>NZ_CP050451.1 GCF_014171595.1 Massilia sp. Se16.2.3 | reverse complement strand
GGCGCCGCAAGTAGCGCCGCAGGTGCGTGTCGATATCTCCGGCATCGACGACAAGGCCATCGAGACCCTGGGCGGCTCGGCCGGCCCCGGCGTGGCCAAGGTATCGGCCAAGCTGCTCGGCACCGTGCGCGCCTCCGATGCGGATGTGTTCGGCACGCAGCTGAACGAACTGATTGCCACTTCGAAGGGACTGGACCCGGCCAAGCTGCGCTCGGGCGGCCTGCTGTCGCGCGTGACGAACATGTTCGGCTCGGTGAAGGAGAAGATGCTGTCGCAGTACCAGGTCGTCGAGTCGCGCATGGATACGCTGGTGGCCGAGATGACGCGCCATGCCAACCTGCACCGCTCGCGCATCCAGGACTTCGACGAGATGTACAAGGGCCTGGAAATCTACTACCAGGGCCTGGATGCCGACGTGAAGAAGGGCGAAGCCTGGGCCGAGCGGCTGCGCCAGGCGCTTGCGCAGCAGGGGGCGGCGGCGAACGCCTTCGAGGCGCAGCAGGCGACCGAACTCAAGCGTCGTCTCGAGCGCCTGGAAAAGCGCATCGACGACCTCAAGCGCGCCATGCTGATGGCCACGCAGATGGTGCCGCAGATCCGCCTGTCGCAGGACAATGCCCGTGCCCTGACCGACACCTTCACCGACATCGTCAACGTGTCGATCCCGGCCTGGCGCAACGTGTTCTCGCTCTATCTGCTGCAACTGGAAGCCAAGCAGAGCGCGGCCGTCGCCAACGCCGCCTACGACGCCACCGACGCCGCCTTCCGCGCCCAGGCCGACATGCTGCTGGAAAACACCGAGACTGTCGCCCGCGCCAAGCAGCGTTCCCTGGTCAGCCTGGAAACGGCCCAGCACGTGCAGACCCAGCTGATTACCGCTTTCGACAAGCTCGAGCAGATTTCGAACGAAGGCCAGCAGCGCCGCCGCGACGAACTGCCGAAGCTGCAGGCACTGGAACGCGAACTGATCGAACGGTTCTCGCCGTCGGGCACCTGATTCCCGGGGCCACCCATTGCCGAGGGTGGCCATTCGGGCGAAAATAGTATTTTTACCATTCAAGGAAAGTCCATGGCGACGACGCTCGAAACCGGCCACCGCATCAACCTCGAAAAAACCGCCCCGGGCTTGAAACGTGTTCGCATCGGCCTCGGCTGGAAGGTCAACGCAACCGCCGGCCAGGCCTTCGACCTCGATTCGTCGGTGTTCCTGTGCGGGAAAAACGCGAACGACGATCCGGTCATGCTCAGCAACGCCCATTTCGTCTACTACAACCACACGACCTCGCCCGATGGCGCCGTCGTGCACTCGGGCGACAACCGCACCGGCGACAAGGATGGCGACGACGAAGTCATCACGGTCGACCTGGCCAGGGTCGACCCGGCCGTGGTGGAAATGCCGATCGTGGTCACCATCCACGAGGCCGAGGCCCGCCGGCAGACCTTCGGCGCCGTCAACGACGCCTATATCAAGGTGTACAACGACGACACCGGTGAAGTAATCGCCGAGTACGACCTGGACGCGGACTATTCGGACAAGACCGCGCTGCAGTTCGGCTCGCTGTACCGCAGGGATGGCGAATGGCGCTTCCAGGCCGTCGGCGCCGGCTTCAAGCTCAATCTCGCTACCTTCATCCGCAAGCTCGGCGGCACCGTCTGAGGACCGTCGCGCGCCTGGCCGACATGCCCGACGCCAAGCTGCGCAAGCTGGGCGACGCCATCAACCGCTGGGCCATCGTCCCGACCGGCTCCGAAGGCTACCGCAAGGCCGAAGTGACGCTCGGCGGCGTCGACACGCGCGCGCTGTCGCAACAGACCATGATGGCCAAGGATGTTCCGGGCCTGTACTTCATCGGCGAGACGGTGGACGTCACCGGCTGGCTGGGCGGCTACAACTTCCAGTGGGCCTGGGCCTCCGGCTTCGTGGCGGGGCAGAGCGTGTAACCATTTTTCAGGCCAAAGTCCGCAGCGGTTTTCGTAGGGTGGGCGCCCCGAGCCCACGCCGCGGCACATGCGGTCGCCATCGTGCCACTCGGCAATAAAAACCCCTCCAATACCCATGTAGCAATTCCGGCACATTTCGGTAAACTCTTCCACTGCTTGCCAAAAGCTGCTAGAATTTCGTTCTTCCCAAATCCAACGGTTTCATTTTTACATGACCACTATCCGCCTTAAAGAAAACGAGCCGTTCGAAGTCGCAATGCGTCGCTTCAAGCGCACCATCGAAAAAACCGGTCTGCTGACCGAACTGCGCGCTCGCGAGTTCTACGAAAAGCCAACCGCAGAGCGCAAGCGCAAGCTGGCAGCTGCCGTGAAGCGTCACTACAAGCGCATCCGCAGCCAGCAACTGCCGAAGAAACTGTACTAAGACTGTTCAGCCGGCCACGATCCGGTGACGCCCCCTGTTTGAGGCGCCTTGTCCCGGACCTGTCCTGGCCACTGCTGTAGTCTCTGGAACCCGCCCTGGTTGCTACCCCGGCGGGTTTTGTTGTTTGTACCCCTGTTTGCACGATCCATTTCGAGGATGCCATGAGCCTGAAAGAACAAATCACCAACGACATGAAGGCGGCGATGCGCGCCAAGGAAGCCGGCAAGCTGGCCACCATCCGCCTGATCCTCGCTGAAATCAAGCGCAAGGAAGTCGACGAGCAGATCGAAGTCAACGACCAGCAAACCGTCGCCATCGTCGAAAAGATGATCAAGCAGCGCAAGGACTCGATCACCCAGTTCGAAGCGGGCAATCGCCAGGACCTGGCCGACATCGAAAAGGCCGAGCTCGAAGTGCTGGTGACCTACATGCCCGCCGGCCTGTCGGAAGAAGAAATCGCCGCGGAAGTCGCTGCCGCCGTCGCAGCATCGGGCGCGGCCGGTCCGCAGGACATGGGCAAGGTCATGGGCATCGTCAAGCCGAAACTGGCTGGCCGTGCCGACATGACGGTCGTGTCGACGCTGGTCAAGAAGGCGCTCTCTGGCGCCTGATGCAACACAAACGGGCTCTTGAGGCCCGTGCTTGTTGCAAATCAACTTGTAGCAAGCCCTGCGGTATAGTCTGACTTTCTTTGGCGTCCGGCAAACTTCAGGGAATGGCGCATCGCCCCCAAGAGCGTCTAACAAAACTGTCAGAGACCCTGAAGGTGGGGCCTTCAGGGCGAGGCGAAGCCAAGCGCCGCGGCGACGACGACAGTACATTTGTACGGCCAGGAGCCGCAACGCGGCTATGGCGGTTTTGTTAGGCGCTCTACGGCGATGCAATGCTGCCATGGGGTTTGATTCGAAACGGTATAAACCCACGTGATCCCGCAATCCTTCATTACCGACCTGCTCAACCGCGTCGACATCGTCGACGTGGTCGGGCGTTATGTGCAGCTGAAAAAGGGCGGCGCCAATTACATGGGGCTGTGTCCTTTTCACAGCGAAAAATCCCCCAGCTTTACCGTCAGCCCCACCAAACAGTTCTATCACTGCTTCGGTTGCGGTGCCCATGGCACCTCGATCGGCTTCCTGATCGAATACTCGGGCATGGGTTTCATCGATGCGGTGAAAGACCTGGCCCAGGGCGTCGGCATGGTCGTGCCCGACAACGACGACAAGATTCCCCCGATGCAGCGCGCCGCCCAGCAGGCGCAAACGCTGGCCCTGTCCGATGCGCTGACGCAAGCCTGCGACTATTACCGTGCGCAACTGAAAACCGCGCCGAATGCCATCGCCTATCTGAAGAACCGCGGCTTGACCGGCGAAGTCGCTGCCCGTTTCGGCATGGGCTACGCGCCTTCCGGATGGGACAACCTGCGCTCGGTCTTCCCCGACTACGATGCCCTGGCGCTGGTCGAATCGGGCCTGGTGATCGACAAGGTCGATGAAGATGGCGGCAACAAGAAACGCTACGACCGCTTCCGCGAGCGCGTCATGTTCCCGATTCGCAACACCAAAGGGCAGGTGATCGGCTTCGGCGGCCGCGTGCTCGATAGTGGCGAACCGAAATACCTGAATTCGCCGGAAACCCCGCTGTTCCAGAAAGGCCTGGAACTGTACGGCCTGTTCGAGGCGAGGCAAGCCATCCGCGACGCCGGCTATGTGCTGGTGACGGAAGGCTACATGGACGTCGTCGCACTGGCCCAGCTCGGCTTCCCGCAAGCGGTAGCGACGCTCGGCACCGCCTGCACCAGTACGCACGTGCAAAAGTTGCTGCGCCAGACCGACAACGTCATCTTCAGTTTCGACGGAGATAAAGCCGGCCGCCGCGCCGCGCGCCGTGCGCTGGAAGCGTGTTTGCCGCAGGTAAGCGACAACAAGACCATCCAGTTCCTGTTCCTGCCCGAAAAGCACGACCCGGACAGCTTCGTGCGTGAATTCGGCGCAGATGCCTTCGCCCAGGAAATCAACGACGCCATGCCGCTGTCGCAGTTCCTGCTGCGTGAAGTGACGGGCGAACACGATTTGTCGACGCCGGAAGGGCGCGCCGCCACCCAGTACGACGCCAAACCCCTGCTGCAGGCCATGACGCCCTCGGCGCTGCGCCTGCAGATCGTGCGCGGCCTGGCCAGCCTGACGGAATCGACGCCGGCCGAGATCGAGGGCCTGTTCGAACTGTCGAAACCGGTGTCGGTCGCGAAAAAGGCGCCGCCGCGCCAGGGCAGGCCGCAGCCGGTCGGATTGGAATTGCAGATCGTGCGCATCCTGGTGGCGCATCCGGCCCTGTCGCTGACGCTCGACGAGTCCGACTTGCAGGCCTTCGACCATTTCGGCCAGGAGTCGAGCGACTCCCTGCGTTACCTGGTAGCCGTTGCCCAAGCCCTGGGGGAATACGGCAACTTCGCGGCGCTGTCGGAACAGCTGAAAGAGGGCAGCAACCACTACGACCGTATCATCGCCGAGATCGCCTCCGAGCCGGAATCGGATCCGGACGCGAACCGGGTCTTCCTGGCATGCGCTGTGAGGGAGATCAAGATCGACGCCTTGAAACAGGAGTTGAACCAGTTGTTTTCCAAGGGACTGACCCCAGATCAGGTGAGTACTCGCTATCGTGAAATCGTAGCCCAGCAGCAGCTCTTGGAGAGCGAGCAAGCCGCTGCCCGGAGCCCCCGCTGAGCACGTGTTGCGAAGGCAGCAGTTAGGATTTGTGCAACTTGGAAAAAGAGGGGTGCGTGCTATAATAAAACGCTAACTATTGCAACCTTTGAAACGATTTTCGTGTCAAAAGCGGCGTGGAGTTTCAGTTAGCGGAGCAGTGTTGTACGCTGTTAGCAGGGTGATGTAAGTTAACAAAACTTTATCTTTAACCACCGTAAAGTTAGCCGTTGTGACATCGAAAGCGCCTGTGCCAACCAAGAAACCCGAACCCCAAGTGGCTGCCAAACCCACCAGAACGTCCGCCAAGGCGGACAATGCGCAAGACAAGGCGGACGTTCGTACCGGCGCCGCGCCTGTCGTCAGCCAGACCACCGATGCCGCCGCACTGGCCGCCATCGATACGTCGGGCTACGTGCTGCCATCCGTGAAAGTGCCGGGGCGGCGCGGGCGCAAGCCAAAGGAATTCACGCCCGAGAACGACGAAGTCGCCGCGCTGAATGCCGTCGAACGTGCTGAACTGAAAGCCGTCGACAAGGCCAAGGCGAAGGACCGCAAGGCGAAAGAAAAAGCCCTGCTGAAAGACGCCTTCGCGTCCGACACCGAAGCGAGCGAAGAAGAAATCGAGCTGCGCCGCCAGAAGCTCAAGACGCTGATCAAGAACGGCAAGGAACGCGGTTTCCTGACCTACGCGGAAATCAACGACCACCTGCCCGACAACATCGTCGACCCGGAAGCGATCGAAGGCATCATCGGCACCTTCAACGACATGGGCATTGCCGTGTACGAACACGCGCCCGATGCCGAAACGCTGCTGCTGTCCGATAACGTTGCCACCGTCACCAGCGACGACGAAGCCGAGGCCGCCGCCGAGGCCGCGCTCTCCACCGTCGATTCCGACTTCGGCCGCACCACCGACCCGGTCCGCATGTACATGCGCGAAATGGGCTCGGTCGAGCTGCTGACACGCGAAGGCGAAATCGAAATCGCGAAACGCATCGAAGACGGCCTGCGCGACATGATCCAGGCAATTTCCGCCTGCCCAGTCACGATCGCCGAAATCATCTCGGCTGCCCAGCGCATCGAAGCCGACGAAATCAAGATCGACGAGATCGTCGACGGCATGGTCGACGCCGAAGCCTCGGAAGAAACCTCGCCCTCGGCCATCGGCCCATCGAATGCCGACAGCGATGAGGACGAGGAAGAGGAGGCCGGGGACGAGGAAGAGGGCGAGGAAGAAGAAGCCGCCGCCAGCACCGGCGCCGCCGGCTACTCGGCCGAGCAGCTCGAGGCCCTGAAAGCCTCGGCCCTGGAAAAATTCGGCACCATCGAACAGCAGTTCGACAAGATGCGCAAGGCCTACGAGAAGGACGGTTACAACTCGAAAGCCTATGTCAAGGCGCAGGAAGCCATCTCGAACGAGCTGCTGGGCATTCGCTTCACGGCAAAAGTCGTCGAAAAGCTGTGCGACACGCTGCGCGGCCAGGTCGACGAGGTGCGCCACATCGAGAAGCAGATCCTGGATGTGGCCGTGAACCGCTGCGGCATGCCGCGCGCCCACTTCATCAAGGTCTTCCCGGGCAACGAAACGAACCTGGAATGGGTCGACGGCGAAGTCAACGCCGGCCATGCCTACAGCGCCATCCTGGGACGCAACATCCCGACGATCAAGGAACTGCAGCAACGTCTGATCGACCTGCAGTCGCGCGTCGTGCTGCCGCTGCCGGACCTGCGCAACATCAACCGCCAGATGGCGGCCGGTGAAATGAAGGCCCGCAAGGCCAAGCGCGAAATGACCGAGGCCAACCTGCGCCTGGTGATCTCGATCGCGAAAAAGTACACGAATCGCGGCCTACAGTTCCTTGACCTGATCCAGGAAGGCAACATTGGCCTGATGAAGGCCGTGGACAAGTTCGAATACCGCCGCGGCTATAAATTTTCGACCTATGCGACGTGGTGGATCCGCCAGGCCATCACCCGCTCGATCGCCGACCAGGCGCGCACCATCCGTATTCCGGTGCACATGATCGAGACCATCAACAAGATGAACCGCATCTCGCGCCAAATCTTGCAGGAAACCGGTGCCGAGCCCGATCCAGCCACGCTCGCGATCAAGATGGAAATGCCGGAAGACAAAATCCGGAAGATCATGAAGATCGCGAAAGAGCCGATTTCGATGGAAACGCCGATCGGCGATGACGACGATTCGCACTTGGGCGACTTCATCGAGGACAACAACACGCTGGCACCGTCGGACGCGGCCCTGCATGCCTCGATGCGTGGCGTTGTGAAGGACGTGCTGGACTCGCTGACCCCGCGCGAAGCGAAGGTGCTGCGCATGCGCTTCGGCATCGAGATGTCGACCGACCACACGCTGGAAGAGGTGGGCAAGCAGTTCGACGTCACCCGCGAGCGGATTCGCCAGATCGAAGCGAAGGCACTGCGTAAATTGCGTCATCCGTCGCGTTCGGACAAGCTGAAGAGCTTCCTGGAGGGGAGCAGCTGATTGTTGGCTGCTGCCGGTCGTCGGCTCAGGTGCTTGCCTCAGTGGCTGAGGTCGGCGGCTGAGTTTAGCAAGTGCTTGACGGCGCTACTGTAAAAGCAATATCCTCTCGCCACTCTGCTTCACGGTACCGCGCCGTGCGAGCGGGTGGCGAGATCACTTCTTGCCACTGTCCCGATTTCTGGGCCTCTAGCTCATGCCTGGTTAGAGCAGCGGACTCATAATCCGTTGGTGCCCGGTTCGACTCCGGGGAGGCCTACCAAAATTTCCATCAGTACCAACAAGGTCGACGGCGACGTCGAGTTGGCCTGCGTGGCCGCGTCCACAGACGCATCACTCTGTCGCTTGTTTCCTTGTTGCAAATTCTGTCTTGCTACAATATTGACGTCGGCCTGAGGCATGTATCCTTCGACGGCTTTCCTGTCCATTGTCTGTAGCCGTACTGTCCAGAATCCGCATCCTTTTACTCTATTGAAACGATTTCGGACATTCGTTTGTCCACTGCACTACTGTCATGTAAGAAACTTTTTCTCCTATTGTTTCGACGCGAAGGCCCGTTGCATTTTTGATGTAGTAAAACGTGCAGAGGACTCCTGCATCCAGGGTACAGAACTCGACTTCAACTATGTGTCGTTGAACTAGTTGTTTCTCCGTGCCGTCATACTCATAACCATCCGTTTGATGCATTGGAACAGGTTTCCGTCCTGATTTCAGAATGCGTGCGCGTGCTTGAAGGAGCGGCACGCCAACCTTCAAAGGGACTGAACGTGTGGCAGCTGCGTTGTCTGTTCCAGAATTACCGACAGCTTTGGCTTCGATTAACGGAGACGACAAAAGGAATACTATGCCGGCGATGTTCAAAAATTTCAGGTAGTTTGGTGTCATTGTCCTGTTCCTCCAGCAGCTTGATAGTTTCGATAAAACTCTTCGTAAGATACGAACGGTTGAGGCGGGTTGTGATTGGCTAGTCCTGGCCCCATCGGTAGCGCAGCCCATTTCGCGGCAGCACCACCCATGGAACCTGCAATGTCGCCTGCCTTGATCTTCTCGATGACACCGACGGAGCGCAGCAACTCGATGGCAATAAGGTCTTGGGTTTTAGGTGAGAAATCTGTCAGTCCCATTTTTCCGCCGTGTTCACGCCAAGTCGCCACCGTAATTGATACATGCCAGCAGCGGTCGTCCGTCCACCCATTCCGGGACCAGGGTGGGTCGAATAATCGGAAAAACGCCATGGATCGTTTCGTTTGCCTTTGAATGCGCCGTATTTGAAGTCGTAGCCGCCCCCTTCCGCCACAGCAATTGCCTTGATAAAGGCAGCGACATTGCGATCAGCAAGGAACGCTTCATTCTCTGCCAATCGCGTCGATTGCTTCAGCTTGATTCGGACAATCTTCCCTTCCGCGCTTTCCCTGGGCGTGGTTGTCCTTTCCGTACGCCGAACCAAGGTACGCCCCGAGGGCGAAGTGATTGTTTGAGTGGTCATAGTCTGCCCTAGACGTATATCTCGACAAGTTCCGCGTTGACTGTTGCGGCCAGCAGATGGGTACAGCCATGTGCATCGGTGGTGCCATGCTCGATCTCACCCGACGCTCGGCGGATGGCATATTCGGTATTCGAAAGAGGATCGCCAGTATCGTCATCGAGCAGAACGAACTTGTCGTCGAAGTGCGCGGCGCTGGCTTCCGCAGGCGCTATCGCATTCTTCATGGGCTGGAAGGACGGCGCAGTGGAGAAACTGGAGGTCGTCGACTGGCTGGCTGCAGAGGCATCGCCTCCGCCACACTCCACGATATCGGTGAACTGCGTCGCAATGAGAGAGGCACCGCACGCCGTTTTCATTCCCGCGAGTGCGACGCCTTTCCCGTAGAACGTTGTGGTCGGCGCGCCTTCGACAATCGGGAAAACCCCTTTGCACTTCGGACACAAGACTTTGTGACCGACGAAAGCGATCGGTTTTCCCATGCAGATGTCGAAGAGCGAGCCTTCTAACACTTTGCCACGTGACTGGTGGGATCTCCCGGCCGAATGATTTCGCCGGTCATGTGCGTTCGCCACCAGGCTTTGATCTCGGATAACGATACAAGGCGTGGGAGAGTGCAGGGCGAAGTGCGGTTATGCAGTTGAGCGGGCTCAAGCGACCTGAGGAATTGTGTTGTTTGCTTGGAGGGCAGAACGCTTCGAAGGCTCGCGCCGCCGCTTCGATGTGGAATCAGCGGCGGCTAGTAGCGCCTTACTCGAGCGCGGCAGCCTCCTCGCTCAGGTCAATCTCCGGTGCCGCCATTCCATGCGGACGAATCAGGTCGAGCCGCACCGCATACGACACGCCACCCCGGTAGGCCGTCGCCGCGATCTGCCCGGCGTCATTGATCGCTTCCGGCGATGCGATATCCCAGCCCAGTTTCGGATTGATCAGCGCATTCAGGCTCTGCATCGTCCTGCCGCGGTAGATGAATCCGGACAGGTGGTCGCTGGCGCCGACGACGTGGCCGTAGTTGTTGATGCCGTTACCGGTGCTCGACCTTTCCTCGACCGTGGAGGGACGGCCGTCGATGTTGATCAGGCGGCCATGGCTGTAGAGGAAGGCGACCCGGCTGCGGAAACCCGTCAGCACCGACATGTAGCCGGTGATCTGCCCGCGGTCGTTGATGGCCTGGCCGCCGTTGGGGCCGGAGCCGAAGTCGCCGAGGTCACGCATCGTGCCGCGGGTCCAGCTAAAGGCGCGCAGGGGCTGGTCGGGGAAGGTGAGTTCGCCCGATTCGCCGGCGATCTGGTTGCGGTTGTTGAGCGCCAGGGCGTTGTTGAGCGTCGGTTCCGGGAAGGGCAGGTTGCCGATGTCGCGCAATGCTCCGCCGGGTGCGCGCAGGTAGCTGCGCACGCCGTCCGGAAAGTCGGGCGAGGCGCCAGTGGCGGTGATGTAGCCGGCATTGTTGATGTCGGTGTAGGTGGTGCGCCTGCCCGGGATGACGCCGATGTCGCGCCGTGTGCCGCGGTAGTAGATGAAGCCGCGCTGCTCGCCGCCGGCCGTTGTCCAGTTGCCGAGCACCACGCCCTTGTCGTTGATGGCGGCGGCCGTGCTGGACCTGCCGCCGGGCGCGCCCAGGTCGACCAGGCCGCTGCCACGGTTGAGGAAAGCGTGCGAGGAGGTGGCGCTGTACGGGTAGGTGCCGACGACGGCGCCGGCACTGTTGATGTCGGCGGCCCTGCTGTTGGCGGGGCCGACCACCGTGACCCGGTATTCGGGATAGGCCGGGGCGGCCTGCGCCACGGCCATGCTGAACGACAGCAGGAACAGGGAAATGCGTAAAGGTGCTTGCATACGGACTCCTGAAGTAGATGACGGACGGTCGGGCAGGACTCTGCCTTCCCACCGCCGGATGAGTCGGTCGCGATGTGTTGCAGTGGCGGGCCGACTCGCTGGTGCGGGCATGAAACGCGGGCACGAAGCCCGCGCACGTTCCAGCCCGCGCGCGGGCAATCGCGCGCAGTTCAGGCCTGGTGCCTGCCTGCGACGCTAAGTACTCACCCAAAAATAAATGTGTTTTTGGCTTCCAGAACCGGCGCGTTGCTGCGTCGGCTCGCGCTTGCAGTGCTCGCACTGCGGCGCTCTCGCCGTCTTGCACCGCATCCGGTTCTGTTTGCCAAAATTCCCATTTATTTTTGGTCGAGTACTTAGTGCCGGCGTTAGCATCGCAAGGGGCTGGCGCCGCTCCGTCGCCGCGCCAGCCCCTTGCTGGAGGACTTCACTGTGCCAGCGGACGCACCAGCTCGCGCGCTTGTGCCGCGGCGTCCGCCCTGGTGTCGTCCGCGGCCGCATCAGGCGAGACGGCCTTGGCGGCTGGATCGGCCTCGTCACCCGACTCGACGTCCGGTGCCGCCAGGTGGTGTGGACGGATCAGGTCCAGGCGCACGGCGTATTGCACCCCGCGGCGGTAGGCAAGGGCTGCGATCTGGCCGGCGTCGTTGATGGCGCGGGGAAAGGCGATATCCCAGCCAAGCCTGGGGTCGATCAGGGCGTTCAGGCTCTGCATCTTCCTGCCGCGATAGACGAAGCCGGACAGGTGGTTGCTGGAGCCGACGACGTGGCCGTAATTGTTGATGGCTTCGCCGATGCTGTAGCGCTCGACGGTGGGCGGACGGCCGTCGATATCGATCAGGCGGCCGTGGCTGTAGATGAAGGCGACGCGGTCGCGAAAACCGGTCGGCACCGACATATAGCCGGTGATCTGGCCGCGGTCGTTGATGTCCTGGCCGCTGTTGGGCGAGAAACCGAGGTCGCCCAGGTCGCGCAGCACGCCCCGGCTCCAGATGATCGCGCGCAGCGGCTGGTCGGGGAAAACGAGCGGCGAGGAGTGGCCGGTGACCTGGTTGCGGTTGTTCAGTGCCAGGGCTTCGGTGTAGGGGTTCTCGAACGGCAGCGTGCCGATATCGGTGAGGGTGCCGCCTGGCGAGCGCAGGAAGGCGCGTGGTCCCTCCAGCGAATCGCGGATGGCGCCGTACACCGTGATGTAGCCGGCGTTGTTGATGTCGCTGTAGATGCTGTAGCGGCCCGGAAGGGTGCCGATGTCGCGTGCGCCGCCACGATAATAGATGAAGCCGCGACCCTCGCCGCCGCTGGTGAAGTTGCCGAGCACCTGGCCCCTGTCGTTGATGGCGACGGCGCGGCTGTCCGTGCCGCCGAACGTGCCCAGGTCGACGAAGCCCGGCCCGCGGTTGAGGAAGGCGTGGGTGGTGCCGGAGACCGGAAAGCTGCCGACGACCACGCCGCTCTTGTTGATGTCGTAGGGCACGCTGTTGACAGGGCCGACGATGGTGACCCGGTATTCGGGATGAACCGGGCCGGCATGGGCGCCGGCGCCGGCGAGGGACAGCAGGAACAGGGACAGGCGATACGCTAGTTTCATCACAATCTCCATGAGTGAAGCCGGGTACGTCGCGACGGGGGCGCCGCGGCTCCCGGCTGGCCACGGCACGCATTTGCGGATGCAACACGTTCATCAGGCGGACGTGGTGCCGACGAAGCGGCGGGCCACGGCGGGCAGCCGGAGAACGCAAGGCTGCAACAAGGTCGTAGCAAGGTCGCCACGGCGCCGCGTGCTTGCCCCGGCCGCCCGTGCGTTACTGCGTCACGGGTTGCGCCGACGCCTGTGCCTGCGCCGCATCGGCCGCCGGCGTCGTCTCGAGCAGCGGACCGGCCTCGCTACCCTCGTCCAGCGGTGGCGGCGCCATCAGGTGCGGACGGATGGGGTCGAGCCGCACCGCATACGCCACCCCGGCGCGATAACCGGTGGCTGCGATCTGCCCCGCATCGTTGATGGCGCGCGGGAAGGAAATGCCCCAGCCCGATGTGGGATCGATCTTTGCCTGCAGGCTTTCCATGCGCCTGCCACGGTAGATGAAGGCGCCGATGCCGCCATTGGCGCTGCCGACGACCTGACCATAATTGTTGAGGGCCTCCCCGGTGCTGAAAGGCATGGCGCTATCCGGGCGGGTGTCGACCAGGGTGAGGCGGCCATGGCTCCATAGCGCGGCCCGCTGCTGGCGGAACTCGGCGATCGCGACATAGCCCGACACCTGGCCGCGGTCGTTGATGTCCAGGCCATAGTTCGGCGTATAGCCCAGGTCCGGCAGCTCGCGGATGACGCCGTTGGTCCAGACGTAAGCGTTGAACGGCAGCTCGGGACGGAAGAAGGTGCCGGACTCGCCCGTGACCTGGTTACGGTTGTTGAGTGCCTCGGCCTGATTGATGGCGTTTTCATAGGGCAGGATGCCGATCGGCCGGAAGCTGCCGTTCGGCGCGCGCAGGAAGGCGAACGGGGAAATGTCGGTGGGGGCGCCAGGGGGCGGGCCGGCCAGGGTCAGGATGTAGCCCGCATTGTTGATGTCGACGAACACGCCGGCGCGCGCGGGAACGGGAGGGATGTCGCGCCGCGTACCGCGATAGAAGGTGAAGCCGCGGTTCTCGCCGCTGGCGGCGGTCCAGTTGCCGAGCACCACGCCCTTGTCGTTGATGGCGACGGCGCGATTGGACGTGCTGTCCGGCATGACGATTTCGCGGTAACCCGTGCCGCGGCTGATGTAGGCGCGCGAAGTGGTGATGCCGGTCGGTACGTTGCTGACCACTACGCCGGCCTGGTTGATGTCGGTGGGCGTGCTGTCGGGTGGGCCGACGATGGTAACCCGGTATTCGGGATAGGACGGGTGGGCCTGGGCCAGGCCCATTGCAAGCGACAGCAGGAACAAGGAAATGCGGTTGCGTACTAGCATGACGATCTCCAGAGTCTGATAACGGCCGGACAAGGCATGGGCGTCCGGCCGGAACGCCCACCGTCGCGGGCTCGCAAGCTACGGCACCCGGTTGCGCTCAAGCTGCAATATCCTCATCGCTATTTCAAAAAGGAATGAAATATCTTTAAGAAACAATGACTTGCAATCGGATTCACGCCTTCGCTCATCAAGGTACGCCTGCACTGGCGGAGGGGTTTGGGATGGCGCAATGCGGCAGGCGTTAAATGCGGCTGGCTTGGCCGATGGAGGGAAGCAGTGGTCGTGGAGGGCGCCTGGACATTCCGGCAATTAACCTTTGGTGAGAATCTGTGATTTCCTCCCGGTCATATTACTGGCACAATGTCGTCCTGTTCAGTAGGCGTGGCCGCGTTGGAGTAGACACCATGGAAATCAGTTCACTGACCGCCGAGTTCGTGCGTGCGCCGGTGGAGGCCGCCTACCTGAAGCACAAGCAGGACCAGACCCAATCCCTGCTCTCGTTCACGCTGACCTTCTGCGCGCTGTTCTACCTCGGCTTTTTCGTCACCGATCTCGCCGCGCTCGGCTGGGGCGTGGAGACGCGGGCCATCCCGGCGGCGCGCCTGCTGGTGGCCGCCACCGCCGGCGTCTTCGCCTGGCTGGCCTACCGCCGCCTGCTGTCGGTGCATTTCACGCGGGTGGCGGCGACGATGGCCGAAAGCGTGGCAATGGTCTGCTTCATGTTCATTGCCGTGACGCGCCCGGCTGAATTCCACTGGCACGCGATGTCGCTGGCGATCATGCTCGTGGTCATTTACTTGTATATCCCGAACCGCCTGCGTTACGCCCTGGCGCTGGCCAGCGTCGCCACGGTGGTTTTCGTTGCGCTGGCCGACCTGCACAGCCAGATGTCCTTTGCCGATACCCTGACGATGGGGATGCTGCTGGTGCTGGTCAATACCTTCGGCTTCCTGGCCGCGCGCCGCTTCAACCATGTGTCGCGCGAGGAGTTCCGCTCCTGGTCGGTACTGAAACATGCGGCCGAGCGCGATCACCTGACCGGCTGCTTCAACCGGCGCTACCTGCACGAGCAGTTGATGGGAGGGCGCTGGGTCGGCAGTAGCGCCCGGCCGGACAGCCTGACGGTGCTGCTGTGCGATATCGACCACTTCAAGAACATCAACGATACCCATGGCCATGATTACGGGGACGTCGTGCTGCGCGCCTTTGCGCAGATCCTGCAGGGCGCCGTCCGAAGCGAGGTCGACAGTGTCGTGCGTTACGGCGGCGAGGAATTCCTGATTGTCCTGCCGGGTACCAGCCTGGCCGGCGGCATCGCCCTGGCCGAGCGCCTGCGCACGTGCTTTGGCGCGACCGAACTGGCCGCCCAGGACGGCAGCGTACGCCTGCGCGCCACGGCCAGCTTTGGCGTGGCCACCGTCGACCTGGGGGCGGCGACCGGCGAGGACCCGCTGCGCCAGCTGATTGCCGCTGCCGACGAGCTCATGTACGAGGCCAAGCGCAATGGCCGCGACCGCGTCGAGCACCTGCAGCTGGCCGCCATCCCGCAAAACCTGCGCTGCAGCGCCTGACCCGGCGCCCGCACTATCCCGGCCTATCGCCGTCACATGCACGGCGTGGATGACACGCATCGTCCAGCCCTTCGCCCTGCGCTGCCAGGCTATGGCACTAGCACGTTTTTTCATTTGACAATCCACGCGGCTCAACTATTCTCTTCCGAGTCCTTCTCGTTCCCTGGCGCAGCATGCAAGGCCCTCGACAGGCTGGCGGCAGGCGGAACCGGGGCACTGTCCACACAAAAAAAGCATCAGAATCTTGGGGGAGACCGAGATGAACCACGCCGCACAGGGCGATCTGGACAAGCGCATCATGGACGTGCTGGTCGGCTGTACGCAGGTGCGTACGGTGGACGAGTTCACGCGCGTGATCGAGGGGCCGTGCCGCGCCGTGCTGCCGCATGAGGCGATGCTGTGCGGAATCGGCGGCGTCAGCCGTCAGGGCAATCACGTGCGCAAGGTCCTGCATGTGAATTATCCGATGGAGTATTTCGAGCCCCTGCGCGACGAGGACGGGCGGCTCGACAGTCCCCTGATGAAGCGCTGGCGCGAAACGCTCGAGCCGCAATGGTTCCAGAGCGGGCGCGACGACGACCAGCTGCCGGGCGACTGGGTGCGCCTTTTCAATAAGTACGATCTGCGCAATACGATCGCGCACGGCGTGCTCGACCTGGGCGGGGTGTTTTCCAGCTTTTTCATTTTTTCGCGCCTGCCCGGCGAGATCGGCCAGGAGCATGCCTACCTGATGAAGCTGCTGACGCCGCACCTGCATTTCGCGCTGGCGCGGGTGCTCGCCGCGGTCGACGATTACCAGGCTCGTCCCGTCAAGAACAGGAAGGCGCTGAGCGAGCGCCAGCGCGAGATCCTGCACTGGCTGCAGGAGGGGAAGACGAATTGGGAAATCGCGAAGATCCTCGATTTGTCGGAGCTGAACGTGAAATACCACATCGACCAGATCTTCCTGAAACTCGAAGTGCGCAGCCGCGCCCATGCGGTGGCCAAGGCGCGCGACTGGATCGGCGGGCGCGCCTGCTAGCACGCGCGCACCCGACGCGCCGGTCCCTTTCATGCAACATGACTCCCTGAACGGGGAGTGGCATACGGCTGGCCTTCCTCCTAGAGTGGATCGTCTTGCGGGCCCATGCCGCCGGCAAGGGACGGACGCCATAACAACGACAAGCGTCCGCCATACCACGACAACACGGAGGAGAAACCATGTCTGGAAAACCGTTGGGTTTTACGCGGCTCGTTGCCGCCGCATTGCTGTCCCTGGCCGGGGCGGGCGCCCAGGCCGCCTGCCTCGACAACGTCGTGCTCGTGCACGGCAATACCGGCTCGCCGGCCGACTGGAACAACACCGTCGCCACCCTGAAGGGCCGCGGCTACCTGGCTTCGCAGCTGTTCCTGCCGAACTGGGGCTCGAAGACGAATCCCGCCAGCAACGATCACGGCACCGCGAACACGAGTCCGGTCAAGAGCGCCATGACCTCGGCCCATGCCAGCTCCTGCACCGGCAAGATCGACGTCATCGGCCATTCGATGGGCGTGACCCTGGCGATGAAAGCGATCAACGAACTCGGCTACGCCAGCCGCGTCAATTCCTTCGTCAGCGTCGCCGGCGCGCAGTGGGGCCTGAATTCCTGCGGCGTGTATCCCTACAATGTCATCACGCCCACCTGTGGCGCGAACGGCCTGTCGATCGACAGCCCGCTGACCAGATCCGTGCGCGGCAAACGCTATGGTGCGAAGATGTATTCGATCAAGAGCTGGATCGACGAGGTGGTCTGCTATGGCAGCTGCTATGTCTACGGTGCGCATACCAGCAATGTCGACCTGCAGAACTCGACCACCGACTATGCGCTCGGGCACTTCGGTTTGCAGACGCAGACCACGAGCCGCCAGGCCGATCTGTTGATGAACTAAAGCCGGGGCTGGGCGGGCGTGCTCGTCCAGCCTGATCATGGGTCAAAACATGTCGCAGAAGGAAAGCAGCACCGTGAACGTACCATCCCTGCCATCGCGCCTCGTCCCTGTGCTGCTCAGCTTTGCCGTCGGCTTCGGCCTGGCCTGGCTGATCCGTGCTCCCGACGCCGCGCCCCCCGGACCGGTGGCGTCCACCGTCCAGCCGGCTGCCGGCCCGGGCTTTGGCGATGCACGGAGCGCGCCGCCGGCGGCCGCGCAGGCGAGCGCACACCTCGCCGCGGCAACCCTGCCACCCGCCGCCGGTGTCGACGCCTTGTGGGCGAGCGCCCTGCAGCCGGGCGAGCGCGGCGAAGCGGCTTACCAGGCGGAAGACCGGCTACGCAAGCTGGCGCAGACCGACCCGGCGGCGCGGCGCAAGCTGATCGGCTTTTACGACACGGCGCAGACCACCCAGGCGCGCGACCTCCTGAAAACCATCCTGTCCACCGTGCAGGCGCCGGACGTCGTGTTCCTTGCCAATCGCCTGGCCAACAGCGGCAACCTGGTCGACCGCACATTCGGTTTCGACATGCTGCGCAGCGTGGCGCCGAACGCGCCCGAGACGCGCAGCCTGGCGCGGCGCGTACTGGCGAGCGAACAGTCGCCCGCGGTGCTGATCGGCGCCCTGTCCGCCTTGCAGGCCGGTGCGGCCGATCCCGACGAAGCGGCGCAGGTGGTCGCGCAACTGACCACGCTGTCGCAGCACGCCGATCCCGTCGTGCGCAGCCGCAGCCTGCAGCAATTGGGGCAGTGGGACAAGAGCGGGGAGAGCGGCCCGCGCCTGGCCCAGGCCCCGGGCGACAGCGCGCCAGAGGTGCGTCAGGCGGCGATTTTCGCGATTGCCCAGACAGGGGCGCGCGACCCGGGCGTCAAGGACAGCCTGCTGGCGCTGGCGGCGAATGGCCAGGAAAGCCGCGACGTGCGCGGCAGCGCCTTGCAGGTGCTGGAGCGCTTTCCGCTCAGCAAGGAAGACTATGCCCACTTTGCCCGCCTGCGGGCGCAGCTGCAGGCGCAATGAAAAAAGCCCACCCGAGGCATCGGTGTGGGCTTGCGCTTGGCGCGCCTGACATGGCGCAGTCGGATGGGCTGTGCCGGTTATTGCACAGCTGGGGCGGCGTCCGCCGCCTTCTGCGCATCGAAACGCAGCTGGGCCTGGCGGGATTTCTCGACATAACCCTGGTAGGCCGGGATGGCCACTGCCACCATCGATATCGTGATGAGCACGGCAGGCGCCAGGCACAGGACCACGCCCCAGATCGTCCACGTGCGCTGGACGCGCTTGAAGTGCTCGACACTGTCCCAGTGTTTGTTTTTCCACGCCATTTCACGGCCCTTGACGCCGAGCCAGATGGAAACGAAGAAGCCGATGAAGGGAACGATCGCAAGCAGCCCGATCCAGGTGCGGTTGCCGATTGCCCAGATCCAATTCATGAGGAAGGCGCCCCAGCTCCAGCCGGCAATGCCGGGCGGCAGCGGTTCGTAACCCGAAGCCGGGGTGACGGTCGACGTGTTGGCGGAAGTAACGGGTACACCGGCGCAGACGGCGCAGGCTTGCGCCGCGTCCGCTTGCTGGGTGCCACATACTGAGCAGAACATGAGAGTAATCCGTGAAAATCGGGGCGAAACACCGGCAGGATTGCCAGTGCCATTCCGGTGGCGTCTATTGCCGCTCGGAAACTAGCCGCGATTCTAACGGCCAATTCGTCTGTTAACCTCACGAATATTCACATTGTTGTCAAATGACACCATCAAAGGGCCTGTCCATGCCACAGGCTGGGCAAGCTCAGGCATGTGGACAGTCAGGCGTCCGCCAGCGCCGCCAGCACCCCGTGGCGGTCGAGCGCATAGCGTTGCAGGTCGCTGGCCAGGAACAGGGCGCCATGGTAGGCGGCGCGCGCCTCGTCTTCGAGCGCGTTCATCGACAGCTTGCCCTCGCCTTGCTGGTAGCGCGGGCTGAAATGGGTGAGCACCAGGTTCGGCACGCCGGCCGTTTCGGCAAAGGCGGCCACCGCCTGGGCCGAGCTGTGCTGGGGGCCGGGTCCTACCTTTTGCAGGACTTCCTCGGTGTAGGTGGCTTCATGCACCAGCACGTGCGTATCGCGCACCTGCTCGGCGAGCAGCATGGGTGTGTCGTTGTCGCCGGCGACGACGATGCGGCGCGGCTGCCGTCCAGGCAGCAGGTAGTCGGCACTGCGCGCCACGCGGCAGTCAGGCAATTCGATGTCCTGTCCGCGCTGCAACTGACCCCAGCCGGGACCGGAGGAGATGCCGTCGCGCTCGAGGCGGCCGATGTCGAGGCGGCGCTCGACCGCCTTCTCCGTGAAGCCGTAGGCATGGGAGGGCACCCGGTGCGACAGCGGCGCGGCGTCGATGCGCAGGTCGGGCAGGGTGTCGTTCGTCCAGCCCGGCTCGACGGTGGCGAAGTCGAGCGGGTAGGGCAGGCGCAGCTCGGTGGTGTCGATCACCGCGCGCACGAAGCGCTCCACCGCTGGCGGACCGGCAATCAGCAGCGGCTCGCTGCGGTTCATCAGGCCGGCGCTGGCCAGCAGGCCCGGCAAGCCGTAGCAATGGTCGCCGTGGATATGGGTAATAAAAATCGCGCGCAGGCCGATCACGGACAGGCTGGTGCGCAGCAGGCGGTGCTGCGTGCCTTCGCCGCAATCGACCAGGTACCAATGTTTCGAACCGCTCGCGCGCAGCGCCAGGCCGGCGACATTGCGGCTTCGGCTCGGCGTGCCCGACGAGGTGCCCAGGAACTGCACATCCATATCATCCTCCAGTGTCTGGGGCGATTATGGATGCAAGGCCGGGGGAGCGGCACGGGATTGCCGATCAGGCACGGCTGGACAGGCAGCGGCCACGCGGTGAAATATTATTTCATGGTGGTCTGGGGATGAAAGTATATTTCTTTCAGGTCACAGCTTGTAGGATGATGCCTACAAACAACAATTCATCAGTTTTACTTGTCCTGCATATATCGCACCGGTAGAATTTCCTCAAATAATCTTTCGTCAATCGACAGGCCGGCAGCATCATGCCGGGTCATCCCGGCCATGCCCCTCCAAACCATCCAATCGTTGCGTGCCAGCGGCGCTTCCGGGGCCTATTTCCGTCCCGGCGTGCTGCGCCGCCTGGCGGTGTTTCTCGCCATCGGCTTGCCGCTGGTCTGGGGCTTCGTCGTTTACCAGCGCCTGCAACTGACCGACACGGCGCGCGAGGACAGCCAGCGCAATGTCCAGAACCTGGCGCACGCCTTTGCCGAGGAAGTGCGCTCGAGCATGGTGACGATCGACCTGTCGCTCAGCCAGTTGCGCCTGAGCTGGCTGCGCAATCCCGAGCACTTCGCCGACATCGCAGGCGAACTCAACTCGCACCTGCACGGCACCCTGGCGATCAACCTGGCGGTGACGGATGCGCGCGGGCGGGTGGTGTTCTCGAATATCGCCGGCGCGCCTGCCCAGGTCGACCTGGGCGACCGTGACCATGTGCGCGCGCACCTGGGCTACCCTGGCGATGCGCCGCCCGACCGCCTCTACATCGGCACACCGGTCAAGGGCCGCCTGTCCGGACGCTGGACGGTGCAGTTCTCGCGTCCCATCCTCGACCGCGACGGCAAGCTGGCCGGCGTCATCATCGCCGGCGTCGCGCCGGACTATTTTTCCCGCTTTTACAGCAACATCAAGATTGGCGCGGATGCCTCGATCGCACTGGTACGCGTGGGCGGCGTCGTCATCGCCCGCACCACGCACGACCTCACCATGCGCGACAGCGGCAAGGTGCTGACGGGCTTTCCCTACATGCCGGGCAGCGGCTCCTACGGCACGTTCCAGCGGGTAAGCCGGCTCGACGGCGTCGACCGCCACTACGGCTGGCGCAGGCTGTCCGACTATGGCCTGGTGGTGACGGTCGGCCAGTCGGTGCGCGAGGCCGACGCCCAGTACGCCCGCCAGCAGGACAGCCTGCTCTACACGGGGATCGGGGTCTCCCCGGTGCTGGCACTGGCGGGCTGGGCAGCCGTGGCGGCCTCGGACAACCGCCAGCGCGGCATCGCCTCGCTGGCCGCAGCCGAGGCGCGCTGGCAACTGGCGCTGAACGCGGCGGCCGGCGGGGCGTCTGGGACTACAGTTTTTCCAGCGGCCTGGTGACCTTGTCGCCGAGCGCCCGGGGCATCGTCGATGCGCCCGCCACCCTGATGCCCTTCGACCGCAACGCCTTCCGCCTGATGGCCCATCCGGACGACGCCGCGCCAGTGCTGCGCGCGCTCGACGCCCACCTGGCCGGCGCCACGCCCGACTATGTCGTCCAGTACCGCACCCGCCTGGGCAATGGCAACTGGCGCTGGGTACTGGCGCGCGGCCAGGTCGCCGGCCGTGCCGTCACCGGCGAACCCCTGCGCATCGTCGGCACCGTGGCCGATATCGATGCGCGCAAGCTGCAGGAAGACGCGATGCGCCACCAGGCCCATCACGATATGCTGACCGGCCTGCCGAACCGCCTGCTGCTGGCCGACCGCCTGCGCCAGGCACTGCTGGCGGCGCAGCGCGAAGGGCACAAGCTTGGCCTCATCTTCTTCGACCTCGACAAGTTCAAGCCCGTCAACGACACCTATGGCCACGCGGTCGGCGACATCCTGCTGCAGCAGGTGGCCACGCGCCTGCGCGCCACCCTGCGCGCGAGCGACACGCTGGCACGCCTGGGCGGAGACGAATTCGTCGTGCTGCTGCCGCGCGTGTCCGACAGCGGCGACGCGCGCAAGGTGGCCGAGGACATCCTGCGCGAGCTGAACCGGCCCTTCGTCACCGAAGGGTTCACGCTGTCGATTTCCGCCAGCCTGGGCGTGGCGGTCGCGCCCGATTGCGGCGACGATGCCGACGGCTTGCTGCGCTGCGCCGATGCGGCGATGTACGATGCCAAGCTGCACGGACGCGGGCGCGTGGCCGTGCACGATCCTTCCCAGGCCTGCGTCGCGCCACCGCAGGCCGCCGCGCGCGCCGCCTGAGCCGCGTCCCGGCAGCGTCCGCCCTCAGCTGGCGCGCGCCAGGCGCACGTGGCCGATCTCGACACCGCTGGTCGGCAGGGTCGGCATGCGCGCCAGGCTGATGTCGAGGTTCTGCTGCGGCACGTCGTAGTCGACTTCGGTGGCCAGTAGCCGCAGGGCCGACTTCGTCAGCTCCACGGTCGCCATCTCGCCCGGACAGCGGTGGCTGGTGGCATATTCGCCGCCGCCCTGGGGAATCAGGTCGAAGCCGCTACCCTGCCAGCCATCGAAACGCTCGGGGCGGAAGCTGTCGCCGTCGCCCCAGGTACCCGGATGGCGATTCGTGCCGAACATGTCGAGCAGCACCCAGTCGCCCTTGGCGAACTGCAGCCCGTTCCACTCGAAGGCGGTGCTGGCGCGTCCGCCAATGGCCGGGAAGAAGGGGTAGTAGCGGCGCACCTCCTGTACGAACATCTGCAGCGCGGCATCGTCGCTGCCCACGCGTGCGCGCCATTGCGGGAACTCGTGCAGCGCCAGCGCGCCGAAGACGATGTAGCGTGCCACCGCCACCACCGGCCGCAGGATATTGATCAGCTCCACGCCGGCATGCTCCATCGACAGCACCTCGCCGTCGGCGTCGCGGTGGAAGGCGATCGTCGCCAGCGGGCTGGCTGGATCGACCGGGCGCCCCATCCGTACCGCCTCGATGTGGCCGCGCGCCCACTCCTCGGTATGGCGCCGCAGCGATTGCCCCAGCCAGTTGCGCGGACCGACCGCGCCGGCGCCGTCGATCATGGCCGAGAATTCGGCGGTGCGCAGCACGGCCTCTTCCTCGTTCACCAAAGGCACCCCGGCCCAGGCGCAGGCGGCGCGGCAGAGCACGGCCTGCGCTTCCCGGATCAGCACCACCTTGCGCAGCCGCGTCCAGCGCGCGAAGTGGCGGCGCCATTCGGCTTCGGCCAGCGCCACCAGGCGCGCACGGCTTTCCGGCGACTGGATCGCCATCATCATCGCCTTGCGCACCCGGTGCATCTCGCCGTCGAGGGTGTGGGCGCTGCCGTGGTCCTGCAGCAGGGCCAGCGCCGTGGGCGGGATCGCGCCGCGGCGCGTGAAGCGATTCGGCTGGTAGAACATGCGCGCTGCCGCTTCGCCGCGCATGCAGACCACGCGCTTGAGCATCAGGCGGGTGGAAAACATGTCGGTGCCGAGGGCGTCGCAGCGGTTGCCGATGAAACGGTAGCCTTCGCTGAGCAGCGCGGTGGTGTTGTCGAAGCCGGGCGCTTGCGGCACGGCGCGATGTACGGGCTGGGCGGATCGATGGTGCTCGGTCATGGTCGCTCTCCTTTTGATGCCGAGTGTGCCAGAGCGCGCCCGCGCGCAATGTGCGCTGGCGCGCGCTCGGCAGCTTGTCCCGCCTCATGTCGCGCCAATGTCGCACTTTATGCAACAGCAGCCGGTTGCCGCCGCAGTGAAGGCGCTGGAGGCGGGCGTGTTGTGGCAGCTCAGGCGCGCGCCACGCACTTGCGGGAACCAGCGGCAGGGCGATGTGTTCCAAGCTAGCGATGCCGGCACGGCGAGTTTTTCCTGGAGGCACTATGAACCGCTACCGCAAGCGCTTGCCCCAGCAGGGTGGCCGGCTGTTCCTGGCCGACGCCGGGCTGGAAACGATGCTCAGCTTCCAGCAGGGGCTTCACCTGCCCTCGTTCGCCTCCTTCGTACTGCTGCGCGAGGAGGAGGGGCGCGCCGCCCTGCGTGCCTATTTCGAACGCTTCGTGCGCCTCGCCCAGCTGCACCGCACCGGTCTGGTGCTGGAAACGCCGACCTGGCGCGCCAACCCCGACTGGGGCCGCAAGCTCGGCTACAACGAGCTCGCCCTGGCCGAGGCCAACCGCGACGCCGTGGCGCTGGTGGCGGCGGTGCGCGATGCCTGCGAAGCCGCCCCGGCGCCGGGCGCCACGCCCCAGGCAGGCGCGGCCATCCCCATCGTCATCAGCGGCAAGGTCGGCCCGCGCGGCGATGGCTACCATACTGGCGAGCGCATGGGGGCGGCCCAGGCGCACGACTACCACCTGGCGCAGATCGCCACCTTCGCCGCCACCGATGCCGACATGGTCGCCGCCTTCACCATCACCTACCCGGACGAGGCGATCGGCATCGTCGACGCCGCCGCGGCCTGCGACATGCCGGTGGCCATTTCGTTTACCCTCGAACACGGAGGCCGGCTGCCTTCGGGCGACCCGCTGGACGAAGCGATTGCGCGCACCGATGCCGAGACCGGGGCCTATCCCGCCTATTACATGATCAATTGCGCGCATCCGAGCCATGTCGAGCCGGCGCTGCAAACCGAGGGGCCTGGCGCCGGCGCCTGCGCGGCCTGCGCGCCAACGCCTCGCGCCGCAGCCACGCCGAGCTCGACGAATCAACCGAGCAGGGCGATGGAGACCCGCAGCAGCTGGGCGAGGACTACCTGGCCCTCCATGGGCTGCTGCCGCGGCTGAACATCGTCGGCGGTTGCTGCGGCACGGATGAACGCCACGTCGAGGCGATCGCGCGCCGCCTGCTGGCCGTGCAGCGCGAAAGGAGGGAAGACGTGTGATACGGGCCGGCAATCGCTGTGGCTCGGCAAGCCGCTGGCAGGTGCGAACGAAGAGCATGTCGCCCGTGCCCTGCGTTGCTACTGCGCCGGCTTGCCCGCCAGTGCCGTCGCCAGGTCGTCCGCCTCGGCCATCGTGCGCGGCAGGTAGATGCTGACCGTCGTGCCTTCGCCGGGCACGCTGGCAATGCGGATGTGGCCGCCGCTCTGCTTGACGAAGCCATGGGCCATCGACAGTCCCAGGCCCGTGCCCTTGCCTTCGGGCTTGGTGGTGAAGAAGGGTTCGAAGGCGCGCTCCATGACTTCCGGCGGCATGCCTTCGCCGGTATCGGTCACGGCGATGCGCACGTACTCGCCCGGTTCGATCTCCGGGTCGGCCGTGGCGGCGGCGCTGTCGATGGACAGATTGTCGAGCGCGATCGTCACCTTGCCCTTGCCGCCCATGGCATCGCGCGCGTTGATGACGAGGTTCAGGATCACGTTCTCGAGCTGGTTCGGGTCGACCAGGGCATTCCACAGCGTGGCGCCGCCGGCCAGGTCGATCGCCACCGATTCGCCGGCCGCGCGCTGCAGCAGGCTGTCCATGCGTTCGAGCAGGCTGCGCACGTTCACCACGCTCGGGTGCAGCGGCTGGCGCCGGGCAAACGCCAGCAGCTGCGCCGACAGTTTCGAGCCACGCTCGACCGCGTCGAGGATGCTGCGCAGGCGCTTCTCGGCATTGTTGTTCGACTTCAGCAGCAGCTGCACGTTGGCACTGATGATGTGCAGGATATTGTTGAAGTCGTGGGCAACGCCGCCGGTCAGCTTGCCCACCGCTTCCAGTTTCTGCGATCGGGCCAGCGCCGTGCGCGCCTCGTCCAGGCGTTGCTGGCGCAGCCGCTCGCGCGCCTCGAGTTCGCGCCGCGGGCGCAGGTCGCGCAGGAAGGCGCTGGCGCCGGCGCCCACTTCGGCGGGCAGGGCGGCGACGACGATCTCGACCGGCACCGGGCTGCCGTCGCGGCGCTGCGCGACGATCTCGAGCGGCACGCCCACGGCCAGGCCCCGGCCGTCGGGCGCGAACTGGGCAAAGCCGCGGCCGGCTGCACGCTGCTGGGGCGGCAGCAGCAGTTCGCCGACGTCGCGCCCGACTGCTTCCAGCTCCTGCCAGCCGAACAGCTGCACCGCCCGGGCATTCCAGTCGGTGACGCGGCCCCGGGCATCGACGGCAACGAAGGCGTCGTAGGCGTTCTGCAGGATCACGTACATGCGCGCGCGCTCGGCCTCGATATGTTCGTAGGCTTCGCGCAGCTCCAGCGTCATGGCCCGCGCCAGCCCCATCGCGCGGCGGCGGGCGCTGGCCAGCAGCCAGACGATCAGGGACAGCAGGAAGCCCAGGCCGACGCCGGCCACCGCGATTGCGCGCGGACGGCGGCTGTCGAGGCGCGCTTCGAAACTGGCGGAGGAGGCGATCTCGAGCGTCCACGGACGGCCGGCGACCGTGGCCGGCAGCGTCTGCTGGAATAGCGGCCGGCGCCAGCCCGCCGTGTCTTCGGAGCGGTACAGCAGCGCCGCCGGATCGGCACGCGGGCCGTCGTAGACCGCCACCTGCAAATCGGCCGCGTGGGTACCGCCGATGCCGCGCATCAGGTCGGCCATCCGGAACGGGGCATACACCCAGCCGGCGATGGCGGCGCGGCGCTGTTCGATGGTCGCGGCCGGCATGCCGGCGCGGTACACCGGCAGGTACATCAGGAAGCCCGGCTGGGCATTGCGGCCTTCCTGCACCAGCACCACCTTGCCCGGACGGCGGCGGCGCCGCTGTCGCGCGCGGCGATCATCGCGGCGCGGCGGGTCGGTTCGCCGTACATGTCGAAGCCGAAGGCGCGCAGGTTGCGCCCGGCAAACGGTTCGATATGGGTGATCGAGGTGATCAGGCCAAGGCTCGTGTCCGGATGAGTCGTGTAGTCGGGAAAGCCCTGGGCCCGCACCGCCGCCTGGTGCTCGGCCACCTGCCGGGGCGGAATGATGCTGGCAATGCCGAGCGCCTCGATGCCGGGAAAATGTTCCTGCAGATTCTGGATACGAAAATACTCGGCGAACTCGGCGCGGCTGATGGCGACATTGCCGCGCATGAAGCCACGGGTGCCGCGCAACACCTGTTCGTAGACGGCCATGCGCCGCCCTGTGCTGTTGGCCAGGTCGCGTGCGCGGTAGTCGAACTGGGCGCCGAGGTCGGCCACGACATCGCGGCGCGCACTGTTCCAGGCCCAATAGGTGAGCAACAATGAGGCAAGGAAAACCAGTCCAGCCAGCGCCAGGGGCGCCCAACCGCGCTGGGTGGGGACGCCGGGGAGGGGGCTGGTCTGCTTGGATTCCGGATGGGGCATGTAGTCTGGATGAGTGAGCGGCACGCTTGCGACGCAACACCACGATGCGGGCTCGCCCAGCGAGCATACGCGTCGGCGCCGCTGCGGGGCGCACGCTTTTAGGAAGGCCGAAGCTGGATTATCGCAGGGTTCAGCGCGCGTCCGCGCCGGCGTCGGACGGGACCCTGCCGGTGCGGTGGCATTCCGATGCGGGCGCCGTGGCTTGTCCCCGGCGGCATCGTGCCGTCGCCGCCAGCAAGCGTGCCGCCAGGGCCGGTGCCCGCAAAAAATCTATCCTGAATGCTACAATCCCGGGCCGCCCGCCGGCGGCTGACCGAATCCTTTCCATGAATCCCATGTCTTCCCTGCTGCGCCGTCATCCGCTGCCGGGCGCGCTGGCCGGCGCACTGTTGCTGGCCATCCTGTGGGGGGCGCTGGCCCCCTGCGCGACCCCAGCCACGAACGCCTGCTGACCTTCCCTGCGCGCACGAGCGCGAAGGGCGCGCCCCCTGCGCACGCTGGCCTTGCCGACCGAAGTGCGGCTGACCCCGGGTGTCCAGGACGTTTTGCTGCTGCGTAACCGCGATCGCGTCGCCCACGTGTTCGGGCCGGTCCAGTTGCCGCCCGGCCAGGAGTTCCGCCTGCCGTTCGAGCAGGCCGGCAATTATGCTTTCGCCTGCCCGGCGGTGCCTGGCGGCGAGCTGACGGTGCACGTCGTGCCCCTGCCCGACCCCGGCTGGGAGCGCCTGCGCTGGCGCCTGGCCGCGCTCGTCAACGGCTTGCGCACGCTGCCGCTGGTGGCGCCGGAAGGCTAGGGCCTGGCGACACCTTGTTCCCCGCGTCCTTGATCCTGGGCACCAGCGGCATCTGTCACGCACCTTCGACCAGGGCAGGACCTGGACCCTGCTTGCCTTGATTGCAATAATGCTCGTACACTGCGCGATGTCAAATTTATGTCATGGATGGATGAACGACGGCCATGTCGAATGCTTGAGGCGGCAAAGCCGCACCCCTGTCGTGAACGAAACGGGTAAATCGATTGAACGAGGCGAGCGATCAACTGCTTGCGTTCCGATTGAAACTGCTTTCCTGCCCCGGAATTAGAAAAATCAATTTGCTGAATAAAGGCTTATCCATGATACATCCCACCGCGCTAATCGACAGCAAGGCAAAACTGGGTTCCAATGTGAGCGTTGGCCCGTACACTATCATTCATGGAAACGTCATCATTGGTGACGACACGGTGATCGGTTCTCACTGCGAAATCGGTGTCCCTTCCGCATTGTCTGGCGGTACGCCGTTGGTGATCGGAAAGGCTTCGTTGATTCGTTCGCACAGCGTCTTTTACGAAGGTTCCGAGTTCGGCGACAAGCTGTCGACGGGCCACAGCGTCACCGTTCGCGAAAAGACGAAAGCCGGCGAAGCTTTCCAAATCGGCACATTGGGCGATATCCAGGGACATTGCGAGATTGGCGACTATGTCAAGTTCCACAGCAATGTGCATATTGGCCAGCACTCGACCATCGGAAATTATGTCTGGATTTTCCCTTACGTCGTATTGACCAATGATCCGCATCCGCCGAGCAATGTCATGATGGGGGTGACGATCGAAGACTACGTCGCGATTGCCACGATGACGACAATCCTGCCGGGCGTGACGGTGAAGTCAGGGGCGCTGGTTGGCGCTCACAGTTCGGTCAACAGGACCGTCGAGCCGGACAGCGTCGTTGCCGGCAGCCCTGCCAAGTTCATTTGCCATACCAGCGCCATCAAGCTCAAGGATGGGTCGGGCGAAAGTGCCTATCCGTGGAGAAGGCATTTCCATCGCGGCTATCCGGAGGCGGCGGTAGCAGCCTGGGTGGCCGAGTTTGCCTCCGCCGATACCGGGTCGGCGCGTTCGTCGAAGGATCCGAGCGCCTCTTGAAGGGCGCCGGCCCGTAGCGCCTGCTGCCTGGCAGGCTCGGCAGGCCTGGTACTTCCCCGCTTCGCCTGCGGATTCCTTGTGCATGGGCGGCCACATGCCCCAGCCGCCTTTCCGATCCCAATGCTGCCGGTCCCAGCCAGTCGACGCTGCCGGGGCCCGCTTTCCAGGCGAACGCGGCTCCCGCGACCGTGACCTTCCTGCCTGAATAATTGCCACCTGAGGAATTCACGCCAGGCGGGGAGATGTCCCTCTCGACGCTGCACATCGTCTCGGATTGGGGGGGCTGGCAAGTCGCTCCGAGGCGGGCACCGATGCCCCGCAATCGTGCTGCCCTCAGGTCGGCGATTCTGTCATGATGGGGCATGGCGACGATTTCCCTACCATTGTTCCCACTGAGCACGGTGCTGTTCCCGGACGGGGTGCTGCCGCTGCAGGTGTTCGAGGCGCGCTACCTCGACATGGTCAGCCGTTGCCTGACCGAGGACACGCCCTTCGGCATCGTCCTGCTGACCCAGGGACATGAAGTGCGTGCGCGCGGCAATGCGCCCGAGCGTTTCGTCGAGGGCGGCACCCTTGCCACCGTCTGCGATACCACCGCCACCACGCCGGGCCTGCTGCAAGTCGTCTGCCGCGGCGGCGCCCGCTTCGAAGTGAAGTCTTCGCAACAACGATTGAACGGACTGTGGATGGCCGATGTCGAACTCATCGAGGGCGACCAGGCGGTGCGCATCCCTGCCGAACTGCAAGGCGCGGCCGACGCGCTTGACCGTGTGCTCGCTTCGCTGCACGATGTGCCTCAGGAGCGCTGGCCGGTACAGCCGCCTTTCCGCCTGGAAGATTGCGGCTGGGTGGCGAACCGCTGGTGCGAGCTGCTGCCGCTGCCGAACACGCAGAAACAGAACATGCTCATGCTCGACAATCCGGTGATCCGGCTCGAGCTGTTGCACGACGTGCTGGACGAACATGGCTTGATCACTTCCTAGCGCTGCCATGAAATTTTCGGACGAACTCCTGATTGCTTTCGTCAACGGCGAACTCGCCGAACCGGCCCGTGCGGCCGTCGAGCGTGCAATCCGCGCCGACCCCGTCATTGCCGCGCGGGTGGCGCAGCACCGCGCCCGCCGCAGCCGCGTCTACGGCGTCGTCGCCGGCGGACGCGACACCGGCTCCCACGGCCCTTCCCACGGCGCCCACAGTGGCGCCAAGGTGGTCCAGCTCGACACCGTGCGCGCCGCGCGCACCGGTGTGCTGCCGCCGCCGCCGGCACCTCCTGCGCCGACCTGGGCGCGCCGCCACGTCGCCGCCGTCGTGGCCGCGCTGGCTGCCGGTGCGCTCGCGGGTGCCTTCGGCTGGCGCGCCTGGCAGGGCGAGGGGAACTGGCCTCGCTCAGCGGTGCCGACGGCGCCATCGTCGCCAAGGGGCACCTTGCCCGGGCCCCGGGTGGTCAGCTGGCCAGTCCCGGTCCCTCGGGGCGGGTACGCATCGGCATCAGCTTCCTCGGCAAGGACGGCAAGTACTGCCGCAGCTTCGTGATGGACACCACGGCGGGCCTGGCCTGCCGCGACGGCATGCACTGGAAGATACCGGTGCTGGCCCGGTGCGCTTGGCGCCGCCTGGATGGATGGCAATGGCCTGCCGCCCGCCGTCCTCGACGCCATCGGCCAGCGCATCGCCGGCACGCCGCTCGACAGCACCGCCGAACGCGCTGCCCGTGCGCGCGGCTGGAAGCGGGAAGGGTAGACGCCCGCCACCTTGCGCCCGCCATTGGCGGCGCTTGCCAGCCTGCGCCCGGACCTCGCAGTCGCCCGCCGGAGCAATTTCCGGCCAGGCAGAGGAGAGCCTCCCGAGGCAAGCCAGCACGATTCCATATACACTGTCTTGATTTTGCGGTAACCTTGAGGGCGCTATAGAGTAATCTCTACGTCCGCGCCACGGTTTTTGCCGGCGCAACCTGCCACCGAGCCGGCCGCGCGCCGTGCCCCAGCCGGCGGCTCGCCCGCCCCTCCAGACTTGTCAGCGCCGGCCCCAGCGTGGGCGCGTTGCCGCAGCCGCCTCGCGCGTAGAGCCATTGATTTAATGCCCGGAAAGAATAATGTCTGAAACACCGATGAACAACGAAGCTGGAGAAGTAACGGGCGCCGCCGTACCCGACACCGTGCCGGACGCCGTACCGGACGCCGTAGCGGATGTCCGCTTTGCCGACTTCGGTCTGGCACCCGAGATCCAGCGCGCCCTGAACGACCAGGGCTACGTCCATCCGACCCCGATCCAGGCCCAGGCCATTCCGATCGTCCTCCAGGGCCGCGACGTCATGGGCGCCGCCCAGACCGGTACCGGCAAGACCGCCGGTTTCTCGCTGCCCATCATCCAGTTGCTGCTGGCCCACGCCAACCCCAGCATGTCGCCTGCGCGCCACCCGGTGCGCGCGCTGATCCTGACGCCCACGCGCGAGCTGGCGGTGCAGGTGGCCGACAACGTCAAGGCGTATTCGCGCCACACGCCGCTGCGTTCGACCGTCGTCTTCGGCGGCATGGACATGAAGGGGCAGACCGCCATCCTGAAAAGCGGCGTCGAGATCGTGATCGCCACGCCGGGCCGCCTGCTCGACCACATCGAGCAGAAGAACGTCAGCCTGGCGCAGGTGCAGATGCTGGTCATGGACGAAGCCGACCGCATGCTCGACATGGGCTTCCTGCCCGACCTGCAGCGCATCATCAACCTGCTGCCGAAGAAGCGCCAGAATTTGATGTTCTCGGCTACTTTCTCGCCAGAAATCAAGAAGCTGGCCAACAGCTTCCTCGACAAACCGGTATTGATTGAAGTGGCGCGCAGCAATGCCACCGCCGAGAAGGTCACGCAGGTCGTCTACAAGGTCGACGAAGAACAAAAGCGCGACGTCGTCGAATTCCTGATCCGCCAGCGCGAGCTGAAGCAGGTGATCGTGTTTTCCAACACCAAGATCGGTGCCTCGCGCCTGTCGCGCCACCTGGAACAAACCGGCATCAAGGCCTCGGCGATCCACGGCGACAAGACCCAGCAGGAACGGATGGCCGCCCTCGAGTCCTTCAAGAAGGGCGAGATCGAAGTGCTGGTGGCAACCGACGTCGCCGCGCGCGGCCTCGACATTTCCGACCTGCCGTGCGTGATCAACTTCGATTTGCCCTACAACGCGGAGGACTACGTGCACCGCATCGGCCGTACCGGCCGCGCCGGCGCCTCGGGCGACGCCCTGTCGGTGTACTCGGACAAGGACGAGCGCTTGCTGGCCGACATCGAGAAGCTGATCAAGCAGACCATCACGCGCGGCGAGCTGGCCGGTTTCGCACCACGTGGCCGCGGCCGCGATGCCGAACGCGGCGAACGTGCGCCACGGGGCGAACGCGTCGAACGCGGTGGCGAGCGTGGCGGCGAACGCAGTGCACCGCGCCGCGCCGACGCCGATGTGCGTCCGGCACGCAGCTACGGCGCCGGTCCGTCGCCGCGCCGCGAGAAGGTCGATCCGTGGTTCCTCAAGCCCTACGAGCCTGCCAGCGCACCGCGCCAGGAAGCCGCACCGGCGGCTTCAGGCAACGCCCGGGCAAGCCGAAGCAGAAACTGGCCGCGCTGCTGGGTGGCCTGCCGAAGCCGCAGCCGCAGTAAGCCGCCGGCGCAAGATCTGGCCGGATCAACGCCGGCATCGATTCACTCGGTCGCGGCGGCCCGTGGCAGGATCGCGAGCACCCGCGACAACAGCTCTTCCTGGTGGTAGGGCTTGGTGAGGATATCGAACGGCTGGGTGCGCGACACTGCCGGCAGTTCGTCCATGTAGCCGGTGGTGATCAGGATGGGCGTATCCGGCCGGCGCGCGCGTACCTGGTCGGCCAGCTGCAGGCCATTCATCCCGCCCGGCATCATCACATCGGTAAATATCAGGTCGACTTCCTTGCCTTCCGTGAGCAGCGCCAGCGCCTGCTCGCCGCTCGGCACCGCCATCACCGCGTAGCCAGCTCCGCCCAGCACGCTTTCGGCCAATTCGCGCACGTCCTCGTTGTCTTCAACGACCAGGATGCGCGGCTTGCTCGCTTGCTCTTCTGCCGAGGCCGGTTGCGTGGCATCGGCGCGGGTCGCTGCCTCTTCCTTGCTGTCGGCCGGGAAGATCATGCGCACCGTGGTGCCGCGGCCGGGCGTGCTGTCGAGTTCAAGGCGTCCACGCGACTGCTGCACGAAACCATGCACCATTGCCAGACCGAGGCCCGTGCCTGGTCCCTTGGTGGTGAAGAAGGGTTCGGTCGCGCGCCGCATCACTTCCGGGGCCATGCCTTCGCCTTCGTCGATGATCGACACGATCACCTGGCCGCTGGCGGCCGGCCCGTCCTGGCTTTCCGGCCTGTCCGGCTGCCACTGTGTGCGCACCCACACCGCGCCGCCTTCTGGCATGGCATCGCGCGCATTGATGATGACGTTGAGCAGGGCCATTTCGAGATGGGTCGGATCGAGCCAGCAGGAGGGCAGGCCGGGATGCAGGTCGAGTTGCAGCCGCACGCGGTCGCCCAGGGTGCGTACCAGCAGGTCGGAAAATTCGGCCAGCAGGGCGTTCAGGTTGACCCGGCGCGGCTCCAGGCGTTGCTTGCGCGCGAAGGTCAGCAACTGCTGGGTCAGCTTGCCGGCCTTCATCGCCGCGCGCTGGGCGCGCTGGATCGGCTCGGCCGCCCGGGTATGGGGGCCGAGTGCCAGCATCGCGAGCTCCAGGTTTCCGTTGATCACCTGTAGCAAATTGTTGAAGTCGTGCGCCATGCCGGCGGTCAGCTGGCCGATGGCTTCCATCTTCTGCGCCTGTACCGAGGATTGTTCGATCGCGCGGCGCTGGGTGATGTCCATCTGCGAGGCGAAAAAATACAGCAGCTCGCCGTCCTGGTCGAAGATCGGTCCGATGTACAGGGCGTTCCAGAAGGCGCTACCGTCGGCCTTGTAGTTCAGGACGTCGACGGCCACGGCGCGCCGCTCGGCCAGGGCGGCGCGGATCTCGTCCACCGTGTTCGGGTCGGTTTGCGGTCCCTGCAGGAAGCGGCAATTGCGGCCGATGACGTCCTTCTCTTCGTAGAGCGTGAGGTCGAGGAAGGCGCGGTTGGCGAAGGCAATCGGATTGTCCGGCTGGCGCGGATCGGTCACCACCATCGGCATGCGCGTCATTTCGACGGCGGCGAAGAAGATGTTGCCGCGGTCCTGGAGGCTCGGGTTTTCGATATAGCCGGCCTGCCAGTGCTTCATGCCCGGATTGCCAAGCGGATTGAAAGCGCTGCCCTCGACCTCGCCGTCGGCAGGCACGCCGACGCTCTGGCCCTTACCCTGCAGGTCAAGGGCCTTGCCCGCACTCTCTTCAGGGGTCGATCCGGTAGCCATGGGTTCCTTTCGCGCCTTCCGCAGGCGGCCGTATGTCGTTGCGAGGTAGTACCGGCTCGATGCTAACGCGGAGGCGGGTTCGCCAACTGTGCGCGTCTTCACCGAATGTCCGAAACGAAAAAGCCGACGGGCGGGAGGCGGATCAACAGCGCGCACCTTAGTAATTGAGTAACAACGCGCACATCATGCTAACATTCGCTATTGCGTGCTGATGACTTAGGGCGACAGGCCGTAACTCGCACAGCCGCATCGTGGGCGATCTTGTGCCAATACCTCGACGCCTGCCGACAGGCCCCCGTATCAACATGAACTGCCCGTGCCAGACGCGTGCATGCGAACGCCAGTCCGAGTACCAGCGGCACGCCGCTGGCAGCTCAGGTGGATACACCACGCGTCCTGTTGGCAATGTCCAACCTCATGCATGGAAAATGGAATGATTATAGTTACCGGCGGGGCCGGATTCATCGGCTCGAATTTTGTCCTTGGCTGGCTGGCGCATTCCGACGAGCCTGTCATCAACCTCGACCGCCTCACCTACGCCGGCAACATCAAGAATTTGCACAGCATCGAGGGCGACCCGCGGCATGTCTTCGTCAAGGGCGACATCTGCGACCCCGCGCTCGTTGCCGAACTCTTCAGGACCTACAAGCCGCGCGCCATCGTGCACTTCGCCGCCGAAAGCCATGTCGACCGTTCGATCCACGGGCCGGCCGAATTCATCCGCACGAACATCAACGGCACCTTCACCCTGCTGGAAGCCGCACGCGCGTACTGGAGCGGCCTCGACGGCGACGCGAAAGCTGCTTTCCGTTTCCTGCACGTCTCGACGGACGAAGTCTACGGCACCCTCGACGCCGCTGCGCCGCCATTCTCCGAAACGACACCTTACGCGCCGAACAGCCCCTACTCGGCAAGCAAGGCAGCGTCCGACCACCTGGTGCGTTCCTACCATCACACCTATGGCCTGCCGACGCTGACGACCAACTGCTCGAACAATTACGGGCCGTACCACTTTCCCGAGAAACTGATCCCGCTCGTGATCGCCAATGCGCGCGCCGGCAAACCGCTGCCGATCTACGGCGACGGCCTGCAGGTGCGCGACTGGCTGTACGTGGGCGACCACTGCGCCGCGATCCGGACCGTGCTGGCTGGCGGGCGGACGGGCGAGACCTACAACATCGGCGGCTGGAACGAAATGACCAACCTCGAGGTGGTAACGCGCCTGTGCGCGCTGCTCGACGAACTCGAGCCGAAAGCCCAGGGCAGCTACCGCGACCAGATCACCTATGTCACGGACCGGCCAGGGCACGACCGCCGCTATGCCATCGACGCCCGCAAGATTGAACGCGAACTGGGCTGGAAGCCGGTCGAAACCTTCGAGACCGGCATCCGCAAGACGGTCGAGTGGTACCTCGCCAACGATGCCTGGGTGCGCGACATCCAGTCGGGCGAGTACCTGACATGGATCGACCGGAACTACACGGCCAGGGACGCTACACCCGGAGTATCGCCATGACGACAAACATCCAGCGCAAGGGGATCATTCTTGCGGGCGGGTCCGGTACCCGCCTGTACCCGGTCACCCGCAGCGTCTCGAAGCAATTGCTGCCTGTGTACGACAAGCCGATGATCTACTATCCGCTGTCGACCCTGATGCTGGCCGGGATCCGCGACATCCTGGTCATCTCGACGCCGGAAGACACCGGCCGCTTTGCCGAATTGCTGGGCGATGGCAGCCAGTGGGGCCTGAACCTGAGCTATGCCGTCCAGCCCACGCCCGACGGCCTGGCACGCGCCTTCGTGATCGGCCGCAGCTTCGTCGGGCAATCGCCCTCGGCTTTGATTCTCGGCGACAACATCTTCTACGGTACCGACCTCGAGGCGAAGCTGCGCTCGGCCGGCGAGCAGCCTGAAGGCAGCACGGTGTTCGCCTACCACGTGCACGATCCCGAACGCTATGGCGTCGTCGCGTTCGACCAGGAGCGCCGCGCGATCAGCATCGAAGAGAAGCCGGCCGTGCCGAAATCGAACTACGCCGTCACGGGCCTGTATTTCTACGACAACGATGTCTGCGATATCGCCGCCGGCATCACGCCATCGGCGCGTGGCGAATACGAAATCACCGACGTCAACCGGGTCTACCTCGAACGCGGCCGCCTCGATGTCGAAATCATGGGTCGCGGCACGGCCTGGCTGGACACCGGCACCCACGATTCGCTGCTCGAGGCGGCACAGTTCATCGCGACCATCGAAAAGCGCCAGGGCCTCAAAATCTGCTGCCCTGAAGAAATCGCCTACCGCAAGAATTACATCGATGGCGAGCAGCTCGCCAGGCTGGCCGCGCCACTGGAAAAGAACGGCTACGGCCAGTACCTGCAGCGCGTGCTGAACGACCGGGGCGTCTGAGCGCATCTGCTCGGCGCAGCGTCGAAGGCGGTGCGCCTGCCCGGCAGGGCGGTGCCTTGCCGCCTTGCGGGTCGTTCAGCGATATCGAGGATGGAATCTGGCCGGCAAGCGCTTGCGTGCGCCCTTGCCTGCCATGTCGGCTGTTGCCACGAACAAAAAAGGCGCCGGCGCAATGTGCAGATTACAATAGTAAAATTTTCTATCTTACAATTTCAATATGCGCCTCGCCGCGCAGGTTCCAGTGAGGGTAATACGAATGCAGCAAATTAATGACTTGTCCGCGCGGATCGGCCAGTACCAGGAGCAGATCCAGGCAGCGGTGGCGCGCGTGATCGCCAGCGGCTGGGTAGTGCTCGGACCGGAAGTGAAGCAGTTCGAGCAGGCCTTCGCCGCCTACATCGGCGCCAGCGACTGCATCAGCGTTGCCAACGGCACCGATGCGATCGAACTCGGCCTGAAGGCGATCGGCGTGGCCGCGGGCGACCGTGTCGCGACCGTCGCCAATGCCAGCATGTACACCACCACGGCACTGCTGGCCATCGGCGCCGAGCCGGTGTTCATGGACGTCGACCTCGACAGCCGCTGCGCCAGCCTGGCCGAAGTCACCCGCGCGGTCGATGCCGGGGTCAAGGCCGTCGTCGTCACCCACCTGTACGGCCTGGCGGCGCCCGAGATCGCCGGGATCGCCGCTTTCTGCGCGCAGCGCGGGTGCCGCTGTTCGAGGATTGCGCCCAGGCGCACGGCGCGGCTATCGGCGGCAAGCGCACCGGCACCTTCGGCCTCGCTTCCAGCTTCAGCTTCTACCCGACCAAGAACCTCGGCGCCACGGGCGACGGCGGCGCCGTCGTCACCAGCGACCCGGATGTGGCGCGCCGCATGCGCGCCTTGCGCCAGTACGGCTGGTCGGACAAGTACAAGGTCGATGTCGCGGGCGCCCGCAACAGCCGCCTCGACGAGATGCAGGCGGCCATCCTCAGCGCCTTCCTGCCGGGCCTGGACGACGCCAATGCGCGCCGCCTCGCCATCGCGGAACGCTACCGTGCCGGCTTGTCCCATCCGGAAGTCCAGGTGCCGCAAGCCGGCGGTTCGGCCTACGTCGGGCACCTGTACGTGATCCGCAGCCCACGGCGCGACGCGCTGCGCGCGCACCTGCGCGAGGCCGGTATCGCTTCCGATGTCCATTACCCGATTCCGGACCACCGCCAGCCGGTGTTCGGTGGGCGCTATGCCGAGGTGCGCCTCGACAATACCGAGCGTCTCGCCGCCGAAATCCTGACATTGCCGTGCTACCCCGAGATGCGCGACGCCGACGTCGACCGCGTCGTGGAGGCTGTCAACGGCTGGGGCAAATGAAGTATTCCGTCGTTATCCCGGTCTACCGGAACGCCGAATCGATTCCGCGCCTGGTCGAGGCGCTGATCGGCATGAACCGCGCGCTCGATGGCGAGATGGAAGCGGTGTTCGTCGTCGATGGCAGTCCCGACCAGTCGTTCGCGCTGCTGCGCGAGCACATCGAACGCCTCGACTTCCCGGCCCAGCTGCTGGCGCACTCGCGCAATTTCGGCTCGTTCCCGGCCATCCGGACCGGCCTGCAGGCCGCCCGCGGCAGCTTTTTTCGGCGTGATGGCGGCGGATTTGCAGGAGCCGCCCGAGCTGCTCGTCGCGTTCTTCAGGGCGCTTGCCGCCGACGAATGCGATGTCGCCATCGGTACCCGCAACGCCCGCAACGATCCGGCGTCCTCGCGCCTGGCGTCGTCCCTGTTCTGGGGCATGTACCGCAAGCTGGTCGTGCCCGACATGCCGCCGGGTGGCGTCGACGTATTCGGTTGCAACACCGTCTTCCGCGACCAACTGCTGGCGCTCGACGAGTCGCGCTCTTCCTTGATCGCGCTCATCTTCTGGCTCGGTTTCCGGCGCAAGCTGGTCGGCTACGAGCGCCTGGTGCGCCAGGAGGGCAAGTCGGCCTGGACCCTGAGCAAGAAGATCGACTACATGATGGACAGTATCTTCGCATTCACGGACTATCCGATCCGCCTCTTGATGCGCATTGGCGCGCTCGGCTCGGCCGCGTCGCTGGGCGTCGCCCTCATGGTGGCCGTCGCCCGGCTCGTCGGTGCCATCTCGGTACCGGGCTACGCGGCGACGATGCTCGCGGTGCTGGTGCTGGGCGCACTCAACCTGCTCGGCCTCGGTTCCTGGTCGGTACCTACGCCTGGCGTGCCTACGAAAACAGCAAGCAGCGGCCGCTGGCCGTGGTGGCGATGCGGGTTGCCAACCGGGTCGGGTGATGCCGGCCGGGTTCGGCAGCGGGACCGTGCTGGCGCGCCGATGATCGCTGCCGGCCGCGGTACCCGGAGGGGCGATGCAGCGGGGAGGGCGGCGCGGTCGCCGCACTCACATCTTTCCTATTTATGAACGAAAGCGGTAATGTTATGACGCAAGCTGTTTCCCCATTCGTGCACGACGGTGCCGAGGTTGCCGGCGATTGCCATCTGGGGATTTCGTCGTCGTCTATGCCGGCGCCCGCCTGGCCGGCGGCAGCCGGGTCGAGGGTTTCACCCAGCTCTGGCCTGGCGTGCGTCTCGAGCAGGGGGCGTCCCCGGGCCCTGGCGTGACCTTCGAGCGCGGCGCCGACGGTGCGCCGGCCGACATCGTCGTCGGCGCGGGTGCCCGCATCGGCGCCGGCGCGACGGTGCGCTGCGGCGTGACCATCGGCGGCGGTGCGGTCGTCGAGGCCGGCACGCTGGTGGCACAATCGGTTCCCCCGTATGCGATCGTCTCGGGCGTGCCGGCGCGCATTACCGGTTACGTCGAGAAGTCGCCGGGCTCGGGTGCCCGCCTGTGGCACAACCAGGCCGAGTTCCCCGAGCGCCAGGCTGTGGTGCCTCTCGGCGTCGGGGACGTGACCCTGCATCGCACGAAGCTGGTGCGCGATCCGCGCGGCGATCTCTCGGTCGGCGAATTCCCGCGCGACATCCCGTTCGACGTCAAGCGCTACTTCCTCGTGTTCAACGTGCCCAGCGAAAAGACGCGCGGCGAGCACGCCCACCACAAGTGCCACCAGTTCCTGCTGTGCGTGAAAGGCAGCTGCGCCGTCGTCGTCGACGATGGCCACGACCGCTGCGAAGTGCTGCTCGAGTCGCCCGACATGGGCATCCACCTGCCGCCGCTGACCTGGGGCATCCAGTACAAGTATTCGAGCGATGCGGTGCTGCTGGTGTTCACCTCGCACTACTACGAGGCCGAGGACTACATCCGCGACTATGCCGAATTCGTCGACATCGTGCGCGGCAAGCAAGCGCAATAATGAAGGACAAGCCTTGACGATGACGCCTGCCGCCAGGGGCCCGGACTGGCAACGCTGGCTGCGTTTCCTGTGCGGAGGCGCGGCCAATACGCTGTTCACCTACCTGCTGTACCTGGGGCTGATCCAGCTGTTGCCCTACCAGGCGGCCTATCTTGCCGCCTACGTCGTCGGCATCGTGCTCGCCTACTGGCTCAATGCCCGCTTCGTCTTCAAGGTGCCCCTGTCCTGGCGCGGGCTGTTCGCGTACCCCGTGGTCTACCTGGTGCAGTACGTGGTGGCGGCCGGCTTGCTGGAGGTGCTGGTGAAGCTCGGCGGGGTGCCGCCGGCCTACGCCCCGCTGGTGGTCACCGCGGTGCTGTTGCCGCTTACCTATCTGATGAACAAAGTCGTGTTGAGGCGCAGTGCGCGCCCGGCCGTCCCGGTACCAGCTTCGAAACATGAAAACCAATAAGCAAAACGTCGGCTCCGTGCTGTTCGCACCCGTATCGATGCGTTCGATCCTGCGCCGCGAATGGCCGTGGTGGCTGGCCGGCGCCATCGTGAGCGTCGTGCTGGCGAGCGTGCTGATGTCCGGCTGGCCGAACGGCTTGCTGCCGGATCTGCGCGTGCCATACAGCTATTCGGGCGATGGCATGAGCCATGCGTGGATGGCACAACGCGTGATCGAAGGCTGGATCTTCGACAATCCCCGCAGCGGCTATCCCTTCGGTTCGAATTTCCTCGACTACCCCGGCTCCGATAGCGGCAACCTGCTGGTGCTCAAACTGCTGGGGCTGGTGACGGATAGCCCGTATGCGGCCGTCAGCCTGTATTTCCTGGCCGGTTTCGCCGTGACCTTTGTCTGTGCCTACGGCGCCATGCGCGCTTTCGGGCTGCATCGGCCGTTCGCACTGGCCGGTGCGATGCTGTTCAATTTCGTGCCCTTCCACTTCCTGCGCTTCGACCACCTGTTCTACACCTGGTATTTCGTGGCCCCCCTGTTTTTCCATATCGCCTTGCGCATCGCGAACGCCTCGCGCGCGGCGCCTCCGGATGGGCCGCAAGGGCGGCTGTCCGGATGGCTCGCCGCGGCGTGCCTGCTTGCGCTGGGCTGCTTCGGCGTGTACTACGCCGCCTTCGGCCTGATCCTGCTGGGGTCGTGTTCCCGGCGGGGCTGCTGGGGCCGCTCGACCTGAAAGCCGTGCGCCTGGCGGCGCTGGCCATCTGCCTGGTCGTGCTCGGGGTGCTCGCCAATGTCGCACCGAACGTGGTGCACAAGTACCGCAACGGACCGAACCCCGAGGTGGCCCAGCGCAGCGCGGTCGACGCCGAACTGTATGCGTTCAAGCTGGTCCAGCTGGTGTACCCGAGGCCGGACCACCGCAGTTCGCGCGCCGGCAACATGACGAAGCGCTACAACGAGACCTTCCCGCTCGTGAACGAGAACTTTACGTCCAGCCTGGGCGCCGTTGGCGCAGCCGGCTTCCTCGGCATGTTCCTGCTGCTGTGCGCCGTGCTGGCGGGACGCAAGGTCGATCGCAAGCTCCAGCTGGTCGCCTTGCTGAGCTTCGTGCTCTTCATGTTCGGTACCATCGGCGGCTTCGGTTCCCTGTTCGCGCAGCTGGTCACGTCGGCCCTGCGTGGCTGGAGCCGGATCAGCATCTTCATCGCGTTCGGGGCCCTGCTGTTCTTCTTCATGGTACTGCAGGCGCTGTGCCGGCGCTTCCTGGGCGAGCGCCGGCTGGCGCTGGCCGCCGTCGCCGCGGCCGTCACGCTGGTCGGCCTGTACGACCAGACCACGACCGCTTGCCGCAGCTGCATTGCGGCGACGCAGACCCGTTTCGAGCGCGACAGCGACTTCGTTGCCGCCATCGAGCGTTCGCTGGCCCCGGGCAGCGCCGTCTACCAGCTGCCCTACATGCCGTTTCCCGAGGTGCCCAACCAGGTACGCCTGGCAAGCTACGACCTGGCGTCGGGCGTGCTCAATTCGCGCTCCCTGAAGTGGAGCTATGCAGGGATGAAGGGCCGCAACGGCGACGGCTTCTTCCGCGCACTGGCGCAGGAACCGGTCGAGAAGCAAATCAAGGTCATCCGCCGCCTCGGCTTCGCGGGCGTGTATATCGACCGCCGCGGCTATGCCGACAATGGCCAGGCGATCGTCCAGCGCTTCACCGAGGCACTCGGGCACGGTCCCGCCATCGAGCGCGCGGACAAGGAAATCGTGTTCTTCCCGCTCGGGCCCGGCAGCACGCCCCAGGCCGAACTGGCGGGACTGAGCGACGTCGAGCTGGCGGCCAGGGCCGGCTTCATCGCCGACCGGCACGGGCTGCGCTACGAGGCGAGCCTGGCGCAGGGGATCGATTTCAAACGGCCCGACTACCCCATATTCGTCCGGGACATCGCCGGTCTCTCCGTTCCCGAGGCATGGGGACGCTGGACCGACGCGAGCCTCGCGCCGGCCCTGCGCATCGATTTCGCCGCTCCCTTGCCGCGCCGTTTCACGCTGGTGCTCGACGCGCGGCCATTCGGCCCGAATGCGGGACGCGAGCTGATCGTGCGCATGGGAAGCCATACCCTGCGCATCAAGCTGCAGGATGGGCCGGCCGAATACCGGCAGGTGGTGGACCTGGCGGACGAGTCGGTCAGCCGTATCGAACTGGTACCGCCGCAGCCGACGTCGCCGCAGGAACTCGGCCAGAACGGCGACCAGCGCAAGCTGGGCATCGGCATCGCCCGCCTGGCGATCGAGTAGGCGGCAGCAGGCGGTATCGACGGCCGGGGTCTCCCGGCCGTTGTCGTTTCATGGGCAGGATGGGTCCTTGCGGCATGCGCGCCGCAGCCCGGAACACGCTGAGCGCGGGCGCGCCGCGCAGGCGGCCATGTCATGGGGAAAAGGTGCCAGCCTGGGCGCGGCAGCGCGCCAGGCCGGCCGGGCGTTCAGGCTGCCGCCGCGAATGCTGTCGCGGGCAGCGACAGGTCGAATCCGGACGGCTCGCCGTCCAGCACGCGCAACAATTGCTCGGCGTTCTGGCGCCAGGTCCGCGACGGCATCGCGCCCGAGCCCGGGACGGTGCCGGCGGCGCGGCGTTCCAGCCAGTCGCGCACCGCGGCGGTCAGTGCCGCCGGTTCCATGCCGTCGAAGTAGAGTGCATGCTCCTGTGCGACCTCGCGAAACACCGGCAGGCCACGCGCCAGGATCGGCAGGCCGTAGCGTGCCGCCTCGATCAGCGGCAGGCCGAAGCCTTCGCCTTCGCTCGGTTGCAGCAGGCAGGTGCTGTTGCGGTAGATGGTTTCGAGGAGCTGGTCGTCCACGCCCTGCAGCCACAACAGGCGTTTGCCCGCTTCCGGGTGCTTGCCCAGGCGCTCGACGATGGTCGGGATGGTGCGCCGCTCGGCTTCCGGCAATCCTTTCCAGCCTTCGTTGCCGACGATGACGAGGTTGACCTGTTCGCCCTCCGCCCACAATTGTTCGAACGCGGCCAGGGTCTGCAAATGGCCTTTACGGGGCTCGATCGTGCCCACCATCAGGAAGCTCGGGCGCGCGCCCGGGGTGGCCGCCATCTCGACCGCCGCCGCGGGGCTGGTGCCGCTTGCAGGGGCGTGGTCGATGTCGGCGCCATGGTGCAGTACCGCCAGCTTCAGCGGGCGTGGCGGCGGGTTGTCCTGCCGTCCCAGCCAGTCCTCGGCCTCGCGCGCGACTGCCGCCGAAATGCACAGCAGGCGGTCGGCATTGGCGGCGATGCAGCGCAGCCAGTTGGCGTGGATGCGCTCGGATTTGCTCGGGAAAAATTCGGGGCGCAGGACCGGCAGCAAATCATGGATCAGGAAATTGATCGATACGCCGTGGGCCCGCAGCTGCGCATAGACGCCGGCGCGGGCCGCTTCGCAGACCGCCACCGGGGAGTAATCGGCGCTGTAGAGGAGGTCGCCGGGCTGGAAGTCGATTGGCGCGTCGTGCAGGGCAGGCGCGTGGATGCCCAGCAGCTGCACCGCGTAGCGGCGCGCGTAGCGGTAGTGCCAGCTGCCGCCCTCGGCGCTCAGGTAGACCGGCTCGATGCGCACGCCATGCTGGCGCAGGCGCAGCAGCTCGAGCAGCTGGGTACGCACGACGCGCTCGATGCCGGTCTTCAGGTCGTGCTGGACGATTGTCGAGACGTCGACCAGCAACTGGCGTGGCGCCAGCGGGGACGGTGCGCGCGCCAGCGCCGCGGCGAGGGTGCGCAAGGCCGTGTCGTCGGCGCCGACCGACGGGAGCGATGCCAGCGCCGGCAGCAGCGCGTGGGAGCTCGACTCGGCCTCGACCATCGCCAGGTCGAGCGCATCGCGGTAGCGCGCGGCGCAGTGGTCCGGGCGATGCTGGCTGCGCAGCAGGTCGCGCGCGCGGCCGCCCAGCTCGTCGCGGCGTTCGCGGTCGCGGTGCAGGGTTTCCAGCGCAGCGACGAGCTCGGCCTTCTCGAAATGGTCGGGCAGCATCCACACGGCGTCGTGCGGCAGGGCCGCCATCGAACCGTTGGCGTTGACGATGGCCGGCAGGCCGTAGTTCATGACATCGAGCACGGCGGCCGAGGTCTCGCCGCGCGAAATGCTGCGCAGCTGGACGCCCAGGTCGGCCGCCTGCAGGTACTGGTGATAGGCGGCGTCGTCGGTCCAGCCGGCGATGCGGACGGTGCGGCCGGCGCCGGCATCGTCGATGGTGTCGGTCAGGCGCGCGCCGAACTCGCCGGCGTGGTTGGCGCCGACCAGTACCAGCATGCAGTTCGGATCCTGGTGCAGGCTCGAGGCCAGCCACGCATCCACCAGTACGTCGCTGAGCTTGCTCGGGCCGATATAGCCGAATGTACACACGAGGAAGGTATCGTCGGCGATCCCGAGCGCGGCACGGGCGGCCTGGCGGTCCTGCAGCGCCGGGGCCGCGCGCGGCAGCGGCACCACGGTCCAGTTGCGGGCAGCCTCGGGGCCATACCATTGCTGGGCCAGCTGGAGCGCGTGCTCGGAATGCACGATGATGCGCGTCGCTCCCTCGAGCACCTCGAGGTTGCACGGAAAGTCGTTCATCGCCGCCGCGTGGTTGTCGGGCAGCTGGCTGGCCTGCAGGGCGCCGAAACCGTGCGAGTGGAACAGCGAATCGCTCCAGGCGTTCGGGATCCCGCCGGTCATCTGCTCGTAGGCCAGCACGCTGCTCAGGAAAAAGTCGTGCAGGACCACCACGCCCGGGTGCTGGCTCAGCAGGCCGAACATGTCGCTGTGGAAGGGGCTGTTGCCGAACTGGTAGAGCAGCTGGTCGAATTCGTGCGCGTGCTCGGCCAGCCAGGCGGTATCGTGGCGCGGCAGGGCGGCCAGCGCCGGCGACAGCACGACCTCTTCCTGCTGGACGATCAGGGTGATCTCGAAATCGTCGAGCATGGCCGGCAGCAGCTGGGCCGCGTAGTCGGCAATCCCGGTACGCTCCGGCGGCAGCGGCGTGACGAAGGCGAGCCGGCGCCGGGTGCGGGGAGGAACAGGCGCCGTGTCGCCGCCAGCATGGCGCTGTTCCGGGGCGGCCAGCAGGGCGCGCGCCGCGCCGGCCGGATCGGCCGCATCGCGCTGCAGCACGCGGCGTTCGTCAAGCCGGGCGGCAGCCTGCTCGCGCGCGGCGTCGGACAGCGCCAGCACCAGGTCGGCGCGGCCGAGCAGGGCCAAGCGGCTGTCGCGGAAGACCTGCTCGGCCGCGTCGGACGGCGCGGCGGCAGCCGCGGCCGGGTCGAGCAGCAGCGCAACCAGCGGACCGTGCCCGAATTCGCCGATCGACAGCACGCTGGCGTCGTCGCAGCCGTCGAACGGCCCGCAGGCGAGCACGGCGTCGGCAACCAGCTGCGCGATCGTGAATTCGCGCACCAGCTCGCTGGCACGGCGGCGCTCGGCACTGGCTGCCTGGCGCAGCTGCAGCGGGAGCAGGGGATCGAATACGCGGATGTGCTGCGGCGCCAGCAGGCCGGCCAAGCGTGCACGCAGCTCGGCCACCCGGGCAGGGCGCCGTTGAGCAGGATGCGGAAGCTGTGCGCACCGGGCGCGTGCAGCAGCGCCATGGCAAGCGCGAGCGCGCGCTGGCCCTGGTCGTGTTCGTGGCCATGCAGCTGGGCCGTCTGCAAATCGATGACGATACGCATCAATCAGTCCTTCGGTTTCGATGCCGCGCGCAGGGCGCGGTAGATTGACAGGCTGCGCGGCGACATCTGCAGCGCCAGCGGGTCGATGTCGGCCGGGGCGGCGCTGGCGGCGGCCGCCGGTGCATACATCAGTTGCATCAAGCGGGTATGCAGGCGCGGGAAATGCGTGACCAGGCGGCGCGCGACGCGTTTCAGCGCCGGGCGCCGCAGCACGCCCCGGACGACGCGGCGCACCGGGGCGTAGGCGGGCTGGCGCAGGCGGCTCGTCCTGGCGGCATCGAGCAGCCGGCGCCGGCCACTGCCGAGCATGCGCACGAGGCGCACCTTGATGCCGCCACGCCGCAGCAGCAGCTCGCCGAGTTGGTGGCGCAGCGCCGCCGCTTCCGACTCGGCATGGGTCAGGCGGCCTTCGATCCAGGCCACGTGCTGGGCCAGCCTGGCGCTTTCGTCGACCGCATGCTGGTGCGAGGCTTCCAGCTCGAGGACCCGTGTGCGCAGGCGCTTGACGACGGGTTCGTCGGTTGCCCGCGCGAGCCGCTGTACGTTCTCCTCGAGACCGTCGAGCCGCAGGTCTGCCTGCTCCTGGCTCCGCTCGCATTCGAGCAACCGCTCGCCAAAGCCGGCTTGTGCCGCGGTCAGCAGCGCCTGCTCCTCGCCCAGCCCCACCGTGCTCGCATGCACATGCGCGATCTGGGCGTCGACCGTGGCCAGTTGCTGCTGTACCGCCAGGCCGGTGGCAGTCTGCTGCTCGCGTACGCCAATAAGCTCGCCGCGCAGGGCATCCTGCCCTTGCTGGTAGCGCTGGGCCAGGTCGTGCAGGTCGAGACCATGGGTGGCGGCGAACGCGTTGTCGATGGAGGCCAGGTGCGCGGGCGCGCCCGCTTTCTGGGCCACCACGCTGTAGTCGGGACTGACGCCGGCCAGGACATCGAACAGCCCGACGCCGGCCGCGTCGCGCAGGTGCTCCGCCTCCTGCAGGCGCAGGATCGTGTGGCGCCCGAAGCCGCCGAATTCGACCGCGAATCCCAGCAGCTTCGGCGTCAGTGGCCGCAGGTGGGAGGGATCGTCGTAGAACGACGAGGTGCCGACCACCAGGTTCTCGGGGTTCGGCGTCTCCATGATCAGGAGACCGCCGGGCTGCAGCACCCGCAAGGCTTCGGCGATGAGGGCCTGGACCTGTTCGAACGGGATGTGCTCGACCAGGTGGAAGGCCGACACCACCGCCAGGCTGCCGTCGGGACGGGCGCGCAGCGCCTCCAGCGCATCGCCGTTGACGACCCGCAGGCCGCGTTCGCGGCAGGCGGCCAGCATGCCCTCGTCGAGGTCGACGCCTTCGGCTGCGAAGCCGGCCTGGGTCAGCAGTTCCAGCCACTCGCCGCGGCCGCAGCCGAGGTCGAGCGCGGCTGCGCCCTCGTGCACCAGGGGGCGCACGAAGGGCAGGTACACAGCCAGGCGCGCGCTGATGACGTCGCGGCTGCCGCGGTAGCGGTCCTCGAATGCACGATAGAACCCGCCGCTCATCGCGCGATCTCGAGGTCGGGTTCGAGCCAGGTATTGCCCACGAATGGCTTACGGTTCATGTTCGTCACGATAAAGAGGTAGGCGAGGTCGCGCCATTCATAATTGTCTGCAAGGTGCGTCTCGGTGCTGGTCAGCGCCGTGGTGATCGAATAGCTGCCGTCGCCCAGGTTGAGGGGGAAGCGGAAACGGAACTCGACTTCTTCGCCGGGCCGCAGGTCGGTCAGCGCCTGTTCGAGGTGGTGGGTGTTGGTGCCGTAGATGGGCTGGCCGAGACGGTCCTTGATCATGTAGCCCAGCACCAGGCGCGGCAGCGCGGCATGCACGCGCGCGCGGATGCGCAGGGTAACGGCTTCGCCGACATTGACCATCTCGAGCGGAGCGCCGGCGGCGTTTTCGAGCGTGATCGAGGTGACCGTCGCTTCGCCGCTGCCCGATGTCGTCTGCACGCGGCCTTCACCGGTCACGACCTGCTTGACGCTGGAATTTTCGCGCTCGGCGATGAGCGCATTGTAGTAATCCATCACCTCCTCGGGCGCACCCTGCTTGACCAGGCTGCCGCCGTCGAGCAGCAGGGCGCGGTCGCAGATGGCCTGCATCGCGACCCGGTCGTGGCTGACGATGAGCAAGGTGGTGCCGAGTTCACGAAAGCCCCGGATGCGCTCGAAGCTGCGGTGCTGGAAATAGGTGTCGCCCACCGACAGCGCCTCGTCGATGATCAGGATGTCGGGGCGGCGCGCCGTGGCCACGCTGAAGGCCAGGCGCACCTGCATGCCCGAGGAGTAGACCCGTACCGGCTGGTCGATGTAGTCGCCGATGCCGGCGAATTCCTCGATCTCCGGCATCAGCTCGTCCATGTCCAGGGCCGTCAGGCCGATCAGCTGGCCGGCCATGTAGGCGTTCTGGCGTCCGGTGAATTCGGGGTGGAAGCCCATGCCCAGTTCGAGCAGGGCGGCCACGCGGCCGTGCATGGTGACGCCGCCGGTGGTCGGCTGGGTGGTGCCGGTAATGAGTTTGAGCAGGGTGCTCTTGCCGGCGCCGTTGATCCCGATGATGCCCACCGCTTCGCCCGGGGCCAGCTGGAAGCTGATGTCGCGCAGCACCCATTTGAGCGTGTGCCGGGGGCCGCGGAAGGGCAGCAGCCATTCCCGCAGGCGCGCCGAGCGCGTGTGGTACTGCTTGTACGCCTTGCCCAGGTGCGAGACGATAACACTGCCCATCACGCTGCCCCTCATAGTTCGTCCACCATTTCGCCGGCGCGCTTGCGGAACAGCAGCAGGCCGAACACGCACAGCAGCAGCGACAGCAGCGCCACCGGCCACAGGCTGGCCCAGTCGGGCAGGGCGCCGTGCACCAGCACGGTCTGGTAGGCCATGACGAGGGTCGCCATCGGGTTCCACACCAGCCAGGCGCGCACTTCCGGCGGCAGCGCCGTCACCGGGTAGACGATCGGGGTGAACCAGAACCAGAACTGCAGCAGGATGGCGAAGAACTGGCCGACGTCGCGGAAGAAGACGTTCAGTACGCCGACGATGATGCCGAGCGAAATGGCGAACACGATCTGGATCAGCAGCACCGGCAGCAGCGCCAGGAACACCCAGCCCGGGAAGGAGCCGGACAGCACCAGGAACAGCGTGAACAGGCCGAACACGATGCCGAAATTGACGAGGGCATTGAGCACGACGATGATCGGCAGGCACAGGCGCGGGAACTGCAGTTTTTTCAGCAGGTTCGCGTTCTCGAGGAAGACGGTCTGGCTGCGCCCGGTAATCTCGGCAAACAGGGCCCAGGTGAGGGTGCCGGCGCACAGGTAGATGCTGTAGGCATAGGGCGAAATCGAACCGGCCAGGCGGTTGCCCATGACTTGCGAGAACACCAGCGTATAAACCAGGATCATCGCCAGCGGATTGAGCACGGTCCAGACGGCGCCCAGCATGGAATTGCGGTACTTGGCCTGGAATTCGCGCTTCACGCTGCCGCTGATGAAGCCACGGTAGCGCCAGACGCTGCTGAGCAGGGAAGGGGAGATCATGCTGGCGCGCCCCTGTATGCGCGCGGGAGCGCGGCACCGACCGAAGACAGGATCATAAAGAGCAGAAAGAATCACATACCGCCGCGTCTGCGTTGCCGGCAATGCTGCTCAAATGCCCTGGCGTGCTGGCTGCGGCAGAATCCGAAAGCCTGAAAATTTAAACAACAATTATAACACGACAATATCGGCATTCCCGCGCCACGCAGGGGCGTGTGCGCGGGCCGGGTGGCCGGTGTTCCAGGCTACGGTCAGGCTGCCGCGCCCGCTGCGCCTGTTGCGTCTGCTGCGCCTGTGGCGCAGTGCGGGCAGGACACCCCATAGACGTACTCGGGGGCGAGCTGCTGGCGCGGCGTGACGACGGCCCGGCAGGCGAAACACTGCACCGTCTCGGTCGGCTCGAGTTTCGGATTGAGCGCGGTGCGGTAGTCGAACACGAAGCAGTCGCCGGTATAGTGGTCGCCGCCGACTTCCTCGAAATACTTCAGGATGCCGCCCTCTAACTGATAGACGTTGTCGTAGCCGATGTTCTGCATGTGGATCGCCGCCTTTTCGCAGCGGATGCCGCCGGTGCAGAAGGTCACCACCGTCTTGCCATCGAAATCTTCCTTGTGCGCGGCGATCACTTCCGGGAACTCGGTGAACTTCTTGATGCGATAGTCGACTGTATTCGTGAAGGTGCCGACATCGACTTCGAAGTCGTTACGGGTGTCGACCATCACGACCGGCTTGCCGGCGTCGTCGTGGCCCTGGTCGAGCCAGCGCTTGAGGGTCTTTGCTTCGACCGCCGGCGCACGGCCGAGTTCCGGCTTGATCAGCGGCATGCGCATCGTGATGATTTCCTTCTTGATCTTCACCAGCATGCGTTTGTGCGACTGCTCGGTCGACAGGCTTTCCTTGACTTCCAGGTCGGCCAGGCGTTCATCGCTGCGCACCCAGGCCAGATACGCGTCGATCTGCTCGCGCGGGCCGGACACGAACATGTTGATGCCCTCGGGCGTCAGCAACACGGTGCCTTTCAGGCCCAGATCCGTGCACTGCGCCTGGTACTGGGCGCGCAGGTCTTCCAGGTTGTCGAGGGTGATGAATTTGTAGGCGGCGATATTGACGTGGGTGGTAGCGGAGGACATGGCGGCAGGGTGCAAAAGTCAGGCCGACATTATAGAGCAGGCCGTGCCGTCGCATCCATCCCGCCATCCTTTTCCGCCGCCATTGCCGCTGCCGGCGCCATGCGTTGCGGACCTTGTTGCAGCTTTGCAACTGCGGCCAGCCGGGTCAGCCGGCCATACCCCGGCGCGGTCGGGCAGGGTAAAATGACAGGATGACTTCCCCGACTTTCACCCACCTGCGCGTCCACTCCGAATACTCCATCGTGGACGGCCTGGTGCGCATCGACGACCTGGTCGGCGCCGCCGCCAAGGACCAGCAACCGGCCCTGGCCGTCACCGACCTGGCCAACATGTTCTGCATGGTGCGGTTCTACAAGGCGGCGCGCGGCAAGGGGATCAAACCCATCGTCGGGGTCGATGCCTGGATCACCAACGACGACAACCGCGAGAAGCCCTTCCGCCTGCTCATCCTCGCAAAAAACCGCACCGGTTATCTGCAGCTGTGCGACCTGCTGTCGAAAGCCTGGCTCACCAACCAGTACAAGGGCCGCGCCGAGATCCGCGTCGAATGGCTGGAGGCGTTGGCCACCACCGTCTCGACGCTGGAGCCGGAAGTCAATCAGGCGAATGCCCTGATCGTGCTCTCGGGCGCCTGCTTCGGCGACGTCGGCCAGGCCCTCGAGCAGGGCGATGTTGTGCGCGCCGAAAAGGCGGCCGAACGCTGGGCGCGCATCTTCCCCGGCCACTTCTATATCGAGATCCAGCGCGCCGGCGGCGCCAACCAGGAAGCGGCCGTGCGCCATTCGGTGGCGCTGGCCGGGCGCATGGGGCTGCCCGTGGTGGCGACCCACCCGGTGCAGTTCATCCGCAAGGACGAATTCATCGCCCACGAAGCGCGTACCTGTATCGCCGAGGGCGAGATGCTGGCCAATGCCAAGCGCGTGCGCCGCTTCAACGAAGAGATGTGCTTCAAATCGCAGGCGGAAATGGCGGAATTGTTCCACGACCTGCCGGGCGCGCTCGCCAATTCGGTCGAAATCGCCAAGCGCTGCAATGTCGTCCTCACGCTCGGCAAACCGCAGCTGCCGGACTTCCCGACGCCGGCCGGCATGACCATCGACGATTTCCTCGTCGCCGAGACCAAGAAGGGCCTGGAGGAGCGCCTCGAGCAGCTGTTCCCGGACCCGGCCAAGCGCGAGGCCGAGCGCCCGCGCTACGAAGCGCGCCTGGAGTTCGAGAACCAGACCATCATCAAGATGAAGTTCCCGGGCTACTTCCTGATCGTTGCCGAGTTTATCCAGTGGGGCAAGAACAATGGCGTGCCGATCGGCCCGGGCCGCGGCTCGGGTGCGGGCTCGCTCGTCGCCTACGCGCTGAAAATCACCGACCTCGATCCATTGAAGTACAACCTGCTCTTCGAGCGCTTCCTGAACCCGGAACGCGTCTCGATGCCCGACTTCGACATCGACTTTTGCCAGGAAAAGCGCGAACTGGTCATCCAGCACGTGAAGGACCTGTATGGCCGCGACGCGGTCTCGCAGATCGCCACCTTCGGTACCATGGCGGCCAAGGGCGCGATCCGCGACGTCGGCCGCGTGCTCGACTTCGGCTACAACTTCTGCGACGGCATCTCGAAACTGATTCCGTTCAAGCCGGGCAAGCAGGTCTCGATTGCGGAAGCGATCGAAGAAGAGCCGATGCTCAAGGAACGGCAGGAAAACGAGGAAGAGGTCAGGCAGCTGCTCGAGCTGGCGCAGCAGGTCGAAGGCATCACCCGCAACATCGGCATGCACGCCGGCGGCGTGCTGATCGCGCCGGGCAAATTGACAGACTTCTGCCCGCTGTACACCCAGGGCGGCGATACCGGCGTCGTCTCGCAATACGACAAGGACGACGTGGAAGCCGTGGGCCTGGTGAAGTTCGACTTTCTGGGCTTGACCACGCTGACGATCCTGGACCGCGCGGTGAACTACATCCGGGCGCTCGATCCGGCCGACGCCGAATTCAACCTGGAATCCTTGCCGCTGAACGACCGGCCTTCGTACAAACTGCTGTCGGATGCGAAGACCGTCGCCATCTTCCAGCTGGAGTCGCGCGGCATGCAGGGCATGCTGAAGGACGCGCGTCCCGACCGCTTCGAGGACATCATCGCGCTGGTCGCCTTGTACCGTCCGGGCCCGATGGACCTGATTCCCGACTTCTGCAAGCGCAAGCACGGCGAGAAGTTCGACTATCCCGATCCGCGCACCGAGTCCATCCTGTCCGAGACCTACGGCATCATGGTCTACCAGGAGCAGGTCATGCAGATGGCGCAGATCGTCGGCGGCTATTCGCTGGGCGGCGCCGACATGCTGCGCCGCGCGATGGGTAAAAAGAAGGCCGAGGAGATGGCCGAGCACCGCGAGATCTTCCGCGCCGGTGCCGCCAAGGATGGGCTGTCGACCGAAAAAGCGGACGAGATCTTCGACTTGATGGAGAAGTTCGCGGGCTACGGTTTCAATAAATCGCACGCCGCCGCCTACGCGCTGCTGTCCTATCACACGGCTTACCTGAAGGTGCACCACACCGCCGCGTTCATGGCAGCCAACATGTCGCTGGCGATGGAAGACACGGACAAGATCAAGATCCTGGTCGAGGACGCGATCGATGTCTGCAAGCTCACCTTGCTGCCGCCGGACGTGAACGAATCGCAGTTCCGCTTCACGCCCGAGGGCGAGGCACCGTCCGTCACCGGCAAGCGCGTCACCAACATCCGTTACGGCCTCGGTGGCGTGAAGGGTGCGGGGCAGGGCGCGATCGAGGCGATCATCGCGGCTCGGACTGCCGGCGGCAAGTTCACCAGCCTGTTCGACTTCTGCAAGCGCGTCGACCGCAAGCAGATCAACCGCCGCACCATCGAGTCCCTGATCCGCGCCGGTGCCATGGATTGCTTCGGCGTCGACCGCGCGATCCTGCTGGCCTCCGTCGCCTTCGCGGTCGAAGTGGCCGACCAGGCCGCGGCCTCGGCCAACCAGGTCAGCCTGTTCGGCGGCGACGACAGCGACATGGTCGCGCCACCGGAATACGTCAAGGCGACTCCGTGGACCGACCGCCAGAAGCTGTCGGAAGAGAAGATCGCGCTCGGCTACTACCTGTCGGGCCACATGTTCGACTCGTTTGCCCAGGAAGTGCGGCGCTTTGCCAAGACGAAATTGAAAGACCTGGAACCCTCGCGCGAGCCGCGCATGCTGTGCGGCGTGATCAGCGGGGTGCGCACCCAGATGACCCAGCGCGGGAAAATCCTGATCGTGGCGCTGGACGACAAGACCGGCGTGGTCGAAGTCACCGTCTACAACGAGGTGTTCGAGGCCAACAAGAACATGTTCAAGGAGGACGAGTTCCTGCTGGTGGTCGGTAAAGTGTCCGAAGACCGCTTCAACGGCGGCCTGCGCATCACGGCCGAAAAAGTGTTCGACCTGGCTGCCGCGCGCATCCACTACGGCCACAAGCTGGAAATGGACATCGCCTGCACGGTGAGCCCGGCGAAGATGGCCGAGGTGCTCAGCCCCTACCGCAACCCGGACGGCCTGCCGGTCAGCCTGCGCGTGAAGCCGCAAGGCGTCGAGTGCATCATGCAGCTGGGCGACGAGTGGCGCGTGGCGCCGTCGGATGCGCTCAAGCTGGCGCTCGAGCTCAACCTGGGGGCGAAGGACGTGGCCGTCGAGTATTGAGATCCCGGCGGAGGCCGCGCTCGCGAGTGCGGCCTCCGCAGGCGGCTGCAACGGCTGCTGTCATGCAGGCGAGGCACGAATGGCGATACCGAAGCCGCCGGCAGGCTCTCCCCCGTTGAACTGCAAGACCTCAAAAGCGGAAAACGCGCCGGGCTGAAGCTCATGGCCCGGCTCGACCGAGAGCACCAGCTCGCGCGCTTCGCCCGGCCGCAGGTAAAAGCGGTGGCGCAAGCCGTTTTCTCCGGCCGGCCGGGCGCCGTCAGGCAAGCCCTCCAGCCGAAACAGCGCATTCGTCTGCACCGGCTCGGTGTGTTCGCGGTCGGCGAACGCCATGCTTTTCCGGAAGTCGACAGGCTGGATGAGGAGTTCGCACACCGTTTCCTCCGCCAGCGGATTGGTCGCCAGGAAAGGCAGCAGTTGCATTGCCGACGCCGCAACGGCCACCAGGTTGTGCTGGGCCCAATGCCGGTCCCGGACGGGGTCGGCAATCTCCACGGCTTTTCCGGCAATCTGGGTCGTCGGCGGCATGTCCAGCGCATGCCACACCTTGGCCAGCAGGCAGATGTGGGATGGCGCGCTGGCCGGGATGGTAGCGGTCATCGGCGCCGTCGTGTTGCGGGCGCCATGCGAAGGCAGGGGCACCGTGGCGAAGCCGATGAACCTGGACGGATCGGGCACGGTTGTCCCGGAGAGGGGCGGCGACCACCAGAGGGCGACCATGGCAATCGACGCGCTGTTGCCGCCTTGCCAGTTGGCGACGGTCACCCTGGCACTCAAAGGGGCACCGGGACGGTAAGGCGTATCGACCTGGATCCCCGGGCACAGGTAGTAGGGAATCCCGCCGGGCACCGGGCGGTCGATCCCGGTATCGTCACCAAAACCGGAGGGCGGCGGATAGCAGGGAACGAACAGGACCGGCCGGTCGTTGAAGTCGTTGTTGGGCATGGCGGTCTCCTCAGGTCTCGGGATAGGGCAGGGGGCGCACGCTCACCGGATCGCTGGCGATCGAACCGTCGACCGCCCAGCAGGGATGCCGGACGCCCCGGTCCGCATCGAGGTCGAGGTTGTCGGCATCGAAGTCGCCGCGCGCGATCTGCAGCCACGACTGGAGGGCGCTGTCGCATGCAGTCGGTCGGCAGCACCCGTTCGGCCCGACCGGTCCGATAAAGGCGTCCGGCCGCGCGTCGGCCAGGTACGGGCCCCAGCCGGAGGCGGGGTGTTCGGTCACGGCCGGCGGATAACGGTAGAAGTTTGCCGGAGGATCCGGGTCGGGGCGCAGCGGCAGCGCCGCGGGCGTCGGCGGGATGGCGAGGAACTGGGCATATGCCGGGTTCTCGAGCAGGCCGTCCGGATAGATCAGGCCATGGATCGCCAGCACCGCGCGTGCCTTGGACAGGCCTTCCCACAGGTGGTTCTGCAGGTCGAACAGGTAGCCCACCATGCGCGTCATCTGGTCGACCGTGGCCAGCTTGCCGAACTCTTCGGCCGTCAAGCGCTGGCCCTGGCTGGCGGCCCATTCCATCTGCTCCTGGCTGGGACGGTTCGCATCGCTGAAGTTATCCCAGATTTCGTCCCACACGAGGCAGCGGTCACCCTCGCTCCAGACGACGATGCAGGGAATGAAGCCGCCGCCCAGGAAGGTGATCGCGGCGATCACCCCCATCCAGAAACTGCCGCAGCGTTCGCCCGTCGTCGGCGCCTTGTCCGACTCGGTCGGCGTCGTGTGCGGGGTGCCGGAGTGATTGGTCGGATGCAGCGGCGGCGGCTGCCCGGGACCATCCGCGTAATTCGAGGCCGCGACCGAAAACAGTGGCGGCGCCGGGTTCGCCGGGTCGCCGTACAGCTTGGCCGGGGAAGGCCGGCAGCGGCAGGGCGGGCGCGGGCGGCATGGCGAAGCTGTCGAGCAGTTCCGGTGGCGCACCAGGCGCGTGTAGCCTAGCTGCAGGTCGGGCGGCGCGGGCGTACGGGCCGGGTCATAGGTTTCGAGCAGGGCCGTGCCCAGCAGCGATTCGAGCGATGGCGGCAGGACCGGTGCACCGGCGCCGGAGCCGAAGCGGATCAGCTTGGCGATGGCCGCAGGGCCGGGCAGGCCGGGGTCAAGGGCTGCGAACCAGCTGCCGACGGCATTGCGGGCAATGCGGTCGCGGAAGCGGTGCATGCGGCGCGGACCGCCGACGACCTGGCCCGGTAGGCCGAGCCGCAAGCATTGGCGCCGTAGCCGGAGAGCAGCCCAAAGGCGAAGGCGCGGTCGGCGGCATTGCCCGCGGCACGGTAGCTCATGCGTACCATGGCATCGGTGCGCCGCGCCAGGAAGATGTCGCCCCATCCCCGGGACGGGATGTCGCGGTCGGCCTGGCGCGGGTGTTCCGGAATGTGCGCGAGGCGCATCACGTCGGCCCTGAGCGCTTCGATTGCCTCGCCCGCCTGCTGGACAATGGGCGCCTGCTGGCGAAACTGCGCGACGCCGTCATTGAATTTGTCGGCAGCGCCCGGCGCGGCCGGGTCGAGCAGGGCCGATTCGATGTCGGCGCGGCTTGCGCCGACGACCGCGTACAGGTCCAGGCCCTGCCGCCACAAGTCGGCGGCACGCGTCAGCAGGGACAGCTCGCTGCCGTCCGACGCGGCATGCGCCAGCAGGTGGTCCGCCAGCGCGCCCAGCACGGCACTGGCGCGTTCCCCTTTCAGTTGGTCGAGCTGTTCGTCCCGCTTCGCAGCGAGGCCGGGATCGCTCAGCGGTAAGGTGCCCAGCGTCTTTTCGCATGCCGCCAGGGCCGTCAAATGTGCACGATAGTCGATCATGGCGCCTCCGATCGAATGTGGTTTGACACGTTCTTGTCAGGGAAGTCGGGAGCGGCGCGTGCCGCGCCGCGGTTGACCGTGCAAAGCGCGCCTTGCACGTGTGGCAGAAAAATCGCCGAGGATGGATTGCCTGTTTTATCGTTGGAGTATAGGCGCCCGGGGTTTGGCGGCTTTCACGATCATCAAGGTTTGAGAAAGATCAAAGACTCTAGCCGTGGTTCCTTGCACCCGGGATTTTGCTGCCGCAGGCAATGAGCCGGCGAGCATCAAGGCGGGGAAACACGGCGCACAGGCGCCCGGGGCGCCGGCGTCTGCTGGCGCGTTTCACTATTGCAGGGTCTTGAAATGCGCGGATTGTCCCGCTTGCACTCTCAGCGCGGGTAGGTAAACCCGGTGCGGATATCCATCGGCAGCAGGCGCCCGCCTTCGCGCACGTACAGGCGCTGGGGCGGCTCGTCGCCGGCAAGGGCACGCGCGAACATGGCGAGTCCTTCGCCCTTGCGCAGCAGTTCGTCGCAGCGTTCGTAGACGTTCTGGCAGCCTGTCGCCTTGATCAGCGCCTGCACCACGGCCACCTTCCACAGCTCGACTCCGGCCGCATTGAACTGGCAAACCAGGTAGCCGGCGGCGCCGCCATAGCTGTGCACCAGCAGGCCCGATAAACCGTCCTTGTCGCCGTCGACCAGCTGCACCAGCGCCTGCGGATCGGCGATGTGCCGGGCGGTGGCACGGCGGTCGAACGCGGCCTGCACGCGGCGCTTGATCAGCGCATGGTCGACCGGCTCGTCCTCGCGCAGGGTCCAGACGCGGGCGGCGATCTGCGACCTGGCGTTGTAGGCGGCACGTGCCAGGAACTGGCGCGACGAGGACTGCACGATCGCCGTGGCGCCGGGCTTGTTGCGCTCCTGCGGCTTGCCGTCGACTTTCTCGATGGCGGAGAGATAGATCCGGGGGTCGCCGGCCAGCAGGCCTTTTTCCTTACCCTGTTTGATGGTGATGATGAGCATGCGCGGCTTTCGTTTTCAGGAGCGGGATGATACAGCAAGCGCGGGGCCGCCGAGGCCGATCCGCGCCGCCGGACCCGTGTCAGGTCCGTCACGCCGTGCTCGCGCAATCCGCGTGCGGCCTGCGTTTCCTTCGTCTTCATCCGCTCGAGCACGATGTGCTGGTTGCTCGAGGCCTGGTCGCGCTTGGCTTCGCGGTGCCAGAGGTGGAAGATCTCGGTGGAGAAGGCGCCATCCTTGCGCATCACGCCGGCGTGGAACAGGCGCGCCACCGCGTCGGAGTCTTCGTAGCCCCAGCCGCGGAAGCTCTCATCGAAGCCGTTCACGCGTTCCAGGTCGCTGCGCCAGAAGGCCATGTTGCAGCCCTTGATGCGGCGGAAGCTGAAGCGGTGGCGGCGGCGGCCGATGTCCGGCAGCTTGAGCAGCAGCTGCGCCGCCTTGCCCAGGCCCCCTTGCAGGCGGTAGCGCAGTTTGTCGGCCAGCGTGAGCGACTGCAGGTCGATGCCTTCGGCCAGCACGCGCGCGCTGAATGCCTGGCTCAGCAGGATGCGGCTGCCGGTGACCATGTAGCCCGGCTCGGCCAGCTTGCGGTGCGCGGCAATGAAGTCGCGCTGGGGCACGCAGTCGCCATCGAGGGTGATGATGTAGTCGCCGGTGGCGGCCAGGATGCCGTTGTTGCGCGATTCGGCCAGGCGGAAACCGTCGTCGGGCTGCCACACATGGCGCAGCGGCACCGGCGAGCGTGCGGCCAGTTCCGCCACCGGGGCGCGGGTCGGCTCGCCCGAGCCGTCGTCGGCGATGATGATCTCGAAATTGCGGTCGGTCTGGCGGAAGCAGGCCTCGACGCAGGCGCGCAGCGCCTCGGGCCAGTTGTAGGTCGCAATGATGAGCGAGATGCGGGTATCGTTGTTCATGGTGGGGCGCAGGCTGGAAGGCCGGACGTGATGCTCTATCGAAACGTCTATTCTGAAGCCTCACGCTGCCGAACGCAATGCGCATACAGGGCGCCAGCGAGCAGCAGGAACCAGTATGCCTCGGTCGGGTCCCACAGCAAACTGTTGAACAGTGACGTCACGCCGTAGATGGCCAGCAGCAGCGCCAGCACGTCGCCGTGCGGGTTCCTGCGCGCAAGCGCGGCCCGGGCCAGCGCGACGAACAAGGCGACATACAGCGCCAGGCCGGCAATGCCGAGCTGCACGGTCAGCAGCAGGGGTTCGCTGTGCGGCTGGTTGCGCACACCGCTGACATCCGGATGCCGTGCCAGATGCGCAAGGCTTCGGGCTGGTAGAGCGTGGCGAAGGAGCCGGTGCCATGGCCGAACAGCGGCCGCTCGGCCACGGCCAGCGCGCCGACGCGCATGTAGCTCATGCGCACGCCGTTGGGCGAGGCTTCCACCCGCTGCGTCACTTCCCTCACCAGCTCGTTCGTGCGGGTCTGGAAATTCGGCGACAGCAGGTAGACGCCGACGAACAGCGACGACATCGCCGCCGTCACCAGCGCACTGCCCAGCAGCGTCACCCGTCCGCGCAGCAGGTAGACGGCGAACATCCCGACGAACAGCCCGACATAGCCGGTGCGCCCGTTGCCGATCAGGATGGGCAGGGGTGAAATAGAGGCCCGGGCGATGGCGGCGAGGCGCAGGCGGCGCTCGATGGGGTAGGTCGCGGCCAGGAAGCTGGCGCAGGCCGCGAACGACAGCAGGATGCCGATCGTGATGTGGTTGCGGAAGACAAACGGGTCGCTGGCGTCGCCCACGCGCCACCAGCCCAGGCTCGAGGTCGGCATCGCGTGCAGGGCCGTCAGGTAGACCGAGGTGGCCAGCACCGCGCAGCCGGCCAGCGACCAGCGCAGCGCGCGCGTGGACAGGCGCGGCGCGCGCCAGCACAGGCACAGTGCGATCGGCAGCACCAGCAGCTTGGTGTACTTGCGGACGGCGTTGAACAGGTCGTCCTGCGGCGCGATTGTCCAGGTGCAGCCCAGCAGGATCATGCCCAGCAGGGCGAGCGCCAGCAGCGCCGGCGGCGAACGCAGGGGACTGGCAAGCGCTGGCGTGGCGACGATCGCCAGGATGAACACGATCAGGGAGAGGCCGATGAACAGGTTCATCAGCGCGGTCGAAAACGGCACGGTGAACACTGCCAGCAGCAGCAACGCGCGTGCCAGCCCTTCGATTCGCCCTGCGGGGGGACCGTCGGTTGTCGCGGGAGCGCTGAAGGGGGCGAACCAGGCCTGCATGTGTCTTCCTTTTCTCGAAGCTGCCGGAGCGCTGTGGCAGCGAGCCCGGCAAAACTGTCGCATTGTACCTTAGGCAATACCGGGCCCTTTGGCCGATCCGTGCGCCGCGTGGCCGTCCGCACCCGGACTGGAGTATGCGAAAATGGCGAGTTGATCCTCCCTGGGGCCTGCCGCCCATCATGGCGCGCCGCGGCGCCACCGCACCGGAACAAAGCAAATTGGAAAACAGTGTCATCGTCAAGCGCCTGTGGGCGTTCATCAAACCGTACAGCAGCCGCGCCTACATGGCCCTGCTGGCCATGGCGCTCACGGCCGCTACCCAGCCGCTGCTCGGCAAGGCCCTGCAGCTCCTGCTCGACAAGGGCTTCAAGAACAAGGTCGAATTCTCGCTCTGGTGGATTCCGGCGATCCTGGTCTCGATCTTCATCCTGCGCGGCATCGGTACCTTTTCCACCGCCTACCTGAACAACTGGGTCATCAGCCGCGTCCTGAACGACTTGCGCGCCCAGCTGTTCGACCGCCTGCTGCGCCTGCCGGTGGCGCGCTTTCATGAAGAATCGACGGGCAAGATCATCAACACCGTGATCGGCGACGTGCGCCAGGTCGTGGACATGATCAATTCCGTGTTCATCGCCTGCGTGCGCGACGTGCTGGTGGTGCTCGGCCTGCTCGGCACCCTGCTGTACCTGAACTGGAAGCTGACGCTGGTGGCCATCGTCGTGATGCCGCTCACCGCCGTCATCGTGCGCACCACCACCGGGCGCCTGCGCCACCTGCACCGCGAGAACCAGCGCGTCACCGCCGAGATGACCCAGGTCGTGGAGGAAGCCGCGCGCGGGCACCAGGTGATCCGCGTGTTCTCCGGCGAGCGCTACGAGCGCCAGCGCTTCGACACCCGCAGCCGCGCGCTGCTCGGCTTTTCCCAGCGCAGCACGGTGGCCTTTGCCGCCACCGCGCCGGTAACCCAGATCGCGACCTCCATCACGCTGTCGCTGGTCATCGTGCTGGCGATCCGGGCCAACATGACGGTCGGCGAATTCACCCAGTTCGTGACGATGATGCTGATGCTGCTCACGCCGCTCAAATCCCTGGCGGAGGTGAATGGCCCGATGCAGCGCGGGATCGCCGCCGCCGAGACCGTGTTCGAGATGATCGATTCGCCGATCGAGCAGGATACCGGCACCCGCACGATCGGCAAGGCCGTCGGCCACCTCCAGTTCGAGAACGTCTCGTTCCGCTATCCCGGCGCGGCCGGCCTGGCGCTGCAGGACGTCAGCCTCGACATCGAACCGGGCAAGACGGTGGCGCTGGTGGGCATCTCGGGCGGCGGCAAGTCGACCTTCGTCAACCTGGCGACCCGCTTCTACGATCCGGAAGGCGGGCGCGTCCTGCTCGACGGGATTCCCTACCGCGACCTGACCCTGGCCAGCCTGCGCGCCCAGCTGGCGATGGTGAGCCAGAACGTGGTGCTGTTCGACGACACGCTGGCCGCGAACATCGCCTATGGCGTGGAGCGCATCGACTACGAGCGCCTGGCTGCCGCGGTCAAGGCGGCGCACCTGACGGACGTCGTCGCGCGCCTGCCGGACGGGGTCGAGTCGATGATCGGCGAGAACGGCATGCGCCTGTCGGGCGGCCAGCGCCAGCGCGTGGCGATCGATCGCGCGCGCGATCTACAAGGACGCGCCGATCCTGATCCTCGACGAAGCGACGTCGGCACTCGACAACGAATCCGAGCGGGCCGTGCAGGCAGCGCTGGACGGCCTGATGGCCGGGCGCACCACGATCGTGATCGCGCACCGCCTGTCGACCATCGAGCGCGCCGACCGCATCGTGGTGATGGAGCAGGGCCGCATCGTCGAGCAGGGCACGCACGATGAGCTGCTGGCCCGGGGCGGCATGTACGCCAACCTGTATCGCCTGCAGTTCACGGCGCAGGAGTGAGCATGGCGCGCACCCCGGTCATCTCTCCGAACTGGATCGGCGACGCCGTGATGGCGCAGCCGCTGCTGCAGCGCCTGAAGGCGATGCATCCCGAACGCGCGATCGACGTGCTGGCGCCGCCTTCGGTGGCGCCGGTGTGGCGCGCCGCGCCCGAAGTCGATACCGTGCTCGAGACGCCGTTCCGCCACAAGGCCCTGCAGCTGCGCGAGCGCTGGAAGTACGCCCAGGTGCTGCGCGCGCGCGGCTATCTTGACGCCTACGTGCTGCCGAATACCCTGAAGTACGCGCTCATCCCCTGGCTGGCCGGCATTCCACGCCGGGTCGGCTACAAGGGAGAGATGCGCTACGGCCTGGTGAACGTCATGCACCATGACGACACGCCGCCGCGGCCGATGGTGCCCTTCTATGCGGCGCTGGCCGGCGACCCCAGGCAGCCTTTGCATCCGGCACCGCGTCCGCGCCTGGCAGTGCCCGGCGAGCGCATCGACGCCGTCTGCGCGCGGCTTGGCGTCGCGCCGGGACGCACGCTGGTGGTGTTCGCGCCGGGTGCGGAGTTCGGCCCGGCCAAGCGCTGGCCGCCGCGGCATTTCGCCGCGCTGGCGCAGGCGATCGTCGCGCAGGATGGCAGCGCCCGGTGGCGCTGCTTGGTTCGCCCAAGGACCGCGAGAGCTGCGAGGAAGTGGTGGCGCTGGCCGGCGCCGCCGCGCCGCACATGCTGAACCTGGCCGGGCAGACGAAGCTGGACGAGGCGATCGCCCTGATCGCGCGGGCGCATGCGGTGGTGGCCAACGATTCGGGGCTGCTGCACATCGCGTCAGGCCTGAACCGGCCGGTGGTGGCGCTGTATGGGCCCACCGATCCGGAGCATGCGCCGCCATTTTCCGACATCGCCCGCTCGATTTCGCTGCGCATCGCGTGTTCTCCCTGCCGCCAGCGCGAATGCCCGCTGGGGCATCACAACTGCATGGAGCAGATGGAAGCGCCGCTGGTGTGGCGGGAGCTGGGACCGATCCTGGCGCGCTAGCGTCGGGGTGTGCACGGACACGAAAGAACGCGTGGAGTCAGGACTCCACCCTACGCACAGCGCCATATCGTAGGGTGGAGTCCCGATTCCACGCGGTAGAGCGGTCGATCATCCGCACAACAGCGCGTAGCCCACTCCCAAAACAACAACCGGCCGCTGCCAACGCGTCCTGCGTCGGGCACCGGCCGGCCCACCTTGCGGACGCGCGGTCCGCAGGTCTCTTGCGCGGCAGCGGTCAGCTGCTGGCGTACTGCGGTGCTTCTCCCGGCAGCTGGCCGTCGTCGGCGGCGTGTTCCTCGACTGCCTTGAGGTAGCGGGCCAGCGGGTCTTCGACCGATGGCATCAGGATGCCGCGTTCGCTGGTCAGCGCCGAGTGGCTCGGACGTACCGCGACATAACCCGATTCCACCGCCGGCCGTTCCTGCAGGCCGCTGGCGTCGACGCCGGCCAGTTCGCAGGCCTTGCGCGCCAGCTCGGCCCAGGTCATGGCGCCGTTGTTGGCCAGGTGCCAGATGCCGCGCTCGCGGTCGATCAACAGGTCGAGGCTGACGTTGACCAGGTCGGGCACGTAGGTCGGCGACACCACCAGGTCGTTCGTCGCCGTGAACGGACGGCCGCTGCGCAGCGCTTCCAGGGCCTGGGTGACGAAGTTGTGCTTGTCCCATGGCCCGAAGAAGGAACTGGTGCGGATCACCAGCGCCTGCGGGTCGGCCTCGAGCACGCGGCGTTCGGCTTCGGCCTTGCTGCGGCCGTACACGCCCAGCGGCGCGACCGGATCGGATTCGACATAGGCTTCTCCCTTGCTGCCATCAAAAACCAGGTCGCTCGAGAAGGTCATGAAGCGGATCGCGTGGCGGATGCAGGCCAGGGCCAGGATGTTGGGGCCATGGGTGTTCCCGTCCATGCAGGCTTCGGCATCGGCTTCGGCTTCGTCCACGCGCACATAGCCGCCGGCATTGATGATGGCCCAGGGCTTGAAGCGCTGGATCGCCGCTTCGACCGAGTCCGGATTCGTAATATCCATCTCCTGGCGCGTCAGCACGTGGCAGGCCAGGTTGCGCTTCCTGCAGATGCGCGCGAAAGCCGAGCCGAGGGTGCCGGTGGCGCCGGTGATCAGGATCGGCTGTACATGGTTCGATTTGAACTGGCTGCGGGTGGCGAAGTCGGCCACCGCGGTGCGGGTGGCGACCGGCTTGGCCATGAAGCGGTCCGGACGGCGCCACCAGCCTTCTCCCTGCAGTACCGGGTTCGACAGCGGCCGGCCGGACGACAGTTCGCGCATCAGGTTGGCGACCGCGGTCGGACGCGGTTCGGGGCCGCGCACGTCGAACGGACCGGGCTCGTAGTAGCCGCGGCATTCGGTCACCAGGCAGTTCCAGTCGTAGGAGCCGAGCAGGGCCCAGACTGTCACGGCGCGCACGTCGGCGCCTTTCTCGCGCACCTTTTTGGCGGCGTTCCAGATTTCGAGCAGCCAGCGCATCTGGTCTTCGCGGTTGGCGTCGATGTGGGCTTCGGTGACGGCGATCGGCAGGCCGTAGCGGTCCCAGGTTTCCTGCAGCAGCGGGCCGATGCCCGGCGTCGGCGTGGCCAGCACGCGCGGCGTTTCGATGTCGGCGAATTTGCGGCCGTCGTACCGGCCCCAGCGGTCCTCGGGATAGCGCTCGCGCCGGTGGTCGAGCCAGCGCTCGCTGGTGGCGTAGTAGTTGACGCCGATGACGTCCGGCGGGCAGGGGTTGTCGCGGAACCAGAGCAGCTCCTCGGCGGTGGCGCCCGACTTGATCAGGTAGTCCCACATCTTGTGCTCGGGATCGATCATCCCGCACAGCAGGTCCCAGCCCAGCCAGCGGCGTTCGTTGAAGAAGTCGACCAGGTCCTGCATCTCGGGCGTGCCATAGGTCTTCGACAGGTCGTCCGTCTGCACCAGCTTCGCTTCCGGATTGACTTCGCGGATCGCGCGCATCGCCAGCACGGTGGCGCGGCATTCGCCGATCAGGGCGCGGATGAAGGTTTCGTGCGATTCGCCGTGCGGATACCAGACGCCGTACAAGCCGGAGAAGCGCGCCGTGGTCAGGGGTTCGTTGACCGGGGTGTAGTACTCGGCCCAGGGGTAGCGACGGGCTACCGCGCCGGCGTACTCGGCGAGCTTTTCGGGGAAGTCGGCGTCGACCAGACTGGTATGACGCGGTCCGCTGCCATGGTGCAGCAGGCCGACGATCGGGGTGACGCCCAGGCGCTGCAGCGCGGGCAGGCGCTCGTCCGACCAGGACCAGTCGGCATCTTCGATACGGTCGGGAGCGACGCGTTCCCACAGGACGGGGTAGCGGATGGCCTTGATGCCAAGGGAAGCGAAACGTTCGATGTCCTGCAGGCGGTCGGCGTGGCCGTTGCGGTCCATCTGGCTGAAGTAATTGTCACGTACACGGTTGACGGTGCATTCGAGTCCGCCCCAAAGCGCCAGCTCTGGTGCGCGCTCGGTTGCGGTAGGTGGCTGGATTTGCTTGTCGATGTTCATGAGGAATACCTGCTTTATTGAAGACAGGCTCCAGCCTAACGGCCCCACGGACTCGGTTATGTGAAACGGCGAACATATAACAAAGTTTTCGGACTAGTCCTACTTTTTGGCTTCATATCCATTTCCTCTGCTAAATATGAGCCATCTTCGTCGAAATCGTGCGCCGCACCGCACGCTAGCGATGCAACAATGTGACATTGTTGCCTTTGCGGCAACGCTGCAAAGGCGGGAGGAATGCCCATGTATATGGTCTATTGGACAGTCGTCGATGAAGCGGGGAGCCACCCGCAGGCGCAGGACTTCGACACGAGCGATATGGTGCAGGCGATGGGGTTCATGGAGGACTTGCGGCGGCGCCAGCGCGGGGGCGAAGGCGTGCGCTTCATTACCATGTGCTCGGAGCATCCGGACCTGGTCGGGCATCCGGGTGTCGATGTCACCGGGCCGGAATACAACTGGAAGAAGCGCCGGCGCTGAGCGGGCCGGCTGCGCGGCAAGCACCGGAGCGGGCTGCGGACCGGCACTGGCGCCCGCTCATTCGCGGACCTCACTTCTCCTGCGAAATCCGCTTCGGGAACAGGTAAGAGGTGATCGCGATGAAGCCGGCCCCGGTCTGGATCACGGTCGCCCCGATCAGGGCCATCATGACTTCCGAGGTCACCAGCCGGTCCGCCGGAACGATGGACTTCGCCGCAAGCATTTTCTCATCCAGCTTGAGCCCATCGAGGACGAAATCGATGACCTGCCAGTTGAGCCAGATAAAGATGCCGCTGACGACGGCAACCATGAATGCGCGCAGGACGATATCCCACAGGATGCTCGCACGCCTGGCGCCTTCGATACCACCGACCGACACGTCATCGAGGACGACGGTGTTGGGCGCGTTCATCTCAGGATAACCTTGGTTTCGTTGGGCTTGTCGCTGCTGTTTTGCTGGAGAATCGTCACGCTGCCGTCGGCATTCTCATGCCGGGTTGCCACGTTGAGCAGGGCCACCGCCTTGCGCAGCACTTCCGCCTTGGACGAGGCGCCCAAGTGCAGTTTCAGCTGTTCCAGCGTTTCATCGAGCTTCGCGTCGATGTTGTAAGACGTTGCCATGTTCCCTCCTGTGTACCGATACGCCGATCCTGCGTAGATTCTACGCCGATCGTGCATATCCGTCTCTTTGCCGCGATCAAGGCCGGCAAGACCTGCGAGGCAGAACGGGCCGCCGGGCGGTTTGTCCTCGCCCGATGCCGCACCCGCCACTGCTGGCCTGGGCCGCCGCCAAATTGCCTGTTCCGGTAACAAAAACATCATGTTAGGCTGATGGCTTTCGGCATGGCCGCACGCGCCTGCGGCGCAGCCAGGCTCAACGTTCCAGCGACCACCTGACCATGAACCACCCCATCATCCCGATCGCGATCAGCGGCGCCAGCCGCCAGCGCAAGCGCGAGGCGCCCAAGGGCCGCCGTGTCGACCCGCAGGCGCTCGTCGAAGTGCAGGCCCTGCTTGGCCACCCGCCGCGGCGGCGCGACCTGCTGATCGAGTACCTGCACCGCATCCAGGGACGGCGCCGGCTGCCTGGCCAGCCGGCACCTGGCCGCGCTGGCGCAGGAACTGGGCATGGCCCAGGTCGAGGTCTACGAGGTCGCCAGCTTCTATCACCACTTCGACATCGTGAAAGAAGGGGGAGCGCACCGGCGGCGCTGACGGTGCGCGTCTGCGCCGGTTGTCCTGCGAACTGGCCGGTGCGCGCGGCCTGCTGGACAAATTGCCGGCCCTGCTCGGGCGCGAGGTGCGGGTGCTGGCTGCGCCCTGCATCGGCCGCTGCGAGGCGGCGCCCGCGGTGCTGGTCGGCCAGTACCCGGTGGCGCAGGCCGATGCCGACAAGGTGACGGCCCGGTGGCGACGGGCGTCATGACCGACACCGTGACTGGCCAGATCGGCTACGCGGCCTACCGCGCAGGTGGCGGCTATGCGCTGCTGCGCGACTGCGTGGCCGGCCTGCACGATGTGGAAGCCGTCATCGGCACGCTCGAAGATTCGGGCCTGCGCGGCCTGGGAGGCGCCGGTTTTCCGCTCGGGCGCAAGTGGCGCCTGGTGCGCGCCGAAGCCGGCCCGCGCCTGATGGCGATTAACATCGACGAAGGCGAACCGGGCACCTTCAAGGATCGCGTCTACCTGGAGCGCGACCCGCACCGCTTCCTCGAAGGCGCGCTCATTGCCGCCTGGGCGGTCGGGATCGAGGCCATCTATATCTACCTGCGCGACGAGTACCACGGCTGCCGCCGCATGCTGCAGGCCGAGCTGGCGGCCTTGCTGGCCGACCCGCCGGTACAGGGCATGCCCGCGATCCACCTGCGGCGCGGTGCCGGCGCCTACATCTGCGGCGAAGAGTCGGCCATGATCGAGTCGATCGAGGGCAAGCGCGGCATGCCGCGCCTGCGTCCGTTCCTATGTGGCGCAGGTCGGCCTGTTCGGCCGGCCCACGCTGGAACACAACTTCGAATCGCTGCACTGGGTGCGCGAGATCCTCGAGCGCGGCGCCGCCTGGTTCTCCGGCTTCGGCCGCCATGGCCGCCACGGACTGCGCTCGTTCTCGGTCTCGGGCCGGGTGCGCGAACCGGGCGTCAAACTGGCCCCGGCAGGCATCACGGCGGCGGAGCTGATCGACGAGTATTGCGGCGGCATGCAGGAGGGGCATATTTTCTACGCCTACCTGCCGGGCGGCGCCTCGGGCGGCATCCTGCCCGCGTCGAAAGCCGGCATCCCGCTCGACTTCGATACCCTGCAGCCCCATGGCTGCTTCATCGGCTCGGCCGCCGTCATCGTGCTCTCGCAGCACGACAGCGCAGTGGGCGCGGCGCGCAACACGCTGGCTTTCTTCAAGGATGAATCCTGCGGCCAGTGCACCCCCCTGCCGCAACGGTACGGCCAAGGCGCTGGCGCTGATCGAACAGCCCGGCCACGCATGGGACACGGCGCTGCTGGCCGAGCTGTCGCAGGTGATGCGCGACGCTTCGATCTGCGGGCTGGGCCAGGCCGCGCCGAATCCCGTCGATTGCGTCGTCCAGTACTTTTCCCATGAACTAGCCCAACCGGCGGTGCAGCCATGAACGCCCCCCTCCACACCGTTTCCTTCGAACTCGATGGCCGCATGGTCGAGGCGCAAGCGCATGAAACCCTGATCGAGGTCGCCGCCCGCGAAGGCATCGCCATCCCGCACCTCTGCTACAAGCCGGGCCTGGAAGCGGTCGGCAACTGCCGCTCCTGCATGGTCGAGATCGAGGGCGAGCGCACGCTTACGCCATCCTGCTGCCGCCATCCCGGCGCCGGCATGAAGGTGCACACTAGCAGCCCGCGCGCAACGAAGGCGCAGAAGATGGTGCTCGAGCTGCTGCTGGCCGACATGCCCGAAGCCGGGTACACGCGGCGCAACGAATTGGACGAGTGGGCTGCGCGCCTGGGCGTGACAGGCTCGCGCTTCCAGCCCACGCGGCGCCGGCCGCAGCCAGACGGGACGCACGCGGCCATCAGCGTCAACCTCGATGCCTGCATCCAGTGCACCCGCTGCGTACGCGCCTGCCGCGACGAGCAGGTCAATGACGTGATCGGCCTGGCTTTCCGCGGCGAAGATGCGAAGATCGTGTTCGACCAGGATGACCCGCTCGGCGCCTCCACCTGCGTAGCCTGCGGCGAATGCGTGCAGGCTTGCCCGACCGGCGCCTTGACCCCGGCGCGCGGCGCGGCGCTGCTGGTGCCGGATCGCCAGGTCGATTCGGTTTGCCCCTACTGCGGCGTCGGCTGCCAGCTCACTTACCAGGTCAAGGACGAGCGCATCGTCGCCGTCGAAGGGCGCGACGGCCCTGCCAACCACGGCCGCCTGTGCGTCAAGGGGCCGCTACGGCTTCGACTACGCCCACCATCCGCATCGCCTGACTACACCCCTGATCCGCCGCGAGGGCGTGCCCGGGACGGGCGAGTTCACGATGGACCCGGAACGCGTGCTCGACGTATTCCGCGAGGCCAGCTGGGAAGAAGCGCTGGCGCTGGCCGGCGGTGCTCTGGCGCGGATTCGCGACAGCCACGGCGGTGCGGCCCCGGCCGGCTTCGGCTCGGCCAAGGGCAGCAACGAGGAAGCCTATCTGTTCCAGAAGCTGGTGCGCACCGGCTTCGGCAGCAACAATGTCGACCACTGCACCCGCCTGTGCCACGCGTCCTCGGTGGCGGCCCTGCTGGAAGGGATCGGCTCGGGCGCGGTGTCGAACCCGGTGATGGATGTGACGCGCGCCGAGGTCATCCTCGTCATCGGCGCCAACCCGACCGTGAACCACCCGGTGGCGGCCACCTGGATCAAGAATGCCGTGCGGGCCGGCGCCAAACTGATCGTGCTCGATCCGCGCCGCTCGGAACTTGCGCGCCACGCGCACCGCTACCTGCAGTTCAAGCCCGATACCGACGTCGCGCTGCTGAACGCCATGATGCACGTAATTGTCGCCGAAAACCTGGTGGACCCGGCCTTCATCGCCGAGCGCACGCTGGGCTATGCCGAGCTGGCAGAGAACGTGCGCGACTACAGCCCGGAAGCGATGGCGCCGATCTGCGGCATCGATGCCGCCACCATCCGCGAGGTTGCGCGCCTGTATGCGACGTCGAAGGGCTCGATGATCCTGTGGGGCATGGGCGTGTCGCAGCACGTGCACGGCACCGACAACGCGCGCTGCCTGATTGCGCTGGCCCTGATGACGGGGCAGATCGGCCGTCCCGGCACCGGCCTGCATCCGCTGCGCGGCCAGAACAACGTGCAGGGCGCGTCGGACGCCGGCCTGATCCCGATGATGCTGCCCGATTACGGCCGCGTCGACAACCCGGCCGTGCGCGCGAAGTTCGAGGCGGCCTGGCAGGCCAGGCTCGACCCGAAACCGGGCCTGACGGTGGTCGAGATCATGGACGCGATCCTGGCGGGGCAGGTGCGCGGCATGTACATCATGGGCGAAAACCCGGCCATGTCCGACCCGGACGCGAACCACGCGCGCGCTGCACTGGCCGCGCTCGAGCACCTGGTGGTGCAGGACATTTTCCTGACCGAGACGGCCTATCTCGCCGACGTCATCCTGCCGGCGTCAAGCTTCCCGGAAAAGACCGGCACCTTCACCAATACCGACCGCCTGCTGCAGCTGGGCCGCCAGGCCATCGATCCGCCAGGCGACGCGCGCCAGGACCTGTGGATCGTCCAGGAGATGGGCAAGCGCCTCGGCCTGCCCTGGTCGTACACCCACGTGTCCGAGGTGTTCGACGAGATGCGCCGCCTGATGCCTAGCATTGCCGGCATCACCTGGGAGCGGCTGGAAAGCGAGGGTGCCGTGGTCTATCCCTGCCGCGAGGAGGGCGACCCTGGCCAGCCGGTGGTGTTCACGGCTGAATTCCCGCGCGAAGGCGGACGCGCCCGTTTCGTGCCGGCCGATATCATCCCGGCCGACGAGCGGCCTGACGCCGACTACCCGATGGTCCTGATCACGGGCCGCCAGCTCGAACACTGGCACACCGGCAGCATGACGCGGCGCGCCGGCGTGCTCGACGCGATCGAGCCCGATCCGGTGGCGCTGGTGCATCCGCTCGATTTGCAGCGCCTGGGTATCCGGCCGGGCGACCCGGTCACCATTGCCTCGCGTCGCGGCCAGGTCGTGCTGTATGCGCGCGCCGACGACAGTTCGCCCGTGGGCGCCGTGTTCGTCCCGTTCTGCTACTACGAGGCCGCCATCAACCGGCTGACGAACGCCGCGCTCGACCCCTACGGCAAGATCCCGGAATTCAAGTACTGCGCGATCAAGCTGACGCCCGGCGGGGAGCCCGCACCGCAGGGCAGCTACGGTGGCGGCCAAATCCTGGGTGATGTGGCAGAATCGACAACATGAACTGCCCAGACCTGCCACGCCCTCGTTCCGGATCGCGTCCCCTGTTGTCAAGTGCGCATGCGCCGCTCACGCACGAGGTGAGCGCGCTCGACGAGCGTGGCCGCGCATCAAACATCGCCATTCCCGCCGAGCGTCCGCTCACCGTCTACGTCGACAAGCGCGAACTGGTCACCCTGATGACGCTGGGCGGTGCACCGGAAGCGCTGACGCTGGGCTACCTGCGCAACCAGCGCCTGGTGCGCGACATCGCCGACGTGGTCTCGGTGCAGGTCGACTGGTCGGTGGACGCCGTGGCCGTCGTCACGCGCAGCGGCATCCGCGACATCGAGGAGCGCACCGCGAAAAAAGTGGTAACCACCGGCTGCGGCCAGGGTTCGGTGTTCGGCGGGCTGATGGACGAAGTCGACAGCATCGCGCTGCCGCTTGATGCGCGCCTGGCCCAGTCGGTCGTGTACCGCATCGTCGACACCATCCGCACGCAGCAATCGATCTACAAGCAGGCCGGCTCCGTGCACGGCTGCGCGCTGTTTTCGAACACGGGAGAACTGCTGTATTTCGTCGAGGATGTCGGCCGCCACAACGCCGTCGACGCCATCGCCGGGCTGATGTGGCTGGAGGAGATGCCTGGTGCCGACAAGGTGTTCTACACGACTGGCCGGCTGACCTCGGAAATGGTGATCAAGGGCGCCCAGATGGGCATTCCCTTCCTGCTGTCGCGCTCGGGCACGACCCAGATGGGGCACATGGTGGCGCAGAAGGTCGGCATGTCGCTGCTGGCGCGCTGCACGGGCAAGCACTTCCTGCTGCTGGCGGGGCAGGAGCGCCTGGAGTTCGAACCGGAACTGTTTGAGCTCGCCACTGCCGCACGTCCCGCGTAAATGTCCCTGTTCGACGCCACGGCGCACGCATTTACCCTGCTGTTTTCCGGCGACGCTGCCCTGTGGCGCATCATCTGGGTATCGGTCAAGACCAGCGTCATCGGCCTGCTGCTGGCCGCGCCGCCCGCCATCCTGCTCGGCTACGCGATCGCCATGCACCGCTTCCCGGGCCGCCGTATCGCCGTCTGGCTGGCGCAATGCGCGCTGTCGCTGCCCACCGTCCTGATCGGATTGCTGCTGTACCTGCTGCTGTCGCGGCGCGGGCCGCTCGGGGCGCTCGAGTGGCTGTTCTCGCAGCAGGGCATCATCCTCGGCCAGTGCGTGGTGGGACTGCCGGTGCTGCTCGCCTTTACGCTGGCGGCGGTGCAGGCACTCGACCCGCGCTACGCCGAGACCGCACGGGCGCTGGGCGCCTCGCGCTGGCGGGTCATGGCCACCGTCCTGTTTGAGGCGCGCTATGGCGTGATGGCGGCCGTCATCAGCGGCTTCGGCCGTGTGATCTCGGAAGTGGGCTGCGCGCTGATGGTGGGCGGGAACATCGAAGGCGAAACCCGCACCATCACGACGGCCATCGCGCTGGAGACGAGCAAGGGCGAGTTCGCGCAGGGCATTGCGCTGGGCATCGTGCTCGTCGCCCTGGCGCTCCTGATGAATGGCGCGCTGATGCTGCTGCAGGGCGAGGCGCATACGGCCGGGGGACGCGCATGAGTTTGCACGGCGCGCCCCTGCTGGACTTGCGCGGACTGCGCAAGCGCCACGGCGCGCGCATCCTGTTCGATATCGATGCATTGCGGCTGGACGCGGCCAGCGCCTATGTGCTGACCGGCGCCAACGGTGTTGGCAAGAGCACGCTGCTGCGCGTGCTGGCCGGACTGGAAAGCGCGCAGGTCGACAGCGTGGCCTTCGATGGGGCCGCGGTCACGCTGCAGCCGTATCCAGGCGCACTGCGCCGCGCCATCGTCTACGTGCACCAGCATCCGATCATGTTTTCCACCAGTGTCGCCCACAACATCGCCTACGGCCTGCTGGCGCGCGGCGAGAGCAAGGCGCGGGTGGCACAGGCGGTGGAGGAGGCGATGGCCTGGGCGGGAGTCGCGCACCTGCGCGCGACCGATCCGGCGCGCCTGTCGGGCGGCGAAAAGCAGCGCGTGGCGCTGGCACGGGCCAGCGTGCTGGAGCCGCGCCTGCTGCTGCTGGACGAACCCACCGCGAACCTGGACGGACCGGCGCGCGAACAGGTGATCGCCCTGATCCCGACCCTGCTGCAAAAGGGCAGTACCGTCGTCATGGCCTGCCATGACCGCGACCTGATTGGACTACCCGGCGTGCGTCGCCTGAAGCTGCGCGACGGGCGTCTCGAATACCGACCATTCCACAAGGGAGAACCCGATGAAACGCCGTAGTCTGCTGGCCGTCCTGCTCTGCGCCTCTTTCGCCGCACCTTCCGTCCTGGCGCAAGAAGCGGACGCACCGAAAGCCCTGCGCCTGTCGACCACGACCAGCACGGAAAATTCGGGCCTGCTGGCCTGGCTGCTGCCGCCTTTCGAGGCGAAGACCGGCATCAAGGTGAAGGTAATCTCGGTTGGCACCGGCAAGGCCCTGGAACTGGGCAAGAATGGCGACGTCGATGTCACCCTGGTGCATGCGCGCCAGCTCGAGGACCGGTTCGTCGGCGAAGGCTGGGGCGTCGACCGGCGCGACGTGATGTACAACGATTTTATTGTCGTCGGCCCGCAAGCAGATCCCGCCAGGGTCAAGGGTGGAAAGGACGTGATTGCCGCCTTCGGCAAGATCGCCGCCAGCGGCGCGAAATTCATCTCGCGCGGCGACAACTCCGGCACCGACGTGATGGAGAAGGGCTACTGGCAGCAGGCGGGCACCAAACCCGCCGGCGCTGCCTATGTGTCGGCGGGCCTGGGCATGGGCGAAGTATTGAACATGGCGGCCGAACTGCGTGCCTACACGTTGACCGACCGCGCCACCTACGGCGCCTACAAGGCCAAGACGGGCCTGGCGGTGCTGGTCGAGGGCGACAAGCGCATGTTCAACCCCTACGGCATCATCGCCGTCAATCCGGCCAGGCACCCGGGTGTGAACTATGGCGGCGCCAAGCAGCTGATCGAGTGGATCACCTCGAACGAGGGACAGGCCCGCATTGCCGCCTTCAGGCCGGCGGGCCAGCAGTTGTTCTTCCCGACGGCGACGCGCTGACGGGAGTGGCGGCGGGCGCACCCGTGGCTGGCGCAGCCGGAGTCACAGCCGTGGGAGCGGCCGCCGGAGCGGTTCCCGGGGAAGCAGCTGGCAGGGCGGAGCCTGGCGTCGGACAGGTCAGGATTGTCGAACGCGGGCAACCCGACACCATCAGCGGCACGTAGGCCGACAGCAGGACCGCGATCAGCAGCACCAGCATCTGGGGAATGAATGCCCACAGGTAGGTGTAATGCAGAATGATGTCGACCCGTGAGCCGGGCATGCGTTCGTCCTCGCGATCGATGCCGGCGCGCATGGGGCTATCGCGTTCTTCCTGGATCTCGTTGCACATTGCATCGAGTACCTTGTCCATGGCCACGCGGTCGACCCTGTTGCGCACCTGAACACCCCACTGGTACCAGGCAATCGACAGGAACAGCACGGCCAGGGCTGCCGTCCACAGGTCTTGCTGGCGAATCGACAGGCAGATTTTCACTGTCAGCACGGTCGCGTCGACCGCACCCATCAAAATCATGGCGCTGATGATGACCCGCCACTCGTGGTCGCGCCGCGTGTTAAACAAACTCAGGTGCGCGTTAAAAATGAACTGCAGTATGTCTCGTCTGTCGATCATGGCGGCACCCTGGACCTGCGTTCCCGGATGGCGCGACCTTGAAGGCCAAGGGCCGCGAAGCTGTGCAGCGCGCTGCTGTATCGCCCCGATACTACGCCATCGGAACCGCCTGCGCGGGGTGCGCCGATCGTGCTGCGTGCGCACGTAGCGGCATGCCGCGAAAAGGTCTGATTCTTGCTACAGGCGGATACCTGCTGGCATGGTATGGCGCCGGACATCCGTCCCTGCAGCGGCGCGTACCGGCACGCTATCCGCGGGCGAGTGCCGCCCCCAGGTTGGCGCGGGCACGCGCCTCGAGGGTCGCGGCGAAATGTGCCGTATGGTAAATGGCGGAACGCGCAAGGAAGCGCTGCAGCACGTCGCGCCGCTTGCTGGCGAAGAGCGCGGCGGGCACATGCGCATATTCGGCGTCGAAGTGCGACAGGCATTCCCCCAGGTGCTGCAGGGTGTGATAGTGGCGCTGCGGTTCGCTGTAGGCGGCCAGCAGCGCCGCGAGCAGGGCGGGAGGAGCCGGTTTGCCGAGCCTGTTCCACAAGCCCTGCCAGTCTATTGCGAACCCTTGCCTCATCAGGTATTTCTTTCTGGAAAAATTGTTGCTTCTGGCATATTTATTGGCTAGACTGCTTACAGTCGATCGCTACAAAAATCATAGCGGTGCCGCAGGGGCACCGTCTTGCCGGCGATGGTCGCCAACATAGCATGCTGCGCCGCCCGGTGAGCAGCTCAACACCAGGAAGAAAAGACAATGGGAAATGCCGAAGCAGTCAGTCCGGAAGTGGAATGGCACTATGAGTCCAACGGCGTGCGCACGGGGCCGGTCAGGGAAGCGGACATCCTCGGCCTGATCGCCGCCAACAGGCTGGGACGCGGCTCCTATGTCTGGAGCCGCGGCATGACGGACTGGATGACCCTGGAGACGACGTCCTTCGCCGGACAGTTTTCGGCGACCCCGCCACCGCTGACCGGCGCGGCTGTGAGCAACGCCCTGGTCTGGTGGCTGGCGTTCGGGCCGCTGCTGGGCGTGTTCGCGGCTGGCTTCCTGTCCGGCCTGACCGACAAGGATATCAGCAGCTTCTGGTGGACCACCCTAATAATCAATATCGCCCTGTCGATTGCCGACGAGAAAAAGCTCAAGCAGGCAGGCCACGACACCGACAGCATGGGCGCCGCCTTCATCGTGCCGGTGTACCTGTTCAAGCGCGCCAAGGTGCTCAAGCAGAACAACAGCTATTTCATCGTCTGGATCGTGCTGTTCGTGCTGTCGCTGTTCGCCGACGCTTGATCCTGCTGCGCCGTTCGCGAAAGCAAGGGGCGCCGCGGCGCCCCTTTTTTCCGTCTACATCAGGATGACGTCGTACTGCTCCTGGTGGTACCCCTTTTCCACCTGCAGCGAGATCTTCTTGCCGATGAAGTCGCCCAGCATCGCCAGGTGCTGCGATTCTTCTTCCAGGAACAAATCGACCACTTCCTGCGAGGCCAGGATGCGGAATTCGCGCGGGTTGAACTGCTTGGCTTCGCGCAGCAGTTCGCGCAGGATTTCGTAGCAGATCGTGCGCGAGGTTTTGACTTGTCCCTTGCCGGCGCAGGCCGGGCAGGGCTCGCACAGGATGTGGGCCAGCGACTCGCGCGTGCGCTTCCTCGTCATCTCGACCAGGCCCAGCGCCGAGAAGCCGCTCACCGACACCTTGGTGCGGTCGCGCGCCAGCGTCTTCTTGAGCTCCGCGAGCACCTGGTTGCGGTGCTCGTTGTTCTCCATGTCGATGAAGTCGAGGATGATGATGCCACCCAGGTTGCGCAGGCGCAGCTGGCGCGCGATCGCATGTGCCGCTTCCAGGTTGGTCTTGAAAATGGTGTCGGCGAAATTGCGGCCGCCCACAAAACCGCCGGTATTCACGTCGATCGTCGTCATCGCCTCGGTCTGGTCGACGATCAGGTAGCCGCCGGATTTCAAATCCACGCGCCGGCCCAGCGCACGCAGGATTTCTTCCTCGACGCCATACAGGTCGAACAGCGGCCGCTCGCCGGTATAGTGCTGTAATCTCGCCAGCACGCTCGGCGTGTACATCTGGGCGAACTCGACCAGCTTCACGTAGTTCTCGCGCGAGTCGACCTGGATCGTGGCCGTTTCGTCGTGCACGAAGTCGCGCAGCACGCGCTGGGCCAGGTTCAGGTCCTGGTAGAGGAGGCTCGTGGCCGGGCGGGTGCGGGCGCCGTTCTGGATCGCGGCCCAGGTTTTGCGCAGGTAATCGATGTCGGCGGCCAGGTCGGCGTCGGACGCTTCCTCGGCTTGCGTGCGCACGATGTAGCCGCCTTTTTCCTCGGCCGGCAGCAAGCCTGCCATGCGCGTGCGCAGCAGTTCGCGGTCGGCTTCCTTCTCGATTTTCTGCGAGATGCCGATGTGGTTATCCTGGGGCAGGTAGACCAGCATGCGCCCGGCGATCGAGATCTGCGTCGACAGGCGCGCGCCCTTGGTGCCGATCGGGTCCTTGATGACCTGCACGGTCAGTACCTGGCCGTCGTAGAGCAGCTTTTCGATCGGGGTCTGCGGCACGTTCGAATTGTCGTGCGGGCGCGCTTCCCAGATGTCGGCCACGTGCAGGAAGGCTGCGCGCTCCAGGCCGATATCGATGAAGGCCGACTGCATGCCCGGCAACACGCGCACGACCTTGCCCGAATAGACGTTGCCGGCCAGGCCACGCGTCAGGGTGCGCTCGATGTGCAACTCCTGCACCGCGCCCTGCAGAACCAGCGCCACGCGCGTTTCCTGCGGGGTGATATTGATGAGGATGTCTTCGTTCATGGACCGCTGCACAGGATATTGTTCAGAGTGTAATGATACACGCTGGGATGACGGAGCGTGGACAGGGCGGCCACGGCCAGCGGCCGCTTAAGCGCCGGTTAATACAACAGGACGAAAGGCAAAACGTTGCGCAAGCACCAACAATCCGCTATCTTGATGTTAAGAAATATTGCGAAACTGTTTTTTGCGCCGAGCAGCAGCGAGGTTGCCCTTCTTCCGCCCCCACCATGAACGAGTTCCTTTCCCGCGCAGTCACCTACATGAAGGCGGTCGAGTCCGGCGCATCCGCCAGCGTACCCGACGACGACAGTCCCGTGCTGACGCGCCTGACCGATGACGTCGCCATCGCCTATGTTGTCGACGAGCCGCAGGGTCTCGTCTTCGTTCAGAAGCGCCACCTGCGCGAAGCCGGCATCTCGACGGAACAATTGCACCGGCAAGCGATGGCCAACCTCGACCAGCTATGCGACACCCAGCTGAACGTGGAAAAGCATGGCCCGATCTTCGGCGTTTTCCTGAACGGGGTGTTCGAGGCCAGCGTGTTCCTGCGCGAGCGCTTCTGGCAATACGAAGCGCTACCCCTGGTCAACAGAGGCTATGCGGTTGCCATGCCGGCGCGCGACGTGCTGGCGTTTTGCGACATGGACTCGAAGGAAGGAATCGACAGGCTGCAGCAGATGACGCAACGCGTGATGGCAAGCGGCGATCACCTGCTGACACCGAAGCTGTTCCGCTTGAAGAAGAAAGCCGCCTGAAGAAGGCGGCCACGAACGCGGACGGGCCTTGCCCGACGCCGGTAGCGCCGCTAGATCAGTACGCCGGCCCGGCGCAGTAGCGCGGCCGTCTCGAACAGCGGCAGGCCCATGATGCCCGAGTGGCTGCCTTCGATATGCTCCACGAAGAGTGCCGCCAGGCCCTGGATGCCGTAGCCGCCGGCCTTGTCGTAGGGTTCGGACGTGGCGCAATAGGCGCGGATCGCCTGCGGCGTGAGTTTGGCGAAGCGCACGTTCGACACCTGGGTGACGTGCTCGGCCATGTCGACATAATGCACCGCGACCGTCGTCAGCACCTGGTGGGTGCGGCCCGACAGCCGCTCGAGCATGGCGACCGCTTCGCGCGCATCGGCGGGTTTGCCGAGGATCTCGTCGTCGACGGTCACGGTGGTATCGGCCGTCAGCACCGGACGCGGCGGCTGGCGCCGCTGCTGCAGCATCTTCCAGGCAAACGCGCCTTTCTCGAGCGCCACCCGTACCACATACTCATGCGCCGGCTCGCCCGGATGCACTTCCTCGGTGACGTCGGCGCCTCTGGCCGGGTCGCTGCGCAGCATCAGCAACTCGAAGTCGACGCCTACCTGGCGCAGCAATTCACGACGCCGCGGGCTCTTCGAGGCGAGGTAGATTTTCTTGTCCAGTACTTTCATGGCGGAGTCAGACGCGGTGGTATGGATGGTTCTGGGTGATGGACCAGGCACGGTAGAGCTGTTCCGCCAGCATCACCCGCACCATACCGTGCGGCAGCGTCATGCTGGAAATACGGATCAAGCCTTCGGCACGCGCCTTCAGCTCCGGATCGAGGCCATCGGCACCGCCGATCAGGAAAGCGGTATCGCGCCCGTCCTGTTGCCAATTCATCAATTGTTGAGACAATCCAACACTTGTCAGGTCACGGCCACGCTCGTCGAGCGCGATGATGCGTACGCTCTTCGGCAAGGCGGCCTCGATACGCTCGCGTTCGAGCGCCATCGCGGTGGCGGCCGTCTTGCTGCCGGAGCGCTCGACCGGCTTGATTTCCTTGAGCACGATGCGCAGCTCGGGTGGCATGCGTTTCGCGTACTCGGCAAAGCCGGTTTCGATCCAGGCCGGCATCTTGTGGCCGACCGCAGCGATAATCAGTTGCATTAAAACCTATCTGCCAGATCGCAGGCGCCCCGCAGCGGCAAACGGGTACTGGACCCGCTGCCAGGCGGGCAGGGCACAGTTGCGTGCCCGCTTGCCTGTCCAGTTGCCGGCGCGGCTGCCCGTGCTTACTCGGCAGCCTTCCTGGCGACGCGCTTGATGACCTTCTTGACCGGCTCGGCATCGGCCGGCGCGGCTGCCTTGGTGACGCGCTTCGGCGGCTTGGCCTTGGTTGCCTCAACGGCGGCGATCTCGCTCTTGCTTGGCGCGACTTTCACGGTCTTGCCGACTGGTGCCTTCTTCGCTGCCGGCTTCTTCGCGGCGGCGGTCTTGGTAGCGGTCGTTTTCGCTGCGCTTGTCTTCGACACTGTCGAAGCCCGCTTAGCCGCCGGCTTGCGCTCGTTGACCGGCTTGGCTTCCGGCTGGTCCTGGTTCGCAGCGAGGTGCTTCGACTTCGTCTTCGGCTCGGCGTCCACGGCTTCCGCGGTGGACTTGCGCTTGGCCGCGCCCAGCTTGACCGGCTTTTCGCCCCAGATTTCTTCCAGGCGGTAGTACTGGCGGATGGCCGGCTGCATGATGTGCACGATCATGTCGCCCAGGTCGACCAGCACCCATTCGCCGGTGTCTTCGCCTTCCAGGCCGATCACGTTGCCGCCTGCTTCCTTGACCTTGTCCCGCACCGAGGCAGCGAGTGCCTTCGTCTGGCGATTCGACGTGCCCGACACGACCGCGATGCGGTCGAACAGGCTGGTCAGGTGGGTCGTGTCGAACAGCATGATTTCCTGGCCCTTGACGTCCTCGAGGGCGTCCACGACGACCGTTTGCAGTTTTTTGATATCCATTAGCTCTTGTATAAATTATGGTGTTGAATATAGTCTAGCACTACCCGCGAAACGAGCGAATTGTCCGCGCCCTCGGGTGTGCCCTCCGCTCCCGCGCCCGCCCGGGGAAGGGAAGGGGAGGCGGCGCCCGACAAGGCGCCATTTTTTAATGCTGCGCGCACCTGCGTCGCGGAAATATCGACCGCCAGCGTGTGCGCAAGGCAGACCAGGCCCGCGGGCGTGGTGCTTACCTGTTCGGGTGTTGCCAGGCGCGGCGCCAGTTCGCGCGCCACCGCCTGCGGCAGCGCATCCTGGTCCAGCGTATAGCCCGGCCGTGCGGCCACCGCGAGGTTGGCCAGGCCAAACAGCGCCTGCCAGTCGCGCCAGCTGTCGAGTTTTTGCAGCTGGTCGGCCCCCATGATGAAGACGATCGACGCCGCCGGCCCGAGTTCGGCGCGCAGGCCGCGCAGGGTCTCGACGGTATAGCTCGGGGCGCCGCGATCGATTTCCTGGCGGTCAATGATGACAGGCAGGCCGGCATCGCAAAACGCCAGTTCCAGCATGGCTACCCGGTCTTCGTCGCTCGCCTGCAGCGCCGCTTTCTGCCATGGGCGGGCCGGCAGCACGCGCAGCTGGTCGGGATGCAGCAATTCGAAAAACAGCCGCGCCAGTGCGATATGGCCATGGTGGACGGGATCGAAACTGCCCCCCAGCAGGGCGACACAGGCCGTCACGAAGCGAGCCAGTCCCGGTGCGGCAGGAAGTCGGTGTACAGCGCGGCTTCCGCGCTTCCCGCTTCCGGATGCCAGTCGTAGCGCCATTTGACGATCGGCGGCAAGGACATCAGGATCGCCTCGGTGCGTCCGCCCGACTGCAGGCCGAAGTGCGTACCGCGGTCCCAGACCAGGTTGAACTCGACATAGCGGCCGCGCCGGTAAGCCTGGAAATCGCGCTCGCGTTCGCCATACGGCGTGTCCTTGCGCGCGCGCAGGATCGGCAGGTAGGCGTCGATGAAACCGTCGCCGACACGCTTGACCATCGCGAAGGCTTCTTCGAAAGGCAGTTCGTTGAAGTCGTCGAAGAAGATCCCGCCCACGCCGCGTGCTTCCTTGCGGTGCTTCAGGTAGAAATACTCGTCGCACCATTTCTTGAAGCGGGGGTGCAGTCCTTCGCCAAACGGCGCCAGCGCATCGTGGCAGACGCGGTGGAAGTGGCGCGCGTCATCAAGGTTGCCGTAATAGGGCGTCAGGTCCATGCCGCCGCCGAACCACCAGACCGGATCCTTGCCTTCTGCCGTGGCTTCGAAGAAGCGCACGTTCATGTGCACGGTCGGCGCATAGGGATTACGCGGGTGCAGCACCAGCGAGACGCCCATCGCTTCCCAGGCCCGGCCCGCCAGTTCCGGGCGGCTGGCCGCGGCCGAAGGCGGCAGGTTGGCGCCGGTCACGTGCGAGAAATTCACGCCGCCGCGTTCCAGCACATTGCCTTCCTCGATCAGGCGCGAGATGCCGCCACCGCCTTCCGGACGCTCCCAGCTGTCCTGCAGGAAGGGCTTGCCGTCCACGTCTTCCAGGGCCGACACGATGCCTTGCTGCAGGTCGAGCAGCCAGGTTTTGATCGCGGAAGGGTTCGGGGTGGACATGAGGCGGGACGTCGTGAAAGAAAAATAAGAGGGGGATTGTACACTGCGGGGCGAAGCCGGTGGCAGATCCTGCGGTGTAAACGCGTGGAGTCAGGACTCCACCCTACGATTCATAGCTATTCGTAGGGTGGAGTCCTGACTCCACGCGGTACAACGGTTCGAAATTCGAGATGCGTCTATTTTCGCCAGTGCACCGCTCCGAAACCGATACGCCTATTTAATCCCGCGCCAGCCGATATCGCGGCGGAACTGGGCGCCGTCGAAACTAATCCTGTCGACACCTTCATAGGCCTGCTTCTGCGCCATCTTGACGCTGTCGCCCAGGCCGACCACGCACAGCACGCGGCCGCCATTGGTTTGCAGGGTGCCGCCGACGATGCTGGTGCCGGCGTGGAAGGTGACGCATTCCGGCGTCTCGGGCGGGATGCCTTCGATGATGTCGCCCTTGCGTGGGTTGTCCGGATAACCGCCCGCGGCCAGCACGACGCCGACAGCGGTACGGCGGTCCCATTCCAGATCGACGGCGTCGAGCGTACCGTTGCAGGCGTGTTCGAGCACGGTGACGAAATCGCTTTTCAGGCGCGTCATGATCGGCTGGGTTTCCGGATCGCCCATGCGGCAATTGAATTCCAGCGTGCGCGGATTGCCTTCGCTGTCGATCATCAGGCCGGCATACAGGAAGCCGGTGAACGTGATGCCGTCCTTGGCCATGCCGGCGATGGTCGGGTTGATGATCTCGCGCATCACGCGCGCATGCATGGCCGGGGTGACGATCGGCGCGGGGGAGTAGGCTCCCATGCCGCCCGTGTTCGGGCCTTCGTCGTGGTCTTTCAGGCGTTTATGGTCTTGCGAGGTGGCCATCGGCAGGATGTGCTTGCCGTCGCACATGACGATGAAGCTCGCTTCTTCGCCCGCCAGGAATTGTTCGATGACGATGCGCGCGCCGGCGTCGCCGAAGGCATTGTCCGACAGCATACGATCCACCGCGGCATGTGCCTCCTCGAGCGACATGGCGACGACCACGCCCTTGCCAGCGGCCAGGCCGTCGGCCTTGATGACGATCGGCGCGCCGTTGGCGTCGACATAGGCGTGGGCCGCGGCGGCGTCGGAAAAGCTCTGGTATGTCGCGGTCGGGATGCCGTGACGCTGCATGAAGGCCTTGGCGAAGTCCTTCGAGCTTTCCAGCTGGGCCGCCTCGCGCGTCGGGCCGAAGATCTTCAGGCCGCGCGCGCGGAACAGGTTGACGATGCCGGCGGCCAGCGGCGCTTCCGGGCCGACCAGGGTCAGGGCGATGTGTTCGGACACCACGAAGTCCGCCAGCGCGGCCGGGTCCGTGATCTCGACGTTCACCAGGCGCGGGTCGCGCGCCGTGCCGCCATTGCCCGGCGCGACATACACCATTTGCACGCGTTCGGATTGGGCCAGTTTCCAGGCCAGGGCATGTTCACGGCCACCAGAGCCGACTACCAGGATCTTCATGTGTGCTCGCGCGCGTAGGTAAGCTTATTGATCGTCGATGACGGCGTTGGTGTAGATCTCCTGGACGTCGTCCAGGTTCTCCAGGGCGTCGAGCAGCTTCTGCATCTTGAGCGCGTCTTCGCCCGTGAACACGGTCTCGGTGGCCGGCTTCATGATGACTTCGGCGACCTCGGCCTTGAAACCGGCCTTTTCCAGCGCATCCTTGACGTTGGAGAACGCGAACGGATCGCACAGCACTTCGAAGCCGCCTTCCTCGTCCTGCACCACGTCCTCGGCGCCCGCTTCCAGGGCCGCTTCCATCAACTTGTCCTCGTCCACGCCGGGCGCGAACAGGAACTGGCCGGTGTGCTTGAACATGAAGGCGACCGAGCCCTCGGTGCCCATGTTGCCGCCGTATTTGCTGAAGGCGTGGCGTACTTCGGCCACGGTACGCACACGGTTGTCGGTCATGCAGTCGACGATGATGGCCGCGCCGCCGATGCCATAGCCTTCGTAGCGGATCTCTTCGTAGTTCACGCCTTCCAGGCTGCCCGAACCGCGCTGGATCGCGCGGGTTACATTGTCCTTCGGCATGTTGGCGTCAGCCGCCTTGTCTACCGCCAGGCGCAGGCGCGGGTTGGCGTCGATGTCGCCGCCGCCCATGCGCGCCGCAACCGTGATTTCCTTGATCAAGCGGGTCCAGATCTTGCCGCGCTTGGCGTCAGTCGCGGCTTTCTTGTGCTTGATGTTGGCCCATTTGCTGTGTCCAGCCATGTCGAGAATTCCTTAGACGGTGTGGGAACCGCGCCAACCCGCTGCGCGGTGCAGGGCGACAAGCCGCCGGCAGCGCAAGGGATTTCGAGGTTCCTGTATGCAAGAGTGGCCGACATTTTAACATGCACACCGCCTGTAAAACTGCTCTCGAGCTTATGGAAATAGCAACAGCGTGCCCCAGGCAACGAGGCCCAGTCCACCGATACAGGCCACCACCGTGCCACCCGGCAGCAGTTTTTCGGCCAGCACCAGCGCGGCCAGGCCCACCAGCGCCCCCAGGTTGTTCACGCCTGCCACGAACAGCAGGGCCATCAGCAGCGAGCAACACCCGGTACAGTACAGGCCGTGTCCGAAGCCCATGCGCAGCGCTCCCGCCAGCCCGGGACGCCAGCCGGTCAGGAAAGTGGACAGGGGCGCCCGGCAACCCTGCAGGCAGGCATGCTTTGCCGGCGTCCACTGGTAGACCCCGGCGGCCACCAGTGCCAGTCCGCAGGCGTTCGGGTTGACCATCGCCATGCCAGGGTCGAGCGCGCCGGCATCGTGCAGGGCCCATTGCGCGAGCGTGGCACAGGCGCCGAAGCCGCTCCAGACCGCCAGGTAGCCGATCACGAACAGCAGCGTGGCCAGGTTCGGGTGGCGTACGGCATGCACCAGCCGGTTGAGGCGGGCGAACAGCAGGATCGTCGGGGTCGAGGCCGGCAGCATCATGGCCGACAGCATGGCCCCCCCACATGGCCAGCACCAGCACCACCTCAGCCGCGCGGTAGGGTGGGGTGTGCTGCCTTGCGCCGGCGGCAGCGCCAGCGGCTCGACGGTCGAGATGTGCAGCGCCCGGAATACCGGGCAGGCCCAGCTCAGGGCAACCAGGGCGGCCAGCCAGGCGATGACCAGCGGCCGCTCGCGGCCGGGCTGCGCGTCCACGCGGATCAGGGCGGTCATCGGGGTTCCCTCGTGCAGGAAGGCGCGCTGCCGTCTCCCCAGGGTGGGCGGGACGGATGGCCGGGTGGCCGCTTCATGCTCCAGTTCGGCATTGTTCCTCCTCATGGGTTGTGTTTGCAAGGGTTGGACTGCGCAGTCGGCTTTGCGTTCAGGGCTTCTGTCGAGCCTGATTCTGTGCTTGCCCGTACAATCGCCGGATGACCCCGCCTGAAACTGCCACGATTGCGACATCTTCGCCACGACGCGCCTGGCTGGCTGGCCTTGCGCTGGCGCTCGGCGGTGCCGTTCTGTTCTCCACAAAGGCCGTGGTCGCCAAACTGCTGTACCGATACCACATCGACGCAGTGACATTGATCGCCTTCAGAATGCTGTTCTCGCTTCCGGTGTTCGCTGGTGTCGCACTCTGGAAGATGCGCAGCGGACCCCCGCTTTCCGCCGCCGACCGCTGGCGCATCACCGGGCTGGGCCTGCTGGGCTATTACCTGTCGAGCACGCTCGACTTCCTCGGACTGCAATACGTCTCCGTCGGGCTGGAACGCCTGATCCTGTTCCTGACGCCGACCTTCGTGCTGGCGATCACGGCCCTGTTCCTGCGGCGCCGCATCGCCCCGGCCGAATGGTGTGCGCTGGCGCTGTCGTACTGCGGCATCGCGCTGGTGTTCCTGCACGACCTGGCCGGCGGCGGGGCGGACACCCTGTTCGGAGCGCTGCTGGTGCTGGGCGCGGCGCTCAGCTACGCGTTCTACCTGCTCGGTACCGGCGAGATGGTGCGCCGGGTCGGCTCGCTGCGCCTGGTGGCCTACGCGATGTGCGTCTCGAGTGCCGCCTGCCTGCTGCAGTTTTTCCTGCTGCGCCCGGCGTCGCTGCTGCTGCAGCCGCTGCCGGTGCTCGGGCTCTCGCTCGTGAATGGCGTTTTCTGTACTATCTTCCCGGTGTTCATGACGATGGCCGCGGTCGGGCGCATCGGTGCCCCGGCGGCGTCGCAGGCGGGCATGGTGGGGCCCGTGTCGACGCTGTTCCTCGGCGCGCTGCTGCTGGGCGAACCGATCACCGCGGTGCAATTGCTTGGAACCGGGCTGGTGCTCGCCGGTATCACGCTGTTGTCGTTGAAAAAATGAGCGCTGCAAAATAAGCGCTGCCAAAACAAGGAAAGAGACGAAGACAATGAAACCCCGCATCGCGCTCATTGCGCACGACAAGAAGAAGGACGACATGATCACCCTTGCCGGTGAGTACCGCGACTTCCTCGCCACCTGCATCCTGTCGGCAACCGGCACTACCGGTTCGCGCCTGATCAACGAACTCGGCCTCGCGGTCGAGTGCAAGCATTCGGGTCCCTTCGGCGGCGACCTGCAGATCGGCGCCCAGCTCGTCGACGGCGGGATCGACTGCGTGATCTTCCTGCGCGACCCGATGACGCCCCAGCCGCACGAGCCGGACATCAATGCGCTGGTGCGCGCCTGCGACGTGCACGACGTGGCTTGCGCAACGAACGTCGCCACCGCCCACCTCGTGCTGGGCCGGCTGATGGACCGCCAGCGCGAGGAGGAGGGCGCATGATGGCCAAGGCGATCCGCATGGCGCGCACGGGCGGGCCCGAGGTGCTCGAGTATGTCGATGTCGAGGTCGGCGAACCCGGCCCGGGCGAAGCGCGCGTGCGCCAGCATGCCATCGGCCTGAATTTCATCGACGTGTATTTCCGCACCGGCCTCTACCCGATGCCGCTGCCGTCCGGCCTCGGCCAGGAAGGCGCGGGCGTGGTCGAGGCGGTGGGCGAGGGCGTCACGCACCTGCGGCCGGGCGACCGCGTGGCCTATGCCGGCCGGCCCAACGGCGCCTACAGCGAAGTGCGCGTCATGCCGGCCGACATCCTGGTGCGCTTGCCCGACGCGATCGACTTCGAGACCGCGGCCGCGATGATGCTGCAGGGCCTGACCGTGCAATACCTGTTCCGCCGCACTTATCCGCTGCAGCCGGGCCAGACCATCCTGTTCCACGCGGCCGCCGGCGGCGTTGGCCTGATCGCCTGCCAGTGGGCCCGCGCACTTGGCGTGAACCTCATCGGCACGGTGGGGTCGAACGAGAAGGCGGAGCTGGCCCTGGCCCATGGCGCAGCCCATGTGATCAACTACAACAGCGAGGACATCGTGGCGCGCGTGCTGGACATGACGGGTGGCGCGAAAGTGCCGGTCGTCTACGATTCGGTCGGCAAGGACACCTTCCACCGCTCGCTCGACTGCCTGCAGCCGCGCGGGCTGATGGTCAGTTTCGGCAACTCCTCCGGCGCCGTGCCGCCGTTCTCGCTGAGCGAGCTGGCTTCGCGCGGTTCGCTCTTCATCACCCGCCCTGCACTGGGCGCCTACGCAGCCACGCGTCCCGAGCTGGAGTCGATGGCGGCCGAGCTGTTCGAGATGGTTGCCAGCGGCAAGATCAAGGTCGGCATCAACCAGCGTTTCCCGCTGGCCGAGGCCGCGCAGGCCCACATCGCCCTCGAGGCGCGTCGCACGACCGGCTCGACGATCCTGCTGCCGGAGGTGGCACCATGAGGGAGTTCAGCGACGACAACGATCCGCAGGAACCCGACACCGTCGGCTCGCCCCGCTTTGGCCGGCTGCTGCTGGTACTGGTGGCGGCGGTGCTGCTGGTAGTGCTGATTACCTTCGCGTCTGAGGCCTATTTTTCGCCCTGACGCCGATCACCGTGACGCCCAATAAAAAAGCCGGAACGCAATCGTTCCGGCTTTTCTGCCGCTGAAGCCGCCGCTTCAGCCCCGCTTCTGCTGCAGCTCCACGCGCCTTGCCACCCCGTTCGGCCCCGGGAAGCCCGCGAACGCGCTGTGCACCAGGGCCGGCATCAGCGCCGGAGTCGACAGTTCGCGGCTGGTGTTGTGCACCGTGACGTCGAACAGGCGCTTGTCGGCTTTGTCCTTGATCGACACCTGCAGCTCGCGCCGGTACTGGTGCTCGACCGAGACCTGGTAACTCGGGAACGGATTCCAGAACGGGTCATAGAACGGGTGGTGCCAGCGCGCCCAGCGGCCGCGCGGACCGAAACGCGGACCATAGCGGTAATACATCGGATAAGGCTCGAACAGCGGCGTGGTCGGCTCGATCACGCGCACCGGGACGTCGGTCGTGGTAAAGCGCATGGCGACTTTCAGCGCCGCGCCCCCGGTGTTCGCTTCCCGGAAGCCCAGCTGCGCCAGTTGCCCGCGCACCAGGTTCTGGTAGCTCTGGTATTCAAGCGTGTTGTCGATCGCCGGCGGCGCTTCGAACACATAGCTTTTATCCTCGATTTGCGCCGGCCACTGGTGGAAGGTGGTAACGTCGCTGCGGATGGTGGTGGCACATCCGCCAAGCAGCAGGGCCATGGCGGCCGCGGCTGTCAACATGATCAGGCGTTTCATTTCAACTCTCTCCAATTTTTAGACGGTCTTTGCCGACTGTTAGATTGCGCTTTTTGATCGTTTATCGCAGGTAAATTTACACCTGGTTACCCACTGCACATGCCGACACATTCCGCCGCATCGAAATCGCGCGTAGCCTCCGAAACCTTGTTGGTAAAATAAGACCTTCTTCGACTGTATTTTTCGGACATCCCATGCGCACCGACACGCCCCAGACGATTTACCGGAAAGACTACACGCCCCCCAGCTACCTCGTCGACACCGTCGAGCTCGGCTTCGACCTCGATCCCACGCGCACCATCGTCGCCAACCGGATGACGATGCGGCGCAACCCCGCCAGTGCCCAGCGCGAAATCGAGCTCCATGGCGAGGGCCTGGAACTGGTCGCGCTGCGCATGAACGGCCGCACACTGGGGCTTGATGACTACCGGGTCGAAGGCAGCCTGTTGACGATTCCCGATACGCTTGATGAAGTCACGCTCGAGATCGAAACGATTTGCGCGCCCGAGCTGAACACCACCCTGAACGGCCTGTACACCTCGAACGGCAATTTCTACACCCAGTGCGAGGCCGAGGGCTTCCGCGCCATCACCTATTTCCCGGACCGTCCGGACGTGATGGCCGTCTACACCGTCATGCTGCGCGCCGACAAGGAAAAATATCCGGTGCTGCTGTCGAACGGCAACCTGGTGGAAGAGGGCGAGCTGGGCGATGGCCGCCATTACGCCAAATGGGAAGACCCGTTCCCGAAACCGTCTTACCTGTTCGCCCTGGTGGCGGCGCGCCTGGTCTGCCAGGAAGAAACCTTCCGTCTCGCCGATGGGCGCGATGCGCTGCTGCAGGTGTGGGTGGAGGAGGGCAACCTCGACAAGACCGACTATGCCATGCAGTCGCTCAAGAACAGTATCCGCTGGGACGAGGAACGCTATGGCCTGGAACTCGACCTGGACCGCTTCATGATCGTCGCCGTCAGCGACTTCAACATGGGCGCGATGGAAAACAAGGGCCTGAACATCTTCAACACGAAGTATGTACTGGCCAACCCGCGCGTGGCCACCGACATCGACTTCCAGGGCATCGAAGCCGTGGTCGGCCACGAATACTTCCACAACTGGACGGGCAACCGCGTCACCTGCCGCGACTGGTTCCAGCTGTCGCTGAAGGAAGGCCTGACCGTGTTCCGCGACCAGGAATTCTCGGCCGACATGATCGGCACCGAGACCGGCCGCGCCGTCACCCGCATCGACCAGGTGCGCACCCTGCGCCAGGCCCAGTTCCCGGAAGACGCCGGCCCGATGGCCCACCCGGTGCGTCCCGACTCCTTTGTCGAGATCAACAATTTCTACACCGTCACCGTGTACGAAAAGGGCGCCGAAGTCGTGCGCATGTACCAGACCCTGCTCGGCCGCGAAGGCTTCCGCAAGGGCATGGACTTGTACTTCGAACGCCATGACGGCCAGGCCGTCACGGTCGACGATTTCCGCCAAGCCATGGCCGACGCGAGCGGGCGCGACCTGACCCTGTTCGACCGCTGGTACAGCCAGGCCGGCACCCCGGTCGTGCGCGCCGAAACCCGCTACGACGAGCTCGCCAAGACCTATACGCTGACCCTGTTCCAGTCCTGCCCGCCGACCCCGGGCCAGACGAGCAAATTCCCCTTCCACATTCCGGTGGCCGTTGGCCTGCTGGGCGCGGATGGGCGCGACATGCCGCTCACGATTGGCGGCGAAGACAAGGGCACCACCGCCGTGCTGGAACTCACGCAAGCCCAGCAGAGCTTCGTGTTCGAGAACGTGCAGGAACAGCCGACGCCGTCGATCCTGCGTAACTTCTCGGCCCCGGTCATCCTCGATTTCAATTATGGCGACGCCGACCTGCTGCACCTGTTCAACCACGACAGCGACGCCGTCAACCGCTGGGAAGCCGGCCAGCGCCTGGCGATGGGCCGCCTGCTGAAACTGACTGGCGAGGCCGGCGTCGGCGCGCCCTTGATGCTGGACGACACCTTCCTGCTGGCGCTGGGCAAGATCCTGGCCGACGAGACGCTCGACCCGGCCTTCCGTGAGCAGGCCCTGCTGCTGCCTTCCGAAGGCATGGTGGCCGACCAGATCGAGGTCGTCAATCCGCTCTCGATCCACCTGGCACGCCAGTTCATGCGCGCCAATATCGGCGCGCGCCTGCGCTCGGAATTGCTGGCCCAGTACGAAGCGAACCAGACGCCGGGCGAATACAGTCCGGACGCCGTATCGAGCGGCAAGCGCGGCCTCAAAAACCTGTGCCTGGCCTACCTGACGGCTGCGCAGGACGAGGAGGGCCTGGCCCTGGCCCAGCGCCAGTTCGACGAAGCGGGCAACATGACCGACCGCGTCGCGGCCCTGTCTGCCCCTGATCCATGCCCGCGCGCCGGGTGCCGACGCCGCGCTGGCGCGTTTCTACGACGAGTTCGAAGACGAGCCGCTGGTGATCGACAAGTGGTTCGCCCTGCAGGCATCGAGCGCGACCGCCGACGTGCCCGCCATCCGCGGCCTGATGCGCCACCCGGCCTTCAACCTGCGCAATCCGAACCGCGCGCGCAGCCTGATTTCCAGCTTCTGCGCCGGCAATCCGGTGCAGTTCCACGCGCCGGACGGCAGCGGCTATGCCTTCTGGGCCGAGCAGGTGATCACGCTCGACGGCCTCAACCCGCAAGTAGCGAGCCGCCTGGCACGTTCCATGGACCGCTGGCGCCGTTATACCCCGGAACTGCAGGAGCAGATGAAAAAGGCGCTGCAACAGGTGGCCGGCCAGCAACGCCTGTCGAACGACGTGCGTGAGGTCGTGGGCAAAGCCTTGGCCAACTAACTACAAAGAATTCACCAAACCGAAGGAAGTTCATGAAACGCGTCAGTCTCACGCAACATCTCGTGGAGGAGCAACGCCTCCACAACACCATTCCGGCCGAGCTGCGCCTCCTGATCGAGGTCGTGGCCCGTGCCTGCAAGCGCATCAGCTATGAAGTCAGCAAGGGCGCGCTGGGCGACATCCTCGGCAGCGCCGACACCGAGAACATCCAGGGCGAAGTGCAGAAGAAGCTCGACGTGATTTCCAACGAGATCTTGCTGGAAGCGAACGAGTGGGGCGGCCACCTGGCGGCCATGGCGTCGGAAGAGATGGAAAGCATCCACCCGATCCCGAACCGCTACCCGAAGGGCGAGTACATGCTGCTGTTCGATCCGCTCGACGGCTCCTCGAACATCGACGTCAACGTCTCGATCGGCACCATCTTCTCGGTCCTCAAAGCCCCGGAAGGCATGGGCGAGCCGACCGAAGCGGCCTTCCTGCAGCCAGGCACGGCGCAAGTGGCCGCCGGCTATGCCGTGTACGGCCCGCAGACCATGCTGGTGCTGACCACCGGCGACGGCGTGCACTGCTTCACGCTGGACCGCGAGATGGGTTCCTGGGTACTGACCCAGAGCGACATCAAGATCCCGAGCACGACCAAGGAATTCGCCATCAACATGTCGAACAAGCGCCACTGGCATCCGCCGGTGCAGCGCTATGTCGACGAAATGCTGGCGGGTAAAACCGGTGCGCGCGGCAAGGATTTCAACATGCGCTGGATCGCCTCGATGGTGGCCGACGTGCACCGCATCCTGAACCGCGGCGGCATCTTCATGTACCCGGCCGACATGCGCGACCCGTCCCAGCCGGGCAAGCTGCGCCTGATGTACGAAGCCAATCCGATGGCGATGATCGTCGAACAGGCCGGCGGCGCCGCGACCGATGGCCGTGGGCGCATCATGGAGATCCCGCCGACCAAGCTGCACCAGCGCGTGCCGGTGTTCCTGGGATCGAAGGAAGAAGTCGAGCTCGTCACCCGCTATCACGCGGAGTAAGTGACTGGGCAGCCGGTTTTTTTTGGCAAATCCCGTGCGAAATTGCCGAGTCGGACTAGCACGTTTGCTACGTTGTTGCTAGAATACGGCTCTTCGTCGGGATAGCCTGGCGTAGAGCCGCTGTAGCTCAGTCGGTAGAGCAGCGCATTCGTAATGCGAAGGTCACCAGTTCGATTCCGGTCAGCGGCACCAGAATTCAGCAGTAAGGAAAAAGGGGTTGCATGCTCAGGCATGCAACCCCTTTTTCTTTTCGCATGCGGGCAACTCCTCGGGCCGGCCTGTACGGCCTCGGCCGTGCTGCAGCGCCATCGCGGTCCATGAAAAAAGGCCGGGCACGCCATCGTGCCCGGCCTTCTGACATGCTGCAGCGGAATCAGCGGCGGCAGCTCAGGCGCAGTGTTTCGTTTTCGCGTCCGCTCAGCCGTACCGGCGCGTCGTCACCGCAACGGTAGACGATGTCGAGGCGCTTTTGCACGTTGCGGATCGGGTCGCCGCACAGGTGGTTGCCGACGACGACCATGCCGCCATTGCGATCGACTTCGGCCCGCACCGCCTGGCGTGCATCGCACAGGGCGCCACGTGCGCCGTAGTCGGCCCGTTCCACGCGCAGGTGGCCCCAGTTGCGGCCGCCACGGTCGCCGCGCTCGCCCATGGCGGCACGCTGGCCGGCCGCAAAGCCGTCGTCGTAGCCACGGCGGTATTCGCTGCTCTGGGCGAATACGGAGGCGGAGGCGGCGGTGAAGGTCAGGAGCGCGGCAACGCGCACGAGGTGTCGGTAAGCGGTCTTCATGTTGTTCTTCCGTTCAGTTCAGTAATGGATGCGACTGTGTAGTCTCCAGTCCCGGCGCGTAATAGTATTCCTGGTTCATAGTGTGGCACCAGGCGGCGCGGAAAGCTGTCGCTCCTGCTGTAAAAATGGTTTCAATCTGTAAGTACAGGGACTTCCGGCTCATCGCGGCCCCGAAACGGCGATTGTCGAGGGGAGCGCTGAGCACCCAGTCTACCCGATGGGTTGCCGAAATGTAAATCTCTGGCGCGGAAGAATCACGCTGAGGTACACGGAGGCGGCTTCCGCGCAGGAATCGCGCGGCCGAACGTGTACGCGGACGGCCGCGGCCGGCCTAGCGCAGGAAGCCGATGGACGCCGACACCGGTGCTTTCAGGCTGCATTCCTGCGCCAGCGCCTCGACCAGGGCCGCCGCCGACACGACGGGGCGGAAGCGATGCTGGCGGACGACTGCCGCAAAGTCGCCGGGCGTGACATTGCGCAGCGAGCGCAGGCGATCGAGGTCGGTCTGCGTTGCCGGCGCCAGTCCGAGCCCGGCCGAATAGCGTGCCAGCAGAAGTGCCGCCTGGTCCGGCAACAGGAAATCGAAGCGCACTTTCAGGTCGAAGCGGCGCAGCGCGGCGGGATCGAGCCCGTTCATCAGGTTGGTCGAGGCGATGAACACGCCGGAATAGGTTTCCATCCGCGTCAGCATTTCATTGACCATCGTGACTTCCCACGACTGGCGGGCGTGGGCGCGGTCCTGCAGGAAGCTGTCCACTTCGTCGATCAGCAGCAGCGCGTTCTCGCTTTCGGCGCGGCGGAAGGCCGCGGCGATGTTCTTTTCGCTCTCGCCCACCCATTTCGAGATCAGCTCCGACGCGGTGTAGAGCAGCAGCGGCATGTCCAGGCGTTCGGCCAGCCAGCGGCCGTATGCGGTTTTCCCGGTCCCCGGCGGGCCATACAGGCAGAGCCGGGCGGCGCGGTTGCCCGCGAGCCCGTCGGCAAGCTGCAGCATGTCGGCGTCGGCATTGACGAGCGCGGCGTCGTACTCGGCCGGCAGGCGCGCGGCCTCGCCCTGCCTGATGGGCGCATGTCCCTGCGCCTGCAGCGACTGGTCGATCAGGAATTCGACGGCGCGGCCGGCGCTGCCCGTACCATCGGCATCGAAGCCGCTGCCGATGGTACGCACGACCTCGGCTGCGCGGCTGACGACGGCCGGTGCCAGCCGGGGCGACGAGGCGATACGGCGGACGGCGGCATCGTCGAGCACCCCGCCGCAGGCGTCGCGCACGATGCGCTCGCGCTGGCTGCGCGGCGGCACCGGCATCTCGATCACCATGTCGAAGCGGCGCAGGAAGGCCGGGTCGATGCCGTCGATGGAATTGGACAGCCACAGCGCCGGCACGGCGTTCTGTTCCAGCGTGCGATTGATCCATGCCTTGCGCTTTTGCGCCGTGCTCATGCGGCCGAACATGCGGTCGCCGTCGTTGAAGACGTCTTCCACTTCATCGAACAGGATCATCGCATTGCGCTGGCCGAAAAAACTCTGCGCGGCGCGATAGGCACGCAGGCGCCGTTCGCCCAGCACCGGGTCGCCGTCGTCATCCTCGCTGGCCACTTCGAACAGCTCGCATCCGAGCGCGGCGGCCATGGCCCGCGCCAGTTCGCTCTTGCCGGTACCGGGCGCGCCATGCAGGAAGATGTTCACGCCGACCCGGCCAGTGGCCAGTGCTTGCTGGAGATAGGGCTTGAGCAGCGCCAGGCTGGCGTCGATGTGGGCGTAGTCGGCCAGGCACAGCGTGGCCGGCAGGCTGGGGCTGACGGTATCCTTCAACAGGGCGAGCGGGTCGGCCTCCTCGCCCATGACGAGGGCTGCGAAGCTGTCGGACAGCAGGTCGAGCTTGCCGCGCAGGAAACCGCCATTGCCGCGGTCCACCGCCAGCAGGCCTGAGCGCGCCAGCACCCCCTGCGTAGCGAGCGCCGCTTGTACGGCACGCCGGTCGAGCGCCAGGATGGCCGCCAGCGCATCGATGACTTTGAGCGAATTGAGCTGCCCGAGGATGTCCGCGCAGTCGTCCAGGACGCGGTCGTGGTGGATCAATGCCGCGAATTCGAGGATGCGGCAATCGACGTCCGACAATCCCACCAGCTTCGACAGCCGCGCCATATTGGCCTGCAGCGCGGGCGGCGGAAGCAGGCCTGGCGCGCGCGCTTCGGCGGCGATGTGCAGTTCGCGCACCTGCGCGCAGACGGCGGCTTTGTCGAAATCGAGTTCGTCGTTATCGAGCCAGTCGCCCACGCCCAGGTGGCGGGCCACCGTGTCTTCCGAAAAACCGTTGCGCATGACAAAGTACTTGAGACCGGACAGGGGAACCAGGATGCGCAACATCCAGAGGTCGGTGATGGAATCGATTTCCTTCGACGGGAAACCTTGGGAAGCGATGCGGCGACGGGTTTTCATGTGCTCCTCCTTGAGAGTGACTCATCATAAAGAGGGCTGCGACAGCTTATGTCGCACGTGGCGCGGGCGGTACGCCATGGTTTGCGCCACGACCCAACGGTGAGCGGCCCTTGCGGGGCTGGTGGTACGCTTGAGTGCGCTTGACCGATCGGCATCGCCTCCCGCCTGCCGGGGCAAGCACCAGCCAACAAGGAGACAGACATGCCCGCCCTGCACGTGATCGAACATGAGATTTCCGTCGTCCGCCTGTCGCCCGACTCGTATATCCACGATTCGGGGGACTGGAAGCTGTCGGAAGAAACGGCAAGGAAGCTCGTTGGCGGCGACATGTACCTGCACACCGCACAGGATGCACCCTCTCACTTCGGCGGCAGGATCCTCGGCTACCGTATTCATGAGGAAGGACCGCTGAAGGGCAGGGTGGTGTTTCGCATCGAGCCCACGATGGCGCACAAGGGCGTCAGGACCGGCCGGGATGGCTGGGCGATGGAAATGAAAATCGTGCTGTAGATGGGGACGAAAGCCAGCAGGCCCAGGTGACGAAGGGAATGCGATGTCGCTTGACGACGGCAGTGGCCTAGGGTGGAGTCCTGACTCCACGCGGTGCAACAGCAGCACATCGCAACGCGTCATGCGGCCGCTACCGATGCGATCCCATCCTCCCACTGCGGGCGTCAAACGGGCAGGGATACCTCGCACCGCCCCAGGAAAGCCCCGAACAACTCGCACAGCAACGGAATGCTGGCATTGAGCCGGTGATCGTCCTGCACCAGGTGCAGCGTGCATGCGCGCAGCCGCGCAAAGCGGATGGAATGTTCGCAGGGAATCACATCGTCGGCCCAGCCGTGCACGATCTCGGTACGGTTGGCGGGCACATCCGGTTCCTGGCTCGGGTAACCCGGCATGTACAGCGCGGGGGCCAGCAGGAAGACGGCATGGGCGCCCAGCCGCCCGGCCGCCTCGGCCGCCAGCCAGCCACCCATGCTCGAGCCCACCAGCAGCAGCGGCCCGCTGTGCCCTTCGCAGGCACGCAGCAATTGCTCCAGCCGCAGGGCAGGGTCGGTCGTGTGCGAATAATCCAGGCTGGCGGCCTCCCAGCCGTTCGCACGCGCGACTGCAGCCAGCGCCAGGATCTTGCTGCCCGTGGGGCCGCTCTCCTTGCCGTGGATGAAGTGGATAAGTCCTGTTGTCATCAGTGTGCTCCCTTTATGCGCAGACGATCAGCGAGGCAAGCATGTTGCCGCTGCCCACCGTACGAAAGCGTTCATCCCGGGTCAGATTGGTGCGCGGATCATAGTAGCCGACCGTGCGAAAGCGCGCATCGCTGCCGGTCTGCCTGCCGTCTGGGGCGGTATCGATGTAACCGATCGTGCGGTAACGTGCGTCGCGCAAAGTCTGCCTGCTCATGGTGGTGCTCCTTATCGGTACGGGCTATCCACTCTGGGGCTCAAGGCGACAGGTCGTGTCGCAAGCGCCCACAGCCGACAAGTGTGCGCCGGCGATCTGGAACGGTGGCAGTCGCATCGCTTCGATTGTCCCATTGGTTGCACAGTGTTTTGCTTCTTTGCCGACTAGTGCAAAGCAGGCGAGCGCTTTACAGTAGTGCTTATCCGCTGGCGCACCTGCCATCACCCTGGACCCATCGATAAGGATTCCACCATGAAACAGCTCAGCAAACTCATCGTTGCCATCGCCCTGGCCGGCGGCGCCGCCTCGGCCTTCGCCGCACCGCGCACCTATGCCGCCGATCCGGGCCACACGGTGGCTCGCTTCTCGTACAACCACCTGGGTTTCTCGACGCAGCTGTCGCGCTTCAACAAGACCGGTGCCGAGGTCATGCTCGACCAGGCCGCGAAGAAGGCTTCCGTGAACGTGACGATCGACATGAAATCGATCGACACCGGCGTGACGGCCTTCGACGAACACATCCAGGGCGCGGATTTCCTCGATACCGGCAAATTCCCGACCGCGACCTTCAAGTCGACCAAGGTCGTTTTCGACGGCGACAAGCCGGCCACCATCGAGGGTAACCTGACGATCAAGGGCATCACGAAACCGGTGACGCTGACCGTGACCTCCTTCCAGGCCGCACAGCACCCGATGCTCAAGAAGGACGCGATTGGCGCCAACGCCTATACCGTCATCAAGCGTTCGGACTTCGGCGCGGCCAAGTACGTGCCGGCCGTCAGCGACGAGGTGCGCATCGACGTCGCCATCGAGGCCGTCGCCCAGTAAGAGCCATGAAGTGCGCCATGCCGGCATCTGGCTGGCGCGCCTTCACGAAAGGAAGCACCATGAATTCGCCCCGCATGCCCGTCTGTTTCCTGTCGCATGGCGGCGGGCCCTGGCCCTGGATCGACGAAATGCGCCGGGCGTTCGACCGCACCGCGCGCGAGTTCGCGGCCATCCCAAGCCGCCTGCCGGCCAGGCCGACGGCCATCCTCGCCATTTCCGGGCATTGGGAAGCGCCGGGCTTCATGGTGTCGACCAGCGCGCAGCCGCCGATGGAATACGACTACCACGGCTTCCCCGAACACACCTATCGCGTGCGTTACCCGGCGCCCGGCGCACCCCTGCTTGCCGAACGCGTGCGCGCGCTGCTGGGCGCCGCCGGCACGCCCGTCGGTACGGACCCGGCGCGCGGCTTCGACCATGGCGTCTTCGTGCCGCTCAGCCTGATGTATCCGCAGGCCGACATTCCCGTCGTGATGCTGTCCTTGAAGTCGAATTACGATCCGCTCGAGCACATCCGCGTCGGCCAGGCGCTGGCCCCCTTGCGCGACGAGGGCGTGCTGATCATCGGCAGCGGCCTCACCTACCACAACATGCGCGGATTCGGCCGCGACGAGTCGACCCTTGTCGCGACCGCGTTCGAACAATACCTGCACAGCGTCGTGGAAGAGAAGGACCCGGAGCGGCGCCTTGACATGCTGGTGCGCTGGGAGCAGGCCCCGGGCGCGCGCCTGGCGCATCCGCGCGAGGATCACCTGCTGCCGTTGATGGTCGTTGCCGGCGCGGCCCAGGCCGACCCCGGCCGCGCGCTGTTCGTCGACCACGTGTTCAAGGTGCCGATGGCGTCGTACGGGTTCGGCGTCGTCGCCTGAGCGTCGCCTTGCGGGATCCCCCGGAGCGCCCCGACGCCGGTCACCCCTTGGCCGGCGCGTCCCTGCCGGCCCGACCGGAGCCGTCCGCATTCATCGTTTGCGCGCTGGCGCTTTCCATTTGCAGTTCCCGGTTCAGGAAATAGTTCAGTGCGGTCCGGATGACGGCAATCGCGGCCAGCTTGCCGATGCGGTCCCAGGTTGGCGCGACCGATGTCGACAGGATGTCGGCCGCCAGCTGCAGCTCGAGCGCCAGCGTCAGGTGGCGCGCAAACGCGAGCCGGATCGGGATGAAGCTGTTGCCGCGCTCCGTGAACAGATGGCGCACCAGCGCGACGATGACCAGGAAGATGCCGGCGGCGATGACCACCGCGCCCAGGGCTTCGACCAGCAAACGCAGCCATTCGACGGCGTCACGTACTTGTTCTTCGACTTGTTCGAACATGGATTCCCCGATTTCGCCACGCCATATGACCCGTACCGGACAGCGGCGGCTGCCGTCGTCCCGGCCCCGCGCCGGGCTGCCGCGACATCCGTCCGCCCATCCGGTGCAGGCCGGGATGGTGCAAGCTTGATGAACTGGCCTGCGCCAGTCTGTACGCCAGGGAACCTTGGCACGGCCGCCGACAGATCAGCTGTCGCTATCGCCATGCATGGCGGGTGCGGCCGCAGCGGAACTTGCTTTTCGGCCGGGATTATTTCCTCCGCTCATCGAAACGCCTCGCAACATGCCTGCTTCGGCGCGCAATTGCCGTCGATTTTCATCGATCCCGCAATTCTGTTAGTCAGCGCACCGTCCGGCTAGCTCATTCATTATATTTTTTGTATCGCGATCCGGTTACCCGACCGCCGCAATCGTGCAGCACGCCAGAACGGCGTAGTCTTGCAAAACGGGATGCGAAAGTGACGTGGCTGGTTGCGGAACTTTTGAGCTTGCCCGAGGTCGTCGATGCAAATCATTGACCGTAGGCATAACTCGAACGCTCCATTGATTTAGCGCAGTTCATTTTCGCGCCTCCGTTTTGTTTCGAGCGGAATGAAGGAAGAATGGTGTTGGTCGGGTACCGGTCTACTCCGCGTTGGTCTACATTTTACAAGGACAAAAGTCATGGATAATCAGAAATCGAGCGAGGGTAAAGGCGTTAACGCTGGTCAAAATAGCGGCGGCAACTTGGGCAAGGATGACAAGTCGAGCTCCAGCCTGGGCAAGGGCGGCAGCGGTTCGTCGGCCAGCGCCGGTTCGTCGGGTAGCCTGAGCGGCACCGCATCGTCGAGCGCCAGCCCGGCAACGAGCTCGAGCACCGGCGCAGTCGGCGGCAGCAGCAATGCCGGCAGCATGGGGTCGAGCGGCGCCGGCAGCAGCGGCGGTTCTGAGCGGTTCGTCGAGCACCGGTTCGTCGGGTTCGTCGGGCGCCATGGGCAGCTCGTCGACGTCCGGCTCGTCGGGTTCGTCGAACCTGTCGTCCAGCGGCTCCTCGGGCTCCGGTTCGAGCGGCTCGTCGGGCGCGATGGGCAGCTCGTCCACCTCGGGCACCTCGGGCTCGTCCCCGGGTTCGTCCTCGGGTTCGTCGGGCGCCATGGGCAGCTCGAGCAGCTCGGGCACTTCGGGTTCGTCCTCGAGCGGCGGCTCGTCGGGCGCCATGGGCGGCGCCAGCGCCGGCACCAGCGGCACCGGCGGCGATTCGGGTGCAAGCGCCGGCATGATGGCTTCGATGAAACCGGACGAAATGCACAAAACCATCGACAAGGCCGCCCAGGCAGCCCAGCCAATGGTCGAGCGCGTCGTCAGCACGGCACACGCCGGTGTCGACAAGCTGAGCGGCCTGCTCAGCGGCGCGACGGAGAAGTTCAGCGGCCGCCAGCAGCAAATGAACGACACCTACCAGCAACTGGCCGATTCGGGCCGCGAGTATGTGCGTAACAAACCAGGTACCGCCATCGCCATCGCCCTGGGCGCCGGCTACATCCTGGCCAAGCTGCTCGGCAGCAACCGCCGCGACTACTGATCGGTAGCCGCAGCAAGGAGATCGGCCGGCATTGCGTCCGGCCGGTATCCCTTTGCGCGAAAAAAAAGCGCCGGCACAGCAATGCCGGCGCTTTTTTCATGGTCACGACGAAAGGGCGCAGTCGCCGGCGTCAAAATGGAGGCGAGCGGTGCGGCTCGCAGGCTGGACGGCTCCGCCGTCGACGCGTCCTCCACGCTATGCGTTCCCGCACCGCATGCGTGGATGGGAGCCGCCGGTTGAACCGCACCGGCGAAGTTCGTAGGGTGGGCTCTCGAGCCCACGCCGTCTCACCTTTCGAGACCAGGCGCAGCTTGCGTACTGCCGCTCGCCGCCTCCGGCTTACTTCATAGCCGTCGGCTCCTGCTCCCTGTGCCGCCCTTCCTGCGGATGGCGGCGCAGCCTGCGCGCTCCCCGGTTCAGCCAACCCTTGACGTCATCCACATAGGTGAACACCGCCGGCACCACCAGCAGGCTGAGGAGCGTCGAGGTGATCAGGCCGCCGATCACGGCAATGGCCATCGGCGAGCGGAAGCTCGGGTCGCCCGAGAAGCCGAGCGCCAGCGGCAGCATGCCGGCGCCCATTGCGATGGTCGTCATGATGATCGGCCGGCTGCGCTTGTGGCAGGCATCGACCAGCGCTTCGAAACGCGGCATGCCCGCCTTGCGCGCCAGGATGGCGTAGTCGACCAGCAGGATCGAGTTCTTGGTCACGATCCCCATCAGCATGATCAGGCCGATCATGGTCGGCATCGACAACGCGCTGCCGGTGACGAGCAGGGCGACAAAGGCGCCGCCGATCGACAGCGGCAGCGCCGCCAGGATCGTCAGCGGCTGCATGAAGTCGGCGAACAGCAGCACCAGCACGCCATAGATGCACAGCACGCCGATGGTCATGGCGATGCCGAAGCTGGCAAACAGGGCCTGCATCTCCTGGGCGTCGCCCAGTTCCGCGATCTGCACCGAGGCCGGCAGCGTCTTGAAGGCGGGCAGGGCGCGCGCCTCGTCGTTGACTTCGCCCAGGGAGCGGCCCGAGAGCTCGACGTCGAGCGTGACATTCCGGCTGCGATTGAGGCGGTTGATCTCGGCCGGGCCGCTTTCCATCGTGATGTCCGCCACCGTCGCCAGCAGCACCGGGCCGTTTTTACCAGGCACGGTCAGGCGGCCGATGGCATCCAGGTCGGCGCGCACGGCATCCGGCAGTTTCACCCGGATCGGTACCTGGCGCTCGGACAAGTTCATTTTAGGGAGCGCCTGTTCGTAGTCGCCTGCGGTCGCCACGCGCACCGTTTCGCCGATGGCCGCCGCAGTCACGCCGAGGTCCGCCGCGCGGGCGAAATTCGGGCGCACGATGATTTCCGGGCGCACCGGGGATGCACTGGAACTGACGTTGCCGATGCCTTGCAGGGTGCGCAATTCGCGCTCGGCGCGCTGGGCCGCCGCCTGCAGCGCGGCCGGGTCTTCGCTGCGCAGCACCAGCTGCAGCTTGCCGCCGGTGTCGGCCTGGCCGACCGTGAAGCGCGCGCCCGGAATGGCGGACAACTCCTTGCGCATGCGGTTTTCCAGGTCCGACAATTTTTCGTCGCGCTTGCTGCGGTGGACCGTGCTCACGGTCAGCACCGCGCGCCGCGCTTCGGTCGAGGCGCCCGGCGCGAATGCGTCGCCACTGGAGCCGCCGCCGATCGAGCTGAAGATGCTCGTCACGCCCGGCACGCGCATCGCCGCCAGGCGCGCCTGCTCGGCCACCTGGTGGGTCTGGGCCAGCGTGGCGCCGGGCGGCAGCTCGGCGTTGATGATGGTCTGGCCGCGGTCGGCGGCGGGCACGAAGCCGGTCGGCAGCAGCGGCACCAGCGAAATCGAGGCGACGAAGAAGAGGAAGGAGGCAATGGCGGTCACCAGGCGGTGGCGCAGGCACCACTGCATCGCGCCCATGTAGCGGCGCATCAGCGGGCCATCCTTCTCTTCCTGCTGCTTCGATGGCTTCAGGATGTAGGCCGCCATCATTGGCGTGAGCAGGCGGGCCACCACCAAGGACGCCAGGATGGCCAGCACCGCGGTCCAGCCGAACTGCTTGAAGAAGCGCCCGGGAATGCCGCCCATGAAGGCGGTCGGCAGGAACACCGCCACCAGCGAGAAGGTGGTGGCGATCACCGCCATTCCGATCTCGTCGGCCGCTTCCAGCGCCGCCTGCATCGGCGTTTTCCCCATGTGCAGGTGGCGCGCGATGTTCTCGATCTCGACGATGGCATCGTCCACCAGCACGCCCACCACCAGCGCGAGCGAGAGCAGCGTGACCATGTTCAGGGTATAGCCGAACAGGTACTGGCCGAGGAAGGCCGGGATCACCGACAGCGGCAGGGCGGCGGCGGCGACGAAGGTGGCGCGCCAGTCGCGCAGGAACCACCACACCACCAGCACCGCCAGCAGCGCGCCTTCATACAGCATCTCCATCGAGGCGTCGAAGTTCTCCTGCACCGGTTCGGCATTGTCGACCACTTCCTTGAGCACCACGTTGGGGTGTTTCTTCTGCAGCTCGGCCACGGCGGCGCGTGCGCCCTCGGCCACTTCGGTCTCGCTGGCGCCGCGCGTGCGGAAGACCTCGAAACCGACGACCTTGCGGCCATCCTGCTCGGCCAGCGCGCGCGGCTCGGACACGGTATCGATGACGGTCGCAATGTCGCTCAGCCTCACGCGGCGCCCATCCGGCAGCGGGATATCCATGCGCGCCAGTTCCCGGGCGCTGGCGACGGTGGCCAGCGTGCGGACCGACTGCTCGGCGCCGCTGACGTCGCCGCGGCCGCCCGGTGCTTCGCGCTGCACGTTGCGCAGCTGGCGCGACACGTCCAGCGCCGACACCCGTAGCGCGGCCATGCGCGCGTCATCGAGTTCGACCCGCACTTCGCGGTCGACGCCGCCGACGCGCTTGACGGCGCCCAGGCCGGGCACGCTGAGCAGGCGCTTGGCCACGGTGTTGTCGACGAACCAGGACAGGTCCTGGTCGTCCAGGTCCCGCCGTGCCGTTCAGGCCGGGTTTGGCGGCGGCGGTAAAGGTGAGGATCGAGCGCCCCGCGGTGGCCGCCTTGGTCACGCTTGGCTCGCGCATCTCGCCGGGCAAGTCGGCGCGCACCTGCGAGACGGCGCCCCGCACGTCGTTCTCCGCGTCCGACAGGTTCTTGTCGAGGATGAATTCGACGGTGACGGTGGCGACGCCGTCGAGCACCTTGGTATAGATGTTCTTCACGCCCTGCAGCGTGGCGACCGAGTCCTCGATCTTGCGCGCCACCTCGGTTTCCAGCTGGGCGGGCGCCGCGCCATCCAGGGTGGCGGTGACGGTGACGATCGGCAGTTCGATATCGGGGAAGAACTGGATCTTGTTGGATTTGAAGGCGAGCAGGCCGGCCAGCGTGAGCAGGGCGAACAGCAGGATCGCCGGGATCGGATTGCGGATCGAGAGGGCGGAAAAATTCATGGAGGTGTCCTCAGCGCGCCGCGACCTTGGCCGCTTTGGCCGGGGCAGGCGCCGCGACGTTGCGCACCAGATCCCCGTCATTCAGGAAGCCCGCGCCGCTGACCACGATCGGCGTGTCGGCCGCCAGCCCCTTGACCACCTCGATGCGTTCGCCCAGGCGGCGGCCGGTGTCGATCTTGAGCTGGCTGACGCGGTTGTCCGTATTCAGGCGGAACACGTAGCTGAAGCCATCGCGCACGGCAATCGCCGTCTGCGGCACGGTCAGCGCACTCGAGGCGCCCAGTTCGAATTCGCCGCCGGCGAACATGCCCGCCTTCAGGGGCGCGTTGGCCGACAGCGCCGGCGGTAGGTCGACATAGACCAGCGCGGTACGCGATTGCGGGTCGACCGTGGGCGCGACCATGCGCACCTTGCCGGCGACCTCGCTGCCGTTCGCCGCCTTCACCGTCACCTTCGTGCCGGGCTTGATGCGGCCGATGTCGCTTGCCGTGACTTCGGCGCGCCACTCGAGGCGGCCCCGGCGGATCAGGCGGAACAGTTCGGTGCCGACGCCGACGACGGCACCGACAGTGGCGCTGCGCGCCGAGATGATGCCGCTGTCCGGCGCCACCACCTGCGTGTAGCGCAGGCGCAGCTGCTGCTGGCTGAGCGTGGCGCGCGCCGCCGCCACCCACGCCGCCGCGGCGGTATTCGCGGCCGTGACGTACTGCGCCACCTGCTGCTCGCTCATCGCACCGGATGCGCGCAGGGCTTCGCCGCGCCTGGCGTTGGCGGCCGCTTCCGCGGCATTCGCCTGCGCTTCCTGCAGGGGCGCGCGCGCCTGCGCGACTTCGGCGTTGACGGTGTCGGCCGAGAATACGGCGAGCACTTCGCCTTTCTTGACGACGTCGCCCACGTTGACCCGCACATCAAGCAGGCGCAGGCCGCCCGACTCGCTGCCGACGATCGCCTCCTGCCGGGGGGCGACGTTGCCGTTGGCACCGAGGCGCAGCGGCAGGCTGGCCGTGGCCGGCCGTCCGGTGGTGACGGTCAGGGCCGGCGTCGGCGCGGCATCCTTCTTCTCGTCCTTGCCCTTGCCGCAGCCCGCCAGCGCGGACAGGACGAGAAAGGCCAGGACGGCGCGGGACAAGAGGCGTGGAGTCGATGGTGGCATGGGCGTGGGTTCCGGTTGCGTGATGGAGCGGGTTGCGCGTGTAAGGACGCAATGAAGGAGTTTATCAAATTGCATGACAAGCCGACGCCGCTTCCGCGATTTTTGGGCCGGCGCCCGCGGTCGGCGCGGGTACTACAATGGACGTTTTGAAGGAGGCCGCGATGAACCATTCCTTGCTGCTTGCCGCCATGTGGGCGGCACTCCCCGTATTTGCCAGCGCGCAGGAGGGCGCCTCCGCCGGCGCCCCAGGACCGGCGGCGAACTCGGCACCATCCGGATCGCCCTGCGGCGCCGATGCGCCTGACCAGGCCCTCGGTGCCCTGCCGGCCAGGGCAAGTACACGGCCTCAACCGCAACTGGGCACGGTGGCACCCGCCACGTGGCTACCCCGGGAAACGCACAGTGCATCGTCACGTGCCATGGCGGTCGCCACGGCAAGACAGGCTGGACAGGAAAAGGTCAAGGCAGATGGCGGCGCTGTCCAGGACCGGCCCGCCTGCGCCGTCACCGACCAGCCGAGCACGCCGCAGGGCAGCATACGGCAGGGCTGACAGCAGGGGGCGCCCAGTGATGGTGCATAGGCGGTCCCGGTTGCACGATCATGATGCGCCGCACCAAAAATATGCATGTCACATGCAAGGCGTCAGAAAATTCTTACGAAAACGGGGGAAGCTTTGAGACGCGCTCGTAGTTCTACCGTATTGCGATGCACAAAAAATCGCGCTATATTGGAACTGTCTCCTCCAGTTTTCTCCGAAATACTGGATTGCCGCCCGCTACCCCCAGGTACGCGGGCGTTTTTTTTGCCTGTATTCGCCAGCCGCAGGGTGGGCACTCCGTGCCCACGCGTTACCTGGCAGCAGCCGTAGGGTGGCGCTCATGCCAAAGCCCAGCGTTCGCGAACCTTACACCCCTTCGCCCTGGAAGCTTCCCGCGCGCCAGGTCAGCACCAGCGTATCGCGATGCCCATGCTCCGCCAGCGGCTGGATCGGGGTCGACTCGTGGATCACGGCCGCGTCGTCGAGCAGCAGCAGGGTCCAGGGTTCCTGCATCGTGAAGCGCTGGCCGCGCGGACCGTTCGCTTCGAACACGCGCGTCTCGCCGCCCTTGATGCCGTGGCGCTGGACCAGGATCACGGCGACGAAATCGACGCCGTCGCGGTGCGCGCCTTCCGGCGTCGGGCGGCCGATGCCGTCGGCGGTATCGATGCGGAACTGGTGCGCTTCCACGTACCGGGGCTGGACATTGCGCACGCTCGTGCAGACGGCGCCGAGGGCGCCCAGCAGGCGTTGCCAGGCCGGGTTGGCGATGGTATCAAGCTCGATCGGCTCGAACAGGCGATGCATGCCGCCGTGCAGGGCGTTGTACTCGACCGGCTGCCAGTGCGCGCGGTGCGGCGTCTGCACCAGCTTCCCGGCGGTATCGACGAAGCAGGAATGGCGGCGGCGCCGGTAGCGGCCGCCGTCCTTCAGGTAGTTGTCCAGTTCGAGGCGGTCCCAGCTCGCTGCCAGCGTGTCCAGCTCGGCCAGGCTGCAGCCGGCCAGGCGCGCCACGTCCTGCGGGCGCACCAGCGCATAGCCTTCGCCGCGCAAGGCGTCGGCTATGCGGGAAGGGTCGGTGAAGGGTGGTTCGGATGTTGTCATCCCGCTAGCGTAGCACCTTTCCCCGGCAGGAGTGAAGGTGCCCGCCGGCGTCGCCTACCAGGTTTTGGTGACGGAGAGGCGCAGGCTGCGCGGCTCGATCGGATGGAAATGGATGTCCTCGCGCGGCGCGGCCTCGCCCGCCAGCTGCGAGGCATAGTAGTAGTCGATGGCGGAATCGCGCCGGTTGGCCAGGTTGAAGCCTTCCAGTTCGAGCTGCATGTCCTTGCCGATCCGGTAGCCGATGCGGCCGTTGAGCGTGGTGCTGGCATGCGAGCGCACGCTGTTGTCCTCGACCAGCGGGCGCGGGCCGAAGTAGCGCAGGCGCAGGGCTCCCGACCAGGGGCCGAGTTTGCCCAGCGTCAGGGCCAGCTGGCCGACGCCTTCCACCGCGCCCGGTATGCGTGCGCCCGAGCGTGAACGTGCCCGGGCAAAGGCCGCGTCCAGGTCCAGCGACAGCCACTTCCAAGGCTTCCAGTAGTTCGAGAACTCGACGCCGGTGCGGCGGCTGGCCTCGCCCGCCTCGGTCGTGCCGGCGTCGCCGATGTAGGTCAGTTCCGAGGCGATATCGAGGCGATACAGCGACAGCGCCGTCTGCATGCGCGGGATGGCTTCGGTACGCAGGCCCAGTTCCATGCCGCGTGCGCGCACCAGTCCCGGGGCGCGTTCCAGCGGGTCGCCGCTGGCCGGATCGATCCTTGCCACCGTGCCGCGCGCGTCGTTGCTGTGAAAGCCGTGGCCAACATTCAGGTAGAACTCGGTCGCGGGAAGGGGCGCGAGGATCAGGCTGAACGAGGGGCTCACCTGGGTGTCGCCGGCGCGGCCCGAATTGGCGGCGCGGTCGCTCCTGACATCGAAGCGGTAGCGGTCGGCGCGCAGGCCCACCACCGTGCGCACGGCCTCGCTCCAGCGTGTCGCGCTCTCCACGAACACGGCGCCACTGGTCTCGACGATATGGTCTTCGCGCGTGGTCGACAGGCGTGCACGGGCGCGGGTGTCGTACAAGCCGTTGAAGATGTTGTCGTTCTGCAGACGCGCGCCAACGGTCAGGTCGGAAGCCATCGTCTCGCCGCGGTGCAGGTGCAGGGTGTGACTGGCGTCGAGGCCCGAGGTGACGCGCCGGTCCGGCTGGGCGAACTGGTCGCCGTTCACCGGGTCGTTCAGGAAGTAGGTGAAATTCGAGAACAGCGCCAGCTGGTTGCGGATCAGGTAAGCGCTGAGCTTTGTCGCCGCATCGTTGCCGGTCTGGCGCCAGGCGCCGGACAGGCTGAATCGACGCGCATTGCCGCCGTCGGTGTCGTCGATTGCATCGAAGCGACCGAGCGTGCCGGCATCGACCGCGCGCAGCGGGATCTGGTCGCTCGCGTGCCAGCGGCCGCGGTAAGCCATCGCCGTCACGTTCCAGCCATTGTTCGCGTAGCCGCGGCTATAGCGCAGCACGCCGTTGACCTTGCGGTAGTCGTCCGGCCGCGTCCACGGGCCGTCGTTATGCAGCGCTTCGAGCGCATACAGCAGGGTACCGCCGGCCAGCTCGGGCGAGCCGGCCACCATGGCACGCGCATGGCCGTACTCGCCCAGCGTGAGGTTGGCAATGTTCTTCGCCAGGCGGCTGGCATAACTGACATCGGCGCTACCGGCAGCCGAAAAGTCGCCGTTCCTCGCGGAATACGGGCCCTTGCGGTAGTCGAGACGGCCGACCAGTTCAGGAATCAGGAAATTCACGTCGGTCCAGCCCTGGCCGTGCGCGTGGCTGCGCTGGTTGACCGGCATGCCGTCGACCGAGGTGGCGAGATCGGTGCCGTGGTCGAGATTGAAGCCGCGCAGGTAGAACTGGTTGGCCTTGCCTTCGCCGCTGTGCTGGCTGGCGATCAGGCCGGGCATCGCTTCGAGCATTTCGCCGGGGCGGTAGGCCGTGCGCGCGGCCAGTTCCTTCTGGCTGACCGTGCCGGCATTGGCGGATTCCGCGATGCCGAGCTGGCTCATGCGCGAACCTTCGACCAGCACCCGCTGCAGCACCAGGTCGTCGGCCTGGACGGGGCAGGCAAGCAGCGCAGCCAATGCGCAGGGAAGGCAGCGGAGATTCGGCACGGTCGGTGTCAGCGCGCCGGCTGCTCGGTGACAGTACGGTTGAAGGTGAGGGTGCGCACGCCGTTACCCTCGTCGAGGTTGACGGTGTTGACCTGGTCGGGCAGGAAGTCGACCAGCACGGCATCGTGGACGACGCTGGCCTTCCATAGCGGGGTATGTTCCATCTCCTGGTAGATGACGACGCGCTCGGCGTCGATCGTCATGCCGACCCAGCGCGTGTTCAGGCGTGCCTTGTCCTGCCCCTGCAGCCAGAAGCGCGGCTCGACATACTTGCGCAGCACGTCCTGGTCTTCGGGATCTGACAGGTCGAATTGGCGACCGTACAGGTTGGCCAGCAGGGCCTCGACGTCGTGCGCCATGTAGGTGTGCACGATCTCGGTACTGCCGCTGCGCGCGTTGAACGACATGTCCGTGATCCCGGCGTGGAAGCGGTGCGCCGACACCAGCGCGCTGGCGACCAGCAGGGTGGCGGCGACCAGCGCCTTGAAGCGGCCGGTGCTCATGGCGCGACCTTTGCCGGCGGGGTCGTCGCTGCTTCCGGCTTCTTCATGGGCGCATTGAAATCCTTCATCAGGTCGTTCCCAGGCGGCTGGGTCTTGAACAATTCCAGGCGCGACGGCGTCACCTTGCGCGGCCAGGCATTGTTGCCCTGGTCGATGTCGGCCGTTTCCCAATACGGGTCCTGGGTCAACCCCACCATTGGCTCATCGAGGACAAGCAGCTTCGTGATCTTCTTCGGCGAGTAGCGCCACACTTCGGCCGGGATGCGCTCGACGTACTTCTTGCCGCTCTGGAGTTCGATTTCCAGCACCAGCGGCGTCACCAGGCCGCCGACGTTCGAGAAGTCGACCAGGTACAGGTGCTTGTTCGATGCCAGCAGGGCCTTTTCCCAGTCTTCCAGCTTGTCCTGCGACGCGTTGAACTTGTTGCGGTCGGCATTCGTGACGGTGAATTCGTCGTGTTCGTTGTAGAAGTCCTTCAGTTCCGGATGCGCATCGACGCGGCGCGGCATGCCCTTGTTGCGCTGGTCGCTGATGGACAGCGGTTCGGCATCGCGCAGCTTGCGGCGCCAGGCCTTCTCGAGCTCCGGATTCTGCGTACTGACGGTGTACTCGCTGATGCCGTCGATGCTCACATCCACCGGGTCGGTCGTGTAGAACCAGCCGCGCCAGAACCAGTCGAGGTCCGTGCCGGAGGCGTCTTCCATGGTGCGGAACAGGTCCGCCGGCGTGGGCCGCTTGAACTTCCAGCGGCGGCCGTATTCCTTGAAAGCGAAGTCGAACAGTTCGCGCCCCAGCACCGTCTCGCGCAGGATGTTCAGGGCGGTGGCCGGCTTGCCGTAGGCGTTCGGGCCGCGCTGCAGGACCGATTCGGAATTGGTCATGATCGGCGTCTGGTTGCGGCTCTTCATGTAGTCGACGATGGCGCGCGGCTCGCCGCGGCGCGAAGGAAAGCCGTCTTCCCAGGCCTGCTCGGCCAGGTACTCGAGGAAGGAGTTCAGGCCCTCGTCCATCCAGGTCCACTGGCGCTCGTCCGAATTGACGATCATCGGATAGTAGTTGTGGCCGACCTCGTGGATGATCACGCCGATCAGGCCATATTTGGTCGCCTTCGAATACGTCAATTCGCCCGTCTTCTTGTCTTTTGTCGGGCGTCCGCCGTTAAACGAGATCATCGGGTATTCCATGCCGCCCACCGGGCCGTTGACGGAAATGGCGACCGGGTACGGATAGTCGAAGGCGTACTTGTTGTACTGCTCGATGGTGTGGATGACGGCCTGGGTCGAATACTTCTCCCACAGTGGGTTGCCTTCCTTCGGATAGTAGGACATGGCCAGCACCGTGCTGTCGCCGCTCCTGACGCCCTGGGCGTCCCAGATGAACTTGCGGCTGGAGGCAAAGGCGAAGTCGCGCACGTTGTCGGCCCTGAAGCGCCAGGTTCTGGTGGCGCCGTTCGCGCCTGCGCGCGCCTTTTCGGCGGCTTCCGCTTCCGCTTGCGTGACGATGAGCACCGGCTTTTTCGCCGTGCGGGCGCGCTCGAGGCGCTCGCGCTGGGCGGCGCTCAAGACCGCGCCCGGGTTCTGCAGGGTGCCGGTAGCGGCGACGATATGGTCCGCTGGTACCGTCAGCTCGACATCGTAGTCGCCGAATTCGAGCGTGAATTCGCCGTCGCCCAGGTACTGCTTGTTCTGCCAGCCGGCGGCATCGTAATAGGCCGCCATGCGCGGGAACCACTGGGCGATTTCAAAAATGTCGTTCCGGTCTTCCTTGTCGAAGCGCTCGTAGCCCATGCGGCGGCCGACGATGTTCGCTTCCGGGATGTTGAAGCGCCATGCGAGGTCGAAGGACACGCGCGCGCCGCTCGTCAAGGGCCGGGGCAGGTCGATGCGCATCATGGTGCCATTGATGGCGTGGGCGAGCGGACGGCCGTCGGTACCTTTCACGCTGGTGACCGTGACGCCGCCCTCGAAGGCGCGGCTGTCGAAATTGCTGCGCAGGGCGTCGAACTTGACGCCGTCGGCACCCGTCTTTTGCCAGGATTCGCGCGAAGGGATGGTGGCGATCTTGCGGTTGTCGGAATCGGCCCGGAACATGTTCTGGTCCAGCTGCACCCACAGGTAGGACAGGGTATCGGGCGAATTGTTGTGGTAAGTGATGGTGCCACTGCCGCTGACGGCGCGGCGGCCTTCGTCGAGCGTGGCACGCAGCCGATAGTCGGCGCGCTGCTGCCAGTAGGCGTGGCCCGGCGCGCCCGAAGCGGTGCGGGTGATGCCGGGCGTGGGCAGCAATTCGTCGAGCTGGCGGAACTTGTCGTCGAACTTGTCGGCGGCGTGGGTGGACAGGGTCAATGTCAGCGCGAAGCCGAGGAGAAGCGGACGCGCGAGGTGCTGGAAGATCATTTCTGTGCTATTTGGTTTAGACGACGAAACCGGTGGCGGCACGATCAGCGCAACCACCGGCTGCAGGGTGGACGGGTCTCCCGTCCACCCTACGAAGGGCTCACAGCGCAATCATTGCACGGTCGGCGCCGCTTCCTTCTTCGGCTGCTCGGCCGCGGCATCCTTTTCTTCCTTGGTCTTCAGCTTGGTGTTGAAGTCCTTCATCAGGTCGTTGCCCGGCGGCTCGCTCTTGAACAGTTCCAGGCGCGAGGGCGTGGCCTTGCGTGGCCAGGCGTTGTTGCTCTGGTCGATATCGGCCGTTTCCCAATACGGGTCGTGCGTCAGGCCGACCATCGGCTCGTCGGTGACGATCAGCTTCGTGATCTTCTTCGGCGAGTAGCGCCACACTTCGGCCGGGATGCGCTCGACGTATTTCTTGCCGCTCTGGAGCTGGATCTCCAGCACCAGCGGCGTCACCAGCCCGCCGACATTCGAAAAGTCGACCAGGTAGAGGTGCTTGTTCGACGCCAGCAGGGCCTTTTCCCAGTCTTCCAGCTTCTCCTGCGACTCGTTGAACTTGTTGCGGTCGGCATTCGTGACAGTGAACTCGTCGTGCTCGTTGTAGAAGTCCTTCAGCTCGGGATGCGCATCGACGCGGCGCGGCATGCCCTTGTTGCGCTGGTCCGAGAGCGAAGTCGGTTCGGCCTCGCGCAACTTGCGGCGCCAGGCCTTTTCGATTTCCGGATTTTGCGTGCTGACGGTGTACTCGCTGATCCCGTCGATGCTCACGTCCACCGGGTCGGTGCCGTAGAACCAGCCGCGCCAGAACCAGTCGAGGTCCGTGCCGGAGGCGTCTTCCATCGTGCGGAAGAAGTCGGCCGGGGTCGGACGCTTGAATTTCCAGCGCTGGGCGTATTCCTTGAAGGCGAAGTCGAACAGGTCGCGCCCCAGCACCGTCTCGCGCAGCACGGTCAGCGCGGCGGCCGGCTTGGCATAGGCGTTGTTCCCGAACTGCAGCACCGACTCGGAATTGGTCATGATCGGCACCTGGTTACGGCTCTTCATGTAGTCGGTGATCAGGCGCGGCTCGCCGCGCATCTCCGGCCAGTTCTCTTCCCAGGCTTCCTGGGCCAGGGTCTGCACGAAGGAGTTGATGCCCTCGTCCATCCAGGTCCACTGGCGCTCGTCCGAGTTGACGATCATCGGGAAGTAGTTGTGGCCTACCTCGTGGATGATCACGCCGATCAGGCTGTACTTGGTGCGCTTGCCATAGGTGATCTCGCCGGTCTTCTTGTCCTTGGTCGGACGCGGGCCGTTAAACGAGATCATCGGGTATTCCATGCCGCCTACCGGGCCGTTCACGGAAATCGCAGTCGGGTAGGGGTAGTCGAAGGAGTATTTGCTGTACTGCTCGATGGTGTGGACGATCGCCTGGGTCGAGTACTTCTCCCACAGCGGGTTGCCTTCCTTCGGGTAGTAGGACATGGCCATCACGCTTGTGTCGCCGCTCTTGATGCCCTGGGCATCCCAGATGAACTTGCGGCTCGAGGCGAACGCGAAGTCGCGCACGTTTTTCGCCTTGAAGTGCCAGGTCTTGGTGCCGCCCTTGATGCCGGCGCGCGCCTTCTCCGCGCTTTCCGCTTCCGCCTGCGTCACGATGAGCACCGGCTTTTTCGCCGTCCGGGCGCGCTCGAGGCGCTCGCGCTGCGCGCCCGTGAGCACGGCACCCGGGTTCTGCAGGGTGCCGGTGGAAGCGACGATATGGTCCGAGGGCACCGTCAGCTCGACGTCGTAGTCGCCGAATTCGAGCGTGAATTCGCCGGCGCCGAGGAACTGCTTGTGCTGCCAGCCGTAGGTGTCGTAATAGGCCGCCATGCGCGGGAACCACTGGGCGATCTCGAACAGGTCGTTCTTGTCCTCGTCGAACTTCTCGTAGCCCGAGCGGCCGCCGAGCACCTTCTGCTCGTTGATCTTGTAGTTCCATTCGACGTTGAACGAGAAGCGCTGGCCGGGTTTCAGCGGCTGCGGCAGGTCGATGCGCATCATCGTGCGGTTGATGACAAAAGGCAGGTTGCGTCCGCCCGCCTTGACGGCCGTGATGTTGAAGCCGCCCTCGAAGGTCAGGCCTTCGAGCGTGGTGCGCATGGCGTCGAACTTCATGCCTTCTTCCGGACTGCGCGGCTTGACCCAGGCTTCGCGCGCGACCGAGGTGGCCGACATGCGGGCGTCGGAATTGGGCTTGTAGATGTTCTGGTCGAGCTGCACCCACAGGTAGTGCAGGGTGTCGGGGGAATTATTGTGGTAGGTGACCGTCTCGGCGGCCCGGATCGAACGGTTCGCCTCGTCGAGCGTGGCGCGGATCGTGTAGTCCGCCCGTTGCTGCCAGTAGGCGTGGCCCGGTGCGCCGGAAGCCGTGCGGATCGTCGTCGGGGTCGGCAGCAGTTCGTCGAGCTGGCGGAATTTGTCGTCGAAAGGGTCGGCTGCGAAAGCGGACACGCTGAGGCACAGCGCCGCCAGGGCGATTGGCAAACGGATCATGTTTCCCCTGTTTTTAGTTTTAATTTGGAGAAAGTATTCTAATGGCATCTATCAAGCAAGCTCCATCCGGATTTGTAAAAAAGCTGATACATGGGTCGCCAGGGACGCCACGCCCCGTTCATGTCATCAGCTTCAAATCGAGCGCGCGCTCGGCCAGCCACACCGTCGCCAGCAGGATGATCGCCACCGAGCCGCCGGCCATGAGCACGCGGCGGTAGAACGTCCCGTTGCGCAGCAGGTAAGCCAGCGGCAGGAACAGGGCGACGATGGCCAGCTGGCCCAGTTCGACACCCACGTTGAAGCCCACCAGCGACAGCGCCAGCGCGCCTGGCGGCAAGCCCAGGTCGGCCAGCACGCTGGCAAAGCCGAAGCCGTGGATCAGGCCGAATGCAAAGGCGACCACGGCGCGGGCACGCTGCAGCAGCGGCCACAGGTTGTTGAGGGCGGCCAGGATGACCGAGGCGGCAATTGCCGATTCGACCAGGCGCGAGGGCAGGGACAGCACCCCGAGCGCGGCCAGGGTCAGCGTCAGCGAATGCGCCAGCGTGAAGGCGGTGACGATGCGCAGCACTTCCAGCGTGGCGGCGCGGAAGGTGGCACGGCCTTCCCAGGCGCCGCCGCGATGGACCAGCACGGTCGGCAGCAGCAGCGACAGCAGGAACAGGATGTGATCGAAGCCGATCCAGATATGCCAGACGCCGTGGCGGACATAGTCGCCGAACTGGCGCCAGCGCGGGGCGTCGCGTACAGACAGGATCTGGTGCGCGCTGTCGGGGCCGAAGATCGCGCTCGAGGCGCCGCTCGCGTGCTCCAAACGCAGCAATCCCTTGTGCTGCGGGTCGATGTCGAACAGCAGGCGGTAATCCACCGCCAGTTGCGTGACCGTGGCGGCGCAGGCGGCGTCGAACTTCACTACCGCGTAGGCGCCATCGGTGTGTTCGTCGACCAGGTGGCCGGTGACGCGCAGGGGGCAGGCCCGGTCCTCGTTTGCCAGTGCCAGGCGAGAGGGGGGCATAGGCGGCGATCGCCTGGTGGCGGCCCCGTACCTCGTCCCGTGTCAGGGCGCCGTCGCCATTGCCGTCCAGGCCCACGGCCATCTCGAGGTCGCGCAGGGCGATGTCCCACTGGCCTTCGATGCGCGCGTCCTGCACCCGCAGGCTGAGGTAGCTGTCGCTGGCCTTGTGCGCCTGTGCCGGCGCCGCGCATAGGAGGAGCAGCGCGAGCAGGAAAGAGGGGGACGGTTCATCGGCGCGGCTCCGGCTGCGTCCACGCGGAGGCTAGCGTGCGGTCTTCGAGCGCGCTGCGGGCCAGCCAGTCGCGCACCTGGCGCGCCGCTTCAGGATCGCTTGATGCCAGCGCCGCCTCGGCCAGGATACGCAGGTCGGCCGGCTCCTTCTGGACGGCCCAGTTCAGCCTGGCCAGGCGTACGGCAGCCGCGGCGTCGCCGCGCACGGCCAGTTCGAAACGGGCCTGCTCGCGCTGGTGGACGGTGTCGCCGCGCCGTGCGGCGGCGTCGAAACGGGCGGCCAGCACGGCGCCCTGGCGCGCCGCATCGGCGTCGCCCAGCTTTTTCAGGGCAATCGCGTAGCGGAGCAGCAGCGCATCGGCGCGCGTCCGGTCCTGCAGCAGGCGCGCCGCCTCGCCTGCGCGGCCGGCGTCGAGCAGGAAGTCGGCCCAGGCGCCTATCAGATAGCTGTCTTCGGCATCGAGCGCCAGCGCGGCGCGGAAGTGGCGCTCGGCGGCTGCGGCGTCACCCAGGCGCGCGGCCATCTCGGCCAGCAGGGTCTCGACCCAGACGCGGATCGGCGCCGGGGCATCGGGACGTTCGGCCAGCGCCTGCCGGAGCCGGTCGTAGCTGGCGCGGCCCTGGCCGCTGAGCTGCCCACGGCCGCCAGGCAGGTCTGCACGACCAGTTCGGGCGCGCGCGAATACAGGCGCATGCAGCTCGCCCAGGCCGCGTCGTGCTCGCCGATCACCTGCTGGACGGTCGCGCGGGTCAGCCAGGCCTGGGCGTCATCGGAATCGCGCTTGACCAGCAAGTCGAGGTCGCGCAGGGCCGCGCGGAATTGATGGGTGCTCTGGCGCAGCGTGGCGCGCAGCACCAGCACCGGCGCGGGTGGTTCCGGCCGGGCCCACCACGGTGCCAGCGCCGCCTGGGCATAGCCGAGGTAGCGCGGGTCGCCTTCGTGGCGCGCCTGTTCGATGTAGCGCCGCGCCAGCGTCGTGGCCAGCCTCATGTCGGCCGGGTTGGCGCTCAGGCTGGCGCGCAGGCGCAGCAGCTCGCGCTGGACCGGGTCGGTGCGCGCGGGCAGGCGTTCCAGCACCTGGTCGCCGCGTGGGGGAATGTGCGGGGTCGCCCCGCGGCCTGGAACAGCAGCGGCGCCACCAGCGCACACAACAGAAGGATGGACGGGTACAAGACATCTCCTTTGAAACCGGCGCAGGGATGCGTTCCTGCGCCGGCGGCCGGGTTCAGCCGGCAGGAACCGGTTCGGGTTCCGTGTTGTCCGGCCTGGTCTCGGCGATCTGGTCGATCGCCACCGGCTCATCGTTGTCGAGCAGCTGAATCGCCTTGGCGTAGACGGTGGCGAAGAAGCTGTCGCCCGTGGCGGGCGGCGGCACGGTGCCCGTCGGCGGCGGGGCCGGCAAGGTGACGGTGTGATTGCTGCCGCCGCAGCCCGACAGCGACAGCGCCAGCGCGATGGTGACCGCCGCCAGCCGCGGCAAGGATCGATAGTGGGACATGGCGATGCTCCTCATTGATTGCCGGGCAGCGGCGTGTTCAGGTAAGGGAAGGCGGGCTTGAAGGCCGTCGCATCCTTGCGCACGCCATCGGTCAGCGGCAGGCCGCCGGCGGGGCGTCGGTCGGCTTGCAGCCGACGCCGAGCGCGTCGCCGCTACCGGTCAGCACGCACAGGGCGCCCATCGCCACCCGCAGCGAGACGTCGACGATGTCGTCCGCCGGACGGCGGCCGTTCGGGAAGCCCGCGTTGTCGCCGGCCGCCACGCCGAGTGGATTCTGCGATGCCTGCGCGGTCGGCTCGATGGCGGTGTTCAGGCGCAGCATCTCGGACGCCACCACGTTTTTCGGCTGGTTCACGCCCGGCAGACCCTTCAGGAAGGCCGTGACCAGGTCGGTGCGCGGGAAATTCGCCGGCGCCTTGGCCGACGGGAACAGGCTTTCCACGACGGTCGGCAGCACCGGGTTGGTGACGTAAGTGGCGAACTGGCCGTCATCCTTCGGTTTCGACGTATTGAAACGGTCCTTGTCGTCCATGCCGATGATGACTTCGTTCACCAGCGGCATGCCGAGGCGCGATACCTGGGCCCAGGAACCGCCTTCCTTGACCGCGCTGTTGATGCCCGACGCCGGGGCCGGGTTGATCAGGCGCGCCTGGCGCATGCTGGCGGTGGTATAGGCACCAATCACCGGTTCGCCGGCCGCCACCAGGCAGCCGACCGGCAGCTCGAGGGCGATCGAGCTGACGTTCTTGTTTTCGAGGTCGTTGCGGTTGCCGCCGGACTCGGGCCCCAGCGGGTTCATGTTGAACAGGTCGAAGATCTTGCCGACCGCGATATAGAAGGGCTCCTTGCGCTGGCCGACGAACACGCGGCCGGTGCCGCAGCCGGGAATGGCGATGTCGTAGATGTGCTGGTTGGCATAGGTTTCATAGCCGCCGGCGCCGCCGAAGACCTTTTCGCCGATGTTGTCGACTGGCTTGTCGAATTCGGTCGCGCCGTTGGTGCCGGCCAGGCGGGTACGGGTACCGCCGCGGCGGTCGCCGCGCACCATGTCGACCGTATAGGTTTCGCGCACGTTGAGGGCCGCCGGGTTGACGCCGCTGATGGTCGAGGAGTTGATCAGGGGGATCAGGACCTGCTTGCCGCCGATGTTGAGCGCAGTGCGCTTCGACGCGTTCTTGAAACGGATCTGGAAGCTGATGTCTTCCTTGGCATCGCCATTGTTGTCGACATGGATTTCGTACAGCGCGTTCTGGTCGAACTGGTAGAAATTCGGTCCGCCCTGCGGGTCCTGGAAGGGCGTGTAGTTCGCGATCATCGTCACGAAGCCGGCCCGTCCCGGGGCATAGCTGCGGAACATGTAGAAATCGGTGCCGTCCACTTTCGGTGCGTTGGTCAGGAACGGTGCCTCGCGGTGGCTGGAGGCCCCGGCCGGTGCGGCCAGTCCCATGACGACCGATCCCGAAGCCAGTGCGGCGGCCCAGAAACGCTTGCTCTTCAACTTGCCCATGTCATTCTCCGGTTGTTATTGGGTGTGCGTGTTTCACGTCGTGTGAAGCAGAAGGCAGCCCCGGTCACGCGCTTCCAGGGAGAAGTGGCGATGCCATTTGCGTGGCGGGGCTACCCAGGCTTGTACGCAGCCGGATGCATGTCGGATTCAACATATTTTTTGGCATGGTTTGGCCGTAAATATGCTAAGGTCGCTGCCGTTGTGCGACGGCACTTTTATCCACTTTCCTGCCCAGGCAAGCATTGAGCACTGCAACCCAACCAGATCCGGTTCAACTGCGCACATGGCTGCTTGGCGCCGCGCGTCGCGATGCTGCCGCCTTTCGTTCCCTCTACGACGCCAGCGCGCCGCGGCTGTATGGCCTGGCGCTACGCATCCTGCGCCGCCGCGAGCTGGCCGAGGAGGTGCTGCAGGACAGCTTCGTCTCGATCTGGAACAGCGCCCGCGATTACGATGGCGCCCTGGCCGCGCCCATGACCTGGATGACGACGATCGTGCGCAACAAGGCCTTCGACCTGTTGCGGCGCACGCGCCAGGAGGTCGATATCGACGGCGAAGGGTTCGACGCGGATGTGCTGGCGGCCATGCGCGACCCGGCTGCCACGCCGATCGAGGCCCTGCAGATGAGCAGCGAGGCAAAGGCCCTGGCCAACTGCATGGCGGCGCTCGAGGAAAAGCACCGGCGCGTGCTGGGCATGGCGTTTTTCCATGACCTGTCGCACAGCGACGTGGCGCAGCAGCTGGCGCTGCCGATCGGCACGGTGAAGACCTGGATCCGCCGTAGTCTGGCGCGCCTGCATGGCTGCCTGAGCGGAAAGGGGCTGGCATGAACCTGCGAGGAAACGAGCCGCTGCGCGAGCGGCTGGCTGCCGAGTATGTGCTTGGTACGCTCAAGGGACGTGCACGCCGCCGTTTCGAAGGCCTGATGCACGGCGACGCCGCCCTGCGCCGCACGGTCGGCGAATGGCGCGAGCGGCTCGGCGCCATGGCCGAATTCGTCACGCCGGTGCAGCCGGATGCACGCGTCCGGCAGGCGATCGAACGCCGCCTCGACCTGCAGCCGGCGGTGCCGGCGTGGCAGTTCTGGCGCAATGGCTCGCTGGCGTTCTGGCGCACGCTGGCCGTTTCCGCCTCGGCGGTGGCCACGCTGCTGCTGGTGACGGTGACGCGCCACGAAGCCGGGCGGCCGGCCGTCAGCGATGTCGCCACCCTGATCGACGAACAGGCGCAGGCGGCACTGGTGGTGACCGCCGACCGTGAGGCCCGGCTGCTGCGCGTGCGCGTGCTGGCGGCGGCGCCGCTGACGCCGAACCAGGTACTGCAGCTGTGGGCCGTGCCGCGCCGGGGCGCGCCCCGTTCGCTCGGTGTGCTCGGGCGCGGACGCGAGCTGACCCTGCCGCTGGCCGGCAACGCCATCGGCGCCGACGTGGCCCTGCTCGCGGTCAGCCTGGAACCGGCCGGCGGCTCGCCGAATCCGCAAGGCCCGAGCGGCCCGATCCTCTACAAGGGCGGCTGGGTGCGCCTGATGTAAATCCGGCCGGCGGGATGCGTGTCCGATCCCGCCGCTGCCTCCCGGGTAGCCGGGTTCAGTCCGCGCGCGTGAAGGCGATGTCGAAGGCGCCCGAGACCAGGCGTCCGCTTTTCGCGTCCGCCGCAAAGTGCAGGTCGGCTTCGCGCGAGAGCACGAACAGCTGCTCGGGCGACTCGGCATACAAGGGCTCGTACTGGCCCGTGCGCAGCGCGATCATCAGCTGGCCATCACGTTCTTCGATGACGAAGTCGCCGATCTCGCGGGTCACGTAACGCCCTGGCAGCGCGGCACGGCGGGCGCCATCGAGCGCGATCGCCTTGCGTACCCTGGTCTGGTAGCTGGGCCATTTGTACTCGGCGGAGATTGCCCGGATCACGCTTTGCGCCAGTTCGGCGCCGGCGTCGCCATTCGTCATGACCACGGCACCGTCGCCGTGTTCGGTATAGGCGAACAGCGTGTTCTGGTAGCCCATGTTGCTGCCGCCATGTTCGAACGAAGCTGTGGTGCCTGTGCCGTCCGTTGCCAGTCCGAGTGCATAGCCGTTCTGGACCGGGCGCAGCATCGTGCGCGCCGTCTCCTTCGACAGCAGGCGCTTGTCCTTGCCGAGGGCGGCGCGCTGCAGTGCCAGTGCGAACTTCGCCAGGTCGGTGGGCGTGGTCCAGAGGCCGGCCGCGGCCAGTTCGGGATAGGTGTAGGCACCACCCTCGTAGGCCTGGCCATTGCGGTCGTGCGGCAGGGCGGCGCGCGCGAGCAGGGCGGCCGGCCGGCAGCGGCTGGGCGAAGCGGCTGTCGCCCATGCCGACGGGCTTGAGGACGCTGTCCTGCAGCAGCGCGTCGAAAGGCCGGCCGCTGCGGTCGATCAGCGCCTGCTGCAGCACCGTGTAGCCGCCGCCGGAATAGCGGAAGTCGGCGCCTGGCGCGCTGTCGACGCGCACCGGCTTCGTGTTCGCGGGCGCGGTGCCATCGAGCACCTGGCGCAGCGTCGGTACCGGCTTGCCGGCGGCATAGCCGGGGAAGCCCGACACGCTCGTGCCCGCCGTATGCGAGAGCAGCTGGCGCACGGTGACCGTCGCGTTGCTGCCGTCGGCTGCCGGCAGCTTCCAGTCCTTCAGCAGGGTGTTGATGTCGGCGTCGAGCGAGAGCTCCCCTGACTCGACCATCCGCAGCGTGGCCAGGGCGGTGACGGGTTTGCTGATCGAGGCGGCCTGGAACAGCGTTTTCGGGGTGACGGCGGGGCCGTTCGCGTAGGCGACGCCGAAGCCCTTCGCCCACGCGATCTTGCCATCGCGGATGACCGCGACGCTCACGCCCGGCACGTGCAGGCGCTGCATTTCCTCGGCCAGCGTTTTGGTGACGACCGGCGCGCCGGCCAGCGCCACCACGGGACGCAGGCCGTTTTCGATGCGGGCGATGTCGCCGTTCGTTCCGGCGGAGGCGGGCGCTGCGCCGAAGACCGTCAACGCGGCCAGCAGGGCGCTGGCCTGGGCCAGCGCGCGCAAGGCATGGATGTGTGGGCGCTGGGGCAGTGCGGGATGACGGGCTTTCTGGAACATCGCTTCCTCCGGAATAGTTACATTGGATGAGCCCTCATTATCCGATACTTGTTCTACCGAAATGTTAGTAATAGGTATTTTAGTTTCTGTTTTTACGGAGGCATGGTTTAACTGCTGAGTGATTACTGGTGCGCGGGGTGCGCACCAGTTCGATCAACTCCGCGAATATCTGTATGTCTCGCGCTTCGCCTCGGCAGGCTCTTTTACTTCATCCACACCGCGTAGTTCGTTCCCGACGTCTGCAGCGTCCAGCCGGTACCCGGGCTCCAGTTGTTCGGGCCGATCTTCATGGCCAGCTGGCGCGTCGTGCCGGTGATGATCGCCGCGTACAGGCCCTGCGTGGCCTGCTGGATGGCGACCGGCGAGGTCGAATGCACGCCGGCCGTCTTGCGCGCCTTCATCAACGCGGCAATGCCCGACTTCAGGTTCCAGTTATAGATGTGCGGATAGTAGACGGTCGGAATACCCGGATGGCTGAGGATATAAGCGTAGCCCTGCATCACCGCGCCGCAGGGCACGGGCCAGTGGTTCTGGCCGACGCCGCACGATTCCGACGGCCCGGTATCGTGGTTGTCGACGAAGGTCACCGCCATCGCCGGCCACCAGCCCATCGCGCCCTGCGGCTTGCCGGCGGCATCCTTCAGGCGCCAGTAATTGCCGTTTGCCAGCGCGTCGTTGAGCAGGCCCTTGGTCGTGAAATCGAAGGCGCCGCAGCTGTTGTTGGTGCCATTGATCCAGTTCATGATGCCCTGGCGGTGGGCGTCGATGTTGTTCAGGTCCAGGTCGTTCCACAGCTCGCCGACGCAGAACTCGGCATTGAAGGCATTCGCGTACTGGCCGACGAAATTGGCGCCGAAGCCCTTGACGTAATCGAAGCGCAGGCCGGAAAAGCCGACCGGCTTGATCGTGTAGTTGAGCCAGTTGACGATGCCGTTCTGGACTTCGCCGACATTCTTGTGGTCGAGGTCGCGGCCAGCGTTGAAGCCCGGACCCGTGTCGGGATTGCCCAGGCCGCAATTGCATTCATCGTTGTTGACGATCGCATGGGTGGTCCAGTTCGGGTTGCTCAGGTCGGACCAGCCGGTATTGCCGACGCGGTGGTTCACGACCACGTCGGCAATCGCCTTGATGCCGTTGTTGGTAAAGGCGCGCACCACATTGGTCAGTTCGGCCGAACTGCCATAGCGCGAGTTCAAATTGTTGAGCTGGCGCGGCAGGTAGCCTTCCGCCGCGGCCGAGTCCGATGGCGGCGGGAACCAGACGTGGGTAAAGCCCATCGTCTTCAGGTCGGCGACATTGCCTTGCAGGGTGTTGTACCAGTTCGGGTTGGCATAGCTGGACGATTTCCAGTGAAAGCCCTGCAGCAGGACGGCCTGGCTGTTGCCGGCCTGGGCGGGTGGGGTGGCAGCCTGTGCCTGGACGGACATGGTGCACAGGGCGGCGGCAAGCAGGGCCGAAAGCGGTGGTAAGGTCTTCATGGTCTCCTCCGATGAGTAACGATTTTGACGGCCAAGTAATGGCTCTGTTGTGTGCGTGGCGATCGTATTAAAACTACTATTTCCAATTTCAAATAACAAAAGACCATCGCACTGACAGGAAGGATTCCGTTAACCGGGCACTGCTGTCAATCGAATTCGGGTCGCGTGGAGTAGTTTTGCTACATCAAGTGGAGTACCCAAAGGCTGGGGTCAGGTCTGACATTCGGACACGAGCTCTGCGCTTACGCTCATGCCCAAAGGCTGGGGTCAGGTCTGACATTCGGACACGAGCTCTGCGCTTACGCTCATGCTGGAGGCAATGACTTGTTGAGGAATGCGGACGGTGATGTCGGAACGGCCCGCGGCAGTATGCGCATGCGCCTCGGACACCGGTTATGGATGAGGCCGTGTCTGAATGTCAGACCTGACCCCAGCAGTTCGCCCCGGTTATGGATGAGGCCGTGTCTGAATGTCAGACCTGACCCCAGCAGTTCGCCCTACTAGCCGAACAGCTTGAGCAGCCCGATCATCGCCACCGGCGAGAGTGCAACGCCGATCCAGAACAGGCGGCGGTGTCACCGGTAGCGCGCGTAACAGGGGACACAAACCTCGACTTTGCTGGCCGATCGAATTTTCGAGTAGCGGTAGGGAATGTGCCGGAGAAACCAGGGCCGCAGCGGCGTTGCGCAGCGGGCGCATTGGCCGGCTGCGTTGCGCAGCGCATGCCGTTGGCCCGCTTGACGTCGCGTATGCTGAAGACAACTACGAAGCAGAGTGCGCCAAGAAAAATCCAGATGTCGTGCATGTAGCCCCGCTGCCCCTGCCTTAGAGGACGAATCCCCGCACCGGAAAGCCGGCATCGCGCTGGATCCAGTTGCGTGCCGAATACGCGGTGCGCGCATCGGTCGCATGCAGGGTGAACGCATGGCGCGACACGGGCGAGCGGTTCGGCGCGCTGTAATGCGGCAGCAGCCCATGGAAGCAGACCAGCGTCCCCGCTTCGGCTTCCAGCGACACGGCGGTACTGTCATCCGGCCAGGGCGTGGCATCGAGCTTTTCCATCGTGACCCGGTCGCCGTCGCGCAGGAAACGCTCGCGCAAGGGGCCGCGATGCCCGCCCGGTTCCGCCCACAGGCAGCCATTGTCGACCGTGGCGTCTTCCAGCGCGAACCAGAAGGTGGTCACGCTGATCGGTGTCGTGTCGAAGAAGGTGGCGTCCTGGTGCCAGCGCACTTCGCCGCCGATGCCGGGCTGTTTAAAAATGTACATCGACTGCCAGACCTGCGATTCGGCCAGGCCGAGATCGCGCGCCACGGCGGCCAGCTTCGGGTCGCGCGTGAAGTGGGAGAAGACCGGGTCGAGGTCGTGCATGGCATGGCCGATCTTGTTGATCGACAGTGCCTTGGCCTGGCGCAGCTGGCCGTCAGGGCCAAAGGCTTCTTCTTCAAAAAAGCAGCGCACCGTGTTGTCCGAGCCGAGGAACCAGTCGTCGCTGGCGCGCTCCTGGTCGCGCGTGGTGAAGATGGCGCGCGACTGGCTGGGGTCGAAGGCCTCGACGATTTCCTCGGCACGGCGGCGCAGGGCGGCAATCGCCCCTGCATCCTTGAAACCGGGAAGGACGATGAAGCCGTCGCGTTGGTACTGCTGGCGCTGTTCGAGAGTGAGCATGGGCGTGGCAGGTTGTCGGTGATACGGCAATTGTACTGAACCCGCGGATTCCGCCAGCGCTTACTGTGCCGGCGCCGCCAGCACCTCGCGGATCGCGCCTGCCACCAGTTCCGGGCTGGTGCTCTGCATCTGGTGCGACGAATCGGCGACGATCGTCTTCGCCTTCGGGTACAGCCCGCGCACCAGGGCACGCGTTTGCGGGTCGAAATTGAAGGCACCGAAGTCGACCGCGATCGCCGTCGCGGAGGTCGGCTGGTTGACCAGGCGGATGATGGGCTTGTCGTCGATGGCGGGCAGCGCCAGCACGGCTTCGCCGGTGTGGTGGATGGCGTCGATCTCCTGCTGCACCGTTTTGGAAAAGAACAGGCGCTTGGCGACCCGCGTGGTCCAGGGGAAGTCCTCGGGCTTTTTCACCACGCGCGGGTAGAGCGCATCGACCAGCACCAGGCCCCTCACCTCGTTCGGATAGCGCCGCGCGAACAGCTGCATGTACAGGCCGCCGAGCGAATGGCCGACCAGCACATAGGGCGGCGCCAGTCCCTTCTGCTTCAGGGTTGCGCGCAGTTCCTCGACGATGGTGGCGCCGTCGCGCGGCGTACTGGCCGCGGCGCTGTTGGCATAGCCGGGCCGGTTATAGGCGAACACCGTGGCGCTCGGGCTGACGGCATCCATCACTTTCCCCCAGCCGTCGAGCGTGGCGCGCGAACCGTTTTCGAAGACGACGACCGCCTTCGCCTGCGGGTTGCGCACTGTGACCGATTCGAGCTGGCGGCCGCCGACGAGTTCAAGCGCCGGGCGTGGCGCGGCTGCCGCGGCAAGGCCGGCGAGCAGGCAAAGCAGGGCGGTGGCGCCAGCGCGCACGAAGGCGTGCAGGGTGGTCGGGCGGGAAGGGGGGGGAGGGCCATGGTGCAATCCGTGTCATCGAAAAACACATGATTGCCCCAGGCGCAGCGTGCGCCCAGCCGCATGCGACGAATCGCAAGCTGGTGCGATGGATGGCGGCCTCCTGTCGGGAAGCGCCCCGGACGGGCCTACCGGCCCCGGCCTGCCGCGTCGGCGGCCCGCATCCTGAACACGAAGCTGGTGCTGCCGCCGTCGGAGTGCACGTCGATGCTGCCGTCATGGGCACGCGCGATCTGGTCGACGATGTACAGGCCCAGCCCCAGGCCTTCGTTGCCGGAACGCGAAGAGGCGCGCCAGTAGGGCTTGAAGAGCTGGTCGATCACCTTGCGCGCCAGCTCGCGTCCCTGGTTGGTGACCGACAGGATGAACTCATCCCCGGCCATGGCCGCGCGCACCGCCACCGGCGTGTGGTCGAAGCCGTGGACCAGGGCATTTTTCAGCAGGTTCGACAGCAGCTGGGCGATACGCTCCGGGTCGCAATGCAGGCGCAGTCCAGGTACGATGACGGCATCGATCACGCGCTCCGGATACAGGCCGCGCAACTCGTCCACCACCTGCTCGAGGTAGCCGTCGAGCGCCGCGTCGCGCAGGCGCATGGGGATACCGCTGCCCATGCGTCCGCGCGTGAAATCGACGACGTCGTCCACCAGCGAGGCGATGCGCGTGGCACTGCGGCGGATGCGTTCGACTACCGGCGCGCTGGCCGGGTCCGCATGCTTGTGTTTCAGGATATCGGTGCCGAGCAGGATGGCGCCAAGCGGGGTACGCAGGTCGTGCCCCAGCACGGCGATGAACTGCTCGCGCAACTCGGCGGTCTCGCGTTCGTCCAGGAGTGCCGCGCGGGTCGCGACCAGGTCCGAGTCGGCGTCGAGCTGCTTCGACACCAGTTCGGCGAACAGGTGCAGGGTCGAGACGGTGGCCTTCTCGGTCAGGCGCGCCGGCTCTGGATCGAGGCCGCACAGGGTGCCGAAATAGCTGCCGTCGGTACGGAAGACGGGAATCGAAAAATAGCTCTGGAAACCGTAGAGGCGCGGCGTGTGGTGTTCGCGGTAACGCTCGCTGCCTTCCACGCTGTCGATGACGACGGCGCGGGCGGTGTCGCGTACTTCCTCGCACAGCGTGGTCGTCACGTCCAGCGTGCCGCCGGGCACCAGTCCGAAATCGAGCCGGTCGAGCACCGCGCAGGCGGTCCAGGAGTCGTCGGTGACGTGGGCGATGCAGACGAAGCGCAGCCCGGTGAGCGCTGCGACGGTTTCAAGAATCGTTGGTACAGCGCTGATCGCCTGGATTTCTTCCACGCGTTTGATAAGGTCGTCCTGCATGCCATCCCCGGCAAATTCGATAATTTTCCTGCCATGCTACCACGGCGAACAGCGTCAAATTGTCGTTTTTCGGCAATTACTACTGGTTATTAAATGCAAGCCGTCACGGTTCCCGCAGCGTCCAGGCGCCGTCTGCATACACGCGTTCCTCTCCAAGCCACACCGCGTCGGTCACCGCGAACACGTCGATGTGGTAGCGCGCGTCCTTGCGCTTGAAGCCCGGTTTCGGGTACACGCCGTGCTTGGCGCCGAGCGACAGGTGGATGCCGCACATGCGCTCGTAGGTGCCGATGTCGTCCACGCGGCGCTCGCGCGTGAAGGCGCGGTTCATGCCGAAGCCCAGTTCGCGCACCCAGACCTCGCCCTCGTCGGCACGGATGATGTCGAGCACGCGCTGGAATTCCGGCGTGGCGTTCTCGGTGCCGACGACGCGCCCGCGTTCGACGACGATGGTCACCGGCGTGGCCGGGCGGTTCGACAGGTAAGCCGTGTCGCCGAACACGTGGATCTGCGCGCGCCCGTTCACGGCTTCGAGGTCCAGCGCCTCGGTAAACACTTCGCCGATGGGGAACTGGCCGCCGACATTGTGCATTTCGCTGTAGTCGCCCACGTTCAGCTTGGCGGGTTCGAAACGGGACGCGAACACCAGCTCCTCGCCGCCGCCGCAGATGCGCGCGCCAGGCGCGGTGTCGATACGGCTTTTCAGGGCGCGGCCGACGCCGCGGAAATAGGCGGGGTCGTAGGCCAGCGCGTCGATATAGTGCTCGCCCTGCACGCCCGGCATGCGCGACAGGTGCACGTGCTCGATCACTTTCAAACCCAGTTTGAACAGTTCGACACGGATGCGGAAGGCCTCCAGGCGGAAGTTGGTCGACTGCACCAGCACCACCGGGTCTTTCGGCGCCAGCTGGCGGAATCGCGCCAGCACCTGGTCCGCTGCCACGCTGTCGAAGTCGACGAACTCGGCGTCCGGCAGGTTGCGCCGGTAAGCCGCCAGCAGCGCGCGCGCCAGGCCGGTGCGGGTGTCGTAGACCACCAGCGCACGCTGGCCGGGGCCGTGTTCGATGGCGATGGCGAGGACGTCGCGCAGGTGGCCGGTGGCGGCATCGACGGTGGACGGCGGCAGGTCGGGTGTGGCGGGGAGGGGAGCGGTGGACATGGCGGGAAGACGAGGCGAGCGGACGGTTGACCCGGCATTATACGTTTCCGCCATGCCGCCCGGTGCAGGGCGTCTCCACATTCACGCCGCCACCGGTGCCGGCAGCCACCGGTGCATGGCCAGGATCGCCAGCGGCACCAGCAGGGCGGCGAAACCCACGGCCAGGCAGGCGAACGCGGCACCTGCGCAGCCGGGGGCAAAAGCCAGTACGGGCCAGTAGAACTTGGCGCAGCCACGCCAGCGACTTGATGCGGATCAAAGTCGCGCCAGCCGATGCCGGCGGTGGCGGTCCGTGCTACCCCGTGAACGGCGCGCCGCCGGCACGGGCGCGGCGTTATGATTTAGACAGCAATGCCGCTCTCGCTGCGAGGGCGGCATGCATATCTCACCGGCGTCGAACACACGCGTCACGACAAGCGGAGCGCAATGGCATACAAATGGGAAACGCCATCCAGCGTCTGGCTGGAGGACGAAACGAGCGGGCAATTCGCCCTGCAGACCAGCGAAGGGCTGGGCCAGATCGACTGGCAGGCGCATGCGCGCGGCCGGCTGCCCGACGTCGCCCACCTGCTCGGCGCCTCGCTGCCGGGAAGCTGCGCCCATGCCCCGATCTACCCCGAGGGCTTCGCCTTCTGCCCGACCTGCGGCGCGCCGCTCGACAAACTGCAGGGACGCACAGTCCGCCAGCCCGACTGGTGGGGCGCCTATGGCGACCTCGCCCTGCCGCGTCATGTGCCGCATGGGCTGCCCGTCACTTCGCTGGCCCCGGGCGACTTCACGGAAGAGCGGCCGGCGGCGCCCGCCATCGGCCGCGCCGAGCTGGCCATGCCGGCGCCGCCCAACGCCCATTGCGTCTTCATCGCCGGCAGCTACGGTTTCCCCGAACCGCGCCTGCTGGCGCTGGCGCCCGGCCGCGGCGTGCTGCAATACTGGGATCCGCTGGCCGGCCTGTGGCATGTGCTGGGGGCGGAAGAGGCGGGCGCCGACCTGCGCTTTTCCGCCGGCGCCTATCGCTGGTTGCCGACCGCGAATCCGGCGCGCGGCGAAGTCGGCATCGTGCCGCTCGATACCGGGCTGTCGCGCCTGTGGCTCAATCCCGTGAATGAGACCTACCGTCTCGAACTCCTGTTCGCAGGGCAGCTCGTGTCGAGCCCCGGCGTGATGCGGCGCCAGGTCGGCTGCCTGTACGTGGAAGACGGCGTGCTCAACCTGCTCGACGCCCAGCTCGATTTTGTGAACGGCGTCACCTTCGACTGCCCGGATGCGCCCACCTCCGGCTGGTCGGCCCCGATCGGCTACGACAACCGGCTGTTCTGGCTGCATGCCACGGGCCAGCTGGTGTGGCGCCCGGGCGAGGCGCCGCGCTGGACGCCCTGGCCACGCGGCTGGACCCCCAAGCTGGACTTCGGCGGCCCCACGCAGAGCCGCGACGGCCGCCTGTGGCACATCGGCCATGACGGCCAGGCCTATTCCTTCCTCGAACTCGGCGCCGACAATCCGCAGGTCGAGCCCATCGACGGGGCGCGCCTGGGCTTTGCCAACCTGCTGTTCCGGCGCGGCCATCCGGTGCTGGACGAACCCTGGGCGCCCGAGCACGTGGAAGACATCATCGAAGACGATTCCCTGGTGCTGCCGCTGCTGCGCAGCTTCAATAACAACCGCGCCCAGCCGAGCGGCCTGGTACTGCGCTTCCACAAGTACACGGGCCGCGCCGAGGAAGCCCTGGCCGGACGCACGATCCCGCGCACCACGGTCGAGTGGATCGGCAAGCGCAACGTCATCCTCGACGACCTCGCGCGCCTGGCGCGGCCCCTCGAATGCGTGCCTTTCGTGTATGCCAATGCGCTGTGGCTGCACCACCCGGACTGGAACGTGGTGCGCGGCTGGCGCCTGGAAGACCTGTCGTGATGGCGGCCTGGCGTCGCAGGCTGCTGCATGCCTTCGCCTCCCTGGCGCTGCTGTGCGGCGTGGGGGGCAGGCCCGGGCCGTGCCGCAGGTATTCCCCGGTGCAGAACTCGGGCTGGATGGAGCCTTTCTACAGCGACCCGGCATCGTCCTTCAAGCCGCTCGTGACCGAACTGGCGCTGGCCGTGGCGCAACCCGGCGACGCCACGGTGCTGGCCGCCTTCAACCAGTCGCAGCCGGGCGCACCGTCGCCGCGCGCGCTGGTCTCGAGCACGGTCGGGGCGGGAACGCGCGCCCAGGTCACCAGCGCGCTGGCAGGGCTCGATACCGCCCGCAAGGCCGGCGGCGCGCTGGCCGACACCGACCTCGGCGAAGCCGTGGGCGCGGCCATGACGCAGGCGCTGGGCGGCAAGGACGGCATCGTCTGGCTGGTCACCAACAACCGCAACAGCCCGAACAACGACCAGGCGACGGCCCAGCGCAACCGCGAATTCTACGAATTGATCCACCGGGGCGAGGCGATCCGCGTCGCGCTGGCCTTCCCGCTGCGCATGCCCGTGCAGGGGAAGCACTACCACGCGAATGGCCTGATGGTGTACGCCTTTGCCATCGGCGCCGGCGGCAAGGCCGGGATCGAGCGCCTGCTGGCGAGCGGCGCCATCGCGAAAGTGATCACCGAGCCGCCGGCGCGCCTGAAACCGCTCGACCGCGATACCGTGCGCCTGGTGCCGCGCAAGGTGGAGAACGCGCCCGGCGTGCGCTTCGCGCTGGCACCGAACGGCGTGCTGCGCGCCGACGTCGCCCCCGGCGCCACCGCCCCCAGCGCGAAGGTGAGCTGGAACCTCGAGAACACGATGTACCCGTACACGATCACGAGTGCGGCCCTGAGCGCGCGCTCGAAGCTCGGCGGCGAGGACCGCGGCGTCAGCCTCGGCAGCCAGCACGTCAATGCGCTGGCGCCCGGCAAGCCGCAGCCCTTGAGTTCGACCCTGCAGCTGCCGACGGCGAACCTGCCAGGCAAATGGTCGCTTGCCGCCTTGAAGTCCGCCGGCTCGGCCTACGTACTGCCGGGGACGATCGAGGTGCACCTGCTTGAGCAGAAGCTGGCGCTGTCGCAGGGTTTTCGCGCGCGCATGGCCGAGCTGTTCCCGGGCGACCCGCTGCCCGAGATCTTCACGCCACCCGCGCGCATCCAGGCTTCCACGGCGACCCTGCCGATCGAGGTGAGGGTGCACTACGGCTCCGGGCCGCTGCTGGCCGCGGGGGCCGGGCTGCTTGCCCTGCTGGCGCTGGGCGCTGCGGGCGCCTGGGCCTGGATGCGGCCGCGCCAGGCCCCGGTCACGGTCGAGGACGAACTGCGCACGATGCGCGGCCGTGCCGGCACGGTGCAGCCGATCTACGACAACGCGGGCAGGGAAGTGGCCCGCCTGAAGACCACCCTGTTCGGCCACCAGCTGACGGACCTGCGCGAGGGCGCGCAAGTGCGCCTTGGCCGCTGAGAACACAACCGGATTTCGCTCCTACTTACGCTGCTACCTGAGGAACCACGATGCGCGACACCCCAGTGACCCTTGCCCAGGCCGACCCCGGCTTCAAGCTCCCCGACGACAAAGCCAAGCCGGACGATCCGCAACCGAAGACCACGCCCGACAGCGCCACCACCGGTGCGATCGAGGTGGCACCGGCGCCCCTGACGCCAGCCACCGACACCTCCACGCGCGACCTTGCCATCGGTGCGATCGTGTTCCTGGTGCTGCTGGTCGTGTACTTCTTTGTCCGCAACGCCTACGTGCACCACCTGGTGGTGCGCCGCGTCGCGCCTTCGACCGCGGGCAGCGCCGGCTGGCTGCTGTTCGTGGGACTGGCCTTCCTGTCGGCGGCGGCGGTACTGGCAATCATCAACGCCGCCAAATACCTCACCTTCGGCGTGACCGGGCCGCTGGTCATCGTGGGACTGGTCGCACTGATCGCCGCGCTGTTCATCGGCCGCCGTTAAAGAACGAAAGAAAGACATGGCAGACATCCCCACGCTTGACAACATCAACCGCAAGTCCGAGCTGAAGGTCGACCTGCGGCCTACGCTGTTCATCGGCGCCGGCGGCACCGGCATGGAAGTCATGATGCGCATCCGCCGCCGCATCCTGTCGGCCGTCTGGAACCGGCACCATCCGACCCGCGTCGAATCGATCCACGACTTCCCGGTCGCGCGCTTCCTCCACTTCGACCTCGATTCGAACGCCGTCATCGACGAGGGCAAGTCGCAGCGCACCGACCCCTGGTTCGAACTGGTGAAACTCACTGACGAGGAGCGGCTCGTGGAGCCGCTTGACCTGCCGCAATACCACGAGTCCGACGACAGCCTGGCACGCTTTCCGCTGATTGAATCCTGGATGCCGCTGCGGCCGAAAAAGCTGCGCGCGCTCGGCATCGACCCGTCGAAAGGGGCGGGACAGATCCGCTCGGTGGCGCGTTTGTACCTGTTCGACAAATACCCGAAGCTCCGTGGCCGCATCAAGGGCGCGCTGAATTTCCTGAGCAGTAATGCCGGTATCGAGCGCAAGGAAAACTACCAGCGCCTCGGCCTGCAGGTCGATACCTCGAAGTTCCGCATCGTCGTCATCGCCTCGAACGCGGGCGGCACCGGCGCCGGCAGCGCGATCGACCTGGGCTGGATGGCCAAGGCCATCGCGCGCCAGGAAGTGGCCGACAGCCAGGTCGACCTGGTGATGTTCATGCCCTCGGGGTTCGCCAAGGCCAACAAGGAGAGGACCGAGGCGAACGCCTACGCTACCCTGATGGAACTGGAAACGACGATGCGCGACATGAACGCGCAGGTCAAGTGGATGGACCCGGACAGCATCACGGGCCGGGGAGCTCCTTTTGATGACGTGTACTTCGTCGATAACGCGAACCTGGCCAACAAGGCCACGCAGGACGTCAAGGATGTCTACCAGATGGTGGCGGACACCCTGTTCGAGGATTTCGCTTCCGCCGATTTCGCCAACCGCAAGCGTTCCGTCGCCGTCAACCAGCAGCAGCACAAGCTCGGCCCCTACAACCCGCGCGTGCCGGAAGCCCGCTTCGGCGACATGCGCCTGTCGTATTCGAAGGTGTATTCGGCCTTCGGCCAGTCCGTGCTCGATACCCAGCAAAGCCTGCGCGAAGACATCCGCGCGTATGAGCTGGCGGCGCTGATGGTCAAGGAATTCTTCGGCCTGGTGGGGCGCGACGGCCTGCTGGCGCGGCGCGCCGGCGACGGTGAACGCGACAGCTTCATGCGCGAGCAGATGGACATGCGCGAGCTGCCTTTCGACGAATTCCCCGATTTCAAGAAGGGAACCGTGGACGTCGCGCCCTTCCAGGAATACGCGCTCACGGGTTTGCTGCTGCGCGACCGCGAAGGACGCTCGCTGCTCGAGCGCGTCGAAAGCAAGGTGCAGCTCGAGATGGACCGCATCATGGCCGCCTTCGACATCAACCAGTGGCGCGAACGCGTGGCCGAGCTGCTGCCGAACCTGGAGCGCGACGCCATCCGCGAGGCCGGCGCCACCGCCGAGACGAGCGAAGACCGCATCAAGCGCCATACGGTCGAACTGACCGGGCGCCTGAAGGAGCGCGTGCGCGAGCGCCTGTACGCGCTGCTCGACGACCGCAAGCAGGGCGGCCTCGAATTCGTGCTCTCGCTGCTGGAGCAGGTCAAGGCGCGCCTGCTGCAGCGCGACCTGGCCCATGCCGAGCGCAACGGCCGGCGCTACCGCGACATCCGCGACGCGCTGCGCACGCGCCAGGTGGAAGAATCGCTGGGCAATTTGTCGCAGGCTGCCGGCCGCCTGTTCGGCAAGGGAAGCGCAGGCCCGCGAAGTCATGGCGCACCTCAAGCGCGACATCGCCGACTACCTGCGTTTCCACCTGCTGGCCGTCAGCGCGGCCCAGTCCATCGAAGTCATGCGCAACATGTCGGCCTGGCTGGGCGAACCGCAGGCGCCGGACGAATACGGCAACGCCCAGTGGAGCGGCATCGCCGGCGAATTCCGTGAAGGGCGCCGGCATGTGCAGGAAATCCTGCAGGCGGTCGACAGCCGCATCAGCCAGCTGCGCGCCGATGCGCGCCAGGAGCACGCCACCTACATCAAGCTGGCCAGCGACGTGCAGCCGGCGCCCGTGCGCCTGACCGGGGACGTGAGCGCCTGGAGCGAGGAGGTGCTGCTCGAATTCGGCGGCTCGCGCCAGCTGTTCCCCCAGCTGGGCGATGAGCGCACACGTGCCGACCTGTTGCTGAAACTGTTCCGCCGCGCCCAGACCCAGCTGTCGAACAGCGAGCTGGCGGGCGCGGAACCGGTCGATCCGCTGCTCGAGCGGCTGAACGCCATGCAGCCGGCGGAGCGCGCGCGCGTGTTTGCGGAATGGATCAGGAGCGCCATGCCCTGGGTGAATGCCCGCTTCTCGGCCGAGTTCACTCCGAATGCGGACCAATTCAAGTGTTTTATCGGAGTGGGTGATGCCGCGGCTTGGCGCAGGATGGAAGCGGAAATCCGCGCCGCGGTGCCGACCGGGTACTTCCACGGCGACCTGGTCTCGATCGTCAACACCGGCATGCCGGGGCGCGCGGTCTGCTACATCGAGCTGTCGGGCTACCCGATGACGGTGCTGCGCGGCCTGCCGACCTGGCGCGCCTCGTACCAGATCGAGAACCCGAAGATTCCGACCCACCTGCATTTCGACGCCACGCGCTTCCGCCATCCGATCTCGCCGTCGATGGACGAACTCAACCGCCTGGCGGACGATTACGAGTGGTTCCTGCAGGCGATCGCGCTCGGCGTCGTGCGCCGCAAGGTGGACGCGGGCGACCGCGAAGCGGCCTTCCAGCCACGCGGCCAGTACCTGTTCGAAGTCGAACCCGGGTCGGGCGAGTGGCTGCAGATCGGGAACGAGTTCGCGATCCGCTCGAACGGCTTGCCGCCTTACTACCGCGAACAGGTGATCAATGCGGTGCGCAGCCGCGCGGGAGGCCTCGGCCCGCATCAGCTGCTGCTGCTTGCCGCCCTGATGCGCCACTACCAGCAGCGTGTCTACGAGCCGCGCCTCGAAACCGACGAAACCGGTGCCCAGCTGCCGTCCCCGTCGCTGCCGAACATCACGGCGCGGCGCCTCTACGATGCCTGGTTCCGGCGCGCCCGCGCGACCGACCCGAATCTCGGGCCGGAAGCACTCGACGCCGCGCTGGCACGGATAGCCGAGTGGACCGACAGCGTGCCCGACTCCTCGCAGGACGCCTACAGCTGGGAAGTCGAGCGTCCTGTCGACAAGCGCATCCTCAAGGCCGAGCTGCTGGTCCAGCGAGGCGCGCGGCGCAAGTGCTCGAACGCGGCCGCCAGACGGCGGTCATTCCCGATCCGCCGGCCGCGCCAGCGGTGCGCCACAAGCTGTTCGTGGCCGGCGTCCAGCGCGGTCCGTTCGGGCTCGACGAGATCCGCGTCCTGCTGGCGCGCGGCGAGATCGATTCCACCACGCGCGCCCGGGACATGGCGCAGGATCCGAAGTCCGGCAAGTGGGGCACCGTGGCCGACATTCCGGGCCTCTATGGCGCGATGGACGGCGCCATTCCCGATCCGGACGACGCCATTCCGGACCCGCAATAAGGGAGCACCGTGCGAGACCGGGCAATGACCCGTTGTATCGATGCCGCCTGCGGCCGCCTGCTGGCGCGCCGGGTGAACTTCTGCCCGTATTGCGGCGCGGCGCAGCACGACGATGCGGTGCGCGCGCCGGCGCGGCATGCGGAGGCCTCCCGTCCGACCGGGCCGGATGCCCTGCGCGAGACGACGCCTGCCGGCATGCTGGCTGCCGCGGCGGCGGCCGTTCCCGATCACAGGTCGGCTGCCATTCCGGCTGCCGGGGCGGAGTCGACCGCGGCTGCGCCTGCCGCCGAACCCGGGCCAGCCACGCCGGAGCCGCCGCTCGCAGGGGCGGGCGCGCCGGGCCCGGCCGCGACGCCAGCGCCGCCCGCGGCCGCACCGCGCCGCTGGCAGCCGCAGCAGGCCCCCGGCGCCGCCCCGGCGCCATCGGCGAAGGGGCGCGCCAGCCCGTGCGCCTGCGCTGGTGGCTGCTGGGGCTGGCGCTGGTGTGGGCGCTCTGGCTGCTCGTCAATCCGGCGAAACGGCGCATCGAAGGCCAGATGGACGAGGCGATCGCGCTGGCCACCGACTGCAAGCCGCGGGAGGCCCAGAGCGCCCTGATCGCCCTCAGGAAGACCAAGGCGACGCCGGAACAGCTGCAGCAAGTGCAGCGCGCCCTCAATGACGCGGGTGCGGCGTGCACGCGCAAGCGCCAGCGCGACAAGGCCTGGCGCGAGGCGAAGGACGCGGTCGAGTCGGCGCTCGGCGCGTCGTCGGCCGACAAGGCGCGCCAGCGCTTGCGCGCCTTTACCCGGCGCTGGGGCGAGGACGACGAGACGCGCGCGCTCAAGGCCGACATCGACGCGCGCTCGCCCGAACACCGGCGTGCCGACGAGGTCGAATGAGGGCGCGGCGACGATACAAGCTCGCGAGCATGCGTTTTCGGCAAGGTGTATGCTTGCGGAAACACGGTCACGGGAGCGAATCATGAAGACGACAACCCCTGTTCGGCGTGCCGCTGCTGGTGGCGCTCGCGTGCGGCCTGGCCGCCGGCTGCGCGCGCGAGGACGAATCCATGGGGCCGGCGCAAAAGGCCGGCAAGGTAGTGGACGAGGCTGGCCAGAAGGTGGCCGGCGAACTGCGCGCACCGCTCGACAAGGCGGACGAGGCGGCCAGGCAGGCGGTCGAACGGGCCGACGCCGCGCGCGAACGCCTGGCCGAACGCACCGAAGCGGCGCGCGCGAAAATCCACGATGCGACCGCCGAGGCGGAACGCGGACTCGAGAAAGCCACCGGCAAGGTGGGGGAAAAGGTCGAGCGCGCCGGCGAGAAGATGCAGGAAGCGGCGAACTGAGTCGACGGGATGCTTGCGGCCGGTATGCGGTGCGGGCTGTGGTTGAACGCGTAGGCAGGGGACCTGCCTACCCTACGGTGATTGCTGCGGATGCGCGGTGCAGGCGGTACTTGAACGCGTAGGCGGGAGACCCGCCTACCCTACGTGATTGCTGCGGATGCGCGGTCCAGGCGGTCCTTGAACGCGTAGGCGGGGGACCCGCCTACCCTACGTGATTGCTGCGGATGCGCGGTCCAGGCGGTCCTTGAACGCGTAGGCGGGGGACCCGCCTGCGCGACGTTCATGCGCTGGCGCGCAGCTCCGGATACCCGCCCGCGACGATCGCCATGTCGACCTGGCCTTCGCGCCATGCCTGTTCCAGGTTCTGCTCGATTTCTTCCATCGAGGTGTTCCCGCTCTTGGCGAAGCCGCGCACGCCGTAGGCGCGGTTGCGGCCGTGGCCCTTGGCCATGTACAGCGCCATGTCGACGAGGTTGACGGCGCGTTCCCACGGCAGCGAGATGCCGTTCGGTGCCAGCGGGTAGGGCGCGTAGCCGATCGACACGTTCGCCGACAGCGTCATGTCGCCATACTGGATCTTGGTGTCGGCGATGCCGTTGAGCAGGCGGCGCGCCACTTCGTCCAGGCCATTGCGCGGGATCGAGGGCAGGAAGGCGAGGAATTCCTCGCCGCCCCAGCGCACGATCATGTCGGTCTCGCGCAGGATCTCGCGCAGGCTCTCCGACATCTTCACCAGCACCGCATCGCCGGCGCCATGGCCCCAGGTGTCGTTGATGTGCTTGAAGTGGTCGACGTCCATCAGGAACAGGGCGCTGACCATCTCTTCGCCCGAGGTGCCGGCGCCGCGCTTCTCGACTATCACTTTTTCGCTGCGCTGGTGGCCGCGCATGAAGTCCTGGAAGTGGCGGCGGTTGTACAGGCCCGTGAGCGGGTCGCGCACGCTCTGCTGCTTCAGTTCCTGGTTCTTCTCGTGCAGCTGGGCGTTCGCATGGCGCACCTTGCGGTACAGCATGCCGACCACGACCGCGGCCAGGGCGAACACCACGGCCAGCAGCCACCAGACCCGCTGCTGCAGGCGGCGGTTGGCGATTTCGGTCGACTTCACCTGGTTTTCCGTCTTGAGCAGTTCGATCTGGCGCTGCTTCCTGTCGGCGTCGTATTTTTCCTGCAGCTCGAGCATGGCTTTCTGGCGCCGCTTCTCGAACAGTTCGTTCGAGATCGATCGTTCACGGTGATACGCCTTCACCGCACCGGCAAAGTCGCCGGCGCGTTCGAGCGCATCGCCGTACTCGATCAGCACGTCCTGGATCTCCGGCTTGTTTTCCGTTTTCTCGTAGATCGCCAGTCCCTGCTCGAAACTGCGCTTGCCCTCGGCAAGGTGGCCGCGCGCGATCTGCACCTGGCCGATGTTTACCTGGGCCGTGGCGACCAGCACCTGGTCATTGAGCGCTTGCGCCGCCTTCAGCGCCTGCAGGCTGTATTCGAGTGCGTGCGCATAGTCGCGCATCTTCAGGTAGCAGTCCGACAGGTTCACCAGGGAGTAGGGAACCGAGGACTCGGCGCCGATCTGGCGCTGCAATGCCAGCGCCTCCAGCTGCGCCTTGAGGGCACGGTCCATCTGGCCCGTTTCGACCGCGAGGAAGTATTCGGTCGACTTGAGCGAGGCGCGGCGTCCGGGCGAAGCGGTCTTGGAGGCGATCGCCATGGCTTCCGAGAGCGCGGCAAAACCCTTGTCGTACTCGTGCATCTGGGCGTACAGGTTCGCCAGCGAATCGAGCACGATCGCTACCTGCACTTCCTTGCCGTGCTGGCGCGCATAGGTCAGGGTACGCTGCATGCGCTCCAGCGCACGGGGGAAGTTGCCTTCCTCGCCGTAGGCCTGCGAAGACGTGAGGCCGATGCGGATGAGCAGTTCGGCGTTCTTCGAGTCCTTTGCCAGGCGCTCGGCCTCCCACACGAGTTCGTGCGACTGCGCCTGCTCGTTGCGGGCGAAAACGAGGTAGGCCTTGTGCAGCAGTCCGCTGGCAAGGATGTCCTTGTCCTGCTCGGCGCGTCCGAGCGCGATCAATTCTTCGCAGTAGGCCAGGGCCCGGTCGAACTTGCCCAGCCAGGTATAGGCCGAGCACACCTCGGTCAGGATCTCGACCTTGTTGGCACGCGAACCGCCGCGCGCCTCCGGCTCGATCGCCAGCAGCAGCGGCAGCGCGCGTTCCGGCACGAAGCGGTTGATTTCGCGCAGTTCGAGCAGGCGCGCATCCAGCGTCGCGGGAGCCTGTCCCCATGCGCAGCCCGATGCCAGCAACAACGCAGCCAGCAGTGCCGCAGGGCGACGGCTTGACGGTCTCTTCTTGCTTGCTGCTGACATAGGCATTCTCTCGATGTAACGGCCGGCGCGCTGTTTTTCACGCAGGTCCATCTGTCATTATATGCCTGTTGCAACACAGAAACATCCGTTTTTTCAATGCGATATCGCAAAAATACGACGCAGGAATGTCAATGTTGGCGTTCAAATATCGTTACAGCCCGTCCCGGTCCCGTTTCACACTGCAAGTTGTTGTAGCAAATACAAGCGCTGGTACAAGCCGCCTTCGATGCCCATCAGTTCGTCGTGGCTGCCCGCCTCGCTGATGCGGCCGTGGTTCAGCACCACGATGCGGTCGGCGTCGCGGATGGTCGAGAGCCGGTGGGCGATGGCGATGATCGTGACTTTGCCGCGCAGTTCGTCGAGCGCCTGCTGCACGATCTGCTCGGTGGCGCTGTCGATGCGCGAGGTCGCCTCGTCGAGCAGCAGGATGCGCGGTTCGCCCGCCAGTGCGCGCGCGATCGCGATCAGCTGCTTCTGGCCCGAGGACAGGCGCGAGCCGCCTTCGCCGAGCGAGGTGTCGTAGCCCTGTTCCAGGTCGGCGATGAAGTCGTGCGCATGGGCCGCGCGCGCGGCTGCCTCGATACGCGCCTGCGGCAACCCACGGCCCATGTCGATGTTTTCGCGCGCCGAGGCGGCCAGGATGAAGGGATCCTGCGGTACCAGGCCGACCTCGTTGCGGAAGGCCTCGTTGTCGATGCCCGCGATCGGCTCGCCGCAGATCTCGATGCGGTCATGCTCGGCCGGGTAGTAGCGCAGCAGCAGCGACAGCAGGGTCGACTTGCCGCTGCCGGTGTGGCCGACGATGCCGAAGAAGGCGCCTTGCGGGATGTCGAGCGAGACCTCGTGCAGGACGTTCTGGCCGGGAACGTAGGCAAAAGCTCAGGCCGCGCACGCGCACGGCCGGGGCGCCGGGATGGGCCGCGCGGGAGGGCTCGGCCACCCCGCGTGGGGCTTTTTCCCTCGTGTGTTCGGCGGCGCCGGGTTCGTCGAGCAGCGCGGCGACGCGTGCGGTTGCCACCACCGCCTGCTGCAGGCCGCTGAACTGCATGGTGATCTGGATGAGCGGCTCGACCACGCGCGCGATGTAGCTGATGAAGGCATACAGCACGCCGACTTCCACCGCGCCGATCTGGCGCTGGCCGAAGCTGAAGATCACCACCGCCAGCAGGATCACATTGAGCAGGTCGAGCGCCGGGCGCAGCAGCAGGGCGTTGGCGGTGAGTTCCTTGATGCGCGCCTTGTAGTGCGCCTCGTTGGTGACGCTGAAGCGCTCGCCGAAGCGGTTCGCGGCATTGCTCGACTGGAGCACCGTCATGCCGCCGATCGATTCGGCCATCTGGCCGTTGATGTCGCTGCGCAGGCTGCGCGCACGCGTGACGGCCGGCGCCGACATGCGCTGGTAGAGCCAGACGATGGCCAGCACCGCCGGCAGCAGCGCCAGCACGATCAGCATCAGGCGCCAGTCGAGCCAGGCCATCGCAATCGAGGTGCCAATCAGGACAATGGTGGAATCGAGCAGGACGAACAGCACCTGGATGTAGAGCTTCTTGACGGCCTCGGTGTCGTTGGTGACGCGGCTGACCAGCTGGCCGGTAATCGCCCGGTCGAAAAACGCCATCGGCAAACGCAGCACGTGCCCGTACACCCACTCGCGCAGGCGCTGCACCGAGCGCATCGCCATGCCGGACAGGCGTACCAGCTGCAGATAGCGCAGCCAGGGACGCCGCCCAGCCCGAGAGCAGGGCGCCGCCCAGCAGCAGGGCCATGCGCGTCCAGTCGGCGTGACGGGGAATCAGGTAGTCGTCGATCAGGGCCTTGCCGAGGATGGGGCCGAGCACCTCGAGCGCAGCGGCGAGGATCAGCCACAAGGTCGCCCAGGCCAGCTGGCGGCGGTCCGGCCAGGCGGCACGGCGCAGCAGGGCGGCGGCGCGGGTGGCCTGGGCGCGCCCGGCTTTAATAGTGGTATCAGGTGGCGTCAAGGCTGGCCTCCAGTTGCTGGTAGCGCCACTGGCTGGCATACCAGCCGTCCAGTTGCAGCAGGGTGTCGTGGTCGCCCGATTCGGCGATGCGGCCATCCTTCAGCACCACGATCAGGTCGGCGTTGACGACGGCCGACAGGCGGTGGCTGGCGATGATCGCCATCAGCTCCGGGCGCGAGGCGCGCAGCTCGGCCAGGTGCTCGAGGATGCGTGTCTCGGTGCCGGTGTCGACGGCCGACAAGGCGTCGTCGAGCAGCAGCAGCGAGCTGTCGGCCAGCAGCGAACGGGCGATCGCCACGCGCTGGCGCTGCCCGCCCGAGAGCGTGATGCCCTTTTCGCCGACCGGTGTGTCATAGCCTTGCGGGAAGCGCAGGATGTCGTCGTGGATGGCCGCCATGCCGGCCGCCTCCTCGATTTCCAGCCGGCTCGCGCCCGGCCGCGCCGGGCGATGTTCTCGGCGATGGTGGCCGAAAACAGGAAGGATTCCTGCGGCACCCAGCTGGTGGCCGCGCGCAGGGCCGCCAGACGGTAGTCTTCCAGCGCGTGCCCGCCCCAGTCACGCTGCCCGCCTGCGGCGTGGCCTGGCGCAGCAGCACCCGCAGCAGGGTCGACTTGCCGGCACCGGTCGGTCCCACCAGGCCCGGGTCATGCCCGGGCGGAGCGTCACCGAGACGCCGTCCAGCGCGGGGCGCGCCATGTTCGCGTCCATTCCGCCATAGGCGAAACGGACCTCGCGCAGCACGAGCGGACCGTCCTCGATGCGCTCGCGGGTGCCTTCGTCGACCACTGTCAGCGGCGCGTCTAACATCGGCTGCAATCGCGCCAGGCCGGCGCGTCCGCGTTCGATCAGCGACAGCACCCAGCCGGCCGCGAACATCGGCCAGATCAGCTGGCCCGGTACATCGAAAAGCTGGTCAGCGCGCCGATGGTCAATTCATTTTGCAGCACGAGGTAGCCGCCCACGCCCAGCGTCAGGGTGGTGGCCGCCGTCAGGGCCAGGCCGACGGCCGGCTCGTAGGCCGCTTCCCATTTCTGCGCGTTCAGGCTGGCGTTCGAGGCGTGGCCGGCCAGCTCCGCGAACTGGCTGGCGCTGCGCGCCTCCAGGCCGAGGGCGCGCAGCGTGCGTACGCCGGACAGCGATTCCTGCACATGGTCGTTGAGGTTCGAGAAGCGCTTCAGGGAATCGGTTTCGGCGGTGTGGATGTGGCGCGAGATGTACCAGAAGGCCAGGGCCATGAAGGGGAAGGGCAGCAGCGCGACCAGTCCCAGGCGCCAGTCGACGCCGAGCAGCATCACGCCCAGCACCATCACCAGCGTCAGCGTGCCGTCGAACGCGGCCAGCATCGCTTCGCCGGCCGCCATCTCGATGGCATCGATGTCGTTGGTGGCCAGTGCCATCAGGTCGCCGGTGCGCTGCTTCTGGTAGAAGGCCGGACCCTGGGCCGACAGGCGCGCATACAGGCGCATGCGCAGCTCCACGCCGAGGCGGTAGGCGGCCGAATACAGGCGGATGCGCCAGCCCACGCGCAGCAGGTAGATCGCCACGCCGAGCGCGAGCAGCTGCAGGATCTGCACGGTCAGCTCGTGGCTGGACAGGCGGTGCGCGGCCAGGCCATCGACCATGGCGCCGACCTTGCGCGGGATCCAGACCGTGCACACCGCTACCCCGGCCAGCATGACGGCCGAGGACGCGTAGGCTTTCCAGTGGCGCAGCACGAAGCCGCCCACCAAGCGAGCGAGACTCATCGGTATTCCTTGCGTGAGGCCCGAAAAAAGAAAGCGGGCCGAAGCCCGCTAGTCTACTTTCTTTGCCCGACGGCCGCAGCGCGCCTCGGCGCGCGCCCGCATGGGTACCTCAGGTCTGCTTCCTGCGACCCTTGGTGCCGCGCGTTTCGACGGGACCTGTCGTGTGTGCGGGTGATGGCGGCGCGGCCACCACGGGTTCGATTCTCGGCAGCTCGATTTCGACGGCCACTTCGACCGGCACGCTGGCCGCAAGCGGGTGCGGGGGAGCGAGCGGCACCTCGAGCGCTTCGACCGTGGCCTTGGCGATCGGCGTCGGTTCGGCATCGGGGGCGATGACGGAGGTGACGACTTCCGCAGCCTGCTGCGGGGCAGTCTCGGTCGGCAGGACGAAGTCGGACGAAGACTGCACGGCCGCTTCCGCATGCGCCGGGGTTGGTGCACCATGCGACGCGCCATGCGACGCGCCAGGCGACGCGCTCTCCGACACGGCGGCAGCGGTGGCCGCAGCCGCGACCGACGCGGTATCGCCGCCGATGCGCTCGAAAGCCTCGGCCGCGGCCTGCTTGGCACTGTCCGCGCTGTCCTGCAACGGCGCGGTTTCCGGGGCCGCCGGGTGGCCGATGTCGGCGCGTTCACGGCATAGCTGCGCAGCGGCGTGGCATACGGCGTGATGGCGATGCTGAAGAGCTCGCGGCTGAAATCGAACAGGGTGCGCAGTTGTTGCTGCGACTGGCTACCGAGCGTCAGCAGGTCGCGCGGATCGCGCACCGCCAGCAGCTGGCGCATGGCGGTGGAAGACTGTTCGACGGCGGCGCGCGAGGCATCGATCTGCAGCGTCAGCACCCGGCTGGTGCGGTCGAGCGCCTGTTCGCTGAAACTGCGCATCAGCTTGAATCCATGGTCGAGCTGGGTCTGTCGTGCTGCGAAGAACTGTTCTGGAAGTGAAGTCATTGGAATTCCTTATTCGTTCGGTTATGGCGCACTGCAACAAATCCTAGTGTAGCCTTGACAGTCAGCCTTGGAAAGGAGAATTTGTCACTGTGGCATGTGGGAAATATTGCAATGCAGCACTGTTACAAAATGACACGGCAAACAGCATCCACGCGGAAGCGAACTCGCTACAATGGCAGACTCGAAAAGGAGCCCCGATGGATCTCGTCATTCGCAACGCCAGCCTGCCCGACGGTCGCCGCGGGATCGACATCGCCGTCGAGGGCGAGCGCATTGCCGCCGTCGGCCCCGTACTGGCCGTCACCGGGCGGCGCGAAATCGACGCCGCCGGCGACCTGGTCACGCCGCCCTTCGTCGACGCGCACTTCCACATGGATGCCACCCTCAGCTATGGCCTGCCGCGCGTCAACGAGTCCGGCACGCTGCTCGAGGGAATCGCGCTGTGGGGCGAACTGAAGCCCCAGCTGGCGCAGGAAGCCCTGGTCGAGCGGGCCATGCGCTATTGCGACTGGGCGGTGGCGCGCGGCCTGCTGGCGATCCGTACCCACGTGGATATCTGCGACGAGCGCCTGCTGGCGGTCGAGGTTCCTGCTGGAGGTGCGCCGCCGCGTCGCACGGTATATCGACCTGCAGCTGGTGGCCTTCCCCCAGGATGGCCTGCTGCGCAGCCCCGGCGCCTTCGAGAACCTCAAGCGCGCGATCAGGATGGGCGTGGACGTGGTCGGCGGCATCCCGCATTTCGAGCGCACGATGGCGCAAGGGGCGGAATCGGTGCGCCTGCTGTGCGAGTACGCAGCCGAGCAGGGCCTGCGCGTGGACATGCACTGCGACGAGACCGACGATCCGCTCTCGCGCCACATCGAAACGCTGGCGCATGAAACCTGGCGCCTCGGATTGCAGGGCAGGGTGGCGGGCTCGCACCTGACCTCGATGCACTCGATGGACAACTACTATGTCAGCAAGCTGCTGCCGCTGATGCGCGAGTCCGGCGTGGCGGCGATTGCCAACCCCCTGATCAACATCACCCTGCAGGGGCGCGCCGACACCTATCCGAAACGGCGCGGCATGACGCGCGTGCCGGAGTTGCTGGCCGCCGGCGTCGACGTCGCTTTCGGCCACGACTGTGTGATGGATCCCTGGTACGGCCTCGGTTCCGGCGACATGCTCGAAGTAGCCCACATGGGCCTGCACGTGGCGCAGATGACGGGACAGGCGGCGATGCGCCAGTGTTTCATGGCCATCACGGACACGCCCGCGCGCATCCTCGGACTCGAAGGCTATGGCCTGGCGCCCGGCTGTTACGCCGATTTCGTGCTGCTGGCTGCCGGCGATCCGGTCGAGGCGATCCGCCTGCGCGCCGCGCGCCGTGCGGTAGTGCGGCGCGGCGCCATCGTCGCGGAAGCGGCGCCCGCGCGTTCCACGCTGCGCCTGCCGGGCCGCCCGGATGCGGTCGATTTTCGAATGGCGCGCTGAGCCCTCAAGGCACGGTGCTAGAATTCCCGGTCCCCTTGGTGCCCGACCGTTTTTGATCGACGACGCCCTTCCAGACAACTTCGTACTCCCACAAGTCTTGTCCACGCCGTGAAAGAACTCCAGATCCGCCCCGCTACCAGCGCCGACTTCGACGCCATGTGGACCATCTTCCAGGCCCATGTCGCCGGCGGCGAGACCTATCCATTCGAGCACGACACCTCGCCCGAAGGGGCGCAGGCTTACTGGCTCGGTGCCGGCGTCACCACGCGCGTGGCCGCGCTGGGCGAACGCGTGCTCGGGATGTACCGCGTGGTGCCGAACCAGATCGGCCGCGGCGCCCACGTGGCCAATGCCTCGTACATGGTCAGTCCCGCCGCCCGGGGCGGGGGCGTGGGGCGCCTGCTCGGCGAGCACAGCCTGGGGGAGGCGCGCCGCCAGGGCTACCTGGCAATGCAGTTCAACTACGTCGTCAGCACCAACACGGCGGCCGTGATGCTGTGGAAGAAGCTCGGCTTCTCGATCGTCGGCACGCTGCCCAAGGCGTTTCGCCACAAGCGCCTGGGCTATGTCGACGCCTACGTGATGTATCAGCTGTTGCAGGATCCCGACCACTGGCCGACGAGAGACGAATAGATCCGCCCCGGGCAGGCCCGGACCAGCGTGCGCCGCCCCGACGCGACAGCATGCTAGGATGTTGTCAGGTCGATCATTCCGAAAGCCGCGTCATTCCATGTCAACCGCCGAACCAGGGCCGAACGCCGCCTTCTACGTCGTCTTGAATGCCGGTTCCGGCCATTCCGAAACCGAGCTGCGCTGCTCGACCATCCGCGACGTGCTCGGCGCCGCGGGACGCACCTGCCACCTCGAGATCGTGCGCGACGCCAGCCAGATCGGCGACATCGCGCGCCGCGTGGCGAACCAGGCGAAGGAGCACGAAGGCGTGCTGGTCGCCGCCGGCGGCGACGGCACCATCAATGCGGTGGCGCACCAGGCGGTGCTGCAGGGCTGCCTGTTCGGCGTGCTGCCGCAGGGGACCTTCAATTATTTCGGCCGCACCCACGGCATCCCCGAAGACCTGGCCGACGCCGTGCGCGCGCTGCTGGACGCGCGCGTCACGCCGGTGCAGGTCGGCATGGTCAACGACCGCATCTTCCTCGTCAACGCCAGCGTCGGCCTCTATCCGCAATTGCTCGAGGCGCGCGAACACGACAAGCGCCAGTATGGCCGCAGCCGCGTGGTGGCGATCCTCTCCGCGCTGAAGACCGCGCTCGGACGCCACCGGCCGCTGCGCATCGAGCTCGAAACCGAGGGCCATACGCGCAAGCTGCGCACGGCCACCCTGTTTGTCGGTAACAACCGGCTGCAGATGGAGCAGGTCGGCATGGAGCCGCTGACCGAGGCGGTCGAGGAGGGCGAACTGGCGGCGATCGCACCACGCGTGGTCGGCAAGTTCGGCATGCTCGGCCTGCTGGTGCGCGGCGCGCTCGGGCGCCTGGGCGATGCCGAGAACGTGGTCGCCTTCTCTTTCAAGCGCCTGCGCGTGCGCCACGCGGCGCTGTCGCCGCGACGGCGCATCAAGGTCGCCACCGACGGCGAAGTCACGCGCATGGACATGCCGCTCGAATTCCGCGTGGTGGAGGGCAGGCTGCGCCTGCTGAAACCCGTGCCCGTGCCTGAGGCGGCGCCAGACGGCGAGCGGGCACCAGCAGGCGCGCGCCTCGCCTAGCCGCGCCGCGCCTTCAGCAGGCGCTCGGCTTCACCCGCTCGACTTCCAGGCCGAACAGCGGGCGCAGGCGGGTACCGAGCACGTTGCCGACGAAGGCAGCCACCAGCCACAGCCAGCCGTGCAAGCTACCCGACAGGATGCCGCTGAAGTAGGCCCCGATATTGCAGCCATAGGCCAGGCGCGCGCCAAAGCCCAGCAGCAGGCCGCCGACGATGGCGGCGGCGAGGGAACGCAGCGGCAGGCGCCACACCGGCGCGTAGCGCCCGGCCAGGGCGGCCGCCAGCATCGCGCCGAGCACGATGCCGATGTTCATCACCGAAGTCACGTCGCGGGTCACGGGCGCCGCCAGCGCGGCGGCATTCGCCGGCTTGGTCCAGTAGGCCCAGCTGGCGACGTCGACACCCAGCAGCGACGCCCCCTTGGCGCCCCACAGCGCAAACGCCGAGGTCACGCCCCGGGGACGGCCGGACAGCGCCAGCGTGGCGAAATTGAGCAGCACCAGCGCCAGGGCGCCCGCCACCAGCGGCCAGGGGCCGCGCAGCCGGGGCGAGGACAGCGGCTGCGCGCTTGACGCGACCAGGCGGCCATGGCGGCGCTTCTCGACGACGACCGTGATGCCCGCGATCAGCGCGAACACGGCAAGGTTGAGGGCCAGCGCCGGCGCCAGGCCAAGCGTGGTAACGAGGGAAATCGGCTGCAGCTGCGGCAGCGACGTCCAGAAGGGCATGTAGGCGGTAGCGATCACGGAGCCGGTGATGAAGGCGGCCAGGGTCACGACCATGCGCGTGCTGCCGCCGCCGACCGTATAGAGCGTGCCGGAGGCGCAGCCGCCGCCCAGCTGCATGCCGATGCCGAAGATGAAGGCGCCGACGATCACCGAGGTGCCCGCGGGCGAGACCAGCCCGGTGACAGGCGTGCCGAACAGGCTGCCATTGGCGAGCGCCGGAAAGAACAGCATCACGCCGACGGCCAGCATCAGCATCTGCGCGCGCAGGCCGTCGCCGCGGCCGTCGGCGATGAAGACACGCCAGGCCGAGGTGAAGCCGAAGGCCGCGTGGTAGAGCGACAGGCCGAGCAGGGCGCCAACGACGAACAGCGCGGCGTGGCGACCATCGACGGCCTGGCCGAGGTACCAGCTGCCCAGTGCGATGAGCAAGAGGGAGACGCCGAGCGGCGCCGGGTTGATGCCCGGGCGGGCCAGGGTAGCAGTAGAAGAGGACATGGTAGAGACCGATGCGGACATAACGCAAGACGTAATCGGGCATTGTCTCGCTTTTTGCGTTTTTCTGCAGACGCCGGCTTCACCACGCCAGCATGGATGCAAGTACACCATCTGCTGGCCACGACGCTTTTCGATCTGTTTGCGATTTGGCTATCGACCGGAGTTCGCCAGGTCTGCTTGTAGCCGTTTTCGGCCGTTCAGTGTACGGCTGCTCCCGACCCACAGCGGACACCGAGCTAGTCACTCGCTCTACAGATCACATGTTCCGTGCGCGAGGGTCATTGGATTAGTTTCCAAACGGCAATCAGCGTTATACTTGGTGATTTGATCTACTGCACTCATCGCATGGACCACGAACTGGCCTTCCCCCACCAGCTCGGACACTTTCGATAGGTATGATGTCCCTATCGGAGGTATTACATGGCACGTGAAAGACGGTTGTTTTCAGAAGAGTTCAAGCGAGAGGCAGTCAAGCTGGTAGGCCAGCCTGGTGCGAGCAAGGCGGCAATTGCGCGAGACCTGGGCATTGGCGCGAACCTGCTGGGACGGTGGTGCAGAGACGCCAACGTGGATGCAGAGGTCACAGGCGGGAGCGAGAAGGTCTCAAGCCAGGAATATGAGCGCATGCGGCGCGAGCTGGCCAAGGTCAAGACGGAGCGCGACATCTTAAAAAAGGCGCTCGGCTACTTCGCAGCCGACCTCAAGTGAAGTACGGCTTCATCGCCAAATATCGAACCATCTGGCCGACGCGGACGATGTGTCGTCTACTCGGCGTATCGAGCAGCGGCTTTTACGACTGGTTCGGCCGGCCAGTGAGTGCGCACGAACGCGAGAATGCGCAGCTGCTCAAGGCCATCAAGCATAGCTACGAAGCCAGCGATGGCACATATGGTTCGCCGCGCGTAGTGCGAGACCTTATCGATGCTGGCTTCGCTTGCAGCGAGAATCGCGTAGCACGGCTGATGAAAGCAGCTGGCATCAAGGCTCGGCATAAGCGTCGCCGTGCACCAGGTCAGCTTGACGCGCCGATCCACGCCATTGCGCCCAACTTGCTGGACCGGCAGTTTGAAGCGACAGGCCCGAACCAGAAATGGGCAGCTGACTTTACCTATGTATGGACTGGCGAAGGCTGGCTGTTTGTCGCTGTTGTCCTCGACCTGTACTCGCGGCGTGTAGTGGGCTGGTCGATGCAACCGACAATGACGGCACAGCTGGTAATGGATGCCCTGCTGATGGCTGTTTTCCGTCGTGGCCGTCCTCGGGCAGTGCTGCATCATTCCGACCAAGGCTCCCAATACACCAGCGAAGACTTTCAGCGCTTGCTCGAGTCTCACGGCATCGTTTGCAGCATGAGCCGTCGTGGCAACTGCTGGGACAACGCTGCAATGGAAAGCTTCTTCTCGACGCTCAAGACCGAGCGCCTGAGCAAAAAGCACTACCGGACCCGAGATGATTTACGCGCTGACGTGTTCGACTATATCGAAAGGTTCTACAATCCACGCCGGCGTCATTCCACTATCGGCTACATCAGCCCGGTACAGTTTGAAAATCTAAAATGCGCCTAACGGAAGTGTCCGTGACGATGAGGGAAGGCCACGTGCAGGCTAGCGAAAGGAACGCCTGATGAATGTCGGGTCGACGCTCAAAGCGGATGCAAAGTCGGCAAAAACGGTGGAGCCATCGACGCGCGGCCGCCCGCCTTCGGCAGATCGATAGTGCTTGGGAAGATGAGCTGCTATAGCGACCAAAGGACTTCAGGGAGAAGTGCTTGGGCCATCGCATCAGTCCGGTTGAGAACGGGGCCGCCATCTCAATGCCTGCAGTGCCGCTACGAAAGTCCGCTATCGACCTATTGTGTTGAAAAACTCGGAGCGCTTGCCTTCCGTCCACGAAAGAGCGTTACCTCGGCTACACAAAACCGCGCCTGTTCAACGAACGCCAGCTGGTTGGACTCTTAACCGGCCGAAAACAGGTCAGAAAAGTTGCTTGGCGACTTTTTCAACACAATAGACCCATTGCGGACCTTCGACAGTCGACGTTACCTATCGCATCTAGGGCGTTTGCGCCTCATATGATGCGTACGGGCCGATGAAAACGAAGTTGGTTCGTAATGCCTCGATCACCTTTGCCTGCGTTGGAAACTCCGTAGCAAAATCCGTCCAAGCCTCCATGACGAAGGCGTCCCACCGATACGGGTCAAGTTCGTGAATTTGACCATCGGCAATGTCAATGAAGCTAAAACCACGACTTCTTACTTCCGCCACTGCCTTAAACGCTGCGGCCTCATGACCATCAGCACCTACGAAAACTGGAACATATGCCCCAATCAAGTTAGCGGGCATCTCGGTGTTCGTGCCCCGCCCGACATGCAATGTTATGCGATACAGCTTATTGCCTTCTATGGCAGATTTTTGCTTGAAGAATTTGAACATTTGACAGTCGGGGTTGGTATGTGAACGACCGTTTCTGGCCGATTTCGGCCGTTCGGTCGCGCTCAGTCTAATGGATAAGTTGTCGCCTGGAAGTTCCTGCATTTTCGCGGACGCGAAAACGAGCCTATAGCGACCGGCAGCTACCGACCCGAAGCGGACGTAGCGGCATCCATCAGGAACGCGCGGTTGCCAACGGCTTGGTGTTTGGATAACGGGTCACGAACGAATCGATGACCTGTGCGGGCAGGTTGATCAGAATCGTTCCACTACTGTCCCAGCATGCGATTTCGAACAAAGCGCCTTCTAACTGCGGTTCCGGTTCCGTACCGTCCCAATACCGTGGATTGTCCTCGACGTATGGTGCCAGAGCAGGTATCGGACGAAACCCCTTCGGTACTGCACTAAACACTGCCCAGATGAACTGGATCTCATGGGCATGAAGGAAGGCTGCGAGTTCGTCGCCGGTGAACCATTGATCATCCGGCTCAAAGCCCGGTGGCCTCCAGTTTGTTTCGATGTCGCTGACGTACCAGTCATAGTCTTGCGGCGCAATGTTGGCGGCTTCGAACACGTCGCGCATATTGGTGTACCAGCGGACCTGATCGGTCTTTTCCAAGATGAAAGTCTTCATTTGCCCCTTTAGACCTTGGCCGTTGAAGGACCGCTCCTGGCCTATTGCCGACGTTCAGATTGGCTCAGTGTATGGTGTAGTCGTTACTGGAACAACAGGAATCTGTGATCAATTTTTAGCTCGCGGAGTAACCGATCAGATAACCATAGAACAAAAACACAATAACCGGCCATACGACGGCTATACTCAGATTTTTTAGCCTACTTGGCAACGGTTCGCTTCCAAGCAAACTTTTGATTCTAATTGAAGTTGCAATAGCAGAAGCGTAAATTATTACAATTCCTAGATTTAAGGATCGAAGCAGATTATTTAATATCTCTTCATTTCCACGTTCTCCGAATTGGGTAACCCGCAGATGTTTTAGCGCTACATGATCACTTATAAGTATGAGGATTGCCTCCAGAAATAAGAGAAGCCAAAAGATCTTACGTACGGATTCAACTGCCATTCGGAAATCCAGTGATTGAAGTGTATGTAGCCAACGCATTAAGACCGACTGACCCTTCGGGGGAGGAGAAAGTCCATCACATTGCTTCTAGCCGTTTTCTGCCTGTCGCGACAGGCAGCTCCCGACCCGGAGCGGACCTTCACCTTAGCTCTTCGCGTGCACTGCCACCACCGCTTGGGAAGTACTTTGGCAACGGCCTATTCGAAAATATTCAACCCCTTCTGAACAGCCAGTTCGAGCTCATCTTGATTGCAAAAGTACTCAGCGAGACGTCCCCAGACGACATACGACGACCAGTTAAACCCGTCCTCAATATCGTTGAACCAAAGTACACGGTTACCCATGATGGCCACGACCCAAAAACCTCCCCCAACCGAGCCATACCTTTCTTCACTCCACTTTTCAGGCGATAATATTTTGATAGCTTCCCAAAAGCGAAACACTTGGGGATTCATCCGTCCTTCCGCACCGATGATCGCATCCCACAGGGACGCTTCTGAGATTGGCTGCCATTCCATCGTGTCCCCTTAGGTCCGCTCTTGGCCGATCGCAGACGTTCGTCAAGCGGTCAGTGTACCGGATATGTTGTTTGGAAGGAAATTTTAGGAGAAGACTTGCCCCGGCGTACGTTCGCTTACGACCCAGGCTGTGTAAAAACGCGAGATCCGTGTGTTTTCAGGGGTCTCTTCACCATTCCCGGCATCGAGAAAGCGCCGTAGCGGGCGTTTTGAGAGGTCGAGTGTCGTCGCCATGCCGCCGACTTTGCGTTTTTACACAGCCTGGACCCATTGCGGACCTTAAGCTCGCAGGTCGTAACAGCTAGCGCCGAAAGAAGAAGCTCAAGTCGAGCTGTAGCTGCAGCGTGTACTCATCAGGGGCCGCATATTTGCAAAGCACGCTTTGTTTTTCTCGGCGACTTGCTACGGGAGTGCTCGTTCCCGTGTCAGTCGGATGCTGTTCCAAAGAATAAGGATGGCGCCCAACCCAAGGAGCGACTGGTAAAGATACATCGACAACAGTGACCCTGGCTTCTTCAACATTGCAAAGCGGGGATGGCTTTTGTTGTAGAACACGGTAATGGGCTGACCTGGCTCGAGGTGGCGCATGTCCTGTTCCAGTCGCTCCCGGGAAGCGCAGACCCGCTCGATGGAAAACCTAACCCCTGTATATTTCCCTGATGGAAGGGTGTATTCATAGCTCACCAGTGGGGTCCATGAGGTCTGCCCCTTGTAGGAATTACACTTTGTAATGTCGACATGACTGAGTCTGCCTTGAACGGACCCCATCTCCATGAAAGGGCGGTAACCCTGCTCCAGCAATGTCGGTAGACTGAAGGAGACTACGATGAGCAGGATCAGGGGAGCTGCTTTCCATAACCAGGGCGGTGCATAGCCCCTATCGACTGCCCAATTCCACATATGCTTGTCTTTTCTGGTAATGGTGTTTGGTAATCGGCGCGTACGGGAAAGCGACGGCATAGGCCGGCTCCCATTCTTCCATCGGTGCACGAATGACTGATCCATTCATGTCGATTCTTAGCCGATCGCAGACGTTCCTCGGGCGACCAGTTTAGCGGAAGCTGTTGCTACTTGGGAAAGTTGCGAAGTGTTGATAGGCCAGCGCTAGCGGTAGCCAATCGCTTTCCCGCATACCCCGATCGCGCATGGGACAGCGCATTACACAGCGCTAGCCCGACCACTCATTGACGCATAGCACAGCCGGGGCCCATAATCCTATTTGCAAAAAAGCCAAGTTTTTCGCGTTGACCCTGCCATCCCAAGGAGTGCGCATGTCCAGTGAATTTGCCCTCGCCACCGCCGTTGCCGCGGTTCCGCTCCCTGCGCAGTCTGGTGTCACCGGGGTCTACGAGACGGTACATCTCGCCGATGCTTTTTCGATCCGCCTGCCGCAGGGTGCAGCGCGCGATCCGGATGTGCTAGCGCGCTTCCTCTTCGCGCAGCAGCCGGCCTGGGTCGGTATGCTCATGCGTATCCGCGACACGATCGTCGGCAGGCTCGGGCTAAAGACCGGTAAGCATCTGGCCACGCTGGAGAGCACTGCGCGGGCGGGCAGGGTCGGCATCTTCAAGGTCTACAGCACGAGCGACACGGAGATCGTGGTCGGCGAGGACGACCGGCACCTCGACTTTCGCGTGTCGGTGCTGTGTTCGGGCAGCGCTACGCCCCAGCTTACCGTTTCCACGGTCGTGCACTGCCATAACCTGCTGGGACGCGTCTATCTCTTCGTGATCGCGCCCTTCCACCGCATGGTCGTCAAGGCCAGCCTGCGGCGGGCGGGGCGGATCGGTTGGCCTGCGGCCGTCCCGCGGCATTAAAAGCGCCTGACAAAACCTCGCGTTCGTCTTGATAGCCACAACACCGTACACTGAGCAATTCTGAACTTCTGCATTCGGCCAACAATGGTCGTTCATTACAGCGCAGTTTCTCCTCACCCACAGGTGCCGACGTGACAAAAATCGGATTGGCTTCATTGCTGCTTTTCGCGAGCTCGTTGTCGTATGGGGCAGAGAATGCACCGCGAACAAAAGAATACGGGCAGTGCATCGATAGGGCGGGCGCCGTAGACCCGGCAGTGCTCGAGTGCATTTCGGGGGAATATGCCCGTCAAGACAAGCGTTTGAACACAGCCTATCGAAACTTGATGGGGTCCCTCAAGGGAGAGCGCAAGAAGCAACTGCTTGAAGCACAGCGTCTTTGGGGCAAATACACTGAAGCGAACTGTCGGTTCTATTACGATCCCGATGGCGGCACCTCGGCGCGTATGTTTGCAGCCGAGTGCGAGGTGACGGCACGAAGCGAGCGGGCCTCCGAACTCGAAGAACTGGCAAAGCACTAGCGAATTCAACCATGGCCAAGCAATGTGAAAGATGTAAAAAGCCGACGCTGCCGATACTTGGGATTGTTTTCGCTAGCGTCTTTCAGAACTCTTTGAGGTGTCGAAGCTGCGGCGAGTTGTGGGTCGTCATTCCTTCCAGAGCATGGAGGAACACTGCAATGGTGTGGGGTGCGATAACAGGGTCCGTCAGCCCGTATGCAGCAATACTGCTTTGGAGTTGGTGGCCAATACTGCTCTCTTTTGCGCTCCTGTGCTTCCTTACTTACAAGGCGGCAGAAGCCGGGACGATGAAAAAACGGTTTTGCCTCGGCTGAGCTGGCAGCCTGCAACCTGCCTCATGTTCGTTAACAGTGAGGGCGGCATGCGCCGACCGACGGACGGCCTGGTTCAAAACCGGGAGGGGCGCCTTCTGATCACTCCACGCGCTGCACACGGATGCCATAAAGGTCGAAGCGGTTCGACGGACCGCCGCTGCCGCCGGCGCCGCTGAAGCTGGCATTGCTCTCCAGGTAGCTCATGTTATAAAAATCGCGCAGGCGGATACGGTAGCTGCCGGGCTGCAGGCGCGCGGACAATGGTGTCGACAGCCCGGCCGGGCCGTCGGGACGGGTGTGCGGCAGCGTTATCACGCCTTGCGCCACCGTGCGGCCCTTGCCGTCTTCCACGCTCAGCCATTTGACGCCGGCGCTGATGCCGAGATTGATCTGGTTGGCCTCGTTCCGATAGCGCAGCTGGATCCGATAGTCGCCGGCGGCGTCGATGCGCAGGTCGCGCAGGTCGAAGCGGTCGGCCGGTGCGCCCCAGCCAGCGAGATAGGGCGCGCCCTGGTCGCGGCAAGCTTCACGTTCGAGGACACGCGCGCGTCAAGCACGGCGATCTCGCTGACCGGCCCGGCGCACTGCGGCTGGCTGTGATGGCTGCGGTTGCCGGAGCCGGCGAACTGCGCCTCGACCGCGTAGCAGGCGTACGGATGGGCTTGCGGGTCGCGCCAGCTGCCGGCCGTCAGCTGCGCGGCCACCAGTTCGCCATCCCGGTAAACCTTGTAGACGACTTCCTTGTCGTCGCCCGCCTTGAAGCGCAGCCGTGCATGGCCAGCGTCCTGTTCCAGCTGTCGATGCGGGGCTCGCGCGGGCCGAACACAGCGGGCGACTCGGCATACGGGTCCGCATCGACGCGGCGGATGCCGCTGTCGCCCTGGACCACCGCGCCCAGCGCCACTTCGATCATGTCGCCATCCTGAAGCTGCGCCCGGGGAATCGTGCCGGCGACCTGCGCGCCGTTCAGCAGCACCCGTTCGACGGGATGGTAGCCCGACCCCTGGCTGGCCGCGGGCGGCAGCAGGCGCACGCCCAGGCGCTTGCCGCGCAGGCGCAGGTCGTGCAGGGTCAGCTGGTCGGTATTGCCGAAGGTTTCGCGCCGCAGCCTGGCGGTGACGAAGGGGCGCAGCGCAATGCCCTCGTCCTGCGCCGTCACGCCAAAGACGTTGTTCACGACCATGCCGAGGTAGGCGCCGACCGACCATAGCTGGCGGCGCGAATTGATGACGGGGCCGGTAAGCTCCGGGTGCCGTTCGTCGAGCAGCAGTGGCTGGCCAGTCAGCCACTCGAGGTTCTCCATGTTCGACATGTTGAGTGCCGCGCCGCGCATCAGCGTATCGTAGGCGGCATCGGCCACGGCATCGTTGCGGCCGATCGCCGCCGCGCGCAAGCCGTAGGCCGTCACGAACGGCCATAAAGCCCGGTTGTGGTAGACAGGCATGCCCGGCTGCTGCGGCCAGATCACGGGCGCGCCCATCGGGCCGTGCGGGTAGTGCGCCAGGATGCTGCGCGTTTGGTTAGCGTCAGCCACGCCCGTGACGATCGCCAATGCCTGGCCGAGCCAATCGAATTTGTGCAGGGCCGCGCCGTCGACGTGGTTTGCGGTGAGGCTGCTGTACATGCCGGCATCAGCCAGCCAGAGACGCGCATTGATCGCCTTTTTTTTTCAACGCAAGCGCCCAGGCCGTGTAGCGCGTGGCGCGCTCCTTGTCGCCGGCCTCGCCTGCCAGGCGCGCGGCCAGCCCCTGGGCCGCGTAGTGCGCGACATTGGTCGACAGCGCCTTGCTGCTCGCCATCGCCGCCAGGTCATCGACGATCCAGGCGGCGTAGCTCTGGTCGCGCCAGTCGAGGAAGGATGCTTCGCCCCGATACAGGCCGTCAATCGGGTCGAAGACGGCAAGGCGGTCGTTTTCGATCGTGTTGGTGAGCGCAGCCAGCGCCTGGCGCGCAAAAACACTGCGCTCGGCGGGCGGCAACTGGCGCAGGGTCGCATCGGCGGCAAAGGCCCGTGTGACGCGGTCGGTGCTGACCGGCCAGCTGCCGCCGCTGCCCGTGTCCTGCACGATCTGCAGGCCATCTTTCGTACCCGCCACCTGCGGCGCCTTCGGCACGCCGGCACGGTAGGGCGCGAGCTTGAACAGCAGCGAATTGCGCACGCGCGCCGGATCGAACATGGCCAGCGACAGGTCGGCCGCATACGACAGGTCGCGCGTCCACACGTAATGCCACTGCTCGCCGGTCTCGAAGCAGGCGCAGGGAATCGGCTCCCCGCCCTTGTAGTTGCCGTCGCGGATATGGCTGACCGCGTCCTGGCGCATCTCGCTGGACGCCAGCGCGAACAGGGCGTCGAAGGCCAGGTTGCCGCTGCGCGTATAGGCTTGACCGGCGGCTTCGCTGTAGCGCGTGTGCTGCGGCAGCGGGTCCCGCAGATTCAAGGTCGTCGAGTGCACGTAGGTGCGCAGCTGGGCTTCGGGGTCCAGCAGCGAAAAGCGCGCGCTCTCGCGCTTGCCGTCGAAGGTGGGGTAGCTGAGCGTTGCCACGCGCGCATGGCCCGCATGCGGGTCGATGGCTGCCGTGCCGCTGGGGACGGCCAGGCGCTCGACGCGTAGCGTGGGCGCTGCGGGCGGCTGGCGTCGAGCGTGAAGCGGTAGGTAGCGGTGCTGCGCACGAAGAGCGTCGCTTCCGGCCCGGCATGCGTTGCCAGCGGTACGGTGGCACCGGCTGCGACCGGCGCACGTGGCGTAGCGGCCGCCGCTGTCCACTCGCGGCCCCAATCGGCGCTGCCCAGCTTGAAGCCATGATTGCCCGGGGCGACCAGCACATCGGCCTGGTAGACACCACCGCCCCGGTGGCGCAAAGGGTGGGTGGTACCCCAGCCGTTGAAGCCCCCGCGCACGAACATCTCCTGGCGCAGCGGGCCAGGATCGGCGGCGACGGCTGCGCAACTCATCGCGCCGGCCAGGATGGCCAGCAGCGGGTGCGATCGGTTCATGCGTGCTCCTGTCAGCGGTACTCGTGTCGTTCGATGATGCCACGCAGCGCGTCCTGCTGCGCAGCATCGGGAAGTCCTCGCTGCGGTAGGGTTTTGGATCGACGAAGCGCAGCGTGCCGATCGTGGCGGCATACGAAGCGCGCACTGGCCGGCTTGCGAGCGCGCGGCCGTCGAGGGTCGCGCGCTTGCCATGCAGGGCCAGGGTCACCGTCTTGCCCGGCACCAGCCTGAACGTGGTCTGCGCGCGACTTTTGTCGGCGTCCAGCCAGGCCATGCGCAGCGTACGCGCCTCCTTGCCGCGCAGGCGCAGGGGCCCAGCGCTGGCCGCCATGCACGCGGCGAAAATCGACGTCGAGCGACTCGCCCTGGCCGAAGGGCAGGATCGCCTCGAAGCGCTTCCGGGCGGCGGGGATCGCCGGCTCGAAGGCCGGGTATTTTCCGCCAGGTCGGGGCGGAAGCCGACGTAATCCTGGTAGGCGTTGCGCGCATATTCGGCCACGCCCAGGACTGGGCGAAGGTGCCGGTCGGCTGCAGGCGCCCGCCTTCGTGGGGCAGCGCGTCCAGGTTCTCGCTCATGCTGCCGAGCGTGCCGAGCGTGCCGAGCCCGAGGATCTGCCGGCCCAGGTTCTGCGTCAGCGCCCAGCCCATGTCCTGGTAGCCGAAGCGGTTCAGGGCCGTGACGGTGAAGCCCGCGTTCCAGCCCCAGATGGTGCCGTTGTGGTAGGCCGCGTCCTTGTGGTGGAAGGCGGGATTCTCGTGGCGCGGATGGAAGGTCGGGTCGTCCTGGCTGAGCGAAGCGATGCCATAGGGGTAGAGCAGCTGCGAGACGGCGTTGCGCGTGACGCGCGCCTGCACGGCCGGCGGCACGAAGTCGTCGAAAGGAATCGACGCCAGCATCAGCTGGTTCGGGCGCACTTTCACATCGCGGCTGCCGTCCTGGCGCAGGCGATCGGCCATGACCTCGCCATCCCAGAACAGGCGCAGGAAGCTGGCCTGGGCTTTGGAAGCGAGGGCACGCCACTGCTGCGCGCGACCGGTGTCGCCCGCTTGTTCGGCAAACCAGGCGCCGGTCTGCAGCGCCGTGTACCAGAGCGCCTGGATCTCGACTGCGCGCGGGCCGCGGTCCGACCAGGGCTGGTGGGTCGGGTTCTCGACCCGCGCATCCATCCAGGTGTCCGAGGCTGCGTGGCGCAAGAGGCCATCGCTGTCGACGTGGTTGGCGATCGCTCCCTCGAAGTAGGGCACGGCAAGTTTGTACATGTCGGCGGCGAAAGCACGGTCGCCCGTGTAGCGGATGTATTCGAAGGCTTCGCGCAGCATCCAGGGCGTGCCGTCGACCGTGTTGTAGATGATCTCGTCGGGCGACACGCGGTTCGGGATGCGGCCGTAGTCGGCGTCGCGCGGCGTGCGCAGGTTCTGGTAGCGCGCAAAGTTCGCCAGCACGGCGCGGGCACTGTCGAATTCGCCCGAGACCAGCAGGGTACCGGGCAGGGCGATGAAGGTGTCGCGGCCCCAGTTCTCGCGGAACCGGGGCAGGCCGGCCCAGATGCCGGCGCCGTATTCGTCGACCACGAACAGGCGCGACGACGCCTTGGCCCAGTTCAGCGCCTTGTCGTATTCCGTGTCGTTCGTCGCCAGGTAGCTGCGCGTGAGGGCGGCGTAGGTCGCGCGGCGTTCGTCGCCGATCGGGTCGCCCGCGGCGAGCGCGCGCGCACGCGCTGCCGCCTCGTGGGCGCTGTCGGCAAAGGCGGCCACGACCAGCAGCGATGTGCCTGGCGCCGTGGCGCGCAGGGTCAGGCCTTCTTCCAGCGTGAACGGGCGGTCGGTCGCCAGCGCCATGTACAGGCGCGCATCCTTGCCTGGCGCGACGATCACGACACCGTCGGATTGCATGACGGCGCCTTGCGTCTTCAGCAGCGCACGCAATGCCAGCCGTGCTGGCTGGGCGGCGCTTACCCGCAGCGCCAGCGCCCGCTGTTTCGAGAGCAGCGCCAGTTCCTCGCTGCTGCCGTTGGCGTAGTCGACCCGGTGGCCGTAGGGCAGTACCCGTTCGCGGCCGCTGGCACGCTCGTTGCGGGCACCGTCGACGAGACTCAGGTAGTTGTGGAAGACCGTGCCGCTCTTGAAGACATAGCCGGCTCCGGCGTCGACGCTGTGCGTGAATCCCTCGAAGTAGCCGGCCAGGTTGTCGCCGGCGACAAAGCGCGCCTGCTGGCCGGGGGCGGCCTCGATGGTCATGGCATCGAAAAACGCGTCGACGCCCGGCTTGTTCACCGCATGGGCCAGGTTGAAGGCGGCGGCGAGAGCGATGGCAAGGGCGATGCCGTGGATCGTCTTCATCACGCCCCCGGCAGTTCGACCAGCAGCACGGACTTCGGTGCAAGACGCAATTCGTCCGCCAGGCTGACCGTCTTCCCGGTCAGGACATCGACACCGGAAGCGGTCCCTTTCAGCATCTCCTGGAAGCGCGCCGCCGGCAGACGCATTTCCTTGTCGTTGTTGTTCATCGCGACCATGATGCGCTTGTCCTTGTTATAGCGGAAGTAGACCCAGGTATTGTGCTCGGGCCCGAACTGCATCAGGCGCCCGCTGTGGATGACGGGCTCGCTCTTGCGCCAGTTGGCCAGCTTGCGCACCAGGTCCTGGGCCGCGCGCTGCTGCGCGTCCAGGCCTGTGCCGGTGAAGGCATCGACCTTGTCGCCGCGCCAGCCGCCGGGGAAGTCGAGCCGGTAGCTGGCGTCGTCGCGGCCTTCGGTCGTGCTGGTCATCAGGATCTCGTCGCCGCTATAGAACTGCGGGATGCGCGGCATCGTCATCAGGAAGACCAGGTTCATGCGCCAGCGCGCGAAGTCGCCGCCGACGGCGCTGACCATGCGCGCCATGTCGTGGTTGCCGCCGAAGAGGACCAGCTTGTCGGGCTCCGGGTACAGGTAGTCGAGCGAGAGCGTTTCGTAGACCTCGTTCAGGCCGTTCTCGCCTGGCTTGGCGAGGGCCGAGCGCATCGCATCGACCAACGGGAAGTCCATCAGGCTGGCCAGGGAGGAGGTATAGCCGTCGAAGTTGGCCTTGCCCCGCTGCCAGCGTGCGACCACCGGTACGCGCGTGCTCCATTCCTCGCCAACCAGGTTCAGCTCGGGGTATTCGCGCATCAGGCGCTTTGTATATTCCGTCAGGAAGGCGCCGTCCGAATAACTGTAGGTGTCGATGCGCAGGCCGGAGAGGCCCGCGTATTCGATCCACCAGATGTTGTTCTGGATGAGGTAAGTGGCCACCAGCGGGTTGGTCTGGTTCAGGTCGGGCATGCCTGGTGCGAACCAGCCGGCCGTGAAGTTGCGGCTGTCGGCCTGGGCGGCATACTTGTCCTGCACGGCGACGCGGTGGTGCGCCGTGGGCACGAAGCGGCCGCCGAAGTTGACCCAGTCCGGCGTGGGCAGGTCTTTCATCCACCAGTGTCCCTTGCCGATGTGCGACAGCACCACGTCCTGGATCAGGCCGATGCCGCGCTTTTTCGCTTCGCGCGACAGGCGCACGAAGTCCTCGTTGCTGCCGTAGCGCGGATCGATGCGGTAGTGATTCGTGGCGGCGTAGCCGTGATACGAATAGGCGGGCATGTCGTTTTCGACCAGGGGCGTGGGCCAGAGCTGGGTGAAACCGAGGCCGGCGATGTAGTCGAGGCGGTCGATCGCGCCCTGGATGTCGCCGCCGTGGCGCCCGCCGCCGGCCCTGCGGTCGGCACGTTCGAGCAGGCCGGGGACATTGTCGTTGCCTGGATCGCCGTTGGCGAAGCGGTCCGGCATGATCTGGTAGATGGCGTCGCCGTTGCCGAAGCCCTGGCGCTGCTTCGATCCCGTCTCGCGTGCGCGCAGCAGGTAAGGGTGGCGTTCGCTGCGCCCCTGGCCAGTCAGGACGATATCGAAACTGCCCGGCTGTGCATCAAGCCCGACTTCGAGGTCGATGAACAGGTAATTCGGATTGGCCACGCGCGTGCTCGATACAAGGCGCACACCCGGGTGGTCGATTGTCGGCTGCAACAGGCCGATGCCGGCGCCGTGGACCATCAGCTGCACCCCCTTGTGCGCCATGCCGGTCCACCAGAAGGGCGGTTCGACGTGCTCGATGGCGGGTGGGGAATCGGCGCTTGCAGCCAGTGAAAGGGTGGTCAGGAGGAGGGCTGCCAAGGATCGCTTCATGGACACTCGCGGTAAAAGTAGTCGAGCTGGCCAATAGATCGTAGTTTGGCTACAGAACAATCCAGGGCAAGCATGGCAAAGTACAGGCTTGTGGCTCTGCCAATGGGCTGAGAATACACCACGCGCATGGACTGGGCAACGCCAAGGGTGATCTAGTTTAGGTACATACAGGGCTCTGACGCGACATCGCTCAAAAATTTCTGCATTGCAATTCGTCTTCCGGAAACTGGCCAGGTGAACTGTCTGTTTGTACGGGCCTGGTTGAGCGCGCACCCTGTTGGTGCATTTTCGCCCCCAGATGGTGAAAAGCAAGCAACTTGTAGTCCGACTACAACGCTGTAGGGATGTTTATGTAGCTGGCATACAACGAATTGCTGTTTCATTCTATATAACGGGGCTATGGCTTCGCGAATAGCGTAGTGGAAATGAACTCTCGTTGACAGTGCATCTAGTTTTAGTACAGAATTCTTGCCAGAACGTCCAAAAGAACGTTGAACTCGCTCCCGTGCCGTGGCTCTGCAGCTGTCTTCGGGAAATTACGTCGTATTGATCTGAGGGGACAAATGAAACATTCCGCACACAAGCGCACTGCAAACACGGCAGGCCTTGCATTCCAGCTGAGCCCGGTCGCGGTCGGCTGCGCCATTTTCGTATCGGTCATGGCCGGTAACGCCACCGCACAAACCGCGGTCACCGAGCCAGCGGCCGAGGCGCCGATCCAGACCGTCCAGGTCACCGGCATCCGCCGCGCGATCGAAAACGCAATCGCCGTCAAGCGCGACGCCACCGGCGTCGTCGAAGCCATTTCCGCCGAAGACATCGGCAAGCTGCCGGACATCTCGATCGCCGAATCGCTGGCACGCCTGCCGGGCCTGTCGGCCCAGCGCGTCAATGGCCAGGCGCAGCAGATCAGCATCCGCGGCACCTCGGGCGACCTGTCGACCGCCTTGCTCAACGGCCGCGAACAGGTCAGCACCAGCTCGAACCGTACCGTCGAATACGACCAGTACCCGTCCGAACTGATCAACGGCGTCACCGTCTACAAAACCAGCGACGCCGGCCTCGTCGGCCAGGGCCTGTCGGGCACCGTCGACCTGCAGACCATCAAGCCGCTGTCGCTGCGCGAGCGCTCGATCAGCCTGAACGTGCGCGGCGAGCGCAATTCGAAGGGCGAAGTCAGCGCCGGTTCGCCGGACACCGGCAACCGCGTCAGCGCTTCCTACGTCGACCAGTTCGCCAACCGCACCATCGGCGTGGCCATCGGCTACGCGCGCCAGGACAAGCCGAACGTCTCGGAACAGTTCGAGACCTGGGATTGGGTCGACGGCACCGTGGATGGCCAGGCCGCCAAGGTCCCGAAAGGCATGAAGGCCCTCGCCACCACCGGCAACCAGGTCCGTGACGGCCTGATGGGCGTTCTTGAGTACCGCCCGAACCGCAACTTCAGCTCGACCCTGGACGTGTACCACTCGCGCTTCGACCAGGACGAAGTCCGCCGCGGCATGGAAATCCCGCTGAAGGACGACGGCACCGTCGGCTTCACCAACGGGAAGATCGTCAACGGCGTGATGGTCAGCGGCACCGCCACCGACGTCAATCCGGTCGTGCGCAACAACCGCATGTCGCGCGACGACAAGCTGACCGCGTTCGGCTGGAACAACCGCTTCACCTCGGGCGACTGGGTCGGCATCATCGACCTCTCCCACTCGAAGGCCGATCACAAGGAAGAGCTGGTCGAGATCAACGCCGGCCGCGCCACCCGCCAGACCCTCGGCTTCGACTACGGCAACGGCGCCATCCCGAACCTGAACCTGTCGGGCAGCTACGACAACCCGGCCGACATCCGCATCGGCGGCCAGTTCGGCGAAGGCTATGTCAACGCCCCGCACATGACCGACAGGCTGAACTCGGCCCGTGCCAGCGTCGAATACAAGTTCGGCAACGGCCCGTTCAGCAGCGTCGAAGTCGGCTTCAACGTCTCGAAGCGCGAGAAGGAAAAGCAGCACCTGGAAACCGGCTTCTCGAAGCTGGGCGACGGCAGCTTCGCAGCCAACGTGGTCAACGGCTCGCAAGACCTGTACGCGCTGCCGAACACCCTGAGCTGGGACATCAACGGCGTGCTGGCCCAGAACTTCGGCCCGTACACCCCGGCCATCCTGGTGCCTTGGGGCGCGACCAAGAACTGGTCGATCGACGAGAAGGTCAAGACCGGCTACGTCAAGCTCAACATCGACACCGAACTGATGGCCATGCCGCTGCGCGGTAACGTCGGCGTGCAGGTCGTCAAGACCGACCAGAGCTCGACCGCGAACACGCTGCGCGCCTGGCCGTTCGCCGACCTGGTGCCGCTCACCGACGGCAAGAAGTACACCGACTACCTGCCTAGCCTGAACCTGGCCTGGACCCTGCCGGAAGACCAGGTCCTGCGCTTCGGCGTCGGCCGCACGCTGGCACGCGCCCGTCTCGACCAGTTGAACGCCGCGCTGGAAGTCGGCCTGACCCAGCAGAGCACCGGTACGCCGTACGGCAACGGCGGCAACGCCCAGCTGGATCCATGGCGCGCCAACCAGATCGACCTGTCCTACGAAAAGTACTTCGCCAAGAAGGGCTATGTGTCGGCTGCCGGTTTCTACAAGGACCTGAAGTCGTACATCTACAACATCACCGTGCCGCGTGACTTCTCGGAGTACCGCCTGGAAGGCGCCACCAGCAACATCGGCACCATGAACCAGCCGAAGAACGGCGACGGCGGCCGCATCGCCGGCCTCGAGTTCGCCGTGTCGACCCCGCTGGAAGTGCTGCACCCGATGCTGGCCGGCTTCGGCGTCACCGCCAACGCCTCGTTCACCAGCAGCCAGATCGCGATCAAGGACCAGCGTTTCGGCAGCATGGATATCCCGCTGCCAGGCCTGTCCAAGCGCGTGTTCAACGTGACCGGCTACTACGAGGCGAACGGCTTCTCGGCCCGCGTCAGCGGCCGTCGCCGCAGCGACTTCGTTGGCGAGATCGGCGGCATCGGCGGCGCCAGCGAGCTGACCTTCGTCAAGGGCGACACCGTGGTCGACATGCAGCTCGGTTACGACATCCCGCAAGTGAAGGGCCTGTCGGTGCTGTTCCAGGTGAATAACCTGACCGACACCGACTTCCAGACCTATGCGGGTTCGCCGGACCGTCCACGCGGCTATGTGAAATATGGCCGTCAAATGCTGTTGGGTCTGAATTACAAACTGTAATTTCATCCGCATCACAGCAAGCCCTTGCAGGCCATGCCTGCAAGGGCTTTTTTCTTTTCCTCACCGCAAAAATGAGGACTGGTGGCAATTTAGCCACGCCTCCGCGGACGACGGTGTAAACTGTCGCTTCCGTTTCAATTTAAGAGCAACTCATCCATGTCTGACACCCCCATCCCATCGTTTTCCGACCTTAACCTGCCGGCGCCCCTCCTCAAGGCCCTGAAGGACGTTGGCTACGAGACGCCGTCGCCAATCCAGGCAGCCACCATTCCTTTGCTGCTGGAAGGGCGCGACGTGCTGGGGCAGGCGCAGACCGGTACCGGCAAGACCGCGGCCTTCGCGCTGCCGGTGCTGGCCCGCATCGACACCAAGCAGCACGCGCCGCAGGCCCTGGTGCTGGCGCCGACGCGCGAGCTGGCGATCCAGGTGGCGGAAGCCTTCCAGAGCTACGCCGCGCACATGAAGAATTTCGCCGTGCTGCCGATCTACGGCGGCCAGAGCTACGGTCCGCAGCTGCAGGCCTTGCGCCGTGGCGTGCAGATCATCGTCGGCACCCCGGGCCGCGTGATCGATCACATGGAGAAGGGTTCGCTCGACCTGTCGCAGCTGAAAACCCTGGTGCTCGACGAAGCCGACGAAATGCTGCGCATGGGCTTCATCGACGACGTCGAAGCCATCCTCAAGCGCATTCCCGAAGAGCGCCAGATCGCGCTGTTCTCGGCCACCATGCCGTCGGCGATCGCGCGCATTGCCAAGACCTACCTGCGCAACCCGGCTGAAGTCACGGTGGCGGCAAAAACCGGCACCGCCGACAACATCACCCAGCGCTACTGGCTGGTGTCGGGCATGCAGAAGCTGGAAGCGCTGACGCGCATCCTGGAAGCCGAGCCTTTCGACGGCATGATCATTTTTGCGCGCACCAAGCTCGGTACCGAGGAACTGGCAACGAAGCTGCAGGCACGCGGCTTCGCGGCCACTGCCATCAACGGCGACATGGCCCAGGTGCAGCGCGAGCGCACCATCGAGCAGCTCAAGAACGGCAAGATCGACATCCTGGTCGCCACCGACGTCGCCGCGCGCGGCCTCGACGTCGAACGCATCAGCCATGTCATCAACTACGACGTGCCGTCGGATCCGGAAAGCTATACCCACCGCATCGGCCGTACCGGCCGCGCCGGCCGCAGCGGCGACGCCATCCTGTTCATCACGCCGCGCGAGCGCGGGCTGCTCAAAGCCATCGAACGCGCCACGCGCCAGCCGGTGGCGGCGCTGACGCTGCCGACGATCAAGGCGGTGAACGATGTGCGCATCGCGAAATTCAAGGACCAGATCACGGAAACCCTGGAAGCGGGCGGCCTGGAGCAGTTCCGCTCGCTGATCGAGGACTACGAGCGCGAGAACAACGTGCCGGCGGTGGACATCGCCGCCGCGCTGGCAAAGCTCGGCCGTGGCGACGTTCCGCTGCTGCTGGAAAAGCCGGACCGCGAAGCCAAGCCGTCGAGCTGGGAAGAGCGCCCATCGCGCACCGACTTCGTCGAGCGCCTGCCGCGTGCGCCGCGCGATGCGGCACCCAACTGGGAAGACCGTCCGGCCCGTCCGCAGCGCGAGTTCGGGGCCAACAGCGGCGCCAGCACCGGCTTCAAGAAGGAGCGCGTGATGCGCACGCCGGAAGCGGGCATGGCGACTTACCGCATCGAAGTCGGCCATGTGAATGGCGTCAAGCCGGGCAACATCGTCGGCGCGATCGCCAACGAAGCGAACATCGACTCCAAGCTGATCGGCCGCATCGAAATCTACGACGACTTCAGCACCCTGGACCTGCCGGCCGACCTGCCCAACGACCTGCTCGGCCACCTGAAGGGCGTGTGGGTCGCGGGCCAGCAGCTCAACATCACGCGCGATGGCGAGGAAGCACCGCCGCCGAAAAAGGCCTTCTTCAAGAAGGCCGGTGACCGCCGCTTCGCCGAGAAGGATGGCGCGAAGAAGCCGCACCGCAAGGGACCGAAGCCGGAGTGAGGGCGTCGCGTGGACGGCTGGCCGTCCACGCGTTCAATATAGATCCGCATACCTTCGTCGCCGCAGGCACGTAGGGTGGGCTCTTGAGCCCACGCGGTCTCACCGGCTGCTGAGTAGCGCTGGTATTTGAGTGTTGGCGTTCGCGTTTCCTTCAGCGTTTCGATACGCTGTTGCCTGAATCCGCGTGGGCTCGTGAATGAGGCCCCCGGCCACATTCACCCCGCCCTACGTTGACGCTAGCGCGCCGCCTTCTGGTCCGCAAACATCCACAGCAGCGCCGCCCGCAATTCCCCGCTCCAGAATCCCTCGTTATGGCGCTGTTCCGGCACGATGCGCAAGACCGTATTCGCCGCCGGATGCCCGCTCGTCCGCACCACCTGCGCCATGCGTTCCACATCCGGCACCATCGACTCGCCTTCCTTTTCGCCCATCAACAGGTAAACCCGCGCGTCCTTCGGCAGCGGATGTTGCGCCATGAAGCCGTACGAGGGCTCGGCGGTCCAGTAGGCCGGCGAGAACACGCCCGCCTTGCTGAAGACATCCGGATACTGCGCGATCGCGTAGTGCGAGGCCAGCCCGCCCATCGAGCTGCCCATGATGGCGGTATGCGCGCGGTCGGGCAGGGTGCGGTAACGGGCGTCGATCAGGGGTTTCAGCGTCTTGACGATGAAGTCCATGTACTGCCTGCCCTCGGCGGCGCCGAAGCGCGTGTTGTCCCAGGCGTTCAGTTCCGTCATGCGCTTGTCGCCGCCGTTGTCGACGCCGACCACGATCAGTTCCAGCTTGCCTTCCTTGGCCAGCGCATCGAGCGTTTCGTCGACTTTCCACTCGCCGGCATAGGCGGTGGCATCGTCGAACAGGTTCTGGCCATCGTGCATGTAGAGAACCGGGTAGCGCTTGTTCGAGGTCGCATAGCCCGGCGGCAGGTAGAGGCGCACCTGCCGCTTGCGGTTCAGGGCCGGCATCTCGGGAAGTTCCGGCAGCAGGCTCACACCAGGCAGGGCGGTGGATGCCTTTGGTGGCGGCGCGATGTTGTCGGCCGCCGAAGCAAAACCGCAGAGCGTGGCGGCCAGGGCAAGCGCGAGGAGGGAGCGGGTCAATGTCATGGAGTGACGGGCTTTCATGAGCTTAGTGAGCGCTCGCAAGCGCAGGCGCCGCGACGGGCGCGGCTTTATTCTCGCGTACGAGCAGCCAGAGCACGCTGGAGACGGCGAGGCAGCCGCCGCAGATCAGGAACAGCACGTTCTTGTCGGCCGCCGATTTCAATAGATAGCCGACGCTCGTCGTGGCCAGCTGCGGCAGCACCACCGACAGGTTGAAGAGGCCCATGAAAAAGCCCATGCGGCGCTTGTCCACCTTCTCGCTCATGATCGCGAACGGCAGGCTGACCACGGCCGCCCAGCCGATGCCCACCACCGCCATCAGCGCGTAGAGCGCGCCGGGAGTGCGGGCGAACAGGGCGATGGCAAAGTAGGCCAGGGCCATGATGCCGACGCAGCCCGCCTGGGTGCGCACCCTGCCAAAGCGCGTGACCAGGGGCGCCAGCACCAGGGCCGGCAGCAGGAAGCCGACCACGTTCATCACGGCGAAGGAAATGGCGATCACGTGGCCCGACTGCGCCGCCGCTTCAGAGGGCGTGGCCCCGCTTGCCACCACGTGCTGCTGGATGAAGGCAATGATGTAGACGAACATGGCCTGCACGCCGAACCAGCTGAAGGCGTGCGCGGTCCAGAGGCGCCACAGCTGGCCCCAGTCGGTGCTGGTCGCCTCCTCGGCGCTAGCCTGCTGCGCTGGCGCCAGTTCACGCGGCTCCTCGATCAGGAAGACCGGCAGCACCGAAAAGGCCAGCACGATGAACACGCCCACCGAGATGAGCGCATAGTTGTCGATGTAGGCGCCGATCAGGTAAGCCATCACGCCCCAGAAGCCGGAGATCGTCTGCATCCAGGTGTAGCCGCGCGTGCGCGCCTCGCCTTCGGGCGTGACGTCGGCGATCAGCGAGCGGGTGGGGTTGAAGCTGATGTTGATCGACAGGTCCAGCGTCAGCGCGATGATCACCGCCACCACCAGCAGGTTGGCCGTGCCGAGCAGGCTTGCCACGACCTCGATGCGCGGCAGCAGGAAGACCGACAGCGCCGCCAGCGTGCCGCCGACCAGGATGAAGGGCCGGCGCCGCCCGCCCCAGAACCAGGTCTTGTCGCTGATGAAGCCGATAATGACCTGGCCGAGGATGCCCGCCAGCGGGCCGGCGGCCCAGACGATGCCGATCTCGTGGATGTCGAGGTGGTACCTGGTGCTCAGTAACCAGCTCAGCGCCGAAATCTGGATGCACAGGGCAAAGCCCATGGCGGTGGCGGGCAGGCTGGCCAGGGCGTAGAAGGAAGGGCTCAGCCGGCGCTGGAAGTCGAGCATGGTGTCTCCGTGTTGTTGTGTTATTTGACTACAAAATGGACGTGCCACCTTATAGACATGGCGATTTTACTACCATGTCGCGCGATTGACACTCGGAAAATGCCATGTTATTTTGCTACAAATAGACCTGCATTAGCCCGTCCTCCTGGCCTACCGGACGGGGACGCTCCCAGACACTTCCCGCACGGCATCCGCGCCGGCAGGACAATCAATGGAGCGTTCGCCATATACAGAGAGCCCGGCTACCTGCGCCGGGCCGCTTGGGGACACAGATGGACATGCATACCAACGCGCTCAAGCCACGCCTGTCGTTCTGGCAGCTGTGGAACATGAGCTTCGGCTTCTTCGGCATCCAGTTCGGCTTCGCCCTGCAGAACGCCAATACCAGCCGCATCTTTTCGACCCTGGGCGCCAATCCCGACGACCTGGCCCTGTTCTGGCTGGCCGCGCCGGTCACGGGCCTGCTGGTGCAGCCGGTGATCGGCTACATGAGCGACAACACCTGGCACCCGAAGTGGGGCCGGCGCCGTCCCTTCTTCTTCATCGGCGCGCTGCTGGCCGCCATCGCCCTGTTCCTGATGCCGAATTCCTCGGCGCTGTGGATGGCCGTGGCCGTACTGTGGATGATGGACGCGGCGATCAACGTCTCGATGGAGCCCTTCCGCGCCTTCGTCGGCGACAAGCTCGACGCCTCGCAGCAGACGGCCGGCTACGCGATGCAGACCTTCTTCATCGGCTGTGGCGCGGTGATCGCCTCGCTGCTGCCGACGATCTTCACCGAGCTCGGTGTCTCGAACGTGCCGGTGGACGGCATGATTCCCGACACCGTGCGCTACTCCTTCTACGCCGGTGCCGTGGTGTTCATGACGGCCGTCAGCTGGACCGTGTTCACCGCCGACGAACTGCCGCCGCCCGACCTGGACAGCTTTCAGCACGAGCGCCAGCAGGCACGCAATGTCGGCGTGGCGCTGGCCGAAATCGTCGGCGGTTTTGCCAGGATGCCGAAAACGATGGTGCAGCTGGCCTTTGTCCAGTTCTTCACCTGGATCGCGCTCTTCGCCATGTGGATCTATACCGGCAGCGCGATTGCCGATACCGTCTGGGGCACGCGCGACGCCCAGTCGGCGGCCTACCAGGCGGCCGGCAACCACGTCGGCATCATGTTCGCGGTGTACAGCGGCGTCTCCGCGCTGGCCGCCTTCATCCTGCCGGTCTTTGCCCGTGCGACCAGCCGCAAGACGGTGCACTTCACCTGCCTCGCCATCGGCGGCATCAGCCTGGCGAGCATCGCCCTGATCCACGAGCGCGACATGCTGATGCTGCCGATGATCGGCGTCGGCATCGCCTGGGCGAGCATCCTCACCATGCCGTACGCGATCCTGGCGGGCTCGCTGCCGGCCAAGCGCATGGGTTACTTCATGGGCCTGTTCAACTTCTTCGTGGTGATCCCGCAGATCGTCAGCGGCCTGCTGCTCGGTTTCGTCACGCGCGCCTTCTTCGACGGCCACACGGTGCTGACGCTGGCGCTCGGTGGCGGCTGCATGCTCGTTGCCGCCGTACTGACGCTGGCCGTGACGGACAAGGCACGCAATTAAACCGCGCCTGCGCGCCACCATTTCCGCTCCTGTCGTATCGTAACGTTTTGTTAATAAACGCATCAACGACGAATACACAAACAGGAGCGGAGCATGACCATCCAGACCGTGGCGACCACGCCATTCACGGGACAACGCCCGGGCACCTCGGGCCTGCGCAAGAAGGTGACCGAATTCCAGCAACCGGGCTACCTCGAGAATTTTGTCGAAGCGATTTTCCTGACCCTGGGCGACTTGTCCGGCCAGACCCTGGTCGTCGGCGGCGACGGCCGCTACTTCAACCGCAATGCCATCCAGACCATCCTGCACATGGCCGCCGCCCATGGCGTGGCGCGCGTGCTGGTCGGGCGCGGCGGCATCCTGTCGACGCCCGCGGTCAGCTGCGTGATCCGCAAGCACAAGGCCTTTGGCGGCATCGTGCTCTCGGCCAGCCATAACCCCGGCGGCCCGGACGGCGACTTCGGCATCAAGTACAACATCGGCAACGGCGGCCCGGCGCCGGAGAAAATCACCGAAGCGATCTTCGCCCAGACCCAGGGCTTGACCTCCTGCCGCATCAGCGACGCGCCGCCCGTCAACCTCGACGACATCGGCAGCACCCAGCTGGAAGGCATGGCGGTCGAGGTCATCGATCCGGTGGCCGACTACGCGGAACTGATGGGGCGCCTGTTCGACTTCGACGCCATCCGGGCACTGTTCCAGCGCGGTTTCACGATGCGCTTCGACGGCATGAGCGCCGTCTCCGGCCCGTATGCGAAGGCCATTATCGAAGGCATGCTCGGTGCCCCCGCTGGCACCGTCATCAATGCCGAACCGCTCGAAGACTTCGGCGGACACCATCCGGACCCGAACCCCGTCAACGCCGCCGAACTGATCGCCCTGATGAACGGCCCGGATGCGCCCGACTTCGGCGCCGCGTCGGACGGCGACGGCGACCGCAACATGATCGTGGGCCGCAACCTGGCCGTGACGCCTTCGGACAGCCTGGCCATCATCGCTGCCAACGCGACGCTGGCGCCGGGCTATGCCGGCGGCATCAAGGGCATCGCCCGTTCGATGCCGACATCGACCGCCGCCGACCGCGTGGCGGAGGCGCTCGGCATTTCCTGCTTCGAGACCCCGACCGGCTGGAAGTACTTCGGCAACCTGATGGACGCCGGCATGGTCACCCTGTGCGGTGAAGAGAGTTATGGCACAGGGTCCGACCACGTGCGCGAAAAGGACGGCCTGTGGGCCGTGCTGTTCTGGCTGAACATCATCGCCGCCAGCGGCAAGTCGGTCGGCCAGCTCGTCAGCGAGCACTGGGCGCGCTTCGGTCGCAATTATTATTCGCGCCATGACTACGAGGCGGTCGACGCCATGGCCGCCGACGCCATGATGACGGCGCTGCGCGAGAAGCTGCCGAAGCTGGCCGGCCAGACCCTTGGAGAGGGGGCAGATGCGTACCGCGTGGCACTGGCCGACGATTTCGTCTACACCGACCCGGTCGACAAGTCGATCGCTTCGCGCCAGGGTGTGCGCATCGTCATGACGGATGGTTCGCGCATCGTGTTCCGCCTGTCCGGCACGGGCACGGAAGGCGCCACCATTCGTGTCTACCTCGAGCGCTACGAGGCCGATCCGGGCCGCCACGACCTCGACACCCAGCAAGCCTTGTCAAGCCTGATCGCGATTGCCGACGGCGTCTCCGAACTGCGCCAGCGCACCGGCCGCGCGCTGCCGAGCGTGATCACCTGATTTTCAACCTACAGGAACCCTGCATGAAACTACCCGCACTTGCCGTCTCCCTGCTGCTGGGCCTTGGCTCGGCCCACGCCGCCGCACCGTGGTCGGCGCCGAGCAAACCCTTCACATGGGAGAACGCGACCGTCTACTTCCTCCTGACGGACCGCTTCAACAACGGCAACCCGGCCAACGACCTGGCCTATGGACGCAAGAACGATGCGGCAAAACTGCGTGGTTTCATGGGAGGCGATTTCGCCGGCATCACGGCGAAAATCAAGGAAGGGTATTTCGACGAGCTGGGCGTGACCGCCATCTGGATCACGCCGCCCGTCGAGCAGATCCATGCCGGCACCGACGAAGGCACCGGTAAAAGCTATGGCTTCCATGGCTACTGGGCGCGCGACTTCACGGCGGTCGATGCCAATCTCGGCACCGAGGACGAGCTGAAAACCCTGGTCGACACCGCGCATGCGCACGGCATTCGCGTGCTGCTCGACGTGGTGATGAACCACACGGGACCGGTGACCGATCTCGATCCGGTGTGGCCGGCGGAATGGGTACGTACGAGCCCGGCCTGCACCTACAAGGACGCGCGCACGACCATCGAATGCACACTGGTGAAGAACCTGCCCGACATCCGCACCGACCGCAACGACCCCGTGGCGCTGCCGCCGCACCTGACGGAGAAATGGAAGCGGGAAGGGCGCTACGAGCGCGAGGTGAAAGAGCTCGACGCCTTCTTCAAGCGCACCGGCTACCCGCGCGCGCCGCGCTACTACCTGATGAAGTGGCATGCCGACTGGGTACGCAAATACGGCTTCGACGGCTTCCGCGCCGACACCGTCAAGCATACCGAACCGGGCGTGTGGAAAGACCTGAAGAAGGTCGCGAGCGCCGCCTTCGAGGACTGGAAGCGGGCAAACCCGGACAAGAAGCTGGGCGACACGCCCTTCTACATGACCTCCGAGGTCTACAACTACAGCATCAAGCACGGCCGCGCGTTCGACCTGGGCGGAACAAAGGTGGACTACCCGGCCCAGGGCTTCGACAGCATGATCAACTTCGGCATGAAGACCGACGCCGCCGAGCCCTACGAAAAGCTGTTCAGCGATTATTCCCAGGCCCTGCAAGGACCGATGAAGGGTTATTCGGTGCTGAACTACGTCAGTTCGCACGACGACGACAAGCCCTATGACGCCATGCGCGAGCGCCCCTACGAGACGGCCAACAAGCTGCTGCTGGCGCCGGGCGCCGCCCAGGTCTACTACGGCGACGAGACCGCGCGCCTGTTGAAAGTGGAGGGCGCCGAGGGCGACGCCACGCTGCGCTCGTTCATGAACTGGGACGAACTGGCATCGAACGCCCAGCGCGGACTGAACCGCGTGCGCGACGTGCGCGAACACTGGGCCAGGCTGGCGCGCTTCCGCCAGGCGCATCCGGCCGTGGGCGCCGGCGTGCACCGCATGCTCCAGCACTATCCCTACACCTTCAAGCGCACCTATGAAAAGAATGGCGTGGTCGACCGCGTGGTCGTCGCGCTGGACCTGCCGCTTGATAAACCGGTCGCGGTGCCGGTGACGGGCGTCTTCATGGACGGCCAGACCGTGCGCGACTGGTATTCGGGCACGCGCGCCATCGTCAAGGGCGGCAAGGTGCAGTTCGAGTCGCGCAACAAGGTGGTGCTGATCGGGCAGGAATAGGGCGTAGGGTGTGCGGCTCCACCCGACGATGTGAACACACGCGGCTTGAGCGCCTGCTGCGCGTAACGCGGGCATTTAGCCCGCCTCACCCCACGCGTTCAAATCACGTATGCATTGACGCGCCATCGAACGACGCGAGGTTTCTTACGCTGGTTGAACGCGTGGGCGGCGTTCAGGCCGCCGATAGTCACAAGGCCGGGTGGAGCCGCACACCCTACGGGCATCGCCGCATCGGGTTCTGGGCTAGACTCGATCTGTCCGCCAACCCGACCCGAACCGCCATGACTTCCCATCGCCTGCCTCGCATCGCCGCCAGCCTCGCCCTGTCGCTGGCTTTCCTCAGCGCCCACGCCGCCGACGAACCTTTCTACGGCTCCGAGCTCGAGGGTTTCGCCTACCCCGCACCGGTGAGGCAGTTCAACTTCACGTCGCAGGGCGTGAAGCTGCACATGGCCTACATGGATATCGCGCCGCAGGGCAAGGCCAACGGCCGCACCGTCGTCCTCCTGCATGGCAAGAACTTTTGCGGCGCAACCTGGGAGACGAGCATGAAGGCACTCAGCGGCGCAGGCTACCGCGTGGTGGTGCCGGACCAGATCGGCTTTTGTAAATCGAGCAAACCGCAGCATTACCAGTACAGCTTCCAGCAGCTGGCCGACAACACGCACGCCCTGCTCGCGTCGATCGGCGTGACGAACGCCACCGTCATGGGCCACTCGACCGGCGGCATGCTCGCGGTACGTTATGGCCTGCTGTTCCCGCGCGAGACCGAGGCCCTGGTGCTGGTCAATCCGATCGGGCTGGAAGACTGGAAGGCGCTGGGCGTGCCGTCGCTCGGTGTCGACAAGTGGTATGCGCGCGAGCTGCAGACCACGGCCGAGAAGATCCGCAACTACGAGAAGGCGACCTATTACGTCAATCAGTGGAAGCCGGAATACGAGCCCTGGGTGCAGATGCTGGCCGGGATGTATCGCGGGCCGCGCAAGGAGCTCGTTGCCTGGAATTCGGCGCTCATCTACGACATGATCTATACCCAGCCGGTGGTGTACGAGTTCCCGCTGTTGTCCATGCCGACGCTGCTGCTGATCGGCCTGAAGGACACCACTGCGATCGGCAAGGACGCGGCGCCGGAAAGCCTGCGCCGCAAGCTGGGTAACTATGCGGAGCTGGCGAAGAAGACCGCGAAAGCGATCCCGCGCTCGACCCTGGTGACCTTCCCGGACATGGGCCATGCGCCGCAGATGCAGGACCCGAAGGCCTTCCATGTGGCGCTGCTGAAAGGGCTGGCCGCGCAAAAATAGGAAACCCGGTCACCTTGGGTTTTCAACTGGCAGTTGAAAAAAACATAAGTTTCGTGCTAGCGTACGGGGCCCATCATCTGGAGGCCCCATGAAACCTCGCATCGCCCTGCTGTCCGTCCTGAGCTTATGCCTGCTCCTCTCCGCCTGCAGCAGGAACAAGGACGACGCTGCCGACGACACGCACACCCAGGCCGAGGCCGTTGCCCAGGACGACGCCGGCGCCCAGTCTGAAGAAGCGCCGCCGCCACCGCCACCCGTGATGGATTACTGGAAGGTGGTCGGCCCGCTGGTTGCCGGCGACTACAGCGGCGCCTGCATGCGCAAGCCCGATGCGCGCAAGATGGAGGCCAGCGTGAAAGTGGGCGCCGACGGCAAGGCCTCGTCGAATGGCCTGGAAGTGGACTTCCGCGAGTCGAAGAAGACGATGCTGTCGCGCCAGCGCGATGCCAAAGGCCAGTACACCGCCATGGCGCTGTTCTCGGTGGACGAACAAAAGGGCGGCATGCTCACAGTGCTGTCCAGCCGCGATGGCGGCAAGGGTGCGGTCAACCTCGAGCGCGACGACCTCGGGATCATGTGCAGCGAAGTCGCCGGCACCGACAAGCTCAGTGCCCAGCCCCTGTACCAGGTGCTTGCCGCCCTGGCGCTCGGCAAGAAGCAGACCGTCAGCTGCGTCGATACCAAAAACCTGCTGGTACGGCGCGATACCGAGGTCGAATTCAGCGACGGCGTGCTCAGGATCGGCGACGCCTCGTATGCCGTCAAGGATGCCCTCTTCGAGACCTACGGCTTCGACGATGCCGGCCGCTCGGTGTCGCTGGGCGTGGGCCTGCCGGACAAGCACAATATCAGCCTGTCGTTCGACGGCGCCGGCAAGCTCACCGGCGTGATGGGCCTGAACGAACGCGAGTCCACCCACTCCTGCGAGGCAAAGCAGTAAGGCGGCTGTCCTGCCGGGACGGGCAACACTTCGGACAACCATACGGAGCTTCCATGCAGCTCGCGCAGCGAATGACCTTCCTGCGGCGCCTTGCTTCCATCCTGCTGGCGGTGTGCTTCGTGCTGCCGCTTTCCCAGTGCGATACGAAATTCGATGAGGGAGGCAAACCTGTGGAGGTCACGCGGCATACCGAGCTGCGTGCCTATGAACTCGTGCAGGCGTACGTGCAGGATGTCGGGAAGGGCGAGCTCGCCAAGGGCCTGCAAGGCATCGCCATTGTCGCATCGGTGTTCTTCCTGCCCCTGGCATCCTGGAAGCTCCGGCAATCGGGGCGGGCGCTGGTGCATGTGGCCGCGTCGCCGTTTACCGGCTATGTCCTGTTCGGATGGGTATTCGTGTTTGCCAGCCGTCCGCTCTTCGGAGGCATCCTCGCGGTGCTGTGCTGGGCGGTTCTTCTCCTGTCGAACTGCGTGACGCTTGCGCAGCGCCTGCGGCAACGGCGCAGGCAGAAGGCCGGCGTGCACGGCGCAGGCGCCTGAAAAGCAGCCCAGCCCCCTTCGTAGCAATCAAACAATGCTATGCTACGCGCGTCCCAGGTATCCCAGCCGTCGAGCATCGCGATGATCACCGAACCAGAAATCGAACAGAAACCCAGCCGTGCCTCCTACGCCGACGGCCCGCGCCTGCTGGCCGACATCGGCGCCACCCACGCCCGCCTCGCGCTCGAGACGGCGCCCGGCGTGCTGCGCCAGACCGCGGTGCTGCGCTGCGAAGACTACAGCGGCATCGTCCCGCTGCTGAACACTTACCTGGCGCAGCACGGCAACGAGCGCATCTCGCACGCGGCCTTTGCGATGGCCAACCCGATCAGCGGCGACCTGGTACGCATGACCAACCGCGACTGGCAGTTCTCGACCGACGAAGTGCGCCGTGCGATGGGCTGGTCGACGCTCCTGATCGTCAACGACTTCACGGCATTGGCGATGGCGCTGCCGGGCCTGGGCGCAAACGACGTGCTGCAGATCGGCGGCGGCAAGCCGGCCCCGCATGCGGTGGCGGGCGTGCTCGGCGCCGGTACCGGCCTGGGCGTCTCGGGCGTGATCCCGACCGCCGACGGTTTCATCACCCTCGGCAGCGAGGGCGGCCACGTCAACTTCGCCCCCGCCGACGAACGCGAATTCGCCATCCTGCAGTACGCCTGGCGCGAGTGGCCGCACGTGTCGAACGAGCGCATCCTCTCCGGCCCCGGCATGGAGCTGGTGTACCGCGCGCTGGCCGAAAGAAATGGCGCGAATGTGGCAAATTCGGCCCCCGCGCGCAGCGCCGCCGAGATCGTCAGCTGCGCGCTCGAACAGCAGGATCCCCTGTGCCCGGAAGTGCTCGAGTGCTTCGCCGGCATGCTCGGCGGCGCCGCGGCCAACCTGGCCGTGACGCTGGGCGCCTTTGGCGGCATCTTCATTGGCGGCGGCATCGTGCCGCGCATTGCGCAATGGTTCGCTACCTCGCCCTTCCGCGCGCGCTTCGAGGCCAAGGGACGTTTCACCGACTACCTGGCGCAAATTCCAACCTACGTCATCATGACGCCGAACCCCGCCCTGCGCGGCGTGTCGACGATTTTGTCCGAACACCTGCGCGGACGCAGCGGCGCCAATACCTTGATGGAGCGCGTGCAGCACCTGCAGCACGAATTGTCGCCGGCCGAGCAGCGCGTGGCCGCACTCGTGCTGGAGCATCCGCGCAAGGTGCTGTCCGAGCCGATCGCCGAGATCGCGCGCCTGGCCGACGTCAGCCAGCCGACCGTCATCCGCTTCTGCCGCTCGCTCGGCTTCCAGGGCCTGGCCGAATTCAAGCTGAAATTCGCCGGCAGCCTGACCGGCTCGATCCCCGTGCGCCACAGCCAGGTGCGCATGAGCGACAGCACCCACGACCTGTCGGCGAAGGTGATCGACAACACCGTGTCGGCGATCCTGAAATTCCGCGACGGGCTCGATGTGCATGCGATCGACCGGGCAATCGCGCTGCTGCGGGGTGCCAACAAGGTCGAGTTCTATGCGATGGGGAATGCGCGCGTGGTGGCGCTCGACGGCCAGCACAAGTTCTTCCGTTTTCGGATTCCGACCACGGCCCACGGCGACGCCCACCTGTTCCAGCTCGCGGCCGAACTGCTGCAGCCGAACGACGTCGTGATCGCCATTTCGACGGCAGGGCAGGCGCCGGAACTGCTGTCGGCGGTGGACGCCGCGCGCGCCGCCGGCGCCAGCGTGATTGCCATCACCAGCAGCAAGTCGGCGCTGGCGAAGAAGGCGCACGTGTGCCTGGCGGTGGACCACACCGAGGACAGCACGACCTTCCTGTCGATGATCTCGCGCATCCTGCAGCTGCTGCTGATCGACATCATGGCGGTCGGGATTTCGCTCGGTGCCGGGCAGGACGGCGACATCGAGGCGAGGAAGCTGCTCATTTCGCACCTGGACGTCTGAACGGCGCGGCGGCTACTTCTCGTCAGGCGGCGCCAGCGCCGCGTACCAATCGGCATAAGGCGTATTGGCCGCCATGCGCCGGTTGTAGTCGGGCGCGCCGTCGGTCCACCACACCGGGCCCCGTTCGCCCAGCGCGTGCTTGGCTTCGTCGACCTGCGCCCGCGCGTGGCTTTCGGCTGCGGTATCGCCAGATTTGAGTGCGGCGCCAACCTGGCGGCGCGCATCCATCAGCCGCTTGACCCAGGCCTGCCGCTCTTCCGGGTCCAGGTGCGGATTGCTGCTGCGCCAGAGACGGCCCCTGACCACGAAGTAACGGCCGTCCGGCGTGCCGGGATATTTTTCCTTGTCGGGCATGGCCCGACTATACCCGATCGATCTGCGCCGACGGTCCGTGTTCAGCGAACCGTGGCGGCGGCCAGGCGGCGCGCATCGAATCGCAGCACGAAGGCCTGCACCGCGTTCACCGCGGCCGAGGCCACCCAGTACAGCCCCAAACCGGCCGACAGCTTCCACAGGATGAAGGCGGTGATGACTACCTGGACGACGATCATGAAGGTGGCCGCGCCCGCCGTCTCGGAGGGGAACAAGCAGGCAGACACTGCGGTCAGCACGAGCACGACCGCGGTGAGCGCCACGTCGGGCGAGGCCAGGCTCCTGATCCACAGGAAGGAACCGGCACTGGCCTGGCCGATCGCCTTGTAGAGCAGGCCGAACACCGGCAGCTGGACCAGCCCGCCGAGGATGCTGGAACCGTCCACCATCTTCGCGCCGTTTGCCTCGTAGAGTGTGGATATCGCCACGAACATCGCCTTTGGATCGCCAGCCAGGCGCTGTTTGATCGCGTCGACCTGCGGCTGCAGGGCTTTCATCTTCTGGCGGTTGGCCAGCATCTTGCGCGACAGGTGCAGGGTCAGCGGGAGCAGGGCCAGGCGCACGGCCAGCGCCAGCGCCAGGATCGCCCAGCCCATGTTGCCGTCGAAGAGCTGGGCCAGGTGGGCCATGATTGCCGCCAGGGTTTCGTTCATTTTTTTCTCTCGGTAGTTGACAAAGCACTCATGCCAGCAATTCTACCGAGAGTTTTCTTATGGAAAACCTATCTTTATCGATGTGTTTCTTCGGTTTTTTCGAAGTTCGATATCATCGCCGTGTCAGGCCGGACCCGCCACCGTGCGCAGCTCGACGTCGCCCGCCGCCGCGGCCGCCGCCAGGTCGGCATGTACGCGGCCCAGGTCCGCACCCTCGCGCAGGCCCATGAAGCAGGTCGCGCGGTTGCGCCCGCCCGACTTCGACTGGTACAGCGCCAGGTCGGCGATGTGCAGCGCGTCGGCCCAGTCCTGGCCCGGCCATGCTGGCCAGGCGATGGTGCCGGCGCTGGCGCGCAGGGAAATCGCCACGCCCTCGTGCATCACCGGTTCGCGGCCCGGGGCGTTGAGTGCCTTGGCGGCGACGACCGGCAGCCCGTCGGCCGGGGTACCCGGCAGGACGAGGACGAATTCCTCGCCGCCCCAGCGCACCACCGCATCCTGTTCGCGGACCAGGCCGCGCAGGCGCTCGGCCACCACCTTCAGCACCTCGTCGCCGGCGGCGTGGCCATGGGTGTCGTTGATGCGCTTGAAGTGGTCGACGTCGAGCAGGACCAGGCCCACGGCGGCCTGGTAGCTGCGGTCGCGCGAGCGGCCGTGCACCGTTGCTTCCTGCTGCGCCATCAGCTGTTCGAAATGGCGGCGGTTGAATGCGCCGGTGAGCGGATCGTGGATCGACTGCGAGACCAGCGCCGCGTTGTCGACCACCAGCGCCTGGTTGCGCCGCCGCGTCGTGCGCACCCACTGCGCCAGCAGCGCCGCCGACAGCAGCAGTACCACCGCGAACGCGGCCCACATGCGCTGCTTCCATGCATGCGCGGCCAGTTCGGCGCTGGCGCGGGCGTTCGACAGCGACAACCGTTCGATTTCGCGGCTCTTGCGCTCGGTGGAGAATTTTTCCTGCAGTTCGAGCACGGCCTTTTCGCGCTCGGCGGTGGTGATGTCGCCAGAGAGCTTGACCACACGGCGCAGCGTGGCCAGGGCCTCGCGGTCGCGGCCGGCCGCTTCCAGCACATTGACCTGTTCGGACAGCAGGTCGAGTATCTCGCGGCGCCCGCCCGCCTTCTCGACCATGGCGATTCCCTGCTTCATCAGCGCCATGCCTTCGTCGACGCGGCCGCTGCGGGCCACGGCACTGCCGCGGTTACTCACCGCAAAGCCCACGCCGATGTCGTCGCCCATGCGGCGGGCCAGCTGTTCGGCGGCGAGGGTGTAGCGGATCGCCTCCGGGTACTGGCCGCGATGGATGTGATAGGCCGACAGATTCGATTGCGCCGTCTGCTCGACCTCTTCGGTGCCGCGCGTGTTCCTGGTCAGGCGCAGCACATCGAGCAGCGCCTGGTGCTCCTTCTCGGGTGGTCCGAGGGTGCCGTAGATGTAGCTCTGGTTGATGCGCGTCTGCGCCATGAGGTAGCGAAAGCCGATGCTTTTTGCGAGCGCGTAGGTCTCCTCGGTGACGCGCAGGGCGCTTGCCATGTCGCCGCGTCCAAAGTGGGCGCGCATGAGGCCCGTCATCAGGCGTGCCTCGGCCGCCGGCTGCCCGGCGCGGCCCGCGGTCTCGACGGCCCGCATGCCCAGGTCGAGCGCCGCATCGTTCTCGTCGAGCAGCGCCCGCCCACGCGCGAGCATGCCCGAGCGCGCCGACTCCAGCCGCAGGTCGCTTGCGGCTGGCAGCTTGGCCAGCGTGTCGAGCAAGGGTTTGATTGCGTTGCGGTCCCGGTTCAATTCCAGCTGGGCCGCCTGGAAGATGAGCCCGTACTCGCCGCAGGGTTGGCAGCGCCCGCTTGCCGCCAGTCGCCCCATCTCCGCGACCGTGGCGTCGAGTTCCTTCTTGTCCCCGCCATGCACGGCAATCATTCCCAGCGTGGCGTGGTAGCGCATCTGCTGCGCGATGGGCGCCTCGGGACCGGGACGGTCCGCGACCGAGCGCAGGCGCTCGATCGCCAGCAGCGGCGAGGGGTAGCCGTGCTGGTCGAGGTCGTCGAGCGCGGTATTCAAGGTGTCCGCCGCGGCGGCGACCCCGCTCCCGCACAAGAGCAGGGAGGCAATCAGCACCTGGCGAAAGCGTGGCAGGCGTACACAAGCAGTGGCGTAAGTCGTTGAAAGCATGTTCTTTTCGAAGAAACCGATCAGCAGGGAATACACTTGCCCAAATGCATTCTACCCGAGCCCATGCGTGTTGCATCGATTAATATGCCTCGTTGTCGCGTGCTTGCCTCCTTCCTGCAATCGATAACCCGTGCCGTACATGCGGGCGCACCGGCCGCATGGTGCGGCGCTACGCTGCCGGTGCGTCGTCCATGTTACTGGTTGCTGCGCGCCGCGATGTATTGCGTGGGGTCGGCGCGCAGCGCGGCATAGCGTACCAGCGCGTCCCCCAAGGGAGGCATCAAGAGGCCGCGTTCGGTGCCCAGCGCGCTGTACACGGGCCGGATCGGATGCGTGCCCTGCGCCGCAGCCGGCCGCTCCTCGAAGCGCTTGGTATCGACACCGGCCGCTGCCGCCGCCATCAGTGCCAGTTCCGCCCAGGTCACGGCGCTGCCGCTGGTCAGGTGGCGGATGCCCTTCTCCTTGTCGATCAGCAGGTCAAGGCAGGTGTGGACCAGGTCGGGCACGTAGGTGGGCGAGACGGTCGTGTCGCCGGCGGCCGTGAAGGGGCGTCCCGCGCTCAAAGCGTCGAGTGCCCGCGTCACGAAATTGTAGCCGTCCCACGGTCCGAAGAAGGCGCTGGTGCGGATCACGAGCGCATCCGGGTCGGTCGCCATGACGCGCTCTTCGGCCTCTGCCTTGCTGCGGCCATACACGCCGAGTGGCGCCACCCGGTCCGATTCGACATAGGGCCGGTCGGACCGGCCGTCAAATACCAGGTCGCTCGAGAAGGTCACGAAGCGCAGCTCGTTGCGCACGCAGGCCAGCGCCAGGATGGTCGGCGCCAGCGTGTTTTCGCGCCGGCAGCGCAGGGCGTCGACCTCGGCCTGGTCGACCTTCACATAACCGGCGGCGTTGATGATGGCCCATGGCCGGTAGCGGGCGATGGCAGCTTGCACCGAGGCCGGATCGGTGACGTCCATTTCGGCGCGTGTGACGATGCGGTAGGCCAGGTTGCGGCGCTCGCACATGCGCGCGAAGGCGCCGCCCAGCGTGCCTGTGGCGCCGGTGATCAGGATCGGCTGGACGACCTTGTCGCGCCCGAAGCGCAGCAACCGCGTCATGTCGGCCAGCGCCGCCGGGGTGCCGATGGGTTTCACCAGCAGGCGTTCGGGACGGCGCCACCAGCCTTCGCCCTGCAGCACCGGATTCGACAGCGGACGGCCGCTGGCCAGTTCGCGCATCATCTCGGCCACCGCGGTGGCGCGCGGCTCCGGACCGCGCACGTCGAAGGGCCCCGGTTCATAGTAGCCGCGGCACTCGGTGACCAGGCAGTTCCAGTCGTAGGACCCGAGCAGTGCCCAGACGGTGACGGCGCGGATGTCGGCGCCGTTCATCCGTTCCTGCTGCGCCGCGTCCCAGATCTCGAGCAGCCAGCGCAATTGGTCTTCGCGGTTGGCGTCGATGTGCGCCTCGGTGACGGCAACGGGCAGGCCATAGCGCTCCCATACTTCGCGCAGCAAGGGGCCGATGCCGGGCGTCGGCGTGGCCAGCACGCGCGGCGTTTCGATGTCGGCGTAGGCCTGGCCCTGGTAATCGTGGTGATAGTGCTCGGGATAGCGGCCGGCGCGGTGATCGAGCCAGCGCTCGCTGGTGGCGTAGTAGTTCACGCCGATGACGTCGGGCGGGCAGGGGTTGTCGCGGAACCAGAGCAACTGCTCCTGGTCGATGCCGGTGCCGGCCAGGTAGTCCCACAGCGCGTGCTGCTGGTCGACCAGCCCGCACAGCAGGTCCCAGGTCAGCCAGCGGCGCTCGTTGAAGAAGTTCACCAGCCCCGTCATCGGCTCGGTGCCGTAGTTCTTGCAGATGTCGTCGGTCTGCACCAGCTTCGCCTGCGGATTGACCGCGCGAATGGCGCGCATTGCCAGCACGGTGCCGCGGCACTCGTTGAGCAGGGCCTGTACAAAAGTCAGGTCATCCTTGCCATGGGGGTACCAGACGCCATACAGGCCGCTGAAGCGCGCGGTGGTCAGCGGTTCGTTGACCGGGGTGTAGTACTCGACCCAGGGGTAGCGCGCGGCGACGGCGCCGGCGTAGGCGGCCAGCTTGTCGGGAAAGTCGGGCGATACGAGGCTGGTATGGCGCGGACCGCTGCCGTGGTGCAGCAGGCCGACGATCGGGGTCACGCCCAGTTCCTGCAGCGCCGGCAGGCGCGCGTCGGACCAGCTCCAGTCGGCGTCATTCAGGTCGCCAGGCGCGGTGCGCTCCCACAGCACCGGATAGCGGATCGCGCTGACCCCGAGCGAGGCGAAGCGCTCGATATCGGGCAGGCGGCCGGCGTGGCCATTGCGGTCCATCTGGCTGAAATACTGGTCCTGCACGCGGTTGACGGTGCATTCGAGTCCGCCCCAGAGTGCGACCGGCTGGTCGCGGTGATGTGAAGGTTGATGCGTCATGATAGGGGCCCGTAGCTAAATCCAAAGGACAAGCTTAGGCAGGCCCGGCAAACGCAGTCTGTGAAATGGCGCACTTAGCGGCGACACATTTCGACATTTCTTCAGGCCGGCACGCCGCATCGGTGTGGTCTGTCGGAGCGCATGCCGCAGCGCTGTCGGCACCTGCACTGCCCGCGCTCCATGCACTCCTACATGCAGTATGCGATTACCTGGAGGCTTCTTCGTGCTCGATTTCGTCGATGACGGTCGCTTCGATGCGGCGGTCCGGAATCAGCCACATGACAGCTACTCCCGCATACACGGCAAAGCCCAGCGGTGGCGAAAACCACGACAGCACCACCCCGGCCACGTACAGCAGGATCGACAGGCGCCCCTTGCGGTCGTCGCCGATGGCGCGGGCGAGCGTCGCGTTCTTTGGATGGTTCGAGGTCAGTCGCCGCGCCAGCAGGGAATAGGCAACGGCGCACATGAACAGCACGACGCCGTAGGCGAGGGTGGGCGCCATCTCGAAGTGGTTCTCGCCCATCCAGGCGCTGACGAAAGGAATCAGCGAGAGCCAGAACAGCAGATGCAGGTTCGCCCACAACACGCCGCCGCTCACTTCATGCACCGCGTGCAAAAGGTGATGGTGGTTGTTCCAGTAGATGCCGACGTAGATGAAGCTGAGCACATAGCTCATGAAGACGGGCCACAGCGGGAGCAAGGCCCGGAAGTCGGGATCGTGCGGGACTTTCAGTTCCAGCACCATGATCGTGATGATGATGGCGATGACGCCGTCGCTGAAGGCTTCTAGTCGGTTTTTACCCATTCTTTCTTTTTGCCGATGCCGGTTCTTGATTAATCTTATCTGGTGCTATGTAATTTTGATTAAGTTTCAAGGTTTCTCCGTTGGTATCCTCTAAGAAAACAGTTATAAAAATAATCCTCTCGTTACCAGTAGCGGTTATAGGAATGGCTACATTAATATGTTTTTCAGTCTTACCTCCCGGGAAAACGATTACATTACTAATTAGCTGTTCGTAACGCGGGGTGCGCTTATCGGTTGTGCTTGTAAAAGCTTGCAAGGTTGCGTTGTATACTGCATTCGTATCGTTTCGTAATTGAAACGGAACCGATACGATATCACCTTTTGCACTTAGTGTTCCAAGCTCAACGGATAACTTCCCTGACTCCAGTGACTTATAAAGAAGATTGTCATCTTTCTGATAGAACGAAGGTATGGTCCAGCCAATTGTTTTTATGGGCGCTGCGGCAACTGCTGTTGGCTCAGGAGCGGTGAAAGCGTTATTGATCGCCACGTACCCGAGATAGCACACAGCAGGAAGGACTATAAACACGCCTACTAAAAACACTCGTTGCATTGCGGTTGGCGGAACATCCTCAAGCTTCGCAACGGTAACTCCTTTAGTTTCTTTGGAAACAGTTTGAGTAATATCATCTGGTTTAAAAACACCGTTTTCAACAACTAAGAGCATTGTAATTTCATCTGAAGGAGCGATGCGTGTCATTTTGAGGCGATTTCTATCAACAGTCGCATCGGGGCTATTGGCGCCAAGTAACTCGTACTTTAGTGATGGATTAAGCGTTACATCAATACTCTCTTCAGTTTTGAATCCACGATTGAATACCGTGACCTCAACAAGGTGTCCTTTGTCACTAAGTTGATTATAAGAGAATGTTCTTGGAACAAATACTGTAAGTCGGGGGCGACGAATCCAGCCAAGAAGGGCCGCTAATAATAAGCCGCCAACTAATGTCAAAACTATTGAGATTGGGTTGAATTGCATAGGTTGTTTTATTTGGCAGTTTGTATGAGTCTATTAACCGGGGCGTCAGAAACAGAATTATTAGATCGAACCGTATAAGCAATATTTTTACTGGGGCGTGTCCCAGTAGATGCAGATGCAGGAGCAGACGAAGCTGAGTGCGTAGCTCATGAAAACGGGTCATAGCGGGCTTAAGACCCGGAAATTGGGGTCGTGCGAAAATCCGGTCCCAGCAACTGTGATCGTGATAATGGTAGCGATCATGCCGTCGCTGAGAATTTGCAGTCGAATTCTCTCATTTTAACGAGTGCAGAAAATATAGATTATTATAATCTACACCGAAGTTGCATGTATTTAATTCTCTGAATTCGCCTCACTGACAAAAGTTACTAATCTCTGGCGCCAAACTACCGGGTCCTCGCCTTCGCGGGTCTTTTTGTTTTTCAATTCTTCAAAATCAGCGTCTGAAATTGGGGATCCTGCCAAAAACTCAATTGCGTAACGGATGGTGTATTGCGTATTGGGTGTGGTGTCGGCAAACAGCAGTAGGCCGCGCAAGGCCATGTCATACTTTTTTCGACGTGGCTCTTCTACAGAAAGAGCTTGTTGCAAAAGAAAATCCGCAGTTCCTCGGTACGAAATCTCTGGCCCCCCAAACCTTAATCGGTTAGCTTCGTCATGTAGACCACATGCAGCACAAATGTTTGCGGATATCTCAGATTGATCTAGTGATGGCCCAGCAAAACCAACTAACCTCCCGAGAAACCCAATACGTGCAGCCATCAGAAATGTACTAAGAACAGCAGCAAGTGTGCCTAGAATCAGCGGTAGCAATGCAATGTCTAAAGGGTTGTTCGATTTTGAGCTTTCAGCAATTGCTTTTACACCAGGCGCTCGTACTACTACAGTAGGTTGTCCGTTTTGGGATGCGAGCGCTGTCAAAAACGAGACCTTAACAGCATCACCAGGGTTTAATAAGTCTGCCCTTATATCGATCTGATGTTGCGTTTTCTCTTCGGCCAATTTAACTCCAGGACTTGCTTCCGAGGCCGCTTCGCTTAATTCACCGAACTTTAGACTAACTTGAATCAAAGTCTGAGCAACCTCTTTCTTGCCGTCGTTTCTTACTTCGACTACGAAGATGCGTTTTGAGCCACTAGCGTTTGAAAGAGCCGGACCACCTACTACCGAATATGAAAGTTCCGGCTCTTTTGTAGTAAACCAGTAGGTGGCGACTCCAGCCACGACAGTAAAAATGCCTGTAAGCACCGCTGTGATAATTGCTGTTTTCGTCGATTCGGTCACGAAGTAGTCTTTCTTGCAAAGTAAAAAAAAGTCTAAAAATTATAAACATACGATTGCATTTGATAAAAAAGTGCAATCAAGCTGGATTTAGGTTCGACCGAGCCGCATCCCTATCCAGATCACCGACTTCGTCGCGCCCGAGATCACCGCGCCTAGCATGCGATGAAGAAGTCCGGAATCGCTGACATGGGCTGCGGAATGGTCATGATGGAGCTGCTCTTCCTGCAATATAGCCGAGATGGCGGCGCTGGCGTGGGGATCGGTGGTGCCGATGGCCAGGAGCTGCTGCTCCAGGTGCCGCAGCACCACGCGCGCCACCGCCACGGTTGCGATCGCAATTGAGCGCACGCCCAGCAAACCGGTGACGAAACCGAGCAGGTAGCCGCCCACGCCGCACAGCCAGTAGCTGCGGCAGCGCGGCGGTCGCGGCGCGCCAGTTCGCTGGCGAAGAGTGCGCGGTGCCGCTCTTCGTGGGACTTGAATTCGGCCAGTTCGGAGACCAGAATACGCGCGCGCCAGCCTGCCGCAGCGAGCTGCCCCGCGTAGATGTTCACGGCGCCGTGCTCGCCGGCGTGGTTAACCTTCATGATCCGTCCCGCGTCGACGCGCAAGGCATGTGTGCTGTGCAAAGCTGGCTCCTGGCAGGTTCGGCATGGCGGAGCGAGGTGCGCCGCCGCCGATGCGCCATCCTACCTGCCTTTCACTCTTCGATAAATACCACCGCCGTCCGCGCCGGAATGCGGAAGCCGCCCGTGCCACTGTCGAATGCAGCATCCACGGCGCGCTTGTCGGCAGCCGTGCTGGCGCGGTGCACCGGATGCAGGCGCAGGCGCTTGCCGACGGCCTGCGGATCGCTCACCACATGCGCGGTCTTGTCGACGTTGATGAAGTAGCGCAGGCCCGCAAAGCCCGCGCCCGGATAGCCGCGGCCGTCGAGGTGGGCGGCAATCACGATCGGTTCCTGTTGCGAGCCCACATTGAAGAAGCGCAGGCGCTCTGCCACCTCGCTTGCCGTGCGCATCCGGAAAAGCGTCGAGCTGGCGCGGATCTTCAGCAGGTCGCGGAAGGCGTCGCGCGTAAAGGCGATGTCGGCAGGCGTCGGCCGCAGCGCCGGGTTGGCCAGCAGCGGCTGGAACAGCGGCCAGTCTTTCGCATTGTCCGGCGCCGGCGGCAGGCCGCTGCCGAAGTGATTGGTCCGGTAGGTCCAGTCGAGGCGGTTGAAGGCGTCGCCGGAATTGAAGCTGTTACGGTCCAGGGACTTCGAACGCAGGATGTCGACGCCCGCATGGTAATAGGCGACGCCCTGGCTGAAGGCGTTGATCGCCAGGCCCAGCACCTGCACGCGCGCGCGCTCGGCCGTCGACGTCGCCAGCGGCAGCTTCAGGGCATTGGCGTCGTACAGCGTCTGGTTGTCGTGGTTCTCGATGTAGTTCACGACTTCGCCTGGCTGGCTGGCGTAGCCCGCCGGCTGGTCGCCATACGGGATGTCTTCCAGCCTGCGCGTGGTGTCGTCGAAGGTCGTGAGCCGATAGCTGCGCAGCGTGCCGGCCAGGCCGATGCGCACCATGTCGGCGCTGCGCAGCAGGTCGCTGCGCGGACGGGTACCGGCGAGGGCGTTGGGGTCGTAGACCAGGCCGTTGATGTAGCCCTGCTGCTTGACGACGGCCTCGCCGCCGTCGCCGGCGCCGCCACCGCGCGCGGCGTCGCGGGCACGGTCGCTGAAGGTGCCGATGCCGCTGCCGTTCAGGGACAATTGCGAAGCCTGCACGAAGCGCGCGCCGTTTGCCACTTCGCCGAAGTTCCAGCCTTCGCCGATCAGCTGGACGTGGCGGCCGGCTGCCCGGTCGACGCGCGCGCCCAACTCCTCCATCGCCGCGCGCGGCTGGTGGCCCATCAGGTCGAAGCGGAAGGAATCGATGCGGTAGTGCTTCGCCCACAGTTCGGCCGAGTCGATCATCAGCCGGGCCATCATGGTGTTTTCGGTCGCGGTGTTGTCGCAGCAGGTCGACCGGGCGATGGCGCCGTTCTCGTCGAGGCGGTGGTAGTAGCCGGGCACGATGCGGTCCAGGACCGACTTCTCGTTCTGGCCGGCGATGAAGGTGTGGTTGTAGACCACGTCCAGCCCGACGCGCAGGCCAGCGCGGTGCAGGTGCATCACCATCTCGCGGAATTCGACGATGCGGCGCGCGCCATCTTGCGCGTCGCTGGCATAGCTGCCTTCGGGCGCGTTGTAGTGGTAGGGGTCGTAGCCCCAGTTGTAGCAGTCCGCGTGGGCCGTCTTCATGACCAGCGCCTGCTGCTCCCCGCTATCGGGCGCGCCCTGCGCTCGCGGGACCACGCAGTCCTTCTCGGGCACGCTGGCGATGTCGTACACGGGCAGCAGGTGGATATCGGTCAGCCCGGCCTGGGCCAGCGCCCGCAAGTGGCGCATGCCGTGCGAAGCGGTCTCGCCAAAGGCCGCGTACTTGCCGCGTTTATGCAGCGGCACCGAGGGGTCGTCGCGCGAAAAATCGCGCACGTGCAGCTCGTAGACGCTCATGTCGGTCTGCGCCTTGACGGTATCGGGCGAGCGGTGCGCATCCCAGCCGCGCGGCTTGAGGGCAGGCGAAGCAAGGTCCGCGATATAGCTGCGTTTCGAATCCGTCGTGAGGCTGACCGAATACGGGTCGGTGACGAAGTTGCGCACGAGGCCGACGCCATCGGCCACCACGTCGACGACGTACCGGTAGTAGCGGCTTGATAGGTCCTTCGGGACCTGCACGCTCCAGACGCCGCTGGCAGTGTCGACGTCCAGCGGATGGACGGCACGCGCGCGGCTGCTGCCCGTGTCGTAGACGCAGACGGCCACGTTCCGGGCGGTCGGCGCCCACAGCCTGAATGCGGTGCCGCGCGCTGTCGGGGTGGCACCCAAGGCGGGCACGTCGCGCGCGGCGCTGTACAGGTCGTCGAGGCCGCCTGCGCTTTGCAGGCGGGTGGCGGCCAGGACGATCCCACTTGCTGTTTCGCGCACGAGCACGAGCTGTTCGCGGTGCAGTTGCGGCAGGCGCGCGAGGTCGGCCTCGCGCACGGCCAGCACCGGGCCGGGTTCGACATGCCTGAAGCGCTGCGCGGCCACGGCCGGCACCTCGCCCGTGAACAGGTCGAGCTCGATCGCCCCTGCCGCGCCCCGGACCGGCGCCCCGGTGGTAGCGGCGATGGTGCCGCCAGGCGAGTGATACAGGCGGAAGCGGCCTTCGCGCGCCATGCCCGGCCAGCGCGCCAGGCGCCGGTCGAGCCAGACCGCGCGTGCCGCGCTCGCCGGCCCGCCTGGCTGGAGCAGGGTAGTAAACGAGGGCGTGTCGCAGGCCGAGAGTGGCACGCTGGCAGCGCAGGCGGAGCCTGCAAGGACGGACAGGGCAAGGCAGGCGTATCGGATCATCGGCAGCAGGTTCTCGTAGTTGTGCTACATCGGAGCTCGCCAACAGGCGGCAAGCAGAGGAAATTTGCTCAATTCCGATGTAATTCTACTAGACCCTGATGCCGACGCGGCAAGCTCGGCGGTGAACTGGCACTTGGCCGAAGGAACGGTCGGAGCTGCAGCCGCCGATACTCGGGGAAGTAACCGACGTGTCGGTCCCGGGGCTCAGTGCAGAATAGCCTCGCCATAGATGCGGCGCTGCTCGGGCCGGCGCAGCACGCGATAGGCCGTATCGAGGCGCACGCCGGCTTCGCACAGCATGCGCGCTGCGCGGTAGGTGCCCTGCGATTGCATGAGCTTGATCGACTCGTCGATCAATCTGGCGGTTTCATAGTCGCGGCGCGGTCTCATGCGACTACTCTACGCCTGATTTCCCTTTCGCGTCTTACCCGTGTTGCATGCGCGCCGCCCGGCCTCATCGAAACAGGGCGATCGGGCTGGCGGGTGCCGCCACCAGGCTGTCCGGCGCCTTGCGCGCTTCAGCCTCGTTGAAAACGGCGCAATACACGGTGTTTCTGCTGAGCATGTTCTTCTGCTCGATATTGGCGGGCCGGACCACTGTCTCGCCCTGCGTGACCAACAGCTCCTGGTCCTTGCGCGGGTAGCACAGCATCACCTCCCTGATCGTCCCCATGAACGGGCGCAGGTACCAGGGCAGGACTTCCCGCTGGGCCCGCTTGACCGCGGCAATGCTGGCGCCGATGTCGGCAAAGCGCAGCCCATCGGCCGGCAGCGTCGGGACGAAATAGTATTCGACGACGATCGCCCCCTTGGGCTTGTTAGTCAGGATCGCGACCTTGTCCTTCAGGTAGGCCGGGTCCAGCACCATGGTGAGGAAGCCCTCGGGGGAAAGGGCCAGTTTCCGATACGTGGTTTCGCCCTGCAGGAAGACTTCCAGGTCCGGAATCGGCTGCTGCGTGCGCGCCGACAGGATGCGGATCACCATATCCATCCTGCCGTCGCCGGCCTTGCGCAGGCGCGTCAGGAAATCGTAGGCTTTTTCGTAGGGCATGAGTGCGGGATCGCGCACGCCACGCACCTGCACGGTTTGCACGGGCGCCTCGTCCGCGCTGTTCGTTTCCGTGGCCGGGGTGGCCTCCGGTGAAGTCGCCGGCGGCTGCGCGCTGCCCACCGTGGCGGCCAGCGCCAGGGCCAGCGCGGCGGGAATCAGTATCTTCTTCTTCATTCCTTCCTTTCTCGTCCTGCGACGATCGAACAGATGGGCGGCGCGATGCTTCACGCCGTGGTGTCCAGGTACTTGTCGAGCAGGCCAGCCGGCTGGTAGCTGTCGATGCCTTCGAAAAAGCCGGCGGCGATGACGGCCTGCGCCATCGGGCCGGGCCTTTGCGGGTGCAGCATGCAGGGGCGGAACACGGCGAAGGGGGTGTCCCCGCCGGCGGCGCGGTAGGGCACGGCAATCGTGAGCGCCAGCGCCTTTGAAGCGGCACTACGCACGTCGAGCACGATGGCGTCCAGGCGAACGCTCGGCAGGCCGACGACATCCTTGTAGGCCAGTACCGATACCTGCGCATTGTCTTCCATGCGCTCGAGCCGCTCGCGGGCCTGTTCGAACGGGCAGTCGAACAGCGTGACGGCCTGGCGTTTGCCGTTGGGCAGCTGGTGCAGCAGGGTGGTATCGAGGATGCCGCCCTCGCAGATCATCCAGGTCGCGAAGCCCGCCGCCCAGCCGGCGCAGGCAGCGGTGGCGTGCAGGGCCGCGGTACGCGGGTCGTCGCGCGCGCGCGGCAGACTGCGGACGTTCGAGCCGGACGGCATGCGCCAGGCGCCGCATCGTCTTGTCGGCCGTGGCCAGCACGCTGGCGTCGCCCGCCTCGTCGAACAGCAGGTCCAGGATCGGCGAGAGCGGAAGCAGGACGCCGTTTTCGCGCAGCAGGCAGACCATGGAGGTGGCGAAGGCTTCCGGTATCTGCGCCAGGAACTCCGGCGGCGCGGCCTCTTTCAGTTCGTCGTAGCTGTACCAGGCGAAGTCGTCGCGGGTATAGCGGCAGACGACGGCGCCCACGTAAAAGCACAGCAGGTAGAGGAAGGTCTGGTTCTCCTGCTTGTTGATGAAGGGCGTGTAGTCAGGCCGCAGCCGCGTGCGCATCTGGCGCAGCAGCATGTCGATCCGGCCCAGGCTGTCGGGCGTGAAGTCGAGGTTCGCCTGGCCGAGGGCCTTGCGAAACGCCAGGCCGCCAGGAAAATCGCCGCCGGAGGTGAAGGCGTGCAGGTATTGTTCTGCAATGTGGTTGACGGGCATGTCTTCCTTGTTTATCGGTGGCGCATGCCGCCGTCAGCGCCTGTCGGGATAGGGCTCGCGGTAATTGTCCTTGAGCGCGATCTTCGCGATGTGGTGCGGGGTGTGCTTGAAGAAGGGCTTGCTCCTGCCGTCCGAGATGAAGAAGAAGTACTCGCCGTACTCGTTGCGCGCGTAGCGCTGGATGCGCAGCAGCGTCGTCGTGTTGCTGCCCTTGTCGTGGAAGGTTTCCTCCGTCTCGTCGACGATGCGCGCACGGCTGCCGTCGAAGCACAGCTCCGGATTGCCTGCCTCGACGACCAGTTGCCGGAACTGCTCGTCGACAAGGGGGCGGATGCTGAAGTCGTCCCCACGCCGCGCCCTCTTAATGTTGAGATAGAGAGGAAAGCCGAACAGGACCGCCACGAAAAGGAGCTTCAGGATGGGAAACAAGGTCGTCATATCGCCTCCGTGCGTGACAAGCACTGCGCCTTGCGTTGTCAGGCTTTCGCCGTCGCCGGCGCTTTCGCCGCGTCCGTGCCGCGGTAGTAGTCCACCATCCGGTAGCGCTTCGCGTACAGCCCGAAAGCCAGCGCCGCCAATAGCGCAAAGGCGGCAAAGAAATACATCTGGAAGGCGATCACGCCCAGGCCGGAACTGGCAATCGTGCCCAGCACCGCATCGTTCTTCACCGCCGCGTTCACCACCAGCACCCACAGGTTGCCGACCGTGACGGCCAGATACCAGAGCGCCATGATCACGCCCTTCATCGACGCGGGCGCCTGGCTGTAGGCGAATTCGAGGCCGGTCGCCGAGACCAGCACTTCGCCCATCGTCAGCAGCGCGTAGGGCAGGATCTGCCAGGCCATCGAGGTGGGCGTGCCTGCGTCCATCGATACCTGGATGGTGCCGATCACGAGCCAGGACAAGGCGGAGAACGCGATCCCGGCTGTCATGCGGCGCAGCGGCGTCGGCGTGAAGCCGACTTTCTGCAGCAGCGGGAACAGCACCAGGTTATTGAAGGGGATGAGCAGCATCACCAGCATCGGGTTCAGCGCCTGCATCTGGGCCGGCAGCAGCGTGACTTCCAGGCCGAAGACGGAGAAGGTGGTGATCATCGAATTGGCCTGCACCACCCAGGTCGAGGCCTTCTGGTCGAACAGCGACCAGAAGGGCGTGACGAGGGCGAACACGATCAGGATGCGCAGCACGGCGCGCACGCCGTCGACGGCTTCGGCCGGGTGGTGGCCGCGCGCGCGATCGAGCTGCATGGCGGTACCGATGCCGCCGAACGCAAGCAGCAGCACGAGCGCCATGCAGGCGGCGATGACAAAACCCCATTGCGGCGTCATCGCCAGCGATACCACCGCGCCGAGCACGCCGGTCCACGGCCACGGCCAGGCCCGGGCGGCTTTGCCCCGGTGCGCGTGCCAGCAGGGCGGTACGGGCCACGCGGGTGAAGGAATCCGGGCTGGCCGCGCTCGGCGGCACGTGCACGTATTTCTTCTTGCCGCTCCAGAGCACCATGGTGGCGATGAACATCAGGATGCCGGGAATGCCGAAGGCGACGGCCGGGCCGTAGTCGCGCAGGAAGACCGGCATCAGCAGCGACGCGAAGAAGGAGCCGAAGTTGATGATCCAGTAGAAGGCGTCGAAGACGAGCTTCGCTTTGCCCTTGTTGGTCTGGTCGAACTGGTCGCCGACAAAACTCGCCACCAGCGGCTTGATGCCGCCCGAGCCCAGCGCGATCAAGCCCAGGCCGAGATAGAAGCCCTGGACATTGTCTTCAAAAATGGCCAGGCAGGCATGGCCCGCGCAATACACGAGACTGAGCCAGAACACGGTGTTGTACTTGCCGAAAAAGCGGTCGGCCAGCCAGCCGCCCAGCAGCGGGAAGAAGTAGACACCGATGACGAAGGTGTGGAACACGTGCTTGGCTTCGCCCGTGCGCTCGGACTCCGGCAGGAACAGCAGCAGGGTCGAGATCAGGAAGGGCGTCAGGATGTTGCGCATGCCATAGAAGCTGAAGCGCTCGCAGCCTTCGTTGGCAATGATGTAGGGGATCTGGCGTGGCATGCGCCCGCTTGTTGCAGGTGTGGTCGGCTGGCTCATGGCGGCATCGGATAGAGGAATCAACCCGGGATGCTATGACGGTGTTTCGTTCTTTGCAACAGGAAAATGGCGGCTCGACGGGCGCCACCAGTGCTGGTGCGTAGTTTTGCTACTTCATGCATTGCGAATGCAAACGATGTTTGCATATAAGTGATTGAATACAAAGGAAATATGGCGTATTTGGCTGTTTTGCCGCAGATTGTAAAATCGAAAAACCTGCTGTATATTGCGTAAAAATCACTCCACCGGATCCTTGCCATGACCCAGACTTCCACGCACAACAATGAGTGGTGGCGCGAAGCCATCATCTACCAGGTCTACCCGCGCAGCTATCTCGACACGAATGGCGACGGCGTCGGCGACATCCCCGGCATCACCGCGAAGCTCGACTACATCGCCGGCCTGGGCGTGGACATCGTCTGGCTCTCTCCCTATTTCAAGTCGCCGATGAAGGACTTCGGCTACGACATTTCCGACTACTGCGACGTCGACCCGCTGTTCGGCACCCTGGCCGACTTCGACGCGATGGTCGCGAAAGCCCACTCGCTCGGCCTGAAGATCATGATCGACCAGGTGATGGCGCACACGGCCGATGCCCACCCCTGGTTCGTCGAAAGCCGCTCGAGCCGCGACAATCCGAAGGCCGACTGGTATGTCTGGGCCGATGCGGCACCGGATGGCAACCCGCCGAACAACTGGATGTCGGTCTTCGGCGGCTCCGCCTGGCAGTGGGACACGCGCCGCAAGCAGTACTACATGCACAACTTCCTCGTCAGCCAGCCGCAGCTGAACTTCCACAATCCGGAAGTGCAGCAGGCGCACCTGGCAGCATTGCGCTTCTGGCTCGCGCGCGGCGTCGACGGCGTGCGCATGGACGCCTGCAACTACCACTTCCACGACCTGCAGCTGCGCAGCAATCCGCCGGCCACCCAGCGCGACACGGCTTCCGTCACCGACGTCAACCCTTACGGCATGCAGGCGCACATCTACGACAAGACGCGCCCCGAGAACATCGCCTTCCTGCAGAAGGTCCGTGCGCTGCTGGACGAATTCGGCGCCGTCTCGATCGGCGAAGTGGGAGCGGACGACGCGCTGGCCTGCATGGCCGAGTACACGGCCGACGGCGACAAGCTGCACATGGCCTACAGCTTCAACCTGCTCACGCCGCAGTTCACGGCGGCCCACATCCGCACCCAGGTCGAGCAGTTCGAAGCGCGTGTCCAGGGGGGCTGGGCTTCCTGGTCGGTGGGTAACCACGATGCGATCCGCGTGGTGACGCGCTGGAAGGGCGAAGATGCGCCAGCCGCCTTTGCCGCGATGGTGCTGGCGATGCAGCTTTCCCTGAAAGGCACGCCTTGCCTGTACCAGGGCGACGAGCTGGCGCTGCCGGAAGCGGACGTGCCCTACGAGCTGCTGCAGGACCCCTATGGCATCACCTTCTGGCCCGAGTTCAAGGGCCGCGACGGCTGCCGCACGCCGATGCCATGGACGAACGAAGCACCGAACGCGGGCTTCACGAGCGGCCAGCCCTGGCTGCCGGTGGCGGCGCCGCACCTGGCCGCTGCCGCCTCGGTGCAGGAGGCAGATCCTGCCTCGAGCCTGAATGCAGCGCGCCGCATCATCCATTGGCGCCGGAACCTGCCGCAGCTGACCCGCGGGGGCATCTCCTTCTTCGATGCGCCGGAACCGGTGCTGGCGCTGCGCCGCACCACGGATGGCGAACCGACCGTGCTGGCCGCCTTCAACCTGTCGAACGCGCCGGTCAGCTTCGACTGGCCCGAGAGCGCGGGTGCCCGGGACCTGGCGGGCCACGGCTTGCCGGGCGAGGCCGCGGGCGGACGCGTCACGCTGCCGGCCTACGGCGCCTGGTTCGGCGTCCCGGGCAGCGCCGCCTGATGGGTAGCCAGCAGGAGCCGGAAAAGTTCGGACGCACCGCGTTTGCCGACGGTCCGCGCCTGCTGGCCGATATCGGCGCGACGCACGCGCGCTTCGCGCTGCAGACCGCACCCGGCATATTCCGGGACGTGGCCGTGCTCAGGTGCGAGGATTTCGACGGCATCGTTCCGCTCCTGCGCAGCTACCTGGCCCATCACGTGAGCGCGCCGCTGGCGGGCGGCCCCGGGCTGGCGCTGCAGCACGCGGCCTTTGCGGTCGCCAATCCGGTCAACGGCGACCAGGTACGCCTGACCAACCGTGCACGGGAATTCTCGACCGAGGCGCTGCGGCGCGAACTCGGTTTGTCCACGCTGCTGGTGGTGAACGACTTCACCGCGCTGGCAATGGCCATCCTGGTGCTGACCCCCGCCGACCTGCGCCAGGTAGGCGGCGGCAAGCCGGCGGCGGGGGCGGTGATCGGCGTGCTCGGTCCCGGTACCGGCCTCGGGGTATCGGGCCTGATTCCAACCGCCGACGGCTTTGTTACCCTGGGCAGCGAAGGCGGCCACGTCAACTTCGCCCCCAGCGACGAGCGCGAGTTCGCGATCCTGCAGTTCGCCTGGCGCGAGTGGCAGCACGTATCGAACGAGCGCCTGATTTCGGGGCCGGGCATGGAGCTGATGTACCGCGCACTGGCCGCGCGCAATGGGATACGGGCGTCACCCCGTTCGGCGGCAAACATCATCGCGGGTGCGCTCCACGACAAGGACCCGCTCTGTCTCGAGGTGCTGGACGTCTTCAGTGGCATGCTCGGGGGCGCGGCCGCCAACCTGGCGGTGACGCTCGGTGCCTTCGGTGGCATCTTCATCGGCGGCGGCATCGTGCCGCGCATTGGCGAGTGGTTCGCGCAGTCGCCGTTCCGTGCCCGCTTCGAGGCCAAGGGGCGCTTCTCGGACTACCTGGCGAGCATCCCGACTTACGTCATCACGACGCCGAACCCCGCCTTCCATGGCGTGGCGACCATCCTCTCGGAACACCTGCGCGGTCGCAGCGGGGCCAACACCCTGATGGAGCGCATCAAGCACCTGCAGCATGAATTGACCCCCGCCGAACAGCGCGTGGCCACGCTCGTGCTCGAGCAGCCGCGCCTGGTGCTGAACGAGCCGATCGCCGATATCGCGCGCGTGGCGGAAGTGAGCCAGCCGACCGTGATCCGCTTCTGCCGCTCGCTGGGTTTTCTCGGCCTGGCCGACTTCAAGCTGAAGTTCGCCAGCAGCCTGACCGGGGCCATTCCCGTGCGCCACAGCCAGGTGCGCACGGGCGACAGCACCCACGACCTGTCGGCCAAGGTGATCGACAACACGGTATCGGCGATCCTGAAATTCCGCGACGGGCTGGACGTGCACCAGCTCGAGCGCGCCATCGACCTGGTGGGCCGCGCGCGCCGCGTCGAGTTCTACGCGATGGGCAATGCGCGCGTGGTGGCGCTCGACGGCCAGCACAAGTTCTTCCGCTTCCGCATTCCCACCGCGCTGTACGGCGACTCGCACCTGTTCACGCTCGCCGCCGACCTGCTGGGGCCGGGCGACGTGGTGATCGCGATCTCCAATTCGGGACGCTTGCCGGAACTGCTGCAGGCGGTCGATATCGCACGGGGCCACGGCGCCGACGTCATCGCCATCGGCAACAGCCAGTCGCCCCTGGCGAAGAAGGCCAGCGTCTGCCTGGCGGTCGATCACGCCGAGGACAGCACCAGCTTCCTGTCGATGATCTCGCGCATTTTGCAGCTGCTGTTCATCGACATCATGGCGGTGGGGCTGTCGGTCGATGGGAAGGAGGACAGTGCGCAGGAGGGCACAGCCCAGCAGCGCCGGCTCCTCATTTCGCATCTGGGGAGTTGATTTCGCCGGCACCCCGACCGCAAGCTACGGTACGGGCGCCAGCTCGCTGAGGAGCAGTTCAATGACGGTTTCGATGTTGTAGGGCTTGGTCACGAAGTGGTAGAGCACCCCGCGATCAGCCAGCAGCTCAGGCGGCGTGTAGCCGGAAGTCAGGGTGAGCCTGACCCGCGGGCGCAGCTTCCGGAGTGCGCTCGCCAGTTGCAACCCGGTCATTCCAGGCATCATGACGTCGGAAAAGACAGCGTCGATTTCCCTGTCATGTTCGATCGCCTGCAAGGCGGCCATCGCAGAATAGACGACCGTCACGGAGAATCCGTGCGCGAGCAACAGGGCGCCGGCCAGGTCGGCCACGTCGCGCTCGTCGTCGACCACCAGTACCTTGCAGCGCAAGGCTTCAGGCAAGGCGCCCATGGGATCAGGCTGCGGACGCATCGGGTGCATTCGCCGCGTCCTGTGCCGACCGGAAACCGACTGGCACGAGCGGCATGATGACGGTGAAGGTCGTGCCGTCGCGCGCGTTCGACGCGACGACGATCTGCCCGCCATGCGCATGGACGATTTCGCGCGAAATATACAGGCCGATACCGAGGCTGGTGCGCTCGATGTAGCCGCCATCGGCACCGTTGGCACCAACGTTGGCGGCGATGCGGACCATCGGGTCGAACACGCTCACGATCTTGTCCGCCGCAATCGGACTGCCCTGGTTGTTGACGGCGATCGAGACGCTGTCGCCGCGGTCTTCCACACGAACCGTGACCGGCACGTCCGGTGCGCTGTACTGGATGGCGTTGCCGATCAGGTTGGACAGCACCTGGGCGAGACGGCTCTCGTCGAAAATGGCATCCAGCCTGGGCGGGATATCCAGCTCGATCTGGCGCTCGGGGTGGTAGGTCCGCATCTCGTCGGTGACTTCCGCGCATACCGCCACCAGGTTGCCCTGCTTGACGCGGATCGGGATGCCTGGGCCGAGGTGGGTGCGCGTGAAATCGATCAGGTCGTTGATCAACTTGCTCATGCGTTTGGCGCTGTTGAACATGCGGGTGGCCACGAGCACGTATTTCGGCGGAATGTCGACGGCCTGCATCAGGAAGCTCGAACCGGTCACCACGGTCCCGAGCGGATTGCGCAGGTCGTGTCCCAGAATTGCGAGGAACATGTTCTGCGACTGATTTACCATGAACTCGTACCGTGCGACCGACTCGGCCAGTGCCTGGTCGACCGCTTCGTTGAAGCGCGTGACGTCGACCATATGGGAGGCTTTGGTGATCCCGATATCGGCTGTCCAGAGCGTGAGTACGCTCGAGCGCAGGGCGCGGTATTCGGATACCAGCTGGACGACGGTGTAGCCGGACAGCAGTCGCGCTTCCGCATGCGTTTCAGCTGCCGTATCGTCTGGCCCCCGTTTGCCCAGGCCTTTCGCCTTGGCGTCCCGTTCGTGCGCGCTTTGCGGGGTTGCAAGGTCTTTGGCGAAGGCCTGCAGCATTTGACGGGCATGGTCGCGCAATTCCGTGTCGTCCATTGTCAGCGCGGGAGGCTCGATGGTACGGGCAAAATCTTCCCACGCCTGCAAAATCGATTCTATATTGTCATGGATGAATTCACTGAGTGCATATTGCGTCATGTATTGTTAAAACCTCTGGTATGCCCCGATTCGGCGAGCCGCCTCCAGCAGGGTTTCCCCATCTTAACAGGCATTTCTCGGCGATAATCGGCCAATCACGAAATGCACACCCGGTAAAATGAAATCCGAAATGATTAGGATAATCGGGAAAATCCCTGTATCTTTCTTCAGGCACTACATCAAGTCGTTGTGATTGTTGGTCTTTCTTTCCCGTCTAGCCTTTTCGGCTGTCCTGTTTGATTTCCTCCGTACACCCTATTTGGTCGAATGTGCAATCTGGGCGCTATTGCCCGTGCAAATTTAAAGGAATGTAAAATGACTACTCAAACCGGCACCGTAAAATGGTTCAATGACGCCAAGGGCTTCGGCTTCATCACCCCTGACGCAGGCGGCGCGGACTTGTTCGCCCACTTCCAGGACATCCAGTCGCAAGGCTTCAAGAGCCTGGCCGAAAACCAGCGCGTGTCGTTCGAGCGCTCGACCGGTCCAAAAGGCGAAAAAGCTGGAAATATCTGCCCCATTTAAATAGCCATAGCTAAACAAGGCGCGCACCACGCAGATAGCGTGGGCGGAGTTCTTGTCTGGTGCTAGACAGATTCGCAGGGTAATGGCCTTTTTCGCTACCCGGTAAATCTGTTTAAAAAAAAACGCCCGGTGCATTGCATCGGGCGTTTTGTTTTACGGTTACATATACGCACGTTTGATTGATTGATTGGCACTGGCGGCGCAGGGCGGCATGCGTGCCTGTCGCAACAAGCCGGCGACATCATGTCCGAAGGGCAGAAAAGCTTGTTGTCCCAATTGCTGGATATTGCTAAAATGCAACTCGCTCAGCTTTCGGGTACCACCTTTTCTCTTCGACTCCATGGATCTCATCCTTATTGCCATCGCTTCGGCCTTTCTTGCATTCTTGTTCAGTTACGCGCTTCACACGAAAATGAGCGCGAACGCGCGGCGCGACATCGCCAAACTCGACGCTACCGTGCGCGACCTTGAAAAAGCCGTCCACCTGACCGAGCGTACGGCTCTCGACGAGAGGAACCAGCTCGAGCTGCGCCATCACGAGGCCCTGAAACAGGCCAGAAGCGAGTCCTTCAGCGAGGGGCATGCTGCCGGTCTTTCGGATCGGGAAAAGGATTACCTGGTCGAGCGCATCAAGCTCGAGTCGGCGCACAAGTCCGAGATCGTGACCGAGCGCGACAAGGCAGCCGCCGAGGCGCGCGAGTTCGCACGACGCGAGTTCGAAATGCAAACCAAACTGTTCAGCGTGTCGATCCGGCCCTATGTTCGCATCGTCAAGGACGAAGGCTTCTTCACGAACGACTACGAGACCCAGACGGGGTATCAATACCAGTTGCTCGTCAACGGGATACCGGCATTCCAGCCGCATGTCGTCATCGAGTCGAAAGAAGAGGCAAAGAGCGTCAATGACGACAACATCAAGTATTTGATCGACAAGGCAACGGTTGCGGCAAGGACGGCAATGGAGATGTACGTTGGCGGAGTCGGCCCGCATGCGAAATTGACCGACGTGCTGGTCGACAGGGTGGCCAAATGAACGCTATCGAGGGCACATTCCGGCAAGGACGGCATTCATGGTAGCGTTCATCAAGACGGACTGGTCGAGCGAACTCGACCAAGTGAAAACCGCCATCGGCGAGGTTGTGGACAATAATGTGAGCCCGATGATCAGCGGTGCGATCAGCCAGGCCAGCGGTGAGCTCGGAACGATCGTGCGGGATGCGAGCGCCGAGCTGCAGCTCAACATCAAGGTCCTGTCGCAGGAAATCCACGATCAACGCCGCATGACCGGCGACGAGATCCGGGCACTGATCGATTATGCCGCCGAACGTATCGCGAGCACGGTCGATGAGCGCCTGGCGGTGGCGAAGAAGGAGGTATCGACCCTTGTGATCGACAAGATCGAGCGGGTGAAAGCCGAGCTGGAAGACGCGGCAATCCGCAGCCGCAAGACGCTGTATTTCAATGTCGCCGTATCGATTGGTGCCGCTCTCGCCATGGGCGCGATCGGTGTCGTGTACCGGAAGATCACGCTGAACGAACTCGACGTCTTTTCGCTGTTCAGGGTAGTGCTGCTGTCGACTGCGACAGGCACCGGCCTCTTCGCCGCACTGAAACTGCTCAATTCGTGGAATGTGCTGAACAAGCACAAGAAGAACGTCACCACGATCGCGCTGAACTACGTCGGCGTCCTCCGGCCCAATGGGGCATTGCGCCTGCTGGTGCTGTCGGTACTGCTTGCCTGTGCCTGGGGCGTGATCACCTTCTACCCCTTCTGAATCCAGGACCGGTATGGCAAGGCGCCGGCCTGGAACAGCGCCGGCGCCCGATCTTGCACGAGGACGCCGTTTGCGCTTACGCCGCCTGGCCGATCTGGTACCAGTTGACCTTGCGCGTTGCGACCATGATGGCACCCAGGATGGCGAACAGCAGCAGACTGCCCAGCACCAGCGCATTGTTTTCGGATACCAGCAAACCGTACAGGGAACCATACAGGGCGGTGAGGCCGCATGCGAAGCCCACGCCGCGGCGCCAGTCCGCGAGCACGGCCGACAGGTAGTAGCTGATCAGGACGATGCAGGCCGCACTGGCCACCAGGTAGGCCTGCCAGAAGGCGATGTGCTCCGACAGCGCGATGAGCAGCAGGAAGAACAGCGCCAGCGCCAGGCCAACCAGCAGGTACTGCACCGGGTGGATCGGCAGGGTCTTCAGGATCTCGAACATGAAGAAGGCGGCGAAGGTCAGTGCGACGAACAGCAGGCCGTACTTGGTGGCGCGCGCCGACAGCGTGTAGACATCGACCGGTTCGATGAAGGCGATGCTGACCGCGTCGATATGCGGACGCGTTCGCGCCGTGGTCCTTCGCTGCGGCGCGCGTTCCAGCTCGACCAGCTGCGCCTGCGAATTGTTCGAGACGTTCGAGATGTTCCAGCTGCGGCGAAAGCCCGGGCTGGACTGCGGCTGTTCCTCCGGCATCGGCAGGAACTGTCCGCCGAATGCGGGGTGCGGCCAGTTCGACGCGATGGTCAGGCGGTTGTTGTTCCCGACCGGGACGATGTGCTGCTGCTCGGTCCCGTCCAGGGCCAGGCTGAAGTGGAAGCGGATCGGCTTGTCGGCCGAATCGAGCGAGATGCGCGCCAGGTTCGCATGCAGGCCGCTGGGCAGGGAACGCAGGCCCGTACCCTGGCGAAATCCAATCTCGGTGCCGTCCCAGTTCAGCTTGGGGGTGCGCTGCACGCCGCGCACGTCGTCGATGCCGACGGCGATTTTGGCGCTGTTGACCGTGATGCGCGAACCCGTCGTGGCGCGCGGCAGCACGGATTCATTCGGCACCGTGAATTCGCCCGCCATCTCGTGCACGCCCTTGTAGTAGAGCACATTGAAGATGCCGCGCTTGCGCTTGAAGGTGTCGATCTTGCCGTTGATTTGCAAATCGTTCGGGAAGACCAGGTGTTCGCGCTGCACCGAACGGTTGACGACGGCCTTGCCCGCGGGATCGCCGGTGTCGACCTTTTCTTCGTAGTCATCGGTGTACTGGATGACCAGGACCGGGCCGACGACCGTCTGCTCGCGCACCGAACTGCTGGCGACGCTCTCGACGGCCTCGGCCCGGTAGGCGCTGCGGGTCTCGATCATGTTCTCGATCATGGTCAGCGGCACGCAGATGAGCAGGATGAGCCCAACGATGGTGAGGATCTTGAATAACAGTGTTCTTTGCACGACGACTCCTTATGAAATGGTGTCGCCAGTGTAGGAAGCCTGTGTGTGCTGACGATGTGTTTCGTGTGAAGTCGCGCTGCGCCGTGCAGGCTTGCCTGCGGCGATCAGGCCGGCAGGCGCACCAGTGCGCAGCCGCCGCCGCGGCTGTCGTTGTCGACCGTGACCTCGCCGCCGTGCAGCGCGACCACTTCGCGGACAAAGGGCAGGCCCAGGCCCGTGCTCCTGGCGCCATCGGCGCGCGGCAGCGAATAGAAGCGCTCGAACAGGCGGTCGCGGGCAAATTCCGGTATGCCGGCGCCACTGTCGCGAACACTGATCTCCACCGCACCGCCGCCCTCCCGCGCCGCGATCCACACGGTTCCTTCAGGCGGAGAAAAATCGATGGCATTGTCGAGCAGGTTGCCCAGGGCCTGGCGCAGCAGCAGGGCGTCGCCAGTGACGGTGTGCTTGCCGACCGCGAGCAGCAGGTGCACGTTTTCCTTTGCCGCCTTGCGCTCGAAGTCCATCGCCACCTGCGCGCACAGGGCCTGCACATCGATCTGCTCCGGTGCACTGAGCTGCTGCTGTTTCTCGACCCTGACCAGGTCGAGCAGCTTGTCGATCAACTGCTTCTGGCGCGCGTTCTGGTTCAGGATATTGTTCAGGAAGTGACGGCGTTCGGCGGGCGGCATGTCTTCCTGCAGCAGCTCGGCCGAGCCCTGGATGGCCGCGATCGGACTTTTCAATTCGTGCGCCATCGTGTGCATCAGCTGTTCGACATACTCCTTGCCCTCGAGCTTTTCGCGCATCGCACCGAGTGCCCGCGCCAGCGTGCCGAATTCGTTCTTGCCCAGCGCCGGCAGCGGCGCCTTCCTGCCCGCTTCGGCATCGACGACGTAGCGCATCAGCTTGCCCAATGCCTGCATCAGCCACCAGGCAAAGCCCACGCCGATCAGCAGCGACAACAGCAGCAGGATGGCGCCGCGCTGCAGGATGGTGCGCTGGCTGCGCTCGACAAAAGGCTGCACGGCCGAGTTGGGCTTGGCCACCGTGAGCACGCCGATGATCCGCTTGCCGGCGCGGATCGGCGCGGCCACGTGCATGACGGTGCTCGCGTCAACACCCTGCACCGCGCGCGTGCTGCGCGCGCCATAGCGGCCGCGCAGGGTCAGGTAGACGTCGTTCCAGCGCGAATAGTCGGCGCCCACGTCGCGTCCCGTCGAATCGAAGACGACCCTGCCGGCGGCATCGGTGATGTACACGCGATAGTCGAGCGCCTTCTTCTGCTGGCCATCGATCCTGACGTCGATGTCGCGCCCGGAGAATGCCCGGATGCGCGCCAGCATGCGCGACTCCTCCAGCTTGCCGGAGCGGACCTCGTCCTCCACCAGTGCGGCGAGCAGGTAGGCGGTATCGACCAGCGTGTCTTCCTGGGTCGAGCGCACGCCCGGCTTGACCTGCTCGACGAACACGTTGAGCAGGAACCAGGCCGCCAGTCCCACGATCAGGAAGTAGCCCAGCAGGATGCGCAGGCCGATCTTCACCGGAATGCCAGGCTGTAGCCCATGCCGCGGTGGGTCTGGATCGGGTCGTCGTCCGGGTCGATGGCGCGCAGTTTGGCGCGCAGCGCCTTGACGTGGACGTCCACCGTGCGCTCGAGCGTATCGGTGGCGTCGGTCCAGACCCGGTCCATCAGCTGCGCCCGCGAGAGCACGTGGCCGGGCCGTTCGATCAGCACCTTGAGCAGCAGGTATTCGTAGCGGGTCAGTTCGAGCGCCTGGCCCCGGTACAGGATGCGCGCCTCTTCCGCGCGCAGGGCGAAGCGCGGCGGAGCGGGCGCCGCGGCCGGCGTCGTGCCCCGGGCAGGTGCAAGACGGCGCAGCACGACCCGGATGCGTGCCACCAGTTCGCGCGGCGAAAACGGCTTGGTGACGTAATCGTCGGCACCGATTTCCAGGCCGACGATGCGGTCGATTTCGTCGCTGCGCGCGGTCAGGAAGATGACGGGAACGTCGCTGAACTGGCGCAGCTGGCGGCAGACCTCGAAGCCATTCATGTCCGGCAGGCCGACGTCGAGCACGACCGGGGCAGGCGCTGGCGCGCCACTACGCATGGCGGCCAGCACCTGTTCGCCCAGGCCCACGTGCTGCGCCGCGAAGCCGTCGGTACGCAGGGCATAGGCGATGCTGTCGGCAATGGCCAGCTCGTCTTCGGCGATCAGGATGGTTTTCATGCCGGGAGTATCGTGGCTGGGCGGTGGGGCGTCAATTACTCGTCGTTACGATCAGCGCCAGCGCCGCCACGGCCGCGGCATCAGTCCGCCGACTTCGCCTCCACCCGCCGGATGCCGCGCCGCCAGTCGTCGAGCGAGATCACCGCATCGCTGGCGACATCCTCGACGAGGATCTCGCCATTGTTCTTGGCCACCAGGAAGCTTTCGCGCCGGTGCACGTTGTCCTTGTGGTTCTCGACAAAACTGAGCTGCCAGTACTGCCTGCCGTTGATGGTGCGCGGGGCCGGGTCGTATTCGAGAATGGCGCCATGGGCCTTGCCGCGCGAGCGCTTTTTTCGATGTCGTGCGACCAGGCCTTTACTTCAGGCAGCGCCAGCAGGGAGGCGATGGCCTGGTCGCGCGTCACGAGCGGCGTGGCTTTCGGCTGCACGGCCGGCTTCGGTGCCGGCGTCAAGGCGGGCGCTTCCTTGTCCTTGCAGCCCGCAAGCAGGCCGGCAGCGAGCAGGGCGCCGGCCAGCAAGCGGAAGAGGGCGGTCGGTGCGCCGCATGTGGTCATGATGGAGCCTCCAGAAAACGTGGCCCCATACTAGCCGATGTGTGGCCAACGGGCAATCTCAGGCGGCGTCGATTTCCTCCTTCGGCGAGGCCATGTCGATGACATAGCGAAAGCGCACATCGCCTTTCTCGACCTTGCTGCAGGCGTCGTCGATGTCCTGGATGCGGATCATCTCGATCTCGGGTCCAATGTCGTGCTCGGCGCAGAAATCCAGCACCTCCTGGGTCCCGGCCAGCTTGCCGATCAGCGAGCCTGCCACCATGCGGCGCTTGAGCGCCATCTGCATGTTGTCGACCGGCGCCACTGGCTCGAGCGCGCCCGCTTCCTCGCGCTCGAATGCATACGGTTTCAGGCCGCTGAACGAGTGTCTGGCCGCATAACCGGTCACCTTGATCATGATCGCTCCCTGGGTTGGGAGCAGGGACGGTAGGCTTGTGCCGAGGCCGTGTCTGTCAAGTCGCGCGCGCAGTGCGGCAAGCGGGTGCATTTGCAAGCTGTGCGAGGCGATTCGGCAAGCTGCGGTGGTAGACTTGGCGGACCACTCACCAGCGCAGCAAGGAATCCCGATGCAAGCATACCGTTTCGCCGTCACCATCCTGCTCGCGGCCGGCCTGCACACCGCCGCCGCAGCCGCGCCTGACACACGCGCCCAGGCAGAAATCAACCACCTGCTCGACTACGTGGCCACGCCAGGCTGCCAGTTCAGCCGCAACGGCAGCTGGCACGAGGGCGAAAAGGCAAGGGAACACCTGCAGCAGAAATACGATTACCTCGCCAAGCGCGACATGGTGACGAACGCCGAATCGTTCATTGCGCGCGCGGCCAGCGAAAGCAGCACCAGCGGCCGGCCTTACCAGGTGAAATGCGGCGACGGCAAGCCGGTGGCGAGTGCGGTGTATTTGAAGGAGGAACTGGCGCGGTTCCGGGCGCGGAAATAGGAGTCTTCGGCGTACGCGGGCTGCGGAAACGACAACCGGCGTGGGCTGGAGACGCCCACCCTACGGTGACCGCGAGATCACGTGAACACCGGATACGTAGCGCATCCTGTAGGGTGGGCGCGGAGTGCCCACGCGGATGCAAAGTACCATCGGCCCAACAGGCAACAGCCCCACCTACCTGGACTAACCGAGCTCCAACCCGTGCTGCGCGCACCACGCCGCCAGCACTGCCCGCGTTTGCGCTTCACGGAAATCATGCCAGCGCTCCTCCAGCCCGCGCTCCTCGACCAGCGTGCTGAAATCCCGATACCCATCGGGGCGCCTGAACATCTCGCGCACACGGTCGGCATCGTCCTCCATCGCCGCGTCGGCGAAATCGAACACCAGTTCGAGTCCAAGTGCCAGGGTGCGCATATGCGGCACCGGCACGTAGCGCTCGGATGAGTCGATATTGCCCGGCAAGGGGGCCTGCGTCTCCACCAGCGCCGAGCGCACGTGCACTTGCCCGGTATCGAGCGACACCCAGGCCGCGTCCGTCGTGCCGGGCTCCGACACCATCAGCACGGCGTCTTCCAGGTCTTCCGCATACACAGTCGCCATCGTTAATCCTTGAAAAGTAAAAAGCCTGCAAGGCGCGAACCTTGCAGGCTTGTAGTGTACAGCCGCAGCAGGCGCCGGCGAACCGGCGCCCAGGACAATTACATCATGCCGTCCATACCGCCCATGCCGCCCATGCCACCCATGCCGCCCATGCCGCCGGCTGGCTTGTCTTCGGTGATTTCCGAAACCATGCAGTCGGTGGTGAGCATCAGGCCGGCGATCGACGCTGCGTTCTGCAGGGCCGAACGGGTGACCTTGGCTGGGTCCAGCACGCCCATTTCGACCATGTCGCCGTAGGTGCCGTTGGCGGCGTTGTAGCCGTAGTTGCCGGTGCCGCCCAGAACTGCCGAGACGACGACCGATGCTTCTTCGCCAGCGTTCTGGACGATCATGCGCAGCGGCTCTTCCATTGCGCGCAGGACGATCTTGATGCCGGCTTCCTGGTCAGGGTTGTCGCCCTTGACTTGCAGGTTGGCGCGGGCACGCAGCAGGGCGACGCCGCCGCCTGGCACGATGCCTTCTTCAACGGCTGCGCGGGTGGCGTGCAGCGCGTCTTCCACGCGGGCTTTCTTTTCCTTCATTTCGACTTCGGTGGCAGCGCCAACCTTGATCACCGCAACGCCGCCGGCCAGCTTGGCCACGCGCTCTTGCAGCTTTTCGCGGTCGTAGTCCGAGGTCGCTTCTTCGATCTGGACACGCACCATCTTGACGCGTGCTTCGATGTTGTCAGCCGAACCGGCACCGTCGATGATGATGGTGTTTTCCTTGCCGACTTCGACGCGCTTGGCCTGGCCGAGTTCTGCCAGGGTGACCTTTTCCAGGGTCAGGCCGACTTCTTCAGCGATGACCTGGCCGCCGGTCAGGACAGCGATGTCTTCCAGCATGGCCTTGCGACGGTCGCCAAAGCCAGGGGCCTTCACGGCAACGGTCTTCAGGATGCCGCGGATGTTGTTGACGACCAGGGTCGCCAGCGCTTCGCCTTCGATGTCTTCGGCGATGATGACCAGCGGACGGCCGGCCTTGGCAACTTGCTCGAGCACCGGCAGCAGGTCACGGATGTTCGAGATCTTCTTGTCGCACAGCAGCACGAACGGGTTGTCGTGGATCGCGACTTGCTTGTCCGGATTGTTGATGAAGTAAGGCGACAGGTAGCCGCGGTCGAACTGCATGCCTTCGACGATGTCGAGTTCGTCGTTCAGCGACTTGCCGTCTTCGACGGTGATGACGCCTTCCTTGCCGACTTTTTCCATCGCTTCAGCGATGCGCTCGCCGATCGAGTAGTCGGAGTTGGCCGAAATGGCGCCGACTTGCGCGATTTCTTTCGAGGTGGTGCATGGCTTGGCGATTTTTGCCAGCTCTTCGACGGTGGCGGCAACTGCCTTGTCGATGCCGCGCTTGAGGTCCATCGGGTTCATGCCGGCGGCAACAAACTTCATGCCTTCGCGCACGATGGCTTGTGCCAGCACGGTCGCGGTGGTGGTGCCGTCGCCGGCGTTGTCGCTGGTTTTCGAGGCGACTTCCTTGACCATCTGCGCGCCCATGTTCATGAGCTTGTCTTTGAGTTCGATCTCTTTGGCGACCGAGACACCGTCCTTGGTCACGGTTGGCGAGCCGAACGAGCGCTCGAGCACGACGTTGCGGCCTTTCGGGCCCAGGGTGACTTTGACTGCGTTGGCGAGGATGTTCACGCCTTCAACCATCTTGGCGCGCGCTGCGTCGCCGAAAATTACTTCTTTAGCTGCCATGTTTATTTCTCCAATTATTCGTTGACTGATTCAGAACGCCCGCGGGCGCTCTTTTTCGGGAGGATTACTTGTCCAGCACGGCCATGATGTCGTCTTCGCGCATCACCAGCAGTTCCTGGCCGTCGACCTTCACGGTTTGTGCGCCGTATTTTGCGAACAGGACGCGGTCGCCGACTTTCAGTTCCAGCGGACGCACTTGGCCGTTCTCCAGGATCTTGCCGTTACCGACAGCCAGGATCTCGCCCTGGTCCGGCTTTTCAGCCGCTGCATCAGGGATGATCAGGCCCGAGGCAGTCTTGGTTTCCTGGTCGAGACGCTTGACGATAACGCGATCGTGCAGAGGGCGAAGGTTCATGCAAAACTCCTTTAATCAGTGGTTTGGACTAGCTATTTGTTCGTTTGGGTGCCGCCACGCGCTCGCATCGTGCTGCGCCGCGGCTGAAAGAGTTGTTAGCACTCTCTACTAACGAGTGCTAATTATAGGGACGACTATGCGGCATTTCAAGATGTCATGTTGCTTATTTAACGTTGGCGAGATTGCGTCCGCTCAAAGCCGCAGGGCAGGAAAACGGGTTGACTGCGTATCGGCTGCGCGCCATGGCGCAGGCACAAGGCGCAGAGACTAGCACCGATGCCAGCCGCGTTGCCGCACCGTTGGCACGCAGTTGAGGAAGATCAAAAAACGCGAGAAAACAGCTGGCAGCAAACGAATCAGCTGCAGTGTTTACCCTCGGCGCACCGCAGGCGGCGCAAACTCAGCCGTGCCGGGCGCACGGCACGCTATGATGTTGACTGTCCAACCAGATCGGACCTATAGTTACGAATGATTTCCGAATTCCAAGACCTATCCGACAAGATCGAGCGGCTCGCCGAGCTCGTTGGTTCGCTGCGCCGTGAAAACGCGGTGCTGCGCCAGACCAACAAGCTGCTGAGCGAAGAGAACATGGCCTTCGTGGAGCGCCTGGGCGAAGCCCAGCGCCGCGTGGAAGCCGTGATCGCCCAGCTGCCCGCGCCGCAGGAAGACGATGCGGAAACTGCGGAAGACGCCGAACCCGTCGACAGCGAGGCCACCCGATGATTTACCTGGACGTCACCATCATGGGCCAGCCGTATCGCCTGGCCTGCAAGGAAGGCGAGCAGGCCACGCTGCGCGACGCCGTGCGCTACCTCGACGGCAAGATGACGGCGCTGCGCGACTCGGGCAAGGTCAAGGGCAACGACCGCATCGCCGTCATGGCCGCCCTCAGCGTCGCTGCCGAATTCCTGTCGGTCAAGTCGCCGCAAGGCCCGCTGTCGGACATGTCGATGCTCGAAGTCAAGCAGAAACTGGAAGCGATGCACACCGTCCTCGACGCCGCCCTGGCACCGCAACAAAATCTGTCCTGACCGCTCAAATTCGTTTGACACACGGCTTCAAGCGAGTAAACTGCGAGGCACCCTGCGGTGTTCGAGATTGCCATATATTCCTTGAACCATTTACATGCATAGGTTGCGGGATATGTTCGATGGGCGTGAGCGTCGCTAGTTCGACGAACCCGAAATTGGATTGACTGCGACCACCTTGAGCCATCAGGTTCGGGATGCCGGCAAAAAACGGCACAGGCGGGGCTATATTCCAGAAAGCGGTTGCGGGCGTTTATGCCTCGCAGCCGTTTTTTTATGGGCGCACGCTTTTTCGCGCGGGTGCCCGGTTCCCATTACCACTTCTTGTTTCGAAAGCAGCCGCCGATGCGCTATTGGTTGATGAAATCCGAGCCCGATGAAGTCAGTTTCGACGACGTGCTCGCCGCGCCGCAGCAGACGGTGGCCTGGTTCGGCGTACGCAATTACCAGGCGCGGAATTTTCTACGCGATGCCATGCAGGTCGGCGACGGCATCCTGTTCTATCACTCCAGCTGCGCGGTGCCCGGCGTGGCCGGCATCGCCCGGGTCGTGAGCGGCCCGTATCCGGACGAAACCCAGTTCGACGCGAACAGTCATTATTTCGATCCGAGGGCCACGCGCGAACAGCCGCGCTGGATTTCGGTCGACGTCCAGGCGCAGGAGAAGGGACGCTACCTTCCGCTGGCCGAGATGCGATTGGCGCCCGAGCTGGAAGACATGGTGCTGCTGCAAAAGGGCAGCCGCCTGTCGATTTCGCCGGTCACTGCCGGCCAGTGGCACGCCATCCTGCGCCTGCTGCGCACGCCAAGCTAAAACGACATGTTCGAACTCCCACGCAAAAGTTGTTGACGATAGTTAGATGATTAGCTAATAATCGTCACATGAGCAACGTATTCAAAGCCTTGTCCGATCCCACCCGCCGCCGGGTCCTCCAGCTATTGCAGCAGGGGCCCATTGGCGCAGGGGAGCTGGCCGACATGTTCGACGTGTCGAAGCCCACCATGTCGGCGCACTTTGCCGTCCTCGTGAATGCGGGGCTGATCGACGCCGAAAAGCAGGGCAGGACGGTGACCTACCGCTTGAAACTGTCGGTGCTCGAAGAAGCATTGCTGGGCTTTGCCCAGGCGTTTGGTTTGCAGGTCACGCGGCCGCAAGACGGCCGTTCCACTGACGGTTCCAACAAGGAGCATCCATGACATCGGCTTCCCCCCTGCTGCGCGCGCTACTGGCCGCCGCCTTCATTCTCGCAGCCTCGGCTGCACTGATGTGGGCCTCTCCGGACTACATCGGCGCCAACCTGGCGCGGCGCCTGGTCGGGGTGCTGCTGGGCGCCGTGGTCGTGGCCTACGCGAACGTCATTCCGAAATCGCTGACCTCGCTGGCAAGGCTGCGCTGCGACCCTGCGCGGGAACAGGCCGCGCGCCGCTTCGCCGGCTGGAGCCTGGTGCTGGGCGGCCTCGGCTACATGCTGGCCGCGCTGTTCGCGCCTTTCGACATCATGCATCTGGTTGGCGGGGGCATTCTTGCCGTGGCGGTGGCAGCCGCCTTCCTGCGCTGCCTGGGTGTTGGCACCAACGCCGCGCGCGGCTAAGGAGACCGCCATGTTTGCCATGCTGATGGGTTTGAAAGGGATCGCTCCGCGTGCGCTGCATGCTCGCCTGGGCCGGGATGGAATGACGGTGGTCGACGTCAACGCGTCACAATCCTGGCAGAGGGCGCGCGTGCCGGGCGCGATCAACCTGGCACCGGATTTCGACGCCGCGCTGCTACCGCCAGACCATGCCACGCCGCTCGTGTTCTATTGTTCCAATCCGCTGTGCCGCAAGGCGCCGCAGGCGGCACGCCGTGCCGAAAAGCTCGGTTATGCGAACGTCCAGGTGATGGCGGCGGGGATCACTGGCTGGGTCAGTGCCGGCCTGCCGGTCGACAGCGGGAGCTGAGCCGGTGCTTCATCGTCACGCATGATCAAAACGATTCAGGAGGTCTATCGCCACTGCGGCCAGACAGGCGCCTGGTATGGCATCGAGATTGCCCGGTTTGACCAACGCAATTTCATGAACGATACGGTGCTGCATACGGTGTGTAGTTGGGGAGATTTCGCTGCTGTCAAAGTGCTTGTCGCTGCCGGAGCGGATGTCAACGCCAGGGGTGATCGAGGTGCCACGCCATTATTCAATGCGGTAATGGGCGGTAACCCGGAAGTAGTGTCATTTCTTCTGAAGGCAGGTGCCGATCCGCGCATACCTAATGGTTATGAACGACAGGTTGTGGATTACGCGAGAAATGTATCAGCGTCCGATGCCATTGTGGGTCTCCTTGTAAAGGCGGCCGGAACGAAAGAGAGAAAGCGTTGATATCTCAGGAAGAACGGGTCGGACAAAGACGGGGAAGGCCTAACAAAATCTCCTGGTGTGCCTCTAACAGATGAGCATGCAGGGTAGCAAAAGGAAAGCTGATGAACGTATTGTAGCGTCCGCTTTCAACCCATTGCAGACGTTCACGAACCACTGTCATCGATGTCAGCCGAAAAATTCGCAAGGATTTCATTCGTCTTAGCCCTGATGTATTGGGCTTGAAATGGATTCTTAGACACCCGAACTTCAATTCTTTCAGTAGGATCGAGCAGGCAGAGTTTAGCCACCAGTAGGCGAGTAGCATCGGCAACGGCAGGAGGTGGACTTATCAATCCGCTGTCCAACATCGACAAGCGAACACTCATAACGCTCTTCAGACTGGCAACCGTTGCGCTCATAGATCCATGCCCTTATGACTGAGTATGTAATGTCCGCTTGTGGCCTATTGTGTTGAAAAACTCGGCTCCAGTGTCGGTTGGAAACGAAGGATCGGTAACTCGACTGTCCAAAACGATCACCCTGGCACGAACGCGAGGCATTCGGACTGTCGACACTACCGAAAATCCGCTTTAAAGGTTGCCATCCGACTTTTTCAACACAATAGGCCGAAAGCAGACGCTCTGAATGGATCAGTGTACGATGTTGCTGCAAAGGCAAGCAAGAAGTTTGTTAGTCGCTTTCAGGTCAGCCGACGGACTACGCTTGAACAGCACAAGCAGGCTGCTGGGCAGCCACCGTCTGGTATCCTGCCGTTTTTGTTACGAGGTAACGGCGGCAATGGTTTCTGATTCAAGGAGGTCTGCTGCGGCACGTGCCGCTGACATGGGTTCCTGCGCAAGGCGAGCGCGTGCGAGGCTGGCTTGCGCGGAGGCCGCATGGACCCGCTCCTGATCCTGGCCCTGCTGGCGATGGGCTGCTTCGGTGGCTTCGCCGCGGGCCTGCTCGGCATCGGCGGCGGCATGGTGCTGGTGCCCTTCATCACGATGATCTTCACGGCGCGCGGTTTCCCCGATGAACTGGTCGTCCACATGGCGATCGCCACCTCGCTCGGCACCATCATGTTCACCTCGCTGTCCTCGGTCCGCGCCCACCACAAGCACGGCGCCGTCCTGTGGCCGGTCGTGCGCCTCCTCGCTCCCGGCATCGTGCTCGGCTCGACGGTCGGGCCGTGGATCGGCAAGCAGATGCCGACTTCCGTACTCGCCTTCTTCTTTGGCGCCTTCGTCGCTTTTTCGGCGACGCAGATGCTGATCGGTAAAAAGCCGGCGGCCGCGCGCGAACTGCCTGCGGCGCCCGGCATGTTCGCCATGGGCGGCGTCATCGGCATCCTGTCAGGGCTGGTGGGGGCGGGCGGCGGCTTCATTTCCGTGCCCTTCATGACCTGGTGTAACGTGCGCATCCACAATGCCGTGGCCACGAGCGCCGCACTCGGCTTTCCGATCGCGCTGGCCGGAACGCTGGCGAACGTGTTCTATGGCTGGGGCGAGCCAGGCTTGCCGCAGTATTCGCTGGGCTATATCTATGTGCCGGCCTTGTTGATCATCGTCGCGGCCAGCGTGACGCTCGCGCCGCTGGGGGCAAGGACAGCGCACCGGATGCCGGTGCGGCAGTTGCAGAAGGTGTTTGCGGTGATCCTGTATGCCTTGGCGGCATATATGTTCTGGAAAGCGGCGTAGGGTAGGCGGCTCGACCGTGGCGTATGCACCGGCGCGACGTATGCGCCGCCTACGCGTTCAATCCACACTCGCCGAACCGCGCCGCTTGTCGGCGCCGCTTGTCGGCGCCGCTTGAAACTGCGGTCTGCGGCTGCGCTTACGCTGGTTGAACGCGTGGGCGGCCCCGAGTCCGCAGGTCATTCCTGCGTGACGGTGGAGCCGCCCACCCTACGGTTTTCACGCGAATACGCCCAGGCCAGCATCGCCAGTCCCGCCAGGATCATCGGCAGCGACAGCGCCTGGCCCGAGGTGATCGGCACGCCGGCAATCACGCGTTCCCAGTCCGGCACGCGGAAGAATTCGGTGAAGGTGCGCGCGCAGCCGTAGAGCAGCGTGAACAGGGCGCCGACGGCCAGGCGCGGGCGCGCCTTGCGGGCGAAGGGCCACAGGATCAGGAAGACCAGGATGCCGTCGACGATCATCTGGTACAGCGGCGAGGGGTGGCGCAGGCCGTCGAGCCAGCTCGTGCCGGAGCCGTCGGGCCAGAGCATGGCCCAGGGCAGGCTCGGGTCGGCAACGCGGCCCGGCAGTTCGTGGTTGATGAAATTGCCCAGGCGGCCGGCGGCGTAGCCGAGCGGGACCATCGGCGCGATGAAGTCGTACACGTCGAACAGGTTGCGCTTGGCCTTCCTTGCCCACAGCGCCATCGCGATCATCACGCCGAGGAAGCCGCCATGGAAGGACATGCCGCCCTTCCAGGTCTGGAAGATTTCGAGCGGATTGGCCAGGAAGTGCGCGGGCTGGTAGAACAGCACTTCGCCCAGGCGCCCGCCGATCACGACCCCGAGCATCCCGTAGAACAGCATGTCGTCCAGGTCCTGCGCCTTCCAGCCCTGCGCGGCGATGTGCGGCTGCTTGATGCGCACGCGTCCCAGCATCAGGAACAGCGCGAACGCGACCACGTACATCAGGCCGTACCAGTGGATGTCCACGGGGCCGATGGAAAACGCGATCGGGTTCGGGTTCGGGTGTACCAGCATTTATCTTTTCCTCAGTAAGTCCAGAAAGCCGCGCAGGACGGGAGAGTCGTTGTCGCGGCGCCAGCACACGCCCAGGGCGACGAGCGGCGTCGGGTTCGCGAGCGGGTGGTAGTCGACGCCAGGGCGTTTCAGGTTAGACACGGATTGTGGCACAAGTGCCAAGCCCATGCTACCCGACACCAGGCTGACGATGGTCTGCATCTGGATCGCTTCCTGGCCGATGACGGGCGTGATGCCGGCGGCATGGAAGCATTCGATGATGGCGTCGTAGAGGCCTGGGGCGCTCTTGCGCGGGAAAATCACCAGGGGTAGCGCCGGCAGGGCGCGCAGATCGGCGATGCTCCCTGCCGGCAGCAGGCCGGACGGTGCGCATAGCACCAGCGGTTCCTCCAGCAGCGTCAGGGTGTCGAGCACGGCCAGTGCGGGTTCAGGCAGGGGCGCGATCACGAGGCCCGCGTCGATGCGTCCGTGGAGCAGTTCATCGACCTGCACGTCGGTGGTCGCTTCCTGCAGCACCAGCTGTACGCCGGGGAAGGCGGCGCGGTAGTCGCGCAGCAGCGGCGGCAGCACGCTGTAGTCGGCCGGGGTGACGAAGGAGAGGGCCAGGCGGCCCGATTCGCCGCTGGCGGCGCGGCGCACGAGTTCCGGGAGTTCCGCCGCGCCGGCCAGCAGGCGGCGCGCTTCCGGCAGCAGGGGCGGCTCCCGCCGGCGTCAGTTCCACCTGCCGGCGCGTGCGCAGGAACAGCGGCGCGCCCAGCTGCTCCTCGAGCAGGGCAATCGCCTGCGACAGCGGCGGCTGGGTCATGTGCAGGCGCGCCGCGGCACGGCCGAAGTGGAGTTCTTCGGCGACGGCGACGAAATAGCGCAGCTGGCGCAATTCGACGTTCATCGATATGGGATTCCTTGGTTATCGAGCTCATTGATATGCGGTGCATATCACAGCAGTGCCAATCTTATATTTGACGCACCGAATCGCGCAACCTATTCTGGAACGTCTTGATAAGGAGTCCGCCATGGCCGACCAGCCGCGCTACAACCGCCGATCGCGCAACATCACCGAGGGCGTCGCCCGCAGCCCGAACCGCTCGATGTACTACGCGATGGGCTACCAGAAGGAAGACTTCGACAAGCCGATGATCGGCGTCGCCAACGGCCACTCGACCATCACGCCCTGCAATTCCGGCCTGCAGAAGCTGGCCGACATCGCGGTGGCTACCGTCAAGGAGGCCGGCGCCAATCCCCAGGTGTTCGGCACGCCCACCATTTCCGACGGCATGTCGATGGGTACCGAGGGCATGAAGTTTTCGCTGATCTCGCGCGAAGTCATCGCCGACTGCATCGAGACCTGCGTGAATGGCCAATGGATGGACGGCGTGGTCGTCATCGGCGGCTGCGACAAGAACATGCCCGGCGGGATGATCGCGCTGGCGCGCGCGAACGTGCCGGGCATCTACGTGTACGGCGGCACGATCAAGCCGGGCCACTGGAAAGGCAAGGACCTCACCATCGTCTCGTCCTTCGAAGCGGTCGGCGAATTCACGGCCGGGCGCATGAGCCAGGAGGACTTCGACGGCATCGAGCGCAACGCCTGTCCCTCGTCCGGGTCCTGCGGCGGCATGTACACGGCCAACACCATGTCCTCGTCTTTCGAGGCGCTCGGGATGTCGCTGATGTATTCGTCGACGATGGCCAACCCGGACGACGAGAAGGTGGGCTCGTGTGCCGAGTCCGCGCGCGTGCTGGTGGAAGCCGTCAAACGCGACCTCAAACCGCGCGACATCATCACCCGTGAATCGATCGAGAACGCGGTGTCCCTGATCATGGCCACCGGCGGCTCGACCAACGCCGTGCTGCACTATCTCGCCATTGCCCATGCCGCCGACGTCGAATGGACGCTGGAAGACTTCGAACGCGTGCGCCGCAAGGTTCCCGTGATCTGCAACCTCAAACCGTCCGGCCAGTATGTCGCGACCGACCTGCACAAGGCCGGCGGCGTGCCGCAGGTGATGAAGCTGCTGCTCGATGCAGGCCTCCTGCATGGCGACTGCATCACCATCACCGGCCGCACGCTGGCCGAGGAACTGGAAGGCGTGCCAAGCGTCCCCCCCGCCGGCCAGGACGTCATCCGCAGCATCGACCGCGCCCTGTACGCCCAGGGCCACCTGGCCATCCTGAAAGGGAACCTGTCGCCAGAAGGCGCGGTAGCGAAAATCACCGGCCTGAAGAACCCGGCCATCACCGGCCCGGCGCGCGTCTTCGACGACGAATACACGGCGATGGATGCCATCCTGGGCAACCGCATCCAGGCCGGCGACGTGCTGGTGCTGCGCTACCTCGGCCCGAAGGGCGGGCCCGGCATGCCGGAAATGCTGGCACCGACGGGCGCCCTGATCGGCAAGGGCCTGGGCGAATCGGTCGGCCTGATCACCGACGGGCGTTTCTCGGGCGGTACCTGGGGCATGGTGGTCGGGCACGTGTCGCCCGAAGCCTTCGAGGGCGGGACGATCGCGCTGGTGGAGGAGGGCGATTCGGTGACGATCGATGCGAATGCCTTGCTGATCCAGCTGAACGTGCCGGATGAAGAAATCGCGCGCCGCCGGGCCGCCTGGACGCGGCCGGCGCCGCGCTACACGCGCGGGTGCTGGCGAAGTTCGCGGCGCTGGCCTCGAGTGCGAGCCGCGGCGCCGTGACGGGCTGACCGGAACCGCCGGCCGCGTCCAGCCTCAAGGGTGGGGCGGTACCGGCACCGCCTCGCCAGGCGCGGGCAGCGGCTCGCTTTCCGAACCATGCGGCTGGTGCAGCGGGATACGCACGATGAACTCGCTGCCCTTGCCTATGCCCTCGCTGCGCACTTCGATCGTGCCCTGGTGCAGCGCGACGATTTCGCGCACCACCGCCAGGCCGATGCCGAGCCCGGTACCGCGCTCGGCGCGCGTGTTGTCGGCCTGGGTGAAGACCTCGAAGATGCGCGGCAGCAGGTCGGGCGCGATGCCCTGGCCGTTGTCCTTCACGTAGCACAGGAAGTGGGTCTGGTCGGCATTGGCGCTGACCCAGATATCGCCGCCTTGCGGGGTGTACTTGATCGCGTTGTTGAGGAGGTTGACCACCACCTGCAGCAGGCGCCTGGGGTCGACCTCGATATCGATCGCCACCGACGGCAGCACCTGGTGCAGCTTCATTCCCTTGAGCAGGGCAGCCTGGCGGCAGCTGTCGATGGCTTCCTGCACGCAGTCCTGCAGCCGCACCCATTCGTAGCGCATGTTCATCTTGCCGGCCTGGACGCGGGTCAGGTCGACCAGGTCTTCCACCAGCCGTTCGAGGAAATTGACCTGCCGGTCCATGATGCGGATCGGCTGCGCATAGCGGGTGTCTTCGTCGGGCAGCCGCTTCATCAGCTCGAGCGCCGTCTTCAGCGGCGACAGCGGATTGCGCATCTCATGGGCGATGGTGCCGATGAAGACATTGTTTTCGTGGCGCTGGACAGCGTGTTCCTGCAGCACGTTCTCGAGGTACTTCATGCGGGCGCGCAGGTGGGTGGCATCGCGGAATACCTTGACGAAGCCGGAGGTACCGTCCTCCAGCGCCATCGGCACCGAAATGCCGCTCGACCAGAAACGCGACCCGTCCTTGCGGATGTGCCAGCGCTCGTTTTCGGCGACGCCGACCGTGCGCGTGGTGTTTGCCTCGTGCTCGTGCAGCTTGCGCTCGCGGTCTTCGGGAACGAACAGCATCCCGATCGACTGGCCGATCAGCTCAGCGGCACACCAGCCGGTAATGAGGTGGGCGCCGGCATTCCAGCCGGTGATGCGCAGGTCGTCGTCGTAGAACAGGACCCCATGCTGGCGCGTCTCCCGCAGCATCAGCGTCGAGAACGCGGCTGCCTGGTCGTCGGTCCAGTGGGTGGTCGATCCGGTGCTCATATCCGTCCTCGCGCGCCTGCGCCTTGCATGGATGACGAGTCAGGTCTGCACGGAGGGCGGGATGCGCCGGCCTGGCTTTCGATGTCGATATCATATCGGCATTCGCCAGGCGGCGGCTTCCGTTTGAACGGTGGCTGATTTCTTTGCTGGAAGAACGCAATGGCGGCATGGGAGGCGCCGCCAGGCCTGCGCCTATTTGCGCTTCCTGGTCTTGTCGCCGAAGGTCTCGGCCAGGCGGGCCTTGCGCCGGGCGGCGTCCTCGTCATGGTCTTTTTTCTTGTCCAGGCCGAGCATGGGTTCGATGTATTCGAACCAGACGAAGGCAAAGACCATCAGGCCGACGATCCACCACCAGGAGAGTTCGGCGAATTTCCAGACTTCAAAGAAGCGCAGCGCGACCAGGGCGGCAATCAACAGGATCAGGGGCATGGGTTTTCTCCAGAATCGGCCATCTTACAAAAGAATTTAGTTCTGCGTGGAAAAATTCCTGTACTTGGTGGAAACGGCGCGACACCAAATCGTAAGCGACGTTACAGAGTGTGACGGTGGGCAGTCAGCGCCCGGAAACGGGGTAGAATGGGATCATTACTACTGGAGAGTTAGATGAAACGGTCCCTGATCTTGTGTGCTGTGTTGTCGGTCCTGGCATCCTCGAGCGCATTCGCGCAAGCCGACCTGGCAAAGGCGAAGAATTGCATGGCTTGCCACGCCGTAGCGAACAAGTTGGTCGGTCCCGCCTACAAGGACGTCGCTGCCAAGTATGCCGGCCAGAAGGGCGCGGAAGACAAGCTGGTCCAGAAAGTCATGAAAGGCGGCGTCGGTACCTGGGGCCCGGTCCCGATGCCGGCCAATTCGCAGGTGAACGAAGCCGAAGCGCGCAGCCTGGTGAAATGGGTGCTGGCGACCAAATAAGCGGCACGCAAGCACCGCTCGCATGAAGAAGCGCGCCGGCGTCAGCCAGGCGCGCTTTTTGTTTGCCGGCCGCGCATACCGGCCGGGCTACCGGGGTCTCAACGAATCACGTCGATCCTGGTGCGCTTGCCGCCCCGGAAGGTGAACAGGGTGAGGGCGCCGTTATTGATGTCGCCATTCGCGTCGAACTGGATGTCGCCGGTCACACCGCGGTACTTGATCTTCTTCAGCTCCGGCAGATACTTGGCCGGATCGGCAGAATTGGCCGCCTGCATCGCTGCCGCCATTACCATCACCGCGTCGTACACATAGGGCGCGTACAGTTGCACGTCCTGCCCGGTCTTTTGCTTGAAGCGGGCGCGGAAGTCGCTCATCGTCTTTTCCTGCTCTGCCCCTTTCACACCGCCCGCTTCGGCGCAGATGACCTTGCCTTCTCCCAGCGCCGGACCGGCCAGGCGTCCCAGCGCTTCGGTACAGATGCCGTCGCCGCCCATGAACAGGGTATCGATGCCGAGCGCCTTCATTTGCTTGAGCATCGGGCCGGCCACGGAATCCATGCCGCCAAAGAAGATCAGGTCCGGCTTTTTCGCGCGGAGCGAGGTCAGGATCGCCGTGAAGTCGGAAGCGGTGGCGCTGGTGAATTCCTTGCCGACGATGCGCACGCCCTGGCCCTTGGCCCCCTTCAGGAATTCCGTGGCGACGCCCTGGCCGTAGGTGGTGCGGTCGTCGATGACGGCGATGTTCTTCACCTTCAGGGTATCGATCGCATACTTGCCCAGCGTACCGCCGAGCTTGGCATCATTCGCCACCACGCGGAAGGCCCCCGGGAAACGCTGCTTGGTGTACTGGGTAGCGGTGGTCGCCGGCGAAATCTGCACGATGCCTGCGTCGTGGTAAATCTTCGAGGCCGGGACAGTAGTGCCGGAATTGAGGTGGCCGACGATGCCCTTGACCCTGGCGTCGACCAGCTTTTGCGCCACTGCCGTGCCCTGTTTCGGATCGGAGCCGTCGTCCTCGGCGAGCAATTGCAGCGTCAGCTTCTGGCCGTTGATGGCGAAGCCTTTCGCATTGAGCTCGTCGATGGCCATGCGGGCCGCGTTCTCGTTGTCCTTGCCGAGGTGCGAATTCGGGCCGGAGACCGGGCCGACATGGCCGATCCGGACGACTTGCTGGGCGCTGGCATGGGCCGCGAACAGCATCGCGAGCGCGAGGGAAATCAGCTTGGTGCGCATACATTCTCCAGGAATGGGATGGGGAGCGCCCAACAACACACCAGCGAGCGCTTGCTGTCATTTATGCAGAGCAAAAGGTACAACAAATCAGGGAGGGGGAGAAGCAGAAAAATGCGGATGTCGGCAGCGGGACACAGCCTGGCCGCTCGTGCGCGGCGGCGACGCGGCATGCATGGCAAACTGCCGCGCGCGCAGCCAGGCACGCAGGGGCAGTGCAGTCGCGGCGGCCTTCCGGTGCGCCCGCCGATGCGTGATGCGGACGGCTGCGCGCCGCCTGTTCCGTGCTATTTTTGCCCGAACTGGTTGGCGGCCACCTGCTGCGCCACCACCTGCTCGACGGCCTGGCGCAAGCCGATATGGATCTGGTCGGCAGCCGAGGCCAGCGCACCGCGCACGACGGCATCGAGCTGGGGCTGCAGCTGTGCCACCACGCGCGCGACGATGCGTTCTTCGATGGCATCCCAGTCGGCGTCGGTGGGCTGAGTGGTGGCTGCCGGCGCCGCCGGCGGCGACGCCTGAGGCAGCTCAGCCGCAGGTTCGGGTAGAGGCGCAGGCAGGGGCATGGACAGCTCTGCCAGCGTTCCCGAGTCCGGCGCGGGTGCGATTGCCGGATCCGCCACGGATACCATGTGCGGCTCCGCCAGCTGCTCTCCCAGCGGCTCCACTACCGGTTCTACCAGTCGCTCCACTACCGGCTCCACCAGCGGCTCCACCAGCGGCTCCACTATCGGCTCCACTATCGGCTCCACTATCGGCTCCACTACGGGCTCTACCAGCGGCTCCGCCAGCAGCTCCACTGGCGCTTCCACCGTGGGCACGGCAGCCGGCGCCGTGCTTGCCGGGACAGCGGGCGCCATCAAGGATGCAAGGTCGATCCGGTCGTCGAGGACAGGCACGGGATCGATCCGCTCATCGAGGACCGGCACCGGGTCGAGGGGTTCCAGCACAACTTGAGTCAACACGGGAATGCTGCTATCGAAGGCTGGCTTCTGGCTCATGATTGTCCTGCGACGAAGTGGGTCAGGGGATAGGCTCCCTTTTTGTAGGCGACGTAGCGCTGGCGGCCGGCGGCGGCGTCCTGCTCGTCGCTGGAGATGATTTCGAACACGCGCGCGAACTGGGCGAAGGTGCTTGGGGTACGCTGGGTGAGGTTCACCAGCATGTCGTGGTGGGGCAGCGGCACGTCTTCGTTGTCGGTGATGACGATCGGTGTTTCCGCGGCCAGCGGGTCGCTCGCCAGCACGTGCGGCAGGAAGTCGGTGTCGGACAGGGTCCAGAGCGCCTCGTTCAGCGCCGCGGCCTGGGCCGCGTTTTCCGCCAGCAGCACGACCTTGGCGCGCGCCGCATAGGCCTTGCGTGCCAGGCGGCAGGCGTATTGCAGCTTGTCGGGGATATTGGTGTGGAAGTCGACTCGGGTCATGACGAGATTGTACGACGGCGCGCCGCCATCCGGTCAACCTGCATCGATACGCGCCGGCGAACTTTCCGCCGGCGCCATGGTTCACCCGCCAGGACTCAGGCTGCGTTCATCCCGTTATGGCGCAGCAGGGCGTCGATCGACGGTTCGCGGCCACGGAAGGCTTTGAAGGATTCCAGCGCCGGACGCGAGCCGCCCACCGCCAAAATCTCGCGCTGGAAGCGGCGCCCGGTCTCGAGCGTGTGCTCGCCGCCGCCGGCCTCCAGGGCTTCCTCGAAGGCCGCATACGCGTCCGCCGACAGCACCTCGGCCCACTTGTAGCTGTAGTAGCCGGCCGCATAGCCGCCAGCAAAGATGTGGCCGAAGGAATGCTGGAAGCGGTTGAAAGCCGGCGGGATCATCACCGAGAACTTGCTGCGCACATCGTCGATCACCTCCTGCACGGTCTTGTCGCCTTGCGGGTCGAAATCGTAATGCAGGTGCATGTCGATCAGGGAAAACTCGACCTGGCGCAGCGTCTGCATGCCCGACTGGAAGTTTTTCGCCGCCAGCATCTTGTCGTACAGCGCGCGCGGCAGCGGCTCGCCCGTCTTCACGTGCGCCGTCATGCCCTGCAGCACGTCCCATTCCCAGCAGAAGTTTTCCATGAACTGGGACGGCAGCTCGACCGCATCCCATTCCACGCCCGAGATGCCCGAGACCGACAATTCCTCGACTTCGGTCAGCATGTGGTGCAGGCCGTGGCCGAACTCGTGGAACAGGGTCGTCACTTCGTCGTGGGTGAACAGCGATGGCTGCAATTGCCCATCCTTCAATGCCGGCGGCGTGAAATTGCAGGTGAGGTAGGCGATCGGGGTTTGCAGGATGCCGCCGGTCGTCAGGCGGCGTCCGCGCGCATCGTCCATCCATGCACCCTGATTCTTGCCGGCACGGGCGTACAGGTCGAAATAGAACTGGCCGACCAGCTCGCCGTCGCGTTCGATGCGGTAAAAGCGCACGTCCGGATGCCAGACCGGGGCGGTGTCCGGCTTGATCTCGACCGAGAACAGCGAGCGCACGACCTTGAACAGGCCTTCGATCACCTTGTGCTCCGGGAAGTATTCCTTCACTTCCTGGGCCGAGAAGGCATAGCGCTTCTCGCGCAGTTTTTCCGAAGCGTAGGCGACATCCCAGGCCTGCATGTCCTCGATACCGAGCTCGTCCTTGGCAAAGGCACGCAATTCCGCCAGGTCTTTCTCGGCGAACGGACGGGCACGCTTGGCCAGGTCTTCCAGGAAACCGATCACATGCTCGGGACTCTCGGCCATCTTCGGCACCAGCGACACTTCGGCGAAATTGCGGTAGTCGAGCAGGCGGGCTTCTTCATTGCGCAGTGCTAACAGCTGGGCGATGTTCGCCGTGTTGTCCCATTTCTCCAGTTCGGAAAAGACGGTGCCCATCTCGGAGGCCTTGGTGGCGCTGGCGCGGTAGATCGTTTCGCGCAAGGACCGCTTGTCGGCGAACTGCAGCAGCGGGAAGTAGGAAGGGAAGTGCAGGGTGAACTGGTAGCCGGTCTTGCCGTCCTTCTCGGCGGCGGCGCGCGCGGCGGCTTTCACGTCGTCCGGGATGCCGGCCAGGTCAGCCTCGTCTTCGACTACCAGCTTGTAGTCGTTGGTGGCGTCGAGCACGTTCTGCGAGAAGCGGGTGGAAATCGCGGCGTGCTGCTCCTGGATTTCGCCGAAGCGTTCCTTCTTGTCGTCCGGCAGCTCGGCGCCGCCCAGGCGGAAGTCGCGCAGGGCGTTCTCGACGATGCGCTTGCGTGCCGGGCTCAGCGTGTCGTATTCGGCACCGGCGCGGATGGCCTTGTACTTGTCGAACAGCACTTCGTTCTGGCCCAGCGTGGTCCAGAACTCGGTGACTTTCGGCTGGTTCTCGTTGTAGACCGCGCGCAGCTCGGGCGTGTCGGCCACGTGGTTCAGGTGGTTGACGATGCCCCAGGCACGGCCCAGGCGCTCGGTCGCTTCCTCGAGGGGCACCACGAAATTGTCCCAGGTTACGTTGTCGCTCGGTGCTTCGAGCTCCGCCACCACGGCGGCGGCTTCCTTGATCAGTTGCTCGATGGCCGGCGTGACGTGTTCCGGACGGAACGCATCGAAACGCGGCAGGCCTGAGAAATCGAGGAGGGGGTTACTGGTTTCAATATTCATGGTGCTCCTTTCAAATGTTCGGTGACCTCGAAAACCGTAGCGAGCGGCAGCAATGTTGGCTGAGAAGCGCAGCTGTACGAGAGTACAGCGAGCATCGCAAGCCGGCAGTGCAACGCGCAGTAGGTTTGCGAGGTTACCTTATGCGGTGCCTGGCTTCGGATCCATCCCCGCAACCGGGGCGAGCCGCTCCTGGCGCTTGCCGAGCACGCGCTCGGCGGACTCGACGGTGTTCATCAACAGCATGGTAATCGTCATCGGGCCGACGCCGCCCGGCACCGGCGTGATGTGCGAGGCCACCTCAACCACGCCGGCGAAATCGACGTCGCCGCAGAGCTTGCCGGCATCGTCGCGGTTCATGCCGACGTCGATCACGATCGCGCCCGGCTTGACCATGTCGGCGGTGACGGTATTGCGGCGGCCGACGGCGGCGACGATCACGTCGGCCTGGCGGGTGTGGTAGCCCAGGTCCGGGGTCGCGCTATGGCATATGGTCACGGTGGCGTTGGCTTGCAAGAGCAGCAGCGCCATTGGTTTGCCGACCGTGTTCGAGCGTCCGATGACCACCGCATGCTTGCCGCGCAAATCAACACCCGTGCTTTCGATCAGCTTCATGCAGCCGTAGGGCGTGCAAGGGCGGAAGCCCGGCAGGTTGGCGACCAGTTCGCCGGCCGACAGCACCGAGTAGCCATCGACGTCCTTGTTCGTGGCGATTGCCTCGATGACCTTCGAAGGGTTGATATGACGCGGCAGGGGCATCTGCACCAGGATGCCGTGGATGGACGGGTCCTCGTTCAGCGCTTCGATGCGCGCCAGCAAGGCGCTTTCGGTCAGGTCGGCATCGTATTTTTCCAGTACCGAATGAAACCCGACGTCGCCGCAGGCCTTGACCTTGTTGCGGACGTAGACCTGGCTGGCCGGGTCTTCGCCGACCAGGATCACGGCCAGGCCCGGCTGCACGCCGGCGGCGGTGAGCGTGGCCGCGCGCTGGGCGATTTCGGCACGCAATTGTTGGGAAAGTTGGACTCCGTCGATGGGTTGGGCTGGCATGGTGGGGCTCATCACTGGACAAAAATGAAATTATACGGCCCCCACGGGTATCGCGCGCCGCCCTCGGCGCTTCGTTGTCATATTTGACGATAGACAGATGGTTGGGTTTGCAGGGTGGAGTCCCGACTCCACGCGGTACGTCGCGTGCAAGCCCGGCGGTATGCCGCATCCGCATTCGGTGCATGCGATGCGATTTTGGAGCGGTGCATACCGCGTGGAGTCAGGACTCCATCCTACTGGATTCCACATAATGAAACGATATATCGTAATTTGAAAAAGCCAGATGGCACTGGTAGAATCCCATGGCTTATTTTCAGAATTTCATCACAAATCCGCCGCCGGCGATCTGGGGATCGGGGTGGGGCACCAACCAAGGAGACGCATCAATGTCAGCTCAACTCGATCAGTTGACGGCCCAGGCCGCCAATGACCCGGACGTTCTCGAAACAAAGGAATGGCTCGAGGCGCTCGAGGCGGTTATCGAAAACGAAGGTACCGATCGCGCCCACTACCTGATGGAGCGCCTGGTCGACCTGGCGCGCCGCCGCGGCGCCCATATCCCGTTCTCCAGCAACACCGCCTACGTCAACACCATTCCGGCGCACCTGGAAGAGCACTGCCCCGGCAACCTCGAATACGAAGAGCGCCTGCGCTCGTGGATGCGCTGGAACGCGATGGCGATGGTGGTCAAGGCCAACCGCGCCGACGGCGACCTGGGCGGCCACATCTCGTCCTTCGCTTCGCTGGCGAACATGCTGGGCATCGGCTTCAACCACTTCTGGCACGCCCCGACCGAAGACCACGGCGGCGACCTGCTCTACATCCAGGGCCATTCTTCGCCCGGCATCTATGCGCGCGCCTTCCTCGAAGGCCGCTTGAGCGAAGAGCAGCTGCTGAACTTCCGCCGCGAAGTCGACGGCAAGGGCTTGTCCTCGTATCCGCACCCGAAACTGATGCCGGACTTCTGGCAGTTCCCGACCGTCTCGATGGGTCTCGGACCCCTGATGGCGATTTACCAGGCGCGTTTCCTGAAGTACCTGCACGCGCGCGGCATCGCCGACACGGCCAACCGCAAGGTCTGGGTCTTCTGCGGCGACGGCGAGATGGACGAGCCGGAATCGATGGGCGCGATCGGCATGGCCGCGCGCGAGCAGCTCGACAACCTGGTCATGGTCGTCAACTGCAACCTGCAGCGCCTGGACGGTCCGGTGCGCGGCAACGGCAAGATCATCCAGGAACTGGAAGCGGACTTCCGCGGCGCCGGCTGGAACGTGGTCAAAGTCATCTGGGGCCCGGGCTGGGATGCCCTGCTCGCGAAAGACAAGGACGGCATCCTGCAGCGCGTGATGATGGAAACCGTCGACGGCGAATACCAGAACTACAAGGCGAAAGACGGCGCCTACGTGCGCAAGCACTTCTTCGGCAAGCATCCTGAATTGCTGAAGATGGTGGCCAACATGACCGACGACGACATCTGGCGCCTGACCCGCGGCGGCCACGATCCGCACAAGATCTACGCCGCCTTCAAGAACGCCCAGGAAAACAAGGGCACGCCGACCGTCCTGCTGGTAAAAACCGTCAAGGGCTTCGGCATGGGCAAGTCGGGCGAGGCGCGCAACACCGCGCACCAGACCAAGAAGCTCGATGACGAGGCCATCCGCGAAATGCGCGACCGCTTCGCCATCCCTATCCCGGACGACAAGCTGGCCGAGATCCCGTTCTTCAAGCCGTCCGACGATTCGCCGGAAATGAAGTACCTGCACGAGCGCCGCAAGGCCCTGGGTGGCTACCTGCCGCAGCGCCGCGAGAAGGCCGACGAGCAGCTCGTCGTGCCGCCGCTCGAATCGTTCAAGGCCGTGCTCGAGCCGACCGCGCCTGGCCGCGAAATCTCGACCACGCAAGCCTATGTGCGCGTGATCACGAGCCTGCTGAAAGACCAGAGCCTGGGCCAGCGCATCGTGCCGATCCTGGTCGACGAATCGCGTACCTTCGGCATGGAAGGCCTGTTCCGCCAGATCGGCATCTTCAACCAGCAGGGCCAGCTGTATGAACCGGTCGATAAAGACCAGGTCATGTACTACCGCGAGGACAAGGCCGGCCAGATCCTCCAGGAAGGCATCAACGAAGCGGGCGGCATGAGCTCGTGGATCGCCGCGGCGACCTCGTACTCGACCAACAACCGCACGATGATCCCGTTCTACACCTTCTACTCGATGTTCGGGATGCAGCGCGTGGGCGACCTGGTCTGGCTGGCGGGCGACATCCGCGCGCGCGGCTTCCTGATGGGCGGCACCGCCGGCCGCACGACCCTGAACGGCGAAGGCCTGCAGCACGAGGATGGCCACAGCCACATCATCGCGGCGACCATCCCGAACTGCCTGCCCTACGACCCGACCTTCGGCCACGAGGTGGCGGTGATCATCCAGGACGGCCTGCGTCGCATGGTGCAAGAACAGGAAGACGTGTTCTACTACATCACCATCATGAACGAGAACTACGAGCAGCCGGGCCTGAAGCCGGGCCAGGAAGAGGGCATCCTGAAGGGCATGTACCTGTTCCAGCAAGGTGGCGAGGCCCAGAATCGCGTCCAGCTGATCGGCTCGGGCACCATCCTGCGCGAATCGATCTTTGCCGCCGAACTGCTGCAGAACGACTGGGGCGTGGCCGCCGATATCTGGTCGGCACCGTCGCTGTCGCTGCTGGCGCGCGACGGCCAGGATTGCGACCGCTGGAACATGGTCAACCCGACCGCCGAGCAGCGCGTGCCATATGTCACCTCGCTGCTGCAGGAGTCGACTGGCCCGATCGTCGCCACCACCGACTACATGCGCATGTTCGCCGAGCAGATCCGCGCCTACATGCCGAAAGACCGCACCTATAAAGTGCTCGGCACCGACGGCTTCGGCCGCTCGGATTCGCGCGCCAAGCTGCGCGAGTTCTTCGAGGTGAACCGCTACTACGTGACGGTTGCGGCCCTGCGCGCACTGGCTGACGAAGGCAAGATCGACATGGGCGTCGTGGCACAAGCCATCGAGAAGTACGGCATCGATCCGAACAAGCCGAATCCGGTACACGTGTAAATGCTCTGGTGATAGAAGAAGCCGCCGCTCCTTTTCTCCCGAGGGTGCCCCTGACGGGGAGCCCTCGGACCTGCAGGAGCGGTGTGCCATCCCAGGCCAACGAATAATAATGGAGCTAACACTATGAGCATTGTGGAAGTCAAAGTCCCGGATATCGGCGACTTCAAGGAAGTCGAAGTCATCGAACTGATGGTGAAGCCGGGCGACACGATCAAGGTCGACCAGTCGCTCGTGACGGTCGAATCGGACAAGGCGAGCATGGAGATCCCGTCCAGCCACGCCGGCGTCGTCAAGGAATTGAAGATCAAGGTCGGCGACAAGGTTGCCGAAGGGTCGATCGTGCTGCTGCTCGAGGAGGCTGAAGGTGCCACTGCCGCGCCTGCGCCTGCTGCTGAAGCGGCTGCACCGGCCGCCGCTGCACCAGTTGCAGCCCCCGCACCAGCTGCCGCTCCTGCGCCGGCTGCCGCGCCTGCACCTGCACCTGCGCCTGCGCCTGCGCCCGCTCCGGCCGCTGCCCCAGCCGGCGACGCATCGAAAGCCCACGCCTCCCCATCGATCCGCAAGTTCGCGCGCGAACTCGGCGTCGACCTGTCGCGCGTGCCCGGCACCGGCCCGAAGAACCGCATCACCCAGCTCGACGTGCAGAACTTCGTCAAGGGCGTGATGGCTGCCGGCCCGACCGCTGCAACACCTGCCAAGGGCGGTTCCGGCGTCGGCCTGGACTTGCTGCCATGGCCGTCGCTCGACTTCTCGAGGTTCGGCCCGACCGAGCTGCTGCCGCTGTCGCGCATCAAGAAGATCAGCGGCCCGAACCTGCACCGCAACTGGGTGATGATCCCGCACGTGACGCAGTTCGACGAAGCGGACGTGACGGACCTCGAACAGTTCCGCGTCGATTCGAACGCGGCGCTGGCCAAGCAGAAGTCGACGGTCAAACTGACCATGCTTGCCTTCGTCATCAAGGCCTCGGTCGCGGCACTGAAAAAATACCCGCAGTTCAATGCCTCGATCGACGAGACCGGCGCGAACCTGATCCTGAAGCAGTACTACAACATCGGCTTCGCGGCCGACACGCCGAACGGCCTGGTGGTGCCGGTGGTGAAGGATGCCGACAAGAAGACGGTGTCGCAGATAGCCACCGAAATGGGCGAACTCTCGGCGCAGGCACGCGACGGCAAATTGAGCCCGGCGAACATGCAGGGCGCGACCTTCACCATCTCCTCGCTGGGCGGCATTGGCGGCACGGCCTTCACGCCGATCATCAATGCGCCGGAAGTGGCGATCCTCGGCCTGTCGAAGTCGGCCATGAAGCCGGTGTGGGATGGCTCGGCCTTCCAGCCGCGCCTGATGCTGCCGCTGTCGCTGTCCTACGACCACCGCGTCATCGACGGTGCCGGTGCCGCACGCTTCGCCGCCTACCTGGCCGAAGTGCTGGCCGACCTGCGCAAGACCCTTCTGTAAGGAGCGCCGAGCATGAGTACTGTTGAAGTAAAGGTCCCGAACATCGGCGACTTCAAGGATGTCGAAATCATCGAGCTGATGGTGAAACCGGGCGACACGATCAAGGTCGACCAGTCGCTCGTCACCGTGGAGTCCGATAAAGCCTCGATGGAGATTCCGTCGACCCATGCGGGCGTGGTCAAGGAGCTGTCGGTCAAGGTTGGCGACAAGGTCAATGAAGGGTCGCTGCTCTTGATGCTGGAGGAATCGGCGCACGCCGATTCCGCTGGTGCGGGCGCAGGCGCTGCGCCTGCTGCTCCGGCTGCTGCTCCTGCCGCGTCGTCCAAGCCGGATGCGCAGATCGGCACCCAGGCCGTCGCGCCGACCGCCGCCGCCGGCCCGACGGATTCCTACGCGCCGGCCCACAAAGCCGACGCCGCCGCGCCGAACGCCGTGCCGGCACCGAACGCCGCCAGCTACAGCGGCCAGGTCGACATCGAATGCGAAATGATGGTGCTCGGCGCCGGCCCTGGCGGCTACTCGGCCGCCTTCCGCGCCGCCGACCTGGGCATGAATACCGTGCTGGTCGAGAAGTACGCGACCCTGGGCGGCGTCTGCCTGAACGTCGGTTGCATCCCGTCGAAAGCGCTGCTGCACATGGCGCACATCATCGACGAGACCGCGCACATGGCGGCCAATGGCGTGACCTTCGCCGCGCCCGAGATCGACATCGACAAGCTGCGCGGCTACAAGGACGGCGTCATCAAGAAGATGACCGGGGGTCTCGCCTTCATGGCCAAGGCGCGCAAGGTCAATATCGTGCAGGGCGTGGGCCAGTTCCTTAGCCCGAACCACATCGAAGTAACAAGCCCGGATGGCGCGAAGAAGGTCGTGAAGTTCGCCAAGGCGATCATCGCCGCCGGTTCCTCGGTCGTGAAGCTGCCCTTCGTGCCGGAAGACCCGCGCATCGTCGACTCCACCGGCGCGCTCGAACTGCGCCAGGTGCCGAAGAAGATGCTGGTCATCGGCGGCGGCATCATCGGCCTGGAGATGGCGACCGTCTACAGCACCCTCGGTGCGCGCATCGACGTCGTCGAAATGATGGATGGCCTGATGCAGGGCGCCGACCGCGAGGCGGTGAAAGTCTGGCAGAAGTACAACGCCCACCGCTTCGACAACATCATGCTCAAGACGAAGACCGTCGGCGTGGAAGCCCTCCCTGAAGGCATTCGCGTGACGTTCGAATCGGCCGAGGCGGGCGTTGCCGCACCGGAACCGCAGCTGTACGACCTGGTGCTCGTCGCCGTCGGCCGCAGCCCGAATGGCAAGAAGATCGCCGCGGACAAGGCCGGCGTGGCCGTGACCGACCGCGGCTTCATCGGCGTGGACGGCCAGATGCGCACCAACGTGCCGCACATCTTCGCTATCGGCGACCTGGTCGGCCAGCCGATGCTGGCGCACAAGGCAGTGCACGAAGCGCACGTGGCGGCGGAAGCGGCGCATGGCGAGAAGGCTTATTTTGACGCGAAAGTGATTCCGTCGGTGGCCTACACCGATCCGGAAGTGGCGTGGGCCGGCCTGACCGAGGACGAAGCCAAGCAGAAGGGCATCAAGGTCGAGAAGGGCCATTTCCCGTGGAACGCCAGCGGCCGCGCGGTCGCCAACGGCCGCGACGAAGGCTTCACCAAGCTGCTCTTCGACGCCGAGACCCACCGCATCATCGGCGGGACGATTGTCGGCACGAATGCCGGCGACATGATCGGCGAAATCGCGCTGGCCATCGAAATGGGCGCCGATGGCGTCGACATCGGCAAGACGATCCACCCGCACCCGACGCTGGGCGAGTCGATCGGCATGGCGGCGGAAGCCTACGAAGGCGTCTGCACGGACTTGCCGCCGCCGCGCAAGCGCTGATTCTTGCCGGGATAGGTAGCGACGAAACCGGGACCGTGAGGTTCCGGTTTTTTTATAGGCTCGGCAAATTGGTCATTGAGGAGAACGCTCCGCCTTGTTATCGAAACAATAAGCTCGTAGACTGCGTATATCAATCGTCCTGATGGCGGGTTATTTGCCAAATCGATGGGGGACGAAATTCCTGCAGATCGCCTTGATTGGTGTCTGGTCTTGCGTTGCGCACTTCATCGTCGCCTTTATTCCTGGCTGCATGTGGGCAACAGCATGCGCGTAATCTGATCAAGTTTGTATGCAATGCACTTAATAAAACCAAACGAATGCAGAGCTCGTGTCCGTTTGTCAGACCTGACCCCACCGTATGTGTGACCCCACCGTATGTGTGTGACCCCACCGTATGTGTGACCCCACCGTATGTGACCCACCGTATGACCCTCTAGGCTGAAGAGCCTACCGCTGAAGTGCCTACCCATATATGCCAACACTTGATGACTTCACCCTCGCGGTGCGCCAGTTGTGCGACTGGGCGCAGGACGCGTCACCTTTGGGGACGCCCAAGTCGGAGATGCTGGCCGCACGGCGTCATCTCTCTGTACTCTATGCCATGGCGGTGGACCTGCCGCGCTGCGAATGCGAATGGGTCGAGCGGCCGCTCTCCCACGAGGAATGGTCGATCGTGTTCAAGCGATTCGGCACGCTACCCGTCGGTTATTACGGTAGCGTCTGCGACCCCTTGGAGGTGCCCGCCGGAGAGGCTGCGCTAGGCGATCTGGCAGACGATCTTGCGGATATCTGGCGCGACCTGAAGGAGGGGTTGCTGGTGTTCGACGACGGCCATCGCGAGGCCGGCGTCGCTGTCTGGCAGGAGTCGTTCGATACGCATTGGGGCGAACACGCCGTGAATGCCTTGGGCGTCATCCATTATTGGCTCGCACGGAACAGATGGCCAGACTAGTCCCTGGAAACGAAAGCCAGGGTTAGGTCTGACATTCGGACACGAGCCCGGCTTGTCGAAATCCATCGTCTTCATTCGTCGTGCGAGGAAGGGCCCGCCTGCGCAGGGCTGGGGTCAGGTCTGACATTCGGACACGAGCTCAGCCATAAACCATCCCTTGGCGCTTCGAATGCGGAGCTTGTGTCCATATGCCAGACCTGACCCCGACGCTGTTCATGATTGCTGGCGTTTGACGGCAGAGCTCGTGTCCGTTTGTCAGACCTGACCCCAGTAGTGTGACCGACCCCAGTAGTGTGACCCCAGTAGTGCGAAATTTGCCGCCGCCGCGCACGCGCTGATTGGCGTCGTTGCTGGAAGGACCGAAGCTGGGGCCGTGAGGTTCCGGTATTTTTTCGTCCAGGGTTCAGGGGGGCAGGCCGGAAAGCGTGCCTGTGGCGGCTTGCCCTTTCCCTTGTCTCACGTTTCTTCGCCGCAAGCGCCCCGCATACCGCAGCCGGCAGCGCGAAGAGCGTAACAATTGTCGTGCTATATGGCAATTGTTCTTCAGCTTGGGTCTATCGGTGGCGCTCTCTGCGCCCTTGTTTTCGGAATGCTGATTCAATGGAGCGACAGCCGTGCGGCATGCATAGGGAGGAAGAGCACATGGAAATCGGATTCGTCGGCCTGGGCGCCATGGGGCGCGGGATGGCAGCCAACCTGCTCAGGTCAGGCCACCTGCTGCGCGTCTGGAACCGCAGTGTGGCGCCCGCGCAGGAGCTGGCTGTGCAGGGCGCGCATGCGATGGACACCCCGGCCGAGGCAGGGGCGGTGGACGTGCTGTTTTCGATGCTGGCCGACGACGCCTCCACGCGCGGGTCCTGGTCGAGGGCGGGGCGCTGGCGGCCATGAAGCCGGGTAGCGTGCACGTCAACATGGCCACCGTCTCGGTTGCCTTTGCGCGCGAGATGGCGGCACTGCACCGCGAGCAGGGCATCGGCTACGTCGCCGCGCCGGTGCTGGGACGGGTCGACGTGGCGGCGGCCGGCAAGCTCAATATCGTCGCGGCCGGGCCGGCGGAACTCATCCAACGCGTGCAGCCCCTGTTCGACCTGATGGGCCAGAAGACCTGGCGCTTCGGCGATGCGCCCGAGCAGGCGAACGCCGTCAAGCTCGGCGCCAACCTGACGCTGGCCTGCGCAATCGAGGCGATGGGCGAGTCGGTCGCGCTGGCGGGGGCGCACGGCATCGACGCGGGCGGCTTTCTCGACCTGCTCAGCAGTACGCTGTTTGCCGGCTCGCCCGTCTACAAGGGGTATGGCGGCATGATCGCGCAGGAGCGCTACAGTCCAGCGGGATTCAAGCTGGCGCTGGGCTGGAAGGATGTCGGGCTGGCCAACGATGCGGCGCAAGCGCAGGGCGTGCGCCTGCGCTTCGGGGAAGTGTTGCGCGAGACCTTGCAGGAAGCCGTCAGGCGCGGCGACGGGGAACTGGACCTGGCGGCGCTGGCGAAGATGTCGAAGGTGGATCGTCAGTAGGCTGGTCGACTGGCTGTGCAGCGGCGCGAAGGGGTTTGTGGCGTTGCCGATGCGGTCCGGGTGCTTCCGAGGGCAGCAGATTCGCGGGATTGTTGCCGGTAACAATCGCCGCATCGGCAGCGAAGCTGCAACCCCACGAGGACCGTGCCGTGAGTGCCGTCTGCACTGTGTTTCGGTTGTGCCCCGGCGCGGCCTTGCCTATGATGAAAGTGCAAGCGGACGGCGCGGCTTGGCGCCGGTACAGTGGCTGACTGCCACAGGAGACGGATATGGAAGAGCACGCTACTGAATATGTCGGGACGCTGTTCGTCCTGCCCGAATCGCGCTGCTTCGAGCTGAACACGACCGTGCATGGCGCGCCGGTCACGCTGACGGGCACCGTGGTTCAGCAGCTGGCGGCGCGCTTTGCCGGCAACGCGGCAGCGGGCGAGCAGGTCGATGTGCGCCGGCTGGCGCTCGAGCCGCGCCGGGTCGAGGTGCTGACGCGCGAAATCCACGAGCGCCACCGGGCACCGCGCAAGGTGCATTTCCTGATGCGGGTGCTCGACGGCGGTGTCCAGGCCGGTTTCGCGGGCGCGGCCGGATAAGGCGTAAGGTGGACGGCTGGACCGCCAAGGAGGCTTCGACGCGGCGCGGCCGCCCGCCGTCCACGCGTTCAACCGGCTCTTGATACCTCGCGACGATGCATGCGCCCGTTGGACGCGTGGACGGCGCCTGCGACGCGTGCATGCACGCAGCCGGGCGGAGCCGTCCACCCTACGGGCAGCGGCGCGGTGTTAACGCAGCTTTACCGGGGCGACGGTCAGCGCCTCGCCGACCTCGATCGCCGCCTTCTCGAAGGTGGGCGGACCGAACTTGCCGCGTGCCTCGCGGCTGAAGCCAGCGCTCGCTCGGCATGCCGAGCGGGTTGCGGTCGAGCCGGTCGTTGTCGTTGGCGTCCTGGTAGGCCAGCACGGCGTAGGCGCCGGCGGGCACATCCTTCAGGGTGACGATGGTCTCGCCGTCGCCGGCCGGGGCCGAGGCGCTGTAGCCGCACTGTTTCAGGAAGCGTTCCTTGTCGCAGACCGCGACATTCACCTTGCCCCTGGCGCCCTTGATGCCGGAGACGCGGACTTCGACGTTGCCGGCCATGGCGTTGGCAAGCAGGCCGCAGGAAAGAAACCAGGTCAGTGCGCTACGAAAAAGCATGGGCAATCCTCTGTTGATGTGTTGAAGTGCGTGGCCGCAAATCCCAGCCGTGCGAGCGGGCGCCGTGGTAGGCTGTCGTCATTCCGGTTCACCCGTTTTTCCGACCCATTCTGCTCACCACCATGCTGCTCAATTCGCTCGTCCTTCTTGCCACCGTCGTGCTGATGGAAGTGTTTTCCATTGTCGCGCACAAGTACGTGATGCATGGTTTCGGTTGGGGCTGGCACCGCTCGCACCACGAGCCGCGTACCGGCTGGTTCGAGAAGAACGACCTGTATGCCGTCGTGTTCGCCGGCGTGGCCATCGCCCTGATCTGGTTCGGCACCGAGGGCGCCTGGCCCCTGCAATGGATCGGTGCCGGCATGACGGCGTATGGCCTGCTGTACTTCGTCGCCCACGACGGCCTGGTACATGGGCGCTGGCCGTTTCGCTACGTGCCGCGCAGTGGCTACCTGAAGCGGCTGTACCAGGCCCACCGCATGCACCATGCGGTGGCCGGCAAGGATGGCGCCGTCTCCTTCGGCTTCCTGTACGCGCCCTCGGCCGCCACCCTCAAGCGGCAGTTGCAGGCGCTGCACGGAGGTGCGCTTCCCCCCTCGGGCGTCCCCTCGGGCGTCCCCTCGGGCGGACGCTGCCACAGATGCGCGGGACGCGGCTGCGCCGACGCCAGCCGCGAAGTAAGCGCCGTTACGCCGCCTTTCGCCAGCAGCCACAGTTTCATGGTCTTCGAAGTGCCGACGCGTTCGTCCCAGGCGTGCGCGCCGCGCCGCTTCACTTCGATGCCGATCTGGCGGTAGACGTTGCGCGCGGTGGCGATAGCCCAGGCCGAGCGCAGCGGCAGCGCAGGGATGCCGGCCGCGGCCGAGTCGTAATAGGGTTCGGCATGATCCACCAGGCGCGCCGCCACGCGCGACAGCGCCACGCGGTAGCGCGGCAGTGCCAGGTCCGCCGGCGGAATGCCCGCTTCCTGCAGCCACTCGGCGGGCAGGTAGCAGCGCCCGTTCCTGGCGTCGTCGACGATGTCGCGCGCGATGTTTGTCAGCTGGAAGGCCAGCCCGAGGTCGCAGGCGCGGTCGAGCACCGCAGGATCTTTCGCCCCCATGATCGAGGCCATCATCAGGCCGACCACGCCTGCCACGTGGTAGCAGTAGCGCAGGGTGTCGTCGATCGTCTGGTAGCGCGCGCCCTCGACATCCATCGCGAATCCCGCCAGGTGGTCGAACGCGTAGCGCGGCGCAATGGCGTGTTTCAGCGCGACTTCCTGGAAGGCGGCAAATGCCGGGTCCTGCATCGCTTCGCCTGCATAGGCACGGCGCGTCTGCTCGTAGAGCTTCTCCAGTTCGCGCGTGGCGTCGTGGCCCGCGGGCGCGACGGTGCTGGAGCCCAGCTCCTGGCCGTCGACGACGTCGTCGCAGTGGCGGCACCAGGCGTAGAGCATCAGCACGCTGCGCCGGGTGGCCGGGTCGAACAGGGTTGCTGCCGCGCAAAACTCTTCGACCCGACCGCGATGGTGCGGGTTGCGTGTTCAAACAACGCCTCGCTCATGCCCGCGCCTCTTCCAGCATCAGGCCGGCGGTGGCCTTGGCCGAGCCGATCACGCCCGGCACGCCCGCGCCCGGATGGGTGCCGGCACCGACCAGGTAGAGGTTGTGCAGGGCGCTGTCGCGGTTGTGCGGCCGGAACCAGGCGCTCTGCGTGAGGATCGGTTCGAGCGAGAAGGCCGAGCCGACGTGGGCATTGAGCTCGTCGCGGAAATCGAAGGGCGTGAAGATGCGGCTGGTGACGAGCTGGCTGCGCAGTCCCGGCATGTAGCGCTTTTCCGGTAGTCGAAGATGCGGTCGCGGTAGCGCGGACCTTCGACCGACCAGTCGATCGGCGCATTGCCGAGGTGCGGCACGGGCGCCAGCACGTAGTGGCTGCCGCAGCCCGGGGGCGCGAGCGAGGGGTCGGTCACGCAGGGCGCGTGCAGGTAGAGCGAGAAGTCGTCCGCCAGCTCCTTGCCCGTGAAAATCTCGTCGATCAGTCCGCGGTAGCGCGGGCCGAAGCACACCGTGTGGTGCTGCAGCTGGCTGTGATGGTGGTCCAGGCCGAAGTACAGCACGAACAGCGAATTACTGAAGCGCTTCTTGCGCAGCGCCTGCGCCTGCGCGGGGCCGCGCGCGTGCCCGCCAAGGAGGTCGGCATAGGTGTGGACGACGTCGGCGTTGGACGCCACCGCGTCGGCCGGGAACAGGCGGCCGTCTTCCAGGCGCACGCCGCTGGCGCGTTCGCCTTGCGTTTCGATGCGCGCCACGGCGGCGTTCAGTTCGATGCGTCCGCCGATGTCCTCGAACAGGCGCACCAGGCCGCGCACCGGGGCGCCGGTGCCGCCACGCGGGAACCACACGCCCCAGCGCCGTTCCAGCGCGTGGATCAGGGTGTAGATCGAGGATGTCGCAAACGGATTGCCGCCGACCAGCAGCGAGTGGAAGGAAAACGCCTGGCGCAGGTGCTCGTCCTGGACGAATTTCGACACCATGCCGTAGACGCTGCGCCAGGCCTGCAGCTTGGCCAGCTGCGGGCCGGCGGAGATCATGTCGCGGAAGGACAGGAAGGGCACGGCGCCGAGTTTCAGGTAGCCCTCGTCGAACACGGCTTTCGAGTAGGCGAGGAAGCGCTGGTAGCCGGCGACATCAAGCGGGTTGCGCGCATGGATTTGCCGGTCGAGCGCCTCCTGGTCGTTGGCATAGTCGAAGTGGCTGCCGTCTTCCCAGCACAGGCGGTAGAAGGGCGCGACCGGCAGCATCTCGACGTAATCCTCGATGCGCTTGCCGGCCGCCGCGAACAGCTCCTCGATGCAGGACGGATCCGTGATGACGGTGGGGCCGGCATCGAACACGAAGCCCTGGTCCTCGTAGACATAGGCGCGTCCGCCCGGCTTGTCGCGCTTTTCCAGCAGGGTAGTCTGCATGCCGCTGGCCTGCAGGCGGATGGCCAGGGCCAGGCCGCCGAAACCGGCGCCGACGACGACCGCCTTTTTCGCATCAATCATTCTGCATTTCCGATCTGATCTGGTGAGGGTGGATCTTGCACGCGGCCGCAATGGCCGCGCGCACCGGCACGGGTGGTTTGCCGCTGAGCAGGCGCAGCTTGTCGCGCAGGCGCAGGCGGCCGGCGTAGAAGTGTGTGATCAGGGGCGCCGGCAGGCGGTAAAAACGCTGCATCACGCGCCAGCGCGCATCCGGACTGCCCGCCGGGAAGAGCATGCGGTTGAGCAGCCGGAAAAAGCGCTGGCGGCGCCACTCGCTGCGCGCCTCGTCGCGGATGGCGTCGAACAGGCGCGGCGCGCTGAAATCCGAAAACGTCGCGACCCGCTCGGCCAGGCGCACCGCGTGCGGCAGCGAATAGCCGGTGGTCGAGTGGAACAGGCCCGCGCGCAATCCGGCGCAGGGCTGGCCGGCGAGGTCCTTCCAGTAGGCGTCGAAGTCGCCCGCCAGCACGATGGGCAGCGAGCCGTGCTCCTCGCGCAGCAGCTCGGCGACGCGCCAGCCGTGGGATGCTACATAGTCCGCGATGTTTGCGCGCAGGCGCTCCGGTTCCCACCCGTGCCATCGACGTAATGGGTGTCTTCGATGAGCAGCCGCCGCTCGTCGAAGGGCAGTACGTACACGAAACGGTAGCCGCCTTGCTGCGCGACCCTGGCGTCCATGATGATCGGCGCCGTGAGGCCATGGGGCGCATCGAGCCGCAGCTCCTGGCCGAGGAAGGTCTGGTAGCCCAGCGCCAGGCGCGGCGTCGCGCGCACGCCGCGGCCATCGATGACGGCGTGCGCGTGCAGGGTTTCGCCACCGGCCAGGGTGACGCTGGTCGGCGTGAGCGTATCGACCGGGGTATCGAGGCGTAAGGCCGGTCCGAGCGCCGCTTCGATCACGCGCGCGAAGTCGTGCGACATCACGCTGGCGTAGCCACTGTCCATCGTGCGCGCATGGTCCGGGAATACCACGTCGTAACGCGGCCACTGCGCGGAGACGAGCGGCGCCAGCCACGTGCGCTGCGCGTCGCTCAGGTCGCCGTCGTGGAAGGACCGGTGTGGTTGCCGCCGATCCCGCCGGACGCTTCCAGCAGCAGGATGCGCAGGGCAGGGCGCAGCGTGCGCAGGCGCCAGGCGATCAAGCCATTGGCCAGGCCGCCGCCGACGAGGATCAGGTCCCGTGGCGGCTGCGCCACCGGGAGCGTGCGGCTTATCCAAGGCTGGCCACTCCTGCTTCCGCGCCGGCATGGGCAGCGGGGGCCAGGCCGAGGGCGTCCTCGATGAGGTCGGCCGCGCGCGCCGTGCCGCCGGCCCGTGCCAGGTCGTCGGCCAGCGGCGCCATGCGTTCGGCGAAAGCGGGATCGTCCAGCAGCCGGCGCAGGGCGCCGGCGATCTGCCCGGCGCTGGCGAAACGCGGCGACAGGCGCAGGCCGATGCCGGCGTGAACGATGCGCGCGGCCGCCGCGCCGGGCTGGTCAAAGGCGATGGGCATGGCCAGGATGGGCGTGCGCGTGGCGATGGCATCCATCACCGTGTTCCAGCCCGCGTGCGAGACCACGGCGTCTGCACGCGCCAGCACTTCCTGCTGCGGCGCGAACGCACAGACCCAATCGGCGCCCGCGCGGCGCAGGGCTTCTTCCTGTTGCGCGTTCAGGCCCCCACAATGGGCGACGAGCAGCTGCACACCCCTCCTGGCGGCAGGCACGGGCGATGCGCTTGAAGAGCGCCAGGCGGCCGCCCTGCATGGTGCCGAGCGAAGCGAACACAAAAGGGCGAGCGGGATCGACCGGGGTATGCCGACCGCGCCAGCTGCCGCGCCGGCGCTCTTGCGTGAGAAGCGCAGCGGACCGACATGGTGAAACTGCGGCGGCAATGCCTTGCGCGGGAATTCGAACGAAGCAATCGTCTGGCTGACCTGCACCGAGGGCGAGAGGCACTCGTGCAGCGCGTGGCGCGGCTCCAGCCCCGGCGCGCCGCGCATGCGCTTCGATGACTTTCGCGTGGGGCGACATCAGCCAGTCGTAGACGCGCGTGCTGCCCTCAACCATATGGCGCCCGCGTTCGCTGGCATCAAAGGCGAAAGGCATCACCGGCAGCGGAATGCCGCTCTCGCGGTTGACCGGCAGGGCACAGGCCACCGACACGAACGGCAGGCCCAACCCTTCCGCGACCAGGCCGCCGGCCGCTTCCATCTGGTCGGTCAGCAGGGCGTCGATGCCGAGCGCCGCAATCGCGGCCGGCAGTTCCTTGCACAGCATGTCGGTGGTGCGCGCCAGGTCCCGGATGACGCGGCGCAGGCCCAGCGGGCCACCCGGGCTGGCGGCGCGGCGCAGGTTGCCGGCGAGCGAACCGGCCGGGTGGGTGTCCGCGCCGAGCGCGTGAAATTGCAGCGCGCCCGGCGGCATGTCCTCCAGGTAGGCCGCGGCGTCGAGCTGGTGCAGGAAGGTGACACGGTGGCCGCGTGCCACCAGTTCGAGGCCGAGGGCGGCCATGGCCCGGAAGTGACTATAAAAGGCGGGTGTCACCACGCCGAAGTGGGCCATGCACGAAATCCTTTGTCCAGACGGGTCGATATGGGCGTGGCACGCAGCGAGCGTGCCTGGCATCCCTTCAATGGTGCACGGCGTAGTCGGGCTGGCGCGGCGCGGACACCGGTGCCATGCCCTGGCCGAACAGGCTGCCGACGAAGCGGCGCGTACCCTGCTTGCTGCCGATGGCGTCGGTCAGGCAACGGTCGGCCTCGTGCAGGTGGTCCATCAGGCGGCGCCGCGCCTCGTCGAAGCCGAGCGTGTTGATGAAGGTGGACTTGCCGACATCCTTGCCGATGTCCTTGCCGGTGACGCTCGGGTCCATGTCCGGGCCGTCCTGGAAATCGTCGCGGATCTGGAAGGCGTGACCGGCCGCCAGCGCGAAGGCGCGCAGCGACTGCGAGACGCAATCGTCAGTTTCGGCAATGATGGCCGCCATATCGACGGCCGCGCCGAGCAGCACGCCCGTTTTGAGTTCATTCGTGGTGGCGATGTCCTCGGCCGAGCGGGCGCCGCCCTGCAGGTCGAGGAACTGGCCGCGCACCAGGCCCCTGCGCGCCGATGGTTTCCGACAGCCGTGCCACCAGGCGCGCGCGGACCGCGGGCGGGATGTCCTGCGCGGATGCCGGGATGCCGAAGGCGCGGCTGAGCAGGGCGATCGAGGACAGGATGGCGACATCTTCGCCGAACTGCACGTGGATGGTCGGCTTGCCGCGGCGCAAGCGGGCGTCGTCCATGCAGGGCATGTCGTCGAGGATGAGCGAGGCCGCATGCACCAGTTCGACGGCGCAGGCGACGTCGATCAGGGCCGGCGAATCGCAGCCGAGGTCGCGGGCGACGAGCATCAGCAGGAGCGGGCGCATGCGCTTGCCCGAGCCCAGCGCGCCGGCGCGCATGGCGGCCGCCAGGCGGTCCGAGTTCGGGCCGCTGTCGGAGAGCAGGAAAGCGAGGCGGTCTTCCAGTTCCTCGCGCACGCGCTCGAGTTCCGCGCCCGCGATATCTCCCGGATTTTCCAGCTCGAGCCTGGCGAACCGTCGTGCCTGCGTAGTCATGCGCGTTCTCCCGCCAAGATCTTGAACAAAGTCGTGAATAAAAAATTGATGAATTTATTGTTCATGATACCGGAAATGCAATGACAAAATGATTAACGCCGTCAACCGTGCGCACGGAACCGCATCCGGTATTTACGTGCTTTTGGCGCAGTTTAGTTGCATTTTGGAAGCAAAGTCCGGATATTCATCGGCGTCCCTCCGGGGCAAGGGCGCAGGCTGAGCAGAAGGGCAATCAAACCGGGACGTTATGCAATGTTTGTAAATGATTAAATCGCGTTTCCGTCCGTTGAATACGATGCCGCCGTTGTGCGCGGCCCTCGCGACAGGCAAAAAAAATGCCGCAGGGTGCAAGCCCGGCGGCATTTTTATGGGCGCAGGGCGCCCGTGCAGATCGGTCAGCTGTAACTGGTCCAGGTCTGCGGGATTTCGATATGGCCGGACTTGGCCGCATCGGCATAGGCGCGCATTTCGGCGACCACAGCTTCAAGCTGTTCGTTGCCGGGGTTCTGGAGGAAACCCTTTACGCGCTCATGCAATGCAGCCTGCTGGTCGCGCCATTCGTAGCGGGAGGTCTTGCTCATGCTGCCCCCTTGCGGTGTACCGCCGTGATGTTCTTGTTGAGATCCATGACATCCTCCTTGATAAGGGGTTCAGCTTCGCACAATGGACGCACCAGGTCGGTGCGTTCCCGCACATTCTCCCAGCTCGATTAGCGTAGTACGGCCCGGTAGAACAGGGCCAGGCGCCCGTCGAGCAGGCGATGTGCCTCGTCGCGCGGCGGCTGCTTGTGCGGGAACACGAAGCGCTGCACGGAGTCGCCGGCGATGGTGCTGGTGAGGATGGTCGGCAGCTGGGCAAAGGGCAAGTCCTCGCGCAACTGGGCACGCACGTCGGGCCGCGCGAAATAGCGCTCGAGCATCTCGCGCGTCAGGCGCGGGCCGGCGCCGTAGAAGATTTCGGCCAGCTCGGGATTGCCCGGCGCTTCGGCGATCACCACGCGCTGCATCGCGATCAATTGTTCTTTCGCCAGCAAGTCGAAGAACTGGTGCGCGAAGTCGTCCACCACCTCGCGGAACGGACGCGTGTCCTTGTCCATGTCGCGCATGCGGAAGAACTGGTCGCGGCGCGACATCAGGACGGCATTGAGCAGCCCGGCCTTGCCGCCGAACTTCACATAGATGGTACGCACCGCCACGCGGGCGGCGCGGGCGATGGACTCGAGGCTGGTGCGGGTATAGCCGTTGCTCAGGAACAGTTGGGCGGCAACGTCGATCAGGTCCTGGATGCGGGCCTCGACGTCGCTGGCCTTGGGCCTGCCCGCGCTGCGCAGGCTCGCGCCGGCAGCCGCTTGCGATGGTTTGCTCATGGCACCACTGTAAAGCAGCGACAAATGAAATGCAACCGTTTCATTTCTTGACGGCTCGGCCCGGATGAAGAATAATGTCCGGAATTGTTATTCCAGAATTCTGTTCCTACTTCCTATCGGAGTCGTTTCATGTCCCAAACGCAGCCTTCGAGCGAGCACAAGCCGCTCGGCACCGTTCCTCCCGCTACTCCGGTGAATGCCGCGGCTGCCGCCGGCAAGACTCCGCCCAACAAGCGCGTGCTGTTCGTGGTCGGCGTGATCGCGCTGGCTGCGCTCGGCGCCGGCGGCCGCATGTGGTACCGCAGTCATTATTTCGTCGACACCGAGAACGCGTATGTCGCCGGCCACGTGCACCCGGTCTCGGCGCGCATCGCCGGTGTCGTCACGCGCGTGCTGGTCGAGGACAACCAGCATGTGAAGACGGGCGACGTCATCGCCGAACTCGATCCGAGCGACCAGCACGTGCGCGTCGAGCAGATCGAGGCGCAGATCGCCAGCGCCCGGCAGCAGGTAATCCAGGCCGATGCCCAGGTTGCGCAAGTACGCGCCCAGGCCCAGGCGGCCCAGGCGCAAGTCGGCCAGGCCAGGCGCTGGCGCTGCGCGCGCGCCAGGACGCCGAGCGTTTCGGCCAGCTGTACAACAAGCAGATGAAGGCTGTCTCGAAGGCCGAAGTCGATGCCGCCAACGCCGCCCGCACGGCCGCCGCCGCCGACGTGAATGCACGCCGGGACAACGCCGCCGCCGCGCAGGCCCAGATCAACGCCGCCTCGTCGGCGCGCGACGTGCTCAAGGCGCAGATCAAGGTGCTGCAGGCGCAGCTGAAGGACGCGAAGCAGCAGGTCGGCTACAGCCGCATCGTGGCCCCGGTGGACGGCCGCATCGGCCGCCGCAGCGTCGAAGTCGGCGCGCGCGTGCAGCCGGGCCAACAACTGGTCGCCGTGGTCGAGGACAAGGTCTGGGTCAACGCCAACTTCAAGGAAACCCAGCTGGCAGGCCTCAAGCCCGGCCAGGTGGTGGACCTCGAAGTCGACGCACTGCCGGACGAGCACCTGGTCGGCCGCGTCGACAGCTTCTCGCCGGCCTCGGGCAACCAGTTCGCGCTGCTGCCGGCCGATAACGCCACCGGCAATTTCACCAAGATCGTGCAGCGCGTGCCGGTGAAGGTCACGCTGGCGCCCGCCGACGTGCAGCGCCTGGCGGGCCGGCTGGTGCCGGGCATGTCGGTGGTGGCGGAAGTCGACCTGCGCCAGAAGCACGAATCGAATAACGAGCAACAGCGCGAGACCGCGCGCACGGCTGCGGCCAAATAAGGACGCTTCATGACGAGTACGACCAAGCCTGCGCAGGCGGGGTTTCCCGGCGCGCCCGCCGCCGGTGCGCGCGTCGATGCCCGCACCTGGATCGCGGTCGCCGCCGGCATGCTGGGCGCCTTCATGGCGGTGCTCGACATCCAGATCACCAACTCCTCGCTGCGGGACATCCTGGGCACGCTGTCGGCGACCCAGGAAGAGGGGTCCTGGATCTCGACCGCCTACCTGTGCGCCGAGATCGTCGTCATTCCGATGACGGCGCTGTTCGCGCGCGCCTTCGGCGTGCGCCGCTACATGATCGGCACCACCGCGCTGTTCCTGCTGTTCTCGACCCTGTGCGGCGCGGCCTGGAACCTGGAAAGCATGATCGTCTTCCGCATGCTGCAGGGCTTCACCGGCGGCGCGCTGATCCCGATGGCGATGACGCTCGTGATGACGCGCCTGCCCACCACCAAGCGCGCGGTCGGCATGGCGATCTTCGGCCTCACCGCGACGCTGGCGCCGGCCATGGGCCCGACCCTGGGCGGCTACCTGTCCGAGCTCTACGGCTGGCCCTCGATCTTCTACATCAACTGGGTGCCGGGCGTGCTGCTCATCGCCGGCATGATCTATGGCCTCGACAAGGAGCCTGCGCAGCTCAAGCAGCTGCTCAATGCCGACTGGCTCGGCATCGGCTTCATGGCCCTCGGGCTGGGCTGCCTGACGATCTTCCTGGAAGAGGGCAACTCGAAGGACTGGTTCGATTCGCAGTTCATCATCAACTTCGCGGCGCTGGCGCTGATCGGCATCCTCGGCTGGATCGTCACCAGCTTCACGCGCCAGCAGACCTTCGTGAACCTGCGCCTGTACGGCCAGCGTAACTTCCTGATCGCCACCGTGCTGTCGGCCGTCACCGGCATGGGCCTGTATGGCTCGTCCTACCTGCTGCCGCTGTACCTGGGCCAGATCGCCGGCTACACGCCGATGCAGATCGGCGAAGTCATCGCCTGGGTCGGCCTGCCGCAGCTGATCGTGATGCCATTCGCGGCGGCCATGTCCTCGAAAGTCGACAACCGCATCATGTGCAGTTTCGGCCTCTTGATGTTCGGCGGCTCCTGCCTGATGAATGCCTTCATGGACGCTTCCACCGGCTACGACCAGCTGATGGTGACGCAGATCGTGCGCGCCATCGGCCAGCCTTTCGTGATGCTGACGCTGTCGAATTTCGCGATGAACGGCATCGCCCAGAAGGACATGCCGTCGGCCGCGAGCCTGTTCAACATGACCCGCAACCTGGGCGGCTCGGTCGGCATCGCCATGCTGGCGACCTCGCTCACCAACCGCGAGCACTTCCACTCGGCGCGCCTGGGCGAGTCGATCTCGAGCTACGCGGCGCCGACCCAGGAGCGCCTCGATGCGATGACCCAGGCTTTCGTCGCCTCCGGCATCGATCCGGCGACGGCCGCCAACCAGGCACTGGCCGCGCTCGACCGCATCGTCCGCCGCGAAGCCTATGTGATGGCTTACAACGACGGCTTCTGGATCGTCGGCGTCATCCTGGTGAGCTGCATTGCCATGGTCTGGCTCGCCGACAAGGTCAAGTCCCCCGGCGGCGCCGGCGGCGGCGCGCATTGAGCCCCCCATTTAAAAGATGAAAAACATGTTCGCTTCCTACGCCACATCGTTCAACTCCCTCCCGCGCCGCGCGCTGCTGGCCGTGGCCGCCGCCACGCTGGTCTCCGGCTGCATGACCATCGGTCCCGACTTCGCCGAGCCGAAGGTCCAGGAAACCGCTGCCTACCGCCACCTGGACAACACCGCTGCCGACAGCGCACGCCTGCCGTCGACCTGGTGGACCGCTTTCAACGACGCGACGCTGAACACGCTCGAGGAACGCGCACTGAGCGACAGCCCGGGCGCGAAAGCCGCCGCGCAGCGCCTGCTGCAGGCGCAGGCCCAGCTGGGCGTGGTGCGCGCCGGCCAGGCGCCGAGCGTGTCGGTGAGTGCCGGCGTGTCCAACTCGCGCACCTCGTCCGAGACCTCGCAGGGCCTGGCGCTGGGCCACCGCTCGATCGAGGGCAACAACTTCTCGGTGGGCGCTTCGCTGTCCTATGAACTCGATCTGTGGGGCCGCGTGCGCCGTGTGGTGGAAGCGGCCGATGCCGGCGCGCTGGCCGCGCAGAACGACCGCGACGGCGTGCTCCTGATGCTGACCGGCCAGGTGGCGCAGAGCTACTGGCAGCTGCGCGGGCTCGACGCCGAACGCGCCATCCTGGCCAATGCGCTGGCGGCGCGGCGCGAGGCGCAGGAACTGATCGAGGCCCGCTTCGATGCCGGCCTGTCGAACGAACTCGATGTGTCGCGCACCCGCATCGAACGCGCCAACGCCGAAGCGGACCTGCATGAGGTCGAGCGCCAGCGCAACCTGGTCGAGCACGCGCTGGCCATCCTGGTCGGCACCTCGCCGAGCGCGCCGCTGCTTGCGCCCGCGGCCAAGCCGGCGCTGCCGCTGCCGCCAACGATCCCGGTCGGCCTGCCGGCCAGCCTGCTGTCGCAGCGTCCGGACCTGGCCGCGAGCGTGGCCAACCTGCGTTCGGCAAACGCCCGGTGGGCGTGGCGGAAGGCGCCTTCTACCCGGCGCTGACCCTGACCAGCAACTTCGGCTATGCCTCGGAAGCGCTGCGCGACATCAGCAACAGCGGCGCGCGCCAGTTCTCGATCGGGCCGCTGGCCTTGACCTTGCCGGTCTTCGACGGCGGCCGCAACCGCGCCAACCTGGCCTTGTACCGCGCGCGCTACGAGGAAGCGGTGGCGAACCACGAGAGCCGTCTGCTGACGGCCCTGCGCGAAGTGGAAGACGCGCTGTCGGACGCGCAGCAGCGCCAGAAGCAGGGCGACGTGCAGGCGCAGGCACAGCAGGCGGCCAGCCGCGCGCTGCTGGTGGCCCGGGCACGCTACGAGCGCGGCATCTCGACCTATCTCGACGTCACCGACGCCCAGCGCAGCGCACTGGCGGCGGACCGCGCCGCGGCCCAGATCCGTACCCAGCGTTTGCTGGCCTCGGTGGCGGTGGCGCGCGCGCTTGGCGGCGGCTGGGAACAGAAGCCGGCGGAAGCGACGGTGCTGTCGAAATAACACGGGGTGGGCACGGGTGCCCACCCTGCGCCCGCCGGCCGCATCCGCGCCTGGTCTTCTCCCCACCGTATTACAATCCCCTGATTGCACCTACAACAACCAGGGGACCCATGAAACACCTTCTCGCACCCATCGTGCTGGCCCTCGCCGCCGGCACCGTCTGCGCCGCCGAGGCACCCGCCGTCAAGCCGCATGCCGCCAGCGCCGCCGAACTGAACGCGATGGCCAAGCGCTTCGCCCCGATCGAACTGCGCGCCGATATCGCCGCCCTGTCGAAAGGCGACCGCGCAGCGATTGCCAAGCTGGTGGAGGCGGCAAAGATCATCGACACCCTGCAGCTGCGCCAGCGCTGGGCCGGCAACGAAGCGCTGTGGGCCGCGCTGCAGAAGGACACCACGCCGCTGGGCCGCGCCCGGCGCGACGCCTTCTGGCTGAACAAGGGACCCTGGTCCATCATCGACGGCAACGCCTCCTTCATGCCGGCCGAGTATGCCGGCATCGCCATTCCCGCGCACAAACCCGACGGGGCGAATTTCTATCCGGCCGCTGCCAGCAAGGAAGCACTGGAAGCGTGGATGAACACCCTGCCGCCGAAGGAGAAGGAAGCGGCCCAGTGGTACTTCACCGTGATCCGTAACGGCGCGGACGGAAAGTTCCGCACGGTGCCGTACTCCGAGGAATACAAGCCCGAACTGGAACAGCTGGCAAAGCTGCTGCGCGAAGCCGCCGCCAGCACCGACAACGCCTCGCTGAAGAAATTCCTGAGCCTGCGCGCCGACGCCTTCCTGTCGAACGACTATCTCGCTTCGGACTTCGCCTGGATGGACCTCGATTCGCCGGTCGACATCACCATCGGCCCGTATGAAACCTATAACGACGAGCTGTTCGGCTACAAGGCTGCCTTCGAGGCCTATGTCAGCGTGCGCGACGCGAAGGAGACGCGGAAGCTCGACTTCTTCGGCAAGCACATGCAGGAGCTGGAAGACAACCTGCCCGTCGACCCGAAATACCGCAATCCGAAGGTAGGGGCGCTGGCGCCGATGGTGGTGGTCAACCAGGTGTATGGCGCGGGCGACGGCAACATGAGCGTGCAGACGGCCGCCTACAACCTGCCGAACGACGAACGCATCATCCGCGAGCGCGGCTCGAAACGGGTCATGCTCAAGAACGTGCAGGAAGCGAAGTTCGAGTCGACCCTGAAACCGATCACGAAGCTGGTGCTCCGCCCACAAGACCAGAAGGACCTCGATTTCGATTCCTTCTTCACCCACATCCTGGCCCACGAAATCACCCACGGCCTGGGTCCGCACCACACGAAGGGGGGCGAGCAGGAATCGACCCCGCGCCAGGACCTGAAGGAAACCTATTCCACCATCGAGGAAGCCAAGGCCGACGTCACCGGCCTGTGGGCGCTGGGCTACATGATGGACAAGGGCCAGTTGAAGGACACGCTGGGGCAGGGCGCGGCAGCGGAGCGCAAGCTGTACAACACTTTCCTCGCTTCGTGCTTTCGCACGCTGCACTTCGGCCTGACCGATTCGCACGCGCGCGGCATGGCGATCCAGGTCAACTACCTGCTCGACAAGGGCGCTTTCGTTGCCCACGGCGACGGCAGGTTCTCGGTCGACTTCAAGAAGATCAAGGCGGCCGTGGCCGACCTCGACCGCGAGTTCCTGACCATCGAGGCAACCGGAGACTACGCGCGCGCCAGGGCGATGATGGCGAAGTACGTCGTCATCCGCCCGAGCGTGCAGAAGGCGCTCGACCGGATGAAGGCGGTGCCGAACGATATCCGTCCCGGCTTCGTCACCGCGGCTTCCCTTACTGACGCTTCCCAGCGCTAGTATTTTTTCGATAAATCCGATGATTTACAACAGATGAGTAAAAAATAGCGTTGTAATTTGACGAATTCCATGGCTGTTCTGTTATAGTCGCCACATTTCCACACGGCAATAACTGGGTGTGGCGCATCCGGCGCGTGTCCGGCTGACCTATAGCGAGCTTCCATGTTTTCTTCGAAAATGACGATCGGCGCCCGACTGGCGCTGGGTTTTGGCGCCGTGCTGGCGCTGATGATGGTGTTGACGGCGCTGGCGGTGAGCCGCGTCGGCCACATCGATGCCACCCTCAACCGCATCAATGACGTGAACAACGTCAAGCAACGTCACGCCATCAATTTCCGCGGCAGTGTGCACGATCGTGCGATTGCCCTGCGCGATGTCGTGCTGGCCACGGACAATGCCGGCGCCCAGCCGTCGATCGACAGGATCGGCGCGCTCGCGGCGAACTACGAGCGCGCGGGCACGGCGCTCGACGCCCTGTTTGCCGGCCGCGACGACATCCTCGCCGACGAGAAAAGCGCGCTGGCCGCCATCAAGGAAGACGAGCGCAAGACCCAGCCCCTGATTGCGAAGGTGGTCGAACTGCGCCTGGCCGGCGACGTCGACGGCGCGCGCACGCTGCTCGGCGCCCAGGCCGGACCTGCCTTCGTTTCCTGGCTGGCCAGCGTGAACCGCCTGATCGACCTCGAAGAGCAGCTGAACAAGGACTCGGCCGCCGAAGCACGCGCGCTGACGGGCAGCTTCCTGGCCTGGATGGGCGTGCTGTGCACGATCGCGGTGGCCGCCGGTGCCCTCGGCGCCTGGTTCATCAGCCGCGGCCTGCTGCGCCAGCTGGGCGGCCAGCCGGACTACGCCGCCCGCATCGTCGGCAGCATTGCCGCCGGCAACCTGGGCGTCCAGATCGATACGCTGCCGGGCGATACCGCGAGCCTGCTGTTTGCCATGCGCGGCATGCGCGACAGCCTGGTGGCGATCGTGTCGCAGGTGCGTAATGGCACGCTCAATATCGCGAATGCCTCGACCGGCATCGCTGCAGGCAACCAGGACTTGTCGGGGCGCACGGAAAGCCAGGCCCACACTCTGCGGGACACGGCCACCGCGATGCTCGAGCTGACCGGCACGGTGCGCCAGAACGCCGACAACGCACGCCAGGCGAATACGCTCGCAGAGTCGGCCTCCGCCGTGGCCGTGCGCGGCGGCGAGGTGGTGGCGCAAGTCGTGGAGACGATGGCGTCGATCAATGCCTCGTCGAAGCAGGTAGTCGACATCATCGGCGTCATCGATGGCATCGCTTTCCAGACCAATATCCCGGCGCTGAATGCGGCCGTCGAGGCTGCACGCGCTGGCGAGCAGGGACGTGGCTTTGCCGTCGTCGCCACCGAAGTGCGCAACCTGGCCCAGCGCTCGGCGGCGGCCGCCAAGGAAATCAAGGCCCTGATCGGCAGTTCGGTCGAGCGTGTCGACGCCGGCGCGAAGCTGGTCGACGCCGCCGGCAGCACGATGGAAGAAATCGTCGACAGCGTGAAGCGGGTTACCGACATCATGGCCGAGATCAGCGCCGCCAGCGTCGAGCAGAGCGCGGGCATCGAACAGGTCAATGCCGCGATCGGGCGCATGGACGAGGCTACGCGCCAGAATGCCGACCTGGTGGAACTGGCCGGCGGTGCGGCAGCATCGCTGCAGGACGAGGCGGCCACCCTGGCCCAGGTCGTCAGTGTCTTCAAAATGACACAGGTCGAGAGTCAAAACGGGGCAAAGCCACCCGTGAAGCGGGCTCTGGCATTGTCGGTTTGAACAGGCGCAAAAATATTTCTACATGGGAAGATATTCTCGGTTCTAGAATTGCCTTGAGGCATTTCAAAAACCTGGAACTCTCCCATGTTCAAACTTCTCCTTGCTGGCGTCCTGGCCAGCGCTGCCACCGCCCAGGCGGCCGAACTGACCGCACTCGAGCAGCGCTGGCTGCAGGCGGCGGCTCCCGTCCTCTCCTACTCGCGATCGCTGGCGCTGCCGATCGACATCGTGGTGCAGCCGCAGGCGCGCGAGAACGACGTGCCGCTGGCGATGGGCTATGCCGGCGGACGTTGCAAGCTGGTGCTGTCGCTGCGCGGTAACCCGCAGGCGGAAACGATCCCGGAAAGCGTCCCGGCCGAGCGCCGCGGTGAGCTGATCGAGGCAATGGCGGCGCACGAGATCGCCCATTGCTGGCGTCATGCCCGGGGCGCCTGGCGTGCGCTGCCAGCCGGCTTTGTCGAAACCGGGGAAGAGAGCGCGGACGATCCGGAGCTGCTGGCGGCCTCGAAAGCGATGCGCGAGTCGCGCCGCGAGGAAGCCTATGCCGACCTGGCCGCGCTGGCCTGGACCCGCCACCGCAATCCCGAGGCCTATGGGCGCGTGCACGGCTGGTTCGAAACCGTGCGGCGCGTGCGGCCGGTGGCCCGTGGCGGCCACGACACCCGGGTCTGGGTCGAGCTGGCACGCGATGGCGAGCGCTTCGGCGCCGCCGCCCAGCCTTTCGAGGATGCCGCGCCGCTGTGGCGCGAAGGCTTGCTGAAGGACTGAGCGCAGCGTCGGGCAGGGCTGTTCGCCCGCCTGGCTCTTCCATCAGCTTCGCCGCCGCGCCAGCCCCATGCCGACCGCGACGGCCAGCGCGGCCGCACCCAGCGCCAGGGCCGTCTTGCGTTCGCCGGGCCGGCGCTGGCCGCCACCGATGCCGCTGGCGCCGGGCGGCGGCGCATACAGAGAGCCCGTCGTATCGGGTACCCGGTCCGCCCGTTGGCTCCACTTCTCCATGAAACCATTCATCAGCGTCGCCAGCAGCGGGTTGGCCGCTTCGCCCAACTTCAGCACGGGGAGGGCACGCCCAGCACGGTGGTGGCGCGCGGCCGCCGTGCCAGCGCGACGACTGCATCGGCCACCGTCTCCGGCGCCAGCATGCCCGGCGGATAACCCAGCTTCGCACCCGTGTAATTCCCCGCGTGGTAGATCGCCGGCGTGTCGACAAAGGTCGGATACACGTCGCAGACGTGGATGCGCGGCTTGCCGTGCAGTTCGCCGCGCAGGGCAGCGCTGAATCCCCGCAGGCCGAATTTGCTGGCCGCGTAGGCTGCCGCATAGGGCGTGGTGACGTAGCCGCCGACCGAAATCATGTTGACCCAGATGCCGTGGTCCTGCTCGAGGAAGATCGGCAGCACGGCGTGGGCGTCGTTCATGTGGCCGACCAGGTTGGCCTCGACCACGCGCCGGTGGTCGGCGATCGGCACGTCGTGGTACTTGCCGACCACGCCGATGCCGACATCGCTGAACCAGAGGTCGATGCCGCCCAGCGCGCGGCGTGCCGCCGCGGCGAAGTCCACGACCGCGTCGGCGTCGGTGACGTCGACGATGCCCGTGTGGGCGTTGCCGCCGGCCGCGCGGCAGCGGGCGGCGACATCTTCCAGTCCCTCTTTGCCGCGCGCGCCCAGCACCAGTTGCGCGCCCTGCCTGGCGAACGCGACCGCGGTGGCGGCGCCGATGCCGCTCGAGGCGCCCGTGATGACGACGCGGAGTTTCCTTGGCTGCATGGTATGGGCCTTTCTGTGAACGTTAACACGGCCGCTCGCGCGGACCTTCCGGCAGAGCCTGGCGTGGATGGAACGACTATGGTGCCTGCTTCTGGAAGTGGCAGGCGCGTCCTTCGGATCCGCTTTGCGCGGGGGACGTGGACGGCCGCTCGCGCCGCAGGCATGGATGCCGGTTCGTCTCACCATGTGGTTTTTCATGCAAGTGTTCGTTGTCGCACAGATGATGGGCGGGGCGGGGCGTTTAATGGTGTTATCACAACATTCAACTAGAGGGACACCACCATGAAAACGTTGCTCGCAACCCTGCTGGCTACCGCGGCCGGCGCCAGCTTTGCTGCCGCTCCCACTGCCGCCCTCAACCACGATCCTGCGACCTACCGCAACGTAACCCAGAAGGCGGCGACCGAATACAAGGCGGCTACGGCCAAGTGCGATGCCAAGAGCGGCAACGACAAGGACGTCTGCATGGCCGAGGCCAAGGCGATGCGCGCCCGCACCGAATCCCAGGCAATTGCGAAGTACAACAACTCGGAAGCGGGCCGTGCCAGCGCACGCAGCAAGGTCGCCGAAGCCGAATATGAAGTGGCCAAGACCAAGTGCGACGCCAAGAACGGCGCCGAGAAGGACAGCTGCATCGACAACGCCAAGTCGGTGCGCACCGCCGCGCTGGCCGACGCCAAGGCCACGACCAAAGCCCAGGCCAGCGCCGGTAGCACCGCTGTGGGCGCCAGCGGCAGCGCCGGCCTGATCGCCAGCACCGACACCGGGGGATCCGGTCAAGGCCGCGGCAGTGGCGAAATGCGAGAAGGTCGCCGGCGCCGCCGAAACCGGCTGCCTGGTCGACAGCAAGGGCAACGCCACCGCGCTGGTGAACAAGGCCGACAACGCGACCGAGCGCGCCGCCGACAAGACCAAGGACGCCGCATCGACCGCCGCCGACAAGACCAAGGACGCCGCATCGACCGCCGTCGACAAGACCAAGACGGTAGCGGCGACCGTTGCCGAGAAAAAACCAAGGACGTCGCTTCCACCGCGGTCGACAAGACCAAGCAGGTCGCTTCGACCGTGGCGCAGAAGACCGAGAACGCGCTCGAAGGCGCGGGCGAGCGTACCCGTGCCGCTGGCGCGACGATCGCCGACAAGACCGGCAGCGCCGTCGAGAACGTCGGCGACAAGACCCGCCAGGCCGCCTCGAATGCCAAGGAAAACACGAAGGAAGCCGTCGATGCCACCGGCGACAAGACGCGCCAGGCCGCGGCCACCGCTGCCGACAAGACCGACAAGGCGACGGACACCGCTGCCGACAAGACCCGCGACGCCGGCCGCAGCACGGCCGTGGCGGCGTCGGACACGGCCATCACCACCAAGGTAAAAGCCAGCATCTTCAAGGAGCCGGAGCTGAAATCGCTGGCGATCCACGTCGAGACCGAAAAAGGCGTGGTCATGCTGAGCGGCTTCGTCGAATCGAAGGCCGAAGCCGACAAGGCCGTCAAGGCGGCCAAGGCGGTCGAAGGCGTGACCAGCGTGAAGAGCGCGATCAAGGTCAAGTAAGCCGGCGCCGGCATGCGTGCCGGCCGCACTTTCGACGCGCGCGGCCTCCCGGCCTGCGCGCGTTATCGTCTTGCGCGCCGACGCCGGTCTTCCAGGCTATCCGTAATGCATACTCACCAGCCCGGCCGGCAGGCGAGTATAATTTTCGGGTGAATAAACTCGAAGCCTTTGATACATCGTGGCCCAGGCGGCCCGCGGTGAAATTTCCTTCCCTACCAGCGTGAACGCCGTGCTGCGTCTGCAGCGCGCGCTCGACGATCCCGATTGCCCGCTCGACGAGACGATCCGCCTCGTGCTGGCCGAACCGCAGCTTGCCGCCCGTACCGTGGCCCTGGCCAATTCCGCGGCCTTTGGCGGCAGCGGCGGCCCGCCGGTCACCAACGTGCGCGCGGCCGTCACCCGCATCGGCTACCGCCGCCTGCAGGCGCTCGTTGCCAGCCTGGTGGTGCGCCAGTTCGGCGCGCGCATCAATGACCCCGGCCTGCGTGCCAAGGCCGAGCAGCTCTGGCAGCACACCACGCACGTGGCGGCGCTGGCCGCATCGATGGCACGCCACGTCACCGGCGTGAATGTCGATACCGCCCTGTTTGCCGGCATCATCCACGAGATGGGTGGCTTCTACCTGCTCTCGCGCGCCGACGAATTCCCTGGCTTGCTGGACGACGATCCGGAAAAGTGGGGAGAGTTGTGCGAGGACGTGGTCGGCCTCGAGGTGCTCAAGAAATTGGCGGTACCCGAGCCCGTGGCCGAAGCGGTTGGCGAACTGCGCCGCAGCTGGGTCAGCATGCCGCCGTCGACCCTGCTCGACACGCTGCTGCTGGCGAACCATTTCGCCCCGATCCCGTCGCCGCTGGGCACGGCACCGGCACCGCTGCCCGAGCACGGCGAGAGCGCGCTCGACTTCGTGCTCGACGAAGAGATGCTCGACACCATCCGCGCTGAAGCGCTGGAAACCTGCGCCGCCCTCGGCGGACCGTCGCTGGTCTGAAGCGCCCGCAGCGTCGTCAGCGTCCCCGGCGCGCCAGCGCCGGCGGGCGCCGCAGCATCAGCATGGCCAGCGACAGCACCATCCCCGTCACCGCCAGGCCCGCCGCCACCCATTGCGGCGAGGCGTAGGAATACCCCAGCGTCAGCGGAATGCCGCCAAGGAAGGCACCGGTGGCGTTGCCGATATTAAAACCGGACTGGCCGAGCGAGGAGCCCAGCATCTCGGCTTCGCGCGAGTGGTCGATCAGCAGCATCTGGATCGGCGGGCCGAGCGCCAGTGCGTTGGCGCCGGTGGCGAAAGCCAGTACCAGCATGGTCGGCTGCGACGCGGCCAGCAAGCCGTTCAGCAGGAGCAGGGCGGTCATGCTGGCCAGCAGGATGACAATCGCGCGGATCGGCGCAAAGCGGTCCGCCAGGCGTCCGCCCACGTTCACGCCCACCGTCATGCCAACCCCGACCACCGTCATGATCAGCGGAATCTGCCCTGGCGCGAAACGCGACACGTCCGTCAGCAACGGCGCGATATAGCTGAACCAGGCGAAGAAGCCGCCGGTGCCGATCGAGGTAATCGCCAGCGCCAGCCAGAGGGCGCGGCTGCGGAAAATCTTCAGGTCCTTGCGGAAGCCGCCGCTCGGGTTGGCACCAAAAAAGGGCACCAGCTGCTTCAGGCTGAAGGCGGTGACGAGGCCGATCGCGGCCACGATCAGGAAGACCAGTCGCCAGCTCATGTTGTGGCCCAGCCAGGTACCCAGCGGCACCCCCACCACGTTGGCCAGCGTCAGGCCCGTGAACATGGTCGCCATCGCGGCGGCCACCTTGCCTTCGTCCGCCAGGCGGCTGGCCACGACCGCGCCGACGCCGAAGAAGGCGCCGTGCGGCAGGCCGGCGAGGAAGCGCGATACCAGCATCAGGCCGAAATTCGGGGCCAGCGCCGACAGCGCGTTGAACAGGGCGAACATCAGCATGAACCAGATCAGCACATTACGCGGCGGGCGCTTGGCCATCAGGCTGACCAGGGTCGGCGCGCCCACCACCACGCCGATCGCGTAGGCGGTGATCAGGTAGCCGGCCTGCGGGATGCTGACCGCCAGGCCGCTCGCGATATCGGGCAGGAGACCCATCATGACGAATTCGGTCATGCCGATGCCGAAGCCGCCGAGGGCCAGTGGGAGCAGGCTTTTCTTGATCAAAACAGGTGTCTTTACAATCGTGATGATGGCGGACTGCGCCGGAGGAACCGACCACTATAGCCCGCCTGGCGGGCTTGGTCAGCTTTCGAGTCGTGATGTCGGGTATTCGTGTGGCTGATGGCGCTCAGGGCGCATCATCGCGCAGCCAGGCGATGCGCCCGTGACCGGCTTCGTTCAGGCGCGCCACGCAAGCGGCGGCGGCTCCCTCCGGCAGGCTGAACGCGAAGACGACGTCGTCGCCGTGTGCCACCTCCAGCAGGCTCGCGCCGGATGCGTCGATCTCCCGCCGGACCATGCCTTCCATGGCGTAGGGCGCGCTACAGCGCAGGGTGGCGTGGCGCACGATGGCGATTTTCTCTGCGCCCAGCAGTGCCCGGGCCACGCTGTCGGTGTAAGCTCGTACCAGGCCACCGGCGCCCAGCTTGACCCCGCCGAAGTAACGCACGACGGTGGCGAGCACGCCTTCCAGGTCCTGGTGGCGCAGCACGTCCAGCATCGGGCGCCCGGCGGTGCCGCTCGGTTCGCCGTCGTCGACGGCTGCCGATTGTCCGCCCGCCAGCAGCGCCCAGCAGACATGCGCGGCGCCCGGATGCTGGGCGCGCAGGCCGGCCACGACCTGCTGCGCCGCGCTCCGGTCGCTTATGGCCTGCACGCAGGCGATGAAGCGGCTCTTCTTGATGACGAGCTCGTGATGCACGGGAGAGGAGAGGGTGTGGGGCATGGATGCGCCGGCGCTGGAAACAAAAACGCCAACCCGGAGGTTGGCGTTTTCTCTGAATCTTTGGTAGGCCGTGCGGGATTCGAACCTGCGACCAACGGATTAAAAGTCCGCTGCTCTACCAGCTGAGCTAACGACCCGAAGAAGGCAAGATTATAGCCGGACTCTTGCGAAAGTCCAAGGACTTCGTAAACAAGCTGTTTAATAAGCGATTCCGTAACGGATGGAATCAGGTCTCGACATGCCGGTCTTCCGCCTGCGCCTCACGCATGGCTTCCGGTTCGAGCTTTTCGGCCTCGACGTTCATGCGCACGAAGACGCCCCAGCTCGCCAGCAGAATGGCTGCCGCCACCCCGATCGACGCCACATGCGGCAGCAGTTCCGGCTTCGTATGCAGGAACTGGAAGACGCCGACCAGGCACTCGACGCCGAGCGAGACCACGACCACGATCATGAAGCGCGACAGGAAGCGCCGCAGCCGTGTCGGCGAACTGACGTGCACGGCGCGCTGCACCTCTTCCTCCAGCACCGTCTGGCCCAGCTCGAGCGCGGCCACCGCGATCGTCAGGAGGCCCACGCATTCGAGGACGAGCCGGAAGCGGTCCTGGATCGACTTGCCATCGCCCGGATGCAATGCCGACCAGATTTCCATCGCGGCCAGCACGATCAGCGAGAAGCCGCAGACAAAGAACAGCAGGGCCACCAGGACGTAGCCAATGGAGCCGATTTTTTGCAGGTATTTCACGGAAAGACCTTCAGAGCGTGTTTGTGGGAACTCTAGCATCGTTGTCAAAAATGCAGCGTTCAGCTGATGCTGTTGCGCTCCGTGGACAGGGGTTCCCGTATTGATTTTTCGCAAAATTTCCCAGTAGGACTGCTTGTATCGTGACAATTTTTCGTTGCGCGCAACGGTAATCCCGAGATTTTCAGACGGCTGATCAATCGCAGGCCACCACCCCGGAGCACTACCATCCATGAGCATCTCGCTGACGCAGCAAGTCGCGACCGCGCTGGCGGCGTTTTCCAGCAGCACCAGGTTGTATGAGTTGCATATGGGCGATGGCTTCGGTACGGAAGCATTGCTGGTCGAGGCGTTTGTCGCCACCGATGCCTTGCAAGTTACCGGCGCGCGCGACGTGATCGTGCTGTCGACCAGTGCGCATATCGACATCGCGGGCCTGCTGGGACACGCTGCCGCTTTGGCGATCAGCTTGGCCGACGGCACGCGCTACTATTTTCACGGTGACGTCGCCGAGGTCGCAATGCTGGGCAGCGACGGCGGCTTCGCCCGCTACCGCCTGCGTCTGCGCCCCTGGTTGTGGCGGCTCGGCCAAGTGCGCAACAGCCGCGTATGGCAAGACAGGTCCGTCATCGAAATCGTCGACGAGGTGCTCGGCGCCTACCTGCCGCTGGCGACATGGCGCTGGAGCGACGACGCTGTCGCTTTCATGCGCGATGCAGTGCCGCGCAGCTATTGCTGCCAATACCGCGAATCCGACCTCGACTTCATCCGCCGCTTATTGGCCGAGGAGGGGCTGGCCTGGCGCTTCGAGGATGCCGATGGCGAAGAGGGGTCCTGCGCTGTTTTCTTCGCTGACAGCAGCCATCCGCGCGCCATGCCGGAGGACGCGACCAGCGCGCAGGACGGGGGCATCCGCTTTCACCGCGTCGGCGCGGTCGAGCGCCAGGACGCGGTGCAGTCGCTGACGCTGGCGCGGCGCCTGCACGCTTCGCTCACGACGGTTCTGAGTGTCGACTACAAGGCCCGGCAAGTGATCGCCGCAAGTTCGCCCTCACGGGTGCAAACGGGCGGCAAGATCCCCTATCTGGAATCGTATGACACCGATGGCCAATATGCCTACGCCAACCGCGAACAGGCGCAGCGCCATGCCGACTTGCGGATGCAGGCGATCGAGGCGCGCGCCCAGGTCTGGCACGGCCGCTCGAGCGTGCGCACCCTGCGGGCCGGTACCCGGATCACGGTCACGGGCGTACCGGTGCGCCAGTGGGGCGAGGCGCCGGTATTGATGGTATCGCGCGTGACCAGTGTCGGCGTCAACAACCTGCCACCACAGGCGCAACAGGCGCTCTCTGAGCTGTTCGGGCCGATCCCGGAGCTGTTGGAAGAGATGGCAGGCGCTGTCTCCGACGAGCTGGCACTCGTGATCGCCCACGCGCGTGAAAGCGGCTACGCCAATTGTTTCGACGCGGTACCGGCGGAGATGCCCTGGCGTCCCGAGCGGGCAGGCGAGGGCAGTGCAGGCGCAAAACCGACGGCCCGTGGTGCGCAGAGCGCCATCGTGATCGGCGCCGACGGTAACGACAGCCCGAACGGCGCCGACGAGCTCTACTGCGACCGCCTCGACCGCGTGCGCATCCGCTTTCACTGGCAGGAGAACACCCGTGCCAGCTGCTGGGTACGCGTGGCGCAGCGATCGGCCGGCGGCGGGATGGGCGCACAATTCCTGCCGCGCATCGGCCAGGAAGTACTGGTGCAATTTCTTGAGAACGACATCGATCGTCCAATTGTCGTCGGTGCCTTGTACAACGGCCAGGGCGAAGGGGGAATCGCCCCGACGCCGGGCGGAAGGGTGCGCGGTGACAAGGGGGCGGATGTTTTCGCCTCCGCCAACGACCATGTCGCCTCAGGCCAGGGCAATCTCGCAGGCGGCAACAGCCCGGCCTGGCACGGCGCATCGGGCGACAACGCCGGCCACCGCAACGCCGCCGCCCAGTGGGGCCTGCGTAGCAAAGAGCTCGGCGGATCGGGCTACAACCAGCTGCTGTTCGACGACACCGATGGGCAGGACGTGTCCAGCTCAAATGCACCCATGGGGCTACCGAGCTGAACCTGGGCCACCTGATCCATGCCGCCGACAACTACCGCGGCAGCTTCCGCGGCGTCGGCGTGGAGCTGCGTACGGATGCCTGCGGCGCAGTGCGCGCCGGCGCCGGCCTGCTGGTGTCGAGCTACCGCATCCAGCACGGCGCAGACGCGCGCGATGCCGCCGGCGAAGCTGCCGGCGCGGCGGAGATGCTGGCACAGGCGGCCAGGCTGGCCGACAGCTTCAGCGCGGCCGCGCGGACGCACCAGACGGTGGCGTTGGCGTCCCATTCTGGCGCCGCCAAAGCCAATGCCAGCCTGCTCGATGACAAGGCTGCGCCCTTGAAGGCGATGCTGACGGCCCTGTCGGGCCTGGTCGGTTCAAACAGTGTCGACGCTGCGTTCGGTGATGCCGCCGCCAAGAACACAGCCGGCGACGGCAAGCTGCCGCACTTCGCCGATCCACTGATCGCCATTGCCGCGAAAGACGGCTTCGGCGCGAATGCCGGGCAAAGTCTGCAACTGGCTAATGGCGAGACCGTGAGCTTGATGAGCGGCCAGGATACGCAGTTCGTCACAGGTGGGCAGATACGCGTTCACTCGGGCCAGGCGATTGGCGTGCTCGGCGGAGCGGTGAAAGCGGGCGAGGGCGGTGTCGGGCTGCAGGTGATCACGGCCAAGGACGCCGTCGATATCCAGGCGCAGGCGGATGAATTGAAAGTGCAGGCGCGTGATTCCGTCGATGTCATCAGTGCAAACGCGCATATCGATTGGGCGGCGGCTAAGCGGATCAGCTTATCGACCGCGGGCGGGGCGAATATCACGATCGAGGGCGGGAATATTACGGTGCAGTGTCCGGGGAAGATCAAGGTGCATGCGGGGAAGAAGAGTTTTAGCGGCCCTGTGTCGTCAAATTACCCGCTACCAAAAATGCCATCGAGTGAGCCAGTCTGTATTGAGTGCATGCTCAAGGCCTTACGTTCTGGTTCGCCCCTTGCAATGGTCTCTTCATGAAAAACTCTATTTATCATTCTGTCGATGAAGTCCCCGTCGTTCGCAGCGTTGACGAAATAATTAAAACTATAACTGGAATGCCGCAGTTGAACTGGGCGGCATTGATTGATACCGCATTCGACTACGGTCAGCACACAACGGGACTGAATTTCCGACCAGCCATCAATTGTTACGATTTTCCTGAATTAGAGGGTTTGAAAGCCGCTGCGCCATGCCTATACGCTCTTTCTTCCGGCGACGACCTTCGTGCAAAAATCACTGGCTTGATTAGACACTGTCAAGGCCGACCGATGCTTAGCTTCATTGGTGCAACGGAAAGCTTAGATGAAATCAACACAAGATGGCGTGCAATGCACATGGTATCCGTCATAGACGCCCACGAGATGCTGTTGCGTTTCGCAGACACAAGGGTTTTATCGTATTTGCCGCACGTGCTGACCCCATATCAATGGGCGACGTTTTGCGGTCCTGTGTCCGTTTGGATGTATTTCGACAGGTCAGGCCGTTCTGTAACGTGTGATATTCCTGAACTGCACTACGGTCAAGAAAAAGCATCGATCAAAAAAGAACAGCTCGAGGAGTTTCTCGATGCATCGCATCCTGATGCGCTGATGAATTTAATTGCAGAATCCATGTGCGATATCTTGCCGCCGCATAGTTTGGCTTCGGAGCGATATCGCATGATTAAAGGTGCTTGTGAATTGGCAAAAAGATGTAAGGTAAACGACGGCGCCGATGTTCTTGCGCTAGCTGTGGCGGCATACCTTACTGCGGGTAGAAGTAACTTTGACAAAAAGCTTGAGTTGCTTCTTCAGGAACGTGCGTGGCCTACCAAGTCTTTAGGGGATGCGATTGTTGATGCGGGGATTGTCTGAGATGAAGAAACTAACAAAAACGTGCCTGCGCATCATCCGGTCGATAATTTTGCGTGTCTGTGATGATGGGCGTGCGCCGATTCAATAACTGAAGTTATTTTGCGATGCTATAACCAAATGAAAGTATTGGCGAGCCCAGTTGTTACTATCAGCGGGGCGACGGGTTCGAAGGTCGAAAATTGTCAATGCGGGTATTATTGAGATGAAAATATCTAAAATATTCCTCTACTATATTATGACGACAGCTATATGTGTTGCTATGACATCAGCCTGCTCAGAAGCAACGTCGCCGACTAGCTTGCGCGGCTACAATCACATGAAAGATTTGTCAATCCATATTTTTTCTGTAAATGGAGTAAGCGGGCCTAATATTCGACCCGAATCCGGTGGCGGGGAAACCTGTTGCGTTACCTTACCAAAGGCATGGAGGCCCGGTTTGAAAGCGAATGTGTCGTGGGAATATGATCAAAAGGAAAATGCGTCACATCCATTACCCGCAAATAAAACGATGGAGATCGAGATCCCACATTACCGGTCTGCCGGTTCTCTGCAGGTACACTTTTACAATGGTCATAAAGTAAGGATGATCGTTTCTCCTTGCTCTCCGGAACATCCGTTCTATCCATTGAGCGCTGCTGAGCTGGCTCCATGGCAGCCATTTACAACTAAAGAAGACATGCGTGAAACTGCTCGGCATGGTGGAGGAACTGTTGACTGCTAATATCGATTTTGCTCACAGTCCGAGCGTAAACGAAACACGATCAACGTTGCGTCCCTTGTCTGCGCGTGAAAATATGAGGCGTGCAAAGGCACTTGCGACCCTTAGTTCAAAAACGTCCCCTACAGCCTGCAGCGGCCAAATTTTTGTTGGGATATTTTTTGACGGTACAGGGAATAATCGTGAGGTGGATTATGTTTCAGTCAAAGGTGAACCAGGAAAACATAAACACAGCAACGTTGTGCGACTGTTTCACACTTACCCAGACGGACAGCAGCGTGGAACGACGCGATATTACCGATTTTATGTGCCAGGCGTCGGTACTGCGTTCCCGGAAATTGGCGATAACGGAGGTACGCTTGGGACTGGTATGTCATGGAATGGTGAACCTCGCTTAATTTGGGGAATTACTCGCATATTCAATGCCGTAAGTGACTTCGTTTCCGACAGCGAAATCATTCCGGCTGACCAAGCCGGACGGATCGCGAACGGCACCGGTGGCGTAGGATCTACCGCAGTTCATCGAAATCACGTATTTGGCACATTTTGGGCCAAGCGCCTCGAAGCTATGGTTTCGTCTCGCAATAGGAACAAACCGTATCCTGAGCAAATCAACGTGTCAGTTTTTGGCTTTTCGCGAGGCGCTGCAGAGGCTCGTGCATTTGTGAATTGGTTACATGAAATATGTAAGAGCGATGGTGGGGGTTATACACTAGCCGGTATACCCTTGCGCCTGGATTTTTTGGGCATCTTCGACACTGTTGCATCGGTGGGTATAGCTGGTGCTTTTGCTACAGGTGTGCTTGGATCAGAAGGTCGGCAATCTTGGGCCAGCGACAACATGCAAATTCATCCCAATGTGGAAAGTTGCTTGCATATTGTTGCTGCTCACGAGGTAAGGGCTACGTTTCCATTGGATTCAGTTCGAGTTGAGGGAAAATATCCTCCTAATGTAAAGGAATACGTTTATCCAGGCGCGCACTCCGACGTTGGTGGCGGTTACTCAAGTAATGCGCAAGGTAAGACAGATGCACTAGCACGCATTGCCGGATTCGAAATGTATTGTGCAGCATTGGCTGCCGGCGTGCCGTTCCTCTCATTTACTGAACTCGACCCTAAGACGCGGAACGAGCTTGCTCCATCAGAAAATGCTCTCGCGGCATTTAAGAGTTATATGCAGAGTGCGGGGATCCAGGAGGGACCCGTGGAGGCAATGATGCGCGCACACATGGGAGCTTATTTTACATACCGGTATCAAGGCAGACGAGATCCTTACAGTCACCCACAAGCGGGGGAGTACCGCACCCGGGAGTTCTTTAGAAAGACGTCAGCAGAGCGTGTCCATTTACAGGATACACAAGAACATTTCGTTGCTGTTCTCGCTGCTGTTGTTGAGACGATGGAGCATAGCAAGCAAAGCGGCTCCAGTGTTGATAGTTATCTGGCTCAGCCTTATCAAGACCAAATCATGAAGTACACTTCGTTCCCCAGTCAGCGATTTGCATGGCTTATGGCTAAGCGCATCTTAGCTATCCAGGATTCATTTACGAAGCCAGATTGCGACAGAGTTATTGATAATATAACTAAGAAATTGGATGACTGGCGCAAGTGGTTGTCAAGCAATAACTACCCATTTTTGCATGATGCTGAAACACCAGAGCGCGATGTGCTAAACGTAGTGAAGACTATTAAAGATGTCCCACAGAATGGCAGCATCGTCAAGTTCTTTGACTATTGGGTCCATGATTCTATGGCCGGTTTGGCTTTCGATAACGTTAATGAATTCCTCATCAACGGAATTGGGCTCGTAAAATTCCGCCGAGTTTATTGGGGTAATAGAGGGGACGCTATGCTAAAGGAAAAAATTGCAGCCGATAATTTCGCTCTGACAGCCAGCAGTAATCAGAAGCGCCAGCGGCGCGAGCAGTAGTATCTTGTGGCTCAAAAGTTTGATGCACTGCAGACGTGTTAGTCGCTCTCATGTCTTGGCAGCTCTGTGAAAGCCTCTTCCGGCGAGCAAATTTGCGGGACTATAGTTCAACAAAGAAGGGGCGTCACTATCGCTCGTAACGCCTTCATTGCTGCTGCCAAATTCGTGGTAGGCCGTGCGGGATTCGATCCTGCGACAAATGGAGTAAGCGGGGATCGCGCCTACGCCGGAGGGAAATGTTAGCGGGGACGAGGGCAGGCACGACTTTGCGTCCGTCAACTACCATGCCGCTTCAAGCCTGGGCAATCTCGCAGGCGGCAACAGCCCGGTCAGGCATGGCGCATCGGGCGACAGCGTCGGCCACCGCAACGGAGCCGCCCAGTGGGGCCTGCGCAGCAAAGAGTTCGGCGGATCGGGCTACAACCAGCTGCTGTTCGACGACACGGATGGGCAAGGACGTGTCCAGCTCAAAAGCACCCATGGGGCTACCGAGCTGAACCTGGGCCACCTGATCCATGCCGCCGACAACTACCGCGGCAGCTTCCGCGGCGTCGGCGCGGAGTTACGTACGGATGCCTGCGGCGCAGTGCGCGCCGGCGCCTGCCTGCTGGTGTCGAGCTACCGCATCCAGCACAGTGCAGACGCGCGCGATGCCGCGGGCGAAGCTGCCGGCGCAGCCGCGATGCTGGCGCAGGCCGCCAGGCTGGCCGACAGCCTCAGCACGGCCGCGAGGACGCACCAGACCGTCACTTTGGCCGCCCATGCTGGCGCCGCCAAAGCCAATGCCAGCCTGCTCGATGACAAGGCTGCGCCTTTGAAGGCGATGCTGACGGGCCTGTCGGGCATGGTCGGTTCAAACAGTGTCGACGCTGCGTTCGGTGATGCCGCCGCCAAGAACACAGCCGGCGACGGCAAGCTGCCGCACTTCACCGATCCACTGATCGCCATTGCCGCGAAAGACGGCTTCGGCGCGAATGCCGGGCAAAGTCTGCAACTGGCTAATGGCGAGACCGTGAGCTTGATGAGCGGCCAGGATACGCAGTTCGTCACAGGTGGGCAGATACGCGTTCACTCGGGCCAGGCGATTGGCGTGCTCGGCGGAGCGGTGAAAGCGGGCGAGGGCGGTGTCGGGCTGCAGGTCATCACGGCCAAGGACGCGGTCGATATCCAGGCGCAGGCCGATGAACTCAGAGTGCAGGCGCGTGATTCCGTCGATGTCATCAGCGCGAATGCGCACGTCGATTGGGCGGCGGCTAAGCGGATCAGTTTGTCGACTGCGGGTGGGGCGAATATCACGATCGAAGGAGGGAATATTACGGTGCAGTGTCCTGGGAAGATCAAGGTGCATGCGGGGAAGAAGAGTTTTGTCGGACCTGCGAAGTTGGACTATCCGCTTCCGGCGCTACCGACGAGTATTTGTGTCGAGTGCCTGTTGAAGGCACGCAAAGCCGGCTCACCTTTTGTCCTGAGGTCTCAATGAGCACTTCTATCGATTTTCGCGCGCTTGCTCAAGAGATCGCAGCGGCCCATCCGGACGCGAACCTGTACTTCCTGCTTGATCACGCCGCTTTGCCTGGTTTGCACCGCCAGCTCACAAGAAGTTCCGCTCAGTGGGCGAGTCTGTTCGATTGCAGCCGGGAAGCCAACGCGCTTCAAGTCGCTCCTATTCTCGTATTGGCCGGTAGCGAAGGCGAGTTACAGGTGCCGCGCTCGCTGTTCAGCTGGATACGGGAGCACGGTACCTACTCGTCCGCTGTCGTGATATTAACCTCGCCCTTGGGTATGACAACGCTGCGCGACAGGTTGGCAGCGCGCCTCGATATACGCCTTTCGGAAAACATGGAGGCGATGCTGCGCTTTTTCGATCCGCGCGTATTGGAAAGCCTACTAACAATTCTCCCCGCCGCGCAGGCCAGGACATTTTTCAGCCCGGCAGATTGCTGGCGCTATGTCGACCGTACTGGAAAGCTGGCGAGTGTCGTCACCGTCTTCGATGCAATAGATGACTTCAGCGCTCCCCTCGTATTGGGCGAAGAGCAAGAATTCAAGCTGTTTGAAGCATGCGAGATCGACCAAGTACTGGATCTGCTGCGCCGAAACATGCCCAAGCTGCTCGCGACGTTGCCTTTGGCTGATCAATCTACTTTTGTCTGCAACGTTATTGAAACGGCGCGACAACATGGGATCAGTTCGGTTTTCAAACTCTCAGTTTTCGCAACCATAAGCCTTTCACAGGGCGAAAAATTTATGAAGAGCTTGGAAGGCGTTCGTCTTATAGATGAGCTAAAGAAAGACGAATCTGACTTGCTCGACAGGCTGGAAGAATTCGACCTCGATGAGACATGGAGTGAAGCATGAGTGCTGCAAGAAATGCAAGCCTTACCTCCGTTTAGGTCTACGGACTTTCCTTCTACTGCTTATGCTCCCGATCTTTACGGTGAGCCATGCGTGTGCAGAAAAGTCGGCCTATGGCTATAAAGAGGCAGAAGTCGAAGTAAAGCGCGCCGACAGTAGCGTCCCGAGCTATATCGAAACACGTTTTTATCCAGACAGTTCGATACATGTGGTAACAACGGACAACTTTTCCGACCCACATTTTGCGCTTGATCGGAAGCGCATTGATCAGTCTTTCTTCCCACGGTCCGAAAACGATGAAAAGCCAGAACAATGACCGGGTGGGGATTACCAAGGCCTCTGCGTTGCAAGCGACCGAGTCGGGTCTGCGAGCGGGGACTAACCAGGCAAGACACATCGCTGCAGAGACGCCAAGCTCATCAGGAGGAGCTTCGGCAGTTGGAAATCTTGCAAGTTTCTGGAAGGCTGCAAACCAGCAAAAAGGCCTGCGAACTTCATGCAAGCAGTCCTTTGGCTATCATCCCCCCCTCGACTGCATATTACAAAGTCGATATTGGCTTAAAAATCCAGCAATACAACTCGGACGCTTAATTTGCATGCCAGAACACTGAATGGCGAGCTATTCTATTCTATATCGAGTCGCCAATGAAAATGCGTAAGAAATTATTCCAAGAGCGTCCAAGTAGGGGCGCATTCATCGCCGCCATGGTGATTTCTTCTTGTGTTTCGGCATCAACTATGCAGAGGCACCACATCAATGAGGGGAGATATATTTCGCTAGGACTCATAGGCTACAACTATACAAACAGGGAAATTGAGAGCTACACAGTCGACGGCGCGGGTGGAGGGTATATTCGATTGAGCTCGCCGTCCAGTGGGGGAAGTGGTACCGCATGTTGTGTTCGTATACTGCGGAACGCGACAGTGCCCATGCAGGTACATATTCGATGGCAGGCTGGCGGATGCGTTTATCTTATAAAAGACGATTATACTGACGCTACCGATGAGGTTGTGCATTACTTTTATAAAGAAAGACTTGTGCCGCTAGAAGACTTGGCGTCAGGCGGGCCGGAGTATTTGGAGACGCATTTTTACCCGAGTGGTGAAGTAAAAGCAATGCTGACATCAGCTATTTCGAGGCCGAAATTGCAATTGCTTAAAAGCCGACTCGACGACTCCCGTTTCCCAAGGTGCAAAAATGACGTCAAGCCAGAATAGCGGTGTCGTGGGCGACGCGAAAACGCCAGCCTTAAAAGCAACTGGGAGTGCACTGCGAAACGCTGTGGATCAAAGCCGTGAAATCGCAGTAGAGCCGAGTGGGAACACCTCGACGGGCGTTAAGGCCGGGAATGTTGCCGCGGCAGTAAAAACCGCTGGAGCACAACGTGGCGATGCGGCAAGTTGTAAGCAGGTTATCTGGTTTTCGTTCTTCTTTGATGGCACTGGGAATAACCGAGACGCGGACCTAGAGTTACTGAAACATAGCAACATTGCTCGTTTGTATCGGGCTCACAAAGAGACGAATATAGATGAGGGGATAAGCTCGGTTTACATTCCGGGGGTAGGTACCTATTTCCGAGAGATTGGTGATGACGGTGGTAGTACTTCTGGCAATGCGTTTGGTGCGATGGGCGAAGCAAGGCTGGAATTTGCTGCTCGTGAATTTGAAGGATTCCTTCGTCGTCCACTTGCTTTAGCGAAGGCACCCGGAAATGCGATAAAAGAGATAAACATCGCTGTCTTTGGTTTTAGCCGTGGTGCTGCACTTGCGCGTGCATTCCTCAACTTGCTTATGAAACGCTATTGCCGTTTAGAGAGTGAGAAATGGAGGCTGCGCCAGGGTAATTGGCCTGTGCGATTCAGATTTGCTGGTTTATTCGATACCGTTGCGTCAGTAGGACTTCCAATGAGCACCAATAATACCGGAATATACGATTCGGTTAGATCGGATGTGCCCGGCATGATCGCAGAACGTCTGGATGATTACGAAAATACACGTCCGGAAACATTGGCGTTTTCAAGGGCTGGCGAAGCTGGAGCAGACCCCGCCCCGGGAAAGTATGCAGGTCATACTGAGTGGGGCGCTCGATTACACATCCACGAAACGGTAGAGGAAGTAAGGCATCTAGTTGCTGCGCACGAATATAGAAATTCCTTTCCTCTTGATAGTATTCGTTTTTCTTCATCAACTGGAATTCCTGAAGTGGCTCATTTTCACGAGATCATCTATCCAGGAGTGCACTCAGATGTGGGCGGCGGCTATACCCCAGGTGAGGGTGCTCGAGCAAGCCGGCCATCGCAGAATTTGTGCCTAATCGCGTTACAGCACATGTACAACTTTGCCCTAAAAAGCGGTGTTCCAATGTCTCTAGAAAAGAGCGAAAGAACCAGATCGGATTTCAATCTTGATGCTAAAGTTGGCGATGCTTATAATCACTACGTTAAAGCCATTGGGTCTTTCTCCACACTGGGAGAAGGTATAAATCGACACATGGCGATGTATTACGCATGGCGTTTTTATGCCATCCGGAAACGGCTCGAAGGCGATGTGGGTATGATGAGCCGGATAAGATCAGCTGATGAAAAGTTTCAAAATATTAAGGAGGTAAAGTCAAAAGAGGTAAACATCCTCTCAAAAAAAAGTACAGATGCACAAATCGCGTTGAGTAACTTGATGGAGCTTCGTGAAATTCAAGCTTCGATTTCTCGTGGCGGTGACGAAGGTGATTCGGCGCAAAATAGAACTGATCTGCAATTGCAAAATGCTAGGCAAGAGTATAATTTTAAGCGGGATCAATATTTACGCTCCAAGGCTCGCTTAGATGCGCTGCCGAACATGGAAAGATCCAATGAATTAATGGCGTTTTATGATCAGCAGCTTTTGATAGATGTCCGCCGCATTCGTGACAAGTTGAGCGGAAAGAAAACAAGTGAAAAACCGCGTAATCGGGATGCTCTACGGCCCCACTATAAATTTTTGCTAGATGCGTTCGAAAACGAGTTCGATAAAGGGCGAGGTCTGCGAGATGAAAAAATACTTTGGCTATTTGACAACTGTATTCACGATTCGCTTTCTGGATTTGGCAAGGATGCAACGTTACCATCTGACCCCAGGGTAGTCTACATCGGCGGGGACGTGAAACTTAAGTACGCACGTCTGGATACAAACAAGTCGAGTGAACAGTCGAATGCGGACTGGTCAGAAGCATTGGCATAGGCCAAAAACAAAAAAGGCGTCACGATCACTCGTAACGCCTTCATTGTTGCTGCTAAATTCGTGGTAGGCCGTGCGGGATTCGAACCTGCGACCAACGGATTAAAAGTCCGCTGCTCTACCAGCTGAGCTAACGACCCGAAAGAGGCAGCATTATAGCCGGCCATTCAGGTTTGCGCTAGTGCCAACACGCGAACACGTAGGGCGGGTCTCAACCGGCAGACAAGGCCGCCGTTACCTTCAATACTTCCTCCGCCGTCGTCACCCCCTCGATGATCTTCATCGCCCCGGCGATGCGCAGCGGCGTCATGCCGTCGGCGACGCTTTGCTGGCGCAGGGCGGCCAGGTCGGCGGAGTTGCCGATCAGGTGGGTGAACTGCTCCGTTACCGTCAGCAGCTCGTACAAGCCCGTGCGGCCGCGGTAGCCGGTCTGGCGGCATTCAGGGCAGCCGATCGGGCGATACACCGGCGCCGGTTTCGGCAACTTCCAGGCGCCGCCAAGACCCTCCCAGACATCGTCCGCCAGTTCGCCGTCCGGCGCCTTGCAGTCCGGGCACAGCGTGCGCACCAGGCGCTGGGCCATCACGCCGATCAGCGTCGCTTCCAGCAGGTAGTCCGGTACGCCCAGTTCCAGCAAGCGCATGATGGCGGCAGGCGCGTCATTCGTGTGCAGGGTCGACAGCACCAGGTGGCCCGTGAGGGCGGCCTGGATCGCCATTTCGGCCGTGGCCAGGTCGCGGATCTCGCCGACCATGATGATGTCCGGGTCCTGGCGCATCAGCGCGCGTACGCCGTCGGCAAACGACAGGTCGATACCCGGCTGCACCTGCATCTGGTTGAACGAGGCCTCGACCATCTCGATCGGGTCTTCCACCGTGCACACATTCACCTCGCTCGTCGCCAGCGCCTTGAGCGTCGTGTACAGCGTCGTCGTCTTGCCGGAGCCGGTCGGTCCGGTGACAAGGATGATGCCGTGCGGCTTGTTTGTCAGCGCGTCCCAGCGCTGGGCGTCGAGCGGCGGGAAGCCGAGTTCGGGCAGCGTCTTGACCACGACTTCGGGGTCGAAGATACGCATCACCATTTTTTCGCCGAAGGCGGTCGGCATGGTCGACAGGCGCAGTTCGACTTCCTGGCCGTTCTGCATGCGCGTCTTGATGCGGCCATCCTGCGGGCGGCGCTTTTCGATGACGTCCATCCGTCCCAGCAGCTTGATGCGCGCCGTCATCGCCAGCATCACGGCGGCAGGTACCTGGTAGACCTGGTGCAGCACGCCGTCGATGCGGAAGCGAATGGCCGCGACTTCGCGCTTCGGTTCCAGGTGGATGTCCGAGGCCCGTTGCTCGAAGGCGTAGCCCCACAGCCAGTCGACGATGTTGACGATGTGCTGGTCGTTGGCGTCGAACTGCTTGTTCGCCTTGCCCAGTTCGACCAGCTGCTCGAAGTTGTTGCGCAGGGCGACGTCCTGGGCATTGCTCTTGTTGGCGTCGCGGATCGACTTGGCCAGGCTGAAGAACTGCGAAATGTACTGCGCGATGTCGAGCGGGTTGGCCAGCACCAGTTCCACGCGGCGCCGCGCCACCTTGGCGATCTCGCTTTCCCACTCGAGCGCGAACGGGTCGGCCGTGGCCACCGTCAGCGTGCCCGGGCCGATATCGACCGGCAGGATATTGAAGCGCGCCGCATAACTGGCCGACATCACGTCCGCCACCTTGGTGAAGTCGATCTTCAGGGGGTCGATGCGAATGAAGGGCAGGCCGACCTTGGCCGCGCACCATTCGCACAGGACGTCCAGGGTCAGCAGGCGATGCGGCGGCTGGTTCGATATCAGCTTGCACTGTGCGATGGCGGTCAGCGGATGCATCGAGCCGACGGCGTTTTTGAGCAGGCCCTGGGCCTGGGCAAACTGCGCCTTGACCTTGTCCTTCTCGACGATGCCGTCCGCCAGCAGCCAGGAGAAAATGGTCTGCAAGTCAAGACGGCGCGGCCGGGTCGCGGTGCGCGCGGGGAGGGCGGCTGGCTGTGGGGCGTTGGCGTTCAAGGGTCCCTCCTGGTAGGCGCCGGCTCAGCGCGAGGTAGTGCGTGCGGTAGTGGCTGCGGCCTCGATACCCTTGACCCAGGACTTGGCCGGCAGCTTGGTGGCGGCAACAATCTGCGCCGCACGCGCCGCCAGCACGCCGCTGTCGAGTTCGGGTTTGCGCTTGAAGCACAGCGCCACCACGTTGCCATCATGGACTTCCGGCAGGCAGATCACGTGGTCGAAGGCGAAACGCATCGCCTTGATGTTCTTGTTGAAGCTGGGGTGGTCGCCGAACAGGTTGACCGTCATGACGCCCTCGTCCGTCAGGCAGGCGTTGCAGGCGGCGTAGAACTCGGGCGTGTCGAGCACCGGCCCCTTGGCGGTGGCGTCGTAGAGGTCGCACTGCAGCACGTCGATGGCGCCGATGTTCTCCGGGTCGTTGACGAAGTCGAGCGCATCCATCTCGAGCACGTTCAGGCGCTCATCCTCGGGCGGCAGCTTGAACATGGTGGTGCAAATCGCAATCACAGAAGGGTTGAGTTCCACCGCGCTCACCTGCGCCTCGGGAAACTGGCGGTAGCAGTACTTGGTCAGCGTGGCCGCGCCCAGGCCGAGCTGGACGATGCGGCGCGGCGATTCCAGGAACAGCATCCAGGCCATCATCTGCTGCGCGTATTCCAGTTCCGGCCAGTCGGGCTTACGAATGCGCATCGCGCCTTGCACCCATTCGGTACCGAAGTGCAGGTAGCGTACGCCGTCCTGTTCGGAGAGGGTCACGGGCGCGAACTTGGGTTTGCGCGCGGGACGGCGCGAGGATTCGGCTTGTTCGATGGATTTGCGTTTGATGAGCATAGGGCGACCTGGTTGAATCGCCCTATTATCGGTGGAGGGCTTCCCCATGCGCAAGCACGGGTCGGAACGTCGAACGGCCTGCATGCCCGTTCGCGCTCCCGGAACGCCTGTTAATACTGGTCCGGCTCGACCGACACGCGCAGGCGGATGCGGTTGCCCGGGTCGCGGTTCATGAACGAGGTGTAGTTCTGGCCGCGGTATTCGTAAGTCACGTCGTAGCCGATCGTGCGCGACTCGAACGAGTCGACATTGCGGCACTGGCGCACGGCCTGTTCCTGCACGCCGTTGTTGTACTGGCGACCATTGTTTTCGATGCGGTCACCGACGACGGCACCGGCAATCGCGCCCGCCGCGGCGGCGGCGACCTTGCCGTTACCGCCGCCGACCTGGCTGCCGAGCAGGGCGCCGGCGATACCGCCGACCACCGAGCCGCCGGCACCGCGCTGCTGCTGCACCGGCACCGGACGTATTCGGTGCGGCATTCCCGGCGCGGCTGGCGAATCTGTTCGGTGCGCGGTTCGACGCGCACGACACGGCCGAAGTCCTCGAACTCGGCTGCCCCGGCGAGCGGCAGGGCGCACAGGCCCAGGGCGGAAAGCATCAATCTGGTTTGCATGTTCATGTTAGGCCTCGTCGTTGGCACTGAATGGGAGGAGTATTCCTGCACACATGTATGTTAATCCTCCAGTGACCGTTTGATCAATCTTCGTGGCAACAAATTGTAACAGGCGACGCCGGGCAGGCGCGCGATGGCCAGAATGCCAAACGCGGCATATGTGGCCTGTTTACACCCAAAAAGCGGCAGGTTTCTTCGAAATACCGCCAGAAACGCACATTCGGGTTGCTTCGCTTACCACAAAAAGGTTACCCTTACACAAATGTGGGTTTATTGGCGCGTGGAAACGATTTAGGAGAGCAGCCTTATCGCCCGGGTATGCATGGTGAGCGGCCCCGGCGTTTCGATACACACACCAGGTCGACTTGAGGGAAAAATGAGTTTGTTGATGAGAGTGCCGTCCAATCTTGTGCAGTCCATTCGCGCCTATCGTGTGCCGGAACTGCAGGAAGAGGCGGCGCGCCTGGGCCACCATTTTCTGTATGCCCACTGTGCCAACACGCTGACCAAGCAACAGGTGTGCGCCCGCATCGGCGAAAACTTTTACTTCCCTAAACCCTGCAGCAAGAATTTCGACGCACTGCGCACCTGCCTCACCGACACGATTTATCAGGCAGGTCCCCAGCCCGGTTTCCTGGTCGTGCTCGAACAGCTGCCGAATACCCAGAAATTCGACAAGGAAGCGCGCGAAACCCTGCTCGACGTGTTCCGCGACGCCGCCGAATTCTGGGCCGAAAAGAAGGTTCCGTTCCGCGTATTCTATTCTTTCGAATAGATTCGCGCTCACCGTAGTCCCCTCCGCGCAGGTCCAGCCTATCTGGTTGCAGAAGGGGCATGCGGTACAATGCCCCCTATGAAAAACATCGTCATCCTCATTTCTGGTCGCGGCAGCAACATGGAAGCGATCGTGCGCGCACTGGAGGCGGAAGGATGGCCGGCGCGCGTGGCGGCCGTGATCAGCAATCGGCCTGACGCGGCCGGCCTGGGCTTTGCCGAGGCCCGCGATATCGCGACCGCTGTCGTGCCGAGCAAGGGGTTTGCGACCCGTTCCGAGTTCGACGCCGCACTGCAGCGCCAGATCGACCGTTTCGCACCGGACCTGGTCGTACTGGCCGGCTTCATGCGCATCCTGACGGCGCCCTTCGTCGAGCACTACGCCGGCCGCATGCTCAACATCCACCCGTCGCTGCTGCCGGCCTTCCCGGGGCTGGACACGCATGAGCAGGCCCTCGCGGCCGGCGTGCGCGAGCATGGCGCCACGGTCCACTTCGTCACCGCCGAGCTGGACCACGGTCCGGTCGTCGCCCAGGCGCGGGTCGCCGTGCTGCCGGGCGACACGGCCGACAGCCTGGCTGCACGCGTGCTGGTCGAGGAACACAAGCTCTACCCGATGGCCGTGCGCCTGTTCGTCGAAGACAGGCTGCGCATCGAACAGGGCGAGGTCATCGTCAGCGACACACAGCGCGCGACGCCCCTCGCCGAAACCACCAGTATTTAATAGTCAAGGATTTACATGAGATTGCCCCCAGCGATACTCGGCAGTACCGAAGAGGTATTGCGCGAGATCTTGCGCTTTACAGCGCCAGCCGACGTCACCCTGTCGCGCTACTTCAAGGATCACCAGCGCCTCGGTTCGCGCGAGCGCGGCGTCGTTGCCGAAGCCGTGTATGCGGTACTGCGCAACAAGACCTTCTTCACCGAGTTCGGCGGTACTGGCGGCACGCCGTCGATGCGCCGTCTTGCCCTGATGGGACTGGCGGAAACCGTCGGGATCGAATCGCTCAGTGGCTTGCATGAGGACGAGACCGAGTTCCTCACCCGCATCAAGGAAATCGACCGCGCGCTGCTGCCGCCACTGGCGCAGGCGAACATGCCGCAGTGGCTGTTCGACAAGCTGGTGGCCCAATATGGCGAGGCCGAAGCAAAGGAACTGGCGGCCGTGCTGAACACACCGGCACCGCTCGACCTGCGCGTCAACTCGATCAAGGCCAATCGCGACGAGGTCATTGCCACGCTGGCCGAGGCACCTATCCTTGCCGAGCCGACCCCTTATTCGCCGCTGGGCCTGCGCATCAGGAAGAAGCCGACCCTGCAGAACCTGCCCCTGTTCAAGGATGGTGCGATCGAGGTCCAGGACGAGGGCAGCCAGGTGCTGGCCCAGATCGTGGCCGCGCGCCGTGGCGAGATGGTGGTCGACTTCTGCGCCGGCGCCGGCGGCAAGACCCTGGCCCTGGGCGCGACGATGCGCAATACCGGTCGCCTCTACGCCTTCGACGTCTCGGAAAAGCGCCTGTCGAAACTGAAACCGCGCCTGGCCCGCAGCGGCCTGTCGAACGTGCACCCGGTGCTGATCGCGCACGAGCGCGATGCCAAGATCAAGCGCCTGGCCGGCAAGATCGACCGCGTGCTGGTCGACGCCCCATGCTCGGGCCTGGGTACGCTGCGCCGCAATCCGGACGTGAAATGGCGCCAGCAGCCGAGCGCCGTGGGCGAGATGCAGGAAAAGCAGGCATCGATCCTCGACGGCGCCGCGCGCCTGCTCAAGGGCGGCGGCCGCCTGGTGTATGCCACCTGCTCGCTGCTGAACGAAGAGAACGACTTCATCGTCGAGCAATTCCTGGCATCGCACCCGGATTTCGAACTGGTGCCGATGAGCAAAGTCCTGGCTGAGCAAAAGATCGACCTGGACATGGACAAATACCTCAAGCTGATGCCGCACAGGCACGGTACCGACGGCTTCTTTGCCGCCGTGCTCGAGCGTAAGCCAATGGCGGCGAAGGCTGCCAAGGCGGCTGACGAGGCCGACGAAGCGTGAAGGCCGCGCCGGCGATGCCGTTGACCGACCTGTTGCAGGATTTGCTCGAGGACATCAGCAATCCGCGCATCCTGTGGCAGGCATTGGCCATCGTCGGCGCGGTCCTCGTCGGCCTGTTGCTGGCGCGCTTCATCCGGCGCAGCTGGCTGCACGAGGACGACAGCCAGAACGCCATTCGCCGCCTTGGCGTCGAAGGCTTCGGCCGGGTGTTGGCGCCGCTCCTGATTGCCGGCCTGGTCTGGAGCGCCAAGCTCGCTCTTCAGGAGCATCAAAGCGTGCACCTGCTGCGCGTGGCGCTGCCGCTGTTTACTTCGATGGCGGTGATCCGCATCGTCTTCTACATGCTGCGGCGCGTGTTTGCGCGCCACGGGCAGCTGGGTCCTGCCTTGCAGACCTTCGAGAAGATCCTGGCGCTGGTGGTGTGGGTGGCCGTTGCGCTGTATCTCACCGGCATGTGGCCGGACGTCATCAAGTTCCTCGACCTGCACGTGGTGACGCTGGGGAAGAACAAGCAAATCTCCTTACTCGACATTTTGCAGGCCATTGCCTCGGTTGTCGTGTTGATGATGGTGTCCCTGTGGGCCGGTGCCGCACTCGAAGAGCGCCTGATGGGACTGGAAAGCCTCCATACTTCGTCGCGCGTGGTGCTCGCACGTATGGCAAACGCGCTCCTGATCCTGGTGTCGGTGCTGGTGAGCCTGAACCTGGTCGGCCTGGACCTGACCATCCTGTCCGTCTTCGGCGGCGCCCTCGGCGTCGGTCTCGGTCTGGGCATGCAGCGCATTGCCAGCAACTATGTGTCCGGCTTCATCATCCTGCTGGAACGCAGCCTGTCGATCGGCGACCCGATCACGGTCGACAAGTATTCGGGCCGCGTGGCACGCATCAATACGCGCACCACGGTGCTGCAAGCGCTCGACGGTACGCAAACCTTATTGCCGAACGAAATGCTGATCACCGGCGTCGTGCTGAACCAGGCGGCCACCAACAAGGCCGTGCGCCTGAGCACGAAAGTCACCGTGGCGTACGACAGCGACCTGAACGAGGTGATGGATTCCCTGCTGCGCCAGGCCGACGGTGTCGAGCGCGTGGTCGCGGATCCGGCGCCGTCAGTGCAACTGAACGCCTTCGGCCCCACCGGCTACGAGCTCGAACTCGGCTTTTCGATCGTCGACGCGGAGAAGGGCAGCGGCAGCGTGATCTCGGCCGTGAACAAGAATATCTATGCGCTGGTGCGCGACGGCACGATCCGCCTGGGACTGCCACCACCGATGCCGCAAGTTGAGCGCGCTTGATGACGCTTCAAGCTGTTGAGGCGTTGTCACGCGCTTTCCATGCATATCGTGCAACTTCGTGTCGCACATTTTGAGCTCTGGCGCAATTTACCTGCGGGTATCGTGCTGTGCGTCATGAGAAAGTGCGTAGAATATCGTCGTGGTGTGCGCGTTTCGCGCTGCATGCCTGGGCGACCCTCTCGCAGAAAGTCGGCGTGCCTCAGACTGTTTTTCTTTTGGAGCCTTAATGAGCTTTAGCAACATCCTGCATTCCGTCCTGGAATTTCTGAATACCGGCCTGATCGGCCTGTCCGGTTGGGAAGTCGTGCTCTACACGCTGGTGGTCACCCACATCACCATCGCCAGCGTCACCATCTACCTGCACCGCCACCAGGCGCACCGCGCGCTGGAACTGCATGCCATCCCGAGCCACTTTTTCCGCTTCTGGCTGTGGCTGACGACGGGTCAGGTGACCAAGGAATGGGCAGCGATCCACCGCAAGCACCACGCCAAATGCGATACCGAGGAAGACCCCCACAGCCCGGTCACCCGCGGCATCAAGAAAGTGCTGCTCGAAGGCGCTGAGCTCTATCGCGCCGAGAGCAAGAACCAGGAAACCCTGGCCAAGTATGGCCACGGCACGCCGGACGACTGGATCGAGCGCAACCTGTACACCAAGTACAGCATGCTGGGCGTCGCTTCGCTGCTGGTGATCAATTTTGTGCTGTTCGGTGTCATCGGCGTCACCATCTGGGCGATCCAGATGCTGTGGATCCCGATTACCGCGGCCGGCATCATCAACGGCCTGGGCCACTACTGGGGCTACCGCAACTACGAGTGCAGCGATGCGGCCACCAACGTCTTCCCGTTCGGTATCCTGATCGGTGGCGAAGAACTGCACAACAACCACCACACCTTCGCCACCTCGGCCAAGCTGTCGAGCAAGTGGTACGAATTCGATATCGGCTGGGCCTATATCCGCGCCCTGGAAATGCTGGGCCTGGCCAAGGTGAAGAAAGTGGCGCCGGAGCCGAAGTTCGCCAAGAACAAGCAGGTTGCCGACCTCGACACCCTGCAATCGGTCATCGCCAACCGGTACGACGTGATGGCGAAGTATGCGAAGTCGGTCAAGGTCGCTTTCCGCGAAGAGCTCGAGCACCTGAAAACGCAGGCTGCGCTGGAGAAGCGTTTCCTGAAAACCTCGCGCAAGCTGCTGCAGCGCGAGCCGGCCAAGCTGGAACTGTCGCAAAAGCAGCAATTGATCGAGCTGTTCAAGCACAGCAAGGCACTGGAAACGATGCACCAGATGCGCGTGGAACTGGCCGCGATCTGGGAACGCTCGCATTCGACGCGCGACCAGCTGCTGCAGCAATTGCAGGACTGGTGCGCACGTGCCGAGGCGTCGGGCATCAAGTCGCTGCAGGAGTTCTCGCTGCGCCTGCGCAGCTACGCCTGACCTTCGCCGCACGGCGGTGGAAACGAAAAAGGCTCCCTTCGGGGAGCCTTTTTCGTTTCTGGACGTGCCGTCAGAGCTTGCCGAGCTGGGCGATCCGCTGGCGCGTCAGCAGCGCCTGGATCGAGACCAGGTCGGTACGGGTCGCGCCCGCCGCCGGGAAGGGCGCCCAGGCGTCGCGGTAGGCCAGCCAGGCGCGTTCGGTAATGCGCACGTCGGCGCGGGTGACGGTGCTGCCCTTGAAGCGGGCATGGTCGCCCCCGCATCCGATGCGCCGCCCATCAGCTTGCGGTAGCGCAGGTTCAACTGACGGTCGAGCTGCGCCAGTTGCGCCGGCGTCGCACGGGGTATCTCGCCCGCGGCCGCGTCGAACACGGCCTGCACGAATTCGTCGCGCCGGCGCGAGGCGCGGCCGATGGCAAAACCGGCGCCGCCCGTGCCGCTCAGGTCGACTTCGGAGGCCGACTGCCGGGCAAAAGCCTCGGCCGCCTTGCGCAGCTGGGAGAAGGGAAGCCGGGCGCGCGCCGGCAGCGTGGCAGCAAAGCGATCCAGGCGCAGCGCGCGCGACCGTTCGCTGCGCGTTTCGCCGAGGCCGGCGCAGACCGATCCCATGTAGCCGCTGGTGATGTGGTCGCACAGGTCGAAGGGTTGGCCGTCGGCATTGGCTGCGCCCGAGGCGAGGTAGCCGACCCGCGCCTCCATTTCGGCCTTGGCGGTATCGAGGCGGCAGGCATGGAAGATGGCGCGGTCGAGGTCGCGCGGCTGGCCGAGGCCGTTCGCATACAACATCATCAGGACGGCGTCGTCGCCGCTGGCCTGGGCGCAGGCACGCACCTGGCGCCACTCGGCGTCGGAGGTCTGCGCCTGGTCGAGTTTCGAATAGTAGAGGTCAGTCGCCTTGCAGCTTGCCGGCTGGGCCTGCGCCGGCGGAACCGGTGGCGTTTGCACCTGCGCGACGCGCATGCACTCCCGATACCAGTCTTCGCTCGTCTCGAACGGAACACCGAAGCTGCCCGTGTTCGGATAAGCGGGACCCGGTTCGGCGGTTGCTGCGGCGGCCCAGAACAGCAGGGCGGCGAAGACGGGGCGATGTAAAACGGTGGTGCGGCGATACATGGGAACAATCGTCTCGTTCGGAACCCCGCCACTATACGCGACGGTGCTTGTAAAAAATGCACCGATTGTCACAACACGATCGTCAATACAAAAAAGCCGCACATTTGCATGGGCGGCTTTTCTTGTACAGCTCCAGGATCGATTACTTGATCTTGGTTTCCTTGTACGGAACGTGCTTGCGAGCTTTCGGGTCGAACTTGATGATTTCCATCTTCGCCGGCATCGTGCGCTTGTTCTTGGTGGTGGTGTAGAAGTGACCGGTACCTGCGGTCGATTCCAGCTTGATTTTGTCGCGGCCAGTTTTTGCCATGATAGCTCCCTAATTAGACTTTTTCGCCACGAGCGCGCATGTCGGCCAGAACGGCGTCGATGCCCAGCTTGTCGATGACGCGCAGGCCGGCGTTCGACAAACGCAGCGAGACCCAACGGTTTTCGGATTCGACGTAGATGCGACGGTTCTGCAGGTTAGGCAGGAAACGGCGTTTCGTTTTGTTGTTTGCGTGGGAGACGTTGTTGCCAACCATCACTCCCTTGCCAGTAACTTGGCAGACACGTGCCATAGCGCACTCCTTAAGAATAAGTTCCGAATTCGGAAAAACGAGAGTATAGCGTGAAAACCATCGCTGAATCAATCACTTGCGAAAAACAATTGTGTCCTGCTCATGTGGATAAAAGTCACAATTGTACAATCGGTGCTAAAGGCTTGTTTTCACGCAGTTAACCCCGGGCAGCATCACAATTGCCCGTGCTCGGCAAACGAGTGCACCTGTGTTCCCGCCACCACAAAATGGTCGAGCACGCGAATGTCGACGAGCGCCAGCGCTTCGCGCAGCGCCTGTGTGAGCGCCAGGTCGGCATCGCTCGGTTCGGCCACGCCCGAAGGGTGGTTGTGCGCCAGCAGCACGCCCGAGGCATTGCGCCGCAACGCGGCCACGACGACTTCGCGCGGATAGACGCTGGCATGGGTGAGGGTGCCGCGAAACATTTCCTGGACATCGATCAGGCGGTTCTTGACGTCGACGAACAGCACGACGAAGGATTCATAGGTTTGCAGGCCGAACTTGGCGCGCAGGTAAGCCTTGACCACATCCGGCGAGCACAGCGACTGTCGGAAGAATTCTTCGCCGATGGCGCGGCGCGACAATTCCATCACCGCCTGCAACTGCGCATATTTCGCCGGTCCCAGGCCGTTCACTTCTGAAAACTCCTGCGGCGTCGCATGCAGCAGGCGCTGCAGCGAGCCGAAGTGGTCGAGCATGTGGCTGCCGAGTTCCACGGCGCTGCGCCCGCGCACGCCCACGCGCAGGAAGATCGCCAGCAGCTCGGCGTTCGACAGCGCCGCCGCGCCTTCGCGCGCCAGCCGTTCGCGCGGCCGGTCCTGCTCCGGCCAGTGATTGATGCCCATGTCGCCCCGTATCGAAGTTGCCAGCCCATGCCGGACTCCGCATTATTCAGCGGCGGCCGCAGGCGTGTACTGATCGATTCGACACGTGCGCAGCAGCGCTGCGGGGCGGCGCGTTCAGCGCTTTTGTTCGAACTGCACCGGTCTGGTTCCGCCGCCGCGGCGGCGCACGACGACGGTGCCGGCCATCTTGTCGTGCCACCCCTGTTTGCGCGAATCGATGCCGACCCAGAAGTAGCCGATGAAAAGACCAATCAAGGACACGTAATAGCCGACGTAGCGGACGATACACTGGGTCAGGCTGGGCGCGGCGCCGGTGCGCGCGTCGACGATCGTGGCGCCGATCGCCATCTTGCCCGGCGTCGCGCCCAGCTTGCGCCACAGGACGATGAAGAGCACCGCGGGAAGCACATACGAGAAGAAGAATTCGGCCGGGCCGCGCACGAGCTGGTCCCCGGCGTCCCAGTAGTTGGCGCCGTACACGGCCATCATCGGCGGAACCGTAATCAGGAGAACGAATACCGTGTCGATGAGCGAGGCCCAGACGCGCCACCAGAAACCCACGTATTCCAGCTCTGCTTCCTGTCGATCCACGACATGCTCCTCAAAAAGGTGACTGCATTTTTACACGGAGGATGACGATAGCATTGTTTCACTTGGGAAATCAAACTCGCAATGTCACACGGTAGAAAGACTGATGATGCGCCAATGCGACAACGATGGCGCGGGCGATGCGTCGGGCCGTTCGCGCTGCCAAAAAAAGCGGCGCCCGCAAACGGGAACGGCAGCGGTGGCTTACAATAGCGGTTTGCCTGTTTCAACAAAGAACGCCAGAACATGTCCACTGCTTCCCCCGCCGTCGTCACCGAATCGGCCTACCTGACCCTGCATTACCGTCTTGCCGGTTTCGATGGCAAGGACATCGTCACCACCTTCGGCACCAACCCGGCGACGCTGATGCTGGGCCAAGGCCAGCTCGCGCCTTTCCTGGAAGAGCGCCTGCTCGGCATGGCGGAAGGCGAACACAAGACCTTCACCCTGAGCGCGGCTGAAGGTTTCGGTGAGCGCAATCCGGAATTGCTGCAGTGGGTATCGAAAGCCACGCTGGACGAAAACTCGGTGCCCGATGCCGACTACAAGGCAGGCGACCTGGTCGATTTCGCCGCGCCCGGCGGCGGCCGCTTTGCCGGCGTGCTGCGCGAAATGCGCGAGGATGCCGCATTGTTCGACTTCAACCATCCGCTGGCCGGCCAGACCCTGCAATTCGAAGTCAAACTGATTTCAGTCCTGTAACAGGAAACGACATGGAAAACGAGATCCTTCTTGCCCAGCCGCGCGGTTTTTGCGCCGGCGTCGACCGCGCCATCGAGATCGTCGAGCGTGCCCTGCAGCAGTTCGGCGCGCCGATCTACGTGCGCCACGAGATCGTCCACAACGCCTATGTCGTGGAAGACCTGCGCAACAAGGGCGCGATCTTCATCGAAGAGCTCGACGACGTCCCGGCCGGCAATACCTTGGTGTTCTCGGCCCACGGCGTCTCGAAGGCGGTGCGCGCCGAAGCGGAAGCACGCGGCCTGAAGATTTTCGATGCCACCTGCCCGCTGGTCACCAAGGTCCACGTGGAAGTGTCGAAGATGCGCAAGGGCGGCGCCGAGATCATCATGATCGGCCACGACGGCCACCCCGAAGTCGAAGGCACGATGGGCCAGGCGGAAGAGGGTATGCACCTGGTCGAGACGGTGGACGACGTCGAGACCTTGCAGGTCGTGAACCCGGACAATGTCGCCTACGTATCGCAGACCACGCTGTCGGTCGACGATACGGCCGAGATCATCGCCGCGCTGAAGCGCCGTTTCCCGAACATCATGGAGCCGAAGAAGGGCGACATCTGCTACGCCACCACGAACCGCCAGGAAGCGGTGAAGTTCATGGCACCGCAGGTGGAAGTCGTGGTCGTGGTGGGCAGCCCGAACAGCTCGAATTCGAACCGCCTGCGCGAAGTGGCCGACAAGATGGGCACCCCGGCCTACATGGTCGACAACGCCGCCGCCATCGATCCGGCCTGGATCCTCGGCAAGAAGCGCATTGGCGTCACCGCCGGCGCCTCGGCCCCGGAAGTGCTGGTGCAGGCCGTGATCGACCGCCTGAAAACCCTGGGCGCGGCCAGCGTGCGTGCGCTCGAAGGCGTCGAGGAACACGTCACCTTCCCGCTGCCAAAGGGCCTCGACGGCGCCCGCGTGGAAGTTGCCTGAAACACGGCGCCCGTGCGTGGCGCCGTGTGGACTACTTTTACGTTGTTGGTTCGGCAAAAACCTCGCTATGATGGCAAGGCTCAGGATTTTAGTCGTGGCAACTGTTTAACTGCAGTGAGCAACTGCAAGACTTGTATGTCACGACCTCAAGGAGCGGCACCCCGGACTTTCCGTGGTGCCGTTTTTGTTATCGAAAGAAAGAGGCAGCGGAAACGATGGAGACTTTTGTCCAGCAGATACTCAACGGGCTGGTGACGGGGAGCATGTACGCCCTTGTCGCGCTCGGCTATACGATGGTCTACGGAGTATTGAACCTCATCAATTTCGCGCATGGCGACGTCATGATGATCGGTGCCATGGTCGCCTTTTCGATCCTGCAATTGCTGGAAGGCGCATTCCCCGGCCTGCCGGGCTACTTGCAACTGGCCATTGCCATGCTGGGTGCGATTCCGGTCGCAATGCTGGTCAATATCCTGATCGAACGCGTGGCATACCGGCGCCTGCGCAATGCCCCGCGCCTGGCGCCCCTGATCACCGCCATCGGTGTCTCGATCCTGCTGCAGACCTTCGTGATGGCGATGCGCTTCTGGGGCCGCAGCCCGCTGCCGTTTCCGCAATTGCTGCCGTCCGACCCGATCGTGATTGCCGGGGCCATGATTTCGCCTACCCAGGTGCTGCTGCTGGCGCTGGCGACAATTGCCATGGTTGGCCTGGTGCTGCTGGTGGAACGCACGAAAATGGGCCGTGCGATGCGCGCCGTCGCCGAAAACCCGCGCGTGGCCGGTTTGATGGGCGTGGATTCGAACAGCGTCATCGTCGCCACCTTTGCCATCGGCGCGGCGCTGGCTGCCGTGGCCGGGGTCATGTGGGGCGCCAACTATGCCACCATCACCTTCACGATGGGCGTGCTGCCGGGCCTGAAGGCCTTCTGTGCGGCGGTGCTGGGCGGCATCGGCAACATCTACGGCGCCATGCTCGGCGGCCTGCTGCTGGGGATCATCGAGGCGCTCGGCGCCGGCTATATCGGCGCGGCCACCGGCAATTTCCTCGGCAGCCACTACCAGGACATCTTCGCCTTCATCGTCCTGATCGTGGTGCTGATCGTGCGTCCGTCCGGCATCATGGGCGAGCGCGTCGCCGACCGCGCCTAAGGAGAGACCATGGCACCGCTTTCCTTCGACCTCCGCCACCACCCGCGCCAGGCGCGCGTCAGCATGGCGCTGCTGCTGGTCGTGATGATCGCTTTCCCCTTCGTTGCCGCCCAGTTCGGCAACTCCTGGGTACGCATTGCCGACATCGCGCTGCTCTACATCATGCTTGCGCTGGGACTGAACATCGTGGTCGGCTTCGCCGGCCTGCTCGACCTCGGCTACATCGCGTTTTTTGCTGTTGGCGCCTATCTCACCGGCCTGTTCTCTTCGCCCCAGTTCGCGGCGCTGCTCGAGTCGCTGGTCAACTACAGTCCCGAAATCGGGGCGGCGCTGGTCGCGCTGTGCGGCCCGGACATTGCCCAGAACGGGATCCACCTGTCGCTGTGGGCGATCGTGCCGCTGGCCGCCGCCGTGGCGGCCCTGTTCGGCGCCTTGCTGGGCGCGCCGACGCTGAAGCTGCGCGGCGACTACCTCGCCATCGTCACGCTCGGCTTCGGCGAGATCATCCGCATCTTCATGAACAACCTGAATGACCCGATCAATTTCACCAACGGGCCGCAGGGTATCAACATGATCGACCCGATCCGCGTGTTCGGGGTGTCGCTGGCGGGAGAGGCCGGGTCCCAGTCGACCGTCTACCTCGGTGGCTACGGCATGCCCTCGGTGAACGCCTACTATTTCCTGTTCCTGCTGCTGTGCATCGTCACCATTTTCATCACGAGCCGCCTGCAGCATTCGCGCCTGGGCCGCGCCTGGGTGGCGATCCGCGAAGACGAAATCGCCGCGAAAGCCATGGGCATCAATACCCGCAACGTGAAACTGCTGGCCTTCTCGATCGGCGCCTCCTTCGGCGGCGTGGCCGGGGCCATGTTCGGCGCCTTCCAGGGATTTGTGTCGCCGGAATCGTTCTCGCTGCCGGAATCGATCGCGGTGCTGGCGATGGTGGTGCTGGGCGGGATCGGCCACATTCCCGGCGTGGTGCTCGGTGGCGTGCTGCTGGCCTCGCTGCCGGAAGTGCTGCGCCATGTGGTGGAGCCGGCGCAGATGGCGCTGTTCGGTCACGTCATCATCGAAGCCGAAGTGCTGCGGCAAATGATGTATGGCCTGGTACTGGTGGGCATCATGCTGGTGCGCCCGGCGGGCCTGTGGCCGTCGCCCAATAAGGAAGACCGGCCCAACGTGGCCAATGCACGCGAAGACGAAGAGGAGGCGGCGGCCGCCTGAGGCGCCGCAGCAATGACATGAGCATGAGCGAACCACTTCTCCTGAATATTTCCGGCGTCAACAAGCGCTTCGGTGGCCTGCAGGCGCTGACCGATGTCGGCATCCAGATCCAGCGCGGCCAGGTGTATGGCCTGATCGGCCCGAACGGCGCCGGCAAGACCACCTTCTTCAATGTGATCACCGGCCTGTACCAGCCCGACACCGGCCGCTTCGAGCTGGCCGGTAAACCCTATTCGCCGACGGCCCCGCATGCGGTAGCCAAGGCCGGCATTGCCCGCACTTTCCAGAACATCCGCCTGTTCAGCGAAATGACGGCGCTGGAAAACGTCATGGTCGGGCGCCACGTGCGCTCGAAGCAGGGCGTATTCGGCGCCATCTTCCGCCACGGCGCGGCGCGTGCCGAAGAAGAGGCGATCCGCCGCCGCGCGCAAGAGCTGCTCGATTTCGTCGGCATCGGCGCTTTTGCCAACCGCACCGCGAAATTCCTCTCCTACGGCGACCAGCGCCGCCTGGAAATCGCGCGCGCACTCGCCACCGATCCGCAACTGCTGGCGCTGGACGAACCTGCCGCCGGCATGAACGCCACCGAAAAACTGGCGCTGCGCGAACTGCTCGTCAAGATCCAGGGGCAGGGCACGACCATCCTCCTCATCGAACACGACGTGAAGCTGATGATGGGCCTGTGCGACCGCATTACCGTGCTCGAGTACGGAAAGCGCATCGCCGAAGGTATACCTGCCGACATCCAGAAAGATCCCGCCGTCATCGCGGCCTACCTGGGAGGGGCGCATTGATGAGCACTGCGATGGAAGAAAGCATCCTGAAGATCCAGGGCCTGAAGGTCGCCTATGGCGGCATCAAGGCGGTCAAGGGCATCGACCTGGACGTCAGGCGCGGCGAACTGGTGACCCTGATCGGCGCCAACGGTGCGGGCAAGACCACCACCCTGAAAGCCATCACCGGTACCCTGCCCGCGTGCAAGGTGGAAGGCACGGTCAGCTACCTGGGCAAGCCCTTGCTGGGCACGCCCTCGCACCGCCTGGTGGAGCAGAAGCTGGCGATGGTGCCGGAAGGCCGCGGCGTCTTCACGCGCATGACCATCGTCGAGAACCTCTTGATGGGCGCCTACACGCGCAACGACAAGGCCGGCGTCGAAGCCGACATCGAGAAGTGGTTCGGCGTCTTCCCCCGCTTGAAGGAACGCTCGGCGCAGCTGGCCGGAACGCTGTCCGGCGGCGAGCAGCAGATGCTGGCCATGGCGCGCGCACTGATGTGCCAGCCGACCCTGCTGCTGCTGGACGAACCGTCGATGGGCCTGGCGCCGATCATGGTCGAGAAGATCTTCGAGGTGATCCGCGAGGTGTCGGGGCAGGGCATCACCATCCTGCTGGTCGAGCAGAACGCACGCTTGGCGCTGCAGGCGGCGCACCGCGGTTATGTGATGGAGTCGGGCGCGATCACGATGACGGGCGAAGCACGTGCCATGCTGGACGATCCGAGAGTGCGGGCGGCTTACCTGGGAGAATGAAGGAAGCGGCCAGCTGCGCTATTGGAGCAAGTACTGGAGTCAAGTACAGGGGGCAAAGTACTGGGGTCAGGTCTGACATTCGGACACGAGCTCGAGTGTAGACTGTGCTGGCATGTGGCAGGCGTGCTGACAGTGCTGGCCCGTCTACAAGAGATGAGATCGAGAATGGCAGAGTTCGTGTCTGAATGTCAGACCTGACCCCAGCTTCATGACCCCAGCTTCACAGCAGAGTTCGTGTCTGAATGTCAGACCTGAGCCCAGCTTCATGACGTGTCCGAATGTCAGACCTGACCCCAGCTTCACGACCCCAGCTTCAGATCACGGTAAATAGTTTCCTTTTTTGCTACATGGTCGATAGAATTGCCGCTCATTCACAAAGGCAATGGACCGACCATGAAGCGGAACTTGAAGCACCTTGCACTGCTCCTCTGTTTTCCGCTGGCCGTCATGGCGGCCCCGGTTGAGCCAAAACTCGCCGACTCACTCGACAGCCTCATGGCCGCCCGTTTCAAGCCCGATCAGCCCGGCGTCGCCGCACTGGTGATGAAAGATGGCCAGCCCATCCTGCGCAAGGCCTACGGCATGGCCAACGTCGAGCTCGGCGTGAAGGCACAGCCCGAACACGTTTTCCGCATCGGCTCGACGACCAAGCTCTTCACCGCCACCGCCGTCATGCTGCTGGTCGACGAAGGCAAGCTCGCGCTCGATGCCCCAGTGAGCCGCTACCTGTCCGATGCGCCCGCGCACTGGGAGAAGGTCACCATCGAGCATTTGCTGACGCACACGAGCGGCATTCCGAATCTGTCGCTCGATTCCGGCTACTGGCGCACGAGCGTGCGCCTGGACCATACGCCCAAGGAACTCGTCGACCCCGTGCGTGCGCGCCCGCTCGAATCGGCGTCGGGGACCAGATTCGCTTACAACAATACGGGTTACCATCTGCTGGGCCTGATCATCGAAAAAGTCTCCGGCAAGCCCTACTACACCTTCCTCGACGAGCGGATCAGCAAACCGCTGGGCCTGCGCCACACGCGCGAGGGCAGCGACAAGGCGTTCATCCCCGGCCTAGTCACCGGCTATGGAAAGGGCCCCGCGCCCGCCTGGCTGCTTTCGAACAGCAACTTCTACGCCGGTGGCGGCGTGGTGAGCACGGTGGACGACATGGCTGCCTTCATGATCGCGCTGCAGGGTGGCAAGCTGGTCTCGCCGGCGAACGTGCGCCGCATGAATACGCCATACGTGCTGCCGAACGGTCAGGCTACCGGCTATGGTTTCGGCACCTGGCTGCGCGAAATCAACGGCAAGCATCTGGTCGGGCATGGCGGCTATATCATCAATTTCTACAGCGAACTGGAAATGGACGTCGATTCCGGCATCGTCGCGGTGACCCTGCATAACGGCGACATGTTCGGTGGCGATAACGAGGAGTTGAGCCGGGAGCTGATTTCGGCGGTGCAGGGTAGCGCTACGCAGGCGCGGCAATAACAGCGGTCCGCGATGTCATGTGGGTGGCAAAAGCGTCGCGAGAATCCTCGGCAGTTACCGGAGGGCGTTGCGCCAATTGCCCTGTTGCTCGCAGTAGGCACGGGATTGCTCGCCGCGAGCTACTCTCCACGCTCGTGGGTGAAGAAGGCGCTAAGGATGGCGGCGGTTAGCGCGTGGTCTTGCTTGGCCTACGTTGTCGTTGCGTTTGTTCCCGGCTGTCTCTGGGCGCCAGCTTGCGTTTAAGCCGAAAATAAATGGCAAGGCTGGGGTCAGGTCTGACATTCGGACACGACCTCAACTCTAGAGCGAACGTTCAAAGCGACAGCACATGCGGAAGCAGAACAAGCCATCCATACATACCGCAGTATGGCTGAGTCCGTGTCCGAATGTCAGACCTGACCCCAGCTCTTGCGCTTCGAGCATCCAAACAAAAGGGCCGCCCGATTTCTCAGGCAGCCCTTTATCTACGTAGCGCCAGCCCGAAAGGCGGGCGCCGCAATCTTACTTAAGCAGCGGCAGCAGCGGCAGCGTTGGCAGCGGCGCCTGGTGCCTTGGCGGCAGCTTGCGAGAACTGCGAGACAGCAGCGTTCACGTTGCTTTCGATGGCTTCGACAGCCTGCTTGGTGGTCTTGCTGAACTGCTCGTAGCCGGCGTTGGCGTTGCTGATCGCGGTCTTGACGGCGGCGACGAAGGTCTCCGAACCAGCAGGGGCGTTCTTGCTCACTTCGTCGACCAGGGCGATGACCTTGCGGTTGGCTTCGACGATCTGGCTTTCAGCGGCCTTCGAGAACTCGGCACCGGTACCGGTGGCAATCGCTGCCAGCTGGCGGTTGTACGACAGGGCCTTCTCGGCGGTCGGCTGGGCCTGGGCTGCGGACAGTTGCAGGAATTCCTGTGGATCCTTGGCCGACAGCAGTTGGCGCGCGGTGGTCGAGTTACCAGCCATGACTTCACGGGCGGTAGCAAGGTTCAGTTCCACCAGCTTTTCCATGCTCTCGAAAGTCTTCGCGGTCAGCGAGGACAGCAGGGCGAATTGCGATTCGAAATTGGCTTTGGTGGCATTCGAGAACTGCTCTGGAATTGCAAACATGGGGTTCTCCAAACAAACGTTTATAAGAAGGGATACTTCTAGGGAATACTGCTGAATCGGTACCGCGAAACGGCTAGTGCAAACTGGATGGTGCACCGCAACAGAACGCAGTTTTGCGCATTTTGACGTACACGTCAAGCGAATTTGGTGCGTCGCACCATGGAGGAAATCCTTGTTGTTTCCTTGCATCGGAAGAAATACTTCTCATCAACTTTGTATGCGCTTCTGCCATCGGCGCGTGCAATGTTCCACCCAGCCCGGGTATCTCGCCCATGTTAGACTTGTCATTGCGCTAATCGCCACCCGGTGTGCCAGCGCCCGACATCCAGGATCATGGCCGAACCGCTCGACACTCCAGGCGCAAGACGCCCGCTCCCCAGCTGGCTACTCCCCGCCTTCTTCGTCGTCCTCTGGAGTACCGGCTTCATCGTGGCCAAGTACGGGCTGCCATATGCGCCGCCATTGACTTTCCTGATTCTGCGCTGCAGCGGCGTGCTGCTGATCCTGTTGCCGGCCGTGCTGATCTGGCGCGCGCCATGGCCGCGCGGGCGCATCGGGCATGTCGCGGTCGCCGGCCTGCTGCTGCAGGCGGGCTACCTCGGCGGCGTCTGGAGTGCCATCAAGCTGGGCATGCCGGCAGGCCTGTCGGCGCTGATCGTCGGCATGCAACCGGTCCTGACGGCCGTGGCCGCGCCCCTGATCGGCGAACGCGTGCGTCCGCGCCAGTGGCTGGGACTCGCGCTGGGCCTGGGCGGGGTGGCGCTCGTCGTGTATGCGAAAATCAGCCTGGCGAGTCTGTCGGGACGGGCGATCCTGTACTGCGTGCTGGCGCTGCTGTCGATTACGGCGGGCACGCTCTACCAGAAGCATTATTGCCCGCGCTTCGACCTGCGTACCGGCACCGTGATCCAGTTCGGCGCGACTATTGCGGCATTGCTGCCGTTCGCGCTGTTGTTTGAACAGTTCGATTTGTCCTTGTCTAAAGTAAGGTGGAACGCCGGTTTTATTGCGTCCCTGCTGTGGGCGATCCTGGCGCTGTCGATCGGTGCCATATTCCTGCTGTTCAGGTTGATTCGCGAGGGGACCGCCACCGAGGTGACAAGCCTGCTTTACCTGACTCCGCCCACGACCGCCATCATGGCCTGGATCCTGTTCGGCGAGGCCCTGAGCCCGCTTGGACTGGTCGGCATGGCGGTGGCCGTGACCGGGGTCGCCTTCGTCGTCAAGAAACAGGAGCATTCATGATTGCAAGCCCACAGCAAGAAGCGGTCGATGCCGCCATCACCTCGCGCCGCTCGATCCGCGCTTTCCTCGACAAGCCGGTGGAGCGCGCCGACATCGAACGCATCCTCGAGGTGGCGGCACGCGCGCCCTCGGGTACCAATACCCAGCCGTGGAAGGTCTATGTGCTGACCGGCGAGCGCCGCGTCGCGCTGTCGGACGCCATTCTTGCCGTGTACAGCGACCCGGAACTGTCGCGCCAGCATACCGAGGAGTATCCCTACTATCCGCGCGAATGGGTCTCTCCTTTTGTCGACCGCCGGCGCAAGGTGGGTTGGGACCTGTACAGCCTGCTTGGGCTGAGCCGCGACAACAAGGCCGGCATGGCGGCCCAGCATGCGCGCAACTACCGCTTCTTCGACGCACCGGTCGGCCTGATTTTTACCATCGACCGCGTCATGGAGCAGGGCTCCTGGCTGGATTACGGGATGTTTTTGCAGAACATCATGGTGGCCGCGCGCGGACGCGGGCTCGATACCTGCCCGCAAGCCGCCTTTACCCAGTTCCACCGCATCATCGCCGAGCAACTGGACCTCCCGGCCAACGAGACGGTCGTGTGCGGCATGGCGCTGGGCTGGGCCGATCCGACCAGGGTCGAGAACACGCTCGTGACCGAGCGCGAACCGGTAGCGAACTTCGTGCACTTTGTCGACCAGGACGACTGATTTCGCCACCCCGCCTCGCTGCGACGGGTTTCGACAGCATGCCGAGGTGGCGCAAAACAAAACGTTGCGCGACGTAGACAATTGAATTGGAACAGAATTCTTGTTGCCCCGGGCAGTGCGCCGCGTTCCGTTGTAGTGCGGCAAAATGATGAGGAGAGTGTTACAGTCGATTGCAGCTGAGTTGCAATTGCATTCGATGTGCATGAGCGCATCGTCTCGGCTCACCCGTATTACCTCATCCGTATTACCCGAATCGCGTCAGAAGGAAAGACCATGTTGAAGTTCCTGTTGACCGCCCTCGTATCGCTGTGCCTGCTGGCCGAACCCGTCACGGCCACGGCAGCCGGGGCGGGTGCCCAGGCCAGCTCGGCGACAAAACGTCCCGCTGCGAAGAAAAAGCTTGTGAAGAAGCGCGTCGCCCAGCCGCGCGCGCGCAAGGGCAAGCGCCAGGCCGAGACAGCCCAGGCCATTGCCAGCGACAACCGCCAGCGCATGGTGCGCCGGGTCGAGACCGTGCGTGGCAAGCGCCGCGTCACTTACCAGGTCGTGCGGCGCGCGGCACCGGCCGTGGCCGCGATCCCGGCGATGCGCACGGCGGGCGACATGGCCGGCCTGAACCAGACGCGCGATCCCTTGTCGCTGCGCTCGAATGTCGCCTTCGTGCTAGACCAGAACAGTTCGCAGGTGCTGTTCGAAAAGAATGCCAACGTGCCGCTGCCGATCGCCTCGATCACCAAGCTGATGACGGGTCTCGTCGTCGTCGAAGCGGGCCAGAACCTGAACGAGACGCTGACCATCACCAACGACGACGTCGACCGCCACAAGTACAGCAGCTCGCGCCTGCCCGTCGGCGCGCGCATGACCCGCAACAACCTGCTGCATATCGCCCTGATGAGCTCGGAGAACCGCGCGGCCGCGGCGCTCGGGCGCAACTATCCAGGCGGCATCAACGCCTTTGTCGCGGCGATGAATGCCAAGGCAAAGGAGTTGGGCATGAACGACACCCGTTACGTCGACTCCAGCGGCCTGTCGAGCCAGAACGTGTCGAGCGCGCGCGACCTGGCCAAGCTGGTGGCCTACGCGCACCAGAAGCCGCTGCTGCGCCAGTATTCGACCGACCCGAACTGGGTGGTCGAGGCCAGCGGCCGGCCGATGCGCTACAACAATACGAACTACCTGGTGGCGCTGCCTGACTGGAACATCGGCTTGCAGAAAACCGGTTTCATCAACGAAGCGGGGCGTTGCCTGGTGATGCAGGCGATGATCCAGGGCCGCAACGTGATCATGGTCTTCCTCGATTCGAAAGGGAAGATGTCGCGTACCGCCGACGCCGGCCGCATGCGGCGCTGGCTGGAAGCACTCACGCCCGACAGTATCACCGTCCCGACGGCAAGCCCGGCCAGCGCGGCCAGCCCAACGCCCACCACCTTCTCCGCCGTGTCTGCGGCAACGGTGTTGCAGAAGCGCTAGGCCGCAAGGCATGAAAACGACAACGGCGCCCGCGGGCGCCGTTTTTTTGTTCAGGCAGCGATCACGCTACCGAGACGGGCCGGAAACCCAGCGTCGACGAAATCTGCCCGGCTGTCTGCACCAGGTCGTCGAGCCAGTCTTCCTGCAGGCGGTCGGCCGGCGCCGAGATCGACAAACCGGCCACCAGCTTGCCGCTGTCGTCGTAGATGCCGGCGGCCATGCAGCGCACGCCCAGTTCGAGTTCCTCGTTGTCGCGCGCATAGCCGCGTGCGCGCACCAGGCTCAGTTCGCGCTCGAGCTTGGCAAGATCGGTGATCGAATTCTTGTTGTGGCCGGCCAGGCCGGTACGGGTGGCGTAGGCGCGGATCGCCTTCGGCTCGTCCACCGAAAGGAAGAGTTTGCCGGTGGACGTCAGGTGCAGCGGTCCGCGTCCGCCGATCGCGCGCACCACCTGCATGCCCGAGCGCTCGGAGAAGGCGCGGTCGATGTAGACGATCTCGTCGCCCTGGCGCACTGACAGGTTCACGGTCTGCTGCGTCTTCTTGTGCAGGGCACGCATGAAGTCGAGCGCCGCTTCGCGCACCGACAACCGGCTTTTCACGACATTGCCCAGTTCCAGCAAACGCATGCCCAGGCGGTAGGTGCCGGGCTCGACGCGGTCGACGAAACGGGTGACGACCATGTCGTTGAGGATGCGGTGGGCGGTGGAAGGGTGCAGGCCCGAGACCTTCGACAATTCCTTCAGGCTGACCGGGTCGGGATAGGTGGCGAGTGCATCGAGCAGGGCGACCATGCGTTCAATCACCTGGATCGATGTCTTGGGCGGTTCAAGTGTTTCGATTTTCATGATGTGGTTGGTGCAGTGCGGTATCGTCTGTACTTTATACCATAATGCGAAAAACGGCAGAGAATTTGCTAGTGTCGTTCGTCTAACATTTTCCTTTATCGACAGCTGCCCGCGACTGCCTGGAACGGGCATAATGACAGCTCTGCATGTCTTGTCGGAAATATAAATGGAACATCAAACCAGCGAATTCAAGAGTACAAGCGGTTTCAAGCGCATCCTGAAAGCCTCCAGTTACACCGTCCAGGGGCTGGTCACGGCCTGGAAGATCGAACATGCCTTCCGCCAGGAGCTGCTCGTGTTCGTGCTCGGCGTGATTTTCGCCTTCGTGCTGCCGGTATCGGGCTTCCAGCGCCTGGTGCTCATCGGCGTGCTGCTGCTGGTACTGATCGTCGAACTGATCAACTCCGCCTTCGAGGCCGTGGTCGACCGTATTTCGCTCGAGCGCCACCCGCTCTCGAAGAATGCCAAGGACTTCGGTAGCGCCGCCGTTGGCCTGACGGTCCTGCTGGCCGCAGCCACCTGGGGCACGGTGCTCTACAACAGGTTTGCTTGAGCTCCCATAGACACGCCGGCAAGCTTGCCGAAAATGCTCCACAATAGGCGACGACCACGCGGCGCCGGGAGGGCGCTGCGGTCTTGTCCAAACCTAATGGAGAAAAACATGACGCTACGCCTCGGCGACACCGCACCCGATTTCGAACAGGATTCCAGCATCGGCCCCATCCGCTTCCATGAGTGGGCGGGCGATTCCTGGGTGGTGCTGTTCTCGCACCCGGCCGACTTCACGCCGGTCTGCACGACCGAACTGGGCCTGACTGCGAAGCTGAAGCCGGAATTCGGCAAGCGCAACGTCAAGGCGATCGCGCTGTCGGTCGACCCGGCCGAACAGCACCGCAACTGGATCCGCGACATCGAGGAAACCCAGCAGACCGTGGTCGGCTTCCCGATCATCGCCGACGCCGACAAGACCGTGTCTACGCTGTACGACATGATCCACCCGGAACAGTCGGCCACCGCGACGGTGCGCTCGCTGTTCGTGATCGACCCGAAAAAGAAGATCCGCCTGACCATCACCTACCCGATGAGCACCGGCCGCAACTTCGACGAAGTCCTGCGCGTGATCGACGCCTTGCAACTGACCGACGGCTACACGGTAGCCACGCCCGGTAACTGGAAGGATGGCGACGACGTCATCATCCCGCTGACCGTGCAGGATCCGGCTGTGCTGGCTGAAAAGTATCCGAAGGGCTTCACGGCACCGCGGCCTTACCTGCGTTTGACGCCGCAGCCGAACAAATAACAGGAACCGCGCCGGCATGCGTCTCCCGATGCATGCCGAAGGACGTAGGGTGGGCACTCCGTGCCCACGCTGTATCATCACTTGCTCATATGCGACTTGGTCGTACCGTCGCGCTTCGCATCACGTGCATCAGCCAGGCCTGAGCCGCAACTGATCAACCGATGATCCCGCGTGGGCACGGAGTGCCCACCCTGCGAAACCCGCATAGGGCGTAGGGTGGAGTCCTGACTCCACGCGGTCGAACGGCGGCACTTCGATAAGCTTGTCGCAAGTCGGCCCGCCAGCGCAACAGCCAAGTTACGTGATAGCGGGCGCTCAGGCAGCGTGGAGTCAGGACTCCACCCTACGATTCTCGTCCGTTCTGCGCATATCGATCAACGCCAAGCGTCACCCCAAGCTCACCGCACGCATAAGCAAATAAGAAAGCCATCCTTTGTCCCACGCTTGCCCCGGCTTACCCTTGGGGCATGTTGATGACCTATATTGCCGCTGGCTTCGCGGTCGGCTTGCTGGTCGGCATGACCGGCGTGGGTGGCGGTTCGCTGATGACGCCGCTCCTGACCCTGCTGTTCGGCGTGTCGCCCACGGTTGCCGTCGGCACCGACCTCGCCTTTGCCTCCATTACCAAGAGCGCGGGCACCGTTACCCACCGTTTCAATCGCACCGTCAACTGGGCCATCGTGCGCCGCCTCTGCCTGGGCGCGCTGCCGGCCGCGCTGGTCGCTACTTTGCTGCTCAGCCGCTACGGCACCGTGCAGGCCGAGATCGGCCAGCTGATCCGCTATTCCATTGCCGTGTCCGTCATGCTGACCGTGGTGGCGCTGCTGTTCCGGCGCCGCATGGTGGCCTGGGTGAACGCCCAGCCCGGGCGCCAGCTGCAGGGCAGGGCGCTGCACCTGGCCACCATTGGGGCAGGCGCTTTGCTCGGTACCCTGGTGACGATCTCCTCGATCGGCGCCGGCGCCGTTGGCGCGACCCTGCTCGTGCTGTTGTACCCGAAACTGACGCCCGCCGAAGTGGCCGGCACCGACATCGCCTACGCCGTGCCATTGACTGCGATTGCCGCCTTCGGCCACTGGTGGCTGGGCTCGATCGACTGGATGCTGCTACTGACCCTCTTGATCGGCTCGCTGCCCGGCATCACGCTGGGCTCGATGCTGGCGCGCAAGGTGCCGGAACGCTTCCTGCGCGCGCTGCTGGCGCTGACGCTGACCGGCGTGGCTTTCAAGCTCGTCTACTGAAGCTGGGACGGGCTCGGCCACTAATAGCCTATCTGTCTATGCAAATGAAGATTGGTTCGTTTGCGTTATGAAGTTGAAGTGAGATTATTACAGCCCAATAGAAGAATTTGTAATAAGGCCTCCATGAACTTCCTGCAGCCGCGTGCCCCGGGCCGGGTCCTCCCCGGCTTCGGGCTATCGCTCGGGTTCACGATTTTTTACCTGGCGCTGATCGTCCTGATCCCGCTGTCGGCCGTGTTCCTGAAAACCTTCACCATGAGTTGGGAAGCGTTCTGGAGCGCCGTCACGTCCGAGCGCGTCATCGCCTCGTACAAGCTCAGCTTCGGCGCCTCGCTGATCGCCGCCAGCCTGAACGTCGTCTTCGGCGGCATCGTCGCCTGGGTACTGGTGCGCTACCGCTTTCCTGGCAAGCGCTTCGTCGACGCGCTGGTCGACCTGCCGTTCGCGCTGCCCACCGCGGTGGCCGGCATCACCCTGACCGCCCTGTATTCGAACAATGGCTGGATCGGCAAATACCTCGAGCAGTTTGGCATCAAGGTCGCCTTCACCCCGCTCGGCGTGGTGGTCGCGCTGACCTTCATCGGCCTGCCCTTCGTCGTGCGTACCGTGCAGCCGGTGCTGGAAGAGGCCGAGCGCGAACTCGAGGAAGCGGCCGCCAGCCTGGGCGCGAGCCCGCTGCAAACCTTCATCCGCGTGATCCTGCCTTCGATCCTGCCGGCCCTGCTGACCGGCTTCGCGCTGGCCTTTGCCCGCGCCACCGGCGAATACGGTTCCGTGATTTTCATCGCCGGCAACCTGCCGATGGTGTCCGAGATCACGCCGCTCTTCATCATCACCAAGCTGGAGCAGTACGACTATGCCGGCGCCACTGCAATTGCCGTGGTGATGCTGGTCGTCTCGTTCATCCTGCTCCTCACCATCAATCTGCTGCAGGCATGGACCCGCAAACGGGCGGGCAAGAAATGAGCGCCGTACTGAACAAACCCCTGGACAAGCCAAACGCGGTCACGCAGGCTGCGCCGCGTCCCGTGAAAAACAATGTGTTCGAGCCGAACTGGGTGCGCTATGCGCTCATCGCCATCGCGCTCGTGTTCCTGACCCTGTTCCTGTTCGTGCCCCTGGTCGCCGTGTTCACCGAAGCCCTCAAGCGCGGCTGGGGCACCTATGTCGAATCCATCCTCGACCCGGATGCCCTGTCCGCGATCAAGCTGACCTTGATCGCGGCCGGCATCGCCGTGCCCCTGAACCTGGTGTTCGGGGTGGCCGCGGCCTGGGCCATCGCCAAGTTCGACTTCCGGGGAAAAAGCGTGCTGCTGACCCTGATCGACCTGCCGTTCTCGGTCTCGCCCGTGATTGCCGGCCTGATCTACGTGCTGCTGTTCGGCGCCCAGGGCTGGTTCGGCCAGTGGCTGATGGACCACGACATCAAGATCCTGTTCGCCGTGCCCGGCATCGTGCTGGCGACCGTCTTCATCACCTTCCCGTTCGTCGCGCGCGAACTGATTCCCCTGATGCAACAGCAGGGCACCGAGGAAGAAGAGGCGGCGCTGGTGCTGGGCGCCTCCGGCTGGCAGACCTTCTGGCGCGTGACGCTGCCGAACATCAAGTGGGGCCTGCTCTACGGCGTGATCCTGTGTAACGCCCGCGCCATGGGCGAGTTCGGCGCGGTGTCGGTGGTCTCGGGCCACATCCGCGGCGAAACCAACACCATGCCGCTGCAGGTGGAAATCCTCTACAACGAATACAACTTCACGGCCGCGTTCGCGATCGCATCCTTGCTGGCGCTGCTCGCGCTGGTGACGCTGGCCATCAAGTCCTTTATCGAATGGCGTCTGCACCTGTCGATGCGTGCCGACGCCGGTACCACGGAGCGCCTGCAATGACGATCGAAGTCCAACACATCCGCAAGCAGTTCGGCCAGTTCACGGCCCTCGACAACGTCTCGCTGCAATTCCCCGACGGCCAGCTGACAGCCTTGCTCGGCCCCTCGGGCTGCGGCAAGACGACCCTGCTGCGCATCATCGCCGGCCTGGAGCATCCGGACTCGGGCGCCGTGCTGCTCGACGGCGAAAACGCCTCGACCCGCCACGTGCGCGAGCGCCAGGTCGGCTTCGTATTCCAGCATTACGCGCTGTTCAAGCACATGACCGTGTTCGAGAACGTCGCCTTCGGCCTGCGCGTGCGCCCGCGCCGCGAGCGCCCGAGCGAAGCCCAGATCCGCGACAAAGTGAAACAGCTGCTGGAGCTGGTGCAGCTCGACTGGATCGCCGACCGCTACCCGCCGCAACTGTCCGGCGGCCAGCGCCAGCGTATCGCCCTGGCCCGCGCCCTGGCCGTGGAGCCGCGCGTGCTGCTGCTGGACGAACCTTTCGGCGCCCTGGATGCCAAGGTGCGCAAGGAACTGCGCCGCTGGCTGCGCCGCCTGCACGACGACCTGCACGTGACGTCCATCTTTGTCACCCACGACCAGGAAGAGGCGCTCGAAGTGGCCGACCAGGTCGTCCTGATGAACAAGGGCCGGGTCGAGCAGCTCGGCACGCCGGAAACCGTCTACAACTCGCCGGCCTCGCCGTTCGTCTACGGCTTCCTCGGCAACGTCAACCTGTTCCATGGCCGCGTGCACGAAGGCGTGCTGGCCAGCGGCGACGCGCTCTTCGACGCACCGGCCCTGAATGGCGTGAACAATGCCGAGGGTATCGGCTACGTGCGGCCGCACGACCTCGACGTCGAACGCTACGTGGCCGGCGGCGAGGGCATCGCCGTCACTGCGCCGCGCGCATGCGATCGGCCCGCTGGCCCAGCTCGACCTGGAGCGGCTCGACACGCAGCAGCTGATCGAGGCGGTCATTCCGAACGAGCGCTTCGGCCGCCTGGGGCTGAAGGAGGGCGAGACCCTGCTGGTGCGTCCGCGCCGCATCGAGGTGTTCGTCGACGCGGGAGGCGGCATATGAACTTCCAGCAGCTGCGCTCCGTGCGCGAAGCGGCGCGCCGCAACTTCAATCTGACCGATGTGGCCAACGCACTGTTCACCTCGCAGCCGGGCGTGTCGCGCCAGATCCGCGAGCTCGAGGACGAACTGGGCGTGGTCATTTTCGAGCGCAACGGCAAGCGCCTGACCGGTTTGACCGGGCCGGGCAAGGGCATCCTCAAAATCGTCGAGCGGCTACTGGTGGAAGCGGAAAACCTGTCGCAGGCCAGCCAGGAATACGCGGCCCAGGACAGCGGCACGCTGACGGTGGCTGTCACCCACACCCAGGCGCGCTACGCGCTGCCGCAGGTGGTGCAATCCTTCCGCGCGGCCTTTCCGAACGTGCGCATCGCCCTGCAGCAAAGCGCGCCCGAACACATCGCCGAATGGGTGCTGTCGGGCCGCGCCGACATCGGCATCGCCACCGAGGGCCTGTCGACCTTCCCGGATCTGGTGTCCTTCCCGTGCTACCGCTGGAGCCACGTGGTGGTGGCGCCCGACGGCCATCCGCTGCTGATGAAGAACCGGCCCCTGACCCTGGACGACCTGGCGGCGCATCCCCTGATCACCTACGACGTCGGCTACACCGGCCGCAGCCATATCGACGAGGCTTTTGCGAAGGCGGGCCTGGCGCCGGACATGGTCTTGACCGCCATGGATTCCGACGTGATCAAGCAGTACGTGTCGCTGGGGATGGGCGTCGGCATCGTCGCGTCGATGGCCTTCGACCATGGACGCGACAAGGGGTTACGCGCGGTCGAGGCCTCGCACCTGTTCGCGCCGAACGTGACGCGCCTGGCGGTGCGACGTGGCGCGTATCTGCGGGCCTATGCCTACCACTTCATCGAACGATTCGCGCCGGGGTTTACGCGCTCGGATATCGAGCGGACCTTGCAGGCCGAAGAGGCGACGGCGTAATCATTGCCAGGCGTAGTAGGGTGGGCGCCCTGTGCCCACGCGGAAGCTTGAGCCGTGTTGGCGTGTGCCCCTTCGTGACAATGTACTGGCACACATCGGATTGAGGGCGATGTGACTCCTCATTCCGCGTGGGCACGGGGCGCCCACCCTACTGCCCCGGATTCGTGATGCGCGCGTGAATCGCATCGATCGCCGCGACCACCTCGCCCGGCAAACTGATCGATGCCGCGTCGATGTTTTCCTTTAATTGCTCAAGCGTCGTCGCCCCGATGATGGTCGAGCCCACGAACCAGCGCGAATAACACCAGGCCAGCGCCATCTGCGCCGGCGTCAAGCCATGGGCACGTGCCAGCGCCGCATACTCGGCGGTTGCCGCCAGCACCGTGGCCCGTACGTAGCGCGGGCTCCAGTTGGCGGGGAAGATGGTCAGGCGGCCATGCGCTGTCGGGTTGTCCAGGTATTTCGCTGTCAGCTGGCCAAAGGCGAGCGGGCTGTAGGCCAGCAGGCTGACCTCTTCGCGGAAACAGGTCTCGTCCAGCAGCGTCGTCTCGAATGCGCGCGCTGTCAGGTTGTACAGGTTCTGGATGGTGGCGATGCGCGGCAGGCCCTTTGTTTCGGCCAGCTTCACGTACTCGCACACGCCCCAGTTGCTCTCGTTCGAGACCCCAATCGCGCGGATCTTGCCTGCCTGGACCAGGTCGCCCAGCGCGCCCAGCGTCTCCTCGATCGGCACGCTTGAACGTTCGCGTTTTGGATTGAAACTGTTGGCGCCGAAGATAGGCAGGTTGCGGCTCGGCCAATGAATCTGGTACAGGTCGATGTAGTCGGTCTGCAGGCGCTGCAGGCTGGTCTCCACCGCCGCGCGCACATTGGCCGCGTCCAGGTCGTGCGACGCGCCGCGGATCCATCCCATGCTGGCGTTCGGGCCGGCGATTTTCGAGGCGATGACGAGCTCGTCGCGCCGGCCGCGGCGCTTCAACCAGCTGCCGATGTAGCGCTCGGTCGATCCCTGCGTGCGTGCGCTGGCCATCACCGGGTACATCTCGGCGGTATCGATGAAGTTGATGCCGCGCTCGACGGCGTAGTCGAGCTGGCTGTGCGCGTCAACCTCCGTGTTCTGCTCGCCGAAGGTCATCGTGCCGAGGCAGATGGGGGAGACTTCCAGGTTCGACCTGCCGAGCCGCTTGCACTCCATGCTCGTCTCCTTCAGGCGCGCAGCGCGTCGGCGCACTCGCGCACGAGCGCCGGGCCGCGATAGATCAGGCCGCTATACAGCTGCACCAGCTGCGCACCGGCCGCCATCTTTTCCTTCGCGTTCGCGCCCGACAGGATGCCGCCGACGCCGATGATCGGGATCGCTTCGCCCAGTTCCTTCTTCATGGCGCGCACGACGATGTTCGACAGGTCGAATACCGGTGCGCCGGACAGGCCGCCGGCCTGCCTGCCGTGGCGCAGGTGGGCGACGTGGTTGCGGCTGAGGGTGGTATTGGTGGCGATGACGCCGTCGATCTTGTGGCGCAGCAGGGCGCCGGCGATATCCTGGATCTGCTCGATGTCGATGTCGGGGGCGATCTTCAGGGTGAGCGGCACGTAGCGGCCAGTCTCGTCGGCCAGGCGGGTTTGTTCAGCCTTCAGTTGCGACAGCAGGGCATCGAGTTCGGATGCGCCCTGCAGCTGGCGCAGGTTCTTCGTGTTCGGCGATGAGATGTTCACCGTGACATAGCTCGCGTACGGGTAGACCTTGCGCAGGCAGTGCAGATAGTCGTCGGCTGCGCGCTCGATCGGCGTGTCGGCGTTCTTGCCGATGTTCAGGCCGAGCACGCCCTGCTTTTCCTGGTAGAAGCGCGAGGCCTGGACGTTGGCGACAAAGGCGTCGACGCCGCCGTTGTTGAAGCCCATGCGGTTGATGATGCCTTGCGCGGCGGGCACGCGGAACATGCGCGGCTTCGGGTTGCCGGCCTGGGCACGCGGGGTGACGGTACCGATCTCGATCGAGCCGAAGCCGAGCGCGGCCAGGCCGTCGATGTAGGCGCCGTCCTTGTCGAGGCCGGCAGCCAGGCCGACCGGGTTCGGGAACACGATGCCCATCACGGTGCGCGGGTCGGGTGCCGGTTGGGCGAACAGCTTGCCGGTCAGGCCGCGTTCGGCAGCGCGGCGCAGGGCAGGGAGTGTCAGGTTGTGCGCGGTTTCGGCGGGCAGCGTGAACAGCAGCGGGCGGGCGAGGGAGTACAGGAGCTTGTCGGACATGGAGCACTCGAAAATGGGATCGCGGCAATTGTACCGTGCGCCCACCCCAAGGTCAGGGCTTCAGCGGTCGAGAATATCCCACACCCCATTGATCCGCGCTTCCAGCGGCCGGAAATTGATCTTGTAGGCCATCTTCGGGCTCTGCTCGATCCAGTAGCCGAGGTAGACATACGGCAGCCCCAGTTCGCGCGCCTGCTCGACCTGCCACATGACGTTGTAGGTGCCGAAGGAAGCACCGGCGACGTCCGGATCGAAGAAGGTGTAGACCGAGGACAGCCCGTCGGAGAGCACGTCGATGATCGACACCATGCGCAGCGTGCCGTCGGGCTCGCGGAATTCGACCAGGCGCGTGTTGACCCGGCTTTGCAGCAGGAATTGCGCGTACTGGTCGCGGCTGTCCTGGTCCATGCCGCCGCCGACGTGGCGCGTGGTCTGGTAGCGCAGGTAGAGCGCGTAGTGTTCGTCCGAGAACGACAGGTTCGCGACCATCGCCGTCAGGTCGCCGTGGCGCTTCCAGGCGCGGCGCTGGGTGCGGCTGGGCGCGAACTCGCTGCAGCGCACGCGCACCGGGATGCAGGCCTGGCAGCCGTCGCAGTAGGGGCGATAGGTAAAAATGCCGCTGCGGCGGAAGCCGTTCTTGACGAGCTCGGAGTACACGTCCGCGTTGATCAGGTGCGAAGGCGTTGCCACCTGCGAGCGTGCCTGCCGCGCGTCGAGGTAGCTGCACGGATACGGAGCGGTCGTATAGAACTGCAGCGTCGAGAAGGGCAGGTCATTAAGGTGCGTCATGCAGGTCTCTCGGGCGACGTGATGAACCTATTCTAGCGAAAGCGGAGGGCGCGCACGGTTATGTACCCAACTAAGCATCCAACGGAGGCTGCACTTCCCAGCGCCCGATCGCCGGTTCGCGTATGGCTGCACGCAAGTGCTGCAGGAACACGCTGCGCGGAATCGGCGCGGCGCCGAGCGAGGCGAGGTGGCCGGTCTCCTGCTGGCAGTCGACCATGCGCACGCCGTTGCGGCGCAGGAAGGCGACCAGGTAGGCCAGCGCGACCTTCGAAGCGTCGGACACGCGCGCAAACATCGACTCGCCGTAGAACATGCGGCCGATGCACACGCCATAGGCCCCGCCGACCAGCTCGCCATCGAGCCAGACTTCGGACGAGTGCGCGTAGCCCATCGCATGCAGGCCGGTATAGCCGACAATGATGTCGTCGGAAATCCAGGTGCCGGGACCGTCCTTGCGCGGCGCGGCGCAGGCACGCATGACGGCCTCGAAATCGCTGTCGAAGCGGACTTGCCAGCGGCCACCCTCGGTGCGGCTGCGCTCGACGCGGCGCAGGGTTTTCTTCAGGCTGTCGCTGACCTTGAACTCGCCCGTATAGAGCACCATGCGCGGATCGGTGCTCCACCAGAGGATGGGCTGGCCTTCGGAGAACCAGGGGAAGATGCCGTTCTGGTAGGCCAGCAGCAGCCGCTGGGGAGAAAGGTCGGCGCCGGCTGCGAGCAGGCCCGGCGCGTCCATGGTGAGGGCCTCGGACACGTCGGGGAAGGGCGTATGCGCGTCGAGCCAGGGAATCATGGCAGCCTCGCCCCTTCAGTCGGGTTCACGTGGAGCAATCATCGGGCGGACGATGTCATGGCTGTGCACGCCATAATCCGCGTCGCGGCCACCCTCCCGGATTTTGACGCGGTCGGCAAAGAACAGTTCCAGCGTCGTGCGGATGGTGGGGAAGGCCAGGTCATCCCAGGGGATCTCGGCTTCCGTGAACAACTGCACTTCCAGGCTTTCGATGCCGGGTGCGAAATCCAGGTCGAGCAGGCGCGCCAGGTAGAACATGTGTACCTGGTGCACGTGCGCGACGTTCAGCACGCTGAACAGCTTGCCGATTGCGATGTTGGCGCCGGCTTCCTCCTCGGTTTCGCGGACTGCCGCCTCCGACGTGGTTTCGCCGTTTTCCATGAAGCCGGCAGGCAGCGTCCAGTAGCCATGGCGCGGTTCGATGGCGCGCCGGCACAGCAGCACCTGCAGCTCGCCATCCTTCTCCCACACGGGGATGGAACCGAGCACCATTTTCGGGTTCTGGTAGTGGATCGTGCCGCACTGCGTGCACACATGGCGCGGCCGGTTGTCGCCTTCGGGGATGGCCAGCGCGACCGGATGGCCGCACTCGGAACAGAATTTCATAGGGGATGACAGGAATGAATGTATGACTACTTTACACCCGATTGGCCCGGCTGTGCCGCAGCCGCGCAGCCGCGGGCGGGATGCTTGCCGTCGCAGCATTGTGCTGCAATCGCACATCGGGGGAGCATTGATTTGCTTAAACGGCCGAAGGCGCGTATAATTCATTTCATCAGACGCGGGGTGGAGCAGTCTGGCAGCTCGTCGGGCTCATAACCCGAAGGTCACAGGTTCAAATCCTGTCCCCGCAACCAGAATTTCCGAAAGCCGTTGAATCCTTGCCGATTCAGCGGCTTTTTTGTTTTCGCCATCCCTTGCGCGCCTGGCCGTGTGCGGCGTTCCCTGGCGGACTCGACCAATATCAAGGGAAGACGCTGTTTGCCGCACTCATCCCTTCCTCTCCGGTCGAACAGGAACACGGCGCGGCTGTCGTCCCCCTCATGGGCTGGACCGGCGTTTCCGCGCCCTTCGATGAACATCGATCCTTGGGTTAGACCATGATTACTGTTGACGACATCAACGAAGCCTGGGGTTGGGTAGGGCTCAGCGCCGTCGAAGTATTGGGTGCCAATGCCTTCGGTAACCTGATCATCCGCGACGCCGACGGCAGCTACTGGCGGCTGCGTCCGCAAGACCTCTGCTGCGAGCCCGTCGCGCAGGACCGCGCCGCGCTCGATGCACTGTCCTATAACCAGGATTTCCTGAACGAGTGGTACATGCCCGAGCTGGTCGACCTCGCCGAGTCCACGCTCGGCCCGCTCACCGACGACCGCCGCTACTGCCTCAAGATTCCCAGCCCGCTTGGCGGGCATTACGGCAGCGAAAACCTTGCCACGGTTCCCCTGTCCGAGCTGATACGGTTTGCCGGGGAGGGGGCGCAGCAGCTCGAGGGAGTGCCGCGCTGGCGTTGACGCGACTGTTTTGTGACGATGCCAGCTTGGGCTTTCTTCGCCTTGCCCGGTTCGTTCAGCCAGGCGGTGCGCTGAGGCTGGCCCACAGGTAGGCTGCCGCCATCGTCCGATGCGGACGATAGGCGGCCAGCCAGGCCTGGGTGCGTGCCTGGTCCGGCTTGCCGGCCTCGCCCAGCAGGCGCCCCAGCGCTCCGCGCACGGCCACGTCGCCTTCGAGCGAGCAGTCGGCATAGCCATAGCCGCGCAGCAGCGTGTAGTTGACGGTCCAGGGGCCGATGCCCTTGATGGCGAGCAGGGCCGCGCCCGCGTGTTCCGCATCGTCGTTCAGGTCGAGGCGCAGTTCGCCGGCGTCGACCATGCGCGCCACGCGCAGCAGCGTCTCGGCCTTTGCACGCGAAAATTTGCGGGTAGTCAGCGTCTCGAGGTCGAGACGCGCCACATCGGCCGCCTCCGGATAGCAGACCAGGCCGCTGCTGTGCGGGCGTCCGGCCTGCGCGATGAAGCTGCGGCGCAGGCTGATCGCGAAGGGCAGGTTGATCTGCTGGCCGATGATCGCCCGTGTCAGGGCCTCGAAGACGCTGGCCGACTGCACGATGCGCAGGCTGGGGGAGCGCGCGACCAGTGGGCCGAACACGGGGTCGTCGCGCGTCGCCTCTGCAAACGGTGCCGGGTCGATGCGCAGCGCCAGGATGCTGTCCGGGCCGCGTGCGCCCGCGCCCGCGTGTGCGTGTCCAATGGCGCGTCGGCGTCGATGCGGCACAGTGCCCGGGTCGGCTCCAGCGTGAGGTCGAAGAGCAGCGGCACGCCGCCCAGCAGCACCGCCTTGCGCAGGCGGCTGCCTTCGACCCGTTCGGCCAGGCCTTCGGCGTCGCGCGCGTGGAAGGCCAGCACGTCGGCGCTGCGGTAGCCCGGCGGCAAGGCCAGGGTCAGCCCCTCGGTCATCGTGTCATTTGCCGGCGGCGCTCGCCGGCGCGCCACCGAAGCGCGGAACAAAACCCGTCACCAGCGCAGTGCCGACCAGCACGATGGCCGAGCCGGCCAGCGTATGCCAGCCCACCGTCTCGTGCAGGAAGAGCGCGCCCCAGAGGATGCCGAACAACGGGTTCAGGAAAGTTACCGTCAGTGCCGAGGTCGGCCCTACCTCGGCGATCAGGCGGAAGTAGATCAGGTAGGCGATGCCGCTGCACAGCACGCCCAGGGTCAGCACCGCCGCCCAGACGCCGGGCGTGGGACTGGCGGGCGCGGGAAAGAAGGGCAGGGCGGGCAACACGAACAGGGTTGCCGCCCACATGGTGCCGTGGGCATTGGCGAAGGGTTCGACGCTTTTCGCCGATTTCGCATACAGGCTGGCGATGCTGTAGCACAGCGCCGCGGCCAGCGCCGCCACCGGGGCGATGGCCGCGCCGGGGCGGCTGGACACATCGTCGAAGCCGACCAGCAGCGCCACCCCCGCCGTGCCCAGCAGCAGGCCAAGGCCGGTGCGCAGCGTGATCGGCTGGCGCGCCCACAGCGCCCCGATCAGCGCGCCCCACATCGGCGCCGTCGCGTTCAGTACCGACAGCACGGATGCCGTCAAGGTGCGTGCGCCATAGGCAAACAGCAGGAAGGGCAGGGCCGAGTTGAAGAAGCCCGGGATCAGGTAATGCTTCCAGTTGGCGCGCAGGTCGAGGCGGCGCCGCAGCACCAGGCCGACGGCTGCCGGGAACAGCGCCGCGAACAGCACGCGGTATTCGATCAGCACCGCCGGGCCGAGCACGGGGGCGCCGATGCGCATGAAGAGGAAGGAGCCGCCCCAGATGGCGGCCAGCAGCAAGAGACGCAGGAAATTGGCTGTATTCATGGGTAGAGAGGAGGGCGAAGGCGCATGGTGGCAGAGGGCGCGCGATCGCGCTTCCCGTTTTTTGCTATTGCTATTGCTATTGCACCTGAGGTCACCGCGCGCAGACCTCGCTGCCCGCCGCTTGCGGCGCCGCCGCGTGCGGCACCAGCATGGCGGGCGGCACGCCATTGCGCACGGCGGTCATCTCGGCCAGGATCGCGATGCCGATTTCAGCCGGTGTCTTGCTGCCGATGTACAGGCCGATCGGCCCGTGCAGGCGGTCGAGCTCGGCGTCGGAGAGGTCGAAGAGTTTCAGGCGCTCGCGCCGCCGCGCGTTGTTCAGGCGCGAGCCGATCGCCCCGACATAGAAGGCATTCGACTTCAGCGCTTCCATCAGCGCCAGGTCGTCCAGTTTCGGGTCGTGGGTGAGGGCGACGACGGCGCTGCGCGCATCGAGCTTCGCCTCCAGCACCAGGTCGTCGGGCATCGTGTGGCTCAGTTCGACGCCAGGCAGGTCCCAGCCGGCGGTGTAGTCCTCGCGCGGATCGCAGACGACGACGCGGTAGTCCATGGCCTGCGCCACCGGGCCAGGAAGCGCGACAGCGGACCGGCGCCGATGATGAACAGGCGCCAGCGCGGGCCGTGCACGGTGACCAGGCTATCGCCGTCGACGCGCAGCACGGCGCCGGGCGGCGCGGGAGCCAGGGTGACGGCGCCGCTATCGAGGTCGAGGCGGCGTTCCAGCAACTCGCCGGCTTCCGGGCGCTGCAGGAGCGCGCGCAGTCCGCTGGCCGGGCTGAGCGGCTCGAGCGCCAGCTCGATGGTGCCGCCGCAGGGCAGGCCGAAGCGGTGGGCGTCGTCGGCGCTGATGCCGTAGCTGAGGATGCGCGGGCGCGCATCCAGTGCGATGCCTCCCTCTCGCACGTTCTCGATCAGATCGTCCTCGATACAGCCGCCGGACACCGAGCCGACCACGCGGCCGTCGTCGCGCAGCGCCAGCATGGCCCCGATCGGCCGCGGGCTCGAGCCCCGTGTCTTGACGACGGTGACGAGTTCGCAGCGGTGCCCAGCGTCGATCCAGCTTGCTGCGGTCTTGAGTACGTCGAGGTCGAGGCTGTCCATGAGGCGGGCGGCGGGGCGCTGCTGGGTGAGGGGTGACAATGATACAAAAAAAGCGGGGCGGGCGTTGGGCGTAGGGTGGGCACGGCATTGAAGCCGGGGGCTTCAATGCCGTGCCCACCCTGCACCCGGGCGCCACGTTACGGCGTCAACGGCTTCTTGCCCGCCTTCTTCGTCTTCACGTCCTCCACCGCCAGCTCGATCGCCGTCAGGCGTGCCGCGGTGGCCGGGTGGTTGGCGGTAAAGCCGTTGGCGACGCTGGCCGGGTAAGCTGCGGCGAAGCGCTTCCAGAACGCCGGCGCGCCTTCGTAGTTGTAGTCGGCGCGTGCCAGCAGGAAGACGGCGAGGCGGTCGGCGGCGGCGTCGATATTCGCCGGGGCCGCCTTGATGCCCGCGCTGCCGTTGAGCATCGCCATATCCGGGCTCATGCGCGTCAGGTTGTCGATCACGCTGTCGAGCGTGGCCTTGTTGCGCAGCGCGGCCGGGTGGCCGAGGATGTTGTGCGCCATCGTGCGTGCCAGCACATAGGCCAGTTCGTCGTCGCTTTTGGTGAAGCCGAGCATGCCGCGCGTGACCATGATGCGGCTGCCGTCGGCATAGGCGTTCACGTTGTCGCCATTGCCCAGTTCGATGCCGAAACCGCAGGCGCGCGTAACGGGAATGGTCAGGTCGCGCGGGCGGCCGTCGCGCTCGATGGTAAGCGGCAGGGACGGCTGCGAGGCGACCGGGGAGCCGAAGATGGCGCCGACCGTGTTCGGCGCGCTCGCGCCCGTCGGCAATGGCTTGCCGCCGGCGGCGACGAGGTCGTCGCCCGTGCGCAGGCCGGCCTTGGCTGCGCCGCTGCCGGCCAGCACGCCGGTCACCTGCAGCCGTTCATCCATGCCGAAGGCCACGTGCGCGGCCTCGTTGTACATGCCGGGGTAGTAGTGGCGGTTCTTTGCCGTAAAGCCGAGCAGGTTGCGCGCGTGCTTCGGGCAGAGTTCGGCGTTGTCGATCAGCAGGGGCGCCGCCACGCGGTACAGGCGGTCCTGCATGGCCGCCATCTTGGTGAGCGTGTCGGCGGCGGCCGCCATTTGCGGCGACAGTTGCGTGCTCGGCGGCGTTTGCGGTCCGGCACTCGGCAGGCCGCCCCGGGAAACCGTGGGCTGGGTGCCGCAGGCGGTCAGCAGCAGGGCAATCGAAATGGCCAGCGCAACCGGGCGCAGGCGATGAATGCGGATCATGATCCTCCTCTTCTAGCGCGCCGCACCTGCCTGATCCGGCATGGCATCGTCGCGCCGTACCGGACGCCGTACCGGGCGCCGTACCGGACGCCGTACCAGGGTACTGTTTTCGACGATGCGCCAGGACCGACAAGCCGATACGGGGCGCTCTGGTTTGTTATTGTTTTCCGGTACTGCCGAATCCTCCGGCACCCCGTTCGCTCGATGCAAACTCTTCGACGACATTGAAGCCAACCTGCAGTACCGGCACGATCACGAGCTGCGCCAGCCGGTCGAGCGGCTGCAGCGTGAAGGCGGCGTGGCCGCGGTTCCAGGTCGATACCATGAGCTGGCCCTGGTAGTCGGAGTCGATCAAGCCTACCAGATTGCCCAGAACGATGCCGTTCTTATGGCCGAGTCCAGAACGCGGCAGGATCATGGCGGCATAACCCGGATCGGCCACGTGGATGGCCAGCCCGGTGGGTACCAGCACGGTCTGGCCCGGTTCGAGCACGAGCGGGGCGTCGATGCAGGCGCGCAGGTCGAGGCCGGCGCTGCCGGGGGTAGCGTAGGCCGGCAGCAGGTCTTTCATGCGCGGGTCGAGGATTTTGACGTCGATGGTGTTCATGCGTAATACGTTGTCTGTTTCAGGTAAGGAGGGAGCGCTGCTCGAGGCGCTTGCCGATTTCGGAGACCAGCTGGCGCGCCAGCGTCTGCTTGTCGGCGCGCGGCAGCACGGTGTGGCCGTTCTCGTCGAACAGGACGATGGAATTGTCGTCCTGGCCGAAAGTGTGGTGGCCGATGTTGCCCACCAGCAGAGGAATGCCCTTGCGCTCGCGCTTGGCCGCACCGTAGGCGACCAGGTTTTCCGATTCGGCGGCAAATCCGACGCAGTAGGGCCAGCCCGACAGCGAGGTGGTGGCGGCGACGGCCGCGAGGATGTCCGGGTTCTGCGCGAACTCGAGCTGGGGCGCGCCGCCACCTTCCTGCTTTTTCAGTTTCTGTTCGCTGGCATTGGCCACGCGCCAGTCGGCCACGGCGGCCACGCCGATGAAGACGTGCTGGCCTTCGACCTGGGCCATGACGGCGTCGTGCATCTGCGCGGCCGAGAGCACGTCGATGCGGCGCACGCCGTAGGGGGTGGCCAGTGCGGTAGGGCCGGAGACCAGCGTGACCTCGGCGCCGGCTTCGCGCGCGGCGCGGGCGACCGCATAGCCCATCTTGCCCGAGGACAGATTGGTGATGCCGCGCACGGGATCGATCGCCTCGAAGGTCGGCCCGGCCGTGACCAGCACGCGCTTGCCCGCCAGGATCTTGTGCTGGAAGGCGGCGACGACTTCTTACAGAAGCTGCTCGGGCTCGAGCATGCGCCCGAGACCCGTTTCGCCGCAGGCCTGTTCGCCCGCTGCCGGGCCGAACAGCGTGACGCCGTCTTCCCGCAAGGTGGCGACATTGCGCTGGGTCGCCGGGTTCTGCCACATCTCGACATTCATTGCCGGCGCAACCAGCAACGGCACGCCGTGCGGGCGCGCCAGGCACAGGGTCGACAGTAAATCGTCGCAGGCGCCGTGCGCGAGTTTACGGATGAAGTCGGCCGAGCAGGGGGCGACCAGCACGGCATCGGCGCCGCGGGTGAGGTCGATGTGCGCCATGTTGTTCGGCATGCGCGGGTCCCACTGGTCGGTCCAGACCGTGTTGCCCGACAGCGCCTGCATGGTGACGGTGCCGATGAAATGGGTGGCCGCCTCGGTCATGACGACCTGCACGTGCGCGCCCTGCTTGATCAGCGCGCGGCACAGTTCGGCCGCCTTGTAGCAGGCCACGCCCCCGGACAGGCCGAGGACGATTTTCTTTCCCTGCAGGTCCATGTGCATCTTCCTTTATGGGTGTTTGCTCGGTGCTTGCTCAGTGTTTATTGACGCGCCGCAGTTCGTCGAGGATGAACAGGAAGGCCCCGACCGAAATGCCGATGTCGGCGACGTTAAAGGCGGGGAAGTGGCCCCAGCCACGCCAGTAGAAATCGAGGAAGTCGATCACGTGGCCATAGGCGACGCGGTCGATGACGTTGCCGGCGGCGCCGCCCAGGATCAGGGCCAGGGCCCAGCAGAACATGCGCTGGCCGGCGTGGCGCTTGAGCAGGTACAGGATGAAGCCGATCGCGCCGAGGGCGATCGCGGTGAAGAACCAGCGCTGCCAGCCGCCCTGGTTGCCGAGGAAGGAAAAGGCCGCGCCCGGGTTGTACACCAGTACCAGGTTGAAGAAGCCCGTGACGGGCAGGGTTTCGCCGTAGTGAAAAAGTTTCGAGACGGTGATCTTGGTCAGCTGGTCGAACAGGACGACGAGGAAGGCGATGCCCAGCCAGGGGCCCATGCCGGCGCCGGAGCTGTGAACTTTGGAAACGAGCGGTTTTTTCTTGGTTGCCATAAGATGTCAGGATCGGATGTGAAAAACCGCCATGCCGGGCTGCGGCATGGCGGCTGTGTTTGCCGTTCGGCTTTGCCAGCCGAGATATTACGCGAAGCGGCGTGCTTCGCCGCTGCCGAACAGGTTGCTGACGCACCGTCCGCACAGGCCGGCATGGGCGTGGTCGTGGCCGACGTCGCGGCGGTAGTGCCAGCAGCGCTCGCATTTCGGCGCTTCCGATGGGGTGACCTGCACCGTTTCGTCGCTTTCGTTGGCCGCCTGCTCCACGGTCGCCTGCGAGGTGATGAAGACGAATTTCAGGTCATCCTCCAGGCTGGCCAGCAGCGCGTGCTTCTCGCCGGCGGCCTTGATCGTCAGTTCGGCCTGCAGCGAAGAACCGATCGCACCCGAGGCACGCACTTCTTCCAGCTGCTTGGTCACATCTGCCCGCACTTCGCGCAGCGCCGCATACTTGGCCAGCAGCGCTTCGGCATCCGGCAGTTCCGGGAAGCTCCACAGCGTCTGGGTGAAGATGGTCTCGTCGCTCTCCGCATAGGATTGCTGGCCCGCGAACACGGCCCAGGCTTCCTCGGCGGTGAACGACAGGATCGGTGCCATCACGCGCAGCAGGGAATGGGCGATATGCCACAGCGCCGTTTGCGCCGAACGGCGCGCGGGCGAATCCACGCCGGTCGTGTACAGGCGGTCCTTCAGGATGTCGAGGTAGAAGCCGCCCAGGTCTTCCGAGCAGTAGTTCTGCAGGCGCGAGACCACCGGATGGAATTCGTAGCGCTCGAAGTGGGCTCCGACGTCCTTCTGCAGCTGCGCCATCGCCGCGATCGCGTAGCGGTCGATCTCGAACAGCTCGGCGACTGGGACGGCGTGCTTGGCCGGGTCGAAGTCCGAAGTGTTCGCCAGCAGGAAGCGCAGGGTGTTGCGGATGCGGCGGTAGGATTCCGTCACGCGCTTGAGGATCTCTTCGCCGATCGACAGTTCGCCCGTGTAGTCGGTCGAGGCCACCCACAGGCGCAGGATGTCGGCGCCGAGCGTGTCCGAGATCTTCTGCGGCGCCATCGTGTTGCCCAGCGACTTGGACATCTTCTTGCCGTTCTCGTCGACGGTAAAACCGTGAGTCAGCAGCGCCTTGTAGGGCGGGGTGCCGTTCAGCATCGACGAGGTCAGCAGGGACGAGTGGAACCAGCCGCGGTGCTGGTCCGAGCCTTCCAGGTAGAGGTCGGCCGGGAAGGTCGACTGCTCCTTGTGCGAGCCGCGCAGCACGGTCTGGTGGGTCGCGCCCGAGTCGAACCAGACGTCGAGCGTGTCCTTGTTCTTCTCGTAGACTTCAGCGTCGTCGCCCAGCAGTTCGCGCGGGTCGAGCGCCTGCCAGGCGTCGATGCCGTTCTGTTCGATCAACTTGGCGACTTGCTCCAGCAGTTCCGGGGTGCGCGGATGCAGCTCGCCCGTTTCCTTGTGGATGAAGAAGGCCATCGGCACGCCCCACTGGCGCTGGCGCGACAGGGTCCAGTCCGGACGGTTCTCGATCATGCCGTGCAGGCGCGCCTGGCCCCAGTCCGGGAAGAACTGGGTCTTGTCGATGCCGGCCAGCGCGGTTTCGCGCAGGGTCGGGCCGCCGTCTTTCGGCGTGATGTCCATGCCGGCGAACCATTGCGAAGTGGCCCGGTAGACGATCGGGGTCTTGTGGCGCCAGCAGTGCATGTAGCTGTGGTCGAACATTTTCAGTTCAAACAGGGCACCCGCCTCGGTCAGCGCGGCGCAGATCGGCTTGCTGGCTTCCCAGATGGTCAGGCCGCCGAACAGGGGCAGGGTGGAAGCGAAGCGGCCGTCGCCCATCACCGGTTTCAGGATGTCGTCGTCCTTCATGCCGTGCGCTTTGCACGAGATAAAGTCTTCCAGGCCGTAGGCCGGCGCCGAGTGGACCACGCCAGTACCGCTGTCGGTGGTGACGTAGTCGGCCAGGTAGACCGGCGAAGTACGGTCGTAGAAGGGATCGGCCGCGTGCAGTGGATGCTTGAAGCGCATGCCTTCGAGCTGGCTACCCATGGTGGTGGCGATGACCTTGCCCTCGAGTTTGTAGCGCTGCAGGCAGGACTCGACCAGGTCCTGGGCCAGGATCAGCAGCAGCGGCGCACCGTCGCGTTCCGCCTGGACGAGGGCATAGGTCACTTCCGCATTCACGTTCAGTGCCTGGTTCGACGGGATGGTCCACGGGGTCGTGGTCCAGATCACGATGAAACCGTTCATGGTCGGCAGCGACGGCAGGCCAAAAGCCGCGGCCAGTTTCTCTTCTTCGGCGAACTTGAAGCCGGCGTCGATGGCCGGGTCGCGCTTGTCCTGGTATTCCACTTCCGCTTCAGCCAGTGCCGAGCCGCAATCGAAGCACCAGTTCACGGGCTTGAGGCCGCGGTAGACATAACCCTTGTCCAGCAGCTTGCCGAGCGCGCGCAGTTCGTCGGCCTCGTTACCATAGGCCATGGTCATGTAGGGGTTTTCCCATTCGCCGAGCACGCCCAGGCGGATGAAGCCGGCGCGCTGGCGGTCGATCTGCTCGAGCGCATAGGCGCGGGCTTTCTGCAGCACCTCGGCGGTCGGCAGGTTTTTGCCGTACAGCTTTTCGATCTGGATCTCGATCGGCATGCCGTGGCAATCCCAGCCGGGCACATAGGGCGCATCGAAGCCGGCCATGGTGCGGGACTTGACGACCATGTCTTTCAGGATCTTGTTGACGGCGTGGCCAAGGTGGATGTCGCCGTTCGCATACGGTGGGCCATCGTGCAGGATGAACTTCGGCCGGCCGGCGGCCGCCTTGCGGATGCGGTGGTAGATCTGCTTGTCCTGCCATTGCTTCACCCAGCCCGGTTCGCGCTTGGCGAGGTCGCCGCGCATCGGGAAGGGGGTGTCGGTCATGTTGACCGGGTATTTGCTCAGTGGCTTATTCTCAGGTTTCTTGGCTGCCTTCTGGGCAGGCGCGTTCTGGACGGGTTTGCTGTTTTCGGACATATGTTTCTTCGGTAAGGAAATTCGGGAGTGGCTACCGGTTTCCGGCAGCGCGACGCGGGAGGGTCGGGGCCGGCGTCAAATTCGGTCGGTGGCGGTCAGGGCGCCGGCACGCGGAGTGCCGCGCAGGTCGGGCGGGCGAACCAGGCGCGCCCTGCTCGGCGTCGCGGTGAATGGCATTGGTGAGCGTGTCGAGGTCGACGTACTTTTCCTCGTCGCGCAGTTTTTCCGTGAACTCGACGCGCACCAGCTTGCCGTAGCAGGGACGGTCGTAGTCGAATACATGGACTTCGAGCAGCATGCGGCCGGCGTCCTCGACGGTAGGACGCACGCCCAGGCTGGCCACGGCCGGCAGCGGCGTGTCGGCCAAGCCATGCACCTGCACCACGAAGATGCCATGCACGGCCGGGCGGTGTGCGACGCGCAGGTTCAGGGTCGGGAAGCCGAGCGTACGGCCGAGCTTGGCACCGTGGATCACGTGGCCGGACATCGCATACGGGTGGCCGAGCAGGGCGCCGGTGGCTTCCAGTTCGCCCGCGGCCAGGGCCGCACGCACGGCCGAGGACGAGATGCGCTGGTCGCCTTCGCGCACCGTCGGCAGGGTCTCGACATGGAAACCATGGCGGCGGCCGGCTTCCATCAGCATCGCGACATTGCCGGCGCGCCTGGCGCCGTAGCAGAAATCGTCGCCGACCATCAGCCATTTCACGTGCAGGCCGCCGACCAGCACGCGGCTGACGAAGTCCTCGGGGGAAATCGAAGCGAACTGTTCGTTGAAATGCTCGACGATGACGCGGTCGATGCCGGCCTCGGCCAGGTCTTCCAGCTTGTCGCGCAGGTTGGCAATGCGTGCCGGCGCCCGCGACAGGTCGCCGCTACGCTGGGCGAAGTATTCGCGCGGATGCGGCTCGAAGGTCATCACGGCCGCTTCCAGCCCAAGCGCGTCGGCCGCATTGCGCACGCGCGCCAGCAACGCCTGGTGCCCGCGGTGGACACCATCGAAGTTGCCGATCGTCAGAGCACAGGGAGCACGCGCCGCGTCGTTGGGAAGTCCGCGAAATACCTTCATTGGTTGTTCCAGAATGCCGGGCGGGTGAAGCAAGCGACCACGCCGTGGGGCGAAACCTTGATTATACGGTAAAGGCTTGTTGCAATGCGGAGAGAGGAGGGGGCATTCGTTGCCAGTTTGCCAGGGCTGCTGGGTGATTGCAGCATGCAAAGCTTGGCATGCCAGGGCATTCGCAAGGTGAGCGGCTCCACCCGGGAGCGTGATACCCGGCTGCGCAAACGCCGCCCACGCGTTCAAGCCCGGCATGCAGGCCGGCGGCCCGACTTGCATGTGTGTGTTGAACGCGTAGGCGGCGCATAAGGAGCAGGTCACCGTGCGTTCGGGTGGAGCCGCCTACCCTGCGTCGTGGAGGTAGGGGTGAGCTGCACTAGCGCGGAGCTTGATGGTCGGTTGCGAAAATGCCGCCCACGCGTTCAAGCCCGGCATCCGGCCGGCGGCCCGACTTGCATGTATGCGTTGAACGCGTAGGCAGCGCATAAGGAGCAGGTCATCGTGCGTTCGGGTGGAGCCGCCTACCCTACGGTTGGTGGAGAAATCGCGGCTGGAAAAAAAACGCCGCCTGCGAACAGGCGGCGTTTCATGGGCAAGTGCTTGCCGGAGATCAGGCCAGTGGCTTGTTGATCGCCATGATCCAGTAGCGGGCCAGCTCGGCGGTGCCTTCCTTGCCGCTGACGCCGCGCAGGGTGCTGATCGCCTGCTGCTTCTTGCCAGCCGCGGCGTAGGCTTCGCCCAGGCGCAGCTTGGCTTCGTCAGCGTAGCGCAGGTTGTCGGCCTTGATGGCGTTTTCCATCATCTTCAGACCCTTGTCGGCCTGGCCCGACTGCACCAGGCTGTAACCGAGGGCGACGAGACCGTCGTTGTCCTTGGCGGCCGTGTACTCGGCTTCCAGGGCGGCGATGGTCTTGTTCTGCTCGGCCAGGTTCTTCTCGGCCAGGTCTTTCAGGCGCTGGTGGCGCGCGGCGTCGGGACCGGTGCCCAGGGCGCCAGCCTTGTAGCCCTTGTCGATGACTTTGAGGGCTTCCGCCGGTGCTTTCGCCTGCAGCACCAGCTGGGCCATTTCCATGAACTCGCTCGGCTTCTTGAGCAGGTTGTTGGCCAGCTTCAGGCGGTACAGGTCGACCGACAGGCGGCCCGAGAACCCGGGCTTGCCCTGGACGCGGTTCAGCAGGTCGTTCCAGTACTGGGCCTTCGGATAGTTGGCGGCCAGCTTTTCGATGGTGTTGACGTAACCGGTCTTGTCGTTCTTCTTGAGCTGGATGTTCGCCAGCATGCCGAGCTGGTCTTCGGTCATGCGGCCCGATTTCTCGGCGTTACGCAGCTCGTTTTCCAGGGCGGCGGTATTGCCCTGCTTGTAATAGTTCTGCAGCAGATAGGCGCGCAGCTTCGGATCGTCGCCATTCTTCAGTTGGCGCAGGATCGCTTCGTTCGCCTTGTTCAGTTCGCCGCCGCGCATGTAGATGCCGATCAGGCCTTCCGAGAACTGGCCGCGTTCGGCTGCCGACAGCTTGCCCGAGGCGAGCAGGGCTTCGAAAGCGTTGGCAGCGGTGCCGTAGTCGCCGGCCGAGGAGGCGGCAGCAGCGCGCACGCGCTCGATCAGGTAGCTTTCGTTGGCTGTTTTACCGGAAACCTTGTCCGCTTCGCGCAGTTTTGCCAGGGCGTCCTTGTGCTTGCCCTGTTTCATCAATGCCTGGGCTGCCTGCAGTGGGCGGCCGACTTCGGGGCGCAGGGTTTCTGCCGCGTGGGCGGGAGCCATGCCGACGATCGGAGCTGCTGCGGTGAAGCCGAGGGCGGCCAATGCGAGGCCGAGGTGTGCGAGACGGAATTTGCTCATCGTGGAAAATCCTCTTTGAAAATGGACACGGCAGGGAAACCCTGCCGTGTTGGTCTAGCGTGGTGCGATTACTGGAACTGCTCGTTACCGACCATGCCGATCTTCGTCACGCCGAGGCGCTGTGCGGTCGCCATGACACCGGCGACAACCTTGTACTCGACCAGCTTGTTCGGACGCAGGTGCACTTCCGGCTGTTCGGCTTGGGCTGCCACTTCGTTCATCTTGGCTTCCAGCGTCGCCCGGTCTGGAACAACCTGGCCGTTCCACGACACGGTACCGTCGAAGTCGACGTCGATGGTGACGACAACTGGTTCAGTGACCTGTGGTGGCGAAGGACCGACTGGCATGTTCAGATTGACCGAGTGGTTTTGCTTCGGAATCGTGATAATCAGCATAATGATCAGAACGAGCAGGACGTCGATCAACGGCGTCATGTTCATTTCCATCATCGGTTCCGGATCGGCTGCCTTGGCGGAGCCTGAACCTACGTTCATACCCATGGTGTTTCCTTTTCAAATAACTGGGGTGCAAGTGGCAGCGCCGGATTTGCGTCCGACGCTGCGGCTTGATCAGCCCATGTCAGGCTGTTACATCTTGTCAGGCGGTTCGATGATGAAACCGACCTTCTGCACCCCGGCACGCTGTGCCGTATAGATCACCCGGCCAATGGCTTCGTAGCGGGTTTCCTGGTCGCCACGAACTTTCACTGCAGGCTGCGGCTGTTTCACCGACTGCTCCGCGAAGAACTTGAACAATTCGTCCGTATTCGCGATGCGGCGCTGGTTCCAGTACATTTCGCCGTCTTTATTGACGGTGATATTGATGTCTTCCGGCGCGGTCTTGGTGACCTGGTTGACTTCCGCCGGCAGAGTCACCTTTTTCAGCTGCAGGACCACTGGGCTGGTAATCAGGAAGATGATCAGGAGAACCAACATGATGTCGACAAGCGGCGTCGTGTTGATCTCTGACATCACGGCATCTTCATCTCCGCTATCGGAGCCGACACTCATACCCATGATTTATCCAATCTTTTTAGCGCCGGCGGCAGCACGGGCAGCTTCGGAGGTGGTCATCGCGCCCGAGATCAGGACCGAGTGCACGTCGGCGCTGAACGAACGGACATCTTCCATTGCCGACTTGTTGCGGCGAACCAGCCAGTTGTAACCCAGGACCGCAGGAACTGCAACGAACAGACCGAAGGCGGTCATGATCAGTGCTTCACCCACTGGGCCTGCCACTTTGTCGATCGACGCGTTACCCGACATACCGATGTTGGTCAGCGCGTTGTAGATGCCCCAGACGGTACCGAACAGACCGATGAACGGCGAGGTCGAACCAACGGTTGCCAGGAACGACAGGCCATCTTGCAGGCGCGACTGGACGCGGTCCACGGCGCGCTGGATCTGCATGGTCACCCAGGTCGACAGGTCGATCTGCTCGAGCAGGGCGCCGTCGTGGTGCTGGGTTGCCTTGGTGCCGGTTTCAGCGATGAAGCGGAATGGCGAGCCTTCTTTCAGGGTAGCCGAACCAGCAGCGATCGAGTTGGCTTTCCAGAATTTCTGGGAAACTTCCTTCGACTGGCGCATGATCTTCGACTGGTCGATCAGCTTGGTGATGATGATGTACCACGAACCCATCGACATGATCGACAGGATGATGATGGTGCCCTTGTTGACGAAGTCGCCTTCTTCCCACATGGCCGAGAAGCCGTACGGGTTCTTGACTTCTTCCTTGGCGCCGGCTGCGGCCGGAGCGGCAGCGCCTTCGGCTGCAGGAGCGGCTGCTGCGTCAGCGGCCGGAGCTGCTGCTGCGTCAGCGACCGGGGCTGCTGCTGCGTCTGCCGGAGCTGCTGCGCCTGCTGCCGGTGCGTCAGCGAAGGCTGGTGCCGAGACCAGGGCCGCTGCTGCCGTAACCGAGAACAGGACTGCCGCCAGGACAGCGGACAAACGGGTATTCTTAAACATGCTTCCTCCAGAAATATAAAAATAGACAGTTCGCTGATCTAATTGACAACGAAAATCACAGTTGTGAGACGATCTTCTGTCTCGGTTATTGTTCCAGCGACCAGACGTACTGTACTGGGACCCATGCCTGTTCAGGCTGACCATTGACCATTGCCGGTTTGAAGCGGCACTTGCCGATAGCCTGCTGCGCTGCGCGGTCCAGATCACGCGAACCACTCGATTTCGTGATCTTGGAATCGACCATGCGACCATCGACGCCAATCAGGAACGAGATCGTGGTTGTGCCTTCTTCTTCGTTACGTGCCGAGGCTTTCGGGTATTCCGGCTTCGCGCAGGTGCTGAAGTCGGCCACTGCCGGGGTACGGCTCGGACCTGCCGCCGGGCTAGGCTGAGCTGCCGGTGCCGGTGGGGCTGGTGGAGTCAGGCTGGTCGTCGGTGGCGGCGTGCTCGTCGTTGCGGCGATGGCAGTCGGCGACGGCGGCGGTGGCGTTACCTGTACCTCGACCGGCGGGATGAATGGAGGCGGCGGGGCCTTCATTTCCGGCGGTGGTGGCGGTGGTGGAGTTTCGGGCGGTGGAGGCGGCTTCACCTCCTCGATCAACTTCGTTTCCACTGCTTCCTGTACTTTCGAGATCACCTTCGTACCGAGACCATTGATGATCCCCCAGGCGACCAGGACGTGCAACAGGACCACAATGGTGATACCAGTGAGATTCTTCCCCGGTTCCTTCTCATGTGAAAAATTCATGCCTGCTTTCTCCAATACCAACTCTTTTTGTTGCTACTAAACCCACAAAACACGACGAAAAGACAAGGCCGCATCCGGGACATCGGCGAATTATACCTACGAATTAATTTTTGCACAGGTATTTTTGAGCCTCCGAAACCCCCGTAAATGCCTGTAAAAACAGGCAATACAGCTCATCCGGATGCACTCCTGCTGTGCAAAAAAGCGCGGTCTAATTCTAAACAAAATTACAAGATTGCACGGTGTTACTTGCACTTCTGTAGAACATGAGGTGAGGGCTGCCCTTTTGCCAAATTATGCACGCTGATTTTGCCAAGTGGCAAATATCATATAGTGCAATGCTGAGCTTTTTGCAAACTATAGCCAGTTTTGGCTGAGCTGAGCGTTCGCTAGCTAACAGAACAGGGGGCTGGACGGGGCGGGGTGGACGACTGAAGGTGGTGGCAAACTGAATACTTGATATGCGTCAATGTGGATAATACGTACGGACAAGTATTCAAAAACTTGTCCGTACAAGCGCCGCATCGAAGGGATTAGCGGTGGTGGCGCTTTTCGCGTCGGCAGTCGAGGAAGCTGACCACGTGGCCGCTGGTGTCCACGGTTTCGAGCCGGACATCGAAGCCCCACAGGCGAGCGACATGCTTGAGCACTTCCTGGGCCTGGGCGTTGAGCGGACGGCGCTGGAACTGGGTATGGCGCAAGGTGAGGGCGCGGTCGTCGCGGGTGTTGACCTGCCAGACCTGGATGTTCGGCTCGCGGTTGCCGATGTTGTACTGCTCGGCCAGCTGCTGGCGCACGTAGCGGTAGCCGGCTTCGTCGTGAATGGCCGAAATCGTCAATTTGTCGCTGCGGTCGTCGTCGAGCACGGCAAAGAAGTGGAAGTCGCGGATCAGCTTGGGCGACAGGTACTGGGCAATGAAGCTTTCGTCCTTGAAGTTACGCATGGCAAAGTCGAGCGTTTTGATCCAGTCGCTGCCGGCAATGTCCGGGAACCAGGCGCGGTCTTCATCGGTCGGGTTCTCGCAGATCCGGCGTATGTCGCTCATCATCGCGAAACCGAGGGCATACGGATTGATGCCCGAATAATAAGGACTGGTCGCAGGTGGCTGATAGACGACGTTCGTATGGCTTTGCAGGAACTCGAGCATGAAGCCGTCGCCAACGATCCCCTCTTTATATAGTTCCTGCAGAATCGTGTAGTGCCAGAAGGTGGCCCAGCCTTCGTTCATCACCTGGGTCTGGCGCTGCGGATAGAAGTATTGCGAGATCTTGCGGGTAATACGCACCAGTTCGCGCTGCCAGGGTTCCAGCAGCGGTGCGTACTTCTCTATAAAGTACAGCAGGTTTTCCTCGGGCTCGATTGGAAAGCGCGGTGGCGGGGTGTCGCGCTCTTCCTCCTCGCGCCGGGGCACCGTGCGCCACAGGGCGTTCACCTGCGACTGGGCATACTCCTCGCGCTCCTTCTGGCGCGCCGCTTCCTGTGCCACCGACAGCTTGGCCGGACGTTTATAACGGTCGACCCCATAGTTCTGGATCGCGTGGCAGGAGTCGAGCAGGTCCTCGACCGCGTCGATGCCATAGCGCTGCTCGCATTCGGCAATATAGTTCTTGGCGAACACCATGTAGTCGACGATGGCTTCGGCGTCGGTCCAGGTGCGGAACAGGTAGTTGCCTTTGAAGAAAGAATTGTGGCCGTAAGCCGCGTGGGCAATCACCAGCGCCTGCATGGTCAGGCTGTTCTCCTCCATTAAATAGGCGATGCAGGGATTCGAGTTGATGACGATCTCGTAGGCCAGGCCCATCTGGCCGCGCTTGTAGCTCTTCTCAGTGGTGAGGAAATGTTTGCCGAAGGACCAGTGGTTATACGACACCGGCATGCCGACCGAGGTGTAGGCATCCATCATCTGCTCGGCGGTAATGACCTCGAGCTGGTTCGGGTAGGTGTCGAGGCCGAATTTCCTGGCCACGCGGCGAATTTCTTCGTGCGCCTGTTCGATCAGGTCGAAGGTCCATTCGGACTGTTCGGGGAGGGCGCGCGGATTGGTATGGTCGTCTGGCATGGCGTGCCTATCGGTTGGAGGACCCGCGGACATCGGGCGCGGCGCAAGTGTGGTGCCGGCGGTCTGCCGGCCCTGCTTGCGTTTGCATCGGATATCGGGTGTCCATGTGCTGGCCTTATTTTGGTTGCTTCTTGAACAGCTCGCGGAAGACCGGGTAGATGTCGGCCGGAGTCACGATCTTCTGCATCGCAAAGTTGCTGTGCTGCGCCGCCACCTCGGTATATTGCTCCCACAGGTTCTGCGGCGGCCCGTCGGTGATTTCGACATAGGTGTAGTACTGCACCTTGGGCATGATGCCGTGGGTCAGCAACTGCTTGCACAGCACGGAGTCGTTGTCCCAGTTGTCGCCGTCCGAAGCCTGGGCGACGTAGGCGTTCCAGTCGGCGCTGGCATAGCGCTCGCCGATCACCTTCTGCAGCAGGTGCAGGGCCGAAGAGACAACGGTGCCGCCTGACTCGCGCGAGTGGAAGAACTCGTCCTCGTCGACTTCGGCCGCGGCCGTGTGGTGGCGGATGAAGACGACCTCGATGTGTTCGTATACGCGCTTGAGGAATAAATAGAGCAGGATGAAGAAGCGCTTGGCCGTGTCCTTGCGCGTTTCGTCCATCGAGCCGGACACGTCCATGATGCAGAACATCACGGCCTGGGTGCTCGGTTTCGGTACCTTGATGCGGTTGCTGTAGCGCAGGTCGAACGGATCGATGAAGGGAATCGCGTTGATGCGCGTGTGGTAGTGGTGAATCTTGCGGCGCAGTTCGACGACGCGCGGGTCTTCTTCGAGCACCCCGGCATCGAACAGGTCCTGCAATTCCTGCTGGGCTTCGGCCAGGTGGCGCCGGCTGGGGCCGCCTACCGCAATGCGCCGGCCGAGTGCGCCGCGCAGCGAGCGCAGTACGTGGATGTTCGACGGCGTGCCCGAGACGTTGTAGCCGGCGCGCTGGGTCTTGAATTCGATCGTCTGCGACAGCTGCGTCTTGATCATGTTCGGCAGCTCGAGGTCTTCGAAGAAGTAGTTCATGAACTCTTCGCGCGAGAGCTCGAAGATGAAGTCGTCCTCGACGGTCTGGTCGCTATTGCCGGCGCGCCCGCGTCCGGACCCGCCGCCGCCGCTGCGGGGGCGGTTGAACTGGTCGCCTTTCTGGTATTCGGTATTGCCGGGATTGACGGTTTCCCATACGCCGCCGTGGGCGTGGCCGAAATGAGGCTCGTTGACGTCCTTGACGGGAATCGAGACCTTTTCGCCGTTCTCGACATCGGTGATCGAACGGCCCTTGATCGCGCGGCCGACCGCATCCTTGATCTGCGCTTTGTAGCGGCGCAGGAAGCGTTCGCGGTTGACCGCTGACTTGTTCTTGCTCTGCAAGCGACGGTCGATGAGGTAAGTCAAAACATGCCTCCTGCAAAAATCGCGGCGGACCAGGTGCTGCGCTGGTCCTCCTATCTTAATACGCTGCGTGCTGACGCGGGGTGCGCACGGCTGGCAGGGTCGTCAAAAATGCGTGGAACGCCGCGAAAGCGTGCCCGGAGGCGACGCTTTCGATGCTTGCGGCACACCGAGCAGGCCGTAAGCGGACACAGGCGGATGGCGCCGCGTGCCCTGGCAGCGTGGTCCCTACCTCAGGACGATTTCCTCACACGCAGGTACCATTCGCACAGGAGCCGCACCTGCTTGGCCGTATACCCTTTCTCCACCATGCGGTTGACGAAGTCGGCATGTTTCGTCGCGTCCTCGGCGCTGGCCTTGGCGTTGAACGAAATCACCGGCAGCAGTTCTTCGGTGTTCGAGAACATCTTCTTCTCGATCACGGTGCGGAATTTTTCGTAGCTGGTCCAGGCCGGGTTCTTGCCGCCATTGGTCGCCCGGGCACGCAGGCCGAAGTTGACGATCTCGTTGCGGAAGTCCTTCGGATTCGAGATGCCGGCCGGCTTCTCGATTTTCTCGAGTTCGGCATTGAGCGACTCGCGGTCGAAACTTTCGCCGGTGTCGGGATCGCGGAATTCCTGGTCCTGGATCCAGAAGTCGGCAAACGTCACGTAGCGGTCGAAGATGTTCTGGCCGTATTCCGAATAGCTCTCCAGGTAGGCCGTCTGGATTTCCTTGCCGATGAAGTCGACGTAGCGCTGCGCCAGGTGCTCTTTAATATAAGAGTGGTAGCGCTGCTCCTGTTCCGGCGGGAACTGCTCGCGTTCGATCTGCTGTTCCAGTACATACAGCAGGTGCACCGGATTGGCGGCCACTTCGGTATTGTCGAAGTTGAAGACCTTCGACAGGATCTTGAAGGCGAAGCGCGTCGACAGCCCGTTCATGCCTTCGTCCACGCCGGCGTAATCCACATATTCATGCAAGGATTTGGCCTTGGGGTCGGTGTCCTTCAAATTTTCGCCATCGTAGACCAGCATCTTTGAATAGATGCTGGAATTCTCCGGATCCTTCAGGCGCGACAGGATCGCGAACTGCGCCATCATGCGCAGCGTGCCCGGCGCACAGGGTGCTTTCTCGAGCGAGGAATTGCGGATCAACTTGTCGTAGATCTTGATTTCATCGGAGATGCGCAGGCAATACGGCACCTTCACGATGTAGATGCGATCGAGGAAAGCCTCGTTGTTGCGGTTGTTGCGGAAGCTTTTCCATTCCGACTCGTTCGAGTGCGCCAGGATGATGCCTTCGAAGGGAATCGCGCCGAAACCCTCGGTGCCCTTGTAATTGCCTTCCTGCGTGGCCGTCAGCAAAGGGTGCAGCACCTTGATCGGTGCCTTGAACATCTCGACGAATTCCATCAGGCCCTGGTTGGCCAGGCAGAGGCCGCCGGAATAGCTGTAGGCGTCCGGATCGTCCTGCGAATAATCCTCGAGCTTGCGGATGTCGACCTTGCCGACCAGCGAAGAAATATCCTGGTTGTTCTCGTCGCCCGGCTCGGTCTTTGAAATGGCGATTTGTTTCAGGATCGACGGGTAGCGCTTCACGACGCGGAACTTGTTGATGTCGCCGCCGAACTCGTGCAGGCGTTTCACTGCCCACGGGCTCGGGATCGAGCGCAGGTAGCGGCGCGGGATGCCATAGTCTTCCTCGAGGATGACGCCGTCCTCGTCTTCGTTGAACAGGCCCAGCGGCGATTCGTTCACGGGCGAACCCTTGATCGCATAGAAGGGAACCTGTTCCATCAGGTGCTTGAGCTTCTCGGCGATCGACGACTTGCCGCCGCCGACGGGACCGAGCAGGTAGAGGATCTGCTTGCGTTCTTCCAGGCCTTGCGCCGCGTGGCGGAAGTAGGAAACGACCTGCTCGATCACTTCCTCCATGCCATAGAACTCGCGGAAGGCGGGATAGATCTTGATGACCTTGTTGGCGAAGATGCGCGACAGCCGCGGGTCGAGCCGGGTATCGACAAGGGTCGGTTCGCCGATGGCGGCCAGCATGCGCTCGGGTGCGCTCGCGTAGGTCAGCGGGTCTTTCTTGCACAGGGCAAGGTATTCGGTCAGGGAATATTCTTCTTCGCGGGTACGCTCATAACGGGCGGCGTAGTTGTCAAAAATGGTCATGTGCATGTCCTTTAGTTTGCTAACAACGATCTGTCACGGCAGCCGATCGATGCCGACTGCTAAGTCCCGTTTTTCTTGGCGTACTTTGGAGCACCTAACAAAGCCTCCAGCCCAGCGTTGCGTTGTCTCGCCGTACGGGCGTACTGTCTTCGGCAACGCGCCTGGGTCTGAAGGCTTTGCCAGGCGCTCTTATTGACGGGTCGCCGTGGTAGCGCCGCGAGGTGGGGCGGCGGCTCTGGCGGATCTTCTTGTTCTGGCCGGCTTGTGGCCGGCAGTTCCCATGGAGTGGAGGTCTTCTTGTGTTACTGAAATTTATTATGTGCCTATCCGTTTCCGAAGTCAAAGCCCTATCGTGTGCACTGTCGCGTTATCGATAAGTAATTGATTGGAAAGAAAAAAGAGCGAATTTGACGAGGGCCGCGGCGCGTTCGTGCGCAGTCCTTCGGGACCCCATTTCGAGGCATTCCAACAGGCCATTTCCAGCTGTATTTACTGCTGGGTTGTCGGTACCCTGAATCGATAGTGCACGATCTCGAGGGGTAGCGGCGCACGCCAAACGCAGGGCTTTTTTTGCTCCGTTTTTACCGGAAAAACGGGGCGTCGTCCCATGCGGTACACTGGCCGGCAGTGGTCAGTTTTACCACTTTCACACCCCTGCCCAAGCGCCCCAAGACGGAGTAAAACCATGCTGACCGAGCAGCTGCGCCAGATCATCCAACGGATGCCGAAAGCCGAATTGCACATCCACATCGAGGGCTCGCTGGAGCCGGAACTGATCTTTGCGCTGGCACAAAGGAACGGTGTATCGCTGCCTTATCCATCGGTCGAAGCGTTGCGCCAGGCCTACGCATTCAGCGATTTGCAGTCCTTTCTCGACATCTATTACGCTGGCGCCAGTGTGCTCCTGACCGAGCAGGATTTCTACGACATGACCGCGGCCTACTTGCAAAGGGCGGCGTCTGACAACGTTCGACACACAGAACTCTTTTTCGATCCCCAAACCCACACGGCGCGTGGTGTGCCCTTCGAGACCGTGATCAACGGCATCTGGCGAGCCTGCCAGGATGGGCCCATCAGCGCGGGCCTGATCATGTGTTTCCTGCGCCACCTGTCGGAAGAAGAGGCCCTGGCCACGCTCGACGAGGCGCTGCCGCACCGGGACAAGTTCATCGGCGTCGGCCTCGATTCGTCCGAGGTCGGCCACCCGCCGGAGAAGTTCGCGCGTGTCTTCGAGCGCGCCCGCCAGCTCGGCCTGCGCCTGGTCGCGCATGCGGGCGAGGAGGGGCCGCCGGCCTATATCGAAAGCGCACTGGACGTGTTGAATGTCGAGCGCATCGACCACGGCGTGCGCTGCCTGGAGAGCCCCGAGCTGGTCGAGCGCCTGGCGCGCGAGCACATGGCCTTGACTGTCTGCCCGCTGTCGAACATCAAGCTGCGCGTGTTCGACGTGATGGGCTCGCACAACCTGCGCACCCTGCTCGACAAGGGCCTGGCGGCCACCGTCAATTCCGACGACCCCGCCTATTTCGGCGGCTACATGAACGACAATTTCATCGCGGCCTTCGACGCCTTGCCGCTGGATATCACGCATGCGCGCCAGCTGGCCCACAACAGCTTTGCCGCCGCCTTCCTGGGGCCCGAGCAGAAGCGCGCCTTCCTGGCTGAAGTCGACCAGTTCTTCGCCAACGCATAACAACAAGGAACCGCGACGATGCTGACCCAATCCCTTCGCATGACCGCGCGCGACTGGCGCGCCGGCGAGTTGCGTTTCCTGCTGGTGGCACTGATCGTTGCCGTCGCTGCCCTGTCCTCGGTCGGCTTCTTCATCGACCGCATGCGCGCCGGCCTGGCGCGGGACGCCCACCAGCTGCTCGGCGCCGACCTGATCCTGAACGCCGACCAGCCGGTCCCCGCCGCCTGGCGCACCGAGGCGACGCGGCGTGGCCTGCTGCTGGCCGACACCATCACCTTCCCCAGCATGGCGCAAGGCGGCGAGGGCGAAGCGTCAACGGCGCAGCTGGCCTCGATCAAGGCCGTCTCGAACGGTTATCCACTGCGCGGCGAACTGCGCATTACCACCGATCCCGCCCAGGCCAGCAATGCCCTTGGCACCCGCACGCGCGGCATCCCCGCGCCCGGCACCGTCTGGGTCGACGCCAACCTGCTGACCGGAATCGGCGTCAAGGTCGGCGAATCCCTGCAGCTGGGCGACCGGCGCTTCACCATTGCCCAGCTGATCGCGGCCGAGCCGGACCGTGGCGCCTCGTTCGCCAATTTCGCACCGCGCGTGCTGCTGTCGATCGGCGATCTGCAGTCGACCGGCCTGGTCGACAATTTCGCGCGCGTGACCTATCGCGTGCAGGTGGCGTCCCCGGCGAAGAACGATTTTGCGCGCGTGCGCGATTTCGAGGCCTGGCTGCGCGCGCGCATCGCCGGCGACAACGTCAAGGGCGTGCGCATCGAGACGCTGGAAAACGGCCGCCCCGAAATGCAGGCCACGCTCGACCGCGCCGACCGCTTCCTGTCCCCGGTCGGCCTGCTGTCGGCGCTGCTTGCGGCGGTGGCCGTGGCGATGGCGGCGCGCCGCTTCATGCAGCGCCACCTGGACGCCTGCGCCATGCTGCGCTGCCTGGGGCTGACGCAGAACCAGGTCGGCGCCCTGTACCTGATCGAGTTCGCGCTGGTCGGCCTGGCCGGCAGCCTGCTTGGCGTGCTCGTGGGTTTTGGTGCCCACTTCGTGCTGCTCGAACTGATCGGCAAGCTGCTGCCCGCCGACCTGCCGCCGGTGTCGCCGCTGCCGGCGCTGCAGGGCATCGCCACCGGCATGCTGCTGCTGGTCGGCTTTGCACTGCCGCCCGTCCTGCAGCTGCGGAACGTGCCGCACAACCGCGTGATCCGGCGCGAGCAAACCGCGCCGCAGCCGATGGCGCTGGCAACCTACGGCCTCGGTACCGTCGTCTTTGTCGCGCTGCTGCTGTGGCAGGCGGGCGACCCGAAGCTGGCCCCTGATCACGGCCGGCGGTTTCCTCGGCGGCTTCGCCTTCTTTGCGCTCGTTGCCTGGCTGGGCCTGCGCCTGCTGCGCCAGTTGCGCGGCGCCTTCAAGCACCGGGGCTTGCGTTTTGCCGTCACTTCGCTGCAGCGCCGCCCGGGCGCCACCATCGTGCAGGTGGTATCGCTGGCCCTCGGTTTGATGGCGCTGCTGCTGCTGACGGTGGTGCGCGGCGACCTGGTCGCGGCCTGGCAGCGCGCCACGCCAGAGAACGCGCCCAACCGCTTCATCATCAACGTGCTGCCCGACCAGAAGGACGACGTCACGCGCCGCATCGCCGCGGTCGGCGTCGAGGCGCCGCGTTTGTACCCGATGATCCGCGGCCGCCTGACGGCCGTGAACGGCAAGCCGGTCACGGCAAGCACCTACAAGAGCGAGGATGCCCAGCGCCTGGCCAACCGCGAATTCAACCTGTCGACGATGGCCACGCCGCCCGAGGACAACGTGATCGTGCGCGGCGCCTGGTACAGGGACGCGCCCGGCGTCTCCGAGGCCTCGGTCGAGCAGGGCATCGCCAAGACCCTGGGATTGAAGCTCGGCGATACCATCCGCTTCGACATGGGCGGTCTGCCGGTGGACGCGAAGATCACCAGCTTGCGCAAGCTCGAATGGGGCTCGATGCGCGCCAACTTCTTCGTCATCATCAACCCGGCCGCGATGGCGAAGGCGCCGGCCACCTACATGACGGCCTTCCACTTGCCCGAACAGGGCGCGAACCTGGCCAGTTCGCTGGCACGCGCCTATCCGAACCTGACCGTAATCGACGTCAGCGGCATCATCCGCCAGATCCAGGAAGTGGTGGACCAGGTCGTGGTCGCGGTCGAATTCCTGTTCCTGTTCACGCTGGCCTCGGGCGTGCTGGTGCTGTATGCGGCGCTGATGGGTTCGACCACCGATCGCACGCGCGAGGCGGGCCTGTTGCGGGCCCCGGGCGCGACGCGCAGGCAGCTGGCGCAGGCGCAGCGCATCGAGTTCGTGCTGGTCGGCGGCCTGGCTGGCCTGCTCGCGGCCAGCGGCGCGGCGGCCCCGGGCTGGGCGCTGGCGACCTGGCAGTTCAAGTTCGAGTGGTCGTTCAATCCGACCGTGTGGGGGGCGGGCATCCTGGCCGGTGCCGTCTGCGCGCTGGCCGGCGGCTGGCTGGGGCTGCGCAGCGTGCTGCGCCAGCCACCGCTGCAAACGCTGCGCGAGGCGACCTGATCGAGATCGTTGCGGGAATGCCGCGTCGGTACACGCGGCGGCCCACGCTCAGTTATGATCACGGGATGTCCGAGAACCAAACCCTGTACGAAATCATCGGCGGCGAAGCCCGCTTGCGCGAACTGGTCGACCGCTTCTACGACCTGATGGAACTGGAGCCGGAGTTCGCCGGCATCCACGCCATGCACCCGAAACCCAACGACGGCTCGCGCGAAAAACTGTTCATGTTCCTGTCCGGCTGGATGGGCGGCCCCGACCTGTTCGTGGAGCGTCATGGCCACCCACGCCTGCGCGCCCGTCACCTGCCATTCGCCATCGGCACGCAGGAGCGCGACCAGTGGCTGCGCGCGATGGCCTGGGCGATGGAAGACATCGGCATGGACGACGATATCCGCCTGCGCCTGATGCAGTCCTTCTACCAGACCGCCGACTGGATGCGCAATAAAGCGGATTGAAATGAGCCGAACGAGATGAGTACTCTTCAATTTGCCGTACTGGCGCTGGCGCTGCTGGCCGTGATCGGGCTGCAGGTTTTGCTGCTCCTGCGCGGACGTACAGATGGCAGCGCGCTCGCCTTCGAACGCCTCGAACGCGAGCTGCGCCAGGAGCTGCAGCACAGCGCCCAGGGCACGCGCCAGGAACTGGCCGGGCACATGGCCCAGCACCAAGGCGGCACCAACCAGCAGTTGGAGAACATGCGCCAGCAGATGCAGCTGCACGCGGCCGGCGGACGCGAGGAGCAGGCGCGTGCGCTCAAGCGCTTTGCCGATACCCTGCAGCAGACCCTGGCGAATCTCACCGAATCGAACGCCCAGCGCATGCTGGAAGTGCGCGCCACGCTGGAAACCAAGATCCGCGACCTGCAGGTCGATAACGCCAAGCGCCTTGAGGAGATGCGCCAGACCGTCGACGAGAAGCTGCACGCGACGCTGGAAACGCGCCTCACGGAATCCTTCCGCCAGGTGTCCGATCGCCTCGAGAAGGTGCACCAGGGCCTGGGCGAAATGCAGCAGCTAGCCATCGGCGTGGGCGACCTGAAACGCGTGCTCACCAACGTCAAGACGCGCGGCACCTGGGGCGAAGTCCAGCTCGAGATGCTGCTCGAGCAGGTGCTGACCGTGGACCAGTACGCGAAGAATGTCGAAACCATCGCGGGTTCCAATGCGCGGGTCGAATTTGCCATCAAGCTGCCGGGCGTGGTCGACGGCGGCCCGCCGCTGTGGCTGCCTATCGACGCCAAGTTCCCGAAGGAGCAGTACGAGCGCCTGCTGGAAGCGCAGGAGCGTTCCGACGCCGAAGGGGTCGCCCGCCACGGCGCCGAACTGGAACGGGCGGTGCGCGCGGAAGCCAGGACCATCTGCGAAAAATACGTGTCGCCGCCGCAGACCACCGACTTCGCCATCCTGTTCCTGCCAACCGAGGGCCTGTATGCGGAAGTGATGCGCCGTCCCGGCGTGGCGGACGACCTGCAGCGCTCGATGCGCGTGACGATCGCCGGCCCGTCGACGCTGTCGGCCCTGCTCAACAGCCTGCAAATGGGTTTCCGCACGCTGGCACTGGAAAAACGCTCGTCGGAAGTGTGGCAGGTGCTCGGCGCCGTGAAGACCGAGTTCGGCAAGTTCGGCGACGTGCTCGCCGCCACCAAGCTCACCCTGGAAAAAGCCGCCCGCAACATCGAAAGCGCGGAGGTGCGCAGCCGCCAGATGGCGCGCAAGCTGAAGTCGGTGGAAGCGCTGCCGAGCGAAGCGGCGCAGTTGATGCTGGGCTCGCAAGAAGAGCTGGACCCGTAGGGTGGGCGCCCCGTGCCCACGCGTGAACGGTGCGACCACGGAACGGTTGACGCCCCGTGCCCACGCGTGAACGGTGCGACCACGGAACGGTTGACGCCCCGTGCCCACGCGTGAACGGTGCGACCACGGAACGGTTGACGCCCCGCGCCCACGCGTGAACGGTGCGTCACGGAACAGTTGACGCATCTCATCAATCATCCGTGACGCATAACGTACTTCGGTGCGTGCAACATACAATGCGCCACCATGTCCCGATACCGTCGCGCACGTACCGGCTCCACCTACTTCTTCACCCTGGTGTCGTTTCGGCGCCAACCCATCCTGTGTCTCCCACCGATCCGCGCCGCGCTACGCCGCGCGGTGCAAGATGTTCGTATCGTTCGCCCGTTCGACATCGATGCCTGGGTCTTGATGCCCGACCATTTACATTGCATCTGGACCTTGCCCGACGGGGACCTGGACTATTCGACGCGCTGGGCGCTCATCAAGAACTCGGTGTCGCGCTTTGCCGGGATAACGACGCCTTATACCGGGCACCCTAGCCCGTCGCGAATCAAGCACCGTGATGCGGCAATCTGGCAGCGCCGGTTCTTCGAACATCGGATACGGGATGATCTTGATTTCGAACGGCATGCGGATTACGTTCATTTCAACCCTGTCCGGCATGGTCATGCCGACAGCGCGATAGCGTGGCCGTTTTCGACATTTCATCGGTTCGTGCGGACAGGCATTTATCCGGCCGATTGGGGTGGAACGGCTCAGGCTGAGATGATGCAGCTAGAGTAGGGCGGTACGGGGTGTCGCCGCGCTCTGTGGATCATGGAGACGTCGTACCGCGTGGGCACGGGGCGCCCACCCTACCGACTTAGATCAGCCCCTCGAACATCAGCACATCCACCATCTCCCCCGCCTCCACATTGCCCTGCCCATCGTGCAGCACCACCATGCAGTTCGCCTCCGACATCGAACGCAGGATGCCCGAGCCTTGCGAGCCGGTGATGCGGACTTCAGGAGCGCCGTCGGCGCCGTGGGCGAGGATGCCGCGCTGGTATTCGGTGCGGCCGGGTTTCTTGCGAATTGACGCCACGCAGCGGGCGCGCAGCAGCGGCAGCGGGGCGTCGGCGCCCATCATGCGCAGCAGGGCGTCGCGCGCGAAGAAGTAGAACGAGACCATTACCGCTACCGGATTGCCCGGCAGGCCGAACAAAAAGGCGCTATGGCCGTTCGAGGCGATGCGTCCAAAGGCCAGCGGCCGGCCCGGGCGCATGCCGATCTTCCAGAAGGTGACGTCGCCCAGGCGCGCCATGATCTGTTTGGTGTAATCGGCCGCGCCCACCGAGACGCCGCCGGAGGTGATGATGGCGTCGGCGTTCTCGCAGGCGCTGCGCAATGCTTCTTCCAACGCCGCCGGATCGTCGCGCACCACGCCCATGTCGACGATGTCGCAGCCGAGGCGCTGCAGCATGCCGTAGATGGTGTAGCGGTTGCTGTCGTAGACGGAACCCGGCGCGAGCGGCTGGCCGATCGAGCGCAGCTCGTCGCCAGTGGAAAAGAAGGCCACGCGCAGGCGCCGCCGCACCGGTACCTCGGCCACGCCGAGCGAAGCGATCAGGCCCAGGTCGGCCGGACGGATCACGCGGCCGGCGCGCAGGGCGGGGCTGCCGGCCTTCAGGTCTTCGCCGGCGAAGCGGCGGTTGTCGCCCGGCTTGATGGTGCCGGCCCTGAGCACGATTGCGTGGGCGCCGTCTTCCATCACGAATTCCTGCGGCACCACGCTGTCGCAACCGGCCGGCATGACGCCGCCCGTCATGATGCGCACGCATTCGCCCGGGCCCGGCACCAGGCCGGCCGGGATGCCGGCATAGGCGGTGCCGATCACGGCAAAGCGCGCTTCGCCTTCGAGCGGCACATCCTCGCCGCGCAGCGCGTAACCGTCCATGGCCGAATTGTCGTGCGCGGGCACGTCGATGGTCGAGACGATGTCGCGCGCGAGCACGCGCCCCGGGCCGCACGTAGCGCCACCTGCTCGACGGCGCCTACCGGCTGCACGAAGCTGCGGATGATGTGCTGGGCGTCCTTCACCGGCAGCGCGTCCGGATCGTAGCCGGACAGGCAGCTCGTCACGTCGGCCAGGCGCGGCGCGCGCGGCGCATCGAGCGCCTGCAGTTCGTCCAGCGTATTGATGTTGCGAAAGGCATCCCCATCCTCGAACAGCACCTCGACCGCCTTCAGGTCCCTGTACCAGCCATCCATGCGCCGGCCGCCCTCCATCAGGTAGCGCGACAGCACCGGCAGGTGTTTCACCTTCACCGGGCAGAACACGGGATGCGGCTGCGGACGCCGGCCGGGTTCCCGGGACGACGGCGAATGCCAGGTCGGCGTCCTGCGCCTCCAGCGCGGCCAGCAGGCGAGCGGCCAGGTCGGGTGGCAGGAAGGGCGAGTCGCAGGGCGCGGTGAGCAAATATGGCGTGCCGCAGTGGCGCATGCCGACCGCCATGCCCGCCAGCGGCCCGGCAAAGCCTGGCAGCTCGTCCGGCCATACCGGCACGCCCAGCGCCGCATAGGTGTCCAGGTTCTGGTTGGCGTTGATCGCGACGCTGCCAACCTGGGCGCCGAGCCGCTCGAGCACGTGGTCCACCATGGTCTTGCCGCGAAACGGCTGCAGGCCCTTGTCCACCTGGCCCATGCGCGTGCCGCGTCCGCCCGCGAGGATCAGCCCGCTGATCGATTCATGCTTGTTCATATTGTTGTCAACCGCCGATATAGGACATTTCGACTTTTTTCGCGCCGGCTTTCGTGCCGGCAGGCTCGATGCCGCGGGTTTCGGAATAACGGTCCGTGCGGCCGCGCCAGAGCTGGGCGATGGCGCCGCCGATCGCCAGGTCATCTGCACCACTGCGCAGCAGGGCGCGCAAGTCATGGCCGCGGGTGGCGAACAGGCAGGTGTACAGTTTGCCTTCGGTCGACAGGCGCATGCGGCTGCAGTCGCCGCAGAAGGCCCCGGTGACGCTGGAGATGACGCCGATTTCCCCGCTGCCATCGGCATAGCGCCAGCGCGATGCCGTTTCGCCGGCATAGTTGGCAGCAAGCGGCAGCAGGGGCAGTTCGGCGCCGATGCGGCGCACCACCTCGCTCGATGGCATGACTTCCTCCATGTTCCAGCCGTTCGAGGCGCCCACGTCCATGTATTCGATGAAGCGCAGGATGACGGGCGAGCCCTTGAAGTGGCGCGCCATCGGCAGGATCTGGTCGTCGTTGCTGCCGCGCTTGACGACCATGTTGACCTTGATCGGGCCGAGGCCGGCGGCATGCGCGGCCTCGATCCCGGCAAGCACGTCGGCCACCGAGAAATCGACGTCGTTCATGCGCCGGAACACGCTGTCGTCGAGGGCGTCGAGCGAGACCGTGACGCGGTCCAGCCCGGCATCGCGCAGGCTGCGCGCCTTGCGCGCCAGCAGCGAGCCATTGGTGGTCAGGGTCAGGTCGAGCGGGCGGCCGGACGGTGTCGGGATGGCGCGCAGCATCGCCACCAGGCGCTCGAGGTGCTTGCGCAGCAGCGGCTCGCCGCCGGTCAGGCGGATCTTTTCCACGCCATGGGCGACGAACAGGCCGGCCACACGCGCGATTTCCTCGAACGAGAGCAGCTCGGCATGCGGCAGGTAGGGGTAGTCCTTGCCGAACACTTCCTTCGGCATGCAATACACGCAGCGGAAGTTGCAGCGGTCGGTCACGGAAATGCGCAGGTCGTGCAGCGGACGCGCCAGCGCATCGACGAGCGTGCCGCCCGGTGCCACGGGTGTTGCCGGAACGGCCAGCGCAGGGTGGCGCAAGTCGTTCAGCATGAAGATTTTTTCAGCCATGCCAGTACGATAGCACGAGCCCCGCCAGCGCACAGGCGCCGAGCAGGCCGATGGTGCCGACCCGGTAGCGCAGCAACGCCACCGCCGCCAGCACGCCCAGCACCAGCGCCTGCGGCTGCAGGCTGCCGCCGGCAAAGAAGACTTCTCGGCCGAAATACAGGGCCAGGCTGGCGATCACCCCGACCACCGCGGCCGAGATGGCGGTCAGCGGCGCGGTCAGGCGCAGGTTGCCGCGCGTGGACTCGACCAGCGGCCCGCCGGCCAGGATGAACACGAACGAAGGCACGAAGGTGAACAGGGCGGCGACGCAGGCGCCGGCGATGGCGCCGAGTACCGGCGCGGCCGGTCCGAACACGGCATGGGTCCAGCCGCCGACGAAGCCGACGAAAGCGACGATCATAATCAGGGGGCCGGGCGTGGTTTCGCCCAGCGCCAGGCCATCGATCATCTGCGACCCGCTCAGCCAGCCGAAGTGCTCGACCGCGCCCTGCACCACGTAGGGCAGCACGGCATAGGCGCCGCCGAAGGTGAGCAGGGCGGTCTTGGTGAAGAACCAGCCCATCTGCGCCAGGGTGCCGTGGGCGCCGCCCCAGGCGGCCAGCAGCAGCCAGCAGGCCAGCATGATGCCGACGCCGATTCCCACGACCGCTGCCAGCCGCAAGCGCGAAAAAAGCGGGCATGCGCGGGCGTCGGGGTGTCGTCGTCGATGAGGGCGCGCGGACGCGCCGTTCCCGCCTGCGCGTGCGCGGCATGGCCGGGTGCCCGGAAGGCTTGCGGCCGCAGGCGCGCCCCCAGCATGCCGGCCAGGGCCGCCGCCAGCACGATCAAGGGAAACGGTACGCTCAGCAGGGCGATGGCGACAAAGGCGGCGGCGGCGATCGCCACCGGGATGGGATTGCGCAGCGTGCGGCTGCCGATGCGCCAGGCCGCCGCCAGCACGATCGCGACCACGGCCGGCTTGATGCCGTTCATGATGCCGGTGACAAGCGTCAGGTGGCCGAAGGTGAGGTAGATCCAGGCCAGCCCGATCAACATCAGCAGCGAAGGCAGGATGAACAGCACGCCGGCGACGATGCCGCCGCGGGTGCGATGCAGCAGCCAGCCGATGTAGACAGCGAGCTGGGTCGCCTCGGGGCCGGGCAGCAGCATGCAATAGTTCAGCGCATGCAGGAAGCGGCCTTCGGAAATCCAGCGGCGGCGCTCGACCAGTTCGGTGTGCATGAGCGCGATCTGGCCGGCGGGGCCGCCGAAGCTGATGAAGCCAAGCTTGAGCCAGTAGAGGAAGGCTTCGCGCAAGCTGACCTGGGCGGGGAGGGCGGCATCGTTCATGGCGGCGGTTTCCCGTGAAATCGAGCGAAAAAATCGATGTAAAAAAGGGAAGCACGCGGCTTCCCTTTTTCGTTCGGATCGCTACCCGGTTACTGGCGGGTATCGACCTGGATCAGCGGCTCGTCGGCCAGCTTTGGCGCCGGCTTGCGGGCGCGGCCGACGCGCACCGGGGCGGCAGCTTGCGCCGCCGCTTCCCGGGCTGCGCGCAGCTTTTCCGGATCGGTCGAGGCCAGCGTCAGGCCGGCGGCACCGAGCAGTTCGCCGAGGTCGGCCGGCGCGCTTGCCGCAGCCGGGGCTGGAGCAGGTGCTGGGGCAGCCGGGGCTGGAGCAGGTGCTGGGGCAGCCGGGGCTGGAGCAGGTGCTGCCGGAGCGGCGACTGGCGCTTGCGGTGCGGCGGCAGCTTGCACGGCTGGCGCAGGTGCGGCAGCGACCGGAGCCGGCTGCGCGACCGGTGCCGGCGCAGGAGCAGCGGCGGCCGGAGCGGCAGCCGGTGCAGCCTTGACCGAGGTCGGGAAGAACCAGGCCTGCGCGGTTGGCGCCGCGACGGTGAAGTTGCCCGCCGCTGCGCTTGCCGATACAGCCGAAGCAGGGGCCGGAGCCGGGGCTGGCGCTGGCGCGGCAGCGGCCTGAGCGGCCCGTTCGGCAGCTTTGGCCGACGCGGCAGCCGACGCGGTAGCCGACGCGGTAGCCGACGCAGCCACCGACGCAGCGGTCGGGAACGGCCATGGGCCCGGCTCGGCCGACTGCTGCCTGCCTTCGCCACGCGGCTTGCGGCCGGACTTGGCGGCGGCTTGCACCTTGGCTGCTTCCTCGTCGGCGACCGGCGTAAAGGCCGGGGTGGCGCCCGCTTCGCCGTTTTCCGGCGTTTCGATGCCATCGACGCCATCGCGGTCGCGGCGGTTGCGGTTGCGGCCACCGCGGCGGCGGCGGCGGCGCGGCTCGTCGCCGCCCTCGAGATCGGTTTCCCTCGCCGTTCGGGCCCAGCGTGGTCACGGCCTTGACGGCGTGCTCGAGCAGGTCACCGTGCGGGGTGGTCGTCGACAGTTCGGCTTCCGGCGGCGCCGGGATCGCGTGGATGGCGCTCACCTCGTCGAGCTTGGCTTCGACCGGCTGCTGGCGCTCGCTGCGTTCACGCGGCTGGCGTGGTGCACGCTCGGGACGCTCGGCGCGTTCCGGACGTTCGCCGCGTTCGGCGCGCGGTGCGGCCTGTGCGGTGTCGGCAGGCTCGCGCGCTTCACGCGGAGCACGCGGCTCGCGTGGCGGACGCGGCTGGCGTGCCGGCTTGCCTTCGGTCTCGGCAGCTTTGACGCTGTCTTCGACGCCGGCTTTCGCGGTCTCGTCGCGGTCGCGGCCCTTGCGGCCTTCGTTACGGCCCTCGTTGCGTCCCTCATTGCGACCATTCCGGCTGCGCTGGCCACGGCCGTTGCGCTCGCCGCGTTCGGCCTGGCCTGGCGTCGCCGCGGCCGGCTTGGCCGGTTCGGCAACGACCGGCGCCTCTGCCGGGGCAGGAGCGCCGCCGAAGAAGGCGCGCGCAGGCGGGCGAAGAAGCCGGCCGGGGCAGGGGCGGCAACCGGTGCGGCTGGTGCGCTTGGCGCTTCGGCGGCCTTGACCGGTTTCGCGGCCTCGCTGCGGTCGACCACGGGCGCCGGCTGGGCCGGGGTGATGGTCTTGACCATGGCTTCCTGGCGCGGCTTGGCTTCTTCCTTCTGGCGCTTGCTGTAGGCCATGTCGGTTTCGGCCGATTCGGCCAGCGTGTAGCTGGACGGCGCTTCTTCGAGGCGCGGATCGTCGTGCTTGATGCGCTCGAGCTTGTAGTGCGGGGTGTCGAGGTGCTTGTTCGGCACCAGGATCACGGTGATGCGGTGGCGGTTCTCGATCTTGAGGACTTCGCCGCGCTTTTCGTTGAGCAGGAAGGCGGCGACGTCGACCGGCACCTGGACGTGGATGGTCGCCGAGTTTTCCTTCATCGCCTCTTCCTGGATGATGCGCAGGACTTGCAGGGCGGACGATTCGGTATCGCGGATGTGGCCGGTGCCCGAGCAGCGCGGGCAGGTCACGTGCGAGCCTTCCGACAGCGACGGACGCAGGCGCTGGCGCGACAGTTCCATCAGGCCGAAGCGGGAAATCTTGCCCATCTGGACGCGCGCACGGTCGTGGTGCAGGGCGTCCTTCAGGCGCTGTTCGACTTCGCGCTGGTTCTTTGCGACTTCCATGTCGATGAAGTCGATGACGATCAGGCCGCCCAGGTCGCGCAGGCGCAGCTGGCGCGCCACTTCGTCGGCCGCTTCGCAGTTGGTGTTGAAGGCGGTGGTCTCGATGTCCGAGCCGCGCGTGGCGCGTGCCGAGTTGACGTCGATGGAGACCAGGGCTTCGGTGTGGTCGATGACGATGGCGCCGCCCGATGGCAGCGGCACGGTGCGCGCGTAGGCGGTTTCGATCTGGTGTTCGATCTGGAAGCGCGAGAACAGCGGCACGTCGTCGCTGTAGCGCTTCACGCGGTGCGCCATGTCGGGCATCACGTGGCTCATGAACTGCTGGGCCTGGTCGTAGATTTCGTCGGTGTCGATCAGGACTTCGCCGATGTCAGGCTGGAAGTAATCGCGGATGGCGCGGATGACCAGCGACGATTCCTGGTAGATCAGGAAGGCGCCCGATGCCGACTTGCCGGCGCCTTCGATCGCGCGCCAGAGTTGCATCAGGTAATTCAGGTCCCACTGGAGTTCTTCGACATTGCGGCCGATGCCGGCGGTACGGGCAATCACCGACATGCCTTGCGGCAAATCCAGCTTGTCCATCGTCTCCCGCAGTTCCTGGCGCTCTTCGCCTTCGACACGGCGCGACACGCCGCCGCCGCGCGGGTTGTTCGGCATCAGGACCAGGTAGCGGCCGGCCAGCGAAATGAACGAGGTCAGGGCCGCGCCCTTGTTGCCGCGCTCTTCCTTTTCGACCTGGACCATGATTTCCTGGCCTTCGCGCAGGGCTTCCTTGATGGAAGCATTGCGGACGTCGACGCCTTCACGGAAATACGTGCGGGCAACTTCTTTGAAGGGGAGGAAGCCGTGGCGGTCTTCGCCGTAGCTGACGAAGCAAGCTTCGAGGGAGGGTTCGATGCGGGTGATGACACCCTTGTAGATATTCGACTTGCGCTGTTCGCGCCCGGCCGTTTCGATATCGATGTCGATCAGTTTCTGGCCGTCGACAATCGCTACGCGCAGTTCTTCTTGCTGCGTAGCGTTAAACAACATACGTTTCATTTTATTGCTCCGCGACCCGTGGGTCGTTCCAAAGCCGCCTTGCCAGGGCGGCGAACTACAGGGACATACGCGGGAGGGGAGAGCTGGAGGGGGGTATGCCCGGGCGTGCGGCAGAGCGAGCAACGAAGCCCGCCGCCGCAACAGGGCGCATGGAATCGATCGTCATGCCGAGGGCACGCCAACCCCGGGCCGCTCATCCCGAGCGGCACGACAGGGTGAGGCAATGCGCGCAAAACCAGCCAGACCGTTTATGACGAACATCTCCTGGACTTCGACGACAGGCGATGGAGTCAGCCTTGTCTGTGAAGCCTGCAGGATGACGCCTGCAACGGGTCGGGCGAAACGACAAGCGTTATCGACACCATCAACCGGCAAGCCCACCACCTAACAGAATTCTATTGGGGCAAGCTTGCTGGTACTTATCCTTACAGTTCCAAACAATCCAATCCGGCACTCCTGCGCGTGAACCGATTACAACTGCGGTGCAACCCTGATCCACGCAGGAATGTGCGTACACGTTTTTTCCATCGAATTTGCATGCCAGCGGGGCCGATGGAGCGCGCCCCTGTGTAAAATATCGTTTTAATTCTTACACCTGCAGAGGTTTGACCGCCGCATGTCGATTATATATTCAAAATGAAGGACTTAGAGAGAATTTCTGGGAAGACAGTCCAAATGAAGATGCAAAACGATGTTGTTCCCCCTTCATCAGCGGCGTTGGCAGCACAGTTCGTTACGATCACCGAGGAAGAAGCCGGCCAGCGCATCGACAATTACCTGCTGCGGGTGTGTAAAGGCGTTCCGAAAAGCCACATTTACCGGATCCTGCGATCCGGCGAAGTCCGGGTCAACAAGGGCCGGATCGACCAGCTGTACCGCCTGGAAGCAGGCGACCTGGTGCGTATTCCACCGATCCGCATCGCCGAAAAAACGCATACGGCGCCGGTACCGGGCGCGGAATTTGCCATCGTCCACGAAGACAGTCACCTGCTCGTCATCGACAAGCCGGCCGGCGTGGCCGTGCATGGCGGCTCGGGCGTGTCGTATGGCGTGATCGAACAATTGCGGGCATCGCGCCCGGATGCGAAGTTTCTGGAACTGGTGCACCGGCTCGACCGCGAGACCTCGGGCTTGCTGCTGCTGGCGAAGAAGCGCTCGGCGCTGACCAACCTGCACGAACAAATGCGCGACGGCCATACCGACAAGCGCTACCTGACCGCAGTGGCCGGCAACTGGGTCAACAAGCGCCAGCACGTGAAACTGCCGCTGCATAAATACACGACGCCGGACGGCGAGCGCCGGGTGGTCGTGCAGGCCGGCGGCATGGAATCGCATACGGTCTTCAGCCTGCTGCGCAAGTGGGAGGATTTCGCCCTGCTGGAAGCCGAACTGAAGACGGGGCGTACCCACCAGATCCGCGTTCATCTGTCATCGTCGGGCTTTCCCATTCTGGGCGACGAGAAATACGGCGATTTCGCCCTCAACAAGCAGCTGCAGAAGGCGACCGACAAGCGCGGAGCCCTGCGCCGCATGTTCCTGCACGCCCATAAAATCACGTTCACGCACCCCGATACCGGCAAGCCAATGACGCTGCAGGCACCCTTGCCTGCAGAGTGCGACCGTTTCTTGTTAAGCTTGGGGCAGGCGCTCAACTGAATCGAAGAACGTTGACTGCGGTGGCGCACCCGACGACAACCATGACAGGAGCCGGCACGTTGCCGGAAGAAATGCCAAGAAAGCTATTTGATCTGATCGTTTTCGACTGGGACGGCACGCTGATGGACAGCACGGCCGCCATCGTGCGCTGCATCCAGGCCGCCGCGCGCGATGTCGGCCTGCCGGTGCCAAGCGACGAGGCGGCGTCGCACGTCATCGGCCTGGCCCTGCCCGAAGCGATGCAGGCGGCAATTCCCGACATGGCGCCGGCGCTGTACCCGCGCCTGGTCGAACGCTATCGTTACCATTTCCTGACGAAAGACCACGATCTGGTCCTGTTCAAGGGGGTACGCGAAATGTTGAGCGAACTTTCGCAACAGGGCTATTTCCTGGCGGTCGCCACCGGCAAGAGCCGCGTCGGCCTGAACCGGGCGCTGAACGCGACCGGCCTGCTGTCGACTTTCGACGCCACCCGCTGCGCCGACGAGACCTTTTCCAAGCCGCACCCGGCAATGCTGCAGGAACTGACGCGCGAACTGGGCCAGGACATGCGGCGCACCGCCATGATCGGCGACACCACCCACGATCTCATGATGGCGAACAATGCCGGCGCCACCGGTATCGCCGTCGAGTATGGCGCCCATCCGGTCGACCAGTTGCAGGCTTGCCGGCCGATGTACTCGGCCCGGACCGCGGTCGAGCTGCACGCCTGGCTGGCCGAGTACGCGTAGAATCGATGGCCGGCGTTTACATATGCGCGTCCGAAGCACTGGTCGACGGCGGCCTGGGTGTGCGCTTTCCGGTGAGCCTGTTCGGCGAAGCGGCGACCGGCTTCGTGGTGCGTTTCGGCGGCAAGGCCTATGCCTACCTGAACCGCTGCGCCCACGTGCCGATGGAACTCGACTGGGAGCAGGGGCGCTTTTTCGAATCGAGCGGCGAATTGCTGATGTGCGCGACCCATGGCGCCGTCTACCGCCCGGAAACCGGTGTCTGCACGGGCGGTCCGTGTCGCGGCGGCAAGCTGCGCCCGATTGCCGTGCACGAGGCCGACGGCAAGGTGTACTGGGAGCCCGACGAACGGGTTGGCTTGCCGCTTGCCTGAACGGGGAAACACATTGATGCACTTCGGACCGATCCAACTTCAGCGAACACTATGAGCGATCATCTTCACAACGACGGCGACAGCCGGTTTGTCGCCAATCCGACGGCCGGCAACTGGGAGCGCGAGACGCTCGAAAAGCTCGTCTTCGCCACCATCAAGGAGCGTCGGGCCGCGCGGCGCTGGAGCATCTTCTTCCGGCTGGCCTTCCTCACCGCCCTGGTGGTCGGCCTGTGGATGTATTTCGACCTGAGCTTCGGCGGCGACGACGAAAACCTGGGCCGCCACACGGCGCTCATCGAAATCAACGGCGAAATCGAAGCCGAGGGCAGCGGGGCGGCCGACAACGTCATCCCCTCGCTGAACAAGGCCTTCGCCGATGCCGGCTCGGCCGCGGTGGTGCTGCGCATCGACAGTCCCGGCGGCAGCCCGGTGCAGGCCGGCATCATCGTCGACGAGATCCGGCGCCTGCGCCGCGGCTATCCGGATAAACCGCTGTATGTCGTGGTCGACGAGATCTGCGCCTCGGGCGGCTATTACATTGCCGCCGCGGCCGACAAGATCTATGTGAACAAGGCCAGCATCGTCGGCTCGGTCGGGGTGCTGATGGACAGCTTCGGCTTTACCGGCACCATGGAAAAGCTGGGCGTCGAGCGCCGCCTGCTCACGGCCGGCGCCAACAAGGGCTTTCTCGACCCCTTCAGCCCGCAGTCGGAAAAACACCGCGCCCACGCCCAGGAAATGCTCAACGAGATTCACCAGCAATTCATCTCGGTAGTGCGGGCAGGGCGCGGCACGCGCCTGAAAGAAACGCCGGAAACCTTCTCCGGCCTGTACTGGACCGGCGCCAAGGCCGTGGACATGGGCCTGGCCGATGGCTTCGGCACGGTCGACACGGTCGCGCGCGACATCGTCAAGGCCGAGGACATCGTCGACTACACGGCGCACGAGGGCTTGCCGGAGCGGGTGCTGAAGAAATTCGGCGCCTCGGTGGGCGCCGGTGCCATGAAGGCGATGTCGCGCACGACGCTGCCGAAGCTCAATTGAGCCGAGACGCGGGTCGACGCCAGTGCGGACCCGCGTTGACCTTATATTCTGCAATATGTTCCTTGAAACCCGCGGAAAATGGTCTATAGTGGAACTCGTAGTTCCTCCCAGGCGGGGCGATGAAATGAAGCTGTTTGCCATCCTTAACCTGAGATGCTACCCACCGCATGCGTGCGGTTTTCGAGAGAATTCAATTCCTCACAGTTGTAGCCCTACCCGGGAGCGAAAACGACGGCGCAAGCCGTCGTTTTCATTTTGGGCCCAGCTGACGCTATCTTCGCTCTTCTTGCTGCGTACACGCATGCCGCTGCGTTCGCGCGGGCGAAGCGGCAGCTTCGGGCAGGGTGGCGGGAATGGGAGGACGAGGCGCCGGCAGCGGGTGCCGGCGGCGTTTGCCTCAGTTGGTCGTGCCGTCCGGCGCGGCGTCGCACAGCGTGACCGCATCGTCGCTTGAAGCCGGTTCGTCGTGCTGGACGAAGCCGCCGCTCTCGAGCCAGGCCTGGAATTCGCGCTGGGCGCGGGCAAACCAGGCCGCGCGCAGCGGTGGGTGGGCGCTGCCGGCCAGGTGCGGCAGGCAGCAGCCGGCGGTCCAGCGTGCGAGCGCCAGGTTGGTGGGGAAGATTGCCGTATGCGAACGGGCTAGGGAAAGGCGCGCTGCCCGTACCGAGGCGGCAGCGGGCGGGAGCGTAGCGACGTCGTGGGGCATGAGCTTCACTGGTTGCATGTCATCCTCTTGTTGTGCTGGAGCGTCCAACGAAACCTGCGTAGATGCGTCTTGCACCGCGCTTGTCGTCGACTGCTCCCAGGTTGTTGAGTAATTAATCCGAGATTGCCTGGTTAGCAATCGGACACGCTGTAGTCCGATTCCTAATGGAGTTGAAGTCTATCAATGGATTGCTCGGGGGGATTGATTTATCTCAAACGAGTAAGAGGTAACTATCCTCTGAGTAATAGCTCCGCAGTCTATGCCCACCCCTGGGCCTTCTGTTACAGTCTCGCCCATGAGTAAATTATCCCTGGACCGCATCCTGCAATCGCAAGGCTTCGGCACCCGCAAGTACTGCCGTGCCCTGATCGAGGACGGCGACGTCGCCGTCAATGGCACCATTGTCGACACCTATAAAGGCAGCGTCGACACCGAGGGCCTGGTACTCACCGTATTCGATGAAGAATGGGTGTATCGCGAGCACGTCTATATAGCACTGTACAAGCCGGCGAACTTCGAGTGTTCGCGCAAGCCCAGTCACCACCCGGGCGTGCTCACACTGCTGCCCGAGCAGTTCGGCTGGCGCGACGTCCAGCCGGTCGGTCGCCTCGACCACGACACCACGGGCCTGCTGCTGATGTCGGACGACGGCCCCTTCATCCACGCCCAGTCCTCGCCCAAGCGCCACGTGCCCAAGGTCTACCAGGCCACCACCGCCGATCCGGTGACCCCAAAGCTGGTCGAACAATTGCTGGCGGGTGTGCAATTGCACGACGAGCCGGCGCCGCTGCGCGCGGTGTCCTGCGTCCAGCGCGGCGAGCACCTGCTCGAGATCGTGCTGGAGCAGGGCAAGTACCACCAGGTCAAGCGCATGCTGGCCGCGGCCGGCAACCATTGCAGCGCGCTGCACCGCTCGGCGATCGGCGCGCTTCAGCTTTCGTCGCTCGGCCTCAAGGAAGGCGAGTGGTGTTTCCTCGAGCCCGAACAGCTCGCGCTGCTGGTGCCGGGCTGAGTGGTATTTCGCCCATCAGGGGGCTACTGCGCTTAAGCGTGCGACAAAAAAGCTGATCTTCTCGCAAACTTGGTTTGACTCGCGTCAGATCGCGGACGACGCGTGTGCGCACGGTCGGCCGCGGCGACGCATTCCTGCAACCGACACCAAGTGCACCATGCCGCCTTCCCATCGCCTGCTCCCCCTCGCTTTCTTCGTTTTCGCGGCCAGCGGCGCTTCTGCCCAGGAAGCGCCCAAGCTGCTATCCGATTGCGCCAACATCGGCGACAACACGGCGCGCCTGGCCTGCTTCGACCGGCTCGCCGCCACCCCGGCGCCGCGCACCGAAGCGGCCGTCGTCGTCAACCCGGCCGACGGCAAGGTCGAGGCCGTTCCTGTAGTGACGGCCCAGCCCTCGGCCGAGAGCAGCGCCAGGTTCAGCCAGCTCGACCATTGGGAGCTGGACGACCCTTACCGCCGCGGCGTTTTCAAGTTCCGCCCGCACCACGCCAGCTACCTGATCGCCAACCGCAGCTATCGTCCGAACGACGCGCCCTATCGCCCCTATCGCGACCTGACCAACGACACCGCGCTGTCGAAAAGCGAACTGGCTTTCCAGCTGAGCTTCAAGATGAAGATGGTCGAGCAGGCCTTCGGCAAGCCCGTCGACCTGTGGTTCGGCTATACCCAGAATTCCTTTTGGCAGGCGGCCAATAGCGCGGCCTCCAGCCCGTTCCGCGAAACGAACTACCAGCCGGAAATCATCGCCGTGGCGCCGCTTGCCGTCGAGCTCGGCGGAATGCAGCTGCGCCACGTCGGCCTGGGCCTGGTGCACCAGTCGAATGGCCAGTCCGGCACGCTCTCGCGCAGCTGGAACCGGGTGTATGCCCAGCTCGGCGTCGAGCGCGATGGTTTCTCGGCCACGGCGCGCGTCTGGAAGCGCCTGAGCGAGAGCGACGACGACAATCCGGACATGGTCGACTACATGGGCCGTGGCGACCTGGCGCTGGCCTACCGGCGCGAAGGCCATATCTATTCGTCGACGCTGCGCTACAACTTCGCGACCAACCGCGGTGCCATCCAGGCGGGCTGGGCATTTCCGCTGGCGGGGAACCTGAAGGGGTATGCACAGGGGTTTGCGGGGTATGGGCAGAGTCTGATCGACTATAACTATTTCCAGCGGTCGATCGGACTGGGCGTGCTGGGTTTGTTCTAAGTGTTTTTTCAGTTTTGCGCCATGAGAGCCGGTAACATTGAGCGTCGATTCCGCTAACACTGACCATATTTCCGCGTGGGCACGGGGTGCCCACCCTACAATGGCGGTCTCATCATTTCCTGACCGCACATGAAACTTGCGACCATCAAGGACGGCAGCCGCGACGGCCAGCTGGCCGTCGTCTCGCGCGACCTCAAGACAGCGCACATGGCCGACGCGATTGCGCCGACCCTGCAGGCGGCGCTCGACGACTGGGCGTTCATCGCGCCCCAGCTCGACGCCCTGTACGCCCAGCTCAACGCCGGCACCGTTTCGAGCGCAACCCGGCGCGCTTTCGATTTCGATCCAGGCCGCTGCATGGCGCCCCTGCCGCGCGCCTATCAATGGGTCGACGGTTCGGCCTACGTCAACCATGTCGAGCTGGTGCGCCGCGCGCGCGGCGCCGAGATGCCGGCCTCGTTCTGGGAAGAACCATTGATGTACCAGGGCGGCAGCGACGACCTGCTCGGGCCCCTTGAGGACATCGTGCTGGCGCATGAGGAGTGGGGCATCGACTTCGAATCGGAAGTGGCGGTCATCGTGGACGATGTACCGATGGGCGCGACCCCCGACGAGGCGCACGGCCGCATCCGCCTCCTGATGCTGGCCAACGACGTTTCCCTGCGCAACTTGATCCCGGAAGAGCTGGCGAAAGGCTTCGGCTTCCTGCAGTCGAAACCGGCGACGAGTTTTTCGCCAGTGGCCGTCACCCCGGACGAGCTGGGGGCTGCCTGGCGCGGCGGCAAGCTGCACCTGCCCCTGCGCTCGAGCTGGAACGGCCACCTGGTGGGCCAGCCCGATGCCGGCGTCGACATGGTGTTCAACTTCCCGCAACTGGTCGCCCACCTGTGCAAAAGCCGTAACGTGCGCGCCGGCAGCATCGTCGGCTCGGGCACGGTGTCGAACAAGGACGCCGCCGCCGGCTACTCCTGCATTGCCGAGCAGCGCTGCCGCGAAACCATCGCCGACGGCGCGCCGAGCACGCCTTACCTGCGTTTCGGCGACACGGTGCGCATCGAGATGCTGGACGAGCGCGGCAAGTCCATCTTCGGGGCCATCGAACAGACCGTCCGCAAGGCCGGCGCATAGCATGCACCCGTCAACGCGGCGGCGACATGGCAGGGCTTGCCATCGCCACCGCCGGCTTGTTCGTGGCTGGGTATGGAAACGATTCCAATTCGTGCGAAACCTGTTTATTATTCTTCTTGCTACAAGACGTCACACGCGGCGCCAGCTCACGGCGTAGTCCGAAGATCAACAGGAGACATGCATGTTTCGATATAAAAATCTGCTCGCCAGCGCGGGCATTGCCCTCGTCCTCGGCGCCTGCGGGGGCAGCGGGAGCGATCCGCAGCCGACCCTGGCAACGGCGGGCAAAATAACACCGATCCCGGGGCCGAATCCGCCGACCTCCACGGTGCTCTGGAGCGACGAATTCAACGGGAACAGCCTCGACCCGGCGAAGTGGGGCTATCAGCTGGGCAATGGCGCCACGGTCGGCAACCCGGGATGGGGCAACAACGAGCTCGAGTACTACACCGACCGGCCTGAAAACGTGCGTGTCGAGGGCGGCAACCTCGTCATCACCGCGCGCAAGGAAGCGTTCCGCGGCACCGCTGCCGGTGGCAACGAAGGGCAGACCTTCGGCTGGACTTCCGGCCGCATCCGCTCCGCCGGAAAATTCAGCCGCACCTACGGCAAGATCGAATTCCGCGCCAAACTGCCCGTCGGCAAAGGCTTCTGGCCAGCCGTCTGGATGCTGCCTGAAGACAATGTCGGCAATCCCTACGCGACCTGGGCCGCCAATGGCGAAATCGACATCATGGAAGGCATGGGCAGCAAGCCGACCAAGATCGCCCAGACCCTGCACTACGGCGGGATGTGGCCGCGGAACATCTACACCAGCAACGAGGCCACCATTGGGAACAACGGCAAGGTCAGCGAATGGCATACCTATACGCTGGAATGGCGTTCGAACGAAATCACCTGGTCGATCGATGGCGTCGTTACCTCCACGCAAACCAAATGGTGGAGTTCGAACGTCAACCCGCCCGACAGCGATGACGACCTGAACGCCTGGCCCGCACCCTTCGACAAGCCGTTCTACGTCCTGATCAACCTGGCGGTGGGCGGCAATTTCGACGGCAACCCGGATGCGGCCACGCCCGACAAGGGCGAGATGCTGGTCGACTACATCCGCTGGTCGATGCTGCCTGACGAAAAGCGCGACCCTGGTCCGCGTCCGGCGATGAAATACCCGTGGACACCGGCCAATACGGTGGGGCGTCCGCCGGTCAATGGCAACCTGGTCTACAACCCCTCGTTCGACTGGACCGCGAGCCACACTGCCGTCACGCAAAGCCCGGACGTGGAAACGATCGCGGGCGTCAACAACAGCTATTTCTGGAACCTGTTCAAACTCAATGGCGACGCTGTCGCCAGCAACGACGGCGGCGCGATCCGGATCGGCATTACCGATCCCGGCAGCGAAGCATGGAACGTGCAGCTCCAGCACAACAACATTGCCCTGACCGAAGGACGCAAGTACCGGCTGAGCTTTGATGCGCGCGCCTCCAGCAACCGCAGCATGAGCTATACCGTCGGTGCCGGCCAGGACCGGGGTTTCGAATCGTATTCCGGCGGCGACCACATCGCCGAGCTGACGACGGGCGTGCAGCGTTTTACCCGCAGCTTCGACATGCAGACCGGGACGAATAACGCCGCACGCGTGGTATTCAACCTGGCGACCGCGGGGATCAATACGGTGTGGATCGATAATGTCGTCGTCGAAGACATCGGCGCCGCCGATGTGCCGGACGGACCGCCGGTGGGCGTGAACCTGCTCAGGAACGGCGACTTCGCGTCGGGCCTGGCCCCGGACTGGACGACCTGGGCCAGTCCGGGCACCGGCTCGCTGGCCGCCGCGATCGTGGATGGCAGCGCAAGGCTGGTCGTCCTTGACGTCGATCCGTCGAACAACTGGCATGTGCAGCTCAACCAGCCGAGCGTACCCCTGGTAAAAGGCAGGAGTTATACCTTGACCTTCAAGGGCGCCGCCAGCCTGGCCGGGACAGTCGGGGTCGTGATCGGCGAGAACGGCGGCAGTTACGCCCGCTACCTGGATGCAGGAGCGGCATTGACACCGGCGGCGGGCACGTATTCGTACACCTTCACTTCTCCGGTCACGAATGCGGCCGCGCAGTTGCAGATCCTGGGCGCTTTCGGCGCGGCAGGCGACGACTACAGCCTGAGCTTCGACGACTTCAGCCTGGTGGCGAATCCCTGATTCGGGACGGTGCGTGAACAGGAAGGGCAAGCCTGCATGGCTTGCCCTTTTTTATTGCCCAGCCGCCCGGACAGCCGGGGCTACTCAGCGCGCGGCGGCGTCGCCGTTCCAGAACCAGCCGGGCGCCGGCGTGCCGCGCAGGTCGAGTTCGAGTGGCGCCGACACGCGCCGCAGGGTGCGCGCCAGCCGCAGGCTGCCGTCCGGCGCATGGACCCGGTACCAGAGCAGGGCGACACCGGCCAGGCGCAGCTTCTGCCCGGTAAACAGATTGTCGCGCACGATGCTCATGCCTTCCGTGCGCAGGTCGAAGTCGAGCGCCAGCGCGCCCTCGGTGCGCGCGGCGTAGCCGAGGTGGCGCGCCGCGTTGTAGAGCGGGCTGCGCGCGCCGGTCTCGCCTGCCTGGAGCGAGTCGATGAAGGCATCGACCGTCTTCAGGGTGGCGCTGGCACTGTTGGCCAGAACCGTGAATTCCTTCTTGTCGTCGCCCTTGGCGCCGTCGGCCAGCCGTTGCAGCTGGGCGATGCGTTGCGCGTAGTCGGCGCGATGGCTGGTGAGCGAACGCAGCTTGCCGAGCAGACGCTCGTGCTGGGCCGGATCGAGTTCGCCCGGTAGCCGCCGCCAAGGCCGGCGATGCGGGCAGGACAGGCCTCGGCCAGGGCGCTGACGAACAGCGCGCGCGACCCTTCGCCATAGGCCAGGCCGGCGGCGGAGACGTCGCCCTGAACAGCGCGGCGCTGTCGGCCGAGGCGCGCAGCAGCGCCGGCACCACGGTCAGGGCTGTCGACAGCGTACCGAGCACGGCCCCGGGAGGGGTATGCGCGTCGAGATACAGCTGGAGTTCCTTGTTGCGGCGTGCCAGCTCGTCAGCCAGGCGCAGCATCGCATCGTTAACGGTACGGGCGGCCACCACGCCTTCGCTCACCGCCGGGTCGACCACCACCACCCGGGCGCCATCGGGCAGGCTCGTGCACACCTCGCTGGCGAGTTCGCGCGCCAGGTCGAAGGCGCGCACCAGGCCGGCCGCGCCGAACTGGCGTGTCTCGACGGCGCCGGCCTGCGGTTTGGCCTGGCCGGGCGGCAGCTGGGCGAACAGGGCGGCGCGCTGGGCTTCGAGCGTGGCCAGGCGCGCTTCCGCGGCACGCTGTCCGGCATCGGTATCGGCCGCGGCTTTGTCCAGGCGTTCTTCCAGCAAGGCGCGTAGCGCCTGGATGTCGTGACCATTATCTGCGTGGGCACCAGGCGGAATCAGTAAAAACGACATTAGTAATAATGAAATGCAACGAGTTTGACTGCCTGGAAAGAGAATCATTCGTTGCTCCAAAATAAATGTGTAACGGTGTGTAAGTAAATACCGCGGGCTCGTGGCGCAAATGCCTCGGAACTTGTAACGAAATGTCGGTAAATATTAGGAAAAATGCCGCGTGTTTCTATTGCAGTTGATCAATTTGACGATTGAATAGCGTAAATACAACATGAAATCAGGCACTTAGCTATGAAACATGCATGTCGGGTCAGTATCGAATGGTCGCGCACAGTTGGCGGCTGCCTTCCGCTTTCTAGAAAGAAATGCGCTAGAATTCGGCGGTTAATGAACTGTCATTATGGATCTCCAGGAAACCCACATCTTCGTTTTTGAGCTCGGCTTTGCAGTATCGCTGCTGTGCTCGCTGCTGCTGGTCGCGACAACGCGCTGGCATGGCAGGTTCACGCTCGATGCGACCGCTGGAGTGCAGAAATTCCATAGCGTGCCCACGCCGCGCATTGGCGGCCTGGCGATCATGCTTGGGCTCATTTGCGCCTATGCGGTTGCCGGCACCAGGCAGCAGGACCTGCTCGCGCCTCTGCTTGCCGCAGCGGCGCCGGCCTTCCTGTTCGGTATCGCCGAAGACATGACGCGCCGCGTTTCGATCGGTGCGCGCCTGCTTGCGACCATGGCCAGCGGCCTGGCCTGCTGGGCCTTTACCGGCGTGAGCATCGTCCATACCGGCCTCGACCTGCTCGACCTGGCGCTGACCTGGCTGCCCCTGTCGATCCTGTTTACGGCCTTCGCGGTGGGCGGCGTGGCCAATGCGGTCAACATCATCGACGGTTTCAACGGCCTGGCCAGCGGCACGGTCGTCATCGGCCTGGCGGCGCTGGGCGTGATCGCCCTCGATTGCGGCGACACCGAACTGGCCTGGGTGTGCTTCACGGTGTGCATCGTGACGGCCGGCTTCTTCCTCGTGAATTTCCCTTTCGGCAAGCTGTTCCTTGGTGACGGCGGTGCCTACCTGCTCGGTTTCCTGCTTGCCTGGCTGTCGGTGATGCTGGTCTACCGCAACCGCGAGGTATCGGCCTGGGCGGCGCTGCTGGCCTGTGCTTATCCGACCTTCGAGACCCTGTTCACCATCGTGCGCCGTGTGTGGTGCGGACGCCATCCGGGGCAGCCGGACCGTTGCCACCTGCACAGCCTGGTCAAGATCGCCATTGCCGGCCGTCTGTTCCGCAAGCTGCGCGCACCGCTGAGGAATGCCTGTGTGTCGCCGTTCTGCTGGCTACTGGCCGCCGTGCCGGCCATGCTGGCGGTGCGTTTCCACCAGGACTCGCAAGCCCTGGTGCTGGCCGCCCTGGCCAGCCTCGGCATCTATCTGGCGTTCTACTGGTACGTGGCCTACGCGGCCCGTGCACGGCGCCGCCGCGCCCAGCGTCCGCAGGCGCGCACCACGGCCATTGCCGCCGTGGCCGCCGCGGTCGAACCGGAAGCCGCCTCGCTGCAGGCGTGAGCCCGAGCCGGACTGCCCGGCAATCGTCTACAATCGGCGCAGCATGCCGGGCCGGTCCGGCTGCCTTTTCTTCCATCACCCTGCATGAGCTTTTCCGTTTGCGCTGCGCCTGGCTTTCGCCCGGCCTGTCCGTCCGTTCTCCTGGTCCGCCCGGCGCGGCGCGGCATGCCATGAGCACGGTCGCGCCCCTGGCGATTCCCGAGGTCCTGTTGCTGACGCCGCAGATCCATGGCGACGCGCGCGGCTTCCTGTACGAAAGCTTTCACCAGGCCCGCTTCGAAGCGGCGCTCGGGCGCAGCGTCACCTTTGTCCAGGAAAACCATTCGAAATCCGGCGCCGGCGTGCTGCGGGGACTGCACTACCAATTGCACCGTCCCCAAGGCAAGCTGATACGGGTTGTCGCCGGCAGCGTGTACGACGTCGCGGTCGACTTGCGCCGCGGCTCGCCCACTTGCGGACAATGGGTGGCCGAGGTGCTCAGTGCCGACAACGCGCGCCAGATGTGGATTCCGGAGGGTTTCGCCCACGGTTTTCTCGTGCTGTCGGAAAGCGCCGAGCTGCTCTACAAGACCACCGATTACTGGTCGCCCGCCGACGAGCGCTGCATCGCCTGGGACGATCCGCAACTGGCGGTGGCCTGGCCGCTGGCAGGCACGCCGCTGCTCTCGGAAAAGGATCGGCAGGGCAGGTCGTTCGCGGACGCCGAACTGGCCGACTGAGAACCGATTAGCGGGAACCCGGTCCGATGTTCCCTATCCATCGCGCAGGCCGAAGCGCCTATTTCGCCGACACGATCGTGTCGATCATTTGCTGGGAATAGGCGGCGCCCGTTGCTTCGGCAGCCTCCATCATGGCGCGCCATAGCGGGACGATGCCGACGCCCAGCTTGTCGAAGCGCATCAGGCCGCAGGCATAGATGCCGTCATAGGTATCGACCGCGCCACCGAGTTGTTCGCAGGTTGCGGCCTGCTTCGCGCGGTAGGCTTTCACCCCTTCCTCGCTGAACAGGCCCGTCCGCGCCAGGGCGTCGAGTGCCATGGCCTCCGCGCCACCCTCGTGGATCCACGGCCCCTGGTCGTCGCCCACGCCGCCGCGGGACACCGCCATTTGCCAGATGTGCGCCATCTCGTGCGCGACGGTTTTGATTGCGGCCTCACGCAATTTCGGATGGTCGAGCTGCACTTGCTTGCCTTCGAGCAGATAAGAAATCTGGCCCGCGCCCATGATGGCGCCCCCTTTCATCGAAAAACCCGGCGATTCCAGATTGCCAACCGACACCATGATCAGCAACTCATCCTTCAGCGCGCGCCCATAGGCCTTCTCGTAGTACCCGGACGTTTTGGCGCCGACATCCAGGATGGTTTCGCGCAGCCACAGTGGAGTTCGGGGATCCATGAGCACTTTCGCCCCACCGGCAGGGACAGCCTGCGCCGGTCCAAAGTAGGCATAGCCGCGCGTACCACCCGATTGAAGCCGGTTGGCTGGCGGTGCGATCACGTTTTCCCGGGCCAGGCCAGACAAATGGAAGTCTGTGCGCATGGAGACCGTCTTGTTGCCTTGTTCGACGTCGCCCTGCAGGTGGCCGAGATAGACCGAGGTCCCGCCATCACTGAAACGGTTGAACGAGACATATTCCTTCGGCGACCAGCCGTCGAAAGTCCTGATTTCCACGCTCGCCGCCTTGAAGGGCTTGCCCTTCGACGCAATGACATCGAAGTCCTGTCCGGATGTCATGGCCATGCCCGACGTGAGCACTTTCCACTCCTGCTTGCGGAACGCGCCGATGGAATGCAGCCTGACCGCCGTCACAGGGTGCGCGAAACGGTAATCCACGCGCCACAGGTCTTGCGACACGTGGCGCACGTCCACTGCTACGGCCAGACTGGGCTGCTCCTGCGCATGCACTTGTGGAACAGCGGATACCAGCAGGAAGGCGGTGCACAAGCCAGTGAATCGATGCATCGGGAGCTCCGTCAATGATCAGGAAGGGACCCATCTTACTTGCTAAAGTGCAAATAGTGCTGTTTGCCTTATGAAAATAGCCAACCTGAGGTGTGCATGCGAACGGGCATGCTTTGGTGACCTCGTCATTGGCCGGTCCTGGTAACACTCCAACAACAAGAACAGAGGCGTCAAGCGAAGAAGCACCTGCCGCGCCCCGTGGCCGTGTTGGATCTTCTCACCATGGCTACGTGCTAGCGTGCTTAATAAAACAAACCTGATTGCATTGCAACTGTTGGCCTTGCAGGGTACGGCCTTCGTCGCCGCGCCTTGCTGAAGGGTTGGTGAAGCCCTCCGTCTCCGGGACGTCGCGGTGCAACAAGTGCAATGCAATGTCCCCTTCGTTTTGAATTGACACCCCTTTTCCTCCCTGTTTCCCCTATAGCTCCAGGGCAACAGCAGCGATAATTCCATCCTGCAAGCACTGGCGCGGGCATAGGCGAACAAGGGGAGCGAACGATGGCGGGAGACAGCGACGCGGAAAAGACAGAAGACGCGTCCCCCAAGAGAATACAAAAGGCGCGCGAGGAAGGCGACATTCCGCGTTCGCGCGAGCTTGCCACCTTCGCCGTCCTGATGACCGCCGGCGCCGGGCTGTGGATGACCGGCGGCAGCCTGGTCGGCCGCCTGTCGACCGTCCTCCAGTCGGGCCTCACCCTCGACCGCGAACAGATCTACAACCCTAACGTCCTCATCGAGCGCATCACCGCCGATATCGGCAGCGTGCTACTGGCCTGCCTGCCGCTGGCGTTCGCCATCATGCTCGTCGCGCTGGCCGCGCCCCTGATGATCGGCGGCTTCAATTTCAGCACCAAGGCCTTCATGCCGAACTTCATGAAGCTGAACCCCATCAGCGGCCTTGGCAACCTGGTCTCCACCAATTCCCTGATCGAACTCCTGAAAGCCGTCGCCAAGACCCTGCTGGTCGGCGCGGTGGCCTGGGTCGTGATCATGGGCCAGAAGGAAGCCGTGCTGGGCCTGGCCGTCGAGCCCGTTGGTTCCGGCACCGGCCACCTGGCCAGCCTGATCGCGCGTGCCTTCCTCATCATCGTCGGTTCGCTGGGCGTGATCGCCCTGATCGACGCGCCTTACCAGGTTTGGCACTACAACAACAAGCTGAAGATGACGCGCCAGGAAATGATCCAGGAATCGAAGGAATCGGACGGCAATCCTCAGATTAAGGGCAAGATTCGCCAGATGCAGCGGCAAATGGCACGCAACCGCATGATGCAGAATGTGCCTACTGCTGACGTCGTGGTGACCAACCCGACCCACTATGCGGTGGCGCTGAAGTACACGGACGGACAGGGCGGTGCGCCGCGCGTCGTGGCCAAGGGTGTCGACGAAGTGGCGGCCAAGATCCGCGAACTGGCCAAGGAGAACAAGGTCGCCATGCTCGAAGCCCCGGCACTGGCCCGTGCGCTCTACAAGCACACCGAGATCGACGACGAAATCCCCGAGAAGTTGTACTCGGCCGTGGCGGAAGTGCTGGCGTATGTGTTCCAGCTGCGTAACTACAGCAAGGGCGCCGGACAGTATCCTGATCGTCCGACCAAGCTGCCTGTGCCGCCGGAGATGGACCCGCTGAACCCTGCATCCCAGGTCAAGCCTGCTGCACGACCTGATAACGAATAACGGAGCTGTTGCATGAATAGTTTGAGACTGCCAGGCTGGGTGGGAGCGATCGGTGCCAGGGGCAATGCCATGGCGGCGCCGATCCTGATCATCCTGCTGCTGGCGATGATGATCCTGCCGCTGCCGGCCTTCGTCCTCGACCTGTTTTTCAGCTTCAACATCGCGCTGTCGGTGATCGTGCTGCTGACCGCGCTGTACACGGTCAAGCCGCTCGACTTCATGGCCTTCCCGGCGATCCTGCTGGTGTCGACCATGCTGCGCCTGTCGCTCAACGTCGCGTCGACCCGTATCGTCCTGACCGAAGGCCACACTGGCGGCGCCGCGGCCGGTAAAGTCATCGAAGCCTTCGGCCACTTCCTGATCGGCGGCAACTACACGGTCGGTATCGTCGTGTTCGTCATTTTGACCATCATCAACTTCACCGTCGTCACCAAGGGTGCGGGCCGTATCGCCGAGGTCGGCGCACGTTTCGCCCTGGACGCGATGCCTGGTAAACAGATGGCGATCGATGCCGACCTGAACGCCGGCATGATCACCGAACCGGAAGCGCGCAAGCGCCGTTCGGAAGTCGGCCAGGAAGCCGAATTCTATGGCGCCATGGACGGTGCCTCGAAATACGTCAAGGGTGACGCCGTTGCCGGCATCATGGTTACCCTGATCAATGTCATCGGCGGCCTGATCGTCGGCGTGGTCCAGCACGACATGGCCGTCGGCGAAGCCGCCAAGACCTATACGCTGCTGGCCATCGGTGATGGCCTGGTGGCGCAGATCCCTTCGCTGATCATCTCGATCGCTGCCGGTATGGTGGTGTCGCGCGTGGCCAACGACCAGGACATCGGCGGCCAGATGGTCGGCCAACTGTTCGCCAAGCCCGAAGTGCTGTACATCACGGGCGCGATCATCGCCGGCATGGGCCTGATCCCCGGCATGCCGAACCTCGTCTTCCTGCTGCTGGGCGGCACCCTGGGCGGCTCCGGCTACCTGCTGGCCAAGCGTGCCAGGAATGCGCCGCAGCGCGAAGCCGAAGCGGCCGCCAGCGACGCCGCGGCCGGCGCCCAGCAAGCCGCGTCCGCCGAGACGGAAGAGGCGACCTGGCAGGACATCATGCCGGTCGATACGCTTGGCCTGGAAGTGGGCTACCGCCTGATCCCGCTGGTCGACAAGGGGCAGGGCGGCGAGCTGCTCAAGCGTATCAAGGGCATCCGCAAGAAGTTCGCCCAGGAAGTCGGCTTCCTGGCGCCGCCAGTGCACATCCGCGACAACCTGGAATTGAAGCCGTCGAGCTACCGCATCACCCTCAAGGGCGTGGAAGTGGGCACCGGCGAAGCGCTGAACGGGCAGTTCCTGGCAATCAACCCCGGCATGGCCAGCGGCACGCTGCCGGGCCAGGCAACGACCGACCCGGCCTTTGGCCTGCCGGCCGTGTGGATCGACGCCGGCCTGCGCGACGAAGCGCAGAACCTGGGCTATACCGTGGTCGACGCCGGCACCGTGGTGGCAACCCACCTGAACCACCTGATCACGACCCATGCGTCCGAACTGCTGGGCCGCCTGGAAGTCCAGGCACTGCTGGATCACCTCGGAAAGGAAACGCCGAAGCTGGTCGAAGACCTGGTGCCGAAAGTCGTGTCGCTGGCGACCTTGCAGAAAGTGCTGCAGAACCTGCTGCTGGAAGGCGTGCACATCCGCGACATGCGCACCATCATCGAGACGCTGTCGGAACACGCCGGCGTGCAGGATCCGACCGATTTGACGGCGCTGGTGCGCGTGGCGCTGGGCCGGGCGATCGTGCAGCAGCTGTTCCCGGGCACCAACGAACTGAGCGTGATGACCCTGGACAACCGCCTCGAGCGTTTGCTGATGCAGGCGCTTGGCGCCGGCGGCGACGGTACCGGCATCGAGCCCGGCCTTGCCGACACCATCGCCCAGCAGGCGCACAACGCCGCGCAGCAGCAGGAAGCCATGGGCCACACCCCGGTGCTGCTGGTCCCGGCTCCGCTGCGCGTGCTGCTGTCGCGTTTCCTGCGCCGCGCGCTGCCGCAGCTGAAGGTCTTGTCGCATTCGGAGATCCCGGAGAGCAAGACGATTCGGGTGACCAGCCTGGTGGGCGTGCAATAAGGTAGGGTAGGCGGGTCGTCACCAAGCCCCAGGCTTGGATGACCCTACGCGTTCAACGAACGGTCGAGAAACCCGGTGTGCGCAGGAGCGTTGACCGCCGGTGGTTTGCAAGGTTTGCCGAGCCCGTCGGCGCGCCGTTATCGGACCGCACCGTCCGCGTGGGCACAGGTGCCCACCCTACGGGAAGTACCCGAGTTCGCAAGCTCCACCCCGTAGCGCATCCGTAGGGGCGGGGCCGCCGAGGCACCCTGTGCCCACGCGGTTACAGCAGGAGATACCCGAGTTCGCAAGCTCCACCCCGTAGCGCATCCGTAGGGTGGACGGGGCCGCCGAGGCACCCTGTGCCCACGCGGTTACAGCAGGAGATACCTGGGTTCGCAAGCTCCATTCCGTAGCGCATCCGTAGGGTGGGCGGGGCGGCCGAGGCACCCTGTTCCCACGCGGTTACAGCAGGAGATACCCGGGTTCGCAAGCTCCACCCCGTAGCGCATCCGTAGGGTGGGCGCCCCGAGCCCACGCGGTAACGCGACCGCAAGCCATACCACTCCACCATCAAATTCGAATTAACCCACTTTCCCCATCCTTTTCCGCTGATGGTTGCTTCACAGCATCGTCAATAATCTAGCCATAGACCGGAGACTTCCGTCCCGGCATGAATAGATCAAGCAGTTCGGAGAATAAGATGAATGTGAAGAAATTTACAGCGGCAACCTCCCGTGAAGCCTTGCGCAAGGTGCGCGATGCGCTCGGGCCCGATGCCGTCATCCTCTCGAACCGTCCGGTCGATGGCGTCGTCGAAATCCTCGCACTCGACAACGACGACGTCGCCTCGCTGGCCGCGCCAGCCGCCGGTTCGCCGATGGCCCAGCCGGCACCGCGCCTGGACCACCTGAATCCCTTCGACGACGCCGAGCCGGCTTTTGTGAACCGCCGCAGCGCCGCGCCCGCAGCGCCGGCCCCCGAACACGTCTACGCCACCCGCCGCGCACCGGCGATGGAGCCGGAATTCGAAGCCGCCTTCGCCGCGCCGCGCCGCGCCGCCGCTCCTGCGCCAGCCCCGGCCGCTGCACCCGCTTTTGATATGAGCGCGATGACGCAGATGATGCAGGCCGCGATTGCCCAGGCCCAGGAATCGGCTGCGCAAGAGATGAGCGGCATGATGAGCGAACTGCGCGCCATGCGCGGCATGATGGAAACCCAGCTGGCCGAACTGTCCTGGGGCGGTACCCAGCAGCGCGAACCGCACAAGGCGGCCGTGCTCCGCGAAATGCTGGGCGCCGGTTTCTCGGCCTCGCTGTCGCGCTACCTGATCGACAAGATGCCTGCCAACAAGGACGCGGCCGAAGCCATGCGCTGGATCAAGACTGTGCTGGCGCGTAACCTGACCACCATGGCCGACGAAGACAGCCTGCTGGAAAAGGGCGGCGTGTTCGCCCTGGTCGGCCCGACCGGCGTCGGCAAGACCACCACCACCGCGAAACTGGCCGCGCGCTGCGTCATGCGCCACGGTGCGGAAAAGCTGGCCCTGATCACCACCGATGCCTACCGTATCGGCGGCCACGAGCAGCTGCGCATCTATGGCAAGATCCTGGGCGTGATGGTGCACTCGGTGAAGGACGAAGCCGACCTGCGCATCGCCCTGAAAGAACTGAAGAACAAGCACACCGTGCTCATCGACACCATCGGCATGTCGCAGCGCGACCAGATGGTGACGGAACAGGTGGCCATGCTGAACGGCGCCGGCGCGGACGTGAAACGCCTGCTGTGCCTGAACGCGACGGCCACCAACGAAACCCTGGCCGAAGTCGTGCGCGCCTACCAGGGCAGCGGCCTGCACGGCTGCATCATGACCAAGCTCGACGAAGCCGCCTCGATCGGCAACGTGCTCGACGTGATGATCCGCCAGAAGCTGAACCTGCACTACATCTCGAACGGCCAGCGCGTGCCGGAAGACCTGCACCTGGCCGACCGCGCCATGCTGGTCGACCGCGCCTTCCGCGGCCGCCGCGATGCCGCATCCCAGTTCGAGGACGCCGACCTGCCGCTGATGATGGCCCGTGCCGGCAAAGCCGACGACAGCCTGCGCGAGGTGCGTTTTGTCTAGTTTCGACTTTGACCAGGCCGAGGGCCTGCGCCGGATGCTGGCCGGCGCCCAGCCGCGCGTCGTGACCTTCCTGTCCGCCACCCCGGGCGACGACAAGAGCGCCATGCTGGTGAACCTGGGCGCCTCGCTGTTTCAATCCGGCAACGACGTGCTGATCGTCGACGCCTGCCTGCGCAACCACAGCGTCGCCTATCGCCCGGAGATGGAACGCCATGCCGGTTGATGCAGGTGGCACGCCGGGAATGCGCGCTCGACCAGGTGGTGCAGCATGCGCCGCAAGGCTTCGCGCTGGCGCTGCTGGCCCGCGACGGCCGCCTGCCGCAGGATGCGGTCGAGGCGCGCCGCCTGGCCAAGGCCTTCGATGTGCTGGTCAAGCGCCAGGGCGGCATCGTCATCGTCGATGGCGAACTGAACCGCGATGGCAGCCTGGCCTTGCCGGCGCTGGCGGACTCGGAAATCGTGATCCAGGTCTCCACCAACGCCACCTCGATCACCAACGCCTATGGCCTGATCAAGCGCCTGGCGCAGGAGCTGGGACGCCGCCGTTTCGGCATCCTTGTCACCGGGGCAACGGAGGCGGAGGCCCGTGTTGTTTACGATAATATGGCGTCAGCGGCAAGTCGTTACCTTGCAGTAACGTTGAGTTCCATGGGCTCGGTCCCGGCAGACGAATACCTGCACCGCGCCGCGCGTCTCGGCCGTGCCGTGGTCGATGCGTTTCCGCTGGCCGGTGCCTCGGTGGCTTTCCGCCAACTCGCCGGGCGTTTCAGCGGTGTGCGTCAGACCCGCGGCGCGCACTTCGGTTCTTAAGAAAAAAGCACAAGCATGTATACCGTCAAAGGGAAAGCGGACAAGAACCACCTGCTCACCGAGCACGCCCCGCTGGTCAAGCGCCTCGCGCACCAGATGAAGGCGAAATTGCCGCCATCGGTGGAGGTGGACGACCTGATCCAGGCCGGCATGATGGGCCTGCTCGACGCCATCAACCGCTACGAAGACAACCACGGCGCCCAATTCGAAACCTATGCAGTGCTGCGCATCCGCGGCGCCATGGTCGACGAGTTGCGCAGCAACGACTGGATGCCGCGCAGTACCCGTCAGACCATGAAGAAAGTGGAATCCGCCATGACCGCACTGCAGCAGAAGCTGGGCCGCGCGCCCTCCGAGACCGAAGTCGCCAAATCGCTCGACGTGTCCCTGGCCGATTACCAGGAAATGCTGTTCGAAGGCGGCGGCCACCAGCTGGTCTATTACGAGGACTTCCACGACGAGGATGGCAACGATTCCTTCCTCGACCGGTATGCGGTCGACGACGACGACCCGCTGCGCGCGCTGCTCGACACCGACTTCCGCCAGGCCGTGATCGGCGCCATCGACGGCTTGCCGCCGCGCGAGAAAATCCTCATGGGCCTGTACTACGAGGAAGAGCTGAACCTGAAGGAAATCGGCGCCGTCCTTGGCGTGTCGGAATCGCGCGTGTCGCAGCTCCACACGCAAGCCGTGGCGCGCCTGCGTGCCTCGCTCAAGGAAAAGCTGTGGACTTCGCCAGCCTGATCGGCCTGGCGCTGGCGATTATCGGCCTTGTTGTCGGGCACACGCTCGACGGCGGCCGCTTCGCCTCGCTCATTCAACCGGCAGCCTTCGCCATCGTCGTCGTCGGTACGTTCGGGGCGGTGCTCCTGCAGTCCGAGGCGCGTACTTTCCGCCGCGGCATGCAGATGCTGCGCTGGGTCTTCTTCCCGCCGAAGGACAAGCGCCAGCCGCTCTCGCGCGAGATCGCGCTGTGGAGCCACACGGCACGGCGCGACGGCCTGCTCGCGCTCGAGCAGTACATGGGCGGCAAGGAGCCCTTCATCCAGAAGGGCCTGCGCCTGGTCGTCGACGGCGTCCACCCGGACAAGCTGCGCGGCCTGCTCGAGACCGAGGTCAGCGCCTTCGAGGCGGCCGAACGCCGCGCCGCGCGCATCTGGGAATCCGCTGCCGGCTACGCGCCGACCATCGGCATCCTGGGCGCCGTGCTGGGCCTCATCCACGTGATGGAAAACCTGTCCGACCCCTCGCGCCTGGGTTCCGGCATCGCGGTCGCTTTCGTCTCGACGGTGTATGGCGTGGGCCTTGCGAACCTGTTCTTCCTGCCGGTGGCCAACAAATTGAAAGCCCTGGTGGCGGACCGCGTCGCCCAGTACGACATCCTGCTGGAAGTCTTCCACGACCTGGCCAGCGGCAACCATGCGCGCGTGGTCGAGGAACGCATGGCCAGCCTCCTGGTGACGCACTGACATGGCGCGCAAACGCGTCGAGGAAGAGGCGGAAAACCACGACCGCTGGCTGATTTCGTACGCCGACTTCATCACGCTGCTGTTCGCCTTCTTTGTCGTGATGTACGCGATTTCCGTGGTCAACGTCGGAAAATACCGGGTGCTGTCGGACGCGCTTGGCGATGCCTTCGGCGGCAAGCCGACGACGCCGCAGGCCAGCAGCACCATCGAACAGCTGCCCCTGACGCAGCTGATCGCACGCAAGCGGCTGGAGGCCATGCGCCGCGAGCAGGAGCGCCTGAACACGCTCGCGCGCCAGTTGAATGCCTCGCTTGCGCCGCTGGTGAAAGACGGCAAGGTGCGCGTGACGCAGACCGCGCGCGGCGTCAAGGTCGACATCAATGCCAGCGTGCTCTTCGCCGAAGGGCAGGCGGTGCTGGGCAAGGATGCGCGTGCCACCCTCGGCACGGTGGCGGGCCTGCTGCAGCTTGACACCCATGCGATCCAGGTCGAAGGCCATACCGACGACCGGCCGATCGCCAATTCCGCGTTTCCGTCGAACTGGGAGTTATCGAGCGTGCGCGCCAGCAGCGTGGTGCGCCTGTTCATCGAAGGCGGCATCGATCCGTCGCGGCTGACCGCCGTCGGCCATGGCGCCAACCTACCGGTGGCGCCGAACACGGATGAAGCGGGCAGGGCACGCAACCGGCGCGTGGCGGTGACGATCCTGGCGGCCACGCCGCAAGAGGGCGGGTGAACGAATATTTCACGAAAGCCGCATTCGTGAAATATTCTGTATATCATGCTTTGTACCGCGTGGAGTCAGGAGCCTTGCCGGCCGCCTCCACCCTACGTTGGTGGTTTTCGTAGGGTGGAGTCCTGACTCCACGCGGTCCACCCACCGATCATCCGTGGATTCCGCAGCACCGCCACCCTTGGCTTTTGCGCCCCGTGCCCGCACAATGCTAAGCACAACCATACGGAGTCGAACATGCAACGCAGACCCTTCCTGCTGGCCGCCGTTGCGGCAGCCAGCTTTATTACCGCCTGTGCCAGTACGGCTGGAGAACCGACCGTGGACGTGAAACACAGTATCGATATCGCTACCCCGCCCGGCAAGGTGCTGGTCAACCTGACGATCACCAACCAGGGCAAGGCCACGGTCTGGATTCCGCGCGAGATTGCGCTGGAAAAGGAACTGACGGGCCGCCGCTTCGACGTGCGTGACTTCGGCAACCGGCCAATCGACTATACCGGCAAGATGGTCAAGCGCGCGGCACTCACGGCCGCCGACTACGAGCCTCTGGCACCGGGCAAGGTCCTGAAGAACACCATCGACATCACCCGCACCTACGCCTTCCAGAGCGGGCGTCACAGCTACAACATCGGCTATGCCGGCCCCGTGCTGGTCGATCCGAAGCGCCTGGATGCGCTGACGGAGTTCCCGGCCAAGCCGGTCTCCTTCGTCCATACCGGGCAATAAGCGAAGCCTCGGTCCCACGGCCGAAAAAAAGGTCCCGCCGAACCGCAAGTCAGACTTGCCGGTTCGCCGGGACCTTGTCGTTTCAGCCGGGTCAAGCCCGATGATGCCGAAACCAGTGCTTAGTTCAGCGCCGGGTTGTTTTCCGAGAAGTACTCGTGCGAGTCGGCGTTGTCGACAGCCTGGGTCGGATTGCTGATCGCCAGGCTGGCGGCCGCGCTCTGGCCATAGGCGTGGTCGTCGGTACCGGCGACAACGTTGAAGTGGCTCATCTCATGCACCAGGGTGCCGCCCTTCGAGTCGGTGCCCGTCATCGGTGCCGACCAGAACGCGTTGCAGACGTAGATGCGGTACGGCTGGGTCGGGTACACGTAGGCGTACGAGCTGTCGCGGCAGCTGCAATCGACCACCACGTTCTTGGTATCGAAGGCGCTCTTGATGTTGTTGTAATGCGAGCGCACGGTCGACACGCGCGAGGACGTGGCAGTGCCGAACCACTTGGTGTAGCGCGGACCCATCGTGGTGCGGGTCATGTAGCTGACCGAGCCGTTGGCGTAGTTCTTCGCAGCCGTGATCGCCGAAGCGATCGTGCTCTGCTGCGACGACGAGCACGAAGCGTAGCTCACGCCAGCCGGGGAAACCGTGCCGCCATCGCGTTTCAGCGCTTCCATGATGGGCGATTCCGAACCGCGCGGCAGGCGGCCCTGGACGTACAGGGTAGCCGCTTCCGACTGCAGCTCGCCGATGCCGGCGTTCGAGCCGGCGGCTTGCACGGTACCGCCGAGGCGGCCGTTATTCGTCAGGAACAGATCCGGCGAAGCGGTGCGATAGCGGATCGAGTAGTCGCCGCTGACGCTCATGTCGTACAGGGCAGACAGTTCCACTTTCACGGTATGCGACGCGCCTGGTTTCAGCAGGTAGTAGTCGGCCGCGGTCGGCTTGGCGCGCTTGACGAGGGCGCCGGTGTACGGGACGGCGGCGCCATCGCGCGTGACGTCGAACAGCGGCGCGCTCAGGCCTTCGAAAGGCGTGCGCGCCTTCAGCACGTATTGCGGGGTCGAGGAAGTGTTGGTCAGGGTGACGTTGACGACCACGTCGTCGCTGGCGCCAAGCGCGTTTTTCTCAGGGGTGACGGTCACTTTCACGCCGTTCGAACCTGCCTGGGCGCCGCATGCCATGCCGAGTGCTGCGATACCGATTGCCGACTTCAAGATGCTGTTCCAGCTCATGTGTCTTCTCCGTATAAAAATTGTCGTGGCTGCTCGCCACCCGCATTATTGTGTAAGCTCCCGTCGCATTTCATCGGAATGTAACGAAAACTCACGCCTATACTGCGCAATTCTTTCAAACGAAGCAATGTAATTTAGATATTTTGTTTGGTCGATTGGCGGAAAAGTAACAAGAATGAACTATTGTCGAATCGCTCTGTATTTATGTCAAAACTTGTGCTAGCGCCTTGTCTAGACGACCCAAAAAGCATGAACAGTATCCTCTTATTGGCTTCCGTAGCCTGAACCTGCCAATAGTGCCGGCAGCTCAGGCTGGAAGATTTCTTGCACTAATTCAAGGGCGGATTGTTCTCGCCAAAGTACTCGTGCGAGTCGGCATTGTTGACGGCGCGTTCCGGTGCCGTCCGTGCCATCTCGGCCGCGCCCGACTGGCCATAGACATGGTCATCGGTGCCGGCGACGGCATCGAAATGGCTCATCTCGTGCAGCAGCGTGCCGCCTTTCGAATCGGTGCCGGTCAGCGCCGCGCTCCAGAAGGCCTTGCAGACATAGATCGTGTAGGGCCGTGCCGGGTAGACGTAGGCGAAATAATCCTCGTCACAACCGCAGTCGACCTTCACCGGCTTGGTGTCGAACGCATCCTTGATGGCCGTGAAGTGTTTGGCGACCAGCGCCTGGCGCGTGCCGTCGAGCGCGCCGAACCAGTTGACATAGCGCTTGCCCGGCACCTCGGCCTTGCCGAAATACGCCAGGGCGTCGTTTGTCATCGCGGTGCCGGCGCTCATGGCCTGGGCAATGGTTTCCTGCTGGGCGTTCGAGCACTGCGCATAACTCAAACCCTTGCCCGTGGGCGCATCGACCGCCATGGAAGCGACGCCGCGCGGCAGGCGGCCTTCGATCCAGATCGCCGCGGTATTCGAACGCATGGCGCCGGTCCTGGTCGTGGCCGTCGAGGTGGCGGATTCGCTCCCGCTGCTGGCGGCGCCGCGGTAGCGCACCGCATATGCGCCCGTCGCCGCCATGTCGTACAGGGCCGACAGCTCGACGCGCGCGCTGCGGCGCTCGCCGGCATCAGGGTCAGGAAATCGGCCTCGGCCGGTGCGGCGCGCTTGACCTGGCGGCCGAGGTAGCGCACCGGCAGGCCATCGCGCGTCATCTCGAACAGCGGACTGTCGATGCGCGCAAACGGCGTGCGCCAGGCGGGCAGGCGCTCGGGCGCGCTGCCGGTGTTGTGCATGGTGACCGTCACCATCACGTCGTCGCGCTTGCCAAGGGTGGCACGCTCGGGCGTGATGGTCACGGCGATGTCGCCCGAGGCCTGGGCGGACAGGGACGTGGCCAGCAGGGCGGCTAACAGGGGTGGGATAGGGCGCATGGGTTCCTCCGTGGGTGAATACCAGGACTACTTTCCGCTGCTTGTGTAGAGAGGAATTTGTGCTACAGCAAGGTTCGTAGGGCAAGATATGCATTGCACCCTGTCGAGCCTGCCGTATGCAAGCGGCTGGCAACACTGCCGCGTACGGCGCCGGAGCGCCCTTTGTCGTTGTAGCAATCATGAAATTGCAATACCATCCAGAACGCTCCGGTGCCCTACCGTCCCTTCCATCCTGAGGATCTTGTTCGCATGAAGATGTTTCCCCCAACCGTAGTGCTGGCTGCATGCCTGGCATCGACCATCGCTGCCCCCATCCAGGCCGCGACGCCCAACAAGGCCGCCACCCGGGCCGCCCTCAAGGTGGAGTACCAGAAGTTCACGCTGGCCAACGGCATGGAGGTGATTTTCCACATCGACCGTTCCGATCCGGTCGTCGCCGTCAACCTGACGGCCCACGTGGGATCGAGCCGGGAAAAGGCTGGTCGCACCGGCTTTGCCCACCTGTTCGAACACCTGCTGTTCCTGGAATCGGAAAACCTCGGCAAAGGCGGCCTCGACAAGATGACCGCCCGCATCGGCGGCTCGGGTGCGAATGGTTCGACCTCGCAGGACCGTACCAACTACCTGCAGACGGTGCCCAAGGATGCCCTGGAAAAAATGATCTGGGCCGAGGCCGACAAGCTCGGCTGGTTCATCAACACCGTGACCGATCCGGTGCTGGCCAAGGAAAAGCAGGTCGTCAAGAACGAGAAGCGCCAGGGCGTGGACAACGCCCCGTATGGCCACACTTCCTACGTCATCAACAAGGCGCTGTACCCGGCCGACCACCCGTACAACTGGCAAGTCATCGGCTCGCTCGAGGACCTGCAGAATGCCACCGTCGACGACGTCAAGGAATTCTTCCGCCTGTGGTACGTGCCGAACAATGTCACCCTCGTGCTGGCAGGCGACTTCGATCCGGTGCAGGCGCGCAAATGGGTCGAAAAGTATTTTTCCGAGATCAAGCGCGGCGAACCGATCCGCGCGATGGCCAAGCGCCCGGGCGTGGTGAAACAGACCGTCAAGCTGGCGCATGAAGACAATTTCGCCAGGCTGCCCGAGCTGACGATGGCCTGGCCGACCGTCGAGGACCTGCATCCGGATTCGTATGCGCTGGAAGTGCTGGCCGAATACCTGTCGCAAACGAAGCGCGCGCCGTTCTACAAAGTGGTCGTGGAAGACAGCAAGCTGGCGCCGGCCGTCCAGATCGGCAACCAGACTTCGGAACTGGCGGGCCAGTTCATGCTGCGCGTGCGCGCCTACGAGGGCAAGCCGCTCGACGAAGTGGCCGGTGCGGTCGACGCGGCCTTTGCGAAGTTCGAGAAGGAAGGCATTCCCGAGAAAGACCTGAACCGGATCAAGGCCGGCATCGAGACGCGTTTCTATAACTCGGTGTCGAGCGTGCTGGGCAAATCGGCGCTGCTGGCCGAATACAATTACCTGAGCGGCAACCCGGGCTATGCGACCGAAGGCGTCAGGAAGACCCTGGCCGTCACGCCGGCCGATGTGCGGCGCGTGTACGAAACCTATATCAAGGGCAAGCCATTTGTCGCGACCAGTTTTGTCCCGAAGGGCAAGCTGGCCCTCGCCCTGAGTGGTTCGAGCAAGGCCGAAGTGGTGGAAGAGAAAGTGGTGCAGGGCGCCGAGAACGCGGTCGACCCGAGCGTCAACGCCGACTACGCGAAGACCCCATCAGCCTTTGACCGCAGCAAGGAGCCGCCCTACGGACCGACGCCCGCTTTGAAGGTGCCGCAGGTATGGAACGCGTCGCTGGGCAACGGCATGCGCGTGGTCGGCATCGAGAACAAGGAAGTACCGCTGGTGCAGTTCGAGATCGCCCTCGACGGCGGCCTGTTGCTCGACAAGCTGGACAAGGTGGGCGTCGCCAACCTGGTGGCCCGAATGATGACCCAGGGCACCGCCAGCAAGACCCCGCAGGAACTCGAGGAAGCGATCCAGCAACTGGGCGCCACGATCAATGTCTCGGCGCGTACCGAAGACATCCGCATCGGCGTCACGACGCTGGCACGCAACTACGATGCGACCCTGGCCCTGGTCCAGGAAATCCTGCTTGCGCCGCGCTGGGACGAGAAGGAATTTGCGCGCATCAAGCAAAGCGTGCTGACCCAGATCCGCCAGCAGGAAGCCGAGCCGAATGCGCTGGCCGCCAACAACTTCGCCAGGTTGATTTATGCAAAGGACGATCCCCGTTCGCACAACATCCTCGGCAGCTTCGAGAGTGTGAATGCGATCACCATCGACGACCTGAAAGCGTACTACCGGGCGAACCTGTCGCCCTCGAGCGCGCGTCCGAACAGCTGCTCGGAGAACACCACGCCCGACAGTACCGTCAGGCTGAGCAGCACGAAACCGATGCCGATCAGCCGGAACAGCAGTTTTTCCATCGTCACGCTGCCGGCCCCGACGGCGGCCGCCGGCCAGGCGCCCGCCAAGGTGTATTTTGTCGACGTGCCCGACGCCAAGCAGTCGGTGCTGCAGGTTGGCTACCGCGCGCTGGCCGTGACCGATCCGGACTACTACCCGGCGCTTGTCACCAACTACATCCTCGGCGGCGGCGGCTTCGCCTCGCGCCTGACCCAGCAACTGCGCGAAGGCAAGGGCTACACCTACGGCATCAATTCCAGTTTCAGCGGCAGCAAGAGCGCCGGCCCCTTCCTGATCGCCAGCGGCGTGCGCAGCAACGTCACGCTCGAATCGACCCAGCTGGTCAAGCAGATCCTGCAGGATTATCCGTCCACCTACACGGCCGCGGACCTGGAAACGACCAGGAACTTCCTCGTCAAGAGCAATGCACGCGCTTTCGAGACCGCCGGCGCCAAGCTGGCCATGCTGGACAACATCAGCAAATACGGCTGGCGCCCGGACTACGTGAAGGAGCGCGAGCAGATCGTCAAGGCGATGACGCTGCCGCAAGTGCAGGCCTTGTCGCAGAAGTATCTCGATCCGTCGAAGATGGTGTGGCTGGTGGTGGGTGACGGCAAGACGCAGCTACCGCGGATGAAGGAGCTGGGATTTGATGAGCCGGTGCTGATCGGGAAGTAGCGAGCGCGGGGCCGCGTCACAGAAAGGCTGGGGTCAGGTCTGACATTTGGACACGATCTCAGCCGTACGCTGTCGTGAAAACCGCAAATGCAGAGTTCGTGTCTATTTGTCAGACCTGACCCCAGCACCGGACCCCAGCACCGCTGTCGTGAAAACCGCAAATGCAGAGTTCGTGTCTATTTGTCAGACCTGACCCCAGCACCGCAAATGCAGAGTTCGTGTCTATTTGTCAGACCTGACCCCAGCACCGCAAATGCAGAGTTCGTGTCTATTTGTCAGACCTGACCCCAGCGCCATGGGGGCGTTGGAGGCCGGATATGTGGAATCAATTCCTTGCAGTGGCGGAGAACGCCGCTGCGGCGTCCGTTTCGATCACCTTTCACCTAATAGGGAACATCTACGTCATGCGCGCTTATCTCAAACGGTGTCTTGTTTTTTCTTGCCTGGTGCTGGCCGGCTGTGCAACCGGACAGCCGAGAGCAAGGCTGGATGACTACGTCGAGCAGGGTATGCAGCGCACGGGCGCCCAAGGTCTGGCGATTGCCATCGTTAAGAATGGCGCCGTGACGCAGGTTCGCACCTGGGGAAAGCGCAACGCCCGCGGCGAGCCGCTGACGCCCGACACCGTGATGTACGGCGCCTCGCTTACCAAAGCCGTGTTCGCCTATACGGTGATGCAGCTGGTGGAAGAGGGCAAACTCGACCTCGATACCTCGATCGCAGCTTACCTGCCAAAACCGCTTCCTGAATACACTGGCGAGGCGGACAAATACGCTGCCTGGCAGCATCTTGCCGGCGATGAGCGCTGGCGGAAACTGACGCCGCGCATCCTGCTCACGCACAGCGCCGGCTTTGCGAACTTCGGGTTTCTCGAGCCGGACGGAAAGCTCAGGTTCCATTTCGAACCGGGCTCGCGGTATGCCTATTCCGGCGACGGAATCATCCTGCTGCAATTCGTCATCGAACGCGGACTGGGCCTGGACCTCGGCAAGGAGATGCAGCGGCGCGTATTCGATCGTTTTGGCATGCAACGCACCAGCATGACCTGGCGTCCGGATTTTGCGGCCAAGCTGGCCGACGGGTGGAAAGAGGACGGCAGTGTCGAAGCGCATGACGAGCGCAGTAAGACACGCGCGGCCGGCTCGATGGACACGACCATTGCGGATTTCGCCAGGTTCGCCGAGGCCTATGTGCGCGGCGACGGACTCAGTCCGGCTGCACGGGCGGAACTGACGCGCCCGCAGCTGCCGATCAGGACCTTGTCGCAATTTCCCACCTTGCAGCCCGAGGCCGCGCCTGGACAGCGGCACGATAATCTGGCCGCGGGTCTGGGTGTCGTCACCTTCAGGGGTCCGCTGGGCCATGGTTTCCAGAAAGGCGGGCACAACGATTCGACGGGAAATACCTGGGTTTGCCTGGAGCGACAACAAAGTTGTGTTGTCATCCTGTCCAACGATGTTCGGGCCGAGGCCTTGTTTCCCGGGATCGTCAAGCTCGTCCTGGGCGACACGGGCATGCCATGGCGTTGGGAATATGGGGCGAAAAGCTGGGCGCAGCCGTGATTGGCTGATGTGAATGCAATGGAAGCTGAAACGAGACGGCAGAAAGAAAAACGGGAGCGCGTTGCTCCCGTTTTTTGCGCAAGCCCTTGATTAAGAGCGTCTAACAAAACCGTCAGAGCAAGGCGCGGCGACGACGACAGTACATTTGTACGGCTAGGAGCCGCAACGCGGCTATGGCGGTTTTGTTAGGCGCTCTAAGCCTTGCGACGGCGGCGCGCGCAGAAGCCGGCGAGGCCAAGGCCCAGCAGAGCGAGCGTGCCTGGTTCAGGAATATCCGCGCCGTCGGTCGCCGTGTCGAAGGCGATCTGGTAGTTGTAAGGCATGGAGCTGACAACGCCGTTGTTTCCCAGCGTGTAAAAACCGCTCAGGCCCGCCACGTTGAAGCTCAGCGAGCTATTGAAGCTATTCAAGGGCCCCTGCTGGAGCGTCGCTCCCCAGCCGGCGCCGGAGTACAGCTGCCAGTTATTCGACGCTGGGCCCGTCAAAACGGTGATGTTGACGCTGCGAATACTGCCGTCGAGGTAGAAATTGTAGCCCTCCCAGTACGAGTCGTAGGCGGTGTTGTCCATGCGGCCGAGGACATAGTCACCGCTATAGACGTCGCCCAAGGCGAGACCGCCGTTGAGGAACCACGGGCCTGCATCGCCCGACACTGCCTCGTTGTAGATCAGTGCTGCAGAAGCGCTGCCGGACATGACAGCCAGCGCACATCCCATTGCCAACATCGATTTTTTAAACATGGATCAATCCCTATAGTTATTAGACTTCGTAAATATTTCTAATAAGCATAATTCTTGCCAATAGGAAATAATGTGTTCAGTCGATTGATTCCATTGGGATTGTATTTACTGATAATATTTGCTGCGATGCAAGTGTAAGATCTTCCGACACTATACGGCGCCCTGATCCGAGTGCTGCCTTCCGCACCATCCGAGTTGCGGCCTGTATCGTCGTCGATCCGTCGCCCTGGCGTCGCTGGCGGTTTTTTTTCCAGCGCCAGGAAATGCCTGAACGGATCCACCACAAGAATTGACGCCTTCAGTACTGGACCATACATGACCCGAAAATCCATCGTTCGTCTTGCCCTTGCCGTTTGCGTCATCGTCGTGCTTGTCGTGGCGGCCGATATCTACTTCACGACGACGATCAATGACTTTTACTTCGGCCGTCAACAACACAAAACGATGAAGTCGTAGCGCGGCTGCGCGGCAAGCGCGTCAATCGAGCGTCAGGCCCTGTCGCTGATCGCGCAGCGTTACCTGAATCGGTGACAGGTCCGGTCGCCCTGGCACCCATCAACGACAACGGCCGCAGAAGCGGCCGTCGTGATGGGGAAGCGTAGAAGGGTCAGCCGACGACAAACCGTCGCGACGGTCCACTGCCGAAAGTCTGGCCCTTGGCGCCGTACAGCGTCGACTCGGCACCCGCGGTGGGTGTGCGCAGGGCGGTCAAAACGGTCTGGGTATGCGCCATCTGCCGGTTGATCAGCAGTCCATTCACGCGGTTCAGTTCTTTCGCTTCGCTTGTCGCGGCCAGCAGCTGCGACCAGGCGGCGCGCGCGTTGTCGTCGCCGTGTGCTGCCAGCCAGGGGTTCCATGCCCGCTTCGGCTGCGGCGAAGCCGGCACGGCCGAGCGCCAGATGGCGTTCGCGCGACAATTGCGCCAGCTCCTGCACCAGCGCCACCTTGCGCGGGGTCATGCCTGCCAGTCCGTCCGCGTCCGCCGCCACCAGGAGCTGCTGCTCCTGTTTCATCAGTTCCACCAGCGCGCTGATGCGCTCGTGTTCGGCGGTGAGGGTCGTGTTCGGACTGGTCATGGGGCTTTATCGGTTGCGTGAGTGGAGCAGGTCGCGCACGGTATCGAGCAGGCCGTCCGCGATCCTTTCGGAATTTACCTGGAACTGCCCATCGGCAATTGCCATCTTGATACGTTCAACTTTCTTGGCATCGAACACCTGACCGGTGCTCGATGCCCCGCTGGCGCCTTGCGCCTGCGAGGACAGGCGCACGCTGTCAGTTTGCGTCTGCGTTGGCGCGGCCGTGGCCGCTGCCTTTTCAGCCTGCTTGGCGTTCGCCGCCGTCGTGTTCTGCAGCTGTTGGGCTTGTGGGCCCTTGAGGGTGTCGTTGATTTTCACAGCATGTTCCTTCTCGGTTCGAAGCAGGAGCTCCGGGATCTGCACTGTGTAACGGCTGCCTGGCCGCAAACTTTAGCGCGGATCGCTCTTTCGAGAAGTTTATTTACTATGCATTTCTATAGCGCAACTTCGACGATCCCGCCCATCCTTGCCGTACCGCTGATGATCGCGCCGCGCGGCGTGCGCACCTGCACTACCTGGCCTTCGCCGGCATTCGCAATCGCCTTGCCTTCACCCGAGACCGAGAAGTTTTCGCCGCGAGAAATAATGCGCACGGCCTGGTTCTGCTGCACCACCGGTTTCGACTTCAGCGCATCGAGGCGCAGCGGGGCGCCGGCCGGCAGCGAGACGATGGGCGTACGCCCGATCGCTTGCGCCATGTCAGTGATGATGCCGTTCGGCATGGCCGCGATATCGCCCTGCATTGTCGCCAGCTGGCTGGCGTCGATCGGCTGGCCCTGGGCCAGCGGCACCGCGGCCGTCAGGTAGTCGGCCAATACGCTCACTTGCGCCTGGACGAACACGGTCCAGACGGGGGGCGGTGCAGCGCACGCCCACCGTCGTCTTGCCCCGGGCCGTGCGCCTGGCTGCTGGAAGGCCTCCGGGGACGGGCAGCTTGCCAGCGACAGGCGCGGGTCGACCGCGCCGACCTTGATCGTCACCTTGCCCGGCAGGCCGGCGCTTTGTCCTTCCAGATAGGCTTGTGCGGCCTTGCGCAGCGCAGCGCCGTCCTGGCGCGCGGCGGCAGGACTGGCGGCTGTTGTGGCGGCCTGGGCGGGCGACAGGAAGGCGGCCAGCATGGCGGCCAGCAGGGCGGCAAACAGCGGAAGCGTCGACAGTATGCGTTTCTTGGACATGGCAGTGGATGCAATCAGGATGGCTGCCATCTTAGGTGTCTTGGTTCCACGGTGAAACTTTGAATAGCCGGGGATTCCCGTCCCTCATCGTTTGATTGGCTTGTGTTGCCCAAACGTATGATTCACGCTGTCCCAACAAGAAATCAGCCCGGAGGCGGCATGATCGGCAAACTCGACAACTACTTACGATTCAATGAGGCAGCGCTTTCGCTGCGCGCCCAGCGCCAGGAAATCATTGCGTCCAATATCGCCAACGCCGACACGCCGAACTTCAAGGCGCGCGACATCGATTTCTCCAGCGCGCTGCAGGGTGCTCTGGCAAAAGGCGCGAATGCCGCCAACCCGCAGCTGGCCGCCACCAATGGCCGCCACCAGCAGCCGGCCCCGGCCGCCGACGGCAAGGCGCTTGCCGACGGCACGCCGGTGCTCTACCGCGGCGTGGTCCAGGGCGCCGTGGACGGCAACACGGTCGACATGGACGTCGAACGCAACCAGTTCGCCGACAACGCGCTGCGCTACGAAGCCGGCATCACCATGATCAACCATCAGATCCGCGGCCTGATGGCGGCGATCCAGAACGGTCAGTAATCAATCAGGCGGGTAAATCATGTCGCTCTTTAATATATTCAATGTCTCCGGTTCGGCCATGAGTGCCCAGGCCCAGCGCCTGAATACCGTTGCCAGCAACCTCGCCAACGCCGACAGCGCCACCTCGTCCACGGGCGAAGCCTACCGTGCAAAACAGGTCGTGTTCGAAGCGGTTCCCTTGAACACCGGCGCCACCGGCGTCAAGGTGCGCGAAGTGGTCGAAGACAGCTCGCCCCTGAAACAGGTCTACGACCCGAAGCATCCGATGGCCGACGAGAAGGGCTATGTTTCGATGCCGAACGTGAACGCGGTGGACGAGATGGTCAACATGCTGTCGGCATCGCGTTCCTACCAGAACAACGTCGAAACGATGAACGCGGCGAAAAGCATGCTGCTCAAAACCCTGACCCTCGGTCAGTAATCCCTAAGCGAGACACCCCATGTCCACCGTAAATTCCGCCGGCGCCGGCACCTCGATCAACGACTTGATGTCGACGATGAACAACAAGAAGGCCGAGAAAGACAGCGTCCAGGCCGACACCGACAAGTTCATGACCCTGCTCGTGACGCAGCTGAAGAACCAGGATCCGCTGAACCCGCTCGACAACGCCCAGGTGACGAGCCAGCTGGCCCAGCTGCAGACCGTTACCGGCGTCAACAAGCTGAACGAAACGCTGGACACGCTCAAGGCCAGCTACCAGTCGAGCGAAGCGATGCAGGCGACGAACCTGATCGGCCATGGCGTGCTGGTCGAAGGCAATACCATCAACCTGACCGGCGGCAAATCGGTGTTCGGTGTCGACCTCGCCACCGCCGCCGACAACGTGCAGGTGATCGTCACCGACCCGCGCACCGGCAAGGACGTGGCCACGATCGACCTCGGCGCGCTTGACGCGGGCGCGATGCCGCTGGCCTGGGATGGCAGCAGCGATGCCGTCGACGCCGCCATGCTGGCCGATGGCAAGTACAGCTTCCGCGTCGTCGCCTCGCGCGGCGGCCTGCCGCTGACCGACGTCAAGGCGCTGAGCGTCGATACGGTGGCCAGTGTAAGTACCAATTCGAAGGACGGCGTCAAGCTGAACCTCGCCGGCAAAGGGAGCATTTCCCTCGCCGACATCAAACAAGTCCTGTAAGCCAAGCCGCTTACTAACCTTCCCAGGAGAATCACATGTCTTTCCAACAAGGCCTGAGCGGCTTGAACGGCGCAGCGAAATCGCTGGACGTCATCGGTAACAACATCGCCAACGCCAGCACCGTCGGCTTCAAGAGTTCGCAGGCGCAGTTTGCCGACGTCTATGCCAGCTCGCTCAACGGCGCCGGCGGCGTGACGGCCGGTATCGGTACCAAGGTGTCCCAGATCGCCCAGCAGTTCACCCAGGGCAACGTGGAATCGTCGAACAACTCGCTCGACGTGGCGATCAACGGCCAGGGCTTCTTCCGCACGGTTTCCTCGGGCATGGTGCAGTACACCCGTAACGGCCAGTTCTCGCTGGACAAGGACGGCTTCATGACCAATGCGCAAGGTGCCAAGCTGACCGGCTACGGCGTCGGTCCGACCGGCAGCGTGCTGGCGGGCGCCCCGATTCCGATCCAGATCAGCACCGCCGACATCAAGCCGGTCTCGACCACCAAGGTCGGCATCGAGATGAACCTCGACTCCCGTGCGGCGGCCCCGGCCGTTACGCCCTTCGACGCAGGCGACCCGAACTCCTATAACAAGCAGTCGCCTATCGATGTGTATGACACGCTGGGCAATCCGCATGTGCTGTCGAGCTTTTACGTGAAGAACGGCTCGGGCACCTGGGACGTGTACGCGGCCAATGACGGCATCGAAGTCAACCAGCTGAAAGTGGCGCAGTCGTCGCAAGGCGACGCCGCCGTGGTTGCCGCGCGTGCCGAATGGGATGCGGCCACCAAGGCGATTCCGCCAGTCGCCGCCACCATCGCGACCGCGCTGGCCAAGTATGCCGATGCGGCCTCGGCCGTCGTGGCCGCCGCTGCCGGTCCGGCCGGCGCCGACGCCATTGGCCAGGCAGCCATCGTCGAGGCGGGTACCGACGCCGCGAAAATCGCCGGCTACACCCCGGACCAGGTCGACAAGGCGATCACCGCGGCCGTGAAGGTCACGCCGAAGCCGATCGGCACCCTGAAATTCGACGAGAACGGCGCCCTGAACGCGGTTGACACGGCGAACGGCGGCAAGTTCAACATCGACCTGCCGATCTTCCCGTCGACCGGTTCCGATCCGGTTCAGAAGATGGAAATCGCCTTTACCGGCACCACCCAGTACGGCACCGGTACCAGCGACAAGAAACTGACCCAGGACGGCTACACCGCCGGCCACCTGCAGCGCTTCTCGATCGGCGAAGAGGGCATCGTGCTGGGCCAGTACAGCAACGGCCAATCCAAGCCGCTGGGCCAGGTGGTGCTGGCGAACTTCGCCAACGTCAATGGCCTCGAACCCCTCGGCAACAATGCCTGGGCCGAGTCGTCGAAGTCGGGCACGCCGCTGGTGGGCGTGCCGGATTCGGGCAGCTTCGGCGTGCTGCAGTCGTCGGCGGTGGAAACCTCGAACGTCGACCTGACGGCCGAACTGGTGAACATGATCACGGCGCAGCGCGTGTACCAGGCGAATGCGCAGACGATCAAGACGCAGGATTCGGTGTTGCAGACGCTGGTGAACCTGCGTTAATTGGCAAGTTGACTAGCCGCTGGTTTTCGTAGGGTGAGACCGCGTGGGCGGAGCCCACCCTACGATCAGTGGTTATTCGTAGGGTGGAGTCCTGACTCCACGCTGTACAAAGCAGCATATCGAAACGCTCGACAACGGCACGAACGACAAAGGAACAACATGGACCGCTTGATCTACACCGCCGCCTCCGGCACCAAGCACATCCTCGAACAGCAAGCCACGGTTTCGAACAACCTGGCGAACCTGAACACGACGGGCTTCCGCGCCCAGCTCGATACCTTCCGCGCCGTGCCGGTGCTGAGCGAAGGGATGCCGACGCGTACCTTTGTCGTCAACAACACGGTCGGCGCGAATTTCGAGTCCGGTCCGCTGCAACTGACCGGCCGCGACCTCGACGTCGCCATCAAGGGCCCGGGCTGGATCGCGGTGCAGAATGCCGACGGCAGCGAAGCCTATACCCGCAACGGCGCCCTGCAGATGAGCCCGAACGGCGTGCTGACCACGACGTCCGGCGCGACGATCCAGGGCGAGGGCGGTCCGATCACGATTCCGCCGGACGTCACGGTGACGGTGGGCGGCGACGGCACCATTTCCACGGTATCGAACGCCGAGCGTCCTGCCGCGCCCGTCATCCTCGGCCGCATCAAGCTGGTCAATCCCGCCGAGAAAGACCTGGTGCGTGGCGATGACGGCCTGTTCCGCCTGAAGGACGGCGCCCCGGCCCAGGCCGACCCGTCCGTGCGCGTCGCCGGCGGGGCGCTCGAGGGCAGCAACGTCAACGCCGTGGACGCCATGGTGTCGATGATCGGCCTGGCCCGATCCTTCGAGACGCAAATGAGCCTGATGAAGAACGCCGAGAATAACGCCGCGAAAGCCAGTCAGATCCTTGCTTTGAACTAAGTGTTTCTCCAGCATAATTCTTCCATACGCGGTGGGTCCCGGTCGGGACTGCCGCCGCCAATAGGAGAATTTCATGATTCGTTCGCTGTTTATCGCCAAGACCGGCCTCGAAGCGCAGCAAACCAACCTCGACGTCATCACCAACAACCTCGCCAACGTCAGCACCAACGGCTTCAAGCGTTCGCGTGCGGTGTTCGAGGACTTGTTGTACCAGACCGTGCGCCAGCCAGGCGCCCAATCCTCCCAGCAAACCAATCTGCCATCGGGCCTGCAGCTCGGTACCGGTGTGCGCGCCGTCTCCACCGAGCGCATCTTCACGCAAGGTAATCCCCAGCAGACCGGCAACTCGAAGGACGTCATGGTCAACGGCTCGGGTTTCTTCCCCGTGCTGCTGCCTGACGGTACCCAGGCCTATACCCGCGACGGCTCCTTCCAGACCGATGCCAACGGCACCCTGGTCACTTCCAGCGGCTATGCCGTGCAGCCGCCGATCACCATTCCCGCCAACGCCGAGTCGATCACGGTCGGCCGCGACGGTACCGTCTCGATCAAGGTCGCCGGTTCCACCGCCACCACGCAGGTGGGCAACCTGCAATTGATGACCTTCGTGAATCCGGCCGGGCTGGAATCGAAGGGCGAGAACCTGTACCTGGAAACGACGGCCTCGGGCAACCCGAACGCGAACACCCCGGGCACGAACGGCGCCGGCGTCCTCATGCAGGGTTATGTGGAAACCTCGAACGTCAACGTGGTCGAGGAAATGGTGAACATGATCCAGACCCAGCGCGCCTACGAGATCAACAGCAAGGCGATCACCACGTCCGACCAGATGCTGCAGAAACTGTCCCAGCTGTAATCGTCACCGAGAACGCCTTCGACACCATGAAAAAACTCGCTTTCCTCGTCCTCCCCGCCATGCTGGCCGCCTGCGGCACCACGCCGAGCTCGATCGTCCCGGAAACGCGCAGCGCGCGCCCGGCACTGGCCGAAGTCGCGCCGCCGGCCGATGGCGCCATCTACAACGCCGCCAGCTACCGTCCGATGTTCGAGGATCGCCGCGCCCGCCATATCGGCGACCTGTTGACCATCAACATAGTCGAGAAGACCTCGGCCAACAAGGCCGGCGCCAGCTCGGGCAACAAGGCGGGCAGCGCCAGTTTCGGCCTGCCGGGCGTGATCCAGTCGAAACTGGGCGCGAACGTGGCCCTCGAGGGCGCGACGAAGTTCAACGATGGCGACAACCAGAGCGCCAGCAATGCCTTCACCGGCACCATCGGCGTGACCGTGACCGAGGTGCTCTCGAACGGCAACCTGATCGTCGCCGGCGAAAAACAGATCGCCATGAACAAGGGTGTCGAATTCATCCGCTTCTCCGGGCTCGTCAGCCCGGACAACATCCAGGCCGGCAATGTCGTGTCCTCGAGCGTTGTCGCCGACGCCCGCGTCGAATACCGCACCAATAGCCGTATCGACCGTGCCGAAGTCGATTCGATGATGTCGCGTTTCTTCCAGTCGATGTTGCCGTTTTAATAGCCGAGGATGACCATGCGTTTCGCTTTTCCGCTGCTCGCACTCTGCGCCGTTCTCACCGCAAGCGTTCCGGCCCGCGCCGAGCGCCTGAAGGACATGGCCAGCATCGCTGGCGTGCGCCAGAACCAGTTGTCGGGCTATGGCCTCGTGGTTGGCCTCGACGGCACTGGCGACCAGACCAGCCAGACCCCGTTCACGGTGCAATCGATCGTCGCCATGCTGCAGCAGAAGGGCGTGAACCTGCCGCCGACCTCGCAGCTGCAATTGAAGAACGTCGCCGCCGTGATGGTCACGACGGCGCTGCCGGCCTTTGCCCAGCCAGGCCAGACCATCGACATCACGGTTTCCTCGATCGGTAACGCGAAAAGCTTGCGCGGCGGTACGCTCCTCATGACGCCGCTGCAGGGCGCCGATGGCCAGGTGTACGCCATGGCGCAGGGCAATGTGCTGGTCGGCGGCGTCGGTGCCTCCGCCGGCGGTGGCGGCGCCCAGGTGCAAGTCAATCATCTTTCGGTTGGCAAGATCTCGAGCGGCGCGACCGTGGAAAAGGCCGTCGCCTCGAACCTCGGCGAGAACAACCAGATTCGCCTGGAACTGAACCAGACCGATTTCGCCACCGCCAGCCGCGTGGTCTCGGCGCTGAACGACCAGTTCGGCGTCGGCACCGCCACCGCGCTCGACGGCCGCGTGATCCGCGTGCGCACCCCGTCCTCGTCGGATGCGCGCGTGAGCTTCATCGGCCTGCTGGAAAACATCGACGTGAAACCGGCCGCGGCGGCGGCGAAAGTGATCCTGAACGCGCGTACCGGTTCGGTGGTGATGAACCAGTCCGTCACCCTCGATACCTGCGCGATTTCGCACGGCAATTTGTCGGTGACGATCGGCGCCGATACGCAGATCAGCCAGCCGGCGCCGGGTTCGCGTGGCCAGACCGTGGTGGCGTCGACCCCGACCGTGGAAGTGAAGAAGGATCCGGGCAAGGTGCTGCTGGTCAAGGGCGGCGCTTCGCTGGCGGAAGTCGTGAAGGCGATGAATTCCATCGGCGCGACCCCGCAAGACCTGCTGGCGATCCTGCAGGCGCTCAAGGCCGCCGGTTCGCTGCGCGCCGAACTCGAAATCATCTAAGAAGGACCAGCCATGACCCCCTCCAGGACGGACCTGAGCAGCACGTTCGCGCTCGATACCCAGAGCCTGGGCGGCCTCAAGCAGTCGGCCAAGACCGGCTCGGCCGACGCCATGCGCGGCGCCGCGACCCAGTTCGAAGCCATGTTCATCAACCAGATGATGAAGACCATGCGCGACGCCACGCCGCAGGAGGGGATGATGGACAACCAGCAGACCAGGATGTTCACGTCGATGCTGGACCAGCAGATGAGCCAGAACATGGCCAAGCGCGGCATGGGCCTGGCCGACGTGCTGGTGCGCCAGCTGTCGGCCCAGACCGATGCCAAGGCGCTGGCCATCGGTGGCGAAGGCGGTGCCGCCGCTGGCGCCGGTGCGCTCGACATCCCGATGCTGCCGAACAAGGCGCGCGGCGTGCAGGGTGTGGACGCCGGCGTGCAGACGAACGGCACGAGCGCCAGCGGCCGCACCCGTGCGCCGCACGTGCGCGATTTCCGGGAAAAAGCTGGGCTCGCACGCGGCGGCAGCGGAAGCGGCCACCGGCGTGCCGGCCAAGTTCATGCTTGGCCAGGCCGCGCTGGAAACGGGCTGGGGCAAGCGCATGATCAGGAATAGCGACGGCAGCAATGCCAACAACCTGTTCGGCATCAAGGCCGGTCCGGGCTGGAAAGGCAAGGTTGCCACCGCCGTCACCACCGAATACGTGAACGGCCAGGCGCACCAGCGCGTGCAGCGCTTCCGTGCCTACGACAGCCCGGCCGATTCGTTCAAGGACTACGCGCGCATGATCACCAATAATCCGCGCTACGAGAAAGTGCTGAACCACGCCGGTGACGCCTCGGCCTTTGCCCACGGCCTGCAGCGCGCCGGTTATGCGACCGATCCACATTACGGCACCAAGCTGTCGAAGATCATCAAGCACTCCCTGGCGTAAGAGGGCATGAGTAACAACATTGGCGGGCCGGCATCACTATTCAAGTTTTGCCAACGCCTGCCGTAGAAGAAGATAACTCGCGAGAAAAGACATGTCCGGAAACCTCCTCAGCATCGGCAAAAGCGGTTTGTACGCAGCGCAAACCGCGCTGACGACGACCGGCCATAACATCACCAACGCCAACGTCGAAGGCTACAGCCGCCAGGGCGTGGTGCAGGCCACGTCGACGACGATGGAGCACGGCTATGGCTTCGTCGGCACCGGCACCAAGATCGCCGAGATCAAGCGCTACAGCGACGAATTCCTGAACACGCAGGTGCGCACCGCCACGGCCTCGACCTCCTCGCTCGACGCCTATTACGCCCAGGTCAGCCAGATCGACAACCTGCTGGCCGATACCACCTCCGGCCTGTCGCCGGCGATCCAGAACTTCTTCTCGGCCGTGCAGGACGTGACCGGCAACGGCGCCTCGATCCCGTCGCGCCAGGCGCTGCTGTCCTCCAGCGAAACGCTGGCCGGCAGCTTCCAGCAGATCGACGCGCGCCTGGAGGAAATCGGCGAGGGCGTGAACAGCCAGGTCCAGACCAACGTCAACCTGATCAACACTTACGCCAAGCAGATCGCCGAGATCAACTCGAAGATCGGTTCCTATGGCTCGATCGAAGGGCGCAAGCCGAACGACCTGCTCGACCAGCGCGACCAGCTGGTGATGGAGCTGAACAAGCACGTCAAGGCGACCGTCACCGCCGGCAGCAACAATGCCATGAACGTCTCGATCGGCAACGGCCAGCCGCTGGTCGTCGGCCAGCAGGCCTTCCAGCTGGCGACGATGAAGACGCCGACCGACCAGACGCGCCTGACCGTGGGCTATGTCACCGGCGACCGCGTCACCCAGTTGCCGGAAAGCGCACTGGCCGGTGGCGAGCTGGGCGGCATCATGGAATTCCGTACCCAGACCCTCGACCGCGTGCAGAATTCGATCGGCCGCCTGGCGCTGGGCATGGCCATGAGCTTCAACGACCAGCACAAGCTGGGCATCGATGGCGCCGGCAAGCAGGGCAAGGATTACTTCGTCGCCGCGCCGGCCTTCGTCTCGGCCGCCATCGACAACAACGGCGCGGCAACAGTCGGCGCCGTCGTCAAGGACGTGACGAAGCTGACCGACAGCGACTACAAGGTCGAGTCCGATGGCACCAGTTTCTTCGTGACGCGCCTGTCCGACAACAACCGGACCAAGATCGACCCCTACAACGCGGCCGGCACCACCCAGACCATCGACGGCGTGGCGTTTTCCATTGCCGGCGCCGCCGCCTCGGGCGACAACTACCTGGTGCGCCCGACCGCCGGGGGCGCCGCCAACTTCCAGCTGGCCATTTCCGACGTGAGCGAGATCGCCGCCGGCATGCCGGTGGCCACCAGCGCGCCGCTCGCCAACAAGGGCAGCGGCCAGATCAGCGCGGGCAGCGTCAGCGCCGGCTTTTTCACCGCGCCGCCGACGCTGCCGGTGACGCTGAGTTTTGACGCCGCCGGCGGCGGCCAGCTGACCGGCTTCCCGGCCGGCGCGACCATCACCATGACGCAGAACGGCAGCACCTCGACCTATACCGGTTCGGCACCGTTCAAGGCCGGCGCCAGCTACAGCTTCGCCGGCGTGAACGTGACGATGTCGGGCGCGCCCGCCAACGGCGACAGCTTCAGCATCAGCGCCAACACCGCCGGCACCGCCGACACCCGCAACATCCAGGCCCTCGGCGCGCTGCAGACGAAGAACATTTTCAACGGCGCCAGCGCCACTTACCAGTCGGCCTTTGCCCAGACCGTGAGCGCGGTCGGCAACAAGACGCGCGAAGTGCAGGTGAACGCCAGCGCCGGCGAAGCCCTGCTCAAGCAGGTGCAGGGAGCGGCCTCGGACGTGTCGGGCGTGAACCTGGACGAGGAAGCGACCAACCTGCTGAAGTACCAGCAGGCTTACCAGGCGGCCGGCAAGGTCATGCAGATTGCCAACACCATTTTCGACACGCTGCTGTCGATCGCACGCTAATAGCGAACGAGGAAGTACACCATGCGCATCAGCACGAAAAGCATCTACGAAAACGCGACGACCCAGCTCAACACGCTGCAGTCGAACATGGCGCGCACCCAGACCCAGCTGGCCACCAACAAGCGCATGCTGACGGCGGCGGACGATCCGATCGCGTCGGCGCGCGCGTTGGAAGTGACGCAGTCGCAGTCGCTGAACACCCAGTACGCCGCCAACCGCTCGAACGCGAACAGCTCGCTGTCGCTGGTGGAAGGCGCGCTCAGCGACGCCGGCGACTTGCTCATGGATGTGCAGACGCTGGTGGTGCAGGCCGGTAACGGCACGCTGTCGAAATCGGACCGCGGCATGATCGCCACCGAAATCGAGGCGCGCATGCACGACCTGCTGGGCGTGGCGAATACCTCCGACGGCTCGGGCGGCTACCTGTTCTCGGGCTACCGCGGCACCACCGTTCCCTTCATCCAGACCGACAGCGGCGCGAGTTACCAGGGCGACCAGGGCCAGCGCAAGCTGCAGGTGGGTTCCTCGCGCTCGATTGCGATCAGCGACTCGGGCAGCAGCATTTTCGAAAACAACCGCACCGGCAACGGCAGCTACCAGACCAGCATGGTCGACGGCAACCAGGGCGGGGCGGTCGCCACCAGCGGCTCGGTGTCGGACCCGTCCAAGCTGACCGGCCACAACTACACGCTCGAATTCAAGGTCAGCGGCACCCCGGCCGTGACCACCTACAGCGTCACCGACACCAATACCAACACGGCCGTGCTGGCGAACCAGCCTTACGAGACCGGCAAGCAGATCGCCTTCGACGGTACCTCGTTCGCCATCACCGGCCAGCCGGCCGATGGCGACAAGTTCGCCGTCAAGCCGAGCGAAAAGGAATCGATCTTCACCACCATGACCAACCTGGTCAAGGCGCTGCGCGACTCCGGCGAGACCACCAATGGCCTGGCCACGCTGAGCAACAAGCTGACCACCGCCAGCGAAGGCCTGAAGTCCTCGCTCGACAACATCCTGACGGTGCGCGCCTCGGTCGGCTCGCGCATGAAGGAACTCGACTACCTGGAAGACTCCGGCTCGGACCTGAATATCCAGTATTCGGCGACGCTGTCGAAACTGCAGGACCTCGACATGGTGAAGGCGATTTCGCAGTACGCCACCCAGCAGCAGACGCTGGAAGCGGCGCAGAAATCGTTCAAGACGATGTCGGGGCTGTCGCTGTTCAATTACATCGGTTGATCCGCTGCGCTCCCTCCATGCCGGGCCGCTTGCGAGCGGCCTTTTTCATTTCCGGGATTATCTTTCGGTAACAGTGATTATTTGAGAGCATTTTTTTGGGTATTGCGGGTATGATGCGCGCGCATTTGCACATGCATGCACTCAATTTGACACCAGGAATTCGATAATGAAAAAAGCAATCTGGGCCGGCCTCGGCATCGTACTGGCCGGCTGTGCCTCGAGCGGCCCGATCCCGACCGGCAAGGACACCTACATGATCACCAAGCAGAGCGCAGGCGGCCTGGCGGTGCCCGGCTCGAAGGTCAAGGCGCAGATCCTTGTCGAAGCCAACGAGTTCTGCGCAAAGAGCGGCAAGACCATGGAACTCCTGAACGCCAGCGCGAAGAACGCGATTCCATTCGCGCGCACCTCGTCGGCGGAAATCTCGTTCAAGTGCGTGGCGCCGCAGTAAGCAGGCAGCTCGCCAGTCAGGCTGGCAGGGTGCCGGCGGGACGCAGCGGGCAATCGGCCCCTACGTCTTCCAGCTTGCCCGCCAGCGCCGCACGCAGCTGCGCCAGGCCGGCGATACGGGCATCGATGTCCTCGAGCTTGTGCGCCAGCGCGGCGCGGATCTGAACGGCACTGCTCGCCGGATCGGCCAGGAGCGGCAGGTCCGCCTCGATTTCCGCCAGCGTGAAGCCCAGCGCCTGGGCGCTGCGCAGGTAGCACAGCCACTCGACGGCTTCCACGGGATAGTCGCGGTAGCCGTTGGCGCGCCGCCGCGCCGCGATCAGGCCGCGCTCCTCGTAGAAACGCAGGGTATCGCGCGACAATCCCGTCGCCGCCGCCAGTTCTCCGATCCGCATCGACTTCCCCTTCAAAAACGCTTGACCCTGGAGTGTACTCCATGGTCGACGATGGCAGCTCACCTACTTTCCGGGAGCCGCCATGCGCGCCTTTTCACTGCCCACCTACCTGCACATCGTCCGCGCCAGCGCCCTGTATGACCTCGTCGTCACGGCAGGATTCGCCACGCCCTGGACCTTCCCCTTTATTCATCGTTTGATGTCAGGTCTGAACGAGGGGATGGGCGCCGCGCCGCTGCCGGCTTTCGGCCCTTTTCACATGCTCATTGCCGGGCTGCTGGGCAGCATCGTAGTGGTATGGTCGCTGCTGCGCATCCGTGAACCGGCGCAGCGCCTCGGCCGCCATGACGGCGCCGCGCGCCTGCTGTTTTCGGCCTGGATGGCCTGGACCCTGCATGCGACCGGCGCACCGCTGCTCTGGCTGTTGCTGGTGCCGGAGTTCGCCTGGGGCGTGATCCAGTGGTGGCCGGTATCGCCCGGGGAAGGACGGCGCGACCGGGCATTGGTGCCGATGGCCGCCTGAATCAGGCGGGTGCGCGCCTGCGCCACACCACGACCTCGTTGCGCAGCACTTCGCGCACGCGGTGATACGGAATCATGCGCGCAACACCGTCGCGGCCGATGAGGTCGAACGAGAAATGCTGGCCTTTGTCCATGACGATGCGCTCGAAGGAAATGTGCACGATGCGGTTCCAGACCCGGTCGTAGTAGCCGATGGTGAAATGGGCGTTGCCGAAGTCGTTATCCCAGAGGATGCGGTGCAGGATGTCCTGGATGGGCGTCATGGTGGCGGGCGGATGGCGGGCTGTCGATTGTAGCGGGGCGCAGGGCGCGGTGGCGCCTGCCTGCCGTCCGCGCGAATGCGGCTAGCAGGGCAGCCGTGCGTCGCGTGCCAGCATGTCCTGCAGCGCGCTCTGCGACAGCGCCGGGCTGAAGTAAAAGCCCTGCATCTGGTCGCAGCCGTGGTCGCGCAGGAAGACGAGCTGTTCGAGCGTTTCCACGCCTTCGGCGATCACCTTCATCTTCAGGTTATGGCCCAGCGCGATGATGGCGCGCGTGATCACGAAGTGGCCATTGTGGATGTCGCCGCTGAGGAAGGAGCGGTCGATCTTGATGAAGTCCACGGGGAATTTCTGCAAGTGGCTCAGGCTCGAATAGCCCGTGCCGAAGTCGTCGATCGACAGGCGCACGCCGAGTGCCTTGAGCTGGGCGAGGGCGTCGGTAGCTTCGTCCGGATGGTCCATCAGCTGGCTTTCCGTGACTTCCAGTTCGAGGGTGCGCGGATCGACGCCGTGGCGCGCCAGGGTGCGTGCCAGGCCGCTGGCGAACTGGCGATGGCGCAGCTGGCGCGCCGACAGGTTCACCGAGATGACGAAGTCGTCGATGCCGAGCGCCCCCAGGGTTTTCAGGGCGCGGCAGGCTTCGTCGATCACCCACTGCCCGAGCGGGACGATCAGGCCGGTCTCCTCGGCCACGGGAATGAATTCGTCCGGCGGCACCACGCCCTGTTCGGGATGATGCCAGCGCACCAGGGCTTCCGCGCCGACCACCTTGCCGGTGCGCAGGTCCACCTTGGGCTGGTAGCCGAGCACCAGTTCCTCGTTGCCGATCGCACGGCTGAGGCTCGCTTCGAGCATCAGGTGCTGGTGCACGGCCTGGTTCAGTTCGTTCGAATAGAACTGGCAGTTGTTCTTGCCCAGCGTCTTGGCGTGGTACATGGCGGCGTCGGCGGCGCGCATCACGCGGTCGACGTTGTCGCCGTCGTGCGGGAACAGGCTCACCCCGATGCTGGTGCCGGCGATGATTTCCTGGCCGGCCGCCAGGATGGGCAGGGCGACGCTCTGGCGGATGCGTTCCACCAGGTCGGCAATATGGTCGAGGCTCGGCTGGTTGGCGATGACGAGCACGAACTCGTCGCCGCCGACGCGCGCGACCGTGTCGTCTTCGCGCACCTTGACGCGCAGGCGGTTGGCGATTTCGCGCAGCACGATGTCGCCCGCCTCGTGGCCGAAGTTGTCGTTGATGTGCTTGAAATTGTCGAGGTCGAGAAAGGCGAGGGCGCCCGGCAGGCCGCGGTTGCGCGAACTCTCGATTGCCGTTTTCAGGCGCTCCTGCAAGAGCGTGCGGTTGGCCAGCCCGGTGAGCGGATCGTGGTGGGCGAGGTGGTGCAGGCGCCGCTCGTAGTGGCGCGCCTCGGTGATGTCGTTGATGACGGCAACGAAGTGGGTGACTTCGCCCTCGACGTTGGCGACCGGATCGATGCGCAGGTCGTTCCAGAACACTTCGCCGTTCTTGCGGGCATTGCGCAGGATGGATTGCACGCTCCGCTTGTTCTGCAGGGCCTCGCGAATGCGCTGGTGCTCGTGCACGTCGCAGCCTTCGATGCGCATGAAGCGCGGATCGCGTCCCTTGATTTCCGCCAGCGTGTAGCCGGTCATCTGTTCAAAAGCGGGGTTGACGTACTCGATCTTGTGCTCGCCGTCTTCGCCGCAGGTGATCACGATCGCGTTCACGCTCGCGTACATGGCGCGTTCGCGTACCCGCAAGCCCTGTTCGGTGCGCTTGCGCGCGCTGATGTCCACGCCCGTGCCGAAGATGCAGGGCAGGTCGCCCAGGTTGGTGCGGGCGCACTGGAACAGGAAGGTGGTGCGCTTGCCGTGCTTGCCGACCAGTTCCGCCTCGTGCGAGGAGCTGCCGCGTTCGAAGGCGTCCATGATCTTCTGGACGATCCTTGCGCGGTCCTTTTCGTCGAAGAAGAACTGGACATCGGTCGTGGGCAGCTCTTCGCTCGACATCTCCAGCGCTTCCTCGAGCTGGCGGTTCCACAGCAGCAAGTGCCCGCTCTGGTCGATCACATAGAAGACGCAGGGCAGGCCCTCGATGATGTCGGCGACCGGCAGGTCCTGGATCAGCGCATAGCGGGGCGCGGGCAGGCCGGCGCGCGGCACCACGATCACGCTGTAGTTGCCCGGCTGCTCGGGGTCGAGCGATTGCGGCGCGATCGTCATCCGTACCGGCAGGCGCCGCCCGTCGGCGCACACCAGGTAGCCGCTGGAATCGAAATTGGCGCGCGCCGCGATCGACGGCGTCACGCCAGGCAGGTCGTCGAAGGCGATCAGTTCGTCAAGCCTGCGGCCCTGGATGTCGCCCACCTTGTACCCTGCGAGCCGCTCGCATGCGCGGTTCCAGCTCGTCAGGACGCCGGCCGCGTCGACGACGAATACCGCAAGTGGTAAGGGCGTGAGATTCAATCCATCCTCCTGTCGCCATGCCGGGCTGGCATGAAAGCGTGCCAGTCCAAGGATGCATGATAGACCAGCGCATCCTGGGGAGCGAGCGATATTCGCACTAGCGAATTACGCTCATGCAGGCCGCATGCGCGCGCCACGCCGCCGTTTGTTATTGCAATTTTGCAATAATTGGTGAGCTTTGGGAGGAATCCCGTGCTCTAGAATGGAGCGGCGCAACGGCACGCATGGATGCCGCTTCAATGGATGAATGATGGGTGAATTCAGCGGTTGGCACTGGATGATCGTGCTGGTATTTCTCGCGGCTTATGCCGCGATTTTCATGGTGCCGATCTGGCGCATCCTGAACAAGGCAGGGTATTCCGGCGCCTGGTCCTTCCTGACCTGGGTGCCACTGGTCAACCTCGTCTGCCTGTGGGTGTTTGCCTTCAGCAGCTGGCCGGTGGAGCGCCGCCAGGGACCGCAGTAGCCGGGCGCGACCGGCCTGGCCGGCCGTCCTGGACAACCAGCCTCAGGGCCGCTTCAGTTGGCCGATGACGCTCGCGACCTTGGTGGTGATGACGTCGACCGCCGGTCCGTTGGCCCCGTGCGGCAGGATCACGTCGGCGTGGCGCTTGGTTGGCTCGATGAACTGCTTGTGCATCGGGCGCACCGTTTCCAGGTACTGGCTGACGATGCTCTCCGTCGTGCGGCCGCGTTCGGCAATATCGCGCTGCATGCGGCGGATGAAGCGCACGTCGGGCGCGGTGTCGACGAAGATCTTCAGCGACATCATCTTGCGCAAGTCCGCGTCGTACAGGGCGAACAGGCCCTCGATGACGATGACCGGGGCCGGCTTGACGGGAATGGTCTTGTTCGAGCGGTTGTCGATCGTGAAGTCGTATTCCGGCATCTCGATCGCTTCGCCATTGCGCAGGGCGCGCACGTGCTGCACCAGCAGGGGCCAGTCGAAGGCTTGCGGGTGGTCGTAGTTCTGCTTGCGGCGCACTTCCGGGGTGAGGTCGGACTGGTCGCGGTAGTAATCGTCCTGCATCACGACCGAGACCATCTCGGTGCCGAAGGACGCCAGCACTTGCTGGGTCACTGTCGACTTGCCGCTGCCGCTGCCGCCGGCGACACCAATGACAAAGGGCTGGAAAGAAATCTCATTCATCCCCGCATGATACCGGAGCGGCGGCCGAACTGACAGGGCCGTGCGTCCAAATGCGGTGTCCGGGAAGCACGCAAGGCGGTGGTGCGGATGTTTCGTTGCTCCCGAAATAAGAGCGAAGCTGCCCGGCTCAGCGGCCCGGCGCTACCGCTGGCGCGGCACCCCGGGGCGCGAGCACAGCCGGCACCCGCGGCGCCGGTGTCCTGTCGGCGGGCGTCCTGTCGGCCGCCCCCTGTCGGCGGGCGCCCTGTCGGCCGCCCCCGTGGAATCCGCCGCCCGGCCTCGATGCCTTCATTGAACAAATTCTGGATCGGAATGTTCAGGTAGGGCAGGGCGACGCTGATGGTCAGCATGCCGACGCCCAGCGTGATCGGAAAACCGATGCCGAACAGGTTCAGCTGGGGCGCGGCGCGCGTCAGGATGCCGAGCGCGACGTTGGTGATCAGCAGGGCGGCGATGATCGGCAGCGCCAGCTGCAGGCCGGCGGAGAACACGCGCGCCCCCCAGCGCGCCAGTTCCAGCGGTGCCGCCAGCGACAGCGGCGTGCCGGAAATCGGCAGGCTGACAAAACTTTCCGACAGCGCAGCCAGCAGCACCAGATGGGCGTTCACCGCCAGGAAGGACATGGTCGCGACCATCGACAGGAACTGGCTGACCGCGGCCGAGCGGCCTTGCGTACTTGGGTCGAAAAAGGAGGCAAAGGAAAAGCCCATGGCCGAGCTGGCAAGCTCGCCCGCGTATTCGATGGCGGCAAAGACCAGGCGCATGGCGAAGCCCATGGACAGGCCCACCATCATTTCCTGCACCAGGATCAAGAGGCCCGCGTAGGACATCGGATCGAGCGCCGGCACGGCCGGGACGTTCGGCGCGATGATCAGCGCCAGCAGCACGCCCAGGATGAGTTTTACCTGGTTCGGCACGCTGGCATGGCCGAACAGCGGGGCGGCCGCGATCAGGCCGAGAATACGCGTGAGCGGCCAGATGAGGCCCGCGATCCAGGCGTTGATCTCGAGGGAGGTCAGCGTCAGCATCGACGCCGGCTCAACTGACCATGTTGGGGATGCCGGTGAACACCTGGCGCATGTAGTCGAGCATGACCGACAGCATCCACGGGCCGGCCACGACCAGGGCGACGAACACGCCGATCAGCTTCGGGATGAACGAGAGGGTGGCCTCGTTGATCTGGGTGGCGGCCTGGAAGATGCTGACCACCAGGCCGATGACGAGGGCGACGAGCAGCAGCGGCGCGGACACCAGCAGCGTGATTTCCATCGCCGTGCGGCCCATGGTCATGACGGTTTCCGGAGTCATGGGAGCGTTCCTAATTGAAGCTCTGGGACAGCGAGCCCAGCAGCAATTGCCAGCCGTCGACCAGCACGAACAGCATCATCTTGAACGGCAGCGAAATCACCGCCGGCGACATCATCATCATACCCATCGACATCAGGACCGAGGCGACCACCATGTCGATGATGAGGAAGGGGATGAAGATGGCGAAGCCGATCTGGAAGGCGGTTTTCAGTTCGCTGGTGACAAAGGCCGGGATCAGGACGCGCAGCGGGATGTCTTCCGGACCCTGCAGGGCCGGGGTGCGCGAAATCTTGACGAACATGGCGAGGTCGGACTGGCGCGTCTGCTTGACCATGAAGTCCTTCAGCGGCTGGGCGCCGCGGCTCATCGCTTCGGTCATCTGGATGCGGTTTTCCTGCAGCGGCAGGTAGGCGTCCGTATAGATCTTGTCGAAGGTCGGCCCCATCACGAACAGGGTCAGGAACAGGGCCAGGCCCACCATCACCTGGTTCGGCGGCGCGGTTTGCGTGCCGATGGCCTGGCGCAGCAGCGACAGCACGATGATGATGCGGGTAAAACTGGTCATCATCAAGAGCGCCGCCGGCAGGAAAGTAAACGCCGTCATCAGGAGCAGCGTCTGTACCGGCAGCGAATACTGGGTGCCGCCCGCGACCGGGCTGGTGGTGAAGGCCGGGATGCCAGGCTGGGCCAGCGCGGCCAGCGGCAGCAGGGCCAGGCCCGCGGTCAGCAAAATGAGGTGTTTACGTTGCATTGACTGGTCTTGCCTTCATCCGTTTGCCTCGATCCCGAGGCTTGTTTCGTTGCGCTTTGTTCAGTTGCCCGGTGCCGGCTTACTTCGCATTGCGCTTGTCGAGCGTCTGCTTGAGCCAGTCGGAAAAACTGGCCGCCGGCGCTGCATGGCCGGCCAGGGTGGCGCCGCCCCGGGCGCCGCCGTCCTGCCGGGGCATGGTCGCCAGTGCGTTCACGCGTCCCGGCGAGGCGCCGACCACGATCCACTGGTCGCCTACTTCCACCACCATGATGCGTTCGCGCCCGCCGATGTTCAGGGCCCCGACCATGCGCAGGTTGGCCGAACTGCCGGCCACGCGCGGACCGTAGCGTTTCATGGCCCAGGCCAGCGCGGCCAGCAGGGCCAGCACCAGCACCGGGGCGAGGATGGTCTGCAGCAGGGTGCCGGCCGAGGGGCCGGGCGCCGCCTGCGGCATGGGTGCCGGGTTGGCCGGCGTGCCCGGGATCGCCGCCGGAGCGGCCGGCATGCTGGCCGTATCGGGTGCGGGGCCCGTCACCGGGCCGGCCGTGGTCGGCACTTCGCCGACGGTGGTGGCGCGTTCGGCCACGGGCGTGGCGGCCGTGGCGGGACGGGAAGAGGAGGGAGGGGGGGGCTTGCAGCGACGCTGCCCGATGGGCCAGCCGCTGCGCCGGCGCGGCCGCCAGCCGGCGCCTTGCCGCTGCGCTCGCTGGCGGCCGTGGCTGGGGCGCTCCCCGCCGGCGCTTGCTGGCGGCTATCGGCCGCGCCTGGTCCCGGGACGGCGCGGGCTGCGCTGCCGCCTGCTGCGCCGGTGCCGGGGTGGCTTGCGCCGGGGTGATGCGTTCCGCCTGGACGGCCTGCCCGGAAGCGCAGGCCGCCAGCGGCAGCAGGCAGGCTGCCGCCAGCAGCAGGTTCGCCCCGTACCTTGCCGCACCCAGTCGACGCCGGTCGGAGTCCGGCGCGGTGCGTGTGTTGGCTTCTGTTATGGCAGAAAGGCAGGCAGGGGCGAGCTTTAGCATCATTTATTCAATTTTCTGATCCGTTCCGATGGCGTGATGATATCAGTGAGCCGGATACCGAACTTGTCGTTCACGACCACGACCTCGCCCTGGGCGATCAGGCAGCCGTTCACGAGCACGTCCATCGGCTCGCCGGCCAGGCCGTCCAGTTCGACGACCGAGCCCTGCGCGAGCTGCAGCAGGTTCTTGATCGCGATCTTGGTGCGGCCCAGTTCCACGGTCAGCTGGACCGGGATGTCGAGGATGAAGTCGATGTCGTTCGGGGTGTCCGGACGCGGCGTCCTGGCGCCGAAATCCTGGAAGACGGCGGCGCTGGCCGCGCTGGCGGTCTGCTGCTTCTGCAGCGCCGCCGCTTCCGCCGCCGCCTGTTCGGCAATCGCGGCGCCCCAGTCGTCGTCGAGGTTCTGGTCGTCCATATTGTCAGACATTGTGTTTCTCCTGATTGAAGCTGTCGCTGTTGGCCAGCAGTTTCTCGACCTTCAGCGCGTACTGGCCATTCGAGACGCCGTAAGTGCATTCCATCACCGGCACGCCGTCGACCGTGGCCTGGATCGATTCCGGGACCGTGATGGAAATCACGTCGCCGACTTTCATGTTGAGGATCTCGTCGAAGTTCGCCTTGCCGTGGCCGAGTTCGGCCACCAGCTCGACTTCCGCCACCTGGATCTGCTGCGTCATCAGGCGGATCCAGCGCTTGTCCACTTCGAGCGCCTCGCCCTGGATGCTCGAGGTCAGCGCATCGCGGATCGGCTCGATCATCGAGTAGGGCATGCAGAAGTGGATCTGGCCCGACACGGGACCGAGCTCGATCGTGAACGTTGACGATACCACGACTTCGTTCGGCGTCGCGATGTTCGCGAACTGGGTGTTCATCTCCGAGCGCACGTACTCGAATTCGATCGGATAGACCGGTTCCCACGACTTGGTATAGGCCTCGAACACGACGTCGAGGATGCGCATGATGATGCGCTGCTCGGTTTGCGTGAAGTCGCGGCCCTCGACGCGGGTGTGGAAGCGGCCGTCGCCACCGAACAGGTTGTCCACCAGCAGGAACACGAGACCCGGATCGAACACCATCAGCGCGGTGCCGCGCAGCGGTTTCATGTGGATCAGGTTCAGGTTGGTCGGGACTACCAGGTTGCGGATGAATTCGCTGTACTTGGAGACGCGCACCGAGCCGACGGACACCTCGGCGCTGCGGCGCAGGAAGTTGAACAGGCCGATGCGCAGCAGGCGCGCGAAACGCTCGTTGATGATCTCGAGCGTCGGCATACGGCCGCGCACGATCCGCTCCTGGGTCGCCAGGTTGTACGTGCGGACTCCCGAGGTATCTTCAGGCGCGGCAATGTCGTCCTGATCGCCGTTGACCCCCTTGAGGAGGGCATCGACTTCTTCCTGTGAGAGGAAATTATCGGCCATGATGTCTGATTATTCGCTGCTTACTGAATGATGAAAGAGGTGAACAACACGTCGGCCACTTCCTGCTCGTCGCCGTGCTCGTCGAAAGGCTTCTGCACCTCGGCCTTGATCTCGGCCGCCAGCTGCTGCTTGCCTTCGACCGTATTGATTTCCGATGCCTTCTTGTTCGACAACAGCAGCAGCACGCGGCTGCGCACCTTTGCCATGTTTTCCTTGATCAACTCGACCTGTTCGGGACCCTCGATCTGCAGTGTAAACTGGACTTGCAGATATTGGTCGCCATTCTCGGGCTGCAGGTTGACGGTGAAGGATTCGAGCGGCAGGTAGTCGGCCTTGACGGCCTCCTTGTCCTTCTTTTTCTTCTTCTTCGGCGACGCTTCCTCATGGGCATCGGCGTCGCCGCTGCCATGCATGAAGAACCAGCTGGCGCCGGCGCCGCCGCCGAGCAGCAGCACGCCCGCGACCAGCATGATCATGAGCTTCATCTTCGAGCCGCCTGCCGGCGCTGCTGCCGCCTCTGCTTTCGGATCTGCCTTCGTTTTCGGATTCGCTTTCAAGATGCCTCTGCTGCAAAATGGGTTGCCGGGATGCGGAATGATGCCATTATCGAGAAAAAATGCGCAGCGGCAAGCTTTGAAAAGAGGGGGGAAGCTGGGCTATCTCGGGGTTTGCGTTCTCGCCCCGGTCCCTTGCCACGAAAACGGCCGCACAGGGCGGCCGCAAACGGAACATCATGCGTCAGTCTCGCGTAGGGCGAGACGATAATGAATCATCATCACGCGAAGGTATCGACCGCTCCGGCGCCGCCCAGGATGCGGCTGCGCTGGCGCGGCGCGACTTCCGCCACGGCACTGTCGCCCCCGCCCTGGCCGCCACTACGGCTGCCCGGCCGGCCTGAGCCCTGGCCCTCCTGGCCTGGCGGCCTTCGCTGCCGGCGTTCACGGTCGCGTTACCGAGCGCGATGCCGCTTTCGCTCATCATTTCGCGCAGGCGCGGCAGTGAATTTTCCAGCGCCTGGCGTACTTCCATCTGCTGGGACGAGAAGGTCACGCTGGCCATGTCGTTCGACACGTTCAGCACCACCTGCACCGGTCCGAGATCCGGCGGGTTCAGTTCCAGCGTGGCGCTCTGCTCCTCGCCGCCGACCATCCAGATGACTTTCTGGCCGACCTGGTTGTCCCAGGCCGGGGTGCCGACGCGCGCGCTCAGGCGGTCGGTCGGGACGCTGCCGGCCGCCTGCGCGCTCTGCAGGGCCGTGGCCTGGGCGTTCAGGCTGGAAAACGCTTCCAGTGCCGGCGGCGCCTCCTTCATGGCGGTTTGAAACGTGCTGTCCTTCAGCTTGGCGGCGAAGTCGGCGCCTTCCATCGGCAGCTTTGCCGCGTCGGCCGTCCTGCCCAGGCCGAGTGCGCGCAGGTCGATGCCCCCATCGGGCTTCTGGCGCTGCCCTTCGTCCGCCTCGTCCGCCAGTGCGTCGCCAGCCAGCTTGAGGAGCGGTTCCGCATCGTCGTCAGCTCCGCTCTGCAGGCCGGCCAGCAGGGCGTCCGGTTTGGCGGCCGTCTCCAGGGGCGCTGGGGCGGCGGCTGCCGGCACCTGTGCCGCAACGTTCAGGCTGGCCATCAGGGCCAGCATGTCGACCACCGCATCGGCGGCGCGGGCGCCAGCGGCGTTGCCGTCCTCGCTGCTGCCTTCATCGGCGCCCGCCGTCTTGTCCTGCGCGTTTGCCGCCTGCGTGCCCTCGGCCTTGCCGGCGGACTCCGCGTGCGCCGTTTCCTTTGCCGGCTGTTTGGCCGCTTCGCGCGGCGCCGGTTTCGCTTCATTGGCGGCCTTGGCCGGTGCCTGCGGCCTGGGCGCGCTGACGCCGCCGGGATGGCATGACAGGCTGCGCTTGCGGCTGGGCCAGTGCCTGGCGCCCCTCGAGCTGGCGCTGTTCGATCTGGCGCGCCAGCGTGGCGCTGAAGTTCACGCCGTCGCTCGGGGGCGTCACGTTCATGCGCGGGCTCTGCGGCTGGACGCCGGGCGTCAGCTGGATGGGCAGGGAAGAGGTCGTTTGCATCGTCATGTCGGGAATCGATTCGTTCTGCGATGGTTCAGTGGTTGGCGCGGCGGGCGGTGCGAGCGGCGTGGTCGTCCATCATTTTCTGGTCGCGCTTGTTTTCAGTCTTGAGGGCCTCGGCCGCCGCGCGCTCGGTCAGCGTGCGGTAGGACAGGCGCTTGCGTTCGCTTTCCTGCCAGGTGGTCTTTTCCAGCTCACTCTTGTATTTCGCGTGCTTTAACACTTCCTGCTGGCCATTGATCGCGTTGTCGAGCTTGCCGACAAAGGCGACGAAATTCGCGTAGGCGAAGGGCGTGATGCCGTTCATCTGCGCCTGGTCGAGCCTGTTCGCGTAATCGTCCCGGTAGCCGAGCAGCATCTGCAGCTTCTGTTCGGCTTCCTCGACCGACCTCAAAGCCGCGCCGAGGCGCTTGGCGGCGTCGTCGGAATCGCGCTGGGCCAGTTCGATCAGGGTTTCAAGGGCGGACGTATTTGCCATAGTGAATCAAAGTATAGCGAGCCCGATGCCATACCGATCAGCTGAACAGAGAGGTTAATTGCCCCAAACTCTGGCCCATGTTCGTGTTTTCATGGATTTCCTGGCACAGGAATTCCTCGATCTGCCCATTCAGCGCGATGGCCTGGTCGAGCACCGGATCGCTGCCGGCGGCGTACGCCCCGACGCTGATCAGGTCGCGCGAGCGCTGGTAGCGCGAATACAGCTGCTTCAGTTTGCGCGCGCGCAGCTGGTGCTCGTGGGTGGTGATGCCGTGCATCGCGCGGCTGATCGATTGTTCGATGTCGATGGCCGGATAGTGGCCTGCTTCGGCCAGGTGGCGGTTCAGGACAATGTGGCCGTCGAGAATACCGCGCGCGGCGTCGGCGATCGGATCCTGCTGGTCGTCGCCCTCGGACAGCACGGTATAAAAGGCCGTGATCGAGCCACCGCCTTCCAGGCCGTTGCCGGCGCGTTCCACCAGCACCGGCAGCTTGGCGAACACGGAAGGCGGATAGCCCTTGGTGGCGGGAGGTTCACCAATTGCCAATGCAATTTCACGTTGTGCCATTGCATAGCGCGTCAGCGAATCCATGATCAGCATGACGTTCTTGCCCTGGTCGCGGAAATGTTCGGCGATCGCCGTGGCATAGGCCGCGCCCTGCAGGCGCATCAGCGGCGGGCTGTCGGCCGGGGCGGCGACCACGGCGGAGCGCGCCATGCCTTCCGGTCCGAGGATCTGCTCGATGAATTCTTTCACCTCACGGCCGCGCTCGCCGATCAGGCCGACGACGATCACGTCCGCCGTGGTGTAGCGCGCAATCATCCCCAGCAGCACGGGACTTGCCGACGCCGGTACCGGCGAACAGGCCCAGGCGCTGGCCCCGGCCGACCGTCAGCATCGAATTGATGGCGCGCACGCCGACGTCCGGGTGTCCTTGATCGGGGCGCGGTCGAGCGGATTCACGGGGCGCGCGTTGATGGGCGCGACGTCGGTCGTCTCCAGCGGTCCCTTGCCGTCGAGCGGACGGCCGGCGCCGTCGACCACGCGGCCGAGCAGGCCCCAGCCCACCGGCAGGTGGCGCGCGCGGTCGCTGGGACGGCGGCGCGGGTGGTTCACGGTACCGGGGCGCGGCACCGGCGTTTCGACCGGGAACACGCGCGAGCCGGGCACCACGCCTTCGACATCGCTCTGCGGCATCAGGAACAGGCGCTCGCCTTCGAAACCGACGACTTCGGCTTCGATCCGGGAGCCGTTCGGCAGCGGAATGGTGCAGGCGCTGCCGACGGCCAGGCGCAGGCCGACGCATTCCATCACCAGGCCGGCCACGCGCGTGACGCGGCCCGATACCTGCATCGGCTCGACGAAACCGACCAGCGCATCGCAGTCGGCCAGGTAGGCTTTCCAGCGCGCAGTGTGGCGATCGGATGCGCGCTCGGGCGTGCCGTCGAGATGTGCCGCCATCAGCCCAGCCACTCCACGTTCTTGCCCAGTGCCTGGGTCAGGCGCGCCCAGCGCGACGCGGCCTGGGCATCGATCTGGTTGCTGGCCGTGTCGACCTTGCAGCCGCCGCGGCCGATCTGCGGGTCGGCGACAACGCGCCAGCCGCCCTTGTCGAGTTCATCGGCAAGCGCGGCGCGCACGATGTCGATGTCGTCAGGGTTCAGCGCCGGGATGGCCGGCTGCTGCAGCACCGGCAGGTAGTCGATCGCTTCGCGCACGATCGGGATGACCAGTTCCGGACGGACGGTAAAGGCGCTGCGCACCATCGAACGCGCCAGGTGCAGGGCCAGGTCGAGCACATCGGAGGCGATGGTCTCGTCGGCCTGCGCCACGGCGGCGCTGAAGGTGGCGGCGATTGCGCGCAGTGCGCCGAGCTCTTCGGCGGCGGCGACGCGGCCGGCCTCGTAGGCTTCGGCGTGGCCCGCCGCGCGGCCTTCCTCCAGGCCCTCGGCATAGCCCTCGGCGCGCGCCGACTCGCGCAGCGCTTCCATTTCGGCGGCGGTGGGCAAGCCGATGGCGGGCGAGGAGGGCGCATAGGCTTGCGCGGCCGCCCTGGCAGCAGCGGCCGCCGCGGCGGCGCGGTCCGCGCGTTCGCGCTCCTCGGCCTGGATGCGGGCCGAAAGGGTGCTCGGCCGCTCGTCGCCGAACGAGGTCATTTCCCAGCGCTTGAACGCGCCCTGCGTGTCTTTGCTCATCTTTATCCGAAAGTCAGTCAGAACTCAGCCGATCAGACGAAGGAATCCTCGCCCTTGCCACCCAATACGATCTGTCCTTCGTCCGACAAGCGGCGCACGATTTGCAGAATCTGCTTCTGCTGCGCTTCCACTTCCGACAAACGGACCGGGCCTTTCGACTCCAGGTCTTCGCGCATCATCTCGCTGGCGCGCTGGCTCATGTTCTTGAAGATCTTTTCGCGCAGGTCCTGCGAGGCACCCTTCAGGGCGATGATCAGCATTTCCGACTGCACTTCGCGCAGCAGCAGCTGGATGCCGCGGTCGTCGATGTCGATGATGTTGTCGAACACGAACATCTCGTCCATGATCTTCTGCGCCATGTCGTTGTCGTAGTTCTTGATGTTTTCCATCACCGAGCTTTCCTGCTCGCCAGCCATGAAGTTCAGGATCTCGGCCGCGGTGCGCACGCCGCCCAGCGAGGACTTCTTGATGTGCTCGTTACCCGACAACAGCTTGGTCAGCACGTCGTTCAGTTCGCGCAGGGCCGCCGGCTGCACGCCGTCGAGCGTGGCGATACGCAGCACGACATCGTTGCGCAGGCGGTCGGTGAAGTGCGACAGGATCTCGCAGGCCTGGTCGCGTTCGAGGTGGACCAGGATGGTGGCGATGATCTGCGGGTGTTCGTTGCGGATCAGCTCCGACACCGATTGCGAATCCATCCACTTCAGGCTTTCGATGCCCGAGGCGTCCTTGCCGCCGAGGATGCGGTTGAGCAGCACGGCGGCCTTGTCGTCGCCCAGCGCTTTCGTCAGCACTTCGCGGATGTATTCGTCCGAATCGAGGCCGACGGTGGAATGGGCATCGGCTTCGTCGCGGAAGGCTTCCAACACGCTGACCACCTGCTCGTGCTGCACCGATTTCATCGCCGCCATCGCCGCGCCCAGTTTCAGCACTTCGCGCGGGCCGAGGAATTTCATCACCTCGGCCGCTTCTTCCTCGCCCATGGCCAGCATCAGGATTGCCGCCTTGGTCACGCCGTCCTTGTCCTTGTCGCTCATTCCGAACCCACCCATGCCTTGATTACGTTTGCCACGATGCGCGGATCATTCTTCGCCATCTCTTTTGCCATCGCCAGGTTGGCGCGGTAACTGCGCTCCCGCGGTGCTTCTTCTTCCTCGACCGGCATGCCGTCCGGCCCCAGCACCCTGCCGGCCGAGTCCAGCTCGACGACGGCGTCCTCGTCCTCGTCTTCCTCTTCCTCTTCCGGCATCGCGGTCGCCTCGTCGAACTTGTGCATGACAGGGCGCAGCAGCGGCCGCAGGATGCGGTAGTACAGGAAGGCGATCGCCAGGGCGATCAGCAGGTACTTGCCTACTTGCATGGCCAGCGGCAGGTTCGATGGATCCTTGTACCAGTCCGGACCGTTCTCGTCCGGGCGGTCGATGCCGTCGAAGGGTGCGTTCGCCACGTTCATGGTGTCGCCGCGTGCCTGCGAGTAACCCATCGCCTGCTTGACCAGTTCGTTGATCTGGGCCACTTCGGCGGCTGCCAGCGGCTTGACCGTGATCTTGCCGGTGTTCGGATCGACCGAGCGGCGGTAGTTCACCACCACGCCCACCGTCAGGCGCTTGACGCCGCCCATCGGACGCTGCTCGTAGCGGATCGTCTTGTCGACTTCATAATTCGTGGTGGCGTCCTTGCGGCTGGGACCCGTCGTCGTCTGCGGTGCGGCACCCGGCGCGCCGCCATCCAAGGGAGCGACTGCCACGCCCGGCGGCTGGTTCGACAAGGCGCCCGGCACGCCGCTCGGCGCACCGGTGGTGGCGCCCGTTTGCTCCGAGCTCTGCTGGCTGCGGATGGCCTGCGGCTCCGGTGCCGAATTCGGCTTGTACATCTCGGCGGCGGTGTCCACTTGCGCGAAGTCGATCTCGGCGGTGGCTTCGGCGCGCACGTTGCCCTTGCCGACGATCGGCGTGATCAGGGACTCGACCTGCTTGATGATGTTCTGCTGGACCTGCTCGACATATTTGAGCTGGGTGGCATCGAGCTGCTTGTTGAGGCCATTCTGCTTCGGCTGTTCCGACAGCAGGTTGCCGTTCTGGTCGACGACGGTGACGTTGCCGATGGTGAGTTCAGGGATGCTCGAGGCCACCAGGTGGACGATGGCGCTGACCTGGCCCGGATCGAGGGCGCGGCCCGACTGCAGGTTCAGCAGCACGGAAGCGGTCGGCTTTTGCTGGTCGCGCACGAACACGGACGGTTTCGGCAGCGCCAGGTGCACGCGCGCGCCGGCGACGGAACCGAGCGACTGGATCGAACGGGCCAGTTCGCCTTCGAGCGAACGCTGGTAATTGACCTGTTCCAGGAATTGCGACACGCCCAGCTTCTGGTTTTCCATCAGCTCGAAGCCGACATTGCCGCCTTTCGGCAAGCCCTGCGAGGCCAGCTTCAGGCGCAGGTCCGGCACCTGCTCGCTTGGGACCAGGATCGCGGTGCCGCCTTCGGAAAACTTGTACTTGACTCCCATCTGGTCGAGTGCCGCGGTAATCGCGCCGCCGTCCTTGTCGCTGTAGTTGGCGTAGAGGACGCGGTAGTCGGGGGTGCTGCTCCACAGCCAGATAGCAGCGACGATCGCCAGCACGGCCGCCACGCCACCGCCGATGAGCACGTTACGGCCCATGGTGGTCTTGAAGAACGGTTGCGGAGCAGCAGGAATGTCGAGCAGTTCGTCGGCGGTTGCGGCCATGTTGTTGTCCAGGAGGAGTGAATTCAGTTCGGAATGGGGCGAGTCAAGGCAGAATTATGGAGCTCCAGGGCAACATTCAAATGGGGGAACAGGGGGTGGTTTCCCCTCCTGCTCGACGCAAAATGTTGCCGCGACACTGGTAATCTGACAGCCTGAAACCGGTCCCGTACAGCGGTACGGACCAGCAAGGCATAACAGGAGAACCCATGAACGTAGGCGGAATCGACAGCAGCCGGATCGAATCGATGATGGCGCAGCTGAAAGCGGCGGCAACCAGGCCGGCCGCGCCTTCGCTGGGCGCAGGCGCTTTAGGCGGCCTCGGCGGGCCTGGCGCCGCGCCTGGCGTGGGCGTCAACGAAGGCGCTTCGAAGGTCAGCTTTTCCGATGCGCTCAAGACTTCGCTCGAGAAGGTGAGCGAATCGCAGAACAAGGCCGAAGAGCTTGGCCAGCGCTTCGCCATGGGCGACGACAGCGTCAGCCTGTCGGACACGATGATCGCCATGCAGAAGTCGAGCATTGCCTTCCAGGCCACTGTGCAGGTGCGCAACAAGCTGGTGTCGGCGTATCACGAGATCATGAATATGCAGGTGTGATCCTGCAGCACTGTCGTAATGAAAACGGGCCGCGATTCCATTAGGAACGCGGCCCGTTTTCATTGTTGGCGGCGATGCATTGTAGGGTGGGCACTCGTGCCCACGCGGTACGTCGCCTGGTCATTGGCTCAGTCGCTCCGAGCGATACCGGTGGTGCACAACCGTACGACCGCGTGGGCACGAGTGCCCGGTGAAACCGCCGTCAAGGCCACTGGCCTCAACGGCCCCTACGAACTACAAAACCTACCCCCGCAGCCGAGCATTCCGTTCGCGCTCGAGCTTGGTGATATAGCGCTGCACAGCCGCCGCGTTCGCCCGCGAAATATCGACGAACATGCAGCCGATCCGGCGGCTGGTCTTGTTGTTGAGCATGGTGACGTCCAGCGCGTTGCGCACCTGCAGCGAAGTAGTAACGGTGCCGATCTCCGGCAGCTCGATGCGGCAGCCTGTGAAGGTCTGGCCCATCGTCGAATTCAGGACCATGCGGTTGTCGAGCAGGGCGACGCCGCCGCAGCTGATGTCGGCCAGCGGAAAGGTGGCGTTGCCGCCACCGAGTTCGAGCGGCATCGGCAGCAGGGCCGGGACCGGGGTCGTCAATGGCGTGGCCATGCGGTAGAACTCGCGCCGCTGCAGGCGAAACAGCGTCGCAGGAATGTCGGCCACCAGAGCCGGGCCGCCCTCGTATTCGACTTCCTGTACCTTGTCAATGGAAAACAGGATGCGGATCTTGTCGAGATAGGTTTCGCAGGTCAGGCCGCTTGCGGCCAGGATGCGGCGGTTCTGGTCCGGATCGATCGAGCGGTCGAGAACAAACCTGCCCTCGTCGTCATCGACGTCGAGGACCGAAGTGACGCAGACGTCGCCCTCGCCCTTGATCTTCATGCGAATCAACTGCTTGTGTTCGCCGATCTGGCGCAGCAGTACGACGATCTCGCGGCGCGACCCCACTTCGAAGTCGTGCCAGTTTTCCAGTTCCGCGTCATGTAGTGCTTGCATCTTGTTCCGCCGATAGTGCAGGTAAGGCTGCTGGTGAGCCAGGGTGGTCGATGTGGAGCGCGCTGTCGGGAGGCGCCAGGAGGGGTTGGCCAGATTGTTGCGCTGACTCAATATGATATAGCCAGGCTAACAGTTCCGCAATCGCGCGGTACAGGCCCGGTGGGATCTGGCCGTCGAGATCGACGTCCATCAGCAACGATACGAGCTCCTTAGATTCGTGGACGAAGACGCCGGCTTCCTGGGCCCGTTCGATGATCTGCTCGGCCACCAGGCCGCGGCCCTTGGCAACCACGGTCGGCGCGTTCGATCCGGCGGCGTAGGCGAGGGCGACGGCGCGCTGCTGGCGCTGGGGAGGGACTCGTTCATGCGTCGTCCCGGTTCCTGCCGACGGTCCTCGATACGCAGCGCCGCCAGCTCGCTGCCGGCGGCTGCCAGCGCGTCCTGCAGGCGCGGCGCGGCCTGGCGCAGAAGCGCCCCGGCTGCGGGCGCCGCCTGCAGTTCGATGCGCAACCGGCCCGCACGCAGCGTGACGGCCGCTTCCACTTCGCCCAGCGCGGCAAAGCGCAGGCGCAGGCCGCTGTGCCAGCCCGGGCCGTCGTTCTCCTGGCCGCGCTCGCCGGGCTCGGCCTCGCCATCCTCGCGCCGGATCTCCCAGCGCATGGCCTGGCCCGGGCCGAGCTGGCCCTGCCAGGCGAGCTGGCCATGTTCATGGGTATGGAGTTGCTGGTTGATCAGGCGGGCGCTGGCCGGGTCAAGCGCCGACGTGCCCGGCGCGCGCTGCGCCTGGGGTTCGCTTATCAGTTCAGACAGGGGACGCTTGCCTTCGGCCCATTCGGCCAGGTGCGATTCATAGAACAGGCCGCTGGCGGCGACGGTGTGCTGCAGCTGCTTTGCCAGCTGCGCCGGGTCTGGCGCGTTCGATGTTGCCGGCAGCAGCGGCGCCGCACCTTTGCAGGGCAGGAGTACCCTCCTTGCCGGTGCCTTGCAGTACCTGCGCCAGCAGGCGCGCGGCGGGACTGAGCTCGGCTGTCTGCGGCTGGCCGCCCATCCGGGCGAAGGGCACACTGGCCGCGGCGACACTGGCCGCCAGCGAGGCCGCATTCGCGTTCAAAGGCAGCAGCGTGCCCTGCAGGCTGGCTTCGCCCAGGCCGAAGGTCGGCTGGGGCGAGGCCGCCAGGACGGTCATCGTGAGTTGGGCGCCGGACTGGGTGCCGGGCGGCAGCATCATGCGCACCGGCGCGTCGAGCACGCGGGTCATGAAACTGCCGTCGTTCATGCGCCCCAGCACCGTGACCGGCAGCCGGCTGCCGAGCATGGTCGCGAGGCTGCGCTGGAATTGTTCGAGGCGAGGATCGCCCAGGCGTTCGGCCGGCGCCACCGGCTGGGCCGGCAGCGGAGCGCCGACGGCGGGGCTGGAAAGGCGCTCGACCATGAAGCTTGGTCGCTCAGACGCTGCCGTAGGCGTTGTTCAGGCGGCGCTGGGTACCGGAGTTGTTGATCAGGGCGGACAGGTGGGCCATCCACGGCATGGTCAGGTCGCGGATGCGGCGGTCGTCGGCGAGGATGCGCTTGATGCAGTCGATCTTGATGCACAGGTTCGACGGGTTCAGCTGGACGGCCGCTTCCTCGCGCTTGAGCACGTTCACGTGCAGCGTGCACTCCTGCTCGAGGACCACCAGGTGGTCCCAGTCGCCGGCTTCGGCGGCGGCAAGCATCTGCCCGGTCAGGTCGGCCACGGCGGCGTATTCGGACAGTACTTCCTGGCCGGTCATCATCATGCGCTCGCCATCACGGGATACTGCGACATGGCATCCGCGGGCGCGGCCGGCTTTTCACCGATCTGGGTCCAGGCGTCGCGCAGGTCGGTCAGCAGGGTCTGCACTTCGTCGAGCAGCGCAGCCTTGTTCTGCAGGTTGGCCATCAGCAGGCGTTCGGTCATGTAGACGTAGAGCGCGTCGAGGTTGCGGGCGATGTCGCCGCCGGCCTTCTTGTCGAGGCTGGCGCGCAGGCCGTTGTTGATGATGTCCAGGGCCTTCGAGATGGCGGCGCCGCGTTCGGCGATATGGCCGGCCGCCATGTGGTTGGCGGCGCTCTTGACGGCGACCAGGGCGCCGTCGTACAGCATGACGATCAGTTTATGGGGCGAGGCGGAAATCACCGAGGTTTCCAGTCCTACTTTGGCATAGGCGTTGACGCCGCGCTGCATCGATCCAAACATCGTGAACCTCCAAATACTTCATGGCCGGGAAGCAGGCGCCTGGCGCCATCGCTCCCCCAATAAATTGTGTGCTGCAGCTGGTCGGGGCGGCGTTGCTGCCGCGGTGCCATTCTTCAGCGTGGGTAGTTTACTGGCTTAACGGCAGCTTCTAACCGGACTTGAGAGTGGGGAATACCCGGCTTTTTCCGGTTTTGTCATCCGGACAAGGAAATGCGGCGGCAAGGGTAGACCGTGTGGAGGATGCCGGAGGGGTGCGGCGCGCAGCCGCGCAGGACGAGGCGGCTGCGCAGTCAGTCGTTTCTCGGCTGCTGGCGGCGTTCGTGATGACGCCGCAGTGCGGGCGAGGCAAGCGCGCGCGCCAGGATCGAGCGGGGGACATTGCAGGTGTCGAGATACTTCAGGGCGAAATCCACCCCGCGTATATCGACCAGGTACAGAGCATATTCAGCCGTCAGGGCCGTTTGCTCGTCGGTTCTTCGTTGCATCATAACGCCTCGGATATCCACACGCAGCGCTCCAGCCCCCTGGGCCGCAACAAGCTGCGTTGGCATAATGATATCCAGAGCGCCCATGCGTGCGTTCCGCTGATTTGTGAGGAATTGTTTCCGTCGTAGGACTGTCCTAGTAGGACAGACCCGAAAAACGCATTTATGCCCCCGCCGCACGCTTGGAAAGGACGCCACGCGCCGGCGCGTCGACGAGATAGCGGCCGGCATCGGCCCCGCCCAAGGGGCGCGCATACAGGTAGCCCCGGGCCTGGGTCGCAGCCGGTGGCGCGCAGGGCTGCGGCCTGCGCCGCCACTTCGACCCCTTCGGCCACCACGCGCAGGTTCAGGCTGTGGTCCATGGCGACGATGGCGGCGACGATGGCGCGCGCATCGCTGCTGTGCACCATGTCGTGGACAAACGATTTGTCGATCTTGAGCTTGTCGATCGGCAGGCGCTTGAGGTAGCCGAAGCTCGAGTAGCCGGTGCCGAAGTCGTCGATGCTGAGCGTGACCCCGAGGGCGCGCAGGCGGTGCATGATGGCCAGGCTGCGCTCGGGTTCGGCCATGGACACGCTTTCGGTCAGTTCCAGCTCCAGCAGGCCCGCGCGCAGGCCGGCCGTGCCCAGCAGCGCCTCCACCGGGGCCACCACGTCGCCCTGCAGGAACTGGCGCGCCGACAGGTTGACGGCCACCGGCACCTCGGGCAGGCCGGCATTGCGCCAGGCGACCATCTGGGCAATGGCGGTGCCGACGATCCATTCGCCGATCGGCACGATCAGGCCGGTTTCCTCGGCGATCGGCACGAATTCCTCTGGCGACACCACGCCGTATTCCGGATGGCGCCAGCGCAGCAGCGCCTCGAAGCCGGCCAGCCAGCCGCGCTGCAGGTCGATCTTCGGCTGGTATTGCAGGAACAGTTCGCCACGCTCGAGCGCGCGCCGCAGCTGGCTCTCGAGCGCCATGCGCCGGCCCAGTTCCGTGGCGCTGGCCAGGCGAGAAATGCTCGATGCGCGCGCCGCCCAGGCTTTTGCATGGCGCATCGCGGTGGCCGCATTGCCGAGCAGGCTGTCGGCATCGTCGCCATCCTGGGGAAGCGGGCAAAGCCGATGCTGCAGGTGATGGCGACTTCCTTGCCGGACCAGCTCACGCTGTGGTTGACCTCGTGCATCAAGCGGTTCAGGCGCGTTTCGAGTTCTGCCGGCGTGCCGGGCGTCCCGATCAGGAGCGCGAATTCGTCGTTGCCGGTGCGCGCCAGCATGTCGCCGGGGGCGAGTTCGGCTTCCAGCGCGCGCGTCACCGCCACCAGCGCGGCGTCGCCGGCCAGGTGGCCGAGCGCCTCGTTGATGCGCTTGAAGCGGTCGATGTTCAGGCAGGCGAGGGCGGCCGTGCCGCTGGTGCCGCGCCACTCGGGCATGCGGTCGCGCAGCGTGCAGCAGTGCCTGGCGGTTGGCCAGGCCCGTGAGGGTATCGTGGGTCAGCAGGAATTCGACCTGGCCAGCCGCCGCTGCCAGCTGGGTGCCCGAGCCGCGGGATTGCAACTGTTCGTGCAGCTGCTGCGCGGCCCGCGCCAACTGGCGGTGGTAGATCAGTTCCTCGACCATGCGCGCCAGCTCGTGCATTTCCTCCAGCTCGGCCTCGCCGATCTCGCGCGGCTTCGTGTCGAGGATGCACAGGGTGCCCAGCTTGGCCCGCTCCACCGAATACAGCTGCACGCCCGCATAAAAGCGCACGTGGGGCTCGCCGAGCACGATCGGGTTGTCGGCAAAACGCGGGTCGCGGCTGGCGTCCGGCACCACCAAAGGCTGGTCGGTGAGGATGGCGTGGCCGCAGAACGAGACGTCGCGCGAGGTGTACTGGGCGGCAAAGCCGCAGCGCGACTTGAACCACTGGGTGTCGCTGCCGACCAGCGAAATCAGCGCGGTCGGCACATCGAGCAGCTTGGCGGTCAGGCGGGTGATGCGGTCGAAGGCTTCCTCCGGCCCGGTACCGAACAGGCTGGTCGCATGCAGCGCGGCCAGCCGCGACGCTTCGTCTACCGGGATCTGAGGTGTCATCATGGGCGCAAGGGCCAGCCGCATCGCCGATACGGCTGTGATCGTGAATTACTTTGCATTACGCCAGAAGCGGGCGGATTTTGCAAATGGCGCACAATTGTAAAATCGCGTGCCCGTGCGCCCGGGCGGTGCCGGGACTAGGCCTGGGTTGCCAGCGCGTCCTTCACGGCGTCGATCACGCCGGCCCAATCGCCCGGCTTGTCCTGGCGGAACAGGCGCGCGTCCGGGTACCACGGCGAGTCCGTGCGCACGGTCAGCCAGCGCCAGTCGGCCACCTGCGGCAGCATCACCCACAAGGGCTTGCCGCCGGCGCCGGCCAGGTGGGCCACGCTGGTGTCGACCGCGATGACCACGTCCATCAGTTCGCACAGGGCGGCGGTGTCGGAAAAGTCGTTCAGGTGCGCGTCCATGCGCACTACCGGCGAGGCGTCGAGGGCGTCGCGGTCGGCGTCGCGGTATTCCTTCTGCAGCGAGACGAACTGGCAGTCGAGCTCCAGCAGACGCGCCAGCAGTGCAAACGGGATACTGCGGTTGTGGTCGTTGGCGTGCTGGGCGTTGCCGCTCCAGACCAGGCCGACGCGCGGCCGCGTGCGCGGGCCCGGGCGTGCTTCCCACTCGGCCAGGCGCGCAGGCTCGGCCTGCAGGTAGCGGCGCATCGCCGGGATCGAAGCGAGCTCGGTGCCAAAGGCGAGCGGCAGCGACATCAGCGAGCTGTGATAGTCGAAAGCGGGCAGCGCGTCGCCCTTGGCGATGACCTGGTCGACGCCGGGGAGGCCCGCCAGCAGGCCGCGCAGCGGCTTCTGCACTTCCAGCACGACATGCGCGCCGCGCGCCTTGACCATGGCGGCGTAGCGGCAGAACTGCAGCGTGTCGCCCAGGCCCTGTTCGGCCCACAGCAGGATGGTCTTGCCGGCCAGCGATTCCTGGCCGCTCCAGTCAGGCGCGGTGAAGTCGCGCTTTTCGGCATAGCAGCTCAGCACTTCGTTATTCCAGCGCCACTCGTAGCCGCGCCAGCCGTCGAGCAGGTTCCCGTATTGCAGGTTCAACAGCGCGCGGTTCCAGTGCGGCGGCGCGTAGCCGGGATGGATGGCGATGGCCTTGTCGAAGCAGCCGAGGGCATCCTCGTAGCGGCGCAGTGCCTCGTAGGCGTTGCCGCGGTTGTTCCAGGCGGCGGCGCTGTCGCCCTTCAGTGCCAGCACGAGGTCGTAGGCGGCCAGGGCCTCTTCGCTGCGGCCCATGTCCTGCAGGATGTTCGCGCGGTTGAGCAGGCCATCGGTGTATTCCGGGTCGATGGCGAGGGATGCGTCGAAGGAGGCCATGGCTTCCTCGAGGCGGCGCAGGCGCTGCAGCGCGATGCCGCGGCCGTTGTAGGCCGACGTGAGCGTGCTGTCGAGTGCGATGGCGATGTCGAGGCTTTTCAGGGCGCTGTCCATCTTGCCCAGTTCGATCAGCAGGTAGCCGAGGCTGACGCGGAACACGGCCGAGCCGGCATCGAGCTCCACCGCGCGCTGGTAGTTCTCCAGTGCTTCCCCGCGGCGGCGCAGGTGGCGCAGCACGTTGGCGCGGCCGTGCCAGCCTTCGGCCGCCTGCGGGAAGCGTTCCAGCAGGGTGTCGTAGGTGTCCAGTGCCTCGTCGAAGCGGCCCAGCGTGCGCAAGGCCTTGGCGTAATTGATGCCGGCGTCGGGATAGTCCGGGTGCCGCGTGCGTGCCAGTGCATAGGCGTCCAGCGCCTCCTCATGGCGGCCTTCGTCCAGCAGGATGTTGCCGCGGTTGTTGAGGGCTTCGGCATGGCTTGGGTCGAGCGCCAGCGCGCGCTCGCAGGCGGCCAGGGCTTCCTCGTGCCGCTTCAGTTCCAGCAGTACCGAGGCGCAGTTGTTCCAGACAGCGACATCGCGCGGTGCCAGTTCGAGCGCACGGCGGTAACTCGCCAGCGCCTCCTCGTAGCGCTTCAACTGCTGCAATACATTACCGCGGTTATATAGTGCATCGACATTGCCCGGCGATAGCGCCAGCGCCTGGGTATAGCTCTGCAGGGCGGAGGCGTGCTCGCCGATCGCCTTGAAGATATTGCCGAGGTTGCTATACACGGAAGAGACGTTCGGATTCACGCTGATCGCCTCGCCCATGAATTGCAGGGCCAGTTCGTGGTTGCCGCTCTGGTAACCGAGGATGCCGATGTGGTGCAGCGTGTCGAAATGGCGCCCATCGCGCGCCAGCGCGGCTTCGTACTGGGCAAAGGCGGCGTCAAGCTGCCCCTTCTGGTGCGCGGCGAGGCCGGCGGCGAACAGGCGGTCTGCCGGAGTTTGCTTCTTCTTCATATAAGACGGGCTTTCGCTGGGTACGCCCCTCCGACAGGAGCTCGGCGTGCGTACGGGTTCGATGCGGCAGTATCCGCAGGGTAGGCCACAGTGTAGTTCGACAGTGCCAAGGGGCAAGGGAAGAACAAAAGGGGAAATTGCCGCTAAATATTTCTCTGGCGCTGCCGTGAACAGGCCTGTTGCATCAGAGAAGTCAGCAGTCGCGGTTCCGATGCAAAATTGCTCACAAAAAATTTTTTGAAGAAATTCCTCAAGGTTTTGCAAGGGGTTCCGTTAAAGAATACAAGCGAGCGGGAAACGAAAAACGCGACGCAAGAAATCAACCAAACCCTGATAGCAGCACTAACACCGAACTGCCCACTGGAGAATGACCATGTCGACGATCAATACCAACCTGTCCTCGCTGAACGCACAACGCAACATCAACAAGTCGTCCAACGAACTGTCCACCTCGATGCAACGCCTGTCGTCGGGCCTGCGCGTCAACAGCGCCAAGGACGACGCTGCCGGCATGTCGATCGCCACGAAGATGGATTCCCAGATCCGCGGCATGTCGCAAGCTTCCCGTAACGCCAACGACGGCATCTCGATGATGCAGACCGCCGACGGCGCACTGTCGAACATCTCGGACGCACTGCAGCGTATGCGTGAACTGGCTGTCCAGGGCGCGAACGCCACGAACGGCACCGAAGAATGGTCGAACATCGACACCGAAATCAAGGCACTGAACACCGAAATCGGCCGTATCGCTTCGGACACCAAGTTCAACGGTAATGCCCTGCTGACCGCGACCGCCGTGTCGAAGGACATCCAGGTCGGCGCCGACTCGGGCCAGAAGATCACCGTCAGCTTCGGCGCCAACACCGCCTACGCCGGCCTGCAATCGACGGCTGTCGCCGTCAGCGACGTGACCAGCGCATCGGCCGCCATCAGCGCCATCGACGGCGCCCTGAAGGCCCTGAACACCGAGCGCGCTTCGCTGGGTACCGCGCAGAACCGCATGGGCTACGCCATCAGCAACCTGGCTACCTCGGTCGAGAACCAGTCGGCAGCAAAGAGCCGCATCACCGACACCGACTACGCTTCGGAAACCAGCAAGCTGAGCCGTGCGCAGATCCTGCAGCAGGCCGGTACCGCGATGCTGGCCCAGGCCAACTCGGCACCGAACAGCGTGATGTCCCTGCTGCGCGGCTAATCGATCGGTATAATCGACCGGTTCCGGTTCGAACGATGACTATGCGGGGCACGGCCCCGCATAGTCATTCATAACGAGGTGTTCCGATGCTGCAACCTGTAAATGCTGGAAACCCTTCGGCCGTCGCTGGCAACAGCGCACGGCCGCTTGTCGATGGCGCGGCGAAAGCGGGCGCGCCGGCGGCGGTCGCACCCGGCATGCCGGTCCAGGCCGGCAAGAAAGCCGAACATATCGAGCTGGGCAATGCTGTTGCCGACCTCAACAAGGTAGCCCAGGCCGCGTCGCAAGGCGTGCGCTTCTCGATCGACGAAGACACGGGCCGCACCGTGGTCAAGGTGGTCGACACCCAGACCGACAAGGTGCTGCGCCAGATCCCGACGATCGAGGCCTTGAAGCTGTGGCGCTCGATCGAGCAAATGCAAGGCGTAATGTTGCGCGACAAGGCGTAAGGCGCGGCGCGCCCTGACCAATCCGATGGGAGAAACACATGGCGACGATTAGTGGTGCAGGTATGTTGTCCGGACTGCCGGTGGACAGTCTCGTCTCGTCCCTGATGGGTGTCGAGCGCCAGCCGCTGGCGAACATGCAGTCGAAACAGGCCAGCTTCAGTTCCAAGCTGTCCGCTTTCGGTACGCTGAAAAGTGCCGTGTCGGCCTTCCAGACCGCCGTCAAGAACGTCTCGGGCGACGCCCTGGCGGCCCTGACCGCCACCTCGAGCAAGAGCGAGACCGTGGGCGTGAGCGTGGCCAAGGGCAGCGGCGCCAGCGCCGGCAGCTATGCCATCGAAGTAAGCAAGCTGGCGCAAAGCGACAAGCTGGTGTCGAGCGGCGTGGCCGCCAACACCACCTTCACCGCCGCCGGCAGCGCGATGGAAATCAGCATTGGCGGCAAGACCACCAAGCTGGACCTGGCCGACGGTAACCTGGCCAGCCTGTCTTCCGCCATCAACAAGGCCAATGCCGGCGTCACCGCGACCATCCTCAACGACGGCACCAGCGACCGCCTCGTCATTACCGGCAACAACACCGGCAAGGACAACGGCGTCACCATCAAGGCCAGCGGCAGCCTGGCCGCCTTCGATACCACCGCCGGCAGCATGACGCTGTCGCAGAAGGCGCAGAACGCGGAAATGACGATCGACAGCGTCTCCGTCTCGAAGGCTTCGAACACCGTCACCGACGCGATCAAGGGCGTGACCCTGAACCTGGCGCAGACCAATGTCGGCAGCCCGGTAAAGATCAGCCTGGCAAAAGACACCACCAATGTCACCAAGGACATCAACGCTTTCGTCGATGCCTACAACACCCTGGCCACGGCGGTGAACAAGCAGACGGCCTACAACGCCACCACCAAGACCGGGGCCGTGCTCAATGGCGACGCCGGCGCGCGTTCCATCCTCACCAATATCCGTGCCGAGCTCGGCAAGGGCGCGAGCGGCGCCGGCGGCCTGGCGACCCTGTCCGACATCGGCATCGCCTTCCAGCGCGACGGCACCCTGAAAATGGAAAAGCCGGACAAGCTGAAAGCTGCCCTGGAGACCAATTTCACCGGCGTCTCGACCCTGTTCTCGGGCACCGACGGCGTGGCCACGCGCCTGAGCAAGGTCACCGAGGACATGCTGGGCTCGAAAGGCCTGTTCAAGAACCGCACCGACGGCCTGAACGCCAGCATCGAGAGCATCAACAAGAGCGCCGACCGGATGGAACTGCAACTGGCACAGACCGAAAAGCGCTACCGCGCCCAGTTCACCTCGCTCGACACGATGATGACGAACATGCAGAACATGAACAGCTACCTGACCCAGCAGCTGGCGGCGCTGGCGGCCAATTCCGGTTATTGACCGGTGCGCGGCTGCGGCTGCGCAGAAACGGCAGGACAAAAAAATGCCCGCGCTTGCGGGCATTTTCGTTTGGCCGGCTACCTGGGCCGTATCAGCTCGCTACCTCGACCCGGTTCTTGCCGGTCTGCTTGGCCTTGTACATGGCACGGTCGACGCGCGCCATCAGGCTGGACAGGTCCTCGTTCGGCAGGCGCAGCGCGACGCCGGCCGAGAAGGTGATCAGGAGCTTCTCGTTGTCGTGCATGAAGAAATGCCGGGTCAGCTCGCGCTGCAGCCGCACCATCGTCTGCACGGCCGCCTCGACCGCGGTCTCGGGCAGCATGATCAGGAATTCCTCGCCGCCGAAACGGGCCACCACGTCGATCGAGCGCAAGGTCGCCTTGGCCACCTTGGCCAGGTGACGCAGCGCGTTGTCGCCGGCCAGGTGGCCATAGGTATCGTTCAGGCGCTTGAAGTTGTCGAGGTCGAGCAGGGCGGCGCACAGGGGCGTGCCGCGGCGGTCGGCGCGCGCGCTTTCGCGCTCGAACACGTCGTCCAGGCCGCGCCGGTTCAGGGTGCCGGTCAGCTGGTCCTCGCGCACCAGTTCGCTCATCTGCTGCAGCTTCGCCTCCAGCTCCTTGATGCGGCTTTCGGCTTCCTGCACTTCGCGGTGGGCGGCCAGCATGCGGTCGCGCGAGGCCAGCGCCTCGGCTTGGGCCTGCTTGGTGTCGCGCAGCACCTCGTCGAGCACCGTGTTCAATTCATTGATGTCGCCGGCATGGCGGATGCGGTCGGAGAAGCCGCCCAGCTTGTCGTGGAATTCGCCGGTCGAGGCCGCCACCGAACCGAGCCGGTCGATGAAGGTCATCATCATGTTCTTGACGGTGGCCTTCATGTCCGACAGGTTGTGCTTGAGCTGGCCCTGCTTGTAGATCACGTCCTTCAGGCTGCGCGTCGCGTCTTCCAGCGTGCGGCTGTCGATCGGGCCGGAAATCAGTTCCTGCACGGCGTCGATCTGGCCGCGCATCCAGCTGTCGTCATCGAGCAGTTCGCTGACGTTCTCCAGCAGCAGCTTGAACAGGCGCAGCAGCAACTCCTGCTGCTCGGCGCTGTCGCCGCTGTGCAGTTCCACCTGGAAGCACAGTTCCTTCAGGCGGCTGGCGATTTCCTGCAGCGCCGCTTCGCTGTGCGCGACCTTGACCGCCTGGCCCAGCGACTCCGCTTCGCCGGCCAGTTTCGGGTTGGTGCCCAGCAGCGAGGCCAGGGCGAACGCGAGGGTACGGCTGAGCAGCTCGCGCAACAGGCGCGTGTCGTTGCTTTCCATGCCATAGGTGACGCCGGGCGGAATGCCGCGCCGCAGGTGCTTTTCCACCAGCTGCGACAGCGCCTTGGCGTAGGCATCCCAGTCGCGCGCTTTCACCGCGCGGTTCAGGCGGCGGCCGTAGTCGGCCAGCTCGCCCGGGGTTTCGGTCAACTGCGTGGCGAATTCGCCCAGTACTTCCTCGGCGGCAGGACCGACCGCTGCCGGGACAGCGGGCACCGGCGCAGGTTTCGGAATCCCCGCGATCTCGTTATAGATGTCGCGATAGGCGTCCGGCGTGGGCGCGATGCGGCGCGTCGCCAGGCGGCGGAAGGCTTCCCGGGCGATATCGACCGGGTTGGAAGTGGACGGATTGCTAGGATTGGACATGATGCAGCGTAAAGTTGTTTTCTGTTTATCGCAATGATAAGCAGATTTTCCTGGCCGAATCGCACGAACAGAGGGAGGAAAGCGGCGTACTTACGGCCATGGCTGCTCTGCGGTGTAGAGAGCCTGACAAGGCCTTCAGGCCAGGGCGCAGCGTCGCAGACAGTACGAGTGTACGGCAGGACGCTGCAACGCAGGCATGAAGGGCTTGTCAGGCTCGTTCATTCGACCAGTTGATTGCGGATTGCATAATGCGTCAGTTCCGCGCTGGTCTTCAGGCCCATCTTCGCCAGCAGGCGCGTGCGGTACTCGCTGACGGTTTTCACCGAGAGCGAGAGTTCGCGTGCGATCTCGCTGACGGTCTTGCCCGAGGCGATCATCGTCAGCGTCTGGAATTCGCGGTCCGACAGGCTGTCGTGCACCGGTGCCTCGTGGTCGCTGCCGACCTGCTCGGCCAGCGCCTGGGCCAGGGTGGCGCTGACGTATTTCTGGCCGCCGGCCACCTGCCGGATCGCGGTGACGAGTTCGCGCGGCGCGCTCTGCTTGGTGAGATAACCGGCGGCCCCCGCCTTCAATGCGCGGATCGCGTACTGGTCCTCGCGGTGCATGGACAGCATCAGCACGGCCAGTTCCGGGCGTTCCTGCTTGATCTGCTTGAGCACGTCGATGCCGTTCCGGTCCGGCATCGAGATGTCGAGCAACATCACATGGCAGCGCGACTTGCGGAACAGCTTGATGGCATCGACGCCATTCTCGGCTTCGCCGGCGACGACGATGTCGCGCTGTTCGGCGAGGATCTGTTTCAGGCCTTCGCGTACGATCGCGTGGTCGTCGGCAATGAATACGCGGATGGTGGCTTTGTCGGTCATTCTACGGTGGGCTCGCTTCGCTTGGCCGGCGCCGGGGCCAGCCTGATCTTGATGGTCACCATCGTGCCACCTCCGGGCGCCGCCGACAAGGCCAACGTGCCGCCCAGCGCACGGGCGCGCTCGCTCATGCCGCGCAGGCCGAAGGAGGCCGGTTTCAGGCGGTCGGCCGGGAGAATGCCGCGGCCGTTGTCGCAGATCGAAAGCGTCAGGTGCTGGCGCTGGCGTCTCAGGGTGACGGTGACGCGGGTGGCGCCCGCGTGCTTGGCGACATTCGTCAGCGCTTCCCCGGAAGATGCGGAAGAGGGCGGCGGCATGGTCCGGGTCGAGGTCGATCTCGCGCTCGGCACTGCGGAAGATGCAGGCGATGCCGCTGCCCTTCTCGAACTCGCGTGCCTGCCATTCGAGCGCGGCGACGATGCCCAGGTCGAGCGTGGACGGGCGCAGGTCGAGCGAGATGCGGTGCACGGCCTCGATCGTGCGGTCGACCAGGTCGTCGAGGTAGGCGGCCTTTTCCAGCAATTGCGGCTGCTCGGGCGGCAGGCGGCTGCTCAGCATCGACAGCGCCATCTTGATGGCGGTGAGGTTGCCGCCAAGGTCGTCATGGATTTCGCGTGCGATGCGCGTGCGCTCCTGTTCCTTGACCTGTTCGATGTGGTCGGTCAGCTCGGCCAGGCGCGCGCGCGAGCGCAGCACGTCCTGCTGCTCGGTCTTGCTGTCGGTGATGTTGGTCATGATGCCGTCCCACTGGACGGCGCCCCCGGGCGCGGCGTGGGGCGTGGCGCGCAGGTTGATCCACTTGACGTCTTTCCGGGCGTCGATCCAGATCCGGCCTTCCCAGTTCCAGCTAGACAAGCTGATCTTCGAGACCGCCATCGCTTCCAGGTAGCCCTTGCGGTCCTCCGGCAGCAGCAGGCGCAGGAACAGGTCCGGGTCGGCCTGCAGTTGCGCGGGCTGCACGCCCAGCAGCGGCGCGCAGCCCTCGCTCAGGTAGGGGAAGGCATGGGTGCCATCGGCGCCCAGCACGAACTGGTAGACCAGGCCGGGCGTGTGGTTGACGATCGCATCGAAGCGCTTCTGGTAGGCGGCCAGGACCGCCGACACGGCTTCGTCCTGCGACAGGTCGTCGCCGATCGCCAGCAGCAGCGAGCGGCCCTCGCGCTGGGTGCGCAGGAAGGTCAGCCGGGCCGGATAGCTGCTGCCGTCGGCGCGGCGCAGGCGCACCGGCAGGCAGCGCCCCTCGCCGATATCGTCTTTCAATCCTGCAGCCAGCGTCGCCAGGCCGCCGTCGCCGACCTCCGGATGAGATCGGTCGCTGGCAGGCCGCGCAAGGCAGCGCCGTCGTAGCCGAGGTTCTGGCGCGCGCTGGCGTTGACGTCGACCGGGGACAGCGTGGCGGCATCGATCAGGTAGATTTCGGCAGGGGCGATTCGCATCGGGCCCGGTATCAGTGGCTCGGTCGTGCTCATGGTCGTTCGCTCCCGGCCGGTTTGCGCCGGCGCCGCCAGAGCGCGACGAAACGGCGCAGGGCGCGCGCGCTGCGCGTGGCATGGCGGCTGCCGAAGGGGACGGACGGGCGCAGCTTGCGGCGCAACTGGCGCAGCGCATGGCGCAGGTTCGATACCGAGCGGCGTACCTGGCGGTACGCGCCGCTGGCACGCAGGCGGGCGATGAGCTGGTCCTTGAACATGATGAAGCGATTGTGCCACCGCGCGAACCAGGCCAGCGCCAGCAAGGACGGCAGCGTCAGCACGTAGATGCGCGCGACGACCACCGCGCCGCCCAGCTTGGCGGCGACGAACACCATCACGCCCCAGGCCGGGTGCCCGTGCGCGATGGCCAGCAGCGCCAGCAGCTTCACCGGAAACAGCAGCAGCCCGGGCAGCACGAATATCAGCAGGGCCCAGTAGGGCGGCAGGGCGCGCACCGCGTTCTCGAGCGCGCGCAGCGGCGGCCAGGCGGAAAGCGCCCCGCCGAAGCGGCTGCCCGCTTCCCACAGCCATTGCTCGGCCAGCAGCAGCAGCGCCACCAGGTAGAGCAGGGGCGCCAGCAGCCGGCTGCGCGGCGAGGGCGGGCTTGTCAGTCTGGGACTTGTCATTCTGCGCATGATACGGCATCCACGGCGGCCATTCTTAGGAGAGGCTGAGTCCGGCGGCGACGCTCCGCTACCGTTTCCCGGGGTGCGCCAACTGGGGCTACAATGGACGGATGAACAAGGTGGACGAATGAACAAGGCCTTTGTAAAAGAATCCGATAACGACGACGATGACGAAGCCGTCGCGCTGGCGCAGGCGATCCCCGCCGGTGCCAAGAACTACATCACCCCGGCCGGCTACAAGGCCATCAAGGACGAATTGCTGCAGCTGATCGACGTCGACCGCCCGGAAGTCGTGCGCGTGGTGCACTGGGCCGCCTCGAACGGCGACCGCTCGGAAAACGGCGACTATATCTACGGCAAGCGCCGCCTGCGCGAGATCGACCGCCGCATCCGCTTCCTCACCAAGCGCCTGGATTCGGCCTTCGTCGTCGACCCGAGCGTCCATTACGGTAACGACCAGGTCTTCTTCGGCGCCACCGTCACCTATGTCAACAAGGCAGGCGACGAGCACACCGTCACCATCGTCGGCGTCGACGAGTTCGACCCGCTCAAGGGCAAGATCAGCTGGGTCTCGCCGGTGGCGCGGGCGTTGACCAAGGCGCGCGAAGGCGATGTCATCACGCTGCAGACCCCGCAGGGAAACGAGGAACTCGAGATCGTGTCCGTGGAATATCCGGAGCCGGTCGCCGACTAGGACGGTCTGGCGGCGCCTGGCGCGCCTGACGAAACCTCCCGCATTGCCGCCGTCCCCTGTCGGCACCACGACATCGGTGCCATGCGCACAGAGGTCGTCTCGCAAGTGACCGCGTCCGTTCCACTTCCCATCCACACGAGCATGTGCCGGTCTGGACACGGCAGCTGGCCGTGTCCAGACCGCGTCCCGCTTGTGCGGCTTTTGACAATACACAAAATGTGCATGATACTGAACGTGGTGGAATCGTTTCCATTTAATCGCGATGGGAAATGACATCGGCCGGGATCGAGTGCCGCCTGTAAGTAAATCCTAACTATAAATTCGGAGACTTTACACATGAAGATAAGGACGATCCACGTCTGTCTGGCCTCACTCCTGCTCGCGCCGCTGCTGTCGGCCGGCGCTGCGGACTGCACCTTGCAGGCCGAAAATTACACGACCGCGTTCGACACCACCGCCGGCAACACCGGCAACGTCTACCGCGCCGACAACGTCGATATCGAAGCGACGAGCGATGCCGGCGGCGGATTCGATGTGGGCTGGACAGCCAACGGCGAATGGCTGGCGCACAACAATGTCACTTTCCCGACCTCCGGCGCCTACACCATCGCCTACCGGGTTGCCGCTCCCGCGGCAGGAGGCCAGATTTCCGCCGACCTGAATGGCGGTTCGATCCCGCTGGGGTCCACCCTGGTGCCTGCGACCGGCGGCTGGCAGAACTGGACGACCGTGCAGCGCACCATCAACGTCAATGCCGGTACCTATAACCTCGGCACTTTCATCAGCAGCGCGGGCTTTAACCTGAACTGGATCCGGATCACTGGCGCAAGCTGCGGCACGCCGCCGCCAAGCAACTGGACGCTGGTCTGGTCGGACGAGTTCAACGGCACCGCGCTGGACACCTCGAAGTGGAACATCGAGGTCAATGGCAATGGCGGCGGCAACAACGAATTGCAGTACTACACCGCCCGTCCGGAAAACATCCGCGTCACCGGTGGCGAACTCGTGATCGAAGCGCGCAAGGAAGCCTATGGGGGCAAGGGGTACACCTCGGGCCGCATCACCACCCAGAACAAGGCCAGCTGGCAATACGGCCGGATGGAAGCGCGCATGAAAATCCCGACCGGGAAAGGGACCTGGCCGGCCTTCTGGATGCTGGGTAATTCCATCAGCAGCATCGGCTGGCCCGCCAGCGGTGAAATCGACATCATGGAGCACGTCAATTCCGAAGCGTTTGTTCACGGCACGATCCACTGGTCGGATCAGAACAATGCCTACGCCAATTATGGCGGCCCATCAGGCGGCCTGGACTTCTCGCAGTACCACGTGTATGCGGTGGAATGGGATGCGTCGACCATCCGCTGGTATGTGGATGGCAACAAGTTCCACGAAGTGAATATCGCTGGCGGCATCAACGGCACCTCGGAGTTCCACGCGCCATACTTCCTCCTGTTTAACCTGGCCGTCGGCGGCAACTGGCCTGGCAGCCCGGATGCATCGACCGTCTTCCCGAACAGGATGCAGGTCGATTACGTGCGGGTCTACCGCAGGTAAGGCGGATCGCGCATTTCCTCGAACCTGCACGCTTCAAAGCGCCCCGAGAGGGGCGCTGCTGTGTTCGGGCAGACACGCAATCCCGCTGCACGGGCAAGCTCCGGAGCAGCGGCATCAACAAGAGGCGGCAAGCTGTCCGACAATGTCACACGGTTCGCCAGGCACGCGCGCAACGCTGGCTAAGAGCCTATCCCGGTAGTCCGGGGAAAGCTGGTGGCGATGCATGGCAAGCGCGGGCAAGGCGCGAGGAGGCCGCATGGCTGGCCATGCAACGACGAGCAACGCAGCACGCGTTTGTCAGGCGCGCCAGCAGCGACTCCGGACTACCGGGATAGGCTCTAAGTACTCGACCGAAAATAAATGGGAATTTTGGCAAACAGAACTGGATGCGGTGCAAGGCGGCGAGCGCGCCGCAGTGCGAGCACTGCCCCGCAAGCGGACGCGAGCCGACGCAGCAACGCGCCGGTTCTGGAAGCCAAAAACACATTTATTTTTGGGTGAGTACTTAGAATGAGACGGCCTCGCCACGGGCGAGCAACAGCTTGCGCTCCTGGTCGAGGGCTGCGTCGATGTGCTCCTCGTCTCCATCCCAAACGAACTGGAATGGCTTTTCCGGCGTCGAGCTCTGCACGAGCTTGATCAGTACCCTGGCGCCTGGTCTGGCCTGTTTTGCGCGCAGAATCCTGCGGCCGGCGCTCCAGACCGAGCAGCTCCGGGTATTGACCCTGACTTCAAAGGTCTCGCGTGGCTTGTCGTCAAAATATTCCAGGAAGTCGTCGAGATCGGGCGACGCTGGGTCTGCGCTTGCAGGCGCCTCGACCGGTACAGCGGGGACGGCGGCAACGACCTCGCGCGGCGCGCCTTTCCACCTGCCGTTCAGGCCAATACCGTCGTCCGCATTGCAGCCGTATTGCTCGATGTAATGCGATTCCACCTTGAAGATGTCGACGGTATCAAGAACATTGCAGAGGTAAATAAGGGAAATCGCATGCTCTGCCTTTACCGCGTCGGCAAGCGCGTAGTGGACGCGGCGGTAATTCTTTCCCTTCCTGTAGGGCAGCCCCTGGCGCAGTTTGTCCACATTGCGCGGGTAATGCTGGGTAGGGCGTCGATCGCCGCCGTTGGCCTTGCCGATATAGCGGCCGATCAGCTGGCCCAGCAAGTCGTGTATCTCCCACATGTAGATCAGCGGGGCCTTGACGTCGACATGTCCGGCAAACACGCTATAGCGCATCTTCATTGTTGTCTTCATTTCATCGTAGCGTGCTCGGTGTTGGCTTCCGGCCGGGCCCGGTCCTGCAGGCGCGCGTCGATCGCCTGCAGCAGCGCGGCCAGCGGGGCGTTCAGGTTGTCGAACCGGTTCGGATTGAGCATGGGCTGCACGACTAGCGTCATGTCTTTCTTCGCCGTCACGGCATAGGCGAACGGCGCCATCACGAGGCCGTGGCCGATTGCCGGAATCGTCAAGGCCTTGCCGCGCCTGCCGCCGGCCAGGGGCACCTCCACCCCTTCGGTTCCGGACTGAACGGCCGCCACCAGCGGGGCAGGCATGGCGGCCACCGCCCGCCTGGCCTCGGCCACCTGCTTGCCGACGGTGGCCTCGACGCTGGCCGGGCCCAGCGTGCCGCTGCTGCACAGCGCCACGACGATGTCGCCGGAAGCGCCCTCGTCCATGACGACGAAGGACCTGACCCAGGGGCATCCGGGGAGGGTCCTGCTGTCGTCGATCTCGCTCCCGACACCTTCGACGCGCTCGTGCTTGAAGTGCTCGGCGATGAGCTTGGGGTCGATCCGCTCCAGCGGGTTGGCTGCGGCGGCATGGGCGGGATCCCAGCCGTGGAAACAGGACAGGGACAGGGCAAAGATCGCGGCGACCGAGGCGGGCTTGCGCATCATGTTGTTCTTTCTTCTGATAGTGTTTCTTCGTACCGGTTCAAGGCCGGGCCGCCGGGCGTACGGTCGTCACCAGCACCGGCAGCGACCAGGCGCCACCGACCACCAGCGGCATGCACTGGCCCGTCGTGCCTTGACTGGCATGGACGAAGCGGCGGCCGTTCCACACCCATTTCTCAATCTCCGCGCAGTCGCCAAGGCTATCCAGTTTGTGGGATGCGCTGATCGCACCGTCTGCATAGCCGCTGGCGTGCGGCGTCACCATCCGGGGCGCGTACGGTGCTTTGGCGTTGACGACCCAGTACCCTTCGCCTTCGTTATACGCCGTGACCCAGCACACTGTGGAAACCAGCAGTTTCGTGGCCGACAGCCGGTGCACGGTCATCTCGCCCGGGGGCTGTCCCTGCTCGAGCGTCGAACACTCCTTCGTCGATGCCGCCAGCGCGCTACGCAGCGACGCGCGCTCCGATGCCGGCAGCGAAATCGGCCCGCCAGGCGGCACCGCGGCGGCCTGGATGACAGGCACCGGCAAAGGCGGCAGGACTGTGTTCTCGTCCCGCGTTCCCTTGCGCATGACGGAGCCTGGTGTGCCTAGCCGGCCCTGGAACTCATCCATCTTCAGCAGGACGGCGGCAGCGCCCGCATCGGACAGCTTCCAGCTGCGCCGTCCGTCCGACCAGGCGATCTGGCTGTTCCTGGTCAAGGCAAGGACCAGGAGGATGGTCTGCTGCTGCGGCAGCGGAAAGGTGCCTGTTCGATGATCGAGGACGACGGTGCCGGATGGCTTGCCATCGATCCTCAATGTCAGGGACAGCTCGCGCGCCCAGTTCACCATCGTCTCTTCGTCGAGCTGGACCTCTCCCTGGATCGGCGTGTGCGGACCGGCTTCCCGTGTCAGCAGCACCGAGACCGGCAAGGGCGCGCGACCCGATGCATTGTCCTCGTCGCTGCCGACCTCGTCGTAATACCCGGCCGCGCGGCATGTGCGCGTGTTGTCGCAGGCGAGGTCCCAGGCCAGGTGGGTGAACTGCATGCTGGCGGGCCGCGCGGCGTGTGCGCAGGAAAGGCCGGCGAGCACGAGCAGGGCAAAAGACAGGGTCGATGTTTTCAGATGCATCTGTTCCAAGGGTGGCGGAGGCGCCGAAACGGCAAGGGAAGGGCAAAACGCACGAAACCAGGCGCCATTGTGCCGCAAAGCGGTGCCCCAAAGTCCATCGATTGTCACACAGCGGCACAGCCGGGGCGAAATCGGCCCGGACTGGTAAGATGGCGTTTTGCCGCGTGCCTTCGCGCCGCCCTGGCCCATCATGAACCGTTCCAATGACACCGCACGCGAGTCCGACGTCCTGGCCGCGCTGCGGCGGGCCACGTCCTCGCGCCACGAGCGCCTCGACAGCGGCTTGCCGCTTTCCGCGCTAGACGCCACGCTTGCCGACTACGCCCATCACCTGCAGCTGCTGCGCGCCTGGCTGCTGCCGCTGGCTGCCGCCTGGCCAGGTCGTGACGACGGTCCCCGGGGCGAAAGCATCTCACCGGCACCGCACCTGGCCCTGATCGAGGCCGACCTTGCCGATCCGGCGCTCGCCTCCTGTCCCGCCGCCGCGTTCGCCCCAAGCCTGGCCTGGCCGGAGGAGGCCAGCCCCGCCTACCGCTGGGGCGCGGCCTACGTCGTCGAAGGCTCGCAGCTCGGCGGCGCTGTGCTCTACAAGCGGCTGGCGGCCCAGCTGGCCCCGCATCCGCTGCGCTACCTGCACGGCGCGGGCGAGAGCGGGCCCGGTCCGCGCTGGCGCGCCTTCATGGCCGGCTTGCGAGGGGCGTGCAGACGCCGCACGAGGTCGCCGACGCCTGCCGCGGCGCCTGCGATGCCTTCGACCGCATCCCGGCGCTGGCATTCGACGGCCACTGAGCCGCCGAGCCGCTCTGGCGCCTCGGTCCCCCGCCGGGTGAACGGGCCACGTGGCGCGGCGCCCACATATCTTTCCCGTTAGAACATTTCCTTCTTGTAATAATGCAATTATCAGATATACCATCATGTGTACTGACAGCACATGGGGAATCCTTACGTCAATCCCCTGCGGATTTGTCTTACATTTAGCTGGTCCTGCTAACGATCCTGGCACCCGAGGTCGCGCAGAAGGCATGTCGACCCCTAAGCGTGCATGAGGCCCGATCCGACGTGTATGAAACGTAACGCGCGGTTTGTTCGCAAATCTACAGCTAATTTCTTGCGAGAAAACAAGATTCTAATTCATAATGGATCTGTGGAAATAATCGAATCCGGTCATAAACAAATGGCCTGGCGATCCCGATTTTTCCCATTTGTGGCGCTCTGAACAAGAGACGCCCTTTCCGGATCATATTCTATTAAAACAATGAAAACTGCTTCCTTTCTGATTGTCCTGTCCGCCGCTTTGCTCACCGGCTGCGCCTCCGTTAACATGGCACCTAAAGAAGAGTCTGCTAAAGCAAAACAATTCAATCCACCTGCAGCCAACAAAGCCGGAGTCTACGTTTATCGCAATAGTTTCGTCGGCAAGGCGCTCAAGAAAGACATTTGGATTGATGGTAAGTGCGTCGGCGAAAGTGCGCCAGACGTGTTCTTCTATACCGAAGTCGAAGGCGGCAAAACCCACAAGATTGACACCGAATCGGAATTCTCGCCGAATACGCTGGAGCTGATGTTTGAAGCCGGGAAAAATTACTTCGTCCGCCAATACATCAAGATGGGTGTATTCGTGGGTGGCGCCCGCTTAGAGCAAGTCCCGGAAGAGCAGGGCAAGCGTGAGGTTGCTCAGCTGGAAATGGCCCAGGTGGGTAGCTGCAGCGCCGGCAAATAACAGCCGTACCTGGCAAGACGCCGCTTGCCGGGATATGTACTGCGAGGGCTGGGCTAATTTGGTCCAGCCTTTCTTATTTTGCCGACACGCACTTGCTGTCGTCTATTTTCAAGCGCTTGGGTTCGTTTGCTGCAGCGCGTTCGCCTCCGGCAGAATCGGATAATTCACCGACACGAAGACCACGCCCTTGGGCACTCAGCGCGCGACCTTGTTGTCCACTACGCCGCCACGCCCTTGTCGCCGTGCTTCCAGCCGCCGCTGTGGACCATGAAAATGACGGACGCGCCGCTTGAACCGGCTCGCGGCGCGTAGACATCGAAGCGTTCGGCCGGGTCGCCGCCATAGGCCAGGTCGCGTGTCACGCGCACGTCCGCCGGCACCGCGGCGACGGTGCCACGCCCGAGGCCTGCGAAGCCGCCGTCGTCCTCGCCCTGCGCCGCCTGCCGCTGCGCACGCCGCACCTTGAACCAGTTGCGTACCGGACCGGCATGGGTGGGCAGTACCAGCGACATTGTCAGGGCAGCGGCCAGGACCAATCCAAGCCCCCTTGCAATCGGGGTGCGCTTCATGGATCGTCCTTTGAGTGAGGAAAGTTATTCTATTTCGGCAATAAGTTGTTGGCTTGAATATTTACACATCGGTACAATCGCAACAATGTTCCGCTTCCCGATGTCAAGGCGCGGCCGTTCGATACACTGGAATATTTTCCCCGCTGCCGTCCGTGACGATAGCGATCATTGACCACTTCTCCCGCTTCTCCATCCCGCCATGAAACTCATCCCTCTTGTCGCATGTCTGTGCTCGCTCGTCATGCCGCTGTGCGCGCAGGCGCAGTTCGTGTCTACGAAAAAATTGCCTTCCGTGGCCCGACCCGGCCCTGGTGGTCCCTGCAAGAAACCGGAGTATCCGATGTCGGCGGCGCGTAACAACGAGGAAGGTGTGGTGACGCTGGCCTACCTGGTGGACAAGGATGGGGCTATCCTCGACGGGAAGATCGTGAAATCGTCGGGATTTTCCACGCTCGACAGAACCGCCCTGGTCGAACTGGCAAAATGCGCTTACAAGATCCCCGAAGGAGCGACGGAGCCGGCGTGGGTGAGCTTTAACTATACCTGGAGCCTGGAATAGGACAGTCCCGGCAATACCGCGATAACCGACCCACGGCGTTCTCCGCACAGGGTGGGCCGCGGCGCAGGCGTCGTTGAACCGGCCTTTGCCTGACCGGGAAATTCGAACTTCGTAGAGCGAAAGGAATGTGACATGGCCAAACTCGTATTCGGGATGAACGTGTCCCTGGACGGCTACGTCGACCATACGGGCTTTGCTCCCGGTCCTGTACTGTTCCGCCATTTCATCGAAGAGGCCCGGGCCCAGGCGGGCAGCGTCTATGGTCGTCACATGTACGAGATCATGCGCTACTGGGACGAGGACCATCCCGAGTGGGACGAGGACAGGCGGGCCTTTGCGCAGGCATGGCGCCGCCAGCGCAAGTGGGTTGTGTCGCGCACCTTGACCTCGGTAGGGCCGAATGCCGAGCTGGTGCCGGATGACCTCGGGGCGCGCTGCGCGCCCTGCGCGCCGAGCACGAGGGCGAAATCGAGGTCGCAGGGACGGTCCTGGCACACAGCGTCGCCGAACTCGGCCTGATCGACGAGTACCGCATCTACCTGCATCCCGTCGTGCTCGGTGGCGGGAAGCCGTATTTTGCCGGACCGCGGCCGCCGCTGCGCCTTGTGGCCCACGACCGGATCGACGAGAACGTACTCCGCCTGCGCTACGTGCCCGCCTGAAGCCGGCGCTCCCAAAACAAAACAGCCCACGTCGCGTGGGCTGTCGATAAAGTAGTGGGCCTTAGGCCCGTTCGCGCTCGACCCGGTTGACGCCCGCCACCCGCCGCAGGTTGCGGATCAGATGCGCCAGGTGCACGCGGTCCTTCACCTGGATGGTGAAGCGCAGCTGCGTCATCATGTTCTCGTCGTCCTCGTCCATCCCGACATAGGTGATGTTGCCGTCGGACTCGCCGATTTCGGCCGCCACGCGCGCGAGAATGCCTTTTTCGTTGTTGATCAACAGGCGGATGCGGCAGTCGAAGCGGCGGTTCAGTTCCTCGCCCCATTGCACCGCGATCCAGCGGTCCGGTTCCTTGGCGCGCAGGCGCTTGGCCGGCAGGCAGTCACCGGTGTGCACCACCAGGCCCTGGTCGCGCCGCAATTGGCCCGTGATCGCGTCCCCGGGAATCGGCAAACAGCAGGGTGCCAGCTGCACCGACACGCCTTCGCTGCCGTAGATCGTGACGGGGTCGATATCGGCGGCCATCGGCTGGGTCGATGGCGGCAGGTCGGATTCGCCTTCGATCAGGCCGAAAATGTGGCGCGCGACGAGGGCCGGCATGCGCTTGCCGATGCCGATGTCGGCATACAGCTCGTCCATCGACTTGGCCGAGGATTCCGCCAGCAGCTTCTCGATCGTCAGTTGCGACAGGTTCGGATCGATGTTGCGTGCCGCCAGGGCGCCGGCCAGCAGTTCCTGGCCGAGTTCGACCGATTCGTTGACGTTGATCGTGCGCAGGTAGTGGCGGATTGCCGAGCGCGCCTTGCCGGTGCGCACGTAGCTGAGCCAGGTCGGGCTCGGGCGCGAATCCGGGTCGGTGACGATTTCGACGATGTCGCCGTTGTGCAGCTCGGTGCGCAGCGGCTGGGTGTCGTTGTTGATTTTTACCGCCACCGTGTGGTCGCCGATGCCGGTGTGGATCGAGTAGGCGAAGTCGAGCGCCGTGGCGCCGCGCGGCAGGGCGATGATCTTCGACTTCGGCGTGAACACGTAGACCGAATCCGGGAACAGGTCGACCTTGACGTGTTCGAGGAATTCGGCCGAGTCGCCGGTCTGCTGCTGGATGTCGAGCAGCGACTGCAGCCAGGCGTGGGTACGCTGCTGCAGGTCCGACATGTTCTGGTCGCCGGTCTTGTAGAGCCAGTGCGCCGCCACGCCGGATTCCGCGGTGCGGTGCATGTCCTGGGTACGGATCTGGAATTCGACAGGGGTGCCGTAGGGGCCGATCAGGGTGGTGTGTAGTGACTGATACCCGTTGATCTTGCGGATCGCGATGTAGTCCTTGAACTTGCCCGGCATCGGCTTGTACAGCCCGTGCAGGGAACCGAGCGTGACATAACAGTTCGGGACGGTATCGACGACGACGCGGAAGCCATACACGTCGAGCACCTGCGAGAACGACAGGTGCTTGTTGCGCATCTTCTTGTAGATGCCGTACAGGGTCTTTTCGCGGCCGTAGACCTCCGCATGGATGCCGGCCATCGACAGCGTGTGCTTGACCGATTCCAGGATCTTCTTCACCACCTCGCGGCGGTTGCCGCGCGCGGCCTTGACCGCTTTCGACAGCGTGCGGTAGCGCAGCGGGTACAGGTGCGAGAAGGCCAGGTCCTGCAGCTCGCGGTAGATGTTGTTCAGGCCAAGGCGGTGCGCGATCGGCACATACACTTCCATCGTCTCGCCGGCGATGCGGCGCTTTTTCGCCGGAATCATCACGCCGAGCGTGCGCATGTTGTGCAGGCGGTCCGCGAGCTTGATGAGAATGACGCGCACGTCGGACGCCATGGCGAGGAGCATCTTGCGGAAGTTCTCGGCCTGCGCCTCGACCAGGCTCTGGAACTCGATCTTCTCGAGTTTGGAGAGGCCGTCGACCAGGTTCGCCACCTGCGGGCCGAAGCGCTCGAGCAGTTCTTCCTTCTTGACGTCCTGGTCTTCGATGACGTCGTGCAGCAGGGCGGCCATGATGGCCTGGGCATCGAGCTTCCAGTCGGCGCAGATTTCGGCGACGGCGATCGGATGCGAGATATATGGCTCGCCCGATTTACGGACCTGGCCAAGATGCATCTCGTCGGAGAAGCGGTAGGCTTCCTTGACTTTTTTGAGTTCGACGGGAGTGAGGTAGTCGGACAGCTTGTTGATGAGCTGTGTGACGGAGGCAACGCCGGGAGCGGGCGCCTCGACGGGGTCTTGCGGCTTGCCCGGACGCCGGGTCCGGGCGGGGGTATTGCCTGAGTGTGTCGAGTCCGGGGGGAACAGGTTCATACGTTATGTCGATCAGCCGCAGTGTGGTGACAGAATAACAGAAGACAGGGCTGGCACAGTCAGGCAACTAAGAGCGCCTAACAAAACCTCCATGGCTGCGTTGCAGCGTCTCGCCGTACAGGCGTACTGTCTTCGCGGTCCGCCGATGCGGCGCTGCGCCTTGCCCTGAAACTTTTGTTAGGCGCTCAAGCGCGCTTACATCGGCACTTTTTTCAGCATTTCCAGGCCAACTTTACCGGCGGCGATCTCACGCAGGGCGACGACGGTCGGCTTGTCCTTGGCTTCGACCTTCGGGGTATGGCCCTGCAGCAGCTGGCGTGCGCGGTAGGTCGCGGCCAGGGTCAGCTGGAAACGGTTCGGGATGTTCTTGAGGCAATCTTCGATCGTGATACGGGCCATGTAACTACTCCTAAATAGACGATGCAGTAAAGGGAGCTCGAGGCTCCCATCACGTAGGTTGATTCGCGTGGATACCCAGCTGGGCAAACAGCGAGGCGTTGCGGGCTGCCTGTTGGGCGAAGCGGCAACGTGTCGCTTTGACAATCGCCACCAGCTCGGCCAGGGCGACGTTGAACTCTTCGTTGATGATAGCATACTCGAACTCCGGAGCGTGAGCGATCTCGCCTCCGGCAGCCAGCAGGCGGCGCGTGATGATGTGGGGCTCGTCGGTGCCGCGCTTGTGCAGGCGTTCTTCCAGGGCCGCGATCGACGGCGGCAGGATGAAGATGCCGGCCGCGTCCGGGAACTGTTTTTTCACCTGGCGCGCGCCCTGCCAGTCGATCTCCAGCAGGATGTCGGTGCCGGCCTTCATTTTTTCTTCGACGCTCAGGCGGCTGGTGCCGTAGTAATTGCCGTGCACTTCAGCCCACTCGAGGAACTCGCCGCGCTCGGCGCGGGCCACGAAGTCTTCGGGCGTGGTGAAGTGGTATTCGCGGCCGTCCTGCTCGCCCGGACGGGGAGGGCGGGTGGTCGTCGAGATCGACAGCTTGATGCCCGGCTCCTGCTTGAGCAGCGCGTTGACCAGGGTCGATTTGCCGGCGCCGGATGGGGCGGCGACGACGAACAGGCTGCCGGAAAAGGCGGTGGTAAGCATGGTGTGGTTCCTTATTTCGTGTGATTCGCAGGCGCGGCGGTGAATGGCCGCGCGCTAGTTCAAATGTACAAATCCGCGTGGGCAGCATTGCTAAGTACTCACCCAAAAATAAATGTGTTTTTGGCTTCCAGAACCGGCGCGTTGCTGCGTCGGCTCGCGTCCGCTTGCGGGGCAGTGCTCGCACTGCGGCGCTCTCGCCGTCTTGCACCGCATCCGAACCGGCACGTCCGGTTCTGTTTGCCAAAATTCCCATTTATTTCCGGTCGAGTACTTAGCTAAATGCCAAGCAATGCAAAATGCCCACCCTACCATTTTTGTAGGGTGGGCACTTGTGCCCACGCGGTACAACGTTTGCGTCTCGTACGGCCAACTAGCGCCGTATCGCTTCAAATTGGTTTTACTCCAGGTTCTGCACCTGCTCGCGCATCTGCTCGATGAGCAGCTTCAATTCCATCGACGCGTCCGCCAATTCCTTCACCGAGGCCTTGGCGCCGAGCGTATTGGCTTCGCGGTTCAGTTCCTGCATCATGAAGTCGAGGCGCTTGCCGACCTGGCCACCCTTTTTCAGGATGTGGCGGGTTTCGTTCAGGTGCGCCGACAGGCGCGACAGCTCTTCGGACACGTCGATGCGGATGCCGTAGAGCGTTACTTCCTGGCGAATGCGCTCGAATACTTCCTGGCGGCTCAGGACCGACGGATTGCCGTGGCCGGCAAGACCGAGCGCGTCCTGCATGCGCTCGATTGCCTTTTGCTGGAACTGTGCGATCACTTGCGGAATGAGCGGGGAAATACGCTTGACGATCACTTCCATCGCATCGATGCGCGACAGCAGCATGGCTTCCAGTGCCGCGCCTTCGCGCCGGCGGCTCTCGACAAAGGCGGCGACGGTCTGCGCCGTCAGCGCCGCCACGTCCGCCTGCAGCGACTCCTGGCCGACATGCGATTCCTCGATGACGCCGGGCCAGCGCAGCAGTTCCGCAACCGTCATCAAAGGGGCCGAGACGAAATGGCGCGTCACTTCACCCTGCAGGCGCGCCAGGTCGGCCAGCAGTTCGTGGTTCAGTACACGGGTGCCGCCGGCAGCCTTGCGGCCGAACGACAGGCGGGCTTCGACCTTGCCGCGGGTGATGGCGGCCATGATGGCGGCGCGCAGGTCCGGTTCCAGCGCGCGCAATTCATCGTTGATGCGAAACTGAAGATCGAGAAAGCGCGAATTGACGCTCTTGATCTCGATGGTAAGGGTGCCCGCAGCGCCTTCGCTGGTGGCAACCGCATAGCCTGTCATGCTAGAAATGCTCAATTGTGTCCCCGGTTTTTTTTGAGCGCCAACCGATACTCGCTGCGGGGCGTGGCTTCGTCTTGCGGTACCAAAGTACTGTCGTCAACGATACGCCTGGCCCTGAAGGTTTTCCTGGACGCTCATTATTCTTTACAAAGCCGACATTTATCCACACAATCGCCGTGTTATGCAAGGAACTCTTCAGTATGACCGCACAAAATAACGCACCACTGCCGGAAGGCCTGGAGATTGCCGGATATCGCATTGTAAAGAAAATCGCTTCCGGCGGGTTCAGTATTGTCTATCTTGCATATGATTCCGAAGGCAGCGCCGTCGCCATCAAGGAGTACCTGCCGAGCGCCCTGGCGCTGCGCCAGGCGGGCGAACTCGTCCCGAATATCTCGAAGCCGAACCAGCCGCTGTTTCGCATCGGCCTCAAATGCTTTTTCGAGGAAGGGCGGGCACTGGCACGCATCGTTCATCCGAACGTCGTACGCATCCTGAACTTCTTCCGCGCCCACGACACGGTCTACATGGTGATGGCCTATGAATCGGGCCACTCGCTGCAGGAGCACATCGGGCGTGCTGCCGGCAAGGGAAAGCGCCTGAACGAAAACTTCGTGCGCCTGGTGTTCGACGGCGTCTGCCGCGGCCTGCGCGAAGTCCATGCGAACAAGCTGCTGCACCTGGACCTGAAACCGGCGAATATCTACCTGCGCAGCGATGGCTCGCCGATCCTGCTCGACTTTGGCGCCGCGCGCCAGGCGATCAAGAACGATGCGCCGATGCTCGCGCCCATGTACACGCCAGGCTTCGCACCGCCCGAGCTGTATTCGAAGAGCACGCCCTTCGGTCCGTGGTCCGACATCTACAGCCTGGGCGCCTCGATGTTCTCCTGCATGACCGGCGCGCCGCCGCAGTCGGCCGACACGCGCAAGGGCGACGACAAGCTGCCGATCCTGTTCGACGCGCTGGCCACCGCCTATTCGCCCGCATTGGTGGCGATCGTGCGCGCCTGCCTGGCGCTCGATCCGATGGCGCGTCCGCAAAGCGTGTTCGCGGTGCAGAAGTCGCTGCAGGCGCTGCCGGCCGTGCCGAACAAGCCGGCGCCGCCTGCGGTCGCCCCCACCGGCCTGCGCGGCCTGCTCAGCCGGCTGGGGGGGCGCACCCGCGCCCGCGACGGCAGCTGAACCGGACGACGCTTTCGCCTTCCCACATCCGCACCATCGATCATCACCAGGAGCCACCATGCAGTTTTCCGTCTACCAGCAAAGCCATATCGGCGGGCGCCGGGTCAACCAGGACCGCATGGGCTACTGCTTCACGCGCGATTCGCTGCTGCTGGTGCTGGCCGACGGCATGGGCGGCCACCAGCATGGCGAGATCGCCTCGACGATCGCCATGCAGACGCTGTCGATGATGTTCCAGATGCAGGCCAGGCCTTACGTCAGGAAGCCGGAGCGCTTCCTGGAAGACGCGCTGTTGCAGGCGCACCGCGACATCCTCGACTACACCACGCGCCACAAGCTGCCCGAGACGCCGCGCACCACCGTGGTGGCCTGCCTGGTCCAGCACAACTGCGCCATCTGGGCCCATTGCGGCGACTCGCGCCTGTACTGGGTGCGCGGCGACAAGGTGCTGGCGCAGACGCGCGACCATTCGCACGTCGAACACCTGATCTCGAGAGGCCTGGCCACCCCCGAGGAACGCGCCACCCATCCGGACCGCAACAAGCTGTATAACTGCCTGGGCGCGAGCAAGGCGCCGCGCATCGATGTTTCGTCCCAGGTCATCCTGTCGGCGGGAGACATCCTGATGCTGTGCTCCGACGGCCTCTGGGCCATGGTGCCGGACGCCGAGATGGTGCGTGCGCTGGCGGCCAAGCCGGTGGTGCAGGCCATCCCCGAACTGATCGCCCTGGCGACCTCGGTCGGCGGGCCGCGTGCCGACAACACGACGGCGCTGGCGATCAGCTGGCAGGGCGCGCAGGACGAGGACGCCGGCCCCGATGTGATCTCGACCGGCCAGCTGCCGGAAAACCAGGTCAGCAGCATCATCGGCAGCGCGCCGCCCGGCAGTGGCGACGCCGACCCCTTCGACGAAGACGAAATCGAAAAGGCGATCGCCGAGATCAACGAGGCGATCGAGAAGTCTTCCCAGGTGCTCAAATAACGACTCAACAGAAAAAGGTGCTTCCGTGACCATTATTACCCGCCCGAGTGGCCGCGCGCTCGACCAGCTGCGCCCGATCCGCATCACGCGCCAGTATACGAAACACGCCGAAGGCTCGGTATTGATCGAATGCGGCGACACCAAGGTGATCTGCACCGCCAGCATCGAAGAGAAGGTACCCGGCTTCCTGAAGGGCAAAGGGCAGGGCTGGCTGACGGCCGAATACGGCATGCTGCCGCGGTCGACGCACACGCGCATGGACCGCGAAGCGGCGCGCGGCAAGCAGTCCGGCCGCACCCGGAAATCCAGCGCCTGATCGGCCGCTCGCTGCGCGCGCCGCCTTCGACCTGGAGGCCTTCGGCGAGCGTACCCTGCACCTGGACTGCGACGTCATCCAGGCCGACGGCGGCACCCGTACCGCCTCGATCACCGGCGCCATGGTCGCCGCCTACGATGCCTTTGGCGCACTGGTCGCCCGCGGCGTGCTGCCGGCGGTACCGGTCCGCCACTTCGTCGCCGCGATCTCGGTCGGCGTCTACCAGGGCACGCCGGTGCTCGACCTCGACTACATCGAGGATTCGGGTTGCGACACCGACATGAACGTGGTGATGACGGAAGCGGGCCACTTCATCGAAGTGCAGGGGACGGCCGAGGGCGTGGCCTTCGACCGCGCGGGGATGAACCGTTTGCTCGACTTGGCCGAAGGCGGGATTGCGGAGCTGGTGCGCTTGCAGAAGGGCGCGCTGGGCATCGTTTCCTGATGCCCGGGACCGTTGCGTAACGTAGGGTGGGCACTCGTGCCCACGCTGTCGTACCGACGCGTACCACCACATTGCCGACAACAGCCTTGGTCTGCCAGTGCATCAGGGCTTGACGCTGCTTGCGACGAATCACCTGTGATACCGCGTGGGGTCATTGAGGCCAGTGGCCTCAATGACGGTTTCACTACGAGTGCCCACCCTACGTTTCTCCCCAGCCGGCGGCTGCCCGCGCATGCAGGTAAAATACCCGCTTCCGTTCCTCCGCTTCGCTCCCACCATGACCCAACGCCTCATCCTCGCCTCCAACAACGCCGGCAAACTGAAGGAATTCCAGCAAATCCTCGGCCCCATCGGCTTCACCCTGCATCCGCAAGGCGAATTCGACGTGCCGGAAGCGGAAGAGCCGCACGCCACATTTGTTGAAAACGCCCTGGAAAAGGCCCGCCACGCGAGCCGCCTGACCGGCCTGCCGGCGCTGGCCGACGACTCGGGCGTGTGCGTGAATGCCCTCGGCGGCGCGCCGGGCGTCTACTCGGCGCGCTTTGCCGGCGAGCCGAAGTCGGATGCGCGCAACAGCGAGAAACTGGTGGCCGAGCTGGCCAAACACGCCGACAAATCGGCCTATTACTATTGCGTGCTCGTCTACGTGCGCCACGCCGACGATCCGCAGCCGGTCATCGCCGACGGCCGCTGGGACGGCGTCATCATCGACACGCCGCGCGGCGAGAACGGCTTTGGCTACGACCCATACTTCCTGATTCCGGCGCTGGGCAAGACCACGGCCGAACTGGCACCAAGCGAGAAGAATGCGCAGTCGCACCGCGGCCAGGCCCTGCGCGCACTGGTAGAGAAACTCAAATGATCCCGATCAAAGTCGCCGGCGCCCAGGTCGGTGAAGCCCGTTCGCCGGCGCAGGCCGCACTGCAATACCTGCAGCCGGGCGCGCTGAACCTGACGGCCTTGCCGCCGCTGTCGCTGTACATCCATTTTCCATGGTGCGTGCGCAAATGCCCCTACTGCGATTTCAATTCGCACGAGGCCAAGGGCGAGCTGCCGGAGCAGGCTTACCTCGACGCTGTACGGCTCGACCTGGAGCAATCGCTGCCGCTGATCTGGGGCCGCAAGATCCACACCGTCTTCATCGGCGGCGGTACGCCCAGTCTGATGTCGGCCGCGGGCCTCGACCGTTTATTGACGGACGTGCGCACGCTGCTGCCCCTCGAGCTGAATGCGGAAATCACGATGGAGGCCAATCCCGGCACCTTCGAGGCCGAACGCTTCCGCCAGTACCGCGACAGCGGCGTGAATCGCCTGTCGATCGGCATCCAGAGCTTCAACGGCGAACACCTCAAGGCGCTCGGCCGCATTCACGACGAGCGCGAGGCCATGCGTGCGGTGGAGATCGCGGCATCGACCTTCGACAATTTCAACCTCGACCTGATGTACGCGCTGCCGGGGCAGACCCTGGAAGGGGCGCGCCAGGACCTGCAGACGGCGCTCTCGTTCGCGCCGCCGCACCTGTCGCTGTACCACCTGACGATGGAGCCGAACACGGTCTTCGCCAAGTATCCGCCCAGCCTGCCGGACGACGACCTCAGCGCCGACATGCAGGACATGATCGCCGAGACGATGGCCGGCGCCGGCTTCGAGCACTACGAAGTGTCGGCCTACGCCCGTCCCGGCCACCGCGCCCGCCACAACCTGAACTACTGGAACTTCGGCGACTACCTCGGCATCGGCGCCGGCGCGCATTCGAAGATCTCGTTCCCGCACCGCATCCTGCGCCAGGCGCGCTTCAAGCAGCCGGCGTCCTTCATGGAGGCGGCCCAGCGCGGCAATCCCGTGCAGGAAGAGCATGAGATCGGCCGCGCCGACATGGGCTTCGAGTTCATGCTCAACGCCCTGCGCCTGACCGATGGTTTCGACCCGAACCTGTTCGGCGAGCGCACCGGCATGAGCATCACGGCGATCAGCCGCGCGCTCGACGCCGCCGAGGCCAAGGGTCTGCTGACGCGCGACTTCAAGCTGATCCGCCCGACGGAACTCGGCCAGCGCTTCCTCAACGACCTGCAGGAGATGTTCCTGGGCGAGGCGAAGTAGGGCCCACCGGCGCCTGCATTCGTAGGGTGGGCTCGCCCGCGCGGCCGCACATGCTGGTCCGGCTCGCGGCCCTCGTTCTGGCGTTCAAGCGGTGATCCCGCGTGGGCGGAGCCCACCCTACGGTTCCAAGCTGATCCGCCCCAACCAGCGCTTCCTCGACGCCCTGCAAGCGATGCTCCTGAGTAAATCAAAGTAATGAGCTCCAGCGCCAGGGATGAGCCAGAGCCCGTAGGGTGGGCTCCGCCCACGCGGTATCACCGCCTGAACGGCAGCGCAATGCCCGCGAGTCCGTGCAGCCTGCAGCCCGCAGGGTGGGCTCCGCCCACGCGGTATCACCACCTGAACGGCGGCGCGATGCCCGCGAGTCCGTACAACCTGCAGCCCGTAGGGTGGGCTCCGCCCACGCGGTATCACCGCCTGAACGGCAGCGCAATGGCCGCGAGTCCGCCAGCCTGCAGCCCGTAGGGTGGGCTCCGCCCACGCGGTATCACCACCTGAACGGCGGCGCGATGCCCGCGAGTCCGTATAGCCTGCAGCCCGTAGGGTGGGCTCCGCCCACGCGGTATCACCGCCTGAACGGCAGTGCGATGCCCGCGAGTCCGTGCAGCCTGCAGCCCGTAGGGTGGGCTCCGCCCACGCGGGCGCACATGCTAGTCCGGCTCGCGGCCCTCGTTCTGGCGTTCAAGCGGTGATCCCGCGTGGGCGGAGCCCACCCTACGGTTTCAAGCTGATCCGCCCCGACCAGCGCTTCCTCGACGCCCTGCGAGCGATGCTCCTGAGTAAATCAAAGTAAGGAGCTCCAGCGCCAGGGATGAGCCAGAGCCCGTAGGGTGGGCTCCGCCCACGCGGTATCACCGCCTGAACGGCGGCGCAATGTCCGCGAGTCCGTACAGCCTGCAGCCCGTAGGGTGGGCTCCGCCCACGCGGTATCACCACCTGAACGGCGGCGCGATGCCCGCGAGTCCGTATAGCCTGCAGCCCGTAGGGTGGGCTCCGCCCACGCGGTATCACCGCCTGAACGGCAGCGCAATGCCCGCGAGTCCGTACAGCCTGCAGCCCATAGGGTGGGCTCCGCCCACGTGGTATCACCGCCTGAACGGCAGCGCAATGGCCGCGAGTCCGCACTGTCCGCGTCTCCACCCAGGCAGGGCCGAACCTGGACCGCTACCCCTGCGCCGCCCCCGCCAGCGACACGATCGTCTTCGCCAGCCCCGTCACCACGCGCGCCATGCTGTCGTAATCGAGCTTGTCCGGCGTATCCTGCGCCGTGTGGTAGTAGGGATAGCGCATGAAGGCCGTATCCGTGATCATCAGCGCCGGATAGCCGTGCCGGCTGTAGGAGGAGTGATCCGACAGCGTCACGCCGGTCGTGTGCGCCGGCGCGGCCAGGCCCTCGGCCGGGAAATCGGATGCGCCGCGAAACGCGGCCAGCGCATCGCGCACGAGCTTCGACGATTCGAGGGTGCCGACAAAGGCGATGAAGTTGCCCGTGCTCGGGTAGCGTCCCTCCAGCCCCGGCGGCAATTGCTGGGTATGTGGCGCGTCGGTGTAGTAACCCATGGTTTCGAGCACCAGCGCGGCTTCGACGTTCTGGCCCCGGCGTTTCATTTCCGCCGCGTGGCGCATGCTGCCCATGTCGGCGCCCATGAACCAGGGCGGCTCCTCGTTCACGAAAAACACGAAGCGCACCTCGGTGCCGGCGCGCGGCTGCACGGTTTTCAAGAGCCGGGCCAGTTCCAATACGGCGGCGGTGCCGCTGCCGTTGTCGTTCGCGCCCGGCGCGCCCGGCGCCGAATCGTAGTGCGCGCCGACGATGAAGATGCGCTCGGGCCGCTTGCCCTGCGCGACATTGGCCACCGCGACTTCGATGTTGCGCACCCGCTGGCCCGCCACCTCGTACTCCTGCCGTGTCGGCACATAGCCCGCTTGCCGCAGCGTCGTTTCGATGTAGACGGCCGCGCGCTCGAGCGCCTTCGGCGTGGCCGTGTTGTGTTCTTCGGAGGCGATGGCGCGCACGTGCTCGCGCATGCGTCCGGCCAGGTCGAGCGCGGCGCTGGCCGGGTTCGGACGGATCGTCATGACGGCGACCACGATGAGCAGGACGAGCGCAACGATCGCCTTCCAATGTGATTGAAAGAAATTCCGCATGGCAGTCTCTTGGCGCCGTGGATGGACGCCCTCAACCGATAGACAGCACCAGTCTAGCCAAGTTCAGGCGACGAGGATGCACGTATCGGGCCCAGCCGGTACGGCCGGGCAGGGCGGCGCGCATCGGAATGTTGTCGAGATGGTCTCGAAGCCGGGTGAAACCTGTTATATCCTGTTTAACATCCCAACCGTGCCGGCCTGGCGCCGCACATCACCCGCCGAAGGACTCCCATGAACGCATCGACACCCGCTCCGCGCTTCCTGTCCCGCTCCCTGTTCCGTTCGATATCCACCGGCTGCCGGTTCGGCCTCCTTGCCCTGGCCCTGGGCGGCGCCCAGGCTGCCCATGCGGCCAAGCCGTACCAGCACTTTGCCGTCGGCGACACCACCGACGTCGCGCTGCCGCGCCCGGCCGCGCCTGCGCTGGTCCTGATGGGCGGCGGACCCGACGTCGACCAGGCCTTCAAATGGATGATCCAGAAAGGCGGGGGCGGCAACTTCGTCGTCATCCGCGCCACCGGGACCGATGCCTACAATCCCTACATCTACGCCATGGGCGGGGTGCGCTCGGTCGAGACCTTCGTGCTGCCGAGCCGGGCGGCGGCCAGCGATCCCTTCGTGCTGCAGCGCATCCGCGGTGCCGAGGCTGTCTTCATCGCCGGCGGCGACCAGAGCGACTACATCCGCTACTGGAAGGACACGCCGCTGGAGGCCGCGCTGCAGGAGCTTGCCAACCGCAATGTGCCGCTGGGCGGTACCAGCGCCGGCCTGGCCGTGCTCGGGCAGTACATTTATTCCGGCATGAACCAGTCGGTGACCTCGCCCCAGGCATTGGCCAATCCCTACGACAAGAATGTCACACTCGACCGCGACTTCCTGGCGCTGCCCGTCCTGAACCGGGTGATCACGGATTCGCACCTGGACACGCGCGACCGCATGGGACGCCTGGTCGCCTTCCTCGGCCGCATCGTCAACGATGGCTGGACAAGCAGCGCGCGCGGCATCGGCGTCGATGTCGAGACGGCGCTGCTGGTGGAAGGGGCCCAGGCGCAGCGGGTTGGCCTGGGCGACGTATACTTCCTGCAGACGGTCGGCCTGCCGCAGGTATGCGCGCCGAAGACGCCGCTCACCTACCAGAACGTCGGCGTCCAGCGCCTGTCCGGCACGGGCAGCTTCGACCTGAACAACTGGGCCAGCTATGGCGCGACCGTCAATTATTCGATCTCGGCCGTGAAGGGTGTGCTGGTGTCGAACCAGCCAGGCGGCTCGGCGTATTGACCGGCCTGCCAGGAAAAGCCGGGGCACGCGGCCCCGGCTTTTTTACGCATGACGCCGCTGTTGTATAGTGTTGCCGTGCAAAAACCAACTCAACTCCTGTTCCTCCCCGGCGCGTCCGGGCAAACGCAATTCTGGCACCCGGTGGCCGACCTGCTGTCGTGCCTGGCCACCAAAGTCCATGTCGGCTGGCCCGGATTCGGCGACGTGCCGCGCGATCCCGCTGTCCGCGACCTGGACGACCTGGCCGACATGGTCGCCGGCCAGATAGACCGGCCGACCGCGCTGGTCGCCCAATCGATGGGGGCGTGATCGCCCTGCGTGCGGCGCTCAGGGGAGCCCGCGCTGGTCACGCATCTGGTGCTGTCCGCGACCTCGGGCGGGATCGACCTGTCGGCGTATGACGCGCACGACTGGCGCCCGGCCATGCGCGCCGCCCAGCCCGATTTGCCCGACTGGTTCATCCGCTGCCGGGACGACCTGACGTCCAACCTGGCCACGCTGCGTATTCCCACGCTGCTGCTGTGGGGCGATGCGGACCCGATCAGTCCCGTAGCGGTAGGCGAGCGCCTGGCCGGCTTGCTGCCACGGGCGCAGCTGCACGTCTTCCCCGCTGCGGACCACAGCCTTGGCTCCAGCCTGGCCAGCCGTGTGGCGCCGCTGATCGACGCGCACCTGCTGTCGGAGCACAGCTGATGGCGCCGGATTACCTGCCGTCGTTCAGGCAAGCCGACAGTAGCGACATCCCCGCGATGTCGCGCATCCGCCTGTCCGTCACCGAAAACGTCCTGTCCGACCCTGCGCGTGTCACGCCGCAGATGTATGAAGACTTCCTGGAGAAATCGGGCCGCGGCTGGGTCGCCGAAGGCAATGGCGAAGTCGTGGCCTTCTGCTATGCGGACAGGGAAAACGCCTCCATCTGGGCGCTCTTCGTCGCCCCGGGCCACGAGGGCAGGGGCCTTGCCAGGACGCTGCTCGCGCTGGCCGTGGACTGGCTGTTCGCGCTCGGCCACGAGCACGTGGAGCTGAGCACGACCCCGGTACCCGGGCAGACCGCTTCTACGCGCAGCAGGGCTGGCTGCGCGGTCCTCCGGGCACCGGGGAAGTTGTGTATTCGCTCAGGAAGCGGGCATAAAAAAACCGGGACACATGTCCCGGTTTTTCGTTCCGCAGCCAGTGCGGATCAGCGCGCCGCCTGCGCGTTCGACGCCGGTTCCGACCAGCCGCCGCCCAGCACGCGGTACAGCGTGACCTGGTTCTGCAGGCGCGCCAGGTTTGCCTGCACCGCGGCCTGCTGGGCCTGGAACAGCGAACGCTGGGCGTCGAGCAGGTCGAGGTAGCTGGCCGCGCCGCTCTTGTAGCGCAGCTCGGACAGGTTGAAGCGGTCCTGCTCGGCCACGGCGACGGCGCGCTGGGCACGCAGCTGCTCGCTGTAGGTGGCCTGGCCGGCCAGCGCGTCCGCCACTTCGCGGAACGCGGTCTGGATCGACCGCTCGTACTGGGCCACCGCGATGTCGCGCCCGGCCTTGGCCGCGTCGACGCCGGCACTGATGCGGTCCAGGTCGAAGATTGGCAGGACGGCCTGCGGGGCGAAGGTCCAGCCGAAGGAGCCCGACTTGAACAGGCCCGAGAGTTCGGTGCTGGCGCTGCCGACGCTGCCGGTCAGCGAGATGCGCGGGAAGTAGTTCGCGCGCGCCGCGCCGATGTTGGCGTTGGCCGCGATCAGCTGCTGCTCGGCCGCGCGGATGTCCGGGCGTGTCGTCAACAGGTCCGACGGCAGGCCGGCCGGCAGGTCGGGCAGTTCGGTCGTGGCCAGCGTCGCGCCGGCAGGCAGGTTTTCAGGAATCTGCTGGCCCACCAGCAGAGTCAGCAGGTTGGCGTCCTGCGCGCGCAGGCGCTGCAGCTGGGCCAGCGTACCGCGGGCGTTTTCCACCAGCGAGGTCGATTGCTGCAGTTCCAGCTTGGAGACGACGCCGTTCTCGAAGCGCAGGCGCGTCAGGCGGTCGGACTCTTCGCGGGTCTTCAAGGTCTGCTGGGTGATCGCCAGCAGTTCGTCGTCGGCCAGCAGGGTCAGGTAGCTGTTGGCCACCGATGCGATCAGGCTGATCTGGGCGGTGCGGCGCGCTTCCTCGGTGGCGAGGTATTGCGCCAGCGCCGATTCCGACAGGTTGCGCACACGGCCGAACAGGTCCAGTTCGAAGTCCGACACGCCCAGGCCAGCCTGGTAGAGGCTCTGGATCGGCGCGTCTTCGCCCGTGGTCTGGCGGTTGCCGGAGACGACCGCCGCGACGGTCGGCAGGCGGTCGGCGCGGGTGATGCGGTACTGCGCGCGCGCCTGCTCGATGTTCAGGATGGACACGCGCAGGTCGCGGTTGTTCGCCAGCGCCATGTCGATCAGCTGGCGCAGGCGCGCGTCGGCAAAGAAGCGCTGCCAGGCGAGGTTCGCCGGCGCTTCCGACGTCGCCGTCGGCAGCGTCGTGCCGCCGCTCTTTGGCAGCTCGGGGGGGAAGGCGGGGGCCACGGGCGCCTGCGGACGCTCGTACTTCGGCGCCAGCGACAGGCAGCCGGACAGCATCATGGCCAGCGCCAGTGGGGTCAGGATGAGTTTGAGTTTTTGCATCAGATTTTTTCCTCGATAACCTTGCTGGTGTCTTCTTCATGCGCATACTTCTTGCGCTGGCGTTCGCTGCCCTTGAAGATCTTGCGCACGACAACGAAGAACATCGGGACGAACAGCACGCCCAGCGTCGACGCCGTCATCATGCCGCCCATCACGCCGGTACCGATGGCGCGCTGCGATGCCGAACCGGCGCCGCCTGCGATCACCAGCGGCAGCACGCCGAGGATGAAGGCGAGCGAGGTCATGATGATCGGACGGAAGCGCAGGTGCGCCGCCTCGATCGCCGCTTCCATCGGCGAGCGTCCCTGCGCCTGCAGGTCCTTCGCGAACTCGATGATCAGGACCGCGTTCTTCGCCGCCAGGCCGATGATGGTCACCAGGCCGATCTTGAAGTACACGTCGTTCGGGTAGCTGCGCAGCATCGCCGCCAGCACCGCGCCCAGGATACCAAACGGGACGACCAGCAGCACCGCCACCGGGATCGACCAGCTTTCATACAGCGCCGCCAGGGCCAGGAAGATCGCCAGCAGCGAGAAGGCCATCAGGATGCCCATGGTGCCGCCGGAGAGCTGTTCCTCGCGCGACTGGCCGGTCCATTCGAAGGCAAAGCCTGGTGGCAGTTTTGCAGCGAGGGCTTCCATCTCGGCCAGCGCGTCGCCGGTCGAATAGCCTGGCTTGGCGTCGCCGGAAATGCTCATTGCCGGATAGCCGTTGTAGCGCAGGGTCTGCATCGGACCGGTCACCCACTTGGTCGTCGCGAACGAGGACAGCGGCACCGGATTGCCTTGCACGTTGAGCGCGTTCAGGCGCAGCAGGTCGTCCGGCTGCATGCGGTCCTTCGCGTCGGCCTGCACCACGACACGCTGCAGGCGGCCGGCGTTCGGGAAGTCGTTCACATAGCTCGAGCCGAGCGAGGTCGAGATCGCGGAGTTGATGGCGTCAAAGCTCACGCCCAGGGCTTGCGCCTTGTCGCGGTCGATATCGAGCATCAGCTGGGGCGCATCTTCCAGGCCTTCCGGACGCACGCCCGCCAGGATCTTGCTTTGCGAGGCCATGCCCAGCAGCTGGTTACGCGCTGCGAGCAGGGCATTGTGGCCGTTGCCGCCGCGGTCCTGCAGGCGGAACGAGAAGCCGGTACCGCGGCCCAGTTCCGGAATCGGTGGCGGGGACAGGGCGAAGATGAAAGCGTCGCGCACGCCCGACAGGCCGCCGATGATGCGGTTGGCGACAGCGCCCGCGTTCGAGTCCGCGCCTTTGCGCTCGCTCCAGTCCTTCAGCGGAATGAAGGCCAGCGCCATGTTCTGGCCCGCGCCCGAGAACGAGAAGCCCAGCACGCTGACCATGTTCGCCACTTCCGGCTGCTTCATGATGAAGGCTTCGGCAGTCTTCATCACTTCGTTGGTGCGCTCGAGCGTCGCGCCTGGCGGCAGCTGGATGTTGGCGATCACATAGCCCTGGTCTTCGTTCGGCAGGAAGGAGTTCGGCAGGCGCGTGAACAGCAGCGTGACCAGGCCGATGACGACCACGAAGGCCACCAGCGCGCGGCCGGAACCGCGGATCAGCTTCCCGACCCAGCCTTCATAGCCCTTGGCGGTCTTCGCGAAGCGGCGGTTGAACCAGCCGAAGAAACCCTTCTTCTCGTGGTGGTGGCCGGCTTCGACGGGTTTGAGCAAGTGCGCGCACAGCGCCGGGGTCAGCGACAGCGCCAGGAAGGCCGAGAAGGCGATCGAGGACACCATGACGACCGAGAACTGGCGGTAGATGTTACCGACCGCGCCGGCAAAGAAGGCCAGCGGCACGAACACCGACATCAGGACCACGGTCACGCCGATGATGGCGCCCGAGATCTGGCCCATGGCCTTGCGGGTTGCTTCCAGCGGCGGCAGGCCTTCTTCGGACATGATGCGCTCGACGTTCTCGACGACCACGATGGCATCGTCGACGACGATACCGATGACCAGCACCATGCCGAACATGGTCAGCACGTTGATCGAGTAGCCCAGCGCCAGCAGGGTACCGAGCGAACCCAGAAGCGCCACCGGCACGACGATGGTCGGGATGATGGTGTAGCGGAAGTTCTGCAGGAAGAGATACATCACCAGGAACACCAGCACCAGCGCTTCGACCAGGGTATGCAGCACCTGCTCGATCGAGATGTCGATGAATTTGGAACTGTCGAACGGCACCGTGGCCTTCATTCCCTTTGGGAAGAACTTCGACAGTTCGTCCATGCGTTCGCGCACCAGGCGTGCCGTTTCCAGCGCATTGCCGCTTGGCGCCAGCTGCACGCCGATACCGGTGGAGGGCTTGCCGTTCAGGCGCGCCGAGGTGCCATAGGCCTGGGCGCCGATCTCGATGCGGGCCACGTCCTTCAGGCGCACGGTCGAGCCGTCCGGGTTCGCGCGCAGCACGATGTTGCCGAACTGTTCGACGGTCGAGAGCTGGCCGGTGACCACCACCGTGGCAGTGATTTCCTGGCCTTGCGCCAGCGGCAGTTCGCCAATGGTGCCCGAGGCCACCTGGGCGTTCTGGCTGCGGATGGCGTTGTTCACATCGGCGGGCGACAGGCGGAAGCCCACCAGCTTGGCCGGGTCGATCCAGACACGCATGGCGCGCTCGGTACCGAACAGCTGGGCGGTACCGACACCCTTGATACGCTGGATTTCAGGCAGCACCGTGCGCGAGGCATAGTCGCCCAGCGCGATCGGGTCCCATTTCGGGTCATCCGACGACAGGATGGTAAACAGCAGGAAGTTCGCGCGCACCTTGTCGACGCGCACGCCCTGCTGGTTCACCGCCGCCGGCAGGCGCGGGGCCGCGCGCGACAGGCGGTTCTGTACGTCCACCTGGGCGAGTTCCGGGTTGGTGCCGGTCTCGAAGGTCAGGGTGATCGAGCCGCTGCCGTTGGCAGTGCTGCTCGACTCCATGTAGACCAGGCCCGGCGAACCGTTCATCTCGCGTTCGATGACGGAGATGACCGAGTCTTCCAGGGTCTGCGCCGATGCGCCCGGATAGGCGGCATTGACCACGATCGATGGCGGGGCCACGTTCGGGTACTGGGCGATCGGCAGCTGGGTGATCGAGACCGCGCCGATCACCATGATGAACAGCGCGATCACCCAGGCGAAAATAGGGCGGTCAATAAAAAAACGTGCCATTGCAATAGTCCTGTTCTGTTACCGCGATGCTTAGCGGCGGGTCGACGCGGCTGCCGGTGCGGCGCCGGCAGTGGAGCCCGACGGCGCCGAAGCCGGCAACTGGCGCGCCGTGGCGGCGGCCGATTCACCGGCGTTGGCCGCACCTGCAACCAGGGGCCGGCGCGGCAGCTGGTGCCTGCGCGGTGGTTTCGTGGCTGGCTTGCCATGGCACTGCCTTGACCGGGGTACCCGGCGGCAGCATCTGCAGCTTCTGGAAGCCGTCGACCATCACGCGTTCGCCTTCCTTCAGGCCTTCGGTGACGATCCAGTTCGAGCCCTGGCCCGATGCGATCTTGACGGTGCGCGGGGCCGGCTTGTTGTCCGGACCGACGACCATCAGGGTATCGCCCTGGGCACCACCGCGGGTGACGGCCTGCTGCGGCACGACGATGCCGTTCGGCAGCTGGGACTGGGCGATACGCACGCGCACGTACTGGCCCGGCAGCAAGGCGTTGTCCGGATTCGCCACGGTGGCGCGCAGCGTGACCTGGGCGGTGCCTGGGTCGACGGTGACGTCCGAGAACAGCAGCTTGCCGCGGGTCGGCAGTTCGGTGCCGTCGTCGAGCATCACGGTGACCGGCACGTCCTTGGCCACGCCACCGTTGGCGCCGGCCTGCTTGCGCAGACGCTGCACTTCGGAGGCCGACTGGGTGATGTTCAGGTACATATTGTTGGTCTGCTGGATCACGGCCAGTTCGGTGCCTTCGGCTGCCGAGACCAGGGCGCCTTCGGTGACCAGGGCGCGGCCGATGCGGCCGGAGATCGGCGCCCTGACGCTGGCATAGCCCGAATTGATCTGGGCGATGCGCACCTGGGCGCGCGCTGCGGCCACGGCCGCTTCGGCCTGTTTCTGGGCAGCGACGGCGTTGGTATATTCCTGCTTGCTGATGGCATTGGCTTCGACCAGCGGCTTGTAGCGCTCGGCCTGGGCTGCAGCCTGGGTCAGCGTCGCCTGGGCACGGCCGACATCGGCCTGGGCAGCGGCCAGCTGGGCCTGGTAAGGTGCCGGGTCGATCTGGAACAGCGACTGGCCTTCCTTGACCTCGCTGCCTTCGGTGAACAGGCGCTTCAGGACCACGCCATTGACGCGGGCGCGCACCTGGGCGACGCGCACCGGCTCGGCACGTGCCGGCAGTTCGGTCTGCAGCGCGACCGATTCGAATTTGGTGGTGATGACGCCGACTTCCGGCGCGGGCATCTGGCCGCCGGCGCCAGGACCGGCCTGGGCAGCGTCCTTCTTGCCGCATGCCGACAGCAGGGCGACGGCCATCAGCGTGGTGGCGGCAATCCGCGTGAGGGACAGGTGTGAGGAGTGGGCAGAGCGCATTACGTGTGCTTCCTTCGAGTTTTTTAGAAAAGATGCAACCGCTCCCAGAATCCTCTCGGTCCTGCGCACGGTTGTATCACTGGCTTTTACGGGCTTTTTTATATACTATCACGAGTGTATGTTTAACGTGCAGGACCACCCAAAAACGGAGAAAGCATGGCCCGCAGGACAAAGGAAGAAGCAGCGGCCACCCGCGACAGCATCTTGGATGCGGCAGAACAATTGTTTGTAGAACAAGGGGTTTCACGGACAACTTTGCAGCATATCGCAACGGCTGCCGGTGTGACGCGCGGTGCGATTTATTGGCATTTTGACGACAAAGGCGCGCTGTTCAACGCGATGATGGAGCGGGTCACCTTGCCCTTCGAGTGTGCGCTGAGCAGCCTGGGGAAGTCGGATGCAAGAACCGTGCTGGACGACCTGCGCCGCTTTTTCGCGGAAATCTTCCGTGTGACGGAGACCAACCCGCAAGCCCGCCGCGTGCTCGAGATCGCCTCGTTGAAAGTAGAGTTCGTCAGCGAAATGGATGCGGTGCGCGTGCGCCGGCGCCAGAGCAAATGCGACATGATGGACCAGGTCGTCGAGCGCCTGCAGCTGGCCCGGAGCGCCGGCCAGATCAAGCCCGACGCCGATCCCCAGCTGATGGCGACAGGCCTGTGGGCGCTGATGGATGGCCTCATCCGTAACTGGATGTTCGAACCGACCTCGTTCAGCCTGGTCGACCTCGGCGAACGGATGATCGGGACCATGCTCGAAGGCATCCGCGTGCGCTGAACCGTAGGGTAGCCGGGTTCCCCGCCTGCGCGTTCAAGGAGCAGCCGCATGAACGCGTCCGGATTGCATACGCCTGTTGAACGCGTAGGCGGGAGATCCGCCTACCCTACGCCTCTTCCTGGGCCGCGCAATCGATGCCATTCGCAAGGAGGGTAGGGTGGGCACTCGTGCCCACGCGGTCGTACCCCTGCACACCACCACGATCATCTGCAGACGCTATACCGGAATTACACACATGAAAAACAAACGCCGGCATCACGCCGGCGTTTGCATTGCACTGCGGACGAAAACGCGCGATCAGCGCATCTCTTCGATCATCTTCTTCAGCTTCGCCGAATCGGCCACAAACGCGCGGATACCCTCGGCCAGCTTCTCGGTGCCCATCGCATCCTCGTTGAGCATGAAGCGGAAGTTCTTCTCGTCGACTTCGATCTTCTCGATTTCGGCATTCGCATCGGCAGTCAGCTTGCGCTCGAGCGGCGCGTCGCTGTCGGCCAGTTTTTGCAGCAGGTCCGGCGAAATCGTCAGCAGGTCGCAACCGGCCAGTTCCTGGATCTGCGAGGTATTGCGGAAGCTCGCGCCCATCACTTCGGTCTTGTAGCCGAACTTGCGGTAGTACTGGTAGATGCGCTTGACCGACTGCACGCCCGGATCGTCGGCACCTTGATAATCGGTACCGGTCGACTTCTTGTACCAGTCGTAGATGCGGCCGACGAAGGGCGAAATCAGCTGCACGCCCGCTTCGGCGCAGGCGACGGCCTGGCACAGCGAGAACAGCAGGGTCAGGTTGCAGTGGATGCCGTCCTTTTCCAGGATTTCGGCGGCGCGGATGCCTTCCCAGGTCGAGGCGATCTTGATCAGGACGCGCTCGCGCGACACGCCGGCCGCTTCGTACAGGGCGATCAGTTCGCGGCCCTTGGCCACCGTCGCTTCGGTGTCGAAGGACAGGGCGGCATCGATCTCGGTCGAGACGCGGCCCGGCACATACTTCAGGATCTCGACGCCGAAGGCGATCAGGAGGCGGTCGACGATCGACTCAAGCGAGCCGCCTTGCGAATCGGCCACTGCCTTCTGCAGCAGCGGCAGGTATTCGGGCTTCTGCACGGCCTTCAGGATCAGCGACGGGTTGGTGGTCGCATCCTGCGGCGCATAGGCCTTGATCGACTGGAAGTCGCCGGTGTCGGCAACGACGGTGGTGTATTGCTTCAATTGTTCGAGTTGATTCATATATTTGCCTGAATGGTGAAACGATCAAATAATATTTGCATTGCGTAGGGTGGGCGTTGCGAAGTCAAGCCGTCATCGAGCCGCTGGCCTTCATGACCCACGCTGGAACGATGCATATTGTCAATGGTTCAACTGCAGATTGTTAGCCCCGTAGATGCATATCGTTAACGTCGCAAACGCATATCGTCTGCCTGCCAGCGCATCCCGGAGCGGCAATCAGCAATCCGTCGCCGCAATAAACGCCGCCACCATCGCCTCCAGCCCGATGCGGTCCTCGTCCGAAAACCGCTCCAGCCTCGGGCTATCGATATCGAACACGCCCACCAGTTTGCCGTCCTTAATGACCGGCAGCACGATCTCCGAATTCGAGGCCGAATCGCAGGCGATATGGCCCGGGAAGGCATGCACGTCCGGCACCACGATCGTCTTGCGCTCGACCGCGGTGGTGCCGCAGACGCCGCGTCCAAACGGGATGCGCGCACAGGCAGGTTTGCCCTGGAAAGGGCCGACCAGCAGATCCTGGCCTTCGCCTTTTTTGGATGGCACGGTCAGGTAGAAGCCGGCCCAGTTGAGGTCGGCGAGGGTGTCGTAGACGAGCGCGGAAAACTGCGCCGCATTCGCGGTCAGGTCGCGTTCGCCCTCCAGGACACTGGCGACCTGGCGCACCAGCAGGTCATAGTCGGGACGGGTGCTGCGTTCTGGGTTGATGTGCATGAGAAGCGGGAAAGGTGTATGGCGAAAGAGCCTATTCTACAGCCAGCACGCCCGCCGTGTGGCTGTGGCGGGACGCGCGCCCGGGCGCTCGCCTGCGTGGCGCCATGTTCAGCCCGCTTCTCTACAATCGAATGGCATTCTGACAAGACAGACCATGGCCCGCTGGCGCCCCAACCGGAACCTGCCGGTTCGTGGCCTGCTGTCCCGCTTCCGAACACTTCTTTTCATGGTGAATTCCCGATGACGATTCGCAGCCTGCTTTCTTCCATCCTGATCGGCGCCGTCGCCAGCGCGCGCTCGATGACACCGATGGCCACCATCGCGGCGGCACGCCTGGCAGGGGCGCCGCACGCCGGGGCACCTCGTCCTGCTCGACCGGCCCCTGTTCACCTACGGCGCGCTGGCGATGGGCGTCGGCGAACTGGCGGGCGACAAGATGAAAACCGCGCCCGACCGTACCGTCTTCCTGGGCCTGCTGGCGCGCGTGATGAGCGCCGGGATCGCCGGCTCGGCGCTGGCGCCCGCGGGACGCGAACGCAGCGGCGCCGCCCTGGCGGTGGCGGCCGCCGTACCGCTGGCCTACCTGACCCTCGCAGCCCGCAAGCAGGCCATGGCGCGCATCGGCCAGACCCGCAGTGGCCTGATCGAGGACGCGCTGATCGTGGCCGCGGGCGCCACCATCGTGGCACTGGCGACCCGAGCACGCTAGCGAAGCGGGGCTTTCGCCTGGCGGCTGCGGTGACGGTCGCGGCCGAGCGCCCCGACCCCGGCAGCTTCCGGGATGCGCAGGAAGCGCGGACACTCCAGGTGGCTGGGCGCCGTGCAGCGCGCCGCATGGCGCAGGCCGTCGCGCATCGCACACAGGCGGGCGATGGTCCTGTCGAGTTCATCGGCTTTTGACAGCAGCAGGGCGCGGTCGACCGCCAGCCGGCCATTGGCGTCGAACATGGCGCCAATCTCGCCCAGCGAAAAGCCGGCGGCGCGGCCCGGGCGATCAGCGCCAGGCGTTCCAGTACGCCGGCGTCGAACAGGCGCCGCAAGCCCTGCCTGCCGCTCGAGGCGATCAGTCCCCGTTCCTCATAAAAGCGCAAGGTCGAAGCGGGCAGGCCCGCCCGGCGCGCCACCTCGCCAATATCGAGTTTCATCCCTTGACCTCAAGTCGACTCGAAGTGGCACGATAGCAGCATCGGCCAGCGACGGCAAACAACGGGAGAACGGCATGGAAGCACACGAATCCAACGGTGGACAGGCGCAGCTGTGGAACGGCAGCGCGGGGCAGGCCTGGGCGGATTTGCAGGTGCTGCTCGACGGGATGTACAGGCCGTTCGAGCCGCTCCTGGCCGCGGCCGTGCAGGGCAGCGACCGCCGGATACTCGACGTTGGCTGCGGTGCCGGGGCGACGACGCTGGCGCTGGCACGGCGCGCCGGTGCGGGCGCGTCGTGCATGGGTGTCGACATCGCGCAGCCGCTCATCGACCTGGCGTGGGCGCGGGCCGCAAACGAAGAACTACGGGTCGATTTCGCCTGTGCCGACGCCGGCAGCTATCCCTTCGAGCCGGGCAGCATGGACCTGATCGTATCGCGCTTCGGCCTCATGTTCTTCGACGACCCGGTCGCGGCCTTCACGAACCTGCGCCGCGCCGCGCGGCCGGGCGGACGCCTCGATGCCATCGTCTGGCGCAGTCCCGACGAGAATCCCTTCATGACGGCGGCCGAACGCGCCGCGCAGGATCTGCTGTCGCTGCCCGCGCGCGATCCAAGCGGGCCGGGACAGTTCGCCTTTGCCCGGCGCGAACGCGTCGCCCGCATCCTGAACACAGCGGCTGGCAGGGAATCGCCATCGACGCGCTCGACGTCGCCTGCGGTTTTCCCGCCCACGAACTGGCGCGCTACCTGAGCCGCATGGGGCCGGTGGGGCGCCTGCTGGAAGGGATGGACGAAGAGGCACGCAAGAGGATCCTGCCCCAACTGGAGCGGGCTTTCGACCCTTACCTGCGCGGCGACGAGGTGCGCTTCGATGCCGCCTGCTGGCGGGTGCGTGCCAGCGCGTGAGTAATGCCGCGGGCGCGGCGGGCGGTCAGCCCCGGCGCAGGAAGCGCCCGGCCTTCGATTCGAGCAGCCGTACCAGCTCCGGCTGCATGTACTCGTACTCGTCGGGGATGTCCAGGCAGATGACGCGTTTGCCGTTCAGGTGCTGCCTGAATCTGGTGGAGAGCCGCGCCTTGTGCGTCTTTTCCATCACGAAGACGATGTCGGCCCAGGCCAGCTGCTCGGGCGAGAGCGCAATGTCGGCGTCGGCACCGAGTCCCGCCGAGTCGGTCTCCACGCCGCGCCAGGAGGCGAATACATGCTCGGCGGTCGGGCTGCGCAGGCGGTTCTGCGTACAGATAAACAGTGCGTTGGTCATCGCGTGTAGTCCGATTGCCCGGTCTCGACACCCGCATCCGACACCGCCCCCGCCAGGTCGTCCAGCGTGGTCGGCTTGGTCAGGTGCAGGTCGAAACCGGCTTGCCGCGCGCGGTCGATGTCGGCCTGCTGGCCATAGCCGGTGAGGGCGACCAGGCGCGGTGCCGGCACGTCGGCGTGGGCGCGCATCGCGGCCGCGAGGGCATGGCCGTCCATGTCGGGCAGGCCGATGTCGAGGATTGCCACTGCCGGCCTGCTGCGTTCGAAGACGGCGAGCGCCTCGGCGCCCGAATGCGCCACGTGGACCTCGTGGCCGAGCCCTTGCAGGATCAGCGCGGTCGTCGCGGCGGCGTCGATATTGTCGTCCACCACCAGTACGGAGGTGCGGACACCAGGCTGACCTGCCGGTGCCGCCGGAGCAGGTAGCTGGGCAGGCGCCAGCGGCAGGCAGACCACGAAGCGGCTGCCCTTGCCGGGCCCCTCGCTGTGGGCGCTTACCTGCCCGCCATGCAGCAGGGCGATGCGGCGCACGATGGCCAGGCCGAGACCCAGGCCGCCGGTGCTGCGCGCCACCTGTTGCGGCGCCTGGTAGAAGGGCTCGAAGACGCTGGCGAGCAGTTCGTGCGGCATGCCGATGCCGCCGTCGCTCACTTCCGGGCGCGCCTGGTCGCCGTCGACCTCCAGCAGCACCCGTATCGGCTTGCCGGCGCCGAAGCGCTCGGCGTTCGACAGCAGGTTGTTCAATACCTGCACCAGCCGGCTCTCGTCGCCATTCACCCAGACTTCGGCAGGGGCCGACAGCGCCACCGGCACGCCGGGGCGCTCGCCCGTCGTATGCCGCACCAGCTCGGCCAGGTTCAGCGGACGCAGGTCCAGCTGCATCTTGCCGGAGGTGATGCGCGAGACGTCGAGCAGGTCGTCGACCAGGCGCTTGAGGTGGTTCACCGGGCGCCGCATGATCGTGCGTTCGCGCGCGTTGCCGGCATCGGCACGCAGGTCCAGCAGGTCGAGCGAGGCGACGATGGGGCTGAGCGGGTTGCGCAGCTCGTGGCCGAGGACGGCCAGGAATTCGTCCTTGACGCGGCTGGCGTCGCGGCTGGCGGCCAGCGCTTCTTCCAGCGAGGCGAGCAGGCGCGAACGTTCCTGTTCATGGGCCGCGTGCTGGCTTGCCGCCTTTTCCAGCGCCTGGCCCATCGAATCGAGTTCGCGGATACGGGTGGGCGCGACCTCGACCTGTTCGCCGGCACCAAGCGCCGCGGCGCCGCGCTGCAAATTGGCGAAACTGCGGGTGATGCGGATCGATAGCAGCCAGGCCAGGCCCACGCAGGCCAGCAGCGAGGCGGCCAGGCCCCAGCCATACATGGTGATGCCGGCAAGCGATGCGGGGCCGATGCTGGGCCGAGGTACGCCGACCGCCACCGTCCAGCCATGGCGCGACAGGCGCGTAAAGGCGCTCGTGAGCGTATCGCCCTCATAGTTGACATTGCGGCCGACACCCTCCGGCAGGCCGCCGGCCATCAGTTGCGTCAGCACCGGGCCGGCCGGACCGGCGACGCGCTTGTCGTGGTCTTTCGAACGCGCCACGATCGAACCGTCGGCGTCGATGACGGCAATGACCGACCCGGAGGGCGCCGCCTGGCGCCTGACGACGCCGAGGATGCGGTCGGGCTTGATGACGGCGGTGAGCGCATACAGGTGCCCGGCCTCGTCGCGCAGCGGCACGCGTACCGGAAATGCGACTTTTCCGCGCCCGCCACGGGCCACATGGCCCACCAGCGGCCTTTGCACCTCCAGCAGCTGGCGCAGGCTGTCCGGATCGGTGATATGGCCGGCAGGTGTGCCGAACGGGTCGGTGGTGCGAAACAGGATCTTGCCGGCGGCATCGGTCAGGATGATCGCCAGCCATTCCGGCTGCGCCTTGACCTGGTCGCGCGCGATGTCGTAGAAAGATTGGATGTCGCCGGCGCCGATGGCCGGTGCCCGTGCCAGGCTGGCGAGCGTGGCGATCGAACCGTCGAGTTCCGCGTCGACGGCGCTCGACAGCGCACGCGCCAGGTCGAGCAGTGCGCGGTCCTGCTCGCGCTGCTGGTACTGGCTCGTGGTATGCACCGACCAGAAGCCCAGCAAGGCAAGCGGCAGCAGGCCGATCGCGCTGAGGAGGATGAGCAGGCGGCGCAGGGAGAGAGTAAAACCGGGTGGCCGCATCACTAGCCTCAGGGCAAAAAATCATTATACGGCGAATTGTCGCGCCGTCCGGGGCGGCTGCCCGGGAAGGCCGCAGGCATGGCTCCTGCTTACGCTCCCTGTGCTAGCCCGGGCATGGAACGGCTGGCAAAGCGCCAGCACCCGAAGGCGAGCAGGAAGCAGGCCACGACCACCCCGGCCAGCCGGGCTGCGCTCTCGAAGACCAGGGGCGCGACCACGCCCGACATCAGCGAAAACACCAGCATCTGCACGAAGCTGATGAGAGATGCCGCCAGGCCGCGCATCTGCGGATACAGGTCGAGCGTTGCGATGCTCATCATCGGCATCGCCAGGCCGACGCCGAACGCATAGCCCATGATCGGCAGGACAGCCCAGGGCAAGTGGGCGTGGAAGAGCAGATTGCCGGTCAGGTTGGCGATGGCCGCCACGCCCATGCAGGCGAATGCGATACGCAGCAGGGCGGCGGGCGCCGAGTGGGTGGCCTGGCGGCCGCTGACCGCGGCGCCGACCACCAGGCCGCCGATCATGGGAATGAACAGCCAGCCGAACGCCGTTTCAGGCAGCTTCAGGATCTCCATCACGAAGTGCGGCGCGGCGGAAATGTAGATGGCCTGGCCCCCGAAGGCAAAGGCGATCGCCAAGGCGCCGGCCACGAAACGGGGATTGCGCAGTGCGTTCACATAGTGCGCGGCCAGGCTGCGGATGTGGAAAGGCGCGCGCTTCTCGGGCGGCAGCGTTTCGGGAACATAGCGCCAGGTCGCGGCCAGTAGCACCAGGCCGACGGCGGTGAGGAACACAAAAACCGAGCGCCAGCCGAAGGTGGTGTGCAGGTAGCCGCCGATCACCGGCGCAATCGCGGGTGCGAGGCCAAACACCATCGTGATGCTGGCCATCAAGCGCTGGGCCTCAGCGCCGGAAAAGCGGTCGCGCACCACCGCCTGGCCAATCACCCGGCCGCCGCCGGCCGACAGTCCCTGCAGCACCCGGCACAGCAGCAGGGCGCCAAAGCTGGTGGCAAAGGCGGCGCCGATGGAGGCGACGATGAAGATGAGCAGCGACACAAGAATGACCGGACGCCGCCCGAAAGCATCGGACAAGGTGCCATAGAACAGGCTCATGACGGAAAACGCCAGCAGGTAGGCGCTCAGGGTCTGCTGCACGAGTGCCGCGTCGACCGCGAAGTCCGCCGCGATGGCGGGAAACGAGGGCAGAAAAGTGTCGATGGCGAAGGCGCCGACCATCGACAGGCCTGCGAGGATGACGGTGAGGGTACGGGAATGCAAGCGGAGGTCCTGGTCAGCAGTTGGGTGGCCTGATACACGGAGCATGGTCGCGTGTTCCTGCCAGCGTAGCCGATCGGCGCAGGCTGGCGCGCCCGGCTGCGCGCGTCAATACGTCCTGGCGGGTGCTGCGTCGGCCGTTCCAGCGAATACCCGCGGGCCGGGCTTCGTGCCTGTCCGCCGCGCGTGTCAGCCGCGCATGTTACCCAATAAACGAATCGAACTGCATGTCGAACTCTTCGAGCGCCTTCTGCGCGTTCTGCATTTTCTTCCTGAACTCCGGCCCGCGCTGCAAGGCCAGGCCCACGGCCAGCACGTCGATCACGACCAGGTAAGCCAGGCGCGCGGAAATCGGCGTGTAGGGGTCGATGTTGAAGACCAGGTCGATCGGAATCAGGACGCTGGCCATGTCGGCCAGCGGCGTGCCAGAGGGCGCCAGCACGATCACGTCGGCACCGCCCCGGCGCGCCAGCTTGGCCGAGCGCACCAGCGCCGGGTTGTTGCCGCGCTGCGAGATCGCCACCACGCAGTCGCCTTCGCGCAGCAGGGCGGCGGCGATCGAGTGGATGGCCGGGTCGGTATAGGACACGGTGGGCACGCCCGAGCGGAAGAACTTGTGCTGGGCGTCGGCGGCCACGAAACCAGACGTGCCCTGGCCGTAGAACTCGATCTTGTTGGCGCGTTTCAGGATGTCGAGCGCACTCTGGATCAGTTCAGGTTTCAGGTTGTTTCGCAGGTCGAGCAGGGTGTTGATCGAGCGGCTGCAGATTTTATTGACGAGGTCCGCCGCCAGGTCGTCCTGGGCCGGCTGCTCGTTGGCGGCCGGCAGGGCCAGCGCCAGGCCTTGCGCCAGTTTCAGCTTGAATTCGTGCCAGCCGTCGTAGCCGAGCGTGCGGCAGAAACGCACCACGGTCGGTTCGGATACCTGCGCGCTTTTCGCGAGCGCCGTGATGTTCTGGCTGACCGTGGTGTTGGGGGACTCCAGCACGGCCAGCGCCACCTTGCGCTCCGATTTGGAGAGCGAGTCGAGCTGGGTGCGGATCGAGTCGAGCAGCATGCTTAATCTTCGGGGAACGGTGAAGCAGGGGTTTCGCATTGCATCGCAATGCGCCTGCGGAACGGTCTGGCCATGCTTGGCCAGACTCCTTGCGCTCTCATTATTAATCTTCCAGGAGCGGTGGAGCAGGGGTTTCGCGTTGCATCGCGACGCGCCTGCGGAACAGTTCGGCCATGCTTGGCCGGACTCCTTGCGCTCTCATTATTAATCTTCCGGGAGCGGTGGAGCAGGGGTTTCGCGTTGCATCGCGACGCGCCTGCGGAACAGTTCGGCCATGCTTGGCCGGACTCCTTGCGCTCTCATTATTAATCTTCCGGGAGCGGTGAAGCAGGGTTTCGCATTGCATCGCAATGCGCCTGCGGAACGGTCTGGCCAAGCTTGGCCGGACTCCTTGCGTTGCCATTTTTAGTCTTCGGGCAACGCTTCTTCGCGCCACTGCAAGCCGTCGCGCCCAATGAGCGCCGACGATGCCGCCGGACCCCAGGTGCCGGATGCATACGGCACCGGCGTGCTGTCGTCCTGCTCCCAGTGGTCCAGGATCGGCTCGACCCATTCCCAGGCCGCCTCCAGCTCGTCGCCGCGCATGAACAGGGTCAGCTGGCCGCGCAGCACATCGAGCAGCAGGCGCTCGTAGGCTTCCATGCGCGGCGCCTTGAACTGCTCGCGGAAATCGAGTTCGAGTTCGGCCTGTTTGAGGCGCATGGAGTCGCCTGGCGTCTTTGCCATCAGGTTCAGCGACAGGCCCTCGTCGGGCTGCAGGCGGATGACCAAGCTGTTCGGCTGGAAGCTCGACGTCGGCTGGTTGAAGATCGAATGCGGGATCGGCTTGAAGCGCACCACGATCTCGGCCAGGCGGTCGGCCATGCGTTTGCCGGTGCGCAGGTAGAAGGGCACCCCGGCCCAGCGCCAGGTGTCGATCTCGGCCTTCATGGCCACGAAAGTTTCGGTCTTCGACTGTTTCGGCGCGTCCGGCTCGTCGCGGTAGCCCGGCACCGGCTGGCCGTCGACATAGCCGGCGCGGTACTGGCCGCGCACGATGTTCTGGGCCAGCGTGGTCGGGGTGAAGCGCTTCAGCGAACGCAGTACCTGCAGCTTGGCGTCGCGCACGGCGTCCGGCGAAATCGAGGTGGGCGGCTCCATCGCCACGATACACAGCAGTTGCAGCAGGTGGTTCTGCAGCATGTCGCGCAGGGCGCCCGAGGTGTCGTAGTAGCCGAGGCGGTTGCCGACGCCGATCTTCTCGGCGATGGTGATCTGCACGTCGGAAATCCATTCGCGCCGCCACAGCGGCTCGAACAGCACGTTCCCGAAGCGCAGCGCCAGCAGGTTCTGCACGGTTTCCTTGCCCAGGTAATGGTCGATCCGGTAGATCTGCGATTCGGCGAACACCTTGCCGACGTCGAGGTTGATCTGCTTGGCCGATTCCAGGTCGCGGCCCAGGGGCTTTTCCAGCACCACGCGCGAATTTGGCGTCGCCAGGCCGGTTTCGGCGAGGTTGTCGCAGATCTGCGCGAACAGGTGGGGCGGGGTGGCGAGGTAGTACACGCGCGTGATCGCATCGTCCTGGCGCAAGGCGTCGACCAGTGGGGCATAGGTCTTCACGTTCGTCGCATCGAGGGCGACATAGGTGATGCGTTGCAGGAAGCTCTGCCACTTCTGCACATCGATGCTGTCCTGGTCCTTGATGTGCTGCTTCGAGTGCGTGTCGACGAAGTCGAGGAAGGCTTCCTGCGAACTCGCGTCGCGCCCGACGCAGATGATGCGCGCGGTCGGCGGCAGGTCGTTGGCGACATCGCGCGCATACATTGCCGGCAACAGCTTGCGCATGGAAAGGTCGCCGCTGCCGCCAAAGAAGACGAGGTCGAAGTCAAGAAGAGCCATGGTGTATTCGGTTCGCAAAGAGGAGAAGGAGCTATTGATGTAAATTTACTACATGAATATGCTCTTGGCAAGAAACTCTACTACGTAATTGCGGCGTGGCGCGGGTTGATGGTGCCACAAGAGAGGGAGGTAGGGCGCGCCTCTTCTGGTGGGTGGGAGTGGGATGAGTCACGGCGTAGGGTGGTCGGCTCCACCCGACGATATGATCGACGACTACATATGCGCCGCCCACGCGTTTAACAGCCGCATGACGATCGCGCTGCTTCACAGGGCCGATTCCTCCTTATGCAGGACCGCGTCGTCTCAAGGATTGTTGAACTACGCGTTCAACGTTCGCCCGATATGTCGCGGCCTCGCACGAAGGAAAGGCGGACCTTGTGAGGGGAGCGGCCCTGCATGCGCCGGTTGAACGCGTGGGCGGCGCACACGCCACGTCAATGCACGAAGCGGGGTGGAGCCGACCACCCTACGCGTCAGCGCCGGTAGTCGGCGCTGACCACTCCCGGCACATCCACCCGCAGCGACAGCACCTTGCCCGTCAACGGATACTGCGCGACCTCGGCGGCCGAGCGACCATGGCTGGCGCTGGTGATGTACAGCGTGCGCAGGTCGGCGCCGCCGAAGGCAACGGCGGTCGGGCAGCGCACCGGCAGCGGGATCTCGCGCAGCAGTTCGCCTTCGGGCGAGAGCTTCAGCAGCCGGCCGCCCTCGAACATCGCCACCCAATAGTTTCCTTCGCTGTCGACCGTGGCGCCGTCCGGGCGACCACCATAGTCGGCGGCAGTCTTGTCGGTCGAAAAGCTCAGCAGGGTGCGGCCGTTCGCCGGCGTGCCGCTGGCGGCATCGAAATCGTAGCGGTCGATGCGGTGGCTGGTGGTGTCGGCATGGAACATGGCGCGTCCGTCAAGGCTCCAGGCCAGGCCGTTCGAATTGGTCATGTTGCCCGACCAGGCCAGGTGCAACGCGTCGCGTTCGAGCACGTACATTTCCGCCATCGGCTTGTCGCGCGGCTCGTACATGGTGCCGACCCAGAAACGGCCCTGCGGATCGACGCGGCCGTCGTTGAAGCGGACAATCTTCGTGTCGTACGGCGCCGGGCAGATGTCGGTCATCGCTCCGCTGGTTGTATTGAGGCGCACGAAACCCAGGCGCGTCGCCACGACCAGGTTGTTGTCGTCGTCCGCCGCGATGGCCGATGGTTCCGAGGCCATCGTCCAGCTCGAGAATTTGCCGCTGGCCGGGTGCACGCGGTTGACCGTCAGGCCGTTGATGTCGACCCAGTACAGGGCCGATTCCACATCGTGCCAGAGAGGGCATTCGCCGACCTGCATCGGCTCGTGATGGACGACCTCGAATTTCAGGGATTTCATGTCGGCGCCCATCATTACACCGCCGCCTTGGCACGGGCGATCAGGCCATTGGTGGAGCTGTCGTGCGCGTCAAGCCGCGCCTCTCCCTTCAGTTCCGCCTCGACCTGCTTGGCCAGCACCTTGCCCAGTTCCACGCCCCACTGGTCGAAACTGTTCAGGTCCCAGATGACACCCTGCACAAAGGTCTTGTGTTCGTACAGCGCGATCAGGGCACCCAGCGTGGCGGGCGTCAGGTATTCCATCAGGATGGTGTTGCTCGGACGGTTCCCGGGGAAGGTCTTATGGGGCGCCAGGCGCTCGATCTCGGCAAGGGACAGGCCTTGCTGTTGCAGGTCTTCGCGCACCTCGTCGATCGTCTTGCCCTTCATGAAGGCTTCCGACTGGGCGAAGCAGTTCGCCAGCAGCGCCGTATGGTGGTTCTGCAGTTCGTGCGCGGGGCGCAGCGCGGCGATGAAGTCGATCGGCGTCACGTCGGTGCCCTGGTGCAGCAGCTGGAAGTAAGCATGCTGGCCGTTGGTGCCGGGCTCGCCCCAGATGGCGGGGCAGGTCGGCGTGTCCACCGGTTCGCCATCGCGCGTGACGCGCTTGCCGTTGCTCTCCATGTCGAGCTGCTGCAGGTAGGCCGGGAAACGGTTCAGGTCCTGGTGGTAGGGGGCGATCGTGACCGAGCTGGCGCCGAGGAACTGGCGGTTCCAGAAGCCGACCAGGGCCAGCAGCATCGGCATGTTCTGCTCGACAGGTGCCGTGCGGAAGTGCTGGTCCATGGCGTGGGCGCCGGCCAGGAAATCGCTGAAGTAGCCGAAGCCGACCGCCAGCGCGACCGGCAGGCCGATCGCTGACCACACCGAATAACGCCCGCCCACCCAGTCCCAGAACGGGAACATGTTGGCCGGGTCGATGCCGAAGGTTTTAATTGCTTCCACATTGGTCGAGACCGCGACGAAGTGTTTCGCCAAGGCCTCTTCCGGCGCATCGTGCAGGAACCACACGCGCGCGGTTTGGGCGTTCATCATGGTCTCGGCCGTGGTGAAGGTTTTCGAGGCAATGATGAAGAGCGTGGTTTCCGGGTTCACCTGTTCCAGCGCGGCGTCCATGTCGTGGCCGTCGACGTTCGACACAAAATGCATCTTCAGGCGCGGGTGGCTGTACTGGCGCAGCGCCAGGCAAACCATTTTCGGACCAAGGTCGGAGCCGCCGATGCCGATGTTGACGATGTCGGTGATCGGTTTGCCGGTATGGCCCAGCCATTCGCCGCTGCGCACCGCGTCCGTAAACGTCTTGATGCGGGCCAGTACGGCATGCACGTCGCCACTCACATCCTGGCCGTCCACGGTCAATTGCTGGTCGCGCGGGGCGCGCAGGGCGGTGTGCAGGACGGCGCGGTTTTCGGTGTTGTTGATCTTTTCGCCCGCGAACATCGCGTCGCGCCGGGCCTCCACGCCGCGCTCGCGCGCCAGCGCTGCCAGCAGTTCAAGCGTGCGCCCGTCAAGGCGGTTTTTTGAATAGTCTAGGAACAGGCCGGCGGCCTCGATCGACATGCGCTCGAAGCGCTGCGGATCAGCCGCGAACAGGCTGCGCATCTGCCAGTCTTCCGCCTCTACGGCATGGGTTTCGAGGGCCTGGAAACTGGTCGTACTGGTCAGTGGGATGGCGGTCATGTTGAGCATGCGATGTTGTTTTAGACAGATTATCGAATGATACAGGAATCGTCCGTAAATTCACTACGTAATGCCTGAGCGAGAATTCGTGGCGTGTAATCCGAATGCAAACGTTCTATCGTAAAAGTGTTCGATTGATCACGTCGTCAGCCCGCGTGGGCACGAGTGCCCACCCTACGTTACGCGGGCGCCAACGACACTATTTTGTACCTCGGCAGGCGGCACACCGTAGGGTGGACACTCGTGTCCACGCCGTATAGCACGGCTGCAAGTCGAAAAGCGAGACCTCGCCACAACCCCATTCCCATTTTGTAGTAAAATTTCAGAATACAATTTCGAAGGAACGATTATGGCGCTCCATCCCGTAGTTGAACAGGTAACGAAGCGGATCATCCAGCGCAGCCGGCCCTCGCGCGCTGCCTATCTTGCGCACCTCGAGGCGGCGCGGGTCCAGGGCGTGCAGCGCGGGTCGCTGTCGTGCACCAACCTCGCCCACGGTTTCGCTGCTTTCCCCCAGAACGACAAGCTGAAACTGCGCGAGCAAAAAAAACCGTCGGTCGCGATCGTTTCGTCCTACAACGACATGCTCTCGGCCCACCAGCCCTTCGAATATTTCCCGAAAGTGATCAAGGACGCCGTGCGCGACGTCGGCGCCGTGGCCCAGTTCGCGGGCGGCGTGCCGGCCATGTGCGACGGCGTGACGCAAGGCCAGCCGGGCATGGAACTGTCGCTGTTCTCGCGCGACACCATTGCCATGGCTACCGCCGTGGCGATGTCGCACAACATGTTCGATGCAGCGCTCTACCTCGGCATCTGCGACAAGATCGTCCCGGGCCTATTGATCGGCGCGCTGCACTTCGGCCATATACCGGGCATTTTCGTTCCGGGCGGCCCGATGACCTCGGGTCTGTCGAACAAGGAAAAGGCGGCCATCCGCCAGCGCTATGCCAAGGGTGAAGCCACCCGCGAGGAATTGCTCGAAGGCGAGTCGGCCTCCTACCACGGCGCCGGCACCTGCACCTTCTACGGCACCGCCAATAGCAACCAGATGCTGATGGAGATGATGGGCCTGCACATGCCGGGCGCCGCCTTCATCACGCCGGGCACGCCGCTGCGCGACGCACTGACACGCGCGGCCAGCGAGCAGGCGGTGGCGATCTCCCAGCAGGGCGGTAACTACATGCCGATCGGCCACATCGTCGACGAGAAAAGCATCGTCAATGCCATCGTCGCCCTGCACGCGACCGGCGGCTCGACCAACCACACGCTGCACCTGGTGGCGATCGCCCGCGCGGCCGGCATCGTGATCGACTGGAACGACTTCGACGAGCTGTCGAAGGTCGTCCCTTCGCTCACCCGCATCTACCCGAACGGCGAAGCCGATGTGAACTATTTCCAGGCCGCCGGCGGTCCGGGCTTCGTCATCCGAGAGCTGCTCGATGCGGGCCTGGCGCACGAAGACGTCAACACCATCCTGGGACACGGCCTGCGCGCCCACTGCAAGGAACCGTTCCTGAATGATGCCGGCAATGTCGTCTGGCGCGACGTGCCGGCCCAATCCGGCGATGAGTCGGTGCTGCGCAAGGCCTCGAACCCCTTCGCCAGCAACGGCGGCATGGTGCTGGTGCAGGGCAACCTGGGCCGCGCGGTGATGAAGATCTCGGCCGTCAAGCCGGACTACCACGTGATCGAGGCACCGGCCATCACCTTCGATTCGCAGGAAGATTTCATGCTGCGCTACAAGGCGGGCGAACTGAACCGCGACTTCGTGGCCGTGATCCGCTTCCAGGGCCCGCGTGCCAACGGCATGCCGGAACTGCATGCATTGACGCCCGCGCTGTCGAACCTGCAGGATGCCGGCTTCAAGGTGGCGATGGTCACCGACGGCCGCATGTCGGGCGCGTCCGGCAAGGTGCCGGCGGCGATCCACGTCTCGCCGGAAATCCTGGCCGGCGGCCCGCTCGGCCTGGTGCGCGATGGCGACATGATCCGCGTCGACGCGGTCGAGGGCACGCTCGACGCCCTGGTTCCGGCCCAGGAATGGGCAGGGCGCAGCATGGCCACCGCCGACATCTCGAAGAGCCACATCGGCATGGGCCGCGAGCTGTTCGCCATGTTCCGCAACCACTCCAGCCCGGCGGAGGAGGGCGCCGCGACCTTCCCGCTGCCATCGCCGATTCCCACTACCGTGCCGCTGCATGAAGGCATGCATGCCGAAGAAGGCCAGCCCGGTTCCGACGAAGACTTTCTTTTCAAGGCACAGAAATAAGATGACTACGACCATGACCGTACTTGACATCATGCGCTCGGCGAGCGTGATCCCCGTGATCGCGATCGACGATCCCGACCACGCCGTGCCGCTCGCAAAAGCCCTGGTGGCCGGCGGCATCCGCGTGCTGGAAGTGACGCTGCGCACCGCGCACGGGCTGCAGGCGATCCGCGACATGGCGCAGGTGGAAGGCGCGATTGTCGGCGTCGGCACCCTGACGCAAGGCGACGAATTCGCCGCCGCACGCGATGCCGGCGCGGTCTTCGGCGTCTCGCCCGGCCTGACCCCGGCGCTGATCGAGGCGGCGAAAAGAGCGGCCTGCCGCTGCTGCCGGGCGTGATGACGCCGTCGGAAGTGATGGCGGCGCGCGAAGCGGGCTTTAAACAGCTGAAGCTGTTCCCGGCGGTGCCGGCGGGCGGCGTCGGCATGCTCAACGCGATCGGCGGTCCGCTGCCGGACGTGACCTTCTGCCCGACTGGCGGCATCTCGATCGATACCGCGCCGAGCTTCCTCGCCTGTAAAAACGTGGCCTGCGTGGGTGGTTCCTGGCTGACGCCGAAAGATGCGATGCTGGCGGGCGACTGGGGCCGCATCACCGAGCTGGCGCGGGCCGCGGCGGCGCTGCGCAAGCAGGCCTGAGGTCATCCGTTTCACCGGGCATGCTTTGCTGCGCAAGGTATTGCCCGGGTACTGAAGCGGCGCCTGCCCGCAGGCGCCGCCAATGAACACTGCGCTGCGATGGCATGACGCGAGCCCATCAGCATGGTACCCTCGGCGCATGCTATTTCGCCTGTTAAACATGCTGTTGCTCGGGTGCGCCTTGCTCGCCTCGAGCTCTCCCTCCGCGGCAGCGCAGCCTGGCGCGCCCGCGTTCGACCTGAAGGTGGAGCACGTCGACGGCAGCGAGGGCGCCAAGGTCTACCAGATCGCCTCGAGCGGCACGGTGGTGGCCAGCCGGGCCGCGGTCTGGCGCGTCCTCACCGACTACGACCATCTGGCCGAATTCCTGCCCAACCTGAAAAGCGCGCGTGTCGTCTCGCGTAGCGGCGACAAGGTCGTCGTCGAACAGCTGGGCACTGCCCGTTTTCTCTTTTTCAGCCAGACCATCCGCCTGCGCGTGCAGGTACAGGAATCGTCGCCCGACCGCATCGATATCAGCCTGATTGACGGCGACATGAAGGTCTTCCGCGCCAGCTGGGAGCTCAAACCGGTGCCCGGCGCGGGCGGCACTCGCGTCGTTTACAACGCGACCATCGCGCCGAAGTTCGATGTGCCGGGGATCGTGGGCACGGGCGTGGTCAGGAAGGATATCGGCAGGATGATGGGGGCCGTGTTGCAGCGGGCGGAGCGGCAGGAGTAACAGCTCCGGGCGCAACTTCAGCAGAGGCAGATAGAGGCATTGGAAATGCGACTACATACCGAGCAGACGGAAGTTCCGGTAAGCAAAGACTCCGCAAGCGAAGGGCTCATCCCGTCGGCGTGGCGGCCGGTCCTGAAGAACGTCGTCGATGCGTTCGCTCTTCAAGACTACGCTCTTGCGGATCGGGTGAGCGGCGTGGCTCCGATATCCGAGGACACCGCTATCCAGATCCGCGAGTACATTGAGGACTACGGCGCGACGCTGCTTCCGCTTCCAGAAGCATCATGGGACACCTCCGTTTGCATCTGGATGAACGGTCACTGGGATGCGCTTGTCGATCTCTGGACGGAAGAGGAGGGCCGTAGCGACCTCGTATTGCAGGTTCAGGTATCGGAAGCAGACAATGGATATGCCGTGACCGTTCATATGGTGTACGTGCCATAACGTTCCCGGTGGCGACGTGCGCCTGAGAGGCTACTTCGACCTGTATTCCCGACCTGCATCAATTAAGATTGGCTAGCCTCTCAATCGTGTACAAGCAAGCAATGAAGAATGTCCTCCGTGCCCGCAGTCCGCATGTGCATCGCTGGCGCCCCCTCAGCGCAGGCGAAATCGCCATGGCCTCGCTGCTGTTCCGCGATGCCGTCGATTACGGCCGCGTGCGCATCCACGGCCGGCGCTACATGCCTTTCCAGCCGAAGAACTGCTGCATGACTCCGAACGGCAGCATGTACTTCCATCAGTCCTGCTTCCTCGACGACTACTCTCAAGCGAACATCACCGGCCAGCACTGGTTCATGCACGAAATGGTGCATGTCTGGCAGCACCAGCTGGGCTACCCGGTGCGCCTGCGCGGCGCCATCCGCATCAAGCTGCCGTACCACTACGACCTGCACGAGGATGCGAGCCTGGCGGACTACAACATGGAAGCGCAGGGCGACCTGCTGGCCGATTACTTCGTGCTGAAATTCTTGAAGCGACCCGATGCGATGCGCCAGCGCCGTTACGGCGGCGCGCTGGCGCTGTACGAACGGGTGCTGGCTGGCTTCCTGGCCGATCCGGGCAGCCGCGACCATCTCCACCGCGGCCTGGCCGGGCGCATTGCCCGTCTGGGGTAGGGCGTCTGCCACGCCACAGGACAGCAGCGCCTGTCTACCCTGATTGCATTGAGTCGGCTCAATACTGCTGTGCAACCAGGCCTTAGGCTAGGCGCTCCTTCCTGTTTTCCGACACGGTCATGAAGCGTCTACTGACACGACTCCTCGTCATATGCCCCGTCTTCCAGCTTGTGCTCCCGGTGCAGGCCGCAGGCCGTGTCGGCGAGGCGGAGGTACGCGCGGGAGCGAATGGCAACGCATGCTTCACGATTGCGATGGACGAGGAGCGCCGCGGCGGCGGCCCGGAGTTCCAGTCGGTGAAGGTCAGTGCGCCCGGCGGAACGGTGATGTGGAAGATGGCGATGCCGCGCGAGCGGACTTTCCCGCTCAATGCAAGCATGTGCATCCCCTACGGAGGGCGGGTGCCGGCCTTGCCGCAGACGGCGGCGGCTCCCCTGGCAGAAGGCGTCGTCTACCAGGTACAGATCGACACGCGCCAGACAGGCAATCGCCCCACGCATTACCTCGCCCGTTTCTGCCTGGTGCGCGAAGGGCGGGGCGTCGCTCGCGTGCACCGCATCGGCGCGAGCGGGCAGTCCGAACGCGCCGTTCCCACTTGCCCTGCGCCGGGCGCCTGAGCCGTCTTTTCCGTCCCGCCCGGATCGGCGCCGCGCTGCAATCGAAAGGGTGCCGGATGCCTCCTTGTCGAAGGTCCGCAAAAGACGGGGAAGGGCAGGGCCGATCCGTTAAAATGTCTGCATTTCCACATTTCCCATTGCGGACATCATGACTCAGGACGAACTCAAGCAAGCCGTGGCGCGCGCGGCCATCGATTACGTGGTCGACGGCGAAATCATCGGCGTCGGCACCGGCTCGACGGCGAACTTCTTCATCGACGAACTGGCGAAGATCAAGGACCGCATCAAGGGCACCGTCGCTTCGTCCGAAGCCACCGCGGCGCGCCTGCGCGGCCACGGCATTCCCGTGTTCGACCTGAACGATGTCGAGTCGATCGCCGTCTATATCGATGGCGCCGACGAGATCACCGCAGCGGGCGCGATGATCAAGGGCGGCGGCGCGGCGCTCACGCGCGAGAAGATCGTCGCCTCGGTGTCGAAGCGGTTTGTCTGCATTGCCGACGGCTCGAAGCTGGTGAACACGCTGGGCAAGTTCCCGCTGCCGGTCGAAGTCATCCCGATGGCACGCGCGGCCGTCATGCGCAAGCTCGCGCAACTCGGCGGCCAGCCGCGCCTGCGCACGAAGGCGGGCGGCAATGATCCCTTCATTACCGACAACGGCGGCGAGATCATCGACGTGGCCGGCATGGAGATTGCCGACCCGGTGGGTGTGGAAACGCAGATCAACGGCATCGTCGGCGTGATCGCCGTCGGCCTTTTCGCCCAGCAGGGCGCCAACGTCTGCCTGCTCGGTACCGCCGACGGCGTCAAGACCCTGACCTTCTGATTCGGAGCGACCATGAAACGTGTGCTGGTACTGGTGATGATTGCTGCCCCGGGCGGCTGTTCGATGTTCAAAAAAAGCCGAAGGCGCCGCCCGCGCCGCCCGCTGTGGCGGCCAAGCCGGCGCCCGGGCTCGTCGATGCCAACGGCACGCCGATCGAGCGCATCCCTTACCGCATCGGCGTGTCCTCGACGACCGTGGAACAGATGGCGCGCCAGAATGCCTGCACGGGGCAGGGCGCCGGCCTGGTGACGGTGCCGGGCCCCGTCGAGATCTACCGCTTGCAGTGCGCCGACGGCAGGGTGTTCATGGCTCGCTGCGAACTGCGCCAGTGCAAGAAGATGTAATGCTGCCGGCGGCTTGAAGAGACGGCGCCGGCATATCTGCCGCGCCAGTTCCTAGTCGGTCACCCTGCCGCGCAGCGCCTTGATCTGGCCGCTGCGCGTTTTTTCGTCCAGCCGGCGCCGCTGCGAGCCGCGCGTCGGTTTCGTCGGACGGCGTACGACCGGCACCACGGCCGCCTGGTCGACCAGCGCCTGCAAGCGGCCCAGCGCGTCTTCCTTGTTCTGTTCCAGGCTGCGCGAACTCTGCGCCTTGAGCACCACGACGCCCTCGCGGGTGACGCGGGCATCGCGTAACTCCAGCAAGCGCTCCTTGATATGCGGCGGCAGCGACGAGGCATGCACGTCGAAGCGCGCGTGCACGGCGCAGGACACCTTGTTGACGTTCTGCCCGCCCGGTCCCTGCGCGCGAATGGCAATGAATTCGACTTCAGCCGGGTTAATAGGGACCGTCACGTCGGGTTCCCGGTTTGCTGTGATTGTTCAGTCCTCAAAATCGTTCCCTGATGTGTGCGACATGCGTGTCGATTGCGTGCTGGCCGCGAGTGTAACCGGATCGCGCGCACCTGGAAGCTGGAAGCGGATTCCTATCGTCGCACTCGTAACAAATGTAACGTGTGGCATCTTTTTTTCGAAAGCGGTAATCTTATTCATAACAAATTGATAAGGAGTTCCACCATGAACAAGACCACCCTCTCCGCACTGATGCTGGCTGTCGCGGTCCTGGCTACCGGCTGCAAAAAAGCCGATAACGATCCATCGACCGGTCCTGCCCAGGAAGCCGGCAAGGCCGTCGACCAGGCTGGCGCCGCTGTCGCCAGCGACGTGAAGGAAGGCGCTGCCGTCGTCGGTGCAACCACCGAGCGCGCTGCCGAGAACGTTGGCCAGGCCGCTGACCATGCCGGCGATAAAATCGAGAACGCCGCCGAGCGCACGGGCGAGAACCTGAAGCAAGCCGGCGCCGAAGTGAAGCAGGAAACCCGCGAAGCCGGCCAGGACGTCAAGGAAGGCGCCGCCAACGTCACCGAAAAGGCCGGCAAGGGCCTCGAGAAGGCTGGCGAAAAGATGCAGGACGCTTCCAAGTAAAGTTTTCGGAGGTCCCTCCGTTGCGGCACCGATTCTGTCGGTGCCGTGTCTCCGGCAGCCGCCTTTCTGTGGGGCAGACACGCGGCTGTGCGGAGCCTTTCGCCTTTCTCTCCTCCAGGTCAGCTAGCCGCTCCGGCTATTGCTCGGCGATGTGAATCTTGCTCTTGATGTGCTTCAGGCTCGCGACGATCGTGAAGGTCATGATCACCAGCAGCGACCACGAACTCCATTTGCTCAGGTGTACCAGCGACCACGCGCCCAGCTGGTTCGGATACCGCCACACGCCCCAGAAGGTGCCGATGTTTTCGGCCAGCCAGATGAAGAACCCGATCAGCACGAAGCCCAGCATCAGCGGCATTTGCCGGTCGCGGTCGAGCGGGCGGTAGATCACGACGGTGCGCGAATACAGGCCCAGTGCGCAGGCGGCCAGGTACCAGCGGTAATCGCCGATATAGTGATGGGTGAAGAAATTCGCGTAGATGAGCATGGCGATGGTCGCTGCCATCCAGTAGGGCGGATGATGGCGGATGCGCAGGTCGAACAGGCGCCAGGCCTGGACGATATAGCTGCCGACCGACGCATACATGAAGCCGGAAAACAGCGGCACGCCCAGCAATTTCGTGTAGGCAAAATCCGGATAACTCCACGACTGGATGTTGCCCGAGACCTTGAAGGCCTCCAGCGCGAAGCCGACCACGTGGAACAGGCACACGGCCTTCAGTTCGTCCCAGGTTTCCAGCTTCGAGAACACCATCCAGAACTGGATTGCCACAGCCACGAGCAGGAGCACGTCGTAGCGGGGGATGCCGAGGATGCCGGCGCGCGGCATCAGGAGGACGGCTGCCATGAACAGGAAGACGAACAGGCAGGAACGCGCGTTCTTGATGCCGAAATACCAGAACTCGAGCAGGCCGCGGCGCAGCCCGGCCAGCTGGCGCGGACGGTTGTCGAGCAGCAGGTTGTCGATCGCGGCAATCATGTTCATGTCGGTGCGCCGAAGCGGGAAGGGGCGGACTCGTCATTCTACGATGGGCTGGGCGGCGCCGGTATAGTCCTGTCGGCGCGACAATACACATTCAGTCATTCTGGAGTGCCCCAGTGAACACGGACCTCGTCTGCACGATCGGCCACTCGAACCGGCCGATCGAAGAATTCATTGCCTTGCTCAAGGAGAACGGCGTCGCCTGCCTGCTCGACATCCGCACGGTGCCCAAGTCGCGCCACAACCCGCAGTTCGGCCAGGACCAGCTGCCCGTCTCGCTGGCGGCGGCCGGCATCGAATACCGCCAGGTGCCGGGCCTTGGCGGCCTGCGCCGTGCGCGCAAGGATTCGCCCAACAGCGGCTGGCGCAATACCTCGTTTCGCGGCTACGCCGACTACATGCAGACGGCGGAATTCGTGGAAAACGTCGAGATGGTGATCGCGCTGGCCGCCACCACGCGCTGCGCGCTGATGTGCGCCGAGTCGGTTCCCTGGCGCTGCCACCGCTCGCTGGTGGCGGATGCGCTGCTGGTGCGCGGCATTCCGGTCGAGCACATCATCAACCCGGGCAAGCGGCGGCCGGCGAAGTTGACGCCGTTTGCAAGCGTGGAGGGGACGCGGATCCTGTATCCACCGGAGGAATCAGGAGAGGCTCCGGAAGCGACGAAAGCTGAAGGCTGCTGTGAGTAGGGTGGGCTCTCGAGCCCACGCCGTCGAGCCCATCCATGTCGAAACGCATCCATCAGGTTGCAGTGCATGAACAGCGGACATTTACTGACTGTGCGGTACGCGACAGTACGACAGCGTGGGCTCGAGAGCCCACCCTACGAACCACAAAAACAAAGGCGGGCCTGAAGCCCGCCTCGAGGTCCCGATGAGGACGTAGTACTTACGCCGTCGGCGGCACGTAACCCACAGCCTGATCCGCGCCTTCGCCGAAGAAATGCTTTTCCATCTGCGTCGCCAGGTACTTGCGCGCGCGGTCGTCGGCCAGGTTCAGGCGATTCTCGTTGATCAGCATGGTCTGGTGTTTCAGCCAGGCCTGCCAGGCTTCCTTCGACACCGACAGATACAGCTTCTTGCCCATTTCGCCGGGGACGGGCGGGAAGTCCAGGCCTTCGGCTTCCTTTTGTAACTTGATGCAGTTGACCATACGGGCCATGATGCGCTCCAGATTCGGTGAGAAAACAGCGATTATAAAGTCTTGATGAAAATCTGTGACTTGCGCTGCCAGTTATACATGTGCTGGCGGTCCTTCGGCAGGTCGTCCACGCTGGCCGGCTGGAAGCCGCGCTTCTTGAACCAGTGCGCGGTGCGGGTCGTCAGCACGAACAGTTTGGTCAGGCCCGAAGCGCGCGCGCGGTTCTCGATGTGCTTCAGGATGCGCTCGCCATCGCCCTGGGCCTGCACGTCCGGGTTGACCGTCAGGCAGGCCATCTCGCCCATCTTCGCTTCGGGGAACGGATACAGCGCCGCGCAGCCGAAAATCACGCCGTCGTGCTCGATGACGGAGAACTGGTCGATTTCGCGCTCGATCAGTTCGCGGCCGCGATACACCAGCGTGCCGTCCGCTTCCAGTGGTTCGATCAGCTTGATAATTCCGCCGACGTCCTCAATTGTGGCCTGGCGCAGGCTTTCCAGGTTTTCGTGGCTGATCATGGTGCCCACGCCATCGTGGGTGAACAGCTCGAGCAGGGCCGAGCCATCCATCTCGAAAGGAACGATGTGGGCGCGGTCGACGCCGCTGTTGCAGGCCTTGATCGCATGGCGCAGGTAGAAGGCCGCGTCCGGCGGCAGGAAGTTCGCCTGCAGCACGGCCTCGGCCTGGTGCGAGGACAGTTCGCGGATCTCGGTGCCGGCGGCATCCGACATCATCGGCGTTTCGGTGATGAAGATCAGCTTGTCGGCATGCAGGGCGATCGCCGCCGAGGCCGCAACATCTTCCATCGTCAGGTTGAACACTTCGCCGGTCGGCGAGAAGCCCAGCGGCGAGAGCAGCACCAGGTTGTCCTCGGTCTGCAGGATCGGGGCGATCTTGTCGGCGGCGATCTTGCGGGTCATGCCGGTCAGTTCGAAGTCGACGCCGTCGATCACGCCCAGCGGACGGGCGACGACGAAGTTGCCGGAGACGATGCTGATCTGGGCGTTCGACATCGGCGTGTTCGGCAGGCCCTGGCTGAAAGCGGCCTCGATATCGAGACGCAGTTCGCCCGCAGCTTCCTTCGCGCATTCCATTGCGGCGGTGTCGGTGATGCGTACGCCGTTGTGGAAGCGGCCCTCGACGCTGCGCAGCGCCAGCTGTTCGGCCACCTGCGGACGCGAACCGTGTACCAGCACGACGCGAATGCCGAGTGCGACCAGCAGGGACAGGTCTTGCGCCAGCACCGGCAGGGCGCCGGCAGCGACCAGTTCGCCGGGAAATGCAACAACAAACGTCTTGCCGCCAAAGGCATGAATATACGGCGCGACAGAACGCAGCCACTGGACGAATTGGGTAGGGTTTTCCATTTGCCGCATTATAATTCGCTGCGCGACTTGCGCACCAAATACCTCGTAAAAACAATGTCTGAACAGAGTAACAAGCCTTCGCCGGACACGGCGCGCGCAGCAGTTCCCCAGCCTGAATCGAACCCGGCGCGCGAACGGGCGAATGCCGAGTTGCGCGCACCGCTGACGCAGACGGGCGAAGTCCTGCAGACGAAGCCCGAGCGCAGGCATCCGGGCGAAGAGCGCACGCCAGGGCGCACTGCCGGCGAAGCGCGCGGCGGACAGCCGCGGCCCGTGCGCGCGGAAGGCGAGGGGCGTGCACCACGGCCGCAGGGCGAGCGCACCCAGCGTGCGCCGCGTCCGCAAACCGGACCGCGTGCGCGGGCGAAGCACGGCCGCAGACGAACCGCGCCCGCGCGGTGAAGCACGGCCGCAAGACGAGAACCGTCCGCAAGGCGCGCGTGCTCAGGGCGAACGCATGCCACGCGAACGCGCGCCGGCTGCCGAGAAAGCACCGCGCGCACCGCGCGTACGTACGCCGCTCCTCCGATCACCTATCCCGAAGACCTGCCCGTCTCGGGACGCCGCGCCGAAATCGCCAAGGCCCTGATGGAGAACCAGGTCGTCATCGTCTCCGGCGAGACCGGCTCGGGCAAGACCACCCAGCTACCGAAGATTTGCCTGGAACTGGGCCGCGGCGAGCACGCCATGATCGGCCACACCCAGCCGCGCCGTATCGCCGCGTCCTCGACCGCGAAACGCATCGCCCAGGAACTCGGCTCGCCGCTGGGCGAACACGTCGGCTTCAAGGTGCGCTTCAACGACACGCTGCAGCCGGGCGCCTCGGTCAAGCTGATGACCGACGGTATCCTGCTGGCCGAAACCCAGACCGATCCGCTGCTGCGTGCCTACGACACCATCATCATCGACGAGGCGCACGAACGCAGCCTGAACATCGACTTCCTGCTCGGCTACCTGAAGCAGCTGCTGCCGCGCCGCCCGGACCTGAAGGTGATCATCACTTCGGCGACGATCGACGCCGAGCGCTTCGCGCGCCACTTCCAGCAGGGCGAGAAGAAGGTACCGGTGATCGAGGTGTCGGGCCGCCTGTACAAGGTAGAGGTGCGTTATCGCCCGGTGGACCGGGATCCGGTCGCCGCAGGTGGTGGAAGCGGCGGCGTCGACAACAAGCCTGCTCCCAAGGCCCAGCAGGCCCGCGAGAAGCGCGACCTGATCGATGCCGTGGTCGACGGCGTGGATGAACTGTGCCGCATCGGTTCGGGCGACGTGCTCGTGTTCCTGCCGGGCGAGCGCGAGATCCGCGACTGCGCCGAGGCCTTGCGCAAGCACCATCCGCCCCATGTGGAAATCCTGCCGCTGTTCGCGCGCCTGTCGGTGGAAGAGCAGGATCGCGTCTTCCGCACCACGAACGCGCGCCGCATCGTGCTGGCGACGAACGTGGCCGAGACCTCGCTGACCGTGCCCGGCATCCGCTACGTGGTCGATACGGGTCTCGCGCGCATGAAGCGCTACAGCTTCCGCAACAAGGTCGAGCAGCTGCAGGTGGAGCCGGTCGCGCAGTCGGCCGCGAACCAGCGCGCCGGCCGCTGCGGCCGCGTGGCCGACGGCGTCTGCATCCGCCTGTACGAGGAAGACGATTTCAACCAGCGGCCGAAATTCACCGACCCCGAGATCCTGCGCTCCTCGCTGGCCGCCGTCATCCTGCGCATGAAGTCCTTGCACCTGACGGACGTCGAGACCTTCCCCTTCATCGAACCGCCGCAAGGCCGGGCGATCGCCGACGGCTATCAATTGCTGCAGGAAGTGGGCGCGGTCGACGAGACGAACGAACTCACGCCCCTGGGCCGCAAACTGGCCAAGCTGCCGCTGGACCCGCGCGTGGGCCGCATGATCCTGGCGGCGGTCGACAACGACTGCTTGAGCGAAATGCTGGTGATTGCCTCGGCGCTGTCGGTGCAGGACCCGCGCGACCGGCCGATGGAATACCAGCAGCAGGCCGACGAGAAGCATAAGAAATTCGCCGACGAGAAGTCCGAGTTCCTCAGCTACCTGAAGATCTGGGCCTGGTTCGAAGACGCGATCGAGCACAAGAAATCGAACCGCCTGCTGCAGGAAAACTGCCGCGCCAATTTCCTGTCGCAGGTGCGCCTGCGCGAGTGGCGCGACGTGCATTCGCAGCTGCTCACCATCGTGCGCGAGCAGGGCTGGCGCCTGAACGCGGCCGCCGCCACCTACGACCAGCTGCACATGGCGCTGCTCACCGGCCTGCTCGGTAATATCGGCTTCAAGGGCGAGGACGAGCCGGGCGCGGGCTATCTTGGCGCGCGCGGCATCAAGTTCCACGTCTGGCCGGGTTCCTCGCTGACGAAAAAGCCGGGCAAGTGGATCATGGCCGCCGAACTGGTCGAGACCACGCGCCTGTACGCGCGCTGCGTGGCGCAGATCCAGCCCGAGTGGGTCGAGAAGATCGGCGCGCACCTGCTGAAGAAATCCTGGGGCGAACCGCGCTGGGAGAAGCGTCCGGCGCAGGTGAGCGCACTGGAACGCGCGACCCTGTACGGCATCGTCGTCTACAGCGGCCGCCGCATCAACCACGCGTTGCACAATCCGTACGAGGCGCGTCAGATCTTCATCCGCGATGCGCTGGTAGCGGGCGACTACGAAACCCGCTCGGCGTTCTACGCGCACAACCACAAGCTGGTCAAAGAGATCGAGAACCTCGAGCATAAATCGCGCCGCCAGGACGTGCTGGTCGACGACGAGCTGATCGCCGCCTTCTACGACGCCGAGATTCCGCAGGACGTGGTCAACGGCGCCGGGTTCGAGAAGTGGTACAAGGACGCGTCGCGCGACAACCCGAAGCTGCTGTTCCTGAACCGCGAAGAGTTGATGCGCCACGAAGCGGCTGGTGTCACGACGGAACTCTTCCCGAAGACGATGAACGTCACCGGCATCGAGATGGGACTCTCGTACCACTTCGAGCCGGGCAGCCTGCGCGATGGCGTGACCTTGTCGGTGCCACTGTTCGCACTGAACCAGATTCCGCTCGAGCGCGCGGCCTGGCTGGTGCCGGGCATGCTGAAGGAGAAAGTGCACCTGCTGCTCAAATCCCTGCCGCAGAAGCTGCGCCGCCACTGCGTGCCGCTGCCGGACTACGCGGCCCGTTTCGTCGAACGCATCCATGCGGCGCGTGCCTTCGGCCGTGGCGACCTGATCGACGTGCTGATCCTGGATATCCGCGCCGAGACCGGCGTGAACGTCCTGACCGGCGACTTCAAGATCGAGACCCTGCCGGCGCACCTGTTCATGAACTTCAAGGTGATCGACGAGCACGGACGCCAGCTCGACATGGGCCGCAACCTGGCGACCCTGCAGGCGGAACTGGGCGGGCAGGCGCGCCAGAGCTTCCAGAAGATGGCCGCACCTCTGACAGCATCGGCACCGGCCGTGGTGGCGAAGTCGCCGTCACCGCTGGCGCCGACGCCGGCAGCCGCGCCTGGTCCGGCGAAGGGCGGGGCGCCTGCTGCAAAAGCCAAGGGCGGCAACGCACCGGCCACGAACGCGCCGGCAGCCGCCGCCGGCCAGCATACGGGACTCACCAGCTGGACCTTCGGCGTGCTGCCCGAGCTGCTCGAGATCACCCAGGGCAAGCTGACGCTGATCGGCTTCCCGGCCCTGGTCGACAAGGGCAGCCACTGCGACCTGGAAGTGTTCGACGACCCGAACGTGGCCGCGCGCACCCACCGCGTCGGCCTGCGCCGCCTGTTCGCGCTGCAGCTGAAGGACCAGTTGAAATTCGCCGAGAAGAACATCCCCGGCCTGCAGGGGATGGGCATGCAGTTCATGACGGTCGGCTCGCAGGAAGAGCTGCGCGACCAGATCGTGCAGAAGGCGATCGACATCGCCTGCCTGCAGGACCCGCTGCCCACAAGCGCGGAGTCCTTCAACAAGCGCAAGGATGAAGGCAAGGGCCGCATTGGCCTCCTGATCAACGAGATCGCGCGCCTGGTCGGTTCCATCCTGGCCGAGTTCCATGGCATGCCGAAACGCCTGAACGGCTTGCCGCCGGCGGTCGCTGCCGACATGCAGGCGCAGCTGCAGGGCCTGGTGCACAAGCGTTTTATCGCCGACAACGAGTACAGCCAGCTGGCGCACTTCCCGCGCTACCTGAAAGCGATGAACGTGCGCCTGGAAAAGCTGCGCGGCAACCCTTCGCGCGACGCCCAGCTGATGGCGGAGTGGCAGAGCGCCGCCAGCCAGTGGCAGCGCATCTCCAGACAGCCGGGAAAAAGCAATGATCCGCGCATGACGGAATACCGCTGGATGCTGGAGGAATTGCGCGTGTCCCTGTTCGCGCAGGAGCTGCGCACGCCGATGCCGGTGTCGGCAAAGCGCTTGCAGAAGGTGTGGGAGTCGATGATCAGGTAAGGTGGCGCCGTGCCGGCCAGTGGCCTGCGTGGCGCCACCCCGGGGTCAGCCGATATTGCTACCCCGAATCTTGCTGATGTCCTTGTCGTCGCCGAGGTTGCCTGGGCGCGGGTCGATGCTGCCGCCGCCTCCGGTGCCGAGTGCCGAGTCGTCGCTCACGCCCGTGCCCGACACGCCGCCGCCGGCCCCGCCAACCGAGCCGCCCCCGGCGCTACCCATGCCGCCACCGGCGCCATAGCTGCTGCCCGAGCTCGAGCCGGCGTGCCCGGCTCCCATGCTGCCGCCCATGCCCGCGCCCATGCCGGACGCCATGCCCGAGCCGGCCCTGCCCATGCCGCCCATCATGGAACCGGGGCCCATGGTCGGCGCCCCGCTGCGCTGGGGATCGGTGCCGTAGAAGGTGTGGATCTGGCTGGCCCAGCCGACGTCGCTCATGTCGGGCCAGGCGTCCTTGTTGAAGCCGGGTGCGGTTTTCAGCCTCTCCTTGTCCATGTTCAGCACGAAGCGCTTGTGCACGGTGTCCAGGTGCAGGGCCTGCCATGGCACGGCAAAGAGCTTTTCGCCCAGGCCGAGGAAGCCGCCGAAAGCGAGCACGGCATAAGCGACCTGGCCGCTGTTCATGTCGAGCATGATTTCCTTGATGTCGCCGAGCCTTTCGTCGGCGCCATTGACGACGTGGTCGCCGATCAGGGTGTCGGCGCCCATCAGCGCCGGCCCCGGACCTGCGCTGCTGCTGCCTTTGTACATCCCGTATTTGTCACGATCTGCATAGCTCATCTCGTTTCTCCCTGGTGTGTGTTGGAACTCCCCGAAACGGCTGATCCCACTCAAAAGAGTAGGACGCAGCAGCGTGATATCCATGATATGGATCAAACCCGGTGCGCCGCGCGCGCTTGTCACGTGCCCGTCATGCGCGCCTGTCACGCTATGCGAACTGGCGCACAGAGCGAACTCATCAGTATGGCTATCCTGACAAACATTGTTTCGGAGCACACAACCATGACCATTACCTCCCGCTGCAATCATCCCGGCCCACTCGTGAAATTGATCCCGACCCGCTCCATCTCGTCGCTGTTCGCGCGCCTGCTGCGCAAGCGCTGATCCGCTGGCGCCTTTGCGCAGCTGAACCGCCGGGTTGCTGAACTGCCGCCGCTGCCCGCTGCCGGCACGCCCTGCCGTCCCGCGCGGGCTCGGCCGATCGGTTAGACTTGCGGCCTGAGCAACTTGCAGGCAGCAGCAGTGAACCGAAAAATCCTCATCGCGGCGGTATCGAGCGCCGCCGTGCTCGCCGCAGGCGCGGCCTTCTATTTCACGGCCAGCAAGAATGCCACGCCTGGCCGGGCCATCCCGGTGCAGGCCGAGCTGCCCACGAAACCGGACTGGGCGGCACGCGTCACCCCACTGGTTTGCGACGGTGTCGGTGGCGTCGTCGACGGCGCCGCCACTGCCAGCCGTTTCAGCGATCCCTTCGGCGCCGTCGCCGATCCTCAAGGCAACGTATTCGTGGCCGACGGGGCGACAGCAACCGCATCCGCCGCATTGCGCCCGACGGCACGGTGAGCACCTTCGCCGGCGCGCAGGCCGGCTTTGCCGACGGCATCGGCGCCGCCGCCGCTTTCGATACCCCTTCCGCCCTGGCGCTGGACCGCCGCGGCAACCTCTACGTCGCCGACACCGGCAACCACGCCATCCGCAAGATCGCGCCTGACGGCAGCGTCACCACGCTCGCGGGCGGCGGCGAAGCCGGCTTCGCGGACGGCATCGGCCGCGCCGCGCGCTTCAACGGCCCGGTCGGCGTGGCGGTGGATCGCGATGGCGTCGTCTACGTGGCCGATACCTATAACGACCGCATCCGCCGCATCGCGCCCGACGGTACCGTCACCACGCTGGCCGGCGGCAGTACGCCAGGCAAGGCCGATGGCACGGGCGGCGCCGCGCTCTTCGATACGCCGAGCGCGATCGCCGTCGACAAGGAGGGCATCCTGTACGTGGCCGATACCGGCAACGATGCCGTGCGCCGCATCGACAAGCTCGGCGCGGTGACGACCTTCGCCGCGGCGCTGGAGGATGAGCCGCGCCCGATGCTGCGCCGTCCCGTCGCGCTGGCGCTGACCTTCGACGGTTACCTGTATGTCGCGAGCGGGGCAGGGGGACGCATCGTCCAGGTCGCGCCGGGCGGGCAGTATCGCGCCCTGCCGGATGTCGACCGCCCGCCGGAATCGAGCTATGCCAGCGACGGCACGGTGCGCCTGTACGCGCCGCGCGGGATCGCCGTGCGCCGCGACGGCTCGCTGGCGGTCAGCGACGGCCAGGCGCTGCGCGTGTTCACGCTGGCCGCGCCGAAGGCGGGCACCGCGATGCCGCCAGCGCAGGCCTTGCCGGCCGCCGCGCTGGTGCGGCGCGAACCGATGCCCTGGGTCGGTCGGCCCGCAGACGGAGGCGCACACGAAGTCGTCGGCGTGATGGGCGAGGTGCGCGGCAGCTACGACGGCGAAAGCCGCGACCACTTCCACGGCGGTCTCGATATCCGCGCCGACGTCGGTTCACGCGTGCTGGCGATCCTGCCCTCGAAGGTGAGCGACCCTTATCCGAACTGGGCCTTCGGCAATCTCGGCGAGGGCATGAGCCTCGGTCCATTCTCCTATATCCACATGCGCGTGGGCCGCGACAGTGCCGGCAAGGCGCTCGATCCGCGCTTCCAGTTGCTGCTCGGTGCGCGTGGCAAGCCCGAACGGGTGCGGGTACGGCGCGGCACCCGCTTCGCCGTCGGCGACGCCCTCGGCACCATCAATCCGATGGCCCACGTGCACATGGATTACTACCCCGGCGGCGCCATGGTCAATCCCTTGACCCTGCCTTTCATCGGCCTGCGCGATACGGTCGCGCCGCGCATCCGGGTATCGCGCTCTACGACGACGCCGGGCGCCGCCTGCGGCCGAAAGGGCGAGCGCCTGCGCGTGGCCCGCACGATAGGAGAGGTGACGATCGTGGCCGACGGCTACGACCAGATGGACGGCAACCTGGCGCGGCGGCGCCTCGGCCTCTACAAGCTGGGCTACCAGGTGCTGCACGCCGACGGCAGCCCGGTGGCCGGCTACGAACAGCCCCTGATCACCCAGGTCTACGACCGCCTGCCGCGCGAGCGCGAAGCCGTGAAGCTGGTCTACGCCGACAGCAGCGGCATCACCGTCTACGGCAGCAAGGCCACGCGCTTCGCCTATGCGGTCAACAACCGGCTGCAGGACGGCCAGGCCGTGCGCGGTTCGTGGCGTGTCGGTGGGCTGGCGCCGGGGACTACATCTTGCGCATCTTTGCGGCGGATTTTGCCGGGCAGGTGGCGCTGGAAGGGCGGGACCTGGCGATCACGGTGGAGTAGGGCGCGGCCCCTGAACCGTCGCAGCTTGCGCAAGGGACGCGTTCGCGCCGCATCAAGACAGCTTGCGCGCGCAGCTCCCACCCTGGCGACGCTCAGTCGTACAGCGTGCCGATCGCCAGCGCCCTGGTTTGCGTGACGACGCTACCGTCGGCGGGCCAGTCGGCGAAGCGGTAGACGGCCACCTTGTACAGGCCCATCGTGTTGTTCTCGAACGGTTGCGCTTCCACCACCGGCAGCAGGCGTTCGGCGCCGGCGGCGTCGCGGTGCAGCACCTGCGGCGTGGCGTCGGCCAGCTTGTAGACGAACTTCACACCGGCGCATTTCTTGCCGAGCAGGCGGAAGCGGTAGCCCGATTCGCGCTGGGCGCTCAGCAGCTGCTCGCAGGCGGCGCGCAGGTCGGCTCCACGGTAGACGCCGTCGTCGCGCTCGCGGATCGAATAGCGTCCGCTGAAGGTGTAGTGGCCCTTCTGGCGGTTCAGGCGCAGCACCGCGTCCTCGTCGTAGGCGGCTTTCAGCATCGGCAGCACGGCGCGGCCCATGTCGTCGACGGGGATATCGATCTTCGTCGTTTCGCCGGCGAGCTCGATGCGCAGGCCAGTCAGGGGCAGGTCGGGCCGCAGCGGGCGGATCTGCATGTGGGCCTGGATCAGCGGCCGGGTGCGGGTGTAGGCCTCGAAAAAGCGGGCGGCCTTGTAGGCGTGGCGGTAGCTGTGCCATTCGGAGTCGCGCGCGGCGTTCACGAATACCCTTACCGGTTCCGGTTCCGGCGCCGCCGGGGACGGCATGGGCGTCAGCGCCAGCATCAGTACCAGCGGCGTGCTGGCATACATCGTCGTTCTCATCGCATCCTGTGGTATGTCGCGGCGGCGCATTCTACGGCGTCTGGCCTGGCACCCCATGTGCCAAAAGTCATGCCCGGGCGGCGCGATGCTTCCTGCATCGGGCAGCCTCGCGTAGAATTGCCCGCCAGACTTATCATAGCAGCAAGCATGCACCCATACTCCCCTGACAGCCGTCCGCCCGCCGTTACCCGCTACGCCGCCGCAGCGCTCGTCGCGAGCGCAATTTGCGCCACCTCGGAGCTGGTGTCGCGCTGGCTGCGCGGGACGGGGGACGACAACCTGCTCAATCCTCTCGGCATTGCGGCAACGCAGGCTGCAGCCATGTTCACGCCCGCGCCTTCGCTACTGCGCGCCGGTTCCGACCGGGCCGAGATGGCGCTGCAGCTATTCCTCGGCGCCGAAGCGCTTCTGATCGGGCTCTTTGTCGTCCTGCTATACCGGGCCAGCTTCCGCAAGGCGGGTGCCGCCACGCTTTTCCTGATTGTGGCCCAGATGGCGATCGGCGTGCTGCTCGATTCGCTCGTCTTCGGCCTGCTGGCGACGGTCCAGCTGGCCGCGCTACTGCCCCTGCGCGTTGGCCTGGCCTGGCTGGCCGCACAGTTCAGCGCCGGCTTCGCGGCCGATGTGCTCCTGCTGCTGCATAACGGAGCCGAGTTCAGCGACGGCACTGCCCGCACCGTGCTGGCGGTGAAAACCTTCGAGCGTTGCATGCTGCTGCTGGCCTTTGGGTTTACCTGGCTGGTACGCAAGGATCGCGCTGCACGCCTGCAGCTGGCGGCCTCGCATGCGCAACTGCAGGCTACCCAATCGCTGCTGGCCGAGACCGTGCGCGCGTCCGAAAGAATGCGTATCGCGCGCGACCTGCACGACTCCGTCGGCCATCACCTCACGGCGCTGAACCTGCACCTGGACCTGGGCCTGCGTCAGGCGGGCGAGGGCGCTTCCGCGTCGCTGCGTACGTCGCGCGAACTGGCCCGCAGCCTGCTGTCCGAGGTGCGCGGCGTGGTCGGCATGGAGCGGCAAGTGCGCCAGATCGATGTCGGCGAAGCGCTGCGCCTGCTGTGCGCGGGCATCCCGGCACCGCGCATCGAACTCCGGGTGGACGCCGGCGTGGAGGCTTGCTCCCCAAGCGTCGCCCACGCGCTGTTCTGCTGCGTGCAGGAGGCGGTGACGAACACGGTGCGGCACGCACAGGCATCCCGGCTTGTCATCGATATCGCATTGCGCGGCGGGGAGGTGCTGGCCACCATTGCCGACGACGGCAAGGGCAGCATCGCGTCCGAAGGCAACGGCTTGACGGGCATGCGCGAGCGGGTGGCCGAACTGGGTGGCAGGCTGCATGTCGAGACGGCGCGCGGACAGGGGTTCCGGCTGGCGATCGCCCTGCCTGAGCAAATGGCGCCCACCCTAGCGTCGATGGCGGCGCCGGCAGGGGAGCCGGCATGATCCGGGTCGTGCTGGTGGACGACCAGACCCTGGTGCGCAGCGGTATCCGCGGCCTGCTCGAACTGACGCCGGACATTCGCGTGGTGGCCGAGGCGGCCGACGGCGCATCCGCCCCGGCCGTGATCGCCGCGAACGCGCCCGATGTGCTGCTGCTCGACGTGCGCATGCCGCAGGTGTCCGGCATCGAGCTGCTGCGCCGCAGCGGCGCCGCACTGCCGCCGACGATCCTCTTGACCACCTTCGACGATGACGAGGCCCTGTTCGACGGCATGCGTGCCGGTGCCCGCGGCTTCCTGTTGAAGGACATTTCGCTGGAACGCCTGGCCGAGGGCATCCGCAGCGTGGCCGCCGGCGCAACCCTGTTCCGGCCCGCGCTGACCGAGCGCACGCGCGGGAATTTCGAGCGCAGCAGCGTTGCCGGCGCGGCCGTGCAGGGATCGCACACGCCGCTGACCGGCCGCGAGACGGAGATCCCGGCGCTGATGGCGGCAGGCCTGAACAATGGCGAAATCGCGGCGGCGCTGGGGCCGAGCGAGGGCACGATCAAGAACCATGTGTCGAGCATTCTCGCCAAGCTCGGCGTGCGCGACCGCGTACGCGCCGTGCTGCGCGGCCTGGAACTGGGGTGCATCTGATGGCGGCGCGTGCCGTCTCGCTGGCGCTGGGTATGTTCCTGGCCGCGCCCGCGACCCACGCCGCCGAGTCGCCGTTCATGATGCCGGAGGGGACCAGCGAGTTCGCGATCGGCGCCGCCTACGGCCGTGGCGAGAAAGACGAAGGCAGCGACGCGCGCGCAAACTTCGTCCATCCCCACTTCGAAGCACGCTGGAGCAACGGCGTTTTCCGGACGGGGGGTGGCTGGGGATGCACTTGTCGGGCACGCAGGACCTGCGCTATGGACCGCTCGTGTCGCTGGCGCGCGAACCGACGCCGCGGCCCGGCCACGGGACCCGCCTGATGCCGGTGGCCGGCGCCTTCGTGCAATACAAGCTGTTGCACAACCTGACGATCGGCGCCCATGGCAGTCGCATGACAGGCAGTCGCGGCACCGCCATGATCGATGCGCAGCTGGTCTCGTACAACGGCTTGGTGCCGCACCATTCGATCGGTCTCGCGGCCGGGCTGCGCCTGGTGGACCGGCGCTACTTGCAGGCCCATTTCGGTACCGGGCCCGATGCGTCGGCCGGCGTCAAGGACGTCTATCTGGGCGGCCGCTGGCACTGGGAACTCGGTCCAAAGTACGAGCTCGTCACCGGGCTCGAATTCAAGCGGCTGATGGGCGACGCCGCGACCAGCCCCCGGACCGCCCGGCGCAACAGCCAGACGTCGTTCGTGATGCTGCTGTACCGTTACTGACGCTACCGGGAGTGCACGCAGGCATTAGAAGCCGAATGTCAAGCCGGCTTCGAGGTGGCGCACCGTGCGCTTCGAATCGGGCGTGCGGATCTTGCCGTAGTCGTTGTACTCCAGCGTCAGCGCGGCGTGCGGCGTCAGTTGGTAGGCCGTGCCGACGCCGAACATCGCGCTGCCGTCGTGGTACTTCGTGGACGTGGCGCCGATGCTCTCCTCCTGGAAGTGACGCACCGCGCCCAGCTTGCCCGTGAGCGACCAGGCGTCGTTGAGGCGATAGCTGCCGCGCGCCGCGAGGTAGACCAGGTTGGCCCGCAGGGCCGCATCCTGGGGCGCCCCGGTCTCGGCCTTGTCGAAAGTCGCTTTCTCGTAAGCGCCCCATCCGCCTTCCAGTGCAAAGTGATCGTTGAAGGCGTAGCCGCCGTACAGCTTGCCGAACATGACTTTTTCGTCGGCGTTCGGGCTGCCCGGTCTTTCCTGGTAGCGCCAGGTCGCGCCGGCGGCGACTGTCGCGCCGACATAGGCTTGCTGGGCCTGGGCGGTGGAGGCGAACAGGCTGGCGGCGATCAGGGTGGACAAGAGGGATTTGGTCATGGTGCTGTTTCCTGAGATGGTGGAGACCAGATTCTAGGAAAGCACAGCGATCGGCACATGTGCCATCGGTCATGCATACGAAACCTGGGGTAGGCGGCCATGGCCCGGTTCTCTGCACGAACGCGGCCCCGGCGGCGCCTGCGCGTTCAGGCGGCTCCAGAAGCCTCGCGACCGATCACCCGCCGCTTGAACGCGCAGGCGGCGCTCGCAGCCCGGATGATCCGGCAGCCGGGTATAGCCGCCTACCCTACGACCGCGAAGCGGCGGGCATCGTCAGCGCAGCAGCTTCAGCCCCGGCGGCAGCGCCTCGCCCAGCATGCGCGTCTCGCTCGCCTGGTCGAGCTCCACGACCTCGCGCACCATGGCGATCCAGTTGGCAGGCGCGCCGATCGTTTGCAATCGGCGCAGCACCTCGGCGCGTACCGCTTCGCCGATGTCGCGCGAGCGGTCGCCCGTCATGCGGGCAATGTGGCTGGCCGCAAAACCGGCCGGCTCGACCTTCTTCCAGTCCAGCTTCAACAGCTCGCCCAGCCACGCCTCGGCGACCGCGGGCGCGGCCACTTCGTGCGCGCTCGCGTGGAAGGACTGGCGCGCCCCGACGCGGCCCAGCGCCCACAGGTAGCGGGTGTAGGCCGCCGCCGTCTTCGCATCGAGTTTGGCGGCGGAGCCGGGAATCGCACGGACCTGTTCCATCATCCAGTTGCCGATCTCCGCCTTGTACGCAGAAGGAATGCGCTCGAGCGATGCGCCCAGGCGCAGCATGTCGTCCTCGCTGCCGTCGACCAGGGTAACAGGGCGCTTGCCGCGTTCCGAGGCATCGGCCTGCAAATTGAAGGCGAAATCATCCAGCAGGCGCAGCTGCGCCTGCGTATCCAGGCCGCCGGCCACGCGCCGCCACAGGGTCCACCATTCGGCGCGCACCTGGGTGTCCTTGTGGTACTGCACCCCGGTCTCGAACATGGCCCACAGCTGCTCGATGCGCCAGCCGTCGAGCGGGTCGCCGAAGCCCGGGCGCAGGCAGTAGCCGGCCAGGTTCAGCCAGGCGCGCTCGTGTTCGGCGGAGCGCCGCCGGCCCTTCGCCCGTTCCATCAACGCGTCGAACAGGCGCCGCAGCAGGGGCGTGGCCCAGCGCTCGCGCGCGCCCAGCAGATGTTCCAGGCTGGCCCTCAGCTGGCGCACTTCCTTCGGGTCGACCGCTTTCGAGCGGGTGCCGAAGACGCGGTCGATCCTGTCGATGGCCGCGTCCAGTTGCGGCGGCAGGGTTTCGGCCTCGCTGGGCGCGTCTTCAGGCGTGCTGTCGGCCGCGCGCAGTTCGAACGCAAGCTGCCAGCGTCCGCTGCCGTCTTCGGCCACGCAATGCACTTCCAGCGCGCCCACTTCGCTCAGGGTCGTCACCAGCTGTACGGCGACGTCGGTGCGTGCGCTGCTGCCTGGTGCCGCGCGCAGGACAGTCGCGATCGGCGGCAGGCGCACGACCTCGCCAGGCGCCAGGTCGACCAGGTCGCCCGGCCGTGGCGCGGCGTGATCGGCCACGGTCGACACCAGGTGGAAGCGCACCGGCCGCCCCAGGCGCAGCGCGAAGCTGCGTTCGGCCAGGCGCGCCTCAAACGCGGCCGGCGTGCCGCGCGGGAGCAGGCACACGGCGCGCAGCATGCCGTTCGACGCCCGCTCGCCTTCCAGCAGCAGGTAGTAGCTGCGCGCGGCACCGCTTTCGATGGCGGGCGCGGCGCCCTGGCGCGCCAGCGAATAGGCGACGCCGCCTCTGGCCACGGCCACATCCGGATTGTCGTTGTGGAGCACACGCAGCGGCTGCCCGCCAGCCCTGCCAGCGTGTCCTGCAGGCGCTGCGCCAGCGCCTGGCCGCGGAACACGCCGCCGTTGAGCAGCAGGGTGTCCGGCACGGGCAGGGCGGTGTCGTCCCCAGGCAGGCCCAGCGCCTCGCGCGCGGCACCCGCATGCTGGCGCAGGAAGCTGGCCAGATGCCGCGTGACGGCTGGGTCGCTCGCATACGGCAGGCCGAATTCGACGATGCCGGCGCGCGCGCGTTTGGCGTCGTCCTGGCTGTCGTTGAGCGGGAAGAAGCCGTCCAGCACCACGCGTTCGATGTCGTCGCGGCGCAGTTCGGCCTTGCGGCTGGCGCCGATCAGGCGCGAACCGCTTCCGAGCAGCGTGACCGTCACCTGTGCCGGCGCGTCCGCTGCCAGCAGCTGTTCCTTGGCCGCGCGGCAGCGCTCGGTGAGCTGGGACAGGCGGGCGGCGCTCAGGCGCTGGCGCTGCGCCCCGCTGCCTTCCTGTTCGGCCATGCGCGCCTCGACCAGGTGGGCCAGCGCCAGGTCCATGTTGTCGCCGCCCAGGGATCAGGTGGTTGCCCACGCCGATGCGGGTGAGCTTCGGTTCGCCGTCCTCGAGTGCGGCCTTGACGAGACTGAAGTCGGTGGTGCCGCCGCCGACGTCGGCCACCAGCACCAGGCGTGCGTCTGCCAGATCCTCGGCCAGCGTCGCGCGATGACGGTACAGCCAGTCGTAGAGTGCCGCCTGCGGTTCTTCCAGCAGGCGTACGTCCGGCAGGCCGGCCAGCCGCGCCGCTTCCGGGGTCAGCGCGCGCGCGCCTTCATCAAAGGATGCCGGCACCGTCAGGACCACCTGCTGGCGTTCGAGCGGATGGCCGGGAAAGCGCGTGTTCCAGTTGGCGCGCAGGTGGGCCAGGTAGCTGGCGCTGGCCGCCACCGGCGACACCTTCGGTACTTCAGGCTCGGCACCCCAGGGCAGGATGGGCGCCATGCGGTCCACGCCCGGATGCGACAGCCAGCTCTTGGCGCTGGCGACCAGGCGCCCGGGCGTCCCCGCGCCGAGCGTGCGCGCCAGGCGGCCAAGGGCGACCAGCGGCACGCCCGCCACGTCGGGCTGCTGCCGGGGCAGCTGCAAATCGCCGGCGGCAAGTTCACCCTCGAAAGGATGGTAGCGGTTCGAGGGCAGCAGGGGCTGGGCAGCCACTTCGCCCGGAGCGACCAGCTGGTCGATGGCGAAGAGTTTCACCTCGGCCGCGCCAGGCGCGGCATAGGCCAGCACCGTGTTGGTGGTGCCGAGGTCGATGCTGACCAGGTAGGTGCTCACCGTTCAGCGCTTACTGAGCCGCGCTGTGGCGCACGTCGAATTCGACCTTCCAGCGCTGGCCTTCCGGCGACTGCGCCACCAGTTCGAGCGTTCCCGCCTCCGTGGCCAGCGCATGCAGGCGCACCTGCACCACGTCGCCCGGCGTGCGGCCATCTGCCGGCAGCGTGGCCTGGATCTCGTTCAGTTCCTGCAGCTCGTCCGGCCCCCAGAAGTCCAGCACTTCGCCGATGCGGTCCTGGCGCCGCGTGGTCGAGCCGAAGAAGCGGAAGTGCACGGGCTCGCCCACTACCAGGCCGAATTCCTGGCCCGGCAGTTCGAGCTCGGATCCTTCTTCCATGCCGAAGGGCGCCACGCACAGGGCCTGGATCGGCGGCTCCATGCCGGGAATGGCCGGCATCGACGACTCCACGCCGACATAATAGGAGCGCGCGGTGCCGCCGCGGATGCGGACGCCGCCGCCACGGCGGGCATAGCTGTAATAGGCCGCACCGCGTGCCACCGCCAGGTCGAGGTCCGCCCCTTCGAGCATGCGCGCGGGCTCGGCGCCTTCCATATACAGCCAGTCGTTGATGGTGTCCATCACGCGCTGGGCCAGGATGGCGGACTTGAACACGCCGCCGTTGAACAGCACCGCGCTCGGGTGCAGGAAGGTCGGTCCGCCGTCGCGGTGTTCGGGCTTGACGCGGCCTTCGAAACCTTGCAGTTCGGCAGTCGCTCCGGCCTGGCGCGCAAGGAAGGCGGCCAGGTGGCGGGTGACGGCGGCGTCCCGGGCATACGGCAGGCCGAGTTGCGTGAGACCGGCACGCGCACGCACGGCTGGCCGTGCGCTTGCCTCCACGCGGGGAAGAAGCCGTCCGTGATGAAAGTGGTGACTTCCTCGCGCGTGAGTTCGGTGCGGATCGAACCGCCGATGAGTTTCGAGCCGCGGCTGGGCACGACGATCGGCCAGGCGCCGGCGTTCGCGTCGGCCAGCAGGTGTTCCTTGGCGCCGCGGCAGCCGTAGGTCAGGGCGCGCATCTGCCAGGCGTCGAGTTGGGTGCCATTCGCCGCGAGTTTGCGCGCCACCAGGTGGGCCAGCGCCAGGTCCATGTTGTCGCCGCCCAGCAGGATGTGGTCGCCGACGGCGACGCGGTGCGGCTCCAGCGTGCCCTCGCGTTCCGGATGGCGATCAGCGAAAAGTCGCTGGTGCCGCCGCCCACGTCCACCACCAGCACGATGTCGCCGGCCTTGACCTGCTTGCGCCAGGCGCCGCCGCTGCCCTGGATCCAGCTGTAGAGAGCCGCCTGCGGCTCTTCCAGCAGGGTGGCCGAGCTGTAGCCGGCATTGCGCGCCGCTTCCGCGGTCAGTACGCGCGCGCCCGGATCGAAGGAGGCGGGGATGGTGACGGTGACCTGTTGCTGGTCGAACGGTGCTTCCGGGTGGGCCTGGTCCCATGCGCGGCGCAGGTGCTGCAGGTAACGCGTGGAGGCGTCCAGCGGCGAGACGCGCGTGACTTCTTCCGGCGCGTCCGCGGGCAGGATGGCGGCGCGGCGGTCCACGCCGGGGTGGCACAGCCAGCTCTTGGCCGACGACACCAGGCGGATCGGCGTGGTCGCGCCGCGGCTGCGCGCCATCTCACCGGCGACAGCCAGCTCGCCCTCCGTATTCCGGGGCAGTGCCAGTTCGCCCGGCGCCAGTTCGTCCGGGTGCGGCAGGTAGAGGAAGGAGGGGCAGCAATGGCAGCGCCTCGACGGTGCCGGGCGCGGTCAGCTGCGGCACTGGCAGCACGCCGTGCGCGGTCTTCTCGCCGTCGGAGGCTTCCAGGTCGACCCAGGACAGCGCGCTGTGCGTCGTGCCCAGGTCGATGCCGATGGCGTAGCGCGCGCTCACAGTTCCACCTCGGCGGGAGCGAGAACGGTCGCGTCGTGCTCCTGGGCCAGCTGCGGCAGGCGGACCTCAAGGGCGCGCCAGCCGCGGTGCGACAGGGTGCCCTTGAACGGGGCCTTGCCGACCACGTTGCCGGTCAGGCGCACGCTGGCGGCATCGAAACCTTCCTCCGGGGTGACGCGCGCGCCCTCGGCTTCGGCACGCACGGGGCGATCGTGAAGTGTTCCTTCAGCACGCGCGCGCAGCCCTCGTGGACGACGCGGGCCGCCGCGCCGATGTCGGCATCGGCGTAGGCGGCCAGGTTTTCGTGGGCGAAGTCGACCAGGCGCGCTTCGCGCTGCAGCAGGGTCAGGAGCTGCAGGGCGGCGTCCGGGGTCGCGACCCGCAGCGGAGCCGGGGCGGGAGCGGGAGCGGGAGCAGGCGCGGCCTGCACGGGTGGCGCGGCAACGGGGCCGACCTCGTCGTCACGCACGCGGGCGGCGAATTCGGCGTCGCCGATGGTCTTGAAGAAGGTGCCGAAAGCCAGGGAGAGCCGGCTCCAGAAAGAGGGCAGTTGGGTCGGTGTGCTCATTCTTATGTTCTGTAAGGTGAAGGACGGGCGCGCTGTCCGACAACGTTGTCGGACAAACGCCGGGCCGGCGTCCGGACAAACGCGAATGATACCAGTTCACCCATTCGCGGGCGCCACGCGTGGCTGCTGTCCGGTGGCGCGCCGCGGCAGGGAAACCTGCCTCGCTGGCGCCGCCACGCGGCCGGAGAGGCGCGCACGCTAGCGCCGCGTACGGTCGCGAACTGCTGCGGGTGGTACACTGTTGGTCATATTTCCCACGATCATCGCGCTTTCCCGCGGTTCCGCCCCCTCGCCACCCACCATCGCATGAGGCAGAAATGAGCACCACCGTTTGGCCCGCCTGTGCTGGGGCAACCGCCGCCCGGTACGCGGCCACGACTGGAGCGGCACCTCGCTGGGCGCGCCGGCAGGCTGGCCGCAGGCGCTGCGCACCATGGTGGACATGGTGCTGCGCTCGCCGATCGCGATGGTGCTGGCCTGGGGGCCGGAGCATGTCCTGATCTATAACGACAGCTACGCCGTCGTTGCCGGTGCCCGTCATCCGGCCATGTTCGGCCTGCCGGTGCTGGCTGCCTGGCCGGAGGCGCGCGAATTCAACGACAGCGTCTTTTCCGCCTGCTACGCGGGTGAAGAACGTGTCTTTCGCGACCAGCATTTCGTGCTCGAGCGCGACGGCGAGCCGGAGGAAGCCTGGTTCGACCTGTATTACTCGCCGGTCGTCGGCGACGATGGACGGGTAGCCGGGGTGGTCTCGACGGTGATCGAAACCACGGCGCGTGTCTGCAGCGAGCGCCAGCGTGCGCGCGAACAGGAGCACCTGGCCCGGGTCAACGCCGACCTCGACGCCTTGCGCCTGCGGCTCGAGCGCGCCAACCGCCAGCTCGCCGGCGACATGGACTTCCTCAACGCCCTGTTCCGCCAGGCGCCCAGCTTCATGGCGGTGGTCACGGGACCGGATCACGTGTTCGAGCTGGCCAACGATGCCTACCTGCGGCTGGTCCAGCACCGCCAGGTGCTGGGCAAGTCCGTGCGCCAGGCCCTGCCGGAAATCGTCGAGCAGGGCTTGATCGATGTGCTCGACCGGGTGCGGGCGACAGGCGAACCCTTCCACGCCAAGGGCCTCGACGTCCAGATCGACAGCGGCGACGGAGGTGCGGTGCGCCGCATCCTGAATTTCGTATATCAGCCGCTCAGGGATGCCGCTGGCAATATCTACGGCATTTTCGTCGAGGGCGTCGACATCACCGAACACGCGCTGACCGAGGAACGCCTGCGCGTAGCCCAGGAGGCGGGCGAGATCGGTACTTTCGAGTGGTATCCGTCCACCGGCGAGGTCATCGTGTCCGATGCCTACCGCCGCCTGTGGGGCTTTGCGCCCGATGCCGACATTAGTGCCGACATCCTGATGCGCCATATCGTGCCGACCGATGCGCACCTGTCGGGACCGAAGCGCCTGGCCACCGACGCCAATCCGATCGCCTATGCCGAGTTCCAGATCACCCGCGTCGACACGGGCGAACAACGCTGGATTGCGCGCCGCGGCCAGCCGGTCGCGTCGACCGTGGCGGGCGAACAGCGCTACCTGGGCGTGGCCTTCGACATCACCGAACGCAAGCGCACCGAAGAAAGCCTGCGCCAGGCCGAGATCGCGCTGCGCGAACTGAACGGGGCGCTCGAGCGCAAGGTCGTGCTCGAGGAAACCGAGCGCTTCAAGGTGGAAGAGGCGCTGCGCCAGGCACAGAAAATGGAAGCGGTGGGCCAGCTGGCCAGCGGCGTCGCCCACGATTTCAACAACGTCCTGCAGATCATCTCGAGCAACCTGCAATTGATGGAGCTCGATGGCGTCAGCAGCACATTGGGCGCGCGCGTGACGAACGCGGTGGCCGCCGTCGAGCGCGGCTCGAAGCTGTCCTCGCAGCTGCTCGCCTTCGCGCGCCGCCAGCCCCTGCAGCCCCTGGTGACCCATCTCGGCCAGCTGCTGGCGGAGATGGCTTCGCTGCTGGCGCGGGCGCTGGGCGACCGCATCGAGATCGCGCGCGAGGAAGCCGGGGGCCTGTGGAACGTCGAGGTCGACCGCAACCAGCTCGAGAACGCCATCCTGAACATGGCGATCAATGCGCGCGACGCGATGGGCGGCGAGGGCCGGCTGGCCATCGGCCTGGCCAACGTGCGCCTGGACGGTGCTGCCGGCGGCGAGCACGTGTGCCTGTCGATCACCGACACCGGCTGCGGCATGCCGCCCGAAGTCCAGGCCAAGATCTTCGACCCCTTCTACACGACCAAGGCCCCGGGCAAGGGAACGGGCCTGGGCATGAGCATGGTCTACGGCTTCGTCAAGCAGAGCGGCGGCGAAATCCGCATCGAGAGCCGGCCGGGCCAGGGCACCACCATCCTGATCTACCTGCCGCGCGCGCATGGCGCCGTGGTGCACGAGCGCGACATCGAACACGTCAGCCTGCACGGCGCCGGCGAAACCATCCTGGTCGTCGACGACGATGCGGCCGTGGTGGCATCGACCACGGAAATCCTGAAGGGCCTCGGCTACGACGTGCTGTGTGCCGGCGACGGCCAGGCGGCGCTGGCGATACTCGAGAGCGGCGTGGCGGTCGACCTGCTGTTCACCGACCTGTCGATGCCCGGCACGGTCGACTGCGCGGCGCTGGTGGCGCGCTGCCGCGTGCTTGCCCCCCGGCACCGAAATCCTGCTGACCTCCGGGCACCTGCCCGACGGCGTGTTCGACGTCGATATCGAGCTGCTGCCCAAGCCTTATGGCCGGGCGCAGCTGGCGCGCGCGGTGCGCGCACGCCTGCTCGATGGCGGCCACCTACCCGGTGCGCCGGCGCCGCTGCCGGCCGCGGCTGCCGCCTGCATGCCCGCGGAGCCGTCCTTCGGGCCGGGCACGCTGGCGCTGGAAACGCCGGATGGGCGGTCCATCCTCGTGGTCGAGGACGACCAGGACACGCGCGAGCTGGCCTGCGAGCTGCTCTGCGCGCTCGGCCATGCCGCCAGCGGCAGCGGCTCGGCCGAGCAGGCGCTCGCGCTGCTGCGCGAGCGTCCCGTCGACATCCTGTTCACCGACCTGAACCTGCCGGGCATGTCCGGGATCGAACTGGCCACGCGTGCGATCGCGCTGCAGCCGACGCTGAAGGTGATCCTGGCCTCGGGCGAGGGCGGCACTATCGCGCTGCCCGCCGACAGTCCCATCATGCTGCTCCCCAAACCCTACGACCTGCTGCAGCTGCAGGTGAGCATCGCCGAGCTGACGCCGGTGCCGCCAGCCCTGTGCGGCTGAGCGAACGGGTGCCCGCCATGCCGAACCAGACCCGCGACGCCCGCCTGCTGCTCATCGACGACCAGCCTTTCAATGCCGACCTGGTGCGCGGAATGCTCGCGTCCGAACCGGACATTGCCGTCGACTACCTGATTGACCCGGCGCGCGCGCTCGCGTATGCGCAAGCCTGCGCGCCGACGGTGATCCTGGTCGACCTGCACATGCCGATGATCGACGGGCTGGAAGTCATCCGCGAGCTGAAAGCGCACCCGCAGCTGGCTGACGTGCCCATCATCATGGTGTCCTCGAACGACAACCCGGGGACGAAAGCGCAGGGCTTTGCCGCCGGGGCCATGGATTACCTCGTCAAATGGCCGGACCGTATCGAACTGGCCGCGCGCATTCGCGCACACACCCGGGCCTACCGCACGATCGTCGAGCGCGACCAGGCACGCCGCGCCTTCGAAGACAGCCAGGCCGCCCTGCTGCAGCGGGAGCGAGGAACTGGCGGCGGCGCAGGCCTCGCTGCACGAGGCGCAGAAAATGGAAGCGCTGGGCGAACTGACGAGCGGCATCGCGCACGATTTCAACGACGTCCTGCACCTGATCAGCGGACACCTGCAGTTGCTGCGCATCGCGCACCGCACCCACGAGCCGACGCTGCGCCGGCTCGACGCCGCCGCCGATGGCGTGCGCCGCGGCGCCACGCTGGCCTCGCAGATGCTGGCTTTCGCCCGGCGCCAGCGCTTGCAGCCGGCCCTGCTCCGGGTCGATGCGCTCCTCTTCGGCATGGAAGAGCGCCTGCGCGAAGCCCCGGGTGGACGCGGCTTGCGCATCGCCGTCGACGGCGCCTGTCCGGCGGTTGCGCTCGACCAGGCCGAATTCGGCAAGACGATGCTGCACCCGGTGCGCAATGCCGCCGAGGCGATGGGACCGGAAGGGCAGCTGGCGATCGAGCTGGCGCCCGCGGCTGCCCCCGGCAGCGGCGGCGAAACCGATGCGGCAGGCTGGCTGCGCATCCGCCTGGCCGACAACGGCGCCGGCATGACGCCGGAAGTGCAGCGGCGCGCCTTCGAACCCTTCTTTTTTCGACCAAGGCCGGCAATCGCCGTTCCGGCATTGGCCTCAGCCTGGCCTTCGGCTTCGTCACGCAAAGCGGCGGCCAGATCGACCTGGTCCAGCACGCCCGGCCAGGGCAGCGTCGTGACCCTGTATTTTCCGGCAGCGCCGGAGCAGGTTGCGGACAACGGCGCGGGAACGGGCGCGGCGCCGGTGCGGACCGTGCTGGTGGTCGAGGACGAGGACGCGGTGCGCAGCGCCAGTGTCGAGGTGCTGCGCAAACTCGGCTTGTGCGTGCTCGAGGCGGCCGATGGCGAAACCGCCCTCGGCCTGATCCGCCAGAAGCTGCCGATCGACCTGCTGTTCACCGACATCGTGATGCCGGGGGCCACGCGCGGCCAGGACCTGGCGCTGGCCGCCGCCGAGCATCTGCCGGATGCGAAGGTGCTGTTCGCCTCGGGCTATCCGGGCGAGGTCGGCCGCGACGACGCCGTTTTCCAGCGCGTACCCCTGCTGCGCAAGCCGTATCGGCTGGACGAGATGACACGGCTGGTGCAAGGCCTGCTGCTCGCTGAGCGGACGGCGAAGGACACCGCCGACTAGGCGGCGCTGCGCCCGCACGGGGCCGCGTGGATGCCGCCCATGCTGGCGATCCTTGCCGTTATCATGGTCGAGCAGATCCAATTCATTTGAGAATGGTCAGGCGCTCTAAATAGATTTCGCCTATCGGGCTTCAAATGAATTCCGATTGATCTTCCTGCCGGTGTGGTTAATGTGGTGAACAGGCCTGGGTTTGGCCGGGCATCCAATTAACCGGGAGGAATACATGGCTTTCAGCCTATTCGATTCAAAAGGTACGCCGATCGAGAATCAGCGCTATACCTGGCGCGACATGGTGCGCGCGCCGATCAGCAAGCTCGACGACGATGCCTTCACCCGCGTCCGGGTCATCATGATGAACGGCATCGAGGTCGAAGCGCTGCGCTTCTCGCACATGGCGGCGCGCTTCAACAAGGACCTGCGCCTGCCGCTGGCGCTGATCCGCCGTTCGGAGCAGCACCAGGCCACGATGATCAACTGGCTGCTGTCCGCCGACCATTCGCCGCTCGAAATCACCATCGCCTACGAGCAGGTGGCCATCGAGCTGACCGCCGCCGTCGCCCAGCGCGAGCCCGATCCTTACCTGGCCCAGACCTACCGCTATGGCCTGCTGGAGGATTTCGACCACCTCTACCGCTATTCGGCGCTGCTCGACCGGCTCGAGGGCAAGGACCCGAACAACATCACCCAGAGCTATACCGACATCGTGCCGGCGCGGCCGACCTGGGAACACCACCGCTACCCGACGGACGACCCGGTCAACCACTACGACCGCACCAATGCGCACATGCTCAGCAAGCTGCACGCGCTGACCATCACCTCGACCGAGCAGCAGACCCACAACTACTACATGAACGTCGGTCCGGTGTTTTCCGATCCGATCGCGCGCCAGCTGTACGCCGAGATCGCCTCCGTCGAGGAGCAGCACGTGACCCAGTACGAGTCGATGCTCGACCCCTCGGAAACCTGGCTCGAGCAATGGGTGCTGCATGAAGCCAACGAGTGCTACAACTACTACAGCTGCGTCGAGTCCGAGACCAACCCGCGCATCAAAGCCATCTGGGAGCGTTTCCTCGACTACGAGCTGGGCCACTTCCATGCCGCCTGCGAGGCTTTCAGGACCTACGAACGGCGCGACCCGTCCGAGATCATCACCGCACCCTTCGAGCGCCCCATCGAGCTGAAGAGCCAGCGCGATTTCTACCGCCAGGTGCTGGTCGACGAGGTCGACTTGCGCCGGATGGGCCCGCAATTCGTGCCGAAGGCCCAGGAGAGCCAGGCCAGCATCGACTACCGCGCCATGCTGCACAGCGAAGGGGAGCCGAGCGGCCCGGTCTCGGCAGGCTACATCTGGACGCCCGGCACCGAACTGATGGCGCGCGACGGTGCCAGCGGGGCCACCATCCCGACCGGCACGGTGGCCGCGGCCCAGCGCCCGGCCAGCGGCATGACGGCGCACTGAGTCCGCATCGACAACATTCAGGAGGCCATATGGCACAAGAGAAGGAACATGTAGGCATGAACAAGACCGGCGTGCAGATGTCGCCGCTGCAAACGAAGGCCATGCTCGACGACGACAGGATCATCGCCCGGGGCCACCCGGGCGACGAAACCGCGATGGCGCAGCTGCGCCAGTCGTATATCGCGGAAGGGGATAACGTCGGTTCGATCCCGATGCCCGGTACGATGAAGGGGATGGTCAGCATGGGCGTCAACATGCTCAAGGGCGACAAGCCGCAAGTCCTGCTCGACAAGCTGGCCGAGCGCCTGGCCATGGAGCGCACCGCGACCCGGCTCTACGACGCGCTCTTGACCAAGCTGGCGGTGGTCAACGAAGGGCGGGCTTCGATCAACCTCGACGACGTCGCCAGCATCCGCGGCGACGAGGCGCGCCATGCGCTGCTGCTGCGCGACGCCATCACCTCGATGGGTGGCGACCCGACCGCCATGACGCCCAGCGCGGACATGGCCGGCGTCGAGGCCATGGGCCTGGTGCAGGTGCTGAACGACCCGCGTACGAGCCTGGCGCAGTCGCTGCACGCAATCCTGACGGCGGAACTGAGCGACGGCGTCGGCTGGGAAACCCCTGATCGCGCTGGCGGAGGAGCACGAGCAGGCCGACATGGTCGAAGGTTTCGGCAATGCGCTGCTGCAGGAGCGCAAGCACCAGGCCATGATCCAGACCTGGTACGAGGAGGCGGTGGGACTGAGCGACCTGGGACGCGCACGCGCCCTGCACAGCGGCACGGCGATGTCGGGCGTCTCCGGCGCGGCACCGATAGCGCCGCCCGGATCGACTTCCTGAAAGGCGCGTCGTCCTGCCCGCACGGCGCCAGCCATGGCGCCGTGCAGGCCCTCCGCGGCCGGCAAAGGCAAGCCGGGACAAGGGGCGGCGTTTCCATCCGCCGCCCGCCGCGGATCCGCCTGGGTCCGGGCTCCCATCCGTAGCCGTAGCGAAAACGGCGCCGCCGCAAGTTCCGATATGATGACGTTTTGACAGCGCCGGCGCTGCGTCGGCGCCGCCCCGCATGCCGCATCCTTGCGGCGCAAAGGCGGCACGACGGACCATGTCCTCGTTCCCCGGCGCGCACATGACAGACTATGGATAGCCACCTCGAACGACAACAGATCCGCTGGAATCCACGCCCGCGCACCCGTCCCGGCCTGCACCTCAAAACGGAGAAGCTGCCCTTCCAGCGTCCGCTCATCGCCGGAACGCAGTTTGCCGCCACTGCCCTCATGGTGGCCGAGCGCATCGACCTCAAGGCGCTGTCCGGCTTCGAGGTCATCGCCACCTCGCCCTTCACGGTGAAACTGGGCCAGGGCGGCATTGCCGCGGTCTTCCGCTATGGCGCCATCGTCCTGTTCAATGCGTCGAAAGAGGAGAAGGCACGCCTGCTGCAGGCGCTTGCCGCGCATGCTTCCGGGCCGGGCGACGCGGGCGCGGAGGAAACGGCGCAGGTCCAGGTGCGCCCGGACGAGGAAAGAAGGCCCGGCGGGCAGCTGCATCAAGATCAAGAACGCCGACCGCCTGCGCCTGCAGCTCATTGCCGAGGTGATGGCCAAGGCCAGCATGCTGTCGTTCCAGAGCGCCGCGCCGCGCGCGACTTCGACCGCATCGAACCGCTGGCGCGCGACCTGGCCGAGGATGGCCGCTTTTCCGCAAAGCCGGCGGAACTCCTGAAGGCGGCCGGCAACATGCTGCTGGCGGAGAACCGCCTGAACGGCCGCGCCGGTGTGCTCGACCGGCCCGACCTGCTATGGGATAACCCGGGTCTGTCGGGCCTGTACGCCAGGCTGGAAGGGGATTTCGAACTGCACGACCGCGCGCAGGCGCTCGACCGCAAGCTGACGACGCTGTCGCATACCTCGGAAACCCTGGTCGAAACCATGCGTTACCACAGTTCGCACCGGCTCGAGCAGGCGATCTTCCTGCTGATCTTCGTCGAGCTGTGCCTGGGGCTGTACGGCCACTTCGGGCAGACGATCGGTTGAATCGCCGCGGCCCGGGCGGGGTTCAGGCCACGTGCCGGGTTGGCCGCGCCGATGGCGTGGCCTTGGCCATCACCGCAAGCCCAGGTCCAGGCTGAGCGTGCTGAGAAGGCCGAAAGTGAGGAGCCCCATTGCCAGCAGCGCCAGCACGAACACCGCTGCCACCTTGCCGGCCGCGCGCAGCAGGTCGCGCTTGTCGCGCGCCTTCCCCTTCTTGCCTTGATCGTAATGCCACTTGATGGCGAAGAACATGCCCGTGCCCAGGGCGAGCACCTTGAACGTACCGGCAACGATAGGGAACCAATCCATGATGGTGCGTATTTCCAGGCGATGTGCCGAATGCGGATGAGAGAGGAGAAGACCTTGGCGGCCGCCATCGGAGGATGGATTGCCGCACCTGCCAGGACATTCTACTGAAAAGCGGCTCCCCTGCATCCGGACAAAATGTCCCATTGAAAGCCATGCAAGATGCCTGTTTGCCAGTCCGCTGCCGCGATCAGCCGTGCACGCTTGCATCCTCGGCCGCTTCATCGGCAAGGACACAGCGGTTGCGCCCCGCTTCCTTGGCCCGGTACAAGGCGTCATCGGCACGCTTGAAGGTCATTTCGTTGCTCTCGTCCGGACATGCCTCGGCGATGCCGATCGAGACGGTCACCCGGAAGCCGGGAGCAATGTCGGCAAGGGACAAGGCCGCGATCGCCTCGCGCACCCGCTCGGCCGTGACGCGGGCGCTTGCGGCATCCGTACTGGTGAGCAGCAGCGCGAACTCCTCGCCGCCGTAGCGGCCGAAGTAATCGGTCTGGCGCAGCGCGCCGCTCGCGGTCCGGGCGATCGCCTGCAGGACGCGGTCGCCCGCCAGGTGGCCGAAGCGGTCGTTGACGCTCTTGAAATGATCGACGTCGAGGAGGGCGACCGTGAATACCTCGCCGGTGCGGTCGGCGCGCAGCTTTTCCGCACGAATCGTCTCCATCAGGAAGCGGCGATTGAAGACGCCGGTCAGTTCGTCGTGCATGGCCAGTTCCTGGATGCGCAGCAGGGCCTGCTCGAGCTCGGCGTTACGCGTCGCCAGTTCCTTGTAATGCCCCTTGACCTTGTGGCGCAGGCTGGAAATGTAGCCGCCCAGGCCGCTGAACTGCAGGAAGGTGGCCGTGAGTGCGCACCACAGCAGGATTTCCAGCTGCAGGTGGATTTCACCCGGCCTGGTGAAATAGATGAGGGCAATCAGGGCGGCATAGCCACCGCTGACCACGAAGCTCAGCACGAGAAAGTCGCGCATGCGGAACTGGAACAGTCCATACATCGCCGCGGAGAAGCACAGCATCATGCATACCGGACGGGAGTCCTGGGAGTGATACATCACGTAGAACGCCGGCAGGATGGACGTGGTGACCTGCGCCAGGGTCATGCTCGGGTCGGCGAAGCGCAGGTTGATATCGCTGCGGATCAGGAGATAGAAGGTGGCGACGAGTGCGGATACGGCGAGCACGTAGTTGCGCACGATATCGAACCCATAATCGCCGCGGTACCAGAACGCGACCACCAGCGACAGGGTGAACAGGTAGGACAGCGATCCGATCAGCATCCTGTGCCGACGGGTCTTCTGGTGCCCACGCACATCGTCGGCACGGGCAGGCTGGTGGTCTGTCATGAAGGTCGTTCGATGCACTCAGACGACTACCGCCGCGACCTGCTCGCGCAGCGCGTCGATCGGCATGGGGCGGCCCAGCAGGTAGCCCTGCGCCACATCGCAGCCCGCCGCCTGCAGCCAGGCCAGCTGCTCCGGCGTTTCCACGCCTTCGGCGACCACGGCCAGGTTGAAGCCGTGCGCCAGCGCGATCACGGCACTGGCCAGGGTCGCGCCGCCGGCCGGCAGCGGGCGCACGAAGCTGCGGTCGAGTTTCAGCTGGTCGATCGGGAAGGACTGCAGGTAAGAGAGGGACGAGTAGCCGGTGCCGAAGTCGTCGATCGACATGCGCACGCCGAGCCGGCGGATGGCATGCATGAAGTCGACCGCGCGGGTGACGTCGTCCATCAGCACGCTTTCGGTCAGCTCGAGCTCGAGCCGTTCGGCCGGCAGGCCGGAGCGCGCCAGGATGTCCTGCACCACCTGCAGGAACTCGTCCTCGCGGAACTGGCGTGCCGACACGTTCACCGCCACCGTCAGGGGCAGGCCCGTGTATTCGCCGAGGGCGTGGATATCGACGCAGGCGCGCTCGAGCACGAAGCGGCCCAGTTCGCCGATCAGGCCGCTCTGCTCGGCGATCGGGATGAATTCGTCCGGGCCGATATAGCCGTGCTCCGGATGCTTCCAGCGCACCAGCGCCTCCACGCCGACGAGGGTGCGCGAGGGGCAGTCGAACTGCGGCTGGTAGAACACGTCCAGTGCGCCGTGCTCGAGTGCGCGCCGCAGGTCGCGCTCGAGCTGGGCGCGGCGCTGGGCCGCGACGATCATCTCGCGGCGGAACTGGCCCAGGCGGTTGCGGCCTGCATCCTTGGCGTCGTACAGCGCGGTGTCGGCATTGCTGACCAGTTCCGGCGCGCTGTCGGCATCGTCGGGAAACACCGCCGAGCCGATGCTGGCGGTGGCGACGAACTCGAGGCCGTCCAGCTGCAGCGGCTGCTGCAGGGCGGCGATGATGCGCTCGGCAAGCACATGCAGCTCGTCGGATCCGTGCAGCGGGCCGGCGATGACGACGAACTCGTCGCCGCCGATGCGCGCCACCAGGTCGGTCTCGCGGGTCTGGTCGCGCAGCAGGCCGGCAACCAGGCGCAGCAGATGGTCGCCGGCGTCATGGCCGGCGGTGTCGTTGACGACCTTGAAGTTGTCCAGGTCGATCAGGAGCAGGCCGACCTTTTCTCCCTTGATGCGCGCGCGCTCGATCATCGTGTCGAGCGCCTCGTGGCCGGCGCGGCGGTTCGGCAGGTCGGTCACGGGGTCGGTATAGGCGAGATACGCCAGTTCGCGTTCGGCCCTGGCCATGCGCGAGCGCATCTTGCGCGACACCAGGCCGCTCGTCACCAGCGCGCCGAGGAAGGCGAGCCCCAGCAGCGTGCCGTAGCGCCACAGGCTGTCGCGGATGCCGCTGGTATCGGCCACCAGGCGCACCTGCCCCAGTTCGGTGCCGCGGTAGACCACCGGGCGCGTCACGGCGACCGGTTCGATCCAGAACTGGGAACGGGGGGCGGCGGCGCCGTCGCGGCGGTACCAGGCGAAGATCTTGCCCCCGCGGTCGAACACGGCCGCTTCCTGGAGAAAGGGAGCAGGCCGGAACGAGCGCAGCATTTCGGTGGCGGCCTCGCTGTCGCGGAACATCAGCGAGGCGGCGATATTGTCGGCCATGATCGCCGCGTGCACCGTCACGTCGGCCGTCAGGGTCTGGCGCAGCGAGATGAACTGATAGCCCAGCAGGATGAAGCCGGCCACGCCAAGGGCGGCGACGGCGGTCGTGAGCTGGCCCGTGCCCAGCATCTTCGACAGATGGAACTTGCGGGGTGTGCGCGGGCGGGTCATGTCACGTTGCGCGCCAGGCGCAGCAGTTTCGAGCTGAAGCGCAGGCCGCTGCGCGTGGCTTCGTCGGTATTGATGTCGAAGCGGATCTGCTCGTCGCCGTCGACCAGGGTGATGGCGGCCATGCCGCGGCCGGCGCCGTCGCGCACGACCAGCGTGCCCTGCGCCGGGCCGGCCGGTCGGCGGCGCGCGCCAGCACCAGCACGTCGCAGCTGCCCGCTTTCAGGCGGCTGCCCGCATCGACCGTACCCAGGCGCGGTTGTTGACGGGTTTGCCGTTGAAGGCCTGCAGGCTGGCCCACAGGGCGCTGTCGGGACTGGCGCAGACAAAGAAGGGTTCCCCTCGGCGCGGCCCAGTTCCGGCCAGGTGGTGAACTGGACGAAGTTGTAGATATACGCCGCCTTCAGGTCGACATCGCGCACCTGCGCCCATGCCGGCACGGGTGCCAGCAGCGCGAGCTGCGCCAGCAGGGCCAGCGCGGTGCAGACGACAGGGATGAAGGCGCGCGGCGTCATGGTCAGAACTGGTAAGACAGGCGGGCGTGCAGGGTGCGGCCTTCGCGTGCCACGGCTTCCTGCACGAAGGCGGGGCCGGCCGGGTCGGCGTAGCGCTGGTCGGTCGCGTTGCGGATGCCGAGCGAGAGGTCGGCGCCGGCGAACACCTCGCTGCTCACCAGGGGTCAGGTTGGCCAGGCAATAGCCGCCGGTGCGGGCATGCTCGGTCAGGCGCGAGGACATGCACTGCACTTCGCCGCCGAGCCGGGTATTGGCCGCGAGCGGCACGACGGCGTTGAGCTTGGCCAGGTGGCGCGGCGAACTGACCGGCGGCGCCATTGCCGTCGTGCGAGCGCTGCCGGGCATAGCTGGCGCGCACGCGGGCGCCGCCGCCGATCAGGCGTTCGAGGGCGGCTTCGGCGCCGGTCGCGCGCGCCTGGGCGACATTCCGGAACACCAGGGCGCCGGTCTCCTCGTCGGCCTGCTGGGTGATCAGGCCGCGCATGTCGTACTGGAAGACCGAGAAGGTGGCATGGCCGGCGCTGCCGAGCGCGTGTTCGAGCACCGTTTCGACAGTGCGGATGCGTTCATGGCCGAGGTCCGGATTCGTGATCTGGCTGCCCGCTTCGACCGGCAGCGAATAGGCGTAGTACAGCTCGTAGGCATTGGGCACGCGGAACGAGGTGCCGTAGATCAGCTTGACGGTGTCGGCGGGCGTGAGCTTGTAGAGCAGGGCCGCGCGCGGGCTGGTGCTGCGCGTGCCGGTGCTGTGGCGGTCGTGGCGCACGCCCGGTTCAGCAGCAGGTTGTTCGAGACGCGGATCTCGTCGGCGAAGAACAGGCCGCTGCGGTTGGCGCTGCGGCGTTCGTCGAGCAGCTGGCGGAACGGTTCCACGTCGAAGTTGAACTGGTCGCGCCGGGCATCGCGCCCGAGTTCGGCGCCGAAGACGAATTTGTTGCGCGGCAGCGTGGTGACCGTGGCCTGCACGCTGGCGCCGTACCAGCGCGCATGGTCGCCATCGACGTTCGTGACCTGCGCGCGCGTGTCGCCCGGATAGTCGCCAATGCCGAGGTAGTCGGCCTTGCCCCAGGTGGCCTGGGCCGACAGGTTCACGGTCGGGCTGATGTCGCGGGCATAGGCCAGGCTGATCATGCTCTGGGCGTCCACCGTCCAGTTGGACGTGTTGAAGACGGCGCCGAACGAGCCGGTCGGCACGCCCTTGGTGCGGCGCACGTGGCTGGCCGACAGGGTGAGGCCGGCATAGCTGGCCTTGACCAGGAAATTGTGGGCACGCTCGTAATCGAGCCCTTCGGCGACGCCCCTGTTCTGGTCCGGCGTGTCGTATTCGGGGTAGTACAGGTTCTCGCCATCGCGGCCATAGCTGCTGGCCGAGAGCACCAGGTCGGCGCCGTTCTGGCCATGCCAGCCCCAGCTCGCCCGCAGCTTGCGCTCGCCCAGGCTGCCCGTGCCGACGGCGATTTGTGCGCCCTTCAGGTCGCTGCCATCCTTGGTGACCACGTTGATCACGCCAAACAGGGCATTCGAACCGTAGACGGCCGAACCGGGACCGGGCACGAATTCGATCCGCTGCACCATGTCCATGTCGATCAGGCCTTCGTAGCCGATCGAGGCCTGGCCGTACACGGCGTCGTTGGTGCGCGCACCGTCGACCAGCAGCAGGAAGCGGCTGTTGTAGTCGCCGGGGCGCAGGAACCCGCGCGCGCCCACGTAGCTGTAGTTCTTGTCGCTGGTGACGTACACGCCCGGCAAGGTCGCGAGCGCATCGGCCAGGGTGCGCCAGCCGTAGGCCTTGATGTCGGCCGCAGTCAGGACGACCACCGCCGAGGGCGCTTCGCTGATCAGCTGTTCGAACTTCGACGCGGCGCTGACCGTGCGCATGGCCAGCAGCTGTTCCAGCGGCAGCCCGGCCAGGTTCTCGGGACGTGGCGCTTCCTCCGGCGCGGCGTGGGCCGGGCAGGCCAGCAGGCTCGCGACTGCGGAGAAGATGGCAGCGCGGGCGCGAACGGGCGTCAAGGAAGAAAAATTCATGTGAGGGAAAGGCGTTCTGGCTACGCCAACGCAAGAAAAGTTGCTTTATGGAACCAGATCATACCAGTTGGGTTGCCGCTTTGTTCGATTTGTGGGATCAAACCGGCACAAATACAACACGGGTGGCGGCGTAGGGAGGCTATCCTGGCGCAGCGGCGGTCCGGCTGTTTTCAGTTCGTCCACACCATGATGGCAAAGGCCAATGCGGCGTGCGCCGCCAGTTCCTTGCAGGGCCGGAACCGCGTGGTTCGCTCAGTCTGCTACGGGGGCGCCCGGCAGTGCCGCCACACCGGCCAGCAGGGCCTGGCCATACGCGGCGAAATCGTCGAGCCCGCGCTTGATGATGGTGACCAGCGCCGGCAGGGGCGCGGCCTGGTGGTCCCATTCGGCGCGGCAGAATTCCCCGGTGCGCTTCAGGTCTTCGGCCAGCGTGGGCTCGATCCAGCCGTTCTCGGCCAGCAGGGTAATCACCTCGCGTTCGTCGTGCGGGGTACCCAGGTTGGCAAGCGCCAGGATGTAGTCGCCCATCTCGATGGCCGCTTCCCAGGTGCGGATCACGTTGAGCGTGGCCGCGTCCTGGCGCGTGATGTCGCCGACAAAGGTGGTCGGGTCCTTCTCGTATTCCTCGCGGGCGCGGCGGCAGCAGCGTTCGATGGTGCCGATTTTGCCGATCAAGATAGTCTCGTCCATGCCTTCTCCTTTTAGATCAGGAATAACAGTGCCGCCACCAGCGTCGGCCCGGCTGCACCCGCCAGCAGGCCGAGCGTGCCGATCGACTCGTCGTTGAAGCCGCGCCGCAAGAGCGCGGCGCCGGCCGGATTCGGGGCGTTCGCGATCACGGTCAGGCCGCCGCCGGCCACGGCGCCCGCCACCAGCATGTACCTGGCGTGTTCGGACAATCCGGCGATCAGGGAGCCGAGATAGGTCAGCGCCGCATTGTCGGTGATTGCCGTCAGGGCCAGCGCACCGAAGAACAGGGCGGTCGGCCCCAGGTTCGACACGATCGGCTGCAGCCACCACTGCTGCATCCCGCCCAGGACGACCAGGCCGGCGAGGAAGAAGCCGACCAGCAGGCCTTCCTTCAGGATCAGCGGCGACTGGTGGCGTTCATAGGCCTGGGTAAAGCCCAGGAACAGCAGGAACAGGCCGAGGAAGAGCACCGGATGGTGCGCCAGCAGCACCACCGCGGCCAGGAAGGCCATGTGGATCGCCGATACCTTCAGGGGCACGCTCTCGCGCGCCTCGCCGCTTGCGGGCTTCAGGTGCGGACGCAGCAAAAAGGTGACGACGCTGGCGTTGATGAAGACGGCCAGCGCGGCGCGCCAGCCGAAGTGAGCCAGCATGTAGGCGCTGTCCCAGCCCCAGGTACCGGCCACCATCAGCACCGGCGGCGCGGCATACGAGGTGAGGGTGCCGCCGATCGACACGTTCACGAACAGCACGCCCGGGGCGCCGTACTTCAGCCACTCCGGTATGCCGGGGCGGAACACCGGGCGCGAGCATCAGGGCCGCCAGCGTCATCGCGGTTTGGCTCGGTGATGAGCGAACCGGCCAGCGGCACCAGGCCCAGGCCGAGCCAGGCCAGCGCCACCTCGGTGCGCACTGGCGCCAGGCGCGCGACCGTGCGCAGCAGGACGTCGACGGCGTCGAGGATGGGACGCGAGGCGGCGATCACCATCACCGTGAACACGAACAGCGGTTCGGTGAAGTGGCGCGACTCGGCATACTCCACCGCCGCGTCGCCGCCGCTGATCAGGGCCATGGCGACGATCAGGATGAAGGCCCAGAAGCCGAATACGGCCTCGACTTCGCCCAGCAGGTGGAACAGTCCCTCATGGCGCGGATAGCGGTCGGCGAGGCGCTCGAACAGCTTGGCGCTGAAGGTGTGCACGAGCGCGCAGGCGAACAGGATGGCGCCGACCAGCTGGATGGTCGTCATCGGCGCGGCTCCCGGGCAGGTGAAGGGGATCTGGTCATTGTCAGGGAAATAATGGATGAAGCGTTATTATTTCACCTTTGATGAGGGGACGGGCAGGCTTGTGAAGGCGTGTTCATTTTCTCGACCGGCGGGCTGGACGCGCCTGCCGAGCATGTCGATTCGACCATGGGTCCCGAGGTCTACTACGGCAGCCTGGGCATACCCGGGCTGCTCGCGGTGATCGGCGACGCCGGATGCGTGTGCAGGCACCTGGAATTCGACCAGCACCCGCAGAAGCACCTCTACATTATCGTTCAGCGCTCTGGATGAACTTTTATCCCAGGCGTTTGAGCCGGATCACCAGATCCGGCCAAGGTCTCAAATCCCCATCACATACTGCTCGCTGCGCATCCTGCGCATCGCAAACGCAGCTGCCCCACATGCCGCCAGCAGCGGCGGCACGCAGGTCAGCAGGAAAGGCAGCAGGCCTGGCGCCTGGTTCGATGCCAGCGACTGCAGCATGACCTGGTTCGACAGCACCGGCACCGCGTACATCCACGGTTGCGTGCCCAGCCCGAGCATGGGAACGGCGATCAGCGGCACGATCGGCAGCAGGGTGACGACGCTGGCGGTGGCCTGCGCTTCCTTGAAGGTTTTGGAGTTCATCGCCATCGCCACCTGGACCGCGCCCACCAGCAGGCACAGGGGCAGCGCGGTCAGCACGACGGCGGCCAGCATCGGCAGGCCCAGGTGCCAGGACATGCCGATCTCTTCCAGCGACAGGGTCGACAGCATGCCGTGGGCGACGACCAGTTCGACCACCAGGCCGAGCGCGGCGAGCAGGGAGACTGCCAGCCACTTGCCCAGGACCAGGTCGCGCGCAGGCATCGGCTGGGCCATCAACACCTCGAGCGAACGGCGCTCGCGTTCGCCGGCGGTGCTGTCGATGGCCAGCGACAGGCCGAACAGGAATACCGGCACGAAGAACATGCCCAGCATGGTGCCGATGCGGCCGCTGGAAGCGCCGCTGTCGCTGCCGGTATCGTAGCGTTCCAGCCGCAGGGGGGACAGGACGACCGGCGAGACGCCGCGGGCTTCCAGGCGCGCGCCCGCGATGCCGTTGGCGTAGTCGCGCAGGATGTTTTTTTCGACCTCGAGGCGCTGCTCGCGCCGTTCGATCGACGAATCGAACCACAGCTCGATCGGCGCGGGGCGCAGCTCGGCATAGTAGCCGGTGAACTCGGCGCCGAGCCGGAGCACGCCGGCGGCCTTCTTCTCGCGCAGCAGTGTCTTGATGTCGGCAGCCATCATCGGACCGCGCTCGCTGACGAGCACCTTTTTCTCGCGCAGCTGCGCCAGCAGGTTCGGCGCCTGCCCGCCGCCGATGACGACCAGCTCGATACCGGCTTTCGCGTCGGGCGATCCACGCGCGATCATGTTCTTCAGGATCAGGCCGATCACCGCCGGGTAGACCAGGGTCAGCATCAGCAACATGCCCAGCGTACGCCTGTCGCGCAGCGCCTCGAGCAATTCCTTCATCAGTACGACGATCCAGAGCGGGGTCATGCTGCGATTCCTTCTTCCGTGCCGACCAGGTGGACAAAGGCATCCTCCAGGCTGGCGATACCGGTTTGCCTGCACAGTTCCTGCGGCGATCCTTGCGCCACGGTCCGCCCTTGGGCGATGACGATCACGTCGTCGCACAATTGCGTCACTTCCTGCATCACGTGGGTGGCGAGGATGATGCAGCAGCCCTCGGCGCGCAGGGCCGCCAGTGCGCGCCGCAAGGCCCGCGTGCTCATCACGTCCAGGCCGCGCGTGGGCTCGTCGAGCAGCAGGTTGCGCGGCCGGTGCAGCAGGGTCCTGGCCAGCGCCACCTTGATGCGCTGGCCCTGCGAGAAGCCCTTGGCAGCGCGGTCCGGGATGTCTTCCAGGCCCAGTAGTTCGGTCACCTCGTCGGTGCGGCGCGCGATGGCTGCCTTGTCCATGCCGTTGATCTGGCCGAAATAGCGCAGGTACTCGCGGGTGCTCAGGCGTTCGTAGAGGCCGAACTGGTCGGTCAGGAGGCCGATGTGGCGGCGCGCGCCCAGCGGATCGACGGCCGGGTCGATGCCGTCGATCGCTACCTGGCCGCGGTCGCGGCCGAGCAGGCCGACAAGGGTGCGCATCAGCGTGGTCTTGCCGGCGCCGTTCGGGCCCAGCAGCGCAGTGGCCTTGCCGTCGGCGGCGCGGAAACTCACGCCCGACAGGGCATGCACCGCGCCGAAACGTTTGTGGATGTCGTGTGCTTCGATCATGGTGCGTCCTTCATGGATGGGTGCCGGCGTGGTCGAGCTGGAACGGCGGCAGGGGGATGTCGTCCAGGCCGCGCTTGTCCAGCGCCCGGGTTGGTTCGTCGAGGAAGGCGCGCAGCAGCCGTGGCGTGTCGCCCAGGTTTGAGACGCCGTGGGCGGCATGGCGCGCAACCAGGTGCTGCGCATGCGTCATGGTCCTGGCGGCGCTGGTGGCGCCGTCGGGCGGCGTGACCGGGTCGAGTGCGCCGGAGAGCAGCAGGACGGGGGCGTGGATGGGCGTGTTCGGGGGCGTCGCAGCGGCGGATACCCCGGCCAGCGGACAGAGCGCGGCGAGCCGCTGCGCATGGCCGCGCAGGAAGGAGCCGCGCTCGTCGGCCTCGCGCTGTTCAAGCGTCAGGCGCGGGATGTCTTCCGCGCAGAGGATGGCCACGAGCAGCGGCATGGCGAGCGGGCCCTCCGGCGAATAATCGGTGTCGGCATGGCTGCGCGCGAGGAAAGGCCCCCAGTTTCCCTGATGGGCACTGTGGATCAGGTAAGGCAGGCGATGGCTGTCGCGCGCCGAATACAGGCTGCGCTGGATCGTGTACACGAAGTGCATGTTCGACAGCGGCAGGCGGGTGGGCTGCGCCGTGCGCGGATGGGCGAACGCTAGCGTGACGCTGCCGGCATTCACGCGCGCCAGCAAGGTATCGAACTCGGCGCGCAGGCCGGGGAAGGCGTCGGCACAGGCCGCGTCGGCCGCGCAGCGAGCGAACACACCGTCCAGCGCGCGCTGGGCGCTTGCGGCAGCGACCGGAATCACACGTTCGGGAGCGGCGACGCCGTCGAGGATGAGCGCGCGCACGCTGCCGGGATAGCTGCGCGCATAGCTCTGTCCGAGACGGGTGCCGTAGGAGCCGCCGAAGACGTTCACCTTGCCATAGCCCAGCGCCAGGCGCACCCGTTCGAGGTCGTGCGCCGCATGCGCGGTGGTATAGAACCCGAGGGGATGCGGCAGGGTGCCGATGCAGCGCGCGAAGGCGGCATGCAGTGCGGCGTCGCTGGTGGCTTCGCCGACGGGGGCGCCAGGGCAGCGCAGCTTGCCGGACAGGCCGGTGCCGCGCTGGTCGATGAAGACGATGTCGCGGGTGGCGCGCACGCGCTGGAAGACGGGGCCGAGCAGCGCCACCAGGTCCGAGCCGGCCTGGCCTGGCCCGCCCGCCAGCACGAACAGGGGATCCTTGCTTGCGCCCTGGCGAAACGCCGGCGCGACCGTCACATGCAGCTGGAGCTGGGTGCCATCCTGGCGTTGCGGGTCGAGCGAAACCGCGATGGCATGGCAGCGCAAGGACTCCTGGCTGCCGGGCAGGTGGCAGTCGCGCCCTGGCGCCATGGCCGCCTGCGACAGGCCGGGCAGGCAAAACATCAGGGCGAGCAGCGCCCATGAAATCCGGGATTTCATTTGAAACTCCTTGAAGAGCTGGATTAGCTGAGGATCAGCTGGAAGATGCGTGGCGGCTGCTGGCACCGCCGGCCTTGCCCTAAGACTCGGGATTGCGCAGCTTGCGTATGCGCACTACCAGGCGCACCGTCGCATAGACACCGACGGCCATCATGACCAGATTGAGGGCGATCTCGAAAAGCGTATCCCACGCGCGCGCGCCCTTGTTGACCATCGTGATGAAATAGAGCCCATAGCAGATGCCAAACAAGCCCAGCAGGCGCTGGTACTTGGCGATGCGCGATTCGGTGTCGGTAAAGATTTCGCGCGTGCGCCCGGCTTGCGCCGGGGCGCGCCAGAACTGCCAGCCGAACGATGTATCGACACGCTCCCAGCCGGCGTCGGCGAACAATTGGAGATAGTCCGGCGACACGGTATTCATCTGGAAATCGAGCCGGTAGGTCATCTCCATCGGCTCGCCGCGCTGGAAGACGAAGCGGGTGCGCAGGGAGTCCACGCCCTGCAGGTGCAGGCCCTGGCGCGCCATGTCTTCCAGCCAGCGTTCGATCAGGTAGTCGTCATCGTCCCAGAAATACTTGAATTTGCTAACCAGTTGATCCTTCATACCCCACCTTCCTTTTTCGACGACGACGCAGCGGCCTCTTTGCCACTGCGAACCATGATGTCCAAACGACGCAGTTGTTCCGCCAGCACATCCCGCCCGCGGTCCGTGAGGGCATAGGACTTGCGGCGTGCTTCTTCCTTGACCATCGCGATCAGGCCCTGCTTTTCCAGCGTGGTAAAGGCGCCGTACAGGGTGCCCGGCCCGATGACCACCGTGCCTTCGCTCATCGCCTCGACCTTTTGCATGATGGCGTAGCCATGCAGGGGTTCGTCGAGGGCGACCAGGATGTAATAGGTCGCCTCGGACAAGGGAAGGTATTTCGAATACTCGTTGACTGCCATGTGCGCTCCTCATTATCTGCATTGACATCCGATACATCTGGTGCCGATGCATTGAATCCCGATATATCGGGTAACGACATAGTAGCACTGGAAATTTGCTTGTCAACAAGAAAATGAACGGGTAGGCGAGAGCGGAGTACGCCAGCAATCTCGAGGACACAGCTTCGCAACGCTTAAGCAACATCAAGCGCCAACGTTAAGTCACGCGCGCACGCAAGATACACATCTTGTCAAAAGCTGAACGAGCGAGTACTGTACATCCATCCAGTACTTTGCATTCTCTCTATCATGTCTTGTTCACAAAATCTTGCCGCGCCGGAAGATTTGCACCCTTCGCTCTGGCGCGCTTCGCAACTGGCGCGGGCAGGTACGCGTTGTGTCGATACCGGTCATGCGGCCCTGTCGAGCCAGCTGCCCGGAGGCGGCTGGCCGGTCGGCACCCTGGTCGATCTGCTCCTGCAACAGCCCGGCATCGGCGAAATGCGCCTGCTGCGCCCGGCCCTGGCGGCGGCGACCGGGCGGCGCATCGTGCTGCTGCAGCCGCCCCATACGCCCCAGGCGCTGGCGCTGGCCGCGCTCGGCGTGCCGCCTTCCCAGCTGATCTGGCTGCGCACCAGCCGCGGGGCCGATGCGCTGTGGGCGGCCGAGCAGGTGCTGCGCAGCGGCAGTTGTGGCGCGTTGCTGTTCTGGGCCAACCACGCAAGAGGAGAAAGCCTGCGCCGCCTGCACCTGGCGGCCCAATGCGGCGAAACCCTGTTCTTCATGATGCGTCCGCTCGCCAGCGCGCAAGATTCCTCGCCGGCTCCCCTGCGCCTGTCGCTGCGCCCCGCTCCCGGCGGACTCGACATCAGCTTCGTCAAACGCCGGGGACCGCAGCGCGATGCGCCGCTGTTCCTGCCCCTTAACCCTATCGTGTTCCAACGTCATGCGTCTGTGGATCGGCCTGTATTTGCCCCAGCTGCCGCTCGAGGTGTTCAGCCCGCACTGGTGCAGTGACACCGGTTGCGTCGTGCTCGAGCACGAGCGCGTGCTGGCGGCGTCCCCGGCGGCGCGCGCGGCCGGCGTCACCCTCGGCATGCGCCGCGGCGGCGTCCTGATGCTCATGCCCGAGGCGCGCATTGTCGAGCGCTCGCCCGAACGCGAAGCCGAAGCCCTGCACGCGGTGGCAATGGCGCTGCTGCAGTACACGCCGCAGGTGGCGCAGGCCGAGGAAGCGACCCTCCTCATCGACATCGGCGCCAGCCTGCGCCTGTTCGGCGGCATCCGCGCCCTGTGCCGGCGCGTGCGCGCCAGCCTGCGCGCGCTGGGTTTTTCCGGCTACCTCAGTTGCGCGCCCACCGCGCGCGGCAGCTGGATGCTGGCACGGCGCCGCGCGGGGCGGGTCCTGACGATCGATGCGCTCACGCGCCGGCTCGACCGCCTGCCCGCCACCCTGCCGCCGCCCGCGCGCGCCTATGCCAGCTGGTTCGAAGGCATCGGCTGTGCCGACCTGGCCGCGCTGCGGCGCCTGCCCCGGTCCGGCCTGCAGCGGCGCTGCGGCCGGCCCCCTGCTCGACATGCTCGATGCCGCCTATGGCATGGCGCCGGAACTGTTCGAATGGGTCGAGGCGCCCACCGTGTTCCACGCGAAGATCGAACTGTTCGACCGCATCGAGAGCGCCGATGCCTGCCTGGCCGGCGCCGAGCGCCTGGTGCAGCAACTGACCGGCTGGCTGTGCGCGCGCCAACTGGCGGTCGAGCGCATCACACTGCTGCTCGAACACGAGCGGGGCAGGGTGGCGCGCGCGCCCACCGCCGTCGATGTCGCCCGGGCGAACCGACCTGGCGCGACGAGCATCTGATCCGCTTGCTGAAGGAGCGGCTGGCCAAGCTGGTGCTGGAAGCCCCGTCATCGGCCTCGCGCTGGATGCGGCGCAGTTGCAGCCGATGGCGCCGCCGAGCGAATCGCTGTTTCCCGAGCCGGGCGGCACCGAGGAAGACCGGGTGCGCATGCTCGAACTGCTGGTGGCCAGGCTCGGGCCCGACAACGTCCTGCAGGCGCTGCCCCAGGCCGATTATCGACCGGAGGTGGCCAACAGCTGGGTGCCCGTGCAGCAGAAGGTACGCCAGGCAGCGCGCGACGCCCAGATGCCGCCGGATGTCCAGAGCCTGCCGCGCCCGACCTGGATCCTCGCCAAACCCATCGCGCTCCTGATGCGCAATCACCGTCCGTTTTATGGCTCGCCGCTGAAAATGGCCTCGACGCCCGAGCGCATCGAAGCCGGCTGGTGGAGCGGCACGCAGACGCGCGATTATTTCATCGCCGAGGGGCAGGACCATACGCTGTATTGGGTGTATCGCGAGCGCATCGTCGGCGCGGGCGAGGATGCCGAGCCGAGATGGTTTTTGCATGGTTTGTTTGGGTGAGCGTTTTGGCGTTACCTATGTCGCCATGGGCCTTTGGGTGGGCCGTGCCTGGCCTGTAGTCAAAGCTGGATACGCAGACGTCCCAGCCAAATCACTTGCTTGTCTTGATGGCAACAGCAACGTACACTGAGCTATTCCGCGCGTCCGCTATCGGGCCAGGAGCAGACGAAACCTCAATGGATAATTTTGTTTTTGAATGACGACGCTGAGCAAACTGGAAGAACTTGCCGATGATAAGTCGCAACCTTCTGCCACCCGCAGAATTGCTGGAGCGTTAGCCTCAGCAATCAACGATTGGCCTACTTTTGAACTCGACTCATTCGAAGCTTATGTCCTCGAGCTTAAGAAAGAGATAGGTGGAGTGCTGACATGGACTGATGTGATGCCAAGCTCGATAGCTACTCATGCGCGGACGACGCGTGGAAAGCTGAGTCGCTTTGCGGGCTTCTTAAGGCTTGGGATATCACTGATAGAGAAGTGGTTCTTGATGAACTCGTCAGTCGAATGGGGCTGGACGCCTGAATCAGCTTCGGTCCGTTTTGGTCGGAAACGGACGTTGACAGAAAAAAATGGCGGCTAGGGGCCCCCGCAACGCACACACGATAGAACGGAAACCCCGGACGCCGTTTCGCGTCCCCGAAAATGAAGGAAGCATGCCATGCCGCTAGTTGACCTTGATCTTCCTCACCCTTTCAAGATGCGAGGCGGATGGGCAGCACTCGCAGCCGTGCTTGGCGCGAGAGGATGGGGACGCGACGCCTGCGCAACGCCCGACGAATGGTTCTACCACGACGGCGGAGGCAACTGGGCCTCCCTTCGCTTCGTCGAACAGGACAAGGTCCTTCTCATTGGTCATGACCACGAGTACTCCGAAACCTACTTTGGCGAGGCGGCAACGTACTTTGGCGAAGAGGAGACGGACCTGTTGAGTGGCGCGCCGGACTGGTGGGCTAGCAAGCTCGACCTCCCACCGGTTGGGGAATGGATAGGTTTCATCTACGGGTGGAACGGCCAGACATGGCAACGAGCGCAATACAGCAAGCCCGATGGCTTTGACCAGGTGGGCCTGCTTCGGGCGTGCAGCCTCACGGGCATGCAGCAGCTGGAGCAGTCGGCAGCAGATGCGCCGGGCCTGGACGGCGTGCCTTCAAGCGACGCCCTTCGGGCTCTGGTTTCAGCTGATGCGGAGATAACCCATGAACTACTCGCCAGCGCCGTGCCGGGATGGGATATACAGGCGGGTGTTGCCGCTGCCCGGAGATTTCTTGAGATGCGTCTGTAGGCTGCATGTCCGCTCTCCGTTTCGCTGGCTGATGGCTTGAATCGAAGGTCGTAAGCGGACGGTGACAGCAAAAGTGATGGCTGGGGTGACCCGGCCGATGAATGCAGGATAGAACTGAACACCGTGCCCTGGTGGCACCCGCACCAGCCGGAGCCTTACAAGGAAAAATACATGGTCATGATGCTGGAACGAGCGGCGCGTCGCGTTGGCGCTGCCCTGGCGATGTTCACGGCCCTCGCAGCCTGCGACCGCCAGACCGCCGGTGCGACAGGCCAGTCATATGAAATCGTCACGCAAGTGCGGCCGGAGTCGCTCGAGGCCTATATGAAAATTCCTCGCAAGGCCTACGACGTGTGTGCGCTGGCGCGCGAGGCGCTGAAGCTTCCACCCCCACCGCCGCTGGTAGTGTTGCCGGCCGACTTCGTGATCAAGCGCAGCACCTATCTCGGCAGCGGGAAGGGCTACCTCATCCGGCATGAGGAATTTGTCGTCGATATCAACGATATGGCGCCGGAAACGGGCTGCAAGACGCGCATTGGTTCGACACTCGAAGAGAGCGTGGGGCGCGACGGAAAGATATACGCGCAGCGGCGCGCACTCGACGGTCAAATAGAGGTCGATGAGCCAACGCCCTTGTTGCAGGATCCTACGAATGGGGCTTCCAAAGGGGTTTCCTACACCGAGAAAAGAATGGTCGGCGGTATGGCCGTGCGCTGCGTACCCGCCGCCCTGCTCAACGCCCAAGTGATGGACAGGTGTGCAGCCGACACGAATGCGGGTCTGCTGCGGGATGGAGCGAACGACCCGATCGTCCTGCATGCGCGTGACGTGATTCCCGTGTTCGACATGGTCGTGCGGACCGAGCCGGTCAGTGTGCAGGTTGGCAAGCCCGTCCCTCAAGAGCGCATTGTGCTATCAAAGGCCAAATGATGGGAGCGCTGAACAGCATGGAAAACCGATGAAACGATGATCGGATTCAGCACCCATTTTTACCCTTGCATCGGGCAGGCCAGCAGGTTGCCGCAATCGGAGGACCAATGAGCAAAGTACTGATCGTCACCGGCGCGAGCCGGGGTATCGGAGCGGCGATTGCGCTGCGCGCCGCCCGCGAAGGATATGCCGTGGCAGTCAATTACCGCCACGACGAACGTGCGGCAGCGAGCGTGGTCGATCGGATCCGCGCAGGTGGCGGCAGGGCGCTGGCGGTTGCTGCGGATGTCGGCGCCGCTGGTGAAGTAGATGCGATGTTCAGGCGGGTGCACGAGGAAATGGGGCCCGTGTCAGCGCTCGTCAACAATGCGGGTGTTACCGGCCGCATCGGGTCGTTCATGAACACGGATCCAGCTTCCATTGAGGAAGTATTCCGCATCAACGTGCATGGAACAATGCATTGCTCCCGTGCCGCGGTGGGCGCATTTCGCAGGTCTGCCCAAGGCGGCGTGATCGTCAACCTGTCCTCGGCCGCCACCCTATCGGGCAGTCCCGGGGAATACGTGCACTACGCAGCGAGCAAAGCTGCGGTCGAGGCCTTTACGCTGGGCCTGGCGCGCGAACTGGCGACCGAAGGCATTCGCGTGTGTGGCGTATCGCCTGGTTCCACGCTCACAGACATTCATGCAGCGGCAGGCGAGCCCGAGCGGCCTGCGCGCGTTGCTCCCCGCATTCCCATGGGGCGTCTTGCGACACCGGAGGAAATCGCAGAGCCAGTGGTGTGGCTGCTTTCGGGCGCAGCTTCGTATGTCACCGGCAGTATATTGCGCGTTTCAGGCGGGCTATAAAGCGAATCGATATGCTGCGTAAATCTCTTTCTCCTACATAGGCAGCTACTGTCCCCAGTGGCAATGAGCTCGGACTCAACCGCCGCTTCCACTTCTGCCCGCGCCTACAACTTCCCGATCTGCCGATTGATCGCCTTCACCGCCCGCTCGTTCCTCTCGCTGTACCGGTCCGTCAGGTACTCACTGCGCCCGCGCATCAACAGCGTGAACTTGACCAGTTCCTCCATCACGTCGACAACCCGGTCGTAATAGGCCGACGCCCGCATGCGTCCCTCGTCGTCGAACTCCTTGTAGGCCATCGGCACCGACGACTGGTTCGGGATCGTGAACATGCGCATCCAGCGTCCCAGCAGGCGCAGCGTGTTGACGACGTTGAAGGACTGCGAGCCGCCGCAGACCTGCATTACGGCCAGGGTGCGGCCCTGGCTCGGGCGGATCGCGCCCATCTCGAGCGGGATCCAGTCGATCTGGTTTTTCATGACGGCGGTCACCGCGCCATGGCGCTCCGGGCTGCACCAGACCTGGCCCTCGGACCACAGGCACAGTTCGCGTAGCTCGACCACCTTCGGATGCGTCTCGGGCGCGCTGCCCACCATCGGCAGTTCCATCGGGTCGAAGATGTTGACCTCGGCACCGAAGTGCTCGAGGATGCGCGCGGCCTCGAAGGTGAGGAAGCGGGAAAACGAGCGCTCGCGCAGCGAACCGTAGAGCAGCAGGATGCGCGGCGGGTGGCGCATGTCGCCGACCGGAGCGAGCTTCTCGACGCTTGGCACATCCAGCAGCTCCGGCCGGATGTTGGGCAGGTGCGGGAGCGTGCTCATTTGATGCGTTTGCCTTCGGCATCGACCACGGCCTCGCCGTCTTCCTTCGCAAAGGCGCCACCCTGCGGCAGCGGCAGGATGTCCAGCACGGCTTCGGAAGGACGGCACAGGCGCACGCCGGTCGGCGTCACGACGAAAGGGCGGTTGATCAGCACCGGACGCGCGAGCATCGCATCGATCAGTTGCTCGTCCGTGGTGCCCGGATCGGCGAGGCCCAGCTCGGCGAAACGCGCTTCCTTCTCGCGTACGGCCGCGCGCACCGGCAGGCCCGCGCGTGCGATCAGCTCGACCAGCGTCGCCCGGTCCGGCGGGTTCTTCAGGTAGTCGATGACGGCAGGTTCGATACCGGCATTGCGAATCAGGCCCAGCGTGTTGCGCGAGGTGCCGCAGGCCGGGTTGTGATAGATGGTGACGTCCATGTTGTAGAACCTTTCTTAGCTCAGGCGCACGGCGAGCGCGCACAGGGTGATGAAGAGGATGGGCAGCGTCAGCACGATGCCGACGCGGAAGTAGTAGACCCAGGAGACCTGGATATTCTTACTCGACAGCACGTGCAGCCAGAGCAGGGTGGCCAGGCTGCCGATCGGCGTGATCTTCGGACCCAGGTCGGCGCCGATGACGTTCGCATAGACCATCGCTTCGCGCACGGCGCCGGTGGTCGCGGTGGCGTCGATCGCCAGCGCGCCCACCAGCGCGGTCGGCATGTTGTTCATGATCGAGGACAGGATGGCGGTGATGAAGCCGGTGCCGAGCGCCGCGCCCCATACTCCGTACCCGGCACACAGGTCCAGCAGGGCGGTCAGGTAAGCCGTCAGCCCGGCGTTCCGCAGGCCATACACCACCAGGTACATCCCCAGCGAGAAGACGACGACCTGCCACGGCGCGCCACGCAGCACCGCGCGCGTCGAGATCCGGTGCCCGCGCGCGGCAACGGCCAGCAGCAGCGCCGCGCCCACGGCGGCCACCGCACTGATCGGGACACCCATGTCGTCCAGCCAGAAGAAGCCGGCCAGCAGCATCGCCAGCACCCACCAGCCGGTAACAAACGTGGCGCGGTCATGGATGGCCTCGTTGGGGCGCTTCAATTGCCCGAGGTCGTACTTCGCCGGGATGTCCTTGCGGAAGAACCAGACCAGCGCCGCCAGCGTCGCCGCCACCGACACCAGGTTCACCGGCACCATCACTGATGCATAGCGTGCGAAGCCGATGCCGAAGTAATCGGCGGAGACGATGTTGACGAGGTTCGACACGACCAGTGGCAGGCTGGCAGTGTCGGCGATGAAACCGGCGGCCATCACGAAGGCCAGCGTCGCCTGCGGCGTAAAGCGCAGCGCAGCCAGCATGGCGATCACGATGGGTGTCAGGATCAGCGCCGCGCCGTCGTTGGCGAACAGGGTCCGCCACCGCCGCGCCCAGCAAGACCAGCAGGACGAACAGGCGCCGTCCATTGCCCTTGCCCCAGCGGGCCACGTGCAGGGCCGCCCATTCGAAGAAGCCCGCCTTGTCGAGCAGCAGGCTGATGAGGATGACGGCAACGAAGGCGCCGGTGGCGTTCCAGACGATGTTCCACACGACGGGGATGTCGGCAATCTTGACGCTGCCGGCGAGCAGGGCGGCGACGGCACCGGCACCCGCGCTCCAGCCGATGCCGAGCCCCCGCGGCTGCCAGATGACGAGGACGAGTGTGGCGAGGAAAATCAGGGAAGCGATCAGCACCGGCGTCACTCCGTCTTGCACACGTTGCCGGTTGCCGCGCCGCAGGGCACGCCCCCGCAGCAGTTCTCGGTGAGGAAGCCGATCACGCCGTTCATCGTCGCGATGTTCGCCGAATAGATGATGAAGCGGCCGTCCTGGCGCGCAGCGAGCAGGCCCGCATGCGTCAGCTCCTTCAGGTGGAAGGACAGCGACGAGGCCGGCATGCCCAGCTGCCCGGCAATCCTGCTCGCGGCCAGGCCCGCCGGCCCCGTTTGTACCAGCAGGCGGAACACCGCCAGGCGGCTTTCCTGTGCCAGCGCGGCGAGGGCGGCGAGTACCGGCTTCGTATCCATGTGCTTCCTGTGCAATGCAAAAAGGATAAATTATACGACATGAATACGACACTTCCAGGAATGTAGAAACGTGTTGACAGCGTGTGAAGCTCGCCCTATTCTTTATTCGTAGATTGACGAATTACGAAAGAGAACGATGACGACCTGTTGTGAAGCGAAGGAAAGCACGGTTGCGCCGGCGATTGACGCCGATGAGCTTGCCCTGCTGTGCAAGGCGCTTGCCCATCCGGCGCGGGTCGAGCTGCTCAACTACCTGTCGGCCTTTGGTGCCTGCTATTTCGGCAGCCTGACCGACGTGCTGCCGCTGGCGGCATCGACGATTTCCCAGCACGTCAGCGTGCTCAAGCAGGCAGGACTGATCACGGGTTCAGCCAACGAGCAGCGTGTCTACTATTGCGTGAACGCGGAGCGGCTGGCCCAGTTGAAGCAGATGATCGCAAATCTCTGAAACATTTTTACCGATGTGTTCGTTATTCGACGAATGCCTAATAGCATCCTCACCCGCAGTATCCAGGCTGATCAACCGGGAGATACCATGAACCAGACCGTCCACCCCCTTCCCGTCGCCGTGCTCGGCGCAGGCCCCGTCGGCCTCGCCGCGGCCGCCCACCTGGCCGCGCGCGGCATCGTGCCGCTGGTGCTGGAAGCGGGCGCGCAGGTGGCGAGCAACCTCGAGACCTATCGCCACGTCCGCCTGTTTTCGCCATGGCGCTACAACGTCGACCGCGCGGCCCGGCAACTGCTGCTGGCGGCAGGCTGGCGCGTACCCAACCCGGAAACCTTGCCGACGGCGGGGGAGCTGGTCGACGATTACCGGCGCCGCTTGCCGCCCATCCTGCGATCGCCGCGCATCTGCACCTCTCGCATCGGGTGATTGCCATCACCCGCGCCGGCTTCGACAAGGTGAAAACGCGCGGCCGCGAGCATGCGCCTTTTGTCATTCGCGTCGCCACGTCCCAAGGCGAGCGTGAATACCTGGCCAGCGCCGTCATCGACGCCACCGGCACCTGGTCGCAGCCCAATCCCCTCGGCGCCTACGGCTTGCCGGCACGAGGCGAAGCCGCGCTGCGCGCGCACATCGCCTACGGCATGCCCGACGTGCTGGGGAGCGAACGGGGGCGCTATGCCGGCCGTCGCGTCCTCGTCGCCGGTGCGGGCCACTCGGCTGCCGGATCCCTGCTGGCGCTGGCGACGCTCGCCGAGCAGGCAGCAGGCACGCGCGTGGCCTGGGCCATCCGCGGGACGCAGGATGCAAGGCTGTTCGGCGGCGGCGTGGCCGACAGCCTGCCGGCGCGCGGTGAATTGGGCATGCGGTTGAAGGCGCTGCAGCAGGCCGGCCGGCTGGAACTGCACGGGGCATTCCGGATCGTGTCGCTGGCGCGCACCGACGGCGCCATCACCGTGCGCGGCGAAGAAGCTGCTGTCATCGAAGGCATCGACGAGATCATCGCCGCCACCGGCGCCCGCCCGAACCTCGACATCACGCGCGAACTGCGGGTGCGCCACGACCCCTGGCTGGAGAGCACCGACCTGCTGGCGCCCTTGATCGACCCGAACGAACATAGCTGCGGCACGGTACGGCCGCATGGCCACCGCGAGCTGGCCCATCCCGAGCAGGGCTATTACGCGGTAGGCGCCAAAAGCTATGGCCGCGCGCCGAACTTCCTGATGGTGACCGGCTACGAACAGGTACGCTCGGTCGTGGTCCGCGCTGGCGGGAGATCTGCGCGCCGCCGACGACGTGCAGCTGGCGCTGCCGCAAACGGGCGTCTGCGGCACGCCGGCCGGAAGCGCACCAGGCGCAAGCGCTTGCTGTGGCGGGCCGGCGCCGGAGCCGTCGGCTGGCTGCTGCGTCGCGGACGTCCAGGCAAGGGAAGCGGGAAAAGCCGGATGCGGTTGTACCCCGGCGGCAGCCGCGCCGGCGGCAGGGGACGCGCTGCTGTTCGTAAGCCGCCGCGGCACGGGTACACACTACACGTTGACCGTGCTTTCGACGAAGCCTGACCCACTGAAGACACGCGCCGCGTTGCCGCGTTCGGCCTGCCAGTGCAGCTGGCGCCGCTCGGACTTGCCGCGCTCGGCCTGCGCCTGCGCCAGTGCCTGCAATTTGCTGGCCAGGAGCTGGGTAGCCAGCCGCTTGTTGGCCAGCTGGCTGCGTTCGCTCTGCACCTTGACCGACAGGCCGGACGCCAGGTGGGTGGCACGAATGGCGCTGTCGGTCTTGTTGACGTGCTGGCCGCCGGGACCCGACGCGCGCATCGCCTCGTAGCGGATCTCGCCAGCGCCGTCCGGCAGCACCGGCGGGGCAAACGCGGCGCCGCTGATGAACCAGTTCTTGCGTTTGTGCCCCGGCCGGTAAGGGCTCTGGCACACCCACAGCAGGGTGCCCGACCAGCGCCGGGCGAGGGCGGCAGCCGCGCCGCCATCCTCGCCATCGAGCTCGAGCAGCACCGAGGCGCAGGTGCCACGCACCGGGCCATCGAGCATCTCGACGACCCGCATGGCGACGCCGCAGGCGCGGGCCTCCCCTCGTGCAGGCGCGCCAGCGCGTGCGTCACGGCCAGGCAGCATTCGGCCGGCCCCGTATTGGCAGACAGTTGTAGCCAGATCATCAGCAGCACTCCCCACGCGTCTTGTAGGTCAGCACGGGGCGGCTGCGCGCGACCACCGTCGCCAGGCCGGCGCCCAGCAGGCAGTCGAGCACACTGTCGACCTTCTTGTAGGCCTGGGGCGCCTCTTCGTAGATCAGCGCACGGTCGGCGCAGATGACGCGTCCGCCCAGGCTGGTCCGGCTCAGCTGCGCCGGCGTGGCCAGGTCGACCAGGCGCGCCTTGCAGTCGCTGCGCCCCCACTTGCGTCCCGCGCCGTGCGCCAGCGAATGCAAACTCGGCGCATCCGCGTGCAGCCGCGGCGCCAGCAGGTAGCTGTAGTCATCGCGCGAGCCCGGCAGCACGACCAGGCCGACGTCGGCGGGTGTGGCGCCCTTGCGGTGCAGCCAGCCATCGACACCGTCGATGTGGGCGGGCAGCACCGTGTTGTGGTTCACGTCCAACACCGGCGTGCCGCTGCAGCGCAGGCGCGCGAGAATGCGTACTGCGATGACCCGGCGATTGAGCTCGGCGTAGCGCAGGGCCGCATCGTGCCGGGCCAGGTAGCCGGCCGCGTCAGGCGTGTCCTGCGCCAGGCCGCGATGGCCGAAGGCGTCCACGTGGCCACGCAGGATGGCTTCGCCCAGCCCGCGCGAGCCGCTGTGCACCAGCAACTGCAGGCGCTTCGGCGCCAGACCCGAGGCGGCGAATAGCGCGTCGTCCTCGACATGGTCGACCGCCTGCAGTTCGGCGAAATGGTTGCCGCGTCCGATCGTGCCGAGCGAGCGCAGGTGGGAGGTGTCGAGTCCCGCCGCGCGCAGCGTTTCGGCCAGTTCGGTACGCAGCCCGGCCAGCAGTGGATCGCGCGCTTCGAGGAGCGGCCATTCCTCGTCTTCGAGCGGCGCGTCGAGGTTGGCCAGCTGCTTGTCGATCTTGTCGAGCCTGGCCTTGGCGACGGCCAGGTCGGTTTGCCACAGCGCCATGCCGCAGCCGATATCGTTGCCGACCAGGGCGGGGTAGAGGCGCCCCAGCGAAAAGAAGGCGGCGCCGACCGGATAGCCACGGCCGGGATGCAGGTCCGGCAAGCCCACGACCCGCTGCATGCCATCGAGCTGCGCGGTCGTCTCGAGTTGTTGTACTGCTGCGTCTTCGAGCCACAGGCGCGGCGACGCGATGATCTTGGTGCGATCAGAAATATCTTGAACAAAAGTGCCCATGCGATACCAATCCAGAAATAGAAAAGGGATTGGGTGCTGGCAATACCGGCGCGATGGAGCGCCTGACCAAACTGTCAGAGCCCGTGAAGGCGGGCCTTCACTGCAAGGCGACGCCAAGGCGCGACACCGAAGACAATACTGATCTAGGGCGAGACGGCGCAAGGCGGCTATGGCGGTTTTGTCAGGTGCTCCAGGCGGCTTGTGCCGCGGATGTCAACGCAGGAGGGAAAATGCCAGACCCAGGAAAGTCGATGCGGTGTCGTGGTAAGTCATGATCGTTTCCTTCCTTGAAAGATGGGTTGGCGAAGAAGTGCGCCATCATAGTAGCGGTTTGTCAACATTGCAAGTGATTTCGTGGTTCCGCGCACAGCCCTGCAATTTCGGGACTTGTTTACCTGAGCTGCCAGACCATGGCACACTAGAACGATTATTTCATTAAGGCACCATTTTCGCCATGAGTCATACCATCGACGTCGTGCCTGTGCTCCCGTCACACTGGTTCAGGAGCAGCAGCAACTTGCAAGTGGCCATTCATGGCGTCCTGGACGGTCACGACCCCGAGCAGGTGCTGGTGCGCATGGCCGCGCTCGTCAAGCAGGAAACGGCGCAGCTGCGCGCCCTGCTGGACGCACCCGGCACCGTCGTCAAGCGCGGACTGGACCGGGTCACGGCCGAGAAATACCGCCACACCCTGGCGCAGATCGGCTGCGATTGCCGCATCGGCAGCGACGAAGCCGCATCCGGTTCGCGCCCGCGCAATGCGTGGGAGGCACTGCAAGCCGACGCGCAGGCCGGCCATCCGGAGGCCCAGTTCCAGCTCGGCATGGCATACGCGAAGAAGGCCGGTGTCGCCCAAGGCGACGCGCTGGCGGCCGCCTGGATCGAAAAAAGCCGCCGCCCGGGGACATGCCGTCGCCGCGACCGTGCTGGCCGACTGCTATCGCGGGGGGCTGGGTGTGCCGCGGGACGAAGCCATCGCCCTGCGCTGGGCGCGCATGGTCCGCGCAGGCCGGTTTGCCGGAAGGCCAGTACCTGCTTGGCCGCATGCTGCGCAGGGGCGAGGGCACGCCTGCGGACAAGAACGAAGCGGCAAGGTGGCTGCTGCGTTCGGCCGAACAGGGCTATGCACCGGCCCAATACATGGTCGGGTATGACTACCTGACGGCGGGCCGGCAGGCACCGGCCGCGCTGTGGCTGACGCGGGCCGCCGAGCAGGGCGAACCCAACGCCCAGACCTGCCTGGGCGTGATGTGCCTGCAGGGCGACGGCGTGGCGCACGATCCGGCGCGCGGCATCGCGCTGCTGTCGAAGGCGGCAGGGCAGGGTATTGCCTCGGCCCAGCACAACCCGGGCGTGACCTTCGCCGAAGGAAACGGCATCGTCCCCGACCCGGAACAGGCGCTGGCCTGGTACCGCAAGGCGGCGGCGCAGGGCTATGCGCCGTCCGAGTTCGAGCTGGGCATGTGCTACCGCACGGGGAACGGCTTGCCAACCGACCTCGCGCGCGGCCATGCGCTGATCCGGGCGGCGGCCGAGAAGGGCTATGCCGAGGCGCAGTTCTCGCTTGGCGCCATCCTGCTCGAGGGCGAAGGGCCGCTGGCCGCCGACCCGGACGCGTCCGAACGCTGGGTGCGCAAGGCCGCGGCCCGGGGACACCCGGAGGCGTGCCGGATCGTCGGGCTGATGGCTTGATGGCGTGCGGGCCTTGCCCGCCTGCGCCAACCCGTGCAGAGTAGCGCCTTCGTCAAAACAGGGAACCCCATGCGCACCGAACGCGTCGAATTCGCAGGCCCGCACGGCAGGCTCGCGGCCAAGCTCGACCTTCCCACAGGCACTCCGCGCGCCTATGGCATCTTTGCCCATTGCTTCACCTGCAGCAAGGACGTGCTGGCGGCGAACCGCATCGGCCACGGACTGGCCGCGCAGGGCGTGGCCATGCTGCGCTTCGACTTCGCCGGCCTGGGTGCCAGCGCCGGCAACTTCAGCGACACGAATTTTTCGTCGAACGTGGAAGACCCGGTGGCGGCAAGCGCTTTTCTACGCGCGCACCATGCGGCGCCGCGCCTGCTGGTAGGCCACAGCATGGGCGGCACGGTCGTGCTGGCCGCCGCGCACCGCATTCCCGAAGCGAAGGCGGTGGTGACGATCGCCGCGCCGAGCGACCCGCATTATGTCGTCGACAAGCTGCTGGTCGAGCATCTCGACACCATCGCCCGGCTGGGCGAAGCGCGGGTGCAGCTGGCAGGGCGCGACTTCCAGATCCGCCGCCAGTTCGTCGAGGACGCGACCCGGCACCGGCTGGCGGACAGGATCGCGCATCTGGGACGCGCGTTGCTGGTGATGCATGCGCCGGCGGACGATACGGTCGACGTGGAGAATGCGCTGCGCATTTTCGGGATGGCGGCGTATCCGAAGAGTTTTGTATCGCTCGACGGGATGGATCACCTGGTGACGGGGAGGCATGACGCCGCACAGGTGGCGGCGGTGATCGCGGCGTGGAGCGCGCGCTATATCGATGGGGTGTAGGGTGGTCGGCTCCACCCGGGAGCGGGCGTTCCAACAATGTGTGCGCCGCCCACGCGTTCAAGCGGCCGGTGAAACCTCGCGGTAGGGTAGGCGGGTCTCCCGCCTACGCGTTCAACGGGCGGTTGAGACCTCGTGTCCGTGCAAGCAGGGTTTGAACGCGTAGGCGGCACAGTGGTCGCAGGCACGCCAATCGCAGGGTGGAGCCGCCTACCCTACCGGTTATTCGTCGAAATCTTCCGCCAGGTTCTTCCACCCGCGGCTCTTGGCAAACGGCGCGAACTCTTCCGGCGCTTCCAGCACGATCAGCTTGCGCTCCTGCAGCCCGGGATCGCTGAGGCCGAAGTCGGGGCCCTTGTAGCCGAGCGTGCGCAGGCGGTCGATGATGGCCTTGACCAGGACGGTATCCTGGTGCAAACCCGGATCGACCGGAGCGGCGAAATCGACGTACACGTCGATGATCCCGTAACCCTCGTCGAAAATGCGGATCGCCTTGACGTCGAGGGTACGGCCGGTGCTGTCCTTGGCCTGGAACGGCCCGGACAGTTCAATGTCGGAATCGGTAGTCATGATCCCAGCATACCAGTTTCCGATTATTTGAGCGCCTTGTAGATCGCTTCCAGCCGGTCCGGCGTGCCCGGGATGCGTTCCAGGCGCGGGTAGCGCAGACCGTCGTGGTAGTCGAGCGCGATGGTGCGCAGGGTGTTCCCCTTTTTCACCAGCAGTTCGATCGGCGCCTTGCCGCCCTTGGCCGCCTTGACTGCCGCCTTCAGCACTTCCGGCTTGTACACCTTGCTGTTCACCGCGACGATGGTCGCGTTCCCCGCCAGGCCGGCACGGAAACCGACGCCGTCCCAGACCACGTTGCTGATGCCGCCGTCGGCGCGCACCGAGAAACCCAGCGAATAGCTGAAGTCGGCCGACTTGCTGCGCTCCTCGGCGGCCTTGATGGTGTCGGTCGGGGTGTCGGTGTAGACCAGCTTCCAGCCGGCGCGCGCCAGGCCGTCGAGCGGGGCGCCCGGGCCGTGGCCTTCCACGCGGCTACGCAGGAAGGGCGCCCAGTCGAATTTCTGCACCTTGTTGAGCGCGGCCACCACGTCTTCGAAGGTATAGAAGGCCGGCAGCATGCTGCCCTTGTCGATACCGTAGAAGGCGCGTGCGAAATCGTCGAGCGAGCGCTTGTCGCCCGACAGCTCGCGGATCCTGGTGTCCACGTCCAGCCAGATCAGGGCGCCTTCCGAATAATAGTCTTCGCTGCGCTGCCAGTTGCTCCAGGCGAGCGCGCGGCGGCCGGCAATGATCGGGTCGTTCACGGTGTCCTGCATTGCGCGCCAGGCGCGGTCGGCGACGCTGTCGTAGCGCGCCGCGGTGGCGGCCAGCGCATCGCGTGCGCCCGCCTGCGAGACCAGGCCCGAACGCGCACCCAGGACGCCGCCCCAGTACTGGGTCTGTCCTTCATAGACCCAGAGCAGTTCATTCTGAAGCGGGGTGTTGAAGTTGGGGACGTTCTGGCCGGCCGGGCGGCGGAACTTGCCGTTCCACGAGTGCGTGTACTCGTGCGGCAGCAGTTCGCGCGTGGCTTCGTTGCGGGTCCACTCGGTGAAGTAGTTCGGCTTGACGCCGTTCTCGCTCGACTGGTGGTGTTCGCGGCCGATGCCGCCGAAATCGTCCGACAGCGCCAGCAGGAAGTCGTAGTGCTGGTAGTGGTGCGACCCGAACAGCTTGAGCGCCTGGTCGACCATCGCGCGGTGCGCGGCGATCTGCTCGGGTTTCGCTTCCAGGCTTTCCGGATTGTCGGCGACGACGTTCAGCGACACGCGCACCTTCGCGCCCGGGTCAAGGTCGAATTGCTTGAAGTGGCGGCCGGCAAACAGCGGCGAATCGATCAGGGTTTCCAGGTCGTGGGTCTTGAACTGGATCTCGTCGCCCGTGCGCTGCGCGGTTTCCAGCGCGGTGCCGTACTGCCAGCCGGCAGGCAGCGTGAGCGAAGGCTGTACCTGGATGCGGCGCGCCACATAGCCCGCCGGATAGAGCGTCACCGAGGGCCACTGCAGGCCGATGATATCGTCGGTCATGACAATGCGGCCCTGGCCCGGGTCGAGCGGCGACAGGAACTGGTATTCCGCTTCCAGGGTCGTCACGCCTTCGGGTACGGTCACGTGGAAGGCGAAGACTTCGACCGGGTCGCGCGTCCACTCGACCGGTTTGCCGTTGGCCGTGAACTTCAGGCCCGCGAACTGCGTCAGCGGGCCGCTCGGACCGTGGTTCGCCGGCAGCCATTGCGGGTAGAGGAAGGTCATCGGACCGGGTTTTACCGGCACCGACATGCGCATGCGGAAAATCTGCTGCGACAGATTCGTCGCATCGACTTTCAGCACGATGGTGCCGGGGTAGGGCTGGTCGACCGGGGCGGGCACGGCGGCCTGCGCAGGGAAGGCAAAGGCGAGCGCCAGGGCGAGGGTGGAGGCGGATTTTGCGGCGCTTGGAAGCAGGCGCGAGAACATGGCGTGAGAGGTCATCTTGTAGGGTAAGCAGGTCACTGAACCGGACGAGTGTAGCACGCAGAAAGTGCCAAAAGGCCATGTAACACCCGGAAACACGCATGCAAATAAAATTTGCAAAATCCGCCAAAAATCCGTATTTCGCATCCCTTGAAAAGTGCTCCGCATGGCATTAGATTGGTCCCAGCAGATGCTCACGATGAGGTCTGCCAACATATCGCTTAACTTTGACAAGGATATTTATCATGCGTACTTTTGATCTCGCACCCCTGTACCGTTCCGCCATCGGCTTCGACCGTCTGGCCAGCCTGCTCGAGCAACGCGCCGAGTCGGCCCCGAGCTACCCGCCCTACAACATCGAGCTGGTGGCCGAGGACAAATACCGCATCGTGATGGCCCTCGCCGGCTTTACCCGCGATGAGGTGGAAATCGTCGCCGAGCGCGACACCCTGCACGTGACCGGCCGCAAGCAGAAGGACGATACCCAGCGTACCTACCTGCACCGCGGTATCGCCGCCCGCGACTTCGAACAGCGCTTCCAGCTGGCGAACCACGTGAAGGTCACCACCGCGTCCTTCGACAACGGCATGCTGACCATCGAACTGGTGCGCGAAGTGCCTGAAGCGCTCAAGCCGCGCAAGATCCAGATCGCAGACGCCAACGGCACCATCGACAACGTCCAGCAGATCGAGCAGCGCCAGGCCGCGTAACGCAGCACAGGCAGTAGCGAAAAGGGTACCTGCGGTTTGGGTGCCCTTTTTTACGTCGGCCGGCGGACAGCTTTGTCCGCGTGGGCTTCGCAATCGTAGGGTAGGCGGGTCCCCCGCCTACGCGTTCAAACAGTGCATGCGCCGACGCGAGGTTTCGACAACTGCTTGGACGCGTAGGCGGGAAACCCGCCTACGCTACGTCATACACAGCGGCGCAAGGTCAGGCACACGCACCAGGCATAAAGATGAGCTTTAAGCATCTTCTAAGACAGATCGGCGACACTACAAAACATCGATAACAGCGTTATCGGCCAACCCTTTAATCCAGGAGCACGTCCATGCAAAACGAAGGTGCAGTTACCGCCATCACCGCAAAACGTCTCACGCTGGCGCTGTGCGCGGCGGGCGTTATTGGCGGCGCGGTCGGTGCGATTGCAGTCAATTCCAACAATGCCACCGCCCAGAATGCGGCTGCGACGCCGCCGCGGCACCCGCGCCGGCACCGGCACCAAGCGCGGCGCCTGCTGTCGCCGCTGGTGCGCCGGCTGCCACCGTCACGCTGCCCGACTTCACCCGCATCGCCAAGCAGAATGGCAAGGCGGTGGTCAATATCCGCGTCATGGGCAGCACCCGGACCAGCAATGGCGGCATGCCGCAGATGGATCCGCGCAGCCCGTTCTATGATTTCTTCCGTCAGTTCGGGGACCCGCGTGGTCCGCAACGCGACGCGCCCGTTTTCGGCGCCGGATCGGGCTTCATCGTGAGCCCGGACGGCGTCATCCTTACCAACGCGCACGTGGTGCGCGGTGCCAGCGAAGTCACGGTCAAGCTGGCTGACCGGCGCGAATTCCGCGCGAAGGTGCTCGGTTCCGACACCGCTACCGACGTCGCCGTGCTCAAGATCGACGCGAAAAACCTGCCGACCGTCCCGCTGGGGAACGGCCGCAACCTGCAGGTGGGCGAATGGGTGCTGGCGATCGGTTCGCCCTTCGGCCTGGAGTCGACCGTCACCGCCGGCGTGGTCAGCGCCACCGGCCGCAACCTGCCGAGCGACAGCAACGTGCCCTTCATCCAGACCGACGTCGCCATCAATCCCGGCAACTCGGGCGGCCCGCTGTTCAACACCCGCGGCGAAGTCGTCGGCATCAACTCGCAGATCTACAGCCAGAGCGGCGGCTACCAGGGCCTGTCGTTCGCGATCCCGATCGACGTCGCGGCCCGCATCAAGGACCAGATCGTCGCCACCGGCAAGGTGCAGCATGCCAAGCTCGGCGTCTCGATCCAGGAAGTGGACCAGGGCTTTGCCGACTCCTTCAACCTCGAGTCGCCCGAAGGCGCCCTGATCGCCAACGTCGAACGCGGCAGCGCCGCCGAACGCGCCGGCCTGAAGGTGGGCGACGTCGTGCGCCGCGCCAATGGCCAGCCGATCATCGGTTCGGGCGACCTGCCGGGCATGCTGGCGGTGTCGAAGCCGGGCGAGAAGGTGGCCCTCGACGTCTGGCGCGATGGCAAGATCATCCGCCTGAACGCGACGCTTGCCAACGCCAGCGACAAGGCCTCGCTCGAAGATCGCCGGAAGTCGCGGCCATGGACAAGGGCGCCAAGCTCGGCCTGGCCCTGCGTCCGCTCGAGCCGATCGAGCGCCGCCAGAGCGGCATCGCCTCGGGCCTCGTGATCGAGGACGCGGCCGGTCCCGCGATCGCCGCCGGCGTGCAGCCGGGCGACGTGCTGCTGTCGGTCAACGGCAAGCCGGTCTCGAGCGTCGAGCAGGTGCGCGAGATGGTCGGCAAGGCAACCAAGTCGGTCGCCTTGCTGATCCAGCGCGGGAGTGACAGAATCTTCATTCCGGTGCGGATTGGCTGAACGGGGTTTCGCCAGCGCAGCCGGGTAACACTCAAGAGGTAGATGATGCGGCTGTTGCTGGTAGAAGATGACACGATGATCGGCGAGGTAGTGCTCGACCTGCTGCGGGCCGAGCACTACGCCGTCGACTGGGTCAAGGACGGCGAAATGGCCGACACGGCCCTGGTGCAGAACCAGAACTACGACCTGGTGCTGCTCGACCTGGGCTTGCCGAGGAAGGACGGCCTGGACGTGCTGCGCGCCATGCGCACCCGCAAGGACCGCACCCCGGTGCTGGTTGCCACCGCGCGCGACTCCGTCGCCCAGCGCATCGCCGGGCTCGACGCCGGCGCCGACGACTATGTATTGAAACCCTACGATCTCGACGAACTGCTGGCGCGCATCCGTGCGCTCTTGCGGCGTGCCGCCGGGCGCGCCGAACCGGTTTTCGAATACAAGAACATCTCCGTCAACCCCGCCACCCGCGAAACCCTGGTCGATGGCGAACCGGTGTCGCTGTCGGCGCGCGAATGGGCCGTGCTGGAAGCCCTGGTCGCGCGCCCCGGCGCCGTGCTGTCGCGCGCCCAGCTCGAGGAAAAGCTCTACAGCTGGCGCGATGAGGTAAGCAGCAACGCGGTCGAGGTGTATATCCACGGCCTGCGCAAGAAGCTCGGCAGCGACTTGATCCAGAACGTGCGCGGTGTCGGCTACATGGTCCCGAAGGCATGAAGGTAACGCACTCGCTGCGCGGGCGCCTGCTCTGGTTCCTGCTCGCAGCCATCACCCTGGCGGCACTGGCGCAAGCCTCGATCGCCTACAACACGGCGCTGTCCGACGCCGACCAGATCTTCGACTACCACATGCAGCAGATGGCGCTGTCGCTGCGTTCGAGCACGCCGCTGTCGAACAGCGAGGCGCGCGAGCGCGTCGAAGCCGGTCCCGGCAGCGACGACCTGGTCGTGCAGATGTGGTCGCCCGACGGCGTGCAGGTCTTCCACAGCGTCTCGCGCGCGCGCCTGCCGCAGCGCGCGCGGTGCTCGGCTTTTTCGAACGTAAAGGCCAACCGCACCACCTACCGCGTGTTCTCGATCCAGACCGAAAACCAGACCGTGCAGGTGGCGCAGGACCTGGCCGTGCGCCGCAACATGGCCAGCAACCTGGCGCTGCGCACCCTCGGCCCCATCGCGGTGATGATGCCGATCCTGATGCTGGTCGTGTGGTGGGTGGTCAGCGGTTCGCTGGAACCGGTGGCGCGGGTGCGCTCGCAGGTGGCCTCGCGCCAGGCCGACGACCTGTCGCCGGTGTCGGAAGCGGGCCTGCCCGACGAGGTGCGTCCGCTGGTGCATGAACTGAACCTGCTGTTCGGGCGCGTGCGCACGGCTTTCCACGCCCAGCAGAATTTCGTCGCCGACGCCGCCCACGAGCTGCGCACGCCGCTGGCCGCGCTGCGCCTGCAGACGCAAAGCCTGGACCGTGCCGACAGCGCGGAAGCGCGCAAGGTGGCGGTGGGGCGCCTGACGGCCGGCATCGACCGCGCCACGCGCCTGGTCGAGCAGTTGCTGGTGCTGGCGCGCCAGGAAGCATCAAGCGGCGAGGCGGCCACGCGCCCGGTCGACCTGGCGGAACTGGCCCGCCGTACCGTCGGCGACCTGGTCGGCCTGGCCCAGGCCAAGGAAGTCGATCTCGGCCTGCAGCACGCGGACAGCGTCAGCATCGACGGCCAGCCCGACGCCCTGCACATCCTGCTGCGCAACCTGGCCGAGAACGCGATCAAGTACACGCCTGGCGGCGGTACCGTCGACATCGCCGTGCGCCAGGACAAGGACGCGGTTTCCGTCATCGTCGAGGACAGCGGCCCCGGCATCCCCGGGAAGAGCGCGAGCGCGTGTTCGACCGCTTCTACCGCGTGGCCGGCAGCGAGGCCGCCGGCAGCGGCCTGGGCCTGGCCATCGTCAAGGCCATCGCCGAGCGCCACGGGGCGCAGCTGATGCTGGGCACATCCGAACGGCTCGGCGGGCTGGCGGCCACGGTGCGCTTCCCGCTGGCGAAGGCGGCATGAGCATGGATGGGCACACAGTCCGCACCGGGAAGCGCGGCGGCTATTTTCTCGTCGAATGGACGAGCCAATGGGATCCTGACCTTGGCGAGCTGATCGGATACATTCCCGAACTGGTGCGGGGCCATCGGGTCGCGATCGTGTCGAGCGACAGCGGCCCCTACCCGGTGGATGAAACGATGCGCGCAGCCGGTTGGACGACTCCGCAGAACATCTCCATTAGCCCGATCATTGGTCTCGCCGATTTCCCGTACACACCGGGATTCGACGAATGGTACGTCTTCGATGCTGTGCCGTCCGTGCTGCCGTCGCATGCGTTCGTGAATGGATGGGGTTTCACTCCCTTGGCGGACGGCCATTCCGACACCGAAGCCTTCTGGGAGCAGGTCCAGGCAAGCCAGCCCTTGCATGTACTTGGTGCAGGCACGCCTGCCATGTTCCTGGTGACGCGCGACGCGCATCTGGCACGCCCCGCTGCCGCGTGGATGCCCTTGGAAGCGTAGGGTGGAGTCCTGACTCCACGCGGTACGTAGCAGGCACAGCGATATCGCAAGCGATGGCGGATACGGCTGCAACGCGCCGGCAGTACGGCGCTTGCAGAGCATCGCGGCCAACAGTGGTCAATCCGTCAGCAGGCAAGCTGTCTTGCGAAGATTGTTTTGTGGTGTGCATTGGTCGTACCGCGTGGCTCGAGAGCCCACCCTACGATCCTGGCCATCGTCAAGGCCATCGCCGAGCGCCACGGCGCCCAGCTCACGCTCGACAAGTCCGAACGTTTGGGCGGCTTGGCGGCCACGGGGCGTTTCCTTTGAAAGGGGCGCAAGGTGGGCGCTCCGTGCCCACGCGGTACGATCGTCTCGCTGCGTCGATCGTACCGTAGGGTGGGCTCTCGAGCCCACGCTGTCTCATCGCCGGCATATCAGCGGCCGCGAGCCTGCTTCCTTCGTTGTCCAGCCGGCGCCGTCGGGTGTGCTGACGCCTGTACCGCGTGGGCACGGAGTGCCCACCCTACGGAGCTGGTGTTGTGCCTACGCCGTACCGCGTGGAGTCAAGACTCCACCCTACGATTCTTCCCATCCACCACCTCCCCACGCAGTACATGAACACCCACACAGCAATAAAAATTCGTTAAGCATCCCCAGCTTCAGGTATCTTGTCATTTTGTCCGCCGGATAATCTTAATTCGGCGATTGTTCGATACCGAAGGCAGACCTGGTCGCCGCCGCATTGCATGGGGAAGATGTAGATGAACGAGTTAGTCAGCACGATCAACGGCATTATCTGGAGCCCGGCCCTGATCGCCTTGTGCCTGGGCGTGGGCCTGTATTTTTCGCTGCGCTCGCGCTTCCTGCAGGTGCGCCATGCCAAGGAAATGATTCGCCTGATGTTCGAGGGTAAGAGTTCGGAGCAGGGCGTGTCCTCGTTCCAGGCGCTCTCGATGACCCTGGCCGGCCGCGTCGGCACCGGCAATATCGCCGGCGTCGCCACCGCGATCACCTTCGGCGGCCCCGGCGCCGTGTTCTGGATGTGGGCGGTGGCCTTCCTTGGCGCCAGCTCGGCCTTCGTCGAGTCGACCCTGGGCCAGGTCTACAAGGAGCAGATCGACAAGGAATACCGCGGCGGCCCGGCCTTCTATATCGAGAAGGGTCTGGGCATGAAGTGGTACGCGCTGACCTTCGCGTTCGCCACCGTGCTCGCCACGGGCCTGCTGCTGCCGGGTGTGCAGGCCAATTCGATCGCCGAAGGCCTGCAGACGGCCACTGGCCTGTCGCGCGAAATCACCGCCGCCGGCCTGGCGGTCGTGCTGGCGTTTATCATCTTCGGCGGCGTCAAGCGCATCGCCAACTTCGCCGAAATCGTGGTGCCCTTCATGGCGCTGGGCTACATCCTGGTGGCCGTCGTCATCATCGCCCTGAACATCGAGCGCCTGCCGGGCGTGATGAGCCTGATCTTCAGCTCGGCCTTCGGCATGGACTCGGCCTTCGGCGCCATCATCGGCCTGGCGATCCAGTGGGGCGTCAAGCGCGGCGTCTACTCGAACGAAGCGGGGCAGGGCACGGGCCCGCACGCGTCGAGCGCGGCGGAAGTGAGCCACCCGGCCAAGCAGGGCCTGGTGCAGGGCTTCTCGGTGTATATCGACACCCTGTTCGTGTGCTCGGCCACGGCCTTCATGCTGCTCATTACCGGCCAGTACAACGTCGAGGGCCCGGACGGCGCGGCCATGTTCACCGGCGTGAAAGGCGTGGCCAGCGGGCCGGGCTACGTGCAGACGGCGCTGGAAAACGTGATGCCCGGCTTCGGCGCACTGTTCGTCGCCATCGCCCTGCTGTTCTTTGCCTTCACGACCATCGTCGCCTACTACTACATCGCCGAAACCAACATCTCCTACATCGACCGCCACGCACGCTATCCGTGGCTGAAGTTCCTGCTGAAAGCGGCCATCATCGGCGCCACCGTCTACGGTACGCTCAAGACCGCGGACCTGGCCTGGGCGCTGGGCGACATCGGCGTCGGCCTGATGGCCTGGCTGAACCTGGTGGCGATCGTGCTGCTGCGTAACGTGGCCTTCAAGTGCCTGCGCGACTACGAAGCGCAGAAAGCCCAGGGCAAGGACCCGCAATTCAACCCGGTGGCGCTGGGCATCAAGAATGCCGACTACTGGGAGCGCCGCGTTGCCGAGGAAGAACGCGGCCGCGCCAAGGGCGACGAGCGTGTGACAACGGTTGGCTGAGGACTGCCGGGCAGACCGGGACGGCAGCTTCGGCTGCCGTTTTTTTTGGCGCGCCGGCCAGTGCCCGCGTGCCGTGTTGCGGAAAAACGCCGCGCGCGATTGACCCGGGGCGGATCCGGCTTGCCTGTTAGAATCCATCAGTTTGCGTGCAATTACGTCAACTCAGCGGCGTATGAAAGGCTGATGCTTGATCAACACAGGCTTTGCAAAACCCCATGAAGACGCGTACCTACCTCATTGCCATCATCCTGACGATCCTGCTGCCGCTGTTCGCCCTGTCGGTATGGGGCCTGGACCTGCTGCTGCAAAAGGAAAAGGACGCGCGCCTGCTCGCCGTGGAAGAGAAGACGCGTGCGATCGCGCTGGCGATCGACAAGGAGCTGTCCAACGCGGAAGGCGCGCTGCACGTCATCGCCCAGACCGAGATGATGGCGGGCGAGGATTTCACGGCGCTGTACGCGCTCATGCGCAAGACCATCACGACATCCGATTCATGGGCCGTGCTGTACGACGCCGACGGACGCATGCTGCTGCATACGCACCATCCATACGGGACGGTGTTCAACGAAGGGCTGAACGACTGGGTACCGCCGGCGATCGCGCGGCAAGGCCCCAGCGTATCGAACCTGCGCGAAGGCCGCGCGGGCAAGTGGAAGGTGGTGTCGGTCAACATGCCCATCGTGACCGCAAGCGGCCACCGCTTCCTGCTGACCCATTCCTTCCACGTCGGCCACCTGACGAAACTGCTGCGCGACCAGAAGCTGCCGCAGACCTGGGTAGTCGGCATTTTCGGCGAGGACGGCATCAGCATCGCCCGCAACCTGCGCGAACGCGATTTCATCGGTAAACCCGTGAAACCCGAGCTGTACAAGGCCGCAATGGCGCATGCCAGCGGCAGGATCAAGAACATCACCCGCGATGCCTTCTGGGCCTACAACACCTTTACGCACACGACCCGCGCGCCCTGGACCGTTGCCGTCGCCGCGCCGATGGAAGTGATCGACGGCCCGGCACGCACGGCGACAGTGATCGCGGCGCTGGTCCTGGCAGTGGCATTCGGCGGTGCGGTGCTGGGCATCGTCATGTTCGCCCGGCGCATCACGGGCTCGTTCAACCTGACCCTGGCGGCGGCGAAGTCGCTGGAACATGGCAGCATACCGGTGGTCACGCCTTCGGGCGTGGTCGAAGCCGATGCGTTGCAGCGCGCCCTGCGCGACGCCGGCGTCCAGCTGGCGGCGGAAAACGCGGCGCGCCAGCGGCTCGAGGCCGAACGCGAGCAGCTGCTGGGCAGCGAGCGCGAAGCCCGGCGCGAAGCGGAAAACCAGAACCACGCCAAGGACGAATTCCTCGCCATGCTCGCGCACGAATTGCGCAATCCGCTGGCGCCGATCGTCGCCGCCGCCCACATGCTCAAGCTGCCACGGCGGGACGAGGCGCTCGTGCAGCGTACCAGCGCCATCATCATCCGCCAGGCCGACCATTTGAAGGCCCTGATCCACGACCTGCTGGACGTCTCGCGCGTGACGCGCGGCCTGGTGGCGATCGATAAACGCCAGCTGGCCATCGCCGCGGTCGTCAAGCACGCGGTCGAGCAGGCCGAACCCCTGATCAATGCGCGCGGCCATACGCTGCAGTTTGAGCTGCGCGCGCCCGACGCGCTGGTGCTGGGCGACGAGAAGCGCCTGATCCGGTGCTGTCGAACCTGCTCACCAACGCCGCCAAGTACACGCCGCCGGGCGGCCGGATCGAATTGACGGCCGAGGTGCGCGACGGCCAGGTGCTGGTGGGCGTGAGCGACAACGGCATCGGCATCGATCCCGAGCTGATGCCCCATGTGTTCGACCTGTTCCGGCAGGCGCGCCGCACGGCCGACCGCTCCCGGGGCGGCCTGGGACTGGGCCTGGCCCCGGTACGCAGCATCATGGCGCTGCATGGCGGCAGTGTGGAAGGGCATAGCGAAGGCGTCGGCAAGGGAACGCGCTTTACGCTGGCCCTGCCGCTGTTCGCCGCGCACCCGGCCGCGGCAGCGGAGCAGGCGACGCCGGATGCGCCGGCCGCGCCGATCGGCCTGATGATCGTCGACGACAACGTCGACGCCGCGCGCACGCTGGCCGGCCTGCTCGAGGCAAAGGACACCAGGTCACGGTGATGGTCACTGCCCATAGCGCGCTCGAGCATAGCCGCACTACGCCGCTGCCGCTCTACATCCTCGACATCGGCCTGCCCGACATGGATGGCTACGCGCTCGCGCGCCAGTTGCGCGGCACTCCCGGTACACAGGACGCGGTGCTGATCGCGCTGACCGGCTACGGCCAGTCGCACGACCGGCAAATGGCGCTGGCCGCCGGTTTCGACCATCACTTCGTCAAGCCCATCGACATTGCGGCACTTGACCGCATCCTGGCGGCGGCACCGCGCCCGGTGGCGGTTGGGGAACCGGCTGTCCTGTAGCGATATGGCCGATATCGACATACTTGCCTTGTCCGGCAGTCAGCGCGCCGCCTCCCGGAGTACGGCGCTGCTGCTGGCGGCGCAGGGGTTGGCGCCGCCGGGGGTGCGCGTGCGCATCCACGAGGGCCACAAGCACTGGCCGCTCTTCAATCCCGACCTGGAAGGCGATTTGCCGCCACCGGTGCAGGAATTGCGCACCCTGATCAGCGCCGCCGATGCGGTGCTCATCGCCACTCCGGAATACGCCCATGGCGTCAGCGGAACGATCAAGAATACGCTCGACTGGCTGGTAAGCCATCCGGGCTTCGCCGGCAAACCGGTTGCACTCTTCAATCCTGCCTACCAGTCTTATCACGGCGACGAGGCCTTGAAGGAGACGCTGCGCGTCATGTCCGCCGATCTCATTCCCGAGGCCTGCGTCCGAATTCCGGTCATCGGTTCAAGAGTGGAGCTGGACGCCATCGGCGAAGTGCCGGCGTTTCGCGCGGCCATTTCGGTGGCCCTGCAAGCCATTGCCGGCCACGTGCAGATGCGCAGGGGGCCTGCGCCGGCAGGCTGAGCGCGGCCGGCGCCGGCCGCTGCGCTCAGTCGCGCACCTGCGCCTCGACGAGTTTGCCGAGCAGCTCGAGCGATTCCTGCCAGCCGAGATAGCAGGCCTCGGCGGGAATCATGGCGGGGATGCCTTCCTGCGTGATCTTCACTTCCACTCCACAAAACACTTCGCGCAGCAGCACCGTGGTCTGCATCCGGCCCGGCAGGTTCGCGTCGTCGAATGTGGCCGTGTAGCGCAGGCGCCGGCCGGGTTCGAGCTCCAGGTATTCGCCGCCAAACCCATGGCTGTGGCCCGTCGTGAAGTTCGTGAACGACATCCGGTAGCGGCCGCCAACCCGGGCATCGAGCTCGTGCACGGTCCCGGTGAAGCCGTGCGGCGGCAGCCATTTCGCGAAGGCGGCGGCCGTCGTGAAGGCACGGAAGACGTGGTCGGGCGTCGATTTGAAGACGCGGTGCAGTTCAACGGTGTTGGTGGACATGGTGATTTCCCTATCTGGACATGGCAGAGGACGGCCCTCGGGATAGTCGACGAATGGGATGCCCGGAATTCGACATCGCCTCCACGTTTTTTGAAGCTTGACCTTCTGTCATGAAAATGCTCTACTGAAACATTATTTTCATTGGCATTTCGCCAAGATGGAGACCGGGTGAGAAGAATCGGATTGCAATGGAGGCTGTTGGCGAGCGCGGGAATGCTGGCTGGATGGCTGGCGTCGGCCGGAGCCGCACCGGCGAACGTGGTTCCGGAAGATGCGCGCGCTGCAAAGGAACTCACCAAGGATCTGTCCCGCTTGTTCACGCTGCCGGCGGCCCTGCAGCTTGACCCCGCCTTGCGCGAGGCAGCGCAGCGGATGGGCGCGGACCACCTCGCTCGCATGGAAAAGCAGTTCGCCCAGTGGGCCGCGGAAGAAAGAAAAAGGCGGCCGGCCAGCCGCGACCAGGCGTTCACGGAGAGGATGATGTACGCGCTGACGGCGCGCATGCTCAACGAACTGGCTTACTGGCACATCGAGCCGGGCGACGCCGGCTACGAACAGGCCACGCTCGAGGTGCTGCGGACTTCGCCGCAGGTCTGCCAGTTCGGCGACAAACCACGTTTTCGCGATTTCTCGAGCCGGATACTGCGGATACAGGCAATGTCCCCTGCACAGCGGGAAATGACGCTGGCAAGCGAAAGCAGGATGCTCGAGCGCTGGGGCAAGCCGCGGCCCGAGCCTCTGCCTTGGCCTAATCCGCTGCCCAGGGACGCGGCGATGCACGCGATTGCAAATCTCGCCGCCGGCACCGCCCGGCCGGCGATCGCGCTGGCGCCGCATCTTGCCGACCATGTGCTGTCGGCAGGCAACCAGTATGATCAATTGCCTGCCGAAGAGCAGTGCGCCATCCAGCGCTGGTGGTTGAGCGAAAGCCTGGCGCAGGGCCAAGCCCCCGCTGCCGTGCTCAATGCCTTCCGCTACGGTACGCTGATCACCGCCACCGAGCGCTACGAGGGCATGTACGAGCCGACGGACGAGGACAAGACGAGTGGACGGCCGGTCTATCCCAGGATGGCGGCCCTCTTCGAAGTCGAGGGTGTGACCCGGTTGCGCCGCGAATTCGACGCCGCCGGCAAACCCGTCGGCGTCACTGTCGTCAAGCGAAAGATCACGGCGGGCGCCCTGCCGGGCGTGCGCCCCATCGCCTTCGAGGATGCGTTCGACGCGGCGTCGTTGAACCATGCACTGGCATCTGCCGCGTCGGCCAAACCGGAAAGTACCCGGGCAAAAGAGTTCGAGATGGTATGGAGCCTGGAGGTGGAGCAGGCGCCGCCCGACAGCACCAAGGAAACCTCGGCGCCTGCGCAACCCAAGGCACGAAAGAAGAAACCATGAGATTGTCGCAATCACGAACGAGCCTGGCACACCGGCTCCTGCTGCCTGCCGCGCTGGCACTGGCGAGCCTCGCCCCTGCCGTCATTGCCGCCGAGCCCGAAGCGAAACGCTCGCCCATTACCGAAGCATCCGAACGTGCGCTGTGGTGGGGCGATTTCGGCGCACTCGAAAAGCAGAACGCCTACTTCATGCAGCCGGGGCGGCTGGAACCGGACGGCACTTCCCAGGTTTCCCTGTTTCGCGAGGGGTATGGGAACGTCCTCTACGCCAGTACGAAGAACCCTGAAATCTACCTGAAGGAACTCGACGCGTTGACGCTGCAGTGGGCGAAGGAGCATCCGCGCTCGGCGCTGGCGCATATCCTGCACGCCAGGTCGCTGCTGGCACATGGCCAGTCGTATCGCGGCGGCAGCTATGCAAAGGACGTGCCGCCGGAGGCCTGGAAGTTCTACCATGAATATTTGCGCCAGGCCGCGGAATACCTGAAGGACCATGCGGAGGTCGCACTGACGGACAGCGATGCGCATTACGTGCTGCTGTCGATCGGCCGCGGCCTGGGCTGGAGCAGCGAGCAGATGGTGGCCATCGCCGAGGATGGCTTGAAGCGCAACCCGGACGATGTCAGCCTCCATTTCGCCGTGGTGGACCACCTGCTGCCCAAGTGGAACGGTACGCCCAGGGAGCTCGACACCTATATCCTGCAGGCGACCGAGAAGACCCGCGGCCAGTTCGGCACCGGGATGTATGCACGCCTGTATTCGGCCGCGGCGGAAGACCAGTTCGGCAGTGGCCTGTTCGAGGACAGCTACGCCGACTGGGACAAGATGAAGCGGGGCTACGAAGACCTGCTGGCCAGGTACCCCGCCAGCGTCCGCCAGCGCAACCGTTATGCCCATATGGCGTGCGTAGCGAAAGACAAGGAAGTCATGTTGCGGCTGCTGAAGGAAATCGGCAGCGAGGTGCGTACTAAGGAGTGGGGCCGCAATCCGAAACGGGCTTTCGAAACCTGCCGGCTTTGGGCGACGTCGGTACCCGGCTGAGCGGGTGCAGCTTGCGTTGGCAGGCAACGCGGGTCGGCATCGCTGGACTCGCATTACAGGGAGGCGGAACGTAAAAAACCACGGGGCACTTGCGTGCCCCGTGGTTTTTCGCTGTTCAGGCCAGGCCTGAGGTATGAACTATCAGAACTTGTGCCACAGGCGCGCGAAATAAGCCGCGCCGTTCAGGCCGAACTGCACGCTCTCGTACTTGAAGCCGTTGTCGGTTTCGTTCGGATCCTGGGCGGTCGGTTTTACGTTGAAGATGTTGGTGCCGCCCACGGTGAGGCGGGTCTTCTCGCTGAAGGACCAGCTGAAGGAGAGGTCGGCCGAGGTCTTCGCCTCGTAGCGGGCATTCGGTACCGGCGGGCCCGAGAAGGTGCCGAGGGTCTGCGGACCGAAGTGGATGATGCGGAAGTCGGTGCCGAGCTTGCCCTGGGTGTATTCGAAGCCGAGCGTGGCCTTGCGGCGCGGGCCGCCCTGTTCGATGAACAGGCGCTCGCGTTCGGACAGCAGCACGTCCTCGAAGCCCTCCAGCGCGCTCGGTGCATGCACGCCGGTCACTTCGGTCTTGCTGAAGTTCAGCGCGAGGAAGGTGTTCAGGCGGCCGGAAGCCACAGGCATGCGGTGCGACGCCGTCACGTCCAGGCCCTGCGTCTTGGTGTCGATCGAGTTGACGAAGAACTGGGCCTGGCCCACGCCCAGCGACTGCAGGGTGGCGCCCAGGGCAGGGTAGTTGTCGGCATCAAAACGGCCCGACAGCACGATGCGGTCGTCGATGTCGATGCGGTACAGGTCGGCCGTGACCGAGGTCGATTGCGACGGCGACCAGGTCGCGCCGAAGGTCAGGCTCTTCGACTTTTCTTCCTTGAGCGCCGGGATGCCGGCGGCATTGGCCACCGCGCCGCCGTTTGGCGCCAGCACCACGTCGAGCGGCTGGCCATTGACGAAGTCGGTGAAGGTCGAGGAGAAGTAGACCTGCTGCAGCGAGGGCGCGCGGAAACCGGTGCTGACCGAACCGCGCAGCAGCACGTCGCCGTCCAGCTTGAACGAGGCGGCGAGTTTACCGTCGGTGGTCGAGCCGAAGTCCGAGAAGCGCTCGTGGCGCAGCGCGGCCAGGACCTTGAAGCGGTCGGTGACGTCCGCTTCCAGGTCGATGTAGGCGGCGCTGCTGTGGCGGCTGCGGTCGGTCGCGTCGCCCGGCTGGAAGCCCGGGAAGCCCCGGCTGCCGGCATTGCCGCCCACGCCCACGCCGTCGGCGTCGATCCAGGAGCCCGGTTCGCCGGCGAAGATGCGGTAGTTCTCGTTGCGGTATTCAAAGCCGAAGGCCGCGTTCAGGCCCTGCATGATGCCCGGGTAGAAGCGGGAAAAATCGGCGTTGGTGGTCAGCTGGCGGAAGTCGAAACCGCCCGCGCCGAACGAATTCGCGCTGGTGCCGCGCCCGCCGTTGGCCAGGTCGAGGTTGGCGATCGAGGCGTTGAGCGTGTTGGCGATGGTGTAGTCGAGGCGGTTGTAGCCGTAGGTCTGCGAGAAGTCCCCATTCCACTCGCCGAACTTCAGGCGGTAGCCGAGGGTGCCGTAGCGGTCGTCGACGTCGCCGTTGATGAAGGGGACGAAGCCTTCCGGGTACATGGCGGCCGAGTTGCGCGACGGGATGTCGTCGGAACCGATACCGCCGCGCGCGAACGCGGCTGACGAGGCATCACGGCGCTGGGCGCCGGCCGTCAGGTACAGCTTGCCCTCGCCGAGCGGGATGTCGCCATTGACATACAGGGTCTGGTTTTCCGACTTGCTGTCGCCGATGATGCGCGGGTTGCCCGCTTCCGCGCGGTTCGAACGGCCGCGGTCCAGGTATTCGCCGGTCACGCCGAAGGTGCCGCCGGCCAGCGCCACGCCGCAATAGGCCGAGGCCAGGTAGTTCTCGCCATCGCCGGCCGAATACTGGCCGAAGCCCGCCACCGCTTCGCAGCCGAGGCTTTTCTTGAGTTCGATGTTCATCACGCCGGCAATCGCGTCCGAGCCGTACTGGGCGGCGGCGCCGTCGCGCAGCACCTGCACGTTGCGGATCGCCAGCAGTGGGATCGCGTTCATGTCGGTGCCGGTATTGCCGCGGTTGCGCGCGCCGAACAGGTTCACCAGCGCCGTCGTGTGGCGGCGCTTGCCGTTGACCAGCACCAGGGTCTGGTCCGAGCCCAGGCCGCGCAGGGCGGCGGAATCGACCAGGTCGGCACCGTCCGCGCCGCTCTGGCGCGTCGAGTTGAATGAAGGGGAGATGTTGGTCAGCGTCTGCGCCAGGTCGAACTGGCTGCCCTGTTCGGCCAGGCGGGTCATCGGGATGATGTCGACCGGGACCGCGGTGTCCGTGGACGAGGCCGCGCCGGTACGGCGGCTGCCGACCACGTGCACGCTCTGGACGGCGCTGGCCTGGGCGGCGTCAGGGGTTGCGGTCTGGGCCGAAGCGGTAGGAGCGAAAGCGGCGAGGGCGGTACTGCCGTAGAGCGCGAGCAGCACGGCGCGGCGCAGTTGAGTCTGTTTGATCACGCAACATCTCCATGAGGGAAAAATGCATGCTAATCAATATTGATCGATGGCACCACTGGGTGTGTCTGAAACACAACGATTAGGGTGAAATCTTGTATGCCAGGACTGTTGTCTGAAGCAGCGCCGAGCGCTGGTCGGAAGAAGGGTGTCTTTCGACCGTGTCCGAAAATCGGATCCGATATCAAGCCAACAGGGGGCGTAGCAGGCGCCATCCATAGCCTGCGCCCACCAGCAGACCGGTAACTATCAGGAACAGAAGAACCCCATAAGCGATGCGCAGTAGCGAGAACGACTTCGCTGCGGTTCCTTGCTCCACCAGGCGTGTGGCTTTGTTATTCCGAAGAAGCTCGCCCATGAACTCGTTTGCCAACTGTAGCGGGAGGGCGAGGGCAAACACCAGGGACCGATGATCTCTCAAACCCGCGCTTGCTTCGCAAGATCAATGAAACGCAGCATCGCGTGACGGGCGGTTTGTGTCATCTTTTGCGGGGCACGTGCTTCGATGGCTTCGAGGAGTCGGTGGCTTCCGGGCTGTTTCCAGGGACGGATACCGAGTTGAATGCACTGCTGGAATACTGTTGGGAACAAGCGAAGATGCACTCGGAGGCTGACTCCAGCTGCGACAATTCTATTTGACCAGGTCGCCATGCCGGCCTGTCGATGGCCGCCTTAAAGTAGAAAATTCTATTTCTAGCTGCGCTCTTTTTGTTGGGGGAATACCATTCTTCAGCCATTGCGGAAATACTGAGCATGCAGCCACAACAGTGCACAGGAGAGGGGCCGTGGGATACACCTTGAACAGATATGCGGGCAATACCTTGCACCGTTACCTCCTGGCGGGTGTGCTTGCAACCGTTTCGCCATGGGCCGCGGCCTCGGGCGATCCGACCATTGTCTTTTTCGCGGCTGCCCGGATTGTCGCGTTGCTCGTGCTGGCGATCGTCATCGCTTTCTGGCGTACCCAAAGCGGCGCTCGACTGCGGGCTTTCGCGGCCACCGCGTGCAGTCTTCCCGCGCTTTGGTTATTGGGGCTTATGCCGAACTACCAGAAAAACCAGGTTCTGATCGAATCCGCTTCGTGGCTCGTTATCGCCGTCACGATCTGGCTCAGCCTGAGAGAGGTCAGCAAAAACGGGTGAGCTTGCCATGGCACCGTCGCGCGTTGTCTGTTCGGAGCTGCCATCCGGGTGATCGTCGATGTGGTTGCCCGACTCGATCGGCTAAGTACTCGACCGAAAATAAATGGGAATTTTGGCAAACAGAACCGGACGTGCCGGTTCGGATGCGGTGCAAGACGGCGAGAGCGCCGCAGTGCGAGCACTGCCCCGCAAGCGGACGCGAGCCGACGCAGCAACGCGCCGGTTCTGGAAGCCAAAAACACATTTATTTTTGGGTGAGTACTTAGCTACTCGCCCGCCAGTCCTCGATCGTTTTCGTGACCTCGTCGGAGTAGGTCCCCGACAGGTTCCGTTCGTAGAACCTGGAGCTGCGCGAGTTCGGCCCGCTGTCCTGGACAGCCGTGGCCAGGCGGTTGATGAAGGCGCGCCCTTCGCTTTCGTATGCGCTGCGCTCCTGCGCATCCAGCCGCAGCATGAAGTTGTAACTGACGAAGCTGTGGCTGCAGTTCACATCGAGGAAAAGCGCGCCATCCTCTTCAAGCAGGAACCACCCGTGTGGCGCGTGATCGATCACTCTCACCGTTTCTCCTTGCCTCGACGTGGTAACGGACGGCAACCTTGGCGCCTGCGTCAGGCTGTCCCAAGTGCCCGTACCAGTCCCCCAACGAGGATGTCCTCGCTTCGTACCTGGGTTCGCAGCAGGCAGTCGCGCCCGGTGGCACGGCCCTGGTGGACGGTCAGGCCATGCCCGAGCAATACCGTCAGCGCGCCGGCAGCGACGCCGGTGGCGCTGTCCTCGAGCAGCGGATCGAGGTGGTTGAAGTTGCGGCCTTCGTAGTCGCCATCCGGCCTGCGGCACCATACATAGCAGCCATTCACGCCATGTTCGCGGCCCCAGGCCGCGATGGCGGACAGGTCGGGCGCGAGCCGGTAGAGCGTGTCGGGATCGGCCACTTCCAGCAACAGTTTCGGGCTGCCGACCGAGGCGATCGCGGGCGGACTCGCCAGGGGCCAGGCCGGGCGCATCCAGCAGGCGGGCCGCCAGGGCGATATCGATATCGATCGAGGGCGCGTCTTGCCGGGCCAGGCCGACGAACAGGTTGCTGTCCTGGTGCGACAGGGACAAGCGCTGGCCATGCATCGCGGTCCTGACGACGGGAGCCACGGCTGGATCGCGGGAGAACAGCAGTGTTGCCGCCGCCAGCGTCGCGTGCAGGCACAAGGGACTGCGCATGTGCGGGTAGACGAAGTCGAGCACTGCTGCGAGCTCGGGACTGTCCGCAGGGTCGATAAAGACGCAAGTGAGCGCACGCTGACGTGCCAGTGCGGCACGGGCAAGCGGGTCGGGCGGCCCGCCTTCGACGACCAGGGCCAGGTTGCCGCCGCGGCTGCCATGGGTGAAACAGGCGAAGCGATGCAGGTGCATGGATGTGCTCACGACGTGTACTCCCGTGTTGTGCAGCATTACACCAGCCAGCGCCAGATGCCTGCCGCCCAGCCCGCGGCCGGAATATGCGCCCAGTGGCCAGCAGCCAGACGAGGATGCCGCCGGCAATCGCATGCATGCCGAAGCCGCCAAATTGGGCGCGGTCCGCTGCGATGGCGGCGAAAGGCAGGTAGCTGGTGCGAGCCTGCCAGGCTTGCCAGCCGTCTGGATCCAGCGCCGCCTTCTTGCGGTCCTGGAGCGCGGCGCCGACGAGGGCGAGCACGATGATGGCGCCGGCGACGATGATGTTCTTCTCGACCGGGTACACGAGGATGTGGCAGGCGCCCCAGATGGCGAAGGTCCACATCATCGGGTGGCGGGTGATGCCGTAGACGCCGCGCGCCTGGGCCGTCGCGGCGCTGGCGGCGGCGCCGGGCAGGGCGGGATTGCGAATGAAAGAGCCGAGCAGCAGGATCGAGGCGACCAGCATCGCCACCGTCACGAAAGCCCACAGGCCGTCGCCGACCTCCCAGAGAAATGCCGTCGTTGGCGCGCGCCGGAATGCCCAGACGGTGGCGCCCAGCGTAAGAGCGGCGATGAGGGAGTAGAAGGCGAGGAAGCCTTTCTCGCCCATGGCGCGCACCAGCGGCGCGCGCAGCGGGTGGGACAGCAGAAAATGGCTTCCTGCGAAGGAGGCGGCCGCCGCCAGCACGGTCATCGAATCGGTCATGGTTCACCTTTCGTGGTTGTCTGCATGGATGTCGCCACGCGCATGCGCGCGCATTCCACTCTAGCAGAAAGCGCTGGCAAGCTGACAAGCTTGACCGAAAAGCAGCGGACCTATTCCGCCTGGGTGAATCGGTAGTGGAAACTCAACCGCGGCCCCACGACACCGCGGTTCACGCACAAAAGCTTGATAAGTTGACCTCGTCGGTTATACTGTGTTTTTATACAGTAGTATTACTGTGCGGACACTTACCATGATGATCCTTGCCTGACCGATGCCGACCCCGCCGCCCACGCCCAGCCTGCCCGACTATGCCGAGCTGTTCTGCCTGTCGAACTTCTCGTTCCTGCAGGGCGCCTCGCATGCGGAGGAACTGGTGGAGCGGGCCGTGCGCCTGGGCTACTCGGCGCTGGCGCTGACCGACGAGTGCTCGCTGGCCGGCGTGGTGCGAGCGCACGCCGAAGCAAAGAAGGCGGCGCTGCCCTTCATCGTTGGCGCCCATTTCCACCTCAAGCAGCCCGACGGCAGCCCGGCCCTGTCGCTGATCCTGCTGGCGCAGAACCGCAATGGCTACGGCAACCTGTCCGAATTCATCACGCTCGGGCGCACGCGCGCCGACAAGGGGACCTACTTCCTCACGGTCGAGGACATCGTCAATCCGCCGCGCGAACTGGCGCACCTGAAGGGCATGCCCGATTGCCTGGCGATCCTGCTGCCGGCCTACCCCGGCCACGAGGCGAAGGATGTCGACCGCCTGCATGCCCAGGCCGCGTGGATTGCCGAGCACTTCCCGGGCCGCGCCTGGCTTGGCCTGGTGCTGCTGCACCGCGCTTTCGACGATGCCCACCGCGCCACGGTGGAAGAAGTCGGCTGGCAGCACCGGCTGCCGATCGTGGCGCTGGGCCACGTGGTGATGCACGTCCGTTCGAGAAAACCCCTGCAGGACACGCTGACCGCCACGCGCCTGGGTAAACCCGTGGCCGAATGCGGCTATGGGCTGGCCCAGAACGCCGAGCAGCACCTGCGCGCACGCCTGCGCCTGGCGAACATCTATTCGAAGGCGGCGCTGAACGAGACACTGCGTATCGCTTCCCTGTGCACCTTCTCGTTGGATGAGCTGCGCTACGAATACCCGAACGAAGTCGTCCCGCCCGGCCAGACGGCCAGCAGTTTCCTGCGCAGCGAGACCTATATCGGCGCGCACCGGCGCTTTCGCGAGGGGATACCGGCCAAGGTGCAGGCGCAGGTCGAGCATGAGCTTGGACTGATCGCCGAAATGGGCTACGAACACTACTTCCTCACCGTGTACGACATCGTGCGCTTCGCGCGCTCGAACAATATCCTGTGCCAGGGCCGCGGTTCGGCCGCCAATTCGGCGGTGTGCTACTGCCTCGGCATCACCGAGGTCGATCCGGCGCGCGCCAACCTGCTGTTCGAACGTTTCATTTCGAAAGAACGCAACGAGCCGCCCGACATCGACGTCGACTTCGAGCACCAGCGCCGCGAAGAAGTCATCCAGTACATCTATGCCAAATACGGCCGCACCCGCGCCGCGCTGGCGGCGGTGGTGATCAGCTACCGTCCGAAAAGCGCGCTGCGCGACAGCGGCCGCGCGCTCGGCGTCGACCTCGGCATCATCGAGAAGGTCAGCAAGGCGCACCACTGGTTCGACAGCAAGGCCGACTTATTGAATCGCCTGAAGGAGTCCGGGCTCGACCCGGAGGCGCCGCTGTCGATCCAGTGGGCGACGCTGGCGCAGCAGCTGCTGAACTTCCCGCGCCACCTGTCGCAGCACCCGGGCGGCTTCGTCATCGCGCAGGGCAAGCTCTCCCGCCTGGTGCCGATCGAGAACGCCACCATGATTGATCGCAGCGTCATCCAGTGGGACAAGAACGACCTGGAAGAACTGGGCCTGATGAAGGTGGACGTGCTGGCGCTGGGCATGCTGTCGATGCTGCGCCGCGCGCTGGACCTGATCAGCCTGCGCCACGGGAACCTGTTCGAGATGCAGGACATCCCGCCGGACGACAAGGCCACTTACGACATGATCTGCGCCGCCGATACGGTGGGCGTGTTCCAGATCGAATCGCGCGCGCAAATGAGCATGCTGCCGCGGATGAAGCCGCGCGTGTTCTATGACCTGGTGATCGAGGTGGCGGTGGTGCGCCCGGGGCCGATCCAGGGCGGCATGGTGCACCCCTACCTGCGGCGGCGCCAGGGCCTCGAACCGGTGGTCTACCCGAGTGACAAGATGAAGGAAGCGCTGGGGCGTACGCTGGGCGTGCCGATCTTCCAGGAGCAGGTGATGCAGGTGGCCATTCTGGGCGCCGGTTTCACGCCAGGCGAAGCCGACCAGCTGCGCCGCGCCATGGCGGCCTGGAAGCGCAAGGGTGGCCTGGAACACTACTACGACCGCATCGTGCGCGGCATGCTCGAGCGCGGCTACGACCTGGCTTTTGCCGAGCAGATCTTCAGCCAGATCCAGGGCTTCGGCGAATACGGCTTTCCCGAGTCGCACGCGGCCAGCTTCGCGCTGCTGGCCTATGCCAGCTCCTGGGTCAAATGCCACGAGCCGGCGGCTTTCCTGTGCGCGCTGCTCAACAGCCAGCCGATGGGTTTCTATTCTCCCTCGCAGCTGGTGCAGGACGCGCAGCGCCACGGCATTGAGGTGCGTCCGGTCGACATCACCATCAGCGGCTGGGAGTCGACCCTGGAAGAACTGCACGACTCCACGCGCCAGCCTGCCGTGCGCCTCGGGCTCTCGCTGCAGCGCGGCATGAGCTTCGAGGCGGCTGCGCGCATCGAGGAGGCGCGTGCGATCCGTCCTTTCGACAGCGTGGCCGACCTGGCGAGAAGGGCAGGGCTGGACCGGGGCGACCTGCAGGTGCTGGCCGGTGCCAACGCATTGCGTACACTCGCCGGCAACCGCCGCGAAGCCCTGTGGCAGGCCGTGGGCGCCGTGCCCGACAAGGACCTGCTGCGCCCGACCTCGCCGGTCGAAGAGATGCCGCAGCTGGCCACGCCATCGGAGGGCGACGAGATCGTTGGCGACTACCGCGCGCAGGGGCTCACGCTGGGGCGCCATCCGGTCGCGCTGCTGCGCAAAGCCTTGCTGGCGCAGCGCTTCATGCCGGCGTCCGTATTGAACGAATACCGGGACGGCCAGCTGGCGCGCGGCTGCGGCATCGTCACGGTGCGCCAGCGGCCCGGCACGGCCAAGGGCGTGCTGTTCCTGACGCTGGAAGACGAGACAGGCAATGTGAACGTGATCGTCTGGCCTACCCTGGTCGAGCAGCAACGCCGCGAAGTGCTGGGCGCGAGCCTGCTCGGCGTATACGGCATCTGGCAAAGCCAGGGGCAGGTGCGCCACCTGGTGGCCAAGCGGCTGGTGGACATGTCGCACTTGCTGGGGAAGCTGACGACCAATAGCCGGGATTTTTGCTGAGTGCTGGACAGTTTGCTGTGCGTGTTTATTGTGCTGAACCGCATGCATTGGATGTCATCGCCGGTATCACATCCAGTACACTGGGCAGCTGGCGGGACCGTGACGCCAACACGCATGCACTTTATCCATGACGACCTCGAACCGCATGACCGACAAATTCGATCGCTACACACCCATCCTTGAGTCGCTCGTCGGCGAGGCGATCCGGTGTTCCCCCGCGAGCTGGAACAAGGGTGAGCTGACCATTACCTGTAACGGCGCCTATCTCAACTATGCATTGAAAAACAGCGACAGCGAAGAAAAAGCCCAGATGAGCGAGGCCTTGCGCCAACTGTGCGAAGACTTCTACGTGGCCATGCGCCAGGCAGGCGATACCTGGGACAAGGCGGTCGTCGCCTATTCCCGCCACGAGAACAGCTGGTCATTCGATGTCAAGTTCGAGCGTGCGGAGTCGGTCGCCGAGCGGCACACTGCTGCTTCCGATCTGGCCAATACCGGCAAGCCGTGGTGGAAGTTCTGGCAGTAGGGCCTGATGCAAGGGGCAAGCTTGAGCAGGAAAAAACAGTATCAGGGAGCCCGCGGCGGCTTCTGTCTGGTCTTTGCGGCCGCCATCCTGGCGAGCATGGGATGGTATTGGGGCGGGTTCTACGCGCAAGGGTTTCGCCCCTTCATGCAATACGAAACGGCCCAGGGCCTGATCCTGGATGCGGGCCAGTCCCGCTGCGGTCGGCGTAAGCAAACCGAACAATGGGTACGCTACCAGTACACCGTCAAAGGCATTGTGTATCACGGCGATCGATATGTCCTGGGCGACCAATGCGGGTCCATTGATCAGACACCGCTGTACCTGGGAGATAACCGCGTCCTGGTCTATTACAGCGTCAAACGCCCTGCGTTTTCGGTACTCATCCGCAGGTGGGGGAACGGGACCATTCTCATTACGCTGATGGCGGCAAGCCTGTTTGCGGGTTCGCTGTATGGCTGGGTGGTCGCTACCAGGAAAGCCTGACTCCCCGTTGCGGTTCCGGCTTCTCCGGCTACCGCAACCGGGATAGGTTCAAGCGGCGCTTATTGCTGGCCCAGCCGCTTGCCCAGGCGGTACAGGAATTCGACCCCGTCGTAGAGCGACTTCACCCGGATATGTTCATCCAGCCCATGGATGCCGTTACCCTCGACGCCGACGAACATGCCGCTGATCCCATAGGTCCAGATGCCGGCGTTGTTGAGGTAGCGGCCGTCGGAGGTGGCCACGAGCATGGTCGGGACGACGGGCACGCCCGGCCACATCTCGTTGGCGACCGCCTTGACCGGTCCCATGATCGTGGGCGTCAGCGGCGGCGAGGGCGCCAGGTCGGCTTCGCCCACCGGCGTGACGGTGATCTTGTCGTCGGCCAGCACGCGCACCAGCGTCGCGCGCACCGAATCGACCGGTTCGCCGGGCAGGATGCGGCAGTTGACGTTGGCGCGGGCGCGCTGGGCGAGGGCGTTGGGGGCATGGCCGGCATCGACCATCGTGGCGACGCAGGTGGTGCGCACGGTGGAGTTGTGTTCCGGATTGAGGGCGTACAGGCGTTCGAGGGCGTCGCGATCCGGCGGAGTGCGCAGGATCGCCTTCATGTCGGCCGCCGTTTGCCCCTTTTCGATCTGCGCCATCTGCTCGTAGAAGGCGCGGGTCACCGGCGAGAGCGTGAAGGGGAAATCGAAACGCTCGAGCCGGGCCAGGCCATCGGCCAGGCGGTAGATCGCATTCTCGCGCGGCGCACGGGCGCTGTGGCCGCCCGGATTGGTCACTTCCAGCTGGTAGTTCTGGGTGACGCGCTCGCCGACCTGGATGCTCAGGCGCACCGGCTTTTCGTCCTTGTCGAGATAGCCGCTGCCGCCCTCGTTCAGGGCCAGTTCGGCGTCGATCAGCTTGCGGTGGTTGCGCAGCAGGTAGGCCAGGCCATTGAACCTGGAGGGAACGATCTCTTCGTCGCAGGTGAGGGCGAGGATGATGTCGCGCTTGAAAGCAGGGCGCTCGCGCTTGTAGCGGATCATGTTTTCCACGAAGGCCGCCGCCATCGCCTTGTCGTCGGACGCGCCGCGCGCGTAGAACACGCCGTTTTCCTCGATCAGCTTGAAGGGATCGCGTACCCAGTCGGCGCGCTTGGCCTCGACCACGTCGACATGGGCCAGCAGCAGCAGCGGTTTGCTGGCGCCGCTGCCCTTGAGCCGCGCGACCAGGTTGCCCTTCGTCGGACCGTCCGGCGGCACGATGATCTGCATGTCGGCATCGCTGTAGCCACCGGCCTTGAGCCGGGCCGCCATGGCCGTCACCGCGTTGGTGCAGCTGCCGCTGGAGTTGGTCGTGTTGATTTCCACCAGTTCCTGGTAGATGGCCCGGAAATCCTTTTGCACCGGCGTCAGGGCAGGCGATTGCGCGTGGAGCGTGTTCGACAGCAGGGAGGCGGCAAACAGCAGGGCAAGGCGTTTTCCGGGCAAATTCATCGTGCATCCTCGGTAAAGTGCCAACGAACAGCGAAGTGGAATGGCGGTGCGGCCATGCGGGTTCGTGCGGCGTGAAATCACCACGCTAACGCACGGCCCTCGGGCCAGCGAACGAACGTATTACTATCTTTACATACCGTTCTTCAAATGCATATCGATACTTGTCGTCATGCGCGCCCGCGATTGTCAGTACATGCTTCCCGGAGGAGGGAAGACTGGTGACGGAACGCAGGCCTCGTGCGATCGACCGGGCGGACAAGCCACCGGCGAACGCCAGTCACGGCGCCGGCGCGTCCGTCCAGCCCATGTCCTTGGCAAATTCCTGCGCCAGGCGCCGGTAGCCGGCCACCGTGAAGTGGATCAGGTCCTTCGACATCAGCGCCGGCGACTGCTGCGCCCACCCGTAGGCGCGGCCCGGTCCACCCATCGCGTCCTGCATGCTCCAGGCCAGGCAGCCGGCATCTTGTGCCACTTCGGCCTGCACGCGGTTGATGGCGGCGTGGATGGTCGAATACTGGAACAGGTCGACCGCCGCGCGTTTCCTGCCGCTTTTCGCGCCCTTGGCCGCCGCAATCCGCGCCGCTTTTTTCCCTGCCTTCTTGCCCGCTTTCCTGTCCGCGCCCGCGCCTTTTCGACGCACGTTCAACGAACGCGGTACCAGCACGCCGCGGTCGCCCGGCCCGATCAGCACGCAGGCCGCCGTCGGGAAGGTGGCCTTCATGTTGCGTACCGATTCGGTCAGCATCTTGCGGTAGGCCGCCAGGTCGAAGGGTTTGACGTTGCCTTCGTTGGTGCCGAATTCGAGCATGACCAGCTGGTACTGGCGCTGCGCGAACCAGGCGCGCAGGTAGTCCTGGTTGGCGCTCCTCCAGCTGGCGGCGGTGGCGCCGGGATAGCCGAAGACATCCAGCACGTAGGGCTTCGATTGCGCGGACGCCAGTTCCAGGCCGTGAAAGCGCAGGCGCCCATCGACCAGGCGCAGGCGCACCTGCGCCAGCGGCGCGTCGGCCGCGAGTTCCAGCACGGCCGGGCCGGCCTTCTGCTGCAGCGTCACTTCCTGTTCCGCTCCGCCGTCGACGCTGACGGCCACTAGCATCGGCGCCTCGGTCTGCTGGTAGAGGACGCGTACCCGTTCGTAGCCGGGCGACTGCGCGTCCTTGCGCACATCCCAGGCCAGCGTGGCGCCGGCCTGGTCGCTGACCATGTTCACCAGCCCCGGGCCGGGCGCCGTCGTCCCCTCGCCGCTGACATAGACGGGTTCATACTTCCATTGCGGGGACACGCAGGACTGGCGCAGCGGCAGGCGCACGCCGGCCTTGCCCATGTTTGCCGGGATCAGCAGGTTCGGCAGGGCGTCGCCCGGGATCTTGAGGAGCTTTGCCAGCTCTTCGGTGAAGAAATTCGCGGCCAGGTGGCTGTCGCCCCAGATGGCGATGCGAAAGCCCTCGTTCGAGGGCAGCGCGCGCAGCGAGGACAGGGGCGAGTTCGCGGCGGTGGGCACGTCCAGTGGGGGCGCCGGGAGTTCGTCGAGCATGTCTTCGCTGGGGATCTCGAGCGGATCCGGGTTCGGTTCCGCCGCGGGCCGTACGAGTGCCGGCTTCTTCTCGCAGGCGAGCGGCTGCACATTGGCACCCGCGCGCACGGCCAGCTGCATGACGGCAGGCGCCTCCCGGGCATTGGCGTCGACAGGCAGCGCCACGGCTGCAAACAGGGTCAGGAAAACCGGGATGCGCATGGCAGCCTCCGTGCGCCGGCATTGCCGGGCGAAAGATGAAAGAAATTCAGGCGAAAGCGTCAAGCCGCCAGGCGGGCGGCGCCAGGGTTATTATGCCCTGTGGTGCAGCCCGGGCCGCTCAGGGCGCCGCATCGACCGGCACGCGTGCCCCGGCCGCCACCTGGTTCAGGCGGCGCTGCTCCGCGCGCACCTTGTCGATATAGGCGTCGCTGGACGCGCCGCCACCGAAATAGAAACGCAGCGCCTCGGTTTCGGAGCCCTTGAGCTTGACGCAATCGCGCAGGATCTCCGCGCCCACCTTCAGGCTGACGATCGGATCGATGAAGCTGGATTTGCCGCCATATTTTTGGTAGCGCTTCGCGTGGATGCGCGGCATCACCTGCATCAGGCCCTGGGCACCGGCCTCGCTCTGGATGTAGGGGTGAAAATTCGATTCGATGGCCATCACCGCGATGATCAGGTTGGGCGAGAGGCGGTAGGACTTCGACAGTTTGTCCGCTTCGGCGATCAATGCGCCGATCGCCGCCGGCGAGACGCGGTATTTCAGGCCCAGCCACTGGGCCATGGCGGCCTGGGACTTCGACAGCTGGACCGAAGGGACGGGCGGGGGCGGCGGGACGGCCGGCTTGGCCGGTTCCGGTGCCGGTGCCGCCACCGGGGGCGCGGCCGGGCCAGTAGCTGCCAGGGCAGCCTGGGCCGGCACGGATGCGGCGGGCACGGCGGGTGCGACCGCCGCTACCGGTACGGCAGGTTCGCTGCTCGCCGCGCCGATCCACTTGCCCAGCTGCTCGGGATAGACCCAGGCATACAGCACCAGCGCCAGCGCCAGCACGCCCACCACTCTCACGAGCGTCAATAAGCCACGTATCGCAGTCATGGCACTCCTTCACAAATAATTAGTCAGACCACCCGCTTGCCGGCACCCCGGCACCCCGGCTGCCGCTATCGAGGCTGCGGCAGGTGGGGCGCAGGGGGGAGGCGGGTGGCGCTTCCGTTGCCGCCTCACCGCCGTTCGCGGCTTCGGGTGGCGCGACGGCAGGCGCTTCGTGTGCCGATGCCGCCTTGTCGGCCGGCTTCTCGGCGGCCTTGTCAGCCGGCTTCTCGGGTGATGTTTCGGATGGCTTGTCCGGCGCTTGCTCAGCCGCGTGGCCGGTCGATTTCTCCGCCGTGGCTTCCCTTGACGCGTCGGCAGCATGCGCCTTGCCGGCCTTGGCAGACCTGTCTGCCTCCCCACGCTCACGCTCGCCGCCATTTCCTTTAGCCAACATTGTAGCGCGTTCCTCCGGCACGATGACTTCGCCGCCGGTGGCAGTCTTGATTTGCGCGGTCAGCGCGCGCATGCCCTTGGTCGTCAGGTGGATCCCATCCTTGACGAAGAACTCGGCATGGCCGTCCGACAGCGCATGCCAGTCGATCAGGTGCACGTTCGGGTAGAGCGGCGCCAGGCGCGCGATCATCTCGTTGTTCGGCGCCGTCCAGCGGCGGATCGCGCGCACGTTGATGACGATGACCGACTTGCGGTCCGCCAGCTCGTCCAGCAGCGCGCGGAACTGCGCTTCGTTGATGTAGCCGTTCGTCCCCAGGTGCAGCAGGACCGTCGAGGCCTTGCCGGACTTGGCGCGCCATGCCTTGACCGCTTCCAGGCCCTGGCTCGCCTGCCGTCCCACCCGGGCGTCGACGCGGATGCCGGGAATGGTTTTCGACAGGTGGTGCTTCACGCCCAGCAGTACCGAGTCGCCGATGGCGAAGATGTCTTCGCCGCCGGCGATCATCTCGTCGGGGTCAAGCGCGGCCTCGGGTTCGGCGGCGGCAGGTTCGCGCCCGCCACGGGCGCGGCGGGCGCAGCGGCCTCGCTCGTCGGCGCCGGCGCGCTGGCGACGACCGGTGCCGCCGGCGCGTGGAGCAGCGTGATCGCGAAGATCGACCAGGCCGAGCCCATGTAGACGAGCACGCAGGCCGCCATGCGGCGGTTGTCGAGGCTGCGCGGGTTGAAGCGTTTCGAAGGCATCTCGACCCAGCGGTACATCAGTTCGGACAAACCGGCCACCGCCGCCAGGGCGCCAAGCAGCACCGCCCAATTGGAAAAGTCGCCATGGCCACGCAGCTGCAGCCAGACGAAGACCAGCCAATGGACCAGGTAGAGGGAATAGGAGCGCGAGCCCAGCCACTGCGCGAGGTCGGTGCGCAGCAGGCGCGAAACAAAAAAGCGGCGGTCGTTCATGGTGCAGTAGGCCACCACGCCCGTCAGCAGCGGCACCAGCAGGAAACCGCCCTGGTAGAAGGCCGGACTGGTCGGGTTCAGGCTCACGCTCATGCAAGTGAGCACGCCAAGCGACACCAGGGCCGCGATGCGCCAGCCCCAGCGGGCACGCGGGCTGGCCGTGGGCCGCGCCCAGGGATTCCAGAAGCAGCCCAGCGCGGCGCCCGCGAACAGGCCCATGGCGTGGGTATCGGTGCCGAGGTACAGGCGGTTCAGGTCGTCGCTGCCGATGGCCGGGTCATAGCCGTACCACATCCAGGCGGTACTGGCGAAGGCCAGCGCGAGGGCGAACACGCCAGTGGCTTTCGGGCCATGGCGCTTCAGGACGAAAAAGGCCAGCGGCGGCCACACCAGGTAGAACTGCTCTTCCACCGCCAGCGACCAGAGGTGCTTGAGCACGTGGGGCGTGGTGTCGAAATAGGACTGCTTCTCGACGATCTGCCACACGTTCGACCAATACGCCAGGGCGGCTGGAACGTCGGCGCGGAAGGCGGCGAAGGCCGCATCGGACACCAGCGCGGTGCCGGTGGCCAGCAGCACCAGGCCGACCACCGGCGGCAGCAGGCGCTTCAGGCGGCGAAAGTAAAACGCGCGAAAGCGGAAGTCGCCCTTGTCGCGGTAGTCCTTGACCAGCATGGCCGTGATGATGAAGCCGGAGATCGCGAAGAACACGTCCACGCCGAGGAAGCCTGCGTCGAACAGCCCGGAGATATCGCAGTGGAACAGGATCACGGATGCCACCGCCAGCGCGCGCAGGCCGTCGAGTTCGGCGAAACGTGGGTGGCCTTGATTGATCGGGGAATGGGACATGGCTCTAGCGGCTCGGTTCTTCGTTCGGTTCTTGGTTCAGTTCGTGATTCAGTTCGTGATTCAGTGCTTGTTCAGCAGCAGCGCCTGGGCAAACATGCGGCCGCTGAGCTGGTAGCCTTTTGCCGTCAGGTGGGTCAGGTCGCGCTGCATCTGCGGCGGCTGCATCGCGGCCCAGCGCGCGGCGCTGCCAGGACCGCCCATTGCCGCCTGCCAGTCCCAGAAGGCACAACCGTGCTCGAGCCCGACCTGCTTCTGCGCCGACGCGATCTGGGCATGCACGTTCGCGAATTTCAGCGCGCCGCCGCCGCCGGCATTGCCGCGGTCCGGCGGGCCGACCAGGATGCAGCGCGCGCGTGGATAGAAGCTGCGCATGCGCCCCAGGTTCTCGCGCAGGTAGCTCAGGTAATTCGTGCGCGAAAAGCTGGGAACGGCGCCCTCGTTGGTGCCGTACTGGACGAGGACGAGGTTGTAGTCGGCCGCCACTTCCGGCGCCGCCGAAAAAAAATGCGCCGCGGCCGTGTTCGACCAGCTGCGCAGCAAGCCACCCGGCACGCTGAAGGAATCGAGCAGCAGCGCGGGCGCGCTGTCGTAGACGGGCGCAAAGCCGTGCACGGTGACCTTTCCCGACACCACGCGTAGCTTGATCGTGGCCAGCGGCACGTCCGGCACGATGCGCAGGACCGAGCTGTTGCGCCGGCTCAGCGACACGAACTCTTCCGCACCGCCGTCGACCGACACGGCCAGCATGAGCGAGGCGTCCGGCGCGGGTTTCTCGTAGAGCAGGGTCACAGCCTTGACCCGCGCCGACGATCCAGGCGCGCGCAGGTCCAGCGCGATGGTCTCGCCGGGGCTGTCCGCTGTCATGCTGAGAAAACCCTTGGAAAATCCGGGCTGGCTGCGCTTTTCCTTGTGCGCGTAGGCCACGCGCCAACCCTTGCTGGCACAGGCGGCTTTCACGGGTAGCTGCAAGCCGGGCACCGGAATGCCGGCCTGGATGAAAGAGGGCGCCACGGCGCCCTTGGCGATGCCGGCAGTGTCGAGGGCGGCACCGATGAAGTCGCGCGAGGAGCTGAGGCTGTCGCCCCAGAGCGCGATGCGCAGGCCGGGGGCGTATGCAGGGGATGCCGGCGTGGACGTGGTCGTCCGGTAAAGCTGCCGCCCGCCCCGCCATCCGCGTCCAGCCGTGGGCATGTGCCGAGGCCGGCCGCGTGCAGCGCTCCAGCCGCCAGCAGGCCCACGCCAGCTATCGCGATGGACAGCGACCGATTCTTCATGGATGCATCTTCTTGTTCGTCCGGGGAAAATCCACCCGAGCGATGGCAAAGAGATTGCATCGGGGTATTAATTGAATTATAGCAATTGTTATTGAACTGCTATAGGGGTTGATGCATGTTTGTTGCGGATCTGTTGCTGGCAGGCGTGCCACGGAACCGGGGGGCTACGGCCCGATCCTGCTGTGCAGCAGCGCACATCATGCAGACCGGCCAAACAAAAACAAGTAAATATGCGGCGCGTGCAGCAGGAGGAAATCGGCGCAGAGCGCCTAGCACAACCCCTTGCTTGTACATACAGCAACAACACCTTACACTGAGCTATTCCGAACGTCCGTGATCGGTCACGCGATCATGTCGCTTTCGCGACTTCGTCAGGCGCTCTCAACCTCCAATTTTCGGACAATGATTTTGGCGGACGGGTACCGGGGTATGTCTACTGCAGGGCTCGGCAGTCGCATTTTGACTGCAATACCCGTCACCTCAAAACAAGCTGCATGTCAACGACGCTCATATCTCCGATCAGGTTTGCCACCATCCAGTTAGCCGTACGGCTGATCCCAGTGGCGGTGATTGTGGCGTTCGTGTTCGGTGCGATCGCCATCACCTGGCCTGAGCAGTCGGATTTGCGCGGGTCCGATAACATCTTTTGGAGAATCGTCGTCATCCTGTTTTACGTCGGCTCGACAGGTGGTATTGGGCTTGCGTACGCCGCGCAGATGCTGGGCCTGAACGCCCAGGGGCTGATCTCGACACCACGCGTGCCATGGACGGTCAGTCTTGACGCTTCAACGCTGTCGATCCGTGCGCGCCGCTATGCCTCCAGGATCGACATGGACGAGGTTGAAAGGCTGGTGTTGATCAACGACGATAACTGGGATCAAATCAAAGGCATTGAGGATAAATGCCTTGCCATCAGCCTCAAAAGCCGCGCACTCAGGATCATCGTTCCAGGCACTTATGCGGACGATTGGTGAAGGACGAAGCCGCAGCGCGCAAGCGCTCTGCAAACAAACGAGCTCGAGAGACACTATTAACGATGGACACCACTAGTGACAGCGCAGTGCGCCTACCAACCCGCGCCGATGCTGCCGTATTCGGGTGCAAGGTGGCGCTGCTGCGTCTGCGGCGATGGATCGCCGACGCGTTCAAGCGGGACCTGAAGCGGTGGTCATCAGGTGCCCCGCTGCCGCATGTATGGAGCGAAGCGATCTCGGTCCTCGACACTGTCGGTGCCGATGAGCACCGTGCGCTGGTACTCGGCAAAATCCAGAACTTGCGTGTGGCGCTTCGCTCCATCGATGGCGTGCACGTGCCGGCGGGCCAGCTATTGAGCTTCTGGAAGCAGGTCGGACAGGCGCGGCGTGGCCGGGGCTACGTCGAAGGCCGAGAGCTGCGCGAAGGATGCATCATCCCGGCCGTGGGCGGAGGGCTGTGCCAGTTGTCGAACGCCTTGTATCAGGCTGCGCTCGACGCCGGGCTCGATATCGTCGAACGCCACGCGCACTCCCGCGTCATTCCCGGCTCAGCCGCGCAGAGCGGGCGCGATGCGACCGTGTTCTGGAATTATGTCGACCTGCGTTTCCGCTCCGCCGAAGCGTTTGGGATCTCGGCGCGGATTGAAGACGGGCAGCTGCGTGTGCGAATCCTCAAACATTCACCCCGCGCGGTGCCGGCGAAAAGCGCCGTTTCCATCGCATCCATTGCCTTCGCGCCGAAAATGCCGGTACCACGAAGCTGCCACAGCTGCGGCGAGACGGCGTGCTTTCGCCAGGCCGCCGCGAGGCCGGCGACTGCGGCGCACCGGACCGTCTTCATGGTCGATGCGCTGTGGCCGGAGTTCGATGCCTGGATCGCGACCCGTAAAGGCCCTCGCGATACGCTGATGCTGCCCCTGGACGGTCGTCGGCACGGCCGGCCACAGTACGCCTGGCATACCGAGGGTTTCGGAAAGGTCGCCACCTTCCCGATGCTGGCACTGTGGCGCTCGCTGGTGTCCCGTCGCTTGTCGAACCAGGGAGCGGCGCGCCAGATGTCGGCGCTGGCGTTTCGCAAGCGGCTGGCGCACCGCTACGTGGAATCGCTCACCTACCTCGACGAACATGTGGTGGTCTCACAAGACTTGCTGCCTTACGTGTGGGAGACGGGGGCGCTGCAAGGGCGAAGCTTCGACGTCCTGATGACAGGGCCTACCATTTCTGCACTGCACACGGTGCTCGACGACGCCCATGCGCGCCATCCCGAGAGTACGACACTGGGCGATTTTCGCGCGCCATCGGCACTGGCGGCAAGCGAGATGCAGGCCTTGCAAAAGGCAGGGCAGATCCTGACCCCGCATTCCGAGGTTGCCGCCGCGTTTGCACAGACGGTCCGGCTTTACTGGGCACGGCCGGTCCCGGCCCGCACATCCCCGGGGCAACATGTCGTGTTCCCGGCACCTACGCTTGGCCGCAAAGGCGCCTACGACTTGCGTGCCTGCGTACGCGAACTGGGGCTGCCCCTTACCTTGATGGGACCTGTGCTGGAGTCGTCCGACTTCTGGGAGGGAGTGGAGGTGCGGATGGGGACGATGGCCGACGCCGCTGTCCTGGTGCTGCCTGCGTGGGTTCAAGTCCGGCCCACGCTATTACTGACGGCGCTCGACGCTGGGATTCCCGTCATTGCAACGCCGGCTTGTGGCCTGTTGCCCCAGCCGAACTTGACTATCGTCCCAGCAGGCAATGTCGCTGCTCTGATGGATGCGCTGCGGCCCTACGCATCCAGGAGTGTATCTTGAAGTCTACGCTGGGACGAAACAGGTTTTCTGGGCTGCAGTTCTTGAATAATGCGGCCTCGGTAAGGCCGTGGCACTTTCAGCTGCATCAATCCTCTTTTGCTTCTGCAGATGGTGAGTCACCGTACTGAAACTTACCGATGGAAGGCTTACGGTGGGCAGGCCACCGAAACAGTCAGCCAACGAAGCAAAGAAATCGAAGAAACGCGCCATTTTGCCGTCACGCCAAGGCGGCCTGGCACGGATATCGACCACATGAGGACAATATGACCACTACCGCTCACGAAACGCATGAAGCCGAAGCCAGCGTAGCTGCTCCCGAGTCGACAATGAATGCACAGTTCGAGGTGTTGAAATCCAGGGCTTCGGACGCGTTTTCCTCTCCCTATGTGCGCGGCGCCGCCGTACTGGGCATCGCCGCGGCGGGCTATGCGGTCTTCAAACGCAAGAAAAAGCCTGTAACGAAGTTTGTACCAGTACGCAGCCACGATAACGGCGATTTTCTGAAGGCGGGTGGTGTGCTTGTCTCCCTGCTGGCGTCTCTCGCTTCGGCCAGGAACAATGCCAGCGTCGACACACCCGCCGCGGTGCAGAAAGAAAGAGATTATTTTCCGACGCATTCACAGGACGGCAAACCTTCACAGGACGCCAAACCCGATGCGAAGGACGCGGAACCAGCCATCAGCACGCCTGCGCTCCCGCAATTCGAGCACACCTCGACAAGCTGGATCGGCAGGGAGTGGCAAATATTCAAGGCTGCGGCAAACGCATGGATCGATGATTACGCGCCGAGCATGGGGGCAGCACTGTCGTACTACACGCTGTTTTCCCTGGCACCGTTACTGGTTCTCATCATCGCGATTGCCGGGATGGTATTTGGACAGGATGCTGCGGAAGGCGCCATCATCGCGCAGCTGCAAGGCATCATGGGTCAGGAAGGGGCGACCGCTGTGCAGGGCTTGCTGAAAGCTGCGCGTGAACCATCTACTGGAATCGTCGCCAGTATCGTTGGCGGCTTTCTTTTGCTGCTGGGCGCAACGGCGATTTTCGCCGAGCTGCAAACTGACCTGGACCGCATCTGGCGGGTGCCGGCGAAAGCGAAACCGTCGGGCATCTGGGGTTGGTTGCGCAGCCGGGTATTGTCCTTCGGACTGGTTCTTGGATTCGCTTTCATGCTGATGATTTCGCTCGTCGTCAGCGCGGCACTGGCAGCGACGGGCGAATGGCTGGGCGGGGGCGGCGCAGCGGAAAGCGTGTTGGCATCCGTATTGAACTTCATCGCGTCGTTTGCCCTCTTCACCGTGCTGTTTGCGATGATCTACAAGATCATGCCGACCGCGAAGATCTCCTGGCACGACGTCTGGATGGGATCCGCGGTAACAGCCTTGCTCTTCAACGTAGGCAAGTCCTTGATCGGCTTGTACCTGGCGAAATCGAGCGTGGCCTCGGGCTTCGGCGCGGCCGGCTCGTTCGTGATTCTCGTCGCCTGGTTCTATTATTCCGCGCAGATTTTCCTGTTTGGCGCTGAATACACCTGGGTGTACGCAAACAGCAAAGTACGCAAGGAATAGTGCCGGCTCCGCACGCGAATTGCGGCTTCCTGTAATAATGTGCGGTTAAGCATTGTTGAGCGATTGCTTCAACAGGCTTCATCCGAACACAAGGAATCCATGGACATCGTCAAAGCATCCCGACAACGTTATACGGCCAAGGCCTACGACCCGACTCGCCAGGTCCCGGAAGAGACCATGCAGCAGATCTATGAAGTGCTGCGCAACAGCCCCTCGTCGGTCAACTCCCAGCCATGGCACTTCATCGTCGCCAGTTCCCCGGAAGGCAAGGCGCGCCTGGCCAAGGGTGTGCAGGGCGGCTACAGCTTCAATGAAGGGAAGGTTCGCGATGCCTCGCACGTGATCCTGTTCTGCACCCGCGTCGACGCCGAAGGCGGCCACCTCGACCGCCTGCTCGAGCAGGAAGACCGCGACGGCCGCTATGCCGACGAAGCCGCCAAAGCCGGTGGCGCCAAGGGCCGCCTGCACTTCACCAACCTGCACCGCTACACCTACAAGGACCTGCCGCAGTGGTACGAGAAGCAGGTGTATATCGCGCTGGGCCAGGCCATGCTGGCCGCCGCGGCGCTGGGCGTGGATACGACGCCAATGGAAGGCATCGACGTGGCCGCCCTGGATGCGGAACTGGGCTTGCACGAGCAGGGCTTGTCGAGCCTGGCGCTGCTGAGTGTCGGCTACCACGCCGAGGGCGACTTCAATGCCAGGCTGCCGAAGTCGCGCCTGCCGCAGGAACAGGTTTTCACTTTCCTGTAATGCCTGCGGTGCGATCCCGAAGGTCCGGGCAGCGCAGGCGCGGCCACTTCGGGATCCTGCAATCCTGAGCAGGCGCTGCTACAGGCGATCCTGCGCCGTGCCCGCCGGCGCGGCCTGGCGCTGCTCGCCGACCAGCGCCGCCACCCTGGCCGCGAACGCATCGAGGTGGAAGGGCTTGACCATGATGTGCATGCCGGGATCGAGGAAGTCCTTGCCCGGGGTCGACTCGGCGTAGCCGGTAATGAACAGCACCGCGGTGGCGGGCGCGGTCTCGCGCACAGCGTCGGCCAGCTGGCGCCCGTTCATGCCGGGCAGGCCGACGTCGGTGACGAGCAGGTCGATCTCCGCCAGCGTTTCCCTCATCCTTGCCAGCTGCGCCAGCGCGGCCGGGCCGTCCTCCGCTTCGACCACCTCGTGGCCGGCGCCGCGCAGGAGCTCGGCAAGGACTTCACGCAGCGCCGTTTCGTCGTCCACCAGCAGGATGGTGGCGCGCGGTGCCGGCCCCGGGGTCGCCAGGGCGGGCAGTGGCGCAGCGGCGACAACGCTGCCGTGGTGGCGCGGCAGGTCGAGGTGTATTGTCGTGCCGGCGCCCGGCGTGGAGTCCAGGTGCACCCGGCCGCCGCTCTGGCTGACGAAGCCGAACACCATCGACAGGCCCAGGCCGGTGCCTTGCCCGAGCGGCTTGGTCGTGAAGAAGGGTTCGAAGGCGCGCCCCGCCACCTCGGGCGGCATGCCGCTGCCGTTGTCGGCAATGCTGATGCGCACGAAGTCCTGCCCCTCGGCGCCGCCGCTTGCCGTGGCCGCGATATCGCTCGTGCGGATCAGGAGGCGGCCGCCGCCGGGCATGGCGTCGCGCGCGTTGATGGCCAGGTTCAGGAGTGCGTTTTCCAGCTGGTTGGCGTCGCAATACGTACTGCGGAAAGCGCTCCCGTACGCGACTTCGATGCCGATGGCCGGCCCGACGGTGCGCGTCATCAGGTCCAGCATCGAATCGACCAGCTGCTCGACATCGGTGGGCCGCGGATCGAGCGTCTGGCGCCGCGAAAATGCCAGCAGCCGATGCGTCAGCGTGGCGGCGCGATCGACCGTTCTTTCGGCGCCTTCGAGGTAGCGCGCGATCTGTTCGGTCCTGCCGGCTTTCAGGTGCAGGCTCGCCAGCTGCAGGTTGCCGACGATACCGGCCAGCATGTTGTTGAAGTCGTGGGCGACGCCGCCGGTCAGCTGGCCGATCGCTTCCATCTTCTGCGCCTGGCGCAGCGCTTCCTCGGCCTGCCGCAAGGCTTCCTGCTGGGCCCGGGCCTCGCTGACGTCGCGCCCGGCCATGTACAGGGTCGGGCCCTGCGGCACCACCGTCCAGGACAGCCAGCGGTAGGAGCCGTCCTTGTGGCGGCTGCGGATCTCGTACTGATTGACGGTCTCGCCGGCGACGAGGCGTGCCAGGACGGCACCCAGTTCCGCCAGCTGCTCGGGATGGGCAAAGGCCGTGAACGGCGTGGACCGCAGTTCGGCTTCGGTCCAGCCGAGCATGCGCGTCAGGGCCGGATTGCAGGCCAGGAAATAGCCGTCCGTGCTGGCGATGGCGAGGATATCCTGGGCGATGTCCCAGATGCGGTCGCGCTCGGCCGTGCGCTCGCCCAGTAGCTGTTCCAGTTGCATCCGGGCGTCCTGCAGGCGCGCCTCGGTACGGGCGCGCTCGACGGCGCTCCAACTGCGCTCGGCAATGTCCTGCACCGGGGTGATCTCGTGCGGGGCCCAGGCACGCGCCTTGTCCCGTGCACGACCAGGACGCTGCTGAGCTGTCCGTTGCGCATCACCGGCACGCTCAATTCGGCCTTGATCCCGGCCTGGACGAAACGCGCCGCGGCCCGCGGGTCGCGCGCGCCGAGTTCGGCCACGATGTCGTTGTGCACCCTGGCCTCGCCGCTGCGCAGCGTCGGCAACACCGCGTCGCCAAAGTCGTCCGCCGCGACACTGCCGGTCAGCCCGGGCAAGGCGCCATCGAGCGCATTCGAGTGCAAGATCCCGTGTTCGCCGTCGGCCGCGATTTCGCTGAACACGACGCGGCTGGCAGCGAGCTCGGCGCGCAGCAGGGCAGCCGTGCGCGCACAGATCGCGTAGGGATCGGCCAGGTCCCGCAGCTCGTCGCCCAGGCGCACCTGGAAGGCGAGGCGGCGCTCGGTCGTGACCCTGGCCGTGGTGTCGACGCCGGTGCCGTACAGGCCGACGATGCGGCCGCCGTCGTCGTAGATCGGCGAATAAGAGAACGTGAACCAGGTCTGCTCGTCCCGGCCATTCCTGAACATGACGAAAGGCATGTCCTCGACATAAATCGATTCACCCGCCAGGGCGCGCGCGATCAGGGGCGACAGTGCCGGCCAGATTTCCGGCCATACCCGGGAAAAGGGCTGGCCGATGGCGGCGGGATGCTTGTCCTGCAGGAAGTCGGTATAGGCCTCGTTGTACAGCAAGCCCAGCCGAGGTCCCCAGAAGACGAACATCGGATGCTTGGCATCGAGCATCAGGCGCACCACGGTACGGATGGCCAGCGGCCAGGTGTCGACAGGGCCGAGCACCGATGCCGCCCAGTCGTGGTCGGCAAGGCGCTGGCGAAAGGCATCGGCGCGGCTGAACAGGGGAGCGGAGATCATCGTGAGACGCGCGCAGGTGTGGTAGGCCACCATTATCCCTGGCTCCCGCCAGAAATGGCGCCGCGTACCGTGTATCCGGGACATGGCTTTCAAAACATGAACAGCAGGCAACGCACAAGGGTGTTGTTTATCTGCGCATACGGCGCGCGCACGGCAATGGGCACACTGTCCAGGTCTATACTCAGCCCAGGACCATCCCCGGGAGATTGCCATGAAAGCGTTCCACCCTGTCCCTGCGCTGCTCGGCGCCGTGCTCCTGCTGGCCGCCACCGCGGCGGGTGCGCAGTCCGCCCTGAAGAAGGCCGACGGCGTGCTCGTCGATGCCGCCGGCATGACCGTCTACACCTTCGACAAGGATACGGCCGGCTCCGGCAAGAGCGCCTGCAACGACGGCTGCGTGAAGATGTGGCCGCCCGTACCCGCGGGCAGCACGCCGGCGGCGGCGCCGTATTCCGTCGTCACGCGCGAGGACGGCAGCAAGCAGCTCGCCTACAAGGGCAAGCCCCTCTACCTGTTCGCCAACGACACCAAGCCGGGCGAGCGCAAGGGCGACAAGGTCAAGGAGGTGTGGCACGTGGTGGCCGACTGAAGAGGGGGAACCATACTGGCGGGGTCAACCCACGACCCCGAAGGAGCCCGCATGCCGCCAGCCGCTGTCCCCACCGCTTCGTCGCAGGTCATCGGCCTCATCGGCGGTCTGAGCTGAAAAAGTCGGGCCGAATACTACCGCCTCATCAACGAGGAGGTGGCCGCGCGCCTGGGGGGCGTGTAGAACCGGATGCGGTGCAAGACGGCGAGAGCGCCGCAGTGCGAGCACTGCGCCGCAAGCGGACGCGGGCCGACGCAGCAACGCGCCGGTTATGGAAGCCAACAACACATTTATTTTGGGTGAGTACTTTAGTCCAGCCCCAGCCACCTGCGGTACTGCCCGTAATGATGGATCACGAAGCCGCCGAAGGGCTTCATGGCACCGACCTGCTGCGCCGTCAGCCCCAGTTCGCGTTCCATGTCGGCCTCCTTCAGGTGCTCGAACGACACCTTCTTGATGCTGTTCGGTAGCGTCTCGACGCCGATCAGCACGCGCTTGCCGACCTTGTCGGCGTAGGCCAGTTCGTCCATCGCGTGGCTGACGATGCCGTCGCCGCCGAGTGCGTGGTCGCGGTAGTCCATCAGGGCCACGTAGTCGTACAGGTCCTGCACGTGCTCGCTGACGGGCTTTTTCTCGCCACCGTGGTCAAGCAGGATGCCGTCGAGCCAGAAGGGGATCGCCGGTCCCAGCGGCAGATCCTGGCCGGATGCGTGTTTCGCCCGCATCAGCGCGCCAGACAAATCGACGAAATGCGCCAGCAGCTCCATCTTGCGGGTCGACCATTCGGCCAGGATGTGCGGTTCGATGTCGACGTTGATGCCGTCGAAGCGTTCCTCGGGCGCCGCGCTCTTGTTGTAGTCGAGCACCCGCTGCAGCATCGCCAGCGCCTGCGCGCGGTGCTGGGGCAGCACGTAGCGCTCGGTGTGCAGGTAGCCCGAACCGAGCAGGGCATAGGCTTTCATGCCGGAGGCGTGCAGGCGCCGCACCAGGCGCCGGTACAGCTGCGGCTGCGTCACGATGAGGTTGCGCCCGCCGAAGGCGTCCGCATACAGGAACACGGTATCGACCGATTTCGATTTCAGGAAGTCGATGGCGCGTCCGGCGGCGGCGGGCTGCTCGAGCATGTCATAGGAATCTTCTTCCCAGGTCCAGATGGCGCGCGGCGCCGTAGCGGCGGCAGGCGCGGCAGGGGCAGCCTGCGCCAGGGGTGCAGGCACAGGCCAGCAGGGCCGCGGCGAAGCGTTTCATGGCCATGTTCACAGCTTCGCTTCCACGTGGTACTGGCCCATGCCGATCGAGCGCCCGGTGTCGGGATGCGAGGGCAGGACCGAGACGAAATAGCTGCCCGGTGCCACCTTGCGCAGGTCCGGGCGCAGGGTGATGACGGCGCGCTCGCCGGGTGCCAGCGTGCGCGGGGCGCCCGCCGTTTCGCCCAGTTCCAGTCCGTGCTCGTTGGCGATGACGAGCAGCGGCATGAATTCGGGCGAGCGGGTGGCGCCGTGGTTGGTGAACGTCGCCTCGAAGGCCGGCGCGCCGTCCGCACCGGCAACCCGGCGCAGGCCGGTCACGCCAATGTCGCCGGCAGCCGCCGCCAGCGTTGCCGTGCGCAGGGTGCGCTCGCCGCCGTAGCTGGCCAGCTGCGCCTGCGCGGGCCCGAGCGCCGCGCTGCGGCCGGCGGCACCGTTGTCGGTCAGGAAGGCGCGGAACTGCGCCTGGGCGCGTGCCAGCGCCTGCGCGTCGTCGCCGCGGTCGGCCTGCATGCCGTCGCTGATCGTGTAGAGCTGGCCCTGCGCCAGGTAGGCCGTGCCGGAGACGAAGTCGCTCATCTCGCTCTTGGTCTGTTTCAGCGGGATGACGTGCAGGTTGCGGAAGGACGGCTCGGTGTCCAGGCCGGTGCCGATCCAGGTGACGTCGCGCGGCGACTGCAGGCCATGGTTGTTTGCCAGGTAGGCCAGGAGCGAAGGCGCGATGTCGAACTGCGAGGAGATCGCCTTGATCGCGCGCGGCGCCTTCAGCAGCGGCGAGTACACGATCAGCGGCACGTGGTAGCGCTCGATGCGCGTGTCCATCGGCAGCTCGGGCAGGCGGTGGTCGCCGGTGATGACGAAGATCGTGTTGTCGTAGTCCGGCCATTTGGCGGCGCGCTCGAAGAACATGCGCAGCGCATCGTCCGTGTAGAGAATGCTGGCGAAGATGGCGCGGTCGTTCTCGTACACGGGAGCGGCCGGCAGCTTCAGTTGCGCCACGCGTTCGGCCGCGCGCCGCATGTACGCTTCCTTGCCGGGGAAGGTGAAGGGGCTGTGCATGCTGGTGGTCTGGACGACGGCGACCGCCGGTCCCGCCGGGGCCTGGGCCTCGCGCGCCACAGCCACTTCCATCAGGTCGCGGTCGGCGTAGCCCCAGTCGTTGGCACGTTCGTAAGGCGCACTGAAATCCTTTTCGCTGACAAAGGTGTCGACGCCCTGGCGGCGCAGGAACAGGCCCTCGTTGTCGAACTCCAGGTTCGAGCCGGAATAGAAGCGCAGCCGGTAGTCCTGGCGTTTCAGGATCGACAGCAGCGATTCGTGGCGCGGCAGGCGCTCGCCCAGGGCCGTCAGGCCGTTTTCGCCAAAGGGGAGCGAACCGAAGACGGTGGTGAGCACGCCGAAGGTACGGCCCTGGCCGGCCAGGAAGTTCTCGAAGTACAGGCTGCGTCCCGCCAGTTCGTCGAGGAAGGGCGTGAAGCTGCCCAGGCGCGCGCCGGGTCCGGAGAAGGTGCGTCCCAGGCCCTCGACGATGATGAATACGATCTTCGGCGGTTTGCCAGCCTGCGGGTTGAAGAGCGGGCCGAGGGTGTCGGGCGTGCGCTCGGCATGCAGGAAGGGGTAGCGCGGATCGCTGCCGGCCCAGGGCGTCAGCGCCTGCGCGGCCTGCGCGTTCTGCGGCGCGCGCTCCTCGCCCGCGCCGCAGAGGTGCGCGAGGTTGCTGTCGACGAAGTACGCCGTCTTGTTGGTCAGGTAGGCCAGGTCGGCATCGGTGCGCGCCACCTTCGGCGCGAAGCGCACCGGCAGCAGCGCGCAAAGGCGAGGGCGCTGGCCATGGCCGCGACCAGTACGGTGCGTCCGCCGGCGCGCGGCCACCAGGAGCGCACGCTCACTCATCGACAGCAGCGTCCACAGCACCGCCAAAGCCGCCACCAGCGCGAGGCCCAGCAGCGGACTGACCTGCCAGCCGCCGCCGACCGTGGTGCGAACCTCGTCGCTGGAATACGCGAACAGGTCGGCCCCGAGCGGGACGCCGGAAATCCAGTGGTACTGCAGCAGTCCGGTATGCACCACCAGCAGCACGCTCCACAGCATGCCCAGCGCCAGCGTGCGCCAGCGCAGCGAGGGAATCAGGGCCAGCGGCAGGGCGCCGGCGATGAACACGAAGCCCGGCGCAGCAGCGACAGCAGGTCATTGCCCAGGCCCGCGCCGAACAGGGTCGCCTGCGGCACGCCGGCGCTGCTGGCGTGGATGGCTTCGGCAATGCGCAGGCACAGCCAGGCCAGCACCAGCGCCGGCAGCGCATCGACAGGGAAGGCGAAGGCGCGCGCCAGCCAGGCAAGCGCGGCGCGCGGGCGCTCAGGCGTGGTGCTGCCGCTTACCATCGGCGGTACAGTCCGACCGAGACACCGCGTTCGCGCGCGTCCTGGCCGTCGCGCGAGAAGCTGGCGCTGGCCTTGGTGCCCCAGTTGTCCGACCAGTAGCGCACCCAGCTCACGCTGCCGCCGCCCGAGCGGCTGCGCCCGCCCGAGAGCGAGAGCGGATCGTCGCTGCGGCCACGGTTGATGGTGCCTTCGAGATAACTGTCGGCGTCGCCGCGATAGTAGTAGCGCGCCATCAGGCGCTGGCCGTTGCTGTGCGAATCCGCCGTGACGATGTTCTGGTGGCGCAGCTGCACATACCAGTTGCCGCCGTACTTGCCGAGGGTGATGCCATAGATGTTGACGCGTCCATCGAAGCCGAGCACGTCGTCGGCGAGCGCGGCTTCCCAGCCGTTGCCAAGCGCCTGGTAGATTTCGATGCGGCCGGAATTGGCCGGGAACAGGCGAGCGGCCGGGGCGCGCTGGTAGCGGATATTCGCATACGCGCCCTCCCACAGGTCGGTATAGGCGTCGAGCGCCCAGGCGTAGCCCGTCTGGTCGAAGCGGTGCGCGCGCAGGGTTTCGAAGCCGAGCGAGCCGCGCTTCGTGTAGTGGCGCACGCTGGCGGTCTGGTCGTTCCAAGCAGGGCCGCTGCCGACATCCGTCCAGCTGCCCGACAGGCTCGTTGCCCGGTATAGCCCTCGGCCATGACCGCTTCCGGATTGCCTGCGCGTGGCTGCGGCTGTTCCTGGGGCGCCGGCTGCGGCTTCGGCTGCAGCGACTGTTCAAAGGCATCGATCTCGGCGGCATTGCCGCCGGCAGCGCGCGCTTTCACCAGGTCGGCCTTCGCTTCGGCGCTGCGGCCGAGGGCGCGGTAAGCACGCGCGCGTGCCATCCAGGCGGCAGCGTCATCAGGGCGCAGCGCGACCAGGCGGCTGTAGGCATCGACCGCCTGCTGCGGCCGGTCATTCCACTGGTGCAGGTTGCCGAGCGCCTGCCAGACGTCGGCGTAGTCGGGCGAGGCCTTGCTTGCCGCTTCCAGGTCGGCCTGGGCATCTTCCCAGCGCTCCAGCCGCGTGTAGGCGATGCCGCGTCCCAGCAGGACGTCGACATTGCCGGGCGATTGCGCCAGCAGCGCGTTGTAGGCGGCCACGGCAAGCGCCGGCTGGCCGCCGTTGGCCAGATTGCGGGCTTTTTCGTACTGTTCGTCGAAGGAGGGGGCGCTGGCCGGCTGGGTTTGGGCGGACGTGGGAGGCGGCTGGAAGTCGATGGGCATGGAAAAGAGGTCGGAAACGGAAGGACGCACTGCGCTCTGGCAGTGCCATGGCGCAACTTTGCCCCAGCGCAGGGTAAGCGTCAAGGCGCGCATGCCCTGACGAGGCCGGTTGTCGCGCGCTGTCGTCAAAGCATGGCCATCCTGACCAGACTTTCGCCCGGCTTTCAGCGCCTTATCTATTCTCGCGCATCACTTCCAGTTCTTCGTACGCGCGCAGTACCGGGGCCTTGTCCGGCATGTGGTTCGTACGCAGGATCACGCCGTCCTTCGCATACACCAGGTAGCGCTCGCCGGCGCCGTTCTGCTGCGGCAGGCTGTCCATGAAATCGGTGCCGCAGCCGATCACGATACGGTCCTTGATGGTCGTGAACGACAGCAATTGCCCGGGCACGTAACTGCCCTTGATCTCGGTGACCGAATCGAAGACCGCCTCGTGTACCAGCAGGTCCTGTTTCTTGCCCGGTCCCATGTCGCGGGTTTCCTCATGCACGTCCAGGCGTTTCAGCCATCCCGTGAAGACGAGGTCGGCCCGGTCGCGCAGCGCGAGCACGTCTTCCTTCGCCTTGATGATCGCCTTGCGCTGGTACTCGGCACGTTGTTCCGGTGTCGCGATGGCGCAAGCGGCGGCGGACAGGGGCGCCAGCAGGGCGGTACCGATGCATAGGGCGAGGAGATTGCGGGCGGCGGTCACGGACGCTTTCGAAGGACTTGGCAGATCGATCATACCCGAGCGCGGCGTGCCCCCGCAATGCGGCGCTCGCGGGCGGTCGCGCGGGGACTGCGGTCCAGTCAGCGCGAAAAAAAACCGCCCGGCTGGCGGGCGGTTTGGCTGGCGATGCCGCTCTGTCGGAAGCGGTCAGAAGGCTTCCCACTCCTCGCCGCCGACGCGCACGGTCGCTTTCGCCGCAGCGGGTTTGATCACGGGCTTGACGGCCGGCCTGGCGGCGCGCACGGCCAGGGCAGGGCGGGCCGCCGGTGCCGTCGTGCGTGCCGCCTGCGGCGCCGCTGCCGTGCCGGCCAGCTTGAAGACGCCGACCACCTGCGCCAGCGTGGCGGCCTGGGTCTGCATCGAGGCCGCGGCGGCGGCCGATTCCTCGACCAGGGCCGCGTTCTGCTGCGTGACCTGGTCCATCTGGCCGATGGCCGCGTTGACCTGCTCGATGCCGCCGGTCTGTTCGGCGCTGGCGTGGGTGATCTCGCCCATGATGTCGGTGACGCGGCGGATCGATTCCACCACCTGCTCCATCGTCGCGCCGGCCTGGTCGACCAGCCTGGCACCCATGTCGACCTTCTCGACCGAGTCGCCGATGAGCGACTTGATTTCCTTGGCGGCGGCGGCCGAACGCTGGGCCAGCGTGCGCACTTCGGACGCCACGACGGCGAAGCCGCGGCCCTGTTCGCCCGCACGAGCCGCTTCGACGGCCGCGTTCAGCGCCGGGGATATTGGTCTGGAAGGCGATGCCGTCGATGACGCCGATGATGTCGACGATCTTGCGTGCCGACTCGTTGATCGACCCCATGGTGGTGATGACGTCGCCGACTACGGCGCCGCCTTCGGCTGCGACGGTCGATGCCGTGATCGCCAGCTCGTTGGCCTGGCGGGCGTTGTCGGCGTTCTGGCGCACGGTCGTGGTCAACTCTTCCATCGAGGCGGCGGTTTCTTCGAGCGCGCCGGCCTGCTGCTCGGTGCGGGCCGACAGATCCAGGTTGCCGGCCGAGATTTCGGCCGAGCCGGTGGCAATCGTGTCGGTGCCGCTGCGGACTTGGGCGACGATCGTGACCAGGCTGTCGTTCATGTGGCGCAGGGCGCGCAGCAGGGCACCGGTTTCGTCGCGCGAGGTGGCGTCGATGGTGCGCGTCAGGTCGCCGCCGGCCACGGTTTCGGCCAGGTCCACCGCGGCGCGGATCGGACGGGTGATGCTTGTCGTGAGCAGCCAGGACAGCCAGGCGCCGAGCAGCACGGCCAGGGCGGTCAGGCCGGCGATGAGTTTCGTGCTGTGGGCGGCGCTGGCGTCGATCGCCTTGGCGGTGGCGTCGATGCTGGTGCGCTGCATGACGACCAGTTCCTGCAGCAGTTCCTGGTACAGCTTCGAGGCCGGGGTGAAGTTCTGGTCGAGCAGGCGCGCCGCTTCTTCCTCGTTGCCCGCGGCCTTGGCCTTGACGGCGCCGTCGCGCGAAGCCGAATACGCCTTGCGCTGCTCCAGGATACGCGCGAACAGCGCCTTTTCCTCGCCGCCGTCGATCAGCGGTTCGATCTGCTTGAGCAGTTCGGCAGCCTTCTTCACCGAGGCGGCCGCGTCTTCCTTGAAATACGGGCCGAGCGCCGGGTCGGTGCTCTTGACGATGGCCGCGGTGCGGCGGATCGAAGCGTAGTTCAGGCTATACCAATCGGTGATCAGGCGTTCCTTGGTCAGGGGCGCGGCCATCATGGTACGGGTGGCTTCGGCCACTTCGCCCAGGCGCCAGACACCGGCGCAGGCGATCAGCACGGTCATGGCCAGGATCAGCATGAAGCCGAGACCGAGGCGCTTGCCGATCTTGATGTTGGAAATGAAACCCATTACAGCATTCCTTCAGGTATTGGTGGAAGAGGGCGGCGGCAGGCCTGGCGATGGACGCGCAGGGCGGCCGGGGAGCGTCCCTGGAAGCGCTCCGGAGATGACGAATTCTAAGGCGTGCGGGCCATGCTGCGCCAGAGAAAAAGTGACGCAGGGAAATTTTTACGACACTTTTGGCCGCATGGTTAAGCCATCAATTGTTAAATCGCCCAGCAGGGCAAGGGAAGTGTGCTTCTTGCAGCCCCCGTGAATCTGCACTAGATTCTGTCTCACCCGCGCCCTCCGTGACGCCCTTTGCCGAGACGCTCATGAACCCCTCCACCCGTCTTCTTCCCCTCCTGCTGGCCGGCCTGGGCGCCGCTGGAACCCTCCAGGCTGCCGCCTTGCCGCCGGAGTTCGCCGCCCAGCTCGACAAGGATTATCCGGCCATCGAAGCGCTCTACCAGGACCTGCACCGCAATCCGGAACTGGCATTCAACGAACACCAGACCGCGAAGAAGCTTGCCGACCGCGTCAAGGCGCTGGGCTACGAGGTCACCACCGGCATCGGCGGCACCGGTTTCGTCGCCATCCTGAAGAACGGCCCCGGCCCGACCGCGATGCTGCGTACGGAACTGGACGCGCTGCCGGTGCAGGAAAAGACCGGCCTGCCGTTCGCCAGCACCGTCACGACGAAAAACGCGGCGGGCGAAACGGTACCGACCATGCACGCCTGCGGCCACGACGTGCACATGTCGGCCTGGTTCGCCACCGCCAAGCTGATGGCGGAGAACCGCAAGGCCTGGAGCGGCACGCTGATGCTGCTCGGCCAGCCGGCCGAGGAGCCGCTGACGGGATCAAACGCGATGATCAAGGATGGTCTCTTCAAGCGCTTCCCGAAGCCCGACTACGCGATGTCGATGCACGACGAAGGCACGCTGCCGGCCGGCACGGTGGGCTGGCATGCCGGCCACTTCCGCGCCTCGGCCGATACCATCACCATCACCATCCACGGCCAGGGCGGACATGGCGCGACGCCCCAGGAAACGCGCGACCCGGTCGTCATGTCGGCGCGCGTCGTGATGGCGCTGCAGACCCTGATCTCGCGCGAGAACAATCCGGCCGACCCGGTCGTCATCACCGTCGGCAGCATCCACGGCGGCACCCAGGCGAACATCGTGCCCGACCAGGTCAAGCTGCTGCTGACCGTGCGCACCTTCAAGCCGGAAGTGCGCAAGCGCGTGCTGGCCAGCATCGTGCGCGAAGTCGAGGGCGAAGCCATGGCCGCGGGCGCGCCGAAGAAGCCGCAGGTCGACATCGTGCCCGGCGCCGATTCGGTCTATAACGATCCGCAGCTGACCGCACGCGCGGTCGCCGCGATCCAGGGCGCGCTGGGGGCCGACAGGGTGGTCGAGATGCCGGCCAAGATGACCTCCGAAGACTTCGCCAACTACGGCCAGGCCGGGATCAAGTCCATCCTGCTGCACGTGGGCGCGGTCGAGCCGAAGAAACTGGCCGATGCGCGCGCCGCCGGCAAGTACCCGCCGGGCACGCACTCGCCACAGTGGGCGCCGGACTTCAAGCCGACCGTGCGTTCCTTCATCGCGGCGGAGACGGCGGTGTTGCTGGATTTGTTGAAGCCGGGGCAGGCGAAGTAGGGGATGGCGGCGCCGATGTTCAGATGGTGAGACGGCGTGGGCACAAGTGCCCACCCTACGATGGCAAGGCGCCGCCATTTTTTCGGCACGCAACCTGTGAATTGGCGTGGGGTGGGCACAAGTACCCACCCTACGATGGCAGGCGCCGCTATTTTTTCGGCACGCAACCTGTAAATTGGCGTCGGGTGGGCACTCGTGCCCACGCGGTACGGGATGGCGGCGCCGATGTTCAGATGGTGAGACGGCATGGGCACAAGTGCCCACCCTACGATGGCAAGGCGCCGCCATTTTTTCGGCACGCAACCTGTGAATTGGCGTAGGGTGGGCACTCGTGCCCACGCGGTACGGCCTATGCGCGGTCGCTGCGCATGCGAACGAGGGACTATCCGCCGTGGTGTAGGGTGGAGTCCCGACTCCACGCGTTTTCACAACCGGCATGACGCGAAGGGAATGCGCTGGGCCGACCATGCCAACTTCTGTTTGCTGCGCAAAAACAATTGTTCAGCATGAAATGCCCCCAACATCGGCGAAAACCGCCCTTATCCTCTTGATAAGAGAAAGTTTCAGCCCGTTTAGGGTATAATTTCAATTTCCCGCGCGTGCCGTTCGGCACCTTCAGCAAATGACCAAATTTGTATTCGTCACCGGCGGCGTCGTGTCTTCCCTGGGCAAGGGGATCGCAGCCGCCTCCCTCGCCGCGATCCTCGAATCGCGCGGCCTCAAAGTCACCATGCTCAAGCTCGATCCCTACATTAACGTGGATCCGGGCACGATGAGCCCGATGCAGCACGGCGAAGTATTCGTCACCGACGACGGCGCCGAGACCGACCTCGACCTGGGCCACTACGAGCGCTTCATCAGCACCCGCATGAAGAAGGTGAACAACTTCACCACCGGCCAGATTTACGAGTCCGTGATCCGCAAGGAGCGCCGCGGCGAATACCTCGGCAAGACCGTGCAGGTGATCCCGCACATCACCAACGAGATCCAGGACTACATCCGCCGCGGCGCCGAAGGCGTCGACGTCGCGCTGGTCGAGATCGGCGGCACCGTCGGCGACATCGAATCGCTGCCCTTCCTGGAAGCGGCGCGCCAGCTGTCGCTGCGCGCCGGCCGCAAGTCGACGGCCTTCGTCCACCTGACCCTGGTGCCGTATATCGCGTCGGCCGGCGAACTGAAAACCAAGCCGACCCAGCACAGCGTGCAGAAACTGCGCGAGATCGGCATTTCGCCGAATGCCTTGCTGTGCCGCGCCGACCGCCGCATTCCCGACGACGAGCGCGCGAAAATCTCGCTGTTCGCCAACGTCGAAGAGCAGGCCGTGATCTCGGTGTGGGACGTGGACACCATCTACAAGGTGCCGCAGGTGCTGAACGACCAGGGCCTGGACGACATCATCCTCGAAGCGCTGGATATCCAGGCGCCGCCGGCCGACCTGTCGATGTGGACGAAACTGATCCACACGCTGGAAAACCCGAAGCACGAAGTCACCATCGGCATGGTCGGCAAATATGTCGACCTGACCGAATCGTACAAGTCGCTGACCGAAGCGCTGCGCCACGCCGGCATCCATACCGAAAGCCGCGTCAACATCGAGTACCTCGATTCGGAAGAGATCGAAACGAAAGGTTGCGAGCACCTGGCCAAGTACGACGCCATCCTGGTGCCGGGCGGCTTCGGCAAGCGCGGCGTGGAAGGCAAGATCATGGCCGCGCGCTATGCACGCGAAAACAAGATCCCTTACCTCGGCATCTGCCTCGGCATGCAGGTGGCGCTGATCGAATACGCACGCCACATGGCCGGCTTCCCGAACGCGAACTCGACCGAATTCGACCTGGAAACCGACCAGCCGGTCGTCGCCCTGATCAACGAATGGCAGAACCACGACGGCAAAGTGGAAAAGCGCGACGAGAACTCGGACCTGGGCGGCACCATGCGCCTGGGCGCGCAGACCTGCGCCGTGAAACCGGGCACGCTGGCGGCCGAGATCTACGGCAGCGTCGTGACCGAGCGCCACCGCCACCGCTACGAAGCCAACAACTTCTACCTGCCGAAGGTGGAAGCGGCCGGCCTCGTCGTCGCGGCGCGCACCCCGAACGAAGACCTGTGCGAAATCATGGAACTGCCGCGCAGCGGAGAGAACGCGCACCCGTGGTACATGGGCGTGCAGTTCCACCCTGAATTCAAGTCGACCCCACGCAGCGGCCACCCGCTGTTCACCTCGTTCATCCAGGCCGCGCTCGCGCACCAGGCGCGCAGCGCCCCGGCCGCGGCCAACGAACAAGCTTTGCAAGGAGACGCAGCATGAAACTCTGCGGTTTTGAAGTAGGCCAGGAACACCCGATTTTCCTGATCGCCGGCACCTGCGTGATCGAGTCGCGCCAGATGGCGATGGACACGGCCGGCACGCTGAAGGAAATCACCAGCGCGCTGGGCATCCCCTTCATCTATAAATCGTCCTTCGACAAGGCGAACCGCTCGTCGGGCAAGACCTTCCGCGGTCCCGGCATCGACAAGGGCCTCGAGATCCTCGCCGACGTGCGCCGCGAAATCGGCGTGCCGGTGCTGACCGACGTGCACGACGAAGAGATGATCGCGCAAGTGGCCAGCGTCGTGGACGTCCTGCAGACGCCGGCTTTTCTCTGCCGCCAGACCGACTTCATCAACGCCTGCGCGCGTTCGGGTAAACCGGTCAACATCAAGAAGGGCCAGTTCCTGGCGCCGGGCGACATGAAGAACGTGATCGACAAGGCACGCGCGGCAGCTCGCGATGCGGGCCTGAACGAGGACAACTTCATGGCCTGCGAACGCGGCGCTTCCTTCGGCTACAACAACCTGGTGTCCGACATGCGTTCGCTCGCCATCATGCGCGAATCGAACTGCCCGGTGGTGTTCGACGCCACCCACTCGGTTCAGCTGCCGGGCGGGCAGGGTACGTCCTCGGGCGGCCAGCGCGAACACGTGCCGGTGCTGGCGCGCGCGGCGGTTGCCGTGGGCGTCGCCGGCCTGTTCATGGAAACCCACCCGGACCCGGCCAACGCCATGTCGGACGGCCCGAACGCGGTGCCGCTGGGCCGCATGAAGGAATTGCTGACGACCCTGGTCGAACTGGACCGCGTGGTCAAGCGTGCGGGCTTCCTCGAGAACAGTTTCAAGGCATAATTGCTTATTGGGATTATTTAGCTTGCAAGTCGAGGCGCCTCATATGGCGCCTCGACTTTCATGTGCGACAGGATTTTTTACCTTCTGGAGATTTGAGACATGAGTGCTATCGTTGATATTATCGGCCGCGAAATCATTGACTCGCGCGGCAATCCGACCGTCGAATGCGACGTGCTGCTGGAATCGGGCGTGATGGGCCGTGCGGCCGTGCCGTCGGGCGCGTCGACCGGTTCGCGCGAAGCGATCGAACTGCGTGACGGCGACCCGAAGCGTTACTTCGGCAAGGGCGTGCTGCAGGCCTGCGAGAACATCAACACCGAGATCAGCGAAGCAATCATGGGCCTGGACGCCAACGAACAGGCTTTCCTGGACCGTACCCTGATCGACCTGGACGGCACCGAGAACAAGAGCCGCCTGGGCGCGAACGCCATGCTGGCCGTGTCGATGGCCGTCGCCAAGGCTGCCGCCGAGGAAGCGGGCCTGCCTTTGTATCGCTACTTCGGTGGTTCGGGCGCGATGCAGATGCCGGTACCGATGATGAACGTCATCAACGGCGGCGCCCACGCCGACAACAACCTGGACATCCAGGAATTCATGATCATCCCGGTCGGCGCGCCTTCGTTCAAGGAAGCCATCCGCTACGGCGCCGAGGTGTTCCACACGCTGAAGAAAATCCTGCACTCGAAGGGCCTGTCGACCGCGGTCGGCGACGAAGGCGGCTTTGCCCCATCGGTGGCGAACCATGAAGAAGCGATCAAGCTGATCATGCAGGCGATCGAGCAGGCAGGCTATGAAGCCGGCACCCAGATCGCCATCGGCCTGGACTGCGCCGCCAGCGAGTTCTACAAGGACGGCAAGTACCACCTGGAAGGCGAGGGCCTGCAGTTGACCTCGACCGACTTCACCAACATGCTCGCGACCTGGGTCGACAAGTACCCGATCATCTCGATCGAGGACGCGATGCACGAGGGCGACTGGGAAGGCTGGGCGACGCTGACCGCGGCCCTGGGCAAGCGCGTGCAGCTGGTCGGCGACGATTTGTTCGTCACTAACACCAAGATCCTCAAAGAAGGCATCCAGAAGGGCATCGCCAACTCGATCCTCATCAAGATCAACCAGATCGGCACCCTGACCGAGACCTTCGCCGCCATCGAGATGGCCAAGCGCGCCGGCTACACGGCCGTCATTTCGCACCGTTCGGGCGAAACCGAGGACTCGACCATTGCCGATATCGCGGTCGGCCTGAACGCGCTGCAGATCAAGACCGGCTCGATGTCGCGTTCGGATCGCATGGCCAAGTACAACCAGCTGCTGCGTATCGAGGAAGACCTGGGCGACGTTGCCAGCTACCCTGGCCGCGATGCGTTCTATAATCTGAAATAAGTTAATGCAGAGCCGCAACAAACGGCTCGGCATCAGCTGAAGCACATCAAGTAAGTATCCACCCGGCCGGTCACCCTGACTGGCCGGCGTAACATTGTCCCCATGCGCCTCATTACGCTCGTTCTCGCCGCCCTGCTGGTACTGATCCAATACCCTTTATGGCTGGGGAAGGGCGGCATGCTGGCCGTTTCCGACCTGCGCGACCAGGTCGACCTGGCCCAGGTCCACACCGGCAAGCTGCAGGCCCGCAACGCCAAGCTCGAATCGGAAGTGCGCGACCTGCGCGAAGGACTGGGCGCCGTCGAGGAACGTGCGCGCCTGGAACTGGGCATGATCAAGCAGAACGAAATCTTCGTCCAGGTCCTGCGCAAGGACGAACAACCGACCGAATCGATGACCGTCCCGCCGCCGCCGCCGCCGCCGAAACCCGGCAAGGGCGGCCAGGACGCCGGCCGCGGCAACGGTCCCACCCACTGACATCATGCAAGCCGACCATGGCGCCGATGGCGCATCCCGCAGGATCCCGCAACGGGCCTGAGCACGCTCGAGGCGCTTGCCGCCTACCTGGCCGCCGCTTTCGAGAGCGGCGACAGCGCCCAGCTGGCGGAGGCCCCGGCAGTGGCGGCGCAGGCCGAGGGCACCACCCACCTGGCGGCCGCCGCCGGCCTGCCCCAGCTTGAACTACGCCAGGCCTTCGCCCGCGGCGAAATGAGCATGGCGACGACGCTCGCCATCATGAAGGTGATCGACCTGCACCTGCCGGGGCAGGCCCACTAGCGTCAATCGATCCAATCCGTAGGGTGGACGGGTTCCCCGTCCACCCTACCAAAGCACGGAAGGCTCCTGCGTACACTTCGTTTGCGTGCGTTTCTTGCCGTTACGGTAGGTCGTCTCGACGTGGAGCATGCAGACGAACTCGCCATCCTCGTTGACGCGTGTCGTCCTGTCGTATTCGTGGTCGATGACGAGCTTGCCCTGGCGCCAGCAGTGTCGCGACGAATAATATTCCGCTTCGCCGACATTCCAGGCGCCGCTGACGCACTTGCCATGCTGGTTGTCGATATCCAGGCCGCCGATCTCGGACAAAGCCTTGCTCAGTTCGAACTGGCGCCCCTTGGGCTTGTAAAGGAACACCGTCAGGCTCTCGTTGCCGGTATCGCCGACGTCGCTGGTGACGGCCAGGTCAGGGCAGCCGTCGTAGTTGAAATCGCGGCTTGTATCGAGCGATTCGCTGTTTGCGCGCTCGTTCCCGAGATTGGCGAGCACCTGCACCGTCTTGCCGGACGCGTCGCTGATGTGCACGCTGCCGCGGGTGCGGTCAGCTTCTTTCTCCGGCACCCACTCGAAGCGATAGGCGGGTTTGCCTCGTTGGCTGCACCACGGATCGGCGGCCCAGGCGGGCAGGGACGAGCAGCACAGCACGGCAATCGACAGGGTCTTCCACATCAGCTTCGGCCTCCGGGGGAATTTTTACTCGAATGTCTTCGTACACTTCGTGCGCGTGCGCTTCCTGCCGCCGCGGTAGGTCGTCTCGATGTGCTCGTAGCAAAAGGACTCCGATCCCTCCTTGTAGCGCGGCGAAATCTTGTATTCGCTGACGAGGACGAGCTTGCCTTTCTTCCAGCAATGCCGGGACGCATACACACTGTCGGCACCGCTCTTCCATCCGCCGGTCACGCAATTCTTGTCGCGCGGATCGACATCCAGGCCGCCGATGTTCGACAAGGCCTCGTTGAGCTCGAACCGTCGCCGCCGGGGGTTGTACAGGTAGGCCTCGACGCTTGCGTTGCCGATTCCGGCAACCTGGCTCGTCATCACCAGGTCAGGGCAGCCGTCGTTGTTGTAATCCCGGGCGCCAGGGAGCCATTCGCTGTCTTCCCCGTAGTAGTTGCTGACGTTCCCGAGTACCTGCACGAGTTTGCCCGATGCGTTCCGGATGCGCACCTCGCCGACAAAGGACCCGTCCAGGTCCTCGGCCTTGCCCTTGACCACCCATTCGAAGCGGTAAGCCTGCTTGCCGCGCGGGCTGCACCAGGGATCAAACGCCCAGGCGGGCAGGGACGAGCAGCACAGCAGCACGATCGACAAGGTCTTCCACATGGTCTTCAGTCTCCGGAAACGGGTGCTTGCCAATCATACAACGACAAGCCTTGCTCCCGCACCCGGAGAGCGCCTGCCTGGCTGGGCGCGCTGGCCGGATCTGGCGCCGCCGTCCGGGTCAAGGGCAGCGCAGATGCGCACGACGGGTGATTTACCGCCCACATTCCCCTAGAATGTGTCATATCTTTTTCATACCTGAAGGAATCGCACCATGAGCCAGCTCCACGCCGCCGGACCGTTCGATGTCACCGTCACCCCGCAAGGCGAGCCTGTCGTCGTCGACAACGCCACCACGGGCCGCATGGCGATCGACAAGCTCTATCACGGCGACCTGAACGGCCGCGGCTCCGGTGAAATGCTGTCCGCCATGACCGTCACCGAAGGCTCGGCCGGCTACGTCGCCATCGAACGCGTGACCGGCACCCTGCACGGCAAGAGCGGCAGCTTCGTGCTGCAGCACTCGGGCACCATGGCGCGCGGTGCCCAGCAGCTGTCGATCACTGTGGTACCGGATTCCGGCACCGGCAAGCTCACCGGCATCAGCGGCACCATGCGCATCCGCATCGAGGAGCGCAACCATTTCTACGAGTTCGACTACACGCTGCCGACGGCCTGAAGCACACCTGGACCGGTATCGTATTGCGTTGTGACAATGCGATAGTTTTCTGCTCAGCATTATCAGCTAACCTAGCCCGTGTATTGACCGGCAGCCTGCGTCCCCGTCGGGGAGCCTGCCGCGATGCCACCGATAATGCCGAGGAGACGGGATGAAAGCAGGGATGGGAAGCAGCAAATTTTCGCGCCGCGGGTTCATGGCGGTGCTGGCGGCTGTCGCGACGGCGCTGCCGATCGCCGGCGCCCTGGCCGCACCCTTTGCTTCCGAACGCATCACCGTGCGCACCGAGGGCACGGGCCCGATGTCATCCTGATCCCCGGCCTGAACTCCTCGCCGCGCGCCTGGGCCTCGACCGTGTCCGCGGTGCCCGGTTACCGCTACCACCGGTGCAGGTTGCGGGCTTCGCCGGTCCAGCCTGCCGGCGCAAACAAGGAGGGCCTGGTCGCCGCGCCCGTCGCCGAAGAGATTGCCCGCTACATCGCGGAATCCGGCTTGAGCAAGCCGGCCGTGATCGGCCACTCGATGGGCGGCACGATGGGCATGATGCTGGCCGCGCGCCATCCGCAAGCCCTGTCGCGGCTGATGGTGGTCGACATGGTGCCCCCTACATGGGTCCGCTGTTCGCCGGGCCCGGCGCCAGCGCCCAGAAGGTCGAGTCGGTCGCGGACGGCATCGCCGCCGGCATGCGCGCGGCCACTCCCGAACAACGCAGCAAGCGGGCGGGCGACACCATCGCCGGCATGGTCAACACCGAGGCGATGCGCGCCGGCGCGACCGCCGATTCGCTGGCCAGCGACCCTGACGTGGGCGTGCGCGCCTACCGCGAACTGATCGTCACCGACCTCACGCCCGAACTGGCGAAGATCACCGTCCCGGTCACCGTGCTGTATGTCCAGCCGAAGAGCGTGCCGATTCCCGCGGCGATGTTCGATGGCTTTTATAAAACCGCCTACGCACCCGTGAAAAGCCTGAACCTGAAGCGCATCGAGGACAGCGCCCACTTCATCATGTGGGACCAGCCCCAGCGCTTCCAGGGCGAGGTCAAGGCTTTCCTCGGTACGCCTTGAGTCCGCAGCGGCGCGCGCTGCATCGCCAGTCCGGAAACGCCAGACCATACTGAAAGAGGAGGCCGATTTGCTCAACAAACACCATCTGTCGGGCGTCCTGATCGCACTCGGCTGCTTGCCGCTGGCCGTCCTGGCCGGCACCGGCGCCACGCCTGCCCCGGCCTCGCAGCTGGCTGCGGACGTCGTCGCCTTCGTCGGCGAAAAGATCTCGGTCGAGGTCTTCCCGGACACGCCGGAGGAGATCGCCGCCAGGAAAGCCGAGGATGAACGCGTGATGAAGGAGCGCGGCATGCAGCGCGTCAGCATGCGCCTCAACACCAGGCTGAAGGCGAAATATCGGGTCCTCAAGGTCGTGGCGGGCCAGCACACGCAGGATACGATCGAGTTCATCGCGGTCGACCATTACGGCCGTCCGCGCTTTGCCGAGCAAAACCCGGTGCTGCTGTATGTGAAGAAGGACGGGGCGGGCGCGTATGTTCACGTCCGCTATCCGTATTCCTTCGTGTATCCGACGCGGGACGGCAACTGGGCTTCATGCAGCACCGGAACCGAGCTGCCCGAGCGGGACAGCCCTGAACTCCTTCAGGCCGTGCATCGTGTCGACTTCGCGCCCGCTGTCGAGGTCCCGGCCGCGCAGCTCCAGGCGCGCCTGGCGCAGGCGATGGCGATGGAGCGCGCGAGCCACTACGACATCGCGGGCGAGCGGGCAACCTGCAGGCAGGGGCTGACGGTCGGCGAACTGGTGGCGCTGCATGCCAACAAAGTAGCGGCCGACTGAACGCCGGTACCGCCGCCGCTGGCTCTGGCTCGTCACGATTTGAGCTTGGCAATACATATTCATACTCAGCGGCAATACCGTCGAGCAGCAGCACCTGACAGACCCACGGCAGCACATAGAGGAAGCACATGGCACACCTGGCCGCATTACCCGAACCCTTGCAGCAGCGCCTGCGCGCGGAACTCAACACCGGCGAAAGCCTCCTCTGGACTGGCCAGCCCTCGCCTCGGCGCTACATGAAGGATGCCTTCAAGCTCTGGTTCTTCTTCATCCCCTGGACCGCCTTTTCCCTCTTCTGGATGGCCGGCGCGTCGGGCTTTCGCCTGCCTTCGTTCGAGGACGGCTGGAGCCTGTTTCCGCTGTTCGGCTTGCCCTTCCTGCTGATCGGGATTGCCGGGCTGAGCTCTCCGTTCTGGTTGCGGAGAAAAGCGGCATGGATCGTGTATGGGCTCACCAACCGGCGCGCCCTCATCATCGCCGGCAAGGACTCGATTACCGTCAAGTCCTATCAGATTGCCGACATCGGCGAGCTCGAACGCACCGAACATGCGGACGGCTCGGGCGACGTGATCTTCGAGCGCGAATCCGTCCGGGACAGCAGGGGACGCCAGCAGACGACGAACCACGGTTTCATTGCCGTTCCTGAAGTGCGAAGCGTCGCGCAATTGCTCGAGAAGATGACGGTGGCCAGGCCGGCCTGAGCTGGCCATGCACGCGATGTGTCATTACAACGCGAGGAACCGGGCGGGAATTTCTTTCTTTACTAACTTTCCTCGCGTCACGATAATGACTGGTTTGCAAGGGATGGTAGCGGTTTGCCAAGCAATCCAGCGGCAAGTCCTGTCGCAGCGCTACCTTCCCTGTCCGCCCACGCCAATCGAGATATTCATGACACTCACCCGTACTCTTCTTCTCTTCCTCCTTGCCGCCGGCACCGTCCAGGCAGCGCCTGCGGCGCGCAAGCCTGCCCCCGCCCCGCCCGTTGCGACTGCCTGCAACGCGCCGCTGGAGGGCAAGGTCGCCGAGATGCTGGTCTGGAATGACGCGAGCGAATTGCGCAAGGAAAAGGCGGCATTGCTCAAGTCAGCGCGTTCCGACCGCGAAATGTGCATTAACGAGGAGGTTTCGTTCAACAAGGCAAAGGCCGCCCCGTTGCTTGCAAAAAACGATGCGTTTGTCGCGCAGCAACTCGATGCTGCGATGGCGCGGGTCGAGGCCGACCCGTTGCGATATCTTGAGCCGCTGCTCGCCGAACTGATCACGGAGGCCGAGAAGGACCTGGACGATGCGCGCAAGGTGCGCTCCGTGGCGGCAGCTTGCGGCGACTGGCCCTATTCGGAACCATCCGGCAATTTCGATGACGCGGCGCGCGATAGGCTCATCGCACGTATCGACAGTTATCGTGCCTGTGCGGAAAAAATGAAGAAAGACAGGGACTGGGAGCTCGGGAGCGGTCAGCTCGCAGAAGGTGAAGCATTTGCCGCCCGCCTGCGACGCTTCGCCTGCGGTACCACTTCGTCGGCCAGATGCCTGTCCGACCGTGACCTGGACAAGCTGCGCCGTCTCGGCAGCCGGTCGAATGTCGCGATGGTTGACGCCGCAGAAAAAACTGTCGAAAACACCATCGACGAGGCAGACGAAGGGCTGGAGGCGGTGAACCGGTATATTCTCCGGTACAACGAACTCGTCGCTGAACGCAAGCAGCAGCGCGAGGAAGCCGAGGAGCGCCGCTCCACGCCCTACTACTACACGCCCCCACAGACCAGCCAGCCGGAGCCGTATCGCCGGCCGAGCGATACCTCGGCAGCCGGCATCCGCTAAGCGTGCCGGCGAGGGTGGGCAAGGCGGCGTCTGCCGCCGGGCGTCGTCAATCCGACGAGGCTTCGCCCTGCGTCGATCCCGCACCCTGCTCGAGGAAGGAGCGCAGCATCCAGGCGTTCTTCTCGTGCACTTCCATGCGGGTGGTGAGCATGTCGGCGGTCGGGTAGTCGTCCAGGTCGTCGGCGACCTTCACGCCGGCGCGCAGGGTACGCACGATGGTTTCGTTGCCGTCGACCAGCTGGCGGATCATCTCCTTGGCCGAGAGCACGTCCGGTTCTTCCTTGATGCTCGACAGTTCGGCATAGCGGCGCGAGGTGGCCGGGGCGAAGTGGCCGAGGGAGCGGATGCGCTCGGCGATGTCGTCGAGGGCGTTCCACTGCTCGGTGTACTGCTCTTCGAACATCACGTGCAGGGTCGAGAACATCGGGCCCGTCACGTTCCAGTGGAAGTTGTGCGTTTTCAGGTACAGCATGTAGGCGTCCGCCAGTACGGTCGAGAGCGACTCGACGATGCGTGCACGGTCTTCCGCATTGATTCCAGTATCCATGTGCATTGCGATTCTCCAGAAGTGAAATGTTAGTGTTTGCTAAAAATGCAACACTATCAGGAAGGAAGCAGCTTAGCACCGCCGGCAAATCGCTGAAGCACGATCCGATTGCGGGACCGCCGCGGCCGCGCCGGAAGGCGGCTTCTGCCTGCGCGCGCCGGCGCGCTTGCGTGCGTCGCCGGCCTGGGCCTTGTGCTACGGTTGGGTACAAACGCAGCAGGGGCGCGGCCCCGCACTTCATCGGAGAAGAGTCGGCATGGAAAAATTTCTGGTCGTTTTCGGGGTGCCACGGTCGGGGAGGCGGAAGGTCCGCGTCATGATCCCCTGCGCTGGGACAGCTGGTTCGAGGGGCTGGGGCAGGCCCTGCTCGACCGGGGCGCGCTCAGCCACGGCAGCGTCGAGGTGCCCACCCGGCTGGTCGGTGCAAAGCTGAGCAGCAGCCCCTTGTCCGGCTACTGCGTCATCGCGGCAAGCGACTTCAACGACGCCGTCCGGCTGGCGCAGGTTCGCCGATCTTCGACGAAAAAGGTTCCGTCGAAATCGCGCACCTGCGCTAGCGGGGTCTTGCGGTCGGCCCCGGGTGGCCGGTGCGCCCACGGCGCAACTGGATCAGTCCGCCTTGATGGCTGCGCGCTGGCTGCGCCTGTCGCGCTCCTTCTGCCGGGCGTCCGCGAGCTCGGCCGCGAACTCGCTCGTCGCAGCCGTGGCCACGACATCGTCCGCATCGTCCACGTCGAGCGCGACCCGGAAGCCCTCCAGTGCGCCGACCAGGTCTTCCGGCATGTCGCCGCGGCGATACGCGGCCCAGCCCTCCCAGTGCCAGTTGCCGCCGCGGTTCACCCGCGCCACGCACTTCGCCTCGACGGCGGCCGAACCGTCCGCCGGGGCACCCGTGTAACCGGGCTTGAAGCAGTCTTGCACGAACTCCGACACATTGCCCAGGGTGTCATGCAGGCCAAACGCATTCGGCTCGTACATGCCGACGATGCTCGCATACTCCGATTTGTCGTCGCAGGGTGCCACGCCCACGTGCGACTTCGAATCGAGGCCGTCGTAGTCGCGCTTGAAGGCGGCTTCCGCCGAGCGGTCGGCGATATTCCCGTAGCGGCAGGCGAGCTCCTCGTTGTTCCCGAAAGGGTATTTGCGCGTGCTGCCGGCGCGGTGCGCGTACTCCCATTCCGCTTCGGTCGGCAGGCGGTATTTCTTGCCCGTTTCCTTCGACATCCACGCGAGGTAGGCCTCTGCATCCTTCGGGCCGATGCAGGTCACGGGCTCGTAGCGGCTGCGCGAGAGCGTGTTGGCGTTCCAGCTACCGGCCATGCTGGCAAACCAGGGGTTGCCGGCCATCTGGATGCACTGGCGCGGCGCCCGGTAGCCGGTGGCATTGACGAAGCGCCCGAATTCCCGCACCGTCACTTCGTACTTGCCCATCCTGAACGCCTTGACCTGCACGGCGCGCTCGGGCGAGGTGCTTTTCCAGTAGTTCGAGCCCATCGTGAAACTGCCGGCCGGAATGGCCATCGTCTCGGGTTCGAAAGGTTTGTCGTCGGCGGCAAGCGCATGGGCTCCAGGGCCGGTCAGGACGAGAAAAGCGAAAACCAGGTTAAAGCGAGGGGCCGGCATGCTGTGGATCCTTTGTCATGGTGGTGTGAACAGGACAAAGGATGGCAGGGCGCCGGCTGCAAGCTACATGGCTTGCGACGAATCGACAGCAGCGCCGATCAACGGCAAGACGATCATCGCACGCGTGCCGGCGCCATGCGGCGCAAGGGTCAGCGCCGCATCCGGGCCATGGCGCGCCGCCAGGCGTGCGCGGATATTCTCGAGTGCCAGCCCGGCCCGATCCGGTGTTGCGGGCAAGCCTGCGCCGTCGTCGATCACGGCGATTTCCAGCCGGCCGTCACGCACATCGGCATGGATCTGCACGCAGCCTCCCTCTGGCTTCGGTTCCAGCCCATGCTTGACCGCATTTTCGACGAGCGGCTGCAGGAGCAGCGGCGCCATGGTTGCGGCGCGCGCCCCCGTGCTCGCCTGGATCGAAAACCGCAGGCGCTCGCCCATGCGCAGCCGCAGCAGCTGCAGGTAGCATTGCGCCATGTCCAGCTCGGCGGCGACGGTGCTGTCGGCCCGGCGCAGCTGGCCCAGGCTGGCGCGCAGGTAGTCGGTGAACTCCTCGAGCATCTGGCGCGCACCGTCCGGGTCGAGCTCGAGGAGAATCTGCACATCGGCCAGCGTATTGAACAGGAATTGCGGCTCGATCTGCGCCTGCAGCAGCTGCAGCTGCGCTTCGAGCGTGCTGCGCCGCCGCGCCAGCCGGCGCGCCCGCAGCAGCCATGCCACGGCACCCGCTCCCGCCAGCACCAGCATGAACAGCGCGAAACGGATACGCTGGCCTGGCTGGGCCAGGCGCCCCCAGGCGGCCGGGTCATGGAAGACGTGGACCAGCCCCAGGCCAAGCGCGCAGCCCAGCACGATGCCGAGCAGGGCAAGGGCAATGAAGAGGAGGCCCGTCCTCCAGCCGGTATCGACCCGCAGGCGTGCGAGCCTGGCTTCCGAACTCCCCAATTCCAGCAGGCGGAACAGGGCCAGCAGGGTGTTGCCGGTGACGACGCCGATGCAGACGAAGGGCAGGGCATTCGCGCGCCACCAGGCCGGCTCGAACAGGGCGAGCCGCAGCAGGCCCGCCAGCAGGACCAGCGCGAGGCTGACCGCGCAGGCAAGCGCGCTGGCGATCGCTACGCGCATCCATGCCGGCTCGCCCCGCGCCTTGCGCAAGGTCCAGAATGCCGCCCATGCCTTGCCCGCGTTCACGCGCACGCCCTACATCGCCTTGAACAGGTGGACAAAGGCGCGGCTGACGGGCAGTTCGGCCTCGATGCCGACCATGCGCACGAACAGGCGGCTGGTCTCGTCGCGGCGGGTGCCGGCCAGGAAATCGAGGTTGATCAGGGTAGAGCGGTGCACCTGCCAGAACCGGTCGGGGTCGAGCTGGGCGGCCAGTTCGGCGATCGGCGTGCGGATCAGGTGCTCGCCGGCGGCGGTGCGCACGACCGTGTACTTGTCGTCCGCATGGAAGAACAGGACGTCGGCGACCGGGACCTGGTGCGTCAGCGGCCCTTGCGCGGCGCGCACGTAGCGCAGGCGCTGGGGTGCCGGGGCAGGTGGCGCCAGCAGCTTCTGCAGGGCCTGCGCGAGCTGGGCGTCGGTCGCCGGCGGGGTGGTCAGGGCTCCCTTCACGCGCTCGAGCGTGCGCGCCAGGCGCTCGGTTTTCAAGGGTTTCAGCAGGTAGTCGAGCGCGGCATGCTCGAAAGCCTGCACGGCATACTCGTCGTAGGCCGTGACGAATACCACGCGCGTCGGTCCTTCGATGCCCTGCGCCACTTCGAGCCCGGAAAGGCCCGGCATCTGGATGTCGAGGAAGGCCAGGTCGGGCCGGAGCTCGGCGATCCGCTCGGCCGCGTCAAAGCCGTTCCTGGCCACGTGAACGATGTCGAGTTCCGGCCAGAGCTGCGCAAGCTGCTCCTTCAGGTGCTGGGCAAGATGGGGTTCGTCGTCGGCGATCAGGGCACGTGTCATGGCGTCGCGGTGTAGGGAAGGTGGATGGCGGCGTGGGTGCCCATGGCGCGCGCTGCCAGGTTCAATGCCGCATTGGCGCCGTAGCGGGTGCGCAGGCGCGCGCGGATGTTTTCGAGGGCCATGCCGTTGCCGCGGGGTTTGCCTGCGCGCCGGGGCGCATCCAGGCCCAGCCCGTCGTCGCTGACGGAGACTTCGAGCCGGCCATCGCGCACCCGGGCATGGATGTGCACCGTGCCGCCGTCGACTTTTGGCTCGAGGCCGTGGGTGATGGCGTTCTCGATCAGCGGCTGGAGCAGCAGCGGCGGCAGGATCGCGGCGCGCGCGGCGGCATCGGCATCGATGCTGTAGCGCAGGCGTTCGCCCATGCGGATGCGGAACAGGTCGAGGTAGCTGCGTGCCATGTCCAGTTCCTGCGCCAGCGTGCTGTCGGTGTGGCGCAGGCGCTCCAGGCCCATGCGCAGGAAGCCGCTGAAGTCGGCCAGCATCTGGCGCGCGGCCGCGCGGTCGTCGGGGCGATCAGGCTTTGCACGTTGGCGAGGGTATTGAACAGGAAGTGCGGTTCGATCTGCGCCTGCAGCAGGCGCAGCTGCGCTTCCGTGGCTTGCCGCCGCTGGGCCCGGGCACGGGCGCGCAGGCGCCACCAAGCCCAGTTGGCGATGCCGACCACGACAAAGAACAGCAGGATGCGCAGCCGGATGCCGCCAACGCCGATATTGCGCCGTACACCCTCGAGGCCCAGCCCGGTCGCCCCGGTCAGCACCAGCAGGGCCAGCACGAAGCCGAGCACGAGGCCGGCCAGGCCGACGGTGTTGAGGATGACGGTCGTGCTCCAGTAGCGGCCCTCGGCCATGGCGGCCAGCACACGCGCCGGCAGCAGCAGTTCGAGCAGGCGAAACAGCGCCAGCACCGTATTGGCGGTAACGATGCAGATGGTCAGGTTGACCGGCCCCATCAGGCGCCACCAGTTGCCGTCGCTGGCCAGGCCTGTCAACAGGCCCGTCAGCAGCATCATGACCGCACCCAGCCCGGCCGCCACGCCGCTGCATGCCAGCACGCGCGCCCAGGCGGGTTGGCTGCGGCGCTTCTGCAGGACCCAGAGCGAGTCCCGGCGGCGGCAAGGGTGGAAGAAAGTTTCATTGCCGCATTTTAAGGGCGGCAAGCCGGGCGGCAAAGCGGCATGCGACGAATCGACAGCCGGGCCGATGGGTGGCGTGCGGCCGGCCATGCCGGCTGCGGCGCGGGCTAAGTACTCGACAAGAAATAAATGTGAGTTTTGGCAAACAGAACCGGATGCGATGCTAGGCGGCGAGTGCGCCGCAGTGCGAGCACTGCAAGCGGGAGCCAACGCAGCAGCGCGCCGGTTATGGCAGCCAAAAACACATTTATTTCTGGGCGAGTACTTAGAGCCTATCCCGGTAGTCCGGAGTCGCTGCTGGCGCGCCTGACAAACGCGTGCTGCGTTGCTCGTCGTTGCATGGCCAGCCATGCGGCCTCCTCGCGCCTTGCCCGCGCTTGCCATGCATCGCCACCAGCTTTCCCCGGACTACCGGGATAGGCTCTTAGGCCGGTGCGATGGTCGCCAGGAGGGCGCGCACCGGTTCCGGAATCGGCACCGACTTGTTCGTGCGCCGGTCCACGTACACATGCACGAAATGCCCGGCCGCCGAGGGCAGGGCTTCGTCGTTGCGATACAGGGCCAGTTCGTAGCGCACGCTGGAATTGCCGAGCCTGGCGACACGCACGCCGACGTGGACGGTGTCGGGGAAGGAAATCGAACTGAAGTAGGAGCAGCTGGTCTCGACGACAAAGCCCACGACCTCGTCCTTGTGGATGTCGAGCACGCCGCGGTCGATCAGGAACCGATTGACCGCGGTGTCGAAGAAGCTGTAGTAGTTGACGTTGTTGACATGCCCGTAGCTGTCGTTGTCCATCCAGCGCGTCGGCAGCGCCAGGAAGTGGGGGAAGGCGGAGCGGGGCGTGTCGCGCATCGTCAACGGGTTCCTCGATTAATGTTTCGCTTCGCCGGCCGGCACCATCGCGTCGGCCGTCGTCGGGGTGGCGAACAGTTGCGCGCAATCGACCTTGTCGAAGGCGTAGTGCTTGCCGCAAAAGTCGCAGTTGATGCCCAGTTCGCCGAGATCCGCCAGTGCCGATTCCACTTCGTCCTGGCCCAGCATTTTCAGCATGTTGCCGACCTTTTCGCGGGTGCAGCTGCAGTGGAAGTGCGGGTGCTGCGGATCGAAGACGCGGATCGTCTCTTCCCAGAACAGGCGAGTGAGCAGGGTCTGGATATCGGTACTCAGCAGTTCTTCCTGCTTCAGCGTGCTGCCGAGCACGACAGCGCGGTTCCAGGTTTCCAGGTCTTCCTCGACGGTGGCCTGCGCCGTCTGGTCTTCCTTGCCGCTGTGGCGCGGCAGTTTTTGCAGCAGCAGTCCGCGCGAGACCTGGTCGTCGGCCGCCAGCCACAGTTTCGTGTCGAGCTGTTCCGAACGCAGCATGTAGTTTTCGATGACGGTGGCCATGCTGTCGCCGTCGAGCGGGACGATGCCCTGGTAGGGCTGCTGGCCCGGCATCTTTTCCAGCGGGTCGAGCGTGATCACGAAGCGCCCGAGGCGATTCACGTTGAGCAGCTCGGTCATGGTGGCGTCGTCGGCGATGTCCACGTCCGGCGCCAGTTTTGCCGTGGCGCGGATGCGCAGGTCGGCGTCGCACTCGACGACCATCAGGCGCACCGGCCCGTGGCCGTGGATCTGCATCACGATCGAGCCGTTGAATTTCAGGTTGGCCGACAGCAGGGCCGCGGCCGCCACCATTTCGCCCAGCATGGAGCGCACCGCTTTCGGGTAGCCGTGGCGCGCCTGGATTTCACGCCAGGTGTCGGAGATCTCGACCAGCTCGCCGCGTACGGCGGCGTTGTCGAAGATGAATTTCTGGAGGGTGTCGCGGGTTTCTACTGTCGTCATTGTTTATCCGATTTGCTTGAGCTGCGCCTTGAACAACTGGCCGCGCGCCACATAACTGGCGGCGCTGCCCTGCAGGCGCTGCAGGTCTTCTTCCGTGAGGGTACGCACCACCTTGGCGGGCGAACCGAGTATCAGCGAATGGTCGGGGAACTCCTTGCCCTCGGTAACCAGGGCACCGGCCCCGACCAGGCATCCCTTGCCGATCTTCGCGCCGTTCAGGATCACGGCCTGGATACCGATGAGCGAACCATCGCCCACCGTGCAGCCATGCAGCATCGCCTGGTGGCCGACGGTGACGTTCTTGCCGAGCACGAGCGGGTAGCCCATGTCGGTGTGCATCACCGTGCCCTCCTGGACGTTGCTGTTCTCGCCGATCGTGATCCGCTCGTTGTCGCCGCGGAGCGTGGCACCGAACCATACCGAGGCGTTCGCCTCGAGGGTCACTTTGCCGATCAGGCTGGCCGTATCGGCGACAAAGGCCGACGCATCGATCTGGGGCGCATGCTCGCCCAGCTGGTAAATCGCCATGGATGTGATCGCGTAAAGGGTGAAGTTGCCGCTATTTTACGCCCTTCGGTCCGCTCGCCGGCGCCGTCCTGCTGTCGATTGACGGCAAATGGGGGCGGCCGGCAGGAATTCAACGGCTCCCGTATAATGCGAACGGTCGTTCTTTTTTTCTGCCTTTTTTACCGTTCGAGCCCGCCATGACACCTTCCCGTTCCGAATTCCTCACCATTCGCGGCCTGCGCACCCACGTGCGCCACTGGGGCCGCGAGGGCGCACCCAAGCTCTTCATGGCGCATGGCTGGATGGACATGTCCGCCTCGTTCCAGTTCATGGTCGACGCCCTGGAGGGCGACTGGCACGTGATCGCGCACGACTGGCGCGGCTTCGGCCTGTCCGAGCGCACGCATTCCGACACCTACTGGTTCCCCGACTACGTGGCCGACCTCGACGCGCTGCTGGAACACTACTCGCCTGGGCAGCCGGTGAACCTGCTCGGCCACAGCATGGGCGGCAACGTCATCAGCCTGTACGCCGGTGCGCGGCCCGAGCGCGTTGCCAGGCTGATCAACCTGGAGGGCATCGGCCTGATGGGTGCGCGGCCGGAACAGGCGCCCAAGCGCATGGCGAAGTGGCTGGAAGAACTGCGCAACCCGCCGACGATGCGCAGCTATGCCAGCCTGGAAGAGGTGGCGGCGCGCCTGACGAAAACCAATCCGCGCCTGCCTGCCGAGCGGGCGGCCTTCCTGGCCGAACACTGGTCGGCGAAGAACGCGGCGGGCGAATACGAGATCCTCGGCGACCCGGCGCACAAGATGAGCGGGCCGCTGCTCTACCACCTGGACGAGATGATCGCTTCGTGGAAGCGCATCACGGCGCCGGTGCTGTGGATCGAGGCGCGTGATACCGAGATGTGGAAGTGGATGGGGCCGCAGGAAGAAATGCGCGCCGAGGTCGACCGCCGCCTGGCGCACATGGCCTCGGTCGAGCCGCATATCGTGGCGGATGCCGGGCATATGGTGCACCATGATCAGCCGGAGGTGCTGGCACGCTTGATCGAGGCGTTTTTGGCGAAGTGAGTCAAATAGCGGTATCGCCGATTAGCTTCTCGTGGTGTCGGATGCCGAGCGGTATGGAGAGTGTCATACCGCGTGGGCTCGAGAGCCCACCCTACGATCTGCCGTGGTACGTAGGGTGGGCTCTTGAGCCCACGCGGTCTCGCCGGAGGTGCTGGCACGCTTGATCGAGGCATTTTTGGCGAAGTGAGTCAAATAGCGGTATCGCCGATTAGCTTCTCGTGGTGTCGGATGCCGAGCGGTATGGAGAGTGTCATACCGCGTGGGCTCAAGAGCCCACCCTACGATCTGCCGTGGTACGTAGGGTGGGCTCTTGAGCCCACGCGGTCTCGCCGGAGGTGCTGGCACGCTTGATCGAGGCGTTTTTGGCGAAGTGAGCCAAATAGCGGTATCGCCGATTAGCTTCTCGTGGTGTCGGATGCCGAGCGGTATGGAGAGTGTCATACCGCGTGGCTCAAGAGCCCACCCTACGATCTGCCGTGGTACGTAGGGTGGGCTCTTGAGCCCACGCGGTCTCATCACCTGCATTTCGGCGACATCGCCTCTGCCCACAATGCAAACAATATTTGCCTCGCCAGCCTCCAATGCAAATTTCCTCTGCACGGCATCCAAACGCGCCTCACAAATGCCGAATCTCTTCCGGTGCCACATCCCACTCATCATTGCGCCGATCGATATATCGCACCGGCCCGCTCATCATCTCGGCAACACTCGCATCATCCAGGCTCGCCACCGTCACCGCAACAAAACGTCCACTGCGTGACGTCCCGGTCGAAAACAGGTTGATCCCGCACTGCCGGCAGAAATGGTGCCCGTCGCGGCGCGCGCCGAAGCGGTATTCGCCGAGCCTGTCGTTCCCGCTCAGCAGGCGGAACGCCTCCGGCGGCACCTGCGCCGCCCAGAAGCGCATCTTGGTGCAGACCGTGCAGTTGCACTTGATCGTGCCGCGGCTGAAATCGATGTCCGCTTCGTAACGCACCGCGCCGCAATGGCAGCTGCCGTGGTAGGTCTTCATCTGTCGTTTCCCCTGGCCGAAATGCCAACTCTATCATTCCTGGTGGCATGACTATGCAGCCGCGCCTGGCCCGGAATGCGCCGCGCAAGGATGCGGCGTACAATGTTTGCTCTTCCAGGAAAGCACCGCCTCAGTACCATGTTGAATGATTCGTTGAAAGTCGATTTGCACTGCCACTCGAACGTGTCCGACGGCGTCCTCGCGCCGATCGCCGTCGCCGCCTATGCACGCAAGGCCGGCGTCGGTGTATGGGCCCTGACCGACCACGACGAGGTCGGCGGCATCAAGGCGGCGCGGGTCGCGGCCGATGAGCTGGGCATGCACTTCGTGTCCGGCGTCGAGATTTCCGTCACCTGGGCCAACCAGACCGTGCACCTGGTCGGCCTGCAGATCGACGAGGACGACCCGGCATTGCTCGCCGGCCTGGCGGCCACCCGCCATGGCCGCGACGCGCGCGGCGCGAGATCGCCCGCCAGCTGGACGCGGCCGGCATCCCGAACGCCTACGAGGGCGCCGTGAAATATGTCGGCAACCCGGACCTGCTCTCGCGCACGCACTTCGCGCGCTACCTGGTCGAGTGCGGCGCCTGCCAGACGACCGCGGAAGTGTTCAAGAAATACCTCACCGAAGGCAAGCCAGGCTACGTGCCGCACCGCTGGGCCTCGCTGGAAGACGCGATGGGCTGGATCAAGAGCGCCGGCGGCATCCCCGTGATCGCCCACCCGGGCCGCTACAAGTTCACGCAAACGGGCGAGGACGCCTTGTTCGACACCTTCCGCCAGCTGGGCGGCAATGCCATCGAGGTCGTCACCGGCAGCCACACGCCGGACCAGTACGCCACGTACGCGGAAGTGGCGCGGCGGTATGGCTTTCTCGCATCGCGCGGGACGGATTTTCATGCACCGGGGGAGTCGCGGGTGGAGTTCGATGCCCTGCCGCCCTTGCCGAGCGGCGTGACGCCGGTTTGGCACGACTGGTTCTGAGGGGCCGATACGCCAGGCGTAGGGTGGGCACGGAGTGCCCACCCTACGTTTAAGCCCGCCATAAGCCTCCACGCTTGAATTTCCCGCTGCGCAGCCATATCTTGGCAGCCTCTTAATGCCATCAAGCCCCTGGAGCACCCCATGAAACGCATCCTGTTATTCCTTGCGACCAACCTCGCGGTTGTGCTCGTGCTGACGGTCGTCCTCAACCTGCTGGGGGTAGGGCGGGCGGTGAGCGCCCAGGGAATCGATGTGGGCGCCCTGGCCGTGTTCTCGCTGGTAGTGGGCTTCACTGGCGCCATCATTTCGCTCCTGATGAGCAAGCCGATGGCCAAATGGTCGACTGGTGCGCGCGTCATCGCGCAGCCGGCAAACAGCACCCAGCGCTGGCTGGTCGATACGGTGCGCAGGCTGGCCGAGCGCGCCGGCATCGGCATGCCGGAAGTGGCCGTGTACGAGGGCGAACCGAATGCCTTCGCCACCGGCGCCTTCAAGAATTCCGCGCTGGTCGCCGTGTCCACGGGCCTCTTGCAAGGCATGCACCAGGACGAGGTCGAGGCCGTGCTCGGCCACGAGGTCGCGCACATCGCCAACGGCGACATGGTGACGCTGACCCTGATCCAGGGCGTGGTCAATACCTTCGTCGTCTTCCTCGCGCGCGTGGTCGGCTTCTTTGTCGACAAGGTCCTGCTGAGGAACGACAACCGCGGCCCCGGCATCGGCTACATGGCCACCGTGTTCGTGTGCGAGATCGCCTTCGGCCTGGTGGCCTCGATCATCGTCGCCTGGTTCTCGCGCCAGCGCGAATTCCGCGCCGACGCCGGTTCCGCTAAACTGCTGGGGAGCACGGTACCGATGCAGCACGCGCTGGCCCGCCTGGGCGGCCTGCAGCCCGGCGCCTTGCCCTCGTCGATGACGGCATCCGGTATTTCCGGCAGCGGCGGCGGCTGGGGCGCACTCTTTTCAACCCACCCGCCGATGGAAGAACGCATCGCGGCATTGCAGGCCTTGCGCCAGGGAGCGACCGCATGAGTCAATTCTTCCAGATCCACCCGGAAAATCCCCAGAAGCGCCTGATCGCGCAGGCGGCGCAGATCATCCGCTCCGGCGGTGTGGTCGCGCTGCCAACCGACTCGGCCTATGCGCTGGTCTGCCAGCTCGACGACAAGGGCGCGGTCGAAAAGCTGCGCCGCGTGCGCGGCATCGACGACAAGCACCACCTGACGATGCTGTGCCGCGACCTGTCCGAAATCGCGCAGTACGCGCGCGTCGACAACGTCCAGTACCGGCTGCTGAAGGCCACCATGCCCGGGCCCTATACGGTCATCCTGGAAGCAACGAAGGAAGTGCCGCGCCGCCTGTCGCATCCGTCCCGCAAGACCATCGGCCTGCGCGTGCCGGAAAACGCGATCACGCTGGCGCTGCTCGAAGAACTGGGCCAGCCGCTGATCGGCACCACGCTGCAGCTGCCGGGCGACGAGCACATGCTGTCCGACCCGGACGAGGTGCGCGAGCGCCTGGAAAAGCAGATCGACCTCGTCATCGACGGCGGCGCCGGCACGCTCGAACCGACCACGGTCATCGACCTCACCGGCGCCGAGCCCGAGCTCGTGCGCGAGGGCAGGGGCGATCCCGCCGCCTTCGGCCTCTGACAGGCCGCCCACCAGGCCGGGCCATTGCGCCCGGCTCTGCTAGAATCGTTCCCTTATGGATGAAATCATTCGCAATATCGCAGTCTACGCGCTGCCCGTTCTGTTCGCGATTACCCTGCACGAAGCTGCCCACGCCTTTGCCGCCCGCTACTTCGGCGACAACACGGCCTATGCACAGGGACGCATGACCCTCAATCCCCTGTCGCACATCGACCTGTTCGGGACCATCATCATTCCGATCGCCCTGTACATGACGTCCGGCTTCGTGTTCGGTTACGCCAAGCCGGTGCCGGTACAGTTCGGTAACCTGCGCAACCCGAAACGCGACATGGCCTGGGTGGCGCTCGCGGGTCCCGGCGCGAACTTCGTCATGGCGCTGCTGTGGCTGATCTTCGCCATGGTGCTGGTGGCGCTGAACGTGGGCGAGGAATTCCCGCACAAGGTGGCGCAGGCGGGCGTCGTCACCAACCTGCTGATCTTCGCCTTCAACCTGTTCCCGCTGCCGCCGCTCGACGGTGGCCGTGTGGTGACCAGCATGCTCCCGCACGGCCTGGCCTACAAGTTCGCGAAGCTCGAGCCGTACGGATTCTTCATCCTGCTGGCGCTGCTGTGGCTGAACGTGCTCTCGTTCTGGGTGCAGCCCGTGATGTGGCTGGGCGGCCAGGCTGTGAAACTGCTGGCGACCCCGCTCACCTTGCTGCTGAGCTGATGCACGCGCCGCTCGACAAGCCGTCCGCCTGGGTCCGCCGCTTCGCGCCTTGCGTGCCGGCGGGCGAGGTGCTCGACCTGGCCTGGCGGCGGCGGGCGCCATGCGCGCCTGTTCGCTTCCCTCGGGCATGCCGTACTGGCGGTCGACCGCGACCCCGCTGCCCTGGCCGCGAGCGCCGGGCCCGGCATCGCGACCTTCGAATACGACCTGGAAGCCCCTGGTGCACCGTGGCCCTTCGCCCCCGGCCGCTTCGCCGGCATCGTCGTCACCAATTACCTGCACCGGCCCTTGTTGCCGGCACTGCTGTCGGGCCTGGCGCCGGGCGGCCTCCTGATCTACGAAACCTTTGCCCTTGGCAACGAAGCCTTTGGCAAGCCGTCGAATCCCGCCTTCCTGCTGCGTCCCGGCGAATTGCTGGAACTGGCCGGGGCAAACTGCCTGCAGGTGCTGGCTTACGAGGACGGCGTCATTGCCGATCCGAAGCCGGCGCGGGTGCAGCGCCTGTGCGCGGCAGGGTGGGCGTATGCATTCTCCGGGGCGAAGCTCGACCATTTATCTGGTCGGGAATGAACCATATTGGCGGACGATCCGCTACAATCAGATTTTTATTTTTCGGCACGTTCCACTGAATATGATTAAGGGCAGCATTGTAGCAATCGTCACGCCAATGTTCGACGACGGCAGTCTCGACCAGGACAGCCTGCGCAAACTGATCGATTGGCATGTGGACGAAGGCAGCGACGGCATCGTCATCGTTGGCACCACCGGCGAATCGGCGACGGTCAGCCCGGAAGAGCACGGCGAACTGATCAAGCTGGCGGTGGACCATGCCGCCGGCCGCATCCCGGTGATCGCCGGCAGCGGTGGCAATTCGACCGTCGAAGCCATCGCGCTGACCCGTCACGCCAGGGAAGTCGGTGCCGACGCCTCGCTGCAGGTGGTGCCGTACTACAACCGTCCCACCCAGGAAGGCATGTACCGCCACTTCAAGGCCATTGCCGAAGCGGTCGACATCCCGATCATCCTGTACAACGTGCCCGGCCGTACGGTCGCGGACATGAGCAACGAGACCATCGCGCGCCTGGCGCAGATCGACAATATCGTCGGCGTGAAAGATGCCACCGGCAACATCGGCCGCGGCATCGAGCTGCTGAGCATGGTCGACAAGTCCTTCGCCGTGTACTCGGGCGACGATCCGACCGCGATGGCGCTGATGTTCTGCGGCGGCGCCGGCAATATCTCGGTTACCGCCAACGTCGCCCCGCGCGCGATGCACGAACTGTGCGCGGCCGCCATGGCCGGCGACATCGCCCGCGCCATCGAGATCAATAAACGCGTGATGGCATTGCACGCCAAGCTGTTCATCGAGCCGAACCCGGTGCCGGTCAAGTGGGCCCTGGCGGAAATGGGCAAGATGCCCGCCGGCCTGCGCCTGCCGCTGGCACCCCTGTCGAGCTCCTTCCACGACACCGTTCGCGGCGCGCTGGTTGGCGCGGGCCTGCTCCCACAATCCTGAGTCCCGCAAGGGTGTTGGTTTACCGATCTGAAATAGTGATTTGCGATATGACTAAAAGCAACAAGATGACCTTCCCGCTTGCGAACGTTTCCGCGCCTGCCGCACGCGTCGTCGCCCTGACCGCGCTGGCGCTGTCGATGGCGGCGTGCACCACCATTTTCGAATCCGACCGGGTGGACTACAAGTCCTCCAAGAAAGCGGCGCCGCTGGACGTGCCGCCGGACCTGACCCAACTGCAGAAGGACAATCGCTATGCCGTGCCGGAAGGCCGTGGCGTGGCCACCGCGTCCGGCATGGGCGCGGGCACGCAGGCCGCTCCTGGCGCGGGCCTTGCCGCCGCCAGTGGCACGATCGGCCCGGTCTCGACCGAGGCTGTGCGCGTCGAGCGCGCCGGCGACCAGCGCTGGCTGGTGGTCAAGCAGACCCCCGAGCAGCTCTGGCCGCAACTGCGCCAGTTCTGGGAAGAGGCCGGCTTCACGATCGCCAGCGAATCGCAGACGACCGGCACCATGGAAACCGAGTGGCAGGAAAACCGCTCGAAGATCCCGCAGGACATGCTGCGCAGCACCCTGGGCCGCGTGTTCGGCAATGCCTACTCGACCGGCGAGCGCGACAAATACCGCACCCGCCTCGAGCGCCTGCCGGACGGCTCGACCGAAATCTACATCAGCCACCGCGGCGCCGAAGAGGTGCTGAGCGGCGCCCAGAAGGAAACCACGGTCTGGACCGTGCGTCCGAACGATCCGGCGCTGGAAGCCCAGTTCCTGGGCCGCCTGGTGGCACGCCTGACCGGCGCCACCGAGCCGGCGCAGGAAAAGGCCGCGCAGGAAACGGTTGCCAACGCCACGCAGGCGCCGCTGCACGCCAAGCTGGTGGGCAACGCTGTCGAAGTCGACGAGGGTTTCGACCGCGCATGGCGCCGCGTCGGCCTGGCGCTCGACCGCGTCGGCTTCACCGTCGAAGACCGCGACCGCGTCCAGGGCGTCTACTTCGTGCGCTACGTCGATCCGGACGGCTCGAACAAGGAAGGCTTCTTCTCGCGCCTGTTCAGCTTCGGCGAGTCCGAGAAGGCCAAGGAAGCGCAGCGCTACCGCGTGATCGTCAAGGGCGCCGACACCGGCACCAGCAGCACGGTGACGGTGCAGGACAACGCCGGCCAGCCGGATACCTCGGCGACCGCGACCAAGATCCTGACGCAGCTGAACGACGAGCTGAAGTAAGCGTCAATCATGCTCAGCAAAAAGCCGGCCCGTGTGGCCGGCTTTTTTACGTTCGCGCCCCCAGGAAAGAGAGCACGGGTGCTGCCCATCCGTAGGGTGGAGTCCCGACTCCACGCGGCCGTGCCTGCGCAGGCCCGACGGTAAAGAGCATCGGAATGCCTGCGTGCTGGGCGACGCGTCCTGAGCGCGATGCATGTGCTGTACCGCGTGGAGTCGGGACTCCACCCTGCGAACCTTCAGACGCTGGGTTTCCTACGTAAGTGACGCAAAGGCAGAGTGCGCCAGTGGCACCCATCCGTAGGGTGGAGTCCTGACTCCACGCGGCCGTGCCTGCGCCGGCCCGACGGTAAAGAGCACCGGGCTGCACGGGTACCGCTCCAGGAGAATGGGAACACTGTGCATCCGGCGCACCGCGTGGAGTCGGGACTCCACCCTACGCCCCAATTGACATGCGTGCAGCTGTAGGGTGGGCGCCCCGAGCCCACCGTCCACAAACCGCCAGGCGAAAAAAAACCGGCCCGTAGGCCGGCTTTCGCATCAGAAAAAATCTGATTACTTCTTGGCAGCGTCAGCAGCAGCGTCAGCAGCGGTCGAAGCAGCCGAAGCGGCTTCCGAAGCAGCAGCCGAAGCGGTAGCGGCAGCAGCAGCAGCGTCAGCAGCTGGGGTGGTAGCAGCAGCGTCAGCCGGTGCAGCAGCAGGAGCAGCAGCGTCGGTGGTGGTCGTGGTGGTGGTTGCAGCAGGAGCTTCGGTCGCAGCTGGGGTGGTGGTAGCAGCGTCTTCTTTCTTCGAGCAAGCAGCCAGGGCAACAGCCATCAGGGAGATGATCAGCAGGGATTTTTTCATGATTTTTTCCTTAATTAAGTAAGTACTCTTGTTGTCGCGATTAATAATTACCGGTAATTATCGCTCGTCGGAATTCTCGTGTACTTTCATACTGGTAACAGTGCCTGATAGACAACGGAACCTTCCTAACCCGATATTATAGCCAAATTTACCGAATCGCAATAGAAAAAGCATGCCAAAATGTAAGTATTTTGTGACTTGTTAAGGTTCATTTTGTTACAAGATGCTACAGCAACAAGAATTAGGCCTAACTTGTTGAAATGTATACACAATTAAAGGCCGGTCAGCGTCGTTTTCAGGGCTGGATGCGCCTCTTCCCACAGCAGGCCAAAACGGTGCGCGGGCAGCTCGACGGCACTCGGCATGGCAAAGGCAGCTTCCCCGCGCATGTGGTCGCTATGGAAGCGGCGCAGCACATGCAGATCGTCGGCGATCGTGAAGGAATCGGTGAGGTGACGCAGCGTGCGCGGTGTCTGGCGGCACTCGATCAGGTGGCCGTAGTCGCGCTGCAGGCGCAGGAAGCGCGGCGCATGGCGTTCGATGTGGCGGCTGTCGTGCAGCGCCAGGCGCAGCCGGCCGCCGGCCGCGAAAAAACCGCGCAGCAGCGTCTCGACATCCACCGCGCCCAAGGGAAAGACCGAACAGTCCGGATCGAACATGTCGAGCCGCATGCGCGCCAGCCCCACTACCTGGCGCCAGTGCGCTTCGCAGTCGCGGCGGGTGTCGAAACGCAGGCTTGCCGGTTCAAGCATGTTCGGTTCCTTTCAGTCAGCCCAGTTCGATCCAGCCGTCCTGGTACCAGGTGTAGAGCGCCTCGAGTACATCGTCGGACGCCTGCTCCAGCGCGGCACCCTCCAGGCGACGCTCGTTCGCCAGCAGGTCCAGCACGGGCTTGTCGGCGCGGCTGACGGCAAACGACTCGCCATTGATGAATACATGCTTGCCGCGATACAGCATCAGCGTCTTGGGCGACAGCTTCAGGCCGCGCTTGGCGGCAGCCTCCATGAAGCGCCCGACGACGAGCGGTTTGCCCGGGGGCGTGAAGAAGACGTTGTGCTTCGGCTCGGACATGTACTCGCCGAAGAAGATCGTCACGTCTTCCTGGTCCCAGCGCACCTTGTTGAGTTCCTCGGTGACGCTGGCGAGCATCTCCTTCGGGATCTCGGCCGGGTTTTTCGCCGGCTGCAGGCCGGGGTCGGCATAGCGGCCCGGCAGGTCGATCGAGTCGGCCATGAACTGGAGAAAAGCTTCGCCAAGTTCCTGGTAAGAGGGCGAGCGGAAGCCGATCGAATAGGTCATGCATTCGCCCTCGGCCACGCCGTCGTGGGCGTAGTGCGGCGGCAGGTACAGCATGTCGCCCGGTTCGAGCACGAATTCCTGTTCCGGCGTAAAGTTCGACAGAATCTTCAGCGGCAGGCCCTCGACCAGCGACAGGTCCTGCTGGGCGCTGATCTTCCAGCGGCGGCGGCCGTGCGCCTGCAGCAGGAAGACGTCGTAGGAATCGAAGTGCGGGCCGACGCCGCCGCCATCGGTGGCATAGCTGACCATCAGGTCGTCCAGGCGCACGTCGGGCAGGAAGCGGAATTCGCGCAGGAGCGCGTCGGCGCGTTCGTCGAACAGGTTCACGCCCTGCACCAGCAGCGTCCATTCGCGCTGGGTGCGCGGCGGCAGCTCAAGCAAGGGGCCGTGCTGCATGTCCCACTGGCCGTCCTGCAGGGTGACCAGGCGCGACTCGACGTGATTCCTGGCGGCGGCTTCGACCAGCTTGTCGAACTTGAGCAGGGGTTTGAAACCGGGGATGGCGTTACGGATCAAGAGTGGCTTCTTGTGCCAGTAATCGCGCAGGAACTGGGCGGGGGTGAGGTTCCCCAGGAGCGGTAAATTTTTCATGCTTCATTATAGCGGAGCGAGCCCCGTGGAGGCCAAAGCAGGGCCATGCACGGCCCATGCGCAGGCAAGGCTGGGGCAGGGGTATAATCCGCAGCTTACAACGAAAGGAAGTGCGATGAAGATTGCCAAGAACACGGTCGTGTCGGTCAACTACAAACTGTCGGATGCGCAGAACAACCTGATCGAAGAAGGCGTGCAGCCGATGGTCTACCTGCATGGCGGTTACGAGAACACGCTGCCGAAAATCGAAGAACACCTCGACGGCAAGGAAGTCGGCTTCACCTCGACCCTGCAGGTCGAGCCGGAAGACGCATTCGGCGACTACGACGCCGAGCTGGTCAAGGTCGAAGACCGCAAGGTCCTGCCCGAGCCGCTGGAAGTGGGCATGCAGTTCGAGGGCATGGCCGACGGCGCGCCGGACGAAGAGCCGCTGATCTTCACCGTCACCGAAATCGCCGACGACAAGGTCGTGCTGGACGGTAACCACCCGCTGGCCGGCATGGCCCTGCGTTTCGAGCTGTCGGTGATCGACGTGCGCGAAGCCACCGCCGAAGAAATCGCCCACGGCCACGTGCACGGCGCCCACGGTCACCACCATGGTGAAGAGGAAGAGGGCGGCGACGAAGGCGAGCCGGGCGATCATTTCCGTAGCCAGCCGCTGCATTAAGTAGTCGAGAACCGGGAACCTGGTGTCCCCGGTTTTGCATTGGGCCTTGCGTAGGGTGGACGGCTGAACCCGAGCATGGGCAGGCACGCTGCCGTGATGCCGTCCACGCGTTCAAGCGCCGGATGCCGGTCGCGAGGTTTCGGGTGGTGGTTGAACGCGTGGACGGCGCATGCGCTGCCTCGGTGCAGGCATCGAGGTGGAGCCTTCCACCCTACGGTTTCGACATGCGGGACGAACGGGCGAGGTGACGAATCCGATGTCCGCGTGGGCACGGGGCGCCCACCCTACGAACCAAGGCGAATCGAACATGCGCGGTGGGCACGGGGCGCCCACCCTACGAACCAAGGCGAATCGAACATGCGCGGTGGGCACGGGGCGCCCACCCTACGCGTGCCAACTTTCGTAGGGTGGGCGCCCTGTGCCCACGCGGGACATGCCGCAACGCTCGGCGTTTCGTTCGCCCTGACCGAAACGGCGCCTGAAGGGCTTATTCCCCCGCCTCCTTCAGCCTGAACAGGTTCTTCTCCCCCGGCCTGACATCCACCTCGACCGCCTCGCCCCCCACCGACAGGTGCCCCACATTCTCGCGCCATTCGATCGCCGGATGGCCGTTCTTCGGCAGTGCCGCGCTGTCGACCAGCAAAACCTTGCCTCCAAAGCGCTGCGCCAGCGCCTGGACCTGCTTGCGCGCGGAGGCGAAGCCGTCGAAGGTGGCGGGAGCACGCCGCAGCAGGCTACGCAAGCCCGTGGGTTCGGCCAGGGGTTTCAGGTCGCCTTCGGAGAACAGCACGATGGCATCGACCTTGTCTCGCCGCGCGAGCGTGAACAGGCGGTTCAGCCAGAAGCGCGTGGCCACCTGCCGGTCTTCGTACTCGCTGTTGCGACCCGCTGCGGCCAGGTAGTGGTTGTTATTCGCCGGCAGGTTGACGGTGGCATACATCACCCGGTCCACCGTCCAGTGGGCATTCTCGGCATAGCTGCGAAAGCGCGGGCTGGTCGACAGGCGCGTGAGCGGGAGCTTCTTCGCGCCGAGCGACTCCGGCTCGCCGTGGAACAGCTCGCGCATGCGGTTCAGGCGTTCGGCCGCGTTGGTGCGGCCCGCCGTGTTGCGGCATTCGGTCCAGTCGCTCCCCGCCGGCAGCACGATGACGGGACGCCTCGCGCGCTCGAGCAGTTCGCGCCGTTCCCGGTACAGCTTGTCGCCGCAGGGTTCCTGCACGCCCTTGATGCCGGTGACGACGACAAAGGCGAGCGAGCTGTCGTTGGTGTCGGCCAGGGCCTTCTTGAAGCGGGTGTCGCCGGGCACGGCGAAACTGTGGCCAATGATGCCGAAGCGGTGCGCGGCGCCGTCAGGCCGCGCCTTGCGGGCGTCAAGGCGGGCGCCGTGGCGGGCCAGTTCGTGCTTCTTGTCCGGTACCCCGTCCCTTGCGACGGCAGACGACGCGCACGCCGCCACGCACAGCGCGGCGGCCAGCAGGGCGGCGACGCGCGGGCGCCCCATCAGGCGGTGCCGCTCACGGCGCAACTGTCGGCAGCGAGACGCTTCAGTTCATACAGGCGCGCGAGGGGCTTCGCGCGGCGTCAGCGCATCCGGGTCGAGTTCGGCCAGGGCGTCGAGCAGCGCGGGCGCAAGCTGGGGCTCCGGCGCAGCGGCAGCAGCCGCGGCATCGGCGTCCTCAGGCTCGTCGCAGGGCAGCGCGAACAGATCGAGCTGCGGTGTGCTGCCCACCGCCTGCGATTCCAGCCGCGCCAGGTGCTTGCGCGCAGCCTTGATGACGCCCGGCGGCACGCCGGCAAGTTGCGCCACCTGCAGGCCGTAGCTCTGCGACGCGGGGCCTTCCTGCACCGCGTGCAGGAAGACGATGCTGTCCTTGTGCTCGACCGCCGACAGGTGCACGTTGGCCGCGCTCGGGTGGGTCTCGGGAAGCTGGGTCAGCTCGAAATAGTGGGTGGCGAACAGGGTAAAACTGCGGCTGCTGTCGATCAGGTGGCGCGCAATCGCCCAGGCCAGCGCCAGGCCATCAAACGTGGACGTGCCGCGCCCGACTTCGTCCATCAGGACCAGCGAGTGCTCGGTGGCGCCGTTCAGGATCGCGGCCGATTCGGTCATCTCCACCATGAAGGTCGAGCGCCCGCCGGCCAGGTCGTCGTTGGCGCCGATGCGGGTGAAGATGCGGTCGATCGGGCCGATGGTGGCGCTGGTCGCCGGCACGTAGCTGCCCACATAGGCCAGCAGGACGATCAGCGCGGTCTGGCGCATGAAGGTCGATTTACCGCCCATGTTCGGGCCGGTGATCAACAGCAGGCGCCGGTCGTTCGAGAGCTTGCAGTCGTTGGCGATGAAGCGCTCGATCTGGCGCTCCACCACCGGGTGGCGGCCCTCGACGATGCTCAGGCAGGGCGCGTCGACCAGGGCAGGGGCGCACCAGTTGTGGGCCAGCGCGTGGTTGGTGAGTGCCACCAGCGCGTCGATCTGCGCCAGGCCGGCGGCCACGCTTTGTAACTCGCCGATGTGCGGTGCCAGGCAGGCCAGCAGCTCGTCGTAGAGCTGCTTCTCGCGCACCAGCGCCTTGTCCTGCGCCGACAGCGCCTTGTCCTCGAAGGCCTTGAGTTCCGGCGTGATGTAGCGCTCGCAGTTCTTCAGGGTCTGGCGGCGGCGGTAGTCATCCGGCACCTTGTCGGCCTGGCCGTTGGTGACCTCGATGTAGAAGCCGTGCACGCGGTTGTATTCCACGCGCAGGTTGGCAATCCCGGTGCGGGCGCGCTCGCGCGTTTCCAGGTCGACCAGGAACTGGCCGGCGTTTTCCGACAGCGCGCGCAGTTCGTCCAGCTCGGCATCGAACCCGGGTGCGAACACGCCGCCGTCGCGCACCATCGCGGCCGGTTCAAGGGCCACCGCACGCGCCAGCAAATCCGCGCAGGCCGTCGGCGTCTGGATGGCGTCGTGCAGTGCGCGCAGCAGGCAGGAGTCGCCGGGGATGAAGCAGCGCGCCACTTGCTCGCGCAGTGCCGGCAGCTGCTTGAGGCCATCGCGCAGGCTGGCCAGGTCGCGCGGACGCACGCTCAGGAGGGCGATGCGCGTGGTGATGCGTTCGATATCGGGCACCTCGCCCAGCGTCCCGGACAAGCCCGCACCCGCGTCCGCCTGGGCCAGTGCGGCGATGGCTTCATGGCGCGAACGGGCGACCGCCTGGTCGCGCCGTGCATGGTGCAGCCAGTGGCGCAGCAGGCGCGAACCCATCGCCGTCTTGCAGCCGTCCAGCAGCGAGAACAGCGTGGGCGACTCCTGGCCGCGGATGGTCTCGGTCAGTTCCAGGTTGCGGCGGGTGGCGGCGTCCAGGCCGATGAATTCGTTTTCGCTTTCGACCGAAAGACTGTTCACGTGCTGCAGGCCGCGCCCTTGCGTCGCCTGGGCATAGCGCAGCAGCGCACCGGCCGCGCCAAACGCGGCACCGAGTCCCTCGGCGCCGAAGCCGGTGAGGGTGGCCACGTTCAGCTGGTCGAGGAGGGCCTTGTGGCCCTTGACGACATCGAAATGCCAGTCGGGCACGCGCTGGGTGTGTGCAATCGGATCGTCGTCGAAGAATCCGCCATGCGCCCCATCGTCGGCGCGCAGGATCTCGGCCGGGGCGATGCGTTCCAGTTCCTGGGCCAGCCGCGTGTCGACGGTTTTCGCGTCGCCGGAAAATTCCATCAGGCGCAGCGCGCCGCTGGCCAGCGACAGCCAGGCCAGGCCGACCGTGACGTTCTTGCGCGCGGGCAGAGAGTACAAAGCCAGCAGCGGGCGCTCGGCCTTTTCCGGCAGCAGGTCGGAATCTGTCAGGGTGCCGGGCGTGACCACGCGCACTACCTTGCGCTCGACCGGACCCTTGGACGTTGCGGGGTCGCCGATCTGCTCGCAAATCGCACAGGATTCGCCCAGTTTCACGAGTTTGGCCAGGTAGCCGTCCAGCGAGTGGAAAGGCACGCCGCACATCTTGATCGGATTGCCGTTCGACGCGCCGCGCGCGGTCAGGGTAATGCCGAGGATGCGCGCGGCCTTTTCGGCGTCGTCGTGGAATAGCTCGTAGAAGTCGCCCATGCGGTAGAACACCAGCATGGTGGGGTAGTCGGCCTTGATGCGCAGATATTGCTGCATCATGGGCGTGTGCTTCTCCGACGCTGCTTTTGCCGCGGCGGCGTTGATTTCGGTAGGGACGGTGGTCATGTCGATCGGGTTCTGGGAGGCCGGGCGGCGGCGCCGGGCCAGGACCGACATTCTACAACCATCGGCTGGGCTGGAGATGGCGAAGTGATAGCGCCGGGGCGGCGAGCGCACCCGGCAGCCGGTGTCCGCTATCGCGGCTGGTGGCACACCGCTTCGATATTGTTGCCCTCCGGGTCGATCACGAAGGCGCCGTAGTAATGAGGGTGGTAGTCCGGGCGCAGGCCGGGTGCGCCGTTGTCCTTGCCGCCGGCAGCAATGGCCGCCTCGTAGAAGGCATCGACCTGCGCGCGGCTGGCGGCACGCCAGGCCAGGTGGCAGCCGGTCGTGGCCGCGGGACCACCGTAGGGCGAGGGGCCATCGACAAACCAGACATCGGTCTTCTTGCCGTCGGGCTCAAGCGCGTCGGGACGCGCAAAGCCCAGTACGTTCATGCCGTAGTTGCCCTCGGCATGCAGGCTGTAGCCCAGTGGCGCGAGCGCCGCGCTGTAAAAGGCCTTGGTGCGGCCGATATCGGTCACGCGAAACGTCATGTGGTCGAGCATGTGATCCTCCCTGGATGGATGTGTCGTGCGGATAGAGCGCACAACTGTATATCCATCCAGTAAAGGTGGCAAGATCAACAATGCATTTTATGCAAGACGGGTGGCAGTGGGGCCGACATCAGATGAAATCGTCGAAGCCGCTCGGCGTCACCGCGTCCGATGCGCGCATCTTCGACACCGTGAGCACTCGCCTGATCAGGGATTCGGGAACCTCGGCTTCCTCGAGGTAGTCGCGCGCGAAGTCGGCGCCGTGGGCATTCTTGAGCATGAGGCCGACATCGACAAGGTGTTCGCGGTGCAGGTCGTTGCGTCGTTCGAGCTGGATGTGTCGCATGGTGCTTCCCCCAAGTGTGTTGAAAATGGTGCGGGCCCCAGCTCAGGGCCCTTTGTCCTTTAACTGCGCAGCAGCTTCATGATCGTCTCCAGCCGGTAGGGCTTGGGCGTGAACAGGTATTGGCGCTTGCGGTCGGCCAGCAGGGCCGGCAGCGTGTAGCCGGAAGTGAGCACCACTTTAATGCGCGGATACATATCGCTCACGGCGTCGGCCAGCTGCAGCCCCGTCATGCCAGGCATCATCACGTCGGAGAAGATGGCGTCGATGTCGTCGTGTTGCCCGAGCAGGTCCAGCGCGTCCCTGGCCGAGTTGGCGACCATGACCTCCAGCCCCTCGCTGCTGAGCAAGGCCTCGGCTAGGTTGGCCAGGTCTTCCTCGTCGTCGACCACCATCACCTTGCGGACCAGGCTGCCGGACTGGGCGTGTTCGTTCTCTCGCTCGCCATGCGCGGGCATGGCGCGTGGCTTCGTCATGCTGGAAAAAGACCAGTCGACATTCAGTGTAGCCTGCATTGCAATTTTCCCGATCGATTGCATACCAACCCGCCTTTCCTGTTCGGGTACGGAACAGGCTTCAGTATGAAGCAAACGGTGAATCCGCAGCGAACGATTGCCCGCGCGGTCGCTCGCCCATCCAAGCCGGTCTTTTTGCCGGTCCGAAACCGTTCCAAAAGGAACGGCACGAAAATAAAATAGGGAGCTGGTCTTGATTTATCGCTGAACGACGTAACCCAAGTAGCATGGCAACTCAACGAAAAACGATCCTGGTGATCCATTCATCGGACCACACCCCCGCCGACATCCGCAGTTTGCTGGGGAGCATGGGCCACATCGCCGTGACCGTCACCCGGCAAGCGGCGCTGAAGTTGCTCGGCACAGTGCGTTTTGACGTCATCTTCACCGCCATGTCCGGCAGCGCGGAGGGCGAGGCGAGCGGCTATGTGCAGAAGCTGCGGGCGCTGGCGCCGGGCGCCGCTATTGTCGGCATCGAGCCCCCCGGCGCTCCGGCCGCCAACGAAGCGTGGCAGGCGCAATGCGACGCGACGGTGGCCGAGCCGCTGTCCACGTCCAAGATCCAGTGGGTACTCGACTTCGACCTGCGCTACTTCGGAAGCTGACGAGTGGGGGCATGCGTACGGGATAATGTGTTAATTATGTTCATAACTTTTCCCTGTGCGATGGCGGATCGTTTAGACTTGCGTATCCTTTTCCTCGATGGCTACGATGTACGATTCCACTAACGCGCCCAGCACGCCCACCCACCCCGGGGTCGTGCGCAGCAACCTCGATTTTCCGGTAGTCGGCATCGGTGCCTCCGCCGGCGGTCTGCCTGCACTGGTGCAGCTGTTCGAAAACATGCCAGCAGTAAACGACATGGCCTTCGTGGTGATCCTGCACCTCTCGCCCAGGCATCCGAGCTCGGCGGCGGCGATCCTGCAGCGTGCCACCCGCATGCCTGTCATTCAAGTCAGTTCGCGCGTCCACATCGAGCGTGGCCACGTGTACGTGATTGCTCCCAACCAGCAGATGTCGATGATGGACGGCTTGCTGGTGGTCGACCAGCTCGACCGGCCGCGCGGCAAGCATATCGCCATCGACATGTTCTTCCGTACCCTGGCCGAAGTGCACCGCGAGCGCGCGGTGGCGATCGTCTTGTCCGGTACCGGTGCCGATGGGGCGGTCGGCCTGGCGCGGGTCAAGGAGCAGGGCGGCGTCACGATCGTGCAGGCGCCGATTGACGCGGAACACGAAGGCATGCCGGCCGCGGCCATTCTCACCGGCGCCGTCGATTTCGTGCTGCCCGTAATCGAGATGCCGCAAAGGCTGATCGACCTGTGGAACAATGCCCGCAGCATCGAGCTGCCGCCGGTGGACGATGGCGACGCGCCGCTCGCGCTGACGACCAGCCCGGTCGATACCGCCGACGCCGAGCACGCCCTGCGCGACATCCTTGCCGGGCTGCTGAACAATACCGGCCACGATTTTCGCCATTACAAGCGCGCTACCGTGCTGCGCCGTGTCGAGCGCCGCATGCAGGTGCGCGGCATGCGCACACTGCCCGAATACCGTGACCTGCTCGCCTCCGACGCCGCCGAGCACAAGGCCCTGCTGGCCGACATGCTGATCGGCGTGACCAATTTCTTCCGCGACCGCGAGGCCTTCGAGGCGGTCGAGCGCGAGATCATTCCGGAACTGTTCAAGGACAAGGGCCCTAGCGACGAGGTGCGTGTCTGGACGGCGGCCTGCGCCACCGGCGAGGAAGCCTATTCGCTGGCGATGCTGCTGGCCGACCAGGCCGCGCAGTCCGACCATCCGCCGAGCTACCAGGTGTTCGCATCGGACATCGACGATCGCGCCATCGCCAGCGCGCGCTCGGGGTCCTTCTCCTCCGCGATCATTACCGACGTGGCGCCGGCGCGCCTGCGCCAGTACTTCACCAAGGAAGAAGACCGCTACCGCATCCGCAAGTCGCTGCGCGACCATATCCTGTTCGCTTCCCACAACCTGCTGCGCGATCCGCCGTTTTCCCGGCTCGACCTGATTTCCTGCCGCAACCTGCTGATCTACCTGAACCGCGAAGTCCAGACCCGCGTACTGCAGATCTTCCATTTCGCGCTGAAACCCGGGGGCTACCTCTTCCTCGGCAGTTCCGAGTCGGCCGAGTCGGTGTCCGAATATTTCGTTCCGGTAGACAAGAAGAACCGGATCTACCGCGCCCGCGGCGGCATGCGCACCGTGAGCTACCAGCCCTCGAGCTCGGCTGCGGCCGGTGCGCGCCCGGTCGAGACGGTCCGTTCCAAGACCACGGGCAAGCGCCAGTATTCCTATGCCGAGCTGCACCAGCGCGCGCTGGCCCAGTGCGCGCCGCCGTCGGCCATCGTCGACGCCGAAGGCAATATCGTGCACATGTCGGAGCAGGCGGGGCAGTTCCTGCGCCTTGCCGGCGGCGAGCCCTCGCGCAGCCTGCTGACCCTGGTGCTGCCGGAACTGCGCCTGGAACTGCGCTCGGCGATGTACCAGGCCTCGCAGAATGGCAACAACGTCGATTGCCGGCCGATCGAATTGCATGAGAAACCCGAGCTTGGCACCGTCGCCATGACGGTGCGGCCCTTCCGTGACGAGGAGGCCGACACCGACTTCCTGCTGGTGCTGTTCAAGCGCGCCGAACCGGCGGCCGAACGCACCGCCGTGTCGACCACGTATGGCAGCCACGACGTGGTGCTGTCCCAGCTCGAAGCGGAACTGCAGCGCAAGCGCGAGCAGTTGCAGGAAACGATAGAGAATTCGGAAATCTCGACCGAGGAATTGCGCGCATCGAACGAGGAACTGCAGGCAATTAACGAAGAGCTGCGTTCGGCCACCGAGGAGCTGGAAACGAGCAAGGAAGAGCTGCAATCGGTCAACGAGGAGCTTGTCACCGTCAACTATGAACTGAAGGTGAAGGTCGAAGAAACCGGCAAGGCCAACGACGACCTGAACAACCTGATCGCCTCCACCGACATCGCCACGATTTTCGTCGACAGCGGCCTGCGCATCAAGCGCTTCACGCCGCGCGCGGCCGACCTGTTCTCGATCATTTCCACCGACATCGGCCGCTCCCTGCTCGACCTGACGCACCGCCTCGACTACGACCGACTGGCCGAGGACGTCAGCGCCACCTTCGAGACGCTGCGCCTGGTCGAGCGCGAGGTGCGCAGCACCGAGGGGCGCTGCTATATCGTGCGCCTGCTGCCCTACCGTACCAACGAAGACCGCATCGAAGGCGCGGTGATGACCTTCTTCGACATCACGGCGCGGCGCCAGGCCGAGGAGCAGGCACGCGCCAGCGAGGCGCGCATGCGCATGGTTGCCGAGAGCACCGACGACTATGCCATCATCACCCTCGATGAGGAGGGACTCGTCACCAGCTGGAACAACGGCGCCACGCGCCTGTTCGGCTGGAACTTCCAGGAGATGGAGGGGCAAAGCACGGTGCGCCTGTTCGCGCCGGAAGACGTGGTCGCCGGCGTGCCGGTCGACGAATTGCGGCGCGCCCGCGCCGAGGGTCGCGCCGGGACGAGCGCTGGCACATGCGCAGGGACGGCAAGCGCGTCTACTGCAGCGGCGTGACGACACCGCTGCGCAATGGCGAATTCCATGGCTACGTGAAGATCGCGCGCGACGCCACGGCGCGCGAGTCGGAAGTGCAGAACGCGGTCGCCCTCAAGGACGAGTTCCTGTCGGTGATGTCGCACGAGCTGCGCCATCCGCTGAACATGATCAACATCAACGTCGAACTGCTGGCGCGCATGCCGGAGATCCGCAAGTCCCCGGTCTTCACGCGCGCCGCCAGCACGATCCGCAACGCGGTGATCAGCCAGGCGAAAATCATCGACGACCTGATGGACATGTCGCGGGTACGCACCGGCAAGCTGTCGCTGGCGATGGCCCCGGCGGCGCTGGGCCCGATGCTGCAGGGCATCGCCGAGGTCCAGCGTGCCGACCCGTCCACGCGCGACGTCAGCATCGACGTCGTCAACGATGCCGACGATGCCTATGTGCTGGCCGACATGGTGCGCATCGAACAGGTGATGATGAACCTGCTGAGCAACGCGGTGAAATTCACGCCGGCCGGCGGGCGCATCGAAGTGCGCATCGGGCGCGACGACGGGCACGCCCGCGTCGACGTGGTCGACAACGGCCAGGGCATCGCACCGACTTTCCTGCCGCACGTGTTCGACATGTATGGCCAGAGCACCTCGGTGACGACGCGCTCGAAGGGCGGCCTGGGTATCGGCCTGGCGCTGGTGCGCGAGATCGTGGCGCTGCACGGCGGACGGGTCGAGGCCTACTCCGAAGGCGTGGGCAAAGGTTCCCGTTTCAGCTTCTGGCTACCGCTGCTCGACGGCCGCGCGATTCCCCAGGACGAGTCCACAGGCGACATCCATGACACCATGGCCGGGCTGCGCATCCTGGCCGTCGACGACATGGAAGAGATGCTGATGGTCTTCAAGTCCCTGCTCGAGATGGGCGGCGCGACCGTGTTCGAAGCCACCGGCGCGCGCGAGGCGCTCGAGATTCTCGAACACGAACCGGTCGATCTCCTGATCTCGGATATCTCGATGCCGGAAATGGATGGCTACGAATTGCTGCGCCGCGTGCGCGAGGATCCGAAACTAGCGGCACTGCCGGCGATCGCCGTCAGCGGCATGCAGCGCGACATCGATATCGCCCAGGCGCGCAGTGCCGGCTTTTCGGCCCACCTCGGCAAACCGGTGTCGATCGACGGCTTGCACGCGATCATCCATGAACTGCTGCCGCGGCGCGTGGCCGGCGCCGGGCAGGACTGAACGCGGCAGGGCGTAGCGAAGACAAGGCGCGCCGGCCGTGCCTTGTCGATATGCTTTACAGGCGCCGCGCTGGCCTTTGCTGGCGGCTTGCCAAGCGCTTGATATCGCGCAGATTCCGAATGCGGCGCGAAACTTGCTTCATGGTTTATTCCAACAATAAGGAGAGCCCATGCGCCACGCTGCCCGACGTCTCGCCCCCGCCATCGCGACCTTCCTGTTTTGCGCCTCCGCTTCGGCCACCGTTATCGGCACCAACTCCCGATACGCGCTCGTCGATGGCAGTGAAGCGACCCGTCAGCTCCGGGTCAATGCGCGCGGCATTATTTCCGACCTGAACATCTACCTTGAATTTTCGAAATGCGACGACCCGCCGATCGGCGCGGACGGCAGCCGCTGCATCGGACGCGGCATTCCGTATGAGGACGAGTTCTCGTTCGCATTGATTGCGCCGGACGGCCGGCGCGTCGACCTGGTCCGTGCCTACGGTACCTACAACGAAGGTCCGGGCGGGCAGCGGCGCCGGCCGCGTTGGCGTGAGCTTCGACGATGAAGCGGCAAACCGCCCAGGTCCTCGCATCAGCGCCGGCGTGTTCCGGCCCGAGCAGGCGCTGTCGGCCTTCGACGGGATGGAAATGTACGGCAGCTGGACCCTGTACATGCAGGATTTCTTCCCGAGCGATCCGCTCGAATACTTCCGTGCCCGCGTGGCGATTACGCCCGACGCCAACGGCGCCGTCCAGGTGCCGGAGCCGGCGACGCTCGCGATGCTGGGCCCGGGCCTGTGCGGGATCGGCGCGGCACGGCGCAGGCGCGCGGCCGCGTAAATCGTCCATGGCGGCAGCCGGGCCAGGTGCTCAGCGCGACAGGATCAGCTTGGCGCCAAGCCCGATGAACACGGTGCCGGCAAGACGGTCGAGCCACTTGCCGGCACCTGGTTGACGCTCCAGCCAGGCCCCGATGGCGCCCGCGAAATAGCCGAGCAGGCCGAACAGGACCGCCGCCTGCACGGTGAAGGTCACGCCCAGCGCCAGCATCTGGCCCGGCACGTTGCCGTTGGCGGGCACCACGAACTGCGGCAGCAGCGACAGGAAGAACAGCACCACCTTCGGGTTGATGGCGTTCGCCAGCAGGCCCTTCATGAACAGCTTGCGCAGCGAGTGCGGGGCAACGTCCTTGCTGGCGGTAGCGCCGCCCTGGCTGCGCAGCGCGCCGATGCCGAGCCACACCAGATAGACGCCGCCGCCGATGCGCAGCGCGTCGAAGGCGGCCGGGTTGGCGGCAATCGCCGCGCTGACGCCGACCACGGCCAGCAGCGTGTGGCTCAGGCACCCCAGCGCGCATCCCAGTCCGAACACCATGCCGGGTCGGCGTCCCTTCGACATGCCCAGGCCGAGCACCATCAGGTTGTCCGGGCCGGGAGAGGCGGTGAGCAGGATGGCGGCGAGCAGGAAGGCGAGGAACTGGTCGGGTGCGAGCATGGTTTTCTTATTCGAATAATGATGCGGACGTAGGGTAGGCGGGTTCCCCGCCTACGCGTTCAACCACGGCAAGAAATTACCGGTACGGATATGCGAGCCGCTGTCGAACGCGTAGGCGGGAGACCCGCCTACCCTACGAATCATGCTTCCGCGACCCGCCTGGCGATATGCGCCAATGCGTCGTCCACCTGGTCGATCAGGATCAGGCACAGGTCGCCCGCGTTCAAGCGCGCGAGCGCGCGGTCGATCGCGACGAATTCTCCGTTGATCTCTTCGATGTGGGTGGTGCGGGTGGCGCCGGTCAGACCCTGGCGCAGCAGGGCGACGACTTCGCCGTCCGGGCGGCCGCGCTGGCACTGGTCCTGGTAGAGCAGCACGTCATCGAAGGACTTGCCGAGGATCTCGGTCTGCTGGGTGATGTCCTGGTCACGGCGGTCGCCGGCGCCGCTGATCACGACCAGACGGCGCTTGGCAGGCATGTTCTCCACCGCCGACACCAGGGCCGCGATCGCGTCCGGATTGTGGCCGTAGTCGGCAATCAGGGTGGCGCCCCGATAATCGAACACATTGAAGCGGCCGGGCGCGTTGTCGCTTTCGCCGACGAAGGTTTTGAGGCCGAGGCGGATCTTGTCCCAGTCCAGGCCGACGGCCCAGGCCGCGGCCACCGAGGCCATCACGTTCTCGACCTGGAACCCGATCACGCCGCCGCGGGTGATCGGCACTTCCGCCAGGGCGATCCTCGTCTCCTGCCTGCCCCGGGCGCAGACCAGGAAGCCATTGTCGACGAAGACCACGCGCCGGCCCTGGGCACGGTGCATGGCGATGAGCGGCAGGCCGCCATCCTGGGCGAAGAAAGTGACGTCGCCCCGGGTGTAATCCGCCATTTCGGCAACGATCGGATCGGCCGCGTTCAGCACCGCCATGCCGCCTTCGACGACGTTCTGGACAATCACGCGCTTCAGCACCGCCAGGTCTTCCAGCGTGGTGATGTAGTTCAGGCCGAGGTGGTCGCCGGCGCCGATATTGGTCACCACCGCCACCTGGCAGCGGTCGAAGGCCAGGCCTTCGCGCAGCAGGCCGCCGCCGCGCGCGGTCTCGAACACGGCCGCGTCCACGTCCGGGTGCAGCAGCACGTTGCGCGCGCTGCGCGGGCCGCTGCAGTCGCCGCTGTCGATGCGGCGGCCTTCGATGTAGACGCCATCGGTGTTGGTCATGCCGGTGCGCAGGCCGGAAGCCGTCAACAGGTGGGCGATCAGGCGCACCGTGGTCGTCTTGCCGTTGGTGCCGGTGACGGCGACTACCGGGATACGGCCGTCGTCGCCGTCCTTGAACATCATGTCGACGATGGCCGAGCCGATGTCGCGGCTCTTGCCGAACGAAGGCGACAGGTGCATGCGCAGGCCCGGCGCGGCGTTCACTTCGACGATGCCGCCGTGCTGGTCCTCGATGGGTTTCAGGACGCTGTCGCAGACGAGGTCGACGCCGCAGATGTCCAGGCCCACCATGTGCGCCGCAGCGATTGCGCGCGCCGCCACTTCCGGATGGACGTCGTCGGTGACGTCGGTGGCCGAGCCGCCGGTCGACAGGTTGGCGTTGTTGCGCAGGATGACGCGGCGGCCCTTCTCGGGCACGGAGTCGGCCTGCAGGCCCTGTTTGCTCAAGCTGGCCAGGGCGATGTCGTCGAAGCGGATCTTGGTCAGCGAGGTCGAGTGGCCGTTGCCGCGGCGCGGGTCCAGGTTCACCTGTTCGACCAGCTGGCGCACCGTGTGCACCCCGTCGCCCACCACGTTCGGCGGATCGCGGCGCGCGGCGGCCACCAGCTTGTCGCCGATGACGAGCAGGCGGTAGTCGTGGCCCGGCAGGTAGCGTTCGACCAGGATATCGTCGCGGAACTCGGACGCCGAATGGAAGGCGGCCGTGATCTGCTCTTTCGTCATGATGTTGACGGTGACGCCCTTGCCCCGGTTGCCGTCCTTCGGCTTGACCACGACCGGCAGGCCGATCTCCCGGGCCACGGCCCAGGCGTCGTCGGGGTCGACGGCGGTACGGCCCAGCGGCACGGGCACGCCGGCGGCGTCCAGCAGGCGCTTGGTCAATTCCTTGTCCCGGGCGATGGTTTCGGCAATCGCGCCGGTGGCGTCGATCTCGGCGGCCTGGATGCGGCGCTGCTTGCTGCCCCAGCCGAACATCACGAGGCTGCCTTCGGTCAGGCGGCGGTAGGGAATGCCGCGCTCGACGGCGGCCTGCACGATCGAACCGGTGGACGGGCCGAGGCGCACGTCTTCGTCGAGGTCGCGCAACTGGACCAGCGCGGCCTGCAGGTCGAAAGGCGCATCGTTGCGCGCGGCGTCGATGAGTTGCCGGGCCAGTTCGAGCGCCAGGCGCCCGACTGCTTCCTCGCTGTATTCGACCACGACCTGGTAGATGCCGCTGTCGACGGTGGCGGTGGTGCGGCTGAAGGTGACGGGGCAGCCGGCTTCGGCCTGCAGGGCCAGGGCGACGATTTCCAGTACTTCCGCCAGCGGCACCGGGTCGAGGGTGTCCTCTTCATGGCCCTGCGGCTGCAGGTCGCCGAGCTGGGGAAAGCGCGAACGCAGGCGCGTCTCGAAGCCGGGCAGGGCGGCAATCGATTCCTCGTCCGGGGTGCAGGCGACGATGGCCTCGACCGAGGTGTGGTGGCTCCAGAGGTTAGGGCCGCGCAGGGCCCTTACGCGAGATACTTCCATAAACCTGTATTCCTTTATGAGGGCCGCCCCGTCCGTGGAAGCGGCGGCGCCGATATCCCGGCGGACCGGGACAATGTGTGCACTGGTGTCCCGGCCGGCGGGGACACATGTTTAATAATTCGTTTTCTTGGGCGTGGCGTCGAAGGCGCGCAGGCCGCCGCAGATCAGGTCGTGCGGCAGGCCCAGCGCCCAGGCGCCGGCGGTGGCGGCCAGCACGCTGGCGGGATGCTTGACGGTGGCGGGCTTGATCTTGCCGAGGTCGAGGAGCGAGGTTTCGATCTCGCCTTCGGCCAGCACGATGTGGTTGTTGCGGGCAAAGACCACGCGTTCGCCGCGCGCACGGTGCTCGCGCATGACCGCGAGCTGCTCGTCCATCGCGTAGAAGATCACGCGTCCGTCCGAGAATTCGGCCAGCTTCACCACTTCCGGATCGGCCGCGTTCAGCACCGCGCTGCCGTCGCCCAGGATGACGTCGACCTGGCTGCGGATGACGTTCGCCAGCGCCTCGCTGTCGCGGATATGGAATTCGGCGACGTCCTCCAGGCCTCCCATGTCGGTGACGATGCCCACCGCGCAGCGGTCGTAGGGCAGGCCCTCGGCCAGGATGCTGCGCGCATTCGATTCGAACACGGCCGCTTCCATGTTGCGGTTGATGAGAAGGCGCTCGCCCGCGGCAAAGCCGGTGCAGTCGCCCTTGTGCACCTGGCGGCCGTCGAGGTACAGGCCTTCGCCATTGGCCACGCCCGCATGCTTGCCGCCGGCATTCAGGAGGCAGCCGATCAGGCGCGCGATCAGGCTGGCGCCGAGCTTGCCGGTGACGCCGACGATCGGGATGCGGCCATTCTCGCCATCGCCGAACAGGTGGTCGACGATCGCACGGCCGACGTTGCGCGGCTCGCCCGAAGCCGGCTTGATGTGGGCCAGCAGGCCTGGGCTGGAATTGACTTCGATGATGGCGCCGCGCTGTTCCGACAGGGGGCGCGAGATGTCTTCGCACACGAGGTCGATGCCGGCGATATCGAGGCCCACCACGCGCGCGGCCAGGCTTGCTGCGTGCGCGACTTCCGGGTGGATGCGGTCGGTGACATCATCGGCGACGTTGCCGTTCACCTGGATCAGTACCTTCTGGCCGTCCTGCGGAATCGATTCGGGCGTGAGGCCCTGGCGCCGCAGGTCGAGCAGGATCTCGCTGTCCTGCACGTTCACGCGCCCCAGCGGATGCTCTTCGCTCTCGCCGCGGCGCGGGTCGGTGTTGATCTGCGAAGCGACGAGATCGGTCACGCTGGCCTTGCCGTCGCCCGTCACCCACAGCGACTCGCCCTTGGCGGCGGCCACGACCTGGCGGCCGACCACCAGCAGGCGGTGTTCGTTACCGGGGATGAAGCGCTCGACCAGCACGGCAGTGCTGTCGCCCGCTTCCGAGGCGATGGCATAGGCCGTCCGTACTTCCCCTTCCGTCATGAGGTTCAGCGTCACGCCGCGGCCGTGGTTGCCGTCGACGGGTTTCAGCACCACCGGCAAGCCGATGTCCTGCGCTTCTTCCCGGGCGGCGTCGGCGCTGCGCACCGGGGCGCCTTCCGGCACCGGCACGCCGCATGACGCGAGCAGTTCCTTGGTCAGGTCCTTGTCGCTGGCGATCGATTCGCCGATGGCGCTGGTGCGGTCGGTCTCGGCGGTCCAGATGCGGCGCTGCGCGGCGCCATGGCCCAGCTGCACCAGGTTGCCTTCGGTCAGGCGGATGGAAGGGATGCGGCGGTCGGTGGCGGCGTCGACGATGTGGGCGGTGGACGGGCCCGTGGCAGTAGCGGTCGACCAGCTCGGTCAGCTGCGCCACGGTGGCGGCCATGTCAAAGGCTTCGTCGTTGATCGCGGCCATCAGGAGGCGGTGGCCGGCTTCGAGGGCCGCGCGGCCGACGACCGCGTCGCGCGTACGGAAAGCCATCTTGTAGACGGCGTGCTCGCCGGTCGAACGGGTCTTGCCGAAGCCGGTCTTCATGCCGGCCATGTTCTGCAGTTCGAGCACGACGTGCTCGAGGATGTGGCCGGCCCAGGTGCCGCCTTCGAGGCGTTCGATGAAGCCGCCGCGCTCGCCGACGCCGCAACGGTGCTCGACCAGACCCGGCAATAGGGCGGTCAGGCGCTCGTTAAAGCCCGGCAATTTATTCGAGGGGAAGTCTTCCAGTTCGCCGATGTCGATCCAGGCCTCGATCACGGGACGGTAGGTCCAGATGTTCGGGCCGCGCAGGTGCGCTACACGGAGGAACTTGATGTCTTTCTTCTTTGTCATGTAATGATGTCTTGCCGCCAAGGTCTGGTGCACCATGATGGCGTTGCCTATGTTTGCCTGCCTGTGCGCTACCGCACCCACGCGCATACCTACCGCGCATCGGCGTAATTATGCAGCGCACATTGTTATATACTTGCCGGACCGAAGCTTACAGCGCCGTGCCGATTTCTGCCAAATGGCGCTTCCGCACCTGCCGCGCTTCGCCGGGCGGGTCGCCTGGCGCGTCGCGTAGCGCGTCGCATAGCGTGCACCACATCGGACTTTTTCCTCTCGTACATGTAAACCGCTGAGCCGGTTTCCGCGTTACCCCTGTATCCAGAACACGCCCGTCACGGGCAGCCTCAACATAATGACGACTCAACAACTTGTTTCTCCGACATCATTGGCGGCCGCCGCCGGTTTCTTGCCCGACGCCTGGCAGGATGATGTTCGGAAACAGCTTGCACCAGGGGAAAACGCGCTGACCGGCGTGGAGGTTGACCTCGACGCAAAATTACGTTTCATCAAGGGTGTGGTGGTGGTAACAAGCCGCCGCCTGCTGTCGCGCGCGCCCGGCGAAACCGCCTGGCGCGCCTGGCCGATCATTCCTGGTCTGCAGTTGCGCCACCACGACCATGCCGGCGTCGGTCACCTCGAACTGGTGGACGCGGGCGGCCTGCTGGCCAGCTGGCGCTTCACCCTCGGCCAGAACCTGCACGCGATCCGCGTGGTCGACGCTTTTGCCGACCAGGTGAAGTCCGCCGAGACGGGCCTGCCGGTGCTACCGCCCGAGCAGCACACCTGCCCGAGCTGCAAGGCGCCCTTGGAACCCGACCAGGAAGACTGCCCAATCTGCACCAAGGTGCTGCATACGCCGCCGTCCACCTGGACGCTCTTGCGCCTGTGGCGCTTTGCCGTGCCCTACCAGGGCCAGCTGCTGCTCGGCTTCCTGCTGATGCTGGCCAGTACCGCCGCGCACATGATCCCGCCCTACCTGACGATGCCGCTGATGGACAATGTCCTGATTCCTTACCAGAACGGGCAGAAGATCGACAACGATTTGGTCTACCTGTACATGGGCGGCCTGCTGGCCTCGGCCGTGCTGGCCTGGGCGCTCGGCTGGGGCAAGACCTATGTGCTGGCGCTGGTATCCGAGCGCATGGGCGCCGACCTGCGCTCGACCACCTACGAACACCTGCTCAAGCTGTCGCTGGAATTTTTCGGCGGCAAGCGCACCGGCGACCTGATGAGCCGCATCGGCAGCGGGTCGGACCGTATCTGCGTGTTCCTGTCGCTGCACCTGCTCGACTTCCTGTCGGACGTCCTGATGATCATCATGACGGGCGTGATCCTGTTTTCCATCAATCCCTGGTTGGCCTTCATCACCCTGGTGCCGCTGCCCTTCATCGCCTGGATGATCCACGTCGTGCGCGATAAACTCCGCACCGGCTTCGAGAAGATCGACCGCGTCTGGGGCGAGGTCACCAACGTGCTGGCCGATACCATCCCCGGCATCCGCGTGGTGAAAGCCTTTGCCCAGGAAAAGCGCGAAGCCGTACGCTTCCGCGAGGCGAACAAGCACAACCTGGCGGTGAACGATAAATTGAACAAGGTGTGGTCGCTGTTCTCGCCGACGGTGTCCTTCCTCACCGAACTCGGGCTGCTGGTGATCTGGTGCTTCGGCATCTGGCAGGTCTCGCGCGGCGAGATCACGGTCGGTACCCTGTCGGCATTCATCGCCTATTCGGGCCGTTTTTATGTTCGCCTCGATTCGATGAGCCGCATCGTCTCGGTCACGCAAAAATCGGCCTCGGCGGCCAAGCGCATCTTCGACATCCTCGATCACGTCTCGAGCGTGCCGGACCCGGTCAACCCGGTGCAGGTGCCGAAAGTCGAGGGCAATATCGAGCTGCGCGAAGTCGGTTTCCGCTACGGCAACCGGGCCGTCAACCGCGGCATTTCGCTCAATATCCGCGCCGGCGAGATGGTCGGACTGGTCGGCCACAGCGGTTCCGGCAAGAGCACGCTGGTGAATTTGATCTGCCGCTTCTACGACGTGGCCGAAGGCGCGATTTTGCTCGATGGCGTCGATATCCGCTCGTTCGCCGTGGCCGACTATCGCCGCAACATCGGCCTGGTGCTGCAGGAACCCTTCCTGTTCTTCGGCACGATTGCCGAGAACATCGCCTACGGTAAGCCAGGCGCGACGCGCGAGGAAATCATCGCCGCGGCCAGGGCCGCCCACGCCCACGAATTCATCCTGCGCCTGCCGCAGGGCTACGATTCGATGGTGGGCGAGCGCGGCCAGGGCCTGTCGGGCGGCGAGCGCCAGCGCATCTCGATTGCGCGCGCCCTCCTGATCGACCCGCCGATCCTGATCATGGACGAAGCGACGTCCTCGGTGGACTCGGAAACCGAGAAGGAAATCCAGAAGGCGCTCGACAACCTGGTGCAGGGCCGCACCACGATTGCGATTGCCCACCGTCTGTCCACGCTGCACCGGGCCGACCGCCTGGTCGTGCTGGACCGCGGCGTGGTCGTGGAAGAGGGCAGCCACGACGAACTGATGGCGCGCGAAGGCGCCTACCACCGCCTGTACGAAGCACAGGCACGCAACGTCGACCAGGACATGGACGACGACGCCGACAAGGACGACTGACATGAGCACGACTTTTCAACTGCGCCGCGACAATTTCGGCAAACTGGTGCTTACGGGCGAGGATGGAATCGAGCATGTCGGCGTGATTCCCGTGCGCGCTTTCCCGATCCAGGCGCCCACGCGCGGCATCTCGCTGGTGCGCGACGGCGGCAAGGAAGTGGCCTGGATCGACGACCTGGCCAGCGCGCCGGACACGATCCGCGCCCTGGTGACGGAGGAGCTGGAAGGGCGCGAGTTCATCCCCGAAATCGCCCACATCGCCAGCGTGTCGAGCTTCGCCACGCCCTGCACCTGGACTGTGAAAACGGACCGTGGCGACACCGAATTCGTACTCAAGGTGGACGAGGACATCCGCCGCGTGGGCGAGGCCTCGCTGCTCATTTCCGACAGCCACGGGATCAACTTCCTGGTGCGGGACATGTTCAGGATCGATAAGCACAGCAGGAAGATCCTGGACCGGTTCTTGTAACGGGCTGGCGGCGAAGTCCAGGGTAGAACCGTAGGGTGGGCTCTCGAGCCCACGCGGGGTCCAGCTTGCACATTGCATCTTCCATGACACCGAGGACGCGCGCGCTGCGACATGCAGTGCATTTTCAGCTGTACGACCGCTGTACCGCGTGGGCTCAAGAGCCCACCCTACGGAAGACCGACCTTCGAGCGTTTCCTCTAAAGCATGCCCCTTTTTGGCCCATCCACGCAATTCGGTGCTAATGTCGTTAACACGTTAACGATATGGAGGCTGCGATGCCCGAATCCATCACCATCCCCTCGGCCAATGGCGAGCTCGCGGCAAGCCTTTGGCCCGTCGCCAACCCGCAAGGGATCGTCCTGATCCACCCGGCCACCGCCGTCACCCAAGCCTTCTACGAGCACTTCGCGCGCTACCTGTCAAACCTCGGCTTTGCCGTGCTGACCTACGATTACCGCGGCACCGGCCGCTCGCGCGGCGCACGCCTGCAGATTGAAACCGTCACGATGACCGGCTGGATGACGGGCGACGTCCCGGCCGTGACGCGCTGGGCCGCGGCGCGCTGGCCGAATGTGCCGCTGCTGGCCGTCGGCCACAGCGTCGGCGGCCATGCGCTGCTGCTGACCGGGGCCGACACGCCTGTGCGCGCCGCGGTGCTGGTTGCCTGCCATGCCGGCATCACGCGCACCATCCGCGGCCGCGCCGAGCGCATGCGGGTGTGGCTGGTGATGCGCGTGCTCGCGCCCCTGCTGTGCCGCGTCTTTGGCTACATGCCGGGCGCGCGGATCGGCCTGGGCGAAGACCTGCCGCGCGGGGTGATGCTCGAATGGAGCCGCTGGACCACCTTGCCGCGCTATTTCTACGACGATCCCACGCTCGATGCGGCGCGCCGGACGGCCGCCTTGCGCACGCCGCTGCTGGCGCTCGGCTTCGACGACGATCCCCGGGCCAATCCGCATGCGATGGACATCCTGCTGGCCGGCGCCAGCGCCGCCCCGATCGCGCGCCGCCAGATCGCGCCGCGTGACGCCGGGTTACCCGGCATCGGCCACATGGGCTTTTTTCCGCAAGCGTTCGCAGGCGCTTTGGCCTGAGGTCGGCCAATGGCTGCTGGCGCAGGCCGGCGCAGCACCCGGGGTGGCAGCGACCCAGGCGGCCGGGCAGGGGCAGGCATGACGGCGGCCGTAAAACCGCCGCGTTTCGTCTTCCTGCTCAACCGCGCGCAGCGGGCGGTGGCGCGCTGGATCGAGCGGCGTCCGCAAGCCTGGGAGGGCATCAGCTCGGCGCAGGTGGGTTTGCTGTTCCTGCTGGACAAGCGCGACGACGCCTCGGTCGGCGAGATCGCCGCGGCGCTGGAGGTGGCGCCGGCGGCCGTGACGAACCTGTCGAAGCGGATGCAGGCGGCCGCGCTGGTCGAGCGTGTCGGCGACGCCCAGGATGGCCGCCTGACGCGCCTGCGCCTGTCAAAGGATGGGCGGCAGGCCAGTGCGCGGGCGCACGAGGTGCTCGACGCGCTCAATGCGCGCCTGCTGGACGGCTTTTCGGCGGACGAGACGGCCGTCGTTGCGCGCTGGCTGAACCATGTGGCGCTGGTGCTGTCCGAGCAGGAGGACCTGGGCTGAGGAGCCGACGCAAGTGGTACACACGGCAGCCGTGCTCCGCTTGAAGCGCCGCGTCGCCGCGTTTATGCTCTTCTTACCAACCCGATTTCGAACGGAGGCGTTCATGCTATTGCAAGGTGGCTGTTACTGCGGCGCGGTGCGCTATGTCGTCGAGGGCGAACTCTTCCACCAAACCCTGTGCCATTGCAGCGACTGCCGGCGCATCGCCGGGGCGCCGGCCGTGGCCTGGTTCAGCGCGCGCATGGACGCGCTGCGCTTCTCACAGGGCAATCCCGCCACCTTCCGCTCGAGCGAGCACGTACTGCGCGGCTTTTGCGCAAGGTGCGGCACCACGCTGACTTTCCAGGACGACCGCTATCCCGAGGAAATCGACGTCGCCACGGCCAGCCTGGACGATCCCGAAGCCGCGCCGCCGCAAGACCATACTTTCACCAAGGACCGCCTGGGCTGGATGCGTATCGAAGACGGCCTGCCTGCCTACCCGCGCACGCGCAGCGAAGGCGGCGCCGAAGCGGATCCTTCGATTTGATCCCATGGAACTCGACCATGCCATCGTGCCGGCGCGCGACCGCGTCGCCGCGGCCCGGCAGCTTGCGCATTTGCTGGGCGTGCCCTGGGAAGAGAGCGCATTCGGCGTCTTCTCGCCGGTCTACATCAACGCCGGCCTGACGCTCGATTTTATCCAGACGAGCGAACCCTTTCCCGTCGAGCATTTCTGCTTTCGCGTCAGCGACGACGAGTTCGATGCCATCTTCAAGCGCATCGTGGAAGCGGGCATTTCCTACCGCAGCCATGTGCGCGGCCCGGTCAACCAGCAGGTCAATACCGATTACGGCGGACGCGGGATCTATTGGAACCTTCCCGAAGGGCACCAATGGGAACTCCTGACTGTCAGTTATGCGCGACAGATGAATAAAAACTTTTCGTAGCGAAAAATATTGCGCAATGACATACTCTCGTTGGCAACTTTGTGCCAGGGCGCCCAGCACTTGTCCCACCATTTTTCCATTGCGAGCCATACATGAACTTTATCGAAGCAGTTTCGCTGTGTTTCAAGAAATACGCCACCTTTGACGGTACCGCTTCGCGTTCCGAATACTGGTGGTTCTTCCTGTTCGTCATCGTCGGCAACTTCGTGCTGGGCCAGATGAGCAGTTTCCTGTCCTTTGCCTTCGCCATCGCCACCCTGGTACCGTCGATCGCCGTCGCTTGCCGCCGCCTGCACGATACCGACCGCAGCGGCTGGATGCAGCTGATCTGGCTGATTCCACTGGTCGGCTGGATCATCCTGATCGTCTTCCTGGCCCAGGAAAGCCGTCCGAACCGCTACGGCGTGCCAGCCGGCGCGGTCGTCTGAGGGCAACCGAACACCCGCATCGGAACCAACGGCGCCCACGGCGCCGTTTTTCTTTGGTCCAAGCTTTCATCCCCGCTTCCCGTCCTGCGTGAGGGCCCGCACGGACGGTACGCCAGCCCTCATCTACAGTCGGTCCATTGCCTCGAGGAGAGACCATGGATTCGATCAACAAGAACCAGCCTGAAGAGAACCGCCGCGACCTGCGCGGCATGGACGCCATCGCCCGCATCCGCGCCATGGCGCAAGCGGCCAAGACCTGCTTTTTCGCCACCCGCGGCGGCGGGGGCCCCAGCCGCGGCGTGCGGCCGATGAGCGTACTGCAGGCCGACGAGGCCGGCCACCTGTGGTTCATGAGTGCCGCCGATAGCTACAAGAACGCCGAGCTCGCGGACGACAGCGAGGTCAAGCTCTACTTCCAGGTCGGGACGCACTCCGGCTTCCTGGAACTCGACGGGGTTGCCAGGGTGTCGCGCGACCCCGCCAAGATCGACGAGCTCTGGGATTTGACCCTGAAAACCTGGTTCACCGAAGGCAAGGACGATCCGCGCATCACCCTCATCGACGTCACGCCACGCGCCGGCTACTACTGGGATACGAAGCACGGCGAGGCCGTCGCCGGCGCCAGGATGCTCGTCGGCGCCGCCATCGGGCGCACGCTCGACGATTCGATCGAGGGCCGCCTGCTGCCGTAAGTTCGCGCCGTTTCCCCACCGGCGCGCCCCATTTCCCCGGCACGGTTAGAATCGGCTGCATTGAAAGCAGACAGGGGAAACACATGCAACGAACGGCTCTGGTCGTCGGCGTTACCGGCATCGGCGGCAACTACACGGCGCGCGAACTGCTGGCTCGGGGATGGAAGGTGGCGGGCCTGTCGCGGCGCGCACCACGCGACCTGCCGGACGTGCAGCATATTGCAGCCGACCTGCTCGACCCGGCGGGACTGGCGGCGGCACTGGTCGGCCTGGCGCCCACCCACGTCTTCATCACCACCGGATGCGCCAGGACACGGAAAGCGAGAACATCCGCGTCAACGCCGCCCTGGTACGCAACCTGCTGGACGCCCTGGCGCCGGGGCGCAGCGTGCGCCATGTCGCCCTGGTCACCGGCCTGAAGCATTACCTGGGACCCTTCGAGGCCTATGCCAGTTCGGGCACGCTGCCCGATACGCCGCTGCGCGAAAGCCAGCCGCGCCTGCCGCTGGAAAACTTTTATTACGCCCAGGAAGACGAGGTGTATGCCGCCGCCGCGCGCGACCGCTTCACCTGGAGCGTGCACCGGCCGCACTCGATCATCGGGCTGGCAGTGGGCAACGCCATGAACATGGGTACCACGCTGGCTGTGTATGCCACCCTCTGCAAGGAAACCGGACGGCCCTTCCAGTTCCCCGGTTCCGAGGCACAGTGGAAGGGGCTGTCGGACGTGACGGACGCCCGCATGCTGGCCAGGCAGCTGGTGTGGGCAGCCGATACTGACGCAGCCAAGAACGAGGCCTTCAACATCGCCAACGGCGACGTCTTCCGCTGGAGCTGGCTGTGGCCACGGCTGGCGGACTGGTTCGGCGTGCAGGCGGCCGGCTACAGCGGGAAGGTGCAGCCCCTGGAAGCCGCGATGGCGAATGACGCGCCGCTCTGGCGCGAGATCGCGACGCGTCATGGCCTGGTCGAGCCTGACCTGGACCGGTTGGCGTCAAGCTGGCACACGGACCTCGATCTCGGCCGCCCGCTCGAAGTGATGAGCGACATGGCCAACAGCCGCCGCCTCGGCTTCGCTGCCTGGCAGGCGACGGACGATTCCTTCTTCGACCTGTTCGCGCGCCTGCGCGCCGAGCGCCTCATTCCCCTGAGGGTGCCGGGCACGATCATGGACGCCGCCCGCAAGCCGCATCGCTTCGTGCTCGTCACGATCGGGTCGGCGGGCGACCTGTTTCCTTTCCTGCGCATTGCGCTCGCCCTCCTTGCAGCCGGCCACCGGGTGAGCTTTCTCGGCCCGGTCCAGCACGAACCTTTTGTCAAGGCGGCGGGCCTGCCGTTCCATGGCTTGCCGGCCGACCCGGCGGTGCTGGACCATCCCGACCTGTGGCACCCGACGCGCGGCTTCGGCGTGGTCTGGCAGGCGACGCGGCCGGCCATGGCGGCGGTGCCGGCCTTCATGGCGGCGCTGCCGCCCGACGAGCCCTGCACCATGCTGGTGCATCCGCTGGCGCTGCCGGAGGCGGACCTGTGCCGTGCCGCGCGTCCGGGTCTGCGCATCGCCGGCGCGTTTCTCGCGCCATCGAATTTGCCGACCGTGCATGACCCGCTGCTGTTGGGGCCCTGGCGCGTGCCGCGCTGGGTGCCGCATGGCGTGCGCCGCCGCCTCTGGCGCTTTCTCGCTGCCCGCTTTGTCGACCCGGTTGCGCTGCCGGACGTGAACGCGGCGCGCGCGGCGGCCGGGCTGGCGCCCGTGCGGGCGCTGATCGACACCATGTTCTCGATTGCCGACTTGTCGGTCGCGCTGTTTCCCGACTGGTTCGCGTCGACCCAGCCGGACTGGCCGCGCCCCATGGTGCGCAGCGGTTTTCCCCTGTTCGATCCCGACCCGCAGGCCGCGCTCTCGCCGGCCTTGCAGCAGTTCCCGGGGCAGGGCGGGCGGCCGCTCGTCTTCACGCCCGGCACCGGCAACCGCCAGGCGCGCGCGTATTTCGAGCATGCGATCGAAGCGACGCGCCTGCTGGGCGAACGCGCCGTCTTCCTGACCCCGCACCGCGACCAGCTGCCGGCCGAACTGCCGCACCACGTGCTCTGGCAAGAGTACGTGCCGCTGCGCGCGCTGCTGCCGCAGGTTGCGGTCCTGGTGCACCACGGCGGCATCGGCACCACGGCCGAGGCCCTGCATGCCGGCACGGCGCAGCTGGTGGTGCCGCTGGCGCACGACCAGTTCGACAATGGCGCACGGGTGCAGGCGCTGGGCGTGGGGCGCTCGCTGCCGGCTGCGCGCCTGACGACGCCGCGCCTGCTGTCCTGTCTGGAAGCCCTGCTGGACGACGAGGCCTTGCCCGGCCGGTGCCACGCCGTGGCGCGCCATTTCGGCGCCGATGCAGGGATGGAGGCGGTGGTGCATGCGCTGGAGGAGCTGGCGGGGGACAGGCTGCGCTCGTAGGGTGGGCGGCTCCACCCGGGTACGTGCCCCCCCGCGGCTTGTCCGCCGCCCACGCGTTCAACAGGCGGGTGCAAACTCGCGTTTCGTCCATCACCCGTGCGTTGAACGCGTGGAGTGACCCGGACTGAGTGCCCGGGTTACGCGAAGCAGGCGCACGCGCAGGCGCGGCGCATGTCCTCGGGTGGAGCCGTCCACCCTACAGCGACGTAGGGTGTGCGGCTCCACCCGGGTGCGCGCGAACCCGTGGCTTTGCTGCCGCCCACGCGTTCAACAAGCCGATGCAAGCCCGCGCTTCGACCATCACCCGTGCGTTGAACGCGTGGGCTGCCCCGGGCTGAATGCCCGGGTTACGCGAAGCAGGCGCACGCGAAGGCGCGGCGCATGGCGTCGGGTGGAGCCGCAACCTACGTGTGTCAGCGCACCGTCTCGTTCAGCCGGGTGCGTTTCAATGAGGGCATCGACGGCGAAAGAGTGGGAAGGATGTATGCGCAGGAAAGGCGAGGCGGGTGGGGGGCAGGGAGGCCGATACGGTTCCGGGCGGAGCCGGTCGGCCCGGCTATGTGCGCGTACGCGGCGCGCGCGAACACAACCTGAAGAACGTCGACCTCGACATCCCGCGCGACGCGCTCGTCGTCTTCACCGGCGTGTCCGGCTCCGGTAAATCCTCCCTTGCCTTCGGCACCCTGTACGCGGAAGCCCAGCGGCGCTACCTGGAATCGGTCTCGCCCTACGCGCGCCGCCTGTTCCACCAGATGCCGGTGCCGGAAGTCGACGAGATCGACGGCCTGCCGCCGGCGGTCGCCCTGCAGCAGCAGCGCGGCTCGCCCACCACGCGCTCGTCGGTCGGCAGCGTCAGCACGCTGTCGAACTCCCTGCGCATGCTGTATTCGCGCGCCGGCGAGTATCCGCCGGGGCAGGAGCTGCTGTATGCCGAGTCGTTCTCGCCGAATACGCCCGAAGGCGCCTGCCAGCAGTGCTCGGGCCTTGGCCGCGTCTACGAGGTGACCGAAAAATCGCTGGTGCCGGACGACTCGCTCACCATCCGCGAGCGCGCGGTGGCCGCCTGGCCGCCGGCCTGGCACGGCCAGAACCTGCGCGACATCCTGGTGACGATGGGCTATGACGTCGACACACCCTGGCGCGACCTGCCGAAGAAGGACCGCGACTGGATCCTCTACACCGACGAGACGCCCACTGTCCCGGTGTACGCCGGCCTCACGCCCGAGGAAACGAAAGCGGCCCTCAAACGCAAGGACACGCCCAGCTACCAGGGCACCTTTACCGGCGCGCGCCGCTATGTGCTGCAGACCTTCGCCACCACCGAGAGCGCCTCGATGAAGAAGCGCGTGGCACGCTACATGGTCAGTACCGAATGCCCGGTCTGCCGCGGCAAGCGCCTGCGCCAGGAGGCACTGTCGGTGACGTTTGCCGGCGTCGACATCGCCGACATCGCGCGCATGCCGCTGGCGCGCCTGCACCAACTGCTGCTGCCTCATGCCAGCGGCGCCGCGCCGAAAAAATGCGAAGCAGGCCAGGCTGCATCCCGAGCAGCTGATCGTCACCCAGCGCATCGCCGAAGACCTGGTCGCGCGCCTGGACGTGCTGCTGGCGCTGGGTTTGGGCTACCTGGCGCTGGAACGCAGCACGCCGACGCTGTCGCCCGGCGAATTGCAGCGCCTGCGCCTGGCTACCCAGGTGCGCTCGAACCTGTTCGGCGTCGTCTACGTGCTCGACGAACCTTCGGCGGGCCTGCACCCGGCCGATACCGAGGCACTACTGACGGCACTCGACCAGTTGAAAGCCTCGGGCAATTCCCTCTTCGTGGTCGAGCATGCGCTGGACGTGATCCGCCGCGCCGACTGGATCGTCGACGTCGGCCCGGCCGCGGGCGAGCGCGGCGGCGAAGTGCTCTACAGCGGCCCACCCGAAGGGCTCAGGAAAGTGGAAGCGTCGCAGACGCGGCGCTACCTGTTCGACGACATGCGCGTAGGCGAAACGGGCACCGAAGCCCGCCCACGGCGCCAACCGAACGGCTGGCTGAAGCTCGAAGGCGTCACCCGCAACAACCTGGACAATCTCTCCGTCGCCTTCCCGCTGGGCGTGCTCACCGGCGTCTGTGGCGTCTCGGGCTCGGGCAAGTCGAGCCTGGTCAGCCAGGTGCTGGTCGAGCTGGTGGCCAGAGAGCTGGGGCAGGGCGCGCCCGTACCGGAGGAGGAACCGGACGAACTGGAACAGGAGACGGCGCTGCCGCTGGAAGGACGCATCGTCGCCGGCATGGAATCGATCCGGCGCATGGTGCGGGTCGACCAGAAGCCGATCGGGCGCACGCCGCGTTCGAACCTGGCCACCTACACGGGCCTGTTCGACCAGGTACGCAAACTCTTCGCGGCGACAAAAATGGCGAAGTCGCGCCGCTATGACGCCGGCCGCTTTTCCTTCAACGTCGCCAAGGGCCGCTGCGAAAACTGCGCCGGCGAAGGCTCCGTCATGGTCGAGCTGCTGTTCCTGCCCAGCGTCTACGCGCCATGCCCGGTCTGCGCCGGCGCCCGCTACAACGCGAAGACGCTGGAAGTGACCTACAAGGACAGGAACATCGCCGAGGTGCTGGGCATGACGGTGGACGGGGCGGCCGAATTCTTCGCCGGAGAGCCGCTTGTCGAGCGCTCGCTGGAAGTCTTGCGCGAAGTGGGCCTGGGCTATCTGCGCCTGGGCCAGCCGGCCACGGAACTGTCGGGAGGCGAGGCCCAGCGCATCAAGCTGGCGACCGAACTGCAGCGTGCGGGGCGCGGCAACACCCTGTACGTCCTCGACGAACCGACCACCGGCCTGCACCCGCTCGACGCCGACCGCCTGGTGGCCCAGCTGCAGCGCCTGGTCGACGCCGGCAACACGGTCGTCGTGGTCGAGCACACGATGCGCGTGATCGCCACCTGCGACTGGGTGATCGACATCGGCCCGGGCGCGGGCGACGAGGGCGGTACCGTGGTTGCGGCCGGGCCGCCGGAACTGGTCGCCGCGGCGAAGGGCAGCCGCACGGCTCCCTATCTGAGGCCTGTGCTCGGGGCCTAGCAAGGCGGCGCGCGACGCGGCATGCCAGCCACCATTGGTGTATTGACGCCTTTGTACAGACAATTGTGGCGCACGCTTGCGCGCGCCGGAAAGTGTCGTTTGCGTTACACTTAGGATATTTTTCCTTAAAATAAACGCAACACATGACCGGCTCCTCGCTCGATAACAGGCAGTTCCACCGCATCCTCAAGCGTAACGTCGCGCTGCCGCTCGGCATGAGCGTACTGAGTGCCGGTGTCTTCGTCGCGATTGTCGCGTTCATGATCAATGTGCTCAACTGGGTCGAGCACTCCCAGCAGGTGATCGGCAACGCCAACGAAGTGAGCAAACTCGTCTCCGACATGGAAGCGGGCATGCGCGGCTATCTGATCTCGGGCGACGAAAGTTTCCTGGGTCCGTACACGGTGGCCAGGCCGAAGGTCGAGATCGAACTCGATAACCTGCAGCGCCTCATTAACGACAATCCGGACCAGGCCAACCGGCTCAACCAGGTACGTTCCGCGCACCGCGAGTGGCTGGGTTTTGCCACCGAGATGATCGAGCGCCGCCGCACCGGGCGGGATGTGGTCGAATCGATCCGCGGTGGCCGCGGCAAGGTCCTCACCGACGAGATGCGCAGCCAGTTCAGCAGCTTCATTGCCAGCGAACGCAGCCTGTTGCAGCAACGCAGCCAGTCGGCGCGCACCGTCATCACCTGGTCGGTGGGCGCATTCCTGCTGTTCACGCTGATCGGGGGCGGCCTGCTGGCTGCCTTTGGCCGGCGTGAACTGCTGCGCCTGTCCACTTCCTACGACGAGGTGCTCAAGCACGAGAGCGAACACAATGCCGAACTGCGCCACCTGAGCTGGCTGCGTACCGGCCAGGCCGAGCTGGCCGCCAAGAGCCTGGGACTGAACAGCCTCGAACTGCTGGCCCAGGCCGTGCTCGACCACGTGGTGCGCTACCTCGGCGGCGCGGTCGCCGCCATGTACGTGCGCAACGAGGATGGCACGCTGCGCCGCATCGGCGCCTTCGGCTTCTCGAACGAGGACGAGCACGCGAAAACCATCGAATCGGGCAGCTCGCTCGCCAGCCAGGCCGCCAACGAGAACCGCCTGCTGCGGGTCAAGGAACTGCCGGGCGATTACATCAAGGTGTCATCCAGCCTGGGCGAGACGGCGCCGCGCGAGATCGTCATCGCGCCGTTCTCCAACTTCGGCAAGGTCAAGGGCGTCATGGAAGTTGGCTTCCTGCAGCCTGTGCGCGAGCGCGACCTCGAATTCCTGCGGCTGGTGGGCGACGCCGTCGGCGCCTCGGTGGCGGCCATCGTCTACCGCAGCCGCCTGCAGGACGCCCTCTCCGAAAGCCAGGCCCTGAACGAGGAACTGCAGGTGCAGCAGGAAGAACTGCGCACGGCCAACGAGGAACTCGAAGAACAGTCGCGCGCGCTGGAGGAATCCCAGTCCAGCCTCGAAAACCAGCAGGCGGAACTGGAGCAGACCAACGACCAGCTGGCCGAGCAGGCCATGAACCTGGACATGAAGAATGCGGCCCTGGTCGAGGCCCAGGAACAGCTGCGCGCCCGCGCACTGGACCTGGAACGCGCCAGCCGCTACAAGTCGGAATTCCTGGCGAACATGTCGCACGAACTGCGCACGCCGCTCAACAGCTCGCTGATCCTGGCGAAACTCCTGGCCGATAACGTGCCGGGCAACCTGAATGAAGAGCAGGTGCGCTTCGCCCAGACGATTTATTCGGCCGGCAACGACCTGCTGCACCTCATCAACGACATCCTCGACATCTCGAAGGTCGAGGCCGGTAAACTCGAGCTGCTGCCGGAAGACCTGCCGATCCGCCGCACCGTCGAGGGCCTGGGCCGCACTTTCGAGCCGCTGGCCAAGCAGAAGGACTTGCGCTTCACCGTGGCGGTCGAGCCGAACGTGCCGCCGACCCTGCACACCGACCGCCAGCGCCTCGAGCAGGTGCTGAAGAACCTGCTGTCGAACGCCGTCAAGTTCACGGAACAGGGCGAAGTGAACATGACGGTCAGCGCCACCCAGGAAGGCTGGATCCAGTTCACCGTGACCGACACCGGCATCGGCATTCCGCCTGAACAGCACGAGCGCATCTTCGAGGCCTTCCACCAGGCCGACGGCACCACCAACCGCCGCTTCGGCGGTACGGGACTCGGCCTGTCGATCTCGCGCGACCTGACCGGCCTGCTGGGCGGCACGCTGGTGGTGTCGAGCACCCCGGCGAGGGCAGTACCTTCACCCTCAGCATGCCGAGGAACGGCACCGTGGCGGCCACGCCGCCGGCGCCGCGGGCTGCCGCGCCCCGCGCCAGCGCGGCCGGTGCGCCGCTGTCGCCGCGCCTGGCGCGCGCGCTGCCGCCACCGGAGTCCGCACCCGAGCCAGCGCCGGAGGAAGTGGCGCCGAAGGCCAGCTTCCCGGACGACCGCGGCCAAAAAGCGGAGGGCGCCCGCACCGTGCTGGTGATCGAGGACGAGCCCGACTTCGCGCGCATCCTGTTCGACCTGGCACACGATCTCGAATACCGCTGCCTGGTGGCGCTCACTGCCGGCGAAGGCCTGCAACTGGCTGCCAGCGAGAATCCGGACGCGATCCTGCTCGACATCCGCCTGCCGGACAGCTCGGGCCTGTCGGTGCTGCAGCAGTTGAAGGACAACCCGGCCACGCGCCACATTCCGGTGCATGTGGTGTCCTCGATGGAAAACGGCGGCGAGGCGCTGCACCTGGGCGCGATCGGCTACGCCCTGAAACCCACCTCGCGCGAACAGCTCGAAGAAGTCTTCCGCAAGCTGCAGGAAAAATCCTCCCAGCAGATCAAGCGCGTGCTGCTGGTCGAGGACGACGAACGCCAGCGCGACAGCGTGGTGCAACTGATCGCCGACGAAGACGTGCACATCGACGCGGTCGGCTCGGGCGGGGAAGCGCTGGCGCTCTTGCGCAGCCAGATTTTCGACTGCATGATCATCGATCTCAAATTGCCCGACATGCAGGGCAAACAATTGCTGGAACACATGTCGCAGGAAGAGCTGGTGTCCTTCCCGCCGGTGATCGTCTACACTGGACGGAACCTGACGCGCGACGAGGAAGCCGAGCTCATGAAGTACTCGCGCTCGATCATCATCAAGGGGGCGCGCTCGCCCGAGCGCCTGCTCGATGAGGTGACGCTGTTCCTGCACAAGGTCGAGTCGCAGCTGTCGACCGAGCGCCAGCACATGCTCAAAACCGTGCGCGGACGCGACCGCGTGTTCGAAGGCCGCACCATCCTGCTCGTCGACGACGACGTGCGCAACGTGTTCGCCCTGACGTCCGCGCTGGAGCAGCGCGGCGCCAACGTCGAGGTCGGCCGGAACGGCTTCGAAGCGATCGCGAAACTCGACGAGGTGCCGGCCATCGACCTGGTGCTGATGGACATCATGATGCCGGGCATGGACGGCCTGGAAGCGACGCGCCGCATCCGCGCCGACGGCCGCTTCAACCGCCTGCCGATCATCGCCATCACCGCCAAGGCGATGAAGGACGACCAGGAGCAATGCCTGGCCGCCGGCGCCAACGACTACCTTGCCAAGCCGATCGACCTGGCGCGCCTGTACTCGCTGCTGCGGGTCTGGATGCCCACCATGGAACGCGTTTAAGACAGCCGATGAGCGAGCCCATGAAGCATCCCCCGGACAACATCGATATCGAATTGCGGATGCTGATCGAGGCCGTGTACCTCAAGTACAACTACGACTTCCGCGATTACACTGGCGCATCGCAAAAGCGCCGGGTGCTGGTGGCCATGCGCGAGATGGAATGCGCCACCGTGTCCGAGCTCCAGGCCAGGGTGCTGCACAAGCCGGAAAGCTTTGCCCAGCTGCTGCAATACCTGACCATCCCCGTCACCGAAATGTTCCGCGATCCCGACTACCATGCGGCGCTGCGCAGCCAGGTCATCCCGCACCTGGGGACCTATCCGTCGCTGAAACTCTGGGTGGCCGGCTGCAGCACCGGCGAGGAAGTCTATTCGCTGGCCATTTTGCTGCACGAGGAAGGGCTGCTCGAACGCAGCATCATCTACGCGACCGACATCAATCCCGAGTCGCTGGAAAACGCGCGCCGCGGCGTGTTTCCGCTCGACCGCATGCGCCTGTACACCGAGAACTACCAGAAGGCCGGCGGCAAGCGCGCCTTTTCCGATTACTACACGGCGGCCTACGGCGGCGCCCTGTTCGAGCGCTGGCTGGTCGAGAACGTGACCTTTGCGGACCACAGCCTGGCCACCGATAGCGTGTTCTCGGAAACCCATTTCATCAGCTGCCGCAATGTGATGATTTACTTTAACCGGCGCCTGCAGAACCGCGTGCTCGGCCTTTTCCACGAGTCGCTCTGCCACCGCGGCTTCCTGGCGCTGGGCAGCAAGGAAAGCATCGACTTTTCCACCTACGCCCAGCGCTTCGAAAGCCTGGCGCGGCGCGAGCGCATCTTCCGCAAGGCGGTCGAATGAAGGTCGCCGCGCACCTCGACGTCCCTGGCGATGCACCGGACCCGGTCGCGCGCGCGCTCGCGGGCCGGCGCATCGAGGCATTGGTGATCGGTGCCTCGGCCGGCGGCGTCGACGCCCTGGTCGAGCTGTTGCCGGCGCTGCCGCGCGAGGGCGCGCCGGCCACCGTCTGCATCCTGCACGTCCCGGCCGACCGCGAAAGCCGCCTGGCGGAACTGTTCGATGCGCGCTTGGGACTGCCCGTCGTGGAAGCCCGGGACAAGCAATCCGTCGAGCCCGGCACGGTGTACTTCGCCGGCGCCGGCTATCATCTGTCGATCGAACACGATCGCGTATTTTCACTCAGCTGCGAGCCGCCCGTGCACTATGCGCGCCCGGCCATCGACGTGCTGATGGAGTCGGCCGCCGATGCCTATGGCGCGGCCCTGGCCGGCATCCTGCTGACCGGCGCCAACCATGACGGCGCCGAAGGCATGCAAAGGATCAGGCAGCGCGGTGGCCTGACCGTCGTGCAGGACCCGGGCGAAGCGCAGGCGGCCACGATGCCGTTTGAGGCGATCCGGCGGTGCGAGCCGCACCTGGTCCTGCCGCTGGCCGGCATTCGCGCACTGCTGCCCCTGTTGGAGACACCATGAGCACCAATGAACCAAGCAAGTTACTGATCGTCGACGACCTGCCGGACAACCTGCGCGCCCTCGATGCCCTGATCCGGGATCCACAGCGGCTCGTCTTCCATGCCCATTCGGGCGAGGAGGCCCTGGCGCTGCTGCTGGAACACGAGTTCGCGCTCGCCATCCTCGACGTGCAGATGCCGGGCATGGACGGCTTCGAGCTGGCCGAGCTCATGCGCGGAACGGAACGCACCCGCCACATCCCGATCGTGTTCGTCTCCGCCGCCGGGCGCGAGCTGAACTATGCCTTCAAGGGCTACGAGACGGGCGCGGTCGACTTCCTGTATAAACCGCTCGACCCGGACGCGGTGCGCGGCAAGGTGAATGTGTTCGTCGCCCTCGACCAGCAGCGGCGCGAGACGCGGCGCCAGATGGAAGCGCTGGAAAAGAGCCGGCGCGAACAGGAAATCCTGCTGGCCGAGCTGAATGCTACCCAGGCGGAGCTGCAGCGCTCCCTGAAGATGCGCGACGAATTCATGTCGCTCGTCGCCCACGAGCTGCGTACGCCCCTGAACACGCTGTTCCTGGAAACCCAGATGCGCACGCTGCACCTGAAACGCGGCAACCTGGCCGCCTTTTCCGGCGAACAGATGGGCGCGATGATCAAGCGCGACGAGCGCCAGATCAAGGCCATGATCCGCCTGATCGACGACATGCTCGACGTCACCCGCATGCGGAACGGCACCCTGTCGGTGCGCCCGGCGCCGGTGGAACTGATGGGCATGCTCGAGCGGGTGGTGAGCGACCTGTCGCTGCAGGCTGCCGCCAGCGGCTGCGCGATTACCCTCGCGCCGCACCCGCCGGTCACCGGCTGCTGGGACGAGTTCCGCATCGAGCAGGTCGTGGTCAACCTGCTCACGAATGCGCTGCGCTATGGCGGCGGCTGCGACGTCGAGGTCAGCGTCGAGGTGGAAGGCCGTCAGGCCAGCATCAAGGTGGCGGACAAGGGGAAGGGGATTTCGCCGGACGATGTCGAGCGCATCTTCCAGCCCTTCGAACGCGGCGCCCGCAACGGCGAACCGAAGGGCCTGGGCCTGGGCCTGTACATCTCGCGCCAGCTGGCGACGGCCCACGGCGGCGAATTGTCGGTCACCAGCACCCCGGGACAGGGCTCGACCTTCTGCCTGGCACTGCCCTGCGACGAAGTCGTCACCTGCGCGGCCTTACCGGCCTGAACGAAAAAAGCTGGGGTCAGGTCTGACATTTGGACACGAGCTCGGCTGTTTTAGCGGTTTACTGTCGAGGCTGTGTCCGAATGTCAGACCTGACCCCAGCACTTCGGAACTGTCGAGGCTGTGTCCGAATGTCAGACCTGACCCCAGCACTTCGGAGGTTGCGGTTTTGGATGTAAAACCTTACACGGCGCGCGGTTGCAAAGCGCGTGCGTTTCCCGCACACTGACAGGTCTCTTGCGAGACTGACATCCCTGCCTGGCAGGATTTGTCTCATCCTCTCGATAGTAGAAATCAATCGATCCTATCCGATCAATTAATTTTACAAGCGACAGCAAGCGCTTTACACTTGCATTTATCAACTTTGATACACAACACAACAGGAGCTTCCATGTCCCTTATCAATACCCAGATCAAACCGTTCAAGGCAACCGCTTACCACGCAGGCAAGTTCATCGACCTGACCGACGAGCAGTTCCGTGGCACCTGGTCGGTGCTGATGTTCTACCCGGCCGACTTCACCTTCGTGTGCCCGACCGAACTAGAAGACCTGGCCGCATTCCAGCCGGAATTCGAAAAGATGGGTGTGAAGGTCTACGGCGTGTCGACCGACAGCCACTTCGCCCACAAGGCATGGCACGACACCTCGGACGCGATCAAGAAGGTCAATTACCCGCTGATCGGCGACCCGACCGGCACCCTGGCCCGCAACTTCGAAGTCATGATCGAAGAAGAAGGCATGGCACTGCGCGGTACCTTCGTCATCAATCCTGAAGGCCAGATCAAGGTCATGGAAGTTCACGACAACGGCATCGGCCGCGACGCGTCGGAACTGATGCGCAAAGTCAAGGCTGCCCAGTACGTCGCTTCGCACCCGGGCGAAGTCTGCCCAGCCAAGTGGACCGAAGGCGCTGAAACGCTCACGCCTTCCCTGGACCTGGTCGGCAAGATCTAAGTAGTCAGTAGTCAGTAGTACCCGGATGCCTGGCAGGGAAGACCGCCGGCATCCATTCTTCACCGAATACAAGGAAAACATCATGCTGGAAGCAAATCTCAAGAAGCAGTTGCAGGCCTATCTGGAAAAAGTGGTGCAGCCGATTGAGATCGTTGCATCCCTGGATGCGTCGCCGAAGGCGCGCGAAATGGAAGAGCTGCTCCGGGAAATCACCTCGTTGAGCGCCAAGATTTCGTACGTCGAAGCGAGCGACGACAATGTGCGCAAGCCCTCGTTTGCGATCAACCGCGTCGGCACCGATATCGGCGTGCGCTTCGCCGGCATCCCGCTCGGCCACGAATTCACCTCGCTCGTGCTGGCCCTGCTGCAGGTGGGCGGCCACCCGATCAAGTTCGACGACGCCGTCATCGAACAAATTAAGAACCTCGACGGCGATTACGTCTTCGAAGCCTTCATTTCGCTGTCCTGCCATAACTGCCCGGAAGTCGTGCAGGCGCTGAACTCGATGTCCATCATCAACCCGCGCATCAAGGTCACCACCATCGACGGCGGCCTGTTCAAGGAGGAAGTCGAAGCGCGCCAGATCCTGGCCGTGCCGATGATGTTCCTCAACGGCGAGCACTTCGGCCAGGGCCGCATGAGCGCCGAGGAAATCCTCGCCAAGCTCGATACCGGTGCGAGCAAGCGCAAGGCCGCCGAGCTGTCGAAGAAAGAAGCCTTCGACGTGCTGATCGTCGGCGGTGGTCCTGCCGGCGCGGCCGCGGCAATTTATGCCGCCCGCAAAGGCATCCGTACCGGCGTTGTCGCCGACCGCTTCGGCGGCCAGGTGCTCGACACCCTGGCGATCGAGAACTTTGTGTCGGTCAAGGAGACCGAAGGGCCGAAGTTCGCCATCTCGCTGGAAGAGCACGTCAAGCACTACGACGTCGACATCATGAACCTGCAGCGCGCCGCCAAGCTCGAGCGCAATGCGGAGAACCTGTTCGAAGTCACGACCGCCGACGGCGCGGTATTGAAGTCGAAAACGGTGATCCTCTCGACCGGCGCCCGCTGGCGCGAAATCAACGTGCCAGGCGAAAAGGAATACAAGAACCACGGCGTGGCCTATTGCCCGCACTGCGACGGTCCGCTGTTCAAGGGCAAGCGCGTGTCGGTGATCGGCGGCGGTAACTCGGGCGTCGAAGCGGCGATCGACCTGGCCGGCATCGTGGAGCACGTCACCCTGATCGAATATGGCGCCGAACTGCGCGCCGACGCGGTCCTGCAGCGCAAGCTCTACAGCCTGAAGAACGTCGACGTCATCAAGAGTGCCCAGACCACGGAAATCCATGGCGACGGCAAGAAGGTGACCGGCATTTCGTACAAGGACCGCATCAGCGGCGAAACGAAGACCATCGAACTGGCCGGCGTGTTCGTCCAGATCGGCCTGGTCCCGAACGCCGAATGGCTCAAGGGCACGCTGGAGCTGTCGCCCTACGGCGAGATCGAAGTCGATGTGCGCGGCGAAACCTCGCTGCCGGGCGTATTCGCCGCCGGCGACGTGACGACGGTACCGTTCAAGCAGATCGTGATCGCGGTAGGCGAGGGCGCCAAGGCGTCGCTGGCAGCCTTCGACTACCTGATGCGTTTGCCGACGGCCGAGACCGAGGCAATTGCCGAGGCGGAAGCCAAGGCAGCCTGAGCTTGACGGAGCATGCATGAACAAAGCGCCATCCGATGCAAATCGGGTGGCGTTTTTCATGGGGTGTACGGCTTGCCGTCCACGCCTTGAACGATCGCGTTCACGGCCGTATGCCGTCGGTGCCAGCACAATGCTGGGAGCGTGGACGGGAAACCCGTCCACCCCACGCAAGCAAAGAAAAAGCGCCGTGCCACTGCTGTGGTACGGCGCTTTTGTTATCGTGCGCGGCTTTTTACCGCGGCTGAGTAGAATGCGAATATCGGCTACATGCCGGCATCAGGGCCGCATCGTGCGGCAAATGCGTGCTTCGATCAGTGAAACATCAACACCGCCGCACCCTGCAGCGCGTTCGTTTCATAGACCAGCCAGGCAGCGACGCTGGCGAGGGCAAGCTGGAGGGCGGTCAGGGTAGTGGGGATCGAGCGCATCATGATGGTTCTCCGGGGCTGTCGTCTGTTTGTCTTTTCGTTCGTGTATGGTGCCATCTTAGGCCTGCTGTCGCTTTTGCGACATCGGCGAGGACTCCGCCGTTCTGTAGGAAAACACCTTGCGGAGCTGTCTCAACGGCTGGAAGGCACCTCGCGAGCGCCTAAAGAGTGCCTGACAAAACCTTCAGGGCGAGGCGCAGCGTCGATGACAGTAGGCCTGTACGGCGAGACGCCGCAACGCAGCCATGGGGTTTTTGTCAGGCACGCTACAAGACCTTGATGGCAAGGCGCGTCGGCGAAGACAGTGCGCTTGCACGGCGAGACGATGCAACGCGGCTATGGAGGTTTTTTAGGTGCTCTAAAGTGGGGCTCCTACGGCGGTCTTGGCTGGCGTCCTATAGTCCGGCTTGCGCGCGCGCCTTACAGTTTCCTCATGACCCGACATGACCCCCAACTCCTCCATAACGGCCTCCTCGCGGTGCGCCGCAATACCATCCGCAAGCTGCTGCGCTCCGTGTTCGGCATCGAACGCCTGCGCGAAGGCCAGCAACGCGTGATCGACAGTGTCCTGGACGGCAAGGACACGCTGGCGATCATGCCCACTGGCGGCGGCAAGTCGCTGTGCTACCAGATTCCGGCCCACATCCTGAAGGGCACGACAGTGGTCGTCTCGCCGCTGATCTCCCTGATGAAGGATCAGCTGGAAAAACTGGAGGAATTGGGCATCCGTGCCTGCCAGGTCAACAGCAGCCTGAATGCCGAGGAAGAGCACGCGGCGTTAGAAAGCATTGCGGCAGGGGAGTGCGAAATCGTCTTCTGCACCCCCGAGCGACTGGCCTCGCCCGACTTCCTCGCCGTACTCAAGCAAGCGAAGATCGTGCTGGTCGCCATCGACGAGGCGCACTGCATCTCGCAGTGGGGCCACGACTTCCGCCCGGCCTATATCGAGATGGCGGCAGCGATCGCCGCGCTCGGCCAGCCGCCGGTGCTGGCGCTGACGGCCACCGCCACCGACGAGGTGATGGAAGACATCGGGCGTCAGCTCAACCGCCCGCGCATGAAGGTCATCAACACCGGCATCTACCGGCCGAATCTGCATTACAGCGTGCGCCAGGTGACGAACGTGCAGGACAAATTCCTGGAAGCGCGCCGCCTGGTGGCCGAGACCCCGGGCGTGGGCATCGTCTATGCGGCCACTGTCAAGGCGGCCGAGGAAATGCACCGCATGCTCGAAGAGGCGGGCGAGTCGGTCACGATTTACCACGGCAAATTGCCGGCCGCCGAGCGGCGCGCCAACCAGGACCTGTTCATGAACGACGAGCGGCGCATCATGGTCGCGACGAACGCCTTCGGCATGGGCATCGACAAGAGCGACACCCGCTTCGTCATTCACCTGCAGATTCCCGCCAATCTCGAATCGTATTACCAGGAGTCGGGCAGGGCGGGGCGCGACGGCAAGGATGCGCAGTGCACGCTGCTGTTCCTGCAGGACGACAAGCGCCTGCAGCAGTTCTTCCTGGTGAAGCACTACCCGGACGCAGCCGAGATCCGTTCGGTGTACGAGGCAGCCTGCGAACTGGCCGAAAGCGGCGCCGTGACGACCGAGCGCATCGAGGAAAAGCTGGTCGACCTGAACGAAGCGAAGATCAAGGTCTGCCTCAAGCTGCTGAAAGACGGCAAGCTGGTGCGCCAGAACCGCAAGCTCGAATTCGTCGTGACCAATGCCGAGCCGAAGGCGGCCACCTTCGAAGGCCTGGCTGAAGTCTATGTGCAGAAGCAGGACCACGACCGCGCCTCGCTGGAGCAGATGGTCGGTTATGCCGTCAGCGGCTTCTGCCGCTGGAAGCTGATGCTCGATTACTTTGGCGACGAGGTCGAGGGCTTCGAAAAATGCTGCCGCTGCGATAACTGCCTGAACCCGCCGGCGGCGCTGCTGGAAGACATCGAGATTCGCGACGATGAATTCGACCATACGCCTGAACCCGAGCCGAGCGGCCCGCATTTCGAAGCGGGCATGCACGTCAAGGTGCCGAAGTACGGGGAGGGCGTTGTCGTGTCAGTAGCGGGTGACCAGGTTGCCATCGACTTCCCGGACGGCGAACAGCGGAGCTTTATGGCAGACTTTGTAGAACTCGTCTGAACGCTGAAAGGCCCGCATGGCAGATATGGTGGTAGTGCGCAAGGAAGGACTGTACTGCGTCCCGGGCGGGTTCTACATCGATCCATGGCGGCCGGTGGAGCGTGCCGTCATCACGCACGCCCACGGCGACCACGCGCGCTACGGCCACGGCCGCTATCTGACTGCCGCCAGCGGCGTGCACGTGCTGCGCTCGCGCCTGGGCGAGATCTCCGTCGATGGCCTGGAGTATGGCGAGACGACGACCCACAACGGCGTCACCATCTCGCTGCATCCGGCCGGGCATGTGCTCGGTTCCGCTCAGGTGCGCATGGAATACGGGGGCGAAGTCTGGGTGGCCTCGGGCGACTACAAGATCGAGCCCGATAAAACCTGCGCGCCCTTCGAGCCGGTGCGCTGCCACACCTTCATTACCGAATCGACCTTCGGGCTGCCCATCTACCGCTGGGAGCCCGAGCAGCGCATTTTCGACGACATCAACAGTTGGTGGCGCAAGAACGCCGCCGAGGGCCGCTGCAGCGTCATCTTCGGCTACTCCTTCGGCAAGGCGCAGCGCATCCTGTCCGGCCTGGATCCGTCCATCGGGCCGATCGTCTGCCATGGTGCGGTGGAACCTTTGAACCGCGTCTACCGCGAGGGCGGCGTCATTCTCCCGCCCACCCTGATGGTGAGCGACCTCGACAAGGCCGCGTTAAAGCAGGCCATCGTGGTGGCGCCACCGTCCGCCTCGGGTTCGGCCTGGATGAAGCGCTTCGGCGATTACTCCGACGCCTTTGCCAGCGGCTGGATGCAGCTGCGCGGGGCGCGCCGGCGCAGGGGTGTCGACCGCGGCTTCGTGCTGTCCGACCATGCCGACTGGCCGGGTTTGATGAGCGCCATTGCCGCCACCGGGGCCGAGCGCATCATCGTCACCCATGGCTCGATCCCCGTGATGGTCAAGTGGCTGTGCCAGCAGGGGCTGGACGCGGCCGGCTTCGATACCGAATACGGCGATGACGATGACGACGTCGGCATTGCGCCGCAGCCGGCCGAGGTGAAGGAAGCGGCGCAGGCGGCCGAGACAGCCGGGGAACAGCCGGAGGTGCAGGGGGCGCGCGATGCGTGAGTTTGCCCGCCTCTTTGCCGAGCTCGACGAAACCACCGCCACCAACCGCAAGCTCGAAGCCCTGCAGGGCTACTTCTCGACCGCCGCGCCGGAGAACGCCGCCTGGGCCGTGTACTTCCTCGCCGGCGGCAAGCCGCGCCAGGCGGTGCCGACCAAGCTGCTGCGCCAGTATGCGATCGAATACGCGGTGCTCGACGAATGGCTGTTCGACGAGTCCTATCATGCGGTGGGCGACATGGCCGAAACCATCGCCCACATCCTTCCGCCGCCGACCAGACGCAGCGACGTCGGCCTGGCCGAATGGATGATGGAAAGGATCGGGCCGCTCCGAGGAGCCGCCCCTGAAGTCATCCGTGAAGCCCTGTTCACCTACTGGGACGAGCTGACCACGCCCGAGCGCTTTCTGTTCTGCAAACTGATCGGCGGCGGTTTCCGCGTCGGCGTGTCGAAACTGCTGGTCACGCGCGCACTGGCCAACATCGCCGCGGTGGACAGCAAGCTGATCGCCCAGCGCCTGATGGGCTGGACCGACGGCAGCGTGCGCCCGACTGCGACCAAGTTCCTGCAGCTGATCGCCGCCCAGTCCGATGAAGAACACAAGCTGCGCGGCGGCCAGCCCTATCCCTTCTTCCTCGCGCACCAGCTGCAAGGCGACCCGGCTGCGCTCGGAGAACTGCATGACTGGCAAGTGGAGTGGAAGTACGACGGCATCCGCGCCCAGCTGGTGCGGCGCGGCGGGCAAAACTACCTGTGGTCGCGCGGCGAGGATCTGATCTCCGAGCGCTTCCCGGAACTCTGCAGCGTGCGCCTGCCAGAGGGCACGGTGGTCGACGGCGAGGTGCTGGTCTGGGATCACGCCAACGACGCACCCGCGCCTTTCGCCGAACTGCAGCGCCGTATCGGCCGCAAGAGCTTGTCCGCCAAGCTGCTGGCCGAGCTGCCGGCGGTGCTGGTCTGCTACGACCTGCTCGAACTCGATGGCGTCGACCTGCGCCAGCTGCCCCAGCACGAACGGCGCGCGCTGCTGGAAACGCAAGTCGCTGCCGTCAACCAGGCGCAGTTGAAGATCTCGCCAGTCGTCCAGGCCGAGAGCTGGGAAGCCCTGGCAGCCTTGCGTACCGAGTCGCGCAACCGCGGTGTCGAGGGCATGATGGTGAAGGCGAAAAGCGCGCAGTACGGCGTGGGCCGCACCAAGGATGTCGGTACCTGGTGGAAGTGGAAGGTCGATCCGTATTCGATCGACGCGGTGCTGATTTATGCCCAGGCGGGCCACGGGCGCCGCGCCTCGCTCTACACCGACTATACCTTCGCCGTCTGGGACGACGATGAAGGCCATGGCGAGCGCCGCCTGGTGCCCTTCGCGAAAGCCTATTCGGGCCTGACCGATGCCGAGATCGCCCAGGTCGACAACGCGATCCGCAAGACCACGATCGAAAAATTCGGCCCGGTGCGCGCCGTGAAGCCGACGATGGTGTTCGAGATCGGCTTCGAGGGCATCGCGCTGTCCTCGCGCCACAAGGCCGGCATTGCCGTGCGCTTCCCACGCATCCTGCGCCGCCGCGACGACAAGACAGTCGATGATGCCGACACCCTCGACACCCTGAAGGGCCTGCTGGCCGCCGGCGTCTGAGCATCGTCCTCTTCGAGCGCGGGGGAGTTGCCAGTGCGGTCACCGCAGCCTAGCGTGCGCCGGCGCCTGTGGATAGGGTATAAATTGATTATATATGGTGCATCAGCACCGTTTCGTTGCCGCCGGCGCCATGCCATTCCCTCGGCCCTGATCATCCATTGCATGGCGTTATCGAAAGCGTGGACACCATGAATATTGGCAATCCCGGATCGACATTCCGCGGTCTTCCGTTGACCGATGCGCAGGAAAGCGAAGTCAGGCATTACATCCATGCAAAACAGCGCTGTGGCAAGGAATGGGATACACCCGAGCTGCAGGGCATGCTCACTGACATGCTGGACCCCCCGGAAGTCGTCGACGACGACATGCAGAGCCGGCGCGACAGCGCGGAGTGCGCAACAGTCGAAAGAAGCAGTGATACCGGCCAGCCGCAGGAGCGCAACGGATAGCGACTGCTGGACGCGACGCCGGGATGGGCACGATGAGCCTTCGCAGCCATTCCCCCACAGCGCCTTCCGGCGCCATATCGGATCCTTTCGTGCCCAAGGACACTTGCTCATTCAGGGTGCAAACCAGGGTGTTGTCAGGTTCCTTACTACCTTCCGGTGAGGCGACCGAATCTGCTGCGTCCGTGTTAAGGTCCTTGCTTGACTATCGGAGACCTCATGCAAAGCACACCTACCGAGCAATACAAGGGTTACACGATTGCAGCAAATCCGGTTCAGACTTTTCGAAGGCGCTACTTGTCCACGTTCGCGATCTACCACGGGCACGATGTCAGCTGTCCTCTGGCTCATCACCACGGGGCAGATGACCAGGATTTTTCTACTGAGCTTGAAGCGACGACGCGAGCGTTCTCTTTCGCCCGTCAATGGATTGATGTCCACTCGATTCGACATATTCTTTGAGTCGCTGTCCCTGAGCGTCCGCACCGAATCGGATGGTTTTGTCAGACGTGCTCAGTGCAGGCGGTTGCGCTTGTGTGTATACATATGCTCATCCGCCAGTTGGACGTAGTCGGACAAGGGTTGCTCGCTGGCGGGATCGCACTGCACGACCCCGGCACTCATCGACACCATGTAGGGCCGTTCCTGCATCAGGTTGTGGGCGCGCAGGTTGGCATCCAGACGCTCAAGGATGACCTGCGGCTGTTCGTCGTCCAGCGTATAGGCCACGAATTCGTCGCCCCCGAGGCGCGACACGACGTCGGCCTGGCGGAACGACTGACGAAACACGTGCGCCGCATCCCTCAGCAAGGCGTCGCCGGCGTCGTGACCGAGTTCGTCGTTCACACGCTTCAGGCCGTCGATGTCGGCGAAGATGACGGCGCTGTGTGTGCGCTGGCGCCGCGAAATCCGGAAGATCTGCTCGGCTTGCAGGAAAAAACCACGCCGGTTGTACAAGCCCGTTAACACGTCGGTCAGCGCCAGGACGTGCATTTCGCCGACGGCTCCATCGCGTTGGCTCAGTTCGGCGGCATGCACCATCGCGTTGTTCGCAAGCTCCTCGCGCAGGTCCTTGACGAGCTGCTCGAGCGCACCACGCGCCTTGATCTTGCCCAAGGCCGCCGCGGCCAGTTCGAGGACGGCTGACATGGTGCGCCGGCAGGCACGGGCGGCGGCAGGGGGCAGGTCATTGTCCCAGGCGGCGACGAGGATGGCAATCGCGGCAGGCGCAGGCACCGCGAGCGCGAGTATGCGCTCACTCGGTTCGGGCGGCCCGCCATCGTCATCCTGGCCCATCCTTCTTGCCCGATGGGGTAACAGGGCGGCGCCGGCGGAATACAAGGGATGCTCGGTCCGGGCCAGATAGGCATTGCCATTGCAGTCGAAGCCGCAGAGATCCAGGCTGCCGTCGCGTACGAGGAGCAAGGCGGAGTCGCATTCGACCGTCCGGACCAGGGTGCGGCCAATCAGGGACAGTGAGCCGCTGTAGTCGTCGGTCTGGAGCAGCTCGCGCGACAGTGTCAGTAACTGACGCAGCTGATTGCTACCGTTTTGCGGCAGTGGCGAGGTGTGCTTGTTCATTTTGCTGGGCTCCTGGTTGATGGGCTGCATGGCGAGACAAACCCGCCTCGACGCTGCACGGGACGGAGTCCTGCCCGCCGATGCCCGCGCACATGCACGCATACCGGCTTTCGAGAAAAACCAGAACGACAACCCATTCACCCCTGGCTTCAAAACGACAATACACCCATCGTCCCGCATCACCTAACCCTTTTGGCGGAACAAACGGGGGCGCGGCGGCATGGGCAGGGTGGGGGGCGCTTCGCCTGCAAGGCATTTGCTAAACTGGACAGGCAGGCCGTGCATCGCAGCGCGAACCGCCACGACGGCACGCAAGTGGACGGCAGTGCACTTTTTCGAGGGGAAGTTGAACATGAGGCCTGAATCTTGAAGCGCGATCGTTCCAGTATGGCGAAACCGGGCCACCAGGCCGGTGCCACGGTCAATCCGCGGCGTGGCGGCCGCGACGCAGGTGCCATCCCGGCCGCCACGGGTGCATGAAGGCGCCAGCGAGCAAACTGGCGAGCGGCCCCACGCCAACGGTCGTGAAGGACTGGTTCGCCGCGCGCGGCTGGAAGGCCTTTCCGTTCCAGAAAGAAGTGTGGAAGGCGGCGCTGGCCGGCAAGTCTGGCCTGCTGCATGCGAATACCGGCGCCGGCAAGACCTTTGCCGTCTGGTTCGCGGCATTGCAGCGCGGGTCGCTGGCGAAAGGGCGCCTCTCCGGCATGCGCGTGTTGTGGATCACGCCGATGCGCGCGCTGGCGGCCGACACCCAGCGCGCGCTGGAAGAATCCGCCGCCGAACTCGCGCCCGGCTGGACGGTCGGCGCGCGCACCGGCGACACCGGTTCGGCCGAGCGCGCGCGCCAGTCGCGCAGCTGGCCCACGGCGCTGATCACCACACCCGAGAGCCTGTCGCTGCTGCTCAGCCACGCCGCAAGCCAGGAGCAGTTCAGGCACCTGGACACGATCGTCATCGACGAGTGGCATGAACTGATGGGCAGCAAGCGCGGCGTGCAGGTGCAGCTGGCGCTGGCGCGGCTGCGGGCCTGGCGCCCGGAACTGGTGGTCTGGGGCGTGTCGGCGACGATGGGCGACCTCGACCTGGCGCGCCAGGTGCTGCTGGGCGTGGGCGAGGAGAATGGCGAGGAGCGCGGCGTGCTGGTCGAAGGCGACACCCGCAAGCAGATCGTCGTCGATTCGCTGATCCCGAAGGACGTGGCGCGCTTCCCCTGGGGCGGCCACCTGGGCATGCAGATGCTCAAACCCGTCATCGACGAGATCGAGCACTACGACGCGACACTGGTGTTTACCAATACCCGCTCGCAGTCGGAGATCTGGTACCAGAACATCCTCGATGCCCGTCCCGACTGGGCCGGCGTGATCGCGCTGCACCACGGTTCGCTCGCGCGCGAGGTGCGCGACTGGGTCGAGATGGGCCTGAAAAAGGGAGAACTAAAAGCGGTGATCTGTACCGCCAGCCTCGACCTGGGCGTGGACTTCCTGCCGGTCGAGCGCGTGCTGCAGGTCGGCAGCGCGAAGGGCATCGCGCGCCTCTTGCAACGGGCCGGGCGCAGCGGCCATGCGCCGGGGCGGGTTTCGCGCGTGACCCTCGTTCCCACCAACAGCCTGGAGATCCTGGAAGCGGCCGGCGCCAAGGTGGCGGTCGCGCAGCGCCGCATCGAGGGTCGCTACGTGCCGAACAAGCCCTTCGACGTGCTGGTGCAGCACCTGGTGACGGTGGCGCTGGGGGGCGGTTTCCGCTCCGAAGAGCTCTACCAGGAGGTGCGCACCGCCTGGTCCTACCGCCACCTGAGCGAAGAGGAATGGCAGTGGGCGCTGGACTTCGTTGCGCGCGGCGGCCAGAGCCTGACGGTGTATCCGGAATACCGGCGCGTCTTGCCCGACGAGGAGGGCGTGTACCGGGTGCCCGATACCGCGATTGGGCGCCGCCACCGCATGGGCATCGGCACCATCGTCTCGGACGCGACGATCCAGATCAAGTACATGGGCGGCGGGCGCATCGGCAGCATGGAGGAGTCCTTCATCTCGCGCCTGAAGCAGGGCGACCACTTCCTGTTCGGCGGGCGCATCCTGGAATTCATCCGCGTGCACGAGATGACGGCCTTCGTGAAACGTGCCACCGGTTCGCGCGGCGCGATTGCGCGCTGGCAGGGCGCCAGGATGCCGATGTCTTCGGAGCTGGCCCACGCCGCGCTCGAGCAGCTGCGGCAAGCCGCGGAAGGACGCTTCGAGGGCCCGGAGATGCAGGCGATCCGGCCGCTTCTGGAGATCCAGGAAAAATGGTCGGCGCTACCGACGATCGACACCCTGGTGCTGGAATCGATGAAAAGCCGCGAGGGCTGGCACCTGTTCGTGTACCCGTTCGCCGGGCGCTCGGTGCACATGGGCCTGGCCTCGCTGTTCGCCTACCGGGTCGGGCGGCGCCAGCCGATCACGTTTTCGATTGCGATCAACGATTATGGTTTCGAGCTGATGTCGGCGGAACCGGTGGATTGGGCGGCTGAATTTGCCGGCGCCACTGGCGTCGATGTGCCGCTGTTCGAGACCGAGCGCCTGCTGGAAGACGTGCTCGAGAGCCTGAATGCGACCCAGCTGTCGCAGCAGCGCTTTCGCGAAGTGGCGCGCATTGCCGGGCTGGTATTCCAGGGTTATCCGGGCCAGCCGAAATCGAACCGGCAAGTGCAGGCCTCGTCCTCGCTGTTCTTCGAAGTCTTCCGCAAGCACGACGCCGGCAACCTGCTGCTCACGCAAGCCCAGCGCGAAGTGCTCGAGCAGGAACTGGAACTGACGCGCCTGCGCGACACGCTATCGGAACTGCATGCGCGTAAAGTGGCCTACCGCGAGGTGAAACGCGCCACGCCTTTCGGTTTCGCGCTGATGGTCGAGCGCTTCCGCGAAAAGGTGAGTACCGAAAAGCTCAACGACCGTGTCGCCCGCATGGTGAGGGAACTGGAGAAAGCTGCCGCGGTATGAGTGTTCACGCTGTCGAGGTCGCAGGCGAAACGCTGCTGCTGTTGCCGGAAAAGGCCGTGTACTGGCCGGCGCAGGCGATGCTGATCATTGCCGACATCCACTTCGGCAAGGCGGCCTCCTTCCGTGCACAGGGCATTCCCGTGCCGCGCGGGACGACGACAGAGAACCTGGCCGGGCTTGGCGCATTGATCGACCGGCATGGCGCCCGCCACGTCGTGTTCCTCGGCGACTTCCTGCATGCGCGCGCGGCCCATGCGTCGAGCACCCAGCAGGCGATGCTGGCCTGGCGCCACTCGCGCCCGGAGCTGCTCTTGACGCTCGTGCGCGGCAACCACGACAAGCATGCGGGCGACCCGGCCGCCGCGCTCGGCATCGAGCTCGTGGACGAGCCGCACCGCATTGGCCCCTTCGACTTCTGCCACCACCCCGACCTCGATGGCGGCGGCTATGCGCTGACCGGCCACGTGCACCCGGCCTGGGTGCTGGCGACCCGCTTCGACGCCCTGCGCCTGCCGTGCTTCGTGGTCGGCAGGGGGCGCATGATCCTGCCGTCCTTCGGTTCGTTCACCGGGGGCATGTGGTTTCGCGCGAGCCGGGCGACGCCATCTTCGTGACCTCGGGCGAAGCCGTGCACGGCGTGCGCTGAGCCGTCCGCGCCGCATTTGCCCCGGATGCGCGCTGGCTGCGCACCGGTTTCATACCAGACTCGCGCCGCGTGCCAGCCGTTTCGCACCCCGCGAAACCGGTTTCGTCGCAGCCGGCTTGCCGGCGCCTGCCGGGCGCGGCACAATCGCTGCGTTGCCAATCAGGAAACGCATTCGATGTCCATGACCATCCTTCCCGCTGCGCGCGCCTTGCCGGCGCCGTCCTTCCTGCGCCGCTTCCTGGCGGACCTGCGCGTCGGCCTGGTGGTCAGCCTGGTCGCCGGCGTCATGATCACGCTGGCGAATGGCCAACCGCAGATGCTGCATGGACAGCTGGTCTATTCGGTCTGTATCGGCCTGATCGCCTTTTCCATTGTCGACCTCGCCCGCCTGCTGGTGTGGCCGGCCTCCGAGCGGCGGGCGCACCAGTGGCTCGCCTTCCTCGGTGTGATGCTGGCGGCGGCCGCCTTGGGCCATTTCAGCGGGATGCACATCGGCGCCGCGGTGCTGCACGACCGTTTGCCGACCCTGGCCGAGTATCCGTCGATCGGACGCGTCAGCATGATCCTGTTCACTTTCCTGGGCATGTGCACGATGGTCCTGATCGTCGAATACCGCGATCGCAGTGTGCGCATCCGGCGCGAGCACGAGGAAGCGCGCCTGCGCGCGGAGGTCGTCGAACGCCAGGCGGTACAGGCCCAGTTGCGCCTGCTGCAAGCCCAGATCGAGCCGCACATGCTGTTCAATACGCTGGCCAACCTGCAGGGCCTGATTGCGCTCGACCCGGAGCGGGCCGGCGTGATGCTCGACGGGTTGATCCAGTTCCTGCGTGCCACGCTGGGCGCGTCGCGCCTCGACAGCACCACGCTCGAAGCGGAATTCACGGCGATGCAGGCCTATCTCGGGTTGATGGGGGTGCGCATGGGCGAGCGCCTGGCCTATCGCCCGGAGCTGCCCCCGGACTTGCGCACGGTGCGGGTGCCGCCGCTGCTGCTCCAGCCGCTGGTCGAGAATGCCATCGTGCATGGCCTGGAGCCCAGCATCGACGGCGGCGAAGTGTGCATCCAGGCCGAGGCGCAGGACGGCCTGCTGACCTTGACGGTCTCCGACAACGGGCTCGGCCTGCAACAGTCGGCGCAGGCCGGCAGCCATCGTGGCGGCGGAGTGGGCATCCACACCACACGCGAACGCCTGCAAGTGCTGTATGGCGAGCGCGCGAGCGTCGAGCTGACGCCGGCCCGGCAGGGCACGGTTGTCCAACTGCGTTTTCCACTGGAGGCTTCATGCATGTCCGCGCCCTGATTGCCGAAGACGAACCCATCCTGGCCACCATCCTCGCACGCAGCCTCGAGCGGCTCTGGCCGGAACTCGAGATCGTCGCCACGATCGCGAACGGTGTGGCCGCGGTCGAGCAGGCCCTGGCCCTGCGCCCCGATGTGCTCTTCCTTGACATCAAGATGCCCGGGCAGAGCGGGCTGGAGGCGGCCGAAGAGCTGGCCGAGCGCTGGGATGGTCCGGCACCGTTCCCCCAGGTGGTGTTCGTCACCGCCTATGACGAATTCGCGCTGCAGGCCTTCGAGCAGGCCGCTGCGGACTATATCCTGAAACCCGTCAACGATGCGCGCCTGGCCCGCACCGTCGAGCGCCTGCGTGCGCGCCTGGAGGTGGGCGCCGGGTGGCTCCGGCGGCGCGCCAGGACGCTGGCGGGCTGGACAGCCTGGTCGCCCAGATCCAGGCCCTGCTGCCGGCGCCGGCGGCAATGGCACGGCTGACGACGATCCGCGCCGCCGTCGGCAACCTGGTGCGCATGATTCCGGTGGACGAGGTCGTGTTCTTCCAGGCGCTCGACAAGTACGTGAACGTCGTCACCGCCGACGGCGAGGCGCTGATCCGCCTGCCGCTGAAAGAGCTGCTGCCCCAGCTCGATCCGGCATGCTTCTGCCAGATCAGCCGCAGCGCGGTGGTGAACCTGCGCCACGTCCTTGCCGCCTCGCGCGACAGCATGGGCAAGGTGGTGCTGAATGTGCGCAACCGGCCGGAGAAGCTGCGCGTGAGCCCGGTCTATGCCCACCTGTTCCGGCAGATGTAGCGTTGCGGACGCGGGCGAAGCGGCCTGCCATGGCGCTGCCGGTCATGCAGGGTACGTTCCCGCACGGTGAGCGCAACCCTACAGGCGTAATTTCCTCTCATTGGGGTCCTCCCGGACCTGGCTTATGTGTTGGAGGAAATAATGAAAAGTCGTGCAATCCTGTCCAGCCTGCTGTGCGCGCTGCTTCCGCTCGGCCCGATGGCGCTGGCGCCGCTGCCGGCCCTGGCCCAGCAGCACGCGCGCGACCAGCTGCCGGTGCCCGAGATCCGCGGTTTCGGCGTCGACGAGGTCGGGCGCATCGCCCCCCGGAGTCGAGCTGCGTTTCGATCTGGTGGGCACGTCCGGCGCCGAGGCGACGGTGAAAATCGAGGGTGCCACGCGCAACCTGCGCCTCTCCGAGCTCGATCCCGGCCATTACGTCGGCAGCTACACGGTCGGCGCGCACGACCGGATCAGGAATGGCGGCACGGCCAGTGCCGACCTGCGTCTGGGGCCGCGTTTCGTCAGCGCCACCCTGCGCGAGCCGTTGGTACGCGGGGTGCGACCCCGCCGACGCGACGCGAGCTGGCGGCGCAACGCGCGACCGCAACGCCGCAGACGGCGCGTTACTGTACCAATTGCGCAACCGTGGAGGCGGTCAACGTCGTCCAGGTGCAAGGCGAGGCCGGCATGATGGGAACGGCGGGCGGCGCTGTGGTCGGTGCCCTGCTGGGCAACCAGGTCGGCAGCGGCAGCGGCCGTACGGCGGCGACGGTGGCCGGCGCGGTCGGGGCGGCATCGTCGGCCGCAACATCGAACGCAATGCGCACCGCAGCCAGCGCTACGAGGTGGTCGTGCGCTACGGCGGGAACAATGCCACGCAAACCCTGAAATACGACAACGATCCCGGCTTCCGCGTGGGCGATGCGGTGCGGGTGAACAACGGGGTGCTGTCGCGCGATCAATAAAAGCGCGGAGCGCCGCCGGGCGGGAAAATCATGGCACGGCACGCTGCCCTGTGGCGATAGCCGTTCCCGGGTTCGCCGGCCAGGCGTGGCGCAGCAGGGTGCCTGCGCATGCATGCGCCTGCCCATCTGTCTTTTTTCGGGCCAGGCAGGGCTCGTTCTCTGGTCTTTTCGATAAGCCTCGCTGCTATACTGCTCGGGTGGGCAGACGCAGCCGTATTCGCCCATGGAAGTCGAGCAAGCGTTGGCAGGTTCCGCCGGGCGCGCGATCCACTGGCTAGCCGAGCGGAGAGGAATTCCACCGATCGGACACAGGGAGGCGACATGGCAGGCATCCTGGGAATAGGGCGGCTCGCAGGCGCGGCGGCGCTACTGGCGCTGGCAATCGACGCCACGGCGTCGACCGCAAAAAAATGCGATCTCAAGGCCGGCATCAATGCACAGCAGGCAAGGGCCGGCTTGTGCAAGTTCGACCCCGCCACGAAACGCTTCGCGGGAACGCCGGCGCAGCAGGCCGCCTGCCTGACGCGCGAGGTGAAGCGCGGCGCCAGCATCGGCGGCGAGACCATCACGCCCTTCCTGAAGGAACTGGCCGGCACGCCCGCGCCGGATATCCGTGCGGTACAAACCCTGCTCGATGCGCAAGGCACCGGGGCGGGCATCCTCGGCGGGCCCCTTGGCAGGCGGATACAGGCGAACTACTTCATCATTCACGATACCAGCGCGCCGAATTGTTCGAAGAAAAAGCGCTCGGCTGCCTGTCCGACCCAGGGCGAATTTCCGCCGAACCGGGACGAGGCCAGCTGGATTTCCAACAAGGATTTTCTCGGTCATCCAAAGCGGGCTCCCGATCGCATCGCGCATGCCTTCACCAACCGCGTCGGGGACTCGATCACCGAGGTCGACTTTGCCGACCCGATTGCGACAACGAAATTCGAAACCTGCGTCGATGTGCCGGCGAAAGCAGGTGTGTTCGTCGGCGTGGAAAACATCCAGCCACGGATCGGCAGGCCGAGGATCCCTGCGCCCGGCAAGGAGCCGAACGACCTCGACGCGCCCACGCCCGGCTTCACGCCGCGGCAATATGAACGGCTCGCGCTGCTCTATGTGGTGGCAAGCGCGCGTAGCGGGGTGTGGCTTATTCCTGCCTTCCATGCGGTGATCGACCAAGCCTATGCTGACGGGCACGACGACCCGCAGCACTTCGACATGCCTGCGTTCAGCACGGCGGTCCAGAAACACCTGGCCGGTCTGCCGCCAGGCGCGCCCGCAGCCACTGCGGCCACGGCGGGGCGCGCGCCGGCGCAGCCGCGGTAAAACCGCTCCCACGCGGCACGGACAAAAACGACGGCTCCGGCAGGGCGGCTTCGATTGAAACCGCCATGCCGGAGCCGTTCCGGCCTGCCGGGCGAACCCGGCGCTGCCCCGGTCAGGCCGTGGCCAGTACCTGGTCGCCGCCGGCCGCGTCCATCTCGGCCTTCTTGGCATTGGCCGCCTTGGTGCGCGAGCGCGAAGGTGGCAGGCGGCGCAGGGTTTTCAGTGCTTCCGCATCCTTGATGCCGATGGTGCGCTGGTCGACCGTGATCAGCCCGATTTCGTTGAAGGCCGACAAGGTACGGCTGACGGTTTCCAGGGTCAGGCCCAGGTAGCTGCCGATCTCGTGGCGCGTCATGCGCAGGTTGAACAGCTTGCTCGAGTAACCCATCGCGGCGAAGCGGTCCGCCAGCGAGACCAGGAAGCGTGCCACGCGTGCCTCGGCCGACAGGGCGCCGAGCATGCCGATCATGGCCTGTTCCCGCACCAGTTCGCGGCTCATGACGCCGTACATCAGGTTTTCCAGCTCCATGTGGACGCGACCGAGGGCGGTCAGCTTCTTGAACGGCAGCAGGATCAGGTCGCAGTCGGACAGGGCCACGGCCTCGGAAGCATAGTGGCGGGTGTGGATGCCGTCGACGCCGAGCATGTCGCCCTTCATGGGGAAGCTCAGCACCTGTTCGTTGCCGAATTCGTCGATCAGCACCGTTTTCAGGAAGCCGGAGTTGACGATGTACAGGGTGTCGAAGGCCTGGCCGATGGTGTGCACGCGCTGGCCCGTCTTGAACTGCACGTGCTGGAACAGGAGCTCTTCGGAATTGATCGAAACGGCGGCCGGAATATGGAGCAGGTCGCAGACTTCTTTCAGGTTGGACCACAGGCGGCCCTGGCGTTGGCGGCCGGCTTCCATCGGAGTGGAATGCATGGTCGACGAGGCGTTGCGTTGTTCTGGCGTTTGCTGGGACTGCATGCTCTTCTCCAGTGAAGAAATCTGTCTGGTGCAACCCTCGGATGGGAGCCGCTACCGGGTGCTTCAATAGGATTCATCAAGCGGCAGGCTTGGCTTACGGAGAGAAATTAGATCGCAAGCAAGTCGATACGCTGAATTCAGTATGCCAACACGAGTTCGGCATTGGTATCAGCAATGCCTGAATGTGTAGGTAGGAGAGTAGGTAGGACTGTAGGAATCGTCTGACCGGTGCGGGGCGTCGCCGGGTGCCCGAGGCTGCATCCTGTTGCCCTGGGCGGGCCATGGCGCCGAGGAGTGCGTGGCTGGCATGGCACAAAATGCCACGCAGCGGTGTCCAATACTGTTAGCGCGTGCCCGACTTCCGGGTGGGGCGGGCGCTCAACGGCGTACTCCTACGCGGGGCACCCTGCAGCGGCGGGCAGGAGCAGGGTCGGAAGCGCGGCAGCGGCGACACCGGCAGGGCACACGGGCAGCGCGTTTACCGGCAGCAAGGATACCAGCAGCCTGGCAGCGGCGCAGGCGTCGTCCGGCGGCGCAGTACGGGGCAGGGCGCGGGGCGTCCCCCTACCGTGCCCCGACCGCCCGCAGCGGCGGCGTGCCCCGCGTCAGGCCTTCATCGGCGACAGCAGGCGATGCGCCACGGCGTATTGCACCATTTCCGACAAGGAGGTCATGCCCATCTTCTGCATGATCCGGGTCTTGTGGGTGCTGACCGTTTTCACGGACAGGTGCAGGTTGTTCGCGATTTCGGTGATCGACTTGCCGCCGACCAGTAGCGAAAAGACCTCGAACTCGCGGTCCGACAGTTGTTTGTGCAGCAATTGCTCGTTTGGCGCCATGATGTTCAGCGCCAGCTGCTCGGCCACTTCGGTACTGATATACGGGCGGCCGGAGGCGACCTTGCGGATGGCGCCGACCAGCTGGGTGCCCGCGCTTTCCTTGGTGAGATAGCCCTGGGCGCCAGCGCGGATTGCCCGTACCGCGTATTGCTCTTCCTCGTGCATGGTCAGGATCAGGACCGCCAGTTTCGGCGCTTCGCTGCGCACCTGGCGGATCAGGTCGACGCCGCTGCGGCCTGGCATCGACAAGTCGAGCAGCAACAGGTCGAAGCCGCCCTGGCGCACCAGGGTCAGCACCTCGAATCCATTGGTTGCTTCGCCGACAATTTCGACGTCGAGCGCGCCGTCGAGGATGCGCTTGAGGCCTTCGCGCATGATGGTGTGGTCATCCGCAATGACGATTCTTATCATGAGTTACTCTCCCGCGCGGGACGGCCGCGCTCGATATGGCAAGCACGCCGGGGTGGCGTGCAAATCATGGGCTAACAGCGGCGGTCAGCTTGCGACCGGTTCGTTGATCAGGCGGTGCACCAGGACCGGCCTGGTCGTATGCGACAGCACCTTGTTGGTGACGCTGCCCAGCAGGATCTGGCCCCAGCCGCTGCGCCCGTGCGAGCCCATGAAGATCAGGTCGCAGCCTTCCTGCTCGGCGACGTCGACGATCTTGAGGGCGGTGGCGTCGGAAAAGGCGGTCATGCAGCTGTGCTGCAGCTCGGCCTGGGCGCAGGAACGCATGATGCGGCCCATGTATTCCTCGCCGGTGCGGCGCATCTGGGCGATGTATTCCTCCTCGCTGGGGTAGGAGGGGGGAATGATTTCGACATACACGGGATATTGGTATTCGGGCGCCACGAACAGGGCCAGCACTTCGGCCCCCATCTGGTGCGCGAACTTGACGCCGGCGCAGGCCGTGTGCTGCGACACGGTGGAACCGTCGGTGGTGATCAGGATCTTCCGGTACATGATGAGCCCTCCGAAAACGCCACGATATTGTGGCCCGTCCTATGCAGCGCGGCGATTGTGATGGCGCAAGCAGTTGACTTCGCTCAAACATGAGTCCGCTACTTCTGGCCACGCCGAAAAAGCATGCACAATCGGTGCGACCACAAAACAACACCTTGCTTGCGAAAATATTCAGGAACTGCGCGGTTTTATTGTCCCGGAATTAAGATTCCTTGTCCATTTTGGTGTAGTGCGTTTTAGGAGATTTACCTACGGCAACTACGCTGCTACACTCGCTTACTGAATTTTGGGGCTTCCAGCGATACGCATGACGCGCACGGAAGTCCGCATCCACCGGACCGAAGCCGCTGAACGCGACACTTATTTATTATGGAGAAGCAGGGATTATGACCGACGCCGCCGACGATTTCGACGCCTTATTCGAGGAAGTGGCAGCCCAGCGCGATAGTGCGCCTGCGGTTGCGCCGGCGCCTGCCGCGGCTGCGCCCGCAGCCGACGAGGACGACCTGGAAGCCCTGTTCGACCAGGTGGCAATGACCAGCGCACCCGCCGCCGCTGCCCCGGCAGCGCAGGCCGCCGCGCCTGCCGCCACCGAAGGCGGCGAGGGCGACAAGAACATGTACGAGCGCCTCGGCGGCATCGTGCGTCTGCTGCACGACTCGCTGCGCGAGCTCGGCTACGACCGCGCGCTGACCGAGGCGTCGAGCCAGATCAACGATGCCCAGGACCGCCTGGAATACGTCGCCACCCTGACCGAGCAGGCCGCCAACAAGGTGCTCAACACCCTGGACGAAGGCATGCCGGCACAGGACAAGCTGTCGAAGCAGGCCGCCGACATGGAGACCCGCTGGGCCGACCTGTTCTCCGGCAAGCTCAGCCTGGACGAGTTCAAGGCCCTGGCCGGCGATTCGCGCCAGTTTGCCGCCGCCGTCGCGGAAGCGACCGAACTGGAGAAGTCGCGCCTGCTGGAAATCATGATGGCGCAGGACTTCCAGGACATCACCGGCCAGCTGATCAAGAAAGTCGTGACCATCACCAAGACGGTCGAGAACGAGCTGGCCCAGCTGCTGCGCGACAACGCGCCGCCAGAAACCCGCGCCAAGCTGGCCGAAAAAGAAGCCGCGCCCGTGCAACTGATGCAAGGACCGTCGGTGCCGGAAGCGGCGCTGGACCAGGATAACGTCGACGATCTTCTTGCCGATCTGGGATTCTAATGGACGATATGCTCAAGGATTTCGTCGTCGAGGCGATGGATCTGGCGGTCAATGTTGAAGAGCACCTGCTGCGCCTCGAACGCGATCCGGAGAACAAGGAAACGCTGAACGCGGTGTTCCGGTCCTTCCACACGATCAAGGGCGGTGCCGGCTTCATGGGCTTGCCTGCGCTGGTCGCAGCCTGCCACCTGACCGAGAACCTGTTCGACGCGCTGCGCACCGGCGCCGCGCCGGTCACGCCGCTGTCGATCGAAGCGGCGCTGGAGGCATCGGGCTTCGTTGCCGACCAGCTGAACGACCTGAACAACGGCACCGCGCCGGAAGCGCTGGCACCGATGCCGGAAGCCCCGGAACGCATCCTGAAAGAGGCGATCGAAGGCAAGGCGCAAGCCGCGCCTGCACCGGTGGCAGCGCCTGCGCCGGCCCCGGTTGCCGCTGCTCCCGTAGTGGCCGCACCTGCCGCCGTGCCTGCCCCTGGCGCCGATGGCCTTGACTGGACGGCGATGTTCAACGCCGTCGTGCCGGCCAGCGCCGCGATCCCGACTGGCGCCGCGCCAGCGGCCCCTGCACCGGCCAGCACGCCGGCCGATGCCCCCGCCGCTGCCGCCCCGCTGCCGTGTCGGTTACCGCATCGGCCCCTGCCGGTGCCCGGCCGGGCTGGGACGGCACCGAGCGTCGTAGCGACGCCAAGGTCGCCGAAGCGCGTGCCGCGGCGGCGCCGGCCAAGGACGAAAGCATCCGTATCGATGCCGTCAAGCTCGACGCGCTGCTGGAAGTGGCCGGCGAATCGGTGCAGGCCGCCAACCAGGCTGCCGTGCTGCTCGAACGCCTGTCGCAGTTCAAGTTCGAAGGCCAGGCCGCCACGCTGATGGCGACGCTGACCGAAACGCTGGAACGTGCTTCACGCTATTCGGCCGAACTGCAGCGTGCCACGCTGGCAACGCGCATGCAGCCGGTGGGCCGCCTGTTCCAGAAGTTCCCGCGCCTCGTGCGCGAACTGGCGAAGGACCTCGGCAAGGACGTCGAGCTGACCATCGAAGGCGCCGAGACGGAAGTCGACCGCGTCGTCGTGGACAGCCTGTACGACCCGCTGGTGCACATGCTGCGTAACGCGCTCGACCACGGTGTCGAGTCGCCGGAAGAACGTGTCGCCGCGGGCAAGCCGGCCAAGGCCTTCATCCTGCTCAAAGCCTGGCAGGAAGCGAACAGCGTCATGATCGTGCTGCAGGATGACGGCAAGGGCATGGACCCGGTCAAGCTGCGTCGCAAGGCCATCGACAAGGGCCTGATCGGCGAGAACGGCGCCCCGAACGACGACGACGCCTACCAGCTGGTGTTCCTGCCGGGCTTCTCGACCAAGGAAGTCGCTTCCTCGGTCTCGGGCCGCGGCGTCGGCATGGACGTGGTGAAGACCGCGGTGGAAAAGAACCGCGGCGCGATCCGCATCGATTCCTCGCTCGGCCACGGCACCAAGTTCGCGATCCGCCTGCCGATCGAACTGTCGATCGTGCCGACCATGCTGGTCTCCACGTCCGGCGCTTCGCTGGCGCTGCCGATGGCCGTGGTCGAGCGCGTGGTCGAGCTGCCGGAAACCTTCTCGATGGTCGGCGGCGCCCCGGTGCTGAAGGACCAGGGCCGTCCGCTGCCGGTGCGTTCGCTGGCCGGTTCGCTCGGCTACGAGGAAGCTGTCGAACGCGTCGGCATCGTCATCAATGCGCCGCAGCCCTACATCCTGGCGGTGGAAGCGGTCGATGGCACGGCCGACCTGGTGATCAAGCCGATGACGGCGCTGACCGTCGAAGGCATCACCGGTACCGCGCGTTCGGCCGAAGGCGAACTGGTGCTGGTGGTGGGCCTGTCCTTCCTGATGGACGGCTGCCGCAGCAACGTGCGCATGGCCGCTTGACCTGGTAACCGCGTAAAAAAAGGTGCTCCGGCGCCTTGGCAATAAAAGCCTGCACAGCTTCTGTGCAGGCTTTTTTTATTTGCATTACGCGAGCTATATGCAAATTTTGTTTGCAAGGAGTGGTAAAAATAAGCAGGAAGATGCAAAATGGCCCGATTACTGCCGCACTGCACAAATATGGCATAATCAATTTCGCCTTCAAAACAGGGGGCTGGCGCAAGGGACCACAGCATGAAGACGCTCTACGACAAACTCTGGGAATCGCACGTCGTCCGTGCCGACGCGGACGGCACCACGGTGCTCTACATCGACCGCCACCTGGTCCATGAAGTGACCAGCCCGCAGGCCTTCGAGGGCCTGCGCGAGGCGGGCCGCCCGCTCTGGCGCACGAGTGCCAACCTGGCCGTGGCCGACCACAACGTGCCCACCACCGACCGCCGCGCCGGCATCCTTGACCCCACCTCGCGCCTGCAGGTCGAAACGCTCGATGCCAACGCGAAGCGCTTCGGTCTCACCTATTTCGACATGAACGACCGCCGCCGGGCATCGTCCACGTGATCGGGCCCGAGCAGGGGGCGACGCTGCCGGGCATGACGGTCGTCTGCGGCGACTCGCACACCTCCACCCACGGCGCTTTCGGCTGCCTGGCCCACGGCATCGGCACCTCGGAAGTCGAGCACGTGCTGGCCACGCAAACCCTGCTGGCAAAGAAATCGAAAGCGATGCTGGTGCAGGTCGACGGCGCGCTGCCGAAAGGCGTCACGGCCAAGGACATCGTGCTGGCCGTGATCGGCAGGATCGGCACCGCCGGCGGCACCGGGTATGCCATCGAATTCGGTGGCTCGACCATCCGTTCGCTGTCGATGGAAGGGCGCATGACGGTCTGTAACATGGCGATCGAGGCGGGCGCGCGCGCCGGCATGGTCGCCGTCGACCAGACCACCATCGACTACGTCAAGGACCGGCCGTTCTCGCCGAAGGGCGAGCAGTGGGAGCAGGCCTGTGCCTACTGGCGCACGCTGCACACCGACCCCGGCGCCCGCTTCGACCTGGTCGTCACGCTCGACGCCACGCAGATCCGCCCGCAGGTCACCTGGGGCACCTCGCCCGAGATGGTGACGGCGATCGACGGCCACGTGCCCGACCCCGACCGCGAACAGGATGCCGTACGCCGCGACGCCATCGAAAAAGCGCTGCTCTACATGGACCTCAAACCGAACACGGCGATCGAAGACATCCGCATCGACAAGGTCTTCATCGGCTCGTGCACGAATTCGCGCATCGAGGACCTGCGCGCGGCGGCGAGCGTCGTGCGCGGGCGCCAGCGCGCCGCGAACGTCAAGCTGGCGCTGGTCGTGCCGGGTTCCGGCCTGGTGAAGGAGCAGGCCGAGCGCGAAGGCCTCGACCAGATCTTCAAGGCCGCCGGTTTCGAATGGCGCGAGCCGGGCTGCTCGATGTGCCTGGCGATGAATGCCGACCGCCTGGAGCCGGGCGAGCGTTGCGCCTCGACCTCGAACCGCAATTTCGAAGGGCGGCAAGGGCAGGGCGGACGCACCCACCTGGTATCGCCGGCCATGGCCGCCGCCGCCGGCATCGCCGGCCATTTCGTCGACGTGCGCGCACTGTGAGTGCCGCCGATTTTCACACACTGAACAAGTAATACAGGACCACCATGAAAAAAGTATTCGCTCTCTCGCTGATCGCCCTCGTTCTCGCCGGCTGCAACACCGTCTCCGGTTTCGGCCGCGACGTGCAAAAGGTCGGCAAGGTCGTCACCGGCGCCGGCGGCAAATAATCCACCCACACCAATCCACCCACACGACGGGCGCGCGCAAACATGGACACATTCACCGTACACGAAGGCCTGGTGGCGCCGCTCGACCGCGCCAATGTCGACACCGACGCCATCATCCCGAAGCAGTTCCTGAAGTCGATCCGGCGCACCGGTTTCGGCCCGAACCTGTTCGATGAGTGGCGCTATCTCGACCACGGCGAGCCGGGCCAGGATTGCAGCAATCGCCCGCTCAACCCGGACTTCGTGCTGAACCAGCCGCGCTATGCCGGCGCCTCGATCCTGCTGACCCGCAAGAACTTCGGCTGCGGCTCCTCGCGCGAGCACGCGCCCTGGGCCCTGCAGCAGTATGGCTTCCGTGCGATTGTCGCGCCGAGCTTTGCCGACATCTTCTTCAACAACTGCTACAAGAGCGGCCTGCTGCCGATCGTGCTGCCTGATACCCAGATCGACCACCTCTTCGACGAGGTCAAGGCCGCCATCGGTTTCAGGCTGATCGTCGACCTGCCGCAACAGGTCCTGCGCACGCCGGATGGGCGCGTCAAGTGCGAATTCGCCATCGACGACTTCCGCAAATACTGCCTCACCAATGGGCTGGACGACATCGGCCTGACCCTGCGCCACGCCGACGAGATCCGCGCTTTCGAAGAACGCCACCTGGCACGCCAGCCCTGGCTGGTCAACACCATTTAGGAAGCTACACGTATGACCAAGATCGCCATCCTGCCGGGCGACGGCATCGGTCCCGAAATCATGGCGCAAGCCGTGCGCGTGCTCGATGCGCTGGGCGAATCGTTCGAGATGGAGCGTGCGGAAGTGGGCGGCGCCGGCTATGCCGCGCACGGCCATCCGCTGCCGGAAGCCACGCTGAAGCTGGCGAAAGAGGCCGACGCCGTGCTGTTCGGTGCGGTGGGCGATTTCAAATACGACACGCTCGAGCGCGCGCTGCGCCCCGAGCAGGCCATCCTGGGACTGCGCCGCGAGCTCGGCCTGTTCGCCAACCTGCGTCCGGCCATCCTGTATCCGGAGCTGGCCGGCGCCTCCAGCCTGAAACCCGAGATCGTGGCCGGGCTGGATATCCTCATCATCCGCGAACTGACCGGCGACATCTATTTCGGCAAGCCGCGCGGCGTGCGCGAATGCCCCGACGGCCCCTTCAAGGGCCAGCGCGAAGGCTACGACACGATGCGCTATGCCGAAGGCGAAATCCGCCGCATCGCCCACGTCGCCTTCCAGGCCGCGCGGAAGCGGGACAAGCGTGTCACCAGCGTCGACAAGGCCAATGTGCTGGAGACCTTCCAGTTCTGGCGCGACATCGTCACCGACGTGCACAAGGACTATCCGGACGTCCAGCTGGAACACATGTATGTCGATAACGCGGCGATGCAGCTGGTGCGCGCGCCGAAGAAATTCGACGTCATCGTCACCGGCAACATGTTCGGCGACATCCTGTCGGACGCGGCCGCGATGCTGACCGGCTCGATCGGCATGTTGCCCTCCGCTTCGCTCGACGCGGACAACAAGGGGCTATATGAACCCTCGCACGGCTCGGCACCGGACATTGCCGGCAAGGGCGTTGCCAATCCACTGGCGACGATTTTGTCAAGCGCGATGATGCTGCGCTATTCGCTCGGCAAGCCCGAGCAGGCTGACCGCATCGAGGCGGCGGTAAAGCGCGTCCTCCAGCAAGGATTGCGGACTCCGGATATATTTGAGGATGGCACGCAGCGCGTTGGCACCGAACAGATGGGCGACGCGGTGGTGCAGGCACTAAGGTAAAGCCGGTGCTCGCGTAGGATGGGCACCGTCATCGAGGCCGCCGGCCTCGATGACCCCACGCGTGAACGATGATGTAGTAAACGACGATCATAGTTATAGGAATTCCGAAAAATGAAATTAGTAGGCCTGGTAGGTTGGCGCGGTATGGTCGGTTCGGTCCTGATGCAGCGCATGCAGGACGAGGGCGATTTCGCCTTCATCGAGCCGGTGTTCTTCACGACGTCGAATCCGGGCGGCGACGCCCCGAAGATGGCGAAGAACGAAACCAGGTTGAAGAGCGCCAGCGACATCGCCGAGCTGTCGAAATGCGAGATCATCATCTCCTGCCAGGGCGGCGACTACACGAGCGAGGTCTTCCCGAAGCTGCGCGCGGCCGGCTGGAACGGCTACTGGATCGATGCCGCCTCGACCCTGCGCATGAACGACGACGCCGTCATCGTGCTCGACCCGGTCAACAAGGACGTCATCAAGAACGCCATGTCGCGCGGCGTGAAGAACTACATCGGCGGCAACTGCACGGTGTCGTGCATGCTGATGGGCCTGGGCGGCCTGTTCGAGCAGGGCCTGGTCGAGTGGATGACCTCCATGACCTACCAGGCAGCCTCCGGCGGTGGCGCCCAGCACATGCGCGAACTGCTGACCCAGTTCGGCACCATCAACGGCGCGGTGAAACCGCTGCTGGACGACCCGGCCTCGGCCATCCTCGAAATCGACCGCACCGTGCTGGCGACCCAGCATGGCCTGTCGCCTGAGGAAACCAAGCAGTTCGGCGTGCCGCTGGCCGGCAACCTGATTCCCTGGATCGACAAGGACCTGGGCAACGGCCAGTCGAAGGAAGAGTGGAAGGCCGGCGCCGAGACCAACAAGATCCTCGGCCGCGGCGACGGTTTCGGCACCAAAGCGATTCCCGTCGACGGCCTGTGCGTGCGCATCGGCGCGATGCGCTGCCATTCGCAGGCGCTGACCATCAAGATGACGAAGGACGTGCCGCTCGACGAAATCAACGACATCATCGCCTCCCACAACGACTGGGTGAAGGTGGTGCCGAACACGCGTGAAGCCTCGATGCGGGACCTGTCGCCGGCCGCCGTGACCGGCAGCTTGACGATTCCGGTCGGCCGCCTGCGCAAGATGTCGATGGGACCGAGCTACCTGTCGGCCTTTACCGTTGGCGACCAGTTGCTGTGGGGCGCCGCCGAGCCGCTGCGCCGCATGCTGCGCATCGTGCTGGACAAGTAAAACAGGGCGCCGCCCAGCCTCCCGACGCCGCGATGTTTCGCGGCGTTTTCACAGGCTGAGCGGAGTAAATGACTAATAAAATTTTGATCACATCTGTTATCACCGAAGTAAGCTTGGAGCGCGCCGCTGTTGTCTAAACAACAGCGGTTGCGCGCTTAACCGACAGTTTCAGACTCCTACGCCCCGCAGAGCTTGCATGCTCCAGTGCATGATGATATGTTGAGACCTCCCGGAAACCGTAGTTTCCTCCAGCTAACCATCTCGCACTTCACTATGCCATTGAATCGCCGCCCTCAGATCATGTCGTCCGCGTTGAAAACCATTACCGCCGCGGTCGCCAGTGCAGTGCTGTTGTCGTCGGCGGCATCGGCTGCGGGACTGGGAAAGCTGACCGTCCTGTCCGCGCTCGGCCAGCCGCTGCGCGCCGAGATCGAACTGACCTCGGTGTCGAACGACGAAGCAGCCGGTCTCGGCGCCAAACTCGCCAGCCCTGAAGCCTACCGCGCCGCCAACATCGAATTCAATCCAGCCCTGCTGTCGCTGCGTTTCGTGGTCGAGCAGCGCAATGGCCGCCAGTTCGTGCGCATCAGCTCGCCGCAGCCGCTGAACGAGCCCTTCGTCGACCTGCTGCTCGAGCTGTCGTGGAATAACGGCCGCCTGGTACGCGAATACACCTTCCTCCTCGACCCGGCCGAGCTGCGCACGACCCAGTCGGCCCAGGTCGCAGCGGCCGCGGGCGCTGCGACCACCCGCCGGGTGCAGCCGCGTCGCCGGCCGCCGGTGGTGCCCCGGCCGCACGCGCACCGCGCGCCGCCCGTGCCGACGAGGGCGCTGCCGCCCCGGCTGGTGCACCAACTGCCAGCGCTGCCGGCGGCACGCCGTCGCGCTACCGCGTCCGCGCCGGCGATACGCTCGGCCGTATCGCGGGGCGCCTGAAGCCTGTCGATGTCTCGCTCGACATGATGCTCGTCGCCCTGTACCGCGCCAACCCGGACGCCTTCATCGGCAACAACATGAACCGCCTGAAGTCGGGCCAGATCCTGTCGGTACCCGATGCCGACACGATGCGTGGCCTCGATGCCGGCGAAGCGCACGGTACCGTGGTCGCCCACGCGGCCGACTTCAACGCCTACCGCTCGAAGCTGGCCGGCCAGGTGGCCACCAGCGCCCCGGCGCGCGAGAGCCGCCGCCGGCCAGAGTGCGACCGGCCGCATCACCGCCAAGGTCGAGGAACGCCCGACCGCCGCCAACGAAGCGGCCGACCGGCTGCGCCTGTCGAAGGCACCGCCGACGAAGGCCAGCGGCAGCGGTGCGACCACGACCGCCGAGGACACGGTAGCGAAGGAAAAGGAACTGGCCGACGCCCAGCAGCGCGTCAAGGAACTCGAGAACAACGTCAACGCTCTGGAGAAGATCGTCACCGTGAAGAACGGTGCCGGTGCCGACGCCGCCCAGCGCGCGGCCGAAGCGGCGAAGGCGCCGGCAACGGCGGCCGGGGCGCCGGCCGCCGGAACGCCGGCTGCGCAAGCGCCGGCGGCCGATACGGCCGCACCTGCCGCGCCCGCGGTTGCCCCGAAAATCAAGACCGCGCCGAAGGCTGCTCCGGCCGAGCCTGGCCTTGGCGACATGCTGATGGATAACATCGCCTATCTCGCCGCCGGTGCCGGCGTGCTGCTGCTGGCCGCGCTCGGCGTGGCGCAGCGCCGCAAGCAAAAGCCGGTGCCGAAGTCGGCTCCCGCCACGACCACTATCCTCGGCAGCGCCGCGCAGCCGTCGAATTCGCTGTTCGCCAAGACCGGCGGCCAGAAGGTCGACACCCACGACAGCGTGTTCAATTCCAGCTTCGCGCCTTCGGCCAGCCAGCTCGACACCAACGAGGTCGATCCGCTGGCCGAGGCCGAACTGTACCTGGCCTATAACTTCGACACCCAGGCCGAGGACATCCTCAAGGAAGCCCTGCGCAACGATCCGACGCGCCATCCGGTGCGCCTGAAGCTGCTCGAGATCTACGCCAACCGCAAGGATGTGCGCGCGTTCGAAGCGCAGGCTACCGAGCTCTACAGCTTGAGCGCCGGCCAGGGCGAGGAATGGGCGCAAGCCGCGGCACTCGGCCACACGCTCGATCCTGCCAACCCGCTGTACGCCCGGGGGTGCCGGCGCCGCCGCCATCGCCGGCGCCGCTGCTGCTGCCGCAACGACGACCGGCCCGGCAACGATACTCGACGGCGGTCCGCAGACCGTGCTGTCGCAGCAGCTCGAACAGGCTTTCCGTAACCGCGGCGACTCGGAACTCCTGATGCCTTCGTCGACGGTCGACGCCGTGACCGGTGCGCCGCTCAACAGCCGTTTCGACCTCGAGAGCATGGGTCTCGGCCAGGATGCCACCGCTTTGCCGGCGTCCCTGGACGCCAACGCCGAAGCGGGCGACAGCCTGCTCGACTTCGACCTGGGTGGCCTGAGCTTCGAGCCGGTTGCCGCCACCGACAGCGCCGCCGTCCTCCACACCGACGCGACCGCGGTGCCGGACCTGCAATTCGAGATGGAGCCATTCGCGCCGCTCGAACCGGCATCCGGTACGCCGGTCGTCGATCCAGCCGCCGGCAGCCTGGACGACCTGGCCTTCGACATGAACTTCGACGCGCCGGCCAGCGCGCCTGCCGCGGCGCAAGACACCGCAGCGGCCGACGACGGCTTCGTGCTCGACCTGTCGAAAGATGCGCAGCAGGGCGGCGTCGACACGAACGCGGCGTCGACCGGATTCGACCTGGCAAGCGACACCGCGACCCCGGCCGCCATTGACAACAAGGACGCGCTGTTCGACCTCGACGCGATGGACTTCGGCCTGGCCGATACCACGCCGGTGACCCCGGTCGGCCAGGCCGAAGAGCCGGTGTTCGACTTCGGCTCCACCGATCTCGAACTCACCGCGCCGGCCCACGAGGCTCCGCTAGCCGACGCGCCTGCCGCGGCCGGCAAGGACGCGATGTTCGACCTCGACAACCTGGACTTCGGCCAGCCTGCAGCACCGGCCGCGCCCCAGGACGAGCCGTTCGCGCTGGACGAGGTGCCAGCCATCCCGAACCCCGGCACCCCGGTGCCGCGCTTCGACATGAGCGGCCTCGACCTCGAGCTGCCATCTGGCGACAGCGAGATCACCGCCCAGCCGCTGCCTGACGCCGGCACCGACAGCATCGCCGCGGAAAGCAGCGAGCGCGCCGAGCTGACCCCGGCCCAGATGGAAATGGAAACCAAGCTGGACCTGGCGATCGCTTACCAGGAAATCGGCGACAAGGAAGGTGCGCGCGAGCTGCTCGACGAAGTCATCAAGGGTGGCAACGTCGAACAGTCCAGCCGTGCCAGCGCCATGCGCGCCCAGCTCGCGTGAGGTTGCAGGCCGCGTGACCCGTATTGCCTTAGGACTCCAGTACGTCGGCACCGGCTGGAACGGATACCAGAAGCAGCCCAGCCGTGACACCGTGCAGGACGCCCTCGAGATCGCCCTCGAGAAGTTTGCCTGCACCAGGCTTGCCACCACCTGCGCCGGCCGCACCGATGCGGGCGTGCATGCGGTCGAGCAGGTCGTCCATTTCGACACCGAACTCGATCGCTCGATGCAGAGCTGGGTACGCGGCACGAATACCTTCCTGCCCGATTCGGTCTCGGTGCGCTGGGCGGCCGCGGTGCCGCCCGACGCCGACGGCCAGGAGTTCCATGCGCGCTTCTCAGCCCGCGCCCGCACCTACCACTACGTCCTGTACAACAATCCGAACCCGTCGGCGCTGCTGGCCGGCCGCGCCGGCTGGGTGTTCCGCCCGCTCGATGTGGAGCGCATGCGGGCGGCCGCCCGCCACCTGATCGGCCTGCACGACTTTACGTCCTTCCGCGCGTCCGGCTGCCAGGCCAACACGCCCATCAAGGACATGCAGGAGATCAGCATCGAGCGCCGCGGCGACATCATCGTGTTTACAGTGCGTGCCAGCGCTTTCCTGCATCACATGGTGCGCAACATCGTCGGCGCGCTCGTCTACGTGGGCACGGGGCGCAACGAGCCCGACTGGATGGCCGAGGTGCTGACGGCGCGCGACCGCGACGCCGCCGCGCCCACCTTCATGCCGGACGGCCTGTACTTCGCGAAAATCGATTACGATCCGAAGTGGGGACTGCCGCAGGAGGCGGTCTCGCCACTGCCCTGGTTATAACAATGCTCCAACGCACCCGCATCAAGATCTGCGGCATCACCCGAGAAGAAGACCTGCGCGCCGCCGTGGCCTGCGGCGCCGACGCGCTCGGCTTCGTCTTTTATCCGCAGAGCCCGCGCTACCTTGACCCCGCCGCGTTCGCCGTGCTCGGTGCGCACCTGCCCCCTTACGTCAGTGCGGTCGCGCTGTTCGTCAACGCCACGCTGGAAGAGGTGAGGGCGGTGGTCGACGCCGCACCGGTGGCGCTGCTGCAGTTCCATGGCGACGAAACGATAGCGGAATGCGCGACGATTGCCGCGGCCGTGAAGCGCCCGTTCGTGCGGGCCTTCCGCGTCGAGCCGGACACGACGCCGCTTGAACTGCTAGAATGCGAACTCGCATACCGCGCCGCCAGCCCCTGGTTCTCGAGCCTCCTGCTCGACACCCATGTGGCGTCCTACGGCGGTGCAGGAAAGGTCTTCGATTGGTCTGTCATTCCAAAAGAGCTCGCGCCTCGGGTCGTTTTGAGTGGTGGCTTGAGCGTGCAAAACGCGACTGAGGCGGTGACCTCGGTACGCCCCTATGCCGTCGACATCAGCAGTGGTGTCGAAGCCGGCAAGGGGATCAAGGACGCCCGCAAGATCGCCGCTTTCGTGGCGGCGGTGCGGGCGGGCGATGCCACCATCGACAGCGAGCACCCACATGACACACGACCGTTCTCCCATCCGCGGCCAGGCGCCTGACGCCGCCGCACCCCTGTTCCAGACTCCTGACTACCAGCTGCCGGACACGCGCGGCCACTTCGGACCCTACGGCGGCAGCTTTGTCGCCGAGACGCTTTCGCATGCGCTGGCCGAACTGAACGAGGCCTACGCGCGCTATGCGGCCGATCCGGAATTCCTGGAAGAATTCCGCTACGAGCTGGCGCACTTCGTCGGCCGCCCGTCGCCGGTCTACCACGCCAAGCGCTGGTCGGAGCTGGCCGGCGGCGCGCAGATCTACTTCAAGCGTGAAGACCTGAACCATACCGGCGCCCACAAGATCAACAACGTGATCGGCCAGGCCCTGCTGGCGCGGCGCATGGGTAAACCTCGCATCATCGCCGAGACCGGCGCCGGCCAGCACGGCGTGGCCACCGCCACCATCTGCGCCCGCTTCGGCATGGAATGCGTGGTCTACATGGGCAGCGAGGACGTCAAGCGCCAGGCCCAGAACGTCTACCGCATGAAACTGCTGGGCGCGACCGTGGTACCGGTCGAATCCGGCAGCAAGACCCTGAAGGACGCGCTCAACGAAGCGATGCGCGACTGGGTCACCAACATCGAAAACACCTTCTACATCATCGGCACCGTCGCCGGACCGCACCCGTATCCGATGATGGTGCGCGACTTCCAGTCGGTGATCGGCGAGGAATGCCGGGTGCAGATGCCGGCCATGACCGGTCGCCAGCCCGATTATGTGGTGGCCTGCATCGGCGGCGGCTCGAACGCGATGGGCATTTTCTATCCCTATATCGACGAGGCGGGCGTGAAGCTGGTCGGCGTCGAGGCGGCGGGCGAGGGCATCGATTCGGGCAAGCATGCCGCTTCGCTGACGGCCGGCTTCCCGGGGGTGTTGCACGGCAACCGCACTTACCTGCTGCAGGACGCGAACGGCCAGATCATCGAGACCCATTCGGTGTCGGCAGGCCTGGACTATCCGGGCGTGGGTCCCGAGCACGCCTGGCTGAAGGACTCGCAGCGCGCCGAGTACGTGTCGATCACGGACGAGGAGGCGCTGGCCGCGTTCCACGACTGCTGCCGCATCGAGGGCATCATTCCGGCGCTGGAATCCTCGCACGCGATTGCCTACGCGGTGAAGCTGGCGGCGACGCTGCCGGCGGACCAGAACATTCTGGTCAATTTGTCAGGGCGCGGGGACAAGGACATGCACACGGTGGCGCAGAGGATGGGGCTGGACTTCAGCTGAGTCGTAGCGCAGGCGGATCCAACGATTCCCTGCGTACCCACCGTCATCCAAGAATAGAGAACTCACCATGTCCCGCATCGAACAAACCTTCGCCGCCCTGCGCGCGCACAACAAAACCGGCCTCGTCACCTTCATCACCGCCGGCGACCCCGGTCCCGACATGACCGTCCCGCTGATGCACGCGCTCGTCGCGGGCGGCGCCGACGTGCTGGAACTCGGCGTGCCGTTTTCCGACCCGATGGCCGAAGGCCCGGTCATCCAGCGTGCCTGCGAGCGCGCATTGAAATTCGGCATCGGCCTGCCCGACGTGTTCAACTACGTCCGCGAATTTCGCCAGACGAATGCCGATACCCCGGTCGTCCTGATGGGCTACGCCAATCCCATCGAACGCATCGGCCCCGACGCATTCATCCGCTGCGCGAAAGAAGCCGGTGCCGACGGCGCCATCGTCGTCGACTATCCGCCGGAAGAGTGCGAAGCCTTTGCCGACGCCATGCGCGACAACGGCCTCGACATGATCTTCCTGCTGGCGCCAACCTCGACGGTCGAGCGCGTGAAGCAGGTGGCGCGCTACGGCAGCGGCTTCTCCTACTATGTGTCGCTGAAAGGCGTCACCGGCGCCGGCACCATCGATACGCAGGACGTTGCCCAGCGCGTGGCGGCGATTCGCGAACACGTCAGCCTGCCGATCGGCGTCGGCTTCGGCATCCGCGATGCCCAGACGGCGAAGGCGGTGGCCTCGGTGGTCGACGCCGTCGTCATCGGCAGCCGCATCATCCGGAGCTGGAAAATACGCCGAAGGAGCAGGGGCCGGAGGCGGTGCGCGCTTTCTGCGCAGGCATCCGCGCGGCGCTCGACGGCCAGTAGGTGCCGGCACTCGTGCCCCGCTGACCTCCGGCAAGGCCGGGTCGGTCGTGGCCGGTATGTGCCAAACCGTGTCCAAGCCGGCCCCGGACCTGTTCCCGGGCCGGTTTTTCACGTCCATGTCCAACGGCGCGGACTGTAGCGCGTCTGGAAAGCCATCAATCGTTTAGAACTTTTGTCGGTAGGCGACGGCGGCGAGCGCTTGCCCGGAAACGCAGATTTCCCCCGTCCAGTCCGGCTTGTTCCCGCTGAAATGCGGCGGCCTCGGTCCGAACACGAGCGGCAAGGAAGGTGGATCCAGCGTCGGCCCTTCGAAGTGCACCCGGTTGATGTGTCCGCCGCCCGGTAAGGTCAGCACCTTGCAGTCGACGAACCTGAAGCCGACCTGCTCCTTGCCGCCGACGATCAGCGCGAAACCGCGCAGGTCATGGTTGCACTCTATATCGAAGTCCATGTCATGCCTCCCAGCACCTTCGCCTCTATTTCAACAGGCCGCTTTCCGTGAATTTGTCGATGAGCTGGCCGAGCGCGGCTTCCTTGGCCCCGGTTGCGGTCTTCGGGTCGGAAATGATCGCGTCGAGCCTGCCCAGCAGGCGCAGCTTCTTCGCCTCCAGGTCCAGGCCCTCCAGTTCCCTGGAGGGAATGCCGAAAGACAGCAGGGCCCCGTCGAGCGCGGCCGCGTCCTTTGCTCCCGCAGCCCTGACTGCTCCGCCGAGACGCGTGACCGATTCGTAGATCTTCTGACTCGAGGCCGGCAACACGGCAAGGCGCTCGATGGCCGCGTCGCTGCTCTTTTCCTGCTCGGCCGAGGCGCTGTTAATGAAGCGCAGGGCCCCGTTGATCGTCCCTGCCATGTAGTAGTCGTGCAGCTGCGTCAGCGCCAGTTCGAAGGGATACTGTTCCACGCTGGGCGTCTTCAGGCCTTGCAGGATGCCGACGAGCACCGCCTTGCGCTGGGCATTCATCGTGCCCACCAGCGCATCAAGGCTCTTGTCGTAATAGAAGTCCTTGACGATCGTCTGTTTCGCGCCGCCGATCGCCGCGGCGGCCGCAGCGAGGTTTTTCCCCGAGCGTACGCCGCCGACGAGCGTGCCGGCCAGGTTGATCGACAGCGAAGCGAGGTCGGTTGCCGCATCGAGCTTCTGCCTGTCGGCAGTCAGGCCGCGGATGAAGGCGATATAGCGCAGGTCGATCTGGGCAATGCGGCCCATGACGAAGCGGTTGCGTGCGGTCACTTTCTGGGCCGGGTCGCCGATGCTGTAGTAGTCCTTGATGCTGGCCGTCGAGCGAAACTCCTGGTCGAGCATGCGCAGGTCGGCTTCCAGGTCGAAGGAAGGTTCGGGCGCGCCGCCTTCGCGCACGGTGCGGCACCCCGACAGCAGGAGCACGCACATGCACCCGAGCAGCGCCTGCTTCGATGGTGACATGTCACTCGCCTTGTATGGCCGGCCGCACCGATCGGGGGCGGAGCGGGGCTCTCCTGTTTGGACATGGTCGCCGCCCGAGAATTCCGTTCGCTGACCGCCGTGCGAGAAAAATGCCGGACGGGGTAGGATGCCGATCCTTCCCGCTGGCGCTTGCTCTGCACCACGTTCGGATTCGTGCTCACCCTCTTCGGCGATGGGTGTATAACCTGTTGGGGGCCGTCCCGACGGCCTGGCGTGCACGGCCGCGGACATCGGCCCCATTGATTGCCAGACTGGCAAGCGGTGACAAGCCGGGCGCTAGCAGATACACTACGCGCAACTTAAGACATGCCGCAAAGGAGAGAACATGAGTTGGTTGGAAAAACTGCTGCCCCCTAGAATCCAGCGCTCCGATGCCGCCAACCGCAAGACCATGCCCGAAGGCCTGTGGGTCAAGTGCCCGTCGTGCGAAGCGGTGCTCTACCGCGCCGACCTCGAGTCGAACCTGCATGTGTGCCCGAAGTGCGACCACCACATGCGCATCCGTGCCCGCGAGCGCCTCGACGGCCTGCTCGACGAAGGCGGCCGCTACGAGATCGGCCAGGAAACCCTGCCGGTCGACACGCTCAAGTTCAAGGACAGCAAGAAGTATCCGGACCGGCTCAAGCAAGCCATGGAAGCCACCGGCGAAACCGATGCCCTCATCGTCCAGGGCGGCTCGATCATGAGCATGCCGGTCGTGGTGGCCTGTTTCGAATTCGAATTCATGGGCGGCTCGATGGGCTCGGTCGTCGGCGAGCGTTTCGCCCGCGGCGCCCAGATTGCGCTCGAGCAGAAGGTGCCCTTCATCTGCATCACCGCCACCGGCGGCGCGCGCATGCAGGAAGGCCTGCTGTCGCTGATGCAGATGGCAAAGACCACGGCCATGCTGACCAAGCTGTCGGAGAAGAAACTGCCGTTCATCAGTGTGCTGACCGACCCGACCATGGGCGGCGTCTCCGCCTCCTTCGCCTTCATGGGCGACGTCGTGATCGCCGAGCCGAAGGCCCTGATCGGCTTTGCCGGCCCGCGCGTGATCGAGAACACCGTGCGCGAAAAACTGCCGGAAGGCTTCCAGCGCGCCGAGTTCCTGGTGCAAAAGGGCGCCGTCGACATGATCGTCGACCGCCGCAAGATGCGCGAAGAAATCGCCCGCCTGCTGGCGCTGCTGCAGAACCAGGCCGCTGAAGCCGTAGCGTAATTCGCGCGCAGCCCCGTCTCAGGCTGCGCTCCATGAAGCCCCTTCGGCCGACGGCCCGCACTGCGGGCCGTTCCCTTTTGTCCCTCACCAAAGTCATCCCATGTCCAGCCTTCCCACCACCTTGCCCGACTGGCTCGCGCTGATCGAGTCGCGCCATGCCGAAACCCATATCGACATGGGCCTGGACCGTGTGCGCGCCGTCAAGGAGCGCATGGATCTGCAATTTAGTTGCCCCGTCATCATGGTTGCCGGTACCAACGGCAAGGGCTCGACCTGCGCGATGCTCGAATCGATCCTGCTGCATGCCGGCTACCGCGTCGGCCTCTACATCAAGCCGCATTTCCTCGACTTCAACGAGCGCGCCCGCATCAATGGCGAAATGGCGAGCGACGCCATGCTGGTCGAGGCCTTCAATGTCGTCGAGGCGCAGCGCGGCGACATAGCGCTGACCTATTTCGAATTCACCACGCTGGCGATCATGCACCTGATCTCGAAAGCCGGCGTCGACGTCGCCATCCTCGAGGTGGGCCTGGGCGGGCGCCTGGACGCGGTCAACGTGGTCGATGCCGATGTGGCTATCGTCACCAGCATCGACATCGACCACGCCGACTACCTGGGCGACACGCGCGAGGAAATCGGCTTCGAGAAGGCGGGTATCTTCCGGCCGGGCAAGACGGCGATCTGCAGCGATCCGCTGGCGCCCAGCACGCTCGTCAAACATGCGGCCGACATCGGCGCCGACCTCTGGCTGATCGGACGCGACTTCAACTACCAGGGCGACCAGCAGCAGTGGAGCTATGGCGGACGCACCCAGCGCCGCAATTCGCTGGCCTATCCGGCCCTGCGCGGCGCCAACCAGCTGCTCAACGCCTCGGCCGCGCTGGCCGCGCTGGAAGCCCCTGCGCATGCAGTTGCCGGCCGGTGCACAGGAAGTGCGCACGGGCCTGGCCCCGGTGGAGTTGCCGGGGCGCTTCCAGGTGCTGCCAGGCCGCCCGACCGTCGTCCTCGACGTGGCGCACAATCCGCATGCGGCGGCCACGCTTGCCCAGAACCTGGGCAACATGGGCTTTCATCGCTACACCTATGCCGTGTTCGGCATCATGGCCGACAAGGACATCGCCGGCGTAGTGGCACCGATGGCCCAGTACATCGACCACTGGTGCGTGGCCGACCTGGACTCGCCGCGGGCCGCTCCTGGCGATGCGTTGGTCCAGCAACTGGGGGCCCTGCGTCCGGCAGGGGCGAAAGAGAGCGATTTTTCCGTCACCAGCTTCCCCGATCCGGCAGCGGCATTCGCAAATGCGATGAGCCGTGCCGAGGAGAATGATAGAATTGTGGTCTTTGGCTCGTTCTATACCGTCGCCGGCGTGATGGCGGCCCGAAAAAACTCTCTTCACTGACATACAGACGCATGGGCTTGTTCTCGATCTTCAGTAAAAACAAGCAAGAAAGCACCGCCCAGGACAGTGGCCGTTTCTCCCGCGACGACGACGACTTCTCGAAGCAGGCGCGTGCCAAGCGCGCCTCGCATGCCAATGAAGCCGGGCGGGGCGGCTCGAGCCGCAGCCGCAGCGGCGGCGACCCGATGTTGCCGGAAAAGAAGCGGGCACGCCGGCGCCTGGTCGGCGCGATCGCACTGGCACTGGGCGCCGCGGTAGGCTTGCCGATGCTGCTCGACTCCGAGCCGCGCCCGCTGGTGGCCGACATGTCGATCCAGATCCCGTCGAAGGAAAAAGGCGCCGCCGCTGCCGGTGCCGTCCAATCCCGTGCCGATCGGCGACAGCGTCGACCAGGACGAGGAAATCGTGACGCCTGCCGCCACGAATTCGGCAGCGACCCCGCCCACGCGCCCGGCAACGCCCGCGCCGCGCATCGAGATCGCGCCGGAGAAGTCGCCGGATGGATTGCGCACCGAACCCGAGATCAAGATGGCGCGCCCGGAGCCGAAGGCGCCGGAACGCAAGCCGGAAACGAAACCCGAGCCAAAGCCGGCCGAACGCAAGGCCGACAAGCCCGCTCCCGGAAAACCGAAGACAAACCGGCGCCGCGCGCGCGCGACGACGACGCCGCCCGTGCGCTGGCCCTGCTCGAAGGCAAGAGCGCGCCCAAGCCGGAAAAACACGAAAAGGCTGAAACGGTCGCCAAGGCCGACAAGGGCGCCGACGCAGTCCACCCGGACGCGGGCCGACGCTTTGTGGTCCAGGTTGCCGCGCTCGCCAGCCGGACAAGGTCGCGGACCTGCAATCGCGCCTGCGCGCGGCCGGCGTCAGCGCCAGCACCCGCAAGTCGGGCGAGCTGATCAAGGTGCAGGTCGGCCCGTTCGCCAGCCGCGAGGAAGCCGAGAAGGCCCGTGCGAAACTCGTCGCCCAGGGCTTCGGCGGCTTCCTGGTGCCAATGTGATGCACGTGGTCCAGGCGTGACGATCTTCGATTACCTGGTGCTCTTCGTGTTGGTGGCGTCGGTCGTGATCAGCACCATGCGCGGCCTGGTCAAGGAAATCCTGTCGCTGCTGGGCTGGATCGTGGCCTTCGTGGTTGCCAATGCGTATGGCGCGCGCCTCGGGCCGCTGTTACCGGATATGATACCGGGTGAGGCGACCAGGCTGATCGTCGCCTATGTCGTGCTCTTCCTTGGCGTACGCATCCTGATGGCGCTGCTGGCACTGGCGCTCGGCGCCCTGATCGAGGCTTCCGGCCTCTCGCTGGCCGACCGCGGCCTCGGCGGCCTGTTCGGCCTGGCGCGTGGGCTTGTCATCGTGCTCGCCGTCGTCATCTTGTGTGGAATGACCGCCATCCCCCGTCAAGCATTCTGGCAAGACGCGCTGCTGTCCCCGCTGGCCGAAGCCGGCGCCCGCACCGTCAAGCCCTTTCTCCCTGCTGCCCTGGCGCAGCACGTGAAATTTTGAATTCCCGGTTTGAATCCCTCGTTTTGAAATTGTCCGTAACAGTCATCTGTTCTTAGGAGCACACCATGTGTGGCATCGTCGGCGTCGTCTCGCAAACTCCCGTTAACCAGTTGCTGTATGACGCGTTGCTGCTGCTGCAGCACCGCGGCCAGGACGCGGCAGGTATCGCAACCAATCACAGCAGCATGTTTTCGATGTACAAGGCCAATGGCCTGGTGCGCGACGTGTTCCGCACCCGTAACATGCGCTCGCTGCAAGGCAATACCGGTATCGGCCACTGCCGCTATCCGACCGCCGGTTCCTCGAGCGAGGAAGAGGCGCAGCCCTTCTACGTCAATGCGCCTTTCGGCATCACACTGGCGCACAACGGCAACCTGACGAACCAGGCCGAGCTGAAGGAAGCCCTGTTCCGCAACGACCGCCGCCACATCAACACCAATTCCGACTCGGAAGTGCTGCTCAACGTGCTGGCGCACGAGATCCAGGAAGCGGCGAATGGCTATTCGCTCGACGCCGAAGCCGTGTTCAAGGCGGTCGGCATCGTGCACCGCCGCGTGCGCGGTGCCTACGCGGTGGTCGCCCAGATCGCCGGCCACGGCATGCTGGCCTTCCGCGACCCCTACGGCATCCGTCCGCTGTGCCTCGGCATGAACGAGGGCGAGAACGGCGTCGAATACATGGTGGCCAGCGAATCGGTGGCCCTGGAAGGCATTGGTTTCCGCTTCGTGCGCGACATCGCGCCGGGCGAGGCGGTCTGGATCGGCGAGGACGGTAGCTTCCACGAGCGCCAGTGCGCCGAGAATCCGTCGCTCAATCCCTGCGCCTTCGAATACGTCTACCTGGCCCGTCCCGATTCGGTCATCGATGGCGCCTCGGTGTATGCCACGCGCCTGAAGATGGGTGAATACCTGGCCGACAAGATCCGCAAGGAAATTCCGGTCGAGGAAATCGACGTCGTCATGCCGATTCCCGATTCCTCGCGTCCGGCGGCGATCCAGCTGGCGCTGAAACTCGGTATCGAATACCGCGAAGGCTTCATCAAGAACCGCTACATCGGCCGCACCTTCATCATGCCTGGGCAAGGCATGCGCAAGAAATCGGTGCGCCAGAAACTCAACGCCATCGGTTCCGAGTTCAAGGACAAGAACGTGTTGCTGGTCGACGATTCCATCGTGCGCGGCACGACCAGCCGCGAGATCGTGCAGATGGCGCGCGACGCCGGTGCCCGCAAGGTGTTCTTCGCCTCGGCCGCGCCGCCGGTGCTGTTCCCGAACGTCTACGGCATCGACATGCCCACCCGTGACGAGCTGATCGCCTACGGCCGCACCGTCGACGAAGTCTGCCGCGAAATCACGGCCGACCGCCTGGTCTACCAGGATATCGACGCCCTGAAGCGCTCGATTTCCGACGTCAATCCGGCGCTGACCAACTTCGAGGCTTCGTGCTTCGACGGCGTCTACGTGACGGGCGACGTCACCCCGGCCTATCTCGACAAGCTGGAAACGACGCGCCACAAGAGTTCGGGCAAGTCCTCGGAGGACGTGGTGCGTACCCAGCTCAACCTGAACCCGCCCGTCGCGGCGGAGTAAGTCCGGCCATGAGCGAGAAGAAAGCATACGGCTTCACGACGACCATCCTGCACAACGACCGCCGCAAGGCGATCGAGCAGGGCTCGCTGCACAAGCCGATCCACACCTCCGTCGCCTTCGGTTACGGCGACGCGCGCCAGCTGGCCTCGGTGTTCCAGGGCAAGGAGCCGGGCTTTCGTTACGGCCGCCAGGGCAACCCGACGGTGGCGGCGCTGGAAGACAAGATCAGCAGGATGGAAGGCGGGGTCGCCAGCCTGTGCTTCGGCACCGGCATGGCGGCGATCGGCGCCCTGTTCCAGGCGCTGCTGCGCGAAGGCGACCACATCGTGTCGTCCTCCTTCCTGTTCGGGAACACCAACAGCCTGTGGCAGACGGTGGCGGGGCAGGGTGTCGGTGTCGACTTCGTCGATGCCACGGATGCCGCGAACGTCGAAGCGGCCTTGACGCCGAACACGCGCATGGTCTTCGTCGAGACGATTGCCAATCCGCGTACCCAGGTGGCCGATCTCGCGCGCATCGGCGAGCTGTGCCGCGCGCGCGGCATCCTGTACGTGGTCGACAACACCATGACCACGCCGTATTTGTTCCGTCCGAAGGCGGTGGGTGCCGGCCTGGTGGTCAATTCGCTCACCAAATCGATCGGCGGTCATGGCATCGCGCTGGGTGGTGCACTGACCGACACCGGCTTGTTCGACTGGAGCGCCTACCCGAACATCGCCGCCAACTTCCGCAAGCAGGCACCCGCCGCCCAGGGCATGGCGCAGCTGCGTGCGAAAGCCCTGCGCGACTTCGGCGCGGCGCTGGGGCCGGAAGCGGCCCACCATATCGCGGTCGGCGCCGAGACCCGGCGCTACGCATGGAGCGCACCTGCGCGAATGCGCTGGCGCTGGCGCGGATGCTGGAAAGCGACGACCGGGTCGCTGCGGTTCACTATCCCGGCCTGGCTTCGCACCCGCAGCACGGCATCGTGAGCGAACTGTTCCGGGCCGGCGGTTCGCTGCTGAGCTTCGAGCTGAAGGACGACATCGATCCCTTCGATTACCTGAACCGCTTGCAGCTGGCAATTCCTGCGAGTAATCTTGGCGACAACCGTACCCTGGTCATCCCGGTTGCGCACACGATCTTCTTCGAGATGGGCGCCGAGCGCCGCGCCAGCATGGGCATCGCCGAGTCGCTGATCCGGGTGTCGGTGGGCATCGAGGAAACCGAGGACTTGCTGGCCGACTTCAGGGCGGCACTGGAAGCTTAGTCACAAGCGCGGCGCCGTCCGCGCTTTTTTATCGACAAAACAACGAACAAGCATGAAGAGACTGTTGATCACACTGGGCCTGGGACTGATGCTGGCGGGCGCCGCCCACGGCGGCGAACTGGAAGACGCCAAATCCCTGTTCGAGCAAAAGAAATATCCGGAAGCGCTCAAGCTGTACACCAAGCTGGCGAATGCGGGCAATGTCGAGGCGCAGCAGAACCTGGGCCAGATGTACTGGTATGGCGAGGCCGGCGCGGTGGATGAGGCCAAGGCGCAAGCCTGGTTCCGCAAGGCCGCGGCCAAGGGCAACAAGGTCGCTGTCGAGTCGCTCGCGATCATGGAGCAGCGGGTGACGCGCCGCGCCGACATCGACTACTGGCTGAAGGATTACGATGGCGCCGACCTCAGGAGCGGCAAGTTCGCCTGTCCGGCGCCCCGCATTCCGCCGATCTCGAAGCAGACGGAAGAGATCGAGCGCGTCACGAATGCGATCAACAAGTGGCAGGACTGCTACAACGCTTTCGTCCAGAACCTGAACGCGCATTCGCCGCTTGCCGACAAGATTCCGGCGGATGTGGCCAAGCTGATGAACGCGGCCGAGATGGCGCGTGCCAAAACGCGTCTGGCCGCCTTGCAGGAGAACATGTCGGAAGAGGCGAAGGTGGGCTCGAAGATGGTGCTGGCCGATATCGCCGTCTGGCGCACCGCGACCGAGGCGTATATTGCCGAACACAACGCGATCGTGAACAAGGCGCCGAAGGATGGGGCGGGGCGGTAGCACGATGCATGAAAAAGGCCGCATCCGCGGCCTTTGTTTGTTGTAGGGTGGGCACTTGTGCCCACGCGGTAAAGCGTTTGCGGTCTACGATGTTGGCCGTTTGACCACATGTTCGCGGCCCACTGTGCAGAAGCAGCTGGGCAGTAGAGTTGGTGGCTTCGCAGAGGCCCCACCGCGTGGGCTCAAGAGCCCACCCTACGAAAAAGGCCGCATCTGCGGCCTTTTTTACGTTTTGCGGCTCAATGCCAGCTGCGCATCAAGCCCACAGCCAGCCCTTCGAGCGCGAACTCGTCGTCCGGTTCGACACGAATGACCTTGAAGTCCGGATTCTCCGGCAGCAATTCGATCAGCTCGCCCGTCTTGCGGTAGCGCTTGACGGTGACGTCGTCGCCCAGGCGGGCCACGACGATCTGGCCGTTCTTGGCGCTGTCGACCTTCTTGACCGCAAGGAAGTCGCCGTCCATGATGCCGGCGTCGCGCATCGACCAGCCGCGCACCTTCAGCAGGAAATCGGGACGGGCGCCGAACATGGCCGGGTCGACGTTGTAGGTGGCTTCGACGTGTTCCTGGGCCAGGATGGGCGAGCCGGCGGCGACACGGTCCGACCAGCGGCAGCGGCATCAGGAGGGCAGGCGGGATGGGCGGCAGCGCGGCCGGCAGCGAAGCGCCGATCAGGCGGATGCCGCGCGAGGTGCCGGAGACGATCTCGATCGCCCCTTTGCGGGCCAGCGCCTGCAGGTGTTCCTCGGCCGCGTTGGCCGACTTGAAGCCCAATTCCTTCGCGATTTCGGCGCGGGTCGGCGGGAAGCCGGTGTTGTCGATCGCTTCCTTGATCAGGTTAAGGATCTGTTCTTGCCTTGCAGTGAGCTTGAGCATGGATGTACCACGGGTTATCGATTCAACCTGTATTTTTGTACAGTACTCGGCCAAATGCAAGGGAAACCTACGCTTTTTTCTTATTTCTGCCCGGCAGGATGTCGCGGGGAGGCGACGCTGCCCGGCGATTGCGCGGGCAGCGTATTCACGTTATAATTGCCGGCTTTCCCTTCCCACACTCGTCTTGACGCCGAGGTGGGCATTTGTTTAAACGTCCTCAAGGAGTGTTGCATGCGTCATTATGAAATCGTTTTTATCGTCCACCCGGACCAAAGCGAGCAAGTCCCGGCGATGATCGAGCGTTACAAGGCCAGCGTCAGCGCACGCGGCGGTAACATCCATCGCGTGGAAGACTGGGGCCGTCGCCAGATGGCTTACCAGATCCAGAAGCTGCCGAAGGCACACTACATCTGCATGAACATCGAGTGCGACAACGAGACCCTGGTCGAGCTGGAAACCGCATTCAAGTTCAATGATGCCGTGCTGCGTCACCTGACCGTGAAGATGAAGAAAGCTGAAACCGCTCCATCGCCAATGATGAAGTCGGTCCAGCGCGAAGACGCAGCCAAGAGCCACCGCGCAGAAGCCCCGGCTGCTGCAGCCCCGGCCCCAGCTGCTGCCTAATTTCTTTCGCCAGGAATCGTGAACGCTCGCAAGAGCGCCCAAAGAAGTGAACCAGTTACAAGTCGTCGCTACCATCGCTGAACGCGACGTACTGCGCTTTACCCCGGCCGGCGTGCCGATTGTTTCGGCCATCCTGATGCACAGTTCGCAGCAGGTCGAAGCGGGGAAAGAGCGGCTGGTCGAGTTCGAGATTGCCGCGTTTGCCGCGGGCGAAATCTCCGGACGCTTCGCCGGCGCCGAGCTGGGCTCCGCCCACCAGTTCACGGGATTTTTGGCCAGGAAGAATCGCAACAGCAAAGCCCTGGTGTTTCACATCATTGATTTCAGTGCCGCCGCTTAATTTCACAGCGGCCCACCATTTAGATATACAGGAGCCTCAAAATGGCATTCGGTAAAAAGTTCGACAAAAACAAAGCTAAAGAAAAACTCAAGCGCAAACAGCAGAACCCGCTGTTCAAGCGCAAGAAGTTCTGCCGCTTCACCGCTGCAAACGTGGAACAGGTTGACTACAAAGACGTCGACACCCTGAAGGACTTCGTCCAGGAAAACGGCAAGATCATGCCGGCACGCCTGACCGGTACCAAGGCGCACTACCAGCGCCAGGTCGACACCGCGATCAAGCGCGCACGTTACCTCGCGCTGCTGCCGTACACCGACCTGCACCACGGTTAATCCCCGTCGTACAGATCAGAAACTCCTGGAGAAAAATATGCAAGTTATCCTTTTGGAAAAAGTTGTTAACGTCGGCAACCTGGGCGACGTCGTCAAGGTCAAGGACGGTTACGCACGTAACTTCCTGATCCCGCAAAAGATGGCCCGCCGCGCAACCCAGGCCGCTGTGGCCGAGTTCGAAGTCAAGCGCGCCGAGCTGGAAAAAGCCGCTGCTGAAAAGCTGGGCGCTTCGCAAGCCCAAGGCGACAAGCTGAGCGGCATGACCATCACCATCGCCCAGAAAGCCGGCGTTGACGGTCGTCTGTTCGGTTCGGTCACCAACTTCGACATCGCCGAAGCGCTGACCAAGCAAGGTTTCGCAGTCGAAAAGGCACAAGTGCGCCTGCCGACCGGCCCGCTGAAGACCACCGGCGAGCACCCTGTTGCCGTCGCACTGCACACCGACGTCGTCGTGGAAATCACGATCGCTGTCGTGGGTGAAGCTGCCTAAGTAACAAACAAGTTGCATCTGTTGTAATATGGAAAAAGCCGGGTTCGCCCGGCTTTTTTTATGCCCGGAAACTCGCCAATTATTTCAGCCGGATGACCGGAGCAGGTATAATGCCCGCCATGAATACCCCCGCAGATCCGCAAATCGAATCGCTGCGCATCCCCCCGCATTCCATCGAAGCAGAGCAGTCCGTCATTGGCGGTCTCCTGCGCGACAATGCGGCATGGGACCGTATTGCCGACTTCATGCACGCGGACGACTTTTACCGCTACGACCACCGCATCATCTTCGAACAGATGGTGCGTCTGATTAACAGCGGCAAGCCGGCCGACGTGATCACGGTCTACGAGGCCATGGTGTCGCTCGGCAAAGCCGACGATGTCGGCGGCCTGCAATACCTGAATGCCATGGCGCAGAACACGCCGTCCGCCGCCAACATCCGCCGCTACGCGGAAATCGTGCGCGACCGCGGCGTGCTGCGCAAACTGATCACCGTCGCCGACGAAATTTCCGGTAACGCGTTCAATCCGCAAGGCAAGGAAGTCAAGCAGATGCTTGACGAAGCCGAATCGAAGATCTTCGCCATCGCCGAGCAGGGCGCGCGTGGCGCCCAAGGCTGGAATCCGATCCAGCCGCTGCTCACGCAAGTTGTCGAACGCATCGACGAACTGTATTCGCGCGAGAACCAGGGCGAGATCACCGGCGTGCCTACCGGCTTCATCGACCTCGACCGCATGACCTCCGGCCTGCAGCCGGGCGACCTGGTGATCGTCGCCGGCCGTCCGTCGATGGGCAAGACCGCGTTTTCGGTCAACATCGGCGAGAACGTCGCGATCGAGGCGGGCCTGCCGGTGGCCGTGTTCTCGATGGAGATGGGCGGCACCCAGCTGGCCATGCGTATGCTCGGCTCGGTCGGCCAGCTCGACCAGCACCGCCTGCGCACCGGCCGCCTGAACGACGAGGACTGGCCGCGCCTGACGCACGCCATCCAGAAGATGAACGATGCCCAGCTCTACATCGACGAGACGCCGGCACTGAACCCGATCGAGATGCGCGCACGCGCGCGCCGCCTGGCCCGCCAGTGTGGCAAGCTCGGCCTTATCATCGTCGACTACCTGCAGCTGATGCAGGGCAGCCAGCCGGGCGACAACCGCGCCGCCGAGATCTCCGAAATCTCGCGTTCGCTGAAGGGCCTGGCGAAGGAGCTGCATTGCCCGGTGATCGCGTTGTCGCAGCTGAACCGCTCGCTGGAACAACGCCCCAACAAACGGCCCGTGATGTCCGACTTGCGCGAATCGGGCGCTATCGAACAGGATGCGGACGTGATCATCTTCCTGTACCGCGACGAGGTGTACAACCCCGATTCGCCGGACAAGGGAACCGCCGAGATCATCATCGGCAAGCAGCGTAACGGTCCGATCGGCGCGATTCGCCTGACCTGGATCGGCCAGTACACCAAGTTCGGTAACTACAGCGGTAACCTCGCCGTCTACCAGGGCGACTAAGCCGATATTGCGTCGCCGGGACCGACTGGTCCACGGCCCCCGCAGTCCCAAGAGTTTTACAACGGAGAAATACATGTTTGGACGCCTGATGCCCACCGAGGGCAAGTTTTTTGATTTGTTCAACCAGCACGCCGCGCTGTGCGTGAAAGGTGCGCACGAGATGGTTGGCCTGATGACCAACTTCGACGACCTGGAAAACCGCACGCATGCGGTGGAAAGCATCGAAAAACAGGCGGACAAGATCACCTACGCCTGCGTCGACCTGCTGCACAAGACCTTCATCACCCCGATCGACCGCGACGACATCCACAAGCTGATCACCCGCATGGATGACATCCTCGACATGATGGAAGACGCGGCCCAGACCATCTCGCTGTACGACCTGCACGCTGTGACTCCGGAAGCGAAGCGCCTGGCCGAACTGTGCCTGGCCTGCTGCGAACGCGTGCAGGCGGCCGTCGCCATGCTGCACGACATGGGCAACGCCCAGAAGATCATTGCCATCTGCGAAGAGATCGACCGCCTGGAATCGGACGCCGACCATGTCATGCGCGCCGCCATGAGCAAACTCTTCCGTGACGAACCGGACGTGCGCAACCTGATCAAGATGAAGGCGATCTACGAGATCCTCGAGACCGTCACCGACCGCTGCGAAGACGTGGCGAACATCATCGAAGGCATCATCGTCGAGAACGCGTAAGCTTCCGCATAACAAAAATAAACATGGAAACTTTACACATCAGCCTGTGGGTGCTGGGTACGCTGGTGGTCCTGGCGCTCATCTTCGACTTCATGAACGGCTTCCACGATTCGGCGAACGCGATCGCGACCGTCGTCTCGACGGGCGTGCTGAAGCCGCAGAGCGCGGTCGCCATGGCTGCCTTCTTCAACTTCGTGGCGATTTTCGTCGTCAACATGAAGGTGGCGCAGACGATCGGCAAGGGCACCATCGACCCGCACATCGTCGACCAGTACGTGATTTTCGGGGCCCTGGTCGGGGCCATCGTCTGGAACATCATCACCTGGTACTACGGCATCCCGTCCTCGTCCTCGCACGCGCTGATCGGCGGCCTGGTGGGCGCGGCAGTGGCGAAGTCCGGCACCGGCGCCCTCGTGTCGGGCGGCCTCTCCAAGACCGTGCTGTTCATCGTCATCGCACCGCTGCTGGGCTTCGTGCTCGGATCGATCATCATGCTGCTGGTCGCATGGATCTTCGTGAAGTCGACACCGCGCAAGGTTGACGTCTGGTTCCGGCGCCTGCAGCTGATCTCGGCCGCTGGTTATTCGCTGGGCCACGGCGGCAACGACGCGCAAAAGACCATGGGCATCATCTGGATGCTGCTGATCGCGGCCGGCTATGTCAATGCGGCCGACGCGCATCCCCCGGCCTGGGTCATCATCTCGTGCTATGCGGCGATCAGCTTCGGTACGCTGTTCGGCGGCTGGCGCATCGTCAAGACCATGGGCCAGAAGATCACCAAGCTCAAGCCGGTGGGCGGCTTCTGCGCCGAAACCGGCGGCGCGATGACGCTGCTGATGTCGAGCTTCTGGGGCATCCCGGTCTCGACCACCCACACGATTACCGGCGCGATCGTCGGCGTCGGCGCCTCGCAGAAGGCCTCGGCCGTGCGCTGGGGCGTGGCCGGCAGCATCGTCTGGGCATGGGTCTTCACCATTCCGGCCTCGGCCTTCATGGCGGCCGTGGCCTGGTGGATCGGCAAGCAGATCATGTAATTGCGTTCGTTTGAACGTGGAAACGCCCGGCCATGTGCCGGGCGTTTTTGTTTGCTGTTCCGTAGGGTGGGCACCCGTGCCCACCCTGCAGTACTGATCGCCCCTGTTAGTGGGTCAGGCAGTAGGCCATCTGGCCGATCTCACGGCCGAGGTTGAGTGCCTGGTTCGCAAGCAGGATGCCAAAGGTGCACCAGACGAGCAGCCGGTAAGGCTGCGCGAGGCGTTTGAAGCTGTGCGTGACCTCTTGAATGAAGGTGTCCATGCGATTTCCTCGGTCGAGAACGGTGGAAAGGCCGGGCGCACATGCGGACCCGGAAGACACAAAGTTTCGTCGACTAGTTGCCTGCATGCAACCATCTGCATCAAATGCCATGCATAGGCGAGACGGTCGACAGCAGTGCCGTAGCGTGGGCACTCGTGCCCACGCGGTCTCGGCCGATGACGGGTGAGGTCCTGGAGCGCAAGCCGGGACGCTGGCGAATCCGGATTTGACTGGACCGAAACACTGCTCAGCCGACGTACCGCGTGGGCACAAGTGCCCACCCTACGTTACTGCTCAGCCGACATACCGCGTGGGCACGAGTGCCCACCCTACGTTACTGCTCAGCCGGCGTACCGCGTGGGCACGGGTGCCCACCCTACGTTACTGCTCAGCCGACATACCGCGTGGGCACGAGTGCCCACCCTACGTTACTGCTCAGCCGGCGTACCGCGTGGGCACGGGTGCCCACCCTACGTTACTGCTCAGCCGACATAACGCGTGGGCACAAGTGCCCACCCTACGTTACGCATCTGCTGCGGGCGTAAAAAAACCTGCGGGCCTTGCGGCGCGCAGGTTTTCGCGGACGCGAAACGGCTTACAGCACGTCGCTCGCGTGGTCTGCCAGGCGCGAACGCTCGCCGCGTGCCAGGGTCACGTGGCCGCTGTGGGCCCAGCCCTTGAAGCGGTCGACCACATAGGTCAGGCCGCTCGACCCCTCGGTGAGGTAAGGCGTGTCGATCTGCGCAATGTTACCCAGGCACAGGATCTTGGTGCCGGGACCGGCACGGGTGACCAGGGTCTTCATCTGCTTCGGCGTCAGGTTCTGCGCCTCGTCGATGATCAGGAACTTGTTCACAAAAGTACGGCCGCGCATGAAGTTGAGCGACTTGATCTTGATGCGCGAGCGGATCAGGTCCTGCGTCGCTGCGCGGCCCCAGTCGCCGGCGTCGGTGTCGGACTTGTTCAGCACTTCCAGGTTGTCGTCGAAAGCACCCATCCACGGCGACATCTTTTCTTCCTCGGTACCCGGCAGGAAGCCGATGTCTTCGCCGACCGGCACCGTCACGCGGGTGACGATGATCTCGTTATACAGCTTCGTTTCCAGCACTTGCGCCAAGCCCGCGGCCAGGGCCAGCAGGGTTTTACCCGTACCGGCCTGGCCGAGCAGGGTGACGAAGTCGCATTCCGGATTCATCAGGAGGTTCAGGGCGAAATTCTGCTCGCGGTTGCGCGCGGTGATGCCCCAGACGCTGTTCTTGGTGTGGCTGTAGTCGCGCAGCACCTGCAGCACGGCGGTCTTGCCGTTGATCTCGCGCACCTGCGCCTGCAGCGGTGCTTCGCCGCCGGACGGCTCGAGGAACACGAACTGGTTCACCAGCAGGCTCGGGATGAACGGGCCGGTCACACGGTAGAAAGTGGCGCTGTTGCCGTTCTTGTTTTCCTGCCAGGACTCCATGTCCTTGCCGTGCTTGTCCCAGAAGTCGTCCGGCAGCTGGACGATGCCCGAGTACAGCAGGTCGGTGTCTTCCAGTACGTGGTCGTTGAAATAGTCTTCCGCGGCCAGGCCAAGCGCACGCGCCTTGATGCGCATGTTGATGTCTTTCGTCACCAGCACGATGGCACGGTTCGCGCGCTCGGCGGCCAGGGCTTTTACGACACCGAGGATCTGGTTGTCGGCCTTGCCGACCGGCAGGCCTTCAGGCAGGGTGGGGCCATTCAGCAGGCTGGTCTGGAAGTACAAGCGGCCCTTGGCATCCTTGTTGCCCAGCTTGGCCAGCTCGATGCCGGCCTCGATGGCGTCGTCGTCGATGTCGGCGATCAGGGCGTCGAGCGTGCGCGAGACCTGGCGGGCATTGCGCGCCACTTCCGACATGCCTTTCTTGTGGTCGTCGAGTTCCTCGAGCGTCATCATCGGCAGGTAGACGTCGTGCTCCTCGAAGCGGAACAGGCAGGTCGGGTCATGCATCAGGACATTGGTGTCGAGCACGAAGACCTTGGTCCCGCCGGCGCGGTCGGCCTTGCGGCTGGCCGAGGACTTGACGTTGACCTCGACCGGCTTGTGCTTGACCGGATGCGGCTCGCCCATGTCGCTTTCCTTGAGCTTGGCAAGGGTGTCCTGGCGGCCACCCGGGCGTTCGGGAGCGGCTTGCCGGGCGTTCGGTGCCGGGGTGGTGGCGGGCACGGCGGCGAGCGGCGCGGCCTTGCCCTTGCGGGCGCGGCTGGATTTGGCGGCAGGCACGGCCTTGCCGCTGATGAGGTCTTCGACCGGATCAGCCTCGACCGCCGCTGCGGCAACGGCGCGCACGGGAGACTTGCCGGCTTCGGCTTTCGGGTAATCGTTCACCGGCAGCAGCGTGGCCGGCTGGGTTGGCATTTTTGGTAGTGGCATCAGGTTCTCAATCTAAAAAAGTGGAGGACGCCTCGCGCCAGCGGGTCGCGGGACACGCTGCCGGGCGGGTTCGATGCAACTGGGTACAGATTGCGGGGCGCGGGCCAGGGCCGGTGGGGCCGGCCTGGCAGGCTCCCAGATTGATGGATGCTGAGATAAAACGGGTTGACTCAAAATGAAGGTATGGACCAGCAAGTTGTGCGTCTGGGGCCAGCATTCAGGGCTGGCGCTTCACGAATTCCAGCACTTCGTCGACGTGGTCGGGGACTTTCACCCCACGCCATTCTTTCACCAATCTGCCTTGAGCGTCAACGACAAACGTACTGCGCTCGACCCCGCGTACTTGCTTGCCGTACATGCTCTTCATCTTCATGACATTGAACTGGTTGCAGACCAGTTCGTCGGGGTCGGAGATCAACTCGAAAGGCAGGCCCAGCTTGGACTTGAAGTTTTCGTGCGAACGCAGCGAGTCGCGGCTGATGCCATAGACCTCGGCCCCGGCCGCCTTGAATTCCTCGTGCTTCTCGCGGAAGGCGATGCTCTCGGTGGTGCAGCCCGGGGTATTGTCCTTGGGATAGAAATACAGCACCGTGTACTTGGCCGGTCGCCCGCCGAGCTGGAAGGTCTGGTCGCCGGTCATGGCGGCGGAAAAGTTCTCTACGGTTGCTGCGCTGGGGCTGACGGCCACGGGGTTCTCCTGACTGGTATCGGGGCTGGATTGAACAGATTCGGGGAGCGGGATCGGCCTCGTACCATCCCGCATGCCCGTCATCATAATCGGCCATCGACGACGCTGCCAGTCTAGCATGTCAACTTGTCAATGGCTGTTCCGATATGAGGACGAAGCGCGAAAGTTTCAATAGGGAACCATCAGCGGAGGCAGCATATCGGTTCAGCCGGCTGCGCTGCCTTCGAGGATCAGGGCCAGCGTCACCTTGCGGCCTTCGCCCATCAGCACGTTATAGGTACGGCAGGCAGCCTGGCTGTCCATCGATTCGACGCCGACGTGGCGCGCCGACAGGCTGGCCGTCAGGCGCGGATGCACGAAGCGCTGGCGCTCGCCGGTGCCGAGGATGACGACATCCGGGTTGTCGGCGGCGATCTGTTCGAAGTGGCGCGCTTCGAGGTCTTCGAAACGGCGCACGTCCCAGGCACGCGGCGGCGTTTCCGGCATCACGAGCAGGCTGTGGTTGAACCGCTGGGCATTGACCTCGACGCCGGAGGCATCGTAGCCGGTGATGGTCTGGTATTGTTGGGTGTTGTCGGAGTGAAGCTTCATCGTGGCTCGCAGTCGGGCAGGGTGGCAAGATGGGCTGCCATTGTAAGCTTTTCGCCAAGATTCCAGTAGCGCGGCCCTGTGGGCGTGCTCGCCCGCCGCAAGGTTGCTTAAATCCTGCGCTTTCGGCAGAATGGTATTTTTCGCACTGCAACAATGCAGGCAACCAGCGCGTACAAAACGCGGGCAACCGAGGGGTGACAATTTGCGACCGATCCTGAAATCGAACAAGCTCGACGACGTGTGCTACGAGATCCGCGGGCCGGCGCTGGAGCAGGCGCGCCAGATGGAGGATGACGGTCACAAGATCATCAAGCTCAACATCGGCAACCTGGCCGTGTTCGGTTTCGATCCGCCCGACGAGATCATGCAGGACATGATCCGCAACATGCACGGCGCGGCCGGCTATACCGATTCGAAGGGGATGTTTGCACCGCGCAAGGCGGTGATGCACTACACCCAGCAAAAGAAGATTGCCGGTGTCGGCATCGACGACATCTACCTGGGCAATGGCGCCTCGGAACTGATCGTGATGGCGATGCAGGGCCTGCTCAACAATGGCGACGAGGTGCTGGTGCCGGCGCCCGATTATCCGCTGTGGACGGCGGCCGTCAGCCTGGCCGGCGGCTCGCCCGTGCACTACATCTGCGACGAGGGCGCCGACTGGATGCCGGACATCGCCGACATGCGCCGCAAGATCACCCCGAACACGCGCGCCATCGTCGTCATCAACCCGAACAACCCGACCGGCGCGCTCTATCCGCGCGAAGTGCTGCTCGACATCATCGAACTGGCGCGCCAGCATAGCCTCATCGTCTATGCCGACGAAATTTACGACAAGGTGCTGTACGACGGCCATCAGCACGAGTCGATCGCCTCGCTCGCCGACGACGTGCTGTTCGTCACCCTGAACGGCCTGTCGAAGAACTACCGTTCCTGCGGCTACCGTGCCGGCTGGATGGTGGTCTCGGGCGAGAAGCGCCACGCGAAAGATTACATCGATGGCCTGAACATGCTGGCCTCGATGCGCCTGTGCGCGAACGCGCCGGGCCAGTTCGCGATCCAGACCGCGCTGGGCGGCTACCAGAGCATCAACGACCTGGTCGGCCCTGGCGGACGGCTGCTGAAACAGCGCGACCTCGCTTACCAGTTGTTGACCGACATCCCCGGGGTCTCGGTCGTCAAGCCGAAGGCGGCGCTGTACATGTTCCCGCGCCTCGATCCGAAACTCTACCCGATCGCCGACGACCAGCAGTTCATTTGCGAACTGCTGCGCGACGAGAAGGTGCTGCTGGTGCAGGGTACGGGTTTCAACTGGACCTCGCCCGACCACTTCCGCCTCGTCTTCCTGCCCAATTCGGACGACCTGGGCGACGCCTGCGGCCGCATTGCCCGCTTCCTCGACGGCTACCGCCGGCGCCACGCACGCTAGCACTTATGCGAATGACCATGAAACCCATCAGAGTTGGCCTCCTCGGCATCGGCACCGTCGGTGCGGGCACCTTCAACGTCCTGCAGCGCAACGGCGAAGACATCCGCCGCCGTGCCGGCCGCGGCATCGAGATCCGCATGGTTGCCGCCCGCAACGTCGAGCGCGCCGCGCGCATCACCGGCGGCAGCTGCCAGGTCGTGGACGACCCCTATCTCGTCGTCGATAGCCCCGACATCGACATCGTCGTCGAGCTGATCGGCGGCTACGAGCTGCCGCGCGAGCTGGTGCTGCGCGCCATCGCCAACGGCAAGCACGTGGTGACCGCCAACAAGGCGCTGCTGGCCTTGCACGGCAACGAGATTTTCGCCGCCGCTCAGGAGAAGGGCGTGATGGTGGCCTTCGAGGCGGCCGTGGCCGGCGGCGTACCGATCATCAAGGCGCTGCGCGAAGGCTTGAGCGCGAACCGCATCGAATCGGTGGCCGGCATCATCAACGGCACGACCAACTTCATCCTGTCCGAGATGCGCGACAAGGGCCTGGACTTCGATACGGTATTGAAGCAGGCCCAGGACCTGGGCTACGCCGAACTCGACCCGACCTTCGACATCGAGGGCGTGGACGCGGCCCACAAGCTGACCATCATGTCGGCGATCGCCTTCGGCATTCCGGTGCAGTTCGACAAGGCCCACGTCGAGGGCATCAGCCAGCTGCAGGCGGACGACATTCGCTACGCGGAAGAGCTCGGCTACCGCATCAAGCTGCTCGGCATCACGCGCCGGGCGAAGGTCGACGGCGTCGAGGGCATCGAGCTGCGCGTGCACCCGACCCTGATCCCGGCCAAGCGCCTGATCGCCAACGTCGAAGGCGCGATGAACGCGGTGCTGGTCGAGGCCGATGCCGTCGGTTCCACCCTCTACTATGGCAAGGGTGCGGGTTCCGAACCGACCGCATCAAGCGTGATCGCCGACCTGGTGGACGTGACGCGCCTGGCCACGGTCGACCCGTATTGCCGCGTGCCGCACCTGGCCTTCCAGCCGAACGAGATGACCGACGTGGCGATCCTGCCGATGTCGGACATCACGACCAGCTACTACCTGCGCGTGTACGTCAACGACCAGCTCGGCGTTATGGCCGACCTGACCCGGATCCTGGCCGATGCCGGTATTTCGATCGACGCCGTGCTGCAAAAAGGCACGCGTGGCGACGCCCGCACCGACATCATCATGATCACGCACGAGACGCGCGAGAAGAACGTCATCGCCGCCATCGAACGGATCGAGGCGCTGGCGTCCGTCGTCGGCAAGGTAACCCGGATCAGGCTGGAAACGCTGAGCTAAGGCAGGGCGCTCAGCAGGAATAGCCCGAGCCCGGCGGGGGACTACCGCCGATCAGGAAGTCGATTTCGAACTCGTCGACGATGGCGCCAGTCAAGGCGCCGTCGTCGAGCGAAGCGGTGGTGAGATCGAGCAGCGCGTGTTCGATGTCGTCGTACAGCGCGTCAGGCGCGCCGAGCTGGATAGTGTGGAGGATGGGCGAATTCATCCGAGCATTCTACTCACGCTGCAGTGCACAATAAACGGCGCCGGCCGTCTCCTTTGTGCGTGGTCAAACGGGTTTCCAAAGCGAATCAACAGTCCGGTTCTGCCGATCCTGCACGCGCCTTCCCTGGCCCGAGGTGCCCTTGAAGGGGCCAAGGGGCGGTACTTCGGGTGCAGTGTTGCGCGCCGATGATGTTTGTTGGCAATATCGATTGTGCCACCCCGGGTGCTGTTGTAGATTATCCATCTCTTCATTTCCAGCCCATCGCATGAGCCAGTCGAGCCAGTTTTCCCTGCTGTCCCAGCGTCGATTCGCGCCGTTTTTCTGGACCCAGTTCCTCGGCGCCTTCAACGACAACCTGTTCAAGACGGCCCTGCTGGTGGCGCTCACCTATGACGCGCTGTCCTGGACCACGCTCGATCCGGGTTTACTCAACAACCTGATCCCGGGCCTGTTCATCCTGCCTTATGTGCTGTTTTCCGCCACGGCCGGCCAGATCGCCGACAAGGTCGAGAAGGGCAGGCTGGCGCGCTTCGTCAAGCTGCTGGAAGTGGCGATCATGCTCGTTGCCGGCATCGGCTGGCTGACCCATACCTTGTGGCTCTTGATCGCGGCTGTGGTCGGCATGGGCGTCCATTCGACCCTGTTCGGTCCCGTGAAGTACGCCTACCTGCCCCAGCACCTGAAGCAGGAAGAACTGGTCGGCGGCAATGGCGTCATCGAGATGGGCACCTTTGTCGGCATCCTGCTGGGCGAGGTGGCCGGCGCCGTGCTGGTGGCGCACAAGCCATTCGGCATCGAACTGGTGGCAGCGGCCAGTCTGTTCATGGCGCTGTTGGGCCTGGCGGCAAGCTGGCGCATCCCGGCTTCGCCGGCACCAGCGCCGGAACTGCGCGTTGCCCCGAATTTTGCGGCCGAATCGGTGCGCAACCTGCGTTTCTCGAGCAAGAACCGCACGGTCTTCCTGTCGATGCTGGGCAATTCCTGGTTCTGGTTCTACGGCGCCCTGATGCTGTCGCAATTTCCGGTGTATGCCAAGGATTACCTGCACGGCGACCACAGCGTCTTCGTCATGCTGCTGACGGTGTTCTCGCTCGGCATCGGCGTGGGCTCGCTGCTGTGCGAGAAGCTCTCGGGCCGCAAGGTCGAGATCGGGCTGGTGCCCTTTGGCTCGATCGGCCTGTCGGTGTTCGGCATCGACCTGTATTTCGCGAGCCAGGCCTACGCCAACACGGCAACTGTCGACGCCTTCGCGCTGCTGGCCTTGCCGGGCACGCTGCGCATCGTTGCCGACCTGGTGCTGATCGGCGTCTTCGGCGGCTTCTTCATCGTGCCGCTGTTCGCGTTGATCCAGACCCGCTGCGACCCGAAGCACGTCTCGCGCACGATCGCCGGCATGAATATCCTCAACGCCTTGTTCATGGTGGCTGCCGCAGGCGTCGCCATCCTGCTGCTGGGGCAGGGCTTCACGATTCCGCAAATGTTCCTGGTCACCGCCCTGCTGAACGCGGTGGTGGCCGTCTACATCTTCTCGCTGGTACCGGAATTCCTGATGCGCTTCCTGGCCTGGCTGCTGATCCACACGATTCACCGCGTGCATACCGTCGATGTCGAGCACATTCCCGACGAGGGCCCGGCGGTGCTGGTGTGCAACCACGTCAGCTACGTCGACGCCATCGTGATCGGCGCGGCCAGCCCCCGGCCTATCCGTTTCGTGATGGACCACCGCATCTTCAAGATGCCGCTGCTCGGCTGGATTTTCCGCACCGCCAAGGCGATCCCAATCGCACCGGCCAAGGAAGATCCGTTCATGATGGAGCGTGCCTTCATCGATATCGCCGAGGCGCTGCACCAGGGTGACCTGGTCTGCATTTTCCCGGAAGGCAAGCTGACCTCCACGGGCGAGATGAGCGAGTTCCGCGGCGGCATCGCCAAGATCGTCGAGCGCAACAAGGTGCCCGTGATCCCGATGGCGCTGCGCGGCCTGTGGGGCAGCGTGTTCACCCGCGATCCGGGCAACCTGTTCGAGCGCTCATTCTCGCGCGGCCTGCGCTCGAAGCTGGCACTGGCGGTGGGTCTGCCGGTGCCGCCGCAGCAGGCAACGCCGGAATACCTGTACGAGCAGGTAAAGGTGTTGCGGGGCGAGTGGAAATAGGCGAGATTGGGGAAGGCAGGCCGCCGAGCCCGCCTTCCTCTACGCGGGGAACGGTTCTGGCTTGATTTTGATCGCGGGCATGAGGGAAACTTGCCTGAGGGACCATAAAAACCTGAGAAAAAATTTCTGCCTCAGGTATAATTGCTGGCTAGTCGGGGCGTAGCGCAGCCTGGTAGCGTACTTGCATGGGGTGCAAGGGGTCGGAGGTTCGAATCCTCTCGCCCCGACCAACAGAATCATCGGATAGGCCAGCTCTCGAGCTGGCCTTTTTCGTTTGGGCGCGCGGCGCCCGCCCAGTCTGCCGCCAGGTCCGCGGACCGTCCTTTATTGCGCTTGTTAAAGAAAGTTCCCGATACTCATCAGTTTTCCCTCCTGAGTGCGATCCAGCGCAAGGATCGGTGCCGCGGCCGGCTTGTTTGGCACAGCCGGGCTCGCTAGATTGGTGCCTGCTGTCGCAGACCGCGCCCGCGGCGCTGGCGGCATCCAACTCGAGGAGCCTCAAGATGAAGACGATGTTGCTGTCCTTGTCCGAACTGCTACGCCCGCGCAGCGAATCGCTGGCGGCACTGCGGCGGACGCGCCGTGCGCTACTGGCGGCGGGCGCAATTGCCCTGTCGAGCCTTGCCACGGCGCCGAACGTGGTGCGGGCCGAGTCCCGGGACCCCAGCCAGCAGTGGGTCGGCACCGGGGGACCGCCCCGGCAGGCCCGCCGCTGCCGGCGCAGACGCAGACCTTCAACGACCAGACCCTGCGCCTGATCGTCCACACCAGCATTGGCGGCAGCCAGGTGCGCATCCGCGTGTCGAACGAACACGGCGCGACGCCGCTGCGGATCGGTGCGGTCCCATATCGCGCGCCGCAGTACCGGCGCCGGGGCCGGTGCGCAGATCGTTGCCGGCACCGACCGCGTGCTGACCTTCAGCGGCTCGCCATCGATCACGATTCCCGCCGGGGCACCGGTGCTATCCGACCCGGTCGACCTGGACGTGCCGGCCTTGTCCGACCTGGCCGTGAGCCTGTACCTGCCTGGACAGGTGCAGGCCACCACCATCCACGGTTCCGCCTTCCAGACCAATTATGTTTCGCTGCCGGGTAACTTCACCGACGCCGAAACGCTGCCGACCCAGCGGACCACCACGTCCTGGCCCTTCCTGACGGAAGTGGACGTCAGCGCGCCCGGGGCCGGTGCCATCGTCGCGCTCGGCGACTCGATTACCGACGGCGCCGTCACCACCGTCGACGCCAACCGCCGCTGGCCCGACCTGCTGGCGCTGCGCCTGCAGACAACGCGCGACCAGGCCGGTGCCCGGGCTGTCGCCGCGCTGCGCGCCCCTGAACGGCCGTCTCGGCATCGTCAACCGCGGCATCGGCGGCAACCGCCTGCTGCGCGATCCGGGCGAGCAGCCGTTGTTCGGCCGCGCTGCACTGGCACGCTTCGACCGCGACGTCCTGGCGACTGCCGGCTTGCGCTACCTGATCGTCCTGATCGGCATCAACGACATCGGCCACCCGGGCACCGGTACCATTCCGGCGAGCGAAGCGGTCAGCGCGCAAGACCTGATCGCCGGCTATCGCCAGTTGATCGCGCGTGCCCATGCCAAGGGCATTCCTGTCTACGGCGCGACCTTGACGCCCTTTGAAGGCACTGTGTTCCCGGGGTATTACACACCCGAGAAGGAAACGGTGCGCCAGGCGGTGAACAACTGGATCCGGAGCAGCGACGAATTCGATGCCGTCATCGATTTCGAGCGCGTGGTGCGCGATCCGGCCCACCCGACGCGGATGCTGCCGGCCTACGACAGCGGCGACCACCTGCATCCGAACGACCTCGGCATGCAGGCAATGGCGAATGCGATTCCGCTCGACTTGTTCCGCGGCGCTGTCGCGTCAAGCGCACCCGCTGCGGCGAAGCAGGGCAAGTAAGCGGGCCACGGCGACAGGCCGCGTGAAGCAGGTCGGCTACCGGGGGCGCTGGTCCCGGTAGCCGTGCCCCGGCGGCTTCGCCGTGATTTGCCGTCGCGTCTCCATGCCGGGCTCAGCCGAGGGCTGGTTCCCGGATACGATAAGGCTCCGTCTGTTCCAGCAGGCTGCACACGGCCTCGGCCACCGGGGCGGGCGCCAGCTTTTCCATGCAGTCGTGGTGGCCCCGGGGCAGACGCTGCGGTGGCAGTAGCGGCAGTCGACGTCGTGGTTGAGCACCCGGTTCGGCACCCGCCAGGGCGTGTGCTGGGGATTGGTCAGCGCGTACAAGTCGACCACCGGGGTGCCCACGGCGGCGGCGATGTGGGCCGGCCCCGTGTTGTTGCTCACGACCAGCGAGGCCTGCGCCAGCAGGGCACCGAGTTCGCCCAGTGCAGGCGGCCAGCAAAGGAGTAGACACGTGCGCCGGCCGGGCGCGCGATGCCTTCGATGAGTTCCAGTTCGTGCGCGCCACCGGTCAGTACCAGTGGGCAGCCGATGCGTTCCTGCAGCTCGTGCAGCAGCGTGCTCCAGTGGCGCTGCGGATAGCGCCGCGCCGGCGCGCTGGCGCCCGGGTGCAAAGCGAACCAGCGTCCGGCCGGGTCGATGCCGGCTGCGCGCAGTTGCGCATGCACCTTAGCCACATCCTCGCGCTTCGGCGTGAATGCCAGCCGTTCGTCGGCGGTCTCGGCACCGAGGTGGCGTACCAGGTCGAGCTGGCGCTGCACTTCGTGGCGCACCAGCGTACCCGGTTCCGGGTCGCTGATCCCATCGGTCAGCAGCTGGTAGGGTTTTTCGCGGTAGTAGGCCGCGCGCAGGGGAATGCCGGCCAGCTGGCACAGCAGTGCCGCGGGGAGGGCGTTCTGGCTGTAGCAGGTGAAGATCACGGCGCCGTCGAAACGCTGTGCCGCCAGTGCCTCGACAAGCGCGAGGTGATGCTCCCGAGTCTCCGGCGCGCTGCTCTTCATCCACGGCGCCTCGTAGGCAAGGACGGTGTCGACGTCGGCCAGATAGGGGGCCAGCGCCGCTCCCGATGGCGAGGTCAGCAGGGTAAGCCTGCGTCCTGGATATTGCGCGCGCAGGGCGCGCAGTGCCGGCGTGCACATCAGCACATCGCCAAGCGAGTCGAGCCGGACGCACAGCAGGTGCCGCGCGGTGTGCCATGGCGTCGTCATCTTGTCCTCGCGCCGTCGAGCCTGACGCTATCGAACGCGATGTCGTCGGGCGCCACGCCATCGAACCCCGGGGCATCGGGCCCGATGACGTGGATTGCCGTGCTGTCGAGTGCCATGCAGCCGGTCCCGATGCTGGCGAGTACTGCGCTGTCGGCCATCAGTCAGGCTCCATGGTGGCTGGCGATCAGGACAGCCGCGGCGTACAGGTCGGGCGCCATCCGGGTCGGGACGCGGCGCGGTCCCAGCCGCCATTCGGTTTCGTTGCCGTTGTCGAGCAGGACCGTGCGGCAGCCGGCGCGGTTGCCGGCCTCGACGTCATGGAGGATGTCGCCGATCATCCAGGATGCGCGCAGGTCGATGTCATGCAGGGCGGCTGCCTTCAGCAACAGGCCCGGCAAGGGCTTGCGGCAATGGCACTCGACCGCATACGGCGCCACGGTGCCGCCCGGATGGTGGGGACAGTAATAGAAACCGTCGAGCGTCAGGTTTTCCCGGAACAGCAGGTCCGTCAGGCGGTCGCCGACGGCCACCATCGCCTCTTCCGGAAAGCGGCCCTCGGCAATGCCGGACTGGTTGCTGACGACAAAGAAACGATAGTCGAGCCGTGCCAGCAGGCGCAGGGCCGGGCCGGCTCCGCTGCTCAGGCGAATGCGGCGCGGCTCGACGTTATAGGGCAGGTTGTCGACGAGCGTGCCGTCCTTGTCGAGAAAGATGGCCTTCATGTCAGGGCCAGGAAGTTTCGCGCATCGGCAGCACGGTCAGTTCCGGGATCACGGTCTCGGGCGGCATGGCGAGCACTGCCAGGATGGCCTGGGCGACATGAACGGGGTCCTGCAGCGCCGACGGATCGAGTTCGGGAAAGCGCTCGAGCAGGAAAGGCGTGCGCATGCCGCCGGCGATGACGGCGGTGACCTTAATGTTGTGGGGACGCAGTTCGGCATGCAGCGCATGCGACAGCCCGAGCAGGCCCCACTTGCTGGCATGGTAGGCAGAGGCATTCGGCCAGGCGCGCTTGGCGGCGGTCGAGGCGACATTGACGATGTGGCCGCCACCCTGTGCGCGCATGTGGGCGCTGGCATGCTTGGCCAGCAGGAAGGGGCCGTTCAGGTTGGTGTCGATGACGCGCAGCCAGTCTTCCTCGGACAGCTCGGCGATCGGCAGGGTGACATCGGTGCCGGCATTGTTGACGAGGATGTCGAGGCGGCCCATGGTGTCGACCGCTTCCGTGATGGCACGCCGCGCCGCTTCAGGGTCGGCGACGTCGAAGCCGATCGTGTGTACGCGCGCTCCGGCCTGGCGCAGGCGCTCGGTGCTGGCGTCGAGTTGCGCCGGGCGGATGTCGGTGGCGACGACGGCGGCGCCGGCCGCGGCCAGCACGGTGGCCAGCGCTGCGCCGAGTCCGCTGGCGGCCCCGGTGATGAAGGCGGTCTTGCCTTGCAGCGTGTGACCGGCGGCGACGGCGTCCTGCGTCGGCTGCGTCGGCTGCGTTTGGCGAAGGTCTTGCGTCGATCCCATGGTGGCTCCTAGAGGGTGGGAAGGCTGGTTGGGGTAGCTGCGCGGTATTCGGCGAGTACCGCCGCGTAGATGGCGGCGGCCTGCTGGGCGACCGAGCGCCAGGTGTAGTGCCGGTAGGCGCGGCGCAGGCCTTCTTCGCCCATCCGGTTGGCGAGCGGCGGATCGGCGGCGAGCAGGGCAAGCCGTTCGGCCAGGGCGCGCGGGTCGCGCGACGGGATCAGGAAGCCGGTCACGCCGTCGACCACGGTGCTCTTGATGCCGCCTACTTCGGAACCGATCACGGGGCGGGCGCAGGCCATCGCCTCGACCGGGGTGATGCCGAAAGGCTCGTACCGTGGCGTGGTGACGAAGGCGTTGGCGGCGCTGTAGTAGTAGCGCAGGGCGTCGCGCGGCTGCTGTCCGACAAAGCGCACCTGCTCCTCCACGCCGAGCTGCTGCGCCAGCGCGCGCAGGCGCGCCAGTTCGGGGTCGCTCGCGGCGCCCGGCTGGCCATGTTCGCCGCCGACCACGAGCAGCTCGGCGTCGACATGGTGGCGCTCGCGCAGCATTGCCAGTCCCTCGGATCACGGTGTCGACACCCTTGCGCGGCACCATGCGGCCGAGCTGCAGGACGATGAAACGATCGGGCGGCAGGCCGAGACGCCCACGGGCCTGGGCCTGGGGCACCGGCCACAATTCTTCGGGGTCGAATCCGCAGGGTGCGATGGTGATGCGTGCCGGCGTTGCGCCGTAGAGCTGCTCCATGTCGAGGCGGTCCTGGGTGCACTCGGCGATGATGCGGTCCGCCTGGCGCATCAGGGCGCTTTCGATGCGTGCACGCGCCGGAGGAAAGGCGTCGGCCGCGCCTTGTGCCAGGCGCCTGACCTGGCCGAGCGCATGGAAAGTGATCACGAAGGGAATCCCGAGCTCCTGCTTCAGGTGCTGGGCCACCATGCCTGACATGAAAAAGTTCGCATGCACGATGTCGTAGGGGGCTTGCTGGCGGCGCGCGAAGCGGGCGACAAAGCGGGCGAACTGCGGAATGTAGGGCAGCATCTGCTCCTTCGGCACATGCTGTGGCGGTCCGGCAGGTACATGGATGACGCGAATGTTGTCGGACAGCGCAACCAGCCGTTTTTGCGCCGGCGCGTCGCGCCGGGTGAAGACGTCGACGAGATAGCCGGCCAGCGCCAGTTCGCGCGCCAGGTTGGCCACGTAGACGTTCTGGCCGCCGCAATCGACGCTGCCGGGCGCCGCCAGTGGCGAGGCGTGGTCGCTGACGAGGGCAATGCGGCGCAGGACGCCGCCGACCGGGTGAACGGGGTGTTCGTTCAGTTTCATGGGCGCTCCCGGCTGGCCACCATGGCAGGCGCCATGTGGCCTGTGACATGGCGCAGCGCGGCATCCCAGTCGGCGCTGAAGCGGTCGATCGAGAATCGCTCCCGGGCACGGCGTCGCGCGGCCTGGCCGAGGTCGCGCGCCAGCGACGGACTGCGCAGCAATTCGCGCATGCAGTCGACCAGCCGTTCGACGCGGGTATCGGCAAAGCCGTTGGCGCCGTCGTCGATGACGGTGGCCATTTCGGCCGTCGCCAGCGCGACCACGGGCATGCCCACCATCATCGCCTCGATCACGGCCAGGCCCAGGCTGGAATAGCGGATGGGGCTGAACAGGAAACGGTAGCGCGCGGCGAAGGCGGGCAGCTGCGCATGCTGCACTTCGCCGATGCCGCCCAGCTCCTCGGCGGTCATGCCGATCAGGTCGAGCGGTACCTGCTCGCGCGCAGCGAGGAAGAGATCCGGACCCATGCGCCGGCCGCGGCGCCCGAGATGGTTACTGATGACGAGGCCGCGATCGAGCCCACCGAGGTAGCGCACGCCATCGGGAATCAGGACCCCGTGTTCGATGACGCGCGTCGGCGTGCGCCGGTTGTCCCACATCAGGCAATTGAATGGCGTGACGTGCACCAGCAGCACGTTCGGGTCGTCGACCAGGTGGGGCGTGTCGGTCGGATGCGCGCGTGGCGGATCGTGCTCGAGATAGATGCGCGGCAGCGCGCGCTGGGCCGGCGTCAGCCAGGCGTACTGGTCGTGCTCCCATTGATGGTCGTCCTGGAACAGGATGCAGTCGAATTCCATGTCGCGCGCAGCGTCGACGGGCAGGTCATGCACGTTGTCGCCCCAGGGAATATGCCCGCAGCGTCCGCCGTAGCCTGGGGGACGGCCGGGCTTGGACAGGACGAAGAATTCGTGCGGCGTCTGCGACAGGTAGTACAGGTAGCTGCCGTGGGTGTGCCAGGTCAGGACATTGAGTCGGCGCATGGGAGCCTCAGGTGAAACGGACGCGGTAGCGGATGGCGCCGGCAAGGCGCCAGAACACCGCCAGTGGGGGAAGCAGCGCCGAGGTGACGACGATCTCGGCGACATGGGTGGCGCCGCGGGTATGGCCGTGCAGGCGGCGCCGGCACAGGCGCGCCGTCAACCCCAGCCAGGCCAGGCCGGCGAGGATCGCGATGGCGTCATGCCGGAACAGAAAGGCGCCAAGTGTGACGAGCAGGGGCGGCGGTGGCGAGGTAGTCGTCCCATGGCGGGGCCGCGCCGATGTGGGCACGGTACAGGTGTGGATGCTTCTTGTAGAGCAGCGCGTCGAACACCGCGCGCCGTGCCTGCCCCAGGCTTTCGCCCCAGCGCGGGGGCAGCACGGGCTGTACCACCCGTGCCTGCGGCGCGTGTACGATGCGGGCATGGACGTCCAGCAGGCGGAAGTGCAGGTCGGCATCGTCGTGGCAGGCTTCCGAGAAGCGCTCGTCGAATCCGTCAAGTGCTTCGAGCACGCTCTTGCGGCAGAAACAGTTCGCCGGGCACAGCGTGGGCGGGGTGACGGACGGCTGCGCCGGAGCCGCTCCATGACGCGCCGCCGACTGGGGCGCGTCGACGCCGCCGCACAGGACGTCGACGTCGTCGCTGAACAGGTCGAGCGCTTCGGCCAGCCAGGCACCCGAGGGAACGGCGTCGTCGCCGGTAAAGGCGACGACCGGCGCCTGGGCCGCGCGCCAGCCGAGGTTGCGGGGGCGGCGGCAAGCCCGTGGGTCCCGGCGTTGGCCAGATAGACCAGGCGCGGGCCGCGCTCGAGCGTGCGTGCGCGCCAGCCAGCCACGAGGTGCAGGGTGTTGTGGTTCGGCTCGTCGTCGACGACGATGACCTCGTAAGCGCCGGGCGCGAGCGTCTGGCGGGTGAGCGCATCGAGGCAGCGGTCGAGCAGGTCCATGCGGCCGCAGGTGGGCACCACGACCGAGACGCGGATGGTGCCGCTGGTTGTCGCAGAAGTCGTTCTGGTCATGCTCCTCTCCACTAAGAGCGGCCGGCAAAACCGCCATCGCCGCGTTGCAGCTCCTTGCCGTACCCGTCGTACTGTCTTCGTCGCCGCCTTGCCATAGCGGTTTTGCCAGACGCTTTGAATTACTCCCCTGGAACCATGTCCTCGTCCATCCGCTGCTGCAGCAGCCACAACCTCGCGTACAAGCCCTTGCGGCGCAGCAGCTCGGTGTGGTTGCCGGTTTCGACGATGCGGCCGCGCTCCATGACGACGATGAGGTGGGCGTTGACGATCGTCGAGAGCCGGTGCGCGATGATGAGAGTGGTTCGATTGCGCGACAAACGGTCGAGTTCCTGCGTGATCGCGTGCTCTGAATCTGAATCAAGTGCAGACGTCGCTTCGTCGAAAATCAGGATGGGCGGATTTTTCAGGATGGCGCGGGCAATCGCAATGCGCTGCTTCTCACCGCCCGAGATGTTCACGCCGCGCTCGCCCACGGGGGTGTCGTACTCCTGCGGCAGGGCGGCGATCAGCTCGTGCAGCTGGGCGGCGCGGCAGGCCAAGACGACTTCCTCGCGCGTGCTGCCGATGCGCCCGTAGGCGATGTTGTTGCCGAGCGTGTCGTTGAACAGGGCGGTGTCCTGCGGCACCACGCCGATCGCTGCGCGCAGGCTGGCCGCCGTGACGCCGCGGATGTCCTGGCCGTCGATGAGGATGCGCCCGCTGGACGGTTCGTAATAGCGCAGCAGCAGGCGCGCCAGGGTCGACTTGCCCGAGCCGCTGCGCCCGACCACGGCCAGCGTGGTGCCGGCCGGAATGCGCAGGTTGAGATCGACCAGAACCGGGCGCTCGGGTTCGTAGTGAAAGCTCAGGTGGTCGAACACGACTTCACCGGGGCCGGCGCGTAGCGGCGGCGCCCTGTGGCGCATCCCGGATTTCCGGCCGCTCGCGCAGCAGTTCGAACAGGCGCTCGGCGTTGACCCAGGCGTCGCGCGCCTCGCGGTAGACGAAGCCGAGGGCATTCAGGGGCAGGCAGACCTGCAGCGCATAGGCATTGATCAGGACGAGGTCGCCCACGCTCATGCGGCCCGCCAGCACGGCCTGGCCGGCCAGCAGCATGATGGCGGCGACGCCCACGGCGATGATCGCGCTCTGGCCCACGTGCAGCGTGAACAGGGCGCGCTGGTTGCCGATGCCGGCGCCGCGCCAGTCGTCCATGATGGCAGCGAAGCGGCCCGCCTCGAAGGCTTCGTTGCCGAAATTCCTGACGGTTTCGTAGTTGATCAGGCTATCGGCCAGCTGCCCCTTGGCGCGCGAATCGAGCTTGTTGACGCGGCGCTGGTAGACGACGCGGCGCGCGGTGAAGACCAGCGTGAAGCCGGTGTAGACGAGGAAGGTGACGAGGATGATGGCGGCGAAGCCGGCCTCGTAGCGGCTGAGCATGATGGCCAGCACGAGGATGATCTCGACCAGGGTGGGGACGATCGTGAACAGTCCGACGCCGAGCAGGAAGGCGATGCCGCCCGTGCCGCGGTCGATGTCGGGCAGCAAGCTGCCGAGCTTGCGCCGCGCATGGAAGCGCGGGCCGAGCGCATGCAGGTGGCGGAAGGTCTTCTGGGCGTAGGCGGAGACGGCGCCGAGCGTGACGCGTACGAACAGCAGGTCGCGCCACTCGTTGAACAGCGTTGCCGAAAAGCGCAGTACGGCATAGCCCGCAAGCAGGTAAACGGGCAAATGCAGCGGCATGGCGCCAGCGGGAAAGGCATCGATGATGCGCTTGAGCAGCAGCGGCACCGCCACGGTGGCGAGTTTCGCCAGCAACAGCAGGCCGACGGCGGCGGCAATGCGTGGACGGTGCCGGGCCAGCACCTGCCAGAGTTCGGTGCTGATGCGTGTTTGCCCATTGTTGCCGGTAGCGCCCGCCATTGACCGATCCTCGAAGACGATGGTCGTTGGACAGGTATGGAACGCCTGGGTTACATCCCCTAGCTGTGCTGGGTCAAGTACGGCTCAGTTTTTTTCGGGAACCCGCCAGGCAGTGCCACGACAAGCGCGCGCGCCGTCGCCGGTATCGCGACGGGACATTGCATTGAATGAGAAGGATCAGTCCTACGGCGGAGCGCGCGGAATTGCTGCAGCCGGTACGCACGGGATGCACCGGCCGCAGCCCGGCAGGGCGCACTGGCGCGCCGGCAACATGTGCCGTGCGCGCCCGCCACGCCCTGGTCAGCCGCGCGAAAAACCGGTGTCGTCGTCCATCTTGCGGTCGCCAGCCAGGCGGTTGGCACCGGCCGGGCTCTTCGGATAGCCACCAGCGGCGTCGTTCGAATCGTGCACGCCGGGCTGGTCCTGCTGGGCGCCGGCACCGGCGCGCCAGCCCGGATCATCGCCGCGCGAACCGGTGTTGCCCGGGCTGCGCGGCAGGCCGCCGGCCATGTCGTTCGATTCGTGCACGATGTCTTCGTCTGCGCGCGCAGCGGACGCATCGCGCCAGCCGCCGTTCGCGTTCTGCGGGTCGTTGTTGCCGGGGCTGGCCGGCATGCCGCGTCCCTCGTTCGATTCGCGCACGGCATTCGGTTCCTGCTGCAGGCTGGTGCCCGGATCGTGCGGCTGGCGTCCCGTGGTACCGGTCTCGCGTCCGCCGGCACCTGTCTGCGAGCCGCCGCGGTCGGTGCTCGATGTGGCACCCGCGGCGCCCGGACCTCCCGTCATGCCGGCGCTGCCCGTGCCGCTGCTGTACCCGCCGCGCTGCTGCGACTGGCCGCTGGTATCGGACTGCATCGACATGCCCACGCCATGATGGTGGCCGAGCGAGCCGCCCTGCAGTTCAGGCTGGCGCGCGTCCTGGGGATTCATGCGGTTGGTGGCATCGGTATGGCCTGCGCGTTCGCCTTGCAGATCGAGGAGCGAGGTGCCGGTGCCGGCGGGACGGCGGCCTACCGGCTGCTCCAGCTGGCCATAGGCAGACGAATGCTGTTCCATCTGGCGCTGGTGGCTGTCGGTAATCCCCTGGACCGGGCCGCTGCCGCCGTTCTGCTGCGACTGCATCGAGCCGCCGGGTATTTCCCAATGCTCGCCCCGGCCCGCCGCGTCCGGCCCCATGCCGCTCTGCTGGGTGCCCATCTGGTCGACGCCCTGGTGGCCCTGCTGCTGCGATGCGCCTTGGGGATAGGTGTGGTCGAGCGGGGCGTCCGGTGCGGTCTTGCCCTTGGCGTTCTTGTTCCACTTTTCGTTGGCGCCGTTATTCGTCTGGTTATTCATTTCGCTGCGTTGGTTCGCGTCCATGTCTGTTCCTTTCAAAAACGATTTCGCGGGCGGGCTATTGCTTGAAGCCTGATCTTTGCCCCATGATTCCACCATGATGCGCGCGCACGTGTGGGTTCAGTATAGGAAGACGCAGCGGTAGTGTGTAGGACTAAAACTGATGGGTATATTGATCAGGGGAAGCGCTATTTCACTCATGCATTTTCTTTCGCCTAAAGTCCTACAAAGTCATCTGAAAACGTCCTATACCCTCATCTAATTCGCATGCCTAAGATGAATTCATCCGATCGCTCATCGGCATGAGAGCGGGTGAGTGGAGGGAAAGCCTGCCGCACGACGCGGCGGTTCTACAAGTGAACAGGGAGAACACGATCATGGCTTCGAGTAATCAAGGCAACAAACAAGGCGGCAACCAGTCCAACAGCCAGAGCGCTGGTGGCGGCACCCGCAACCGTGGTTTCGCATCGATGGATCCGCAGCGCCAGCGCGAAATCGCCAGCCAGGGCGGCAAGGCCGCTCACCAGAAAGGCACTGCACACGAATTCACTTCCGAAGAAGCGCGCCGCGCCGGCAGCATGAGCCATGGCAACCGCCAGTCGGCAAACGCAGGCTCGGGCAGCAGCTCGCGCAGCTCGTCGAAAGGCGGCAGCCGCGGCTCGAAAGAGTAAGCGACCACGCGCTTGTGCACCGTCCGCGTGACGGTGCGGCAGGAAAGAAACGGGGAGCCGCGAGCTCCCTGTTTTATTTCCGAACGTACACAAATCGTGCAGGGGATGGGGTAGAATCGCTGCGCCTTTTCAACCAACCCGCAAGGATTATCGTCGTGAAACAAGAGGTCATTCGTCAAGTGAAAAGCCTGGCCATGTCGTGCGACAAGGTCGGCAACTCGCTGCTCGTCAAGTTCTCCAACCAGGGCGCCGCCGACATTGGCCTGCATATTCCGGCAAGTATCGTGTTCTGGCTGCTCAAGCACCTGCCGGTCAACCAGGACCCGACCCTGCAACCGCCGCCGGCACCGCCCGTCATCGCCGAGCAGGACTGGCGCAATCCGGCGAACCGACGCGCGCTCTACCTGAATTGCCGTGAACTGCCGGGCAAGCTGCGCATGGCCTTCACGATGGAGCAGGGCCCCGACGTGGTCGTGATCCTCGACCGCAGCAACGTCGAACTGATGCGCCAGATCCTGGTGCTGTACAGCCGCGAGCTGATCGACCTCGACGCCTGATACCGCGCAGGCCTGGCCGCAGGGTGGCGCCGGCGACCGTGCGGTGCTGCCGTGCAGTTTCGTCGGGCACGGCAAATCCGTTATGATTCTCTTCTTTGTGACCAGGCCAACAAGAGGATCAGCATGCCTATCAAAATCAGCCAGCATTTCGACTCGGGTGCCATCGAGGTCGTGTCCGCACAGAGCGCGCAGCAGATCGATCTGAACCTGCGCCGCGACAACAACGCCGATATCCACCAGTGGTTTCACTTCCGCCTGCAGGGCGCGCGTGGCCAGGCATGCACGATCCGTTTTCTGAATGCCGGCCAGGCCACCTATCCCAAGGGTTTCGAAGGCTACCAGGTCGCGGCCAGCTACGACACCGAGAACTGGTTCCGGGTACCGACCAGCTTTGACGGCCAGGTCATGACGGTCAGGCACACGCCTGAACTCGACAGCATCTATTACGCCTATTTCGAGCCCTACACCTGGGAGCGCCACCTGCGCCTGCTGGGCGAAGTGGCCGAAAATCCGATCGCGCGCGTGCATGACATCGGCACCACGCTCGACGGCCGCGACATGAACCTGGTCGTGATCGGCAACCCGCAGGCGGAGAAGAAGATCTGGGTCATCGCGCGCCAGCACCCGGGCGAAACGATGGCCGAATGGTTCGTCGAAGGCATGATGGATGCGCTGCTCGACGACGCCAATCCGATCGCCAACAAGCTCCTGCAACGCGCCGTCTTCTACATCGTGCCGAACATGAATCCGGACGGCTCCGTGCGCGGCAACCTGCGCACGAATGCCGCCGGTGCCAACCTGAACCGTGAGTGGATGAACCCGACGCCGGAGCGCAGCCCGGAAGTGCTGTGCGTGAAGAACAAGATCCACGAGCTAGGGGTCGACATGTTCTTCGACATCCATGGCGACGAGGCGCTGCCCTACAACTTCGTGGCCGGCAACGAGATGCTGGCCGATTTCACGCCGGAACGCGAGGCGCGCCAGAAAGCCTTTGTCGCGCAGTACATGGCGGCCAGTCCCGACTTCCAGAACGTCCATGGTTATGCTGCCAGCAAGTACAACGAAGAACTGCTGACCCTGGCATCGAAATACATCGGCCACACCTTCAAGTGCCTGTCGCTGACGCTGGAAATGCCGTTCAAGGACAACGCCGATTTGCCCAATCCCTACACGGGCTGGAACGGTGCGCGCAGCGCGGCGCTGGGTGCGGCCATGCTGCAGCCGATCCTGCAATCGCTGGACCAGTAAATGGGCGTCGAGATCGAACGCAAGTTCCTGGTGCGGGGCGAAGCCTGGCGCGACCTGGCCGAGCCCGTGCTGCTGCGCCAGGGCTACCTCAGCGCCGATCCCGAACGCGTGGTGCGCGTGCGCATCGACGGCGAGCGGGCTTTCCTCACGATCAAGGGCAAGAGCCGGGGCGCAACGCGGGGCGAGTGGGAATATCCGATTCCCGTGCCGGAAGCGGCTGAACTGCTCGATGGCCTGTGCCAGCAGCCTCTGGTCGAAAAATACCGCCGCCGCCTCCGCGTTGGTGCCCATACCTGGGAAGTCGACGAGTTTCTTGGCGTGAACGCGGGCTTGGTGGTGGCCGAGATCGAACTCGCTTCGGAGAACGAGGCCTTCGAGCAGCCCGACTGGGTCGGCCGCGAAGTGACAAGCGACGCCCGCTACTTCAATTCGAACCTGATACGCCAGCCGTATTCCACCTGGAAGGACCACGCATGACCCTCGTTTCAAGGCGCACCGCGCTCGTCTCCAGCCTTGCCCTGGTCCTCGCTGTGGGTACTGCCGCTGCCGCGCCCGCCGGCGTCATCAAGCGTGCCGTCGCCAGGCCGGGCTACTTCCCGCCGGCCGGGGACTGGGCACGCAAGCAGCCCGCCGCGCTCGGCATGGATCCGGCCGCCCTGGTCGCGGCCGTCGCCTACGCGCAGGCGCACGAAACCGAACGCGCGCTTGATTTTTCCGACCAGGAAGCGACCTTTGGCACCCGTCTCGGTTCCATGCCGACGCGGCGCGCCCGCACGAATGGCCTGGTGATCTACAAGGGGCTATGTGGTGGCCGAGTTCGGCGATACCAGCTTCGTCGACCCGACCTATTCGGTGGCCAAGAGCATGCTCTCGACGCTGGCGGGCGTTGCCCAGCGCGACGGACGCATCGGCAAGCTCGACGAACCGGTGGCCGCGCGCGTGCAGGACGGCGGCTACGCGTCCGCCCACAATGCCTCCGTCACCTGGAAGCAGCACCTGCAACAGGAAAGCGAGTGGGAAGGCAGCATGTGGGGCAAGGATGCCGATTTCGTCGGCAAAGCGGCGTTCGGTGCGGGCGAACGCAAGCCGCGCACGCTCGGGGCGCCGGGCAGCCACTACGAGTACAACGACGTGCGCATCAACCGTTTCGCCCTGTCGCTGCTGCGCGTGTTCGACAAGCCCTTGCCGGAAGTGTTCCAGGAACAGGTGATGGACGTGATCGGCGCCTCGAACAGCTGGAAGTGGGTGCCTTACCACAACAGCTATGTGGACCTGCACGGCAAGCAGGTGCCATCGGTCAGTGGCGGCACGCGCTGGGGTGGCGGCATGTGGATCGATTCCTGGGACATGGCGCGTTTCGGCTACCTGTGGCTGCGCGGCGGTCAATGGAACGGCCGTACCGTGCTGCCGTCAAGCTATGTGAAGGAAGCCTTGACGCCGAGCGCGCATGGTCCGGACTATGGCTACCTGTGGTGGCTCAACACCGGGGGCAAGACCTTGCCGGGCCTGCCGGCCAACGCCTTCGCGGCACTCGGTGCCGGCAGCAACACGATCGTCGTCTCGCCCGACCACGACCTGGTGGTGGTCTGGCGCTGGCATGGCGGCAATGCCGCCGAGTTCACCAGGCGGGTGATCGCGGCTATTCGCTGAGCGCGCCTGCGCCCGGATCGCCGGCATCGGCGCTACCAGGCACCTGCGCACGCCCCATGCCACACACGCCGGGTCCAAACTGGGCGCCCAGGAAGGCCAGGTAGGCCGCATCGAGCCTGGCCAGGGCCGCGCAGCGGAAAGGCGGCTGGCGGATATCGCCGAACAGGTAGATGACGGCCGTGACGGCGAAGAATTCCTTCTCGTTCTCGAGGAAGTGCGCCGAGCGGAAAAGGGGCGGGAAGACGTTCGACGCCATCACCTGGGTATAAGCCTGCCTGATCTCCGGCCGGTCGCGGCCCAGGACGTTGACGTGGTAGGCGTGCAGGAATTCATGCAGCAGGACCGGCCGGTCCGCTTCGAACACCATCGGACGAACGCGCACGGCGCCGACGCCGCGGCGGACGGCAAAGGCGCCAAGTTGCCCGTCGCGCAGGTCCGGATCGACCACGACCACCGTGCGTTTCATCGCCGCCAGCACCTGTGGCGGCAGCCCGACGGATTCGATCACCTTCAACTGTTCCTGCAGCGAAGCCATGGCCTCGTTTGACAGGCGTTGCTGCGACTGATCGATCTGGAAGGGCGTGCCTTCGGCGGCCATGAGCGGGCTGCAGCAGAAGGCTGCGGCGGTGAGCGCGGCAAGGAAACAGGACTTCATCATGGGCAAGGTCGGTATTGAAAACCTGCCGATTATGCACTGCGATGATTGCTCGTGGGAATTTCTTGGACGGGACAATGCCCGGCCGGCCGCGACAGGCCCTATGCTGGCCGCGTTGCCCAGCCGGTCGAGACATGGTGTCTCCCGACGCGACAGGTCACCGAAAACCGAGGAACAAGGCCTGGTCCACCAGGCCGAGGCGCGCCAGCGTCAGAACAACCATGCCATACAGGACAGGGAGGATCGCGAGCCTCAGATGGCGCAGCGCACCGGGCGCCCGCCCGCCCAGCGCCCTGGCCAGCAATATCAGCACCCAAACGGCATCGAGTGCGAGCACGAACAACACGAGGAAGGCTGCCTTGTCGTTGCCTGAAAAGTGACTGTAAAGCACTGCGATTGCAAGTAGCAGGACCGGGGGCGAACCCGAGAAAGCTGGTACTCACGCGCGCAGGACTCCACGGCGCCCGGCAAGGCACCGCCCGCCGATCAATGGAAGTGCTCGGTACCGGCCGGGGTGTCTTCCGGCATTTCCGCATGCACCAGGTCGCCGACCGGATCGGCGAACAGGGGCGCGCCGCAGTCGTCGCAATACTCGGCAACGTAGCGCTCGTTGATGCGTTTGATGTGGGTGACACCGGCCTCGTTCAGCAGGGCGACAATCTCGTCGATCGGGCTCAAGGGTGCTGGCAGCAGGCCGGCTTCAAGCCCGTCGGCCGGCGTGCCTTCCTCGTCTTCCTGGCCATACAAGGGCCAGACGATGCCATACACCACCTCGGAACTCTGGCGCAGCGTGAAGCCGACGCGGTACTCGTCGATCTGGCCGTCGGCCGGCTCTTCGCCGAAACCGGCGATCACGGCGCGCAGGTCCGACGCTTCCAGGTCGAGCGTGTTGGTCAGGTAGTGCACGGCGGCGCGGATCGACACCGGACGGATGGCCTTGTCCGCTTCGCGGCAGGCCACGTAATACGCTTCCGGCAGCAGCAGTTCGACGCCGCAGCCCGGCAGCAGGCGTGCCACGTTGCTGGTGGCCTGCTCGCGCCAGGCGGCCAGTGCATTGGCGCGCTCGGTTTCGACGTGCATATGGTGCTGAGGCTCCTGCCAGCGGAACAGCGGTGCGCCCGCGGGCGCGACGACGGCGACCAGCAGGTAGCGGGTATCGGCCAGGAAGGGCGCCGTTTCCGGCGTGCGCACCGCCGGCTTGACGCCGCCGCCCTTGTGCGCAGCCTGGGCCAGCTTGTGGGTCAGCGCATAGGTCTCGGCATGGCTGCGCGGCAGCTGGTCGATCGCGTACAGCGTCGGCGCCATCGACATCTGCACGCCTTCGGCCAGCAGGTGAGCCGAGAAATGCGCCGACAGGGTGGTGAGCAAGTCCGCGGGGATCGTGCCCGAGCCGATGGAGAAACGGGTCCAGGCGAGGATGGGCGCGGCCACCAGCAGGGCTTGCCAGGCGACGTCGGCGCCGTCCTGCTGCTCGACCATGGTCGACGATTCGCTGACGGCCTCGACGCCGTCCATCAGCACGTCGTAGGCGGCCAGGTCGTCCTTGAACAGGGCGTTGAGTGCGGCGTCGATGCTTTCCTGGTGATTGGTCTTGAGCAGTTTTTGCAGCTGCGTGTCCAGGTGGCGCTCCCAGGTCCGTTCTTCAACGCGGCTGGCAGACTGCACGATGGCCTGGGCAATGCTGGAAAGGCGCTGGCTTTCTGCGGAAAGTTTGTTGGATGAATCTTTGGAGGGACGACGCATGGCGCTGAAAGAGTCTCTTTGTAAAGGTGAGGATCGTAAGTCCAAGGGGTCAATGATAAACCTATATCCCCGGTATTGTAGTTGATTCGGCTACATGCCATGAACACGCGGGAAGGGCAAGGGGAGGGCGCAAGGAGCGGCGCCGGGCGTTCGCGCAGGCAGCAGAAGCGTGGTAGCCCGGCACGTCGGCTGAACAATACTTGCCAAATCCGCCAATAGAAATCATAATGCGAATCGTTCTCATTTCTTCTCCGGGCGTGCGCTTGTACAAGCGCTACCGGACAGGCAAACCCTTCCGACCGACACCATGACCAAGACAGCAAGCCCAGCAGTCCCGCGCGCCAACTCCTTCATCCGCAGCCGCAAGCACGTCCGCCTCGCGGCGCCTTGCCTGGGCGGTTCGGCGCTCGCGGTGCTGGCCTCGCTGGCCGCGCCGCTGGCGCATGCCGACGGCGCCAAGGACATTGATCCGACGATCCCCGTCGTCGAAGTGTCGGGTGCGAACCGCCGCGACGTCCAGGCGCCGGTCATGTCGAGTTCGGATAAATTCACGGCGCCGCTGCTCGATACGCCCAAGTCGGTCACCGTCATCGGCCAGGAAGTGATTTCGCAAACGGCCGCGGTGACGCTTACCGACGCCCTGCGCACGGTGCCGGGCATCACCATCGGCGCGGGCGAAGGCGGCAATCCGGTCGGCGACAACGTCTTCATCCGCGGCTACAACGCCCAGACCGACACCTATGTCGACGGCATCCGCGACGCCGGCTCGCAGTCGCGCGAGATCTTCAACCTCGAGCAGGTGGAAGTGGTGAAGGGGCCGAACTCGGCCTACGGCGGCCGTTCCTCGGCCGGCGGCGGCATCAACCTGGTGAGCAAGTCGGCCAAGCTGGAAAACTTCAGCAACGCGACCGTCGGCCTGGGCACCGACCAGTACCGCCGCATCACCACCGACATCAACCGCTCGCTGGGCGACAACGCCGCCTTCCGCCTGAACCTGATGACGCACGAGAACGACGTGGCGGGACGCGACGTCGTCGGCGGCGAACGCTGGGGCATCGCGCCCACCGTCAGCTTCGGCCTGAACGGACCGACGAAAGCGACCCTCAGCTACTACCACATGGAATCGAGCGAGATCCCGGACACCGGCATCCCGTTCAACAACCCTTTCGCCAGCGGCCCGAACCTTCCCTTGAACGGCAACGGCACGCCCCTGAACGTCGACCGCGAGACCTTCTACGGCCTGGCGAACCGCGACTTCCGCGACACCCGCAGCGACATCGGCACGGTCGACCTGCGTCATGAGTTCAGCCCGAACCTGGTCTTGCGCAACGTCACCCGCTACGGCAAGACGAAAAACGATTTCGTCTGGACCCAACCGGACGATTCGAAAGGCAACACGGTCCTGTACGGCACGGTCTGGCGCCGCGCCAACACCCGCGTCACCGAGACGGAAACGGCAGCCAATACGACGGCCCTGTCCGGCAAGCTGACTACCGCCGGCATCAAGCACAGCTACAACATCGGCGTCGAGTTCAGCCGCGAAGAAGTCGAGCGCAGCTCCTACCTGTTTACGCCGGGCACCAACAACCCGCTGACCGGCACCTTCACCTGCCCGACCTCGGGTGCGAACACGCTCTACAACTGCGCCCCGCTGCACAACCCGAACCCTTACGATCCGTGGGTCTACACCCGCAGCGTATCGCCGGCACTCACCAAGGTAAAGACCGATACCCGCGCCGTGTACGGCTTCGACACCATTGAATTCAATCCGCAGTGGCTGCTGAACCTGGGCGCGCGCTGGGACGATTTCAAGACGGCGCTCGACGTCAACGCCACCGCCACGGCAGCCGCCACGCACGCCCGGGTCGATACCAGCTTCGACACCTACCAGGCCGGCCTGGTGTTCAAGCCTTCCAGCAACGGCAGCATCTACGTGTCGTATGCAACTTCGGCCACGCCGCCGGGCAACGATGGCGGCGACGGCCTGGACGCGCTCAGCGTCGCCGTGCAGAACCTGCAGCCGCAGGAGAGCAAGAACTGGGAGCTGGGCACGAAGTGGGAAGTGCTGCGTGGACGCCTGTCGCTCAACGCTGCCCTGTTCCAGAGCAAGATGAACAACGCCCGCGTCACCGCACCCGACGGCACCACCCAGAATGTCGGCAAGAAGGAACTGAAGGGCGTGGAACTGGGCTTCTCCGGCAAGCTGACCAATGCCTGGCAAGTCTTTGGCGGCTACACCTGGCTGGACGCGGTCCTGGTCGACAACGGCTACCTGAACGTCGGCACCACGGCCGCGCCGGTATACGTGGCCTCGCCCTACAGCGGCAACGTGTTCCCGAGCACACCGAAGCACAGCGCCTCGCTGTGGAGCTCGTATGCCGTGAACAAGGACTTCAGCTTCGGCATCGGCATGAACTATGTGGACAAGGTCTACGCCAACGTCAACAACACGAAGCATGCGCCCGGCTACACCCGCTTCGACGCCATGGCCAGCTATAACCTGAACAAGAGCGTGTCCTTCCAGCTGAACGTCCAGAACCTGACCGACAAGCTGTATTTCGACCGCGTGTCCTCGCCGCACTATGCGGGCGTGGGCCCGGGCCGTTCGGCGAGCCTGACGGCAAACCTGAAGTTCTAAGCGCAATCAAAGTTACAGCGGCCCTCCCTGCTTGAAGCGGGGAGGGTCGTGTCACGTTTGGAGGGAAACACACCATGATGCTGCACATCCCTGGCGTCCTGAATCCGGAACAAGTGGCCGCAGCGCGGCGGCGCCTTGCCGAGACGGACTGGGTCGACGGCCGCGCCAGCGTCGGGCCGCAGGGTGCCCAGGTCAAGCGCAACCGCCAGCTGGCCGAGGGGTCGCCGCTGGCGCTCGAGCTGGGACAGATCGTCAGCGCCGCGCTGATGGCCCACCCGCTGTTCTTTTTTCCAGCGTGCTGCCGCTGCGCATCCCGGCGCCGTACTTCAACAGCTATGGCGGTGGCGAGCATTACGGGCTGCACGTGGACGGCGCCATCCGCGCCCAGCGCGCCGGCCTGCCGCCGCTACGCGCCGACGTCTCGACGACCGTGTTCCTGAGCGAGCCGGACGAATACGAAGGAGGCGAGCTGGTCGTGGTGGATGCCTACGGTACCCACGAAGTGAAATTGCCTGCGGGCGACGCCATCGTCTACCCGGCCGGCAGCGTGCACCAGGTGCTGCCGGTGACGCGCGGCGAGCGTGTCGCCTCCTTCCTGTGGACCCAGAGCATGGTGCGCGACGATGGCAAGCGGGCGATGCTGTACGAGCTCGATACCCACATCCAGGCCCTGCGCGCCGCGCACGGCGAATCCGAGGCGACGGTCGGCTTGACCGGGCACTACCATAACCTGCTGAGGATGTGGGCGGAGGTGTAGGGTAGGCGGGTCTCCCGCCTGCGCGTTCCATTCATGCATGAGAAAACGCGGCTTTTCATCGGGCGCTTGAACGCGTAGGCGGCATAGCCGCCTACCCTACGCGATGTGGGCGGAGGTGTAGGGTAGGCGGGTCTCCCGCCTGCGCGTTCAAATCATGCATGAGAAAACGCGGCTTTTCATCGGGCGCTTGAACGCGTAGGCGGCATAGCCGCCTACCCTACGCGATGTGGGCGGAGGTGTAGGGTAGGCGGGTCTCCCGCCTGCGCGTTCAAATCATGCATGAGAAAACGCGGCTTTTCATCGGGCGCTTGAACGCGTAGTTCCCGTAGGGTAGGCGGCTACACCCATACAGGGGAGCAGACGTGCCGTGCGCGCCGCCTATGCGTTCAAGCGTCGTATGAAATGTCGGGTCTTTTCATCTTCCGCTTGAACGCGTAGGCGGGAAACCCGCCTACCCTACCTGGCGGACCTCCACCCTAGGCGCTTAGTTCAAGCGCCGTATGAAATGTCGCGTCTTCTCATCTTCCGCTTGAACGCGTAGGCGGGAAACCCGCCTACCTACCAGGCGGATCTCCACCCCCGTTACTTAGAACGAGTAATCCACCCGCGCGTAGAACGAGCGGCCGTTCACGCCGAACGGGCAGGTTTCCCAACAGTGGGTGAAGCCCAGCTGCGGGAAGGGCGCTGCCCGCTCGGTATCCCAGCGGGTCGGGTAGGTGTCGAACAGATTATTGACGCCGGCCGACACGCTCAGTGCCTTGCTGAACGAATAGCGCGAGGTCAGGTCGACGATCCACTTCGCTTCCCAGGTCTGGACGAAGCCCGGGGTGAAGCCCTGGCCCTGCACCTTGCCGTAGTAATTGGCGCGTGCCGTCACGTTCCATGGGCCGGTCGTGTAGTCGGCTGCCAGCACGTGGTGCTGGCGTGGCTGGCCGCGTTCGATCAGCGTCACCTGGGTGTCGTCGAAGAGCTGCTCGCCGCTCAAGACCGGCGACTGCGATTTGCGGTCCTTCACTTTCGTGCGGTTGAAGCCGAGCTGGCCGGACAGCACCAGGGTCGTGCCCTGGCCGCGCGTGGTGTGCTGGACCGCCAGGTCGAAGCCGTCGGTCTCGGTGTCGATCGCGTTGGTGAAGAACTGGGCCTGGCCGACGCGCAGCGGATCGAGAATGCCGCGGATCGGGCAACCGGCCGGGGTCAAGCAGGCGGACTGGGCTTCCGGTGCGATATTGCTCGAGAAGACGATGCGGTCGTCGATGTCGGTGCGGTACAGGTCGGCCGTGACGTTGAGGTTCTTCGTCGGGCGCAGCACCAGGCCGATGCTGGCGTTGGCGGAGGTTTCTTCCTTCAGCGGGGCGATGCCGAAGGCCTGGGTCACGGCGCTGTTCTCGCGCGCGGTCAGGGTTTCGGTCAGCACGCCGGCGCCGTTCAGGTTGGTCGACACCGAGCTGTAGAACTTCTGCTGCACGCCTGGTGCGCGGAAGCCCGTCGACAGGCTGCCGCGGATACCGACCATCGGCGACGGGTCGAAGCGGGAGCTCAGCTTGAAGGTAGTGGTGGCGCCGAAGTCGGAATAGCGCTCGTGGCGCGCGGCGGCGCCGACCGTGAACTTGTCGCCGAACTTGCGTTCCAGGTCGAGGTAGAGGGCGATGTTATGACGGCCATCGTCGACTTCGGTCGATGGCGTGTAGCCCGGGAAGCCCTGGATACCGGAGGCGGCGATGCCACCGGTGGCGTCGCGGATCACGATGGCCGGATTATTGGTACGGCCATACTGGTAGGAGACCGGGTCACCCGCCACGATCTGGTAGGCGTCGCGGCGCCACTCGAAGCCGGTGGCCACGAACAGCGGGCCGCCCCACAGGTCGACCGGACCCTTGAAGTCGAGGTTGACGGTGGTCTGGTTGAATTTCAGGGTGCCCGTGTCGGCTTCGCGCGGCGACTCATGGACGTTGTTCTCGTACCAGTAGCTGACGTTGATCGAATTGCGCTCGTGGAAGCCCAGCTGGCTGCGGCCGTGGTTCACGCTCAGGTCGGCGCTCCAGTCCTTGCCCAGTTCGTGGCGGTAGCCGACGGCCAGCGAGGCGTCCTTGACGGTGGTGACAATGTTCGGCAGGTAGCCGTTCGGGTACACCTCGGGCACGTTGCGCGCGTCGCCGGCCGAACGGAAGAAGCCGGCGGCATCGCCCTTGCGCTTGGAGGCACCGCCGAAGACGTAGAACTCGCCCTTGTCCGACAGCGGCAGCGCGGCATTCGCCCACAGGTATTTGTCGGTTGCGTTGCTGTCGCCGATACGCTGGGTGACGCGCGGCGGATCCACGCGCGCGCTGTCCGGGCCGGCGCGGTTGGTCTCGTTGCGCTTGCGCCATTCGGCCGTCAGGTTGAGCGAACCATCGCTGCCGAGCGCGAAGCCCTTGTGCACGCTGGTCGAATAGGTGTCGCCGTCGCCTTCGCTGGTCGTGCCGACGTTGGCGCTGACCTGGCCGAGGTTCGCGCCTTTCTTCAGGATGATGTTGATGACACCGGCAATCGCGTCGGAGCCGTACTGGGCAGCGGCGCCGTCGCGCAGCACCTCGATGCTCTGGATCGCCGACAGGGGAATGGCGTTGATGTCGGTACCGGCCGAGCCGCGGCCGATGGTCTGCTGCACGTTGACGAGCGCCTGCTGGTGGCGGCGCTTGCCGTTGACGAGCACCAGCAGCTGGTCCGGACCGAGGCCGCGCAGCGTGGCCGGACGGATGATGTCGGTGCCGTCGCTGATGAAGGTGCTGCTGAAGTTGAACGAGGGGTCGAGGTCTTGCAGCACCTTGCCCAGCTCCTGCATCCCGGTGGACTGCATGTCCTTCAGGTTGACCAGGCCGACCGGTACCGTCGTGTCGAGCGCGCTCTTGGGCTGAGTGCGGGAACCGAGCACGACCACCTGGGCCGGCTGCTCTGCGTTCTGGGTGTCCTGCGTCTGCTGCGCGGCCACCGGTGCCGACGCGAATGCGGCGATGATGGCGGTTGCCAACAGCGTGCGCTGATGCTTCTGTTTCGTCATTGTTGTTATCCCCTGAATGAATGTCACGGTGTCGGATTGCCGATGTGTCACTTGTACCGACAACTCATCATATCCATTCGTTATGCATTGGCAAGCAATAGTTACCCGGCATAGGGAGTCGTGGATTAGGCGATACACTCCAGAATTGTTGTGTTGACACCTTGAATCGTGCGAGGATAAGGCTGTCCCGTTCCGTCCTGCCAGATGACCCCGCCTCTCTTGCCGCCCTCCCTCGTGCCGCTCGCCCTGGCTGACGCCGCCGCCCTGGGCATATTCGAAACCCGCAACCGCGCTTTCTTCGAAGCGAGCATCAATGCGCGTCCGCCGGCCTTCTACGCGCCTGGCGGTGTAGAGGCGGCGGTGGCGCAGGCCCTCGCCGATGCACGCGCCGACCGTGGCTACCAATACCTGCTGAAGGAAGAGGGCGGGGAGATCGTCGGACGGTTCAACCTGAGCGGCGTGCGCCGCGCGCATTTTCAATCGGCGACGCTGGGCTACCGTATTGCCGAGTCTGCCTGCGGCAAGGGCTATGCGAGCGTGGCCGTGCGCCAGATGCTGGAGCGCGCTTTCGGCGAGCTCGGCCTGATGCGCATCGAGGCCGATGCCCGGATCGACAACGCTGCCTCGATACGTGTACTCACCCGCAACGGTTTCGTCCAGTACGGACATTCGCGCCGCAGTTTCGAGCACGGCGGCGCCTGGCACGACCGGCTGCATTTCGAGCGGCATCGCCCTGCCGCGGAATCGGCGCCGCCGTAACGGGTTCCCCGTCCTTCAAGAGCTGCCCGACAGGACCCTGTCGACTGTTCATGCAAAAAAGCTAACTCCTGGACTCCCCTCGGTTATTATCGAGGTGAAACAAAAAGTAACGGTGGCCGACGGCGCTGGTATTCCCGGCCGCCGCGTTTTCTTCAGCGACGATCACCAGCTCAACCAGCGCCGCCTCCCCGATGTCAACACGAACATCTACGGGCCCGTGCTCTACAGCGGGGGCGGCCTGGGCGTGAAACTGTCCCTGCTCGAGTTCGACCAGGAAAAGGGCGACAAACTCGCCGATACCCTGCTCAAGAGCATTGCCGAGCTCGGCACGCGGGCATCGTCCGGTGTTCCCGGCTACCTGCAGGAACCGCTGACTTCCCTGTTCCAGTCGGCGCTGCAGGGCGCGCGCAGCAAGGACGATTTGTTTGGGCAGATCACCTTTGTCCTCGACGACCGCACCGGCGCCAACAACGAACCGACTTCCCCCTTGCGCACCGGCGACATCGTCTTCATCAGGCAATCCGACCGTGCCAGGGCCATTCCCTGGGATACCCTCTGCTACAGGCCGCATACTGCCGAACTGTATGAGCGGATACCCAAGGAACAGGACAAGACGATCATCGACGAGCTGCCCCCAAAACTGAATTACGTCGTGATCTCGCTGGTCAAGAATGCCGGTGCCGATGCGGGACGGATCCAGGATGCGTTCACGTACGAGCGTTTCGTGGCTGAGCTGTCCCAACGTAAATCCCAGCAGGGGCTGATTTCCGGCGTGGAGGAGGTGACGCTGGCACTGCAAAGCCGTGCCGCCGAACGCGAATTGTTCCGGCAGATCGAGGTTCTCGAAGTTCCGAGCGGGAATATTACGGAACTCGAACGGTTCGACGCCGCAGCGCCTTTGGGAAAGGTGCTGTACGCCTCCATGCTCGGCACCGGAGGATTCGATCCGGAATCGGTCAAGCCGAACGCCGCGTGCCTCTATCTCAAGAAGGAGAAGGTGAACCCGGATATCCTCTCCAGGCTGCTGGCCCGGCTGGCGCGTACGAACGACAAGCATACGCGCGAGAAATTCATGCGCTTGTCCACGGCGCCGAAGACCTGTGTCGAAGCGGACAAGGCATTGGTCGATATCCAGAACCACTTGCTCGCACCGAAGTAGCAAGGTGGCAGGTGAAAAAAAAGCCGGATCCGCGTGTGCGGCATCCGGCTTTTTTTGCATCCGCCGCGTGCGCGGCGGACGGACCATCGATTACGCAGCCAGCAGCTGGCGCAGCACGAACGGCAGGATGCCGCCATGCTTGTAGTAGTCGACTTCGATCGGGGTGTCGATACGCAGCAGTACCTGGACTTCCTGCGTCTGGCCGTTTTCGCGGTGGATCACCAGGGTCGCCAGTTGTTGCGGCTTGATCTCGCCTTCCAGGCCCTTCAGGTCGTAGGTCTCCTTGCCGGTGATGCCCAGGGTCTCGACGCTGTCGTTGCCGATGAACTGCAGCGGCAGCACGCCCATGCCCACCAGGTTCGAACGGTGGATACGCTCGAACGAACGGGTGATGACGGCCTTCACGCCCAGCAGCTGGGTGCCCTTGGCTGCCCAGTCGCGCGAGGAGCCGGTGCCGTACTCTTCGCCGCCGAAGATCATGGTCGGGGTGCCTTCCGCCACGTACTTCATCGCCGCGTCGTAGATCGACATCTGTTCGCCGGTCGGCTGGTGGATCGTGATGCCGCCTTCGACTGCCGAACCGTCAGGCTTGGCCGGGATCATCTTGTTCTTGATACGCACGTTGGCGAAGGTGCCGCGCATCATGATCTCGTGGTTGCCGCGGCGCGAGCCGTAGGAGTTGAAGTCGGCTTTCAGCACGCCGTGATCCTTCAGCCACTTGCCTGCAGGACCGTCTTCCTTGATCGAACCGGCCGGGGAGATGTGGTCGGTGGTGATCGAATCGCCGAACACGCCCAGTGCGCGCGCGCCCTGGATGCCGGTGGCGGCCGCTTTCGGGGTCATCTCGAAGTCGGCGAAGAACGGCGGCTCGGCGATGTAGGTCGACTCGGGCCAGTTGTACACCTGGCCTTCGGTGGTGGAGACGCGCTCCCACAGTTCGCCCGGGTTGCCCTTGACGTCCGCGTAGTTCTTCTTGAACACTTCCGAGTTCATCGCGAAGCGCATCAGTTCGCCCACTTCCTGCGAGGTCGGCCAGATGTCGCCCAGGTAGACGTCGACACCGTTGGTGTCCTTGCCGACCGGTTCCGTCATCAGGTCGCGCGTCATGTTGCCGGCGATCGCGTAGGCGACGACCAGCGGAGGCGAGGCCAGGAAGTTCGAACGGATGTTCGGGTGGATGCGTGCTTCGAAGTTACGGTTGCCCGACAGGACGGCCGAGGCGACGATGTCGTTCTGGACGATCGCGGCGTTCAGTTCCGGGGTCAGGTCGCCGGCATTGCCGATGCAGGTGGTGCAGCCGTAGGCGGTCACGCCGAAGCCCAGCTTTTCCAGGTAAGGCAGCAGGCCTGCAGCGGTCAGGTACTCGGTGACCACGCGCGAGCCAGGGGCCAGCGAGGACTTGATGTGCGGGGCGACGGTCAGGCCGCGTTCGACGGCTTTCTTGGCCAGCAGGCCTGCCGCCAGCAGCACGCTCGGGTTCGAGGTGTTGGTGCACGAGGTGATCGCCGCGATCAGGACGTCGCCGTTCTTCACGCGCACGCCGTTGGTCGTCTCGTAGACTTTCGACAGGTCTTCAGGCGCCTTGTTGAAGCCGTTCTGGGTGGTCGGCTTGCTGAACAGCTCGGTGAAGTTGTTCTTGACGTTGCCCAGTTCGATACGGTCTTGCGGACGCTTCGGGCCGGCCAGCGACGGGGTGACGGTCGACAGGTCCAGTTCCAGCACGCGGGTGTAGTCGATCTCGCCGGCTTGCGGGATGCCGAACATGCCCTGCGCCTTGTAGTAATTCTCGAAGGCAGCCAGTTCTTCTTCGGTACGGCCGGTGCCGCGGAAGTAGTCGACGGTGGCTTCGTCCACAGGGAAGAAGCCCATGGTCGCGCCGTATTCCGGTGCCATGTTGGCGATCGTCGCGCGGTCGGTGGTCGACAGCGAACGGGTGCCCGCGCCGAAGAACTCGACGAACTTGCCGACGACTTTCTCTTTGCGCAGCATTTCCGTGATGGTCAGCACCAGGTCGGTCGCGGTGCAGCCTTCGCGCAGCTTGCCGGTGAGGTTCACGCCGATGACGTCCGGGGTCAGGAAGTACACTGGCTGGCCCAGCATGCCGGCTTCCGCTTCGATGCCGCCCACGCCCCAGCCGACGACGCCGACGCCGTTGATCATGGTGGTGTGCGAGTCGGTGCCGACCAGGGTGTCAGGGTAGTAGGTGTCGCCCTGCTTCATGACGCCGCGCGCCAGGTATTCCAGGTTGACCTGGTGGACGATGCCGAAGCCCGGTGGCACGACGCCGAAGGTGTCGAAGGCCTGCATGCCCCATTTCATGAACTGGTAGCGCTCGTTGTTGCGCTGGAATTCCAGTTTCATGTTCAGGTCCAGGGCGTTCGGCTCGCGGAAGTGGTCGATGGTGACCGAGTGGTCGACGACCAGGTCGACCGGCACCAGCGGCTCGATCTTCTTCGGGTCGGCACCGGTCTTGGCGGCGACGTTGCGCATCGCGGCCAGGTCGGCCAGCAGCGGCACGCCGGTGAAATCCTGCAGCACGACGCGGGCAACGACGAAAGGAATCTCGTCGGTGCGCTCGGCGGTCGCGCCCCAGGTGGCCAGCTGGCGCACGTGTTCTTCGGTGACCTTCTTGCCGTCGCAGTTACGCAGCACGGATTCGAGGACGATACGGATCGACACCGGCAGGCGCGACAGGTTCACGCCCAGGCTTTCGCCCAGCGCCGGCAGCGAATAGAACTGGCCGGACTGACCGCCAGCAAGCGGGAAGTCCTTCAGCGTGTTCAGGGTGTTGCGAGACATAAGCTCTCCTTCAGTAGGGTCTCTTGTTATTGCTTCGAGCGTGTGAAAAAATCCTCCATGGCTGCGTTGCATCGTCTCGCCGTACTAACGTACTGTCTCGACGATGCGCCTTGCCCTGAAGGCTTTTTTCACACGCTCTACGGGTGCTAACGTAGGCGTTAGGATTTCTTCGTTTCCGGCGTGGCAGCCACGATCGGCTTGCTTTGCTCGGCGTTCTTGCATTCGTTGGCCAGCTGGCGGTTCAGCTTCGAGTCGAGCAGGATGCCCTTCGAGGGGATGCCGATCCAGATGAGACCGTAATTCGGATTTTCGAAACGCAGCGCACCGGTGGTGGTGCCGACGCGGGTCAGGCGGTGCAGGCGTTTCTTCCAGCGCAGCGCGATGTGCGCGTCGTCGGTGTCGTTGGTATAGATCGTGACCTTGTTGTTGAGCTCGCAAGCGTATTCGGTCACCTTGGTGTCGGTGATGTCCGGCTCCGGTTCGTCGACAAAGGCAGCGGCCGCGGCCGGCGCGGCGGCTTTCGCCTTCTTCGATTTCGCAGCGGAAGAGGAGGCCGGCTTTTTCGCCTTCGCCTTCAGCACGTCTTCGGCGCGCGGATGGTTCTTTTCGGGAGCAGCCGATGCGGTGGCGGCGCACAGGCCGAGGGCCGCGAGCACGAATGCGCCGGCGGAGAGCAGTTTTGGGGTGGAGATGGCCATCAGTGAGAGTCCGTTTGGTTGACGATTGCCGCCGCGGATTCAGGCAGCGCCAGGCCGGCCAGCTTCGCGCGCTGCAAAACGGTCCAATAATATCGGTAGCTGGCGCGGTCGTGCAAGCGCCCATGCTGGGCGATCGGTCCCCAGTTCGCCGCCATGGCCTCGTGCAGGATGGTGGCGGCCTCGTTCACTTCCGACAAACGTGGCGTAAACGCCTTGATGATCGGCTTGACCTGGTCCGGGTGGATGCTCCACATGCGCGTGAAACCGAATTCGGCGGCAGCGCGCTGTGCATCGTTTGCCACAATCGCACTATCCTTGATATCGGTCGTCACATTATGCGAGGCCACCTTGCCGTGCGCATGACATGCCGCAACCATCTCCAGCTTGGCGCGTGCAACCAACGGATGCGTGAATTGTCCTGGCGTGCGCATCGCGCTCGCGGGAATTGCGCCGAAGTGGGAGGAGACGAAATCCATGATGCCGAAGGACAGGCATTCGACCTGGGGCAGGGCGGCGATCTGCCAGGCCTCGCGCAGGGCGCCGTGGGTTTCGATCAGCACATGCACCGGCAGCACCAGGCGCCCGTTGGGCATGGCGACGCGGTTGATGATCTCGAGCGCACGGCGCACGTCCTCGACGCCGTTCGGTTTCGGCAGCACGACATAGGCCAGGCGGCGCGGCGCTGCGCCAACGATGGTGACGACGTCCTGCACGAAATGGGGGCTGTCGATGTCGTGCAGGCGCACGCCGATGCGGTTGAAGCGGTTGTCGCTTGAATCGACGAGGCTGGCGACCAGTTGCGCGTGCGCCTCTTCGTTGCCGGCGGCGGCACCGTCCTCGCAGTCGAAGGTGATGTCGAAGACGGGACCAAGCTCTTGTTGCAGGGCCATCGACTTGCGCATCAGCTTCTCCGAGCCGGCGTAGTGGTCGCAGGCGGGAAGCAGGAGCGGCTGGCGTTTGCCCTGGAATAAAACCTCGGAAGGATGCATGGGTGTTTCTACCGAAACGCGTGAAGTTGAAGTGAACTTTGGAAACGACCGTGCCGCCGGGACGCGGCGGCACAGGGAAGGTGCGCGCGCCCGGCTTTGCCGGTCATGCGCGCCTTCGGGTTCTGATCTGCAGCTTAAGCCAGCAGGTGCGCCACGCCTTCACGCTCTTCCGTCAGCTCTTTCAGCGTCAGGTTGATGCGCTCTTGCGAGAATTCATCGATTTCCAGGCCCTGGACGATGGTGTACTCGCCGTTCTCGGTCGTAACCGGGAAGCCGAACATCACGCCTTCAGGGATGCCGTACGAACCGTCCGACGGAATGCCCATCGTGGTCCACTTGCCGTTGGTGCCCAGCACCCAGTCGCGCACGTGGTCGATGGCGGCGTTGGCGGCCGATGCAGCCGACGATGCACCGCGTGCCTCGATGATGGCGGCGCCGCGCTTGCCGACGGTCGGCAGGAAGGTGTCGCGGTTCCAGACGTCATCAGCAATAAGCTCCTTGACCGACTGGCCATCCACCGTCGCGAAACGGTAGTCCGCGTACATCGTTGGCGAGTGGTTGCCCCAGACGGCCATCTTCTCGATCGAACCGACTGGCTTGCCCAGCTTGGCGGCAACTTGCGACAGGGCGCGGTTGTGGTCCAGGCGCAGCATGGCGGTGAAGTTTTTCGCCGGCAGGTTAGGCGCCGATTTCATGGCGATGTAGGCGTTGGTGTTGGCAGGGTTGCCGACGACCAGCACTTTCACGTTGCGCGAAGCGACGGCGTCGAGCGCCTTGCCCTGCACGGTGAAGATCTGTGCGTTCGCTTCCAGCAGGTCCTTGCGTTCCATGCCAGGGCCGCGTGGACGTGCGCCAACCAGCAGGGCGACGTCGACATCCTTGAAGGCGGTCATCGGGTCCGAGTGGGCGGTCATGCCGGCCAGCAGCGGGAATGCGCAATCGTCGATTTCCATCATGACGCCCTTGAGCGCCTTCTGTGCTTTTTCGTTGTCGATTTCGAGCAGCTGCAGGATGACCGGCTGGTCCTTGCCCAGCATGTCGCCGTTAGCGATGCGGAACAGCAGCGAGTAGCCGATCTGGCCGGCGGCGCCGGTAACGGCAACACGCATTGGGGTTTTAGCCATGATGAATCTCCAAAAGTGGGAATGAAAACGGTCGAAGCCGAGGATACGCCTGTTTCCCCGGCGTGGGCCGAAGAAAACCGCAATGATACCAAAACCGCCATGTCCAGAGGGGTATCCAGCGTGTTGTGGCGTGAGTCGCACAGGGGAGCGGATGCCCGGTCGACCGCGAGTGTAGTCCTCGGCCAACGGCCCTGTCAATTGATATCATATGTCTTATATAAGACAGATATGTTGCCGTGCGTACACTGGACGGGCAGGGGCGTTTTGTGGTGAAATCGTGGTCTATGAATCCCGCGCCAACCAACCCGTCCAGCGAAGGCACAGGCAACAATGCCTCGCCATCGTTCCGGCCGCTGTACCAGCAGATCAAGGCGTTGATCACGCAAAGCCTGCAGTCGGGCGAGTGGAAGCCGGGCGAGCTGATGCCCAGCGAAGTGGAGCTGGCCGCGCGCTTCAAGGTCAGCCAGGGCACGGTGCGCAAAGCCATCGACGAACTCGCGGCCGAGAACCTGGTCGTGCGCCGCCAGGGCAAGGGCACGTTTGTCGCCACCCACCACGAAGAACGCGCGCACTTCCGTTTCCTCAAGCTGATGCCCGACGAGGGCGTTCCCCACCATCCCGACAACCGCCTCATCGAAGTCAAGCGCATCCGTGCGCCGGCCGAGGTCGCGCGCCTGCTCGAGCTGAAGTCGGGCGACGCGGTCGTCTACATCAAGCGCCTGCAGTCCTTCGACGGCGCGCCCACGATCCTGGAAGAGCTCTGGCTGCCCGGGCAGCTGTTCAAGGGCCTGACCGCGGAACGCCTGGTCGAGTACAAGGGTCCTATGTATGGGCTGTTCGAATCCGAGTTCGGGACGCGCATGATCCGCGCCACCGAGAAGATCCGTGCAGTCGCGGCGGACGCGGCGGCGGCGCAGTACCTGGGCGTGGAGGAAGGGACGCCGCTGCTGTGCGCGGACCGGGTCTCGTTCACCTATGGCGACAAGGCGGTGGAGTTGCGGCGCGGGCTGTATCTGACGGCGAAGCATCATTACCAGAACGATTTGTCGTGACGTCCGGGTTTCGTAGGGTGGGCACTGGTGCCCACGCGAAACAGCATTCGAATATCGAAACGTCGGGCGGATCGCATCAGCGGGAATGAGGTGGAAGCCGGCTCGCTTTGCGGCCTGCACCAGTACGACCGCGTGGGCACGAGTGCCCACCCTACGATACAACGGCAGAACGAACAGGGTTTCTGCACGATCGTGCTTATGCGTTTAAAATATGTTGTTTGCCAGAAAGCACCGAACAAAACCCGGTTCCGTGCAAGATATGCCGATATTGCGGGTCGAGATCTTGGTGTGTCTCAAAAAATCGGCGAAAATTAAGGGTTAATCACATTTTGTCAGTTAAGGGAGGTGTTGTATGTCCGAAGCCATAAGAGAGCAGCAAAAGAGAGGACAGCCGATCCGTAATGTCAGCATCACCGACATTACGATGAATTATCGCCAGCCGCCATCGGCGATCGTGTCGATCCTGCACCGCATCAGCGGTTTCGGGCTGTTCCTCATGCTGCCGTTCCTGTTGTACCTGCTGCAGCAGAGCCTGCTTTCGGAGACGTCTTTCTATCACTTCAAGGACATCGTCAACAACCTCTTCGTCCGCATCCTGCTGCTGGGCCTGTCGTGGGCTTACCTGCACCACTTCGTCGCCGGTATCCGCCACCTGTTCATGGACAACCACCTGGCCCTGGACAAGGACGCCGCACAGCGCACCGCCCGCTGGGTGCTGGTGATCAGCCTGGCGCTGACCGTCATCGTCGGCCTGAAACTGTTTGGAGTATTCTGAAAAATGGCAACCAAGAACAACATCGGCCCGCGCCGCCTCGTCGTCGGCGCCCACTATGGCGTGCGCGACTGGCTGGCCCAGCGCGTGACCGCAATCCTGATGGCGGTCTTCACCCTCGTCCTGCTCGGCACCTTCCTGAGCGCACAGAATTTCAGCTATGAAGGCTGGGCGTCGCTGTTCGCGCGCCAGTGGTTCAAGCTGTTCGCCCTCGTCACCTTCCTCGGCCTGTACTACCACGTGTGGGTCGGCATTCGTGATATCTGGATGGACTATGTCAAACCGGCCGGCATCAAGCTGGTCTTGCAGTTTGCTACGGTGCTCTGGCTGCTCGCCTGCGCCGCCTGGACTGTGCAAATTCTCTGGAGCGTGTAATCGTGGCAGCAATCAAAACTGCAATCCCTTCCCGCCGCTTCGACGCGGTCATCGTTGGCGCCGGCGGTTCCGGCATGCGCGCATCGCTGCAGCTGGCTGAAGCCGGCCTGAACGTCGCCGTGCTGTCGAAGGTCTTCCCGACCCGTTCGCACACCGTGGCGGCGCAGGGCGGCATCGGCGCTTCGCTCGGCAACATGAGCGAAGACGACTGGTACTGGCACATGTTCGACACCGTCAAGGGTGGCGACTACCTGGGCGACCAGGATGCAATCGAATTCATGTGCCGCGAGGCACCAAAGGTCGTGTACGAACTCGAACACTTCGGCATGCCGTTCGACCGTAACCCGGATGGCACGATCTACCAGCGTCCGTTCGGCGGCCACACCGCCAACTTCGGCGAAAAGCCGGTCCAGCGCGCCTGCGCCGCGGCCGACCGTACCGGCCACGCACTGCTGCACACGCTGTACCAGCGTAACGTCCGCGCCCGTACCCACTTCTTTGTCGAGTGGATGGCTTTGGACCTGGTGCGCGACCTTGAGGGCGACGTCATCGGCGTGGTCGCCCTGGAAATGGAAACCGGCGACGTCATGATCCTGGAAGCGAAGACCACCATCTTCGCCACCGGCGGTGCCGGCCGTATCTTCGCCGCATCGACCAACGCCTTCATCAACACCGGCGACGGCATGGGCATGGCGGCACGCGCCGGCCTGCCGCTGCAGGACATGGAATTCTGGCAGTTCCACCCGACCGGCGTGGCCGGCGCGGGCGTGCTGATCACGGAAGGTGTCCGCGGCGAGGGCGGTATCCTGATCAACTCGAACGGCGAACGCTTCATGGAGCGCTACGCGCCGACCCTGAAAGACCTGGCGCCGCGCGACTTCGTCTCGCGTTCGATGGACCAGGAAATCAAGGAAGGCCGCGGCTGCGGTCCGAACAAGGACCACGTGCTGCTGGACCTGCGCCACATCGGCGCCGACACCATCAAGAAGCGCCTGCCTTCGATCCTGGAAATCGGCCACAAGTTCGCCAACGTCGACGCGACCAAGGAAGCGATTCCGGTCGTCCCGACCATCCACTACCAGATGGGCGGCATCCCGACCAACATCCACGGCCAGGTGGTCACGCCTGACGGTACCGGCGGCCAGAAAGTGGTCAACGGCCTGTACGCGATTGGCGAATGCGCCTGCGTTTCGGTGCACGGCGCCAACCGCCTGGGTACCAACTCGCTGCTCGACCTGGTCGTGTTCGGCCGCGCCGCCGGCAACCACGTCGTCGCCTCGAAGCTGAAGGAACGTTCGAACAAGGCGCTGCCGAAAGACGCCGCCGACTTCGCGCTCGACCGCCTGAACCGCCTCGAAACCTCGACCGGCTCGGAAAAAGTGCAGGGCGTCGCCAACGACATCCGCGCCACAATGCAGAAGTACTGCGGCGTGTTCCGTACCGATGCGCTGCTGACGCAAGGCGTCAAGGAAATCATGGTGCTCGATGAGCGTCGCAAGCACGTCTCGTTCAAGGACAAGTCGCGCGTCTTCAACACCGCGCGCGTCGAAGCCCTGGAACTGGACAACCTGATCGAGACGGCGAAAGCGACCATCGTGTCGGCACAAGCCCGTAAAGAGTCGCGCGGCGCCCACGCGCACAGCGACTACGAACAGCGCGACGACGCCAACTGGATGAAGCACACGTTGTTCTACTCGGAAGGCAACCGCCTCGAGTACAAGGCCGTGAACCAGAAGCCGCTGACCGTCGAGACCTTCAAGCCGAAGGCACGTACTTTCTAAAGATTTTTGCCGGGAGGAGGGCTTCAACCTCCTCCCAGGCTTTAAAAACCCATAGGTAAAACATGGCACGCACAGTCCACCTCAAGATCTACCGCTACGATCCGGACAAGGATACGAAGCCTTACATGCAAGACGTCACCGTCGAACTGCAGGACACCGACAAGATGCTGCTCGACGCACTGCAGCGCATCAAGTCGGACGTCGACGACTCGCTGGCCCTGCGCCGCTCGTGCCGCGAAGGCGTCTGCGGTTCGGACGCGATGAACATCAACGGCAAGAACGGCCTGGCCTGCACCACCAACCTGAACGAGCTGACCCAGCCGATCGTGCTGCGTCCTCTGCCGGGCCTGCCGGTGGTGCGCGACCTGATCGTCGACATGACCAACTTCTTCAAGCAGTACCACTCGATCAAGCCGTTCCTGATCAACGACTCGATCAAGCCGGAGAAGGAGCGCCTGCAGACCCCGGAAGAGCGCGAAGAGCTCGACGGCCTGTACGAGTGCATCCTGTGCGCCTGCTGCTCGACCTCGTGCCCGTCGTTCTGGTGGAATCCGGACAAGTTCGTCGGTCCGGCCGGCCTCTTGCAGGCCTACCGCTTCATCGCCGACTCGCGCGACGAAGCCACCAACGAGCGCCTGGACAACCTGGAAGACCCGTACCGCCTGTTCCGCTGCCACTCGATCATGAATTGCACGGAAGTCTGCCCGAAGGGCCTGAATCCGAACAAGGCGATTGGCAAGATCAAGGAATTGCTGGTTCGCCGGGCGATTTAAGGTTAACTGTTTGCGGCCGGCGCCGTATTTGCCGGCCGTGAGACAGCGTGGGCACAAGTGCCCACCCTACGCCCTTCGGTTACTGAATGCGTTTGCTGAGGTTAGGACTTCGATGCTCTCTTGTCTGCGCCGAAGTCGGCACGTCAACCGTAGGGTGGGCACTCCGTGCCCACGCTGTCCGCAGCCAGCATGGCGGACGCGTCATTCAGGCCACTGGCCTGGATGACTCCGCGGTACACGGCATGAAATCCGGCGACGCCTGAACCCGTCGCCCGCGAAGCAACAAGGACCACGGACACCAGCCAGACGTCCGTCTTCGGTCGCAAAAATCGGATATCCTCCGCCTCATTGCGTCCCGAGTATTGCCATAAATACAGTAAAAGTACGGTACTGCCGAATGATGGCAGCCGGAGTATAGTGTTGACCGAACAACGGACTCTAGTGTGGAACCACGTAACACCGCGCAACAAGGTGCGCATCCAGGTGCACATCAAGCCGACCCCGCCAACCGTGCCCGCCTGCGCTGGCGCGCGCGCCGGGGCCTGCTCGAAAACGACCTGATCCTCACGCGCTTCCTCGATGCGCATGAACAGGAACTGAGCGACGACGAGGTCGATGCGCTGACCCGCTTGCTGGACCTGGCGGACAACCCGCTGATGGACCTGCTGCTGGGACGCGCCGAGCCCGAAGGCGACGTCGACCTGCCGCATGTGCGCGCGCTGCTGGCGCGCCTGCGGCAAGCATAAGCGCTGGAGCCGAACGGCAAGCCGAAAGCCGAAGCGACACATTTTCGTTTTATATTTTGTAGATCCACTCCCAAGAAGGAAGTGCCATGAATATTTCTGATACCAAAGCAACTCTGTCGTTCTCGGATGGCAGCCCATCGGTCGACATGCCAATCTACAAGGGCACGATCGGCCCGGACGTCATCGACATCCGCAAGCTGTATGGCCAGACTGGCAAATTCACCTACGATCCAGGCTTCATGTCGACTGCCGCGTGCAACTCGAGCATCACCTACATCGACGGCGACAAGGGCGAGCTGCTGTACCGCGGTTACCCGATCGAGCAGCTGGCAGTGAACTGCGATTTCCTCGAAACCTGCTACCTGCTGCTGAACGGCGAACTGCCGAACGCGGCCCAGAAGGCCGAGTTCGAAACCACCGTGACCCGTCACACGATGGTCCACGAGCAGATGAACTTCTTCTTCCGTGGCTTCCGCCGCGACGCGCACCCGATGTCGGTCCTGGTCGGCACCGTCGGCGCGCTGGCCTCGTTCTACCACGACTCGCTCGACATCAACGATCCGAAGCAGCGCGAAATCTCGGCGATCCGCCTGATCGCCAAGCTGCCGACCCTGGTCGCGATGGCCTACAAGTACTCGATCGGCCAGCCGTTCATGTACCCACGCAACGACCTGTCGTACAGCGCCAACTTCATGCACATGATGTTCGCCAACCCGTGCGAAGAGTACAAGGTCAACGACGTGCTGGTGCGCGCCCTGGACCGCATCCTGATCCTGCACGCCGACCACGAGCAGAACGCATCGACCTCGACCGTCCGCCTGGCCGGTTCGTCGGGCGCGAATCCGTTCGCCTGTATCGCTGCCGGTATCGCCTGCCTGTGGGGCCCTGCCCACGGCGGCGCCAACGAAGCGGCACTGACGATGCTGAAGGAAATCGGCTCGGTCGAGAACATCCCGGCCTTCATCGCCAAGGTCAAGGACAAGAACTCGGGCGTGAAGCTGATGGGCTTCGGTCACCGCGTCTACAAGAACTTCGACCCGCGTGCCAAGCTGATGCGCGAAACCTGCCACGAAGTGCTGAACGAACTGGGCCTGCAGGACGACCCGCTGTTCAAGCTGGCCATGGAACTGGAACGCATCGCCCTGGAAGACGAATACTTCGTCTCGCGCAAGCTCTACCCGAACGTCGACTTCTACTCGGGCATCGTGCAGTCGGCCCTGGGCATCCCGGTCTCGCTGTTCACCGGTATCTTCGCGATGGCCCGCACCATCGGCTGGATCGCCCAGTGGAACGAAATGATCGCCGATCCGGAGCAGAAGATTGGCCGTCCACGCCAGCTGTTCGTCGGCTCGCCGGTGCGCGACGTGGCATCGATCGACAAGCGTTAATACGGTGTAGATCGTTTCGAGAAGAGCGGGCTGCGGCCCGCTTTTTTTTCGTCCAGCGCGGTGGGGACCGTCACGCAGCACGACGCGGCACCAGGGCACGGCGATCCGCGACCACATCGGAGCTGCCATACGACGGCTCCGGCGCCTCGCGGCGGGACGCGGTTACTGACACTTGCCGCGCGCGATCGCCGCGGCCCAGAACGGCAGCGCGAACAGGCCACCGAGGCCGATATTCCAGTTCCTGGTGCCGATGCTCGACGGCTGGAACTTGAGTGCGTCCGGGCCCAGGCACGAGGGCTTCTTCGCTTCCTTGAAGTCGCGCGAGAAGGCCTGGTACCTGTCACCGCTGAGGACGTCGCCGGAGGCCGGGGATGCCGACTGGTCCGGGGACTGGGCCAGCGTCTCGCGTACCGCCTGCCTGATCGCCTCGTCGTCCAGGCGCGCGCGCAGCGGCAGGGGTGCCTCCGGCGAGGCCGGTGCCATCGGGGCCGGCGCCGCGGCGGCACGGGGCGGCAGCACGCCCGCCAGGACAATGAACATCATTGGCAGGATGGCGAAGAAGTGTGCCGGCATGGCGGTCGCGTCTCGGGCAGGGGCGTCAGCGGCACACGCCGCGTACCTTCGCCACGGCGATGAAGGGCAGGGCGAGGAAGCCGGTGAGGAAGAAGGTCGGCTGGTTGCGCAAGCCCTCGGAGTGCAGGCAGTCCGGCAGCCGTGAGGCGGCGAAGTCGCGCGCGAAGGATTGGGCAGGCGTCGCACTGAGCGTGTCGGCCTCGTGGCGGCGGGGATAGGCGTCGGCCTCCGTCGGAAGGCCTGCGATGGCGGCGCGGATCGCCTCCTTGTCGATGCGGGCCCGCAGCGAGGCAGCCTCGCCGGCGTGGTTCTCGTCCTGCGGCTGCAGGCGGCCGTCCTGCGCGCTGGCCTGTGCCGTGCGCCCTTTTGGCGCGGGCGCTGGCGACGTGGAAGGAGGGAGCGGCTCGGCGCGGGCGCCGAGGGCAACACAGAGCAGCAGGGTCGAAAGAGTGCGCATAGTGGGCAAGGAAATGACTCGTTGCCAAATGTACACGATAACGGAGGAGTTTTCTCCGCTTCATACGATTAGTTACAAGGATGTACATACATCTGTGTACAATCCGGCTTTTAAGTCAACAGTCAGCCAGACCATGAAGCGATTGCTCCTTGCCTGTTGCATGCTGCTGTGCGCCTGGGCCGCGCACGCCGATTCCACCCTGACGAAGCACGTCGACGCCTTCGTCGACCGCTGGCACGACGATGCCGCCCACTCCCGCCCCGTCTATTTCGACAAGATCGCCAGGGATGGCATTTATATCGGCACCGACAAGGGCGAGCGCTGGCGCCGCGACGAATTCAAGGCCTGGGCACAGCCCCATTTCAAGCGCAAGTCAGCCTGGGTCCTCAAGCCGATGCGGCGCCATGTCTACGCCTCCGAGGACGGCGCCATCGTCTGGTTCGACGAGCTGCTCGACACCCGCATGGGCATTTGCCAGGCCAGCGGCGTCCTGCGGCGCAAGGGCGATAGTTTCGAGATCGTCCATTACCAGTTGTCGATGGCGGTGCCGAACGAGGTCGGCAGCCAGGTGACCAAGCTGATCCGCGACTTCGAAGAGAAGGATGGCTGGAAGGGCGGTCCGCGCTAGGGAAGCGCTGATTTATTCCGGCTGGACGGACTTGGTCACGAAAAATGTGCCTTGCAAGGCGCAAACCGCAGCGATACCGCGTGGTATCGCGAGGATTTGCAACGCCGCAGGGCGCATTTTCTCGTGGCCGAGACGCCGCCGTGAATAGATCAGGGCTTCCCTGGGCCTGTGGTATCGTGATGCCCCTTCTGGTACCGACGTATCGCAATGAACGCGCCCGCAAGCAGCAACACCGATCCTGGCAATACCGCTCCTGGCACGACTGAAACGAGCCCGCCTGCCGGCGGCAAACCCTATGTCGGCCGCTTCGCGCCGTCGCCCACCGGCCGGCTGCATGCCGGCTCGCTGGTGGCGGCCGTGGCCAGCTACCTGGACGCACGCGCCCATGGCGGCGAGTGGCTGGTGCGCATCGAGGACATCGACGAAGGCCGCAGCGTGCCTGGCGCCGACGAAGCCATCCTGTCGCTGCTGGCTTCGCTCGGCATGGAATCGGACCGCGAGGTGGTCTGGCAGAGCCGGCGCAAACCGCTGTACGAGGCGGCCGCGCGGCAACTGGACGCGCACGCCTATCCCTGCGGCTGCAATCGCCGCGAAATCATCGACTCGCGCCCGGGCGTGGGGCCGGACGGGGCTGCGATCTATCCGGGCACCTGCCGCCACGGCCTCGCGCCCGGTCGCAGCATGCGCAGCCTGCGCCTGCGCGTGCCCGACGCCGGCGCGGACACGATGTCCTTCCACGACCGCTTCGCCGGCACGGTCAGCCAGCAGCTTGCCTTCGAATCCGGCGACTTCGTCCTGAAGCGCGCCGACGGCTACTGGGCCTACCAGCTGGCGGTGGTGGTCGACGATGCCGACCGGGGGCGTGACCGACATCGTGCGCGGCGCCGACCTCATCGACTCGACCGCGCGCCAGATCTACCTGCAGCGCCTGCTCGGCGTGCCGACGCCGCGCTACCTGCATGTGCCGGTAGTGCGTAACGCGAACGGCGAGAAACTCTCGAAGCAGACCGGTGCGCTGGCGGTACTGCCCGGGGATGAACCGGCGTCGGTCGAGGCCTTGCTGCAGGCCGCGCAGTTTCTCGGCCTGCAGCTCGAACGCCCCGGCTCGCTCGCCAGCTTCTGGCGGGCGGCCATCCCCGCCTGGTCAGCCATGCTGGCCGAGCGGGAAGGGCGGTCGCAAGCGCACGCCGTCTAGGCCCGGCGCCGGCGTGCGCTCAGTCCGAGCCCCGCCAGGCCCAGCCCGAGCATGCCCCAGGTCGCCGGTTCCGGAATCGGCGCCGCCACCAGGAAGCCGCGGATCTCCCCTTGCGGATAGCGCGTGGTGTGGATGTTCAGGTAAGCCTCGTTGGCATTGATGGCCTCGATCAGTGCGGTACTGGCCGAGGCCGGTGTGCCGCCGAACGCGGCGAGGAAGGCCGGATCGTAGATCGCCGCGTCGGTCAGGTCGAAGGCGTGGGTGTAGACGCCGGCCGTGACGCCGGTCGGAAAGTCGACGAAGGGAATCGCGATCGGCGCCACGCCGGTAAAGGCGGCGGTCGTGCAGCAGTGGATGTGGCCGGCGACGGTGTCGGCCAGCAGGTCGCGGAAGGGCACTTCGGCCCGCATGATGTTGCCGTCGATTTCGAATGTCGCGACACTCGAGCCGGGCGAGCCGTTCGGCGGGCTTTCGCCCGGTCCGCTGGCGACGGCGCGGATGAGGTCATCCTGCGCGAGTGCCGGCGCGCAGGCGGCGGCGGCGGCCAGCGCCAGTATGGTCAAGCTGCGTTTCATGGCATACCTCCTGATCAGGAAAGAATCCAACGCGCCACGGGAGTGACGCTGCCCAAAAAACTAGCATGTTGGCCATCAGGTGCGCACACCATACGGCTGGGCAGGAGCCGCTGAGCAAAAGCGCTCATAAGGAAACTGAACGGGGGCAAGAAGGACCGCTGGCAGTGCGGGTACGGCATGGGCAAACGTCCGCATACCGCCGGGGCCCGGCGGCGGCGGCGCTGCTGAAGCCCGCCTTGTTGCGCAGAAGCGTAGTAACACGCTTGCGCGGGCTTATTTCTTCTTCTGGATCGTGATCTCGCCATCTGCCTCGAGGAAGGCGCACTGCATGTCCTGGCGCGCGCAATCGTTGGCGCGCAGGGCCTGCTCGAGATCGCCCTCGGTAATGCGGCAGCGCCGCACGACCTTGTCGAAGAACTGTCCGTCGCGCCCGATCAGGATGGCGGTACCGTCGAGCACCGTTGCCATGCTCCGGCTATGGGCGGAGATCAAGGCGACCACCGTGTTCAGGCCGATCAGCGTGGCCGCCAGGATCAGGCCGCCTCCAAGCGAATCGTCGCCGCCCGACAGCGAGTTCGACACCGCTTCCGACAGCAGCAGCATGACCAGCAGGTCGAAGGGCGTGAACTGGCCGACCGTGCGCCGGCCCGACAGGCGCACCATCACCAGCAGCACGAGATAGACCACCACCCCGCGCACGATGAACTCCCACCACGGCAAATCCATATCGAACATGATTCCTCCGGCCGCTCGCTAGCTGATGAGTCATTCTAATCATTTTGCTAACAAACGGCCGTCCGATAGGTGCTCAGTCCTCGCGGTGGTAGCTGCGCAGGTGGAACACCATGCGTCCATGTGCCTTTTCGCACACGCCGCTCATCGATTCCTTCGGCCCGGGTTGCAACGACACCGTGCTGCCGGCGGTTTTGCCGGCGCAGGCGGCGTGGGCCGCGGCAGGAACATGGGGCAGTGCCGGCGGTGGCGGCGGCGCGGGAATGGCCGGCATGGCGGGCATGGCGGGCAGGGCAGGGACGGCTGGCAAGGCGGGCGGTGCGACCTCTCCAGGCGCGCTGACATGGGGTACCGGTGGCGCAGGCGGTGCAGGTGGCGCGGGCGGTGGGGCCGGTGGCGACAGTGCGCAGTTGCCGCCCTTGGCGCCCTTGCACTCGATGTGGACGGCGGCCTGCGCGGTGGCGGCCCCGCACAGCAGGCCGGCCAGGATGACGTAACGTAAAAGCATGGATTTTCCTTTCGGTGTGGCGCGCACGGACCCGTGCGCGAGCAAAGGCATGCTAGGCCCCGAATGTGGAGGAAAAATGGAGACGTGGCAGCGCGCCGGTGGGTGATCGCGCGCCACGAATGCAAGCCGATGCAGCTGCGCGCGTTTTGCCGAAAACGCAAAGCTACTTCATTTCATGCAATCTTGTTATGCAATAATCATGAGTTGCGGAAATTCCGTGTCCTCCTGATGCTGTCACTTCAAGGCCCTTACATGTTCAAGCACATTGCAGCAACCGCACTCCTGCTCGTCTCCAGCCAGGCGTTCGCCGCCGAGTCCTCGCATTTCTATGCCGGCGTCGATGCCGCTTCGACCAAATTCGACAACCTGGACCGCGATACCGGGTTCGGCGCTTTCGCCGGATACCGCTTCAACGCCCATGTCGCCATCGAAGCGGGTTACCACCGCCTGCTCGATGCCCGCGCCTACACGAATGTCGGCAGCCTGCCGGTCGACCTGACGGTCGACCAGGCCGAGCTGTCGGTCATCGGCAGCCTGCCGCTGAGCGCCTCGCTGAGCGCTTTCGGCCGCGCGGGCATCAGCAGCATCACCTCCGAGGGCAAGGGCAATGGCTTCAGCGACAGCACGACCGATACCGGCGCTGTCTACGGCATCGGCCTGGCCTACGCGTTCACGCCGGCGCTGTCGGGACGCGTCGAGGTCCAGAAGCCGACGTCGGACGGGACGAAAACCGCGGCGGCGCTCGTGTTCTCCTTCTGACACGTATCGTGCGAAGCATGAACGGATTTCCAGGTGCATCGGGACAACGCATTCCAGCTGCAAGCGCTTTTCTCGCCGTCTTGAAGTCGCCACTGAGGTAGGCGGTGTTGCCGATCGCGGTCAAGACCCGGGCCGCGATGCTGGACTCTTCCTCTGGTCCAGTGTAAAACGGGCGTTGGCCTGGTGGCAACGGAAAGATTGCCCCGGGTCGTCGAGCGTGCGGCAGCGCTGATGGAAGGCTGGGCAGACGATGCAAAGCTCCTTTCCCGGGGGAGTCAGGCGTTCTACAGCTCGAACCGGTAGCCCACCCCGTAAATCGAGCGGATCGGATCGACTCCAGGGGCGATCGCATCGATCTTGCGCCGCAGGTTCTTGATGTGGCTGTCGATGGCGCGGTCGGTCACGTCCAGGTGGTCCTGGTGCGCCAGTTCCAGCAGCTGGGCGCGCGAGAACACCTGGCCGGGACGGCGCGCCAGGGCGGCAAGCAAGGCGAATTCGCTGGGCGTCAGGTCGAGCGGGCGCCCGTGCACGCTGGCGCGGTGCGCTTGCTTGTCGATTGCCAGTACCGGCGCCTCCACAGGAGGGCAGCTACGGCGCAGGACCGCCTTGATGCGCGCCACCAGTTCGCGCGGGCTGAAGGGCTTGCAGAGGTAGTCGTCGGCGCCGGCATCAAGGCCCAGCAGGCGGTCGATCTCTTCCACCCGCGCCGTCACCATGATGACCGGGACGTTCGAGAACGCGCGCAGGGCGCGGCACAGCGCCAGGCCATCCATCCCGGGCAGCATCAGGTCGAGCACGACCAGCGCCGGCATGTGTTCACGCAGCGCGGCCAGGGCCACGGCGCCGTCGGCGAACACGGCCGGCGTGTAGCCGGCGGCGCGCGCATAGTCGGCCACCAGTGCCGCCAGTTCCGGTTCGTCCTCGACGATGGCGATGTCCGTGTTCATGCTCCCTCCAGGTCGAATGCGATCGTGGCGCGCAGTCCGCCCGGGGGCGAGTGGGCAAAGGCGATGCTGCCGCCCTGCGCCTCGACCAGCCGCAGGCACAGCGCCAGGCCAAGGCCGGCGCCGCCGCTGGCCCGGCTGCGCGAGGCGTCGACGCGGTAGAAGCGTTCGCCCAGGCGCGCCAGCGCGGCATCCGGCACGCCGGGAGCACTGTCATCCACGACCAGGCACAGGCGGCCGTCGTCTTCGCTTGCATCGAGCCGAACGCGCCCGCCGGGAGCGGTATAGCGCAGGCAGTTTTCGAACAGGTTACCCAGCACCTGGCGCATGCGTTCACCGTCGGCCAGCACGCGCGCGCACGCACGGGCGCCGCGCCGGTCTCGAAGGTCAGCCCGGCTGCCTCGAAGCGGTCGCGCCAGGCATCGGCTTCCTGCAGCGCCAGCGCCCACAGGTCGAGCGGCGCACGCCGGCAGTCGAGCGCGCCGACATCGGCCCGCGCCAGCGCGTAGAGCTCGTCGATCAGGCGGTTCAAGGCGAGCACCGGCGCAGCATCGCGGCGACGTGCTCCGGGTCGCTATTACGCACGCCGTCCCGATGGCTTCGATCTGCGCGCGCAGCACCGCCAGCGGGGTGCGCAGCTCATGCGAGGTGTCGGCCACCCACTGGCGGCGTGTGGCCTCGGCTGCTTCCAGCCGCGCCGCGAGCGCATTGAAGTGGCCCGCCAGTTCGCCCAGTTCGTCGCTGCGGCCAAGCGGCAGGCGGGTGTCGAAGCGACCCTCGGCCAGCAGGCGCGCGCCAGCGGCCAGGCGCCCGATCGGACGGCGGAAGTGGATTGCCAGCGCGGTGGCCACCGGGGCGCTGAGCAGCACGCCGGCCGCGGCGATCGGCCACAGGCTGGCGCCGAGCTGCTGCAGGAAGGCGTAGGCGAGGGCATCGGTCGGGCGTGCGCTGCGCGCCACCGCCAGGTAGCCGACCGTTTTCCCGTCAACGAGGATGGCGCGGCGCACCAGCGGCAGCGTGCCCGGCTCGCGTCCGGCCAGCCAGCGCCCGTCGGGGCCGAGCAGGCTGGCGCGCGCCTGCAGGCGCGGCGCCAGGTCGTCTGGATGGGGCATCGCGAATGAGGGAGGTGGCGGCAGGGGGTGGCAGCGGCGGGGCTGAGGGAGCCGCCGGCGCCGCCGGCGCGACCGGCACTACCGGCAGGGCCGAGCGAGGCGGCGCCACGGACACCGGCGCGCGCGGCGCCGGTGCCGCCGGTGCCGCCGGTGGTGCAGGCGGTGCAGGCGGTGCGGGCGCCGCCATGACCCGCATCGCGCGTTCCTGTTCCGGCGCGCCAGTTCGTCGGCCAGCCACGCGCGCTTGTGCGCGGCCGGGATGAAGTCCCAGCTGCCGCTGCGCGCATAGCGCCGGGCCAGCGTCGCCGACAGTTCTTCCAGGCGGTCCAGTTCGACCTGCGCGGCGTAGTCGCCAAAACGTTCGAGCACGTCCTGGCGCAGCAGGAAGACGGCGCTGGCGGCCACCGCCAGGATGGCCAGCAAGACCGAGGCAAACAGGCGCAGGCCGATCGATATCTTCAAGGTGTGCCGGGAAAGGGTGAAAGCCGCCCATTCTAGGCCAAGCCGGGGCGCAGGTCATCCATGCGCCGCATCGGCCGGGGTGCCGGCATGCGGGTGCACGGCCGCGCCAACGGCGGGACCATGAAACACGCCGCTCAGAAGCGCAGGTTCGCCGTCAGGCTGGCCGAGCGCGGGGTGCCCGGCGTGTAGCGATAACCGCTCTTGTTGATGCTGGCGACATAGGCCTTGTCGCCCAGGTTGTAGACGTTCAGGCGGATATCGAAGTTGCGGTTGAGCTCCCAAGACGCCATCGCGTCGAACACCCAGTGGGCCTCGGTATAGGCCGGGGTGCCGATGGCGCCGTCCAGGCCGCGCAGCAGGCGGTCGGCGTAGCGCGCGCCGCCGCCCAGCTTCAGGCCCATCGGCAGCTGGTAGGACGTCCACAGCGTGAACGACTGCTTCGGCGTGTACGTGAGGTTGTTCTCGCCGAGGGTGGTCAGCACCTTGCCCTTCTCGACGCTCGTGTCCATGTACAGGTAGCCCGCGCTGACCAGCCAGCCGCGCGCGAGCTCGCCGGTGGCGCCCAGTTCCACGCCCTGCACGCGCTTTTCGCCGTTCTGGTACCACTGCAGGTCGACCGGATCCTGTTCCAGTTCGTTTTTCACCGTAGTGCGAAACAGCGCCGCGCTCAGGGCCAGCTTTTGCTTCAGTAAATCGAGCTTGCCGCCCAGTTCCGTCGTGACCGTCGACTGCGGATCGTATTTCGGATTCTGCGCGCTGCCGGCGCTGGCGGAGACGCTGAAGCTCGACCCCGGCGGCAGCTTCGAGCTGGCCACCATCGCGTAGACGCTGCTGTTCGCGCTCGGCTTGTAGAGCGCCGAGAGCTTGCCGTTGACGATGGTGTCCTTGATCGTGAAGTGGGTCGGTACCAGCACATTGCTGGTCAGCGCCACGGCGGTGTAGTCGCCGCTGTAGTGGTCCGCGCGCAGGCCGCCGTTGAAGATCCAGCGCTCGCCCAGCTTGATGGTGTCGAAGGCATACAGGCTTTGCGTGTCGACGGCGCCATCGTTATAGGCACCGCTGCGGCGCACATCGAGCGCAGGAATCGGCTCGGCCGGGTTCGGGCGGTAGAGGTTGGCGGCGGGCGGGGCGCCCAGGCCGGTGCGTCCGTAGGCAAGCTGGCTTTCCTGGGTGAGTTCGAGACCCGTGACCAGGGTGTGCTGGAGCGCGCCGCTGCCGAACTGCGCGGTGAGCACGGTCTGGTTGGTGAGGATTTTATTGGTCTGGTCTTTCGAGGTACGGGTGCTGCGGGCAAGCGTCCAGGTCGACGGATCGGCTTCGTTCGGGGTCAGCAGATTGGCCCTGTTGCTCATGAAGGCGGTGAGCAGGTAGTCCTGGCGCGTGCGGCCGTAGCGGCTGATGTTGTTCAGCTTCAGGCTGGGCGAAAACGCATGCTCGACGCGCACGGTCGCCATGTCGGCTTCCACGCGGTCATAGTCGCTCAGCGAGCCATAGAAATTCTGCGGATCGACAGGCGCCGCGCCGTTGAGGAAGCTGCGCGCATCCGGGCTGGAATAGCCCGGCAGGCCGACCGTTGGTACGCCGCCGTCCGGCACGTTGTCCTGGTCGACGTGCAGGAAGTCCAGGTAAACCCGGGTCGGACCCTTCAGGCCAAAAGCCAGGCTGGGCGCCACGGCCCAGCGCTTGTCCTTGACGACGTCGCGTGCGGGCCGGCCGGCATCCTGGGCCATCACGTTCAGGCGCAGGGCGATGCCTTGTTCGTCGCTGAGCACCCGGTTCAGGTCGGCCGTTGCCCGTTTCTGCTTCGCGCTACCGCCCGTGAGCGAGCCGCTCATCGCGTCGGTCAGCGCCGCGCGCTTGGTAACGAGGTTGACCGACCCGGTGGGCGCGCCGCGGCCGTTGTCGGTGCCGGCCGGACCCTTGACGACGTCGATCTGCTCGAGGTTGAAGACGTCGCGCGAGATCGAACCGATGTCGCGCACACCGTCGACAAAAATGCTGCCGGAGGTGTCGAAGCCGCGCATGAAGATGGCGTCGCCGGTATTGGTATTGCCGTTCTCGCCGAGGAAGAAGGCGCCCACGCCCGGGGTGTTGCGCAGCGCCTCGGTCAGGGTGAGGGCGCCTTGCTGCTCGATCAGTTCCTTCTTGATGACCTGCACCGACTGCGCCGTGTCGACCAGCTTTTCCGTGTACTTCGGCGAGGCCGCACGCTCGGCCAGGAAATCGTTCTCGGTGCGGCCGACAACTTCGACTTTCGAGATGGCGCCGCTGGCCGTGTCGTCGAGTGCCGGCGGGGTGGTCTCGGCGGCCTGCGCGGACAGGGGCAGGAGCATGGCGGCGAGCGCAGCGCTCACGGCATGGTGGGATCGGGAGCGGGCGTGCTTGCGGCTTTTGATGGCTTGCATGGTCTTCGGTTCTTCTCTCGTTGATGGCGCTCACCCAGGAAGCTTGGGGCGCCGTGTTGTTGAACTGACCAGCATTCTAGAGAGCGTTTTCGAATATGTAAACGAGAATCGTTATCATTCGTATTCATTATTTAATGCGGGTAGGAGTCAGCGAGGCTCGAGCTCATCCGGTGTCCGGCGCAGGGGTAAGCGCCGACGCGCGCCCCAAGTTCTACACAGAAACTGTGGATAATTCTGTGAGGCACTGTGAACCGTATCGCTCAAGTCATTGATTTTGAGCGTAATTTTGTTGCTGCTTCAGGATTGAGCAATCGCAAGAAAACGGTGGTTTGAAAGGCCCAAGCCTTCGACTGTGGCGGGCTCCCGGATGGACGCTCACAGGCGATGCCACCGATTCGACACCGTTCGTCACGGCGGTGTCACATTCAGGACTTATATTTTTTGCACGATTACTCAACAGGAGCCTACCGTGCAGCAACCCGTCCCATCGCGTTTCCGTTGTGCTGTCGCTTCCCTTGCCGCCGCCATCGCGCTGCTGTCCGGCTGCGGCGGCAGCGACACCGATCTCGCCAATCCCGGCGCATCCTGGCCGCCGCGGTCGACGGTGACGGCGCACCGCGGCGCTTCGGCGCTGCGTCCGGAGCACACGCTGGCGTCCTACCGCAAGGCGATCGAGGACGGGGCCGATATCGTCGAGCCGGACCTGGTGGCGACGAAGGATGGCGTGCTGGTGGCGCGTCACGAGAACGAGATCTCCGGCACCACGAATGTGGCGACACTGCCGCAGTTCGCCGCGCGCAAGGCGATCAAGACCATCGATGGCGTGCCCATCACCGGCTGGTTCACGGAAGACTTCACCTTGGCCGAACTGAAGACCCTGCGCGCGCGCGAACGCATTCCCGCCAACCGGCCCGCCAATGTCGCCTACAACGACCAGTTCGAGATCCCGACCCTGCAGGAAGTGATCGACCTGGTACGCGAGGAGAGCCGCGCCCGCAGCAAGGTGATCGGCCTCTACCCGGAAACGAAGCACCCGAGCTATTTCAAGTCGATCGGCCTGCCGCTGGAAAAGCGCCTGGTCGATGTATTGGCCGCCAACGGCTACCGCGGCAAGGAGGCGGCGGTGTTCATCCAGTCCTTCGAAACCGAGAACCTGAAGGAACTGCGCAGCATGACGGATATCCGCCTAGTGCAGCTGATCGACAGCCCGAGCAATGCCCCCTACGATTTTGTCGCGGCCGGGAACGGCCGCACCTATGCCAGCATGATCACGGCGGCGGGCCTGAAGGAAGTGGCGGCATATGCCAACGTGGTCTCGCCCTACAAGGAAATCATCATCCCGCGCACGAGCGCCAACGAGCTCGCCGCGCCGACGGGGTTCGTCGCCAACGCGCACGCGGCCGGCCTGTTGGTGCACACCTGGACCCTGCGGCCAGAGAACCCCTTCCTGCCGACCGGCCTGCGCGCCGAGCCGGTAGCCTCGGCCAGCCAGCGCGGCAATGCCGTGGCCGAGATCCGTGCCTATCTCGATGCGGGGATCGATGGGTTCTTTACCGATGATCCGGCGGTGGGGCGCGCGGCGGTGGATGGGTGGGTGAAGAAGTAGGCCGTCGTCGAGGCGATGGTGGAAGGCCGGTCAGAATTGTTCACTGTACGGTGTTACTGCGAGGGCAAGCAAAGGGCTTTGTAAGCGCTCGTTATCGTCAGCTGCGCACCGCTCCAAGCGAAAACGCAGCCCAAGAGCCCAGCCGATGCCTGCGTGCAATGTGGCGATAGTACGCGGCCATGATTATGCCGAACGCGGCGCCAGTGATGAGCGCCACCCACATAGCCTTATTAGCCGGCATTTCCCGCATACCGCGATTACCCAGCAACCAAACGCCAATCCCGAACACCGGCCCGAAAAAGCCGCCACAGATCAGGACGAGCGAAACGAAACCGAGGAAAGGAGGTGGTGGGACTTTGAAGCCGATGGACCAGAGCATGCTCCAGGCAGGCGGGAAAGCCGTGGACTCACCCACGCCCTTCGCCGCCATGTGCTGCTTGTAGCTTTGGAGTTTGATGGAATTTGTCATGCGCACCTAATGTTGAGGTAAGCGGCGGCTGCCCGAAACATGAACAATGAACCGCGCCGTTCCCGGCCAGTCCGCCTTGACGTAATTAAGTCGCTAGCCAGATCGCACAGGCCGAGCTCCAGACCGCATCCAACGGATCGATAGACGGACAAGCTCCGTTCCGGCTGATTGCACACGTTCGTAAGCGGTCAGTGTACAGGATCGGTTTTCGACAAGGAAATTATTGCGGGGAGCACGCTGCGCTTAATGAACGTCTCCTACCGACCCCGAAGCAGACTATCGAGACAGAGCAGCGGCAGACAAGATTTCCTCGCTAGTCCAGTTGCGTGACAGCCAAATGGTGAGCGCGGCACCTGACAGATGCCACCAGCCCATCCCCTTGTTTCGCTGATGGCCTGCGAGATAGCTGGAGGCAACCCGCCAGACAATCTGCTGATCAGGAGGTGCGCTCGGGTTTCTGTCAACTAGTAGCGTAATGGCGAACGAGTAAGGGTTCATTGCTTCGATACGGGGCGCACCATCGCCACGAGCGTCTCTCCAAACAAGTACCTGCTGCTCTTTGGAGGCAAGCTGCAATGGCTTTTGCGGGAAGCCATCTATGCCGCTCAAGCCCAGCCAATACAGCCCAAGTGGGGATGCCAACAATAGCGCAGCTACGACGCAGAGCAAGATAGCGGTAGGACCCCGGAGTTGACGCATAGATGCCTAACGAAATATTTGGTGCGTTAAGTGCAGACTCTTGTCGAACGACCCCAACACGGATAATCTTCATGGTGGACTCCTTCTTTCTGAACTGGTTGTGTGGAAACTCCAGTTTGGCACTTACGTGCCCTCAGGGGGAGGGGAGTCCATCCCATTGCTTCTGGACCTATTGTGTTGAAAAACTCGGAGCGCTTGCCTTCCGTCCACGAAAGAGCGTTACCTCGACTACACAAAACCGCGCCTGTTCAACGAACGCCAGCTGGTTGGACTCTTAACCGGCCGAAAACAGGTCAAAAAAGTTGCTTGGCGACTTTTTCAACACAATAGACCCATTGCAGACCTTCAGTGGACGAACCTCTGGGTATCGAATGGACCTTATAAAGCCATTCGTTCCAGCGCCTTACGTACAGCGCATGCCGGCGCGGCCAATGTAAGCGCGATAGCCGCGATATCGAAAATCATCCCAATCCCACCTGGCTTGTAAGACTCGCAGTACGGCCCGGACGCGCGAAGTTGCAAGCCACCAGAGCAGCTAATCTCCACGAAGAGAAGCGAGGCGAGCAGCCCACCCAAAGAGACACCCAACCATCCAGCCTCAGTAATGTCGGCAAAATCCGGCTCAGACCACGCGACGATTGCAGCAATCGTGACAAAAACGTCGGCAATCACAATTTCAAATGCGGTGTAGTCCGGAAGCAGCCATTGAATAGCGAAAGCTGTCCACGTCCAAAGGGCGACAGTGGAAAGCACGAAAGGCACGAAAACCTTTGCAGTTCGAGTAACCATCATAGATTTACAGACATCATTTGGTGTCGGTCCGTTTCTGGTCGTTAGCGGACCTATGGTAGCGTCCGCTTACGACCCAAAGCAGTCATACCTGTGGCTGGTGCGGCGCTTTAAGATGATCGGCAATATCAGCATCATAATCATCGCTATCCCAACAGTCGCAACTATGACTGTCGGTCCGACTGGCGAGCCAAGTCTAGTCATCCCAGCGTTGCGTATTAAGAAGCGTATCTGATTGACGCATAGCACTCAGCGCTTCGCCATTTCCCTCGAACGTTAGAAAGATAATCACTTCCGGAGTAGCAAAAATGTACTGGATGAAATATTTTTTCCCGCCGAACGGGCTTGATTTTTCAGACGCGACTGAATAAGCGGCCTTTCCTTCCGGGACTGGGAACTCGCTGAGAGGCCGCACAATCGTTGCACCACCTTTCGATGCGAGCTTGCTCATCTGTCCGTGAGCAAACTTTTGAGCTATTTCTTTTACGCTCGGCACAGCCTCGGTTGCAGGGCCTGCACGCTTGCGCATGACCGAGATAAGAAGCTTTTCACCATTTAGACCGTGACCTTCGATTGGCTGCTTTGACTGGTCGAAGCTCCAGGTTGCTGGCAACTCCAAATGAAGCGGAGAGAGATGTAGGACTCCAATATCTTGCGCGAGGGCTTGTGGGAGAGTTAGCAAAAGGTAGGAACACAGCAGAACGTAGCGGTATATTTTCATATGCATGTTGAAGGGCAGCTTCTGGCCGATATCGGCCTGTCGGTCGATGATAGCAGCTTGCCAATGGAAAACATCTCTGTGCTATGACGACCGGCCGGAATCGACCCTGAGCGGACGGTTTTAAAAATGGGTTCGCTTGTCATCTGAGATGCCGACGCTTCGTCGCCCAATCAAAATGGCGCCGATTAACATGGTTACACCAGGTAGCAGAAATAGCGGCTGAGCATCGTAGCATCTACGTGCCGTTTCGCTTAGCAGTTCTATGACCTCTTTGGAAGGAATGGCCGAGCGTCCGCCGTAATCTACCTGAGCGTATGCGACTTCGAGAATTGGTCTGATTCCACCGCGCAGGGACTGCCCCCCTTGCAATAAAACCATCCATCCAAAACCGACAACGACTAATAAGAAACCTAGTTTTCGCGTCATGGTGCGCTTAAGACGTTTCGAGTTGCGAAAGACCGCTTGTGGCCGAAACCGGCCTGTCAAGCGATGATACCAGCTTGCCAAGTGGAAGCTACCGTGTGGGATCTGTCACTCCAGGCTGTGCAGCTCGCGCTCCAGATTCTCGCGTGCCCGTTCAGAGTACAGGCTGGCAAACCAGGCATCCGTGAAGAGTTCGGCGCGCGCAGCCTTGTCTCGCAGCGTACGAAGCGCTCGCGTCCGGTGCTCTCGGTAGACTGGGTCGGGCACCACCGCGTATTCCTGGCGGATGGCCGCGGCGTAGGAGTCGTACTGTTGCGGGTCCTGTCCCAGGATCGCCAGATCGGCGCCGAGCATCGCCGGCTTGAGCGGATGGTTGATAGCTTCGGTCTGGAAATGGTCAGTCGCGCGGATCAGTGCCGCCACCTCGTCCGCCCGCGCGTCGGGCAGCCCGCTGCCGAGCCAGAGCCGCGCGCTCGCTTCCTCGTTGCTGACCTCCTGAGGGCCGTGGATGTAGACGGCGTCGTGGAACCAGAACGCTTTCTTCAACACTGCCATGTCTTCCGGAGTGCTACCTGTATTCTCAGCCCAGATTCGGATTTCCGTCAGGCCGTGCACGAGGTGATCGAGGTTGTGGTAGGGCCGGTCCGGCCCACCATAAGCTGTGGGGCCGGTAAGGCGCTCAAACCATTGGTCCTCGCCAGGCCATAGCGCCCGCCATTCCGTGCGCAGCCACGCCAGAACCCACTCCTGGTAGGCGGGACCGGGGATGAACTGTCGCGTCATCCAGTGCCAGCCGACTGGGCCCTGCAGGCCGCGAACGAAACTGGAACTGACCGAGCCGAGGTCACGCGGCGGCATCACGAAAATCGTCTTGGCTCCATGTAAAACGTCGACGTTCGCCTGCTGGATCAGGTTTTCGTAGTCGAAGTCGGCCGTGTTGCGAATCCCGCGGATCAGGTAGTCAATGCCGTGCCGCTTGGCCGCGCGTGCTGTGTAGTCGCCGCGCACGACGATTACCCGGACGTTCGTCCAGCCTCGCTCTGCCACGCTGCGTTCCACGATCCGTTGCCGATCTTCAGCGGGGAACAGAGGTTTCTTGAACGGATTTTCGGACAGAAAAACAATCACTTCGTCCGCCAGGGCGCGGGCTTCGCCGATGACCCACATGTGACCGTTGGTGATGGGGTCAAGCGTACCCGAGAAGGCAATTGCTTTCATGTCAGCTCCAACGGGCAAGGTAACAGGCGTGTTGGGCGCGCACGCGCTGGCTGAGGTCATCCCGCGTACCGGTATTCATGAGAATGTCGGTGGGCGAAGCGAAGGGGAGCGGGGTTGCGGCCTGCACCGCGATGAGGTGTTCGGCATCGTCGCGAGACCAGCCGGGGCTACGGGTAAGCATGCGACTTGTGCGGAGCTCTGGTGGCGCCTCGATGACCAGGATTCGGTCGACCGAGAGACCGAGGTCAGCCAGGAGAGCTGCCTCCCACACCACGTAAAGGGCGCTCTGCGCGTCAGTCCATTGTCTGACGGCCTGCTGGACGTAGGGGCGGAAAATCTCTTTCAAAGCCGTGTTGGCGGTCTCGTCGCGGGCAAACAGTGTACGCAGGGAACCGCGCCGTAGTGCACCATCGGCTGTCATCGCCTGAGGAACTGCGGTCGCGAGCGCACGTGTGGCGGGATGGGACGGGTCCTGATGCATGGACCGCGCGACGAGATCGATGCATAGCGTCGGCACGCCCAAGGATGAAAACATCGTACACGCCAGCGACTTGCCGCTGGCAATGCCGCCGGTGAGGCCGACAATGCGCGGGTTGGTCCTGGTGAAGGCAGACAGGGTCATAGTTAATGAAAATTATCGACAGCCGCGTCTGGCCGAAATCGGCCCCTCGCGGTCGGATGAGTGGCAGGTGGAAGGCTAGCGCCTGCCACCATTGGCCACCCGTTTGTACGAACGTGTCACGCTGCTGGGATTTACGCAAACAGTCACAATTACCTGAAGAGGTGTCGTGCGGCCTCAGAGGCAGTAAGACGATGCAGGAAGAAACCGTTTAGCGTAAGGCGGCCTTCTTCCGGGTCATTGGATAAGCGTTCCGGGCGGTCAATCTGCCCCGAATGCAGAATAGCCCCATCGTAAAAAATAGCCCGGTTGTAGGCGGCCGGGACTGTGCCAATCTGTTCAAAATAGCCATTGCTTGACGTAAGGTAGCCGGGTGGCCCACCCAGGAGCCGACTGAACGCCTCTCCGGTCAACGCACGTGCCTCCCAGTTAAGGGCGGCGATCTCTTCCGGCGGCCTGCGTGGCTTGTAAAAACTCGTACCGCCAAGGTCGGGATCACGGAACAAGTAAAGAACCGAGGCGGCCATGGCTTCGCCGGCCTGTGAGTCGACACGTCGGGTACCCACCATCGTATCGCTGTGGCAAATGCGCTGGAGCGGCTGCAATGTGCCTGGGGGTTTGGTGACCATGGAAAGTCGGCTTGTAGCTTGCAATGTACGCCGCCCGCCCAGCAGAGGCCGTATATGTAGCGTGAAAAACTCACTGAGGAGTGCAGTAAAGTCTGATGGCATGGCCACCTCGGGCCCAGGGAAGTAGTTTCCGGCATCGACAGCGAAAGCAGCACGTCGTGCAGCCGCAAATGCCAGCATTTTTTCTGGGTCCAGCAGAAAGTCGTCGATTACCACGCATGGCTTGAAGCCAGGCAGTGAAATGGACCGGATGAGGGGCCGCGGATTGAACATTTTCGTGGTCAAAAAAATGGCGTGCGCAAGTAAGCTTTGAATCGACTACGGTTCCCTGGACACTCGCGCGCCGTTCACCTTATCGTTTTTCAAAATCGATTGGCGACAGCTTTTCCTTGAAGCCGTGCCGGCGCTTTGGATTGTAGAACATCTCGATGTAGTCAAAGACGTCCCTGGCAGCCTTCAAACTTCGTTTCATGGTTTGCTATCCAGTGTGAAGAGCGGCCCATGCCCAAACGTTGCAAGCCTTCGAATGCCCGGTTGTGGCCGAAAGCAGACGCCCAGAACGGCTCAGTGTACGATGTTGCTGTCTGAACAAGCAAGGGCTGTTGTCGGGCGCTTAGTAGACGTCGCGCCGGTAGCGTCCGTCGGCGGCCAAATCGTCGACGGCCTGACTGCCGAGCACGGCGCACAAGGCTTCATGCACCCCGGTCGCCATGCCCTGCAGGCTGCCGCAGACATAGATCGCGGCGCCGCGTGCGACCCATGCCCGCACCGTGTCAGCCTGCTCGAGCAGCGCATGCTGCACATAACGCGTCTCGGCGGTGTCGCGCGAGAACACGGCGTCCAGGCGCGCCAGCTTGCCGGCCGCGTGCCAGCTTTCGAGCTCCTCGCGCAGCAGGAAGTCGACATTGGCATTGCGCTCCCCGAAAACGAGCCAGTTCTCATCCATGCCGGCGTCGATGCGCGCCTTCAGGTGGGCGCGCAGGTCCGCCAGGCCGGTGCCATTGCCGACCAGGATCAGCGGCCGCGCGGCGTTCTCGCCCAGGCGGAAGCGCGGATGGGTGCGAATGCGCAGGGCGATGATGTCGTGCCCGGTCGCCTGCAGGCATAGCCGGAGGCTGCACCAAGGCTGCCGTCCTCGTGGCGCTGCAGGCGCACCAGTAGTTCGATGCGTCCTTCACCCGGCACCGAGGCGATCGAGTATTCGCGCGGCAGGTCGGGGTCGCCGGGGGCGCTTACCTGCACCAGGTCGCCTGCTTCCCAGTCGGGCAAGCCGCCCGCCGCAGGAATCAGGACGATGCGGTAGAGCGGGGCACCAGCGCTGCCGGGGTTCAGCAGGGTACGCTCGAGGATGCGCCACTCGCCATAGGCCGGGCCTTCCCAGTCGGGCAGGTCGCTGGTACCGGCCAGGTGACTCAGTTGATGCTGCCAGGCGGCGATGGCGTCGGCATTCCCGCGGTCGACATCGATGCGTTCGAACAGTGGCGTGGCCCCGCGCGCTCGCAGCCAGGCGTCGAGGGCGCGGCCGAAGCCGCAATAGTGCGTGTAGCTGCTGTCGCCCAGTGCCAGTACGCCGTAGTGCAGTTGCGCCAGGTCGACATCCCCTGCCATCGTCACGGCGGCAAAGCGCGCGGCGGCATCGGGCGCGTCGCCTTCGCCGTAGGTGCTGGCGACGAACAGCACCCGGGTGGCGCCCTGCAGGATGGCGGCGTCGAGGTCGGCGATGTCGATGGTGCGTGCAGACAGGCCGCCGGTTGCGAGCGTGGCGGCGGTCTGCCGGGCCAGGTAGTCGGCATTGCCGGTCTGGCTGGCATGCACCACCAGCCAGTCGGCGTCCTGCGGCTGCGCGGGCTGGCGCCGGCGGCCCAGCATGGCCCCGCACAGGCCGCCCCAGGCCAGGACCGGGTGGCGGCGGCGGCCGTCCAGCGGACAGGGTCGATGGTCATCATGGTGGCGGCAGGGTCATTGCAGGAGCGCGCGCCAGGCGCTGCTCACGCGTTCTTCGAGGCGCCCGGCCCGGCGCAGCAGCAGGCGTGCGGCGATGTCGCGCTCTTCGGCATAGGCCAGGCCCGCCTCGGGACCGAGGACGGTAATCGCCGTCGAATGCGCGTCGGCCGGCATGCAGCGCGCATCCACCACGGTGGTCCGAGGCGATGTCGTTCGCCACCGGGTAGCCGCTGCGGGGATCGAGCGTGTGCGAGGCACGGCGGGCGCCGTGATGAAAGAAGCGCCGGTAGTCGCCCGAGGTGGCCACGGCCAGGCCATGCAGGGCGACGACCGCCGGAATGTCGTCGGCGCCGGGCACGCCTTCGAGCGTCACCCACCGGGGCTGCCCGTCCGGCTTCATGCCGGCGCCGCGCAGTTCTCCGCCGATCTCGACGAGGTAGTGGCCGACGCCGTGCTGTTCCGTGCACCAGGCCAGGCGGTCGACGGCATAGCCCTTGGCAATCGAGGACAGGTCGAGCAGGGCGCCGCCCGGCTGCAGCAGGCGGTTCTCATCATCACGGACGGGCCGCAGCGCCGCGCGTCGGGCGAGCACTGCCTGTACCGCGTCCGGTGCCGGGGCATAAAAGCCCGGCTGGTCAAAACGACGCTCGGGGCCGAAACCCCACAGGTTGACGAGTGCGCCGGCAAACGGGTCGTAAGCGCCGCCGCTTTCACCCATCACACCTATCGCAAAGTCGACGACTTCCAGGAAGCGCGGCGGCAGGGCATGCCAGCTGCCGGGCGCGGCGCGGTTGTAGCGGCCAAGATCGGAATCGGCTTGCCAGTGGCTCATCTCGGCATTGATCCCGTCGAGCTCGCGCTGCATCTGGCTGCCCAATTCGCTGCGCACGCCGGACGGCAGCATCAGGCGTGCCGACCAGCGCGTGCCCATGGTGGAACCAGCGGCGTCGAACAGCGCGCTGCCGGCCGGCGGCGGGGCAGGATCGATGGTGAGAGGGACGAGGACGTCGCGCATGGGTGCCAAAGGGGGGAGCAAACGGGCGCGCCGAATGTGGCGCGCCCGGGTACAAGCTTTCTTACTCCGGCAGCGCTTCGAGAGTGGCCGTGTAGGCATAACGGCGGGTCTCCGCCGGACCGTTGTCCGGCGCCGGGCCCTTGCCGGGATTCGGCGGGTAGGCCGCGTTCATCCAGTACATGTTCGCGGCCGGTAGTTTGAAGCTGGCTTCGCCCTTGGCGTCGGTGGTCAGGCGGATTTCGCCGGCCACGCCGCGGTAGCGCACGCCACCTGGTACCAGACTGAACGGCAGGTTCGGCAGCGGTTTGCCGTCGAGCAGGAAGCGCACGCGCATGGTCTCGTTGGCGCGCAGGTCGTTCGGGTGGGTCAGGGGCACCATCTCCAGGCCCTTGCCCGTCGGTTTCAGGGCCGCGTCATTCGTCTTGTGGGCGCTGACAAAGGTCTCGATGCGCTGGTGGGTGATGGTCTTGCGCAGGTCCTGGGCACCGGCGGGCACCTGCCTGGCGAAATCGGCCTCGCTGGCGCGGAAGCGTTTCACCTCTTCACCGACCTTGTAGCTGCCCATGACGTTGGTGCTGACCAGGGCAATGCGGTAGGTGCCTTCCTTGGGCAGGGGCAGGTCGATCGAGGCGCGCATCTTGCCCATCACGGCGGCGGGGGCCGGGGCGGTATTGCCATCCGGGCCGGTAACAAGCGCGCCATCCATGCGCAGCGGCATGTGGTCGACGTCGAACAGGCCTTCGGAGATGGCACCGTCGATCGTGACCCAGGCGTCCTTGCTCTCGACGATCGTCGAGGTCGGCAACATCCAGGGACGGTGGGCGCTGGCGGCGCCGGCCGCGGCCAGCAGGACCAGACCCAGTACGCCGTGCTTGATGAAGGAGTTTTGCATGATCTGCCTCTTTATTATTGGATGTTGATGGACACGGCGCCGAGTTCTTCCTTGCCGACGGCGTTGGCCGCCACCTTGCCCTTGGCGGGCAGGGCGAAGGGCACGCGCACCAGTTCGCGTCCGCCCGCTTCGCGCGCCGCTTCCACGACCAGCTTGTAATCGCCGGCCGGCAGCTTGTCGATGCCGGTGCGTGCCGGGCCGAAGCTCAACGTATGGGTGCCGGCGGCGCGGGTGGCACCGGAAACGCCGTCGATCGGCAGGGTGGTCTCGCGGCCCACTTTGCGCCACCAGGTACGCATGTCCTTCACCCACTTCTCGCCGGCGTTGTCCTTTTTCTTGACGTCGTAGAGCACGGCCAGGGTCGAGGCGACGGAGCCGTCGGCCTTTTCGATCCACATCGCGACATACGGCTTGTGGTACTCGGCCACGTTCAGCTGCGGCAATTCGAACTTCACGGACAAGTCCGCGGCCACGGCGCCGCCGGACAGCAGCGGCAGGGTCAGGGCGGCGAGCGAGGGAGACAGTTTCATGCAGAGCCTTCTATATAGAGACGATTAATGGATGAACAGCAGCGCGAGCACGGCCGGCAGGACGATGCCGAAACCGATCACGGGCCAGGTCGACGGCCGGTTGGCCGCGTGGATTTTCAATATCAGGAAGCCGGTAATGCAGAACACCAGGCAGGCCAGGGCGAAGATGTCGATAAACCAGCTCCAGACCGGCCCGGTATTGCGGCCCTTGTGCAGGTCGTTCAGCCAGGAGATCGTACCGCGGCTGGTGAGTTCGTATTCGGCCTTGCCGTCGAGCCCGACTCGCAGCCAGGCATCGCCACCCGGACGGGGCAGGGCGATATACGCGTCTTCCTCGCTCCATTCCGCCGTGCGTCCGCGCAGGTCGACCGGCAAGGCGCCATTCGCCCATGCCACCAGCGCCGGCGGCACGGCCGCCTCGCCATCGACATGCGCTTCGGCATAGGCCCGCAGTTCCGGCAGCAGCGCCGCCGGCACCGTCGCCTTGAGGCGCGTGACCTGCGGTTTCGACTCGATCTGCGCCGCATGGTTCAGCGTGAACCCGGTAATACTGAACAGCAGCATCGCCATCAGACAGATCGCCGAGCTGATCCAATGCCACTGGTGCAGCGTCTTGAGCCATAGCGACCGCCGCGCACCGGGAAGGGCGGCGGCACCGCCCTGGGACGGGTTGGACGGTAAACCCGGCGGGTTCTGGGCAGACATGCAATTTCCTGTTGAGTACACAACGCAAATGATAACTATTATCATTTAGCCGGTCAACAAAATTTACCCCACCCCCTATGCGCGCCGGATGTTGCGTTACAATACCCGCCACTTTGCGAAGAATCGAGAGATCCTTCCTGGTAACACAACACGGGATGGCAAGAAAGCGTAGCGAGCGGAAGAAGTTCCGGCCGAGGCGCGCAGCCGTACTTGAGTACGGCGAGCACCGCAGGCTGGAAATTCGACGCGCAGTAGCTTTATTGCCACCCCGAGAGGCCTTCCCTCACAACTTGATGTCTTGAAGTGTGCAATCCGCTAACCGGTCAGGCCGTGTCGCGGAAGGTTAAACCAACCCGCCAAACTCGCGAAGCGCGAAGAAAGGTGAGCAACAATGATGCAGCAATATAACGCCAACTCGTACCTGTTCGGCGGTAATGCGCCGTATGTGGAAGAGTTGTACGAAGCCTACCTGAACAACCCAGGTTCGGTGCCGGAGAACTGGCGCGCCTACTTCGACAACATGCAGCACGTGCCTGCGGTCGACGGCAGCACCCGTCCGGACGTCGTGCACTCGTCCGTCATCGCCTCGTTCGCCGAGCGCGCCAAGCAGGGTGCCATCCGCACCGTCAGCGCCGCTGCCGAAGCCGATCCGGAACTGGCACGCAAGCGCGTCGCCGTCACCCAGCTGATCGCGGCTTACCGCTACCTCGGCTCGCGCTGGGCCAACCTCGATCCGCTGCAGCGCCAGGAGCGAGCGCCGATCCCGGAACTCGATCCGTCGTTCTACGGTTTCACCGACGCCGACCTCGACACCAAGTTCAACATCTCGAATACCTACTTCGGCCAGGAAAGCGCTTCGCTGCGCGACCTGCTGAACATGCTGCGCGACACCTACTGCCGCTCCATCGGTGCGGAGTTCATGTACGTCAGCGACCCGACCGAAAAGCGCTGGATCCAGGAGCGCCTCGAGTCGATCCGTTCGACCCCGACCTTCTCGGCCGAGAAGAAGCGCCACATCCTCGAGCGCCTCACCGCTGCCGAAGGCCTGGAACGCTACCTCCACACCAAGTACGTCGGCGCCAAGCGCTTCTCGCTCGAAGGCGGCGAATCCTTCATCGCCTCGATGGACGAAACCATCCAGCGCGCCGGTGAAAAGGGCGTCCAGGAAATCGTCATCGGCATGGCTCACCGCGGCCGCCTGAACGTCCTGGTCAACACCCTGGGCAAGGCGCCATCGGAACTGTTCGAGGAATTCGAAGGCAAGCACGCCGACGACCTGCCGTCGGGCGACGTGAAATACCACCAGGGCTTCTCGAGCGACATCTCGACCCCGGGCGGCCCGGTCCACCTGTCGCTGGCTTTCAACCCGTCCCACCTCGAGATCGTCAACCCGGTCGTCGAAGGTTCGGTCAAGGCGCGCATGGAACGCCGCGGCGACCGCAAGGGCAAGGAAGTGCTGCCGATCCTGGTGCACGGCGACGCAGCCTTCGCCGGCCAGGGCGTGGTCATGGAAACCCTGAACCTGGCGCAGACCCGCGGCTACGGTACCGGCGGCACCATCCACATCGTCATCAACAACCAGATCGGCTTCACCACGTCCGACCCGCGCGACGCCCGTTCGACCATCTACTGCTCGGACGTCGTCAAGATGATCGAGGCACCGGTGCTGCACGTGAACGCGGACGACCCTGAAGCGGTCGTGCTGGCCTCGCAGATCGCGATGGACTACCGCACCGAGTTCGGCAAGGACGTCGTCGTCGACATCGTCTGCTACCGCAAACTGGGCCACAACGAGCAGGACACCCCGGCGCTGACCCAGCCGCTGATGTACAAGAAGATCGCCAAGCACCCGGGTACGCGCAAGCTGTACGCGGAGAAGCTGGCCACCCAGAACACGATCCCGGCCGACGAAGGCGACAAGCTCGTTGCCGCCTACCGCGACGCGATGGACGCCGGCAAGCACACGGTCGACCCGATCCTGACCAACTTCAAGAACAAGTACGCCGTCGACTGGGCGCCGTTCCTGAACAAGAAGTGGACCGATGCGGCCGACACCGCCGTGCCGCTGACCGAACTGAAGCGCCTGGCCGAACGCATCACCAAGGTGCCGGAAGGCTTCAAGCCGCACTCGCTGGTCGAAAAAGTGCTGGCCGACCGCGCCACCATGGGCCGCGGCGAGATGAACCTCGACTGGGGCATGGGCGAGCACCTGGCATTCGCTTCGCTGCTGTCCTCGGGCTATGCGATCCGCCTGTCGGGCCAGGATGCCGGCCGCGGTACGTTTGTCCACCGCCACGCCGTGCTGCACGACCAGAACCGCGAGCGCTGGGACCAGGGCATCTACCTGCCGTTGGCCAACGTGTCGGAAACCCAGGCACAGTTCACCGTCATCGACTCGGTGCTGTCGGAAGAAGCGGTGCTCGGCTTCGAGTACGGCTACTCGACCGCCGAACCGAACACGCTGACCATCTGGGAAGCCCAGTTCGGCGACTTCGCCAACGGCGCCCAGGTCGTCATCGACCAGTTCATCGCCTCGGGCGAAGTGAAGTGGGGCCGCGCTTCGGGCCTGACCATGATGCTGCCGCACGGCTACGAAGGCCAGGGTCCGGAACACTCGTCGGGCCGTATCGAGCGCTTCCTGCAGCTGTGCGCGGACAACAACATGCAAGTCGTGCAGCCGACCACGGCCGCCCAGATCTTCCACCTGCTGCGCCGCCAGATGGTGCGCCAGTTCAGGAAGCCCCTGGTGATCTTCACGCCGAAGTCGCTGCTGCGTAACAAGGACGCCGGCTCGCCGCTGACCGACCTGGCCAAGGGCGGCTTCCAGACTGTCATCGGCGAGACCGACGACAAGATCGAAGCCTCGAAGGTCAAGCGCGTCATCGCCTGCTCGGGCAAGGTGTACTACGACCTGGTCGGCGCACGCAAGACCCGCGGCGTCTCGGACGTGGCCATCATCCGCGTCGAGCAGATGTACCCGTTCCCGCACAAGTCGTTCGCGGCCGAGCTGAAGAAGTTCAGCAACGCGGTCGAGATCGTCTGGGCACAGGACGAGCCGCAAAACCAGGGTCCCTGGTTCCAGATCCAGCACAACATCTTCGAAAACATGGAAGAAGGTCAGCGCCTGGCCTATGCCGGCCGTCCGGCATCGGCCGCCCCTGCCGTCGGTTACTCCGACAAGCACGTGGCGCAGATGAAGGAACTGCTCGACACGGCGTTCTCGAAGCTCAAGGGCTTCATCCTGACGAAATAAATGTCAGCGCAAACCGGTCGTCGCAAGACGCCCGGTTTTAGCGCCTTCGTCTTTCAAGACTACAGAACAATTTAACGGAGTTTTACATGGCACAAATCGAAGTCAAGGTCCCGCAACTGTCGGAATCCGTCGCCGAAGCGACCCTGCTGTCCTGGCACAAGAAGGTCGGCGAGCCGGTCTCGCGCGACGAGAACATGATCGACATCGAAACCGACAAGGTGGTCCTTGAACTGCCGGCGCCATCGGCTGGCGTGATCGTGCAACTGCTCAAGGCCGACGGCGCGACCGTCGTCGCCGGCGAAGTCATCGCCGTGATCGACACCGAAGCTTCGGCACAGACCAGCCCGCTGGAAGTGAAAGCCATCCCGTCGGCTGCGCCGAACGCGCCGATCGCTTCGCCGGCGACTGCCGCAGCGCCTGCCGCTGCTGGCGGATCGCACTCTGGCGTGGCCATGCCGGCCGCCGCCAAGATCCTGGCCGACAACAGCATGACTGCCGCCGGCATCGACGGCTCGGGTCCGCGACGGCCGTGTCACCAAGGGCGACGCCCTGAACGCCGTGGCGAACAAGCCTGCGCAGGCGCAGGCTGCCGCTCCAGCGGCGGCCAAGCCAGCGCTTCAACAGGTGGCCGCACCGGTCGCACAACTCGGCGACCGTCCGGAAGAGCGCGTGCCGATGAGCCGCCTGCGCGCCCGTATCGCCGAGCGCCTGCTGCAGTCGCAGCAGACCAACGCGATCCTGACCACGTTCAACGAAGTGAACATGGCACCGGTCATGGACCTGCGCAACAAGTACAAGGACAAATTCGAGAAAGAGCACGGCGTCAAGCTGGGCTTCATGTCCTTCTTCGTCAAGGCCGCCGTTGCCGCGCTGAAGAAGTACCCGATCCTGAACGCCTCGGTCGACGGTAACGACATCGTCTACCACGGCTACTTCGACATCGGTATCGCCGTCGGTTCGCCGCGCGGCCTGGTGGTGCCGATCCTGCGCAACGCCGACCAGATGTCGATCGCCGAGATCGAGAAGAAGATCGGCGAATTCGGCCAGAAAGCCAAGGACGGCAAGCTGACCCTGGAAGACCTGTCGGGCGGTACGTTCTCGATCTCGAACGGCGGCGTGTTCGGCTCGATGCTGTCGACCCCGATCATCAACCCGCCGCAGTCGGCCATCCTGGGCGTGCACGCAACGAAAGACCGCGCCGTCGTCGAAAACGGCCAGATCGTCGTCCGTCCGATGAACTACCTGGCGATGTCGTACGACCACCGCATCATCGACGGCCGCGAAGCCGTCCTCGGCCTGGTGGCGATGAAGGACGCGCTGGAAGATCCGGCACGCCTGCTGCTCGACCTGTAAGCGGTCCGGCGGTACCGGGGACATGCCTGCGCGTGCGGGCATGTCCTTTTCGAACGGTCAAGAAATACCCAAGCGTAGTGAGGACAGCCATGATCTCCGATGAAATCCGGCGTTTGCACGAACTGCACCAGGCCGGCGCGCTCAGCGACGCCGAATTCGAACAGGCCAAGGCCAAGGTCCTTGCCGGCGCGGCGCCGAACGAGCGCGTCAACCTGGGCAAGGGCACGGCCTACAGCGGCAGCGGCAGCGGCTTCGAGTCCGCCAGCCGCAATGTCGAGACCCAGTTGCGCGCGCTGCGCCGTTCGCGCCGCGACCGCTGGCTCGGTGGCGTGTGCGGCGGCCTGCATGGCGTCATGGGCATCGAGGCCTGGGTCTGGCGCCTTGTCTTCTGCGTGTTTGCCCTCATTACTTCAGGGTTCGGGTTGCTCGTCTATCTGCTGATGTGGATATTCGTGCCCGAAGAATAACTAAGGATTAATTCATGAGTAACGAAAAACAATTCGACGTCGTCGTCATCGGCGGCGGTCCCGGCGGCTACATCGCGGCCATCCGCGCAGCCCAGCTGGGCTTCAAGACCGCCTGCATCGACGAATGGAGCAACGCCGCCGGCAAACCTGCCCCGGGCGGCACCTGCACCAATGTCGGTTGCATCCCGTCGAAGGCACTGCTGCAGTCGTCGGAACACTTCGAGCACGCCGGCCACGCGTTTGCCGAGCACGGCATCAACGTCAGCGGCCTGGAACTGAACCTGCCGCAGATGCTCAAGCGTAAGGATTCGGTCGTCAAGGCGAACAACGACGGCATCCTGTTCCTGTTCAAGAAGAACAAGGTCTCGTTCTTCCACGGCCGCGGCTCCTTCGCCGGCAAGGCGGAAGGCGGCTACACCATCAACGTGACCGGTCCGACGACCGACACCCTGACGGCGAAGAACGTGGTCGTTGCCACCGGTTCGAACGCACGCCAGCTGCCGGGCGCGGAATTCGACGAGAAGCTGATCCTGTCGAACACCGGCGCACTGGCGATCGACGCCGTGCCTTCGAAGCTGGGCGTGATCGGCGCCGGCGTCATCGGCCTGGAAATGGGTTCGGTGTGGCGCCGTGTGGGTGCGGACGTGACCGTGCTCGAAGGCCTGCCGACTTTCCTCGGCGCCGTCGACGAGCAGATCGCCAAGGAAGCGCACAAGCTGTTCACCAAGCAGGGCCTCAAAATCAACCTGGGCTGCAAGATCGGCGCGATCACCAAGGGCGAGAACAACGTCACGGTGGCCTACGCCGATTCGACCGGCGCCGAGCAGAGCGCCACGTTTGACCGCCTGATCATCTCGATCGGCCGCGTGCCGAACACGACCGGCCTGAATGGCGAGTCCGTTGGCCTGCAGCTGGACGAGCGTGGTTTTGTCGTCGTCGACGACGAATGCCGTACCAGCCTGCCGGGCGTGTGGGCGGTGGGCGACGTCGTGCGCGGCCCGATGCTGGCGCACAAGGCCGAGGAAGAGGGCGTGGCAGTTGCCGAGCGCATCGCCGGCCAGCATGGCCACGTCAACTTCAACACGATTCCATGGGTGATCTACACCTCGCCGGAAATCGCCTGGGTCGGCAAGACCGAGCAGCAGCTGAAAGCCGAAGGCGTGGCCTATAAGGCCGGCACCTTCCCGTTCATGGCCAACGGCCGTGCGCGCGCGCTGGGCGACACCTCGGGCATGGTGAAATTCCTGGCCGATGCCACGACCGACGAAATCCTGGGCGTGCACATCGTCGGCCCGGTCGCTTCCGAGCTGATTTCGGAAGCCGTCGTCGCGATGGAATTCAAGGCCTCGTCGGAAGACATCGCCCGCATCTGCCACGCGCACCCGTCGCTATCGGAAGCCGTGAAGGAAGCGGCGCTGGCGGTGGACAAGCGTTCGCTGAATTTCTAATTGCTTTATCGAGACCGCTCGTTCGTGCGCGAAGCTTGCGCAGCGAAATGGGCGGTCTTGTAGGGTGGGCGCCCTGTGCCCACGCGGTCTGGTGCGCATGCCGACCACCGCGTGGGCTCGGGGCGCCCACCCTACGTTAACACCCGTAGCGCTAACGCAATCGCATCCATGAACGTCCAAGAGTATTACCAGCACGCCCTCAACGAGCGCGGCTTCCAGTCCGACCCCGCCCAGCAGGCCGCGGTCGACCGCCTGCAGCAGGCGTACGACGACTGGGTCCAGTACAAGGCCCAGCGGTCGTCCGCTTTCAAGCGCCTCATCAACCGTCCGGACGTGCCGAAGGGCGTCTACATGTGGGGCGGGGTGGGGCGCGGCAAGTCCTTCCTGATGGATTCCTTCTATTCCGTGGTGCCGGTGGTGCGCAAGACGCGCCTGCACTTCCACGAGTTCATGCGCGCCGTGCATGGCCAACTCGATGAGCTCAAGGGCGTCGCCGATCCGCTCGACGAGGTCGCGAAACGCATCGCCCGCAAATACCGCCTGATCTGCTTCGACGAATTCCACGTCTCGGACATCGCCGACGCGATGATCCTGTACAACCTGCTCACGGCCCTGTTCGATAACGGCGTCAGCTTCGTGATGACCTCGAACTACGAGCCGTCCACGCTGTATCCGGACGGGCTGCACCGCGACCGCATGCTGCCTACCATTGCCCTGCTGAAGGACAAGCTCGACGTCCTGAATGTCGACGCCGGCAACGATTACCGCAAGCGCGCCCTCGAGCAGGTGCAGGCCTATTACACGCCCCTGAACGCGGCCGCCGACCGCCAGTTGCGCGAAGCCTATGCGAAGGTGGCCGATACCGCCGACGAAAGCCCGATCGTGCACATCGAGAACCGCGAGATCCGCGCGCTGCGCCGCGCTGGCGGCGTGATCTGGTTCGATTTCGCGACCCTCTGCGGCGGCCCGCGCTCGCAGAACGATTACCTGGAACTGGCGACGCGCTTCCACACCGTGGTCCTGTCCGGCATCCCGGCGATGTCGGCAGGGCAGTCGTCGGAGGCGCGCCGCTTCACCTGGCTGATCGACGTCTTCTACGACCACAAGGTGAAACTGCTGATGTCGGCCGCCGTCGAACCGGAAGCGCTCTACACCCAGGGCATGCTCGCAAACGAATTTCATCGCACCGTCTCGCGTATCATTGAGATGCAGTCGCGCGAATACATGCTTGCCGAACGGCGCGGTGCCGCCGCCGCCATCGCATAACAAGCTGACCGGACAGAACAAGAAGAAGGAAACAAGATGAAGAAGGGAACACCATGAACCTGACCATGGCCCGGTCCATCCGGCGCGCGGGCATTGCCGGCCTGCTGGCGGCCCTGCTGGCTTCCTGCGCCGCAGACGGCCCGACCCAGGTCGCGACCCCGCTCGCGCCGACCACGTCGGTGGTCCAGGCTGACGAGCGCCTGGCAAGCGTGGCCGCCGAACGCGCCGCGATCGAAGCGCGTTACGCCGAGCGCGAAGCCGGGTGCTACAAGAAATTCTTTGTCAATCATTGTCTCGACGAGGCAAAAGAAGGCCGCCGCGCGGCGCTCGCCCCCCAGCGCGCAATCGAGATCGAAGCGGAGTATTTCAAACGCAAGAACAAGGTCGAGGAGCGCGACCGCGCGATTGCCGAAGCCGAGGCCAAGTTCCGAGGCTGAGGAAGCGCGCACCGCGACCACGGCGCCGCCCACTCCCAAGGCGACCACGCCGCTGCCGCCGCCCCGGCCTTCGCCGGCGGCGAAGCGCGTTGCCAGCCGCAACGCGCGCATGGCCGAGGAAGCCGCGCAGGAGCCGGCGAACGCCGCCAGGCGCGCGGCCAGTGCGGCCGCCTACGAGGAGCGGCGGCGCAAGTCGGAAGAACGCCAGCGCGCCGTGGCGCAGCGCAAGGCCGAGCGCGCCGCCAAGCGCACGGCCCAGCAGGCCGAACGCGAGAAGACGCAGGCCGAGCAAAAGGCGGCGGTGCCGGCGCGCTGAAACGTCGATAAGGTGGAAGGGCACGCCGGCCTGCCGCAAGGCAGGCAGCGCGGCCCGGCTAGATCGGCGCGAACTCCTGCACCGGCTTGACCAGCTTCACGATCGCCATCGAGCAATTGCCACCCTTGCCCTGGGAGCGCTCGGCAGCCTTGTTGATCAGCTTTTCCGCGGCCAGGCGCGGCGTCGATCGTGCCAGCGCGGCACCGAGTTCGGCGTCGGTAAAGAAGTGCCACAGCCCGTCCGAACAGAGCAGGAACTGGTCGCCCGGCGCCATGCCCATCTGCCAGCCGACCGTCACGTAAGGCTCCTTGCGGCTATTGCCCACAGCGTTGACCAGCAGCTTGGAGCGGCGATGGTTGCGCGCCGCCTCCAGCGGCAGCTTGTCGAGGGCGACCAGGTGCTCGATATAGGCCTGGTCGTTGGTGCGCAGCTTCGGTTCGCCGTTCTCGAAGCGGTAAAGGCGCGAGTCGCCCACGTGGGCCCAGACCGCCTCGCCGTGGGGCGAGATCACCAGCCCGACAAAGCTGGCATGGGTTTCCTCGCCGGCGGTCACGGCATTGATCTGGACCACGAGATGGGTTTCGTGGACGATGTCGCGCAGCAGTTGCGCCAGGCGTTCGGGATTGGCGGTATCGCTCGGCTTGAACTCATCGAAGATGAGCTTAGCCGTATGCAATACCTGGTCGGCGGCAGATGGGCCGTTCAGGCCGTCCGACAGCACCGCCAGCAGGTAGCCGGGCGCGCGTGCGCCGGTCAGCAGGGCGACGCGATCGTTCTGCCGCGGGCGGTTACCGATGTGTTGCGCGGTACCCGCTTCGATCTTGAAGAGATTCATAAACTTTGATGCTTTCCGTGGCTCAGGGGCCAATCTTTGTTGGCGGCAACGTCGGGGTAGATTAAACTATGCACTGAGAAGCCTCCGTGTTGCAAGTTATAAGCTTCTTCTCACCGCCGCGCGCCACCGCCCCACCTTGTCGAAATACTTGTCCGGAACCGCCATCATGACCGATGTCCAAGACATCCAGCGCCGCATTATTGAACTTGACGTGGAACACCGGGACCTCGACGCGGTCATCGCAGTACTGACGGCCGATGGCCATGCCGACCAGTTGCAGCTGCGCCGCCTCAAGAAGCGCAAGCTGCAACTGAAAGACCATATCACCCTGCTGAAAATGCAACTCGTGCCGGATGTCCCGGCCTGAACAGTCTTCGCTTTCCTGTCCGCCCATTTTGACCGACCAACTTCCCGTGCCCGGCGCCTCGCGCGCCGACCCGCCTGTCGCCGCAGCCGAGGCCTCCGGTGTCGACGCCCCTGCGGCTGCGCCCGCAGGCAAGTACGATGCCGAGCTCGATCGACTGTTCGGCACCGGCGGCCCGCTTGCGCCGGCCGTCGGCACCTTCAAGCCGCGCACCTCGCAAACCGAGATGGCGAAAGCCATCGCCAGCGCCATCGACGGCCAGAAAGTGCTCATGGCCGAAGCCGGCACCGGCACCGGCAAGACTTTCGCCTACCTGGTGCCGGCGCTCTTGTGGGGCGGCAAGACCATCGTCTCGACCGGGACCAAGAACTTGCAGGACCAGTTGTTCCTGCGCGATATCCCGACCATCCGCCAAGCCCTGAAGGCCCCGGTGTCGGTGGCCCTGCTCAAGGGCCGCTCGAACTACGTCTGCCATTTCCATCTCGAACGTACCTTGCAGAACGGGCGCCTGACCTCGCGCGACGACGTCGGCCACCTGCGCGAGATCTCCCGCTTCATCAAGATGAGCAATTCGGGCGACAAGGCGGAACTGGCCAAGGTGCCGGAAACGGCCTCGGTCTGGAACCTGGTCACGTCCACGCGCGACACCTGCATGGGTGCCGAGTGCCAGTATTACCAGGATTGCTTCGTGATGAAGGCGAGAAGGGAAGCCCAGCAGGCCGACGTGGTGGTGGTGAACCACCACCTGTTCTTTGCCGACGTGGCGCTGAAGGACACCGGCGTGGCCGAATTGCTGCCGTCGGCGAATACCATCATCTTCGACGAGGCGCACCAGCTGCCCGATACCGCGACCCTGTTCTTCGGCCAGTCGGTCTCGACCTCGCAGGTGCTGGAACTGTGCCGCGACGTGCTGGCCGAGGGTCTGGCGCATGCGCGCGCGGGCGTGGACTGGGCGAAAGTCGTCACCGTGGTCGAAAAGGCCGCGCGCGACCTGCGCCTGACCTTCCCCGAGGGCGGTACGCGCATGTCGCTGCCGCAGATCTTGCCGAATTCGGCCTTTTTCCCGGCGCTGGACAAGCTGAAGGAAGAGCTCGACGGCATGATCGAGGTGCTGGAAGAGCAGGCGGCGCGTGCCGAGACGCTGGAAGCCTGCCGCGTGCGCGCGGTCGAACTGAAAGCCGCCTACGACGCCTGGAAGGCCGCGCCCAAGGGCAAGCTCGTCGAAGGCGACCAGGCCGTGCTCTGGGTCGAGGCCTTCAATTCCTCGCTGCAGCTTCACAAGACGCCGCTGTCGATCGCGCCAATCTTCCAGAACCAGCGCGAGGGCACGCCGCGCAGCTGGATCTTTACCTCGGCCACGCTGGCCGTAAAAAACGATTTCAAGCATTTCTCCGACCAGATGGGCTTGAGCGGCGAGCCCGCGCTGACCTGGCCGAGCCCGTTCAACTACGAAGAGCAGGGCATCCTGTACGTACCCACTGGCATGCCGGAACCAAATTCCTTCCAGTACACCGATGCCGTCGTCGATGCCGCCTTGCCGGTGATCGAAGCGGCCGGCGGGCGCACCTTTTTCCTGTGCACGACGATTCGCGCCGTCAACCGGGTGGCCGAACGCCTGCGCGCGGAATTCGCCGACCGGGGGCTGGACTTCCCGCTGTTCGTGCAGGGCGAGCGCGGCCGCACCGAATTGCTCGACTCCTTCCGCAATGCCGGCAACGCGGTGCTCGTGGGCAGCCAGAGCTTCTGGGAAGGCGTGGACGTGCGCGGCGAGGCGCTGTCGCTGGTAATCATCGACAAGCTGCCATTCGCGCCGCCGGACGACCCGGTGCTGGCCGCACGCATCGAAGTGATGGAAAAGCAGGGCTTGAACGGCTTCATGCACCACCAGCTGCCGGAGGCGATCATCACGCTGAAGCAGGGCGCCGGCCGCCTGATCCGCGATGTCGACGACCGCGGCGTGCTGATGATCTGCGACCCGCGCCTGATCAGTAAACCCTACGGCCGCCGCATCTGGCAGAGCCTGCCGCCGTTCAAGCGTACGCGCGTGCAGGAAGACGTGATCCGGTTTTTCAAGCCAGAGGCTTGAAGGTAGCGTAGGCGGGTTCCCCGCCTACGCGTCCAACGGATTCTTGATACAACGCGGCATATCCCGCCGTTGCCGCACGCGTCGTTGTAGGGTGGAGTCCCGACTCCACGCGGTACGGCGCTGGAGCCGCAGCAACGCTTGACTCTGATTGCTAGTGTTGCAATCCACGGAAAGTGCCGGGTACGCATCGGCACAACCGCGTGGAGTCAGGACTCCACCCTACGTCCCATCACGGCACGATCACCACCTTCCCGGTCACCTTGCGCGCCGCCATGTCGTTGAGCGCTTCGGCGGTATCCGCCAGCGGGTAGCGCTTCGATACCAGCGGCTTCAATTTGCCCTCTGCCATCCATCCCAGCATCTCGCGCATCGCCGCCAGGTTCGCCTTCGGTTCGCGCTTGACGAACTCTCCCCAGAACACGCCCACCACCGATGCCCCCTTGAGCAGCATCAGGTTCCAGGGCAGTTTCGGGATATCGCCCGCGGCAAAACCCACCACCAGGTGGCGGCCGCGCCAGGCGATCGAACGCAGCGCCGGTTCGCTGTAGGGGCCACCGACCGGATCGTAGATCACGTCCGGACCGCGCCCTTCGGTTGCCGCCTTCAAGGCTTCGCGCAGGTCGTCGCGCGTGTAGTCGATCAGCACGTCGGCCCCGTGTGCGCGGCAGACGTCGAGCTTCTCAGCGCTGGAGGCCGCCGCGATCACGCGCGCGCCGAGTGCCTTGCCGATCTCGATGGCGGCCAGTCCGACGCCGCCGGCCGCGCCCAGCACCAGCATCGTCTCCCCGGCCTTCAGGGCGCCGCGGTCGACCACGGCGTGGTGCGAGGTGCCGTAGGTGAGGGTAATGGCGGCGGCGGTATCGAAGTCCATGCCGGGTGGCATGGGCATGAGCGCGTCGGTCCGGGGCCACGACCTGTTCGGCAAAAGCGCCGGTGCGGGTGAAGCCGATCACGCGGTCGCCCACGGCAAAGCCGCGTACGCCTTCGCCGAGGGCGCGCACGACGCCGGCGAATTCATTCCCGGGCGTGAAGGGGAGCGGCGGGCGCACCTGGTACTTGCCCTGCACGGTCAGCACGTCGGGGAAGTTGACGCCGGCCGCGCGCACCTCCACCACGACTTCGCCGGCGCCAGGTGCGGGATCAGGCAGGTCTTGCAGTTCGAGGCTGTCCGGTGGTCCCCAGTCCTTGCATACGATCGCTTTCATGACTTCTCCTGTGTGGTTTTGCTTGTCGAATAGGCAGGATTATGCCCTACAGCACCAGACCAGGCCCGCAGGGGGGACAGTTTCCAGGCTTGCCGTTTGATCCTGGGCCGCCACTACTTGCCTTGCAGACTGTGTCGGGCTCTCCAGGGTGCCGCCACCCCGCCTCGACCCGGACCCGTTTGTGCGCACGCAAAATGACGAGGTAACGCGGCGCTAGAGTGATGGATGCGCACGCGCCAGCGAGCGTATTGACTGGGGGAATGGCAATGACGATTCGGTACGGCTGTTTCTTCAGCTATGCCCATGGGCGACACGAGTTGATGAACCGCTTCAAGACCGCACTGGCCGACGCCTTGCGCTGCTACCTCGAGCCGTATTTCGACAACGAGGACGAACTCTTCGTCGATACCGAACAGCTCGGCGGCGGCGACGACCTCGACCGCAAGATCGCCAAGGCGATGTGCGAGAGCGTCTGCATGATCCTCATCTACACCCCGAAGTACGAGGCGCACGCGTACACGCGCCGGGAATACGCGGCCATGCGCCAGCTCGAAACCGAGCGCAGCCAGTGGTACACCTTGCCCAGCCACCTGATCATCCCGGTCATCATGACCCAGCACCCCGACCGCTTGCCGCCGCAGATCGCGTCGTCCACCTTCTATGTCGATTTTTCGCATTTCACCATGGCCACCGCCGACCTGAAGTCGAACCCCGACTTCCTGCCTGACATAAACAAGATGGTCAAGCGCATCGCCACCCATTACCAGTACCAGAAAATGTATATGCCGGCTGGTCATGATTGCAACCAATTCGTGCTCCCCGATGTCCCACCCGAGTGGCGTGCCGTCCCGGATCTCACCTTCCCAAAAAAATGAGGAGCTACATGGAAATCAACCGTATAACGCTTCCGCCCATCACCGGACCCGGCGAAGTGACGGCCTTCTATTCGTTCGAGAGCGGGGCCGCGCGCAGCGCCGCTCTCGCGAACACGGCCGTGCTGCTGGCGGGCCGCCAGAATGCCACCTTGCCGGTGCTGATGATCGACTGGGATCTCGAAGCGCCAGGCCTGCACTTGCTGTTTCCCACACGTGACGAGCGCTTCGAAAACGAGCACCCCGATACCGCGCGGCCCGAGGGGCTGCGGCCCGACACGCCCCGGGCCGACGTGGCCCGGCCTGACGTGGCCCGGCCTGACGTGGTTCGGCCTGACGTGGCCCGGCCTGACGTGGTCCGGCCCGACAGCGCCCGCCCCGAGGCGAGCCGTCCGGGAATGCGCCCGCCCGCCATGCGTCCCGGCCTGCTCGAATACTTCGAGGCCTGCCGCGAGCAGCTCGAGACGCTCTCGCGCACCTGCGCCCATGCCGACGACGACGAACGCGCGCGCCTGACGCTCGAAGCCATCGACTGGGAAGCCTATGTCGAACGCGTCGACCAGAGCCGCACGCTGTACCTGATGCGTGCCGGGCGCTTCGACGACAGCTATGGCGAACGCGCCGACCGCATGGATTGGGACGGCCTGTTCGCCGCCTGCCCGGCGCTGTTTCGCGCCTTCGCCGCCCACCTGGCGCGCCAGTTCCGCCACATCCTCATCGACTGCCGCAGCGGCCGTTCCGCCGCCGTCAGCGTCTGCACGACCCTCCTGCCCGACAAGCTCGTGGGCATCTTCGGCCCCAGGGCCCGCAGCCTCGATGGCCTGGCCGGCGTGGTCGCGCGCGCCATCGAATACCGCTGCAGCCATGAGGAAGCACAGCGTCCCTTGCTGGTGTATCCGGTGCCGTACGGCGGCGACGGCATGGACGCCGAACGCCGCCTGCTGTGGCGCCGTGGCGATCCGCAGCGGGCCCTGGCGGGCTACCAGCCCGTGCTCGAACAATTGCTGCGCAACTGCTACGGCTTGTCGCAGGTGTCGCTCGACAGCTATCTCGACGAGGTCCAGCTGCAAGCGGGAGCGTGCATGGTCGAGCACCCCCCTTCACGGCGGAGCGCGATGCCGACCGCCTGTCGCTCACGCGCGGGATCGAGGGCCTGCTCGCCTGGGCGGCCGACAGCCGCTTCCCCCGGCAGTCGCGTACCGAGCTGGGCCTCCCGGATGCGGTAGCCGCGGCGCGTGCCGCGCTGGCCGCCGATGCGCCCGGCGGCGCCGGCCCGAACGGCGTGCTGCTCGCGCGCGAACTGCTGCGGCTGGGCGAACTGTACCGCCAGGGCGGGCGTGCGCTGCAAGGGCAGGAGTGTTTCCGGGAGAGTTGCCTGCTGCGCCAGCAACTGCTCGGCGAGCGCCATCCCGACACCCGCGCCGGCCGCGCGGCGCTGGCCGCTGCCCTGCGCGATGCCGGCCAGTTGCACGAGGCGCGCCAGCAATACGAGCTCCTGCTCGAGCATTGCCTTGCGGGCGTCGGCCCGGCGCATCCGGAAACGCTGGCGGCCCGCTCCGGCCTGGCCGCAACGCTGGCCCGTCTCGACGAGTTCGCGCCCGCGCTGGCGCTGCACGACGAGGTGATTGCCCTGTGCGAGCGCCAGTACGGACCCGGGCATATCGTCACGCTCGATGCGCTCGCGGGGCAGGCGCGCACGCTGGCGCACCGGGGCGAATATTCGCGTGCGCGCATGCTCTACGAGCGCGTGCTCGAGGGACGCCAGCGCGTGCTCGGCACCGAGCACGAGGACACGCTGCGCTGCACCCAGCAGCTGGCGACCCTGCTGCGCGACATGGGCGACCTCGGCAATGCGCGCAAGCTGCAGGAAAACGTGGTGCGGGTGCGCGAGCGCCAGGCCGGGATCGAGGCCACCGTCACCCTGCAGGCGCGCGAGGCGCTTGCCGAAATCTTTGCCGCCCGGGGCGATCTCGGCGCCGTGCGCGACATGCAGCAGTCGCTGGCGACGGCGCGCGCGCGCCGTCTTGGCTCGGATCATCCGGACACCCCGGGCATCCTGCTGCGGCTCGCTTCCACCCTCAGCCAGCAGGGCGAACTCGAAGAGGCGCGGCGTCTGCAGCAGCATGTCGTCAACCTGCACGAACGCCTGCGCGGCATGGACGACCATGAAACCCTGCGCAGCAAGCAGATGCTGGCCCAGACCCTGTCGAGCCAGGGGCACAGCCTGGCCGCCCGCCGTCTCGAGCAGAGCGTGGAGGAGGGCGGCAGCCGCTTGCGGCAATTGCGTGCCATGTCGTCCGGCCTGCACGACATGGCCGGCGCCGGCTTCGCAGCGCCCCTGGCCGGCGGGCGGCCGCCGGCGCCGCGCGGCACCCGCGAGCCCGGTGGGGCGCCTTCCACATCTGTGCCAGGCGGCACCGACCCGCTCGAGCACAAGCTCGGCCAACTGCACAAGCTGGTCGAAGGCGGACGCGCACGCGAAGCGCGTGTGCTGGCCGACAGCTTGCGCGAAAGTATCCTGCGTCCGACCGTTGCACGGCCCCTGCGGCGGCGCGGGGTAGCCCTGATCAAGCAGGTTTACCTCGACGATGGCGACAAGGACGCGCTGCTGGCCTTCGCCGAGGACGAGGTGGCCGCGCTCGAGGGCGCGCTGATCGAAGCCGCCGGGGGCAGGCCGCTGGCCATGCGCTAGTGTCTGTTGCCGATGCGGCAAGGAAGGCGCCGGGACCGGTTCGCGGGGAGGAGGGGCCGGAGATGGGCGCTCCAGGGCAGCAGCCGAGGGCGCCATCGTCCTGTCGCTGCTGCCGGCCCCATATGCAGCGCGCCATATTTTATTGACACGGCTGCGGTGTCAGGACACGAAAACAGGTGACAGGTTTGCGTTGCCGGCCATGCTTTGGAACAGGCGCCCACAGTAGGAAAACAGGAAGCGCCAACGCGGTGGCGTCGTTTTCGGGCAACGGCGCCACGCCCCGCAGCCCATAAATTATCTCCCCCGGACGCGCGATCAAAGCGTTGCTTCAGGTAAAATCGCGTGATGCGAATTCTTATCAGTAACGACGACGGCTACCTCGCCCCTGGTATCAAGGCCCTGGCCGATGCCCTTGCCGGGGTAGCCGATATTACCGTGGTCGCACCCGACAGCAACCGCTCGGGCGCGTCGAATTCGCTCACCCTGGACCGTCCGCTGTCGGTCACCAAGGCTGCTAACGGTTTCTATTTTGTCAATGGAACACCGACCGATTGCGTCCATATTGCCTTGACGGCGCTGCTCGACGCGCCGCCCGACCTTGTTGTTTCCGGCATCAATAATGGCCAGAACATGGGTGACGACACCCTGTACTCGGGCACGGTGGCGGCGGCAACCGAAGCCTTCCTGTTCGGTATTCCGGCCATCGCCTTCTCGCAGGTCCAGCACGGCTGGGCCCATCTCGACGCCGCCGCGAAGGTCGCCCGCGACGTGGTGCTGCGCGGTTTCGACGTGCTGGCCTCGCCGTATTTGCTGAACGTGAATATTCCCAACCTGCCCGTCGAGGCCATGGGCGCCCTGACGCCGACCCGGCTCGGTCGCCGCCACCAGGCCGAACCGGTGATCCGTGCACAGGATCCGCGTGGCCGCGAGATCTTCTGGATTGGCGCGCCCGGGGCCTGCCGCGATGCCGGCGAGGGCACGGATTTCCACGCCACCAGCCAGGGCATGGTGTCGATCACGCCGTTGCAGGTCGACCTGACACACAAATCGCAGCTCGAGCTGCTGGCGCGGGGGCTCGCATGAAAGACCCGACCAAGACCCCGGAGCGCAGTACCTTCCCCTTGCCCCTGTCTTCGGTAACGAGCCCCGGGGCGCAAGACGGTGGCGCCGGCGCCGGTCGCCACGCCGCAGACGGCAACCCGGAATGCCGCGCGCGCGGCCGGAACCGCCGCGCCGACGAAAGCGCCGGCGCCCGGTCCGAAGCTGCCGGGCTACGCCTTGCCGGCCGCGCAGCCGGCGCCGGCCGCGCAGCGCTCGGACATGATGGCCACCGAGGCGATCCGGCGCGCCATGGTCACGCGGGTCGCGGCGCAAGGCGTGCAGGACAGCCTCGTGCTGGGCGCCCTGGAGGCGGTGCCGCGCCACCTGTTCATCGAACCGGCCCTGTCGGGCCAGGCCTACATCGACGCCTCGCTGCCGATCGGCCATCATCAGACGATTTCCCAGCCGTACATCGTCGCCCGCATGATCGAGGCCATGCGTGACGGCAAAACCATGAACCGCGTGCTCGAGATCGGCACCGGTTGCGGCTACCAGGCTGCCGTGCTCGCACGCGTGGCCAAAGAGGTCTATTCCATCGAGCGCATCAAGCCTCTCCACGAGCTTGCCAAGGCCAATTTGCGGCCCCTGCGCCTGTCCAACCTGCGCTTGCACTACGGAGATGGTATGCTCGGGCTCGCGCAGGTTGCGCCTTTCGACGGTATCATCCTCGCCGCAGCCGGCCTGGAAGTGCCGCGCGCCCTGCTCGAGCAGCTGGCTATCGGTGCCCGCCTGGTGGCCCCGGTCGGCGGCCAGGTGCAACACCTGCAGCGGATAACCCGCATTGGCAAGGCCGAGTGGACCAGCGAGACGCTGGAAGCCTGCCATTTCGTACCTTTGCGCCCTGGTATTGTATGAATCTTGCCAGGGGCGCCACAGATAATAGATGAGAATGAAACAACGAACCCGTTTAGCCCTGCTGACCCTCACTTTCGGCCTGGTTGCCGGCTGTACCAGTACCACCCGCCAGGCGCCCATCGTCGAGCGGCCGATGTCCACTTCCAGCAGCCAGTCCCGTCCGGCACCGGTACGCACCGAAGAACGCAAGGACGCGCGCGGCACCTACACCGTGCGCCGTGGCGACACGCTGGTGCGCATCGCGCTCGACCATGGCCAGAACTACCGCGACCTGGTTACCTGGAACAACCTGGCCGATCCTGACGACATCAAGGTCGGCCAGGTGCTGCGCGTGCTGCCGAACGAGCGCGAGAGCAAGGCAGTCGTGACCCAGCCGGTGCCGATGCCGCCGGAAAACCGGCCTTCGGTACCGCGCAAGACCACCCCGCGTGCCGACAAGAAGCCTTATGAAGAGTCGGTTGCCGAGGCACCGCGCGACAAGGCAGGGGGAGCGGGCGGAAAATGTCGTGGCCGCGGTGCCGGCGCCGGCCAGCCTGGCGACCGGCGCCCGCGTCGGTGCCACCGTGAGCGCCACCGACGACGAGAAGCTGAGCTGGATGTGGCCGTCCGACGGGCGTATCATCGCTACGTTCGACGAAGGCAAGAGCAAGGGGATCGACATCGCGGGCCGCGCCGGCCAGCAGGTGATGGCGGCAGGTGCCGGCAAAGTAATGTACGCTGGTAGCGGCATCCGGGGTTATGGTAACCTCGTCATCGTCAAACACAGCAACAGCTTGCTGTCGGCTTACGCCCACAATCGCGCCATTATCGTCAAGGAAGGCGATAACGTCGCCAAGGGCCAGGTGATCGCCGAAATGGGCGATTCCGATGCCGAGACGGTGAAGCTGCATTTCGAGATTCGCCAGCAGGGCAAGCCAGTCGATCCGTCGAGGTTCTTGCCCAGCCGTTAGAGAGGGCAAATGACGCTGCCGCCGCATTCAGGACATCAAGACGCTTCCGACGAGCTGCCTGAGGAACTGGACGGCGAGGGCGCGTCCGCCGGCTTCGGAGCCGACACGCCGGCCGATGGCGCGGGTGCCGAAACGCTGGCGCCCGGCGCGGCGAGCGAGACCGACAGTGTCGACGAACTCAAGACGGTCCTCGCGGCCGAACTCTCGACCGATACCACCCAGCACTACCTGAACCAGATCGGCACCCGGCCGCTGTTATCGGCCCAGCAAGAGGCGCATTACGCCACCCTGGCCAAGGCGGGCGATTTCGACGCGCGCCAGAAGATGATCGAGCACAACTTGCGGCTCGTCGTCTCGATCGCCAAGCACTACATCAACCGCGGCGTCGTCCTGCTCGACCTGATCGAGGAAGGCAACATCGGCCTGATGCGTGCCATCGACAAGTTCGAGCCCGAGCGCGGCTTCCGTTTCTCGACCTACGCCACCTGGTGGATCCGCCAGAGCATCGAACGCGCCATCATGAACCAGGCGCGCACGGTGCGCCTGCCGGTGCACATGGTGCGCGAGCTGAACGCCGTGCTGCGCGCCAAATACCACCTGGAAGCCCAGCACCACGACGGCAAGGAAGCAAGTAGCGAGGATATCGCCAGCCTGGTCGGCCGCCCGGTGGAGGAGGTACAGGACATCCTGGCGCTGTCCGAGCATGCCGCCTCGCTCGATGCGCCGCTCGACAACGATCCCGGTTCCAGCCTCATGGACATGTTGCCAGGGGAAATGGACGATAGTCCCGATGCGCGTGCCGAGCAGCACGAGATGACGCAACTGGTGCGCGACTGGCTCACGCGCTTGCCGGAAAAGCAGCGCCTGGTCGTGATGCGCCGCTTCGGGCTCGACAACGACGATCCGGCCACGCTGGAAACCCTGGCCGAGCAGATGGGCGTCACGCGCGAACGGGTGCGCCAGATCCAGCAGGAAGCCCTAGTCAAGCTCAAGCGGGCCATGGCGGCACGTGGCGTCGTGCGCGATTCCTTGCTATGATGCGGCCGGTCTTGTGAGCTGAATATTGCCGTGGTGCGGTCCCGCGCCGCGGCAGCTGACCAGGGTCGGGCCATCGAGTCTATCGTCTGATCCGCTTTCCATTGTTTACCCTTCCGCGTGGGCACAGCGTGCCTTGCCGGCCGCGCCCACCCTACCTATACGTCTCCGCTCCACGCTACCTATGCAAGAAACCTTTATCGAAATTAAGTCACTCGACGCGGATGCGCGCGGCGTCGGCCACCTCGAGAACGAAGACGGCACCCCGGGCAAGGTGATCTTCGTCGAAGATGCGCTGCCGGGCGAGCGCGTCAGCTACGAGGTCAAGCGCAAGAAGAAGAACTGGGAAGCCGGCCGCATGGTCACGCTGCAGCGCGCTTCGTCGATGCGCGTCGAGCCGCGCTGCGAGCACTTCGGCTATTGCGGCGGCTGCTCGATGCAGCACCTGGAGCCGACCGCCCAGGTGGCGATCAAGCAGCGCACGCTGGAAGACAACCTCTGGCACCTGTCCAAGGTGAAGGCCGAGAACATCATGCGGCCGATGTACGGACCGACCTGGGGCTACCGCTACCGCGCGCGCCTGTCGGTGCGCCACGTCGAGAAAAAGGGCACCGTGCTGGTGGGCTTCCACGAGCGCGCGTCCTCGTATGTCGCCGACATCCGTTATTGCCACATCCTGCCGCCCCACCTGGGTGGCATGCTGATGCCGCTGCGCGAACTGGTCGGTTCGCTGTCGATCTACAACCAGATGCCGCAGATCGAAGTGGCCGTCGGCGAGGAAAGCACGGCGCTGGTGCTGCGCATCATGGCGCCGCTGTCGGCCAAGGACGAGGAACTGGTCAAGGCCTTTGCCGACGAGTGGGGCATCCACTGGTGGCTGCAGCCGAAGGGGCCGGACACGGTCCACGAGTTCTACCCGCTCAAAGGGGATCCGAACTACCGTGAGCTGTACTACACGCTGCCCGAGTTCGGCGTGCGCATGCCCTTCAAGCCGACCGACTTCACCCAGGTGAACCACCAGATCAACCGCGCCCTGGTGCACAAGGCGCTGACCCTGCTGGAGGTGCAGCCGCAGGACCGCGTGGCCGATCTCTTCTGCGGCCTGGGCAACTTCACGCTGCCGCTGGCGACGCAGGCGCGCGAAGTCGTCGGCATCGAGGGCAGCACCGTGCTCAGCGCGCGCGCGCTCGACAATGCCAAGGCGAATGGGCTATCGGAAAAGACGACCTTTTACACGCGCAACCTGTTCGAAGTCACGGCCGATGACCTCGTCGCGCTGGGCCGTTTCGACCGCATGCTGATCGACCCGCCACGCGACGGTGCGATTGCGCTGGCGCTGGCCCTGGCCGAATTGCGCGAAAGCGGCAAGACCGAATTCCTGCCGCAGCGCCTCGTCTACGTGTCGTGCAGCCCGTCGACGCTGGCACGCGATGCCGGCATCCTGGTACACCGCGCCGGCTATGTGATGCAGAAGGCGGGCGTGGTGAACATGTTCCCGCATACCTCGCACGTCGAGTCGATCGGAGTGTTCGAGCTGGCATAGGCCTGATTCACTGCGCTGGCATTCGCGCCACGTAGGGTGGGCGCCCTGTGCCCACGCTGTAGAGCATCTCGTCGGCCGAATCGTGCAGCCAAGGGATGCCTCTCGATTGCCCATGCATCGCACCGCGTGGGCGCGGAGTGCCTACCCTACGAATGACGAACGAAAAAAAGCCGACCCGCGGGTCGGCTTTTTCGTTCAGGAACCCGAATCAGTCGTCGCCGCCGAAGATGCCCAGCAGGCGCAGCAGGCTGGTGAAGACGTTGAACACGTCCAGGTAGATCGCCAGCGTGGCGGTGATGTAGTTGGTTTCGCCGCCGTTGACGACGCGCTGCACGTCGTACAGGATGAAGGCCGAGAAGATGGCAATGGCCAGCACCGAGATCACGATGGTCAGCAGCGGCATGTTCAGGAAAATGTTCGCCACGGCCGCGAGCAGGATCACGACCGTGCCGGCGATCAGCCAGCTGCCCATGCCCGAGAAATCGCGCTTGGTGGTGGTGGCGATGCTTGCCATGACGGCGAACACGCAGGCCGTGCCGCCGAAGGCCGTCATGATCAGGCTGGCGCCGTTCGAGTAGCCGAGCGTGTGGCGCAGCAGCGGCGTGAGCATCAGGCCCATGAAGAAGGTGAAGCCGAGCAGGACGAACACGCCGAGCGTCGATTCCTTCGTCTTTTCGATGGCGAACATGAAGCCAAAGGCGATCAGCATGAAGACGATGAAGCCCATGAAGCCGCTGAACATGGGCAGGTTCATCGATACGCCGACGAAGGCGCCGAGCACGGTCGGGATCATCGACAGCGCCAGCAGCCAGAATGTGTTGCGCAATACCTTGTTGCGCGCGACCTGGCCGACGGCCACGTCATAGGCAGGTTGCTTTTGCAGGATAGGGTTCATGATGCCTCCGGTTCGATTGATTGATCGCCTTGCATGCTGCGATGTCGATGCAGCCATGCGTCCAGCATAGCATGCTGGCCCCACCGGGAGCACGTCCTTAAGCAATGCATAAGGCAACTCCCGGCGGACACTGCAGGAAACCCCGGCAAACCTGCTGCGCGTCGGATTGTCGCCCTGCGATGCTCGCTGTACCGTCGTACAGCTGCGCTTCTCGGGCAACACTCCTTCCGCTCGCTACGGTTTTCCGGGGTTTCCAGATCTTGCACCACGTGGCAAACAAGCGCACGCCAGATTGACAAGGCGGTTTTTCGCCGCCACTCTACCACCTGGGCGGGCCCCGTCGCAATATCGGCTATATGGGGCGAGGTATGGTAAAATCAAAGGTTGATTGAGTTTTCAACTTCTCGATTTAAACCTTTCTTTTTATTGGAGTTTTTTCATGGCAATCGAACGCACCCTGTCGATCATCAAACCAGACGCAGTTGCAAAAAACGTGATCGGCCAAATCTACAGCCGCTTCGAAGGCGCTGGCCTGAAGATCGTCGCCGCTCGCATGACCCAGCTGTCGCGCGAACAGGCTGAAGGTTTCTACGCTGCTCACAAAGAGCGCGGCTTCTTCAAGGACCTGGTCGACTTCATGGTGTCGGGCCCTGTCATGATCCAGGCCCTGGAAGGCGAGAACGCCGTCCTGAAGCACCGCGACCTGATGGGCGCGACCGATCCGAAGAAAGCTGAAAAAGGCACCATCCGCGCCGATTTCGCCGATTCGATCGATGCCAACGCCGTCCACGGTTCGGACGCTGTCGAAGCTGCAAAAGTGGAAATCGCTTTCTTCTTCCCAGAACTGAAGTAATGCAGTAACCGGTCGACGACGTCGGCCGAAGCATGACTTTCGCATCAAGAACCGCTCGCCCAGTGCCCCGGGCCCGGCGAGCGGGTCGGTACCACGTTTCCTGCATTATTTTTAAGGTTTCAAGAACATCATGACGACTCTCACCAACCTGCTGGACTTCGATCCCGCGCAGCTCGTCGCTTATTGCGCCGAATTGGGTGAGAAGCCGTTCCGCGCCAAGCAGCTGCAGCGCTGGATCCACCAGTTCGGAGCAAGCAGCTTCGACGACATGACCGATCTGGCCAAGTCGCTGCGCGAAAAACTGAAAACCCGCGCCGAAGTGCGCGCGCCGGGCATCATCAGCGACCACACCTCGACCGACGGCACGCGCAAGTGGCTGGTCGACGTCGGCGACGGCAATGCCGTGGAAACCGTGTTCATCCCGGAAGAAAACCGCGGCACGCTGTGCATTTCCACGCAAGCCGGCTGCGCCGTCAACTGCCGCTTCTGCTCGACCGGCAAGCAGGGCTTCAACCGCAACCTCACCGTGGCCGAGATCATCGGCCAGCTGTGGATGGCCGAGTTCGAACTGCGCCGTACCAAGGGCATCGAACCGGGTCCGAAGGGCGAGCGCCAGATCACCAACGTGGTGATGATGGGCATGGGCGAGCCGCTGCTGAACTACGAGCCGACCGTCACCGCGCTGAAGCTCATGCTCGACGACAACGCCTACGGCCTGTCGCGCCGCCGCGTGACCCTGTCGACCTCGGGCGTGGTGCCGAACATCGACAAGCTGAGCCAGGATTGCCCGGTCGCGCTGGCGGTGTCGCTGCACGCCTCGAACGACAAGCTGCGCGACATTCTGGTGCCGCTGAACAAGAAATACCCGCTGCGCGAACTGCTGGCATCGTGCAAGCGCTACCTCGAATTCGCCCCGCGCGATTTCATCACCTTCGAGTACTGCATGCTCGACGGCTTCAACGACAGCGACGAACATGCGCGCGAACTGATCGCCCTGGTGAACGACCCGGCTATCGGCATCAACTGCAAGTTCAACCTGATTCCGTTCAATCCCTTCCCGGAGTCGGGCCTGTTCCGCTCGAAGAATCCGCGCATCAAGGCCTTTGCCCAGGTGCTGATGGATGCCGGCATCGTCACCACCGTGCGCAAGACGCGCGGCGACGACATCGATGCCGCCTGCGGCCAGCTGGCAGGCGAAGTGCAGGACCGTACCCGGGTTGCCCAACGCATGGAAAAAATGGCTGAGTACCAGAAGAAGTTCGGCGCCGATTTCGGCCGCATCGTGGAGATTGATTCTTGAACGGCGCGGCAGCTGGCGCAAGGGCGAAGCGCGTGAAGGGCAAGGCCCTGGCCGCACGCCTGGTGGCCGCATCCGTGCTGGCCCTGTTGACGGCCTGTGCCGGCACCGGCACCGGCGGCGGCGAGCTCAAGACCGCGTCCGACCAGACCACGGCCGAGAAGCGCGCCTTCATCCGCGTGCAGCTGGCCGTCGGCTACTACCAGCAGGGCAAGTACGAGATCGCCCTGGACGAGATCAAGCAGGCCCTCAAGGCGGACCCGAACTATGCCGAGGCCTACGGCATGCGCGCGCTGATCTATACCGCCATGAACGAGCTGCGCCTGGCCGAAAGCAACTACGAACAGGCGCTGCGCCTGGCGCCGAATAATCCCGAGCTGGCCAACAACTACGGCTCCTTCTTGTGCCAGTCGGCGAACCGCCCGCTTGATGCCATGCGCTACTTCGAGCAGGCCCTGAACAACCGCAGCTATGCAACGCCCGTCAGCGCCCAGGTCAACGCCGCCCAGTGCAGCTTCAAGACCCGCAATGTCGATGCCGCCGAGCGCTACCTGCTCAATGCGGTACGCATCAACCCGGACCTGCCGGCAGTGAACGCTGGCCTGGCCCGGGTCTACTACGAGCGGCGCGACTACCAGCGCGCCGGTTTTTTCATACACCGCCTGACAGAGTTGTCGACACTCGACAACCTGCCCGCCGATGCGTTGTGGCTCGCCCTGCGGGTCCAGCGTAAACTGGGCGAACGCTCGATGGAAGCCAGCCTGGTCGCGCAGCTGCGGCGGCGCTTCCCCGGCTCGCCCGAATACCTGGCGTACGAGCGCGGGGCTTTTGATGAGTGAGACGAGAATGACTTCTGAGCGCACAGACCAGAGCGCCACGCCAGGCAACCACCACAGCCATCCGGGCGCGACGCTGGCAGCCCAACGCGAAGCCATGGGCTGGAGCGTCGAGCAGGTGGCCGAGCAGCTCAAGCTGACCGTGCGCCAGGTGGTGGCGATCGAAGCAGCCGATTATGCTTCGCTGCCCGGTCCGGCCGTGACGCGCGGCTTCGTGCGCGCCTACGCCAAGATCCTGCGCCTCGACCCGGCTCCGCTGGTGGCGATGATCCCGATGGATAATCCTGTCGTCAGCGACGACGGCGCCGCGCTGCGCCGCGATCGGGCCTCCTCGCGTCCGACCTCGTTCTCGCATTCGCGCTATCCGACCCACGGCAAGCGCTCGAGCCTGCCGCTGGGCTGGATCGCCGGCGTCATCGTCCTCGCTGCCGCCGCAGGCGCCGCCCGGCATTTCGGCCTGGTCTCGCTGCCGGGCAGCGCGAGTACGCCTGCCGGTAACGAAGCGGGCATGGGCACGCCGGCCGAGAACGGCACCGTGGCCGCGCCGGTCGCCGTGCCCGAACACGATACCTCGGTGCCGCTGATCTCGGTGCCGGCGCCTGCCGACGGCGCTGCTGCCGGTGCTGGCACGCCTGCCGCCCCGGCCGCCGGCACTGGCGCGGCGCCGGCTGCCACGCCGGGCGCCACCGGCACCGTGACCACGACCACCCCGGCCACCGCCACGCCGGCCGCGACGGCACAGGCGGCGACCGCACCGGCGGCGACCGCACCGGCGGCGCCGGCTGCCGCTCCCACGGGCGCCAACACCCCGGTGCTGAAGGTGAACGCCGATTCCTGGATCGAAGTGCGTCCGCAGGGCGGCAAGGCGCTGATCTCGCGCCCGGTACGTGCAGGCAGCACCGAGACGGTCGAGATTCCGGGCACGGCGACCCTGGTCGTCGGCAATCCGACAGGCGTGACGGCCACCCTGCGCGGCGCGGCGGTGGCGCTGCCGCCGGTGCCGGGCAAGACGATCTCCCGCATTACGATCAAGTAAGGATCGGACAAGCCGCGGAGCTGGCTGGCCTGTGTGCCGGCGGCTCCCACGCCAACGTTTAACGATGAATGCAATGAATGCTATGAACCTGCCAATTCCGTCCGGCCCCCGGCGCGCCGCGCCCAGCCGCCGCGTGCTGGTCCAGCACGGCGAGCGCAAGGTCTGGATCGGCGGCGACGCCCCGGTGGTCGTGCAGTCGATGACCAACACCGACACCGCCGACGTCATCGGTACCGCGATCCAGGTCAAGGAGCTGGCCCGTGCCGGCTCCGAGATGGTGCGCATCACCGTCAACAACCCGGAAGCGGCCGCCGCCGTGCCCGCCATCCGCGAGCAGCTCGACAGGATGGAGGTCGATGTGCCGCTGGTGGGCGACTTCCATTACAACGGCCACATCCTGCTGCGTGACTTCCCGGAGTGCGCGCGCACGCTGTCGAAGTACCGCATCAACCCGGGCAACGTGGGGCAGGGCGCCAAGCGCGACGCCCAGTTCGCCCAGATGATCGAAGTGGCGATCCAGTACGACAAGCCGGTGCGCATCGGCGTCAACTGGGGCAGCCTCGACCAGAGCCTGCTGGCGCGCATCATGGACGAGAACGCGGCACGCGCGAACCCGTTCAGTGCCCAGGCCGTCATGTACGAAGCCTTGATCACCTCGGCGATCGAGAACGCCGTGCGCGCCGCAGAGATCGGCCTGGCGAAGGACAAGATCATCCTGTCGTGCAAGGTCTCGGCCGTGCAGGACCTGATCGCCGTCTACCGCGAGCTGGCGCGCCGCTGCGACTACCCGCTGCACCTCGGTCTCACCGAGGCGGGCATGGGCAGCAAGGGCATCGTCGCCTCGACCGCCGCGCTGTCGGTGCTACTGCAGGAAGGCATCGGCGACACCATCCGCGTGTCGCTCACCCCGGAACCGGGCGGCGACCGCACGAAGGAAGTCATCGTGTCGCAGGAAATCCTGCAGACCATGGGCCTGCGCAAGTTCACCCCGATGGTGATCGCCTGCCCGGGCTGCGGCCGCACCACGTCGACCGTGTTCCAGGAATTGGCCGACAACATCCAGACCTTCCTGCGCGATTCGATGCCGGAGTGGAAGAAGTCCTATCCCGGCGTGGAAGCGATGAACGTGGCCGTGATGGGCTGCATCGTCAATGGTCCCGGCGAATCGAAGCATGCCAACATCGGCATCAGCCTGCCCGGTACGGGCGAATCGCCGGCGGCGCCGGTGTTCGTCGATGGGCAGAAGGTGGCGACGCTGCGCGGCGAGCGGATCGTCGATGAGTTCCAGAACATCGTGCTGGAATATGTGAAGAAGAATTACGGAACGCAAAACGAAGTCGCGATTTGATCTTGTAGGGTGGGCTCTCGAGCCCACGCGGTCGTGCTTGTGCATGCCGCAATGTCTCAGACAGCCCGACAGCTCGCATACCGTACCGCGTGGGCATGAATGCCCACCCTACGAAAAGCAACCCCGCCTATAAGCGGAAAGTAGAAGAACATATGTCCAAACCAGAAAAAATCGTTGCCATCAAAGGCATGAACGACATCCTCCCGGCTGACGCGCCGCTGTGGGAGCTGTTCGAGAACACCGCCGAGACCATCCTCAAAAGCTACGGCTACCAGAAGATCGTCACGCCCATCGTCGAGGAAACCGGCCTGTTCGCGCGCGCCATCGGCGCCGTCACCGACATCGTCGAGAAGGAAATGTATTCCTTCACCGATTCGATGAACGGCGACCAGCTGACGCTGCGTCCGGAAGGCACGGCCGGCGTGGTGCGCGCGGTGCTCGAGCATAACCTCGTGTACGACGGCCCGAAACGCCTCTGGTACAAGGGCCCGATGTTCCGCCACGAGCGTCCGCAGCGCGGCCGCTATCGGCAGTTCTTCCAGTTCGGCGCAGAAGCCGTCGGCTTTACCGGCCCGGACATCGACGCCGAACTGATCATGCTGTGCCGTCGCCTGTGGGACGACCTGGGCTTGCAGAACGTGCGCCTGGAATTGAACTCGATCGGTAACGCGGAAGAGCGCAACCGCCACCGCGCCGACCTGATCGCCTATTTCGAACAGCACACGGACGTGCTCGACGCCGAGGCCAAGCGCCGCCTGCATGCCAACCCGCTGCGCATCCTGGACACCAAGAACCCCGCCATGCAGGAAATGGTGAACGGCGCGCCGCAGCTGCTGTCTTATCTCGGCGAGGAATCGCTCGCGCACTTCGAAGGCGTCAAGCGCCTGCTGGACCGCAACAACGTGCAATACACGGTGAATCCGCGCCTGGTGCGCGGCCTCGACTACTACAACCGCACCGTGTTCGAATGGGTCACCGAGGAACTCGGCTCGCAGGGCACGATCTGCGCCGGCGGCCGCTACGATCCGCTGATCGAAACCTTCGGCGGCAAGGCCACGCCGGGCGTCGGTTTCGCGATGGGCATCGAGCGCATCATCGAGCTGATGAAAGGCCTGGGCGAACCGGCACAGCCGAGCCAGTGCGACGTCTACATGGTGCACGCGGGCGAGGAAGCGCAGGTGCAGGCCTTCATCCTGGCCGAGCGCCTGCGCGATGCAGGCCTGGACGTTGTGTTACATTGCGCAACGCCAACAGGCGCGGGCAGCTTCAAGAGCCAGATGAAGAAGGCCGACGCCAGTGGCGCGGCCTTTGCCGTGATCCTGGGCGAAGACGAAGTGGCGCAGGGCGTGGCGGCGGTGAAGTCGCTGCGTGGCGAGGCTGGCGAACAGCAGCAGGCCAGCGTGCCCTTCCTGGAAGTGGTCGACCACGTCGTCGATGCCATCGTCGGCGATCACGATCACGACCACGATCACGTGCATTACCACCCGTAAGCCAGGCGGCCGACGGCATTCGAACCACCGACTCACCATTCCATCATTATTAGAAGAAGCGACTCATGGCATACGACCTCGAAGAACAAGAACAGATTGCAACTTTCAAGGCATTCTGGTCCAAGTACGGCAACCTGATCATGTGGGTACTGATCCTGGCGCTGGGCTCCTTCGCCGTTTATAACTACTGGAAGAAGATGCAGCGCGACCAGTCGGTCGAGGCATCGGCTCTGTACGAAAGCATGACCGACGCCGCTGGCGCGAAGGACAATGCCAAGGCCCAGCGCATCGCCGGCGATATCCAGTCGAAATTCAAGCGCACCGCCTACGCGCAGATGAGCGCGCTGGCCGCCGCCAAGACCGCTTTCGAGGCGAACGACCTGAAAGCCGCGCGCGCCCAGCTGCAGTGGGTGATCGACAACGGCAACGACGAGTACAAATCGGTGGCCCAGCTGCGCCTGGCCGGCGTGCTGCTGGACGAAAAGGATTACGCGGGCGCCATGAAACTGCTCGACGCGCAATACCTGCCACAGTTCAGCGCCGAAGTGGCCGACCGCAAGGGCGACGTGCTGGTCGCGCAGAACAAGATCACGGAAGCACGCGCCGCCTACGTCCAGGCGCTGGCCGCGATGGGTCCGAAGCATCCGGGCAGCCAGCTGGTGCGTATCAAGCTCGAAGCCATCGGCGGAACCGCGCCGGAAGCGAAGGATGCCGCGAAAGCCGCCGCCTGAGCGATTGCCGGTGGAGCGGCCCGCGCCCGCCGTTCTGGCGAGCGCGGGCTTTGTGGCTTTCATGCCCTTTGCTGGATCTTTTGTTTCCCTTACGTCCTCAACAGACTTAGAACAAGGTAAAAAGAAAAATGCGTATTACCCGTAAGCTGCTTGGTGCCGGTGTCCTGGCCCTGATGACGGGCTGCTCGACCCTGAGCTCGCTCAATCCGTTTTCGTCGAAGTCGAAAGGCAACGAGCCTGCGCCCCTCGTCGAGCTGAAAGGCACGATGGCGGTGCGCACCGCGTGGAAGCTCGATATCGGCAAGGCGCACGGCAACCAGTTCTCGCCTGCGCTGGCGGGTAACACCGTGATCGTCGCAAGCACCGACGGCACCATCGCCCGCGTCGAAGCGGCCGACGGCCGCCAGCTCTGGCGCGTGAAGGCCGATTCCGAGCTGACCGCCGGCGTCGGCACCGACGGCAACGTGATCGCCGTCGGCGGTGCCGATGGCGTCCTGATGGCCTTCGACATGGACGGCAAGACACTGTGGAAAACCCAGCTGTCGAGCGAAATCCTCTCGAGCCCGGCAGTGGGGCAGGGCATCGTCGTGGCACGTTCGATCGACAACCGCATCGTCGGCATCGACGCCGCCACCGGCCAGAAGAAGTGGACCGTGCAGCGTGCAACGCCGCCGCTCACGCTGCGCACCGCGCCGGGCATGGTGGTCTACGACAAGGACGTGATCATCGCCCAGCCGGCTGGCAAGCTCGGCGCCTTCCTACTCGCCACCGGCGCGCCGCGCTGGGAAGTCGAAGTCGGCCAGGCGCGCGGCGCCACCGAACTGGAACGCGTGACCGACATCGGTGGCGCCCCGACCATCTTCGAAACCGACGTCTGCGCCGCCAGCTACCAGGGGCGTGTCGCCTGCTACGAGCTGAGCTCGGGCACGCCGCGCTGGACGCGCGACATCTCCCTCGCGCTGGTGGGCGTCGCCGTCGACCAGCGCTTCGTCTTCGCCGCCGACGACAAGGGCGCGCTGAACGCCTTCGTCCGCGACGGCGGCGCCAGCGCCCGGAAGAACGACAAGCTGGCCTTCCGCAGCCTGTCGACCCCGGTCTCGTATGGCCGCGCGGTCGCGGTCGGCGATTACGAGGGCTATGTGCACTTCCTGTCGCGCGAGGACGGCAGCTTCCTGGCGCGCGCCGCCACCGACGGCAGCGCCATCACCGGCACGCCGGTCGTCGCCGGATCGAACCTGATTTTTCAAACACAAAACGGAACAGTGACCGCCATCGCGGTCGAATAACACACTACATGAAGCCGGTAATTGCACTCGTTGGTCGCCCGAACGTCGGAAAGTCGACCCTATTCAACCGCCTGACCCGTTCGCGCGACGCGCTGGTGGCCGATCTTCCTGGCCTGACGCGCGACCGCCACTACGGTGAAGGGCGTATCGGCGAGCGCCCGTTCCTGGTCATCGACACCGGCGGCTTCGAGCCGGTCGCCAAGGACGGCATCATGCACGAGATGGCCCTGCAGACGAAGCAGGCCGTGGCAGAAGCCGACATCGTCGTCTTCATCGTCGACGGCCGCCAGGGCCTGACTCCGCACGACAAGACCATCACCGACTTCCTGCGCAAGTCCGGCCGCCGCGTCATGCTCGTCATTAACAAGAGCGAGGGCATGAAGTACACGTCCGTCACCGCCGAGTTCTATGAACTGGGCATGGGCGACCCGTACGTCATCTCGGCCGCCCACGGCGACGGCGTCACCGACCTCGTCAACGAGGCGCTCGACCTGGCCTTCGCGGCGCGTCCCGCCGATGAGGAAGAACTGGAAAACCAGGACCGCGGCGTCAAGATCGCCCTGGTCGGCCGCCCGAACGTGGGCAAGTCGACCCTGATCAACACCCTGGTCGGCGAGCAGCGCGTGATCGCCTTCGACATGCCGGGTACCACCCGCGACTCGATCGAGGTGCCGTTCGAACGCGACGGCAAGCAGTACACGCTGATCGACACGGCCGGTATCCGCCGCCGCGGCAAGGTGTTCGAAGCGATCGAGAAGTTCTCGGTCGTCAAAACCCTGCAGTCGATCACCGAGGCGAATGTGGTCGTGCTGATGCTCGACGCTCAGCAAGATATTTCCGAGCAGGATGCGCACATCGCCGGCTTCATCCTTGAGTCGGGCCGCGCCCTGGTGGTGGCGGTCAACAAGTGGGATGGCTTGACCTCCGACCAGCGCGACGAGGTCAAGAACACGATGGACCGCAAGCTCGACTTCCTGGGCTTTGCTGAAACGCGCTTCATCTCGGCGCTGAAGGGCACCGGCATCAAGCAACTCATGGCGTCGGTGGACACGGCCTATGCCGCGGCGACGGCCAACCTGTCGACGCCGCGCCTGACGCGCGCACTCCAGGAAGCGGTCGAGAAGCAGGAGCCGAAGCGCAAGGGCACCTCGCGTCCGAAGATGCGCTACGCCCACCAGGGCGGCCAGAACCCGCCGATCATCGTCATCCACGGCAATGCGCTCGACGGCATCACCGAGCCCTACAAGCGCTACCTGGAAAAGCACTTCCGCGACACCTTCAACCTGATCGGCACTCCGCTGCGGATTGAATTGAAGAGCGGCAAGAACCCGTTCGCCAGGGACAAGGCATAAGGCGTGATTGTCCAGCCGCTGCGCGGGAAACTTATCCCATCCTTAAGCGCAGCGGTTTTGCTGGAAACGCAAGCCTAGCAGTACGACAGGGAGCGGCAAAACAGGTTAAAGTACCTCAAGGCCATCGTTCGCATCCGCTGAATCTTGCCCCGTGCACTTGAAAAGGGGGCGCTCGCCTCCATTTTTTAAACTACAACAACATTACGGAGCTGTTATGAGCAACAAAGGGCAACTGTTACAAGACCCATTCCTCAATGCCTTGCGCAAGGAGCATGTCCCAGTCTCGATCTACCTGGTCAACGGGATCAAGCTGCAAGGCCATATCGAGTCGTTCGATCAGTACGTCGTCCTGCTCCGCAACACTGTGACCCAGATGGTGTACAAGCATGCCATTTCGACCGTTGTCCCGGCCCGGGCCGTCAACCTCAACCTCGACTCCGAAGCCGAGTAAGGCCGATGGCTGACGCCCCCGGCAACAACAGCACCCGCGCCGTCCTCGTCGGCGTCGATTTCGGCGCCGTCGATTTCACGGCCAGCCTCGAAGAGCTGGGCTTGCTGGCCAGCTCTGCCGGCGCGGAACCGATCGACACGATTACCGCCAAGCGCAACGCCCCCGACCCGGCCTATTTCGTCGGCAGCGGCAAGGCCGACGAAATCGGCGTTGCCGCCAAGGCGCTTGGCGCGGAACTCGTCATCTTCAACCACGCTCTATCCCCGGCGCAGCAGCGTAACCTCGAGCGCCGCCTGGAATTGCGCATCATCGACCGTACCAGCCTGATCCTCGACATCTTCGCGCAGCGCGCCAAGAGCCACGAGGGCAAGCTCCAGGTCGAGCTGGCCCAGCTGCAGCACCTGGCCACGCGCCTGATCCGCGGCTGGACTCACCTGGAACGCCAGAAGGGCGGTATCGGCCTGCGCGGTCCTGGCGAAACCCAGCTCGAGACCGACCGCCGCCTGATCGGCGAGCGCGTGAAAGCCTTGCGCACCCGCCTGACCAAGCTCCGCAAGCAACACGAAACCCAGCGCCGCGCGCGCAACCGCAATGCCACTTTCTCGGTGTCGCTGGTCGGCTATACCAATGCCGGCAAGTCGACCCTGTTCAACACGCTGACCAAGGCCGGCGTCTATGTCGCGAACCAGCTGTTCGCCACGCTGGACACCACCAGCCGCCGCCTGTATCTCGGCGACGAGACCGGCAGCGTCGTCATCTCCGATACCGTCGGCTTCGTGCGCGAACTGCCCCACCAGCTGGTGGCCGCTTTCCGCGCGACGCTGGAAGAAACCATCCACGCCGACCTGCTCTTGCACGTGGTCGACGGTTCCTCGCCGACCCGCATGGAGCAGATCGAGCAGGTCAACGAGGTCTTGCGCGAAATCGGCGCCGACCACATTCCGCAAATCCTCGTATGGAACAAGATTGATGCGGCCGACCTTCAGCCTGGGGTCGAGCGTGATGAATATGATAAAATCAGCCGCGTTTTTATCAGCGCCAGGAGCGGCGCCGGCCTCGATTTGCTGCGCGATGCGATTGTCGAGGCGGCCAGCTCCGACCGCGGTCTGACCCCTAAAAACGAAGAGCAGGACGATGCAGCGCCGGACCTTTCGATGGACGACTTGTCCAGCGATGCCGGCGAAAGTAATCCAACCTCCACCCATGTCGGGCCCCACTAAAAGCCTATGCTCGTTTCTTTATTCAAGAAGTTCGGCGTCAAACTGTCGCTGAACGCGCGGTCTGCCGCACCATCGCGCTGGGGGAAAACTCCCCAGGGTGACCCCAAGGCCCAGGAGGGCCGCCGCCCGGGCGAAGGTCCGCCCGACCTCGATCAAATGTGGCGTGATTTCAATGCGCGCCTGAACCGCCTGTTCGGCAGCCGTGGCAATGGCGATGGCGGCGCACCGTACCGCAACGAAGGCCGGGGCGTCGGCATCACGGCGTCCGTCATCGGCTTCATCGTGCTCCTGATCTGGCTCGCCAGCGGCGCCTTCATCGTGCAGGAAGGGCAGGTCGGCGTGGTCACCACCTTCGGCCGCCTGTCCCACACCACCGGGGCCGGTTTCAACTGGCGCTGGCCGGCGCCGATCCAGTCGCACGAAACGGTCAACGTCTCGCAGGTGCGCACCGCCGAAATCGGCTACCGCGACAACGTGCGCAACAAGCAGGGCGCCGAGGCGCTGATGCTGACCGACGACGAAAACATCATCGACATCCAGTTCGCGGTGCAGTACACGCTGAAGGATCCGGTCGCCTGGGTCTTCAACAACCGCGACCAGGACCTGACGGTGCACCAGGTTGCCGAGACGGCGATCCGCGAAGTGGTCGGTAAAAGCAAGATGGACTTCGTGCTGTATGAAGGCCGCGAGAAGGTCGCCGTCGACGTCCACACGATGATGCAGAAGATCGTCGACCGCTACAACCTTGGCGTGTTGATCACGAACGTGACGATGCAGGCGGTGCAGCCGCCCGAGCAGGTGCAAAGCGCCTTTGATGACGCCGTGAAGGCCGGCCAGGACCGTGCCCGCGCCCGCAACGAAGGCGAAGCCTATGCCAACGACGTGATCCCGCGCGCACGCGGCGCCGCCTTCCGCCTGCTGCAGGATGCGGAAGCCTACCGTTCGATGGTGGTCGAAAACGCCACCGGTAACGCGGCGCGCTTCAACCAGGTGGTGGTGGAATACGCCAAGGCACCGGGCGTGACGCGCGACCGCATGTACATCGACACGATGCAGCAGATCTTCAGCAGCACCAGCAAGGTCATGGTCGATGCCAAGTCGGGTTCGAACCTGCTCTACCTGCCGCTCGATAAATTGATCGCCCAGGTTGCCGCCAACGACGCCGCCACCGGCAGCGCCCGTTCCGGTCCCGTGGCTGTGCCGCAGGAGGGGGCCAACGCCGCCACGCCGACGCAGGAAGTGATGCAAACCATTGAATCGGTGCGCCAGCGCGACAGCCGCAGCCGCGATTCCCAACGTGACCGGGAGAGCCGCTGATGAACCGCCTCGTAACCATTTTCGTGGCGGGCTTCATTGCCCTGATGCTGCTGTCCTCGACCGTCTTCGTGGTCGACCAGCGCCGCTTCGCCATCGTTTTCGCCCTGGGTGAAGTGCGCGAGGTGATTGCCGAGCCGGGCCTGCACTTCAAGCTGCCGCCGCCGTTCCAGAACGTGATCTATCTCGACAAGCGCATCCTGACGCTGGATACGCCGGATGCCGACCGCTTCATCACGGCCGAGAAGAAGAACATCCTGGTCGACGCCTTCGTCAAGTGGCGCATCGAACAGCCGCGCCTGTACTACGTCAGCTTCAACGGCGACGAGCGTGCTGCCGTGAACCGCATGTCGCAGATCGTCAAGGCTGCCCTGAACGACGAGATCACCAAGCGCACCGTGCGCGAAGTGATTTCCGGCGAGCGTGGCGCGGTGATGGACGCGGTGCGCAACAAGGTCATCGCCGAAGCCAGGCAGATCGGTGTCGGCATCGTCGACGTGCGCCTCAAGCGCGTGGACTACATCGACCAGATCAACGCCTCGGTCTACGACCGCATGCGCGCCGAGCGCGCCCGCGTGGCCAATGAACTGCGCTCGACCGGTTCGGCCGAATCGGAGCAGATCCGCGCCGACGCCGACCGCCAGCGCACCGTGATCCTGGCCGAAGCCTTCCGCGAAGCCGAGAAGATCAAGGGCGAGGGCGACGCCAGGGCGTCCGCGATCTATGCCGAATCCTTCGGCAAGAACCCCGAGTTCTACCGCTTCTACCGCTCCCTCGAAGCCTACCGCGCCAGCTTCAAGGCCCACGGCGACGTGATGGTGATCGACTCGAATTCGGAGTTCTTCAAGTACTTCAGGAACCAGGGCAGCAAATAAGCCGCCAGTGAGCAAAAAGCGCCGCGTACTCCGCGGCGTTTTTTTTGCGACCGAGCGATGGCCGCCGCGCCGCGTAGGGTAGGCGGGTTTCCCGCCTGCGCGTTCAACGGACAGATGAAGGATCGCAGACCGGTTGGCAGATGAAGAATCGCAGGCCGGTTGGCATACGGCTGTTGAACGCGTAGGCGGCATAGCCGACTACCCTACGGTAGAAGCGCCCGCAACGCGATCGATTATGTGCACCGCGCCGCGTAGGGTAGGCGGGTTTCCCGCCTACGCGTTCAACGGATAGATGAAGGATCGCAGAGCGGTTAGCAGATGAAGAATCGCAGAGCGGTTGGCATACGGCTGTTGAACGCGTAGGCGGCATGGCCGCCTACCCTACGCTAGAGGCGCCCGCAACGCGATCGATTATGTGCACCGCGCCGCGTAGGGTAGGCGGGTTTCCCGCCTACGCGTTCAACGGACAGTTGAAGGATCGCAGACCGGTTAGCAGATGAAGAATCGCAGAGCAGTTGGCATACGGCTGTTGAACGCGTAGGCGGCGCAGCCGCCTACCCTACGGTAGAAGCAGGGGCACGGCAGGGCGGGCACCGTAACTCGGGCATTTAGCCCGAGTTACCCCACGGGGAAGTCTGACCAGTGTTCGCGGTGTTTCGGCACAGTGTTGTCCCGACGAACAGGCTAACTCTGCGCATCAGACGCGCTAACAATTGTCATCGTTCCGCGTGGGCACGGAGTGCCCACCCTACCAAGTTCGAGTGGCAATCCGGCAACCTATTGCCCGATCAGCCATCATCCACCCCCTGTCCCGGCCCAATTTCAGGTAAAATTGCCGATTCGGCGCCCGCTTCGTACTGCACAGGCACGCGCCCTTGCTTTGTCTGTTGCTCCGTTCTTAACAATCCATTAGCTGTTGCCCATGCCGAACTGGCTTTTGCCTGAGAATATCGCCGACGTCCTGCCGTCCGAAGCGCGCAAGATCGAAGAGCTGCGCCGCCTGATGCTCGACGCCTTCCGCCTGTACGGCTACGAGCTCGTGATGCCGCCGCTGCTCGAATACGTCGAGTCGCTGCTGGCCGGCGCCGGGGAAGATACCGACCTGCGCACCTTCAAGCTGGTCGACCAGCTGTCCGGACGCCTGCTCGGCCTGCGCGCCGACATGACCACCCAGGTCGCGCGCATCGATGCCCACCTGCTCAACCGCGATTCCGTCACCCGCCTGTGCTACGCCGGCAGCGTGCTGCATACCCGTCCGTCGGGCTTGCACGCCACCCGCGAACCGATCCAGATCGGCGCCGAGATCTACGGCCACGCCGGCCTCGAGGCCGATGCCGAGATCCAGGAACTGGCCCTCGCGTCCGTCGCCCTGGCAGGCTTCCTCGACGTGCGCCTCGACATGGCCCACGTCGGCGTGCTGCGCGCACTGCTGAACGAAGACCCGCTGGCGAAAAAAGACGAAGCCCAGATCACGGCGCTGCTGCGCGCGAAAGACACGCCCGGCCTGGACGAACTGACCCGCGCCTATGCCCCGGCCACCCGCGCCGCGCTGCTGGCGCTGCCGAACCTGTATGGCGACGTCGACGTGCTGGCCCGCGCGAAAGAGGTGCTGCCTGCGCTGCCGGGCATTACCCGCGCGCTGGCCGAACTGGCGGCGCTGGCGGCCGGCGCCATTGGCCGCGCGCAAGTGGCCATCGACCTGGCCGACCTGCGCGGCTACCAGTACGAAAGCGGCGCCATGTTCGCCCTCTACGTGCCGGGCCTGCCGAACGCCGTGGCGCGTGGCGGCCGCTACGACCACGTGGGCGAAGCCTTCGGGCGCGCCCGTCCGGCCACCGGCTTCTCGCTGGACTTGCGCGAGCTCGCGCGCCTCCTGCCGACGGCCGAACGCAAGCATTCGATCCGCGCCCCCTGGGGCAATGCGCCGGAGCTGCGCGAAAAAATCGCTGACCTGCGCAAGGCAGGCGAAGTCGTGATCCAGTCCATGCCGGGTCACGATAATGTTCAGGACGAGTTCGAGTGCGACCGCGTGCTCGTCCTCGAAGATGGAAATTGGATTCTCAAAAACTTAGGTTAAGTGATGTCAAATACAAACGTGGCAAAGAACGTCGTTGTCATCGGCACCCAGTGGGGCGATGAAGGCAAGGGTAAGATCGTCGACTGGCTGACCGATCACGCAGCGGGCGTCGTCCGTTTCCAGGGCGGCCATAACGCCGGCCATACGCTGGTCATCAACGGCCACAAAACCGCGCTGCAGCTGATCCCGTCGGGCATCATGCGCGAAGGCGTGGCCTGCTACATCGGCAACGGCGTGGTGGCCTCGGTGCCCCACCTGATGCAGGAGATCGACAAGCTGGCCCTGGCGGGCGTCGAAGTCGTGTCGCGCCTGATGATTTCCGAAGCCTGCCCCGCGATCCTGCCCTACCACGTCGCCATCGACCAGGCACGTGAAGCCAAGCGCGGCGTCAACAAGATCGGCACCACCGGCAAGGGCATCGGCCCGGCCTACGAAGACAAGGTCGCCCGCCGTGCGATCCGCATCGCCGACCTGTTGAGTGAAGCTCGATTTGCCGAGAAGCTCAAGGAAAACCTCGAGTACCACAACTTCGTGCTGACCAACTACCTGGGCGGCGAAGCGATCGACTTCCAGAAGACCTTCGACGACGCGATGGCACTCGTGCCGCGCCTGCGTCCGATGGTCGGCGACGTGTCGTCCGCACTGTACGCGGCGCATAAAGCCGGCGGCAAGCTGCTGTTCGAAGGCGCGCAGGGTTCGCTGCTCGACGTCGACCACGGCACCTATCCGTTCGTCACCTCGTCGAACTGCGTGGCGGGCAACGCCGCCGCCGGCGCCGGCGTCGGTCCTGGCATGCTGCACTACATCATGGGCATCACCAAGGCCTATACGACGCGCGTCGGTTCGGGCCCGTTCCCGTCGGAACTGCCAACCGATGCCGGCGTGGCGAGCACCTCTCGCGCGTGGGCCACGAGTTCGGCACCGTCACCGGCCGCGCCCGCCGCTGCGGCTGGTTCGACGCCGCGCTGCTGCGCCGCTCGGTCCAGATCAATGGCGTGTCGGGCATGTGCCTGACCAAGCTTGACGTGCTGGACGGCATCGAGTCGCTGAAGCTGTGCACCGGCTACAAGATCGACGGCCGCGATGTCGATATCTTCCCGGTCGGCGCCGAAGAAGCCGCCGCCTGCGTGCCGGTCTACGAGGAAATGCCGGGCTGGACCGAATCGACCGTCGGCGCCAAGACGATGGAAGAGCTGCCGGCCAACGCCCGTGCCTACATCAAGCGCATCGAAGAACTGGTCGGCATCCCGGTCGACATGGTCTCGACCGGCCCGGACCGCGTGGAAACGATCGTGCTGCGTCATCCGTTCGCAGCTTAATACAACAGGGACCTCGATCAACCGTCGCGAGCGGCAGTCGAGGTTCCCATAATAGGAATAGCCTGAAATGAATACCCCTGCATCGACCGACAACGACCTCTGGGTTTCCTGGGACGAGTACAACCGCCTGGTCGAGCGCCTGGCGCTGCAAGTCTATGAGTCAAACTGGAAGTTCGACATGGTCCTGTGCCTGGCGCGCGGCGGCGTGCGTCCTGGCGACGTCATCTCGCGCATCTTCGACGTGCCGCTGGCGATCCTGTCGACCAGCTCCTACCGCGAAGAAGCCGGCACCAAGCAGGGCAACCTGGACATCGCCAAGTACATGACGATGACCAAGGGTCCGCTGGCCGGCCGCATCCTGCTGGTCGACGACCTGGCCGACTCCGGCGTGACCCTGCAGCGCGTACGCGAGCACCTGCAGACGAATTATCCGGAAGTGAGCGAAGTGCGCTCGGCCGTCATCTGGGTGAAAGGTACCTCGGCATTCAAGCCGGACTACCACCTGGAAGACCTGCCGCACAACCCGTGGATCCACCAGCCGTTCGAAGACTACGATGGCCTGCGTCCGCACCAGTTGTCGGCCTGGATGAAGAAGTTCGAGAAGTAATCGCCAGCGGCCGTCCATGCCGTGCATGAACGAGAAAGCCGGGGCATGCCCCGGCTTTTTTCATTCTTTCAAATGTAAAACGCGACCCATGCAGATCGGTTAAGATTGCAAAAATGCTTTCGAGCGCCTGACAAAACCTTCATGGCCGCGTTGCAGCGTCTCGCCGTACCGGCGTACTGTCTTCGCGGTCCGCCGATGCGGCGCTGCGCCTCGCCTTGGGGCCCCCGGCCTCTAGGCCCCTGAAGGCTTTGTCAGCCGCTCTTGATCGATAGTATTTCAGAACAATAAGAACCATGACCCAAAGCTTCTTCCAGACCTTCATCCTCCTGATCCTCGTCACTGATCCTTTCGGCAACGTTCCCTTGTTCGCTACCGCTCTCAAGGACACTCCGGTCCACCGCCGTCCGCGCATTGTCGTGCGCGAGTGCGCGATCGCCTTCCTGTTGCTGCTGGTCTTCATGTTCTTCGGCCAGCACTTCCTGGCCGCGCTGCACCTGACGCCGATCGCGCTGCGTATCGGCGGCGCCGTCATTCTCCTGATCATCGCGATCCGCATGATCTTTCCCCACCCTGATGGCGTGCTCGGGCGTAGCGAGCATGGCGAACCCTTCATCGTGCCGCTGGCCATTCCCGCGCTGGCGGGGCCCTCGGCGCTGGCGACCGTGCTGCTGTTCAGTTCCGGCAGTACCTCCGAAACGCTCGTGCACGTGGCGGCGCTGGCGGCCGTGGGCGTGGTCTGGCTGGCCGTGTTCCTCAGTGCCGAACGCCTGCAGCAGAAGCTGGGGCCCCAGGTGATGACGGCCTTCGAGCGCCTGATGGGCCTGATCCTGACGGCGATGTCGGTCGAGATGCTGCTCGGTGGCATACGCGAATTCGTAAAGACCCTTTGAGATGAACGAAGCGCACCGCGGCGGCGCCGGCCCTGGCACACAGGGCGATACCTCTCCTGCGTCGCCGATGTTCCTCAGCGGCGGCGGGCAGATGGGCGCCCTGATGCGTGCGCATGACTGGTCCGCCTCGCCCCTGGGCGTACCCTCCGGCTGGCCGCAGGCCCTGCGTACGGTCGTGTCGCTGATGCTGAACTCGAAGTTTCCGATGTTCTGCGCCTGGGGCGAAAAGCTGGCCTTCCTCTACAACGACGCCTACATCGATGTACTGGGTGGCAAGCACCCGGCCGCGCTGGGCGAGCCGTTCGGGGACATCTGGGCTGAAATCTGGGCCGAGCTCGAGCCGTTGAGCCAACGCGCACTGGACGGCGAGGCGACCTATTTCGAAAAACTCCCGCTGCTGATGCGTCGTCATGGCTATGACGAGCAGACCTGGTTCACGTTTTCCTATTCCCCTGTGCGCAACGACGATGGCGCCATCGCCGGCGTGTATTGCGCCTGCGTCGAGGTCACCGGCCAGGTGCACGCGGAGCGCTACCGCGACGAAGAGAACAAACGGCTCGTCACCCTGTTCGAGCAGGCGCCAGGCATCATCGCCGTGCTGCGCGGCCCTGAACATGTGTTCGAGATCACCAACAAAAGTTACATGCAGCTGATCGGGCGGACCGACCTGGTCGGCAAGACCGCGCGCGAGGCCCTGCCTTACGTCGAAGGGCAGGGCTTCTTCGAGCTGCTCGACCACGTCTACAGTTCCGGCAAGCCTTTCGTCGGCCATGCGGTGCCTTTCGACCTGGCGCGCGAACCGGGCGGGCCGCTCGAACGCCGCTACCTCGATTTCATCTACCAGCCGATCCGCGATCCGCAGGGCCAGGTCGTCGGCATCTTCGTCGAAGGCAGCGACGTCACCCCGCGCAAGCAGATCGAGGACGAGCTGCGCGCCGCCAACCGCCAGAAGGACCAGTTCCTGGCGATGCTGGCGCACGAGCTGCGCAATCCGCTGGCGCCGATCACGACGGCCGCCCACCTGCTCAAGATGGGCACGCTCGAGCCGGGCGCCGTGCGCAATGCCAGCGAAATCATCGCGCGCCAGGCCGAGCACATGACCGATCTCGTCAACGACCTGCTGGACGTCTCGCGCGTCACCCGCGGCCTGGTCGAGCTGGAAAAGGAAGAGCTGGACGTGAACGCCGTCGTCTCCGGCGCCGTGGAGCAGGCGCGCCCGCTGATCGAAGGGCGCCGCCATGCGCTGACGCTCCAGCTGTCGGGCGAGCCGGTGCACGTGCTGGGCGACCGCACGCGCCTGGTGCAGGTGCTGTCGAACGTGCTCAACAATGCTGCCAAGTACACGCCCGTGGGCGGCCAGATTTCGCTGCGCGTCGACGCCCTCGATACCGAGGTGGTCGTCACGGTGCGCGACAACGGGATCGGTATCGAGCCCGACGTGCTGCCCCACATCTTCGACCTGTTCACCCAGGCCGAGCGCACGCCCGACCGCTCGCAAGGCGGCCTGGGGATCGGCCTGGCACTGGTCAAGAGCCTGGTGGCGCTGCACGGCGGCAGCGTGGGCGTGCGCAGCGAGGCGCCGGGGCAGGGCAGCGAATTCGAGGTCCGCCTGCGGCGCCTGGACCGGGATCCGCTCGCGCTCCCGCTGGCCGAAGGCGGCAGCGATGCGCCCAGGATCGCGCCCCTGCGCGTCATGGTGGTCGACGACAACCAGGACGCGGCGCAGATGCTGGCAACCCTGCTCGAAGTGCAGGGCCATGCGGTGTCGGTCGCCTACGACGGCCAGAGCGCGCTGCGGCATGCGCGCATCGAGCGCCCGCAAGTCATGCTGCTCGATATCGGCCTGCCCGATACCGACGGCTATGCGCTGGCGCGCCAGTTGCGCGCCATTCCCGAACTGGCCTCGGCGACCCTGGTGGCGCTGACTGGTTACGGGCAGCAGGAGGACCGCCGCCTGGCCGAGGAAGCGGGTTTCAATCATCACCTGGTCAAGCCGGCCGACCTGGCCCAGGTGAGCGAGATCCTCGCCACCGCCCAGCGTTCCCGCCGCTGAGCTTGTGCGAACCGCCCGAGTAGGGAATACTGCCTGCACAGCCATTATTGCCCGGCAGCAGCCGGTGGCTGACTCCCCGCTTTACTCTATGAAGGTACAACGATGAAACACGCATTCCTCGGGCTCGGCCTGATCCTCGGCCTTGGCCTCGCCGGCGGCGCAATCGCCGTCACCAAACCCGCCACCGCTACCGCCACCAAGGCACCCGCCGCCAACGCGCAGGGTCTTCGGAAGATCGATACCGTCGTCGGCAAGGGCAAGGAAGCCGTCGCCGGCAAGACCGTCACTGTCAACTACACCGGCTACCTGTACGCGCCAAAATCGCCGAAAGGCCACGGTCCGCAATTCGACACCTCGGTCGGCAACGCGCCGTTCACCTTCCCGCTTGGCATGGGGACCGTCATCAAGGGCTGGGACCAGGGCGTCGTCGGCATGAAGGTCGGCGGCAAGCGCACCCTGATCATCCCGGCGGAACTGGGCTACGGCGCGCGTGGCGCCGGTCCGATCCCGCCGAATTCCAACCTCATCTTCGACGTCGAACTCCTCGACGTACAGTAAAGGCCTGCCTGCCGGGGCGCCCGCCCTGGCCCTGCAAAGCACTTCGACATCCCGGCTCGAACGGGGTGTCGAAAATCCTTACATCCGACACCTGATCCCCCTGTGTTAGCTATCTAACATATTGAATTTATGCATTATTTTCCCTCTGGCATAGTTACTGCTTTGTAAGGTCCTGCACGGAAGACGGAAATGCCCGTGAAGAGAGACCTCACATAAAAGGAAAAGAAATGTTGAATCGGAAATTGTCGCTGAAAAAAGTCGCAGGCAGCATCATCGTCATCGGTATGGCATTCGGTACGGGTTCGGCGCAGGCGTCGATCGCCGGCATGCCTGGTGCGATCATCACCCCGGCCATCACCTCGGGTGCACTGCCAGACAGCCCGACCAACCGCATCGATCCGAACGTGCCGTCGTCGAAGTTCTCCGGCGTCGTCAGCATCAATATCCGTTACGACGGCCAATCCTACATCTGCTCGGGCGCCCTGGTAGGCAAGCGCCAGGTCGTCTCGGCCGGCCACTGCGTCGACACCGATGGCAACGGCACCTTCGTCGACCTGAATAAGCCGGGTACCGACGTGCGCGTCGTCTTCAACAGCAACGGCAGTGTCAACGCCCTGATCAACGCCACCAGGGTGGACGTGCACCAGGAATACAAAGGCTTCGGCAACTGCCCGGCCGGCGTCGACAGCTTCTGCGTCAACGACGACGTCGCCGTGCTGACCCTGGGTGAAGACGCCCCGGCCAGCGCCAAAATCTACAAGGTCGCCGTGAACCCGCTCAACGCCGGCACCCACATCACCATGGCCGGCTACGGCACCTCGGGCGACGGCGTCAACGGCTACTACATCGGCCCGGACTTCACCGTCAAGCGCAGCGGCGAAAACTACGTCGACCTGTTCGATGGGGACGACGAGCAAGGCTTCGCAGGCCAGCGCGAAGTCTTCTACGCCGACTTCGACGGCGCAGGCATCGACACCTTCTGCGACGACTTCGGCGTTTGCACCCCGGTGCTGCCGAACGACCGCGAAGCCGGCATCGGCGGCGGCGATTCGGGCGGCCCATCCTTCGTCGAAATGTACGGCGAACTGATGCTGGTGGCGAACAACACCTTCAGCGGCCGCTTCGGCGACCAGGTCCCCGGTACCTTCGGCACCTACTTCGGCGGCATCATCATGGGTTCGTACAAGGACTTCCTGTACAACGCCACCGGCGGCAACATCACCATGGTCCCGGAACCAACCAGCATCGCACTGCTGGGCCTGGGCGGCCTGATGTTCGGCGCCAGCCGTCGTCGCAAGCAGAAGTAATCCTGCGGCGCTGCGGCGCATAGCACGACAAGAAACGGCCTAAGGGCCGTTTCTTGTTTTTGGGTTGCCCGCAAGCTGCCCGCAAGCTGCCCGCAAGCTGCCCGCAAGCTGCCCGCAAGCTGCCCGCAAGCCGTGCGGAGCTGCGGGCGGGCCTCGTTGTATGCTAAGGACATTGGCCACCTGACAAGCAAGCGCATGAGAACCTGGAGAATTGCAATCGAAAAAGCGGCACTCGACCGCAACTGCGAAGGCGCCCGCGCCAGTGGCGGCCACTGGCATAGCGAAGGGCAGCCGGCCCTGTACGCCGCCATGACCGTCGAGCTGGCCGTACTGGAAAAGTTCGTCCACACCGAGGAAGTCGACGAGGAACCGCTGGTGCTGGTCGCCATCGACTTGCCGGACGATCCCGCACTCTGCCTCGACGTGCCGCGCGAGGACTTGCCCGAAGGCTGGGACAGTCTTGATGACGGCGGCAGCGCCACCGCCTTCGGTACCGCTTTTCTCAAGAAGCGCGAATACCTTTACATGCGTGTGCCATCGGTGATCGTGGGCGAGGGCGTCAACGTCGTGATCAACCCGGCGCACCATGCGTACGAGCACGTAAAGCTGAGCATTGCGCGCAGCTTCAGGTTCGATCCGCGAATGTTCAAGCGCTGAGGACGCATCGCCGATCGCGCACTGGCACGACGATGCGCCGATGCCTCAAGCCGCGTCGATCGTTTGCTGCAGTGCCCGCTGCATCCTGATTGCGTCCTCCGTCAGCGTCGCGTAAATCTGCTGCCACTCGCTCTCGGCTGCCTTCCAGGAAGCGTCCACATAATGGCGGATGAAGACTGCGCGCCGTCCATCGACCTCGTCCCAGTGCAAGGACTCTCCGAAAGCCGTTTCGATAGCGTCGGCATCCTTCCAGAACAGTGTGCGAAGCGCGCGCACCCGCTCTTCGCTGTGCGAAATTTCGAGTTCGATGACGATGCGGTCGCCCTTGTCGAGGAAGCCGAACAGCAGCCCTGGTTTGCCGGCATTGGCGTTGAATCCGCGGCCATGCGCGGCTCTCTTGGACGCAAAGAGACCCATTCGGGGCTTGACGTAGTCGAGCAGGCCTGCGAAGAAGTGCTCGCGGTTGCCAAGGCGTTCGCTGCGCTGTTCTCGCTCGGCCTGTTCCTTGGCGCGAATCTTCGTTTGGTAATCGGACGATTCCGGCAATGGAATGATCTGTTGAATGTCGATGAACAAGCGCCCGTCGGCGGACCGATAAGGCTTCATGCGAATGCAGCGAATGTTGAGCTTGCGTTCGTTCAGCCATAAGGCAGTCGACGTGACTTCCCTGGAAAAATCGGGACCCGCGAGAACGATATGCACGTCCTGCGCAAATGCTTCTTCGTCCGCTTCGGTCCAGTCCAGGAATTGCAGGATTGCCGCCCTGGCGGCATCCGCAGGGTGTCCATTGGCCCGGAGATAATGCGCATGCCCGTCCACGAGTTGCTCGAAAGTCATGGCCGACACCATGGCAGCGTAACGGATCGCCTGCAGATCCATATGCCCGCCGTCCCGGGTGCGTTTGATTTCGACCACGACCAGGTTCGCTTCCTTGTCCAGGCAAAGCAGGTCGATACGCCGCTGGCTGTCCACCCAGTTGCCATACTCCTCGGCCACGACCATGAGATCGGGCGACAGGATACCGATGCTGTGCCTTAAATGGTGTTGCAGCTCCCGTTCATAAATGCCTTCGGCGTGGAAGTCCGCTTCGGCGAGTGGTGCGAGTCGTTGATTGTCGAGTTCGAAAATGGCCATGCGTATTGGGTGAGGGTGGTTTCGGACAATTGTCGGTCTACGCATTCGCCCTGGCAAGTAGTGAAAGCCGCGAAGGAAAACGGGCGAGTAACAATCCAGCTATCCAAAGATACGCCCAGCCGGCTTCGTCCTGCATCTCGCTACCTGTTTCGGTAGATCCTGCGCGCCACTATCTAGAAACTACGCGCAATTTTCCACACCAGGATGAGTAGCGCAGCAAAGACCACGGAGACCAGTAACCGGGTGAAAAACAAACGCGTGAGGCGTTGTTGCCCATTGTGAGGAGCGTCTTCCGGCAAGAAAAGCGGCACGAGATTCGTCAGGAAAATGATGCCGAATAGGAGAAATGGGGAGACTGATATTTCTTTTGGAAACATCAGCGGGATCAAAGCCGAGGTCAGCGCAACCGTCAGGGCGACGGCCATTGCATCGAGGGCATACGGCTTCTTTTCGCGATCGCTCATCGATCACTCCTGTGCACATCGATTCATCCGATCGGGCCTATTCATCTCGTCAGGTGTCGCAGCCGACGTCGACGGTTCCCGCAGTCTCATCGTATGCGCACTGGCGGGGTCTGTCACGGCCCATTGGCGAAAAAAAACGGCGCCGCAGCGCCGTCCTGGAATACCGGGCTTACTTGCCCAGCATTGACACCACGTTGTCCGCCCCCGGCGCCCCGAAAGCCTGCTGCTTGAGGACATGCAGCTGGTCGCGCACCTGCGCCGCCTTTTCGAACTCGAGGTTCTTGGCATGGTCGACCATGAGCTTCTCGAGGCGCTTGATCTCCTTGCTGATCTGCTTCTCGCTCATCGATTCGACCTTCGCCGCGGCCGCCGCTTCTTCCAGGTTCTGCGCACCCTCGAGCATGGCCTTCTGCGCGGCATTGCTGTAGACGCCGTCGATCAGCTCCTTGATCTTCTTCTGCACACCCACCGGCGTGATGCCGTTGGCCGCATTGAAGGCGATCTGCTTGGCGCGGCGGCGTTCGGTTTCGTCAATGGCGCGACGCATCGAATCGGTCACGTGATCGGCATACAGGATCGCCACGCCGTTCAGGTTACGCGCCGCGCGGCCGATGGTCTGGATCAGCGAGCGTTCCGAACGCAGGAAGCCTTCCTTGTCGGCGTCGAGGATGGCCACCAGCGACACTTCCGGCAAGTCCAGGCCTTCGCGCAGCAGGTTAATACCGATCAGCACATCAAACGTACCGAGGCGCAGGTCGCGCAGGATTTCCACCCGCTCGACTGTCTCGATATCGCTGTGCAGGTAGCGCACCTTGATGCCGTGGTCGCTCAGGTACTCGGTCAACTGCTCGGCCATGCGCTTGGTCAGCGTCGTCACCAGCACGCGCTCGTTCTTCTTGATGCGGTCGTTGATCTCGCTCATCAGGTCGTCCACCTGCGACAGGGCAGGGCGCACGATGATGATCGGGTCGACCAGGCCGGTCGGGCGCACCACCTGCTCGACGACGTTGTCCGCATGCGAGTTCTCGTAATCGGCCGGCGTGGCCGAGACGAAAATCGTCTGGCGCATCTTGCCTTCGAATTCCTCGAATTTCAGCGGCCGGTTGTCCAGCGCCGACGGCAGGCGGAAGCCGTAGTCGACCAGGTTGGTCTTGCGCGAACGGTCGCCGTTGTACATGGCCGACAGCTGGCCGACCAGCACGTGCGACTCGTCCATGAACATCAGCGCATCCTTCGGCAGGTAATCGACCAGCGTCGGCGGCGGTTCGCCCGGCATCGCGCCCGACAGGTGGCGCGAATAGTTCTCGATGCCTTTCGTGAAGCCGATTTCGGCCATCATTTCGAGGTCGAAGCGGGTGCGCTGTTCCAGGCGCTGCTCCTCGATCAGCTTGTTCTGCTGGCGGAATTCTTCCAGCCGGTCTTTCAGCTCGGCCTTGATCGATTCGATCGCGCGCAGGACCGTCGAGCGCGGCGTCACGTAGTGCGAACCCGGATACACCGTAAAGCGCGGGATCTTCTGGCGCACGCGGCCCGTCAGCGGGTCGAACAACTGCAGCGATTCGATTTCGTCGTCGAACATTTCGACACGAATCGCCAGTTCCGCGTGCTCGGCCGGGAAGATGTCGATGGTGTCGCCGCGCACGCGGAAGGTGCCGCGGCCGAAGTCCATCTCGTTGCGCGAATACTGCATCTGGATCAGGCGCGCGATGATGTCGCGCTGTGCCACTTTATCCTTGTGGCGCAGCGTCAGGATCATCTTGTGGTATTCGTTCGGATTACCGATACCGTAGATGGCCGAGACTGTGGCGACGATCACCACGTCGCGCCGTTCCATCAGGGATTTGGTGCACGACAGGCGCATCTGTTCGATGTGCTCGTTGATCGACGAGTCCTTTTCGATGAACAGGTCGCGCTGGGGCACATAGGCTTCCGGCTGGTAGTAATCGTAATAGGACACGAAATACTCGACCGCATTCTGCGGGAAGAATTCGCGGAACTCCGAATACAGCTGGGCCGCCAGGGTCTTGTTCGGCGCGAACACGATCGCCGGACGGCCGGCACGGGCAATCACGTTGGCCATCGTGTACGTCTTGCCGGAACCGGTCACGCCCAGCAGGGTCTGGTACATCAGGCCGTCTTCGATGCCTTCGACCAGGCCTTCGATTGCCGTCGGCTGGTCGCCCGCCGGTGGGAAAGGCTGGTGCAGCTTGAAGGGCGAATTCGGGTAGGTGATCACAGTCGGTTCCGGACCGGTTGCGATGGATATATCAGCCATGTTGTCAGACCTTTGCTAGAATGGGAGTCCGCCTGCGGCACTGCAACATCTCTGCTGCTGTTCTATACAACTGCTGCGAACCCACCGACAATTCAGTTTATCACGATGACTTCCACAGCCTCCGCCAGCCTCTTCAGCGCCATCGACATGGCCCCGCGCGACCCGATCCTGGGCATCACCGAAGCATTCAACGCCGATACCAATCCGGCCAAGATCAACCTGGGTGTCGGCGTGTACTACGACGATAATGGCAAGGTGCCTCTGCTGCAGTGCGTGCAGAAGGCGGAAGCGAAATTGATGGAGCAGCTGTCGCCGCGCACCTATCTGCCGATCGACGGCCTGGCTGCGTATGACAAGGCTGTGCAAGAACTCGTATTTGGGGCCGACAGCGCCGTAATTCAAGAGAAGCGTGCGATTACCGTGCAGGCCATCGGCGGCACCGGCGCCCTGAAAATCGGCGCCGATTTCCTCAAGCGTTTCGCGCCGGACGCCGAAGTGTTCATCAGCGACCCGAGCTGGGAAAACCACCGCGCGCTGTTCGAGTCGGCAGGTTTCATCGTCAACAACTATACCTATTACGACCCGGCTACCCACGGTGTGGATTTCGAGGGCATGCTGGCCTCCCTGCGCAAGATGGATGCGGGTTCCATCGTCGTTCTCCACGCCTGCTGCCATAACCCGACCGGCGCCGACCTCACGCAAGAGCAGTGGGGCCAGGTAATCGAGGCGGTCAAGCAGGGCGGCCTGGTTCCCTTCCTCGACATGGCTTACCAGGGCTTCGGCGCCGGCATCGCGCAGGACGGCGCCGTCGTGCGCCGTTTCGTCGACGCGGGCGGGCCGCTGCTGGTATCGAACTCGTTCTCGAAATCGTTTTCGCTGTACGGCGAGCGCGTCGGCGCGCTGTCGGTGGTCGCGGCCAGCAGCGAAGAAGCGGGGCGCCTGCTGTCGCAGCTGAAGCGCGTGGTGCGCACCAATTACTCGAACCCGCCTATCCACGGCGGCAAGGTCGTGGCAACGGTCCTGTCAACGCCGGAACTGCGCCAGCTGTGGGAAGACGAACTGGCCGGCATGCGCGTGCGCATCAAGGAAATGCGCGAGGCGCTGGTGCAGAAGCTGGCAGAGAAAGCCCCTGGCCGCGACTTCGCCTTCGTGCGCGAGCAGGTCGGCATGTTTTCGTATTCGGGCCTGACGAAAGAGCAGGTCGGACAACTCCGCGAGGAGTCGATCTATGCGGTGGACACGGGCCGCATCTGCGTGGCCGCGCTGAATTCGAAAAACATCGATCTCGTCGTTGACGCCATCGCCAAAGTCCTCTAAAATCTTGGCTCTTCGAACTTGAACGCAAGTTTGAATCGAAGAGCAAGCAATTCCCTGATAGCTCAGTCGGTAGAGCGACGGACTGTTAATCCGCAGGTCCCTGGTTCGAGTCCAGGTCGGGGAGCCAGAATACGAAAAAAGCGTCGAGCAATCGGCGCTTTTTTTTCGTCCCCGTGCAGCGTGCATGTTTCATCGGGCTGCCCTTGCTTTCACGACAAAGTTTCGTGCAGCCCTTGCGCAATACGGCTGAGCAGCTATAATGCCTACCTCAATTCCCTGATAGCTCAGTCGGTAGAGCGACGGACTGTTAATCCGCAGGTCCCTGGTTCGAGTCCAGGTCGGGGAGCCAGAATACGAAGTCGAAAAAAAGGGCCGCGTTCATCACGCGGCCCTTTTTTCGTTGAGCTTCACGCAGGGCAGGGTTTCTCATTTCGCTCCTTCCAGGCTTGCCCGCAGTCGCACGGCAACGCCGCGCAAGAGCAGGTCCTCGCCGGTGTCCTGGGCATGCAGTTCGTTCGCCCGGATTGCCGCCGGCCAGCGCTTGAGCCGGTCGTCGTCCGGAGTGCTGCCAACGGGCTCGGTTCCTCCTGCGCTGCGGTAGTCGGCACGGGTCGCGTTGGCAATCCGCGCGATCCGGCGGCTATCGCGTACCGGGGCGCGCGCCGCGTGTTCCATCGCTTCCACGGTCAGCTGCCGATCGGTAAAGTTGAGCCGGTCCGTGCTCTGGATCGTGGTGCCGTCGCGAAACTCGAGATACACCGGATCTTCGCCGGTGCCGCCGGCGTCGCGCTTGCGCTCGATGACAAAACCGGCGACCGGAAACTGGCCGCCATTCTGCTTGACGATCATGGACGCCAGGTAGCGGCCACAACCGGCATGGCCCGCCAGCTTGACGTGGCTGCACGCGTCCCGCACCCGCAAGGCGATATTGTCCGCCGAAGGATTGAGCAGGTAGACGAGGGCCCCCAGCGTCTTGCCGCCGCTCGTGACACCGTACCGGCAGCGCGTCACATTGCGGCCTTCGTAACCGGGCCAATCCCTCAGCGGGCGCGGATCGCATGCGGCCGACAGGTAGCGCGCCGCGGGCAGCCGTTTCGCCAGCACGGCCAGGGGCCGCGTCATGTGCGCTGGAGGATGGCGGCGGCGCGGCTGCGGCGGCTTCGCCGCGGGCACTGGAATAGCGCAGCAGGGAACTGTCCGGGGAGGGCGCCGAGCCGGGGTGCCGGTAATTGCCTGCCAGGCGCAGCACCTTGGCGGGGTAGTCGGGAAAGGGGTTGTAGCCGGCCGCCGCGATGCCCTTCACCCACGTGCCCACGGCATCGGGCGCATCCACGCCTGCCGCCTTGTCGGCGTGGTAGCGGGCGGTAATGCCGCGGTACCTGTCGTTCGTCCTCAAGCGCTCCGCCACGAAGGACAGTGCGTCGGTACGGTCGCGAAAGACGATGTAGCGCTTGTTCTTGTCGAAGGCCGGCTGACACTGCAGTGTCCAGCTGGCACGGCCACCGGCCGCAGCCGGGGACACGAACTTCCAGCCGAACAGGTTATTGGCAAAGACGGCTGTCCGCGTCCAGCCAAAGCCGGACTCGAGCGCGCTCATCGCCAGCAGCCCGGCCGCCGGTGGGCCGCCCTTTGCCTCGGCGGCGACTGCGGCAGGAGCGAGCTCGGCAATGAATGCGTCTTTCTCGCCCATGCTGGGGTGCTTCGGCATGGCGTCATAACAACCCCAGGCGGGATTGTCGACGTCGGGTGGCGCGGCGCTGGCAAGGCCCGGGCAACACAACAGGGGCAACAGGGCAAGGACACTGCTTGACGCTGGGTGAACGTTCATGGTCGTCTCCTCGGTCAGGAAGCCCGGCGCTCTATCGGCCTTGCGCGTACTGCGACTCTAACAAAGCCCCGCATGACGGGCAAAAGTTGAATTTTCGTACAGGACTCGCCAAACGCCACGCCACCCGCTATAATGTTGCCTCAATTCCCTGATAGCTCAGTCGGTAGAGCGACGGACTGTTAATCCGCAGGTCCCTGGTTCGAGTCCAGGTCGGGGAGCCAGAATATGTAGTAAGCAGAAGGCCACGTGAAAACGTGGCCTTTTGTTTTTTCAGCGCCAGCAAGACCGTGGTTGACGTAGGGTGGACTCCTGAGTCCACGCGCTTGTACGGTTGCGTTTCGGGCCAGGCCTACGCCCCGTCGCACTGGTCGAGCGGGCTGCTTCTTTGCCTCAGCCAACACTGATTACCCGGCGAAACGGCGTGGACTCAGGAGTCCACCCTACGGTTGCCGTCAAGCCGGCATCAACCCGCTTGCAGCCTCCACGCCTTCCCTCGCCAGCGGCGACAGCCTGTCGAACCATGGCGCCGCGCCTTCCAGCTGGTGCGCCAGCTGCAAGAGGGTGTCTTCGCTGCCGAAACGCCCGACGAACTGCACGCCCAGCGGCAGCCCGTCGGCCGTCCAATGCAGCGGCACCGACATCGCCGGCGTGCCGGTCAGGTTCGCCAGCTGGGTGAAGGGCACATAGCGCAAGCTGTCGCGCGCGATCTTGTCGACCGTGCCTTCGAGCAGGCCCGGCGCGCCAGGATGCCGAACAGGCCGCTGCGCTCGAGCAGGTCGAGCACGAACTGTTCGCCCTGCCCGGGTCGCCCTGGCCGTGGCGGATCGGCGGATGCGCCAGCGTGGGCGTGAGCAGCAGGTCGTAGCGCGCGTGGAAGCGCGCCAGCGCCCGCGCAAAACCGTTCCAGTGCGCCATCTCCATCGTCAGCCGCCCCGCCGAGACGCTGCCGCCGAGCGTCGCCAGCAGCCGGCTCATCAGTTCAATATCGCGCGGCCGCGCGCCCAGTGCACGGCCGCGCGCGACCATCGCCGGCACCTGGCCGAAATACACGTGCAGGAAACTCTGCGCCAGCGCCGCGCCGTCGACGTCGGGCGCCGCCTCCTCGACCTCATGGCCCAGTCCGCGCAGCAGCAGCACGGTGCGCTCGACCGCGGCGACTGCCTCCGGATGGACCTCGGTGCCGATCGGCGAGACGGTGGAAAAGCCGATGCGCAGCTTGCCGGGGGCGCGCAACATCAGCTCGCGATACGGCGCAGAGGGTGCGGCGATATCGAAAGGGTCACCCGGCTCGCGGCCTGCCAGGATGTCCAGCGCCAGCGCCGAATCGCGCACGCTGCGCGACAACACGCCTTCGCTGGACGCGCCGAACCAGACTTCGCCGATGGCAGGCCCGGAGGACACCCGTCCACGCGAAGGGCGCAGGCCAAACAGGCCGCAGCAGGCCGCCGGGATGCGGATCGAGCCGCCGCCGTCGTTGCCGGCCGCCATGGGCACGATGCCCGCCGCCACCGCCGCGGTCGCGCCGCCGCTGGAGCCGCCCGGCGTATGGCCGAGGTGCCGGGGATTGCTGGCGCGGCCGTACAGCGCCGGATCGGTAACGGCTTTCAGGGCGAATTCGGGCAGGTTGGTCTTGCCGAAGATGACGAGGCCGGCCTCCAGGTAGCGCCGTACGACGGCGGCATGCTCGGCCGGCACATAGCCCTGCATCGAGCGGCTGCCGAAACTGGTCGGCACGCCCGCGTAATCCTGGACGCCATCCTTGATCAGGAAGGGGACCCCGGCTAGACGCCCGGAGAGAGGACGGGCAAGCTGCGCGCGCGCCTGCGGTTCGAGCGAGCGTACGAGGGCATTGACGCGCCCGTGCACCCGCGCGTGCTGCGCCAGTGCCAGGTCCAGCAGTTCGGTAGCGCTGGTCTCGCCGCGCGCCACCAGCTGGGCGAGGGCGGTGGCGTCGTGTTGCAGGTAATCGGAAAAGTTCATGCGCAGTCCAGGAAGGCGAAGCGCCCAGCATGCGCACTGCGGTACGGGCTTGTCAAGCTGGAATCAAATCTGTCATTTCCGGCTCTTCTTGCTGTTGGAAGTGCAGGTACGCGCATAGAAGTCGGGCGGCTTCTTTGCCACCCAGGCGATGAAGGCGCGGATGTCCTCGTGGCCGCGCAGCGCCTCCCAGGTATGGTAGGTGCGCAGCAGTTCGCGCTCGGTGAAGGCCGAGTGGATCTTGCGGTGGCAGATCTTATGGATCGGGAACTGTTCCTTGCCCTTGAAGGTCTTGGGAACCAGGTGGTGGCGGTCGATGTTGACCTTCCCCAGTTCACGCCCGCACAAGGGGCACAATGGATCCTGCACGGAATGCCTCGCTTCGCCGGATGGCCTGTCAATACGGATGGGCCGTAGATGGAGGCGCGGGCCGGACTATCAAGCGAAATCGTGAAATTGATGAAATAGCCGTTAACATTGGTGTAGAATAAATTTTTTACAAAATGCAAGCAGGCGCCGTCGGCAACGACGGATGAGACTCCCACTTCCATGATCGAAAACGCTTCCCATCCCTGTTCGATCCTGCTGATCGATGACGAGCCGTTTGCCCAGCAGATCATCGAGCACGGGCTGAAGACCTGCGTGAAGCATGTCTTGCGCTACGAGTCGAGCCCGGCACGCGCGGTCGACCTGGCGCGCGAGCTCAACGTCACGGTGGTGCTGGTCGACCTGCGCATGCCCGACCTCGACGGCTTCGAGTTCACGCGGCGCCTGCGCGCCGTACGCGAGACCGAACACATCCCCGTCATCATGCTGTCCTCCGAAGACGATCCGGAGATCAAGGCGATGGCCTTTGCGGCCGGCGTCAACGACTACATGGTCAAGTGGCCCGATCCGCGCGAACTCGTCGCCCGGGTGCAGTACCACAGCGATGCCTGCGTGGCCCGGCGCGAGCGCGACACGGCGTTTGCCTCGCTGCGCGTGAGCCAGCAGCAGCTGGCCGCCAGCGAATCGGCGCTGCACCAGGCCCAGAAGATGGAAGCGATCGGCCAGCTGACCGGCGGCGTCGCCCACGATTTCAACAACGTCCTGCAAATCATCGGCGGCAACCTGCAACTGCTGAAACTGGTCGGCAACCTGAACGATGCCGCGCGCACCCGCGTCGAGATGGCGCTCGCTGGTGTCGAGCGCGGTGCCAAGTTGTCCTCGCACCTGCTGGCCTTCGCGCGGCGCCAGCCGCTGCAGGCGATCGTGCTCAACCCGGGACACCTGTTGCGCGAGATGGACGACATGATGCGCCGCGTCATCGGCCCGAGCGCGCGCGTCCTCACCGACATCGACCCGAGCCTGTGGAGCACCACGGCCGACCCCAACCAGCTCAACAACGTGCTGCTGAACCTGGCCATCAACGCGCGCGACGCCATGGCGGGCGTAGGCACCCTCACGATCCGCGCCCGCAATGTCGACGCCCATTGCGCCGACCGCCACGGGACACTGCCAGTGGGCGACTATGTCATGCTGGAAGTGGCCGATACCGGCCGCGGCATGGCGCCGGAAGTGCTGCAGCGCGCCTTCGAACCTTTTTTCACCACCAAGCCGGTGGGACAGGGCACGGGCCTGGGCCTGTCGATGGCCTATGGTTTCGTCAAGCAGTCAGGGGGCGAGATCGTGCTCGACAGCGAGGTCGGGCGCGGCACCAGCGTGCGCATCTACCTGCCGCGCAGCGCAACCGAGGCCGCCGAGCCCGAGGTGCATGCCGACCTGCCGCTCTACGGCGGGCTGGAGACGATCCCGGTGGTGGAAGACGAGGAAGACGTGCGCAACGCGACCTGCGCGATCCTGTCCGCGCTCGGCTACGACGTGCTGCAGGCGGGCGACGCCGCCGCCGCCGCGGCGATCATCGAGAGCGGGCGCCATATCGACCTGGTGTTCACCGACGTGATCATGCCCGGACCGATGAGCAGTACTGAACTGGCGGACGTGCTGCATCGGCATTTGCCGGCAGCGCAGATCCTGGGAGTACCTCGGGCTACGCGGAAGGGGTGCTGGCGCACGAGGGCAAGCTCGACGCCTCGGTGCACCTGCTGCAGAAGCCCCATCATCCGGACGCGCTCAGCGCGCGCATCCGCCACCTGCTGCGCCGCAACCGCAAGGTCGATGCGGGCGGCGCTACAGCCCAGCCCGCGCAGACGTCGTGATCGCCGGCCGGCTCAGGCCGGCGGTACGTAGCGGTGCGAACCCGGTGGCGGTTCGTTGAGCACCGCCCAGAAGATGCCGAGATCGGCGATCGCGCGTACGAACTCCTTGAAATCCACCGGCTTGACGACATAGGCATTCACGCCCAGTTCGTAGCTGCGGATCAGGTCCTGTTCCTCTTTCGACGAAGTCAGCATCACTACCGGCATGCTCTTCATGCTGGCCGTCTCGCGGATCTTCGCCAGCACTTCCAGGCCGTCGACTTTCGGCAGTTTCAGGTCGAGCAGGGTGACGGCCGGATTGCCTTCCGGGCGCCCGGCGAATTCGCCGCGTCGCAGCAGGTAATCGAGCGCCTCGGCACCGTCGCGCACCACCACGACTTCGTTGGCGAGCTGGCTCCTGGCCAGGGCCACCAGGGTCAGTTCGAGGTCGTGCGGATTGTCCTCGACGAGCAGGATGGGTTTTAGCATGGTTGGTCTCGCTGTCCGTTAAAGTGCGAGTTTTCGCGGGATACTGAAGGAAAAAACGGCGCCCTGGCCGAGCGTGGATTCGGCCCACGCACGACCGCCATGGCGTTCGATGATGCGGCGCACGTTGGCCAGGCCGATGCCCGTGCCCTGGAAGTCTTCCATGCGATGCAGGCGCTGGAACACGCCGAACAGCTTGTGCACATAGTCCATGTTGAAGCCGGCGCCGTTGTCGGCCACGTGGAACACGGTTTCGCGTTCGTCCTGTTCGGCCCAGACGCGGATGCGCGCCGGGTCGCGTCCGCCGGTGAACTTCACCGCGTTCGACAACAGGTTGAACACGGCCAGGTGCAGGAAGGTCGGGTCGGCGGTGACGCGCGGCAGGCTTGGGAGCTCCCACTCGATGTTGCGGCCCTGGACATCCATGCCCAGCTTGTCGACGCAGGACGCGACCAGCCTGCTCATGTCGACGTCGACCGGACGCAGGGCCGCGCGGCCCATCTGCGAAAAGCTCAGCAGGTCGTCCACCAGCTTGCCGGCCAGGCGCGCCGATTCCTTGATGTTGGTGAGGAAGCGCTGGCGCATCGCGCTGTCCTCGCTGCCCGCGGACTCGAGCAGCAGGTCGGAAAATCCGACGATGTGGCGCAGGGGCGCGCGCAGGTCGTGCGATACGGAATACGAAAACGCCTCGAGTTCCTTGTTGGCGCGGCCGAGTTCCTCGGCCAGTTCCGCCATCTGCTCGGCGCGCTCGAGGGCGATGCCGAGCAGGGCGCTGCGAAATTCGGCGGTCAGCTCGATTTCGCCAACGTGCCAGGGCAGGCTGACGCCATGGATTTCCTCGCGCCAGGTAGCGAAGCTGGTACGCGGGCTCAGTTGCGTTGGCGCGCCCCGGACGGCTTCCCCGCGCGAGGCCTTCTCATGCGGATTGCCGGCCCATTCGATGGTGTGCACCAGCTCCGGCCGGAACCACAGCAGATAGTGCTTGTGCACGCGCGAGATCGGCATGGCCAGGAGGCCACTGGCGTTGCGCTTGATGTCATCCGCGCCCGGATACAGGCTTGAGAGCTGGTCGGTATGAAAGACTTCGTCGCCATGGCCCTGCTGTTCGAGCCAGCCGACCAGGGCGTCGATCGCGTGCGGTTCGGGCGTGTCGCCATAGGTCAGCACGCGCTCGTCGGCGACGATGGCGACGCCGCCCGCACGCGCAAAGCGCAGCAGCTCGGGAAAGACGCCGCTCATGTTCTCGACGACGTCGGCGCCCTTGGTCAGGTTGCCCAGCATGGTCACCATCATGCGCCGCACCTCGAGGCGGAACTGCAATTCGCTCGCATCCTCGCGCGACTCGATGCACAGCGCCAGCACCTGGCCCAGCTGTTCACAGGCGGTGCGCTTTTCGAACGACAGCGGGCAGGGCTCCTCGTTATGGCAGGAAATCAGTCCCCACAGCTTGCCCTTGACCATCAGCGAGACCGACATCGAGGCCAGGGTGCCCATGTTGCGCATGTACTGCAGGTGTACCGGCGAGACGCTGCGCAGCGCCGCGAACGACAGGTCGGTGCGCCCGCCCGTCAGCGGGTTCAGTTCCGGCAGCAGCGGCGCCGGCACGTAGTGGGCGTCCTGGATCAGGCGGATGCGCGACAGCGCATACAGCTCGCGTGCCTGGGCGGGGATGTCGGAACCCGGAAAGCGTTGGCCAAGATAGGAGTGGTAGTCGTCCTGCTTCGATTCGGCCATCACGTGGCCATGGCCGTCGCGGTCGAACTGGTAGACCATGACACGGCCGAAGCCGGTCACGGCGCGCACCTGCTGCGCCGCGAGTTCCGCCATCAACTCGACCGACGGCGCCTCGTTGACCCTGAGCAGGAAGTCGCCCAGCAGCGGATACAGGTGGCGGAAGTCGGCCGGGCCGGCGCGGTCGACCGCTTCGAATTCGATGAGCAGCAGGCGGTCCCAGGCATGGCCCAGCACGTCGAAGTGCTTGCCGTTCGATACCGTGACCGTACCAAGGTAGAGCGGGCGGTTGCCCAGTTCCTTGCCCAGTTCGCTCGCCAGGCGCTCGCTTGCCGTGGCGCCGATGGCGCTGTCCAGGCCGCGGCCAAGCGCCGCTTCGGCTTCGACACCCGTCCAGTGCGCCAGGTTGGCGCTGGCCTGCACGATGCGCAAGTCGCTGGATAAGGCCAGCAGGAAACCATGTGGCTGGATGCTGCCGGGAATGCGGATGGGTTCACTGCCGCAAGCGGACAGGTCGAGCGGTGCGAGAGGGGCTGGGGTCATGAGGCGCAAGCAGGCACGGCGGGGGTGACAAAGCCGCTATTCTAGCCTGAAAGACATGCGCTTGCGGCGAAGAGACAAGGCCAGGCAGGGGCAACAGCACCATGTGACGAATCGTTAATTTTTTGGGCGGATCGGTGCTTGACGAGTGTGTAAACACTTTATCTACATTGTGAACTGTGCGTGGCAGCAGGAAACGAAATGGAGGTATGATGGTGCGCTTCACGACACGGACGATAGCGCTCGCCGCCCATGACCAAGCAAATTGCCAGGAGGCAAAAACTAACCGAATCACAGCGCTTCCAGTACCTGATCGCGGGTATCAGCGATTACGCGATCTACATGCTCGACCCGGAAGGGAACGTCAGCAGCTGGAACACTGGCGCGCAGCGATTCAAGGGTTACCTCGCGCCGGAAATCCTCGGCAAGCATTTCTCGCGCTTCTACACGCCCGAGGACCAGGCAACCGGCCTGCCGGCACGCGCGCTGTCCACCGCGCTCAAGGACGGCAAGTACGAAGCCGAAGGCTGGCGCATGCGCCAGGACGGAACGCGCTTCTGGGCCAGTGTCGTCATCGACCCGATCTACGACGAAGAGGGCACGCTGCTCGGCTACGCCAAGATCACGCGCGACATCACCGACAAGCGCCGCGCCGAGCAGGAACTGCGCGCCAGCGAGGAGCGCTTCCGCCTGCTGGTGCAAGGCGTGACCGACTACGCCATCTACATGCTCTCGCCGACGGGCGAGGTGAGCAACTGGAACGTGGGCGCCGAGCGGATCAAGGGCTACCGCGAGCAGGAAATCGTCGGCACGCATTTTTCGCAGTTCTACACGCCCGAAGAGCGCGAGATCAACATGCCCGGCCACGCCCTGGCCACGGCCGAGCGCGAAGGCCGCTACGAGGCCGAAGGCTGGCGCCTGCGCAAGGACGGCACGCGCTTCTGGGCCCACGTGATCATCGACGCCATCCGCGACGACATGGGCGAACTGATCGGCTTTGCCAAGATCACGCGCGACCTGACCGAGAAAAAGGCCGCCGCCGATGCCCTGGCCGAGGCCAACGCGGCCCTGTTCCGTGCGCAGAAGATGGAATCGATCGGCCAGCTCACCGGCGGCATCGCGCACGACTTCAACAACCTGCTGTCGGTACTGGCGAGCGGCCTCGAGGTGCTGGCGCTCGGGCGCGGCCAGGGCGCCGACGCCAAGACCTTCGACAGCATGCGCCGCGCGATCGACCGCGGCGCCACGCTTACCCAGCAACTGCTGGCCTTCGCGCGCCAGCAGCCGCTGCAGCCCGAAACGCGCAACGTCAACCGCCTGATCTCGGGCTTCGAATCGGTGCTGCGGCGCGCCGTCAACGCCGACATCGACTTCGAGGTGCGCCTCGACCCCGACGTGCGCTCCACAGTCATCGACAGCGCCCGCTTCGAGTCGGCCCTGCTCAACCTGGTGGTGAACGCGCGCGACGCCATGCCTGAAGGCGGCTACCTGCGCATCGAAACGGCCGACGTCGAGCTGGCGGAGAACGAGGTCCGCGGCCTGGCGCCGGGCGCCTATGTACGCGTGATCGTCAGCGACACCGGCACCGGCATGTCGGCTGAGACGGCGGCGCGTGCCTTCGAGCCTTTCTACACGACGAAGGAAGTAGGCAAGGGCACGGGCCTGGGCCTGTCCCAGGTCTACGGCTTCATCAAGCAGTCGGGCGGCGAGATCGTGATCGGCACGGCGCCCGGCGAAGGCACGACGATGCGCATCTTCCTGCCCGCCCCCTCCAGTTCCCACGAGGAAGAGCAGCGCAATGGCAGCGAACGGGTACTGATCGTCGAGGACGAGGCTGACCTCATGGACGTGGCCGCCGCCCTCTACATCAGCATGGGCTACGAGGTGCTCACCGCGTCGAACGGCGCCGAGGCGATGGACCTGCTGGCCAGCCGCGACGTCGACATCCTGTTCACCGACATCATCATGCCGAACGGTATGAATGGGATCGAGCTGGCGGGCTTCACGCGCGAACATTATCCGAAGGTGAAGATCATTCTCGCTTCCGGCTATCCCCTGCCGGCACTGGCGCTCGACAAGGATTGCCTGAAAGATTACGTCTTCGTCAGCAAGCCTTACCGCCTGGCCGACCTGGCACGGGCGCTGCGTACCGCCAACTGATTGTCCGGCACCGGCTACAGCGCGAACAGGATGTCGCTGATGCGCTCGTAGACCGGATCGGCCGACGGCCCCTTGTTCGGCCAGTTCAGGATGTCGAAGTGGTCGTAGCCGGGGTAGTTGCCGAGGAAATTCCAGCTGCCCTTGATGGCCGTGCCGTCGTAGTCGCGCACCGGGTGGCCGTTCGGCGCGCGCATGCTTGCCGTGTTGACGACGCCGTCGTTGGCGAACCAGCTGCTGTCGACCCGTACCCGGCCCGGCGCGCCCTGGGTATAGCCTCCCATGCCGTGCTGGCGCATCGAGGGCACGATCCATTCGCCGGCATAGGTCTTGAAGTAGGGGATCATGTCGGCGCGCGCATATTGGTAGTTCGAGGTCTGGACCGGCGCGATGGCGCGGTCGGTGCCGTTGCAGCACCAGGCGCCAGCTTCGGTCGCCAGCGTTCCCACTGAAAAGTAAACCACGTGCGGCGAGGTGCGCGCCCAGGCGTTGAAGCTGCGGGCGCCGTCCGGCGCCAGCTCCCAGTTCGCCATGTCGGCTTCGAACAAGGCGCGCAGCGGCGTGCGCAGCTCGGGCAGGATGTCGAGCACGGCGTCGCGCAGCGTGGTGCCATTGTGCGGCGCCGACAGCGTGGTCACGCTGCGAATCCAGCCGGTCTTGCCGCCACGATAGAGCTCGCCATCGCCCGCTTCGGCATCCCCATGTTCCGTGAGTTCCACCAACGCGCGGATGGTCGTGCCGCCCTGGCTATGGCCGATCATGTGCAGCGGGTGGCGCGCGTCCCAGGCAGGATACAGCGCCAGCGGCAGCCCGAGCGGGTTGTCGGCCGGGTCGGCGGCCCAGCAGGCGGCGCCCGGCTTTGCCGCCTCGTCCGCCAGCACATGGCGGCGGCCATAGTCGACGCAGCCGCCCTTGATCTGGGCATAGAGTTCGGCCGCGCGGTCGCGGTTCGAGGCGATCGCGCCGACGGTGGCGGTGAGCACCGTATGCGGTCCCTTGTAAAGGCGCAGGTGGTCGGCGATGTCGCCATAGCCGCCCCAGTACAGGAAGCCGCTGGCCGGAAACTGGTCGGGGCCGAAGCCGAGGAAGCCATGCACGAGCACGATGGGATCGTTATTGGCGGCGTGCGCGGCCGGCGGCAGTGCCAGGATGAATGCCAGCGCAGCAAGGAAAACGCGGAAAACGGGGCAAATCAGGGGCGGCATCGCGGGCTCCGGGAGGTCGACTGCCTCATTGTCGGAGCGGGTGCGCCTGCCCGGTTTGCGCAATGTCGAGCGTATGGGACAGGCGGGAGGAAAGCAACAGCGGCGGCGTTCGACGCGGCTTTTCAAAACGAATCGCTAAAAAAAAGGCCGCGGCGGGCGCACCGCCATGGTGCTCCGGCCGCGGCTGGTCTGCGCGTGGCGCTCAGGGCGCCGTCGGCCTGGCCGCCGGCGCCGGTACCGTGCTACCCACGGCACCCGGCGCATTCGCGTCCGGCGGCGGCGCGATCGAGGCCGTCATCGAGGCCTTCTCCGCAGCATCGACACGGTTGCCATTCCACACCACATAATCGTCGACCGAATACAGCTTGCACGCCTCGGTGCTTTTCGCCGAGCAGGTGGCCAGCGCGCGCGCTTCCGGCGACTCGCCCTCCTCGGCCCAGTCCAGGCGCCGCTCGGGGACACGGCGAAAGCGCGCGGGGTCATCTTGGTCAGGTAGTCGGCATAGGCGCGGCGGCCGTTTTCCGACAGGAAGGGCACGGCCTCGACATCGTCGACGCGGGCGAAATCGGTACGCGCAGGCAGCGGTGGCGGCGGCACGTTATAGAGCACTTCGGTCGGCATGCCGACGCCCTTCAGGAAGCGCATGGTGTCGTTCAGCCAGATCTTCTCGCCGTCGCGGCTGGCCAGCATGCCGTGGGCATCGCGCTTGAACGACGGGAATTCGACCAGGCGCGCGCGGCCGCCGGCGCCCCTCATAGGCGGCGTGCAGGCGGTTCGCCAGGTCCGGGCCGAACAGCGAATCGTTCTCGCCGTACATCCACAGGCTCGGCACCTTGCTCTTGGCGCCGTATTCGCCGAAGGCCGCCACCAGCGCCGAGCGCCAGGCGCAGCGGTCGCTGTCGTCGCGCAGGCCGCCGGCGAAGTTGATCAGGCCGCGCACGCCCGGCAGCTCCTCGGTACCCAGAGCCATCGTCGCCAGGCCGCCGTAGGACTGGCCGGCGACGACGATGTGCCCGGCATCGATCCAGCGCTGGCCGCGCGCGTAGTCCACCGTCGAGCGGATGTCCTCGGCCTGCAGGTAGCCGTTGGCGGTCATGTCGCAGCCGCGGTCGCGGTAATAGCCGGTCGAGTTGGCGAAGCCCTGGCGCATCGGCACCATCACGGCGTAGCCGCGCTTCACGAAGGCGGCCGCCATGTAATAGAAGCGGTCGCGCGGCTGGGCATTCGGGCGGCCCGGGTCCTTGCCGTGGTTGATGATCAGCAGCGGGAAGGGGCCGGGGCCGTTCGGCTGGAACACCGTTGTCTCGAGCATGGCACGGCCGTCGTCGCCGGCCGGGACCTGGACGATGTGCTCGTTCATGCGGTGGTCGAGCTGCAGCTCCTGCTCGATGGCGAGCGCCGGCAGCAGCGCCAGGCTGGCGAGGAGGGCGGTGGTGAACTTGCGAACAGATACGCGAACTCTAAACATGGGAGACTCTGGAAGTGCCTGCCGGTGCGACAGAATTGCTTGAAGGAATAAGTTGATTCTAGGCAGCTCAATGGCTCAGGGCAATATCCGAATCGGCAATTCCAGAGCTAAATTTTTGTGTGTGGTGAAGATGCTTATCTACATCAATAACGGATCGGGTAAGCGTCGTGCGACAGACACAACAAGCGTGGCAAAGGCATCAAGATTGCCCTGGCGAGACCGTCGGAAGGCGTGGGTGGCTGGGCTGTGCAGTGGCGCTCGACACCGCCCGGGCGCATGGGGCGAGACAGCTGTTCGCAAAAGATTTGTTACTGGAGGGAATAACCTGCGATGCGATTCCGTAACCGGCTGCTGATCCTGGTCCTTGCCATCCTGGTACCGTCTTTCATCGGTGCCGCGCTGGCGGTGGCCTATGTCTACACTGAACAACAAAAGGACCAGGAGCGTGGTATCGCCGAGACAGGCCGGGCCTTTGCCTTACTCGTCGATAACGAGATGCGGCACCAGGAGGGCATCCTGCGCACCCTTGCCGCCTCACCGGCGCTGGCCGAGGGCGACCTGGACGAGTTCTACGACCATGCCCGCCGCGCCGCCGACAACATGCATGCGGTCGTGGCCCTGTACGACAGCACGGGCAAGCTCATGCTGCACACCCTGCGCCCGCCCGGCGCGCCCCTGGCCGGACGCGATCCGTCGAACCTGCCCGCGCTGATGCAGCGCTACGGCGCCGAGCGCACGCTGGTATCCGATATCTTTTATGCGCCGCCGCTCAAGCGCTACGATTTCACCATGCAGGTTCCCGTGCGCCAGGACGGCGTACTGCGCTATCACCTGGTGCTGGGCCTGCATGTGGGCATCCTCCAGGAGCTGCTCGCGCGCCAGAAATTCCCGTCGATCTGGATCGCTTCGGTGGTCGACCGCAATGGCCGCGTCGCGGCCCGCTCGCGCGAAGCGGACAGGTTCATCGGAACCCTGCTGCGCGCGGAGACCCGGGAGCGCATCGGCAAGCTTGATGGCGAACTGGTCTTCACCAGCCGCACGCTCGAGGGCATCCCGGTGCGGGCGATCGTCAACAGCGTGCCGGACATCGGCTGGAAGGTCCTGATCAGCCTGCCGACAGCCGAGATCCGGCGCGTGCCGCTGGAGGCGGCCGCGCTGCTGGCCGCCATCATGACGGTACTGCTGGTGATGGCGGTGGCGGCCGGCAGCTGGTTCGCCCGGCGCGCGGTGGCGCCGATCGAATACCGGGACGCTGCGCCGACCGCCTCGGCAATGGCGAAGAGATCAGCTACCGCGCCCACGGCTTGTCCGAGGTCGACAACGTGGCCTGGCGCATGGCCGAGGCGAGCAAGCAGATCCGCCGGTCGAAGCGCGAACTCGAGCTGCGCGTGCGCGAGGCGATCCATGCCACCGAGCAGGCGCAGGGAGCGCTGCTGCGCAGCCAGCGGCTCGAATCGCTGGGGCCCTGACGGCGGGCATCGCCCACGAATTCAACAACCTGCTGCAAACCCCTGACCACGGCGCTGCAGCTGGCCGGCATGACGGCAAAGGAAACGAAGCTGCAAGGGCTGATCGACACCTGCAAGCGCACCGTCGCCCGCGCCACCACGCTCACCGGCCAGCTCGGCTCCTTCGGGCGGGTGCAGGAAGGCCGCCTGGTGACGGTGGATGCGCAGGCGCAACTGGAAAGCGCGCTGCAGCTGATCCGGGGCGGCGTGGGCGAAACGGTCCGCATCGACACCGCCTTCGACCCGGACCTGTGGCCGGTGACGGTGGAGCCGCTGCAGTTCGACCTGGCGCTGCTGAACCTGGCCATCAATGCGCGCGACGCCATGCCGGCCGGTGGCGTGCTGCGCATCGAGGCGCGCAAGCTCAGGCTGGACGCGCCGCTGCAGGGCCTGGCCCCGGCGATTACCTGCACCTGACGGTGGGCGACGAAGGGCGGGGCATGGACGCGCAGGTGCTGGCACACGCGCTCGACCCCTTCTTCACCACCAAGGCGCCGGGCGAGGGGACCGGCCTGGGCCTGCCGCAAGCCTATGCTTTTGCCGCCCAGGCGCGCGGCCTGCTGCTGCTCGACAGCGCGCCCGGCGCGGGCACGCGCGTGCATATCTACCTGCCGCGCCGCCGCGGCGGCCGCGCCTGTCCAGCTGCCGGCAGCCGGCACCGGGCTGGGGCAGGCCTGCGGCAGGCTGCTGTTCGTGGAGGACGATGCCCCGGTACGCGAGGCGGTAGCCGAGGGGCTGCGCCAGGCCGGGTTCGACGTGCAGATCGCCGTCAATGGCGAAGAAGCGCTGGCGCGGCTGGAAGGAGGGGCCACGTTCGACATCGTCTTTTCCGACGTCGTCATGCCCGGCAAGGTCAGCGGCATCGACCTGGCCGGCATCGTCAGGCGGCGCTGGTCCGGCCTGCCGGTGCTGCTGGCGACGGGCTATACCGAGCGGCAAGTGGCGCTGCCCGGCGTGCAGATCCTCGCCAAACCCTACGACATCGAGCAGCTGGTACGCGTGCTGGCCGGTCTTGCCGGGGAGCGCTAGCCAGGCCGGGCATTCACCGCGCTGCCGCCGGGCCGCAGCGCCGGGCTGCTAGAATCGGCGGAAATTGCCCGCTTGCGTTTCCCGGCTTTGGCTCTGCTACCAATCCCGATGCCTGAATCCTCTCCCTCCCGTCGCCCCAGCTGCGCCACCTGCCTGCGCGCGCAGTCGGCCTGCATCTGCCGCTGGGTGTGTCCCGTGGAGGCACAGGCCGCACTGCTGATCCTGCAACATCCGCTGGAGGTGGCGAATGCGAAGAACAGCGCGCGCCTGCTGCACCTGTGCGTGGGGAACAGCGTGCTGGCGGTGGGGAGGCCTTCGATGCCGCCGCACTGCACGCCCTGCTGCATGCCGGCGGCCGCCAGCCGCTGCTGCTGTATCCGGACGCGCGAGGTGCCGCGCCGGGACCCGCCTTGCCGCCGCCGCGCGATCTGCGTCTGGTGCTGCTCGACGCCACCTGGCGCAAGAGCCGCAAGATGCTTTACCTCAATCCCGCCCTGCAGGCGTTGCCGCGCCTGGGCTTGCAGGATGTGGATACACGCTACCGCATTCGCAAGGCGCACGCTCCCGGCCAGCTGTCGACGCTGGAAGCGGGTGCCCATGCGCTGGGTCAAGTGGAAGGTGACCCGGCGCGTTTCGCTGCGTTGTTCGACGCCTTCGATGGATTCGTACAACAACAACTCGACTACGTACCGCGCGCTTGAATTCTCGACCATAGCGGCGTACCATACTGTATAAACATACAGTATAAGGCCGAGCCATGGAACAGCGCCAACGAACTATCGACCGCGAATACAGTGCCGAGCATCCGGTACAGGTGCGTCCGCTCGCCGCCCTGAAGGGCCGCGGCGCCGTCACCAACCTGCAGGGCCGCTATGAAGTGAACGGCCGCGAGGCCTTCCACGATGGCTGGGAGGCCGAGGCCGGGGCCGCATTCGGCGCCGCGCCCTTCAAGACCCAGGTGACCGACGAAATCGCCAAGAGCATCCTGTCGCGCAATGCCTCGCCCGACGTGCCTTTCAACGTTTCGCTGAACCCCTACCGCGGCTGCGAGCACGGCTGCATCTATTGCTTCGCGCGGCCCACTCACAGCTACCTCGGCCTGTCGCCCGGCCTCGATTTCGAGAGCCGCCTGTTCGCCAAGGTGAACGCGGCCGAGCTGTTGCGGCGCGAGCTGGCGCGGCCCGGCTACAAGCCCGAGCACATCGCCATCGGTGTCAATACCGACGCCTACCAGCCCTGCGAGCGCGAGAAACGCCTCACGCGCGAGGTGCTTGAAGTATTGAGCGAGTGCCGGCATCCGGTCGGCCTGATCACCAAGTCGGCGCTGATCGAGCGCGACATCGACCTGATCGCCCCGATGGCGGCGGCTGGCCATGCCTGCGCGGCCATCACGCTCACCACGCTCGACTCGGAAATCTCGCGCACGCTCGAACCGCGCGCCGCCGCACCCGCGCGCCGGCTACGCACCATTCGCACGCTGACCGACGCCGGCATCCCGGTCAGCGTCAGCGTCGCGCCCATCATTCCGTTCGTGACCGAGCCCGAGATCGAACGCATCCTCGAGGCCGCGCGCGACGCCGGCGCCGTCGGCGCCCATTACGTGGTGCTGCGCCTGCCTTTCGAGGTCAACCCGCTGTTCCGTGAGTGGCTCGAAGCGCATTTCCCCGAGCGCGCGGCGCGCGTCATGAACCGCGTGCGCGAAATGCGCGGCGGAAAAGACTACGACAGCGACTTCTCCAAGCGCATGCACGGCGAAGGCGTCTGGGCAGACCTGATCCGCCAGCGTTTCAACAAGACGGTCGACCGGCTCGGCCTGGGCGGCTTCGGCGGCCGCTTCGCCGGGCTCGACACCTCGCAGTTCCGGCGTCCGCTGGTGGTGCCGGCGGGGACGGGCAAGGCGACGGCAAAGGCGACCGCGCAGCTCGATCTGTTCTAGCAGCAGCGCATTAGGTCGGCTGGCTTTCAGTCGTACGAGCCGGAACGATTGTCCTGATCCGGGTACTTGGCCTTTCGTTTGGACAGCTGTATCGACATGGCGAATCGACCTAAGTACTCACCCCAAAATAAATGTGTTTTCGGCTTCCAGAACCGGCGCGTTGCTGCGTCGGCTCGCGTCCGCTTGCGGGGCAGTGCTCGCACTGTGGCGCTCTCGCCGTCTTGCACCGCATCCGAACCGGCACGTCCGGTTCTGTTTGCCAAAATTCCCATTTATTTTCGGTCGAGTACTTAGAGCCTATCCCGGTAGTCCGGGGAAAGCTGGTGGCGATGCATGGCAAGCGCGGGCAAGGCGCGAGGAGGCCGCATGGCTGGCCATGCAACGACGAGCAACGCAGCACGCGTTTGTCAGGCGCGCCAGCAGCGACTCCGGACTACCGGGATAGGCTCTTAGCCCTTCGAGATTTTGGGCGATGCCCATGCAGCCAGATAGCATAGCTGCAGGTAAGGACTCAAGAATTGCAGGATGGTATTCACAGATTTGGTGACGGCGAAGGAAAGAATGAGAGGCGGTGGCATCGGGGATACGCAGCGACCTTCAGCCAGCGATCGGCAAGCTGTCCTGGCGTGGCCGGAGCCACGCTCAGCCCGTTTAATTCTTCTGGATTTTGTTGTGCACGTCGTTCACCATCATCAGCGGTGATGAGTACCGGCGAATCGGTGAAGGCGGCGATCTCGACCACATTGCGCACCAGCGTGCGCCATGCCGGGCTGGTGCCGACCAGGGTGGAACGCACGGCGGCGTGTCGACCAGCTTGCGCACCGCCGCCCAACGCGTCAGCCGGGCCGTGACTTGCTCCACCTGCATCGCGCCATCCGGCCAGCAAAGCACGTCGGCGGCGCCGGCCCCGAGCAGGGCCCAGCTGTCGCTGGTGGCCGGCGCGTCAGGCCCGGCGGCAATGGCGAGCACGGTGGACTGCGCCGACAGCAGCCGTAGTTGCGCCAGCGCGGCGCCGTCGACCTCGGTCAGTACCGCCAGGCCGTAGGGCGCCGAACGGTCGGCGACGCTCACGGTGGCGACGCGCGCCCCTGCCAGCGCCTGCGCAATGCGCTCGCGCGTCGCCGCGGGCACGGAATCGAAGAAATGGAGCCAGGCGGACAGCATCGTGCGTTTCCCCCGAATTGCTGACCTCAGGGTACGAACGCGGCCGTTAGAGGAGCGATGAGATAGCGCAAACCTGCGCGGGTCTCCTTGCCAGGAACGTCAGGAGTCCTGGCGCCCGCCAGCGGCAGCAATGGCCATCAAATGCCGCTCGATCTCGAACACATGCGGGTCGTTCTTGCCCAGTTCCCGTAGCGCCTGCGCCAGTTCCAGCAGGTATTCGCTGTTCGGTCCGCTTGGCCCGCAGGAGCGGGCGATCTGCAATGCAATGTCGTGCTCGCTGGCCGGTCCCAGGAAAGCCGCGTTCTCCTGCGTGGCGATGTAGACCAGGCCCTCGACGCCGCTGCCGTCCTCGAACACGATGGTGGTCGCCAGGCGCAGGTAGCCGTTCTTTTCGCGGTGGTCGAGGTGGGCGAATTCCTCGGGCGTGACGAGGTAGGCCATGCCATGGCAGAGCGCGCCTTCGTCGGGCACCAGGGTCACCACCCGGCCGGGCGCCGTTTCCGTGCCCCGGTGGTCGTGCGAACCCTGCCAGAAGCGCCGCGTCCAGCCGCGAATGTGGGCCGGGCGCCGTTCCAGGTAGGGGAAGTCGGCCTTGTAGATCAGCGAGCCGTAGCCGAACAGCCAGACCCGGTCCTGGCCGGCGAATTTGTCCATGCGCTGGTTGATGGCGATGGTATTGAGAGACATGGCGCGGCGATCAAGAAAGACGATGGCCGATTGTAGCGCAGCCCTTCCGTGTGGCGTGGCGGGCGCAGGTCAGCCTTGCCCGCGCTTGCCGGCCACATACGGAAACAGGAAGTCGATGAAGCTCTCGGCCGCCGGCGACAGCGAGCGGCCGGCGCGTGTGTAGACGAAAAAGCGCCGCGTCAATACGGGTTCCTCGAGCGGACGCATGCGCAGCTTGTACAGGCTGACCAGCGGCTCCGCATACGGCAGGCAGACCGTCACGCCCAGGCCGGCACTGACCATGGCCAGCGCGGTGGTCATGAAAGTCACCTCATTGGCCGGTTTCAGGGGCACCTCGACCGGGAACGCGCGCGGCAGTGCATGCATGTCGGCCAGCAGGCGCTCGGTGAATTGTCCCTGCAGCGCGATGAAGGGATAGCGCGCCAGGTCTTGCCAGGTGACGCGCGGCAGCAGCTCGAGCGGATGGCCTTCCGGGAACACCAGCGCGAAGGGTAGTTCGAACAGTTCCTGGGCCTGCAGTTGCGGCGTCGGCTCGCGCTCGGGACCGATGCCGATGTCGGACTCGCCCGAGAGCACGCGCGCGATCACGTTTTCGACGGCGCTGTCGGCCACGCGCACATCGATGTCGGGCTGCTGCGCGCGGTAGGCCGCCATGGCCTCGGGCACCAGGGTGCAGCACATCAGTTGCGGCGCGGCGATGCGCACCACGCCCTTGCGCAACTGCGTATGGTCCGCCACGTTCGCCAGCGCACCGTCCAGATCATCGATCATCTGGCTAAATAGCGGGTACAGCTCGCGCCCGATGTCGGTGAGCGTGATGCGCCTTGTCGAGCGGTCGACGACGCGCGCGCCCAGCGTCTGCTCGAGTTCCTTGATCAGCCCGGACAGTGCCGATTGCGTCACGTGCATGACCTGGGCGGCCGAGGTGAAGTTGCCGGTCTTGGCCAATGCCACGAAGGCGCGCATCTGGCGCAGGGTGGGATTCATAAGATAGTCTGATAAATCAGGCGGAAAATATTGTTTGTATGATAGTCCGAATTCATTTGTAATGGCGGCAACCAGGAACGTCTGACAAAAACGGCAGGGCAAGGGATGCGGCCGACCGACGCAGCGCCGCATCGGCGGACCGCGAAGACAGTACGACTGTACGGCCAGGAGCTGTAACGCCGCTATGCCGATTTTGTCAGGCGTTCTAAAACAATCAAAACATCGGAAGGAGTACGCCATGAAACTCGCCACCCTCAAGACCGGCGGCCGCGACGGCACCCTGGTCGTCGTCAGCCGCGACCTCGTCACCTGCCAGGCCGTCCCGAAAATCGCGCGTACGCTGCAGTGCGCCCTCGACGACTGGGATGCGGTCGCGCCGCGCCTGCAGGCCGTCTACGAGAAACTCAACGCCGGCACCGCCGACAAGGCCGAGTCCTTCATCGAGATGGAATGCCATTCGCCGCTGCCGCGCGCCTACCAGTGGGCCGACGGCTCGGCCTACATCAACCACGTCGAGCTGGTGCGCAAGGCGCGCAACGCCGAGGTGCCGGCCTCGTTCTATACCGACCCGCTGATGTACCAGGGCGGCTCCGACCGCTTCATCGGCCCCTGCGACCCGATCGCCGTGATGAGCGAGGACTGGGGCGTCGACCTGGAAGCGGAAGTGGCGGTCGTCACCGGCGACGTGCCGATGGGTGCCAGCGTCGAACAGGCCGCGGCGGCGATTCGCCTGGTGATGCTGGTCAATGACGTTTCCCTGCGCAACCTGATTCCGAACGAACTGGCCAAGGGCTTCGGCTTCTTCCAGTCGAAACCGGCCAGCGCCTTTTCGCCGGTGGCGGTCACGCCGGACGAACTCGGCGACGCCTGGCAGGACAGCAAGCTGCGCCTGCCGCTGCTGGTGACGCTCAACGACGAGGCCTTCGGCAAGCCGAACGCGGGCGACGACATGACCTTCAGTTTTGCGCAACTGGTTGCGCACGCGGCAAAGACGCGCGAACTGGGCGCCGGCACCATCATCGGCTCGGGCACGGTGTCGAACAAGCAGGGCAGCCTGCACGGCTCGAGCATCGCCAACGGCGGCGTCGGCTATTGCTGCCTGGCCGAGCTGCGCATGTACGAAACCATCGAACACGGCGCCCCGAAAACGCCGTTCCTGCGCTTCGGCGACAGCGTGCGCATCGAGATGCTTGACGCGTCCGGCGCCAGCATCTTCGGCGCCATCGACCACGAGGTCGCGCATTACCACGGGAGGAAGGAATGAAGCTCTATACCTATTTCCGCAGCTCCGCCGCCTACCGCGTGCGGATCGCCCTGAACCTGAAAGGCTTGACCTACGACGCGGTGCCCGTGCACCTGCTCAAGGATGGCGGCCAGCAGCGCCAGGAAGAGTACCGCAAGATCAATCCGAGCGGCCTGGTGCCGGCCTTCCAGGACGACCGCATCACGCTGACGCAGTCGATGGCGATCATCGAATACCTCGATGAGCTGTTCCCGGCCGTGCCGCTGATGCCGCATGACTGCGCGGGGCGCGCGCGCGTGCGCGAACTGGCGCAGATCGTCGCCTGCGACATCCATCCGCTCAACAACCTGCGCGTGCTGAAATACCTGGTCGGCCCGCTGGAGCTGAGCGAAGACGCCAAGATGGACTGGACCCGCCACTGGATCCGCGAAGGTCTGGCCTCGCTCGAAGCCCACCTGGCGCGCGACCCGGCCGCCGGCCCGTTCTGCCACGGCAATTCGCCGACCATGGCCGACTGCTTCCTGGTGCCGCAGGTCTTCAACGCCCAGCGCTTCGACATCGACATCCCGGCCTACCCGAACATCGCCCGCATCAATGCGATGTGCACCGAGCTGCCCGCCTTCGCGGCAGCGCATCCGTCGCAGCAGCCCGACGCGGAATGAACCGCCGGGGCGGATGGGAAGCCATCCGCCCCTCGCTCCTCAATGCTGGGTCGACCGGTCCGGCTCCGACGGCGTCGAGATCTCGTCCAGGGTGCTCTCGACCTCGCCCGCATGCTTGGTCGCGATGTCGCCCAGCGACACGATGCCGACGATCTGCTGCGACTCCTCGTCGATCACCGGCACGCGCCGGATCTGCACGTCGCCCATCTGGCCCAGCACCTCGTCGATCGTCTGGCGCGCGGTGCAGGTGCGCACGTCGGTGCTCATCACATCCGTGACCATGGTCGACACGGGGTTCTGGCCGGCCGCCACCGAACGCACCGTGATGTCGCGGTCGGTGATCATGCCGACCAGCTTGTCGCCGTCGGTGACGGGAATGGCGCCGACGTTCAGTTCATCCATCAGCTGGGCGGCGCGCTGCACGGTTTCCTGCGGCGAAATGGTTTGTACGTCGCGGGTCATCACGTCCTGGATCGTTTGCATGGCATTCTCCTTGTGGTGTGGTTGGCGCAAGTGGAGGCCGGCAGCACATGCCTGGCGCCGCCTCCGGATGCCCGAATCATGCCGCGTTTCCGCGATCGGGCTCGCCAGATTGACTGCTGGAACGGTTGCGCTCGTCCTGGCCCCGGGCGGGTACAATCCGCTTCCTTTTGCCCCTATCGCCAGCTTGCGCGCCATGACCGAGACCGTTTCATCAGTTGCCATCCCCGCCGCCATCCTGTCCATGCTGGATCTTGCCGACCTCTCATGGCGTCCCCACCTGCTGCGCGGGCTGGAAGCGGTTAGCCGCGCCAACCCTGGCTACCTGCCGACGCTTGTCGACGACGATTACCTGCCCACCCAGGGCCGCTTGTTCGCCGCCTTCGCCCAGCCCCTGGACCGGGTGCGTTACGTGCTGGTGGGGGAGGGGCCGTATCCGCGCGCGGAAAGCGCAACCGGCGTCTGCTTCATGGACGGTGCCGTGGGCGAACTCTGGAGCGAGGCCGGGCTGTCAAAACCCGTCAACCGCGCCACCTCGCTGCGCAACTTCATGAAGATGCTGCTGGTAGCCGATGGGCAGCTGCAGGCGGGCGACACCGGCGGCGCTGCGCTGGCACCGGTCGCGGCGGCGGCGCGGGATGGCGCGGCGATCCGGACGCTGGCGCAGTTGCAGGAGCGGCTGACCGGGCAGGGCTTCCTGCTGCTGAACGCCTCGCTCGTATTCCGTTCCCACGTCAAGCCGGTCATCGATGCGCGTGCCTGGCTGCCTTTCCTGCAGGTGGTGCTGGCGACCCTGGCCGGGCGTGCGGCGCCGCCGACCCTGGTGCTGTGGGGAAAGATTGCCGAGGAATTGAGGAAGCTGCCGGAGACGGAGAAGTTGCCGCAGGTGGCGGCGGAGCATCCGTATAACCTGAGCTTTATTGGCAATGCGCAGATGCAGGCGCTGTTCGGGCCGATGCGGCTGTTGCGAGCGGGGTGATTGTTGCAGACGGGTGGAGGCGCGGGCGCGGTGTTTCGGAGGTCGCGTATCACCGCGTGGGCAGCGCATGCGTATCGATTGATCACGCGGTAGAGGTGGAGCTGTCCACCCTACGAAACCTGGCGCAGACGCTCCCGCCGTTTTTGGGGCGCCCGAGACAAGCATCCCGGAATTTGCTATACTTGACTAATTCGTTCAACTAATCCGGTTTTCATGCAAATGCTTGCGAAAGCGCAAGAACAACCGGGAAAAGTGAGCAAGAGCAATATTTTAACATTACCGGGGTTGTGATGCGTCTGACCACCAAAGGCCGTTTTGCTGTTACTGCGATGATCGATCTTGCCCTGCGCCAGGGCACGGGTCCGGTCACGCTGTCGGGCATCAGCCAGCGCCAGGCCATTTCGCTGTCCTACCTGGAGCAGCTGTTCGGCAAGCTGCGCCGCCACGCCATCGTCGACTCCGTGCGCGGCCCGGGCGGGGGCTACAGCCTGGCCCGCCCGGCGGAAAAAGTCACCGTGGCCGACATCATCATTGCCGTCGACGAGCCGCTCGACGCGACCCAGTGCGGCGGCAAGGAAAACTGCCACGGGGCCGACGCCGCCAGCGGCACCCGCTGCATGACGCACGAGCTGTGGACCACGCTCAACGCCAAGATGGTCGATTACCTCGATTCCGTCTCGCTGCAAGACCTGGTCGACCAGCAAAAGCAGAAGGAACAGAGCGTCGTGGTGGTGCACCGCACGCCCGCCGCCGTCGCGGTACAGAACTGAGCCGCACCGAACAATACCGAGCACAACTGAAGCAGAACTGGAGTGAACTGATGAACGCGCCTTTGGACAAACAAATCGAGCAGAGCTTCGTGACCGCGCCGCATTTTCCGATCTACATGGACTATTCGGCAACGACGCCGGTCGATCCGCGCGTGGCCGACAAGATGATTCCGTTCCTGCGCGAGCAGTTCGGCAATCCGGCTTCGCGCTCGCACATGTACGGCTGGTCGGCCGAGGCCGCCATCGAAGAGGCGCGCGGCCACGTTGCCGCCCTCGTCGGCGCCGATCCGCGCGAGATCATCTGGACCTCGGGCGCGACCGAATCGAACAACCTGGCCATCAAGGGTGCCGCCCACTTCTATAAAACGAAGGGCAAGCACATCATCACGGTCAAGACCGAACACAAGGCGGTACTGGACACCGTGCGCGAACTGGAACGCCAGGGCTTCGAGGCCACCTATCTCGAGCCGCAGGACAATGGCCTGATCACGATCGCGCAGCTGGAAGCGGCGATCCGCCCGGACACCATCCTGGTCTCGGTCATGCTGGTCAATAACGAGATCGGCGTGATCCAGCCGATCGACGCGATCGGCGAACTGTGCCGCGCGAAAGGCATCGTCTTCCACTGCGACGCCGCCCAGGCGACGGGCAAGGTGCATATCGACCTGTCGACCACCAAGTGCGACCTGATGACCTTCACCGCGCACAAGACCTACGGCCCGAAAGGCGTCGGCGCCCTGTACGTGCGCCGCAAGCCGCGTATCCGCCTGGAAGCGCAGATGCACGGCGGTGGCCACGAGCGCGGCCTGCGTTCGGGCACGCTGCCGACCCACCAGATCGCCGGCATGGGCGAAGCCTTCCGCATCGCCAGGGAAGAGATGGAGTCCGAGCTGGTGAAAGTCAAGGCGCTGCGCGACCGCCTGGCCAAGGGCTTGCTGGAGATCGAAGAGGTCTACATCAACGGCGACATGGAACACCGCGTGCCGCACAACCTGAACGTCTCGTTCAACTATGTCGAGGGCGAGTCGCTGATCATGGCGATCAAGGACATCGCCGTGTCGTCCGGCTCGGCCTGCACCTCGGCCTCGCTGGAGCCGTCCTACGTGCTGCGCGCCCTGGGCCGCAGCGACGAACTGGCGCACAGCTCGATCCGTTTCACCATCGGCCGCTTCACGACCGAGGAAGACATCGACTTCACGATCGAACTGCTGAAGTCGAAGGTCGGCAAGCTGCGCGAACTGTCGCCGCTCTGGGACATGTTCAAGGAAGGGATTGACCTCAATTCGATCCAGTGGGCAGCCCATTAATGAACCGCGATAAACCTACTGCGCGTTGCACTGTCGGCCTGCGATGCTCGCTGTACTACTCGTACAGCTGCGCTTCTCGGCCAACATTGCTGCCGCTCGCTACGGTTTCTCGCGATTCACTTAACTAAAGAATTCAAGGAGCACTACCATGGCATATTCGGACAAAGTACTCGACCATTACGAGAACCCACGCAACGTCGGCGCCTTTGAAAAGGGCGACGAGTCGGTCGGCACCGGCATGGTCGGCGCGCCGGCCTGCGGCGACGTGATGAAGCTGCAGATCAAGGTCAACGAGCAGGGCCTGATCGAAGACGCGAAGTTCAAGACCTATGGCTGCGGTTCGGCCATCGCTTCGAGCTCGCTCGTGACCGAGTGGGTCAAGGGTAAAACCCTGGACCAGGCGCTGGCCATCAAGAACACGCAGATCGCCGAAGAACTGGCGCTGCCGCCAGTGAAGATCCACTGCTCGATCCTGGCCGAAGACGCGATCAAGGCCGCTGTCGCCGACTACAAGACGAAGCACGCAACCGCGTAAGTTTTAGACTCAAGCTGGAGAAGAACGCATGGCAATCACACTGACCGAAAAAGCGGCGAAGCACATCAACCGCTACATCGAGCGTCGCGGCAAGGGCCTCGGTCTGCGCTTCGGTGTGCGCACCACCGGCTGCTCCGGCCTGGCCTACAAGCTGGAGTACGTCGACGAGGCGGCAAGCGAGGACAATGTCTTCGAGTCGCACGGCGTGAAGGTCTTCGTCGACCCGAAAAGCCTGCCCTACATCGACGGTACCGAACTCGATTTCGCCCGCGAGGGACTCAACGAAGGCTTCCGCTTCAACAACCCGAACGTCAAGGACAATTGCGGTTGCGGCGAGAGCTTCCGTATCTGACGCATGTAGAGCTGAGCCTTGATGCAAAACCACTTCGAGTTGTTCGGCCTGCCGGCCCGGTTTGATGTCGACATGGCCGCGCTGGACAGGGCCTTCCGCGAGGTCCAGGGCCGCGTGCACCCGGACCGTTTCGTGAACGCCACCGACGCCGAAAAGCGCGTCGCGATGCAGTGGGCGACCCGCGCCAACGAAGCCTATCAAACCCTCAAGCACCCGCAAAAACGCGCGCAGTACCTGTGCGAGTTGAACGGCGTCGACCTGCAGACCGAGTCGAACACGGCGATGCCGATGGCCTTCCTGATGCAGCAGATGGAGTGGCGCGAAGAACTCGGTGACGCGCGCGCGGCGAAGGATGCCGACGCGCTCGACGCGCTGGACAAGCAGGTGCGCATGGAACGCAAGGCGCTGCTGGCGCAAGTCGGCAAGCAGTTGGATGCGGGCGACTTCCAGAAAGCGGCCGAAGGCGTGCGCGCGCTGATGTTCCTCGACAAATTCGGGGACGAAGTGCAGTACGCGTACGAGGCGGTCGAGGGGTAAATCGTAGGGGGGACGGGTCTCCCGTCCGCGCGTTCAACCGACGGATGAATATGTAGGGTGGGCGCCCCGAGCCCACGCGGATATAGGCGTCAACGTGGCGCATCGTTCCGCGTGGGCACAGGGCGCCCACCCTACAGCACAATAACAACCAGGTAACACGAACATGGCACTTTTGCAGATTTCCGAACCCGGCATGTCGACCGCACCGCACCAGCACCGGCTGGCGGTGGGCATCGACCTGGGTACCACCAATTCGCTCGTCGCCACGGTGCGCAGCGGTATCCCAGAAGTGCTGAGCGACGAGGACGGCCGCGCGCTGCTGCCATCGGTCGTGCGTTACCTCGCGAACGGCAATGCCAACATCGGCCACAAGGCGCAGGCCCACCGCACCACCGACCCGAAGAACACGATCGTCTCGGTCAAGCGCTTCATGGGCCGGGCTTTGGCTGACATCGCCCACGCCGAGAACCTCCCGTACGACTTCGTCGATTCGCCCGGCATGGTGCAGATCAGGACCGTCGCCGGCGTGAAAAGCCCGGTCGAGACCTCGGCCCAGATCCTGGCCACGCTGCGCCAGTTGGCGGAAGATTCGCTGGGCGACGAACTGGTCGGCGCCGTGATCACCGTTCCCGCATACTTCGACGATGCCCAGCGCCAGGCCACCAAGGACGCGGCCCAGCTGGCCGGCCTGAACGTGCTGCGCCTGCTGTCCGAACCCACCGCCGCCGCGATCGCCTACGGGCTCGATCATGGCTCCGAAGGCGTCTACGCCGTCTACGACCTGGGCGGCGGCACCTTCGACATCTCGATCCTGAAGCTTTCGAAAGGCGTGTTCGAAGTCCTGTCCACCGGCGGCGATTCCGCCCTGGGAGGCGACGACTTCGATCACCGCCTGTTCTGCTGGATCACGGAGCAGGCCAGGCTGTCGCCGCTGTCGGAAGAAGACACGGCCACGCTGATGGTCAAGGCGCGTCAGGCCAAGGAACTGCTGTCGAGCAACGATGAAACGACGATCGACGCCATCCTGAAGTCCGGCGAGATCGTCCAGGTGAAAATCACTGCCGCGACGTTCGCCGAGATCACGAAGCACCTGGTCGGCAAGACCATGAACGCCATCCGCAAGGCCATGCGCGACGCGAGCGTGTCGGTGGAAGACGTCGATGGCGTGGTGATGGTCGGCGGCGCGACGCGCATGCCGCACGTGCGCCGTGCCGTGTCGGAGTTCTTCCACACCATCCCGCACGCGAATATCGACCCGGACAAGGTCGTGGCGCTGGGCGCCGCCATCCAGGCGAACCTGCTGGCCGGTAACCGCGCGGCCGGCGACGACTGGCTGCTGCTGGACGTGACGCCGCTGTCGCTCGGTATCGAAACGATGGGCGGGCTGGTGGAAAAAATCATCCCGCGCAATTCCACGATTCCATGTGCACGGGCGCAGGAGTTCACCACGTTTAAAGATGGCCAGACCGCGCTGGCGGTGCACGTGGTGCAGGGCGAGCGCGAACTGGTTTCCGATTGCCGTTCGCTGGCACGTTTTGAATTGCGCGGCATTCCGCCGATGGCCGCGGGCGCGGCGCGCATCCGCGTGACTTACCAGGTCGACGCCGACGGGCTGCTGTCGGTGTCGGCGCGCGAGACGCGTTCGGGCGTGGAAGCCTCGATCACCGTCAAGCCGTCCTACGGCCTGGGCGACGACGAGGTCGCGCGCATGCTGCAGGATTCGTATGGCGCCGCGCAGGTCGACATGCAGATGCGTGCGCTGCGCGAAGAGCAGGTCGAGGCCGAGCGCATCCTGCTGGCGACGCAGTCGGCGCTCGATAGCGATGCCGATCTGCTCAACGGTGAGGAACAGGACGCACTGGCGAAGCTGGTGCACGGCGTGCGCGATGCGATCCACCATTCGAACGACACGTCGCTCGAGCCGGACACGCGCCAGAACGCGCTGCACGACGCGGTGCAGGCGCTGGCCCATGGCACCGAGGAATTCGCCGCGCGCCGCATGGACAAGAGCGTGCGCAGCGCGCTGGCGGGCAAGTCGCTCGACGAGGTTTGACGTAGGGTAGGCGGGTTTCCCGCCTACGCGTTCAAACCGTGCCAGCGTCAACATAACGCGATCAGTACCACCGCTCGACAACAAGCGCCGCCCCGACCGATCATACGATCGTTGGACGCGTAGGCGGGAGACCCGCCTACCCTACGGCCAAGATCATCATTAAGAGGTAAACAACGTGCCACAAATCGTCATCCTGCCCCACCCGCTCTTCTGCCCCGAAGGCGCCGTGCTCGAAGCCCCGGCCGGCAAGTCGGTCTGCGACGTCATGCTGGAAAACGACATCGAGATCGAACACGCCTGCGACCGTGTCTGCGCCTGCACCACCTGCCACGTGATCGTGCGCGAAGGCTTCGAATCCTTGAACGAGCTGGAAGAAAAAGAAGAAGACATGCTGGACAAGGCCTGGGGCCTGGAGCCGCATTCGCGCCTGTCCTGCCAGGCGATCGTCGCCACCGAAGACCTCGTGGTCGAGATCCCGAAGTACACGATCAACCACGCGGCTGAAAAGAACCACTGAAACCAGGATTGCCATGAAGCGCGCCGAGAACACCGTCAAGAAGCCGGTGGCAAGCCTTGAACTGCCACCAGAAGTCCGTCCCGGCCAGTCGATCGAGCTGCTGAAAGAGCTGCACATCCTCACGCGCGACGGCAAGCTGAACCAGGACAGCCGGCGCAAGCTCAAGCAGGTCTACCACCTGGTCAACTTCATCGAGCCGCTGTTCAATGACGTCCGTGCGGAGAAGGGTGCCGTGTCGCTGGTCGACCACGGCGCCGGCAAGTCCTATCTCGGCTTCATCCTGTACGACCTGTTCGTGAAAAGCCTGGGCGACGCCTCCCACATCTACGGCATCGAAACGCGCGAAGAACTGGTCAGCAAATCGACCGAGCTGGCGGCACGCCTGGGCTTTGACCACATGTCCTTCCTGCCGCTGTCGGTGGCCGAATCGACGACCTCGAACCTGCTGCCCGAATCGATCGACATCGTCACCGCGCTGCACGCCTGTAACACGGCCACCGACGACGCCATCGACTTCGCGCTGAAGAAGAAGGCGAAGCACATGGTGCTGGTGCCGTGCTGCCAGGCGGAAGTGGCGTCCTTCCTGCGCAAGAACAAGGGCAAGGACCTGGGCAAGAGCGCGCTGACCGAGATCTGGCGGCACCCGATCCATACGCGCGAATTCGGCAGCCAGGTAACCAATGTGCTGCGCTGCCTGCAGCTCGAAGCCCACGGCTACCAGGTCACCGTGACGGAACTGGTCGGCTGGGAGCACTCGATGAAGAACGAACTGATCGTGGCGACCTACAAGAACCTGCCGCGCCGCCGCCCGAGCGAGCGGCTGCAGGAAGTGCTGTCCACGCTGGGACTGGAAGAGATGGGCCAGCGTTTCTATACCTCGCAAGCGGAAGCAAACGCCGCGGCCCGGGCCGACACCGTTTCAACCGACGATTGAATACCATGAGCGATACCACCACCTGGATTGACCTGCGCAGCGACACCGTAACCCAGCCATCGCAAGCCATGCGCGCGGCAATGGCCGCTGCCGAAGTCGGCGACGACGTCTACGGCGACGACCCCGACGTGAACCGCCTGCAGGACTTCGCGGCCGACCTGTTCGGTCATGAAGCCGGCATGTTCGCCGCCAGCGGCACGCAAACCAACCTGATCGCCCTGATGACGCACTGCGCGCGCGGCGACGAGTACCTGGTCGGCCAGGAAGCGCACACCTACAAATACGAAGGCGGCGGCGCCGCGGTGCTGGGTTCCATCCAGCCGCAGCCGATCGCCAACCAGGCGGACGGCTCGATTGCGCTTGCTGACATCGAAGCCTACATCAAGCCCGACGACATGCACTTCGCCCGCACCCGCCTGCTGGCGCTGGAAAACACGATCGGCGGCCGCGTGCTGGGGCAGGATTACATTGCCGCTGCCACCACGCTGGCGCATGCGAAAGGCCTGGCGACGCACCTGGACGGCGCCCGTGTCTGCAATGCGGCCGTGAAGCAGGGCATCAGCCTGCGCGAAGCCGTAAAGGGTTTTGACACCGTTTCGGTCTGCCTGTCGAAGGGCCTGGGCGCGCCGGTCGGCTCGGTGCTGCTGGGTCCGAAGGCCTTTATCGAGCAGGGCAAGCGCTGGCGCAAGATGCTGGGTGGCGGTATGCGCCAGGCCGGCGTCATCGCCGCGGCCGCGCAGCACGCGCTGCAGCACAATGTCGAGCGCCTCGCGGAAGACCATGACAACGCCTTCGCGCTGGCAAAAGGGCTGGCGGAGATCGAAGTGCTGCGCGTGACTACGCCGCAGACCAACATCTTCTGGCTGGACGTCCCGGTCGCGGCCTGCGAGCCGCTGCGCGCAGCGCTGGCCAGCCGGGCATCCGCGCCACGGTCGGCCCGCGCATGCGCCTGGTGACCCACCTCGACGTCTCCAGGGACGATGTGGCCAAAGTCGTCGCCGCCTTCAAGGCATTCTTCAAAGACTGGCGCGCCTGATGAGCGACAACGCAATTCGCCTGGCCAAACGCGTGGCCGAACTGGCAGGCTGTTCGCGTGCCGAAGCCGAACGCTACATCGCCAACGGCGGCGTGAGCGTCGATGGCGCGGTGGTCGAGGACCCGGCCAGCCGCGTGACCCCAAGCCAGGCCGTGACGCTGCTGCCGGGCGCCAGCGCCCGGGAGGCGCCGCCGGTGACGATCCTGCTGCACAAGCCCTCCGGCAGCAATGCCGGCGTCGGCATGCGCGGCAGTCCTGCGCTGGACTGCCTGGTGCCCGAAAGCTTGTTCGTGACCCACGGCGCCCCGCATTTCCTCAAACGCCATCTGGCGCGCCTGACCCTGTGCACGCCGCTGGAAACCGATGCCAGCGGCCTGCTCGTGTTCACCCAGGACTTTCGCATCGTGAGGAAGCTCGTCGACGACGGCGAGCGCGTCGAGCACGAGTATGTGGTCGAGGTCTCGGGCGGCATCAAGGAAGGCGGCTTGGCGCTGCTGAACCATGGCTTGACCTTCAACGGCAAGCCGATCAACCCGATGAAGGTCAGCTGGCAGAGCGAAGGGCGCCTGCGCTTCGCCGCCAAGGGCGTGCGTCCCGGCCAGCTCGAGCACATGTGCGCCGCGGTGGGCTTGTCCGTCAGCGACATCAAGCGCCTGCGCGTCGGCCGCATCCCGCTGGCCGGGCTGCCCGAGGGGCAGTGGCGCTACCTGGCGGAGTACGAGCGCTTCTGAAATGACGGCCGCGCAGGGTTGGCGATCCGGGCTCGCATGCCTTGTACCCCGTGGAGTCAGGACTCCACCCTACGTGTGGCCACGAATGGTCTCCGGCCCTGGTCGTTCGTAGGGTGGAGTCCCGATTCCACGCGTTGGCGCACCCGCGCAGCGGCGACGGCGAACGCAGCCGCGACCGACAGGTGAACCGGTAAGGTCTATTTCTTGGCAGGCTTGGGCAGGGCGATCAGCCGCGTCCCTGCAATCCGGTCATGCAGGAACTGCCGGTCCTTGTCGAGGAAGGCCGTCAGCCCCCAGGCCACCAGCCCCAGCGTGAAGGCAATGCTCCACTCCTTCACGTGGTGCAGGTCGAGCAGGCCGCCAACCAGCAGCGCCGGCGCGAACCAGCCCCAGGCCAGCAGGTAGCGGATCGCCGCGTTCTTGAAGGGCACCTTCGCATGCCCCACTTTGACGAGCTTGATGCGCCAGGTTTTCATGGCCAGCGTGAAGCCGCTGCCGCTCCAGGCATGCACGAAATACGCCGCCGCTACCAGGAACATGAAAGCGCTGAGACCCGCCTGGTAGGCAGGCCCCTGGCGGTTGCCGGTGGCGATCAGGTAGAGGAAGACGGCCAGCGCTTCGACCGCGATCAGCAGGAACGCTTCGTAGACCATCGCGATGACGCGGCGCTTGACGGTCGGGGTGGCGACGACGGGAGGATTAGCCGTTTGCATTCGATGCGCCGGGAGCGGCGGTGGCAGGAGTAGCGGGCGTGGACAGGTTCGGTGCCGCCGGGGCGGCGGGCGAGGAGGGTGCCGCGGGGCGGACTGAGGGGCGGGCTGAAGGCCGGGCTGAAGGCCGGGCTGACTGAGCGCCGGTGCCGGCGGCATGGCGTTCGGCGCCTGCAGCGCGATGCAGGAGGCGCCGCGGCGCGTGGTGCCGGCCGGGCAGCTGGTGGGCGCGACGATGCCGCCGGTCGCCGGGGTCTTGGCGCCGGCCGCGTTCCTGCGCGCGGCCGTCTGCGCCAGGCGCTGCCTTTCGCCCGGCGTCAACTGCTTGTAGCTTTCCCAGGTGGCGGCCTTTTCGCCGGGGGCGAGTTTGCGCGCCTTGTTGTAGTTCTCGCGCGCCAGGTTGCGCTGCTCGGGCGTCAGGCGGATCCACTGGCGCATGCGTTCGTGCACGCGTGCCTGCTCTGCCGGGTTCATCGAGGCGAAGCGGCGCGACATTTCCAGCCATTTTTTCTTGCGCGTGCCATCCATCGCGTCCCATTCGGGGTGCAGGGGTTCAAGGGCGAGTTGCTGTGCGCGCGTCAGTTCGCGCCACAGGGGTTTATCGAGCAACTGTGCGCCCGGTTTGCCGGCGATGTCCTTGCTTGTACCGGCCACGCTGGCCGTGCGCGGGACCGCGGCATCGGGGTCGTCGGTGCGTACGCGCGAGAAGATCGCCCAGGCCAGGATGGCGGCCACCACCGCCGCTACGGCCAACCAGCCGTAGCGGCGGGGCTTGGAAGGAGGTCTCGTCATTGGCGGCGCTGTTGCGACTCCAGATAGGCATTGAAGCCATGGTCGAGGTAAGCCGTCAGCGGCAGTTCGTCGGCCAGCACGGCCGCGTCGAGTTCGGCCAGCTCGGCGATACGCTCCTGCTGTTCATACTGGTACAGCCCGCCAAGGCCGACGGCCAGCGCCAGCAGCGGGATGGCCACGCCCAGGCGGCCGAGGCCGCCGTTTGAAAAATGGAAGTCGACATCGAACCAGCGGCGGCGCGTTTCCTTGCGGGCAGCGGCAGGCGCATCGGCTTTCTTGCGTGCCAATGCCTGCGCGCGCGCGCTTGCCAGGCGCTCGGCCGTGGAAGCCGGCAGCGCCTCGAGGTTCTCGTCCAGTGCACGGCGCAGCTTGTACGCCAGGTTGATGTCGTCGGTATTCATAATTGTATTCCCTTGGCCCGCAGGGCATCGGCGAGAGCATGCGTGGCGCGAGAGCAATGTGTTTTGACACTGCCCTCGGAGCATCCCATCGCTGCGGCCGTTTCGGCCACGTCCATATCCTGCCAGTAACGCATAAGGAAGGCTTCGCGTTGACGCGCCGGGAGTTTTTGTATCTCCGCTTCGATCAGGCGCAAGGTCTGGGCACGTTCGACCTGGTCCATGCTGGACTCGGCCGCGGCGGATCCTTCTTCCGCTTCATACGAATTGAGTATATCAAAGTCCTCGTCCTCGCCTTCGCGGCGGCCCAGCCCCCCGAAGAGGCTGACCCAGGCGTTGCGCACCTTTTCGCGGCGAAAATAGTCGAGGATGGTCGTCTGCAGGATGCGCTGGAACAGCATCGGCAGCTCGGCAGCGGGCTTGTCGCCGTATTTTTCGGCGAGCTTGATCATCGCGTCCTGCACGATGTCGAGCGCTGACTCGTCCTTGCGCACCGCGTACACGGCCTGCTTGAAGGCGCGCCGTTCGACATTCTCGAGGAAGTCGTTGAGTTCTTTGTCTGTCGCCATGCGCTGGAAAGGGGTGGTGCGCTCCGGGTACGTAGCCCGTGCTTTATGGAAAACCCACGAATCCTAGCAAAAAACCACCGTACATGCACCGTAATTGCTCAGCAATGCGCGGCGGGGCCGCCAGGCGGGCCGTCAAAAAACGCATGAGGATAGTCGAAACGATTCGTTGTCGCCCCGACATCGCGGCCTTAATCTGGATCGCACGTTCCAACTCAACGCCCCCACCATGCCGCTCGACACGCTTTCCGCAGGATCACCTGCCCGCCAGGATTTCGACATCCGCCCCCTGCACGCACCGCTGGGCGCCGAGGTGCTCGGACTCGACCTGTCGCGCCCGCTGTCCACCGCCGACCTGGCGCGCGTGCACCGCGCCCATCTCGACCACCACGTGCTCGTGTTTCGCGACGCGCGCATCACGCCGGCCCAGCAGGTCGCCTTCAGCCGCCGTTTCGGCGAACTGCAGATCCACGTGCTGCGCCAGTTCCAGCTCAAGGAAGAACCCGAGGTACTGATCGTCTCGAACATCCGCGAGAACGGCGAACCCATCGGCCTGGGGGACGCTGGCCACCTGTGGCATTCCGACCTGTCCTACAAGGCGGTGCCCAGCCTGGGTTCGATGCTGCACGCCCAGGAGCTGCCAGCCGAAGGAGGCGACACCCTGTTCGCCAACCAGCACCTGGCCTGGGACACGCTGCCCGATGCGCTCAAGCGCGAAGTGGAAGGCGCCTGGGCCGAGCACAGCTACCTGGCACGCTACGAGGACCTGCGCAAGCTGAACCCCTGGCGCCCCGCGCTGACCCAGGCGCAGATCGACGAGGTGGTGCCGGTGCGCCATCCGGTCGTGCGTACCCATCCGGAAACCGGGCGCCGCGCCCTGTTTGTCAGCGAACATTTCACCACCCGCATCGTCGACATCCCGGAAGCGCGCAGCCGCGCCTTGCTGGCGGCGCTGTTCGAACACGCGACACGCCCCGAATTCATCTACCGCCACCATTGGCAGCCGCACGACATGGTGTTCTGGGACAACCGCTCGCTGCTGCACCTGGCGGCAGGCTGTCCGCCCGAGCAGCGCCGCAAGCTCTACCGCACCACGATCGCGGGCGACGTCCCGTTCTGACCAGGAGAATCGATTTGAATACCAGAAAGTTTGCCGCTGCCCTCGTCGCCCTGTCCCTGCTGGCGGGCGCCGGCGGTGCCCATGCCGAAGGCAAGATCCGCATCGCCGAGCAGTTCGGCGTGGTCTACCTGCTGCTCAATGTCGCGCAGGACCAGAAGCTCATCGAAAAGCATGGCAAGAAATACGGCGTCGACATCGATGTCGACTGGGTCAAGCTCTCGGGCGGCGCCGCCACCAATGACGCCTTGCTGTCCAATTCCGTGGACGTGGTCGGCGCCGGACTCGGCCCCCTGATGACGGTCTGGGATCGTACCGCCGGCAAGCAGAACGTGCGCGCCGTTGCTTCGCTCGGCAATTTCCCGTACTACCTGATCAGCACCAACCCGGCCGTGAAATCGATCGCCGACTTCGGCCCGAAGGACCGCATCGCGCTACCGGCCGTGACGGTATCGGTGCAGGCGCGCATCCTGCAGATGGCGGCCAGCAAGCAGTGGGGCCCCGCCGAGTTCCGCAAGCTCGACCCGCTTACCCAGGCGCTGCCACACCCGGATGCGGCCGCCGCCGTGATCGCCGGCAAGACCGAAATCAATGCCCACTTCGCCAATCCCCCGTTCCAGGATCAGGAACTGGCCGGCAACCCGAACGCGAAAATCGTGCTCGACTCCTACCAGGTGCTGGGCGGGCCGAGCTCGGCCACGGTGCTGTATGCCACCGAAAGGTATGTAAAGGAGAATCCGAAGACCTACCGCGCTTTCCTCGACGCGCTGGTGGAGGCGGCTCGCCTGGCCACCAGCAATCCGGAAGCGGCGGCCGACGCCTACCTGCGCGTGAACAAGGGCAGCATCGACCGCGCCCTGCTCATCAAGGTGATCAAGGATCCGAAGGTGCAGTTCAAGGTGGCGCCGCAGAACACCCTGGGCCTGGCCCAGTTCCTGCACCAGGTCGGGGCGATCCGCAACAAGCCGGCCTCGTGGCGCGACTATTTCTTCGACCACCCGGCGCTGGCCTCGGGAAGCTGAGTTGATTCCGCCCATGAATGCGCCCGCGAACCTGTCCACCCTGCAAGTCGTGCCCCAGGACGCGCTGCTGCGCGCCGAACATGTCACGCTCGAGTACGCGACCGACCATGGCGTGGTGCGTGCCACCGATGACGTGAGTTTCGACGTGCACCGCGGCGACCGTTTCGTCCTGCTGGGGCCGTCCGGCTGCGGCAAGTCGACCCTGCTGAAAGCCGTGGCCGGTTTCATCGCGCCGCGCGCAGGCAGCCTGCGCCTGGGCGGACGGCCGATCACCGGGCCGGGACTTGATCGCATCGTCGTCTTCCAGGAATTCGACCAGTTGCCGCCCTGGAAGACGGTGGAGGGCAACGTGATGTTTCCGATGCTCGCCGCCGGCATCAGGAAAGCCGAAGCACGCGAACGCGCCCGCCACTGGCTGGGCAAGGTGGGCCTGGCGCGCTTCCTCGACGCCTACCCGCACACCTTGTCCGGCGGCATGAAGGCGCGCGTCGCGATTGCGCGGGCGCTGGCCATGGGACCAAGCATCCTGCTGATGGACGAACCCTTTGCCGCGCTCGACGCGCTCACCCGGCGCACGATGCAGGAAGAACTGCAGCGCCTGTGGGACGAGATCGGTTTCACGATGCTGTTCGTGACGCACTCGATCGAGGAAGCGCTGGTGGTGGGCAACCGCATCCTGCTGCTCAGCCCCCATCCGGGCCGTGTGCGTGCCGAGCTGAACAGTCACCAGTTCGACCTCGGCAATGCCGGTAGCGCCGAGTTCGGCGCCGCCACGGCGCGCATTCACCGTCTGCTGTTCGGCGAGGCGAAAACCGATGCCGCCCCTGCTGCCGAGCTTCCTCAACCCTGTGTCTTGCATGTATGAACGCCTTCCGCGCACCACCCATCCGTCCCGAAGTCGAACTGGCGCTGGCCGCGCCCGTACCGGCGGCCGCGCCTACGCAGCAGGGGGGCGGCAGCCACCCGCGTTCCCGCCAACCTGGCCTGGCTGCGCAAGGCCGGCATCCTGCTGGTGCTGGCCATTGTCTGGGAAGCGCTGGCGCGCTGGTTCGACAACGAACTCCTGCTGCCGACCGCCTGGCACACGGCGCAGGCGCTGTGCGAGGGGCTGGTGTCGGGCGAACTGCCCGGCTACGTGGCCGTCTCGTTTGCCGTGCTGACCCAGGGCTACCTGATGGGCATCGGCGCAGCATTCCTGCTGACCTGGCTGGCGGTGTCGCACCGCATCGGGCGCGAACTGATCGAAACCTTGACCTCGATGTTCAACCCGCTGCCGGCCATTGCCCTGCTGCCGATCGCGCTGCTGTGGTTCGGGCTGGGCAAGGGTAGCCTGGTCATGGTGCTGATGCATTCGGTGATGTGGCCGCTGACCCTGAATGCCTGCGCCGGCTTTCGCGCCGTGCCCGAGACGCTGCGCATGGCCGGGCGCAACTATGGCTTGACGGGCCTGCGGCTGGTATTGCAGATCCTCATCCCGGCGGCCTTGCCCGCCATCCTGTCGGGCCTGAAGATCGGCTGGGCCTTTGCCTGGCGCACGCTGATTGCCGCGGAGCTCGTGTTCGGCACCACCTCGGGGAAGGGCGGACTGGGCTGGTATATCTTCCAGAGCCGCAACGAACTGTTCACCGATAAAGTGTTTGCCGGGTTGGCGATGGTGATCATCATCGGGCTGGCGGTGGAGCATCTGGTGTTTCATACGCTCGAGCGGGTGACGGTGAGAAGGTGGGGGATGGAGCGGTGAGGGCGTGGGTGCGTGGCGAGTTCACGCCGTGGGGTATGCGTGAGCACGACCGCGTGGAGTCGGGAGCCTCGCCGGCCGCCTCCACCCTACGGAGATCGAGCGATCCGGGCGAGTTCGCGCAACCGTTGGCCGTCGTGAAACGTAGGGTGGAGGCTTGACTCCACGCGGTCTGACCGTCGGCACATTGGCAACGCGTCCCCCGGCCCCTACTTTCGCCACTCATCATTGCACTGCACGATATCCCCGCCTCAACCCTCCCCACAGCGCACCAACACCGTGCGTTGTATCTCTTCCATTTTTGTTCTTGACCAAAATGGTGCAACGCAGTAAGGTGTTTCTTACGCTTTGCACCCTCGAAGCTCCATCGTCAGTCAGACGCGCACACAAAGCCCGCCAGGCATGACACGCTTTCATTTGTAGGCAGTTTGCTCCAACCCGCGCCACAAGCGCGAGAGATGCGCCGAGCCGCTACAGACACTCAGCCAAACGAGTTGCGTCCAGCACCGTGTCCGCAGGTTATCTATGGGTAACCGAACGCATGTGTGTGCACGCAGAAAGAAGGGAAGCTCGAGCGCTGTAGGGCAATCCGCATTTCGTTAGGAACGAGCATCCGATCAATCTCCCCATGGGTTTTGAAAGGAACGATTCATGAATAACGAAGCCTCAGGTCCGACAGGTCAACTGACGGGCGCTGAAATTGTCGTGCGTTGCCTGGCCGAGGAGGGCGTGAAACACGTCTTCGGCTATCCCGGCGGCGCGGTGCTGTATATCTACGACGCCATCTTCCAGCAGGACGCATTCCAGCACGTCCTCGTGCGCCACGAACAGGCAGCCGTGCACGCGGCCGATGCCTATTCGCGCAGCTCCAACACCGTCGGCGTCGCCATCGTCACCTCCGGTCCGGGCGTGACGAATGCCGTCACGGGATTATCGACCGCCTACATGGACTCGATCCCGATGGTCGTCATCAGCGGCCAGGTGCCCAGTCACGCGATCGGCCAGGACGCCTTCCAGGAATGCGACACGGTCGGCATCACGCGTCCGGTGGTCAAGCACAATTTCCTCGTCAAGGACGTCAAGGACCTGGCGACGACGATGAAGAAAGCCTTCTTCATCGCGCGCACCGGCCGCCCCGGCCCCGTGCTGGTCGATATCCCGAAGGACATCAGCATGCACAAGTGCGTGTACGACTACCCTCGCGAGATCGAGATGCGCTCGTACAAGCCGGTCGACAAGGGCCATGCGGGCCAGATCCGCAAGGCCGTGCAGCTGCTGGCCGGCGCCGAACGGCCGATGATCTATGCGGGCGGCGGCGTCATCCTGGCGAATGCCTCGAACGAATTGAATCGCCTGGTCGACAAGCTCGGCGCGCCGGTCACCAACACGCTGATGGGCCTGGGCGGCTCGCGCGCCAGCGACGAGCATTTCGTCGGTATGCCGGGCATGCACGGAACCTATGAAGCGAACATGGCGATGCAGCACTGCGACGTCCTGATCGCCATCGGCGCCCGTTTCGACGACCGCGTGATCGGCAACCCCAAGCACTTCGCCAGCCACCCGCGCAAGATCATCCACATCGACATCGATCCGTCCTCGATCTCGAAACGGGTCAAGGTCGACATTCCCATCGTCGGCAACGTCAAGGAAGTGCTGACCGAATTCCTCGCTCAGCTCGACGCAGCCGGTCCGCGCAGCAGCTCGCCGTCGCTGGCTCCCTGGTGGAAGCAGATTGCCGAGTGGCGCGGGCGCGATTGCCTGAAGTACGAGAAGTCCGATCTCGTCATCAAGCCGCAGTCGGTCATCGAACAGCTCTGGCAGGTGACGGGCGGCGACGCCTTCGTTACCTCCGACGTCGGCCAGCACCAGATGTGGGCAGCCCAGTACTACCCCTTCGAAAAACCGCGCCGCTGGATCAATTCCGGTGGCCTCGGGACGATGGGCGTCGGCCTGCCGTATGCGATGGGCGTGCAGATGGCGAACCCCGGCGCGACGGTCGCCTGCGTGACGGGCGAAGGCTCGATCCAGATGTGCATCCAGGAGCTCGCGACCTGCAAGCAGTACCACCTGACCCCGAAGATCATCCTGCTCAACAACCGCTTCCTCGGCATGGTCAGACAGTGGCAGCAGATCGACTACGGCTCGCGCTATTCCGAGTCCTACATGGATTCGCTGCCGGACTTCGAGAAGCTGGCCGAAGCCTACGGCCACGTCGGCATGCGCATCGAGAAGCCGGGCGACGTGGAAGGCTCGCTGCGCGAAGCCTTTGCCATGAAGGATCGCCTGGTGTTCATGAACTTCATCACCGACCAGAGCGAAAACGTCTGGCCGATGGTCAAGGCGGGCGCCGGCTTGTCCGAAATGCTGCTCGGCTCGGAGGACCTGTAAATGAGACACATCATCTCGGTCCTGCTGGAGAACGAAGCCGGCGCACTGTCCCGCGTGGTGGGCCTGTTCTCGGCGCGTGGCTACAACATCGAAACCCTGACCGTGGCGCCGACCGAAGACGCGACGCTCTCGCGCATGACCATCGTCACCTCCGGCTCGGACGACATCATCGAGCAGATCACCAAGCACCTGAACCGGCTGATCGAAGTCGTGAAGGTGGTCGACCTGACCGAAGGCCAGCACATCGAGCGCGAGCTCATGCTGCTCAAGGTGAGGGCGGTCGGCAAGGAGCGCGAGGAAATCAAGCGCACCGCCGACATCTTCCGCGGCCGCATCATCGACGTCACGGAAAAGACCTACACGATCGAACTGACCGGTGCCAAGAGCAAGCTCGACGCCTTCATCGACGCCATCGACCGCGCCTCGATCCTCGAAACCGTCCGTACCGGCGGCTCGGGTATCGGCCGTGGCGAGCGCATCCTCAAGGTCTGATCCGCCACCGGCTTCGATCAACATCGTAGGGTGGGCGCTTCGTTGAGATGGCCCCGGCCATCTCAACTGCCCACGCGAACGCCCGATCGGCCACCTGCCGTACAAACAGAACAGCCATAACGCCAAATACTAAAGGACAAAAAATGAAAGTTTTCTACGACAAAGACTGCGACCTCTCCCTCATCCAGAACAAGAATGTCGCCATCATCGGCTATGGCTCGCAAGGCCACGCCCACGCCCAGAACCTCTCCGAATCGGGCGTGAAGGTCACCGTCGGCCTGCGCCGCGGCGGCGCTTCCTGGAACAAGGTCGAACAGGCCGGCCTGCAGGTCGCCGAGGTCGACGAGGCCGTGAAGAACGCCGATATCATCATGATCCTGCTCCCGGACGAAAACATCGCCCAGGTCTACAAGGAAAACGTCGAGCCGAACGCCAAGCAGGGTGCCGTGCTCGCCTTTGCCCACGGCTTCAACGTCCACTACGGCCAGGTCGTGCCGCGCGCCGATCTCGACGTGATCATGATCGCGCCGAAGGCCCCCGGCCACACCGTGCGCAACACCTATAAACAGGGTGGCGGCGTGCCGCACCTGGTCGCGGTCTACCAGGACAAGTCCGGCGCCGCGCGCGACATCGCGCTGTCGTACGCGATGGCCAATGGCGGCGGTCGCGCCGGCATCATCGAGACCAACTTCCGCGAAGAGACCGAGACCGACCTGTTCGGCGAACAGGCCGTGCTCTGCGGCGGCACCGTCGAACTGATCAAGGCGGGATTCGAAACCCTGGTCGAAGCCGGCTACGCGCCCGAAATGGCCTATTTCGAGTGCCTGCACGAACTGAAACTCATCGTCGACCTGATCTACGAGGGCGGCATCGCCAACATGAACTACTCGATCTCGAACAATGCCGAATACGGCGAGTACGTGACGGGGCCTAAGGTCGTCACCTCGGCGACCAAGGAAGCGATGAAGCAGTGTCTGAAGGACATCCAGACCGGCGAGTACGCGAAGAGCTTCATCCTCGAGAACAAGGCGGGCGCCCCGACCCTGATCTCGCGCCGCCGTCTCACCAGCGAGCACCAGATCGAGGAAGTCGGCGCCAAGCTGCGCGCGATGATGCCGTGGATCGCGAAGAACAAGCTGGTGGATCAGTCGAAGAATTGATGGTGTTCTCGTAGGGTGGGCGGCTAAAGCGGGAACGCGTGAGAGAACGCGAGGCCTGCGCCGCCCACGCGTTCAACGCACGCGGGCATGGTCGCGGGGTTTCCACGGCCGGTTGAACGCGTGGGCGGCGTCGACGCCACGAATGCCCGACTGTACCGATGGAGCCGCCCACCCTACGTTGCAGCGCCGCGGTGCCTTACTGCGCCAGTCTCTCCGCCGCCCGATCCAGGATCCGCACCGCCATCGCGATCGAATGCGGCACCATCTTGCGCGCCACCGCCTTGCGCACCTCGTTATCCGACGACGACAGCACCGCGCCGCCATACTTGTACGAGTAGGCGCCGCCCTGGTTCAGCAAGGGGCGGATATCGGTCGCGCTCGCGGCCAGCGGCGTGAAGTCGTTCAGCGCCGCCAGCACCAGCGCGCCGTCGTTCAGCTTTTCCCGGTCGTAGTTGTCGCCCACCCAGCCTTCCCACGAAGAGTGGCCATTGCCCAGCGTGCCATAGGTATGGTGCGGCTGCAGCAGGTCGGTCGTATGCAGCGAGAAGCCCAGCGACTGCGCCGACGGCGCCTGCAGGAAGCGCGAGAAGAAGTACTGGCCGAGGTTGTCGATCGGCTGGAAGGGGAATTTCTGGTAGTCCTCGTACATCTGCGGCGTCGAGCTGCTGCCCTGGCGGTAGTGCGCCTCGGTGACGCCATAGCTGTTGTACCTGGTGGCGTCGCCGAACCAGCCGTTCATGCCGCCCGCGCCGTCGTCGAGGTAGTCGTTTACCAGCCAGGTCGCGGCCAGCTTGTCGATGTCGCCCGGGTTGGCCAGCTTGGCATAGTTGTAGCCGCCGAAGCGGTTGCCATGCGCGTCCTGGCCCGCGGTGCGGTTCTGGAAGTGCCAGAACGAGGTGTAGTGGGCCACGTCCGATGCCAGGCCCCACAGCGGCGCGTTGGCGCAGTTGCCGGTGGTCGCGCCGCAGATGTAGGTATCTTCGAAGTAATCGACATCATGCGCGCCCTGGCCGATCGCCGCGGCGAATTGCTCCATCGTGTAGCCGGCCCTGGTAACGCCGGCGAGCAGCTTCGCGTATTTAGTCTGGGCAGGATGCGTCTTCATGAATTCGATCGCGTCCATGGCGATACGACGATGGGTTTCCGTGTTCCATGCTTTCGCGGGCAGGCAGGCGATCAGCGCGATCGCAACCGGTGCCAGCTTGAATGCAGTTTTCATGTGTTTTCCTTTTTATGTGCAACGCAGGTTGGTGTTGTCGGTGCCGCGCATGCGGCAACCGGTCTGCTGGTCTTCACGGCCGCGGGCGGCCGTGTCATCTCCCCAGCTCGGGATGATCTTTCAGGAGCTGGGCACGCATCGCCTCCAGCCCGCGCGCCTTCTCCTCCGCCCTGGCGATCTTGTCCGCCGCGATGCCCATCGCGCGGCCGCGTTCGATGTCTTCGCGCAGGCGCGGCAATTCCTTGTTGACCGCATCGACATAGGCCGCGTACAGGCGCGCCTGCTGGCGCGATTCGTAGGCCGCATAGGCCTTCGGGTCGGCCAGCTCGGCTTCACTCGGACGCTCGCGCGGCGTCTCGTCGCGCGCGATTGGCGGCGCTTCGGGGTCGCCATGCAGGCGTGTCTCGGCCAGGCTGACGGCAGCCGGTTTGGGTTCGCCGGCGCCGGATGTGCGCGGCGCGCCGGCGGGCCCCGGATCGGGCCAGGGCGGGGCCACGCTGCGTTCGAGGCGGCATTGGCGGCGGCCGTGGCGCCGGCGGGGTGCACGGTAACGGCGGAGGCAGGCGCGTCCTCGCCGTCCGGTCACGCCACCCGGTGGCGAAGACGACGGCGGCCACCACGGCCGCCAGCTGGATTTCCGGCTTCATGATGCGCTCCCTACCGTGGATGCCCGCTGCGCCTGGCGCGTGCGCCCTTGAACAGCCCGGGTTGATCTCGATGGCGGCCCGGCGCAGCGCCTGGGCGCGCACGGCGGCGAACTGGCGCCGCGCCTTGTCATGGGCGATCGCCTGGCGCGCCAGGTAGCGCACCGTTTCCGAGTGCGGCGGGTGGAAGCCCTCGACGCGCTCCTCGACCAACAGCACTTCCCGGGTCGCTTCCTGGTCGCTGTCGACGGCGGCGCGGAAGGGACTCGAGACCTTCCCCGGGGCTGGAGCAGCACCAGCGAGGACAGCCAGTCGGGGTTGCCGGTCTGGTGTACCCAGCCGAGATCCCCGCCTGACTGCGCGTCGGGCGCAATCGAGAAGCGCCGCGCCAGCCCGGCGAAATCCTGGCCCTGCTGGCGGCCGCCACGACCTGCGCGGCCGTCGCTTCGTCGGGCACGCGGATGTGGCGCGCCTTGACCCGCAGCGTGCGGCGGAACTGCTCGCGGTTGGCGGCGTAATAGGCGCCGATTTCGGCGCGTGTCACCCCTGCGCCAGGCCCGCTTGCACCCGGCTCTCGCTCTCGGCATGCCCGGCCAGGCCATACAGGGCGCGCACTGCGTGCACATCGTCCTGGTCGGACAGCGCGCGGCGCAGGTCGGCCAGCGCCGGGGCGCCGAAGCGGCGCGCCGCCCAGTCCCGGACGAACAGGCCCGCCAGCGCGGTCCGCGCTCCCCTGCTGCATGAAGTCGACGTTGTGGTTGAAGAACTCCATCCGGCCCTGCACGTTCTGGCGCCGCAGCACGTCCAGCACCGTCAAGGTGCCGGGCTGGCCACCCAGCGTGTAGCGCAGCAGCGGCACCCTGGCGGCAAGCGCCTCCTGCCCGGCGTCGAGGGTGTAGTCGAGCCGCATCCGTCCCGGTTTGCCGAACAGCCGCTCGAGCGTGGCCGCGTCAAGCCGTGGGCTATCGGCGACCAAGCCATTCAGGTCGCCGCCGGGCAGGGCGTGCAGCGCCGCTTCCAGCTCGCGGGGGTACATGCTGCGCAGCAGGCCGACCAGCTTGTCGTCCGGGGCCGCCTCGCGCGCGAAGCCGACGCGGGTGGCCGGATACAGCTCCTCGCTGGTAAAGCGCTTGCGTGCCCAGCTTGCCAACAGGCGCTCGGCGACGAGTTCGTCGAGCACCGCAGCGGGCGTCGGCCGTGGTTTGCTGTCCTGGCTCGCATGCAGCATGGCCTGGAAGGTAAAGGCGTGAATGGCCTCGCCATTGACGCGCGCCGCCAGCGCGGGATCGTCGAGGGTGCGCAAGGTGGACGCGGTGGCCGATAGCATCAGGGCGCAGCCGAACAACCCGATCAGCGCGCGCAGCGGGTGGACGAAAGAGGATCCCTTCATGGCTTACAGGCGCAGCGCAGCGCGGTTGAGCACATGCACGACCATGGCGATCGCGTGCGGGATCATCTTGCGGCCGGCCGTCCGGCGAACGGCATGGTCGGTCGACGAGAGCACCGCGCCGCCGTTCGCATAGGAATAGCTGCCGCCCTGGCGCAGCAGCGGGCGCAGGTCCTGCGCGGTGGCGGCGAGCGGCGTGAAGTCGCCCAGGGCCGCCTGCACCAGTGCCGGATTGTTCAGGCCCTCGCTGTAATAGTAATCCTCGGCCCATTCTTCCCAGCCGGTGTGGTTCGAGCCGGAGGTGCTCCAGGTATGGTGCGGCTGCAGCAGGTCGGTCGCATGCAGCGCAAAGCCCAGGGCCTGGGCCGAGGGCGCGGCCAGGAAGCGTGCGAACCAGTACTGGGCCAGGTTGTCGATCGGCTGGAAGGGCATGGTCTGGAAGTCCTGGTACATTCCAGGGGTCGAGTAGCCGCCCAGGCGGTAGTTCGCTTCGGTCTTGCCGTAGCTGTTGTACTTGCTGCCGTCGCCGAACCAGCCGTCCATGCCGCCGGGGCCGTCGTCGAGGTAGTCGTTGGCCAGCCAGGACGCGGCGATCTTGTCGACGTCGCCGTGCACCGCGTTCCTCGCGTAGTCGTAGCCGCCGAAGGGATTGCCGTGCACGTCCTTGCCCGCCGTGTGGTTCTGGAAGTGCCAGTAGGAGCTGTAGGCGCCGGCTTTCAGGTTGCCCCAGACCGGCGCCGGCTGGCAGTTGCCGGTGGTGGCGCCGCAGATGAAGGTGTCCTGGAAGTCGTCGACGTCGACTGCCGCCTGTGCGAGGGCCTTTGCGAAGCCGTCGATCGTGTAGCCGGCTTTCGTCACCCCCGCGACCAGCCTGGCGTAGTTGGTCGTGTCCGGATGGGCCTTCATGTAGCCGACCGCGTCGAGGACGATGCGTCGGTGCGTTTCGCCATGCCAGGCCTGGGCCGGCGCGGTCCAGGTCAGGGCGCCTGCGACAGTCGCTGCGATGGCGGTGCGGGTCAATCCGATGTTCATGGTTCTCCTTGTGATGGCGGGTGTCGTGTTCGTGAAAATGCGGCGCCGCTCAGGCGAGCATGGCGATGCCGTGGTCATGGCGGTCGGTCAGGATCTCGAAGGCGGCCCGGTGGCGTGCGTGGTAGCGGCGCGGCGGCTGGCCGGGCCGTTCGACGGTCAGCTCGCAGGAGGCCAGCTTGGAATTGAGGCAGGTCTTCGCGCCGCCCGGCGGATTCGGGTAGCGCAGGCCGACGAAGCGCGCCGGCGGCGCGGAGAATCGCAGCGCGATCCTGACCTCCTTCGTCGCCGCTGCGATCTCCCAGCTGAAGAAGTCGAAGCGGCCGCGCGTGCGCAATGCCCGGGTGATGCCGTTGAGCGCAAACTCGCGGCTGCCGATGCGCAGCACGAGCGGCGTCATCGACGGCGTCCAGAACGGCCCCGCCTTCACGCGCCCGGTCGCGCATTCGAGGAAGACGTCAAGGCCATCGTCGAAGCCGGCCACCTGTCCCCGTGCGTAGCTGTCGGTGTGGCGGCTGCCCCAGTTGTGGTTCTGGCTGCCGTGCCAGCCGTCGATGTCGATCTGCTGGCCGTCGACCTGCAGCTCGCCATCGAAGCGCGCGCCTGGCGACGGCACCAGCACTTTCGCCTGCGGGAAGGCACGCGCGTACAGGGCTTCCGGCATCAGGAGCAGCGGCACCTGGTGGCTCGCGTAACCCAGCATCCAGGCGATCGCGCCTCCAGTGCCGCCAGTGCTGGTGCCGCAGCTTGCGCCGCCGACCAGGCAGGCATCGCCCGGTGGGAGCCGCCGATGCGGAGATCGGGACCCTCGGCGCCGATCTCGCAGTCCGCCAGCGGGAAGCAGTCCCGGGCCGCCGTGATGCGTTCGCGTTCGCCGTCGAAATAGACGGCCCAGAGCTCGCCGCTGGCGTCGTCGGGCCACCCCCGGGGCTGAACAGGGTATAGCGGATCCAGAAGGCGAGCGGGCGTTCGGGATGGTTGGCGCGCACGAAATAGCTTTCGTAATGTCCCGCGGGCGTGCCCGGCTCGAAGCGGCAGCGGTTTGCTTCCGAACGCTGCATCATGCGCTCATCCCGCCAGTCCAGCCGTCCCGCGCGCCGCGCAGCGGCCGGAACACGCCCGCCATCCGCTGGCGGAAGGCCAGCGGCGCATAGCCGGTCCAGTTGCGAAACGCGCGGCACAGCGAGGACTGCTCGTCGAAGCCGATCTCGGCGCCCAGGTCGGGCAAGGCGGCCTCGCCCCGCATCAGCGCAATCACGGCATGCTGGGCGCGCGCGGCGTTGAGGATCTGGCGAAACGAGCTGCCCTCACGGCGCAGGGCGCGCTGCAGCGAACGCGGTCCCATGCCCAGCCGCGCGGCGACGCTGCCCTCGTCGGCATCGGCCAGCGGCAGGGCGCCGCCCAGCAGTGCGGCGACCTGGCGCGTGGCGCGCATGCCGTCGGCCACCGGGCCGTGCAGGGCGGCGATGGCGCAGTGTCCGAGCCAGCCGCCGATGGCAGCGCTCAGTACCGGATCGGCAAAGCGCGGGCGGGCGTCGAGCAGCTCGGCCGCGATCGTCACGCCATAACTGCAGGTCTCGAAACGCACCGGACACTCGAACACGCCGTCGTAGATTTCCATCGGCGCGATGCGGCGGTGGCGCAGCGACACCTGGACCACGTCGACGTGTTCACCCAGCAGGTAGCGCCCGAACGACACCCAGCCGGACAGGATGCCTTCGACCACCGCTGGCGAGACTGCCAGCACCGGTTGCCAGTTCAGGTGCAGCTTGTCCCCGCGTCGGCGTACCGTGGCGCGGCCCAGGGTGCTGGTAATCGATTCGAGCTGGGTCAGGTGGCGAATCGCTTCGCCCAGGGTCGCGGCGCTGGCGGCGGCGATGCCGAGCATGCCAAAGCCGGCGCCGCCCACGCGGGTGCCGAAGCGCAGGCCGAGCGCGTTGTCGCCCAGTTCGCGCGAGGCGCGCCCCATCAGCGTGTCATAGCTGCTACCGCACAGGCGCGGCGGCGTGGGCAGATCGCTGCCAACGCGCGCAGGCGCGGTGGCGGGCGGCAAACCGCGCTCACCGAGGAAGGCACCCAGCGCGTCGGCATACAGTGTCGACACGCTGGGCGTGCCGCGCCCGATCCCTTTCGATCCGATGGTGCCCCTCACCTCAGACAGCCCAGGGGAAGAAGGTTTTCGCCAGGTCGCCGAACACCGTCTTCAGGAACAGGATCCGCACCGCCAGGTCTTCGTACCAGGGCGTGGCGATGGTCTTGAACGAGAACGAGAAGCTCGCCATCGTCGCCGGCTTCCACCATTCGAAGTGCAGCTCGGACGTCCAGGCGCTGCCGTAGAGGAGCTCCTGCACGGTCGGCTGCGGCTGGCCCGCCGCCTGGAACACGCCGTGCAGCGTGGTCATGTCGTCGATCATGTCCATGCCGGCGTTGTTGTAGACGTGCTTGACGCCGACGAACTGCAGGCCGGGGCCGGCAAAGCGATAGGTCAGCAGGCGACCCGGATCACCTGTCAAATTCGCGCCCGGCGCAGGTGCCAGGATCTGCAGCGTTCCCGTGACGGGGACGGCGGGCAGGCGATCGAGAACCGCCTTGCCGCTGACGGTGGCCGCGTAGTTCTGGTTGCTGCGCCAGGCGTCGATGTCCTTGATGACGATGTCGAAATACACGCTCACCTTGCGGTATTCGCCCCCATGGTAAGCGTAGCCATGCATCTCTTCGGTGAACGACAGGCCGCGTGCCCACGCCAGAACAGGCAGCACCAGCATTGCAACCAGTATCAGAAGTCGTTTCATGATCCGTTCCTCACAGGCGATAGTGGTCGGCGGCGCGTTCTGCCAGCGCCGCGATGGTAAGCAAGGGATTGGCGCCGATCGAGGCGGGCGCGATCGCCCCGTCGATCACGCGCAGCCCCGCGTACACGGCCTGCGCGCCGCCATGCGGATTGAAGACCTGGCCGTCGGCATTGACGACGCCGTCCTCGACCCGGTCGGCCATCGGGCAGCCGCCCAGCGGATGGACGGTCGTCATCGCGCCGCCGAAGATCGGGCTGGTGCGCGGACTGTCGGTGAACTTGCCATTGAAACCCCTGCGACAGCTGGGTCATCTCGGCGCGCATGCGCGCGACAAACGGCTCCTTGGCCAGGCCCGGCCAGACCACGCGCGGGTTGCCGGCGCTGTCGAGTTCGACCCTGCCGCCGGCGCTGTCGTGGCCGATGCCGAGATAGACCATGCTGTGGTTCAGGGCGCCGTCGGTGCGGCGCGCGGTCGCGTCGCGGGCGATCCGCTGGGTCGCGGCAAATTCCGGCATCAGCCCGGCCGCCAGCGGCAGGCTGACGCGCAGCGCGTCGACCAGCGCGCTCGGGATGGCGGCGTCCTGGATCAGGAAGCGCTGCTCGAGCGCGGTGCCTGGCTTGCGGTAGTCGGCCGCTGTCGTGATGGTCGGGCCAACCCTGGCTTCGCCGAAGGGCGCGGGGGCCGTGCCGAAGCCCATGACGTTGGTCTGGATGGCCGTGTTGTAGGCCAGGCCGAGCAGGTCGCCGTTGGTCGAGAAGCGGGTGCCGAGGGCGGGCGAGAGTGCCAGGCCCCGTGCCCGCGAGCGCAGCAGGATCCCGGTGCTGCCCGGGGAGCCGGCGGCCAGCACCACGCTGGCGGCAATCACCGGCGCTGTACCGTGGCGCCACCATCGGCGCGGTACAGGACGTGCAGGCGCCAGCGGCCGTCAGGCAGGCGCTCGATCCAGTCGACTTCCATGCGCGAGAAGATCTCGGCGCCGGCGCTGCGCGCCAGCGGCAGGTAGTTGACGTCGAGGGTGTTCTTGGCGCCGACGCGGCAGCCGGTGACGCAGTCGCCGCAACCGGTGCATGCGGCTTGCCAGACGCCTTGCGCATTCGGTGCGTCGCGGTAGCGGCGCAGGTTGACGGCGATCGGCATGGCGCGTGGCGTGACGGCGATCCCCGGCGCTGGCGTGCCTTGGCGCTCGAGAGGTGAAACCAGTTCTTGCGCAGGGCATCGCCCTCGACGACGCTGTCGACGCCCAGCATGGTGCGTACCCGTGTCTCGTAGGCGTCCATCGCGCCGCTGGCGTAGGCGGTTCTGGATCGCCTGTGGCCAGCGGTTGAAGACGTCGCGGTCGGGCGCGAGCACGACGCCGCAGTTGATCAGCGAGGTGCCGCCGATGCCGTTGCCGCTCAGGACGTCGACGGTGGCGCCAATGCGGTAGTCGAACAAGCCATCGGGTTTGGCGGACGAACGGAACTGGGCCAGGGTGTCGGCCAGGCCGACCGCGAAGTCGCCGGGAGCCCACTCCTTGCCGCGCTCGAGCACGCACAGGCGGCGGCCGGTCGCGAGGCGCGCTGCCATGACGGCGCCCCCCGTAGCCGGAACCGACAACCACCACGTCGTAGGTATCGCGCAGCTCGCCCGCGCTGCGGCTCAAGGCGGTGCGTGGGGGCAGGCTTGCCGCTTGCGAACCGGTCGGCAGGCTGGCGCCCGCGACCAGGGTTCCCAATGCAGCCATGAAGTGACGCCGTTCGACGCTGCGGTCCGACATGGTGGGCTCCTCGTGAAGTGGAGCGGCCAATTTAGTTGACGAATTTGCCACTGTCTTGTCCGAATGCGACAGCGCCAGGTGCGATCACGCCAGTCGAAGGCAATCCGTAAGCGATATGAAATCGGCATGGCGGCAATGCGATGTTCCCAACAAAAAGCCCGACAGGCGTCGCCATGGCGATAAGATATGGATGATGCAAATTTGCATTATTTATATGGAGAAAAAACGTCTCGTCCGACGGTGGAAATAGACGTCGTCGGCAAGGTGAAGTTCAAGTAGCCTGTCGTGCGGGTATCGGCGGCTCGCCGGCCCGCCGCTGCCCTGCGCGTGTGTCGTGATCGGCATGCGCCGTTTTCTCCGTTCGCACGCTTTTGCAACTTTCCATTACAAAAACACGATGGAAGTTGCGGGAGCGGTATCGTATAAGTCATGCCTGTCCCGCATGACCAACAAGGAGAAAACATGTCCCTTCCAAGAACCTTCCTGATCGCGGCCCTGGTGCTGGCCGCCCACGCCCCGGTGGGCGCGCAGACGGCGCCGGCAACTAGCGGCACCCTGGTAATCGTCCCGGCGGTGGGCGAAGTGCGCGCCGCCAACGACCAGGCGACCCTCATGTTCATCGTCGAAGAGCACGACAAGGACAAGAACGCCGCCGCGGCGCGCGTGAACCGGAAGATGAAGGAGGGCACCGAGATCGTGCGCCGCCTCGATCCGAAGGCGGAACTGAAAACCCAGGGCTATTTCACCTACCCCGTGTATCCTGAGCCGCCGGTCGAACCGCTGCCTGCCGGCCGCGCGCCCCTGAAACCGGTGCCGATCGGCTGGCGCGTGGGCCAGTACCTGCAGGTAAAAACCCTGAACCTGGAGGGGCTGCCGAAAATGGCGGCGGCCGCCCAGAAAGTGCTGGCGATCGACGGCATCGAGTTCGGCCTCAGTCCGGCCAGCGAAAAAATGCTGGACGACCGGCGCATCAACGAGACCTATCGCAACCTGAACGAACGCATCGTCTCGATCGCGCGCGCCATGGGACGCCAGCCCGGCGAGGCCGTGCTCGAGACGGTGGACTTCGAGGCCTCCGGCAACTACGGCGGCGGCCGCAACGACATGGCGATGATGGCGGCACCCGAAATGAAGGCAAGGGCGCGGGGCGGGGAGATGCCGGAACCGAGCTTCGAGCCCGGCGATACGACGCTGCAGATGCGCCTGGTGGGAAAGGTGAAGTTCCGCTGAGCGGCAGGCGCATGATGCCAGTCAGTAAAGACGACGTCTTCCAGGAACGATGCACAGAACTGTAGGGGGGGCGGCTAAACCCGAACGCGTGCCCGCCCGCTGCTGGAATGCCGCCCACGCGTGCAAGCACACTATGAAACCTCGCGACGAATCGCCGGCTGGTTGAACGCGTGGGCGGCACCAGCCTTGCCGGTTCGCTAGCCGAAGGGGTGGAGCCGCCCACCCTAAAGGTCTGTGCATCATTCCCGGAAGAGTAAGCGCCGCCACATTGGCGTCGGAACGAACAAAGCATGGCGTACATGACCAGCATGGAGCAGGCGCCGGGCTTTCCTGGCCAGCCCCGGCGTCCTGGCCGCGCGCCTGGAGCGTTTCCGATGAGGTTCCAATAGTATCCGTTCGCTAACAAGCCGTTCCCGCCTCTATAATGCGGAGAACGGCGCTGTTGCGCGAACATTTGAATACGGAACTTTATGCCAGCCTTCCCACGACGCAAGAAAACCGCAGGTGCGCCCCGGACGCCACGTTTCTCCCGCCTGAGGCGCTTCGGCCGCCGCGCCGAGGACAAGCAAGGACCGCGCGGGCGCGGCATCTACCTGCTGCCGAATGCCTTCACGACCGGGGCCCTATTCTGCGGTTTCTATGCGATCGTGATGGCAATGAACCACCGCTTCGAGTACGCCTGCTGGGCCGTGTTCGTCGCCATGGTGCTCGACGGCCTCGATGGACGCATTGCGCGCCTGACCAATACCCAGTCGGAATTCGGCGCCCAGTACGACTCGCTGTCGGACATGGTCTCCTTCGGCGCCGCGCCGGCGCTGGTGATCTACGAGTGGTCGCTCAAGGGGCTGGGGAAACTCGGCTGGATCGCGGCCTTCGTCTATTGCGCGGGCGCCGCGCTGCGCCTGGCGCGCTTCAACACGAATATCGAAGTGGTCGACAAGCGCTTCTTCCAGGGCCTGCCCAGCCCGGCGTCGGCCGCGCTGGTGGTCGGCTTCATCATGATGATGATCGACCCGGACATCAACGTCAGCGCGCGCCAGGTGGACTGGGTGAGCTGGGGCATCGCCGTGTTCGCCGGCCTGACGATGGTCTCGAACGTGCCCTTCTATAGCTTCAAGGACGTCAACTTCAAGAAGTCGGTGCCCTTCATCGTCGTGTTCCTGATCGCGCTGGGCTTCGCGCTGGTGGCGATCGATCCGCCGAAGGTGCTGTGGCCGATCTTCGTCGTCTATGGCCTGTCGGGCTATGTCGTGTTCGTGCTGCAGCGGGCGCGCGGCAAGAAAGTATCGATCATCCCGACCGACGACGAGCCGGTTGCGTAAATGCCGCGCCGCTCCCGGTGGAGCGGCGCGTTTGCTAGTTCCGTAGCGGCGGACGCCGGGTCGAGGGCGGGGGCGCGTCGTTCCATTTCTGGGACCTTGCCGGCTGTTCGCTTTCCTCGCAGCTGGTGATTTTCGGCTTCAGGCCGCGGCTCATCGAATCGATGCCGTCCGGTGCATGGTGCGATTCGTAGGTGACGCAATAGGTACCCGCGGCGCCCACCACGCGGTAGCGCTTGCGCCCATAGCCGCCCGGGTCGAGGATTTCCTCGGTTTTCGCTGCCTGGTACCAGCGGTTCGGCGCCAGCTCGGCAGCCCGGGCAATCCCTCGTTCCAGCTTCATCTGCTTCGTCTCGATCGGCGCTTCGATGCCGCGCCGCGGGCGTTCGCTACGCAGGTCGCGGTCGATGTCACCCACGGCGGCGCGTGCCCTGTCGAGGACGCTGCCGCCCGGCGCGGTGGGCGCCACCGGTTCTGGCGCTGCTGGCGGGGGGGGTAGCGCGGACGCCGCCGACGTGTCTGGCGCGATCGCAACCGGCTGCGGGTCTTCCTGTAGCGGGCGTGTTCGCGGCTGCGGGCCTCGCCCGCCCCTGGTCGTCGAGGGCGAGGCGGGCAGGGCAGGGGTGCGCTGCACGCTCTGGTCACGCAGCGGCGCCGGTATCAGGCGCAGCAGCATGGCGGTCTCCGCCCTGTTCTCATGGACGCGGGGTGGCTTCGACAGTTGCCAGAGCGAGATCAGCAGGCCATGGACAGCCAGCGAGACGCCGATGCCGGCCAGGTAGCGCTGTTTTTGCGGCGATGGGTGTGCCAGGTTCATGGCACGGCAGTATACGTGCCGTTGTTGCCCTTTAGATCATGCATATGTAAAAAATTGCATAGAGCAAGAACCTTGGCTCACCACATGTTCCTGTCGCGCACTTCGAACAACGGGTCCGGGCCGTTGAGCATTTGCTGCACCACGCCGTGCGCGTCGAAGTGCACGTGCATCAGCGAATTCCATACGCCCGCCTCGCGGTAGCGGTAGGACCACACTTCGTAGTCGTGCGAGGCCACGCGCGAATGCTCCGCGGGGCGCCCGACAGTGCGTAGCACCTCGTCCTTGGTGGCCTTGCCGATCCTGATGGCCGCGAACTTCTCGCCAGTGAGCACCTGTTCATAGGACTGCAGCCGGCCGTCGGCGCCGATGCGCGCCATCCAGGTGAACTGGCCCATCGGTCCGGTGGCGTATTCGAACAGCTGGCCATCGGGCAGCGGATACACGTTGGTCGGCTGCCCCATCTTCGCGGTGACGCTGGCGACCGGATCGCCCACGGCCGGTGCCTGGCGGAAGAGCGGCGCGCTGCAGCCGCCCAGGGCCAACGCGCCGCATAGTATTGCCATTCTTGTCAGGTTCTGCATGAAACGCCCCCGAAAACACATCGACAACCCAGGATGCGGCCGCCAACCCTTCGCAAAGGCTGGTGGCGCCCACCGTTTTCGCATATACTGGCGGGTCTGTCCGCAAGGGCAGGTTTTTTTAACATAATCACGGTGCGCTGGGTTCCGACTCTTGCACCGCATGTGAAAGGTAACATCATGACCGTAGAAAACATCAACAAGTCCGCGATCATCGCGGATAACGCACGTGCCCAGAACGATACCGGTTCGCCGGAAGTCCAGGTCGCACTGCTGACCGCACGCATCAACGAACTGAACGGCCACTTCAAGGCCCACCAGAAAGACCACCACTCGCGCCGCGGCCTGATCATGATGGTCAACCGTCGTAAGAGCCTGCTGGCTTACCTGAAGCGTAAGGATGCAAATCGTTACCGTGACCTGATCGCCAAACTCGGCCTGCGTAAGTAATTTTTGCGCCAGACGGTTTAGTCAAAGAAATGCCTGCGTCAGTTTGACTGTCGCGGGCATTTTTTGTTTGCGCGTTTGTTGTTTTTGTAAGGCAATAAGCGGCCTGCGAGGCGCCCTTGGCGGGAACTTCGTTGGCCGTGCGTGGTGAGAGGTGAACGACAGCCCCTGAAAATCTGTCGGCAAATAGAAAGGGATTACCCATGTTTAATAAAGTTACGAAAACCTTCCAGTACGGCCAACATACCGTCACCCTGGAAACTGGTGAAATCGCCCGTCAGGCAAGCGGCGCCGTCATGGTGTCCGTCGAAGACACCGTCGTGCTCGCTACCGTCGTCGCGAAGAAAGACGCGAAGCCAGGCCAGGACTTCTTCCCGCTGACCGTCGATTACATCGAGAAAACGTACGCTGCCGGTAAAATCCCGGGCGGTTTCTTCAAGCGCGAAGGCCGTCCTTCCGAAAAGGAAACCCTCACCTCGCGCCTGATCGACCGTCCGATCCGTCCGCTGTTCCCGGAAGGCTACCTGAACGAAGTCCAGGTCATCATCCACGTACTGTCGGTCAATCCTGAAATCGATCCGGACATCCCTGCGATGATCGGTGCCTCGGCCGCCCTGTGCGTCGCCGGCATCCCGTTCAATGGCCCGATCGGCGCCGCCCGCGTCGGCTACGCCAACGGCCAGTACATCCTGAACCCGAGCACCACCCAGCTCAAGACCTCGCAGATGGACCTCGTCGTCGCCGGTACCGAAACGGCCGTGCTGATGGTCGAATCCGAAGCGCAGCAGCTGTCCGAAGAAGTCATGCTGGGCGCGGTCGTCTTCGGCCACGAGCAGATGCGCGCCGTCATCGACGCCATCCACGCCCTGGTCGAAGAAGGCGGCAAGCCGGAAGTCGAGTGGAGCGCACCAGCCAAGAACGAAACCCTGATCGGCCAGGTGGCCCAGCTGGCCTCGGAAAAGATCCGCGACGCCTACCAGACCCGCGAAAAGTCGGCGCGCCAGCAGAAGCTCAAATCGCTGTCGTCGGAAGTCATGGCCCAGCTGGCCGAGCAGGGCGTCAGCGCCGATGCGGCCGAAGTCGGCAACATCCTGTTCGACATGGAAGCCAAGGTCGTGCGTTCGCAGATCCTGGACGGCGAGCCACGCATCGACGGCCGCGACACCCGCACCGTGCGTCCGATCGCTATCCGTACCGGCGTGCTGCCGCGTACCCACGGTTCGGCCCTGTTCACCCGCGGCGAAACCCAGGCGCTGGTCATCGCCACCCTCGGCACCGCCCGCGACAGCCAGAAGATCGACGCGCTGATGGGCGAGTACACCGACGACTTCATGATGCACTACAACATGCCTCCGTTCGCCACCGGCGAAACCGGCCGTGTGGGCACCCCGAAGCGCCGCGAAATCGGCCACGGCCGCCTGGCCAAGCGCGCACTCGTTGCAGCGCTGCCATCGCCTGAAGAGTTCAGCTATTCGGTGCGCCTGGTGTCGGAAATCACCGAATCGAACGGTTCCTCGTCGATGGCATCGGTCTGCGGCGGCTGCCTGGCACTGATGGACGCCGGCGTGCCGATGAAGGCGCACGTCGCCGGCATCGCCATGGGCCTGATCAAGGAAGGCGGCAAGTTCGCCGTCCTGACCGACATCCTGGGTGACGAAGACCACCTGGGCGACATGGACTTCAAGGTCGCCGGTACCACCGCGGGCATCACCGCCCTGCAGATGGACATCAAGATCATGGGCATCACCAAGGAGATCATGCAGGTGGCGCTGGCGCAAGCCAAGGAAGCCCGCCAGCACATCCTGGTCGAGATGCAGAAGGCCGTGCCGAGCGTGAAGACCGAACTGTCGGACTTCGCACCACGCCTGATCACGATCAAGATCAACCCGGACAAGATCCGTGACGTCATCGGCAAGGGCGGCGCCGTCATCCGCGCGCTGACCGAAGAGACCGGCACCCAGATCGACATCACCGACGAAGGCGTCGTGACCATCGCGTCCGTCGACGCTGCCGCCGGCCAGGAAGCCAAGCGCCGCATCGAAGAACTGACCGCATCGGTCGAAGTGGGCAAGACCTACGACGGCACCGTGCTGAAACTGCTGGACTTCGGCGCCATCGTGCAGGTCATGCCTGGCAAGGACGGCCTGCTGCACATCTCGCAGATCGCCAACGAGCGTGTGAACGCCGTCGCCGACTACCTCAAGGAAGGCCAGCAAGTGCGCGTGAAGGTCCTCGAGACCGACGAGCGCGGCCGCCTGAAGCTGTCGATGAAGGCTGCCGATCCTGTGGAAGGCGCGGCGCAGTAACCAGTCTTCGCAAGCGGTGCTGCCGCTGTTGAAACCAAAAACCGCCAGTGCGTGAGCCTGGCGGTTTTTTGTTTTTGCCATGCTTCGATGGACGGCGGTGCGGCAAGCCACTAGACTGCCGGGCTATCGTCATTTCGGAGCACGCCGTGGGAATCCTGGACTTTTTCAAGCGCAAACCAACTCCCGCCGCATTCGCGGACATCGTCATGAAGGAAGCCAGGAAGCGCGGATTCGACGGCCCCATGGAGTTCGACGAAGCGAATTTCCGCATCCTCATGGGCAGCGATAACGTCGTCAACCTGCACAATTACTATCACGACTACTGCCAGGCAAGCCGTGCCGGACGGGCGAACGTGATGGCCAAGTATGCCAATCTGTTCGTTCGTAACGAGATTCCCGCATCCTTCGCCGCGGCCCGGCGCAACCTGCTGCCGGTACTGCGCACGCGCGCCTTTCAGCAGGCGGCCGGCCTCGGACCTGCGCCCGCACGCGGCGGCGCCGAGGGCGGCTTTGCCACGACCGCCTTCAGCGACGATACGGTGCTGATGCTGGCCTACGACAGCGAACACGTCACGCACGTGCTCGGCGCCGGGCAGCTCGTCGAATGGGGTGTGGCGGTCGCCGAGGCGAACGCGGTTGCGCTCGATAACCTGCGCGACCTCGGCGCCGAGAAATTCGTCCAGATATCGCCGGCCCTGTTCGCCAGCGACTGGAACGATGCCTACGACTCGTCCAGGCTGCTGCTGCCCGACCTCGTGCACCGCGTGGCCGGCACGCAGCCGGTGGCGATGATTCCCACGCGCGGGCGCATGCTGCTTTCGGCCTCGCGCACGAAAGAGGACCTGCTCGAGCTGGTGCGCTGCGCCGGCATGGCGATCGACGATGAAGGACGGCGCGTGTCGACGGTGATGTACGCGTTCATCGATGGCCGCGCCGAGCGCTTCGTGCCCGAGGACGAGGAGGTCGCGCGCGCCCTGGATGACCTGCGGCGCAAGGCGCTGCAGGAAGACTATGCCGACCAGAAGCACCTGCTCGACCAGCACTACGAGAAGGAGGGCGTCGACCTGTTCGTGGCGAGCTACATGCTCTACAAGGGCGACGACGAACGCCTGTTCAGCGTAACGGTCTGGACCGAGGGAGTGGAGACGCTGCTGCCTTGCGCCGACCGGGTCGCGTTCGGGCGCCTGGACGAGGGGGGCAAGGGCCACCACGCCGGCATCGTGGGCTGGGAGCAGGTCGTGGCAGCGGCAGGGCACCTGATGACGCCGGAGCCGGACACCTATCCAGTGCGCTACCGCGTGTCGCGCTTCCCGGAGCTGGCCAGCCTGGGCCTGTGACAAAGGGCTGCGCCGAACCCGGCTTTACAAGGAACCGCCGAGGCGCGAGCCCGGCGTTTTTTTCATGCCCGCCGCATGGCGCGCTACCCGCGCACGGCTGAAGTGTCACGTGAATCCAGGGCAAGAAGTGTTATAGTTAATAATTCTTTAATCTGGAACTGCTCGTGTGCGATTCGGGCAGCACTCCCTCTACCGACGACGCAAGGAACGAATCGATGACCACGAAGGACAACGCCGCCCGCATCAGCCAGCTCATCTCCGAACACGAAGCCGAGATCGGTTCGCAGTGGATTGCACAGCTGGAAGCGCTGACCATGCGCGGCAGCGCCAGCGCGAAGGAGCAGCTGCGTACCCATTGCCAGCAGTTCCTGTCGGTGTTCGCCCAGGCGACCCGTGCCGGCGAGCTGGAAAACATCGAGCACCGTTCGTGGGATGAAGCGCGCGACCTGCTGGCCGAGATTTCGTCGAACCGTGCCAAGACCGGTTCCACGCCGAGCGAAACGGCGACCTTCGTCTTTTCGCTGAAGCAGGCGCTGTTCAGCCAGATGGCTGCCGGCCTGGGCGACGACGCCGGCGCGCTGGCCGCCGCATCCTGGTCGATCAGCATGCTGCTCGACAAGCTCGGCCTGTACACGATCGAGGTGTTCCAGAAGGCCAAGGACCAGATCATCGTGCGCCAGCAGCAGGAGCTGCTGGAACTGTCGACCCCGGTCGTCAAGCTGTGGAACGGCATCCTGGCGCTGCCGCTGATTGGCACGCTCGACTCGGCCCGTACCCAGGTGGTGATGGAAAACATCCTGCAAAAGATCGTCGACACCGGCGCCGTGATCGCCATCATCGACATCACCGGCGTGCCGATGGTCGACACCCTGGTTGCCCAGCACCTGATGAAAACCATCGCCGCCGCGCGCCTGATGGGCGCCGACTGCATCATCAGCGGCATCCGTCCGCAGATCGCGCAGACCATCGTGCACCTGGGCGTGAACCTGGAAGACGTGGTCACCAAGGCGACCCTGGCCGACGCGTTCCTGGTAGCGCTCGAGCGTACCGGCACCTCGGTTGTCGTCACCAACAAGCACTGATCGAAGCGGAACGACATGGAACGCATTCCTATCCTGAGGATGGGCGACCTGCTCTTGGTCACCATCCAGGTCGACATGCACGACCGCCTGGCGATGACCTTGCAGGACGACCTGACCGAGCGTATCGTGCGCGATGGCGCCAAGGGTGTGCTGATCGACATCTCGGCACTCGACCTGGTCGATTCCTTCATCGGACGCATGATCAGCAATACCGCGGCCATGGCCCGCGTGCTCGACGCGCGGACCGTCGTCGTCGGCATGCAGCCGGCGGTGGCCATCACCCTGGTCGAGCTGGGGCTGACCTTGCACGGCGTGAAAACCGCCTTGAACGTCGAGAAAGGCATGGCCCTGCTCGGAAAGAACCTGAATAGATGAGTTCAGCGACTGATTCCGCAGTTGCGTTCGACACCCACTTGCTCGACCATCATGCGCGCTACCGCGTCGAGCGTGCGAGCCTGCCGCTGCGTGGCGACGAGGACGTCGTCGGGCTGCGCAGGCACGTGCGCGAACGCGCCGTCGCCATCGGCCTGTCGCTGGTCGACCAGACCAAGCTGATCACCGCGGCAAGCGAACTGGCCCGTAACGTCATCAAGTATGGCGGCGGCGGGGCCGTCCACCTCGACAAGCTCGTCGACGGCCTGCGTAGCGGTGTCGGCCTCGTGTTCGTCGATGCCGGCCCCGGCATCCCCGACCTCGACCTGGCGCTGCGCGACGGCTACACCACCGGCGGCGGCCTGGGCCTGGGACTGGGCGGCTCGAAGCGCCTGGTCGACGAATTCGCCATCGACACCCGCACGGGAGAGGGAACCGCGATCGCGGTCGTGAAATGGAAACGCTGATTACTTCGCGCGACACCCAGCTGAGCTTCCCTGTGGTGCACGCCAGCGACATTGCGGCGGCGCGCCGCGCCGGCCAGAGGCTGGCCACGAACCTCGGTTTCAGCGAGACCCGGGCCGGCGCGCTGGCGCTGATCGTCACCGAAGCCGGCACCAACCTGCTCAAGCATGCGGGCGAGGGCACGCTCTACCTGAACGTGGCGCAGTCCGAAGGCGTGCCCGGTGTCGACGTGCTCGCTGTCGATAACGGCCCCGGCATCGCCGACCTCGATGCCTGCCTGCGCGACGGCATGTCGACGGCGGGCACGGCAGGCACCGGCCTGGGCGCGCTCGGACGCCTGTCCGACGAGTTCGACGTCTGGTCCGTGCCCGGCAACGGGGCCCTGTTCTTCATGCGCCTGTGGCGCGACGAGGCCGGTCCCGGGCTGTGCCGGGTCGATGTCGGCGCCCTGACCGTGCCGCTGGTCGGCGAAGACGAGTGCGGCGATGGCTGGGGCGTATCCTGCGGCCCGACCGGCGCCACCCTGCTCGCCGCCGATGGCCTCGGCCATGGGCCGGACGCGGCCGCGGCTTCCCGGGCCGCGCTGGCGGAACTGGCGCACCGTCCGCAATCGGAACCGGGGGCCCTGGTCGAGGCCGCGCACCATGCGTTGCGTGTCACGCGCGGCGCCGCGCTGGCGGCCGCCCGCATCGATTTCGAACATGACACCATCCGCTTTGCCGGCGTGGGCAATATCGGCGCCTATGTGATCGACGGCGACAGCCGCCGTGCGCTGGTCTCGCACAACGGCATCGTCGGCCACAACATGCGCAAGGTGCAGGAGTTTTCGGTGCCATGCCCGCCGGGCGCCCTGTGCATCCTGCACTCGGATGGCATCCAGACCCAGTGGGACCTGGACAAATACCCGGGCCTGCTCGCGCGCAGTCCGGCGCTGGTGGCCGCGGTGCTGATGCGCGACTTCATCCGCCGCCGCGACGATGCCATGGTGCTCGTCGTGCGCCGCCGCGCGAGGCGCGCATGAGCCAGCGCATCCTCGTCGTGGCGGTCGAACGCGACATGGACGTGGTGCTGGTGCGCCAGCGCGCACGCCGGTGTCGATGGTGCTCGGTTTCACCAAGCAGGACCAGGTGCGCATCGCCACCGCGGTGTCGGAAGTGGCGCGCGCGGCTTGCCACGGCGGGGCGGCGGCACGGGTCACGTTTGCCCTGCTGGACGAGCACGCGCGCCAGCAGCTCGAGGTGACGGTGTCGGCTTCGTGCGTCCCGCCGCCCTATAGCGAAGCGGCCGCGCTCGCCGATGCCGCGGTGGTGACGGCGCACCGCCTGATGGACGCCTGTTCCGGTGGCGGCGCGGACGAGCCGGCGATACGGATGCGCAAGACGCTGCCGCCCCAGCAAGCTGTGGGCGCGGCGCGGCTGGCGCAAATCGCCGCCGAGCTGGCGGCGACGCCGGTTGCCAACTCGTTCCGGGAAGTGCAGCAGCAGAACCGCGAGCTGGTCGAGACCCTGGCCGAACTGCGCGAGCGCCAGGAAGACCTGCTTTCGCTCACGCGCGAACTCGAAGACACCAACCGCGGCATCGTCGCGCTGTATGCCGAGATCGAGGACAAGGCCGAGCGCCTGCGCCGCGCCGACGAGATGAAGTCGCGCTTCCTGTCCAATACCAGCCACGAGCTGCGCACGCCGCTGTCGTCGATCCGGGCACTGTCCAAGCTCCTGCTCGACCGCATGGACGGCGAGCTCACGCCCGAGCAGGAACGCCAGGTGCTGTTCATCGAACGCACCGCCACCGAGATGTCGGAGATGGTCAACGACCTGCTCGACCTGGCCAAGATCGAAGCGGGCCGGGTGGAAGCCCAGCCGGCGCCGGTGGTGGTCGACAACCTGTTCCGCGCCCTGCGCGGGATGATGCGCCCGCTGGTCGATGCCGAACGCGTCGAGCTGGTGTTCGACAACGGCGGCATCGACACGCCGTTCGACTCCGACGAAGGCATGCTGTCCCAGATCCTGCGCAACTTCATCTCGAACGCGCTGAAGTTCACCGAGCGCGGCTCGGTGCGCGTGGTTGCCAGCGCCGACGAGGCGCCCGGTACGATCACCTTTGCCGTGACCGACACCGGCATCGGCATCGATGCCGAACACCTGCAGCTGATCTTCGAGGAATTCACTCAGGTGGAAAATCCCCTGCAGCGGCGCAGCAAGGGCACGGGCCTGGGCCTGCCGCTGTGCCGGCGTTTGGCCGAACTGCTGGGCGGGCGCGTCGACGTCACCAGCCGTCCCGGCGTCGGCTCGACCTTCACGCTGACGCTGCCGCGTCGCTTCCCCCATCCGCCGCACCTCGATTCCTGAGCCGCGCCCGACAAAGCCGAACCATGACTGTCAATCCACTCATCCTCAACGTCGACGACAACGACGGCGCCCGCTACGCCAAGACACGCATCCTTCAAAGTGCCGGTTTCCGGGTGCTCGAGGCGTCCAGCGGCACCGACGCGCTGGCGATGGTGCGCGAGGAAGACCCGGCGCTGGTGCTGCTGGACGTCAAACTCCCCGACATCAACGGCATCGAGGTGTGCCGGCGCATCAAGGCCGATCCCGACACCAACTGCGTGCTGGTGCTGCAGACCTCCGCCGCGCTGACCGGGCGCGCCGACAAGATCCGCGGCCTGGAAGGGGGCGCCGACAACTACCTGGCCGCGCCCATCGAAGCCGACGAGCTGATCGCCAACGTCAACGCGCTGCTGCGCATGCGCCAGACCCAGGACGAGCTGCGCGAGAGCGAGGAGCGGTTTCGCCAGCTGACGGACAACATCGAGGACGTGTTCTGGATGTTCTCGGCGCCGGACGGCGCGCTCGGGTATGTCAGCCCGGCCTCACGCCGCCATCTGGGGCCGCAGCGTCGACTCGCTGCGGCGCCAGCATGCCAGCTGGCTCGACGCCGTCCACCCGGACGACCGCGCCCGCATGCAGGGGCGCTGGGCCGCGCTGGCGACCCAGCCGCACTACGACGAGGAATTCCGCCTCGTGCTGCCCGACGGCGCCACACGCTGGGTGCGCGACCGCCTGTTCGCGGTGCGTAACTTCCGTGGCGAGGTCTATCGCGTGGCCCGCGTCACCAGCGACATCTCGGCGCGCCGCGAAATGGAAGCGCTGCTGCGCGCGGCCGACGCCAACAAGAACCAGTTCCTCGCCACGCTGGCGCACGAGCTGCGCAATCCCCTGAGCCCGATCCGCAACGCGGCCGCGCTGCTGGGCGTGACGGCCGACAGCGGATCCGAGCGCCAGGCGCGGGCGCGCGAAGTCATCCTGCGCCAGGTCGACCACCTGGCGCACCTGGTGGACGACCTGCTCGACGTCGCCCGCATCTCGGAAGGCAAGATCGTGCTGCGCCGCGAAGAGGTCAACCTGGCGCCGTCATCGCCCAGGCGATCGAGACCGCCGCGCCCCTGATCGGCGCGCGCGAGCACCATCTCCGGTACAGCAGCCGGATTGCCGGTGTGGATCGCGGGCGACCCGGTGCGCCTGGCGCAATCGGTGGGCAACCTGCTGCACAATGCCGCCAAGTTCACGCCCAAGGGCGGCGAGATCGGCCTGGCAGTCACCCCGGACGGCGACAGTGTGCGCATCGACGTGCGCGACAATGGCATCGGCATCGCCGAGGACAACCTGCCGCGCATCTTCGGCATGTTCGCGCAGGCGGCGGTGCCGCCGGACCGCACCCGAAGGCCTGGGCATCGGCCTGTCGCTGGTATCGCGCCTGCTCGAGATGCATGGCGGCGAACTGCGCGCCGAAAGCCCCGGCATCGGGATGGGCAGCACCTTCACGGCCGAACTGCCGGTGCTGCGCACCAGCCGCAACGACTGCGCCGACAGCGAGGCGCAACCGGAAACGGGCAGCGCCGCCGGCCTGCGCGTGCTGCTGGTCGACGACAATGTCGACGCGATGGAGATGATGGGCTTCCTGCTGGCCGAGATGGGGCACGAAACCTGGACCACCTTCGACGCCGGCCGCATCGAGGCGATGGCGCTCGAGCACAAGCCGCAGGTGATCGTGCTCGACATCGGCCTGCCCGGCGCCGACGGCTACGAGCTGGCGCGCATGCTGAAGCAGCATCCGCAGCTGCGCCATATCCGCCTGGTCGCGCACACCGGCTACGGCTCGCCCGAAGACCGCCGCCGCGCGCTGGAGGCGGGCTTCGATGCGCACCGGTCAAGCCGGCCGAGCTGGAAGACCTGGAAAAGGCGCTGCGCGGCTAGCGCGCCTGGCCGCCCCTTGCTCTGAAGCTGTTCCCAGACGCTTGGGTGGATGGGGGGGCGAAGCGAGGGCGGCCATGTCGCCTTTGTTCTATATTGCCTTGCTGACACGGTTAGAATGGCTTCATGCGCCATCCGACCGCTTTCCACGCCGCCCGTCCGAGCCTGCGCTCACCAGTCACCCGCATCTGGCTGCCCGGCGCCGGCGCGGCCGGCTTCGTCTATGCCTTCATCGCCCGCGATGCGCGCGGCTGTGGCCTGGAAGGGGCGGCGCGCCTGAACCGCTTTCCGGCCGGCGCCTACTGTTCGATCAACTGGTTCCTTGACGGCCGCGTCGACATCGTCGCGCATGGCGGCGATACCGTGCGCCGGCCGGTCGCGCGCTGCGCGGTCGGCGGTTGCCAGACGGCGCCTTTCGCCAGCGAGAACGAGGGAGACGTGCACGCCTTCATCGCCATGTTCTACCCGGATGCCTTTCATGCGCTGTTCGGGGTCGACCTCGCGGCGCTGCAGAACCGTTTCGTCGACGCCCTCGAGGTGCTGCCCGTGCATGCCACGGCACTGCTTGACGCCGTATTCGCGGCGGGCGACGACGACGCGCGCCGCCGCGCCATCGAGGACTTCGTCGCCCGCCACGGCCAGGCCGCGGCGCTGCCGGTCTGGACGCGCATGCGCCGCCTCGGCGGCCGGCTCACGCTGGCGCTGGCCAGCAAACTCCTTGGGGTAGGCCCGCGCCAGCTGCAGCGGGTGGCGCTGCGCCAGGCCGGCGCCAGCCTCCAGACCACGTTGCGCCTGTGGCGTGGCCAGCGCAGCTTCCTGCTTGCGCAACGCGCCTACTTCGCCGGGCGCAAGGTCGACATGGCCGACCACGCGCTCGCCAACGACTACGCGGACCAGTCGCACATGGTCCGCGATTGCAAACGAGACCGGACGCACGCCGATGCAGCTCGCGCGCGACGTCGCGCTGGAAGAAGCCGACTGGATCTACCGACTGGAGCTCCCCCTTGATGAAGACACACCTGACGACCCGCTTGACGACACCCCCGACGACACGGCCCCCGGCCCGCGTGACCACGCCTTCGGCATGCGCAGCCTGCGCCGCATGGGCCGCGACTTCCTCGGCTTCTGGCGCGATGAGCATGCGCGCCATGGCGACGCCGTGTACGTGAAGTTGGGCCACATTCCCTATTACTCGTTCCGGCATCCGGACCAGATCCGCGCGGTGCTGGTCGAGGAGGCGGACGCCTTCGTGCGCTGGGAACGTCACGTCGAGATCCTGGCCCAGCTGCACGGCCAGAGCGTGCTCGTCTCCGAGGGAGAAGAGTGGCGCCGGCAGCGCCGCATGCTGCAGCCGGCTTTCAATCCGCGGCGCTTCGATGCCTACGCGGGACGGATGACGGACGGTATCGCGGGCACACTCGATGCGCTGCCCGGCGGCGCGGTCGACTTCGAGCACACGATGAACATGCTGGCCGCGGACGTCATCCTGCGCACGATGTTCAGCGCCCGCTTTGCCGACGCGGACCACGGCATCGGTACGCGCGAAGTCGAGCGCGCCGTGCGCACGCTGGTCGATGCCGGCTACCGCGAGATGTTCCTGCCCTTCGCCTTGCCCGGCTGGCTGCCTTACCCGGGACGCAACGAGAAGCGCGCGGCGCTGGCCCTGCTGGACGACCTGGTGCGTGCCCACATCGGGCGCCGCCGCGCCGCGCCGGACCTGGGCGACGACCTGCTCGGCATGCTGCTGGCGGCAAGCGACGAGGAAGGGGAGGGAGAGGAGCGCGGTGCCATGCTCGGCGACGATGGCGTGCGCGACCAGCTGATGACGACCTTCCTGGCCGGCCACGAGACCACGGCGGCGGCGCTGACCTGGGCCGGCTGGGCGCTGGCCGCGCATCCCGACGTGGCGGCGCGTGCCACGGAGGAAGTCGACCGGGTGCTCGGCAATCGCGTGCCCGGTTACCGGGATGTTGCGGAACTGCCCTGTCTCGGCAGCGTCGTGAAGGAAGTGATGCGCCTGTATTCGCCCTCGCCAGGCGTGCTGGCGCGCCGCGCCACGCGCGACGTCCGCATCGGCGACTGGCTGGTGCCGCAGGGGAGCGTGGTCTCGATCCTGTCGGTGCTGCCGCATCACGACGCGCGCTGGTTTACGCAACCGGAGCACTTCGACCCCGACCGCTTTCCCGGCGAGGCGGCGAAAGGCATTCCGCGCGGCGCCTACCTGCCCTTCGGTACCGGCCCGCGCGTCTGCATCGGCAGCAGCTTCGCCACGGTCGAGATGACGCTGGCGCTGGCCATGCTGCTGCAGCGCTTCACCCTGCGCCCGGCGCCGGGCCAGGATGTCCCGGTGCCGCGCATGGGCGTGACGATGCGGCCGGCCGGCGGGCTGCGCCTGCTGCTGGAACGGCGCGTGTCGAGCGGGCAGCCGGCAGCGGTGCCAGTTCGCGCTGCCGCAGCGGGCGCAGGGGCCTGTCCTTTCCACGCCGCCTCATGAACGGCCTGCGCCGCGTCCATCGCGGCAGCGCCATCGTGCTGGCGCTGTATGCGCTGGTGCACCTGGCGAACCATCTCGCCGCGCTGGACGGCGTCGCCAGCCACATCGCCTTCATGGACGCGGTGCGTGGCCTGACCCGGGTGCCGGCCGTCGAAGCGCTGCTGCTGGCCTGCGTGCTGGTGCAGGTGGGGACGGGCCTGGCATTCCTGCTGCGCCGCCGCGGCGGGCCGATGCCGCCCTTCCTGCGCATGCAGGCGGTTTCGGGCGCCTACCTGGCCTTCTTCCTGCTGGTGCATGTGTCCTCGGTCCTGGCGGGGCGCTTCGTGTTCAAGCTCGATACCAACTTCCATTACGCCGCGGCCGGCCTGCACCTGGCGCCTTTCCATTTTTTTTCGTGCCCTACTATGGCCTGGCGGTGCTGGCGCTGTTCGTCCACCTGGCCGGCGCGCTGCACCTGCTGGTGCGCGGGCGCGTCGTTGCCGCAACGCGCGTACGCATGGGACAGGCCGGCGCCGTGCTGGGCCTTGTCGTGGCCGGACTGATCCTGGCGGCCTTTGGCGGCCTGCTGTATCCGGTCGTCATCCCCGACGCTTACCTGGACAACCTGCGCGGCTTCCTGCCCTGAGGACGCGCAGCCCGCCGAGGAGCGCGGCCGTGAACTTTCGGCCGGCGCCCGGCTCTTAAGCGAACGGGCCCGCGGATTGCCATGGCCCGCAACGACCAGGGGACCGTCATGGCAGACGCAGGCAGGAACAGCACGCCGCTCGTGCTCGCATCGGCGCAGCTGCGCCGCAATTCCGCGGCCGAGGTGGTGCAGGCCAAGGCGCCCTGGCGCGAAGCGGTGCTCGAAGGCTACCGGCGCCGCAACACCACGCTCGACGCGCTGTTCTACGACATCGGCGTGATCACGCCTGCCGAGGCGGCTGCCGTCGCGCCCTGGCTGGCGCGCGAGGGAGCGCTCCTGATCGTGCCACCATCGCAGGCCGGGCGTCTGCGCATCTGTCCCGATATCGAGGACTTCGCCGCCAGCGGCGGAACCGGCATGCGCATCCTCGCGGTGGCCGGCGTCGGCAGTTCGGCGCTGGGAACGGCGGCGTTCGCGCGCAACGTGGCCGACGCGTTCGGCGAGCCGGTGGCGGCGCTGGTATCCGGCTACGGCCTGGCCGACATGCTCGCCGAAGCGGCGGGCGGCTGGTACTGGTTCGGCACGCTCAACCGCGTGCGCCATCTGTTCGAGCAGTTCGACGACCTGACGCGCGGCACCGCCTTCGAGATCACCCATCCGCGGCCCTTCAACCTGGCGCGTACCAGCCTGGACACGCGCACACTGTGCCAGCTGCTGGCCGACCGGCGTTTCCGCTTCGCCCTCCTGACCGGGCATTCGAAGGGCAACCTGGTGATTTCGGAAGCGCTGTATGCGCTCCAGGGCACAGGGATGGACGGCGACCTGGCCGAGACCGCGATCGTCACGATCTCGGCGGCCATTGCCATGCCGCCGCGCTACCGCCGCATCATCGACGTGATGGGAGAACTCGACTGGTTCGGCGCGATGAATTCGGACCCGGCGATCACCGTGGAGGTGCGCCCGGCGCAAGCCTGGCACCATACGAACACCGACCTGGCCTGCCATTTGCCGGTGCGGACAGTGCTTGCCGGTTTGCGCGGGCGGCCAGCGCTGGCGATGCTGCAGTAGCGGGCCTGTTTACTGGCCCAGGCAGATGATTTTCGTCGCGTACTCGCGCGCGTTTTCCTTCTTGCGGTTGGCCCAGTCGATCACTTCCTGCGCCTCTTCGATCGTCATGACCGTGGCCTTTTCCTTGTTGCGGATGAAGGAGACGCCCTCGAACTTGCCTTCCTTGCTGCGCATGACCTTGGCAAACACGGGCGGCTTCCTGCCGTCGTCGGCAAGCTTGTTCTGTTGGACGAGATAACGTTGGTCGAGCGGTTCCATGGCGGCAGGGGAGGGGGCAAAAGCCGTATTCTACCCTTGCTTGCCGACGCCTCAACGAAAAACGCCCGCGCGAGGCGGGCGTTCGAAGGGAGCAAAACGAGCCTTACTTTTCCGTGACGGTGAATTCGCCGAACTGCTTGAGCTGGGCGCTCACTGCCTGCGGATCGCCAACCACGACGATCGACTGCGACTCCGGCGCGAAGTACTTCTTCGACACGTCGCGCACCTGCTGCGGGCTGACCTTCTGGATCCGCGGCACGTACTGGCCGAGGAATTCCGCCGGCAGGCCGACCAGCCAGTTCTGCGCCAGCGTGCCGGCCACCGCGCCCTGCAGCTGGTTGCTGATCAGGTAACCGCCGGCGACATAACGCTTGTTCATCGTCATTTCGTCCGCCGGCACCATCTCGCTGCCGATGCGCTTGTACTCGTTGAGGTATTCAAGCAGGGCCGCACCCGTGACTTCGTTGCGCACATCGGCGCCGCCGACGATGGCACCGCCCGCACGGTTCATGCGTGCGCCGGCCGAGGCGCCATAGGTATAACCCTTTTGCTCGCGCAGGTTGATGTTCACGCGGCTCGAGAAGCCGCCGCCGAGGATGGTGCTGGCCAGGCGCAGCGGCACCTGCTCGTCGGCGCTGGCGGCAATCCCGGGGCCGCCGACGCGGATGGTCGACTGCACGCTGCCTGCGCGCGAGAGCAAAATGCGCGCCGGCCTGGCGGGCTGGCTCGGGGCCGCCACGTCGGCCAGTGCCGCGCCTTCGGCCTTCCAGTCGCCGAACGCAGCCTGGGCCAGCTTCATCGCCTCGGCCTCGCTGATGCGGCCGGTGATCACGAGCAGCGCGCGGTCGGGACGGAAGCGCTTCGCATGTTCGGTCACCATCATCTCGCGCGTCGTCGAGGTGATCGCTTCCGCGGTCGGCTGGGTGGCCGTAGGGGTGCTGGCCGTACACGGCCTGGCTGATGGCGCGCTCGGCGCGGAAGCGCGGCGTGGCCTCGGCGGCGCGCAGCTGCTGCAGCGCGTTGGCCTTGGTCAGTTCGACTTCCTTTTCCGGGAAGCTCGGCGTGCGCGCCACTTCGGCCAGCAGCGCCATCATCGGGCCAGCCTGCGAAGCGAGCGCATTGGCCTGGACGACGATGCCGTCCGACGCCGGGCCGGCGGCCACCGAGCCGCCCATGCCCGGGCCGCTTCGGCGATCGCGCGCGAATCGCGCTTGGCGCTGCCTTCGTTGATCATCCCGGCGAGCAGGTTGGCAAAGCCGGGATGGGCGCTGTCGTCGGCGGCAAAGCCGGCACCGCGCACGGCCAGCACATAGTCGACGCGCGGCAGGCCACGGCGCGGCACCACCCAGACGGTCATGCCGTTGGCGAGGGTCTTCTTGGCGATCTTCGGGGTCGGGATCGGCTTGTCCTGCCGTAGGCGGGCATGGCGGCCAGCTTGGCTGCCGGTGCGGCGGCTTTCGCGCTGGACTGTGCTTCATCGGCGGCAGGCGCGGCAAAGGCGGCGGGGGCGAACATCATCGAGATCGCCAGTGTCAGCATCAGTTTGTTCATCGATGCGCTCCTTATTTCTTGTCGCCGGCGGCCGTTGCGGCAGCTGGCGTGGTGGAAGGTGCCGCAGGCGCCGGCTTGGCTGCCGGCTTGCGGTCGATGACGGTGCGGTTGGTCTTGACCAGGTAAGTGGCGGCCACGCGCTGCAGGTCCTGCGAAGTCACGCCCTCGATCCAGCCCGGGATCTTGTTGACCACGTTCGCGTCGCCCCAGATGGTCTGCAGGCGGGCGACGGTATCGGCGCGGTTGATGAAGCTTTCCAGGCCGTTGTTCCAGTCGGCCAGCATGCGCGTCTTCACGCGCTTCAAGGTTGCATCGTCGACGCCGTCCTTGACGACCTTGGCGATTTCCTCGTCCATCGCCGCCAGGATGGCGTCGGCGTTGGTGGTGGGCTTGTACATCGCGTAGATGGTCAGCGGCGTCGGGCCGCCGTATTCCCACGGGCTCACCAGGCCGAACAGCGCGTCGACGTTCAGCGCCAGTTCGCGGCCCTTGACCAGGCCCTGGTACATGGTCGACGCGTCGCCGCCGGCCAGCAGTTCGGCCAGCACGGCCACCGGTGCCTGGTCGCGGCTGCCGCGTTCCGGCACCTTCCAGGCCACGGCCACGGCCGGCACCTGGGCCAGCGCGTCGCTTTGCTCGATGCGCTTTTCGGCCTTGTTCAGCGGCTCGGAGAAGTCGCCGCTTTTTGGCACCGGACGGGCTTTGATGCCGCCGAAGTACTTCTGGGCCAGTGCGAAGCCCTGGGCCGGGGTCACGTCGCCGGCGATGGCCAGCACGGCGTTGTTCGGACCGTAGTAGTCGCGGTGGAAGCTGCGCACGTCTTCCAGGCTGGCGCCTTCGAGGTCCTCGAAGCTGCCGTAGCCGTCATGGTTGTTTTCCCACTTCTGGAACGCATGCTGGCTGATGTCGATCCACATGAAGCCGCCGTAGGGCTGGTTCTTCACGTTGACGCGGATTTCTTCCTTGACCACGTCCTGCTGGTTCTTCAGCGTCGCGGCGTTGAAGTCGAGCGTCTTCATGCGGTCCGCTTCCAGCCACAGGATCGGCTCGAGCGAGGAAACCGGTGCGGTCTCGATGTAGTTGGTGAAGTCGGGACGGGTCGAACCGTTGTTGCGGCCACCGCCGCCGGTGATCGTCTTGTCGAAGACGCCCTTCGGCGCGTTCGGCGTGCCCTGGAACATCAGGTGTTCGAACAGGTGGGCGAAGCCGGTGCGGTTCTTCGGCTCGAGGCGCATGCCGACGTGGTAGACGACCGAGACGCCGACGGTCGGCGAGCTATGGTCTTCGGTGACGATCACGGTCAGGCCGTTGTCGAGTTTCTTGGTGTGGACGGGCAGGTCCCAGCGGTCGCTGGCGGCCGAAGGTGCAGCCGAAGGCGTGGCGGAAGGTGTCGCGGATACCGCTGACACCGAGAGGCTGAGCCCGGCCAGCAGGGCGGGAAGTTGGCGCATGCGCATTGATGACCTCGGAAATAGAGCTGAGTCGAATAATGGGTTGAGTCGAAAAACGGCCGCAACGGCGAACGCGCGGCGTCATCCATCTTAGCGTAGCGGCATGCTAAAAAGTAATTTTTTACGTATGCATGTTAGTGTAGAGAAAGGTAAGACGACGGATTCCGGCGCCGTTTCTGTCGTCTGGTCCGCCAATTCTGCAGTCTGTCGCATTTGCGCGCGCCGCAAGGGGGCGGTTGTCATAATGCAGATATTGTCAAACTGTTCAAGGATGGCCAGGCTCGATCTGGCCGGCCGTGCGGGCAGTCGCGTCACAGCAGATACGGAGAACATCGCATGATCAAGTCTTTCAAACCCCGTCTGGCGGGCCTCGGCCTGGCGGCCCTGGCGCTGGCGCCCCTGGCCGGCGCCGCGCCCTTCGGCGAGCGCGCGCCCGAGGTCGCGGGCGAACAGCGCCAGCTCGATGCGCGCATCGTGCGCGTGCGCGTCGATGGCGTGATCGACCTGCGCGTGCGCCGGGGCAGTCCGGCGACGCTGTCGCTGAGCGGCGACCCGCGCTGGATCGCGCGCCTGACAGCGATGCAAAGCGGCGACACCCTGAACCTCGGCAGCGAGATGGAAGGCGTGCGCATGTCGCGCCAGAGCCCGGTGCGCGCCGACCTGGTGCTGCCGAACCTGCGCGAAGTGAGCTCCGAAAGCCTGGGCGTCACCGAGATCACGGGCTTTCGCGGCGAGGAGCTCGAGCTCTCGCTGGACGGCGCCGGCTCGATGCACGTCAACAGCGACTACCGCATGATCACGGCCACCCTGAGCGGCGTCGGCAGCATGAAGCTGGTCGGCCTGCGCAGCGAAGGCATCAGCCTCGACCTGCAGGGCGCTGGCTATGTCACCCTAAGCGGACGCAGCCGCTGGCTCAAAGCGGAGCTGGGCGGGCTCGGCGGGCTGGACGCGCAGGCCTTTGCCGCCGACAGCGTCACCCTCGAGCTCTCGGGCCTGGGCAACGCCACCGTCACGGCCCACCAGAGCGCGAACCTGAACCTGTCGGGCATGGGCTCGGTCACAGTCTACGGCAAGCCGCTCAACCGCAAGGTGAGCGTGGACGGCCTGGGCAAGGTCAGCTGGAAGTAACCGGCAGCAGCCGAAAGGGCAGGAGAGCACCGTCGCCGGCGGCGACATGGATGAGGCGAAGTGACCGGTATCACGCACGAGACAATGAAAAAACTTACCGTAGCGATCCTGCTGGCGCTCGGGCTGGCCGGGGCGGCGCAGGCCGGTTTTCCCGAAGGAGCGAGCGCCTATAACGCACGCAACTATGCGCTCGCCCTGAAAGAGGTCACGCCCCTGGCGCGGGCCGGCAACCCCGAGGCCCAGCATTTGCTGGGACTGATGTACTACATGGGCCGCGGCGTCGCGCGCGACTACAAGCAGGCCTTTGCCTGGCACCTGAAGGCGGCCCAGCAGGGCAAGGCCGATGCCCAGTACGTCGTCGGCGCCATGTATTACACCGGCAACGCCGTGCCGGTCGACCAGAAGCATGCCGTCACCTGGTTCCGCAAGGCGGCCGAGCAGGGCCATGCCGAAGCCCAGCATGCGCTGGGGCTGATGTACCGCTACCACGTCGCGGGCGTCCCGGCCGATCCCGTCATCGCCTACATGCTGTGGAACCTCGCGGCGGCCAGCGGCAACAACAACGCGGTCAGCCAGCGCGCGGCGATTACCAGGCAGATGACGCCCGAGCAGATCGAGGAAGCGCAGGCGCTGTCGCGCACCTGGAAGGTGGGTACCAGCCTGCCGACCCAATCGAAAACAGGCGGAAGCTAGATGGAAACGACACCCGGCACCTGGCTGGCGCGCCTGCAGGCCTGGTGGAACGCACGCCGGCCGCGGCGGCTCGATGAACTCATTGCCGTCGAGTTCGACGCGAACGAGGCACGGGTGATTGCGCTCGACACCGCCCAGGCCGAGTGGACCCAGCGTTTCGGCTGGCGCGATATCAGCCGCGTCTGCTTCCAGGACGAAGGCATCTACGCATCGGACATCCTGGTCATCGAACTCGGCGAGGGCAGGCGGCCGGTGATCGTGCCGATGGAGGCCCGTGGCGCCGACGCCTTGCTGGCCAGGCTGATCGGCCGCGGCCATTTCCCCGAACAGACCTGGCGCGCGGCGATGGGGAAACCGGCGGCGCGGTGCATTGCTGGCCGCCGCGCGACGCCTGAGGAACAAAGGGGGAGCCCAGGCGCACCCCGTCCGGTATCGTACGCGCCGGTCAGTCGCGCCCGGCTTTTCGCCGTACGGCGCAGACGGCCAGCAGACCCATGCCGACCAGCGCGACCGTTGCCGGTTCCGGCACCTCTCCCCCCTGCGTTGCGGCATGGGCGACGTAGCGCAACGCGTTGACGCGCAGCGCTTGTGCATCGGCGTAGGGGCCGTGGAAGTTGGTCGTGGTCTCGCCGCCGAAGGCAACGAAGCCTTTGCCAAACTGCATGGCGCCGAACACGGTGCCGCCGTCCCCGCTGGCAATCAGCTTGCTGATCTCGCCGCTGACGGTGGCATGGGCGAAGGAGGTGCCCCAGTACGAGGTGGTCAAGCCGCCCTCGGTCAGGCCGGCGGCCACGCCGGCGTCGGTCACCGTCACGCTGCCGGCATAGCCAGGGTAGTTCAGGCGCACGCCGAAGCCCATGTCGAAGGAGCCGCCGACGTTCGGTGCCGCGTTCAGGAACAGGCGCCCGCCCGCGGCGACCCAGTTGGCGATGACGGCGCTGTTATTGGCCAGGAAGCTGGCGAAGTCGACCGCATTGCCGTCGCCGCCATCGAGGAAAACGAAATCGGCATCCTCGAATACGCCCGTGGAAAATCCCCAGCGCTTGGTCCAGTTGCCGGCACCGAAGGCGCTGTCCATGGCCCTGTCATTGGTGGCCGAGTTCCAGGGGTCGTTGGTGCCGGTGCCGTAGTGGATGGTGCCGGCCTGGGCGGCGGAGCCCATCAGCAGGAAGATGGCAGCGGTGATCAATGGCTTGATGTTCATATGGTTCCTGGCGGGTTAAGGGAATCGGCACGTCCTGCGCAAGCTTGCCGCGTCGCTGCGGCGGTGTCGGCGGACGCTCCTGGCCGGGCTACCATATAGCGATCATGTTCCCCCGGGAAAGCATCCGAGGTTGCCAATGATTTGCGTCAAGACAGCCGCGCAAGGCAGGCGCGGCTGTTGGCATTTTCGACACAGCCGGAGCCTGCCGGAGGCATGCGCGCCTCCGGCAGCTGATCGTCTTCTACCTTATCGCCCTACTTCGCTTGCGCCGGTTTCAAGGCCGCCGTGCCCACCGAACGGAACAGGGCCAGAGGCACCGCATTGCCCATTGCCTGGTAGCCGAGGTCGCTCGGGTGCAGGTGGTCGCCGCTGTCATAGGCCGGCAGGAAGCGGCTCGGGTGGGCCGGGTCGCGGGTGGCGAGGTCGAAATCGATGACGCCATCGAACTCGTCGCTCGAGCGGATCCAGTTGTTCACGGCCTGGCGCACGACTTCCTTTTCGGGCGAAAAGTAGCCGGCGCCTTCGAAGGGCGTCAGCGTGGCGCCGAACACGGCGATGCCTTTCGCGTGGGCACGGGCAATCACCTGGCGATAGCCGGCAATCAGTTCCTCGGCCGTAATCGAAAGCGACCCGGGACCCGTCACCGTGCTGTTGCCGATGTCGTTGATGCCGATCATCAGGGTCAGGTAGCGCACGCCCGCTGTGGCCAGCACGTCGCGGTCGAAGCGCTCGAGGATGGAGCGGCCCGCCACCAGGTTGGCCGGGTTAATGCTCAGCAACCGGTTGCCGCTGATGCCGCGGTTGACGACCCCGATGCGCCCGTTCAGGCCGGCCACCGGGTCGCGCACGGTCTGCAGGCGCCGCGCCAGCCAGTCGGGCCAGCGGTTGTTGGTGTCGACCGTGCTGCGGGTGCCGTCGGTGATGGAATCGCCCAGCGCGACGATGGCCGGGCCGCTGCCTTCGACGTCGACCTCGGTGAGAAAAAAAGGCCAGCTGGTGATGGTGCGCTGCACGGGCAGGGTGGCGGCGCCCGTGAAATCGCCCGGCAGCGAGACGTAATTGGTCTGCAGGGCGGTGCCGTGGATGGTGTTCGCCTCAACCGTGCCTGGCAGGTAAAGGCTGATGGCGAGGTCGCCCAGCGCCGGCACGTTCAGCTCCACCGGATCGGACAGCGCCGGGGCGCCGGCCGGAATCGTGATCGTGCTGCGGCCGCTGAAGGTGAGGGCGCGGTCGCTGCCTGGGGCGACGTCGGAGCCGGAGGCACGCACGCCGATGCGCGCCGCGCCGATGGTCAGCGGCACCGTGCCGAACTCGTTGGACACGCGGATGCGCACGCGGTTGCCGCCGATGCTGGTGTGGACGATCAGGCGCAGGGTCTGGTTGCTGAAGGTCTGCAGGCTGGCGGCGGGTGGCGGGCCGGCCGGGGCCGTGCCCCAGGTGCCGACCCAGCGCTCGCTCGTCCAGTCCCGGGCGCCGGCGCGCGGGACGGGCAGGGTGAGGGCGATGGCCAGCGCAGCGCCGCCAAGCAGCATGCCGCGGCGGCGCCGGTCGGCCGGCAGGGGCTGGGAAAACAGCGCCGCGGTGCGGCGGACGACGTCAAGCAGGGCAGAGTACATGATCTCGCTCCTTCGATGGTTGGTCGGGACGGCTCGTATGCCTGAGCTCGCGTCCTCCAATCTATGCGGCGCGAATAGGGGCGACAAGGTGGTTACAGTCGAGTTCGTTGTGCCAGCTCTAAAGTTCCCCAAAAAGCTCATGCGTCAAAGCATTTGCTTGCGTTTGAGCACAGGAATTGGAAATAGAGGAGCTCGGAAGTGGTTGCTCAGCAACGAAAACGGCGGGGAAAAGGCTGACGTACAATGGCGCTTTTTCATGGAGCCGAACCATGCGCGCAATCGAAATCACCCAGCCCGGCAAACCCGAGGTCCTGCAGCCCTGCGAGCGGCCCCTGCCGGTTCTGAAGGATGGCGAGATCCTGATCCGCGTGCATGCGGCCGGCATCAACCGTCCCGACGTGCTGCAGCGCCTCGGCCACTATCCGGTGCCGCCGGGTGCATCCGACCTGCCGGGGCTGGAAGTGGCGGGCGAGATCGTCGACGGCATTCTTGCCGGCAGCGGCTTCGCGAAGGGCGACATGGTATGCGCGCTGGTGCAGGGCGGCGGCTATGCCGAGTATTGCGCCGCGCCCTTGGCACAGTGCCTGCCGGTGCCAGGCGGACTCAGCGCCGTCGAGGCCGCCTCGCTTCCGGAAACCTTCTTTACCGTGTGGACCAATGTGTTCGACCGCGCGGGACTCTCCGAGGGCGAGACGCTGCTGGTGCAGGGCGGTACTTCCGGCATCGGCGTGACTGCGATTCAGCTCGCCAGTGCCCTTGGCCACCGGGTATTTGCCACTGCCGGCAGCGATGAGAAATGCCGCGCCTGTGAAGCACTCGGCGCCGAGCGCGGCATCAATTACCGGAATGAAGACTTCGTTGCCGTCGTCAAGGACCTGACCGGCGGGCGTGGCGTGGACGTCGTGCTCGACATGGTGGCGGGCGACTACGTGGCGCGCGAGATCGACTGCCTGGCCGACGACGGCCGCATCGCGCTGATCGCGCTGCTGGGCGGGGCGAAGGCAAACGTCGACCTGGGCCAGGTGCTGCGCCGGCGCCTCTCCATCAGCGGCTCGACGCTACGGCCGCGGCCGGTGGCGTTCAAGGCGGCGATCGCGCAGAAACTGCGCGAGCGGGCATGGCCGTTGATCGAGCAGGGCCGGATCAAGCCGGTGATCTACAAGACCTTCCCGCTGGAGGAAGCCGCGGCGGCGCATGCGCTGATGGAGTCGAGCACGCATGTGGGAAAGATCGTGTTGCAGGTGGTGTGAGGCTGGCGGGTACGCGAACGACATTGGCCGGTGGCCGCGCTGCCATCTGCATGCGGTGAGACCGCGTGGACTCGAGAGTCCACCCTACGGCAAGTGCCGCCTGTCCTGTTTTAGGGCGGCCTCGATCGGCCGTCCCGGAATTCGGGATCTCATTGACGCCTTTGTAATACGCTTGCTCAGCCATAGTTTGACCGACCCCTGAACGGCAGCTAGAATAGCGGGTTATTTGACTGTGGGGTAATATGCGTCCCAAGCTCGTCGTAGGTAACTGGAAGATGAATGGCAGCCGCGCGAACAATGCGTCGCTGCTCGCTGGAATCGTCGCTGGACTCGAAGGCGCGAAGGCGGCCTGCGCGGTCTGCGTTCCCGCTCCCTATCTGCAGCAATGTGCCGACACCCTTGCCGGCACGCCCCTCGCATGGGGTGCGCAGGATGTGTCGAAGCACGCCAGCGGTGCCTATACGGGCGAAGTCGCCGCGTCGATGCTGGTCGATTTCGCTTGCCGCTACGTCATCGTCGGCCACTCGGAACGCCGCGCCTACCATGGCGAGAGCGATCAATTGGTGGCGCAGAAGGCGCTTGCAGCCCTCGAAGCCGGCCTGACCCCGATCGTGTGCGTCGGCGAAACCCTGGAAGAGCGCGAAGCAGGCCAGACTACCGCCGTCGTCAATCGCCAGCTGTCGGCAGTGCTCGAACTGCTTGACGAAGCGTCTGTCGCGCGTATCGTGGTGGCCTACGAACCCGTATGGGCGATCGGCACCGGCAAGACGGCCACGCCGGCCATGGCCCAGGAAGTGCATGCGCAACTGCGCGCCCAGCTGCGCCAGCGCAGCGAGGCGGCGGCGCAGGTCGCGATCCTGTACGGCGGCAGCATGAAGCCGGAGAACGCGGCCGAACTGATGGCGCAAGCCGACATCGACGGCGGCCTGATCGGCGGCGCCGCGCTGAAGGCGGCGGATTTCCTGGCGATCGTCAACGCTGCCTGAAGCATGACCCGAGGCGCCACCCAAGGTGCCGCCTGAAAAGAATTTGCAACGTAGTACAACTTGGAATGGAACTGGTATGAACGTGTTGTTCAATCTCGTAGTGATCGTGCAGGTCATCTCCGCCCTGGCCATCATCGGCCTGGTGCTGCTGCAGCATGGCAAGGGCGCCGACATGGGTGCCGCTTTCGGCTCCGGTGCATCGGGCAGCCTGTTCGGCGCCAGCGGTTCGTCGAACTTCCTGTCGAAGTCGACCGCCCTGGCCGCCGCGATCTTCTTCGCGTCGACCCTCGGCCTGGCTTCGATGGCCAACAACCGCACGGGCGCAGCACCGAGCGGCGGCGTGATGGAGCGCATGGCTCAGCCAGGCAATGGCGTGCCGGCACCTGGCGGCGCGAATGTTCCCGCCACGACGGCACCTGCCACGACCGCCCCGTCCCCAACCGCCGGCGTGCCTGTCGCCCCGGCGAGCGAGGTGCCGGCCGCGCCTGCGCAGAGCGCACCGGCGCCAGCTGCTCCGGCAGCTCCGGCTACGCAGCAGTAATTCCAGATGGTTCGTTCGCCCTGGCCTGATGCTGCGCCCGGGGCGAGCGCGCAGTAAGCAATATCGCAGCAAGGTGTGGAAGGCAGGGTGCCTGCAGGAGCACGGACCGCAGGTCGGTTCGCCCCAGCCCCGCCCCGCACCGCAGGCAAAACCGGCCGCAAGGCCGTGGAGTAAACAGGTCGAGCCGCCTCGTTTCCTCCTTGTAGTACCCGGCTGACGCCCTCAACTGGGCGTTTATCCGGTGTTCAAGCCCCTTCCGCCGTGGTTTTGACGGCTGCACGGAAGAAAGTTTGAAAAATTCCCTGTTTTTCCTTGCGACGCCTCAATTTGTGCATTGAAAAAAGGTGCTAAGGCAGGGTAGAATACTGGTCTCCAGCCGACGTGGTGAAATTGGTAGACACGCTATCTTGAGGGGGTAGTGGCGCAAGCTGTGCGAGTTCGAGTCTCGCCGTCGGCACCAAGATACAGAAAAGCCAGCAAGGGCAAACGAGCGATTGCTCTCATGCCTGAGCTGGCTTTTTTACGAGGATCAGTCGTACGGTCCTGGTGGCAGGCCAAGTGCTCCGTGGCGGGTGCTTTACAGCCAGGATTGCGCGATACGGCGCTGCAGGCATGCAGTGGTTTCATTAACCGATCGTTCAAATAGGCTCCATCGTGAACCTCGAAAATTACTTCCCCGTTCTTCTCTTCATCCTGATCGGTGTCGGCGTTGGTGTCGCGCCCCAGGTGCTCGGCTACCTGCTCGGTCCGAATCGCCCTGATGCGGCAAAACTCTCCCCCTACGAATGCGGCTTCGAAGCCTTCGAAGACGCGCGCATGAAGTTCGACGTTCGCTACTATCTCGTGGCGATCCTCTTTATTTTGTTTGATCTGGAAACGGCATTCTTCTTCCCATGGGGCGTCTCGATGCGCGAACTGGGCTGGACCGGTTTCGTGACGATGATGGTGTTCATCGCCGAGTTCGTCGTCGGGTTCTGGTACATCTGGAAGAAAGGTGCCCTTGATTGGGAATAAGCCATGGCTATTCATGAAGGCGTCTTAAACGAAGGTTTCATTACCACCACAGCCGATAAGCTGATCAACTGGGCGCGCACGGGATCGATGTTCCCGATGACGTTTGGCCTGGCCTGTTGCGCGGTCGAGATGATGCATGTGGGCGCAGCCCGCTATGACCTCGACCGCTTTGGCATTGTGTTCCGTCCATCGCCACGCCAGTCCGACGTGATGATCGTGGCCGGCACGCTGTGCAACAAGATGGCACCGGCACTGCGCAAGGTCTACGACCAGATGGCCGAGCCGCGCTGGGTCATCTCGATGGGTTCCTGCGCCAACGGCGGCGGCTACTACCACTACTCGTACTCGGTGGTGCGTGGCTGCGACCGCATCGTGCCGGTCGACGTGTACGTGCCGGGCTGCCCGCCGACCGCCGAAGCCCTGCTGTACGGAATCATGCAGCTGCAGAACAAGATCAAGCGCACCAACACCATCGCGCGTTAACACAGCCGGGTTCACCATGACAACGAAAATCGAAGCCCTCCAACTCGCCCTGGAAAAAGCACTGGGCGAGGGCGCCGCCATTAGCGCGGCGCTTGGCGAAGTGACCGTGGTGGTCAAGGCCGCCGACTATGCGCAAGCGATGCAGACCCTGCGCGACGATCCTTCGCTCGCATTCGAGGAAATGATCGACTTGTGCGGCGTCGACTACTCCCAATATGGGGAAGGTACTTACGACGGCCCGCGCTACGCGGTCGTCGTGCACCTGCTGTCGCTGGCCAATAACTGGCGCGTGCGCGTGCGTACTTTCTGCCCGGACGACGACATGCCCCTGATCGCATCGATCACCGGCATCTGGCGTGCCGCCAACTGGTACGAGCGCGAAGCGTTCGACCTGTTCGGCATCCTGTTCGACGGTCACGGCGACCTGCGCCGCATCCTGACCGACTATGGCTTCATCGGCCACCCGTTCCGCAAGGACTTCCCGATCTCGGGTTACGTCGAAATGCGCTACGACCCCGAGCAGAAGCGCGTGATCTACCAACCCGTGACGATCGAGCCGCGTGAGAACATCCCGCGCGTGATCCGCGAAGAAACCTACGGGATGAAATAATGGCTGAGCTTAAGAATTACACCCTGAACTTTGGTCCGCAGCACCCGGCAGCGCACGGCGTGCTGCGCCTGGTCCTGGAACTGGACGGCGAAGTGATCCAGCGTGCCGACCCGCACATTGGCCTGCTGCACCGCGGCACCGAGAAACTGGCCGAGACCCGTACCTACCTGCAGTCCGTGCCCTACATGGACCGCCTCGACTACGTGTCGATGATGTGCAACGAGCACGGCTATGTGCTGGCGGTGGAAAAGCTGCTGGGCATCGAAGCACCGCTGCGCGCCCAGTACATCCGCGTCATGTTCGACGAGATCACCCGTTTGCTGAACCACCTGATGTGGCTGGGCGCGCACGCGCTCGACATCGGTGCGATGGGCCCGTTCCTGTACGCCTTCCGCGACCGCGAAGACCTGTTCGACGTCTACGAAGCTGTTTCGGGTGCACGCATGCACGCGGCATACTATCGCCCGGGCGGCGTGTATCGCGACCTGCCGGACTTCATGCCGAAGCACAAGGAATCGATCATTCGCAGCAAGAAGGCGATCGACCAGCTCAACGAAGACCGCCAGGGTTCGGTGCTCGACTTCATCGAGTCCTTCACCAAGCGCTTCGACGGCTATGTCGACGAATACGAGACCCTGCTGACCGATAACCGTATCTGGAAGCAGCGTACCGTCGGCATCGGCGTGGTGTCGCCGGAAGACGCGAAAGCCATGGGCTTCACCGGCGCCATGCTGCGCGGTTCGGGCGTGGCCTGGGACCTGCGCAAGACCCAGCCGTACGCAGTCTACGACCGCCTCGACTTCGATATCCCGGTCGGCACCAACGGCGACTCCTACGACCGCTACCTGGTCCGCGTGGAAGAGATGCGCCAGTCGAACCGCATCATCAAGCAGTGCGTGACCTGGCTGCGTGCGAACCAGGGCCCGGTGATGATCGACAACTACAAGATCGTCCCGCCTGCGCGCGAAGACATGAAGTCGAACATGGAATCGCTGATCCACCACTTCAAGCTGTTTACCGAAGGCTTCCACGTGCCCGAAGGCGAGGCGTATGCCGCCATCGAGCACCCGAAGGGCGAGTTCGGCATCTACATCGTCTCCGACGGCGCCAACAAGCCCTACCGCCTGAAGATCCGCACGCCCGACTATGCGCACCTGCAGAGCCTGGACGAGATGGCACGCGGCCACATGATCGCCGACGCCGTCACGATCATCGGTACCCAGGACATCGTGTTCGGCTCTATTGACCGATAAAGCTCAAAGGCAGAAAAGATTATGTTGTTATCCGAGCAGTGCTATAAAAAAATCGATCGCGAGCTGGCCAAGTACCCGGCCGACCAGCGCCAGAGCGCCGTGATGGCCGCGCTGGCCCACGCCCAGGTCGAACTGGGCTGGCTGTCGCCCGAAACCATGCAGGAAGTCGCCGACTACATCGGCATGCCGGCGATCGCCGTGCAGGAAGTGGCGACCTTCTACAACATGTACAACATCCGCCCGGTCGGCAAGCACAAGATCACCGTGTGCACCAACCTGCCGTGCGCCCTGTCCGGTGGCGAGCGCGCCGCCAAGCACCTGAAGGACAAGCTCGGCGTCGAGTTCCGCAGCACCACCGAAGACGGCCAGTTTACCGTCCTCGAGGGCGAGTGCATGGGCGCCTGCGGCGATGCGCCGGTCATGCTGGTGAATAACCACCGCATGTGCTCGTTCATGAGCAACGAGAAGATCGACGCCCTGGTGGATGAATTGAAGGAACAGAAGCAATGACCAGCCTGCATGACCGTCACATCAATCCGCTGATCCTGAAGGATCTGAACGGCGACAACTGGCGTCTCGACGATTACGTGAAGCGCGGCGGCTACTCGGCCCTGCGCCGTATCCTCGAAGGCGGCATCACCCAGGAACAGGTCATTGCCGACCTGAAGGCCTCGGGCCTGCGCGGCCGCGGCGGCGCCGGTTTCCCGACCGGCCTGAAGTGGAGCTTCATGCCGCGCCAGTTCCCGGGCCAGAAATACCTCGTCTGCAATACCGACGAAGGCGAGCCGGGCACGTTCAAGGACCGCGACATCATCCGTTATAACCCCCATGCGCTGATCGAAGGCATGGCCATCGGCGCCTACGCGATGGGCATCACCGTGGGCTACAACTACATCCACGGCGAGATCTTCCAGGAATACCTGCGTTTCGAAGAAGCGCTGGAAGAGGCGCGTGCCGCCGGCTTCCTGGGCGATAACATCATGGGTTCGACCTTCAGCTTCCAGCTGCACGCCGCCCACGGTTACGGCGCCTACATCTGCGGCGAAGAAACCGCGCTGCTGGAGTCGCTCGAGGGTAAAAAAGGCCAGCCGCGCTTCAAGCCGCCGTTCCCGGCCTCGTTCGGCCTGTACGGCAAGCCGACCACGATCAACAACACCGAGACCTTCGCCGCCGTGCCGTTCATCATGAACGTCGGCCCGGAGAACTACATGGGCATGGGCAAGCCGAACAACGGCGGCACCAAGATCTTCTCGATCTCGGGCGACGTCGAGCGTCCAGGCAACTACGAGATCCCGCTGGGCACGCCGTTCGCCAAGCTGCTCGAGCTGGCCGGCGGCATGCGCGGCGGCAAGAAGATCAAGGCCGTGATTCCAGGCGGTTCGTCGGCACCGGTGATTCGTGGCGAAGTCATGATGGAAACCGACATGGACTATGATTCGATCGCGAAAGCGGGCTCGATGCTCGGTTCCGGCGCCGTCATCGTCATGGACGAGACCCGCTGCATGGTCAAGTCGCTGCTGCGCCTGTCCTATTTCTATTACGAAGAGTCCTGCGGCCAGTGCACGCCCTGCCGCGAAGGCACCGGCTGGCTGTACCGCATGGTGCACCGTATCGAAAACGGACAAGGCCGTCCGGAAGACATCGAACTCCTGAACAATGTGGCGTTCAACATCAAGGGCCGTACCATTTGCGCGCTCGGCGAAGCCGCCGCGATGCCTGTGGAAGCCATGATCAAGAACTTCCGTGAGGAATTCATTCATCACATCGAGCACAAGCAATGCCTCGTGCCCACCTACCTTTAAGCCCCGTCAGGTAACGATCAAATGGTTGAAATTGAATTAGACGGCAAGAAAGTCGAAGTCGCACCAGGTTCCATGGTGATGGACGCCGCAAACAAACTCGGGACCTATATCCCGCACTTCTGCTATCACAAGAAATTGTCGATCGCAGCGAACTGCCGTATGTGCCTGGTCGAGGTCGAGAAGGCACCGAAGCCGATGCCTGCCTGCGCCACGCCAGTCTCGCCCGGCATGATCGTGCGCACCCACAGCGACAAGGCCGTGCAGGCGCAGAAGTCGGTGATGGAATTCCTCCTGATTAACCACCCGCTGGACTGCCCGATCTGCGACCAGGGCGGCGAATGCCAGCTGCAGGATCTGGCCGTCGGCTACGGCAAGGGCAACTCGCGCTACCAGGAAGAAAAGCGCGTCGTCACCCCGAAGGAAGCCGGTCCGCTGATCTCGATGGAAGAGATGGCCCGCTGCATCCAGTGCACCCGTTGCGTGCGTTTCGGCCAGGAAGTGGCCGGCGTCATGGAATTCGGCATGGTCGGCCGCGGCGAGCATTCGGAAATCACTACTTTTGTGGGCAAGACCGTCGACTCTGAAGTGTCGGGCAACATGATCGACCTGTGCCCGGTCGGCGCGCTGACGAGTAAACCTTTCCGCTTCTCGGCACGTCCATGGGAACTGCAGCGCCGCAAGTCGATTTCCCCGCACGACTCGCTCGGTACCAACCTGATCGTCCAGGTCAAGGGCGGTAAAGTGATGCGCGTGCTGCCGCTGGAAAACGAAAAGATCAACGAGTGCTGGCTGTCCGACAAGGACCGCTTCTCGTACGAAGCGCTGGACAATGCCGACCGCCTGATCAACCCGATGATCAAGCAGGGCGGACAGTGGCAGGAAACCGACTGGCAGACGGCGCTGGAATACGTCGCCCACGGCCTGCGCAACATCCGCCATGAACACGGCGCCGACAGCATCGCCGCGGTCGCCACCGCGCACTCGACCGTCGAAGAACTGCACCTGCTGAACAAGGCCATGCGCGGCTTCGGCGTCAATGCCGTCGACTTCCGCCTGCGCCAGAGCGATTTCGCCCTGGACGGCCAGGTCACCCCATGGCTGGGCATGCCGATCGCCGAACTGTCGAACCTGAAGCGCGTGCTGGTCATCGGTTCCTTCCTGCGCAAGGATCACCCGCTGGTCGCGACCCGCCTGCGCCAGGCAGTCAAGGGCGGCGCCAAGCTGTCGATCCTGCATGGTTCGGACGAGGACAACCTGATCCCGACCGCCGCGAAAATGATCGCCGCGCCGACCGACTGGCTCGCTGCGCTGTCGGAAATCGTCTCGGCTGTCGCCGCTGCGAAAGAGGTCCAGGCCCCTGCCGGCTTCGAGAACGTGCAGGCCGGCGACGTGGCGAAAGCCATCGCCGCTTCGCTGGTTGCCGTGGGTAGCGAGCTGCCGGGCGCCGTGCTGCTGGGTAACGCCGCCACGCACCACCCGCAAGCCTCGCAAATCCACGCCGCCGCGCAATGGATCGCCAACGCCGTCGGCGCCAGCTTCGGTTCCTTCGTCGAAGCGGCCAATACCGTCGGCGGCTACCTGGTCGGTGCCACCACCAGCCAGAACCTGTTCGCCACGCCGAAGAAAGCCTTCGTGCTGCTGAACGCCGAGCCGGAACTCGACGCCGCCAACCCGCAGCAGGCCCTGGGCGCACTGCAGGGCGCCGAGATGGTCGTGGCCATGTCGCCGTTCAAGCACGGCATGGACTATGCCGACGTGCTGCTGCCGATCTCGCCGTTCACCGAGACCGCCGGTACGTTTGTGAACTGCGAAGGCCGTGCACAGAGCTTCAACGGCACCGTCAAGCCGCTGGGCGAAACCCGTCCGGCCTGGAAAGTGCTGCGCGTGCTGGGCAACCTGCTCGGCCTCTCGGGCTTCGAGTTCGACACCGCCGAATCGATCCGCGACGAAGCGCTGGGCAAAGGTGTAACGGACCATTCGGCCAAGCTGAACAACGTGGCCAAGCTGGCGCCGCAAGCTGCTGCACGCTCTGAAGAGCAGGGCAGCCTGCAACGCCTCGCCGACGTGCCGATCTATTTCGCCGACGCCATCGCGCGCCGCTCGGAACCGCTGCTGCGTACGGCCGACGGCCAGCAGCCGCTGGCACGCCTGCCGCGCGCCCTGGCCGAACGCCTCGGCGTGAAAGCCGGCGACGTCGTCAAGGTCACGCAAGGCAATGGCAGCGCGCTGCTGGTCGCCGACATCGACGCTAGATTGCCGGCGAACGTCGTGCGCGTGGCCGCCGCCCATCCGGCAACCGCAAGTCTGGGCGCGATGTTCGGCGCCATCCAAGTTGAAAAAGCAGGGGAGGGCAACTAATGGCAACGCCCGGTTATATCGATAGTTTCTACGAGTTCGGCGCGTCCAGCCCGATCGCGCCGGTCTGGCCAGTCATCTGGACCGTGATCAAGATCCTGTGCGTGCTTCTGCCGCTGATGGGCCTGGTCGCCTACGCCACCCTGTGGGAACGTAAACTCATCGGCTGGATCCAGATCCGCGTCGGCCCGAACCGCGTGGGTCCGGCCGGCCTGCTGCAGCCGATCGCCGACGCGCTCAAGCTGCTGCTGAAAGAGATCGTGATCCCGGCGAAAGCCACCACCAAGCTCTTCGTGCTGGGCCCGATCATGACGATCATGCCGGCACTGGCCGCCTGGTCGGTCGTGCCTTTCGGCCCGGGTGCGGCGCTGGCCAACGTCAACGCCGGTTTGCTGCTGCTGCTGGCGATCACCTCGATCGAGGTGTACGGCATCATCATCGCCGGCTGGTCCTCGAACTCGAAGTACGCCTTCATGGGCGCAATGCGCGCCTCGGCCCAGATGATTTCGTATGAAATCCCGATGGGCTTCGTGATGGTCGTCGTGCTGATGGTGTCGGGTTCGCTGAACTTCTCGGACATCGTCGCCGGCCAGGCCGTCGGCATGGCTGCCAGCCATGGCCTGAACCTGTTCTCGTGGAACTGGCTGCCATTGCTGCCGCTGTTCGCGATCTACTTCATCTCGGGCCTGGCGGAATGCAACCGCCACCCCTTCGACGTGGTGGAAGGCGAGTCGGAAATCGTCGCCGGCCACATGGTGGAATACTCGGGCATGTCCTACGCGATGTTCATGCTGGCCGAATACGCCAACATGATCCTGATCTCCACCCTGGCATCGATCATGTTCCTCGGCGGCTGGCACGCACCGTTCTCCTTCCTGGAATTCGGCGGCGCATTCGGCGGCTTCTTCTGGCTGTTCCTGAAGATGTTCCTGCTCGTTTCGCTGATGATCTGGGTCCGCGGCACCTTCCCGCGTTACCGCTATGACCAGATCATGCGCCTGGGCTGGAAAGTCTTCATCCCGGTGACCCTGGTCTGGCTGGTGCTCGTCGCTGGCGTCATGCAGACGTCCTGGAATATTTGGAAGTAAGGAAGCGCATTCAATGAACCGAATCAAGGAAATCCTCGGCAGCCTGATGCTGACCGAGCTGTTCAAGGGGCTGGCGCTGACGGGCCGCTATGCGCTGTCGCGCAAGATCACGGTGCAGTATCCGGAAGAGAAGACGCCGATCTCCAACCGTTTCCGCGGCCTGCACGCGCTGCGCCGCTACCCGAACGGGGAAGAGCGCTGCATCGCCTGCAAGCTGTGCGAAGCGGTGTGCCCGGCCATGGCCATCACGATCGAGTCGGCGCAGCGCGAGGACGGCACCCGCCGCACCACGCGCTATGACATCGACCTGACCAAGTGCATCTTCTGCGGCTTCTGCGAAGAGTCGTGCCCGGTCGACTCGATCGTCGAGACCCACGTGCTGGAATACCACGGCGAAAAGCGTGGCGATCTCTACTACACGAAAGAGATGCTGCTGGCCGTGGGCGACCGCTACGAAGCCGACATCGCCGCCGCCCGTGCGGCCGATGCGAAGTACCGGTAATCGGCAATAACAAGAAAAGGTCCCTGTCAGTCATGGAATTTACAACTGGATTGTTCTACGTCTTCGCGGCCATCATGGTGCTGTCCGCGCTGCGCGTCATCACCGCCAAGAACCCGGTCCACGCCGCGCTGTTCCTGGTGCTCGCGTTCTTCAACGCGGCCGGCATCTGGCTGCTGCTGAAGGCCGAGTTCCTCGCCATCGTGCTGGTGCTGGTCTATGTCGGCGCCGTCATGGTGCTGTTCCTCTTCGTCGTCATGATGCTCGACATTAACGTCGACCGCATGCGCGAAGGCTTCCTCGGCTACCTGCCGATGGCCCTCCTGATCGGCGCCATCGTCGTCATCGAAATGGCCCTGGTGCTGTGGAATGGCTACGGCAACTTCGCCCAGACGCCGGAAGCGGCCGCGCTGAACATCGGCGGTACGCGCGAACTCGGCCGCCTGATCTACACCAGGTACATCTACGGCTTCGAAATCGCCGCCGTGATCCTGCTGGTGGCCATCATCGCCGCCGTTGCACTGACCTTGCGCAAGCGTAAGGACAGCAAGGCGATCGATCCGGGCGCCGCCGTGCGCGTGAAGCGTAACGACCGCCTGCGCATCGTCAAGATGGCAGCGGTGAGCGCAGCCGGCCATGACGCCAACAGCGCATCAAGCCTGCAGGACACGAAGGAGACCCCATGACTTTATCGCTCGCACACTACCTGGTCCTGGGCGCGATCCTCTTCGCGATCTCGATCGTCGGTATCTTCCTGAACCGGAAGAACATCATCATCCTGCTGATGGCCATCGAACTGATGCTGCTGGCAGTGAACCTGAACTTCATCGCCTTCTCGCATTACCTGGGCGACGCGGCAGGGCAGATCTTCGTGTTCTTCATCCTGACCGTCGCGGCCGCCGAATCGGCGATCGGCCTGGCGATCCTGGTGGTTCTGTTCCGTAATCTGGACACGATCAACGTGGAAGACCTCGATACCCTCAAGGGTTGATGGTCTCGGCTATAAATAAAAAGGGTTAAAGATTATTATGGCGGAGCAGCTCTCTTCCTCACTCTTACTGGCGGTGCCCCTGGCGCCGCTGGCAGGCTCGGCGATTGCCGGCCTGCTCGGTACCAAGTTCCTGGGTAACGTCGTCGGCCGCAAGGTGTCGCATACCGCGACCATTCTCGGCGTGGCGATCGCCATGGTCATCTCGATCATGACCCTGATGAAGGTCCTGGACGGCGCCACCTTCAACGAAGACATCTATACCTGGATGCAGGTCGGCACGGTGAAACTGGCCGTCGGCTTCCAGATCGATGCGCTGTCGGCGATGATGATGTGCGTGGTCACCTCGGTGTCGCTGATGGTCCACATCTACACGATCGGCTACATGGCCGAGGACGAAGGCTACAACCGCTTCTTCTCGTACATCTCGCTGTTCACCTTCTCGATGCTGATGCTGGTCATGTCGAACAACTTCCTGCAGCTGTTCTTCGGCTGGGAGGCGGTGGGCCTGGTGTCGTATCTCCTGATCGGCTTCTGGTACACCCGTCCGACCGCGATCTTCGCCAACATGAAGGCCTTCCTGGTCAACCGCGTCGGCGACTTCGGCTTCATCCTCGGCATCGGCCTGCTGCTGGCCGCATCCGGCACCATGCACTACGGCGAAACCTTTGCGCAAGCTGACAAGCTGGTCGGCATGACGGTGCCGGGCATCGGCTGGCCGCTGCTGACCGCCGCCTGCATCTGCCTGTTCATCGGCGCGATGGGCAAGTCGGCGCAGTTCCCGCTGCACGTCTGGCTGCCTGACTCGATGGAAGGCCCGACCCCGATCTCGGCACTGATCCACGCCGCGACCATGGTTACCGCCGGCATCTTCATGGTGTCGCGCATGTCGCCGCTGTTCGAACTGTCGGACACCGCGCTGTCCTTCGTCATGGTCATCGGTGCGATTACCGCGCTGTTCATGGGCTTCCTCGGCATCATCCAGAACGACATCAAGCGCGTCGTCGCTTACTCGACCCTGTCGCAGCTGGGCTACATGACCGTCGCGCTGGGCGCCTCGGCCTATTCGGTCGCCGTCTTCCACCTGATGACCCACGCGTTCTTCAAGGCACTGCTGTTCCTGGGCGCCGGTTCCGTCATCATCGGCATGCACCACGACCAGGACATGCGCAACATGGGCGGCCTGCGCAAGTACATGAAGATCACCTGGCTGACCTCGCTGGCCGGCTCGCTGGCCCTGATCGGCACGCCGTTCTTCTCGGGCTTCTACTCGAAGGATTCGATCATCGAAGCGGTGCACGCGTCGAACCTGCCGGGGTCAAGCTTTGCCTACTTCGCGGTCGTGGCCGGCGTGTTCATCACCGCCTTCTACTCCTTCCGCATGTATTTCCTGGTCTTCCACGGGAAAGAGCGTTTCGGCCAGGCCCACGCCCACGATGCGCACCCGCACGATGACCACAAGCAGGCCGTCGCTGCCGGCCACGAGCACGACGACCCGCTGGCTGCCCATGACTCGGACGCGCACCACGAGGAAGACTCGCATGGTGACCACCACCACGGCCTGGCACCTGGCCAGAAGCCGCACGAGTCGCCATGGGTCGTGACCCTGCCGCTGGTTCTGCTGGCGATCCCGTCGGTGCTGATCGGCTACTTCACCATCGAGCCGATGCTGCATGGCGAGTTCTTCAAGAACGTGATCTTCGTCGGCGAAAACCACACGGCGATGGAAGCGCTGCGCGAAGAATTCCACCACCTGCATAACGCGGCCGGCATGGGTGCCCACGGCTTCCTGACCCTGCCGTTCGGCCTGGCAGCGCTCGGCGTGATCTGCGCCTACGTCTGCTACATGCTGAAACCGTCGATTCCGGCCTGGTTCTACCGCCACTTCAAGTTCCTGCACACCCTGCTGGACAACAAGTACTACATGGACAAGTTCAACCAGGCGGTGTTCGCCGGCGGCGCGCGCGCCCTCGGTGGCGGCCTGTGGAAGGTGGGCGACCGTGCGCTGATCGACGGCCTGCTGGTCAACGGCAGCGCCAAGGTGGTCGGCTGGTTCTCGCTGCTGACCCGTACTTTCCAGACCGGTTACATCTATCACTACGCGTTCGTGATGATCGTGGGCGTCATGGCGACCCTGCTGTACTTCTTCCCGTTCTGGCGCTAATCACAGGCAAAGAAAAAGACAAATGATGCAGTCAACTATTCCTTACCTGAGCCTGGCGATCTGGCTCCCGATCCTCTTCGGCGTGCTCGTGCTCGCCGTCGGCCGCGACAGGAATGCGGGTTTTGTCCGCATGCTGTCGCTGTTTGGCGCCGTCGTCAGCCTGCTGCCGACGATTCCGCTGATCATGAACTTCGACAGCGCGGCCCACGGCATGCAGTTCGCCGAAACCGCGCCGTGGATCGAGCGTTTCAACATCTTCTACCGCCTCGGCGTCGATGGCCTGTCGCTGTGGTTCGTGCCGCTGACCGCTTTTATTACGGTCATCGTCGTGCTGGCCGCCTGGGAAGTCATCCAGGACCGCGTCGCGCAGTACATGGGTTCCTTCCTGCTGCTGTCGGGCCTGATGATCGGCGTGTTCGCCGCGCTCGACGGCGTGCTGTTCTACTTCTTCTTCGAAGCGACCCTGATCCCGATGTTCATCATCATCGGCGTCTTCGGTGGCCCGAACCGCGTGTATGCGGCATTCAAGTTCTTCCTGTACACGTTCTTCGGCTCGCTGCTGACCCTGATCGCGATCATCTACCTGTACAACGTGTCGGGCACCTTCGACATCCAGCAATGGCACGTCCAGCCGCTGGGCATGAAGGAACAGATCCTGATCTTCATCGCCTTCTTCATGGCCTTCGCCGTGAAAGTGCCGATGTGGCCGGTGCACACCTGGCTGCCGGATGCCCACGTGGAAGCGCCGACCGGCGGCTCCGTCGTGCTGGCCGCGATCATGCTGAAACTCGGTGCCTACGGTTTCCTGCGGTTCTCGCTGCCGATCGCCCCGGACGCCTCGCACTACCTGGCGCCGGTCGTCATCGTGCTCTCCTTGATCGCCGTGATCTACATCGGCCTCGTGGCCCTGGTCCAGAAGGACATGAAGAAGCTGGTGGCCTATTCGTCGATCGCCCACATGGGTTTTGTTACCCTGGGTTTCTTCATCTTCAACGAGATGGGCGTGCAGGGCGGCCTGATGCAGTCGATCTCGCACGGCTTCGTGTCGGGCGCGATGTTCCTCTGCATCGGCGTGCTGTACGACCGCATGCACTCGCGTGAAATCGCCGACTACGGCGGCGTCGTCAACACGATGCCGAAGTTCGCCGCCTTTGCCGTGCTGTTCTCGATGGCCAATGCCGGCCTGCCGGCCACTTCCGGCTTCATCGGCGAGTTCATGGTCATCCTGGGCGCCGTGCAGTTCAACTTCTGGACCGGCCTGGCAGCCGGTACCGCCCTGATCCTGGGCGCCGCCTACTCGCTGTGGATGGTCAAGCGTGTCGTGTTCGGTCCGATCGGTAACAAGCACGTTGCCGAACTGGTCGACCTGAACCGCCGCGAGTTCGCGATCCTGGCCGTGCTGGCGATTGCCACCCTGTACATGGGCCTGTACCCGGCGCCAATCGCCGAGACGCTGCAGACCTCGGTGGCCGACCTGCTGCAACACGTGTCCGTCAGCAAGCTGCCGCAGCTGCCTCAATAATTTGAAATAGACGCCATGAACAACACTTTGCTACCGGCCGTCGACACCAACCTGGTGCCGGTGTACGCCGAAATCTTCCTGCTGATCGCGACTTCCGCGATCCTGTTGATCGACATGTACCTGAAGGGGGCGCGCCGCAACGTCACCTATTACCTGTCGCTGCTGACCCTGGTCGGCTGCGCGGTCATCACCATGGCCGACTTCACCTCGGGCGCGACCGTGTACACCTTCAATGGCATGTACGTGTCGGACCCGATGTCGAACCTGCTCAAGCTGTTCACCTACCTGGCCGTCGGCCTGACGCTGGTGTATTCGCGCCAGTACGCCGGTGAGCGGGGCATGCTGTCCGGTAACCTGGGCGGCGAGTTCTATGTGATCGCACTGCTGGCCACGCTCGGCCAGATGATCATGATCTCGGGTAACAGCACGCTGTCGGTCTACCTGGGCCTGGAACTGATGTCGCTCTCGCTGTATGCCCTGGTAGCCCTGCGCCGCGACCACGCGGTCTCGACCGAAGCGGCGATGAAGTACTTCATCCTCGGTTCGCTGGCTTCGGGCTTCATGCTCTACGGTATCTCGATGATCTACGGCGCCACCGGCGCGCTGAACATCCCGGAGATCGCCGCCCGCGCGGCCACCCTTGGCGCGAACGACACCATCCTCACCTTCGGCCTGGTCTTCCTCGTCGCCGGTATCGCCTTCAAGCTGGGTGCCGCACCCTTCCACATGTGGGCGCCGGACGTCTACCAGGGTTCGCCGACGGCCGTGACCCTGCTGCTGGGTGGCGCGCCGAAGCTGGCGGCCTTCGCCATCGTCATGCGCCTGCTGGTCGAAGCGATGCCCGGCATGGCCAAGGACTGGCAGCAGATGCTGATGGTGCTGGCCGTGCTGTCGCTGGCGATCGGCAACCTGACCGCGATCGCCCAGACCAACCTCAAGCGCATGCTGGCCTATTCGACCATCGCCCAGATGGGCTTTGTCCTGCTGGGCATGATGGCCGGCGTGGTCGGCACCGACACCAGCAACATGCCGGCGGCGTATTCGTCGGCCATGTACGCGTCGATCACCTACGTGCTCACCACCCTGGGCAGCTTCGGCATGATCATGATGCTGGCGCGTTCGGGCTTCGAAGCCGAGCAGATCGCCGACTTCAAGGGCCTGGGCCGCCGCGCACCGTGGTTCGCGGTCGTGATGACGGTATTGATGTTCTCGCTGGCAGGCGTGCCGCCGATGATGGGCTTCATGGCCAAGTGGGCCGTGCTGCAGGCCGTCGCCAACACCGGCATGGTCTGGCTGGCCGTGGTGGCCGTGCTGTTCTCGCTGATCGGCGCCTTCTACTACCTGCGCGTCGTCAAGACGATGTGGTTCGACGAAGCGGCGGATACGAGCCCGATCCATGCGCCGACCGACATGCGCGTGGCGCTGTCGATCAACGGCATCATGATCGTCGTGCTGGGCCTGGTCCCGGGCGCGCTGCTCGGCGCCTGCCTGCAGGCGATCAAGCTGACGCTGGCTTCGTAAGCGGTGGATCTCTCGCTTGCCAGCTGGCTGGTCATCGCCGTCGCGCTCGCGGCGGCGAACCTGCCGTTCGCAAGCGAGCGCGTGTTCGGCTTCATTCACCTGAAGCCAGCGCAGACCGGGCAGGAGCGCACGAAACCTTTCCTCGCGCGCCTGCTCGAGCTCCTTGTTCTATACTTCCTCGTCGGCGCACTGGCCTGGCTGCTCGAATCCCGCATCGGCAACGTGTTTGCCCAGCGCTGGGAGTTCTATGCGGTGACAAGCTGCCTGTTCGTCGTGCTGGCGTTTCCGGGCTTCGTTTTCCAATACCTGCGTAAGCGCCACTGATTGTTCCGATCAACGCTTTACCCAGGAGTCGAATGGATTCGAATCTGAAGGAAATCCGCCTGGACGGCGAGGTTGCCTATGACGGCAAGTTCTTGAAAGTCTCGCGCGACCGCATCCAGCTGCCTGACGGCAAAATCACCCACCGCGAATACATCCGCCATCCGGGTGCCGTCGTGATCCTGCCGCTCTTCGACGACGGCCGCGTGCTGCTCGAGCGCCAGTTCCGCTATCCGAACGACCGCGTCTTCATCGAGTTCCCGGCCGGGAAGATCGATCCGGGCGAGGAACACCTCGCCTGCGCCAAACGCGAGCTGGAAGAAGAAACCGGCTACAGCGCCAGCCGCTGGGATTTCGTCTGCACCATCCACAACGCGATTGCCTACTCGGACGAGCACCTGGAAATCTTCCTCGCGCGCGGCCTGACGGCGGGCACGCCCAAGCTCGACGAGGGCGAATTCCTCGAAACCTTCACCGTCACCGTCCCCGAGCTGCTGGACATGGTCAAGCGCGGCGAGATTACCGACGTGAAAACCATCATCGGCGCCTTCTGGCTCGACAAGATCACGGGCGGGACCTGGTCGCCCGCCTGAGAATGAAAGCCGTGCGGGTGTCGGCCTGCGCGCTGGCCTGCATGATGGCGGCCACGGGCGCACAGGCACGCACCGCCTTCCAGGCGCGCTGCGAGGACAGCATCGGCACCGGCGTGGCCGCACTGTCCTCGCAGCAAAACGGCTACCGCGTCGACAACAGCTATTCCTTCCATGGCCTTTCCCGCCTGAAGGGCGACCGTGCGCCCGGCAGCTATGTGCTGGGCCTGACGCGCACCGAGTCGCGCGTGAACATCGGCATCCGCGGGCGCATGCTGCGCGACCCGCTGAGCGGCTACGAATGCGTCATGCCCCAGCTCGATGTCAAGCTGGTCTACCCCCAGATCGTCATCTACGTCGGGCGCGAGTTCGCGCCGGGCAGCTGCGCCTACCGCGAAATCCTGGCGCACGAGATGCGCCACCTCGACACCTACCTGCGCTTCCTGCCCAGCGCTGAAAAGACGGTCGGCGACGCGCTGACCCGCCGCTTCGGGGGCAAGCCGCTGTACGCACCCGCCGGCCGCGCCCGCGATTTGTTGCAGCGCGAAATCGACAGCACCTGGATGCCCTTCATCAAGACGGAAATGGGCAAAGTCGAGCGTTTACAGGCGGCAATCGATACCCCGATTGAATACGCGCGTCTCGGCAAAGTTTGCGCAGGTGAGGTACAGTCTCTTATCAGACCGGCAAAACCGAACAAGAGCACACGCACAAAAACATGAATCCTCAAGCACCACGGTATTTCGCCCTCATTCCCGCAGCCGGCGTCGGAGCACGCATGGCTGCGAGCGGGCCGAAGCAATATTTGAAAATCGGCGGCAAGCCGATGCTGCGCCACGCCATCGACGCCTTCCTCTTCAGCGAACTCATCGCCCATACTTATGTCGTCGTCAGCGCCGACGACCCGGTCATCGACAGTGTCGTGCCCAGCCATGGCGTGACCGTGCTGCGCTGCGGCGGCGCCACCCGCATGGAGACTGTCCGCAACGCCCTCGCGGCCCTGGCTGGCACCCTGCGCGAGAACGACTGGGTGCTGGTGCACGACGCCGCGCGCCCGGGACTGGACGAAGCGCTGATCGAGAAGCTGATCACCAACACGGGCGAACACCCGGTCGGCGGCCTGCTCGCGCTGCCGGTGGTCGACACCGTCAAGCGCAGCATCGCCGGCGAAGTCGGCACCGTCTCGCGCGAAGGGATGTGGCTGGCGCAGACGCCGCAGATGTTCCGCTACAAGCTGCTGCGCGACGCCCTTGACTTTGTGAGCAATGCGGCGCGCGACCCGCGCCAGGTCACCGACGACGCCTCCGCCGTGGAGGCGCTCGGCCTGTCGCCGCAACTGGTCGAAGGCCATCCGCGCAACATGAAGGTGACCTTGCCGGGCGATGTGCGCATCGCCGAAATGTACCTGGCGACCGCCCAACCCGAATTACTGTAACCGATCATGGCACTCGCATCCTACAACCCGACCCCGCCGTTTCGCATCGGCACCGGCTATGACTGCCACCGGCTGGTCGAGGGCCGCAAGCTGATCGTCGGCGGCGTGACCATCCCGCACCGGCTCGGCCTGTTCGGCCACTCGGACGCCGACGTCCTGCTGCACGCGATCATCGACGCGCTGCTGGGCGCGGCCGCCCCGGGCGACATCGGCAAGCATTTCCCCGACACCGACCCCATGTTCGCAGGCGCCGATTCGCGCGTGCTGCTGCGCGAGGCGGCCAACCGCGTGCTCGCCACCGGCTACACCATCGGCAACGTCGACGCCACCATCATTGCCCAGCAGCCGAAGATGGCGCCGCACATCCCGCAAATGGTCTCGCGCATCGCCGAAGACCTGGGCGTGTCGCCGCAGCAGGTGAATGTCAAGGCCAAGACCAACGAGAAGCTGGGTTACCTGGGGCGGGAAGAGGGCATGGCGGCCGAGGCCGTGGCTTTGTTGATCAAGGCCGCGTAGCTGGCGCTGCGCCATCCATTCTTCCGAAGCCTTGCGACCCCGGCTTGCGTAGGCTGGGCTCTCGCGCCCACGCTACATGAGTCTGCTAGTCCGGAACGTTTTCCTGGACAGCCGCGTTCTACAGCCCGACCACTTCCTGCATGGTCCGGGCAAGATCCTGGGCCATGCCAGCGGGCCGGCCCGGACCGAACTCCCGTCGCACATCACCGCCGTCCAGCAGCCACAGATCCCAGACGACATCGGTCGCCATCTGCGTCGGCAGCGGGTTGCTGCTCGCCCAGATGCGGGCGGTCAGTTGCGACAGCGCCGACGATTGCGCGGCGGACAAGCGCCCCGTGACGCGCTCGAGCACGCCGTGCTTGCCCATGCTGCGGTCGAGGCGAGCCAGCATGCGCGTTGCTTCTCCGCGATCCAGGTCGACCGCGTACCAGGTCGACACCTGGCTGTTGACCGCGCCGTACGACAGCACGGCTCCTCGCCGGGGCAGGGGAGAAGGCAGGCTCGGCATGACACAGGGTTTGCACACATTGCGCTTGGCGGGAGCAACTACAGGCTCGGGCGCCGGCGCGGGCCACGCCCCGACAGGACTGCCCCCCAGGACCACGGCAAGCAGTGCTGCTCGTTGCGGCAGGCGCATGACCATCCTTTCGTTCCGATCCGCTTCCGCGGAACATGATTCTTCCCACCTCCAGGCGCAGCCCGGCGGCTGGGTGTCAATAGAGGGAGTCACGCTGGCGCTGCGGCAAGGCACGGTCGTAGCTGTCGCCGTCGAAGCCTGCAGTCAGTTCCGCCAGCATCTTGCCAGGCGTCGGAACCTTCGACCTGTCGTGCTCGTCCACGTGCCAGAGCCGCGAGCGCAGGATCGCGCGCGCGCACTGGAAGAATACCTTCTCGACGGCGACGCGCAGCACGCAGATCGGCCGCTTGCCCTCCACCGCGAACGAATCAAGCAGGTCCGGCGCGACGCTGATTTCCGCTTGGCCGCGCACCCGCAGGGTTTCCCCTACACCCGGGATCAGGAAGAGCAAGCCGATGCGTGGGTCCGCAATCAGGTTGCGCAGGCTGTCGATGCGGTTGTTGCCGCGCCGCTCGGGCAGCAGCAGGGTGTGTTCGTCGACGATGCGCACCAGGTGACCCGCGTCGCCCCGGGGCGACACGTCCAGGCCTTGCGGCCCGCTGGTTGACAGCAGGGCAAAGCGCGCCTGTTCGATCCAGCGCGCATACACCGGATGCAGACGGTCGGTTTCCTTGGCGATGGATGGGGGAGCGACCGGGCCGAACAGTGACTCGAGCGCGGCAAGGTCGGTGATCAAATGGCTGGACATGGGCGGCACCGGGAGACGGTGGAATCGAAGGACTACGCAAGAGTACACCAGATGGCATGCCAGGGCGGACGGGGCGCTAGCGCGCTTGAAGGTGAGCTTGTATCCGCTATCAGCGCTGGCAAGGCTGCTGCCCGCCTTCAACGAACCGGCGCAACTGTAGTGATGGTTAACTGTAGTCTACTTTAGGTTACCATATTGGCAGAAACTACTGATAACCTGCAGGATTTTACCTGGATCTATATGAAGAAATGTCTCGCCGCTGCGGCGCTGTTCGCCTGTGTGCTCGCAAGCGCAACGGCTGCCGAACCCGCTCCATTGAAGCGATCCTATGCCGCGAAGTTCGACCGCGCTGTGAACCTGATCGACGAATATCACGGCGATGGCGAAGCGCTGGTAGCGGTGCGGAAGGAACTGGAAGAGGTACTGAGGGTATATCCTCGCTATGCTCCCGCATACCGGGAGATGGCAAGGTATTTCATGCTGGAAGGCCACTTGCATTCACTGCGTTTCAAGCCGGGTGCACTGGAGGCAGCCGACGCGGCACTGCAGAAAGCAATCAGCATTCGTCCCCATTATGCCGAAGCGTTCGTGCTATACGGGCATCTCTACAAGCTGATGGGGCGACACCAGGACGCGCTAGCTGCACTGGCAAAGGCGGAAAAACTAGGTACCACTGATCCATGGCTGGAGAACAACTGGGCCGACTTGCTCAATGACGAAGAAAAGTATGAAGACGCAGCGGTACGCTATCGGCGCGTGCTCGCTAGCGGGACACGCAACACCAAGGCCATGAGCGCCGCACTGGTGGGCATGACCACGTATTACCTCAACATCGGAAATCTCGACGAGGCTGATGCGATGTACAGGAAGCGCATTGCATTCCGTCCGCATATGGCTTGGACCCACGGCGATTACGCGCAATTCCTGCTGTGTTGGAAAGCCGATTTCGAAGGCGCCATCATTCACGGGCGCCAGGCACTCGACATCATGGACTACGGCGCTGGCCGTTATTGGCTCGCTGCCGCCCTGTACCGGAAATGGGCGCAGGCTCCCGAGGATATCGAAACGGGCGGAAGCGCTTTTGCACAGGCCCAGGATCTCTATCCTGATCTAACGAGCATCGTCCGCAATGCCGAGAGCTGCCCCACGCTTGCCGTGGTGGCCGCTGCGCTCGAGCGCGCCAGGCCTGCCGCCGACACGACGAGCATGCCTGAATAGGTTCCAGTCTGGCCGGACAGTCGGATTGCCACGGCCGGTCCGGCCACAACGCGCATGAAACGTACAACCGGATCAAGTCGGTTGGCACCCATCGGCCGCCAGGCCGAGCTTCGGCGCGGTTCCAGATGCCGAATCCGCCCAGGCGTTTCAGCGACTAAAAATCGTTGCCACGAGAATTCGATAGTTTTGCAAGAGAAACTATCGAGTATGATGCTGCTCCCGCATCATCCTGGCCATCCCGCGTCCGGGAATGCATCATTCCACGATACCGATGCCAGCCCTGAAATTTGTCGCAGCACTCCTCCTTGGCGCAGCATTGCTGGGCTGCGACCGGCCCGCGCCGCCGCCGAAGACCGCCGATGAGACGGCCCGCGCGAACCTGGTCACCCACGTCGCCGGCCTGCAAACCCGCGCGACCCGCTATGAACCGCGTTACTGCGACGAGGGCGCAACCGACGAGGCGACGCGCAACTGTCACGCCGATGTGATGGAAGACCGGGGCGGCGCCGACAGGAAGCTTGGCCTGACGACCTTCTCGTGCAGCGTCGAGCCGGAAGGGCGCTGCCGCTTTGTCGCCTCTGTCGATGGCGAAGACGCGGTGCCGCGCCAGGTGGCGGCGACCCCGACCTGTGCCGACTCCCTGCACCCCCAGCTCACCGTCGAGGTACCGGGCCTCGGCGGGGTGACGGTATCGGAGTACCTCTCGCGCGATACGGCGGACCAGTCCTGGGTCAATGCCTCCTTCACGCTGCAGGACCCGGCCTTGCGCCCGACCGAAAGCCAGGTGACGGCGGCGCTCGAACACCTCGCCGGCAGGATAGGCGAGACCTGCCGCTCGTATCGCATGACACGCTCGAAGCTGTTCCTGTATCCCGCAGGCGTGACGGCGGGGGAGAGCGGCAACTGGATCGCGCGCATGGAAGAAGATGGCGAGCGCAAGATCGACCTGAACCGGCGCCTTCTCAAGGACGAGCGCGGCGACCGTTATGCCTGCGTGGACGCGAAAGAGCCGGGGATCGGATCGACCGACGGGACGAAGCTGCCGCCGGTGCGCCAGCGCGAGATCATCGGCACCTGGGTGACCTTCGGCTTCAACCTCACCACCAGTCTCGAACGCGTGGGCGGCAAGGTGTACAAGGTGGACCGCAGCGCCTATTGCGCCAGCGGCGACCGTGGCGAGCTGCTGCGGGCGCGCTCGAACGGGCGCTATGCCGTCATCGGCAGCGCCCATGGCGACTACTACCAGGTCACCGCGTCGGGCGACCTGGGCGTGTTCGACCGTGCCGGCAGCATCGACACGCTGCCGAAGCACTTTGCCCTGTATCCGGCGCCGGCGCCGCAGTAAGCCGGCTGCCGGCAGCGCGCCACGGCGCGTTTCACGATCATCGAAAGCTCACCATGAAATCCATCACCACATCGGCCGTCATGCTTGCATTGGCAGCGGCGTCGCTCCCTTCCGGCGCGCAGGCATCCCCACTCGAATTCGGCGCGCAGGCATCCCCAGTGGGAAAATGGCTCGCCAATACCTTCGACAAATCGAACCAGTGCAGCGAAGGACACGCCTACGTCGCCAAGGGCGTGATGAAGTCGGCGCTGGAGCGCACCCGCATCGAGCCGGAAGACACGATCGCGTCGTTCTGCGCCGCTGTCCGGCAAGAGGCGGGCACCCTGCGCGCCAGTTGTTTCGACACCTGTGAAGCGGACTTCGCCGCCGCGTTCGACAGCCGCAAACAGGGACAGCAGGAGGCCGAGCGCGAGCGCATCGCGCAGGCCGAGCGCGCACGGACGGCGGAACTGGAAAAGCAACAGGCCATCGCGCAAAGGCATGCCGACCTGAAGTCGGGCCGCGTCAAGCCGGATAACCTCGAGGAAGCGGCGATCGTGCATGGCGCCCGTCCGGGCGACGGCATCGTCAGCTCGCCCAAGCTCAGGCCCGACGGCGCGCTGTACTACCTGCACGGACGCATCAAGCATGCCGACGCCAGGCCGGTGTTCTTTGCCGTGCCGACGATGTCGCAGGTCGACCAGATGAACCTTGCCGTGTACAACCTGCGCGGCATCGGCCGCCAGCTGAACGTCCCCGAGAGCACGGACTATTTCAAGGTGCTGGTACCGAAGGCCTTGCAGGAAGCGTACTTTGCCAACGCGCGCATCGAAGGCGGCTTCGATCTCGTAGGCCGCTATTCGGCCATTACCACGTACAGGAATGCCCTTGGCCAGGAAAAGACCGGGCCGGTATTCGAGGTCGTGTACTTCAAGCCCTGGTGAACGACGGGGCGCCTGGCCAGGCGCCGGCCATCAGTGGGCAGCGAAATCGTGCTCGATGGCCCCGGACTTGTTCTTGCCGACCTGGATCGTCGTCACGTACTCGGGGAAGCCCGGATTGACGACGCGGATCGTGTGCTTGCCCGGCGTGAGCACGATCTGTTTCAGCGGCGGCGAGACGCCACGCGGTTTGCCGTCGACGTACAGGGTGCCCCAGGGCTTGATGCGCAGTTTGTAGCTCGCGCTCACCGGCGCGGCCGGACGCCTGGCGTCCGCCTTCTGCGCCGCGCTCGGGGACGTGTCCTCCAACATCGCCAGTTCCGTGTTCAACACGGTCGTGACCGGAGCCGAGCCGGCGACTGCGGGCGAGGCCGTCGCCGCTGGTGTGTTCGCAGCGGCGCCGCCATTCCCGCCGGGGATCGCGGCCGCAGGCGCGCTTGCAGCTGCCACGCCGTCGACCGGCATCGGACTTGCCACGCCAGCGACCGCCGAGCCGTGGGCAGCGCCCGGCGTCGGTGCTGCGCTGTCCGGGGCCGCCTCCGCGTCCGCCAGGGGCGCTGCGGCCGCGGCCGGCGTGGCCGGGTCAGGAGCGGGCGCCGCCACGGGCGGGCGGGGCTGCGGTTGCGCCAGCACGAACGTATCCCCGCGCGAGGATTCCACCAGCGCATACAGGCCCGCGGCACCGATGGCCAGCAGGCCCGCCGCGCCGGCGCCCGGGGAACAGGCGGCGCCGGTCGGGCGCGGGAGTGAAATTCGGTACGGCCTGGACTGGCGCCGTCTCCGGTGTCGCCGCTGGCGCGACCTGGTCGCTCAGCCGCCGAGCTGGCGTCGCCTTGTCGCTGGTAGCCGGCGCGCTCTCCGGCGTGGCTGGCGCCTCGGCCTGGGTGGCGGCCGGGGCCGGGGCCGGGGCCGGGCTCGGCGGCGGGGCGCTCGTACCTCGCGGAGCCAGCGGTCCGCCCGATGCAATGCCCAGCAGCGCGCGGAAGGCGTCGATCGTCTGCGGACGGTCCTGCGCCATCACCGCCAGGCCCTTGTCGATGGCGGCCAGCAGCGCCGCGCCATAGCCCGCCGGCGCCTGCACCCCCAGGGGCACGATCGGATCGTTGATCATGCGGCCGATCGAGGTCGCCGGCGGCGTCTTCGTGATCGCGAAATACAGCACCGCCGACAGCGCGTACAGGTCCGTGTAGGGGCCCTGTTCGAGCGAGGCGTCGCCCGCATACTGTTCGACTGGCGCGTAGCCTGGCTTGAGGATGACGGTCAGCCCGCGCGTCGCGTCGCCGATGATCTGGCGCGCCGAGCCGAAGTCGAGCAGCACGGCGTCGCCGTTTTCCTGCACGATGATGTTGTCGGGCGAGATGTCGCGGTGCAGGATGCGCATCGTGTAGAGCATGTCGAGCGCGCCCAGGATCTGCTCCGTCACCCGCCGGCACCAGGCTTCGTCGACCAGCTCCGGGCTGTTCGTGACGATGTCCTTGACCGTGCGGCCATCGTAGAACTTCATCGCCGTATAGGCCGTGTTGTTCTGCTCCCAGAAGCGGTAGACCTTCACCAGTGCGGGGTGGTCGAACTGGGCCAGGATGCGCGCCTCGTTGATGAAGCTTTTCAGGCCGAGCCGGAAGGTCTCCTGGTGGCGCTCCGAGCGCAGGGAGACAGCGTCGCCGGCGGCGCGCATCGTCAGCGCGCCCGGCATGTATTCCTTGATCGCGACGGTGCGCTGCAGCGCGTGGTCATAGGCCACATAGACGATGCCGAAGCCGCCTTCGCCCAGCACGCCCGTGATCTCGAAGTCGGACAGGCGGGTGCCGATCGGGAGGCAGTTTTCCGATCCGGCGTTGATGTGCCGCGCGGCTGTGCTGCGCGTGTCTGCGTTCATGTAATGAGTTCCTGTCATCGCACGCGGATCGCGTACGCTGAGTAATTGTCGCGTTTGCCGCCCGACCGGACCGCTGCATTGTCGGCGATGGCGCATAGCGCCGCCAGCCAGGCCTGGCTGTCGCTTGCCGCGGCAAGTGCCTGCTCCATCTCGTGCTCGAGCACCCATTCCCACAGGCCGTCGGTGCAGACCAGGAAGGCGTCGCCGTCCACGAGGTCGACCGCCGTTTCGGTCGCGCTGGCGGCGCTTTCGCCCTCGGTGCCGACGGCGGCGAGCAGGATGTTGCGTTGCGGGTGGACGCGCAGCTGGTCGGCCCGCGCATAGCCGGCGTCGATCAGTTGCTGGGTCAGGCTGTGGTCGCGCGTGACGGCATGCACGCGCCCGCCGCGAAACAGGTAGAGCCGGGTGTCGCCCGTGTGCGCCCACACGGCACGCGCATTGGCTCCGTCGACCAGCAGCGCCGCCACCGTGGTGCTCATGTCGGCCAGTTCAGGCTTGCCACGGCGCGCCAGCGCCAGCTGCCGGGAGGCGTGTTCCACATAGGAGAGCAGGGCGCGGGGGACCAAAGGACGCTTCGGCGTCGAACCTGGCCAGCAGCGCGTCGACCACCACGCGCGAGGCGATCTCGCCGCCGTGATGGCCGCCGGCGCCGTCGGCGACGACGAAGCAGCGCAAGCCGTCGCGCTGGGCCAGGCCGATGTGATCCTGGTTGGACGAGCGCATGCCGATCTCGCTGATCGCTGCGTACTCGAGCTGGACTGGTTTATTTGGCGGGGACGACATGTGCGTTGGCGCGTGACGCGGGTGCGCGGTTGACGGTGAGATGGGCACCGGGATGAGCGTTCACGCGCTCGATTTCGGCCTCGTAGGCCTCGAGGAACGCCGGACCGAACAACTGGTCCTGGGATTCGCCGGCCACGGCCGCATGCTGCCCGGCATAGGCCTGCCACATGCCGGCTTCGCGCCGCCATGGCAGCAGTTTGTCGAGCAGCGAGGGGGCGCCGAGGCCACTGTCGATATGGGTCGGCTTCAGGCGCGCCAGCATCGCCTGCATGCCGGTGCGCACGCCGGCGACGACGCCCATCTGGTGCGCCCGCAAGTCGAGGTAGGCGTCTTCCAGCGATTCGAGCGGCTCCATAAAGCCGGGCATCTTCTTGCGCAGCATCTGCGTCAGCACGGTCTGGCTGTCGCTGAAAAACTTGAGCGGATTATTGTTGCGCACGACAACCATCGTCACGTCCGCCTTCACTTCCTGCCTGACCAGCGAGCGCAGGGCCAGCAGGTCGATCGTGCCCTGGATCGAGGTAGCCATCAGCTTGCCGATGGTTTCCATCATCTGCGGCGTCAGCTCGGCCGAAATGGCGTCGGGCGCGATGCCGGCGCCGCGCAGGAAGGCCTCTTTCAGCGCCTGCAATTCGTTCGAGGCAATCGGCGCGGCGTGCGCCCCGATCAGGTACACCCCGATCCTGATCTGGTCGCCGGGACCGATGGGCGCATCCTGGCCACGCGCCAGTTCCTCGCCGTTCACGGACAGCGGCATGGCGTCGCTCAGGTTGACGATGCGGTGGCGCGTACCGTCATGCCAGAGCGCCGCCTGGGTGCGTGCGACTTCATGGCGCGCATCGGGCAGGACGAAGAAATTGTCCTCACCACGCCCGAGCGTCAGGCGCTCGCGGCCGAAGAGCGCGGCCAACGGCGCCGCCGGCGCTGCGTTGTCGTAAGAAGCGACTTCAAGTTTGAGCATGGCAAGGTGGGCGGAGCGCCCCGATGTTTATTTGCAGCAATAATGCCAGATTTGCGGGGGAAAAGCACCTTTCGCGAGGGGCGGCGGCCCGGACGTTGGTCGCGTCGTCTCTTTGGTGGCTGGGCTACCACACTCGCTTCCGCGGCCCGGCAATTGTGGAGTGCGTGCCAGGTGTTGGCAGCGCCATGCGCCGATGCCAGCCCCATGTGGTGCGCTACCAGGGCGTTCGCATGCCCATGGCCCATCCCGTGCTCGCTTTTCAGCCATGCGAGCAGCTGCATATGCTTCTGCTCGCCCCTCTGCCGCAGCAGCGCGAGCCAGTATGCGATGGGATGGCCATACTTCTGCTCGATGGACGGAAAACAGGATGCCGGGCCTTTCGCTTTTGTGTCGCTCATTGTTCGCTCCATGGATGATCGAAGAACTGTCGAACGCGCCCGATGAGGCGAACGAGGCCATCCCAGCCGTCCACAACGGCCGCTCCATGCCTGGGATCGTCCAGTTCGGCTTCTTCGAGCGTCCATTCGCCACGTCCGAACTGGCAGTAGTAGCACGCGGTGGTGTCGGGGGCCGCCAGCATGCTTGCCACATCGTTGCTAGAATCCTCATTTCGATCCGCGCCCGCCGGCGCGCGGCGCTCACCTCCACGACCATGACCACCCACACCGACATGTCTCCGCGCGCCGCCTGGCTCCTGATCCTGTCCGCCAGCGCGATCCTGATGATCACGATGGGCGCGCGCCTGACCACGGGCCTGTTTCTCTCGCCGCTCAACAGCGCGACCGGCCTGGGCGTGGCCACCATCAGCTTCGCGCTGGCGGTCGGCCAGTTCATGTGGGGCGCCTCGCAGCCCGTCTTCGGCGCGATCGCCGACAAATACGGCCCGGCGCGCGTGATCGTGCTCGGGGCGCTGCTGCTGGCCGGCGGCCTGGCGGCCACGCCTTTCGTCAGTTCCGAATGGGGCTTGCTGCTCACCATGGGCGTGCTCTCGGCGGCAGGGGCGGGGCGGGGAGTTTCTCGATCCTGATCGGTGCCACCGCCCAGCGCCTGCCCCCAAGCCGTCGTCCCTTCGCGTCCGGCTTCATCAATGCCGGCGGCTCGTTCGGCCAGTTCGTGTTTTCGCCGCTGATGCAGTTCCTCATCGCGGGGCCGGGCTGGATCGTCGCCATGTTCACGATGGCCGCCACCACCTTGCTGACCATCCCGCTGGCCTGGCTGATGAAAGGGCGGAGGGCGGCCGCGGGAAGCGTCGCCGCCGCGGGCGCCGCGCCGATTGCTGGCATCGGCCTGACCCAGCAATTGCGCGAGGCGCTGCGCGACCGCAGCTACCTGTTCCTGCATGCGGGCTTTTTCACCTGCGGCTTCCACATTGCCTTCCTGGTCACCCACCTGCCAGGCGAAGTGGCACTGTGCGGCCTGCCGGTGGGCGTGGCCGGCACCGCGCTGGGCCTCATCGGCCTGTTCAACATTGCCGGCAGCCTTGCCGCCGGAGCGCTATCGACGCGCTACCGGATGAAGAACCTGCTGGCGCTGATGTACTTTGCCCGCGCCGTGATCATCGCCCTGTATCTGCTGGCGCCGAAGACGGCGCTCACCTTCTACGTGCTGGCCGCGGCGCTCGGCTTTACCTGGCTGGCCACGGTGCCGCCCACCGCCGGCCTGGTGGGCAAGCTGTTCGGTACGCGCTACCTGGCCACGCTGTTCGGCCTGACGCTGCTGTCGCACCAGGTTGGCGGCTTCTTCGGCGCCTGGCTGGGCGGCCTGTCCTTCGTGCGCTTTGGCGACTACAGCTGGATGTGGTACGCCGACATCGCCCTGGCGCTGGCCGCCGCCGCGATCAACCTGCCGATCCGCGAGGCGCCGGTGCCGCGCGGCGTGGCGCCGGCGGCGAAGGCCTGAGGTGGCGCGCGACCCCCGGGCCTACCGAGAGGTGGCCGTGCACTCGGTGCCGGACCCGCGCAGCGGGCGCTTGCGCATCGCGCCGATGCCCGGGCAGGCCTTCGCGCCGACGATGCGGGTGCAGTGCGCGCGCCCCCTGAGCGACCCCGAACAATATCCGCCCGGTACCCGCTTCCTGCTCCGCGCCAAGCTCACCGACCGCCTCGGCGGCACGCCTTTCCTCTACGCCCGGCATGGCGACGCGGTACAGGTATTGAGCGCGGCGCAGGCGCGCAAGTTCCTGGCAGCCTTCCGGCGCGGGCGCATCTGAGCGGGAGCCGCGCGCGCCATGCCTGCCGCACTCGTTAGTATGGACACTTCCCGATCGCACAAGGAAAGGAATTCCCATGGCAACGAGAAAAATCGCAATCGTCGTAGGCAGCCTGCGCAAGGAGTCGTTCAGCAGGAAGCTCGCCAGGGCCATGATGGAGATGGCGCCGGCAGGGCTCGAGATGGAGATCGTCGAGATCCGCGACCTGCCGCTGTATAACGAGGACGACGAGACCGCCTCGCCGCCGCCGGCCTTTACCGCTTTCCGCGACCGTATCCGCGCGGCCGACGCCATCCTGTTCGTCACGCCCGAGTACAACCGGTCGATCCCGGCGGCGCTGAAGAACGCGATCGATGTCGGTTCGCGTCCCTACGGCAAGGCTGCCTGGACCGGCAAGCCCTGCGCCATCGTCAGCCAGTCGCCCGGGGCGCTGGGCGGCTTCGGTGCCAACCACCACCTGCGCCAGACGCTGCCCTTCCTGAACATGCCGGCCATGCCCGCGCCGGAAGCCTATCTCGGCGGCATCGCGGCCAAGTTCGATGGCGAGCGGCTGGCCGACGAGTCGCTGCGCGGCTTCCTGCAGAGCTTCGTCGACAGCTTTGCCGCCTGGATCGAGCGCCATGCCGCCTGACAGGGGGCGTCCGTGCCGCGCCGGGCAATCCTGCGTGCATGATTCTGACGGAAACATGAGCGAGCGGAAGCCGATGGCGGGAGGGTGATGCCGCGGGGCAAGCTGGGCCGCTGGGCTCGCACTTTTGATCTAGCGCAAACGTTTATGGCCGTGCTCCCCTAGCCTTGAGGCTTCGCGCGAAAACGCTTGAACCCGCCAGCTTGCCGCTACCGGGCTCTACCGTTTCCGGGCGAATTCCCCGGCGGCGGCGGTGCGCAGTTTGCCTTGCCCTGCCGGGACACACTTACAACCTTTTCCCATGAACGAGGCACGCATGTATCCATTTTCCCAATCGGTTAACCCGGCAGTGCGCACCCACCTGGACGCGCAAACGGCTTTCGTGAACGACATGTCGAAGTCCCTGTTCCAATCCTTCCAGCAGATGTGCGACCTGAACATCAAGCTGGCCCAGACGATGCTCGAGGAAACGACGCTGGCAAGCCAGCAGCTCCTCACCGCCGACCGCCAGACCGAGCTGCTCAGCGCAGCCGCGTCGCGCGCCCAGCCCGCCAGCGAGAAGCTGCGCGCCTACCAGCAGCACATCTCGCGCCTGGCCGCCGATGCCCAGGTCGAACTGGCGCGCGTGACCGAGCAGCACGCCCAGAACACGGCCCGCACGGCCCGTGCGCTGGCCGACGAGGTTGCACGTACCACCAGTGAAGAGGCCGAGCGCGGCCTGCGCAAGCAGCAGGAAATCGTCCAGCAGTTCGTCGATCCGTTCACCGGCCGCGGCAACGGGCACGCGCAGGCCGGCGGCAACGGCAACGGCAACGGCAACGGTCACGCCCAGTCGCAGGGCAACGGCGGCATCGGCGTCGGTTCGCAGGGCGCAAACTCCGGCCAGTCGCCAGGCGGCTTGAGCTCGCGCGGCGAAAGCAGCCAGGCCGGCAGGGCATCGCATAACGCTTGAGCAGCCACCGGAGGGGGGGGGCGTCCCGGCCTAGTTTGCAGCACCCTCCCTCCCGTCGGTGCCGCTCTCGTCCCCATCCTGGCGCTCCCGGTCCAGCTCGGCTTTCATGGCCGCCACGTCGGCCATGAATTCGTCGACGCTGCCGTCGGGGGTGGCCCGCATGTCCGGCGGCAGCAGCACCGACATGTAGAGTTCGTCGGCAAGGCGGCCATTGCGCTGTTCATTGCTGATCAACACCAGTCCGGAACCGAGCACGGCGAGCGCGGCGCACATCACCGCAAAGCGGCGCCGCGGCTCGGGTTTGACGGTGGTCAGGTGGAAGTACACCATCCCGGCCACCAGCAGGATCGCCACGTGCGAACCATAGCGCGTGAACACCTCGATCGACCAGGCATAGCCGAGCGCGCTCGATAGCAGCCGGAACAGCATGAGCGCGGCGATGCCGCAGCCGAATATGAACAAATGCCGCCCGAGGCGCGCATGGCGGCCGAACAGGCGGTTGCCGAAGGCCCACAGGCCGCTCCACACCAGCGCCGCGCCCATGCCATAGGCCAGGGCCAGCAGGTAGCGGAAGGGACGATAGGCCTGGGTGTCGGCCAGCCACATCGTGAACAAGGCCACCAGCGCCACCAGCACCGTGCCGGCCAGGCCGGGCAGGGCGCCCTCCCAGCCGTGCATGGTACGGTCGAGCAGTTCGGCAGGCACGGGAAAATCGGCGGCGCGGATGCGCAGGCTGGTATGGCCGAGCCGGACCACGGTGTTGCCGTCGACCGGCAGCGATGTGCGCCGCGTCCTCCCATGCACGACGCCGTTGCGGGTGCCGAGGTCGCGCAGCACCAGGCCGCCATCCTCGCCCAGTTCCACCATCGCGTGGCGCGGTGCCGCGTAGGCATCGTCGAGGATGTAGTCGTTGTCGTAGCCGCGGCCGATCCGGATCGGCAGGCGGTCGACCCGGTGACGGTGCAGCACGTCGCCGTTGCGCGCAAGGGTTTCGATGAACCAGGGGCCCGTCATAGTTTCCCGCTGCGCCCGAGCGCGCTGAGGAAAGCACGCGTGACGCGCATGCCGTTGTCGAAGGACACGCCGGCCACGTCCAGGCGGCTCTGCAGGCTGGCCTGGGGGTTGTCGGTGCTGGCGGTCAGCAGCGTGAAGTTGTACAGGCCGGGAACTTGCGGTAGGCGCGCACGCAGGTCACGGCGCGCAGGGGCAGCGTGTTCGTGCGCACGAAACGCTCCCGGCACAGTGGTCCGGTGAGCCGGGTGTCGCGCGTGCTGCCCAGGCGGTCGAGGCCGAATTCGCTGCTGGCCAGCGCGGCGAAGCGCAGTGGATGCAGGGTGGCCGAGCGCAGGTACTGGTGCGTCATCGACACGTGCCCCGTCTGTTGGGTGTCCGATACATAGATCGCCGATTCCATCGCGCAGCTCATCGTGTCCGAGCTATAGCTGGCCTCGGCCTTCACGTTCGAACGGCCCCAGCAGCGTACCTGGCCCGACTCGCGCACGGGCACCCGGTACGGCCCCATGTTCTTGATCGAGAGCGGGGTATCGAGCAGCCTCCCCACCATGGCGCGCTGGTGCGCCAGCAGTTGCTGGGCAATCAGGGGATTGAAGTCCTTCGGCGGCGGGCCTCCCCCGACGACCCGGCGCAGCAGTTCCTGCGCATACTTGACCGGCACCAGGAAGCTGACCGCCTCGCCGTCGCGCCGCTTCGAGACGTTGATGCCGGCCACCGTGCCGCCGGCGGTCACGCTGGGCCCGCCGCTCATGCCGGAATTGATCGGGCCGCTGAAGATGAGCTGGTCGTAGAAGCTGCGGCTGACCACGCCGTTATAGGCCCCTTCGGATATCGCGAAGCCGAGGTCGAGCGGGTTGCCGAGCGAATACAAATCCTGGCCCTGGGTGAGCTTGACGGGTTTGTCGGGCACGATGAAAAAGCCGCTGCCGTTGCGGTTCACGCGCAGCACCGCCAGGTCGTGCAGCACGTCGACCGCCATCAGTTCGACCGGACCATGCCTGCCGTCGGTGTCGACGTATTCGCCGACATACACGCCCGGATCGAGCGCCATCTGCGACACCACGTGGTAGTTGGTGATGACGAGATTGCTGGTGCCGACCAGAAACCCCGAACCCACTGTCGACTGGGTACGCCCGTTTCTCAGCAGCATGCGGATTTGCAGCAGGTCGGCCTGGGCCGACGAATACAGCTGCTGGGCGCTCGATGAGGGCGGCGGCAGGGTGGTGGTCTCGTCGGTTTCGCCGGGGCCGGGCGCCGACGGGGTGGTGGCCGGCGGCGCCGCGGGCGGCGTCACCAGCGGCGGGACGGGCGGCGTGGCCGCCTTGTCCTGCCCGGCGACGGTGCCGAAGTGCGCTCCAGCCCCGCGGCCGGTTTGCCGGCGGGCGGCGCGGCGGCCGCTGCAACAAGAGGGAGCGACAGGCAAAGCGCGAGGCAGGGGGCCGGGAACCGCCTGGGGCGGAACGGCAAGCACCGCAGGAAGAATCGCGCCAGGCGCCACAGCGCGGCATGCGCCAGGCAACGCGGCCAGGACAGCCGCAGGCAGAAGGGAAGCTCAGGCGGCAGGGACGGAACGGCTCGTTTCATGGCGGCGAAGGAGCACGCGGCCCGTCCTTGCCCGGGCCGCCATGCCCACGTTGATCGTCAGCGGATGGCAGTAGATGACTACCATCTTGCCACCACCCTAGTTTGTCTGCAGAACGTTACAGTTCGCCATCTTCGGCAACGGCATCCAGCTGCGCCGTCATCATGTGGCCCAGCTTGGCCTGCTTGGTGTTCAGGTAGCCGTTGTTGAAGGCGTTGCGGTTCACCAGCAGCGGCACGCGCTCGGTCACGGCAATGCCCAGGCGGGTGAGGGCGTCGATCTTGCGCGGGTTGTTGGTCATCAGCTTGACCTGCCTGATGCCGAACTGTTCCAGCATCGGGCGGCACAGCTCGTAGTTGCGGGCATCGGCGTGGAAGCCCAGCTGCAGGTTGGCTTCGACCGTGTCGGCGCCGGCTTCCTGCAGGCGGTAGGCGCGGATCTTGTTCACCAGGCCGATGCCGCGGCCCTCCTGGCGCAGGTAAAGCAGGACGCCGCGGCCCTCGGCGGCGATGCGCTTGAGCGCGCCCTCGAGCTGGGCGCCGCAATCGCAGCGCTGCGAGAACAGCACGTCGCCGGTCAGGCATTCCGAATGCACGCGTGCCAATACCGGCTCGCCGTTGCCGATGTCGCCCAGCGCCATCGCCAGGTGCTCCTTGCCGGCCGGGCCATAGCCCGGCCCATGCTCGACGAAGGCGTGCAGCGTGAACTGGGCCCAGGGCGTGGGCAGCGCGCAGGAAGTGACGTAGTCGAGCAGGGGAGCGGTGGCGGGCGTGGTGTCGGACATGCTGTGGTGGCGTGCGGATGGTTGTAACGCGTAAGTATACGGGAAATCGGCCTTGGCCGTGTGCGTCGGGAAAACCGGCCGGCCATGCGCCGCGCAGGAACGCGCCTTGATCGCGGGAGCGCGCCTGCCGCGCCAGGTGCTGCAGAGGACTGATTCACCTCGGCAATTGAGGAGGCGAGCGCCCCGTGCTACGCTTGTCGCATTGCCACCAGCCAGCTTCCATGAACCACATACCGCACGAAGTCGCTCCGCCGCAGGATGGGCGCACCGCCCCCGAGACGGCGCCGCAGGGCAAGCCCCGCCACAGTCTCGGTACCTGGCTGGCCCTGGCGTTTTCGCTGCTGTCGATCTTCCTGACCGTGCTGCTGGTCGAGGTGATCGACGTGGCGGCCACCCGCGAAGTCGAGGCCAGCATCGGCAACGGCCTGCGCGACCTGGCCGTGCAGGCCGCCGATAAGCTCGACCGCGGCATGTACGAACGCTACCGCGAGGTGCGCCTGCTGGCGCAGCGGCGCGACCTGGCGCCCGGGAATGCCGATCTGGCCTCGCGCCGCGCCGTGCTCGACAGCATCCAGCAATCCTACGGTTTCTACGACTGGATCGGCATGGCCGGGCTCGACGGGCGGGTGCAGGTTGCCGGCCGCGGGTTGCTGGAGGGCGCCAACGTCGCGCAGCGTCCCCGGTACCGCAATGCGCTGCAGGGCGTGAATGTCGGCGACGTGCACGAGGCGGTGCTGCTGGCCAAGCTGCTGCCGCGCCGGGCAACGAGCCGCGTCGCTTCGTCGATGTCGCCTTTCCCTACCAGGATGCCGACGGCCGCACCGCCGGCGTGCTCGGCGTGCACCTGTCCCGGCAATGGGCGCGCGCCGTCGAGCGCTCGGTGATCGCGCCGCTGGCCAAGCGTGGCCACGTCGATGCCCTGATCATCGGCAGCAACGGCACCGTGCTGCTGGGCCCGCCAGGGCTGCAGGGCAAGACCTTGACCTGCCCAGCCTGCGCCTGGCGCAGCACCGGAAACCGGGCACCTGGTCGAGCGCTGGCCGGACGGTACCTCCTACCTCGTCGGTTTCGGGCGCAGCAAGGGTTTCGATTCCTATCCCGGCCTGGGCTGGACGGTGCTGGTGCGCCAGACCCAGCAAGAAGCCTATACGCCGGCACGCGCGCTGCGCCAGCGTGCCCTGGTCAGCGGCATCCTGCTCGCGGTCCTGTTCTCGATCGTCGGCGTGGTGCTGGCGCGCTACATCACCCGTCCACTCGGGCGCCTGGTGGGCGAGGCCGAGCGCATCCGCAGCGGCGAAAGCCTGCGCATGGCCTCGGGCCGCGGCAGCTATGTCGAGGTGGCGACGCTGTCGGACACCCTGAACGCCCTGCTGACCGACCTGGCCCAGCGCCGCCATGAACTGAAGAACGTGAATGCGACGCTGGAGGCGCGCGTCGAGGCGCGCACCCGCGAACTCGAGCGTGCGCTGGCCTCGGTGCGCGCAAGCGAACAGCGCATCAACGCCATCGTCGAAGCCGCCCAGGACGCCTTCGTCGGCGTCGACCTGCGCGGCCTCGTCACCGACTGGAACAGCGCGGCCGAGCAGATGTTCGGCTGGGAGCGCAGCGAGGTGCTCGGCTGGCCGATGGCCGAGCTGCTCATCCCCGAGCGTTTCCGCCCCAGCGCCCACAAGGCCATCGACGCCGTGCGCAGCACCGGTTCCAGCCCGCTGTTCGACCAGCACGTCGAACGCATCGTCATCAACCGCTATGGCGTCGAGTTTCCGATCGAGATGACGGCCGGCCTGGTCAGCAGCGGCGAGGGCGCCTTCCTCGCTGTCTTCCTGCGCGATATCTCCGAACGCAAGAAGGTCGAGCGCATGAAAAGCGAGTTCGTGGCCACCGTCTCTCACGAACTGCGCACGCCGCTGACCTCGATCCGGGCCTCGCTGTCGATGCTCTCCGACGGCATCGCCGGCGAGCTGCCGCCGGATATTGCCAGCCTGGTGCAGATCGCCAACGAGAGCTGCGAACGCCTGGTGCGCCTGGTGAACGACGTGCTCGACCTGCAGAAGATCGAAGCGGGCGGCATGCACTTCGAACGCCACGCCCAGCCGCTGTTGCCGGTGGCGCGCCAGGCGCTCGACAGCATGCGCGCCTATGCCGACCAGATGGGCGTGGCCCTGCGGCTCGAAGGCGACGACGGCGCGCGCACGCTCGCCGCCGCGATCGACCGCGACCGCCTGGTGCAGGTGCTGACCAACCTGCTGTCGAACGCGATCAAGTTCACGCCGCGCGGCGCCACCGTCACGCTGTCGCTGGCGCCGCACGGCAACTGCGCGCGGCTGGCCGTGCGCGACCAGGGGCCGGGCATTCCCGAGGCCTTCCGGCCGCGCGTCTTCCAGCGCTTCGCCCAGGCCGATGGTGCCGATACGCGCCAGAAGGGCGGGACCGGGCTCGGCCTGTCGATCAGCAAGAGCCTGGTGGAAGAACATGGCGGCACGATCAGCTTCGAGACCGCGCCAGGCGCAGGCACGACCTTCCTGGTCGACCTTCCGCGCGCGCAAGCGTGAGGCTCACAAGCGATCGGCAGGAGCGATGGGCGAATGTGCCGCCGTGTGCCGCACGCCATTCAATCAACAAGGATGTCATGAAAACCAGGATCGTCACCTGCCTGTTCGCGGTCTTGCTCGCGCTGTTTCATATGCCGTCGCACGCGGTCGACTGCGAGGCCGAATACCAGCGTCACCTCGCAACTGAGCTCAGCTTGTCCTACGAAGAGTTCGACCAGACCCTCGGCAAGGGCATGCGGCCGCTGGCGAACGCCGGTTGCGCCAAGGAGGCGGCCGACCTGATCCTCGCTTATATGGAAAAGAACAAGGACAATCGCAATTCCCTGGTCTGGCACGTGGCCCAGCAACGGGCGCTACAGGACGACAGGCCGCAGGCGATCAGGTACGCGAAACTGTCGCTGCTCGATACCGAGGACTTCAGCAGAAGTCCTTGCGCTGGAACGCCTTCGTATTGGCCACCATCGCCTTTCTGGAAAAGGACAGACCGTCCTTCGACCGCCACGCGCAACAGGTGCGCGATGCGCGCGACACCTATTTTGGCAACGCACTGAACGCCAAGCTGCTGGACAAGCTCGCGCTCAACTTCGAGAAGAACTACAAGGACGCGGCTGCCGAAACGGACTAATTAAGAGCGGGAGGGCGGCGCCCGTTACAACCTCGTACACGGGACTGCCGGTGTGGAACCATCGGACCCGCAATATTGGGGCGCATTCCCTCCTTAATATGAGGGAATACGCCCCAAGTTTTTGGAAAAAATGCGACACATTGAATTGTTTTTGAATTATCTGGCCGTTACATTGTGTGATTGTTTCCGTGCGTTAATATCTCTGATTTCACAAATTGCATGCCGGGAGAGCGTATTGAACCGGCCTTTTCACGAATCACAGGGCTATCCGGCCGCGAAAGTGGAATTTCACACTATTCGTTGAAATGTGACACGGCGCCCTGTCAGAAGCATCTCGGCATGCCATTTTTCGAAATGCAATGAATGAACCATAGCCAACAAAGCTTGGACTGTGGAAATTTGCATGTGTACAATAACCGGCTTGTTGGTTCAGTCATCTTTTCCTGTCGCTTGCTCTGCAATGGTTCGCTGGTGAAAGTAGTACATAGAAAAAGACCAGCATATCTTCCATTCTGTTAGCCCTAGCGTCACCGGAAAAACAATGTCTGTCACCCTGTTTCGGGCGATGAAGCTGCTTGGCTTCGCCGCCGTACTTCCCATTTTCGTCTCTGCCTGCGCCAATATGGAGCCAGGCATGCGCATCGACGTGGACCGCGTGCCGAGCACGCATTCCGCACCGATGCCCGATCCCGTCATCAAGCTGATCACCCCAGAGCTGATCCAGAGCGAGCGCGCGGCCAGGCAGCAGAATGCCGACCAGCGCGTGCAAGCCCTGTTCGCCGATGCCCGCCCCTACGTGATCGGGCCGGGCGACCTGCTATCGGTCCTGGTGTGGAACCACCCTGAACTCAATATCGCCGCAACGGGCGCCCAAGCGCTGTCGAGCTCTGGCGCCCAGTCGCCGGCAGCCTTTGTCGTCGATAGCCAGGGCATCATCCAGTTTCCCTTCGTCGGCCCGATCAAGGTGGCCGGCATGACCGAGCTGGAAGCACGCAGCCTGCTGTCGAAGCGCCTGATCGAGTCGATCAAGAACCCCGACCTGACGCTGCGCGTGCTGTCCTACCGCAGCAAGCGGGTCTATATCGACGGCGACGTCAAGATCCCGGGCAGCCAGGCAATCGACGACGTGCCGATGACCCTGTTCGAAGGCGTGAGCCGTGCCGGTGGCTTCCTGCCGACCGCCGACCAGAGCCAGGTGATCGTGGCACGCAAGGGCGTGTCCTATCCGGTCAATGTGCCGGAACTCGTGCGCCAGGGCGCGGACATGACACGTCTGATGCTGGCCTCGGGCGACGTGGTACGCGTGCCCAGCCGCGACGAGAACAAGGTGTATGTGCTGGGGGAAGTGAACCGCCCGGCCGCATTGACCATGCATAACGGCAAGCTGACGCTGGCGGCAGCCCTGGGTGAGGCCGGCGGCCTGAACCAGCTGAGCAGCGCCGCACGCCAGGTGTACGTGATCCGTGGCGCCAACCTGTCCGAACCAGTGGTCTACAACCTCGACGCCAGTTCGCCGGTGGCGCTGGCCATGGCAGAAGGCTTCGAGCTCGACCCGCGCGACGTGGTGTATGTCGACGCCGCCGGCCTGGCGCGCTACAACCGCATCGTCAACCTGATCCTGCCAACCGCGGCGACGGCGGCGAGCTCCGTGGGGCAGATCAACCGATGAACAATATTCTGGTGGTTTGTATTGGCAATATTTGCCGGAGTCCGATGGCGGAGGCTTATCTACAAGCAAAGTTGCCCGGTTCCCGCGTCACGTCATCAGGTGTAGGTGCTCTCGAAGGGCGATCTGCAGATCCAAATGCGGTGCAGTTGATGAGTGAGGAGCTGATTGACATACGCGGTCATGTCGCTAGGCAAATTAGCGTCCTGGACGTGTCCCAAGCGGATTTAATTCTTGTGATGGATAAAGAGCAGAAACGTTGGATCGAATCTCGATTCACGTCTGCGAGAGGTAAGGTTTTCCGGATTTGCGAGCAGCAGGAGATCGATGTGCCCGACCCATATCGTGAAGGGATTGAAAGCTTCAGGCACGCACTGCAGCTGATCAAAATCGGCGCGGACGTATGGGCGAAAAATATTAAGAAAATGAGTTGATCTGACGGCTCTGCTTACTCACTGGTGAAAAACTCTATGAATCAATCAGCCTCAACAACTATCTTGAAAAATCCAGAGAGCACACGTGATGATGCTGCACTGGATATTGCTTCGTATATTGATGCAATCATCGACAACCGTGGGCGCATAATCGTCGTTGCCGCATTGGTAGTTGCACTCGCTATCTTTTATACCTTCGTAGCGACGCCAATATACCAGGCGAATATGCTGATTCAGGTCGAGGATAGTGCAGGATCGCCAGCTAATATGTTCGGGGATCTGGCTGGGGCTTTTGATATGAAGTCAGCTGCAACAGCGGAGATCGAAATCCTTCGATCACGCACGGTTGTTGGCCGCGCGGTCGAAAACGCTCAGCTCTACCTCTCGCTGCAGCCGAAGCGCGTACCGCTGTTGGGTGACTGGATTGCACGCGGAAGTGAAACACCTAGTAAGCCTGGATTTTTAGGTCTGGATGGCTATACATGGGGCGGAGAGTCCGCAACAGTAACGGCATTCAAGGTCCCTGAATCGCTGGAAGGGGAAGACTTCCTGATCACAGCGATGACTGTGAACCGATACAAGCTGGAATCGAGCAAGCGAGGTCTCGCCATCATCGGCGTCGTTGGCGCGCCCTTGTCCGCAAAGACCGAATTTGGCCAAATCGAATTGACTGTGGCGTCACTAGTTGCGCAGCCAGGCGCTCAGTTCGTCATATCGCGTGCCCCAATGCTAGAAACCGTGGAGACTCTGCAGCGTTCACTTTCGATCGCAGAGCGCGGAAAGCAGTCCGGAATCATCGGGATCGCCTTGGACGGTGTCGATCAAAAGCTTATTGTGCGGACGTTGAATGAGATCGGTATGGAGTATACAAGCCAAAATATTGATCGCAAGTCCGAGGAGGCGCAAAAATCGCTGACTTTTCTAGAGGCTCAACTCCCTCGTATGAAGGAGAGTTTAGAGTCGGCAGAAACGAAATATAACGAGCTAAGAAACAGCCGTGGTACGGTGGACCTATCGGAAGAAGCGAAATCCATCCTTCAGCAGTCAGTCGCGAATCAAGTCAAACTAAGCGAATTGAGGCAGAAGCGGGAAGAATTGCTTGTGCACTATCAGCCAGCAAATCCAATTGTTCGAGGAGTGGAGGAGCAGATTGGCTCGTTGAGCCGTGAAATCGAGGCCGTCAATTCGAAGATTCGAAAAATGCCAGCGATTGAGCAGGATGTCGTTCGGCTAACGAGAGACATCAAGGTCAATACGGATCTGTATACTGCTCTGCTGAACAGCGCCCAACAGCTGAAGTTGGTTAAAGCGAGTAAGGTTGGAAATGCGCGGGTACTGGACGAGGCAGTAATTCCCCGCGAACCGATCCGACCTAGGAAGTCGTATATTATTGCTGGCGCTGCGATCGCGGGAGTGATGCTTGGCGTTATGTATGCTCTGGCGAGGAAACTCCTATTCGGTGGCATTGAGGATCCGCACGAGCTCGAACAGCATCTTGGTTTGACCGTTAGCGCCGCGATCCCTCATAGCGCGCAGCAAAGCTCCACGAGCCTACAAATCAAGGCTAGCGCGCGCAAACTACCGGTACTCGCTGAAGAGGACGCGACTGAACTCGCGATTGAAAGTTTACGAAGCTTCAGAACGTCTCTTCAGTTTTTGATGTTGTCTGCTCACAATAAGGTGGTGATGATTTCCGGTCCCACACCAGGGGTTGGCAAATCTTTTGTCTCCGTCAATTTAGCGGCGGTCCTGGCCTCTACCGGAAAACGAGTATTACTTATTGACGCTGACATTCGACGAGGATATTTGCAAAGGTATTTTGGTCTGGAGCGTCAGAATGGTCTTTCCGACGTTCTTTCTAACAGGATCCCATTGGAAAGTGCCGTGCATCGCGAAGTTCTGGGTAATCTTGACTTTATCTCGACAGGAATCTTACCCTTGCGTCCTGCAGAACTGCTTGAGCACGCGAATCTTGCATCCGTATTTGCTGCGGTCGAGGATAGTTATGATTTCATTGTTGTTGATACTGCCCCAATATTGGCCGTAACTGATGCTTTAATCATTGCGCCTTACGCGGGCACGGTCATCAATATTGTCCGCAGCAAAGTGACCTCGGTAGGGGAAATCGAAGAAACGCAAAAACGCGTCGCGCTTGTCGGCGCAAAGGTATCGAGCTGGATATTCAATGACTTGCGCCATTCTGAGCGACGGTTCGGTACCAGGATGCGCCATGGTAAATATCGATACGCCAACTATAAGTATTAAGAAGTGATGAAATATTTTGCTCGGCCGTTTTCTGCCCTGCTGTTGAATCGTAGAGCAATAGCGGCCGTGGTCATCTTGTGGCTAGGCGCCATTCTGGGCGCATTGGCGAGCTTTTCCTCGCAAGTGATGATAGCGCGTGCGCTGACGCCTGCTGAGTTTGGAGTGTTTGCATCTGCTCTCGCCTTGGTCACTGCGATATCGCCGCTTGCTGGATTCGGCCAGCATACCTACCTCGTTAAAGTCTCTGGTCAAGGTCCGAGTTACTTAGCGAATAAGTTAGCGGATAGCCTCAGTTTCGTCATCGCAAGTACAGCAGTGAGCTGCACGATTCTTGTGTTGGCTGCAACGGCGTTGTCGGCCGGCGGCTACTCATTGGTTGTTTCTCTCGTGTTGGGGTCGATCGTTGTTGCGTCTGCTACAAACGACCTGGTTAGTTTGAGATTGATATTGGCTGAGCGTCATACTGAACTTTCGGTTTGGAATTCGCTCCCTCATCTCGCGAGGCTCGTCGCAGTTGGGGTAGTTATTCTGCTAGCACCATCAGTCAACGCAATGCATTTTGCTATTGCCTACTCTTTGGTGGCGGTAATGCTGGTTGCTATGAGTTGCAAGCCGATCTCGAAGCTTGCAGCCTCCGTGCGTTCGAATGTCGAAAAAGACTATGCCGGAAGTGCCATGCCCATCTGGCGAAGGATTTTATCCGTTGCGCATGTTGCGTGGCCTTATGGTGTCGAGCCCTTTATCTACATGGTTTATTTCCAAGCGGCGATCGTCATAATTTCTCAATTATCGGGTTCGCACCAGGCGGGTGTGTTTGCCGCGTCCGTTACTGTACTCTCGGCTGCATATCTTCTTCCAACCGTAATCTACCAAAAGTTTTTGATACCAAAATTTCACCGGCTCCGCCATTTTGATATGCAAACATTGGTGACCCTTTATCGAAACGGGATCAAGCTGATGTTGATCTTTGGAATCGTAGTGGGCGCTCTTGTGGGTTTTATTTGCCCATTGATCATGCCCTTGTTATTTGGTAATTCTTATCTCGAGTCCGCGTCTTTAATGCTTCTTCTTGCACTGTGTGTCCCCGCAAGGTACCTGTCGACCGCTTTTGGCGCGGCATTTCTGGACAGGGGTCAGATGAGAGATCGAGCGGCCTGTTTCACAGCTGCCGCCGTTGTTGTGGCCATAACCACGGCAGCGTTCGCTAGTAAGTACGGAGCAGTTGCAGGCGTCGCCGCAACTATTCTTGGCGAGTACGTGATACTGATTGCGTTTATCCACCGCGCGCTGAAATCCCAGTTGCTGAGTAAAGGTCCAACGACGGGCAAACAAATAAACGAAATACGATGTGGAGAAGTAACATGACCAAACCACTTTCGGTAGCGTTTGCTGGCTATTATGGCATGCAGAATTTCGGGGACGACTTGTTCGCATACGCCTGCGTTGACGGTGCAAGGCGGTATTGGCCAGGAACTAGTGCCCGTGTAATTGGACCGCAGCTCGACTTCGACGCTCCCTCAGCATTACCCCGGATCCTTCCGCCAGAGCTATATTGTGCAAAGACCAAAACCGGCGGCCTGGTACGCGCTGCGGTTGTGTTGAAAGAGATCATTCATAACCAGATGGTTGTCTTCGGAGGAGGATCGCTTTTTGTTAACTCTGACTCTGGAGTCTTTCGCCTCTACAAGCATGCGTTGAAAATTGGTGGGATCCGACTTGCTGCAGTGGGGGTGTCGATCGGACCGTTCGATTCTCTCATCGCAGAGCGCCGAATGAAGACCTTCCTGTCCGCCTTTGAATTTCTGAGCGTGCGCGACCGTGTGTCTTACGAGGCAGGAATCGAAATGGGGCTGAGTACCACTGTCCTTGCCGCCGATCTCGCTGGCGCCGTTGCTGCTGATCGATTTGAAAGAAGTATTTTTCTCGCTAGAAGTGAATGCAAGGTCTTGGGAGTTTCGCTGTGTGAATTTCCTGGATCGGTGCGATCTCAAGTAAACGACCGGCTCATCAGTGAGATAGTTAGAACTGCTAAGAAGATAGGTTGTTCCGTTAAGATTTTTAGTCTGAATAACCATGCAAACGACGGCGACGATAAGCTGGCATCAATGTTAAAGATGCGCCTGGTTGAGGCCAAGGTTGATTGTGTTATCAGTTACAACAATAGACAAGGTGTTGAGGCATCGCTTCGGGAAATTGCAGCGTGTGCATGGTTCGTGAGTGTGCGGCTTCATGGTGCAATAGCCGCCTATCTAAGCGGCGTGCCTTTTGTTCTGCTTGAGTATCACCGGAAATGCAGCGACTTTCTCGATGACATCGGGCAGTCCGTGAGCTTAAGGCTCAATGCTGAAAGTAACGCTACAGACATTTGTAACGCATTGGAGCATCTCAGCTCAACAGGAAATCTACCGAGTATGGCTGTCTCAGAATACCGGTTGCAGGCACAACGGAACTTTACAGCTGCTCCGTGGATTGCGACGAACAAATGATGAAAAATACAGTTTCGATAACGGTCGTGATCCCATGCTATAACTGCGTAGACACAATTGGTCGCGCAGTCACCTCTGTGTTAGAACAGACGGTATTGCCTGAGCAAATCATCTTGATCGATGACCGAAGTACTGATCAGACCTACGATGTGATAACGGCAATTTCGCTCGCTCATTCGTCGGTAAAAGTTTTACAGAACCCGGTCAACGGTGGTGCTTCAGTTGCCAGAAATTACGGCTGGAGCGAGGTCGCAACAAAATATGTGGCATTTCTTGACGCAGATGATTGTTGGCATCCGAAGAAGATCGAAGTTCAATTTAACTTGATGGAGCAGATTCCGAACGTCGCCTTTTCGGGCCATCTCGTGTCCGTGATGACGCAGGTTCAGCGAACAGCTTCAGAATTATCTGAAAAAAAGGGTATCGAATTAATCGGTGCAAGAAAACTCTTATTGCGAAACTGTTTTGCAACGTCTTCAGTTATGTTGAAGAAGGACTTGCCCGTGCGCTTCGATGCTGAGAAGCGTCGTTCGGAAGACTACTTGCTCTGGTTGACGCTGCTGTTTTCTGGATTCGAGGCAGCCCTGATCCACCAACCGTTAGGAAGCAGATTCGCTGCCCCTTTCGGAGAAGCAGGCTTGAGCGGTAACTTGTTGAGCATGCAGGCTGCTGAGTTAGAGACGCTGAAGCGTTTGCGCAAGCAGAAATATATATCGGCAATCGAATTGTCGCTCGCAGTTACATTTTCGTGCTTGAAGTTGTTAAGACGGATAGCTGTCTCTGGTATCCGTAATCGTTTCCGGAAATTCTATGCGTAGCATACTATGGCCAATCCGGATGCCATTACTTCTTCTGTCAATTTTGGTACTGGCCGCAAAAATAATTGGTGCGCGCAGTTTAGATGTGGGTACTGATACTGAGAATTATGCTGAGCTATACCGTGTCATCGGCGGTTGCATGTGTCTTCACGAAGGATTTGAGCCCGGCTTCCAATATCTCACGCTTATGATCGCCGGCCTTGGCTTCGGGACGGAGTTCTATTTTTCGGCGATATCGTTGACCTTGTGGGCTCTTTACATGGCGTATGTCACCCAACTCACACAAGGTAGTACATTATCGAAGCAGGATCGAAGCGTCCTTTTCTATTCGATTGCTAGCGCGCTTTTATGTTCGCCTTTCTTTCTTTCTTCACATATCAATATTTTGCGCCAAGGTATTGCGTCGGTTCTTCTATATATGGCGACGCTAGGATTTTTGCGAAAACAATGGACTTGGTTTGCGATTAGCTCGGCATTGGCGTGCGCCTTTCACTTCAGCAGCGGCTTGTATGTGCTGCCATGCTTTTTGCTGGCGTTGAGTTTCCGGCGTTTGGTAATATTCGTGTTCGCGGGTTCCGTGTTGTATATCTCGGGCGTAACTCAAATAATAGTGGTATTTTTGGCCGAACAGTTGGGTCTGTCGTTTCTAAACGCCATGCTGACATATGGCGCGGAATCTGAATACCAAGGGGGGATTCGACTGGACTTTCTTCTTTTTACTTGGTGTGCTTTTGGAGTCATGTATGCACTGTCACGGTTGGTTAGTGAATCCAATTTGCGGATATTCATTCGAGAAAACTTGAAAGTTTATCTGGTATTGATGGTTCCGTTTGTCGCTTTCGGCTACGTCGGCTATTCGGATCGCTACTTGTACCCGGCCTGGATTTTTATGTCTGTCATACTCGGATTGATCTTGTTTTCCTCAGGACGCTTTCGCCGCTTCTCCAAGGTAATTCTGCCTATCTTTCTTACGCTTGCAATGGGGTCCTTCCTGCTGCCGGCAATTGCTTAAAGGTAGGGTGAGTGAAACATATAACTCATGCACGTACGGCCATATTGCTCAGGGTTTTTCGCGACCTGTTTGTGGTTAAACGTGCCTCAGGTGACACTTCGCGAGTCGAAAAAACAAGCAGCAATGTAAAAAAACTGCTGATCACGACCACCGTCCCCGAAACCCTGCATTCGATCCTCGGTCTCCAGCCCCGTTTCCTGTCGGCGTATTTCGACGTGTCGCTGGCGACGAGCGCTGGCGATACGGTCGACGCGATTCGCGAGCGCGAATGCGTGCCGGTCGCCGAAGTGCCCATGGTGCGGCGTATCGATCCGGTGGCCGATATGAAGGCCTTGCTGGCGATGATCGCGCATATCCGCAAGCTGCGGCCGGACGTCATTCACTCGTACACGCCCAAAGCCGGCTTGATCACGATGCTTGCCGCCTGGGTTTGCCGCGTTCCGGTGCGCGTGCACACCTTTACCGGACTGCTTTTCCCGACCGCGGTTGGCATGCAGCGATTGTTGTACATCGCACTCGACAAATTGATCTGCATGTGTGCCACGCGCGTGGTGCCTGAAGGGGAGGGCGTGCGCAGGGATCTCACGGGATCGCGCATCACCGGCAAGCGGCTGGAGGTGATCGGACACGGCAACATTGCGGGGGTCGACACGCAGTTCTTTTCCCCCGAGGCCGGCGCGGTCACGGGCCAGGCGCACGTGTTACGACGCGACCTGGGCATCGGCGACGGCGCCTTCGTATTCTGCTTCATTGGGCGCCTCAATCGGGACAAGGGTATTGCGGAGCTCGTCGAGGCATTCGGTACGCTGCCGGAGTCCGCGCACCTGCTCATCGTCGGTGCGGTCGACCTGTCGGCGCCTGCAGAAACGGGTGCGCTTGCGGCGATATCGACGCACCGGCGTATCCATCGCCTCGGATACCAGAACGATGTGCGTCCGGCCTTGGCCGCTGCCGACGTCCTGGTCCTGCCGAGTTATCGGGAAGGCTTTCCGAATGTGGTCCTGCAGGCCGGTGCGATGGGTGTTCCTTCGATCGCGTCGGATATCAGCGGCTGCAATGAAGTGATTTCGCCTGAAAGTAACGGATGGCTTGTGCCGCCTCGCTCTGCCGACGCCCTGGCAAGCTGCATGAAGGAGGCGATGGGTGTCGAACCTCAGGTCCTGTCGCAGATGGGGCAGCGGGCGCGCAGCGTCGTACAGGAGCGTTTCGAAAGGACGGCTCACTGGGAGCGGATGAGGTCTTTTTATACTGATTGCGTGACGGAGAAATGAATTGAAACGGCTGTTTGACTTACTGGTTGCCGCGACTGCCTTGCTCGTCCTGGCGGTGCCGCTGGCGCTGTTTGCGCTGGTTCTGCGCCGGAAATTGGGCTCGCCGGTGCTGTTCCGGCAGAAGCGCCCGGGCATCGATGGCAAGGTATTCGAGATGGTGAAATTCCGCACGATGACCGATGCGCGTGACGAAGCAGGCGAGCTTCTGCCCGATTCCGTGCGGCTGACGCGATTCGGGCGCTTTCTCCGCTCGAGCAGCATCGACGAACTTCCCGAATTGTGGAACGTGCTCAAAGGCGAGATGAGCCTGGTCGGGCCGCGGCCCTTGCTGGTCGAGTACCTCGATCTGTACACGCAGGACCAGGCCCGTCGCCACGAGGTAAGGCCAGGCATCACCGGCTGGGCGCAAGTCAACGGTCGCAACGCCCTGAGCTGGAATGAAAAGTTCAGGCTTGACGTCTGGTACGTGGATAACCGCTCGATCTGGCTCGACATGAAAATCCTCTGGCTCACCGTGAAGAAGGTGCTGATCCGCGAAGGAATCAGTGCGGCAGGCGATGCCAGCATGCCGCGCTTCACCGGCGGCGCGGACTAGGGGAAGAACGACCATGCAACTGGCGATACTTGGAGCAAGCGGTCACGGCAAGGTCGTGGCCGACACGGCCGTTGCGGCCGGCTGGGAAAGAATTGTTTTCTTCGACGATGCCTGGCCTGGCTTGACGCGGATCGGCCCGTGGGAGGTGGCCGGCGATACAGCACAGCTGCTCGCGCGCATTGGCGAATTCGATGGCGCGATCGTCGCGATCGGAAACTGCACGGTCAGGATGGAAAAGCATGACGTTCTGCTGTCCGCGGGAGGACGGTGCGCGACCATCATTCATCCGCGCGCCTGGGTCAGCCCACATGCGGTTCTTGGTGCAGGGTGTGTCGTCATGGCTGGGGCGGTGGTGAACATCGATTCCCGCATTGGCGACGCCGGAATCGTCAACACAGGCGCAACGGTCGACCACGACTGCATGCTCGGCACGGCGGTGCATATCAGCCCGGGCGCGCATTTGTCCGGAAATGTCCACGTGGGCGCCGCCAGCTGGATCGGCGTGGGCGCGGCAGTGCGCCAGGGCATCCGTATCGGCGCAGGTGCAATGGTCGGGGCCGGGGCGGTCGTGGTGAATCCCGTGCCTGATGGGGTAACCGTAGTTGGTAATCCAGCCAGGCCGATTGGTGCCATGGCGTTTTGATTGACGCAGTACAGCTCAGAAAAGATAGATCAGGTTCACATGCTCAATACTCAGTTTTCCCCTTGGCCCAGCTTCACGGACGAGGAAGCTTCCGCAGTCCATCAAGTCCTGCTGTCGAACAAAGTCAACTACTGGACCGGCCTTGAAACCCGCCAGTTCGAAAAGGAATTCGCCGCTTGGTGCGGCACGGCGCACGCCGTTGCGGTCGCCAATGGAACGCTGGCGCTGGACGTCGCCCTGACAGCGATGAACATCGGTCCGGGCGACGAAGTCGTGGTCACCCCGCGCACCTTCATCGCCAGCATTTCCTGCGTCGCCAACGCGGGCGCGACACCGGTGTTCGCCGATGTGGAAGCCGACAGCGGCAACCTGTCGGCCGCCACGATCGCCAAGGTCATCACGCCCAATACCAAGGCGGTCATTTGCGTCCACCTGGCGGGCTGGCCCTGCGACATGGATCCGATCATGGCCCTGGCCGCGGAGCACGGCTTCCAGGTCATCGAGGATTGCGCGCAGGCCCATGGTGCGATGTACAAAGGCCGCATGCTCGGTTCCATTGGTCATGTCGGCGCCTGGAGTTTTTGCCAGGACAAGATCATGACCACCGGCGGCGAGGGCGGCATGGTCACGACCAATAGCGAAGCGCTCTGGCGCCAGATGTGGGCCTTCAAGGACCATGGCAAGAGCTATGAAGCGGTGTACGAGCGCGAACATGCGCCCGGTTTCCGCTGGCTGCACGAAAGCTTCGGGACCAACTGGCGCATGCTCGAAATGCAGGCTGTGATTGGCCGCATTCAATTGCAGCGAATGTCCGCCTGGACTGTGGCGCGCACGACGCACGCCCGCACGGTCTGGAACACCTGCCGCATGCACCAGGTCGTGCGCGTGCCGCAGCTGCCGGACGACCTCACGCACGCGCACTACAAGTGCTACGTGTACGTGCGTCCCGAGAAGCTGGCCCCCGGCTGGAGCCGCGACCGCATCGTCGAGGCCATCAATAAGCTGGGCGTGCCTTGTTACCAAGGCTCGTGCTCCGAGGTCTATCTCGAAAAAGCCTTTGACGATACCGGTTTCCGTCCTGTCGAGCGCTTGCCGGTGGCAAAGGAATTGGGCGAAACCAGCCTGATGTTCCTGGTCCACCCGACGCTCACCGGCCAGGAGATCGACCGCACCTGCACGGCGATCCACGAGGTGTTCACGGCCGCTGCCGGCAAGGCGGCTCCGCTCTAGCAAAACCCGGCTGCGTGCGAACCCAGCCGACATACCGGTAAACACCTGTGCTGGCTGGCAGGTGCAATAAATAGAAGAGGCGCAAGCCTCCCTGAAAGTGATGATGAGTAAGTTTGTAGATCGATTGCTTGCGCTGCCACGCTCGGTCAAGCGAGGGCTTGCACTGCTGGTGGATGTAAGTTTGTGCGTCGGGTGTGTCTGGATTGCCTTCGGCCTCAGGTTGGAGGAGTGGACCTTCCCTACCGAGCCGCAGGTGCGTGTCCTGATCGCTGCCGTGGGCCTGTCCGTGCCGATCTACGTTATCTCGGGCATGTACCGTGCGATCTTCCGGTTTTCGGGTGCCGACGCACTGATGGCGCTTGTGAAGGCCAGCACGGCGATCTGCTTGTTCTTCCTGCTGTTGTTCACTTTTATCGGCATTCCAGGGGTGCCTCGCAGCATTGGACTGGCCATTCCCCTGATGCTGTTCGTGACGGTCGGCGCCAGCCGCCTGTCGGTACGCTACCTGCTGGGTGCGCGCTACGTGCGCAATCCCGGACGGCGCGCGCTACCCCAGGTGATGATCTATGGCGCCGGCTCGGCGGGGCGTCAGCTTGCCAATTCGCTTGCGAGCGGCCAGGAAATGGTGGTGCGTGGCTTCATCGACGACGCACGCAACCTGCAGGGCGGGACGATCGACGGCCTGCGCGTGCACGCGGTGGCGGGTTTGCCGGCGCTGGTGAAGCAACGAGGCGTCACCGATCTGCTGCTGGCACTGCCGGCAGTGGGCCGCTCCCGGCGCGCCGAGATCATGCGCGTCATCCAGGACATGAAGCTGCCGCTGCACGTGCGTACCCTGCCTGGCCTGGCTGACCTGGCGCAGGGGAAGGTGCGCGTGCGCGATCTGCACGAGCTCGATATCGAAGACTTGCTGGGCCGCGATCCGGTGCCGCCCGACGACGACCTGCTGCACCGGAATATCCGCAACAAGATCGTGCTGGTCACGGGCGCGGGCGGCTCCATCGGCAGCGAGTTGTGCCGCCAGATCCTGAAGCTCGAGCCGCTCACGCTGATCCTCGTCGAACTGAGCGAATTCGCCTTGTACACCATCCATCAGGAACTGCAGGCAATCGCGGCTGGCAGCGGCGTGCGCGTGTTGCCGATGCTGGCGTCGGTGCGCGACGACGCGCGCATGCGCGAGATCATGCGCACCTGGCGGCCCGACACGATCTATCACGCGGCCGCGTACAAGCACGTGCCGCTGGTGGAACACAACCCCGCCGAAGGCGTGCGCAACAACGTGCTCGGCACCCTCGTCACGGTCAAGGCCGCGGCGGAATACGGCGTGCGTGATTTCGTGCTGATCAGTACCGACAAGGCGGTGCGGCCGACCAACGTCATGGGAGCGAGCAAGCGGCTTGCCGAGCTGGTGCTGCAGGGAATGGCGCTGCGTGGCAGCGCGACACGCTTTTCGATGGTGCGCTTCGGTAACGTGCTCGGCTCGAGCGGCTCGGTGGTGCCGCTGTTTCGCGAGCAGATCCGCTGCGGCGGGCCAATCACGCTGACCCATGCCGACATCACGCGCTACTTCATGACCATTCCTGAAGCGGCACAGCTGGTCATCCAGGCTGGTGCGATGGCCGAGGGCGGGGACGTCTTCGTGCTCGACATGGGAACGCCGGTGCGCATCATCGACCTGGCGCGGCGCATGGTCGAGTTGTCGGGACTGTCGCTCAGGAACGAAGACCAGCCCGAGGGCGATATCGAGATCGTCATTACGGCGCTGCGGCCAGGCGAAAAACTCTATGAAGAGCTGCTCATTGGCGATAACCCGACCGGCACCGCCCACCCGCGCGTGATGCGTGCGCGTGAAGATGCAATTGCCTGGGACCAGTTGATGACGAAGATGGCGACGCTGGAAGCGGCGCTGGCGGCGAACAACGTCGCCCAGATCAGGCTGATCCTGCACGGGCTGGTCGCGGGCTACCGGCCTGCGGACGAGATTGTCGACTGGGTGCACCTGGAACAGCTGCGGCAGGGCGAGGAGGCGGACCTGGTTGCCAACAGCTGAATGCAGGATGGTGCAGGAGAAGCGGATAGGGACGCGGTGGCGGCAAGACGCCCTGGCAGGCGTGTCAACTCAGGCGCAGGCTGTAGTGTTCAGCAGCTCGGGTCAGGCGCGGCGTCGGGCTGGTAGCAGACTCGGCCATTTCACAGACGGCCATCAAGTCGTCGGCCCATTGCGGAAAGGAAGGCTCCCCACCCGCGCTGACCGCGGCCTGGTATTCCTGAAGGGCTTCCTGTGCCATGCAGCGCAGCCGTCCGATCTTGTCCATGATTTCCTGCTGTGAATTGATAGTTACTGTTAGAAATAATATTGCAACATGTACACACATTCTCACGCGTGCACACAGTTTCGATATTACATGAACTCAGCCGTTTGATGTCGCACGCACCGTTCGAATTTGACAGTTGTTGTACGGAAACATCACGTCCGGTTCGGCTGTCCGCGTGCCCACTACGGTTTCGTTAGTTAGATACTTTGCCAAGTTGATCGAATTGAAAACATCCCGACGTAATCTCTACTGTGCGGTACTTGCTTCGCCGCTCATCACCGCCACTGCGGCCGCCCAGCCTGCGACCCCGCCTCAAGCATGGCTGTCCACGGGAGGGACCTCGCTGGCGACATCCGGCTCGTCAGGCACCCTGAACCTTCCCGACGGGCGCACGCTGCCTGACGGCGCCATGGTGTTCGGCGTGAACAATTACCTGGGCCCCAATTTCGCCCAGTTCGGCGACGCGGAAAACTATCAGTTCGCACTGGGCCTGCTGCCGCACCTCGAGATTTCAGCCCGCCTTGCGGAAATGAGCCCAGTCGAGTCCGGCAAGCGCGGCGCACGCGACCTGTCCGCTAACGTCAAGTTCATGCTGCCGCGCTTCTTCCGCTGGCAGCCGGACATTGCCCTCGGCGTCAACGACGTCAGTGGCGGTGCGGCCTATTTCAAGTCGACCTACCTGGTGGCGAGCGACCGCCTCGGTCCTGTGCGCTGGATTGCCGGCGTGGCCCGAGGCGAGGATTACCTGGGCAATTATTTTGCCAGTGCCGAAGTGCCGCTGTGGCGCAGCGGCGCATCGGTGATCCTCGAGCGTAACGGCGCGGCCAACAATGTCGGACTGCGTTACGAAAGTCCGGCTGTTCCCGTGCTGGCGAATGCGCGCTTCGTCGCCACCGCCCAGCGCGCTTTCGCCACCTCCACACCGGCGGGCAAGCCTTACGCACGCTCGGCCTTCGGTATCAACCTGGTGATTCCCGTCGGCGAGAACGGCAGGATATGGGATGTCCCGGCACGCCCGGCGCCGTCGGCGGTTGCCGTAGCCCAGGCCTATCCCCAGGCCGGCGCAGCGCCCGAGCCTGCGCCCGCGGCGGCGGCCGCCGCGCCCGGGCCGGTGCTGGCCGCGCCGCCGCGCCGTGCCGGCATGGACGCGAACGCGGCGTACGCATCGAAGCAGCCAGTCTTGCCACCGGTGGCGCCGCCCGCGCTTGCCGGCGATGCCATGGCGCGTATCCGTGACGCACTCGTGGCGGCTGGCCTGGAGCGCGTGCGCATCGGCAAGCGTGGCGCCGAGATGGTGGTCGAATACGAGAACCATCGCTATAACCAGAATGAAGTCGATGCCATCGGCGTCGCCCTGGGCGCGGCTGTCAGGCTGGCGCCGGCCGACATTCGCACGGTGTCCGTCGTGACCAAAAGGGCGGGACTGGCCTTGTACGGGACGTCCGTGGAGAGGGCGAGCTACCTGCGTTTCCTGGGGAACGGCCAGTGGCGTGAAGCGCAATCGGCGCTGTCCTTCCAGTTCCGCCCGAAGGCGGGCAGGGGCGTCCAGTGGCTCGACGTGGAAGAAGGGCCACGCGGCTATTCCCGCATCCGGGTCGAACCGCGCACCGTGCATTTCGTCGGCACCGAGAAGGGCCTGCTCGACTACAGCCTTGCCGCGAGTGTCCAGACCATCGTGCCGGCATGGACGGGCGCCGAGGTCTACACCAACTATGTGCAGACGGTGGCCGAGTCCGACGACGTGGCGCATGGTTTCCTGGGGTGGGCCCAGCAACGCAACGGCCTGCGCACCGCCGTGCTGAGCCAGGCGATCTGGCTGACCGACAGCATCGTCAACGTCACCTCGGCCGGCAAGTACATGTACGACCTCGACGGCGTGCAGAATGAGTCGACCTGGTTCGTGCCGGGTACTGGCGATCAGGTGCGCGTGCAATACAGCCACCTGCGCGAACAATTCCGCTACCGCTCGGACCACATCGAAGCGGGTCTGGTCTCATACATGTGGAACTACGCCCCCTTGAATGCGTCGGTCGAGGCCGGCTACCAGCGCTACCGTGGGGAGGACAAAGGGCCCTTCCTGCAGGTGAGCCGCTGGTTCGGCGATGTCCAGGCCCAGGCCTATCTCAAGAAGAGCGACGTCGAAATGCGCATCGGCTTCGGCCTGGCCATGCCGCTGACGCCGCGCAAGGGCATGAAGCCGGGCTGGACCCACGTGGAAGGCACGGGCAGTTACATGGCCCGGGTGGAAACCAAATACGCACGCCGCGGGGAGTGCAACTGCATCAACATGGGTGTGGTGGAAGAATTACCGATGGTATATGGCACGCGGGCGAACTATTTCAATCAGGGCCGAATCGGGCGCGAATATATCGTGCGCCAGATGCCGCGGATGCGAAATGCATTCCTGGAATATACGGACTTGATGAATCAGGAGTTTTAAATAATAGCCTCGCCGGTTCCGCGCATTTGGGCCGGCAAAGAGGCAGGTGACATTTGGGTGAGAATTGATCGCTTGTCTATTGCCAGGCAATTGGAAAGTTGCTGTCAGAAATGCACTGCTATATAGTGTTGTCGCTGATTGGCTGGCTGGGCGGTACCACGCATTTGTTCGAAAGCCGGTTTTTGCCGGAGTGCAGCGCGCACGACTTCGTTAATTAAGTATAACAACACAAAAAGGATGTATTGGATGAACAAGAGCTTTCAATTGAGCGCCGCTTGCAAACTGGTGCTGATGGCCGGCATGGTCTCTGCCCTGGCAGCCTGTGGTGGCGGCGGTGGCGATAGCGCGCCGCCACCGGTGGTGGTTGTGCCACCTCCTCCGGTTGTGGTCGTGCCGCCGCCGACGGTCAGCTATGCGATCACGATGAGCGGGACCGCCGCTACCGGCGCCGCCATCGCGGGTGCCACTGTGACCGCGACCTGCAAGACCGGTACTGCCACCGCCGTCACCGGCACCGACGGCTCCTATACCGTCAAGGTGGCGGTACCGGGTGAAGGTCCGTGCATCCTGTCGCTCACCCAAAACGGCGTGACCCTGCGCTCGATCGCCGCCGGCGATGGCGCCAAGGCCAACATCACTCCGCTGACCGAGATGTTCGTTGCCTATATTTCCACCTCGTCGGGCGCCGGCGTTGCTGCCACGCCAACCCAGCTGGCGCAGAACGCCAATGTGCGCGTCATCGTCGGTAACGCCACCATGATGACCGCCACCGCCAACCGCGTGGTCCAGCTCGTCTCGACGGCTGCCGGCGGCGTGTCCGTACCGAATGACTTCCTGTCGGCCACGCTGGTGCCGAAGAGCGCCACCAATCCTGGCAATGCCCAGGATGCGGTGCTGGAAGCCCTGAAGACGGCCAAGGTGGTCGGTGCCAATGGCGCCCCGATCGCGACCCTGCTCGAAAGCGTGCGCAAGGACGCTAGTGAAAACATCTTGACTGGTGGCACCGGCGGAACCACTGGTGGTAGCGGCGGCTGATAGCCATATCGCCGAATAAAAAACCGCGGCATATTGCCGCGGTTTTTTTATTCTGCAACGATACCGGATTATCGCGAGCCAGATATCCGAGGGTGAATGCCGTGCCGCATCAATCCCCCGGATACAGGACGTCGAATGAAGAAAATGAGCCAGGGCGACGGGCAAGCGGCCGCCGCGAGCGTCATTATTGCGTACATTCCTGGAATATATCCTCTTTAGCGCTCGCGTTGCGCTGCTATTTGCCCGCAAGCGCCGAAGCCGGATTAGCGCCAGCCGTGCAGGGCGATTCCGGCAAAGCCGGGCCAGGCCGAAAAATCGCGCTCGAGGCCAGGCAGCAGCTTGCGCAGGGCGTCGCGCTGGCCGTAAAAGCTCGTTGCGCTGCCATCGAGCGTGCGCTCGCCGCTCAGGCGATACCGGGGCAGGGTGGCCTCCTTCACCGGCGCGCGCAGCAGCACCAGCGCGCGCGCTCCGTCCAGCTCGGCCAGCAGCAGTTCGCCCGCTTCGCCATCATCGGCGCGCACGTAGCGGCGCTGCACTTCGGCCCCCACCTTGCCCGCTTCCAGCGCAATGCGCACGCGCTTGCCGTACCGGGCACCCCAGTCGAGGAAGGGGACGGCGAAGCGGACAATCTGTTCCGGATCGGTACGGTAGTCCATCACCGCGATCGCGTCCGCCGCGCTGGCCAGGCCGTCCAGCAGCTCGGTCTTGTCCGACCACCAGAAGGGCACCACGAATTCGAGCGGCGTGCCCGCCGCGGCCTCATGCAGCGCGCGTGCCGTGTCGAGGTAGACGTGGTCGCGGTCCCGCGGTGCCAGCACGTCGTCGTCGAGCAGGTAGGGTTCGATATCGAACTGCATCGCGCGCAGCCGTTCGTCCGGCGCGACGGCGCGGTTGTAGGCGGCGTAAGCGCGGGCGCGGTCGACGGTGGCGGCGCGATGGTTGGGCAGCACCATGTGCGGGTCGCCTTCGACGGCCGTCACCGCGATGCCTGCGCGCCCGGCGCGGCGGACGAATGCGGCCAGGCGCGCAGGCTCGCGTACCTGCGCGCCGTCGAGGGTAACGACGATGAACAATTCCTTGATCTTTTCGCGCCCGGCCCAGGCCAGCAGGCCCTCGGCATCGTCGCGCCAGGCGGCGCGCTCCCAGATCCGGGACGAACGCGACGCGACCGCCGCGGCCGGCTGGGCTTCGAGCGCCAGCGTGTCGAGCACCGGGGTTGCTTCCTCCTGCGGGCAGAGAATCACGAACTGGCGCCAGCTGGCGCGGTCGAGCGCCGCCGGCAAGGCCAGCTGTGCGCGCCGCGATGCCTTGGAGGGGGCCAGTTCGCCCGGGGGATGCGAGGCTTCGCGCGCGGCCGACGCGGCGTCCGCCGCCTGGACGGAAAAAGACGCCCGTTGCGGCATAGCTGGCCACCAGAAGCACGTTCGCGCGCGACAGGGTCCAGGGGCCATCGACCAGCACCCCGGCGGCGCGCGTGCCGGCCGCGCACTGCAGGCGCAGGCGGCCATCGGCCTGCTCCACGCGGACGCGTTCCTCGACGCCGAAGGGACGGATGCGGGCGTCGGCCAGCAGGTTGGCGCCCATCGGCTGCGGCCGCCGCGGCGGCGTCGCGCCCGGCGGGTCGGGCTGGGGCAGTTCGTGGCTGGACGGCGCGAAGGGCAGCTTGCCATGTGGGCCATACAGCAGGATGGTGCGCGCCGGGCGCTCCTGCGGCGGCAGCGGGTAGAGCGCGGCAACCTGGGCAGCCTCGACGCCGAGCGCAAGGCCGCGGCAAGCGGGGGAGGCGGTGGCCACCACCGGACGTCGCCGCCAGGCAGCCTGGCGCGCACGCCTTCGGCCGGCGCGGCATCGGGCGGGCACCGGTAGAGGTGGGCGGCGTGGGCGCAGGAAGACATCAGGAAGAGCAGCGCGGGCAGCAGCCGTTTCATGGCGCGTCGCGCCCTTTGTCGGCCGGCAGGGGGTCATCGGATGGGGCCGGCGGCGCAGCGGTGGCCGGCGCCGGCGCGTTCTCTGCCGCCCAGTTGCCCTTGCGTTTCATCGCGCCCCAGGTCGACTCTTTCCCGCGCAGCCAGCGCCACAGGCCGATCAGGCGCCACCAGGTATTGAGCTGACGGTAGCCGAAGTTCTCGAGGATCACGATCAGGCCCAGCATCAGCAGCTGCTTGCCGCGCGGGTAGAGGTGGAAGGACATCTCTTCCAGCAGCAGGCCCGAGGCCGACAGCAGGATGCCCAGTCCCAGGGCGACGAACAGGAACGCCCCGAAAGCCACCCAGGAGACCAGGCCGGTGAGGAAGGCGTAAGTCATGAAGATGTAGCCGCCCAGTTCGATCACCGGTCCCAGCCACTCGAAGAAGAGCATGAAGGGAAAGGCGAGCCAGCCGGCCACGCCGCCGTTACGCGAGAACATCAGCCCCCAGTTGGCGTTCAGGCTTTCGGCCAGGCCGCGCTGCCAGCGCACGCGCTGGTTCTTCAGCGTCGCCATGTCCTCCGGGGCCTCGGTCCAGCACACCGGGTCGGGCACGAATTCGATGCGGTAGGGCTGGCGCTTCTCGCGCAGCGTGCGGTGCATGCGCACGACGAGCTCCATGTCTTCGCCGATGGTGTCGGGGCGGTAGCCGCCGGCCAGCACCACCGCGTCCTTGCGGAAGACGCCGAAGGCGCCGGAAATGATCAGCATGCCGTTCAGCGACGACCAGCCGAGCCGGCCGAACAGGAAGGCGCGCAGGTATTCGACGACCTGGAACAGGGCTAAGGCGTTCGTCGGCAGGCCCACGCGGGTGAGGAAGCCGCCCGATACTTCGCAGCCGTTCGCCACGCGCACGGTGCCGCCGGTGGCGACCATGGTCGGGTCGCGCAGGAAAGGCTCGGTGACCTTCGAGAGGCTGTCGCGCTGCAGGATCGAATCGGCGTCGACGCCGCAGAACAGCGGGTAGCGCGAGGCGTTGATGCCGGCGTTGAGCGAGTCGGCCTTGCCGCCGTTGAACTTGTCGATGACGCGCACGTTCGGGTAGCGCGTCGAGCGGTAGATCTGGCGCACTTCCTTGGTGGCGATCTGGCGCCGGTAGGCCTCGGGGAAGGGTAGCAGCGCGAATTCGCGCTTCAATACGTCGAGGGTGGCGTCTTTCGAGCCGTCGTTGATGACGACGATCTCGAACTCGGCATAGGTCAGCTGCAGCATCGAGCGGATCGAGGCGGCGATCGTCGCTTCCTCGTTGTACGCGGGCACCAGGATGCTGACCGGCGGCTCCAGGCCGGAATAGGCGCGCGGCAGGTTGTCGAGGAACTGCTCCTGGCCGCGCCGGCGCAAGGTGCGCAGCGAGAACAGGTTCAGCAGCAGATAGCCCCCGTTCAGTGCGATGAAAAAGCACAGCACGAACCAGGTGATGAAAGCGACGAGGAGGTTGCCCGTGTTCATGTCATCCCGCTTTCTGCCATCGCCTGCGACAGCATGTCGGCGGCGAAGCGGTCGGTCAGGGAAGCGCGCAGGCTTTCGAGTTCGGCGCGCGACAGGGCGGGCAGCTCCAGCAGCGCCTGGGCCGCGCGGTAGCGTACCCACCATTCGCGGTCGGCGAGCAGGGCCAGCAGGCGGTCGGCATCGGCGCGCCCGCCAACCCGGCCCAGCGCGCGCGCAGCCTGGACGCGCACCTGCCAGTCGGCATGCGCCAGCAGCGCGCGCACTTCCGCGATCGTCTCCGGCGTACGCACGCTGCGCAGGCCGGCGATCACCACCGGCATCGCTTCGCTCAGGAGCGCGGTACGCAGCACGCCGGCCGGCAGGGTCACGTGCAGGGCCTCGGCGATGCGCAGCGCGCGCGGCAGGCGCGCCGGTTCGAGGTCGGGAAGGATGCGCGCCAGCGCGACGGTGGCCGGGGCGATGGCCTGCTGCAGGATGCCGGCCGCCAGCGACAGCGCCCAGTCCTCGCGCTGGATGAACAAGGGCACCATGTAGTCGGCGGCGGCGCGCGGATCGATGCGCACCAGCGCCCATAGCGCGGTCAGGGCGACGGTGTTGTCGGCCTGGCCGGCCATGCGCAGCAGCGCCGGCCAGGCGTCCTTGTCGCGCATGTGGCCGAGCACGAGCGCGGCCAGCAGGCGCGCCGTGCGCGTGCCGCGTTCGAGCAGCACCCGCGCGTGGGCGTCGATGCCGAGGCGGCGCGCGACCTCGTTGAGCGCATCGCTGGCCTCGCCGCGCAGCGAACCCCTGCAGGTGCGCCCAGAGGCGCAGGAAAGGCAGGCGCTCGGCGGGGTGCAGCGGCGGCAGGGAGAGGGGTGCCTCGCCGACGATGGCGGCGTTGAGCAGCGGGCGCCAGCGCGCCAGCACGCGCGCCTCGTTGCGTTCGCTGCGGCGCAGCACGATGCGCATGCCGACGATCTGCAGGGCAAGCAGGATCGTGAGCAGCAGCGCCCCCAGGCCGGTCCAGATGGCGGCAGCGATGAAGGCATCGGAGGACGGCGTCAATGCCGGTCCAGGCGGGCTAGGCCCCCGGCCGCAGGTAGCGGCGCACGCGCGCCAGCAGCTCCCCGGGGCTGGAACGGCTTGATGACGAAGTCGCTGGCGCCGGCGTCGAGCGCGCGCACGGTGTCGCGCTCGGTGTTCTTTGCGGTGAGCATCAGCACGGGGATATCGCGCCAGAGCGGCTGGGCGCGGATCAGGGCCACGATTTCGAACCCGTCGACATACGGCAGCATCACGTCGAGCAGCACCAGCGCCGGCGGCTCGGCCTGCGCAATATGGGCAGACGCGGCCCGGCCGTCGGCCATGTGCACGACCTGGTAGCCCTGGCGCTCGAGCATGAAGCGCAGGACTTGCGAGATGTGTTCGTCGTCCTCGACGATGAGGACGGTGGGCGCCGGGCCCGCTGTTGTGTGCATGCGCTGACGGATTCGGGAATAGTGCAATGGTTGACTGCGGCAACATTATAGCCAACCCGCATGGTGCCGGGCGCGCCAGCCGGGCAGCCTCTTGGAAATATACTCAAATTCGTCATTTCCGTTGCTGACTGGCAACGCAGGGCTGGGTGCCGCGGCTAGCGTCCACGCAGCGGGTCGAGCAGGCCGCGCAGGTCGTTGTGGTCGAGCTCGTACATGAGCGACAGCAGTTCGCCCAGTTCGCCGCGCGGAAAGCCTTCGCGCGCGAACCAGCCGAGGTAGTGGCCGGGCAGGTCGGCGATCTTGCGGCCCTCGTATTTACCGTACGGCATCTCGCGCGTGAGAAGCAGGAGCAGGTGTTCGGGTGTCATCGTGGTGCCACTTTAGCAAAGAGTGCGAAAGGCGTAGCATGGACGCTACGAACGCTCGACTGGGAGAATCGTCATGAACCAAGATTTCGACCTGGACCGCTTCGTCGCCGCCCAGGACCCCGTGTATTCCACCGTCCTCGCCGAGCTGCGCACGGGCAGGAAGCGCAGCCACTGGATGTGGTTCGTGTTCCCGCAGATCCAGGGCCTGGGCAGCAGCGAGATGGCGCGCCGCTATGCGATCGCCTCGAGCGACGAAGCCGCCGCCTACCTGGCGCATCCCGTGCTGGGGCCGCGCCTGCGCGAGTGCGCCAGGCTGGTCGCCATCCACGACGACCGCGCCATCGGCGAGATCTTCGACAGCCCGGACGACCGCAAATTCCATTCCTCGATGACCCTGTTCGCCGACGTCGCGCCCGACGAAGCCGTGTTCCAGGGCTGCCTCGACACCTTCTTCGATGGCGAGCCAGATGCCGCCACGCTGGAACGCCTTTGAAGCCGCGGTGTCAGGAATTCTTGAAGTCGATTTTCAGGGGCAAACTCGGCGCCTGCCAGCGGTAGCGGCGGTCGAGCACGTCGCGTTTCGGTTCGGCGCCGCGCCAGTCGATGCCGAGCAGGCGGGTCAGGCTGTAGCCGAGCCAGTCGCCGCGTACCGGGGCGCTCAGCCCTTGCGCCGGCGCCGCCCGGTCGAACGAACTCCACAGCATCAGCGGGATGCGGTAGCCGTCCGGCGTGGTCGCGCTGTGGCCGGCGCGGTCGATCGTATGGCCCACTTCCTGGCCGTGGTCGGACAGGTAGACCCAGACCTGCTTGCCGGAAGCCTGGCGCGACAGGTCGAGCGTGGCCGCCACGGTGCTGTCGTGGTAGCGCACCGCCGAATCGTAGTCGTTGCGCAGTTCGCGCAGCCAGGCCGGACGCCCGGCTGCGCGCAGGCGCGCGTCGACGCCGTCGCTGGCACCCGCGAAGGGCTCGAGGCCGGCCGGGTGGCGCATGCGGTAGTGCGGATGCAAGCCCAGCATGTGCAGCACGATCAACTTGCGCGGCGCCGGATCGGCCAGCGCCGCGCGTGCCACCGGCAGCACCTGTTCGTCGAGGGCGCGAGCCGCGGCCCGGCATGTTGTTCAGGATGCTCACCTGGTCGGCCAGGCGCGCATGCTCCTGCTCGATGGCGAGGTCGTTGTGGTTGCTGATCCAGAAGGTGCGGTAGCCGGCGGCCCGTGCCAGCGCCAGCAGGTGCACGCGCTCCTGCGCTTCCGGCGCGCCGAAATAGAACAGGTTGCGCAGGGCCGGCACCGTCGAGGCGTTGACCGACCAGGCATGGCGGAACACCTGCATCTGCCCGCCCAGCACGCGCTGGCGCTCGAACAGGGCGGGCGAGGTCGGGCGCGGGTAGCCATAGCTGCTGAGGTTACTGCGGTTCATGCTCTCGCTGATGACGAGCACCAGCGTGTCGGGACCGTCGGCCGACAGCACGGGCTTGATCGCGGCGGCGCCGGCCAGCAGTTCGCTGCGCTGGCGGCCGAGGCTGGCCCATTGCTGGCGCAGGTCGCCCACGTCCCGGGCCCATTGCGGCCAGAACAGCAGCGGATGGTGGCGGCGCCGGGGTTTGCTGACCAGGCTGCCCACCACCAGCGCGAACAGCAGGATGGCGAGCACGATGGTCCAGCCGCGCGGCCCGGGCAACTTCGGCGGCGAGCGCCACCAGAGCACCTGTCCCAGCCCCAGCGCTGCGCTCCACAACAGCCCGAACGCGCCCCAGGCCAGCAGGTCGCGCCAGTACATATTGACGAATTCGCGCGATTCCTCGCCTGTGGTGTTGGCGACGGCGGAGAGGACCATCGAACTGTTCGGCAGGGCGTCGTAGGCGGCGAGCAGGAAGCCGCGCACGGCGCCGTCGAGCACGAAGCCCAGCCCCGGGCGAAGCAGAGCAGGCCCTGCACGCTGCGCCGGCGCGGGGTGCCCAGCGGCCACCACAGCCAGAACCAGGCAGGCAGCGCCAGCACCAGCATCTGCCAGGCGCGCGTGCCCCGGTGGTTTGCGAGAGGATGGCGGCGGCCTGGGGCAGGGCCGTCAGCAGCAGCGGCAGCGCGCGCTGCACTGCGCCAGGCAGGCGCGTGGGCGATGTGACGGGAGCGGCGAGCTCGTCGAGGCAGGATTGCATGGGTCCGGGATGCTGGGGAAACGGATCAGGCCACCGCGCCGGCACGCGGCGGGCAGCGTGGGCAGGTGTGGCGTAAACGGACGACAAGGCGCTTCGATGGGGTCATGCAGGCTCGCAGGTGAAGGTTGCGGTACTGATTTCGCACCCGGTGGTAATCTTGATTGCGGTGCGGAAAGATTACCCGGTGCGGGTCAAGTGTATACCGTCGAGCGACGTATGCACGTTACGATTGGAAAATTTTTTTGGGCATGGCAAGTTTTACAGCACGCCGGGCGTAGCGCACGGCGCACGCGGCGGCACGCTTGATGGGACATGCGCGGGAGCGCTTCACGTTGTGCGTATAATCCGGCGGGTAACCGTCCTTCTTAATTAGAAAATAACAAACATGGCTTCATCCGAAAACATCAGCATGGCGGTCTTCTGCGACTTCGAAAACGTCGCACTGGGCGTGCGCGATGCGAATTACGAAAAGTTCGACATCAAACCCGTGCTCGAGCGGCTCCTGCTCAAGGGCAGCATCACGGTCAAGAAAGCCTATTGCGACTGGGATCGCTACAAGGGCTTCAAGTCGACCATGCACGAAGCGAACTTCGAGCTGATCGAAATCCCGCATGTGCGCCAGTCCGGCAAGAACTCGGCCGACATCCGCCTCGTGGTCGACGCGCTCGACCTCTGCTACACGAAGTCGCACGTCAACACCTTCGTCATCATCAGCGGTGATTCCGACTTTTCGCCGCTGGTCTCCAAGCTGCGCGAAAACAACAAGCAGGTGATCGGCGTGGGCGTCAAGCAGTCAACCTCCGACCTGCTGGTGGCGAACTGCGACGAATTCATCTTCTACGACGACCTGGTGCGCGAAGTGCGCCGCGCGGCTGCGAAACGCGATGAACGCAAGGCGCAGCCAAGCAAGCGTCCGGGCGACGACCGCCGCAAGGAAGAACTCGACGCGCGCAAGACGCAAGCCCTGGAAATGGTCGCCGAGACCTTCGACGCGCTGGTCTCCGAGCGTGGCGACACCGGCAAGATCTGGGCTTCGCTGCTGAAGGACACCCTCAAGCGCCGCCGTCCGGAATTCTCCGAGGTGTACTTCGGCTTCCGCACCTTCGGCAACCTGCTGGAGGAAGCGCAGGCGCGCGGCCTGTTCGAATTCGGCCGCGACGAGAAGTCGGGCACCTATGTGTTCCGCAGCAGCAGTGCGCCGGCCATGCCGGCGCTGGAAGGGATGGCCAGCGCCGATAGCGTGGCCGACTTGCCGGGAGCTCCTGGCGAGGATGCCGCGCCACCGGTCGAAGCCAGGGAAGAGAACAAGGCCAAGGGCCGCAGCCGTGGCGGCCGTGGCCGCAAGAACACGCGCGGCGAGGTGCCCTTCGTGGCGGTGACGCCGGACGAGGCCGTCCAGGCGTCGGACGATCAGGAAGTGCTCGAGCCCATCGTCGAAGAGGCCGCGTTCGACATTGCCCAGTCGTGGCCCACACCAGTGGCCGACGAGGCGGAGGTGCCGGTTGCCGAAGAGGCAGCACCGCTGCCGGAGACGGCTTCTGCCGAGCCGGCCAAGAAGGAAAAGCGCCGTGCGCCACGCAAGGCGGCGGGCAGGAAAAGCACCGGCGGCGGATGCCGCGCCGGCCGACCTTGCTCCGGCCGATGCCCCTGCGGACGAGGCCCCGGCGGCCGAGGTGCCCGTGGCCGAGGTCGCAGCGCCGGTGGCGGCGATGGCGATGGATGATGCGGACGAGGAAGACGAACACGCCTTGCCGGACGACGTCAACGGCAACGTGGCGCCCGGCGAGAACGCCACGCGTGCGAAAGCCGGCCGCGGCGCACCCGCGCGTCCGGCACGCAAGCCGGCTGTGCGCAGCCGTCGTCCCGCCAAGCCGAAGGGATCGTCGGGTAATTCCTGACCGCTCCCGGCCGCGCGTCAAGGCGCGGCCCTGGCCCTGGTTTGGCCGGGCAGTACAGGGAAGGTCGTTCAACCGTCGTCGACAAAGGAGTCGCCATGCGTGTGCTTGCCGGATTGCTGCTGTCCCTGATTGCCGTCCTCCAGCCCGCGCTGGCCGCCCCGCCCGCGCCGGCGGCCAGCCATCCCATCCTCGGGATCTGGAAACTGAGCCTGCCCGACCTGCGCTGCTCGGAAACCTACCGCTTCCGCGGCGACGGCACCACCCTGGTGACCTCCGCCGAGGAGGTGTCCGAAAGCGAATACCGCATCCCCGACAAACCCAGCGCCAGGGGCTTCTACAAGCTGGAAGACCGCATCGTCAAGGACAACGGCAAGAAGGATTGCGCCGGCGAGATCATGAAGGTGGGCACCCAGGCGACGAATTTCGTGCGCTTCCATCCGTCGGGAGCGCTGTTCCTGATGTGCAGCGACGAGACGATGCAGGCCTGTATCGGGCCGTTCGAGCGGGTGGAGGGGGAGGAGACCTGATTCCTGGCTGACGGCTCCGGCGGTTGTAGGGTGGGCTCTCGAGCCCACGCGGGATCACGGGTGGCATGGCGGCGAAATCGCTCTGATACGTGTCGTCCGCGTTGACCGATGGGGTGTTCCGCGACACGAAAGACAGCGTGGACACAGGTGTCCACCCTACGTATCGCGAGTATCGTTGGTCGCGGCAGTCCGTAGGGTGGACTCCCCGAGTCCACGCGGTATCACGGTGTGCATGACGGCGAAATCGCTCCGATACCTGTCGTCCGCGTTGACCGATTGGGTGTTCCGCGACACGAAAGACCGCGTGGACACAGGTGTCCACCCTACGTATCGCGAGTATCGTTGGCCGCGGCAGTCCGTAGGGTGGACTCCCCGAGTCCACGCGGTATCACGGTGTGCATGGCGGCGAAATCGCTCTCACCCATGTCGTCAGGGAGAACTGGTCGGGTATTCCGCGACACGAAAGACCGCGTGGAGTCATTGAAGCCGGGGGGCATTGAAGCTGGGAGCTTCAATGCAATGACGTGTCCACCCTGGGTATGGCGGTGCATCGCCCGCCAACGATCATCACCGGCCGCGGTAGTCGGGTACCGCGCGAGGGTGTATATTGCTGTGCGAAACGTATATCACCCACGCACACATGTCCCCGGTTCTCCTCTTCTGCATCCTCATCGCCTATTTCGCGCTGCTCCTGGGCGTGGCCTGGGCCACCTCGCGCAACGCCAACAACGACAGCTTCTTCATCGGTAACAAGAGCAGCAACTGGATGCTGGTCGCCTTCGGCATGGTCGGCACCACGCTTTCCGGCGCGACCTTCATCAGCGTGCCGGGCGCGGTCGGCAAGGATGGCTTCGGCTATGGCCAGATCCTGATCGGCTACGTCATCGGCTACATCGCCGTGGCCTATATCCTGCTGCCGCTGTACTACCGCCTGAAGCTCACCTCGATCTACCACTACCTGCAGGTGCGCCTCGGACGGCGCGCCTACCAGAGCGGCGCCGGCTTCTTCATCGTCTCGCGCCTGCTGGGCTCGACCGCGCGCCTTTACCTGGTGGTGAACATCCTGCAGGCGCTGATCCTCGACGGCCTGGGCATTCCGTTCTGGCTGACCACGCTGGTGATTCTCGCCATGATCCTGATGTACACCTACCAGGGCGGCGTGAAGACCATCGTCTGGACCGATACCCTGCAGACCTCCTGCATGCTGTTCGGCCTCTTCGCCTGCGCCTGGTTCCTGCTCGATGCGCTGGGCATGTCGGTGCCCCAGAGCCTGGACGCGATGCGCTCAGAGGGCCTGGCGCGCATCTTCACGACGGACTTCGACAGTCCCAACTTCTTCCTCAAGCAGATCGTCGCCGGCGTCTTCATCGTGCTGACGATGACGGGCATGGACCAGGAAATGATGCAGAAGACGATCTCGGTGAAGACGCTGGCCGACTCGCAGAAAAACCTCCTGAGCCTGACCGCCGTGCTGGTGGTGGTGCTGTCGGCCTTCCTCTTCCTCGGCGGCCTCTTGTACCTGTATGCGCCCACCGTCGGCGTGGCGGCCACCGGCGACAGGATCTTCCCGGCCGTGGTGATGGGGCATTTACCAGGCGCGGTGCAGATCATCTTCCTGATCGCGCTGGTGTCGGCCCTGTTTCCGAGTGCCGACGGGGCCATTACCGCGCTCACCTCGACCTTCTGCATCGACATCCTCGGCATCCAGCGCCGCGCGGACCTGAGTCCGGCCGCCCAGGAAAGCCTGCGCCGGCGCGTGCACCTGGGCTTTGCCGCGTCCTTCCTGTTCCTGGTGCTGGGCTTCAAGCTGATCGACGAGCCGAGCATGATCAATATCATCCTGAAGCTGGCGGCCTATACCTATGGCCCGCTGCTCGGCTTGTTCGCCTTCGGCATGCTGACGCGGCGTACGCTGCACGACCGCCTGGTGCCCTTCGTGACAATCGGCGCACCGATTCTTTGCGCGGTTCTTGAGTTTTATCAGCAATATTTGCTCGGAAGCTACCGACTGGGCCTTGAACTGCTGATTCTCAATGGCATACTCGTATTCGCCGGCCTGTTCGCAATCTCGAAGGCGGAGAGCGCGGACAACCTGGCGCTCACGGCCTGACCTTTTATTTCATTTAGCGGAGTCCTGATGTCCTTCAAGCCCATGTCTACCCTGCGCCGCGGCTTCGGCGCGTTCTGGCGCGGCCTCGACGCCACCCGGCGCTTCGTGCTCAATGCCCTGTTCCTGCTGGTGCTGGTGATCCTGATCGTCGCCCTGAGCAGCGGCGGTCCGAAGCCGCTGGGCGCGAAGACCGCGCTGGTGCTCGAGCTGCGCGGCGACCTGGTCGAGGAGCACAGCGGCGACCTGCGCGACGCGCTGCTGTCGAACGTCGGCGGCGAAGTGCGCCGTACCGTCGAACTGCGCGACCTGCTCAACGTGCTCGAAGCGGCGCGCAAGGATGAGAACATCGGCAGCGTCGTGCTGCTGCTCGACGAACTCGACGGCGGCGGCATGGCCATGCTGCACGAGGTCGGCGCCGCGATCGACCGCGTCAAGGCCGCCGGCAAGCCCGTCGTCGCCTGGGGCGGCAGCTTCGACCAGAAACGCTACCTGCTGGCCTCGCACGCCACCGAGGTGTACATGCACCCGATGGGCATGATCCTGATCGAAGGCTTCGGCCACCACCGCAATTATTACCGCGACGCCCTCGACAAGCTGGGCGTGACGGTCAACCTGATCAAGGTCGGCACCTACAAGAGCGCCGCCGAGCCCTTCATCGCCAACGGCCCTTCGCAGGCCGCCAGCGAAGCCGACGCCTACCTGTATGGCGCTCTCTGGCAGAACTATACGGGCACCGTCGAGAAGAACCGCAAGATGGCTGCCGGCGCCCTGGCGCGCGGCATCGACCAGCTGCCGCAATTGATGGACGCGAGCGGCGGCAACGCCGCCAAGGTCGCGCTCGACCTGAAGCTCATCGACGGCATCAAGACGCGCGACGAAGTGCGCAGCATGATGGTCAAGCGCGGCGTCTATGACGAGGCGGCCAAGAGCTTCCGCCAGGTGTCGTATGGCGACTACCTCGCGCGCCATCCGCAGCCGGCCTTCGGCGACGCGGTCGGCGTGATCGTCGCCGCCGGCGAAATCACCGACGGCCAGGGCGGCCCGGGCACGGTCGGCGGCCGCTCGACCGCCAACCAGATCCGCCAGGCCCGCGAGGACGACAGCATCAAGGCCGTCGTGCTGCGCGTCGATTCGCCTGGCGGCAGCGCCTACGGTTCGGAGCTGATCCGCCGCGAACTGGAACTCACGCGCGCGGCCGGCAAGCCGGTCGTGGTCTCGATGGGCAACGTCGCCGCGTCGGGCGGCTACTGGATGTCGATGGCATCCGACGAGGTCATCGCCGACCCGGCCACCATCACCGGCTCGATCGGCGTGTTCGCGCTGCTGCCGACCGCCGACAAGGTAGCTGACAAGCTGGGCGTGCACACTGCCGGCGTGACCACGACCTGGCTGGGCGACGCCTACAACCCGCTGCGTCCGCTCAACCCGCGCTTCGGCCAGTTGGTCCAGTCCAGCATCAACAACGTCTACCGCGAATTCACCACCAGGGCCGCCGTCGCGCGCAAGACCACCCCGGCGAAAATCGACGAAGTCGGCCAGGGCCGCGTCTGGACCGGCGCCCAGGCCAAGGAGCGCGGCCTGGTCGACCGCCTCGGCAGCTATGACGACGCGTTGCGTTCGGCTGCCAAGCGCGCCAAGCTCGGCGACGATTTCCGCGTCACCTACGTCGAGCGGCCGGGCACGGCGCTGGAGCGTTTCCTGTCCATGTTTGGGGTGTCGGCGGCACAGGTGTTCACCATCCGGTGAAGCTGGGCCTGCTCCCCGACGGCCTGCCGAACGCGCTGCCGGCCGGCGCGGCGGCGCATGTCGCCAGGGACCTGGGCTGGCTGTCCGAGCTGGCCGATGGCAAGAAGCCATTTGCCGCCGTGACGCACTGCCTGTGCGAAATGCCGTAAGGTCGACTCGATTCATGTAGCGAGTTTGTATCCGTTGTTACAATTGTAAGAAGAGGGCCCCGGGTAATCCGGGGCTTTTTTCGTCTGCGCTTCCAGCATCCGGCCTATGGCAGGCAGGGCGTAAAGCGGCGTAAAGAACGTCGACCTGCCTGTATTTACCGCTCCGGATGTCGGTTGCACTATGTACGTTACGAAACATAGTGTGCCGATTCGTCATGCTACATTCCAAGCTCATTGCATAGCACTCAGCGCGCCTGATAAAGGCCCCATTGCAGCGTTGCATCGTCTCGGCGTACTTTCGTACTGTCTTCGACGGTGCGCCTTGCACTGGAGCCTTTCTCAGGCGCGCTCGGTCGCAGACCGAATAACAAGGATGAGCATGGATTCGAACGTTTCCCCCAACAAGGCTCCGAAAACCGACACCGAACGCCGCCGCGGCAAGCGCATCGGCACCATCGTCGCCGTGCTGGCGATGGCGGCGCTGGCCGCACTGGCCTGGTACCTGACCCATCGCACGCCGCAGGGCGGGCGGACCGGGTGCGGCCGGCACCCAAGGATCTGCTGGCGGGGGACGTGGCGGCGGCGCACCTGGCGGGGCGGCGGCCGCGGCGGGCGCGGGGCGCCGGCCACCACCGTCGGCGTGGCGACGGCCGAGCAGGCGAACATTCCGGTCACGCTCGAGGCCTTGGGAACGGTGACGCCGGCGACCGTGGCCACCGTGCGCCCCCAGGTCTCGGGGGTGCTGCAAAAGATCCTCTTCACCGAAGGCCAGATGGTGCGCGCCGGCCAGGTGCTGGCCACGATCGACCCGCGCCAGTCGGAAATCGCCCTGTTGCAGGCCACGGGCCAGCGCCAGCGCGACGAAGCCCAGCTGGAAAACGCGCGCCTGCTGCTCTCGCGCTACCGCACGCTGCTCGAACAGGACTCGATCGCGCGCCGGAAGTCGACACCCAGGCCGCGCTCGTGCGCCAGCTGGAAGCGACCGTGAAAACCGATACCGCGGCCGAGAACCTGGCGCGCCTGAACCTCTCCTACGCGCAGGTGAAGGCGCCGATCTCGGGCCGTGTCGGCCTGCGCACGGTCGACATCGGCAACCTGGTCGGCAGCGGCGACGCCAACGGCATCGCCGTCATCACCCAGTTCTCGCCGATCGACGTCGAATTCGCCGTGCCCCAGGACCAGGTCCCCGAACTGCAGGGCCGCATCGCCGAGAACGCGAAGCTGCCGGCGACCGCCCTGGACCGCACCCGCAGCACGACGCTCGCCACGGGCCGCTTCGCCGCGCTCGACAACCAGGTCGATACCCAGACCGGCACCGTGCGCGCGAAAGCCCGTTTCGACAATGCCGACAACAAGCTTTTCCCCAGCCAGTTCGTCAACCTGCGCCTGCAGATCCGCACCATCGAGAACGCCGTGGTGGTGCCCGTGAACGCACTGCGCCACGGCGCCGACGGCGACTTCGTCTACGTGCTCAATGAAGCCGCGCGCACGGTTTCGCTGCGCAAGGTCAAGCGCGGGCAGGCGACTGTCGATCGCATCCAGGTGAGCGAGGGCCTGAAGGCGGGCGAGAAAGTGATCACGGAAGGGGCCGACCGGCTGAAGGATGGAGCGAAGGTGACCCTGCCGGGCGATCGGCCGCAGGGAGCTGCGGGCGGGCAGCGCGGGCAGGGGCGCTGCACGTGGCCAGGGTGCCCAGGGCGAGCGTCCGCGCCGCCAGCGCGAAGGAGCGGGCCAATGATGGGTTTCGTAGGGTGGGCTCTCGAGCCCACGCGGTATGACGCATCCATGTCGAAACCGTCCCGCATCGCGCGCGCGTCGTGTGCGAACACGGTCGTGGTCGATCATCCGTTCAATCCGCGTGGGCACGAGTGCCCACCCTACGGGTCAATGGTGCACCCATGAGCCCCTCCGGCCCCTTCATCCGCCGCCCGGTCGCCACAGCGCTCCTGATGCTGGCCATCGTGCTGGCCGGCCTGGTCGGCTACAAGTTCCTGCCCCTGTCGGCACTGCCCCAGGTCGACTTCCCGACCATCCAGGTGCAGACCCTGTATCCCGGCGCCAGTCCCGAGGTCATGTCGCGCACCGTCACCGCCCCGCTCGAACGCCAGTTCGGCCAGATGTCGGGCCTGACGCGCATGAGTTCGACCAGCGCGGCGGGCGTGTCGGTGGTGACGCTGCAGTTCGGCCTCGGCCAGACGCTGGACGTGGCGGAACAGGAAGTGCAGGCCGCGATCAATGCCGGCGGCTCGCTGCTGCCGGCCGACCTGCCGGCGCCGCCCGTCTACGCCAAGGTGAATCCGGCCGACGCCCCCGTGCTGACGCTGGCGATTACCTCGGATACGTTGCCGCTCACGGAAATCCAGAACCTGGTCAACACGCGCCTGGCCCTGAAGATCAGCCAGGTCTCGGGCGTGGGCCTGGTCTCGCTCTCGGGCGGACAGCGCCCCGCGGTGCGCATCCAGGCCGATACCGAGGCACTGGCCTCGCACGGCCTGGGGCTCGACACGCTGCGCAGTGCGATCACGGCGGCGAATGCCAACAGTGCCAAGGGCAGCTTCGACGGCCCGACGCGCGCCTATGCGATCAACGCCAACGACCAGCTGGTCACCGTCGACGATTACAAGAACCTGATCGTCGCTTACCGCAACGGCGCGCCGGTGCGCCTGGAAAACGTGGCGCGCGTGGTCGACTCGGCCGAGAACGTGCGCCTGGGCGCCTGGGCCAACCTGAAACCCGCGATCATCCTGAACGTGCAGCGACAGCCCGGCGCGAACGTGATCGCCACCGTCGACGCCATCAAGGAGCGCCTGCCGGAACTGCAGGCCGGCCTGCCAAGCGCCCTGCGCCTGGACGTGCTGTCCGACCGCACCACGGGCATCCGCGCCTCGGTCGAACACGTGCAGATCGAGCTGCTGCTGGCCGTGGTGCTGGTCGTGCTGGTGATCTTCGCCTTCCTCCACAGCGTGCGCGCCACGGTGATCGCCAGCCTGGCCGTGCCGATCTCGCTGGTCGGTACCTTTGGCGTGATGTACCTGCTCGGCTACAGCCTGAACAACCTGTCGCTGATGGCGCTGACGATCGCCACCGGCTTCGTCGTCGACGACGCCATCGTCATGATCGAGAACATCGCGCGCTATATCGAAGAGGGCGAAAAGCCAATGGCGGCCGCCATCAAGGGCGCGGCGCAGATCGGTTTCACCATCATCTCGCTGACGGTGTCGCTCATTGCCGTGCTCATTCCGCTGCTGTTCATGGGCGACGTGGTTGGCCGCCTGTTCCGCGAGTTCGCCGTGACGCTGGCCATTACCATCCTGATTTCGGGCCTGGTGTCGCTGACGCTGGTCCCGATGATGTCGGCGCGCTGGCTGCGCAGCCATGAGGAAGAAAAACCGGGCAAGTGGGCGCGCAAGACCCAGGCCTTTTTTGAGCGCGTGATCCACAAGTACGACCGTGGCCTCGAGTGGGTATTGGCGCGCCAGGGCCTGACCCTGATCGTCGCACTTGCCACGCTGGGGCTCACCGCCTTGCTGTGGGTGGTGATCCCGAAAGGCCTGTTCCCGACCCAGGACACGGGCCAGCTGCAGGCGCGGGTGGAAGCGCGCCAGGCGATTTCATATGCGCGCATGGCCGAGATGCAGCAGGCGGCGGCCAAAGCCATACTCGAGGATCCAGAAGTGGAGTCGCTGGCATCCAATGTCGGAGTCGATGCCGCCAACAACACGATGCTCCACACGGGCACCATGCTGATCAACCTCAAGCGCGATCGCGACGGGGATCTGGATGAGATCATGGACCGGCTGCGGAAGCGCGTTGCGAACGTGGCGGGCGTCACGCTCTACCTGCAGCCCACCCAGGACCTGACCATCGATGCCGAAACGGGGCCTACCCAGTACCGGGTGTCGCTGGAAGGCGCCGACAATGCCATGGTCATCGACTGGGCAAACAAACTGGTCGCGCAGATGGGCCAGCAGAAGCGCCTGCGCAACGTCACCACCGACGCCGGCGCGAAGGGCATGGCCGCCGTGGTGCACATCGACCGCGACACCGCTTCCCGTCTTGGTATCACGGCGTCCTCCATCGATGACGCCCTCTACAGCGCGTTCGGCCAGCGCATCGTCTCGACCATCTTCACCGAAACCAACCAGTACCGCGTGATCCTGGAAGCGCAACAGGACGAGGCCATGTCCCTGGCGGCACTCGGCCGCCTGCAACTGCGCACGAGTTCCGGCGAGCCGACCCCTTTGTCCGCCGTGGCCACCATCCGCGAGGAAGAAGCGCCGCTGCAGGTGACCCACGTGGCCCAGTACCCGGCCACCACCATCGGCTTCGACACCGCGCCCGGCACGTCGCTTGGCCAGGCCGTCGACGCCATTCGCGAGGCGGCAAGCGACATCAAGCTGCCCGCCTCGGTGACGCTGAACTTCCTCGGCGCTTCCGGTGCCTACGAAAACTCGCTGTCGAACCAGCTCTGGCTGATCCTGGCGGCAGTGGTGTGCGTCTACATCGTGCTGGGCGTGCTCTACGAGAGCTACATCCACCCGCTGACGATCCTGTCGACCTTGCCCTCGGCCGGCGTCGGCGCGCTGCTGGCCCTGTGGATCACGGGCCAGGGCCTGGGCGTGATCGGCATCATCGGCATCATCCTCCTGATCGGCATCGTCAAGAAGAACGCGATCATGATGATCGACTTCGCCATCGAGGCCGAGCGCGACGGGGGCAAGAGCCCGCTCGAGGCGATCCGCCAGGCGGCGCTGCTGCGCTTCCGGCCGATCCTGATGACGACGCTGGCGGCCCTGTTCGCCGCCGTGCCGCTGATGTTCGGCTGGGGCGAGGGCGCCGAACTGCGCCGGCCGCTGGGCCTGGCCATCTTCGGCGGCCTGATCGTCAGCCAGCTGCTCACGCTGTTCACGACGCCGGTGATCTACCTGGCCTTCGACCGGGTGTCGCGGCGCTGGTCCGGACGTGCGCCGAGCAAACCGCATGAGGTCGGCGCATGAATTTGTCGAAGCCTTTTGTCCAGCGCCCGATCGCGACCGTCCTGCTGACGCTCGGACTGGCGCTGGCAGGCATCGCCGCCTTCTTCGTGCTGCCGGTCTCGCCGCTGCCGCAGGTCGATTTTCCGACGATTTCGGTGTCGGCGTCGCTCCCCGGTGCGAGCCCGGAAACCATGTCCAGCAGCGTGGCGACGCCGCTCGAACGCCGGCTGGGGGTGATCGCGGGTGTCAACGAAATGACCTCGAACTCGGGAAATGGCTCCACCCGCGTCAGCCTGCAGTTCGACCTGAACCGCAAGATCGACTCCGCGGCGCGCGAAGTGCAGGCCGCCATCAACGCGGCCCGTGCCGACCTGCCGGCAACCTTGCGCAGCAACCCCACCTACCGCAAGGTCAACCCGTCGGATGCGCCCGTCATCATCCTGGCGCTCACCTCGAAGACGCGCAGCCCGGGCCAGATCTATGAAGCCGTGTCGAACATCGTGCAGCAACGCCTGGCCCAGGTGCCGGGCGTGGGCGAAGTGGAGATCGGGGCGGCTCGCTGCCGGCGGTGCGCGTCGAATTGAATCCCTATGCGCTGAACCGCTACGGCGTCTCGGCCGAGGACGTGCGCGCGGCCATCCAGGCCAGTAATCCGAACCGCCCGAAAGGCGCCATCGAAGGCGACGGCCGCCGCCTGCAGATCTATTCGCAGGCCGACACCGCGACGAACGGCAGGACCGCCGCCGACTACCGCGGCCTGGTGGTCGCCTGGCGCGATGGCGCGGCCATCCGCCTGCAGGACATCGCAGAGGTCATCGACGGCCCGGAAAACATCAACACCCTGGGCCTGTTCAACGGCGAGCCGGCCGTGATCGTGCTGATCACGCGCCAGCCGGCGGCGAACGTCATCGAAACGGTCGACGGCGTGCGCGCGCTGCTGCCAGTCCTGCAGGCGCAACTGCCAGGCGACGTCACCCTGCAGGTGGCGTCCGATCGCACAAACTCGATCCGCTCCTCGCTGCACGAGATCGAATTCACGCTGATGCTCTCGATTTTGCTGGTGGTGCTGGTGGTGAGCGTCTTCCTGCGCAGCGTGCGCGCCACCATCATCCCGGCGGTGGCAACCATCGTCTCGCTGCTCGGCACCTTCGGCGTCATGTACATGCTGGGCTTCAGTCTGAACAACCTGTCGCTGATGGCGCTGACGGTGGCCACCGGTTTCGTCGTCGACGATGCCATCGTGGTGCTGGAGAACACGGCGCGCCACATCGAGGCGGGGATGGACCGCATGGCAGCCGCCTTGCTGGGCGCGCGCGAAGTGGGTTTTACCGTGCTGTCGATCAGCCTGTCGCTGGTGGCCGTCTTCATCCCGCTCCTGTTCATGGGCGGCCAGGTCGGGCGCCTGTTCCGCGAGTTCGCCGTCACCTTATCAAGCGCGGTCATGATTTCGCTGGTCATTTCGCTGACGACCACGCCGATGATGTGCGCCTGGCTGCTCAAGAAAGGCCACACCATCGAGCGTCCGCCGGGCCGCCTGGCACGCTGGGCCGAGGGCGGCTTCAACCGCCTGCTGCGCGTGTACGAGCGCGCGCTCGACTGGGCGCTGGGCAGCATGGGCCTGGTGATGGTGATCCTGGTGTTCGTCATCGGCCTGAACGTGTACCTGTTTTCAAGCGCGCCGAAAGGCTTCTTCCCGCAGCAGGACACGGGCCAGATCAGCGGCGGCATCCGCGCCGACCAGAGTATCTCCTTCCAGGCCATGCAGGCAAAAATGCGCCAGCTGGTGAACATCATCAAGCGCGACCCGGCCGTCGACACCGTGGTCGGTTTCACCGGTGGCGGCAGGGCAGGGGGCGGCTTCATGTTCATCAACCTCAAGCCCGCCTCCGAGCGCCTTGACAAGGGCCAGGCCGTGATTGCGCGCCTGCGCCCGAAACTCGCGCGCGTGACGGGCGTGTCGCTGTTCCTGAATCCGGTGCAGGACCTGCGCATGGGCGGGCGCTCCAGCAATTCCACCTACCAGTACACCCTGAAAAGCGACAACAGCGAAGACCTGAAGGAATGGGCCGGCAAGCTGGCCGACGCCATGAAACGCCAGAACGCGCTGGTCGACGTCGATACCGACCAGGCCGAGAACGGGGTCGAGATGTATGTCTCGATCGACAAGCAGACGGCCGCCCGCCTGGGCATCAGCACGCGCGACGTCGACAATGCGCTCTACAACAACTTTGGCCAGCGCCAGGTGGCCAACATCTACGATGAGCTGAACCAGTACCACGTGATCATGGGCGTGGCGCAGAAGTATGCGCAGTCGCCGGAAGCGCTCAAGGATGTGTATGTGCCGGCGCGCGGCAGCGGCGGCAGCGCCAATGCCGCCACGGCGTCGGCCAGCGCCGGTGCATCCAACGCGGCGGCGAGCGGCAGCACCCCGGCGCCCGCGTCCACGCTCAGTGGCACGCGCGATGCGTCCAGCGGCGCCGCCCTGTCCGGCAGCGCCGCCAGCATGGTGCCCCTGTCCGCCATCGCCAGCTTCGCCGAAAGCTCCACCCCGACCTCGGTGAACCACCAGGATGGCGAACTGGCGACCACGGTGTCGTTCAACCTCGCCGAAGGCTTCAACCTGGAGGATGGCCAGGCGGCGGTACGCCAGGCCGAAGCCGATATCGCCATGCCGGCCAACGTGCGCGGCAGCTTCGAGGGCACGGCACGCGCGGCGCAGGAATCGAACCAGCAGCAGCCGCTGTTGATCGCTGCGGCCATCGTCGTGATCTACATCGTGCTGGGCATCCTGTACGAAAGCCTGATCCACCCGATCACCGTGCTGTCCACCTTGCCCTCGGCCGGCGTGGGCGCGGTGCTGGCCCTCCTGATGTTCAACATGGAGTTTTCGATCATCGCGCTGATCGGCGTGTTCCTCCTGATCGGCATCGTCAAGAAGAACGCCATCCTGATCATCGACTTCGCGCTCGAACTGGAACGCTCGAAGGACGTGCCGGCCCTGGCCGCCGTGCGCGAAGCCTGCCTGCTGCGCTTCCGCCCGATCCTGATGACGACCCTGGCCGCGGCGCTGGGCGCGCTGCCGCTGGCGATCGGCGGCTTCGGCGAAGGCTCCGAGCTGCGCCAGCCGCTGGGCATTGCCATCATCGGCGGCCTGATCGCCAGCCAGTTGCTGACCCTGCTGACCACGCCGGTGGTCTATGTCCTGCTCGACAAGCTGCGCCGCAAGACGCCGGGCGAGCGCGAACTGGCACGCCATCCGATCGACGAAGCCGTCCCCTCCATTTCACGATGAGACACCGTATGCAGAGAACCACGCCGTTTCGACTGACCCTGCTGGCACTGGCCCTGAGCCTTGCCGGCTGCGCCGTGGGCCCGGCCTACCGCGTTCCGGAAACGCCGGCACCGGCCAGCTTCAAGGCGCTCGATGGCTGGGTGCCGGCGGCACCGGCGGACGCGCTCGAGCGCGGGCCCCGGGTGGCAGCTGTTCAGGGACCCGGTGCTGGACAGTCTCGCGGCCGGGGTCGAGGTCTCGAACCAGAACGTGGCGCTGGCCGCCGCCAATTATGCGCAGGCGCGCGCCCAGGTGGCGCAAGCGCGCGCGACCCTGTTCCCGACCCTGGATGCCACCCTCTCCGGCAACCGCTCCGGCGTGCGCGGGGAAAGTGCCGGCAGCAGCTACCGCCTGAACCTGGGCGGCAGCTGGGAGCCGGACGTCTGGGGCGCCTGCGCGCCGGCGTGACGAGCGCCCAGGCCGGCGCCGCGGCGAGCGCCGCCGACCTGGCGAACGCGCGGCTGTCGGCCCGGGGCGAAGTCGCCGCCAACTACTTCAGCCTGCGCGCGCTCGACGCCCAGCATGCCTTACTTAAGCGCACGATCGCCGGCTACGAGCGCGAACTGCAGATCACCCAGAACCGCTTCAAGGTCGGCATCAATGCCCGCACCGACGTGCTGCAAGCCGAAACCCAGCTGGCCAGCGCCCGCGGCGACGAACTGACCCCGGTGCGCCAGCGTGCCCAGTTCGAGCATGCGATCGCGATCCTGCTCGGGCGCGCGCCGGGCGCGTTCGCGCTGGCGCCGCTGCCCGAATGGCAGGTGACGGTACCCGATGTGCCGGTGGGCGTACCGGCCACGCTGCTGCAGCGCCGTCCGGATATCGCCGCGGCCGAGCGCGATGTCGCCGCCGCGAACGCGGAGATCGGCATCGCGCGCGCGGCGTATTTTCCGAACATCGGCCTGTCCGCATCCGGCGGCACGGCGGCCAGCCGCGTGGCCGACCTGTTCTCGGTGTCGAACGCCGCCTGGTCCTTCGGCCTGTCGGCGGCGCAGTCGATCTTCAATGCCGGCGCGACGCGCGCGGGCGTGGCCGCGGCCGAGGCGCGCCATGCGGCGGCGGTCGCCCGCTACCGCCAGACGGTGCTGAACGCCTTTGCCGATGTCGAGGACCAGCTGACCGCGACGCGCGTGCTGGCGCAGCAGCAGGAATTGCGGCGCCAGGCATCGCAGGCGGCCGACCTGGTCGAGCAGCAGGTGATGAACCGCTACCGCGCCGGCCAGGTGGGCTATACGGAAGTGGTGCAGGCGCAGGTGACGGCCTTGAACGCACGCCGCGCGCTGCTGCAGGTGCAGTCCGACCGGCAGACGGTGGCGGTGGCGCTGATCCAGGCGCTCGGCGGAGGCTGGCAGGCGCCGGCGCATCCTTGAAAGCGGGCGGATCGGGCCCATATCGAGTGCTCATCCATACGACAGGGCCCGCCATGTTCTTCTTCCGCCATCCCAGGCCAGTCATCGATGGCCGCGCCGTGGCCGTGCAGGTGGTGCAGCAGAAGGCCACGCGCGAGACCTCGCATGCGGTGCTGGTGGTCGATACGCCTGCGGGAGCCGGGAAGGCCGGCATGCCAGACACGCCGTCTGCGAACGACAAGCGGCCCGCAGCCTGATCCGCGTGCATGGGCCACGCCGGCGCCTTACATCTCGGGCCCCTCGCCCTCGCCGGGCTCGCCCGGCACATGGCGAATGATGTCGCCCGGCTGGCAGGCCAGCCGCTCGCAGATCTTCTCCAGCGTCGAGAAGCGGATGCCCTTCACCTTCCCCGATTTCAGCAGGCTCAGGTTCTGTTCCGTGATGCCCACATAGGCGGCCAGTTCCTTCGATTTCACCTTGCGCTGGGCCAGCATCACGTCCAGGTGCAGCACGATCGCCATCAGACGAAGCCCTCGTTGTCTTCGGCGATGCGGCGCGCCTCGTGCATCATCGCCGCGACCACGAAGAACAGGGCGCAGACGAGCAGCAGCAGGAGCTCTTCCGACGACACGCCGAGATTCAGGGGCCGGGCCGCCGCGCCGAAACCATGGCGCCATACCAGCACGCGCAGCGCCGGTTCGATGCCGGTCAGGAGCAGGGCCGTGAGAATACCGGCGACGAAGGCCTTCATGTCGCCCACCGTGCGCAGCGCGAACATGCTCCCGGCGGCGCAGGCGCGCAGCATGCGGTCCAGGCGCCAGAGCGCATAAGCGAACGTCAGCAGGGCCGGCAGCGCACAGGCGAGCCCGGCCCAGCGCAACGGGGGGAGCCAGGCCGGCCACCGCGCCCGGCGCCAGCCCGCGCGGAAAGAACTGCATCGCGATGGGCCCGGCATGCAGCGGTTCCGGGAACATCCAGGACAGCATGAAATAGGCCAGCTGCAGCAGGGCCAGCAAGCCCGCCAGCGCGCGCACGACGCGGACGTATCTTGTCATTGACTTATTGTTATTCATTAACTTATTATCGTTTAACATTAATTTATTATTTAATGACAATCAGTATAACAGGAGGCGGGATGCGAATCGGATTCATGGCGGCAGGCTTGTTGGCGGGGGCATTACTGACGGGCTGCATGCAGGTGCGGGTGACGGAACGCCAGTTCATCCGGCCCGATGCGCCCGGCCGGGCGCCGGATGAACGGATGGCCGTCGAAGGGGTGAAAGACCTGTCGGTGCGGGCAGCGGATGGCGTCGCACTGAATGGGGTCCTGTTCGAGCAGCCGGGCGCACGCAGTACGCTCGTCTACTTTGGCGGCAACATGTTCCACCTCGACCAGCACCTGGACGCCTTGCTGCCGGTGCTGGCTGCGTGCGGCACGAATGTCGCCATGTTCGACTACCGCGGCTATGGCCGCACTCCCGGCCAGCCGACCGTCGAGAACATGGGGCTGGACGCCCTCGCCATCTTCGACGCGCTCAACGCCCGCTATCCGGGCCGCGTCATCGTGCATGGCCAGTCGCTGGGCGGCTTCATGGCCGCGAACGTGGCCCGTGCGCGGCCGGTACTGGCGGCGGTACTCGAGACCACGGCGACGAACGCGACCGGCCTGGTCGAGTCGCAGCTGCCGTGGTATGCCCGGCCCTTCGTCAGCATCGAGATGGCCGCGCCGCTGCGCCAGGCCGACAACCTCGCGGCCGCGGCACGCTTTGCGGCACCGACGCTCGTCATCGCGGCAGGAAAGGACCGCACGACGCCGCCGCGCATGGGCAAGGCCGTGTTCGATGCCGTACCGCGCAGCGACAAGCGCTGGCTGCTGCTGGAGGACGCCGGCCATAACGGCGCCCTGCATGCCCCGGCGCGGGGGCGGCCTACTGCGATTTCGTGCGTGCCGCGGCCGGCTGATCAGGCGCGCATATCCCCGGCCGCGATGACGGCGGCGCCACACAGGGCCAGCGCCACCCCGGCAACATCGCTCCAGCGCGGGGTGAGGCCGTCGACCAGCCAGAGCCAGGCCAGCGCGGTGGCAATGTAGACGGCGCCATACGTCGCATACACGCGGCCGCTGGCGGTGGGGTGGAGGGTGAGCAGCCAGACGAAGAGCACAAGGCTGGCGGCGGCCGGAACCAGCACCCGGGGCGCCGCTTTACCGGTCAGCCAGAGCAGCGGCAGGTAGCAGCCGACCAGCTCGGCGACGGCTGTCGCGAAGAACAGGCCGAAGCCGCGCGCCAGCGTCGGCAGGTCAAGGGTCATGCATGCCCTGTTGCGCCGGCGCCGTCGACTCCCGCGGCGCCATCGGCAGGTGGAAGGCTGGCCGCCGCGGCAGCCAGTGCGGAGGCACAGTCCGCGCGGCAGGTGCCTGCCAGCGCCATGTCCTCGACGGTGAAACAATCGCTTGCAGGCGCGCCGCTGCAGCTCGCGTCGCAGCGGTTCACGAAAGCGGCCAGGCTGCTCTCCAACCGGCGCATCTCGCCGATCTTGTGGCGGACCTCGTCCAGCTGCGACTGGGCGAGGCTGCGCACTTCGGCGCAGGGCCGCCCGCCGTCCTCGAACAATGCGGCCATCGCGCGCACCTGTTCGATCGGGAAACCGAAGTCGCGGCAGCGCTTGATGAAACCCAGGCGCCGCAGGTCGGCAGGGCGGTAATAGCGGTGGCCGTTGGCGCCGCGCTGCGGACGCGGCAACAGGCCGATCTGCTCGAAATAGCGGATCGTCGGCACGCTGCAGGCCGTGCTTGCAGCCATGGCGGCGATGGTCAATCGTGGTTGCGTCATCTCTTCCCCCGAAAAAGCGTGCACCTCGAGCGCCTGGCGCTCCCATCTTCCCATCATAAACACTTCGTCTATCATGCAGGCATATGTATCGGAAAATTGTCTAAAGAGAAAACATTTCCAAGTAGAATTAGCGCACGCTAAACGACCGTTCGCCGCAAGCGACGGGGACCTTGAAAGGGACACATGAACGGGGCCGACCGACTTCACGCATTCGACAACCTGCGCGCCGTGATGATGTGGCTCGGCATCCTGCTGCATGTCGCCATCAACCATACGACCGGTCCGTCGCCGCTGCCGTGGCGCGATTCCCGGACCACGCCGCTGGCCGACCTGGTCCTGCTGTTCATCCACGCCTTCCGCATGCCGGTGTTTTTCATCCTTGCCGGATTCTTTGTCGCGCTACTGGTCGCGCGGCGCGGGTATGCGGGCATGCTGCGCCAGCGGCTGCGCCGGCTCCTGCTGCCCTTCGTCGTCTTCTGGCCCATCCTCATCGTCTGCACGACGCTGCTGATGCTGGTGTACGTGCACGTGATGGCACGCGGAACGATCGGCATCGACGTCTCGCTGCTGGCGCGGAAAGGCGCCGGTGCCAGCCCCTTCAACACCATGCACATGTGGTTCCTGTATTACCTGACCTGGTTCTGCGTGCTGACGGCGGCGCTGGCACCGCTGTGGGAGCGCGCCTCGCCGGCGCTGCGCCAGGCGGTCGACACGGTCTACCTGGCGCTGGCGCGCAACTGGTGGGGCCTGCTGCTCCTGGCCATCCCGCTGGCGGTCGTGGGTTCCTTCTATCGCGCCGGCATGCTGGCCTCGAGCGGCTCCTTCATGCCGCAACTGCCCGAGACCGTGCACAACGGCCTGTTCTTCGTGTTCGGCCTGCTCGCCTACCGCCACCAGGACAGCCTGTTCCCGCGTTTCGTGAAGACCTGGCCGATCCATGCGATCGTGGGCCTGGCCGTGTTCGTCGTCGTGCTCGGCCTGTTCAAGACCTTCGTGACCAGGCCCGGCGCGGTGCCCCATATCGAAGTGTGGATCGCCTTCCTCTACAACCTGGCCAGCTGGCTCTGGAGCCTTGCCCTGATCGGGCTGTTCCTGCGTTACCTGCCACGCCAGAACCGGGTCTTGCGCTATGTATCCGAGAGTTCTTACTGGGTCTTCCTGGTACACATGCTGGGAACGATCGGCTTCGGCATCCTGGTCTACAGCCTGCCGGCGGGACCCCTCGTCAAGATGCTGATCAATGTGGCCGCAACGACCGCCGCATGCCTGCTGAGCTACCAGCTGTTCGTGCGCCGTACCTTTGTCGGCGTGCTGCTCAACGGTAGGCGCCTGCCTGGCGCCTCGCCCAGCGCTGCGCCAGCACCGCACACACCATCAGCTGGATCTGGTGGAACAGCATCACCGGCAGGATGATCATCCCCAGCGCGCCGGGTGCGAACAGGACTTTCGCCATCGGCACGCCGGTAGCCAGGCTCTTTTTCGAGCCACAGAACACGATCGTGATCTCGTCTTCCTGCGAAAAGCCCAGGCGCCGGCTGGTCCAGGTTGCCAGGGCCAGTGCGATGGCCAGCATGACGCAGGACAGGACGATGAGCGCGGCCAGCGTCGTGCCGGAGATCTGCTGCCACAGCCCCTGGCCGACGGATTCCGAAAACGCCGTGTACACCACCAGCAGGATCGAGCCCTGGTCGACATAGCGCAGCGCCGGCTTGTGGCGGTCGACGAAGGCGCCGATCCAGGGACGCAGCAGCTGGCCGGCGAGGAAAGGCAGCAGCAGCTGTTCGACGATCGCCGCTACCGCCGACCAGCCGAAGCCGGCGCCGCCGCCGCCACGGACGATCAACGCACCGGCCAGCAGCGGCGTGAGGAAAAAATCCCGAGGAAGTTCGAGGCCGACGCGCTGCAGACGGCCGCCGCCACGTTCCCGCGCGCCATCGCGGTAAAGGCGATCGAGGACTGCACGGTGGAGGGCAGCACGCACAGGAACAGGATGCCCAGGTAGAGGTCGGGCGTGAGCAGGGTCAGTGCCACCGGTTTCAAGGCGATGCCCATCAGCGGGAACATCACGAAGGTCGAGGCCAGCACCAGCAGGTGCAGGCGCCAGTGCAGCAGGCCGGCGACCACCGCCTCGCGCGAGAGCTTGGCGCCGTGCAGGAAGAACAGCAGGCCAATCGCCAGCGTGGTGAGGTCGCCGAGAACGGCGGCCACCCGGCCGGACGCCGGCAGGAAGCTCGCCAGCACGACCATGCCGAGCAGCGCCACTGTGTAGGGTTCGATGGCGAATCGGTGCGCAATCTGGCGCATGAGGGTGGAGACGGATGCCATGACGGTCTTTCGAAGAGCAGGCCTTGCGGGCAAAACGGCCATTCTAGCGCTTGCGGAGAAAGCCCTGTATTGACGTCTGCCCTCGGGCCAAAAAACCGTTTTGCGGCTGTGGCAACCGGGCTATACTCGCGCTTTGTTTTCACTCATCCGGGGTCCCGCCTTGTTCAAGTACATCGTCCTGCCCGCCGTTCTGTTGGGCGCCGCCGCCAATGCCGCCGCCGACGAAGGCCAGTGGCAACCGCACCAGCTGCCGCAGCTGAAATCCGAACTGAAACGCATCGGTATCACGATGCCGGCCGAGAAGCTGGCCGACCTGTCGAAGCATCCGATGAGCGCGATCGTCTCGCTGGGCGGCTGCTCGGCATCCTTCGTGTCGCCGGACGGCCTGGTGGTCACCAACCACCATTGCGGCTACAACGCCATCCAGCGCAATTCGACGCCCGAGAAGAACTACATCGTCGACGGTTTCCTGGCCAGGACCCGCGCCGAGGAACTGCCGGGCGGCCCGAACACGCTCGTGTACGTGACGGAAAAGGTCGAGAACGTCACCGATCGCGTGCTCAAGGGCCTGGGCGAGAACATGTCCGGCCGCGAGCGCAACGAGGCGATCTCCGCGCGCATCAAGGCGCTCATCGCCGAATGCGAGAGCGACAAGGCCTACCGCTGCTCTGTGCCGGCCTTCCACCGCGGCCTGGAGTACTACCGCATCAAGCAGCTGATGATCCGCGACGTGCGCCTGGTGTATGCGCCGTCGGACAAGATCGGCAACTTCGGCGGCGACATCGACAACTACGAGTGGCCGCGCCAGACCGGCGACTATTCTTTTCTCCGCGCCTATGTCGGCCCGGACGGCCGCCCGGCCGACCCGTCGCCGAACAACGTGCCCTACAAATCGAAGGACTTCCTCGTTCTCTCCGCCGAAGGCTTGAAAAACGGCGATCCGATCCTGCTGGCCGGCTACCCGGGCCGCACCAGCCGCTACAAGCTGCCGTCTGAAATCCGCTTCGCGCGCGACGTCGACTTCCCCGGCAAGGTCGCCACCATCACCGCGGATCTCGCCGTGATCGCGGAAGCTACGCGCGGCAATGCGGCCTGGGACGTGCGCTATGCCAGCGTGGCGAAAAGCCTGAACAACGTGCTCAAGAAGACCCAGGGCCTGCTCGACGGCTTCGCGCGCAAGGACATCGCCGCCATCAAGGACGTGCAGGATGCCGAGTTCCGCAGCTGGTATGCCCGCAGTGGCAAGATCACCGGCAGCGGACCGAAGCTGCTGACCGACCTGGATGCCGTCATCGGGCTCGACATGGCACTCTCGCGCGAAGAGGGCGCCTATGCGGAAGCCACCCACAGCGACTTGTTGAAGAGCGCACGCATCCTGTACCGCCTGGCCCAGGAGCGCGCCAAGCCGGACGCCCAGCGCGAAAGCGGCTACCAGGACCGCGACCTGTCGTTCATCAAGGCGCGCCTGACCCGCCTCGAACAGTCCTTCGTGCCGAGCGTGGACCGTGCGCGCTGGGCCGCCGCCCTGGGCCGCTACGCGAAAGTGGACGCCAAGTTGCATCCGCAGGGTCTTGACGCGCTGCTGCCGAACGCCAGCCAGCTCGACGCCTTCTACCAGAAGACCGAACTGGCCGACACCGCCAGGCGCCTGGCCTGGATGGAGCAAAGCGCCGACGCCTTCCGCAAGTCGAACGATCCCTTCATCGCGCTTGCCGTGCGCCTGAACGACGTGGCCAATGGCCTGGAGGAGCGCCGCAAGGAAGTCGACGGCAACCTCGACCGCACCATCCCGCAGTACATGGCGGCCGTCATCGCGTATAAAAAATCGCAGGGCAAGCCGGTCTACCCGGACGCGAATTCGACGCTGCGCGTGACCTACGGGACCGTGTCGCCGTACTCGCCGCGCGACGGGCTGGTGAAGGGTCCGTTCACGACCGTCGAGGGCATCGTCGAGAAGGCGACCGACAAGGATCCGTTCCTGGTGCCGGCGGCGCTGCTTAATGCGGTGAAAGCCAGGCGCTACGGCGTGTTCAAGGATCCGGTGCTGAACACCGTGCCGGTGAATTTCCTGTCCAGCGCCGACACCACAGGCGGCAACTCGGGTTCGGCCGTGATGAACAAGCGCGGCGAACTGGTGGGCTTGAACTTCGATTCGACCTACGAGTCGATCACCAAGGACTGGTACTTCGACACGGCGATCACGCGCGCGATCCACGTCGACATCCGCTACATGCTGTGGGTGATGAAGGAAGTCGACCATGCCGACAACCTGCTCAAGGAAATGACGATCAAGTACCCGAAGAAATAAGGGGGATCGATGGTCTCGGAACCGCGGCCGGAGCGATCCCGCCGCGGTTTTTTATTGCGCCGCCCTTACGGAAACCGAATCTCGAACCTCGTCTCGCCGGCGCCGGTCGAACCGAGCGCATACGGAAACCCGTGTCGCGTCAGCACCTCGCGCACGAACATCAATCCAATGCCCTGGCCGCCGGGCTTGGTACTGAAAAAGGGCGTGAACAGCTGGCGCGGCGACTGTTCGCCCAGCAGGTCGGCCGAGTCGCTGACCGACAGCAGGGCGCCGCCGTCGCACGCGTCCAGGGCGAATTCCACATGCCCGCCTTCGCTGCCCGCAGCCTGGCGCGCCAGCACCGCCTCGATGGCGTTCTTGACGATATTGAGCAGGGCCTGTTCCATCAGCTGGGCGTCCATCGGCCGGGGCGCGACCGCGTCGCAACGGCGCCAGCCGATGCCGATGCCGCGGCTGGCGCATTGTTCGCGGTTCAGCCACAGGATGTCGTCGACCATGTCCCTGATGTTCACCGGGCGCAGCTCCGGCGCCGGCATCTTCACCACGCGCGTGAAGCGGTCGATGAATTCGCCGAGGCTGACGTTGCGCCGCTTGACGGCGTCGATCGCGGTGGAAAAGTCGGCAGCATCGGGCGCGGTGAGCTGGCCGCGGTAGAACAGCAGCGAATCGAGCACCGAGCGCGTGGCCGCCACGGTATTGTTGACCTCGTGCGCCAGTACCCGCACCAGCTTGGCATAGGTGGCGCGTTCCGAGTCTTCCAGTTCGGCGGTCAGTTCCTCGACCATCAGGAAGTGGCGTGCGAAGCCGCGGTCGTAGAACTGGCCGCGCTGGGCGCGGTAGCGGCGGCCTTCGGTATCGGTCAGCAGGCGGCTTTCGCCCTGGGGCAGGGCGTCGAGCTGGGCGATCAGGTCGAGACTGCGTTCGCGCCCGCGCGCGTCCAGCCCCGGCGCCAGCGGCGCCGTGCCGTCGAGCCATGCCGCCAGCGCCCGCCCATGCGCCGCGTCGACGCCGAGCAAGGCATGGGCGCTGGCATTGAGGAGGGTGACCGCGCCGTCGAAATCGAAGACCAGCACGGCGCTCGGCGTGGCCTCCAGCAGGCGGTCGAGGAAGCCCTGCTGCTCGCCGGCGGCCAGGCGCTCGCGGTGCAGCGTGGCCAGCAGCGCGTTGAACATGCCGACCAGTTCCGCCAGTTCCGGCGAGTCCGGTGCGGCCAGGCGGTTGGCATAGTTCTGGTCCTGCAGCAGGTCGTGGAAGCGCCGCGTGTAGCCGAGCGGCTCGAGCGCGCGGCGCAGCAGCGCCAGGCCGGCCGCCAGGCTCGCCAGCAGCGCCAGTTCGGCGCCGACAAACAGGAGCGGACGATCGAGCAGCAGCACGGCCGCCAGCACGAACAGCAGCACGTGCAGGCCGAGCAGGTAGCCGCCCAGCCGCAGCCGCAGCGTCACAGGCCGGTCTCCTGGGCTGTCGCCGGCGCCGGGTTCGCACAGGCCGTGCCGTTCGAGCCGGCGATACAGGGCGGTACGCGACAGCCCCAGGGTCTTGGCCACGCGCGAGATGTTCCCGCCGTGCTGCTCGAGCGCCTGTTCGATCATGCGGCGCTCGACCTGTTCCAGCGTCATGCCGTCCAGGCCCGTGCGCAGGCTGGACGGCGCGGCGGCATCGTCGAAACCGCCGGCGGCAGCCAGGTCGGCCTGGGTCAGCTGCGCCTTGCCGGTCCAGGAGCATCGTGCGCTCGAGCGTCTGCTTGAGCTGGCGGATATTGCCGGGCCAGGGCTGGGACGACAGCCACTCGAGGGCGCCGCTGGTGAGCGTGATCTCGCCCAGCCCATAGCCGCTGGCGACCGTGGCGACGATGTGGCGTGCCAGTAGCGGGATGTCGCTACGACGCTCGCGTAGCGGCGGCAGGCGGATCGTGATCAGGTTCAGCCGATAGAACAGGTCTTCGCGGAACTCGCCCGTCGCGACCAGTTCGGCCAGTTCGCGGTTGGTCGCCGACACCACGCGCACGTCGGCCTGTTCGCTGCGGCTGGCACCGACCGGCTGGTAGCGCCCGTCCTGCAGCACGCGCAGCAGCTTGACCTGGTCGCCGCGACCGAGCTCGCCGATCTCGTCGAGGAAGAGGGTGCCGCCTTCGGCACTGGCGACATGGCCCTTGCGGTCGCTACGCGCATCGGTGAAGGCGCCGCGCACATGGCCGAACATCTCGCTTTCGAACAGCGTCGGCGTGATCGCGCCCATGTTGATCTTGACGATGGGCTGCGCCGCGCGCGGGCTGTTGCGGTGGATGGCGTCGGCCACCAGTTCCTTGCCGGTGCCGCTTTCGCCGAGGATCAGCACCGGTGCGCGCGTGCGCGCAACCTGGCCGATCGTGGCCAGCACGCGCAGCAGTTTCGGGTGTTCGCCGACGATGCCGCCGAAGTCGAACCCGGCGTCGAGGTCGCGCCGCGGCTGGCGGCCGGCGGCGTCGCCGATGGAACTGTTCAGCTCCAGCGTGGCGCGCACCAGTTCGGCCAGCTGCGCATTGTCCCGTGGCTTGGTAAAGAAGTTGGCGGCGCCGGCCTTGATGCCGGCCACCGCCAGCCCGATCGAACCCCAGGCCGTCATCAAGAGCACTGGCAGGCCGGGGTGGCGTTCGCGCACCTGCGCCAGCAGGGCCAGGCCTTCCTCGCCGCTGGTCTGCAGCGAAAAGTTCATGTCCTGCAGGACCAGGTCGACCGGATGGCGTTCGTCCCGGGCGCGTGCCAGCAGGGCCAGCGCCTCGGGTGCGCTGGCGGCGCGCAGCGGCTCGTATCCGGATTGCTTGAGCAGCAGGGCCAGCGACACCTGGACCGCGCCGTCGTCGTCGACGACGAGGATGCGCGGGGGGCGGGTTAGGTGCATCTTTGGTGATTCTTTCTTCGGCTAGTCGTACGGGTGCTACTCGTAATGCAGCGCTTCGGTCGGGCTCAGGCGGCTGGCGCGCCAGCCCGGGTACACGGCGCACAGCAAGGATATCAGATAGATCAGGGCCATCGACAGCAGTGCCGCCGTCGTGAAGACGGTCCAGTTCAGGCTCTCCCCCAACACGCCGGTGACGGGCAGCTGCACCAGCAGGGCCAGGCCGGCGGCAATGGCAATTGAACTGAGCAGGAACTGTTCGGCGACGATCTGGCGGTAGATGCTGGCGGCGCTGGCGCCGACTGCGCGGCGCAGGCCGATCTCCGGGATGCGCTGGGTGGTGTTCTGCCACAGCGCGCCGAACAGGCCAAAGGCGACCATCAGCAGCATGAAGGCGGCGATCACGGCCACCACGACCAGGGGCGTGGTCTGCGACTTGAGCATGCCGGCGCGGCTGGAGGAGAGCGGCGAGATCTGGAAGGACCAGTCGTTGCGGATCAGCTTCAGGCGGCGGTTCAGGCTGGCCTCGAAACTGCGCTCCGTCCCCGGCTTCACCTTCAGCAGGATGGTGCGCGCGTCGCGTCCATTCTTGCCGGGCGCGAGCCGGAGGAAGGCCAGGTTGACCGGCGCCGACAGCTCGCCCTTGGGACGGTAGGCATCGACCACGCCGACCACGCGGTAGCTGATGGAATCCTTGGCGCTTTCGCCGTCGGAAAAGCGCTGGCCAACTGCCCGTTCGCCCGCGAACATGGCATCGGCCATGCGGCGGTTGATCACGGCCGGGCGGTCGGCGCTGCCGTTATCCAGCGCCGAAAACCAGCGGCCCTCGACCACGTGCAGGCCGAGTGTGGCGGGGAGGGTGTCGTCCGCTTCCAGCAGGTCGGTATCGACCGACTTGCCGTTCGCACGCCGCAGGTCGCTCGTCATGGTGGAGCGCGAGTAGGGCTCGAAGCTCATGAAGGCAACGGCGCGCACTTCCGGCAGCTCGGCCAGGCCGCGCCGCAGGCTGTCGTAGGTGCTGTCGTCGAAGCGCTTCTGGCCGTCGTCGCCGGCCTGGATGTTGACCGACCAGACGTCGGTGCCGTCGAAGCCGAGCGGCATGGCGTAGAGCTGGGCATAGCGCACAGCGCAGGCGGCGACGGCGAAGACGATGGCGAAGGCGAGCAGGATCTCCAGGCTCAGCATCAGGTTCCTGGACTTGCGTTTCCAGGTCAGTTTCAACAGGTGGCGGAACATCAGTTGGCTCCCTTCAGGGCATGGACGGGATCGAGGCGCGACATTTTGAGTGCGGGCAGCACGCCCGAGAGCAGGCCGAATACGGTGGCGATCAGCATGCCCCAGCCGAACACGGCGAGATTCAGGTCGACCTTCAGGTAGGGAATCAGGCCGGCACCCTCGATCCAGGACAGCACCGCGGCAGTGGCGGCAAGCGCCAGCAGGCCGCCGGCCAGCGACAGCAGCACGTTCTCGACGATCAGCTGCACGGCAAGCTGGCCGCTGGTGGCACCAAAGGCCTTGCGCACGCCGATCTCGGCGCGCCGCTCGAGGATGCGGCCAGTGTTCAGGTTGACCAGGTTCAGGGCCGGCAGCAGCATGAAGACCAGCATCGCGCCGGCGACCATGGCGATCAGCTTGCCCGAACCAGGATCGGGCTTGTCGTCGTTACCGAGAAGGATGCGCGCGAACAGATCGAGCTTGCTGTCGGCCCAGAAGAAGATCGTTGGCCACTGTTTCGGGTCGTCCGCCACCACGCCTTTGGCGATCGCCGCCACCTGCTCGCGGATGCGCGGCAGGTCCCCGGTGCGATGGGCCAGCACCAGTGCGGTGAACATTCCGGTCAGCTGGTTGCGGTACTCGCTCGACGCGAAGGTGGAGATCGGCGCCCAGATGTCGGCGTAGGCGTTCAGGTGCATCGCATCCTCGACCACGCCGACGACCTCGAACAGCTGCCCGCCGGCGTCGATGCGCTGGCCGATGGCGGCCTGCGGCTGGCCCGGGAACAGGCGCCGCGCGCTGGTGGCGTTGAGCACCACGACCATGCGCCCGGCGGCATCGTCGGCGGGGGTGAGGAGACGTCCGGCCAACAGGCGGAAATCGAGGATCTTCCAGTAGTCGGCATCGACGCGGCGCATCTGCAGCTCGCTGACGCTGCCGCCCTGGTACACCGACACCGCGGCCGGCATGGTCAGTGCGGCGACCCGCTCGACACCCGGCATCGGTTTCACGTACTTGTCGATCAGCTTGTAGCCGAGGGGGCTGTTGCTGCGGCTGGTGTGGTCCGCGCTCTCCATGCGGATCGCGTAGACCTGCAGGAAGCGCTCGCTCCTGCCCTCGACGCCGGAGGGACGGAAGGCCGTTTCCAGCAGCGAGGCGATCACCATCAGTACCAGCAGCGTGATGACGATGCACAGCAGGTTGATCAGCGTGAAGAGCTTGCGGCGCATGAAGACCTTCCACGCGGTGAGGAGGTAGTTGCGGATCATGGCCTCTCCTTATGCCACCAGCTGGCCGTCGAAGACGCGCACGATGCGGTTGGTGCGGCGCGCCTCGCGTTCGTCGTGGGTCACCATCACCACGGTCGTGCCTTCGGCGTTGAGCTTGAGGAGGATGTCCATCACTTCCTCCCCCATCTTGCTGTCGAGGTTACCGGTCGGCTCGTCGGCCAGCAGTACCTGCGGCCGGCCGACGATGGCACGGGCGATCGCCACGCGCTGCTGCTGGCCGCCCGACAGCTGGTTCGGGTAGTGGTCCATGCGCGCGCCCAGGCCCACCTTTTCGAGCGCCTCGCGCGCCAGCCGGCGCCGTTCGCTTCCCGCCATCTTCCGGTACAGCAGCGGCAGCTCGACGTTGTCGATCACGCGCAGGTCGGAAATGAGGTGGAAGCTCTGGAAGATGAAGCCGAAGGTGCTGTTGCGCAGCTGGGCAACCTGCTTGTCCTTGTAGCGCGTGATCGGCACGCCGCCGACTTCGATGGCGCCCTGGCCGGGACGGTCGAGCAGGCCGATGAGGTTGAGCAGGGTGCTCTTGCCGCAGCCGCTCGGGCCCATCATGGCGACGAATTCGCCCTGGCGCACGTGCAGGTCGATGTCTTTCAGGGCAAGGGTTTCCACCTTGTCGGTGCGGTAGGTCTTGCTGACTTTGCTGAGCTTGATCATGTCTTCCCCTATATTTTTTTGAGTTAGTCCGCAATACGGATGCTGTCCCGTTCCGCAAAGGCGCGGATGTCGGAAACGATGAAGCGTTCGCCGGGACGCGCACCGGCCACCACCTCGACCAGCTTGCCGTCGCTGGCGCCCAGTTCCAGCGTGGTTTTCCGTGCGACGCCGTCGCGTACGGCAAATGCGGCCTGGCGCCCGCTGCCGTTGAAGGCGGCGCCGCTGTCGAGCACCAGCGCGCCGGTTTTTGCGCGGTGACGATGTTGACGTCGACCCGCATCTTGTTGCGCAGCAGCGGGTTGTGCGGCTGCGCCAGCTCGACCAGCAGCTTGACGGTGCCGTTCTGGATTTCGGGGAGGATGGTCTGCACGCGGCCGGCCAGGCGCTCGCCGTTCTGTTCGACGCGGACAAGCTGGCCGGCCGCGAGCAGGCGCGCATGGAAGTCCGACAGGGTCGCTTCGACCCGGTAGTTGTTCAGTTCCGACACGCGCGCCAGCAACTGGCCGGCCGCCACGCTGGCGCCTTCTTCCTGCAGCAGGGAAGTGAGCATGCCGGCACGCGGCGCCGTCACGCGTGCCCGCGCCAGCAGGCTTTCCTGCTGTGCGATCTGCTTCCTGAGGATGTCCATCTGCAGGCGGACACCGTCGATCCCGCTGGCCGTGGCGCGGCGGCTGTCGACGATCTGCTCGCGCTGCTGGCGCAGCTGGACCTCGATGCGCTTGACGTTCAGTTCCGCGCCCAGCAGGTCTTCGCCGGAGACCAGGCCGCTCTGGCGCAGCTTCTGGTTGCGTTCGTGGCGGGCGCGCGCCGACAGCAGGTCGAGTTCGAGCAGCTCGATGGCGCTGACCAGCCCTTTTTGCTTCTGTTCGAGTTCGACGGTCAGCGCCTTCATGCGGTTTTCCTGCTGCGCCAGCTGCTCCTGCAGGGCGTCGAGCGCGAGACGGATGTCGCGGTCGTCAAGCTCGAGCAGCAGGTCCCCGGGCGCCACCTGCTGCCCCGGCTTGGCATGCACCCTGGCCACGCGGCTGGCGACCGGGCTGGCCACGACTTCCTCGTGCACCGGGATGACGATGCCGGCGGCGTTGACGGTATTGGCGATGTCGGCGCGGCGCACGGTCGAGACGACGATGTCGGCCGCGTCGATACTCGGGCGCAGGGCGCGGTTCAGGCCCCAGCCGGCGCCGGCCACGGCGGCGAACAGGGACAGGCCGGCGAGGAGGCGAATGCGCTGGCGGCGGCGCAGGAAAACAGGGTCGATTGCTTGGTCCATGGCGAAATCTGGCAGGTCGTGCTCCTCTCCTTGCAAGCGCCGTGCCAGCGCCTTTTCCCGGGTGAGAACAGGGCGATGTGCATGCCGCGCTGCCCGCCAGCGGGCAGCGGTGTCCGGATCCGGACAGTACGCTTGCGCATTCGGGCGCGCTCTCGCATAATCGACTGTTGACCTGCCACGGCAACGCCACCATCCCCGCCACCATCGCCACCCTCGCATGCTCGACACGCTCGCCATCTTCGGCTTCAGCACGACTCCACTGGAACTGATCTCCTTCGCGCTGGCGGTCGCCACCGTCCTGCTCAACATCCGCCAGAACCACTGGGCCTGGCTGTTCTCGATCGCCGCATCAAGCACTTATGCGGTCGTCTTCTTCGACGCGCGCCTGTACGGCGACAGCGGCCTGCAACTGGTCTTCATCGCGGCTTCGATCTGGGGCTGGGTTCAGTGGCTGCGCGGCGCGGGCGACACGCGCCTGGCGGTCTCGCGGCTCGACCGCACGGGCTGGGCGTGGATGCTGGGCGGCTGGGCGCTGGCTTACCTGGCGCTGTCCTGGTTCCTGCAAACCTTCACCAACACCGACGTGCCGCATACGGACGGCTTCCTCACCGCCGGCAGCCTGGTCGGCCAGCTGCTGCTGGCGCGTAAGAAGGTCGAGAACTGGCATGTGTGGCTGGTGGTCGACGTGCTCTACGTGGGCCTGTACATCTTCAAGGACCTGCACGTGACGGCGGTGCTGTATGCGGTCTTCGTGGTGCTGGCCGCGCGCGGCCTGCGCGCCTGGAGCAATATCGCGGGGGTGAAGCCATGACGGTGCGCCGCATTGCCGTGCTGGGCGCCGAGTCGTCGGGCAAATCGACCCTGTGTGCGGCGCTGGCGGCGCGCTATGCGACCGCGTGGGTACCGGAATACCTGCGCGAATTCGTCGACACGCATGGCCGCGTGCCTTTCGAAGGCGACCAGTTCGGCATTGCCCGCACCCAGCGCGCGCGCGAGGATGCGGCGGCCGCCCTTGCCGAAGCCGGGGCGAAACGGGTGCTGTTCTGCGACACCACGCCCCTGATGACGGCCCTGTACAGCCGCGTGTACTGGGAACGGGTGGACGAGGAGCTGGCGCTGCTGGCGAGCCGCCACGAGTACGCGCTGACGCTGGTCACCGCACCGGATACGCCCTGGATGCCCGATGGCCTGATGCGCGAATCGGAAGAAGTGCGCCAGATGGTGTACGAGATGCTGCTGGCGGAGTTGACCGGGCGCAGGATCCCGTTCGTGCTGGTGCAGGGGGACCTGCCGCAGCGCGTGCGGCAGGTCGAACGGGCACTACATGTGCTGGGGATCGATTAGGAGCGCCTGAAAAACGTTTCAGGCGCTCCAGAACATGTTCAGAAGTCGAACTGCGCCGACATGCGGAAGGTGCGCGGTGCGCCCGGCAGCAGGTAGCCGCCCAGTTCCTGGGTGACGTCGCGCCAGTAGAACTTGTCGGTCAGGTTGTCCACCCGTGCACGCAGCGTAACGCTCGTCGCGCCCATCTTCACGCCATAGCTCGCGCCCAGGCCGAACACGTGGTAACCCGGCACATTGACGGTGTTTTCCGGATCGAAGGACTTTTCGCCCGCGTACTGCCACTGGCCGCTGACCTTCAGGCCCGGCACCGCCGCCACCGCATAATCCGCCCACAGCGTCGTCTTCAGTTCCGGCACGTTGGTGACGCGCTTGCCGTCGTAGCGCGCCGAGCCGGTGTCTTCCTGGCGCGCGCGCAGTGCCATCAGGGTGGCGCCATAGGTCAGGGCGCCGTTCGTGCGCTGGGCCGCCAGCTCGAAGCCGCGGTGCACCTGCTCGCCCTTGCGCACGAAGGTCGGCTTGGGCAAGCCGGTATCCTCGTCGAACTCGAAGCCCTTGGTGATCTGGAACAGGGCGGCGGTGAAGGCGACGTCGCCGAAGCTGCCCTTGGTGCCGAGTTCGACCTGCTTCGAACGGTTCTGGCCCAGGTCCGTGTTCTCGTTGTTGGTACCCATGTCGGCGACGCCGCCGGCGTCCAGGCCGCGGGCGAAGGTAGCGTACACGTTCCAGGATGGGGTGACGCCATACACCAGCGATACGCTCGGCAGGACGTACGCGCCGCGGCTATTGACCCAGCCCAGTTCCGGTTCCGGCAACTGGGTGGTGTCGATCTTCACGTAGCGCAGGCCGGCGTGCAGCGCCAGCTCGGGCGTGAGCGTGAGGATGTCCTGGACGAAGAGCGAACGTTCGCGCTCGGTGAAGCGTTCGCTGACCGGGCCGGTCGCCGGGTTGCCCGGCGCCGGATCGACGACCTGGTTCTGGTAGATGTTGCTCGAGCCGGCGTAGTCGTAGACGTAGTCGCCGTAGCGGTTATGGCGCTCGCTGTAGCTGGTGCCGACCGTCAGCACGTGGCGCAGCGCACCGGTGGCGACGCGTCCCTGCAGCTGCGCCTGGATGCCGAACGGGGTCTTGCGTTCGCCGACGCTCTGGTAGTCGTAGACGTCATAATCGCCGTTCGAGCAGTAGCCCGGATAGAAGCCCTCGCCCTCGTTGCTGCAGCCGTAGGGGAAGGCGGTGAAGTCGTCGCGCTTGAACCAGTGCTTGTTGGCCGCGACCGTCGCTCGCCAGTCGCTGTTGATGCGATAGTCGAAGCGCAGGCCGAAGTTGGCGCTGTCGGTGTCGACCGGTCTGGTCCAGGGCTGGGCGTTGAGCAGGGTCTTGGCCGAGATGTTCGCCGGCAGCGCCACGCCGCGGATCAGCTGGTAGCCGGGCGCGGTGATCTGTTCCTTGTGCTGGAAGTCCATGTCGAGCTGCAGCAGCGCGTCTGGTGTGATCTGCCAGTCGAAGGCGCCTGACACGAACTGGCGCTTGCCGTCGGCACCGTCGACGTAGGAGCGCAGGCGCTCGGCGGCGGCGTTGACGCGGTAGCCGAAGCGGCGGTCGTCGAAACGTCCGCCCAGGTCCAGCGCGCCATAGAGCGTGCCGCGCTCGCGCGCTTCGAAGGTCACGGAACGGAGCGGCGTGTTGGTCGGACGCTTGGTCACGAAGTTGAGGATGCCCCCCGGCGCGGCCAGGCCCGCCTGCATGCCGGCCACGCCCTTGAGCAGCTCGAGGCGCTCCTTGTTCTCGAGCGGGATCTGGGTATCGGCGGGGATGACGATGCCGTCCTTGCGATAGCCCGAGTTATTGTTCAGCATGAAGCCACGCACCGAGAACTGCTCGGCATAGCCGACCGCGTTGTAGGCATCGCCCACCGAGGCGTCGTAGGCCAGCGCATCGGTAGCGCTGCGAATCGAGAGGTTCTGCATCTGTTCGCGGGTGATTGCCGAGACCGAGACCGGGGTCTCGACGATCGGCAGGTCGGCGAAGCCGCCGATGCCGGCACGGTCGCTGACCGTCCATTTATTGCCGGTGACAAGCACCGAGGCGACCGGCTCCTGGGTCTGTGCGGACGCGTCGATGGTGAAAGCCTGGGCGAGGGCGCAGGCAAGTAAGGTGTGCTTTAAAACTGGTTTCATGGGTTTGCTCGTTTTCGCGCGCCACGATGGGCGCGCCGCTTCTTCAAAAAGCCGGAGCCAACGTGGGGGAAGGGCAAACAAGGGGGAACTGCGTTGCGCTTTCCTTCGCTGGCATTATCCAGATCAGGTACGAAGGGTATCTCTCACCCGAAGCGAAGCTTCAGGACCCCTAGCGAGGCGCGAGTGTACCACGGCCGGGGACGGCCGTGGTAATTCTGTCAAGGGGCGTGGGGTGGACGGCTCGACCGGGCAAGGGCCCGAGCCGTCCGGTTCGCGCCGTCCACGCGTTCAACAGGCGTCCGCGCTGGCGCGGCGTGGCAAAGCGAATTGGACGCGTGAGACCTCAGGCTTCGGCCGCTTCGTGCAGCGGCGATGCGTGCTCGTGGTGGGCGCGTGCGTGCTGCAGGTGGCGCTGCAGGGTGGCGCGGGTGCTGTCGCCGATCGCGCGCCAGTATTCGCGGCGCTGGGCGGCGCGCTTGCGGTGCTTCGACGGCATGTCTGCCAGGGGCTTGAGGTAGAAGGGCAGCGCCACCAGCCAGGCGTGGCCGGCCATCTCGACCCCGCCGAGCAGCTTCCAGAAGCCGTCGTAGGCATTCGTGAAGTGCTTCAGCTGGTCCGGGTCGAAGGCGATGTGCGAGCTGCATTTCACGGCCACCACCTGCTCCATGCCGACCGCCTGCGCCACGCCCTGCATCGCGGCGAAAGTGAAGAAGCTGGGCGAATTGTTGGGGAAGCAGCGTTCGAAGGCGTCGAAGGCTTCGCCCGAATCGGTCCAGCGGCCCTGGTTGCGGGCGATGAAGGGGACCAATGGAGACGGCACGCCGGCGACCGCGCCCTCGATCCACGAGAACGACAGGCGGTGCAGCACCTTGCCGTCGGCGACCAGGGCAATGGTCAGGTCGCCTTCGGCATTCATGCGCGAAGCCATCTCGAGGCGGATCACGAATTCGTTTTCGCCCACGGTCTGGCGCCACAGGGCCAGCCCGCCGGCCGCGTACACGGCCTGCTTGTAGGCGGCGTTGAAGGTGGTTTCCTCGAAGCGGTAGTGAGACAGGACGCACCGCACGCGATCGCTGGCGCTCAGGCCGCGCACCAGGTAGCCGCGGTGGCTGAGGTGGTGGAAGGGGTCGTCGTGGGACCGCAGCATCACGTAGTTGCGGTAGACGTCGAGCTGGCACAGGGCCGCGTGATCGCGATAGAACATCAGCACGCGGGCGCTGCGCAGGATCGACATCAGCCAGGATGACAAACGCAACTGGCGGCGGCCGGCCCGCCAATGGCGGGTCAGTTGAGCGAAGATCATGGGGCGCTCCGTTAAAGGCATCGGGTTGCAGGCAGGTTCATGGTGGCTTACCTGGCTGCTACCGGCGGTGACATTGCTCAAGGGAAATAAGTTCTCTGAGGCAATATTCTTATCGCCACGGTCACGCAAGGTCAACATGCATCTTCTCTCAGGTGTGGTTTATAGCGGAACGCCGGGTTCCCGTATTGCAAGATTATCACGCGCTAAACAGCTGCCGACAGTTCCTCGCCAGCACGGTTTCCGGTCGCCCCAGCGCGCATGCCGTCCGCATGAATGATTCCCGATCGTAACATATTGACGGCAAACGTTGCCTACAGGATAGGCGGTCGTTGCGCCGGCGGGACAGGCCTGCCCGGGTGCGGGGCGGCCGCTTTACCTGATCCCGGTTTCCGGCTCATGATGGCCTTTCGATCAACCTTGAGGATCCGATCATGGCGCAATCGTACGAACTGTTCTATTGGCCGGGCATCCAGGGACGCGGCGAATATGTCCGCCTGGCGCTGGAGGAAGCGGGAGAAGACTACGAGGACGTGGCGCGCGGTCCCGGTGGCGTCGATGCCATGATGGCCGCGCTCAAGGAAGGCCCGACGCCGGCCTTTGCTCCGCCTTTCCTGCGCGCCGGCGGCATGATGATCGGCCAGACCGCGGCGATCCTGATGTTCCTCGGCGAACGCCATGGCCTGGCGCCTCAGGATGTGCAGGGCCGGCTGTGGACCCACCAGCTGCAGCTGACGATCGGCGACCTGGTGGGCGAGGCGCACGAGACCCACCATCCGGTCGGCAGCAATCTGTATTACGAAGACCAGAAGCCGGAAGCGCGGCGGCGTGCGCAGGAATTCACGGCCGCGCGCATTCCCAAGTTCCTCCGTTATTTCTCGCACGTGCTGGGCGAGGGCGACTACCTGCTCGGGCAGGCGCTCGGCTATGCCGACCTGTCGCTGTTCCAGACCCTGGAAGGGCTGCGCTATGCCTTTCCGAAAGCGACGGCCCGCGCCCTGGCCGCGTATCCAAACCTGGAGCTGCTGCGCCAGCGGGTGGCCGGGCGGCCGCGCATTGGCGCCTACCTGGCGTCGCACCGGCGCCTGCCGTTCAGCGAGGAAGGGGTCTTCCGGCACTATCCGGAACTGGATGCGTAGCACCGGTGCAGCGCTTCAATCCCAGGGCGGCGCGAAATCCGGGTCGACCAGGCGCAAGCGATGCGCAGCGCATTTTAGTGCACCGCAAGGTCGAGAATGATTGCCCGAACTTCGGTCTGGCGCTAAGCTCAGAAGAGTATTACAGGACCGTAAAAAAACGTTCGTTCACCCTGAAAGGAGCGCAACATGAGTCTTAAGGTCAAGCCAGTCGAAGACGGCATGCACACCATCACCCCGCATCTGGTGTGTGCCCGCTGCAGCGAAGCCATCGAGTTCTACAAGAAGGCCTTCGGGGCCGAGGAAGTGATGCGCATGCCCATGCCCGATGGCCGCGTCGGCCACGCCATGCTGCGCATCGGCGATTCGCCGCTATTCCTGGCCGACGAGTTCCCCGACTACGGTTCCCTCAGCCCCTTGGCGCTGAAGGGCTCGCCGGTCGTCATCCACCTGTCGATTCCGAACGTGGACGAGATGTGGGCGCGCGCCACCGCAGCCGGCGCCACCGTGCGCATGGAACTGGCCGACGCCTTCTGGGGCGACCGCTATGGCCAGCTGGAAGATCCCTTCGGCCACCGCTGGTCGCTGGCGACCCATGTGCGCGACGTCTCGCCCGAGGAGATGCAGCAGGCGATGGACGACATGATGCGCCAACAGCAGGAGTGCGCACAGACGCCGGCCTGACCGGGCCGGGCCGGGCCTGGCCTGGCCGCGGCGCATGCGGCGGGCGTGTGCGGTCTGGCCGCGTTGCATGCCCGCGCTGTCCTGGCCTGGCCGCGGCGCATGGCCCGGGGTGTTCGGGCCCAGCCGCGCCGCGTGCCGCGGCGGGTCGCCCACGCTACGCGGCAGCCGCGTGCAGGTGTTCGTACAGGATGAGGCTGCCGATGACGATGAGCACGAGGCCGCCCACCAGCTCGGCGCGCTTGCCGACCAGCGCGCCGAGGCCGCGTCCGAGCATCACGCCGATCGTCACCATGACGAAAGTGGCGCAGCCGATCGCGGCCGCGACCACCGGGATGTTAGCGTCGATAAAGGCCAGGCCGGCGCCGACGATCAGCGCGTCGATGCTGGTGGCCATGCCGGTCAGGGCCAGGCGCCAGAAACCGTGGCTGCTGGGCTTGTCTTCCCCGGTCTCGGGCGCCTGCAGGCCTTCGTGGATCATGCGCAGGCCGAGCAGGCCCAGCAGTACGAAGGCGATCCAGTGGTCCCAGGCTTGCACGTAGGGCGCGGCGGCCTGGCCGAGGGCCCAGCCAAGCAGTGGCGTCAAGCCTTCGATGACGCCGAAGATGGCACCGGTGCGCAGTGCCTCGCGCAGTTGCGGCCGCTGCAGGGCCGCACCCTTGCCGACGGCGGCGGCAAACGCATCGGTGGACATGGCAAGGGCGAGCGAGGCGGTAGCGGCGATATTCATGAAAACCTTCCATCGGGCGGAGGCGAGGGCAGGCCCGCGTGGCCCGAACGCACGCGGACATGCCAAAGGTCTTGCCAACCGGACGGCTGCCCGCACCACGGCGCGCTGGCGCCGAGCATGTTGATACGGGCACTGCACGCACAGCGGTGCTGGCGGCAGCAGGCTACTCCCCAATGGATGGCGATATTGTACCGTAGGCGCAGGGGACGCGAGCCGCTCATCGGTGCCGGCCCGCGACCGTAACCCGCTGCGGCCGCCTCACGCTGAACGCGGGCATTTGCGCAAGCGCGAAGGGCCCACGTAGACTGGACCGCGGGCCGGCGCCGCGCCGAACCACTACCCATGCCGGGAGGACAGTTTGGATACCGACGACATCGGCGCGCTCGACATCGTGATCGTGCCGCCCACGCATGACCCGGGCGACGGCTTCATGGTGCGGCGCGCACTGCCCAGCCGCCAGCGCCGCATGGTCGGCCCCTTCGTCTTCCTCGACCAGATGGGGCCGCACGTATTCCAGCCCGGGCGCGGCCTCGACGTGCGTCCGCACCCGCATGTGTGCCTGGCCACCGTCACTTACCTGTTCGACGGCGAAATCCTCCATCGCGACAGCCTGGGCAGCGTGCAGGCGATCCGTCCGGGCGAAGTCAACTGGATGACGGCGGGTAGCGGCATCGTCCATTCGGAGCGCACCGGCAGCGCGCTGCGCGAGGGCGGCTCCGCTTTGTTCGGGCTGCAATGCTGGGTGGCGCTGCCCGGCTGCTTCGAGGAAACCGCTCCCGCTTTTGCCCACCTCGATGCCGGCGCCTTGCCCGTGCTCGAAGGCGAGGGCATCAGTGCGCGCGTCGTCGCCGGCAGTTTCTGGGGCCGGCGCGCGCCGGTCGCCACCTTGTCCGACATGTTCTACGTCGACGTGATGCTCGATCCCGGTGCGCGCATCGCGATGCCGCCCGAGTATCCCGAGCAGGCCATTTATATTGTCGAGGGACGGCTCGACCTGGGCCGCGACGGCAGCTTCGATGCCGGCCAGCTGGTGGTATTGAAGCCCGGCGCCGAGGTCGTGCTTGCCGCCGCCGGGCCCGGCCGTACCCGCCTGATGCTGCTGGGCGGCGAGCCGATGGACGGGCCGCGCTACCTGTCCCGGAATTTCGTCGCCAGTTCCGAGGAGCGCATCGAACAGGCCAGGCGCGACTGGCAGGAAGGGCGCTTCCCGCAGGTGCCCGGCGAGCACGAATTCATCCCGCTGCCCGAATCCCGGGGCAGGCCGGTGCGCTACCCCTGACGCGGCCAGCCGTGCCGGCCTCGCTGGCGCGCGCCCACCGCCGGCGAGTTTACGCCCATGTTTCGGCAAGGCCCGCGCAGAGACGTCCGGTGCGCCGACGCCCCGGCCGATGGCCTCGGCGTTCCTGGCCGGCTCGAGCAGGCCGTCACCGGCCGCGCTATCATCTGAGCTCTACCATGCAAAAGGAGCAAGCCGTGCGCCACACCCTCCCTTCGACGACCCGTCCGGACCGCCCCGCGGCAGTGCCGTGCCGGCCTTGCGGCGCGCCACGTACAGGCGGCATGCTCGCAGCATCGGCATGCGGGGTGCAGCGATGAACGCCGCGGAAGTCCAGCGCATCGCCGCCTTTTCCGACGGGATTCAGGGCGGCAATCCGGCCGGCGTCTGGATCGGCGAAACCATGCCGCCAGATACGAGCATGCAAGCCGTCGCCCACCAAATCGGCTACTCGAAACCGCATTCGCCGCGCCGCTGGGCGAGGGCTGGCGTGCGCGCTTTTTTTCGCCGGAAGCGGAAGTGCCGTTCTGCGGCCATGCCACCATCGCCCTCGGCGCCGCGCTGGCGGCCCGCTGCGGCGACGGCGTCTATGCCTTGCAGCTGAACGATGCGGCAATTACCGTCGAGGGACGGCGCGAGGCAGACAGTGCGGACGGTGCAGCGCTGACCTCGGCCGCCCTGCAGTCGCCGCCGACGCGCAGTGCGCCGGCGCCTGCCGACGTGGTGGCGCGCGCGCGCTCGCCCTGTTCGGCTACCGCGGCGGGGATCTCGACCCGCGCATCCCGCCGGCCCTGGCCCATGGCGGGGCGACGCACCTGGTGCTGGCCCTGCGCAGCCGGGAAGCCACGGGGGCGATGCGCTACGAGCTCGATGCGGGCCGTGCCTTCATGCGCGAGCTCGGCATAGTCACCGTGGTGCTTGTCTGGGCGGAAAACGAGCGGCTGTTCCATACGCGCAACCCGTTCGCGGCAGGCGGCGTGTATGAAGACCCGGCCACCGGGGCCGGCACCGCCGCGCTCGCCGGTTACCTGCGCGACATCGGCTGGCCGCACGGCGGCGGCATCGACGTGGTGCAGGGCGAAGACATGGGCATGCGCTCGCGCCTGCGTGCCGCCATCGGCGCGGAAGCGGGTGGATCGATCCGGGTCTCGGGGACGGCGCGGCCGCTGTAGTGCCGGACACTGCACGCCTGGCCTACGGCGGCGTGCGTGAAATCTTCGCATCGGCCGGCCCGTGATGTTGCAACTGAACATGCGAGCATACGCCGATCGTGCAGGCAGCGGATGCCGCTTTGGAATAGGGGTATGGCCTGCACTCATGGGTGCGCCTGGCGCGGCGCGCCTGCCAAATTGATGCTATGCAATATGCTTACTGACTCGCGAGTTTTGTCAATTTGGAAGTAAAGGGCAAAAGCCTTCCTGCTCCGCAGTTAGATATTTCTCCTGGAGATCGATAATTGTCGGGTGCCAAGTTTTCTTGCTTGGGCTTACTTAATTACGCAATCTTTAGGAGTTATCGGTCATGGAGCTGTGCCACGCAAACGTCGCTACCGGAGGAACCGCGCCCGCGATTCGACACATGGGTGCTCAGCAGGGTGCACGCGGCGCAGTCGAGCGCCTGCCGTTCACGATCCGCCGGGTCGAGACCGAAGACGACCTGCTCAAGGCCGTGCGCATCCGCCATGCCGCCTATGCGCGCCATGTGCCGGACTTCGCCCGCTCGCTGGCGCTGCCGGAAGCGGCCGACTACGAAAGCGACACCATCGTGCTGCTGGCCGAGTCCAGGCTCGACGGCACGCCGCTGGGCAGCACCCGCATCCGCACCAACCTGTTCCGGCCGCTGGGCGTGGAAGAATCGGTCGAGCTGCCGGACTGGCTGCAGGGACGCCGCCTGGTCGAAGCGACCCGCCTCGGCATCGACGAGGGCCGCACCGGCCGCATGGTCAAGATGGCGCTGATCAAGGCCTGCTACCTGTATTGCCAGCAGAACGACATCGAGTGGTCGGTCGCGACCGGCCGTCCGACCGTGGCGCGCCAGTACGAACAGCTGATGTTCGTCGATGTCTTCCCGGGGCAGGGCCCGATCCCGCTGGGCCACGTCGGCAACATCGCGCATCGCGTCATGGCCTTCGAGATCGCCAGTTTCGAGGCGCGCTGGGCGGCCGCGCGCCATCCGCTGCTGAACTTCTTCTTCAACACCGCGCATCCCGACATCGACGTCGGCCCCAAGCCCGACCCGAGCCGTCCGCGCGTGTGCTCCGCGCCGCAGGTGCCAATCGCCACGGCAGGCCTGGCGCCGCGCGCTCTGGCCCTGGCCTGACTCGATATTGCAACACGGAATCGCGCTAAGCTTGTATCCTTGCGCCTGACGAGGCTGTGCACGACGTGCGCGGCCTTTGCTGTTTGCTGCAGTAAGCTGCAGGTTGCTCTCGATACCGCCTATGCCTAACACTCCCGCTTCCACGCCCAGCGCTTCCCGGACCACGGTCCATGTCGCCGTCGAAAAAGTGCTGGGCGTGTTCGCGTATTACCTGATTCCCCTGGCAATAGGCCTGTTTTCCCTCGTCGCACTGCTGTTCTGGCACAACCAGTACAACGTGGGCGAGCCGGCCAAGCTGCCGCTGCGCGTTCTCGTGCAGGATGCCGACAGCACCTCCGCTGGCGCCACCCCGGTCGCCATCCTGTCGCGCCTGCAGTCCTACCCCACCGTGTCGAGTTACGAAACCCAGCTCGCCGAGCAGCCGATCTGGTTCAGCTTTGCACCGATGACGGCCTCGGTCGACCAGGACGTCATCGAATTTCCGTCGCGCCATGCACTGGCCGTCCGTTGCTGGGATGCGACAAGCTTGCGTCCGCTGGGCGACGCCACGCGCGGCCATTCGAGCGGGGCGATCGATGCCGTGAAGGCGGGCTTTGCGCTGCGCATGCCGCGCCTGCCGGCGCAAGTGCTGTGCAGCGGCCGCTTCGCCGGCCCGGCGCGGCTGATGGTGGCGCAATGGCCTTCGGCGCAGTTCGAATTGTCGGTCGAGCAGTACCATCGCAAGTCGGGCCTGCTCGACGGCGGCATGATCGTGCTCGCGCTGTTCGTGCTGCTGACCGCGCTCATCAACCGCCAGCCGCTGTACGTGCTCTTTGCCGGCTGGCTGATCCTGAACCTGCGGGTGGGCGCGCTGTCGGCCGGCTGGGATATCCAGTGGCTGGGCCAGACGATACCGGCCGACTGGCTGCTGGTCAGCCGTTCGGTGACCATCACCCTGTACGGCATCGCCACGCTCACCCTGTATCAGACGCTGCTGCGCGACAGCCTGGCCGGTTTGCGTTATGTGCTGCCGATGCGCGTCATGCAGTGGCTGTGCATGCCGATGCTGGCCGCGGCCGTCCTCTTGCCCTACCGCCTGTACCTGCCGATACTGTGGGTGATCTGCGCCTGCTGCCTGTCCCTGATGACGGTCGGCCTGTTCAAGGTCATCGTCGTCTCGCGCAACCGCGTCGCCGGCTGGTTCGCCGCTTCGTTTGCGCTGACCTTCGTCGCCTCGCTGGCCGAAGTCGTGTCGGCTGCGCTCGGCATACGCGACGTCCTCGACGTCCTCAACAGTGTCACTGCGGCCCTGGCCTCGAGCCTGCTGGCAGCCCTGGCCGTGGCCGAGCAGATGCGGGCCGAGACCGAGAAGCGCGAAGAAGCCCAGCGCAAGCTCGAGCAGGCCTACGAGGTCATGCCGGTTGGCCTGTTCACCCTCGATATGTTCGGCCACTTCCAGAGCGCCAACCCTGCGGTGCTGAAGATGCTCGGCGCGCGCGGCTTCGAACCCGGCCGCACTTCGTGGCGTCATTTCTTCAATGAAAACGTGTGGATGGAATTGCACGAGCAGGTGCGCGGCCGCAGCGATGCCGAGCTGGAAATCGCCAACCGCGACGGCAGCCAGCGTTTCCTGGTCAGCGCCACGCTGGCGCGCGGGCGCATCGAAGGCGTGCTGCAGGACATCACCGAAAAGTACAAGGCCACCGAGCAATTGCGCTTCATGGCCGATAACGATCCCCTCACCAAGGTATACAACCGGCGCGGCATCGAGAACATGTTCGAAGCCGCGACAGCCTCGCAGGCCGCCGGCCGGCCGATGGCGCTGGCCTACGTCGATCTCGACCGCTTCAAGCTGATCAACGACCTGTTCGGCCACGCGGCCGGCGACGAGGTGCTCAAGCAGGTGTGCGAGCGCATGGCGATGATGCTGGCCGGCGGCCAGCAGCTGGGACGGGTCGGCGGCGACGAATTCGTGATCGTCATGCCCGACACCGCCATTCCGCTCGCGTCGCTGATCTGCCGCGGCATCGTCGAACGCCTCGGCGGCACGCCTTACCGCGTCGGCGACAAGGCCTTCCACGTGCGCGGCTCGATCGGCCTGATCGAGGTGGCCACGGGCATGCCGATGAAGGATGCCATTTCCACCGCCGACCGCGCCTGCCGCGAAGCCAAGGAATCCAGCGACGGCCTGGTGGTGTACGAACGCAATGCCGCTGCCTTCCACGAGCGCGAGGCCGAACTGAACCTGGTGGCCAAGCTGCAGGGGCCGCAGGCCACGGACGATTTGTTCGTCGAGATGCAGCCGATCATGTCGCTGAAGAACCCGCACGACTCGCTCAACTTCGAGGTGCTGCTGCGCATGCGCGGCGCCGATGGACGCATCATGCCGGCCGGCCCGCTGATCGGGGCGGCGGAAAAGTCCGGCCGGGCCGGGGTCATCGACCGCTGGGTGCTGTCGACCACGCTGGCCTGGATCGCGGACAACATCGCGCGCCTGCCGAATACCCGCTTCGTCTGCATGAATTTGTCGGGCGCCTCGCTCAACGACGAGCGCTTCATTGCCGACACGATCGAGATCCTCGGGCGCCACGTCCACGTGGCCAGCCGCCTGTGCATGGAGATCACGGAAAGCGTGGCCCTGCACGACCTGGACAATACGCGCCGCTTCATCGACCAGGTGCGCGCCTATGGCGTGAAGGTCGCGCTCGACGACTTCGGCGCAGGCTACACCTCGTTCTCGTATCTGAAGGAACTCCCCGCCGACGTGCTGAAGATCGACGGCAATTTCATCGTCAACATCAACGCCCATCCGGCCAACGTCGCCATCGTCGAGGCCATCGTCAGCCTGGCCGTCAACCTCGGGATGAAGACCATTGCCGAGTGGGCCGAGGATGCGGCCACGGTGCAGACCCTGGCCGAGATCGGCGTCGATTACGTGCAGGGCTGGGCGGTGGCGCGCTCGCAGCCGCCCGAGCGCATCCTCGCCGCAAGCTCGTCCGCCAGCTTCATCCAGGACCAGGAATTGCTGGACCTGCTGCCGACGCTGGGCAGCATCGGTGCGCTGGACTTGCGCGGGATCGTCAAGCTGTAGGGTGGACGTGGCCGAGGAGACGGGTCTCCCGTCCACACGTTCATGCACACGGAAAATATCGGAGCGTTCTTTGTGCCGGCACTGTGTGGACGTGTGGACGGGGAACCCGTCCACCCTACGAACGTCATTGCGCCTGCTCTGAAAATATTACTGGATCGTCGCCAGCTGCGGCCTTGGATGGCGGTCCGCATCGATCAACAGCAATTGTGCGCGGGCTGCCTTCAGGGTGGCAACGTCGCGTGCCAGCGGCCGGTCGCGGCGCGGCACGCGCGGGCGCCAGTCGTGCTGGCGTTCCATCGCCGGCGTCGCCGCATAGCGCTGCACGGTCACGGTGCCTTGCGCCGTCTCCGGGGGACGGCCTCGGCTGGCACTGCGTCGCCGCCACCGGAGCCCGTCGCGCCGGCGCTGCTGGACCCATGCATGCTGTCGCCCGCGCTATTGAGCGCAGACGCCGCCACCAGCTTCGAGGCGCGCGCATTGCTTTCGCAGGGCTGGTCGGTCAGCGTGACGTGGCCGGCGCGGTCGACGCATTTCAGGATGTCGGAACCCGCCAACGCGGCGGGGGCAGCGGCAAGGGCCGCAAGGGCAAGACTGAGCTGAGAGGCCAGGCGCTTCATGGTCACCTCCATCGTTACGATGGAACCATTGTCCTGGCCGAGATCGCCTCACTCTGTTCGGTGCTGCACGGTGCGTGGCCATTGTCAAAAAAACCACGGATGGGCTAGCTCTTCAAGCTGTATTGAATATAAGAAACATATTTCCGGGCGAACCAGGCCGGCGACGGCATGCCTGCGAATCATGTCCGGCAGGTCGTGGGCAGCCCGTCCGACTGGACGAATCCTGTCAAGCCACCAACTGGGCGAAGCGCGACAAATCGACGTTGCCGCCGCTGATCAGGATGCCCACGCGTTTGCCGGCCACCGGCACGATGCCGTTGAGCGCAGCCGCCGCGCCCAGGCAGCCGGTCGGCTCGACCACCATCTTCATCCGTTCGGCAAAGAATTTCATGGTGTCGACCAGCTGGGCGTCGGAAACAAGCACGATATCGTCGACGCGGCGGCGGATGACTTCGAAATTGTGCTCGCCCACATGGGTGACCATGGCGCCGTCGGCGATCGTGTTCGGCACGCCGATGTGCACGATCTCGCCCTTGCGCAGCGACTGCTGGCCATCGTTGCCGGCTTCCGGCTCGACGCCGATCACCTTGCAATCGGGCGCCAGGCCGCTGGCGGCCAGCGCGCTGCCGGCCAGCAGGTCCACCGCCGCCGAGCGGCACCAGCAGCAGGTCGAGCGGGCCGACGTCTTCGAACAGCTCCTTCGCCGCCGTGCCCTGGCCGCAGATCACGTCCGGATGGTCGTAAGGGGGAATCAGGGTCATGCCGCGCTCCTGCGCCAGGCGCCGGCCGATCTCTTCGCGGTTCTCCGTGTAGCGGTCGTAGAAGATCACTTCGCCGCCGTATTCCTTCGTCGCCTGCACCTTCAGGGCCGGGGCGTCCTGCGGCATGATGATCGTTGCCTTGATGCCCGCCAGGCGCGCCGACAGCGCGATCGCCTGCGCGTGGTTCCCCGACGAGAAGGTCAGTACGCCCGCCATGCGCTGCGCGTCGCTAAAACGCGCGATGGCGTTCCAGGCACCGCGGAACTTGAACGCGCCCATGCGCTGGTAGTTCTCGCACTTGAAGAACAGCTCGGCGCCAGTGCGCGCATTCGCGGTGCTCGAGGTCAGCACGGGCGTGCGGTGGGCGGCGCCGGCGAGGCGGGCTGCGGCCTGTTCGACGTCGCTGTACTGGAGGAGGGCGGTATCGGTCATGTTCGTTCGAAGTGATGGGTTCAGGGCGCCAGCGGCAGGTTGAGGGCGACCAGCAGCCCGCCGCCTTCGCGGTTGCGCACGTCCAGGTCGGCATTGTGGCGGCTGACCACGCGCTCGACGATGGCCAGGCCGAGGCCTGCACCATTGGCCTGGCCGCGTGCCGTGTCGAGGCGGGTAAAGGGTTTCAGGAGCTGGTTGATCTGGTCGGGCGGCACGCCGGGTCCGCGGTCGCCGATCTCGACGACGGCGCGGCGCCCCTTTGCCGTGCTGCGCACGTGGCAGGCGAAGTCGATCTCGACCAGGTCGGTGTCGGGATTGCGTGCATAGCGGCGCGCGTTCTCGACGATGTTGTTGATGACGCGGCGCAGGTCGATCTCGTTGCCCATCACGCGCACGCCTTCCTCGATATCGGTGCTCACGCGCACCTTCGGCAAGCGCGTCGCGTGCTGGGCGCAATCGAGCAGCAGGCCGGACAGGTCCACCGGCACGAAGCTCGCGCTTTCGGTCGGCTTGGCATAGTCGAGGAACTGGCCGATGATCGCGTCCATCTGGGCGATATCGGACTGCATGCCGTCGCGCGCTTCCGTCGATAGATTGGCCATCTCGAGTTCGAGCTGCATGCGCGCCAGCGGCGTGCGCAGGTCGTGCGAGATGCCGGCCAGGATGACGGCGCGGTCGTTCTCGACCTGGGCCAGGTCCTCCACCATCTGGTTGAAGCTGCGGTTGGCCTCGATGATCTCCTGCGAGCCTTTTTCCGGCAGAGGGGGAGGGCGTTCGCCCTTGGCAATGGCGCGCGCGGCCGCGGTCAGGCGCGCCAGCGGCAGGTTGATCAGGCTGGAAATGAGCGCCGCGCCCAGCAGCGAGAGCACGCCCACCACGCTGGCCCAGCCGAGCCACTGGATGCGGGTCAGGCCGACGATGCGTTCGCGTTCGAGCATCAGCCAGTACTGGTCGTCCTCGATGTTGAAGCTGATGTAGAAGCCGGCGACGCCGTTCACGCGGCTGGAAAAGCGCGTCTGCTGGCCGAGCTTTTCGCGCACGGCGGCGGCGATTTCCGGCATCAGGGGATTGGCTGGCGGCGGATCGACCTGGTCGCTGTCTTCCAGCGCGAAGATGCGGATGCCCTCGTTCGAGACCAGTTCGAGCAGCAGTTCGCGGCGCAGGTCGGGCGCGGAGTGGGTCAATGCCGCCTTGGTGATGGTGACGACCGAGACCACCAGTTCGGCCGTCTGCTGCACCTGCGGGCCGCGCTGGAACACGTTCATCAGGCCGATCCACGAACCCATCGACACGGTCGTGAGCAGCGACAGCAGGAAGAAGGTGCGCCAGAACAGGCCGCTGCGGAACCAACCCTTGCCGCCGGGGCGCGATTGGCCGGGCCGCGATTGGCCGGGCCGCGAATGGCCCGGCTGCGGGGAGCCGGGCGCCGTTGACAACGAGGGAAGCACTAGCGCGGCTGGCCTTCAGGAATGAACACGTAACCCAGGCCCCAGACGGTCTGGATGTAGAGCGGGCTCGATGGGTCGGGTTCGATGAGCTTGCGCAGGCGCGAGATCTGGACGTCGAGCGAACGATCGAACACCTCGTATTCGCGGCCGCGCGCCAGTTCCATCAGCTTTTCGCGCGACAGCGGCTGGCGCGCGTGGCGCGCGAACACTTTCAGTACCGAGAATTCGCCCGTGGTGAGGGGCACGGTTTCGCCGTTCTTCTTCAGCGTGCGCGTGCCCAGGTCGAGCACGAACTGGCCGAACTCGAAAGTCTGCGGGGTTTCCGACGGCGCGCCGGGAATCTCGTCCGGGCCCTTGCGGCGCAGCACCGCGCCGATGCGCGCCACCAGCTCGCGCGGGTTGAAGGGCTTGGGCAGGTAATCGTCGGCGCCCATCTCCAGGCCGACGATGCGGTCGACGTCTTCGCCCTTGGCGGTGAGCATGATGATCGGCGTCTGGTCGCCCGCGCCGCGCAGGCGGCGGCAGATCGACAGGCCATCCTCGCCCGGCAGCATCAGGTCGAGCACCAGCAGGTCGTAGCGCTCGCGCAGCCACAGCTTGTTCATCGCGGGCGCGCTCTCGGCCGTCACGACCTGGAAACCCTGTTCCGTGAGGTAGCGGCGCAGCAGGTCGCGCAGGCGCACGTCATCGTCGACGACCATGATCTTGGCGCTATGGCCGCCCGCGCCGGTGCCCGTGCTGCCCGAATTGGTAGAGGAGGAAGGGTTCATAGGTTATGCAATTGTCAGAATCATGTCGCTATGGTAACTTCTTATGGCTGGAGCTGCAGGTGTCGTGAACGGGGCATTACAATGTGTTACAAACTTTACCCAATTAGGCTTATACCCCAGGGCCAATCCACATACACTGGGCACCAGTGAAGTACAGCTTATCTGTTTATCCGGCATCGCGGAAGAGGAACACCATGAAACACGCGCTCACCAAAATCTATGCAGGAACCGAGGCCATGGGCCCGCGGCTTGCCCGCGTGGCGCGCCAGGGTGTTGCCGTGTGCGTGCTGGCTTGCGCCGGCATCGGTGCCGCCCAGCACAGTATCACGGCCGTCGCGACGAGGCCCAGATGCAGCCGCCACCGTCGCCGCGCGCCGAACGCCTGCCGCCGCCTGAAGCGCCGCGCGACCGCGCATCCGACCAGCAACGCTATTACGACCAGCAGCGCGCCGCCGAGGAGCAGCAGCGCCGCCGGGTGCAGGAAGCTCCGCCGGAGCGCCGCGGTGGCCGCCTCACGCCTGACGAGCGGCGCGATCTGCGTCGCCAGATCAACGAGGCGGGGATGGACATCTACCCGAACGCGCGCCGTCGTTAAACAGCGCTGCATCGAGGCAGGATAGGAAAGCCGGGTCTGTCCCGGCTTTTTGTTTGCCCGCGCGCAAACGAACGGACTGTCGCCCATTCCAGAAATTTATCTTATGGCAGCGTTTATTTATTTTTGACAACGTGCTAGGCTGATGCGTGGCTGACCTCGTCGTACCGTCGGGGCTCCAGTCAACCCCTTGGAGCATCAACGTGTCCGACCCCGTCCTGTCACCCGCTACCCATGCCGCCCCCGCCACGCGTTTCGCTGGCGCCGGTCCCGAGCACTGTATCGCGCACCGTGCCGACGGCGTCTATGCCGACCCGGCCGTACTGGGCACGACCCTGCTTGCGGCGGTCGACGCCCTGTTGCGCGGCGGATCCTTTTTCCGCGGCCTGAACTACCCGGTCCTGATCAAGGCGCTGTACGACAGCGGCCCGGCATTGCCGGTGGGACCCGGCGGCGAGGCCCTGGTCCGGCTGGCGGATGACATCCTTCCTTTCGACGCCAGCCGGCGCGGTCTGTACCGCTCGGTCAAGATCCGCGATGGCCAGGCCGAATACTGTTTCGAGCCGGTATTCGCGACGGCAGCCGATGGCATGGGCGAGCAGCCGACCCGGCTCGACGTCGACGAGTTCGTGGCCGACATGTGGCAGAAGGGGATTCGCTTCGGCATCGACATCGCCGCCGTCAAGCAGGGCATCGACCATCCGAACACGGGGCGGATCGTGGTGGCGCGCCGCCTGGAGCCCGAGGCCGGACAGGACGCCACCGTCGTCGAGGTTTCGGACGACATCCACCGCAGCGACGCGCCGCGCCAGCTCGCCAACGGCAAGCTCGACCTGATGAGCTTCCAGAACCGCTTTCCGCAGGTGCCTGCCGGCGCCTGCCTGCTGCAGAAGCTGCCCCCGCGCCCGGGCGCGCCCGGCTTCGAGCTGTCGGGCATCCGCATCGAACCGGCCGCGCCGAACGAACTCGATTTCGCAGCTTACACAGGCGCGGGTACCCGCATCGAACGCCTTGCCGGCGGCGAGTACCTCGTCGCCACCCGCACGGGTTTTCTCAACGTCGACCCGAAGACGCACCAGGTCTCGATCGACGACAAGGTCATCAGCCGCGACGGCGTTAGCGCCCGCACGACGGGCAACCTGCAGCTGAGCGGCGATTACGAGGAATTCGGCGAGGTCCAGGAAAAGCGCGTCATCGAGGGCAACAGCATCACGGTGCATGCCGACGTCTACGGCGAAGTCGTCTCGCGCGGCGGCAGCGTGCGCCTGTGCGCCAACCTGGTCGGCGGCAGCGCCCACAACAAGCGCGGCGACATCCGCGTCGACGGCGTCACCTCGAACGCCGTGATCGCGGCCAGTGCCGGCAGCGTGACCCCGGCGCGCGCCGAGAACTGCGTCGTCTCCGGCACCCGCGTGCACATCGACGTGGCCATCAACTGCGAGATCGTCGCCGACGAGGTGACGATCGGCCTGGCGGAAGGCTGTGCGGTGGCGGCGCGCAAGCTTGATATCGAGAGCAGCGCGCCCTGGCGCGACAGCGAGATGCTGGTCTATGTCCTGTGCGCCGATTGCGGACGCATCGACGAGGTGATCGCGCAGGTGGGCGCCCGCCTGGCGGAGTTCGATGCGCTCCTTGCCCGCCACAAGAGCGCGCAGGCGCAGCTGTGCTCCCAGCCGGCGGTGCGCCAATACCTCGACATCGCCGGACGCGTGCGCAGCGGCGAGATGACGCTGACGCCCGCCCAGAACGGGCAGTTCCGCCAGATCGGGCAGGTCCGTCGCGGCTGACCTGCAGAAGATCGGCGAACTCGGTGCGGCGCGCAAGGCGGCTGAGGCCGAGCTGGCGCAAGGCCAGGCGCTGCTGGCGCGCTTCACGGCCGAGCGCGCCGAACGGGCGGGCACGAGCGAAGTCCGGATCGCACTCGCGCAGGGCGAGACGGGCGTGCGCCGCTGTGCGGTCGATCCGGACGGACCGCCACCCTATCGCCGGGGTGCGCGCGAGATCCGCCTGTGGCTGCGTGGCAGCGAGGGCGAGCGGCTCGGGTCGGTCACCAGCGGCAGCTATTCCTGGAGCAACGTGGCGGCGCCGGAGGCGGCGGGAGCGGTCTGACCTTGCAGAAAATATTCACTTAGGAAATATTGACTGTCCTCAACGAGGGCAGGGGGCCGCCGCCCTAGCATGGTGTCTGTTCATGAAAGGACCGATCATGCAGAAGGAAACACGCGGCACGGCGGGCAAGGACTTCCTCAGTTTCACGCTCGGCGGTCTCGAATACGGGCTCGATTTCGGCCAGGTGCAGGAACTGCGGGTGCTCAAGTCGCTGGAGCGCTTCGCTTCGCGCGGCGAGGTCGTCGAGGGCGTCGCCCTGTCGCGCGGCGTGATCATGCCCATCGTCGACATGCGCGCCGCCTTCAGCGGCCGCCCGGTGGCCACCACGCCGAATACCGACGTCATCATCCTCAAGCTGTCGAGCTGCGTGATGGGCATGGTGGTCGACGGCGTCACCGACGTCGTGCACCTGCGGCTTGATCAGATCTCGCCGATCCCCGGTTCACACGGCGGCGCCATCGATTACCTGATCGGCCTGGGCGTGAGCGAGGGCCGGCGCCTGATCCTGGTGGACATCGACCGGCTGATGTCGATCGATCGGCGCAGCGCCGAGCGCCAGGTGGCGTGAGACGAACGTAGGGTGGGCACGGGGTGCCCACCCTACATTACTGATATCGATAGATCAGCGCAGCGCCGAGTGGCGTAGGGTGGGCGGCTCCACTTGGGCGTGCGATCATTGATGGTGCGTGCGCCGCCCACGCGTTCAAACCACGGCGGCATACACGCGACGCTACACAACGCGGTTGAATGCATGTAAGGCCGCGTGGACGCTAACCTGGGTTGAACGCGTGTGCGGCGCTAAAGCTGCTGATTCCACGCACCCGGGCGGAGCCGCACACCCTACGACGAACACGTCAGGCCGCCAAGCCCTCCAGCTGCTCCTGCAACTCCAGCCACTCGTTCTCCAGCGTCCCCAGGTCGCGCGCGCAGAAGGCCTGGTCGGCGACCAGGGTCTTCAAGGCGTCCTTCTTGTCCGCGTCGTAGATGCCCGGCTCGAGCAGGCGCGCGTCGATGTCGGCCTTCTTCGCATTGAGCTTGGCCATCTGTTCCTCGATGCGCTTGATGCGGTTCTCGATCGGCTTCCTCAAGGCTGCCACGCGCTGGCGCTCCTCGGCGCCCATGCGCTTCTGTTCCTTGCGGTCCGCGGCGGGCACAGGCAGCGCGGCGACGGGAGCAGGGGCCGCGGCCCTGGCTGCTTTCGCGGCGCCAGGCAAGGCGTCATTGCCCTTGCCCAGCTTGGTCTGGAACAGCCACTCCTTGTAGTCGTCCAGGTCGCCGTCGAAAGGCTGCAGGCGGCCTTCGGCGACGATGATGAACTGGTCGGTCGTCGCCCGCAGCAGGTGCCGGTCGTGCGAGACCACGACCAGCGTGCCTTCGAACTGGGCCAGGGCCAGCGTCAGCGCTTCGCGCGTCTCCAGGTCCAGGTGGTTGGTCGGTTCGTCCAGGAGCAGCAGGTTCGGGCGCTGCCACACGATCAGGGCCAGCGCCAGGCGCGCCTTTTCGCCGCCGGAGAAGGGCGCGATCGGGCTGGTCACCATCGTCCCGGGGAAATTGAAGCTGCCCAGGAAGTTGCGCAGTTCCTGCTCGCGCACGGTCGGCGCGATCTTCGCCAGGTGCCACAGCGGCGATTCGTCGTGGCGCAGCATCTCGACCTGGTGCTGGGCAAAGTAGCCAATCGACAGGCCCTTGCCGAGCGTGGCGTTGCCCGTCAGCGGCGCCAGTTCGCCGGCGATGGTTTTGATGAGCGTCGACTTGCCGGCGCCATTCACGCCCAAGAGGCCAATGCGCTGGCCGATCTGCAGCGAGAAGTTGATGCGCTTGACGATGGTCTTGCCGCCGACCGTGTCGCCGTGGCCGTCCAGGATCGGGTAACCCGCATCGACGTCTTCCATCACCAGCAGGGGATTGGGCGCGGCGAGCGGCTCGCGGAACTCGAACGAGAATTCGGCCGCCGCACGCAAGGGCGCGAGTTCTTCCATCTTCGCCAGCGCCTTCATGCGGCTTTGCGCCTGGCGTGCCTTGGTGGCTTGCGCCTTGAAGCGGTTGATGAAGGATTCGAGGTGGGCACGGGTGCGTGCCTGCTTTTCCTGGGCGCTGGCCGCCAGCACCAGGGCCGCGGCGCGCTGGCGCTCGAAGGACGAATAGTTACCCGAGTAGCGTTTCAGCTTGCGCTCGTCGATGTGCACGACCACGTTCACGATCTCATCGAGGAAATCGCGATCGTGGGAAATGATGACGAGGGTGCCCGGATAGCGTTTCAGCCAGTCTTCCAGCCAGATGATCGCATCCAGGTCAAGGTGGTTGGTCGGTTCATCGAGCAGCAGCAGGTCGGAAGGGCACATCAGCGCCTGCGCCAGGTTCAGGCGCATGCGCCAGCCGCCGGAAAAACTTGCCACCGGCTGCTGCATCTGGTCGAGCGAGAAGCCCAGGCCCAGCAGCAGCTGTTCGCCGCGCGACTGCACCGTGTAGGCGTCGGCATCCATCAGCGCGCCGTGCACGTTGCCCATGGCGACGCCGTTTTCGTCGGTGTGCGGCGCCGCTTCCAGCCTTTCCAATTCGGCCTGCAGGCGGCGCAGCGTCACGTCGCCGTCGATCGCGTATTCCAGTGCCGGCCGGTCGAGCGCCGGCGTCTCCTGCGCCACATAGGCCATGCGCCACCTGGACGGGAAGTCGATCTCGCCGCCGTCGGCATGCAGCTCGCCGCGCAGCATGGCGAAGAGGCTCGATTTGCCGGCGCCGTTCGCGCCGATCAGGCCGATCTTGTCGCCGGGGTTGAGGGTGAGGTCGGTGCCTTCGAAAAGCGGCTTGGTGCCGCGCATCAGGCTGACGTTCTGGAAACGGATCATGGTGGAAAGCGAGAGGTTGGTGCGGGGTGAAGCGGCGTGGGCGAACCGCCGCATGGGCCCGGGCCGCGGGAGCGGCCGGGCCGGGCATCGATTATTGCGCCTGCAGCTGTTCGGCGGTCAGCAGGAACACGGCGTCGTCGCCGGCGCTGGTGGTCAGCCAGGTCAGGCCCAGGTGGCCGAAAGCGGCTTCGGCGTATTCCGCCTCATTGCCGATCTCGACGACCAGGATGCCTTCCGGCGTCAGGCGCTCGGCGGCGCCGGCGACGATCTTGCGCACCAGGTCCATGCCGTCCTGGCCGCCGTGCAGGGCGATCTGCGGCTCGCGCAGGTACTCCGGCGGCAGCTTGCCCATCGAATCGGCATTCACGTAGGGCGGGTTGGTGACGATCAGGTCGTACTTCTTGAAGGGCACGTTCTCGTACAGGTCCGACTCGATCGGGTTTACGCGGCCTTCCAGCTTGTAGTCGCGGATGTTGCGCTCGGCCACGGCCAGCGCATCCTTCGAGATGTCGACCGCGTCGACGACGGCGTTCTGGTAGACGTCGGCCAGCATGATCGCCAGGCAGCCGGAACCGGTGCACAGTTCCAGCACGTTCTCCACCGCATACGGATCCTGCACCCAGGGGCTGAAGAAATTCGGGATCAGCTCGGCGATGAAGGAGCGCGGCACCAGCACGCGCTCGTCGACGTAGAAGGCATAGGTGCCGAGCCAGGCTTCGTTGGTGATGTAGGCGGCCGGCACGCGCTCGTTGGTGCGGCGTTCGATCACGGCGAGCACCGCCAGCACTTCTTCCGGCAGCAGTTTCGCGTCGAGGAAGGGTTCCAGGCGGTCCAGCGGCAGCTTGAGCGTGTGCAGGACCAGGTAGGCCGCTTCGTCGAAGGCCTCGGCACTGCCGTGGCCGAAGAACAGCTTGGCGGCGTTGAAACGGGTGACGGCGTAGCGCAGCAGGTCGCGCGGGGTGCTGAAAGTGGTCGGGTTCATGGCGTGTTCTCGCGGTTCTCGGTCGGTATGCCGGGCTATCGGGCCAGCAGGTTTTCCAGGGTCCGGCGGTAGATATTCTTGAGCGGATCGATGAAGCGCAGTTCGACGTGCTCGTCGATCTTGTGGATGCTGGCGTTCGGAGGCCCGCATTCTATCACCTGGGGGCAGATGCGGGCGATGAAGCGGCCGTCCGAGGTGCCGCCCGTGGTCGACAGTTCCGTCGTCACGCCCGACTCGTCATGGATGGCCTTGCAGACCGCGTCCGACAGCGTGCCCTTCGGGGTCAGGAAAGGCAGGCCCGACAGGGTCCACTCGAGCGTGTAGTCGAGCAGGTGGTGGTCGAGGATGGCATGCACGCGCGCTTCCAGGCCTTCGGCCGTGCTCGCGGTCGAAAAGCGGAAGTTGAAGTCGATCGTCATGTGGCCAGGGATCACGTTGGACGCACCGGTGCCCGAGTGCAGGTTCGAGATCTGCATCGTGGTCGGCGCGTAGTACTCGTTGCCTTCGTCCCAGACTTGCGCTGCCAGCTCGGCCAGGGCGGGCGCCGCCTGGTGGATCGGGTTGCGCGCCAGCTGCGGGTAGGCCACGTGGCCCTGCACGCCCTTGATCACGAGGTGGCCCGTGAGCGAACCGCGGCGGCCGTTCTTGATGGTGTCGCCCAGGATGTGGCTCGAGGTCGGCTCGCCGACGAGGCAATAGTCGAGCGTCTCGCCCCGTTCTTCCAGCAGGTCGCAGACGATCGCGGTGCCATCCGTCGCCGGGCCTTCCTCGTCGCTCGTGATGAGAAAGGCGATCGACCCTTTATGGTCGGAATGGCTGGCGACGAATTCTTCGCAGGCCACGACCATGGCCGCGATCGAGGTCTTCATGTCGGCCGCGCCGCGCCCGTACAGCTTGCCGTCGCGCACGGTGGGCGTGAAAGGGGCGGACTCCCACTGCTCGACGGGCCCGGTCGGCACCACGTCGGTGTGGCCCGCGAACACGAACACGGGAGACGTGCGGCCGCGGCGCGCCCACAGGTTCGTCACGCCATTCGACTCGATGGTCTCGCAGGTGAAGCCCAGCGGCGCCAGCAGCTCGGCCAGGCGGCGCTGGCAGCCGCGGTCGTTCGGCGTGATCGAATCGAGGGCGATCAGCTCTTCGGTCAATTCCTGGGTACGCGACGTCTTCATCATGCGCCGCTCCCGAACTGGCGCGCATAGGCGTCAGGTGTGAAGCCGACCGCGAGCGGCCCGGCGCCTTCCAGTACCGGACGCTTGATGACCGAGGTGTTTTCCAGCATCAATTCCAGCGCGGAGGCCTTGTCCGTTACCGCTGCCTTGCGCTCCTCGGGCAAGTTGCGCCAGGTCGTGCCCTTGCGGTTGACCAGGATTTCCCAGTCGCGTTCGTCCAGCCAGCGCGCCACCGTGGCGCGGTCGAGGCCCGCCTTCTTGAAGTCGTGGAAGCTGAACTCGACTTTGTTGTCGGCCAGCCAGGTGCGGGCTTTCTTGACGGTGTCGCAGTTGGGAATGCCGTAGAGGGTTTTTTTCATGGACGTAAATAATGCAAGGCAAACTGGTCGTTGCCTTAGAAGATTGCGATCAAGCCTACCTGGGATGCGCCGAGAATAGCACAGGCGACAAGGGGGCCGTGCCACGCAAGATTGCGCGGCACGGCTGCCGGTCTCTCGCCCGTGCTGGCGTGCTCAGGAATTGAGGGTGAACTCGGTGAAGGTCGTGCTGGGCGGCTCGTCGTCGTCGCGGCGCGGTTCCTCGGGCGTCTGCTTGACGGCTGCGCTGTTGTTGTTGAGCAGCCAGAGCAGGTTGGTCGCCGAGTCGGCGTTCGCCAGCGCCTCTTCCTCGCTGATCAGGCCTTCCTTCACCAGCTGCAGCAGGGCCGTTTCGAAGGACTGCGATCCCGGCGACAGGCTCTTGTCCATCGCGTCCTTGATTTCGCCGATCTCGCCCTTCTCGATCAGGTCGGCGATGTGGCGGGTATTGAGCATCACTTCGACGGCCGCCTGGCGCGTGCCGCCGGCCGCCGCGCGCACCAGGCGCTGCGAAATGATCGCGCGCGTGGACGAGGCCAGGTCTTGCAGCAGGGCGGGGCGGTTTTCCAGCGGATAGAAGCCGATGATGCGGTTCAGCGCGTTGTAGCTGTTGTTGGCGTGCAAGGTAGCGACCACGAGGTGGCCCGACTGCGCATAGGCCAGCGCCGCGCCCATGCCGCGCTGGTCGCGGATCTCGCCGATCAGGATGACGTCCGGCGCCTGGCGCAGGCAGTTGCGCAGGGCCAGGTCGAAGTCGGGGGCGTCGCTGCCAATCTCGCGCTGGTTGACGATCGACTTCTTGTTCTTGAACAGGTATTCGATCGGGTCTTCCAGCGTCAGGATGTGGCCGGTGCGGTGTTCGTTGCGGTGGTCGAGCATCGAGGCGATGGTGGTCGACTTGCCCGAACCGGTGGCGCCCACGATCAGCAGCAGGCCGCGTTTTTCCATGATGAGCTCGGCCAGCACCGGCGGCAGGCCCAGGCTCGGCAGCGGCGGGATGGTGGCCGGCACGAAGCGGAACACGGCCGAGATGCTGCCGCGCTGGAGGAAGGCCGACATGCGCACGCGACCGAGGTTGGGCACGGAAATACCCATGTTCAGTTCGTGCGTACGCTCGAGTTCCTCGCGCTGTTCGGGTGTCGTCACCTCGGCCAGCAGCGAAGCGATATTGTCCTGGAAAAGCTTGTTCTGGTTGATCGGGATAAGATTCCCGTTAATCTTGATGTGGACAGGAGAATTAACCGCGAAGAACATGTCCGACGCGTTTTTTTCTTTCATCAGTTGGAACAGGCGGTCCATGGCCATTGGCGGTCTCCCTGGTGTTGCTTGTAGTGGTGCGACGGTTCAGGCGGTGCTTGAACGCGTGGACGGGCAAGCCGTCCACCCTACGTCCAATGCAGCTCGATCAAACGCGAATCAGATCCCGCGCAGCAGTTCGTTGACGCCGGTCTTGGCGCGCGTCCTGGCGTCGACCTGCTTGACGATCACGGCGCAGTACAGGCTGTATTTGCCGTCCGCCGAAGGCAGGCTGCCCGACACCACGACCGAACCGGCAGGGACGCGGCCGTAGCTCACTTCGCCCGTCTCGCGGTTGTAGATCTTGGTCGACTGGCCGATGTACACGCCCATCGAGATCACCGAGTTCTCTTCGACGATCACGCCTTCGACGATTTCCGAACGGGCGCCGATGAAGCAGTTGTCTTCGATGATGGTCGGATTGGCCTGCATCGGCTCCAACACGCCGCCAATGCCGACGCCGCCCGACAGGTGCACGTTCTTGCCGATCTGGGCGCAGGAACCGACTGTGGCCCAGGTGTCGACCATCGCGCCTTCGTCGACGTAGGCGCCGATGTTGACGTAGGACGGCATCAGGACCACGTTCTTGCCGATGAAGGATCCGCGGCGCGCCACCGCCGGCGGCACCACGCGGAAACCGCCCTTGGCGAAATCCTCGGCCGTGTAGTTGGCGAACTTGGTCGGTACCTTGTCGTAGAACTGCATCCCACCACCCTCGACGGGTACGTTATTCTCGAGGCGGAACGACAGCAGCACGGCCTTCTTGATCCACTGGTTGACCTGCCAGGCGCCGCCTTCCTTCTGCGCCACGCGCAGGGTGCCGGCATCGAGGCCGGCGAGCACGTGGGCGACGGCGTCGCGCACCTCAACGGGGGCGCTTGACGGGCTGAGCTCCGCGCGCTGTTCCCACGCGGTGTCGATGATGTTCTGCAGTTGTTGGGTCATGGTCTTGGATCTCGGTTTCAGGATGCTCGCAAGCCCTGGCAGAACTGGACGATGCGATTGGCCGCTTCCAGCCCCTCGTCGACGCCCGCCACCAGTGCCATGCGGATACGATTGCGGCCTGGATTGATCCCGTGCGCGTCGCGTGCGAGATAGTTGCCAGGCAGAACTGTCACATTATATTCCGCGTAGAGGCGGCGTGCGAACTCCGTGTCCGACAAACCGCTGCGGCGCACGTCGGCCCACAGGTAAAAGCCGGCGTCGGGCAGTTCGACATCCATCACCTCGCGCAGGAGCGGCGTGATCAGGGTGAATTTTTCGCGGTACAGGGTGCGGTTGTCGTGCACGTGGGTCTCGTCGTTCCAGGCCGCGATCGATGCCGCCTGCACCACGGGCGACATGGCGCCGCCGCAGTAGGTGCGGTACAGCAGGAATTTCTTCAGCACGGCCGGATCGCCGGCGACGAAACCGGAACGCATGCCCGGCACGTTCGAGCGCTTCGACAGGCTGGAAAACACGACCAGGTTCGCATACGGACGCTCGCCCTCGCTGCGGCCCAGCGCGTGCGCCGCTTCCATCGCACCCAATGGCGGGGTGGAGGCGGTGTAGATCTCGGAATAGCATTCGTCGGCGGCGATCACGAAGCCGTGGCGGTCCGACAGCGCGAACAGCTCGCGCCAGTCGTCCAGGCCGAGTACCGCCCCGGTCGGGTTGCCCGGCGAGCAGACATACAGCAGCTGCACGCGCGCCCACACCTCCTCGGGCACGCTCGCGTAGTCGCAGGCGAAGTTGCGCGCCGGGTCGGAGTTGACGAAATACGGGGCAGCGCCGGCGAGAATGGCCGCGCCTTCGTAGATCTGGTAGAAGGGGTTGGGGCAGACGACCAGCGGCTCCGGGCGGGAGGCGTCGATGACGGCCTGGGCGATCGCGAACAGCGCTTCGCGCGAGCCGTTCACGGGCAGCACCATGCTCGCTGGATCGATTGCCGGAATGCCGTAGCGGCGTTCCAGCCAGCCGGCGATCGCCACGCGCAGTGGCTCGCTGCCGACGGTGCTGGGATAATTCGACAGTCCCGCCACCGCATGCATCAGGGCTTTTTCGATGAAGGCGGGCGTCGGGTGCTTCGGTTCCCCGATGCCCAGGCTGATCGGCGCCAGCGCCGCATTCGGCGTCACGCCGGCGAACAGCTCGCGCAGCTTTTCGAAGGGGTAGGGATGGAGTTGTGCGAGATGTGGATTCACGACGATACCGAAAAGCGATTGCGAAAGGGTCATTATAACGCCGATAAAACCGCCTGCCGCCAGAGGAGTGTTGCCGCCAGGGGTCAATCGCGGTCGCGCCAGGCGCCCGGGTTCACCCCGGACCATTCCTTGAAGGCGTGGGTGAAAGCGCTCTGCTCCTGGTAGCCGAGCAGGAAGGCGATGTCGGCCAGCGAGAGGCTGCGCTGGCGCAGGTAATCCCGTGCCAGGGCGTAGCGCACGCTGTCGAGCACCCCGCCGAAGCTGGTGCCGGCCTCCAGCAGGCGGCGCTGCAGCGTGCGCGGGGACAGCCCCAGTTCCTGCGCGATCGAGGCCAGGCGCACGCTCCCCTGCGCCAGCCTGCGTTCGATCGCGGCGCGAACCTGGCCGACGATGGCCGGGGCATCGGGAGCGCGCGCGGCCAGCTTGCGTTCGGCGTGCTCGCGCAATACCGGATAGAGCCCTGTGTCGGCGTTCGGCACGGGCAGCGCCAGCAGCGCGGCATCGAAGAGCGCGGCATTGGCTTCCTGGCCGAAGGCGGGCAGGGTGCCGAATACGCGCAGGTATTCGTCCGGGTCGGTGCCGGCGTCGGGCGCATGGGCAAACGCGATGCGTGCGGGCGGCAGCAGGCCGCCGGTCAGCCAGCGGCCGAAGGTCTGGATGCCGGCGAAGACGCTTTCGGCCAGGTGGCGGCTGGCCTGCGGGAAGCTGCTCACCCATTCGTAGCGGGCATTACCGCCGTCGACGGCCAGGCGCGAGCGCCCGAGGTCGTGCGCCAGCGCCTCGTAGCGCAGGGTCTGTTCCAGCACCTGGCCCAGGTCGCGGCAGGCCAGCAGCACCAGGCCGTACACGGTGTAGGTGCCCGGACGCACGCGCTCGCCCACGTGCAGGCCGAAGTGTTGGTCGTTCGTCAGCCGCGCACCCGCGTCGAGCAGGGCCAGGTAATCGGCGGCCGCCAGTTCCTCGACCTCCGGCGCCAGCAGTGCCGGGTCCAGGCCGCAGGCGCGTGCCAGCTCGCCGGCCGCGACCCCGCGCGCGGACGCCGTATCGAGCAGCGGCTGCAGGTAGGCGCGGGTGACGCGCCGGGTTGACGCAGCGGGCGCCGCGGGTGACGCAATCGGACAAGGTGTTGTCATAAAGAGCAATACGCAGGGCGGGTTCTCGCTTACGCTGGCGGCAATGACAAAAGTATAAAGGGAAACCTGCATGAGACGGTGGAATGGCTGGGGAGAAGAGTCGGTCGAGGTGGCGCTGAACGACGATGCGCTGGGTTTTCTGGCGGCGCGCATCGGACCGGGGACGGGGCCGCGGGACGCCAGCTTCGTGCAGGCATGCGAAGGCGTCAAGGCGAGCCGCCTGCCGCCCCACCCGCTGGTCGACACGGCGCGTCCGGCGCGGGCCTTGCACGCGCTGGGCCAGAGCCTGCCGGACTGGCTGCGCCTGCGCCACGGACGACTTGGCGCGGTGCCGGACGGCGTGGCCTGCCCGGAGAGCGGGCAGGAGGTGCGCGCGCTGCTGGACTATGCGGCCGCCTGCGGCGCGGTCGTGATTCCCTATGGCGGCGGCACCAGCGTGGCAGGGCATGTCAATGTACTCGATGCGACGCGTCCGGCCTTGTGCGTCGACATGCGGCGCCTGCGCGCGCTGATATCGCTCGACCGTGAATCGCAGCTGGCCACCTTTGGTGCCGGCGTCACCGGCCCCGACCTCGAGGCGCAACTGCGCGCCCATGGCTACACGCTCGGGCACTTCCCGCAATCGTTCGAGTATTCGACGCTGGGCGGCTGGGTGGTGACGCGTTCGTCCGGCCAGCAATCGCTGCGCTACGGCCGCATCGAAGCCATGTTCGCCGGCGGGCGCCTGGAGACCCCGGGCGGCACGCTCGAGATACCGACCTTTCCCGCCTCGGCCGCCGGCATCGACCTGCGCGAGATGGTGCTCGGCTCCGAAGGCCGGCTCGGCATCCTCACCGAAGTCACCGTGCGCGTGACCAAACTGCCGGCCTTCGAAGCTTTCCACGCCGTCTTTTTCCCTGACTGGGAACGGGCCGCGGCGGCCGTGCGCACGCTGGCGCAGGCACGCCTGGGCCTGTCGATGCTGCGCCTGTCGAACCCGATGGAAACCACCACCATGCTGGCCCTGGCCGGCCACAAGGGGCAGGTGGCGCTGCTGGAACGCTACACGGGCTGGCGCGGCTGCCGCCGGGACAAGTGCATGCTCCTGATTGGCACCAGCGGCGAGAAGACAGCTGCGAAAGCGGCACTGCGCGCCGCGCTGGCGATCACCCGCGGACAGCGCGGCGTGCACCTCGGGCGCGGCATGGGCGAGCGCTGGCGCCAGGGACGCTTTCGCAATGTCTACCTGCGCAACAACGCCTGGGGCCACGGCTATGCGATCGATACTGTCGAAACGGCGGCGGACTGGCCGTGCATCGATGGCGTGATGCACGCCATCGAGCGTGCCGCCGCTACTGCCCTGGGCGAGCACGGCGAACGCGTGCACGCCTACACCCACCTGTCGCACCTGTATCCGCAAGGCGCCAGCGTCTACTCGACCTTCGTCTACCGCCTCTCCGGCGACTACGAGACCGATCTGGCGCGCTGGCGGTCGCTCAAGGGCGCGGTGTCGGAGGCAATCGTCGCAGGAGGCGGCACGATCAGCCACCAGCACGGCGTGGGCGTCGACCACGCGCCCTGGCTGGCGGCGGAAAAGGGCGAACTGGGGCTGGAAGCGATGCGGGCGCTGTTCCGTACCCTGGACCCGGACGGGCGCATGAACCCGGGCAAACTGGTGGCGCCGTGAAGGCGGACGTGCGAACACACGGCGCACTGTCCTGGCAGCGCGGCTGGCGCGCCGGGCTGCCGGCGCTGCTCGGGCGCGAATGGGACATCCTCATCGTCGGCGGCGGCATCACCGGCGCCGGCATCCTGCTGGAAGCGTCGCGGCGTGGACTCAGCGCGCTGCTGGTCGAGGCGCACGATTTCGCCTGGGGCACGTCGAGCCGCTCCTCGAAGCTCGTCCACGGCGGCCTGCGCTACCTGGCGCAGGGCCACCTGGGACTCACGCGCGAAGCCGTGCGCGAACGGGAAGCCCTGCTGCGCGATGCGCCCGGCCTGGTCGAGCGCCGGGGCTTTGCCTTTCCCGACTACGGCAGCAGCCCGAAGAAGCGCCGCACCATGCTGGCCGGGCTGGCACTGTACGACCTGTTCGCCGGCCGGCGCGAGCCGCACTGGCTGGACGCCGCCGACTTCGCGCTGCTCGCACCGAACACCGTGCGCGCTGGCCTGCAGGGCGGGGTGATCTACACGGACGCGAAGACCGACGATGCGCGCCTGGTACTGCGCACGCTGGGCGAAGCACGCCGCCATGGCGGCGTCGCGGTCAACCACCTGGCGGTGCAGTCCCCGGTCTCGGATAGCGGGCGGGTTGCCGGCGCCCGGCTGCGTGACGCCGTTGCGGGTAACGACTACGAAGTACGCGCCCGGCTCGTCATCGATGCCGGCGGCGTCTGGGCGGGCCGGCTGGACTCTAGCACCGGCAAGGCACCGCGCCTGCGCCCGCTGCGCGGCAGCCACCTGGTGCTGCCGGCCTGGCGCCTGCCGCTGGCGCAGGCGATCAGCCTGATGCATCAAGCGACGGCCGCCCCGTGTTCGCCTTTCCCCGGGAGGGCGCGACCCTGGTCGGCACCACCGACGTCGACCACGGCGACGGCCTGGAGCGGGAAGCGGTCATCACGCGCGCCGAAGTCGATTACCTGATGGCGGCCCTGCATGCGCAATTCCCCGAGCTGGCGCTGAACGAGGGCGACATCCTCGCCACCTACGCCGGTGTGCGTCCGGTCGTCGACAGCGGACCGGTCGACGCGCCATCGAAGGCGGGGCGCGAGCATGCCATCTGGTGCGGCGACGGCCTGGTCGGCGTCACCGGCGGCAAGCTGACGACCTTCCGCGCGATCGCGCTGGACGTGCTGCGCCAGGCGCGGGGCCAGCTGCCGGGCTGGCTTGACGCGCTGGCGCCGTGCGCCGTGTTCGATCCGGTCGCCTTGCCGCACACCGAGGCCAGGCTGGCGGCACCGGTGCTGCGGCGCCTGGCCGGCCGCCATGGCGAGGCGGCGCAAGCCCTGGTCGACGCGGCGCAGCCGGGCGAACTCGAAGCGATTCCGGGCACGGAAACCCTGTGGGCCGAGCTGCGCTGGGCCGCGCGCCTAGAAGCCGTCGAGCATCTCGACGACCTGCTGCTGCGCCGCACCCGCCTCGGCCTGCTGCTGCGTGGGGGAGGGCTGCAACACCTGCCGCGCATCCGCGCCATCTGCCAGCCTGAGCTGGGCTGGCTCGATGCGCGCTGGGACGAGGAAGCGGCACGCTACAGGTCGCTCTGGAACAACCATTACAGCCTGCCCACAGCGGCAGGCACGAGCACCACGCATGAAGCCTGAACCCCTGATCCTCGCCATCGACAACGGCACCCAAAGCGTGCGCGCGCTGCTGTTCGACCTGCACGGGAACATCGTCGCCAAGTCCCAGGTCATGCTGGAAGCTTATTTTTCGCGCGAGCCCGGCTGGGCCGAGCATGAACCGGAAGGCTATTGGCAGGCCGTGTGCAGCGCCTGCCAGGGCCTCTGGACCCAGCCCGGTGTCGACCGCACGCTCGTACAGGCCGTGGCCGTGACGACCCAGCGCGGCACGGTCGTCAACCTGGACCGCGACGGCAAGCCGCTGCGCCCGGCGATTACCTGGCTCGACCAGCGCCGCACCGACACCGTGCCGCCGATCGGCGCCTTCTGGCGCACGGCGTTCCGCCTCGCGCGGGTGAAGAACACGGTGGACTACTTCCGCGGCGAGGCCGAGATCAACTGGATCCGCGCCCACCAGCCCCGGTGTGGAACGCGACCGACAAGTTCCTGCTGCTGTCGGGCTACCTGAACTGGCGCCTGTGCGGGCGCTTCGCCGATTCCAGCGGCTCGCAGGTGGGCTACCTGCCTTTCGACTACAAGCGCCACCGCTGGGCCGGCGCGCGCGACTGGAAGTGGCAGGCGCTTGCGGTGGAGGCGCGCATGCTGCCCGAGCTGGTTGCCCCCGGCACGCGCCTCGGCACGGTCGACAGTCAGGCGGCCGGTGCCACCGGCATCCCGGCCGGCACGCCGCTGTTCGCCGCCGCCGCGGACAAGGCCTGCGAGGTGCTGGGCGCCGGCTGCAATGAGCCGCACGTTGGGTGCCTGAGCTACGGTACCACTGCGACCATCAACACCACCAGCAGCCGCTACGTCGAGGTGACGCCCTTCGTGCCGCCCTACCCAAGTGCGCTGCCCGGCACCTACAGCCTGGAAGTGCAGGTGTTTCGGGGTTACTGGATGGTGAACTGGTTCAAGGAGCAGTTCGGCCATCCCGAGCAGCAGCGCGCCCTGTCCGACGACATCGCGCCCGAAAAGCTGTTCGACGCCTTGGCCGAATCGGTGCCGCCGGGTTCGATGGGCCTGATGCTGCAGCCCTACTGGACGCCCGGCATCCGCGTGCCCGGACGGGAAGCGAAGGGCGCCATCATCGGCTTCGGCGACGTGCATACCCGCGCCCACGTCTACCGCGCCATCCTCGAAGGCCTGGCCTACGCGCTGCGCGAAGGGAAGGAGCGCATCGAAAAGCGGAGCGGCGTGCGCATCACGGAACTGCGCGTGTCGGGGGCGGCTCGCAAAGCGACGCGGCCATGCAGCTCACCGCCGACATCTTTGGTTTACCGACGGCGCGCCCGCACGTGTACGAAACCTCGGGACTGGGCGCGGCGATCGACGCGGCCGTCGGGCTCGGCCTGTACCCGGATTTCGCCAGCGCCGTGGCGGCGATGACGCGGGTAGGGCGCGTGTTTCAGCCGATCGAAGGCAACCGGGCCATCTATGACCGCCTGTACCGGCGCGTGTACCGCAGGATGTACAAGCAGCTGCAGCCTTTGTACCGGGACATTGCCGAGATCACGGGGTATCCGCGCCAGCCTTGAACGCCTGGCCGCGATTCGAAAATATTTCCCTACAGGCAAGCTATCGACTAAACTGGCAACCCGATGGCCCGTCCGCACTGGACGGGGAGCGGACGTGCCGATCCGATCGACGCGCTAACGATGAAGGAAGCGGATGAACAAGCTGTGCGCACTGATACTGGTCTTCGCCGTCATGTTGAACGCGTCGGCAGGCGAACCCGCCAGCCAGGCAGGCGGCCAGAAAAGCTGCACGATCGGGCCAACGGAAAAAACCTTCGGAAAAACAAAGTGGCTTGTCTACGGCTGCGATGACGCGACGATGGCGGTCATTGTCTCGGCTGCAGGCAATCCCGCCGGTCCCTTCTACTTCGCCGTGTATCGTGAAGCCGGCCGCTACCGGATTGTTGGTGAAGGAACAGGGAGCAAGACCGCTTCCGGTGCCGCGCTCAAGGACTTGCAGGCCTTGAGCGATACAGCCCTGGATGGCCTCGTGCGCGAAGCGGCCCGCCCGAAACCGTGAAATCCTCCTGAAGCGTTTGCCTGCGCGAAGCTCGTGGAGAACCCTGGGGTCAGGTCTGTCATTCGGACACGATCTCAGCTGTACGGTGCACATGTCGCGGCTAAGGGCAGAGCTCGTGTCCGTTTGTCAGACCTGACCCCAGCCGTTTGATCCTTTGCCTGCGCGAAGCTCGTGGAGAACCCTGGGGTCAGGTCTGTCATTCGGACACGATCTCAGCTGTACGATGCACATATCGCGGCTAAAGGCAGAGCTCGTGTCCGTTTGGAGAACCCTGGGGTCAGGTCTGTCATTCGGACACGATCTCAGCTGTACGATGCACATATCGCGGCTAAAGGCAGAGCTCGTGTCCGTTTGTCAGACCTGACCCCAGCCGTCTGATCCCAGCCTCCGCGCGCCGATTGCTGTTGAGTTATTTCATAGTCCGTGGATAATCAAGGTCATCCTTGCCGTTATCCCACCAGGACAATCATGGCCCATCAAGCTGCTGCCCGACAGTCGCGCCGCCCCGGCGGAGTTCCCCATCTTGCGGGCCTGCTGCTCGCATCCACACTGGCGGCGTGCGGCGGGGGCGGCGGGAGCGATCCGGCGCCGCAGCCGCCGCCGGTAGCGGCATTGCCGGGCAGTTATGCCGATCCGGTCGGCTATTCAGGCGCGGCGACAAGCGCGCTCGCGAGCGCCCAGGAAGGCGCATCCAAGGTTCAGGCGAGAATGACCCTGGACGGAAAACAGCTCGATTACACGGCCAGCGCCGGCCACCTGACGGCGACGGACCTGCAGACCGGGCAGCCGGCCGTATCGTTCTTCTATGTGGCCTACACCGCCGGCGCGCAGCCGGCAACGCAGCGGCCGGTCACGTTCTTTTACAACGGCGGCCCGGGCTCGGCCTCGATCTGGCTGCATCTGGGCGCATTCGGTCCGCGCCGGCTGGCAACGAATTTCCCGGCAACCGTGCCGCCGCCTGCCGCCGGACAGCTGGTCGACAACCAGGAAACGCTGCTGGACCACTCCGACCTGGTGTTCGTCGACGCCATCGGCACCGGTTATTCCCAGGCGATCGCGCCCTATACCAACGCCCAGTTCTGGGGTGTCGACCGGGACGCGCAAGCCTTCCGCGATTTTATCCGCCGCTTTCTGGTCGCCAACAACCGGCAGGCGTCGCCGGTCTACCTGTTCGGCGAATCCTATGGCGCGCCGCGCACAGCCGTGCTGGCCAACCTGCTCGAGAGTGCCGGGGTGCGCGTCGCCGGCGTGATGCTGCAGTCGGCCGCCATGAACTACAACAGCAACTGCGGCATGTTCAATCCGGGGCAGGTCAGCTGCGAGGGCTATATCCCGAGCTATGCAGCGGTGTCCTACTACCACCAGAACGGCAGCCTGCCGAGCGACTTCTCGTCAGTACTGCAGCAAACGCGCGCCTTCGCCGCCGGCTCTTACCGCAGCGAGGTCAATGCCTACATCGCCAGCGGAACGGCGCCAAGCGGGGCGACGCTGGCGCAATTGCAAGCCTATACCGGCCTGTCGACGCAGACCTGGCGCCAGGATTTTTCGATGACGCCGGGAGGCTACCGCGCACGCCTGCTGCCGGGGCAGGTGATCGGGCGCTACGACGCCAGGGTGAAGGCGCCCGGCGGCAGTGCGTTGGCGGCCGGCGGCGACCCTTCGCTCACGCTGGTCAACAACGCTTTCGTCGGCACCATCCACAATTATCTCGAGACCGAGCTGCGCTATACCGCATCCACGCCCTACATCAGTTCCAACAACGTCCTGCCGCAATGGAATTTCAGCCACGACGGCAAGACGCTGCCGGATACGATCCCGGACCTGGCCGCCGCCCTGACGCTCAATCCCGCCTTGAAAGTGATGGCCATGAGCGGCTACCATGACCTGGCCACGCCGTTCTACCAGACCGAGCTGGACCTGGCGCGGCTGGGTGCGGGGGCGGGCGTCCAGATCCGCAACTACGACAGTGGACACATGAGCTATCTCGACGACCGCGTGCGCCGCCTCCAGAAGGCCGACCTGCGCGCCTTCTACAACAGCGTATCGGTGGCACAATGAAGATCATGCCTGTCATTTTCCTGTTCCTGGGTGCGGCGTCAGTGCTAGCCCCGGCTGCCGCCGCGGTGCAAGAGCAGACGCCGATCGGCGCCGACGGCCAGCTCCCGCCGGCCTTGCGCAACCGCCCGCGCGATACGCCGCCAGCAGCCGCAGGCGCGGCGCTGCGTGCGCAGGCGCTGGCGAAGCTGGAGGCGCAGTTCAAGGCGGCCGACCTGAATGGCGATGGACAATTGTCGCCTGAGGAGGCGAAGGGCTTCGGCTTCGTTGCCCGGCATTTCGACGACATCGACACCGCGCGCCGCGGCGCCGTCAGCTTCGACGACCTGCGCATGCATCTGGCACGGGCCCAAGGCCGACAGGCGCTAAGCAGGCAATCGGCGGCGCCCACTCGAAGGCCGTGACGACGTCCTCTGTCCCGGTGCGCGCGCTCATGAACATCACGGGAATTTCGCTCGTGGCCGGGTGGGACTTCAGGCGGCGGCAGACTTCGATGCCGTCCAGGCCGGGCAGCACCAGGTCGAGCAGGATCAGGTCGGGCAGGATCAGGTCGGGCAGGATCAGGTCGGGCAGGGCGCGCCGGGCAATGGCAGCGCCCGTTCGCCGCTGTTGGCAATGAAGCTCTGGTAACCCTGTTCCAGCATCATCGAGCGCAGCGCGCCCAGTTGCGCCGGCGCGTCGTCGACGAGCAGGATGGCAGCCGGACGGGCAGGCGCGACGGCTGCTGAGGCGAGATGGGGCATTGCGGTGTCGTCGGGGACAGTTTGATGGCGTTCAAAATCACACCCCGATGTCGGTCGTCGGGCTATTTATTGTTGCCTTGAGGTCAGTTCCCATTGTTGCAACAGCGCAACCGGGAACGCGAGACCGCCGCGGGCAGGCGCGGGCTGGGCTGGGCTGGCCGATGGCGGCCAGCCCGGGGGGCGGCTTAGAGCATGGCGGCGATGAGCTTGCCGAGGATCGCAATGCCTTCGCGGATGCGTTCCGGCGGTACGGTGACGAACGACAGGCGCAGCGTGTTGCTGGCCGGGTCGGTCGCGTAGAAGGGCGCGCCCGGAACAAAAGCCACGCGCGCGGCAATGGCCGTGTCGAGCAGCTTCATGGCGTCGATCTGTTTCGGCAGCGTCACCCAGATGAACATGCCGCCATCGGGTTTGGTCCAGGTCACCTGGGCCGGGAAGTGCTCGGCCATCGCATCGAGCATGGCCTGGCACTGGTTGCCGTACAGGGTGCGGATCGTCGGGATGTGCTCGTCGAGGAAGCCATCCTTGACCACCTCGTACACCACCATCTGGGTGAGCTGGGCGGTGTGCAGGTCGGCCGCCTGCTTGGCCAGCTCGAGGCGGCGCGCCAAAGGCAGCGGCGCGCAGACGTAGCCGAGGCGGATGCCGGGCGTCAGCACCTTCGAGAACGAGCCCATGTAAATGACGCCGTCCGGGTTCATCGCCACCATCTTCGGCATCGGCACGCCCGAATACGACAGCGCGCCATAGGGATCGTCCTCGATCAGCGGCAGGCCGAGGCGGGCGCAGGTGTCGACCAGTTCGCGGCGGCGCGCCAGCGACAGGCTGCGGCCGGTCGGGTTCTGGAAGTTCGGCAGCGAATACAGCAGGCGCGCGCGCTTGTCACCTGAACCGGCCACATCGGCAATCGAGGACGGCACCAGGCCGTCGTCGTCGGTGGCGACCGAGGCGAACTCCGGGCGGTAGACCGAGAAGGCCTGCAGTGCGCCGAGGTAGCTCGGCGTTTCGACCAGCACGCGGCTGCCTTCGTCGATCAGGACCTTGCCGATCAGGTCGAGCGCCTGCTGCGAGCCCGAGGTCATCAGGATCTGCTCGGGCACGATCCTCACTCCTTCGGTGGACAGCGAATTGGCGATCCACTCGCGCAGCGGCGCATAGCCGTCGGTCGGGCCGTACTGCAGCGCGACCTTGCCGGTCTCCGATAACACCTTGTCGTAGGCCGCCTTCATGCGCTCGACCGGGAAAGTCGCCGGCGAAGGCAGGCCGCCGGCAAAGGAGATGATTTCCGGGCGCTGGGTGATCTTCAGGATCTCGCGGATGAAGGAACTTTGCAGCTGCTGCGCACGCTGCGAAAACTGCCACTCGATGGGTTGCGACGTCTCGTTGTTCATGCTGGTCTCGCTAAGAGGGAAAGCGCGGGCCTTGCCGGCCGGGTGGGCGCGCCGGGTAGGACGCCCTGTCGTTGGCGGCGCAGGAGGGCGGATGGCCCGGCCGCGCCGCCGTGCTGGTCGAGAAGCAGGCGTTACGCCACTTCGACGACCAGGTCGATCTCAACGCAGGCGCCGCGCGGGCACTGGGCCACGCCGAAGGCGCTACGGGCGTGCTTGCCGGCGTCGCCGAAGACTTCGCCCAGCAGTTCCGAGGCGCCGTTGGTCACCAGGTGCTGCTCGGTAAAGTCCGGGGTCGAATTCACCAGGCTCATCAGCTTGACGATGCGCTTGACGCGGGTCAGGTCGCCGCCGCAGGCGTCCTGCAGCGTGCCCATCAGGTCGATCGCGATGGCGCGCGCGGCCGCCTGGCCGTCCGCCGTGGTCTTGTCCTTGCCGAGCTGGCCGACGTTGACGGAACCGTCGGCATTCTTGGCGATGTGGCCGGAAACGAAGATCAGGTTGCCGGTCTGGACATACATGACATAGGCGGCGACTGGTGCGGCGGCCGGCTGCAGGGTGATGTTCAGTTCCTTGAGTTTGTCGTAGACGGACATGAAAATTCCAATGCGGTGAATGAGACCGGTATTGTACGACTTGAAAGCCCTGCTGCACACCGAAACTGAACGGGGCGCGCCCTCTCGAGGCCCCGCCTTGACTGCCGTCGCTGCACGGTGGACCCGGCTGCACCGAAGGGATTGAAGTTGCCAAACCGATATTGCCCGGTGTTATCATCATGGATTGCCCCGCGGGGCGGTTCGACTGGAGAATCCAGGCCATGACCCCGGTGCTCGCACTCAAACTCACGCTGGTTCCCTTCCTGATCTATCTCGTCACCCTGGCCGGCCGGCGCTGGGGGCCGCAAGTGGCCGGCTGGCTGTCGGCCTTTCCCATCGTCGCAGGGCCCATCCTCTTCACTCTGAGCGTGGAACAGGGCGCCGCCTTCGGGGCGCATGCCGCCGAAGGCACCCTGCTGGCGGTGCTCGCCATCCTCGTGTTCAGCATCGCCTATGCCCGGGCCTCGAGCCGTTTCCAGGTGGCCGGCTCGATGCTGGTGGCCCTGCTCGCCTATGGGGGTGCCGTGGCGGCGCTGCAGGCGGCGCGTCCGCCCCTTGGCGTCGCGTTCGTGCTGGTGTGGGGTGCCTGCCTGCTGGCTTCAAGATTGTTCCCGCAGGTCGAGGAAGGTGTCAGCGGCGCGCGGCGCAACGACCTGCCGTGGCGCATGCTGGCCGCGGTCCTGCTGGTGCTGGCCGTTACTGCCGCCGCGACGCAACTGGGCGCGCGCCTGTCCGGTTTTTTTCGCCATGTTCCCCGTGATGAGCACCGTGCTGGTGGGCTTTGCCCATGCCGGCAGCGGCCGCGCCAGCGCCGTGGCCCTGCTACGCGGCATGGTGGCCGGCTACTTCGGCTTTTCCGTGTTCTGCGTCACGCTGGCGCTGCAGCTGCGCCCGGGCGCGCTCGGAAGCGCCTTTGCGCTGGCACTGGGCTGCGCGCTGGTCGTGCACCTGGCGGCACGGCGCATGCTGGCGCCGTCACCCGTCGCGGCCGGATCCAGGGTCTAGCTCCCTTGTCGTGACAAGGCGGGACGGCTGCGCCACCGGGTGATCTGCAGTGTTGAGGTTTTTGTAAGATTTCTTGTATAACAGACCTCTTGAAAACCGATCTACTCACCCAATATTGCTGCAATCCGTAGCACCTTATCGTCAACCCGTATCACCACGAGGAACAAGATGGCGTCCGCCGAAAAAGAAACCCTTGGCTTTCAAGCTGAAGTAAAACAGCTGCTGCAACTGATGATTCACTCCTTGTATTCGAACAAGGAGATCTTCCTGCGCGAACTGATCTCGAACGCGTCCGACGCGGCCGACAAGCTGCGCTTCGAGGCGATCAATAACGACGCCCTGTACGGCAACGACCACGAACTCAAGATCCGCGTCTCCTTCGACAAGGATGCCAGGACGATCACGATCTCCGATAACGGCATCGGCATGAGCCGCGACGAAGTGATCTCGCACCTGGGCACGATCGCCAAATCCGGCACCAAGGAATTCTTCAGCAAGCTCTCGGGCGACCAGAAGCAGGACGCGGCCCTGATCGGCCAGTTCGGCGTGGGCTTCTACTCGGGCTTCATCGTCGCCGAGAAAATCATCGTCAATACCCGCCGCGCGGGCGCCTTCGTTTCCGACGGCGTGCGCTGGGAGTCCAGCGGCGAGGGCGACTACAGCATCGAGACCATCGAGAAGCAGAGCCGCGGCACCGACGTCATCCTGCACCTGCGCGAGGGCGAGGAAGAGCTGCTGTCGAACTGGAAGCTCAAATCCATCATCCGCAAGTATTCGGACCACATCTCGCTGCCGATCCTGATGCAGAAGGAAGAGTGGGACGAGGAGAAGAAGGCGACGGTGCTGAAGGACGAATTCGAGACCGTCAACCAGGCCAGCGCGCTGTGGGCACGCAGCAAGAGCGAGGTCACGGCGGAGCAGTACAACGAGTTCTACAAGCACGTCTCGCACGACTTCCAGGACCCGCTGGCCTATACCCACAACCGCGTGGAAGGCCGCAGCGAGTACACCCAGTTGCTGTACGTGCCGAGCCACGCCCCGTTCGACCTGTGGGACCGCAACAAGCGCGGCGGGATCAAGCTGTACGTCAAGCGCGTCTTCATCATGGACGACGCCGAGCAGCTGATGCCGACCTACCTGCGCTTCATCAAGGGCGTGATCGATTCGGCCGACCTGCCGCTGAACGTCTCGCGCGAGATCCTGCAGGAGTCGCGCGACGTGCGCGTGATCCGCGAAGGCTCGACCAAGCGCGTGCTGGGCATGCTCGAGGAAATGGCGAACGCCGAGGAGCAGGAAGGCAAGGACAAGTACCTGACCTTCTGGAAGGAATTCGGCCAGGTACTGAAGGAAGGTATTGGCGAGGACAGCGCCAACAAGGACCGCATCGCCAAGCTGCTGCGCTTCGCCTCGACCCATGTGGACAGCGCGGACCAGACCGTGTCCTTCGGCGATTATGTATCGCGCATGAAGGAAGGCCAGGACAAGATCTATTACGTCACCGCCGACAGCCATACCGCCGCGAAGAACAGCCCGCACCTGGAAATCTTCCGCAAGAAGGGTGTCGAAGTGCTCCTCATGACGGACCGCGTCGACGAATGGATGCTGTCCTTCCTGAACGACTTCGACGGCAAGGAACTGGTGTCGGTGGCGAAGGGCGGCCTCGATCTCGGCAAGCTCGAAGACGAAGCCGAGAAGAAGGAACACGAGGAGACCGAGACCCAGTACAAGGAACTGGTCGAACGCATGAAGGGCGCGCTGGCGGACAAGGCCAAGGATGTGCGCGTGACCTTCCGCCTGACCGATTCGCCGGCCTGCCTGGTGGCGGACGAGCACGAGCTGTCGGCCAACCTGGTACGCATGCTGAAAGCCGCCGGCCAGAATGCGCCGGAATCGAAGCCCATCCTCGAGATCAACCCGAACCACCCCTTGGTGACGCGCCTGAAGTACGAGGACGCGGCAAGCCCGCGCTTTGGCGACTGGTCGCACATCCTGTTCGACCAGGCCCTGCTGGCCGAAGGCGGCAGCCTCTCCGACCCGGCGGCATTCGTGAAACGCATGAACGAGATGCTGCTGGCGGGCGCCAGGTAAGCGTCACCGTATCATGCAAGACCGGGCCTGCGGGCCCGGTTTTTTTTCGTCTGCATCGTCAACGGTGAACGGCGGGGCTCGTAGGGTGGGCACTTGTGCCACGCGCTACGGCGGTTGATCAGAGATGTCGTGGAACGCAGCCGCAGATCCGCGTGGGCTCGAGAGCCCACCCTACGTAGGGCGCGCCGCGAGCCTGGCAAACAGACCCCCGAACCAGGCCTTGCGCTGCTCCGTGATGTGCCCGATCACCCAGGTCGAGGCCACGATCAGCACGATCAGGGCGCTCACGTCGACCGGGTCCGAGCGCTGGTGCGCATACAATATCAGCCACAGGCGCATGACCAGGGCGTGCACGAGATACAGCGTGAAGGTATACGAGGCCAGCGCCCGTATCGGCTTTTCCACGCGCAGCAGCCCCGTGAAACCGACACTCTTCGCGCACAGGAAGTTGGCCAGCACCAGCAGGCACACGAGGTAGTCGGCCAGTACCCGGTCGGCGCTTTTCAGGGGCAGGCCGGGGAAGGGCCAGTGGGCATTGGCATAGGCGCGCAGCGCGGTATCGAGATCGGAGAGCTTGAACAGCACCAGCAGCGCCAGCGTTGCGCACCAGCCGAGCAGCGCCAGCGGGCGCGCCAGCGTGTGCGCCGGCGTTTCACTGCGCTGCCAGCGATACAGCAGCACCCCGCTCGCCCACACCGGCAGCAGCAGCCACAGTTTCGGCCCGACGAAGAGCAGCACCGAGGTGGCTGCCACCAGGCGCCGCCTGCCGCGCAGGTAGAACAGGGCGCCGAACAGCACGTAATACCAGACCTCGTAACCGAGCGACCAGTAGGGCGCCAGCAGTGGCGGCGGCTCGGAGATGGTCCAGAGTTCTCCCATGAACAGCAGGTGCAGCGGCAGGTAGAGCCAGGGCTTGGCGAGCTGGTAGAACTGCGCCTGCTTGGCCAGCGACAGGAACGCCGCCGCGCCGAAGGCGAGCAGCAGCAGGGGCAGGGCCACCGAATAGATGCGCGTGCAGCGTGCCAGGCAATAGTCGCGCAGGGTCGGGTTCTTCTGTTCGGTGGTGTAGGCGATGACGAAACCGGACAGCACGAAGAAGACAATGACGGCTTCGCGCCCGAGCTTCAGCCACCAGGCGTTACCGTCTGCAATGACCCCGTATGGTTCCAGGTGGCTGGCCACGACCAGCACGGCCGCGAGCAGGCGGCAGCAGTCGAGGTAGAGCGACAGTGCTCTGGAGAGCGGAGGTGGCGGAGGAACCATGGTTGCGCCCGGTTATGCAGCCGCCATGATAGCGCGCCTCGGCCCACGGCGCGCACGGCTGGGTGGACGCTAGCCGCGCAGCTGCGCCAGGAAGTCCTGCAGCATGCGCTCTCCCTCGGGCCAGTCGCCGTAGCCGCTGTCGGCGTTCACATGGCCGGCGTCGCCGATCTCCAGGTAACGGCTGCCCCAGGCGTCCGCAAAGGCCCGGGCGCGTTCGCGTGTCACGTATTCGTCGTTCGTGCTGGCCACGACGATGCTGGGAAAGGGCAGCCGCGCCATCGGGATCGGCGTGAAACCGTTGGCGTCGATCGGGTAGGAGGCGGCTTCGACGTCGCTGGGCGCCACCAGAAGGCGCCGGCCGCGCGCAGGGGCGAACCGGACTGCGCCCACTGCACGGCCAGCATGCAGCCCAGGCTGTGTCCGACCAGTACCGGCGCGCCGCTGCAGGTGGCAACGGCCGCATCGAGTTCGGCCACCCATTCTTCCTGCCGCGGCGCGTTCCAGTCGCGGTGCTGCACCCGCCGCCACGCGGGATGGCGCGCTTCCCAGTGCGACTGCCAGTGCTGCGGGCCCGAATTCCACAGGCCGGAAAGAATCAGTACGTCATAATCCATGGCGCCCCCGTTGGTCAGTCAGGCTTAGAGTGCCGTGCGCAGCGCGAACAGTTCCGGGAACAGCACCACATCGAGCATCTTGCGCAGGTAGCTCACGCCCGCCGTGCCGCCGGTGCCGGTCTTGAAGCCGATGATGCGCTCGACCGTCGTCACGTGGCGGAAGCGCCAGAAGCGGAAGGCCGTCTCCAGGTCGACCAGCTTCTCGGCCAGTTCGTACAGGCCCCAGTGCTTGTCCGGATCCTGGTAGACGGCCAGCCAGGCCAGCTTCACCGACTCGTCATGCTCGGTAGGCAGGGTCGTATCGCGCTCGAGGCGTTCGGGGGCGATGGCAAAGCCGGCGCGTGCCAGCAGGCGCACCGACTCGTCGTAGATGGACGGCGCGTGCAGTTCCTGCGCCAGCACGGCGTGGGACTGCGGGCGCTTCTCGTGCACGGCGAGCAGGGCCGGGTTCTTGTTCCCGAGGATGAACTCGAGCGCGCGGTACTGGTGCGACTGGAAGCCCGACGAGGCCCCGAGGTAGGGGCGGATGGCCGTGTATTCGGACGGCGTCATCGTCGCCAGGACATCCCAGGCATGGACCAGCTGGTCCATGATGCGGGCCACGCGCGCCAGCATCTTGAAGGCGGGATCGAGCTGGCCCGCACGCAGTTGCTCGCGCACGGCCGCCAGTTCGTGCAGCATCAGCTTGATCCACAGCTCGCTGGTCTGGTGCTGGATGATGAACAGCATCTCGTTGTGGTTCGGCGAGAGCGGGTGCTGGGCCGACAGGACCTGGTCCAGGCCCAGGTAGTCGCCATAGCTCATCGATTCCTTGAAATCCATCCTGGCGCCGTGCCACTCGGCCGGCTTGGTATCGGTGTCGTTCATGCGGTTCTCGAAAAGGATCAGGTCACGTTGCTGCGTTCGGCGGCCACGTCGTAGTCTTCGCGGTCGAGGAGTTCCTTCAGGATCGCCACCGCGTCCCAGACGTCGGCAAAGCTGGTGTACAGGGGTGTGAAGCCGAAGCGCATGATCTCCGGCTCGCGGTAGTCGCCGATCACGCCGCGCTTGATCAATGCCGCCATCACCGCATAGCCATGCGGATGGGTGAAACTGACCTGGCTGCCGCGGCGCGCGTGCTCGCGCGGGGTGACCAGGCCCAGCGGATGGCCGGCGCACTGCGCTTCGACCAGCGCGATGAAGAGGTCGGTCAGGGCCAGGGACTTGGCACGGATGGCGTCCATGCTGGTCTCTTCAAAAATCTCGAGGCCGCATTCGACCAGCGACAGCGACAGCACCGGCTGGGTGCCGCACAGCGCGCGGCCGATTCCCTCGCAGGCCTCGAAGCCGTGTGCCATGGCGAAGGGTTTCGCGTGGCTCCACCAGCCCGTGAGCGGATGCGCGAACTGCGCCTGGTGGCGCTGCGGTACCCAGATGAAGGCGGGAGCGCCGGGACCGGCGTTCAGGTATTTATAGGTGCAGCCGACGGCGAAGTCGGCTTCGGCGCCGCGCAGGTCCACCGGCACCGCGCCGGCCGAGTGGGCAAGGTCCCAGACGACGAGGGCGCCGTTCTGGTGCGCGAGGCGGGTGAGCGCCGCCATGTCGTGCTGGTAGCCGGTGCGGTAGTTCACATGGGTCAGCATCAGCACGGCGCAGTCGGCGTCGATCGCGGCCGGCAGTTCGTCGATCGAGTCGACCAGGCGCAGGCAATAGCCACGCTCGAGCCAGCGGGTCAGGCCCTCGGCCATGTAGATATCGGTCGGGAAGTTGCTGCGTTCGGTGACGATGACGCGGCGGGCGCTGGCCGGCCCCCGGGCCTGGATCTGCAGCGCGGCGGCCAGGGCCTTGAACAGGTTCAGCGAGGTGGTGTCGGTGACGACCACTTCGCCGGTACCGGCGCCGATCAGGGGCGCCAGGCGGTCGCCGAGGCGCTTGGGCAGGTCGAACCAGCCGGCCGTGTTCCAGCTCCTGATCAGATCCTGGCCCCATTCGCGCGCCACCACGTCCCGGGCGCGGGCCAGCGCCGCGCGTGGGCGGGCGCCGAGGGAATTGCCGTCGAGGTAGATAGTGCCGGGCGGCAGGTCGAAACGGTCGCGCAGGGGCGCCAGCGGATCCTGGGCGTCGCGCGCGAGGCAATCGGCGCGGGTGATGTTGTTGTTCATATCTTTATATGGATGGGATCAAGTCGGGTGCGCTGGACGGCGTTCGGCGGCAGTGTAACAAGAAAAGCGCGAGCGCCGACGATCGAGGATGACGATTTAACATCTTTTGACGCCGGTACCCGCCGTGCATGCGAATGTTTGGAATGTATCGAAAAATAATTGTCGAACACCCTAAAGTTCCCGCCGAACCCGCCGTTAAGGGTACAGAAGGGCAGAAGACGTGGTCGAAAAATATTTCAAAAATATTTTTCAACACCCCTAAAGTTCTTCCGGAGGCCGCCGTTAAAGAGCTTGAGCAGCAGGAAGCACGGTGAAAAAAAGTTGGAAATCACCCTAAAGTTCATGGATGAGTTGACGTAAACCAACACATGAGCCGTTCCGGCAACTATCGAGCAAGTCGGAACAGGGCGCTTCGCTACATGATCTCCGCCTCCTTTTTCATAGGAGCGCATCCCCCATCTGCAAGGGTTTGTAAGACAAACTCCTACGGATGCTGTCGTCTTTGCCGGACGCAAAATACAGTGTCCGTCCGATTCCCCAAAAGTTTCTCTACAGTCAGAATCTATCTCACTGGCAACACGAATTAACCGCAAATACTTGCGCCAGGTTCAAACAGGAAGATGGAGATAAAAATGACTGCAAACGACATGATGGCTGAAATCCGTGATGCCAACCTGAGCTACCTGATGCTGGCTCAGCAAATGATCCGTGCCGACAAGGTCACCGCTATCTTCCGCCTGGGCATCTCGGCCGACATCGCCGACCTGATCGAAGGCATGAGCAATGCCCAGATCCTGAAGCTCGCCGGCGGCAACATGATGCTGGCCCGCTTCCGCTTCGACGACACCGCGATCCTGACGATGCTGACCAGCCACAGCAAGGATCGTGCGCTGGCACAATCGCACGCCGCCATCCTGATGGCCGGCCAGCCTGCCGAAGAAATCGTGTAATTGCCCCGGCGCTCATGCGCCAGGCATGTTTTTTTGCCCCGGATGTCCCGCTGAGTTGTGGCCGATGGTGTAGGATGATCACGACTGAAGCGGGAGTGTCGGATGAGTAAAAAAAGCGTCGTAACAGAAGCGCAGGAAATCCAGCTCGCGATCGAGCTGATCCAGTTGGGCGCGCGCCTGCAACTGCTCGAGAGCGAAGTCTCGCTGTCGCGCGAGCGCCTGATCAAGCTGTACAAGGAACTGAAGGGGGTCTCGCCCCCGAAGGGCATGCTGCCGTTTTCCACCGACTGGTTCCTGACCTGGCAGCCGAACATCCATTCCTCGCTGTTCATCAACATCTACAACTTCCTGGTCGAGAACGCCGGTGCCACTGGCGTCGAGGCCGTCATGAAGGCGTACAAGCTCTACCTCGAACAAATGCCCGCCGCGCCAGGCGAAGAGCCCCTGCTGTCGCTCACGCGCGCCTGGACCCTGGTGCGTTTCTTCCAGAGCGGCATGCTCAAGCTGGCGCCTTGCGAGAAATGCAAGGGCAAGTTCGTCGTCAATACCCTCGATCTGAACAGCGGCTACCTGTGCGGCTTGTGCCACATGCCTTCGCGTGCGGGCAAGACACGCAAGGCCAAGGATGCCGCCGAAGCCGCCGCCCGGCAGGATGCTTCGGAAGCCTGACTCGTCCGGGCAGCCGTCCGGCGATGCCGGCGGCGCCGTTTCGCCGACTGGTTTCCTGCGCCGTATCCTCCGCCCGCCGTCGATCCGCGCGCTGCTGTGCCAGTGCGCCGCCTTTCCCCTGACCCTGCTTGCCGTCTTCGTGCTCGCCCGTGCCGGTGCCGCGCCCGGCTATCCCGCCGCCGCACTACTGCAAGGCTTGTTCGCCGCCGCGCTGACCTGGTGCTGGCGCCTGGCGCCCGGTGGATTGCGATCGCGCTGCTGTTCCCGCTGGCCCTGCTGGGTGCCGGCCGCCTCGGCCTGCCGCCCTGGTGTTCCCGGTGGTGTTCCTGTTCATGCTGGTGCTGTACTGGTCGACCTTCCGCACCCAGGTACCGTACTACCCGTCCGGGCGCAGCGCCTGGGCGCGCGTGGCCGAGCTGCTGCCGCAGGGCAGGGCGATCTCGGTGATCGACATCGGCAGCGGGCTCGGCGGCCTGGTGCTGGACCTGGCGCGGCGCCGGCTCGACGCCCGCGTGGTCGGCATCGAACTGGCGCCGCTGCCCTGGCTGGCGAGCTGGCTGCGGGCGCGCCTGCAGCGCAGCCGCGCCCGCTTCCTGCTCGGCGACTACGAAAAACTCGACTTCGCACAGTTCGACGTGGTGTTTGCCTACCTGTCACCGGCGGCGATGCCGGCGCTGTGGAAAAAGGCCAGGCGCGAGATGCGTGTTGGCAGCATGCTCATGAGTTATGAGTTCGCTATCGAGGAGTGTCCGCCGACCTTATCTGTCTATCTACAAGATACTGGTCGAACTCTCTACATTTGGCACTTTTAGGCGACAATCCGGGCTGTTTTACTTGCCCGTGGGCCATTCTCCCGCTATTGTAGTTCCCTACGGAAAAACTTTTCCGAGACGACTAGTCTCGGAACATACCTTACCTCAGGCCTGGCGGGCCGCCTTCTGGAGCTGTGTCTTGTTAGTCATTATCGGTTACGTCATCGTTTGCGCTTCCGTCTTCGGCGGCTTCGTCATGGCCGGCGGCCATGCGGCCGTGCTGTTCCAGCCGATCGAGCTCCTGATGATCGGTGGCGCGGCCCTCGGTGCCTTCTTTGTCGGTAACAACAACAAGGCGATCAAGGCGACCATGAAGGCGCTGCCGACCGTGCTCAAGGGATCGCAGTACACCAAAGAGATGTACATGGAACTCATGTCGCTGCAGTTCGACGTGCTCTCGAAAGTGCGCAAGGAAGGCCTGATGTCGATCGAAGGCGACATCGAGTCGCCGGAAGCGAGCCCGCTGTTCTCGAAGTATCCGCTCGTGCTGGCCGACCACCACATCATCGAATTCATGGCCGACTACCTGCGCCTGATGGTGTCGGGCAACATGGACGCCTTCCAGATCGAAAACCTGATGGACAACGAGATCGAGACCCACCACCACGAGGGTGCCGTGCCGGCCCACGTGATCGCCAAGCTCGGCGACGGCCTGCCGGCCTTCGGTATCGTGGCGGCGGTGATGGGTGTGGTGCACACCATGGAATCGGTCGGCATCCCGCCGGCGGAACTCGGTATCCTGATCGCCAAGGCGCTGGTCGGTACCTTCCTCGGCATCCTGCTGGCCTACGGCTTCGTCGGTCCGCTGGCGAACCTGCTCGAGCAGAAGCTCGAGGAATCGAGCAAGATGTTCCAGTGCGTGAAAGTCACGCTGCTCGCCAGCCTGAACGGCTATGCGCCGGCGCTGGCCGTGGAATTCGGCCGCAAGGTGCTGTACTCGACCGAGCGCCCGAGCTTCGCTGAGCTCGAAGAGCACATCAAGAAGTCGAAGAGCAAGTAAGCAAGCGCTGCTCGCCGCCCGTACGCCTTTTCGACGACTCAACCTGACTGCACGGAAACACCATGGCCGATGAAGGAATGCGCCCGATTATCGTCAAGCGGATCAAGAAGACCGCTGGCGGGCATCATGGCGGCGCCTGGAAGATTGCCTACGCCGACTTCGTGACGGCGATGATGGCCTTCTTCCTGTTGATGTGGCTGCTTGGTTCGACCTCCAAGGGCGACCTCGACGGTATCTCGGAATTCTTCAAGAACCCGCTGAAAGTGGCGATGTCGGGCGGTTCCGGCTCGGGCGACAGCTCGTCGGTGATCAAGGGCGGCGGCGAGGACCTGACGCGCCGCAACGGCCAGGTGAAGAAAGGCGACACCCAGACCAACCACAAGACCTACGACCTGAACGACGCCAAGGAAGTGCTGGAACGCGCCGAGGGCGAGCGCCTGGCCGCGCTGAAGGCGAAGATCGAATCGGTCATCGAAGCCAATCCGCTGCTGAAGAAATACCAGAACCAGCTGCTGCTCGACATCACCAGCGAAGGCCTGCGCATCCAGATCGTGGACGAGCAGAACCGTCCGATGTTCGCGTTGGCCAAAGCCACGCTGCAGCCCTACACGAGCGACATCCTGCACGTGCTGGGCCTGGTGCTGAACGATGTGCCGAACCGCATCGGCCTGTCCGGCCACACCGATTCGACGCCGTATTTCAGCGATGCCGGCTACAGCAACTGGGAACTGTCGGCCGACCGTGCCAACGCCTCGCGCCGCGCATTGGTGGTGGGCGGCCTGTCCGACGACAAGATCCTGCGCGTGGTGGGACTGGCCGCGGCCGCGCCGCTCGACCGCGCCGACCCGTTCAACCCGATCAACCGGCGCATCAGCATCATCGTCATGAACAAGCGTACCGAAGAAGCGGTCATGCGCGACGCCGCCACGCTCGACGTACCCGCGAACGATGTCAAGGCCGATCCGAAGGCGGCGGCGGCGATGACCGCGGCGGCGAAGTAAAGCCGGAAGAGGCCTGGAGATGATCATGACAAGAAAAAAGATTTTGGGATCGCACGTGAAGCGCCTGCTGTCGGGCGTCTCCACGCACGGGCGGCGCCACCTGAGCGAGGTCGAGACCGACCTGCTGCAGACGGAATTGCTGCTCGAAGAAGCGGTCGAAAAACTGACGGCCAGCTTCCTGGCCATCCATGGCGCCGTCGGTGCGCGCCAGGAGACGATCGACCGCCTGCTCGCCAGCGGCACCCTCTCCGCCGAAGACAGCGCCGCGCTGGCGGCGACATCAAGCGAGATCGGCACCCACGTCAACACGGCCATTACGAGCATGCAGTTCCAGGACATGACGAGCCAGCTGATTGAGCGTACGCTCAAGCGCGTGGCCGGCCTGCGCGACTTCCTCGGCACCCTGGACGAGCACAATGCCGACATCCGGCCCGAAACATGCAGCGAGGAAATCGTCGAGCGCCTGGGCAAGGTCAGCATGGCGCTGGCGATCCAGTCCCTCGAGCTGCGCAGCGTGCTGCGCAAGTCGGTCGAACAACAGCATCTCGAAAGCGGCGACATCGAACTGTTCTGACAGTTCGTTCACCCTCTAACCCAAGAAAACAGCAGGAGCACAACATGGCTAAAACAATTCTCGCGGTCGACGATTCGAGCTCGCTGCGCCAGATGGTGGCGTTCAGCCTGAAAGCCGCCGGTTACCAGGTGGTCGAAGCCGTCGATGGCCAGGATGGCCTCGACAAGGCGAAGAACCAGGTCGTCGACCTGGTGCTGACCGACCAGAACATGCCGCGCATGGATGGCCTGTCGCTGATCAAGCATCTGCGCGGCCTGCCCGAGTACCAGAAGGTGCCGATCCTGATGCTCACCACCGAATCGTCCGACGAAATGAAATCGAAGGGCCGCGCGGCCGGTGCCAACGGCTGGCTGGTCAAGCCTTTCGATCCGCAGCGCCTGATCGAAGTCGTCAAGAAAGTGATCGGCTGATTGCGATGATGCAGCAGCACATGCTCGGGAATATGCGCAGGATTTCACCATGACGATCGACATCAGCCAGTTTTACCAGGTCTTTTTCGACGAGGCCGAAGAGCTGCTCGCCGAAATGGAGCGGCTGCTGCTCGGCGTCGACGTCGGTGCGCCCGATGCCGAGGACCTGAACGCGATTTTCCGCACCGCGCACTCGGTCAAGGGCGGGGCCTCGACCTTCGGTATCACCGACATGAGCGAAGTCACGCACGTGCTCGAAAGCCTGCTCGACCGCATCCGCAAGGGCGAGATGGCCCTGACGAGCCAGCACGTGGACGCCTTCCTGGCGGCCAAGGACACGCTCAAGATGCAGCTCGACGGCCACCGCAATGGCGCCGCCGTCGACCAGGACACGGTCGCCAACGTGCGCATGATGCTGCACGACCTGTCCGAAGGCCTGGTGCCGGCGGCCTCCATCGTTGCCCCGTCCTTCCTGCACGCCGAGCCGAAGGCGCAGACGGGCGAAGGCGCGCGCCGCTTCAAGATCGAACTGCCGAACGTCGAACAGCGCGACATCAACGCGCTGGTGGACGAACTCGGCCTGATGGGCCGGGTCTCCGTCACCCCGCTCGACGGCGGCCGCACCGCGCTCGTCATCACCACCCACGAGAGCCTGGACGACATCATCGCCATCTGCTCGTTCGTGCTCGACCCGGAAGACCTGAAGATCTTCGAGGCGCCGCCCCTCACGCCCGAGCAGCGTGCGCTGGAAGCGGCGGAACGCGCCCGCATCGAGGACGAGCAGGGCTACGGCTTCTTCGACCCGGCCGACGAGATCGCGCCCGCCAGCGCCGAGCCGTCGGACGACGAGCGCGGCTACGGCTTCTTCCAGCCGATCGAGCAGATCCGTGCGATGGCGCAAACGAGCCCGCCCGCCGTCAAGGCCGTCGCCGTCGCCGCCGAGCTCCAGGAAGTCGAGAAAAAGGCTGCCAAGAAAGACGAGAAGGGCGCCGAATCGTCGTCGATCCGCGTCTCGGTCGAAAAGGTCGACCAGCTGATCAACCTGATCGGCGAACTCGTCATCACGCAGGCGATGATCGAGCAGCGTTCCAGCAATCTCGACCCGATGCTGCACGAGCGCCTGCTGTCCTCGGTGTCCCAGCTGACCCGCAATACCCGCGAACTGCAGGAAGCGGTGATGTCGATCCGCATGATGCCGATGGACTTCGTGTTCTCGCGCTTCCCGCGCATGGTGCGCGACCTCGCCGGTAAACTCGGCAAGAAGGTCGACTTCATCACCCACGGCGCCGCGACCGAGCTCGACAAGGGCCTGATCGAGCGCATCGTCGATCCGCTCACCCACCTGGTGCGTAACAGCATCGACCACGGCATCGAGATGCCGGAAGCACGGGCTGCCGCCGGCAAGTCGGAAGCGGGGCGCCTGTTCCTGTCGGCCGGCCACCAGGGCGGCAACATCGTCATCGAAGTGGCCGACGATGGCGGCGGCCTGAACCGCGAACGCATCCTGGCCAAGGCGGCCCAGAACGGGCTTGCCGTATCAAGCAGCATGAGCGACACCGAAGTCTGGCAGCTGATCTTCGCGCCGGGCTTCTCGACGGCCGATGTGGTGACCGACGTGTCCGGCCGCGGCGTCGGCATGGATGTTGTCAAACGTAACATCACGGCCATGGGCGGTTCGGTCGATATCCGCTCCGCGCGTGGCTTCGGCACCACGATTTCGATCTCGCTGCCGCTGACCCTGGCCATTTTGGATGGCATGACCATCCGCTGCGGCGAAGAAATCTATATCCTTCCATTGGGGTATGTGGTCGAGTCGCTGCAGCCGCGCCGCGAAGACATCCGCGACATCGCCGGCCGCGGGCAGGTGCTGAAGGTGCGCGGCGAATACCTGCCGCTGCTCAAGCTGCATGCCTTCTTCGGCATCGAACCGCAGTCGCTCGAGCCGGCCGACGGCATCGTCGTCATCCTCGAGTCCGAAGGCAAGCGCGCGGCGCTCCTGATCGACGACCTGGTCGGCCAGCAGCATGTGGTGGTGAAGAACCTGGAAGCGAACTACCGCAAGGTGGCGGGCATTTCCGGCGCCACCATCCTGGGCGACGGCGGCGTCTCCCTGATCCTCGACGTGGCGGCCCTGGTCCGCTCGTCGCGCCAACTGGCCGACGAGGCAGTGGCCTCCATTTGAATTACAACAAGGAAAGCATCATGTCCATTACCCAGACGATCGCCCACGACGGCGCCGGCAGCGAATACCTGGCCTTCACGCTCGGTTCGGAAGAATACGGGATCGATATCCTGAAAGTGCAGGAAATCCGCGGCTACGAAGCCGTCACCCGCATCGCCAATGCGCCGGAATTCATCAAGGGCGTGATCAACCTGCGCGGCATCATCATTCCCGTGGTGGACATGCGCATCAAGTTCAAGCTCGGCACCCCGACCTACGACCAGTTCACGGTCGTGATCATCCTGAACATCGGCGGGCGCGTGATGGGCATGGTGGTCGACAGCGTGTCGGACGTGACCACGCTCACCCCGGACCAGATCAAGCCGGCCCCTGACATGGGCACCGCCTTCAGCAACGATTACCTGATCGGCCTGGGTACGGTGGATGAGCGCATGCTGATCCTGGTCGACATCGACCGCCTGATGTCGTCCGCCGAAATGGGTTTGATCGATAACAAGCTCGCGGCGTAAGTCGAACGGCACCGAGCAATGGAACCCGGCTCGCCGGCAAAGACTTCAAGGTTAAGGCAACGTGCCGTTACATAAATCCGACACCGTCAAGGAATTTGATTTCACGCGCGCCGACTTCGAGCGCGTGCGCGCCTTGATCTACCGCCAGGCCGGCATCTCGCTGGCCGATAGCAAGCAGGAAATGGTCTACAGCCGCCTGGCGCGGCGCCTGCGCGCCACCGGCATCGTGTCGTTCGCGAAATACCTCGACGACCTGGAAGCGGGGCGCATGAAGGAAGAGTGGGAAGCGTTCACCAATGCGCTCACCACCAACCTGACCTCGTTCTTCCGCGAAGCCCATCACTTCCCGCTGCTGGCCGAGCACGTGCTGGCCCTGCGAGGACGCGAGCCGGGCCCTTTGACCATCTGGTGCTCGGCCAGTTCGACGGGCGAAGAGCCGTATTCGATCGCGATGACGCTGTGCGAGGCCTTCAATACCCTCACGCCGCCGGTGCAGATCGTCGCCACCGACATCGATACCAACGTCCTGGCCACGGCGGGCGAAGGCGTGTATGGCCTGGACCGGGTGGAAAAGATGTCGGAAGAGCGCCTGAAGCGCTTTTTCTTGCGCGGCAAGGGCCGGCACGAAGGCATGGTGCGCGTGCGCCAGGAATTGCGCCAGCTGGTCAGCTTCCGCCAGCTCAATTTGCTGAGTGACAACTGGCCCGTGAGCGGACAGTTCGACGCCATCTTCTGCCGCAACGTGATGATCTACTTCGACAAGAACACCCAGCGCCAGATCCTGTCCCGCTTCGTGCCCCTGATGAAGCCGCATGCGCTGCTCTTTGCCGGCCACTCCGAAAACTTCCTGTACGTGTCGAATGCGCTGCGCCTGCGCGGCAAGACCGTCTACGAACTCAGCGATCGTCGCGCCTGACGCACCCGCAGATCGCACCCGACGCGCACCACAGGAAAATCCATGAACAGCCAGTTCGCCACCAATGTCTACTATGACCGCACCTTCGATGTCGATGCGGCCAAGATCTTGCCGGGCGAGTATTACTACACCGCGAAGAACATGCTGATCGTGACCGTGCTCGGTTCCTGCGTGTCGGCCTGCATCCGCGACCGCATCAGCGGCCTGGGCGGCATGAACCACTTCATGCTGCCCGACAGCGGCGACGGCAGCAGCCCGGTCTCGGCGTCGATGCGCTACGGCACTTTCGCGATGGAAGTGCTGATCAACGACCTGTTGAAAGCGGGCGCCCGCCGCGAGAACCTGGAAGCGAAGGTGTTCGGCGGCGGCGCCGTGCTGCGCGGCTTCACGGCGATGAACGTCGGCGAACGCAATGCCGCTTTCGTCACCAGTTTCCTCAAGACCGAGCGCATTCCCGTGCTGGCCGAAGACCTGAACGACATCCACCCGCGCAAGGTGTATTTCTTCCCGCGCACGGGCAAGGTGCTGGTCAAAAAACTGATGCAAACCCAGAACGATACGCTGGCCAAGCGCGAGCTCGACTACGCCAAGCGGCTCAAGGTCGAGCCCGTGGGCGGCGATATCGATTTGTTCTGACCTGTCTGAAGGATTACGAATGAAAACCAAGGTCCTGATCGTCGACGACTCGGCCCTGATTCGCAGCGTGATGAGCGAGATCGTCAACTCGCAGCCCGACATGGAAGTGGTGGGCACGGCGCCCGATCCCCTCGTCGCGCGCGACCTGATCAAGAAAACCAACCCCGACGTGCTCACGCTCGATGTCGAGATGCCGAAGATGGACGGCCTCGATTTCCTCGAAAAGCTGATGCGCCTGCGCCCGATGCCGGTGCTGATGGTGTCGAGCCTGACCGAGCGCGGCTCGGAAATCACGATGCGCGCGCTGGAACTGGGCGCGGTCGATTTCGTCACCAAGCCGAAGATCTCGATCCAGTCCGGCATGCGCGAGTACACCGAACTCATCACCGACAAGATCCGGGCGGCCAGCCGTGCCCGCGTCAAGGCGCGCACGCTGCAGGCGAGCGGGCAGACGACGGCCTTGCCGGCGCTGCGCAGTCCGCTGACTTCGTCGGAAAAGCTGATCATCATCGGCGCCTCGACCGGCGGCACCGAGGCCATCCGCGAATTCCTGATGCAGATGCCCTCGGACTGCCCGGGCATCCTGATCGCCCAGCACATGCCGGAAGGCTTTACTTCCTCGTTCGCCAAACGCCTCGATTCGCTGTGCAAGATCAGCGTCGTCGAGTCGCAGGGCAACGAACGGGTGCTGCCTGGCCACGCGTATATCGCCCCCGGCCACTCGCACCTGCTGCTGGTGCGTTCCGGTGCCAACTACATGACCAGGATCGAGCAGACCGACCCGGTCAACCGCCACCGTCCGTCGGTGGACGTGCTGTTCCGCTCCGCGGCCGTGGCCGCCGGCAAGAACGCGGTCGGCGTGATCCTGACGGGCATGGGTAAAGACGGCGCTGCTGGTATGCTTGAAATGAAGAACGCGGGCGCGCACAATTTTGCCCAGGACGAGGCCTCGTGCGTCGTGTTCGGCATGCCGCGCGAGGCCATTGCCCTGGGCGGCGCCCACGAAGTCGGCGCCTTGACCGCCTTGCCGGCTATGGTGCTGGGTCACCTGGCCGCCCACGGCGGACGAGCGTTGCGCGTTTGATCCGGATTACGCCCTTTTCGGCCTGTTTTATCGCCGTACGGCAACAAAAATGCTATTCTTGAGGTTGCTTGTTGCAGCGACTCAAGCCACACTAACCATTAGTAGAAGAATCAACGGAGTATTTCATGGCTGATCCAAAGATGCGTTTCCTGGTTGTTGACGATTTCTCGACGATGCGCCGCATCGTCAAGAATCTGTTGAAAGAACTGGGTTACGCGAACGTCGACGAAGCGGAGGACGGCGTCCAGGGCCTGGCAAAGCTGCGCAGCGAGCAGTTCGACTTCGTGGTCTCCGACTGGAACATGCCCAACATGGACGGGCTGACCATGCTGCAGAACATCCGTGCCGATCCCGCGCTGGCCAAGCTGCCGGTGCTGATGGTGACCGCGGAAGCGAAGAAGGAAAACATCATCGCGGCGGCCCAGGCCGGCGCCAGCGGTTACGTCGTCAAGCCGTTCACCGCGGCCACCCTCGACGAGAAGCTGAACAAGATCTTCGAGAAAATGGAAAAGGCCTGAGCATGGTCGAGCCTATCGCCGATCAGGCTTCGCATGACGAAGTCCTGATCCGGGTCGGCCACATGACGCGCACGCTGCACGACAGCCTGCGCGGCCTGGGCCTTGACAAGCTGGTCGAGAAAGCCGCCAGCGACATTCCCGACGCACGCGATCGCCTCGACTACGTGGCACGCCTGTCGGAGCAGGCCGCCAAGCGCGTGCTCGACGCCACCGATACGGCAAGCCCGCTGCAGGACGCCATCGAGAGCCGCAGCGCCGAGCTGCGTGCATCCTGGCAGGCGCTGCTCGACGGCGGGGAGCAGGGGTGCCGGCGACGGCGCCTGGCGCGCCCTGGCCGAGCGCAGCATCGCCGTCATGCGCGAGAACGAGCGCGCCGCGGCTGCCACCCGCTCCGAGCTGATGAACATCATGCTGGCCCAGGACTTCCAGGACCTGACCGGCCAGGTGATCGGCAAGATCACCTCGATCGCCCAGGACCTGGAAAAGCAGCTGGTGCAGGTGCTGATCGATTTCGCGCCGAGCGAAATCAAGCGCGAGCTCGATAACGGTCTCCTGAACGGCCCCCAGATCAAGCCCGAGGGCAACGTCGAGGTGGTGGCCAACCAGGGCCAGGTCGACGACCTGCTCGACAGCCTGGGTTTCTGAGGACGGCGGCAGTGCCGCCGTTTTCACTCCCGCATTGCTACCTCATTGCTAAACTTCCGCGACTGATCCATGCATCACACCAACTTTATTGTGCGCGAACCGCTGCTCGATCCTGCGCAGCGTGTCATCGGTTACGAATTGCTGTGGAAGCACGGCGAAGGGGCAGTAACGGACGCCGACCTCGAAGCCCTCGTCGGCTTCGTGGCCGAGCATTTCAATGACGACGAGGACGGCTGGCTGCTGCGCGACAAGCTGCTCTTCCTCGATGCCGTGCCGGCGATGCTCTCGACCGACGCCCTGTTTGCCTTGCCGCCCGAGCGCACCGTGCTGAGCCTGCAGGCGCGCCACCTGATGGATCCGGACACGCGCGCCGCCGTGCAGGCGGTGCGGGCCGGCGGCGTCGGCGTCTCGATCCGCGGTCTCGAGGTCAAGCACCTCACCCCGGCGCTCGCGCCCTACGCCTCGCACATCGAAATGCGCTTCTCGGGCGTGGACGTCGGCGCCCAGGCGCGCACCTACGCGCAGCCGCCCGGCAGTCTTCGCTGCGCATGGTCGGCCGGCCGGTGACGAACTGGGTCGACTACGATGCCTCTGCGGCGCTGGGCCTGGACGCGTTCGTGGGCAAGCTGCACCTGACCCCGCGTCCCGGCAACCCGGTGAAGGGCCTGAACCCGACCCAGACCGTCATCCTGCAGCTGATGCAGATGGTGCAGAACAACGAAGACATCCCGAAGCTGGAAAGCGTGTTGAAGCGCGACCCGGCGCTTACTTACAAGCTGCTCAGGAACATCAACTCGGCCGGCTTCGGTGCCGGGCGCGAAGTGCAGTCGATCCGCCAGGCGATCAGCCTGATGGGCTATGCGCCGCTGTACCGCTGGCTGACCCTGCTGCTTGCCAGCGCCAGCACCAGCGGCTATTCGCCGGTGCTGATGGAAACGGCGGTGGTACGCGGCCGCCTGACCGAACTGCTGGGCCAGGCCGCGCTGGGCAAGGGCGAGGGCGAGAACCTGTTCGTGGCAGGCATGTTTTCGCTGCTCGACCGCCTGCTTGGCCTGCCGATGCAGGAAGTGCTCGACACCATCCCGCTGCCGACCGAGGTCGTGCACGCGCTGCTGCGCCGTGAAGGCAAGTACGGCCAATACCTGGCGCTGGCGGAAGCCTGCGAACTGAGTTCGCACCTGGTCGGTTCGCTGGCCGGTTCGCTCGAGCTCAGCCCGCTCGACGTCAACAAGGCGCACCTGTCGGCGCTGGCCTGGGCCCAGGCGGTCACGGCGTAGGATGGAAGGCTTGTCATCAGGCCCCCAGCCTGAATGGCCTTACGCGTTCAACCCACGCATGGGCAGCCAGGAATCGTAGGGTGGGCTCTTGAGCCCACGCGGTGCAACGTACGCGGTTCGAAATACGACGCATCACCCGAAGCGCTTGCATGTCGGATGTTTGCGTTTTCCGAGGTATGCAGCAGTACGACAGCGTGGGCTCAAGAGCCCACCCTACGGCTACTGAATGACCCCATGCGTTCACATCGCGCATGCAGGGCCACGAATCGTAGGGTGGAGTCGTCATTGAAGCCCCGGCTTCAATGACGCCACGCGGTGCAAGGTCAGCGGTTCGAGATCTGAGACCCGACCGGAACGCGCGCACTCTCATCCTGCGCACCGCGCAGCCTTCCTGCGTCCGACGACGTGGAGCCGGGACTCCACCCTACGGTTCTCGCGAAGCAGCCTCCGCGGCTGCGCTCTTCTCAAGCCGCGGGCCGTCCCCGATTCGAGGTCACCAGGCGCTCCAGCGTCTGCTGCATCTGCATCTCGATATTGCTGATGGCGCAGCCGACCTGCACCTGCTCGCCCAGCAGGAAGCTGCGGAAAGGGCGTAGCAGGCGGATTTCCAGGTCGGCGACAATCGTCAATGCCGGTCCCAGCTGCAGGCGCACGCTGCGCAGCTTCCTGCCCAGGTACAGCTCGGCCGCCTGGTCGGGCGTGGCACGCAGGCCAACGCCGCTTGTCGAGTAATCGCACAGGGGCAGTTCGAACTGTTTGTTGAGCAGGGTGAAGCTTGCCGCATAGCTGCCGTTGACCGGCGTATCCAGACGGGGCGAGGCGCGCCGGTTGAGCACCAGGCAGGTGTCGGGGAATACGGCCGGCACCAGGTTGGGCTGGCCGGGCAGGGCGGCCCAGTCGCCCTCGAGGTCGAACTGCAGCTTGGCGTTGCCGGCGAGGGCAGCCACGAAACTCGCCCGGCCTGGAGGAATGACGGCGCCATCGGCGATGTCCAGCGTGAAATGCGGGTCTTCCGGATGCACGGACTCGACGCGGCACAACAGCGGCTCGGCCAGCCCGGCCGGGTAGATCGTCAGCGGCTCGCCGGTGCCGGCGAGCGTCGACAGGGTCTCGCCGATGTCATAAGGATCGCGCATCTCGTGTGCCGGAGCGCTGGCGGCGATGCGCGCGATCAGGTCGGTGGCACGGGGCGGACCCTTGCGGGGCGGGCGGGAGGAAATGTCGGTCACGGAGGAGGTCCTTGCAGCAATAGCCTGAGAGCGCCTAACATGACCGCCATAGCCGCCTTGCGGCTCCCTGCCGTACAGTTGTACTGTCTTCGTCGCCGCGTCGGGTGGCCGCATCCCTTGCCCTGACGGTTATGTTAGGCGCTCCTAGTATAAACCGCCGGGCCGGGTGTTGCAAAACGTTAATTCCTATTTGCAAAATGGTACGCTGCTTCGTCGGCGCGGCCTCAGATTTCCAGGTTGTCGATCAGGCGCGTGGTACCAAGCTTGGCCGCCGCCAGCACCACCAGCGGCGCGCCCTGGGCGAGGTCGCCGGCGTTCGGCGCTTGCAGGTCGGCGCGCTTGCGTATCGAAATATAGTCCGGCTTCCAGCCGCGCGCGGCCAGCTGGGCCATGGCGTCGCGCTCGACCGAGAAGATGTCGAGGTGGCCGTTGCGCATCTCATTGGCGACGAAGTTCAGCGCCTGGTACAGGGCCGGCGCCTCGGCGCGTTCTTCGGGAGACAGGTACATGTTGCGCGACGACAGCGCCAGGCCGTCTTCAGCGCGCCAGGTTTCAGCGCCGATGATCTCGGTCGGCAGGGCGAACTGGCGCGCCATGTTCCGGACGATCATGAGCTGCTGGTAATCCTTCTTGCCGAACACGGCCACGCGCGGCTGCACGCAGGAAAACAGCTTCGTCACCACCGTGCAGACGCCGTTGAAGAAGCCTGGACGGAACTCGCCTTCGAGGGTATTGCCGAGGGTGTCCGGCGGCTGCACGCGGTATTCCTGGGGTTCCGGATACAGGTCGCGCTCGGTCGGCGCGAACAGCACATAGACGCCTTCCTTTTCCAGTTTCTCGACGTCGGCCTGGAAGGTACGCGGGTACTTGTCGAAGTCCTCGTTCGGACCGAATTGCAGGCGGTTGACGAAGATCGAAGCGACCACGGGGTCGCCATGCTTGCGCGCCAGGCGCATCAGCGACAGGTGGCCCTCGTGCAGGTTGCCCATCGTCGGCACGAAGGCGGTGCGCAGTTGGCCGCGCAGCTGGTCGCGCAGTTCGTCAATGGTCGAGATGATTTTCATGATATGGATACGGTAGGGTGAGGAGGCGGCAAGGCGCGGGCTTATGCCGGCGAGTATGCCAGCCTCACGTAAATCGGTGCGAACGGTTCCGCCTGGGTAATTTCAACCAGCGTTTCCTTGGCCAGTTCGAGCAGGGCGACGAAGTGCACGACGACGATCGGCACCGAGCCCTGGCCGGCGAAGAGTTCACCGAACTCGACGAAGCGTTGCGACTGCAGCGTGCGCAGGATGGCCGACATGTGCTCGCGCACCGACAATTCCTGGCGTCCGATGCGGTGGTGCTGGGTCAGGCGCGCGCGCCGCACGACGTCCAGCCAGGCACGCTGCAGATCCTGCGGTTCGACCTGGGGCAACAGCGGCGCCAGGCCTTGCTCGACGGGCAGCGAAGGGCGCTGGAAATCACGTCCTTCCTGCGGCAAGGCGCCCAGCTGCAGGGCGGCCAGCTTGATCTGCTCGTATTCCAGCAGGCGGCGCACGAGTTCGGCACGCGGGTCGCCGACATCCTCGACGAGGTCGTCCTGGCGCCGCGGCAGCAGCATGCGCGATTTGATTTCGATCAGCATCGCCGCCATCAGCAGGTATTCCGCCGCCAGCTCCAGGTTGCTGCGCCGGATCTCCTCGACATATTCCAGGTATTGCAGGGTCACCTGCGCCATCGGAATATCGAGGATATTGAAGTTCTGCTTGCGGATCAGGTACAGCAGCAGGTCGAGCGGGCCTTCGAAGGCGTCGAGGAAGACTTCCAGCGCGTCCGGTGGAATGTACAGGTCGTTCGGCATGCGCAGCAGCGGCTCGCCATACAGGCGCGCGATCGCTGCCGCGGCGATGTCGTCGAGGTCGGGCGAAGTGGAGTCGGGAACGGACACGCCCTCGGGCACCTGGTCCTCCGGCAGGTCTGCATCGTCGATCACGGCATCAGCCGGCGCGTCCTGCACGGCCCCGTCCTGCGCGGCCCGGTCCGGCTGCATGCTTGCCGTCCTTTAGACCTTCGACTGGTACGGATAGGCGCCCTGGCGCAGGCGCGATTGCTTGATGCGCTCCTGTTCGTCCAGCGAAATCGGGGCCTTGTCCCACAGCAGGGAACGGCCTTCCTGCTGGCGCTCTTCCATGCCCGGCGTTTTGGACTTCAGTTCCTCGATGAATTTGGTGTGGTCGGAAACGTAAGCGCTGAATTTTGGCATTGTAATGACTAAGAAAAAGTAAAGCCGGGACGGCGACGCAGATTGTTCTGCCCAGCCGTCCCGGCGTCAAGGTTTATGCATGCAGGGCGTTGAGCTGACGGGCGATGATGTCGTGGCTCAGCCACACAACCGGTGCAATCTTTTCGGATGCACCATAGAACATCAGCGGGCCGGCACCTTCCAGCACCAGGGCCGACAGGTGGTCGGTGATCAAGGCCTTGCGATCCTTGTGCAGGGCGGTGATCTCTTCCGAGGTACCGATCATCACGTCGGCCAGCTCGGGCGTGTTGTCCATCGGCCAGGCTTCGAAATTGCGGAAGTGGGCGCTGGTCGCATCGTTGTTGTATTTCTCGATGGTGTCGAGCAGCGACTGCAGCGATGTGCCTTCGCCTAAAAGCTCCTGGCAGATTGCCCATTGTTTCTCAGCCCATTCTCCGCCGCCTTCGCGCTTGAGCGCGGTGAGCAAGGGGAACAGCGACAGTTCGACGCCGACGAAAATGTCCGACGAGTTGGTGCGGATTTCCGGGCAGTTGAAGACCGTCGCGGCAATACCCTGGTTCCAGGCCGCCTGGGCCACGCTTTCCAGGCGCATCTTGGCGTAGCCCTGGGTGTAGTTGGTATAGGTCTGCCACTGGTACTTGCCGCCGATCAGGATCTCGGTGCCGTGGTAGCCGTAGGCCGTGTAGCGCACTTCGCCGCCGGCTTTCGTCACGCGTTCACGGATCGTGCTCGAGGCGTCGATCAGGTATTTCAGCGTGTTGGCGGTGACTTCGTCGAAGTTCATCAGGATCAGCTTGCCCAGGTCGCTCTCCAACAGGGCGCGCGAAGACATGAAGCGGTCGCCGCGGCCTTTGTAGATGCGGTTGGCAATGGCCAGGAAGGCCTTGATCTTCGGGATGCCACCGGCCATCGTGTGGGCGAAGAAGACGTTCGCGCCTTCCGGGATCAGCTTGTCGATCTCGCCCATCACCTGGGCGGCGTTGGTGGTGAAGCGGCGCACGCCGGCTTCGCGGCAGCGCTCGATCTTTTCCCAGTCCAGCTTGTCTTCCTGCCAGCTCTTCAGGGTGATACCCGAGAGCATTTCCGTTGGATTCTGCTCGCCCTCCGGCGCATCCATGTCGAAACCGGCCATCAGCGGCACATTGATGATGCGTCCGCCCAGCTTTTCCTCGGCTTCCTGGTGTTCTTCAAGAGTCAGGGCGCGCAGGGCGCCGGTCTCGTCGCGGCGGCCGACGGTGATGCCGACGATGGTCATGCCCGACTTGCGCGCCTCATCGATCAGGCCGTTGACATAGCCACGGCCGAACAGCTCGCCGAACAGGACGAAGACGTCGCCCTTGCGGAAGACATTGGCGGTAGGGATGTGGCGGAGGGGAGTCAATTCGGTCATTTATTATCTGCCTAACAAGGGGTTTGAAGGAGCATCCGGGAGCGTGCGACACATCCGCTGACATTCCTGGCTGCGATGTTTCTTCAAAAAAACGGCATTATAACGCCGCCGCGCGCCCCTGGAACGCTATCGAGGGGCGGTGGCGGCAGGTTTCGGGGCGCGCCAGGCATCGAATGGCGTGCGCACCCTGCGAAGTCTTGCTTACCTGATACGCATACCCGGGGTGGCGCCCGGCATCGGATCAAGCAGGTACAGGCCCGGGTTCGCCTTCTCGTCGGCGCTCGATGCGCACAGCACCATGCCCTCCGAAACGCCGAACTTCATCTTGCGTGGCGCCAGGTTGGCCACCATCACGGTCAGCTTGCCGACCAGGTCTTCCGGCTTGTAGGCCGACTTGATGCCCGAGAACACGTTGCGGTGGCGGCCTTCGCCAACGTCCAGCGTCAGGCGCAGCAGCTTGCCGGCGCCTTCGACGTGTTCGCAGTTGACGATGCGGGCCACGCGCAGGTCGATCTTCGTGAAGTCGTCGATCGAGATTTCGGGTGCGAGTTCTTCGATATCGGCCGCTTCGGTCGCGGATTGCTCCGGGGCCAGGGCGGCTTCGGCCAGGCCGGCGCTGGTCACGACGGCGGCAGGGCCCGCCGGAGCCGGCTTGTCGAACAGGTTTTCGACCATCTTGGCATCCACGCGCTGCATCAGGTGACTGTAGGCGCCGATCGTGCGGCCGAGCATGGCGCCCGTCACGGCCTCGCCCTGGGTGTCGGCCCAGCTGAAGCCTGCGTCGCCGAGGAATTCCGCGACACGCGCAGCCACTTGCGGCAGCACCGGCGAGAGCATGATCGTCAGCTGGCGGAACAGGATCAGGGCGACGGTGCAGACTTCGTGCAGTTCCGCCACCCTGGTCTCGTCCTTGGCCAGCAGCCAGGGCTTGTTCTCGTCGACGAACTGGTTGGTGACGTCGGCGATTTCCATGATCTCGCGCAGCGCCCGGCCATATTCGCGGGCCTCGAAAGCGGTGGCGATGCCTGCCTGGCGTTCCACACCGTCGACCGTCAAGGCCTTTGCGATCCAGCCGCGGGCCGACTCCGACAGGTTCGCGGCCAGCTTGCCGTCGAATTTCTTGGTGATGAAACCGGCGCAGCGGCTGGCGATGTTGACGTACTTGCCGATCAGGTCGCTATTTACGCGGGCCACGAAATCGTCGCCATTGAAGTCCAGGTCTTCCACTTTCGCGTTCAGCTTGAAGGCCAGGTAATAGCGCAGCCACTCCGGGTTCATGCCCAGTTCCAGGTAGCGCAGCGGCGAAATGCCGGTGCCGCGCGACTTCGACATCTTTTCGTTGTTGACCGTCAGGTGGCCGTGGACGGCGACGCGCAGCTTGTCGATGATCGGGTGGCCCGAGAAGTTCAGCATTGCGGGCCAGAACAGCAGGTGGAAGGAGACGATGTCCTTGCCGATGAAGTGCACCTGCTCCGCGTTCGGGTCTTTCAGGAAGGCGTCGAAATCGAGGCCCTGTTTTTCAAAATAGTTCTTCAGCGACGCCAGGTAACCGACCGGCGCATCCAGCCACACATAAAAGAACTTGCCCGGCGCGTCCGGAATCGGGATGCCGAAATAGGGTGCGTCACGGGAAATATCCCAGTCGGCCAGCTTTTCGCCGGATTCGCCCAACCACTCCGACACTTTGTTCACCATTTCCGGCTGCAGGCGGCCCGGGGTGTTCAGCCACTCCTTCAGGAAGTGGAAGCAGCGCGGGTCGGACAGCTTGAAGAAGTACTGCTCGGAAGGCTTCAGGACCGGGGTCGAGCCGGTGAAGACGGAATACGGGTTGACCAGTTCGGTGGGCTGGTAGGCGGCGCCGCAGACTTCGCAGTTGTCGCCGTACTGGTCCTTGGCGTGGCATTTCGGGCATTCGCCCTTGATGTTGCGGTCGGCCAGGAACATGCCCTTGACCGGGTCGAAGAAGCGGTCGACGGTTTTCGTGACGATCAGGCCGGCATCAACCAGTTTGCGGTAGATGCCCTGCGAGAGTTCCACGTTTTCCGGCGAATCGGTCGAGTACCAGTTGTCGAAGGCAATGTGGAAGCCGTCCAGGTACTGTGGGCGGCCGGCGGCGATCCTGGCGACGAATTCCTGCGGGCTCAGGCCTTCCTTTTCGGCGGCGATCATGATCGGCGTGCCGTGGGTATCGTCGGCGCAGACGAAGTGCACCTGGCGCTCTTTGTCTCCGTCGCGCTGCATTCGCTGGAAGCGGACCCAGATATCGGCCTGGATGTACTCCATCATGTGACCGATGTGGAAGGCGGCGTTGGCGTAGGGCAGGGCGGTGGTGACGAACAGCTTGCGGGTCATGGTCGACGCTATGAGTTAGATGAAAAAAACATTTTACCAGCGGATGGCTCCAAGAACCTATCTGCGCTTACCGGCATTTGCCATTCGGGCAAGAGCCGATTCGTCAATTTTTGCTACACTGCGCCCATCACATTGGAGAAACACATGAGCATCACTGCAGACGACGTCAAGGCCGCACTGGCAAAGGTCATCGATCCTAATACGGGCAAGGACTTCGTGTCCTCGAAATCGGTCAAGAACGTCCAGGTGACGGGGCCAGACGTCGCCCTCGACCTGGAGCTGGGTTATCCGGCGAAAAGCCAGGTCGCTTCGCTGCGCACTGCCGCCGTGAATGCGGTCAAGGCGCTGCCCGGCGTAGGTAATGTCAGCGTCGGCGTCCAGGTCAAGATCGTCTCGCACGCGGTGCAGCGCGGCCTGAAAGTGATGCCGAACGTGAAGAACATCATCGCGGTCGCTTCCGGCAAGGGCGGCGTCGGCAAGTCGACCACGGCGGTGAACCTGGCCCTGGCCCTGGCCGCCGAGGGCGCCAGTGTCGGCGTGCTCGACGCGGACATCTACGGCCCCTCGCAGCCGATGATGCTCGGCATTAATGCACGCCCGGAGAGCCTGGACGGCAAGACCATGGAGCCGCTGGAAAACCATGGCGTGCAAGTGTCCTCGATCGGCTTCATGATCGATCCGGACGAGCCGATGGTCTGGCGCGGCCCGATGGTAACCCAGGCGCTGCAGCAATTGCTCGAGCAAACCAACTGGCGCGACCTCGATTACCTGATCGTCGACATGCCGCCGGGCACCGGCGACATCCAGCTGACCCTGTCGCAAAAGGTGCCGGTTACCGGCGCCGTGATCGTCACCACGCCGCAGGACATCGCGCTGCTCGACGCGCGTAAGGGCCTCAAGATGTTCGAGAAGGTCGGCATTCCGATCATCGGTGTGGTCGAGAACATGAGCACCCATATCTGCTCGCACTGCGGCCACAACGAGGCGATCTTCGGTCACGGCGGCGGCGAGAAGATGTGCGCGGATTTCGGCGTCGACTTCCTCGGCGCGCTGCCGCTGACGATGTCGATCCGCGAGCAGACCGATTCCGGCCGCCCGACCGTGGTCGCCGATCCAGACGGCGCCGTAGCCGCCGTCTACAAGGAGATCGCGCGCAAGGTGGCGGTCAAGGTGGCCGAGCGCGTAAAGGACATGTCGGCGAAGTTCCCGAGCATCGTCGTCAAGAACGACTGACGCAGGTCGCCAGTCCATGCGCATCGAGGCGATCCGCGCACGGCTGGCAAGCCTGGGCGCGCTGCCGGAGCACGGGGCGCGCGTACTGCGCGACTGGGTGCAGGGCGCGCCGCACGATCGCGGCCGGCGCCGCCCCGCGGATTACCTGCCGAAGGCGGTGCGCGAGGCCTTGCCCGCGCTCGACCTGGAACTGGCTGATCTGGCGCGCGTGCTCAGCGAGCATCCGGCTGCGGACGGCTCGGCCCGGTTGCTGGTAGGCCTCGCCGACGGGCAGGCGGTCGAAACCGTGCTGCTGCCGCGCGATGGCGTGTGCGTCTCGAGCCAGGTGGGCTGCGCGGTCGGCTGCCAGTTCTGCATGACCGGGCGCGACGGGCTGCTGCGGCAAGTGACCAGCGGCGAGATCGTCGCCCGTGGGTACTGGCGCGGCGCCTGCGGCCCGTGAGGAAAGTGGTTTTCATGGGCATGGGCGAACCGGCCCATAACCTCGACAATGTGCTCGAGGCCATCGAACTGCTGGGCATCGAGGGCAATATCGCCCACAAGAACCTGGTGTTTTCGACCGTCGGCGACCCGCGCGCCTTCGAGCGCCTGCTTGCCGGGCGCGTGAAGCCGGCGCTGGCCTTGTCCCTGCATACCACCAAGCCGGCACTGCGCGCCGAACTGTTGCCGCGTGCGCCGCGCCTGTCGCCCCAGGAACTGATTGCGTTCGGCGAGCGCTACGCGCGCCAGACCGGGTATCCGATCCAGTACCAGTGGACCCTGCTGGAAGGGGTGAACGACGGCCAGGATGAGCTGGACAATATCGTCGCTCTCCTGCGTGGCAAGTACGCCATCCTCAACATGATCCCTTACAACACGATCGATGGCCTCGCTTTCCGCCGCCCGAGCTGGGAGCGCGCGCGGGAGATCGCCGCCCACCTGCATGGCCGCGGCGTACTGACCAAGCTGCGCGATTCGGCCGGGCAGGAGGTCGATGGCGGCTGCGGCCAGCTGCGCGCGCGCGCAGGCCGCATGATCGTCCTGAAGCAGGCCTGAAGTTTCTCCCACGCCAACTCGACCGTTTTGTTTGTCAAGCGTTGCGCGCATGTTTTTCCGCGTTGAATCTGTTTAAAAATAAAGTCTGTAAAAAATTTCCTTTTTACACTGGCGTTTGACCTCATTCGCCATGCGGCTGCCAAGCCGTACCAAGGACATATGAACAGCACCTGCGCGCGATGGAGCGACCGTTACCTGGTTGCAACTCATTGGTTCATTCCAGCCGCCATCCTGCAAGGGCCGGCCGCGGTCCGCACCCGCGCCGAGAACGTCGTCAACGCGACGCTGCTGGCCGGCACCGCGGGGCCCTTTTATGCGCTCGCCTACGGGATGCTGGGCTTCGGCACGGCCGCCGCCGAGATCCTCGCCTGCTGCCTCTTCATGCTCGCCGCTCCGATGCTGCTGCGCGCCAGCGGCAGCATCTGGGCCGCGCGCGAACTGTTCCTGTGCGCGTTGTTCTTCAATTTCAGCTGGCTCAGCTTCCACCTGGGCGGGATCAGCGCGCCCACCGCCAGCTGGCTGATCACCGCGCCGCTGGTGGCGATGTTCCTCGGCGGTCTGGCCAGCGCCCTGTTCTGGCTGGCGCTCAGCTGCGGCGCGGCCGGCGTGCTGTATTCGCTGCCGGCGGCGGCCCTGCCGGCCCATCCGGTCTCGGACATGGCGCTCTTGTACCTGGTCTGCCATCTGGGCCTGTTCGTGGTGGTGCTGGTGTTCGCGCTGCTGTTCGAGCTGTCCAAGACCCAGGGCTTCGTCAAGCTGGAGCAGGCGCTGGGAACGATCAACGAGCTGGCGATCCGCGACGAGCTCACCGGCAGCCACAACCGGCGCTACCTGATGCGCCTGATCGAACATGAAAAGGAACGCAGCGACAGGAGCGGCCGTCCGTTCTGCCTGTGCCTGCTCGACATCGATTTTTTCAAACGCATCAACGACACCTGGGGCCACAGCGCGGGCGACACCGTATTGCGCGCCTTTGCCGGGGTCGTGCAGGCGCACGTGCGCGCCAGCGACAGTTTCGGCCGCTACGGCGGCGAGGAATTCCTCCTGATGCTGCCCGAAACCGGTCCGGCCGAGGCCCCGGTGCTGGCCGAGCGCGTGCGCGTGGCGATCGAGAACCTGCGCTGCGTCGAGGGCGGCAGCGAGATCGCGCTGACGGTGTCGATCGGCGTGGCCCAGTACCAGATGGGCGAGGCGATCGGCCTGGCCGTCGGCCGCGCCGACGAGGCGCTGTATCTCGCCAAGTCGAGCGGGCGCAATCGCGTGATCTGCCATGGCCAGGACGAGGCCACCGGAATGCTGGCCCTGCGTGGCGGCGCGCCCGATGCACTGGACGAACGCGAGGACCTGGGCGCCAGCGTCGGGCGCATGCTCGACGGCGTGGGCTGCGACCAGCTCACCGGCCTGCTCAACCGGCGCCTGCTGCGCGACCGCCTGCGCCATGCGATGGACCGGGCCGACCGCAATGCCCGTCCGGTCGCGCTGCTGCTCCTGAATATCAACAAGTTCAAGGAAGTCAACGATGCCCTCGGCTACGAGGCCGGCGACGCCTTGCTGGTGCAGGTCGGCGCCATCATCCGCGCTTGCCTGCGCGACTGCGACACCGTGGCGCGCTGGAGCGGCGACGAATTCGTCGCGCTGCTCGAAGACCTGGCCGACGAGGGCGACGCGCGCCAGGTGGCGGAGAAAGTCCTCGACCGCTTCGGGCTGCCGCTCGCCACCGGCGGACGCGACTGTTTCGTCACGCTGTCGGTCGGCGTGGCGCTGTACCCGGCCGAGGACTGCGACCTCGATGCCCTGCTCAAGCGCGCCGACATCGCCATGCGCAGCGCGCGTGCCTGGGGCGAGAACAGCGTGCGCATGTATTCGAGCGCGGCTTGCGCCCCGCATAACGAAAGGCTGACCCTGAAGAACGGCCTGCGCGACGCGCTCGCGCGTGGCCAACTGTATATCGAGTACCAGCCCCAGGTCGACCTGGCCACGCGCCGCATCGAGGGTGTCGAGGCGCTGCTGCGCTGGCAGCATCCGGTGTACGGGCGCATCGATCCGGGCCGCTTCATTCCGCTGGCCGAAGAGACGGGGATGATCGTCCCAATCGGTGACTGGGTGCTGCGCACCGTCTGCGCCCAGAACCGCGCCTGGCGCGATGCCGGCCTGCCGGGCGTGAAGACGGCCGTGAACCTGTCGGCGCGCCAGCTGCGCCACCCCGGCATCGCCGCGCGCGTGCTGGAGATCGTCGACGCAACCGGCCTGCCCGCCGGCTGCATCGACCTCGAAATCACCGAAGGCATCCTGATCGAGGATCTCGAGGCCAACCGCCGCATCATGGGCGAATTGCGCGCGGCCGGGGTGCTGGTCTCGATCGACGACTTCGGCACGGGCTACTCCAGCCTGAACTACCTGTCCGAGCTGCCCGTGGACATCCTCAAGATGGATGGCCTGTTCGTGCGCCGCCTCGGCCAGGGCCCGCGCACGCGCTCCTATGCGATTGCCGAGGCGATCGTGGCGATGGCGCACCGGCTCGACTTGAAAGTGATTTCCGAGTCGGTCGAGACGCCCGAACAACTGGCCGACCTGGCCGCGATGCGCTGCGACGAGGCCCAGGGTTACCTGTTCCACCGTCCGCTGCCGCCCGAGCAGGTCGGGGCGCTGCTGGCACGCCAGGCGCAGCAGCTGGCGGCGCCCGTCCCGGCCTGAACGTTCTTGCCGATCAATCAGCAGTCAACGAGGAGGTGTACCGTGCACGAAGAAACCCCGGTCTTCGAGCGGGACGACGATATTGCCGAGTTGGGCGCTTGCGGCGCGCTGCGCGGCAGCGTCGCCCAGTTCGCGCAGCCGCGCGGTGCCGACCTGATGCGCCGTACCGAAGCGCTCGATGCCTGGTGCCAGCTGCGCACCAGGCACGGTGTCTGGCAGTATGCCCGCGCGGTGGACGGTGCGCCGGCGCCGGAGGCGAGCGTGTGCGAGGAGGGCGGCATCCTGCCGGCCACGCATGGCATCAACTTCGCCTCGCAGGATTACCTGTCGCTGGCCTCGCATCCGACCGTGCGCGCCGCCGCGATGGCCGCGCTGGACGAATCCGGGCCGCACAGCGCCGGCTCGGCTGTCCTGCTTGGCAACAGCCGCCACTCGCTGGCGCTCGAGGAAGCGCTCGGCGCGCTGCTGCGGCAGGAACACGTGACCCTGTTTCCGACCGGCTGGGGCGCCGCCTTCGGGGTCATCACGGCGCTGGTGAATGGCCGCGACTACGTCGTGATCGACCAGCTGGCGCATGCCTCGCTGCGCCAGGGCGCCGCTGCCGCCACCCGCAACGTGCTGCTGCATCGCCACCTCGACACGGGCCACGTGCGCGAACTGCTGGCCGCGATCCGCGCCCGCGATCCCGAGAACGGCATCCTGGTCGTCACCGAGGGCCTGTTCAGCATGGATGCCGATGCGCCCGACCTGCCGCTGATGCAGCACCTGTGCCGCGAATACGGCGCCACGCTGCTGGTGGACGTGGCGCATGACCTGGGAGCACTCGGCCCGGGCGGCAGCGGCTGCGTCGGCGAACAGTCCATGCTGGGCAAGGTCGACATCGTGATGGGCGCTTTCTCGAAGACCTTCGCGTCGAACGGAGGCTTTGTCGCCAGCGCCTCGCGCGCGGTCAAGCGCCAGCTGCAGCTTTTTTGGCCCCTCACCTGTTCTCGAATGCCCTGTCGCCGCTGCAGGCGGCCAGCGTGCTGGCGGCGCTGCGCATCGTCACCGGTGCCGAAGGCGACACGCTGCGCGCCGCCATGCTGCGCAATGCGCTCGCGCTGCGTGCCCACCTCGCCGAAACCGGCATGCGCTGCCTCGGCATCCCGTCGGCCATCGTCCCGCTGTGGATCGGCAGCGAATCGGTGGCACGCCTGGCGGGCCGCACGCTGGCGCGCTCGGGCGTGTTCGTCAACGCGGTCGAGTTCCCCGGCGTCCCGCTCGGTGCCGCGCGCCTGCGCCTGCAGGTCATGGCCGCGCACACGCCGGAGCAGCTGCGCCACGGCGCGCGCCTGATCGGTGCCAGCGTCGGCGGCGCCGGTGCGGCGCTGGGCGTGGAACCGTCGCGCCAGCCGTGGCGCGGGGAGCGTGCACGTGGCTGAATCGGGCGAGCCGCACAGTCGCACGCTGCCGGGGCAACTGCGCCTGCACGCTGCGCGCACGCCGCAACGCGTCGCCTACAGCTTCCTGCGCGAGAGCGGCGAGGTCGAGGACATCAGCTATGCCGGGCTGGCCGCGCGGGTGGATGCGTTCGCGGCGCGCCTGGCCCACCGCGTGCAGCCCGGCGAGCCTGTCCTGCTGCTCTACCCGTCGGGAATCGATTTCGTCGTCGCCTTCCTTGCCTGCCTGCTTGCCGGCGCGGTGGCGGTGCCGGCGGCGCCGGCGCATCGGCCGCGCGATGGCGCGCGCCTGGCGGCGCTGCTGGCGGACGCCGCGCCTGCACTGGTGTTATGCGCGCCCGAACTCGAGCAAGCGACGGCTGCCGCGCTCGAACGCGCCCGCTGTGCGACGCCGCTGCTGCGCGAAGAAGCCTGCGGCGGCCGGGCGACGCCTCCCACGTTTGCGGCATGTGTGGACGCTGTCGCCTTCCTCCAGTACACCTCCGGCTCCACCGGACAGCCGAAGGGCGTCGAGATCATCCACGCGAATATCGATGCCAACGTGCGCGCGATCGGCAGCGCTTTCGGCTTCGGACCGGCGACCGTGATGGTCAGCTGGCTGCCGCTGTTTCACGACATGGGCTTGATCGGCAGCGTGTGCGCGCCGCTGATGCTGGGCTTTCGTTCGATACTGATGGCGCCCGGCGCCTTCCTGCGCCGCCCAGGGGCCTGGCTGGAGGCGATCACGCGCTTTCGCGCTACCTGCAGCGGTGCGCCGAACTTCGCGTGGGACCTGTGTGTGCGCCGGGTGGGCGAGGAGTGCAAGCGCGGCCTGGACCTATCCAGCCTGGAGGTACTCTATAACGGGGCCGAACCAGTGCGTGCGGCCACGCTCGAGCGCTTCAGGCAGCCTTTTTCAAGCTGCGGGCTGCGTCCTGGCGCGCCGTTTCCCTGCTATGGCATGGCCGAGGCGACGCTGCTGGTCGCCGGCGGGCCGCGCGCCAGGCAGCCGCGCATACGCGCGTTCGAAGCAAGCGCGCTCGAACTGGGCGAGGTGCGCGAGACTGGCCGGGATGGCCATGGCGCGCGCGTGTTGGTGAGCTGCGGTCCCGCGGCGCCTGGCGTGGAGGTCGCGATCGTCGACCCGCTGCGCCGTGGACGCGTGGCGCCAGGCGCAATTGGAGAAATATGGATCGCAGGTCCGGGCGTCGCTTGCGGCTACCGCGGGCCAGCCCGGGACAGCGAGGACGTGTTCGGCGCGCGTATCGCCGACGCAGGCCCGGTCGATCCCGGCATGCGCTACCTGCGCAGCGGCGACCTGGGTTTCCTGCACGAGGGCGAGCTGTTCGTCACCGGGCGGCGCAAGGACATCGTCATCGTCCACGGGCGCAAGCTCCACGCGCAGGATATCGAAGAGCTGGTCGAAAGCGCCTTCCCGGAACTGGCACCGAACAGCTGCGCAGCCTTCGCCGTCGAGAGCGAGGGCCGCGAGCGGCTGGCGCTGGCGGTCGAGGCCTCGCGTACGCTGGCGCGCCATGCCGACCTGGCGGCTTTGGGGCGACGCATCCGCGCAGCCGTCACCGACGGTATTGGCGTGACCCTGGATACACTGGTCTTCGCCGCACCGGGCGGCTTTCCGCGCACGACCAGCGGCAAGCTGCGGCGCGGCCGCTGCAAGGCGCTGCTGCTCGGTGGTGCCTTGCCCCTGCCCCCGCGCGCGAGCACCGGGGCGCAGGCGATATCGGCAGCACGCATGGTGGAGGCAGTGCCGGCCGCGCCGACGCGGCGATCCGCTGGCTGCGTGAGTACGCCCCGCGCCGCCTCGATTTGCGCCTGGCCGACGAGCGTCGCAGCCTGCCGCCGCATGTGCTGCTCGACTTCGCACGACAGGGCCTGTTCGGCCTGCAGGCACCGCTGGGGACGGGCGGGCTGGCGCTGGCGACCGTCGACCTGGTGCGGGTGATGCAGCAGCTGGCCGCGATCGACCTGACGCTGGCGACCCTGGTCGGCGTGCACAACGGCCTCGGCTTGCGTCCCCTGATGCGTCATGCGCCGCTGGCGCTGCGTGCGCGCTGGCTGCCGCTGCTCGCTGGCGGGCGCCAGCTGGCGGCCTTCGCGATGAGTGAGCCCCAGGCGGGTTCGAACCCGCGCGCGATCGGTACCCGCGCGCTGCGGGTGGATGGCGGCTGGCGCGTCAGCGGCGAGAAGCACCTGATCGGCCTGGCCTCCTGGGCCGGCGTGCTGACCGTGTTTGCCCGGGCCTTCGACCCGGCGGGCAGGGCGCTGGGCACGGTCGCGCTGCTGGTGCCGGAGGATGCGCCGGGGCTCCTCCAGGGGCCGGAAGCGCTCACCATGGGCATGCGCGCCATCGTCCAGAACGCCGTCCGCCTGGAGTCCGTGTTCGTGCCGGATGCGCAGGTGCTGGGCGCGCCCGGCAGCGGCATGGAAGTGGCCAAGGACGCGATGGGCTTCGCCCGCCTCGGCATCGGTGCGCTGTGCGTCGGCGCGATGAAACGCTGTGCCCAGCTGATGGCGCGCTACGCCGCGCGGCGCGAGGTGGCCGGAGGGCGGCTGCTCGACAATCCTGCGACGCGCCTGCACTTGCACGAGCTCGACTGCGCCATCGCGGCGGGCGAGGCGCTCGTCGCCGCTCTGGCGGCACAGGTCGACGAGGGCGGGGCGCTGCCGCTCGATGCCTGCAGCGCAGCCAAGTGCGTGCTGTCGGAACTGTTGTGGGAAAGTGCCGATCGCCTGGTCCAGATGCTGGGCGGGCGCGGCTACCTGAGAACAACCTGGCGCCGCAACTGCTGCGCGATGCCCGTGCGCTGCGCATTCTCGAGGGGCCGAGCGAAGTCCTGTATGCCCACCTTGGCGCGCTGGCGCGGCTGCCCGGCAACCGCCTCGCGCATACCGTCGGCAGCCGCTTCGGCGCGCCCGCGCTTGCCCGGCAACTGGAGAGGCTGCCTGCTCCAGCCCCCGGGCAGTGGCAGGACGGACGCAATGGCGAGTTCGCGGCCTGGACCCTGCTGGCCGCGGCGGCGCCCCCTGCAATCGGCGCACTGGGTACGCCAGCGCCTGGACGCCCTGCGCCGGCGCATCGAGAGTGAAACGGCGCAGGCAGGCAACTGTCCAGCGGCCGAGGCAGTGCTGGCCCGGGTTGCCGGCTACGCGGCGAGCATCGGGGACGGCGACGCGGTGTCGCCCGGCGAAGCGCAAGGCATCGACCCCATGCTGGCGCGCGAACGGACGCCGATTGTGGCTGACAGTCAGTACGAGGCCATGCTCGCGCCATTTGCCAACTGCGTGACGAAGCAGGACCGGGGGGCTGAACCCGGCGCGGAGGATGTCGCAGCACCGTCGCCGCTATCTTTTGAGCCCGCCGGACATGAACAGGCATCACGGCAGGTAGCGGCCAACGCTGCGGGACAGGTGTCCGCAGCGAGCCTGGAGCGAGTGCTGGGCTGCATTCTGAAATGGTTCCGCGAAGGCGGCGCCGGCGACGCGGTGATGCCGGCGGTCGATGCCGATACCTCGTTCGGCGACCTCGGCATCGATTCGCTGGCTTCGGTGCCGCTGGCGCTGGAACTGGAAGCGGCCTGTGGTGTGGCAGTCAGCGCCGAGCTGCTCTACGACTACCCCACGGCGCGCGCGCTGGCGCAGTACGTGGACGGCCTGCGCGACGGCCCGGGCGCGCTGGTGGAAGAATCAGTTGGCGTGGCGCCGGGCTGACGATATACGACGCCGCAGCCGGAACGCGCGCTGGGCGAGTGGCTGAACGTCGGAGTGCATCCTGAGCGCCGGTGGCAACGGGGAGGGCGCTGCCAGAGGCCCGGACCGCAAGCCGGCGGGGCGATGGCAGGTCGAACGCGGTGCCGCGATCGACCTTCAACGAGGCCGAGAATCAGCCGGCCAGCAGTCACGCCGACGCCATGTGCCGCGACGTCGACGCTGCCTGTGGCGGGCGCATGGAGGTAGAATAGCCGTTTTATCATTCCGCTTTCCGCCATGACCGTCCGCACCCCCGTCCGTACCCGATTCGCCCCCAGCCCGACCGGCTACCTCCACCTCGGCGGCGCGCGCACCGCGCTCTATTCCTGGGCCTATGCCCGCCACTTCGGCGGCACCTTCATCCTGCGTATCGAGGACACCGACCTCGAGCGTTCGACGCCGGAAGCGGTGCAGGCGATCCTGGACGGCATGCAGTGGCTGGGTCTGTCGCACGACGAAGGCCCGTTCTACCAGATGCAGCGCATGGACCGCTACCGTGAGGTCGTCAAGGGCATGCTGGAAGCCGGCACCGCTTACCTGTGCTATTGCTCGCCGGAAGAAGTTGAGGCCATGCGCGAGCGCATGCGTGCCGCTGGCGAAAAGCCGCGCTACGACGGCACCTGGCGTCCCGAGCCGGGCAAGACCCTGCCGCCGGTCCCCGAAGGCGTCAAGCCCGTCGTGCGCTTCAAGAATCCGCTTGATGGCGAAGTCACCTGGAACGACGTCGTCAAGGGCCCGATCACGATCGCCAACAAGGAACTCGACGACCTGATCATTGCCCGCCCTGACGGCACGCCGACCTACAACTTCTGCGTATCCGTGGACGACTGGGACATGAAGATCACGCACGTGCTGCGCGGCGACGACCACGTCAACAACACCCCACGCCAGATCAATATCCTGCGCGCGCTGGGCGCCGAGCTGCCGGAGTACGGTCACCTGCCGATGATCCTCGGCCCGGACGGCCAGAAATTGTCGAAGCGCCATGGCGCGGTCAGCGTGATGCAATACCCGGAGCAGGGCTACCTGCCGGAAGCGATGCTGAACTACCTGGCGCGCCTGGGCTGGAGCCACGGCGACGACGAGATCTTCTCGATGGAACAGTTCACCGGGTGGTTCAACCTCGAGCATTTGACGGCCTCGGCCGCCCAGTTCAATCCGGAAAAGCTGGCCTGGCTGAACAACCACTACATCAAGGCGGCCGACAACGAGCGCCTGGCCGGCCTGGTACGCACCAAGATGGAGGGCGCGCAGTTCGACGGCGCGCCGGCGCTGCCGGCCGTACTCGCCCTGGTCAAGGATCGCGCCAACACCATCAACGAGCTGGCGGACGCTGCGATGCTGTTCTATCGCCAGCCGCAGCCGGACGCGGCCCTCATGACCCAGCACCTCACCGACGCCGTGCGTCCGGCGCTGGCCCAGTTTGCCGAGCGCTGCCAGACGGTCGAGTGGAACAAGGCGGCGATTGCAGCCATGCTCAAGGAAGTGCTGGCGGCCAATGGCTTGAAGATGCCGCAGATCGCCATGCCGCTGCGCCTGCTCGTCACGGGCCAGCTGCAAACGCCCGCCATCGATGCCGTGCTCGAGCTGTTCGGGCGCGACACCGTACTGGCGCGCGTGGCAAAGGGCCTGTGACTGGGGGATCGGAATCCGGCTGTTGATTTCCATTGGTGATGCCGCTTGTGTGGCACCGTTTGCGGTTCGCATGATGATCGTCAAATCGGTATTTGCGTAATGCAAGAACCCCCGCTATAATGCTCGCACTTCAGCAGCACGGGGGTATAGCTCAGCTGGGAGAGCGCTTGCATGGCATGCAAGAGGTCAGCGGTTCGATCCCGCTTACCTCCACCAAGTTGAAGTGTAGTTCGGTAGTTCAGGGTCCCCATCGTCTAGAGGCCTAGGACATCACCCTTTCACGGTGAGTACCGGGGTTCGAATCCCCGTGGGGACGCCAGGGTTGGCAGTGGTTTGCCACCAAGCTGCGCCAGCGGCAGCAGTAGTGGAAGTACAGGCAGTATGGTATGATGTTGTTTCCCCGTGGGGGGTATAGCTCAGCTGGGAGAGCGCTTGCATGGCATGCAAGAGGTCAGCGGTTCGATCCCGCTTACCTCCACCACGTAGAAGAATTCGCAATGTGTAGTATCGGTAGTTCCAGGGTCCCCATCGTCTAGAGGCCTAGGACATCACCCTTTCACGGTGAGTACCGGGGTTCGAATCCCCGTGGGGACGCCAAGAATTTGGCAGCAGCAGTATCTGAGCAGTGCAAACAGTTTTAGGTCCCCATCGTCTAGAGGCCTAGGACATCACCCTTTCACGGTGAGTACCGGGGTTCGAATCCCCGTGGGGACGCCAGTCAAAGCAAAAAGCCGCCTTCGAGCGGTTTTTTGCTTTTTGCCGTCCAGCTCGTCTTCGCCTGCTCGCTTATTTGCCTGTTCGTCCTTGCGCACTCGTCTCCGCGCATGCGACTTCGCGCACTCGTCTCCGCGCATTCGACGTCGCTCATTCGACTTCGCGCATTCGCCGTAGCGCACGCATCTTCCCCCGCTCGCCGTTACGCGTTTCCTCGTCCTCGTCCTCGTCGTGACCTTGCCATCGCTCGCACGCGTGGGGGATCGGCATACGGCACCAGCGTCAGCCAGGGCTGCCGTTCGTGCCGGCATCGTGCATGGGCATCCCCCTGTGTCAATGTCAGTTCAGTGGCGGTGCTTGCGCACGGCGACGCGAAGGTGCACGCGCACGGCCACGCGAACGTGCTCGCGCACCGCCAGGCGCGCGCACGCTCGCGCCCCAGCCGCCAAACTCACCAGCCAGACAGTCCCATGCCGCCAGGCGGAAGACCCAGCTGCAAGCCCTGCGTCGCCAGAGCAGTGCCGAGCAGATAGGGATTCGTCCCCGCATAGAGCGGCGCACGACCGCCGTTGCCGTTGCCGACGCCCACCAGTTCACCGAACATCGGCTGCCAGGCGCCAAGCTGCGGGCTGGGCGCTGACGACAAACCGAGTGCCGCCAGCGCATCGGGCATGCCGCTCCCGATGTGTGTCGGATCGGCCAGCGTGACCCGCCGCGCGCTCAGGCGAATGAACTGGAACAGGCGTTCCACCCGCTCGGGTGAACGCATGCCGCCCAGCCCCTGGAATTCCGGCCGGTGCGCAAGAATGAGTGCCGCCAGGCCGGTTATATGCGGCGCCGCCATCGAGGTACCGTCCCAGGCCGCAAAATTATTCGGAGGCACCGACGAGACAATCGCCACGCCGGGCGCACACACGTCCACTTGCGGACCGAAGCAGCTGAATTTCGCGGTGAAATAGCCCAGCCCGTCGACATCGGAGCTGAGGGTTTCGGTGTGATAGCTGTCGGGTGGGAATTCACCGAGCTTGCCGATGGCAGCCACCGCCAGCACGTTGGGCGAGGCGGCGGGATATTGGACGGGACCGCCGGAATTGCCGGCAGCGGCGATGCAGGCGACGCCAGCCGCCTTGGCGCGCGCAATTTGCCGTTCGAGTGCCTCCGAGGGCGCGCCGCCACCGAGGCTCATATTGACGACGTCGATCCCCTGCTCGATGCAATACTCCAGCGCTTCGATCAACTGGCTGACCTGGCCGCCGGGGAAGAGTTTGCAGACATGGATTTCGGCATCGGGCGCAAAACCGCGAATGCCCCAGGCGATATCGGCCGCCCCGATCACGCCTGCGCAGTGCGACCCATGCCCGAGGGTGTCCTCGGTCCAGGTGCCGGGGTCGGTGCGCTTGTTGATGATGTCGAAACCGTTGCGTATGCGCGCCAGGTTGGCGTGGCTGGTGGCCGCACCGGAATCGATGACAGCGATTTTTACGCCCTGGCCGCGCAACTGGGGCGGGACGGCGTCCAGGCGCATGGCGCGCGCGCCCCAGCCGAGTGCTTGCTGGCGCGGGAAATTCTGCAAGGCCGGCGATTCGGACAGCGGATGCAGCGCCACGATGTTGGCCTGGTTCGGGTCGAGCTCGGGATCGCGCTGGAAGAAGCTCCAGTAGTCGGCACGGGGCTTCACGTACAGCCCGCTGATCGCGCGCGGGTCGTCGCCATACATGCGGATGTGTGCGGTGCCGCTGGCGTCGGTAACAGCCGCAGCCGGGAGCATGCCGCCGAACAGCGAGACCTCGGCGTCGGCCAGCGGCGCGCCGTCCCTGCCGAGCACGGTGATGGCGACCTCGGTCGCCGCGCCGGTGTAGGGCGTGAGCGAGCTGACCAGGTCAGGACGGCGCAGCATCGGATCGAGCAGGTGCAGGTGCTGGTCGCGCTCGACGAGCAGCCGGCCGCCGCCGCGCTGGTGCAGTTCTCCAGCCTGGCGATCGGTCATGCGTGCGACCAGGATGCCCTCGCTGCCGCCGTCGAGTCCAGCGGTCGCCACGCTGCCCCGGGTGCCGATAGTGTCGACCACCTCGATTTCGGGTGTGGCACGCAGGGCCCGCTCGACGGCGGCCAGGGGCAGGGGAGGCAGGCCGGCGCCGGAGAGGCCAAAGGCCCCCAGGACCGCGGGCTGGCGTGGCGCCACCGGTATTTCTTCTTGCGTTCGGCCACCGGGCGGCCACGCTGCTCGGCGGCGGCGGCGGCGGCGGCAGCGGTGGGGGCAGTGGCTCCGTCGCCGAGCCTGTCGGCGCCGTCTGGCGGCTGGCCGCTCCGGTCTTGCGGATCGCCGGGGCCGCCTTGGGGATTCTTGGGCATGATGCTTGTCCTTTCGATGGGTGGGCCAGGCGCGTCAGAACAGCGACAGCGGGCGGTCCGGTTCGATCATCAACTGGTTGAGCGTGCGTTGCCTGAGCTGGTCGATGGCGGCGGGATCGGCTTCGACGACGAGCGTGTGGGGCGCCGCGGCCGGGCCGATGGTCTCGAGAACGTGCAGCGCCGGATCGGCGCCGATGCTGTCGAGGAAGCGCGCAAGGGCGCCATCGTCGCCCGCCGCACGCACGATGTAGCGGCTGCCGGGGCCTGTGGTAGCGGAAACTGGCATGAATGTTCTCCATTGAAGCCTCCCCGCCGGCGGCGGGAAGGCTGGTTGCCGGCAGGAGGCCGGACAATGCGGATCGCGCCCGGTCAGTGGACCGTCTGCTGGCCCGCCAGTTGCGCCAGCTGGGCTTGCTGTACCTGCTGGGCGTAGGCGCTCCATGGGTCAACCGAGAACGGCAGCATGCCGCCCAGCTGGCCGGCATAGTCGCCGATCGTCCTGCCCAGCTGCTGGTGGCCGAACTGGCTGCCGATCCAGCCGCCGGCTGGGCCCGCAACCTTGCCGATCATGTTGCCCAGCCAGCCCTGGGGCGCCACCTGGCCCTGCCCCTGTTGCTGGCCGAGCGGTTGCTGGCTGACCTGTTGCTGCGTCAGCTGTTGCTGCAGCACCGCTGCCTGCTGCTGGATCTGTTGCAGCGCCTGCAGTAATTGCTGCTGTTGCACCTGGAGTTGCTGCAGTTGCTGCACTACCGCGCCCTGGCCACCTTGCGGATCGGCCGAGAAGGGCAGCAGGCTGCCCAGACCGGACAGGCCGCTGCCGATAATATTGCCCAGCGTCCCGCTTCCGGCCAGGTTGCCGATCAGGTTGCCGGCAGGTTTGCCGAACTGGCTGATCAGGCCGCCAAAGAAGCCGCCTTGCGGCGTCAGCTGGCCAAGCTGGGCTTGCTGCTGTTGCTGTTGCAGTTGCTGGAGTTGTTGCAGTTGCTGGAGTTGCTGGAGCTGTTGCAGCTGCTGCAGCTGCTGCGGCTGGGCAGCAATGGCGGACGGGTCTGCGCCGAACGGCAACAGGCCACCACCAATGCCGCCGGCCACTTCGCCGATGCGGCTGCCCAGGTTGGGGTTGCCGAAGATGCCACCGATGCCGCGGCCGATCAGGCCGCCGAGCGGTGCACCGAACATGCCGCCGAACAGGCTTTGCGGCGCGTACTGAGCTTGCCCAATTGCGGGTTGCTGAAATTCATTCATGCTCGACTCCTCCATTGGGGTGCGGCAGCCGGCAACGACGCCAGCCCGCGCACGCGACGGCATGCCTGGCTGATTGCGTTTCCCTTACACGCGCTGCAAGCGGCCGCGAAAGTGGACGCCCGCTCCCGGTAAGGTCGGAAAGCGGACGCAGTGCAGGGCGGACGACCGAGTCCGCTCTCCCTGCAGGTAGGATTTGGACTGGACGCCGGCGGCGAAGTTTGAGCCTCCAGGTGATCATTCCGCAATATGCTGGTGTGGTTTGCGCTAACGCAGATGAACGGGAATCCGCGCCCGGAAAACCCTGCCGCGCGCGGCCGATATTCAAGACAAGCCATGGACGTCATGCAAGATCGCTGCCCGATCGGTTAGAATCCCGCCCTTGCCGCCGGCCGGTGCCGGCCCCTCGAAGGGCTTTGCCCGCCGACGCCACCTATCCAACTCCACCATGTCTGCCCATCACCTCGAAGCGCGTCCGCTGTCCCTCGCCATCTTCTGCAAGGTCGTCGACAACTATGGCGACATCGGCATTTGCTGGCGCCTGGCACGCCAGTTGTGCACGGAGCACGGCCTTGCCGTCACCCTCTGGGTCGACGACCTGGCCAGCTTCCGCCGCATTTGTCCGGAGGTGGACGTCGCGGCCGCGTGCCAGGAAGTCGGCGGCGTCGTGGTGCGCCATTGGCAAGGCCAGGAAGGCAGCTACGCTCCAGGCGACGTGGCCGATATCGTCATCGAATTCTTTGCCTGCGACATTCCACCTGGCTATATCGAGGCGATGGCCAGGTGCGAGCCGCGCCCGGTCTGGCTGAACCTGGAAGGCTTGACGGCCGAGGAGTGGGTCGAAGGCTGCCACCGCCTGCCCTCGATGCATCCGCGCCTGAAGCTGACCAAGCACTTCTTCTTTCCGGGATTTACGAACAGGACGGGCGGCCTGCTGCGCGAGGGCGCGCTGGAAGACCTGCGCCGGGACTTCCTGGCCACGCCCGCGCCGGCGCGCGCGTTTCTCGGTCGCCTGGGCCTGGGCGCCGCCGAGCTGGACGCCTTCAAGGTTTCGCTGTTCTGCTATCCGCACGCCCCTGTGGCCGCCCTGTTCGCGGCCTGGCAGGCCGGGGCGAGCCCTTGACCTGCCTGGTGCCCGAGGGCGTGGCGCGCGCCGCCGTCGAGGACTTCCTCGGAACCGCGGCAGAGGCCGGCGCGGTCGCCACCCGCGGCGCGCTGACCGTGCGCGTGCTGCCTTTCGTGTCGCAGCCCGACTACGACCGTCTCCTGTGGTCCTGCGACCTGAACTTCGTGCGCGGGGAAGACTCATGGGTGCGCGCCCAGTGGGCTGGCAAACCCTTCGTCTGGCATATCTATCCGCAGGATGAAAACCTGCACCACAAGAAATTGCGCGCTTTCCTGGACCGCTATGCTGCGCAGGCAGCAACCCGTGCGTTCTCGCTCTGCTGGAACAGCGCCCTCCCGGCCGCGGACGCGGACTGGCCCGGCTTGTGGGCGGCGCTGAAGGCCGAGATGCCGGCGATTGAGGCACGCGCAGCCGAATGGCAGGCCGAGATGTTGGAAAACGGCGACCTCGCATCGAACCTGCTTGCTTTCGCCTCCTCACTTCGTTAGGCAAGGCCCCCGTTACGTGGTATCATGCCCTGTTACTGCAACCACTTTTTTTGATTACTTTTAATCTTATGAAACCCGCAAAAGAGATCCGTGTCGGCAACATCATCATGGTTGATGAAAAGCCTTTTATCGTCCTGCGTTCCGATGTCAACGGCTCGAGCCGCACGGGCTTCACCTACAAGTGGAAGATGAAGAATCTTCTGACCAACGCACCGCTGGAAAACGTGTTCCGCGGCGATGACAAGTTCGACGTCGTCGTCCTCGACAAGAAGCCGGTAACCTACTCGTACTTCGCCGATCCGCTGTACGTCTTCATGGACGAAGAGTACAACCAGTTCGAAATCGAAGAAGAAAACCTGGGCGACGCGCTCCACTACCTGAAAGACGGTATGGAATGCGAAGCCGTGTTCTACGACGGCAAGGCCATCTCGGTCGAACTGCCGACCACGATCGCCCGCCAGGTCGTCTACTCGGAGCCTGCGGTCAAAGGCAATACTTCGGGCAACGTCCTGAAGGAAGCCAAGATCGAGAACGCCATCGAAGCCCACCAGCACATCGTCATGGTGCCGCTGTTCGTGAGCCAGGATGACACCATCGAGATCGACACCCGCACCAACGAATACAAGCGCGTCGTCCGTAACTGATCGACACCTGCTTGCGTTGTACAAAAAACGCTGCCGCGATGGCAGCGTTTTTTTTCGCCGCCAGCATTCGCTGTCCCGGACGCGCACCGCCTGTCCAGGTGCAAATGGTGTCGAATGGCAAGCACTGCTATCCTATTGCTTCACTATAAATAATTGGGGGACACATGGATCGCAGGGATTTTGTTCGGCTGGGCGTGGCGGCGGGTGCGGTTGCCGGAGCGAGCGGGGGCCATGGCGGCCAAGCCGAAGGCAGCCGCGGCCGGCGCCACCGACGCCTTGCTCGAGGCAGGTGTACGCGAGCAGGGCGCGGCCATGGCGGCCGGCAAGACCAGCTCGCGCAAGCTGGTGGAGCGCTACCTGGCGCGTATCGCGGCCCTCGACAAGGCCGGGTCGCGCCTGAACGCGGTCATCGAACTCAATCCCGACGCCGTCGCCATCGCCACCGAGCTCGACCGTGAACGCGCGGCCGGCAAGCTGCGCGGTCCGCTGCACGGCATTCCCGTGCTTCTGAAAGACAATATCGCCACCGGCGACAAGATGAGCACCAGCGCCGGCTCGCTCGCCCTGGCCGGCGTGCGCGCCACCCGCGATGCCTTCGTTGCCGAGCGCCTGCGCGCTGCCGGCGCCGTGATCATCGGCAAGACCAACCTGTCGGAATGGGCGAACATGCGGTCCACCCATTCCGTCAGCGGCTGGAGTGGACGCGGCGGCCAGACCCGCAACCCCTACGCGCTCGACCGCAATCCGAGCGGGTCGAGTTCCGGCTCCGGCGCGGCCATCGCCGCCAGCCTGGCCACGCTCGCCGTCGGCACCGAAACCGACGGCTCGATCGTCTCGCCCAGCTCGAGCTGCGGCATCGTCGGCTTCAAGCCGACACTGGGCCTGGTCAGCCGCAGCGGCATCATTCCGATTGCGCACTCGCAGGACACCGCCGGGCCAATGACGCGCAGCGTGGCCGATGCCGCCCTGATGCTGGCGGCAATGACGGGCGTCGACGCGAGCGACGAGGTCACAAAGGACAGCGCCGGCAAGGGCAGCGATTACGCCGCGGCGCTGCGTCCCGATGGCCTGCGCGGCAAGCGCATTGGCGTGGCGCGCAATTTCTTCGGCGGCAGCACCGCCATCGACGCGATCGTCGAGAAGGAGCTGGCGATCCTGAAGGAGCAGGGTGCGATCCTGGTCGATGTCAAGGTGCCGAACACCGACAAGTACAACGAGACCGAAGTCGAAGTGCTGCTCTGCGAATTCAAGCCTGACCTCGCTGCTTACCTGGAAGGCTACGCGCCCCATGCGCCGGTAAAGAACATGGCGGACGTGATCGCCTTCAACGAAAAGAACGCCAGCCGGGAAATGCCTTATTTCGGCCAGGAGCACCTGGTCGCCGCCCAGGGCAAGCCAGGACTGGACGCGAAGTCCTACCGCGAGGCGCTGGCGAACAACCGGCGCTACGCGCGCGAGGAGGGGATCGACAAGGTGATGCGCGAGCACAAGCTCGACGCCCCGGTGGCGCCCACCGGCGGCGTGGCCTGGCTGACCGACTACATCAACGGCGACCATTACGGCATGAGCTTCTCGTCGCCGGCGGCGGTGGCGGGCTACCCGCACATCACGGTGCCGGCCGGTTTCGTGCACGGCTTGCCGGTCGGGCTGTCGTTTGTTGGCGGCGCCTGGAGCGAAGCGACGCTGATCGGCATGGCCTATGCCTACGAACAGGCCAGCAAGCGCCGCCGCGCACCGACCTTCCCGGCCAGCGTCAACATCAAGGGGTAGGGGCCGACAGGGCTAGGGACCGAGGCAGCCCAGCCTGGCGGCACAGCGCCAGGCTGGGCTGGCGCCGCCCTTCAGTTACGCTTGGCGCGCTCGAAAGCCGGTCCCCACAGCGGGTGGCCCTGTTCGCCCGGTTCGAGCGTGAAGTCGGGGTCGATCTTCAGGATCTTCTCGAAAGCCTGCTCGCATTGCTTCGGGCGCGAGGTGACGCAATAGCTGAATGCCGTGTACTTCAGGGCGGTGACGCGCGTGCGCAGCGGCGAGCCGCCGCGGATGTCGGCCGAGCCCGGGCGTTTGATGGCGCCGTTGAAATCGCCCTCGTTGTAGAGACGGATGCCTTCGCGCAGGGCCACCTGGTCGCGGCCGGAGTCGGCGCGCGGATCGCTGCGCGCGGAGGTACGCGCCTCGCCGCGGCTGGCTTCGCGGGCCGGAGTACGGTCGCGCTCGGGTTCGGCCTTGCGGTCGAAAATGGGCGCCAGCTCGGCGCAGCCGGCAAGGAGGGCACTCGCCAGCAGCGCGCAGAACAGGCGAGGCGGGAGGAAACGGGTCATGGCAGCTTCCTTAATCGGCCGGAGCCGTGAAATCGTGTTCGATCGTCGCACCTTCCTGTCCGCCGGCCGTGAGGGTCCTCACGTGCTCGGGGAAGTTCGGGTTGACGATCCGGATCGTGTGCTTGCCCGGGCCGAGCGTGAGGCGCTTGACCGGCGGGCTGACGCCGCGGGCAACGCCGTTCACGTACACCGTGCCCCAGGGCTTGATACGCAGTTTATAGGTCGTGCCGTTGACGACCGCGTCGGCGCTGCGCGCGCCAGCAAGGCCAGGCGTCGTCCCCGGCGGGGCGCCGGGCAAGACGCCCGGTTCCGGGCGGTGCCCGGCGCAGCAGCGACGGCTGCGGGATCTGCCGCGCCCGAGGCGATGGCGCCCGGGGCATTGCCGGAGGCGTCCGCAGGCGCGCCGGGGTCAAGGGGCGCCTGCGCGTTTGGCGCCGGCATACTGCCACTATCCTGTACCGCGCCGGATGCGTTTGCCGTTGCCGTATCGGCCGGTATGGCGGCGCCGGCGTCGGGACCCGCCGCGGCGGGTGCGGCAGGCGGCAGCGCGAGCGCGGGAATATCGGCCGAATCGCTCTGCTGCAGGAAGGAGACGAGGGCGCCACCCGCCGCCGCCAGCAGGACGACGGCCGCGCCGGCGATCATGGCCCAGCGCTGGATGCGGCGCTGGCGGCTGCCTTCCCATGGCGCGTGTCCGAAGGCCGGTGTTGCGGCGGCAGCGCCGGCCGGTCCTTTTGCCGGGGCCGGCGTGGCGACCGTCGCGGCGGTTGGGCCGGCCTCAGTCGCGCTCTGGCGCAGCAGGCTCGCCTCCGCATGCGCGGCGGTTGCGCGGACGGCCGCTTGCGGCAGGGCGGTGTCCACCGGCGCAAAGCCGGCAATGCCGTGGGCCTCGACCGGAGCCGCGTGCAGGCCGGTGTCGTTCGCATGCATCGGCCCCGCCCCATGCGCGGCGTCCAGCGCGTGCTCGCCTGTCATGGCCGCGTTTTCCGGCTGGAGGACAATGCGAGACTGTACCGGGCCGGCGCCGTGAAGTTGTGGCAGCGAATCGTCCTGCGCCCGCGCCTCGCCACCCGCGAACGCGCCGCCTTCCAGGCCAAGCAGGCTGCGCATCTCGGGAACCGTTTTCGGGCGCAGGCGCAGGTTGGGACCAAGGCAGCGGTCGATGCCCTGGGTCAGCTCGTCGCTGTAGTTGTCGTAGAGGCGGGGGCCGACCGGGCCATCGGGCGGCAGTTCGGCGGTGATGGCGTAGTGCACCACCTGTGCCAGCGCATGCAGGTCGCCGGCCAGCGTGGGCTCGGCGCCGGCCAATTCCTCGCCGCCATCCTCGGCCGCGGGCAGCAGCAGCGCTTCGCCGTTGTTGAGCATGACCAGGGTCTCGGGCGAGATGCGGCGGTGCGGCGCCCCGCTGGCATATTGCTGTTCGAGCGAATCGAGGACCCGGCGTAACAGATTCCTGCACCACGCTTCGTTCACCAGCGCGGGACTGTGCTCGACGATGTCGTGCACCGTACGTCCGTCCGCGAACGGGGTGTAGATGGTTGTGCTTGGACTGGTCATTGGGCTAAAAGTTTATCTTTAGCAAAATCATGCCAGATTTGCAGCAATTGTGTCGCTGCTGAGTCAAACGTGCGCGGCATCGCCGGCCGCGGACGGCACCGAGGAGTTCCGCGCACGCGCCCACTTGTCAGAGCTCGAGGAAACGCATCTTGAAACTGCGGCCCTTGAAGTTGCCGAAGTCCGGTCCGAGGCGGTTTCCCGCGTTGAGCTTGCGGAAGGCCATGTCGGCCGCCTCGCGCGCAATCGCGACATAGGTCTGGAACTCGGTAACATTGATCTTGCCTACTTGTTCCTTGGCGAGACCGGCGTCGCCGGTGAGCGCGCCCAGCACGTCGCCCGGACGCAGCTTGTCCTTCTTGCCGCCGGAAATGACGAGGGTCATCATCGGCGCCGGCTCCGCGGGCAGGACGGAGTCGCCCAGGTCGTCGAGCTTGTACCAGCTGGCCGGCGAACCCTGCATTTCCTCGATCAGGCGTACCCATTTCTTTTCGTTCGGTGCGCACAGCGACAGGGCCAGGCCCGTCTCGCTGCCGCGTCCCGTACGGCCGATGCGGTGCACGTGCACTTCGGCGTCTTTCGACACGTCGACATTGATCACCGCTTCCAGGTTGGCGATGTCGAGGCCGCGCGCCGCGACGTCGGTGGCCACCAGCACGGAACAGCTGCGGTTGGCGAACAGGATCAGGATCTCGTCGCGTTCGCGCTGTTCGAGTTCGCCGTACAGGGCGAGCGCCGAGAAACCCTGGTCGCGCAGGGTGTCGGCCAGTTCGCGGCAATGGGCCTTGGTATTGCAGAAGGCCAGCGCCGACACCGGCCTATAGTGGCGCAGCAGGCGGGCCACGGCCTCGTCGCGGTTGTCGAAGCCGACTTCATAGAAGCGCTGCTCGATCTTGCTGTCGTCGTGGCGGCTTTCCACCACCACTTCGAGCGGGTCGACCAGGAAGCCGGCGGTGGCGTGGCGGATGTCGTCGGGGTAGGTGGCCGAGAACAGCAGGGTCTGGCGGCGTTGGGGGCAGGCCGTCACGATGTTCGCGATCTCGTCGTAGAAACCCATGTCGGTCATGCGGTCGGCTTCGTCGAGCACGAGGGTCTGGACTTTCGACAGGTCGAGCGTGGCGCGGCCGAGGTGGTCGCGGATGCGGCCCGGCGTACCGACGACAATGTGGGCGCCATGCTCGAGCGAGGCAATCTGCGGGCGCATGGCGACGCCGCCGGTGAGCGTGAGGATCTTGACGTTGCCGACGCCGCGCGCCAGGCGCCGCAGTTCGCCGGCTACCTGGTCGGCCAGTTCGCGCGTCGGGCACAGCACCAGGCCCTGCACTGCGAACCAGGCGGGATTGAGCTTGTTCAGGATGCCGATGCCGAAGGCCGCCGTCTTGCCGCTGCCGGTGGCCGCCTGCGCGATCAGGTCGCGCCCTTCAAGCACGGCAGGCAGGCTCTCGGCCTGGATCGGGGTCATCTCGTTGTAGCCGAGCGTACCCAGGTTGGCGAGGAATTGCGGTGCCAGCGGCAGCGCGGAGAAAGAAGTAGTCATGCGGGCTCCAGCCAGTACAGAGAGCGAGGGCCGACTAATCTGGAGCCGGCGCCCAGACCGGCAATCCGGTCAAATCAAGGTGATCGTCGCGGCGCCAGACGGGCAGGCCGGTGGTATCGGTTTCTTCGAGCAGGGATATCTGTTCCTGCTTCAAGGCCGTGCGACGGGGACGGGGTGCGCGCCTGGAGTCAAGCTGCGCGGCCTGGGCGAGAACGCCGGCTTCGAGCGGAGCGACCGCTTCGAAACCCGGCAGATCGATCGTGGCGTTGTCTTTCTTGTCTCTCATCCGGCGTGCAGGGCCCAGAAAACAAAAGCCCGGCTGCAAGAGTCGGGCTCGTTTGATACTCGTGTTTGGTTGCGGGGACAGGATTTGAACCTGTGACCTTCGGGTTATGAGCCCGACGAGCTGCCAGACTGCTCCACCCCGCAGCGCTATTGTACTGCTTCGCGCCGCAGGATGCAAATATGTGAATGCGCCGTCCGTTTTCGGGGCATTCCGCGCGTCAGGAAGCCGGCTATGCGACGCGCAGGCGCCACAGCGAGGTCACTTCCTTCGCCCGCGCCGCATGCAGCGGATCGTCCGCATCCTGGGCCTTCGGATGGGTCGGACGCACGTCGTGACGGGCCGCCACTGCCAGCCCGGCCGCTGCGATCCAGCCCAGCAGCTGCTCGCGCGAACGCAGGCCGAGGTGCTCGGCAAAATCCGACAGGACCAGCCAGCCTTCGCCGCCGGGTGCCGGTGATCCTTCAATGCGCCGAGGAAGCCGCGCAGCATGCGGCTGTCCGGATCGTAGATCGCATATTCGATCGCGGAACTGGGTTTTCCCGGCAGCCATGGCGGATTGCAGACGACGAGGTCGGCCTGGTTCTGCGGGGAACAGGTCGGCCTCGACCACGTCGACCTGTTCGTCCAGGCCAAGGCGCGCGATATTTTCGCGCGCGCAGCCGAGCGCCCGCGCGTCCATGTCGGTGGCAGGACGCGCCGCAGGCCACGGCGCGCCAGCACGGCGGAGAGTACGCCGGTGCCGGCGCCGATATCGAAGGCGGTCTTCGCATGGGCGGGCAAGGGCGCCTGCGCCACCAGCTCGACGTATTCGCCGCGCACCGGCGAGAACACGCCGTACCGGGGATGGATGCGTGCATCGAGCGCCGGAATCGGCACGCCCTTGCTGCGCCATTCGTGCGCACCGATCAGGCCGAGCAGCTCGCGCAGCGAGACCACGAACGGTTCCTGCTGTGCGCCATAGGCCTCGTTGCAGGCCTGGCGCACATCGGGGGCGCGGCGCAGCGGGATCGTGTAGTCGAGATCGAACGGGATCAGGAGCATGGCCAGCGTGCGCGCACGCTGCAGCTGCGCCAGGCGGTGCCGGTGGAACTGTTCTGTGATTGTCGGCGCGATGGCGCCAGCCTTGACGCGTTTTGAGCGTGCCGGCTTCTGGTCGATGCGGCGCGCGAGCGCCTGCAGCAGCTGGCGCGCATTCTGGAAGTCGCCGCGCCAGAGCAGGGCGGTGCCGTCCAGCGCCAGGCGGTAGGCCGCATCGGCCGTCATCGTGTCGTCGGCGATCACGATCTTTTGAGGGGCCGGCCAGCCGCTCCCGGAACGCCACAGCGCCGAGCGCTGCCCGCCACCTTCCTGCCATTCGATACGCGTCATGTCAATGATGGTGATGCCAGTTGCCGTCGCCCGACTCCATGAACGATTTCACGGCGTCCGGATTGCCGGTTGCATGGCGGCGTACTTCGCCGCAGCCGCAGATGCCCTGGTAAGGCTGGATGTGCGAGCAGGCCGAGACTTTCTGCAGGAAGACGGTGACGTTCTTGGCGCACTTGGCGCATTTGAAGGTGAGGGTGCGAGCGGGTTTCATGGTGGTTGGGCGTGGATGTGCAAAGGCGGCATTGTACATCGCGTGTCGGCACGCAGGCGGGCGCAATGCCTGTCCTCGCGCGCCGGTGACCGGGTCGGCACAGGGACTTAAGTACTCACCCAAAAATAAATGTGTTTTTGGCTTCCAGAACCGGCGCGTTGCTGCGTCGGTTCGCGCTTGCAGTGCTCGCACTGCGGCGCGCTCGCCGCCTTGCACCGCATCCAGTTCTGTTTGCCAAAACTCCCATTTATTTTCGGTCGAGTACTTAGCGGGCGCTTTCGACGGCAAGAATCGCGCGCGCCTGCAGGGTCGCGGGCGCCCCGCGCCTGACGATATCCTGCAGTAGCCGGCGCAGCGCCGGCGTCGGCCTGCCGCCCAGGACGATCAGTCGGGCGACCTCATCCGGCCGGGGCGGGCGGTCGCTCGCCAGCGCCTCTACCAGCGCCGGCTGGACGGGCGCCAGCAGGTTCCGCGCGATGCCGGCCCGGTACGCGGCGGGAGCTGGTCGACGAGGTAGCCCAGCGCATGGATGGCCGCCTCGGCGGTTGGCGCGTCGGCGCCGCCGATGCCTTCACCCAGGGCCGTGCCCAGCTGGTGCAGTGCCGGCGGGTCTGTCCGGTACCGCCCCGTATGCCACAGATGGGCCAGGCCGGTCAGCGTGCAGGTTGGCGACATACCCCGGAAGAAGGACAGCGCACGCTTCCATTCGTCCAGTTCGAAGGCTGCCCGCTGGGTGCCGCGCATGCCGAGATCGCTCATCGGGTACATGACGAACAGGTAGTTGCGGCACAGTTCGCGCAAGCCTGTCTCCGGCGCACGCGGGTCGAGGCTGGCAAGCAAGGCGTCGAGCTGGCTGCACTGCCCTGCGACGTCCCGGTTCATGTCGATATCGACTGCAGGCAGCCGGTGTTCGCGGAAGTCGAGTTCGGGAAAGGTAACGCTGCTGCTCAGCCGCATGAGGGGCGCACGTACGCCGCAAGCGACGACCACGGCATTGTTGCGCATGCTGTAGTGCTTGCTGGCTTCTCCTCCGAGCGAGTAACGGAATCTCTCGTACAGCGTCGGCATGCTGCGCCAGCCGTCGCTGAGACTTGCAGCTGCGGGGCCGCGCCCTGCGACGGGAGCCAGATAATCCTCGTAATGCAGCGCATCGGCATAGGGCGCGAGCGCCGGCGGAACGGTATGGGCGAACTCCCGCACCATCGCCGCAGACGGCGCGAAGCACTCGCCCGAGGAAGTCGGCACCCGGATCGCGCGGTGACGGGGCCGGGGTTCGAGTGCGAGCGCATAAGGGCCATCGGTGGAGACGATCGCATCGTCGATGGCCACGCTCATCCGGTCGGGATATTCCCAGTCGCCATGGCGGGGCAGGTAGCGGAAGGTGTAGCTGGCGCCGGGCTGGAACCCCCCGGCCAGCTCGAGCCGCACCCAGGCGATGTTCTTGCCGAATTCGCGCACGCGCACGGCGAGCAGGCGCTTGTCCTGCGCGGAGCTGACCTGGAAGTCGCGCGCGCTCACCCTGTCGCCAGGCGGGTTGAACATCACGCCGAGTGCGTTTTTCGGCAGCCGTCCCAGGTCGGGCCGCACGAAGCCTGCGCTCTCGCCCTGGGTGGGCGGCATGCAGGCCCAGCCAGGCAGGGAGAAGGCAAAGCTCAGCAGGGCGAGAAAGAGTCGTCGAAACATTGGGCAGGTTCAAGAAAAGCCTGCGACGGCCGGTCGGATGCCGGCAACGCGACGAAGGCGCGGGCCAGTGTACGACCGAACTTGCCAACTTGGCAAGAAAAGAAGTGCCTGCCGCCGCTCAGTTCACCATCACGGTGCTGCTGCCCCCGCCACTCGGCCGCACCAGGATCTTCGCCGCGATCCGCTCCGTCATTTCGTGCACGTGCGAGATCACGCCGACTTTCCTGCCCATCGATTGCAGGGCGTCGAGCGCGTCCATCGCCACCCCCAGGGTATCGCTGTCGAGCGAACCGAAGCCTTCGTCGATGAAGAGCGATTCCACCCGTACCCGGTTCGAGGACAGCGAAGCCAGGCCCAGGGCCAGCGCCAGCGACACCAGGAAGGATTCGCCGCCCGAGAGCGAATTGACGGAGCGGATCTCGCCGCCCATGTCCTGGTCGCGCACCATCAGCGCCAGCGAGGGGGCGCCCGCGTTGTCGACCCGCTCCAGGCGATAGCGCCGCGCCAGCTGGTTCAGGTGGCTGTTGGCGTAGCCGAGCAGGACGTCGAGCGTGAACTGCTGGGCGTAGTTGCGGAACTTCTTGCCGTCGGCCGAGCCGATGAGTTCCGACAGGCGTCCCCAGCGCGCTTCGATCGCCTGCTGGCGCTCGATCTCGGCCAGCATCGCCTGCGCCTTTACCCGGCGCGCGTCGTCATGAAACGCCTGCAGGCGCAGGGCGGTGGCCTGCTCGTGCACGGCGCTGCGTTCTTCCAGCACGGCGGCAAGCGCATCGGCCACGGCCGCGCCGTCCGCCATGGCAGCGTCCTGCGCCGCGCTTTCCTCGTGCAGCGTACGCTGGCTCTTGCGTTCGGCCAGCACGGCGGCGGCCTTGGCCAGCGCCGCGTCGAGTGCCGCCAGTTCGCCGCGCTCCGCCGCCATCCAGGCCGCGCCGACCGCGAGCAGGCCCGCCAGCCTGGACTGGTTGTCGACCGGTTCAAGGTCGCTGTGGTGGACCGCGTACTCCTCGATCCAGTCGGCCAGGCGCGCGGCGGCGTCGCGCGCATCGTCCTGCAGCGAGCCAATGCGTTCCCCGGGCCTGGGCCAGGGTAGTGCGTACGCGTGTCTCGACCGCCGCCGCGCCCGTCGCCGGGCCTGGCGCGAGGCCAGCAGTTCCCGTGCGCCAGTGACCGCACGGCGCAGTGCGTTTTCCACCTCGCCGACGGCGCGGCCGTCAAACAGGGCGACGCGGGCGAGGCGCTGTTCGCGCAAAAGCGCTTCGCTGCGCTCGAATGCTTCGGCAGCCGCAGCCGCGGCCCTGGCGGCGTGTTCGGCGCGTACGGCGGCCTCGCGCTGCGCCGCGTCGAGCGAGGCGAAGGCGGCGCGCTGCTCGGCCAGCTGCGACGATTGCGCGTTCCATGCCTTGGCCTCCGCGGCACGCGCGGCATGCCATTGCGCCGGATTGCGGCGCCACAGCGCCTGCCAGCCGTCACCGGCGGACTCGCTCAGCACGGCATCGAGCTCCGTCAGCACGGCCGCCAGGGCCGCGCCTTCGCGCTCGCGCTGGGCCCCAAGGGCTTTGTGCTCGGTCTCGAGCGCGGCGAGCGCGTTGCGTGCATTCTGGGCGCTGCCCTGCAGGCGCCCGTGCTCGGTGGTGGCCGCCTCGAAGGCCGCCTGCGCCGACTCGCGCGCCTGGGCAGCGCGGCGCGCCGCCTGCTGGCGTGTGTCGACTGCCGCAAAGGCTTCGATCACGGCCGCCGTCTGGGTTTCGAACCGGGGCTGGCGCTCGCCCGCGGCAGGGGCATCCTGCGCCACCGGACTGGCCTGCCAGGCGGCGTCGAGTTCAGCCAGGTCTGCCGCCAGGGCGATGCGCTCCGCGTCGAGCGATGTCAGGCGTTCGCCGCTGGACTCGACCTGGGCGCGTCGCGTCGCCTGTTCCGACAGGTTGCGCTGCACCCCGGCGCGGCGCTCGGCCACCTGGCCGCGCAGCAGGTCGAAGACCGCATGCAGGCGCTCGTCCTGATGGGCATAGGGGTGGGCTTCGCTGCCGCAGACCGGGCAAGGCTCGCCATCGACCAGCGCGCCGCGCAGGGCCTCGACCTTGTCCGCGATGGCCAGTTCGGCGGCGCTCAACGCATGCTCGGCCTGGGCGGCAGCGGCTGCCAGGGCGGGTTCGGCCGCTGCGGCTGCGGCCAGTGCGGTTTCTGCCGCCGCGCGCGAGGCGCGGGTGCGTTCGCGTTCGGCATCGATGCGTGCCAGGTGCTCGCGCGTGAGGTGCAGGCCTTTGGCGATGCGCGTGGCGGTGGCCAGGGCTTCGCGGCGCGCCTCGAGCGCGGCGCGTTCCGACTGCAAGGCGTCGAGGTCGAAGCCGGCCAGTGCCTTTGTCGCGTCCTGGCGCGCGCTATCGAGTTCGGCGATGCGTGCCGCGGCGCGTTCGGCGGCGTCCTGCGCCGCTTGCGCGGTGGCGGCCGCGTTCACGCGGGCGCGCTCGGCCTTCGCCAGCGCCGCCAGGCTGGCTTCCTCGGCCGCGGCGGCTTGCGCGGCCTGGTGGAACAGCTTGTCCCAGCGTGGCCATTGCAGGGCCAGGGTCTCGTGACGGCTGTACGCGGCGAGCCATTCGGCACTGCGCGCGGCGGCCTGCCGGGTCTGCGCCAGCCGGGCTTGCGCATCTTCCAGCAGTGCACGCGCGCGCGCGCTGTCGGCCGCGGCCTCGTCGCGCCGGCTGGCCAGCTGGGTATGGGCGCCGGCCAGCGTGGCAATCGTCGCATCCAACGCCTTGGCGCTGTCCAACTGCGCCGCAGCCTGCAACTGTGCCGCTTCCGCTGCCTCGAGCGCGGCGGCGGCATCCTGCACTTCCTGCACCGCCTGGCGCGCCGCGTCGACGGCACGCGCCAGTTCGCCCTGGCCGTTCGCCAGCGTGGCCTCGACCTGCACCCGCTCGGCATCCAGGCGCGCCAGTTCCGTCATCAGGGGCCGCGCGGCTTGCACCTCGTCGAGCGTGGCCAGGCGCACGCGCCTTTCCTGCGCCGCTGCCACCTGCGATTGCGCGTCTTCCAGCTGCGCCTGCGCCTGCGCTTCGCCCTGGCGCAGGCGTTCGCTTTCCTGGTGCCAGCGCAGCTGGGCCTCTAACAGCGCGCGGCGCACGTCGACGGCCTGCAGCGCCACCTCCGCCGCGGCGCGTTCGGCGTCGAGCTGCTCGCGCGCCTCTTGCGCCAGCGGCGCGTGGTCGGCCAGGCGCGAGCTCAAGCGGCGCACGGCGTCCTGCTCCTGTTTATAGCGCTCGTAGGCGCGCTTCGAGATCTCGCTGTAGACGGCGCTGCCGGTCAGGGTTTCGAGCAGCTCGCCGCGCTCGTTCTCGTCGGTTTTGAGGAAAGCCGAAAACTCGTTCTGCGCCAGCAGGACGGAACGGGTGAACTGCTCGAACGAGAGGCCGATGCGGGCCGCGATTTCTCCCGCCACCTCGGTCTTGGTGCCGCCCAGCGGCGCCAGTTCGGGCAGCCGGTGCAGGGTCATGTTCGAGGCCTGCAGCAGGCCGCTGACCCTGTTGCGCGAACGGCGCACACTCCAGCGCGCGCGGTAGTGGACGCCGTCGTTGCCGACGAAATCGACTTCCGCATGGCCCTCGGCCGCACCGCGGCGCAGCAGGTTGCGGGCGTCGAGGGTCGATACCGATTCGCCGCCGGCGTCGGGCAGGGCGCCACGGCTGCCGCGTCCCTGCAGGCGCGGCGTGTTGCCATATAAAAAGCCAGGCAGAGGGCGTCGAGCAGGGTGCTTTTTCCCGCGCCGGTCGGGCCGCTGATGGCGAACAGGCCGCTTGACGCCAGCGGCTCGCTCTCGAAGTCGACGCAAAAGTCGCCCGCCAGGGACGCCAGGTTGCGTCCCGCGATACGCAGGATCTTCATGCGCGCTCCGTGTCGCCGGGCAGCATCAGTTCGGCAAAGGCCGTCAGCTGATCAATCGGCGCGTCTTCGCCGAAGCGCTGCTGCCACAGGCGGCGAAAGATGTCGTCCGGCTGCAGCTGGGCCAACTGGTCGAGCGTCAATGCGTCGGCGCCATCCGCGCGCGTGACGACTTTACGGGTCGGTTCGATCTTCGCCAGGCGCACCGGCTTGCCCGCAATCGCGGCCTCCACCTGCGCGCGCAGGCCCGGCTCGGGGCCGTCGAGCAGCACCCGCACTTCCGGTAGGGCCAGCATTGCGGCGGCAGGTCGGGATCGAGCTCGAGGGCGTCGAGCGCTCCCAGCACCTCGGGCAGAGGGAGCGGGCTTGGGCGGCACGCGCAGCAGCTCGACCGCGCGCGGCACGAACAGCGGCGTGACCTCCTTTGCCACCGGTCCATCGAGGTCGATGCGCAGCACCTGGTGCTGGTAACCGATCTCCGAGAACGACAGCGGCAGGGGGCTGCCGGAATAGCGCAGGTGGTCCTTTTTCCAGACGCGCTGGGCCAGGTGCAGGTGGCCGAGCGCGGCATAGGCGATTTCGGGATCGAAGATCGAAGCAGGCAGCGCCTCGGTGCCGCCGATGACGATGCGCCGCTCGGAGTCGATCGAGGACTGGCCATCGACCATGTGGCAATGGCCCATGGCCAGGATCGCCTGGCCGGGGTGGCGCCGCGCCTTCGCGCGTTCAAAGGCCTGGCGGTAGAGCAGGGCGATGCCGTTCAGGTAGGCGTCGCCTTCGGTATCCGGCCGCGGGACGTCGCCCGGGCGCAGGAAAGGCACGCCCAGGCACCAGGCCTTGACCTCGCCCATCTTGTCCCTCAGGGGCACCACCAGGCGCTCGAGGTCGATCGTGCCGTCCGGGCCGCGCACGACGTTGCCGATCACGATGGTGCCATGCGCTTCCAGCAGCGGGCCGGGCGCTTCCAGCCGGCCAGGCGAATCGTGGTTGCCGGCGATGACGACAATCTGCAGCCGCGGCGCGCGCGTTTTCGCCTGCTGCAGGAAACGGTAGAGCTGGCGCTGGGCGGCGGACGAGGGATTGGCGTTGTCGAAGATATCGCCCGCGATCAGCAGCGCGTCGGCTTCTTCCTGCACGATGGTATCGAGCAGCCAGTCGAGGAAGCACTGGTGTTCGTAGGTCCGGTCGTAGTTGTGCAGGGTCTGGCCAAGGTGCCAGTCGGAAGTGTGCAACAGCCGCATGGAGGATCGCGTTCGGGTCTTGTGAGGGATGGGATGCTTCGGCTGCACTATAGCGCAGCTGCCGGGCCGCTTCAAAAAATTTCCGGCATCGATGTGCGGCGGATGCCGATTCGTCATTAGAATATTTGCATGAGTATTTACGAGAACCAGTTGCACCTGTCAAAAGCGGACGCCAGGGCCCTGCACCTGGCCGCCCAGGGCCTGTTGCAGCCGCGCCGGCGCAAGGCCACCAGGTCCGATGTGCTCGATGCCATCCGCCGCATGGTCATGTTGCAGATCGACACCATCCACGTCGTCGCGCGCAGCCCTTACCTGGTGCTGTGGAGCCGGCTGGGCGATTACCAGCCCGCCTGGCTCGACGAACTGCTGGCTGAAGGAAAGCTGTTCGAGTACTGGGCGCACGAGGCCTGTTTCGTTCCCGTCGAGGATTACGGCCTGTATCGCCACCGCATGCTCGACCCGGCTGCGATGGGCTGGAAGTATTCGGCCACCTGGATGCGCGAACGCGCGGGCGAGGTGGCGGCGCTGCTGGCGCATGTGCGCACCCACGGGCCAGTGCGCTCGTCGGATTTCGAACGCACCGATGGCAAGGCCAACGGCTGGTGGGAATGGAAGCCGGAAAAGCGCTCGCTCGAGGTGCTATTCACGTCGGGGGCGCTGATGATCGCGCGCCGCCACAATTTCCAGCGCGTCTACGACCTGGCCGAACGCGTGCTGCCGGGCTGGGACGATGCGCGCATGCCCGCGCTGGCGGAGGTGCGCCGCACTTTTGCACTGCAGACGGTCAAGACGCTCGGCGTGGCGCGCGCGGCCTGGGTGCCCGACTATCACCGCACCCGCCGCCCGCATGTCGACCTGGCCGCGCTGGCGGACGAAGGCCTGCTGCTGCCCGTGCGGGTGGAGGGCTGGAACGAGCCGCTGTACGTTCATCCGGGCCACCTGGAGCTGGCGCGCCAGGCCGAGCAGGGCAAGCTGGCGCCGACCTTGACCACGATCCTGTCGCCTTTCGACCCGGTCGTGTGGGACCGGCGCCGCGCGCTCGAACTGTTCGATTTCGATTACCGGCTCGAGTGCTACACGCCGGCCGCCAGGCGCCGCCACGGCTACTTCACGCTGCCGCTGCTGCGCCGCGGCCAGCTGGTCGGCCGCATCGATGCCAAGGCCCACCGCGCCGGCGGCGTGTTCGAAGTCAAGATGCCTGGTTCGAGCCCGGCCTGCGACTCACGGATGCCTTGCTGCGCGACGTGGCCGCGGCGCTGGCGCGCTGCGCCCGCTGGCACGGCTGCCCGCAAGTACTGGTTCAGCGCACCGAGCCGCTTGGACTGGCTAGACGGTTGGCCCCGCTGGCTGGCGAGACCGAGGCGGCATGAGCCTGGCGCCGGCCCCGGTCGATGTGGTCGGCAGCGACGGCCTGCCGCTGTGCGGGCGGTTCCGGGGCCTGGCCGGCGCACCCGGCTGGACGCACCTGGCAGCGCCACACGCACGCGGCGCCCTGTGGCGGCGCCTGCACCACAAGCGCTGGCATTTCGTGGCGCTGGCGACCGAGGAGGTGTTCTGCGCCGTGGCGGTGGTCGACATCGGCTGGAGCAACACGGCCTTTGCCTATGTGTTCGACCGCGCCACGGGCGCTTTCCTGATGCGTTCTCGCCGCTCGGCCTTCCGGGCTTGACGGCCAGCGTCGGACACACGGCAATGGAAGGCGCGCGCTTCGCATTGCCGGGGCGGCGCATCGTCATCGACGCGGATGGCGCACACGGGCACCGGCTGCAGGTGCGCGCCGGCGGCATGCGCATCGACGCCCGCTACGCAGGCGAGGGGCCGCGCCTGCTGGCGGTCGGGCCGACACTGGACGGCGGCGCCGTCCACAGCACCCAGAAGTCGCCCGGCCTGGCCTTGGAGGGCAGGCTGGAAGCGGGCGGGCGCCACTACCGGTTGGATGGCGGCACCGCCAGCTACGATTATTCGAATGGCCTGCTGGGGCGGCAGACGCACTGGCGCTGGATCTCGGCGCATGGGCCGCGGCTCGGTTTTAACTTGCAAACAGGCTATTTTGGCGACGCCGAGAACGCACTCTGGCTCGATGGCGAACTGATCCCGCTGGGGGCGGTGCGGATCGCCGTCGAGGCGAGCGGCGCCTGGCAACTCGACACGGAGGACGGCTTGTTGGCGCTGCGCTTCGTGCCTGAGGGAATGCGCCACGATGACAAGCACCTGGTGGTCGCGAGCAGCCGCTTGCGCCGGGGAATCGGCCGCTTCGACGGCTGGGTGCGCGTGCGGGCTGACGGCCCGCGCCATCCGGTCAGCGACCTGTGCGGCCTGGCCGAGGACCACCGCGCCGTCTGGTAAGAGACAAGACAAAAAGCAACGCAGCGCATGCAGGGCGGTTGACCCGCACGTCGCCAGGGACTCCCACGCGTTTGCGATATATCAAACCTGCATCACGGTGGCTCCCTAAACTACTAGTTCCTTCGGGCTGATGAGAACGACACAATACATTCAGCCTCACCAAAACCAGTATGTCCAGCCAGGCGCTTCCCGCGTATGTACGCGGAGCATGCTCCTGCGTTGGCGACACCGAGAGGAGACCGAATGCTTACCGCGACCTATACGCTCGTTGCGCTGTCTGTCGAGCAGACAAACCTGCGCGTCAGCCTGCATGCCGTGCACCAGCTCGTCCAGAAAGCCTATGCCCGCCAGACTGCGCTGACCCATGGCCAGGCGGAATATGTATGCGATACCCTGCGTCGCCTGTATGAAGGCAGCCTGCGCCGCAAGCTCGATACCTTCCTGCTGCCGGCGCTGCGCGGTAGCGGCCCGGATGCCGACCCCCTGCTGCGCGAGCTCGACATGCTCAGCCGCTGCGCCGCCGACGCCCTGGGCGACGCCTGCCGCCTGCAGGAAGAGGGCATCGACGACGAAGAGACAGTGGACGCCTTCTGCGCCGCCGTCGAACGGTTCTGCGCCGCCCTGACGCAGCGCTTCGAGCGCGAGGAGCGCGAACTGTTCCCGGTCGCCCGGGCGGCCATTGCGGGCGAAACCTGGTTTGCGGTTGCCAACCAGATGCTCGCGCACGAGGCCTACCGCGAGGAACGCCGCAGCCGCGAGCCGCCCCCTGCGGCCCGGGCCGCGCAGCAGCGAACACGCACGCAGGCAGGGGCCACCCGTCTACGCGCACTGACCGGCGCGCCTTGCCGGCGTGGATTGCCCCGGCAAGCTGCCGCGGCGCGGTGCGTGGACGGTTTGCTGGCGGACCGCGTTGCCGGGTACGACCCGCGTCCCGCGCGCCTGCCGGGCGCGCCAGAAAAGCCGCCATGTTTCTTTGTTATGATGGGGGTTTTGGAAGCGCGATTTCATCATGTTCGAATTCCTATTCAAGCGCCAGGGCGGCAAGTCCGGCGAAGGGCGGGGTGCGCAAGCGGACGGCCCAGGATCCGGCGCGGGCGGAGCGAACGCCCCGTCAGCCGGCACCGGCACCGGTGCCGCCGGTGCCGCCGCGAACACCCGCAAGCGCGAGCAGCAGGCCGAACAGCTCAAGTCGCTCGGCGGCGACGAAATGCGCGCTGTCGAATTCATCCTGCACGCCGATTTTTCCGAGCTGCGCCTGGCCGCGGCCGAGCACCTGCACAGCCGCGAAGCGCTCGAACGCGTGCACACGGCCATGCGCAACCTCGACCGCCGCGTCGCCAAGCTGACCCAGGCACGGCTCGATGCCCTGCGCCACCACGACGCCGAGCTCGCCCGTGGCCAGGCCGTGCTCGACAGCGCGCAGGCACTCGAAGGCGACGCGCACCTGACGCCGAACCAGGTCGCCGACCTCGACCGTAAATGGTCGGTCATCAAGGCGCCGGAGCTGGCCGAGGCTTTCGCCGCCGTGCGCGCCCGGCTCGGCACCCGCCTGGAAACGCAAGTGCAATTGCAGCGCGCCATGATCGACCGCCTGGCGGCGCTGCGCCGCCTGGAAACGGCCGGGTTGAATGCCGCCGAGCTGGCGGCCAGCCTGGAACGCATGGGGCAGGAGCAGGAAGCTGCGCTGGCCGCGCCCGAACACGCCTCGCTGCCGCGCGCGCTGGTGGCGGAATTCGCCGCCGAGCACGCACGCCTGCATGCCAGCCTGGCCACGCTCGAACAGGCCGGGGCGGCGCTGGCCGCACGCGAGGCCCTGCTGGCCGAATGGCAGGCCCAGCCTCCAGCCGAACTGCATGCCGACAACCTGCGCAAGGCCTGGCAAAAGCTGCCGGCACCGCCGGCCGATGTTGCCGCGGCCGCCGCCGCCGCGCTGCAGGCACGCTTCGATGCGCTGCTGGCCAGCCTGCCGCAACCGGTGCGCAAGCGCGAACCCGCGCCGGTCACGCACGCTCCGGGTGCCGCCCACGGCGGCCGGCAGAAAGGGCCGGATGCCGGGCACACCCCAGCGCCGGACCATCCGGAGAGCGAGGGCACTGCAGATGGCCGCCACGCCGCCGGGCCCGCCCGTCCACCAAAAGGCGCCGACCAGGGGCTTCATCGACATGATGGACGCGCTGGAAGCGGCCCTCCAGCAGGGCTCGCTCGGCACCGCGGCCGAGCTCGACAAGTCACTGAAGGAGACCAAGGGCACGGGCATGCGCCTGACGGCCGCCCAGGCCGACCGCCTGGCCCAGCTGCGCGCGGAACTGAAACGCCTGTCCGACTGGGCGCGCTGGGGCGGCAACGTCTCGCGCGAAGAGCTCATCAAGACGGTCGAAGGCCTGACGACCCAGAACCTGCCGATGGCGGAACTGGCCAAGAAAGTGGGCAGCATGCGCGAGCGCTGGAAGGCGCTCGACAGCCTGTCCGGGGCGGCGCCGAAAAGCCTGTGGGAGCGCTTCGACCGCGCCTGCAGCGCCGCCTACGCCCCGGCCGCCGCACACTTCCGCCACCTGGCCGACGAGCGCCACGCGAATGCCGCGCGCGGCGAGGCGCTGGTGCAGGAAGCCGAGGCCGAGATCGCGCGCCTGCAGTCCGGCGAAGCCGACTGGAAGCACGTGGCCGGCACGGTGCAGCGCCTGCGCCTGGCCTGGAGCCACCTGGGCGCCATCGACCGCAAGGACAAGAAGCGTCTCGACCAGCGCTTCGGTGCCGCGCTCACAACCCTGCAGGGACCGCTCGAAGAGCAGCGCAAGATGGAAGTGAGCGGGCGCGAACGCCTGATCGAGGAAGTCGCGGCGCTCGACCCGCACGACCGCCACGCCGTCGACCGCCTGCGCGACATCCAGGCCCGCTGGCAGGAACATGCGCGCGCGCTTCCGCTCGAACGCAAGGCCGAGCAGGCCTTGTGGCAGCGTTTCCGCGCCGCCTGCGACGATCTGTTCGCGCGGCGCAAGGAGAGCGCGCACGCGGCGGACAATGAGCGGCGCGCCCACGAGACGGCGAAAGAGGCGATCAGCGCCCGGCTGGAAGCGGCCGCGCCTGACGCCACCCCCGCCAGCGCCGGCAAGCTGCTGCGCGAGGCGGCGGCCGAATGGCAGGCGATCGGCCCGGTACCGCGGGCCCACGAGGCGCGCGTCGAGAAGCGCTACCACGAGGCCGTGGCCAAGGTGCAGCACCACGCCGACCTGGCCCGTCGCGCCGCCGGCATGCTTGTTGCCGGCGCCGTACGCGACAAGCTGCGCACCTGCCAGGCGCTGGAAGACGCACTGGCGCGCCAGGACGTGGTGCTCGATGCCGGCGAGTGGCGCCAGCGCTGGGCCGCCCTGGTGCCTGCCGGTGCCGAGTACGACACGGTACTCGACGCCCGTTTCGAGGCCGCCTTGCATGCCACGGACGGCGACCGCGGCGCCTACGCCCGCCTGCTCGAAGCGAACCGCACGACCCTCCTCAACGAATTGCTGCGCCAGGAAGTCGCGGCAGGCATCGACAGCGGCGCCGAATTCGCGCGCGACCGCTTGCGGCTCCAGGTCGAGGCCCTGCAATCGACGCTGAAAGCAGGCGGCAAGGACAGTGGCAAAGGCGCGGGCAAGGGAGTCGGGCAGGGCGCAGGACAGGGCGCAGGACAGGGTGCGGCCGCGCAGGGCTTGCGCAGCCTGTGCGCGCTGCCGGCCCTGGCCGACGAGCGCACTGCCATGCGCGTCGAGCAGCTCGTGATGCGCACGGCGGGCGAGGCCAGGTGAGCGCGCCAGTGGGTGCGCAGGTGATTGCGCAGGCGATCGCGCCTTCAAGCGGGCAAACGGGCCAGGTGCGCGTCCAGAGCGCCGACTTCGACCTCGGCCAGGAGCTGGCGCGCCTGCGCGAGAACGACGCCCGCGTCGGCGCGGTCGTCAGTTTCGTCGGCACCGTGCGCGACATGAACGAAGGTTCCCAGGTCGCCGAGATGGAACTCGAGCACTATCCGGGCATGACGGAGCGTGCGCTGGAAGACATCGTGGCGCAGGCGCATGCGCGCTGGCCGCTCTACAAGGCCCTGGTGATCCACCGCGTCGGCCCGCTGAAGCCCATGGAGCAGATCGTCCTCGTTGCCTGCAGCGCCGCCCACCGCGGCGAGGCCTTTGCCGCCTGCGAGTTCATCATCGACTACCTCAAGACCGACGCGCCATTCTGGAAGAAGGAACAGACGCCAGAGGGTGCGCGCTGGGTCGATGCCCGCATCAGCGACGACAGCGCCAAGGCGAAGTGGGTCCAGGCTTGAACTGGCTGGCGGTGGGCGCCGGCGCGGCGATCGGCGCCTGGCTGCGCTGGGGCCTCGGCAACTGGCTGACGAACGCGCACGCCCAGCTGCAGGGGGGCACGCTGGCCGCGAACCTGATCGGCGGCTACCTGATCGGCATCGCCCTCGGCTTTTTCTCGGGCAACCCGCACATCGCGCCCGAGTGGCGCCTCTTCATCGTCACGGGCTTTCTCGGCGGTTTGACGACCTTTTCGAGTTTTTCAGGCGAATCAGTAGTACTTATGCAACGCGGCGCCTACGGCTGGGCGCTCGCGCATACGCTGCTGCACCTGGTCGGTTCGCTTGTCCTGTGCGTCGCCGGCTTCGCCACCTGGCGCGCCTTGCGCGGCTAGTTTCATAGGGAAAGCCCGCGCAGATCGGCCTGGCCCTGGCGCCGGTATCGCCCGGCGATCCCACCGGTCCTGTCCACCGCGACCGCTTGAGCGGACAGGGCATGCATACCGATTTACGACTCCTTGAGACTTACTAGTGGTAAACTTTCCGCGAACAAACTTCTTGGAGCCCGCTGTGACTACCGTTCAACGACCGACCGCTGCTTTCGTGGGTGCTTCCTGGGGTGCGCTGATCATCGGCGCGGCTGCCTTCCTGTGGGGACTGTGGAATGCCCAGATGCAGCTCAACGAAAAGGGCTATTACCTGTCGCTGCTGCTCTACGGTTTGTTCGCCGCGATCTCGCTGCAGAAATCGGTGCGCGACCGCAGCGAGGGCATTCCCGTGACGGGTCTGTATTTCGGCCTGTGCTGGTTTTCGCTGTTCGCCGTCATCGCGCTGCTGACGGTCGGCCTGTGGAACGCGACGCTGGCGCCGAGCGAAAAGGGTTTCTATGCGATGTCCTTCGTGCTGAGCCTGTTCGCCGTGGTCGCCGTGCAGAAGTCAAGCATCATATTGAATAAACCGTAAACAACCTTAAATTTCTCATAGGCAAACAGCTGGAAAATATCGAGCTTGACAAAAAAATGTAAATAGCGCACTGTGCAATGGTGTCATTGCAGAGAAGTGTAAACAAATGCGTAATCCGTTTGGTATTCGTCATTTTCGACTGCAGTCGGGCGAGAATTTCGTCTCACTGGTCGATTCCGAGAGCGGCGCCCCTCTCATTGAACCGACTTTATACGCATTAAAGAATCTACGGTCCAGACACTTAGCCGTAAACACCATAGAGGCACACTTGCGTGCAATTATGGTGTTAGAACTGGCCTGCCGCATTCTCGATATTGACCTGACCGAGAGGTTGAAATCAAGCAAACTACTCTTACTTTTCGAAGTTGAAAGAATAGTTGACCTTTGCAAACAGAAGCTCGAGCGTATCCTACCGCTCCTGGAAGTCAAGGAAGTTGCGTTGCATGGGCGCAATGTGAAAATTATGAAGCTGTACCAAAAGCTTCCTACAGTCCCAAAGCGAGATGCGATAACATCCTATCGCGACCGAGTTGCCTACATACGCGACTACGTCAACGAGAGAGCCCTGCGTGCTCTATATTCGCTTGACCGAGATAACGAGCGATACCTCCGACTCGAGACTGCACGGGTTCACACGTTCGAGATGTTTGATGCGAGGGTTCCTGCAAGGCCCAAGCCGAAGGAACAAAGCACTTCCTTAAGTGAGTCGCAAATCAATGACTTGTGGCGCATTACCGACCCCCTGGCTGACGAAAATCCCTTCCGAGATGAATTCGGTCGCTATCGCAACGCTCTTCTTATGCAGTGGCTCATCCTTTTGGGATTGCGTCGTGGCGAATTATTAGGTATTAGACTTGAAGATATCGATTGGCAGCGCGCCGTCGTCCGGGTTCTTAGGCGCCAAGATTCTAAGGTAGATAAGCGTCGTCGGCCTGCAAAAGTCAAAACCATAGAAGGTGAAATTCCGCTGTCTCATGACCTTATGGCAGCAACTTACGAATATATAGTTTCTCCAAATTTACGAAAATCACAAGCACAAGACGATATGCCATTTCTATTTTTGGCACGAGGCGGTGGAGCGTTGACAGAAAGTGCACTTCAACATATTTTTCGGAAGATTCGTGAGTCGTGTCCCGCGCTACCCAAAAAATTATCATCTCAAATGTGCCGCCATACATGTAACTACATCTTATCACTTGGGTTCGAGAGAGATGGGGTATTAGACACGGATGAAGCCCAACGGCGTAGAGTTCTGATGCGGTGGTCAGCGATATCAACGATGCCCGACCATTACAACAAGCGTCGCATCAAAGAGAAAGCGCATCAATCGTCATTGAAAGCACAGAATGAACAATATGCCAAGCGTCACACATCCAAACACGACGGTATCAAATAGATTCTCGGGTCGTTTCGAAATATCGGCTGTTGCAACAACTGCAAATGGTGTGGTCTTTGACCCACGAAGCGACCTGTGGAGTTTCAAGGATGGTACCAAATCCGTGCATATCGATTTTTCGAGTCTGGTCGAACTTGGTGAGGAGCTGCACTGGGGATTACGGAAGACACTTATATGGACGGCAGAGAACTTGGCCGCAGGGACATTGAGCGCTACATTCGAGAATCTCTGCCGTTTGTGTAGAGTTATCAAGGGAGGCGCAGATGGCTTGACTAGAAGTTTTACGGCGGTCAGTCTTCTCAATGCGCGCAACGTGTTAAAAGAATCTGACCCGAGCGAAATTTGTTTTCGAAGCTGCAGGCCTTTTCTAAAACGCATGGGTAAGCTTGGTTTTCCTGGAATCTCTGCGTGCGGAGCAAAGTACTTGTCAGAGACTAAACTTCGCGGCGTTACAAGCGGTAGTGTAATTAGTCAGCTAGACCCGGTTGTTGGTCCATTTACAGACATGGAACGGGAGACTATATTTGATGCGTTGTATTCAGGTTACGCAAACGGCAGTATTCCGCTTTCAAGATATGTGCTGGCTTGGCTAGTCGCGTTATTTGGGCAGCGTCCTAAGCAATATGCGCTTCTCAAATTATTGGACCTTCAAATTATACGCGAGGACAGTCGTGAGCGCTGTGTTTTGAAAATTCCACAGGTTAAAGCACGGGGTGAGGCAGAACGGAGTCGGTTCCAGGAAATGGACTTAATACCTGAGTTGGCTGCGTTGATGCTTGAGTACAAGAGCCAAATGCTGAACCAATATGTTGGTTTGCTCCCCGACCCCGAGTCTGGTCCTCTTTTTCCAAGTAGGGGAAAGAGCGCTGGCGCGAACGTTAAGGGTTTTGAGTATCACATGTTGGCGGTGACGATAACGGACGAGATTCGTGCCACGTTTTCTAATCTTAGCGCCATCAGCGAAAGAACGGGTGCGCAAATGGTATTTAATGTGTATCGTTTTAGGTACACGTTGGGTACAAATTGTATACGGGAGGGGTTAGGGGTAGCGGGAACTGCACTCAGACTTGGCCATACGACGACTATAAGCGTGCGGCCGTATGTGGCGCTAGCGGGTGCATTCGAGTTACACGATAGGGTCGAGTTTTCTACTGCTGCGCGATTGGGGACTATTGCCCAGGCATTTAAAGGCGTGTTGATAAAAACTGTGACTAACGCAGACTTAGACCCGGCACTTCATATCACCAGTCCTATAATCGACAAATCAATGCAAAAAGGTGTAGGTCGATGTGGCAAGGAGGACTTTTGTGGCTTTAATAAGCCGATTGCTTGCTACACTTGTTTTCTCTTCAATGCATGGCTGGATGGCCCACACCAGTTAGTGTATGACTACCTTGAGAAAGATAGAGCTCGGCTTTTGAAGGCCGGCTGCTCAGCGGCCATTGTCAGCGTGAATGATAGGGCAATGATGGCCGTCGCCAGCGTAATTGTTCAGTGCGCTGATGAATATTCGAAGAGGTCGTCTTCAGGTGACGTATCGTGACATCCTCAGCAACATTTATCCCATTTCCGAGCTCGACGGCGTTACTAAATCTTCGTAGGTTTGTTGCTCTGTGTCGGGATGAACTGACCGTCTATGGGGCAATAGATTTTGACGCGGACAAATGGGAAGTCGGAACGGCGCTTAATTCGGATAACAAACGTGGGAATAGCAGCATTTCGTTTTGCACCTTTCTTACAGCGCGGTCTCGTGCCAATAAAGTGCCCTTAGCCGCCGGATTTTCAGATTTTGCTAAGGGCTATATTCGATATATGCATGCAATCGAGCCTGTAAGTGCCACGCCGACCTTGACACGACTTAGGGCCTTACAAATGGTCGAGCAGGCGTTAGTTGGAAGGGGTGAATTCTGCCCTACGAAAATCACGTCGACCACTTTTGATGAGGCGGCAAGCCTTGCAAAAAAACATTTTGGTGTCGGTAAGGCCTATCAAATTGGGAATGCTCTTAGCCGTCTAAGTCGCTTCATTGATGACAATCGGCTGTCGAGAGTGGGAAGTGCATGGACTAACTTTTTAGCTGTACCAACTGATTTTTCTGTCAAGCTTGGTATTGACTTCGATGAGCGTCGCAGCGAGAAACTCCCGATGCAAGAGCATTTGGAAGCATTGGGAGAGGCGTTCCATCGAGCTGAGAAACCTCGTGACTTGCTGGTGTCGTCCGTCTTGGGTCTGCTTATTTGCCAGCCAGGTCGACTAAGTGAAGTGATACGTCTGACTGTCGACTGTCTGGTTCCAAGGGGGGACGGCAAGCCTGGGTTCCTGCTGCGCTATTGGGCCGCTAAGGGCGGGGGGGCAATTCTAAAGCCGGTGTCGGCGACTATGTCTGCGGTTGCACAGGAGGCCGTTAAGAGGCTGGTCGATTACTCTGCGCCGGCTAGGGCGTTAGCTCGACACTACGAGGCGTACCCTGGTCGACTCTACCTGTCTAAAAAAAACAGTCATTTGCGTTTAAAGCGGTTGCTTTCAGCACGTGAAGTCGACAATATTTTGTGGGGCGATTCAGCTCCGATTGGCGATGGAACGGATGCAGAGTCTGACCGTAAAACACTTTCAGACGTATTGACGTGGTGCGGAAGAAATGACATTGGGGTGGGCGACGATTTGCGTGGCGCCCCCGGAAAAATTAGGGCGATAGACGTGCCGCGGATTCGGTTTGCTGAATTGCAACGAAAAATTATCAGCATGCTTCCTGTTGGATTTCCAATATTTCATAAACGAAGCGGACTTAAGTACAGCGAAGCCTTGTGCATTTCGCGAGTACATGAATATAATCCTCGCAAGAAAACTTTGGTATGCATGTTAAGGCCTGTTGGGGAGTACGAAATCTCTCGGGCTGTTGATGAGAGTACCGCACGTAGTATGCCTTCATTGTTTAAAAGTACCGGCGTGTGTGACAGCGAAGGAAGGCCAATTAGGATTCAGTCACACCAGCTGCGACATTTTTTGAACACGATTGCGCAAAGCGCGAATATGGATGCCTTCGATATTGCGGCGTGGTCCGGGCGAAAGAACGTCGCTCAGAATTCGGCGTATGACCATGTGAGTGCAGCGGAACGTATTGAAGAGATGCGCGATTCTGTTGGACGCGCTACCGCCTCCTTCGCTCCCCCTGTCTCCACAAAGACTTACATCCCGATTCTTCGTTCTGAATGGTTGGCGAAGCGTGTTCAGGCCGGGCATACGACGGATTTGGGATACTGCGTGCACGATTTCGTGATGATGCCGTGCCCGAAATTTGGTGACCATATAAGCTGCGACGAGCATGTGGTCGTGAAGGGGGATGCGGTTGTCGAAACGCGTCTTCGGGCCTCGTTGATGGAAAATCAATTGCTGGTTGAGCGCGCGTTAGCTGCTCTTAACGCTGGCCAACTATCCGCAAAGATTTGGCTGGAAACGCATGAGGCTAATGTCGAGAGGTTCAAGCAAATTGTTAGTATTCTGGATGACCCGCGGGTTGAGGCCGGAGCGCTGATTCGCCTGTCAGGTTCTGAATCACTTTCCAAAGTGGGTGAGGCTGGTCGCCTACGGGCGGCGATGGAAGCCACCACTCCAAGCGTAAGCGTCGGTAAAATAGGGGGTGAGCCTAGAACCCCCTTTGCGAGTCCGGTGATGGTACTTAAAGATGCGAGCGGCAAAGTTTCGGACGAACAGCAGGGCGGCCAGAAGCGACTGCTAAACAGCAGGCGTAAAGGCGTAACGAGGCGCGCAGATAATGAATAAGGTTCGGGCTAAGAACATAGATGACGAGATTGTCCGTGTCGCAGTTCAAATCATTGACGCTTGGCCAACGAATAAACTTACATGGGACTTTCTGATTGAGGCACTGACCGCCGCCGGTCTTCCTACGTACACGCGCCAAGCCCTAGACCGACAACCCCAGATAAAGTCCGCATATACCATTCGTGTGGGAATGTTGCGGGACCAACGGTCACAGCATAAAAAATCGCCAGCGCTTAGCGAGGAAGTCCGCGACCCTCGCGTTCAATCACTTGAGGCGACTGTTACAAGATTGACTGCTGAGAATCGATTTCTTGTAGAAAAATTCATGCGATGGCTGTACAACGCTACAGCGGCTGGGATGTCTACGGACCAGTTGGACCTTCCGTTGCCCGATATCGACCGAAATTCGCGGCCTGATACGGACGTTTCAGTTAAGGAAAGTAAGAAACCCCGTAAAATAAAAAAGTAGAGGACCAATGCGCTTAGACCTCTAGAAGTAGGTCCGAACCCGCAGCTCGGTCGTCTATTGGAGGGCCACGGGAGCGTTCTTAACTGCAGCGCATCCTGAAGCTTGTGGACAGCGAGTCTTGTTCGATGTGCGCTCTGTTGTTCGGATGGCAATACCGGCTTTGTTTTATTCTACTGCTCGTCCATGCATACTTCGGTCGTTGAGGAATCATTGCCGTCTCGTTTGCCGGAGCTGTGGACACTATGTTTGTCACGTACTCATTGTATTTGCGGACACACGTACCATGTATCAGCCTCTCGTAGCACCGTTTAACACGTCAGCAAACGACTCAGATGGGTCATGCTGCTGAGGCACCGTCAGCGGTCCGGACTGCCCTGCAAGTTCCTCGACAACCGAAAGCACACGGGGCGGGGCACCTTCCACGTGCATTTCTGCCGCTCTGAGTACAGCATCAAGTCGACCCGCGCGTAGCGCATCGAGCGGTGTCCCCTGGAGTGATGTCCTGATGCTAGTGAAAAACCAGTATTGAGAACCCGGGTCACGTGGTGACAGCACACGGGCGACCTGTTCAATATCGGTACGCTTCACACTGGCATCTGCATAAAAAGTGGGGAAGAAACTACGCCCTTGAGGTCCGGTAATTGCAAACAGCCTACCTTCTGTCAAGGCATCGCTCAGCCAGTCGCGAGTTACACCGACCTCCTCGCAAAACTCATCAATGCCTAGCAATTCTCTGCTCTCAATCCTTTGCACAACCAGCTGTGCTGCGCGCGCGTAAGCTTCTGCCATGGCGGCGTTGCCAGCGGCGATTGATTCTGGCGTTGGTACCGTGGAGGGCGGGTGCTCCCTCATCCGGGTGAACGCTACCTCGGCAATAAGGTCTTCTTCTTGTGCGCGCTCCCACTCGTCTTTGGTAGGAATTCCTGCATGCTCTGGCCAGTCCGCTGGCAAATAGTCCGGCAATTTCCTAGGCATATCGCCCCCTCTCATCAACTGTCTCGGTAGCAAAGTGACGAGCGCAGCAGGCCTCGAAGTCTCTATGGCAGCAGCAAATCTACGATGTCGATGCCTAGAACGTGGGCCAGCTTTTCCACGTTATCTAATGAAACTGTAGCGGCAGCGGTTTCGACTCGGGACAAAAACACTCTTGAGAGGCCAGATTCTGCTGCAAGTGCCTCTTGGCTGAGACCGCGTTTAGAACGCCACTCGCGTAAATTGCGGGCAAACCGCTCTCGGGCGGTTAAAAATTTGAAGGGAGCGCTCATGTGCCAGCAGCATGTGCGAATCCCCATAGTACGTCTATAAAGTATAGTATACAATATTTCACGATACGGCATGCACATGACCGCTTCGTGAGCAGCACCCTCTGAGGCGATGGAAACGGCTGCCTTCAACCCTAAAAACTTCATTCACAGACTGGACTTTTTATGTCAGTAGCTACGGTAAAACTGGAGCTTTCGCGCCGTACAGGTCGCAATTTGCTGCCCAGCTTTTTTCCTGTTGACCTGCTTATCGCACTGATTCGAGAGTTAGCGCTATTGGTAGACAGCGGGACGAGTGATGAGGAAATTGCTGAGTTAGCGCCTGTTCTCCGGGGCTACATTCGCGAATTGGTAAAGATGCAGGATGAGGAATGGCTGGCGTATCTCGACGAAAACGCGAACGAACTCATCCCCGGTCTTTGCGAGGAGCTATATGTCCACGCTCGCGACGAACTGGTATCAAGATTGGTCGAGTACGACCTCCGAAAAGAGAGCTTAAATGTTCAGTTTGCGAAAGTTTTGGCGCGCCCGGTATGCACTGCAGAGTGTTAGGTAGATGTCGCACTCGAAGCCCGTTCATTGTCGCGAGTTCAGATTGAAGTCTTGCGGATGAGTGGCAACGGCCTTGATGAGGGTTACGAATGCTTAAGAAAATACGTGTGATTTTGCAGGACGAAAAGCGAGCGCCCATATTCCTGGTCAGCTTGGGGATGGGCGCATTGCTGATAAGCCTAATTGCCACGGCCATCGCTCTAGTTTTTCGGTAGGTCGGCGTCCTACTACAGACGGTAAGCCTACCGGGCGGCCGCTCAAATACGCTGGCTAGCCATCAATTCCGATAGAGGCCTATGTCGTGTGTAGTCAGTTCTTTTACCTCGCAACAAGGCCAAGGCCGCGACAGATGGTCTCGCTACACGCTCGGCCGCAAGCTTCCCTAAATCTGCGTATGTGCGTGAGGTTGGCTCCGTTCATGAGGCCGCTGACTTCCACGTGCCGTAGCTTGCGGTGATACTGAGCGGATTCGTCCGTCATTACAATCAAGGGCGAAATGCTCCCTGAATCTGCGTACTCTTGTGCAGGCAATTGGGCAGTTCCGTGCGTCTTTCTAGCACACCTGGACCAGCGCTGCACCGGTAGGGCTGAGCAGGTACACAAATCGGCAGCAGCGTATTGCATTCAACTTTTGCGCGTTGTCGATGGCAAGCTGGGTATCATCTCCCCGGCCGATGCGGGCCTTGAGGCTGTGGCTTCTCGACCGACCGCGATGGCGGTCAATGCGTCAGGTCCTCGCTGTCCCAACTACGAGGGACGTCGAGTCCAGCCAGTCTCATGCATCCAGATTTCTACCTCGTGTGCCCGCCACCGAAGCATTTTCGTCCTATGGATGTACATCCTTGGCGGCACGGCTGTTGGGTTTCGGAGGAGGTCCCGCCTGATTGTATGGGCGCTTCTTCCCAACAATACGGCTAGTTCATCAATTTCCAGATACGTGGTCATCAGGCTGCTCTACAAAGGCTCACCGAAGTCCTGACGAAGTGTCGACTTCAGTAGGCCAATGTGTAGCGAATGGTTTTATGCACGGTTGTATTGCGTATGCCGCAACGACGTTGTAAGCCGCACCGGCTGGGCGAACTGCTTTTGTTAGCCCAGCCACAGTCAGAGCTTGCGGTCGAGTACCTAGCGTCCTGGTATAGCGCGCTCCTGCAGCAGACGCCAAGCAGCTGGGATGACGAACAGCGAGAGAAGCGGCGCCGTCACCATCCCTCCGACCATTGGTGCGGCAATTCGCTGCATGACCTCGGACCCGGCACCATCACCGAACATGATTGGGAGCAGGCCAGCAAGGATGACCGCGACAGTCATTGCTTTGGGACGTACTCGCAACAGGGCGCCCTCACGTATCGCATCCAGAATCAACTCGCGTGTCAGGGGCTGTCCCCCATCTAGGCGAGCCTGAAGTGAATTTCGTAAGTACACCTGCATCACTACGCCAAACTCTGCAGCAAGTCCTGCAAGTGCAATAAACCCAACCGCCGTTGCCACCGATACTGCATGTCCGAGAGCCCAAATAAACCAGAATCCTCCGACTAGGGCGAACGGTACGGTCAGCATAAGCAGCGCGGCTTCAGCAGTGGAACGGAATGCCAGGTAGAGCAGCAGGAAGATGACCAGCAGGGTAAGCGGCACCACTGTCTTAAGCCGACCGGCCGCACGTTCCATGTACTCGAACTGCCCGGACCATCCCACGGCGTAACCAGGCGGCAGCTTCACTTTGTCATGCACCTGCTCCTGCATCGCGCGAACGGCTGTCGACAGGTCAACGCCGCGGACGTCTACATACACCCATCCTGAAAGCCTTGCGTTCTCGCTACGAATCATGGGAGGGCCGTCGGTGACACTTAGCGATGCGACGTCGCCGAGCTGAATCTGGGCACCACGTCCGGTCACGATGGGAAGCTCGCGCAAGGACTGGACAGAGTTCCGATAGTCCTGCGGATAGCGTACGTTTATCGGAAAACGTTGGCGCCCATCGACAACTTCTCCAACGTTCTCACCACCGATTGCCGACGACACGATGGTCTGTATGTCCGCGACGCTCATGCCGTACCTTGCTGCGCGAAGTCTGTCGATGTCGATGTCGATATACCGGCCGCCGCTTAGCCGCTCAGCAAGGGCAGAGGTGACACCTGGGACTGTCTTTACTGCCGCCTCAACTGCGGTAGTAATCTTGTCGATTTGAGCCAGGTCGGGGCCTGATACTTTGACACCGACTGGGGTTTTAATGCCGGTGGAGAGCATGTCAATGCGATTGCGAATCGGCGGCACCCAGACATTCGAGAGCCCGGGAACCTTCACAACTTTGTCGAGCTCCTCTACGAGCTTCTCTGGCGTCATGCCCGAACGCCACTGGTCTCGTGGTTTGAACTGAACCGTCGTTTCGAACATTTCCATCGGAGCTGGGTCGGTCGCGGACTCTGCGCGACCAGCTTTGCCGAATACAGTGGCCACCTCGGGAACGGTTTTGATGAGGCGGTCTGTTTGCTGGAGCAGCTCGCTGGCCTTCGCTGCAGAAAGCCCTGGAAGCGCTGAGGGCATGTACAGCAGGTCCCCCTCATTCAATGGGGGAAGGAATTCTCCTCCCAGTTTCGAAATAGGGATAGCCGTCAGCAGTAGTGCAATCAAAGCCATGCCGAGCGTTGTCCAAGGATGTTTCAAAGTTGCTTCCAGAAGTGGCCGGTAGCCTTTGATAAGCAGCCGATTTACTGGATTGGACTCCTCGCTGGGTATGCGTCCCCTGATGAGGTAACCCATCAGCACTGGTACCAGCGTAATTGAAAGTGCAGCTGCCGCGGCAAGCGAATACGTCTTTGTGAAGGCGAGAGGTGCAAACAGTTTGCCTTCTTGCGCCTCGAGGCCGAACACAGGAATAAACGAAAGCGTGACGATGAGAAGCGAGAAGAAGAGTGCAGGACCGACTTCCACGGACGACTTCGCGATGACGTCCCAGCGGGTACGAGCGTCGAGGCTCGTTTTCGGATGGGCGTGCGCATGCGCCTCCAGGTGCTTGTGCGCGTTCTCGATAAGTACTAGAGCAGCGTCGGTTGCCGCCCCGACCGCGATAGCGATGCCGCCGAGGGACATGATGTTTGCATTCACACCTTGGTATCGCATCACAATGAAGGCGGCGAGTACTGCGAGTGGAAGTGTCACGACAGCGACGAGCGCACTCCTAACGTGGAAGAGGAAGACAGCGCATACGATAGCGACGACCACGAACTCTTCGATGAGCTTGTCACGCAAGTTCGCAACCGACGCTGAAATCAGTTTCGAACGGTCGTAAGTGGTCACGACTTCGACACCTTTCGGAAGGGACGCTTGAAGTGTCGCTAGCTTGGCTTTCACTGCTTCGATGGTGTCGAGCGCGTTTTTCCCCGAGCGCATAATGACAACGCCGCCTGCTACCTCTCCTTCCCCGTTCAGCTCCGCTATCCCGCGGCGCATCTCTGGTCCCAGGCGGACCGAGGCCACGTCGCGAAGCAGGACTGGCGTGCCCGCATCGCTCGCATTAAGAACGATATTTCGGAAGTCCTCCAACGAGCGCAAATAACCGTGGGAGCGCACCATGTACTCAGTTTCGGCCATCTCGATGACAGAACCGCCTGACTCTTCGTTTGCATCTTGGACTGCTTCGAGTACCTGGGCGTGCGACATGCCAAACACCCGCAGCTTGTCCGGGTCGAGCACAATCTGATACTGACGGACCATCCCACCAATGCTCGCTACCTCGGCAACGTCCTGCACGGTCTTGAGTTCGAATTTCAGGAACCAGTCGTTGATAGCGCGAAGCTGGCTAAGGTCGTTCTTCCCACTTCGGTCGACTAAGGCGTACTCAAACACCCATCCAACACCGGTGCCGTCAGGTCCTAGTTCTGCTCGCACGCCGGCGGGCAAGCGATTCTGCACCTGGTTGACGTACTCGGTAACACGTGAGCGCGCCCAGTACAGGTCAGTATCGTCATCGAACAAGACGTAGACGAATGAGTCTCCGAAGAACGAGTAGCCGCGAACGGTCTTCGCTCCCGGCACCGAGAGGAGAGCCGTCGTTAATGGATAGGTGACCTGGTCTTCGACTAGCTGCGGCGCCTTGCCGGGATACTGGGCTCGGATAATGACCTGAGTGTCTGAAAGGTCGGGAAGGGCGTCGAGGGACGTTGCGCGCAAGGAGTAGACGCCCCAGACCGCTACCAACACGGCCGCAATGAGAACCCAGACACGCCCTGCGATTGACGCCCGTATGATGCGGGCAATCATGGCTTACCTCCGGCCGCGGCCACAACGCTTTTGAGCTCATAACCGTCTTCGCTTTCGACAAACGAGAACTGGACGGTCTGGCCAACCTTGATTTCCTTGAACGAATCAGGCTTCGGCTTCTTAAAGTCCATCGTCATTGCAGGCCACTGCAGAGTGGCGATAGGGCCATGCGACAGCGTTATCGCTTCGCCAGTTACCTGTTCGACTTTGCCAGTTCCTTGGTGGGATGGTGACGATGGTTGGACAGGTTTCTTCGTATCTGTCGTCTTAGGGGACATCGACATCTGTGGCATTGGACTTGGTTGCGCGTCCGGTGCCGGTGCGCTTGGACTGACGTCTGTAGGGGGCATCGAGGCGTCGGTCACAAGCTTCGGCAGTATCGACTTCAGATTCGCTTCCGAATCAATCAAGAATTGACCAGACGCTACTACGCGCTGGCCTTCGCTCAGCCCACTGAGAATCTCAGTTTCGTCGCCGATTTCTCGTCCTGGAGCGACAATCACTGGGCGCATGCTGTTCTTCTCGTCAGCAACAAAAACGATGGAGCGTTTACCCGACGCGATGATGGCCTCGGATGGAACAAGGAGACGGGATTCAGGTTTCGCAGCGCTGAGCCTGACTCGCATAAGCATTCCCGGAATCAAGCTCCCATCCTTATTGTCCAATTCCAGTCGAGCTTGGGCTGTCCGGGTGGTGGTACTTACGCCTGGCAGAATCTCACGTACTTTGCCCTGGTAAGTGCGCTGTGGGTCTCCGCCGAAGGTTGCGGTTACCTGCATACCAGGACGCGCTGAACCGATAACTGCCTCTGGCACTTCAGCAAGCAGCCAAATCGTTTTCATACCGATGACTTTTGCAATCGTCATCCCAGGCGTAACCTGCGCCCCTTCTCGGACCGCTAGTTCGGTGACGACGCCGGAAACTGGAGAGGAGAGCGATAGGTGGCTTTGTGGTCGACCTGTACGGTCCATGGCCGCCACCATCGAGTCTGGGATAGATAGGGCACGCATCCTTTGGCGAGCTGCAGCCGTTAAGGTGGTGTCGCCGCTGCGCTTCAGCATCAGATACTCCTCCTGCGGAGCCAGCCAGTCTGGGACATAGATAGACGCAAAAGCTTGTCCGCGCTTCACTTGCTGTTGTGGTGCGCGTACATGTAGCTTATCGACGAAGCCTGCCACGCGGCTCTGTACAACTTCGGCTTTGCTTTCATCGAACTGGGTACTGCCTACAAGTTCAAGAGAAGCCGCTTGCTCGGCGCGCCGGACGGTCGCAAATCGAATGCCGAGGTTTTGTTGAAGTGACGGTGAGATTTTTACGCCGGCCGCTTCACCACCTTCCTCTGCGTACACAGGGACGAGCTGCATATCCATGAAAGGGCTCTTGCCTGGTTTGTCGAAGCGCTTGCCTGGGACCATAGGGTCATGCCAGTACAGGACTCGTTTCCCTGTGGCTGGGTCGACGTTAGACGCTGGCGAGGCCGTTAATGGCGCAGTACCGCGCGTGCTAGTACCGGTTCCCGATACAGTCGCTCTCGTGCCCGCCCAGTAGCCGCCATAGGCAAGAAGGGAACCTGCGACGATGAGGACTGCAACTCGTGATTTGTTGACCTTGTTCATTGTGCTGCTCTCGATTGCGTTGCGATGTCATGCGGGATTAGGTGTAACTCCAAGCTCGCCCAGATAAGGGCGGCTTCCTCTTCTAGTGCATTCACTTGCAAACGCTTTTCGAGCAAAGCACGCTTGGCCCTGAAAACCGCAGTCAACGTGCCTGTGCCAGCGCGGTAGTCAGCAAGTGCCAAGTCACCCTGTTGATTGACAGTTGGGAGCAGTTCCGAATTGAGCTGCGCAATACGGCGCTTGCGGCTTTCGAGTTGAGCCGACTGCACCTGTATCGTCGACTGCATGTCAACCAGCGCTTCTTCATATTCCAGTCTGGCTTTCGTTCCGAGCTCGGACTTCTCCGCGATGTCACGGTCCTGTCGCTGGGTTCGGTTGAGGGTTAGCGGAATGCTCACGCCGAACGACACCATGTTCGAGTACTGGCTGCTACGTTGGGCAAAGCCGGCTTCAAACGACCAATCAGGATTACGCTCACGGACGGCCACCGCTTTGTCAGCGTCAGCGAGGCTAACTGCACGGCGCGCGTTGAGAACGGTAGGATGATAGCGTTCAAGGTCCGAGGCCGGCAGAGTCGGAACGTGTGTTGTGAGTTCAGGGGGCGTGTCTGCCACCCCGACAATGTCCGTGCGCGTCCATCTGCGCAGGTTAATTCGCGCAGTTTCCAGCTCCTGCTCCGCCGCGTGTATCGAGTCGCGACTCAAGATTAGTTCCGTCTTCGCCTGCAGCACATCGCTAGCCGAAGCCTTGGCGCCGCGATGTGCCGCCTGAAGGGCTGCGAGGTCTTGTTCCATCTGGCGTGCAACGGACCGTGATAGCACTACTGCCCGCTGTCTGTACAGAACAGTTAGCCAAGCTTTGCCGGCTTCTTCGCGTACAGTCGCGACCTTTTCGAGGTATGCACCTTCAGCGCTCTCCGTCGCGCGTTGAGCGCGTTCTGACCGCGCTTGGCGTTTGTCTCGGGAGACCCATTGCTGTTCGATGCCAATCCGACGCATTGTCATGAAGTCGGCATTGGGACGGAATTTGTCGGGACCCGACACAGGCAGATTGTCGAGGCCCAGCTTAAGCATCGGGTCCGGTAGTTGGTCGGCTCTTGCTGCCGCCTGAGAACTTGCCGCGACCGAAGCACGAGAGGCCTTGGCAGAGGCGGAGGCAGCTGCCGCTAGACGTAGCGCCTCGTCGAACGTGAGCAGCGTTGGGCTGGCGTTAGCTAGGCTCGAGGTAAGAAGCAGTACAGCCGCGAGCAGGGTGTGGCGTTTCCGTGCAGTGGCGCATAGCACGGATGTATACAACGTGAAAATAGAAAGCATAAATCCTCCGCGAATGAAAACGAGCGCCGGCGGCAATAGCTAGCCGGGCGTTAAGCAGGCGGGGAGGAAATTAGATTCGGATTCTGAGCGTACGGAGGTACGGCGGGGCGACGCCAGGCTCGGGAATCTCGCCAGACCACGACGTGGGCGACGCCATCTGCAGCAGGGGTACAAGGATTCGCACTAACGCTGGATTCGAGAGCGGTGCCAAACCTGGAGGTCCGCTGTGGTGCTCCAGCGATGCTTTGGTGTCTGCAGAAAGTTCAGCGCAATGCACCGGTTTTTCGATATCCATGCCAGCACATGGCATGCCGTCCATCATCTGCGAGTCCATCACTTTCGTCGTCAGCTCTGGACAGACGTACGAAGCCATGGCAATTCCCGTATTGAAAACGGTAAGCACCAACAACAGAGCAACGTAGCGGAAGAGTGACGGGAAAGAGCGCCGCATTGGATGGAATTATCTAAACAGTAATCATGTAGGCACCGATTCTATCCCAGTCTTGTGTCGAGTTCAGAGCTTTTCGACCTTACGTTCGACTGCAACAAGTCCTTGACCTTACCATCGCTGGAAGGTCTATCCTTCTTTTAATCGAGGACCGGAGAATCAAAATGAATGCAGTCATCAAACCTACCGTCGCAGCGGCGGCCTTCACTTTCCCAGTGGGCGGCATGACGTGCGCCTCCTGTGTCGGCCGTGTTGAGAAAGCCTTGAAGGCCGTTGCTGGTGTAGAGCGCGTTGCTGTCAATTTGGCCACAGAAAAGGCGACCGTTCACGTTGTCTCAGGGGTGAGTCCCAATACGCTCTATACCGCTGTCGAAAAGGCTGGTTATGAAGTGCACAGTGAAACGTTCACACTCTCGGTCTCTGGAATGACGTGCGCATCCTGTGTGGGGCGTGTCGAGAAGGCACTCAAGAACGTGCCTGGCGTAACCGATTCCTCGGTGAATCTCGCGACCGAGAAGGCACGTGTCACCGCTGTCGGCGTGACAGTTGAGCAGTTGATTGGAGTTGTCGAAAAGGCCGGCTATCATGCTGTCGCCGCAACTGACGCCTCTGCTCAACAGGACGCTCTGCAGAGCGGTTTCCCAACTTGGTGGCCGGTTGCGGCGGCAGCGCTACTAAGTCTGCCGCTCGTGTTGCCGATGCTGCTTATGCCGTTCGGCTTAGACCTGGCTCTACCTGGCTGGCTGCAGCTGGCGTTGGCAACGCCAGTCCAGTTTTGGCTAGGCGCCCGATTCTATAAGGCTGGCTGGAAAGCTCTCCTTGCGCGTACAGGGAATATGGACCTCTTGGTCGCTCTCGGGACCACCTCGGCGTACGGGCTGTCGGTGTATCTACTTCTCACACAAGGCAATCATGAGGGGATGTCGCATCTTTACTTCGAGACCTCCGCCGTCGTGATTACGTTAGTTCTTCTCGGCAAATGGTTAGAGGCACGAGCGAAACATCAGACTGTCGCCGCATTGCGTGCCCTTGAGTCGTTACGTGCCACAGTCGCATTGGTACGACGAGGTGGCCATGATGCCGAGATTCCAGTTGGACAGGTCGTCGTTGGTGACCTGGTCATTGTCCGGCCAGGCGACCGTGTACCGGTCGATGGCAAGGTCGTCGAAGGTACCAGTCATCTTGATGAATCGCTGCTTACCGGCGAAAGCCTGCCGGTCGCGAAAAACGTCGGCGACCTGGTCACCGGTGGTGCAGTGAATGCCGAGGGCATGCTTGTCCTGCAGGCCACTGCGGTTGGCGGCGACACTATGCTGTCCAATATCATCAGGCTCGTCGAAGACGCGCAAGCGGTCAAGGCACCAATTCAGCGTTTAGTCGACAAGGTCAGCGCCGTGTTTGTACCGGTTGTTCTCCTTATTTCAGTTGTGACCTTTTTCGGGTGGGGCCTGCTGACGGGCGACTGGCAGCAAGCGCTACTCAACGCCGTAGCAGTGCAAGTTATCGCTTGTCCTTGTGCACTCGGTCTTGCGACTCCCACTTCGATAATGGCAGGAACTGGCGTCGCAGCACGTTACGGGATTCTCATCAAAGACGCGGAGGCGCTTGAGACAGCGCACGCAGTGAACGTGGTGGCTTTCGATAAGACCGGCACCCTGACTGAGGGCAAGCCAGCTGTGGTTGCTACCGAAGGAATTGGAAGAACCGAAAACGAGGTTCTCTCCCTAGCGCAGGCTGTCCAGCAATATAGTGACCACCCCCTTGCGAAGGCGGTTGAAGCAGAAGCTCAGAAGAGCGGAGTTAGGAGGCTTCCAGCCACGAATGCACAGGCACTTCCCGGTCGAGGCGTTCGCGCCGACGTCCAAGGGGCGACGGTTTTTCTGGGAAACCGTAGGCTGTTGGAGGAGATAGGCGTCGTGCTCAGCGATATTGACGCGTCGGCAGCGCGCCATGAAGCCGCCGGCCGAACGGTCTCTTGGCTTGCTGTGCAACAGAATGGCAAAGTCGAGCTGGCTGGATTGCTCGCGTTTGGGGATACGTTGAAGCCATCGGCCAAGGCTGCAGTGAGTCGTTTGAGAGATATCGGCGTGGCCTCAGTCATGCTTACCGGGGACAACGCTGGTAGCGCTCGAAGTGTAGCCATCGCTGTAGGTATAGACGATTTTCGTGCCCAGGTGCTCCCCTCTGACAAGGCCGATGTAGTAGCCGCGCTAAAGAGCGGTGGCAAGGTCGTCGCAATGGTAGGCGATGGCATCAACGACGCGCCGGCTCTTGCATCTGCAGACGTTGGGATTGCTATGTCTACCGGCACGGACGTAGCGATGCATACCGCAGGGATTACGTTGATGCGGGGAGACCCGAGGCTGGTTGCGGATGCTATCGACATATCGAAGAAGACGTACCGGAAGATTCAGCAAAATTTAGGCTGGGCCTTCGTGTACAACATTGTAGGCATACCACTTGCTGCCCTGGGCTACCTCAACGCAATCATTGCAGGAGCTGCAATGGCTCTCTCAAGCGTGTGCGTAGTATCGAACGCGCTGCTTCTCCGCCGGTGGAAGCCGGCCTTTGCTATCGGAGGTAAATGATGAACATCGGACAAGCTGCCGACGCCTCAGGCGTTACCGCCAAGATGATTCGGTACTATGAAAGCATAGACCTGATTACGGCTGCGAATCGCACTGACTCTGGTTACCGTCAATACACTACGAATGACGTGCAAACCTTACGCTTCATCAAACGCTCTCGCGACCTGGGATTCTCAATTGAGCGCATCAAAACCTTGCTAAGCCTCTGGCAGGACCGCGGCCGACATAGCGCAGACGTGAAAGAGTTAGCCCAGAGATACATCGCTGAGCTCGATGAGGACATTGCGAAACTTCAGTCGATTCGGGCTCAGTTATACCACGTGGCCAACAACTGCCATGGCGACAGTCATCCAGATTGTCCGATTCTTGATGAGTTAGCGAAGCCACATGCCTGCGCTTAGCTCGGGCGCTCGCTGGAGGTGAGGTATTTGGGTTGGGAACTTTTGCGAAGCAGGATGCCGGTTGCGGACACTTGGTCAGGCGCATGCCAAGTGAGTAGTTGCGAAAGCGAGGCAGAGCGGGTTGCCCGCTCTGCCTGGTGGCATTAGGAGCCAGCGGCTTCTATCACCGGGTAACCAGCATTGATGATTGCCGACTTGACGGCATCGAAGTCCATATCTGTAGCTACGCGTACTTTCTTACTTGCGAGGTCGACCTCGACACGAGCAGCGCCGTCGAGAGCTTGCACCGCCTGTGTAACACCGCGGACGCATCCTCCACAGTTCATTTTTAGGACATTCAGTTCATACATAACAGCTCCTTGGAAGGGTGGGATTCCAAGATAGTGGTTGCTACGATGGGAAGGTCAAGACCAAATTTCGAGAGGAAAGTTTGGTCGCGCCATGTCAATAATTGATGGGCTACTTGCTGCGATAATGTCCGCGAACGTAAGTGCCGTCACGTCGGGTGTACCCGCTTACATGTGTTGTCTTAGGCCGCATAGTGGCCGAGCTAATGTCTCCGTAGCAGGACCCATTCTCAGCGCAAGAAGGTCCGCTTGGCGCGGGCAACGGAGCTGACTCAGCTGCCCCCGAAACTAGAGCCGTAGTTGGTGCATGGGGCTTGATGGACGCGCTGTAAGGCCTCTCGTACGCAGGCTGTTTACCACCTGTACTATTGGATTCGGCGCGCGCATGCGACGCGTTCGCAGTGCGCCCTGACGCCGGAGGTAGTGTGGCTGACGCCCTTGCTGTGTAGATACAACTGCTGTACCCCTTCTGGCAGTTGTACGAATTCCGACGATATGCAGACTGTTCAACCGTGGTGCGCTGGATGTCTGTGAGAAGACTGGTATCGCAGGTAGAGTATCCGCTGTTGCAGTTTCGGAAGTTGCGAGTAAGGCCGGATACCTCGGCTTGCTTGCGCTGCGCTGCTGTCAGCAGAGCCGTATCGCACGCCGAATAACCTTTGTCGCAGTTCGTGAAATTTCGGTCCAAGGCCGAGACTGCAACTTTTCCCTGCTGTTGCTGGGTCAGCAAAGTCGGGTCGCAGGATGAATAGCCGCTGTCGCAGTTGCGGAAATTTCGCTTTAGATGCGATTCGCTGACTTGAACTTGCTGGGACGGTGTCAATAGGGATTGGTCGCAACTGCTGTAACCGCTATCACAGTTACGGAGGTTGCGTGCCAGGGCCGAGCCATGAACCTGTGCTCGCTGACGTTCTGTCAGCAGACCCAAATCGCAACTAGAATACCCGCTGTCGCAATACCGAAAATTTCGCGTCAGGGCGGACTGGCGTACTTGCTCAAGCTGCGACGCGTTTAAGAGGGATACGTCACAGCTTGAGTAGCCAGCTTCACAGAAGCGATAGTTTTGGCTGAGTTTCGCATCCTGGGCGCCTGCGTGTGCGGACACGAGAAGCAACAGTGAAAGCAGAAGGCGGACGAGGTTCATTAGTTGGATGAGGGCGGTGAAGTGTAATTAATTGCAAGGTGCAAGGACAGAATATATCGTTGCTCAGCATAAGTACTACTTTTTTGCACTAATGACAACTGCCATCGGCGCGCGGCGGGGCATACATCGTTTTTCTTATCGGGGAGTCTACGATTTCGCTTGACCTTCCCATTGTGGGAAGCTGTATCGTTCAATTTGCGTCGCCTTGACGATATAAACGACCGTGCTACACTCTCGACCAATGAATCGCACCCTGAAAACCTATTTGCTATGGCTGCTAATTGCCGTGATGCCCTTCCAGGCATTCGCGGCAAATGTGCTGCGCACTTGCAATTCTGGCCATCAGGGCATGACCATGGTCGCAGCCACCTCGATGGACCACAGCGACGCGTCGGCAAGTTCACACGATGCCGTTATGGACCAGCAGTCAGGTGATGAGGAAGAGTGCTCAGAAATGGCGTCCTCAGACGACCAAGATAACGACGCTTCCAAATCGCTCAAACATGGGTCATGCAGTGCTTGTGCTGCGTGCTTTGTTTGTGCCGTTGCACCACCGCAATTGTTGACCTTCAAACCTTCCTTCAATAGCGCTGAGGTCTATGTGACCTTTGGCTCTACTCTCGTCGCCGGTTTCATTCCCGACAGTCTCGAACGTCCCCCTCGGCTTCTCGCCGCTTAATCGTTTTCGGTAGCAACGACGCGCGTACTCGCTCGTATTCCGTTGTGCTTTTGTCGCGCATTACTGCTGCGCGTCTACTTTCGATTATGGGACGACTATGTTCTCCAAACGTTTTGTTGCCGCCAGTGCGGTAGCCGTAACATCGTTCGCGTCCGTCGCGGGCGAGCCACCAGCTTCACTCAAAGCGGCCGACCCGGCTGCGCAGGTTTCACAAACGACGTACACGTCTGCTTTCTCTACTTACATACCGGCTGCTACGGATAACGTCTCGCCTGACAAAGTTTGGAAAGAGGCTAACGCTACTGTCGCGAGTGAGGGTATGCACGGTGGCGCTCATGCGGGCCACGCGCCAGCAGCGCAAGGTGCAGGGAGCCACAGTGGCCACACGATGCCGACTCAAGGCGCGACTTCGGGCGCCCATGCCGGCCACGGAACACCAGCCGAACCGGCTGGCCAGACCCCACATGCGGGTCATCAGATGCCAGCTCAAGCTATCGCTCCAGCGGCCCCGACTGGCCAACGTTCGCCGGCAGCGCATACAGGCCATCAAATGGCACCGGCGGTAAAGCAGGACCCCCACGCAGGGCACCAGATGGCACCAATGACTAAGCCGGAGCCACACGCGGGTCATCAAATGGCGCCGGTGACAAAGCCTGACCCACACGCCGGGCACCAGATGGCGCCGGTGCCAAAGCCCGACCCCCATGCAGGACACCAGATGGGCCAGGAAAAAATGCCGGCCAATGCTACTCGCCCAGCCCCTGCAAAGGGTGCGGCGAATGAGGCGTCGCATGAACAGCATCAGCAACAAGGAAAAGAGACGAAAAAATGAAGCCTATCGTATTCACACCATTACTCAAGACTTCCAGTCTCTTGCTGGCCGTATCGGTTTTAGCCGGATGTTCGACGTTGTCCAATGACGGCGGGGCGAGCGACGTCTCGAAGTTGACGCAGCCCCGTATCGGCTTTGGAGTGACCGGCGAAAGAACCGACAGCGACGCGCAGGCTAGCTCTGCCCAAGTCTCCAAGCTCCTGGCAGCGCCGTTGACGCCTGATTCTGCGGTGCAGATTGCATTGCTCAACAACCGCGGCCTTCAAGCTTCGCTCGCTGAGCTCGGTGTATCCGAAGCCGACTTTGTCCAAGCCGGCCGTATGCGTAACCCGGGCTTTTCATTCAGCCGGATGCGTGGCGGCGATGAAGTCGAAATCGAACGTAGCGTGATGTTTGACCTTATTGGTCTGCTGACTATTCCACTGCGAAGCACTATTGAGCAGGGCCGATTCGAGCAAGCCAAGATAACGGCTGCATCAGAAGCAGTTCGTCTGGCTGGCGAAACACGTCGTGCGTACTTCAGCGCTGTTGCAGCTGCTCAGACAGAGAAATTTATGAGCCAGGTAGTGACTTCTGCCGAGGCTGGAGCCCAGCTCGCACAGGAGCAAGCCAAGGTTGGCAACTGGAGCAAACTGGACAGGGCACGTGAGCAGGCTTTCTACGCGGAGGCGACGACGCAGTATGCCCGCGCCCGGCACGCTGCTACGGCAACGCGAGAGCAACTTGCCCGCTTACTAGGCCTCTGGGGTTCGAACGTCAACTATAAGATTCCCGACCGTCTGCCAGACCTCCCCCAAAAGCCGAATGAGCCGGGGGCGCTCGAGGCTCTTGCGATGGAGCAGCGACTCGACATCCAGATTGCGAAGCGGGACGTTGATGCTACCGCTCGGTCACTGGGCCTGACGAACGCTACAGGCTTTATCAATGTTCTGGACGCTGGATACGCCAACAAAAGCACTACCGGCGCGCCTCGTGAGAACGGCTACGAAATATCGCTTGAGCTACCTATCTTCGACTGGGGTGGGGCTCGACGTGCTCGTGCGAAGGCAACGTACATGCTCTCGGTCAATCGCACCGCCGACGCTGCTGTTCGCGCGCGCTCGGAAGTGCGAGAAGCGTACTCGGCGTACCGCACGACCTATGACGTCGCCAAGCACTATCGCGACCAGGTGGTCCCGCTAAGAAAGCAGATTTCGGAAGAGGTCCTCCTTCGGTACAACGGGATGCTTGCCAGTGTTTTCGAATTGCTGGCTGACTCGCGCGACCAAATCACGAGCGTCAACGGCGCCATTGAAGCGCAACGAGATTTCTGGATTGCAGAGACCGAGCTGCAAGCGGCCATAAACGGCAGCGGAGGGGCCGTTTCACAGCCAACCGTTGCAGCGTCGAGTTCCGCGCCAGCGGCTGAACATTAATTGGAGAGTTGAGATGGTTTCACGTAGAGATTTGTTCACCGGTGCCGCGGCACTGGTCGGGGCCGGGGTGGTTAGCCGAGTCGGCGCAGCATCCCTCCCAGAAGCAGTAATCATGCAGAGCGCTGCGACGCAGGTTCCACCACCGCCACCGAACGGCCGTCCTTACAACCCGGTTGTGACTCTTAACGGGTGGTCGCTCCCATGGCGCATGAACAACGGAGTTAAGGAGTTCCACCTGGTTGCTGAGCCGGTTGTGCGTGAGTTTGCGCCTGGCATGAAGGCAAACCTGTGGGGGTATAACGGCGCGTCACCGGGGCCGACCATCGAAGTGGTCGAAGGTGACCGTGTTCGTATTTTCGTGACCAACCGTCTGCCGGAGCACACCAGCATCCACTGGCATGGCCAACCACTTCCAAATGGTATGGACGGTGTTACCGGTTTGACGCAAAAAGGCATCCAGCCTGGTAAGACGATGGTGTACGAGTTCGAGGCCAAGCGGCCCGGTACGTTCATGTACCACCCGCATGCCGATGAAATGGTGCAGATGGCCATGGGGATGATGGGATTCTGGGTAACCCACCCGAAGAATCCTAACTTCATGAAGGTCGACCGCGATTACGTATTCCTGCTCGGAAGCTACGACATTGAGCCAGGAAGCTTCGTGCCAAAGACCTCGACCATGCTGGACTTTAATCTGTTCACATTTAACAGTCGCGTCTTCCCAGGTATCGACACGATGGTCGCGCGCCAGGGTGAGCGTGTGCGTATTCGCTTCGGCAATTTGACGATGACCAATCACCCGATTCACCTGCACGGGCACGAATTCGAAGTGACTGGCACGGACGGTGGTTGGACCCGGCCGGAATCGCGTTGGCCAGAAGTGACCGTTGACGTTGGCGTGGGCCAGATGCGTGCCATCGAGTTTGTCGCGAATAACCCAGGTGACTGGGCATTCCACTGCCATAAGTCCCATCACACCATGAACGCAATGGGCCACGACGTTCCGACCATGATTGGCGTCTCCCAACGCGACGCTGCGAAGAAGATTAGTTCAATTATTCCGGATTACATGGCGATGGGCTCTACGGGCGGCTCGATGGGTGAGATGGAGATGCCGCTGCCGGAAAACACTCTTCCGATGATGGGTGGCCAAGGCCCCTTCGGTGGAGTTGAAATGGGGGGTATGTTCACCGTGATGAAGGTCCGTAAAGACCAGAAGCGCGGCGACTACAGCGACCCTGGTTGGTACAAGCACCCAGCTGGCACGCTCGCTTACGAATGGAACGGTGCGCCACCTGAAGCAGTTAGAAGTACATCGGCCGGCGGGCAATCCATGCCTGGGCCGAAGCCAGCGCAGAACGTAGAGTTTAACGTCCGCAAGCCGTCAGGCCACTCCGGGCACTGACAGGAAATAGGGTTGCTGAGTAACCGAATCGAACGTGCAACTGGCGGTTAGAAACGACCGCTACCTAACTTGAAAGAAGAGATACCAATGAAAATCGCAAAAATCGTCACCCACTTCGCCGCGGCTACGTTTGCGCTTACCGCCGTCAATGGCGCCATGGCCCAATCGCATGACCACGGAAATCACGCACCTACTGCCATCGCCGGCCAGGAGACGACCATGTCCGACGGCGAAGTCAAGAAAGTAGACAAAGACACCGGCCGCCTCACCATCAAACATGGTCCACTCGAAAATCTGGGCATGCCTGGGATGACGATGGTGTTTGGGGTAAAGGATGCGTCGGCGCTTGATGCCCTTAAAGCGGGCGACAAAATCAAGTTTGTCGCCGAAAAGCTCGAGGGACGATACGTCGTCACGCAGCTCGCAGTTCAGAAGTAAGTAGCCAGCTAGTACAAGGCGTCGTCGTCCTAACTCACCGTCGACGCTAGTCGCAAGGGGATGAGTATGTTTGCAACCAACCAAGGAGTAAATATGAAAATCTCGAAAATCGCACTCGCATCGTTCATGTTCATCGCTATGTCAGCAAGTGCTATGCCACAGCATCAAAGCGGCTCGCACGGCGGCGCCGGACACGAGATGGCGAATATGCACTCGATGCACAAGAGCTCACCGAACGCCGCAAAAGCGCCCTACGAACAGCAGTTTTTGGACACGATGGCAATGCATCATCAGATGGCGATGCATATGGCCAGCTTGGTAGACAGTCGTACTGACAGCCAGCATCTCAAAGACATGGCTAAGAAGATGATGGCCGAGCAGGAAAAAGAGATTGCCCAGCTCAAGGGATGGAAAGAGCAGTGGTATGCCGGCAAGCCGGAGGCGATGAACATGAAGATGCCAGGGATGCCGGAGTCGATGAAAGGGATGTCAAGCGAAAAGCTGACTTCCGCCAAGGGTGAACAGTTCGACCGGCAGTTCGTGGACATGATGACCCAGCACCACAAGGGCGCCATCAAAATGGCCCAAACTGCAGCGCCAAAACTCCAGCATGCCGAAGTTAAGGAGTTTGCGAACAAGCTCGTCGAAATGCAGAAGAAGGAAGTAGCGCACATGGCTGAGATGAAAAAATCTTGGGCAGCGCCGAAGAAGTAAGAAGTTCGAGAGCAGTTAAGAGCACGACAAGTCTAGTAATCGAAAATCGGCTTGTCGTGCTGCCCCCAACCATTACAAACATATAAAAATCTATGCGCCAAACACTTTTTGCCATCGCGCTCTCTGCCGCGTCCCTCCAGGCATTCGCTGCGACTCCACTCGAAACCGTCTCTGCGTTTCATGACGCGCTGTCAGCGGGGAAGGCTGATGCGGCTACCGTCTTCCTCTCCTCGACTATCCAGATTTTCGAGTCGGGTTACGTTGAGCGTTCACGCGACGAATATGCTGGCCACCATCTGCCAAGTGACATGGCCTTTGCCAAAGCGACGAGCCAGACGGTCATTCGCCAGAACGAGCGAATTGAGGGGAATATCGCCATCGTCACACGCGAAACGGAGACAAAGGGCAAGTTCAAAGGAACGAACGTTCACTCGTTTGGGACAGAGACTGCCGTACTGGAAAAGCAAGGTGACAAGTGGCTCATAACGCATGTTCACTGGTCTTCCCGTAAAGCTAAGTAACCAAAACCTACATAGAGGTCAAACATGAAAACCGTTCAAAAAATCGTAACCGCATGTGTCTTTGCGGTAGCTACCCTCGCAGCCCCGCTCGCGATGGCGCACGCAAAGCTTACAGCTTCGAACCCGACGCCAGGAGCTGTACTGGAAACGGCGCCGGCCGAAATTTCTCTGACCTTCAACGAGAAAGTTGAGCAAGCGTTTAGCACCGTGACGTTGACTTATACCGACGGCAAGGTCGTTGAGACCGATAAGGCGAAGGTCGATACCGCCAACCCAGCAATTGTGCGTCTCCAAACCAAAGGTCTGTCTACTGGCACTTATACCGTTAAATGGGCCGTCGCTGGTCACGACGGTCACCGCCGCACGGGCACGTTCTCATTCTCGGTGAAATAAGTGGATAGCGTCCTGGGCCTTCAAGTTGGGTCAGTCGTCGCCTTGAACGCCGCGTTCGCGTGGCTTGTCGGCTCATGGCTGGCGCGCCGTTGGCTTGTGGCGTCAGGTGTCTCACGTACCGACGCTGAAGCCCTGCTACGCTCAGGCGACATCGCCGCAGCTACACTCGGCGTACTAGGGACGGGCGCTATGTTGTGGGCATCCGCCGCCGTAATGGGCGGTGTTGGCTTACAAGAAGCCAAGGACGTAGTCTGGCAGATGTTGACCATGACAAGCATTGGGCGGGCCGGCTATATCTCATTTTTCGCGATTACCCTAGTACTGGTCATTCGAGCACTTCGTTCGACTGCAGTGTGGCGTGAGTGGACAGTGCTGGCAGGTCTAGGCCTCTTCGCGTTTGTACGCGCGTCAATGGGGCATGCCGGCGAAAACGGTTACTGGACTCTGCCTTTCGCAGCGGAGGTAGTCCATCTGACTGCGATGGGCGCATGGACGGGCTTAGTAGCTGTCTCAGCGTGGAAAGCGATGGACAACGGCGCAGGGCAACCTGACTTGAACCGAAAAGCTCACTATCTGGAATCGATGTCTGCAGCAGCTGTGGTCGCAGTCGTAGCAGTATTCGCAACGGGCTTGTTCAATGCATGGAACAGGGTTGGAACCGTAGACAACCTGTTTGCCAGTAGTCTCTACACGACGGCACTCTTAGTGAAGCTTTGCTTTGTAAGCGTGGCACTTGTCCTCGGTGGATATAACAAGGTGTTTGGACTTGCACGTGCACGGCACTCTACGCCGGGGCTGCAGTCTGTAAGACTTGTTTTGATTGTTGAGAGCGTTGTTCTACTAGCCGCATTAATTGCGGCCGCTGTCCTGACCTCACAGCAGCCACCAGCGGCCATGTGACGTTAGACGGCAGCAGGCTGCTTGGCGGGCGAGGCGCATACTCCACAGTAAGCGACGAGTACTTGCCAAGTAGTTGCCTGGCGCCAGTCTAGCTTCAAAGGACGGACTTCAACCTAGCGTTTTCGTATCTAGGTTTTCCTGACAGTACGGTGTGCCCCAGGTTTTTTCTCGCTGCTAGACTGCCAACATGAAACGAGGTCTTTTCCGCGTGTGCATGCTCTGGCTCCTACTGGTGGCGGTCCCTCTACAGGGACTAGCTGCTGTGGTAGGAGGGTGCTGCGTACGCGCACAGACACAGTCGATGATTTTGGTGCCTGGGGGAGGTGAAGCGAGAGTAAATTCGAAGATGCCGTGCGAAGACACAGGCAGTATGCAGATGGTTGAGGATGACTCGACCGGCGAACCTTCCCAACTGCATCCAAAGAAAACCGGCTCATGCAAGCCTTGCGCAGCATGCGGTCTAGGAGCAGGTGCTCCCCCGTCAGTGCACTCGGCCAAAATTCAGTCCTTCAAAAGCGACTCCCCCGTAGTAACTCCCCCTGGCATATTCGCAAGCCACATCTCAGCTGGCTTAGAGCGACCGCCGAAATTCCTCTTCGTAATCCTGTAAGCATTCCAGCTTGTCCCTGGCTGCCGTTTTCGTTACGACGGCCGTCGAACTTGCATGCACTTTATCGCTTTCATTACGTTAAGAGGAAATCATGAATTCCAAACTCTCCGCAAATACCGGAAGGGCAGGTCGCGCCTATCGCTCAGGCTGGAGTCAGGCGGCTGTTGCTGTCACGGCTGCCGGCGCTCTTCTTCTCTCGTCCGCGGCGTCCGCTGAAGGCCCAGGCGATGGAAGAACGGCACGATTTGAGAAGAACTATTTGACCTTCATCATTGACCACCATTACTCGGCCCTACGTATGACGGAACTTGCGGCAGGTAGTGACCGGGTCCGGGACCCGGCCATCATTAACCCTGATGAAGGTACGACACCTACGCCAGGCTACGCAGAAAGCATCCCTAAGGCATCCGCCGAAGAAATTCGTTCGATGTCGCGCCAAGCCAACCGCGGTCAGCGTGAGGAAATTGCAAAGGCCCAGCGAATGCTGCGTGAGTGGTACGGCGTCTCGTACGTGCCTAAGCTCGCCCCCTCCGGGATGCAGATGATTCAAATGCTTGAGCGTACCCCTGCTGGACGCCAGTTTGATGAACAATTTCTCAAGGTGTTTAGCAGCCACCACTTTGCTGCGCTAAGCCCTAGCCTCGAATGCCAAGTCAAAAGCGACCTGTCTCACGATGGTCTTCGCCGGTACTGCGACAACATCGTAACGATGCAGAAGAACTCAATTAACGACATGAGGGAAATGCTGTGCAAGCAGTTCCGTGACTGTGACTTCGTCCCGGTTGCAAACGTACGCAGACTTGATTAACCGTCACCCGCTTGGGTCGTCTCCGACGCGACCCAATTTCGTACTACGAGTAACTTGACCTTCACATTTGGAGAACGACATGGAAATGAATTCTTTTCAAAGCTGTATCGATGCATGCAACGCATGCGCCAACGCATGTGACAACTGCGCAGCAATGTGTTTAAAGGAAGAGCACGTCGCCGCGATGGCAAAGTGCATCGCTTTGGACATGGACTGCGCCCAAGCCTGCCGCTTCGCTGCAGCATTGATGGCGCGTGGGAGCGCACACGCGGCGGCAGCTTGCCGCATGTGCGCAGAAATCTGCGAAGCCTGCGCCGATGAGTGTGGACAGCATCAAATGGACCATTGCCAAAAGTGTGCCGAAGCCTGCCGACAGTGCGCGGCTGAGTGCCAGCGAATGGCAGCTTAAAGCTAAACCCTCTCATAAGTAGGAAGTTCAGATATCGCATCTCACGCGGTATCTGAATGTCTGAAAACCGCTTGACCTTCCAATTATGGGAGGGTTTACAGTGAGTCATCACGCTTTGGTTCAATGAGCTAACTGCAAGTCTTTAGGAGCTACGTATGACGACCGAAACGCATGGCGACCACAAAGCGCATAAGCACTCTGGAGTGCAACTCACAGGTCATGTTCACGTAGGAGACAACATGCCTTCTCCTAACCAGCCGACAGACGCGAAACCGTTCACTGACCCAGTATGCGGGATGAAGGTCGGACCAAACCCTGAGCGAGAAATTACGTTTGGGGGCGAGATTTATCATTTCTGCAGTCCAAAGTGCATGGAGAAGTTCAGGGCCGCGCCGGAGAGTTATTTGGCTGCCGCGAAACCGGTAGACGTCCGTTCAACGGACGCTCCTGCAGGGACGATTTATACGTGCCCGATGCATCCCGAGATTCGGCAGCCCGAGCCAGGCAACTGCCCAATATGCGGCATGGCGTTAGAGCCTGAACTTCCTTCCTTGGACGACGAAGAAAATCCGGAACTGGTGGACTTCCGTCGGCGCTTCTGGTGGACGCTACCTCTGACAGTAGTTGTATTTGCGCTGGCAATGTTCGGCCATGTACTTTTCCCGGCAGGCTTGCCTGGGCAGAACTGGATTGAGTTAGCGCTGAGCACACCGGTCGTTATCTGGGCTGGCTGGCCATTCTTCGTGCGATGGTTCCAGTCCCTGGTGCGCAGGAGCCCGAATATGTGGACGCTCATTGGCTCAGGGGTCATGGCTGCGTATGGCTACAGCGTCGTGGCCACCTTAGCGCCAAACGCTTTTCCGGTCACTTTCGCGAGCCATGGCCGCATCGGTGTCTACTTCGAGGCGGCGGCAGTAATTGTTTCGCTGACTCTGCTCGGTCAAATCCTCGAACTCCGTGCGCGCTCCCAAACGTCTGCTGCTATCAAATCGTTGCTGGGTCTGGCTCCCAAGACGGCGCGCCGCATCGCTTCAGACGGTAGGGAAGAAGATGTTCCACTGACCCATGTACACGTGGGAGATTCCCTCAGAGTTCGTCCAGGCGAAAAGGTCCCGGTAGACGGACTGGTGGCGGAAGGGGAAAGCGCCGTTGATGAGTCGATGCTCACTGGCGAACCCGTGCCCGTAACAAAACGACCTGGTGACCGACTAATAGGCGCAACGATTAACACAAGCGGAAGCCTCGTCATGACCGCAGAGAAGGTTGGGTCAGAAACAATGCTCTCTCAGATTGTTCAGATGGTCTCGCAGGCACAGCGTTCGCGCGCGCCAATGCAGCGCCTCGCTGACTCCGTGGCTGGGTACTTCGTGGTCGTTGTCGCGGCAATTGCGCTTCTGACCCTTGTGGTCTGGGGACTGTTCGGCCCGGAACCAAGCTGGGTCTTTGGGTTCGTTAACGCGGTGGCAGTGCTTATCATTGCATGTCCCTGTGCGCTCGGCTTGGCCACGCCTATGTCCATCATGGCGGCAACCGGCCGCGCGGCAACGCAGGGTGTGTTATTCCGCGACGCTGCAGCTATTGAAGACCTTCGAAAGGTGAATACCATCATCGTCGACAAGACGGGCACGCTAACGGAAGGAAAGCCGGCGTTCAACACCGTTGTCGCGGCGCCAGGGTACGACGACGAGTACGTCCTTGAGCTCGCCGCCAGCCTTGACCAGGGCAGCGAGCACCCGCTGGCTCACGCAATCGTAGCTGAGGCAAAGAGCAGAGGGATTTTGCTATCAAAGCCTGAAAGCTTCGAGTCTGCCAGCGGTATTGGGGTGACGGGTACCGTCGACGGAAAGCGGGTTGCACTCGGAAATACCGCGCTGATGGAGTCTATGGATGTCGACTGGCACGCCCTCACGGGACCTGCTGAGAGCTTGAGAGCCGAGGGTGCCAGCGTAATGTACCTTGCCGAGGGGGGCGTGCTAGTAGGCCTCCTGGCAGTATCTGACCCTATCAAAGCCACGACAGTAGAGGCGCTGACGAACCTCCGTAACGATGGGATAACTGTTGTGATGGCTACCGGGGATGGAATCACGACGGCGCGCTCTGTTGCCTCAAAACTTGGAATAGACGAGTTCTACGGCGAAGTGAAGCCCCAGGACAAGCTCGCATTGGTCGACAAGCTGCAAAAAGAAGGGCGCATCGTTGCAATGGCCGGCGACGGTATCAATGACGCGCCGGCGCTCGCTAAATCAAATGTTGGCATCGCCATGGGTACCGGGACGGACGTGGCCATCAATAGTGCCCACATCACCCTCGTGAAGGGGGACTTACGCGGCATTGCGGTCGCTCGCTCCATCTCTGTACAGACGGTACGGAATATGTGGCAAAACCTCGGCTTTGCCTTCGTCTACAACGCGCTCGGGATTCCATTGGCTGCAGGAGTGCTGTATCCCTTCACCGGACAGCTGTTGTCACCCATGGTTGCCGCGCTCGCCATGAGCCTCAGCTCGGTCTCTGTAATTACTAACGCGTTACGCCTTCGCGGGCATGCGGCGCCGAGCACCCGAGCCATGAGCTCGCACCCAGGATAGGGACCATATGCGAAATTCCGACATCGTTGCCGACAACCAGACAAGCGACTACGACTCGACCAGGTTGCCAGCAGAACAGCTCAACAGTTCCTGCTTTTGCAGCAGCTTGGATAAGTCTGCTTTGAAGTCGGCGTTGTCCTGCGAACTGCACGACAACATGCTTTTCGAGCTGATAGAGGAGCGATGCCCTTATCTGTTCTCGGCACGGCCCGTTTTTATCTCCAGGACTCAGGCGGACAGAATCGAGGAGGTAGTGCGTGCCCTTGAGTCTGTCATTGAGTTGCCCGCGTACCAGGAGCTTGTACTGGCTGATGCGCCCGACATTGCCAAGAGAGGGGCAAACGGCGCACGAGGAGTGTTTTTCGGATACGACTTCCATCCGGACGGCGCGAACCTCGGCCTCATCGAAATAAACACAAATGCTGGAGGTGCGATGCTCAACGCTGCTATGGCAAGGGCGCATCGAACCTGCTGCCTAGACGATACGCAGCTGGCACAAGCTGTCCTTTCCGGCGCAATGTTCGAGGACGAGATAGTGCAGATGTTCCAGGCCGAATGGGCCTGCGCAAAGCGAGCTTCGCCTTTGCGAACCATTGCGATAGTCGACACTCAACCTCAGCAACAATACCTCTACCCGGAATTTATTCTGTTTCAGCGGCTGTTCGCCAAAAACGATATCAATGCAGTCATTACAGACCCGAGTGAACTTGTTTTCAGAGACGGCGCGCTGTGGTTTGGTGAGCTGATGATTGACTTGGTCTACAACCGGCTGACTGATTTCATGCTTGAGGCGCCGGAGTCGCGTGCTTTGCATGACGCGTACTGTGACGATGCGGTTGTACTCACCCCGCATCCTCAAGCTCATGCCCTCTACGCGAACAAGCGCAATCTCACCATACTGAGTGACGCCACAACGCTCGAAGGGCTGGGAGTGCCCCAAGATACTATCGACATATTGGTTGCCAACGTGCCTTTTACCGAGAGCGTCACGACCAAAAACGCGGAACGATTGTGGAACGAGCGACGCAATCTGTTCTTCAAGCCTGTCGCTGGATACGGAGGGAGAGCGGCCTACCGGGGCGATAAGGTAACGAAGCGGGTTTGGCAGGAAATCTTGTCGGGCGAATACATCGCTCAGCGAGTTGTCGCTCCTGGCGTTCGGGTTTCCGGTACGGCTGACAGTCCCGAGACTTTGAAGTTCGACTTGCGCAGCTACGTGTACAACAGCCGAGTCCAGTGGACAGCCGCGCGTGTCTATCAGGGCCAGACCACGAACTTCAGGACTCCAGGCGGCGGATTCGCACCCGTGTACAGCCTGGGCGATGAAGAAGTGACTGCGGAGCTGAAGGCCATCAGTGAGGCAGCAGGCAGCAGGAGCTGCTGCGCTAATGACTGCAAATGACTGAGCGTACCGCCGTTAAACCGACAGCCATTTCAATTTATCAGGACGGAACTACCTGTTATTTGATAAGGAATTTCTCTTTGTCTCGACCGTTGAGCCAACGTGGTGCCCGGCCGCGGCCCGTCCAAGTTGCTCCGGAGTCCGGGTCGCGATACTTAGCCTGAACCGTGCCTTTTTTCTCTGACTGCTTTGCCTTCTTGTTTGGCTCAGCAAAGTCGGATGGCGATAGCTTGTGCGCATCCATGAGCTCACGAACTTTTCGACGGGCATCATTAAGCTCATCTTGGCGTGCTTGCTCGGCAAGAATCTGCAACTTTGCAATTTGTTCCTGGTATTCCTGATAGGTTGGCATAGCTTATCTTTTCTGATATGTGGAGTCAGCAATTTATCACGACAACGCTTGAATCGACTGATACAGCAAATTCCACGCGTGTTTACAACATCGCTTGGTATTGCTTATTAAGTAGTTCTTCCGTGTCGGCGCGCGGGCGTTAATGAAACTGCTAAGATTCTTTATTGCCTGTGCGAAGAAGGGGCCAACAACGCTTACCTTTGCAAATAATGCCAATGCGTAGGTGCATTTAATCCGCAGCGGCCGAGCTATTCCCTCAGCCGCTGCTGGAACCGGTTAAGAGATAATTTCCTGCTTCATGCCAGCCCCCATGACACCATTTCTGCGGCGATAGGCGAACCGGTACAAGATTGGCAGAACAAGCAGCGTCAGCGCCGTAGAGGAAAGAATGCCGCCAATGACGACCGTTGCCAGCGGCCTCTGGACCTCGGCGCCAGTCCCAGTTGCGATGGCCATTGGGATAAACCCGACTGAAGCCACGAGAGCGGTCATAAGCACTGGTCGCAGACGGGTCAACGCCCCATCGTGGATGGCGTCATGAAGTGGCCTTCCTTCTTCCTGCAGGCGTTTGATAAACGAGACCATTACCAGTCCGTTTAGCACCGCAACACCTGATAGCGCAATGAAGCCGACAGCGGCTGAGATTGAGAGCGGAATCCCACGGAGCCATAGTGCAAGCACTCCACCGGTAAGCGCGAACGGAATCCCGGAAAACACAATCAACCCATCTCGAAGGTTCCCGAACATCGCGAAGAGCAGAGTGAACACTAGAAGCAGAGCCAGCGGGACTACAACTTTTAGCCGGCCGGTCGCTGACTCTAACTGCTCAAACTGGCCACCCCACACTGTCCAGTACCCTGCAGGTACCGACACGGACTTTTCAATCGACGCCCGGGCTTCGTTCACAAAAGAACCGATGTCTCGCCCGCGAACGTTCGCTGACACGACAACGCGCCGCTTTCCGCTTTCTCGACTAATCTGGTTGGGCCCAGGGCCAACCTCCAGAGTAGCAACCTCACGCAACGGAATGAATCGCGGGCCAGAGGTCGATTGCTCGAAGCGTGGGAGCGCAATTGGCAGGCGTCCCATCGAATCCAAATCGTTCCTAGTGCCCTCCGGAAGCCGGACTACGATGCCGAATTGACGGTCTCCTTCGAATACCGGTCCCGCTTCCGTACCCCCTACAGCAGTAGCGACAGCGTTCTGGACATCGCTTATGTCCAGGCCATATCTCGATGCTTTGTTTCTATCGATATTTATCGTTAGCGTCGGCAAGCCGGTTGCCTGCTCAACTTTCACATCAGTCGCGCCAGCGACTTTCGCCAAGGCCTTGGACAGTCGCTCAGCAGTTTCGGTGAGCACCTCCATATCATCACCGAACACTTTGACAGCAACGTCGCTACGGACCCCAGAGATGAGTTCGTTAAACCGGAGCTGGATTGGCTGAGAGAACTCGTAGGCGTTACCAGGCAGAGTTGCTGCAGTTGCTTGAATCGCCTCGAGCAACTCGTCGCGGGACTTTTTCGGCTTCGGCCACTGTGCTTCTGGCTTGAGCATCACGTAACCATCAGACATCGTTGGCGGCATCGGGTCAGAGGCTACCTCAGACGTTCCTGTGCGGGCAAACACCCGTTCAATTTCCGGGTGCTTGGCTTTCAGCTCACGTTCGAGCTGAGCTTGCATAGCTACTGTTTGGGACAAGCTTGTACCCGGGATGCGGTTTGCGTTGATGGCAAAGTCTCCCTCGTTCAGGCTTGGCGCAAATTCGCTGCCAAGACGCGTCGCTAGGAGGCCCGAGAGTACGATGCTGACCACAGCGAACGTAATGACAACAGCACCGTTGGCCATGACCTTGCGAAGGAGCGGCTCGTAGAGCCGCTTGGCTTGGTGCATCAATCTGCTTTCCTTCTCCGCCACCGACTTACCGATGAACAGCGCTACGGCGGCAGGAACGAAAGTAATCGAAAGAATCATGGCTCCGAGCAGGGCGATGACGACGGTTATCGCCATCGGATGGAACATCCGGCCTTCAACCCCAGAGAGGGCAAAGATGGGCAGGTAGACCACCATGATGATGAGCTGGCCGAAGAGAAGGGGCCGGCGCGCTTCGCGAGACGCAGCGAAGACCTGTTCGAAGCGTTCGGCTCGAGTGAGAGGGCGACCGAGCCGTCCCTGCGCTTCTGCAAGCTTTCGCACACAGTTTTCGACGATAACCACAGCCCCGTCGATGATGATGCCGAAGTCCAGGGCGCCCAAGCTGAGCAGGTTAGCGCTGACCTTGTACGTGACCATGCCTGTAAAGGTGAAGAGCATCGAAAGCGGTATGACCATCGCAGCGATGATTGCAGCGCGGATGTTCCCCAAGAAGAGAAACAGCACTGCGACGACGAGCAACGCGCCCTCTACCAGATTCTTCTTGACGGTATTAATGGCCTTGTCGACCAGCACGGTTCGGTCATAGACCGTTATTGCATGCACGCCTTTCGGGAGGGTTCGATTAATCTCCTTCATCTTCAGGTCGACCGCCTGGGACACGGCGCGACTGTTCTGCCCGATAAGCATGAAGACCGTGCCAAGCACTACCTCGCGCCCGTTGTCAGTCGCGGCGCCCGTACGAAGCTCCTGGCCAATACTTACCTCAGCCACATCTCGAACGCGAATTGGGATTCCCTGAGCGTTTCCCAACGTGATGCTTGCAATCTCATCAAGTGACCGTACCTGTCCCGGTGCGCGAACCAGAAGCTGTTCGCCCCGGCGCTCGATATATCCGGCGCCTGCCGTGCTGTTGTTACGGTCAATCGCCTCGACGATGTCTTTCATCGTAAAGCCGTATGCGGCCAGGCGTTGCGGATTTGGGGCGACGTGGTACTCCTTCACGTATCCACCAATGGAATTGACCTCAGTGACACCAGGCACAACGCGAAGCTGCGGCTTGATAATCCAGTCTTGAACTTCCCGAAGGTCCGTTGGCGTGTACGGCGTCCCATCGGACTTGCGTGCGTTCTCATCGGCCTCTACTGTCCAGAGGTAGATTTCTCCGAGGCCCGTCGAAATGGGGCCCATTTCAGGGGTGACGCCCGCAGGTAAGCGCTCCTTTGCCTCCTGTAGCTTTTCGTTCACGAGCTGCCGAGCAAAGTAAATGTCGGTCCCGTCCTTGAACGTCACCGTCACTTGGGAAAGTCCATAACGAGAAATGGACCTTGTCTGCTCAAGATTCGGCAGACCGGCCATTACGTTCTCGATAGGATACGTTACCCGTTGCTCCGACTCGAGCGGAGAGAACCCGGGCGCCGCAGTGTTAATTTGGACCTGAACATTCGTGATGTCTGGGACGGCGTCAATGGGGAGACGTTGATAGTTGTAGACTCCAATCGCCGCCATACCGACCACGATTAGAAGGACCAGCCATCGGTGCGCGATGGCAAAGCGGATTAGACGTTCGAACATGAGTGCGCTCCGCCTTAATGAGAATCTTCGTCGCTGGATTTACCCAGCTCCGCTTTGATTACGAAGCTGTTGCCGGCAGCGTACTCGGTTCCTGGGGCGAGCCCCTTCGTCACCTCGACCGTGGCAGTATCTCTACGGCCCAGCGTCACGTGCTCCGCTCGGAAGCCTCCAGGCACACGGACAAATACCGTCGGCTTCTCTTCAACAGTTTGAAGCGCAGCCGCTGCAACCGTGACCTGGGCTTCCCGCTGATTCGACTGAAGCTGTACCTCGACGTTGACGAACAATCCTGGACGCCAGGATAGGGCGGGATTGGGAAGGACAACGCGGGCGGTGGCAGTGCGAGTTTCAGCACCGAGCAGTGAGCCGACGTATGCGATTTTCCCGACGGCCTCAGTTTCAAGCGCGCTTGCTTTAACCGTGACTTGCTCGCCAACACGCACGTTACTAAGGTCACTGGCCGGCACCGCGACATCTGCCCAGACCGTGGCGAGGTCGGCAATGGTAAAGAGGGATGAGTCCTCTTTGACAGATTGACCCATGGAGACGGCCTTTTCTACGACTACACCGTTGAAGGGAGCCCGGAGTTCGTAGCTGTTCAACCCGCCTTTGGAATAGGCGCTGGAGCCGAGAGCGCGCAGCTTTTGCTCCGCGTTGCGATAGTCGATTTCTGCTTCCTGCATCGCTTGGCGGGCCTGCAGATAGTCCTGCTCTGCCGAGATTTTTTCTTCCCACAGTTTCTTCTCGCGCGCGAGGGTCGTTTTGGCAAGCGATAATCGCTTTTCGGCGGTGAACAGTTGGCTACGCAGGTCGGAGAGTTCCACGCTCGCGATAACGGCCAGCACTTGCCCCTTCTTCACTGATTGACCGATGTCCGCGTGTACAGCTTGTACGGTTCCCTCAAGGAGTGGGACAACCTGTGCCGTCCTGTCCTGATTGAACTTAATCTCTCCCGGAAGAGTAAGCGTAGAACGAATCGTAGCTGGCCCGGCCTTTAACACCTTGATTCCTGAAGCTGAGATTTGAGCGTCCGTGAGCTTGACGCTGTCGGAATGCGCCTCTTCGGCTTCATGAGCGTCTTCACCGGCTTTGCCTTCCGCCTTACTCACAACCTGTTCCTCCGCATGCTCTGACTCACCTGCCTCGGCGGCTGGAGCCCGAGGCTTGGTCAACATAATGAGAAGCGCCAGGACGACGCCCACGGCTACGATGCCGACGATGTATGCCAGCTGTTTCTTTGAAATTTTGCTGTCCATTTTCTTCTCTTAGTGTTCGATGTTCGGCATGTCTACGCCGGTAATACGTGTGATGTCCGCGGCAGCACGATGCGATTCGGTGAAGGCACGCAGGTAATCCGCTTTCGATTGGATAAGAGTGCGCTGGGCATCTAGCACATCGAAATAGGCAAACTTGCCGAACTCAAAGCCCTTAACGGCAGCGTCGTATGCGCTTTGGGCACCCGGAAGAATTTCGGAGGCGAGTACCTTAGCCTCGTGACGAGACACGCGCAGTCGTTCGTACGCCTGGGTAAGTTCGTTGTAGGTCTTGGTCTCCGCAGCTTCGAACTCATCCTTTGCAACATCTGTTCGACGCAGTGCTTCAAGGACGTTTCCACGGTTCCTATCGAATAGAGGTAGAGGTACCGACAGGCCAAAGACTGCCTGATTTCGACCCAGCTCAGCTGACCGCTTTACGCCGGCCGTTATGGCGACGTCGGGAGTACGCCGGCTCTGTTCAACTGCGACGAGGGCCTCGCGACGAGCCACTTCGACACGAGCGCGCAGTACTGCAGGCAAGGACGAGAACTTAGCAGCTAGCACCTCCCAGCTTGGAAGCTCTGGGAGATTGGATACCGTGCCAACGGCATGCTGGAATTGCGGAGAGAGGTTTTTCCACGTAGAGGCCAAGGCAAGCCGAGCGTTGTTTAGTTCACTCTGCGCTTTGGAGACCTCGAGACGAACATACGACTGCGCGACACGTGCCCGGGTTTCCTCTACGGGCGAGGCTTTCCCTGCTTGGACGCGTTTGGAGACCGCAGTTGTCACTCTGTCGGCGACGTCTTGCGATTCCTGGGAAAGTCGCAAACGCTCCTGTGCCGCCACTGTGTTCATGAATGCCGTAATGACGTCAGCCTGGACCGCGGCTCGGCTGACGCGCAGGTCCGCCCGTGCCGCGTCCTGGGCCCGTTCAGCTGCGCTCACACGGCTGGAACGTCTGCCGCCTAGTTCAAGCGGTTGGCTGAGCTGAACAGTAGTTTCTCTTGTCTCGCGCCTGGTGCCCTCGACTCCAATCTCAAGAGTTGGGTTCGGTAATGCCCGGGCCTGCATGGTGGCCGCCTCTACGGCTAGGACCTCATGTTCCGCTGCGCGGAGTTCAGGGTTGGCCTGCAGTGCCAAGCGAAGCGCGGCTTGTAGGGATAACGCGCCTGACGCTTCACGAGTTTGGTTTGCAGCATTTGACGGCATCGTATGCCCGAGCTGCGCAGGCGGGCGTGCCGTTATTTGCGCGAGAGCTGGACAGCTCAATGCCACCGCAAGAAGTGGAATGATTGGTCGATACATCGAATTCTCCGAAATTTGGACGAAATTCGACGGGACCCCTTGTTAGGGACTAACGGAGGGAGTCTCGTCGCTGTTAGGCGACGAAATGCCAGTCGGGCTTTGAGGGGCCCTCTGGGATATGTGATGAGTAGTTCAGTGCTCCGTGCGCCGCATGCTGACGTGCGTCAGGGACTGGAGGTCCATCAGACACAGAGGTGAAAAATGCGTGAGAGAAGAGGTGACAATATTCACAGTCCGCATGCGCTTTTTCCATCTCTCCATCGTCGTCAGCCTCGCCGAGCTGCGCCTTATGCTCGTGCGCATGATGCCCGAAATGCAGACTAGCTCCGGTCTCGTGCTGGCAATATGAGGCAGCGGCTGACCAAGAATACTGGGCAGGCAGCACGAACATTAACAGGATGAGGAGAAGTCTTTTCACGGTGCGGACGATAGCATAAGTATGGTTAAGGCAAAGTGTGGGCTCACAATATCGGCGCGGTCTACGACCTAGCTTTGCTAGGTTTCAGCAGGCGAAGTCCGTTGAAGACGACCAGTAAGCTTGCTCCGACGTCAGCGAACACGGCCATCCACAACGTCGCAGAACCAGCTAGCGCAAGAGCAAAGAAGACTGCTTTGATGCCGAGAGCAAGGACTATGTTCTGAATCAGAATCGCATGGGTCGAGCGGCTGAGGGAAACAAACGAAGCAAGTTTTGTAAGGTCGTCGTTCATGAGCGCAACGTCTGCAGTCTCGATGGCGGTATCGCTGCCGGCAGCCCCCATAGCAAACCCGATGTCTGCCTTGGCCAACGCTGGAGCATCGTTAATGCCGTCACCAAGCATGCCAACCATACCGAATTGCCTTTGAAGTTCTGCTACTTCTTCTAGCTTCCGCTCCGGCAGAAGCTGCGCGAGAACAGTGCCAATCCCAGTTAGCTTTGCTACATGCTGTGCTGTTCGCTCGTTATCGCCGGTGAGCATTACAGTGGTAACGCCCATCTGCTTCAACCGGTCAATTGCCAGCGCGGCTTCCGGACGAACTGAATCGGCCACTGCAATCACCCCTAGAACTGACGCGAAGTCGGCCAGGATGACTGTCGTCTTCCCTTTTTCTTCGAGGCTGCCGAGGACTTGTTCTACCGCGGGAGTAATGAGGCCCAGTTCCCTTATCAATCGCTGGTTACCCAAGTGGTATGCCACTCCGCCGACGGTGCCCCGAACTCCACGTCCTGGCAGCGATTCAAAGGACGATACGGGCATCGGTGCGCCATTTGACACGGAGGCAGCGACAATCGCACTCGCCAAGGGATGCGACGAATTCATGTCCAGACTACCGGCAATACGCAGAACGTCTTCGCTTGAGAGGGACGACATCGTAGCTACTTCGGTGACTTTCGGCCGGCCGGTCGTTAGCGTACCGGTTTTATCTACAGCCATAGCTCGAAGTCTGTAGCCGGTTTCAAGGAACTGGCCACCTTTCACCAAGATGCCCATCCTTGTTGCAGCAGTGAGGCCGCTCACGATGGTCACCGGCGTAGAGATGACCAGGGCACAAGGACAGGCGATGACCAGAAGGACTAGGGCCTTGTAGAGCCATGGGACAAATTCTCCTCCAAATACCAGAGGCGGAACTAGCGCGACCGACAACGCCAGGAGAACCACGGCAGGAGTGTAGTAACGCGCGAAAACGTCGACAAAACGCTGGGTCGGCGCCTGATTGCTCTGCGTTTCCTCGATTACTCGAACGATTTTGGCGAGGGTGCTGTTTCGGCTGTCCGACGTTGCCTTGACTTCCAGGACTCCTCGCTCATTGATGGTTCCGGCAAAAACCTGGTCACCGGCTCCTTTGTCGACAGGTACACTTTCGCCTGTAATAGGTGCCTGGTTTACTGAGGACTCGCCGGCCTGGACGACGCCATCTAGCGGGATGCGGTCACCAGGTTTCACTAGAAGGACGTCGCCGATTTGTACCGCTTCGACCGGTACTTCGCGCAGTTCACCGTTAGGTGACCGAAGGTTTGCCACGTCAGGTGCGAGCTTGAGGAGACTGTGGACGGCGTTCCTCGCCCGGGTGAGTGATAGGCCTTCGATTAGCTCGGCGACAGCGAAGAGGAAGACGACCATCGCGGCCTCTGGCCACTGACCGATTACAACTGCGCCGATGACCGCGAGGCTCATCAGGAAATTGATATCAAGAGTGAGGGTTCGTAGCGCGATTAGCCCTTTCCTCAAAGTTGGAATGCCGCCGGTGGCGATAGAAATAAACGCCAGGGCTATCACGAGGGGGGAGGAGTCCGTGTGTGTTGTCCAAGCAAACGCTTCCGCAGCCGCTGCGGTGACTCCAGACACTGCTAACAGGGATTTTTGACTCGTCGTGAGGCCCGCCGACGCGCCATCGTTACGCTGAGTCGCTGCAGTTTCGTCGACTAGCTCCGCGTTCATTCCGACAGACCGTAGGGCAGCGGAGATGGGGTCTGGACTCATGAGCTCATGGTGGACCGTAAGCGTTCTACTCATGAGGTTAAAGTCGAGTTGAAGAACGCCTTTTATCGGCTCGACCTTGTTACGGATGAGCCGCTCCTCGGTGGGGCAGTCCATGTTCGAGATGCGATACCGCACAACTTCCGCTCCTACAGGCGGCAAGGGCGCGTCCTCAGCGGTCGTTGTGGCTTGTCCGTTCGCCGCGCAACATGAGGCAGCTGCCGGGCTGGCTGAACGATTTTCCGTTCCATCGTCTAAGGGCGAATTCGACGAAAAGCGGCTTAGTGCATGCGGGATTGCACTGTCGTTTGAGCAGCAAGCAGTCGCCAGCTCATCTGCCGAGTCAACCTCCGCAACCGATTGCTCACGTAATTCCAAAGTAGGCGCCTGAGCAGCATCAGCAGGAGCTAGGGAACAGCAATCCTTGCTACGTTCGGGGGTCATGTGAGTACTTTCAAATTCGAGTATGATTCCATTAGAAACCCTGTAGTAACTACGGGGTCAAGCGTTTTGGAGGATTTATGCGCATTGGTGAGTTGGCTAAGCAAACGGGGTGCGACGTCGAGACCGTTCGCTACTATGAGAAGGCTGGACTGCTGCCGGAGCCGTCGCGTAGCGACTCCGGATATCGACAATACATGGCGTCGCATCTTGAGAGGCTCCAGTTCATCCGCCACTGTCGGTCGTTACAGATGGGACTCCCTGATATCCGCGTGCTCTTAGAGCTCCAAGCGCAGCCGACCAGCGGATGCCAAGGCGTCAATGACTTGCTTGACCACCACATCGAGCTAGTCCGCATCCAAATGCAGAAGCTTCAAAGTCTGGAGAAGCAACTGATGACGTTGCGTCATCAGTGTGAGCAACCTCATCTCGTCCAGCAGTGCGGCATTCTGCAGAACCTGAGCGATGTCGCCTCGGCCACCGACAGCGGCTGCCACAAACGACACCATACAACTGCTTAAGAGAATCAACGATGGCTAAACTTTTTTTCTCTTACTGTCATGCCGACGAGGCGCTGCGGGACCGGCTCGAAGTGCACCTCTCCATGATGAAACATCAAGGGTTAATCGAGACATGGCACGACCGCGGAATTACGGCTGGCTCTGATTTAGACTCATCTATTAAGGAAAATCTCGAGACCGCTGACGTTATTCTCTTGCTGGTAAGTGCGGATTTTATTGCCTCTTGGTATTGCTTTTCCGTTGAGATGAAGAGAGCTCTTGAGAGGCATGCTGAAGGCAGCGCCCGCGTCATTCCTGTGATTCTTGAACCATGTGACTGGCATCCCGCACCGTTCGGCAAACTGCTCGCTGTCCCGAAAGATGGTAAAGCTGTGACTACATGGCCGAATCAGGCAGAGGCGTGGACGGACGTAGCCCGTCAGATTCGCACGGCAATCGAGGATATGGCTCGTGCAACCCCAACAGCTACAACGTCGAAAGAAAGGGGCGAGTCAGCGTGGGGCATCGCGCGGCCTGCGGCAGATGTCGGCCAACCGGCTGCATTTAGTACCACGCAGGCGTTGGAGCAGTCAGCGCAGGAAAGGCCAAGGTCTAGCAATCTGCGACTCAAGAAGGACTTCACGGACTTTGACCGTGATAAGTTCTTGCACGACACGTTTGAATTCATGGCTAAGTTTTTCAGCGCCTCGCTAGAAGAGCTTGCCGCTCGCAACACAGGCATCCAAGTACGCTTCCAGCCGCTGAGCGGTCAAGCGTTCTCTGCGGTTGTCTATCGTGAAGGGAAAACCGTCGCTGAGTGCTCGATACGCATCGGTGGTCTTGGCAGGGGCTCTTCATCGCTAGCATTTTCATATGGCGCCGACGCAGGGGCAAACTCGTTCAACGAAATGCTTACTATTGAGTCCGACAGTCAAGCTATGCATTTCAAACCGATGGGTATGCAGTTCCATCGTGGCAACCAAAATTCTCAGTTATCAGAGCAGGGGGCCTCAGAGTACTTCTGGGAAATGTTTATCGAGCGACTTCAACGCTAGCTAGTTTTTCAACGCCAAGTTGCCATTACCTGATGAGACGGTGGTTTTTGTTACGACCTTCTAGCCAACGGCGCACGTCCACGGCAGGTGCGAACAGATGGCAAATAGTGACAGCTCGGTCGAGGGCGCCTGCGTCAAGATGAGCAGCTCCGAACCTCACAAGGGAACTGGCGAGCTTGTGTCATCAATACAGGAGGATTCATCAAGCAACGCTTGTACTACCTCTTCTGGTCCGAATGCCATGGCCCCGGGCCACTTCTCTTGCCTGAGCAAACGAAAAAGACCGACTTCGTTGTGCCACCTAACGACGTGCTGATGTCACTTTTCATGGTTTGCCGCTAGCAGGTGCTGAGGCGCATCGCAATCAGCCTGCAGGGATATAACACTGGACTTGCCGTCAAGCCAATGTTACTTGTGGACATTTCAGTGGTCTGTCGATAGACTTCGTTAGTAGATTGTCTTCTAAAGCCTATTGTGAGTTCGACAGGTCGTCGCGTATTCGAAATGGAGCAGCATGCTAGTAACCAAAATCGGGCTATTCGATGGCAAATCCTGGGAAAGTCTGTGCCAGCTCGTTTTCAAAAGAAAATATGAAAGCGCAGGATACCACGAAATCCCGGCTTCTCCAGGTGACTTTGGTCTCGAGGGTTTTACACTTCAAAGTGGAATAGGCTTTCAGTGTTACTGCCCGGACCACAATTATAACCCTACTGAATTATACGAAAAGCAGCGGGATAAAATTACGACCGACCTTGCGAAACTTCGTACCTATTCGAGCGAAATTGCTCAGCGGATTGGTTCACTAAAAATCCGTGAGTGGCACTTCGTAACTCCTGAGATTGACCGTCATAAGCTTATATCGCACGCGAGAACGAAAGAGTTGGAGGTACGTTCTTGGAATCTACCGATACTCGACCCAGCGTTCACGATTTATTTGCGTGATGCAGACTACTACCATACAGAAATTAATGCTATTCGCTCATTGAACGGAGAGGCGTTAAATTTTGACGTCGGTCCTCGGCTGTTGCCGAGTCTCAGTGGCCCCCCGGGAGAATATGAAGCAAATTTGCGACGCAAAACCGAAGTCCGACTCGCTCCAAAATCCGCTCATCCTCAATTTCAGCGAAGACTAGATTCACTGTTTGACCAGACTCAATCGGCTTTCTTGGAGCACGGCGCAGTGTTAGGTCGAATAAATAGCTTAGCTCCAGCGGTGTACATCAAATTAATGCGTATTGTAAGCGAATATGAGTTGGCGGTGACTGAACTCACTGACACTTGGTCTGGACCGGCGGAAGAATTAGTTGCCAGGGTAAGAGATGGCCTGACGCACAGGATTACGACACAGTTAAGTCCGCAGGTCGATTTAACGGAAGCAGAACGAGTCTCACGGCACATCGTAGCTCGATGGCTTGCAGTTTGTGAACTAGATTTCGACTGAATTGCATGGCCAAACTAAAATTCATACGCCGCCCGACACCCGTATTACCTGAGCACCGGCCACTTTACAAAATTGCCCAAATACTTCTTGTCTTGCACTTCTCGCGCGGGAAGAAGTCAAGTGTACTCCGACTGCATCTTTTTAACTGGGCACTTAAATCAGAACGACGAATTGTTGCGTTGCGTGAGGCAGCAGCTCGCAGTACTTTGTTAGTTCCAGCATGGGGGTTTGACCCCGCTTTGGCAATCGCATTGCGTTACGCTATTGCTGAGCGATTCATAGAATCGATTTCAAACGGATATCAGTTGACTGACCACGGCTCGAGTTTCATTAAAGAAGCCTTGAAAGACGCTGAAATATTTTCCAAAGAGCGCACGGATTTGGCTGTCATCGGTAAGGGTATTACAGAAGCAATGGTCGATAAAGTCGTTAAAGATTGGAACTAAAATGCGCATTAACGCGGTTAAGTTGCGGGTGGCAACTGGCGAAGGCGATTTCGGATTCTTCGTAAAGTTCGGAAAAAAATTAACTATTATTAGAGGTAACAACTCATCAGGCAAGAGTACGCTTTTTCTTTGTCTTCTGTATGCGCTCGGGATGGAAGAAATCGCTGGCGGAAAAAACGAAGCTATCCTCCCATATGCGACCAAGGACCACTTCATGTATGACGGGCGCCGTATTGAGGTGCTTGCTTCCGAGGTTTACTTGGAGGTTACGAATGGCTCAGGTGAGGTACTCACATTTCGCCGGGCAATTCGTGACCCGCAGAAGAGTTCTAAGCTGATTGAGGTCTTAGACGGGACTTGGCTTACTGACCGGCCGCACACCTCACGCATACGCCCGACCTATTTGCATGATGCCGGCGGCGCACAAAAGGCTGAAGGATTTCATAATCTACTCGAGAAATTCTTGGGTTATGAACTTCCTAGTGTTCCGACTACTAGCGGCGGTAGTACAAAGCTTTATTTGCAGGCAATCTTCGCTGCTATCGCTGTTGAGCAGAAGCGGGGATGGACTGACTATATTGCAAACATCCCGTTCTTCGGTATAAGAGACGCGCGCACTCGTGTCGTCGAATTTTTACTTGACCTTGATGTATTTTCGACTAATGCTGAGCGCAACCGTCTGAACGCCGAATCAGTGGTGATTGCAACGGCGTGGGACTCCGCCTTTCAGGCCTTGCAGAGCATTAGCCAAGATAACAGCTTTGATGTTGCGAATGTTCCCTCCAAAGTCTCTGCACTCTTTCTCACAAGCGAAATTGTAGTGCAAAAGAGAGATGGTGACGAGCTGTTCCCATTGCACACGTATATAGCGAAACTAAAGTCTGAGCACGAGAGAATTGAACAGCGAACTACCACTGGCCCGGAACCGAAATCGAGCGAAGCTGAATCTGCGTTGGACCTCGGCAAAAAGGAGCTTTTCCGGCTAGCAAATTTGTATGATACGGCTGTGAGTACGCAGGCCTACCAAAGGGCATCTGTGAAAGAGTATGAGTTACTCTACAGAGAGGCTGCGGATGACCTTGCTCGCAACAGGACAGCTCTTAAATTAAGAAAGCTTGGTGCTGAAGAGTTCGAAGTAGCGCTAGCGAGTGACCGATGCCCGACATGTCATCAGACGGTGGAAGATTCACTGCTCACTGGGTTAATTGAGGGGCCCCAAATGGACCTCGAAACGAACGTCCTGTACTTGGAAAAACAGGCGCGAATGCTTGAGCGGCAGATTGCGGGCGGCAGAAATGCAGCGGCGGAGAGCGACGCACTCATCCACGATTTGAGCAGAAAAATGAGTGAGACCCGTGAATGGCTTGCTGCGCTTCGTTCTGACGTGGCTACCGATGCTGTTGAATCGCGAGCGCTAATCCGCAGGCAGGTTCAAATCGAGACGGAGATTGAGCGACTGCAAACCGTACAAACGGAGCTTGCCAAGTTGATTGACAAGTTTCAAATGCTCGCTAAACAGCTCCAAGCCAATCAGAGCCGACGAAAGATGGTTCCAAAGGAGTATTATTCCGACGAGGATAAACGAAAGATTCGGGTATTCGAAAAACTATTTCGTGCTAACGCAAGCTCATTCGAATATGAGAGTGCTGAGGTCAAAGACATCCATGTGAACGACGAAACCTTGGTTCCGTTTTTACAGAATATCGAACTGCGAGAAATTAAGACAGATATTAAGGCAGACTCCAGTGCAAGTGATTTTGTGCGCTTGATACTTAGCTATTTGCTAGCATTACATCAAGCGTCGTCCTTGCCAGGCGGCGGTGGGCGCCATCCTGGTATTCTGTTGTTTGATGAGCCGGGACAGCATTCAATGGCGCAATCTAGTCAGCGAGCACTATTATTGCAGATTGTTGGTGCTCCATTGCTTCAAGGAATTGTAGCTGCTTCGTTTGATGAGTCCCCTGAGGTTTTCAAGGAAGTCACAAGAGGAATTGAGTTTGAACTGGTTGAGCTGGGCGCGAAATCTATCCAGCCACTTTTCTAGGTTTTGTAACTACATAACCAAGAGTCGAATTGGTCGGAAGTTTGCTGTAGCTAGAAGACTCTCTCGTACGCCATTTAAGTAAAGTGCATCTTATCGCGAGGCGTTCTAGGTATTGAGGCGACTTAATCTACCTTGCCCTCAGAGTCATCGTCAAGGAATATAGCAGTCCGCGGTAGCATCAGGTCGTAGCATGAAACTATGGTATCTAGCGCGATGTCCTTACTGGGACCACCCCAGTACGCCGTCGCCGACCCGCGCGTCCAAAGTGGCTGTAAGGCAACGTATTGCGCGTGGGCACTCCCAGCCGCAAGGGAGCGCGTCCGCGTATTTGTAAACAACTTTTTTTCACGCGACTTGTTTACAGTTTTTCGCCGCTACCGGACATAAGTTATCCACACCGAGCCATTTTTGCGGGAGAGAAAAGTCTGAAAAGCGGGATGTTTACGAAAAGAAAGATGCATAGCAAAAGAACGTGCGCGACCTGGCGATGGTGCCGGGCAGCGCGAAGGCGTACGAGGAGTGAGCCCGGGCTTGCCGGGCGCCGCGGCTGCGCGCGCCCGCGCCCGGAACCACGCACCCGCATGCCATGAACTCGATGCCGCAAGCCCCCAACATGTATCTCCTGGCCGGCGCCGCGCTCAGCGCCTGCGCGGCCCTGCTGCACCTGGCGATCATCGCCGGCGGACCCGCCTGGTACCGCTTCTTTGGCGCCGGCGAAGACATGGCCGCTGCAGCCGCCCGGGGACGCATCATGCCGGCCCCGGTGACGCTGGCCATCGCCGCCGTGCTCGGCGCCTGGTCGGCGTATGCGCTCGCGGGCGCCGGCGCCATCCCGCCCTTGCCGCTGCTGCGCCCGGCCCCGGTCCTGATCACGGCCATCTACCTGGTGCGCGCGGTCGCCTTCGCGCCGGCGATGCACGCCATGGGACAGCCGATGACCCCGTTCGTCGTCTGGAGCTCCCTCATCTGCCTCGGTTTCGGGATCGTGCATCTGATCGGTCTGGTCCAGCGCTGGCCGGCGCTGTAAGCACCCCTCGTCGGCCCGGCCCGCGTCCCGATTTGCCGGAGATCTTGAAAAGTTTCCCTTGACCCCAATTTTGTTCCCTAGATAAGGGCCTGCGACATCGTCGAATGTCCGCCCACCATACTTCTAGGGAGCAACAGAAATGCGACAAGATAAACTGACGACCAAGCTGCAGGAAGCGCTGGCCGATGCCCAGAGCCTCGCGGTCGGCAACGATAACCAGTACATCGAACCCGTGCACCTGCTCGTCGCCCTGCTCAACCAGGACGATGGCGGTCCCCGTTCGCTGCTGCAGCGCGCCGGCGTGAATGTCGGCGCATTGACCAATGCCTTGAAGAGCGCTCTCGAGCGCCTGCCGAAAGTCTCCGGTACCGGCGGCGAAGTGCTGCCGGGCCGCGAACTGATGGCCCTCCTGAACCTCGCGGACCGCGAATCGCAGAAGCGCGGCGACCAGTTCCTGACCAGCGAGATGGTCCTGCTGGCGCTACTTGACGACAAGTCCGACGCCGGCCGCCTGGCACGCGAACATGGCCTGGCACGCAAGTCGCTCGAGTCCGCGATTTCGGCCGTGCGCGGCGGCGAGAACGTCAATTCCCAGGATGCCGAAGGCCAGCGCGAGGCGTTGAAAAAATACACGCTCGACCTGACCGAGCGTGCCCGCCTGGGCAAACTCGATCCCGTCATCGGCCGCGACGACGAGATCCGCCGCGCCATCCAGGTGCTGCAGCGCCGTACCAAGAACAACCCGGTCCTGATCGGCGAACCGGGCGTGGGCAAGACGGCGATTGTCGAAGGCCTGGCACAGCGCATCGTCAATGGCGAAGTCCCCGATTCCTTGAAGGGCAAGCGCGTGCTCTCGCTCGACATGGCGGCCCTGCTGGCGGGCGCCAAGTTCCGCGGCGAGTTCGAGGAGCGCCTGAAATCCGTGCTGAAGGAACTGGCCCAGGACGAGGGCCAGACCATCGTCTTCATCGACGAGATCCACACCATGGTCGGCGCCGGCAAGGCCGAAGGCGCGATGGATGCGGGGAACATGCTGAAACCCGCGCTGGCGCGCGGCGAACTGCACTGCGTGGGTGCCACCACGCTCGACGAGTACCGCAAGTATGTCGAGAAGGACGCCGCGCTCGAGCGCCGCTTCCAGAAGATCATCGTCGACGAGCCGAGCGTGGAGGCGACGATCGCCATCCTGCGCGGCCTGCAGGAGAAGTACGAGCTGCACCACAAGGTCGAGATCACCGACCCGGCCATCATCGCGGCGGCCGAGCTGTCGCACCGCTACATCAGCGACCGCTTCCTGCCCGACAAGGCGATCGACCTGATCGACGAGGCGGCCTCGAAAATCAAGATCGAGATCGACTCCAAGCCGGAAGTGATGGACAAGCTCGAGCGCCGCCTGATCCAGCTGAAGATCGAGCGCGAAGCCGTGCGCAAGGAAACCGACGAGGCCTCGCTGCGGCGCCTGGACCTGATCGGCGAGGAAATCGCGCGCCTGGAACGCGAGTACAACGACTTCGAGGAGATCCTGAAGGCGGAAAAGGCGGCAGTGCAGGGCACCACCCACATCAAGGAAGAGATCGAGCGCATCCGCCACCAGATGGAGGAAGCCAAGCGCCAGTCGAACTGGCAGCGGGTCTCGGAACTGCAGTACGGGCAGCTGCCGCAGCTGGAAGCGCAACTGAAGCATGCCGAGGAAGTGGCCGGCCAGGACAATGGCGCGGCTGAAAAGCCCAAGCTGCTGCGCACGCAGGTGGGCGCCGAGGAGATCGCCGAAGTGGTCTCGCGCGCAACCGGCATTCCCGTCTCGCGCATGATGCAGGGCGAGCGCGACAAGCTGCTGCACATCGAGGAAAAGCTGCACGAGCGCGTGGTCGGCCAGGACGAGGCCATCGAGGCGGTGTCGGACGCCATCCGCCGTTCGCGCGCCGGCCTGTCCGACCCGAACCGTCCTTATGGCTCCTTCATGTTCCTGGGGCCGACGGGCGTGGGCAAGACGGAGCTGTGCAAGGCGCTGGCAGCTTTTCTCTTCGATACCGAGGACTCGATGATCCGCATCGACATGAGCGAATTCATGGAAAAGCATTCGGTCGCACGCCTGATCGGCGCGCCGCCGGGCTATGTCGGCTACGAGGAGGGCGGCTACCTGACAGAAGCGGTGCGCCGCAAACCCTACAGCGTGATCCTGCTCGATGAAATCGAGAAGGCGCACCCGGACGTGTTCAACGTGCTGCTGCAGGTGCTGGACGACGGCCGCATGACCGATGGCCAGGGCCGCACCGTGGACTTCAAGAACACGGTGATCGTGATGACTTCGAACCTGGGTTCGCACAAGATCCAGTCGATGGACACGGACGAACCGGCGGTGGTGAAGCTGGCCGTGATGGCCGAGGTGCGCGGACACTTCCGTCCCGAGTTCATCAACCGCATCGACGACATCGTGGTATTCCACGCGCTGGATGAGAAGAACATCGGTGCGATCGCGAAGATCCAGCTGCGTGGCCTGGAAGAACGCCTGGGCAAGATGGAAATGACGCTCGACATCGACGAGGATGCCCTGCAAAAGATCGCGGAAGCCGGTTTCGATCCGGTGTACGGTGCCCGTCCGCTCAAGCGCGCCATCCAGCAGCAGATCGAGAACCCGCTCTCGAAAGCGATCCTGTCCGGCCGCTTCGGGCCGAAGGACACGATTCCCGTGCGGGTGCGGGCCGGCCAGCTGGTCTTCGGCGAGCAGCCGCAGGTGGAACTGGCGAAGTAAGCTGGTATCAAGCCAACGGGAAGGGCGCAGCGATGCGCCCTTTTTTTGTCAGGTGCACCGCTGCCTGCGGCGATGCCCGACCTCAAGACAGGGGCGACGGCCGCGCCGGCCGTTCGCGCCTGCTGCTCAGCTCAATATTTCACATCGTGAAAGACCATTGCCATCTCATGAAAAGCCGCAGCAGAAAAGTCGGCAGCGGTATTCCCATTTTGAGAAATTTCATTGCGCATCATGAAAAACAAGCGGTAAGCCATTGAAACATAAGAATAAAAAAATATTCTCATGTCTTATATAAGAGTAATTGTGCTCTGCACAAGCTGGGCTATGATTTGTCTAACGGATTTCACTTAGCAACTCAGCATTTTCACTATCAGGAGAATCAAATGGCAACTCGTGAACAGCAGATCGCAGCCTTGCAAAACGACTGGGACAACAACCCACGCTGGAAGGGTGTCGTGCGCAACTACACCGCCGAGGACGTCGTCCGTCTGCGCGGTTCGGTCCAGATCGAACACACGCTGGCCAAGCGCGGCGCCGAGAAGCTGTGGACCCTGGTTAACGAAGAGCCCTTCGTCAACGCCCTCGGCGCACTGACCGGCAACCAGGCCATGCAGCAGGTGAAGGCCGGCCTGAAGGCGATCTACCTGTCGGGCTGGCAAGTTGCCGGCGACGCCAACCTGGCCGGCGAAATGTACCCGGACCAGTCGCTGTACCCGGCCAACTCGGTGCCGATGGTCGTGCGCCGCATCAACAACACCTTCCAGCGTGCCGACCAGATCCAATGGTCGGAAGGCAAGGACGACATCGATTACTTCGCCCCGATCGTGGCCGACGCGGAAGCCGGCTTCGGCGGCGTGCTGAACGCCTTCGAACTGATGAAGTCGATGATCGAAGCGGGCGCCGCCGGCGTGCACTTCGAAGACCAGCTGGCCTCCGTCAAGAAATGCGGCCACATGGGCGGCAAGGTACTGGTGCCGACCCGCGAAGCCGTCGAAAAGCTGACCGCGGCGCGCCTGGCGGCCGACGTGTCGGGCACCTCGACCCTGGTGATCGCCCGTACCGATGCCGAAGCGGCCGACCTCCTGACCTCGGACGTGGACGACAACGACAAGGAATTCTGCACCGGCGAGCGCACCGTCGAAGGTTTCTACAAGACCCGTCCAGGCATCGAGCAAGCCATTTCGCGCGGCCTGGCCTATGCGCCGTTCGCCGACCTGGTCTGGTGCGAGACCGGCAAGCCGGACCTGGCCTTCGCCAAGCAGTTCGCCGAAGCCATCCACGCCAAATTCCCGGGCAAGATGCTGGCCTATAACTGCTCGCCTTCGTTCAACTGGAAGAAGAACCTGGACGACGCCACCATCGCCAAGTTCCAGAAAGAACTCGGCGCGATGGGCTACAAGTTCCAGTTCATCACGCTGGCCGGCTTCCACGCCCTGAACTACGGCATGTTCAACCTGGCCCACGGCTATGCCCGCCGCCAGATGTCGGCCTTCGTCGAACTGCAGGAAGCGGAATTCGCCGCCGCCGAGAAGGGCTTCACCGCAGTCAAGCACCAGCGCGAAGTCGGCACCGGCTACTTCGATGCCGTCACCCAGACCATCCAGCAGAACCAGAGCTCGACCACGGCGCTGCATGGCTCGACGGAAGACGAACAGTTCTTCGACGAGAAAAAAGTCGCCTGATTTCCTTGAAGGGGAGGCATGGCGCGTCGGCCCTGGCCGGATGCGCCGTGCAATAAAGAAGCCGCGGCCTCGGAGCCGCGGCTTTTTCTTTCCAGCCGCGATTATTTACGGCATGGCGCGGTTGTGATGGATAATGACGGTATTGCGCCGCCTCGCGCGGCCGCCGCATTGACCTCTTTGATTGGAATTCCCCTATGTTGAGCTACCGCCACGGCTTTCACGCTGGCAATCACGCCGACGTCCTCAAGCATTTCGTCCAGGCGCAACTGCACCTGTACATGAATCAGAAGGACACCGCCTACACCTATATCGACACCCATTCGGGCGCCGGCGTGTACGCGCTCGACAGTTCCTACGCCACCAAGAACGCGGAGTTCGACACCGGCATCGGTCCGCTCTGGACCCGCACCGACCTGCCGCCGGCCCTGGCCGAGTACGTCAACCTGGTCAAGGCGATGAACCCCAGCGGCAAGATGCGCTACTACCCGGGCTCGCCCTACGTGGCCGACCAGATGACGCGGCCGGACGACCGCCTGCGCCTGTTCGAGCTCCATCCGGCCGACAGCAAGATTCTGGCGGAGAACTTCCGCAAGGCCGAGGCGCACAAGGCCGAGCAGGGCGAGCGCAGCCGTGGCCGGCGCGTCATGATCGAGCGCGGCGACGGTTTCCTGAGCCTGAAGGCCCTGCTGCCGCCGCCTTCGCGCCGCGCCCTGGTGCTGATCGACCCGCCCTACGAGGTGAAAGACGACTACCGCAGGGTCAAGGACGCGCTGGAAGAAGCGCTCGGCCGCTTCCCGGCGGGTATCTATGCCGTCTGGTATCCGGTGCTGCAGCGCATGGAGTCGCGCCAGTTCGCCGACAGGCTCAAACGCCTGCCGGCCAAGGAGTGGCTGCACGTCACGCTGACCGTATCGACGCCGGGCCCGGACGGATTCGGCCTGCACAGCAGCGGCATGTTCATCCTCAACCCGCCTTACACCCTCGAGCCGCTCCTGCGCGAAGTCATGCCTTACCTGGTGAAAGTGCTGGGCAAGGATGCCGGCGCGAGCTTCCTGATCGAGCGCGGCACCCAGGTGACGGGCGCGGCGGCAGGACGGGTCGGTGCCGGCGGCAGTGCGCGCCAGCCGGTCGGCAATGCGCGCCGTGCCAGCCCGCTGTCGGGCGTGGGCAGCTTGCGCCTGCCGGGCCAGGCGGCACCCCAACGTGCCGAGCCGGAGGCAAAACGGCCGGACGGTGCCGGTGCCGACAAGGCCGGCACCGCGGCGCGTGCCAAGCGCTTTTCGCGCCCGAGCGGGGGGGAGGGGCGGCGCGTCCCGATGCCAAACCGGCGCCGCGCGTCCGCGAAGGCGGTGCCCGCCCGGATGAACGTTTCGATCCGTCCCGCGCCCCAACCGCGCCACGCGCGCGCTATGCCGACCAGCAAGCGCGCGATGGCGGCAATCGTGGCAGTCGCGGCGACGCCGCACGGCCGGCAGCGCGTCCAGAAGGCGGCCAGGCACGTAGCGGCACGCGCGGCAAACGCTGAACTTTTCAAGCGGAGCCTGTTGCCCGGGTTGCCGCCTTTCTCGCTGCCGGCCAGGCCCGGGCTTGCATGGCCTGCGTTCCTGGCAGCGGCCCATGAATGGGTTCCCGTTGTTCAACAGCGGATCACGCCCCGGATGCGCCGCTTTTTTTGTGCCGCTCGCGGCTTTGCGCTTTCCGCGGGCCGCAGCAATTTCCCTCCTTTACTGGCTCCTGGTTACCTGCCTGCAGCGAGCGTGGGTCAGGGCCAGCCTGTTCCAGTCGATTCCCAGCTTTCGCGATCCGGACGCATGCCGGCTGTCCACCGTGCGCGCCAGCTGGACGTTGCATCCATAGCGGCGCGTTTGCGCAACAGCGACGCTAAGCGAAAGCGTGCCGTTTCGATGTAAAAATGTAAAGATTGGCGTTTTGGTGTATAGTCGGAAAAGGTGCGCGTGCCGCGCGTGCCTCTTGCTGCGCCTGCTGCGCAGCAATTGTTTTCAGGAGCTCTCATGCATGCCGAAGTAAGGGCGGTAGCAACCGTGCCGTCCGACGAATTTTTCCTGGCGCGCCAGCCTATCCTTGGACGCGACCAGCATCTGGTTGCCTTCGAACTGCTGTTTCGCGCCGCGGCCGAGCATGATGACGCGCGTCTGACCGATGGCGCGGCGGCCACCGCCGCCGTCATTTCCCACGCGTCCCAGCTTGGTTTGGAGACGGTGGTCGGTCAAAAGCTGGCATTCGTGAACGTCGACGATGTCGTCCTGATGAGCGATTTCGTACGTTTCCTGCCTCCACATAAAGTTATCCTCGAAATCCTCGAAACCGTCAAGCCGACCGAGCAGTTGCTGGCCCGCGTGGCCGAGCTCAAGGAGCTCGGTTTCAAGTTCGCGCTCGACGATGTGGTGAACCACAGCGAGGAAGTCGACCAGCTGCTGGGCCTGGTCGACGTCATCAAGATCGATTTGCAGGGCATCGCCCCGGATGCGCTGGCGCCGCTGGCCGCCTCCATGCTCGCCGCCAACAAGAAGCTGCTGGCGGAAAAGGTCGAGACGGTCGAGGAGTTCCGCCGCTGCCTCGAGCTGGGCTTCGAATATTTCCAGGGTTACTATTTCGCGCGGCCGGTGATCCTCAGCGGGCGCCGCATCACGCCGTCGGAGCTGGTGATCCTGAGCCTGCTGGAGCTGGTCAACTCGGACGCCGACGACAACGTCATCGAAACCGCGGTCAAGCGCGATGCCCTGATCAGCCTGAACCTGCTACGCCTGGTCAACAGCCGTGCCACGGTGCCGGAGGAGCGGATCGAATCGATTGCCGACGCGCTGGCGCGCCTGGGACGCAAACAATTGCAGCGCTGGCTGCAGATCCTGCTCTACACCATGCCCGGCAGCGCGGTGGAACTGAATTCGCCGCTGCTGCAGCTGGCCACCACGCGCGGCAAGCTGCTCGAACTGATGTCGCTGCAGGTGCGCCCGGGCGACATCGCCGCCGCCGAGCGCGCATTCACGGTCGGCATCATGTCCCTGGCCGATGCGCTGTTTTCGATGCCGATGGCCGACATTCTCGACAATGTCGAGCTGACTGCGGATGTGCGCGCCGCCCTGCTCGAACGCGGGGGCGACTTCGGCGCCATGCTCAACGTGGTCGAACGCCTGGAAAAGGCTGACACAGGCCGCCAGTTCACGGCCGAACTGCGCAAGCTCGGCCTGACCTCGAAGCAGGTGCGCGAGATCGAACTGGCTGCCTTCGACTGGGTGAGCGAGCTGGTGCACGAAGCGGCTTGAGTGCGGTCGTTGGGGCGATACGGCGGAGCAGCCGCTGCTTGAACGCCTAAGCGGCGCCGCTGTCGGCAGTCGAACGCGTAGGCGGCGCCGCTGTCGGCAGCCGAGCACGCGTTCTAATATAGGCGGGGATGGTCAGGCACCTGGGTAGAGCCCCACACCTTACGCCAGGAACAAAAACACGGTCGGCTTCTTGTGAAAGTCCGGCATCTTGCCGCTTGCCAGCTGTGCCTTCCACTTGGCTGCCGTCTGGGTGCGCACCGTCTCGCTCGGCAGCGACAGGTCGGTCGCCACGCACACCAGCGTGCCCGGCTGGCAGCTGGCGACCAGGGCCTCGAGCATCTGGCCGTTGCGATACGGCGTTTCGATCAAGAGTTGCGTCTGCTTTTCGCCGCGCGAGCGCGCTTCCAGCTCGCGAATGCGCTTGGTGCGCGCCGCCGCATCCGTCGGCAGGTAGCCGTTGAAGGCGAAGCTCTGGCCGTTCAGGCCGCTTGCCATGACGGCCAGCAGCAAGGACGACGGCCCGACCAGCGGCCGCACCGGCACGCCGTGCTGGTGGGCCAGGCGTACCAGGTCCGCGCCCGGGTCGGCCACCGCCGGGCACGCCGGCCTCCGACACCAGGCCGCCATCTTCGCCCGCCAGCAGCGGCGCCAGCAAGTCGGCGAGCGCGGCCGGCGGCGTGTTCACATTCAGTTCGGCGATGCGGATTTCCTGCAGCGGCTTGGCCAGTGGGTGGTCGATCGCGACCAGTTTCAGGAAGGCGCGTGCCGTCTTGGCGTTCTCGGCCACGAAATAGCCGAGCCGGGAGGTGATCGCCTGCACCTGGCCGGGCAGGACGTGGGAGAGGGCGCCGGAGACGGCGTCGGTGGGACCAAGGGTATTCGGAATCAGGTAGAGAGTGCCAGGCATGGAGTAATCAGAAAAGGTTTGGAACGCCTGACAAAACTGTCAGAGCAAGGCGCAGCGACGAAGACAGTACGACGGTACGGCGAGGAGCTGCAACGCAGCTATGACGGTTTTGCCAGACGTTCGTCAATGCCGAAGAAGGCCACGCCGGCGCGGCGCAGCATGCCAGTCAGGGCAATCAGGGGCAGGCCGGTGAGGGCGGTGGGGTCGTTCGATGCGATGCGTTCGAGGAGGGCAATGCCCAGCCCCTCGTTCTTGGCGCTGCCGGCGCAATCGTAGGGCTGCTCGATGCGCAGGTAGGCGTCCAGCTCGGCATCGGGCAGGTCGCGAAACTGCACGAAAACCTGGACGTTCTCGATTTGAAGCGCCCCGGCCGGGTTTGCCGCGCGACCATCCCACAGGCATAGCGCCGTATGGAACACGACTTCGCGCCCGCGCATCTTCTGCAGTTGCACCAGGGCGCGCGCGTGGTCGCCGGGTTTGCCGATCTGTTCGCCGTCGAGCGTGGCAACCTGGTCGGACCCGATCACCAGCGCACCGGGGTGGCGTGCGGCAATCGCCTGCGCCTTGGCCTGGCCCAGGCGCAGGGCGGTGTCCTGAGGCGCTTCACCGGGCAGCGGGGTTTCCTCGACGTCGGGCGCGATCGCTTCGAAAGGCAGCCGCAGGCGCGCCAGCAGTTCGCGGCGGTAGGCGGAGCCCGAAGCGAGAATCAGGCGCGGCGTGGTGGAACTTGGTATCATGTTGGTCGCGGTTGCGCAGATATATAAGCAAAACAGATAAATAACCCGTCGCGGCAAGCAAATCCGATGGATACGATGACATGCGGGCAAGCGCCGGCGACGCCGAACGCCACACTGCAACAGTCACGGCCGCGACTCCCAAAAAAACGCGCCAAGTCTTTGACTGCGTGGGGATAACCCTGTTATTATCGCAGGTTTTCCGGGGACGTTTTCTGCAATGAGCGCTTTTGTCATCGACGCCTTTGAGTTCTGCCGTAACAACGGCCATCGCGAAGGGACTACCCCGGTTGCCGAGATGACCCGCCTCGCCGCCGATTGCGCCAATGCCAGCGGCGAGATCGCCTGGGCGATCGACGGCGGCACGACCCCGCAAGGCTATCCGACGATGACCTTGTCGGTGGCAGGTACGGTCCAGCTGGTATGCCAGCGTTGCCTGACCCCGTTCGATTACCGTATCGATTCGTCGACCCAGCTGGTGCTGGGACGCGACGACGAGGAAGCGGACGGCATGGAAGAGGTCCTCGACGACGAAAGCATCGACGTGATCGTCGGCAGCCACGCTGCCGATATCCGCGAGCTGCTCGAGGACGAAGCCCTGCTGGCCCTGCCGCAGGCACCGAAACATGTGCAATGTCCCGACACTACGCTGTTGGACACACTGAAGTCTGAAAAGGTATCGCCCTTCGCGGGCTTGAAGAGCCTGAAATCCGAATAAGCAGTTCCAGCAGTTTGCAGTAGCAGTACGTCAGAAACGTGTCAAACGCGTGCACAGTCGAGTATGTCAAGGCAGCGTTTCAAACAGGTCGGCGGTCGTAAGATTGCCGGTGGGATACTCGATGCGCATGTTGTTTGCAAATCGAATGTGTTAGAATTTTAGAACTTTAGTATTAGGAGTCATCATGGCAGTTCAGCAGAATAAGAAGTCCCCATCGAAGCGCGGCATGCACCGTTCGCACGATTTCCTGGTTGCACCTAACCTGGCAGTCGAGCCAACCACCGGTGAAACCCACCTGCGTCACCACATCAGCCCGAACGGCTTCTACCGTGGTCGCAAAGTCCTGAAGACCAAGAACGACGAGTAATCGCCGTCTTGTTTTTCTGTACCATGAAAGCGGTGCGACGTATGTTGAGTGCGTGGCGCCGCTTTTTATTTCGCCGTTTCGTTATTATCGGCTGCACATTCTTGCGCAGCATCACGGCTGCCTTTCCAAGCCGGCATGGCGCCATCGGGCGCATGCATCGAGCCGCCCGCCTTGCGTGAGCCGCGGTATTACCCCAGATGACAATTAAAATATCCATCGACTGCATGGGCGGAGACCACGGTCCTTCCGTTACGATTCCTGCAGCCCTCTCTTTCCTGAAGCAGCAGCCTGAAGCCGAGCTGATCCTTGTCGGCCTCGAAGACACGCTGCGCGCGGAACTCAAGAAACATCACGCGGAAAACAATCCCCGTTTGTCCATCAAGCACGCCTCGGAAGTGGTGGCCATGGACGACCCCGTCGAAGTGGCCCTGCGCCGCAAGAAGGACTCCTCGATGCGCGTTGCGGTCGAGCTGGTCAAGGACGGCAGCGCCGCCGCTTGCGTCTCGGCCGGCAACACGGGCGCCCTGATGGCCGTATCGCGCTATGTCCTGAAGACCATGGCCGGCGTCGACCGCCCGGCCATCTGCTCGATCCTGCCGAACCAGAAGAACGGCCCGACCTACATGCTCGACCTCGGCGCCAACGTCGACTGCGAGCCGCACCACCTGCACCAGTTCGCGATCATGGGTTCGGTCCTGTTCGCGGCCATGGAAGGACGCAAGCCCAGCATCGGCCTGCTCAATGTCGGCACGGAAGAGATCAAGGGCAACGAGGTCGTGAAGAACACGGCAAGCCTGCTGCGCGCCGACCACGAACGCGGCGCCCTGAACTTCCACGGCAACGTCGAAGGCAACGACATCTTCAAGGGCACGGCGGACGTCGTCGTCTGCGATGGTTTCGTCGGCAACGTCACGCTGAAAGCCATCGAAGGCCTGTCGCGCTACATGAAGTCGGTGTTCAAGAGCAGCCTGCTGTCGATGCTGGGGGCGCTGATCGCCCGCGGTGCACTGAAGAAGCTGAACCCGGAACGCTACAACGGCGCCGGTCTCCTGGGCCTGAAGGGCCTGGTGTTCAAGAGCCACGGCGGCGCGAATGCGTATGCCTTCGAGTGGGCGATCAAACGTTCATTTGATGCGGCGAAATACAATGTACAAGAGCAACTGTCGGCGATGATCGCCGAACTCATGCCAGAGACTCCTGACGCACAGCGCCAGGTTTGATTCACGCTTGACCAAGGGTGGAGACGCAATGACTGTCTACAGCAAAATCATCGGCACCGGCAGCTACCTGCCGGAACGCAGGATTACCAACGACGAGCTGGCTGCGCAGCTGGCAGAAAAAGGCATCGAAACCTCGGACGAGTGGATCAGCTCGCGCAGCGGCATTTCCGCGCGCCACTACGCCGCGGCCGGACAGAATTCGTCCGACCTCGGCGTCGAGGCTGCTCGCCGCGCGCTCGAGATGGCCGGCAAGCAGCCTGGCGAGATCGACCTGATCCTTGTCGCCAGTTCCACCCCTGACTTCCAGGGCAGCTTCCCCAGCACCGCCTGCGTCGTCCAGCGCAAACTCGGTATCGAGAACAAGTGCGCCGCCTTCGACGTGCAGGCCGTGTGCAGCGGCTTCGTGTACGCGGTCGCCACGGCAGACGCCTACATCCGCGCCGGCATGTACCGCAACGCGCTCGTCATCGGCGCGGAAGTGTTCTCGCGCATCCTCAATTTCGAGGACCGCACCACCTGCGTGCTGTTCGGCGACGGTGCCGGCGCCGTGGTGATGAGTGCCTCGGAAGAGCCGGGCGTGCTGGCCACCCGCCTGCATGCCGATGGCGCCCATGCCGACATCCTGTCGATTCCGCCTGGCATCCAGGGCGCGGCCAACAGCGGTTTCCTGCACATGGATGGCCAGGCCGTGTTCAAGCTCGCAGTCCATGTGCTCGAGGAAGTGGCCGCCGAGGTACTCGACGCCGCCCGCCTGCAGGCCGCCGACGTCGACTGGCTGATCCCGCACCAGGCGAACATCCGCATCATGAAGAGCACGGCCAAGAAGCTGGGCCTGCCGATTGAACGCATGGTCGTCACCGTCGACGAGCATGGCAACACCTCGGCCGCCTCGATTCCGCTGGCGCTCGACCTTGCCGTGCGCGATGGCCGTATCAAAGCAGGCGACAACATCCTGATGGAAGGCGTCGGCGGTGGCTTCACCTGGGGCGCAGTGCTCGCCCGCATGTAAGTTGCGGACCGGAGAACAGGCGGCCCGCGAAAGGGCGGCCCGCGAAAGGGCGGCCCGCCACGCGCGCGCTGCCTGCGTTCGCTTTTGCACGATTTTTACAAGGAAAACAATAAGATGAGCAAATTCGCATTCCTGTTTACCGGCCAGGGCGCGCAAGCGGTTGGCATGCTGAACGGCTTCGCCGGCAACCCGGTCGTGGAGCAGACCGTGCGCGAAGCATCCGACGCCCTGGGCATGGACCTGGGCCGCCTGATCGCCGAAGGCCCGAAGGAAGAACTCGACCTCACCACCAATACCCAGCCCGTGATGCTGACCGCGGCCGTGGCCGTGTACCGTGCCTGGATCGCCGCTGGCGGTCCGACCCCGAACATGGTGGCGGGCCACAGCCTGGGCGAATACTCGGCCCTGGTCGCCGCCGGCGTGATCGACTTCAAGGATGCCGTGCCGCTGGTGCGCTTCCGCGCCCAGGCGATGCAGGAAGCGGTACCGGTCGGGCAGGGCGGCATGGCCGTCGTGCTCGGCATCGATGCCGACGCGGTGCGCGCGCTGTGCCAGGAGGTAGCGCAGGGCGAGGTGCTGGAAGCCGTGAACTTCAACGAGCCGACCCAGACCGTGATCGCCGGCCACCTGGGCGCGATCGACCGTGCCTGCGAACTGGCGAAATCGAAGGGCGCCAAGCGTGCCATGAAACTGCCGGTGTCGGCGCCCTTCCACTCCTCGCTGTTGAAACCTGCTTCCGACCGCCTGCGCGACTACATGGCAAAACTGGAATTCCATGCGCCACGCATCGATTTGATCAACAATGTCGATGTCGCCATCGCCACCGACCCGGAAGCGATCAAGGACGCCCTGGTGCGCCAGGCCGCCGGCCCCGTACGCTGGGTCGAGATCATGCAGAAAATGGCCGCCGCCGGGATCACGCACACCATCGAATGCGCCCCGAGCAAGACGCTGATCGGCATGGCCAAGCGGATCGATCCGGTCTTGATGGGCGACGCGCTGGTCGACCAGGCCTCGCTCGAACGCGTGCTTGAAAGCATCAAGGGCGCGTGAAGCGCCACCCGTTGTCATCGTTAAGAACAGGAATCACATGAATCTGCAGAACCAAGTCGCCCTCGTCACCGGAGCCTCGCGCGGCATCGGCAAGGCCATCGCACTCGAACTGGCCCGCCAGGGCGCCAAGGTCGTCGGCACCGCCACCAGCGCCGCCGGCGCCGAAGCCATCGGCGCCTACCTGGCCGAATTCGGCGGGCAGGGCCTGGTCCTCGACGTGACCGACGCGGCACGCTGCACGGCCCTGATCGACGAAGTGCAAAAGACTTTCGGCAGCGTCTCGATCCTGGTCAACAATGCCGGCATCACCCAGGACAACCTGGCCATGCGCATGAAGGACGAGGAGTGGGACAGCGTCATTGCGACCAACCTCACGGCCGTCGGCCGCCTGTCGCGCGCGGTGCTGCGCGGCATGATGAAGGCCAAACATGGCCGCATCATCAACATCACCTCGGTGGTGGGATCGTCCGGCAACCCGGGCCAGATGAACTATGCCGCCGCCAAGGCCGGCGTGGCCGGCATGACCCGTGCGCTGGCACGCGAGATCGGCAGCCGCAACATCACCGTCAACTGCGTCGCTCCGGGCTTCATCGATACCGACATGACCAAAGGCCTGGGCGAAGGCCAGCACGAAGCGCTGCTGACCCAGATTCCGCTGGGCCGCCTTGGCCAGCCCGAGGATATCGCCCATGCGGTCGCCTTCCTGGCCGGCCCGACGGCCGCTTATGTCACCGGTACCACGCTGCACGTGAACGGCGGCATGTACATGAATTAAACCTGTGAATTGATGGGTGCGCTGACAGGACGGGTATGATCGTAGAATAAGGTCATCCGTTCCCGGTGGAATCTCATCTTTTAACAGACGTTTCGGCTGAATTAGCGTCAGACGCCGAAAATAGTTTTTCAGCGCGCAAACCTGATAAAATGCGCGCACTTTCCGCAACACATACCTAATGGAGCCATAACATGTCGGATATCGAACAACGCGTTAAAAAAATCGTCGCTGAGCAACTGGGTGTTGCAGAAGCCGACATCAAAATCGAGTCCTCGTTCGTTGACGACCTCGGCGCCGATTCCCTGGACACCGTCGAACTGGTGATGGCCCTGGAAGACGAGTTCGAAATGGAAATCCCTGACGAGCAGGCCGAGAAAATCACCACCGTCAAGCAGGCTATCGACTACGCCACGGCGCACGTCAAGGCCTAAGCTGACTTTCGTTTTCGGGAGAATCGCTTGAGCCGTTCACGCAACCGCCGCGTCGTCATTACCGGACTGGGCTGCGTTTCACCCATCGGCAATAACATTGCCGATGCGTGGAGCGCGGCGCTGGCCGGCAAGTCGGGCATTGCCAATATCACCAAGTTCGATGCCGAGCCGTTCTCGACCCGCTTCGCGGGCGAGGTCAAGGGCTTTAACATCGAGGATGTCATTCCCGCCAAGGAAGCCCGTAACATGGATACGTTTATCCATTTCGGCATGGCGGCAGGCATCGAGGCACTGCAGGACTCCGGCCTGGAAGTGACCGATGAAAACCGCGACCGTATCGGCGTGATGGTCGGATCCGGGATTGGCGGCTTGCCGCGGATCGAGGAACAGAAGGACGAGTACGACAAGCGCGGTCCGCGCCGTATTTCCCCGTTCTTCGTGCCGGCGTCGATCATCAACATGATCTCGGGCGACCTCTCGATCAAGTTCGGGCTGCGTGGTCCCAACCTGGCCATCGTCACCGCCTGCACCACCGGCCTGCACTGCATCGGCGCTGCCGGCCGCCTGATCGAATACGGCGATGCCGACGTGATGATCGCTGGCGGTGCCGAGTCGACCATTTCGCCGCTGGGCCTGGGCGGTTTCGCCTCGGCACGTGCGCTGTCGTCGCGCAATGAAGATCCGGCAACGGCCTCGCGTCCCTGGGACCGCGACCGCGACGGCTTCGTGCTGGGCGAGGGTGCCGGTGTCATGGTGCTGGAAGAGTACGAGCATGCCAAGGCGCGCGGCGCGAAGATCTACGCCGAGCTGGTCGGTTTCGGCATGAGTGCCGATGCCAATCACATCACGGCGCCGATGGAAGACGGCAGCGGCGCAAGCCGTTGCATGGTCTCGGCGATGGCCAATGCCGGCATCAATCCGGACCAGGTCAACTACGTGAACGCGCACGGTACCTCGACGCCACTGGGCGACCTGGCTGAAGTGCAGGGCATCAAGCGGACCTTCGGCGACCACGCCGGCAAACTGGCCGTCAACTCGACCAAGTCGATGACCGGCCACCTGCTGGGCGGCGCCGGCGGCCTCGAGTCGGTGTTCACGGTGCTGGCGATCAAGAACCAGGTCTCGCCGCCGACCATCAACCTCTTCAACCAGGATCCGGCCTGCGATCTCGATTTCGTGGCGAACACCGCCCGCGACATGCGCATCGACTACGCCGTGAAGAACTCCTTCGGCTTCGGCGGTACCAACGGTACCCTGATCTTCTCCAAGGTTTGAACCTGCCGCGCCCGCTCCTGTCAAAGGGAGTGGGCGCCTGACCCTGCCGCAGCCCGCGCGCCGGCAGGCGTTCCGCATTTCCTTCCGTATTTCCTTCATTCATGTCCATCGCCGTGTCCGTGCACGTGGCACCGTCGCGCCAGCTGCGCGCCTGCCTCGGCCTGTTCGCGCTCCTGCAGTTCGCCTGCGCGGTGGCCGTGCCGGCGATGCTTTCGCGCATCGCTTACCCCGGCTTGTGCGCGGCCTTTTTCCTGCTTGCAGCGTCGTTCTTGCTGTACGGATGCGTTAGCGCGACAAAGCCGCACCAGATTGATGTATCTGGAACCGGTGCGATGCGCCTGACGGTACAACAGGAGATGGGAGCCGATCCGGTGGCGCCCGATGGCATCGTCGTCACGCTCTTGCCCGGAACGCTGGTCTGGCCGCGCCTGATGTTGCTCCGGCTGGGCGATGGGCACGGTGGCACGCGGGTGGTGCCGGTCCTGCGCGACAGCCTGGCGGCGGGCGATTTTCAGGCCTTGCGGGTCGCGGTGGGCACCTTGTGCGGGCGCCTTGGGCCTGAGGCAACGACGAACGAAATACTTTGAACTTATTGCAGCCGGCCAACTCTTAGACAAGGGGCACCTCGGGAAACCAGCGAGCGGGAGGAGTTTGGGTGTGGGCACAGAGCCCGCCAGTCAGAATAAAAACGGCGCGCATCGCCAGGTCTGGCTCCTGAATATCCGACGCAGGGCGGGTTGTCCGAGTCCCCAAGGTCTGCTGCGGTTAACGGGACACGGTCAGTGACGACAGAACGCGAGGGTGATCAACTGCTGGTTGAACGCGTCCAGGCCGGTGACCGGCGGGCGTTCGATCTACTGGTGGCAAAGTATCAGCGCAGGCTGATGCGCCTGGTGTCGCGCCTCGTGCACGACCCTGCCGAAGCCGAAGACGTGGTGCAGGAAACCTTTATCAAGGCATTCCGGGCATTGCGCCACTTCCGCGGCGAATCGGCGTTTTACACGTGGCTGTATCGAATTGGAATCAATACAGCCAAGAATTTTCTCGTCACACAGGGCAGGCGCGCACCGACCTCTACCGAGGCAGATACGGAACGTGCTGAAGCGTTTGACGATGCGGACAGCTTGCGCGACATTAATACACCTGAGTCGGTGTTGGCAAGCAAGCAGATCGCGTATACGGTCAATGCCGCGATGGAAGCGCTACCGCTGGAATTGCGGACAGCGATTGTATTGCGAGAAATTGAGGGTTTGAGCTACGAGGAAATCTCCGAAGTGATGGCGTGCCCGATCGGCACGGTGCGCAGCAGGATTTTTCGCGCACGCGAAGTCATTGCAGAAAAATTGAAGCCTTTGCTCGATTTTCCGGGTGACAAACGTCGGTAGGTAGCGATGATCGCATTGAGAGCGCCTGACAGCAGCTCCACGGCAAGCACGCCGTCAATCACATATCGCTCCGCGGGGGGGCGAGACGGCTGCAAGCTGCGGAAGAATGGTCGGCGTTCTAAAACCAGGGCATATTTGATCACACGGCTACCGTGATGGAACCACCGATGGACACCAAGAAAAAGAATCGCGAGCACATTTCAGCTCTTGCCGACGGCGCCTTGCCGAAGGAAGACCTCGAACTGGCTTCCCTTGCCCTGCGCACCGATGACGGTCAGCAAGCGTGGGAAGTGTACCACCGGATCGGCGATACGCTGCGCGCGCAAGCGTCGATCGACCTTTCCCCCGGCTTTTCCGAACGCCTGGCTGCGCGCCTTGCCGCCGAGCCCTTGCACGGCCAGCGCGCCGGCAGCCTCGAGGCCGAGCTTGGCGCGCCGGCGGCCCTGGTCCGCATCGTCGCCATCGTCCTGACTCAGGCGTCCTGACTCGCGCGTCCGGCGCCGCGGATTGCCGCCCCGCGCGCCTTCGCTCCGCATCGATGCGCACCGCCGCGCGCCGATGCGGAGACCACGTCTCCCCATCCCTGCGCGTTTCGCGCATTTCTCGCCCTTGCCCGTGCTCTCCGCCCTGTGCAGGCGCGGCTGGCTCCGCCGGCTGGGCTGCTGCCCTCCCTTCGGATCCGGCAGGCTCATTCAATCCATCGCGCCATCCCAGCGGCCTGCGCGACAAGCGGGCGGTTTTTGGCTTACCATAACGTCAATTCCCGTCCCTGACTCTTGACTCCCATGACAAGCAAAACTGCGAGCGTAGTGTTGTCGGCCCTGTTGTCGGCGTGTGCCGGTGTATCCCCGGGCCTGTCCCTGCCGGCCCCGGCGCTGGCGGCGGCACCCGTGCCAACCCCGGTCGTGACCGGCCTGCCCGATTTCTCCGACCTGATCGACAAGGCCGGGCCGGCCGTCGTCAACATCCGCACCACCGAAAAGGTGCGCCTCGGGCAGGGCGGTCCGGGCGAGGAAGAGATGCAGGAATTCCTGCGCCGCTTCTTCGGCCAGCCGATTCCGCGCCGGCGCTCGCCCCAGCCGCAGCAGCAGGAAGAAGAGGTCCAGCGCGGCGTCGGTTCCGGCTTCATCATTTCCGACGACGGCTATGTGCTCACCAACGCCCACGTGGTCGAAGGCGCCGACGAAGTGACCGTCACCCTGACCGACCGCCGCGAGTTCAAGGCCAAGGTGCTCGGCTCCGACCGCCGTTCCGACGTCGCCCTGCTGAAAGTAAGCGCGTCCAATTTGCCTTACCTGCGCACCGGCGACTCGAGCAAGATCCGTGTCGGCGAGTGGGTGATCGCGATCGGTTCTCCGTTCAACCTCGACAATACCGTGACGGCCGGCATCATCTCGGCCAAGTCGCGCGATACGGGCGAATACCTGCCGCTCATCCAGAGCGACGTCGCCGTCAATCCCGGCAACTCGGGCGGTCCGCTCATTAACATGCGCGGCGAAGTCATCGGCATCAACTCGCAGATCGCGACCCTGTCGGGTGCCTACAACGGCATCTCGTTCGCCGTTCCGATCGACGAGGTGATGCGCGTGGCCGACCAGCTCAAGAAGACGGGCCACGTCACCCGTGGCCGCCTGGGCGTGCAGATCAGCGAAGTCACGCGCGACGTTGCCGAGTCGCTGGGCCTGGGCAAGGCGCGCGGGGGGCGGAAGTGTCGATGGTCGAGCCGGGCGGGCCGGTCGAGAAGGGCGGCATCCGCGTCGGCGATATCATCCTGCGCTTCAATGGCCAGCCGATCGACACCACCCGCGACCTGCCGCGCCTGGTCGGGGCGACGAAGGTCGGCACCCGCGCGACCGTCACCGTCTGGCGCCGCGGCGCCCAGCTCGACGTGCCGGTGACGATCGTCGAGCTCGAGGAAGAAAAAGGCGGCCGCCGCCAAGCCGCAGCCGAACAAGGCCGTGCCTGGTGGCGCGCCGAATGCGCTGGGCCTGCATGTGTCGAACCTGACGCCGGAGCAGCGCCGCCAGCTGCGCATCGAGGGCGGCGTCATGGTCGAGTCGTCCGAGGGCAGGGCGGCCACGGCGGGCATCCGTGCCGGCGACCTGATCCTGCAGATGAACAATGTCGAGATCAAGGATACGGCCCAGTTCAATGCGCTGGCGTCCAAACTCGATCCGAAGAAGAGCGTTGCCGTGCTGGTGCGGCGCGATAACGCGACCCAGTACCTGGTCGTGAAGCCGGCGGCAGCGAAGTGACCCGGCCGGTGCCGCCATTTACCCTGTACTCGCGCAGCTACTGCCACCTGTGCGAGGACATGCTCGCCGCCCTGCAGGCGCTCGCGCCAACAGGGGCAGCGTTCCAGGTCGACGTGATCGATGTCGATGCCGACCCGGCCCTGGTCGAACGCTTCGACGAGCTGGTGCCGGTGCTGTACGGCCGGCTCGACGAGCCCGAGCTGTGCCATTACTTCCTCGACGAGGCGGCAGTGCGCAACTATCTCGCGGGCATCCCCGCGTAGGATAGACGACGCGTCAATCCGCTCCAGGGTGGGCGTGGCCGCCGAGCCGCCCCGTGCCCACCCTGCGTCCTCTGGTTTATTCCCTCGCAAAACCCACCCTCGGGCACAAAACAGCCGCAGCCGGCCACCCCTCCCTCATAATCCGGGCTTTCTAACCTGAAATCCGGTAAAATGCCTGGTTTGGAAAAGCGTTGGTCCCTGGTACATGGGCTTACACGTTGAGCTTTGATGCATCGAAGGCGCTCGCCTGGGGAAGACCAGCCCCACACGAAGCGCCTTTTTCGTATTGCGCAGGCGGTTTCGCCCCTTTTTGGTTTTGAGCTTTGTTAATGAACAACATACGTAACTTCTCCATCATCGCCCACATCGACCACGGCAAATCGACCCTGGCCGACCGCATCATCCAGCTGTGCGGCGGCCTGTCGGATCGCGAAATGGACGCGCAGGTGCTCGACTCGATGGACCTGGAGCGCGAGCGCGGCATTACCATCAAGGCGCAGACCGCGGCCCTGCAGTACAAGGCGCGCGACGGCCAGACCTACAACCTGAACCTGATCGATACCCCCGGCCACGTTGACTTCAGCTATGAAGTCTCGCGCTCGCTGTCCGCCTGCGAAGGCGCGCTGCTGGTCGTCGACGCGTCGCAAGGCGTGGAAGCGCAGACGGTCGCCAACTGCTACACCGCGCTCGACCTGGGCGTGGAAGTGGTGCCGATTTTGAACAAGATCGACCTGCCGCACGCCGATCCGGACAACGCCAAGAAGGAAATCGAGGACGTCATCGGCATCGACGCGTCGGAAGCGACCACCTGCTCGGCCAAGACCGGCCTCGGCGTGGAAGACGTGCTGGAAGACCTGATCAAACGCGTGCCACCGCCGAAGGGCGACGTCGATACACCGCTGCAGGCCCTGATCGTCGACTCCTGGTACGACCCGTATGTCGGCGTCGTGATGCTGGTGCGCGTGGTGAACGGCACGCTGCGTCCGAAAGACAAGATCCTGCTGATGGCCACCGAATCGGTGAACCTGGTGGAAAACATCGGCGTGTTCACGCCGCGTTCTGTCTCGCTGCCCACCCTCTCCGCCGGCCAGGTCGGCTTCGTCATCGCCGGCATCAAGGAACTGACCGCCGCCAAGGTGGGCGACACCGTCACCCTGGCGAACCGTCCGGCACCCGCGCCGCTGCCGGGCTTCAAGGAAGTCCAGCCGCAGGTCTTCGCCGGCCTGTTCCCCGTGGAAGCGAACCAGTACGACGCCCTGCGCGACTCGCTGGAAAAGCTCAAACTGAACGACGCCGCCCTGATGTACGAGCCGGAAGTGTCGCAGGCGCTGGGCTTCGGCTTCCGCTGCGGCTTCCTGGGCCTGCTGCACATGGAAATCGTGCAGGAACGCCTCGAGCGCGAATTCGACATGGACCTGATCACGACGGCCCCGACCGTGGTGTACGAAGTCGAGATGCGCGACGGCTCCATCATCCGCGTCGACAACCCGTCGAAGATGCCGGAACCGTCGAAGATCAACGAAGTGCGCGAGCCGATCGTCGACGTCAACCTGTACATGCCGCAGGAATATGTCGGCTCGGTGATGACGCTGTGTAACGGCAAGCGTGGTGTCCAGATGGACATGGCCTACCATGGCCGCCAGGTGAAACTGCACTACGAAATCCCGATGGCGGAAATCGTGCTCGACTTCTTCGATCGCCTGAAGTCGACCTCGCGCGGCTATGCTTCGATGGACTACGAGTTCAAGGAAAACCGCGCCGCCGACGTCGTGAAAGTCGACATGCTGATCAACAGCGAGAAGGTCGATGCGCTGGCCATCATCGTGCACCGCGCCAACGCACCTTACCGCGGACGCCAGGTGGCGGCAAAAATGCGCGAACTGATTCCGCGCCAGATGTTCGACGTGGCGATCCAGGCGGCGATCGGCGCCACCATCATCTCGCGCGAAAACGTCAAGGCGCTGCGCAAGAACGTGCTGGCCAAGTGCTATGGCGGCGACATCAGCCGTAAGAAGAAACTGCTTGAGAAACAAAAAGCCGGTAAGAAACGCATGAAACAGGTTGGTTCGGTGGAGATTCCACAGGAAGCCTTCCTCGCCATCCTTCAAGTGGAAGATAAATGAACCTGCAACCGATCCTGGGGAATTTTGCGCTCATCCTGTTCGTGGCCATGGTGGTCACGGGCCTTATCTGGTGTCTCGACGTTTTCGTACTGGCCAGGCGCCGCCGCGCCGCGGCCGATGCGGCGCTGGCCGAATACGATGCCCGCAATGCCAAGCTGACGGCAAACGGCATCAAGGTCGACAATAACGCGAATCGCGCGGCCATCGAGGCAGCCAACCTGCGCCAGCCGACCTGGATCGAGTATTCCGGCAGTTTCTTCCCCGTCATCGCACTCGTGTTCGTGCTGCGTTCCTTCCTGTGGGAGCCGTTCAAGATCCCGTCGAGCTCGATGGTGCCGACGCTCCTGATCGGCGACCTGATCCTGGTGAATAAATACACCTACGGTATCCGCTTGCCGATCATCAACAAGAAGATCATCGAGATCAACGATCCACAGCGCGGCGACGTGATGGTGTTCAAGTATCCGAAGGACATGAGCCAGGATTACATCAAGCGTGTCATCGGCGTGCCGGGCGACACCATCGTCTATGACAACAAGCGCCTGACGGTGAACGGCAAGCCGGTCGACTACACGCCGCTGGACGACTACCTCGACGACGAACGCCCGGTCTACCACAAGCAGCTCATCGAGAAGCTGCCGGGTGCCGAACACCGTATCCTGAATTCGGAATCGCGCCGTCCCTTCGACCTGGGTGCCGTCGAGAATTTCCCGAACCGCGAGGCCTGCGACTATTCCTACGACAAATTTACCTGTATCGTACCGAAGGGCAACTATTTCATGATGGGTGACAACCGCGACAACAGCGCGGACAGCCGTTACTGGGGTTTTGTTCCGGATAAAAACATTGTCGGCAAGGCCTTCCTGGTCTGGATGAACTTCGGCGATCCGAAGCGCATCGGCGGCATCAAGTAAGGCCCCGGCTTCGCCAAGGAGAAACGATGCAGCAACCGAAACAGGTTTTATTCAGCAGGCAGCGCGGCATTTCCCTGACCGGCTTGATCCTGGTGCTGGCGGTGCTGTCCGCCTTCGCCGTGGTCGCGATCAAGATCATTCCGTCCTATATCGAATTTCGCGCAGTGCGTGACGGCATCGTCCGGGCCAAGGCCGCGGGCGGTACCGTGCGCGACATGCAGAAGACCTTCGACAAGTACGCGGAAGTCAACAACGTCGAAGCCGTCCGCGGACAGGACGTCGTGATCACCCGCGATGGCGACACCCCGGAACTGAGCTTCGCCTACGAGAAGCGCATTCCGTTCACCGACCGGATCTCCATCGTCATCGATTACGATGGCACCACCGACCCGAGCGGCGTGGTGGCGGCCAAGGCCGAGTGATTCGCCGCACGCCGGTGCAGGCGCACCGGCGTGCTCATCCATACGTAAGCGCGACGCCTCCGCGCGGCCGGCGCGCCATGCTGGCAAGCATTGCTATGGGCGGGGCGCCGCTGGCGTGTCGCGGGTTGCACCATCGATGCTCCGCAAGCGGCCGCTCGGCGCCAGCGGGCAAGCGGCGCCGCCGGCGCCGCGCTCGTACTACAATTAATCATAATGAATCTTCAGTTACTGCAAACTCGCTTAGGGTATTCGTTCCGGGACGCTGGCCTCTTGCAGCAGGCCCTGACCCATCGTAGCCATAGCAGTCTGCATAACGAACGCCTGGAATTCCTCGGCGATTCGGTCCTCAACTGCGTCGTGGCCTCGATCCTGTACGAGCGCTTCAACAACCTCGACGAGGGCGACCTGTCGCGCCTGCGCGCCAACCTCGTCAAGCAGCAGTCGCTCTACGAAATCGCCCAGAAACTCGAACTGTCGCAATTCCTGCGCCTGGGCGAAGGCGAGCTCAAGTCGGGCGGATTTCGCCGTCCCTCGATCCTGGCCGACACCCTCGAGGCGCTGCTGGGCGCGATTTTCCTGGATGCCGGCTTCGATGCCGCGCGCGACGTGATCCGCGCCTTCTACATTCCGCTGCTCGACACGGTCGACCCGCGCACGCTGGGCAAGGACGCCAAGACCCTGCTGCAGGAGTTCCTGCAGAGCCGCAAAATTTCGCTGCCGACCTACAACGTCATCGCCACCCATGGCGCCGCCCACAACCAGGAATTCGAGATCGAATGCCTGGTACCCAAGCTCGGCATCCGGTGTTCGGCCGCGGCGGCAGCCGCCGTGCCGGCGAACAGGCGGCGGCGCGCCTGGCGCTCGAGGTCGCCGAACAGGCCCTGCGCAAGACCCCGGCCTCGGCGCGCAAGGCCAAGCCGCGTGCCGCCCAGCTGAAGCTGGCAGGCATTGCCACCATCCAGGGCGACGACGCGGCGGGAAGCCCTGCGCCAGCCGCCGCGCCCACCAAACACGCATGAACGAGCCCAGCAATATTATGAACACCCGATCCGATACCCAGCCCGCCGACACCGGCCCGGCCGAGAAACATCCAGCCGCTGAAGCCACCGAAGCCGCCGCCGAGCAACATGCCGCCGCGCACCAGCCTGGCAAGCACGACGAATCCGATACGGAATCCGACGACGCAGGCGAGGCCGTGGAGGATGCAGCGGGCGCCGACCTGAACGCTTTCTTCAGCGAGCGCGGCACCGCCGGCGCCGCGACCGCGGGCTTCCGCTGCGGCTACATCGCCATCGTCGGCCGTCCGAACGTGGGCAAGTCGACCCTGATGAACCAGCTGATCGGCGCCAAGGTGTCGATTACCTCGCGCAAGGCGCAAACTACGCGCCACCGCATCACCGGCATCCAGACCGTCGACGATGCCCAGTTTATCTATGTCGATACACCGGGCTTCCAGACGCGTCATGCGAATGCACTGAACAAAACGCTGAACAAGACTGTCTCGAACACGCTGACGGCCTCGGACGTTGTCCTGTTCGTCATCGAGGCCGGCACCTTCGGCCCGGCCGACCAGCAAGTGCTGGACCTGCTGCCGAAAAACGTGCCGGTGATCCTGGTCATCAACAAGTCGGACCACATGAAGGACAAGGCGACCCTGATGCCCTTCGCCCAGAGAGTGGCCGCTTTGCGCGACTTCACGGCCATCGTGCCGGTCTCGGCCAAGTTGCGCTTCCAGATCGACTCGCTCGAGCGCGAGATCCGCAACCACCTGCCGGAAAACCCGCCTGTCTTCGGCCCGGACGACATCACCGACCGCAGCGAGAAGTTCCTCGCAGCGGAAATCGTGCGCGAGAAAGTGTTCCGCCTGCTGGGCGACGAACTGCCCTACACCAGCACTGTCCTCATCGAGCAGTTCCTGCAAGAAGGCAACCTGCGGCGCATTTTTGCCGCCATCCTGGTCGAGCGCGACACCCATAAATCGATGATTATCGGTAACAAGGGAGCGCGCCTGAAAGAGATCTCGACGCAGTCGCGCCTGGACATGGAAAAGCTCTTTGGCGGACCGGTGTACCTGGAGATCTGGGTGAAGGTCAAGTCTGGCTGGGCCGACAACGAAGCGGGCCTGCGCGCCTACGGCTACGAGTAAGCCGCAGCCGGAGGACCACCCCCACGCATGACGCCCCCCGATACCGACCTCGATACCGACAACGGGGGCAGTGCGCCCCTGCCAGTCCCCGCACCGGTGCCCCCGCAGGCGCCGGTGGCGGCTGCGCGCGCCGCAGCCGCACCCCCGTGCGCGATACCCGCGTCAACGGCCAGCCGGCGTTCGTGCTGCACAGCTATCCCTACAAGGAAACCAGCCTCATCGTCGACCTGTTTACGCGCGACCATGGGCGCATCGCGGTCGTCGCCAAGGGCGCCAAGCGGCCGCTGTCGAAGTTGCGCGGCGTGCTGCAGACCTTCCAGCCGCTGGCCGTGTCGTGGAGCGGGAAGTCAGAACTGCGCACCCTGATCGATGCCGAATGGGTGGGTGGCATGCTGCCGCTGGAACGTACGGCGCTCCTGTGCGGTTTCTACCTGAACGAGCTGCTGGTGAAATTGCTGGCACGCGACGACCCGCACCGCGCCCTGTTCGATCACTATATTTCGACCTTGAACGAGCTGGCCCACGACGAACCGGCGCAAATTGCCTTGCGAAAGTTCGAAAGGGCCTTACTTAAGGAAACGGGCGTGGCCGCCGACCTGGGACGCTCGACGACGACGCGTGAGGTGGTGCAGGCCACGAGCGACTACGTGGTCGATCCGGAACGCGGTGCGCGCGAGGCGCGCGTGTCCGATGTCTGGCCCGTGGTGTCCGGCAAGACCCTGCTGGACATGGAGCGCGAGGATTACGGCGACCCGGCAACGCAGAGCCAGAGCAAGCAGCTGATGCGCTTCCTGCTGGCGCATCACCTGGGCGGCGTGCCGCTCAATACGCGCCAGATTTTGATCGACCTGATGCAGTTATAAACTTCTAAAAACCATGAGCTTCCTGCAACCTGTCGGCCCCGTCATCGACCTGGGCGTGAACATCGACCACATCGCCACCGTGCGCAACGCGCGTGGCACTGTTTATCCCGACCCGCTGCGCGCGGCCTTGCTGGCCGAGCAGGCCGGCGCCGACCTGATCACGCTGCACCTGCGCGAGGACCGGCGCCACATCAAGGATGCCGACGTGCTGGCGATCCGCCCGCAACTGGCCACGCGCATGAACCTGGAAGCGGCGGTGACGCAGGAGATGATCGATTTCGCCTGCCAGGTAAGGCCGCAGGACGTCTGCCTGGTGCCCGAGCGGCGCGAGGAAGTGACCACTGAAGGCGGGCTGGACGTCATCCGTTACTTCAAGGAGGTGGAAGCGGCCGTGAAGCAGCTGAAAGGCGAGGGCATCCGCGTCTCGCTCTTCATCGATGCCGACGCCGCGCAGATCGAGGCCGCGGCGCGCACGGGCGCGACCGTGATCGAGCTGCACACGGGGCGCTATGCCGAGGCCGAAGGCACCGAGGCGGCCGCGGAACTGGAACGCATCAAGGTCGGCGTCGCCGCCGGCGTCAAGCATGGCCTGGTGGTCAACGCCGGGCACGGCCTGCATTACACCAACGTGCAGCCCGTGGCGGCCATCCGCGACATCGCGGAGCTGAACATCGGCCACGCGATCGTCGCTCACGCGCTGTTCGCCGGCTGGGAGAACGCGGTGCGCGAGATGAAGGCGATCATGGTCGCGGCGCGCCTGGGCGTGTCGCTGGGGACGCAATGAAGGAGGGGGCGAAATGATTTATGGCATCGGCACCGACATCGTGCAGATCTCGCGTGTCGAGGCGGCCCTCGCACGCAGCGGCCCGCGTTTCGCCGAAAAGATCCTGGGCCCGCAGGAGCTTGAAAAATACCATGCCCGCAGCGCCAAGAACGCGGTGCGCGGGCTGCGCTTCCTGGCCACCCGGTTTTCGGCCAAGGAAGCGTTCTCGAAGGCGATTGGCCTGGGGATGCGCATGCCCATGACCTGGCGCTCGATGCAGATGCTCAACGCCCCGAGCGGCAAGCCGACCATCGTCTGCAGCGGGGCCCTCGAAGAATTCATGCGCCAGAACGGTTTGACGGCACAGGTGACGATCAGCGACGAGGCCGATTACGGCGTCGCTTTCGTGATCGTCACCCAGGACCCGGCGAAGTAACAGACAAGCGAAGCACCAGTGGGCAAGGAAGTTCCAGTACCCGACGCGGGCTTGCCTGCGCGGGATGAGCAGTTGGTGGACGAGGCGGTGGCCTATGTGGCCGCTGGCGGCGCGGCGATGCCGGCCGCGGCGCGCAAGAAGGCCCGTACTCGCGCCACCAGGACCCAGGACAAGGCCGTGCCCGCGCCGCGCGCGCGGCCGGACAGTTGGCAGGCGATGAAAGAAGAATTGAAAGCAACGCTCAGGGAAGACGCCCTGGAACCGGTGAAGCCGAGCGAGTCGGCGCGTGTACGCGTGTTGGAAACCGTCGCCAAGCTGCCAGGCTTGCCGGGCGTGTACCGCTATTTCGACGCCAATGGGAACGTCCTTTACGTCGGCAAGGCGCGCAACCTGAAGAACCGCGTCTCGAGCTATTTCCAGAAGAACCTGTCGAGCCCGCGCATCGCGATGATGGTGTCGCAGATTGCCAACCTGGAAACGACGGTCACCAGCAGCGAAGCCGAAGCGCTGATCCTGGAAAACAATCTGATCAAGACGCTCAAGCCGCGCTACAACATCCTGTTTCGCGACGACAAGTCCTACCCCTACATCAAGATCTCGAGCGGCGAAGCGCCGCGCATGGGTTACTACCGCGGTGCGCTGGACAAGAAGAACCAGTACTTCGGTCCCTTCCCGAGCGCCTGGGCCGCCAAGGAATCGATCCAGCTGCTGCAGAAGGTGTTCATGCTGCGCACCTGCGAGGACAGCGTGTATGCCAACCGCACGCGTCCCTGCCTGCTGCACCAGATCGGCCGCTGCAGCGCGCCCTGCGTCGACCTGGTCGCGCCGGAAGACTACAAGCGCGACGTCGACAATGCCGCGCGCTTCCTGCGCGGACGCCAGGGCGAGGTGCTGGAAGACCTCGAGCAGAAGATGCAGTCGTATGCGATGGAGCTGAAGTTCGAGCAGGCGGCCAGCGTGCGCAACCAGATCCAGGCGCTGTCCAAGGTGCTGCACGCGCAGAGCATGGAAAACGTGGGCGACGCCGACGTCGACGTCATCGCCGTGCTGGTGCAGGGCGGCCGCGCCTGCGTCAACCTGGCGATGGTGCGTGGCGGCCGCCACCTGGGCGACCGCGCCTATTTTCCGTCGCACGTCGGTGAATCGCTCGGCGAAGAGCCGATCGAGGTCGAAGTGCTGGCCGCTTTCCTCGCCCAGCATTACTCGGGCCAGTTCATCCCGGGCACCCTGGTCCTGAACGTCGAGTTCGACCATCCCGAGCTGATCAGCGCCCTGGCCGAGCAGTGCGGCCACCGCATCAACCTGATCTTCCAGCCGCAGGGGCAGCGCCGCCAGTGGCTGGAGATGGCCTGCAAGGGCGCCGAGATTTCGCTGGCGCGCCTGCTGTCCGAGCAGGGTTCGCAACAGGCGCGCACCCGCGCGCTGGCCGATACCTTGCATCTCGACAGCGAGGACCTCGACACGCTGCGCATCGAATGCTTCGACATCAGCCACACGGCGGGCGAGGCCACCCAGGCTTCATGCGTGGTCTTCCACCATCACCAGATGCAGAACGGCGAGTACCGCCGCTTCAACATCAACGGCATCACCCCGGGCGACGATTACGCCGCCATGCGCCAGGTACTGACGCGCCGCTACGAAAAGGTGGCCAACGGCGAGGGCGTCGTGCCCGACATCGTGCTGGTCGACGGCGGCAAGGGCCAGGTCGAGATGGCGCGCCAGGTGTTCGAGGAGCTGGGCCTCGATATCTCGCTGATCGTCGGCGTGGCGAAAGGGGAGGCGCGCCGCGTGGGCCTGGAAACCCTGATCTTCGCCGACGGCCGCGCGCCCCGTGAGCTGGGCAAGGAATCGGCCGCGCTGATGCTGGTGGCCATGATCCGCGACGAGGCGCACCGCTTCGCCATCACCGGCATGCGCGCCAAGCGTGCCAAGACGCGCCAGGCCTCGCGCCCGGAAGAGATCGAAGGCATCGGCGCCAAGCGCCGCCAGCGCCTGCTGGCCCGCTTCGGCGGCCTGCGCGGCGTGGTCGACGCCAGCGTGGAGGACCTGATGTCGGTGGAAGGCATCTCGAGTACGCTCGCCGAAGAGATCTATCGGCAGTTGCATTGACCGCAGGGTGGGCGGCTCCGCCCGACTGTGTGCGCTTCGCGTGCGTATGCGCCGCCCACGCGTTCAACCACCGCCCGAACTATCGCGGCGTATCATTGGCGGGTGATGCGCGGCGGATGCGCTATCGACAGGCATACATCCGGGCAGAGCCGTCTACCTTGCGCCATCGCCGGCATCCATGCCCCGTTCGCTACCGCCGAGCTGAACTGGTTCAAAAGGCAATACCCATGTAGACTAGCGGCGCACGCTTTTTTAACGGTAAACCAGTTCAACCTCTATGCCTTTTAACATCCCGATTCTCCTGACCTGGTTACGTGTAGCACTCATTCCCCTCGTTGTCGGCGTCTACTATCTTCCCGAACACTGGCTGACGCGTCCCGAACAGAACCTGGCGGCGACGCTCGTATTCATCGTTGCTGCGATCACCGACTGGTTCGACGGCTTCCTGGCGCGGCGCTGGAACGAAACCTCGGCCTTTGGCGCTTTCCTCGATCCGGTTGCCGACAAGCTGATGGTCGCCGGCGCCTTGCTGATGTTGATCCAGCTCCAGCGTGTGGATGCGGTCATCGCCTTCATCATCATCGGCCGCGAGATCACGATCTCGGCCCTGCGCGAATGGATGGCCGAGATCGGCGCGCGCAAGTCCGTTGCCGTCAGTTCGCTGGGCAAGGTCAAGACTGCCGCGCAGATGGCGGCGATCCCGATGCTGCTGTTCCATGACCGCCTGTTCGGCCTGGATATGCACTACTGGGGCGAGATCCTGTTGTGGGTGGCCGGCGTGCTGACGGTATGGTCGATGTTCTACTATCTGCGCCGCGCGTGGCCGCTGATCAAGGAAAAAAGCGGGAATTTGTAAGATTACTTCTTCGTCATCCTTGACGTACGGATCAGATCATCTATAATGCTTGCCTGTTGCGACGACATCGCAGCAAACGACAGACAAAGCGGGAGTAGCTCAGTTGGTAGAGCGCAACCTTGCCAAGGTTGAGGTCGAGAGTTCGAGACTCTTCTCCCGCTCCAACGTTTGCACTGAAGTCGACGATAACTCAGCAGTACCGGTTGTCTTGGAAGTTGTCACAATTTCTGCGATAATCAATGTTTCCAGCATGCGGGAGTAGCTCAGTTGGTAGAGCGCAACCTTGCCAAGGTTGAGGTCGAGAGTTCGAGACTCTTCTCCCGCTCCAGTTTGGAGCAGCAGTAATGCAGGTGCGGTAACACACTCCAAGCGGGAGTAGCTCAGTTGGTAGAGCGCAACCTTGCCAAGGTTGAGGTCGAGAGTTCGAGACTCTTCTCCCGCTCCAGGTTCTCGAACCGGCGTGTATGAATGGCAGTAACTCCTAAGCGGGAGTAGCTCAGTTGGTAGAGCGCAACCTTGCCAAGGTTGAGGTCGAGAGTTCGAGACTCTTCTCCCGCTCCAGAATGCGAGAAAGCAATTGCTTCTCATGTTGTGTTGGCAAATAACCCGCCAGCCCGGCAGTTGTACCTAATCCTCCGGCGAGGTAGCAAAGCGGTTATGCAGCGGCCTGCAAAGCCGTCTAGACGGGTTCGACTCCCGTCCTCGCCTCCAGAATGCAAGCAGAAAATCGCCGCCCGCCGGCGATTTTTGCATTTCTGGCTCCCACATCGACCAAGCTCGTCCATCATTGATCCGCCACAAAGCTCGCCAGCTCGGCAGCTGTATTCTTGGTTCTGGCGAGGTAGCAAAGAGGTTATGCGACGGCCTGCAAAGCCGTTCAGACAGGTTCGATTCCTGTCCTCGCCTCCAGAATGTCGAAACGGGCCCTTCATTGAGGGCCCGTTTCTTTTGCGGCGTGCAGCGCGAACGAACGATAAGCATCGTCGCATGCCCCACACGACAGCTCAGCCTGTCAAGGCCGAGCCACAAGCAACTGAACAGTTCCCCAGGCACGCCTGATTCCTCGCAAACCGTCGACGTCACCCAGCTCTAAGCTGGACAGGTCATCCATCCCGAGGCCGGCCATGCACCATACCGCATTACCCCTCATGCAGCGCCAGGCGCCAATGCAAGCCAGGGCTTCCAATGGCAGCGAGGGCGCCAGATGACGACAGCGATCCCACGCGTGAGCGTCCTGATGCCGACCTACGAGCAGGCAGCCTTCCTGCCGCGGGCGCTGGACAGCCTGTTCGCACAAACGCTGGCCGACTGGGAAGTCATCGTCATCGACGACGGCTCCAGCCCGGCAACGCGCGCGGCGCTGGCGCCGTGGCGCGGCGATCCGCGCGTGCGGTATGTGCGCCACGAGCGCAACGAAGGGCTGGGCAAGTCGCTTAACCTCGGGCTCGAGATGGCGCGGGCGTCCATGGTGGCCTACCTGCCCAGCGACGATGTCCATTACCGCGACCACCTGGCGCAGCTGTGCGCGGCGCTCGATGGGGACCCCGGTGCGATACTGGCGTATTCCGGCCTGCGCCACAGCTATAACCGCCACGCCGCAGGGCAAATCCCCGACAGCTGGCTGCAGCTCGTCCAATGCCTGCACCGGCGCTGTGCAGTGCGCTGGACCGAGCGTAGCGGATTTGAATCCGACGACCTGGAGCAATTGTTTTGGCACCGGCTGCGGCCGCTCGGCCGTTTCGTGGCTACCGGACAGGTCAGTTGCGAGTGGGTCGACCATCCGGCCCAGCGTCACAAGCTGATGCAGGAGCCGCTGGGTGGCATCAATCCTTTTCGCCAGCATTACCGGGTACGCGAGCCCCTGCGCTTTCGTACTTCACGGGGCAACGTCATCGACGAGCTCAGCCAATACGAGAGCACACGTGCGCGGGCGCCAACGCCACGCGCGCCCGATGGCCTGAAGATCCTGCTCGTTGGCGAACTTGCCTACAATGCCGACCGCATCCTCGCGCTGGAGGAGGCAGGGCATACGCTCTACGGTTTGTGGACGCGCCAGCCCTACTGGTACAACACCGTCGGGCCGCTGCCCTTCGGCCATGTCGAGGACCTGCCCATGGACGACTGGCGCGGCGCAATTGCCCGCGTCCAGCCCGACCTCATCTACGGCCTGCTGAACTGGCAGGCGGTACCCTTCGTGCACGAGGTCATGCTCGCCACGTCCGGCATTCCCTTCGTCTGGCATTTCAAGGAGGGACCGTTCATTTGCCTGGAGAAGGGAACCTGGCCGCAGCTGGTCGCGCTCTACCAGCATGCCGATGGCTGCATCTTCAGCAGCCCCGAGATGCGCGACTGGTTCGATACCATCGTGCCGGGCCTGTCGCGAACGCGGCCCTGCCACGTGCTCGACGGCGACCTGCCGCGCCAGGCGCAGTTCGACGGACCTGCGGCGCCGCGGCTGTCGGCGCTGGACGGCGCGCCCCATACCGTGGTGCCGGGGCGGCCGATCGGCCTGCATCCGCACACCGTGGCCGAGCTGGTCCATGAGGGCGTGCACCTGCATTTCTATGGCGACTTCACGCAGGGGCAATGGCGCGAATGGATCGACAAGGCGGGGCGCTGGCGCCGCGCCACCTGCACCTGCACGCGAATGTCGAGGGCGCGCGCTGGCGCGAGGAATTTTCCCGCTACGACGCCGGCTGGCTGCATGCTTTTGCCAGCGAGAACCGGGGCGAGCTTCGCCGCGCCAACTGGGACGACCTGAACTACCCGGCGCGCATGGCCTTGCTGGCGGCTGCCGGCTTGCCGATGATCCAGCGTGACAATACTGGTGCGATCGTGGCTACGCAAACCCTGGCCAGGGAACTCGGCATCGGCGTGTTTTACCGCAGCATTGCCGATCTGACCGAGCAACTGCGTGACGGGCCGCGGCTTGCCGCGATCCGCGAGCGTGTCGAAGCGGCGCGGACCCGCTTTTGCTTCGATAGGCATGTCCCTGCCCTGATTGCATTTTTCCGTGAGGTGATTGCGTCCGCCGCTGACGCGCCGCGACCGGCCAGGCTGTTTCTGGCCGGGCCGCAGCCGGCCGGACCAGGTACGCTTGACGCGACGACCGCCGCGTCTGAACCGGCCGCACCAACGGCGGCAGCCAGCCGGCCACCCTAGAAAAACGGCGGACACGATTGTCTTCACCGCCAAGACAACAGCCTGGCCGCAACCATGTGGCAGCAAACTGAGGTAGGCGCCCGCCGCTGGCGGCCCGCCGGCCGCGTCAGAACGACATCGGCACACGCACCATCAGCGTCACGTCCGGCGTATCGCGCGTCAGGCCGGCACCGACCGCCACGCTGAGCGTTTTCTTGTCGCTCAAGCGGTAGGAATAGCCGATCAGGAGTGTACCGAGCTGCATGCGCACCGAACCCGGCACGGTGCGTCCGGACTGTTTGGTGCGCGCCACCGAGTTGTGGTCGTAGCCGACGCTGAACGAGGCCTTGTCGTTCAGCGCCAGGCCCATGCCGAAATTGAAGCCGATGACGCCGCCCGGTGCCACCTCGCCGAGCGATTCCTGCTCTCCGCCGAGCACCGTGCGCGAGACCTCGCGCTTGAAATTGTGCAGGTAGCTGAAGCTGCCGAAGAAGACTGCCGGGTCGGACGGGAACAGCCAGGTCAGGCTCGGCTGCAGCGAGTAGAAGCCCGAGCCGGTCGGCAGCTCCAGCGGCAGGCCGCTGCCGGTGATGTTCTCGCCGATGCAGCGGCGCTGGCAGTCGGTGGTGACTTCGAAGGGATCCTTGCCGGTGCGCGACTTGAAGCGCAGGCCGCCGATGAAATACGGCTTGTCGACGCCGCCGTCGTTGAGCTGGTAGCGCGCGGCCAGTTCGATGTCGCCGATCGACTTGCCGCTGGTTTCGAACGCACGCTCCACGGCGGTGCCGGTGAACACCTCGCGGCTGACGGTGGCGTCGCTGCGGTAGACGTAGGGCAGCTTGGCCTCGACTTCGACACGGTTGGTGAGGCCGCGGCGCAGGGTGACGGTGGCGGTGGTCGTGTTGCGCTTGACCTCGCGCACGTCGATCAGGCCGATCAGGAGCGCCGGAATGACGGTATAGCCGACCAGGGCGACCCGGTTGCTCGACGAGTAGCCATATTGCAGGGCCGGTTCGAATACATATTTGCCGCGTGGCGTCAGCACGCCCGGTTGTTCGAAGATGGGCGCGACCTCGGGCGTGCGCGCATCGCGCGTGGGGGGGCGCGGCCGACCGCAGCCGTGCTGGTGGCGGCGGTGGGCGCGCTGGCCGGCCCCGCCACCGGTGCCGCCGGGGCGGCGGGGGGATTGCGGCGCCGCGCCCGCGGGGCCGGTGCCACGCAGCAGGTCGAGCTGCGCTGCGGGGGCCGGCACGCTCAAGCCGGCCGCGAGCGGGGAGGCCGATGCCGGATTCGCCGGTGCCTGTCCGGCGCCGCGTGCGGCGGACAGCAGGTCGGCGGAGGCCACGGGCGTCGCAGCGCCCGCGAGCGCCGGCGCTGGCAGGGGCGTCCGGCGCCGGCAGAGGCGCTTGCTGCCGCGCGGACCGTACGTCACGCTCGAGTTCGTCGATACGGGCGCGCTGCTCCTCGAGCTGCTGGCGCATCGCCTTGAGCTGTTCGGCCAGTTCCGAGGCGGACTGCGCCCGCGCCGGAAGGGCGCACAATGCCGCGCCGACGGCCAGTGCGCCAAGACGTAGCGCCGGGAATGTCTGCATAAATCGCTCCATGTGGGTGGGCCGTCAGCGGGGGCCGAGGGCGGTTGACAAGGCATTATTCAGGCTTGCGCCGAAATTAAGCGCACGCAACATCCCGGCGGAGTTGACGGTCGCATTGATGGCGGTCTGGCTCTTGATCAGCTGGTCGTTCAGGCTGTTCTGGATGATGGTGCCGCCAAGCAGCGTGGTCGAGTCCGGCGTGATGGCGCGCACTTCGCCGTTCTGGATCAGGCGCAATTGGCCAAGCGTTTCGCTCGACACGCTGGCCTGGCCGGAAGCCAGCTTGCCGATGTCGCCCAGCTGCAGTTCGGTGCGCTCGACAACGTTGCCGTTGATGGTAACGAGCCGCTCCAGGCCCAGCGTGACCGTGAGGCCGTCGGCGGTGATGAAGCCGCCGCGCGCTTCGTCGAGCGCGGCCGCGTCGACGGCGTTGGCGGCGGCGAAGAGCGCGGGCGGCGCATCCCGGGCCTGCGCGGCCTGGGATAGTCCCGCCAGGGGCAAGAGCAGGACGGACAGTGTGAAGGCATGCCGCATGGTGGTTCCTTAGAAATCGCCGGGGCCGAATTTCGGCAGCCCGTAGGTGCTGTCGACGGCGCGGCCGAGGCCATCGTCCAGCGGCGCACGCGGCGCGTTGCGCCAGTCCGCGTCCTGGTTGAAGCCGGGCTTGCGCGGGCCGTCGTGGATGACGAACAGCAGTTTGTTGGTCCAGATCGACTCGAAGCGCGCGCGCGGCATCAGGCGCGTGCCGCGCGACGGGTCGCCCAGCAGGATGCGCCCGTCTTCAGCACCCTTGACGACCACGAAATGGTGGTAGCCGTTGTCCGAGACGAGCACGATGGCCGGCAGCTTCGCCTCGATCAGCTTGTCGAGCGGCAGCTGGAAGCCGTTGGCGGTAAAGCCGTGGCTTTTCAGGTAGCGCTGCATGTCGAGCAGCGAAAAGCCTTCGCGGCGGATTTTCTGCTGGTCGCCGCCGACGAACATCTCCCGGAAGGCATCCTGTTCGCTGGTCGGGGTGGCGTAGTGGTGGGTCAGCAGCGTGGCGAGCGCGGCCGAGCCGCAACTGAAGTCGTACTGCTGGCGCAGCGTGGCCTGGAAACGCAGGTCCTTCATGCTTTTCACGGGCATGCCGACGCGCATGCCGCTGGGCAGGGCCATCTCGGCGGCGCCGCTCGCCGCCGGCAGCAGCAGGGCGCCCCAGGCAAGCCAGGAAAGTGCGCGGCGCTTCATCGGAACTGCAGGTTGACGACGGTCGCGTTCTGGATCAGGACGTTGGCGCCGCTGTTCTGGATGACGACCGGAATCCCGGACATGTTGGCGAAGGAGCCGGCATCGATCGTGTTCGATCCGGTATTCACGTTGGTGGCGCTGTTGTTGGCGACGTCGCCGCCCAGTCTGGTGTCGTTGAGCACCGTATCGGCGCGGCCGCGTTGGTGCTCGAGCTTGCCCGGGTCGACCGCCTGGGCCGTTTCGCCGCCGATCGCGAACGTAGCGGTTTCCTGGCGAACGGGCTCGTTCTCCGGCGTGGGTACGAGCATGCTGGCGGCCTCGTCCACGAGCGGCATGGCGCTCAGCTCCGCGGCCGTCATCAAGGGCGGTTCACCCGCGAAGGCGGGCAAGCCGAAAGCGGCTGCCGCCGCCAGCGCCCAGGCCTGGCGCAGGGGGGTACATGCAAAAATCGTTTTCATCGTTTCTCCCTGAAATCCCGGGACCGCCAGGCGGTAGGTGCGGCAGTCCCGATACTGCTTATCGCGCAATGCGCGAGCAATGCGCGAACGGCGCACTGCCCATCCGTAGAAGGGCAGTGCGCTGGCGCTTACGGGCCGACGGCCAGGTTGCTCTGGACGTTGACGCTCTGCTGGACAAGGGAGGAGAAGCCGTTGTTCTGGCTCAGTACCGTGACACCGGCGGCCGACTGGCCGACGCTGCTCATGGTGTTCGACATGTCGAAGGTGCCCGCGCTGACAGTCTGGGTGCCGCCGGCGCCGCCGGTGGCCGTGCCGCCTGCCCCGCCGGTGCCGGTGCCCGCCGTGTTGGCGCCGGACGCGCCGCCCATGCCGCCGGTGCCGGTGCCGCCAGTGCCGCCTGCGCCGCCGTTACCGGCCGTCGCCGCGCCCGAGGTGGTCGAACCGTTGGTGGCGCTGCCCGAGGTAGCCGCGCCGCCCGAGGAGCCTGCACCGCCCGTGTTCGAGGCCAGGCCGGTCGAGCCGCCTGCGCCGCCGGCGCCCGCCGCCGCACCGGCGCCACCCGTGCTGGTGCCGGCCGTGGCCGACCCGCCCGCGCCGCCCGTGCCGCTGGTGCCGCTGCCGGCTGCGCCGCCGGTGCTGGTCAATGCCGCGCCCGCCCCGCCGGTGCCGCCCGTGGCGGTGCCGCCGGCCGCGCCCGCGCCAGCGCTGGCCGTGGCCGTCGCGCCCGAGCCCGCCGTGCCGCCGGCCCCGCCAGCCGCACCCGCGCCGCCCGTACCGCCAGCCGCGCCGGCGCCGCCGGCGCCGCCGGTGCCCGTGCCCGCGGTCGCGGTGTTGCTGCCGCCAGTCACGGTGCCGCCCGTGCTGGTCGAGGTGCCGCCGTCGGCCGCGCCGCTGGCGCCGCCGCCGGCATCCGGGGTGCTTGCGCCGCCGGCCCCGCTGCTGGCCATGTTGCCGCTGCCGGTAGCCCCCGCACCGCTCGAATCGCCGCTGGAGGTCGCGCCGCCCACGGTCGCCACGCCGCCGGCCGCGCCGCTGCCGCCGGTCCCGCCCATGCCACCCATGCCGCCGGCGGCGCCATCGGCGCCATTGCCGCCGTTGCCTCCGGTGGCGGCCCCGGTCGAACCACCCATGCCGCCATTGCCGGCGGCCACGCGGCCGGCGTTGCCGCCATTGCCGCCTTCATTGCCCATTGCGTTGCCGCCCATGCCGCCGCTACCGGCACCGCTCGCACCGCCGGCGCCGCCCATGCCGCCGCCGGCGTTGCCGCTGGAGCCACCCGCACCGCCACTGCCGCCCGATCCGCCCGAGGCACCCGAGCCGCTCGCGGCGTTCGATGCCAGGCCGCCGGCGCCGCCAGCGCCTGCCGTCGCCGTGCCGGCCATGGCGTTGCCGGTGCTGGCGCTGCCGGTCGTCGCATTGCCACCGGTCGAGCCGGAAGCCGCCGTGCCGCCAGTGCCGGTGGCGCCGCTGCCACCATTGCCCATGGCGCCGCCGCCCGTGCCCGTCGCGCCGGCGCCGCCGGTGGCGCCGCCGCCGTTGGCGTTACCGAAGTTGTTGGCGACGTTACCGATGTTGCTGATTGCATTGCCGGTGACGGTGCCCTGCAGCGAGCTGGTCGCCGTGGCGCTCGAGGTGTTGAACGAGTTCGCGAAGTTCGAGGTCGCCGTGCCGCCGTTGTTGGCAGCCGCGGCCCCCATCTCGCTGGCCATGGCCGAACCGGTGCTGCGGTTCTGCCCGGAATTGTCGCGCGTCGACGAATCGTTGTTGCGGTTCGAATTGTCGTCCGTGCTGGTCGTCGTCGTCGTGACCGTCGAGTTGTCATCCATGCTGGCGCTGCCGCCATTGGCGTTCGCGCCGCCGCCGCTCTGGGTCACGGTGGTCGAGGAATCGGTGGTCGGGTCCGTCGTCTGGGCCTGGGCATTCAGGCCGAAAGCGAGCGACAGGGCGGTAACGAGCAAGGTCTTGTTCATGCAAATTCCCCTAGGGTGTGTGGTTGAGTTCGGACTGGCAGTCGTACCAGTTGAACCCCTTTATGCAAATCCGATGCCACCCCTGAAGATTCATTCCCAAATAATTGAATTCAAAGCACAAATCTCCTGAGAAACCGCATATTTGCGAAAAGACATTGTTGGTAGGAATTTAATGTTTTATGGCTGAGCCGAAAGTGGAGCAGTTGTGTAGCAGCGTTGGAGGAGACGGGCCGGACAGCTTCTTGTAGGATTTTGCTTGCCAACAGATCGGGATACAGCCTACATGCGGGCGAGCCGCCCGTCACCTGCGTTGCGCTGCCTCGGGCGGCGGTAATGAAGCGCGCACGCCAGGGCGAATGTGTGGCAGAGCTGCCGGTGTACAACGCGGCCGTGGATGCGCGTGACATGGCTGGCGGGGACGACCGCGCCGGCAGCCGTCCACCGGCGCGGGGAGGGGGGACGGACGTGGGAAGGGCAGGCAGCGGCAGGGCGCCGCCGCAGCGTGTGACGGCAGGTGGATCAGGAACGCATGCCGTGCTTGGCCAGCAGGCGGTACATCGTTGTGCGCGAAACACCGAGGTCGCGCGCGGCGCGGCTCACGTTCTGGCCGCTGCGGTCGAGGCAGGCACGGATGGCCAGGCGTTCCGAGCTGCAGCGGGCGTCGTCCAGTTTCGCCTCGATCGGCGGCGAGGGCATGACCAGGTCGAGGTCGTCCGGCTCGATCCATTTGCCGTCGGCCATGACCATGGCACGGCGCACGCGGTTGATCAGTTCGCGTACATTGCCGGGCCAGGCGTGGGCGGCAATGGCCGCCAGGGCGCGGCTGGAAAAGCCTTTCAGGTGCGGCGAGCGGTCGGCCGCGTGCAGGTGGAAGAAGTGCTCGGCCAGTTCGACCAGGTCGTCGCGCCGCTCGCGCAGCGAGGGCACCGTGACGGGCAGTACCGACAGCCGGTAGTACAGGTCTTCGCGGAAGTCGCCGCGCGCCACCGCCTGCTGCAGGTTCACGTGAGAGGCGGAAATGACGCGCACGTCGACCGGAATGGCGCGCGTGGCACCCAGGCGGCTGATCGTTTTGTCCTGCAGGAAGCGCAGCAGGTTCGCCTGCAAGTCTTTCGGCAGGTCGCCGATCTCGTCGAGAAACAGGGTACCGCCGTTGGCCGATTCGATCAGGCCGACCTTGTCGCGCGCCGCGCCGGTAAAGGCGCCGCGTTCATAGCCGAAGAGTTCGGAGTGGATCAGGTTGGGTGGAATGGCGCCGCAGTTGATCGGCACCAGCGGACCGGCCGCGCGCGTCGACTGGCGGTGAATGGCCTGGGCCGTCAATTCCTTGCCGCTGCCGCTCTCGCCCCAGATCAGGACCGGCGCGTCGACCTTGGCCACGCGCTCGACCTGGCTGCGCAGGCGCGCCATTGCCGCGCAGCTGCCGATCAGGGTCGAGGGTGCGGTGCCGGGGCGCGGGCGCGGCCTGCGCAACAAGGCGTGGCCGTACACGTGCCCCGGGGGTATGGGCCAGGCGGCGGGTGTCGAGCGGGGCGGTGTGGTAGTCGCAGAGGTAGTCGGCGACGAGTTCGCGGCAGCTGGCTGCGGCCAGCGTGTCCCGGCCGACCACGCCGACCCATTGCACATGGCTGTGCTGGCGCAGGAAACGGTCGACCTCGCCGTGGGGCCACGCACCGATGACATGGTCCAGCACCCCGGCAAGATAGGCATCCTCGCGCAGTGCGCAGCGGGCTTCCTCGAAACTGCCGACACTGCGGATCTGCCACCCCGGCATTTCAGCGCACAGCACCTCGGCCGCGCCATGACCATCGGGTGAGATACAGAGCAATCGTTTCGAGACCATCCATTCCCTCCCCGGGTTGCAATAAGGCGCAAGCGGTCTCTCGCGTGCCGGTCCGCCGCAATGTGTGTAACTCCAGGTAAGCATACTGGATTATCTGTTTCGCATGCCCGACGGTTGAAACGGCCGTGTGCCGTTACCAACTCGACAATGTGCGGGACTTGACCTCGCGGCGCGGCTAGGGCAGGCCGAGAAGATCGGCGCGCGGATAGCCCCACTTCGGCAGGGGAGCCGGGCAGGGCTTGCCGGCCTGCGCTGCATAGGGCAGAGTCGAGAAGTTCCGGGCGCCCGGCAGGCCGTAGCGCAGGTCGGTCGCGCTACCGTTGGTGAGCACTGGCGCCCGCGCAAAGCGCAGCCAGGCATCGATCCGGCAATCGCGCTCGCGCAGGACGCGCAGCCCCGCCACCGAGCCGTGGGTTTCCACGGCCCAGGCGATGCCCTGCGGTACATCCGCCGCGCCCGCGCTCACGTACACGCCGGCAATCTTCGCCGGGCATGCCGACGGCGCGACCCAGCGCGGTGCCAGGCTGAGCACGCCGCGGCGCAGGCGGTAGCCGCCGAGGTCGTCACGGGTGACGGCGACGGTCCCCCAGCACAGCGGATTGGTGGGGAAGGCCGACAGCGGCAGGTCGAGAATATGCACGGACGCATCGTCGCGGCGCAGCGCGGCGCTCAGCTGGTCGCGCGCAAGCCCGGCCAGCGTCCCCTGCAGCAATACGAAACCGAAGCACAGCGCCACGCCTGCAATCAGCGCCGCCCGCTCGCCTGCGCGCCGCGTCAGCCACTGCGACAGCGCCCAGGCCAGCGCCAGCCCGAGCAGGGAACCAGGCTGCAGGAAGCCGAACACGGTGAACAGCACGGGCGCCGCCAGCAGCAGGCCAAGCAGGAGGCGCCGCCATCCGGCATGGGCGACCTGCGCCGCCAGCGGCGTACCCAACGCCAGCCAGAACAGCGGCTCGACAATGAACACCATGTCGCCGTAATACCAGTGCGTATCGAAGGGCGCGAAGGGATGCACGCCGTACACGTTCAGCGCATCCATGCCCGGTGCAGCAGCAGGCCGATGACGATCGTCGCCCCCAGCCCGCACCGCGCCGCCGAACTGCCCCGCAGCAGCGCGCGCGCATTCGCCCAGAACAGCCAGAGGCCGGCCAGGAGCAGCAGGGCCTGGGGCAGGGCGTAGAGCAGGGTGTGGGTGTGGCCGCGATGGTGCAGCAGGTAGCCGAACGGATCAGGCAGCAGCGGCGTCAGGACCAGGTCGAGGTCGGGGAAATTGCTGGCCAGCGCGCCGCAGCTCAACAGCAGGCGTCGCCGCGTGCTGGCGCGTGCCGGGTCGGCTTCGGTCGGCAGTACGCGGTGGGCCAGTTCGCCCAGCGCCAGGCCGACGAGGGAGTGGGTAAGATTGTCCATGCGGCAATATTATCATTGATGAGACCGCAGAAACCCGGAGGATGCCGCTCACGCCGGCGAGCACGTGGCGCTTGAACACAGCAGGGAACGGCCGGCCGATCAGTCGTTGTCGTTGGCGGACGCGTCGTATTTCCGGTTCATCGACCCGCGCCCCTCGGTATCGGTCGCCCTTTCGAGCAGTGACCCGGCACCGAAGTACTCGGAACTTCCTTGACGATGCCGACACCACCTGCCAGGAAATGCGTCAGGGTTTCCTTTGTCGGCGGAACGGGCTTTCCTTCCCAGGTACCGGCGATCGTGTATTCCTGCTTCAGGATCAAGGTGCGAAATTTTGCTGCCGGAACGACAGTGCTTGTAAAGCCGACCACCGTGCTCACGCCTGACATTTTCGCTACGAGCCCACCACATTTCGATGTCATCTGCGTGGAAAATGTCTGACCCTGTCCGCACCTGGCCGGGCAGGATGAAAATTTGTGTTTCGAGCATGAGCCCTGGCACCCCCCGGCTAGCTGGCCCCTCTGCGATTTTTGATGCAAGTCAAGGATTTTGCTGTCGAGCATCAATAGACTTCCCTCATCGAGTCGAGCCGCAGCCCGCGGCACGGCAGGCAGCAGGAGTCGTCCAGATGTTTCATCCCTCCATCAGCACCCCGCGCGGCGCCGCGGTCATCCCGATCGCCCAGGCGGTTGCCCCTGCGGTCGATTTCGACGCCGACCTGATCGCGCGTCTGGGCAAGAACGGTCCGCGCTATACCTCCTATCCCACCGCAGACCGTTTCGACGAAACCTTCAACTACCGCGACTACCTGCACGCGGTGGCCGCGGTGCGCACCCGCGGCGCGGCGCGGCCGCTCTCGCTCTACCTGCACATCCCGTTCTGCGATACGGTCTGCTACTACTGCGCCTGCAACAAGATCGTCACCAGAAACCGCGAGAAGGCGGCGACTTACCTCGGCTACCTGAAGCGCGAAATCGCCATGCAGGGCGCGCTGTTCGCCGGGATGAACGAGGTCGAACAGCTGCACTTTGGCGGCGGCACGCCCACTTATCTTTCGGACGAGCAGATGGGCGAGCTGATGGCGCACCTGCGCCGCAACTTCAGGTTCGCGCCCGATGAGGTGGGCGAGTATTCGATCGAGGTCGACCCGCGCACGGTCTCGAGGGAGCGCGTACACAGCCTGCGCGCCCAGGGCTTCAACCGCATCAGCCTGGGCGTGCAGGACTTCGACCCCGACGTACAGAAAGCCGTCAACCGCGTCCAGCCGGAAGCCGAGACGCGCGCCATCATCGCCGCCGCGCGCGAAGCCGGCTTTCGCTCGATCAGCATCGACCTGATCTACGGCCTGCCGAAGCAGAGTCTGGTCACGATGGCGGCGACCATCGACAAGGTCATCGATGCCAGTCCCGACCGCATCTCGATCTACCACTACGCCCACCTGCCGCATGTGTTCAAGCCGCAGCGCCGTATCCTGGAAGCGGACATGCCGTCATCTGGCGACAAGCTGGCCATGCTGGCGCTGTGCATCGAGCGCCTGGGCGCGGCCGGTTATGTCTACATCGGCATGGACCATTTCGCCAAGCCCGACGACGACCTCGCCGTGGCCCAGCGCCAGGGTCGCCTGCACCGTAACTTTCAGGGCTATTCGACCCATGCCGACAGCGACCTGGTGTCCTGCGGCGTCTCGGCCATCGGCGCCGTCGGCGCCACCTACAGCCAGAACGCCAAGACGCTGGAGGCCTATTACGAAGCCCTGGAGAACAACGAGCTGCCGGTGGCGCGCGGCATCGCGCTCGGCATGGACGATCTCCTGCGGCGTGCGATCATCCAGAAGCTGATGTGCCAGTTCGAGCTGTCGATCTCCGCCATCGAACAGGCTTTCCCGGTCAGCTTCGACAAGTACTTCGCCGCCGAGCTGGCGCGGCTGCGCGAACTGGCGGCCGATGGCCTGGTCACCCTGGACGGCGACTGGATCTCGGTCACGCTGCGCGGCCGCCTCCTGATCCGCAACGTCTGCATGGTGTTCGACCGCTACCTCGGGCAGCCGATGGCGATGCCACGCTATTCGCGCACCGTCTGACCCGCATGAACATCCATCCCTTGCCGCTGTTCCTGGTCGGCCTGCTCGGCAGCGTGCACTGTGCCGGCATGTGCGGCGGCATCGTCGGCGCGCTGTCGCTGGCACCGCCGCGTGCCCGCACGGGCGTCATCACGCTGCATCCGACGCGCAGCGCGGGAGCCGGCGTGCACGTCGCTGCCTACAACGGCGGGCGCATCGCCAGCTACATGACGGCCGGCGCGCTGGCGGGCGGACTGGCGCAGGGCGCGGCGACCATGACGGCGCTGCCGGCCGCGCAGGCTGCCGCCTGCTGGCTCGCCAACCTGATGCTGGTTGCGCTCGGCCTGCACCTGATGGGGGCATGGAGCGGCGTCGCCCGCATCGAGCGGGTAGGGGCAGCTGCTATGGCGCCACCTGCGCCCCGGGCTGGCGCGCATCGGCCCGCCCGACACGCCGGCGCGCATGTTCGCCGCCGGTGCCCTGTGGGGCTGGCTGCCCTGCGCAATGGTCTACAGCGCGCTGGTCACGGCAATGCTGAGCGGCTCGGCCGGCGCCGGCGCGCTGACGATGCTGGCCTTCGGGCTGGGGACGCTGCCGATGATGCTGGCGCTGGGCCTGGCCGGTGTGCGCCTGCGCGCCTGGCTGCGCCTTCTACCTGTGCGCATCGCCTGCGGTGCGGGCGTGCTCGCCTTCGGCCTCCTTGGGCTGGCACGCGCCGCCGGCGGCTTGCCGGCCAGCTGGCTGCAGGTGATCTGCGTCGCGCCGGGAATGGCACCATGAGGGATGGCACCGTCTCAAGCCGCGACTGCTTCCACTGCGGCCTTCCGCTGGCGGGGGGAGCGCCAGTGGACGGCCCGCATCGCAGGCAGCGAACGCGCGATGTGCTGTCCCGGCTGCGCAGCGGCCGCGCAGGCCATCGTCGATGCCGGTTGCGCCGATTATTACGACAGCCGCAGCAGCTACGGCGCGACGGTGACCGATGCGCCCGAGCTGGCGCTGGTCGACGCCGCCGGCAACCCGGGCGAGGGCAGTTTCACGGTCGAGGGCATCCGCTGCGCCGCCTGCGTCTGGCTGATCGAGCGCCGCGTGCAGGCGCTGCCGGGCGTGCTGGAAGTGCTGCTCAACGTCAGCAGCGAGCGCCTGGGGTGCGCTGGAACCCGGCGCTGTGCAAGGTCAGCGACCTGCTGCGCACCTTGCACGCGATCGGCTACCGCGCCTATCCCTACGACGCGCAGCGCCACGGCGAGCAGCTCGAACGGGCCCGCCGCAAGCTGTTTCGCCAGCTGTTCATCGCCGGCCTGGCGATGATGCAGGTGATGATGTACGCCGTCCCCGTCTACATGGTCACGGACGGCACCATGGACGCCGACATGACGGCGTTGATGGGCTGGGCCTCGCTGCTGCTGACGCTCCCGGCCGTGCTGTATTCGGCCCAGCCGTTTTCGCCGGCGCCTGGCGCGACCTGCGCCGCGGCCTGCCCGGCATGGACGTGCCGGTCGCCCCGGGCATCGCCGCGGCGTTCGGCGGCAGCACGCTTGCCCTCGTGCGCGGGGAGGGTGCGCTGTATTTCGATTCGGTGACGATGTTCGTCTTCCTGCTGCTCGCCAGCCGCTACCTCGAGCTGAGCGCGCGCCGCCGCGCGGCTTCGGCGCTCGAAGCATTGCAGGCCGGCCTGCCGGCCTCGAGCCGGCGCATGGCGCGCTATCCGATCGAGCGCGCGATCGAGGTCGTGGCAGCAAGCAGCCTGGTACCCGGCGACATCGTGCTGGTGGCGGCGGGCGAGCAGGTGCCGGCCGACGGCGTCATCGTCGAGGGCGAGACCGAGGTCGACTTCTCGCTGCTCACGGGCGAAAGCCGCACACGGTGCATGGCCCCGGGCGACAAGCTGGCCGGCGGCGCCGTCAACGTGGCCCGGGCACTGGTCATGCGCGTGGAGGCGGCGGCGCGCGAGAGCACGCTGGCCCTGCTGGTGCGCCTGGCCGAGAAGGCCGGGCAGGGCAAACCTGCGCTGGCGCTGTGGGCCGACCGCGCGGCCGCCTGGTCGGTCGCGGCCCTGCTGGTGCTGACGGTGCTCGTGTTCGCCACCTGGCAGCTGATCGATCCGGCGCGTGCCTGGCCGGCGGCGATCGCGGTGCTGGTCGTCACCTGTCCCTGCGCGCTGTCGCTGGCCATGCCCACGGCCCTGGCCGCGGCCCATGATGGCCTGCTGCGGCGCGGCGTACTGGCAGTCGGCGGGCATGCGCTGGAAACCCCGGAGCGCGCCACCCATGTCGTGTTCGACAAGACGGGTACCCTGACGCTGGGCCGCCCGTGGCTGGACAGGACCCGTCTGCTTGGAACGCTGGACGAGCCGGCCGTGCTGCGCCTGGCCGCGGCGCTGGAAGCGGGCAACGCCCATCCGCTGGCGCTGGCCATCCGTGCCAATGTTCCCGCGACGGGCGCATTGCAGGCGCAGGACTTGCACTACACAGTCGGGCGGGGCATCGAAGGAAAAAGTCGCGCAGCGGCGCTACCGCATCGGCAGCGCGGCCTTTGTCGGCGCGCTGGCGGGCAGCGCAGCCCCTTCCGGCGGGGAGGCACACGGCGGCGTGGTCTGGCTGGGCTCGGAGAGCTGCTGGCTGGCGCGCTTCGACATCGTCGACGCGCTGCGCCCCCCGAGGCGGCCGAGGTGGTGCGACGCTTCGAGGCGGCCGGCAAGATGGTTGTCCTGCTCAGTGGCGACGAGCCGGGCACCGTGGGGGCCATCGCCGCACGGCTGGGAATACGGGACGCGGTTGGCGGCCAGCTGCCCGAACAGAAGCTGGCCCATGTGCGGCGCCTGCAGGAATCCGGCGCCATCGTGGCGATGGTGGGCGACGGGATCAACGACGCCGCCGTGCTGCGCGGTGCCGACGTCTCGTTCGCAATGGGTGGCGGGGCCGCGCTGGCGCAACTCAATGCCGATTGCGTGCTGCTCGGCGAGGGCCTGCTGCCGCTCGGCGATGCGGCCGACACGGCCAGGCGCACCCTGCGCGTCGTGCGCCAGAACCTGGCCTGGGCCAGCGTCTACAACCTGGTGGCGATACCGCTTGCGGCCACCGGCCTGCTCAACCCCCTGGCTGTCCGGCATCGGCATGGCCGCCAGTTCCGCCATCGTCGTGCTCAACGCCCTCAGGTTAAGGAAGTGACATGGAAGCCCTGTACCTCTTGATTCCCCTGAGCCTGATGCTGGTCGCCCTGGCGATCTGGGTGTTCTTCGGCGCCGCCGACAGCGGCCAGTTCGAGGACCTCGAAGGCCCGGCGCTGCGCATCCTGCGCGACGACGACGCGCCAGAGTGAGCGCCTGACCGCGGCGGGCCGGCGTCGTGACCGCGCCAGCCGGGTCTTACATCGTCGGTCCGCGTCCCGTGTGGTTTTCCTTCTCGATCCGCTCCTGGCAAGCGATGCAGGTCTGTACCGTGGGCGTGGCGAGCAGGCGTTCTTCGGGAATGTCGCAGCCGCAGGAGGTGCAGACCCCATAGCCGCCGGACTCGAGGCGGCCGATGGCGGCGTCGATCTCGTGCAGCAGGGCGGTTTCGTGGTCGGCGAAATGCTGTTCGTCGTGGGCCGTCATTTCGGCTTCGGGGGAATCGTCGCCTGTCACCATGTGGGCGCCGGGGCCGATCTGGGGTGGTGCGCTACCGTCCGTATCGGTGCGGGACCGTACCGCGGCGAGCGTGGATTCGCGGCTTTGCTGCAGGCGTTTGGCGACTTCTTCGTGGAGCGATTGCGAGATAGGCGGCATAAGTTCTTCCTGTCAGTCCGTTGAGTGTGGTGGCTGCTGATCACAAGCCTTGATGTTCCTCAGACGCTTCAACTCCATACCCTGAGTGAAGTCAGTACAACACGCAGCCGACGATCTCCTTCGTAGCCCCGAGGACACTGAAAATTTTGATTCACATCAAGGATTTTTAAGGTCCGGAAAACTACTCTCCTGCTGTCAACTCAGCAAATCCCATCAGGAGAGCATCTTGGACAGCAGTCTAAACTACAACTACAAGATCGTGCGCCAGTTTGCCATCGCCACGGTCGTGTGGGGCGTCATCGGCATGGCCGCCGGCGTCTTCATCGCAGCCCAGCTGGCCTGGCCCGCGCTCAACTTCGACACCGCGTGGCTCAGCTACGGCCGGTTGCGGCCGCTGCACACCAACGCCGTCATCTTCGCCTTCGGCATCTGCGGCCTGTTCGCCACGTCCTACTACGTGGTGCAGCGTACCTGCCAGGTGCGGCTGTTCTCCGATCGCCTGGCCAGCTTCACCTTCTGGGGCTGGCAGGCGGTGCTGGTGGCGGCCGCCATCACGCTGCCGATGGGCTTCACGCGAGGCAAGGAGTACGCCGAGCTGGAGTGGCCGATTGCCATCCTCATCACCGTCGTCTGGGTCGCGTACGCCGTGGTCTTCTTCGGCACGATCGTCAAGCGCCGCGTCCAGCACATCTACGTGGCCAACTGGTTTTTCGGCGGCTACATCATCGCCGTCGCGGTGCTGCACGTCGTCAACGGCGCCGTGATTCCGGTCTCCGCCTTCAAGTCCTATCCGGTCTACGCCGGTGTGCAGGACGCGATGATCCAGTGGTGGTACGGCCATAACGCGGTCGGCTTCATCCTCACCGCCGGCTACCTCGGCATGGTGTACTACTTCATCCCGAAACAGGCCGAGCGTCCGGTGTATTCGTACCGGCTGTCGATCGTGCACTTCTGGGCGCTGATCTTCACCTACATGTGGGCCGGTCCCCACCACCTGCACTACACGGCGCTGCCCGACTGGACCCAGTCGCTCGGCATGGTGTTCTCGCTGATCCTGCTGGCGCCTTCCTGGGGCGGCATGATCAATGGCGTGATGACCCTGTCGGGCGCCTGGCACAAGCTGCGCTCGGACCCGATCCTGAAATTCCTGATCGTCTCGCTGTCCTTCTACGGCATGGCCACCTTCGAGGGCCCGATGATGTCGATCAAGACCATCAATTCGCTCTCGCACTACACCGACTGGACCATCGCCCACGTGCACGCCGGCGCCCTCGGCTGGGTCGGTTTCATCACGATGGGCTCGATCTACTACCTGATCCCGCGCCTGGCCGGGAAAAATCGGATGTGGAGCCTGCAACTGGTCGAAGCGCATTTCTGGGTGGCGACCATCGGCATCGTCCTCTACATCGCCTCGATGTGGATCGCCGGCGTGATGCAGGGCCTGATGTGGCGCGCCGTGAATCCGGACGGCACCCTGACCTACACCTTTGCCGAAAGCGTGAAAGCCACCTATCCCTACTACGCGATCCGCTTCACCGGCGGCTTCCTCTACCTGTCGGGCATGCTGATGATGGCCTTCAACAGCTGGAAGACGCTGGCCGGCACGGTCAACGTCGACGCGCGCATCCCGCAACCGAACGCACGGCGCGGCACGGCCACGGGCCCTGTGCCGCAACACGCCTGAACCCGGAGCTACCCACATGAAAAACTTTTCCCACGAATGGATCGAAAAGAATCCCTGGCTCCTGATCGGCCTGGTGATCCTGGTGATCTCCTTTGGCGGCCTGGTCGAGATCGTGCCGCTGTTCTTCCAGAAATCGACCACCGAGCCGGTGGCGGGCTTGAAACCGTATTCACCGCTGCGCCTGGCCGGCCGCGACATCTACATCCGCGAAGGCTGCTACAACTGCCACTCGCAGATGATCCGCCCCTTCCGCGCCGAGACCGAGCGCTATGGCCACTATTCGGTGGCCGGCGAATTCGTCTACGACCACCCCTTCCAGTGGGGCAGCAAGCGCACCGGTCCCGACCTGGCGCGCGTGGGCGGGCGCTACAGCGACGAATGGCACCGCACCCACCTCGACAACCCGCGCGACCTGGTGCCCGAATCGAACATGCCCAGCTACCCGTGGCTGGCGAAGACGGCCCTGGTGCCGCGCGAGATCGTCCCGAAAATGCGCGCGATGCAAACCCTGGGCGTGCCCTACGCCGAGGAGGAGATCCGCAACGCCCCCGCCGAACTGGCGGACAAGACCGAGCAGGACGCGCTGATCGCCTACCTGCAGGGCCTGGGCACCCAGATCAAGACAAGGAATTGAAGGAACCGACATGGCTATCGAACGACTTTTTGACAGTGCCAGCAGCGTGATGACGGTGGTCTCGTTTGCCACCTTCATGGGCATCCTGCTGTGGACTTTCCTCCTCAAGCGCGCCGGCGACTTCGACGGCGCCGCCGCGCTGCCTTTCGCCGACGAGGAGAGCGAGCATGGCTGACTTCACGAGCGGCTTCTGGAACTGGTATATCGCGCTGATCACGATCGCCTCGATCGCCGGCTGCGCGATCCTGCTGTGGTCGCAATCGCGCTTTCGCGTCAAGCTTGATCCAGACGGCCAGCCCTTGACGACCACCGGCCACGTCTGGGACGAGGACCTGACCGAACTGAACACCCCGATGCCGCGCTGGTGGATGGGGCTGTTCTACCTGACGATCCTGTTCGCGATCGGCTACCTGGTGCTGTATCCCGGCCTGGGCAGCTATGCAGGAAAGCTCGGCTGGGCTTCCACGGGCGAATACAAGGCCGAACTGAAGCAGGCCGACCACGACTACGGCCCCCTGTTCGCGCGCTTTGCGGGCCAGGACATCAAGACGGTGGCCGCGGACCCGCAGGCACGCGCCATCGGCGAACGCATGTTCCTGAACTACTGCGCCCAGTGCCACGGGTCCGATGCGCGCGGCAACAAGGGTTACCCGAACCTGACCGACAACGACTGGCTGCATGGCGGCACGCCCGAGGTCATCAAGAAAACCATCATGGGCGGGCGCGTGGGCCAGATGCCGCCGATGGGTGCCGCCGTCGGCTCGGACAAGGACGTCGAAGCCGTTGCCCACTACGTACGCAACCTGTCGGGCCTGACCGCCGACCCCGTCAAGGTGGTGTTCGGCAAGCCCGGGTTCGCCGCCTGCGTGGCCTGCCACGGCGTGGAGGGCAAGGGCAACCAGGCGCTGGGCGCGCCCAACCTGGCGGACAAGGTCTGGCTATATGGCGGCACCGCCGAGACGGTGATGGAAACCATCCGCAAGGGCCGCACCAACACCATGCCGGCCTTCGGCGAGGTACTGGGCGAGGGCAAGGTGCACGTGCTGGCGGCCTATGTGTGGAGCCTGTCGAATACCGGCTCGGGCAGCGCGCAGGCGACCGGCGGCGGCACCGCGCTTGACACCACCGCGCAGCCCGAGGCCCAGCAATGAACACGCCACAGGAAGCGGTCATCAAGATGTATGCCGCGCGCGAGGAGATCTATCCGCGCGAAGTGAAGGGCCGCTATGCCACCCTGCGCTGGGCCTGCGTCTGGCTCACCCAGCTGCTGTTCTACGGGCTGCCCTGGCTGCAGTGGAACGGCCGCCAGGCGGTGCTGTTCGACCTCGGCACGCGCAAGTTCTACCTGTTCGGCCTGGTGCTGTGGCCGCAGGATTTCATCTACCTTGCCGGCCTGTTGATCATCTGCGCCTATGGCCTGTTCCTGGTGACCGCGGTGGCGGGGCGCGTCTGGTGCGGCTTCGCCTGCCCGCAGACCGTCTACACCGAGGTGTTCCTGTGGATCGAACGGCGCATCGAAGGCGCGCGCAGCGCCCGCATCCGGCTCGACCGCCAGCCCTGGACGTTCGGGAAAATCGCGAAGAAGGGCGCCAAGCACGGCGCCTGGCTGGGGGTGGCGCTGTGGACGGGATTTACCTTCGTCGGCTATTTCACGCCGGTGCGCGTGCTGCTGGGCGAATTCGCCTCCTGGACGGTCGGACCCTGGGAAGCCTTCTGGGTGCTGTTCTATGGCCTGGCGACCTACGGCAATGCCGGCTGGCTGCGCGAACAGGTGTGCAAGTACATGTGCCCTTATGCGCGCTTCCAGAGCGCGATGTTCGACAAGGACACGCTGATCGTCACCTACGACCGCCAGCGTGGCGAACCGCGCCGGCCGGGACCGCGCGTAGCCGGGATGGTGGACGGAAAGCCCGCCGGCGACTGCATCGACTGCACCCTCTGCGTGCAGGCCTGCCCGACCGGGATCGACATCCGCCAGGGCCTGCAGTACGAGTGCATCGGCTGCGCCGCCTGCATCGACGCCTGCGACAGCGTGATGGACCGTATCGGCACGCCGCGCGGCCTGATCCGCCATGCGACCGAGAACGCCCTGGCCAAGGGCTGGGGCAAGGCGCAGGTGAAGCGCCGCCTGGCGCGGCCGCGGGTCCTGGCCTACGGCGCCGTGCTGGCGCTGCTGGTGGCGGGAATGACGGCTTCGCTGGCGCTGCGCACGCCGCTGAAGGTGGACGTCATCCGCGACCGCGGCTCGATGGGACGCGAGCTCGATGACGGCCGCATCGAGAACGTCTACCGCCTGCAGCTGATGAATACCAGCGAGACGGCGCGCGCCGTTCGCCTGACGGTTGGCGGCCTGGAGGGCGCCGAAATCGCCGGTGCCGACGTCGTGTCGCTCGACGCGGCCAGCACGCGCGGGGGCGGCGGTACGGGTGCGCGCGGCCGCTCCCGCCGAGCGCGGCGCGCATCGCATCGTCTTCAACATCAGCGCGCTCGACAACCCCGCAGTCGCGGTGCGCGAGGAAGCGGCCTTTGTCGTGCCGCGCTAGGAATCATCATGTCGATCAACCCTTCCGCTTTTCCCCACGCACCGGTGGCGCCCTGGTATCGGCACCGCTGGCCCCGGTTCATCATGCTCGGTCCGGTGGCGGTGATGCTGGCCACCGCCGTCACCGTTTCGCTGGCCTTGCGCCAGCCGGAGGCGATGGTGGTCGACGATTACTACAAGCAGGGCAAGGCGATCAACCAGGACCTGCGGCGCGACCGCGTGGCGACCGCGTTGCAGCTGGCATTCGACGCCCGCTTCGATGCCGCTGCCGGCACGCTCGAAGGGCGCCTGGCCAGTTTCGGCAGGCCGATGCTGGCGCCGTTCCGGCTGCAGCTGGCACATCCGACCCAGCCCCGGAAGGATATCGCGCTGCAGGTGGTGCCCGGCCCCGACGGACGCTTCCTCGTGCGCCTGCCCGGGCTGGCGCCGACCCACTGGCAGGTCGTGGCCGAGGGCGAGGGACGGGGCTGGCGCCTGGCGCGCGGCTGGAACCCGGCCCGGCAGCCGGTCCTGCACATCGCCGCCGATGCGGTCCAGGGGGCACAGCACTGAGCAGCACCGGATATGGCGCATAGCAGCTGTAAAGACTGGGCATGCCGTCTCTTCCATGCTAGATTTTCGTCAAGGCAATTTGCCATAACGATCAAGGACAAGAGACATCCATGCCCGCTCACTCGCCGCGCAGCCCGCGCACCGCCATCGCTTCCCTGTTGATTTCGTTCGCCCTCGCTGCCGTTCTGCCCCAGGCGGCGCTTGCTGCGGCGGGCACTTCAGCCGCCGCCGGTGCAACGGCAAGCAAACCGAACGCCGCCTTCGACAAGTGGGCCGACAGCTTCGCCAACGACTGGGTGCGCGCCAATCCCCAGCTGGCGACGAGCACCCAGTACTTCAGCGGCGCCGAGCAGGACGCGCTCGACCGCCAGCTGACGCCGCAGACGCCGGCCCAGCGCAAGAAGGTGATCGCGCTGGCCAGGCAGGGCCTCGCGCGCCCTGGATAAGTGGATGGCCGGGCCGCTCGACGACACCCAGAAGGTCTCGGCGGCGGTGATGCGCTGGTCGCTGGAAAACACGGTCGCCAACGCGCCCTTCGAGGACCATGGCTTCGTGTTCCAGCAGTTCAGCGGCGCCCAGGTCAGCCTGGTCAACTTCATGACCCAGACCCACCCGCTGCGGCGCGCATCCGACGTCGACAGCTACCTGGCGCGCCTCGAGCAGGCAGGCACGCGCATGGACGAGGCGCTGGCGCGGGCCCGTGCCGCGACAAGCCGCGGCTTCATCCCGCCGCGCTTCATCCTCGAGCGCGCCCAGTTCCGGTATCCACCTTCCTCACGCCGGACGCGCGCCAGAACGTGCTGGTGACCTCGCTGGAAGCGCGCACCGCCGCCCTGAAGGACCTGACGCCCGAGGCGCGCGCCGCGGCGATCGCCCGCGCGACACGCATCGTCGAGCAGAAGATCCGCCCCGCCTACGTCCGCGTGCAGGACTACATGGCCGAGCTCAATCCGAAGACGGACGACCGGGCCGGCATCTCGCGCCTGCCGAACGGCGCCGCGGCCTACAAGCAGGCACTCGCCAGCTACACCAGTACGGGCCTCTCCGCCGAGGAAATCCACGCCATCGGCCTGCGCGAAGTGGCGCGCCTGGAAGCCGAAATGGACAAGCACCTGCGCGCCCTTGGGCTTGCCGATGGCGACATCGAGACGCGCCTGAAGGCCCTGGACGCGCGCTTCCAGCCCAAAGTCGAAGGTGACCCGCGTCCGGCCATCCTGGCGCAATATGCCGAGATGGTGAAGGATGCCGAAGCGCGCAGCAGCACGCTGTTCAACCTGAAGCCGCGCGCACCGGTCGAGGTGCGGCGCGAGCCGCCGCTGACGGAACCGTCGGCCGCGGCTCACTACACGCTGCCAGCGCCGGACGGCAGCCGCCCCGGCGTGTTCTGGGTGCCGCTGCGCGGGCCGATGTTCAATACGATCCGTATGCGCAGCCTTTCCTACCACGAGGCCGTTCCGGGCCACCACTTCCAGCTGGCGATCCAGCAGGAATTGCAGGGGATCCCGAAATACCGCAGCGCCCGCATCTTTAGCGGCGGCAGCGCCCACAGCGAAGGCTGGGCGCTGTACACCGAGCGGCTGGCGGTGGAGCAGGGCTGGTACAAGGACGACGTGCCGGGCCTGCTGGGCGCGCTCGGCTCCGAGCTGTTCCGCGCGCGCCGGCTGGTGGTCGACACCGGCCTGCACACCAAGGGGTGGACGCGCCAGCAGGCCGTCGACTACGGCATCAACGTCGAGGAAGTCGACCGCTACGTCGCCTGGCCTGGTCAGGCCACGGCCTACATGATCGGCATGCTGCGCATCGTCGAACTGCGCGAAAAGGCGAAGGCGGAACTGGGCAGCAAGTTTTCGCTGCCGGCCTTCCACGACATGGTGCTCGGCGCTGGTTCGGTGCCGCTGGACGTGCTCGGCCAGCTGGTGGACGGGTGGATCGCGAAGGAAAAAGCGAAGGCGTGAGCGCAGCGCGCATGTCCGTACGTTGCCGGGAGTAAAGCGCCAAACCGAGGGTGGACGGAGCCCCCGTCCACGCGTCCAACGCCCGCGTGATCATCTGCGGCGCGGCCGAACCGAGGGTGGGCGCCCCGAGCCCACGCGGTGCGAGCGTCCCGCTACCGGTTGGTGCACACCTACGTCCCGCGTGGGCACGGGTGCCCACCCTACATGGATGTGCCGTCCATTGCGCCGGCACGACAACAGATGCACCCGGCGCCCCGCTTGCGGCATAATCGCCGCAGCACTACCGTGACCACTTCCCCAGGAGCGCCTCATGGAAACCCAGGAACTGCACCGCGGCCGACTGATCGACCACATCCAGCTCGTGGTCCGCGATCTGGCGGCATCCCGCACCTTCTATTCAGCCATCTTCGAGGTTCTGCAGTTGCCCATCGGCGGCGCCGGCGAGGATTACTTCTGGGCCGACGAGCTGTTCGTCTCGACGGCCAGCAGCCGGGCGGCGCAGGGAAGGCTGACCGGCCGCCATCACCTGGCCTTCCAGGCAGCCAGCCGGGCGACCGTCGATGCTTTTCATGCCGCCGCCTTGCGTGCGGGAGGGCAGGACAATGGCGCGCCGGGCGAGCGGCCGTATCACCCGGGCTATTACGCGGCATTCGTGCTCGACCCGGATGGCAACAACATCGAGGCGGTGTACCACGGGGAGGCAGAACGCAGCGCGGCTTCGGTGGTGGTCAGGTTCTGACTTTGCGGAGCCGCCTCCCTCCGCTTGGGGAACCGGGAAGCAGCCGCCGCCCGTGGCGATGTTCGGCGCAGCTTGCCGCGTGGGCACGGAGTGCCCACCCTACGGTCGACCGGCCGGCTTCGACAACGCCGTCGCAGCGCCTGCAATCGTAGGGTGGGCATCCTGTGCCCACGCGGTACGCACGCGGCACCCGGCTACGCACGTCAGCACACCGCCCGCACGATCAAGCGTTCAACAGGTCCTTGCAGCCCAGCGATGCGACCGACCAACGTGCGTTGAACGCGTGGGCGGCGAGGCCGCGCACCCTGCGCCCGATGGCCTCAGGCCATCGGGCTGCACTGCTCCGTGCCCGCGGCAATGGCGCGCAGCCTGGCCGGCTCGAGCAGGATGACTTCGCGCTTGTCGACGGCGATCCAGCCCTGCTTCCTGAAGCGCGACAGCAGCCGGCTGACGCTTTCGATGGTGAGCCCAAGGTAGTTGCCGATGTCCTCGCGCGACATGCGCAATGCAAAGCTGGTGGGCGAATAGCCGCGCGCGGCGTAGCGTGCCGACAGATTCACCAGGAACACGGCGAAGCGCTGTTCGGCCCGCATGTTTCCGAGCAGCAGCATGACGTTCTGTTCGCGTGTGATTTCCTGGCTCATGATGCGGTGGAAGTGACGCAGCAGCGCTGGCACCTGGCCGAACAGTTCCTCCAGCCGCGAGAACGGAATCTCGCACACTTCGCTGTCCTCGAGCGCGACCGCGTCGCAGTGGTGGCGCTCGCCGCTGATGGCATCCATGCCGAGCAGCTCGCCCGCCATCTGGAAGCCCGTGATCTGCTGCTCGCCGGCCGCGTTGATCTGGTAGGTCTTGAAGTGGCCGAAGCGCACCGCGTACAGGTTACGGAACGGGTCGCCCATCGCGTACAGGCGCTCGTCGCGCGACAGACGCCGGCGCGCGCCGATGATCTTGTCGAGGCGGTCGATGTCCATGTTGTCCAGGCCCATGGGCAGGCACAACTGGTGCATGCTGCAGGCGCTGCAGCTCGCCTTCAGCGCGCCTAGGCTGATGGGCAACAGTGGAGCGGAAGAAGGTTCCTGGGTCATCGGTCAACGGGGTCGCGGTCAATACGGGAATTATAGTCCCGTCCGTCGTCCGTGCACTCATGCGTGTGCGCCGCCCCGGCGGAGGGCGGGGCGCTCAATCGTGCGCAACGCTGCCCATGCTAGATTCTGGACACCGCAGACAACAGGAGCGCCCATGTTCGGCCTATCGGCGTTGGTGCTGGCACGCATCCAGTTCGCCTTCACGATGTCCTTCCACATTCTGTTCCCGGCAGTCACCATCGGCCTGGCAAGCTACCTGGCCGTGCTGGAACTGTCCTGGCTGCGCACCAAGCGCCAGGTCTTCGTCGACCTGTACCACTTCTGGCTGAAGATCTTCGCCGTCATGTTCGGCATGGGCGTGGTCTCGGGCATCGTGATGGCCTACCAGATCGGCACCAACTGGAGTTACATGTCCGAGTTCGCCGGTTCCATCATGGGGCCGGTGCTGGCCTACGAAGTGCTGACCGCCTTCTTCCTGGAGGCCGGATTCCTGGGCGTGATGCTGTTCGGCTGGAACCGGGTCGGTCCGGCCCTGCACCTGGTGGCCACCTGCATGGTGGCGGCCGGCACGCTGATCTCGGCCACCTGGATCCTGGCCGCCAACAGCTGGATGCAGACTCCCCGTGGCTATGCCATCGAAGGCGGGCGGATGGTCCCGACCGACTGGCTGGCGATCGTCTTCAATCCCTCTTTCCCCTACCGGCTGCTGCACATGGTGGTGGCAGCCTACCTCACCACCGCGCTGATCGTCGGCGCCGTCGGCGCCTGGCAACTGCTGCACAAAAGGGACAACCCGGCGGTGCGCAAGATGCTGTCGATGGCGATGTGGATGGTGTTGATTGTCGCGCCCATCCAGGCCGTCATCGGCGATTTCCACGGACTGAACACGGCAAAGCACCAGCCGGCCAAGCTGGCGGCGATGGAAGGACATTGGGAAAACACCCCGGGCGAGGCCGTGCCGCTCAAACTCTTCGGCATTCCCGACATGGAAGAGGAAAAGACCCATTTCTCGGTCGAAGTGCCGCACCTGGGCAGCGTCATCCTCACCCACAGCTGGGCGGGCCAGTTTCCAGGCCTGAAGGAATTTCGCAAGGAAGACCGGCCGAATTCCCTGATCGTGTTCTGGAGCTTCCGCACGATGGTGGGCCTGGGCCTGCTGATGATCGGGCTCGGGTTGTGGAGCCTCTTCATGCGCCGCGGCGGGCGCCTTTTCACCTCGCGCGTTTTTCTCCGCGCCGCGCTGATCATGGGGCCGGCCGGCCTGGTCGCCATCCTGGCCGGCTGGATCACCACCGAGGTGGGGCGCCAGCCCTGGGTCGTCTACGGCGTGCTGAGGACGAGCGACGCCGTATCGAAGCACGGGGCGCCGGCGCTGGCGCTCACGCTCGGCCTGTTCGTGGCGGCCTACCTCGTCGTCTTCGGGGCCGGCACCGCCTACGTGCTGCGCATGATGCGCAAGGGGCCGCAGAAATTCGAGCTGCACCGCGCGCTTGATGGTGGTCCGGGGGAGGTACGCACGCCGATGCGTCCGCTCTCGGCGGCGGACGTCGCCAACCACGACGACGCCGGCGACGACGCGAAAGGAGGATGACATGGGCATCGACACCTCGGTCATCTGGGCCATCATCATCTATTTCGCCGTCTTCATGTACGTGCTGCTCGACGGCTTCGACCTCGGCATCGGCATGCTGTTTCCGTTTGCCAAGGACAAGCGCGACCGCGACACCATGATGAACACGGTCGCGCCGGTCTGGGACGGCAACGAGACCTGGCTGGTGCTGGGCGGGGAAGGGCTGCTGGCGGCCTTTCCGGTGGCGTATTCGATCATCCTGTCCGGGCTCTACCTGCCCCTGATCTTCATGCTGGTCGGCCTGGTGTTTCGCGGGGTGGCCTTCGAATTCCGCTTCAAGGCAAAGGAAGCCGGGCGCCACTTCTGGGACAAGGCCTTCATCGGCGGCTCGGTGACGGCCGCCTTTTTCCAGGGCGTGTCGCTCGGCGCTTTCCTCGACGGCGTCAAAGTGTCCGGACGCAGCTATGCCGGCGGCGTGCTCGACTGGATCGCGCCCTTCCCGCTGCTGGCCGGCTTTGGCGTGATGATCGCCTACACGCTGCTGGGCAGCACCTGGCTGATCATGAAGACCGAGGGCGCGCTGCACAAACGTATGGTGAAGGTGGCGCGCCCCTTCGCCCTGATGCTGCTGGGCGCCATCGTGGTGGTCAGCATCTGGACCCCGCTGCGCGACCCGGCGGTGGCCGACCGCTGGTTCACCTTCCCCAACATCCTGTTCCTGGCACCGGTGCCGGTGCTGGTGCTGCTCTTCATCGCCATCCTGCTGCGCTCGCTGGGGCGCGACCCGCACCGCTGGCCTTTCGTGGCGGCGCTGGCGCTGGTCTTCCTCGGCTATACCGGCATGGCGATCAGCATCTGGCCGCACATCGTGCCGCCCGCCATCACCATCTGGGAAGCGGCCTCGCCACCGGCCAGCCAGGGGTTCGCCCTGGTCGGCACGCTCTTCATCCTGCCCGTCATCCTGATGTACACGGTCTGGTCGTACTGGGTATTTCGCGGCAAGGTGAAGGCCGACGCGGGCTACCACTGATGACAGCGCGCGGTGGCAATCGAACGCCGCTGTGGCTGCGGCGCCTGGGCTGGATGGTGCTGCTCTGGGCCGGCGGGGTGGCGGCGCTCTTCCTCGCGGCCAGCCTGATCCGGGCGATCATGCATGCAGCCGGCATGCGCTGAAAAGTTCAAGCGTGCGCGCCTCGGCTGGGTGAGGGAATACACTTTCGATACAGATTTAATAACGGAGCGCACCAGTGTCCATGCAGGTTGCATCACCTCTTTCCTCATCCTCTGCGATACCGGAGGCCGCCGCTACCGCTGCCACTGCTGCTACCGCCGTCAACGTCGCCGCTGCCCTTACTGTCTCCTTGCCGCTGGCGGCCGAAGACCAGGCGCGCTCCGACCTGTACGCGCTGGCCGCGCGCCTGCTGCTCGCGCCTCCCGGCGCCGAATTGCTGGCCCAGCTGGGCAGCGCCGACCCGATCCTCGCCAGCGGCGGCGACCACCGGCTCGAGGATGCCCGGGAAAAGCTGGTGCTGGCCTCGAGCGTGATGGACGCCGGTGCCGTGGCCGCCGAGTTCGACCTGCTCTTCATCAGCAATGGCACGCCCGCGCTCAACCCCTACGGTTCGCTCTACCTGTCCGGCTTCATGAACGACACGCCGCTGGCCGAGCTGCGCGGCGACCTGGCGCGCTTCGGCGTCAAGCGCATGCGCGGCGTGGGCGAGTTCGAGGATCACCTGGGCGCACTGTGCGAAACCATGCGCGTGCTGATCGCGGGCGGGGCCGGCATCCGGCGCCAGCCGCTCGCCCAGCAGAAAGCCTTTTTCGAAGCCCGCATCGCGCGCTGGTACGGGCGCTGCCTGAACGATATCCAGAATGCCGAAGGCGCGAATTTCTACCGGCTGGTGGCGCGCTTCGTCGACGCATTGCTGACGATCGAAAGGGAAGCCTTCGCGGTCGACGACGGCTTCGATGACTGATTCCAAGGAGGAGGACGCGATGCAACCCAAGCACCATCCGGCCGAGGCCGGGAACGCCCCGGCCGGTGCACCCGATCCGGCCCGCCGCAGCTTCCTGAAGGCCGCCCCGCTCGGCGCCCCGGCAGTGGTGGCCGGCGGGGCAGAAGCCGCGCCCGAACTTCCCGTTGCGGAGGCCGCCAAACCGGCGGTGAAACGCGGCTACCACGAAACCGAACACATCCGCCGTTACTACCAAACCGCCGCCTACTGGTGAGCGTACCCGGAGACCAGCCATGTCCTTAGTCAAGAGTGCGAGCCAGAATGGCGACATGCGGGGAGCGAAGCGGCGCAAGTTCCTGGTCGGCGCGGGCGTTGCCGCCGGCGCCGGCGCGCTGGCACGTTCGCTGCCGCTGAACGTCATCGAACCGGCCACGGCCTCCACGCCGGTCGCCGACGCGCCCGTCAAGACCGAAATCAAGCGTACCGTCTGCAGCCACTGCTCGGTCGGCTGCTCGGTCGATGCGGTGGTCGCCAACGGCGTCTGGGTGCGCCAGGAAGCGGCCTTCGATTCGCCCATCAACATGGGTGCGCACTGCGCGAAAGGCGCCTCGGTGCGCGAGCATGGCTTCGGCGAGCACCGCCTGCGCTATCCGATGAAGCTGGTGAACGGCAAGTACGAGCGCATTTCCTGGGACCAGGCCATCAACGAGATCGGCGACAAGCTGCTGCAACTGCGCCAGCAGGCCGGGCCCGACGCGCTGATGGTGATCGGCTCTTCCAAGCACAACAACGAGCAAGCCTACCTGCTGCGCAAATTCGTCTCCTTCTGGGGCTCGAACAACTGCGATCACCAGGCACGCATCTGCCACTCGACGACGGTCGCGGGCGTGGCCCAGACCTTCGGCTATGGCGCGATGACGAACTCCTTCAACGACCTGCACTACAGCAAGGCCGTGATGTTCATCGGCTCCAACCCGGCCGAGGCGCACCCGATCTCGATGCTGCACTTCCTGCACGCCAAGGAACTGGGCGCGAAGATGATCGTGGTCGACCCGCGCTTCACCCGCACCGCGCGCTTTGCCCACCATTATGTGCGCGTGCGTCCGGGTACCGACATCCCGCTGGTCTGGGGCATCCTCTGGCACATCTTCAACAACGGCTGGGAAGACAAGGCCTTCATCGCCGCGCGCACCTATGGCATGGAAGATGTGCGCAAGGAAGTGGCGAAGTGGACGCCGGACAAGGTATCGGACGTCACCGGGGTGCCGGAGGCCTCGGTGCGCACGATTGCCGAAACGCTGGCGAAGAACCGTCCCTCATCCGTGGTCTGGTGCATGGGCATCACCCAGCACCACGTCGGTACCGCCAACGTCCGCGCGCTGTCCATCCTGCAGCTGGCGCTGGGCAATATCGGCGTACCCGGCGGCGGCGCCAACATCTACCGCGGCCACGACAACGTGCAGGGCGCCACCGACGTCGGTCCGAACGGCGACTCGCTGCCCGGCTACTACGGCCTGGCCGAAGGGGCCTGGAAGCATTTCGCCAACGCCTGGGGCGTGGACTACAACTGGATCCTGTCGCGCTTCGGTTCCAAGGAACTGATGGAAAAGCCCGGCATCACGGTGTCGCGCTGGTTCGACGCGGTGAACGAGCAGAACCAGTACATCGACCAGCCCAGCAATCTGCGCGCCGTGTTCTACTGGGGCCACGCGCCGAACAGCCAGACCCGCCTGCCCGACATGAAGGCGGCCATGCAGAAGCTCGACATGCTGGTCGTGATCGACCCGTACCCGAGCATGACGGCCTCGATGCACGGCCGCACCGACGGCGTCTACCTGCTGCCGGCCGCCTCGCAGTTCGAAACGCAAGGGTCGTGCACGTCGTCGAACCGCTCCATCCAGTGGCGCGAGCGGGTCATTGCACCGCTGTTCGAATGCAAGACCGACCACGAGATCATGTACCTGTTCGCGAAGAAGCTCGGCTTCCATAACGAACTGTGCAGGAACATCAAGGTGGTGCACAACGAGCCAGTGGTCGAAGACATCCTGCGCGAGATCAACCGCTCGTGCTGGACCATCGGCTACACGGGTTGCTCTCCCGAGCGCCTCAAGCTCCACATGGAGAACAAGCACACCTTCAACCCGACCACGCTGCGCGCCGACCACGGTCCCTGCAAGGGCGACTACTACGGCTTGCCGTGGCCGTGCTGGGGCACGCCGGAAATGAAGCATCCGGGTACGCCCATCCTCTACGACACCAGCAAGAGCGTGGCCGAGGGCGGCCTGCCGTTCCGCGCCAACTGGGGCGTCGAGCACAATGGCGAGAGCCTGCTCGCGGCCGACGGCTCGACCAACAAGGACAGCCAGCTCGACACCGGCTACCCCGAGTTCGACCATGTCTTCCTGAAAAAGCTGGGCTGGTGGGCCGAACTCACGCCGGCCGAGCAGGCGATGGCCGAAGGCAAGAACTGGAAGACCGACCCGTCGGGCGGCATCATTCGTGTGGTCATTTCCCACGGCTGTGCGCCTTATGGCAACGCGCGTGCCCGCGCCAACGTGTGGAACTTCCCCGACCCGGTGCCGACCCACCGTGAACCCTTGCTCTCGCCAAGGCGCGACCTGGTCGCCAGGTACCCGACCTACGACGACAAGGCCAATTTCCTGCGTCTGCCAACGCTCTATAAATCGGTGCAGGCAATCGACTTCTCCAAGGACTTCCCGCTGATCATGACGTCCGGTCGCCTGGTCGAATACGAAGGCGGCGGCGAGGAAACGCGCTCGAATCCGTGGCTGGCCGAGCTGCAACAGAACATGTTTATCGAGATCAACCCGAAGGACGCCGTGCAGATCGGCGCCCGGATCGGCGAATACGTCTGGGTCGAGACGCCGACCGGTGCGCGCCTGAAGATGATGGCGATGGTGACCGAACGGGTACCGATCGGCCTCGTCTGGGCGCCGTTCCACTTCGGCGGCTGGTGGATGGGCGAAGACCTGGAAAAGCATTACCCCGAGGATGGCGCGCCGACCGTACGAGGCGAAGCCATCAACACGGGCTGGACCTACGGCTACGATGCCGTGACGATGATGCAGGAAACCAAGGTATCGATGTGCCGGGTGGTACGCGCATGAGGACGCGCGTAACAAGGCAGGCAAACAGCAAACGGTATCGGGCAATCGGTATCGCGCGATAGAAACGCAGCAGAGCAGAGGAGGCGGGACATGGCCGCGAGGATGAAATTCATTTGCGATACCGAGCGTTGCATCGACTGCAACGGCTGCGTTACCGCCTGCAAGAACGAACACGAAACGCCCTGGGGCGTGAACCGTCGCCGCGTGGTGACGATCAACGACGGCGTGCCGGGCGAACGCTCGGTGTCGGTGGCCTGCATGCATTGCACCGACGCACCCTGCCTGGCAGTGTGCCCGACCAACTGCATTTACCACACCGAGGACGGCATCGTCCTGCACAGCAAGGACCAGTGCATCGGCTGCGGCTACTGCTATTACGCCTGTCCTTTCGGCGCCCCCCAGTTTGCCGGCAGCGGCCTGTTCAACCACCGCGGCAAGATGGACAAGTGCACCTTCTGCGCCGGCGGTCCCGAGCCGGATACCTCGGAAGCCGAATTCGAGAAGTACGGCCGCAACCGCATCGCCGAGGGCAAGCTGCCGGCCTGCGCCGAAATGTGCGGCACCAAGGCGCTGCTCGGCGGCGAGGCCGACCTGATCGCCGACATCTACCGCCAGCGCGTGGAAACGCGCGGCTACGGCCCGGAACTGTGGGGCTGGAAGATCGCCTATGGACGCCCGAAACGCGGCGGCGAGATCAAGGCCAAGGGCGACCTGCCGCGCGAGAATCAGGATTCCGGCGACTTCCAGAACGGCGGCGGGAGGTTCCCGCAATGAAGAAACTCATGGTCGCCATCGCCCTCGGGCTGCTGCTCGCCGGCTGCCTGGAAGTGGACCAGCATCCGGAATGGATCCGCGGCGAGTACGCCGGCAAGGAAGACAACCGCCATTACCAGGCGCGCTTCCATAACGACCGCCTGTCCTGGTCGGCAACGATCCAGAACCGCAACCAGAAGCAGAACGAATACAACCGCGCCAACCCCTGAGGAGTCGCCCATGCCATCCCCTATGCGAGCGAACCTGTTTGCCCTGCGCGCCATGCTGGCGTTGCTGATGGCCTTGCTGCTGCCGGCGGCTTTCGGCGCGGTGCCCAATCAACGCGCCGAGCCGGCCTATGCGGAAGAGCAGACGATGCTGCAGGTCGAGGGCGACGCGCGCGCACGCGAGCCTGGCCTGGCCTCGTCGCAGTCCGGGCGCGTCCACATCGATCGCCATTTCCTCGGCCAGTACGGCGCAAGCGAGGGCAACGTCATCGTCCAGCGTGGCGGCAATACCTGGCGCACGCTGCGCAACGGCCCGATTGCCTCGATTGCCGGCACCCTGCTGATCGTCGTGCCGCTGTTGATCGTCCTGTTCTACAACACGATCGGGCCGGCGCGAGAAGTGCCGGCCTCGGGCCGCAAGCTACAGCGCTTCAGCAAATGGGACCGCCAGATACACTGGGCAACCGCCATCAGCTTCATCCTGCTGGCCGTTTCCGGGCTGATCATTACCTTCGGCAAGAAGGTGCTGCTGCCCTGGATGGGGCATGGCTTTTTCTCGGGTGTCGCCTATATCTCGAAATACGTGCACAACTTCATCGGGCCTTTGTTCGTCCTGTGCTCCATCCTGATGTTCATCACCTTCCTGCGCCGTAATTTCTTCAATCGAAACGACTGGCAATGGGTCAAGCAGGGCGGGGGACTGGTATCGCACAAGCACGTGCCGGCCGGGTACTTCAACGCGGGCGAAAAGACCTGGTTCTGGCTGGGCGTGACCCTGCTCGGCCTGGTGATGTCGATCACCGGCCTGGTGCTGAACTTCGTCAACTTCGGCCAGACCCGCTACATCCTGCAGATGGCGAACTACTTCCACCTTGCCGGCGCCGCCTTCTACATCGTGGCGGCCATGGGCCACAGCTATATCGGCACCTGGGGCACGCCGGGCGCCTACGAGGCGATGCGGCACGGCACTGTCGACGAAAACTGGGCCAAGGCGCACCATTCGCTCTGGTACGACGAGGTGAAGTCGGGTGCTGCACCGGCGGCGGCGCCGGCGGACGCACCCCGCACGCCCCCACCTGCGCCCCGGCCAGGGCCCGCACACTGACGCTGTTTTCGAGGATGCGATGAAACGAATACCTTTCCTGATCGCCGGCGCGCTGGCCTCGCTCCTGCTGGGGGCAGGTTGCAACCGCAACACGGCGCCGGCCAGCGATGGCGTCATCCAGACCAGGTTTCCCGGCCAGGTGACGGCCGGTGGCGGCACCAGCGGCGAGATCATCGCCCGCAGCGCCAAGCCCGTCACCGACGCGACCTATGCCGGCGGCACGCCCGGTATCGCCGGAGGCTCGGGCGGCACGACTTCAGGCGCTGAACTCGGTGGCACCACCCGCGAGACCGGCCAGGGTCCGAACTCTGGCGTAACGCCGCCGTCCGGCGCCATGCCCGGTACCCAGACCCAGCCGGGCGACATGGGCAAACCCGCCGGACCGTCGGTCCAGGACCAGAACGCCGGATCGGCCAGCAACGCGGCGCCGCAGGGACCGGCGGCCTCCGACAAGATGGGGAACAAATGATGAAACGCACGCACCTGGCGCTGAGTGCGCTGGCGGCCTGCCTGGCCCCGGGGCCGGGCGCCACGCTGCCGGCGTCGGCGGCGCTGCCCAAGCCGCCCCTGACGCCGGCCCAGCAGCAGGCCGCGGCCGCCAAGAAAGCCGAGGCCGATGCCAGGGCCGCCAAGGAAAAGGGAAGCGCTGGCTGCATCGATGGATGCGGTCAGTGCGCGCTGGCGCAGCCGCGCAGCTGGCCAGGGCTGGAAGGTGAACGCGCCGGTGGCCATCGTGGCCCCGGCGGTGGCAACGCCCGGCGTTCCGGGCGCGCTGTCCGGCGCGCCGGGACAAGCCGTCCCAGCCAACGCCGTGACGCAACCCGGCAGCGCGGCGCCGGTCGTGGCGACACCCGGCACGCCGGCCGGCGTTGCGGCGGCGAGCGGCCTGCTGCCCCCGGCGTAACGCCGCCTTCGGCCGGCGTGCGCGCGGCGGCTCCGGCCGGTGCCGCGCCTGGAACCTCGGCAGCGGCGCCCGGCCGTGGCGCCGCGCCGCGCAGCCCCGAGGCGCTGAACGCGGCCAACGTGCCGATCAAGAGCGAAAAGATGGGCACGGCGGCGCCGAGCGACGACGTCAAGAAGGGCCCGACGAAGGCGGTGCCGAAGGGCGCCTCGCCGGCGGTCGACAAAGGGAACGCGGACAACGCGAAAAGCCGATGAAGATGGCCAGCATGCCGATCGCGGTGATCATGCAGCGCCGCGCCGTCGCCCACCGCTGGGCCGACGAAGCCTGGGCTGCGGTCGGCGTCGTGCCCGACCGCGGCAACCTGGCGCCGCTGCAGGTGCTCGGCGAAAGTTCGGAGCGCGACTATTACCTCGTCTCCGGGCTCGAACTCGAGCTCTACACGGACGAACACGAGGGCTATTACGAGAACTGCATGGCGCCCGAATCGAAAGTGTTCGTCCTGTGGCGGATGGAGGAGGGGCGAGCCATGCCGGTGCGCGCGTCCGTCAGCTATGTCGAGGGCACGCGCATGTTCGATTCCGGCGAATCGGCCGACGGCGTCACCATGCCGGCCGAAATCTATGCCTGGCTGGCCGGCTACCTGCGCGAGCACTACCAGCCCAAGCCGCGCCGCGGCCGCCAGCACGGATAGGAGCGCCCATGCCCGCGGAAGGATTTTTCAAGCGCTGGTCGCGGCTGAAAGCGACCGGCGGCGATGATGGCGAGCCGGGACGGACGCTCGATACGGCAGGGACGGCTGCGTCCCTGCCGGCGTCGGCTCGCGCTCCCGCCGCAACGCGGCCACCGATCCCGCACGCCGCGTCGCCAGCTGTTGCCGTTGCTGGCGCCCCGGTGCCCGACGCTCCCGCCCCCACGCTGGAAGATGCGGCGCGTCTCACGCCCGAATCCGATTTCTCGGCGTTCGTCAGCCAGGGCGTCGACAAGTCGGTGCAGCGCCTGGCGCTCAAAAAGCTGTTTGCCGACCCGCACTTCAAGGTGATGGACGGGCTCGACATGTACATGGACGACTACAACATCCCGTCTCCCGTCTCGGCAGCCATGCTCGCGTCGCTCGACCATGCGCGCAGTGCCCTGCGCATGCCGGATCCGCGCGAACCGGAGGAGGGCATCGGGGCGCCGATGGCAATGCCTCCTGGCCCGGCGGATACGCCGGCCGTATCCGCCGCTGACGCGCCACCCGCCGGCGCTCCCGATGCGCTATCGGACAGCGACGCCGCCTCCACGCCGGGCGCCACGATTCCCATACCGGTTGCCGCATCCGACGCCGACCGGAGCGCCCTGACGGATGCCCACACCCACGTGGAATATGTTTCTGCGTTGCAGCTCAACCCGGCGACGGAAATTGCCGTGGACGCGTACACCTCCGGTGGAGCACAGCACCGGTACGCCGGCCGTGCCCGGTGCCGCCGCCATTCCGGCCGGGCCGCACCCGCAACATCTCCAAGGTCAAGCATGAACATTCGATTCTGGATGGGCAGGCCGGCGATCCGCTGCAGGAGCGCCGCAATGCCCTCGCCAAGACGGCCGCCATCCTCGCCGCCGACGCCATCGCTCCGGCCGAAGCGTCCGCCTCCGTCACTTACCGGTCGAGCGGGCGCCTGCTTGTCGTCGGTACTGCCGTTCAAGCCTTGCCCCGGGCCGACCTGCTGGCGGCCAGCCTGCCGGTGACAGCCGTGCTGCTCGATGGCGAGGGTGAACTCGCGGCGCGGGCCTATCCGGTGCTGCATGCCCGTGCGATTGCCGTAGCCGGTTGGCTCGGCGCCTTCGAGGCACGCTGGCAGGCCCCCGGCCAGGCGGCCCAGCAGGCCAGCTTCGACCTCGTGCTCGACCTCTGTCCGAGCCCGCTCATTTCGTCGCACCAGCATCCGCACGGCTATTACGCCCCGGGTCCGGATGAAGCGGCGCGGCGCGCGGCGGCGAGCGAACTGCTGGACATGATCGGCGACTTCGAAAAGCCGAAGTATTTCAGCTACAAGGAGCGGCTGTGCGCCCACAGCCGCAACGAGCGCGTCGGCTGCAACGCCTGCGTCGAGATCTGCTCGGCCAAGGCGATATCCGGCAACGGCGACCGCATCAAGGTCAACCCCTATCTGTGCGCCGGCTGCGGCGCCTGCACCACGGTCTGCCGACCGGCGCCCTCGGCTACAACTTCCCCTCGGCCGCGCACACTGGCAGCCGCATCAAGGCGGCGCTGCGCGCCTATGTCGATGCGGGCGGCCAGGATCCGGTATTGCTGCTGCACAGCGAAGGCGGCGCGCCGCTGATCGAGGCGGTCCAAAGCGACCCGGCCCATGGCGTGCCGGGCCGCGTGATTCCGATGGCGCTGCACCACACGGCCTCGACCGGCATCGACGTCTGGCTGGCGGCACTCAGCTATGGCGCGGCCGGCGTCACGGTCCTGATGACGGGCGCCGAGGCGCCGCAATACGCAGGCGCGATTGCGCGCCAGATGGAAGTCGCCCAGACAGTGCTGGAAGGCCTTGGCTATGCCGGCCCGCATTTCCAGTTCCTGCAAGTGGCCACGCCGGAGGAACTGGGCCTGGCCTTGCAGCACGCGCCACGCGGGCAGGCCCCGGCCGAGATGGCCACCTTCAACCTGGCCCAGACAAGCGCAACACGCTCGACTACGCGCTCGACCATTTGTACCGCCACGCGCCGCAGGCGGTCGAGGCGGTGGCGCTGCCCGCCGGCGCGCCTTTCGGTGCGATCGCCGTGAATACCCAGTCGTGCAGCCTGTGCATGGCCTGCGTCGGCGTCTGCCCGTCCTCGGCCGTGATGGATACGCCTGACCTGCCGCGCCTGCGCTTCGTCGAGCAGAACTGCGTGCAATGCGGCCTGTGCGCGAATACCTGCCCGGAAAACGCCATCACCCTGGTGCCGCGCATGGTGTTTGGTGCGGCGCGCAAGGAAACCCGCACCCTGAACGAATCCCAGCCCTTCCACTGCATCCGCTGCAGCAAACCCTTCGGTACACTGCACATGGTCGAGAACATGCTCTCGCGCCTGTCCAGCCATAGCGCCTTTGCCGGCAACCTCGACCGCCTGCGCATGTGCGGCGACTGCCGCGTGATCGACATGATGCAGCCCGAGGGAGAGTTCGCGGTGCCGCTGCGGCGGCCAACCTGACGCGCTTGCGGACCGCCCCGCGTCCGGTGCGGGATCGGGTCATCACATCGTTTTACAGGACACCATGAAGCACTTTTTGCTCCACTTCTCTTGTGCGGCCTGTCGTTTGCAAGCGCGGCCCACGCCTCGCTCGACGAGGAAAAAGCTGCGCCTCCTCTCCTGCGACACGGCTGCCGCCGGCGCCGGGCGCGGCGCGGCAACCGACTGGCTGAACGGGGCCGCCCGGAAGCTGCCGCGCGACGAAGGCCTGCGGTTGTCCGGACCGGTCACCCTGGGCAAGGCATGCTTGAAGAACGTCAGCATGATGGGCGGCTTCGGCGCGATGGTGATCCAGGGCGAAATCTGCAACGCCCGCCTGGAGGAATTCACCGACGCGCTCGCCGCTGCCGGCATCCGCTTGGGCAAGGATGTGAAAACGAGGATGCCTGGCGTCGTGCTGGGCAGGGCGGGGGCGGACGGGCAATACCTGATCACGAAGGGCCTGATCGATGTGCGCAACGGCAAGGCGATCCCGACGACGACACCGTATGCCTTTACCTGCAGCCTCGCCAGCGGCGGACCGCAATAGACGCCACGCGAATCGCCCGTCGCCACGGCCAAGCCGTGGCACAATGTGCGCAAACAGACAACACACAGGGATCGGGCTGCGGTCACGCCATCGGCGCGCCGCGCCTGGCCACCGTCATCAGCGCACAGGAGACACCATGACCCCGTATCAGCGTTTCGCGCAGGCGCGCGACTTCCTGCAGCAGCACCGTCTTGATTACGACATCGCCTACCGCGACTACCAGGCACCGAAGCTCGATGCCTTCAACTGGGGACTCGACTTCTTCGACGTCGAAGCGAAGGACAACCACGCGCCCGCGCTGTGGGTGGTCGAGGAAGACGGGCGCGAGCAGAAGATCTCGTTCGCCGACATGGCGGCGCGCTCGAACCAGGTAGCCCAGTACCTGCAGCAGTGCGGGGTCGAGCGCGGCGACCGCGTGCTCCTGATGCTGCCGAACCGGGTCGAGCTGTGGGAAATCATGCTGGCCGGGATCAAGCTCGGCGCCGTGCTGGTGCCCACCACCATGCTGGTCTCGACCGCCGACCTGCAGGACCGCATGGACCGCGGACGTGTGCGCCACGTGATCGCGCAGGTGTCGGAGGCGCACAAGTTCGAAGGTGTGACGGGCAATTTCACGCGCATCGCCGTCGGCGGCGCGCTCGAGGGCTGGCACGATTTCGAGAAAGCACGCAGCGTGCTGAGCGTTTTCACCCCGAAAGGCGAGTCGCGCGCCACCGACCCGCTGCTGCTGTACTTCACCTCCGGCACCACGGCCAAGCCGAAGCTGGTGCTGCACAGCCAGCAGAGCTATCCGGTCGGCCACCTGTCGACCATGTACTGGATCGGCCTGCAAAAGGGCGATGTCCACTGGAACATCAGCTCGCCCGGCTGGGCCAAGCATGCCTGGAGCTGCTTCTTCGCGCCCTGGAACGCGGGCGCCACCATTTTCGTCTACAACTACGAGCGCTTTTCCGCCAAGGCGGCGCTGGAAACCGTGCAGCGCTGCGGCGTGACCTCGCTGTGCGCGCCGCCGACGGTCTGGCGCATGCTGATCAAGGAAGACCTGTCGCAATGGAAGCCGCCGCTGCGCGAACTGGTGGGCGCTGGCGAGCCGCTCAACCCCGAAGTGATCGAACAGGTCGAACGCGCCTGGGGCATCCGCATCCGCGACGGTTTCGGCCAGTCCGAAACCACGGCCCAGATCGGCAATCCGCCGGGCCAGCTCCTGAAACCCGGCTCGATGGGCCGTCCGCTGCCGGGCTATACGGTCACGCTGCTCGATGGCGACGACCAGCCGGCCAGCGAAGGCGAGATCTCGGTGAAGCTCGAACCCCGTCCGCTCGGCCTGATGCTGGCCTACGAGGGCGACGAGGAAAAAACGGCGGACGTGATGCGCGCCGGCTTCTACCACACCGGCGACACCGCCACCGTCGACGAGGACGGCTATTACTTCTACGTCGGCCGCAACGACGATGTTTTCAAGTCGTCCGACTACCGCATCAGTCCGTTCGAGCTCGAGAGCGTGCTGGTCGAGCACGAGATGGTAATGGAAGCGGCGATCGTACCCAGCCCGGACCCGCTGCGCCTGTCGGTCCCGAAGGCTTTCATCACGCTGCGCCCGGGTGTCGAACCGAGCCGCGAACTGGCGCGCGAAATCTTCGCCTTTGCCCGCGAGCGCCTCGCGCCCTACAAGCGCATCCGCCGCATCGAGTTCCGCGAACTGCCGAAGACCATTTCGGGCAAGATCCGCCGCGTCGAGCTGCGCAAGGAGGAATCCACGCGCGACACGGCCCCGGGCACGGGTCTCGAGTTCCGCGAAGAGGACGTCGGCAACTGAAGGCTAACAAAGATGAAACTCAGAGCGAAGTTGAGGACTTCCATTCCGATGTCAAAACGGGATTCGTCACGCCATCGCTCGTGCACGGTGGCGCGGTAGGCGGGCGAAAACAGATAACGCCATACGGTCATTCCTTCGATAGCATGACCAACAAAATCGATGACTTCGGAAATGATCACATTCTCCCTTGTGTCGGATTGCCATGCGTCGGCTACGTGGCCGGCCGGTCGCCAACCTGGAGGCTGGCCTGCGCTTTCATCTCGATGTACGCATCGATTCGCCAGTTCTCCTCCGGGGTCGAATACAGTACGCAGCGATATCCCTTGAGCTGGCGATAACTGGCCGGCGCCGGGCGATCGAGGAGTTCGACGAACTCGCGCTTGTCGAGCTTTCCTGTCGCCAGGTAAGGTGCGAATGCCTGCTCTGGAATGATCTCTTCACAAGCTTCTGCAGGATAAGCGTCGCAGAATACCACAAGCGGTTTGCGGCCCGCGACCATCAATTCGAGTTCACGTCCGGTGTGAACCAGGTAAGGTAAATCCGAGAATGGATCCATGATCATTATTCCTCGCCGACTGCGAATGACTGTGGAGACCGGTGACCGGATTCGCCAGATGGAGTTGCGCACGAATACATTCACTTGGCCAAAAGCCCCTGAAAAACATGCCGGTGTTGCACATCAAGCCGCGAACTCGGCACGCAGCAGCCCAAAGACATGCACGTCGACAAAGCCCCCGTCCAGCCACTCATCCTGGCGCAGCACGCCCTCCAGCGTGAAGCCCAAGCGCTCGGCCACGCGGATGCTGGGCGTGTTCGCCGCGGCACAACGCAATTCGAGGCGGTTGAGGTCCAGGGAGGCAAATGAATAGCCGAGTACTGCGCGCACGGCGAGGGTGGCGATACCCTGGCCGCCGAAGGCACTGCCCAGGAAATAGCCAATCTCCGCCTTGCGGTTGTCGCTGTCGATGTTCTTCAGGCGGATGGCGCCGCACAGCTGATCATTCAGGAACAGATGCCATTCGAAGCTGGCGCCTGCCGCCGCGCGTGCGATGGCAGCCTGGAGATGGCTGCGCGCGGCGTCAGGCGAGCCGAGCTCGGCCACCGCGGGCAAATATTCGCCCAGGTGCCCAGCGTTCTCGCACACCAGCGCCGCCAGTCCATCCGCATGCTCAATGGCGACGGGCAGGATGGCGAGGCTGGCGCCGGAGGTCAAAGCGATGGTGTCCATGTTCGTTCTCGCGTTGGCGGCGGGAAGGCATCGGGAGTGCCGCCAGGCCCGATGGATAAGGTATGCGGCGCCGTCCGGGCGTCGTACGCATGAGCATGCATCATATCAGTCCGACACCGCCGAATGGGCGCCAGCGGCCGCAGGCAGGCGTTCTGCACGCCCCGGACTGTGGCGGATGCGTCAGCGCCTTCGGATCAAGAGGATTGGAGTCCTGCATGGTCGTGTACGCGCCAAGTGGAAGGGGCTGCCACCGAAAGTGTGCTGTAGTGCGGCAGGCAACACAAAAACGTACCATAATAGTAACGATTTCAATTTCGCATCCTACCCTCGCCCTCCCAATCCCTACATGCCCACCACATCCGCAGCCAAGGCCGACCCGGCCTACGAAGTCAAGAAGTCCCCGATCCACGGCAACGGCGTCTTCGCCCGGCGCCACATCGAGCCAGGCGAGCGCATCATCGAATACCGGGGCGAACGCATCAGCTGGGACGAGGCGACCGAGCGCGCGGCCAGGGCCGGGGGGCCGATCAACCATACTTTCTACTTCAGCCTGCACGATGGCCGCGTCATCGATGGCGGCCGACGCGGCAACGAGGCGCGCTGGATCAACCATGCCTGTTCGCCCAACTGCGAGGCCTACGAGGAAGACGGCCGCGTCTACATCCATGCGCTGCATCCGATCGAGGCGGGCCAGGAGCTGAACTACAACTACGCGCTGATCTACGACGAACGCCATACGCCGGCGCTGAAAAAACTGTTCGCCTGCCGTTGCGGCACGCCGGGCTGCACCGGCACCATGCTGGCGCCAAAGAAGCGCAAAAAAGCGGCTTGAAGGAGGAACCCGCGCCATGAAACCGATCGTTCGCAGCCTGCTCGAGACCGACCTCTACAAGTTCACCATGTGGCAGGCCCTGCTGCACCGCCATCCGAACGCCCATGGCGAGTACGAGTTCAAGTGCCGCAACGAGCCCGCCTATCCGCTCGCCGAGCTGAAAGAGGAAGTCGAGCGCGAGCTCGACCACCTGTGCTCGATGATGTTCACCGAGGACGAAGTCGAGTACCTGCGCAAGCTGCGCTTCATCAAGAGCGACTTCGCGGACTTCCTCACGGTGTTTCGCTTCCAGCGCAAGTTCATCACGGTGGAAACCGACGGACCGCACCTGCGCATCCGCGCCTGTGGCCCGGTGGTGCACGTGATGGGCTTCGAGATCTACGTGCTCTACATCGTCAACGAGCTGTATTTCCGCCGCTTCGACCAGGCTGCGGCGATCGAAGAAGCGCGCAAACGGCTGGCGCTGAAGGTCGAGCAGCTGCGCGCATTCGAGCAGGAACCGCCGCGCGCCAATCCCTTCGAATTCTTCGATTTCGGCGTGCGCCGGCGCTTCTCGGGCGCGTGGCAGGACGAAGTCGTGTCGACGCTGGCGTGCGAGCTGCCGCAGTACTTCAAGGGCACCTCCAACGTCTACCTGGCGAAGAAGTACAACCTGGTACCGATCGGCACCATGGCGCACGAATACATGCAGGCCTTCCAGTCCTTCGGGGTGCGCCTGCGCGATTTTCAAAAGGCGGCGCTCGAGGATTGGGTGCAGGAGTACCGCGGCGACCTCGGCACCGCCTTGACCGACGTGGTCGGCATGGACGCCTTTCTGAACGATTTCGACCTGTATTTCGCCAAGCTCTTCGACGGCTTGCGCCACGATTCCGGCGACCCGACGGAATGGGGCGAGAAGGCGCTGGCGCATTACGCCAGGCTGCGCATCGATGCGCGCACCAAGCGCCTCGTGTTCTCCGACGCGCTGACGGTGCCCAAGGCGCTGGCCCTGTACCGCCATTTCGCCGACCGCGTGATGCTCGGTTTCGGCATCGGCACCCAGCTCACCAACGACACGCCCTACAAGGCGCTGAACATCGTCATGAAGCTGGTGCGCTGCAACGGCCAGCCGGTGGCCAAGCTGTCCGACACCGCCGGCAAGTCGATGAGCAACGACGAAACCTTCCTGGCCTATTTGCGCCAGGTATTCAACCACGCCGAACCCACCGGACCGGCCGACTGACCGGCCACCGCCCCCCACAGAAGAAGGAGTACCACCATGAAAACCCTACCAGCGATAGCCGCCGCCGGCGCCGCCGCGATCGCGCCGGTCCATGCGCAGCAGACCCCGCCAGCGGCACCAGCGGCACCAGCGGCACCAGCGGCCACCCCGGCCGGCACCGCCACCGCCTCCACCCAGGCCCCGCGGCCCAAGGCCGGCACCATCGCACCCAAGGCGGCCGCTGTCGATCCTGCACAGAAGGCGGCGATCGAGGCCGCGGTCGAGGCCAGCGGACGCTGGCTGGCGCTGATGGATGCCGGCCAGGCCGGCGCCGCCTGGGAGCAGGGCGCACCGCTGCTGCAAAAGGCAGTCGGACGCAGCGGCTGGCTCGACGTCGGCAGGACCGTGCGTGCGCCGCTGGGCGCAGTCAAGTCGCGCAAGACCGTGGCGGCAGCCTACACGCGCGATGCGCCCGGCTCGCCGCCGGGCGAATTCGTCATCATCCGCTACACGACCGATTTCGCCACCCGCGCCGGGGTCGTCGAGACGGTGGTGCCGATGCGCCAGCCGGACGGCAGCTGGAAAGTCGCGACCTACCGCGTGCAGTAAGGGCTGGGGCGCCCGGTCAGGGCGTCATGCCGGTCATTCAAGCCATGCTGTGGAGCGCCCGACAACACCTCCAGTCCAGGGTTGCATCGTCTCGCCGTACGCTCGTACTGTCTTCGACGACGCGCCTTGTTCTGAAGCTGTTGTCAGGCGCTCCTGTTCGTCCCGACGCACATGTGACATCGCATTTTCTTCCCGAACCATGCACAGGCCCGTAGGGTGGGCGGCTCCACCCTGTCAGCCAGCGAACCGGCAAGGTCTGCGCCGCCCACGCGTTCAACCAGCAGGCGATTCCTCGCGAGGTTTCAGGGCGTGGTTGAACGCGTGGGCGGCATTCAAGCAGCGGGTGGACACTCTGCCGGGGTAGAGCCGCCCACCCTACAAGGTCTTTGCGGTTCAACCTGGAAGACGTCAGCTTAACTGCCACGATCACGCCGGCTGGCGCCGGCGTCCGGCCCACCAGCAGCCCAGCGCCAGCAACCCGGCGCCGACCGCCAGCCCGAGCAGCAGGGCGGCATCGCGCATGGCCGGGTCGCTGCCGTTGGCTGCCATCAGGGGGTAGGTCCGGGGAAACAGGCGCCAGTGCTCGGAGCTGCCGAGCTGGATCACGCCCATTGTCGCGCACACGCCCAGCGCGAGCGGCGTGACGATGTTCTGGCTGGTCCAGCTGAGCGTATGCTGCAGCACCGGGACGGGCAGGCTGGCCGCCAGCGCCCCCAGCATCGCAATCGTCATCGCCCCGAACGCGCCGTGCGGTGCGGGTGCGCCCAGCGGCAGCATCGTCACCGCCCGGTGAAGAGCAGCAGGCAGAGGTGGGCGATGGCGGCCATGGTCAGGGCCAGCAAGAGCTTGGCCAGGTAGAGCTGGCGCGCGCCCACGGGCAGGGTCAGCATCAGGCGCCAGCCGTGCTGGCGGTGCTCGACACCGTTGACGAGCGCCGTGCACAGCGCCAGGTAGAGCGGCAGCATGAAGTAGCACCACAGGGCCTGGTTGCCCAGCCAGAAGCCTTCCCAGGCGCGCGGCGGCACACCATCGGCACCCACCTGGCGCAGCAGCATGCCCGTGTTGAGCAGCACCACCATCAGCGGACAGGCCAGCATCATCAAGAGCGCCAGCGAACGGCGCGCCTTCATCGCCTCAAGCCGGAACAGTGTCGCGAGCAGCATGGCGCTCCTTGTTCGCATCCGTCGTGGTGAGTTCGAGGAACCATTGTTCCAGCGTGGGCCGCCGGTGAACCGACTGGTAGAGCGCCACGCCGGCACCCACCAGGGCCGCATGCAGCGGCGCGCCCCCTGTGCATCGATGGCCGCCACCTCCAGCCGGCGGCCATCGAGCATGCGAGCCGGCCGGCCCAGGCCTGCCAGCACGGCCTGGGCACGCCTGGCGTCGTCCACCTCCAGCGCCAGGCTGCCCGGCTGGCTGGCCAGCAGGCGCGGCACCGCTTCCCGGCACAGGACCCGGCCCCCATGCAGCACCGCGACGTGGGTGGCGATCTTTTCCACTTCGTCGAGCTGGTGGCTGGACAGGAACACGGTGCAGCCGGTACGCGCCGGCAGGGCGGCCAGCAGGGCACGGATGTCGCGCATGCCTTGCGGGTCGAGCCCGTTGCCCGGCTCGTCCAGGATCAGGAGGCGGGGCCCGCCCAGCATCGCATGCGCCAGGGCGAGGCGCTGGCGCATGCCCAGCGAGAAACCGGCGATGCGCTCGCGGGCATGCGGCGTCAGTTCCACCAGCTCGAGCACGCGTGCGCTTTCCGAGCGCGGCAAACCCTTGATGCGACGGCCGATCTCGAGCAGCTCCGTGGCGCTCAGGTTGGGGTAGAGCGCGGGGGAATCGACCAGGCAGCCGACCTCGCGCAGCACCTCCATGCGCGCGTCCGGGAGTGCGCGGCCGAGGACACGCACCTCGCCGCGGTCGGCATCGAGCAGGCCGGTGAGGATGCGGATCGTCGTCGATTTGCCGGCGCCGTTATTGCCGAGGAAGGCGAAGACGCTGCCGCCCGGTACCTGCAGCGAGACCCCACCCAGCACATCGCGCGCGCCCAGCCGCTTGTCGACGCCGGACAGTTCGATGGCGGGGCTCATGGCGCCCCCAGCGCGCAAGCTGAAGAGGACAGCGGGAAAGGTCGACGCATGGGCGGCTCCAGCAGGGAGGAAGCTGCACGATAACGAGACCTTGACGGAAAGGCAAGCATCATTGGATATGCATGCCTGCCCGGCAAAAAGGCGCCGGCTCCCCGGGTTTACTCCGCCGGACGCAGCTTCCACAGTTCGGTCGGCAGGGCGCCCGGCGCGTCCGGCTTGAAGAAGGCCGAATCCTGGATATGCGAGGTGGTCACATACACGCTGCCGTCCGGTCCCTGGCTGAAGGTGTCGGGCCAGCGCAGGCGCGCGTCCTGCACCAGCGTGACCAGGGGGGCCTGCGGACCCCGGGCCAGGTCGCGCATCCGGATGGCGTCGTGTTCGACCGCCGTCAGCAGCATGCGCTCGGTTCCGCGCGCGATCAACAGGCCGTCGTTGACGCCGTTGTGGCCATAGTCCTCGACGCTGGCGCCGACATCCTCGCCGCGCATCCCGGCGCCCTGCAGCACGCTTGTCGCGATGCGGTACAGGATGTCGCCCTTGATCGCCTGCCAGTACAGCCAGGCGCCGTCGCCGGACAGTTCGATGCCATCGGCGGAAAACTCCACGCCGCGCCCGTCCGGCCGGCGCAGCACGGCGCCGTCGGCCTTGACGTCCAGTCCCTTCTTCATCTGCGTCGACGGGTCGCCGTCGAGGACCCGCACGGCGCGCCCGCTTGCCAGTTCCACGACGACGAGCGCGCCTTTCACGCCAGAATCGGTGATGTAGGCCCAGGCCCCATCATCCGGGAAAAGCGCACGTCGTTCAGGTAGGAGCCTTGCGGCGCCGTGTCTTCGTCGAACGCGATCGTGCGCACCGGCTTGTCGCTGGTCAGGTCGACCTGCACCAGCTTCGGGCCGCCGGATACCACGTGGCTCTGCGCCGGCGCCGCCGGGTCGAGCACCCACAGGCTGCCGCGGCCGTCGGCGACCACGCTCTGCACGCATACCCAATGCTCTCCGGGCGAGAGTTCGTCCTTGCGCGCATTGCGCCAGGCGTTCCATTCCTCGTCAGGATAGGGTTTGACTTCGCCGCCGGCCAGCAGCTCGGCCACCGACACCGGCGCGTCCTCGGTCCAGCGCGGGAAGTTGACGAAGATGCGGCCGTCTTCGCTGACGGTAACGCCGGTCACTTGGTGCTCAAATCGGGCCACGCGCTCGATCGTGCAGGCGTTTTCGCGCAAGGGAAGGGAAGCTGCGGCGGTGTCGTTCATGTGTTCTCCTGTTGCAGGGGTGGCTCAAGCGGCCTTGCGCTGGCCCTTGCCCTTGCTGGCCGCGGCGCGCTCGGCATCGTGGGCCAGGCGCTGCTGCAGCATGGCCAGCACGGCCGCTTCTTCCGGCTGCAGCGCGTGCAGGTCTTCGCTCAGCTCTTCCTCGGTGCGTTCGCGCAGGGCCTCGAGCACGGCGCCGTCGAGGTAAGCATCGAGCACGCCCGGGTGCACATAGCACTTGCGGCAGACCGAAGGCGTGTTGCCGAGTTTTTCGGCCACCGATTCGATGGCGCGCACGATGTTCTTCCTGGCCTGGGTCTCGGAATCGAACTTCTCGAATTCCTGCAGGGCCAGTGCCGCCAGCACCGTGCCGGACCAGGTGCGGAAGTCCTTGGCCGTGTAGTCTTCGCCGGTGATCGAACGCAGGTAGTCGTTGACGTCGCTGGAATCGATGCTGTGGGTCTCGCCGTCTTCGCCCACGTACTGGAACAGTTCCTGGCCAGGCAGGTCGCGCGTGCTGCGGATGATGCGGGCCACGCGGCGGTCGTGCACCTGGATCTTGTGGTACACCCCGCTTTTTCCCCGGAACCGGAACTCGACATCGCTGCCGTCGACCTTCACGTGGCGGTTGCGCAGCGTGGTGAGGCCAAAGGACTTGTTGGTGCGGGCATATTCCTCGTTCCCGACGCGCATCATCGTCGCCTCGAGCAGGTAGACGATGGTGGCCAGCATCTTCTCGCGCGGCAGGCCGGGGAGTTTCAGGGCGCGGTCGACCTCGGAGCGAATCGCCGGCAGCGCCTTGCCGAAGTTGATCATGCGTTCGTATTTCGCTTCGTCGCGCACGCTGCGCCATTTCGGATGGTAGCGGTACTGCTTGCGCCCGCGCGCGTCGCGCCCCGTAGCCTGGAGGTGGCCATTGGCCTGGGGGCAGATCCACACTTCCGTCCAGGCGGGGGGAATCGCCAGCGACTTGATGCGCGCCAGCGTGGCCTCGTCTTCGATGGGCTCGTCCTTGGGCGAAACGTAGCGGAAGCCCTCGCCATTGCGCTCGCGGCGGATGCCCGGCTTGTCGTCGTGGACGTAGCGCAGGCCGGCCGCCCTGGCGGCAACGGGCGGATCGCTGAGCGGCGCCGCATCGCTTGATGGCTGGGTATCGAGAGTCATGGGTGCCGATCGGAAGTGGAACATGCCGCGCCGATGTTACGCCTTCTGCATGCGCACACCGTTCGCGAGCTAACGCTCGAGAGCGCCCGGGCGACCGGCGTCACAGGGCCGAAGCGGTGGGCAAACGTTGCAGCCGAGGGCGGCCACGGCCGCCCTCGCTACCGGTAGCGTGCCTCGACCAGGTCGATTTCGCGCAGCAGCTTGCGCGCCGTCTCGTCCGACAGGCTGCGCGCATGCACCAGTGCCGGGATCGCGCGGCGCTCGGCCTGCAGCGCCGCCAGCCGGTAATCGCGCTCGGTCTGCTCGGCCACGCGCGAACGCGAAGGGTCGTAGGCACCCTCGCCGCCGAGTCGATGCTCGTAGATGCCGCGCGGACATGGTCGACCGCGCTGGCATGGACGTCGGCATCGATGTCGAGCTCGTCTTCGATACGGGCGTGCGCCGCCTTGTCGACGGCCGCGATCGCGGCGACGGCGGCCGCGTGGCGCGCATGGTCTTCCGCGGCTTCCTCGCCGCTTTCTTCCGGCACCTCCAGGCCACGCAGCAGGCGCGGCAGCGCCACGCTGGCCGCCAGCAGCGACAGGATGATGACGGAACTGGCGTAGAAGATGGCCAGGTCGCGCCCCGGGAAGGGCGCACCGCCCGGCAGGGTCAGGGGCAAGGTCAGGACGCCGGCCATCGTGATCGCGCCGCGCACCCCCGCCAGCGAGGTGGCCAGCACCAGGCGGAAGCCCGGCTTGTAGACTTCCTGCCCCTGGCGGCGCGCATGGCGCAGCGTCAGGCGCAGCGATACCCACACCCAGACCAGGCGCAGGAGCGTCAGCGCCAGCGCGATCGCCAGCGCGGTACCCGCCAGTTGCAGCGGCGTGGCGCCGGTGTCGAGCCGGCTGTCGGCCAGCGTGCGCCCGACGATCTCGGGCAGCTGTTCGCCCAGCAGCACGAACATCACGCCGTTGAGCGCGAACTGCACCGTGTCCCAGACCACGGCGCGGCGCACGCGGGTGGTGGCCAGCGCGCGGCCCGACAGTTCGACATAGCTCATCGTGACGCCGGCCGCCACCGCCGCCAGGGATGCCCGAGGCCTCGAGGTGCTCGGCGGCCAGGTAGGCGCCGAAGGGTATCAGCAGGTTCACCAGGGATCGGCGAGCCGGGCTCTTCGCCGACGCGGTTTGGCGGCCACGCGCTGCGCGAAGGAGATGGCGAGCGTGACGCCGACCCCGCACGCCACCCCGGCCAGCGCCACCCACAGGAAGGTCAGCGAAGCCGTCGCCAGCGAGAAGCTGCCGGTCATGGCGGCGGCGACGGCAAAGCGGAAGCACACCAGGCCGCTGGCATCGTTGAGCAGGGATTCGCCCTCGAGGATGTGCATCAGGCGGCGCGGCACGGGAACGCGCGCCGTGATCGCGGACAGGGCCACCGGATCGGTCGGGGCGACGATGGCGGCCAGGGCGAAGGCAACGGCGAGCGGCATGCCTGGTACCAGCCAGTGGATCAGGAAGCCCGCGCCGACCACGGTAAAGACCACCAGGCCCAGGGCCAGTTCAAGGATGGTGCCCTTGTCGCGGAACAGGCCCACCTTGGGGATGCGCCAGCCGTCGAGAAAGAGCAGGGGTGGCAGGAAGAGCACGAAGAAGAGTTCGGGGTCGAGCGTGACGCCGTGCTTGAAGACGCCGGCGATGATGGCGCCGAGCGCGATCTGGACCAGGGGCAGGGGCAGGCCGAAGGGCAGCAGGCGCACGAGATACCCGCTTCCGATCACGGCCAGCAGCATGGCCAGCACCACGTCCATCGAATCCATTTTCATTCCCTCATCGTCGAGCAGCGATGATACGGGAATGTGCCAGGGGATGGCGGACGGGCGCGGAGGGCCTTACCGCGGGTGCTGGGCCTCGGCCGCCTCGGCCAGCAGGTCCGACAGCTGCACGGTATTGACCGGCTTGACCATGTAGTGGTCGAAGCCTGCCGCCTGGGCGGCGTCGCGGTCCTGCTGGCGGCCGTAGCCGGTCATCGCGATCAGGGTCGCACCGGTGGCCTGCGGCAGGCGACGCAGGCGCCGTGCCAGCTCGTTGCCATCGAAGTCGGGCAGGCCGATGTCGAGCAGGCAGACGTCGGGGGCGAACACCCGGGCCAGGTCGACGGCGTCGGCGCCGCAATAGGCGATTTCGACTTCGTGGCCGGCCGCGCGCAGGAACAGCTGCAGCGTATGGGCGGCGTCGAGGTTGTCGTCCACCAGCAGCACCTTCAGCGGTTTGACGGCGGCGCCGTGGCCCGAGGTTTGCGCCACGATCAAAGGCAGTTCCCGGGTGTGGCGCGGCAGGCGCACGGTGAAGGTGCTGCCCTTGCCCAGGCCCGGACTGGTCGCCTCTACCTTACCGGCCGTGCAGTTCGACCAGGCTCTTGGCCAGCGCCAGGCCCAGGCCCAGTCCGCCCTGCGAGCGGTCGGGGTGCGCTCGGCCTGGGTGAACAGGTCGAACACGCGCGCCACCAGCTGCGGCTCCATGCCGATGCCGTCGTCGGTGACGGTCACCACATGCTCGCCCCCTTCGCTGAACAGGCGCAGCTCGATGCGGCCGCCCTCGGGCGTGTACTTGTTGGCGTTGTTGAGCAGGTTGGCGATCACCTGCACCAGGCGCTTGTGGTCGCCCTTGACCGTGGCCGGCTCCGGCGGCAGGTCGAGCAGCACGGTGTGGCGGCGCGTCGAGATCAGCGGCCGGATCTGTTCGGCGGCGTCGTCGATGACGCGGCGCAGGTCGAGCACCCCGGTCGACAGCGAGACCAGGCCGCGGGTCACGCGCGAGACATCGAGCAGGTCGTCGACCAGGCCCGTCATGTGTTCGACCTGGCGCGCGATGATGGCGCAGGTCTGGGTGATCTGGGCGTTATCCGAGTGCAGGAGCTTCAACAGGTGGGCGCCGGTGCTGATCGGCGCCAGCGGGTTGCGCAGCTCGTGTGCGAGCATCGCCGAGAATTCATCCTTGCGCTGGTCGGCCGCGCGCAGCTCGCGCTCGGCCAGGCCGCGCGCCGCTTCCTTCTTCTTCTGCAGCGTGGCCGCCATCTCGTCGAGCGCCTCGGCCAGGCGGCCGATCTCTTCGCGTTCGTAGGGGATGCCCGAGCGCGCATCGAGTTCGCCGGCGGCGATGCGGCGCGCCGTGTCCATGAGCTTCCTCACCCGCTGCACGATCAGCACGTCGCCGGCCAGCCAGGCCGCCAGCAGGGCCAGCATGGTGGTGGCGGCCAGGCCGATCAGGGACATGAACTGGGCGCGGCGCGCGCCGATCGTCACGCTGTCGACCGGCACGCCGATGGTGACGGTGTAGTCCGACAGCGCGGGCCCCCCACGCGGGCAAAGGTATGCAGGCGCTCGATGCCGTCGTCGTCGCGGATCACGACGGCGCGCCGGCCGGCGCTGCGCATCGCGTCGCGCATGGTGGTCGAGGCCTTGGTGCCGAACCAGCGCTCCGGGTCGGGGCGGCGCGAAATGATGGTGCCGTTGGCGTCGGAGGTCACCAGCACCGAGCCGGGCGGCAGGTTGATGTCGGCGACGAAGGTGTCCAGGCCCGCCAGGTCCATGGCCGCGAACACCACCGCCACGACCTTGCCGGCGCGGTCGATCACGGGATAGGTGAGGTTGATCGTGTGGCGCCGGATCACGCGGCCGAACACGTAGTCGCCGGCGATGAAGCGGCGCTCGAGGATGGCGCGCTTGAAGTGGGCGCGGTCGCCCAGGTTGACCGGATGGAGCATCGGCACGGCGCTGCAGCTGACCTCGCCGTTAAGCTGGATCAGGCCGAAGTTGACATAGCCTTCGTTGCGGTCGAGGACGTCGGCCAGCAGGGCATTGCAGCGCGGAGCAGGGCCCAGCAAATCGGGCACGCTGGCCAGGTCGACCAGGATCTGGCGCGCGCGCTCGACCGATTGCGCCTCGTTGGCGGCGGCCAGGCTGGTCAGGCGGCGCAGGTTGTCTTCGGAGGCGCGGATGGCCTGTTCGCGTTCGCGCACGCCACCCAGGATCGTCATCAGGGCAAGCGGCAGGATCGCCAGGGCGACCAGCAGCATCAGCCTGCTGCGCAGGCTGGTAAGGCGGAAGAAGCCGCTTGATGGTTTCATCGCTGCGCCGCAAGCAAGCCGCAGCGGGCGGTTCGGCGCGCGTCGGTGGTTGCCAGGGGCCGGAATGGGGCAGTCCGGTGTGATCTCGTCATCTTCTTGTGTGTAGTGGGTAAAGCGTCCACCCGTTGGCGGCAAGCTGCCGGCATGGGTTTCCCGTCGTGGTCTCCCCGCTCCTCAACGTTTCCCGATTGTACTAAATTTTGGTTCCTTCGCCAGTCACAAAAGTGCATATACACATAGTTTGCCGCGGGCGCGCAGCGGCGCACGCCAGGTTCCATGCGGCGGGCATGGCCGCGCCACAGGCTGGGGGCGCTGCGGGCACGGGCAAGGGCGCAGGCGGGGTGCCCGCCAGCATAGCGGGAGCGGCCGGCACCGGGCGCACAGCAGCGCCCCGGCGCGGACCGGGCAGGCGTGCGGGCGCCGCGCCGCAGTCGATTCTGGTACGGTGGGATCAACCGTGACATTGGAGCAGACATGAACCAGATCGTACGCGTGTTCAGCACGTTCGAGGGCGCGGACAGCGCCCGCAAGGAATTACTGGCCGAGGGTTTCGACCGCGCCGGTATCGAGATCGCCGTGACCTCCGACGAGGCGGGTCCCGGCCAGGGCAACTTCCTGGTGGGCGACACGCCCTCCGTCAAGGGCGGTACCGACTACAAGGACGTCTTCGCGCCCCACGCCCACGGCACCGCGCATTGCGTGATGACGGTGGGCGCGGCCGACGCCGCGCAGTCGGAGCGCGCCGCGGTCATCCTCGCACGCCACGGCGCCCACGACATCGACGTCGCGCGCGATCCGCCGGGCGCGACCGATCCCGGCCACGCCAGCACCTGAGCCTACTCCTGGCCGGGCCAGGCGCGGGTGCGCGTTCAGCTCCAGCTCAGGTCGGTTTTGGCGAGCGGCAGCTGGCGCACGCGTTTTCCCGTGGCGGCGAAGATCGCGTTGCAGACAGCCGGCGCCAGCGGCGGCAACACCGGTTCGCCGAGTCCCGTGACCGGGTAGTCGGTCTTCAGGAAGTGGATGTCGATCTGCGTCGGCGTGTCCGGCATGCGCAGCAGGCCGTATTCGTGGAAGTTGCTCTGCACTACGCGGCCGCCTTCGATGTCCAGTTCCGGGTATAGCAAGGTCGACAGGCCATCGATCACCGAACCCTGCACCTGGTTTTCCGCGCCGCTCAGGTTGACGATCTGGGCGCCGATGTCGGTCACCACCACGACACGGTCGACGGTCAGCTTGCCATCGCGCGACACCGTGACCTCGGCCACTTCCGCCACGTAGCCACGGTGGCTGAAGTGGAAGGCAACGCCGGCACCCTGGCCGCGTTTGAAGCTGCGCTTGCCCCAGCCCGAGCGCTCGGCCACTTCCTTCAGCACATTGCGCATGCGGCTGACGCTGTACGGCTGTCCACGTTCTCCGGTGCCCGGAATCACATCCTTGTCGCCCAGCAGCTCCAGGCGGAAGGCGATCGGATCGCGCCCGCCTGCATGGGCCAGCTCGTCGATGAAGCTGTGGAACACCCAGGAAAACACATTGCTGCCCGGTGCGCGCCACGGTCCCATCGGGATGCGGCATTCGAGCGCGGTCTGTTCCAGCAGGCAGTTGGCCAGCCAGCGGCCCGGAAACTCGTCGCCCGACAGCGAGCCGCCGCTGCCCGGTTGCAGGATGCTCTTGCCCTCGCGCTCGACGCGGTTGGCGAAGGTGACGAAGTGGTTGTGCCAGGCCACCAGCTTGCCTTGCGCATCGAGGCCGCCGCGCAGGTGGTGGAAGCCCCGGCGCGGAAATGGTCGTGCTGCAGGTCGTCTTCGCGGGTCCAGGTGAGTTTCACTGGCGCGCCCACCTTCTGCGCGATCGCGGCCGCCTCGACGATGAAGTCGGAACTCAGGCGCCGGCCGAAGCCGCCGCCGCTGCGAATGATGTGCAGCACGATGTTGTCCTTCGGGATGCCGAAGGTCGTGCTGACCAGGGCCTGGCCGGCGCCCGGGTTCTGGGTCGGCGCCCACAGTTCCAGCTGGCCCGCTTCGCCAGCCGAACCCGGCTTGAACCATGCCGTGCAGTTCTGCGGCTCCATGCTCGCGTGCGAGATGAAGGGATAGCTGTAGCTGGCCGCGACCGTCCTGGCTGCGCCCTGCAGGGCGGCCTGCACGTCGCCATCCTGGCGCAGGACCGTGGCGCCGGGCTTGCCGGCGGCCGCCTGCGCCTGGGCCGTGAAGCCGGCCCAGCTGTGGGTGCTGCCCGCGCCTTCGTCCCACTGCACGGCGAGCGCGCGGCGCGCCTTGAACGCGGCCCAGGTCGAGGTGGCGACGATCGCCACGCCCGGGCGCAGGCCGTTCAGGTTGGCCGTGCCTTCGACGATGAAGGCGTCCTTCACGCCCGGCAGGGCTTTCACGGCGTCGAGATTGGCGCTCACCGGCTTGCCGCCGAATACCGGGCACTTCGCGTAGACCGCGTACAGCATGCCGGGCAGTTGCACGTCGATGCCGAACAGCGGCTTGCCGCTGACGATGGCCGCATTGTCGACACCGCCGATGCGCGTTCCCAGCAGGGTGTAGGTGGACGGATCCTTCAGCTGGACGGCGGCGGCGTCGGGCAAGGCGAGCTCCCTGGCCGCAGGCACCAGGGCGCCGTAGCCGAGCTTGCGCTTGCTCGGGCCGTGCAGGACGGCACCATGCGCGGCGCTGCATTCGCTCGCGGGCACGCCCCAGGTCTGGGCCGCGGCCTGCACCAGCATCGTTCGCGCGGTGGCGCCGAGGCGGTGGAAGTCGTTGTAGTTGGTCGGGGTCGAGGTCGAGCCGCCGGCGCCCTGGCTGCCGTAGGCCGGGTCGAGGTCGCCCTGGACGATGCGCACGTCGCGCCAGTCGATCTCGAGTTCCTCGGCGATCACCATCGGCAGCGAGGTCTTGATGCCCTGGCCGATTTCGGGCTGTTTCGACACCGGGGTGACGATGCCCTTGCGGTCGATGCGGATGAAGACGTTCGGTGCGAAGGAAGCATCGGCGCCGGCTGCGGGCGAGCCGGCGGTCGGTGCGGCCAGCAGGCCGGAGGGGTGCATGCCGATCACGAGGGCACCGGCCGCGCCCGCACGCAGGAAAGCCGCGGCGCGAAGGGGAGGTGGGAGCGCTCATTTCTTGCCTTTCCCGTTGCCAGCGATCTCGGCGGCACGGTGGATGCCGGCGCGAATGCGGGTATAGGTGGCGCAGCGGCACAGGTTGCCGGCCATGGCCTCGTCGATCTGGGCGTCGGTCGGTTTCGGATGCTGTTTCAGGAGGGCGCAGGCGCTCATGATCTGGCCGGCCTGGCAGTAGCCGCATTGCGGCACGTCCAGTTCCTGCCAGGCGAGCTGGAGCGGATGGCGGTGCTCCTTGTCGAGGCCCTCGATGGTCGTGATCTTCGCCTTGCCCAGGCTGGACACGGGGAGCAGGCACGAACGGGCCGGTGCGCCGTCGACGTGCACGGTGCAGGCGCCGCACTGGCCGGCGCCGCAGCCGTACTTGCTGCCGACGAGGCCGAGTGTGTCGCGCAGGGCCCACAGCAGGGGGGTATCCGGTTCGACATCGACCTGGCGCGGCTTGCCATTGATGTTCAGCGTAGTGCGACTCATTACTGCTCCTTGCCTGAGAATTGCTCGAGAATTGCCTGAGGATAAACCCGAGCATCCTACCAAAACAGCCCGCCGGAGCGGTGGCGCCGGGCAAGTTTTATTGTTAGGGAATTGTTGCAGGAATTCCTGAAACAGCCTGGAAGTCGGCATCGATGCGGCTCCCCTGGTCCAGCCGGCCCGCGGCGGCCCATGCGCCACGCGCCGAATGCAGCGCAAACGTGGTGCGGGCGCGACGCCGGAGCGGCTGAGGTACCGGTCCACAAGCTGTTTATTTGCTAACTAGTTATAATCGCTGCTCCGTGTTAACCAACCATGCCCGTCTATGTCCGAAATGCAGTTTGCCAACAACTACCGCGACCTGAGCAACTCGACAGGCGTCGACGCCGGTTTCCAGTTCGAGTTTTACTGCGAACGCTGCAGCGATCGCTGGCGTACCCACTTCAAGCCCTACCGCAGCGCCCAGGCTTCGGGCTGGCTGCAAAAGGGCGCCAGCATGTTCGGCGGTTTGCTGGGCAATGCCGGCAGCGTGCTCGGCAGCATGGCCGAAGCCGGCTGGCACTCGTCGCGCGACGAAGCCTTCACCGAAGCCGTGGCTGCCGGCAAGGCCCATTTCAACCGCTGCGGCAACTGCCATGACTATGTCTGCAGCCAGTGCTTCGACACGGCCAACGGCCTGTGCTTCAACTGCGCACCGAACGTGCAGGTGAAGATCACCCAGGCGCGCGCCCAGGGCGAGGTCCATGCGGCATCGGAAAAGGCGACTGCCGAAGGCCAGGTGCGCGGCGGGCGCCACGACGTGACGGCGGACATGCAGCTGGTCTGCTCGCAATGCCGGGCCGAGACCCACGGCGCGAAATTCTGCCCGGAGTGCGGCCACAAGACCGCGCAGCAGGTGGCCTGCCGCGCCTGCTCGACGATGCTGCAGCCCGGTACCAAGTTCTGTACCGACTGCGGCGAGCGCCAGGCTTGAGCGGGCGCGTCGCGCCTGCCGCCAAGCGTGCCTGCGGCATGCCGGTGAGGACGCTGCCCGGAGCGGCGGGACACGCGCGCCTGGAACGCAACAGGACTGCATTTCCGACAAGGTTGACATGCGAATGACATTTTCCGGCGTCCTGTTCGCAGGCGCCGTGTGCGCAGGCCTCTGCGCCTGCTCCAGGACGGATGGGCAGGACGCCGCGCTTGGACAGCCAGGTTCATCAGGTGCCCGCTCCTACGAGATCGTGACGGTGGAGCGCCCGGAATCGGTGGCGGAGTACCACAAGATGTATCGGGGAATCTACGAAATGTGCGCTGGTGTGCGCAAGGCCAAGGGCATGGGGCCGCCGGCGCCGATGCTGCAGCCACCGGCCGATTACATCACCGAGCGCAAGACCTACACCAGCGACGGCAAGGCTTACCTCGTCAAGGAAGAACACTTTACTTATCACGCCGAGGTCGACGAACCGGCATTCAGTTGCCGCACCTACCTGGAAAAAACCTCGAATACCCAGTTGATCCGCGACGGCAAGATGTATGACGCCGGCGTAGATGCGCAGGGCAAGCGCTACAGCGAGCCGCCACAGGAGTGGAACCTGCCGCCCGAAAAGTCGCGGGAGCATTTGTTTACCGAGCCACGCATGGTCAAGGGCCATGCCGTCAAATGCATGCCGATGCTGCCGAACACGCAAGCGCTGATCACCGACTTGTGCGTTGCGGACCTGAAGCCGGGTACGCTGACCGATGTGCAGAACGAGCCGCTGGTGCTGTACTCGCGCGTCCCCATTGTCCAGAAGCTGCAGAGCGTGATGGTGACCGAGCCGGTATCGGTCAAGGTCGGCCTGACAATCGACCCGGCCGTCTTCGACGCCGCCGCGGCGCCGTAAGCTGCACGGGCCAGGACGGCAATCCGGCTGATCGGCTAGATGCCTTCCGGGTAAGTCTCCGGCGGCTCGCCCGAGTGCCAGCCGCTCGTGGCGTCGAGCGGGACCAGGGCTTCGGTGCGGTCGATGTGGATGATGGCGTCGAACTGCTCGGCCATTTTGGCATCGAAGTAATGGCTCTGGCGTTCGCTGCGCGGCAGGTAGAGCACGCCGATGGCCCGCTCCAGGCGCCGCTCGAGCATGATGCGGCGCACGCTGCTGTCGTCGCGCAGGTTCAGGTAGTAGCGGGGCAGGCCCACGTGGTGCAGCAATTCCTCGTAGCTGCCGGGCATGGCCGGACGTACCCGCTTGTGTTCGGCCGGTCCATCCCATTCCGAAGCCGCCGTCACGTGGCCGTCATAGGTCGAGAACCCGATCAGGCAGGTTTCGCCAGGGTAGGCCTTGCGCGCCAGTTCGCCCAGGTTCCATTCCCCGAGGCCGCCCATGTAGGTGGCGCGGGCATCGCCGATATGGGAGTTGTGCTCCCAGATGACGATTTTCGCCGGGGTGCCGTCGCGCGACAGGTGCTTGGCCAGCGCGTCCAGCGTTTCCGCCATGTGGCTGTCGCGCAGGTTCCAGGATGAGACCCGGCCGCGGAACATGGTGCGATAGTATTCCTCGGCGTTTTTCACCAGGCGCGCGTTCTGCTGGGCGTAGAAGAAGGCGTCTTCGCTCGATCCGCCGTCGGCCTGCATGTAGTCGAGGGCGCTGGCCTGCAGGTGGGCAAGCTGGGTCAGCACACCTTTCTGGCAGGACTCGGACAGCCCGATGCCGGCCGCGTAGCCGTACTGCTGGCTGTCCTCGCCGTAGTGGTCGAAGCAGGCATAGCGCTGGCGTGCTTCGGCCGCCGCTTGCGGGTCGACTTCTTCCAGGTAGTTCAGCACTTCCCGCACCGAGGTGAACAGGCTGTACAGGTCGAGTCCATAGAAGCCGACCTGCGCGTCGGCTCCGCTACCCTCGTTATGCGTGCGCAGCCAGTCGACGAAGCGTTCGACATCGGTGTTGCGCCACATCCAGGACGGGAAGCGCTCGAAGCCGGACAAGGCCTCGTTGGCGCTGCCGTCCTGGCCCTGGCCGCGCACGTAGCGGTTGACGCGGTAGGCGTCCGGCCAGTCGGCCTCGACCGCCACGGCCGTAAAGCCCTTTTCGCGGATCAGGCGCTGGGTGATGCGCGCCCGTTCCTCGTAGAACTCGTGGGTGCCGTGGGTCGCTTCGCCGATGAGGACGAAGCGGGCATCGCCCACCAGCTGCAGCAGGGCGTCGTAGTCGCCCGGCCCGCCCGTCAGCGGCCGGGCAGCGGCCGCCAGGGCCGCCGCGCTGATGTCGATCGCGCTCGTCATCGGATCGCCTCGCCTCAGTGCAGGAAGCGGCTGCTCGACTTGTCGCGCATGGCAGCATCGTGCGGAATCACGCCGCGCTCGATGAAGTGCTTCATGCGCGCCAGGTCGTCGTCCATCTGGCGTTTCGGGTCCGAGCCCGGGGCGATGCCAGACCGTGGCCGAGCACGCCGGCCGGCGGCGTGTACGACAGGCGCACGGTGACGCGGGTGCCGCCGCGGTAGGGTTCGAACTCGACCGAGCCGGCGTTCGGGATCTGGGCACCCGGTTCGCTGCGCCAGGCCAGGCGGCGGTTCTTCGACTGCTCGGTCAGCACGGAGTCGAATTCGAACTGGGTGCCAGCCGGGCCCTGCACCACCCAGTGCGAGCGGCGGCGGCCGATGTCGCGCACTTCGACGACGTGCGACATGAAGCGCGGGAAGTTTTCGTAGTTGCTCCACAGTTCGTACACCTCGTCAGGCGAGGCGTCGATGCGGATCGATTTTTCGAGCTCGATGCTCTGGCCGCGGCCGCCCCCCAGGCCCAGCAGGTTCGACAGGCCCTGGCCGCCGCCGCTGCGCGCGGCCAGCGCCAAGCCGGCCAGGCCCAGCGCCGCGGCTACCGGCGAACGGCGCATCAGCCCGAACAGGCCGAGCAGGCCGCCGCCGACCACCGCCGGGTTGCGCAGCAGGGAAGAGAGGTCGTCGCGGCCGTGCACGTTGAGGGCGCCCATCACGCTGCCGGCGGCCTGGCTGGCCAGGCGGCCCAGGCGGGAAGCGGCGGCGTCGGCACTGTCGGCGGCCGAGCCGGCCATGCGCGAGGCGGAATCCATCGTGTCGTCAAGGGTGCGGCGTGCCGAGCCGTTCGGCTTGGCCGATTCCAGCATGCGGCTGGTGCGCGTACCGGCTTCGTCCATGTAGTCGCGCGCGGTGCTGCCGGCGCTGCCCAACAGGTCGCTCGCGGTGTCGCCCGCTTCGCGCGCGGCCAGGCCGATGCGCTCGCCAATGCCATGGACGGCATTGCCCAGCACACTGCCGGTGCGCGAACCCGCGTTGCGGATCGCTGCCGTCGAGCTGGCACGGCGGGCACCGCCGCGGTCCGGGTCGAGCATGTACATCAGGAGGGCGCCGGCGGCGGCGCCACCGAGCAGCTTGACCAGGTCGGACGCTTCGATATTGGTTTCGGTGGTGGTCGGATGTCGCGTGTTCATGCTCATGTTCGTTCCTCTCGGTTAGGTTGCGTTTCAATCTGGCCCGTGGCCCGGCTGCGCCAGGCCATCGCCAGCAGATCCTGCACTTCCTCGTCGCTCGTCTGGTCGAACCGTTCGTACCATTGCCCGACCGCGAAGAAGCGCGGCGGTGCCAGCAGGCAGGCCACCCCATCGGCGTGTGCCCGCAAACTGGCCAGCGTGGCGGGCGGCGCGACAGGCGCCGCCACGAGCACGCGTGCGGCGCGACGGCGCCGCGCCACCTCGACCGCCGCCAGCATGGTCGAGCCGGTGGCGATGCCATCGTCGACCAGCAGCACCGTGCGCCCGGCCAGGTCGGGTTCGGGTCGCTCGCCGCGGTAGAGACGGGCGCGCCGCCCGATCTCGGCCAATTCGCGCGCGGCGATCGCCTCGACCTCGTCCTGCGTGACGCCCATCAATCCGGGCACGCCCGGCTGGAGCACCCGCACGCCGCCGCTGCCGACGGCGCCGATGGCAAACTCGGGCTGGGCGGGCAGCCCCAGCTTGCGCACGATCAGGATGTCGAGCGCGAGGCCGAGCGTCATGGCGACGGCGAAGCCGACTGGCACGCCGCCACGGGGCAGGGCCAGGACGATGGCGTCGCAGCCGCGCACCTCGGCCGCGAGCGCGCCGGCGAGCTGCTTGCCGGCCTGCGCGCGGTTCCTGAAGCGTGGAAGGTCCGCCATCGCATGCTCCGTCCGGCCGTGGCCGGCATTGACCGTGGCGCCGATGGCGCCTCCATCGGCGCGCCCGTCAGCCCCCCAGCGGCGCGCCCATCGGCGCATGGCGTCGCGCCCGCCAGCGCCTGGCGTCACGCGCCTGACCTTAGTGGATCTCCAGCCGCCGTGCCCCCTTGCCCTGTTTTTTAGGCAGGGTCAGGTGCAGGACGCCGTTCTCCAGCCTGGCCTGCGCGGCGGTATCGTCGATCTCGGTCGGCAGCGTGAAGCTGCGCACGTACTTGCGTGCCGAGCGTTCAGAATACACCACGTTTTCGCCCTCGCGCCGCTCGTTTGCTTTGCGGCATTCTCCCTCGATGGTGACGCGCGTGCCGTCGATCGCGACCTTCAGGTCTTCCTTGTCCACACCCGGCATCTCGGCCTGGATGTCGTAGGCCTGTTCGCTTTCGGTCATGTCCAGGCGCGGCATGCCGGTGCTGCCATCCATGGCATTGCCGCCTTGCGCCAGGGGCGCGAAGAAGTCCTGGAACATGTTGTCGACGAGGCGGGCGAAGCCGTCCTTGAACGAACCGGGACGATATGCGGGCAGTGGCGTACCCGCTCTCCTGACGAGATTCATGATCGGCCTCCTTTCCTCGCAATGAACGTTTGGGATGGTGTGCGGCGGGCTGCCGCCCTTCATTTATAGGGCAGGGCGGCGGCGATTTCAAGGCGGGCGGAAGGGGGCTGCCCTCGTGCGGAGGCAGCTTTGCGCAGGGGCAGGAAGGGTGCGGCAACCGGGAACCGCTTGCCACGAGCGTGGTCAAGCTGTGACCTGGCAGCCGGCTGCGCCGGGACTGGTTGGCGCCCGGCGCAGCCGCCGTGTGCTCAGCCGAGCTGGCGGCGGTGGAAGCGCAGGTGGTCTTCGACGAAACTGGCGATGAAGTAGTAGCCGTGGTCGTAGCCGGGGTGGCGGCGCAGGGTCAGCGGCTGGCCGGCGGCGCGGCAGGCCGCTTCGAAGGCGTCCGGATGGAGCTGCTCTGGCAGGAACTTGTCGGCCATGCCCCGGTCAACGAGGATGCCGCCGGGGAAGCGCACCGGGCCGCTTGCCACCAGTTCGGTCGCATCGTGCGCCCGCCAGGCGGCGCGGTCCTCCCCAAGGTAGCCCGTGAAGGCCTTCTCGCCCCGGGGGCAGCGGCTCGGCGCGGCGATCGGCGCAAAGGCCGACACCGAGCGGAACAGCTCGGGATGCTTCAGCGCCATCGTCAGCGCCCCATGTCCGCCCATCGAATGGCCAAAGATGCCGCAACGGGCCGGGTCGGCACCGAATTCGCGCAGCACCAGTTCGCGCAGTTCGAGAATGTAGCTGTCCATGCGGTAGTGGCGCGACCACGGCGCCTGGCTGGCGTCGATATAGAAGCCGGCCCCCACGCCGAAGTCCCAGCTGTCGGCCTCGCCCGGGACCTGCGCGCCGCGCGGGCTGGTGTCCGGCGCGACCAGGATGAGGCCCTCCTCGGCGGCCACGCGCTGGGCGCCGGCCTTGATGGCGAAGGTCTCTTCGGTGCAGGTCAGGCCGGCAAGATAGAACAGCACGGGCAGCGGGCGGCCCTCGGCGCCGGGTGGCAGGTAGATTGAAAAACGCATCGGCAGGCCGATGGCGCTGGAATCGTGCTGGTAGAAGCGCTGCAATCCGCCGAAGCAGGCATGTTCGCTGAGAAGCTGTGGCATGGGAAGATCCGTCGTGGTCGATTGCGGGAGTATGCCAGTTCGGCATGCACCGCGCAGCGCAGGCTAGACGATCCCGAGCGCGCCCAGCAGTGCGCCCGCGGCAAGTATCCACAGCAGGTGCAGGCGCGTGCGCCAGATGACCAGGCAGCTGCCCAGGGCAAGCAGCCAGAGCCGCCAGTTGCTGTCCGCGCCGCCGGCGGTGGCGAGAATCCATGCGGTCGACAGCAGCAGCGCGATGACGACCGGGGCCATGCCCCCTTTGAAGGCGCGCACGGCGCGCAGCTCGCGGTTGCGGTGGCCCCACTGCGCCACCTGGTAGGTGAAGATGGTGGAAGGCAGCAGGATGCCCGTCATGGTTGTGGCCACGCCCAGCCACGCGGCGGCAAGGCTGCCTGCGTTCATTCCCACCTGCCAGCCCATCAGGGCGACGAAGAGCACGTTGGGTCCCGGCGCCGCCTGGGCAATGGCGATCGCATCGTTGAACTGGGCCTGGGTCAGCCAGCCTTGCTGCTCGACCAGGAAACGGTGCATGTCGGCGGTCGTCGAGATGGCGCCGCCAAGCGACATCATCGACAGCAGCAGGTAGTGGAAGAACAGGTTCAGCCAGTCGTGCCAGCTCAGGGTGATGTGCAGCGTCGTGTCCATGGGCAGTTCGTCAGGCCAGGCGACGCCAGGCCAGTACGCAGCCAGGTCCGCCCAGGCCAAGCAGGACCAGCACGAGCGGGAGTTTCAGCAGTGCCACCAGCATGAAGCCGAGCGCGCAGAGCAGCACGCACCAGGGCAGCGGCAGGGGATTGCGCTTCAGCGCCAGCGACAGCTTGAGGCCGGCAGCCGCGATCAGGCCGGCCGAGACGGCGGCCATGCCGCGCAGGGCGCCGGCTACTTGGGGATTGCCGGCAAAACGTGCATGCAAGGTGGCAAGCAGGAGCACGACCAGCAGCGGCAGCGCCAGCATGCCGGCCAATGCGACGAGGGCGCCGCGCAGCCCGAAGTAGCGGGCGCCGATCATCATCGACAGGTTGACGACGTTCGGCCCCGGCATGATCTGCGCCACGGCCCAATCCTCGACGAATTCTTCCTGGCTGAGCCAGCCGCGCCGCTCGACGAGCTCGCGCTGGACGACCGCCAGCACCCCGCCGAACCCTTGCAGGGCCAGCAGCGTGAAGGCGAGGAACAGCGCGGACAGCGAGGCCGGGCGCGGGTGGGCGAGGGGTGCGGCATCAGGCGACCCGCCTGCCCGCCGTGCCGGTCCATGGCGGTCAACCGCCGCCGATACCGCGCATCACGCGCCCGCTGCCGCCGCACATGGGGCAGGATTTGCCGTCGCCGAGCTTGCCGCTGCCGGCGCAGGCTTCGCAGACGTCTTCGCCGGCGCCGGGCGTGCCGGGAGCGGCTTCGTCGCCGGGGTTCAGGTCTGGTTCGGGAGTCGTGGACATGGGTGCCTCGCAGGTAGGGTCGACAACGGGACCATTCTAGTGCGCGGCGCAGGCGCGCGGCGCCACGCTGGGCCGGCTCGGCCGGGTTGCTCCACGATGCCGGCAGCCGCGTATCCGTGCATGGCCGGCGCCGGTACCGGCGTGACACGCGCGTGATGCCGGAGCCCGGGCACCAGCGTGCCGCGGGCCGCGGCCCCCCGCCAAGGCCGTCCGGTTCTACAAAGTTTCCCCAAGAAACTAGAATCTGATATCAAACAGACATTTTTATGTCACGTAGGGTCCTGCGGTTATACACAAATGTTTCTTTTTTTTATCATCACGGCCTTGCACCACCTTTCTGGACAACTACCTGCAAGTCCTTGATTTTTCGCGTTTTGCGCTCTGCACGCGGATTGGGCAAATTGTTGAAAGCCGCATCCGGCCGCGCTTCCGGGCTGTCAAGTCCCGCCTTGTCCACAAAGTTATTCACAGACTTTGTGGATATCTGGAAAAGTTCTTTAATTCCGAAGACTTAGCGCAGAAGCGTCCGACTTCGCTTTAACTGCGCTCATGCACCCTGCGTGGTTTGCACGACATTGCGCAAGGCCATCGTCGTAAAATGCACTTGCCGACCTCCACTGGACAAATGTACAGTTGCGTGGTTTCCCAACTGTCATGCATCCATGTCCTCTGCCGTCCTTCCCGAACCCGCCGCTGTCGGCGACGACCCTTTTGCCAGCCTGAACCGCGAGCAGCGCGCCGCTGTCGAGCATGACATCGGGGCCGCCGCCAGCCGTCCCTTGCTGGTGGTGGCCGGAGCCGGTTCGGGCAAGACGAACACGCTGGCGCACCGGGTCGCGCGCCTGATCATGAGCGGCGCCGACCCGCAGCGCATCCTGCTGCTGACCTTTTTCGCGGCGCGCCGCCGGCGAGATGACGCGGCGCGCGGGCAATGTGCTGGCACGCGTCATGAAGGCGAGGAGCGACGGCAGCATCAGCCTGCCCTGGGCCGGCACCTTCCACAGCATCGGCGCACGCCTGCTGCGCGAGTATGCCGGCCGCATCGGCCTGGACGAATCGTTCACGATCCACGACCGCGGCGATTCCGAAGACCTGATGGGCCTGGTGCGCCACGAGATCGGCCTGACCGGGACCCAGAAGCGCTTTCCCCTGAAAGGCACCTGCCTGTCGATCTATTCGCGGGTGGTCAATGCGCGCGAACCGCTCGACGTCGTGCTGCAGAGTACCTTCCCCTGGTGCAGCGAGTGGGAACCGGAACTGAAACGCCTGTTCGGCGCCTATGTCGACGCCAAGCAGGAACAGAACGTGCTCGACTACGACGACCTGCTGCTGTTCTGGGCCGAGATGGCGGCCGATCCGGAACTGGGGCCAGAACTCGGCGCCCTGTTCGACCATGTGCTGGTCGACGAATACCAGGACACCAACCGCCTGCAGGCGGCCATCATCACCGGCATGAAGCCGGGCGGGGAGGGCGTGATGGTGGTGGGCGACGATGCCCAGTCGATCTATTCCTTCCGCGGCGCCACCGTGCGCAACATCCTCGATTTTCCCGGGCAGTTCAGCCAGAGCGCGCAGGTGATCACGCTCGAGCGCAACTACCGCTCGACGCAACCCATCCTGGACGCCTCGAACGCCGTGATCGCGGCGGCGCTGGAACGCCATGCGAAGACGCTCTGGACCGACAAGGCGGCCAGCAACCTGCCGCAACTGGTACTCATTCCAGACGAAGCCGAGCAGGCGCGCTGGGTCTGCAAGCGCATTCTCGAGCACCGCGACGCGGGCATCAAGCTGACGAACCAGGCCGTGCTGTTCCGCGCGGCCAGCCACAGCGCGGCGCTGGAACTCGAACTGATGCGCCGGAATATCCCGTTCGTGAAGTTTGGCGGCCTGAAATTCCTGGAAGCCTCGCACATCAAGGACCTGCTGGCCCTGCTGCGCTTTGCCCAGAATCCGAACGGGCGCATGGCCGGTTTCCGGGTCGCCCAGCTCATCCCCGGCATCGGCCGGCTACCGCCACGCGCCTGCTCGACGCGGTGGCCGAGGCGCCGGAAGCGGCGGACGCCGTCGCCGCTTTCGAGGTGCCGGCGAAATGCCGCGGCGACTGGGATGCCTTCGTGACCCTGTACCGGCGCCTGCGTACGCCGGGGCTGCGCTGGCCAGCCGACCTCGAGCTCGCCAAAGAGTGGTACACCCCGCACCTGGAGCGCCTGCACGACGACGCCCGGTGCGCGCGGCCGACCTCGAGCAGCTGGTGCAGCTTGCCGGCGGCTACGGCACCCGCGAAACCTTCCTCGCCGAGATCACGCTGGACCCGCCGGAAGCAACCAGCGACCGCGCCGGTCCGCCACTGCTCGATGAGGACTACGTGATCCTGTCGACGATCCACTCGGCCAAGGGGCAGGAGTGGAAGTCGGTGCACGTGCTTAACGTGGTCGACGGCTGCATTCCGTCCGACATGAGCACCGGCAGTGCGGAAGAGATCGAGGAGGAACGGCGCCTGCTGTATGTGGCGATGACGCGCGCCAAGGAGCACCTGCACCTGGTGGTGCCGAACCGCTTCTTCATCAAGCAGCAGGCGCAGATGGGCGACCGCCACGTGTACGCGGCGCGCACCCGCTTCGTGACGCCGGCCATGCTCAAGCATTTCGAAGAATGCGTCTGGATCACGGCGGAGACGGCGAAGTCGACACTGCCGATGCCCGACAGCGTGCGCATGCTGGTACGCGACCGGGCCCGCAATGCGTGGAAGTGAGTGGCGCGCAGACAAGCGCCGCGCAAGGCCATGCGGTTGCGGCGCCCGACAACCGGATCTGCTGACTTATCCCCCGTTGTAGGACTTTGTAGGAATTTGCTGATGCGGAGTGCAGGTGCCAAAACAGTGCACGTGCAAGTCCTTGATTTTCAAGGATTTGAATTTTGCCTTCGGAATGGGCAATTTGTTGAAACCCGCATCATTACTGCACTTCCCGCTTGTCAAGTGGCCCTTGTCCACACACTTATCCACATTTCTTGTGGATATCAAACGAATACCAATGAAATCAAGGGCTTAGCAGATTAGTTTGAGTTAAATCAATTTCTCTATCGCTTGTAACGATGCCAGCGCGCCATGCCCCAGCGCGACGCCGGCATGTCCGTCCAGCTGCGGCGCGCGCGGGTTGATGCGGATGAGCGGCGCTCCCTGGGCTTCGCCCATGCGGCGCACGGAGGGAATGTCGACGCCCGCACCGAGTTCGACCACCACCAGTCCGCAGGCCTGCCTGCGCCAGTGCCGCATGCGCGCATACTGCGCTTCGGTACGCGTCTCGATCCAGGCACTGTCGTTGAACATCAGGATATTCGGCCGCGCCAGCGCCCCGCACTGCGGACAGCGTGGCAGCGGCGAAAGCAGGCGGCAGTGCACCGTGTCGACTTCCGGATTGATCTCGTCGGCCGGCCAGATGGCGTCGCTGCAGGGCAGGGTGCATTGCAGGTGATGGATCGAGCCGTGGCATTCGATGATACCGTCACTTGAAAAACCTGCGCGGCCGAAATGGCCGTCGACATTGCTGGTGAAGACAAAGGCGCCGCCGTCCACGCGCGCGCCCAGGCGGCGCAGGATGGCGAAACCGGCATGCGGCCGCGTTGCGCGGTAGAGTGCCGGCGGTGCCCGTAGAAACCCCAGGCGAGCCGCGGGTCGCTTGCGAAGCTGGCCGGGTTGGCGATCTCGTGAAAGGCGATGCCGGCGGCATGCAACCCCGGATAAGCTTGCCAGAATCCGGTGTTGCCGCGGAAGTCAGGCAGGCCGGAATCGACTCCCATGCCGGCGCCGGCGCAGACCAGCAGGGCTTTGGCCGACCGCAGCAGCGCGGCTGCGCGGGCCAGGTCGTGTTCATGCACCATGCCGCCGTCCTCATGCGCCATCGGCGGACCCTCCCACGAGCTGCATCAGACGGCCCAGCTCGGCCAGGAAGCGCTCGCAGGCCAGCCCCGGCGGCCAGGGTTCCCGGGGCCTGCCGCCATACACCGCCGCCAACGGGTCTTCTTCCAGCACCGCCGCCTGGATCTTCAGCGTGCGCCGCACTTCCTCGCGCGACCAGCCCGCCACGTGCACCGCCTCGCTGGCGGCGGCCAGGCGGTCGGCGCGCTTGTGGCGGGCGTGGTCTGCCGCAGTCCAGGACGGCAAGCCATAGCGCAGGAAGACCATGTGCTCGAGCCGCTTCGTCAACGCGCGGAAACCCTCGCCCGGGAAGGGCTTGATGACGGACAGGGCGTCGAAGCCGAGCAGGCCTTCCTCGGCGTCGTGCAGCAGTTCGCGCAGCTCGGTCAGGGGCTCGACCCGCCCCCCGGGGCGGCGCGCCCCAGCAGCATCACGCTGATCGAATGCTGGGCCACGGACAGCGGCAAGGGCCAGGCCGAATGGCCGCCCCAGCGGTAGGTGCGGGCCAGGCCGAGGGCGAGGTCGGCGTCTTCCCAGTCGAAGGGGGTCGGGTTCAACAGGTCGAGGCGCCTGCCGGAAGGCATGCGGACCCAGGCGCGCTGCTGGGTCATGGTTGGCAAGATGCAGGAGTCGTCATGCCCCATTTTACACAGGAGCGGCCCGGCGCCGCGGCTGCGTGCCGGCCGGCGGCGGCGGTGATGCATCCGGGAACGACGATGCGCCCCGCCGGCCCGCGCTTGATCTATGCGAAGATGGCACGAGCGTGCACGCCTACACTGGATCGGTTGCGAACCTTGAGGAGGACGCCTTGGAAGAAGCACGAGACCGCGCTGTCAGGCGCCACGATTGCGACCTGCTCGTCGTCGGTGGCGGCATCAACGGTGCGGCCATTGCGCGCGACGCCGCCGGGCGCGGCTTGCGCGTGCTGCTGTGCGAGAAGGATGACCTGGCGAGCCACACGTCCTCGGCCTCGAGCAAGCTGATCCACGGCGGCCTGCGCTACCTGGAGCACTACGAGTTCAGGCTGGTGCGCAAGGCCCTGCTCGAGCGCGAAACCCTGCTGCGCAGCGCGCCCCACATCATGCGCCCGCTGCGCTTTATCATGCCGCACGACGCCGAGAAGGGGGCAGGAGCGCGCCCGGCCTGGCTGATCCGCGCCGGCCTCTTCCTCTACGACCGCCTGGCGCCGCGCGAATTCCTGCCCGGTTCGCATGCGATCGCGCTGCGCGGCCATCCCGCCGGCGCTCCCTTGCTGCCGCGCTTCACGCGTGCCTTCATGTATTCCGACGGCTGGGTCGACGACGCGCGCCTGGTGGTCCTGAATGCCCTCGATGCGCGCGAGCGCGGAGCGCGCGTGCTCACCCGCACCCGCTGCGGGCCGCCCCAGCGCGGGGCCAGCCACTGGAACGTGGTGCTGGAAGGCGAGGGCAGGCGCCTGCAGGTCAGGGCGCGCTGCCTGGTCAACGCCACCGGGCCCCGGGCGGCGCGTTTCTGGAAGGCGCGACCGCCGTCCCCGCCGCCGGCACCCTGCGGCTCATCAAGGGCAGCCACATCGTCGTGCCGCGCCTGTTCGCCCATCCGCATGCCTATATCTTCCAGCACCCGGACGGGCGCATCGTGTTCGCGCTGCCCTATGAGGAAGCGTTCACGCTGATCGGCACCACCGACGTCGATTACCGGGGCGAACTCGACAATGTCGCCATCAGTCATGAGGAAACCGCCTACCTGTGCCAGCTGGCGAACCGCTATTTCACGCGTTCCATCAGTCCCGCCGACGTGCTGTGGAGTTATTCGGGCGTGCGGCCGCTCGTCGAGGATGCCGCCGCCAGCGCCGCTGCCGCCACGCGCGACTATCGCCTCGGGCTCGACCGCGACGGTGCGCCGCTGCTGTCGGTGTTTGGCGGCAAGATCACCACCAGCCGCAAGCTGGTCGAGGAGGCGGTCGACCTGCTGGCCGGCGTGCTCGCCCCGGCACCAGGCCGCCCAATGCCGGGCTGGACCGCACAAGCCTGCCTGCCGGGCGGCGACCTGTTCGGCGCCGGGCCCGACAAGCGCGGCGTACTCGAATTCGACGCCTGGCGCAGCCGCCGGGGCCAGCGCTACCGCTGGCTGCCGCCGCGCCTGCTCGAGCGTTACGCGCGCGCCTACGGCACCCGCATCGATACCCTGCTGGCACGCTGCAATGGCCTGGCCGACCTGCGAGAGGAAGTGCTGCCCGGCCTTTACGCGGCCGAGATCGATTACCTGATGGCGCACGAGTGGGCGAGGGGCGCCGCCGACATCCTGTGGCGGCGCACCAAGCTGGGCCTTCACGGCACCGGGCAGCGCGACGCGGCTGGAGCAGTGGATGGGCGCGCGCCAGGCGGAGATGGCGGTCTGACGAAGGGCGGCCCGGCGCCGCGATGGCGGCAGGGCGCGGGCGATCGCATCGTCGCCCGCATCGGGAGCACGCACCCCAGCGCGCTGCCGCATGCTCCCGCGTTCGCCGCGGGCGGCTTTACTGCGTGGCGCGCCAGCCAGGCGTCGATCTCCGGCAGGCGCTCGCGGCGCACCTTGATACGGTCGCCGATCGCGGCGATCGCCGTCTCCGCATCGCGCCTTGCCTGCGGTGCGATGTGGGCCTCGGCGTAGGCCCGCAGCTTGTCCGCCGTCGCCGGCAGGACGGACCCGTCGGCCAGCGTCGGCACGTAGCGGCTGCGCGAACTCGCATCCACGCGCGCGTTGACGGCCTCCAGGTTCGCCAGCGTGAAGTCGACCGCCAGGTCCGGATGCAGGCGCGACACCGCATCGATCATCGCCGCTCCGTTCGTCGCCCCCGGTTCCTCGGTCAGTGCCAGCGCCAGCGCGCGTGCGGCCAGGGCCGGATCGCGCGGCGAGGCCAGCAGGATATACATGGCGTCCTTCACCATCGGCGATTTTTCCGCGCGGGCGGCGGCGTGCAGATCGTTCCAGGTCGCTCCGTCCGCGTGTTCGGCGACCACGGCCAGGATGGTCTTGCGCAGCGCGCCGGGCACGGCCTGCGGGTCGCTGTCCATCGCGCGGTAACGGCGGCGTGCCTCGGCGATCGTGGCCGGGTCGCCCAGGTGGCTGAGGGTGGCGATCAGGCGCTCGCGCAAGGTGGCCGTTGACGTCGCCTCGCCCGGGCTGGCAGTCCAGCCGACCTGCGCCATGACCGGCGCCAGGCGCGCGATCGCGTGGCTGGCCAGGCGTGCGCTGCCGGCCTTGTCGCCGCCGTACATCGCCAGCAGATCGTCGTAGCCGATGGCGACGCGTGCCCACACCGGGGTGCGGCGCCCGGCGGCGTGGCCGCGGCCAGGTCGAGGAAGTTCGACGCGGGCTGCAGGCCGGCGAAACCGAGCGCCCGTATCGGCCAGGAGGCCGATCTGGTCGATCGGCGCCAGCGTCGCGAAGCGTCCCGCCAGCGGGGCAAACGCAGCGGGTGCGTAGAGCGTGCGGTAGTAGCCGCTCTGGCCGGCGTTCACCACGACCGGGCCGCAGCCGGGCAGTGTGAGGCTGCCCTTGCCGGCGGCGAGCACGGTGCGCGCCTGTTCCCCGGTCCCGGCCGCGGCGGCGATCACCGGCACGTGCCAGGACAGCGGCTTGCGGCCCGGCTGGTCGCGCGAGAATTCTTCCCCGGGCGAGGGCGATTGTCATCTTGCCGCCCTTGCAGACGGGTAGAGCCACGCGCACCAGCGGCACGCCGGGCTGCAGCGTGAAGTCATGGGCGATCTGCGTCACCGGCCGCGCGGCCGCGCGTTCGATCTGGCGCCACAGGTCGTTCGATGCCGTGTTGCCGTAGGCGTGTTCGCGCATGTAAGCGCGCACGCCGCGGCGCCAGGCATCCTCGCCGACATAGGCTTCGAGCATGCGGATCACCGCCTCGCCCTTCTGGTAGGTGATTTCGTCGAAGGCCTGGCTGGCCTGTTCGACGGTGGCCACATGCTGCACCACCGGGTGGGTGGTGGCAAGGGCATCGCGGCGCATGGCAGCGTCACGCCCGTTGACGGTGTCGAGCGCCGTGTTCCATTCCGGGTGCAGGCGCGCCGTCATGCGCGATTCCATCCACGACGCGAAGCCTTCGTTGAGCCACAGGTCGTCCCACCAGCGCATCGTTACCAGGTCGCCGAACCACTGGTGGGCCATCTCGTGGGCGGCGGTGGCGAAGATCTCCTGTTTGTCGCGCTGGGTCGAGATGGCCGGGTCGAGCAGCAGCGCGTATTCGAAGGTGAAGATCGCGCCCCAGTTCTCCATCGCGCCGAAGAACTGGCTGCGCCCCGGGCCGGCGACGTTGTCGAGCTTGGGCAGCGGATAGCGCACGCCGAAATAGTCGTTGTATTCGCGCAGGATGGCGCCCGACGATTCGAGCGCGAACGCGGCCTGCGGCAGGGAGCCGCGGCGCGTGACGACACCCAGTTCCGTGCCGTCGACTGTCGTCGTGGCGCGCTCGAAGTCGCCGAGCGCGAAGAACAGCAGGTAGGTCGACATCGCCGGCGTCGGGGCGAAGCGCACCGGGCGCGGCCGTCCGGCAGGGCCGTGCGGGCCTGCTCGGGCATGTTACTGACTGCCATCTCGCCGGCCGGGACGGTCGCCCGCAGCGCGAAGCTCGCCTTGTAGGCCGGCTCGTCCCAGGACGGGATCATGCGGCGCGCATCGGAGTTTTCGAACTGGGTGAACAGGGCGCGGCGCTTGCCGCCCGGGGTGTCGTAGTCGAGCGAGAACAGGCCGACGGCCTGGCTGCCGATGATGCCGGCATAGTCGAGCGCCAGCGTGTAGCGTCCGCGCGGCAGCTCCTTCGGGAAGCGGAAGGTGGCGGTCTGCGCCTTCTCATCGGTGCTGACGGCGGCCGTCAGCGACGCGCCCTGCTTGACGTCAGCGTCGCCGACGCGAACGCGAGGTCGGCGGCGTTCAGGGTAATGCTGTTCGTCGGCGCCGTGATCTCGAGAATGATCCTGACCTGCGCCGTGAAGCGCGCGGCTTTTTGCATCCGGCGTGATCGCGACATCGTAGTGCAGGGGCGCACACCGCGCGGCAGCTGGGTGGTGACCTGGGCGGCGGCGCCAGTGGCCGGCGCCGGCGCGGTGGGGGGTGGACAAGGCGGGCAGGGCGGACAGGCCAAAGGCGAGCGCGAGCGCGGTAGCGATGAGGCGGCGTTGCATGGGATTCTTTCGTCAGGGTGGTCGGTGACGGCGGCGCTCCGGCGGCCATCGGCAGACCGGGATACTGCTGCCAAAGACCGCACATGTCAACTTGTTAAGCTTCCTGTCGTCCGCGCGGGCGTTTTGCCGCTATGATCCGGAAGTCGCAACCCCGAGCACACCAACCCGAAGGAGACCCATGAAACTGTACATCAGCAGCCATGCACCGAACCCGCGCCGGGTGAGCATGTTCATCCTGGAAAAGGACATCACCGGCATCGATACCGAAATGGTCGATATCCTCGCCGGCGAACAGCGCAGCGAACGCTTCCTGGCGAAGAACCCGCTCGGCCGCGTACCGGCCCTGGAGTTCGACGATGGCCGCGTGCTCAGCGAAACGCGCGCGATCTGCACCTACCTCGAAGGCCTGCATCCGGAACCGAACCTGATGGGTGCCGACTTCGAAGAGCGCGCCTTCATCGAAATGGCGGACCGGCGCATGGAGCTGCACCTGCTGCTGGAGACAGCCAGCAGCGCGCGCCATACCCATCCGGCCCTGGCGCCCCTCGAGCAGCCCCAGTTCAGGGACTTCGGCAGCGCCCAGGCCGACAAGATGCGCATCACCGCGCGCTGGCTGGACGGGGTCCTGGCGCGCCAGGAATATGTCGCCGGCGCGCGCTTCACGATCGCCGACATCACTGCTTTCTGCGCCCTCGAATTCGGCCGCGGCCTGCTGAAATTCCGCCCCGGCGACGAGGGCATGGCGCACCTGCAGGCCTGGCGCGACCGCATCGCGGCGCGTCCCTCGGCAATGGGGTCGCGGTAACCCGGTCGCGGTAACCCGGTCGCGGTAACCCGGTCGCGCGCCGGCGGCCACGCAGGCGGTGCGGCTACGCCGCCCGATGGTGACCGGCGCGGCATGCATTCCTTGAAAAGCGATCTGGTGGTGACAATCTGTTAGTTTCCGAAAGAAAACTAACCGTATAATCCGGCATGAATCGGCGGCTGCATCGCGGCCGTCGATGTCGAGGCAAGGATATGGCAGGTCGGAAACGGTGCCAAGCCGCCCCTGCCGACCCACCACCATGTCTTCGAAAAGAGTAACAATGGAAAATGCAACGACCCCTGCCGTCCAGAGCGGCGACAAGACGCTCGCCATCCTGGTCCACCTTGGCGGCCTGTTCTTCAGCTGGCTGGCGCCGCTGATCGTCTACCTGGTCAAGAAAGACGAGAAGGACCAGTTCACGACCGACAACGCGCGCGAAGCCCTGAACTTCCAGCTCACCGTCCTGATTGCCTACTTCGCCTGCTTCATCCTGACCTTCGTCCTGATCGGGATCCTCCTGTTCTGGGTCGTCATGATGGCCAACCTGGTGCTGACCATCGTCGCCGCCGTCAAGACCAGCAATGGCGAGACCTACCGCTATCCGGTCTCGATCCGCATGGTCAAATAAACCTGCGGACGCGGGTTCGGAAAAAAAACGGGCGGCACTTGCCGCCCGTTTTCATTGTACGCACCGGTTCGTGCGCGTCAGCCCACCCTTTTGTACCAGGCCGGCGCATCGCCCAGCGGCTGGTAAGCCGCCGCGTGGGCGTCGCTCGCGGCCAGTTCGCGATCGGTCGCCAGCACGCCGAAACGCGACAGGCTCTCGAAGAACAGGCGCAGCACGCGCTGGCGCAGCATCGGACCGAAGTCGGCCAGGGCGCGGCAGCAGACGATGGCCTGGAACTCGTTGAACGAGGCATCGGTCACCAGGTTGTACTGCGCCCAGGTGATGCGCGAACGCAGGCGCGGCAGCAGGACAGCGCGGCCGTCCTTGAGCTCGAAATAGTCGGACAGGGCAGCGGTACCGCCGCTGGCGGCATACTGCTCCTGCAAGGCCGGCAACGCGAACGCGTCGATCGACGCTTCACGCACCTCGGCCAGCAACTCGTCGTTGGCCACCGTGGCGAAGATCTCGGTGCGCGCAAGCAGTCCTTCCTCGTGCAGCACGATTGCCAGCGTCCAGGCTTCGCCCACGCCGGCGCACTCGGTCCAGCCAGACCCGCGGCACGGCAACCGGCCGCAGCGCGGCGCCGAGCACTTCCCGTGCCTGGCGCGCCCAGTCCGGATTGTCGAACAGGGCGGCCGGTGCCACGCAGAGCGCACGCAGCACGTTCGACGCGGCGCCCGGCTCGTGCAGCACCCGTTCCTGCAGTGCCGACACGGTCTTCAGTTCGCGCGCGGCCATTACCGCCAGCAGCTTTTTTCGCACCACCTGCCGGTCGTAGTCGCGGAAATCGAAGCCGTGCCTTTGCGACAGGGCTTCAAGCAGCAAGTCGATCTCCAGCTCCTCGACCGCCAGCGAGGCCGCGAAAGCGGCAAAGGCGGTCAATGCAGCCACACTCGCATCAGCGACAGCAGCTGCGCCACATCGACCGGCTTGGTGATGTAGTCGGAAGCGCCGGCGGCGATGCACTTGTCGCGGTCGCCCTTCATCGCTTTCGCGGTGAGGGTGATGATCGGCAGCGACTTGAACTTCGGAATACGACGGATGGCGCGCATCGTGTCGTAGCCGTCCATCTCCGGCATCATGATGTCCATCAGGACGATCTCGATGGTCGGATCCTTCTCCAGCACCTCGATGCCGTCACGGCCGTTCTCTGCAAACAGCACCTGCATCTGCTGGCGCTCCAGCAGGGACGACAGCGCAAAGATGTTACGCAGGTCGTCGTCGACGATCAGGACCTTGCGGCCCGCGAGGCCGCCGTCGAGCGCATGGATCTCTTCCAGCATCTTGCGCTGCAGTTCAGGCAGGGATGCGTGCGAGCGGTGCAGGAACAGCGCCGTTTCGTCGAGCAGCCGCTCGGGCGAACGCGCATCCTTGATCACGATGGTCTTCGCATACTTCTTGAGCTTCGTGACTTCCTTGCGCGAGAGTTCCTGCGCAGTGTAGATCACGATCGGCAGGTCGCGCAGGGCTTCCTTCTTGCCGATCTGGTCGAGCAGGTCGAAGCCCGACACGTCCGGCAGGGTCAGGTCCAGCACCATGCAGTCGAAGTGCTTGCTCTCGAGCGCTTCCATCGCCGCCTTGCCGGTCTCCACGGTTACCATGTTCAGGTCGTTATCGCCGATCAGGTTGACGATCAGTTCGCGCTGGGCGAGGTCGTCCTCGACCACCAGCAGGCTACGCTTGCCGCCGACCAGGAACTTCTGGATGCGGGTGAACTCTTCCTGCAGCGCCTCGCGTTCCACCGGCTTGCTGATGAAGGAAATCGCGCCCTGGCGCAGCGCACGCTCGCGCTCGCGCAGGGCCGAGACCACGTGCACCGGGATGTGGCGGGTGCTCGGGTCGCGCTTGAGGCGGTCGAGGACCGTGAAGCCGTCGATGTCCGGCAGGTCGATGTCGAGCAGGATCGCCGACGGCAGGTAATCGCGGGCGAGCGACAGCGCCGAGTCGCCGCGGTGGGTGACGATGCCCTTGAAGTTCTTCTCGCGGGCGAATTCCAGCACGGTCTTGGCGAAGCGGTCGTCGTCCTCGACGATCAGCACCGACGGGTCGCCCGGGGCGATCAGGCCGCGGTCGTCCAGCATCGAGGCGTATTCCACGAGGCCGGTGGCACCGGGTGCCTGTACCTCGATGGTGGCCACGCCGCTTTCTTCCACCTGGGCAGCCGTGTAGATCACCGGTGCTGCCGCAGGCGCGCTAGGCGCGGCCAGGCGGGCCGGCTGCGGCTGGCGCGTCGCTTCGTAGTTGATGAAGCCGGCGCGGTTGTACGGCAGGTAGAGCGTGAAGGTCGAACCGATGTTGACGGTCGATTCCACGCGAATCTCGCCGCCGAGCAGGCGGGCCAGTTCGCGCGAAATCGACAGACCCAGGCCCGTGCCGCCATATTTACGCGCGGTCGAACCGTCGGCCTGCTGGAAGGCTTCAAAAATCAGCTGCAGCTTGTCCTGCGGGATGCCGACGCCGGTATCGCTGACCGAGAAGGCCAGCACGGCGTCCGCATGCAGCAGGTGGGGGTGATCGGCCGTCCAGCCGCTGGTGACGAGGCTGATGTTGAGCGACACCTGGCCATGGCTGGTGAACTTGAACGCGTTCGACAGCAGGTTCTTCAGGACCTGCTGCAGGCGCGTCGTGTCGGTCATGACGGCGGTCGGCAGGTTGTCCGCCAGGTCGACCTGGAAGCCGAGGTGCTTGGCTTCGGCCATGTGGCGGAAGGTGCGGTCGACGTAGTTGCGCAGGGTGGCGAAGCGGTACTCCGACACGTCGAGCGTGACGGTACCGGACTCGATCTTCGAGAGGTCCAGGATGTCGTTAATCAGGGTCAGCAAGTCCGAACCCGAGCCGTGGATGGTCTTCGCGAATTCCACCTGTTTACCGGACAGGTTGCCTTCCGGGTTATCCGACAGCTGCTGCGCCAGAATCAGCAGCGAATTCAAAGGCGTACGCAGTTCGTGCGACATGTTCGCGAGGAACTCGGACTTGTACTTCGAGGACAGGGCCAGCTGGGTCGCCTTTTCCTCCAGCGCCAGCTTGGCCTGTTCCACTTCGCGGTTCTTGCGTTCCACCTCGATGTTCTGCTCGGACAGCAGGCGCGCCTTTTCGGCCAGCTCCTGGTTGGTCTGCTGCAGTTCCTGCGCCAGCGACTGCGACTGGGTCAGCAGCGATTCGGTACGGCTGTTCGCCTCGATCGTGTTCAACACGACGCCGATCGACTCCATCAGCTGGTCGAGGAAGGACAGGTGGGTTTCGGTGAAGCGGTCGAGCGAGGCGATCTCGATGACCGCCTTGACCTGCTGTTCGAACAGGATCGGCAGCACGACGATGTTGTTCGGCGGCGCCGAACCCAGGCCCGACGAGACCACGATGTAATCGCGCGGGACGTCGGTCAGCCAGATGCGGGTTTTCTCGAGCGCGCACTGGCCCACCAGGCCTTCGCCCGGCAGGAAGGAGGTCGGCAGCTTGCGGTTGGATCGGTAGCCATAGCTCGCGATCATGCGCAGGCGGGCGTCAAGCTCCTGCGAATCCATCATGTAGAACACGCCGTGGTGCGCCGAGACCAGCGGAGCGAGCTCCGACAGGATCAGCTTGGTCACCGCGCCCAGGTCGCGCTGGCCCTGCAGGAGTCGCGTGAAGCGCGCAAGGTTGGTTTTCAGCCAATCCTGCTGCGCGTTCTTCTGCGTGGTCTCCTTCAGGTTACGAATCATCTCGTTGATGTTGTCCTTCAGGTAGGACACCTCGCCGCGCGCTTCGACCTGAATCGAACGCGACAAGTCACCACGGGTCACGGCCGTTGCCACCTCGCCGATCGCGCGCATCTGGTTGGTCAGGTTTGCCGCCAGCTGGTTGACGTTCTCGGTCAAGTCTTTCCAGGTACCCGCGACACCCGACACGTTCGCCTGGCCGCCCAGCTTACCTTCGGTACCCACCTCACGTGCCACACGGGTCACCTCGGATGCGAAGGAAGACAGCTGGTCGACCATGACGTTGATCGTGTCCTTCAGTTCGAGAATCTCGCCCTTCACGTCCACGGTAATTTTCTTCGACAAGTCACCACGCGCCACCGCGGTCGTCACCGCCGCGATGTTACGCACCTGGCCTGTCAGGTTCGAGGCCATGAAGTTCACGTTGTCGGTCAAGTCCTTCCAGGTACCGCCCACGCCCGGCACATAGGCCTGGCCACCCAGCTTGCCTTCCGTACCCACTTCACGCGCAACCCGCGTAACCTCGGATGCGAAGGAGGACAACTGGTCGACCATGACGTTAATCGTGTTCTTCAGCTCCAGAATCTCGCCCTTGACGTCCACGGTAATCTTTTTCGACAGGTCGCCGTTCGCCACCGCGGTCGTCACGTCCGCAATGTTACGCACCTGGCCGGTCAGGTTACCCGCCATCGAGTTCACGCCGTCGGTCAAGTCTTTCCAGGTACCCGCAACGCCAGGCACGTTCGCCTGGCCGCCCAGGCGGCCCTCGGTACCCACTTCCCGTGCCACACGGGTCACCTCGGATGCGAAGGAGTTCAGCTGGTCGACCATGACGTTGATCGTGTTCTTCAGCTCGAGAATCTCGCCCTTCACGTCCACCGTAATCTTCTTGGACAAGTCGCCGTTTGCCACGGCGGTGGTCACGTCCGCAATGTTACGCACCTGGCCCGTCAGGTTACCCGCCATGGAGTTCACCGAGTCGGTCAAGTCTTTCCAGGTGCCCGCGACGCCCTTCACCTGCGCCTGGCCGCCCAGCTTGCCCTCGGTACCCACCTCACGTGCCACACGGGTCACCTCGGATGCGAAGGAGGACAGCTGGTCCACCATGACGTTAATCGTGTTCTTCAGTTCGAGAATCTCGCCCTTCACGTCAACGGTAATCTTTTTGGACAAGTCGCCGTTCGCCACCGCGGTCGTCACCGCCGCGATGTTACGCACCTGGCCCGTCAGGTTCGACGCCATGAAGTTCACGTTGTCGGTCAAGTCCTTCCAGGTACCGCCCACGCCCGGCACGTAAGCCTGGCCGCCCAGCTTGCCCTCGGTACCGACCTCGCGCGCCACGCGCGTCACCTCGGATGCGAAGGAACGCAGCTGGTCCACCATGACGTTGATCGTGTCCTTCAGTTGCAGGATCTCGCCGCGCACGTCGACGGTAATTTTCTTCGACAAGTCGCCGTTTGCCACGGCGGTCGTCACTTCCGCGATGTTACGCACCTGGGAAGTCAGGTTACCCGCCATCGAGTTCACCGAGTCGGTCAAGTCCTTCCAGGTACCCGCGACGCCTTTCACCTGCGCCTGGCCGCCGAGTTTACCCTCGGTACCGACCTCTCGCGCCACGCGCGTCACTTCGGAGGAGAAGGAGGAGAGCTGTTCCACCATCGTGTTCGCGGTCGTTGCCGCGCGCAGGTACTGGCCCTTCAAGGGGTGGCCGTCCACTTCCAGCGCCATGGTCTGGGACAGGTCGCCCTTTGCCACGGCGCCGATGACGCGCGCCATTTCCGTGGTCGGACGCACCAGGTCGTCGATCAGGGAATTGACCGAGCTGATCAGGGTGCTCCAGCCGCCGACCACGCCCGGCACGTCGGCGCGCTGGGTCAGGTGGCCCTCGCGGCCGACGACGCGCGACACTTCGGTCACGGCCTCCACCATCTTCGACTTGGTTTCGATGATGTCGTTCAGCGTATCGGCGATCTTGCCGGACACACCGGTCCAGTCCGAAGGCATGCGCACCGAGAAGTCACCCTTTTTCAGGGCCATCAGCGTAGCGAGCAGGAGTTTGACGTCCAGCTGTTCGGCCATGTCGGTCATTGTGTTCATCGACTTGTAATCCTCGTTTTGGAAAATGGAGCAATATTCTTGTGCGCGCGCCGGAATGGCTTCGCGCCAGGAAACTGTTAAACGGAAAGTATGGAACGATACTCTTGTGCGGGATCAAGTCAAGCGCCGCAGCGAGAATAAAACTTGCACTGCGGGAATGTTAAATCGCAGCAGGGAAGGGTATCTGAAATTTTGTTTCCGGCGCGCACGATTTAAAAGGGCTTAACCAGGACTCGTTGCGCATTTACTACAGCAAATACATGTCCATACCCTGCTGAAGCTTGATAAAATTGCCACCACGCATGCTCGTGGGGCTGTTTTCCACTAGTATAGACAAGTTGAATTCAATGGAAGAGCGAGCACTATGGTCGAGACTGCGGAACTCGTGCAGCTGATGCAGTCCAAGGATGCCGATTCATGGCGTCAGACCCTGTTCGGCCTGGCGCGCTCGCTCGGCTTCGAACAGGTGCTGTTCGCAGTGGTGCACTCGCGGCATACCCAGTTCGAGCAAGCTTTTCTACAAAGTAATTATTCGACTGAATGGCGCGATCATTACGACGCGGAGCGCCTGGCCTATGTCGATCCGACAGTTGGCCATTGCCTGACCAGTACCTTGCCCTTCATCTGGGAGCCGGAGACCTTTTCCACCGAGGAGGGACGGGCGCTATATGAAGATGCTTCCGGCTACGGGATCCGGACCGGGGTGACGCTGCCGATCCATGGTCCGAACGGGGAAGTGGGCATGCTCAGCCTGGCATCGGACGCCGCGCCAGGTGATGAATTTTCGCAGGAAGTCGCGCGCAACATGGGCTCCTTGTCCCTGATGCGCGATTATGCCTTTGCCTCGTCGCTGCCGTTTTCGCAGCAGCCGACGGGTGGGGAAGCGGTTCCGCGCCTGACCCGGCGCGAGCTCGAGGTGCTCAACTGGGTCATGGCAGGCAAGTCCTCGTGGGAGATCTCGATGATCACCCGGTGTTCGGAAGCGACCGTCAACTTTCACCTGGCTAACGTACGTCAGAAGTTCAACGTCAACACACGCCAGCAGGCGGTCGTCAAGGCGATCGCCCTCGGACTACTTACCCCTGAAGATCGCCATCGTTGAGCTTACCGTTCACGTACAGCTTCAACAGGATCGCGACTGGCTGCGGGATCGCCAGGCCGGTTTCAAAGCGGCTACCGCTCGATTGAGTCACGCCGAAACGGCCCCAGAACTTTTCCTGGCTCTCGCGTTTGCTGATGCGGAATTGACGCAGGTCGACGTGCGCCGGGCGCGGCGGCATCGGCATCATGGTCGGCTGTAAGCCTGGGCGGGCAAGCATGGATTCGCTGATGTAGTCGTTGGGCATGGCGTCTCTCCTGGTTATGCGGGTCAAAAACCTAGTATTCCACCGTAACCGTTTGTAGCCACCTAGCAAACCTGCTAGTTACTTTCCTGCCCGAATTGCATGAATCTTATGCCCAACGCATATTTTCTTGCGTCAATAACCAGGGAGAACAACATGGCACTGCAAATCGACATCGCAGCACGGCGCGAATTCAAGTCGCGTGACTTGTGGGAGATGCATGCGCTGCGCGCAAAAGTGTTCCAGGGCCGGCTCGGCTGGGAGGTCCCCGTGTTGTCAGGTATGGAAATCGACGGCTACGACGCGCTCGAACCGCACTACATGATGATGCGCGATTCGCGCGGCGGCATCTTGCGCGGCTGCTGGCGCCTGCTGCCGACCGAGGGCCCCTACATGCTGAAAGATTCGTTCCCGCAACTGTTGCATGGCCAGCAAGCCCCAAGCGACGAGCACATCTGGGAGCTGTCGCGCTTTGCCATCGAAACCGGCGGCAGCAACCATTTCGGCTTCTCGCAAATGACCATGGAATCCTTTGCCGCCATCTTGCGCTTCGGTCATGAACGCGGCATCGAACGCTATGTCACGGTCACCACCACCGCGATCGAGCGCCTGCTGCGCCGTGGCGGTATCGTCACCGAGCGTCTCGGCCCGCCGCTGGTCATCGGCGTCGAGACGGCAGTGGCCCTGTTCGTCGATATCGAAGCGACCTGCGAAGTACTATTCGACCACCGCCTGGCGAGCTGAAGAGGGCACGCGGCAGCCGCCCGCCGCCGGTTAGCGCCGTGTTCAGGGACGCGGCCTCAACTGGCGGGCGCCAGGTCCAGCCGCATCGCCTGCTCCATGCGCGCATCGCCCGGCCGCACCGGGAAGGGCGCGCCATGGTCACGGAATCCGGCGCGCTCGTAGAGCCGCCGGGCCGTGTCGTTTTCACTGAGTACGCCCAGCTGCATGGCGCGTGCGCCGGAGGCGCGTGCCCAATCCACCGCGGCCTTCAGCAGGGCGGCCGCCGCGCCGTGGCCGCGGCTTTCCGGTGCCACCCACATCTGGAACAGGTTCACCAGCAGCGGATCGGCCGCGTCGAATGTGGCCCAGGCCAGGCCGACGGCGCTGCCATCGTATTCCGCCACCAGCGGCCGGTCCCGGTTCGAGGTAACGGCCAGGCCCAGGCCCAGGCCCAGTCGGCATCCACGCGCGCCTCTTCTGCCGCCAGCGTGCTGCCGAAGGCGGCCGGCGCGTCCGCCAGCGCGCGCAGCCGCAGCGTCCGGTAGAGTGGCCACTCGTTGCTGGCGAGCGGACGTACCCTCACCATGTCGACGAGGGGAGGCGCCGGCGCGGCGGGCGGGGCTATGGTCACGGATTTCATGTCCTTCTATATATAGTGGGGGCGGCAAAGCCACGGAAGTTGCACCATGGCAGTTTCACGCCGATGATTCGCTACTTCAACTGCTTGCGCAGAAAGGTATAGGTCAGCGCCCACATACGCGCCTGCTGGGTATTGTTGGCTGCGCCGGCGTGCCCGCCCTCGGTGTTTTCCCAGTACAGCACCTGGTGCCCCTGGTCGCGCATCAGCGCCGCCATCTTGCGCGCATGGCCGGGGTGGACGCGGTCGTCGCGTGTCGAGGACGTGAACAGCACTGGCGGGTAGTGCTTGTCCTTGAAAACGTTCTGGTAGGGCGAGTACTTGCCGATGAATTCCCATTGGGCCGGGTCGTCAGGGTCGCCGTATTCGCCCATCCACGAGGCGCCGGCCAGCAGCTTGTGGTAGCGCCGCATGTCCAGCAGCGGCACCTGGCACACCACGGCATTGAACAGGTCCGGCCGCTGGGTCATGGCGGCGCCCACCAGCAGGCCGCCATTGCTGCCGCCCATGATGCCGAGGTGGCGTGGGCTCGTGATCTTGCGCTTGATGAGGTCCTTGGCCACCGCCAGGAAGTCGTCGAAAGCGCGCTGGCGATGTTCTTTGAGCGCGGCCTGGTGCCAGCGCGGGCCGAACTCGCCGCCGCCGCGGATGTTCGCCAGCACGTAGACGCCACCGCTTTCCAGCCAGCCCGCACCATCCATGCCGCTGTACGAGGGCGTGAGCGACACCTCGAAGCCGCCGTAGCCATAGAGCAGGGTGGGGTTGCGGCCGTCGCGTTTTGCGCGCCGGTCCATCACGACGAAATACGGGACCATCGTGCCGTCCTTCGACTTCGCCTCGAACTGCGACACGGCCAGGCGCGCGCCGTCGAACCAGGCTGGCATCGCTTTCAGCCGCTCGCGGCTGTCCTTGCCGACGCTGCCCAGGTAAAGCGTGGTCGGCGTCAGGAAACCGGTGACGGTCAAAAAGTAGTCGTTCGACTCGATCGGGTCGAAGGCCCAGACGCCCAGGCTGCCGACGTCCGGCGCCGCCACGTCGCGCCGCTGCCAGCTGCCACCCTCATGGCGCAGTTCGACGAGGCGGTTCTTGACCTTGTCGAGCACCGTCAGGAGCAGGGCGTCGCGCGTGACCGTCACGCCCTCGAGCGAGGTGGTGGCGGTCGGCGTGAACAGCATCTCGAAATCGCGTTCGCCGCGCATGAAGCGGGAAAAGTCGATCGCCAGCAGCGCGCCCTGCGGCCAGGTGCGCCCGCCGACCTGCCAGGTCGATCTCAACTCCATTAGTATCTGATCGCGCACCGCATAGGCGTTCGCGTCCAGCGGCTTGTCGACTTTGACGAGGCGATCGCCCTCGCGCAGGAACAGTTCGCTGCTGTAGAAGTCGATCTGGCGCGAGACGAATTCTCGCTCGAAGCCGGGCGTCATGTCCTTGTATGCCGACGCCGACAGGTCGCCGCCCTGGGCTTCGAAGACAGTCGTGGCCGCCGACAGCGGCGTTCCGCGCTTCCAGGCCTTGACGATGCGCGGGTAGCCCGAGCCGGTCATCGAACCCGGGCCGAAGTCGGTGCCGACGAACAGGGTGTCGGCATCGATCCAGCCGACCTCGCTCTTGGCTTCGGGCAGGGCGAAGCCGCCGGCGACCCAGGCGCGCCGTTCCAGGTCGAATTCACGCACGATGGCGGCATCGCCGCCGCCGCGCGAGAGCGACACCAGGCAGCGCGTCGCTTGCGGCTTGAGGCAGGTGGCGCCGGCCCACACCCAGTTCTCGTGTTCGTCGCGCGCGAGCGCATCGAGGTCGATCACGGTTTCCCACTGCGGCGCCGCCTTGCGGTATTCGGCCAGCGTGGTACGGCGCCAGATGCCGCGTTCATGGTCGGCATCGCGCCAGAAATTGTAGAGATACCCGCCCTCGCGGCTGACGTAGGGAATGCGCTCCCTGGCGTCGAGGATGGCCTGCAGGCGGGCGCGCAGCGCTTCCCCGTCAGGGCCGCCGAGCGCCTTTTCCGCCAGCGCGTTCTGTTCGCGCACCCAGGCCAGCGGGCGCTCGCCGCCCACGTCCTCGAGCCAGGCATACGGGTCGGGCAGAGGCTGGGTGCCAGCTGGCGCAGCCGCCATGCCATCCGCCAGTCCACCCGCCGCTGCCAGGCCAAGCAGTACTTTCGCCGCCGTTTTCCGCATCTTTTCTTCCTTACTGTCGAGCGCCCCAACGGCGAACCGATATCGTATATTATCAACAATCTTTCGTCTCTTACTGCACGGCAAAAAACGATGGCCCTGTCGATCACACGCAGCATCGGCGCCCTGGCGGGCATGCGCGGCACCACCCGTGTCGTGATGTGGGGCGCCGGCGTCTGGCTGGCGCTCCTGGTCGGCGCCATCCTGCACATGGCGGCCGGGCGCACCGTCGAGGAATCGGCGCGGCGCCGCTTCGATTACCAGGCGCGCGCCATCAAGGACGAACTGGCCGGTGTCATCACCTCGTACAACGAAGTCACGCGGGCGCTGGTGGCGATGTTCGCGGCCAGCGATAAGCCGGTCACGCGCCAGCAGTTCCACCGCTATGTTTCCGCGCTGGCGCTGCACGAGAATTACCCGGCGCTCGACGCCGTCGCCTACACCCATGAAGTGCCTGATGCCGAGCGCGACGCTTTCGAAGCGGCCGTGCGCGCCGACCGCAGCCTCGATCCGCGCGGCTATCCCGGCTTTTCGATCCAGCCTCCGGGACGGCGTCCCAGCTACGCCGTCCTCACCTACATCGAGCCGCCCAGCGCGCTGCCGGAAAAATTCGGGGTCGACATCACCGCCAACCCCGCCGTCGCCGAGGCGATGGCACGCGCCCGCGATTCCGGCGGCATGAGCGCCTCGGGCCAGCCGGTGCGGGTGGAGAACCCGACCCCGCATATCGCGCTGGGCATGCGCGCCCCGGTCTACCGCGGCGGCGTCACCCCGGCCACGCTCGCCGAGCGCCGCGCCGCCTATGTCGGCAGCGTCGGTATCGCGTTCTCGGTGCCGGCACTGGTCGAGCGCACGCTGGCCGGGCAGGCCGCCTCGCCGATCGCGCTGTCGCTGTTCTCCGCACCGCCGGGAGCGGCGCGCCAGGCAGGCGCGCCCGCCGCGCTGGCGCCAGCGCCGGCGGACCGCCTGCTGTACGGCGACGGGGGCCTGCGCACGCACCCGCTGGACGCGGCCACGCGCTTCGTCACGGTGCTGCCGGTCGATTTCGGCGGCACCCTGTGGAAGGCCCATTTCAGCGCGGCCAGGGAAGAGTTCTACCTGCCCTTCGAGCGCCGCTTCCCGCTGCTCGCCTTTATCGGCGGCTTCCTCGCCACCTTGCTGGTCTACAGCCTGTTCCTGTCGCTGTACTGGTCGCGCCGCGGCGCGATCGAGCAGCGCACCCTGCTCGACACGGTGCTCGACAACCTCGACGCCTTCGTCTTCATGAAGGACCGCGACCGGCGCTTTCGCTACGTGAATGCGAAGACCGCGCAGGCGCTGGGCGAGAGTGCCGAGCGCATCAACGGCCGCCTCGACCGCGAGGTGATGCCGCTGGGCGCAGCCGACGCCGCCTGGGAACGCGAGCGCGCCGTGTTCGACGGCCACCGCCGCGCGAGCCAGGTGGAAGTGCGGCTGGCCGACGGCACACCGCGCCAGCTGTGGGAAGTGAAGGTGCCGGTGCGCCTCGATGGCGGCGTCGGCGGCGTGCTGTGCGTGGCGACCGACGTCACCGAACTGCACCAGCTCAAGGCCCAGGCCGACGCCGCCAACCAGGCCAAGAGTAACTTCCTCTCGAACATGAGCCACGAGATCCGCACGCCGATGAACAGCATCATCGGCATGACCCACCTGGCGCTCAAGGGCGCGCTCGACCCCAAGCAGCGCGACTACCTGGAAAAGATCCATCACTCGGGCCAGCACCTGCTGGGCATCATCAACCACATCCTCGACTTTTCCAAGATCGAGGCCGGCCGCATGGAGCTCGAGCTGCTTGACTTCAAGCTCGATGCCCTGATGGGCAACCTCGAGACCCAGCTTGGCGAGGCGGCCGCCGCCAGGGGCTTGCGGCTCGAGTTCGACGTCGCCCCGGAACTGGCGCGGCCGCTGCGCGGCGACCCACTGAGGCTCGAGCAGGTGCTGCTCAACTTCCTCGGCAACGCCATCAAGTTTTCCGAACGCGGCAGCATCGTCATCCGGGTGCGCGCGGTGCGTGCCTTCGGCCACGAGACGCTGGTGCGCTTCGAGGTGCGGGACCACGGTATCGGCATCGATCCCGCCGAGGTGGCGCAGCTGTTCACGCCTTTCCACCAGGCCGACCCTTCGACCACGCGGCGCTACGGCGGCACCGGACTGGGCCTGGTGATCAGCAAGCAGCTGGCCGAACTGATGGGCGGCGAAGTCGGCGTCGACAGCCAGCCAGGCCGCGGCAGCACCTTCTGGTTCACGGCGCGGCTGGGGCAAGGCGGCAGGCAGGAGAGCCGCCTTGCGCGCAAGCACGAGGACGGGCACGAGTCCAGGCTGGAACCGAAGCCGGAGCCGGACGCGCGCCCGTCGCGGCGCAGCGGCGCTTCCGGGTTGCCGGCCGTGCGCCTCGACGGCAAGACCATCCTGCTGGTCGAGGACAATGTCTTCAGCCAGCAGGTCGGGTGCGAACTGCTCCAAGGCGTGGGCGCGAGCGTCGTCGTGGCGGGCAACGGCAGCGAGGCGATCGAGCGCATGCGCGAGCGGCGCTTCGACTGCGTGCTGATGGATGTGCAGATGCCGGTGATGGACGGCTTCGAGGCCACGCGCCGCGTCCGGGCCGACGAGGGCCTGCGCCACACCGTCGTCATCGCCATGACGGCCAATGCCGGCGTCGAGGACCAGCGTCGCTGCATGGAGGCGGGCATGGACGACTTCCTGACCAAGCCGGTCGCCCCTGAGCTGCTGGCGACGACGATCCTGCGCGTGCTGGCACGGGTGGGAACGCGCCAGGAGCAGGGCGTGGCCGCATCGGCATCGGCAGCGGCAAGCACGCCGGACCCGGTGCCGGCCGTGGCACCGGCCGCCGCTCGCACCACCGTCAGCGCGCCGACGCCGCCCGCCGACAGCCCGGCCGCGCCGCCGACGGCCGCCGGCATGCCGCTCCTCGACGTCCAGTGCTGGCCGCCACCTTCGGCCACGACCCCGACAAGATGCGCAAGTTCGCCTTCATGTTCCTCGACAGCGTACGCGAAGGCATGGCCGAGATCGACATCGCGCTGGCCTCGAACGACCTGGCGCGTGCCGGCGCCGTCGCGCACCGCCTGAAATCGTCGGCGCGCGCGGTCGGGGCGATGGGCTTTGCCGAGGTCTGCTCCGAACTCGAACGCCAGCACGAGCGCGGCGCCCTGGCCCGGGGCGTGCGCTTGGAGCGCGTCTGCGCAGCATCTTTGCGCGGCTCGATCGGCAAGTGGCAGCAGAACTTGGTGCGCGCGCCACGGACTCGCGCTGAGCGAAGCGGGTATCGAAGGCCAGCCTTTCGCCGCGCCGGCAAAAAGAGTATCCTGTTGCGCCTGAGCTCCACCACCACGACCGATCCACCTACCTCCCCCGATGCCTTCCCCGATCACCCCCGGCTTGCTGATTTTGCACGGCAACCAGATGGAAATGCTGCGCGCCGCCGTATTCGACTGGCTGCGCACGCATCCCCTCGGTCCCCTCGAGCAGGAAACCATCCTGGTGCAGTCGAACGGGTTCGCCGAGTGGCTCAAGATTGCCCTGGCGCGCGACCTGGGCGTGTGCGCCGCCACCCGCGTGGCCTTGCCGGGCCGCTTCCTGTGGGAGGCCTATCGCGCAATGCTGGGGCGCGAGCGTGTTCCGGCACGCTCGCCCTTCGACAAGGATCCGCTCACCTGGCGCCTGATGCGCCTGTTGCCCACGCTGCTGCGCGAGCCGGCCTTTGCGCCGCTCACGCACTTCCTCGGCGACGGCTGCCCGGAACGGCGCCTGCAACTGGCCGAGCGCCTGGCCGACCTGTTCGACCAGTACCGGGTGTACCGCGCCGACTGGCTCACCGACTGGGAGATCGGACGCGACCAGCTGCGCCGCGCGGGCGGCGACCCCGTACCGCTCGAGCCGGACCAGGTCTGGCAGGCGCACCTGTGGCGTGCCGTGCACGAGAGCGTGCCGCCCATGCAGCGCGGCCTCGGGCGCGCCGCGATCCACGAGGTGTTCGTCACCAGGATCCTGTCCGGCGACCCGCCCGCCGGGCGCCTGCCGCGCCGCGTCGTGCTGTTCGGGATGTCGGCGCTGCCTTACCAGACGCTGCAGGCGATCGCCGCGCTGGCGCGCCACACCCGTGCTGGCCGTGCCGAATCCCTGCCAGTTCTACTGGGGCGACATCATCGAAGGGCGCGAGCTGCTGAAAGCTGCGCACAAGCGCCAGCCGGCGCGCGACGGCGTCGACCTGGCCAGCGTACCGATCGAGGCCCTGCACGCCCACCCCACCCGTTGCTGGCGAGCTGGGGCCGCCAGGGCCGCGACTTCGTGCGCATGCTCGACGAATTCGACAACGAAGAGGTCAGGCCGGAAGATGCCGAAAACGGCACCACCCGCCTGCGCATCGACCTGTTCTCCGAGGGGCCGGGCGAGACCCTGCTGGCCCGGTGCAGGCCGCCGTGCGCGACCTGCTGCCGCTGAACGAGCATCCGCAGGAGCCGCCGGCGCCGGACGACCATTCGATCGCCTTCCACGTCACCCACAGCACCCAGCGCGAAGTCGAGGTGCTGCACGACCAGCTGCTGTCGTGGTTCGCCGCGGACCCGAGCCTGCGCCCGCGCGACATCGTCGTGATGGTGCCCGACATCGACACCTTCTCGGCCGCGATCCACGCCGTCTTCGACCAGCACCGCAAGAACGACCCGCGCCACATCCCGTTCCAGATCGGCGACACGCGCGACCGCAGCGTCAATCCGCTGCTGGTCGCGCTCGAGTGGCTGCTGCGTTTGCCGCAGCAGCGCTGCCGCCAGAGCGAGGTGCGCGACCTGCTCGACGTGCCGGCGCTGGCCGCGCGCTTCGGTATCCACGACGACGACCTGCACACCCTCGGCCAGTGGATCGACGGCGCCGGCGTGCGCTGGGGCCTGGATGGCGAACACCGCGCCGGGCTCGGCCTGGGCGCGGCCGGCGAACAGAATGCCCGGATCTTCGGCGTGCGGCGCATGCTGCTCGGTTACGCCAGCGGCGCCGGTGCCCGCTTCGGCGATATCGAACCGTATGGCGAGGTCGGCGGGCTCGATGCCGCCCTGGCCGGCTCGCTGGCCCAGCTGGTCGAGTGCCTGCTGGCCTGGCGCGCACGCCTGGCCGAGGCGCGCACCCCTGCCGAGTGGGGCGTCGAGGCACGGTCCCTGCTGGCCGCCTTTTTCGACGGCCGCGAGGAGGGCGACCGTCTGACGCTGGCGCAGCTGAACGAAGCCCTGCAATGCTGGCTCGAGATGACGGAATCGGGCGGCTTCGACGAGCCGGTGCCGCTTGCGGTGCTGCGCGAAGCCTGGCTGTCGCAGATCGACCAGCCGACCCTGAACCACCAGTTCGTCTCGGGCGGCGTCACCTTCTGCACCCTGATGCCGATGCGCGCCGTGCCTTTCCGCGCCGTCTGCCTGCTCGGCATGAACGACGGCGACTTCCCGCGCCGCACGCCCCAGGCCGACTTCGACCTGCTGGCGCTGCCCGGCATGAGCCGCCCGGGCGACCGTTCGCGCCGCGACGACGACCGCTACCTGATGCTGGAAGCCCTGCTGGCCGCGCGCGACAGGCTGTACGTGAGCTGGGTCGGACGCAACGTGCGCGACAACAGCGAGCAGCCTGCCTCGGTGCTGGTGGCGCAGCTGCGCGACTACCTGCGCGCCGGCTGGAAGCTCGACCTGTCCACCATCACGACCGAGCACGCGCTGCAGCCCTTCAGCCGCCGCTATTTCGAGCAAGGTGGGCTGCGCACCTACGCGCGCGAATGGCGCGCGGCGCACGGCCAGGGCGAACGGGCAAGGGAGGCCGACGCCTTGCCCCCGTATGAACTCGAGCCGGGCTACCGCCTGACCCTGGCCGAACTGGCCAGCTTCATGAAGCAGCCGGCACGCTACTTCTTCCGCCGCCGCCTGGCCGTGATGTTCAACGAGACCGAAGTGATCGGCGAGGACGAGGAGCCGTTCGCGTTCGACGGACTCGAACGCTACGGCCTGGAAGACAGCCTGCTCGACGACGGCGGCGTGATCGAGGAACTCGATGCGGTGCGCCAGGTACTGCAGGCGCGTGCCGAACGGCTCGCGCGCGAAGGCGCCTTGCCCATCGGGCTGATCGGACAGCACTGGCAGGAGCAGCTGGTCAAGGACCTGGTGCCGGTGCGGGAGGCCTGGCTGCGGCTATGCGCCGACTTTCCGGATGCGGCGCCGAAGCTGGTTCCCTGAAGCTGGCGTTCGATGCCGTCACGCTGGAAGACTGGATCGACCGCCTGCGCAGCAATGGCGCGCAGACCGCCTGGCTGGCGCAAACCTCGTCGAAAGTGCTGGACAAGGAAGGCGCGCCCTGTGGCGACAAGCTGATCGACGCCTGGCTGCGCCAGCTCGCTGCCAGCGCCGCCGGTGTCGAACTGACCGGCTACCTGGTGGCGCGCGACGCGCTGGTGACGATGCAGCCGATCGAACAAAGCGAGGCGCTGGCCGTGCTCGCGCAGCTCGCCGCGCTCTGGCGCCGCAACCTGGACCAGCCGCTGCCGGTCGCCTGCAGGACGGCGCTCGTCCAGCTGGCGGCGGAAGAGCCGCCTCCGGCCGATGGGCGCAAGGGCAAGCCGAAAAAGCTCAGCCCGCGCAAGACCTACGAGGGCCAGTACAAATTCCCCGGCGAGGTCCAGCGCGAGCCCTGCCTGGCGCGCCTGTGGCCCGATTTCGCCGCTCTTGGCGCGGCCGACCCGGGCGGCGTCGTGGCACGCGAAGTCTATGGTCCGCTGCTGGCGTGGATGCGTGCGCACGTCGAGGTCGAGTCACATACGGGAACGGATGCAACAGGAACGGATGCATGAGCCAGCTACTTGATCCCCTCGACTTCCCGCTGCACGGCTCGCGCCTGATCGAGGCCAGCGCCGGCACCGGCAAGACCTGGACCATCGCGGCCCTCTACCTGCGCCTGGTGCTGGGCCACGGCTTTGATGCCGCCTTCGCAAAGCCCCTGCTGCCCTCGGACATCCTGGTGATGACCTTCACCCGCGCCGCCACGCGCGAACTGTCGAACCGCGTGCGCGAGCGCCTGGTCCAGGCAGCCGCGTACTTCCGCGGACAAAGCGAAGGGGGCGATCCGTTCCCGGAAAGCCTGGCGCAGGGCTATGCCGGCGAGGGCGAGCGCCAGGTCGCGGCGCACCGCCTGATGCTGGCCGCGGAAACGATGGACGAAGCGGCGATCTTCACGATCGACGCCTGGTGCCAGCGCATGCTGCGCGAACACGCCTTCGACAGCGGCAGCCTGTTCGACGAGGAACTCGTCAGCGACGAGCGCGCGCTGTTCGACGACGCGGCGCACGATTACTGGCGCCAGCATGTCTACCCCCTGAACAGCACGTCCCTGGCCATGGTGCTGGGTTGCTGGCGCGATGTCGGTGCGCTCAAGAATGCGCTGCGCGCCCCGGGTGGGGCGCGTGTCCGTGCTCGGCGCACATGAAACCGAGCCGCTCGCGGCGGTGCTTGCGCGCATCGACGGCAAGCAGCGCGCCGAGCTGGCCCGCCTGAAAGAGGGCTGGGTCGAGCGCGTCGAACAGATGCAGGCCTGGCTCGCGGCGCAGCGCGAGCGCAATCCGAAATGCCTCAGCGCCGGCAAACTCAAGCCGGAATCCGAGGCCGAATGGTTCGCGGCCCCGGGTGCCTGGGCGCGCGATCCGGACAGCAGGGAGCTCAAGCTCAAGGGCACGGGATGGACGCGCCTGACGGTCGAGGGCATCGAGGACGCCTTCAACAAGGGCTGCGCCGTGCCGGTGCCCGATTGCTTCGCCGGTACCGCGCCGCTCAAGGCCGGGCTCGACGCGATGGAACCGGTCAAGCATGCGCTGGTGCGCCATGCCGCCACCCATATCGCCGCCCGCATCGCGGAACTCAAGGCGCGCAACCGGCAGTTCGGTTTTGCCGACATGCTCGCGCGCCTGAAGGACGCGCTCGAAGGCCCGAATGGCGAGGCCTTGCGCCGTCGTATCGTGCTGCAGTACCCGATCGCCATGGTCGACGAGTTCCAGGACACCTCGCCCGAGCAGTACCGCATCTTCGACCTGCTGTACCGGGTGGCGGACAACGATGCCGCCACCGGCCTGTTCCTGATCGGCGATCCGAAACAGTCGATCTATGGCTTCCGCGGCGCCGACATCCACAGCTATCTGGCGGCGCGGCGCGCCACCGAGGGGCGCCACTACCAGCTCGGCACCAACTACCGGTCCACCGCGGCGCTGGTGGAAGCGGTCAACCAGCTCTTCGCCCATGCCGAGGGGACGAAGGGGCAGGGCGGGCATCCGGCCGGCGCCTTCCGCTTCCGGCGCGGCGAGGTCAACCCGCTGCCCTTCGAGCCGGTGGCGGCGGCCGGCCACAAGGCCCGGCTGGTCGGCGTGGCCGGCCCCTACCAGGCGCTGACCCTGTGCGCGTCCGAACGCGACGACCTGGGCTCGGACGAGTACCGTGACTTCCTTGCCCAGCACTGCGCGGAACACATCGTTACCCTGCTCAACGACGAAGGGGTCGGCTTCGAAGCGCCCGCGGCGGGCGGCGGTACCCGCTTCACCCGCCTGATACCGGCCGATATCGCCATCCTCGTGCGCGACCGCAAGGAAGCGGCGGCGATCCGCCGTGCACTGGAGCGGCGCAAGGTCAGGAGCGTCTACCTGTCCGACAAGGACTCGGTGGTCGAGAGCGACGAGGCGCGCGACGTGCTGCGCTGGCTGCATGCGGTTGCCAATCCGCTCGACGGCGTGCTGGTGCGCGCCGCCCTCGCCACGCGCACGGCCGGCCTGCCGCTGGAGGAACTGGCACGCCTGACGGCCGACGAAGCCGCGTGGGAAGAGCGCGTCGAGCAGCTCAAGAACCTGCACGCCTGCTGGCAGCGCCAGGGCGTGCTGGCGATGCTGCGCCGCTTCATCCACGAGCTGGAGCTGCCAGCGCGCCTGCTCGACGAAGCCGGCGGCGAGCGCCGCCTGACGAACCTGCTGCACCTGGCCGAACTGCTGCAGGAAGCGAGCCGCCACCTCGACGGCGAAGGTGCGCTGATCCGCTGGTTCGCCGAGCAGATCGAGGGCCTGGGCGAAGGCGGGGACGAGCTGGTGCTGCGCCTGGAAAGCGACGCCGAGCTGGTGAAAGTCATCACGGTGCACAAGTCGAAGGGGCTGGAGTACCCGCTGGTCTACCTGCCCTTCGCGGTCACGGCGCGCAAGACCGAGCGCAAGATGGCGTCCTTCTTCGAATTCGCGCACGAGGACGGCAAGCGCCAGATTGACCTGGCCCTGTCCGACGAAGCCCTGGCGGCGGTCGACCGCGCGCGCCTGGACGAGGACCTGCGCCTGCTCTACGTGGCCCTGACGCGCGCGCGCCACTTCCTGTGGCTGGGGGTGGCTGCCCTGAGCAACCGCGGCTCGACCAAGAGCAACCTCCTGCACGAGTCGGCACTGGGCTACCTGGCGACCGGCGGCACCCCGGTGCCCGCCAGCGCGCTGGCCGAGCACCTCGACCGGCTGCGCGGCGGCTGCCAGGACATCGCCCTGCACACGCTCCCCCACTGGACGGCTGCACGATGCTCGATCGCGCCGAGCAGCATGCGCCCCCGGTGGCGCCGGCGCCTTTCGATGCCGACTTCGAGCGCAACTGGTCGGTCGGGTCGTTCACGTCGATCACCCGCCACACCCAGCAGACGCGCCGATGCGCGCGGCCGAGGAGACCCTGTTCGAGGAAGCGCAGGTGCTGCCCGATCCGCCGAAGGTCGAAGACGCGCCCTGGCACCGTTTCCCGCGCGGCTCGGTACCGGGCAACTTCCTGCACGAGCAGCTCGAATGGATCGGCCAGGAAGGCTTCGACATCATCCATGATCCGAACTTCGATGCGCGCCTGGCGCAGCGCTGCGAACGCGCAGGCTGGGGCCACCGCAGCGAGGACACCGTTGCCTGGCTGCGCACGGTGGTGGGCACGCCGCTGCCGCCGCTGGGTGCGCGCCTGAGCGATATCGAGAACACCGTGCCGGAAATGGAATTCTGGTTCCCCAGCGACGAACTGGCGCTGGGCGCGCTCGACCGCCTGTGCCGCCGCCGCCTGCTCGGCAACACGCCGCGTCCGACCCTGCCCGAGCGCGCGCTGCACGGCATGCTCAAGGGTTTCGCCGACCTGGTGTTCGAGTACGAAGGCCGTTACTGGGTGCTGGACTACAAGTCGAACGCGCTGGGCAGCGGCGACGCGGCCTATACGAAGCGCGCGATGGAAGAGGGCATGGCCGGCCATCGCTACGACATCCGTGGCGCGATCTACATGCTGGCGCTGCACCGGCTGCTCAAGAGCCGCCTGGGCGACGCCTACGATCCGGCGCAGCAGCTGGGCGGCGCGATCTTCCTGTTCCTGCGCGGGATCGCCAACCCGGCCACCCACGGCTGCTGCCTGCTCGAACCCGATATCGAACTGCTCGATGGCCTCGACCAACTGCTCGCTCACGACCACCCATGAAACACGATAATCCAGTGACGGCGTCGGCCGACGCCTTGTGGCAAGAAGCGGCCCGGCTTACCGAGGCCGGCGAGCTGCGCCGCCTGTCGACCGCCTTTGCGCGTTTCGTCGCCTCGCTCGGGCCCGTGGCGCCGCCCGTGCTGCTGGCGGCGCTGGTGCTGTCCGAGCTCGAAGGGCAGGGTCATAGCTGCCTGCAGCTGGCCGATCTCGCCGGGGAAAACGGTGACGGCGTGGCCGGCCTGCTGGGCTGGAGCAGCGAGCAGTGGCAGGGCCTGGCCGGTACGGTGGTGCCGCTGCCGAAGAACGCCAAGGCCTGGGCGGCGCAGTTTTCCGCCTGCGAGGAAGTCTGGACGGTCGGCGAACTGGATTATGGCGAGCCGCTCGTGTTCGACGGCGAGCGCCTCTACCTGCGCCGCTACTGGCGCGACGAGACCCTGGTGGCGCGCAGCATCCGCGATCGCGCGGCGCGCGCGCATCCGGTCGACGCGGCAGCGGTGCACGGTTGGCTCGACCTGCTGTTCGCATCAGGACGCGCGTCCGAAAAGCCCGACTGGCAAAAAGCTGGCCTGTGCGATCGCGCTGCGCGGTTCGCTGGCGATCATCACCGGCGGCCCCGGTACCGGCAAGACCTACACGGTGGCGCGCCTGCTGGCGCTGCTGTTCGCGACCGCGCCAGGCGGGGCCCAGCAGCGCATCGCGCTGGCCGCGCCGACCGGCAAGGCGGCCGCGCGGTTGAAACAGTCGATCGACAAGGCGCTGGGCGAACTGGCCGAACGCGTCGGCGACAAGCTGCCCCCCGGTCGAACTGACCGGGCGCATCGGCGCCGCACGCACCCTGCACAGCCTGCTGGGCGCACGGCCCGATACCCGCGCCTTTGCCCGCCATGCCGGCAACCCGCTCGACGTCGACGTGCTGATCGTCGACGAAGCCTCGATGGTGCACCTGGAGATGATGGCCTGCCTGCTCGACGCACTGCCGCCGCAGGCCACCCTGATCCTGCTGGGCGACAAGGACCAGCTGGCCTCGGTGGAAGCGGGCGCGGTGCTGGGCGACCTTTGCCACGATGCCAAGGCCGGCGGCTACAGCGAGGAGACGGTCGCGTACGTGCGTGAAGCCAGCGGAGAAGAGCTGCCGTCCGAGTTCCTCGGCGGGGGCGGCCCGCTGGCCCAGCAGACCGTGATGCTGCGCCACAGCCGCCGCTTCGGCGGTCCGATCGGCCAGCTGGCGCTGGCGGTCAATGCGGGCGACATCGGCGGCGCGGAAAGCGTGCTGCGTGCCGGCGACGCCGCCGTGCGCTGGATCGACGGCGCGCAGCAGCACCGGTGGTGAGTTTGGCGCTCGACGGCTACAAGGGCTACCTGGCGCTGCTGGGCGCCGGTCCAGGCGTCTCGACACAGGCCGCGCACGAGGACTGGGTGCGGGCCGTGCTGCTGCGCTTCGAGTCCTTCCGCATCCTGTGCGCGGTGCGCGACGGCGACTGGGGCGTGAATGGCTTGAACCTGGCGATCGAGGGCAGCCTGGAATCGGCTGGCCTGCTGCGCCGCTCCGGCGAATGGTATGTCGGGCGGCCGGTGATGGTGACGCGCAACGACTACGGCACAGGTGTCTTCAACGGCGACATCGGACTGACCCTGTCGGACCCGGCGCGCCCCGGTTCCCTGCGTGTCTACTTCCTTGAAGGCGAGCGCGTGCGCAGCGTGCTGGCCACGCGCCTGCGCAACGTCGAGACGGCCTACGCGATGACGGTGCATAAATCGCAGGGCTCGGAGTTTCGCCACACGGTGCTGGTGCTGCCCGAGGACCGCCATGGCCTGCTCACGCGCGAACTCGTCTACACGGGGATTACCCGCGCCAGCGCCGAATTCACTTTGGTCAGCCCAAGCGGCGCGTCGCTGGGCGACGCGATTGCCAGGCGTACCCACCGCGCGAGCGGGTTGCGCAGCCTGATCGGACGGTGACGATTGCGTCGCCATAGGCAGGTCAAAGGGTTCCTCCGAAAGATATAGTGTGGCGTGATACCCGACCGTGGCTGGGCCGACGGCACGGATGCCGATTATGCGGCTGCGTTATCTCGGAAATGGGAATTCGAAATTGGATTTATATCTTCGGCGGCGCTACAGTGGTAGCAATCGCTAACGCCAACCAATTTCTTCGGAGCCCACATGAACGCACTGTCCCTTTCCTTCCCGGCCGACCGTGCCGAAACGACCTTCAGCCGCCTGCTCCGCACGGTGGGCGCCTTCCTGCGCCGTTCGCTCGAACTGTCGGGCGACGCGTACATGCATGGTGCCCAGCCGCTGTAAGACCTGGACGCAGCCGCCATGGAGCGGCATTGCATCAGCCAGCAAGAACCCCGCGCAATGCGGGGTTTTTTTTCGCCGGCAGGGCGTGGGCTTCCCCGGGCATACCACAGCGTTGCCAGACTGACACTGCCCGGTTATGATGGGTTTCCATTCATTCAAGTCGGGGCATGTATGAAACTGCTGGCGGGAGTCGTGATGTTGGTGGCAACGGGACTGGCCTCGGCCGCGCCAGGCACGCGCGATGCACAGATGGATGCACAGGTCGCTTACTGGACCTCGGGCTACACCGGCGCGGAGTACCAGTCCTGCAAGGCGCCCGCCGTGCCCGCCCTATCGCGCACGAACCAGGAAATCCGCGCGATCGCCCGCACGATCGCCGACTGGGAAGGCTGCCAGAACGCCTACATGAAGCAGGTCCGGGCTGCGGCCACGCTGGAAGGGCGCGTCCAGCCCGAGGTGCTGGCGGCAATGACCCCGGCCGAGCGCGAGCAGGCTGGAACCCACGTGGCCGCGGTGCATGCGCGCCTGGTCGAAGCCGCCGACGGGGAACTGATCGCCGGCACCGCGCGCCATGGCGAATGGCTGGTGGCGACGAACGAGTACGTGCGTTTCGAAAACGAGGGCTACCACCGCAGCCGCATGCTGGTCGCGCGCAACGAACTGTCCGAACGCCGTGACCGCGCTGGCGAGCGGGCTGCCCGGGGGCGCCGACGCGCGGGCGTGGGCGCTGAGCGGCTCCTCAATCCCGGCGGCATCGGCCTTGGATGGTGAGGTCATCCATTCCAGGTCGCCCTGGCGTTTTCCGGCCAAGGTCAACCCGGCATCGAATGGCGCCCCAATCGTAACGGGGCCCTGAGCGTCGTCCTGTCTTTCGATACATCGTGCCGGCAGGCTCCAGCAAGCGGCTGCAACCAATCGGTCGGACGGCGACGTTTTCACGTCCTGTGAAAATGTGTGATATTCGCGACAACATCTCGATGTATAGTCGCGTTGGCATGCTACGGATCAGTACGCATTCGCGGCATCGGCCAGTCATTCGTGTACATCCCACTCGAAAGCCGAGCCGGCCGGCACGGCGCCACTAGTTGAGCTCACATGATACGTTCACGCCAGTTCACACGCCCAGCCCTGCCTGTCCGCGCAGGAAATCCGTTCGCCAGCGCAGCGCGGACGCTGCCGGTCCGCCCCATCGATGCGCCCCCGACGGCCCGCAAGCGCATCAGTGGCGCCTTGCTGGCGCTGGCCTTCGTCGGTAGTGGCAGCCAGGCGGAGTCACCCATCTGGCAGCCGCCGTGCCCGCCGAACACGAGCTGCGTCCCCGGGACGCCGCCATCGACGCCGACGCCACTGCCGACGCCGACGCCGCCACCGCCGTCGTGCTCCCCGGGCGTGGGCGGTTCCCCCTGCAACGCTGCAGCGGGCAACCCGATCAACACGATGACGGGCAATAAATTCCAGCGCGAGGTCGACATGGCGCCACTGCCGGGGGTGCTGGGGCTGGAAATCGTGCGCTACTACAACAGTGCGTTCAGCGGCCTGGGCAGTTCGACCAACCTGGTCGGCCGCGGCTGGAAGCTGTCCTATGAAGTCGAGCTGCATGCAAGCGCCACGGCGATCCAGATCATCGAAGCCGACGGCGCACGCCGCATCTTCAGCCGCGACCCACGCAATCCCAGCCTGTGCGCAAGCCTTGACCCTTCCCAGGGCACCGTCGGGGTGACCCGTGGCAGCCGCGGCGACGAGTTCGTGTGGCAGCAGAACGACGGCACACGGCTGAGCTTTGACAGCGCGGGCAAGCTGGTTCAGATGCTTGCGCCAACGGGCGAGTTCGTCGCGCTGCAGCGCGACCGTGCCGGACTGCTGCTGAGCGTCACCGATCCGCAAGGACGCAAGCTGCGCCTGAATTACCTCGACAAGGCTGCCGGCCGCGCCGGCGACGCTTTCCGTGGCGTGCAGTCGATCGACAGTCCCCTGGGCCGCTACAGCTATGGCCACGGCGCGCCCTCGCCGGAGGGCGCCGGCGTGGACAAGGCACTGATGCTGGCCAGTTTGGTGTCGGTGCGCTATCCCGACAAGCTGCAGGGGCGCGATTACCACTATGAGGACGCGCGTCATCCGACGCTGCTCACCGGGATCAGCGTACGCGACGGCAAGGATCTCAAACGCCTGTCCACCTACACCTATGCGGCCGATGGCCGGGCGGTCGACAGCACCCTTGCCGGCAACAGCGGCCGCGTCAGCCTGGACTTCAGCCGCGCCGGCCAGACCGTCCTGACCAACAGCCTCGGACAGAAGACGGTTTACCGCTACGCGGTGCTGGCAGGGGCATATCGGCTGCTGGAAGTGCGCGGCGCCGGCTGTGCCCAATGCACGGAACCGAACATTCGCTATGGCTACGACGATCTCGGGCGCCTGGTCGAAGCCGTCAAGCTCGACGATAACGGCCGGCCCGTGCAGGCATTGCGTACCGAACTCGACAGCCGCAGCCGCCCAGTGGCGGTGCGCAGGATCCGCTACGTGGGCGGCAGAACCGGTGCGCCGCAGCTGGTGGTGCGTTACGAATACGCCCAGTTCGACGAGCCGACCCTGATCGCGCGCCCCAGCGTGGCCGAGGGCAGGGAGGCCATTACGCGGATCAGCTACAACGCGCACGGCCAGCCGCTGACGGTCACCGACAGCGGCTGGGCGCCGGCCTCCGGCCCGAATGCCGGGCCACAGCCGATCAGCCGCAGCATTCGCTACACCTACCGCACGATCAACGGTCGCAGCCTGGTGGCCGCCATCGACGGTCCGCTCCCCAACGGTAAAACCGGCACCCCGTTTGATTCCGACATTACCCGGTTCGAATGGGACGAGCGCGGCAATCGGATCGTGTCGACCACCGCCCCGGCGAACGAGGTCGCGAAATTCCGCTATGACGAGGCGGGCCGCATTGTCGCGATCGAGGACGGCGGCAAGTCGACGGCACTGCGCTACGACGGCCGCGGGCGCATGAACGAAGTGCGCATCGGCGGGGTCGCGCAGCGTACACGCTATGACGCCCTGGGCAATCCGGTCGAGGTGGGCATGGAAGGTCCGCGCGGCTACACCGCCCTGGCGCGCCATGGTTTCGACGACGCCGGGCGCCATCTGTGGAGCGTGTCGCACCCGGGCGTGGTGGAGCAGCGCCAGCTCGACGGCGAGGGGCATGTGCTGGCGCGCAGCACGCGCAGCGGACCGTTCGCCAGCGCCCAGCGCTACGAGTACGATCAATACGGTCGGGTCGTCGCCAGCGTCGACGGCGACGGCGCGGTACGCCGCATGCGCTATGACGCCCGGGGCCGGCCCGAGCTGGAGGTCGACGCACTGGGCCGCGCCACGCGTTACGACTACGACGGGCAAGGACGGCTGGGCGTGCTCACACCGGCCAGCAACACGGCGTTCGCCCGCCTGCAGCCGACCGCCATCGGCTTCGAGTACGATGCAAACGGCAACACCGCCGTGGTTCACGCCCCTACCGGCGGTGCCACGCGCACCGTGCACGACGACTTTGGCCGAGCGATTGCCGTGGTCAGCCCCGACAGCGGGCTGCGCATCAATCGTTACGACGAGGCCGGGCGGCTGGTCGCCGGCCGCGACGCGCTGGGCAACACGGCGACCTACCAGTACGACGTGGCCGGGCGCATCGTCCGCCGGTGGTCGTGCACGCGGCGTCTGGCAAGGGGCAGGGCGGGAGCGTCACCACCGAGTGGAAATACCGGGGGGCCGCCTGGTCGCCCTCGAGCACCCCGATCAGCGCGAAAGCTACCGCTACGACGACCGGGGCCGCATCGTGGCGCGCACCATCAGCCTGGTGCTCAACAGCGGGCGCCGGGTCGACAGCACCGCCCGCTACAGCTATGACGAACTGGGCCGGCTGGCAAGCAGCACGCTGCCCGACGGCAGCCTGCTGGAGTACCGGCGCGATGCGCAGGGACAGGTGGTGGAGCTGCAGCGCCAGCGCATCCAGACGGGCTGGCTGCGCTGGCTGCTGCCCTCGCAGACCGTGGTGAAGGACGTGACCGGCTCGGTCGCCGGCATGACCGGCTACACCTACGGCAACGGAGTGCAGGCGCGCCTGGTGCGCGGACCGAACGGGATGCTGGCGCAAGTACTGCATCGCCGGCCCGCCAGCGGCGCCGGCGCCCAGGTGGCGGGCACGACAGCGCCGCTGGCAGGGGTGTCGCTGGAGCGGCTGCTCGGCATCCGCGCGGCGCATGCCGCGGCGCCGGCTGCCAGCCCCGCGGCCAAGCCCGGGGACCTGTCCGTGCTCGGTGCGCTGGGCGCACCCGCCGAGCCGGACGCGCTGCTCGATTACCGCTACCTGTGGGATGTGCAGGGCAACCTGCTGCACCAGCGCGGGCGCGGCAGGGGCCAGCGATTATGCCTATGACGCGCAGGATCGCCTGATTGCCGCAGCCAGCGGCGTGCAGGGCGTGGCCACGCTTGACGCGGCAGGCACCGTGCGCACGTCGCACTACTTCTACGATGGAGCAGGTAACCGCATGCTCGCGCAGGAAGACGCGGCCGGCGGCGAAGGCGGCACGCTGCGGGTCAACTACGCCGACGGCGGCAATCGCGCGCAGCCGGCGCAAGGAGCGGCCGTCCAGTACGATGCCGCGGGCCAGCCTTTGATGACCGACGGCCGCGAGTACGGCTGGGATGCGCACGGACGCCTGCTGTCGGTCAGGCAGAACGGCACACTGCTTGCCAGCTACCGCTACAACCACCGGGGCGAGCGGATCGCCAAGACGGCGGGCAAGCTGCAGCGCCACTTCCTGTACCGGGACCGGCGCATCGTCGCCGAACTCGATGACCAGGGCAGGCTGCTGCGCCAGTACCTGTACCTGGGCGACACGCCGGTCGAGGTCATCGACACGGCCGGTGGGGAGGATCTGGCCGACGGGGAGCGCTCGGGCATCGGGCAGGTGATGGCCGATATCGGTACCGCACTGGGGCATCTGTTCCGCGGCGCCGAGCGGCTTGCTTACGTGCACCACAACCATCTGGGCGCGCCCGAGGTGGTGACCGATGAGGCGGGCAAGCCGGTGTGGCAGGCAGGCTATACGCCATTTGGCAAGCTGCTTCCGGCGGCAGGACGGACCGGCGGGTTCGAGATGAACCTGCGCTTGCCGGGGCAGTACGAGGATGGGGAAACGGGGCTGTATTACAACGACCACCGTTACTACGATCCCCGGCAAGGGCGGTATCTGTCACCCGATCCGCTGGGACTGAGGGCCGGGATCAATACGTATGCGTACGTGGACGGAAATCCGCTCAAGTATGTCGATCCGAGCGGACTGATCCTGTTTGCGTTCGATGGGACTGGTAATAGTTATCCAGCTGCCAAGGGTGATTCGATCTCGAATGTGCGCAAGTTTTATGAAGCCTATGATGTCGGTAATAATGGGCCAGCTTTTTACATCACTGGCATTGGGACTACCAATAAGGACATGCCTTACAAAGGCAACATGGCGAATGGCGATGGTTTCGACCAGCGTGTCGAACTGGGCTTTAGTTTTCTCGAAAAGTTCGTCGATACTGATGGCGGCACCACGACGCTGGATATCGATGTGATCGGATTCAGCCGTGGCGCAGCGGAAGCCAGGGTGTGGATGAATCTGTTGGCTGGGCGCTTGCAGGACGGAAAATATGTTAGCGCGACAGGGAAGTCGCGTTGCATAAGCCTGCGTTTTGAGGGCTTATGGGACACCGTGCCACACTTGGGCTACTTGAATGGTAATGAATCCAAGTATAACTTTGCCGTGCCGGCAGCCGGGCCGGGGCAGGTAAAGTTTGCCGCGCATGCGGTGGCCTTAAACGAGCATCGGGGCGGATTGGCAAACTTTAATGGGCGCTCCATCTTGCATACACCGACTTCGCCCAACGGCGGCAATCGCATCGAGATGGGGTTTATTGGCAGCCATGCCGATATTGGCGGCGGCTACGGTACCGGCGATCTATCCGATGTTACGCTGATGTGGATGATCAAACAGGCAAAAGACCAGGGCATAAAAATGCTGGACTCGGTCGTTAATGACAATGGCTGGAGCACCGTGACAAACCCGATCCTGCACGATAAAAGCGGCAACAAGAATGATCCGGGAAACGCACCCAACTTCGGTGACCGGGATTTCATCTATGGCGACGGCACCAAGGTCAAACAAACCAGGGCAGTGATTGGCAACGATACGGCATGGACGAAAGGCTTCGTCAATTACTATCCTGTGTGGTGCGGGCCCAGTGGTGCGCCGGCAGTCGGCTTGGTAGATATGAAAAAATACAGCGAGTGGCTCAAAAGCCAGGGCGTGAATATTGGCTATGTCATTCCTTCCAATCCCCAGTCGTGTAATTAAGCCCCCTATGCGACGTACCGTGATCAAATCACTTTTTGCAGGACTCGTCAGCATGCTTGGCGCTGGTTGTGTCGAAGCCGAAGAAGGACCCGGAATGATCCTCCATTTTGCATCCCTTAGGGAAGGGATTGTGATCAATTGCAGAGGAGGACAATTACCCGGCGGGCAGCATTTCCCTGGGCCGGGCGGGCTTAGTCGGACCAAAGATTGGTTAACCGGGGGGAAGACAGAGGGCGCGGCACCGGACGGCCGGCAGCTACCGGAATGGGTGGAGTTCGAGTGGAAAGAATACGTTGCCGATAAAGAGTATTCACAGGAAGAACTGGGTGCGCTTCCTCGGCATGTCGAACGCGTCAACATAAAAGCACGGGTGCCGCAAGACGCGATCGACGAAGCAATACGTTCCAGGCGTGAAGCCCCGCCGGGAAAATTGCCGGACAAAACCCTCTGGCTGTACTTTGTCTGGACCGATGGCGGCATCAAGTTTCACTGGCGGCTCGAGTCTCCGAAAGTGCCGGGCTACATGTTGCGGTCCGGTGGTGATGTGATCGAGAGGCCTTGAAGTCTCCAAAGAATGCCCAGGGCCCTTACTGCCCTGAAGGCAAGAGCGTCAATGTCGGCTACGCCGCGCCAGCCAATCCTCGAACGTGTAACTGAGCCCTTATGAGACGTACCCTGATCAAGTCACTTTTTGCAGGACTCGTCAGCATGCTTGGCGCCGGCTGTGTCGAGGCCGATGAAGGCCCCGGAATGGTTCTGCATTTTGCTTCCCTGAAGGAGGGCGTTACAGTTGCTTGTCGGGGAGGAAATCTTCCCGGGGGGAACCGCTTTCCTGGCCCCGGCGCGATTGGGCGGACTAAAGATTGGCTAAACAACGGGAAGACGGAGGGCGCGGCACCGGACGGCCGGCAATTGCCGGAATGGGTGGAGTTCGAGTGGAAAGAATACGTTGATGAGAAAGAGTATTCGCGGGAAGAACTCTTGGCGCTACCTGTGCATGTCGAACGGATCATTATCCGTGACCGCGTGCCGCAGGACGTGATCGACGAAGCGACCCGTTCCAGGCGTGAAGCAGCGCCGGGGAAATTGCCGGATAAAACGCTCTGGTTGAATTTTGTATGGACCGATGGCGGCATCAAGTTTCACTGGCGGCTCGAATCGCCGAAAGTACCCGGGTATGTGTTGCGGTCCGGTGGCGATGTGATCGGGACGCATTGAAGTCTCCAAAGAATGCTAAGGGCGCTAATTGCCTTGAAGGCAAGAGCGTCGATTTCGGCTACTCCGCTCCAGCCAATCCTCGAACGTGTAACTGCGCCCTGATGAGACGTACCGTAATCAAATCACTGTTTGCAGGACTCGTCGGCATGCTTGGCGCGGGCTGTGACGACGATCAAGGCCCCGGGATGGTGCTGCATTTTGCTTCCCTGAAGGAAGGTATTACGATTATTTGCAGCGGAGGGCGATTGCCTGGCGGGCAGCGTTTCCCCGGACCTGGCGGGCTGAGTCGGACCAAGGATTGGTTAAACAACGGGAAGACTGAAGGGGCGGCACCGGACGGTCGGCAATTGCCTGAATGGGTGGAGTTCGAGTGGAGTGAATACCTTACTGGCAGAGAGTACTCGCGGGAAGAACTCATGGCGCTCCCTGAGCATGTCGAACGGGTCATCATCAGGGACCGCGTGCCGCAGGACGTGATCGACGAAGTGATCCGAGCCATGCGTGAAACCCCTCCAGGAAAATTGCCGGACAAAACCCTCTGGCTGTACTTTGTCTGGACCGATAGCGGCATCAAGTTTCACTGGCGGCTCGAGTCGCCGAAAGTGCCGGGATACATGTTGCGGTCCGGTGGTGATGTGATCGAGAGGCCTTGAAGTCTCCAAAGAATGCCCGGGGCGCTAACTGCCTTGAAGGCAAGAGCGTCAATGTCGGCTACGCCGTGCCAGCCAATCCTCGAACGTGTAACTGCGCCCTGATGAGACGTACCCTGATCAAGTCACTTTTCGCAGGACTCGTCAGCATGCTTGGCGCCGGCTGTGTCGAGGCCGATGAAGGCTCCGGAATGGTTCTGCATTTTGCTTCCCTGAAGGAGGGCGTTACAGTTGCTTGTCGGGGAGGAAATCTTCCTGGGGGAAATCGCTTTCCCGGCCCCGGCGCGATTGGGCGGACTAAAGATTGGCTAAACAACGGGAAGACGGAGGGCGCGGCACCGGACGGCCGGCAATTGCCGGAATGGGTGGAGTTCGAGTGGAAAGAATACGTTGATGAGAAAGAGTATTCGCGGGAAGAACTCATGGCGCTACCTGTGCATGTCGAACGGATCATTATCCGTGACCGCGTGCCGCAGGACGTGATCGACGAAGTGATCCGAGCCAAGCGTGAAGCAGCGCCGGGGAAATTGCCGGATAAAACGCTCTGGTTGTATTTTGTATGGACCGATAGCGGCATCAAATTCCATTGGCGGCTTAGGTCACCGAAAGTACCCGGGTATATGTTGCGGTCCGGTGGCGATGTGATCGGGACGCATTGAAGTCTCCAAAGAATGCTAAGGGCGCTAATTGCCTTGAAGGCAAGAGCGTCGATTTCGGCTACTCCGCTCCAGCCAATCCTCGAACGTGTAACTGCGCCCTGATGAGACGTACCGTAATCAAATCACTGTTTGCAGGACTCGTCGGCATGCTTGGCGCGGGCTGTGACGACGATCAAGGCCCCGGGATGGTGCTGCATTTTGCTTCCCTGAAGGAAGGTATTACGATTATTTGCAGCGGAGGGCGATTGCCTGGCGGGCAGCGTTTCCCCGGACCTGGCGGGCTGAGTCGGACCAAGGATTGGTTAAACAACGGGAAGACTGAAGGGGCGGCACCGGACGGTCGGCAATTGCCTGAATGGGTGGAGTTCGAGTGGAGTGAATACCTTACTGGCAGAGAGTACTCGCGGGAAGAACTCATGGCGCTCCCTGAGCATGTCGAACGGGTCATCATCAGGGACCGCGTGCCGCCGGACGTGATCGACGAAGCGATCCGAGCCAAGCGTGAAGCCGGGCCGGGAAAATTGCCGGATAAAACGCTCTGGTTGTATTTTGTATGGACCGATAGCGGCATCAAATTCCATTGGCGGCTCAGGTCACCGAAAGTACCCGGGTATATGTTGCGGTCCGGTGGTGATGTGATCGAAAGGCCCTGAAGTTTCAAAGGGATGTCGGGCAGCGCAGACTGGCTTGAAGGCAAAGCATCCATTCCGGCTAAGCCGTTCCAGCCAATCCTCAACCGTGTAACTGAGCCCATCTATGAGACGTACCGTGATCAAGTCACTTTTTGCAGGACTCGTCAGCATGCTTGGCGCCGGCTGTGTCGAGGCCGATGAAGGCCCCGGAATGATCCTGCATTTCGCCTCCCTCAAGGAAGGGATTGTAGTCAATTGCAGAGGAGGGCAGTTACCCGGCGGGCAGCGTTTCCCCGGACCTGGCGGGCTGAGTCGGACTAAGGATTGGCTAACCGGCGGCGCGAGCGAGGGCGCTGCGCCGGACGGCCGGCAATTGCCTGAATGGGTGGAGTTCGAATGGACGGAATACATTACTGACAGAGAATACTCGCGGGAAGAACTCATGGCGCTCCCTGAGCATGTCGAACGGGTCATCATCAGGGACCGCGTGCCGCAGGACGTGATCGACGAAGCAATACGTTCCAGGCGTGAAGCCGCGTCAGGCAAACTGCCCGAAAAGACCCTTTGGTTGTATTTCGTCTGGACCGATAGCGGCATCAAATTTCACTGGCGGCTCGAGTCACCGAAGGTGCCGGGCTACATGTTGCGATCCGGTGGCGATGTGCTCGAAAGGCCTTGAACATGGGATGAACAGACCGGGCAGCGTCTGCTAGGCAGGCTGGTCCAGCACCTGACGACGCCGTTAATTTCCGTCCATCAGGTCTTTGCAGATGTTGGCCGCGCCGTCCTTGCCGGCTGCGGCAAGTTGCTGTGACAATTCATCGCTTGCGCCGCTCAGCACTTCGCGGTACTCGGGAGACTGCCGAACCGTTTTTATCCGGGATCGATCCTCCGCATCCAGATGCAGGACCTTGTCGGCGGATTTGCCTTCGAATGCGGCGGGAATGAGCGGACGGCAATGTTTTTCGACTGCGTCGTAGATAGCCAGTTTCTCCGTTAGCGAATAGTCCCAGACGGCGTGGGCATGTAGCGGCGCCAGTGCGCAGCAGCAGAAGGTGGCGTGGAGCAGACCTCGGGACATCGCTTGAGCCTTGCTGGAATGTGGTCCGGCAATTTTAAGCGAAAACCCCGGAAGTCGCGCAATGATGCTGAAGTAGGCAGTCCTGCGTCAGGACAGGCCCAAAGAAAAAGGGATTGCCACGCATGCGGCAATCCCTTCTTGATTCACTGTATGGGCCTGGCGGCCCGCTTCATCAGTTGCGGCGCTTGCGCAGCACGACGACCTTCTTTTTCTTCGGGACGACCTTGATGCTGCCGCGCGAACTCGTCTTGCTCTTCACGCGCAGGCCGCTGCCGGCCTTGATGCGCGGGGCGCGGCTGCTGGCACGCATGCGCACCGGCGCGTTGGCACGGGCGATCGTCGCTTCCTCGCCGCTGAGGTAGCGGCGCACGTTCAGCGCATCGAGGATGCGTGCCGACGAGGCGCTGGCGTTGAGCAGCACCATGGTCGCGTTCTTGCCGGCGGCCTTGATCTTCATGATCAGGCAGCGGCCCGCTTCGCGCGTGTAGCCGGTTTTCGACAGGCCGATATCCCAGCCGTTCGCGCCGACCAGGCGGTTCGTGTTGCGGAATTCGACTTCGCGGCTGTTGATGTTGATCAGGTTCTTCGCGTCGGTGGTGCGGTCGGTGATTTCCGGATAGGTCGCGGCGGCCTGGGCCATCTTGACGAGGTCGGCGGCGGTCGAACGGTTGTTCGGCGACAGGCCGGTCGGCTCTTCGATCGCGGTGTTGTGCATGCCCAGCGCGGCGATCTTGTTGCGCACGGCAGCCTTGAAGGCCTGCACGCCGCCCGGATAGGTGCGGGCCAGCGAGGCGGCGGCACGGTTGTCCGATGACATCAGCGCCAGCTGCAGCACGTCGCCACGCGGAATGCTGGCACCGACCGGCACGCGCGAGCTGCTGTGCTTCAGGGTGTCGACATCGCTGCGGTCGATTTCGATCAGCTCGTTCATGTCCTGCTTCGCGTCCAGGATGACCATGGCGGTCATCAGTTTGGTCAGCGAGGCGATGGGCACGATGGCGCCGGCGTTCTTTTCCAGCAAAATTTTGCCGGTATCATCTTCTACCACCAGCACCGATTGCGATCCGAACGGCACCGCGAATGCGGCAGCAGCGGAGATCGACAACAGGACGGCGGCGAACAGTTTCTTCATCATGGGTGTCGGAATAGGGAGTCGGGTGGATGGCCAGGCGCCGGAGGCGGCGCATGCTTTAACAAAATCTAGCTTTGCGGCAACTACCGAGTGATGAACGATAGCATCATCATTTCTAGCTGTCCATGGCGCACAAGCAAAAACGACGCGACTGTATCGGATTTACCGACAAAAAGGCCCTGCGTGGTAACAGGGCCTTTTTCAATTGGCAAGAAGCTTGTCGGATGGGCCATGCCCTGTGGGAATCCGCCGATGGCGACGGGCGCAAGCGCCGAACACTGCGCCCGGCCGGCGACGCCACCAAAGGCTTACTTTGCCTGGTAAATCTTGTCGAATTCGCCGCCGTCGTCGAAGTGGCGCTTCTGGGCATTGCGCCAGCCGCCGAACAGCTCATCCACCGAGAACAGGGTGACCGGTTTGTAGTTCGCTGCGTACTTCTTCATGACGGCTTCATTGCGCACGCGCAGGAAGTGCTTGGCGCCAATTTCCTGGCCCGATGGCGAGTACAGGAAATTCAGGTAGGCGGTAGCAGGTTTACGCAGCTTGCGGCGATCGACCACCTTGTCCACCACGGCCACCGGCGACTCGGCCAGGATCGAACTCGGCGGGTACACGACTTCGAACTTGTCGCCGAACTCCGCGCGCACCATGCTCACTTCGTTCTCGAAGGTTACCAGGGCGTCGCCGATGTCGCGCTGGGTGAAGGTGGTGGTGGCGGCGCGCCCGCCGGCGTCGAGGATGGGCACGTTCTTGAAGATACGGGTGACCAGCTCGCGCGCCTGCGCTTCGTTGCCGCCTTTCTTCAGTACCGAGCCCCAGGCTGCCAGGTAGGTGTAGCGGCCGTTGCCCGCGGTCTTCGGGTTCGGGATGATGACCTGCACGCCCGGCTTGGCCAGGTCGTCCCACCCCTTGATGCCTTTCGGGTTGCCCTTGCGAACCAGGAAGACCATGGTCGAGTAATACGGAGCGGCGTTGTTCGGGAACTTCTTCGCCCAGTCTTGCGCCACCAGGCCGCGGTCGGCCAGCATGTCGATGTCGTTTGCCTGGTTCATCGTCACCACCGACGCTTCCAGGCCGTCGGCCACGGCGCGCGCCTGCTTGCTCGAGCCGCCGTGCGACTGCTTGATCGTCAGCGTCTCGCCCGTGCTCTGCTTCCAGGTAGCGATGAAGGCCGGATTGATGTCCTTGTACAGTTCGCGCGCGACGTCGTACGAGACGTTGAGCAGCTCAGCCTCGGCCGCGAAGGCGGGCAGGGGGAGGGCGGCGCTCATCGCCAGTGCCAGGACCCAGCGGCGCAGGGGAAGGAATGGTTTGTTCTGCATGTTGTGCTCGCTTCTCGAATGCTATGTGGACAGCTTGCATGTTCCATATATTGGCACGAAAACGGAAGAACAGAATTTTCATATGCTTAGACGCCGGACGCTCTACACAGCCCGGTATGCATGGCTTACGGCAGGGTCTGTATGTTCGGTGTATAGTCCGCACATGGACGCGCCACGCGCTCCAGTAAAGCAAGGCATTGAACGGGTCACTGGGTCAAGATTCATGGGTATCGATATTCGCAAGGCAACACCGGAAGACGCGGCCGCCGCCTGCAGCCTGCTGCGCCGCTCGATCGAGGAGGGTTGCGAGCTCGACCATCGCGGCCGTCCCGACATCCTCGCAGCCTGGCTCGGCAACAAAACGCCTGAAAACGTTGCTACCTGGTTCGCCGCGCCGACGAACTACGCGGTGCTGGCCGAGCGCGACGGCGAGCTGCTGGGCATGGCGCTGCTGACCCAGGCCGGCAAGCTGGCGCTCTGTTATGTACAGCCGGAAGCATTGCGCCTTGGTGTGGGCCGCGCCCTGCTCGCTGCGGTGGAAACACAGGCGCGCGCCTGGAACATCGGCAAGCTGCACCTGCAAAGCCCGGGCAGCGCCGCCACCTTCTTCGAACGCCACGGCTATACCAATGCCGGCCTGGACAAGGCCTGCTTCGGGCTCGAATGCAATTTGCTCTGGAAACAGCTCGATGCCGCGCCTGGCAAGGGTGAGCCGCGCTCCAAGCGTTTTTGCAATTGCAGTCAGTAATCGATAGATATCAGCAAAAAGCGGCGAGAAAGCAACAACGCACGTCTTTTGTCGGGCAAGTCCTTGCGCTATAGTACTGCCTCCGAAATGACGAGTTCGCTATGGCTTCCCGCAGAGATTTTCTTCAACATGGCATGCGCCTGTCCGCCCTGGGTGTCCTGGCCCCGTTGGTCCCTGGCCAGGCCGATGCGGCCTCCCAGGCCGCGCCCGCCGACCTGACACCGCCCCCCGACCTGTTCGACGCCCAGCTGCTCGACCTCGACTTCTGGGTCAAGCCGCGCACCCTGACCCTTACCCGTCCCGCCAGCGGCGAGCGCGCCAGGCTGCTGTACTGGAAAGATGGTGAAGTGATCGATTCGGCCTACCAGGAACTGTGCCACCTGCTGCGTGACGTCAACGGCCGCGAGACCGCGCCGATCGACCCGAAGCTGCTCGAAATGCTGTGGGGCACCCAGGCTTTCATTGCGCGCTACGGCCTCGAGCAGCCGCTCGAGATCCTGTCCGGCTACCGCACCCCGGCATCGAACAAGCGCCTGATCGAAGCCGGCGTGCCGGCCGCGCGCAAGTCGCTGCACATGGAAGGCAAGGCCGCCGATGTCCGTATTTCCAGCCTGACAGAAGAAGTCCTGGGCGGACTCGTGCGCAGCTTCCGCCAGGGGGGAGTGGGGTATTATTACCGTTCCGGACCGAAGGGCGGCTGGATCCATGCCGATACCGGGCTGAACCGTACCTGGAAGGGCTGATCCGCGGGCAGTGCGCCGGGGACGCCAATCGCAAACTTGCATGGCTTTTTGCTGTCGTAAGGACCGGGGCGGCAGCGCATGTTGCCAGCCCACCGACGCATCTTTCCAAGGAGAAGCTCATGGCAACGATGAATGCACCCACGATGGATCGCAGGACCGGCGCCGATCGACGCACTACCCTGCGCGAAGGCCGCTCGGCCATGTCAGCACTGGATTACCTGGCGATGGCGCTGCTGATCATTGGCGGCCTGAACTGGGCCATGGTCGGCCTGTTCGAGGTCGACATGGTGGCCACCATCTTCGGCCCCGGCAGCGCGGCCTCGCGCCTGATCTACGTGGTGGTCGGCCTGGCTGCGCTGTATTCGCTCTACACGACGGCGAAGATGGCCGGCGCCAGGCGGCATTGACCGCGCCGTCGACGCGTGACGGCACGGCAGGCGCTCCAGCCTCCAGCGGGCAGGCAAGCTTGCGCATCGGACTGATCTCCGATACCCACGGCCTGCTGCGCCCGGAGGCGCTCAGTTTCCTGGCCGGCTGCGACCACATCGTCCACGGCGGCGATATCGGCCCGGCCGCCATCCTCGAGCGCCTGGCCGAACTGGCGCCACTGACTGTCGTGCGCGGCAACAATGACCGCGAGGCCTGGGCGCGTGCGATTCCCGTCGGCGCGCGGCTCGATGTCGGCGCGATCGCGCTGTATGCCATCCACGACCTGAAGGAACTCGACATCGACCCGCTTGCCGCCGGCATCCGCGTGGTCGTGTCCGGCCATTCGCACCGGCCCTCCTGCCGCGAGCGCGACGGCGTGCTCTACATTAATCCCGGCAGCGCCGGCCGCCGCCGCTTCAGCCTGCCGGTTTCCGCCGCCGAACTGGTGGTGGACGGCGACATCGTCCGTCCGCGCATCGTCACCCTGGTCGATTCCTGAGCCGGTCGCGCGCCTCGAGTCCGCGCACGAAGGAGGGCGAAATACCGTACCATGTACGCTTTCGCTTTTGCTCTTTCCGTTTTTCCTCACGATGACCATTCCCGCAGAACAGCCACGCTTCCGCCCGCGTCCCTGGATCCATCTCGAAACCCCGCAGGACGTCGACCTCTGGATCGACGAGCACAACGCGGCGATGCAGGAACTGATCCAGCCGCAGGAAACGGGCGTGGGCATCTGCTTCACGCTGGCCGAGGGCGGCAACATCTACATGCAGACCCATGAAGACGCGGTGGTGCTCGACGTCGACGAGGATGCGGCGTGGATCGCGCCCCTGATCGTGGCCGCCACTGGTGCCGAGCCGCCGCCCGGTTCCTATTGGCTCTTGCCGGCAGACCGGCTGGTGCAGCTCATCATTGGCCTGTCCAGCCTGGTGGCCAGCACCACCCTGGTGGTAGGCCACCGCTTCGGGTCGCGCGGCCGCAGGACGGCCTACTGACGCACGAGGTGCGGGCGGCCGTTGGACGCGCAGGCAGAGGGGACCTGCCTACCCTACAGCATTTTTTCTCGCGCCCGCTCGGCGACGAGCCGGCTTATCGGTTATAAAAGCGGTTGGCTCAACAACGAAGACGAGCGATACCGATGCGCACGAATTCCTCCCCAGTTTCCCGCCGCCGTACCATTGCGCGCGGCATGCTCTCCGCATTGCTGGTACTCGGCGCGTGTCTTCCAGCCGCGGCTGCCGACCTGCTGGACGCAGCGAGGGCGCGCGGCACCCTGCGCATCGCCATGGAAGGCACCTATCCGCCGTTTAACTTCAAGGACGGCAAGACCGGCCAGCTGGCCGGCTACGATGTCGATGTCGCCAAGGCCGTTGCCGCGAAGCTCGGCTTGAAGCCGGAGTTCGTCACCACCGAATGGTCGGCCATCCTCGCGGGCCTGGCGGCGGGCAAGTACGACGTCATCGTCAGCCAGGTCGGCATCAACCCCAAGCGCGAGCAGACCTTCGACTTCTCCCAGCCCTACACCTATTCGGCGCCGCAACTGATCGTGCGCCGCAACGACAATGCCCGCTATGCCAGCCTGGCCGACCTCAAGGGCCGCAAGCTCGGCGTGGGGCAGGGCAGCGTCTACGAGCAGCAGGCCCGCGCCGTGCCCGGCATCGAAGTGCGCAGCTACCCGGCCGCGCCTGAAAATTTGCAGGACCTCGCCTTCGGCCGTGTCGACGCCGCCCTCAACGATAGCCTGATGGTGTCTTACCTGCTGAAGAATTCGCAGCTGCCGATCAAGGCCGGCGCGCGCGTCGGCGCCGTCGAGCGCATGGGCATCGCCATGCGCCGCGGCAGCCCGAAATTCAAGGCGGCGGTCGACGCGGCACTGGCGGAGCTGGCCCGCGACGGCAGTTTGAAGGCGATGTCGACACGCTGGTTCGGCGTCGACGCCAGCCGCCCCGCGCCCTGATGGACCTGTTTGCCCTGCTGCGGGATGCGGCGCCGACCATGCTTGCCGGTGCCGGCTACACCTTGCTGTTCGCGCTGGCCGCGATGGTGGGTGGCCTGGCCATCGGCGTGCCGGTGGCGCTGCTGCGCATCGCACCCTGGACGCTTCTGCGTTGGCCGGCTGCCCTGTACGTGAGCCTGATGCGCGGAACGCCCTTGCTGGTGCAGATCTTCGTCATCTACTACGGCCTGCCCAGCATCGGCATCGAATTCACGCCGGTGACGGCGGGCGTGCTGGCGCTGTCGCTCAACAGCGGCGCCTACCTGTCGGAAAGCCTGCGCGGCGCCATCCTCAGCATTTCTCAGGGCCAGTGGCGCGCCAGCTTCAGCCTGGGCCTGGGCTACGGCCAGACCCTGGCCCATATCGTGCTGCCGCAGGCATTGCGGGTAGCGGTTCCCTCGATGAGCAATACCCTGATCAGCCTGATCAAGGACACCTCGCTGGTATCGGTCATCACCATGACGGAGCTGATGCTGGCCACCAAGGAAGCGATCGCCACCACCTTCCAGCCGCTGCCGCTCTACCTCGCCGCCGCCGCGATCTACTGGGCGCTGAGCCTGGTGTTCGAGCAGGTCCAGCGCCTGCTTGAGCAGCGCCTGAACCGCGCCCACCAGGCCGGGCGCTAGCCGCACGCTCGCCGGAAGCCGCCATGTTCGAACTCAGCCAGCTGCGCTGCTTCGTCGCCGTTGCCGAGGAATTGCACTTCAGCCGCGCGGCCGAGCGACTGAACATGACGCAGCCCCCGCTGTCGCGCCAGATCCGCCTGCTCGAGCACCATGTCGGCGCCCGGCTCCTCGAGCGCAACAGCCGCACCGTGCGCCTCACCGCCGCCGGCAAGGCCTTCTTTCCGGAAGCGGCGCGCATCCTGCGCCTGGCCGACGAAGCGACCTTCACGGCACGGCGCGTGGCCAAGGGCGAGCAGGGCACGCTGGCCATCGGTTTCACGGGCGGTGCCGGCTACAGCCTGCTGCCGGAAGTCGTGCGGCGCCTGCGCGAGCACTCGCCGGCGTCGCCCCTCACGCTCAAGGAACTGGTCAGTACCGCCCGGTGGAAGCGCTGAACGCCGGCCAGCTCGACCTCGGCCTGATGCGCCCGCATGCCCTCGGTGGCGAGTTCGACACGGCCTTGCTCGCCACCGAAGCGCTGATGCTGGCCATTCCCGCCGCCGAGGCCGCGAACTGGCCGCTCGAGCCCACCCTGGCCGACCTGCACGGCAAGCCCTTCGTGATGTACTCGGCGCACGAGGCGCGCCCCTTCCATCAAATGCTGAGCAGCCGCTTCGAGCGCGAGGGCGTGGTACCCGACATTGTCGAACACATCGGCCAGGTGCACACCATGCTGGCGCTGGTCAATGCCGGCATCGGCGTGGCCCTGATCGCGGAGGGAGCAACGCGCCTGCACTTCGACGGCATCGTCGTGCGGCGCGTGGAGACCGAGCCCGTGCGCATGGTCGGCGCCTGGCGGCGCGATAACGACAATCCCATTCTCGGGCTGTTCAAGCGCGAGATCGTTCCCAGTTTCCAGGCCGGCTAGAAGGACCGGCAGGAACTGTGGCTTGTTCTATTGGCAACAACCTCATACGCTGCGCTGCAGCGAGCGTTCGCAATGACCGGAAGCGGAAGACCGTTCCTGCCTCTTTGACTTCACTGGACGGCAATCATGGGATTTGTCCTGTTCATCATTATCTGGCTGACGGTTTCGCTCATGCTCTACGCCTTGCTGTGGGCGGTATGCATACGCCGTTTTGGCAGAGTTGGCATGTCGGTTTTCAATCTTGGCTTGTCCGTCATCCTGAGCCCCGGGGTGGGGGCCGGCGCGCATCGTGCCTTTGCTTTCCCAGGCGGACTTGCCGTGCTAATGACTGGCATGAGCGATAGCTCGGAAGCTTTTCCATCTCTTAATTTGATGATGTGGATGCTGACCTTCCTGATATTCTCGATCGTTAGCTGGTATGCGAAAAAATACGATACCGCTAAATAGAATGACGATCCTTTATATGAGCCGACGTCGCAAACGCGGGTGTCATTGCCCCGCATTCAAATAAGGACATTCTGTCGGATTTCTCTAATATCGAGCTGGCTTTCCGGTAGCTGTGCTAGGAACACTTCATGCTATCGATCTTCTTGAACTCCGCATCGAATCGGCTCTTCCAGTTGGCTCGCTCCTCCTTGTTGTCTGCGTCGATTGCTGCGTTAGCGTAGCTTCTCAACGAGCCGATGAGGGTTCGACACGGTCCATGAGGCAGCATGGACTCGTCGGTGATCGAAGCATCGATGAGCTGTTTCTTCTTGAATGCCGCAAGGACTGCCTCCAGGACGGCCTTTTTTGCTGGTGCATTGATCGGCTCGGCTAAATGCGCCAGATGCGATTCGTCGCAAGATTCCCTGTCAATATGTCGCACGTCCCAGGAATCACCGTTCCGCTCTAATACTGCCCACGAGCTGCCGCCGTACCCGCCGTAGGAATTCTTGGCATTGTATTTGATACAAGCGAAATTCTTGTACTGAATGATCTCGCCCCATTTCGCCGAGTCGGGGTCTTTTAAACGTCCGCGTACGGCGGTCTTGATGCCATCGTCAAATAGAGCTTGACCACAGCCGCCGAGCGCGGCAGCTATTGCCGCTAGTAAGAACACATTACGCATCATTTGTATCATTATTTCGGTAGTGCAATATTATTATCTTATTGGAATGATGTCCAGCCTTGAATGCGATAAAAGACACCCAAGAGCTAGCGCAACCTGTGGCGTGCCGCACACTCGCACGGAAAGCTTTTCAAAGGGTTCAGCCGCTAATCGAAGCTCAGTTTCCCGCGTCGCGGAACATCGCTGACGGCGATGCCTACGCGTTGAAGTTCGCGTAGCACTAAAGGAGTCCGATTAGTCTGTTACACCGGCGAATCGACTCATCGATTCAATCCTTGAATCGGACACGTCAACCATTGGTTTGTTGACGCATGGGTCCCCCGCCTATGATGGTTTTCATGGGAGAAGATCATGAAGTGCGGCATCGACCGCACCAGGTCTTGCACCACATCGACATGGAGACAGGCATGAAGGCAGGCATACTCGCGCTCGGCGCAGGACTCGCGCTCGGCAGCACGGCCGTCCAGGCACAAACGAAGGTCACCATCTACGGCATTGCCGACGCCGCCTTCGTGGGCGAGCGTGGCGGCGCCACAGGCAGCACCAGCAGGATCACCAGCGGCGCGGCATCGGCCTCGCGCATCGGCTTTCGCGGCAGCGAACAACTCGGCGATGGCCTCTCCGCCTTCTTCACCCTCGAGACCGGCACGAAGATCGACACCGGCGCCGTCGATGCGGCCGGCACCATCTTCAACCGCCAGGCCTTTGTCGGCGTCGAGGGCAGCCTGGGCAAGCTTGCGCTCGGCCGCCAGTACACGCCCTGGCACACCACGCTGGCAACGGTCGCCGACCCTTTCGGCACCGGCTACGCGGGCACGTCGAAAAACCTCTTCCCCGATTTCGGCAGCAATGTCCGCACCAGCAATACGGTGACCTACGCCTCGCCGGTCATCAACGGTGCGAGCGTGGAATTGGCCTACAGCGCGGGGGAGGGGGGCGACAGCGCCAGTGGACGCCAGTTCGGCGGCGCTGTCGGTTGGGCTGGCGGCCCGCTGGTGCTGCGCTTCGCCTACAACAGCAAGAACGCGGAAAACGCCATCGGCCTGCCAAACGGAGGACGCGGTTGCAATACCTTGCTGGCCGTTGCCTACGACCTGAAGTTGGCCAGGCTGCATGCGGGCTACGGTATCGACCGCGGCCACAACAGCGCGCCGCTGGGCAACCCGAACAATCCGTATGGTGGGGTGGCGCCGATGGCGTCAACGGATGGCCGCGAACTGCTGCTGGGCTTGAGCGCACCGCTCCAGGGCGGCACATTGATGTTCTCGGTCATGCACAAGGACGACCGCGGCGCCCTGGACCAGGACGCGAGCAGTTGGGGCATCGCTTATCTGTACGCGCTCTCGAAACGCACCGGCCTGTATGCCGCCTACGGCCATATCCGCAACCGCAACGGCGCCGGCTATACGGTCGCCAACAACACCGAGGCCGGCAGCGGCCACACCGGGACAAATCTCGGCATGCGCCACAGCTTCTAGGGCGTCGATTCAATTCCTGGATCGATCACGTCAAGCATTGGTTTGTTTGCAAGGGGACGGGTGCCCATGATGGATTCACATGAAAACGCGCAGCAGCTGCTGCCACCGGCCCTGGCCAGCCGCTCCCATTGCGGGCAACAACAACTTCAGGAGACAAACGTGGAACAAGCACAGCAACCAATGCCGGCCATGGCGGCGCCAGCGACAGGCAAGCAAGCGTCGCAGGCGCGCTGGATGATCCTCGCGGTCCTCTTCATGGTCACCACCATCAACTATGCCGACCGCGCGACGATTTCGATCGCCGGGCCCGAAATCAAGAAGGCGCTCGGCCTGTCCCCGGTCGAGATGGGCTACGTCTTCTCGGCCTTTGCCTGGTCCTATGTCCTGGCCCAGCTGCCCGGCGGCTGGCTGCTCGACCGCTTCGGCTCGAAGATCACCTATTTCTTCAGCATCTTCCTGTGGTCGCTGTTCACGGTATTCACCGGCGCGGTCGGCTTCTTCACGGGCGGCGCGGCCGTAGCGATGCTCTTCCTGCTGCGCTTTGCGGTCGGCGCGGCCGAAGCCCCTTCGTTCCCGGGCAACAGCCGCATTACCTCCGCCTGGTTCCCCATGCATGAACGCGGCCTGGCCTCGGCCATCTTCAATTCGGCCCAGTACTTCGCCACCGTGCTGTTCGCGCCCATCATGGGCTGGCTGGTGCACTCCCACGGCTGGCAGAGCGTGTTCTACGTGATGGGTGGCCTGGGCATCGGCATGGCCTTCATCTGGCTCAGGACCATTCACTCGCCCAAGGACCCCCGTCGATCAATGCGGAAGAACTGCGCTACCTGCAGGAAGGCGGCGCCCTGGTCGACATCGATGGTGCCGGGCGCGGCGTCCAGCCGCCCAGCGTGGGCACGCTCTCCTGCATCAAGGAGATGCTCGGCAACCGCATGCTGCTGGGCGTGTACATCGGCCAGTATTGCATCACCACGCTGACCTACTTCTTCCTGACCTGGTTCCCGGTCTACCTGGTGCAGGAGCGCGGCATGACGATCCTGAAGGCCGGCTTCGTCGCCTCGCTGCCGGCGATCGCGGGCTTCCTCGGCGGGATCGCAGGAGGCTGGATGTCGGACCGCCTCTCGAAAGCCGGCTACTCGCTGTCGACCGCACGCAAGCTGCCGATCGTGACCGGCATGCTGCTGTCGATGTCCATGATCGCGTGTAACTACATCGAGACCGACACCCTGGTCGTGGCCGTCATGTCGCTCGCCTTCTTCGGCAAGGGCATCGGTGCGCTGGGCTGGGCGGTGGTGGCGGACACCTCGCCGAAAGAGGCTGGCGGCCTGTCGGGAGGCCTGTTCAACACCTTCGGCAATACCGCCGGCATCACGACGCCCATCGTCATCGGCTACATCGTGCAGGGGACGGGCTCCTTCGCCGGCGCCCTGGTCTACGTGGGCGCCAACGCGGCACTGGCCATCTTCTGCTACCTGTTCATCGTGGGCGATATCAAGCGCGTCACCCTCGTCAAATCGCTCTGCAAGTAATCCATTTATATCGAGTCCACCCATGCATACCACGCAATCGAACAAGACCGTATCAGGCGCCCCGACCATCACCGACCTGCGCGTCGTTCCCGTCGCCGGCCGCGACAGCATGCTGCTGAACCTGTCCGGCGCACATGGCGCCTGGTTCACCCGCAACATCGTGATCCTCACCGACAGCGCCGGCAACACCGGCCTGGGCGAAGTACCGGGCGGCGAAAAGATCCGCCAGACCATCGAGGATGCGCGCTCCCTCGTCGTCGGCAAGACCCTGGGCGAGTACAACAACGTGCTCAATGCCATGCGCGCCGCCTTCGCCGAGCGCGACGCGGGCGGGCGCGGCCAGCAGACCTTCGACCTGCGCGTCGCGATCCACGCCGTCACCGCGGTGGAATCGGCCCTGCTCGACCTGCTCGGCCAATTCATGAACGTGCCGGTGGCGAGCCTCCTGGGCGAAGGCATGCAGCGCGACGCGGTCGAGATGCTGGGCTACCTGTTCTACGTGGGCGACCGCAACAGGACCGACCTGGACTACCGCGCCGAGCCGGACGCCGGCGACGCCTGGTTCCGCCTGCGTAACGAGGAAGCCTTGACGCCGGAAGCCATCGTGCGCCTGGCCGAAGCGACCCAGGCGCGCTATGGCTTCAACGATTTCAAGCTCAAGGGCGGCGTCTTCTCGGCCGACGCCGAGATGGACGCCATCGTCGCACTGCACGAGCGCTTCCCCGGGGCGCGCGTCACGCTCGACCCGAACGGCGGATGGTTATTAAAGGACGCGATCCGCGTCTGCCGCGACAAGCACGGCATCCTGGCCTATGCCGAGGATCCCTGCGGCGCCGAGGACGGCTTTTCGAGCCGCGAAGTGATGGCCGAGTTCCGCCGCGCCACCGGCCTGCCGACCGCCACCAACATGGTCGCTACCGACTGGCGCCAGATGGCCCATTCGATCCAGTTGCAGTCGGTCGACATCCCGCTGGCCGACCCGCACTTCTGGACCATGCAGGGTTCGGTGCGCGTGGCCCAGCTGTGCCAGATGTTCGGCCTGACCTGGGGCTCGCACTCGAACAACCACTTCGACATCTCGCTGGCGATGTTCACCCACGTCGGCGCCGCGGCGCCGGGCAAGGTCACGGCGATCGACACCCACTGGATCTGGCAGGACGGTCAGCGCCTCACGAAAGAACCTTTGAGGATCGTCGGGGGCATGGTGAAGGTGCCGGAAAAGCCGGGACTGGGCATCGAAATCGACATGGCGGAACTGGAAAAGGCGCACCAGGCCTACAGGAACATGGGCTTGGGCGCGCGCGACGACGCGGCCGCGATGCAGTTCCTGGTGCCGGGCTGGAAGTTCGATGCCAAGCGGCCTTGCCTGGTACGCTAGGGTCGGTCAGGGGCTTGCCTGGGGGCCGTCCGGGTCCAGCCGTGCCCAGCCCATGGCGGTCGGCTGCCAGCCCGCGCGCTCGAGCAGACCGCTCACATGCCGGTACAGGGGATCGGCCGATGCAGCCGTCCCGAGGTGGAGGAAGTCCGTGGCGAGCGAGCCGAAGGCGACACCGGTGGGCGCCGGATCCTCCCAGGCCTCGTACAACTCGAATTGCGCTTCGACCGGGATGCTGTGGATCCAGTAGGGAAGGACGGCGAACATGCGCAGCACGCGGACCTGTTCGCCCCGGATCAACAGCACCGTCAGCAAAAAGAAGGGCGAGAGGAGCAGGGCCGCGCAGTAGCCGAGGATGGCCTTCCAGCCCATGCAGGGCACGACATACAGTGCACAAAGGCCGAGCACGATGATGGCCATCGAATCGGGCATCACGACGAGATCGGACTGGCCAAGCCGGAAAGGGCGCCACCAGCTGTACAGCCTGGCTATCGGACGCAGGAAGGATCGGGGGCGGAGACGCGCCGGGCGCGGCCTGTCTGCTTTTCCTTGCATGTGCTTTCGGCCGCTGTCCGTTGTCGATAGGGTGCGCGGGCGGCAGGCGTGGCCACCGCGCGATGGATACAGTGTACGGGCCTGCTTGCTTTCTTGGCAAGTGCATTTAGGCAATAACCAGAAAGGAGGAATTGACAGGTGGCGGCGTGGATATGGTAGGCTTTGCAACGTTGCTGATTTGAAACGGTGTGCGGATCGGCTCCTTTACCGCCTTTGTCTCGCACCGCTTCATCCAGGGAAACCATGTCCAGATCCGCCTTCAGTGCGAAAGCCTTTGCCGCCTACCTGTTCGTCCTCGGCGCCTGTCTCGTCGTCGTGCCGAACACGCTGCTGAGCCTTTTCGGCATTCCCCCCAGCCCCGATGTCTGGGTACGTGTCGTCGGCCTGACCGTCTTCATGCTGGGCGTCTACGCCTGGGTCTCGGCCAACTACAAGCCCTTCCTCGAAGCCTCGGTCTACACCCGCGCCGTCGTCTTCGCCGTCCTCACCTGCTTCGCCTTGCTCGACCTGGGCAGTCCCATGCTGGCCGTGTTCGGCCTTGCCGACCTGGGCGGCGGCCTGTGGACCTGGTTCGCGCTGCGCGCCGATGCGCGCGCGGACCAGCCGCGATTCGCGGCTGGGGCGTAAGAGCTTGCATCGTCTCGCCGTACGCTCGTACTGTCCTCGACGATGCGCCTTGCCCTGAAGCGTTTGTCAGGCACGCTCAGTCCGATCGCCGCGCCGGCTGTTCCGGCACCGTACCGCGCGAAGCCAGGACTTCACGCCACGGTATTGCCCCTGCGAGTACGGGTTCGACGCGACCCTGGTGCGATCAAATCCCGTCGAAGAGTTTGTACCAGAACTCATCGCCGTACTTCAAGGCCAGGTAGCCGCACACGCACATCGGCACGAGGAACGCGAGTACCGCAAAGCCGGTCGAGGACGGCGCCGACGCGATGACGAGGACCAGCCCGATGAAGAAACCGAGCAGGGCGCCGCAGCCGAAGCGGCTCACCCGTTCCGCTTCGCTGATTTCCGGTCCTTCCGTTACTTCAGGTTCCATGTCGAACAGGCCTGTTGGAATACACGCATTCCATACCGGGCTGCCGCGATGTCGTCATGGCTGGAAAGCGTAGCGTGGAGTCCTGACTCCACGCCTCTTTCGTACCGCACCGGACCCGCATCCCGGGGGATAAAAGAAAGGGCGCCATTGGCGCCCGTTCCTCATGCAGCTTGCGCTTACATGTTCGGATAATTCGGCCCGCCGCCGCCTTCCGGCGTCACCCAGACGATGTTCTGGGTCGGATCCTTGATGTCGCAGGTCTTGCAGTGCACGCAGTTCTGGGCGTTGATCTGCAGGCGGTCCTGGCCGGCATCCGTCTTCACGTACTCGTACACGCCCGCCGGGCAGTAGCGCTGCTCGGGGCCGGCGTACTTCGCCAGGTTGACGTCCACCGGGATGCTGGCATTCTTCAGCGTCAGGTGCACCGGCTGGTCTTCGGCATGGTTGGTGTTCGAGATGAACACCGACGACAGGCGGTCGAAAGTCAGCTTGCCATCCGGCTTCGGATACACGATCGGCTTGAAGTTCGAGGCCGGTTGCAGGCACTCGTGGTCGGCATGCTTGTGGCGCAGCGTCCAGGGGGCCTTGCCGCGGAAGACGATCTGGTCGATGCCGGTCATGAGGGTGCCCATGTACAGGCCCTTGCCCATCCACGGCTTGAAGTTGCGCGCGGCGTGCAGTTCCTTGTACAGCCAGGACTGCTCGAAAGCGGCCGGGTAGCTGGCCAGTTCGTCGTGCTGGCGGCCGGCGCCCAGTGCCGCGAAGGCCGCTTCGGCTGCCAGCATGCCGGTCTTGATCGCGCCGTGGCTGCCCTTGATGCGGCTGGTGTTGAGGAAGCCGGCATCGCAGCCGATCAGGGCGCCACCCGGGAACACGGTCTTCGGCAAGGATTGCAGGCCGCCGGCCGTGATTGCGCGCGCGCCGTAGGAGATGCGCTTGCCGCCTTCGAAGAACTTGCGGATCTCCGGGTGGGTTTTGTAGCGCTGGAATTCCTCGTAGGGCGACAGGTAGGGGTTCTGGTAAGCCAGGCCGACGATGAAGCCGACGGCCACCTGGTTGTTCTCCAGGTGGTACATGAAGGAGCCGCCATAGGTGCTGTTGTCCAGCGGCCAGCCGGCGGTGTGGATGACCAGGCCCGGCTTGTGCAGGGCCGGGTCGATTTCCCACAGTTCCTTGATGCCGATGCCGTAGGACTGCGGGTCCTTGCCCTTGTTCAGGTCATACTTGACCATCAGCTGCTTGCCGAGGTGGCCGCGCGAACCTTCGGCGAAGAAGGTGTATTTCGCGTGCAGCTCCATGCCGAGCTGGAAGGCATCGGTCGGCTTGCCTTCGCGGTCGACACCCATGTTGCCGGTCGCGACACCCTTGACCGAACCATCGTCGTTGTACAGGATTTCGGCGGCGGGGAAGCCCGGGAAGACTTCGACGCCCAGGCTTTCCGCCTGCTGGCCGAGCCAGCGCACCACGTTCGCCAGCGAGACGATGTAGTTGCCGTGGTTGGTCAGCATCTTCGGCATCATGAACGACGGCGTGGTGCGCGCTTTCGTCTCGGTCAGGAACAGCATGCGGTCTTCGGTGACCGGGGTGTTGAGCGGCGCGCCCAGTTCCTTCCAGTTCGGGAACAATTCGTTCAGGGCAATCGGATCCATGACCGCGCCCGACAGGATGTGGGCGCCGACTTCACCGCCTTTTTCCAATACGCAGACCGAGACTTCCTGGCCTTTCTCAGCGGCGAGCTGCTTCAGGCGGATGGCTGCCGACAGGCCGGCCGGGCCGCCGCCGACGATGACAACGTCGTACTCCATTGCTTCGCGCGGGCCGTATTGTTCGAGGATGTTGGTTGCGTCTGTCATGGTTTTGGTATGGTTAGGAAAATTTAAGCACGAGTGTGCGGGTTTTTGGGGCCGATTGCAACTTGGGCAGGCATTTTAGGGCCAATATTAGATGTGTTTATCTAATGCCCGCGATCTGTGACATCATTATGCCTTGATCACCATCCGTGCCGCAGCACATCAGGACAGGAGCAAACGTGGGCATCGAAGTCAACTTTGAAGGAAAAATCGCGATGGTGACGGGCGCCTCGAGCGGCCTGGGGGCGCGCTTCGCGAAAGCGCTGGCCGGCGCCGGCGCCCGGTGGTGCTGGCTTCGCGCCGCACCGAACGCCTGAAGGAGCTGCGCGCCGAGATCGAGGCCGACGGCGGCGCCGCCCACGTCGTCAACCTCGACGTGACCAGCCTGGACAGCATCAAGTCGGCCATTGCCCATGCCGAGACCGAAGCCGGCCCCATCGACATCCTCGTCAACAATTCCGGCGTGCAGAACACCCAGCGCCTGCTCGACGTGACCGAGGACGATTACCAGTACATCATGGACACCAACCTGCGCGGCGCCTTCTTCGTGGCGCAGCAGGCGGCCAAGCGCATGATCCAGCGCGCCAAGGGCGACCCGCGCAAGCAGCACCGCATCGTGAATATCGCCTCGGTCGCGGGCCTGCGCGTGCTGCCGCAGATCGGCGTGTACTGCATGAGCAAGGCTGGCGTGGTGCAGATGACGAAGGCGATGGCGGTCGAATGGGGCAAATACGGCATCAACGTCAATGCCATCTGCCCCGGCTATATTTCGACCGAAATGAACGAGGATTATTTCGAGACCGAGCAGGGCAAGAAACTGATCGAGCTGCTGCCGCGGAAGCGCCCCGGCAAGCCGGAAGACCTGGACGGCCTGCTCCTCTTGCTGGCCGCCGAGGAGGCGCATTTCATCAATGGCGCCATCATTACCGCCGACGACGGCATGACGGCCCAATGACAACGTAAATCGCCGCAGCGTAGAATATGGGAAGCGGGCGCCGGCAGCGGCGCCTTTTCTATTTATTGATTGGAAGTGCAATACGAAGCATGAGTAACAGGAAGTTGGTCCACACGATGCGCATGCCGGTGCGCTGGGGCGACATGGACGCGATGGGCCATGTCAATAACACGGTTTATTTCCGCTATATCGAAACGGCGCGTATCGCCTGGCTGGAGCAGGTGGGCGCCTTGCCCGATCCGACGGCTACCGGCCCGGTGCTGGTCAATGCCCAATGCGCGTTCATCAAACAACTGAAGTATCCGGCCGAGATCGAAGTCACGTCCTGGGTGGGGCCGCCCGGCCGTTCGAGTTTCGAGGTCTCGCACGAGATTCGCCTGGTCGGCGCCGATGGCACGGCCGGCGCGCTGCATGCGCAAGGCGCGGCAAAAATCGTCTGGGTGGATTTCGCGGCAGAGAAGTCGGTGCCGCTGCCGGACGCGATACGCGAACTGCTGCCGTCTGCCGCGCAAGCGTCATGACAATGCGATGAAGGGAAATGGAAAAGCGCCTTGAGGGGCGCTTTTTTCGTTACCGGATTCGATTCCCGCCGGCTGCGCTGAAATGCTGCGCCGTGACAATCGGTGAGTATTTTTCGTCTTTTGGTGTGGCACTATCCGGTTTTTGCCCGCCGCCCCCCATTCAGCGTGTCTCGATGACGGCTATTCCCGCTGCCGCAAGGGTTCTCGTCAAATCCATCAATTTCAACCGCATCGTGTACTTATGTCACACGAATTTGCTATTAACTGGAAAAACGCGGGATTTCCGCCTTTTTTGCATAGACGAAATACTCTATCTGTTGCGAAACGGTCCGTTGCAGTGCAGCGAATGTTCCGCCGGGCAAAACCAGCGATTATAATTTGGGTTCAATTTCCTGCGCGCACGATTGCATTTCTACTTTTTCTACTCTACCTGCCATGTCTAAAAATGAGGTCTCTTTCTCGATTGCCCGCCACGCGGCCTGGGCGCCGGGCGTGACCTCGTCTGCGCGCTGGAGCGAGTGGGCCGCGCAGCCATGGCGCATCGAACCTGGAGAAGGGCCGAAGCTTGCGGCCATGCCCGCGATGCTGCGCCGTCGTGCTGGACTGCTGGGCCGCATGGCGCTCGAAGTCGCGTATGACTGTCTCGGACAGGAAGCCGACGTGCCGACGGTATTCTGCTCGCGCCACGGCGAAGTCGGGCGTGCCATCGGCCTCCTGCAGGACCTGGCGCGTGGCGAACCGCTCTCGCCAACCGCTTTCGGCCTGGCGGTGCATAACGCCAGCGCCGGCCTGTTTTCGATCGCGCGCGCCGACCGTGCCAACCACATTGCGCTGGCCGCCGGCTCGGCCAGCGTCGAACACGCCGTCATCGAAGCATGCAGCCTGCTCGCCGACGGCGCCCCAAGCGTGCTGCTGGTGGCCTGCGACGAGCCGCTACCGGCGCTGCTGTCGTCTTTCGAGGACTGCGACGAGCAGCCGTACGCATTTGCCTGGGTCATGGTGCCGGCAGGCGAGCGTCCGCTGCGCCTGTCCTGGCGCCGCGAAGAGCAGGAAGCGGCGCCCTCGGCCACGCCCGGCGGCCTGGAAGTGTTGCGCTTCCAGCTGGGTGAAGCCGATCGTCTGGAACGCGGCGCGGGCGCGCAGCGCTGGACCTGGAGCCGCAATGCTTGAGAAGCTGGGCCTTTGCTGGCGCGTGCTCGCGACCGGCCTCAGTTTCGCCGTCTTCGGACTGGGCGGGTTGGTGCTGCGCGTGATCGTGTTCCCCTGCTGGCGCTATGCGTGCGCGAGCAGGGAGCGCGGGTACGGGCCGCGCGCGCCACCATCCGCCTGACCTTTCGCGCCTTCGTTGGCCTGATGCGCGGCCTTGGCGTGCTGCGCTACGAAGTGCATGGCCTGGACAAGCTCGATCGCGCCGGCCAGCTCATTCTCGCGAATCACCCGACGCTGATCGACACGGTGTTCCTGATCGCGTTCGTGCGCAACGCCGACTGCATCGTCAAGGGCGGCCTCTGGAACAACCCGTTCACGCGCGGCCCGGTGCGCGCCGCCGGCTATATCTGCAACGACCGCGGCCCCGAGCTGGTGCAGGACTGCATCGCATCGCTGCGCGCGGGCGGCAACCTGATCGTGTTCCCGGAAGGGACGCGCACGCCGCGCGATGGCGTCATGGAACTCAAGCGCGGCGCCGCCAACATCGCCGTGCGTGGCACCCAGGCGGTCACGCCGGTGCTGATCGACTGCGAGCCGGCCACGCTCGGCAAGGGCGACAAGTGGTGGCATGTGCCGCCGCGCCAGGCGAACTTCCGGATCGAAGTGAAGGACGACATCGCGATCGAACATTTCACCGGTCCCGGCATCACCGACGTGGTGGCGGCCCGCCGCCTCACCGAATACCTGCAACACTATTTTATGAAAAAAGGCCAGCACCATGCTTGAACAGGAAGTGAAAGAACTGATCATCGATGTCCTCCAGCTCGAAGACATCACCCCAGCCGACATCGACAGCGAAGCACCGCTGTTCGTCGAAGGCCTGGGCCTGGACTCGATCGACGCACTCGAGATCGGCGTGGCGCTGCAGAAGCGTTATGGCATCACGCTGTCGGCAGAATCGCAGGAAACCCGCCGTCATTTCGCTTCGGTTCGCGCACTCGCTGCGATGATCGAAGCCAACCGCAAGAAATAAAGGACAAGGCCATGGTAGCCATTAACGACATGAACCGCGATGAACTGTTCGTCTGGGTCGCCGACCTGCTGGCCGAGATGTTCGAACTCGACCGCGACGAACTGACCCCGTCCTCGAACCTGTACGCCGACCTCGATATCGACAGCATCGACGCCGTCGACCTCGCGGTGAAACTCAAGCAGATGACCGGCAAGCGCCTGCAGCCGGAAGTGTTCAAGACCATCCGCACGATCGACGACGTGGTCGACGCGCTGGCCGGCCTGGCGGAAGAGCAGGCGGCCTGAAGTCGTGCTGTGGAACGTCCTGACCGCCGTCCTGACGCTGGTGTACCCGCTGGCCATCTGGTTCGGCCACGGTATCGTCGAGCCGCGCTGGCTCGCCGGCCTGCTGCTCCTGACGGTGGCCACGCGCCTGCCCGCATTGAAGCTCAATGCGGCGGCGCGCTGGTCGGCCGCGGGCGGCCTGGCCCTCGCCGGTGTCGCGGTCGCGTCCAACGCGGTCCTGCCCCTGAAGCTGTATCCGGTGCTGGTCAACGGCGCGCTGCTGGCGGCATTCGGCTATAGCCTGCTGTCGGGTCCTTCGATGGTGGAACGGCTGGCGCGCCTGCGCGAGCCCGACCTGCCGCCGGCGGGCGTGGCCTACACCCGCCGCGTGACGCAAGCCTGGTGCGTTTTCTTCGTCTTCAATGGCGCGATCTGCCTGGGCACCGCCCTGTTTTCCCCGGAAGCCGTCTGGTCGCTCTACACGGGCGTCGTCTCCTACGTGCTGATGGGCCTGATGTTCGGCGGTGAATTCCTGCTGCGCATGCGTTTCAAACGGCTGAATCATGCTTGATCTGTTTTCCCCGACTCGCGGAGCGCCCGCAAGCGGCCCTGGCTGGCTGGCGCGAGAGCGCGCTCGTGCGCCATGGCGACTTCCTCGGCCGCGTGCGCGCCTGGGCGGCCCTCGGCCGGCGCACCGAGGCCCGCGATGTCGCCCTGTATCTCGACGACAGCCTGGAATTCGGCGCCGCGCTCGTCGGCGCCTGGCTTGCGGGCAAAACAGTCTGGCTGGTGGCCGATACGCTGCCGGCAAGCTGCACTGCGCTCGAGGGTGAAGTGGGCGCCTTCTGGGGCCAGTTTCCGTCCGCCTGCGCGCCGCAATTGCCGCTGCCGGGCGACGACTGGGCTGGCGCCTGGGCCACTCCCGCGCCCGACTATCCCGCGCTGGTCGTGTACACCTCGGGCAGTACCGGCGCGCCGGCGCCGATCCGCAAGCAGTATGTGCAACTGATCACGGAAGTCGAGGTGCTGGAAGCGCAGTTCGGTGCGCGCATCGCCGGCGCGGCGGTCGTCTCGACAGTGTCGCACCAGCACATCTACGGACTGCTGTTCAGGGTGCTGTGGCCGCTCGCTTGCGGCCGTCCGGTCGAGGCGCTGCGCCACGAGTTCCCGGAAACGCTGGTGCCCGCGCTGCGCCTGCGCGACAGCCTGCTGCTGGCCAGCCCCGCGCATCAAGCGCCTGCCGGCGCACCTGGACTGGGCCGGCGTGCGCGCGCGCTGCGTGCCGTGTTTTCGTCGGGCGGCATGCTCGATCTTGATGCGGCGCTGCACGCGCGCACGCTGCTGGGCCAGGCGCCGGTCGAGGTCTATGGCAGCTCGGAGACCGGCGGGGTGGCCTGGCGCCAGCGTAGCGGGAGCGCGCGGGAAGAGTGGACGCCGTTCGACGGCGTGCAATGGCAGGCTGGCGAGGACGGCCTGCTGGAAGTGCGGTCGACGCCTGCCGGCGGACTACAGCGCCTCGCCGATCGTGTCGAGCCAGCCGGGCAGGGACAATTCGTCCTGCGCGGCCGTGCGGACCGCATCGTCAAGATCGAGGAAAAGCGCGTCTCGCTCGACGCCATGGAAGCAGCCCTGAAAGCCTCGCCGCTGGTGCTGGAGGCGCGCGTGCTGGCCTGTCCGGAGCGCGCGCGCCAGTCGCTGGCCGCCTTTGTCGTGCCCAGCGAAGAGGGCGCCGCGCTGCTCGCCCCGGAAGGTAAGGCGGCCATGAACGCCCGCCTGCGCAGCGTGCTCGCCGCGTGCACCGAAGCGGTCGCGCTGCCGCGCCGCTGGCGCTACCTCGAGCGCATGCCGGTCAACGCGCAGGGCAAAACCACCCAGGCGCAGTTGCTGGCGCTGCTGGGAGCGCAGGTGGGCGAACAAAAGGGCCAGGAAGCGCGCCCGCGCTTTCCGCAGGTGCGCGTGCTCGAGGAAGCCGGCGCGCGCGCGCTGCTGGAACTGACCGTGCCCGCCGACCTGCTGTATTTCGACGGTCACTTCGACGTCGCCCCGGTGCTGCCGGGTGTGGTGCAGGTGGACTGGGCGCTGCATTACGGCCGCCACCACCTGGGCCTGTCAGGGACCTTCGGCGGCATCAATGCCCTGAAGTTCCAGCAAATGGTCAAGCCCGGGCAACCGGTACAGCTGGAACTCGTGTTCGATGCTGCCAAGGGCAGCCTGAACTTCCGTTATTTTTCCGATGCCGGCGCGCATGCGAGTGGCCGCATCCTTATCTCTCATTCTGTTTAGGACCTGGATCAGCATGTTGAACAAGAAGTTTTCGCCGGAGCGCCAGAGCGCGTTCGAAGCCCGTTTCGAAGCGCAGAAGATTGCCTTCGGGCCCGTCGTATTCCAGTGCGTGCGCTACGCGTGGAAGCGCGGCATGCTGCAGGCGATCGCCGACGCCGGCGAGACCGGCCTGTCGGTCGACGAACTGGCCGGCACCGGGAAATGGACGGCCTACGCTCTCAAGATGGTGCTCGAAACCTGCCTGTCCGCCGGCGTGGTCTACCTCATTGACGGCCGCTATTCGCTCGACAAGGCCGGCTTCGTCGTCCTGACCGACCCGATCACCCAGATCAACATCGATTTCACCCACGATGTCTGCTACGAAGGCATGTTCAAGTTCGAGCAGTCGCTGGACGCGGAAAAGCCGCTGGGCCTGAAGGTGTTCGGCGAATGGCCGACCGTCTATGAAGGCCTGTCGCAGCTGCCCGAGCCGGCGCGTTCGAGCTGGTTCGCCTTCGACCACTTCTATTCGGATACCTCCTTCCCGGACATCATGCCCGACGTCTTCGCCACCGCACCGAAGCGCGTGATGGACATCGGCGCCAATACCGGCAAGTTCACCCTGGCCGCGCTCGGCGCCAACGCGGGCGTGAAGCTGCATCTGGTCGACCTGCCGGGCCAGCTGGCCGTGGCCGAGAAGGCGCTGCAGGAAGCGGGCCTGCGCGAGCGCGCCAGCCTGCACCCGACCAACCTGCTCGATCATGCCGCGACCCTGCCGGAAGGCATGGACCTGATCTGGATGAGCCAATTCCTGAGCTGCTTCTCGGAAGAGGCCATCGCCAGCATCTTCCGCCGCGTGGCCGCGGCCCTGGCGCCGAACGGCCAGGTGCTGGTGATGGACACCTTCTGGGACCGCCAGCGCTACGACATCGCCTCCTACTGCCTGATCAACACCTCGCCCTACTTCAACAACATCGCCAGCGGCAACAGCAAGGTCTACGAAAGCGAAGACTACGTGCGCCTGGCCAAGGCCGCCGGCCTGGAACTGGTGACCGCGCGCGACAACATCGGCTACTGCCACTCGCTGCTGCGCTTCTCGAAGGCTGGCTGACATGTTCAAGGCTTGCGTCGTCATCCCGGTCTACAACCACGAGCACGCGATCGGCAAGGTGCTGCAGCAGGTGCGCGCGCACGGCATGCCCGTGATCCTGGTCGACGATGGCAGCTCAAGCGCCTGCGCGGCCGTGCTCGACGAGCTGGCGGCGGCGCATCCGCAGGATGTGGTGCTGGAGCGCCACGCAGTCAACCGGGGCAAGGGCGGGGCGGTGCTGACCGGTTTCGCCCGTGCCGCGCGCGATGGGTACACCCACGTGCTGCAGGTCGACGCCGATGGCCAGCATGCCGTTGCCGACATTCCGCGCTTCCTCGACGCGGCGCGCGCCAAACCGCAGGCCGTCGTCGCCGGTTGCCCGGTGTACGACGAGTCGGTGCCGGCGCTGCGCCTGTACGCCCGCTACCTGACCCACGTCTGGGTCTGGATCAACACGCTGTCGCTCGCGATCCGCGACTCGATGTGCGGCTTCCGGGTCTACCCGGTGGCGCCGGTGCTGGCGCTGGCCAGGCGCCGCCGCCTCGGCCTGCGCATGAACTTCGATATCGAGATCCTGGTGCGCCTGTACTGGGATGGCGTGTCGGTCGTGAACCTGCCGACCAAGGTCGGCTATCCGGAAGACGGCGTCTCGCACTTCAAGGCCTGGACCGACAACGTGCTCATCACGCGCATGCACGTCGCCCTGTTTTTCGGCATGCTGCCGCGTATTCCGAAACTGGTGGTGCGCAAGTGGCAGTAAATTCCACGGGTGCTGCCAGCGCGGCGGGCAGCACCGGCGACAAGCGCCACTGGGCCGCCATCAACGAGGCGAGCTTCGTGGCCGGCATGCGCCTGCTGTTCTGGGTCTGCCGCGTGTTCGGGCGCTGGCCTTTCCGCGTGGTGCTGTACCCGGTCTTGCTGTGGTACGTCGCAACCCAGCCGCGCGCGCGCCGCGTGTCGAGCGACTACCTGCGCCGCGTCGGCGCGCCTGCCGGCCTGTTCGGCGTGCTGCGCCACTTCGCCTCCTTCGCCGAGACCATCCTCGACAAGATGCTGCTCTGGGGCGGCCTGTTCGATTGCAGCCGCGTCAGCCTGCATGGCGTCGAGCCGCTGTACGCGCGCATCCGCGAAGGCCGCGGTGCGCTGCTGGTGTGCTCTCACCTGGGCAACTTCGACCTCTCCCGCGCGATGTCGATGGATACGCCCGGCTTGAAAATCACGGTGCTGGTGCACACGCGCCATGCCGAAGCCTTCAACGACATGCTGGCCAAACTCGACCCGCGCAGCCAGATGAACCTGATGCAGGTGACCGAGATGACCCCGGCCACCGCCATGGCGCTGTCCGAGCGCATCGAGCGCGGCGAATTCGTCGTCATGGCCGCCGACCGTGTGCCGGTGTCGCCGAACCCGCGCGTGGCGATGGCCCCTTTCCTCGGGCAGAGCGCCGCCTTCCCGGTCGGTCCGTATGTGCTGGCCTCGGTGCTGGGCTGCCCGCTGTACACGATGTTCGCCATCCGCCAGGGCGACCGTCATGAGATTCACTTCGAGTGTTTGCGCGAGCGGGTTGTCCTGCCGCGGCGCGGACGCGACGAAGCACTGGCGGAACTCGCGCAGGACTACGCGGCGCGCCTCGAGCACCATGCCAGACGCGCCCCGCTGGACTGGTTCAACTTCTACGATTTCTGGCATCACCCTCATTCGGAACATTCCAATGCAGCTCACTGACCTGACCCCTACCCAGCGCACCGTGCGCTTCGACCGCGAGCGCCTGGCGCTCGAGGACATCGTCGACATCGCACGCGGCAGCGCCCGTCCCGAGCTGTCGATGGATCCCTCCTACCGTGCGATGGTCCAGCGCGGCGCCGACTTCCTCGACCGCCTGCTGCGCGAAGACGGCGCCATCTACGGCGTGACCACCGGCTATGGCGACTCCTGCACCGTGGACGTGCCGCTGTCGCTGGTGTCGGAACTGCCGCACCACCTGTACACCTACCACGGCGTCGGCCTGGGCGCCTTCCTCACCCCGGCGCAGACGCGTGCGGTGATGGGCGCGCGCCTGGCTTCGCTCTCGAAAGGTTTTTCCGGCGTCAGCGTCGGCCTGCTCGAGCAGATCGTGCGCCTGTTCGACGCCGGCATCCTGCCGATGATCCCGAGCGAAGGCTCGGTCGGCGCCAGCGGCGACCTGACCCCGCTGTCCCATCTCGCGGCCGTGCTCTGCGGCGAGCGCGAAGTGTTGAAGGACGGCGTCGAAATGCCTGCTGCGCAGGCGCTGGCTGAAGCTGGAATCGTGCCCCTTCGCCTGCGCCCGAAAGAGGGCCTGGCGATCATGAACGGCACCGCCGTCATGACGGGCCTGGCCTGCCTGGCCTGGGACCGCGCCGACTACCTGTCGCGCCTGACCACCCGCATCACCGCGCTGGCTTCGTTCGCGCTGGACGGCAACGACCACCACTTCGACGAGACCCTGTTCTCGGTCAAGCCGCACGCCGGCATGCAGAACGTGGCGGGCTGGCTACGCGAAGACCTCGAGTACGCAGGCCAGCTGGAACGCAACGGCAAGCGCCTGCAGGACCGCTACTCGATCCGCTGCGCGCCGCACGTGATCGGCGTGCTGACCGACGCGCTGCCGTTCTTCCGCCAGTCGATCGAAAATGAACTCAACAGCGCCAACGACAACCCGATCATCGACGGCGAAGGCGAACGCGTACTGCACGGCGGCCACTTCTACGGCGGCCACATCGCCTTCGCGATGGACAGCATGAAAAACGCGGTGGCCAACCTGGCCGACCTGCTGGACCGCCAGATGGCGCTGCTGGTCGACGCACGCTACAATAACGGCCTGCCGGCGAACCTGTCCGGCGGCGAGGGCGAGCGCGCCGCGATCAACCACGGCCTGAAAGCCCTGCAGATCAGCTCCTCGGCCTGGACCGCGGAAGCGCTGAAGCTGACGATGCCGGCCTCGGTGTTCTCCCGTTCGACCGAATGCCACAACCAGGACAAGGTCAGCATGGGCACGATCGCCGCGCGCGATTGCCTGCGCGTGATGGAGCTGGTGGAGCAGGTGGCCGCTGCCTTGCTCATCACGGTGCGCCAGGGCGTGTGGCTGCGCCTGCGCGTGGATTCCTCGCGCGCGCTGCCGGCGCCGCTGGCGCGCATGCTCGACCTGCTGGGTGAGGACATCGCGCCGGTGCGCGAGGACCGCCGCCTCGACACCGAGCTGCACCACCTGCTTGGCCGCATCCGCGACCAGGCCTGGAGCCTGTATGCCTAAGCTTGGTAGCAAGACGAAATCGCCGGCGCGCTGGTTTGCCGAGACCGAGATGCAGGTGCAGTTCTTCGATCTCGATCCGATGCAGATCGTCTGGCACGGCAATTACGTGAAATACCTCGAGGTGGCGCGCTGCGCGCTCCTCGACAAGATCGGCTACAACTACGAGGAGATGCGCGACTCGGGTTACATGTGGCCGATCATCGACATGAACCTGCGCTACGCGGGTGCGGCCGTCTTCGGCCAGCGCCTGCTGCTGCGCGCCGAGATCGTCGAGTGGGAGAACCGCCTGCGCATCGACTACCTGATCAGCGACCTGGCAACGGGCAAGCGCCTGAACCGCGCCAGCACGACCCAGGTCGCGGTCGACGCCACCACCGGCGAGATGTGCTTCGTCTCGCCGTCCATCCTCTTCGAGAAGCTGGGAGTGCAAGCACCATGAAACGTATCCTTGTCAGCCTGACCACCGCGTTCGCGTTCGCGGGCGCCTGCGCGTCGGCGCAGGCCGCCGCCCCCGCCGCTGCGCCGATCGCGAAAATCCAGTCCATGCTTGCCAAGCCCGAGCAGCTGTGCGGCCGCTTCGAGCAGACCAAGCAGCTGGCCGGCATGAAGAGGCCGCTGGTCTCGACCGGGCGCTTCTGCGTCGTGGCCGGCAAGGGCGTGCTGTGGCGTACCCTGAAACCCTTCCCGAACACGCTGCGCCTGAAGCGCGACGAAATCGTCCACATGCAGGGCGAACGCGTGGCCATGCGCCTGGACGCCAGCCAGGAGCCGACGGTGCGCATGATCAACGGCGTGCTGTTCTCGCTGCTGGCCGGCGACCTCGGCCAGCTGGAAACCCTGTTCGAGGTCGACGGTTCCGTCGCCGAGGGTGGCTGGAAGGTCGCCCTGAAAGCGAAAAGCGCCGCGCTGGCCCGTGCCATCGGCGCCATTTCGCTCGACGGTGGCGCCTATGTGCGCACCATCCACATGCTTGAGGAAAGCGGCGACAAGACCGATATCAGGTTCGAAGACATCAAGACCGGCCCGGCCGCGCTCTTGCCTGAAGAGGCGGCGCTGCTGTGAACGCGCAACGACGCCTGGCCCTCCTGTGGGCACTGGTCGTGTGCCTGCTGGTCGGGCACAACGCCTGGCTATGGTTCGGCAAGGGCCTGGCGCCCGACACCGACATCCTGGCCCTGCTGCCGAGCGAAGAGCGCGACCCGGTCCTGCAGCAGTCCTTCACCCACATGGTCGACAGTGCCCAACAGCGCGTGGTGGTGCTGGTCGGCGCGAAGGAATGGGACGAGGCAGGCCGTGCGGCCGATGCCTACCGCGCGGTGCTGTCGCCGCACGGCGCGATCCTGAGTTTCGACGCCATGGGCGACGACGCCCAGGCCGGCTGGCTGGCCGGCCTGCAGCGCCACGGCAGCCTGCTGCTGGGCGCGGAGCAGGAACGCCAGCTGCGTAAAGAGTCCCCGCGCTTCTGGGTCGACTCGGCCCCCCGGCACGGCTGTACAGCGCCTTCTCGGGCCCGAAACTCGGCGCCTTCCGCGACGACCCCTTCGGCATGTTCGCCGGCTGGGTGCAGGAGCGCGCGGGCGAGACCCCGGTGCGTCCGCGCGACGGCCGGCTGTTCGTGGCAGGCGAGGGCCGCCAGTACGTGCTGCTGACCTATACCCTGAAAAAATCGGCGTTCTCGCTCGGCGCCCAGAACGCCGTGCTGCCGCTGCTGGCCCAGGCTTCGAATGCCGCGCGTGCTTCCGTGCCATCGGCCGAAGTGATCCAGGCCGGCGTCGTGCTGCACGCGGCCGCCGCCGGCCAGCAGGCCAGCCGCGAGGTGCACACCATCGGCGTCGGTTCGATGATCGGCATTATCCTGCTGACCTGGCTGACCTTCCGCACCTTCAAGCCGATCGGCCTGATCGTGCTGGCGATCGCCATCGGTTTCCTCGGCGCGCTGTCGGTCTGCTGGCTGCTGTTCGGCCGCATCCACCTGCTGACCCTCGTCTTCGGCGCCAGCCTGATCGGCGTCGCCCAGGATTACGGCATCTACTTCCTGTGCAACCGCCTGCGCGCCGACCCGCAGATGGATTCGGCCCAGCTGCTGCGCCGCCTGCTGCCGGGCCTCGGGTTTACGTTGCTGGCCGCCGTGATCGGCTACATGGGCCTGGCACTCACGCCCTTCCCGGGCCTGCGCCACATGGCCGTGTTCTCGGCCCCGGGCCTGGTGTTCGCCTGGCTGACCGTGGTCTGCTGGTTCCCGGCCCTGATCGGCGCGCAGACCCTGAAAGCCGGCCCGATCGCCCGTGGCTACAAGAGCCTGGTGGCGCGCTGGCCGCGCCTCACAAACCAGCCCTTGACGCTGGTGCTGGTGGCGGTACTTGGCGGCGTGACCGTGCTGGGCTGCTCACGCCTTACCGTCAACGACGACATCCGCTCGCTGCAGTCCTCGCCGCCGCAGCTGGTGCGCGACCAGATCAAGCTGAGCAAACTCCTCGACGCCCCGAGCCCGGTCCAGTATTACCTGGTGCGCGGCGCGACGAGCGAGGAAGTGCTGCAGCGCGAAGAGGCCTTGAAGCGCCGCCTGGATCCGCTGATCGCGCAGAAGCATATCGCCGGCTACCAGGCGCTGTCGAACTGGGTGCCGTCCGCGCGCACCCAGGCCGAGCGCCTGGCCCTCATCGACGCCAGGCTACTGGCAAAGGATGGCCCGCTGTCGATGCTGGCAGGCGAGATCGGCGAGGACGCCGGCTGGGCCGCGGTCACCGCCGCCCACCTGCGCGCGAACGCGGCGCCGCTGGAGCTGGAAGCCTTCATGCGCACCTCGGCCAGCGAGCCGTGGCGCCACCTCTGGCTGGGCAAGACCGAAGGCGTGTATGCCAGTATCGTCGCGCTGCGCGGCATGCGCTACCCGTCGATCCCCGTGCTGGGACAGGCGGCCGAAGGCTTGAGCGGCGTGCAGTGGGTCGACAAGGTCGGCGGCATCTCCTCGGTGCTGGGACGCTACCGCGCCTACATGGGCTGGGTCGTGCTCGGCGCCTACGTGGTCGTGTTCCCGGTGCTGTTCCCGCGCTACCGCGGCCGCACCTGGCGCGTGCTCGCGCCGACCGCGGCGGCCAGCGCGCTGACGCTGGCGCTGCTCGGCTTCACCGGCCACAGCCTGCAGCTGTTCCACGTGCTGGCCCTGATGCTGTTGCTGGGCGTCGGCGTCGACTACGGCATCTTCATGCAGGAAGAGCACGAGCGCGGCAGCGATGCGCCCTGGCTCGCCGTCGGCCTGTCGGCTGCCAGCACCATCCTTTCGTTCGGGCTGCTCGGTTCCTCCGGCACCCCGGCGCTGCAGGCTTTCGGCCTGACCATGCTGACCGGGACCGCGCTGGTCTGGCTGGGCGCCCCGTGCTTCATCGTTACCAAGGAAGAACCGAATGCTTCGCCTGTCCTGGCTTAAGAAAGGCGGCGCCGCCGCCGCTGGCAGCGCTTGCGCTGTGCGGCTGCGCCACCAAGGAAGACGTTCCCGCGCGCCTCGGCCTGCGCCTGGCCCCGGCCGCGCTGGGCGAAACCATCAGCGTGCAGCAGCACCTGACCGTGCAGCGCGGCAGCAGCAACAACGACCTCGACGCTGCCCCGGAAGTGGACGCGAACAAGCTCACGCTGGTGGGCCTGGCGCTCGGCATGCGCGTGCTGAGCCTGGAGTTCGACGGCAAGGAACTCACCGAATGGCGCCATCCGATGCTGCCTTCGCAGGTACGCGCCGCCGACGTGCTGGAAGACGTGCAGCTGACCCTGTGGCCGGCGGCGGACATCGCCCGTGCCCTGCCTGCCGGTTGGCAGATCGAGGACCGGGGCCTGCGCCGCACGCTGCGCCGCGAGGGCGAAGTCGTCGCCACCATCGACTACAGCGGCATGCCGCGCTGGAAGGGCAAGGCGGTGCTCGACAACCTGCGCTACAAATACCGGCTGACCATCGAGTCGGCGGGAGACTGACGATGCCGTACCTGAACGACTGCGCACTGGTCTGCGCGCTCGGCGGCGACCGCGAGACGATCCGCCGCCGCCTGTTTGAGGACGCGCAGACCGGCTTGCGCTTATCAAGCGCCTGCTCGCCGGGCCGCGTGCTGCCGCTGGGCCAGGTCGAGATGGACCTGCCGGGCCTCGGCCACCTGCCGCTGCCCATGCGCAGCCGGAACAACGCGCTGGCGCTGGCCGCGCTGGCGCAGATCCGTCCAGCGGTCGATGCGGCAATCGCGCGCTATGGCAGCGACCGGGTCGGCGTCATCGTCGGCACCAGCACCTCGGTGTGGGTGCCACCGAAAGCGCGATCGCCGCGCATGAGGCCGGCGGCGAGCTGCCGGAAGGCTTCCACTATGGGCAGCAGGAGATGGGTTCGCCCGCGGCATTCCTGGCGCACGAACTGGACGTATCCGGCCCCAGCTACGTGCATTCGAGCGCCTGCTCGTCGAGCGCCAAGGCACTCGCCAGTGCCGCGCGCCTGATCAACATGGGCCTGGTCGACGCGGTCGTCACCGGCGGCGTCGACACGCTGTGCGGCTTCACTGTCGCCGGCTTCACGGCCCTGGAGTCGGTGAGTAGCACGCAGTGCAATCCACTCGGCCTCGGTCGCAACGGCATCAACCTGGGCGAGGGCGCCGCGCTCTTCCTGATGACGCGCGCACCAAGCGCGGTCGCGCTGCTCGGTTGGGGCGAGTCCTCGGACGGCCACCACATGTCGGCACCGGACCCGGCGGGCGGCGGCGCGCGCATCTCGATGGGCGAGGCGCTGCGCCGCGCCGGCATCGACGCTGGCGACATCGACTACATCAACCTGCACGGCACCGCCACGGTCCAGAACGACGCGATGGAGTCGCGCGCCGTGGCCGACCTGTTCGGCACGGAGGTTGCGGTCAGTTCGACCAAGCCTTCACCGGCCACACGCTCGGCGCCGCCGGTGCGGTGGAGGCGGCTTTCTGCTGGCTGGCGATGCAGGACGATAACGAAGAAGGCCTGCTGCCGCCGCACTTGTGGAGCGGCGAAGCCGACCCCGAGCTGCCGCGTTTGAACGCGGTGGCGCCAGGTACGCGCCTTGCCGTCCGATACGCTACGCGCTGAGTAACTCCTTCGCGTTCGGCGGCTCGAACGCGACCCCGGTGTTCGGGAGGACTGCGTGACCCTGCCGGACATCAAGACCCTGGTGCCGCACAGCGGCGCCATGTCGCTGCTCGACAAGCTGCTCGCTGCCGACGCCGAAACGCTCGACGCGCAAGTGGGCATCCGCGCCAATTCCATGTTCAGCGATGGCGCCGCGGTCGGCGCCTGGGTCGGCGTCGAATACATGGCGCAGGCGGTGGCGGCCCATGCAGGCCACGCGGCCAAACTGCGCGGCGAGCCGGTGCGGGTGGGCTTTTTGCTCGGTACCCGCCGCTACACCTGCGCGGTGCCGGCTTTCCCGGTCGGCACCGTACTGAATATCCACGTGCAGCGCGCGCTGCAGGGCGAAAACGGCCTGGGCGCGTTCGACTGCCGCATCATCGAAGCGGGCGAGGGGCGCGAGCTGGCCAGCGCCACCATCACCGTCTTCCAGCCCGATAACGTAGAAGAGTTTTTGCAACGGAGTTCCGAATGAGTAGTAATGACAAGAGCGTCCTGCGCAGTGTGCTGATTACCGGCTCGTCGCGCGGCATCGGCAAGGCGATCGCGCTGCGCCTGGCGCGCGAGGGCTATGCCGTCGTCGTGCATTGCCGCAGCCGCCGCGAGGAAGCCGACGCCGTCGCGTCGCAGATCGCGGAGCTTGGGGGCAGCGCGCGCGTGCTCCAGTTCGACATCGGCCAGCGCGAAGCCACGGCTGCCGCACTGGCTGCCGACATCGAGGAACATGGCTGCTACTACGGCGTGGTGTGTAACGCCGGCGTGGCGCGCGACACCGCCTTCCCGGCGATGACCGGCGAGGAGTGGGACCAGGTGCTGGGCACGAATCTCGACGGCTTCTTCAATGTACTAAACCCGCTCGTGATGCCGATGGTCCAGCGCCGCAAGCCCGGCCGCATCGTCACCATGGCCTCGGTGTCCGGCCTGATCGGCAACCGCGGCCAGGTCAACTACAGCGCCGCCAAGGCCGGCATCATCGGTGCCACCAAGGCGCTGGCGCTGGAACTGGCCAAGCGGAGCATCACCGTCAACTGCGTCGCCCCCGGCCTGATCGAAACCGACATGCTGGACGATGTGCCGATGGAGGAAGCCTTGAAGCTGGTGCCCCTGCGCCGGGTCGGCCGTCCCGAAGAAGTGGCCGCCGCCGTCAGTTATTTGCTGTCCGAGGATGCGGGCTATGTCACGCGCCAGGTCATTTCCGTGAATGGAGGTCTCGCATGAACCACCGCGTCGTCGTCACCGGCATGGCCGGCATCAGCCCCCTCGGCAACGACTGGGCCACCATCCGCCAGCGCCTGGGCGAATACCGCAATGCCATCGTCCACATGCACGACTGGGACGATTACGATGGCCTGAACACGCGCCTGGGCGCACCGGCCGCGCCTTTCGAACTGTCGGACCGCTACCACCGCAAGGCCACGCGCAGCATGGGCCGCGTGGCCCTGCTGGCCACGCGCGCGACCGAGCTGGCACTGAAGGATGCCGGCCTGCTGGACGACCCCCTGGTCACCAGCGGGCGCATGGGCGTCTCCTTCGGCTCCTCGGCCGGCACCACCAGCGCGATCGGCGACTTCGGCCGCATGATCGAGGAACGTACCACGCGCGGCATCAATGCCACGACCTACATCAAGATGATGGCGCACACGGCGCCGGTGAACATCGGCGTCTTCTTCGGCCTCACCGGGCGCGTGATCACGACTTCGTCGGCCTGCACCTCGGGCAGCCAGGGCATCGGCTACGCATACGAGTCGATCCGGAGCGGCCGCCAGGTGGCGATGGTCGCGGGCGGCGCGGAAGAGCTGTGCGCCACCGAGGCCGCCGTGTTCGACACCCTGTTCGCCACCAGCACCCGCAACGACACGCCGCACACGACGCCGCGTCCCTTCGACCGCGAACGCGACGGCCTGGTGATCGGGGAGGGCGCCGGCGCCCTGATCCCGGAAGAGCGCGAGCATGCGCTGGCACGCGGCGCCACCATCTACGCGGAACTGGTGGGCTTCGGCACCAACAGCGACGGCACCCACGTGACCCAGCCGAACGCCGCCACCATGCAGGTGGCGATGGAGATGGTTCCGCAGGACGCCGGCCTTGCGCCCGCCGACATCGGCTACGTCAACGCCCACGGCACCGCCACCCAGCAGGGCGACGTCGCCGAGAGCCAGGCCACGTCGAAGGTGTTCGGCCCACGCATGCCCATCAGCTCCCTGAAGAGCTACATGGGCCACACCCTGGGCGCCTGCGGCGCGCTGGAAGCATGGTTCTGCATCGAGATGATGCGCGAGGGCTGGTTCGCCCCGACCATCAACCTGATTGAGGTCGACCCGCAATGCGGAGAACTGGACTACATCCGCGGCGAAGGACGGCGCCTGGACTGCGAATACGTCATGTCGAACAATTTTGCCTTTGGCGGGATCAATACCTCGCTGATTTTTGCGAAGCACCGCTAGGGCGCAGCAAGGCGGGGCAGGAGCTGCGCCCGCCGCAACGGTTCCATCCGGAAGTGCAACAAGCCTGCGTTGACAAGCAACGCGGATTTTTAAACAGCAGGACCAAACCAGGGAATAACAAGATGAAAAAAATCGTTCTGAGTATCGCCATCGCCGCCGCCGCGGCAGCCGCCGGCATGCCGGCCCAGGCCCGCGACAGCAAGATGATGCTGCCGATCGAAGGCGCCATGGCCGACAACGACGCGCAAAACCGCCTCGGCGACTCGGTGAAATTCTACTTCGGTAACCAGAAGACCCCGAAAGTGCTGCAGAAGCTGGGCGCGGACCAGACCAGCCAGAAGACCAACTCCTTCGGCAAGAGCGCCGAAAAGGCCTGCAACTGGGCCTTCCTGTCGGCCATGCTGCGCCTGCAGGCACGTGCCCAGGAGCTCGGTGCGAACGCCGTCATCAACATCGCCAGCAACTACAAGAACGTCGAGGTGATGAGCAACGACCAGTACGAATGCCACGACGGCAAGATGGTCACCGGCGTCGCGCTCAAGGGCGACTTCGTCAAGATCAAGTAAGCCCCAGGCAAACCAGGGCAGGGCCGTGCCGCGCGAAACACTCCTGTGGCTGCTCGACAGCGCGGCCTTGCCCGAGGCCGCGCTCGCGTCCAGCCTGGACTGGCTGGGCGAAGCCGAGCGGGCCCGCCATGCGCGCTTCGTGCGCGCCGAGCGGCGCCGCCAGTTCCTTGCCGGGCGCGTGCTGCTGCGCACGGCGATCGGCGCCTTGCTCGATGTCCCGCCACGCACGGTGGACTTGCTCGAGCGGCCCGGCAATGCGCGCGGCGCTGCGCTCTCCCGAGCGCTCCGATATGTCCTTCAGTATTTCCCACAGCGGACGCTGGGTTGCCTGCGCGGCCAGCACCTGCGCGCCGGTCGGTCTCGACATCGAACGCATCGATCCCGCGCGCGACGTCCTTGCGCTGGCCGAACAGACGTTCGGCGCGGAGGCTGCGGCCGAACTGGCTGCCCTCGATGGCGAAGCGCGCGTAATCGGGTTCTACCGCATGTGGTGCCGCTACGAGGCCCACATCAAGCTGGGGCGCGAAGCCGCCTTCGACCAGTTCCACGTCATGCCAGGGCTGATGCTCGTGCTGAGCAGCACGCATGCCCTGGATGTGGAACCGGCCGTGATCGACACGGCCGGTTTTCCTGCCTGAACGCACGCAGCGCGCGTCAGGCACACTCCAACTACTCCGGTTCCGGAGTCAGTCAACTCCGAAATCGAAGTAGCTGTTCGCGTTTTGCGCGAAGAAGCCGGCGGTACGCATTTCGCCGGTGTACAGCACCAGCGCATACTCCCCCGATTTCATCGGCGCCGCCGGCTTGACCGAGTACAGCACGAAGCCGTCGCGCGCGGCCGACTGGTCCGCGAGCGCCTCGCTGACGATCGGCACGACGCGGCTCTTGTTGATGCCGCTGGTGTAGGACATGTAGCCGCCGCCGGTCATGACTTCACGGGTGCCGTTGCGGCGGGTGGCGAAGTTTGCCAGCGTCAGGTAGTCGCTCGCCCGGGCATTGCGCGGCACCGAGACGATGAATTCCGGCGTGCCCGACAGGCGGCGCTGGGCGCGTTCGCCGCTCAGGGTGGCGTAGCTGGCCATGCCGGCGAAACCCATTGCGCGCGCGGCGCTGCGCTGCTGCGCGATGCGGTACTGCATGATGCTCGCTTCGCCGTTGACGACCACGGTGACTTCTTCCGGGTTGTAGCCGGACGCGGCCTTGGCGGCCGTGTTCGCGGCGCCGCCTTTCTTGCGCTGGCCGGCGTCGAGCATCGCGCGCAGCACGTTGGGCGTCGCGCCCTTTGCTTTCAGCGAGATCAGCGCATTGGCCGAGGTGTCGAAGCGCGCCTCGCCGTTGTAGATGGCCTCGATGACGACTTCTTCCGGCATGCCGGCGTCAAGCAGCTTGATGACGTCGGTGTTCGAGATCGGGGCCGCGATGGCGGCGCCCGCCAGGAAGGCGCTGGCGAGGAGGGCGGCGAGTTGCCGGTTGAACTGTTTCATGAAAATCCCTGATGTTTTATTCGGACATATGTTGTCTAGCAGCATCAGGATAGTTACTTTGGTCGCAATATGCAAACGTCAATTGCCGATGTTGCACATGTCCGACGCCACGGGCGACCTGGAGCGCCTGACAAAACCGTCAGTGGCTTCGAGGCCGGGGGCCTCAAAGCACGGCGCGGCGCCGCATCGGCGGACCGCGAAGACAGCAGGCCTGTACGGTGAGACGCTGCAACGCCGCAATGGCGGTTTTGTCAGGCGCGTCTCAGCGCGCCACGCCCACCAGCTTGTGCACCAGTTCCGATGAGGTCGATGCCGAGAACTTGCGCATCAATTTTGCCCGGTGCATTTCCACGGTGCGGGGGCTGAGGTCGGTCTCGCGCGCGATCATCTTGCTGGTCTTGCCTTCCACCAGCAGCGCGGCGATCTCGCGTTCGCGCGGGGTGAGTTCGGCCGTGACGGGACGCTTTTCGCTCACGTCCTCGAAGGTCCAGACGCCGGCGCCGAGCGGCTCGGCAGCGTCGAGCGCGCGCCCGGTGACATGGCACCAGAACAGTTCCCCATCGCCACGGCGCATGATGCGCTCGTCGGAATAGCGCCCCTTGGCATTCATGATCGGCACGATGCGGTCGCCCGTGCGCAGGAATTCGTCCATCGTCGGATACAGCACGGCGAAGGACTGGCCGTCGAGCTGGCCGCGCGCGTAGCCGAACATGCTGGCCAGCGCCGCATTGCTCGACTGGATCACGCGATTGCTCGAGATGCACATGCCGACCGGCGCCTGCTGGAAAATCATTTCGTAATCGATGGCGTATGATGGATTCATCTGGAGCTGGGCATGTTGCAGGGGCGATTCACGGCCGGTAGTTCTACGGTATTGTGCTTTATACCAGCGTATTTTAAGCTGCGATTCTACTCTGCTGTACACAAAGAGCTTTCCAGCTTCATTCATAAAAGGGACGGGTATGAACAAAGTGTATCCTGATGCGAGATCGGCGCTGGCCGGTATCGTCCAAGACGGCCAGACCATTGCCGTCGGCGGCTTCGGCCTGTGCGGCATTCCGGAAGCGCTGATCGAAGCGCTGCGCGACTCCGGCGTCAAGAACCTCACCGCCATTTCCAACAACGCAGGCGTCGACGGCTTTGGCCTCGGCCAGCTGCTGGAAACGCGCCAGATCAAGAAGATGATCGCCTCCTATGTCGGCGAGAACAAGGAATTCGCACGCCAGTTCCTGGCCGGCGAACTCGAACTCGAATTCACCCCGCAGGGCACGCTGGCCGAGAAGCTGCGCGCCGGCGGCGCCGGCATCCCGGCCTTCTTCACGAAAACCGGCTACGGCACCATCGTCGCCGAGGGCAAGGAAACGCGCGAATTCGACGGCGAGCACTACGTGATGGAACGTGCCCTCCTGCCCGACGTGTCCCTGGTCAAGGCGTACATGGCCGACAAGGCCGGCAACCTCGTGTTCCGCAAGACCGCGCGCAACTTCAATCCGAACGTGGCAACCGCAGGCAAGGTCTGCATCGTGGAAGTGGAAAAACTGGTCGAGATCGGCGAGATCGATCCGGACCAGGTGCACACCCCGAGCATCTTCGTGCACCGCATCGTCCACAATCCGACGCCGGAAAAGCGCATCGAACAGCGCACCGTGCGTCCATCCTAAGCGTACCCGGAGAAGAACATGGCATGGACTCGTGATGAAATGGCCGCGCGCGCGGCGAAGGAACTGCAGGACGGTTTCTATGTGAACCTGGGCATCGGCCTGCCGACGCTGGTGGCGAACTACGTCCCCAACGACATGGAGGTGTTCCTGCAGTCGGAAAACGGCCTGCTCGGCATCGGCCCCTTCCCGACGGACGACGCGGTGGACGCCGACCTGATCAACGCCGGCAAGCAGACCGTGACCGCGCTGCCGGGCGCCGCCTACTTCAGCTCGGCCGACTCCTTCGGCATGATCCGCGGCGGCAAGATCAACCTGGCCATCCTCGGCGCGATGCAGGTGTCGGAAAAAGGCGACCTGGCCAACTGGATGATCCCGGGCAAAATGGTGAAGGGCATGGGCGGTGCGATGGACCTCGTCGCCGGCGTCAAGCGCGTGGTCGTCGTGATGGAACACGTCGCTACCGCCAAGGACGGCTCGACCAGCCACAAGATCCTCAAGAAATGCGACCTGCCGCTGACCGGCGTGGGCGTGGTCGACCGCATCATCACCGACCTGGGCGTGATCGATGTCGTCGAGAATGGCCTGAAGCTGGTGGAACTGGCGCCGGGCGTGACGAAAGCACAGGTGCTCGAAGCAACGGGCGCCGAGCTGGACGTGTCGGCCGTCTGATCGGCTGGACGTGCTGAACGAGAAGGCGGCCTGCGGGCCGCTTTTTCCTTGCAAGCGTGGCTCGAGGCCGTGTCCGAATGTCAGACCTGACCCCAGGGCGGCCGACCCTGCCGCTACAGTACGTAGCGGTAGATCGTGACGTAGTGTGCGGCGCTGCCAGCGAGCACGAACAAATGCCAGATGCCGTGCGCGTGCTTCAGGCGCGCATCGAGCACATAGAAGATGATTCCCGCCGTGTAGGCAAGGCCGCCGCCGAGCAGCCAGGCGAAGCCGGCCGGTCCGAGGCGCGCATGCAGCGTTCCCAGGATGAACGCCGCCGCCCATCCCATCCCCAGGTAGATCAGCATCGACAGCACCCGCGCACCGCCGCGTGGCCGGCTTTCCTGCAGCACGCCGAACACGGCCAGGCCCCACACCACGGCCAGCAGGATCCAGCCCTCGCGCCCGCCAAGAAGCAGCATGCAGAAGGGCGTGTAGCTGCCGGCGATCAGGAGGTAGATGCTCAGGTGGTCGAAGCGGCGCAGTAGCTCCTTCAGCGAGCCGCTGGCCCAATGGTAGGCGCTCGAGCAGGCGTACATCAGCACCAGCGACACGGCGTAGACGGCTGTGCTGACGGCGCCAGCCACGCCGCTGCCTTCGAGCGCGCGGGCGATCAGCGGTGCGCTGGCCGCGGCCGCGAGGACGGCGCCGGCAAGGTGGGTGAGGGTGTTAAGTTTTTCACCGTGTTGCATGGGTTCCTGGTGGCGAGGATGGAATGCATGCTTGCGCGCACGTCGTTGTGGCTGGCCGGGCCATGCTCACGGTCCTGGCACGACTGCTTCCCGCATCAACCGGGACGACAGGTCGCGTTTCTGCGCATTTGCCAGGCGCCCTTATTTGCCCTGTTCCTTCGGCGTATAGATGAGCGTCCAATCATCGACCACATTCCCTTCGCTGCATTCCAGTTCCACTGCGCTGGTATAGCCGTCTTTCATGTTGTATCTGAACTCATACAGCAAGCTATTCAGATCGTAATCCTGCATCGCGCCGGGCGGCACGATGGCGGTGACTTTCTTTCCCTTCACCGTCCCGGTGATCTCGATATTGCCTTTCCATTCGATCACGGACACCGAGCCTGTCAGCTCTCCCTCGTTCTGGCACGATTCTCCCAGAACGAAAGTAGCAGCGTGGGCCGAGGACGCTGTCGACAGGAACAGGATTGCCACGGCGAGCGTTTTGATTATCATGGGTCAGTTGAGTTGTCGCTGCGATGCCGTGAATATAGCACCATGGCTGACCTGGCAAAAGAAAAGTGGCAAGCGGCACGCGGGACGATTGGCGGGTCAAGCGAATCCGATGCGAACATGAAAACCAGACAATGCCGCACTTGACCATACCTGGCTCGGCCGCTATGTCGTTGGCGGAAGGGTAGCGCCCGCGTCCAGGGGCGCCGGCTTGCATTGGCCGACCCGCGCTCAGCTTGCTTTGCCGGGCGCCGCGCCGCCGAGCGCCTCGAGTCGCTTGCGGGCATTCGCGCTCCCCGGAGCGAGTTCCAGTGCGCGCCGATAGTGGCGGATCGCCCCGGCCTGGTCGCCGCTGCGTTCGCAGGCCTCGGCCAGGCTGTCGAAGGCGTTGGCGCTGTTCGGGTAGACCTCGGTGGCGAGCTCGAAGATGGCGAGCGCGGGCGCGCTGTCGCCGCTGCGCAGCAGGGCGTAGCCCCGGCATTGAGCTCGGACTCGAGCAGGCCGGCGTCCTTGCCGTACAGCTTCAAGTAGGCGGCATGCGCGTCGCGGAAGCCCCGGCGCGCCAGCTGCGCGGCGAACTGTTCGCGGCTCGCTGGCGGCGCCGTCGCCAGGCGGCGCTCCATCGTCGCGGCATGCGCGGGCAGGCCGTTGGCAAGCGGCGTCGCGGCCAGGTAGGCGCGCGCCGGCGCGTCGTCCTTGAGGTAGGCATCGAGGAAGCGCCGCACGTAGTCCAGGGTCCAGCCATGGGCGCGGATCACTTCGTCCCGGGTGTATTGGTTGAAGCGCGCGTCGCTGGCGAAACGCAGATAGGTCGAGGAGAACGCGAAATGCTCCATCGGGAACATGGTCAGCTTGTAGACGTCCGCATGCTTGACCTCGTCCAGGAAGCGGGAGACCGGCTTGCCGCGGGCCGCCAGCTCCTCGCTCGACATCGGCCGTGCCGCCACGTAGAGCAGGGGGGCACGCAGGTTTTCCGGTTTCAGGTAGGAGGCAGCTGCCACCACGTCCGCGTAATAGCGCACCGAGCCGTCGAGATTGACGAGGGCCTTGATGCGGCTGTCCCGGCTTGCGGCGAGCACGTTCGCGAGCCCGCCCCAGCTGTAGCCGGCGACGGCGATGCGGTCCGTATCGGCGTCCGGCAAGCCGTGGGCATGGGCGACCAGGAAGGCGATGTCGGCCGCCTGGGTTTCGGCGCCCGCCAGGTCGTTCGTCATCTCGCGGTCATGCAGGCCGACACTGGGGCTGGCGAGGACGATGTAGCCGTGGCTGGCCAGGAATTCGCAGAGGTCGGCGTTCTCGGCGGCCGGCGCGCTGATGCTGGGCGCATAGATCACGACCGGGTAGCGCTTGCCCGTTGCCGCCACGGCATCGCGTCGCGCCCGCACCGGGGCCGCCAACTCCCGGGCTGCCTGTTCAGGGCCTGATTCGGAGACATATTCCTGGCGCACGAAGGCGTCGGCATGGCTGCGCCGCTCTTCCCGGCTGCGCCCGAACGCGGTTTCACTGCCGATGAGCTGCAGGTAGTCGTCATAGCGCATGGCCTGGCCCGAGCGCGTGGCGGGATACCAGACCAGGGTCTGGATCGGGCGCCCGGGTGGACCCGCGGTCGCGCGGCCGCTGACTGGATCGTGCTTGCCGTAAAGGACACGGGAAAAATCCTGTTGCTCGACGAGCCGGAAGCCCACCGGGTGGGGGCCGGGTGGCGCCCTCAGCGTGAAGCGGGAAGTCGCCTGGGCCTGGGCGCAGCTCAGCAGCAGGGCAAGGGTCAGCAGGAAGCGCATGGGTTCTTTCGTGTCAGCGATCGTTCGACGCAGTCGTCTTGTCCAGCATCTGCAGGCGATTGCGCAGCAGCTGGGCGTGTTCTTCGTTCCTGGGCGACTTCATCAGCGCCTGCAGCGCCAGGCGCACGGCCGTGCGCGGCGCGTCGGCGGCGGCCACGGGCACGTCGGGCGTGACCCCGCTGCCTTCCCAGTTGGTCTTGCTGACCGGGTTGATCGCGCGGCCGCCCGGAATGAACACGGACAGGTGCGGATGCAGCCGGTGCACGCTGCCGGGGTGGGCGCCGCCGCCCGTGGTTTCGCCGACAATGGTGGCACGCTTGCGCTGCTGCAGGTTGTAGCTGAACTCCTCGGCCGCCGAGAAGGTGTCATGGCCCGCCAGGACATACACGGGCCGCTTGCCGCCGAACTTCTTGCCCGGGACCTTGTTGCTGGTCCAGAACTGCTCGGTACGTCCGCCCTTGCGCCAGTACAGGTCGTTCAGGTGGGTGCGCTTGTCGAACAGGTAGCTCGACATGAAGGCCACCGTATTCGGATCGCCGCCGCCGTTCTGCCGCAGGTCGACGATCAGCGCGTCCGCATCGGCCACCAGGGCCATGGCCGCGGCGATCGCGGGCCTGGCGTACTCGAGGCCGTCGAAGGAGCGCAGGTCGATGTAGCCGATATTGCCAGGCAGGTTTTCCACCTTGCTGACGCCATAGTTCTCCGCGCGTATGCTGTTGACGTACATGCGGACCTGCTCGGGCGTCGGGGTGGCGCCTTCGTCCTTTGGCAGGACGTTGGCGCTGTAGTGCACGCCCAGGTGCAGGTCGCGGGTTGGTTCGCGCAGGTCCGCCGTCAGCGCCCTGGCAAACGCCTCGATGTCCTTGAGGTCGCGGTAGGCGCCGCTGCCTTCCTTCTCGTTCAGGCGGGCGACGACGCGCTTCGCCTTGTCGGGGAAGACGTACTCGGCGCTCACTTTCGCGCTCAGCGCGGCGAGCACGCTCTTGCGCGTTTCCTCGTCGAGCCGGGGCTGTTCGGCGGCGGTGACGTTCATGGACAGGGCCAGGAGCATTGCGGCGCCAGGCAGGAGGCGGCGGGAAATCGTTCTGTTCATTGTCGGTTTCATCAATTCAGCGACCACACGTACTGGACATGCCCCCACTCTTCGACCGGCTTGCCGTCCGCTTCAGCCGGGGTAAAGCTGCATTTGGCGATGGCGTCGCGTGCCGCTTCGTCGAGCGCGGCGTCGCCGCTCGACCTGCGCACGCGCGAGTCACGTACGCTGCCGTCAACGCCGACGAGGAACCCGAGGGTCACGGTGCCGATGGCCTTGCGTGCCGGGGCGTCTTGCGGATATTCCGGCTTGGCGCAGGAATCGAATCTGGCGAGGGGAGCCGTGCGTACCACCTCGTGGACGCCCGCAACACTGGCGCTGCCACTCGAATCGGGAGCGTTGGCGACGAAGGTTTGCGCGCAGCCGGCCAGGCAGGCTGCCGCCAGGCCGAGGGCAGGCAGCGCGGCCTTCCAGTTCAATGCCTGCGTATCGGGACGAACCAGGCGCTTGATGCGCGACATGAGATCTCCTCCGTTGGCCGCCTGGGCCAGGTGGTGGGACGAGAACTGGAGGCGCTCCAGCTCGGACAGGGCAAGGGCCAGGCGGCGCGGTTCGACGAGCAGCCTTGCCGCGATATCGTCCGCGATCTGCTCGCGCTCGGCGCGGATGCGCGACGAGATCCACCAGACCGCGGGGTGATAGAACAGGATGGTTTCGATGAGGGTTTGCGCCAGGTTCACCAGGTAATCGCAGCGGCGCACGTGGGCCAGCTCGTGCGCCAGCAGGGCTTCGAGCAGCTGCGGCGGCATGCCGGTGAGAAGGGCGGCCGGTACCAGCACGACCGGCCGCAGCCAGCCGGCCGTGACCGGGCTGGCGAGCGTGTCGACGATGCGCAGGCGCACGCTGCGGTCGATGCCGAGCTGGTCCGCCATGCTGGACAGGCGTGCCTGCCATTGGGCATCGGTTTGCTGGCGGCGCGCCGCGCGTTCGACCCAGGCCAGGCCCAGCATCATGCGCAGGCCCAGCAGCACCGCGCAGCAGGCCAGGCGCCGACGATGGGGCGCAGGCTGGCCTGCAGGGTGTCGATCCAACCGCCGCTCGCGGCCACGCCGACGCCGGCGGCGAGCGTGCCCAACGGGACAATGGCGGCGCCGGCACCGCTGTCGCCGGCCAGGCGCAGCACCAGTTCGGCGGTCGGCCATGCCGGGCACAGCAGCAAGCCGGCGCAGGCAACGAGGTAGCGCGATTCGGGGCGGGCGTTGCGCAGCGCAAGCAGGGCCACCGCGGTCGCGCAACCGACGAGGGCGCCTTGCCAGAGGAAGTGCAGCAGCGTCCAGCCGACGTGGGAGACCAGGCTCTCGATCATCATTCCTCGTCCTCCTTCAGGAGCTTCTCGATTTCGGCTCGCTCCTTCTTCGAGATGCCGCTCTTTAAGGCAGCCATCACCAGTGCCTTGGCCGAGCCGGAAAACGCGCGCTGCATCAGGTCCTTGAGCAGGTTGGTCTGCAGCGAATCCTGGGGCTGGGCAGGCGCGTAGACGTGCGAGCGTTCGCTCTCGTCGCGCGTCAAGAGGCCCTTGGTGTGCATGATCTGCATCAGGCGCAGCACGGTGGCATAGGTGACCTCGGGGCGGGTCTTCTGCATCGCCTCGTGCACCTGGCGCGCGGTGCCGGAGCCGAGCGGCCACAGCACCTGGAGCAGGTCGAGTTCGGCCGCGGTGGGCTTCGGAAGTTCGGAAGAGCGGGACATGATCGATCCTTCTGGTTGCAAGCTTGTCATTGAGAACAATGCGTCCAGAATATCTTGTCTAGAAAGACCTGTCTACTTGATTTCCACGCCTCCGGCCAGGGATGAAATAGTTGTAGACAACAATGTCTATATGCGCCTATGCTTGCTTGCAAGAAAACACCAGGAGACCCATGTTGAAACAGTTCGCCCTCGTCGCCAGCCTTGCCCTGTTCCCCGTCGCCGCTTCGGCCTCGCCCTTGCCGAGCTATCCTTTCGTGCACGTCAGCGCGGAAGCCTCGCGCTATACCACGCCGAATATCGGGGCAATCGACTTCATGATCAGTGCTTCCGACGCCGACCCGGCACAGGCGCGCGACACCGTGGAAACACGCATCGCCGAGGTGCGCGCGCTGCTGCAGGAGCAGGGCGTCCCGCTGGCGGACCTGGAAACGCGCGACGTGCGGCGTGAGCCGGGCATGGACGCCGCGGGCAAGGACACCGCCCAGGAACTGCGCGTGAGCGTCCACCTGATCGTGCGCGACCTGTCGAAGTGGCGCGCCGTGGTGGCGCCGCTCCTGGTCAAGCCGAACCTGAACGGCTTTGCGACCTCCTTCGACATCACCGAGCGCGACGCTTTCGAAGCCGCCCTGATGGCCGACGCCCTGCAGGATGCGCGCCGCCGCGCCGAGATCATCGCCAGGGGCGCGCGCCGCAAGCTCGGCGCCGTGACAGGGGTCAGCCCGGGCGGCGTGAAGAACGTCGGCACCACGATGGGTCTGGTGCGGCCCGACTTCAGCTACAACCGGAGCAAGCCGTCGAACGTGGGCGCGCGCGACTTCCTGAATGTGGATGCGCTCAAGCTGATTCAACCGGTCGACGTGGTCTATAAACTGGAATAAGCGGGCCTGCGCGCACGCAAGTCAACAGTTATGTCTTGGACAAGGGGTGTCGGTGTAAAATCCGCCTGTGACAGGCGAAAGCCGCACCCCATTCAATTACCAAGGACCACCACATGGCGAAGACGGATCTGTCGGGTTACAACCTGAGCGAGCTCAAGGGCTTGCAATTTGAAATCGAGAAGGAAATCAAGGAGCGCCAGCGCCAGGAAGTCAAGGAAGCGCGCGAGCGGATCCTGGCGATCGCCCAGGACCTGGGCGTGAGCGTCGAAGAACTGCTGGCTGGCTCGGTCGGAAAAGCCAAGGGCGGCAGCGGCAAGAAGGTTGCGGCGCAGTACCGCAATCCGGCTGACGAGAACCAGACCTGGACCGGCCGCGGCCGCCAGCCGAAGTGGGTGGCCGAGGCCATCAAGGGCGGCAAGAACCTGGACGACCTGCGCATCTGAGTGCGGCGCCACCGCGCCCGGACATGAAAAAACCGCGCTCGATGCGCGGTTTTTTTTGTGGCCGCTGCGCTCTTTGCGCGCGGCCATCGCGGGAGCCGGGGCTCAAGCTGCCTTGTGCACGCTGCGCAGGCCCTTGTCGTCTTCGTCCACGTAGTTGCCCGACAGGACGGCGTTCATGCGCTCCTTGTCCAGCTCGTTCTCCCACTTCGACACCACCACCGAGGCCACGCCGTTGCCGACGAAATTGGTCAGGGCGCGGCATTCGCTCATGAAGCGGTCGATGCCCAGGATCAGCGCCATGCCGGCCACGGGAATGGTCGGCACCACGGCCAGGGTCGCGGCCAGGGTGATGAAGCCGGCGCCGGTAATGCCCGAGGCACCTTTCGAGGTCAGCATCGCCACCGCCAGGATGGTCAGTTCCTGCATCAGGGTCAGCTCGGTGTTGGTGGCCTGGGCCACGAACAGGGCGGCCATCGTCATGTAGATGTTGGTGCCGTCCAGGTTGAAGGAGTAGCCGGTCGGCACGACCAGGCCGACGACGGATTTGGAGCAGCCGAGCTTTTCGAGTTTGCGCATCAGGGCCGGCAGGGCGGACTCGGACGAGCTGGTGCCGAGCACGATCAGCAGTTCTTCCTTGATGTAGGCAATGAACTTGAAGATCGAGAAGCCGGTCAGTTTGGCGATGATGCCCAGCACGACGCAGACGAACAGCGCGCAGGTCAGGTAGAACGAACCCATCAGTTTTGCCAGCGGGATCAGGGAGGCCAGGCCGTACTTGCCGATCGTGAAGGCCATGGCGCCGAAGGCACCGATGGGCGCGAGCTTCATGACGATGTTCACCATGCCGAAGATCACGTGCGAGATCTCGTCGATGAGCTTCGTCACCGGACGGCCGCGCTCGCCCAGCATCGACAGCGCCACGCCGAACAGGATCGCGATCAGGAGCACCTGCAGGATGTCGCCCTTGGCGAACGCATCGACGAAGGTGTTCGGGATGATGTTCAGGACGAACTCCACCGTGCTCTGGTGCGAGGCCTTCTCGGTGTACTGGGCAATCGCCTTGGTGTCGAGGTGGGCGACGTCGACGTTGAAACCCGCGCCCGGCTTGGCGATGTTCGCCACCAGCAGGCCGATCACCAGTGCGAAGGTCGACACCACTTCGAAGTAGAGCAGCGCCTTGCCGCCCACCCGTCCGACCTTCTTCATGTCCTGCATGCCGGCGATACCGGCCACCACGGTACAGAAGATCACCGGGGCAATGATCATCTTGATCAGCTTGATGAAGCCGTCACCCAGGGGCTTCATGTCCGTGCCGAGCTTTGGATACAGCACGCCGAGCAGTACGCCCATCGCGATGGCGAACAGCACCTGTACGTACAGGATTTTATAGAAAGGCTTTTTCATGACAGCGTTTCATGGGAAGGTGGATAGTGTGGACATCATCACAAATAGCCGCCACGCGATCTATTGTGGATATCCCCAACCCCGTGAATAACGGTCATGCGGTTTGCTGATGCAGGCCCGGCGCGTCCAAATTTGCCATGTCGTATGTCAATGCCGGTGCGCAGTTGCTTCGCAAGGGCAGGGTGAATGGGCGCGTCGGTGCGAGCGTGGGTTGAACGCGTGGGCGGCGCTCACGTCGCCGGTATGCGGGTTGCCGGGTGGAGCCGCTCACCCTACGGCCGGCGATACACCTTGCCACCTTTCATCACGAAGCCCACCTTGCGCAGCGCGGCGATGTCGCTCGTCGGATCGCCCTCGACGGCGACGACGTCGGCCAGCGCGCCCGGCACCAGTTGGTTCCAGGTCCTTGCCCTTGCCGAGAATATCGGCGGCGACGACGGTCGCGGCGCGCAGCGCCTCCAACGGGCTCATGCCGAGGCGCACCATCCACTCCAGTTCGCGCACATTGGTGCCGTGGGTAAAGACGCCGACATCGCTGCCGTTGCCGATCTTGACGCCGATGCGGCGCGCCAGCGCAAAGGCGCGCGCGGCCTCCCTTCATGGCCGGGGTTGGCTCGCCGCCGCGCACGTGCTTCTGGAAGTATTCGCCGATGGCTTCCGGTGCGGTGAGCGTCGGGATGTAGGCGGTGCCGCGCTCCTTCATCAGCTTGAAGGTGGCTTCGCTGGCGCCGTAGCCGTGCTCGATCGTGTCGGCGCCGGCCAGCACGGCCAGGCGGATGGCGTCGTCGGTGCTGGCGTGGGCCGCCACCCTGCGCCCGGTGACGTGCGCGGCCTCGACCATCGCCTTCATTTCCTCGAGCGTGAAGGTGGGGCGGCTGGTCCCGTCGACGCCGGTGCGGTAGTCGGCATAGAACTTGATCCAGTCGGCGCCGCGGGGGCTGCTCGCGCACGGCCTTGACCGCTTCGACCGCGCCGGTGACGGGCTGGGCGCCGTAGGGTATCTCCATGTCGGGCCGGTAGCTGCGCTCGGCCGGGCCGTAGCTGTAGCTGGCGACGATGGCTTTCGTGGCGATGAGCAGGCGCGGGCCGGCGACCACCCCGCCTTCGATGGCGCGCTTGATGCCGACGTCGGCATAGTTGGCGCCTTCGGTGCCGAGGTCGCGCAGGGTGGTGAATCCCGCCTGCAGCGTGTCGGCGGCGTGCTTGCCTGCCAGCAGGGTGCGGTATTCGACCTGTTCCTTGATTACCCGGTCGTCCCGGTGGTTTCGTTATAGGGATGCAGCAGCACGTGCGAGTGCAGGTCGATCAGGCCGGGAATCAGGGTCTTGCCCGGCAGGTTGACGCGCTCGGCGTCGGTCGGTGCGGCGACCTTGTCGGCGGGGCCCACTTCCTTCACGCGCCCGTCCTGCACCAGCACCGCCCAGCCGGCGTGCGGCTTGCCTTCGCCGGTCCAGACGCCGTCGGCGGTGAGCAGCAGCGTGCGCGGCTCGGCGGCCGCGGCGGCCAGGCTGGCGGCAAAGGCGAGGGCGCCGAGCGCAATGGAAGTGAAGGTAGTGCTCAAGCGGCGCATGGCGGACTTCCCGAAAATGGTGGAGCCGGAATGATAACGGACTCTGCCGCATGCGCGTGGGTTATGCTGGCGGCCTGACGACGGCGAGGCATGGGATGGGACAGGATAATTCGGCGCAGGTGAGCGCGTTGCTGAAAGATGCGGTGGCGCTGCAGCAGGCAGGACAACTGATCGAAGCGCGCCGGCGCTACGAGCGCGTGCTGGCGCTGGCGCCAGGCCAGTTCGATGCGCTGCACCTGCTCGGGGTCGTGCACCGCCAGCAGGGCGAGCCGGCGCGCGCCGTCGAACTGATCGGGGCCGCGCTGCGGATCAACCCGGCGCAGGCCACGGCCCATTGCAACCTGGGCGCGGCCCTGCAGGACCTTGGACGCACCCGGGAAGCCTTGACCAGCTACGAGACCGCGCTGCGCCTGTCGCCCGGCTATGCGCTGGCCTTTGCCAACCGCGGCAATGCCTTGCGCAAGCTCGGCCGCCTGCCCGACGCCGTCGACAGCTACGAGCGTGCGCTGGTGCTGCGTCCGGGCTACCCGGAAGCGGCTTGCAACCGCGCCATCGCGCTGCTGGACCTGGACGCGGCGGATGCGGCGCTGGCGAGCGCGGACCTGGCCTTGTCCGCACGGCCGGCTTATCCGGAAGCGCTGTGCGTACGCGCCAATGCCCTGTTCGCGCTGCGCCGTTTCGACGAGGCCTTGCATGGCTACGACAGGGCGATCGCGCTGGACGCGCGCGTGGCCGAGGCGCATGCCGGGCGTGGCCTGGCGCTGCAGAAGCTGGGCCGCCACGGCGAAGCGCTGGACGCCTTTGACGCCGCACTGGCGCGCCGGCCGGGCTACTGGCCGCACCGGCGCCAGCGCGCCGATGCCTTGCTGGCGCTGGGACGGCGCGTCGATGCGATCGCGGCCTACGAGGAGGCGAGAGATGCGGCCTTGGCGGCCGGGGCAGACGGCGGCGCCAGCGAGATCGCCTTCGAACTGGCCGCGCTCGGCGTCGGGGCCGTGCCCGTGCGTGCGCCGCAGGCCTACGTGAAAGCCCTGTTCGATGGCTATGCCGGCCACTTCGACCGCCACCTGACGGAAGTGCTGCGCTACCGCACCCCGGGCCTGCTGGGTGCGGCCTGGCGCGCCAGGTACATGCAAACGATCTCGCGACCCTCGACTTGGGCTGCGGCACAGGCCTGTGCGGCCCCGTCCTGCGTCCCCGTTCGCGCACGCTGACCGGGGTCGACCTGTCCGAGCGCATGCTCGCGCGTGCCGCCGAGACGGGCCTGTACGACAGCCTGGCCTGCGCCGACCTGCAGGCCTATCTCGACAGCTGCCACGGCGACGTCGACCTGGTCATGGCGGCCGACGTGCTGGTCTACTTCGGCGACCTGGCCGCTTTGTTCGCCCAGTGCGCGCGGCGCTGCGCCCGGGTGGATGGTTCGCCTTCTCGACCGAGAAGCTGGGCGACGCAAGCGGCGGTGGCGAGTATGCGCTGCAGCCCTCGAACCGCTACGCCCACGCGCTGGGCTACCTGGAAGGGCTGGCGGCGCAAAACGGCTTCGTGGTGCTGGAAAGCCTTGAAGAAGCCGTCCGCAGCGAGAACGGACGCGGCGTCATCGGCCACCTGCTGGTGCTGCGCGCGGCCGGCGCGCTGGCGTGAGTCGGTGAGTCGGATAGCGCCCCGCAATGCCGTCGCGATGCTGGTCAAGACGAGTGATCCCACCCCAGGCCCGGCGCGAGTTTCGTCGTGGACGACCACGGTCACGCCGGGCGGGGTCGAACCCGCGCTCAGTCGGGCGGTGACGCAGCCCCGCCGGCCATGAAACCGTCCAGCTCCGCGGCGATCTGCTGGGCCAGCTGGTGGATGTGGAAGCCGTCGACGAAACCGTGGTGGGCCTGCACCGAGAAGGGCAGCTGGAGGCGGCCGTTGGTCCCGTCGCGGAAACGGCCCCAGGCGATCGAGGGAATGTCAGGTGAACCGAGCGATGCGGCCGGGTGCTGGATCGAGCTGAAGTCCAGCCAGGGGATGCAGGTGATGAAGACCTGGTCCTTCACGGCGCGCGGCGACAAGCTGGCGTAGCTGTTGTTCAGCGCCGTCATGCCCGCCGCCGCGATGCCCGCGGCGCGGCCGCGCGCAACGAATTCGCGCAGGTCGTCGGACCAGTCGAACAGGGCGAAATTGAGGTCCTTGTGCTGGTTCACGACGGTGAAGGAAGGCATCAGGCGGTCGATCGCGATGACCTCGCCCTCGAAGACACGGTAGCGGAAGTTCTCGATTTTCAAGACCGAGCGCAGCACCGCGCAGAGCAGCACGTGGAAGGGCGCCAGGCCCTGCTCCTTGCACCAGGGGCGGTAGTCTGGCAGGTCGAGGGTGAAGCAGAGGTTGACCGCGGGGCTGTCCATGCGGTCGAAGAGGTCGAAGCGGTCGCGCCGCTGTTCAAAATGGTGCATGTGTGGTGCCGTCGGGACAAAGGGCAATATTGTCGCATGTGCAGACCCGCGGCCTTGGCGACGCCCCCGGCCGGCGAGCGCCGTAGGGTGGGGTCTTGACCCCACGCGGTATGGCACCGATGCGTCCGCCGGAAGCGGTTTCGATTCGCGAAGCCAGCACCACCCATGCGGTATGCGATGAGCGCCGATAACGCACATCGTCTGGTCTGCACGGACACGAAAGACGGCGTGGGCGGAGCCCACCCTACGTATAGACGGTTTGTCGTCCGCGTCCGTAGCAGCGTCAATCCCTTACTGCGCGGCCCAGCCACCATCCATGTTCCACGCGACGCCGCGCACCTGCGCCCCGGCCGGCGAGCAGAAGAACACGGCCAGCGCACCCAGTTCGTCAGGCGTGACGAATTCGCCCGACGGCTGCTTTTCCGCCAGCAGCGCGCGCCGGGCTTCGTCGTTCGACAGGTTTTCGCGCGCGGCGCGGTCGTCGACCTGCTTCTGCACCAGCGGGGTCAGCACCCAGCCCGGGCAGATGGCGTTGCAGGTGACGCCGGTCTGCGCGGTCTCGAGCGCGGTGACCTTGGTGAAGCCGACCAGCCCATGCTTGGCCGCGACATAGGCCGACTTCTGGCTTGATCCCACCAGCCCGTGCACCGAGGCCAGGTTGATGATGCGGCCCCAGTTCTTCTGCTTCATGCCAGGCAGGGCCAGGCGCGTGGTGTGGAAGGCGGAGGTGAGGTTGATGGCGATGATGGCATCCCATTTCTCGACCGGGAATTCCTCGATGGGCGAGACATGCTGGATGCCGGCGTTGTTGACGAGGATGTCGACCCCGCCGAACTTCTCGCTTGCAAACGCCATCATCGCCTCGATCTGTTCGGGCCGGGACATATCGGCGTTGTGGTAGGCGGTTTGCACGCCGAACTCCTGGCCGATGTCGGTGTAGAGCTTCTCGATCTGCTGGGCGTCGCCGAAGCCGTTGAAGACGATGTTGGCGCCCTGTTCGGCGAGCGCGCGCGCCATGCCGAGGCCGATGCCCGAAGTCGAACCGGTGACGAGTGCCGTTTTGCCGCTGAGCATGCTGGATTTCATTGTTTCCTCTGGTAGTGGTGTGGTCGGGTGCTTTGCCCGGACTTGGTAGAATTCTAATCTCCCTGCCGGCGAAACGCACACGGGCTAAAATGCGGAGTTTGTGCGAACCCGGTGTGCAGAAATTGTCATGAGGAGGCGGGAATGCTTGATGCGAGATGGAAAAGCGTGCAGTGCAGCTCGCCCGCCGGCCTGCATCGCATGGCTTACAAGGAGTGGGGCGACCCGGACAACCCGCGCGTACTGGTCTGCGTGCATGGCGTCACGCGCGTAGCAAGCGACTTCGACGCGCTGGCGGCAAGCCTGTCCGACACGTATCGCGTGGTCTGCCCGGACGTCGCCGGGCGCGGGCGCTCGGAGCGCCTGCGCGACCCGCAGCTGTATGGCGTGCCGCAATACGTGGCTGACATGGTGACTCTGGTCGCGCGTGTCACGGCTGGCTTCGAGGACCGGGTCGACTGGTTCGGCACCTCGATGGGCGGCCTGATCGGCATGGTGCTGGCTTCGCTGGAGGGCACGCCGGTGGCCCGGCTGGTACTCAACGATATCGGCCCGACCCTGGATGGCGCCGCGCTGGCGCGCATTGCCGACTATATCGGCCAGGACCTGCGCTTCCCGAGCTACGACAGCGGTGCACGCTTCGTGCGCGAGGTGTCAAACTCGTTCGGCCCGCACGACGAGGCGCAATGGGACAAGCTGGCGCGCGACGTGCTGCGCCAGGAGCCGAATGGCGAATGGGTACGCCACTACGACCTGGCGCTGGCGGAGCCGTTCAAGTCCATGAGCCGCGAGCGCGCCGAACAGGACCAGGCGGCCCCATGGCGCGCCTACGATGCGATCCGCTGCCCGACGCTGCTGGTACGCGGGGAACTGTCGGACCTGCTCTCGCACGAAACGGCGCTGGAGATGACGCGGCGCGGGCCGCGTCCGCGCCTGGTGGAGATCCCCGGCGTCGGCCATGCGCCTACTTTCGTGCACGCCGACCAGATCGCGCTGGCACGCAACTTTTTATTGGGCTCCTGAGCCCTGTTTGAATCAAGAATCAAGAATCAAGAAAGAGAATATGGAAATCAAACGTCACCACGTCGGCAAACGCCTCTCGGAAATCGCCGTCCACAACGGCACCATCTACCTGGCCGGCCAGATCGCCGAGGACACCACCCAGGACATCGAGGGCCAGACCCGCGAAGTGCTGGGCCACGTCGACCGCCTCCTGAACGAAGCCGGCAGCGACAAGACCTGCATCCTGATGATGCAGATCTATATCGCCGACATGGCGCATTTCGCCGGCATGAACGCTGTCTACGACGAATGGGTGGCGCAGGGCCACACGCCGCCGCGCGCCACGGTTGAAGCGAAGCTTGCCAATCCGGCCTGCCTGGTGGAGATCGTCGTCACCGCCGCACTGCGCTGATCGATGGTTTCCACCGCCGCACTCGGCGACGCCACCACCCAGTTGCTGCAGGGCCTGGCCCCTGACGAATGCGTGCGCGTGCAGGAAGCGCTCGACTATGCCGCGGTGGCCTATGGCGAGCGCACCTGCGCATCCGGCCAGAATGCCTTCGAGTTCTCGCTCGGTGTGGCCGGCACGCTGGCCTACCTGCGCAGCGACTGCGAGACCCGCATCGCCGGCCTGCTGTTCGAGCTGGTGCTGGTCGAGCCGCCGCTGGTCGAGACGATCGAGCGCCTGTTCGGCGCCGAAGTGGCCAGCCTGGTGCGCGGCGTGCAGCAGCTGGTCAAGCTGCGCGACCTGACGGTCGGCCAGCCCGTCGTCGGCCGCGGCAAGAACGCGGCCAGCCAGGCCGCCGCCCACGTCGAGACCCTGCGCAAGATGCTGCTGGCGATGGCCTCGGACATGCGCGTGGTGCTGATGCGCCTGGCCTCCTGCCTGACGACGCTGCGCTATTTCGCCGAGAGCAAGCGCTTCGACGAAGTCACCCACGACTACGGGCGCGAGGTGATGGACCTGTACGCGCCGCTGGCGAACCGGCTGGGGATCTGGCAGCTGAAGTGGGAGCTGGAAGACCTGGCCTTCCGCTTCATGCAGCCGGACACCTACAAGCGCATCGCGAAGATGCTGGAAGAAAAGCGCATGGCACGCGAAGGCTTTGTCGCGTCCTCGATCGCGCGCCTGCAGGACGAGTTGCGCGCCGCCGGCATCCGCGCCGAGGTGAGCGGACGGCCGAAGCACATCTTCAGCATCTGGAACAAGATGCGCGGCAAGGACCTCGACTTTTCCTCGCTCTACGACGTGCGCGCCTTCCGCGTGATCGTCGCCGATGAAAAAACCTGCTACACCGTGCTGGGCCTGGTGCACAACATCTGGACCCCGATCCCGGCCGAATTCGACGACTACATCGCCCGCCCCAAGCCCAACGGCTACCGCTCGCTGCACACGGTCGTCACGGCCGAGGATGGGCGTCCGCTCGAAGTGCAGATCCGCACCCAGGAAATGCACAGCTTCGCCGAGTACGGCGTGGCCGCGCACTGGCGCTACAAGGAAGAGGGCGGTTCGAACTTCAAGAGCCAGAAATACGACGAGAAGATCGCCTGGCTGCGCCAGCTGCTGGCCTGGAAGAGCGATGTCACCGACGTGGTGGCGGGCGAAGAGGACCAGAAGGAGTGGGTCGAAAAGCTCAAGGCCGCCACGCTCGACGACCGCATTTTCGTCTTGACGCCGCAGGCGCGCGTGCTGGAACTGCCGGTCGGCGCGACGCCGATCGACTTTGCCTACCACCTGCACAGCGAAGTCGGGCACCGCTGCCGCGGCGCCAAGATCGACGGCGTCATGGTGCCTTTGAATACCCCTTTGAGGAACGGCCAGACCTGCGAAATCATCACGGCCAAGGGGCCGGCCGGCAGTGCCGGTCCCTCGCGCGACTGGCTCAGCCCGGGCTATACGGTCAGCAGCCGTACCCGGTCGAAGATCCGCGCCTGGTTCCACGCGATGGAGCTGGCCGAGACCCTGGCCCAGGGCCGGCTGCTGGTGGAAAAATCCCTGCAGCGCGAGGGCAAGACCGCGGTCAACCTGGAGGCGCTGGCGCATAAACTGGGCTTTGCCAAGGTCGACGACCTGTTCGTCGCGGTCGGCAAGGAGAAGTTCAGCCTGCGCCACGTGGAAGCGGCGCTGCACGAGACGACCGAAGCGCCGCCGCCGGACGACACCGCGGTGGTCAACAAGAGCCGCGCGTCGAGCGTGGAGCAGGGCGCGAAGTCCGGTGTGCTGGTGGTCGGCACCGAGGGGCTGATGACGATGCTGGCGCGCTGCTGCAAGCCGGCGCCACCCGATCCGATCGTCGGCTTCGTCACGCGCGGCAAGGGCGTGTCGATCCACCGCCTGTCGTGCAAGAACTTCGCCGAGATGCGCGCCAAGGCGCCGGAACGGGTGATCCAGACCGAATGGGGCAGGGCGGGCAGCGAGACGGTCTACCCGGTCGACATCTTCATCCTCGCCGGCGACCGCCAGGGGCTGCTGCGCGACATCTCCGACGCTTTCCTGCGCGAGAAGATCAATGTCACCGGCGTGAACACGCAGACCACGAAAGGCCAGGCGCGCATGGTGTTCACGGCGGAGATCGGGTCGACGGGCCAGTTGCAACGGGCCTTGCTGGCGATCGGGGACGTGGCGGGCGTGCAGGAGGCGAGGCGGGCGTAGGGTGGAGTCCTGACTCCATGGGGGCGTGCGTGTGCGTTCCTGGACGCTACAAAGGCTCGTGAGCATGCATGGCGGCTTTGGCATACCTGTTTTGATTCGCCGATGCCGTACCGCGTGGGCACGGAGTGCCCACCCTACGGGACCGTTGCGTTCGTAGGGTGGGCACTCCGTGCCCACGCGGTCGTACAGATGCGATCCCGGAACGCCGGCATTGCCGAAAGCCGCTCACGCCGTGGTGGCCTCGCGGTACGTTGGCGGTGTGCTGCTGCCGCACAGCGTGGCGTCGGGACTCCACCCTACGGAATACCTCTTCGCACCGCCGCGCGAACCTGATACGCAAACTGATGCATACTTGCAAAAACCGTATCATATGACCATGTCCCGCCACCTCCACCTCGCCACCCGCCCCAGCCTCTGGGGCTATGCCCTGGTGCGCTACCTGCGCAGCTGGTGGTACATGTTCCACCTCGGCGCGATCGCCATCGTCACCGCCTGCTCTCCTTCGACCTACAACCGCGGCACCCGCCTCGTCACGGCGCGCTACATCCATGCCAGCACCTGGCAGGTGCTGCCCTGGTTCACGGTGCTGTCGGCACTGATCAGCGTCGTCATCATCCGCATCGTGCTGGTGACGGCGCTCAGCTACGGGCTGTCGCGCTACGCGCTCGAGATGGTGGTGCGGGTGCTGGTGCTGGAACTGATTCCGCTGTCGGCCGCGCTGTTCGCGGCGCTGAGGTCAGGCATGGCCTTCGATGCCACGGCGCTGGGCCTGGCGCGGGCCGGCCTGCCCACGGCCGAGGTCAATGCCGAAGCCTTGCGCCGACTGCGCCGCGACCTGGTGCCGCAGCTGTTCGCGAATGCCTTCTCGGTCCTGAGCCTGGCAATGGTGAGTTCGACCATCGTGCTGGTGCTGGCCTACCTGAACGTGTACGGCCTCTCGCCCCGGGGCATGCCCGACTATACGCGCACGGTCGGCCGCGTGTTCGACCCGGTGGTGACCACCGGCTTCGTGCTCAAGACCGTGCTGTTCGGGCTGGTCCGTGGCGGTGATCCCGACCGCCGCCATCCTCGAACTGCAGCGCTATCCGCGCCGGCTGGCCTCGAGCGTGCAGCCGGGCGCGCTGCGCCTGTTGTTCGTGCTGCTGCTGATCGAAGGCTCCTCGCTCGCCCTCAAATACATTTGAACCCTCTTGCCCATGCCTGATACCCCACCGCTTGACGCATCCAATGAGTCATCCAACGAGCCGGCCCATGTCGAAACCAAGGCGATGATCCTGCTCGGCGTCGTTGCCCTGCTCATCGTCGCTTTCGTGCTGTACGTGATGTACGCGCGCGGCGTGTTCGAGCCGACCCAGAAGCTGGTGCTGGTGACGGAGAACTCGGAAGGCGTCATTCCCGGCATGGACCTCACCTTTGCCGGCTTTCCGATCGGGCGCGTGCGCCTGGTCGACCTGGCCAGGGACGGCAAGGTGCAGATCGTGGTCGACGTGTCGAAGTCCGACGCGCGCTGGCTGCGCTCTTCCAGTGTGTTCACCCTCGAGCGCAGCGTGGTGGGCGAGACGCGCCTGCGCGCCTTTACCGGCATCTGGACGACCCGCCGCTGCCCGACGGCGCCCAGCGCCCTGTCCTGCGCGGCGACGTCACGGCCGAGATTCCGGGACTGGTGGCCACGGCGCGTTCGCTGCTGAACAACCTGGAAAACCTGACTGCCGAGGGCTCGTCGATGAGCAGCAGCCTGGAGAACGTGCAGACGCTCACCGGCCGCATGTCCGGCAAGTATGGCTTGCTCAGCGGCGTGCTCGGCGACGACGAGGCGCGCAAGTTCGTCGGCACCCTGGAGCGCCTGGACGCGCTCCTGGCCAAGACCGACCGGCGCCTGTACGGCAAGAAGGGGATCGCCGACGATGCCCAGGCTGCCGTGGTCGAGCTGCAGGGGGGTGCTGCAGGATGCGCGCGGCACGCTCAGGAAAGTCGACGCGGTGCTGGTCGAGGCCCAGGCCGTGGGGGCGAACGCGCGCGTGGCCACCGAGGACTGGGCGCGCTGCGCGGCGAAGTCGACGCCAGCCTGCGCAAGGTGAACCGGCTGGTCGACGAGATCAACCGCAAGTGGCCGTTCGCGGGCAAAACCGAGGAGATCAAGCTGCCATGAGAATGTCTGCGCTTTTGTGCACGGTGCTGCTCGCCGCCTGCGCCAGCAAGCCCGCCGTACCCAGCTGGCAGCCGAACGCGAAGGATGCGCTCGACGGCTTTACGGAGGACTACCTGCGCGGTAACACGGCTGCGGTCAGGGCCGAATTCGCGCGGGCGCGGCTGGAAACGACCAGCACGGGCCGCGCCGACCTCGTGGCGCAAGTCGAGCTGGTGCGCTGCGCGGCGCTGGCGGCCAGCCTCGAGTTCGATGAGTGCCCGGGCTTTGCGGCGCTGGCAAGCGACGCGACACCGCAACAGCGCGCGTATGCGGCCTATATCGGCGGCCGCTGGGAAGGGCTCGATGCCGGCCTGCTGCCGGAGCAGCACCGGCCGGTTCTCGCAAGCGGCACACTGGCCGGCGTGAACGATCCGCTGGCGCAGCTGGTCGCGGCCGGGGCGCTGTTCAAGGCGGGGCGCGTCAAGCCAGGCGATATCGAGACGGCGACGGCGACGGCGTCGACACAGGGATGGCGCCGCCCCTTGCTGACCTGGCTGGGCGTGCAACTGAAACGCGCGCAGGCGGCGGGGGACACGGCCGCGGCCGAGCGCTTGCGGCGCAGGATTGCGCTGGCTTCGGGCGAAAACTAGGGGCAGCGCGGAGGTCAGTTGAACGCGTAGGCGGGTTCCCCGCCTACGCGTTCAAACCACCCTCGAATCGCCGCACCGCTTAGCCGTCCCTCGAATTGCCGCGGCGCTCACCCCACCTTCGGCCTCAACGCCCACGGCAACGCATTGTGAATGGCCGTCGCCGCAATCGCCGCCTGCCCCGCCGCCACCGCAATCTGGTTCAAGCCCTGCACCACGTCGCCAATCGCATACAGCCCCGGCACATTCGTGCGTCCATGGTCATCCACCTTGAGCTTGTCGCAATCCCCCGTCTCCGCGCCCAGCGCAGCGGCCAGTTTCGAGCGCGCCGATTCGCCCAGCATCGGGTAGAACACGTCGAACTCGCGGCTTTCGCCGTCAGCCGTGTTGAGGATCGGCTTCATGTCCGGGCTCATGGTCACGCCCAGCAGGGGCGATTCGATGTAGCGCACGCCGGCGACCTCGATCCGGTGGCGCTCCTCGTCGGTCAGCATCGATTCCTTGCCACGGTCGAACAGGGTGACGTCGGCACTGAAGGTGCGCATGAAAAGGGCATGGCCGACCGGGTTGGTGGCCGAGGTGACGACGGCAATGCGCCTGTCGCGCACGTCGTAGCCGTCGCACACCGGACACAGGCGCACGGCGCCGGCATGCACGGCTTCGTTCCAGTCCTCCACGGGCAGGCCGCAGTCGGCAACGCCCGTGGCCAGCAGCACGGTTTGCGCGCGGATCTGGTGCGTCGCGCCGGCGTCGTCGAGATAGTCGCCGATGAAGACCCCGTCGACCAGGCGCAAATCGGTGATTTCGCCATGCTGCACGCTGCCGCCGTAGTTCTTCAACTGGTTCGTCAGGTTGACGAGCAGCTGCGAGCCGGGCACGCCCTCGGGAAAGCCCGGGTAATTGTGCGAGACGGGGATCAGGCACAGGCGGCTGTTGCCCTTGTCGACGACGACGATGTTGCGGGTGAAGCGGCGCAGGTAGATGGCAGCCGTCAGCCCGCCCGGTCCGCCGCCGATGACGAGGGTGTCGAAAACGTGGTCTTCGAGGTGGTGCCCGGTCCCATCGAGGATGGGCGTGATCATGTCGTTCATGGCCCGATTGTCAAGCATCGCGCGCGGGCGTCCTATCGGCGCGCGTGCCCAGCCCGGGTAAGAGCGGGCTTACACTCCTCCTACAGCGACTTGCCGTCCAGCGCCTCTGGCTGCAGCGTCACATGGTCGATGCCGTGCTTGTCCAGCAGCATGGCTTTCACGCGGCGCAGGACTGCGGGCCATTCGCGCAGGTCATTGATTTCGAGGTGGCCGATCAGGGCAGGGTGGCCGGGCGACATGTCCCAGACGTGCAGGTCGTGCACCGACAGCACGCCTTCGACCTCGGCCAGGTCGGCGCCCACTTCCAGGTAATCGATCCCGTGCGGCACGCCTTCCATCAGGAAATGGTAGGACTCGCGCAGGATGCCCCAGGTCGATTTCAGGATCAGCAGGGACACGAAGATCGACAGGATCGGGTCGATGCGTACCCAGCCGGTGAAATAGATGATGGCGCCGGCGGCAATCGCCGCGACCGAGCCGAGCAGGTCGCCCATGACGTTGACGAGCGCCGCGCGGGTGTTGATCGATTGGGTGTCGCGTGACAGCACCCAGGCCACCAGGATATTGATGCATGCGCCGATCGCCGCCACGGCCAGCACCACGCCGCCTTGCACGGCCTGCGGATGGGCCAGGCGCTGCGCCGCCTCCCAGACAATCCAGGCAACCAGTGCCAGCATCGCCAGGCTGTTGACGAACGCGGCCAGCGCCTCGGCGCGCACGAAGCCGAAGGAATGGCGCGAAGAGGGCGGCCGCTTGGCGATCAGCTGGGCCAGCAGGGCCAGGCCGAGGGCGGCGGCGTCGGTCACCATGTGGCCGGCATCCGATATCAGGGCCAGGGAATTGGACATGAAACCGGTCACCACTTCGATCAGGGCGAACAGCAGGGTCAGGCCGAGCGCGACCCCAAGCGCCTTCTGGCTGCGCGCCTCGATGCAGTGGCCGTGGCTGGCGTCGCCGTCGAGGTGGGCGTGCAGGTGTTCGGAGGTGGGCGCGGCGTGTTCGGAAGGCATTGCTGGAGCGATCAAAATGAGCAAGTGCGCAGTGTACTGGATAACCCGGGCGGGGCAGTGGGCAGCCTTGCCGAGGGAGGCGCCAATGCTGAATGTTGAACAACCCTTGCGCGGCGCCGGTGCTGTCTCTATAATGCAGGTCATCGGGCGGTTAGTTCAGCTGGTTAGAATACTTGGTCGACATCCAAGGGGTCGCAGATTCGAATTCTGCACCGCCCACCAGAACACATCGGACAGCGCGGGGAACTTCGGTTTTCCGCTGTTGTCGTCAGTAAGAGCGAGAAAGGCACAAACGGTTATGACACCGCGAACTACAACCTGGTTGTGGGGGAATCGCTAGACGCGGTAGGGTGTTCTTTTGCTCGACACACTGAAAATAACGCGCCTGGTGCGCGTTTTTTTTCGTCCATTGCATTTCAGTTTCAATTTTGTTCATATTTCGGCGCCGAGCGCCCCAGGAGATCACTATGCTTAACGTGCGACTTCCCGATGGCTCCAGCCGTCAGTTCGACGGCCCCATGACGGTTGCCCAGGTAGCGAGTTCCATCGCGCCAAGCCTGGGCAAGGCCGCCCTGGCCGGCAAGGTCAACGGCAAGGTGGTCGATACCTCCTTCCTGATCGAGCAGGACGCGGACCTGGCCATCGTCACCGACAAGGACCCGGAAGGCATTGACGTGGTCCGCCACTCGACCGCCCACCTGCTGGCCTATGCTGTCAAGGAACTGTTTCCTGAAGCGCAAGTGACCATCGGCCCGGTGATCGAAAACGGCTTCTACTACGACTTCTCGTACAAGCGTCCTTTCACCCCGGAAGACCTGCAAGCCATCGAGAAGAAGATGGTCGAGCTGGCAAAGAAGGATGAGCCGGTCACCCGCAAGGTGCTGCCCCGCGACGAGGCCGTTGCGTACTTCAAATCGATCGGCGAAGACTACAAGGCCGAGATCATCGCCTCGATTCCGGCGAACGAGGATGTCTCGCTGTACTCGGAAGGCAAGTTTACCGACCTCTGCCGCGGCCCGCACGTGCCTTCGACCGGCAAGCTGAAGGTCTTCAAGCTGATGAAGCTGGCTGGCGCCTACTGGCGCGGCGACTCGAACAACGAGATGCTGCAGCGCGTGTACGGCACCGCCTGGACCAGGAAGGAAGATCAGGAGCAATACCTGCACATGCTGGAGGAAGCCGAAAAGCGCGACCACCGCAAGCTCGGCAAGCAGCTGGACCTGTTCCACTTCCAGGAAGAAGCGCCGGGCCTGATCTTCTGGCATCCGAAAGGCTGGAAGATCTGGCAGCAGGTCGAGCAGTACATGCGCCAGAAATACCAGGCCAATGGCTACGACGAGGTAAAAGCGCCGCAGATCCTGGACGTCACCCTGTGGCAGAAGACCGGTCACTGGGATAACTACCGCGAAAACATGTTCACGACCGAGTCGGAGAACCGTTCGTATGCATTGAAGCCGATGAACTGCCCGGGCCACGTACAGATCTATAACTCGGGCATGAAGAGCTACCGCGACTTGCCGTTGCGCTACGGCGAGTTCGGCCAGTGCCACCGCAACGAGTCCTCCGGCGCGCTGCACGGCATCATGCGCGTGCGCGGCTTTACCCAGGATGACGGCCACGTCTTCTGTACCGAAGAGCAGATCGAGTCGGAAGTCACCGCTTTCCATTCGCAGGCGATGCAGGTCTACGACGACTTCGGCTTCAACAACATCGACGTGAAACTCGCCCTGCGCCCCGACAGCCGCATCGGCAGCGACGAGATCTGGGACGAAGCGGAAGAAGCCCTGCGTTCGGCCCTGCGCGCCTGCGGCGTGGAGTGGACGGAGCTGCCGGGCGAGGGCGCCTTCTACGGCCCGAAGATCGAGTACCACCTGAAGGATAGCCTTGGCCGTCCATGGCAGGTCGGCACCATGCAGGTCGACTTCTCGATGCCTGGCCGCCTCGGTGCGGAATATGTCGCGGAAGACAATACCCGCAAGGTGCCGGTGATGCTGCACCGCGCGATCGTCGGCTCGATGGAGCGCTTCATCGGCATCCTGATCGAGAACTACGCGGGCGCGCTGCCGCTGTGGCTGGCACCGGTGCAAGTGGCTGTGCTCAACATTTCTGACGCCCAGGGGAGCTATGTCCGTGAGGTCGAGGCGCGCCTGAAGGCGGCTGGTTTGCGTGTTCACGCTGATTTGCGGAACGAGAAGATTACCTATAAAATACGGGAACATTCCGTCCAAAAGTTGCCATATATTCTAGTTGTTGGCGATAAGGAACGTGAAGCAAACACCGTGGCCGTGCGCGCACGAGGCAATGTCGACCTGGGCGTCATGTCCGTCGATGCCCTGATCGAGCGCCTGGTGGGCGAGGTGGCCTCCAAGGCCAAATAAGCCTCGCCAGCCAATCAAGCCGGCCGGTTATTCAGACATTAAAAGGAAACAACATAGCTACTGACAAGTCGAATCGCATCAATGGCGAAATCACGCACCCGGAAATGCGTTTGTCCGGGGTGGACAACGAGCCGCTGGGCATCGTGAGCCTGGCCGAGGCATTTCGTCTGGCCGAGGAAAAGAATGTGGACCTGGTCGAGATCGCGCCAAACGCGGTCCCACCGGTCTGCCGCCTCATGGATTACGGCAAATTCAAGTACTCCGAGCAGAAGAAGGCCCACGAAGCCAAGCTGAAGCAGAAGATCATCCAGGTCAAGGAAGTCAAGTTCCGTCCGGGCACCGATGAAGGCGACTACAGCATCAAGCTGCGCAACCTCATCAAGTTCCTGGAAGAGGGCGACAAGACCAAGATCACGCTGCGCTTCCGCGGCCGCGAAATGGCCCACCAGGACATCGGCTTCCGCATGCTTGAACGCCTGAAGGGTGACCTCGAGCCGTATGGCCAGGTCGAGCAGTTCCCGAAGATGGAAGGTCGCCAGATGATCATGATCATTGCACCGAAAAAGAAGAAGTAATTCTTCGGTTTCGTTGTACGGATTTAGAGGCTGGACCGGTGTGGCAGCGTGTGCTGCCGCACTGGTCCGGCCTTGTTTGTTTGGGCGGCCCATGCCGGCACGGCATGGTGTCGTAGGGTGGGCACTCCGTGCCCACGCGGTGATCGGTATCGGCTCCGCTATCGTGCGCGTTGGTTTTGAGGGCGCGTATCACCGCGTGGGCACAAGTGCCCACCCTACGCACCTCAACCTGTGTTAGAATCTGCGGTTCCTGTTTTTCGAAACAGGTTGTAGCGTGCTGGCACGACGTGTAACGGCGCGCTGCAAGACAAGTGAAAGTAGGCATCCAAGAGCAGCGTTGCTGCCACCTGCAATCCTGTCACATATGAGGCTGTCCGCAAGGGCAGATGACTATGCCAAAAATGAAAACCAAAAGCTCCGCGAAGAAGCGTTTTCGCGTGCGTCCGGGCGGTACTGTGAAATCGGGTATGGCGTTCAAGCGTCACATCCTGACCAAGAAGACCACCAAGAACAAGCGTCAGCTGCGCGGCACCCGTAACATCAATGCGTCGGACGTGACCAGCGTTCTCCGCATGATGCCATCTGCTTAATCTCACACTAAGGAGCGAATATGCCTCGAGTAAAACGTGGGGTTACTGCACGTGCCCGTCATAAGAAAGTTCTTGCGCTTGCCAAAGGCTACCGCGGCCGTCGCAGCAAGGTATTCCGTATTGCCAAGCAAGCAGTCATGCGCGCTGGCCAGTACGCTTACCGCGACCGTCGTAACAAGAAGCGCGTCTTCCGCGCACTGTGGATCACCCGTATCAACGCGGCTTCGCGTTCGCACGGCATGACCTACAGCGTGTTCATGAACGGCCTGAAAAAAGCCGCGATTGAACTGGACCGTAAGGTTCTGGCCGACATGGCCGTGCACGACAAGCCGGCTTTCGCCGCGATCGTCGCTGCCGTCCAGGCCAAGCTGGCTGCCTAAGGCAACCGGTTTGCAAGTTAGCGCTGCGGCAACGTAGCGCAAAAAGAGCGGGGCATCGGTGCAGACCTATGCCCCGTTTTTGATTGTGGTGGGGCCTCGACGAAGCTACTGCGCGTTGCCCTGCCGGTCTGCGATGCTCGCTGTACAAGAGTACAGCTGCGCTTCTCGACCACCATGGCGGCCGCTCGCTACGCTTCATCGAGGCTCCGAGACGTTGCCATCATCAAGGACAAGAAAAATATGAACTCGCTCGAAGAACTCGTCGTATCGGCCCAGGCTGATTTTGGCGCCGCCCCTGATGCGGCCGCGCTCGAAAACGCGAAAGCGAAATACCTGGGCAAGACCGGCCAGGTCACCGAACTGATGAAGGGCCTCGGCAAGCTCGACCCGGAGCAGCGCAAGGCGCAGGGCGCCCTGATCAATGCCGCAAAAGAAAAAATCGAAAGCGCATTGACCGCCCGTCGCGACGCGCTGGCGAATGCCCAGCTGGAAGCGCGCCTGAATGCCGAGTCGATCGACGTTACCCTGCCTGGCCGCGGCCGCGCGAAGGGCGGTATCCACCCGGTGATGCGTACCTGGGAGCGCGTCGAGCAGATCTTCCGCTCGATCGGCTTCGACGTCGCCGACGGCCCGGAGATCGAAACCGACTGGACCAACTTCACCGCCCTGAACAGCCCGGAAAACCACCCGGCGCGTTCGATGCAGGACACCTTCTATGTCGAGGGCAATGACTCGACCGGCAAGCCGCTGCTGCTGCGTACCCACACCAGCCCGATGCAGGTGCGTTACGCGCGCACCCACACACCGCCGATCAAGGTGATCGCACCGGGCCGCACCTACCGCGTCGACAGCGACGCCACCCACTCGCCGATGTTCCACCAGGTCGAAGGCCTGTGGATTGGCGAAGACATTTCCTTCGCCGACCTCAAGGGCGTCTACCTGAACTTCGTCAAGGCCTTCTTCGAGACCGACGACCTGCAGGTGCGCTTCCGCCCGTCCTATTTCCCGTTCACGGAACCGTCGGCGGAGATCGACATTGCTTTCGGCTCGGGTCCCTTGAAGGGCCGCTGGCTGGAAGTCTCGGGCGCCGGCCAGGTGCATCCGACGGTGGTGCGCAACTTCGGACTCGATCCGGAAAAGTTCATCGGCTTCGCGTTCGGCTCCGGCCTCGAGCGCCTGACCATGCTGCGCTACGGTATTAACGATTTGCGCCTCTTTTACGAGGGTGATCTGCGCTTCTTGAAACAGTTTAATTGAGTGCAGGGTGGACGGCTCCGCCGTCCACGCGTTCAACGAACGCTAACAATCACCGCGTGGAGTAGCGCGGGCTGAATGCCCGCGTTACGAGCCGTCCACCCCGGACTGCGGTGCACGAAGATAGCTCGAACATACAAGGCAAAAGATTATGCAATTCTCCGAAAACTGGCTCCGTTCCATGGTCAATCCGAACATGGGTTCGGATGAGCTGTCCCACCTGTTGACGATGTCCGGCCTCGAGGTCGAAGAAGTCGAGCCGGTCGCGCCGCCGTTCACCCATGTCGTCGTCGCCGAAGTGGTCGAAGTGGCCAGGCATCCGAACGCCGACCGCCTGAACGTCTGCCAGGTGGACGTCGGCACCGGCACGCTGTTGAATATCGTCTGCGGCGCGCCGAACGTGCGTGCGGGCATGAAGGCGATCTGCGCCCAGGCCGGTGCGGTCCTGCCGCCTGGCGCCGATGGCAAGCCTTTCGAGATCAAGGTCGGCAAACTGCGCGGCGTCGAGTCGCAGGGCATGATGTGCTCGGCCAGGGAACTGAAGATTTCGGAAGAGAGCAGCGGCCTGATGGAGCTGCCTGCCGACGCGCCGGTGGGCACCAGCATCCGCGATTACCTGGGCCTGGACGACCTGAAGTTCACGATCAAGCTCACCCCGAACAAGGCGGACTGCCTGTCGGTGCTGGGCGTGGCACGCGAAGTGTCGGCCCTGACCGGCACGCCGCTGCACCTGCCGACGACGGTGCCGGTGCCAGTCACGTTGGAAGAAGTGCTGCCAGTGAAGATTTCGGCCCCCGACCTGTGCGGCCGCTTCACCGGCCGCGTCATCCGCGGCCTGAACGCGAAAGCGGCAACGCCCGACTGGATGAAGCAGCGCCTGGAGCGCTCGGGCCAGCGTTCGGTCTCGGCCCTCGTCGATATTTCGAACTATGTGATGCTGGAAGTCGGCCGTCCCTCGCACGTCTTCGACCTGTCGAAAATTCACGGTTCCATCGACGTGCGCTGGGGCCGCAAGGGCGAAACCCTGAAGCTCCTGAACGGCAACACGGTCGAGGTCGACGACTGGGTCGGCGTGATTGCCGACGAGAAGGAAATCGAATCGCTGGCCGGCATCATGGGCGGCGATTCCACCGCCGTCACGCTCGACACGACCGACATCTACCTGGAAGCGGCCTTCTGGTGGCCGAACGCCATCCAGGGCCGCGCCCGCAAATACAATTTCTCGACCGATGCGGCGCACCGTTTCGAGCGTGGCGTCGACTATGCGACGACCGTCGAACACATCGAGCGCATCACGGCGCTGATCGTGCAGATCTGCGGCACCGATGCGACGAAAGTCGGCCCGATCGACGACCAGGTCGCCAGGCTGCCGGAGCGCCAGCCGGTGGTGCTGCGCACGGCGCGCGCGCAAAAGGTCATCGGCGTGCCGATTACCGACGAGATGGTTGCCGACATCTTCACGCGCCTGCACCTGCCGTTCACGCACCGGGTTGACGAAAAATCGGGGGGCGAGTTCGCGGTCACCGCGCCGTCCTACCGTTTCGACATCGAGATCGAGGAAGACCTGATCGAGGAAGTCGCACGCGTGTACGGCTTCGAGAACATTCCGGCCAACCCGCCGGTCGCACCGAGCGCGATGCTGATCGAGCCGGAAAACACCCGCTCGCTGTTCGCGATCCGCCACCAGCTGGCCGACCTCGGCTACCAGGAAGTGGTGAACATGAGCTTCGTGGAAAGCGTCTGGGAGCAGGACTTCGCGGGCAACACGGCCCCGATCAAGCTGCAGAACCCGATCGCCAGCCAGATGAGCACCATGCGTTCGACCCTGATCGGCGGCCTGCTGGCCAACGTGCGCTATAACCTGAACCGCAAGGCGGGCAGGGTGCGCGTATTCGAGGTCGGCGCCATCTTCAAGCGCAACGAGGCGGCCGTCGATGGCCCGCTGTCCGTGGCCGGTTTCGACCAGCCCAAGCGTGTCGGCGCGATCGCCTATGGCCCGGCGCTGGACGAGCAGTGGGGTGCGCCTTCCCGTGCGGTCGACTACTTCGACGTCAAGGCCGACCTGGAAGCGCTGTTCGCACCGCGTGTGATACGCTTTGCCAAGGCCGAGCATCCGGCGCTGCACCCGGGCCGCTCGGCGCTGGTCGAGCTCGACGGCGCGGTCGTCGGTTTCATCGGCGAGCTGCACCCGCGCTGGCTGCAAAAATACGACCTGCCGCAGGCGCCGGTGCTGTTCGAAGTCGATGCCGCCGCGCTGCAGGAACGCGTCGTGCCGAGCTATACCGAGATTTCGAAGTTCCCGGGCGCCACCCGCGATCTCGCACTGGTGCTGAAACAGGATGTTCCGGCCCAGGCGGTGGTCGACACATTCAACGCTGCCGTGGCTAAGCATCCGCTTGGCAAGATCGTGCAAGCCGTTGTTTTGTTTGATGAATACCGCGGCAAGGGCCTGGAGACGGACGAAAAATCGCTTGCTTTCCGCTTTGCCTTGCAAGATACTCAATCGACCTTGCAGGACGCCGACGTGGAGGCCGTGATGGCTGCCGTGGTCGACGCCGCAACAGAAAAACACAGCGCAAAATTGCGCGCTTAGTTCCGAAACTTTGGTGCTAAAACACGTCCATCTAGAGGCAGGGCTGCAAAATTAATAACAACGACGTTGATTCGGCCGTATTCCAGGAGGCACTGGCGGCCGACCTGCATCGTGCGATGCAAGTGGCGCGGGTGCGCAAGGAAGCGGCGAAGGACTTGCCGACCCTGACCAAGGCCGAGCTGGCCGAGCTGCTGTTCGAGCAGGTCGGCCTGAACAAGCGCGAAGCCAAGGACATGGTCGAAACCTTCTTCGACGAAATCCGCAATGCGCTCGAGCGCGGCGAGGCCGTGAAGCTGTCGGGCTTCGGCAACTTCCAGTTGCGCGACAAGCCGCAGCGGCCGGGCCGCAATCCGAAAACCGGCGAAGAGATCCCGATCACGGCGCGCCGCGTCGTGACCTTCCACGCCAGCCAGAAGCTGAAGGGCATGGTCGAAGAGACCAGCCCGCCGTCGTCGCCGCTGGCGCGTGCGGCATAAGCGTGCAGATCAGGGTGCCAACCAGCATGCCATTACGCGTGCCCAATAAGTGAGCCATGAACGATCGCCCGAACAAGATTGAACTGACCGCGCTGCCGCCGATTCCGGCCAAGCGCTACTTCACGATCGGCGAAGTCAGCGAATTGTGCGGGGTCAAGCCGCACGTATTGCGCTACTGGGAGCAGGAATTCACGCAGCTCAAGCCGGTCAAACGCCGTGGCAACCGCCGCTACTACCAGCACCACGAAGTGCTGCTGATCCGGCGCATCCGCGAACTCCTCTACGAGCAAGGGTTTACCATCAGCGGTGCCCGCAACAAGCTCGACGGCCGCGCCCGCGACATCGCCGGCGGCGTCGAGGAAGCCCCGGTGGAGGCGGCGCCCGTCGTCGATCTCGCCGGACTGCGTGCCGAATTGCTGGAGGTCGTCGCACTGCTCAAGCAGGGCATACGGCCGGCCTGACACCCCTGTCGAACCGCTGCTGCCGGAAGCCGCGCGCATTCTGCACGGTTCCGTTAGCCCAGCATTCGTGCGCCCTGTTGTAGAAGGCCGAGGGAGTGCTAAAATGTTACATGCGGTTTAGCTCATTCAACGCATGACAGCCGGGCAATGTTTCCGGCTCTTTCCTGTGCCAGGAAAATTTAAGGGAAGACAATGATACGCGTTGCCATTTGTGACGATCACCAGATAGTTCGAGCAGGATTCAAACAGATTTTCTCGTCGTCCGGCGATTTCGAAGTCGTCGCTGAGGGTGCCACCGGCCGCGAGGCGCTCGATATTGCCCGTCGTGAGATCTGCGACGTGCTGCTGCTCGACATCGCGATGCCCGACCAGAGCGGGATCGACATCTTGCGCACCATCCGCCAGGGCCAGCCCAACCTGCCGGTGCTGATCCTGTCCGGCTATCCGGCACAACAATATGCCCTGAACCTGTTCAAGATGGGTGCCAACGGCTACCTGAACAAGGAATGCGACGCGGACGAACTGAAGACCGCCGTGCGCACCGTCTTCCAGGGCCGCCGTTATGTCAGCTCCACCGTCGGCGAACTGCTGGCGCAGAGTTTCGATCGCGATCCGAACACAGCGTTGCACACCGAGCTGTCGGACCGCGAGTTCCAGGTGTTCCTGCGCCTGGCGAAGGGTGCAACGGTGTCCGACATCGGCAATGCCTTGTCGCTGTCGATCAAGACCGTTTCCACCTACCGTACCCGCATCATGGAAAAGATGGGCCTGCAGTCAAACAGTGACCTGACTTACTATGCCATGAAGAACAACCTGCTCGACTAAGTACTCGACCAGAAATAAATGTGAATTTTGGCAAACAGAACCGGACGTGCCGGTTCGGATGCGGTGCAAGGCGGCGAGCGCGCCGCAGTGCGAGCACTGCCCCGCAAGCGGACGCGAGCCAACGCAGCAACGCGCCGGTTATGGAAGCCAAAAACACATTTATTTTTGGGTGAGTACTTAGCAGGTTCGCGGACGCCGCCCGGCGTCCGCCCTGGCCGGTCCGCCCATGTCAACGCGGGCTGCCGGCAAGGCGGCCCTGCCGCCCGCACGCCTTCGCCAGGCGTCACCCACCGACAGGCCCTTGTCGAGCGGGCATGCTGCTCCGCACATCTGTCGTATCCCGCCCACTCCACAGAACTGCCAGGCTGCAATAGATTCCCAAGGGGACTATAATCTTCCGGTCCGGCACAGTTGCGCGAAAGGAAGCCAGCAGATGTACTTTACCAGTGGTCCCATGCCCGCGCGCCAGCGCGCCTTGCCTTGGTACAAGACCTTGCTGTGCTTTGCCTGCGTGCTCATTCTCGTGGCGAATGGCGTCAGCCTGCTGCGCAATCTCGAGGGGCTGAAGGCCGCGAACAGCCTGCAGGACCAGACCACGAAAGTGGCCGACGAGCTGCAGCACCTGAACCTGCTCGTGACCGATGCCGAGAGCAATTTGCGCGGCTATTTCCTCTCCGGGGCCCCGACTTACCTGAGCAGCGTGCAAGGGGCGCCTGACCAGATCGACAAGCAGCTGCGCAAGGTCGGTACCCTGTTGGCGGACAATCCTGCCCAGCTGAAAAACCTGGCCCAGCTGCGCCTGGCGGTCGAGCGCCAGCTCGGCATGATGAACCAGGCGCTGGCCATCTACCAGGACGGCGGCCTGCGCGAAATCCTCGCCATCACCGGTGCTGCCGGCGAAGGCGAGGGCGACGAAATCCGCATGCAGGTCGTCATCATGCTGAGCGAACAGAACGAGTTGCTGGCCGCGCGCAGCGCCGCCTTCTACGCCCAGTACCGTCACGCGGCCATGCTGGGCCTGGGCATCAACGCCGCCGCGATTGCCGTGCTGCTCCTGTTCTATCGCCTGGTGCAGCGCAGCTTCGGTGCCCGCCTCGATGCCGAGTATGCCCTGCAACAGACCAACGAACAGCTCGAGACCATGGTTGCGCGCCGCACCGAGCAATTGTCCGTACTGTCGCGCCACCTGATCCACGTGGCCGAGGACGAAAAATCGCGCCTGGCGCGCGAACTGCACGACGAAATGGGCGCGAACCTGACGGCGATCGGTATCGACCTCAGCAGCGTAAGCGAACAACTGCGTGCCACGCGCCCCGATCTCGTCGAGATGCTGGCCCGCGCCCGCGCCACGCTGGTCGATACCGTGCAGCTCAAGCGCCGCATCGTCGAGGATTTGCGCCCCAGCCTGCTCGACAACCTTGGCCTGTCGGCGGCCTTGCAGAGCTATTGCGAGGATTACGCCCGCGTGACCGCGCTCGACTGCGACGTGCTGGTGGACGGCGACATCGACAGCGTCAGCCCGATGCATGCGATCGCGCTGTTCCGTATCGTGCAGGAAGCGCTCAACAATATCGCCAAGTATGCGCGCGCGGGCAGCGTCATCGTGCACCTGGCGCTCGAAGACGGCGCACTGGCACTGGAAGTGAGCGACGACGGTGTCGGCATCGGCGACGATGCCCTGGCGCGCACGAAGTCGCACGGCCTGCTGGGAATGCGCGAGCGCGCCTTGCTATTGGGTGGAAAACTCGAGGTGGGACGGGGGATCAACGGAGTCGGAACCTGCGTGCGGGCACGCATTCCGGTCGTGGCGAGCGTCGCGGAGGCCCCGCCATCGAAGCCGCCGGTTCCATCGCCGGTCGTGCCGGCGACGGAAGACGACGATCTTGCCGAGCTTGCCTTTAGCGGGCTACATCCATTAGCAGGCGGTCATATTCGGTCTTAGCGACCTTGTAGCACTCGCCCGCATATTCTTCCAGGCCGGCGCGGTCGAGCACCGTGATGTTGCCGCGGCGGTACTGGATCAGGCCTTCGTCCTGCAGCTTGCCGGCAGCGGCCGTGATGCTTTCGCGGCGCACGCCCAGCATGATCGAAATCAGTTCCTGGGTCACTTTCAGCTCGTTGCCTGGCGAACGGTCCAGGCGGTCGAGCAGCCAGCGGCAGAGCTTTTGCTCGATCGAGCTGTGGCGGCCGCCGACGGCGTTCTGGGCCATCTGGGCGAACAGCGCGTTGGTGTAGCGCATCAGCAGCTGGGGCAGGGCGCCGCCGCGGTTGAAGGCGTCGCGCAGGTATTGGGTCTTGAGGCGGTAGCCGTAGCCGGCGCTCTGCACGACGGCGCTGCACATGGCGCGCTCACCCATGAAGAGCGACACGCCAACCACGCCTTCGTGTCCGACCACGGCGATCTCGGTGGTGGCACCGTCTTCCATCACGTACAGCAGCGACACGATTGAAGTCGTCGGGAAATACACGTATTCCAGTTTGCTGCCATACTCGAACAATTCCTTGCCGAAAGGCATAGGAACCAGTTCCAGGTGCTCGAACAGGGTTTCCAGGTCCTGGCGCGGCAGGGCGGCCAGCAGTTCGTTCTGCTGGGTACCGCTGAAGCTGACAACTGGACGGGACGCCGCTTTGTTTTCCTCTTTGGTCAGGGGGAGCTGGTTGACCGATTGTGCTTTTTGCGTGACACCACCGAGTTGAGCGTTGTTCATTTTCTGTCCTCTTATCTAACGTACTGCATGGAGTGCGACTCTTGGGGGGCACTGTTGACACTGCCTCATCGCGATGTGTGTACATTAAAGCTATAGTCCGGTGCCGAACATAAGATTAGGGGTTGCCCCCGTGTAGGCTGTATGCATGGTGTCTTGTCAGTCCAGTCCTACTGGGAAAGATGCCGAAAATCAGCCGAATCATTGAGCTGACGCAAGGATCTGGCTCATAATGGGCGCAATTACAACCCCCGCGCCCCTCCATTCCCGCATGCATGTCCTACTTGTCGAAGACGATGCCGTCCTGGCCGATGGCCTGATCCGTACTCTGCAGGGGCATGGCATGCAGGTCGAGCTGGCCCGCGACGGCCTGCAGGCCGACCTCGCGCTGCAGCGCAACCCGCCGCTGGTCGCCGTGCTCGACATTGGCTTGCCGGGCATTGACGGCTTCGAGGTGGTGCGGCGTCTGCGCGCGCGCGGCGACGCCACCCCGGTGCTGCTCCTGACCGCGCGCGATGCCGTCGAGGACCGCGTGCGCGGCCTGGAAACAGGCGCCGACGACTACCTCGTGAAACCCTTCGCCACGCCCGAGCTGGTCGCGCGCATCCGCGCCCTCGGCCGCCGCAATGCGCCCAAGAGCACCGTTCTCACCCTCGGCAACCTCGTCTTCGACAGCGGCGCCCGCCGCGCCCGCGTGGGCGAACGTGCGCTGGACCTGTCGGCGCGCGAGTGGGCCGTGCTCGAATACCTGCTGCAACAGGCGGGCAGGGTGGTGTCGAAACAGCAGATCATCGATGCCATCGCACCACGGGGCGACGACCTGACCCTGAATGCCGTCGAAGTCTATGTCTCGCGCCTGCGGCTCAAGCTCGACGGCGCCGGCCTGCAGCTGCGCACCATTCGCGGCTTCGGCTACCTGCTGGAAGCGGGCACGGCCACGTGAAGCGCGACCCGGGCCGCCACCCATGATCCGCGAAACGCGCCAGCGCCCGCAGCGCCGCGCGAGCGGCAAGGCCGGCAGCATCCGCCTGCGCCTGCTCAAGTGGCTCGTCGCGCCCATCCCGGTCTTCAACCCGGGCGCCGCCACGCTCACTTACCTGCTGGCCTGGACGCCGGCCCAGCTCGCGTTCGACGAGGGCTTGCGCGCGGCCGCGGCCGCGGCGGCCGCTGCGGGCCGCGTGCGCGGCGGCAACCTGGCCTCGCTCGGTCCGCCATCGATCGCCGACAACGCCGGCGAGGCAGGCTGGGTTGCCGTGCATGACCTGGACGGACGGCGCCTGGCCGGTGCCGCCGCGCTACCGGCACCGAAGGGCCCCGGCCTGGCCGACGCGCGCATGCACGGCGAACCGGTACGCGTCGCCGTCGCCGAAGCCCGCCACGGGCGCCGGGCCGGTGCGCGTGAGCGTGGCGCGCACCGTGCGTGCGCGCCGGGGCGCGCGCGCCGCCATCCTGCGCTCGCTCGTCCTGCTCGAGATTGTGTTCAGCCTGGCCCCGGTGGCCCCGGGTCTGGTTTTCGGTCGGCAATGGCCTGGCGCCGCTGGCGCGGCTGCGCGCCCGCCTCGATGCGCGCGGCAGCGGCGATCTCGCTCCCGGACGATGCCGGCCTGACGCGCGAACTGGCGCCCGTGGTCGACGCCTTCAACGCGCTGCTCGGCCGGATCGAGGCCGGCGCGCGCGCCCGGGACGAGTTTCGCGCGAACGTGGCGCACCAGCTGCGCACGCCCCTGGCCGGGCTGCGCCTGCAGCTCGAATGGCTGGCGGCGCGCCATGCGGACGACCCCGAGACGCGCAGGTCGGTCGAGATGATGCTGGGCGCGAACGAACGCATGATCCGCCAGACCAACCAGCTGCTCTCGCTCGAGCGCGCCGAACCGCAGCGCTTCGCGCGCGCGCGCCCGGTGCCGCTCGACCTGGCGCAGGTGGTCGCCGACAGTGTCCAGACTTTCGTGGAGCGGGCGGCCGTCAAGGAAATCGACCTCGGCTTCGAACTGGAGCCGGCGCCCGTCCGGGGCGACGTCTTCCCTGCTGCGCGACCTGGTCGACAACCTGGTCGACAACGCGCTGCGCTACACGCCGCGGGGAGGGCGGGTCACGGTCGGCTGCGGCAGGCGCGCCGGCGGGGGGGCGCTCCTGCGCGTCGAAGACAATGGCCCGGGCATCGCTCCGCACCTGCGCGCCCGGTGTTCGAACGCTTCGTGCGCCTCGACGAGAACACGGCCGGCAGCGGCCTGGGCCTGGCCATCGTGCGCGACATCGCCAGGCTGCACGGAGGCGATGTCCGGATCGAGGATGCGGCCCAGGGCGGCGCGGTCTTCACGGTCAGTTTTCCCTGAGCGCATCGCCCGATTCGGGCGTATTTAGCTCCGGAAAGACCAGTTTGTCAGCTCCCTGTCAGCATTTCCTCAGGGTAATGCAAGCTTGCTGAGGTATGATTCTCCAGAGGAAACTTTTTTTGCGGCAAGCCGCGTAGACGGCCAAGCCGTCCTTCTGGGGATAACAATGAAACGGCAGACCGGCTTTACGCTCATCGAACTCTTGATCACCGTTGCGATCATCGGCATCCTGACGGCGATCGCCATCCCGAACTACGGCAGCTACGTGTTGCGCACCCGGCTCACGGATGCGTATTCGGGCCTTGCGGGCACGCAGCCGATCGCCGAGCAGTACTGGTCGACCAACCGCACTTACGAAGGCTTCGGCACGACCCCTGGCCAGTTGCCGGCGGGCACTGCCGACTTCGTCTTCAGCGTCAGCAACGACACCGCGACCACCTTCACCGTCACCGCCACGGGCAGCGGCACTGGCCCGACCGCCGGCTTCGTGTTCTCGATCGACCAGGGCGGCAACCGCAGGACCGTGTCCGCGCCGGCCGGCTGGGCCAGGCCGAACAATTGCTGGGTACGCACCAAAGAAGGAGGGTGCAGCCAATGACGTGGCCGACGAGGCGCTCGCCTGGCGCCCTGGCCCGGCGCGGTTTCACCCTGATCGAAGCGATGGTCGCGCTGGCCATCCTCGCCATCATCCTGTCGATCGGCGTGCCGATGATGAGCGAATGGACCTACAAGAACCAGGTCGCCAGCGCCACCCAGTTCTACTCCGAAGGCCTGGTCATGGCCCGCAACCAGGCCCTGAGCAACAACAGTTTCGGCCGCATGGTGCTGACTCCGAACGGCAATGGCCAGAAGGACTGGCAGGTCGACATCTGCTTCCCGACCCCGGAAACACCCTGCACGCGCGAGAGCGACAACTGGTCGACCCTCGAGGCCGCGGCGGCGGACGACCCGGCCGGGGCGACCGGATTCAAGTCTGTCCTGCGCCCCGCCGACGCACTCCCGGCCGCGGCCGTCCTGCAGCAGACCTTCACGCCGGCCACGGCCGATGCGGTGTACTTCACGCCGCTCGGCTGGGTCGACACGACCGTTCCCAACGGGCTGCGCCGCATCGTGCTCGAGCCCCGTGGCAGCCGTGCCGGCGCCACCCCGAAGGTCGCGGTCGCCCTGACCCTGGCCGGCATTGCCAGCCGCTGCAAGCCCGACGCCACCCAAAACGACCCCCAGAGGTGCCCACCATGAAGAAGATGCCTTCCCTTTCAATGCGGCGCCGGGGCGGCGTCGCCCTGCTCGAAGCGCTGATGGCGGCCGTGCTGCTGGCCATCGGCCTGCTCGGCACCGTCGGCCTGCAGGCACGCTCGTACGCCGCCCTGTCCGAGGCCAGCATGCGCGCCGAAGCCACCCTCGCGGCGGAAACCCTGATGGGAACCATGGCGACGAACAAGGAAGCACTGTCCGGGTATGCCTACCCGGCGGCACGCCCAGCAGCCAGCTGGCACCGGGTACCAGGCGACCCGCACCGCCATTCCCGGTGCGACGATCGCGATCACGGTGGGCGAGGGCCCCATCAACGAACCGCGCGAGGTCACCATCACCATCGGCTGGCAGCGCCAGGCCACCGCGCCCGCCAACAGGCACGTTATCCGCGCTTACATCTAGGAGAACCCGATGCGTTCCAGTCTCCCCCGCATGCGCGGCTTCTCGGTCGTCGAGCTCCTGGTCAGCGTGGCCATCGGCCTGCTGGCATTGGGCTTTGCCACCCGCCTCGTCACCGGCGCGGAATCGGCCAAGTCCTCCGCGATCGCCACCTCCGATTCGATGCAGAACGGCATGCTGGCGATGTTCTCGATCAGCGGCGACGCCCAGCAGGCCGGTTACGGCCTGAACGATCCACTGCTGGTCGGCTGCAACACCTTCTTCCGCGATACCGAAGGCTACGAGCTGGCGGCGGCGGGGGGGCTGCATCCCCTGGTGCCGGCCCTCATCGAATCGAACGGTACGAGGCCTGATACGATCACCCTGTATTCGGGCAGCAGCCAGGGGGGCAGCGGAACGGCGCGCGTCGTCGGATACGACGCGAATTTGCCCACGAGCCTGCAGCTCGGCGGCGAGCCCTACGGATTTTCGCGGGGCGATGTCGTCGTCCTCGCAGCCGAAGACGGCAGCGGTGACTGCGCGCTGGCCCAGGTGTCCGCCGACCCGGTCAAGCCCATTTCACCAGCCAATCCCGTCCTGAAAGTGGCGGAGGTGGACGTCGACTTCCGCTACAACGCCAACGAAGGCAGCATCGGTATCCCTGTCCTGCCAGGCAACATGCGTGTCTTCCACCTCGGCCGGGCGGGGGCGCTGTCCTTCCATACCTGGTCGGTCGATCAGGGCTTCCTGCAGTTGCGCGCGACCGACATGGCCGGCGCCAGCCGGCTGCCGGCCACGGTGGCGGACAACATCGTGTCGATCAAGGCCCAGTACGGCTTCGATACCCGCGACGAGGAGAATTTCGTCAAGCGCGAAATCCTGAGTGTCGGGAAGTGGTCGCCTACCATGATCGATGCCGACGGAATCGGGGGGGTCGGCAACCGCGGCGACTACCAGCGTATCGTCGCGCTGCGCATTGCCGTCGTCGCACGCAGCAAGAAGCGCGAAAGCCAGCAGGGCGGCTGCACGGCCACCACAGCCCGGCCGACCGTGTTCGCGAGCCAGTCGCCAGTGGGCGTGAACGCCGTGCCGATGGAGGTCGACGTGGCGGTGCCTGGCGACCCCGTCGACTGGCGCTGCTACCGCTATCGCGTGTTCGAAACCGTCATGCCAATGCGCAATTCACAATGGAGCCCGAACAATGCAGCCGTCCATTAAGGCCCAGCGGGGCCTGGCCATGCCCGTCACGCTGATCATCCTGGCCGTGATGCTGATGTCGAGCATCTACCTGCTCAAGTCCACCAACTCGACCACGATGACGGCAGCCAACCTGGCCTACGATTCGGCCCAGGCGCGTGCGGTCGACTTCGGATTGATGGAGGGCTACCGGTGGTTGAATGTGACCGTGAAGACCAGTGCCGGCACGCTCAATGAGACAGGGCCAAGTACCGGCTACGTCGCGACGCTCCACCCCAGGCTGAGCACGCGCTCCGAACAATTCTGGGCCGGAAGCCGGTCCGTGACCTTCGAGGGCCAGCCGGTGGAGTACGTCATCCATCGCCTGTGTTCGGTCCAAGGTAGCTCGGGCATGGCGGCGGACGGCACCAGCAACGGCTGTGTCATGACCGCCGACAACCTGGCGCGCAGGAAGATCGGGCCGGGCGAAAGCCTGGCGATCGACGCGCCGCGCTACCGCCGGCCGCCGAAAGTGCACTTCGTCGTCACCGCCCGGATTGCAGGCAAGCGGGGCGGTAATGTCGTGAACCAGATGGTGGTGCTGGTCGGCCCCTGACGCCGGCACCGAGACCGGCCCGGAACAGGGCCGGCAGCAAGACCGGCCCGGGACAGGGCCGGCATCCAAGACTGGCCCGCAACCGGGTCGGCGCCCAAGACCGGCTCGCAGCCGGGTAATGAGAATGGAAATACGTATGAAGCGCATACTCTCGCTGATCGCATTGCTGCTCCTGGCCCCGGCCAGCCAGGCGGCGCCGACCTCCATCGCCAACCTGCCGCTGCTGAACATCGACGGCACCGGCACGGTGAAGCCGAACCTGATGCTGCTCTACGATAACTCGGGTTCGATGGCCAGCACCTTCACGCCCGACTACGTGGACGACACCGGCTCGTGCCGCTCGCGCGGCACCCCTGGCCAGCGGCACGCGCGGCTGCCGCATCGGCGATCCGCCGTTTGCCAGCGCCGACTTCAACAAGCAGTACTACAACCCGAAGGTGCGCTATCTGCCGCCGGTCAGGGACACGGGCGTGTCCTTCGATTCGATGACCAGGCAAAAGACGACGAACTGGACCCAGGTGCCGGCCGACGCCTTCGGCATCAACAAGACCGACCTGCTGGGCCAGGGCCAGACCATGATCGACCTGACCCAGGGCTTCCCCGACCTGGCCTGGTGCGACACCAGCAGTGCCAACTGCGTCAAGAATGAACTGGGTTATTCGTACCCGAGCGACACCCGCTACACGCCGGTGTACTTCCTGGCGAACCCGTACTACTACAACATCAACGTCGGCGAATACTGCACCGACGCCACCTTGACCGATTGCCGCGTGACCACGGTGGGCGGGGCCGCGCCGGCCGGCTATCCGGTGGCGGCACCCCTGCGCTGGTGTAACAGCCGCGCCCTGACCACCTGCCGGGCGAAATATGTCGGCGCCTACAAGTACCCGCGCTTCTCCGATCCGAACCGCGTCCCGGACTGGTACGGCAGCATCACGGTGCGCGCCTCCACCACCAGCAACCGTACCCGCATCAAGACCGTCGAGGCCATCACGCCGGCAGGCAGCATCACCCCTGACCAGCACCGCTGTCTTTGCCGACAACGGCACCGACACCGCGGCCGAGCAGGCGGCCGCCGCGAACGCACTGGCCGCGTCGATCGTGGCCAAGCGCGACAGGCAGTACACGGCCTGCGTGCGCACGCCGACCGTGCTCGGCGTGCCGGCCTGCTCGAGCTACGACATTTCGCTGGGCAGCGACGCCATCGTGGCGGTGGTGCCGATCACCTGCAACGGCACGACATGCACGCCGGTCAGCGACGGCAGCCGCGCCGGCGTCGACCTGGTCGTCGGTGCCGACGACACGGTGACCGCGCTCCTGACCATCTCCGGCCGCGCCAACAACGGCAAGCGTACCGAACTGTCCTCGCTGCTGCTGGGCAGCACCCAGCTGCTGAACACGAAAATCACCTTCGACAACAACGCCAGCGCCAATGGCGTGGCGATTGCGCTTGCCGAGAGGATCGGCACCAACGGCATCATCCGCGCGTATGTCGGCAGCACCGCGAACAGTCCGCCGGCCTGCGCCGCTGCGCCCGACACCACCCTGTGCCTCGTGAGCTCCCGGGCGAACCGTGCCGGCCAGGCCATCACGGTCGGCGCCCTCACCAGCAACGGCAACCTGAGCTTCACCCAGAAGCCGGCCGCCGCCGACGGCATTCCGACCACGACGCTCGGGCTGGGCGCCTCGGTGTTCAGCCGCGTGGACATTGTCCCGGCCAGGAACAGCTACCCGCGCGTCACCGAGCGCAGCGACTGCGCCGGCACCACCTGCACCTACGACGAGGAGATGACCAACTTCGCCAACTGGTACGCGTACTACAAGACGCGCAACCAGATGATGAAGACCTCGGTCGGCCTGGCCTTCCAGCCGGTGGGCGAGGGCTACAAGGTCGGCATCGTGTCGCTGTCGACCGCGGCCGCCGAGGGCGGCATGACGATCCCGCAACCTTTCATCGGCAAGGCGCGCGCCGACTGGTACGACGCGCTCTACAAGATGAACGGCAACAACTCGACACCGCTGCGCCAGGCCCTGCATGCCGTCGGCAAGATGTATGCGAACCTGGCGCCCTACAAGCGTTCCGCCGGCAACGAGGTCGTGCGTTTCCCGTGCGAGCAGAACTTCACCTTCATGACCACGGACGGCTACTGGAATGGTCCGGCGGCCGCGGACGTCGTCAGCAACGACAACGTCGAGAGCACGACGCGCTTCTGCTCGAAGGACAAGGGCTGCGTCGATCCGACCCCGCAATCGGCCAACTCGCTGGCCGACATCGCCCTGTACTGGTACAACGGCGGTTCGAACACCGAGAGCACTTCGCTGCGTACCACGCTCGAAAACTGGGACAACGAAGGCCTGGTGCCGGGCAGGACCGGTATCGACAACAAGCGCCTGCACATGAATACCTACACGCTGGGACTGGGCGTCGACGGCATCATGACCTATGACAAGAACTACGGGTCGCCCACGGCCGGCACCGACTTCCACAAACTGATCACCGGTGTCGCCACCGGCTGCCCGTGGAACAACAACGGCCCCTATGTCTGGCCGAATCCGGCGACGAACGACGATACCGGCGGTGCCACCTACCAGTCGCGCGTCGACGACCTGTGGCACGCGGCGATCAACGGACACGGCAAGTACTTCAGCGCCTCGGCGCCGCTGGAGGTCGTCGCCGGCCTCTCCAGCGCGCTGTCGGATATCCAGGAAAAGCAGGGCGCCGCCTCGGCCGCCGCGACCTCGACCCCGAACGTGTCGGTGGACGACAACGACCTGTTCGCCGCCACCTTCACGACCGTGAAGTGGTACGGCGAACTCGAGAGCAAGGAGATCGACGTCTCCACGGGCGCGGTATCGCGAGTCGCCAAGTGGAACACCTCGACCCTGCTGGGCGCAAAAGTGGGCGCGCTGACCGATACGCGCAGGATCCTCATGCGCGACGTCGACACGGGCGGCCTGAAGGAATTCCGCTATAACCTGATGACGCCGACCGAGCAGGGCTGGTTCGACAACAAGTGCGGCCAGCTCGACCAATGCCCGACGCTGACCGTGCTTGATCGCCTGGTCGTCAACGATGGCCGCAATATCGTCGGCTGGTTGCGCGGCCAGCAGCAGTTTGCCAACAACAGGGTACTGCGCGAATACGCGCGCAAGGCCGCCGATCCGGAAGCCGCGTTGGGGCAGTTGCCGCTGGTGCTGGGCGACATCGCCTCGTCCAAGCCCGCCTACATGCGCCGGCCGACCAAGAATTACGAGGATTTCGATGACCCGGACGTGAAGGACCCGGCGTTCATCTCCGGCTACGGCGCGTTCAAGTCGGCCAAGGCCAGTCGCGCCCCCACCGTTTTCGTTGGCGCCAACGACGGCATGCTGCATGCTTTCGACGGCGAGACCGGCGACGAGCTGTGGGCCTATGTGCCGCGCATCACCATGAAGAAGCTCTACCGCCAGGCGAGCACGACCTACGGCACCAACCACCAGTTCACGGTGGACGGTTCGCCCGAAGTGGTTGACGTGAAGATCGACGGCGCATGGCGCACCGTGCTGGTCGGCGGGCTCAATGCCGGCGGCCGCGGCTACTATGCGCTCGACGTCACCGATCCGGCCGATCCGAAGCTGCTGTGGGAACTCTGCGCCGACGCCGCCGTGTGCGGCAAGCACGACGACGACATCGGCCTGACTTTCGGCAACCCGCAAATCGGCGTCTGGACGGATGGGAGTGGCGGGAAGCACTGGGCCGCCTTCCTGAGCTCGGGCTACAACAACATCCCCGGCACGGACGGCGTCACCGTCGGCACCGGCAAGGGCTGGCTGTATGTCGTGGACATTGCCAACGGCACCATCCTGTCGAAGACCGGGACCGACGGCAGCGTCGAGACGCCTTCAGGCCTGGCGCGCATCACGGCGATCAGCAAGGACCCGCACACCGATCCGCGCGTGACCCACGTCTACGGCGGCGACAACCTCGGCCGTATGTGGCGTTTCGACTACAGCGCCGGTGGGGACGCCCGCTTGCTGAAAATGGGCGACGCCGGCGTCAACCAGCCAATCACGACCCGGCCGGACGTCACGATCTGCGAGGCCAGGAACCCCGACGGTACCGTGGTGAGCCGGCGCGTGGTGGCCTTCGGCACCGGGCGGCTGCTCGACCAGGGCGACATCCGGGACACGAGCGTCCAGGCCGCCTACGTCCTGGCCGATAACGGCAAGGCGCTCGGCAGTGTGCCGGTCGCGACGATGGTGAACCGCCAGCTGAGCGTCATCGCCGGCACCGGGACGGCGTATGCCATCAGCGGCCCTGACGTCAATCTTGCTCTCGGCACGGCCGATGGCTGGAGCATGCGCTTTGACCGCAACCTGGGCGAACGCGTCAACCTCGACCCGAAAATCATCGACGGCGCGCTCAACGTCGTGACCAACGTGCCAACGACGCCGACCGGCTGCAAGGTGGGCGGCAGCAGCAATGTCTACCAGCTCAATGTGTGTACCGCCCAGCCCCTGATGAGCGTCGCCGTCACCAGCGGCAACCGGACCACGTACGTGGCGGCCGCGGGGCAGACACTGTCGAACTCGGCGGCTGCGGTTGGTACCACCGTGATCAGCCTGCCGTCGGGCGACCTGCGCCAGATCACCACCAATGCCGACGGCGGCATCATCAGCACCACCGCCGTCAACGCGTTGCCGCTGACAACGAAGATTTCCGGCTGGCGCCGGGTGCGCGAATGAGGTAGGGAAGAGGGAAACTACGGGACCGCGGGAACGCGGGTTCCGGACAGGGCGATACGACGCCCCAGGCGGCCCGGCCGGAGCAATCGCTCCCGCCGGGCCGCATTCTATTCACACGAGCGGCGCCGGAATCGGTAAAATCGAGGGTTTTCTCCATTGGGGCCATCCGGGCTCGACTATGTCCAACGAACCTGACATCCTTGCCGCCGACGAAGGCAGCGCTCTTGACACCACTGCCGCTGCCGCTGCCGATTCTGCGCGCCCGCCGGCCGCCATCGCGCGCGAAGTGGCGCGCCGCCGCACCTTCGGCATCATTTCCCACCCCGACGCCGGTAAAACCACGCTGACCGAAAAGCTGCTGCTGTTCTCGGGCGCGATCCAGCTCGCCGGTACCGTCAAGGGCCGCAAGAGCGGCCGCCATGCCACCTCCGACTGGATGGACATCGAGAAGCAGCGCGGCATTTCGGTCGCCTCCTCGGTGATGCAGTTCGAGTTCCGCGACCACGTCATCAACCTGCTCGACACCCCCGGCCACCAGGACTTCTCGGAAGACACCTACCGCGTGCTGACGGCCGTCGATTCGGCGCTGATGGTGATCGACGCCGCCAAGGGCGTGGAAGAACAGACCATCAAGCTGCTCGACGTCTGCCGCATGAGGAATACCCCGATCGTCACCTTCATGAACAAGCTCGACCGCGAAACCCGCGACCCGCTCGAGCTGCTCGATGAACTCGAGTCGGTGCTCAAGATCGAATGCGCGCCGGTGACCTGGCCTATCGGCATGGGCAAGAATTTCCGCGGCGTGTACCACCTGCTCAACGACACGATCATGCTGTTCAAGGCCGGCGAAGAAAAAGCCGACGGCGCTTTCGAGATCCTCAAGGGTATCGACAATCCGAAGCTGGCCGAGATGTTCCCGCTCGAGATCGAGCAGCTGAAGATGGAAGTTGAGCTCGTGCATGGCGCCAGCCACCCGTTCGACCTGGAGCGCTTCCTGTCGGGCGTGCAGACTCCCGTGTTCTTCGGTTCGGCGATCAACAACTTCGGCGTGCGCGAAATCCTCTCGGCCCTGGTCGACTGGGCGCCGGCCCCGCGCGAGCGCGACGCCACCGTGCGCGCCGTGGAGCCTGCCGAGCCGAAGTTCTCCGGTTTCGTCTTCAAGATCCAGGCCAACATGGACCCGGCCCACCGCGACCGCATCGCCTTCCTGCGCGTGTGCTCGGGCCGTTTCGAAAAGGGCATGAAGGTCAAGCACCTGCGCCTTGGGCGCGAAGTCAAGCTGTCGTCGGTCGTGACCTTCATGGCATCGTCCCGCGAGCAGGTGGAAGAAGCCTACGCCGGCGACATCATCGGCTTGCCGAACCACGGCAACATGCAGATCGGCGACAGCTTCTCGGAAGGCGAGATGCTCACCTTCACCGGCATCCCGTACTTCGCCCCGGACCTGTTCCGCACGGTGCGCATCCGGAATCCCTTGAAGATGAAGCAGCTGCACAAGGGCTTGCAGCAGCTGGGCGAGGAGGGCGCGGTGCAGGTGTTCAAGCCGGTGCTGGGCTCGGACCTGATCCTGGGCGCGGTCGGCGTGCTGCAGTTCGACGTCGTCGCCAGCCGCCTGCTCAATGAATACGGCGTCGATGCCGTCTTCGAGGGCTCCAGCATCAGCAGCGCGCGCTGGGTGTCGAGCGACGACAAGAAGGCCTTGTCCGACTTCGAGACGCAGCTGGGTCACAACGTGGCCTACGACGCGGCCGGCAACCTCGCTTACCTGGCGACGTCCGGCGTGAACCTGCGCCTGACCCAGGAGCGCTGGCCCAAGCTCACCTTCCACGCGACGCGCGAGCACGCGGCCAAGCTGGCGTAAGCCGCTGGCGCGCTACACGAACGGCCGGCGGCATGCCGGCCGTTTTCACGTCGGCGGGCCCCGCCTCACTGCGCCCCGCTGCTGGCGGGCGCCTCCAGGTCCAGCGTGCGCACGACCTGGTCGACGACGGTGCCGTCCGGTTCCGTCACCGGATGCGTACCGGCAGCCAGTGCTGCTGTGGTGCCAGCCAGAGCTCCACGCGGCGCTCGCCGGACGGCGCCAGCTGCGCCAGGTGCACCGCGGCCAGCCGGCCGATGCCGGTGTCGATCTCTTCCTGCCCCATGACCCGGAAGCGCGCGATCCCGGTGCCGGCGGCGCCTCCCACGACGATCTCGATCACGTCCTGCATCTGGTCGGGCTCGGCCAGGCCCATGCCGGCCAGCTGGATCAGCACCGAGGCGCGGTCCTGGACGCCCGGGGGGGGAGCAGCCCCGCCCGCATAGTCGATCCGGTTCTCCTCGCGGTTGAAGCGCGTGACCCATGCGCCCCCGGTCGGCGAGCGCTCGCGCGTGGACGCGGGCGCCATGCCGGCATCGTCCTCGCCGCCCTCGCTCTCGAATTCGCCGAGCACGCCGTCCAGTGTCAACTGGTAGCGGCCAGCCTTGCGCTGCCAGGGACAGCCGGGCGGAGGCGGCCGGTTCGGCCTCAGCCCCGGGGCGCGTACGGATCACGGTGTAGCCGATGCTGGCGGACGGGGGCGGGCGCACCTGGTAGCGTCCGGGCATCTGTTGGGGCAGGATGCCGGTGGCCCGGTCTTGTGCTTGCGCAGGGCTTGCCGCCGGTGCCGGCGCGTCGCCTGCCGCGTCGAGGGGAACCGATCGTAGCGCCGGCGCCGGTGCCGGTGCCGGTGCCGGCAGCGGCATTGGCGCCGCGGCGGATGCCTGGGCGGCGGCCGCGGGCGCATCGGCCTGCGGCGCGGTCGCAGGCTGGGGCGTGGGGACCAGGCGCAACGCGAGCGGCGTGCCGACCTCGGGCAGCAGGGGCGGCGTGAAGCGCGCGTCGACCCAGAGCATGAGGAGCAGGTGCAGGACGACAGACAACGCGCACCACGCCAGCAGGCGCCGGTTGCGCGCCAGGTGGACGGCAATCTTCATCCCGCTAGTGTACCTGCGTGGCGGCAATTGTCCATGGCGGGGAGGGTGTTGCGATTGCTCAAAGGCAGCGCCGGACGGATGACTTAGATTGATCAAATGCGATAGAGAAACTTCGGTACCTATCGCGAAGTCGCGTACTGTCGCGCGGCGCCCATTGACGAGGCCATCATGCACATTCCCCAGCACTTCCCGGCCGCGGCCCTTGCCGCCGCCTTCCCCTCCCAACGCCGCGGGGCCTGAGCCATGCTGTCGCGCCTGCGGATCGGCCCCAAACTGCTGCTGGCGCCCGGCGTCGTGCTGGTGCTGCTGGTCCTGCTCTCGAGCGGCGCCTGGTACGCGATGGTGCGCCAGAACGCCTCGCTGGAGGACATCGTCGGCCAGCGCGCGGCGCACATGCGCGCCGCGAGCGAGCTCGTCTTCACCGCCCAGCGCAGCCACGCGGAGATCTACCAGCTGCATACCTGGATCGGCGGCAGCTTCCCGCGCCGCCGCATCGAGCCCCTGATCGCGGACATCCACCGCCAGCACGCGCTGACCCATGCAGGGCTGGAGCGGGTGGCGCGCATGACCCCTGCCGGCAGCGCGGGCGGCGCTATGTCGACCAGGCCGCGGCCGCCCATGCGGTGTACGTGCGTGCCGTGCGCGACGCGATCGAACTGGTGCGCGATGACCAGTCGATCAGCGCCAACGCCATGAGCAAGGCGGAAGCGGCCTTCGCCGTCGTCGCCCAGCGCCTCAATGCCCCGCCCAGCTCGAGCAGACGCTCTCCGAGGAGGCCTCGGCGACGGCAGCAAGCGACTTCCGCACGATGACCTGGCTGATGCCCTGCGTGATCGCGCTGGCCATTGCCGTCTCGCTGCGCATCACGGTGGCGGTGCGCAGCACGCTGCTGGCCGAGATCCGCGGCATCGGGGCTGCGGCGGTCGACCTGGCCAGCGGCGACCTGACGGTCAAGGACCGCGTGTATGGCAACGACGAGATAGGGGAAACCTCGCGCGCGCTCAACGCCAGCATCCGCAACCTGAACCTGACGCTGCGCACCATCCTCGAATCGGCGCGCTCGATCGGCACGGCGTCGCGCGACCTGGCCTGGGTAACCTGAACCTCACCACGCGCGCCACCTTCCGCGCCAGTTCGCTCGAGCACACGACCTCGTCGATGCAGGAGCTGGCCGCCACCGTCAACCTCACGGCCGACAGCGCCCGGGCAGCGAACCGCCTGGCCGAATCCGCGTCGAACGTGGCCCAGCAAGGCGAGAGCGTGGTCGACCGGCTGGTAACGACGCTGGCCACGGTCAAGGGCAGCGCCCGGCAGGTGGGCGAGATCGGCGCGCGCATCGACGCTATCGCCGTCGAGACGGGTACGCTGGCGCTGAACGCGGCCCTGGAGGCGGCGCGCGTGGGCGAGGGCGGGCGCGAGTTCGCGCTGGTGGCCGGTGACGTGCGTTCGCTGGCGCTGCGCGCCGGCGCCGCCGCGCGCGAGATCCGCGAGCTGGTGGCGCAATCGGTCGCGGAGATCGAGGGCGGCACTGCCTGGGCCGCGCAGGCCGGCAGCAGCATGGCCACCATCGCCACCTCGGTCCAGCAGGTGGGCGACATCATCAGCAAGATCAGTTCGGCCAGTGCCGAGCAGGCCAGCGGACTGCTGGACGTGAACCAGGCGATCGTGCAGATGGACCAGGTCACGCAGCGCAATTCGACGCTGGTGGAAGAAGCGGCCGAGTCGGCACGCAACCTGCAGATGCAGGCCCTGACGCTGTCGCGCGCGGTGGCCGCGTTCCGGCTCGACGAAGCGGTGACAGCACCCGATGTGGCCACGCCGCCGTCGAGCGTGGCCGACATCGACATGCGCGACGTGTTGAAGGACGGCCGGCGCGACGCCAGCCAGCCCGGCCGGGGCGAGCGCAGGAAGACGCCAAGGCCGCATTTGCGGCTGGCGTCGAGGAGGGATTGATGTCGTTTGGACGTCTCGACCATCGTACGTCGTACCGCGTGGGCACGAGTGCCCACCCTACAACGGCGGTGCACCGTAGGGTGGGCACTCGTGCCCACGCGGTCGTACAGATCCGCAGCCGCAACGTCAGCCAGAAACGACAACGGCGGCGAAGGGATCGCTCCCCGCGCCGCCGCCAAGGTCAGTGCCTAGCGATTATTCGTAATCGCTGATCGGCGCACAACCACAGAACAGGTTCCGGTCGCCATACACGTTGTCCGCACGGCCCACCGGCGGCCAGTACTTCTTCTTGCGCAGCGAGGCCACCGGGAAGGCCGCCACTTCACGGGTGTAGGTGTGCTGCCAGTCGTCGGCCGTCACCACTTCGGCCGTGTGCGGCGCACCCTTGAGCGGGTTGTCCATCTTGTCGTACTCGCCGCGCTCGACCTTCACGATCTCGGCGTGGATCGTGATCATCGCCTCGATGAAGCGGTCGATCTCGATCTTCGACTCGGACTCGGTCGGCTCGATCATGAGCGTGCCCGGCACCGGGAAGCTCATGGTCGGCGCGTGGAAGCCGAAGTCCATCAGGCGCTTGGCGACGTCTTCGTTCGAAATGCCCGTCTTGTCCTGCAGCGGACGCAGGTCGATGATGCATTCGTGCGCGACCAGGCCGTCGTGGCCGGTGTAGAGCACCGGATAGTGCGGTGCCAGGCGGCGCGCGATGTAGTTGGCGTTCAGGATGGCCGTTTCGGTGGCATTCGTCAGCCCCTCCCCACCCATCATCGCAATGTACATCCACGAGATCGGCAGGATGGAGGCCGAACCGTAGGGCGCGGCGCTGACCGCGCCGATGCCCTGTTCGTCACGGACGTAGCCGGTCGAGAGCTGGTTCGGCAGGAAGGGCGCCAGGTGGGCGCCGACGCCGATCGGACCGACGCCAGGACCGCCGCCGCCGTGCGGGATGCAGAAGGTCTTGTGCAGGTTCAGGTGGCTCACGTCGCCGCCGAAGGCGCCCGGTGCGGCCACGCCGACCAGCGCATTCATGTTGGCGCCGTCGATATACACCTGGCCGCCGTGCGCATGGACGATCTCGCACAGTTCCTGGATGCCTTCTTCGAACACGCCGTGGGTCGACGGGTAGGTGACCATCACGCAGGCCAGGTTGGCGCTGTGCTGCTCGGCTTTCTTCTTCAGGTCGGCCAGGTCGACGTTGCCGTTCTCGTCGCAGGCGGTGACGACCACCTGCATGCCGACCATGTTGGCCGATGCCGGGTTGGTGCCGTGCGCCGACGATGGAATCAGGCAGATGTTGCGGTGGCCTTCGCCGCGCGACTGGTGGTACTTCTGGATCACCAGCAGGCCCGCGTATTCGCCCTGCGAACCGGCGTTCGGCTGCAGCGAGATGGCGGCGTAGCCGGTGACGGCGCACAGCATCGCTTCGAGCTGGCCGATCATTTCGCGGTAGCCGACGGTCTGGTCATCCGGTGCGAACGGGTGGATGTTCGAGAACTCGGGCCAGGTGACCGGGATCATCTCGGAGGTCGAGTTCAGCTTCATCGTGCACGAACCCAGCGGGATCATGGTGCGGTCCAGCGCCAGGTCCTTGTCGGCAAGACTGCGCAGGTAGCGCAGCATCTCGTGCTCGGCGTGGTAGCGGTTGAACGTCGGGTGGGTCAGGAAGGCGCTGGTACGGGCCAGAACCGACGGGAAAGCGTCAGCCGCATCCTTGTCCAGCGACTCTACATCCGGCACCGCGCCGCCGTTGGCGAAGATCGAGAACAGCAGGGCGATGTCTTCGCGGGTCGTGGTTTCGTCCAGCGACAGGCCCACGTGGCCATCGTCGACGCGGCGCAGGTTCACGCCGGCGTTCGTTGCGGCCTCGTGCAGTTCGGCGGCGCGATCGGTGACGACGGTCAGCGTGTCGAAGTAACTGGCGTTGGCCAGCTGGTAACCCATCTGCTGCAGGCCGCTTGCCAGGATGCCGGTCATGCGGTGCACGCGGCGGGCGATGCGGGTCAGGCCCTGCGGGCCGTGGTAGACCGCGTACATGCCGGCCATCACGGCCAGCAGCACCTGCGCGGTGCAGATGTTCGAGGTCGCCTTTTCGCGGCGGATGTGCTGTTCGCGGGTCTGCAGCGCCAGGCGCAGGGCCGAGTTGCCACGGGCGTCGACGGTGACGCCGACCAGGCGGCCCGCCATCGAGCGCTTGTATTCGTCGCGGGTGGCCAGGTAGCCGGCGTGGGGGCCGCCGAAACCGAGCGGGACGCCGAAGCGCTGGCTGTTACCGACGACCACGTCCGCGCCCCATTCGCCCGGTGGCGTCAGCACGGTCAGGGCCAGCAGGTCGGCGGCGGCGATCACCATCGCACCGGCCGCGTGCAGCTTCTCGACAGCTGCGCGGTAGTCGCGCACGTCGCCGTTCGCACCCGGGTATTGCAGCAGCACGCCGAAGCAGGTCTCGTTCAGCGATTCGATGTCGGCGGCCGCGATCGTGCGCACTTCGACGCCGATCGGTTCGGCGCGCGTGCGAATCACTTCCAGGGTTTGCGGCAGCACGTCGTCGGCGACGTAGAACACTTTCGAGCTCGACTTGCCGACGCGCTGGATCAGCGTCATCGCTTCGGCAGCAGCCGTGCCCTCGTCCAGCATCGACGAGTTGGCGATGCCCATACCGGTCATGTCCGTGATCATCTGCTGGAAGTTCAGGATTGCTTCCAGACGGCCCTGCGAAATCTCCGGCTGGTAAGGCGTGTAGGCGGTGTACCAGGCCGGGTTTTCGAAGATGTTGCGCAGGATGACGGGCGGCGTGTGGGTGCCGTAGTAGCCCTGGCCGATGACCGACTTCATCACCTTGTTCTTCGACGCGATGGCTTTCAGTTTCGCCAGCGCCGCCTGCTCGGGCAGCGGCTCGAAGAATTCGCCCAGGTCGAGCTTGTCCTTGCGGCGGATATTGGCGGGAACGACCGCGTCGATCAGGGCCGCGCGCGATGGGTAGCCGAGGGTCGAGAGCATCGCTGCTTCTTCGGACTCCGATGGGCCGATGTGGCGCGGGATGAAGGAATCGCGTGCTTCAAGTTGGGTGAGGCTGGTGCGGGTCATGGTGGTGGCCAAAAAGAAGGGACGGTGGCGCGGGCGCTGCCTGCGCGGGTCAAATGGACGAGTAAGCTGTGCTGCTGTTGCGCCCTGCGGCACACCCAGATGCGGGCGCCGCAGGGGATTTCAACGCCCGAAGGCGCGTGACGATCAGTTGTCGGTGGTCTTGCCGTAGGCGTCGGCGTCCATCAGGCCGTTGATCGCGCCTGCGTCGGTCGGCTGCAGCTTGAACAGCCAGGCGCCGTAGGCATCCTGGTTGATCGAGTCCGGCGCGTCGGCGACCGGCTGGTTGACCGCAACCACGGTACCGCCTACCGGCGCGTAGATGTCGCTGGCGGCCTTCACCGACTCGACCACGGCGGCGTCGTCGCCGGCCGTGAAGCTCTTGCCGACCTGCGGCAGTTCGACGAACACGATGTCGCCCAAGGCGTCCTGCGCATACTCGGTGATGCCGACGGTGAGGGTGCCATCAGCTTCGAGGCGGACCCACTCGTGGGACTCGGTGTATTTCAGGTCGGTCGGGATGTTCATGTAAGGGCTCCAGGTTGGTTTGACGCGATATTATAAATTGTGTTGGAAGCTTAAGATGCCAGCACTTTGCCGTTGCGCACGAACGGCAGCTTGACGACCGTGGCGGCCAGCTTCTTGTCGCGGATCTCGACGTGGACGGTGTCGCCGATCTGCACGTCCATCGGCACGCGCGCCAGCGCGATGGCCTGCTGCATCGACGGGCTGAAGGTGCCGCTGGTGATTTCACCGGCGTTGCCCGAGGCTGCCACGACTTTCTGGTGGGCGCGCAGGATGCCGCCTTTTTCGCGCAGGATCAGGCCGGCGAAGTTCGCCTGCTGGCCTTTGGCCTGCAGTGCCGCCTTGCCGATGAAGTCGCGTTCCGAGACCAGGTCGATGGTCCAGGCCAGGCCGGCGTCGAGCGGGTTGACCGTTTCGTCCATGTCCTGGCCGTAGAGGTTCATGCCCGCTTCCAGGCGCAGCGTGTCGCGTGCGCCCAGGCCGGCAGGCTTGACGCCGGCGGCAATCAGCGCCTTCCACAGTGCTTCCACTTGCGTGGCCGGCACGCCGATCTCGAAACCGTCTTCCCCGGTATAGCCGGTACGCGCGACCATCGCTTCGCCGAAGGCCGTATCCGGCACGATGACGACGTTGAAGGGCTTCATGTCCTGCGAAGCCGCTTTCGCGGCCGGCAGCACTTCCCAGACCTTGGCACGGGCGTTCGGCCCCTGCACGGCGACCAGGGCGATCGCGTTCTCTCCGTCGCGGCGGCCGGTGATCGTCAAGCCGCTGCTAGTGGCGTCGTTCTGCTGGCGCATCCAGGCGATGTCCTTCTCGGCCGTGCCGGCGTTGACGACCAGGCGGAACCAGTCTTCGCGGAAGAAGTAGACGATCAGGTCATCGATGACGCCGCCCTCGGGATTGAGCATGCACGAGTACAGGGCCTTGCCCGGGGTCTGCAGCTTGTCGACGTTGTTGGCCAGGAGGCCGCGCAGGAAACCACGCACGTTCGCGCCTTCGAGGTCGACCACGCACATGTGCGAGACGTCGAACATGCCCGCGTCGGTACGCACCGCGTGGTGCTCTTCGATTTGCGAACCGTAGTTGACCGGCATGTCCCAGCCGCCGAAATCGACCATCTTGGCGCCGAGTGCGCGGTGTGCGGAATTGAGCGGGGTCGCTTTGAGCGTCATGGAATCCTCAGGGCAGTGAATAGGGGAGCCGCACGCCGGCCGATGCCAGCGCGCGCTGCGCCCCTCTGTCCTTGGTACCTGAGAGATAGCGGAACGGGTCCGCCTGCCCCTTCGGTGGGCCGCGGGTCTCGCCGCGGCCGCTCTCCAGAGTTGGTCCGGCACGCTTGGTACGCACCGGCCCTTGAACGGTCCTTTTGCCTGAGAGTTTTTGGGTGATGCCCCTTCGGCGGCAGCATGTCGCTGCGCTCTCCCGATCAAGACTGTGGAGGATATGTCAGCCCCGCAGCCCTGTCAATCTTGGCAGGATGAATAGGAGCGCCTGACAAAACCGCCATAGCCGCGTTGCGGCTCCTGGCCGTACAAATGTACCGTCTTCGTCGCCGCGCCTTGCTCTGACGGTTTTCTCAGGCCCGCCAAGCCGGCGTGCGTCGGGCTGGCGAGCCGCAGCGGGTATGCGCGCACCGTTGGAGGGCGTGCGCGCGGGGTTTTTTCGTCATTTGTTACACTGAGATTCACACTTTGCAGGTAGAAAAAGACTATGAGCGAAGAACAAACCAAACAGAGCAAGGAAGCCTGGTTCACGCTGTCGGGCGACGTCAACAGCGATATGGTGCACCGGGTGTTCGAGGCGGCCAGCCACATGAGCGAGGACGGCATCGAAACGGCGCACGTGCTGGTGCAGTCGAACGGCGGCTACGTGAGCGACGGCTTGTGCCTGTACAACTTCATGTCGAAGTCGCCGATCGAGTTCGTGATGTACAACGGCGGGGCGGTGGCCTCGATTGCCGTCATCATGTACCTGGCGGGAACGCGCCGCTATGCCAGCGAAACGGCCCGCTTCATGGTGCACAAGTCGCACGCGACGGCCTCGCCGGGTTCGCGTCCCGATGCGCTCAACATCATCGTCGAGGGCCTGCGCGCGGACGACGCACGCACGGAATCGATCCTGCGCAAGCATATCGAACTGACGCCCGAGCAGTGGGGCATCCACCAGTATTCCGACCTGCACCTCAATTCCCGCGACGCCAAGATCGCCGGCATGATCAATGACATCGTCGACTTCGCGCCGCCGAAAGGGGCTGTCCTGCGCAATATCTGACGAAACGGCAGCGGCAGGGCGGCCAGGGCCGCAGACAGGCACGCACCCGTCCAGCGGTGCGTCACCTCTCTGCGGCTTTTTTCATGCCGCTTTGCTCCGCAATGGAAGTAATCCATGCATATACTATTTGCCAAATGCCATGCAGGTGCAAATATCCTTTGCATGCATTGGGCTGAAATTATGTCGGATTATCCCGACAGCGCATTTCCATATTTATTGATGAGCAATTGAGTAAGCCCATCAATATGTCCGGCCTGTTCGGCTTTTACTATTTACCAAAAACAAAAAAGCCCGGACGCAATATGCGCCGGGCTGATTCTTTTCACCGTCGCGTCATGCGACGACTGAAAGGAAATTAACGCTTGTCGTTCTTGTGGCTTTGACGGCCGGCTTCTGCGTGCTGCTCCGGGGAGCCGCCGCGCGTGCCGGAATTGCCGCCCGAACGCGAACCCGAGCCCGAACCGGATTGTTTGTTGCCGTCGTTTTTGTGGCTTTGACGACCGGCTTCAGCGTGTTGCTCAGGGGTACCGCCCTGGGTGCGTTTTTGATTCGAGGCCATGATTATTCCTTTCGATGTTGGATAACAGTCACTCGCCGAATTACTGGATCTTGTATCAGCAGGTTTCGGTTTTGCAATCATGCGAGCCGAGCAGTTTTATCGGTATCGGATAACCGCCTGAGCCCGTGTAGGATACTCGCCTACACATAAAGGATAATCGTCATTCTTGATTCGTGCGCGCATTTCGATAGCTCGACTTCGAAACGCATTTCAAATGCGCATTTAAAATTCTTCCCAATCAGGGTCGTGCCTGGCCGCGCTGCCGCTTGTCGTACGAGCGGGCTGCGGGTTGCGCGCGTGCGGCGGCAGGGGCCGGGCTGGCCGGCCGCGCTGCCTTCCTTGCCGCGGCCAGCTTCGGCCTGGCGGGGCGCGCGTGGCGCTGCGCTTCGGTGCAGCGGCGGCCGGGGCCGCGCCAGGCGCAACGGGCTTGTCGGCCAGCACGAAGCCGCCAGTGGCGTCCGCCAGCGTCGCCGCCTGTTCGCGCAGGGCGGCGCAGGCGGCGGCGGACGCCTCGACGAGGGCCGCGTTCTGCCGGGTTGCGCCGTCCATCGCCGCGATCGCACCATTGACCTGCTCGATGCCAGCCGTCTGCTCCGCACTGGCCTCGGCAATTTCCCCGATGATGTCGGTCACGCGCTTGACGCTGGCAACCACTTCCGCCATCGTGCGGCCCGCCTTGTCGACCAGGCTGGTGCCGGCCTCGACCTTGCCAACCGAATCGTCGATCAGCTCCTTGATTTCCACGGCCGCTGCCGCCGAGCGCTGGGCCAGGCTGCGCACTTCGGAAGCGACGACAGCGAAACCGCGCCCCTGTTCGCCGGCGCGCGCCGCCTCGACCGCCGCGTTCAGGGCAAGGATATTCGTCTGGAAGGCAATGCCGTCGATGACGCCGATGATCTCCGCGATCCGTTTCGAGGAATCGTTGATCGAAGCCATGGTGCCGACGACGTCGCCGACCACTTCGCCACCCTTGATGGCCACGCTGGACGCCGACAGGGCCAGCGTGCGCGCCTGGTGGGCATGCTCGGCGTTCTGGCGCACCGTCGCCGTCAGCTCTTCCATGGACGCGGCCGTTTCTTCCAGTGAAGCGGCCTGCTGCTCGGTGCGGGTCGACAGGTCCATGTTGCCGGCCGCAATGTCGCTGCTGCCGGCGGTCACCCGGGCCGCGCCCTGGCGCACCTGTTCGATCACGCCGGCGAGCTTTGCGGCAAGGGCGGCCAGGGCCGAGAGCATCAGGGTGCCGTCGCCGCGCCCGGCGCTGATGGTGCGCACGCGCAGATCGCCATCGGCCACGCGCCGCGCCAGCTGCAGGGCTTCGTGCAGGGGACGCGTCGCCTCGCGCGCCAGCCAGGCGCCCAGCGCCGCGGCCAGCGCAAGGCAGGCGGCAAGGCTGAACAGCACGCTGGCGGGGCCGGGAAGGGTGCCCGACTCCGAACGCGAGAGCAGCCACAGCACCAGCGTGGCATTCAGGACGAAAGGCAGGCCCAGCGCCGCAGCGATCTTGGGCCGGATGTCGAGTTGGCGTACCGCATTCATGGAAAATCCTCCGGTTGGACGGGGCAAAATCTTATGGTAGGGAAACAGCTAGCTTGACATTTGCGGTAGCGCAAGCTGAAGATGCTGCCTGGACACGAAACGACGCTTGCGTCTTCGATGACACGCATATAACAGCGGATAGCAGGTAGATAACATGAGTTTCATGCAGGACATGTTTCTACCCAGTTTGGGTAAATACGAACATTTATTTGTGTTCGCCATTGCCTTACGGAAATAATGTGTCACAATAAAGGTATGGCGTTTCCGCTACCAGGACGAATCGATATCGATCATGGCTCACGCTCCCAACGAGAATCCTAGCCCCGGCAAGACCCAGGCGCCGCAGCGCGAGGTGCTGGCGGAGCTCGTCCGGACCGCGATCGCGATGGCGAACGAACAATTGACCTCGCTCGCCACACGGCTCGCCGATGCGATGGCCGACATGACGACGGCCGGCAACGACGCCCAGGTGGCGTATCGGCGCACGCGCGCCGGTCACCTGCTCAAGAGCAATGCCTACGCCTTCGTGCACCTGGCCGGCGAAGCGATCGAACGCGCCCTGCGCGCCGAAGTCGACGGCCTGTCCCCGCGCACCAGCGGCAGTGCCGACCTCGCACTGCTGAGCCTGGTGCCAATGGAGGAGATGGACAGCAAGGTGGCCTTCGGCACCCTGTCGCGTCCTTTCGACATCGCCCATTCGGAAGTGCTGGCCAGCCTGTGCGTACGCCTTGGGCTGCTGCTCGGGCGCGATGTGCTGCGTCCCGGCCAGAATCCCTTCCGTCCCGAAGTGTTCCTGCAAGCCGTCCACAGCGCCTGGCGCGAGTTCGAGCCGGACGAAGGTTCGCATTCACTGATCCTGCCGATGCTGCGCCCGGAGCTCTTCCTCGACCTCGGGCAGATGTTCGACGCCATCGACGCCGCCCTGCGCGCGCGCAGCAAGGCGGGGCGCGAACGCTTCCATATCCATAAGTCGAGCGAAGCGTCCGCCAGGCGCGACCGGCGCCGCTCCCCCATGGATGCGGAGCTGGCCCAGCAGTTGCGCGCGCTCCCCGGGCAGCGGCAACGCCGTCCCGGGCGCGCAGCTGGCGGCCGGCGCCGCACTCGTGCCGGATCTGCCCGACATGCCGCAAGGCAATGGCTGGCGGCCGAGCGCCGCGACCGGCTTCACGGTCGCCGGCGGCACCGCCACCGCCCCCGCCGCGCCCGGTTTCGCTCCGACGGCCCCGGCGGCCGCGGGTGCTGCGCCCCATGCTGCGCCAGCCCAGGCCGGCACTGCCGGCATCGGCGCCGCCGCCACGCCCGCTGGCGGTTTCGCCCCGGCGCCATCGCACCCTGCACAGGGCGGCGCGGCCTTCGCCGGCATCCCGGGCCTGGACGCCGCCAGCGCCGCCGCGGCCGGTTCCCTGCTGAACCTGCTCTCGAGCCTGAGCCTGGCTCAGGTACAAGGGCAGGCAGGGACGCCCGGTGCCGCTTTCGGACACGAGGGAGCGCCGGCACATGGCGCAGGCATCGGCCAGATGCCGGGACTGGGGCAAGGATCGGCGCAGGGATCGGCGCAGGGATCCGATGAGACACAGGCATTTGCCGACGCCTCCGCCATGGCCATCCCCCATAACGTGTTCTACCTGCCGCGCCTGAAGCAGAGCCTGCCGCCGGGCCTCCTGTCGCGCGGCGAAGAAAACACGCTGGACCTGCTGTCGCGCATTTTCGAGACCGTGCTGCTCGACGACACCATCCCGTCCGAGACGCGCGAACTCATCCGCTTCCTGCAGGTGCCGGTGCTGCGCGCGGCGCTGGTCGACCAGGGCTTCTTCTTCGAGGAAGCCCACCCTGCGCGGCGCATGATCGACCTGTTCTCGCGCATGGGCTGGGAAGGGCGCAAGGGCGCCGACGATCCGGTGATGCAGGCCATGCGCCGCGGGGTCGACCGCATCGGCCGCGACCAGGAGGGCCAGCCCGCCGTTTTCGCGGAGGCCGTGGCCGAACTGGAAGCCCAGCTCGAGGCGGAAGAAAAGGCGCATGAGGAAGCCATCGCGGCGCCGATCGCGCATGCCGTCAAGGTGGAAAAAGCAGGCGGTCGCCGCCCGCACCGCGCGCCAGGTGATCGCCGTGCGTGTGGCCGACGGCGAGCTCGTCACCACCGTCTCGACCTTCCTCGAGAAACGCTGGGTCGACGTGATGACCTTTGCCTACCTGATCGACGAGGAACGCCCGGGCGCGGTCGAGAATGCGACCCAGACCATGGACGAGCTGGTCTGGACCGTCAAGCCGAAGGCGACGGCCGAGCAGCGCAAGGTGCTGATCGCCAAGCTGCCGGGACTGTTGATGACCCTGAACAAATGGCTCGATGCCATCAAATGGCAGGATGCCGAGCGCCTGGAATTTTTCGCCGAGCTGGCCCGCTGCCACCTGTCGATTGTGCGGGCGCCGCTGGAACTGGCTCCTGAGCGCCAGCTGGAGCTGGCCGTCGAGGCGGCCCAGCAGGACGCATTGCGCCGCATCGCGCGCGAGCAGGCCGCAGCCGCCGAAGAGGAAACGGCGGAGAAGGACGAAGCGACACAGCGCGTCGATGAATTGGAGCGCGGCATGTGCCTGGCGTTCCGTGCGCCGGACGGCAGTGTGCGCCAGGTCAAGCTGGCCTGGGTCAGCCCGCTGCGCACGCTCTTCATCTTCTCGCGCGGGCGCCGCCGAGAAAGCGTTCTCGCTGTCCGCCGAAAAACTTGCCGAAGCCTTCCGCGCCGGCAGCGTCAGCGTCGTCGCGCTCGAAGGCGTGGTCGGCCGCGTGCTGACCGAGGCGCTGCAGGAAGCGGTCAACGACCCGGCGCCGTCGGCGCTCCAGGCCGTCGGCTGAGACCGGGCGGCCGCCGCCAGGCGTCCGCCGCCGTTCTCCGGTTCAGGGGATCGCAGCCGTCCCAGGCACGCGCATCGCGCAAGTGCTCGCCCCGGCAGCGCCCTTCAATTTCCAATCGTCAATCCTCTGGGGCCTGCCACCGCCACCGCGGGGCTCGCTCGCGTTCGCCCCGCAAGCTTGGCCGAAAAGCAAGCAACAGATGGTATGATGCGTCCTTTAACGATTCCCGAGTAGCCGAAGCAAGGTGCGACTATCCTCCATTAAATTGTCGGGATTTAAGTCCTTCGTCGATCCAACCAATTTCCAGGTGCCTGGACAACTGGTCGGCGTGGTCGGCCCGAACGGATGCGGCAAGTCGAACATCATCGATGCCGTGCGCTGGGTGCTGGGCGAATCGAAAGCGTCCGAGCTGCGCGGCGAGTCGATGCAGGACGTGATCTTCAACGGCTCCACCCACCGCAAGCCCTCGGGCCGCGCCTCGGTCGAACTCACTTTCGACAACAGCCTCGGCAAGGCCGCCGGCCAGTGGGGCCAGTACGCCGAAATCGCCGTCAAGCGCACCCTCACGCGCGACGGCACTTCCACCTACTACATCAACAGCCAGCCGGTGCGCCGGCGCGACATCCAGGACATTTTCCTGGGCACGGGCCTGGGTCCGCGCGCCTATGCCATCATCGGCCAGGGCATGATCTCGCGCATCATCGAGTCGCGCCCGGAAGAACTGCGCGTGTTCCTCGAGGAAGCGGCTGGCGTCTCGAAGTACAAGGAACGGCGCCGCGAGACCGAAAACCGGCTGTCCGACACGCGCGAAAACCTGCTGCGCGTGGAAGACATCCTGCGCGAACTGAACGCCAACCTCGACAAGCTGGAAGCCCAGGCGGCGGTCGCGAACCGCTTCCACCAGCTGCAAAGCGACCAGGAAGAAAAGCAGAAGCTGCTCTGGCTGCTGCGCAGGAACGAAGCCCAGGCCGAGCAAACGCGCTACTTCCGCGAGATGGAAGAAGCCCAAAACAACCTGGAAGAACAGACCGCGAAACTGCGCAACGTCGAACTGGAACTGGAACACCTGCGCCAGCACCACTTCGCCGTGGGCGACCGCCTGCACACGGCGCAGGGCGCGCTGTACCAGACCAATTCCGAGATCGGCAGCCTGGAAGCGCAGATCAAGTTCGTGATCGAGTCGCGCACGCGCCTGCAAAACCAGCTCGGCACGCTGGCGGCGCAGCGCGATGGCTGGCTGGCGCAGGCAGCCGAATTCGAGGAGCAGATCGAGGAAGCGACGTTCCGCGTCGAGGAACTGGCGGCGCGCGCCGAGGGCGCCCAGATCGCCGTCGAAGCCCAGCAGGAACGCCTGCCGGAACTCGATGCCGCCTGGCGCGAAGCCCAGCGCCGCGCCGATGAGTCGCGCGCCCGCATCGGCGAGGTCCGCCAGCGCATCGAGCTGGCCGCCGCCCATGGTCGCAATGCCGGCAATATCCTGAACGGCCTGGCGACGCGGCGCGAGCGCTTGCAGGCGGAGAAGAAATCGCTGGCGCCGCCCGACAGTGCCCACCTGGCCAACCTGCGCATGCAGCTCGAGGAAAAAGCAGGCGGCGCTGGAAGAACAGACCCTGCTGCAGGAAGAAGCGTCCGCGCTGCAGGACGCGGCGGAAACGGAGCGACGCGAAGCCCGGGCGCTGGCGCAGCGCGAGGCCGCCACCAACGCCCAGCTGGAAGCACGCCTGTCGGCCCTGAAGCAACTACAGGAACGCGTGCAAACCCGGGGCAAGGTCACGCCCTGGCTGAAAAAGCATGAACTCGACGCGCTGCCGCGCCTGTGGCAAAAGCTGCACGTGGAAGAGGGCTGGGAGACGGCGCTGGAGTCCGTGCTGCGCGAACGCGCCGGCGCGCTGGAGCTGTCCAACATCGACTGGGCGAAAGCCTTTGTCGGCGACGCCCCCCGAGCCGCCTGGCCCTGTATGCGCCGGCGCCCGCAGCGCCGGAAGCGGCGCAGGTGCCCGGCCTGAAGACCTTCGCCAGCCTGATGAAGCTGAACGACCCGGGCCTGCGCGGCGTACTGAACGACTGGCTGCACCTGGTGTTCGCCGCCGACAGCGCCACCGAAGCCTTTGCCGAGCGCGCGCGCCTGCCGCAGGGCGGCTGCTTCGTCACGCGCCGGGCCATGTGATCACCAGCTCCAGCGTGCGCTTCTACGCGGCCGACGCCGAGCAGGACGGCATGCTCGCGCGCCAGCACGACATCGAGAACATCGGCAAACAGCTGCGTGCCCAGGCCCTGTTGCTCGACGAAGCACGTTCGCGCGCCACCCGCGCCGACGCGGCGGTGACGGAACTGACGCGCCGCCTGCAGGATGCGCGTGCGCGCATCGCCACGCTGCAGCGCGAAACGCACGCGCTGCAGATCGAGGTGGTGCGCCAGAACGAGGTCGAGTCGCGCTTCAACCAGAGGAGCAGCCAGATCGATGTCGACCTGGCCGAGATCGCGGCCCAGGAAGAAGAGCAGCGCATGGTCCAGCACGAGGCGGAGCAGCAGTTCGAGGAACTCGACATGGAGCTGGCCGAGGTCCAGTCCAGCTTCGAAGACGGCCAGACCCTGTTCCTGCAGCGCGAAAGCGCGCTCGCAGAGGCGCGTGACAAGCTGCGCGAACTCGAACGCGGCGCCCAGGAAGCGCTGTTCGCGGAAAAGACCGGGCGCGCGAAGATCGAGGAGCTGCGCCGCTCGATCGCGACCGCCACCACGCAGGCGGCCCAGGTGGCCGAGAGCCTGGCTGGCGGCCAGGCGGAACTGGCGGCACTGGAAAGCGGCACGGCCCACGAGGGCTTGCAGGAACTGCTGGAGCGCAGGACAAGCCAGGAGAAAGCCCTGGCGGACGCCCGCCATGAACTCGACCAGGTCGCGCAGCAGCTGCGCCATGCCGAGGAAGGCCGCATGGGCACCGAACGGGCACTGCAGCCCCAGCGCGACCGCATCACCGAAATGCAGTTGAAGGAGCAGGCCGCGCGCCTGAACCAGGAGCAGTTCGCCGAGGCGCTCGCCGCCACCGGCGCCGACGAAGCCCAGCTCGCGCAGAAGCTCGACCCCGAGATGAAGCCGCAATACCTGCAGGGCGAGGTCACGCGCCTGACCAATGCCATTTCCGCGCTGGGCGCGGTGAACCTGGCGGCGGTGGAGGAACTGGCCACGGCCAGCGAGCGCAAACGTTTCCTCGACGCCCAGAACGCGGACCTGAACGAAGCCATCGCCACGCTGGAAGACGCCATCCGCCGCATCGACAAGGAAACGCGCGACCTGCTGCAGGATACCTTCGACCGCGTCAACACGCATTTCTCCGAGCTGTTCCCTATCCTTTTCGGCGGCGGCAACGCGAAGCTGGTGATGACGGGCGACGAGATCCTCGACTCCGGCGTGCAGGTGATGGCCCAGCCGCCCGGCAAGAAGAACGCGACCATCCATCTGCTCTCGGGCGGCGAGAAGGCCTTGACGGCGACCGCCCTGGTGTTCTCGATGTTCCGCCTGAACCCGGCGCCTTTCTGCCTGCTCGACGAGGTCGACGCGCCGCTGGACGACGCCAATACCGAGCGCTTCTGCCGCATGGTCAAGCGCATGTCCGAACATACCCAATTCCTTTTCATTTCGCACAATAAGATTGCGATGGAAATGGCCAACCAACTGATCGGTGTGACGATGCAGGAGCAGGGCGTATCGCGCATCGTGGCGGTGGACATGGAGTCCGCCGCGTCTTTCGCACAAGAGGCACAAGCAGCATGACAGACTTCCAAATGAGCCTGATCGCGGCCGGCGGCGTATTCGTCGTCGGCGTCATCACCTATAACAAATGGCAGGAGCACAAGGCACGCAAGAGCGTCGAGCGCGCCTTCGCCTCAGACCACGACGACGTCCTGATGCGCAGCAGCGGCGCCGACCGCAGCGAGCCCGTGCTCGACGTCGGCATGCCGGGCCTGGAGGCGGCCGAGCCGAGCTTCGGTACCGCGCCGGATGCGCCGGAAGCGTCGGGTGCCGTCACGGCGCCATCGGGTGCCGCCTCGGGTGCGGCCTCGGGCGCCACCTCGGGTGCCACCTCAGGCACGGGATTCGGCAGCGCCGATCCGCTGGCCCCGCTGGCCGGCAGCAGCGCACCGGCTGCCCCCGCGGTACCGCTTGACGCGGCCGAGAACCTGGTCGACCCGCTGATCGACTGCATCATCCCGCTGGCGCTGGAAGCGCCCGGCCGCGGCGAGCGCATGCTGCCGGCGCTCCTGAAACTGCGCCGCGTCGGCAACAAGCCGATCCACTACATTGGCCTGGCGGTCGGCGGCGACTGGGCGCCGATCGTGCATGGCGGTGTCTACACCAAGCTGCAGGCGGGCGTGCAGATGGCCACCCGCACCACGGCCCTGAACGAACTGGAATACTCGGAACTGGTCACGCGCCTGCGCGCCGTGGCCGACGAAATCGGCGCCGAGCCGGAAGTGCCGGACATGATCGAGGTGATGAGCGACGCGCGCACCCTGCACAAGTTCGTCGCCGGTCACGATGCCCAGCTGGGCGTGAACCTGCGCTCGAACGCTGCGCCCTGGCCGATGTCGACCCTGATCGGCGCGCTGGAAAATGCCGGCTTCGACGTGCGCCCGGACGGGCGCTTCGCCATGCTCGACGAGGCGGGCGGCGTGCTGTTCACGCTCTCGACCAACGTCACCCTCGGTGCGGACAGCACCGACCGCCTGACGCTGCTGCTGGATGTGCCTTGCGTGGCCCCGAGCCGCGACGGTTTCGGCGCGATGCTCAAGTGCGCCAGGGACCTGATGCTGCGCCTGGACGCGACGATCGTCGACGACTACGAGCAGCCGCTGATGGATGCCGCGCTGGACGAGATCGCCGGCCAGGTGAAGGACTTTTACGCGGAGATGGAGACGGCCGACATCCCGGCAGGTTCCCCACGCGCGCTGCGCCTGTTCAGCTGAGGCCTCGATGAGCGAGCAGCCGGACTATATCGCACGCATGGCGTGGCTGGTCGAGGAACTGAACCGCCACATCTACAACTACCACGTGCTCGACGCGCCGACCATCCCCGACGCCGAGTACGACAAGCTGTTCCGCGAACTGCAGGCGCTGGAAGCGGCCCATCCGGAAGCGGTGTCGAACGACACGCCGACTTCGCGCGTGGGCGGCGCGCCGATTCCCGAGTTCAGCCAGGTGACGCACGCGGTGCCGATGCTCTCGCTGAACAACGGCTTCGAGGATGAGGATGTCGACAACTTCGACCGCCGCGTGCGCGAAGGCCTCGACGCGGCCAAGGTCGATTACGCGGCCGAACTGAAATTCGACGGCCTGGCCATGAGCCTGCGCTACGAAAAGGGCGTGTTCGTGCAGGCGGCCACCCGCGGCGACGGCTACACGGGCGAGGACGTCACGGCGAACATCCGCACCGTGCGCGTCATTCCCCTGCGCCTGCACGGCAGCGACATCCCCGAGGTGCTGGAAGTGCGCGGCGAAGTGCTGATGTTCAAGGAAGACTTCGAGCGCCTCAACGCGCGCCAGCGCGACGCCGGCCAGAAGGAATTCGCGAACCCGCGCAACGCCGCCGCCGGCAGCCTGCGCCAGCTCGATGCGCGCATCACGTCCCAGCGTAAACTCCGCTTCTTCGCCTATGGCATCGGCCAGCTGGAAGGCGTTCCCATGCCGGAATCGCATTCGGAGGTGCTCGACTGGTTCGACCGGCTCGGCCTGCCGGTGTCGAAAGAGCGGGCCGTGGTGACGGGTCGCGAGGGCCTGCTGGCCTACTACCGGGGCATCGGCGAAAAGCGCCCCTCGCTGCCCCTACGAGATCGACGGCGTCGTCTACAAGGTCAACCGCCTGGCCGACCAGCGCCTGCTGGGCTTTGTCTCGCGCGCGCCGCGCTTCGCGCTGGCGCACAAGTTCCCGGCCGAGGAAGCGCTGACGCTGGTCTCCGCCATCGACGTCCAGGTCGGACGCACCGGCGCCATCACGCCGGTGGCGCGCCTGGTGCCGGTATCGGTGGGCGGCGTCACCGTCACCAATGCCACCTTGCACAACGAGGACGAAGTACGCCGGAAAGACGTGCGTGTGGGCGATACGGTCGTGGTCCGGCGCGCCGGCGACGTCATTCCCGAGGTGCTGTCGGTCGTGCTGGAGCGCCGCCCCGAGCCGGCGCCGGCCGTGTACACACTGCCGGCCACCTGCCCCGTCTGCGGCTCGCACGTGGTGCGCGAAGAGGGCGAGGCCATCGCACGCTGCTCCGGCGGCCTGTCCTGCGCGGCCCAGCGCAAGGAAGCGATCCGTCACTTCGCCGGCCGCCGCATGATGGACATCGAAGGCCTCGGTGACCGCTACATCGACAGCCTGGTCGAGTGCGACCTGATCCACGGCGTGGCGGACCTCTACAAGCTCACGCTGGACGATCTGCTGAAGATGAAGCGCATGGCCGACGAACGCGAAGCGAGCGAAGGCGGAACGGCTGAAGCGGCACCGGCAGCGGCCAAGGGCAAGGTCGCCACCAAATGGGCCGACAACCTGCTGGGTGCGATTGCCGCCAGCCGCCAGCCGCCGCTCGAGCGCCTGCTGTTCGCGCTCGGCATCCGCCATGTGGGCGAATCCACGGCGAAAACCCTGGCCGACTGGCTCGGCAGCCTGGCACTGGTGCGCCGTGCACCGGCGGCCCTGTTGCGCGTGTTGCCCGACATCGGCGGCACCGTGGCTGAAGCGATTGCCGACTTCTTCGCGGAACCGAAAAACCAGGCCGCGCTCGACGCCCTGCTGGCCGCCGGGGTATCGCCCCGGGCGAGCATCCGCCCAGGGCGGCGCTGCGCGAGCGGCTCGACGAAGTGGGCCTGCTCACCGCGCTCGGCATTCCGAAACTGACCGAGCCGCGCGCGCGCCAGCTGCTCGACGGCCGCACGCTGGCGGACCTGGCCCACCTGAAGGTGTTCGGCGTGTTCGGCCTGCCCGAGACAGTCGTCGCCTCGCTCGACGCGTGGATGGCGCAACCCGGCCGCCGCGAGGAAGTCGAGGCGCTCTCGACCCTGCGCAGCGAACTGCTGGCCCAGCTCGACGCCCTGCCGATTGAGGCCGGTAGCGACGGCCCGCTGGCCGGCCAGACCTTCGTGCTGACCGGGACGCTGCCGTCGCTGTCGCGCGACCAGGCCGCGGCCTTGATCGAAGGCGCCGGCGGCAAGGTCAGCGGCTCGGTGTCGAAGAAGACTTCGTACGTCGTCGCAGGCAGCGAGGCGGGCAGCAAGCTCGCCAAGGCGGAAAGCCTGGGCGTGGCCATTCTCGACGAGGAAGGCCTGCTGGCGCTGCTGGCCCAGGCTGGCAGCAGCTCTTGAAACCGCAACAGGAGATATCGATGACCAGGATACGCAAGGCAGTCTTTCCCGTCGCGGGCCTCGGCAGCCGCTTCCTTCCCGCCACCAAGGCGCAGCCGAAGGAGATGCTGCCCATCGTCGACAAGCCGCTGATCCAGTACGCGGTCGAGGAAGCGGTGGCGGCCGGCATCACGGAGATGATCTTCATCACCGGCCGCAACAAGCGCGCCATCGAGGACCATTTCGACAAGGCCTACGAGCTCGAGGCGGAACTGGAAGCACACAACAAGCAGGCCTTGCTCGACCTCGTGCGCCAGGTGATCCCGAAGAACGTCACCTGCATCTACATCCGCCAGTCGGCCCCGCTGGGCCTGGGCCACGCCGTGCTGTGCGCGCGTCCGGTAGTGGGCGACGAGCCCTTCGCCGTGCTGCTGGCCGACGACTTCATGGACACGAGCGGCGCCACCCGGCCGGTGCTGGCCCAGATGACCGAGGCCTATGGCGACGAGAAATGCAGCCTGCTGGCCGTGCAGGACGTGCCGCGCGCGCATACGCGCCAGTACGGCATCGTCAGCGCCACGCCGCACAAGCCGCGGCTCGAACTGGTCTCCGGCATCGTCGAAAAGCCCCAGCCCGAGGAAGCGCCGTCGACCCCGGCGGTGGTAGGCCGCTATGTGCTCAGCGGCGCGATCTTCAAGCACCCGGAAAACCTCGGGACTGGGCGCCGGCGGCGAAATCCAGCTCACGGACGGCATCGCCGCGCTGATGCAGGTCGAGCGCGTGCTGGCCTACCGCTACGACGGCCAGCGCTACGATTGCGGCTCCAAGCTCGGCTACCTGCAGGCCACCGCCGCGATGGGGCTCAAGCACCCGGAGACGGGCGAGGGCTTCCGCGCCTTCCTGAAGGAGCTGGCAGCTGACATGACACGGGAGAACGGCCATGGCGGTACGTGAGATCCTGAAGATGGGCGACCCGCGCCTCTTGCGCGTGGCCGAGCCCGTGCGCGAATTCGGTACGCCCGAACTGGACGCGCTGGTGGCCGACATGTTCGACACCATGCACGCGGCCAATGGCGCGGGCCTGGCGGCGCCGCAGATCGGCGTCAACCTGCAGCTGGTGATCTTCGGCTTCCAGCACAATGCGCGCTACCCCGACGCGCCCCAAAAGCCGGAAACGGTGCTGCTCAATCCCGTCCTCACGCCCCTGTCGAACGAGATGGAAGAGGGCTTCGAAGGCTGCCTGTCGGTGCCCGGCCTGCGCGGCAGCGTGCCGCGCCATACCCGCCTGCGCTACGAGGGCGTCGACCAGTTCGGCCGCCCGATCCGGGTCGAGGCCGAGGGCTTCCATGCGCGCGTGGTCCAGCACGAGGTCGACCATCTGCTGGGGATCCTGTACCCGATGCGGATCAAGGATTTTTCACGCTTCGGCTTTTACCGAGGTGATGTTTCCGGGGATGGACCCGAACGCGGACGACTGAGCGCCGCCGGCGGCCCGCCCCGGGCCGTCCTGCCTCGCTCGCATGCAGCCGGCCTCATTTGGCCGCCACGAGCACGCGCGACTTGATCAGCTCGGCCAGCAGCTGCGCATGTTCCCGTGCCTGTTCGGCCTTCATCAGGTATTCGTCCCCGGCCTTGTCGGCGAGCGCGCCCCTGCGGTGGTGCGCCGGCGGCTTGCCGTGCATTTGCCGGTACAGCTGTTCCTGCTCGTGCAGCGCACGCACGGCGGCCCATAGCGCTTCCTCGGTTTCGCCGCTCTGCAGCGTTTCGAGCACCTTGGCGGTGAACGCGTGCCCGGTATGGCAGCGGTAGCGCAAGGGGCCGTCGCCGCGCAATTCCCAGATGGCACCGCCGCATTCGGGACAGGTCAGCTGCGCCCGCGCCCCGATCCGGTCCAGATCCTCCATGTTGCTACTCCCGTCGAACATGTGATTTTCGACTGCGATCCAGTCGCCTGGTTCGGCCTCGTTGGCGGCCTCGGGCAAGGGCGGCGTCCGCTGCATGAGCGCCACCAGGGTCGGCGCGATCTCGTCCACCCGGCCCACGAAATCGGCTTCGGTATGCGCCAGCGCGCTGGCGGGCATGTCGGGCGCCTCGGCATCGAGCGGATCCTGGACCACCGCAATGCCGCCGCGCGCCTTGATCGCCTGCAGTCCGACGGTGCCGTCGTCGAGAAAACCGGACAGCACGACCCCGATCGCATCGCTACCGAACACCGAGGCGGCCGAGCGGAACAGCGGATCGATGGCGGGGCGCGAATGGTTTTCCTTGGCCCCGCGCGAAAGCCGCGCATAGGCACGTTCGCCGTCCCTGGCGACCGTCAGGTGCAAGTCCGAGGGCGCGACCAGCACGTGTCCGGGCAGGATGGGGCGCCCTGGACGGCATGCTGCACGGGCAGCGCGGAACGCCGTTCGAGCAGGCTTGGCAGGAGGCTGTCCCCGGCGCCGATGTGGACGACGATCAGGATGGCTGCCGGAAAGTCGCGCGGCAAGGCGCCAGGATGTGTTTCAGGGCTTCGATACTGCCGGCGGAGCCGCCGATGACAACGATTTTTTGCATGGGAAGGAGTCGATGATGCCGATAGTGGAAACTAGCGCATCCCCGGCGGCGGCGGCGCGCGGTTCGACGCCGGCGCCGCTATCCCGGCGCCCGCTCGCCGCCGCGAAGCCCCCTTCACGCTTGCGGCGGATAGGGGCTTTTCCCGCCCTCGGCGATGAAGCGGTCGATGCGCGCGGAGAGCACCGGCAGCGGTACCGAGCCGAGCTGCAGCACGGTGTCGTGGAAGGCGCGGATGTCGAACTTGTCGCCCAGCGCCTTTTCCGCCCTGGCGCGCGCTTCCATGATGGCCATCTGCCCCAGGTAGTAGGACAGCGCCTGGCCCGGCCACGAGATGTAGCGGTCGACCTCGGTTTCGACTTCGTGGGTCGACAGCGCGGTGTTCTCGCGCAGGTAGGCCAATGCCTGTTCGCGCGTCCAGCCCTTGCTGTGGATGCCGGTATCGACCACCAGGCGCGCCGCGCGCCAGGCCTGGTAGCTCAGCATCCCGAAGACTTCGTAGGGCGTCTCGTAGATGCCCATCTCGACGCCGAGGCGCTCGGTGTAGAGCGCCCAGCCTTCGCCATAGGCCGAAATGTAGGCGCGGCGAAACGGCGGCACGCCTTTCTGCTCGAGCGCGATCGGCACCTGGAAGGCGTGGCCGGGCGCCGACTCGTGCAGGGTCAGGGCCGGCAGGCTGTAGAGCGCGCGCGCCGGCAGGTTCCGTGTTGACCGGGTAGACGCCGGGGCCGCCGCGCCCGGCCGTGTAGTAGGGCGCCTGGTCGTCCGGCACCGGGCGGATCGCGAAGCGCTGGCGCGGCAGGTAGCCGAAATACTGGCCGGCCCTGGCGTCGAACTTCTTGGCCACCCAGGCGGCGCGCATCAGGAGTTCCTCCGGCGTCTTCGCATAAAAGCGCGGGTCGGTGCGCAGCAATTGCAGGAAGGCGGGCAGGTCGCCCTGGAAGCCGGTCTGCTTGATGATGTCGGCCATCTCGGCGCGGATCTTCGCCATCTCGGCCAGGCCGATGCGGTGGATCTCGTCGGCGCTCATCGCCGTGGTGGTGAATTCGACGATCTTCGAGGCATAGTAGGCCTGGCCGCCGGGCAGGCTCCCGGCCGCCAGCGAGGTGCGTGCCTGCGGGATGTATTCGTCGCGCACGAAGGCGAGGGTACTGGCATAGGCCGGCTGCACCCGTTCGCGGATGGCGGCGACGGCCTGGGCGCGCAGCGCCGCCTGCTCGCTTGCCGGAATCGCGGCCGGCATGTCCCTGAAAGGCGTGTAGAACACGGTGTCCTCGGGGCGGGCGCCGGCCACCGAGGCCAGGGCGCTGTCGCGTCCCTTGAGGGTCACGCGCGGCGGCGTGAAGCCGCGCGCCAGGCCGGCGCGCATGTTCTCGACCTGCTCGCCGAAATAGCGCGGCATGTCGGCCAGCTGGGCCAGGTAGTCGCGGTAGTCGTCGGGCCGGGCAAACGCCTGGCGCGCACCGTAGGTCACGTCGGTCCAGAAGGCGCTGTCGGCATTGACCGGCATTTCGTACTCGCGAAAACGCAGCGCTTCCACAAAAGCGGCGATCTGGGCACGGTAGACCTGGTAGTTCACGCGCTCGGCGGCCGACAATGCGCCCTGGCCGAGCGCATCGAGTTGTGTCAGCACACCTTGCCAGTGGGACAAACGGCGCTGCTGGCTGCGCGCATCGACGCGCGGTAGCTCCGGGCTGACGCGGCCGCGCGTATCGTCCTCGCGCGCCAGGCCTTCCTTGACGCGCCAGGCCCATTCGGCGGCGTGGATGGCCTGGAAGCGGGCATCTGCTGTTGTCGCGGTCCTTGCATGGGCTGCCGCCCCTGCCGGCGTCGCCGCCGCCGCGGCCGGGCTGGCGCCGCAGGCGAGCAGGATAAGTGCCGCGCCGCAGCCGGCGCCGAAGGTGTGTTTCATTGTGTCCCCGCTATATGTCGTTGAGGCAACTGCCTCGTCGCATTATGGCGCAGGGACCGGCCCGATGCCACAGGCGTGCGCCCCCGGCAAGCCGGATTCGGTAAGGTTTTCGTTAAATGTCACTGCGATTGTAAAAAACATTTACATCGCATCTATAATAGCGAACCAGCCCGCCAGTCGGCAGGCGTGCATATAACAAACGACAGCTGATCAGCGCGCATGGACCATACAGAAGGCGGACGGCCCCGGTCGCTAGAGGAAGCCGACAAGATGAACAGAGAAGACGGTGCCGGGAACGCTGCCTGGGCGAGCGCGATGGTCAGGCCCTGGCTGCGCCTGGCCGACCAGCTGACGCCGATGATCGGCGAGAGCGGCTTTTGCGCGCTGTTCGGACGCGCGCTGCGCACTGCCGGCCCGAGCGTGCAAGCGCTTGCCAGATGCTCCTCGGCGCGTCCTCTGGCCGATCTGTTCGCGTCCCTGACCAACGTCCTGAACGAGACGGGACCCGAGGAAGCCGCACGTGCCAACGACGCCTTGCTCGGCACCTTTACCACGCTGCTGGGTACCTTGATCGGTGAAGCGTTAACAAAACAGCTGTTGCACATCGCCTTGGTGAGCGCGGACGGGCGGAAGCATGGACAGGAGCAGAAGTAAATGACCGACAAAGTAGCCTTGGGACTCTTGAGCACAGGCCTGCCGGGACTCGATGTACTCCTGGGCGGAGGATTGCCCGAGTTTTCCTTCAACCTGCTCGCTGGGCCTCCCGGCAGCGGCAAGACGACGCTGGCGCACCAGATCATGTTCGCCCTCGCCACGCCCGAGCGGCGCGCGCTGTTCTTCACGGTGCTCGGCGAGCCGCCCCTGAAGATGCTGCGCTACCAGCAGCAGTTCAGCTTTTTCGACGTCAGCAAGGTCGGCCCGGCCATCCGCTATGTGAACCTGAGCGAAAACCTGCGCACCGGCGACTTCGGCGGCGTGCTCGAGCGCATCATGGCCGAGGTCGAGGATTTCCAGCCTTCGCTGGTCTTCGTCGATTCCTTCCGCTCGGTGGTCCAGACCGCCAAGGGCGGCAACGAAGGGGTTGCCGACTTGCAGTATTTCGTGCAGGAGCTCGGTACGCGCATGACCAGCTGGCAGGCCACCACTTTCCTGATCGGCGAGTACGCGCACACCGACCCGGAGGCGAATCCGATCATGACGGTGGCCGACGGCATGCTGGCGCTGAACCAGGCGCACCAGCAAAATACGGTGGTGCGCAAGATCCGCGTCGTCAAGATGCGCGGCCGTGCCCACCTGGCCGGGTCGCACAACTTCCGCATCACCCGCGACGGCCTGCGCGTCTATCCGCGCGTGCTGCCGGAGCTGGCCAGCGACCGCCTGCCCGGCCACCCGGTCGACCAGGAACCCCGCCGCGTCTCGGTCGGGGTCCCCGGCATCGACGCCCTCCTGCACGGCGGCTTGCCGCAAGGGCATACCATGCTGGCGGTCGGTCCGACCGGCGCCGGCAAGACCATCCTCGCCACGCGCTTCCTGCAGGAGGGCGCGCGCCAGGGCGAAAAGGGCGTGGCGATGTATTTCGAGAAGGGCACCGCACGCTTGCGAAATGCGGAACTGGCCGCCCTGGTGCAAAATGGCCACGTATCGGTGGTGGAAAGCCGCATGCTCGACCTGACGGTCGACGAGCTGATCGACGAATTGCAGGATACCCTGCAGCGTACCGGCGCGAAGCGCCTGGTGATCGATTCGTTGTCCGAGTTCGGCCTGTACATGGCGCCCGAGTTCCAGGCCGACCAGCGCCAGGCGGTGTTCCGCCTGCTGGCGACGGTGGCCAAGCACGGAGTGACAACGATCGTGACGACCGGACTCGACGACGACTTCACCGGGCTCCATTTCAGCCAGGCGAATATTTCCTACCTGGTCGATGCGGTGCTCAGCATGCGCTATGCCGAGGTTGGCGGGCGCCTGCGCAAGTTCATCTCGGTGGTCAAGGTGCGTGGCTGTGCACACAGCAACGACCTGCGCGAGTTTCGCATCACCGAACAGGGTTTCGAGGTCGAGGAATTGCCGACCGAGATCGAAGGTGTGCTCACGGGCGGCAGCGCCTTGCGCGTGACCAACCAATAAGGGAAAAGGGCGGGAATGTTTCACGAAGACGAAAGCGGTTCGATGCAGCGATCCCTGGAGTCGGAGCTGCCAGGCCTGCGCCAGGACCCCTATACCGCAACGCTACAGCGCCATATCGCCAGCCTCGAAGCCGAAGTCGAGCGCCTGCGCCAGGTTGCGCGTGAAAAGGAAACGCTGGAAGAAACGGCCGCCCGCCTGCGCGAGGCCAATGAACACCTGGTGCTGGCGGCGATCAGCGACCAGGGCCTGCGCGAAGAGGCCGAAGCTGCCAACCGCCGCCAGAACGAATTCCTCGCCATGCTCGCGCACGAATTGCGCAACCCGCTGGTACCGATCAGCATGTCGTCGATGCTGCTGGAACGCTCGGCCGACGCCTCGCCCCAGGTCCTGAATTTTTCGCGCGTGATCCGGCGCCAGGTAGACCACATGTCACGCCTGCTCGACGACCTGCTCGACGCCGCGCGCATCAGCAGCGGCAAGATCACCCTCAACCTCGAGCCGCTGTCGCTGGCGGAAATCATCGACCACGCGGTCGAGACCGTCATACCGCGCATCCGCGAACGGCGCCAGGAACTGCACCTCCATTTGCCGCCCCCCTCGGTCGGTACGCGCGGCGACCGTGTGCGCCTGACCCAGGTGTTCACGAATCTCCTCAGCAATGCCTCGAAGTACACCGGCGACGCCGGCAACATCGAACTCGCTGTGGAGGTCCAGGATGGCCAGACCGTGGCCACCATCAGCGACAACGGGACCGGCATCGCACCCGAAGTGCTGCCGCACATCTTCGATCTGTTCACCCAGGGGCCGCGCTCGCTGGCCCGCTCGGAAGGCGGCCTGGGCGTCGGCCTGAACGTGGTACGCAACCTGGTGTCCATGCATGGCGGCACGGTGGAAGCGCACAGCGAAGGGATCGGCCGGGGCAGCGTTTTTCGCGTGCGCCTGCCCCTGGACGACATGCCCGCGGCCGAACCACCGCCGCAGGATACCGGCGCGGTGGCGACGAAACAGTGCCAGGTGCTGCTCATCGAAGACAACATCGACGCCTGCGAAACGCTCAAGGCCTTCCTTGACATGGAAGGACATGAAACCAGCATGGCACACGACGGTGCCAGGGGGCTGGACATGTTGCTGGCGGGCCAGTTCGATGTCGTCGTCTGCGACATCGGCTTGCCGGGCATGGATGGCCTTGAAGTGGTGTCGCGCCTGCGCGCCGCGCCCGGCGGCACGCGCCCGGTCGCAATCGGGCTGTCCGGCTACGGCCAGGCCGAAGACCGCGCCCGCGCACTGGGGGCCGGTTTCGACCATTACCTCGTCAAGCCGGTCGATCCGGACGCGCTGCTGGCGCTGGTGGCCGAGCGCTGCTGATCTCGTACACCGCGTGCGGCTTGCCGTACCAGTTCTCCAGCCCGCGGTAGCGCATGCCCAGGCGTCCCATCACCCTGGCCGAATCGGCATTCTCCGGGTGGCAGATCGCCACCAGCAGCGGCGCGCCCAGCGTGTCGAAGGCCCAGGCCATCATGGCGCTGGCCGCCTCCGTGGCCAGGCCTTGCCCCCATTTGTCCGGCACCAGGCGCCAGCCGATCTCCAGCGGATTGGCGGGATCGCGCCCGAGGTACTGGATGCAGCCGGCGCCCACCAGCCGGTCCGTCTCGCGTTCGATGAAGGCCCACCAGGAAAAGCCATGGCGCGTCCAGCGTTCCTTGACGACGGCGATGCTCGCGCGTGTCTGTTCGGGCGTCTCCGGTTCCCCGCTGATGTAACGCATGACGTCAGGCAGGCGGTTCATCGCATGCAGGCCGTCGAAGTGGCGGTCGTCCAGCGGCTCCAGGCGCAGGCGTTCGGTAGCGAGGATGGTCATGCTGTCCTTTCATGAAAAAGGGCCGCCGAAGCAGCCCCTGGGCTGGATTCCCGCGACGATTACTGGTGCGCGTTGTGGGTCGCGGTCAGGCGGCGCATCATCGGCAGCACGGACAGGGCGATCAGCGTGCAGATCACGGCGGCGATACCCAGCTTGTTGAACAGGCTGGTGTAGATCGGCAGCGTCTGCAGCGGGTCGGACATGCCCTCGGGGACCGCGGCCAGGTTGGCGACCACGCCGCCCAGGTATTGCGAGATACCGGTGGCGACGAAATAGGCGCCCATCATGAAGCCGCCCATGCGTGCCGGCACATAGCGCGCCACCATCGCCAGGCCCAGGCCCGACACCAGCAGTTCGCCCAGCGAGTACAGGCCGTAGCCGGCAATCATGATCCAGGAGGAGGTCAGGCCATTCACGGCGAACTGGCCCGCGACGCCGTAGGTGAAGAAGCCGGCGGCCACGACGGCGAAGCCGAGCACGAACTTGCCGGCGATCGACAGGTCCGAGCCGGTACGGCCGGCACGCGAGTACATCCATGCAAGGACGGGGCTGAGCACCATGATCCAGATCGCGTTCAGTGCCTGGAACTGCGCCGGCGACCAGGTCCACAGGTGGGCGCCGAACAGGGTGAATTCCAGGTCGACGTTACGCAGCGCGAACAGCGACAGCGAGGTCGACATCTGCTGGTAGAAGATGAAGAAGAACACGGTCTGCAGCGTCAGCACCAGGGCGGCGACGAGGCCGGCACGTTCGCTCGCTTCGCTTTTGCGGATCAGGTGCACGAAAATGCCGAGCACGACGAGGCCGGCCAGATACACGAAGACGCGCGCCAGGCTCTGGTATTGCAGGATCACGGCCGACAGGCCGACGGCCACGACGCCACCGGCCAGCACCATGGCCAGCTTCGTCATGTCGAGCGGCCGTTCGTCCGGCAGCGAGCCGACGTGGCGGATGGTGGCGCGCATCATCAGGCCGGTCAGGATGCCGACGACCAGGCCGACGCTGCAGAAGGCGTAGGCGACGTGCCAGCCGATTTCGTTGCCATGGGTGGCGTTGAAGTAGTCCTTGATCGCCGGCGTGGCCAGCATCGAGACGGTCGAGCCCACGTTCACGGCCATGTAGTACATGGTGAAGGCGCTGTCGATCTTCGAGTCGTCGCCTTCGTAGATCTTGCGGATCAGGTTGGCGGTGTTCGGCTTGAACAGGCCGTTGCCGACCACGATCACGCCCAGGGCCGAGAACAGGAACCAGGTATTGGTCGTCGGGATCGCCATCAGGGCGTAGCCGAGCGAGAGGATGATCGCGCCGAGGAACATGCAGCGACGGGTGCCGAGCACCTTGTCGCCGATCCAGCCGCCAATGGCCGGGGCGACGTAGATCAGGGCCGCGGCGGCGCCCCAGACCAGGTTGGCGCGGCTGTCGTCGAAGCCCATGCGCTGCACCATGAAGTACACGATCAGCGCCTGCATGCCGTAATAGCCGAAGCGCTCCCATAACTCGATCAGCCACACCGTCACGAACGAGCGGGTCTGGCTGTACGGCAGGATTTCCGTTTTCAATTTGTCTCCTTGTTGGATGAACTTGTCTCGCGGCGAGCTCGTGGCCGTCGCTTCGCGACTGCATGCTACGCGACGACAACAGAAGATGCAATCATGACAGAGGTGCAGCCGGCCTGTTCAGGAAGTGGCTTGCGCAAGCGCTGCCTGGCGCCTGTGTGCGTGGCCGTACCGATGGCTCCGCCCGCCTCCCTGGAGACTGTGGGCTGGCAAACCGGGCAGGGACGATCGATGACGACAGCAGTGGTGGTGGGTGGCGGCCTGGCGGGTTCGTCCTGCGCGGTGGCGCTGGCCGGGCGCGGGGTCGAGGTGACGGTGCTGGAAGCAGGCGAGCGCCTGGGCGGCAGGGCATCGAGCTGGCGCGACGGGCATACTGGCGATACGGTCGACATCGGCCCGCACATCTTCCACCCGAATACCACAACATGCTCGGCTTCCTCCGGCAGCTGGGCAGCAGCCACCTGATCACCTGGCAGCCTGGCCACGTACTGACGCTGGCGACCAGCCCGGCACCGCTGGCCTTGCGCCATGCGCCGCTGCCCGCGCCCTTCACTTTGATGCCGAGCATGCTGCGCGCGCCCGGTTTGAAGGCTCCCGACTACCTGTCGATGCTCAAGACCGGCTGGCGCGGCATGCGCTTCGGCGAAGAGCAGGTGGCCGGGCTCGACCGCATCAGTGCCCTCGATTTCTTCCGCAGCCAGGGCGTGAGCGAGCGCATGATCGACTGGTGGTGGCGATTCGCCGCCATGGTGGTGACGAACGTGCCGCTCGAGCGCTGTTCGAGCGCTTCGCTGCTGCGCATCCATGCCCAGCTGAGCGGCTACGCCGGCCTGCACTTCGGCTTTGCCGCCGTCGGGCTGGGGGAACTGGCCTACCGGGCAGGCGCGCAGCTACATCGAGGCGCGTGGCGGGCGCGTGCTGCTGGACACGCCGGTACGCGCACTGTCGGGGAGGGGCGCGTCGACGGCGTGCTGCTGGCCGACGGCGCCCGCCTCCGCGCCGATGTCGTCGTCAGCGCCTTGCCGCCAATGGCGCTGGCGCCGCTCCTGACCGCGACCGGCAGCGCGCCGCGGCGCTGCCGGCACTCGACTGGTTCGAGCCCAGTCCCTACATCTGCTGCTATCTCTGGTTCGACCGCGACATCAAGGCCGAGCGTTTTACCTCGCACCTGTGGTCGCCCGAGCGCCTGAACTACGATTTCTACGAGCTGGGCCAGATCCGCCATGGCTGGGCGGGACGGCCGTCGGTCATCGCCAGTAACATCATCTACAGCCACCGCGCCGCGCATATGGACGACGACGCCATCGTTGCCGCCACCGTACGCGAACTGGCCGAGTTCGCACCGGACGCGGCGTCGGCGAAGTTGCTGCACGCGCGCGTGCACCGGGTGCCGATGGCGATTCCCCTGTCCCCTGGTCGGTTTCGAGGAGCGCCGACCGGCCCAGCGCACGCCCTTGCCTGGCCTGGTGCTGGCTGGCGACTGGACGCAGACGCGCATGCCCTGCACGATGGAAGGGGCGGTGAAGTCGGGTTTCCTCGCGGCTGAGGTCGTGCTGGCGGACCTGGGGCGTCCCGAAACATTGGCGATCGAAGCGCGCCTCTACGATGGGCTGGCAGGCGTCGTCCGCCGTGTGGCCGCGGGCCGGCCGCGAGGCTGCCCGTGAGCCAGGTCGCAGAGGAAGCGGCGCCGCATCGGCCCTCAAAAATATTGTCGGCAGCACAATAGTTGCGTGCTATATTCGCGCTGTTCAATTTTTCGCGAGTCCCCATGATCCGCCACTTCACCCGCGCCGGCATCGCCGCGCTGCTCGTCGCCTCCTTGCCATCGGTCCATGCCCAATCGGCTGCGACCATGAACGACTCGTATGCCCAGATGTGCAGGCAATCGGCCGACACCCCCAAGCCCTTCGGCGAATGGGACCTGAAGGACAATCCGAAACTCGGGGCATACTGCGACTGCTTCGCGCCCAAGTTCGCCGCGCGCGCGATGAAGGCCATGGCCTACAGGCAGGCCAATCCGGGCAAGGCGCCGCCGGGCACGCTGGAGCAGAGCAATGCCGAGGAGCTGGCGATGCGCAATACCTGCCGCAAGCAGGTCGGCCTGCCGGCCGCGGTCAAACCGGACCTCGCTGGTTCGGCCGGTGCGTCCGCAGGCATGCCGCCTGGCCCGAAGCGTAAATAAGCAGAGCGCCCAGGCCTCGGCGTTTTCGTGCGAGACCCGGTGCCGCAAGCGGCCGGGGTTCGCTGCGCTTGTTTACCTGAACGGGCTCGCACTTGTCCATGAAACCATCCACGCTATTGTTCGCGGCATCGCTGTCGCTGGTATCGGCGCACGGCTTTTGCCAGGCGCCTCTGGTGCCGCAGGCCAGGCTGGCCGAATGCACGGATTCGGCGCTGGAGTTCGCCAGGCGCACGCACGGCGTGACCCTGGATTTCTCGCCGCGCAGCCTCGGCTACGTCGACGGCATGATGAACGACTTCCATACGCGGAAATTTCCGCTTGAGAAGGTGGAAGCCCTGGTGCGCGTCATGGGGTGTTACGCGGGCGAAGTCTTCATCCGCAACCTGGACGGCAAGTGGACCTATCCCGCGCCGGGGGACGTCGAGAAGCTCGGGACCGGCCCCTTCGTCGCCCTGCCCAAGGGTGTCGTCATCAATCCCATCGTCAAGGTGCAGCGCATCTACGAGGATGGACTCGAACACAGCGTCGGGAAGTTCTATCCCGTCGTGGAAGCCGCGGTCGGACAGCCTGCCGCTGGCACGAAGGCATTGAAGGCATCGAAGGAGGGCGGTCCGTGACGCCCGCAAACCGCTGCGGGCTGCTGCTGGCTGGCTGCCTCGTCCTGGCGGGCTGCCTGTCGATACCGCGGGCCCAGGCCGCTGCCAACCTGAAATGGGACCTGACGTACAAGGAAGCCCTGCGCCGCCATCGGCTGCGCGACAACGAGATGCTGCGCTACCTGCTCACGCGTTATCCGAAGCGGGCCATCCAGGAAAGGCTGGCCAGCTACAGTGGCGAGCCGATCGAGGCATCCCTGCTGCTCGAGGCGCCGGAGAGCAAGCATCCGATGGCGACCTGGTATATCAGGACCCGCAGCGCGGCCCGCGTGTGCGTGGTGACGAACGACCGGGAGGATGACTGCCAGCCGCTCGACCCCGCACGCACCGAGGCGTTCATCCGGGAAGTGATGCATTTCGCGCCGCTCGATCCCGTTCCCGACGGCGAACATGCCGTCGGTGTGGACAAGGCGACGGGTACACCGATCCTGATGAACTACTACCAATTGCTGAGCGTGAGCATCGATGGACGCACGCTGCAGCGCCCGGTTGCCACGCTCGAGACAGGCATGACGGGAATGGTCGCCAGGGACAAGCGGCATCCGCACGCCGGGCGCATGCTCGACGCCTTGAACAGGCTGTTCCAGCTGGACGAGGCATCGAGGGCGCGCAAGCCCGAACCGGCAACAGAGCGCGGGCAATGAGATGCCCGGATTGGCTGTCGGCGGGCTACCCCGAGGGTTCTTTCCATGATGAAATAATGCTAAGGTAGCGACTTCTTTCACACGAGGAACAACATGTTCAAGAGACTGGCAGCGGAAGCACTGGGCATCAGCGATATCGGCGTCATTGTCGGGCCTGCCGACTTCAACAAGGTCGACGCCGACGATTACCTGTTCAGCGAAGACGGCGAGCAGATCTTCTTTCTCATCAAGAGCAAGAAGGACGAGTACTGCTTCACCAACCTGGCGCTGATCCACGTGGATGGCGATTCGGCCGTGTCCTCGAAGCGCTCGATCAAGCGCTACGACTATGCCTCGCACCAGATTACGAATGTCAGCATCGAGACCGCCGGTACGCTCGACATGGATATCGAACTGAAATTCAACCTCGACGCCACGCGCTTCTCGATCGACGTCAAGAAAACCTTCATCGAACAGCTGAAGGACATCTACAAGGCCCTGATCACGATCGGCAAGCAGCAGCACCGCGATGCCGTGTGCCGCGACAACGCGCTGCGCACGCTCGATGCCACCGCCTCGGTCCACAAGCTTAATATCGCGCCCGGTGCCGGCAGCCTCGTCAGCCAGTACGGCGAACTGCTGGCGGCCCTGAACACGGCCATGCTCGACACGCATACCAAGCGCGACTTCAGCGACGTGTTCACCAAGTACATCCACAACTGAACGGCAGGCCCGTCCCGAAGGGAAGCATGACAACGAACGCTTTGCGCTGGGGCCGGCATGCGCTGGCCGGAGCCTGCCTGCTGGCAGGCGCCCTCTGGGCCGGCTGCGTGCATGCCGGCGCCGACCTGAAATGGGACCTGTCCTACGAGGGCGCCCTGCGCGATCATCCGATCGCGCACAACGAGTTCATGCATTTCTGGCCCGGGCGTTTCCCGCAGCGGCCGATCCACGAGCGGCTGGCCAGTTACAGCGGCGAGCCGATCGAGGCTTCGCTGCTGATCGAACGACCGGACGGTCACGCGGGCGACCCGGTGGCGCACTGGTATGTCAAGACCGCATCCAGGGCTGGGGTCTGCACGCTGTACAAGCAGGAAAAGCGCCCGTGCAAGGGTCTGGATCCGACACGCCTGGATGCGTTCATCCGCGAGGTCATGGCCTTCAAGCCGGTGCGGTTTACGCCCTCCGACAAGAAGGTCATCGGTAACGAGGGCGGCAGGCCGATCCTGCTGAACTACTTCGGTTTCCTGAGCGTGTACGTGGACGGCCGCACGCTGCAGCGGCCCCTCCTGGCCCTTGAATCGAACGACACCGAACGCACCGCCGAGGAGCTGCGTCACCCCGATGCTGACCGCCTGAGCAATGCGTTGGCCAGGCTGCTCTTGAGGCCGGACCAGATTGCCCAGCGCCAGGCCGAGGCGATCGTGGAGCGCCGTGGCGCCGAATTCGCCGAGGCGGTGCGCACGGGCGATCTCGGCAAGCTGCGCACGATGCTTGCGCGCGACCCGCGTATCGTCGAGCCGGGCTACGCGGCCTTTGCGCCGGTCGACAGCGCGGTGCGCGCCAAGCGGCGCGACGTGGTGGCCCCCTGCTGCTCGAGCACGGTGCGCGCATCGATGCAATGGGCGGCACCGCGCTCACGACGGCGGCCGAGATGGGGGACGCCGGCATGGTCGACTTCCTGCTCGCGCATGGCGCCAGCGCCGATCCGCCCTCGACCGGGCCGGACGCTACCGGAAGCAGAGGCAGGACGGCACTGGGCATCGCCGCCGGTCGGCGGCGACCGCGACATGGTGCGTACACTGCTGCGCCACGGTGCCGACGTCAACGCCGCGCGCGACCGGTTGCCGCTGACGCATGCGGCGTTGGCGCTGGACCTGGCGATGATGGACCTGCTGCTCGAAGCCGGCGCAAAGCCGGACGAGGGGAGCGGGTCAAGCGAGGGCATGAGCGTCCTGATGCAGCTGATGCAGGCGCACGGGTTCGTCGACGGCGTGCGCGGGCCAGTTAAAGCGCCGCGGTGCGCGAGCGCGAAGCCCGCCTGGAGAAGGTGGTGCGCAAGCTGGTTGCGGCTGGCGCCCAGGTCAATCGCGTCGCGCCCGACTGCCGCACCGCCTATGGGGTGGCGCAGGAGTGGGGGCTGGACACCATGATGGCGCTCCTGCGCGAACTGGGCGCCGACCCGCAGTTGCAGGCATCTTGCCGCGCCGGGCGAAGGTAAGGCGGCAAGAGCAGCGGGGTCGCAAGAGCAGCGTACGGTGGGGTCACAGAGTACGGTGGGGTCACAGTACGGTGGGGTCAGGTCTGACATTCACAAGTACGGTGGGGTCAGGTCTGACATTCAGACACGAGCTCTGCCTTTGCTATCGAAAATCCTCTGCATGCGCGTTCAGCGTGGGTCTGGCGGAATCACTGCCGGCCAACGGTCGAGCTCGTGTCCGAATGTCAGACCTGACCCCAGCCTTACGGTCGAGCTCGTGTCCGAATGTCAGACCTGACCCCAGCCTTGCGGCGTGACCCCAGCCTTGCGGCGGTCGAGCTCGTGTCCGAATGTCAGACCTGACCCCAGCCTTGCGGCGGCGCGTCAGAACGTCTCGTCCGGCGACAGGTAGCGCCATTGCCCCACCGGCAAATCGCCCAGCTTGACGCGGCCGATGCGCACGCGTTTCAGGCCCACTACCTTCAGGCCCACCATGTCGCACATGCGGCGGATCTGGCGCTTCTTGCCTTCGCGCAGGGTAAAGCTGAGCTGGTCTTCGTTCTGCCAGCGCACCTTCGCCGGCAGCAGCGGTTTGCCGTCCATCCACAGGCCGTGGTTCAGCTTTTTCAGGTCCGACTCGGGCAGCTTGCCCGGTTTCGTGTATTCCACGCGCACCAGGTATTCCTTGTCGATCGCGGTGTTTTCGCCGATCAGCTGCTTGGCGATGCGCCCGTCCTGGGTCAGTACCAGCAAACCCACGGAATCGATGTCGAGGCGCCCGGCCGGCACCAGCGAGCGCAATTGGGTCGGGTGGAACTGTTCCGGCGCCGGGTCCTCCGCCCAGCGGTTCTCCGGCTTGATCAGGGCGACCGCCGGTGTGTAGCCGTCCTCGGCCTGGCCCGACACATAGCCCATCGGCTTGTTGATCAGGATGGTGACGCGCTTGGACTGCTCGGCCGCGGCCTGGCGTTCGACGGTGATGCGCTGGCTGGGCAGCACCTTGCTGCCCAGTTCCGAGACCACCTTGCCGTCGACCCGCACCCAGCCGCGCGCGATCCATTCATCGGCTTCGCGGCGCGAGCACAGGTCCAGTTCGGACATTCGTTTGGAGAGGCGGAGCGGTTCGGTCATGGATCTTATGAAGTGAGATGAAGTGTTTCAGTTGACGGGCAGGGCGCGCAATCAGACTGCCAGCGCGTCAAGCAGCTCGGTCTCGAGCTGCACCAGCACGCGCGGATTGGTGAGATTGGCGCCGTCGACGAGGAACACGTCCTCGACGCGTTCGCCCAGCGTCATGATTTTCGCCGTGTGCAGGCTGATGCGGTAGCGCGTCAGCACGCTGGCGATCGCGTACAGCAGGCCGGTGCGGTCGTTGGCCGCGATCGACAGCAGGTACTGGCCGCGTTCGTCCGGGCGCACGTCGACGCTGGGCGCGACCGGGAAGTGGCGCGACAGGCGCGACAGGCGCGGGCGCGTCGGTGGCGGCAGCGGCGCCTGCCTTACCAGCAGCTCGCACAGTTCGTGCTCGATCAGGCTGATGATGTCGCGGTAGTGGCTGGCGAAACCCTCGGCGGTGACGAGGAAGCTGTCGAGCGCATAGCCATTCTTCGTCGTGTGGATCTTGGCGTCGAGGATGCTGAAATTCTTGCGGTCGAAGTAACTGCAGATACGCGCGAACAGGTCGGGTTGGTCCTTGATGTAGACCGCCACCTGCAGGCCTTCGCCGATCGGCGCCAGCCGCGCCTTGACCACCGGACGGGGGTGGTTCACCTTGTCGTGCAGGAAGCGCGTCTGCCAGGCGATGTCGGAAGCGTCGTGGCGCAGGAAATAGACCACGTCAAGCTGGTCCCACAGCGCCTCGTGGGCATCGCTCGGTAAACCGAACAGGCGCAGCGTGGCCAGCGCTTCCTGCTGGCGCGCGCGCAGTTCGCGGTCGGCCGAATGCGGCTCGCCCCCGAGCACGCGCAGGGTAATGCGGTACAGGTCTTCGAGCAGCTTGGCCTTCCAGGCATTCCACACCTTGGGGCTGGTGCCGCGGATGTCGGCCACCGTCAGCAGGTACAGCGCGGTCAGGTGGCGCTCGTCCTTCACCACGGCCGCAAACGAGGCGATCACGTCGGGGTCGGACAGGTCCTGCTTCTGCGCCACCTGCGACATGGTCAGGTGCTGTTCGACCAGGAACACGACCAGCTCCGTGTCTTCCTCGCGCATGCCATGTTCCTGGCAAAAGGCGAGGGCGTCCTCGCGGCCCAGTTCCGAATGGTCACCACCGCGGCCCTTGGCGATGTCGTGGAAGAGGGCGGCGACATACAGCAGCCAGCGGTCGCGGAAGTTGGCGATCAGGCCGCTGCAGAAGGGATATTCGTGGGCGTGCTCGCTCATCGTGAAGCGGCGCAGGTTCCGCACCACCATCATGATGTGCTGGTCGACGGTATACACGTGGAACAGGTCGTGCTGCATCTGGCCGACGATGCGGCGGAAGTTCGGCAGGTAGCGTCCCAGCACACCGAAGTCGTTCATGCGCCGCAGCGCGTGCACCAGGCCCACCGGCGCCTTCAGGATGCGCAGGAAGTTCGCCTTGTTGGCCGGGTCGGCGCGGTAGGCATCGTCGATCAGCTCGCGCGCATGCCAGAGCGCGCGCGTGGTGCGCGCGGTCATGCCCTTGATGTCCGGGCGCTCGGTCATGGCAACAAAAATCCCGAGGATGGCTTCCGGGTCGGTCTCGAAGGTGTCGTCGCGCGCGATGTCGATGAAGCCGTTGACGTCGTTGAAGCAGGCGCCGGCAGGACCGGCGAGCGGCAGCGGTACGGCCGGCTGCGGGAACAGCTGGGCCTCGATATTCTGCAGCAGGATGGTGTTGAGCTGGGTGACGGTCTTCGCCGCCCAGTAGTAGCGCTGCATCAGGTATTCAGAGGCCCGCCGCGCCCCCGGGCCTGGTGCGTCGTCGGTCAGGCCGAAAGACTCGGCGATCGCCGTCTGCACGTCGAACAGCAGGCGGTCTTCGCGCCGGTTCGTCTGCAGGTGCAGGCGCACGCGGATATCCTTGAAGGCGCGCTCCTTTTCCATCAACTGGCGCGCTTCCTCGTGGGTGATCAGGCCGCGCGTGGCGAACTGGCTCCAGGAAGCGGCCAGGCCCGCCGCCTTGGCCACCCACAGGATCACCTGCAGGTCGCGCAGCGCTCCCGGGCTCTCCTTGCAGTTCGGCTCCAGCGCAAAGGCGGTGTATTCGTACTTGGCATGGCGCAGGCGCATTTCCGCGGTCTTGGCCTGGAAGAAGGCCTGCGGATCGAGCGCTTCCCGGTAGCGTCCTTCCAGCTGGGCGAAGAGCGCCGCGCTGCCTGCGACCAGGCGCGCTTCCAGCAAACTCGTTTGCACGGTGATGTCCGCCTGCGACTCGACCAGGCATTCGTCGACGGTGCGGATGCTGTGGCCGATTTCCAGGCCCAGGTCCCACAGCAGCTGCACCAGGCTTTCCAGCCGGGCCTGGGTGATGGCGTCGGCCGGCTCGCCCAGCAGGATCAGCAGGTCGACATCGGAATGCGGGAACAGTTCGCCGCGGCCGTAGCCGCCCACGCCGACCAGGGCGCTGTTGCCTGGCAGGCGGGCAGCGTCCCAGGCTTCGCCAAGGATGTCGTCGACGCACTGGCGCAGGCCGCGCAGCAGCTTCTCCGGCTTGCCCTCATCCTTGAACGCGGCAAACAAGGCATGGCGCTCGGCCTTGAGCCTGGCCTTGAGAGCGGGACGGATCCCGTCGAGCGCCATCGGAGACATGCTGCCTACGCCGGGACGGCGGCTTTTGGCAGGACGATGGCCGGCGGCGGCGGGGTGCCGGCCGACTGGGTCAGCACCTCGTAGCCGGTCTCGGTGACGAGGATCATGTGCTCCCACTGGGCCGACAGGCTGCGGTCGCGCGTCTTGATGGTCCAGCCGTCCGGCATTTCCTTGATTTCGCGGCGGCCGGCGTTGATCATCGGCTCGATCGTGAAGATCATGCCCGCTTCCAGCTTTTCCAGCGTGCCGGGCTTGCCGTAGTGGAGCACCTGCGGCTCTTCATGGAAGACGCGGCCGATGCCGTGGCCGCAGAATTCGCGCACCACGCTGTAGCCGTTCTTTTCGGCGTGCTGCTGGATCACGTGGCCAATGTCGCCCAGGTGCGCGCCCGGTTTCACTTTCGAGATGCCCAGCCACATGCACTCGTAGGCCACTTCCGACAGGCGCCGCGCCAGCAGGGAGGGTTGGCCAACCAGGAACATGCGGCTGTTGTCGCCGTGGAAGCCATCCTTCGTGATGACGGTGACGTCGATGTTCAGGGCGTCGCCGCTTTTCAGGACCTTGTCGCCGGGGATGCCGTGGCAGATCACGTCGTTGACCGAGGTGCACACCGCCTTCGGGAAGGGCGGGTAACCCGGCGGCGCGTAGTTCAGCGGCGCCGGCACGGTGCCCTGGACCTTGACCATGTATTCGTGGCACAGGCGGTCGAGTTCGCCCGTGGTCACGCCCGGCTTGACGAAAGGCGTGATGTAGTCGAGCACTTCGGCGCCGAGGCGGCCGGCCAGGCGCATGCCTTCGATTTCGTCGGGGGTCTTGATGGAGATGGTCATGGATGAGGATTCGACTAACGGTAAGTATTCGTAACAGCCGAGCAACAGTCGCGCCCGGTGCAATATTCTTTTCATTATAAGGGATGTGCAGTGGCTTGCCGAGGCGAGGGTGGGTTTGCGAATGTTCTGCGGGTTAACGGCGTGGGCTCAAGAGCCCACCCTGCAAAATCGAATTGCTTCGCCGTTCGTAAGGTGGGCTCAAGAGCCCACCCTACAAAATCGAATTGCTTCGCCGTTCGTAGGGTGGGCTCTCGAGCCCACGCGGTACGTCGTATGCAGCGCTTCAGCCAGGCACGCGAAGCGCCCGGACGCCCGAATGCAGCACGCAAAGCTTGAAAATCCACCCGAATCCCGCTAGAATCTCGGGTTGCTTGGACTGAGGTCCGGCAATGTTGTCAAAAGTAGTCCATTTATTTATTCAAATCGCGAATGCGGCCGACAAGGGTGCCCATAGGGTGACTGGCCGTTATTCAAGACTTAACCCTGGAGAATTACATGTCCGTTACTATGCGCGAAATGCTGGAAGCCGGTATTCACTTCGGCCACCAGACCCGTTTCTGGAACCCGAAGATGGCACCGTTCATCTTTGGTCATCGCAACAAGATCCACATCATCAACCTGGAAAAAACCATGGCGATGTACCAGGATGCGATGAAGACCATCAAGCAGATTTCGTCGAACCGCGGCACCATCCTGATGGTCGGCACCAAGCGCCAGGCACGCGACATCATCGCTGCTGAAGCACAGCGCGCCGGCGTTCCTTACGTCGACCAGCGTTGGCTGGGCGGCATGCTGACCAACTTCAAGACCATCAAGACCTCGATCAAGCGCCTGAAAGACATGGAAGCGCAAGTGGAAGACGGTTCGGTCGAGAAGCTGTCGAAAAAAGAAGCGCTGATGTTCTCGCGCGAAATGATCAAGCTGCAGAAATCGATCGGCGGCATCAAGGACCTGGGCGGCGTGCCTGACGCAATCTTCGTCGTCGACGTCGGCTACCACAAGGGCGCCATCACCGAAGCCGGCAAGCTGGGCATCCCGGTCATCGGCGTGGTCGATACCAACCACTCGCCAGAAGGCGTCACCCACGTGATCCCTGGCAACGACGACTCGTCGAAGGCCATCACCCTGTACGCACGCGGCGTTGCCGATGCGATCCTGGAAGGCCGTGCCAACGCCACCAACGAAGTCGTTGAGATGGTCAAGGCCGGCGGCGACGACTTCGTCGAAGTCTCCGAGCAGGCTTAAGTCTTAATAGAGTAAGGGCGGGCCCCGCGGGCCTGCCGCATGCGGCTTGCCCGCGTGACCCAGGAAGGGGTGCCGAGCCATTGCTGAGCACCCCTTTTTTTAAGCACCGAATTAGCAAGAAAATATCGTGCGGACGCCCTGGCGGCGTTTGCAATATCGTGCAGGTGGCTGTCAAGCACGTGCACACTGATCACATTTAGGAGAGAAACATGGCAGCGATTACTGCAGCGATGGTGGGCGAACTGCGCGCGAAGACCGATGCGCCGATGATGGAATGCAAGAAGGCACTGACCGAAGCCGAAGGCGACATGGGCCGTGCCGAAGAAATCCTGCGGGTCAAGCTGGGCGGCAAGGCTTCGAAGGCATCGGCACGCATCACCGCCGAAGGCGTGGTCTCGAGCTACATCGCCGGCAACATCGGCGCGCTGGTCGAAATCAACAGCGAAACCGACTTCGTCGCCAAGAACGACGACTTCCTGGCCATGGCCAGCCTGGCGGCCAAGCTCGTCGCCGAGAACAACCCGGCCGACGTCGCTGCCCTGGCAGCCCTGCCGGTCGAAGGCGGCAAGACCTTCGACGAAGTGCGTACTGCACTGATCGGCAAAATCGGTGAAAATATGACCGTGCGCCGCTTCCAGCGCTTCGAAACCACCGGCAAGCTCGCTTCCTACCTGCACGGCACCCGTATCGGCGTCATGGTCGACTACGAAGGCGCGGACGAGCAGGTTGGCAAGGACGTCGCGATGCACATCGCCGCAATGAAGCCGGTCGCCCTGTCGTCGGACCAGGTGCCAGCTGAAATGATCGAGAAAGAGCGTTCGGTCGCCCAGCTGAAGGCCCAGGAAGATGCGGACAAAGCCGCTGCCGAAGGCAAGCCGGCCCAGTCGCCGGAAATCCTGGCCAAGCGCCTCGAAGGTTCGGTCCAGAAGTACCTGAAGGAAGTGTCGCTGCTGAACCAGGCATTCGTGAAGAACGACAAGCAGTCGATCGAGCAAATGCTGAAAGCCACCAACACCACGGTGAAGGCATTCACGATGTACGTCGTGGGCGAGGGCATCGAGAAGAAGGTGGACGACTTCGCAGCAGAAGTCGCGGCACAGATGGCTGCCAACAAGCAGTAATGTGAAAGCGGGCCGCAAGGCCCGTTTTTTTAACCTGGGTGTTTATTGTCAGGCAATGTTGCTTGTCAAAAGCAGCCAGGATTCGTAGGGTGGGCACTCCGTGCCCACGCGGATTCAATCTGTGATGCGTGTTGGCGTAATCGGTCATCCGTCCGCGTCGATTGCCGCCGGACGGGAGGTTGATACGGCGCGCCGCGCATCGGTACGACCGCGTGGGCACGGAGTGCCCACCTACGAAGGCGACACGCCGCGGGCTCGCCCGGCCCGTGCGCGCCAGTTTCACCGCCATCTGTACATTGGCAGATGAGGCCCCGGGCGTCGACCCGCGGCCGGACCCGAATTCGAAACAACACATAGGAGAGCGCTTCATCATGACCAAACCAGCCTACAAACGAGTCCTCCTGAAACTGTCTGGCGAAGCGCTGATGGGCGACGATCAGTTCGGCATCAATCGTGCCACCATCGACCGCATGGTCGCCGACGTCGCGGAAGTGGCCAAGGCGGGTGTCGAGGTGGCGGTCGTGATTGGCGGCGGCAACATCTTCCGCGGCGTCGCGCCTGGCGCCCAGGGCATGGACCGCGCTACCGCCGACTACATGGGCATGCTGGCCACCGTCATGAATGCGCTGGCCCTGGCCGACGCCATGCGCCACGTCGGCATCACCGCGCGCGTGATGTCGGCCATCGGCATCGAGCAGGTGGTCGAGCCCTACGTGCGCCCGAAAGCCCTGCAATACCTGGAAGAGGGCAAGGTCGTCGTCTTCGCCGCCGGTACCGGCAATCCCTTCTTCACGACCGACACCGCCGCCGCCCTGCGCGGCTCGGAAATCTCGGCCGAGATCGTCCTGAAGGCAACCAAGGTCGATGGCGTATATACTGCCGATCCGAAGAAGGACCCGGATGCCACCCGCTACGAATCGATCTCGTTCGACGAGGCGATCTCGAAGCAGCTGCAGGTGATGGACGCGACCGCCTTTGCGCTGTGCCGCGACCAGAAACTGCCGATCAAGGTGTTCTCCATCGTCAAACCCGGCGCGCTCATGCGCGTGATCATGGGCGAGGACGAGGGTACACTGGTACACGTTTAACAATACGAACACTGAAAAACAGGAGAGCAGCATGTCCTTAGCTGACGTCAAGAAGAATGCGCAAGAGCGCATGACCAAGTCGATCGAAACCCTGCGCGCCGATCTGGCCAAGGTGCGCACGGGCCGTGCCCACACCGGCATCCTCGACCACATCATGGTCGATTACTACGGTGCGCCGACCCCACTGTCGGGCGTGGCCAACCTGACCCTGATCGACGCCCGCACCATCGGCGTCCAGCCCTACGAAAAGAAGATGCTGAGCACCATCGAAAAGGCGATCCGCGATTCCGACCTGGGCCTGAACCCGTCGACTTTCGGCGAACTGGTCCGTGTGCCGACCCCGGCCCTGACCGAAGAGCGCCGCAAGGAAATGGTCAAGCTGGTCAAGTCGGAAGCCGAAGACGCGAAAATCGCCGTGCGCAACATCCGCCGCGATGCCAACGAGCAGCTCAAGAAGATGGTGAAGGACAAGACCGCTTCGGAAGACGACGAGCGCCGCTCCTCGGACGAGATCCAGAAGCTGACCGACAAGTTCGTCGCCGACATCGACAAGATGGTCGCGGAGAAGGAAAAGGAAGTCCTGACCGTCTAAGCAGCAGGGAAGGCCGTGCGGGCGCGGCCTTCCTGCCGCCCCCGCGCGGTGTTGTATCATCCCCCTCCCAAGTAGCGACGCAAGGCAATGGATTTATGATCTTCAAGAGTTCGACCACTGTAGTACCCGACGTCCCGGCCGTCCCGCGCCATATCGCCGTCATCATGGACGGCAACGGCCGCTGGGCGACCAAGCGCCTGCTCCCGCGCGTGGCCGGCCACGTCAAGGGCGTCGAAGCGGTGCGCGGCGTGGTCGAAGCCTGCGTCCTGCGCGGGGTCGAATACCTGACCCTGTTCGCGTTTTCCTCGGAAAACTGGCGCCGTCCGGAAGAGGAAGTCTCGCTTCTGATGCGCCTGTTCGTCACCGCGCTCGAGCGCGAAGTCTCAAAAATGCACGCCAATAACATCCGCCTGAAGGTGGTCGGCGACCTGTCGCGCTTCGACGCCAAGCTGCGCGAGATGATCGCCGCCGCCGAGCGCCGCACGGCCGGCAACACGCGCCTGACCGTCACCGTCTGCGCCAACTACGGCGGGCGCTGGGACATCATGCAGGCCACCAGCAAGATGGTGGCGGCCAATCCCGGCCTGCTCGAGTTCACCGAAGAGATGCTCGCGCCCCACCTGGCGATGGCCTACGCGCCCGAGCCCGACCTCTTCATCCGCACCGGCGGCGAAGAGCGCATCTCGAACTTCCTGCTGTGGCAGCTCGCGTATTCCGAGCTCTACTTCACCGACACCTACTGGCCGGATTTCTCGGCCGAGTCGCTCGATACGGCGATCGCGTCCTATCAAAGCAGGGAGCGCCGTTTCGGCCGCACCGGCGAACAAGTGGCCAAACAATCCAACTAAGCCAACTAAGCCAACTAAGCCAACCGAGTCAACCAAGCCGACCAAACCTGATGCTGAAAACCCGGATCCTCACCGCGCTCGTGCTGCTGGCAGTGCTGTTGCCAGTCCTGTATTCCAACAACTTCGAGGCCTTCGCGGTGGTGGTGACCGTCTTCTTCGGCGCCGCGATCTGGGAAACCTTCCGCCTGTTTAACCCGACATCGAAGAACGCCGCCATCGTGGCCGCGTTCTGGACGGCCGCTTTCGCCTGGGCTTTCTTCTTCAGCGGCCGCGGCGCGGGCCAGAGCTTCTGGTTCGTCATCAGCGTGCTGCTCTGGTTGCTGCGCTTCGTGCCGACCTTGAAGATGGGTTTGCCGCCGCTCGCGAGCACCAGCAATACCCTGCTCAGCGTCACCTACGCGCTGTCGCTGGTGGGCTGCTTCGCGGCCATCGTCGTGCTCTACACGCATTCGCCGCTCTACCTGCTGTCGGTACTGGCCATCGTCTGGGCCGCCGACATCTTCGCCTACTTCTCCGGCAAGGCCTTCGGCAAGCGCAAGCTGGCGCCGTCGATTTCGCCGGGCAAGTCCTGGGAAGGCGCGATCGGCGGCGGCATCGCCACCCTCATCATCGCCACGCTCGTCATCGTCTTCGCCGGCGAACCGCTGGCCAACACCTTCCCGGTACACCTGCAGGCCAGCCTGGGCTGGGCCGCGACCTGGGCCGTGCTGGTCCTGGTCGTCGCCGCCAGCATCGTCGGCGACCTGTTCGAATCCCAGCTCAAGCGCCGCGCCGGCATGAAGGACAGCAGCAAGCTGCTGCCCGGCCACGGCGGCGTGCTCGACCGGATCGACGCACTGGTTCCGGTATTGCCACTGGCAGCATTGGTCGGCGCCTGGCTCTAAGGAATTCTCATGCAACGCATCACCATCCTGGGCGCCACCGGCTCGATCGGCGTCTCGACCCTCGACGTGCTCGCACGTCATCCCGATCAATACCAGGTATATGCACTGTCCGCGCACAGCCGCGTCGACGAACTGGCGGCCCAGTGCCGCCAGTTTCGCCCGCAGCGCGCCGTCGTCGGCAGCGCTGAAGCCGCGCTTGAACTGACGCGCCTGCTGGCCGGCCTGCCGGTCGATGTCTCCTACGGCGAAGCGGCCCTGTGCGAGATCGCCGCCAGCGATGACACCGATACCGTGATGGCCGCCATCGTCGGCGCCGCGGGCCTGGCGCCCACGCTGGCCGCGGCCCGTGCCGGCAAGAAGGTCCTGCTGGCGAACAAGGAAGCGCTGGTCATGTCCGGCCAGCTCTTCATGGACGCCGTGCGCGAGCAGGCGACCCTGCTGCCGATCGACAGCGAGCACAACGCCATCTTCCAGTCGCTCCCGGCCGGCTACGCGCGCGAGCCGGGCGCGGCGGGCGTGGCGAAGATCCTGCTCACCGCGTCCGGCGGCCCGTTCCTGAACCGCGCGGTCGAGACCCTGGAAGCGGTGACGCCCGAGGAAGCCTGCAAGCACCCGAACTGGTCGATGGGGCGCAAGATCTCGGTCGACTCGGCCACCATGATGAACAAGGGCCTGGAAGTGATCGAGGCCCACTGGCTGTTCGGCGCGGCGCCCGAGCGCATCGAAGTCGTGATCCATCCCCAAAGCGTGATCCACTCGATGGTGTCCTACGTGGACGGCTCGGTGCTGGCCCAGCTGGGCAACCCCGACATGCGCACCCCGATCGCGCACGCGCTGGCCTACCCGGACCGTATCGCTTCCGGCGTCGCCCAGCTCGACCTGACGCAGATGGCGGCGCTGCAGTTCTACCAGCCCGACTATGCGCGCTTTCCCTGCCTGGCCCTCGCTTTCGACGCGCTGCGCGCCGGCGGCACCGCGCCGGCCCTGCTCAACGCCGCCAACGAGATTGCGGTCGAAGCCTTTCTCGAGCGCCGCATCGGCTTTCGCGACATCGACCGCGTGCTGCGCCGCGTGATGGACGAGAATGCCCACGGCGCCGCCGGCGACATCGAGGCCGTGATGGCCCAGGATGCGCGGGCACGGCAAGCCGCGCGCGACATCGTTGCCGCCATCGCCCGCGCGTGAAGGAAGGCAGACCATGGAACTGATCAAGACCGTCGCGGCCTTCCTGCTGGCCCCGGGCCCGCTCATCGTCTTCCACGAGCTCGGCCACTACTGGGTCGCGCGCGCCTGCGGCGTCAAGGTGCTGCGCTTTTCCCTCGGCATGGGCAAGGTCGTCTGGTCGCGCCGCTTCGGCCCGGACCAGACCGAGTGGGCGGTGTCGGCGCTGCCGCTGGGCGGCTATGTGCAAATGCTCGACAGCCGCGATCCGAGCAGCGCGCCGAAGGACGAGCGCGACGCCGCGCGCGACTTCATGCGCCAGAATGTGTGGAAGCGCATCGCCATCGTCGCTGCCGGCCCGGTCGCCAACTTCCTGCTCGCCATCGTCCTGTTCGCCGCGCTGTTCATGCACGGCAGCGAGGAGCCGGGCACGCGCCTGCGCGCCACCACTCCGGGCACGCCGGCCTTTGTCGCCGGCCTGCGCGGGGGCGACGCGATCACCGCCGTCAACGGCGAGCCGGTCGCGACCTGGTCCGACCTGCGCTGGCAGATGACCCACCTGGCGCTGGACAAGGGCGCGGCGAAGCTGAGCGTACGCGGCGCCAACGGCGGCCAGTACGCGGCGACGATACCCGCGGGCGAGATCGCGAAGACCAATCCCGACAGCGATGTGATGGCCGCGCTCGGCCTGGACTTCTGGGTCGGCATGCCGATCGTCGACCGCGCGATCGAGGGCGGTGCCGGTGCCCGCGCCGGCCTGCAGCCGGGCGACGTGGTGCTCGGCGCCGACGGCAAGTCCTTTGCCCACGCGGTCGACTTCGTGGACGCGGTGCGCGCCGCGCCGAACCGCAGCATGCAGCTGCAGGTGCGCCGTGGGGGCACCGTGTTGACGCTGCCGCTCACGCCGGCGCTTGACGCGAAAGGGCAGGGCGTCGCCGCCGTGCAGCTGGCACCGGCCCTCGAGCGCGTCACGGTGCAGTCCGGTCCGGTCGAAGCGTTCGCGAAGGGCGCTGCGCGCACCTGGGAAATGACGGCGCTGACCTTCAAGATGATCGGCAAGATCGCCACCGGCCAGGCTTCGCTGAAGAACGTCACCGGTCCGATCGCGATCGCCGACTATGCCGGACAGACAGCGCGCATGGGCCTCGCCACGTTTTTGGGGTTTATCGCGGTGGTCAGCGTGAGCCTGGGTGTAATGAATCTGTTACCAATTCCAGTGCTGGACGGTGGCCATTTGCTGTATTATTCGCTGGAAGTTTTGACCGGGCGTCCCCTGTCCGAGCGCATCCAGGGATTCGCTCAGCGAGCAGGGGTGGCCCTGCTGTTCATGCTGATGGCGCTCGCCATCTTCAATGACCTGTCGCAGCGGCTGTAGACCCCATGGTGGATGCGGCGCCATGGCGCCGCATCCACCGGTGAACAAGAGGAACCTCGAGAAACCGTAGCGAGCTGCCAGGGTAGTGGCCGGACGCGCAGCATCGCAGGCCGGCAATGCAAGCCGCAGCAGGGTATTCGAGGATTCCAAGAATATGTACGTTGTCCAATGACTCATCGATTTAGCCAATGAAATCACAACCAGATCGTTTTGCCCTGCCGTTCATTCGCCGCAGCCTGATCGGTGCGGCCGTGCTGGCCCTGTGCGCCGGCCCGGCGCTCGCCGTCAATCCGTTTGTCGTCAAGGACATCCGGATCGAAGGCATCCAGCGTACCGAAGCCGGCACCGTGTTCAGCTACCTGCCGGTGCGCGTGGGCGAGACCTTCGACGACGACAAGAGCATTGTCGCCATCAAGGCGCTGTACGCCACCGGCTTCTTCAAGGACATCCGCCTCGAGGAAGAGAACGGCGTGCTGGTCGTGCTGGTCGAGGAGCGTCCGGCGATCGCCGCGGTCGACTTCACCGGCACCAAGGAATTCGAGAAGGACATGCTAGTCAAGGCCCTGCGCGACATCGGCGTGGGCGAAACCAAGATCTACGACAAGGCGGCCGTCGACCGCGCCGAACAGGAACTCAAGCGCCAGTACCTGTCGCATGGCCTGTACGGCGTGAAGATCACGACCACCATCACGCCGATCGAGCGTAACCGCGTGAACGTCATGTTCAACGTCGACGAAGGCGACGTCGCGCGCATCGCGCAGATCAGCATCGTCGGCAACAAGGTCTTCTCGGACAAGGAACTGCGCGAGCAGCTGCAGCTCGACACCTCGGGCTGGTTCACCTGGTACACCAAGGCCGACCAGTATTCGAAGACCAAGCTGACCGGCGACCTCGAAGCGATCCAGTCCTTCTACCTCGACCGCGGCTACCTGGAAGCGAAGGTCGAATCGACCCAGGTGTCGATCTCGCCGGACAAGAAGGACATCTACCTCACCATCAACATCACCGAAGGCGAGAAGTACACCGTCTCGAGCGTGAAGCTCGAAGGCGAGACCTTCGGACGCGAGGAAGAGCTGCGCCAGCTGATCCTGCTCCAGCCGGGCAAGACCTATTCCGGCGCGCTGCAGGAAGCGAGCAACAAGCGCATCGCCGACCGCCTCGGCTCCTTCGGCTACGCCTTCGCCAACGTCAACGCCAACCCGGAACTCAACCGCGAGAAGCGCGAAGTGGCCTTCACCTTCTTCGTCGATCCGGGCAAGCGCGCCTACGTGCGCCACATGAACATCGCCGGCAACACCGTCACCCGCGACGAAGTGATCCGCCGCGAGTTCCGCCAGTTCGAAGGCGCCTGGTACGACGCCAACAAGGTCAAGCTCTCGCGCGACCGCGTCGACCGCCTGAGCTACTTCAAGGAAGTGAAGGTCGATACGCCCGAGTCCCCGGGCACCAACGACCAGGTCGACGTCAACCTGACGGTCGAGGAACGCCCGACCGGCAACTTCATGGTCGGCGGCTCGTTCTCGCAGGCCGAGAAATTCACCTTCACGGCATCGGTCCAGCAGGCCAACTTCGCCGGCAGCGGCCAGACCGTCGGCATCGACCTGAATACCTCGAAGTACAGCCGCACGATCGCGTTCTCGAACACGAACCCGTACTTCACCGACGACGGCATCTCGCGCGCCTTCCAGGTCTACCTGCGCACCACCAGCCCGCCACTGGAGAACATCGGTTCCTATACCGTGCGCCAGACCGGGGGCAACCTGACCTTCGGCGTGCCGTTCTCGGAAACCGACACGGTCTACTTCGGCGTGGGCCTCGAACGCACCTCGCTGACCACCGACACCAGCAGCCCGACCCTTTACCGTGAATTCGTGGCACAAAACGGCGGCAACAACACGGTGGGCGACCCCTTCTACGGCGTCGGCACCGGCAAGAGCATCTCGATCCCGCTGACCGTGGCCTGGGGCCGCGACAGCCGCGACAGCGCGCTGACCCCGAGCATCGGCCGCTACCAGCGTGCCAACGTCGAGGTCGACGCCATCGGCGACGCGAAGTACTACCGACTGGTGTACGAACACCAGTGGTATCGTCCGCTCACCAGCTGGATGACGCTGGCCCTGCGCGGCGAGTTCGACTACGGCAAGGGCATCGGCGGCAACGCCTATCCGGTGTTCAAGAACTTCTACGCCGGCGGCATCGGCTCGGTGCGCGGCTTCGAAAGCTCGACCCTGGGCGTGGTCGACCCGCGCTACGGCGACGCAATCGGCGGGTCCAAGCGCGTCATCGGCAACGTCGAGCTGCAGTTCCCCTTCCCGGGCAGCAGCAAGGACCGCAGCCTGCGCTGGTTCACCTTCGCCGACGGCGGCCAGGTGTACCAGGAGAAGTCGAAGATCATGCTCGGCGAGCTGCGCTACTCGGCCGGTATCGGCCTGTCCTGGATTTCGCCTGTCGGTCCGCTGCGCTTGAGTTATGCTAAGCCCCTGAACGCGAAGCCGGGCGACAGGCTCGAACGCTTCCAGTTCCAGATGGGCACGGGCTTCTGACGGGCCGGCTTACCCTCTTTCATCGCGGAGACATATGTTGAAAACCCTGATTGCCACGCTGCCACGCACCCTGGTGCTGGCGGCCGTGATTTCCGCTCCGCTGGCCTCGCTGCCGGCCGCGGCGCAGACGGGACCGAGCCGCATCGGTTTCGTCTACACCGAACGCCTGATGACCGAGTCGAAGATGGCCAAGGCGGCCGACGCCAAGATCCAGGCCGAGTTCTCCAAGCGCCAGAAGACGACCGAAGAGATGGTGGCCAAGTTCAAGCAGATGAGCGAGAAGTTCGACGCCGACGCGCCGCGCCTGTCGGACATCGAACGCACCCGCCGCGCGCGCGAACTGTTCGACATGGAAAAGGACGTGCAGCGCATGCAGCGCGAGTTCCAGGAAGACCTGTTCCAGCGCAAGAGCGAGGAACGCGCCGCCATCGCCCAGAAGGCCTACAAGATGATCGAGCAGATCGCCGAGCAGGAAAAACTCGACGCCGTGCTGCAGGAAGCGGCGTGGTCGAGCCCGCGCATCGACATTACCGACAAGATCCTGAAACTGCTGGACAAGTAAGATTTTGGAACAACGCGAAAAGAATCAAGAAGCAGTCGCACAAGCGCCCGGCCATCCAGGGGGCACGCAGGTGCGCCTGCGGGACCTGGTCGAGCGCTTCGGCGGCCAGCTGGTCGGCGACCCCGACCTCGTCGTCAGCGCGATCGCCCCGCTCGACAGCGCCGGTCCCGGCCAGATCAGCTTCCTCTCCAACAGCAAGCTGCGCGCGCTGGCCGGCCAGAGCGCGGCCGCCGCGCTGATCCTGTCGCCGCTGGACGATCCGTCGGTCGCCGCCACCTACAGCGGCAGCCGCATCGTCACCACCAACCCGTATGCCTATTTTGCGCGCGCGGCCCAGTACTTCCTCTCGCTCGAAGAAACGGCGCCCGCCGCCGGCGTGCACCCGAGCGCAGTCGTCGACCCGAGCGCGCAGGTGGACCCCTCGGCCCACATCGGCCCCTTCGTCACCATCGAGGCGGGCGCGGTCGTGAAAGCCGGCGCCGTCATCGAGCATGGCTGCTTCATCGGCAAGGACGCCATGGTCGGCGAAGGCACGCACTTCTTTGCCAACGTCACCTTCCACCGCAAGTGCGTCATCGGCGCGCGCGGCATCGTCCACTCGGGCGCGGTGATCGGCGGCGACGGCTTCGGCTTCGCAGTGGAAGCGGGCGTCTACATCAAGATCCCGCAGACCGGGCGCGTCGTCATCGGCGACGACGTCGACATCGGCTCGAATACCTCCATCGACCGCGGCGCACTGGCCGACACGGTCATCGAAAACGGCGTCAAGCTCGACAACCAGATCCAGATCGGCCACAACTGCCACATCGGCGCACACACGGCCATGGCCGGCTGCGTCGGCGTGGCCGGCAGCGCGAAGATCGGCAGCCGCTGCACCTTCGGTGGCGCGGCGATGGTGCTGGGGCACCTGGAAATCGCCGACAATGTCCATATCTCCTCGGGCAGCATGGTCTCGCGCTCGGTGCTCGAGCCGGGGCAGTACACCGGTTTCTACCCGCTCGCCAAGAACGCCGAGTGGGAAAAGTCGGCGGCCATCGTGCGTAACCTGAACACCATGCGCGACAAGATCCGCGCGCTGGAAAAAACCATCCGAACGATCACAGAAGAAAAATGACCACATCTGAAAAGCGCACCCTCGGCATCACCGAAATCAAGGAATACCTGCCGCACCGCTACCCGCTGCTGCTGGTGGACCGCGTGCTCGACGTCGAGGTCGGCAAGCGCATCACCGCCATCAAGAACGTCACCGTCAACGAAGAATTCTTCAATGGCCACTTCCCGCACCAGCCGGTCATGCCGGGCGTCCTGATGATCGAGGCGATGGCCCAGACGGCCGCCATCCTGTCGTTCATGACGATGGATGTGAAGCCCGACGAAAACTCGGTGGTGTATTTCGTCGGCATCGACAATGCGCGCTTCAAGCGTCCGGTCGGGCCTGGCGACCAGCTGGTGATGGATGTCGAGATCCTGCGCGTATCGCGCGGCATCTGGAAATACAAGGCGGTCGCCAGCGTCGACGGCAAGGTCGCCGTCGAGGGCGAGCTGATGTGCACGATCCGGGCAAACGAGAATTCGGCGGCAGCGCCGGCAGCGGCAGCGGGGCAGTAATGAGCAACGCAGTACCGAAGATTCACCAGAGCGCGATCGTCGACCCGAAGGCCGAGCTGGACAGCTCGGTCGAGGTCGGCCCGTACTCGATCATCGGTCCGAACGTGCGCATCGGCGCCGGGACCGTCGTCGGTCCGCACGTCGTCATCGAAGGCCACACGACGATCGGCGAGAATAACAAGTTCTTCCAGTTCTGCTCCATCGGCGCCGCGCCCCAGGACAAGAAGTGGAAGGGCGAACCGACGCGCCTGGAAATCGGCAGCGACAACACGATTCGCGAATTCGTCACCATGAACCTGGGCACGGCCCAGGACGAAGGCGTGACGCGCCTGGGCGACGACAACTGGATCTCGGCCTACGTCCACCTGGCCCACGACTGCCAGGTCGGCAGCCACACGATCTTCTCGAACAACGCGCAGCTGGCCGGCCACGTGCACGTCGGCGACCACGCCATCCTGTCCGGCTATGCCGGCGTGCACCAGTTCTGCAAGATCGGCGCCCATGCCTTCATCGGCATGTACACCAGCCTGACCCAGGACGTGCCGCCTTTCGTGCTCGTCTCCGGCAACCCGGCCGGCGCGCGCGGCGTGAACATCGAGGGCCTGAAGCGCCGCGGTTTCTCGCGCAGCCAGATCGACGGCATCCGCAGCGCCTATAAACTGATCTACCGTTCCAACCTGACCCTGGAAGAAGCCAAGGCCGCGCTCGGGCAGGAAGAACTGGCCTTGCCGGATGCCGCCGGCGGTATCCGTGCCATGCGCGACTTTCTCGGCATCGCCAGCCGTGGCATCGTCCGCTGACATGGGACCAAAGGAAGTCTCGCTGGCGCTGGTGGCCGGCGAGGTCTCCGGCGACATGCTCGCCGCCCGCCTGATGGCGGGGCTGCGTCCCCAGCTCCCCGGCGTACGCTTCCATGGCATCGGCGGGCCGCGCATGATCGAGCAGGGGATGGTATCGGATGTCCCGCTCGACACGCTCACGGTACGCAACCTGCTGGAAATCATTCCCCGCTACCGCGAACTGAAAGGCATCCAGAACCGGCTGCGCGACCGCCTGCTGGCGGAACGCCCGGCGGCCTTCATCGGTGCCGACTACCCGGGCTTCAACCTCGGCCTGGAAGAACAGCTGCGCGCCAAGGGCATCCCGACCGTACACTTCGTCGGCCCGCAGATCTGGGCCTGGCGGGGAGGGCGCATCAAGAAGATCCAGCGCGCCGTGTCGCACATGCTGGTGATCTTCCCCTTCGAGGAAAAAATCTACCAGGACGCCGGCGTGCCGGTGACCTATATCGGCCACCCGCTGGCCGAGACGATTCCGCTCGCACCCGATACGGTCGCCGCGCGCGCCGCCTTGGGGCTGGCACCTGACGCACGTGTCGTGACGATCATGCCCGGCAGCCGGATGAGCGAACTGAAGCACCTGACGGTGCCCTTCATCGGTGCCGCGCGCCTGCTCGCCCAGCGCGATCCGGCTTTGCGCTTCGTCGTGCCGATGGCGGGAGAGAAGCAGCGTGCGCTGTTCACCGAACTGCTCGCGCAGGAGGGCTTGGGCGACGTGCCATTGACGCTGGTCGACCAGGACTCGCACCGGGCGATCGCGGCAGCCGATACCGTGCTGGCCGCCTCGGGCACGGCCACGCTGGAGGTGGCGCTGTTCAAGAAGCCGATGGTAGTCGCCTACAAGGTCAAGCGCCTGGAGTGGGAAATCATGCGCCACATGGGCTACCAGCCCTGGATCGGCCTGCCGAATATCCTGGCACGCGAATTCCTCGTGCCCGAATTGCTTCAGCATGCCGTGACCCCCGCCGCGCTGGCCGATGCCGTCTGGGCGCAACTGAACGATACGGCGCTGCGCGACCGCCTGGCGGCGCGTTTCCTCGACATGCACCATAGCCTCTTGCGCAACAGTGCGCAGGAGAGCGCCGAGGCCGTGCTGCGCGTGATCGGCGCGCGCACTTAGCGCGGTTCCGCGGCGGCGCTCCCATGGCCCTTACGGCCGGCGCCCGTCCGTGGCATACTGCGCCCTTGCAGCACCCGCATCGACCCATTCATTCCCGCACCGCCCCATGAGCAAGAAGCGCGTCAATTTCTATCCCGGCCTGCCGCCGCGGCTGCGGCCGTTCACCGACCTCGACATCGTCTGCGGTGTCGACGAGGCCGGCCGTGGTCCGCTGGCCGGGCCCGTGTTCGCCGCCGCCGTCATCCTCGACCCGAAGCGGCCGATCGAGGGCCTGCGCGATTCCAAGAAGCTGACGGAAGCGCGCCGCGACGAGCTGGCACCGCAAATCCGGGAGCACGCCCTGGCCTGGGCGATCTGCCAGGCCAGCTGCGAAGAGATCGACACGCTCAACATCCTGCACGCGACCATGCTGGCGATGCGCCGCGCGGTCGAGGCCTTGCAACTAGTGCCGACGATTGCCCTGATCGACGGCAACCGCTGCCCGCCGATGGACGTCAAGGCCCATGCCGTGATCGAAGGCGACGACAAGTGCCACGCCATCTCGGCGGCCTCGATCCTGGCCAAGACGGCCCGCGACGCCGAACTGGTGCGCCTGCACGCCGCCTATCCGCAGTACTGCTTCGACCAGCACAAGGGCTACTCCACCGCCCTGCACCTGGAGCGCCTGCGCCTGCACGGCCCGTCGCCGGTGCACCGCCGCTCCTTCGCGCCGGTGCGCAGCCTGCTGCAGGTGGACCTGTTCGCGCCGGCGCCTGGCGATGCCTTCGGCGAGCCGGCGCCCGCCGCGGCGCTGCTGGAAGCGCCGACTCAAGCGCAGACTGCATGAAGACCCTCACCTCGCGCGACAATCCCTTCTACAAGGAACTCAAGGCCCTCGCCGCCAGCTCGCAGGCGCGCCGCAAGGCCGGGCGCACCCTGCTCGACGGCGTGCACCTGTGCCGAGCCTGGCTCGACCTGCGCGGCGCGCCACCGCACTGCGTGGTGTCGGAGGGCGCCCTGGCGAACCCGGAAGTGGCCGCCATCGCCGCCAGGTGCGAAGCCCTGCGCGCGCACGTCACGGTCCTGCCCGACGCCCTGTTCGGGGCGCTGAGCCAGGTTGAGCACGGCATCAACCTGCTGTTCCCGGTCGAGACCCCGCATCCGGCGGCGCCCGCGCAGATGGCCGTATCGGCGGTGCTGCTCGACGGCGTGCAGGATCCAGGCAATGTGGGCTCCATCCTGCGAAGCGCCGGCGCGGCCGGGATCACCCAGTGTTCTGCAGCCCGGGCAGCGCCTTCTGCTGGTCACCGAAGGTGCTGCGCGCGGCCATGGGCGCGCATTTCGTGCTCGAGATCTTCGAGAACGTCGACCTGGCCGCGCTGATCGAGGCCTCGGACATCGCGGTGCTCGCGATGAGCGGCTACGCCACGCAGAAGCTGTACGAGGTCGACCTGCGCCAGCCGGTGGCCTGGCTGCTCGGCCATGAAGGGCAGGGCGTCGCCGACGACCTGATGGCCATGGCCTCGCACCAGGTCGTGATTCCGCACGCCGGCCAGGTCGAATCCCTGAATGTCGCCGCCGCCGCCGCGGTCTGCTTTTTCGAACAGTTACGCCAGCAACAGCAATAGGCAGTCTGTCGCTGTCCGGGTAACCCGGGCTGGCGCAGCCCTGGCATCATGCCGGTACCGAGCTTCGTTTCTTACTACCTGGGGTGCATATGGACATTCAGTTGCGGTGCAAGTGCGGCAAGCTGCGCGGAAGCGTGGACGCGAACAGGGTCGTGGCGCGGGCCGTGTGTTATTGCAGGGATTGCCAGGCCTTCGCGCGTTTCCTGAAGAAGGAGGGGGAGGTACTCGATGCGGCCGGTGGAACCGAGGTCGAGGCGACGCGGCCGTCAGGGGTGCGCCTGACGAGCGGGCTGGAGCACCTGGCGTGCATGTCGCTCAGTCCGCGCGGGATCTATCGCTGGTATGCGTCCTGCTGCGGGACACCGATCGGGAATACGCCGCGCGATGCGAAAGTGGCGTATGTCGGGCTGGTGCGGGCCTGCCTGATGGAAGCGCCCGAGGTGCTGGACCGGCAACTGGGGCGCAAGCGCTTCGCCGCGAATACGAAATCGGCGCACGGTCCCGTGCCATCGACGCCGCTCGGGCTCGCGCTGGCGGTGGTCAAGATCGGCAGCATGATCACGGCCGCGCGGCTCGGCGGCGGCTATCGCGACAATCCTTTCTTCGATGCGGGCGAGGCGCCGGTGCGGGTGCCGCGGGTGCTGTCGCGCGAGGAGCGGGCGGCGGTCACGCCCTAGGAGCGCGTGACAAAACCCAGTGCAGGTCCTGGCAGCAACACCATACACTGGGCGGTTTGAACGTCGCGCTACCGGTCCACGAGCAGTCGTTTGTGACTTAACAAGAATTGCTTGGTAGCCACGATCGCTATCGGTCGGCAGCAGTCGGTGACTCGACATTTTTTTCCAGCCCATGCCGGACATCACAGCATTCATTGACCGGGATCAGCCATCTCCCGAAGCCAGAATCGAGCGCATGCGACCCTGGGCCATTGTGCCAGGCAGCGTCCCGAATAGCCCAAATTTTGGCATTGTGACAATCCGTGGAATTTTTCTCAACAGGAGACTGCTATCCTTTGACGGCAGGGCGGTATCGGTCGCAATGAGGCTGTCAACTCCGCGCTTGAGGTTCGCCAGGTTCATGGCGCACCAGGAGGTCCGCCTGCAGCTTTTTCATCGTAAAACATTTGCCAGGAGAAAATCGTCGGATGTCCATCCTTTCTAGCCTCGGACTGACTCCCAAGGCAGCCGTCATCGACGACCTACCGCCGCCATCGATGAGCCAGTTGCTCAAGCATGTCATCGGCGGCAGCTACCAGGAAGCCGAACAGCTGCTGCTCTCCGCAAGCGACGAGGAGCGCGAGCGCCTGCTCCACACCTTCTCCCAGCGCGACGATGCGGTCGAGCTGGCGCAACAATGGGTGCAAAGCCGCAGCGGCTCGTCAATCGCACATACCCTGCTGGGCGCCAGCATGATCGGCAAGGCATGGAAGATTCGCGGCAGCGCCTATGGCAAGAACGTCGACCCGGCGGCCGTACAGCCGTTCTTTGACCTGATCAACGGCGCCCCGCAGCCGCTGCTCGAGGCAGCGCGCCTGGACGCGGTGGCGGCCGACCCTTTCGCCTGGCTGATCCTGGCGGAAGTGCGAAGAAGCGGCGATCGCGACCTGATCGACCAATACTTCGCACAGGCCACCGCACGCGTTCCCATGCACTGGCCGACGCATTACCGGTATTTCATGGTCACCACCGAGAAATGGGGCGGCAGCCACGAGAGGATGTTCCGCTTTGCCCAGGAAAGCGCGGAGCGGGCCCCTCGCGGCAGTGCGATCCACTTCCTGGTGGCCCTGGCATATTGCGAACACGCGCTGGCGCTGGGAGCGAATGCGGTCAAGCAGCTGCGCAACGCCTCGCACGCGGCCCGCGTCAGTACCGCGCTGTATGCCTGGCTCAACGCTACTCCTGCCACGCTCGAGGAGAAACTGCATCAGCCGCGCCACGGGTTCCGCGCTGTGGGCCTGAACCACTTTGCCGTGGCGTGCTACCTGTGCGGGGCAGGCAAGGAGGCCAGGGCGCTCGTCGCCGCGCTGGAGCGCAGCATCATGCCGGTACCCTGGGCCTGGATTGCAGACGGAAAGCGCGAAAGCATCCATCCGGGTTTTGTGCATGACCGGGTGCAGCGCGAATTGGCACGGGCTTGAGGAGCGCCGCCAGTACGGTCCACGTGCTGTTGAAACAACTACGTCAGATCCAGTCACGCAGCGGCGTCACAGCGTGATGACGAACTCCGGCTTGAACCCTTCCTGCTCGCCCTTGCTCAGGTAGCCGCGCGGATTGGCGACCACGCGGCAGGACCAGGGGCGGCCGTCCTCGCTGCCGCCCACCACGTAGTCGTGCGGACAGTGCAGGTGCCCGTGGATCCAGAGGTCGGCCAGGGGCAGCAGGCCGTCGAGCGCATTGCAAAAAGCCCGCCGTGCCCGGCGTGACGCCGTAGCGCGGGTCGGCGCTGCGCAGGGTGGGGGCGAAGTGGGTGACGGCCACCGTCGTGCCCTCGAATGGCTGCATGAGCGCGCCGCGCAACCAGTCCTGGCAGGCCAGGCCGATCTCGCGCAGGCTTTCCGCCAGCATGGGTTCGCCGCCGCGTAGTGTCGTGTTCTTGCTGAGGTAGTAGTTGGCGGCCCGGATCGCCTTGTTGCGCAGCTGTAGCTGCTTCGTCAGGTCGTGGCCGGCTGCCAGCGCATCGAAGTCCGACCACAGGGTGGTGCCGACGAAGCGCACGTTGCCGATGGTGACGACTTCCTGGTCGAGCCAGGTGATGCCGAGGCGATTGCACGTGGCGCGCAGGCGCAGCATGGTGGCGTCGAAATCGAGGCCGTCGAATTCGTGGTTGCCGGGAATGAACAGGACGCGGGCAGGGGAGGCGCCCGGGCGCAGCGGCGAAAAGCGCTCCAGGCCGAAGTCCTCGCCAGCCAGGCGCGAGCCTGCCTGGTAGGAGCCGATGTCGCCCGCCAGCACCACCACGTCGGTGTCGGGGGCGATGTCGGGCTCGAAATCGGGATAGCGTTCGAGGTGAAGGTCGGAAAAGAGCTGGATGCGCATAGCGGGGCAGTATACGGGAAGACGGCGGGGAAACTGCATTTCCTGCGCTCGCAGGACATTGTTACGGAACGGTGTTACCCATGCGACAATCCCGGGATGATGACATTATCGGATTATCAGGCGCTGTTCCGGGCCACGCCTTACCCCTACCTGGTGATGACGCCGGACCTGACCATCGTCGGTGCCAGCGGCGCCTACCTGCGTTCGGTCGGGCGCACCGAAGAGGACATCGTCGGCCGCTATGTCTTCGAGGCCTTCCCGGCCGAGGAATCGAACCTCGAGGCGACCAATATTTCCGAGGTCAAGGCCTCGCTGCTGCGCGCGCTGGCCAAGGGCGAGCCGGACACCACCGCCTTCGTGCGCTACGCCGTCGAAGTCGACACCCCGGCCGGCAAGAAGTACGAGGAGCGCTACTGGAGCACCGTGCACACCCCGGTGCTGGGCGCGGACGGCAAACCGGTGCTGGTGTTCCAGAACCCGGTCGATGTCACCGAACTGTACCGCTTTGACGAAGGCTCCCAGGTCGCTTCGCTGCAGCTGACGGCGCCGGGTGGCAGCAATGCCGAGAACTTCAGCCGGGCGCAGATGCACGAGGCGCTCTCGCGCATCCTCAACAACGAACGCGAGCACCTGCGCAGCCTGTTCAACCAGGCGCCCGGCTTCGTGGCGGTGCTGATGGGACCGAAACACGTCTTCGAGATGGTCAACGAGGCCTATTACCAGCTGGTCGGCCACCGCGAACTGGTCGGCAAGACGGTGTGGGAAGCCTTGCCCGAAGTCGCCGGACAGGGCTTCGAGGAGCACCTCGACCGGGTCTACCAGACCGGCGAAGCCTGGACGGTGCGCGCCATGCCGCTGGCGGTCCAGTACGAGCCGAACGGACCGCTCAGCCAGCGCTACATCGACCTGTCGTACGAGCCCTACAAGGACCAGTACGGCACCACCATCGGCATCTTCGCCCAGGGTTACGACGTGACCGACTCGGTGGAAGCCCAGAAGGCCAAGCGCGAGAGCGACGAGCGCCTGCGCGACGGGCTCGACGCCACCAAGATGGTGGTCTGGGACTGGGACCTGGACACGGGGGCACTGGAATACTCGGACAACGTGCCGACCGTGCTCGGCATCGCACCGGACCGGATGGGCGCCGTCGGCGTGCACATCCACCCCGAGGACCGCGAGCGCGTCGAGGCGGCGCATGCGCGCGCGCAATCAAGGGGGCCGGCAGCTACCAGGAGATCCTGCGCTTCATCCGCCCGGACACGGGCCGCCAGATCTGGGTCGACAGCCGCGGCAAGGTGCAGTTCGATGCCGAGGGCAAGCCGGTGCGCCTGCGCGGCGTGACGGTCGACGTCACCGAGCGCTACCAGGCCGAATTCGAACTGCGCGAATCGAACCGCAAGAAGGACGAGTTCCTCGCCATGCTCGCGCACGAGCTGCGCAATCCGCTGGCGCCGATCAGCACCGCCGCCGAGATGCTGCGCCTGACCGCCCCAAGCGACGCCCGCACCAGGAAAGCGAGCGAAGTCATCAGCCGCCAGGTCAAGCACATGACGGCCCTGGTCGACGACCTGCTGGACGTGTCGCGGGTGACGCGCGGCCTGGTCGACCTGGAGAAGGAACCGGTCGACATCAAGGCGGCGGTGGCCAGCGCCGTGGAACAGGCCCGTCCCCTGATCGAGGTGCGCCACCACCATCTGACGATCCGCACCGACGCCTCCCCGGCGACCGTGCTGGGCGACCGCACGCGCCTGGTGCAGGTGATCGCCAACCTCCTCAACAACGCGGCCAAGTACACGCCCCAGAACGGCGAGATCACGCTGGCCGTCGCGGTGCTGGAGAAGGGCGATGGCGGCGCAGGCGCGCGGGTAGAGATCAGCGTGGCCGACAATGGCATCGGCATCGAGCCCAAGCTGCTGCCGCAGATTTTCGAGCTGTTCACCCAGGCCGAGCGCACGCCCGACCGCGCGCAAGGGGGCCTCGGCATCGGCCTGGCGCTGGTGAAGACCCTGGTGGCGCTGCATGGCGGCAGCGTGGGCGCGGCCAGCGATGGCCCGGGCAGCGGCAGCACGTTTACGATCACGCTGCCCGCGATCGACGCCGCCCGCCTGGGCACGACGGCAAGCAGCATCGACCCGCAAGCGGCCAATGCCGTGCCGACCCGTATCATGATCGTCGACGACAATGTCGATGCCGCGGAGTCGCTGGCGGAGCTGCTGGGAGCGCAGGGCCACCGGGTCGAGGTGCACGCCCATCCGCGCGAGGCCATCGCGCGCGCGCGTGAAGCGCCACCCGAGGTCTTCATCCTCGACATCGGCCTGCCCGAGATGGACGGCTACGAACTGGCGCGCCGCCTGCGCGCGGACCCCGCCACCGGCGGCGCGCTGTTCATCGCGCTGACCGGCTATGGCCAGGCGCACGACCGTATCCTGTCGAAGTCGAGCGGCTTCGAACACCACTTCGTCAAGCCGATGGATACCGACCGGCTGGCGCAGGTGCTGGCGGGGGTGCGCGGGCGTTCGCGCCCCTGATGACGGCGCGTCCAGGCGCCAGTCTCCCTGCTGGACCGGTCTGCGTGCGCGAGCGAACGGTAGGACCGCGCAAGGACGGGTAGGCTGATCGCTCCATCACCAGGAGCGCGGCATGAGCAAGGATGCGGGAGACGTCAGGACGGGGTCGGCATCGATGCCGGCTGGAGGCTGGGGTTCGGTCAAGGAAGTAGCCGGCATCCTGTTCGACCAGCGGGTGCCGCTGAAGGACAGCCGCCTGCTGGCGCAGCAGAACAAGCCCGACGGCTTCGCCTGCGTCAGCTGCGCCTGGGCCAAGCCGGCCAATCCCCATCCCTTCGAATTCTGCGAAAGCGGCGCCAAGGCGACGGCCTGGGAAACCACCAGCAAGACCATCGGCCCGGACTTCTTCGAGCGCCACACGGTGACCGAGCTGGAGGCCTGGGGCGACCATGAGCTGGAAGACCAGGGCCGCCTGACGGTGCCCCTGCGCTGGGACGCCGCCAGCGACAGGTACCGCGAGGTCTCGTGGGGCACCGCGTTCGCCGAGATCGGCGCGGCCCTGCGTGCCTGCGCGCGCGACAAGGTCGTGTTCTACAGTTCCGGCCGCGCCTCGCTCGAGACTTCCTACATGTACGGCCTGCTGGCGCGCATGTACGGCAACAACAACCTGCCCGACAGCTCGAACATGTGCCACGAGAGCACCTCGGTGGCGCTGCAAAAGACCATCGGCGACGGCGTTGGCAGCGTCGTGCTGGATGACTTCGAGCAGACCGACTGCATCTTCTTCTTCGGCCAGAACGTGGGCGTGAACAGCCCGCGCATGCTGCACCAGCTGCAGGCGGCGCGCCGCCGCGGGGTGCCGGTCATCACCTTCAACCCCTGCGCGAGCGCGGCCTGGTGAGCTTCACCAACCCGCAGTCGCCCATCGAGATGCTGACTGGGCAGGAAACGCCGATCAGCACCCAGTACCACCAGGTCAAGCCGGGTGGCGACACGGCCGCGCTGATGGGGCTGTGCAAGGCGATCATCGCGCTCGACGACGCGGCGCTGGCGCTTGGCGGCGTGCGGGTGCTCGACACGGCCTTCATCGCCGAACACACGCGCGGTTTCGACGCCTTCGCGGCCGCAGTGCGCGCCTGCCCATGGGCCGACATCGAGCGCGAGTCGGGATTGAGACGCACCGCGTTGGAAGAAGCGGCGGATGTCCATGCGCGCGCGGGGCCGTCATGGGCATCTACGGCATGGGGCTGACCCAGCACCGCAACGGCGTGCAGAACGTGGCGATGGTGGTCAATTTGCTGCTCCTGCGCGGGAACATCGGCAGACCCGGCGCCGGCGTATGCCCGGTGCGCGGGCACTCGAACGTGCAGGGCCAGCGCACGGTGGGCATCACCGAGAAGCCCGAGCTGGCGCCGCTCGACAAGCTGAAGGAACAGTATGGCTTCGAGCCGCCGCGCGAGCCCGGCATGAACACGGTGGAAAGCTGCGAAGCCATCCTGGCGCGCCAGGTGCCGGCCTTTATCGCCCTGGGCGGCAACTTCCTGCGCGCGGTGCCGGAAACAGCCTTGATGGAAGCGGCCTGGCGCGAGATCCCGCTGACGGTGCAGATCTCGACCAAGCTCAATCGCAACCACGTCATCCACGGCAAGGCTTCCTACATCCTGCCCTGTCTCGGCCGCATCGAGGTCGACCGCCAGCTGGCCGGCGAGCAGGCCGTCACGGTGGAAGACAGCACCGCCTGCATCCACGGTTCGCGCGGCATGGCCGAACCGGCGTCGCGTCAGCTGCTGTCGGAGCCGGCGATTGTCGCCGGCATCGCCGAGGCCACGCTGGCGCGCAACCCGCGCCTGGACTGGCGCGCCTGGGTGGCCGACTATGGCCGCATCCGCGACGCCATCGGCGAGACCTATCCCGACATCTTCCACGACTTCAACGCGCGCATGTGGACGCCCGGCGGCTTTCGCCGTCCGCTGGGCGCGCCGCGGCGCCAATGGAAGACCGAGAGCGGCAAGGCCGAATTCACCGTGCCCGAAGGCTTGCCCGGCAACCCCGACCTGGAAGGGGCGCCCGCGACCATGCGCCTCTTCACCGTGCGCAGCGACGGCCAGTTCAACACGACCGTCTACAGCTACGACGACCGCTTCCGCGGCGTGCGCGGCAGCCGCATGGTGGTCTTCATGGCACGCGCCGACATGGCCAGGCGCGCACTTGCCGAAGGCGACCTCGTCACCCTGCGCTGCGCCAGCGAGGACGGCGTCGAACGCCGCGTGGCCGGCCTGGCCGTCGTGCCCTACGATATCCCCGAGGGCTGCATTGCCGGCTACTTCCCCGAGTGTAATCCGCTGATCCCGCTCTGGCACCACGCGAAGGGAAAGCAAGGTGCCGGCGGCGAAGGCGATCGACGTGTTCGTCGATCGCGGGAGGAAGCCGCGATGAAGGCGCACGACGCTTTCCCCGGCGTCGGCCGGTCCGCCCCCCGCGGCGACGCAGCGCGTGGCCGCCGTTCGCTTCGATGGCGCGGCCGTGCGTGACGCCATCGAACTGGTGGCCGAGGAGGTACCGGTCGCGCTCAGCTACAACGGCATCACCCAGGCCGTGATGCTGGCCTCGCCGCTCGACCTGGAAGACTTTGCGCTCGGCTTCACGCTGGGCGAGCGCATCGTGCGTAGCGCCGCCGACGTCTACGACATCGAGGTGGAAGAGGGCGAACGCGGCATCGCCATCGAGCTGCGCATCGCCGCCGGCGCCATGGCACGCTTCAAGCGCGCGCGCCTGGCACGGGTCGGCAACACCGGCTGCGGCCTGTGCGGCGTGGACAGCCTGGCGTATTTCGGGGGAGGAGGCCTGCGACGTCGAGGAGCGCCCGGCGCCGCCCGCGCAGGTGTTTGAAGCGGCCGCGCTGCAGCGCGCAATGCTTGACATGGCGGCGCGCCAGCAGCTGCATGGCTTGACGGGCGCCGTCCACGCCGCCGGCTGGGCCGACAGCGACGGCAAGCTGCTGTGCGTGCGCGAAGACGTCGGCCGCCACAACGCGCTCGACAAGCTCGTGGGCGCGCTGGCACGCGCCAGCATACCCCGCGACGGATTCGCCGTCGTCACCAGCCGTGCCAGCTACGAGATGGTACTGAAGGCCGCGCGCGCCGGTTTCCCCCTGCTGGCCGCCATCTCGGCGCCGACCGCGCTGGCCATCCAGATGGCCGATGCCGCCGGACTCACGCTGGCCGGTTTCGTCCGTGGCGGCAAGCATGTGGTCTACAGCGGGCCGCAGCGCCTGCAATGCCGGGGTCAGGTCTGACATTCGGACACGGGCTCGACTGAGTACTCCAGTGCAATGCCGGGGTCAGGTCTGACATTCGGACACGGGCTCGACTGAGTACTCCTGCGCATCGATCCGCTGCCGCGCCGAGCGGTTGTCGGCCTCGGCTAAAATGACGGTTTCGAGAAGATAAGGACACGACGATGAAAAAGACCGACCTGGCAAAGAGCGACGCCAAGAAGCTGATGAACCAGATGGGCGCGCGCGGCGCTGCGTTCGGGGGCGCCGCGGCAAGCCCGGTGGACCGCCGCGAACAGCGCGAGCGCGAACGTGCCGCCGGCCTGGTGCCGTTCGCGGTCAAGCTCGAGGGCGAGCTGGTCAAGCAGCTGCAGGCGCTGGCAACCGAGCGCGGCGTGGACATGAATGCGCTTACAGCCGAGCTGCTGCGCAAGGGCATGGCGGGCTGAGGCCAGCCCAACACGGCCAGCCTTTACGGCACCCGGCGCTCCAGCGTCCAGTTCTTCCCGCCATCGGCCGAGCTGTGGAATCGGCCGTCGGCGCTGGCGTAGCCGAGGCTCAGCAGGCGGTGTGGAAACGGCGGGAGTCCTGCACCCAGGTCCAGTTGCGGCCGGTGTCACCGGTGCGCCACGGCAGGCGCCCAGGGCATACCGGCGATACAGCAGCTGCGGGCCTGCGCAAATTGAAACGAGGATTCTAGAAAGAAGTTGCAAAAATACTTAAATTGTCACCGGCACGCTCGGCAAAACTGCAAGAAAGGCCAGAGCAAAAGCTGGGGTCAGGTCTGACATTTGGACACGAGCACAGCCGCAAGCTGGTCTCGAGGAAGAGCTGTATCTGGACGGGGCCACGCCACCCATGAAAGCTGGTTCAAAGATGAGCCCGTGTCCAAATGTCAGACCTGACCCCCCGCGTTGCTTGTATCTGGACGGGGCCACGCCACCCCTGAACGCTGGTTCAAAGATGAGCCCGTGTCCAAATGTCAGACCTGACCCCAGCCTTGCTTGTGCTAGTACTCGCGCCGATCCGGTTTGATCTCCTGCAGGATCGTCGTCGCGATTTCCTCGATCGACTTGGTCGTCGAGGAGAGCCAGCGGATGCCCTCGCGCTTCATCATCTGCTCCGCCTCGTTGACCTCGTAGCGGCAGTTCTCGATCGACGCATATTTACTGCCGGCGCGGCGTTCGTTGCGGATTTCCGTCAGGCGTTCCGGCGTGATGGTCAGCCCGAACAGCTTGTGCTTGAACGGCGGCAGGGACGATGGCAGCTTGCCGCGTTCGAAGTCGTCGGGGATGAGCGGGTAGTTCGCCGCCTTGATCCCGTACTGCATCGCAAGATACAGCGAGGTCGGCGTCTTGCCCGAGCGCGACACGCCCACCAGGATGACGTCGGCCTCGGCCAGGTTCTTGTGCGACTGGCCATCGTCGTGCGCGAGCGAAAAGTTAATCGCCTCGATGCGGTTCTTGTATTCCTCGGAGTCGACGATGTTGTGGATGCGGCCGATCGTGTGGGTCGACTTCACGCCGAGTTCCATCTCCAGCGGCGCGACGAAGGTCTGGAACAGGTCCATGTGCATGCCGTTGGCGGCGCGGATCACGCCCGACAGGTCGTGCTTGACCAGCGTCGAGAACACGATCGGTCGCTGCTTGCCGTCGGCGTTATAGACCTCGTTGATGCGGCGGGCGGCGTCGCGTGCCTTTTCCAGCGTGTCGGTAAATGGAATGCGGATCTGGCGGAAACGCATCTCGAACTGGCTGAGCACCGCGTGGCCGAAGGTTTCCGCGGTAATGCCGGTTCCGTCGGAGACGAAAAACACGGTGCGCGTGGGTGGAGGAAGCGGAGGGCGGGCATCGTGCGTCATGGTATTTTTTTAAGCAATGCTGTCAGGTTTGCAGTGTTGTGCGCTGTGAAACCGGGGCGCCCGGGGTAGAATGCTCGGCAACGGTTTTTTGCATTGTGCTGCACGGCGAACAGAATAACAAGAAAACGCGCCGCGCCCCACGAAGCAGGAATCTCGCCGAACCGTCGCGAGCCGGGCCTTGCAACACCCTGGGTAACGCGTTGTCGGTTGGTCGAGATCCCGAAAAGGTTTCCATCATCAGAAGGGTGTTTTTACCATGACTAACCTGTCCAACGCAGCATTGCAGGAACCCGAACAAGGCACGGGTGTGTACGTCGCCGCGTTCGAAAACCTGCGCATGACCGATGTCGAATCAGTCGGCGGCAAGAATGCCTCGCTCGGCGAAATGATCAGCCAGTTGGCCAGCGCCGGCGTGCGCGTGCCGACCGGCTTCGCCACCACGGCGCAAGCTTTCCGCGACTTCCTCGAGCACTCGGTCGACGGCGGCCCATCGCTGGCAAGCCGCATCGCTACCCGCCTCGAGGGCCTTGACATCGACGACGTGCGCTCGCTGGCGCTTGCTGGCGCCGAGATCCGCCAGTGGATCGTCGAAACTCCGTTCCAGCCGCGCCTGGAAGCCGAAATCCGCAGCTATTACGAACGCCTGGTGGCCGACTCGGTCGCCGAGATGTCGTTTGCCGTGCGCTCCTCGGCCACCGCCGAAGACTTGCCGGACGCATCCTTCGCCGGCCAGCAGGAAACCTTCCTGAACGTGGTCGGCATCGACAATATCCTGGAAGCGATGAAGCACGTCTTCGCGTCGCTCTACAACGACCGCGCAATCTCCTACCGCGTCCACAAAGGCTTCACCCACGCCGAGGTCGCGCTGTCGGCCGGCGTGCAGCGCATGGTCCGTTCGGACCTGGGCGCGGCCGGCGTCATGTTCACCATCGACACCGAATCGGGCTTCAAGGACGTCGTCTTCATCACCTCCAGCTACGGCCTGGGCGAAACGGTGGTGCAGGGCGCGGTCAATCCGGACGAGTTCTACGTCCACAAGCCGATGCTGGCACAGGGCAAGAAGCCGGTCATCCGCCGCAACATCGGCTCGAAACTGATCAAGATGGAATTCACCCAGGAGGCCAAGGCTGGCCGTTCGGTGAAGACCGTCGACGTACCGATCGAGATGCGCAACCGCTACTCGCTGACCGACGAAGAAGTGGTGGAACTGGCGAAATACGCCGTTATCATCGAGAACCACTACGGCCGCCCGATGGACATCGAGTGGGGCAAGGACGGCCGCGACGGCAAGCTCTTCATCCTGCAGGCGCGTCCGGAAACCGTAAAATCGCAGCAAAAGGCCACCGACGCCCAGCAGCGTTTCTCTTTGAAAGGCACCGGCACCGTGCTGACGCAAGGCCGCGCCATCGGCCAGAAGATCGGCGCCGGCCCGGTGCGCGTGATTACCGACCCGTCGGAAATGGAACGCGTGCAGCCGGGCGACGTGCTGGTGGCCGACATGACCGACCCGAACTGGGAACCGGTCATGAAGCGCGCCTCGGCCATCGTCACCAACCGCGGCGGCCGTACCTGCCACGCGGCCATCATCGCCCGTGAACTGGGCGTGCCGGCCGTTGTCGGCTGCGGCGACGCCACCGAAGTGCTGAAAGACGGTACCTTTGTCACCGTGTCCTGCGCCGAAGGCGACGAAGGCAAGATCTACGACGGCCTGCTGGAAACCGAGATCACCGAAGTCTCGCGCGGCGAACTGCCACCGATCAATACCAAGATCATGCTCAACGTCGGCAACCCGCAGCTGGCTTTCGACTTCCAGTCGGTGCCGAACGGCGGCGTGGGCCTGGCGCGCCTGGAATTCATCATCAACAACAACATCGGCGTACACCCGAAGGCCATCCTCGAGTACCCAAACATCGATGCCGACCTGAAGAAGGCGGTGGAATCGGTCGCTAGAGGCCACGCGTCGCCAAAAGCCTTCTACGTCGACAAGCTCGCCGAAGGCGTGGCGACGATTGCCGCCGCCTTCTGGCCGAAACCGGTCATCGTGCGCCTGTCCGACTTCAAGTCGAACGAGTACAAGAAGCTGATCGGCGGGTCGCGCTACGAGCCGGACGAAGAAAACCCGATGCTGGGCTTCCGCGGCGCCGCCCGCTACCTGGCCGAAGACTTCGCCGAAGCCTTCGAAATGGAATGCCTCGCGATGAAGCGGGTGCGCGAAGAAATGGGACTGACTAACGTCGAGCTGATGATTCCATTCGTGCGCACCCTGGGCCAGGCCGAGAAAGTCATCGCGCTGCTGGCGAAATATGGCCTGAAGCGCGGCGAAAACGGCCTGCGCGTCATCATGATGTGCGAAGTGCCGTCGAACGCGATCCTGGCCGAGCGCTTCCTCGAGCATTTCGACGGCTTCTCGATCGGCTCGAACGACCTGACCCAGCTGACCCTGGGCCTGGACCGCGATTCCGGCATGCCGCTCCTGGCCGCCGATTTCGACGAGAGCGACCCGGCCGTGAAAGCCATGCTCTCGCTGGCCATCAAGGCTTGCCGCGACCAGGGCAAATACATCGGCATCTGCGGGCAGGGACCGTCGGACAATCCGGACTTCGCCGTCTGGCTGATGGAGCAGGGCATCGAGTCGATGTCGCTCAATCCGGATTCGGTGATCGAGACCTGGCAGAAGCTGGCGTCGATGTAAGTACGACAGACGCGTGCGGCGAAGGCCGCGCAGTTGGATACTCAAACCCCGTTGCCTTTGAGGCGGCGGGGTTTTGTTTTTCCGGCATAGCACTGCAATGATAGGTGCAAGGTGACCGTGCTGAGCAGGTGCGAGCGTCGACTGAACCCAGGCATAGACCGCTTGCCGCAGCACGAGGTCTATCGAAACTAATGTGCAGTTCGATTGGAGCGCATTCCTACCTAGGTGGACGCCAGAGGCGCTCCATGTTAGAAACAGGGTGTAAATATTCAATTAGCATAAAATAGAATGATAAGTTGACTATTAGTGGAGATGTGTATATTGTCACAAAATAAACGCAGTTCCTGTATCTTATAGCGAACGATGACGTCTTAAAGATTATACGTTGTAGAGATCTAATTACATCGTTCCATCGTTCCCTTCCCTAGCCAGTCAAGCCAGATAAAAGTTCCGTGTGCTCTAGGCCCTAGGGTATGCATAGCTGCGCTCTTTTGCTTGTTGTGAGTATCGAGTATCCCGATCTCGTGGCAGCTGATAAGCCTTTTCATTTCTTTAGTCATGTTTAGTAAGATTAAATCGATAGCAAACTTTTTTCTGCTAAGCGGACTATTATTTCCCCCAGTAACTGCGTTTGCATTCGGCCCCGAATGCATGCAGAACGGCGGGCAGCGTATGCGCATCGTTCGAAAAAATAGGTGAGCTTCTCTACAGCGGCGATGGCGATGATTGGTACGTCGATGCCCTCGTCCATGATCCCGATACCAACGAGCAATTATTTTTGAAGAGCGCAGAAGGGATCCATGCCGTTGTCGATAAGGGATATGATCACGACTTTGGCGCTTGATATATCCGCTGCGCGGCACCAAACGTTTTGGTCGGACTGGTTTCTATCTACATGGCGGATATTTGGATGGATCAGCAGGTTGTATTGATTACGGTGGTGGTATTTTCGGAAACGATAAGCTGCTAAATGATTTGCGAGGCGATCGTGACAATAAGATTCCTCTTACCGTTCGTTAGGATCGTAATGAACAATACAAAAAAGCGGCATCATTAAGTGCAATCCTCCTACTGGCTTTTTTCGCATGGCTTTCGGTAAAAATTGTTAGGATTGATTCCACGCCAGAAATCGCAATCCGGACGTTCTATGAACGTGATCAAGCCGAAGATCAAATCATGGACCCGTTAATCCTGGCCGGTGGTGGAGTCGTTCCAATACTGGAAAAAGAGGTAATGGATCCTAAGATGCCAAATCGAAGGTATGCAATAGGTGCACTTGGAAATATAAGGCACAGATCCTCTATTCCTGTTTTGACGAGATTGGCTAAAATGGAATCTGAAGAGGATTTCATTCGTTGCGATTCACTTATTGCCATAGGTATGATCGATGATCGAGAAGGGCTACGTGTTTTGAATAGTGTAAAGGGGAGCGGGCTGCAATGTTTCCCCGACGCCACTAACGAGAGTAGCTACCGTCAGTGGCTAAGATTAAGTGCGCCCGAACGAACTTTTTTTGAAGCGTTGTTGGGGTGGCACAGTTAGTCCGGAACCATAAATCAATCAGAGCCAAACAAGGCCACAATATTTCACAGGCAAACGATTCATGGATAGATGTCAGGTCTGACATTTGGACACGAACTCATCCCCGTAAAGGTGATGTTGCCTGAAGCGAGGACCGCGCCGAATCCTTCGAGATGTAATGCATCGCGATAAAGCGCGTGAGCGAAGAAATGGCCCTGACCAACGTCGAGCTGATGTTTCCGTTCGTGCGTACCCTGGGCCAGGCCGAGAAAGTCATTGCACTGCCGGGCAAATATGGCCTCAAGCGCGGCGAAAACGGCCTGCGCGTCATCATGATGTGCGAAGTGCCATCGAACGCCACCTTGGCCGAGCGCTTCCTCGAGCATTTCGACGGCTTCTCGATTGGCTCGAACGACCTGACCCAGCTGACCCTGGGCCTGGACCGCGATTCCGGCATGCCGCTCTTGGCCGCCGATTTCGACGAGAGCGACCCTGCCGTGAAAGCCATGCTTGGCCTGGCGATCAAGGCTTGCCGCGACCAGGGCAAGTACATCTGCATCTGCGGCCAGGGGCCATCGGATAATCCGGACTTCGCCGTCTGGCTGATGGAGCAGGGCATCGAATCGATGTCGCTCAATGCGGATTCGGTGATCGAGACCTGGCAGAAGCTGGCGTCGATGTAAGCACGACACACGCGTGCGGCGAAGGGCGCGCAGTTGGATTCTCAAACCCCGCTGCCTTTGAGGGGACGGGGTTTTGTTTTTCCGGCATAGCACTGCAATGATAGCTGCAAGGTGACCGTGCTGAGCAGGTGCGAGCGTCGACTGAACCCAGGCATAAACCGCTTGTCGCAGCACGAGGTTCTACGGCGCCAGGACCAAGTAATGGATTAGGGAATAGTTATGCCAATTGTATAGTTCGCAATAATGTAATCGGCGTAGTTGAGCTAAGCGATGGCTAGTATCAATATCGTTTGATCCGCGGGCGGCTTAGAGACAGGTTAATAACCCGGTGGCAACGCGCCTACGCGCAATTTCATGCCGCGTTAACGGCTGAACGGACGGCTAATTGCGCACATTTCAGAAAGTGCGCAAGAACATCTCGGCCGTATCGAGTTTCGAAACTGTCTCTTAGCCCCGCCGATCGCCGGCGAACGAAAGGGGCATTGAACGATTATCGCGATGCATATAGAAAACAGCAAACGAGCAAAAAACATTGCTCATGTGCTACGTGAAGCCATTCTGAGGATCGAAATGGAGCGACTGCTAAAAATGATGTTGCTTTGCATGTTTGGCGTTTCGTCAAGTGCATGGAGTGCTACTCGTCGTATGGAGACTTGCGAGCAAATTCGCGCGTTCGCATTAGGTAATGAGGGCTCACGCTCGGTCGCGCTAAATTTGGAAACGCTAGCTGGAAACAAATCGAAATCCTGCCGCGCGTTGCCAGCAGATGCAATAGGGATGAAGTTATGTGCCTACCTTTCAACTCACACATCCTCGGAGACGCTGGCGCCAAATATTTCAGAAGTCGTCCACTGTCTAACGGGGCGGCCGCTCCCATTCGAGAACAACGTGATCACGCGCGCTATGCATGGAGAGTTTATCGTGGTTGAACCGTTTAACTCTTCCACGGCTGAGGTGGAGTTCAAGTATTTCTTTAACCAGCGGCCCGGCGAAGCCCAAGGGTTCGTGCTAACAGTTGCGCCAGCAAAGTGAGCAAAAAGGGCTGCCGGCCCATACATCATTAAGCCAATATGCCGTGCTGACCTAAGTTCGCCTGCCTTTCAAGATGTGAAGCGTGGGCGAGGTGTCAGGTCTGACATTTGGACAGGAGCCCATCCCCGTGCCCGTCATGTTGCCTGGAGTAAGGCTAACAGTGCAGCGCCCGCCGGTTTGTCTCACGGTGAAGGTGTCAGATCTGATATTCGGACACCGGCTCTGCCGACACCACAGCAGGCGCTGAACTGTTCATCCAGCAGGCGCGTCCGGAAACCGTGAAGTCGCAGCAGAAAGCCACCGACGCCCAGCAGCGTTTCTCTTTGAAAGGCACCGGCACCGTGCTGACGCAAGGCCGCGCCATCGGCCAGAAGATCGGCGCCGGCCCGGTGCGCGTGATTACTGGGCGAGGTGTCAGGTCTGACATTTGGACATGAGCTCATCCCGTGCCCGTCACGTTGCCTGGAGCAAGGCTAACAGCGCGGCGCTGGCCGGTTCTTCTCTCGGTGAAGGATAATCCCCCCCACAAAAGAGCGCAGTTAGAAGTAATTTTCTACTTAAGAACCAGAGAGCTCTACATGAAGACGTTCTGCTTTACCGACAGCCAGGCGACGGGGGGCACAGGCGACGGGGGTCAGGCGACGGGGGTCAAGGCGACGGGGGTCAGGTCTGACATTCGGACACGGGCTCTGCCGCCGCGGCGCGGTGGCGGCCTGCACGGTGGCAGATCCCTTGGCAAAGCCGAACCTGCCCCTCATCCTGAGCGCGGCATCACCGGGTAGCCGCATATTTCTTGTTTGAAATACCACATGCTAGACTCTGCCCTCATCCAACGGAGTCCTGCATGAAGCCGAACGCCCCTCCCACATCCATCGCCCCGCAGCGACACCACGCCCTCGCAGGCACGGCGGCGCTATTGGCCTGGCCGCGCGCGCGCGCCAGCTGGCCGCGCTCGCGTGCGGCCTGGGCATCGGCCTCAGCGCGCACGCCGCCGCGACCGTGATCACGCCCGTGCAAGCCGACGCGGCCTTGTGGAGCTCGCGCGTGCTCCTGCGCTATGCCTACAAGCCGCCCGCGCCGGCGCGCCTGGTGACGGCGGACGTCCTCGACGGCTACCTCGATGCGCTCGACCCGGAGCGCCTGGTGTTCACCCAGGCCGACGCAGGCGCCATCGACAGTCATCGCGCCCGGCTGCGTGCGCTGTGGGAGGAAGCCAGCCGTGGCGCGCCTTTCGCTATCCAAGAGCGCTTTCTCGACCGGCTGGCGCTGCTGACCGCTTTTGCAGGCGAAACCTTGCGCGCCTTCGTCGCCACCAGCGGCAAGGAGCGCTACCGGCGTGTGCGCTCCACCCCGCCACGTCCCGCGTCGGAACAGGAACAGCGCACGCTATGGCGCCAGCGCCTCATCGACGAGGTCCTGACCCTGCGCCTGGCCGGGATGCGCGAGGCCGACATCGTCACCACCCTCGAGCGCCGCTACAGCACGCGCCTGGCGGAGGCCAAAGCCCGCACCCAGGCCGATGTCTTCGAGCTCTACATGAATGCCTATGCCCGTTCCTTCGATCCGGATGCGCGCTATTTCCCGGCGGCGGGCGCCCGTGCGACCTCGACGCAACAGGACGGCGCGAGCATCGGCGTGACCCTGTTCGCCAGCGGAGCGCCGGTCGAGGTGCTGGCGCTGACACCAGGCGGTGCGGCCGCGCGCTCGGGCCAGCTCCAGCCCGGCGAGCGCATCGTCGGCGTGAGCCGGGCCGACGGGTCGATGGCCGACGTGCTCGGCTGGAGCAGCCGCGACCTGCTCGACGCGCTGCGCGGTGCGCCCGGCTCGACCGTGGTGCTGGAAACGCTGCCTGCCGGCACCCGCCTCGACGCCGCGCGCAAGCGTGTCAGCCTGGTCCGCGCCTTGCCTGGCGAAGCTGGCCAGGCGCCACGTGGCCGCATCGAGACCGTGACGAAGGGGAACGCCAGCTACCGTGTCGGCATCGTCGAGGTTCCGGGCATGTTCGAGGATGCGGCGAGCCGGAATGCCGGTATCAAGGATTACGCCAGCACGTCGCGCGAGGCCGCCAGCTTGCTGCAGGGTTTCAGGGAGGCGAAGGTGGACGCCGTGTTGCTCGACCTGCGCGGCAACGGTGGCGGCTCGCTGATGGAGTCGGTCAAGTTCCTGAGGCTGTTCCTGCCCAAGGGACTGGCCGCGCTCCAGGGTTCGGGGAAGGGTGAGCTCACCAGCGAATTCGTGCCGGAGGGCACGCCGGCCTGGAGCGGTCAGCTGGGTGTGCTGGTGGACCGCGGCACGGCGGCCGGTGCCGAGCTGGTGGCAGGCGCCCTGCAGGACCGCGGCCGCGCCCCGGTGCTCGGCGAGGCCAGCGGGGGCCGCAGCTCCGTGCAGACGCTGATCCCGCTCGACCGCTTCGCGCCGGGCCTGGGCGAGCTCTCGATCACGGTGTCCCAGCTCTACCGAATCGACGGGAGCAGCTTCGAGGGCCGTGGGCTGGCACCCGATATCGCCATCCCCGGCGCGGCCGAGGCCGGTGCTGGGGAAGTCAGGACCCACCCATTCCCGGGCACGCCGCTGCAGGTACCGGCTGCGCCGAAGGAGGGTGCGGCCGCCGCCATGCTGCCATCGGTGTCGGCCCAGCATCGCGCGCGCATGGCGGCCGATGGACGCTACCAGAAGCTCGTCGACGGGCAAGCGCGGGCGCTGGCGCTGCGCAGCGGCGGCGAGGTGTCGCTCGACGAGGCCGAACGGCGCAGGGAAGGCGACATTCTGCCAGCCTATGCGGCACGTGCGCTGCAGCTCGAGGAAGCCGTGCGGGTCATGGCCGACACGACCGCGCCCGCCGCCGGCCTTGCGGGCGATGCGGGCAAGGCCGACAATCGGACAGGTACGCAAGCTGCGCGACCCTAGCAGCGGCTGGTTTTCACCTGACCGGGATCTGGATAATTCCATGCACACCATGCCCCTTCGCCTGTATCCGCAGCAGGACCTGCGCCGCGCGCTCGAAGCGGTGCTGGCCGCCGAAGGCGTCCGGGCCGGCTTCGTCCTGCAGGGCATCGGCAGTCTCGTTGGCCCGCATCCGCTATGCCGGCCTGGACGAACCCACCGAAATCCGCGGTGACCTCGAAATCCTGACGCTGGCGGGTTCGCTGTCGCCGGACGGTGCGCACCTGCACATGAGCGTCGCGGACGCGCAGGGGGGCGCGTCATGGGCGGGCACGTCGCGGCTGGGTGCATCGTGCGCACGACGGCGGAGGTCTTGCTGGCGCTGCTGCCGGATGTGGCGTTCAGCCGTCAGCCGGACGCGCAGTCCGGCTGCAACGAGCTGGTGATCCGCACGATGGGAAATCCGGACGTGGCCTGATCGATCGTCACTCCAGGGCCGTGCCAACGGTATGACGAGTATGTTAATAGCCTAAAAGCAACAAATAACTTGACTCGCTAACGGAACCCGTTAGACTTTTGGAAACCCTCGTCTGCCCAGCGGCGGCGGGGGTTTTTTTTCGAATTGACTGGAGAGTGTGATGCGCGGTAAATCGTGGTTGGGCGTCGTAGCGGGTTTCCTGTTGTCGAACGCATGCCTCGCCGCGGAGCCGAGCATGTGCAAGTCGGTGTGCGATAGCGAGCGCCGTTCGTGCAAGGCAGATATTCATGGTCTGGCGCGCGAGGAATACGACGGTCCGATCATGCTCGAGTCGCGCCAGCGCAATGAGATCGCGCGCACGGCCGAAAAGACCCAGGTGCCGAGCCCGGCAACGCGCGCCACCGAGCAGCGGAACACGGACACGCGCCGGATGCGCTACGCGGCGGCCTGCGAAGACAAGTACGCGCGCTGCACCCGTTCCTGCACGATCGAGGCGGCGCCGCAGTCGGAAGTACTGGTCAAGAAGCCGGCCACGAAGTAAGCAGGCTGCACCAACCGAGGAGAACGAAATGACGGACTGGATGAACTGGATGATCGGGGCCGGGATCCCGGTGGTGGCGGAACTGTTCACGGGTACCTTTTACCTGTTGATGATCGCCATCGGCCTGGCCTTCGGTGGCATTGCCGCGCTCATGGGGGCTAGTGGGGCGATCCCGACCCTGGTTGCCGCCGCCGTCGGCCTGGTCGCCACCAGCCTGCTGCACCGCAGCCGCTTTGGCCGCCCGGCGCGCGAGAGCGCCAGCCGCGACGTCAACGTCAACCTCGACATTGGCGGCCGCGTCACCGTCCCAGGCTGGCAGAACGGCCGTGCGCGCGTGATGTACCGCGGGGCCCAGTGGGATGTCGAACTCGGCCCAGGCGCCTTGCCGGAAGCGGGCGAATACCGCATCGTCGAGGTGCAGGGCAACCGCTTGATCGTGGCAAATGCATAAGATCAGCAAATACTAACAATCGACTTATAAGGGATGCTTATGGAATACTCGTTCGAAATCGTGGCAATCGTCATCCTCGTCATCGCGGTCGTGTTCGTCTTCAAGACGATCAACGTCGTGCCCCAGCAGCATGCCTGGGTGGTCGAGCGCCTGGGCAAGTACCACGCCACGCTTGCGCCGGGCCTGAACATCGTCGTACCTTTCGTCGACCGCATCGCCTACAAGCACGTATTGAAGGAAATCCCGCTCGACGTGCCGCCCCAGGTCTGCATCACCAAGGACAACACCCAGCTGCAGGTGGACGGCATCCTGTACTACCAGGTAACTGACGCCATGCGGGCGTCCTACGGCGCCTCGAACTACGTCCAGGCGATCACCCAGCTGGCGCAGACCACGCTGCGCTCCGTCATCGGCAAGATGGAGCTGGACAAGACCTTCGAAGAACGCGACCACATCAACACCACCATCGTCAACGCGATCGACGAGTCGGCCGCGAACTGGGGCGTGAAGGTACTGCGCTATGAGATCAAGGACCTGACCCCGCCGGCCGAGATCCTGCATTCGATGCAGCGCCAGATCACGGCCGAGCGCGAAAAGCGTGCGCTGATCGCGGCCTCCGAAGGCCGCCGCCAGGAGCAGATCAACATCGCCAGCGGCGAGCGCGAAGCGGCCATCGCCCGCTCGGAAGGCGAGCGCCAGGCGGCCATCAACCGCGCGCAGGGCGAGGCGAACGCGATCGTCGCCCTGGCCGAAGCCAGCGCCACGGCGCTGCGCCAGGTGGGCGCGGCCATTCGCGAGCCGGGCGGCGAGGACGCGATGAACCTGCGCGTGGCCGAACACTATGTCGACGCCTTCAGCAAGCTGGCCAAGACGAACAACTCCATCATCGTGCCGGCCAACCCGGGCGAGATGAGCGGCCTGATTGCCAGCGCGATGCAGATCGTCAAAGCGCAAAAATGATCGGGGCACGAACGCCGAGAGTCATCGTCATCACCGGCGCCTCGGACGGCATCGGCGCCGAGATGGCGCGCCAGCTGGCAGCGAAGGAGGGCGCCGGCGTTGCGCTCGTGCTGGCTGCCCGCAATGCGGCCCAGCTGGAGGCAGTCGCCGCCGAATGCGCCGCCCCGGGCGCGCAGACGCTCGCGGTGCCGACGGACGTCGGCGTGCAGATCCAGTGCCGCCGCCTGATCGTGACCGCGGCCGAACGCTTCGGACGCATCGACGTGCTGGTGAATAACGCCGGCCGCTCGGCGCATGCGCTCTTCGAGGAAGTGGAAGACCTCGGCTGGTACGAGGAGCTGATGCGGGTGAACCTGTGGGGCAGCGTCTGGTGCACCCAGGCCGCGCTCCCGCACCTCAAGAATGCGCGCGGCAGCATCGTCGCCGTGTCCTCGCTGGCGGGCCTGGTCGGCGTACCGGGGCGCACGGCCTACAGTGCGACCAAGTTCGCGGTGACGGGCTTTTTCGAGGCGCTGCGGGCCGAACTGAAGTGCGCGGGCGTCGCCGTGACGACAGCCTACCCGGGCGTGGTTGCCACCAAAATCCGCTACCGCGGCTTCAATGCCCAGGGCGAGGCTGCGGGCGCGAGCGGGTTGAAGGAAGAGGACGCGATGAGCGTCGAGGAATGCGCACGTCTGATCATCGCGGGCATGAACGCGCGCAAGCGCGAAGTGGTGATGACCACCAAAGGCAAACTCGGGCGCTTCCTCAAACTGCTGGCGCCGGGCCTGGTCGAGCGGATGGCGCTGGCGGCACTGAAGGACGAGGTCAAACCGCACTGAAGCGGAGTCATGGTGCCAACGCAGTCTCCCCTGCATCGTAGGGTGGGCGCCCCGTGCACACGCGGCAGCTGCGTATCCCGAACACGTGGCGCCGGAGTACCGTAGGGTGGGCACGCGGCAAAGAAGCCGTCATCGCGGCCATTGGCCACGGCGCCCCCACGCGGCCGAGTCAGAAATCGACCGATCCCGATACCGTGAAGGTACGCGGCGCGCCGGCCACCAGGTAGCCATAGTTCGGGTAGCCGCCGCTGGAAGCCCAGTAGTTCTTGTCCGTCACGTTGTCGATGCGCGCGCGCAGTGTCAGCGCGCGCTCGAACAGGCGCGTGCTCCAGCTGGCGCCCAGGTCCAGGCGCGTCCAGGCCGGTACCTTCTGCAGGTTGGCGGCGTCGGCGAACTGCGCCGAGGTGTAGACCGTGCGCGCGTTCAGGGAAAGCCCCTGCACACCGGCACGTCCCAGTCCGCGCCCAGGTTGGCCTGGATGTTGGGCACGCCGATCGCTTCGCGCCCATCGAAGGCGCCGTTCGGGGTGCGCCGCTGCTTCGTGTCCAGCAGCGTCACGCCGCCCAGCAGGCGCAGGCCCCTGGCCGGCAAGCCGAAGGCCGAGATCTCGACGCCGCGGTTGCGCTGGTCGCCGAAGAGGCCGAAGGTATCGCCCTGGATGGAACCGACCGGCTGCGTGGTCGTGAACAGCGCCGCGCTCATGCCCAGCTTGCCGCCATCGAGCTTGATGCCGACTTCGCGCTGGCGCGACACGTAGGGCGCGAGCGGGATGCCCTCGTTCACCAGGCGCACCGGCGGCGACAGCGCCGCGCCGAAACCGGCCTGGCCCTGCTGCAGCGCCTCGATATAGTTCGCATACAGCGACACGCCCGGTGCCGGCTTGTAGACCAGGCCGACCATCGGCGTGTTCGCGCTTTCTTCGTAGGCCGTTTGCGGCGCGCCGCCGTCATAGGCATAGCCATAATCCTTGATGCGCTGGTGGCGCAGGCCGAGCGTCAGCAGCAGCCTGTCGCCGGCAAAGGAGAGGGTATCGGCCACGGCGGCACTCGAGAGGATGGTCTTGCGCGTCAGGTTCGGGTTGGCCATGTCGCCGCCCGGCCAGGCCATGTAGGCAGGGGCGGGTGCATCGATGGGGCGGTAGATGTTGGTGGCGATGAAGGCGCCGCCGAGGGCGAAGGCGTTGCGCGATTCCGCGTGAAAGCCAGAAGCCGTCGCCGACAGCGTGTGTTTCACAGGCCCGGTGCGCAGGCCGGTGCGCGCGCCGATTTCGCCGGTGCGCACGTCGTCCTCGCGCACGTTGTCGAAGCGGCTCATGCCGGCATTGCCGAGGGTGTCGCTCACTGTGCTTGACGCCAGCACGTTCGATTCGTCGCCACGGCGCGCGCCCAGCGCTGCCCAGGCCACGGCATCCTGGCCCAGGTCGACCTCCGCGCGCAGCGTGCCGAACAGGTCGCGCTCTTCCGACACCGTCCGGGGCTGGGCCCAGTTGCTGCTTGCGTCGGGCGCGGCGACGATCGGCAGGCCGGCGGCCACCGTCACGCTCGGGCGGGCCTTGTTCAAGGCATGGTCCTGGTAGCCGACGTCGGCCGAGACGCGAGCATCCCGTCCGCGGTAGTCGGCACCGACCGAGAACACGGACAGTGTGCGTTCCTCGCGGTCGATCGCGGTGTCGCCATCGCGGCGCACGGCATTGATGCGCAGGCCGGCGCGGTCCTCAGGGCCGAAGCGGCGCGCGACATCGACCGCGCCGTAGACCTGGCCGCCGCTCTCGACGCCCAGCGTAACGCGGTTCAGGGGCGCGTTCGGCGCCCGCTTGGGCACCAGGTTGATCATGCCGCCGATGCCGCCGCCGCCCGGCACGGCGCCGTTGACGAAACTGTTCGCGCCGCGGAAGACTTCCACGCGCTCGAGCAGTTCGGTCGCGACGAACTGGCGCGGCAGCAGGCCGTACAAGCCGTTATAGGCCATGTCGTCGGAGTTCACCGCGAAGCCGCGGATCACGTACAGCTCCTGGTAGTTGCCGAAGCCGCGCGCCACGCGCACGGAAGGGTCGTTCTGCACCACGTCCGCCACGCTCCTGGCCTGCTGGTCCTGGATCAGCGCTTGCGTGAAATTGGTGGTGTTGAAGGGCGTGTCCATCATGTCGACATTGCCGAGCAGGCCAATGCGCCCGCCGCGCGCCACCTGGCCGCCCGCATACTCCTTCGGCAGGCCCTGGGCGGATGCGTCGGCCGAGGCCGTGACGACCACGGTCTGGATCGGTTGTTCGGTCGTGGCCGCGTCCTGGGCGTGGGCAAGGTGGCTGGTTGCGAGGAGGGCGGCGCCCAGTGCAAGGGGAGTGAGGGTGAAGCGTGTAGTCATGAGGCGGTGTTTCCAAATGAGAATAGTTATCATTATTATGCATGCATCGCTTGCGGCTGTAAATGAGAACCATTATTATCTGTAGCCCATCGTCCTACCAAATCACGCATGTCAAGCCTGTCAATACGCCGTTGGAGCTGGATCCACAAATGGAGCAGCCTGGTCGCAACGAGCTTCATGCTGCTCCTGTGCCTGACCGGCCTGCCGCTGATCTACCACCACGAGATCGGCCACCTGCTGGGCAACGACGTGGAAGCGCCGGCCCTCGCGCCGGCCGTCGCGCCGGAACTTGCCGCCGCACCGCCGCGCGCGAACGTCGACGCCGTCATTGGCGCCGCGCGCGCCCTCTACCCGAACAAGCTGGTGATGTACATCTCGCAGGAGATCGACGAGCCGGCGATCTGGAACGTGACCCTGGGCGACACGCCGACGGACGAACACTACAAGCCGATCGCGGTGGACGCGCGCACTGCCAGGGTCATCACCGAGCCCGCCTTCGAGGGCGGCGCCTTCATGTCGACCATGTTCCGCCTGCACGTCGACCTGTTCGCCGGCCTGTACGGCAAGCTCTTCCTCGGCCTGATGGGGCTGCTCTTGATCGTCGCCATCGTCAGCGGCGTGGTGCTGTATGCGCCCTTCATGCGCAAACTTGAATTCGGCACCGTGCGGCGCGAACGCAGCGCGCGCCTGAAGTGGCTGGACCTGCACAACCTGCTGGGCATCGTCACGCTGGTGTGGGCACTGGTGGTGGGCGCCACCGGCATGGTCAACACCTGGGCCGACCTGCTGCTGAAGGTCTGGCAAGCCACCGAGATCGCCGCCATGCTCGAACCCTATCGTGGCGCGGCGCCGCCCACGCAACGCGCGTCGATGGACGCGGCCATCAAGCTGGCCGAAAGCGCGGCGCCCGGCATGCGCGTCGCCTTCGTTGCCTTTCCGGGCACGCCCTTCGCCAGCCCGCATCACTACGGCATCTATATGCGCGGCAGCGAGGCGTTTTCGTCGCGCCTGTACAAGCCGGTGCTGATCGACGCCCAGACCGGCCAGATCACCGACCAGCGCGCGCTGCCCCGGTACCTGACGGCGCTCCTGATCTCGCAGCCGCTGCACTTCGGGGATTATGGCGGCGCGCCGATGAAGCTGCTGTGGGCGCTGCTCGACATCGCCACCATTATCGTGCTGGGCAGCGGCTTGTACCTGTGGGTGCAGCGCGGCAGGGCCGCCAGGCGCCACCTCCAGGCCGTCGCACAGGCCCGCGAGAAGGCCGCGCCCGTGCTGGCGCATGAAGGGGAAGGGCCTTGAACCGCGCGTTCACGCAACTGTGGGGCGTGCCGATCCTGCTGGGCGTGCTGACGATGGTCGGGCTGGTGAGCGCGCTGCTGGGCGATGGCATCTGGGATATCGTCTCCGCCTGCGCGCTGGCGGTGCCGGTCTGTTGCGCTCTGTGGTTTGGCTTGCGCCGCAAGCGCGGCTAGCGGCTTGAGGACGCGATGCGACAGCAGCCGTCGCACCGGCGATTATCCTGAGGGTTGTCTCTACAAACGAATGCGCTTACTTCTATGCCTGTTTCCGTTCAGCGTGTGCATGCAAACCAGCACGGCCGTGATTTCGTCGTCGGCGACGTGCATGGGTGCTTCAGCAAACTGTCGGCCGAGCTGGATCGGCTGAAGTTCGATCCGGACAGCGATCGCCTGTTCAGCGTCGGCGACCTGGTCGATCGTGGTCCCGAGTCGCTGGGCGTGGTGGACTGGCTCGGCCGTCCATGGTTCCACGCCGTACGCGGCAATCACGAACAGTTTGCGATCGATTACCTCGAGGGCAACGTCGATCCGGACGACTACCGGATCTACGGCGGGGCCTGGTTCCTCGACCTCGATTATGCGCGCCAGATCGAGATTGCCGCCCAGTTCGAGGCGCTGCCCATCGCGCTGGAAGTGGAGACGCCCTCAGGCCTGGTCGGCATTGTCCACGCTGACTGTCCATTCGATTCCTGGGAGGAGATGGTGTCGGAACTGGGCGGCGACGACGCATCGGCAATCGCGGAAGTATGTCTGCTCAGCCGTGAGCGTATTACGGCCATGGATGACGCGGGTGTCGGGGGTGTCGACCGGGTATTTGTCGGGCACACGCCCGTGCTGCGGCCGATGTCGCTGGGGAACGTGCACTACATTGATACAGGTGCGGTGTTTGGGCGGGCGCTGACCCTAAAGCAGATCAATTGACCGTCTGCCGTGGCGGTCAACTGCACCACTGCTGTTCACATGGGACGCCATCATGATCGCCATCCATTTTGACGTCAGGGCAGTGATCGACGAAATATTTTGCTTCGTCACACGATGTCATTTGGCTGCAGTGAGTACGGCCGTCGCAGGCGAACGCCGGTTGGCTAACATGTTTGAAATCGATCGCACGAATATCCTCATCGGGATCATCCACCTCGACGGCATGTTCTTGCGCTATTTGTCGCTGTTCGGCGTTTCGCTGATACCTGTCGTAAGCGCTCCAGGCCAGCGCCGCGAGGATGACCAGCACGATTATTTTTTTCATGTGATGAATACAAATTTTGGCGAACGCTCACGCCTCTTCAGGCGTGTGCAAACGCCTGCTGCTCTCTGACAGCAGACGTCCATACATGATCAGTGTACCTGAAGTGTTGCTATTACGAAAATTTTCGCTGACCTCCACTGCTCTCGATTGCAGGTCCGCTGACGACGCAAGCTTGACGTGTCGACTGGTCCATTCTCCGAATTCTTAAGCCAGACTGATGTTGTCCAAACCTTAAGCCCCGCCAAAGTCGCCCCCGGTATAAGGTCTCCCATACCAACCACAAAGGGAGTCTGTCATGAAGAGTTTCATCCGCGCCAACAAAGGCTTTTTGCTGTTTATGTTGCTTTTCGGCGTGTTCCGCACGGCCGTCGCGGACTGGAATCCGATTCCCTCGGCGTCGATGCGGCCGAACCTGCTCGAAGGGGACGTCGTCTTCGTGAACCGGCTGGCCTTCAACGTGAAGGTGCCGCTGACCGACCACGTCCTGGCCCACACGGGCGAGCCGCAGCGCGGCGATGTCGTCACCTTCAGCTCGCCCCTGGATGGCACCCGCCTGATCAAGCGCCTGGTGGCGCTGCCGGGCGACCGGGTCGAACTGCGCAACGAGCGCCTGTATATCAACGGGGAGGGCGCCGACTACGACGCGCCGCGCCGGGGTCGAGGCGATCGGCACGCAGCCGGTGGAGGCGCTGCGCCTGCACGAGTCGCTCGGCGGCCACGCGCGCACGATCCAGATCATCCCGGGAGCGGTGTCGGCGCGCAAGAACTTCGGTCCCGTGACGGTGCCGCCGGACCAGTACCTGATGCTGGGCGATAACCGCGACAACAGCGCCGACTCGCGCTACATCGGTTTCGTGCCGCGCGAACTCCTGATCGGCCGCGCGGTGCGCGTGCTGGTGTCGGCCGATACCCTGGGCAACTGGGCTCCGCGTTTCGAGCGCTTCGGCATGGCGCTGGGCGACACGAAGTAAGGCGCATGCGGGTACCGCGCCGCTCGCCCTTGGCCTCCCGCGGCGCTTGACCTCCAGCCAGCCACCGCGGCCCTCGCCTGTGGCAAACGTCGAATAACTGTACAATTCCGGCTCGCGCGCCGCCCCGTTACTGCCTGGCGGCGCCTTCGTTTTCGAAAGCCTCCCATGTACAGAATCCTCACCGTCGTCCTTGCCTGCCTGGGCATGGCCGGCGCCCTCGCCATCGACACCTATCTGCCGTCCATGCCCGCCATCGGGCGCGACTTCGGCGTCGGGCCGGTGGCCGTGCAGCAGACCCTGTCGGTGTTCCTGTTCTGCTTTGCCTTCATGATGCTGTTCTACGGCACCCTGTCCGATTCCTTCGGCCGGCGCCGCGTGATCATGGTCGCCCTGGTGCTCTACACGATTGCCTCGGTCGGCGCGGCATTCGCACCCACCTTCGGCTTCCTGCTGGCCTGCCGCGCGCTGCAAGGGCTCTCGGCTGGTGCCGGCTCGGTGATCGGCCAGGCCATCGTGCAGGACCGTTTCGAAGGGCCGCAGGCGCAGAAGATGATGTCGCACATCATGATGGTGTTCGGCCTGGCGCCGGCCATCGCGCCCGTGCTGGGCGGCTGGCTGCACGTGCACTTCGGCTGGCGCTCGACCTTCTGGTTCCTGGCCGCCTTTGGCATCCTCCTGATCGTACTCACCTGGCGCCTGCTGCCGGAAAGCCTGCCGGTCGAGAAGCGCCATGCTTTCCACCCCGGCACGATCGCGCGCAACTACCTGAAGGTGCTGCGCCATCCGCAGTTCCTGCTGCTGTCGCTGTCGGTGGGCTTCGCTTTCGGCGGCCTGTCGTTGTATATCGGGTCGGCCGCCAACTTCGTGATGGTCATCCTCGGCCTGCCGGAGACGGCGTTCGCGTGGATGTTCATCCCGCTGATCGGCGGCATGGTGCTCGGGTCGGCCTGGGGTGGCAAACGGGCGTCGAAGATGCCGGCCGGGCGCATGAAGTGGATCGGGTTCGGCACCATGCTGGTGGCAAGCGTGCTCAATATCGGCTACAACGCCTTTTTCGCCGCAAGTGTGCCCTGGGCGGTGCTGCCGCTGGCGATCTATACCTTTGGTCTCGCCGTGGCGATGCCGGCGGTGCAGATGAATGCGCTGGGGCTGTTCCCGGACAACCGCGGGCTGGCCTCGTCGATGCTGGGTTTCATCCAGATGATGTCGTTCGCGCTGGTGTCGGGGCTGGTGGCGCCGCTGCTGTTCGAGAGCGCGTTCAAGCTGGCCTGCGGGGTGGGGGCGGGGCTGGTGCTCAGCTTTGCAGCCTGGCGGGCGAGCAAGCTGGCGTGATGGAGTTGGGCGTCGTGGTTCCGGCGCCGGGTTTCGGGCGATGACACCGCGTGGGCACAAGTGCCCACCCTACGAAAGTTGCGTTTGTAGGGTGGGCACTTGTGCCCACGCGGTGTCGCCAGGTGATCCAACGCGTCGTTTCCGCAACTCGCGCCCGCGTCTCGCGCGGGCAATTACCGCCGGTGCGTCTTCAACGCCGACTGCACTTCGCGCTTGGCGTCGCGATCCTTCTCGGTGGCACGCTTGTCGTGCTGCTTCTTGCCCTTGGCAAGACCCACTTCGCACTTCACGCGGCCGCCCTTGTAGTGCAGGTTGAGCGGCACCAGCGTATAGCCGGAGCGCTCGACCTTGCCCCGCAGCTTGTCGATTTCGGCACGGTGCAGCAGCAGCTTGCGGGTGCGCAGCGCTTCGGGGTGGCTGAAGGACGAGGCGGTGGTCAGGGCGCTGACGTGGCAGCCGAACAGGAACAGCTCGTCGCCGCGCACGACCACGTAGGCTTCCTTGATGTTCACGCGTCCTTCGCGAATGGCCTTGACTTCCCAGCCCTCGAGCACCAGGCCCGCTTCGTAACGGTCCTCGATGAAGTAGTCGAAAAATGCTTTTTTATTGTCAGCGATGCTCATGAAATAGCGAAAATCCGCGGGTCGGTTAAACTAGCGCTGCCGCACTCGTGAAGAGTGCAAAATGCAACTTGTCCAACATCATAACAAACGGTTGACCAATGGCAGTAGTGCACAAATCAGTTTTCCTCGGATATAGCGCCGAACAGATGTTCGATCTGGTGGCGAAAGTGGAAGATTATCCAAAGTTCCTCCCCTGGTGCAACGGCGTCAAGCTGATCGAGCGCACCGAGGACAAGCTGGTGGCCAGTCTCGGCATCAACTTCCACGGCGTCAAGCAGAGCTTCACCACCTCGAACCACAACCTGCGTCCGACGCAGATGAAGATGCACCTCGTCGACGGCCCCTTCAAGATGCTGGAGGGCACCTGGAACTTCAAGGCCCTGCGCGCCGACGCCTGCAAGATCGACTTCGACATGCATTACGAGTTCTCCAGCATCATCCTCGAGCAGCTGGTCGGCCCCGTGTTCGGCATGATCGCCAACAGCATGGTCGACTCCTTCTGCAAGCGCGCCGAGGCGGTGTATGGCTGAACCGCTGGCCGAGACCGTCCAGGTCCATGTCTGCTACGCCACCGCGAAGGACGAGTTCCTCAAGGCCTTGCGGGTAGCGCCCGGCACGACAATCGGCCAGGCCATCGAGCTCTCCGGCGTGCTGGCGGCCTATCCGGACATCAACCTGGTCACCCAGCCGGTCGGCATCTACGCAAAGAAGAAAACCCTCGACACGGTACTGCGCGAGCGCGACCGCATCGAAATCTACCGGCCTCTGGTAGCCGACCCGAAAGACTCGCGCCGCAAGCGTGCCGCCAAGAAGGACGCCGCGGCCGCACGTCCTGCAGCCTGAGGCGCCGCGGACGCCCCGCCCGAGCGCACCCCGCACCCGCGGCCGGCGAGGGCAGCCACGCCGCTCGGGCCTGGCTGGCGCCACCCCCGGTTTTCGCCTCATTCCTACCGAAAATCATATAAAAAAGAAACTTGCTAGTATCGATGGCTTGCCTCCTTGCACCCTAATCGGGTACGCCGGAGTCCGGCGCCGTGCCGCCTTCTGCCTTTCGATGTCGACATGCTGAGTATTCTGAGTCTGCTGTTGGTGACGACCGCCTTGTCGGTCGTGATGTTGCTGGTACTGTCCTCACTCAGGGACAGTGGGGTGGCCGGCATACGCGAGTGGGGCCAGGCCAATGCCCTGGAAGTCATGGCGATCCTGCTGTTCGCCTCGCGTGGCGTATTGCCCGACTTCCTCTCGATCGAAGTCGCGAATACCTGTTACCTCGGGTCGATTGCCGTCATGTACGTTGGCTTTCGCCGCCACTTTGCGCTGCCGGTGCCGAACGGGCGCCTGGCCGCGGCGCTGATGGCGACGCTCGCCGGCCTTGCACTCTTTCACTTCGGCGTCGACGCGCTGCCCATCCGCTCGGTGCTGGTGTCGAGCTTCCAGGCTGCGCTCTGCGTGGCCATCGGCCTGAGCATTCCCACCACGGGCGAGCCCCGTCTGCGCTACGCCTTCCGGTTCACCCGTCGCGCGGCTTACTTCCTGGCCATCTGCCACGGCGCGCGCGTGGCCTATTACGGGCTGCAAATTACGCCGAAGCTCAATACCCAGCTGCCCTTCCTCGACCCATCGGCCTGGAACGTGGGTTTCCTGGCCGTCGGCGCGCTGGCGCTGCCGGCCCTGACGCTGGGTGCGGTGATGATGGCCAATGCCCGGGTGCTGCGCGAAACCGCCTACGATGCCGACCACGACCACCTGACCGGCGCCTGGTCGCGCCGCGCCTTCTTCCGCTTCGCCGAGCGCGAGCACGCACGCACGCTGCGCAAGGACGCGGACCTGTCGCTGCTGATCTTCGATGCCGACCACTTCAAGCGCATCAACGACACCCATGGCCACGCCGTCGGCGACCGGTGCTGCGCGACATGGTCAAGCATACGCAGGAGGTGATTCGCCAGGTCGACTGCTGCGCACGCATGGGCGGCGAGGAATTCCCGGTGCTGCTGCCGGACGCCGATGCCCGCACGGCCGCGACCGTCGCCGAGCGCCTGCGAAGCGCGCTCGACGGTTCGACCGCGCTGGCGCCGGCGGGCGTGCGGGTGGCGCATACGGTGAGTATCGGCGTTGCCACGCTCGAACCCGGCGAGAGTTTGGCCGAGCTGATTGAACGGGCGGATGCCGCCCTGTATGACGCCAAGGCAGGCGGGCGCAACCGCGTCGTCAGTGCGCCGCCGACCCGCAGCGCGGTCACGGTGCGGCGCAAGGCTGGCGGGGCGAAGGGGAGCTTGGGGTAAGCCCCGGGCTGCAAGCCCGGGCTACCGGTTCACACGACAGGGCTGGGTGAGCTCAGCGGCACTCGCTCATCGCTGCGTCGGCACGCGCCTTGCGCTCGGCGCGCTCGGCGTCGCTGATGAAACGCTTTTCGCCGTCCGGCCCGACTTCGCTGATGCGGATGCCCGAATCGTACAGGCGGCTCACGCTCCGTACTTCTTCGCAATGCTTCACCCGCGCAGCGGCCTTTTTCGCGCCGTCCTGTTCCTTCTTCTCGGCTTCCGCGCGCTCCTTGCCGCGCTTGACGTAGTCGCGTTCGCGATCGGCCAGGGTCGGTGGCTTCGGCTTCTCGACCGGCTTCTCGGCCGGCTTCTCGGCCGGCGCGTCCGCGCCTGCCTCGGCTGGCGGCATGACTTGGGCCGGCGCGGCACCGCGCGGCGACTTCAGGATTCTGGAGGCCGGCGTACCGGGAGGAGGGGGCTGGTCGGAGTAATGACGGGTGCCGTTCGGGGCGATCCAGACGAATTGCGCCTGGGCCAGACCTGCACAGAAGAAGAGGGCGAGGGCGGCCAAACGGGGCGACAGGGACGGCAATGAGCTCATGAAGAATATTTCCTTACGTAACTACACGATTTCGCCATGATCGGGCAGCGCTGTCAATCAGGACCTGACTTGGCGGTCATATTTTTACCAACGTGCGACGGATTTCGCTGCTTTCTGTATAATTCGCTTTTGCGCCTATAGGAAAATGCTATGCGTCTACTCCAAAAAGCACTCACGTTCGATGATGTGCTGCTCGTCCCGGCCTACTCCAATGTTCTTCCGGCCGACACTTCCCTTCGCACCAAGCTGACCCGCAACATCACGCTCAACATCCCGCTGCTCTCGGCCGCGATGGACACCGTGACGGAAGCCCGCCTGGCAATCGCGATGGCACAGGAAGGGGGCATCGGCATTATCCACAAGAACTTGCGTCCAGCCGACCAGGCCCGTGAAGTAGCGCGCGTCAAGCGTTTCGAAGCCGGCGTCCTGCGCGACCCGATCATCGTGCCACCGAGCATGAAGATCCGCGACGTCATCGCCCTGCAGCATCAGCACGGCTTTTCCGGTTTCCCGGTCGTCGAAGGCAAGCAGGTGGTCGGCATCATCACCAACCGCGACTTGCGCTTCGAGGAAGACCTGGATGCGGAAACCCGCACCAAGATGACCCCGCGCGAAAAACTCGTCTACGTGAACGAGGAAGCGGACACCGAAGAAGCCAAGCGCCTGATGAACAAGCACCGCCTCGAGCGCGTGCTGGTCGTCAACGACGCCTTCGAGCTGCGCGGCCTGATCACCGTGAAAGACATCCTGAAATCCCACGAGCACCCGTTCGCATCGAAAGATGCCCAGGGCAAGCTGCTCGTCGGCGCCGCGGTTGGCGTGGGCGCGAAAGACCAGGAGCGCGTCGAGCTGCTCGTTGCTGCCGGCGTCGACGTGCTGGTGGTCGACACCGCCCATGGCCACTCGCAAGGCATCCTCGATACCGTGAAATCGATCAAGACGCGCTACCCGCACGTGGACGTGATCGGCGGCAACATCGCCACCGCGGCGGCCGCCAAAGCGCTGGTCGAGGCCGGCGCGGACGCCGTGAAGGTCGGCATCGGGCCAGGTTCGATCTGCACCACCCGCATCGTCGCAGGCGTCGGCGTGCCGCAGATCACGGCGATTTCCAATGTGGCCGAAGCGCTGGCCGGGACTGGCGTGCCCTGCATCGCCGACGGCGGCATCCGCTACTCGGGCGACGTCTCGAAGGCACTCGCCGCAGGCGCCTCCACCGTCATGATGGGCTCGATGTTCGCCGGTACCGAAGAAGCGCCGGGCGAAGTCATCCTCTACCAGGGCCGCAGCTACAAATCCTACCGCGGCATGGGTTCGCTGGGCGCGATGGCCGAAGGCTCGGCCGACCGCTACTTCCAGGACGCCTCGTCCAAGGCCGACAAGTTCGTCCCCGAAGGCATCGAAGGCCGCGTCGCCTACAAGGGCAGCGTACTCGCGATCATCTTCCAGCTGGTCGGCGGCGTGCGCCAGTCGATGGGCTACTGCGGCTGCGCCACCATCGACGAACTGCGCGAAAAAGCGGAATTCGTCGAGATCACGTCCGCCGGCATGCGCGAATCGCACGTCCACGACGTCCAGATCACCAAGGAAGCGCCGAACTACCGTTCGGAGTAATCGAGAAGCGGCCGGAAGGCCGCTTTTTGTATGCGCTTGCCCGGCCGTTGAATCGGCCACGAATATGCGCTTGCCATTCTGCTGGATCGGCCCCGAATCGTAGGGTGGGCTCCGCCCACGCGGTATCACGATGTGAAACCCCGCGACGCGTCACCCACCTGCGACCAAAAATTCTTACTCTTTTTGACTGCCCCAATGCACTCCAAAATCCTCATCCTCGACTTCGGCTCCCAGGTCACCCAACTCATCGCCCGCCGCGTCCGCGACGCCGGCGTCTTCTCCGAGGTTTTTCCCTACGACATCGGCGATGACTTCGTGCGCAACTACGGTGCCGCCGGCGTCATCCTCTCGGGCAGCCACAACTCCACCCTGGAAGGCGACTCCCCACGCGCCCCGCAAGCCGTCTTCGAGCTCGGCGTCCCCGTGCTCGGCATCTGCTACGGCATGCAAACCATGGCCGCCCAGCTCGGCGGCAAGGTCGAAAACGGCAAGGTACGCGAATTCGGCTACGCCGAGGTCCGCGCCCGCGGCCACACCAAACTGCTGAACGGCATCAACGACTTCGTCACCGATGAAGGCCACGGCATGCTGAAGGTCTGGATGAGCCACGGCGACAAGGTCCTGGAAATGCCGCAAGGCTTCAAACTGATGGGCTCCACCGACAGCTGCCCCGTCGCCGGCATGGCCGACGAAGACCGCCGCTTTTACGCCCTGCAATTCCACCCGGAAGTGACGCACACGACGCAAGGCGAAGCCATCATCGGCCGTTTCGTCCACGAAATCTGCGGCTGCAAATCCGACTGGAACATGCCGGACTACATCAGCGAAGCCGTCGAAAAGATCCGCGCGCAGGTCGGCAGCGACGACGTCATCCTGGGTTTATCTGGCGGCGTCGATTCGTCGGTGGCCGCAGCCCTGATCCACCGCGCCATCGGCGACCAGCTCACCTGCGTATTCGTCGACCACGGCTTGCTGCGCAAGGACGAGGGCAAGATGGTGATGGACATGTTCTCGAAGAACCTGGGCGTCAAAGTCATCCGCGTCGATGCCGAAGCGCAGTTCCTTGGGCACCTGGCCGGCGTCACCGACCCCGAGCAGAAGCGCAAAATCATCGGCCGCGAATTCGTCGAAGTCTTCCAGGTCGAAGCCGGCAAGCTGACCAATGCCAAATGGCTGGCGCAGGGCACGATCTATCCGGACGTGATCGAATCGGCCGGTAAAGGTAAAAAAGGCCAGACCATCAAGAGCCACCACAACGTGGGCGGCCTGCCGGAAACCCTGAATTTGAAACTGCTGGAACCGCTGCGCGAACTGTTCAAGGACGAAGTGCGCAAACTCGGCGTCGCCCTCGGCCTGCCGCACAACATGGTCTACCGCCACCCGTTCCCGGGCCCGGGCCTGGGCGTGCGCATCCTCGGCGAAGTGAAAAAGGAATACGCCGACCTGCTGCGCGAAGCCGACGCCATCTTCATTGAAGAACTGCGCAATACGCCGTTCGAGCTGCCGGCTGTCGCCGGTATCGACCCAGGCAAGGCGCCGGTGAATTGGTACGAAGCGACCAGCCAGGCGTTTGCCGTGTTCCTGCCCGTGAAATCGGTGGGGGTGATGGGCGACGGGCGTACCTACGAATACGTGGTGGCCCTGCGCGCGGTGCAGACGCTGGACTTCATGACGGCGCAATGGGCGCATCTGCCGCATTCGCTGCTGGGGAAGGTGTCGAACCGGATCATCAACGAAGTCCGTGGGCTGAATCGCGTTGTGTATGATATTTCGGGGAAGCCGCCGGCGACGATTGAGTGGGAGTGAACATTGCTGCTGGAGTGGTATTTTAAGAAGCGCCGAAACCCGCTCCAGCGGGTTTTCTCGAATCTATAAGTCTTCCGCTGCGGATGAATAACCCTGTGACATGGAGGCATAACTTTGAAAATCGAATAATATTCGGCCGCCTAAGGTTATTCTGTGGCTTTTCCATTGCGATACCAAATTTTACGGCACAGAGGAGATTCCATGCCATCGAAGTCCAGAATGTACGAGTTTTCCCTTCGCGACGGCCACGGTGCGCCGACGCGGGTGATCGCCGCGCAAAGCAAATTGGATGCGCAAAACATCATTAACGCCACAAAATCGCCGCTTCAGAAGATAGAAAATATTACGTATGCGGGTTGGTGCCCCGTAGTCGCAAAGCCCGACGAGGATGCCTCTGCCGTCGTGTTTGAGGTCGGCGTTAAAGGGAAAAGCTATGAGATATCCCGACGACATGAGAGTTACTCACATCTGCTGAAGGTTGCCGCGAAAGAGGTGCAAACGGTCATTAAGTATCTCGAGGAGGACTAGAGTAAGGTGGAAAGACCTGTCTGCGACGGTAACCAGTCGCCACCTTTATCGAAGAACTGCACAACACCCGTTCGAGCTGACGCCAGTGGCCGATATAGACGCCAGCAAGGCGCCAGTGACCTGGTACGAAGCGACCAGCCAAGCGTTAGCCGTGGACTTGGCGGCGAAGTCGGTCCGCGTGATGGGCGACGGGCGCAGCTAGAATACGTTGTCGCAGTGTACGGGGTGTCGACGCCCGCCTTTATGAGGGCGCAGTGGGCGCGTTTGCCGAACTCGCTGCTCGGTGAAGTGTCGAGCCGGATCATCAACGAGGTGCGCGGGATCAATCGCGTTGGCTATGATAATCCGGGAAAGCCGTCGGCGACGATTGAGTGGGAATAGCTTGGCTAGCGAAGCTCTCTTGAAGAATAGAAAAAGGCCCCTCCGTGAGGGGCTATTTTGTTATAAGCTATCGATTCCTTGTGCAAATCGCGGATTGTTACAGCGCTGTCGTCCCTATGCCCGATTTCGTCCCGATATTGGGTCGCTTGGCAGCTTGCATTCGAAGGCTAAAAATACAGTGGGCGCGATGTCACATAGCAGGGGCACGCAGAGGCGCTAGATATTTAGCTCCGATGAGCTAACGTTTTTTCGATTACAGGTTTGCAGCAATCTGCAACACAAACAAAAATTTATGAGACGCAAAAACGATAAGGTTCGCCCAAGCAAATTGGCTATCGATCCGCGGATCTTCGTGAAGGCAAGAGGAGAAACTGACGCGCTCGTACGTCAAAGAATATTGGTGCAGCTGAAGCACTATTCGTTTCATGGGCGATTCGACCTCATTTCAGAGGTCGCGTCCTATCGCGGGCTGCCGGCAAGCTTTAATCCACTCTTCCCGACTGGCACGAAATTCCACGGAGCAGTGCACGTTTATCAGTATGTTAGCCCAGCCGCGTACCCACATTGGCTATTCGCTCTGCTGCAAAGGAACTGCTCGGAGATTAGTAAGTTTTTAAAGCTTCGTGCTGCGGCTAATGCGAAGGTTTTGCTAGGTGATTCGGATGGGGCACTGAATGTCCTGGAAGAAGTGGGAAATATATCGCAATCTTGGTGGGGAACTGAATACTCCATTCATATACGAAAAGAACTTCGTGGCGAAGATACAAAGAAAATAATCAAGGAATTGCCAGATCAATACCCCCATCTTGCACTATCAAATATCACTAAAGATATGTTGCTCTTATCTGAGCCAAATTCTGTGAATGTTTATGTGAACACAGTTTTAGGTAGGCTTAAAGAATACAGGAGTTCCTCAATATCTTCGGCGAAAGAACACGGGGCGGTTGAGTCCTGTGATAAGTTGCCTATAAGTTACGATCCTGGCCGGACGCCAAAATTTGCTCCAATACGAGATTACTCTGATTGGTCAATATTAGACCAATATATGTTATGGCGTTCCATCGTGATGGATAGTGCGGCTAGGAATAACACCGATGCTGAGTGGATTGATGCTACATTGGCATTTGCTGAATCTGTTGGGGATACAGAGCTCATAAATGCGGTCGTCGTTAACGAAGAGATTGATCCAGGGGTTTCTGAGATCCTTGCGAGCTACACACGTGGAGAGTATGAAGTAGTCATCGCATTGATTAGACAGGCAATTAATGAGGGGCGTGAGCTTGTTGTAGGCCTCATTGAGCTATATGCTCGTGCAAAAGTCTACTGCGGCATAATCGGAGACGGGCATACGTTTTACGACGCAATTGCTAATGAGTTCGCAAAAATATTGGTTTTAGATCCAATAGGCCGAGAAAGTGGCTCGTACCTGCGGCGGATCTGCATTAAGTTCAGGCGGGAACCTTGGGCTAAGTCCTTAATATTTCATCTTTCATTATTGCAGGGGTCAAATGATCTCGGCCGCCTAGAGTTGCTTCGCAGGCAAACGCAATGTCTTGGTAGATATAATACCCCTAAAGCCAGAGGAACCAGCCTTCAATCTTTAGCAAGCTCAGTTGTGCCGGACTCCGTACCAGATTACCGAGTACTTCGGTACGCCAGCGGAATTGATGACGTGCATTCGATTGAGCCCTCGTTGTTTCCGATCTATTCCGATTATCTTGTCACAAAATCGTCGCATCTGTTAGCTAAGAATCGAGTCTATGACGCAGCGGCATTCTTCATCGATGAGTATTTAAAGAATAGCCTAGCCTTCGATCACATGCCAGTAAATGAATTATGCAGTCGTATAATCGAGCACAGTCAGTCAACACGGCGTGAATATGTCCTTTCCATGGTGGTCCTTGATATCTGCTCTAAAGAGCAAGTTCTAGGATTGGAGGATCGAAAGTCGGAATTGTTTGAGGAGTTTCTAGAACATGCAAATCAATTTCAGCCATCGAAAGTTTTCGAAGCGGGTGAGGTGAACTGTGCCGAAGCTTATTTCTTACGCTACATTTGTGTTCCTGCTCAGTTGGACAACATTATAGAATTTCAGAATAATGATGAGGTGATACACGAGCGTGTTGCTATCATTGATTTTCTAATCGCGGCAAGGGCAGGGAATGCGGATGAGTTAAGGGCTGAGCGCGATAAGGTTCTTGAGACGCTGTTTTCCGAAAAGCTTAGGGCAAAGATTGAAACTGGCAAGCTTTATGTCGACGTACAGGCCTTAGAGGTACATCGGCGCCATATATATATGGATCTATACGAGAAAGCAAAGTCAATCGAAGGTGGAGTGAGTATCGAGCCACTCGACTATGACTGGGATTCAGTAAATTCTGATGATCTCTTTCGTCTGCAAAGTGATGTCCCAGTTGCTGTGCCATTGAGTAAGAAGGTAAGCATACTGGTCCGAATTTTTGTCCAGGCAACGAAGGATTTTGCATTAAATGAGAATTATGGTTTAGATAAGTACCTAAGTGCTGAGGTGCGACATACCGTTTTTGTCAGTCAACTTCGTGCTTGTTTCGAAAAGAATAATCTGGTTACTCTTCAAAAAGATGGCGAGTATCTCTCTAATATCTTCTGGATTCATCAATATAGTTATGTGACTGACGACATCTTGGTTGAGCTGGACAATATTCTGCGAATTTTCTCTCGTGAAGTTGATGGCATCTTACTGAAGGTAAATGAGCAGTTTAGAGTGAAGCTGAACGAACTGTCCCCAGATCATATATTTGACTTCTGTCCATACCATGACCGTGCTGTTCGGGTCTCCCAAATTGTGGATTCTTCTAAGACGTTTGATGAGTTCTTTACGGCACTGATTGGATTTATGTGGGAGCTAGCTGTTGAAAGCGCAAGGGCAGCGCAACAGTTGATTAATGATGTGTTGGCGGTAAAGGTTTTGGAAGCAATCGATCTGTTAGAGTCGGCTGTGCAAACGATAAAAGGCGAAGCAGCGATGTTCGACCTAATGCAAGCGATACGAAATGCAAGGTCAGACTTCAAAAAAGAAGTTGAACTTGTTCTAAATTGGTTCAGATTTGTTGGGTCAGAGCAAATTCAGTCATTTGAGAAACTTGGCGTCGTAATCGAAGCAGCGGTCTCATCGTTCCAATCCATATTTGAGCATAAGGGTAAGATTCTGATATTTCAGCAGGATAAAACTAATTTGTCGTTGAGTTATGGGGAGGCACGCTCGCTCTTTATATCGCTCTTCACGGGGTTGGAAAATGCACTGAAATATGGCGCACTGGATAGTCCCGTTGAGATAACGCATAAATCAGTTTGTAATTTTGATGAAATATGCATTATTAACAGTGTCTCGCCCTCATCAGCTTATCCCGAAGACTTTGCAGCGTCTCAGCGTGCAAAATGGACTGAGGAGAATTCGGCATTAAGTCGTGCAGAAGGTGGAAGCGGGATATACAAGATGCATAATCTCCTTACCAACTCTTCTACTGGGTTTGATTTCGATATTTCTGTTTCGGACGATAAATTTGGGGTGATAGTTAGGTTGAATCATGAAAATTTTATTAATCGAGGATAATTTATTAAAGCGTGATAAGGTTCATGAATTTATTTTGAGTCTCGGTAGCTTTATTATTCGCGAAGCGGCTTCTTATAATGCGGGCTTGAAAATGGCTTTAAACGATACCTTTGATCTTCTTATATTAGACATGAGTATGCCGACGTTTGACCGCGCTGAATCATCTCATGGAGGGCGCTTCCGCGCCCTGGCGGGAAAAGAAATTGCGACGAAATTGGCTAAGGTAGATAAGTTGGTTCCGTTTGTAGTTTTGACTGGTTATAAAGATTTTAGTATAGATTCGAGAAGTTTGAGCATCGATAATATCGATGAATCGTTGCAACTACTTGGAGGGAATTATAGGGGTTGCATTATTTTTGATGTGGCAGACTCGGTGTGGAAGGATCAATTGTCGAGCGTAATAGATGAGGTAAATAATTGAAGGTAATCTTTGTGGATGACTCTGAAGCCAGAGCAAAGATATTTAGTTCGGCGCTTGCTTCTTCGGAGTTGTCTGATATAGTCCAGGTCGTATACTGTGAATCTGCTGATCAAGCACGCGTTGAGTTGTTGGCGGTGACTAATCTATTGGTCTTGGATATTTTATTGCCCAAAAAAATCGGCGGCATCCCCCAGGCCAAAAACAGCATTAACCTACTTAATGACATTTGTGATCCTAAAAAGCGTTATATTCGTCCAAAGTTAATTATAGGACTGACGGCAGATGTTGCGGAGATGCGGGGATACGCTACACAATTCGAGCAAGAAGCTTCGGTGGTTTTAGATGGCACTCTAACCAGTAACGAGTGGGTGGAGCGTATCCTCACGCAAATTGAAAAATTAATGGGTGCCGAACGGAAATCGTTCCAGGATAGGGATTCGACTCTCATTACAGTGCACGGAATTCGTACTCACGGGCACTGGCAAACAAAAATTACTGATGAAGTCGGTAAACATAATCGAAATGTTGAGTCGGTCGAAATTAAATATGGATTTTTCGATCTGCTTTCGTTTGCAGTGCCTTTTTTAAGAAAACGGACAGTAAGGGCGGCTGCGAAGCGAATTCTGCGACATATTGACGCTTCAATAGATCGTGAAATCTATATTGTGGCGCATAGTTTTGGTACGCTCATTGCGGTGGAGGCAGTTGCAACACTTCCTCAGAATCGAGTTGGTTGTTTAATATTGTGTGGAAGTCCACTGTCAAGTGGATTTAATTTAGATCCGGTAGTCGAAGCATCGAAGCTGACCGTTAATGACTGTGGAACTCGCGATCTGATTTTAATTCTTTCTCGATTGTTTATATGGGGTCTTGGCGATGCTGGGCGGGTGGGGTTTGTGAGGGAGAATACGGATGATTTTTGCAATCGCTATTTCTCTGGCGGCCATGATCTTTATTTTAAACCTTATTTAAGGTTGAATTTGTTCTACCGGCGGTTTTGGTTAAATCTATTCTATCCCGGTGGTCGGCCTGAACGTTTTGACGATAGAACAAGTTTTCTCGGAGAGGATTTAATCGATGCACTACTTAAATTGCTCGATTTTGTCAAGCCTATCCTATGCTTGATCCCGTTCGCTTTACTGATTGCACCCGTATATTTTCTACTCATTTGGTTGGTGACCTAGCAAGTAACAGTGAGCTCACCCGTAATTATCAAGCCTGTAGCTCAATATTCCTTGGGCTGTATCGGCTGAGCGTAGGGGTATCAGGGTGTCACAGCCCAATCTGTGTATTTGGGTGGCAAGTCTGACATTAAGATACAGCCTGGACCGTAGCCATCACAAGTGAATCGGTTAGCGTAAAGCAGTCCTCGTTCTAAACGTTCAGGCGCTCATCCATCCCCTTCGCCGGTACGGACGCGAGGCTTTAAGCGCCAAGCCGCTAGCGAGCACGGGGTCACGCTAGCGAGCACGGGGTCAGGTCTGACATTCAGACATGACCTCTGCCTTCGCTAAAGCGCTGAGTAACCACGCACCGCCCGGCACTTGTTCGAACTGAAAGGCAATCAGAACAACGCCCCCTGCGGGCTAGTCAGCCGCGCGAAACTGTCCCCGACAAAAGGCAGAACCCCGTCAGCGACAGGTTCCAGCTGCTTGACCAGATAATGCTCATAGTCGATCGTCGACCGCTTCTGTTCCATCCAGACGTCCATCGGCTCGGGCCCTGCGGTCGTCATCAGATAGCGGATCCACCCCCCATTGCGGTATTGCGCCCCCCGTCCCCGAGCAATATGAAACTCGTCAGCAATGCGCGCTGCACGCACATGGGGCGGCACGTTACGCTCGTATTCCTGGAGCGGCCGGCGCAGGCGCTTGCGGTAGACGAGCAAGTCATCAAAGTCCCCGCGCAAGGTAGAGGCCACGTACTCGCGCACATACTCCTCGTAGGGTTCGCGCCGGAAGATGCGGCCGTACAGGCCCTGCTGGAACTGCTGCGCCAGCGGCGTCCAGTCGGTGCGCACGGTCTCCAGGCCCTTGTACACGATTTCCTCGCCACCGCCGGGTGTGCCGGCCAGGCCGGCATAGCGCTTCTTGCTGCCTTCATCGGAGCCGCGCACGGTCGGCATCAGGAAGCGGCGGAAATGGGTGTCGATCTCCAGCTCGAGCGCACTCTCGAGCCCGAGCTCCTCCGCTAGGCGCGTGCGCCACCAGCCGTTGACGTGCTCGACCAGTTCGCGCCCGATGCGCAGCGCGTCATCGTCGGCGTGGGCCCCACCAAGCCACACGAAAGTCGAGTCCGTATCGCCATAGATGACCTGGTAGCCGCGCGCCTCGATCAGCGCGCGCGTGCGGTGCATGATCTCGTGGCCGCGCATGGTGATCGAGGACGCCAGCCGCGCGTCAAAAAAGCGGCAGCCGGTGGTGCCGAGCACGCCGTACATGGCATTCATGATGATCTTCAGCGCCTGCGACAGCGGCTGGTTCCCGGCGCGCTTGGCCGCCTCGCGGCCCTCCCACACGCGCGTGACGATGCCGGGCAGGCAGTGCTTGGTGCGCGAAAAGCGTGCGCCGCGAAAGCCCGGGACGGTGTCGGCTTCAGGCTCTTCCAGTCCCGTCACCAGTCCCACCGGATCGATCAGGAAGCTGCGGATGATCGACGGATAGAGGCTTTTGTAGTCGAGCACCAGCACAGAATCGTAGAGGCCGGAACGCGAGTCCATGACGAAGCCGCCCGGGCTGTCCGCACCGGGCACGTCGCCGATATTGGGCGCGACCCGGCCCAGGCGGTGCATCAGCGGAATGTAGGCGTGCTCGAACGCGGCGACCGATCCGCCGCTGCGGTCCGCCGCCAGGCCGGTGACGCTGGCGCGTTCCAGCAGGAAGGCCATCAGCTCGGTCTTCTCGAAAATGCGGGTGACCAGTTCGCAGTCCTTCAGGTTGTAGCGCGCCAGGGCCGGTTTGTCCTGCGCGAACATGCGGTCGATGGAGGCCATGCGGTCGTAGGGCTGGTCGATCGCCTTGCCCTCGCCCAGCAGGGTTTGTGACACGTTCTCCAGGCTGAACGAAGGAAAGCTCCAGGTGGCAGAGCGCAGCGCCTCGATGCCGTCGATGACCAGCCGGCCCGGCAGGCCGGCGAAATAGCGGGCTTCCCGCTCCGCGCTGGCCCTGGCATTGGTACGCCACTCCATCGATGCGCCGCCGCGGCCGATGCGCAGGGGATGGCGCAGGCGCTCGGCGTGTTCCTGCAGCACGCGCAGGTCGAAGTCGATCACGCTCCAGCCGATGATGGCGTCCGGATCGTGGCGCGTCATCCACGCTTCCAGCTTCTCCAGCAAGGCCAGGCGGGTGTCGCAATACTCCAGGTCGAAGTCGAGTCCGCTTGGGTCGCCATTCGGCGGCCCCAGCATGTACACCTGGCGCTGGCCGCAGCCTTCCAGGCCGATCGAGCGCAACTCGCCCTGCATGGTGGTTTCGATGTCGAGCGAAACGGTGCGCAGCCGCGGGCGGTAGCCGGGCGCCGGTTTCAACTGGGCGGAAAGCAGCAGCGCGGGGTCGCCAGGGGAGGGCGTGCCCGTGAACGCCACCGGCGCCATGATGAAGCGCTCCATCAGGTAGCGCTCGGGCGGACGGATGTCGGCCTCGTAGACGTCGATCCCGTGCTCGCGCAGGCGCTTTTCCAGCCGCAAGAGAAGGCGATAGTGGCGGCAGTACAGCCCGAGCACCAAGCGCCCGCGGAAGTCGGACAAGGTCAGCGGGCGCAGTTCGACACCGCGTTCCCGCTGCAACAGGCTTCGCACTGCCGCCTCCTGCTCGGCCGGGACGAAGGCGACCGCCTCCGCCACCGGCAGGCGCAGGCGGCATGGGCCGTCGTCGGTGGCGAGCCAGAACTCGACCTCGACGCCGCCCATCCCATCGTCGCCGTGCTTGTCGCCGTGCTTGCCGCCGTGCTTGCCGCCGTTGTTGCCGCCGTTGTTGCTGAAATCGCGCCAGTGGCGCGTCAGCAGGAAGCCTTGCCTCGCTGTGTCGCTCATGGATGTCAGATGATGCAAGGCGATGCGATCCACCGCGCAAAGGCGGCAGTGTATCAAATCCCCTGGAACGCCTGACAAGACCGTGCGACACACGCCAACAGATGAGCGGGCAGGCGAGCGGAAGGAACGCTGGTGCAAACCCGGGCCTGCGGCGTATTCCATCGCCTGTCCCGAGAACCGCCGGTCGTCAGGACGACGGGCGCCCCTTGGTCGGGCTTGCCGGTCCTCAGCCGGGCTCGCCGTCCCCGCTGTCCGGCGAAGCCGACTGTCGCGACATCCTCCGGCGCGCGACTCGTGCTGTGCCGACACCGCCCGCACCGACGGGTGAACCGCGCCCTGCCGCAGCACCGACTGCGGCTGCGTGCCTACCCGCGAAATCGTCGACCGCCGCGTCCCCAGCGTAAAGTCGCTAGGCCGGTTCAAGCCCGTCGCCACCACGGTCACCCGCATCTCGTCCCCTAGCGAGTCGTCAAACACCGCGCCAAATTTGATGATCGCGTCCTCATTGGTCGAGGTACAAATCGCATTCATCACGGCCTTGGTTTCCCGCAGCTTCAGCGTTTCCTCGGATGCGGTGATATTGACCAGCACCCCGCGCCGCGCGCGCAGATTCGCGCCATCGAGCAGCGGACAGGCGATCGCCTCCGCGGCCGCCCTGGCGGCACGGTCCTCGCCAGCGTGCTGGGCCGTGCCCATCATCGCCATGCCGGTCTGGCGCATCACGGTGCGGACGTCCTCGAAATCGACGTTGACCAGGCCCGGCACGGCGATGATGTCGGCAATGCCGGTCACCGCCTTGCTGAGCACCTCGTCGGCGGCGGCGAAGGCCTGCTTTTGCGTGACATCGTCGCCCAGCACTTCCTCGAGGCGACTGTTGAGCACGATGATCAGCGAGTCGACGCAGCGTGCCAGCGTCGCAATGCCTTCCTCGGCCACGCGCATGCGGCGCGGACCTTCGAAATCAAAGGGCTTCGACACCACGCCGACAGTCAGGATGCCCAGCTCGCGCGCCACTTCCGCAACCACGGGCGCCGCGCCGGTGCCGGTGCCGCCGCCCATGCCGGTCGTGATGAAGACCATGTCGGCGCCCTTGAGCGCGTCGGCGATGAGGGAGCGTTCGCGCGTGGCCGCTTCGCGTCCGATGGCCGGGTCGCTACCGGCACCCAGGCCGCTTTCGCCGAGCTGGATCCGCTTCTCGGTACGGGTGTTCGACAGGGCTTGCGCGTCCGTATTTGCGCAAATGAATTCGAAGGCGGGATGTTCGATCGATGCCATATGGTTGACGGCATTACCGCCGGCACCGCCGACACCGATGACTTTGATGATCGACGCCGAGTGGGGAATTTTTGATTCGGACAAGGAAAACTCCGGTTGAAGAAAGAGCGGAGGGCCAGCCGACTACCGGCTGTAACCCGGGCCGGCTGGTGCCGAGCCCGTTAGACTACTTGCTGAGGCGCGCACGATAAAGTGCGAAAACGTTTCAATCGAAACCATTTGTAAGAGCCCGTGCAATGTTTGCAAAAGGCAGGCAACGGATGACCGGCCGCGCCAGGCGCCGGCATGCAGGCCGCTACAGCCGCCCGCTGCTTGACAATCAAACCATCCCTGCCCACAATCGAACGACCGTTCGCTTTCCTTCCATGAGGGTTGCCATGATAAGTCCAGCCGCAGTCGCCCACCGTATCTGCCCCTTCTGCGAAGCCAGTTGCGGCCTCGAGCTGGACGTGGAGGAGGGCCGCGTCATCCGCATCCGCGGCGACCAGAACGACGTCTTTTCGAAAGGCTTCCTCTGCCCCAAGGCGATCGGCCTGAAAGACCTGCACGAGGACCCCGACCGCCTGCGCACGCCCCTCATCAAGCGCGATGGCCGTTTTATGGAAGCCAGCTGGGAAGAAGCCTATGCGGAAATCGCGCGGCGCCTGCCGCCGGTCATCGCCGCCGGCGGGCCGGATTCCGTCGCAACGGTGCTGGGCAACCCGACCTCGCACAAGATGAGCCTGATGCTCTACTTTCCGCGCCTGGCCAAGGCGCTGGGTACCCGCAACATGTTTTCGGCATCGAGCGTGGACCAGGTGCCGAAAATGTTGTCCGTCGGGCTAATGTTCGGCAGCTGGCTGTCGGTTCCCGTCCCCGATATCGAACGCTGCGATTTCCTGCTGATCCTCGGCGCCAACCCGATGGTATCGAACGGCAGCCTGTGGACCGTGCCTGATTTCCGCGGCAAGGCGAAAGCGCTGCGCGCGCGCGGCGGCAAGATGGTCGTGGTCGATCCGCGCCGTACCGAAACCGCCGCGGTGGCCGATGCCCACCATTTCATTCGCCCGGGCGCAGATGTCTTTTTCCTGCTCGGCATGGTGCAGGCACTCTTCGACGAAGGACTGGTACGCCCCGGCCGGCTGCTCGAGCACTGCAACGGGCTCGACGCGCTGGCTGCGGCGGTCAAGGATTACACGCCCGAACGCGTGGCCGCGCGCTGCGGCATCGACGCCGCCACCATCCGCAGCCTGGCCCGCACGCTCGCGACCACGCCACGCGCCGCGCTCTATGGCCGCATCGGCACCTGCACCCAGCAGTTCGGCACCCTGTGCTCCTGGCTGATCGATGTGATCAACGTCCTGACCGGCCACCTCGACGAGGAGGGCGGCGCCATGTTTCCCAAGGCTGCGGCCTTCGCGGCCAATACGCGCGGTAAACCGGGCGTCGGACGCGGGGTCGTCAGCGGCCGGCATCGCTCGCGCGTCTCCGGCGCGGTCGAGGTGGCGGGCGAACTGCCGATCACCTGCCTGGCCGAGGAAATCGAGACGCCCGGCCCGGGGCAGATCAAGGCGCTGATCGCCATCGCCGGTAATCCGGTGCTCTCCAGCCCCAACGGCCCGCGCCTGGCCGCGGCGCTGGACAAGCTGGACTTCATGGTCAGCCTCGACATCTACCTGAACGAAACCTCGCGCCACGCCGACGTGATCCTGCCCGGACCATCGCCGCTGGAGGACGCGCACTACGACGTCACCTTCACCCAGTTCTCGCACCGTAACCACGCGCGCTACAGCCCGCAGGTAGTAGCGCGCCAGCACGGCCAGCCCGACGAGTGGGAAAGCCTGCTGCGCATTGCCGCGATCGCCAAAGGGATGGGTGCCGGGGCCGACATCGCGGCCCTGGATGACGCGCTGCTGGAACAGGAGCTGGACAAGGCCTTCGGTCCCGCCGCCGCGCAGGTGATGGCGGCGCTGGCGCCGAAGCGCGGCCCGGAGCGCCTGCTCGACCTGACCTGCGCACCGGCCCCTACGGCGACGGGTTCGGCCGGGTGCCTGGTGGGCTCACGCTGGAGAAAATCAGGCAGGCTCCGTCCGGCATCGACCTGGGACCGATGACCCCGCGCATTCCCGAAGCCTTGCGCACGCCGTCCGGCAAGATCGAACTCGCCCCGCCCATGCTGCTCGATGATTTGGCCCGGGTGGCGGCGGACCTGGCGGCGCCGGCGCCGGATCTCGTCATCATCGGCCGGCGCCAGCTGCGCTCGAACAACAGCTGGATGCACAACCTGCCCGTGCTGGCCAAGGGCGCCTACCGCTGCACGGCGCTCGTGCATCCGCTGGACGCCGCCCGGCTCGGCCTGGAGGATGGCGGCATGGCGCAGCTCCGCAACGGGGCGCGCCGGATCGAGGTGCAGGTCGAAGTGAGCGAGGAGATGATGCCCGGCGTGGTCAGCCTGCCGCATGGCTGGGGGCACGACCTGGAAGGCGTCAAGCTTGGCGTGGCGAGCGAACGGCCGGGTGTCAACCTGAACGCGCTGCTCGATGAGAACCTGCGCGACCCGCTATCGGGTAATGCGGTGCTGTCCGGCGTGGCGGTCGAGATGGCGCCGCTGGAAGCAGGCGGATTCGGGTCGACAGTGTAGTCAAGATCCTCATCGGAACGGTATGCCGGGCTGCTCGCGGCAGCTGGGTCGGTTGAGAAGGGCGCGCAACTCGCCGCCCCCTCGTTTCGTGCGGCCTAAGCGAGCAGGGCGGTCAGGCAACGCTCGGCCCCGTCCGACAGCACCAGTTCGACGGCCATCTGCGCCCGGGTCAGCGCCACGAACAGGCGGCGCCGCGCGGCGTCGTCGAGCTCGGCGAAGTCCATTTCGGTGACCACGACCGCCGGCGCGCTCTGGCCCTTGAAGCGCCATACCGATTCGACCAGCAGCTCGCCCTCGCTCCAGCGCGGTTCGCCGCTGGCGTCGTATTCGCCGGTGAAACGGCGCGTACGATGGGGACCGATGCAGGCCCGGTTCAGCAGTGCCGACTTTTCGCGGCCGCGGCCACAGACGACGGCGATGTCGGCGAGGGCGAAGCCGCGTGCCAGCAGCGCGGCCACCGCCTCCTCGGTCCGGGCCAGCACCTCCTCGTCGGACAGATAGGTCCGGATGCCCGGGAGCTCGCCGCGGTAGGGATTCAGCGCCCGGATCGGCGGGCGCACCAGGCCCAGCGCGTTGATCAGGTCGCAGATCACCTGCGGGCTGCGGAAGTTGTCGCTGCAGCCGATCGTGACCGCGTCGCCCAGGTCGAAGCTGTCCTGCCGGTACAGGCGCTGGGCTTCGTCTTCCAGTACGTACAGCCTGCCGTTGGGCCGCAGGCGGCTGCACAGGCTTTCCACCCAGCTCGCGTCGAAATCCTGGGCCTCGTCGATGATCAGGAGGTCCAGGCTTTGGGCGAAGCCGGCACTGGCGCCAACATAGTGCGCGGTCATGCGTTCGAACGCGCCTGGCGAAAAATCGGGATCGCCCTGGGTGCGCCGGTAATGCTCGACGCACAGCTCATGGAAGTTCACCACGTCGACCTTCGACGAGGCCAGATGGCGCACGTGGTCGGCCAGGCTGCGGTTGTAGCAGACGTAGCACGCGTTCAGCCGCTCGGCAGCGGCCGTCTCCAGCAGCTGCAGCGCGAGCTGGGTCTTGCCGGAACCGGCCGTCGCCTGGATACGGAAAACGCCGGAAGGCGAACCGATGCGGGGTACCCAGGTTGCGAGGCCATCGGATAGCCGCCGCACGGCGCCCTGCAACTGGTCGCGCAGGACCTCGAGGACGGGCGTGACCTGGAACTGGTTGAGCAGCAGGCGGCGCAAGGCCGCCCCGTCTGCCGTGCCCTGGATTGCGCCCATCCAGTCGCGGACAGTCGACACCATGTCGGCGTAGCGCGGTGCATCGATGATGCGCTCGCGCGGGATCGATGCCACCTGGCTGTCGCCGAGCGCATAGTCGGGCAGGACGAGGCAGCTCAGCATGGGGACATCGAGCCCGGCCTCGTGCAGCCGGTTCTGCATGGCGGTGCGCTGGAGGCGGCCCTGGCGCGCCACATCGCATTCGCCATCGCCGTACAGCTTGAATACCTCGCCGTTACGCAGGATGACGGGACCGGCCTTGACTTCGATGAGCAGCAGGCAGCCGCCCGGCGACAGGACGATGACATCGATCTCGCCGTAGCTGTCGCGCCCGCCGCGAAGCGTATGCAGGGCGATGTTGTGGAAGACCTCGAATCCGGCCGGCAAGTAGTCGCGCAGGCGCTCCAGCACCTCCAGCTCGCGGTAGCGTCCCGCATCCGTGCGCAGGGGAGGGAACAGAGCAGGTGAGAGAGTGGCCATGGGGCGAAAATAGTGATGAGGTTTCTCATTATCAACAATATTTTCCTGCTTGCACAGCGGCAGTTCGTCCCGATGTCTCCCTATTGCGACCCCGTTTGTCGCTTCGGCTGCGATGATCGAGCGTGTTGTCCGCCACGCCACAGCAAGCTTTGGCCGGCCTGCGGCGTGTAACGCTTATTTCCATGTTGAAATATTTTTGCTAGGATGCTGTCCACTTGATAAGCGAGACCGAATGAACCCAACTGACATGCGCGCGCTGCGGGCGCAATACGCTTATCCGCCTGGATGCCTGAAACCGACCACGCGCGAAGACGTGAAGGTGCACGTACTTGGCAACCGGCGCCTGCACGTGGAGGTGCCGGGCACCGCCGAATGGGCGCGGCCGGAGGTGCGCGCACGCCACTCGTCGGTCGCGCTGGACCGCTTCCATACCGGGCTGCTCCTGTCCGACGACGTCGAGGACCGCCTGCACGGACTGCTCTCCTGCGTCACCTGGGGCTTCGTCTCCGGCACCGACCTGCTGATCAAGCCGGAAAGGGCCTTTGGCAGGGCGGGCAGCCTGCTGAAGGGCGCGGGCTCGCGCCGGCCTCCCCAGGACCCGGCCGAAGTCAGGTCCCTGCTCGCGACCGCGTGCCGGGCAGCGAGGAATGGCGACCTGGCCACGGCGACGCTGGCCTGCCTGCGCATCAAGTTCGTCGGCCCGGCCTTTGCGACGAAACTCGTCATGGCAATGCGTCCGGACATCGCTGCCGTGCTCGACTCGGTGATCAACGAGCGGCTGCGCGGCCACGCCGATCGGGAACTGGCAGCCATGCACGGACCGATGGCCAGCCTGAATTCCGCCATCGCCCGCGACCACTTCGTCGCCCGCTACCTGAAGTGGTGCGACTGGTGCATGCGCCAGGCACAGGCGGCAAACGCCCTGCAAGCAACCTGGCCCGACTGGGACGGCAGCGAGCACCCGTGGCGTGCGGTCGACGTGGAGCGTGCGTTCTTCGCCATGGGCCGCGCCGCCTGAATCTCCTGCCCGACCATCCCCACGCCGGGCAGTGCTTCGACCCGCCCGGCATCCGACCACCTCCTTTACACATGACGATGAAGCTTAACGATATCCGCGTTGCCTTACGCGAGATGGAAACCGGCAGTCACGCGCCCAAGCCCGTGATCGCCGCCTGCGGCCTGATGAACGCGGGCAAGAGCTATCTGCTGAACATGCTCACCATGCATCTCGAGCAGGAATTTTTCAGGACCGCCGACATTCGCGAGACGGCCGAGAACGCACACTTCGAATCGGACCGCTACACCTATCTCGATACGCCCGGGCTGGACGCGAACGCGCTGGACGACGAGGAGGCCTGGTCGGGCTTGAAACAGGCCGACGTCGTGCTGTTCGTGCACCAGCCGCAGGGGGAACTGGAAGCGGTGGAAGCCGATTTCCTTCGTACGCTTGCCGCCGCGCGCGGCAGCGATGCCGGGGCCAGCATCCTGGTGGTCCTGACCAAGGCCGACAAGGCAAGGCCGGACGACCTCGATGCCATCGAAGCGCGCATTCGCCGGCAATGTGCCGATGAGCTGGGCTTTGAGGCGCAGGTGTGGCGGGTGTCGGGCAAGCGTTACCGGACGGGCCTGCTCGAGGGCGAGCCCGCACTCGTTGCCGCGAGCGGCATGGACGCGCTCATCGCGCAGATAAGCACCGTTGCCGCCACGGTGCAGGCAATCCGGGCACGCAAGGCGCTTGCCGAGGCGCGGGCCTTGCTCGAGGAGGTAGCGCAGGCCGAACAGCGGACCGCGCTGCGCCGGCAAGGCTTGCGCAACGAGGTCGTCACGGCCTTCGCCGCCTTCAATGGCGAAGCCGGCCGGCTGCGCGCCTTTCTGGACGACGCCGCAACGCGATACACCCATATTTGATTGAGGAAGACATGCCTTTACCCTGGTTGATTGGTGCCGCCGTTCTCGGGCTTGGCGCCGCCATTGCCGCTGCCACCAGCAGCGATGACACGTCCGGCAGCAGCGCCGGCAGCAGCAGCGACGGCGAGGAACGCCGCCGAAAGGAAGCCGCGGCGGAGCAGGTCCGCAAGGACGAGCGCGTGAAGAAGCTGACGAAAGCACGCCTTCTGTTCGCCGAAGGAGGCGCGCAGGCCGGCCAGCGGCTGGCCGCCGCGCTTGAAGACTGGGTGGACCTCGGCGGCGAGCCCGTATTCGGGACAACGCTGACCGCGTCCGGTTATGCGAAGCGACCGGCCCGCGAGGTCGTACCGCATGAGCTGGGCGAGGTCTTCACAGAAACGTTCCCCCGGACCGATGGGGAGGTCGCCGAGATTCGGCGCCACCTCGATTTGTTCAATGATGTCTATGACGTGCGCTTGCGCGGGAATACCCGGCTTCACATGAGGCTGATGGCGATCCGGTCGGCCGACAGGGAATTGTCCGAACTTGCAGGGCTGAGGAAAAATCTGGAGCGGATTGTCCAGGAGAGGGCCGAGGCAGCCGCGAACATGGCGGAGGGCAGGGCATGAACGAGACCGTCCTGCGCACCGACCTGCTCGCGTCCTTCGAGAGCCTGCAAGCCCGTTTCGACGATTCGCTGAAACAGGCCAGGGCCCATGAAGCCGATTTCGATGCCCTGCGCCAGCGTTTCGCGGACGCGCTGTCGGCACGCCTGCGGGCGGCTGGCGAAGGTCTGCCGCCAGGTAGTCCGGTACGCGACCAGGTGCTCGGCTTCATCGACATGCTGGCCGCCACACAGGCCGAGTGGACGCTGAAAGTGGCCGGACGCAACAAGGGAATCGCCTTCCGCGCCCGCTACGAGGATTCGCTGCTCGTGTTCGTCAACGGCAAAGTCAAGTCGGGCAAGAGTTCGCTCGGCAATTACATGGCCTGGGGCGATACCGACCCCACGGAAGCGCTGAAGCAGGAGGTGCCCCCGGGCATGGTCCCGGAACATTTTTCGCACGCACAAACAAAAGTCGAGAGCGGTGACGCGGAGAATGAGGCAGCGTCGCGCCGCGAGTTCCGCGTGGGCGCGACCGAAGCGACGAGTTCGATCCAGGGCTTTTCCCTGCCTGGCCTGACCTGGGTCGATTCACCCGGCCTGCATTCGCTGAACCACGAGAACGGCGCGCTGGCACGAGCCTACGTCGAGCACGCCGATTTGATCCTGTACACGATGAAGTCCGACTCTCCCGGACGCAAGAGCGATATCGACGAGATCAGGTCACTGCTCAACCGGGACAAGAAGGTCCTGCTCCTGCTGACAGGCAGCGACGACAACGAGGATGTTCGCGACAAGGCAAGCGGCACCTGGGTGTCGCGCCTGGTCATGAAGTCTGCGCAGATCCGCGCGCGCCAGCGCGACTATGTCGCTTCGGAGCTGAAGTCGGCCTGCAGCGCCGAGGAGGCCATGCAGGTCGAGATCGTGTCGCTGTCGGCGCACTATGCCCAGCTGCACGCGAGCGACGTCGATGCCTTCGAAGATAGCGGCGTCGGCCACCTGTGCCGTACCCTGCACCGGATCGCACAATCGGAGGGGGTGCGCATGAAGCAGCGTACCCCGATGACCAACCTGCGCAACTTCCTGGCCGAATGCCGCGCCGGGCTGGAACCTTACCAAGGCTTGATCGGCGGTTTCAAGGCCCCGCTGCACGCCGCCAAAAGGCGCCTTGAACAGCAGCTCGGCGGCGCGGTGCACGCGGGCCAGCAGGAGCTGCAGCAGTTCATCGACGAATTCTTCGCGCAGCTCGAGTCCGACCGCGCCGACGCCAGCCGCGTCGGCGGGCAACTGGCCGATTTCGAACAGCGCCTGAACGCGCGCTACCAGGAGATCGCAACCCGGCAGCTGGCGGCAATGTTCGACGACATCATGGCCGGCTTCGCCGATGCCGTGCGCACCACTTACTCGGGGAGCGGCATGGTGAAGTTGCCGGGCTTCGAGCTGGCCACGATCACCGAAAAGATCGCGACCGTGAAGGGCGGCACGCGCACGCTCACGAGCCTGCTGGGCAGTATCGCGGGCGGGATCGCCGGCTTCTTCCTCGGCGGCGGCCCGCCCGGTGCCGCACTCGGCATGAGCCTGGGCGGGGGGCTGGGCGGTGCCAGCGGAAGCAGCGCTACGACCCAGTATCGGGAAGTGGAACTGACCGTCGGCGACAACCTGCAGGAAATCCGGCTGCAGGCGCTGCGCGCCAGCCAGCAGGCGCTCGACCGCCAGATGCGCCTGGCTTCCAGCGGGCTCTGGCAAACGATGGAAGAAGAAGTCGACGGCTTGCTGGCCGGCATGGCCGCGGAAATCGACCGTTTCGACAAAGACCTGCACACCCTGGTGCAGGCAACCGACGCAAGCGAGAAATGAATATGAGCATCAATCCGACCCAGTTGCTGCAGGCCTACGATCAAGCGCGGGCGTTTGTCGAGGCCGATCCGGCGATGGCCGCGGCGTTCAGCCCGATCGGCGAGGTATTCGAGGACAAGAAGAAGAGCGCGGATGCCGTCATCATGGTGTATGGCGTCTACAACGCCGGCAAGAGCACGCTCATCAACGCATTGCTGCAGCGCGAAATCGCGCCGGCCGACGACATTCCGCTGACCGACAAGGTCACTGCCTACGAATGGGGCAACTACAGCATCCTCGACACGCCTGGCGTGGACGCGCCCATCGCGCACGAAAACGTCACGCGGGCGCAAATGCTCAAGGCCGATGCGATCCTGTTCGTGGTCGATCCGCTCGGTACGGTCGAGGAAGCGAAGACCCTGGACGTGCTGCTGGAGATGCTGGAAGAGCGCAAGCAGGTCTTCCTTGTCTTTAACGACAAGAAGAATCTGGGCGACGCGGACTTCATCAAGCTCAAGGACCAGACCCGTGGCCACCTGCAGAAGATGGCCGCCGCCCGTGGACTGAACGACGTGCTGGGCGACATCCCGATTGCGAAGATCAATGCCAGGCGTGCCTTGCGCGGCTTTGTCGAGGGCGAGCCCGCCCTGGTGGAGCTGAGCGGTTTTCCCGCCTTCGAACGCCAGCTGACGGGCTTCCTGCAAAGCGTCGGGCTCGACGAGGTCTACGGCCGGCTGCAAGGACAGTTGGCCGGCTTCCTGCAGGAGTATGTCGCGCTGCTCGAGTCGCGTACGGACTCGGCCCTCGTCAAGAAGTACGACCGGCTGCTCGGCAGCATCGGCGCCCAGCAGTCGCGCGTGACCCAGGCCATGCGGCGCGAACTGGGACGCCAGCGCAGCCAGCTCGCCGACATGGCCAGGACCACCATGCGCACCGCTCCCGACGATTGCCAGGCCAGGATCGAGCAACTGATGATCAAGGCGGGCCAGGCTGTCAGCGACACCCTGCAGCACGAGCTGCAGCAGGTCGTGTCCTCGGTACAGGTCGAAATCGAGGAACTCGAAGCCGTGGTGCCGCGCATGCAGCACCAGGCTGGCTCGGTCGAAGTCCCGACGCTGGGCAAAGGCGACGGGGAAGGCGGGCAGGGGGGAACCCCTGCGCCGCTGCCGGCGGCATCGGCCATCGACATCAAGGGCGCCATGCAGCAGCTGGCGGGCATCACGAAGCCCGAGCACATCGTGAGCGGCCTGAAACTGGTCAAGGAGGTCGCGCCGTCGCTGATGAAGGGTATCGGCACCAGGACCATGGAGAAATGGGCTGGCTCGGTCGTCGGCAAGTGGCTGCCGTACGTGGGCATCGCGGTCTCGGTGGGCGAGGTGTTGTATGGCCTGTTCAGGGGCGATCCCGAAGAAGCCCGCCTGCGCCAGCAGCACGAGGAACAGCAGCGGGCCCGGGAGCGCGCCGTCCAGCAGATGGAAGACTTCGCCCGTGAACTCGGCGAAGGCTTCGAGACCTCGATGCAGGCGGGCGTGGACAAGGAAATCGGCGAATTCTTCGCCAACGTCAGTGCGCACGTCGAAAAGCTGCGCCAGGCCTTCAGCGAGGCGGACCAGGCAGCCAGCGCGCGGGTGCAGCAGCTGGTCGGGATTCTCCGCCTGGCCCTCGACGCGTGACGGGCGAACAGGTCCGCGAGCCGTTTCCATGCAACGGTCGCGGAAAATGCTGCCGTCGCGTGGACGGCAGCACGGAGACCGCCTGGCTCGATCGTGGTGACGGCACTTGCCGCCACTTCGACGAGCCCGGCAAGCGCTGCACCATCTACGCGCAGCGGCCGCTGGTGTGCCGCGTCGAGGCGTACTACGAGCAGCACCTGTCGGGGCAGGTCAGCTGGCCGGAATTCGTGCGGATCAATCTCGCTATCTGCGCCACGCTCTAGGGGCTTGCCCCTGGCGCCGGCGCGCCGGCGTCCGGGCCGCTCGGCTCCGTGGTCCCAAGAGGATGCGAACCGGGAGCATGGACTCCGGCCCGGCATGCGACGAGCCACAGGTCACAGGAATTGTCTGCTTTTTGCACAGTCGCGCGTGCCAGGGGGCTGCTCCTGAAGGGCAACCTGATGTATGTCCAGAACGACTTGCAGGCCTCGCACGAGCTGGTGCGCGCGGCCGAGCGTCTGGGCCGTGCCCCGCGCGACGTCGGCCTGCGCTTCCAGCTCGGTGTCGCATCCGCCGAAGCCTATGGCGAGGAGGGCGATTTTCTACGTGCCCTCGCGGGCATGCAGGCAAGCCTGACCCTCGTACATGGCGCTCTACATGGCCAAGCCGCACGGCCGCAACCGTGCCTTCGGCCTGCGCAGTTTCAGCGGCAGCGGCGCTGTGCTCGCGGAGATCGAGCAGGACCTGGAGCTGGCCTGGCGCGATGGCGGCGTCGAGACGGACGTGGTGATGGTCGGTGCGCCGCGATAGGCGATGGGGTCGGTGTGAGTCGGAAGCGCATGGATCAGCAGAATTTTTCCAAGGCGCAGACCTGCTTGAGATCCTCGGTTTTGACCATGAACCACTGCTTGTGGCGGCCGTCGGGGTAGCAGAATTCCTCGTACGTGTACGCGTCGTATGCGACGCCGGCCGCCCTGAAGGACCCATTGTCGATGAGTACGACAGGCAGCTCCTTCGCCATGAAGAACTTGATCTGGCCTGCTTGGGCCTCGGTAATCGGGCGGCCCCTGGCGGCCAGCCACTCTTCTTTCGTTTGATCTTTGGGCTCGATGTAGCATCCCATGGTCAGGTTCCTTCAATCGTTGCAACTGCTTCGTCAGGCTGCGGGAAGGATATTATCCCTTGATGAAGTTATTTTTTAGAGGATTGGTCTCGTGAACCCTGTATTGCATGTGGAATCTGACCCTCATGACCTCACCATGCTGAACATAATTGAATGTATCAAATCCATTCAGTGCGAAGATCATTTCGCGTCCCGCGAAAAAAGAACGCAACGTGAGCGGGCATCGGTAGTAAAAGGATTTCAGCAAGCTGTCGTCCATGAGTTGGAAACGAATCTTGCGGAAGAATTCGTCTGGTCCCAGGAATACAAGCATCCGTCTGACAGGAAAGACGCAGTCGACATATTCGGCACAAGCCGCGACGCCCTCGTCGTTATCGAATTGGACGCGAACCGGGCAGATCAGGTGGCGAAGAAGTTCCTTTCACGATCGGCGATATTCGAAGGGAACAAAATCTACTACATTTCGCTGTGCTATCCGGGAACAGAGTACATGAGCGTAAAAGAGTGCATCAAGTATTTCGACTACTGTGCCAATCTCGCCAGGAGGCTCGGAAACGTCTATGCGGGCCTCCTCATTCAGAGGATATAGCAGCTGACTCGCGACCAGCATGCAGCAGCAAGCTGGAACGGTACGGTCATCGCCGGGGGGCGCTAGTTTGCAGACGCGCCATCGCAGCTCCTCAGCTTTCCGTCGGCCCCGGCACCGGAATTTCGCGATCCCCCAGCAGGATCTTGTCCGGCGTGATCGGCGTGCTGCGGATGCGCCGTCCCGTCGCATGGAAGATCGCGTTGGCAATCGCGGCCGAGGTAGAGACGATACCGATTTCGCCCACGCCCTTGGCGCCGAGCTGCTTGCTGACGACGCGGTCGTCCTCTTCGGCGAAGATCACCTCGATGTCGTGGATATCCGCATTCGTCGCCACGTGGTATTCGGCGAAATTGTGGTTCATGAAGCGGCCGAAACGGTGGTCGGTGAAGCTTTCTTCGTGCAGCGCGTGGCTGATGCCCCAGACCACGCCGCCGACGATCTGGCTGCGCGCGGTCTTGGTGTTGATGATGCGGCCGGCCGCCACCGCGTTGACGACGCGGGTGACGCGCACGATGCCGAGCTTCTCGTTGACGCGGACCTCGCAGAACACGGCCGAGTGCACGGCGCGGGTGAACTTGCGCTGCTTGAGCATCTGCGGCGTCATCAGGTATTTTTCCTCGACACGATCCACACCGCTTGATGCCAGCACGGCTTGCAAAGGGATGGCCGTGTCGGGGCGGCCGCGGATCATCAACGCGCCGTTTTCAAAAGCGATGTGCTTGGGACGCAGGTTCGCGAAGGGGCAACCGGGCATGCGCTGGGCCATGCGCACCAGCCGGATCTTGAGTTTGTCGCAGGCGCCGTGGACGCCGCCGCCGACGGTGGTCACGTGGGACGAGCCGCCTTCGACCGGCGCGAAGGGCAGGGTGGAGTCGCCCAGCTGGAAGGTCACCCGCTCCATCGGCAGGCCCAGGCTTTCGGCGGCGATCATGGCCATGACGGTATAGGTGCCGGTGCCGATGTCGGACGCCGCGCTGCTCACGACGAGGCGGCCATCGGCATGGAGAACGGCGCTCACGCGCGCCACCATGACCAGGGAATCCCACATGCCGGTGGCCATGCCCCAGCCGATCAGTTCATCGCCGTCGCGCATGGAGCGCGGCTCGATGGGCCGGCCCTCCCAGCCGAAGCGCTGCGCGCCCTTGTCGTAGCACTGGCTCAGCTCCTTGGAAGAGTAGGGCTTGTCTTCGAGCGGGTTGCGGTGGGCATAGTTGATGCGCCGTAGTTCCAGCGGGTCCATCCGCAGCTTGTAGGCCAGTTCGTCCATCGCCACCTCGAGCGCGTGCATGCCATGGGCGGCGCCGGGCGCGCGCATGTCGATCGGCGAGTGGCGGTCGTGCGCCACCAGCTGGTAGCCGAGCTTGATGTTGTCGCAGGCATAGAGCTGGCCGGACCAGTTCACCACCACCTCGACGTAATCCTCCAGGCGCGAGGTTTCCTGGATCGCCTCGTGCACGATGGCTTGCAGCTTGCCGTCCTCGCTGGCGGCCAGCTGGACTTTCTGCCAGGTTTCCGGACGGTGGCCGAAGCTGAACATCTGCTGGCGCGTCAGCACCACCCGCACCGGGCATTTCAGGTGCAGCGCGGCCATGACGGCCAGCGTCAGCTGGTACTGGGGACGCAAGCCGGAACCGAAGGCGCCGCCGACGTAGGGATTGCGCACGGTGACCTTTTCCTTCGGCAGGCCGAAGGCGCGCGAGACATACCAGCGGTTGTTCTGCGAGCTCTGGGTTTTGTCGTAGATGGTGAGGTGGCCATCCTCGCCGTAGAGCACCGTGGTGGCGTGCATTTCCATCGGGTTGTGGTGCTCGGGCCCATGGTAGAACTGCGATGCGATCTTCACCGGCGCGGCCTGGTAGGCCTTGGGCGCGTCGCCTTTCGAACTCGGCGGCGTGAATCCGGGCTTCAGTGCACGCGGCTTGTAGGCCTGGTCCAGGCTCGCAAGCAGGTTCGTCTCGTGGGCTTCTTCCTCGTAGCTCACTCTGACCAATTGGGCCGCATGGCGCGCGGCCTCGAAGTTGTCGGCCACTACCAGGGCAAGCGGCTGGCCGCTGTAGAACACCCGGTCGCTGAAGAGTGGGCGAAAGGGCGAGCCGGCGGGCGCCGTCATGTCCTTGTAGGCCAGGTCGTAGCTGCGGATCTTCGGGCGGTTCAGGTGCGTGAGCACCGCCACGACGCCGGGCACGGCCAGCGCCTCGGCGCTGTCGATGGCGGTGATGCGGCCGCGGGCGATGGTGCCGCTCACGACGACGCCATAGCGCAGTCCCGGCGCGTCGATCTCGGCGGCGTACTGCGCCTGCCCGGTTACCTTCGCATGGCCGTCCACCCGCGAGACCGGCATGCCACGCTGCACGCGGCCCGTGCCTTCCGGCGCTGTCGGCGTACGCAGTTCTGGAATCAGGTCGCTCATTGCGCTTCTCCGTGCTCGTTTTGGGCCGGGCTTGTTCCGCGCGTCGCGGCTTTCAATGCCCGGACGATGGTGTTGTGGGCCAGTGCCAGTTTGAAGTCGTTCTGGCCGTAGTCGCGGGCGCCGTGCAGGACGATGTCGGCGGCGGCGCTGAACGTTGCTTCCGTGGCGGGCTTGCCGGCGAGCGCCGCTTCGGCCTCCTCGACGCGCCAGGGTTTGTGGGCGACGCCGCCGAGGGCGATGCGGGCCGCGCGGATCGTGCCGGTGGCGCTGTCGATATCCAGGGGCGGCGGCGCTCGATACCAGCGCGAAGGCATAGGACAAGCGGTCGCGCACCTTGATGTAGGCGCTGTGCGCAGCAAAGCGGTTCGCGTCGGGCAGGTCGATATGGGTAATCAGTTCGCCGGGCGCCAGCGTGTTGTCGTGCTCCGGATGGTCTCCCGGCAGGCGGTGGAATTCGGCGAAGGGGATGTCGCGTGCGCCGGTTGCGGAGCGCACGTGCACGACGGCGTCGAGTGCGCGCAGGGCCACGCACATGTCGGACGGGTGCGTCGCGATGCAACCCTCGCTGGTGCCGAGGATGGCGAGCTGGCGGTTCAGGCCCTTCTTCGCCGGGCAGCCGCTGCCGGGCTCGCGCTTGTTGCAAGGGGTGCCGAGATCGTAGAAGTAATAGCAGCGGGTGCGCTGCATCAGGTTGCCGCCGTTGGTCGCCATGTTGCGCAGCTGGGGCGAGGCGCCCGCCAGGATGGCCGCGCTGAGAAGCGGATAGCGGCTCTTCACCCGCTCGTCATAGGCCGTGTCGGCGTTGCGGGCCAGGGCGCCCAGGCGCAGGCCGCCGCCAGGGATGTCCTCGATGCGGTCCAGACCCAGCGCATTGATGTCGACCAGCCGGGCGGGGCGCATCACGCCTTCCTTCATCAGGTCGAGGAGGTTGGTGCCGCCCGCGATCGGGCGCGCGTCCCCGGCTTTACCTTCGGCCAGATGTGCCAGCGCGGCGTCGATGTCGCTTGCCCGGGTAAAGGTGAAGGGGTTCATGCGGCGTCCTTCCCGTTGGCGGCCGGCCGTTGTGCCGCGCCAGGCGCCTTCTCGATACGCATGACCTGCATCACGGCCTGCGTGATCTGCGGGTAGGCCCCGCAGCGGCAGATATTGCCGCTCATGAGCTCGCGCACCTCGTCTTTGGACTTCGCACGGCCTTCGGCGATCAGCCCCGCTGCCGAGCAGATCTGCCCCGGCGTGCAGTAGCCGCACTGGAAGGCGTCGCAGTCGATGAAGGCCTGCTGCAAGGGATGGAGGGCGTCGCCATCGGCCATGCCTTCGATGGTCGTGATGGCATGGCCATCCTGCATGACGGCGAGCGTCAGGCAGGAATTGATGCGCCTGCCGTCGACGAGGACCGTGCAGGCACCGCACTGGCCATGGTCGCAGCCTTTCTTGGTCCCCGACAGCTGCGCGCGTTCTCGCAGGAGGTCGAGCAGCGTCACCCAGGAGGGCACCGAGAAGTCCCGGTCCTGTCCGTTGATGCGTAACCGGATCGGGTATTCGTGTTGCGGGTCCATGGCTGTCCTTTCATTCCGGATCGCTCACGTTAACCAATAATCAAGTTCTGTTCGGTTCGTTCGCTCACGTATATCGCATCGGCCTTGACCGAGGAGCGCGGCGGCAACCGGGGTGGCTCGTAGCAGAATTGGCAAGTGGGTGTACGGCGCCAAGGACGGCCCCGCGCTCAGAAATGTAACTAACCAAAGAAGAGGACCAGCAAAACCACGACAGGCGAACGCCAACAAAACGAGACAAGACAGTAACACTCACCCAGGCGTCCAGGAGGAAGGTTCGCCCGGGTGAGGTCAGCGCCGTGCTCGGCGACCAGGCTGCACGTGGGCCCGCATGCGCTCCGGTCGCCCATGGCTCGAAGAGACATGCGGGTCATGCCGGACCGGCGAGCAGGTGCCGGTATGGCGCTGCCGTATCGGCGTCATGAGGTGCTCGAGAAGTCGCTCCTGCGTGCACCCAGCAGGGGTCATGCACCCAGCAGGGGTCAGGTCTGACATTTGGACACGAGCTCAACAGGAGGTGCATTCGAAGCAGCTCAACGGCACACAGCAGGGGTCAGGTCTGACATTTGGACACGAGCTCAACAGAAGGTGCATCCAAAGCAGCTCAGCAGGGGTCGGGTCTGGCATTTGGAAACAAGCTCAACCGGAAGCATTCCGTTCAGTGCTGTGGTGCGGGGAATGCAAGTTGCGGTATCAAAAGGCGCATGGACACGGTTAACCGTAAAAACGTAACTAACCAACAGACTGATGTCCGGCCACTTAAATGTCCATACGCTAACGAAACAAACGAAGCCAGCAAAATTTCACCCAAGCCACCAGGGAGGAGGGTCCGCGCCGACTCTGGCCAGTCTGGACCACCAGCAAAGGTCGGCCCTGGCCTGCCGCGCCACACGCTCCTGCGCCCGCTACAAAGGCAAGGCCGTCTCATACTTCACTTCCCGCAGCGCTACGCTGGTATTCAATTGCGACACCCCTGGCAACTTCAACAGCACGTTGTGCAACAGGTCGTGGTAGGCGTCCATGTCCGCCACCATCAGCTTGACGATGTAATCCGAGGTGCCAGTCACCTCGTAGCACTCCATCACCTCCCGGCACGCCTTCATCTGCGCCTCAAAAGTTTCGACGACGCCGGCCTCGTGGCGGGTGAGCGAGACGTGCAGCATGCACACCAGCCCGAGCTCGAGCTTGCGCCGCTCCAGGATGGCGGCGTAGCGCTTGATATAGCCGTTCTCTTCCAGCTCCTTCTGGCGCCGCCAGCAGGGTGAAGCCGACATGCCGACCTTCTCGGACAGCTCGTTGATGGAGAGGCGGGCGTTCCGCTGCAGTTCGCGGAGGATGCGCATCGATGCCTGGTCGAGGTTGTTTTTTTCCATTTAGGGGTAATGCGGGAAAAGGTTTGCCGGTTCCGGCACAACGGCCGGTAAGTTAGAAATGATATTTCTGGCATCAAGACTATCATGTTTCACCATGGAAGAGCTGTGGGCACAACCCGCGGCAGGCGGCACGCGACCCATCACAGCGCGGCGCCGCAGGACGATAAAAAGAGGAGACACATGGGTTCGATGCATGAAGAAGTCGCCGGCACCGGCGCAGCGGAACACAACACGGCCACGGCGCTGGTCGACCCGGGCTACCGCCTGGACGATAACCTGAAGCGCACGCAGGGCCGGGTTTTCCTCACCGGCACCCAGGCGCTGATCCGCCTGCCGGTGATGCAGAAGGCGCTGGACGAGCGCGCCGGCCTGAATACGGCCGGTTTCATTTCCGGCTACCGCGGTTCGCCCCTGGGCGCCGTCGACCAGGAAGCCTGGCGCGCCTCAAACATCCTGAAAGCCAACGCCATCGAATTCCTGCCGGCGATTAACGAAGAGCTGGGCGCCACCGCCGTGCTGGGCACCCAGCAGGTCGGGGGCGACCCGAACCGCACCGTCGACGGCGTCTTTGCCATCTGGTACGGCAAGGGCCCCGGCGTGGACCGCGCAGCCGACGCCCTCAAGCATGGCACGACCTACGGCTCGTCTCCCTACGGCGGCGTGCTGGTAGTGGCCGGCGACGACCACGGCTGCGTCTCGTCCTCGATGCCGCACCAGAGCGACCAGGTGCTCATGGCTTGGCACATGCCCATCGTGAACCCGGCGAATATCGAGGAATACCTGGAGTTCGGCCTGTACGGCTGGGCCCTGTCGCGCTTTTCCGGCGCCTGGGTCGGCTTCAAGGCGATTTCCGAGACGGTGGAGGGCGGCGCGGTCGTCGAGCTGCCGGAAATGCCCACTTTCCGTACGCCTGAAGACTACACGCCTCCAGGCGATGGCCTGCATTATCGCTGGCCCGACCTGCCCAGCCTGGCGCTCGAGCAGCGTACGGCCGAGAAGCTGACCGCCGTCCAGGCCTTCGCACGCGTGAATTCGATCGACAAGCTGGTCGTACCCGCGCCGAACGCCAGGCTGGGCATCATCGCCGCCGGCAAGGCCTATCTCGACCTGGTCGAGGCTTTGACGCGCATGGGACTGCCCCTTGACAAGCTGGAGGCCAACGGGCTGCGCCTGTACAAGCCTGGCCTGACCTATCCGCTCGAGCGCACCCGCCTGCACGCCTTCGCCGACGGGCTGAGCGAGCTGCTGGTGGTGGAAGAGAAGGGCGACGTTGTCGAGGGACAGATCAAGAGCCTGTTCTACAACCTGGCGCTTGATAAGCGTCCGCTCGTGATCGGCAAGCAGGATGCGGCCGGCATGCCGCTCCTGTCCGAGCTGGGCGAGCTGCGCCCATCGCGCATCGCGCCGGCCCTGGTGCGCTGGCTGGCTCCTAAACTGCCGGAGCTCGGCCTGGAACGATTCATGCCGCAGTTCTGCCGCGCCGACGTGCTGTCGAACGGCGCCGACGCCATCAAGCGCACGCCGTACTTCTGCTCGGGCTGCCCGCACAATACGTCGACGAAGGTGCCGGAAGGCAGCCGCGCGCTGGCCGGCATCGGCTGCCACTTCATGGCCAGCTGGATGAACCGTGACACGTTTACGCTCACGCAAATGGGCGGCGAGGGCGTGCCCTGGGTGGCGGCCTCGCGCTTCTCCCGCGAAAAGCACGTGTTCCAGAACCTGGGCGACGGCACCTATTACCACTCGGGCTACCTGGCCATCCGCCAGGCGATCGCCGCGCGCACCAACATCACCTACAAGATCCTCTACAACGATGCTGTCGCCATGACCGGCGGCCAGCCGGTGGACGGCAAGCTCACCGTGCCGCAGATCGTGCAGCAGGTGCTGAGCGAGGGCGCGGCCCACGCCGTCGTCGTCACCGACGAGCCGGGCAACTATGCCGGCATCGCGCTGCCCGGCGGCGTGCAGGTGCACCACCGCAGCGAACTCGATGCCATCCAGCGCCGGCTGCGCGAGATGGAGGGCGTGACCGTCCTCGTCTACGACCAGACCTGCGCCGCCGAGAAGCGCCGCCGCCGCAAGAAGAACAAGCCCGATAAAATCGTCTTCCCCGACCCGCAGCGGCGCATGGTGATCAACCCTGCCGTGTGCGAGGGCTGCGGCGACTGCGGCGTGCAGTCGAACTGCCTGTCGATCCTGCCGCTGGAAACCCCGCTGGGCCGCAAACGCCAGATCGACCAGGCTTCCTGCAACAAGGACTTCTCCTGCGTCGAAGGCTTCTGCCCGAGTTTCGTGTCCGTCATCGGCGGCAGCCTGAAGAAACCGTCTGCCGCCACGCTGGCCCAGGCCGAGCTGGAAAAGCTGCTGGCAGCCTACCCGCTGCCGACGCCGTTCGCTTTCGACAAACCCTTCGAGATGCTGGTCGCCGGCGTCGGCGGCACCGGCGTGGTCACGGTGGGCGCCCTGATCACGATGGCCGCCCACCTCGAAGGCAAGGGTGCCTCGACGCTGGACTTCACGGGCTTTGCCCAGAAGGGCGGCGCCGTGATGTCGCACGTGCGCGTGGCGCGCTCGCCCAAGGCGCTGCACCAGGTACGGATCGACCTGCAGCAGGCCGACGCCATTCTCGCCTGCGACCTGGTCGTGGCCGCCATGCCCGATTCGCTTGCCGTCATGCGCCGCGGGCATACCCAGGTCATCGCCAACGAGAGCGAGATCCCGACCGCCGACTTCACCCGTAATCCCGATGCCGACGTGCGCCGCGAGGATCTGCTGGCGAAGATCATGGACGCCAACGGTGGCGCTTCGACGCTGCGCCTGAATGCGCCCGACATCGCCGCGCGCGTGCTGGGCGACCCGATCGGCGCCAACATCCTGCTGATGGGCGCGGCCTGGCAGAAGGGGTTGGTGCCGGTGAGCCTGGAAGCGATCATGCGCGCCATCGAACTCAATAACGTCGCCGTCGAGATGAACAAGAAGGCCTTCCTGCTTGGACGCCTGGTCGCCGCCGACGCGGGGGCCGTCGACCGCCTGGCGCAGCCGGCCAGGGTGATCCAGTTCACGCCGCCTTCCTCCCTGCAGGACCTGGTCGCCTACCGCGTCGACCTGCTCACGCGCTACCAGGATGCCCGCTACGCCGAAACGTATCGTGCCGCCGTGGCGCGGGTGGAAGCGCGTGAAGTGGAGATCGAAGGCGAAGCGTCCAAGCGTGCCGTCAGCCGCGCGGTCGCGCGTGCGCTGTTCAAAGTCATGGCCTACAAGGACGAGTACGAGGTGGCACGCCTGCACCGCGATCCGGCCTTCCTGGAAGGCTTGCACAACCAGTTCGAAGGCGACTTCAAGCTCGAGTACCATCTGGCGCCGCCGCTGCTGGCACGCCGCAAGCCCGGCAGCGACGTGCCAGCCAAGATGCGCTTTGGTGGCTGGCTGCAGTCGGTGTTCGGCGTGCTGGCGCCCTTGAAGGTGCTGCGCGGGACGCCATTCGACGTCTTCGGCTACACGCACGAACGGCGCGAAGAGCGCAAGACGCGCGACGACTACCTGGCATTGGTCGAGACGATCGCCACCGGGCTCACCGCCCGCAACCGCGACTCAGCCCTGAAGCTGGCCCAGTTGCCGGAGTCGATCCGCGGCTTCGGCCACGTCAAGGCCGGCAACCTGGCCAAGGCAAAGGCGGAGACAGAACGGCTGCTGCAGGAGTTCACCTCGCCGTCGAAGGTGATCCATCTCGAGCGCGCGACCGGTCGTTAAGACGGCCCGGCACTCCGGCCCCGCCCGGTCTTCGTCAGGTACGCGTGTCCGCCCACGGTGGCTGACGCCTCGCGGTCTTCGTCACCGCGAGCCCGCGGCTTCGTCCGTAGGGTGGGCACCCCGTGCCCACGCGGACCCAAGGCACCGTTAGCCGCTCAGGCAACAGCCCCGCCAACGGATGTCATCCCCTTGCATGCCGCCAGCGCTCTGCTGCCAATCGCGTTCGCGGCCGGATCTGATCCGCGTGGGGCATTGAGGCCGATGGCCTCTCTGCCGGCTTCACCACGGGATGCCCACCCTACGGTTGCTGCCGCTGACGAGCGGTTGCGGCCGTCAGCGCCAGCTGAACGCCACCGCAACGTGCACAGCCGATCAGCCAAGCCCACCCCGCACGCCCACCCATGACAGCGTTCACCCGCGCCGCTATAATTTCCGTCTCCGTCGACGAGGAATGCGCCATGTCTCTGCTTGACCACCAGCTCGAACTGCTGTCGCCCGCCAAAACCGCCGAGATCGGCCGCGAGGCGATCCTGCATGGCGCCGATGCCGTCTACATCGGCGGCCCGGCCTTTGGCGCCCGCCACAATGCCAGCAACTCCCTCGAAGACATCGCCAGCCTGGTGCAGTTCGCGCACCGCTACCGCGCGCGCATTTTCGTCACGATGAACACAATCATGCACGACGCCGAGCTCGATCTGGCGCGCCAGCAGATCTGGCAGCTCTACGAAGCGGGTGTCGATGCGCTGATCGTCCAGGACATGGGCCTGCTGGAACTGGACCTGCCGCCGATCCAGCTGCACGCCAGTACCCAGTGCGACATCCGCACGGTGGAGAAGGCGAAGTTCCTCGGCGACGTCGGCTTCTCCCAGCTGGTGCTGGCGCGCGAGCTGACAGTCAAACAGATCCGCGAGATCCGTGCGCAGGTGGATACGCCGCTCGAGTACTTCATCCATGGCGCCCTGTGCGTCGCGTTCTCCGGGCAGTGCTATATCTCGCATGCGGACACGGGCCGCAGCGCCAACCGCGGCGACTGTTCCCAGGCCTGCCGCCTGCCCTACACGCTGACGGATGCGAAAGGCGGCGTCGTCGCCTACGACAAGCACCTGCTGTCGATGAAGGACAATGACCAGAGCCGCAACCTGGAAGCGCTGATCGACGCCGGCATCCGCTCCTTCAAGATCGAGGGCCGCTACAAGGACATGGGCTACGTGAAGAACATCACGGCCCACTACCGCCTCCTGCTCGACGAGATCCTCGAGCGCCGCGCCGGTTTCGTGCGCGCCGCCAGCGGACACACGCAAGTCTTTTTCACGCCGGACGTCGACAAGAACTTCAACCGCGGCCACACCGACTACTTCGCCCAAGGACGCCAGGAAGACATCGGCGCCTTCGATTCGCCGAAGTACCTCGGCGTGCTGGTCGGCGCCGTCACGAAAGTCGGCCCGGATTTCATCGAGATGATGACGGACGCGCCGCTGGCGAATGGCGACGGCCTGAACTACATGAACAAGCGCTCCAGCGTGGGCATCGGGGTCAACACGGTGCAGAAGCTGGGCGAGAGCGACGAGGGCCAGCGCTGGCGCGTGTTCCCGAACGAGCCGGTCAGCGCTTTGCCCGGCCTGAAACCGGGCACGCAGGTCCACCGCAACCGCGACCACCAATGGGAAGCGGCGCTGAACAAGCGCTCGGCCGACCGCAAGGTGTCCCTGCACCTGACGCTGTCGGAGCTCGATGGCGGTCTTGCATTGACCCTGCGCGACGAGGATGGCATCGAAACGAGAACGAGCGCGCAGCTGGCGCTGCAGCGCGCGCACAACGCCGAGCAGGCCGACGCCGCGCTGCGCACCAGCCTGACCAGGCTGGGCAACACGATGTTCGAAGCCGACGGCATCGCGCTGGAACTGTCGCAGCCCCGGTTCGTGCCGGCCGCCGCCATCAACGCGCTGCGCCGCGATGCGGTGGCGGCCCACGAGGCGGCGCGCCTGGCCGCCTGGGAGCGGCCGGAGCGCAAGGCACCAGCCGAGCCGCCCGCCGTCTATCCGGCAACCCAGCTGTCTTATCTCGCCAACGTCTACAACGAAAAGGCGAGGACGTTCTACCGCAAGCACGGCGTCGGCCTGATCGACGCGGCCTACGAGGCGCACCAGGAGCCGGGCGAGGTGTCGCTGATGATCACCAAGCACTGCCTGCGCTTCTCGTTCAACCTGTGCCCGAAGCAGGCCAAGGGCGTGCAGGGCGTGCAGGGCCAGGTCAAGGCCGAGCCGATGACCTTGAGCACCGGCGAGGACACCTACACGCTGCGCTTTGACTGCAAGCCTTGCGAGATGCACGTCGTCGGCGCGATGAAGCCCGGCATCCTGCGCTCGCCGCCGCCGTCCGCCGTGCCCTACAGCCCGCTGACCTTCCATCGGCGCCGGCCGGCATAAACAGGTCCGCGCTGGTCAGTCGCCGGGACGGGCTGCGCTGCGCAGGCGCGCCACGCGTTCCGCCGTCATCGGATGGGTGCTCGTGAAACTGTCGACCGCTTGCCAGAGCCAGTTCGGCGCATCTTCTTCGCTCTCTTCGTCAGCCAGGCCGCCCCGTCGATGCGCTCGAGCAGGTCGGCCAGCGGCAGCGTCGAGATTCCCCGTTCCCGCAGCAGGGCGATCGCGTACTCGTCCGCTTCGGACTCCATGTCGCGCGAATAGCTCATGCTGGCAAACACGGCAGGCAAGCCGCCCACCGTGCTGAAGTCGCCGAACAGCGCCGCAGCCAATGCCGCGGACAGGGACGAACCGGCCAGGATGCGGGTGCCGTGGCGCATGCGCACGTGGCCGATCTCGTGGGCGAGCACGCCGGCCAGCTGCGCTTTCTGGGCGTCGCCGAATTCGCCAGCCTTGCCGACGACCAGGCGCACCATCAGGTCGGAGACGACGATGGTCCCGCCTGGCAGCGCAATGGCATTCGCACCCAGGCGGTCCGACTTGCGTACCAGCAGCCGTACCGGCGTGTCGGCCGGCGCTACCCGCGCCAGCGCCGCATGGACTTCGGCCAGCCACTCGTCGCTCAGGCGGCTGTCCTGCAGCGTGCGGCTGGCGTGCAGGGCCTTGAGGGCACTCTCGCCCAGGGGTCTCGTCGACCGAGGGCGGCAGCGCGGCGGCGATATGGACGGTCGCGGCGGGCACGCCCCAGAACAGCGTCGCCGGGATGAGCGACACCAGCAGTACCAGCGCCAGCAGGGCGGCCCGTGTATGCCGGGACAGGCGCACCACGCGCGATGGCCGGTAGCCGAGCGCCACGCGCAGTGCCGTGCCGGTGCCCGCGTCGGCCACTTCGCAGCGCGCGCCGTCGTCGAAATACAGCGTCAGCGCGCCGTGCTCGAAAGGCTCGGCCAGGCGCGTGGTCCGCGTGGGATAGGTTTTTTCGGCTTCGCCATGCAGGAAGAGACGCTCGTCGTCCGCCGTCAGTTCCACGGCATGGGCGCGGGCGCTGCGCCCGTCGAAATAGGTTGCGGCGTGCATGGCGGTCACCAGGAAAGATCGATACCGAGGAGGTCGGCGCTGCTGTCGCCTGCGGCGCCGCCGTCCGTACCGGCGCTCGAGAGGATGTGGTCGAAACCATCGTCGACTTCGAGCGCCAGGTGGGCCAGCCGGTAGCGGTAGGCGCTGACCACCGCGAACGGGCGATACAAGCCAAGGCTCAGCAGGGTCAGGACCAGGTTCTTGAGCTGGAGGCGAGCGTAGCCCCGCGCCGTCAAGGTGGAGACGAAACGGACGCCGGGAAAGCTGGTGCGCGGCAGGCAGAGGTTGAGCGTGCGTACCTGCTGGTACGGGCCGAGCAGCAGGTAGGCCACGACAGCGCTCGCCAGGGAACCGGCCACGCCGATCGCCATGACTGCTGTCTCCGCGGCAAACACTTTTTGCAGCGGGATGCTGAGCAGGCCCAGCCCCATGAAAAGGACGATGAGGCAGGACGCGAGCAGCAGGCCGCGGAGGTAGATCCCGAAGAACGGCCCGGTCGGCAGTTCGGTCGTGGTGTGCTGGTCGCCAAAGGCGACGTGCCCGTACTGGTAGCGCTTCATCGCGGCATACATTGCGGGCCAGCCGAGGTAGAGCAGCACAGGCAGGGCGGACCAGGGGGTCTGCCCCATGACAGCCACCACCACGCCCGGCAGCAGGAAGACGGTAATCGGCGACAGGTAGCTACGGTAGGCGTGGGGGACAGAGCCCGTGAATCGGAAGCGCAACCCGCGCCAGGACGTGTTTCCCAGTCGGAAGCGCAGCGCGCCACGCATCATGTACGGCAGCGCCAGCAGCAGCATGGCGACGCTTGCCAGGCCGAAGACAAGCGAGAAGCCGAAGGCGTAGTTGTACAGCGCAAGCAGCACCACGGCCAGCACGCGCCCACGCAGGATGGCGGTGGGCTGGCCGTGGAAGTCGAAGCGGGCGCCGGCAAGCAGCGTGCTGCGGTCGAAATACGCGAGGCGGCGCACCTTGGCCCAGGCTGAATAGATGCCCAGCGTGGCCAGGCTCAGGAGCAGGTTGACGACCCAGATGCGGAAATATTCCCTTCCGCTGCCGGTGAAGCGAAAGTGAAAGACGCGCGGGAGCGCGGGAGCAGCAAGGGCCAGCGGTGCGCCGGCGTCGGTACAGGAACTGCTCGCAGGGGTGTCGACAGTGAGCATGGGGTGAAATGAATGGTGATTGCGGGCAATATCGCGGTGGCTGGCTAATTTGTCAACAAATATGTACACGGCGGCTCCGTCCGGTCGTGTCCGCGGCGCGACACCCCCTGTCGCGCCGTCGACTACGATGGTTTCTCGACATATATCGATGCCAACAGCGCCCCAGCACCCACCTGGGTGCAACGACAGCGATGGAAATTTCCCTCTGGCAATGGTATAGTTTTTAGAACATAAGCTGCCGGCCACCCGGCAGCAGTCAACCGTCTCCCGAAAGCGCACATGGCAACTCCCCAGGCAGCCCTCGACTTCTCCGACTTCACCCTCAACGATATCCACGTCGGCACGCGCCTGTACACGGCCCTCGTGACGCATGCCCATGCTACCGGCGGGGCTCCCGTCTTCTATTCGGACATCCTCCAGCAGGCGCGCGCGCTCGATGCGAACGACGCCGAACTCCAGCGCGCCGTACCGATCGGCATTGGCATGAAGCTGCTGTTCGTGGAGCGTTTCTGCCTGCTGAACGGCTATCCGACTCTCGCCTGCCTGGCAGTGAGCAAGGCGCGCGGCCGGCCCAGCGAGGGGTACAAGGGCGACTGGGAGGCGGACAAGCAGGCGGTGGCGCAATTCGACTGGTCGACCGCACAGGCGCAGCTGGATGCCTACGTGATCGAAGCCCGGCGTGCCGTCACGCCGCGCAAGCGCCGCACGGAAGCCAAAGCACTGGATCTGCGCTATCAGCACTTCAAGGGCAACCGCCAGGCCTACAGCAAGGTGAGCGACGAGGAGGCGCAAGAGATCCTCACGCTGCTGATCGAGGGCTTCGATGCCGACGCCGCCTACGGGCGCGTGATCGCGGCGCGCGCGCTACTGGCGGGGGCATGATGGACAAGGAACCGAACGAGATGAACGATATGAACACGAACCCGGAGAACAGCCTCGCTGCCTTGAAGCGGGAATGGGACAGCTTCAAGCGCGAGCCGCTGAAACCGGTGGTCGAGAAAGAATGGCGCCTGTTCCTCGACTGGAAGAACAGCGTCCCGATCGCCGAGATGCCGCTCGACCGCTATACGGGCCTGCTCGACGAGGGAGGCCAGCCTTATTTTACTTACCTGATCGAGCGCCAGACCACGCACTGTGGCCGGTTCCGCGCAGCCAGCAGCAACGGTTACGGCGTGTTCCGCACGCGGGCGAAGGCCGGGGCCGGGGCGGCCGGAACCCTGTTCCGGATCGCAGGCCAGGCCAGTGCCGAAGGCAATGCCGAGCCGGTGTCGCAAGCGAAGGCGCAGAAGTATTTCGAGAGCGAGGTGAGGCCGGTGCTGGTCGCGTTGGCCGCTTACGCAGACCGCGACGACCTGAGCCCGCTGGAGATCAACTTCGCCCGCAAGGTCGCCTACATGTACAACCCGGGACGCCTGCTTGCCCTGTACAAGGGCGAGGTGATCCGCAGGATCGGCCGCCTGCTGAAACTTGACGAAGACGAGCTCGAAGGCTACAAGGCAACCGAAGCGATCAAGCGCGCCCTCACGGCCGCCTGGAACATCAGCCCCGAGGATACCTGCACCTGGGACCGCGAAACGCTGCGGTCCTGGGGGCGTGACGGCGACAATGGTCGACTGAGCCTCGAATTCGAGATCAGCCAGAAGCTGACGAATTTCCTGTACCAGCGCTTCGGCACCACCATCGAGTTCGAGCACAAGAACACGATCTTCTACGGTCCGCCCGGCACCGGCAAGACCCACATGGTCACCGAGGCCATCGCCAGGCGCGCCATGCTGGAAGGGCGCGCGCTCGCGGAGATGCGTGAAATCGTCCAGTTCCATCCGAGTTACTCCTATGAGGACTTCATCGAAGGGCTCAAACCCGTCCCCGCCGGCAGCGGCATCGACCTCGTGGTCAAGCCGGGCGTGTTCAAGCTGTTCTGCAAACGCGCGATGGACGCCCTGCGGGCGGACAGGCTGGCGGGAACCGCACCGCGGGCCTTCTATTTCGTGGTGGACGAGATCAACCGCGCGGAACTGTCGCGCGTGCTGGGCGAGGTGCTGGTTTGCCTCGAGGACTCCAAGCGCATCGATGTCGACCGCGAGGGCAGGGAGACCGGACTGCGCGTGAAGACCCAGTACAGCTACCTGGCGAAAGAGGGAGAGGATCCGGACTTCGGCGTGCCCGCCAACGTGGTCTTCATCGGCACGATGAACGACATCGACCGCAGCATCGACAGCTTCGACATGGCGCTGCGCCGTCGTTTCGCCTGGGTGCCGACGGCCTGCGACTACGGGGTCGTGCGCGACACGTTTGGCGACCACAAGCATGCCCAGCGCTACGAAGAGATCTGCCGCGAACTCAACACCTTCATCCGCGAGGGCCTGCAACTGGGCGCCTCGTATGAAATCGGCCATGCCTATTTCATGAAGCTCGCCCAGCGTGGCCTGAGTGCGGCCTCGGTGCGCGACCTGTTCGACACCAGCATCGAGCCGCTACTGGCGGAGTACCTGCGCGCCGAATACAGCGCGGGCGAGGTCAAGGACAGGCTCAAGACCGCACGCGAGATCTTCTCGCTGTCGCGCGCCCCAGGCAAGGCCGCGCCGGCGGCATGATTCGCGTCGAAGACAATTGCCAACGGCGCGCCCTGTCGGAAGCAGCGGATGGCGCGGCCGCGCTGAAGGCGTGCAAGGCTGCGCCCGCGGGACTGACGGTCACCCTCGAGGCCTATCTTGCGGCCGGCAATGGCCTGTTTTCCTTCGGCGGCAAGGATGCGGCGGAAAGCCGGCGCAAGCGGGACGAGGAACTGGTGGTGGCGCTGGGCGCGAGCGCCGATGCCGAGGCCACGATCCAGACCGGCAACTACGTCGGGCGTTTCAGCTTCGGGAAGGTGGCGTTCGATATCGGTTCGCGCTTCGGCGATGCCTTCATGCAGCGCATGCTGAACTTCGCGAACGATATTTTCATCGACGACGGGTTCTCGCCGGGCGCGCGTATCGAGGCCGGGACGATGGACTACGCCCGCGCGCTGCTCTACATGATGTTCGTGCAGGCGCTGGAGAAGGCCTTCCTGCTGGGTTTGCCCAAGGCTTACCGCAGCGTCGCCCGCCATGACCCGGTGGTGCGCGGCCGCATCGACGTGGCGCGCTTGGTGCGCGACGACATTCCCTTCCTGGGCAAGGTGTCGACGGTGGCGCGCGAGCAGCAGGCCAGCGTGGCCATCGTCGACGTGCTCGCGAAAGCGATATCGGTGATCGACCGGAACGGCGGCAAGCGCATGCTGGGGCGCATTGCCCACGTGCGCGCGGACCTGGCCGGGCGCCGGTCCGGCCGGCCCGTGACGCGGGCGACCGTCGCCGCGGCCCAGTCGGACAAGAGCCTGGGCAATCCGATCTTCGCGCCCTACCGAAGGGTGCTGGAGCTGGCGGCCATGATCGTCAGGCTCGACGCGGCCCGCCAGCATCCTACGGGCAGCAGCAGCGCCCCCGGCTTCCTGCTGAACGTGGCCGAGCTGTTCGAAATCTATGTCCGCAAGCTGCTGGCACGCAGTTTCCCGGCCTGGCGGGTGTCATCCCCGGCCATCTTCCTGCACGCCGGGCGCTTCTACGAGCGCAACATCATTCCGGACATCGTCATGGAACACGAGGACGGCGTGCGCGTGGCGGTCTTCGATACCAAGTACAAGCGCATGCACTTCCAGGGCCGCGGTCGCCATGGCGCCGGCGACGTCGACCGCGAGGACTACTTCCAGATCTCGACCTACATGAGCCATTACCGGCTCCATCCGGGCAAGCGCCTGGTGGCCGGCGGTTTGCTGTATCCGCTGGGCGCGGCGCCGGCGCAGCCGCTGTGTCACGACAGCTGGATGGCCGACGCGGAGATCGCATTCGTCGTCGACGGCATTGTGGTGCCGCCACGCCAGGATGGTGAGGACTTCCCCGATGCCGTCGCCGCCGAACGGGCATTCGTGGAGCGTATCGCGGCGCTGCTCGAACCGGGTCGCTAGCAAGACCGGCCTGCGACGTGGCTCGTCGCACTGTCGTCTACGATAGCGCCCTTGCCGACTTCGCAGGAGAGCTGATGACCTTCAACAAGCATGTCCGGGGCGTGGTGGGCACCGAACTGGGCGCCATACAGCAGCGCGGCTTCACCGGTGCGCTCGACGCCCGGCCGGCCCCGCGGCTGCTCTACCTCCTGCCGACGGCCCCCAGCTTCACGAGGCCGTCGCGGACGGCGCCTGCCCGCGCAGGACAGCCGTTTTGCCGGCGAGGCCGCCCTTGACGCCTATGCGCTGCCCTTGCTGACCGCCTTCATCGACGAGCGCCGCGTGCGCCGGCCCGCCGCGCCGGAATACCGCTTCGGGAAGCCCTGGCCGAAGGCATCGAAGCGGCCGGTTCCTACTTCGAACGCTACCTGGTGCGCCTGTTCGAGGGCGCCGATGCCGCACTCGAACGTCACGAAGGCAGGCTGCCGTACGCACTCGGCCTGCGTACCGCGGAGCTCGACATGGCCGTGCACGGCGGTCCGCAGCGAAGCTTCCTGCTCGCCAGCGCCATCTACGATCCCGCAAGCCAGCGCGCCATCCTGGGGGCGATCTTCACTGCGTTCGAAACCTATCAGGCAGCGGCGGGCGAGCGCTTTGGAGAGCAGAACGTGGGGCAGGTGCTGGCCTCCTGCTGGGATGGATTTCGCCAGGCCGTCGCGATGGTGTTGCCGCGGTTCCGGCCGCCGCAGCTGCACGCCGAGCGCGAGTGGGTGGCGCTGGCGCGCTGGCGCAGCCCGACCCGCTTCCAGCTCGTCGGCGACCTGCTGGTGCCGGCGCTGTCCCCGGGCGCGCATGCGCCGGCCGGGCGCGGCTTGCCGCTCGAGCGCACGCTGGTGCATGGGGGCGTGCCGCAAGCGCTGGCAGCGGAGGGCCTGCGCCAGTTCTACCGGTTGCACGGCTTGCCGGCGCGGGTATTGGCGGCGCCGGGCATGCCAGGACGCTGACGCCTTGGCACCGGTCCGCGGCGACACCGGCTGGGTTTCAGGCGCCGCCGCAGCTGTGCTGGCTGTCCGGCAGCGTCCAGGCTTCCCCGGTGCGGCGGTTGAATGCCGCGTATTCCGAGCCGCGGTCGTCGCCAGGCGGGCAATCGGCCGGCACCGAATGCAGGCAGACCAGGACAGGATCCCCGGCCGGCTGCGGGCGACTTCGGGCTCGGTCTCGTAGGAGACGCCCTGCAGCCCGCTGCGATATTCGATGCGAGTCCCGCTGCCTTCCTGTTCCGCACCGGACACCTCCGGGCGCTGACCGATGCGGGCGATCGAGTCGTGCATGCACTGGCCGCGGCGAAGCGGCAGCGCGCCCGCTGGCGGCTGCGTGTCCAGCAGCAGGGCGATCCGCTGCGTATAGGCCGCGGAGACGCAATCGACCGTCGTGCAGGCGTTGCGCCGCGCCAGCCAGGTGCGCTGTCCGTCCAGCAGGGGCTGGCGCTGCGCTGCCGCGGCCGCCGAGCGCTGCCAGGCATACAAGGCGGCGACCAGCCGGTCCTGGTAGGCCAATGGCGCATCCGCGCAGACGACCCGCTCGGCAAAGACGCGCGCCTGGCTGCAATCGTAGGAAGGAGAGACGGGATTGCCCGGTTCCGGCTCCGCCGCAGGCAGGGCCAGGGCAGTCGCCGCCGGGGGCGCGGTGACGGGGTGTTCAGCCGGCGCTCGCATTTTCGCTATCTCGAGCGGCACGAAATTGCCGGCAATGCCCAGCACGCGCCAGCGGTAGCCGAATTCCTGGCCACTGAAGCTGCTGAAGAAAACGAAGTCCGACCTGCTTGTCGCCGCCGTGACGGCAGGCCCGGAGATCTCGCCGATCAAGGCCCCCACTGGATCGTTCGCACCGTCCGACTGTGCCATGGTGCGGATGTGTTGACGGGCATAGTGGCCGAAGTCCCCGAGCGTCGGGTTTTTATATGCCAGCAGACCGGCGGCGAACAGTGAGGTCAGGAGGAGGGTGGTGGAGCGATGGTTCATGCTGGTCGACATAGTGAAGCTGCGTGCCCGGACGCCAGGCAGGACGAGCGGGGAGGGAACCCCGCAGTATAACGGCGCCAGCATGCGGGAAACTCTCCAATATGCACGACGGCCCGGCATTGATGGTGATATCCCTGTGGCGCGCCCTGGCCCAGGACTGGCGCGGGGAACAAAGCTGGGTCGACCAGGCCCTGGCCGTCACGCCCGCACGCTACCGTCCACGGCCTGCTCGTCGCCGGCGGCGCAGCGGGCATCGCGGCCGCATTCAACACCCCGCTGGCCGGGGTCATGTTCGCCATCGAGGAACTGGCGCGCGCGCCGGAGCAGCGTAACAGTGGCCTGATCATCGCGGCGATCGTGCTCGGCGGTCTCGTCGCCGTATCGGTCCATGGCAATGCCACTTGTTTCGGCGTCATCCATACCGGCACGGTCGGCCTGTCGCTGCTGTTGCCGGGGCTGGTGCTCGCCCTGTGCACGGGCCTGGCCGGCGGACTGCTTTCGCGGCTCCTGATCGCGTCGACAGGCGGCCAGGGCGCGACCCCATGAGCCGCCTGCGCGCGCGTCGCCCGGTCCTGTTCGGCGCCCTGTGCGGCTTGCTTGTCGCCGCCATCGGCCTGGTGGCCGCGGGCGCGGCCTTCGGCTCCGGCCATGCCCCCACGCGCGGTATGGTCGATGGGGTGGCGACGATGCCGATGGTGTACGCATTCTTCAAGTTCGTGGCGACCTGGCTCAGCGCCTGGTCCGGCGTGCCGGCAGGGATTTTCGCCCCCTCTCTCGCCGTCGGCGCCGCGCTCGGAAACGACGTCGCCCTGCTGTTCTACGGCACCCAGGCACCGGCACTGATCGCCCTGGGCATGGTGGGATTCCTGGCGGCGGCAACCCAGGCGCCGCTGACGGCCTTCATCATCGTCATGGAAATGGTGGATGGCCACTCGATGGTGCTCAGCCTGATGGCCTGCGCGCTGGTGTCGAGCATGCTGGCGCGCGTCTTCAGCCCGCCGCTGTACCCGGCGCTGGCACGCATGCAGATGGCGCGTGCGGACACGGCGGGGTGACTGGCGCCGCGCAGGCCCGGGCCGGCAAACCCTTGTGGAGCGTGAAGCCCGGCCTGCTGCCGGTCCCGATTTCGTCGCGGGCTCCGCTGCAGGATTGGGAACAACAACACGCAAACGCCTACTCGACCTGCGGATTTGCAAAATAACAATAGGCGGTCCGGGGCCTGAAAGCAGGCACCACAGTAGGTGCAGCAAACACAAGCTCGTCGTTCAATGGACAGTCGATCCGGTCTATGCCGCTACCATCGGGCGACCAGGTCGCCAGGTTTTTGCCCAGCGGACCGGCGATTGGCGCCCATTGCGCAAGTTGCTGGATCGTGGACCAGGCGGCCCGCCTCATCGTACGATCTGTCAGATTGTTGAAGCGTCCCACCTCGTTGATCATGGTGCAGTACTCGAAGAGTGGCGGTACCGCCGGACCGTTGCTATTGCAGCCCCCGTTGTATTGTTGTGCGACAAGCACGTTGGTGGGCATCAGTGTCCTTCCCCGATACATGCCTCCCCAGCTGAAATAGCCCAGGTAGCCGGCTGAATAATTATCATAAGCCATGTAGCCAGGATTGTTCGTCGTCCCCGTTTGCGGCGTTGCCGCTTGCCCGAACAGCGCCAACGCCCGTTCAGTGTTTTGCGGACGCGAAACCCCATATCTGCGGGTAAGGGCAGGCTCGTTGCCGACAAGAAAAAGGATGCCCGCCATACGGAGTGCGTCCCGCTGCCCATCCGCCACCGCAGCATCGAGGTAGGCATCTGTTTCTCTTCGCGGGCATGAAAAAACGCGGGTACGGCATAAGTCGAACATCGTCATCGACGCAGCTGACCATTCGTGGGCGGCTGCCGACCTCAGGTAAGCTTCGGCGCGCCGGAGCGAAACGCGCTCGGACTGGCTGATCTGGACCGGGTCTTCAGGTGACCGTCGCGATGCCAGCTTGGGTCCGAGCTCGAAGAGCACGAGCATCGCTGCCAGTTGCTGGGCAGGCTCATAACCGGCATCGGCCAGTCGCTGTAGCCGTTGACGGCTCGGAAGGCTATCGATGAGGTTGGCACCAGGCCTGCAGACTGCCCATACCGTGTCGAACACAATGGCAAGTTCACCGCCAGCCTCCGCATCGGCTTGCACGGATCGGACGAGTTGCGCATCGCTGGCCAGTAGCGAACAAAATCCCAGCAAATTCTGGAACTTGGCGATCTCGCGGATTTTGAGGCCATAGGCATAGTTGTCCGCGACCGCTTCGCCACCAATCAAGCGCTTGTACCATGGCGTGGTATCGTCGGCACGAGCGGGATCGATATCGCCGTCGAACCCGAAAAAACACGAAAGGGCCGGACTGGCGCAAAGCCGTTCCATGTCCTGCACCAGGAGAATGCGGGATTTCGGGGCGTCCTGTGCGTTCCCGCCGTCATCGGCGGCGCAGGCCTCGCCCAGGACGATGCCGACGACACGATGGAGCCGGTTGAACGTGGGGGCGCCACTCAGGCCCGGTGAAGTCTGCATTGTGGCGTTACGAGAGATGCCGTAAGCGTTGGAGCAACGCCCACTGGCCATGTCGGCACGTAGTACGCCGCGTGCGGTGTCGATCGTGTTTGCCGAACCGGGTTGCACGGCATCCGATCCCCGATATCCCGCGGCATACACGGGTTCGTTGTCGGATGCCTTGCGCGCAAGCGTAGCGAAGGGCCAGCCTGGCCGACCGATCTTCTCGGCGGCCGACGGCAGGCCGAGAACGATGTAGTCGCGGTCCGCCTGACGAGGGCCTGATATCGTGAGCGAAAACCGGTTGGCCGGGTCTCCGCGCCAATAGAAATCGATTCGACATGCTTTATTTGGGTCCGCACCGGCGGCCGATGCACAGACCGCGTAGCTCTTATCAGTGAAAAGGTGCGCGGCCGTCAGGACGTGCCCCGCGGCTGATATGAGCGTGCCAGTGCCGCGCTCCGGATCCACGGCATCGAGAGGCGATCCTTTTGCGCCGACGCGTACTTCAACGATGCCGATCACGTCCTTGTCACGTTGATTCAACATCCAGTCGTCGCCGGTCTGGGCGCTGACGGCCTGGGGCAGACCCAGCATCAGGCCGAATGCGAGGAGATATGAGCGCATCTTCGCTCCCCAGGAATTACCGAAAAAAGCTTTGTGTGCGAACCGAATGAATGACGCGGTCCGCAAAATGGTTTCCGATGACTCGACGCGAAACCGCCTGGGCTACGTCGACGGGCCTGACGAGCGCGCCGTTCACACTTTGAACCACGGCTCCGCGGAAACCCTGGTTTCCTCCCACCACATGGTATGAGCGCTTGTTACCAGCCCCCACCTGTACTTTCGTGACAAAGGCAACATGACCTTGGCCGACACTTGGACAATTTACGGTAACTGTACCTGTTTTCGCCCAGACGACCAGATCGCCTTCACGCGGGTCCATGGTCGCTTCGCTGCCCCAGCAGCGGAACGAACCGGAAGACGCGTTCCGCGTGCCAAGTGCACGAGTCTGGTTATCGAAGATGATGACGTTGGCTGCGCGCACGCGCGACCTCGAAATGCACCAATTGGCAAAGGCCGCGCACCATGGCGTTTCGTCCCCCGCATAGGGTTTTAATCCATTGCCACGAAAAAAGCCAACCACGACCGGATTGAAATAGTTATTCTTTTCCCAATCGTAAGCGAAAAATTTCAGGAATCCCGGCTGGGCCAATCGAGGCTGTTTTGCCTGAGCCGCGATGTCCCTGATATCGGCGATTACAGCATCAGGCAAAATTCCTTCGCGCAGGGCGGCAAAATAATAGGCGACGTCGATCGGTCGGCAATCAAACGGCGCACCGCGCAAAAGCACGCCACTAATTGCCTTATAGGTTTCAGGCGGCGACGTGGACCCGAAATTCTTGTTGGGGTCAGGCGATCGGAACATCCCATCCTGGAACTCTTGCGGGAAATCATCGAATTTTTCCATTCCTTCGGCAGAAATGCCATTGTTTGCCTGGGCAAAGACCGGGCGCAAGGCTAGGGAAACAGACATCGCGAGCAATCCGCCAATCGCATTTCTACGATGATTCATCATAATGTCCCCCGATAGTCGGCCAGACAATTCTGCCTCTTTGTAAATACAAGCGCAATACAATTCGGATGGAGAATCGTTCACGAGTCGCTGCACAGGTCGGGTGCTGGTCGTCCGGCTCCTCGAAGGGCGGCATCTGGTCCGCGGCCCTCGCGACGATGCCGAGCCGATGCGCCGCGCCGCGTGCCTGTCCGGGTTCAGGCGGGCAGGGCGGACCTTCAGGAGCGCATCGCCTCGGGCTGGCGGTGCTGAACCAGAGCGCGGGGAGCGTCTGCCAATTCCGGCGCGCGGCTTCGCCACGGCGGGGCGATGGGTCCCTTCATTGCAGCCACCGGCCTTGATGAACCCTGCGGATCGAGCCGCTGACTCGCGGTAACGGCCCCCAGAGGCCCATGCACCTGGTCCGGCCGACCTGCCTCCCCCACACCCGCCCACATCTTTCACCTTTGCCGTGCGCCCGAAACCACGGATAATGGCCGATCCCCGTTTTGCGTACTCATTTGGACATCCCCCATGGAAATCAAAGTCAACTTCCTCGATAAACTGCGCCTGGAAGCCAAGTTCGACGACTTCACCGTCATCGCCGACCAGCCCATCCGCTACAAGGGCGACGGTTCTGCGCCCGGTCCCTTCGACTACTTCCTGGCGTCGTCTGCCCTGTGCGCGGCCTATTTCGTGAAGTTGTACTGCAATACCCGCGACATCCCGACCGAAAACATCCGGCTTTCGCAGAACAATATCGTCGACCCGGAAAACCGCTACAAGCAGATCTTCAAGATCCAGGTCGAGCTGCCGACCGACATTTCGGAAAAGGACCGCCAGGGCATCCTGCGTTCGATCGAGCGCTGCACGGTCAAGAAAGTGGTGCAGGAAGGGCCGGAATTCGTCATCGAGGAAGTCGAGAACCTGGACGCCGATGCCCAGGCGCTCTTGACCCTGCAGCCGGATGCGCAGGCCGCCACTTATATTCCCGGCAAGGACCTGCCGCTCGAGCAAACGATTGCCAACATGTCCTCCATGCTGGCGAGCTGGGGCATCAAGATCGAAATCGCTTCCTGGCGCAATATCGTGCCGAATGTCTGGTCGCTGCATATTCGCGATGCCCATTCGCCGATGTGCTTCACCAACGGCAAGGGCGCGACCAAGGAAAGCGCATTGGCCTCGGCCCTGGGCGAATACATCGAACGCCTGAACAACAACCACTTCTATGCCGGCGTGTACTGGGGCGAAGACATCGCCAATGCCGATTTCGTCCATTACCCGAACGAGCGCTGGTTCAAGCCGGGGCCAAACGATGCGGTCCCCGCCGGGATCCTCGACGAATACTGCCTGGAAGTCTACGACCCGGACGGCGAACTGCGCGGCTCGCACCTGGTCGATACCAATTCGGGTAATGCGAAGCGCGGCATCGTCTCGCTGCCCTACCAACGTTTGTCGGACGGCGCAACCGTGTATTTCCCGTCGAATCTGGTCGAAAACCTGTATGCCAGCAATGGCATGAGCGCCGGGAATACGCTGGCCGAGGCGCAGGTGCAATGCCTGTCCGAGATATTCGAGCGCGCCGTGAAACGCGAGATCCTGGAAGGCGAACTGGCCCTGCCCGATGTACCGCAGGAGGTGCTGGCGAAATACCCTGGCATCGTCGCCGGCATCAAGGGCCTGGAAGAGCAGGGTTTCCCGGTATTGGTAAAAGACGCGTCGATGGGCGGTCTGTATCCGGTGATGTGCGTCACCCTGATGAATCCGCGCACGGGCGGCGTGTTCGCCTCGTTCGGCGCGCATCCGAGTTTCGAAGTGGCGCTGGAACGCAGCCTCACGGAATTGCTGCAGGGACGCAGTTTCGAGGGCCTGAACGATTTGCCGCAGCCCACCTTCGCCAGCGAAGCCGTGACGGAACCCTATAACTTCGTCGAGCACTTCATCGATTCCAGCGGCGTGGTGTCGTGGCGCTTCTTCAGCGCCAAAGCCGATTTCGATTTCGTCGAGTGGGATTTCTCCGGCGAAGGCAAGGATTCGAATAGCCAGGAAGCTGCCACCCTGCTCGGTATCCTCGCAGAGATGGGCAAGGAAGTGTATATGGCCGTGTACGACGAACTCGGCGCGACGGCCTGCCGTATCCTGGTTCCCGGTTATTCGGAAGTCTATCCGGTGGAAGACCTGGTCTGGGACAACACGAATAAAGCCCTGCTGTTCCGCGAAGATATCCTCAACCTGCATCGTCTCGACGATGACCAGCTGGCGGCGCTGCTGGAACGCCTGGAGAACAATGAGCTGGACGAGTACTCCGATATTGCCAGCCTGATCGGCATCGAGTTCGACGAGAATACCGATTGGGGCCAGCTGACGGTGCTCGAACTGCGCCTGCTGATCAACCTCGCGCTGAAACAGTTCGAGGACGCCCACGAACTGGTCGGCGCCTTCCTGCAATACAACGACAACACGGTTGAACGCCGCCTGTTCTACCAGGCGCTGAACGTGGTGCTCGAAGTGGTGCTGGACGACGAGCTGGAACTGGGCGACTACGTGCACAACTTCCGCCGCATGTACGGCGACGTGCGCATGGATGCGGCGCTGGGCTCGGTCGATGGCAGTGTGCGCTTCTTCGGCCTGGTGCCGACCAGCATGGCGCTCGAGGGCCTCGACCGCCACCATCGCCTGCTCGACAGCTACCGCAAGCTGCATGCGGCGCGTGCCAGGTCTGCGGCCGCGAAATAGACAGGCAAGGCGTCAATGACAAGGCCCACCTCATGCGTGGGCCTTTTTTTATTTTGCCGTCAATTGGCGCTTCGCGTCGAACCCATCGGTGAAATGCAATTAAGAGATTCCCGGGAGTATTTAAAGTGGATTATATTCACTCATCTATACAAATTCAATGCGTCGCGATTATATCGACCGCCCGGGCTTACTCCGAATGCGGCGTATCCGCACCTCGCCATTCTGCTAGGGCGGCCCGGAACCGTTGTAGACAATCGCTTCATGACATGCCGCACAGAGGGAGTGAGATTGCACGAAAGCTGATGGGATTGCCGCTTGGAATGCATATTTTATCTACGTCCAAAGAATATCGGGAGCGGGCTGCGGCATTTACACGACAAGCGCCACACGATTAAAACTTCGATTGCTAAGTCAGCTTTTCATATTTACACTTGCGCAGCCGTTACAGCGGCAAAGAGGCGTTTTTACAAAAAACGTGCACGCGTCCAGAGAGCGCGCGGCATTTTCATAAGCGTTATTCACGGAGACTTAAATGACCAAGCAAGTTGCAAAGAAACTGAGCATGTGTGTTGTTGCCGCCGCAGTCACCATCCTGTGCGGCTCGGCCAATTCGGCCAGCGCCCCGGCAGACGAGAACGTCCGCGTCATCGTGTCCTTCAAGGCCGGCGCCAAGACGGCGATGAAATCGGTGGCCGGTAGCCTCAACGGCACGGTGAAGAGCGAAATCTTCGGCACCAACGCCGTGTCGATGGAAGTGCCGCGCAGCGCACTGAAAGGACTGGAGAACAATCCGAACGTCGAGTTCATCGAAGAAGACTTCAAGCGCTATCCGCTGGCGCTGACGACCCCTTCGACCGGCACGCCGTACTACACCGGCCAGCAAGTCCCTTACGGCATCAAGATGGTTCAGGCCGACGTGTTGCCAGACACGAACGCCGCCAACCGCAAGGTCTGCATCATCGACTCCGGCCTCGACCGCTCGCACGAAGACCTGTCGGGCAACACCATGACCGGCGAATACGATTCCGGTACCGGCTGGTGGTATACCGACACCAACAGCCACGGTACCCACGTGGCCGGCACCATTGCCGCCATCAACAACAGCGGCGTGGGCGTGGTCGGCGTGAACGCCAACCGCCGCATCAAGCTGCACATCGTGAAGGTGTTCAGCGCCAGCGGCTGGGCCTATTCGTCCGACCTGGCCACCGCCGCCAACAAGTGCAAGGCCGCCGGCGCCAACGTCATCAGCATGTCGCTGGGCGGTTCGGGCTCGAGCACGACCGAGTCGAACGCGTTTGCCAACATCGCGGCGGCCGGCATCCTCTCCATCGCCGCAGCCGGCAATGCGGGCAATTCGTCGCAGTCCTACCCGGCCGGCTACAGCAGCGTGGTGTCGGTGGCGGCGGTCGACGAGTACAAGCAGTGGGCCAGCTTCTCGCAGTACAACAGCAAGGTCGAACTGGCCGGCCCTGGCGTGCAGGTCTATTCGACCCTGCCGGTCGCCAAGGGCAGGTACGGCTACATGAGCGGCACCTCGATGGCAACGCCGCACGTCGCTGCTGTTGCCGCACTGGTGTGGAGCTACTTCCCGACCTGCACCGCGTCGCAGATCCGTACCTCGCTGGCAAACAGCGCCCAGGACCTGGGCACGGCCGGCCGCGATACGCGCTACGGCTACGGCCTGGTGCAAGCCAAGACGGCCTACGACCGCATCCGCTCGCTGGGCTGCGGCCGCTGATCGGGGTAACCGGACGGGAGCCGGCGCAATCGCTGGCTCGCAAGGAGGACGCTTCGGCGTCCTTTTTTTTCGTGCGCGGCTCGCGACTTCGGCGCCGCCACATGTCGCTGGCAAGCTTGTCGGCACCGCTCGCTCGCCAGCCTGGGCCCCGCCAGGAATCGCTTGTCCTTCCCGATACTTTAGGCTTAAAGTATCTGCAGCACGACAGTATGGTCATCACCTGCGACACGGCGCGAGCGCCGTCGTCGCGCCCACCACTGGCCGGAGACACCATGAGCGGAACCGCTTACCTGGATACGTTTGCGCAAGACAATCTGCCGCCGGTTGAGGCGTGGCCGGAGCTGCTGTTCGATCTTCCCGAGCTGCGCTATCCCGAGCGCCTGAACTGCGCCGCCGAGTTGCTCGACGCGATGGTAACGCGCGGCTTCGGCGCGGCGACGGCGATCCGCGGCGCGCAGCTGGCCTGGACCTATGCCGAGCTGCTCGAAGTCGTCGACCGCATCGCCGGCGTGCTGCGTGGTGAGATGGGGCTGGTTCCCGGCAACCGGGTGCTGCTGCGCGGCGCCAACAATCCGATGATGGCGGCCTGCGTGCTGGCGGTGTGGAAGGCGGGCCTGATCGCCGTACCCACCATGCCGCTGCTGCGCGCCGGGGAGCTGGCCACCATCGTCAAACTGGCGCGGGTGGACGCGGTGCTGTGCGCCGCCGACCTGCGCGCGGAACTCGACCTCGCCTGCGCCGACCGAGAGACTGCGCCGCGCGTGCTCACCTTCAACGACGGCGCACCGGTCTCGCTGGAAGCGCTGATGGCGGCGATGCCGCCGCGCTTCGAGGCGGTCGCTACCTGCGCGCAGGACGTGTGCCTGCTCAGCTTTACCTCCGGCACCACCGGCCGGCCGAAGGGTACGATGCATTTTCATCGCGACGTGCTGGCGATCTGCGACTGCTTCCCGCGCTCGATGCTGGCCACAAATCCGGATGACGTCTTCATCGGTTCGCCGCCGCTGGCGTTTACCTTCGGCCTGGGCGGCCTGCTGCTGTTCCCGCTGCGCTATGGTGCCTCGACGGTGCTGCTGGAAAAGTTGACGCCGGACGCGCTGCTGGCCGCAATTGCCCGCTACCGCGCCACGGTCTGCTTCACCGCGCCCACGTTTTATCGCCAGATGGCGCCGCTGGCCGCCAATTACGACCTCGCCAGCCTTACCCGTAGCGTATCGGCCGGCGAAGCGCTGCCGCTGGAAACGCGCCAGGCCTGGCAGCGTGCCACCGGTCTCGCCATGATCGACGGGATCGGCGCGACCGAGATGCTGCACATCTTCATCTCCGCCGCAGGTGCCGACATTCGCCCCGGTGCCACCGGCCGCCCGATTCCCGGCTACCGGGCCTGCATCTGGACGAGGACGGCAACCCGGTCGGCCCCGGCGTGACCGGGCGCCTTGCCGTCAAGGGCCCGACCGGCTGCCGCTACCTGGCCGACGAGCGCCAGCGCGACTATGTGTGCAATGGCTGGAACCTGACCGGCGACGCTTACCGGGTGGACGAGGATGGCTATTACTGGTTCCAGGCGCGGGTGGACGACATGATCATCTCGGCAGGCTACAACATCGCCGGGCCGGAGATCGAGGACGTGCTGCTGCAGCACCCGGCCGTGGCCGAATGCGGCGTGGTCGGCGCGCCCGATCCGGAACGGGGGCAGGTGGTCACGGCCTACGTGGTGCTGCGCGCCGGCGGCGAGGGGAGCGCAGAGATGACGAAAACCCTGCAGGACTACGTCAAGGGCGTCGTCGCCCCTTATAAATACCCGCGCCGCATCGAGTTCCGGACAGCCTTGCCGCGCACCGAGACGGGCAAGCTGCAGCGCTTCAAGTTGCGCCAGGAAGCGCGCGAGCTCACGCAGCAGGGCGCCGCGCCATGAAGATCGTCTGCATCGGCGGCGGCCCGGCTGGCCTGTATTTCGCCCTCCTGATGAAAAAGGCGGATCCCGCCCACGAGATCACCGTCATCGAGCGCAACCGTCCCTACGATACCTTCGGCTGGGGCGTGGTGTTCTCGGACCAGACCCTGGGCAACCTGGTAGCCGCCGACGAGCCCACCGCGCGCACCATCCTGCAATCCTTCAACCACTGGGACGACATCGACGTCCACTTCAAGGGCCGCACCATCACCTCCAGCGGCCATGGCTTTTGCGGCATCGGCCGCAAGCGCCTGCTGAACATCCTGCAGGCGCGCTGCGAGGAACTCGGCGTGCGCCTGGAGTTCGAGACCCAGGTGGAGGAGGACGCGGCCGTCGCCAGCCGGTATGGCGCCGACCTCGTCGTCGCCTGCGACGGCATCAACAGCCGGGTGCGCGCGCGCCATGCCGCCACCTTCCAGCCCGATGTCGACAGCCGCCACTGCCGCTACGTATGGCTCGGCACAAAGAAGAAATTCGAGGCTTTTACTTTCGCCTTCGAGGAAACCGAGCATGGCTGGTTCCAGGCCCATTGCTACCAGTACGACGGCGACACCTCGACCTTCATCGTCGAGACGCCGGAAGCGGTCTGGCGCCGCGCCGGCCTGGATCAGATGAGCCAGGAGGAGAGCATTGCCTTCTGCGAGCGCCTGTTCGCCGCATACCTGGGTGGCCATCGCCTGATGAGCAACGCGTCGCAGGGGCGCGGTTCCAGCATGTGGATCACGTTCCCGCGCATCGTCTGCCGCGAGTGGGTGCACTGGAACAGTGTCGACGGGCGGCGCGTGCCGACCGTGCTGATGGGCGACGCCGCCCACACCGCGCACTTCTCGATCGGTTCCGGCACCAAGCTGGCGCTGGAGGATGCGATCGAACTGGCGCGCAGCTTTGCCGACGCCGACGGCGCCGATATCGGGGCGGCACTGGCGCGCTACCAGGAAGTGCGGGCGGTCGAGGTGCTGAAGATCCAGAGCGCGGCGCGCAATTCGATGGAGTGGTTCGAGAACGTGGCGCGCTATACGGCCCTGGAGGCCGAGCAGTTCGCCTATTCGATGCTCACGCGCAGCCAGCGCGTGTCGCATGAAAACCTGCGCCTGCGCGATCCCGCCTATGTGGTCCGTTTCGAGGAATGGATCGCGCGCCGCGCGCATGCCCAGGCCGGCCTGCCGCCCCCGGGGGGGGCGATGCCGCCGATGCTTACGCCGTTTCGGGCGCGCGGCACGCTGTTGAAGAACCGGATCGTCGTCTCGCCGATGGCGCAGTACTCAAGCGTCGATGGCGTCGCCGGCGACTACCACCTGGTGCATCTGGGCAGCCGCGCGCTGGGCGGCGCCGGCATGGTCTTCGCCGAGATGACCTGCGTCTCGGCGGACGCCCGCATCACGCCCGGCTGCCCCGGCCTGTACGCGCCCGAGCACACGGCCGCATGGAAGCGCATCGTCGACTTCGTGCATGCGGGCAGCGACGCGAAGATCGCCATCCAGCTCGGCCACGCCGGCGCCAAGGGCTCGACCCGGCGCGCCTGGGACGGCACCGACCTGCCGCTGGAAGAGGGCAACTGGCCGCTGGTCTCCGCATCCAGCCAGCAGTACCTGGAGGGCGTGTCGCAATGGGCGCGCGAAGCCACGCGCGAAGACCTGGAGCGCATCCAGCGCGACTTCGTGCGCGCGACACGCGAGGCGGCGAAAGCCGGTTTCGACTGGCTGGAGCTGCACTGCGCGCATGGCTACTTCCTGTCGAGCTTCATCTCGCCGCTGACCAACCGGCGCGGCGACGAATATGGCGGCAGCCTGCAAAACCGCTGCCGCTACCCGCTCGAGGTGTTCGCCGCCGTGCGCGCCGCCTGGCCGCTCGACAAGCCGATCAGCGTGCGCCTGTCCGCCCACGACTGGGTCGAGGGGGGACTCACGCCAGCCGACGCCGTCGCGGTGGCGCGCCTGTTCAAGGAGGCTGGCGCCGACATGATCGATGTCTCCTCCGGCCAGGTCAGCAAACTCGAAAAGCCCGTGTATGGGCGCATGTTCCAGACGCCGTTCGCCGACCGCATCCGCAACGAGGTTGGCATCGCGACGATTGCCGTCGGTGCCATTTTCGAGGCCGACCACGTCAACAGCATCATCGCCTCGGGCCGCGCCGACCTGTGCGCCATCGCGCGGCCCCACCTGGCCGACCCGGTTGGACGCTGCACGAGACGGCCAAGCTCGGCTACACGGACATCGCCTGGCCGAAGCAGTATTACGCCGGCAAGCTGCAGCTCGAACGCAACCTGGAACGCGAACGCCAGATCGCCGCGGCGGGAGCCGGGCTGTCGCCGCAGGAAGTGGCGGCCAGGCTGCTCGAGGGTTAAGCGCATGGAACGACGAGCCACGAACATGGGAGCCAACGGATCGTCCGCTACCGACGATGCGGCACCGGCCGAACTCGACGTCGAAAGCCGCCTCACTGACGACAACCACGACGCACTCAAGCTGTGGCTGCGCATGCTCTCGTGTACCACCCGCATCGAAGCGCAAGTGCGCTCGCGCCTGCGTACCGAATTCGGCATCACGCTGCCGCGCTTCGACCTGATGGCCCAGCTCGACCGTCATCCCGAAGGGCTGCGCATGGGCGAGCTGTCGCAACGGATGATGGTCACGAGCGGCAACGTGACCGGCATCGTCAACCTGCTGGAAGAAGAGGGCCTGGTGGTGCGCGAGCCGGCAGCGGGCGACGGCCGCGCATACCAGGTCAGGCTCACGCCAAACGGGCGGCGCGCGTTCAAACGCATGGCCGCGCGCCACGAAGCCTGGATCGTCGAGCTGTTGAAGGGCCTTGGCGAGCACGAGCGCGGCACCTTGCTCCGCTTGCTGTCGACACTGAAAGCGGGGCTCAGCACCCCTGAACAAACCTAGGAGAACGAATGCGTTACCTCGCAGGCGAACCGCAGCAGCTGGCGGGCAACCGCACCAGCCTTGCCGGCTACCAGCCACACCACTTCCAGTTGAGCGTGGCGCAGGGCGTGGCCACGCTCACGCTGGACCGTCCCGAGCGCAAGAACCCGCTCACCTTCGAGTCGTATGCCGAACTGCGCGACCTGTTCCGGGCGCTCAGCCTTGCCGACGACGTCAAGGCGGTGGTCATCACGGGTGCGGGCGAAAATTTCTGTTCCGGCGGCGACGTCCACGAGATCATCGGCCCGCTGACCAAACTGGACATGCCGGGCCTGCTCACCTTCACGCGCATGACGGGCGACCTGGTGAAAGCCATGCGCGCCTGTCCGCAACCAGTCGTCGCGGCCATCGACGGCGTCTGCGCCGGCGCCGGGGCAATCCTGGCGCTGGCATCCGACATCCGCTACGGCACCGCGCGCAGCAAGACCGCTTTCCTGTTCACGCGGGTCGGCCTGGCCGGCTGCGACATGGGCGCCTGCGCGCTGCTGCCGCGCGTGATCGGCCAGGGCCGCGCCGCGGAACTCCTCTACACGGGGCGCAGCATGGGCGGCGAGGAAGCCGAGCGCTGGGGTTTCTTCAACCGCCTGTGCGCGCCCGAGAGCGTGCTGCCTGAAGCCCGGGCCTTCGCCGCGCTTCTCGCCACCGGCCCGACCTTCGCCCACGGGATGACCAAGAAAATGCTGCATCAGGAGTGGAACATGGGCGTCGACGAGGCCATCGAAGCCGAAGCGCAGGCACAGGCGATCTGCATGGCCACCAACGATTTCCATCGGGCCTACCACGCCTTCGTGGCCAAGGAAAAGCCGCAGTTCGAAGGCAACTGAGAGGAGCCCGCATGCCTGATACCGATTACCTGGACTGGCCCTTTTTCGAACCGCGCCACCGCGCGCTGGCGCTGGAACTCGACGCCTGGGCCGCGCGGCACATCGCCCAGGGGCACGATCATGATGTCGATGCGGCCTGCCGCGCCCTCGTGAAACAGCTGGGCGAAGCCGGCTGGCTCGGGCATGCGATCGGCGGGCGCGCCTACGGTGCCTTCGGCGACGCCATCGATACGCGCGCCATTTGCCTGATCCGCGAAACCCTGGCGCGCCATGCGGGACTGGCCGACTTCGCGTTTGCCATGCAGGGGCTGGGCAGCGGCGCCATCACCCTGTTCGGCAGCGAAGAGAACCGGCGCGACTACCTGCCGCGGGTGGCGCGCGGCGAAGCCATCGCCGCGTTTGCCCTGTCCGAGCCCGACGCCGGTTCCGACGTGGCTGCACTAAGCTGTACGGCCACGCTTCAGGGCGACGGTTACGTGCTCGACGGCGAGAAGACGTGGATTTCGAATGGCGGCATCGCCGATTTCTATGTGGTGTTCGCGCGTACGGGCGAAGCGCCCGGCGCGCGGGGTATTTCCGCCTTCATCGTCGATGCCGATGTGCCGGGCTTCGAGATCGCCGAACGCATCGACGTCATCGCCCCCCATCCGCTGGCGCGCCTGCGCTTCACTGGCTGCCGCGTGCCCGCCTCGAAGCGGCTGGGGCGCCGGGGCAGGGCTTCAAGGTGGCGATGGCCACGCTCGACGTCTTCCGCACGTCGGTCGCCGCCGCCGCCCTGGGTTTTGCCCGCCGGGCGCTGGATGAAACGCTGGCACGCGCCACCTCGCGCAAGATGTTCGGCAAGACCCTGGCCGACTTCCAGCTGACCCAGGCCAAGCTGGCGCAGATGGCGACCGGGATCGATGCCGCCGCGCTGCTGACCTACCGCGCGGCCTGGCAGCGCGACAGCGGCCGGCGCGTGACGAAAGAGGCGGCGATGGCCAAGCTCACCGCCACCGAGACGGCGCAACAGGTGATCGACGCGGCCGTGCAGATGTTCGGCGGCCTGGGCGTGGTCAGCGAGCAGCCGGTCGAGCGCCTGTACCGCGAAATCCGCGCGCTGCGCATCTACGAAGGCGCGACCGAGGTGCAGCAGCTGATCATCGCGCGCGAACTGCTGGCCGTGGCGGCCGCCATTGGCTGACCGCGGCCGCGAACACATGGACTGAAGGCAGAGCATGGAATTCTTGCAACCAGAGGGGTGGCCCAGGCCGCGTGGCTATTCGAACGGCGTGGCCGCCTCGGGCCGGATGGTATTCGTCAGCGGCATGGTGGGCTGGGACCGCGAGGGCGTGTTCCGTACCGACGACTTCGCCGGTCAGGTGCGCCAGGCGCTCGAGAACGTGGTCGCCGTGCTGCGCGCGGGCGGCGCGGGGCCCGAACACATCGTGCGCATGACCCGGTACGTGCTCGACAAGAAGGAATACGTCGCGGCTTACCCGGCAATCGGCGCGGCCTACCGCGACATCATCGGGCGCCACTATCCGGCGATGAGCGCCGTGCAGGTGGCGGGCCTGGTCGAGGACCGGGCGCGCGTGGAGATCGAGGTGACGGCGGTCGTGCCTGCGTGACGCGGGTGCCCGCGGCGGGCGCTATCCGGCGCCGCCAGCTCCTTCATCTGGCTCCGCCTCGCGCAGGCGCGCCGGCCACAGGAAGCGTGGCAGGGACAGGCGCAGTTCGTCGTCCGTCTGGTCGGGCACGCCGCGCAGGTCCAGGCGCCACTCGCGCAGGATCGCGCCACCGCGCACCTCCAGGTAGACTTCGTCCTCGTAGATGAGGCGTGACGGGTAGCTCACATGGCGCCGCTCGCCGCGCGTCGCCTTCAGCAGACCGTCCACCCAGCTTGCCGGCACCGGCGCCGGCACGCCCGGAAACAGCACCACCAGCGGCGCTTGGACAGGGCAGCGCAGGTCCGCCAGGCAGAAGTGGCCGTTGGCGACGATCCAGCTGGCCGTGTAGCCTACGGCGTTGCAGGGCCAGGCCGGAAAGCGCGGCCAGTCCGGCCAGTTCTTCAGAAAGCCCTCGAGCGGATAACCGGTCAGTTCATAGTCCCGGCCATCGATGTGCACGCGTTCGGGGAAGGCATTGCTCATGGCGCGCTGCTTTCCCGTGCAGCCGGCGCGAAGGCGCGGCAGGCCAGCGAGGCGATGAAGTCAATGCCGCCGGCGTCGATGTCCTCGTGCGCCAGCAGGGTGTCCACGACCTCGCCCGCGCGATACCCACCGGCCAGGGCGTCGACCACGCCGGCGTCGTCGCAGCGGGCACCGTGGCGCAGCAGCAGGGCGACCATGTCGGCGCGCGGGCGGATGAAATCCGGCTCGCCGCCGTAGAGGTCCCGGGCTGTGCGGAAAACGCCGCCGTCAGCGCCACGCAGGCGTGCGCCTGCACGTCGGCGCCCGCCGCCAGCACCGCCTCGACCATCGTCTCGTCGAGCGAGGTCACGGCGGCAGCGAGTACTTCCGCCCCGCGTGCATCGGCCCCGCGTCCGAGCAGGTGCTCGAAGGCGTCGAAGGCGAGGTGGCGCGCGGCGGCAGCCAGCGCGGCGGGACCGGCAGCGTCCAGGCTGGCCCCTTGCTCCAGCAGGAAGTCGAGCATCGCGATCCTGTCGGCGCCGGCCGCCGCTTGCAGTGCCGTTGCCAGCACCGCGGCGCGCGCGGAAGCGGCGCCCAGCAGCAGCTGCATCACATGCTCGTCCTCGCCTTGCCGGGCGGGCGTGTCCTCGTCGCTGCCGGGGCCCGCCGCCGCGGCGGCAAGCGCCGCGCCGTCGGCGGCCAGCGGATCGGCGCCGTTACCGAGTGCCAGCGCCACCGCATCCGGCGAACCGTGACGGCAAGCCATCGCCGGGGAAGCGCTGCCAGAACGCCGCCGTCCACGCCTCGAGCCGCGTTCCATCGTGTTGCATCGTTTCGCGCAGCCCGGCCAGGCGGCCGAGCACAAAAGCGGCGAGCTGCGCGTCGCCAGTGGCGACGTTCAGCGCCGGGCCGTTGTCGGCGACGCTGGCTGCGACGCTGTCGGGCCAGGCCACGTCCGCTTCCCGGTCTGTTCGGCCAGGGCGCCAATCGCCAGGCGCAGGTCGATGTCGAAAGCGGAACCGAACGCGAGCACGGCCGAGAGCTTCAGGTGCGGCGACAAGGTGGACATGCCGACGAAGGCGAGCAGCGCGTCCGCGTAGCGTTCGGCGTCGCAGGCGGGCGTCATCCGGTGCTGTTCGAGCAGCGCGTGCCACTGCGGCGTCAGTTCGTCGAGGGAATGACAGGCGTCAAGGGGGAGGAACCAGTTCAGGTTGGGCATCGTGTCGGGCAAAAATTGTTGAATGGCGGCGCCGCGCTGCATGCGGCGGCCAGAGGATGCTAAGCGCCGCTACGACAAGCGCTGTCGCGCCGTGAAGAATTCCCACAGCCGTACCATGGCCAGCGTGTCGAGATGGCAGTAGGCCAGCAACTGGCCTTCGATCTCTCCCTTGCGCTCTGCCGTGGTCGTGGGCGCGATGGCCTCGAGGTAGGCCGCCATCGCGCCGCCGCCATCCTGCACGCCTTCGAGTTCGTCGTAGCGCAGGTCGGGCGCGATCGCCGGCAGCAGGTGCTTGATGCTCCAGCTCCCCTGCTGGCGGGGGTGGTAGTAGCGCTCGCGCGCCACCGGCAGCAGGTCCACGATGCGGTCATTGATGGCCAGCAGGCCGGCGCGCAGGCGCGGAAAGCGCGCCGCCAGTTCCGCGATGCGCGCGGCCTCGAAGCCGGCGTTGTAGACGAATACCGGCCCGCGATCGCCGCAGGCCGCGATCAGGGCCTCGGCAAAGCCGCGCGAGGGATCGGCGCCGGACAGGTCGAGAAAGGCGCGGTGTTCCAGCTTGCCCGTGCGCCCCAGGCGGTGAGCGCTGAACTGGAACGGGATCGCCTGGTAGGGACTGGTGCCTTGCCAGCGCGGGATCGCGAGGCTGATGGTCTCGAAATCGATGAACCAGGCAGGCAGGCCGTGCGGGGCCAGGTCTTGGGCGGCGCCTGCGGCATCGAAGTAGGGGCGGCCGGACAGGGTATGGTGCTTGACCCGTGCCTGCTTGTCGCTCAGCAGCGTATCGGGCACCTCGCGCATGTCGGCTGCGCCGTCCGCGATGCAGGCCTTGAGCGCCTTGCTGCGCACCTGCGGCAGCCAGGCGACGGGAAAGCGGGCCGGCACCTCGGCGCCGCGGCAATGTGCACTGAATCCGCATTCGTAGGGGGCGCTGCAATGCCCGCCGGGGTCGACCTGCGGCTCCCTTGCGGCGCAGGGCGATGGCGCCGGCGTCGGCAATCCACTCCTTCACTTCGGCATCGCGGGCGAATGCCTCGCCCGTCACGTCCTCTTCGACCAGCAGGCCGGCATAATCGCCGCCGCCCGGGTAGACCCAGTCGCGGTCGATACGCGCCACCGCCACGCTGTCGAGCGCCACCCCGGCACCACGGGCGATGTGCGACTGGACCGCGGCGTCCTCGCGGTGATAGTCCTTGAGCGACGTGGCCGACTTCACCTCGATCATGCGCCAGCGGCGGGTGCCCCCGCGGCGCACGGGCAGCAGGATGTCGGCAAACGCGAGGGCGCCGCCGTGGGCAAAGCCCGCTTCGAAGATCGGCTGCCCGCCGCCAAGCAGCGCGCTGCTGCGCGCGAACGCGGCCTCGTAGCCTTCGCCGCGGGCATCGATCAGCACGCCCTTGCCGCGTGGGTCGTACAGCTGGCGCGCAAGGTCGCCGACCTCGTGTCCGGTGGCGAACGAAGCCACGCTTGCCGCGTCATTCTGGAGCAGCTGCGGACGGTGCAGTTCGAGCCAGAGGCGGCGCGGGCATTGGCGATACGCCATCAGCTTGGATTTGGACAGGCGGGCAGGCATGGCGGGGCGGCTGAATGAATGTTCAATTATTGCAGACTTATTTCCTTATGGAAACTCCTGGCCCGCTCGGCGTTGTGGCGGCGCGACCATGCGACGCCGCCTGTCGCAGGCGCCTTTAGGCTGCATCGTGTTGGGCGCGCACCGGCGGCGGGGCAGGGTATGCTGGTTACGGCCCCGACCGTGGCCGGGCGAGGTCCCGCGCGACGCCGAACAAGTGGTGCGTTGTCAAAAGACGACGCACGGAAACCGAAGGAAACGGAAATGGAACACATCGTCTTGCTGGGCGACTCGATCTTCGATAACGCCCCCTATGTCTCGCCCGGAACCGACGTCACGTCGCAGCTGCGCGCCAGCCTCGGGCCGCGCCACGGCGTCTCCCTGCTGGCGCGCGACGGGGACGTGCTGGCCGACCTGGCCGGGCAACTGGCGCGCATCGGCCAGCTGGACGCGCTGCCCACCTGGCTGTTCGTCAGCTGCGGGGGCAACGACGTGCTTGGCCTGGTCGGCGAGATGGGAAGGAAGGTGGCGACGGTGCTGGAAGGGATGGAATTGCTGGCCGGCTGGCAGGCGGCCTTCGCCCGCGATTATCGGCGCATGCTCGATGGCGTGCTGGCGCAGGGCAAGCCGACGGCGGTGGCGACGATCTACGACAGCGTGCCGGGGCTGGCCCCTGGCCTGCGCACGGCCCTTGCGGTTCCTTCAACGACGTCATCCTGCGCGAAGCGGTGGCGCGCCGCCTGCCGGTGCTCGACCTGCGCCTGGTCTGCACGGATAAAGCCGACTATGCCAGCGTGTCGCCGATCGAACCGTCGGCCCAGGGCGCATTCAAGATCGCCGCCGCCATCGGCGAACTGGTCCGCACGCATTATCCGGCGGCGGAGCATAGCGTGGTCTATGGCGGCGCGGCGCGACCCGGCCAGGTGCGCAAGACCGCCCCATAGCATTCCCCGTCAGCCGTCACGCGCCGCTTGCGGCCCAGATCCTGCGAGGGTCCAGGCTGCGTGGACCCGGATGGGATGCCCGCTGTCGCAAGGGCGGCGAACCGGCATCAGGCTTGCCGGTCGGGGGCCGCGTCTGGATACTGGAGGCAATTCCTTGCCGCCTCGGTCACCGCGGCATTGCGTTCGTCGCCGCGCATGTCGTGTTATGGGCGTCAGCCCTGGAAAGCCTGGGGCAGCACGCGCCAACCGTGCTGCCCGCCGATTTTCTCGTCGTCCCTCCCGGCGCTGGCGCCGGAACCATTGTTGCGCACTTGCGCCGGCCGGTCCCGACTTCCGAGGGATGCGCAGCATGTGCCGTGACGGCGAGACGCGAGCAGGATACTATGGCAATGCAGGTGGCGCCGCCGCGAAAGCGTGCCTGGCAGCGCGTCCTGCAAGCGCCGAGCTCCGCCGTACGTCGACCTGCAAGCGCGCTGCGGCTGCAGCTTGCCGCATGCCGTCGTTCCCGAATAGAACCAGCTCCTGGAGACCCTATGCGAACGAAACCGATCCTGGCGGCAGCCATCCTGGCGCCGCTGTCTTCCCTTGTCCTCGCCCAGACCTGCCCGACAGGCATCGCGAACGGCGACCCATGGACCCACAACAACGCGGTGCTGTTCAAACGCGCGCCCTACAATGTCGACGCCGACGGCGCGCCGAATTCCTATCTGGTCGATGGCAAGGGCTTGTCGTTTACCTGCGATGGCGTGGTGGCCTTCGAAAACGGCAAGCGCGTCACGAGCAAGACGGACAAGAAGCATTGGCAAGCGAAGTGCCAGGCAGCCTGGAAAAAAGCGAGAGCCAGCGGCGACTATGGCGGCGTGAGGATCTTCGGCTTCGAGACGGGGCCCCATAATGTGCCGCTCATTCAGAAAGCGGGCGACCCTTTACCGGGGAAAGCGTATATCAGCGCGACCTCGATCGGCATTCCCGGCCAGCCCGCCGGTACCCAGCGCCGCTATGTGGACGCCACCAGGATTCCCTACATCGTGCTGCCGCAAGATTTCATCGAGCAGCACGCCATCAAGCCGGGGACACTGGCTGTCGTCTATCGGCCCGCCACCGGGCGCCACGCTTTTGCCGTCTACGCCGACGGTGGCGGCCTGGGCGAAGGATCGATCAAGCTGCACCAGGACCTGGGCAGCGATCCGATTGTCATGCGCGATGGCGTGGCGCGCGCCAAGGCACGCATCGAAGACCCGGTGTTGACGGCCGTGTTCCCGGCGGCGGTGTCGCGGCGCGAGGCGGATGCGGCCGCCTGGCATGAACGTATCCAGAAGGAGGGCGCGGCCGCGCTGGACGCGTTCGGCGGTATCGCGCAGCTGCAGGCCTGCGCAAAATAAGCGGCGCGGGCGGCCCCGCCGGGAGTGCCCGCGTGGCGAAACCGACCAGGTGCGCGGGTAACGCAGCAGCGGCCAGCACCGGCATGCCGCGTGTTCGCCCAACATCGTCGTCGGCACAAAAACGTCATGCATATACGATAATGCTTGCGTACTCAAGTATCTTTCACGTATCGTTCAAGTATCACTCAACTACCCCCCAGTGACCATGAACCCATCGCACATCGAACCGGCGCCAGGCGGCCCCGTCAGCCCGCAGCTGGACGTCGTCCTGCAACTGGCCCGCACCCAGACCGTGGTGATGCGCCGCCTGGACGGGGCGCTGGCCAGCTACCACGGCCTGAGCTTCAACGACTTCCTGCTGCTGCACCACCTGAGCCAGGGTCCGGGCTGCCGCCTGCGCCGGGTCGACCTGGCCGAGCGCCATGGCTTGACCGCCTCGGGCATCACCCGCACGCTGCTGCCGCTGGAAAAACTCGGCCTGGTCGAACGCCAGCAGGAACCGCGCGACGCGCGTGTGGCCTACGCGGCGCTGACGGCGGCGGGCCGCGAATTGCTCGGCCACGCCCACGTCCCGGCGGAACAGATCAGCAAGGATTTGCTGCGCAATTCCACGCCCGCCGAGCTGCAGGCGCTGAGCCAGGCTCTGGCGCTGGTGGCCGCGATGGCCCAGGCGCGCTGATCCACCCTGGAGCGCCTAACAAAACCTTCAGAGCAAGGGATGCGTCCACCCGACGCAGCCGTCGCATCGGCGAACCGGAAGACCGTACACCTGTACGGCGAGCGGATGCAACGCAGCTATGGAGGGCGCGCGCATCGCGCGTGCGGCTTCACCTTTGTTAGGCGCTCTCAACAGCGCCGCGGCCCGCGGCGCGCCCGTTACCATGGAAGGAAACACGATGTCCAATCCCCAGTCGACGCGCCCGGCCTTGATGCGCGACCCGAATTTCCGCTGGCTGCTGCGCGGCGGCGTCATCTCGAACCTGGGCGACCAGCTGTCGATCGTCGCCTTGCCCTGGCTGGTCCTGAAACTCACCGGCAGCGCGCTGGCCCTGGGCCTGGTGCTGGCGCTGATGAGCATTCCACGCGCCGTCTTCATCCTGCTGGGCGGCGCGATGGTCGACCGCTATTCGCCCAAGCGCGTGCTCATGCTCAGCAAGTACGCGAACGCGCTGCTGCTGGCGGCGGTCACGGTCTTCGTCCTGCAGGTCGAGCCGGGCGCCACCTGGCAATTCGGTTCCACGCTGGCCGTGGTCATGTCGCCGCGGGTGATCCTGACGATCGTCTGCATCCTCGCATTCGGCCTCGGCCTGGCCCAGGCTTTCAGCATCCCGTCGGGCACATCGATCCTGCCGCAGGCGCTGCCTGCCGAACACCTGGCAGCGGCCAACGGCATCATGATGGGCCTGCGCCAGCTGGCGATGCTGGCGGGACCCTTGCTGGCAGCGGTGCTGATCGCGCTTGCCGGCAACGGTGCGCAGGCTGGCGCGCAGCTGGCGGATGCGCGTGGCCTGGCCCCGGCCTTCGGCCTCGATTGCGCCAGCTTCCCGGTGTCGGCATGGACCCTGTCGAAGGTGAGCCTGCGCCCGGCCGCAGGGCAGGGCAGGCGCGGCGCGCAGGGCGCGTCCGTGCTGCGCTCGGTCGCGGACGGCCTGCGCATGGTGTGGAACGACCTGGCGCTGCGCCTGTGCTTTTACCTACTGGGGCATCGTCTCCCTCTTCATCGGCGGGACGATGCAGGTGGCCCTGCCGGTGCTGGCGAACGGCAGCGAGCATGGCGCCTCGACCCCGGGCATCCTGATGGGCGCGAGCGGCGCCGGCGCCCTGCTCGGCATGGCCGGGGCGGCGGTGGCGGGCAAGCGCCTGCGCCTGGCGGGCTTCGGCACCACGCTGCTGCTGGTCGACGGGGTGTCCGGGCTGCTGGTGGCGCCCATCGGCAGCGTCGGCGCAACCTGGCTCGCTGCCGGACTGCTGCTCCTGGTCGGCGTGCTGTCGGGCTTCATGCAGGTGACGGTCTATACCTGATCCAGCGCCGCGTGCCTGCGCACATGATGGGACGCGCGATGAGCATCTTCATGTTCATCTTCATGGGCCTGGCGCCCCTGTCGGCAGCGGGCGCCGGCTGGCTGCTGACCCACATCACGCTGGCGCAGCTGTTCCCGGGCGGCGGCGCGGTGCTGGTCGGCCTGTCCGCACTGGCCTGGTTGTTCACGCCGATCCGCCGCATCGAAATGGACGTGCCGGCGCAGGCGGCATCGGGGGCCGCGGCCTAGCGCCCGTTCAGCGCAGGTCGGCGGTGTCGTAGTACACCGTGGCGGCATAAGGCGCGCGGCGCGCCAGGGCGGCGGCGGCGCTTTCCTCGACGCCGCGCTTCGGTACCGTCACCGGGCCAGGCACGGCATGGCGCAGCCGCACGATGTGGTCGAAATCGGGCCGGCTGTCGACCAGCTTGACGAGGAAGCGGCCGACCGGCACATAGGCCGACTGCGGGTGCACGGCCGCTTGCGGCCGCAGGGGGCGGTAGAGCACGACGCGCTCGACGCGCAGTTGCGCGTCCTGCACGCGGGTGACGCCGCCGCGCTCGAAATGGCCCTCGACGGCGCGGGCCCTGAACGCGCGCAGCGGGTCGCCTGCGCCGGGCGCGAGCCGCCCGAGGGCGAAGCGCTCCGGCTCCAGCGTCCACAGTGCCGTCCCGGCATCGAGCCGGGCGCGCATCGTTCGTTCGAGCCGCGGATCGGCAAAGCGCACGCGCAGGACGACCTGGGTGTCGTGCGGCGCGTGGAACATCGGCAGGCGCGCGGCGTACAGGCCATCCCTGTCGCCGAACAGCACCATGCCATGCACGCCGTGGCTCGGCTCGAGCGCGGTCACGGACAGGGGCAGGAACAGCAGGCAGGCACCGGCGAGGCGACGCAGGGCGTCCGTGCGGGAGGCGAAGACGGGAAGGACGGGCAGGCGGAATCGATGCATGGCGGCTTGAGGTGCGGGATGAACTCGTGCATAGTAGGGAATCGATACTTGAGCGTAAAGCAACGAATGTTCATCATCTGTGTCCTGGCTGGACAATGAACCTGGCCGATCTCCGTGTTTTCCTCGCGGTCGCGCAGCACGCGTCGCTGGCGGCGGCCGCCCAGCAACTGCACCTGACGCCTTCGGCCGTCTCGAAAGCCTTGCGCCGCCTCGAGGACAGCCTGGGCACGGAGGTCTTCGACCGCAGCAGCCGCCAGCTGGTGCTCAATGCCAGCGGCCGGCGCCTGGTCGACAGCGCGCAGCTGCTGCTGGCGATGGCCCGGAGGCGAAGGCCGACATCCTCGGCGCCCACGCCACGGTGGACTGTCGCATTGCCGGACCGGCGATCCTGCTGGCGCGTGAAGCGGGCCGCGTCGCCGCAGCGCTGGCGGGCTATGTGGATGCCGGCGTGCGCCTGCAGGCGACCTACGAGGACGACGCGCTGGGCGCACTGGCGCGCGGTGAGGCCATGGCGGCCATCGTCACGGGTGAAGTCATGGACGGAAGAGGGCGCTTCTGGTCGGCCGACTGGGAGAGCGTGGCGCTGGGCGCTTTCCAGCTACAGCTGGTGGCCGGCGCCGGCCATCCGCTTGCTGCCGTGGGGGGCCGGTGCCGCTGGAGGCTGTGCTGGCGCACCCGTTCGCCTGCCCGACGCGCTCGCTGCTGTGCGGCGCCCAGCGCGGCGCCCGTTCCGACGGCTGGCGCGCCGAAGCCGCCCCGCGCGCGATCCGCTACTGGGCCGACGACCTGCACCTGCTGCTGGCGTTTGTGCGCCGTGGCGAGGCGCTGGCCTACCTGCCGCAGTTCGTGCTCGAGGACCCGGCACTGGTGCGGGTCGAGGTTGCCGACCGCGCGGTCGAGGCGACGGAGACGGCCTGGTTCGTCTGGGACCGCCGAACGGCCCCAGGCTGGCTGAAAGCGACAGCGGCCGCACTGCGCGCCGACTGAGTTCGCGGTGTCAGGCCATCATCAGGCCATCATGGGAGGCATATGAAGATCTTCGCCCGGTGTTCCTTTCTCTTCCTGGGCTGCGCAGCCGCCGCCGAACGCCCGGCGGACCTGGTCTACCGCAATGGTGTCGTCTACACGGTCGATGCACAGGACAGCGTGCGGCAGGCGCTGGCCGTGCGCGGCGGCCGCATCGTCTATGTCGGCGACAACGCCGGCGTGCGCGCGCTGGTCGGCAAGCGCACGCGCGTGGTCGACCTGCAGGGGCGCATGCTCATGCCCGGCCTGGTGGATGCCCACATGCACCCGCAATCTGGCGGCAGCCGCCTGCTCAACTGCAGCCTGGATTACGCGCGCCTGACCGTGGCCCGGTTCCAGGCGCGCATCCAGGCCTGCATCGATCGCGACAGGAAGCGCGAACCGGACCGCCCGCTGCTGGTGGTAAACTGGTTCCAGCAGGGGATGCAGCCCGAGGGCGTAGCCACCAGTGCAGCCCTGCTCGATGCCTTGAAGACGCGCCGGCCCATCATCGTGCGCTCTTCCTTCGGCCACTCGGTGCAGATCAACTCGCGCGCGATCGCCCTGGCCGGCATCGATGCCGCCACCCCGGACCCGGCCGGCGGCAAGATCGTGCGCGATGCCGCTGGCCGCGCGACGGGCCTGCTGGAAGATGCCGCCCAGGACCTGGCCATGCGCCTGCTGCCGCCCTTGACCCCGGTGCAGAACCTGGCCGCCTCGCGCGCCGCGCTGGACGCCATGCGCCGCCGGGCATCACCACTTTTCTGGACGCCTGGACCGATCCCGAGACGCTTACCGCCTTCGCACGCCTGCAGCGCCGGGGCGAGTTGAGCGCACGTGCCCACTTCGCCGTGCTGATCGACCTCGACAAGGGCGCGACCCCGCGCCAGGCCGTGGCCGAGCTGCTGCGCCACCAAAGGCGATTCGACGCCGGGCCTACCCGCGTGCGTCCGTCGATGCAGGTTCGCCACGCCAAGCTCTTCATGGACGGCGTCATCGCGGCCCCGGCCTTTACGGGCGCCATGCTGGAACCCTACCTGGTCAACCGCGGCACGCTTGAACAGCCCGACTGGCGGCCCGGGCCCGGCAATGGCCCGCCCAGCTATTTTTCGCCGACTGCGCTGCGCGAGACCCTGGCCGCACTGGCGCAGGCCCGCATCGATCCGCACATCCATGCCGACGGCGACCGCGCCGTGCGCGAGGCGCTCGATGCCATCGCGGCGCTGCGCGAAACGGGAGCGGGAAGGGCGCTGCGCCCGGCGATCGCCCATGCCGAAATCGTCGCACCAGCCGACTACCGCCGCTTCGCCGCGCTGGACGTGAGGCCCGTGCTCTCCTTCCAGTGGGCCAAACCGGCGGCGGACACGGTCGGCGCCCTGAAGGACTACCTCGGTTCCACGCGCTACGCGACGGTGGAACCGCAGGCCGTGCTGGTCGACGCCGGCGCGCGCGTCGCCTATGGCAGTGATTGGCCCGTCGATCCGCTCGACATCTGGTTCGCCCTGAAGGTGGGCGTCACGCGCACCGCCGCGCCGGATGCCGGCCCCGAATTCGCCGGGCGCCTGACGCCGCAACCCGGCATGACCCGCGCCGCCGTGCTGCGCGCGGCCACGATCGATGCGGCGTACACGCTGCGCCAGGAAAAACTGATTGGCTCGCTGGAGGTGGGCAAGCTGGCAGACTTGATCGTCCTGGACCGGAATGTGTTGGCGATACCGGAGGAGGACATCGCCAATGTCAGGGTGTTGCAAACGGTGGTGGGCGGCGTTGTACGGTACCGGGGCGAGTAACAGGAACCGGAACATTCGATCAGCAACAAGGCTGGGGTCAGGTCTGACATTTGGACACGAGCACTGCCGTCGTTCTTGACGCGAGGTGTGGCGTATCCGGACTGGAGGCCGAGCCAGGATGCCGACGCAGCATCCCGTTCACCGGATAGACCGCCATGCCGCGCTGTTTTCCGTTCCGTTGCCGAACCGTGACACCCGCCTGAACCGATTTGACGCCCCATCCCCCATGCTTTATGATTTTTTAACAAAAATTTCATAATGCGGCATGCGCGATTCGTCTTCCACCCGGTTCATCCGCTTTCACCTCAAGACCCGCCACCTGGTGCTGCTGGTCGAACTGGGCCGCCATGCCTCGATCCTGCACGCCGCCGAAGCAGCGGGCCTCACCCAGCCGGGTGCCTCCAAGCTGATCGGTGAACTCGAGCACGCATTGGGCGTCCCGCTGTTCGAGCGCCTGCCGCGCGGCGTGGTGCCGACCTGGGCCGGCAAGGTGCTGATCCGGCGCGCCGGCGCGGCGCTGGCCGAGATGGATGCGGCGCACCAGGGAAATCATGCAGGGGCAGGCCGGGTCCAGCGGGCGCGTGTGCGTCGGCAGCGTATTGACGCCCGCGGCCTCGCTGGTGCCGCAGGCGCTGAAACTGCTGAAGGAACGCAGTCCGCGCGTGCAGGTGGCAGTCAGGGTGGAGACCAGCCGCACCATGATCGAAGACCTGCGCGCGGGCGAGCTCGACATCGTCATCGGCCGCATCCACGATCCGTCGGCTGCGAGCGAACTCGATTTCGAGCCGCTCGCCGACGAGCCGCGCAGCCTGATCGTGCGCGCCGGGCATCCCCTGGCTGGGCCGGTCCGACCTGGCGCTGGAAGACCTGGCCGGCGCCGCCTGGATCCTGCCGCCGCCGGGGCGCCTGCGCGACCAGTTGATGGCGATGTTCCTCGCCAAGGGGCTGGAGCAGCCCTTCGACATCGTCGAGACCCTGTCGCTGCCGCTGGTGTCGCAGCTGCTGCAGGGGAGCGAGCGCATCGTCGCGCTGCCGCCGGGCCTGGTGCAGGCGCAGCTGGAGGCGGGCCTGCTGGCCGTACTCCCGCTCGACCTGGGACTGCGCGCCGACGTCTACGGCATCGTCACCCGCAAGCGCCACCACCTGTCGCCGGCGGCCGAGACCATGCTCGCGGCGCTGCGCGAGGCGGCCGGGCTGGCTGCGGTCACTCCCTGACAAATACGGATTTGGCATAGATCCCGCGAATTTCGTTATGGGAAATCGCCCATCCCGATCCGTATGATCTCAGCCATGACAGTGCGCCCGGCTTGCCGGGCCGACCGATATTTCAATAAGGGGACATGGGGAAATGCACGCGCACGAAGACCGTAGCCAGGGGCAGGGCATGAGGCAGTCGTTTGGAATCGCCATCCTGTGCGGCGTCGCCTTGCTCGGCTGCAGCCATGAGCAGCCGGCCGTCAGCACGATCGGCGACTTCCCCGATCCGTTCGTGCTGGCCGACGGCAGCGGCTACTACGCCTACGCCACCAACGCCAACGAAAAGCACGTCCAGCTGCTGCACTCGCAGGACCTGCACACCTGGCGCGCGCTGCCGGATGCGATGCCGGCGCTGGCCAGCTGGGTGCGCCCGAAGGTGCCGCACGTCTGGGCGCCGGAAGTGATCAAGCTGGGAGAACGCTATGTTCTCTACTACACCGCGCACGACCAGGCCTCGGACAAGCAGTGCGTCGGTGCTGCCGTGTCGGCTTCGCCCGCCGGCCCCTTCGTCGACCAGGCCAGCAAACCGCTGGTGTGCCAGACGGAACTGGGCGGCACCATCGACGCCAGCCCGTTCCTGGAAGGCGGCCGCCTCTACCTCTACTTCAAGAGCGACGGCAACTGCTGCAACCAGCCGACCCATATCTTCGCCCAGGAACTGCAGCCCGATGGACTTGGCGTGCTGGGCCAGCCGACCCGCCTGCTGACGAATGGCCGCACCTGGGAAGGCAAGGTCATCGAGGCGCCGACCATGGTGGTGCGCGGCGGACAATACATCCTGATGTATTCGGCGAACGACTTCGGCGACGGCACCTATGCGGCCGGCTATGCCAGCTGCGCCGGGCCGATGGGGCCCTGCGAGCCGGTGGGCGACGCGCCTTTCCTGAAGACCAGCCGCGAGTCGAAACTGTTCGGACCGGGCCACCAGGCCGTGTTCCAGGTGGGCGGCCAGGACTACATCGCCTACCACGCCTGGGAACTGAAGGCTGACGGCAAGCGCGGCGACCGGCGCTTCCTCTACATCGACAAGCTCGAGTGGGTGGGCGGCAGGCCGGTGGTGAAGGGGCCGACGCTGATCCGCTAGCGCCGGCGCGCCTCCCTGCGCAAGGGGACAGGCTGGCTGACGGGAATGGTGAAATAATCATGGCTCGATAGCACGAGTTCACAAACAGCGAAGCAAACGGACAGGCCGGCACAGGCCAGCCGTCGAACGAAACGGAGACAATGTGGTGCAACGCAGGCGGTTTATCGCGTCTTCCATCCTGCTCGGGATGCTGGGTGCGCCCGAGCTGGCGCGTGCCCGGAGCCCGGTCGAGGTCAGGGTCTGGACGCTTCTGAGCGGCGGCGACGGTGCGCGCATGCGCGCGATGATCGACGATTTCAACGCCAGCCAGCGCGGCGTGCGCGTGGTCAGCACCACGCTCAAGTGGGGGGCGAGCCCTTCTATACCAAGCTGATCACCTCGTCGGTGGTGGGCGAGGGGCCGGACATCGCCACCGTCCACCTGTCGCGCCTGCCGAACCTGGCGGGGGGCGGCGTGCTGCGCCCCATCGGCGATGCCGAGCTGGCCGCCGCCGGCCTGAAAGCGGGCGACTATTTCCCGCGCCAATGGGAAAAGTCGCGCTACGGCGGCGCCACCTATGCCATCCCGCTCGACCTGCATCCGCTGGTCCTCTACTACAACAAGACCCTGGCCGGGCAGGCGGGCCTGCTGGACGCGTCCGGCACCCTCAAACCCATCGTCGGTTACGACGCCCTGACCAACGCCTTTCGCAGCGTGAAGGAACGCACCGGCAAGACGGGCCTGGCGATGGAGTCGGGGCAGGGCTCGTACGCGATCTGGCGCCTGTGGCTGTCGCTGCTGGCCCAGCGCAAGGCAGGCCTGATCGAGAACGGCCAGTTCGTGTATGGCCGCGCGGGCGTCGAGGAGCTGGCCAAGGTCAGCGCCTGGTTCACGCGCGGCTATGGCCCGGTAGGCCTCGATTATCCCGCTTCCACCAGCCAGTTCATGGGCGGCGGCGCCGGCTTCATGATCAACGGCGTGTGGGAAGTGCCGGAACTGGTGCGGGCGACCAGGGCGCGCACGCTCGGCTTCGAGTACGGCATCGTGCCTTTCCCCCAGCTATACCAGGACGCCAGCGTCTGGACCGATTCGCATGCCTTTGCCATGCCGGCGAACGAGGGTCGCACCATGTCGCCGCAAAAGGTGCAGGCGGTGCTCGCTTTCATCGCCTACGTCAGCCGCCATTCGATGGGCTGGGCCGAGGGCGGCCACGTGCCGGCCTACCGTCCGGTGGCCGAGTCGGCGGCGGCACGCGCCCTGATGCCCAACGCGCTGTACGCGTCGGCCGCGCAGCACGTGGTCTACGACCCCGATGGCTGGTACATGGGCGCGGCCGGTCCCGTCGAGGCGATGGCATCGAAATTCATGCCGGGGGCGCTGTCCGGCCAATTGACGCCGGCTGAAGCGCTCGAGATGTTCGAAAAAGAAGCCTCGCGCCTGCTGCGCAAGAAGCCGCCGCGTTACTGATGGAGATGCCCACCTTGAGCCCCGCCGCACACGTCACCGCCGTCCCCCAGGCAAATCGCCCCGAACCCGCGCCGGCGGTTCGCCACGCCCGGCGCGCACGCGGCGAAAACCTCCCGGCCTGGCTGCTGCTGGCGCCTTTTCTGCTCGCCTTCCTGCTGTTCTTCTTCGGGCCGGCGCTGCAGACCTTTTACCTGAGCCTGACCGAGAGCAGCCTGACGCGCACCAGCGGCTTCGTCGGCCTGGCCAACTACGCGACCCTGGTGCAGGACCCGTCGTTCTGGGCTTCGCTCGGGAACACCTTCTATTTCGCGCTGCTGACGGTGATTCCGCTGACCGCCCTGGGCCTGGTGATGGCGCTGCTCGTGCACCGCTTCGTGCGCTTCCAATCCTGGCTGCAGGGCGCTTTTTTCCTGCCCTACGTGCTACCGATCTCCGTCATGACCCTGATCGCCGACTGGATGCTGCAGCCGTCGTCGGGCGTCATCAACTACCTGGTCGGCGGCCAGCGCGCCTGGCTGGCCGACGTGCACTGGGCCTTGCCCTCGGTGGCGATCGGCACCGTGTGGTGGACGGTCGGCTTCAACATGCTGATGCTGCTGGCGGGCCTGCGCAATATCCCCGCGGAGCTCTACGAGGCTGCTGCACTCGACGGCGCGCGCGGCTTCACGCTGTTTCGGGCCATTACCTGGCCGGCGCTGAAGCCCGTGATGGGCACGGCGCTGCTGATCCAGCTGATCGCCTCGCTCAAGGTCTTCGGCCAGACCTATATCCTCACCAGCGGCGGGCCCTACAACACGAGCCGCGTCACCCTGCACTACATGTACGAGACGGCATTCACCCAAAGCGACGCCGGCTACGCGGCGGCGGTGGCGATGGCCTTCATGGTGGTCGTCATCGCGCTGTCGCTGCTGGCGCGCTCGATCGGACGGAGGGCGGCATGAAAGCTGCCATGCAAGGACGTATGAAAGGCGGGTCGCAACTTGGGTGGACGGTTGTCGCGGTCGCCAGCGCCGTCATCCTGGCCGCGCTGTGGCTGTTCCCGCTGCTGTGGGCGGCGTCCACCGCGCTGCGCCCCGAACACGAAACCGTGTCCGCCACCTTCCACTGGCTGCCCCAGACCTGGACCCTGTCGGCCTTTCGCATCACGCTCAGTGCCGGCAACCTGCCGCGCTGGCTGTTCAACAGCGCGCTGGTGGCCTTCCTGGTAACCATCGTCACGATGGCGATCAGCTTGACGGCGGCCTACGCTTTCTCGCAGCTGCGCTTCCGTGGCCGCTCGCTGCTGTTCGCGCTGTCGATGCTGGCCTTCCTGCTGCCTTTCGAAGCGCTGCTGGTGCCGCTGTTTCGCACCATGCACGCTTTGGGACTGATCAACAGCTACGCCGGCCTCGTGCTGCCCCAGGTGGTGTCGCCGGTCGTGATCTACGTCTTCAAGCAGTTTTTCGATGCGATTCCCACGGACTTTCGCGAGGCGGCAGTGATGGACGGCGCGGGCCCATTGCGGGTGCTGTGGAGCGTCTACCTGCCCATTTCCGGCAACATCGTCTGGGCGATGGCGATCGTCACCTTCATCGGCGCCTGGAACAACTTCCTCTGGCCCTTCATCATCGTGACCTCGAACGAGATGATGACGATTCCCCTCGGGCTGACCCAGACCTACGACGCGTTCGGCGTACGCTACGCCCAGCTGATGGCGGCGGCGCTGATCGGAGCCTTGCCGGTGGCCCTGGCCTACGTGGTCTTCCAGCGGCGCGTGACCCAGGGCTTCCTGGCGGCGAGCGGTCTCAAAGGATAACTTTTCAGGAGTACGGCATGGCATCGGTCAGCCTTCGCGGCATCAAGAAGCAGTACGACGGCAACAGCGTCATCAAGGGCATCGACCTCGACATCGGGGACGGCGAGTTCGTCGTGTTCGTCGGGCCTTCCGGCTGCGGCAAGTCGACCCTGCTGCGCATCATCGCGGGCCTGGAAGACATCAGCGAGGGCACGCTGGAAATCGGCGGACGCGTGGCCAACGACATCGAACCGGCCCGGCGCGGCATCGCCATGGTGTTCCAGAGCTATGCGCTGTATCCGCACATGAGCGTGGCCGAAAACATGGGCTTTGCCCTCAAGCTGGCGAAGGTGCCCAAAAGCGAGATCGACGAGCGGGTCGGGCGCGCCGCGGCCATCCTGCAGATCGAGCACCTGCTGGACCGTAAGCCGAAGGCGCTGTCGGGCGGCCAGCGCCAGCGCGTGGCGATCGGGCGCGCCATCGTGCGCAAACCCGAGGTCTTCCTGTTCGACGAGCCGCTCTCGAACCTGGATGCGGCCCTGCGCGGCCAGACGCGCGTGGAGCTGGCGCGCCTGCACCGGGAACTGAAAAGCACGATGATCTACGTGACCCACGACCAGGTCGAAGCGATGACGCTCGGCCAGAAGATCGTCGTGTTGAACGGCGGGCGCATCGAGCAGGTCGGTACGCCGTTCGATTTGTACGAGCGGCCGGCCAACCGTTTTGTGGCCGGTTTCCTCGGTTCGCCGCGCATGAACTTTTTCGAAGCGAGTTTGGCCGGGCCCGCGGGCCGCAGCGCCGGCGTGCAGCTGGCCGGCGGCGCGCGCGTGCAGGTGGCGGCCGATGTGGCGCGTGCACGCAGCGGCGACCGCGTCACGCTGGGCGTGCGCCCCGAGCACCTGCAGCTGGTGCGCCCGGGGCAGGGCGACGGCATCGGCGCGACGGTCGCACTGGTGGAATACCTCGGGGACATCTCCCCGGTCTATGCGCAGGTCGAAGGCACCGGCGAAATGGTGGCGGTGAAAAGCGATGCCGACACGGCACCGCCAGCCCCGGGCAGCCGCGTCGAGCTGGTGTTCCCGGCCACGCGTGCCTTCCTGTTCGACGCCGACGGCCAGGTGTTCGCGCCGGGGTGGACCGAGAGCACGGCCGAGGCATTGGCACGCGTGCCCTGAAGCCTTTCATGCATGCACCCGGCATGCCATGACGATTTCGGATAGCTCTTGCGTGTTTCGTTATGGGTGGCGCCAGTTGCCCTCTTTTAGTATGTGATACGTCCCAAGCCGGCTGCGACCGGCCGGCGGCTGGGCCCACGCTTCGGCCAGCCATACGCCATTCATACCAATCAGGAGACTTGCATGACCCGATTCAAAGTCAAGCCGATCTGCGCCGCCATCATGCTGATGTCGGCCTACGGGGCCAGCGCGCTGGCGCAAACCACCACCGAGCCGCAAGCAACGGCAGCCACCGATGCCGCGCCCGAATCGGCCCAGGCGCCGGCCGTCGTGAAAGTCACCGGCCTGCGCCAGAGCCTGCGCTCGGCCGAGGCGATCAAGCGCGACGCGGTGCAGGTGGTCGACGCCATCAATGCCGACGACATCGGCAAGTTCCCCGATCGCCAGGTGGGCGACGCGCTGCAGCGTATCGCCGGCGTACAGGTCGGACGCGACCGCGGCCAGACCAGCTCCGTCATCATCCGCGGCCTGCCCGACGTCGCCACCACGCTCGACGGCAACGAGATCTTCACGGCCGCCGGGCGCCGCCTGTCCTACGAGGACCTGGAAGTGCAGTCGATCGGCGGCCTCGAAGTCTACAAGTCGGCCACGGCCAACCAGTTCGAGGGCGGCATCGCCGGCGCCGTCAACGTGCGCCTGCGATCGCCCTTCGACTTCCCGGGATACACGGTTACCGGTTTCCTGGAAGACCGCGTCCAGAAGACCAACGGCAGCGACGCCACCAAGACCAAGCACAATCCAGCCGGCGGCTTCCTCGTGAGCGATCGCTGGAACACGCGCTTGGGCGAAATGGGCGTGCTGCTCGACGTTGCGCTGCACCGCGAGAATTGGACCTATCCGGTGCAATGGGTGGACCGTCCGACCAACGTGTTTTCGGTCAGCCCGGACGGCACCGCTACCCGCATCGGCAATACGGCGCCGTTCGCGCCCGTGAATGCCGGCGATGTGCTGGGCCAGCTACCCAACATCGGCGGCATCTACAATAGCGGCGACCGCGAGCGCCAGAGCGTGCACGGCGCGTTTTCGTGGAAGATCAGCCCGCAGCTGCAGGCCAGCGCCCAGTACCTGGGTATGGGCTACCAGGGCAAGAGCGCGGTCAACTACATCCTCGACATCGTCACCTGGGCGCCGCGCCTGAACAACGTGGTGCTGGCTCCCCAGGGCAACCACTGCAACACGCCGGTCGGCGTGATCTGCCCGATCCTGTCGGCCAACGCGCCTGCGGCGCAGTTCGGCCCGGGCGCCTACGACTGGGACCCGTACACCGCCACCAGTACCTGGGGCCAGGACGAGCGCACCACGACGAATTACCTGAACCTCGGCCTGCGCTATGCCGAAGGGCCGCTCACGCTCAATACCCAACTGGCTTACACCCGCTCGAAGTTCGTCAACGACACCATCATCGTCGACCAGCAGATTCCGGGCGCCAGCTCCAGCGTGTTCGCCTATGGCAGCGATGGCCACGGCGGCTACAGCGCGGTGACCACGCCCACCAGCGCCAACGCGCTGCGCGACCCGAGCCAGTACGTGCTGCGCGGCCTGGTGCAGAACTGGAACGAGCAGCGGGGCGACCAGTTCCAGCTGCGTTCCGACGCCGTCTATCGTCTCGGTGGCGACGGCTTCTTCGATGCGATCACGGGCGGTATCCGCCTGTCCTCGCGCAAGGCCAGCTACCATGGCGCCGAAGGCCACTCCGACTTCGCAGGTCCCGTGCGCCCGACCCCGATCGGCCAGTTCGGCGTACACTTCGAGGAAATCGTGCCAGGACTGGACCGTCTCGGCGGCCCCTGGGCCACCCCCTCGGCCGACTTCCTGCTCAACAACCGCGACCTCGTGCGCAATGGCTACGGCGCACCGAGCGGCCGCGTGCCGGAAGACCCGACGCGCCTGTTCGACCAGCGCGAAAAGAGCGCCACCCTTTACCTGTCGGCGCGCTTCGGCACCAAGCTTGGCAACATCGACCTCTCCGGCGAGGCCGGCGCCCGCGTCGTGCGCGTGAACCGCGACCTGCGCGGCAAGAGCCAGATCGGCGACGTCGTCAGCGATGTCGACCTGTCGACTTCGGAAACGAACGTCTTGCCGAGCATCGCCGCCACCGTCGGCTGGACCGAAAACCTGCAGTCGCACCTGTCCGCCGGCAAAACCATCACCCGTCCGGGTTTCCGCGAGATGAATCCGGCACTGTCGCTGATTCCGCCGACGGTGAACGCGCCGGGCAGCGGCAATGCCGGCAACCCGAATCTCGATCCGACCCGCTCGACCAACCTCGACGCCACGCTCGAGTACTATTTCGCGAAGAACGGCTATGCGCAGGTGGCGCTATTCCACCGCAAGATCGACGGCTACCTGCAGAACTTCACGGCCGACGAGACCATCGGTGGCCAGGTCTATCGCGTAACGCGTCCGCAGAACTCGGGCGAGGGCACCTTGAAGGGCGCGGAATTCAGTGTCCAGAAGTTCTTCGACTTCCTGCCTGGTATCTGGAGCAATTTCGGCGCCCAGTTCAACTACACCTGGATCGACGGCGAGAACGAAACCAAGACCCAGTTCGGCACCGACAGTTTCGCCAACACCGCGCTGATCGGCGTGGCCAAGCAGAACTACAACCTGGCACTGCTCTATGAAGGCAACGGCATCACCGGCCGCCTGGCTGCGACCCGCCGCGGCGACTATGTCGAGCAGATCGCCGAGCCGCCGTTCAACCAGGACCGCATCGTCAAGGCGAACACCTTTGTCGACCTGAGCATCGGCTATGAGCTGAGCCGCAACCTGTCGCTCCACTTCGATGCGATCAACCTGACGCATGCGAAGTTCAAGAGCGAACTCGGGCCGTATCAGCCGCGCGATATCCGCTACAACCCAACCACGTATGGGCTGAGCCTGCGCTATAAGTTGTAAGGCGACGTCACGCCAGCCGGGTAGCACACGCAAGACCGACGACCGCCCTGCGCCGGGCGGTCGCCGCTTTCCAGGAGACAGAAAGTGCAGCAGACTTACCAGAACCCGGTCTACCCGGAGATCTTCGCCGATCCCTTCGTGCTGAAACACGAGGGCGTCTACTATGCCTACGGCACGGCACCGGGCGGCGCGGATGGGCGCCAGATTCCGGTCCTGCGTTCGACCGACCTGGTGCAGTGGGAGCCCGTCGGGCACGCGCTCGACAACAACGGCGCCGAGCATTACTGGGCGCCGGAAGTCGCTTTCCACGAAGGCCGCTTCTACATGTACTACTCGTCCGGCTCGGCCGACGAGGGCACCGACCAGAAGCTGCGCGTGGCGGTGGCCGAGCATCCGGCCGGGCCGTTTGTCGACAGCGGCAAGATCCTGGTGCCGGACCAGCCGTTCTCGATCGACGCCCATCCGTTCAGGGACAAGGATGGCCAGTGGTACCTGTTCTACTGCGTCGACTTCCTCGAGCTGGAAGACGATCACCGCGTGGGCACCGGCATCGTCGTCGACCGCCTGGTCGACATGACGACCCTCGCCGGCGAGCCGCGCGTGGTGGTGCGCCCGCACGAGGACTGGCACGTGTTCCGCAAGGGGCGCACGATGTACGGGCGGGTCTATGACTGGCACACCGTGGAGGGCGCCTCGGTGCAGGTCCACGACGGGCGCTATTACTGCTTCTACAGCGGCGGCGCCTGGGAGCGCGAGAACTACGGCGTCAGCTATGTGGTTGGCGACCATCCGCTCGGTCCCTACGAACGCCCGCAAGGCGGCCACGAGGCCCTGCTGATGGGCAGCCGGCCCGGCATCATCGGTCCCGGCCACAATTCGTTCACGGTCTCGCCCGATGGCAGCCAGACCTGGATCGTCTACCACGCCTGGGACGAGGCGCAAACGGCGCGCCGCATGTGCATCGACCGCCTCGACTGGGAGGGCGCGCGGCCAACGACGCACGGCCCGACCTCCGCTGCGCAGGCGGCCCCTCGGCCTGAACCACCACGGGGCGGGTGCAGCCGCTGCAAGACGCCCGCGTACAGGGTAAGATGGCGCTTTTCCCAGACACAGGAATCGATACGCCATGACGACGTCCAGCTATCCAGACACCCGCCTCCTCATCGCCAACGAATGGGTCGAGGCCACCGGCGGCAAGACCATTCCGGTCGTCAATCCAGCGACCGGCCAGGCCATCGGCACCGTGGCCCATGCGGCCATCGCCGACCTCGACCGCGCATTGGAAGCGGCGCAAAAGGTTTCGAAGCCTGGCGCCTTGTGCCGGCCGCCGCGCGTGCCGCGGTCATGCGCCGCGCCGCCAACCTGCTGCGCGAACGTGCCGGCGACATCGCCCGCCTGCTGACCCGGGGAACAGGGTAAACCGCTGGCCGAAGCCAAGGGCGAAACCCTGGCCGGCGCCGAGATCATCGACTGGTTTGCCGCCGAAGGCATGCGCGTGTATGGCCGCATCGTCCCGTCGCGCAACCCTGCCGCCCAGCAGCTGGTGCTGAAGGAGCCGGTCGGCCCGGTCGCCGCGTTCACCCCGTGGAACTTCCCGATCAACCAGATCGTGCGTAAACTCGGCGCCGCGCTGGCCACCGGCTGCTCCTTCCTGTGCAAGGCGCCGGAAGAGACCCCAGCCTCGCCTGCCGCGCTGATGCAGTGCTTCGTCGATGCCGGCGTGCCGCCCGGCGTGGTCGGCCTGGTGTTCGGCGACCCGGCCGAGATTTCCGGCTACCTGATCCCGCACCCGATCATCCGCAAGGTCACCTTCACCGGCTCGACGCCGGTCGGCAAGCAACTGGCGGCACTGGTTTGCGCCCACATGAAGCGCGTGACGATGGAACTGGGCGGCCATGCGCCGGTCATCATCGCCGAGGACGCGGACGTCGCCCTGGCCGTCAAGGCCGCCGGCGCCGCCAAGTTCCGCAACGCCGGCCAGGTCTGCATTTCGCCCACCCGCTTCCCGGTGCACAAGGCGATCAAGGACGAATTCACGCGCGCGCTGGTCCAGCATGCCGAAAGCTTGAAGCTGGGCGACGGCCTGGCGGACGGCACCAACCTGGGGCCGCTGGCCAACGCCCGCCGCGTGAGCGCGATGGCCAAGGTGGTCGAGGATGCGCAGGCGCAGGGCGCCGTCGTCGCCACCGGCGGGGGCACGTGTCGGCGAAGCCGGCAACTTCTTCGCGCCGACCATTCTCGCCGACGTGCCCCTGACGGCCTCGGTCTTCAACGACGAGCCTTTCGGCCCGATCGCGGCCGTGCGCGGTTTCGAGACCCTGGAAGAAGCGATCCTTGAGGCCAATCGCCTGCCTTACGGCCTGGCCGGCTACGCCTTCACCCGTTCGATCAAGAACGCCCAGCTCCTGATGAACCGCATGGAAGTGGGCATGCTGTGGATTAACCAGCCGGCGACGCCAAGCGCCGAACTGCCGTTCGGCGGCATCAAGGATTCGGGCTATGGCACCGAAGGCGGCCCGGAGGCGATGGAGGGCTACCTCAACACCAAGGCCGTGTCGATGGTGGGCATCTAGGCGTCTGATATGCCGGGCCGGCCGTGCAAACGGCCGGCCCGTACGTTTTCCCCTCAGTGAAGGAAGAAGATGGTCATCGAGAGTGCGGAGTTCCTGATCAAGGCAGGGATGGAAGAGGCGTTTGAAGCGGCGGTGCGCGAAGCGACGCCGCTGTTCCGGCGTGCGCGCGGCTGCGAGGGCATGGAAGTCCAGCGCGGCATCGAGCACCCGCGCAGCTACCGCCTGCTGGTGCGCTGGCAGACGGTCGAGGACCATAACGTCCACTTCCGCGGCAGCGCCGACTTCACCGAGTGGCGCTGCCTCGTTGAACACTGCTTCGACGGCACGCCGTCCGTGAGCCACCTGGCTACGGTCCACCAAGGGTTTTAGGGCGCGCAGCCATGTGCCGCAGTCATGTGTGTTAACTACCGCCCGCCGACACCGGAGCAATTCGGTTCGCTCGGCGCCTTCAGCGAGCTGCCTGCGGACTGGCGCTGGCCGGAAGAGACCTGGAAGGATTACGACGCGCCCATCGTCCGGCGCGGCGAGAACGGCAGGCGAGAAGCCTGCCTGGCCAGCTACGGCATGGTCCCGCGGCGCATGATTCCGCCCGAGATCAAGCCCTTCGATACGATGAACGCGCGTGCCGAATCGCTGGCCGAACGGCGTTCGTTCGCGCCGAGCTGGCGCCGCCTGCAGCTGTGCGCGGTGCCAATGGCCTGGTTCTACGAGCCCTGCTACGAGAGCGGCCGCGCCGTGCGCCATGCGATCGGCATGCGCGACGATGCGTTGTTCTATGTCGCCGGCCTGTGGCGCGACTGGGCCGAGCCGGATGGCGGCGTGTCGACCTCGTTCACCCAGATCACCATCAACGCGGACGAGCATCCGCTGCTGCGGCGGATGCACCGGCCGGGCGACGAAAAGCGCTCGCTGGTGGTGCTGCCGCATGAGGAGGTCGACAGCTGGCTGGCCTGCGGCGACCTGGAGCTGGCGCGCAGCTTCCTGCGCCACTATCCGGCCGAGCGCATGCGCGACTGGCCGGCGCCGAACGCGCCGCGTAAACCATCCGCGCCGGTCAACCTCGAATTGTTCTAGGACGCGCGCCGCCCTGCGCCCACTCCAGGCGGGCGCAGGGGCAGTGCGCAGCCCCCTTAGCCGGCCTGGTCTTGCGCGGCCTTCTGCTCGGCCAGGCGCGCGTCCAGGCGCAGTGCCCGGGCGCTCGCCCCGGGACAGCGACATCAGGTGCGCGTGGATGGCGTACAGGGCGCCCGAGCGGTGCAGTTCCAGCACCGTCGCGTCGTCCAGCGCCATCAGCTTGTCGCGGTCGACGACGTGGACGCCATTGAGCGCGTAGCGCTGCTCGCCGCGCACCATTTCCATCGTACGCGGCACCAGGAGGCCGGCCTCGGCGATGCGCTGCGCCATCTGCGCCGTCTGCTGCATCTGGGTGTGGAACAGCTCCAGGAAGGCGATGGCGTCCTGCAGCAGCTGGGACGGGCCGCCCTGTTCGTCAAACAGGGGCGTGCCCGATTCGCTGGTCATGCGCGGCGATGCCTCGTCGAAGCAGACGGTCAGCTCGCCACCCTGGGCGCCGCCTTCGGCCAGCACGAAGGGGTAACGGCGGGCGAAAGCGGGCAGGTAGGTGCCGCTCTCCCAGTTGCCGTCGGCGTCGACGAACAGGTTTTCGCCGTCGCGCATGCCCATGATGGCGGCCACGGTGTACGGCTGGCCTTCGCCGCCGATGAAGACGACCGGATAGTCGCGGGCGGCATCGGCGATCTCGCTGGCGGCGAGCAGCATCGAGTTGGTGCCGGCGGCGTAGGCGAAATCGGTCGACGCGGTGTCGAGCTTGAGGTTGCGGTGCGCCTCGCGATTGAGGGCGACGGGGCTGCTATAGAACATCATCGAGGCCAAGATCATTCCTTGTGATTGGTGCCCTGTGCGGGCGGCTGGTACGAAAGTCGTCTTCCCGGCGCGGACCTGGTGCCGCGCGTCGAAGCGTCGCTATTCTGGCAAGTTTCGGCGCAAACCCAAAGCGCTACTCAGCATTTATGTCCAAAACGCCCAGATTGTTGTTTCTTGGGTAATGAAAACGGCGTGGGAACCGGGCGGCGACGCATGGTTTCTCCCGGTTATGTCTTCCAATGCACAGTGCGCGCCGGTTTTCTTCTGCAGACTGGCTGTGCTGCCTTGCGCCCGGCCGCAAGCGCAAGGGCGAGGCAGCCGTTTCTTCAAAGGGGAGCACGATGGCGCATGGGACAGCGACAGTGGAGCAGGGCTTGCAGGCGGCCGGGGTCGGCCGCTTCCAGTACCGTCTTTTCCTGATTTTCGGCCTGGTCTGGATGGCCGACGCCATGCAGGTGCTGTCGATCGGTTTCAGCGCGCCCTCGATCGCGCGCAGCTTCGGCCTGTCCACCCCGCAGGCGCTCGAAACGGGGACCCTGTTTTTCGTCGGCATGCTGGTCGGCGCCTTCGGCTTCGGGCGCCTGGCCGACCGCATCGGGCGCCGGCCCGTGCTCATCGCCACCGTCGTGCTCGACGCCTGCTGCGGGTCGCATCGAGCTTCGCGCCCGACTTCTCCCGGCTGCTGGCGCTGCGCTTTGCCACCGGCATCGGCGTTGGCGGCACGCTGCCGGTCGACTACACGATGATGGCCGAGTTCCTGCCGAGCGACCGGCGCGGGCGCTGGCTGGTGCTGCTCGAGTCCTTCTGGGCGGTCGGCACCATCGCGCTGGCCGTGCTGGCACTGGCGGCGCTGCGGTGGGGGGGATGACGCCTGGCGCGTGATCTTTTTCGTGACCGGCCTGCCGGCGCTGGTCGGCGTGGTGCTGCGCCCCTTCGTGCCGGAGTCGCCCATGTACCTGCACCGCAGCGGCAGGCTGGAGGAGGCGCGCGCGGTGCTGGCCAGGGTCGCCGCCGTGAACCGCCGCACGGTCGCCATCCCGGCGCTGCAGCTTGACACCGCGCCGAAACATGGCCTGGGGGCGCTCTTTGCCGGCGGCCTGCGCCGCCGCAGCCTGGCCCTGTTCGCGGCCTGGGCGCTGATCTCGATCGCCTATTATGGCGTCTTCGTCTACCTGCCCGTGAAGCTCGCGTCCCAGGGTTTCGGTTTCATGCGCGGCCAGGAATTCCTGATCCTGCTGGCCCTGGTGCAGCTGCCGGGCTTTGCGCTGTCGGCCTATGGGGTCGAGCGCTGGGGACGCCGGCCGACGCTGATCGGCTTCCTGCTGCTCAGCGCCCTGGGCTGCCTGTTCTACAGCCTTGGCGACGCCACCGCCGTGGTGGTCGGCTCGACGCTCCTGATGAGCTTTGCGCTGCTGGGCACCTGGGGTGCGCTGTATGCCTTCACGCCCGAGGTCTATCCGACCGACCTGCGCGCCAGCGGCATGGGCCTGGCCGGGGCAGTGGCACGCTTCGGCGGCCTGTTCGCGCCGGCCATCGTGGCGCCGGTGATGGCGACCCGCTTCACGCTGTCGCTGCTGATGCTGGCCGCCTTCCTGGTACTGGGCGCCGTGGCGATCGCCTGCGTCGACGTGGAATCGCGCCAGCGCGCCCTGGAGTAATCGGAGCGTGTGACAACACTTCCAGGGCAAGGCGCAGCGGCGAAGACAGTACGCGTGTACGGCGAGCCGCCGCAACGCAGCGATGGGAGTGTAGTCACGCGCTCCGGGAACCCATCATTCTGGGAGGTGCGCCATGCCCCATTCTGGGCCACAATGGGCGCCTACTCGGGGAGGATTCAGATGCGCGACGCAGTCATCATCGGGGCGGGCCACAATGGCCTGGTATGCGCCTTTTACCTGGCACGGGCCGGCCTGAAGGTCACCGTACTCGAAGCGCGCGAGGTCGTCGGCGGGGCGGCCGTCACCGAGGAGTTCCACCCGGGCTTTCGTAATTCCGTCGCGGCCTACACCGTGTCGCTGCTGAATCCGAAGGTAATCCAGGACATGAACCTGGCGGGCCACGGCCTGCGCGTGGTCGAGCGGCCGCTGTCGAACTTCCTGCCTTTCGAGGACGGCCGCTACCTGAAGATCGGCGCCGGCCGCACGCATGCCGAAGTCGCCAGGTTCTCCCAGCGCGATGCCGACCGGCTCGATGCCTTCCACGCCCAGCTCGATGGCGCCGCCGACCTGCTGCGCGAACTGGTGCTGCAAACACCGCCGAACCGCGTCGACGGGGGATGGCTGGCGGTGCTGCCCGAGCTGCTCAAGGCGGGCAAGCTGGGCAAGCGCATGGCCAGGCTGCCTTTGACCAGCCAGCGCGAACTGCTCGACCTGTTCACGAAGTCGGCCGGCGACTACCTCGACGGCTGGTTCGAGAGTGCGCCGATCAAGGCCGCCTACGGCTTCGACAGCGTGGTGGGCAACTATGCCAGCCCGTATGCGCCCGGCTCGGCCTATGTGCTGTTGCACCACGTGTTCGGCGAAGTCAACGGCAAGAAGGGGACCTGGGGCCATGCGATCGGCGGCATGGGTGCGATCACCCAGGCCATGGCGAAAGCCGTGGGCGCACTCGGCGTGGAGATCCGGACCGCCAGCCCGGTGGCCGAAGTGCTGGTGGGTGGCGGCCGGGCCAGCGGCGTCGTCACCGCGAAGGGCGAGCGGCTGGACGCGCGCGTGGTCGTCTCGAACCTGAACCCGCGCCTGCTCTATACCTCCCTGGTGGATGCGGTCGCGCTGCCCGAGGACTTCCTGCGGCGCATGCGCGGCTGGCGCTGTGGTTCAGGGACCTTCCGCATGAACGTGGCGCTGTCGGAACTGCCGGACTTTCGCTGCCTGCCCGGGCGCGAGGCGGCCGAACACCACGGCAGCGGCATCATCATCGCTCCCAGCCTGGCCTACATGGAACGCGCCTGGATGGATGCGCGCACGCAGGGGTGGTCGCGCGAGCCGATCGTCGAACTCCTGATCCCGTCGACGCTGGACCCGACGCTGGCGCCGCCCGGCCAGCACGTGGCCAGCCTGTTCTGCCAGCATGTCGCGCCCCAGCTGCCCGATGGCGCCAGCTGGGACGCCCATCGCGACGAGGTCGCGGATTTGATGATCGCCACCGTCGACCGCTACGCGCCGAATTTCAAGCGTTCGGTGCTGGGCCGCCAGATCATGAGCCCATTGGACCTGGAACGCAGCTTCGGCCTGGTCGGCGGCGACATCTTCCACGGCGCGCTCGGGCTCGACCAATTGTTCGCGGCGCGGCCGATGCTGGGCCATGCCGACTACCGCGGTCCGGTCAAGGGCCTGTATACCTGCGGCGCCGGTACCCATCCGGGCGGCGGGGTCACCGGGGCGCCGGGCCACAACGCCGCGCGCGAAGTCCTGCGCGACGTGCGCGCATTTCCGCATCGCGAAGAGCGCGTCCGCGAGGCAGGCTAGGCGACTTCGACGCGGCCGAAAAACCCATACTGCAGGCTGGCGGCGATGCGCCGCGCCGCCGCCGCCGAAGCCTTCCGCCACTTCGGGCGCGAACAGCCGGTGCACATGGGACTCGAACAGGCCCAGCCAGCGCCGGAAATGCTCGGGCGCGATGCCCTGCAGCGCCATGTGCTTGCCGTACACATTGCCCTTGAATTCGCCGCTCGACAGCATCACGGACGACCAGAAGTCGACCATGCGCGCCAGGTGAGGCTCCCAGTCGGCGCCGATGGCGGCGTCGAACACGGGACCGAGCGTGCTGTCGCGGCGGATGTCGGCATAGAAGTCGTGGACCAGGGTGGCGATCGAATCGCGGTTGAGCTCGGTGTTCATGATGTGGGCGAATGGCGAAGAAAGCTGCAGACTGCATTCTGGCAGATTCCACCGTGCCGGGCGGCCCGCAAAAAGCTCGCTCGCTTCTTGTCATTACGATATGCTCTTGGGAAACTATACGAAGCTGCCGTTCACAAGGGGGGACAATGAAACGACGGGAAGTTCTGGGGATGATGGGTTCGGTCGCACTCCTGCCAGGCGCCCTGCCGGCCAGGGCGCTGGCACAGGGCAAGCCGGCGCCGTTGCCGCATATGCGCGCGCGGCCGGGCAGGGCGGGATGGCCGGGCGCGCGCGAATGGCAAGCGCTGCGCGACGAGGTCGGGGGCCGCCTGTCGAGCCCGGTTTCGCCCTTCGCTCGCGGGCAGAGCGACGCCGTCCGCAAGGGAAGCCCTGGCCGGTATCAGGAACCCCTTCTATATCGGCGACCATGCGGCGCTGACCCAGACCAGCGGCTGGCAGGACGCGTGGGAATCGCGCCCGAGCAGCTACGCAGTGGCTGCGCAGGATGCACGCGACGTTGCCGCCGCCGTCAAGTTCGCACGGCGCCACAAGCTGCGCCTGGTGGTCAAGGGCGGCGGCCACAGCTACCACGGCGCCTCGAATGCGCCGGATTCGCTGCTTGTGTGGACGCGCAAGATGAACGCGGTCGGCATGCACGAAGCCTTTGTCGGCCAGGGCTGCCCACCTGAGTCGGCCCAGGCGGCGGTGAGCGTGGGCGCCGGCGCCATGTGGGCCGATGCGTATTCCGCGGTCACCACCCGTGGCGGGCGCTACGTGCAGGGCGGCGGCTGCACCACCGTCGGCGTCGCCGGGCTGGTGCAGGGCGGCGGCTTCGGCAGCTTCTCGAAGCGCTTCGGCACGGCGGCGGCCAACCTGATCGAGGCGGAAGTCGTCACCGCCGACGGCGAGGTCCGCATCGCCAATGCGGTCACCAATCCCGACCTGTTCTGGGCCCTGAAGGGCGGCGGTGGCGGCAGCTTCGGCGTGGTCACGCGCCTGACCTTGAGAACCCATCCGCTGCCGGCGTTCTTCGGTGCGGTGTTCGGCGAGATCACGGCCGCCACGCCCGAGGCTTGGCGCGCCCTGGTGGCGCGCTTCGTCGACTTCTATGCCACCAGCCTGTTCAATGAACACTGGGGCGAGACGGTCTCGCTGCGCGAGGGCAAGCGGCTGAAACTGTCGATGGTGTTCCAGGGGCTGGACCGCGCCCAGGCCCAGGCAGTGTGGGCGCCATTCTTCGCCTGGGTGCGCGAGCGCAAGGAATACAGTGTCAAAGAGCCGACCGTGATGGCCGTACCGGCGCGCGAATTCTGGAACCCGCGCTTCTTCGCCCAGCACGCTCCCGGCATCATGACGATGGACGGCGGCGCCCAGGCCTCGCCCGACCGCTTCTTCTGGACCGGCGACGGCGAGCAAGCCGGCTGGTTCATCCACGGCTACCAGTCGGCCTGGCTGCCGGCGAAGCTGCTCCACGCCGAGGGCCAGGCGCTGCTGGTCGAGGCACTGTGCGCAGCGGCCGCCCAGTGGGATTTCGAACTGCATTTCAACAAGGGCCTGGCCGGCGGTGCCCGGGAGGCGCTGGCCGCGACCGGGAATACATCGATGAACCCGGCCGTGCTCGATGCCTTCGCGCTGGCGATCATTGCCGGCGGCAGCGGTCCGGCCTATCCGGGCCTGCTCGAGAAGCCGCGCGACGAGGAGCGCGCGCACGGGGCGCGGCGGCCAAGATCCGAGGCGCGATGGACGCGCTGCTGAAAGCTGCGCCGAACGCGGGCGCCTATGTTTCGGAAAGCGATTATTTCCGGGAACGCTGGCAGGATGCCTACTGGGGCAGCCATTATGCCCGGCTCCTGCGGGTGAAAGACGCGCTCGATCCGGGGCGGCTCTTCCATGTCCACCACGGGGTGGGTAGCGAAGGCTGGAGCGCGGACGGTTTTAGCCGCGACCGGCGCTAGGGACGCGCCCGCGCCGGCGCAGGGCTTGCCGCGTCAGGCGACGGCCCTGCCTGTGCTACGCTATTTCGCCCGCTTCGCCTGGCGCGCGGGCGCCGCACCCATGCCCTTGGCCAGCGCGTCCACGCGCGCTTGCGCCTTGCGCTTTGGCGCGGCACCGGCTTCGCCCGCGGACGCCCACACCGCTACCGCGTGCTCCAGCGAAGCGAGCGCGCCGGCGCGGTCGCCCTGGCCCGTGGCGATGTCGGCCTGCGCTTCCGGGATCGGCGCGAGCCTCGCCGGCGGCGCCTGGCTGCGCTCGGCGCGTTCGCGCTGGCGCGCAGCCAGCGGCGCGGCGGCGGCATAATCCTTCAGCGCCGGTGTAGCGCCGCCATTTCGTCTTCGGCGGCGATGACGTCGGGGTGGTCCTTGCCGAGGCGCGGCAGCAGTGCGGCATGCACCTGCTGCTGCAGCGCCAGCGCGCGCGGGGGTGTCGCCTCGCGTACGGTACAGTGCTCCCATGGCGGCCAGTATGCGGTTGACCTTGTAGACGTGCACCATTTCGGGAGCCGGATAGCCGCGCAGTGCCGTCTCGTACAAGGGCAGTGCCGCGTCCAGTTGCCCCTGCGCATGCAGTATTTCGCCCAGGTCGCTCTGGATATCGGCGGCCATCGTACGCAGCGAGGACACGTCGGCCTTGCTCCGGGCGAGCTTTGCCGCTGCGGCCGCGGCATCGATCTGGCGGCCTTGCGCGAGCGCGGCCTCCTGGCTGGCCGCCGCCGCGGTCATGCTGGCGTCGGCGCGTGCACGCTCGGCGGTATAGCGCGCCAGCGCTTCCCGGCCAAGTGTCGCGGCCCCGGCCAGGTCGCCGGCGCGCACGCGCGCGGCCATGTCCTGTTCGAGCTGCTTGTGCATCAGGTAGGGTGTCGGCGCTTCCACAGGCGGTCGCTGCAGGGGGGCGCGCTCAAGGCTTGCGCTTCCTTGTAGCGCAGTTGCGCATACAGGACGCTGGCCAGCTCGAAGTCGAGGCGGCGCAGCAGGGCGCCATCCTGCGGGTTGGCCGTCCGTGCCTGCTCACGGAGGCGCTTGAGGAGCGTCTCGGCGCGGGTATTGTCCTGCGCCCGGTAGTAGTAGCCCGCGGCAGCCAGGTAGCCATCGAGCCGGTCCTGCGCCAGCGGCGCGCTGTCCGCTTCGAGCAGGGCAGACAGGCGCGGTGCAATGGGCTTGAGCACGGCATCGTCGCGCATCGCCCCGGCCACCGGGCCAGGTCGCGCAGGATCGACTCCGCCAGTCTGGTGTCGCCCGCCTTGTCGGCCGCGCCCAGCGCGCTTTCCAGTTCGCCCAGCGCCAGTGGGCAGTGGTGGGCCAGCAAGTCGCGCCGCCCGCGCTGCCACAGGCGGCTGGCAAGTTCTGCGTTCGGTTGCGCCGCGGCCCAGATCGTACGCGCACGCCCGAGCAGGTCGAGCGCGCCTGGCCGGTCCTTCGGCGTCGCGGCGGCATTGCCCGTGTGCCGGGCGAGGGCGCCGGCGGAGTCGGCCAGCGCCTCGGCCAGCAGCAGCTCCTGCGCGCCCGGGTTGGCCCTGGCCTTTCCAGGGCCGCATCGGCGCGCGTGAGCGCAGCAGGGTCGGCGTGCCGCGACGGGCCGCAGCTTACGGAAGCGGCCTGCACGTGCGCGCAGGCGCCCGCCACCAGCAGGGAAAGGAGGGCGCGCTTCATTCGAGGCTCCAGATGTACTGGACGTACATCGTCATCTGCACCGGATCGCCGTCGATACTGGCGGGGCGGAAGCGGCATTGCGACAGCGCCGAATAGGCGGCGGCGTCGAGGGCGCGATAGCCGGAGCTGCTCGCGACGCGCGTCGCAAGCAGGCGTCCGTCCGCACCCACCGTGAAATGCAGAGTGACGCTGCCTTCCTCCTCGTTACGCGCCGAGCTGCGCGGGTATTCGGGTTTCGGGCACAGCTCCCACGACAGCACTTCGGCATCCAAAGCCTGGCGCGCGAACCTGGGAAAATAGGGAACCTCTGCCGAGGCGAGCGCGGGCAGTATCAGGGCGGTGGAAAGGAGAAGGGAACGCATCGGGATCAGGGTTGGAGTTGAGGGACAAGGGCGGACAGACCGCCTCGCGGCAGGTTCATGCCGGATCGAGCAGCCCGCGGCCGTGCAGCCATTCCTCGGCGCGGCGCGGCCAGGTCGATGCCGTGCCCAGGCCGGGACGCATCGCCATGCCGTGCTCCCCGTGCTCGAACAGGTACATCTCCGCCGGCACCTTGGCGCGTACCGGGGCCTGGTAGAACAGGATGCTGTTCTCGACCGGCACCGATTCGTCGGCCTGGGTGTGGATCAGCAGGGTCGGCGGCGTGGCGCGCGTGACCTGGCGCTCGAGCGACATCAGGGCGATGTCGGCGGCGGTTTGGCGCGGCGCCCAGCAGGGCCTTGCGCGAACCGGCGTGCGCCGCCGCTCCGTCCATCGCGATCACGGGGTACATCAGCAGCATGAAGTCGGGGCGGGCGCTGACGCCGTCCAGCTCGGCGCCTGTGCGCCCGAGCGGATGCTCGAACAGGGTGCCGGCGCAGGCAGCCAGGTGGCCGCCGGCCGAACTGCCCATGACGCCGATACGGTCCGGGCGCACGCCGTGGCGGCTCGCGCCCGCGCGGACCAGGCGCACGGCGCGCAGGACGTCGCGCAGCGGCGCCGGATGGCCGAATTCGGCCAGGCGCGAGGTGAGCACGAAGCTGGTGACGCCCAGGCTGCCCAGCCAGCGCGCGTACTGTTCGCCCTCGCGCACCGTGGACAGGCGCACATAGCCGCCGCCCGGGCAGATGACGACGGCGGTGCCGTTGGCGCGATCGGGCGAGGGAGCGAAGACAGTCAGCACCGGTTCGCTGACATTGCTGGTGCGGCCGTCCTCGACGCGCATCGGACCGAGGCCTGGCTTCGCACCGGGCACGCCCTCGGGCCAGAGGGAAATCGTCTCCGGCGCCGGGCCGAATGCGGGCAGGATGGCGGCGGAGGCGCCGGGCGCGCCCGCGGCCAGCAGCATCCCGGCGGCGGCTTGGGTCATCAGGGTTCTCCTGTCGCGGTTCATGCGAGTCTTGGGGCTCAGGGAAAGACGAAGGATTTTACCAGCGTCAGTTCGCCGGGCGCTCGCATCGGCACCTGGAAGGTCTGCTGCTTTTCCCGGGGCGTGTTCTCGTTGCTGATGATCGTCACCCGGGCGACCGTCAATGCGGCACTTTTATCGTCAACCGCGCCTCCACCGCCGAAGTAATTCACCCAGACCTGGTAGGCGCCCGCGAGCGGCGCCGCGCTGGCGAAGATCTCGGGACCATAGCCGGTGGTGACGTCGACGTCGAGCGCGCCGCCATTGGGCATGACGCGGCTGCCGTACCAGGCGTGGGCGCCATCGGGACCGACCACGTGCATGTCGAGGTCGGTGCCTGGCGTATCCCAGGACAGCACCACGCGCAGGCGTGACTGGGTCTTGCCGCTGTAGCCGTCGTAGAACTGGGTGCGGGCGCGGGAGCCGCCGCCGGGTGAGCGTAGCTCGACGCCGTTCGACCCGCTGCCGAAGCTGTAGGGACGGGCGAAGCTGCCGTCTTCCTGCACCTCGATCGGCATGGCGACACCGTTCACGACCAGCGTCGCCGGCTTGCGCTTGGGCGCGCCGGCGATGCGGCCGCGGATTTGCGCCGTCTCGCCCTGGTTCCGGCTGCATGCCGACAGAGGCGGCAGGATAGTTGACGGATTGGCTGTACTCCTCGCGCGCACCCTGTGAATTGCGCCAGCCTCCGCGCGGCGCATCCAGCGTGACCTGCGCACCCGCGCTGGCCGCGGCAAGGCACAGCACCATCCAGAATCGATTCTTCATCCTAGTACACGAAAGATTTGACGAGGGTGAGCTCGCCGATGCTGCGAAGGGGGATCACCAGGTCTTCGCGCCGCTCGCGCGCCGTGTTTTCGTTGAAGACCAGGGTGACCCGGCTGGTGATGATGGGCCGCTGGCGCGTGCTTTCGTCGAAATGGTAGCCGCTGTCGCCGAAATTGCCCCAGTAGTTGATCCAGACCTGGTAGAGCCCGCGTAGCGGCGTCGTCATCGTGAACATCTCGGGCCCCGGCCCGTCGACGCTGTCGGCATCGAGCCCGCCGCCATTGGTCAGGAAGGGATGGGCCCAGTAGGCGTGCTGGCCATCGGGCGTGACGATGTGCAGGTCGATCTCCGCCTGGTTGTCGTCCCAGGCGCCGAGTATGCGGAGGGTAGGCTGCGGCCGGCTGCGGTCGGCCTCGTAGAACTGCACGCGTTTCACGGGCTTGCCGTCGGGGCTGCGGATCTCGACGCTGTTCGAACCGCTGCCGAAGGAGTAGCCGCGCGCGAAGCGGCCTTCCTCATCGAGGTAGAGCGGCGTCGGGTTGCCGTTGACGACGAGCTTGTGGAAGGGGCGCTTGTGGCCGGCCGCCTGCAGGCGCCCGCGGATCATGGTGCGGCCCTTCTGGGCACCGCGGTCGATCAGGTTGTACGGGTAATTCACGGCCAGCTCGTCGGACCTGTCGACCAGGCCGGCGCGCTTCCAGCCGCCGACGGGCGTCTCCAGCGTCGTTTGCGCCGGCAGCGGGGGGCAGGCGCAGGCGGCGGCCAGCGCGAGCAGGATGGGTAGGCGCGGCATCTCAGAAGCTCCCGAGGTTGGCGTCGAGGAGGCGCCGTGCCAGGCCCCTCGACATAGGTTTCGTCCTGCCCGCGCGGATGGCGCCGCAGGGCGATGTGCAGGTATTCGTGGGCCAGCGTGATGCGGTCTTCGCGCGTGGCCAGGGGACGCATGAAAACCCGGTTGCGCGACTGTTCGGGTAGGGCGCGCCGCCATTGAGCGCGCAGACCAGCGGCAGTTGCGGCGGGCGTTCGTAGCCCGGCTGGGTCAGCAAGATGCGTTCCCAGCGCGGCAGGGCCGTAGCGAGCCAGGTTTCGTTCTCGAACAGGCGGCGGCAGCGCGCCCCGACCCCGGCGATGCCGAGCACGCCGCCCGGATAGGCCTGCGCCAGGATGGCGTCGAAGCCTTGTCCGGCCTCGGCCTGGCGCACGGCATGGGTCCAGGCCAGCACACCGGGCCCCGGGGGTGTCGCGGTGATAGCGCACGGTGGCGTTTTCGACCACCAGGCGGTCGGTCCAGGCGGCGATTGCCAGCGCTGCCGGGCCGGCGGGATTCGGGCCAACGCGCTGGGTGGCACTGCTGTCGGCGATCTGCTGGCAGGGAGGCCGCCGCGCGGCCGTTCTGCTCGAGGTAACTGCGCGCGGCCACCGCAAGGGCCCCTGGCGGCCTCCGGGGGGCGGGCGTTCGCTTCGCGCTCGAGCACGCGCGCCACGTATTCATTGGTGCCGAAGCGGCCCTGGATGCGGATGCGCCCGCCCTCGCGCAGCATGCTCATCGAGCCGTTGGCGCGAAAGGCCAGCTGCTGGCCGTTCTCGAAGGAGACGACGTGGCGGCCATGCAGCGGGCCGGGCAGCGCCGGGCCATGTGGCCCCACCAGGCTGCGCACCGGATAGCGCGCGAAGAAGTCGACCACCACGCAGCCGGCATCGACAGCGGGGGCGCCTGGCGGCAGGCTGGCGGCCAGCTGGCGGCCCCATTTGCGGAAGATGCCGGCGCTGGTGCCGGCGCCGCCAAACCAGACCGGGGTGCCGTCGGCCAGCCAGCCGGCGCCGCCGCCGAGTCGCTCCTGCGGCCGCCCGGGCTGGTGCCGGGGAATAGGTTTTCACGCGCAGGCGGCTGCCGAACCAGCGCACGCTGTCGGCGCCGCGGCCGTCGAGCACCACGCGCAGCAGGGCATTCTCGGCGTCGGCGCGGCCGGCTGGCGGCATGCTGGCGAGCGCGCGCAGCAGGCTGGCCAGGCTGGCGCTGCGCTCGGGCGCCAGGCCCGCCGGGTCGCGCAGCCAGGCGAATTCGCCGGCCAGCGGGGCGTTCAGGCGCGCGCCCCAGTAGCGCTGCCATGCGGCGCGTTCGAGCATCAGGCGCGTGGGCGCGAAGAAGGGGCCGCAGGATTGGGCCAGGGCGCTGTCGCGGTCGATGCTGCCGCCGGGCTCGCAGCAATAGACTTCTTCAGGCAGACGTCCCTTGCACACATAATCCGGCATCGCGACCCCGGTGTCGGCGGCGTAGACATAGACGAAGAGCTTCCACAGGCTGCCCGGGGGCACGGCCGTGCTGGCGTCCACGCGCGCAAGAGGCGCGGCCCCGCCTTCGGCCAGCGCGATCGCCTGGACCTTGCCGTCCCGGAGCCAGGCGACGTCCAGCGTCTCCGCGCCCATGGCGGGGCCGGCGGCCAGCAGCAGCGCCGCCAGGAGCGCCGCCAGGAAGCCTCGCGCGGCAGTGCGCATCACTTCACCTGCAGCACGCGGCGACCGCCGGCGCCCTCGAAGGCCACCTGGTCGGGCTGGTACATGCGGTAGTAGCGGGCCGGCGGCAGGCCATAGCTGCCCCCTTCTGGGCAAAGCGCAGCAGGTGGCGCACCTTGACTTCGCCCTCGAGCACGTCGATCGGTACCGCGTAGCCGTCGCGGCGGGACACATGGCGCGCGCGCTCGAGCGGGGTCGGCTCCTTCCCGCCCAGCAGCTTGATACCCCGGTGGTCGGCTCCACGTTCGCACCCGGCGGCAGCGCCACCTCGACCAGGCCGAAGCGCGGGCGGCCGGCTTTGGCCGTCGGGGTCAGGGTCACTTCATCCATGTAGAGCTGGTCGGTGCGCAGCACCTCGCTGGCCTTGAGCGGCTGCAGGCGGTAGCCGTTCTTCGCCGGCACCATGCGCAGGATGCGGCGCTTGACGCCAACCGCCAGCGATTGCACCTGCGGCGCGCGGCTTTCGTATTCGATCACGGCCACCGTGCCGGCCGGCGCGGCCTGGGCCAGGCGCAGGCGTTCCGGCAGGGCGCCGGCCGCGCGCGGGCGCCAACTGGCCAGCGTGGACGCGCCGCTGACGGGCTGCCAAGCCTCGTCCAATACGAGCACAGGTCCCTTCGGCACGGGCGCGCCACCCAGCTTCTTCTGCACCCAGACCAGGGTCAGCGCGCGGTCCATGGTCGGCATCTCCGCGCGCACCGAGGACAGCAGCACGTCCGCCTGGAGGGCGGGCAGGCGACCGTCCAGCAGCGCCAGCGCGCGTGCCAGGGGTGCCGGCATGGCGGCGACCCGCTTCCAGGCCACGTCGACCTGGGCTTCGAGCGCCGGCGGCAGCGCCGTGCCCTCGTCCCTTGCCAGCATCGACAGCAGGGCCAGGCCGAGCGCGTCGCGATTGCCATCCGCCGGCGCGTCGAGCACGAGGGAGCCGAGCGATGCGCCTCGGGCCGTCCCGTCCCGCAGGCGCATGCCGCCGTGGTCTTCCACCAGGCCGGTCACCAGGGTCTGGGTCGGCAGCCCCATCTCATGGGCCAGCCACAGCACCAGCGCGCGATCGAACAGGGGTGCCTTCAGGCCGTGCTTGCCGTAGACCGCCAGCACATTGTTCCAGTGCTCGGCCGGCATCTCGATGCCGAGCGAACGCGCCGCCAGCCAGTCGGCGTAGTAGGCATAGGCCGTCATCAAGGGGTCCCTCGCGGGTGCCGTTGCCCCACCAGCCGAACACCGCGTCCGGCCCGGCCATGGCCACCAGGCGCAGGCGTTCTGCCTGCAGCGTGGCCAGCAAACGCTCGCGCACTTCAGGCGCGCCACCCCGCATGCCCTGCAGTGCCATCGTCAGCGGAATCAGGCGGCTCGAGGTCTGCTCGACGCAGCCGTAAGGGTAGTCGATCAGGTCGTCGGCAATGCGGGTGAAGTGGCTGGCGGCCCCTTGCGCGAACGAGACACGCAGGTTGCGCGCGTCCGGCGGCAGCTTGAGCGGCGTGTCCAGGCTTGTTATCGGCACGAGCTGCGTGTGCTGGCTGTTCCAGGCCAGCGGCAGCGTCCGCAGGGGGGGCATCGAGCGCGTCGACGAGTTTACCGTTGGCGCGCACTTCCGTGCGCAGGGCGCGTGCGCCGCCGGTCAGCGGAAATTCGACGTAGTTGATGCCGGGCTTCGCTGCCAGGCTTGTCGTCATGCGTCCGGTCGCGCTGCCGGTGTCCAGGCTCACTTCCAGCGCTCGCTCTTGCTGTCCCTCGGTTGAACACGGCGACGGCCGCGCGCGGCGCGTCGCCGGCGCGCAGCCAGTCGGGCGAGGTCCACTTGGTGTAGACCGCCTTGTCCGAGCGCAGGTAGCCGGTACGCTGGCCCACGCGCCCCTGCGCATCCATCGCCCGCCCGGTGATGCGCCAGCGCGTCAGCGCGTCGGGCATGGTGAAAGTGATGCGCGCGTGGCCGTTGGCATCGGTCTGCAGCGTGGGCGCCCAGAAGGCCGTGTCGACATTGTCGCGGCGTGGCCGCTCCAGCACCTTCACGCCGCGCTCGTTGTAGTTGTGGCGCGCAGGCGCGTCGCCGCCGCGGCCCTGGGCCATGTCATAGCTGATGAAGGAGAGGCTGGCGGTGGTACGCACGTTGTTGCGGCGCGGATGATAGAAGAAGTCGCCGATGTCCGGCGCGATCTCCGGCTGCAGCACATAGATCATCTCGTCGACCACGCCGAGCGCCACCAGGGTCGATACCGGCTTGCCGTCGACCTGGGAAAGGACGTCGAGGGTGACCGTCTCGCCGGGCTGGTAGACCTCCTTGTCGGTCTTGAACTGCAGTGCGATGCGCGGTTCGATCACCTGCAGTCCCGCGTTTTCGAACATGAATTCGCCGCCGCGCGTGGTGGCCACCGAGAACGTCATGTTGGGACCATAGTCGGCGCGCACCGGAATGCGTACCCGCCACTGGCGCGGGGCGACGCGTTGGGACTGGAACCAGTCGGCGCCGCCGGCGGCCAGGTCATGCTGCTCGACCTTGTCGCGCTCGAGCGTGAACAGGGCCTGGTCGGCGTTGTCGGAGAAGGTGACCAGGGCTTCGGCCGTCTCGCCCGGCGCGTAGGCCGCCTTGTCGAGCACGATCTCGATGCTGCCCGGCGTGGCTTGCACGCCGTCGCCGCTGACCCAGTGGCTGGTGGCCGCCAGCAGGTTGCCCTGCGCGTCGCGCAGGCTGAGTTGATAGGAGCCGGCGCGGGCGAAGTCCACGTCCCAGCCTGTTGCGGCCGGATTGAACTCGCCGGCCGTTTTCGCCTGGGTCTCCAACTGCACCATCTCCCAGCGCACCGGGCGCACGGGCTTGCCCTGGGCCTGGACATCGGGCACCAGGTCGAAGCGCACGCGCTGGCCGGGGTCGGAAAATTGGCGTTGTGCCTTGAGCTGGTAGCTGCTTGCCGAGCGCTCGATCAGCAGTTCGCGCGTGGTCTTCACGCGGTAGGCCGCGCCGTCCGTGGCCAGCACGGTCAGGATATAGCGCGACGGGTCGCTGGCCGCCGGCAGCGTGAAGCTGACGTTGCCGCGGGCGTCGCTGGTCATCTCCTGGGTCTTGAGTTCGACCGGGAACATGCCGCTATAGCGCAGCTCGCCCTCGACCATCGTGTTCTTCTGGCTGCGCAGGCTGACGCTCAGGGTGGCGTTCTTCACCGGCTTGCCGTCGGGGTAGCGCAGGGCGATGCTGCCTGAGACGGTTTCGCCCGTCTTGAACTCGGCCTTCGCCGGGCGCACGTCGATCTCGAAGTGGGGTTTCACGTATTCGGCGACGCGGAAGGCGGCGCCATAGGTATCGTCGCCGTAGCGGAAACGCAGTTCGTAGCCGCCGGCGCTTGCGCTATCGGGCAGGCGGAAGCGCGTCTCGGTGCCGGTGGCGGACGAGAATTGCAGGGTTTGCGTGAGGAGGGGCGTGCCGTTCGGATCGAACACGGTGAGGGCGACCGGCCCGGCCTGCGCGGCGCTCGATACGCACGCCGACTTGAACTCGCGTCCCAGGAACTTGACGTTGACTTCGTCGCCCGGGCGGTACAGCGGGCGGTCGGTCACGGCATACAGCTTGGTGTTGTAGATCTCGCTGTCGTAATAGAAGTTCTCGGAGACGAACACGCCGCCGCTGGCATCCTCGCCCAGCACATAGGTGTGTTCCGGGCTGCCGCGCTCCAGCGCGACCACGCCATCCTTGCCGGTGGTGCCCGACTGCAGGACGCCGGTGCCGTCGCTCCAGGCGACATGGGTACCCGGTACGGCGGCGCCGTTGTCGCGCCGCGCGGCCCACACCAGCATCTGGTTCGACGATACCTTGGTGACGGCCATGGTGTCGGACACGAACACGAGCGTCGTGGCACGGTGTTCGCCGATCATTGCCTCGACCAGGTACAGGCCGGGTTTGCGCATGCCGACGGGGATCATCAAGTTGCCGGCGCCGCCCGAGGGAATGAAGTCACTGCTGGAGCCGTCGAGCTTTACGCCCTTGGGCGGTTCGATCGGCCTGGCCTGCCAGAGCGGGTAGCGAAAGCTGTCGACCATCTCGAAGCCGGCGAGCGGCTTGTATTGCGGGTGGTGGGCAAATACGGTCGGGCGGAAGATTGCCTCGCCCGTGGATAATTTCGGCTGCGTGCTGGTGACGGCGCGGCGCGCCTCGGCCGTGAACAGCTTGCGCCAGACCATGCGCGACTGCTTCCACCAGCTGTCCCACAGGTAGCGCAGGGTATTGGCCAGGCCCTCGCCGCGGTAATTGCCGGCCACCTCGATGCGGTGCAGGTTGCGCTGTTTTTTCAGGAACTCGATCGGCTGCGGCACGCGGTAGACGACGACGTCGACGCCGGAATAGGCTTCCAGCCTGGCGCGTGCGCTGTCGCGGCCCGGCACTTCCAGGCGCACCTTCGCCACTTCCTTGCTGCCATAGGTGGCGTCCGAGAGCAGGAAGAAGGGCTCGCCCTTGAAGAGTGTGTAGTTGCTTGGCGCAAGACCGGTCCCGCTACCGGGTTCGCTACCGGGCTCGCCCGCGCTGACGGCGCTGCCGAGCAGCGCCAGGGCCAGCACGCCGCTCAGGGCCAGCTTCACGAAAGAAACGAGAGCCGGTACACGCCGGCGAAATTCGGATTGTCGACCGCTGGCTGCCACCGCGTGTCCTTCCAGTTCATGAGTTGTCGGATCCCGACCCCGCGCAGCCCGTTGTCGACGGGTGTCGTGGTGCCGGTGTGATAGGCCACGCTCGCGCCCATCCACACCATCAGGTGCTGGGCGTCGCCGTGGTCGTAGAAAAGCAGGTCGCCCGGCTGGGCGTCGTTGATGTCGCGTCCGACGGGGCGGCTGTTGTGCTGTACCAGGGCCAGCGCCGTGACGAAATGGCCGACGGTGCCGCCGGTCTGCACCCAGCGGTTGCGCAGCAGCGCCTGCCCAGCGTCCAGGTCGAGTTCGGGCGGCAGGCCTGCGTCGGGGCGCATGCCATTGGCGCGCATCCAGCGTGCATCGTGCGGGCTAAGGGCCTCGGTGACGGCAAAGCGCACCAGGCCCGCGCAGTCGCGGTGCTGCCAGCGTGGCGAGGGGCCTCGCTGCACCTGGTCGCGCACGATGCGCACCATCCAGCCGCGGAAGGCGCGGCTTTGCGCGGGCGTGAGCCGGGTCTCCGCGCGCAGCGGCGCGCGCTCAAGGCCATGACCGGGCCAGCGCCCAGCGCCATGCCGGCGAGCGCCGCCACCCGGAATATGGCCCGCCGCCGGGTCATCGGACCGGTTGCCACTCGAGCGGCGTCCAGGCGAGGCCCCTGGCCGGGATGTCCTTGACCACCATGCGGTAGGCGGGATACTTGCCGAGTGCGGCCAGGCGCGGCAGCAGGTGGGCGTCGGCGGCACCGCGCAGTACCGACTCGTTGGCCGCGGGCAGGGCCTCGAAGGCTTCCTTCATGGCCAGCTGGGCCAGCGGCGCGGGACTGATGATGCCCACCGTGCGGCCAGGCGCGGGGAGCGTGTCGGAGACGGCCGGCGCCTGCTTGCGCGTCACGGCCAGCACGCGCTCGACCAGGGCCGGGTCGGCCGAGAACACGACCGTGCGGCCGCTGGCGGCCAGGGTCGGCGCGAGCTTGCCTTCGCGGGTGTTCACCTCGCGCTGCCAGCGCCCGGGGTGGCTGGCCGGGCATCTGCACCGCCAGCGGGATCGGTGCCGACGGCGGCCGCGAACAGCTTGCCCGGGGAATCATGGCCGGTAGCGGCAGCGGCCTGCGTACGCTGGGCAATGAACACCGGCGTGTACAGGCGCGAGGACGGGTACCAGCAGGCCGCCACCGGTCCCGCGAATTGCGCCGGCAAGCCGCGCAGCGCCTCGGCCTCGCCGAAGTGCTCCAGCACCGGCGTCATCGACTTCCAGTCGGCCGGCACGCTGAAGCAGGCACTCGCATCGTGGGGCAGGGCAGCCCACAGGGCGCTGCTGTCGTAGCCGCCCTTGGGCAGGCGGGCGCCGTCGATCAGTACCTGCGAACGCCAGGCTCCGCGGCTGAAATCGAAGCGCAGCGCCTGCAGGGCGCCAAAGAAGGGCTGGTAGCCGAAGGAGAGGAAATCGCTTTTGACCAGCACGCTGTGGCCCGCGGGGATGCCGCCGGCGACCTGGAACTGGCCGTGGAACACGCCGTGCGCCCTGGGGTCGGCACCGAGCAGGCCGGCGACGATGGCCGCCGCGCCCGGGTCGGGGACGGCGTCCTGTTGCGCGGTCTCGGGCGGCTGCCGGCCGGCGTCCGCCGCGCCATCCGGCTGGACTGCGGCCCCGGGAGCGGCGAGTGCGGCCCCGCGCGCACGCCGTAGAGCATGCCCGGATGCGAGAGGATCACCATGCGCTCGCCCCTGGCCGCGAACAGCAGGGTGCGTTGATTGCCGTAGTCGAGGGCGTACACCGGCACCTTGTCGGCGCCGACCGCCAGTTCGCCGGCGCGGCGCAGCTGCGTGTCCTTCAGCGCCACCTTGCCGGCTTCTTCCAGCAGGCGCGCCAGGTTGCCGCGCGTGACAGCGATGGCGTAATGCTTGAGGGTGCCGTCCGCGTCGCGCCAGAGGGCCACTTCCGCCGGCTGGTCGAGCACCATGCGAATCAGTTCGTCGCCCCAATTGAGCTCGTGTTCGTAGGCGATGCGGCGCAGGCTGCCCTTCAGGCCGAGCCGGTCTTCGCCTTGTTCGTAGTAGAAGACGAAGTCCTCGCGCAGCACGTCGCGCGCGAGCGGGATGGTGAGCAGGTCGCGCGGCAGCGTCGACAGGCTGGGCGTCAGGATCAGCGCGTCGGGCTTCGACAAATCGAGCTCGAGGCTGTTGACCCGCCCGAGATAATCCCAGCTGAAACTGCGATAGGTGACGAACGCGCCGACGCTCAGCACACAGGCAATCAGGACCTTACCGACTTTTCTCTTATTCATGGGCAGCCGCTCTACGCAAGTTTCCTAGTTGTAATGGAGAATTGGCGAAAACGCAATGTCGGGCGCATGGGGCAGCGGGGCTGTCGTCGCCTGCCGCGCAGGCGGAAAGGGCGCTCGTTTCGTGACAATTTCACGGATGCCGCCCAAATTCGCTCGGGCACGCGGGTTTTTCGGCATGGTGGCGTGAGAATGCGCGAGATTGTCCAGCGTCGCGGGGCCAGGCCAGGCCGGGCGAAGCGAAAGTCGGCCGCGCAGAGCCTTTTCGGCAGCGGCACGCTACGCAAACTATTTTTCACGCTTGTTGGTAATTTGCCACCACCTGGCCGGCGCGACGGCGCCGCTTGCAATAGGCGACCACGTCCGATCCTGACGACCCCATGATCATTGCCTCCGCACTCGACTTCCGCGCAGCCGCCCGCCGCAGGCTGCCACCTTTCCTGTTCCACTACGTCGATGGCGGCGCCGCGCCGGGCGCGCGTTTGTGTATGCGCCGGCGACCGGCGGCCAGGTCCGGCGTCGAACAGCTGCTGGCGATCCTGGAAAATGAGTTGAGGACGGCCATGGTGCTGACCGGCGTGAAGTCGGTGCGCGAGATCGGGCCGGAGCTGCTGGTGGGCCCTTGAGGTATGCTTGCCAGCCTGTCCTGTCACGCGCGTCGCCTTCGATGAAAACACGCCGCACATCCCTCCGCCTGGTCCTTGCGCTAGCCGCCTCCGTGCCGCTGGCAGCGTCGGCCGCCTGCGTCTTCCATTGCGAATCGGCCGACTGTGCCTGGGAAAAGGTGGCGCCTCCCGCCTGCACCCAGGCCGAGCCCTTCCATTCCGAGGAAAAGTGGAAAGCCTATGCGGACGGCCTCAAGACGCGCGATGCGCCCTTGCAGACGCTGCTTGCCGAACTCAAAGCCCTGCATTTTTCGTGCGCGCGGGCCCGCCGCGATCTCCACCGTTGGGATTGCGGCCGCGTGTTGAAAACCAGTGAGGCCTGCGCCGAACATACGACGCTGACGATCCGGAAGCGCCACCAGCCGGCGCGCCGGGCGCGCCGCGCGCGGCCATCCCGGATCCCGCGCTGCTGGCGTTTTCACCGCCCGCAAGCGATACCCGCTTGGGCGAGATGGTCACGTATTACACGAGTGGTTGCTCGCACTGATTCCGTTGGCGGGTCATGAACCCGTTTCATCAATCGGTGCCGAGCCGGCCTTCGCGTTGCCACGGTGACCCAGCAATTGATGAATTCCATTCATAAGGTCAAACAAATCCCCGTGCGCTCGGCCTATGCATTTGGCATTACCATTCGTGGTCTCGCGCACCGGCCCTGATCCGGCCGGCGCCCATGCACCATTGAAAAGGATATGCCATGACCGTCAAAGCCTACGGCGCCCACGCCGCCGACAAATCGCTCGAACCCCTCGACATCACGCGCCGCGCCCCCGGCGCGCACGACGTGCAGATCGACATCGCCTTCTGCGGCGTCTGCCACTCCGACCTGCACACGGTGCGCAGCGAGTGGGCCGGCACCCTGTACCCGTGCGTGCCCGGACACGAGATCGTCGGGCGCGTCTCCGCCGTGGGCGAGCATATACACGGCTTCCGGGTGGACGACCTGGTCGGCGTCGGCTGCATGGTCGACAGCTGCCGCCACTGCGCCGACTGCGAGGCCGGCCTCGAAAACTACTGCGACACCATGGTCGGTACCTACAATGGCCCCACCGCCGACGCACCCGGCCACACCCTGGGCGGCTATTCGCAGCAGGTGGTCGTGCACGAGCATTTCGTGCTGCGCATCCGGCACGCCGAAGACCAGCTTGCGGCCGTCGCGCCGCTGCCGCTGCTCTGCGCCGGCATCACGACCTGGTCGCCGCTGCGCCACTGGAAGGCCGGTCCCGGCAAGCGCGTGGGCGTGGTCGGCATCGGCGGCCTCGGTCACATGGGCCTGAAGCTGGCGCGCGCCCTCGGTGCGCACGTGGTGGCATTCACGACCTCGGAATCGAAGCGCACCGAAGCCACGGCGCTGGGCGCGCACGAGGTGGTGGTCTCGCGCGACCGTGCCGCCATGGCCGAGCACGCGAAGAGCCTGGACCTGATCGTCAACACGGTGGCCGCGCCGCACGACCTCGACGCATTCCTGTCGCTGCTCAAGCGCGACGGCACCATGGTACTGGTCGGCGCGCCGGCCACGCCGCACCCGTCGCCGCAGGTGTTCAACCTGATCATGAAGCGGCGCGCGCTGGCCGGCTCGATGATCGGCGGGATTCCCGAGACCCAGGAAATGCTCGACTTCTGCGCCGAGCACGGCATCGTCGCCGACATCGAGATGATCCGGGCTGACGAAATCAACGCTGCCTACGAGCGCATGCTCGAAGGCGACGTCAAGTACCGCTTCGTGATCGACAACGCCACGCTCGCCGTCTGAGCGGCATCCCTTGGCGCTCCGGCGCCTCCCTGGACCTTGTTTTCATGCGATTGCGCCCTGGGCGCAATCGCTGGGGCAGCTTTTTTCTCTCGCATCATGCAAACCATTCCACCTCCCAGCCCTGGCCAGGCCGTCGAGCGCTCCGCCGCTTGGGGCGCCGTCTTCGCGATGGCGCTCGGCGCCTTTACCCTGGTCGCCTCCGAATTCATGCCGGTCAGCCTGCTCACGCCGCTTGCCGCCGACCTGGGCGTCACCGAAGGCCAGGCAGGGCAGGGCATCGCCATTTCCGGCGCCTTTGCGCTCGTGACCAGCCTGTTTATCGGCTCGCTCGCGGGCAGGCTCGATCGCAAGACCCTGCTGCTCGCGCTGACCCTCCTGATGATGGTCTCCGGCGCGGTCGCGGCCTTTGCGCCGAATTTACGCGCTCTTCATGCTGGGGCGCGCGCTGATCGGGGTCGCCATCGGCGGCTTCTGGTCGATGTCGGCCGCCACCGCGATGCGCCTGGTGCCGCTGCACGAGGTGCCGCGCGCACTCGCCATCGTCAATGGCGGCAACGCGCTCGCCACCGTGGTGGCCGCGCCGCTCGGGGCCTTTCTTGGTTCCGTCATCGGCTGGCGCGGTGCATTCTTCTGCGTGGTGCCGGTGGCGGCGCTCGCGTTGATCTGGAAGTTGGCCAGCCTGCCGCCGATGCCGGCCCGGACAGGCATGGGCGCGGGCGGTATCCTGCGGCTGCTGCGCCGCACTCCCGTGGCCTATGGCATGGCGGCGGTGAGCCTGTTCTTCATGGGCCAGTTCGCGCTCTTTACCTACCTGCGCCCCTTCCTCGAAACGGTGACGGGCGTTGGGGTGACGACGCTGTCGCTGATGCTGCTGGCGGTCGGCGTGGCGGGTTTCGTCGGCACGGCGCTGATCGGCCGCCTGCTGCAGGGCCGCCTGTACCGGCTGCTGGTGATCATGCCGCTGGCGATGGCGGCGCTGGCGCTGGGCCTGATCGCCTGTGGCGCATCGGTGCCGGCCACATGCCTGCTGTTGGCCATCTGGGGCCTGGTCGGCACCTCGGCGCCGGTCGGCTGGTGGACCTGGCTGGCGCAAACCCTGCCGCACGAAGCCGAGGCGGGCGGTGGCCTGATGGTGGCGGTGGTGCAGCTGGCCATCATGCTGGGCGCCACGCTTGGCGGCCTGCTGTTCGACGCCAGCGGCTACCGCGCCACCTTCAGCCTGAGTGCCGGCCTGCTGCTGGCGTCAAGCGCGCTGGCATGGCTGGCGGCACGGGCCGACGGTTGCGGCAGCCGACCGCGGCCGCGCTCACGCCTTCAGGCGCAGCGCGTCGATGACGACCGAGACGGCGCGCGAGGTATTGCGCCGGCTCGGATAATAGGCATGCAGGCCGGGGAAGCGCGGCCACCAGTCGGGCATGACGGCGACCAGGGCGCCGCTCTCCAGGTGCGGCTCGACCAGGCTCTCGGGCAGGAAGGCCAGGCCGCAGCCACCGAGGGCCGCGTTGAGGATGGCATAGGCGCTGGTGAACACTGCCTGGCCGCGCACGCGTGCCTCGACAAGCTGGCCTTCGTGCTCGAGCTCCCAGGCATACAGGCCGCCGCTGCTGGCCAGGCGCAGGTTGATGCAGTTGTGTTTCAGGAGCTCGGCCAGGTTGACCGGCGTGGCATGCCAGTCGAAATAGGCCGGGGCGCCGACGATCATCATGCGCACGTCTGCCGTGAGGCGCACGGCGACCATGTCCTTGTCGACCTGGTCGCCGTGGCGTACGCCGATGTCGTAGCGCTCGGCGGCGATGTCGACCATGCGGTAGTCCGAACTGATCTCGACGTGCAGGTCGGGATACTGGCGCAGCAGCGGCGCGATGCGCGGCCACAGGATGGTGTCGACGACGTGGTCGATGGCGGTAATGCGCACCGTGCCGGTGGGCTTGTCGCCCATGTCGCTGATGGCGGCCAGCTCGGCCTCGATTTCCGCCAGGCGCGGCGCCACGTTCTGCAGCAGCCGCTCGCCCGCTTCGGTGGGCGAGACGCTGCGCGTGGTGCGCGTCAGCAGGCGCACGCCAAGCCGGTTCTCCAGGCCGCGCACGATGTGGCTGAGCGCAGACTGCGTCATGCCGAGTTTGCCCGCCGCGCGCGTGAAGCTGCGCTCGCGGGCGACGGCGAAGAAGACGAGGATGTCGTTGATGTTGTCGCGGGCCATGCTGGGTGCTCGGTGAAGGAGTGGTGCCGGATAGGCGGGGATTCATGATACCGCGTCCGTAATATGTGGGCCCATTCATGCTGCGGGCTCATGAACCGGCGCAACAGGGCGCCCCGTGCGCCGCGCGCGCCGTAAAATGGCTCGCGCGGGAAGGCCTGCGCCAACACAGGAGGAAACCACGTGATCGAGTTTCACCGGGCTGCACTGAACGAAGCTTGCCGCGCGTTCGCGACCTGCGTCTATCCGGGCGCGATGCAGCCCTCGAACGATATCGTCGAGACCTTCGCCCACAAGCTCGAAGAGATCGCGCTCGGCCATGTCGACTTCGTCGTTTCGCTGGGGCGCGACCCGAACCTGGTCACGCGCGCCGTCGATTACCTGCGCGAGGCCCACGGCCTGCCCGGGCGCGGCATCGACCTGACCTGGTTCGGCCAGATGCTCGACTGCCTGGTCGAGCTGGCGGTGCCGGGGACGAGCTATTCGGGCGACGCGCTGCTGTTCCTGAGCGACGTCCGCGAAGGCATCGAGCTGGCGATCGAGGACGCACAGGCGTCGGAATAGCAGGCACCCGCGGCCTGGAGTTCGCCCTGCCTTTGCGCTATCCTGTCGCCCCGATACGAACAAGAGCAGGCGCACGATGGACCACCCCGATTCCCCGACTCCCGCCGGCGCGCGCCTGCCGCCGCGCCTGGCCGATACCCTGCCGGCCTCAATCGAGGAAGCGCTGGAGAAGAAGGCGGCGCGCGAACGCAGGGATGCAGGCGTGCGCGGGGTCAGCTCCATCGAAGCGATGCGCGTGGCGATCAGGGAAGCGGCGCGCGACCTGCCGCCGCTGCCTGTGGTGCCGCGCCTGGGGCGTCTGTCTCCCGACGCTTTCGCGCGCGAGGCTGCCCGCGGCCTGCCGTTCCTGATCGACGGCGTGGTGGGACGCTGGCCGCTCTCGGCCTGACGCCCCGGACCCTGCTGGAAGAGTTCCCGTCGCTGCCGGTGCGCGCGCGCGTCGGCGACTACGTCAACACGGCCTTCGCCCCCGACCGCGCAATGCAGGACATGTCGATGCGCGACTACCTCGAGCGCGTCGCCGCAGGCATTGACGCTCTGCCGCCTTATCTCGGCAACCTCGAACTACGCGCGCTGAACCGCTTCTGCCACTGGCCCGCGTATTTCAGCAGGCCCGGCCCGCCGCGCTTCTGGATCGGCCCCGCGGGCACGGTGACGCCGCTGCATGCCGACTACGACGACAACCTGTTCGCCCGGTCTGGGGCAGCAAGCGGATCTTCCTGGCGCCGCCGCACCACGACGCCTACCTGTCCCCGTATGAAGCCAATGCGCTGCTGTTCGGCTCTCCCTTCGACCCGGAAGCGCCGGACTATGCGCGCTTCCCGCTGGCGCGCCAGGCGGCGCTGGTCGAGTGCGTCGTCGGGCCGGGCGAGATGCTGTATGTGCCGGCCGGCTGGTTCCACCAGGTGCGCTCGCTGAGCTTTTCGCTGTCCTCGAACCGCTGGTCGCGCGCGCGCTGCCGCTGGCGCTGGCGGGACGGCGCGTGTAGTTCAGCGGTTGTCGCCGCGCTCGTCGACTTCGCGCTGCCCTTCGGCGTGGTCGAGCGTGCGCGCGCGCGGCAGGTGCCAGTCGAAGCGCACGGCCGCCATCCGCAGGCCGAAGCACAGCGCGGCGCCGGCGCAGGCGGTAGCGGTGGTCGGCAGCGCCAGCGCGTCGCCCAGCACGACGACGCCCGCACCGGCCAGCGCCGCCACGGCGTAGATATCCGAGCGGAACACGGCCGGCACGTTCGAGAGCAGCACATCGCGCGCGATGCCCCCGCCTATCCCCGTCAGCATGCCCAGCAGGGCCGCCATCATCGGCTCGAGGTGGAATACCAGCGCCTTCTGGGCGCCTGCCACGCAGAACAGCGCCAGGCCGACCGCATCGAAGAACAGGACCGGGCTGCGCAGGCGATTGATGAAGGGGTACCAGAAGAAGATGACGATGCCGGCCAGGATCGAGACGGCGAGATAACGCCAGTCGCTGATCGCGGCGGGCGGCGTCGCGCCGATCAGCAGGTCGCGCACGATGCCGCCCGAATTGGCGGCCACAAAGGAGAGCACCAGCACGCCGAAGATGTCGAGGCGGCGGCGCGCGCCGGCGGTGGCGCCGGAGAGGGCAAAGACGAAGGTGCCGACCAGGTCGAGCGTGAGCACGAGGGTCTTGATGGCGGCCCCCACGTCGAGGGAAAGGACTGCGAACACGGTGTGATGCCTCTGGATGAATGACGATCTGTGCTCGGCCCGGTGTGTCCGGCGCCGGCGAAACCTGCCATGGTACCGCAGCCGGCGGGATTTCCGCACGCGGGCTGGAAAATCCGGTATTGGCGGATTAGCCACAAGGAGTAGACAGGTGGTAACAGGCTCGGTAGACTTCCGCCATTGTCATTTGGCAATTAGCCGACCGAGCATGACGCTTCGCGTTTCCCCGATTACCTTCCCGTCCCCAGCCGCGCTGGCGCTTTGCGCGGCGCTGGCCCTGGCCGGATGCGCCACCACGAAAGCGCCGTCGCTGGCCGACTTCGCCAGCGACGGCTGCAGCATGTTCCCGGACGGCGCGCTGGTGGGCAAGGTCGACTGGTGCAACTGCTGCGTCGCCCACGACCTGGCCTACTGGCGTGGCGGCACCGCCGAGGAGCGGCTGCAGGCCGACCGCGATCTGAGCAACTGCGTCCGCGCCGCCGCCGGCAGCCAGGTCCTGGCCACGACCATGCTCGCCGGCGTGCGCAGCGGCGGCGTACCGTACTTCCCGACCAGCTACCGCTGGGGCTACGGCTGGCCTTACGGCCGGACCTACGCGCCCCTGTCGGGCCAGGAGGAGGCGCAGGCCGCGCGGCTGCGCGAAAAATACATGAGCGAGCGCCCCGGCCTGGCCTGCGGCAAACCGGGCACGATCGTTGCCGCCACCAACCCGCCTGCGGGAGCCAACGCCGTTGCCAGCGCCGTCGGCGGCGCCGGCAAAGCGCAATGACAGCCATTGGCCGCAGTGCGCTGTACGCCCCGCACCATCCCTATTGAATGTCGAAGACAGGAACAGCATGCACATCCGCTCCAGTAAGCAGTTCGCCCTCCGCTTGACAAGCCTTGCCCTCGTGCTGACCCTGGGCGCCTGCGCCTCGGACACCACGAAACGCATGGGCGACGCTGCCGTGACGCCCCTGAACGACCTGAACGTCGTGCGCGCCGATATCCCGGATGTGCTCGAGCAAGCGCAGAAGGCACCGTACGTGATGCCCAGGGATGCCACCTGCATCGTGCTGTCGGTCGAGATCCGCAAGCTCGACGAAGTGCTCGGCGCCGACCTCGATGCCCCGGTCTCGGACACGCGCCCCTCGCTGATGGAGCGCGCCTCGACGCTGGCCAACGAACAGGCCATCAACGCGGTGCAGCGCACGGCGCAGGACCTGATTCCCTTCCGCGGCTGGGTGCGCAAGCTGAGCGGCGCCGAACGCTATTCGAAGAAGGTGGCGGCGGCGATCGCCGCAGGCTCGGTGCGCCGGGCCTTCCTGAAGGGCGTGGCGGCCTCGCAGGTCTGCCAGTGGCAGAACCTCCCGGTCGAGGCAGTCAAGAGCGGCGGCGTCCCCGAGGTCGCCGCCGCCACCGCGCCTGCCACGAAAGAGTAAATGCGCGAGCGCAGGCCGCCCCGCTACCGGGGAGCGTCACGACCTGGAAGGACGAGCAGGGCTACGGCTTCATCACGCCCAACGGCGGTGGCCCCGCGGTCTTCCTGCATGTCAGCGCCGTGGGCGGTGGCGGACGCCCGGCCCGGGGCGACGTCGTCACCTACCACCTGTCGGCCAGCGACAAGGGGCAGCCGCGCGCGGCGAACGTGATGTTCGTGGATGCCGGTACGGGACAGTCCCCGCCGAGACCCGGCCGCGCCATGCTGACCGCGCTCCTCTGTGCGGCGATCCTGGCGCTGTGCGTCGTCAAGAGCAGGCTGCCGGCCTGGATCGCCGGTATGCTCGCCTGCGTCAACCTGCTCACCTTCTTCGCGTATGCGGCCGACAAGGCCGCGGCGCGCGGCGGCCGGCGCCGGACGCCCGAGGACACCCTGCACGTCCTCGGCCTGCTGGGGGGCTGGCCGGCGGCGCTGGTGGCGCAACAGATGTTCCGGCACAAGACGCGCAAGCAATCGTTTCGCCGCGCCTTCCGGATCACGGTGGTCCTCAACTGCGCGGTGCTGGCCTGGCTGGTGTCGCACTGGGGCCTGGCCTGGCTGCGCCTGCACGGCCTTGGCTGACGCAGGGCGCGTCCACCGCTATTCGATCGGGTCGCGCAGCAGCACCTTGTGCATCTCGTTGTTATTGTGCGTCAGCTCCCTGAGCAGCTGGTCGAAGGGCATGGCGCCCCAGTCCACCGCACGCCGCAGCAGCGCCGGCACCGGGCTGTGGGGCTCGAGCTGGGCGAGATAGTCGGCAAGCTCGCGCAGGCGCGCATAGGCTTCCGAGCGGCTCGCGATCGTTGCGGCCTGGCCCGGCGGGGCCACGGGGGCGAGCGGCACCGGCATATCCTTTGCAGCCTCGGCGATTGGCGCTTGCGGCGGCGGTACCGGCGCCGGCCGCTCCGGGCGCTCGCTCATCCACCCCTGCACCACGCGGCGGGCTTCGTCCAGCAGGCCGCGCAAGCGGTGCAGCGGCGGCGCGTCCTTCGCCAGCTGGCGCTCCAGCACATCGTGCAGGCGTTTGGCGCTGGCGGCCCAGTCTTCCAGTTCGGCCAGCGTCGACGCCAGCTCGGCCCATGGCAGCGCGCGTACCTGCAGCAGCACCTGGCCGCGCGTCAGGACACCGGCGTTGGCAGCCGCGGCAGGCTTCTTGTCGCCCGCCTTGCGTTCGCTGTTGTCCATCGCCAGCGCTTCGCGCCAGGCGGCCAGCGTTACCTCGTGCGCGTCGACGCCGCTACCGCGCAGCAGCGGCACCCGCACCAGCAGTGCGCGGCTCCAGTGCTCGTCCAGCCAGGCCAGGGGGCGGTGCGGAATTCGATATCGCCGTCCCGCGGCAGCGGATGCAGCGATTCCCACAAGCGTTCGCACAACAATGCGACCAGCCCGGTGGCACGCACGCCGCCGGCCAGGCCCCTCGAGTGCGATCCAGGCTTCGCCCAGCCAGGCCGCCACCTGCAGGTCCTTGCTGCGCGTGGCCAGCGCCTCGCGGCACAGGCGCGCCGCCAGCGGCCAGTCGGCCCGTTTCAGCTCCGCCGTCCAGACGCCGCGCGGCAGGGTCGGATCGTCCTCGCGGCGGGCTTCGGCGATGGCGTCGAACTCCGGTCCGTGCAGCAGGTCGTCCCCGCCCGGGCTGGCGTCGCTGATCGGTAGCAGCAGGGCGTCGAACGCATCGTCCTGTGGATCGTCGCGCTTCATGGTGCGCTTCCTTTGTCGTTGAGATAGGCCGGTAGCGGCGGCGCGGCGGTGCCCGGGAAGGCGGGCATTGCCGGGGACTCAAGCTTGCCGTGGCGGGCGACGGCCAGGCGGGCATAGGCCACGGTGGTTGCCGGCGTGCCGGCGGCGTCGCGCGTCGGTACTGCAAAGCGCAGCATGCCGCCCTGGCGCGCTTCGCGTTCGCCCAATTCCGACAGGGGCGCCGCGTGCTCGCGCAGCACGCGCAGCAAGGCCCGGGGTCGTCGTAGTGCCAGCTGGCGTTGCGGCCATCGACCCGCATGGCGGGACGCGCCGGGTCCGGGCTTGGGCTCACCTCGCTGTTCTTCGCCCAGCGCAGGCGCAGCGTGATCGGCTGGCCGACGCGCCAGGCCACCCTGGGTGCACCGCCCGCCAGCGGCGGCGCCAGCGCGTCCCCGGCTTCGACGGCCCACTCGATGATCTGGTCGGCGCCCTTTTCGCGGGCGCGGTTCAGGCGAAACTGCGGCCACAGGTCGAGGGCCGCCACGCCGCCGGCGGGGTCCTCGGCCAGCATGGCGCCCAGCAGGGTCCGCGCGGCATCCAGGCGGTCGAGGAAGGCGACAGCGGCCGCCGAACGCGCGTCCTTCTGGCGCGCCAGCGGCCCGCGCGTCCCCGGCAGGTGCCGCTCCAGCAAGGCCAGCAGCTGACGTACCGCATCGGGGTCGCTCGGCGCCGCCTCGAGGTTGGCGGCGAAGGGGAAGCGCCCGAGCAGCTGCTGCTCGAAGTGGCCGGCGATGGCTTCGTAACCGGCGCGGGCAAGGCTTGCCTGCAAGGCCAGGCAGCGCGGCCGGAAGGTGGCTGCCGCGCGGCCGAGGCGGCGCCCGAAATAGTCACCGCCGCCCGTGCCGCGGGCCAGCCGAACCGCGCAGTTGACACTGTCGAGTTCGGCCACGTCGGTGCCCAGCCAGGCTTCGAGCTTCTGCAGCGCGCCGCCCGGCGCCTTTGGCACTGCGCCGCGCCAGCTCGGCGTCGATGCCCGACCACTCGGCCAGCAGCGGCCGGGCATCGACCGGCGTGCCGGCCCCCTCCTGGGCCAGCCAGGCGCGCGCGCCCTGCTGGCGGCGGCCAGCTCGGTGAGGACGTTCAGCTGGCTTTCCGGGTAGTCCGGCAGCTCGGCCGGGCCTTCCAGGCCATAGGCCGCCAGGGCGCCGCCGCGGCTGCCGTCCCAGCCGGCGGCCGCGCCCGCGTCGGGCAGATAGAGTTTGCCGGCGTCGGCAGCTGCCGCCACGCTGCGTACCAGGCTTGCCGCCTGGCGGTCGAGCAGGCCACGCCAGCGTTCGGCCAGCATGCCCAGTTCCAGCTTGCGCAGGTCGGCCAGCAGCGGCACCAGGTGGCTGCGGGCATCGTCGAAGTTGGCGCAGCGCCAGCGCGCGTCGCACTGTGCCGGCAGCACCGCGGCCGCCAGTTCGCGCTCGACCAGGACGGCCGCCTGCGAGCGGGCCAGGCGCCGCAGCGCGTCCTGGTAGGCGGGCGGGGCCTTGGCCAGCTCTGCCCCCTCATAGGCTTGCAGGTCGGCCGCGGCGGTGCGCGCCGCCTGCAGGCGCGCGTCGTCCCAGGTCCAGGGCAGGGCGCCGTCGGGCAGGGCCGCACCCGGCGTGCCCGTCCCCGGGCGAACGGGTGCTGCAGCAGGCGGCCGAGGGCTTCCTCCAGGCCGGCCAGGTCCTCGTTCACCAGCAGCTGCTTGCCTTCGGCATAGGCCAGCACCGGCGTGGCGCCGCTGCTGTCGGCGTCGACGCTGCTGCGAAACGCCGCCTGGCGCGCCACGACCTCGTCGGCCAGCTGGCCAGCAATGTCCGGGCCGAGCAGGCGCGACTTGCGGATGCGCGCATCCAGGTTGGCATAGGCTTCGCCCCGGGCCAGGCGGCCGTCGGCCATCCAGGCGACATCGGTACGGGCGAGCAGGGTACGCAGCTTGCCGATGTCGGCCTGCAGGCCGGCCAGCTCGCCACTCGCTGTTCGGGTTGGCGGCCAGCGCGCGCACCGCGCACCAGCTCGCGCTGCAGCGTTGCCAGCTCGTTAGCACCGAACAGGTGCTCGAGCCAGGCCCGGTGCAGCACCTTCAGGTGCTTGCGAAAGCGCGTGGCATCGTGCTGGCGTTCGCGCCCGTTCGTGCCCGGGGTGCTGTCGCGCACGGCACGGTCGAACAGTGTCACGCTGCGGCTCGTGCCCGGGTTCAGCTTCAGGCCGAACAGGTAGGAGAACAGGGCGGTGGCGTCCTGCCGGTACCGCCGCGCACCCCGGCCAGGGTCTCGAAGCGGGCGTGCTGGTATTCGAATTCGAGGGTCGCGGCGACGAATTCGCGCATGGCGACAAATTCCGCCATGCGCTCGGGCGAGGCAAACAGGGCGCTGGCCGCCGCTGGCGCCGGCGCGTCCGCCGTCAAGCGCGCGGCGCGTTCGTCCGGGGCCTCGTCCAGGCTGTCGAACAGCACCTTCTCGTAATAGCTGCGAAACGCGCCCTGGACCTCGGGTTCGAGACCGCCGCAGCAGGCGAACCATGACAGCGGTAGCGCCGCGCGCCGGGTATCCCAGTCGGGCACGCGGTCGATGTCGCTGAGCAGCTCGATGGTTGCGCGCTCGTCGATGCGCACGTCGCGCCCGGCGTCGAGGATCGCGTTGTGCATGCCGAGAAGCGGCGTGCGCATCGACTGCAGTTGGCGGTCGAGCGAGAACCAGGTCGGCACCAGCGCCACCAGCCAGACCGCGGCGACGAAGGCGCTGGCGGCCAGCACCACGCGCCGGGCACGGCGGTCGGCGGCCACGCGCCGCGCCACCGGCTGCGCCAGGCCGAACTCGCCGAAGATGCGCGTGGCGAACAGGTCGCGGCAAAACAGCGGCGCGGCGGGCGCGCCAGGCGCCGGCGGCGGCGCGAACGGGTCGGCCGCCACCGTCGCCCGGGGCGCCGCGGGGAGGGCGCGCCCGCTCAGGTAAATGCCGCGCAAGGAGAAGGGCGTGAGCACGGCGTTCGGCCGCATGGCCGCGTGCAGCGCCGCCGGCAGCTGGGCGAGACCCGCCGCGATGCGTTCCGGCATCAGGAAGATCGGCGCGCCATGCTCGCCCGGGTCGCGCCGCGCCGCCAGGGCGCCGGCCAGGCGCCGCAGCCGCGCCACCACCGTTGCCACCGCTTCCTCGCCGACTTCGCGCCGCCATGGCACGGCTGGCGGATGCGGGTTCGACCAGCCGAGCGTCTGGCTACGGGCCCCGGGGGCAGCAGGGCCGCCCATTCGGCAAAGCCGGGCGCGTCCTCGCAACCGGTGACCACCACGTAAACAGGCAGCGCGAGGCCCAGCCGGTCCTGGAGTTCGACCAGCTTGCGGTAGATGCGCTCGCCATCGACAGCGTCGCTGGCGACTTGCGCGAACGGGACGGCCAAGACAATGGCATCGAGCGCGCGTACGCTGCGATGGCGCTCGATCAGGCGCAGGAAGTCGGTCCAGGGGCCGCTGTTGGCTTCCCAGGCGTTCGAGGGCAGCTCGAAAGCGACGCCTTCGGGACTGCGCCACCAGCCGCTGGCTATGCCCTCGCTCGCCGGGACTGCCTCCATGCCGGCGGCGCGCAGCAGGTCGGTCTTGCCGCTGGTGGCGCCGCCGCACACCAGCACGCAGGCCTTCTCGTAGCGGTAGTCGGCCCCCTTCGGATGCAGGGTCCGCAGCGCGCGCGCGAACACACTGGCCTGCAGAGGCAGAACGGCCGCTGGCGGCTGCCCGGTTCCCGCCGCGCGGCGACGGCGCCACCACAGCCAGGCAAACACGCCCAGCACCAGCAACAGCACCAGGACCAGCACGAGGACGATCACCGCGTTGGCGTTCATGCGCGCTCCCCGATCTGCCGCAGCACGTCGCCGGCGATGGGACGCAATGCCAGCCACACGATCAGCGAGGCCACGAGCGGCACGGCCAGCACGGCGGCCGACAGCAGGTAGGTGCGCATGCGCGAGGACAGCCCGCGGGTGCGCGGCGTTGCGCGCACCAGGTGTTCGTCGGGCGCCTCCGTCAGCACGAAGCCGGGCGCGTCGAGGGGCACTGCGTCCGGGTAGAGGTAAGCAAACAGCTCGGTGCGGCGGCGCGCCAGCTCGGCCGGGCCATCGGGGCGGTCGCGCAGGCGCCCGGCGAACCCGAGGCTGAGGCAATGCAGGTAGACTTCGGCGATGTCGCGCTGCCCGCGATCCTGGCCGTGCAGCACGGCGTCGATCCGTTCGAGCAGGCGTTCGCCGCCGCTGCGCGTCTTGAACAGGCGCCATTCCAGCAGGTATTCGCCCCAGGCCGCGCGGCCGGGCCACGGCTCGTTGAGCAGGGTCTCGTCGACCACGAGCGCAAAGGCATACTGCAGCGCCTCCAGTTGTTCCTCGCCGCTGTACTGGCGCGACCAGGACTGGCGCGCCATGCCCGGCGGATGTCGCCGAGCGCATCCTGCATGCGCCGCGCTGCCTCGTGCGCCACTTCCAGGCTGACCGCGCCCGGTCCGATGCGGGGTTGCGCCGCCAGCAAGGCGTAAAACGCGTCGACGGCGTCGCGGAACAGCCCGCCGAGCGGATTGCCGTCCTGCAGCCAGCGGGGACGTTCGCGCGGATGCTCGCCTGGCATCGCCCGGGTCTGCACTGCTACCCGTTCGCGCATGGGTTCGCGCATCGGTTCCATGCTAGGTGTCCTTTCCGGCCGGCGCCGCGGTGGCGTTGGAGCGCGGGCGCAGCAACAGCTCGATCGCGAGCGGCTCGATGTAGCCGTCGGCACTGCCGCCGGGCCCGTCGATGCGCAGCGGCAGCGCCGCGTCGAAATAATCGGCGCTGCCGGCATCCACCTGTAGCTGGAACAGGGTGCGGCTGGCGTCCCCGCCCAGGCTTTGCGCCACCCCGGTGGGAGCTGCGCCTTGCCGATGCCACGGATGCGGTGGTGCTGCGGCCGGTCGTTGCGTCCCGCCGAGCAGACCAGGGGCTTCCTCGAACCAGCGCCGCATGTCGTCGTCGCTCGCGCGCACCGGTTTCAGGAGCGCCACCACATACGGCGCGGCGCCGCCCAGCATGGCGGGGCGATCTCGAACTCCTGCTTGCCCAGGCTGCGGAAGGGCGCCCAGTCGAAGTCGGGCGCCAGCTGCGCATGCAGCCTGTCGAGCGCGTCGAGCAAGGGCGTGAACCCCGCCGCCAGGTCGCGGTAGTCGAAGCGCGGCAAGGTCGGCAGCACGGCCGCGCCGGTGCCGGCAGCCAGGGCGCCGAGCAGGCGCGCCAGTACGCCGTACAGGACCTGCGGGTGGCTGGTACCGGGCTGGCACATGCTGTCCAGTTCCAGCACCAGCGCACCCAGCACGGGCAGCAGGGCGCGGCGCGCGACAGGGCGTGATGCATCGACCGGGTCGTCCGCCATCTGGGCATAGGCCGAGCGCAGTTTGCGCCCGAGCGCGTGGATGCGCCCATGCAGGACCAGCTCCGTTCCGATGCGCAGCCAGGGGCCGATGTAGCCGGTATCGACCGGCACGCCGCTCGCGCGACGGTACTGCGCCAGCGGCAGCAGCTCGGCATCGGCATAGCCCCGGCCGTGGCCGCACACCAGCAGCAGATTCGGGCGCAGCACCGAGATGACCTCGTCCGCCCCGCCAGGGTTCTGGTCGGCCACGCGCACGCTGCCGTGTTCGAGATAGCGCGGCGGCTCGGGACGGCGCTCCAGCGTCTGCGCCGCCACGGCAAGGCTGATCCGCCAGATGCCCTCGGCGTCGGGCTGGTGCCGTGCCAGGTCGATGGACAGGCGCTGTCCCGGTCCGGCCACCACCGGCAAGCCGTCGGGCATGACCGCTTCCGGGGCGGTGACGGTCACCTCGGTGCCGTCCTGCTCCAGGGCCAGGCGCAGCAGGCCCCAGTGCAGCGGGTCGCGCGCGCGCAGCAGGGCGGCGGCCAGCATCTCGGCGCGCGCCGTGGCTTGCTGGAAGTGGTGCGGCAGCAGCGCCATGCCTTCGTACCAGCGCACCGCATCGGGCAGGCCGGCCAGGCCGGAGGACATTTCGGTAGGTGGATTCATGGGATTGGCATGGTCGTCAGCGCGGCGTGCCGGCCACGCTGGCGTCGATCGCGCCAAACGTGACGACCGCCTTGCGGTAGGGATCGAGGCGCAGGCGGTAGGCGCCCTTGCCCTTGTAGCTGGCGAACAGGACCAGGCCCGCCGCCTTGGCGCCCGCGCAAGGTGCTGGCTGCAGGTGCAGGGTCGCGCCGGGCGGCAGTTCGTAGTCCCGTGGAGCGCAGGGTGGCCGGGTAGTCGCGCCGGTAATTGGCCAGCGGGTCGAACCACTGCGCCGCGCTCAGTTCGAGCAGCCTGGCCAGCAGCTGCTCGTCACCGGCGGCGACCAGTTCGATCCGCAGGGGCATGTTGTCATTGGCGTCGCGCGCCACGTCCAGGCGCAAATCGGACAGGGCAATGCGTGGCCCGAACAGGGCGGGCAGGGAAGGCCGGCTCGCGCATCCGGCGGCCAGCAGGGCCAGTCCCAGCAGGATGGCGCGGCGTGCCCAGGGGGCGTGCGAACTGCCAGTCGAGATGTGCAACGCCCCTCCTTCCGGCACCGCCTGGCGCCCCGATTGCGATCTTCGACCCACCGTGCATAACCAGGAGTCACTCAAGAAATGGAACAAAAATATACACGAAAATTTGATGTGGTTTAAGAAATATATTTTCGATTGCAGACCCCCGCAATGTGGTTTTTTGGGCGTATTCTTTTTTCCCCAAGCACAGGGCAGGAGCGCCCGGCAAGCCGCATGCGGCCGCGCCAAGCTCGTCGTTTCATCCACCTTCCGCGTCCAGCGAGGGCGCGGTTTCTGAAGGAGTAGCGATGTCCGGTATCGACAATGGCCAGCACTGGCTCGACCGCAACCGCCCGCCGCGGGTGCAGATCACATATGACGTGGAAATCGGCGATGCCGTCGAGAAGAAGGAGCTGCCGCTCGTCGTCGGCATCCTTGCCGACCTCGACGGCACCAAGGGCAAGGTCGTCGCCGAGCAGGCCTTCCGCGAAATCGACGGCGACAACTTCGACGAGATGCTCAAGGAGATCGCCCCGACGGTGACGCTGAACCTGCCGGCCAGCAGCCAGCTGGCCGAACACAAGGCGGCCAAGGCCCTGGAAGCGACCTTCACCTTCACCCAGTTCGACCATTTCAACCCGGTCGAGCTGCTCAGGATGGTGCCAGCCCTGAAGGAGCTCTACGAGGAGCGCCAGCGCCTGCGCGACATGCTGGCGCGCCTGGACGGCAACGTGAAGCTGGGCGAACAGCTCGACGCCGAGTTCAGGTCGGTCCGGCCCGCGCCGGGCGGCGCTCCCGAGAAGAGTGGCAAGAGCGGCGGCAAGGCGGAAGAGGACATGGCCGGGGACACTCCGCCCGACCAGGCTTGACACGCGCGCATCCGGACGCGCCATTCCATTCGACGAGAGCAGAACATGACAACCGAAACTGACCTGAAAACAGAACAGCAAGCGGCGCTCGAACACGCCGAACTGAAGGTGAGCAATCCCAGCCTGATCGACATGGTGATCAAGGCCACCTACGACGACACGCAAAAGAAAACCGCCGCCATCATCCTCAAGACCGCGCTCGACGCGGCGCGCGCCGACACGAGCCCGGAGGCAGACTCTGTCAAGGTGATCAGCAAGCGCATCCGCGACATCGATGGCCTGATCAGCGAGCGCCTCGACCAGATCCTCCACAACGAACGGTTCCAGGCCCTCGAGTCGGCCTGGCGCGGCCTGCACCTGCTGGTGTTCGGCACCGAAACGAGCGCGCGCCTGAAGCTCAAGGTCATGAACATCGCTAGAGACGACCTCAAGAACGACCTGGAGAAGGCGGTCGCTTTCGACCAGTCGGCCCTGTTCAAGAAGGTCTACGAGGAAGAATACGGCACCTTCGGCGGCAACCCGTTCAGCGTGCTGATGGCCGACTACAGCTTCGGGCGCAAGGCGCCGGAAATCGGCCTGTTGACCAAGCTGTCGAACGTCGCCGCCGCCGCCCATGCGCCCCTGATCACGGCGGCGGAACCGGAACTGTTTGGCCTGGACTCGTTCACGGAACTGGGCAACCCGCGCGACCTGGCCAAGGCCTTCGAGGGCGCCGATGCCATCAAGTGGAATGCCTTCCGCGACAGCGACGACGCCCGCTACGTGACGCTGGTCATGCCGCGCATGCTGCTGCGCCTGCCGTATGGCGACGCCGGCAACCCGGTCGATGGCCTGGCCTACGAGGAAAACGTGTTCGGGAGCGAGCGCGCCTTTGTGCGCAACGAGGACGGCACGGCGTCAAGCACGCTGTACGGTAGCCGCGCCAGCCACGAACGCTACCTGTGGGGCAATCCGGCCTACGCGCTGACCCAGCGCATCACCGATGCCTTCGCCAAGTACGGCTGGTGCGCGGCGATCCGCGGGGTCGAGGGCGGTGGCGCCGTCAAGGATCTGCCGGTGTTTAACTATCCGGTGGAGGACAGCGGCAAGCTGCGCACCTTGCAGTGCCCGCTGGAGACCAGCATCACCGACCGCCGCGAGAAGGAACTGAGCGACCTCGGTTTCATGGCCCTGTGCCACAAGAAGAACGAGGACCTCGCCGTCTTCTTCGGCGGCCAGACCGCGGCCCGTCCGAAGAAGTACAACAAGGACCTGGCCAATGCGAACGCGTCGATCTCCTCGATGCTGCCTTACGTGCTGGCCGCCTCGCGCTTCGCCCATTACGTGAAGGTGATCATGCGCGACAAGATCGGCTCCTTCACTTCGCGCGAGCAGGTCGAGCGCTACCTCAACAACTGGGTGGCCGACTATGTGCTGGTCAACGACAACGCGCCGCAGTCGCTCAAGGCCCAGTATCCGCTGCGCGAGGCACGCGTCGACGTGGTCAGCGTGCCGGGCAAGGTGGGCGCCTACCGCGCCACCATGTTCCTCAAGCCGCACTTCCAGCTGGAAGAGTTGACGACCTCGATCCGCCTGGTAGCCGACCTGCCGCCCCCGGCGGCCGGCTGATCGGCGCCTGGCAAACAGCGGCGCCCCGCGGGGCGCTCTTCACACAATCACGCAGGCGGCACAGGGCCGCTTGCGCTCCGGAGACACGCATGGACGCAATCATTCTCGACCTGGGCGACACCATCAAGGGCGACTCGGCGCTGGAAGGCTATACCGACAAGATCGAACTGATGTCGTACAGCCACAACGTGGCGATGCAGGTGACCAACGACGTCAGCAACAGGGAGCGCACCTCGGGCCGCCCCCACATCGGCGAATTCACCGTCACCAAGTTCCTCGATGGCTCGACGCCGACGCTGAACGAATACTGCTGCGCTGGCAAGTCGATCCCCACAGCCATGATCACGGTGGGGCGCAACTCGGGCGACGACAGCGGCAAGACGGTGCCGCTGATCGTCTATACGCTGTCGAACGCCATCATCTCGAATGTCAGCGTCAGCGGCGGCTCGGGCGGCAAGCCGGTGGAAACCCTGTCGCTGAACTTCACCGCCATCAAGTGGGAGCTCACTTCGCAGAAGACCGACGGCAGCAAGGAAGGCACGGCAGCGGCCACCTGGGACCTGTCGAACAACAAGCTCGTCAAGTAAGGGCGCTTCGTGGACCTTGCACGCGATGCGCACCGGCTGCCGCTGTTCGAGCGCCTGGGCCCGGACGGGCACGGGCGCGCCCTCGACGCGCCTGGCCTGCGCGCCTCGATCGGACGCGAACTGGCACGGCTCCTGAACGCACGCAGCGTGCCGGTGCCTGGACGGCAGCTCAGCGTCATCGACTATGGCTTGCCCGACCCGTCCACGCTGTATGCGGCCAATGCCGAAGACCGCGAGGTGCTGGCGCGCGCTGTGCTGCGGGCGATCGTCGCCTTCGAGCCGCGCCTCCTGGTGCCGCGCGTGGAGATCGTGCCCGACCCTGATGCGCGCGTGCTGCGCGTGGGCGTGTCGGGCGCGGTGCGCTTCGATGGCAGGGTCGGCCCGGCGCGCTACAGCGTGGCGCTCGGATCGGGCGGCGCTATCGTGCAGGCGCTGGAGGACGCATGAAGGCTGCCGGCGCCGACGGCGCGCGCCTGCGCGAAGACTACGAGCGCGAGCTGCGCTACCTGCGCAATGCGGGAGCCACCTTCGCGCGCGAGCACCCGGAGGTGGCGGCGCGCCTGGAACTGTCCAGCGAAGGCAGCGCCGACCCGCACGTCGAGCGCCTGCTGGAGGGTTTCGCCTTCCTGGCCGCGCGCCTGCACCGCACGTTTGACGAGAGCACCTCGAGCCTGGCCGCGACCCTGCTCGAGCAGCTGTTCCCGCACGCGGCGCGGCCGCTCCCGTCGAGCAGCATCGTCCACGTCGATCCGGATACCGCGAAGATCGACCTCGGCACCGGCTACGACCTGGCGCGCGGCGGCGCCATGTTCGTCGATACGGCCGACGGCACCACCATCCGCTTCCAGAGCCGCTTTCCGCTGACGCTATGGCCGCTGCGGGTGGCGCGCAGCGCGCTGCTGACCGAGCGCCTGGACGACCTGTCGCGCCATCCGGACAAGCGCAGCGTGTTGTCGCTGCGCCTGGCCTTTCCCTTGACCTTCGACCCGGCGGCGGCGAACCTCGGACGCCTGCGCTTTCATGTGAAGGGCTCGAACGATGCGGCCGCGCGCCTGTGCGACCTGCTGTACGCGCACACGCTGGAAGTGCGCTGGCGCGATGCCGCCGGGCGCGGCGGCGTGCTGGACAGCTTGCCGCGCTTCGTCGGCCTGGATGCGGAGGAAGCGCTGCTGCCCGAGCACGACGACACCCACCCGGGCCTGCGCCTGCTGCTGGAATATTTTTCCTGCCCGGCCAAGTTCCAGTTCTTCGAGCTCGATTGCGCGCAGCTCGGGCGCCACGCCGGCGTGCCGCCGGGGCCGTGGAGCGGGCCCCGGTGCGAGCTGCTGTTCGTGCTGGGCGCCCGGCCCATCGAGACGCTGGAGCTCGAGCCCGACGCGCTCATGCTGGGCTGCACGCCGGTGCTGAACCTGTTCCCGCGCACTTCCGAGCCGGTGCGGGTGGATGGCACCCGTTCGCAGTACAAGCTGGTGGCCGACGTGCACCGCGAGCGCGCCACCGAGATCTACAGCATCGAGGAAGTGGCGGCCATCGTGCCCGGCGAGCGCGCCGCGACCCTGCCACGCTTCTTCGGCGCTCACGGGACGAACAGGACGGCGCGCCAGGTCTACTGGCATGCGCGCCGCGGCCCGGCCTTCAAGGCCGCGCTGGGCGGGACCGACATGCGCCTGCTGCTGGTCGACCCGGCCTGCGACCCGGCTGTGCCGGCAACGCGTACGCTGGTGGCCAGGCTGCTGTGCACCAACCGCGGCCTGGCCGAGACGCTGCCGGCCGGCACCCGGCTGGACACCGAGGACGCGGGCGCCATCGGTGCGATCCGCCTGCTGCATGCACCCAGCCGGCAATCGCTGGCCCGGCCCGACGGCGCGGCGCGCTGGCAGCTGGTGTCGCAGCTGTCGCTGAACCACCTGTCGCTGGCCGACGGACCGGAGGGCTTGCTGCGCCTGAAGGAATTGCTGGCCCTGAACAACCTGGGCGGCAGCGTCGTGGCCGACCGCCAGATCGGCGCGCTGGCGGCGCTGCGCTGCCGGCGCGTCACGCGCCATGTGGGGGGCGACCCCGGCACGGCTACCGGCGCGGCTATGCGCTGACCCTGCGCCTGGCGCCGGACGGCATGCGCGGCAGTTCCATCTGCCTGTTCGGCGCCGTGCTGCAGCGTTTCCTGGCGCTGTATGGCGGCGTGAACACGTTTGTGGAGCTGACGATCGAGCACGACGACGGCCGTGTGGCCGGCCACTGGGGCGCGCTCGCCAGCGCGCAGCTGCCGCTGTGACCAGCAGATCCGCGCCTTCCCTGGCGGCGGCGCGCCTGCAGGCGGCGCCCGGGGAGTTCGATTTCGTCCAGGCCGTCGACCTGCTCGAACAACTGGCGCGCGCACAGGGGATGGCCCCCGTCCCACTGGGCGAGGGGAGCGATCCATCGCGCGAAGCGGTGAGCCTGCGCGCGCCCTTCGAGTTCGGCTTCCGTCCGCTGCCGCTCGAGGACATGCACGCCGGCGCCGGCGGGCCGCCGCGCCTCTTCGTCAACTTCCTCGGCCTGGCCGGCAGCGACGGGCCGCTGCCCGAGCCCTACGTCGACCTGGTCCGGACCAGCCTGCTCGCGCGCGACGGGGCGAGCGCGGATTTCCTCGGCATTTTCCAGCACCGCTTGCTGTCTTATGCCTGGCGCGCGGCCGATGCAATGCGTTGCGCGGGGCCGTTCAGCGCACCGGGCGCGGGGCCGCTGGCGCCTGCACTGCGCGCCCTGGCCGGCGCATCGGACGACGAAGCGCGAGCGCCATTGTTTGCGCACCTGCCGGCGGCGTCCCAGGCGCGACGGTCGCTGCATGGCCTGTGCATCCTGCTGGGACGCTGTTTCGGCATGCGCGTGAGCGGGCGCGAAGCGGCGGGGCGCTGGCTCGACCTGGAGCCCGGGCTGCGCAGCAGCCCCGGGCGGTCCGGCCGCAACCACCGGCTCGGCCGCGCGCGCGGTGCTGGGGCGGCGCGCCTGGCAGCCGGACGGCGCGATCGCGCTCGATTTCGGCACGCTGCCGGCAGCCTTGTTCCGCGACCTGCTGCCGGGCGGCGCGCGCCATGCCGACCTGGCCCGGCTGTGCGCCTGGTACCTGGGGCCGGACCTGGACTGCCGCATCGGCATGGCCTGCCTGCCCGAGCATGCCGACTGCGTGCTGTCCGAAGGCTGCCGCCTGGGGCAGGGCGCCTGGCTCGGCAAGGCAGGGGACTCGCATACCGCCGCTTTCACCCTGGCGGCGCCCGGCGCTGCCACGCATGAGGACTCCGCATGAGCCTGGACTACGGCGCCCTCGTCGCCACACTGAACCCCCATTGCACCGGCGCGCTGGAAGCGGCGATCGGCAGCTGCATGGCGCAGCAGCACTTCCACGTCGAAGCCGAGCACCTGCTGCTGGAACTGCTGCGCACGCCGAACAACGACCTGTCCTGCGTGCTGGCCGAATGCGCGATCGGCGCGGCCGTTCTGGAAGCGGAGCTGCGCATGGCGCTCGAGGCGGTCCGGCGCGGCAACGTGCGCAAACCGCCGCTGGGGGCGGCCTTTGTCAGCCTGCTGCAGGAAGCCTGGGTCATCGCCAGCCTGCACCTGCGCCAGCCGCAGGTACGCTCCGGCACGCTCTTGCTGGCGCTGCTGGAACACGAGGGCGCGCGCGCCCAGCTGGCGGCTGGCGGCTCGTCGCTGCTGCGCATCGGCCGCGACACCCTGCGCACATCCCTGCCCATCTGGTGCGCGGCGTCGATCGAGAACGGACCCGCGCCTGCCGAGCGTGCCGGCGCGCGGGCTCAAGAGACAGGCGCGCTCGCCGACTACACCGAGGACCTGACCGCCGCGGCCCAAGCCGGTGCCATCGATCCCGTCACCGGCCGCGATGGCGAAATCCGCCAGGTCATCGACATCCTGCTGCGCCGGCGCCAGAACAACCCGATCCTGGTCGGCGCGCCGGGCGTCGGCAAGACGGCCGTGGCGGAAGGCCTGGCGCGCCGCATCGCCGAGGGCGACGTGCCGCCGCGCCTGCAGGGCGTCAGCCTGCGCACGCTGGACCTGGCGCTGCTGCAGGCCGGCGCCGGCGTCAAGGGCGAATTCGAGGAACGGCTAAAACGCGTGATCGCGGAAGTCAGCGCTTCGCCGGCACCGGTCATCCTCTTCATCGACGAGGCGCACACGCTGATCGGCGCGGGCGGTACGGCGGGCCAGGGCGACGCGGCCAACCTGCTCAAACCCGCGCTGGCACGCGGCGCCCTGCGCACGATCGCGGCCACCACCTGGCTCGAATACAAGAAGTACATCGAAAGGATCCGGCGCTGGCGCGGCGCTTCCAGCTGGTGCAGGTGGAGGAGCCGGGCGAGGAGGCGGCGACGGCGATGCTGCGCGGGGTGGCGGCGCGCCTCGAGCAGCACCACGGCGTGACCATCCCGGAAGGCGCGGTGCGCGACGCGGTGGCGCTGTCGCACCGCTACCTGCCCGAGCGCCAGCTGCCGGACAAGGCGATCTCGGTGCTCGACACCGCCTGCGCACGCGTCGCGCTCGGGCAGCACGACACGCCGCCCCCAGGTGGAGGGGTGCGCGCCGGCGCATCGCCGCGCTCGAGGAGGAGCTGGCGCGCCTGCGCCGCGAAAGCGCGACCGGCCTCGCGCACGGAGAGCGGATTGCCGCCCTGGCCGCGGAACGGGAGGAAATGGGCGCCAGCCTTGCCGCGCTGGCGCTGCGCTGGGAAGAGGAACGCCTGGCCGTGCACGAGATCCTGCGCTTGCGCCAGCGAATCGCCGCGGCCGATGCATCGGAAGACGACGAGGACGGGCCGGGCAGCCTGATGCTGCAGCTGCAGCGCCTGGAAGCGGGTCTGGAAGCGATCCGCCAGGACGATCCGATGGTGCCGGTGTGCGTCGATTCGAAGGCGGTGGCCGCGGTAATCGGCGGCTGGACCGGCATCCCGGTCGGGAAGATGCTGGCCGACGAGAGCCACGCGGTGCGCACCCTGGCCGCGCGCCTGGCGCGGCGGGTGATCGGCCAGGATGACGCCCTGGCGCTGGTGGCCAACCGCATCAAGGCCTATCGCGCGGGCCTGCTCGACCCGGACAAGCCGGTCGGCGTGTTCCTGCTGGCCGGGCCGTCCGGGGTTGGCAAGACCGAGACCGCCTACGCGCTGGCCGACGCCCCTGTACGGGGGCGAGCGCAACCTCGTGACGATCAACATGGCCGAGTACCGGGAAGCGCACACGGTCTCCCAGCTCAAGGGCGCGCCGCCGGGCTATGTCGGCTACGGCAGCGGCGGCGTGCTGACCGAAGCCGTGCGGCGGCGGCCCCACAGCGTGGTGCTGCTCGACGAATTCGAAAAGGCCCACCCGGACGTGCTGGAAGCCTTCTACAACGTGTTCGACAAGGGCGCGATGGAGGACGGCACCGGGCTGACCGTCGACTTCCGCAACACCGTGATCCTGGCCACCTCGAACGCCGGCGCCGAACTGGTGCTGCAGGCTTGCACCGGCGCGGCCCGTCCGGCGGCACGGACGCTGGCCGCGCGCCTGGCGCCGCAGCTCTCCGCCATCTTCAAGCCGGCGCTGCTGGCGCGGATGGCGGTCGTGCCCTACCTGGCATTGAGTGACGCAGCCCTGCGCGGCATCGTGCGCCAGAAGCTCGATCGCGTGGCCGAGCGCGCCGCGGCGGGCGACCCCGATTTCGCCGGCTTCGGCGAGGACACGGTGGACTGGGTCTTGCAGCGCTGCGGCGCGCTTGGCGCGCGCGAGATCGACCGGGTAATCATGGACGAACTGGCGACGTCGCTGGCCGACGCCATCCTGGAACGGCACGGCATCTAGGGCGCGGGACACGCGCCCCTACAGGAGGAGGGGGACATGGGAAGACAGGTAGTGGCCTTTGACGGCAGCAATATCGGCAATGTGCTGGTCGACGATACCGCCTGGGCGAAAGCCCTGCTGGTGATTGTCGATCCGCGCAACACGGAGTCGAAGAACCGCGAGCGCATCGCCGTGGCCAAGCTGCTCGAGGCGGGCCTGGCATGTACGGTGGCGAGCGACGAGAGCTACGACGTGCAGGTGGGCGTGAACGGCGACATCGGCGACAACATCCGTACCGTACGCGGCGGCACCCACCTGCGCAAGACCGCGGCCAGCATACGCGCCGATATCAAGACCCTGTATCCGAGCCACGATTTCCGCAGCCAGTCGGCGAGCGGCGTCGGCGCCGGCGTGATCGGCACCGAGCAGGACCATATCCTGGGGCAGATCGACAAGGCCGTGGCCAAGGAAAACCGCCAGGGCAACGCCTGCCTGTTCGACCTGTCCTATGTGACGCCGGGGACGCGCCAGGGCCTGGTCGGGATCATCCACAACTCCGTGTCCAATGCCATCACCCTCGAGTACGACCGCGACGGCAAGGAGCTGCATGTGGCGCTGCCCGGGGTTTTCGAATTCCACCGCGGCAGCTGGTACCGCTGATCATCCGGGAGAGACCGACATGCATGCCGACGTGTTGCTGAGCATCGACAGGGGCGCCTTGCCGGCGCGCGAGCAGGGAGTGATCGGGGACATCCGCCAGCGCAACGCCGACATCAAGTCCGGCACGGTGGCCTTCGACCTTGCCGCCCCTTACCGTAGCGCTTCCCTGGGCTTTGCCGACATCCGCAGCGCCCATGGCCTGGCGACGATGCGCATCCCCGCCGTGGCGCCGGCGCGCATGCGCACCCTGTTCTCGACCCGCGGCGAGATCGGCAACCTGTACGTGCACGCCGGCAGCGACAAGAAGAAGGTCAAGCTGTGCTGGCTGAGCTATGCGCAGGAATACGCGCCGGCCCACGTGGCCGGGCGCATCCCCACCCTGGTCGAATTCAACGGCAACAATGCGCAAAGCCGCATCCTGATCGACTACGCGCGCGACCTGGTGTTCTACACGGCCAACCATTACGCCAGCTACCAGCTGGTTACCTTCAACGGCCAGCCGGCGCGCACGATGGACCATATCTGATGCCCGGCCATGCCGACAGCAGCGCAACCGGTCTGGCCTTGTCGGCAGCCGCCCCGCTCGACACCCTGTTCCCGCAGCGGCTCGAGGGCGAGGAGCTGCTCGGTGGCCTGTTCCGGCTGGCGCTGGAATGCCGCGGCACCGACGCCGCCATCGTGCTGGCCGACGCGCTGGGCAAGCATGTCAGCCTGACCCTGCGCGCCGGGACCGTCGAGCGGCCCTTCGACGGCATGTGCGCATCGATCCGCCAGCGCCCGGCCGAGGAAGGCTTCGCCGTGTATGTGCTGGAACTGCGGCCCTGGCTGTGGTGGCTGAGCTTGTCGTCCGACTACCGCATCTTCCAGGCGAAAAGCGTGCCCGACATCGTCGAGGCGGTGTTTGCCGCGGCCGCTTACACCGACTACGAGCTGCGGCTGTCCGGCAGCTACGAGCCGCGCGAGTATTGCGTGCAGTACGGCGAGACCGATTTTGCTTTCGTCGCGCGCCTGCTGGAAGAAGAGGGCATCCACTACTTCTTCATCCATGCGACCGGTGTGCACACGCTGGTGCTGGCCGACAGTACTGACGCCTGGCCGGTCTGCCCGGGCGGCGCCACCATCGACTTCATGCCGCCCGCAATCGGCGCGCGCGAATTGCAGGCCATCCGCGCGGGAGAACTGGGACTGCAGGCCGGCAGTACCGCCTTTCGCACCGGCGACTATGCCTTCGTCACCCCGGCCACCTCGCTGGCGGCGCTGGCGGAAGGCGGCCAGCCGGCGCGGGTGGTGGCGGAATACCCGGGCGGCTACGCCACCAAGGCGGCCGGCGAAGCCCGGGCGAAGCAGCGCATGGAGGAGCTGAATTCACGCGGCCGCTGCCTGTCCGGCACCAGCGACAGCCGGGCGCTGGTGCCCGGCCATACGTTTCTCCTGGCTGGGCACGAGCGTCCCGACGCCAATGTCGAGTGGGTGGTCGAACGGGTAGGCCATGCGTTCTCGCACCTGGCCTACGAAAACAGCTTTTCGGCGCTGCCGCGCGACGTGGCTTACCGCCCGCAGCGCGCGACACCGCGCCCGCGCATCCACGGCAGCCAGACCGCGGTCGTGGTGGGCAAGAGCGGCGAAGAGATCTGGACCGACGAGCACGGGCGCATCAAGGTGCAGTTCCATTGGGACCGCGCCGGCAAGAACGACGAGAACAGCTCGTGCTGGGTCCGCGTGGCCCAGGCCTGGGCCGGCAAGGGTTGGGGGCGCAGTTCATCCCGCGCGTCGGGCAGGAAGTGGTGGTGAGCTTCCTCGACGGCGACCCGGACCGGCCGCTCGTCACCGGCTGCGTCTACAACGGCGCCAATCCGCTGCCCTACGCCTTGCCGGCGGAGGCGGCCACCAGCAGCCTGAAAAGCCAGTCGACGAAGGGCGGCGAAGGGTTCAACGAGATCCGCCTGAACGACAGGAAGGATGCCGAAGAACTCTACCTGCACGCGCAGAAGGACATGAAGACCGCCGTCCTGAACGACGCGGTGCGCGAGGTGGGCCACGACGACAAGCGCACGGTCAGGAACGACCAGACCCTGGAAGTCCAGGAAGGCAACCGCAGCGTCACCGTCACCAGGGGCAACCTGACGACCAGCGTCGCTGCCGGCAACGAGACGGCGACCGTGAAGGGCACCCGCAGCGTCACGGTCGAGGGCGCGGAGACCCACGACAGCCGCGCCGATTTCACCCACGAGGTGGGCGGCAAGTACACCCTCACCATCAAGGGCGACCTCACCATCGACGTCAGCGGGAAGATCGTCCTGAAGGCTGGCACCAGCATCGCGATCGAGGCCGGCACGTCGCTCGGCAGCAAGGCCGGCACCGACCTGAGTGCCGAGGCGGGCACCAGCCTGCTGAACAAGGCCGGCACCTCGCTGACGAACGAGGCGGGGCTGTCGCTGACCAGCAAGGCCGGCGCCAGCCAGACCGTCGACGGCGGCGGCATGCTGACGCTCAAGGGCGGACTGGTGAAAGTCAACTGAGAAGGAAACCGCATGGACAGGCAGCCATTCCAACTACTCGAAGCGGACGGCGCCCTGCAGATGCAGGGCGCGCTGGCCGACGGAAAGCTCGACGGCGTGCTGCAGGTGCACGCGCACGGGGCGCCCAGGGGCCGCACTGTCGTTCGTGGGTGGCGTGCAGCAGGGCGAGTGCATCATCCTGTACGCGCCGCACCGGCCCTCGGCGCGTTTGCACTTCCTCGACGGCCGCCTCGACGGCCCGGCCGAGTTCTACTCGATCGAGGGCGTGCTGGTGCGCCGCACCCACTACCGCCAGGGCCAGCTGCACGGCCTGCAGCAGGATTTCTACCCGAACGGGCTGCTGTTCGAGGAAACGACCTATGTACGCGGTTTGCCGGACGGCTTGTGGCGCCGTTTCCATCCGAACGGTGCGATGTCGGAGCGGCGCCAGTTTGGCGCAGGTGTGCCATTGACGGTGCTCGAGCGTTTCGACGCGCGCGGCCTCCCGCAGGCGGCCTAGCATGGGGCTTGCGGTCTGCATGGGTGCCAGCCTGCAGTGCAGCTTCGGGGCCGCGCCCAGCACGCTGGTGGTGCTGCCTGCCAACCGGGTGCTGGTCGGCGGGGTGCCGGCCGCGAACATTGCCGACTGCGCGCCCATCGTCAACGTGCCGCCCTTCGGTGTGTGCACCAGCATGGCCAACCCTGCCGTGGCGGCGGCCACGGCGGCGGCCCTCGGCGTACTGACGCCCATGCCCTGCATGCCCGTGCCAGCGGGGATGTGGATGGTGGGCGCGCCGACGGTGATGGTCGGGCCGATGCCGGCCCTGAACAGCGATTCCAAGCTGATGTGCGCGTGGGGCGGCGTGATCGGGGTGCTGGCTCCCGGCCAAGGGACGGTGATGACACCCTGAGCCGGACGCGCCGCTGCCCCCGGCTGCCACACGGCCGGCAATCGGTTATCCTTTGCGCCAGACCGCATCACAGCCAAGGGACACCATGCAATCGACCATCCTGAACCGCCGCGACATCGACTTCCTGCTCTACGAATGGCTGGCCGTGGACGCGCTGTGCGCGCGCGAGCGCTACCGCGACCACAGCCGTGAGACTTTCACGGCGGCCCTGGACACCGCGGAGCAGATCGCGGTCGACCTGTTCGCCACCCACAACAAGAAGAGCGACAGCCAGGAGCCGCACTTCGACGGCGAGAAGGTCACCATCATCCCGGAAGTAAAAACCGCGCTCGATGCCTTCTGCGCGGCCGGCTTCATGGCGGCGGGCCAGGACTACGAATTCGATGGCATGCAGCTGCCCTATGTGGTGGACCGGGCGATCGCCGCCTGGTTCACGGCGGCCAACGTGGCGACCTCGGCCTATACCTTCCTCACGATGGGCAATGCGAATACGCTGTTGAAAACGGCGACCCCGCGCCAGGTGGAGCGCTTCGTGCGCCCGCAATTGAGCGGACGCTTCTTCGGTACCATGTGCCTGTCCGAGCCCCAGGCCGGCTCCAGCCTGTCGGACATCACGACGCGCGCCGAGCCGGATCCGCTTGATGGCCCCGAGGGCGAGCGCCAGTACCGGCTACGCGGCAACAAGATGTGGATCTCCGCGGGCGAACACGAGTTGGCGGAAAACATCGTGCACCTGGTGCTGGCGAAGATTCCCGGCCCGGACGGCAAGCTCATTCCCGGCGTGAAGGGCATTTCGCTCTTCATCGTGCCGAAATACCTGGTGAACGAGGACGGCAGCCTCGGCGAGCGCAACGACATCGCGCTCGCTGGCCTGAACCACAAGATGGGCAACCGCGGCACCACCAACTGCCTGCTCAACTTCGGCGAAGGCAGGTTCAAGCCGGGCGGGCGCGCCGGTGCGGTCGGCTACCTGGTGGGCGAGCCACACAAGGGTCTCGCCAACATGTTCCACATGATGAACGAGGCGCGCATCGGCGTCGGCCTGGGCGCGACCGTGCTGGGCGTCACCGGCTACCTCCACGCGCTCGACTATGCGCGCAGCCGCCCTCAGGGCCGCCATCCGGCCGAGAAGGACCCGGCCAGGCCGCAGGTGGCGATCATCGAGCACACCGACGTACGACGCATGCTGCTGGCGCAGAAGGCCTATACCGAAGGTGCGCTGGCACTGATCCTGTACTGTGCGCGCCTGGTCGACGAGCAGCGCACCGGCGACACGCCTGACGCCCGCCAGCACGCCGGCATGCTGCTCGACTTTCTCACCCCGATCGCCAAGTCCTGGCCCTCGCAATGGTGCGTCGAGGCGAACAGCCTGGCGATCCAGGTGCACGGCGGCTACGGCTATACGCGCGAATACAATGTCGAGCAGTTCTACCGCGACAACCGCCTCAATCCCATCCACGAAGGCACCCACGGCATCCACGGGCTCGACCTGCTGGGCCGCAAGGTGGTGATCGGGGAAGGCGCGCTGTTCGAGGCCGTCGGCGCCGAGGTGGCGGCCTGCATCGCGCGCGTGCGCGCGGCGCAGGTGCCCGAACTGCAGGACTGGGCGCAGCAGCTGGATGAAACCTGGCGCCGCGTCAGGGAGGTCACGGCGGCGCTCTACGGCACCAGGGACCTTAACAAGACGCTTGCCAACGCCAGCCTGTACCTGGAAGCGGTGGGCCACACGGTCGTCGCCTGGATGTGGCTGGAGCAGGCCCTGGTGGCGGCGCGTCGCCTGGCCGGGCGTGAGGAGGACTTCTACCATGGCAAACTGCAGGCCTGCCGTTACTTCTTCCGCTGGGAGCTGCCGAAGGTGGCGCAGCAACTCGACTTGCTGGCCAGCCTCGACACCACCACGCTCGACATGCGCGATGCCTGGTTCTGAACTGACTTGACGACATCCATGACCGACACCCCCATCCCGGCGTTTGCCCTTACGCTCAACGACATCGAGATCGGCGCGCGCCTCGTCGGCGCATTGCTGCACCACCTGCGCACCCGCGGCGCGGAGCCGATCAGCTATCCGGCGCTGCTGGAACTGGGGCGCTTCCTCGACCCGAAAGACGCGGCGATGGACCGCGCCGAGCCGCTCGGCATCGCGGCCAAGCTGCGTTTTGTCAGCGATTTTGCCGCGCCCGGGCTTGCCCGACCTGGCCGCCCTGGCGGTGCACCCGGCATGCCCCGATGCGGCAACCGGGCCCGAGGCGCAGGCGCTGCGGGGCGAACTGGCACGCGCCGACTGGTCGGGCGCGCCGGCGCAGCTGGCGGAGTTCGCCCGTGCGGCCAGCGCCAGGTGCCGGCGCGCTTCAAGCCGCGCAAGGAGCGTCCGGCCGAGGTGTCGTGGTATGCCTACTTCAGTGCCCACCGCGACGCCTGCAGGGAGATCGGCTCGGCCGACAAGCGCGAAATCGTCAACCTGCTGATGGCCGGGCTCGACCCGGAAACGGCATTGCGGCGCTACCTGGCGGCAAAGGCCGACTACGAGGCCGGGAGCGCAATCCGATGAACTTCCGTCCCGCATGCGCGCGTCGCAGTGGAGCGTTGCGATGACGTCGCTCAACAGCCTGCTCGGCACGCGCTACGAGGATGCAAGCTTCCACGACGCGGAACTGCTGTCCTCGACCATCGACTGGGAAAGCGGAACGGCATCGTTCGCCTTCGACATTCCGTATGGTTCGGCTGAAAGCAGCGGCCAGTCCAACTACCAGCGCGGGACGCTGACATTCGCGGGCCTGTGTTTCTACCTGGTCGAACCCGCATTGCTCGATGCCGCGGCCAGGGCGCGGGGATCGCTCTGGATCACGGCCGAGGGCTCGCTGCCCGACCCGCAGGTGGCGATCAGCGCCTACCTGCCCCCGAATTTGCCGGCCGGGGCGCTTGCTTACTACCTGTATGCGAGTAACACGAACAGCTTCATCATCGTTGCCGCCACCAGCGCCAGCTTTACCTGGGGCGCCTAGCCTGGCCCGGGATCAATGCCCCAGCAGGGCCAGGCTGCGTTCCCACTCCGCGCGCCAGGGTTGCAGGAAGTCGTGGGCGGCAAAGGCGCGATGCAAACCGCGTAGCGGCACGCGGTAGACGTCGTGCAGGCCGAGCGCCAGCACCACCGGATTCCACACGATCTTCGACTTCGCCTTCTTCGTGCTTGCCTTGATGCGCGCCCCTTCGTCGCCAAAAATGCCGCCGCCGCTTGCCAGCTGGGCGGCCAGGTCGAGTTTTACCAGCGCGCCGAAGGCGGCCACGGCCTGCTCCTTGTAGATGCCCGCGGTGGACTCGGCAGCCACGGGCAGAGGAGGCGCCGGCTGCGCGGCGCGCTTGACCGCCTTGACCAGCTTTTCCAGGTCCTTCTTCAGGAAGCGCAGCTCGTGCAACTGGCGCCGGAAGCCCGGTTCGGGCAGGCGCGCGACGATGTTGTAGGCATCTTTCGTCATCGTGATCAGGACGTCCTCGCTGCCGGCCGCCAGGCGTGCGGTATCGCCTTCAAAGAAAATGGGCGCGGCATAGCCGCCGTTGGCCTCGCCGAACAGGTCCGGATGGGCCGGGTCGTAGTCGAGCCAGACATAAGGCGTGACGCCATGCTCGAGCAGGCGCGCCAGGGTCCAGGGCGAGTCCGTCTGCAGCGCCAGCCAGTCGCAGGCTTGATCCAGCGTGGCACGGTAGGGCAGGATGGTAATGGTCATGGGGTTTCTTTCAGCCGGCGCAGCTGCGCGGCCTGGTAAGCGCCGAAGGCGTCGTCGAAAAGGCAGCGGATCAAGGGGTCGTCGACCAGTTCGCTCGATGCGAGCTCGCGCTCGGTCTCGGCGTCAAAAACGGTGTCGTTGATGCGCATGTACATCGAGGTGAGCGATTCGCCCTGCACCAAGGCCGCGTGCAGTTTCGCGGCCGGGATCTCGGTAGCCCAGGACACCGATCCGGGCGCGTCGGCGAGGAGCGCAATGTCGTCGCCCTGCACGCGATAGTGATAGTGCGTGCCCGCGCCCCCGTGGTCGTAGACCGACAGGCGCCAGGTGCGGGGCCGTTCGAAATAGCTGTCCTCGGGCAGCTCGAGCGAACGGTAGCGTGCGAGCAGCCCGCCCTGGCAGTAGTCGCGTACGCGCGTGGCCTGGCCAGGGTCCAGCGACGCGAACTGGCGCGCGATCCCGGCGGTGGAGGGTGGCTGCGCCTGCGGGTCGTAGTCGTAATCGACGTCCTGGTCGCCGAGCGGCAGCACCCAGTCCAGCGGCGGCGCCGGCAGCAGGCCGTCGGCACCGAGCCGGAACGAGATGCCCGGGTTCATGCGCACGACGCGGGTGCCCGGCAGCGCAGCCTCGACTTCGGCGCCAAACTGGCGATAGCTGATCGGGAAGAAGGCGCGGTTGTACCAGGACCAGCTCTCCTGCTGGAACTGGCAGGAACTGGGCACAACGTAGCGCGGGGCCAGCACGTGCAATTGTTCGATCCACTCGGCCGGCAGGATGGCGGGGGCCGGCGACGCGCGCGAAGGCGACAGCACCTCGATCTCGCGCATGGTCTGGAAGGGCCAGAGCACCATGTCCCAGGGGCCGAGCGCGCGCAGGGCGGGCAGGGTGTCCGGGTCGATCCAGGAATCGACGACATTGAGCAGGTTCAGGCCCGCCGCCTGCACCTGGAACATCGAGTCGACCTCTTCGTCCATGGCGATGCGCGGCGTGACGGTGAACGGGCCGACCTGGACCGGCGTATCGAGCCGCAGGGCCTGCACGTTCATGAAACCCAGCTCGCGCAGCATCGCGAACAGCTCGTCGAACAGGCAGTACAGGTAGATCGGCGTGGCGCGGTCGAGCAGGTCGAGGCTGTCGAGCGAGCAGTGGTCGTCGTGGAAGTGCGAAATGAAGACGGCGTCCAGGCGCAGCGCGCGGATCTGCTCGCGGTCGAAAGCGACCGGCGGGAAGGCGTGGCAGTTGCGGCTGAACGGGTTCTCGAAGATCGGGTCGAAGGCGATTCGCCCACCTTCGCAAGCGAACAGGTAGCCTGCGTGCAGGATGCGGGAAATCTGGAGGGACATGATTGATGGCGGCGTGACTGGCGGGCGGCCGAATGCTAACACAGCGGCAGCAAGACCGCCGTGCCGGCAAGGCCTGGCCTCTTACCTGCCGTCAGCCGAACGAACTGTCGTCCGAGCCGCCGTCGAAGTCGCCGCCGATATCGCCCAGTCCAAGGTCGTCGGCCATCCCGCCGCCGCCCGCATCGCCGCCCAGCAGGCTGCTGGATGAATCCGACGCGTTATCGGCCAGCGACGCGTGGCTGCCGCCGTCCTCAACCCCGTTCGCCAGCGAGTTGAAGCCCTCGTTGCTGCCGAGGAAGCCATTGCCGTCATGGTTGCCCAGCAAATTGCCCAGGCCCCGGAACAGGAAGGCGCCGGCAGCCACACCCGCCGCGGTGGATGCGATATTGCCCAGCGCGCCGCCCATGCCGCCGCCCATGCCGCCGCCGCGGAAGAAACTGCCGAACCGGCCGGACGGTGCCCGGGCATAGCCAGGCTGGTACTGCGGCGGATAGTTCGGTGGGTAGCTGGATGGATGCTGGGACGGATAGTGCTGGCCGCCCCGGGCTTGTGCCCGCTGGCCCGCGCTGTTGCCCCAGGAGTGCGGATCGAGGAAGCCGCCGCCCGAGCCGCCGCCGCGCGCCTGCAATTGCTGCTGGAGCGACGCGATCTCGGCCTTGGCATTGTCGAGCGCCTGCTGCTGGAGCAGGGCGCGCTGCACCAGCAGGTAGGCGGCATCGGGCTGGTAGGCGACCGCTTTCTGGATCATGGCCTCGGCCTCCGGATCCTTCGGCAGGCCGCGCGCCTGGATGAGCTGGTCCAGGAAATCCTGGAGAAGCTGGGAATCTTGCGGACTCATGGAAACACCCTCCTAGTGGCTGCATGTTAAGGTGATATTGGACCAGCGGGCGCACTTTCAAGGCTTGCCGAGCGCAATCTGCTTTCATGGGGACTTCCCCGCCCTGTTTTGCACAGCGGAACTACCTGGCAGCAAGGCGCACGATTTACAGGCGCATCGCCCGGCATAGTGTGCAGATCGGCTCGCTCGACGTTTACAGTGCGGGCGGAAGTCGGTATCGTTCAGCGTAAAGCCTGAAGCAAAACCATGTTTCGCACAGCGGTTCGCACTGCCATATTGGCGCTACATTGACTCCGGGATAGCCATGGACCTGCATTTCACCCCTGACGAAGAACGCTTCCGTGACGAGGTGCGAGCCTTTCTGGCCGAGAAGCTGCCGGCGGACCTGTCGAACAAGGTCGCCAATGGCCAGCATCTGGACAAGGCCGACATGGCGGGCTGGCACGCCATCCTCAACGAACGCGGCTGGCTGGCCAACCACTGGCCGCGCGAATACGGCGGCCCTGGCTGGAACCCGATCGAAAAATTCATCTTCGAGAACGAGTGCGCCCTGGCGAACGCGCCGCGCATCGTTCCCTTCGGCGTGAACATGCTGGGCCCCGTCCTGATCAAGTACGGCAGCGAGGCGCAGAAGCGCCACTGGCTGCCGCGCATCCTCGACGGCTCGGACTGGTGGTGCCAGGGTTACTCCGAACCGGGCGCAGGCTCGGATTTGGCCGCGGTGCAGACGAGCGCCGTGCGCGCTGTCGATGCCGGCGGCGAGCACTACATCGTCAACGGCCAGAAGACCTGGACCACGCTCGGCCACTACGCCAACATGATCTTCTGCCTGGTCCGTACCGAGCGCACGGCGAAGAAGCAGGAGGGCATCAGCTTCCTCCTGATCGACATGAACACGCCGGGCGTGGAGCTGCGCCCCATCGTCACGCTCGACGGCGAGCACGAGGTCAACGAGGTGTTCTTCACCGACGTGCGCGTGCCGGTCGAGAACCTCGTCGGCGAGGAAGGGCGCGGCTGGACCTGCGCCAAGTACCTGCTGACCTACGAGCGGACGAATATCGCCGGTGTCGGTTTCTCCGTGGCCGGATTGGCGCGCCTGAAGCGCATCGCCGCCAGCCAGCTGCGCAATGGCCGGCCGCTGCTGGAAGACCCGGGTTTTGCTGCGCGCCTGGCACGGGTCGAGATCGACCTGGCGAACATGCTGACGACGAATTTACGCGTGATCGCGGCGGTGGCGGGCGGCGGCGTGCCCGGGGCGGAAAGCTCGATGCTGAAGATCCGCGGCACCGAGATCCGCCAGGAGATCCTGTCGCTGACGCGCAGGGCGATGGGCGTGTATGCGCGCCCGTTCAGCCAGGCGATGCTCGACGTCGACTACGCGGGCCCGCGCTTCGGCCCCGAGTTCGCCGCCGCGGCCACCGCCCAGTATTTCAACAACCGCAAGCTGTCGATCTTCGGCGGCTCGAACGAAATCCAGAAGAACATCATCTCCAAGATGATCCTCGGTCTGTAGGAAACGGAAGGAACTCGCGATGGACTTTCGCCATACCGAAGAGCGGCGCATGCTCGCCGACAGCCTGGACCGCTTCATCGCCGGGCAGTACGGCTTCGAAACGCGCCAGCGCATCGCCGCTTCGCCACTCGGTTACTCGAACGCGATGTGGCAGCATTTCGCCGACCTGGGCGCGATCGGCGCCTTGCTGAGGGAAAGGGACGGCGGCTTTGGCGGCGCCGGTTTCGATATCGCGGTCGTGTTCGAAGCGCTCGGACGCGGCCTGGTGGTGGAACCCCTTCTGGGCAGCGCGGTGCTGGCAGCCGAGTGCATCGCCGCGGCCGGCAACGCGGCGCAGAAGGCGGTGCTGGCGGAGATCGCGTCCGGCGCCGTCATTGCCGCCCCGGTCCCATGACGAGCCAGGCACCCATTACGAGCCGGCGCGCGTGCAGACCAGCGCGCGCCGCGACGGTGTCGACTGGATACTCGACGGCGCCAAGGCGGTGGTCGCCGGCGGCGATGCGGCAGGGCTGTTCGTCGTATCGGCGCGCACGGCGCGCGAAGTCGATGCCGAGGCGGGCATTTCGCTGTTCCCGGTGCCGCGCGATACGCCCGGCCTGCTTGTGCAGGGCTGTCCGGCGATGGACGGCGGCCGCGTCGCGGAACTGGGTTTTACGGATTTGCGCCTGGACGCCGGCGCCTTGCTGGGCGAGGAGGGCGGCGGCTATCCGGCGCTGGAGCGCGCGCTCGGCCGCGGCGTGCTGGCCCTGTGCGCGGAAAGCCTGGGGGCGATGGAAGCGGCCAAGGCGGCGACGCTCGACTACCTGCGCACGCGACGCCAGTTCGGCGTCCCGATCGGCAGCTTCCAGGCGCTGCAGCACCGCATGGCCGACCTGCTGCTGGAGATCGAGCAGGCCAGGTCCAGCGTGATCAATGCCGCGGCCAGCCTGGACGGCGAACGGGTCGCGCGCGAACGGGCGCTGTCCGCCGCCAAGTTTACCATCGGACGCATCGGCACCCTGGTGGCCGAGGAATGCATCCAGCTGCATGGCGGCATCGGCATGACACGGGAGCTGCCGCTGGCGCATTACGCCAAGCGCCTGGTGCTGATCGACCACCAACTGGGCGACGAGGACCATCACCTGGCGCGCTATATCGCGCTCGGGCGCGCAGCCGGCGCCCAGTCAGCGTGAGCCGTCTTGCCGCTGGCGCGGGCCGCGCCGGCTCGTGTATCCTCCCGGCCCTCACCACCGCACGGAGCCCAGCGTGACTCGTCCATCTTCCCTGCCGCTGGACGGCGTCCGCGTCCTCGACCTGTCGCGCGTACTGGCGGGGCCCTGGTGCGCGATGGTGCTGGGCGACCTGGGCGCCGAAGTCATCAAGGTCGAGCACCCGGAGCGCGGCGACGACACGCGTGACTGGGGCATGCGCATCGGGTCCACGGAGACGCCGTATTTCAACAGCGTCAACCGCAACAAGCGCTCGGTCTGCCTCGACCTCAAAACGCCGGAAGGCCAGGAGCTGGCGCGCGCGCTGGTGAAGAAGAGCGACGTCGTCATCCAGAACTTCAAGTTCGGCGAAATCGAAAAACTCGGCCTCGGCTACGAGGAACTCAGCCGCGAGCAGCCCGGCCTCGTCTACTGCTCGATCACCGGCTACGACCGCAACGGCCCGGAGGCGGCGCGCCCCGGCTACGACCTGGTGATCCAGGGCGAAGCGGGCCTGATGGCCCTGAACGGTGAGCCGACCCAGCCGCCGCTGAAATTCGGCGTCGCCGCCGTCGACATGATGACCGGCATGTACGCCGCGCAAGGAGCGCTGGCCGCGCTATACGCGCGCGAAAAGTCCGGGCGCGGGCGCCACCTCGGCGTGGCCCTGTTCGATTGCGGCCTGATGATCACCGCCTACTATGGCCTGGAAGCCCTGCTGCGCGGGAGCGACCCGCCGCGCTACGGCAATGGCCATCCGTCGATCATGCCCTATGGCGTCTACGAGGCGGCCGACGGCCCGCTCGTGATTGCGGTCGGTAACAACAGCCAGTTCCTGCGCTTTTGTAAGGATGTGATCGGACGCCCTGACCTGGCGGCGGACGAACGCTTCCGCACCAATCTGGCGCGCACGAAGAACCGCGAAGCGCTGATGCCGGAAATCCTGGGCGAACTGGCTCGGCGCGGGCGCGGCGAATTGCTTGACGCCCTGGCTGCGGCCGGTATTCCTTGCGGCGAAGTAGCGGGCCTGCACGAAGCCTTGACTTCGCGCCGTTCGCAAGACGCCGGCCTGGTGCAGAAGATGCCGCACCCGGAAGCAGGCAGCGTCGACGTGTTCGCGTCGCCCTGGCGGTTCGATGGCGAACGCCTGCCCGTGCGCCGGGCGCCGCCGGGGCTGGGCGAAGGGACGCACGAGGTGCTGCAGGACTTGCTGGGTTTGTCGGAGGAGCGGCTGGCCGGACTCAGGCAGCGCGGCGTGCTTTGAGAGAACGACAGGTCAGTGGTCGGCTGGCGCCTCGCCGAACCTCGTCGGAACGCAGGATCGACAGCGGCTGCACAGGCTTCGACAGCCACTGTGTGGGCTCGGGGCGCCCACCCTACACGTATCCAGCCCGTAGGGTGGGCACCCCGTGCCCACGCCGCGCCGGCCCGGGGTCATTGGCATCGCCAGGCTGACGCGCTGCGGCATCACTTACCCGCGTTCAGCGCCCGCAGGAACTGCCCCTTGATCTTCCCACCCTCGACCACGCCGATGATCGTATTGGCGATCGTCCCGCCCTTGGCGTCCAACCCGTCGATGTCGTTCGGGTTGTTCGCCGCCGGCAGGGTGGTAAAGGCTTTTTCCATCTGCGCGCGGATCGCCGCCGCATCCGTGGTGGTGCCCGCCAGCTTCATCGCGTTCACCGTTGCGTGCACGGCGGAGTAGTTCAGGCTGATCTCGGTGCTCGGGTCCTTGCCGGGATTGAGCTTGCGGAAGCGCGTCGTGAAAGCCACCGCTTCCGGACGCTCGTCGTTCGCGATCGGCATCACGCCGATCGCGCCTTCCAGCTGATTCATGCCGCCCATGACCTTCGCCATTTCGTCCATCTTCGCCTGGTCGAGGATGATGAAGCCGCCCTTGAAGCCCAGTTCGCGCGCCTGCTTGGCCACGAGTGCTGTCGGCTCGGAGGCGCCGCCGAGGAACATGACGTCCGGTTTGGCCTGGATGGCGCGGCTGACGCCGCTGTAGAAATCGGTGGCCTTGTTGTACGACATCGGGTTCTCCGCCACCACCTTGCCGCCGGCCGCTTCCCAGGCCGGCTTGAAGGCGGCGGCCCAGGCTTTGGCGTAATCGTGGTCGGCCTGGACCATGGCCACGTTCTTGCCATGCTTCGTCATCATCGCTTTCGTGAAGGGCGCGATGTAGGTGGTGAAGTCGGGCGGGATGCGGATCGTCAGCTTGTTGCCGCGTTCCGTCACCTGGGGCAGGCTGGTGTAGGCCAGCAGCAGCACTTTCGATTTCTCGTTGAAGGCCTGCACAGCGAACACGCCGCCCGAGTGCGGCACCAGCACGGCCGCCGTCTTGTGCTGCTGCACCAGGCGCTGGACGTTGATGCCGGTCTCGCTGGGGTTGTACTTATCGTCCAGTGCGACGATCTCGACTTTGTATTTCCTGCCACCGATATCGAGCGGTTTCGCGTTGATCTCGGCCGCGGCCATCTGCATGCCGGACAGGACATTCTTGCCGTAGAGCGCGGCACCGCCGCTCAGGGGACCGGAGTAGCCGATCTTGATGGTTTCCTGGGCCTGGGCGGCGCCGGCGAGGCCGAACGCGGCCAGGGTGGCGACGGACAGGAGGGTGCGGCGGGAAAACCGGGCATGCAGTTTCATGGATGTCTCCTTGGTTTTGCTTTGTTGTGGGTGTTACGGGATTGCCCGGCGCGCCGACTGCCTACGCGCCGATGTATGCCTTGCGCACCTGCGCATTGTTCAGGAGTTCTTCGCGCCCGCCTTCGAGCACGATACGGCCGCCCTCGATGACATAGGCCCGGCTGGCGATGTTCAGCGCCGCGTAGGCATTCTGCTCGGCCAGCAGCACGGTGGTGCCGGCGCGGTTGATGCGTGCGATCACCTCGAACATCTGCTTGACCACCAGCGGCGCCAGGCCCAACGAGGGTTCGTCCAGCAGCAGCGTTTTCGGGCGGCCCATCAGCGCGCGCCCGATCGCCACCATCTGCTGCTGTCCGCCGCTCAAGCTGCCGGCCGCCTGCTCCTTCTTGTCGAACAGGATGGGGAAGAGCTCGAAGACCTCGTCGAGTGTGCGCTGCACGCCTTTCGCATCACGCCGGTGCACGTAGGCGCCCAGCGTCAGGTTCTTCAGCACCGACATGCCGGGGAACAGCTTGCGTCCCTCCGGGCACTGCACCAGGCCGTCGGCGACGATCTGCGAAGGCTTGCGGCCGACGAGTTCCCGGTTGCCGAAGCGGATGCTGCCGCCTGCCGCGCGCTGCAGGCCGCTCACCGTGAGGAAGATCGAGCTTTTTCCCGCGCCGTTCGAACCGAGCAGCACCACCAGTTCGCCCTCGTCGGCATGCAGGCTCACCCCGTTCAGGGCGCGAAAGCTCCCGTAGGACAGCGAAACGTCTTGCAGCCTAAGCATGTTCGCTCCCCAGGTAGGCTTCGATCACGACCGGGTTGGCGCGCACCTCGGCGGGCGTGCCGGCGGCGATTTTCTCGCCGTTGTTGAGGACGAGGATGTGGTCGGCCAGGTTCATGATCATGTCCATCTTGTGTTCGATCAGGCAGACGGTGAGCCCGCTGGCCGCCATCTTGCGGATCAGCCTTGCCAGGCCCTCGGTTTCTTCGGGATTGACGCCGCCCGCCGGTTCGTCCAGCAGCAGGAGCCTTGGATCGGTGGAGAGCGCCAGCGCAAAGGCGACGCGCTTGCGTTCTTCCTGCGAGAGGTCGCCGGCCAGGCGCGACGCGATGTGCGAGAGGCCGACGAAGTCGAGCGCGGCATGCGCCTTTTCGCGGCAGATGCGTTCCTCGTCGCGCAGGCGGCGCGTACCGAGCAGCACGTCGAGCAGGTTCGAGCGGGTGCGCAGGCGATGGCCGACGATCAGGTTGTCGAGCACGCTGGCGGTATCGAACAGGGTGGTGCTCTGGAAGGTGCGCGCCAATCCCAGGCGCGCGACCTGGTCGGCGCGCATGCCGGTCACGTCGCGACCGTCGAACACGATACGCCCGGAGCTTGGCGCGACCGCTCCGCTGACCAGGTTGAAGAAGGTGGTCTTACCGGCGCCGTTCGGCCCGATGATGGCGTTGATGCTGCCGCGTTCGAACATCGCGCTGACCTCGTTGACGGCGGTGAGGCCGCCGAAGCGCCGCGTGAGCGCGCTGATCTCAAGCATGGCTGGCTCCTTCGCGCGCCGGCGCCGTGGCCGCAGGGCTGCTGGCGGTGCCCGCGGCGCGCGCCGCCATCCGGCGCCGGCGGTTCTGCCAGGTGCCGACCAGGCCATAGGGCAGGAAAATCACCAGCAGCACCAGCAGCGGCCCGAAGACGACGAAGCGGTACTCCTGCAGGAACTGCAGGTACTGGGTCAGCCAGGGAATCGCGATGGCGCCCAGCAGGGGCCCGAGCAGGGTGCCGATGCCGCCGACCAGCATGTACATCGTCATGTCGAAGGTGTGCTCGACGCCCGCCACGCCCGGCCCGAGGAAGCGCACATAGCCGGCATACAGGCCGCCCGCCATCCCGGAGAAGAAGACCGACAGCATGAAGGCGAGCAGCTTGTTTCGCATCAGGTCGATGCCGAGGGCCTGCGCCAGCTCGTCGCCGTTGCGAATCGCAATGAAGGTGCGCCCCAGCAGCGAGCGCACGATGCGGTGCATGATCCACAGGCTGGCGACCAGGAAGAACAGCACGAAGTAGTACTGGGTGCGCGGCTCGGAAAAGTCCAGCGGGCCGATCGATTCGGGTGCCGGAATGCCCATGATGCCCACCGTGCCGTGGGTCAGGCTTTCCCATTTTTCGATGACCAGGTACATGATGTGGCCGACGCAGAGCGTGAAGATCGAGAAGAAGTGGGTCTTCAGGCGCAGCGACACCAGGCCGACGAAAAAGCCGAGAACGGCGGCCACCACGCCCGACAGCGCGAAGGCGATCCAGAACGGCACGCCATGGTCGACGGTGAGGATGCCGACCGTGTAGGCACCGACGGCCATGAAGCCGGCGTGCGCCAGGTTGTACTGGCCGGTGTAGCCCGTGATCAGGTTCAGGCCGATCGTGGCGATGGCATAGATATAGGCGGTCGACATCACCGTGAGGTGGTAGTCGTTCCCGGCCAGGTAAGGGAAGGCGAGGGCGAACAGCAGCAGGGCGGACCAGCCGAGGGTGGCTTTCATGCGCCCGCTCCCCGCGCGAACAGGCCTTGCGGCCGCACCGACAAGATGAGTACCAGCAGGGCGAACGCGATGATGTCCTTGTAGTCGGTGGAGATGTAGAAGGCGCCGAAGCTCTCGGCGAAGCCGAGGATCAGGCCACCGGCAATCGCCCCGGGCACGCTGCCCATCCCGCCCAGCACGATGATGACGAAGGCCTTGGTGATCACCAGGTTGCCCATCGAGGTGTAGACCAGGTTGATCGGCGCGTACAGCACCGCCGCCATGCCGGCGAGGGCGCCGGCAATGGCGAAGGTGAGCATGGCGACACGGTTGGCGTCGATGCCCACCAGGGCGGCGCCGTCGCGGTTCTGCGCCATCGCGACGATGGTGGCGCCGGTGACCGTTTTCTTGAGGAAGAGCTGCAGCAGCGCGACCAGGAGAAAAGCGGCGGCGATGATCAGCAGGCGCTGGGCCGGGAGCGTGAGGCCGCCGAATTCGAGGAGCTGGGTGTAGGGCGTCGCCATGCGGTGGAAGTCGGCGCCCCAGATGGCCTGCGCGCCCGCTTCCAGGAAGAGCAGCACGCCGATGGAGGCGATCATCTGGTGCAGGTAGGGGGCTTTGCGGAGCGGGTGGAAGACCAGGCGTTCGGACAGCACGGAGATGAAGGCCACGCTGGCGGCCGCGCCCAGCATGCCCCACCAGTAGTTCAGGCCGAAGCGGTCGACCATGAAGAAGGCGGCATAGGCGCCGGCCATGTAGAAGGCGCCATGGGCGAAGTTCGGTACGTGCAGGATGCCGTAGACCAGCGTGAGCCCGAGCGCGACCAGGCTGTAGACGCCGCCCAGGGTCAGGGCGTTGAGGACCTGCTGCAGGAAAAGCGCCAAAATACTGTCTCCGTGGTGGGTATCGTCGTAGGGCTTTGGATGCTGGTGCGGGTGAGGCGGGGATGCCTAGCGGGGCGGCGCCAGGCTCGTGGTGGCGTAGAGGCCTTTCCCGCGTCTCTGGTACAGGTGCATGCGTTGTCGCTCCCTGGCCTGGACTGCATAGCGCGCCGGGCAGCGATAGTTTTGCCTGGCGAAACCGAGTGCAGTAAAATGGAATAGAATTGAAAAAAGAATACGATACTTTGCGCGGACGAGCAACGGTTTGTTCGTAGAGGACGCGGGTTGCGCCCGCAGGCATCGGCGCTGGTTCAGTGTGCCATGCGCCAGGCGCTCCGGGAAGGGTTTTCCGGCCGCGCGCCGCACGCTTTTCGATGCCGTTTCAACTGGGGAGCAGACCATGCCAGCGAGCGATACAGACGCACCGGAAGCGCAGGGCCCGATAGCAGCCGGAATCGATACCGCACGCTCCGCCGAAGACCGCTACTACATCACGGCGCTGGCGCGCGGGCTGGAGGTGCTGGCCTGCTTCCGCCGCGCCGACAAGGCGCTGTCGAACCAGCAGATCGCCGAGCGCTGCGGCCTGCCCAAGTCCACCGTCACGCGCTTCACCTATACGCTCACCAAACTGGGCTACCTGGTGCAGGAAAGCGGCGGCCGCTACGTGCTCGGCACCGCCACGCTGGGTCTCGGCAGCGCGATGCTGGCGCGCCTGGACATCCGCCAGCTGGCGCGGTCGATGATGCAGGAGCTGGCCGAGTTTTCCGGCACGACCGTCTCGATCGCCATGCGCGACCGGCTGTCGATGATCTATGTGGAGGTCTGCCGCAGCACGGCGGCGCTGGCGCTCGCCTTGCAGGTGGGCTCGCGCATGCCCCTGGCGGCCTCCGCCATCGGCCGCGCCTACCTGGTGAAAGCACCGGAACAGGAACGCAAGGACATCTTCGGCCGCGCACTGGAACTGGACGAATTGGCGCACGCAGCCCTGCGCGAGGGCTTCGAGAAGGGCCTGCGCGACTACGAGGCCTATGGCTGCACCACCTCGTTCGGCGATTGGCAAAAGGACGTCAACGGCATCGCGGTGGGCTTCATGCCGATCGGCGGCAGCCAGCTCATGTCGATCAACTGCGGCGGGCCGGCGTCGAGCGTGTCGAAGGAGTTCCTGCTCGAGGAAGTGCGCCCGCGCCTGATCGAGATCGCCGCGCGCCTGGAGTCCTGAGGCTCAGTAGCCGGCCGCCAGCTGCTCGGGCGTCAGCGGCTTCATCACCGTGAACACGCCGCTGGCGCGCAGGATGCGCTTCCCCTTTACCTGCAGGGTGCAACCGGCAAACGCGACGCGCAGGCCGATGCGTTCGATGTGCACGTGCGCCTCGACCCAGTCGCCCGGACGCGCGGCGTCGATGAAATCGGTGCTGAGGTTTACGGTCAGGAAGGAGTGTCGGCCGTCGCAGTGGAGGGTCAATCCCAGGCCCAGCGACGCATCGGCCAGCGTGGCCAGCATGCCGCCATGGGCAATGCCGCGCATGTTGGTGTGCTGCGGCTGGATGCGCATCGCGATCACGATCTCGCCGGACTCAGGATTCCGGCGGCAGTACAGCGGCCCGAGGCCGGCGATGAAGGGGCCGCCGCGCTGCATGCGTTCGAAGCCCTCGGGTACGGCGTCGGCGTCGGGTGTGCTCATGGTATGTGCTCTGTGCGTTCGAAACGGGCAGTGTAGACGAAGGCCGCGTTCGTCCACGCGCCGGCATGAAAAAAGCCGGCGGGGCTGCCGCCCGGCCGGCTCGCTTTCCGCAGGGCCGAGGTTCAGAACAGGTGCAGGATGCCGGCCGTGAAGCGGTTGGCCGAGTCGCTGCCCACCGCGACGAAGCCCTGGGCGAGGTTGATCTGGCCATCGCGCACCACGCTGTCGGTGGCGGCGTGCCCGTACGAGCCGTAGAAGGTGCTGCGTTTGCTCAGCGCATAGCGGGCGATGAAGATGTATTGCTGCGAGTCGTCGCGCAGGTCGCCGCTGCGGCGCGTGTTGTAGTAGGCGCCGTTCAGGGTGAGGGCAGGCCCCACCGGCACGTCCACGCCTAGGCCGAGGATGGCGATCTTGCGGCCCGTGCTTTCCAGTTCGTTCTGGATGTAGGTCGACTTCAGCACGACCGCCGGCAGCGAATACTTCAGGCCGATGCCGAAGGACTTCAGCAGGTCGCTGTCCGTGATGTTCTTCATGCGCGCATAGGCTGCGCCGCCACCGAAGGCGCCGGCGTTGTAGAACACCGAGGCGCCCTGGTAGGAATTCTTCTGGAAGCCGTTGGCCTGTTCGCCAAAGGCGCGCATCAGCGCGAAGCCGGCGCCGTGGAAGCTCGGCGAGACGTATTTGATGGAATTACTCTGGCGTAGGGCGCTGCCGCCATTGTTCGCACCGTAAGCGCCATACACGGCGGCGTAGTTCATGCCGCCGAAGAGGACGTTCGGGCTCGTTGCGGCGAATGCGGAATTCATCGGATCGGCCAGGGCGACCGAGCCCATGCCGAGGATGTTCTGGCGGCCGATGTCGATCGAACCGAAGTTCCCCGCCAGGCCGACGGTGGCTTCGCGGTCGAACAGGGCGGTATTCGAGGGCGTACCGGTCGGCACGCCGGCGCCACCGGTATCGTTGAGCAGCGTGCCCTCCAGCGCAAAGCGTGCCTTGAGGCCGCCGCCGATGTCGTCGCTACCCTTGAAGCCCCAGCGCGAGACCAGCATTTGCCCGGCTTCGACCGTGGTGCGGTCGCCGGTGGGGCCGTCATTGGTGACATGGGTGAGGCCGGCATCGACGATGCCATAAATGGTGACGCTGGTTTGCGCCGAAGCGGCCGACGTGCATGCGGCGAGCACGGCCATTGCAAGGATGGTCTTCTTCATTAATGCTGTCTCCTGGTTTTCCTGGGGGCGCCGGCCTGGGGAGGCCGGGATGGCGATGAAGCAGGGTACGGCGCGACGGCATGGCGGCGGCGTTTCTCTTGGCGGAATCCGGCCAGCTGCAATGAAACTGTATTTTCCGGTTTCAATATTGTCAACAGAATACTGCCGATGCGAAACGGGTGTGCGGATTCGCACAGCGCGATGTGTTCAAGGCGCGTCGGCGGCGGTGTTCGCGTCCGACGGGGCAGGCAGGAACCAGTTCAGCAGCACGGCTGCGATGCCGCCGGTCGCCACGCCGGATTCCAGCACGGTGCGCAGCGCCGCCGGCATGTGCGCCAGGAATTCGGGCACCTGCGACACGCCCAGGCCGAGTGCCAGCGACACGGCCACGATCAGCAGTGCCCGCCGGTCGAGCTTCACGCTGGCGAGGATGTTGATGCCCGCGGCGGCCACCGCCCCGAACATGACGATCACGGCGCCGCCCAGCACGGGCTCGGGCACCGCCTGGATCACGCCCGCCACGCCCGGGAACAGTCCCAGCACGACCAGGAAGAGCGCGATCCACATGCCGATATGGCGGCTGGCGATGCCGGTCAACTGGATGACGCCGTTGTTCTGGGCGAAGATCGAGCTGGGGAAAGTGTTGAACAGGCCAGCTAGCAGCGAGTTGGCGCCATTGAGCAGCACGCCGCCCTTGATGCGGCGCATCCACAGCGGGCCTTCGACCGGCTCGCGCGAGATCTTGCTGGTGGCCGTGACGTCGCCGATGGCTTCGAGCGAGGTGACGAGGTAGATGACGATCATCGGGATGAACAGCGTCCAGGAAAATGCGATCCCGAAATGCAGCGGGCTCGGTACCTGGAACAGGGGCGCGGCGCGCATGCCGGAAAAATCGAGCCTGCCCAGCATGGCGGCAAGCGCATAGCCGGCCGCCAGCGCGATGATGATGGCGCTGCTGCGGATCCAGACCACGGGAATGCGGTTCAGGACGACGATCAAGCCGAGGACCACGCTCGACAGCAGCAGGTTCTGGCCGTTGGCGAAAGTACCGTTGCCCATCGCCGCGAAGCCGCCGCCCATGCTGACCAGGCCGACCTTGATCAGGGTAAGGCCGATCATCAGCACCACGATGCCGGTGACGAGCGGCGTGATCACGCGCGTGAGCAAGGGCAGCACGCGCGAGACACCCATCTCGATGAAGGAGCCGGCCACCACCACGCCGAAGATCGCCGCCATCACGCCCTCGACCGGGGTTCCCGCCTTGACCATCAGGGTGCCGCCGGCGATCAGCGGGCCGACGAAATTGAAGCTGGTGCCTTGCACGACCAGCAGCCCCGCGCCGAAGGGCCCGATGCGGCGGCACTGCACGAAGGTGGCGATGCCGGAGATGACGAGCGACATCGAGACGATCAGGTTGGTATCGCGGGCCGATACGCCCAGCGCCTGGCAGATCAGGAGGCCCGGCGTGACGATTGGAACGATGATCGCCAGCAAGTGCTGCAGGGCAGCCAGCATGCCGATCAGGGGGCCGGGCCGGTCCTCGAGGCCGAGGACGAGTTCGGGGGACGATGCGGGCAGCTTCGGCAGGCAGGTCATGGGCGCGTAGGGGGCAAAAAGGTCATTCTACATTGACAACTTGTTCCGCCGCGCCGCGTGCGCTTCGGCACCGCGCCGAGGTCCGGATCGCTACCGTAGTTCTACTACCGTAGTTCTACGTATTTCAAATTCGGCAACGATCGCGAATAATCGACCGGGCCCATGTGGTCGGACCACCATCGCTTGCGGCCGTTCGAAACATGGTGAGCCGCACATGGGCGGAGACGAAAAGCCGGTCCGCAGAACGCGACCGGTCGTGAGAAACAAGAGAAAAAAGGAGCAAGCTTGTCATTCCTGATCGTCCTCGCCGCCCTGGCGTTTTTGATGTTCGCCGCCTACCGCGGCTACAGCGTTATCCTGTTCGCACCGATCGCCGCCCTCGGCGCGGTGCTGCTGACCGACCCGGCTGCTGTCGCGCCGGTGTTTTCAGGCATCTTCATGGAGAAGATGGTCGGCTTCGTGAAGTTGTACTTCCCCGTCTTCATGCTCGGCGCCGTGTTCGGCAAACTCATTGAGCTGTCCGGCTTTTCGGAATCGATCGTGGCCGCCGCGGTGCGCTACATCGGCCGCTCGCGCGCGAATGCCGTCATCGTTGCCGTCTGCGCGCTGCTGACCTATGGCGGCGTGTCGCTGTTCGTGGTGGTGTTCGCGGTGTACCCCTTCGCCGCCGAGCTCTACCGCCAGAGCAACATTCCGAAGCGCCTGATGCCGGGCGCGCTGGCGCTGGGGGCCTTCTCGTTCACGATGGATTCGCTGCCGGGCACGCCGCAGATCCAGAACATCATCCCGACCACCTTCTTCAAGACCACGTCCTGGGCCGCACCCATGCTGGGCACGATCGGTTCGGTCTTCATGATCGTGGTCGGGCTGGCCTACCTGGAATGGCGCCGCCGCGCCGCGATGGCTGCCGGCGAAGGCTATGGCAGCGCGCTGGCGAACGAGCCGGAGCGCGTGCAGGCGAAATCGCTGCCGAACCCGCTGCTGGCGATCCTGCCGCTGATCCTGGTCGGCGTCGCCAATTTCCTGCTGACGCGGATGATTCCCGAATGGTATGGGACTTCGTTCACGGTGGCGCCCGAAATCCTGCCGGGCCTGCACGCGCCGGTAACGACGCCGATCAAGACCGTGGTGGCGATCTGGGCGGTGCAGGGCGCACTGCTGCTGGGGATCCTGCTGGTGCTGGCGACCGCCTTCAAACGCGTCAGTGCGCGCTTCGCCGAAGGCTCGAAGGCGGCCGTCGGCGGCGCCCTGCTGGCGGCGATGAACACGGCTTCGGAATACGGGTTCGGCGGCGTGATCGCGGCGCTGCCCGGTTTCGTCGTCGTCGGCAGCGCCCTGAGGAGCATTCCCGACCCGCTGATCAACGCGGCCGTATCGGTCAGTTCGCTGGCCGGCATCACCGGTTCCGCCTCGGGCGGCATGAGCATCGCGCTGGCCGCCATGTCCGACCTGTTCATCCAGGGCGCGCAGGCGGCCCAGATTCCGCTGGAAGTGCTGCACCGGGTGGTGGCCATGGCCAGCGGCGGCATGGACACGCTGCCGCACAACGGCGCCGTGATCACGCTGCTGGCCGTGACGGGCCTGACGCACCGCCAGTCCTATCGCGAAATCTTCGCCGTCACCCTCATCAAGACGCTGGCCGTGTTCTTCGTCATCGCGGTCTACTACCTGACCGGGCTGGTGTAAGCCGCCTCGCCCGGGCCGCGGCGCCTGGCGGCGGGGGCCGCTGCAGCAGGGCGCCGGCCGGCGCAGCGCCCGCACGAAGCCGGCTCGCCGCGCAGCCGGTCACATTACCCGCGCCGGGCCGCTTCGATCGCGGCAATATCGATTTTCCCCATCCCCATCATCGCCTCGAAAGCGCGCTTGGCCACCGCCGGATCGGGATCGGTGACGGCGGCCGTCAGCGCGCGCGGCGTGATCTGCCACGACAGGCCCCATTTGTCCTGGCACCAGCCGCAGACGTTCGCGGTGCCGCCGTTCTGGACGATCGCATCCCACAGGCGGTCGGTCTCCTGCTGGTCGTCGGTGGCGACCTGGAAAGAGAAAGCCTGGCTGTGGACGAAGTCCGGCCCGCCGTTCAGGCCCAGGCAGGGGATCCCCATCACCGTGAATTCGACCATCAGGACCTCGCCTTCCTTGCCGGCCGGGTAGTCGGCGGGAGCGCGATGGACGGCCGTGACGGCGCTGTCGGGAAAGGTGGCCGCGTAAAACTGCGCCGCTTCCAGGGCCGCGTCCTTGAAGCCAAGACAAACCGAGTTCTTGCCGAGCATGACATCCCCCTTCAGGTTCAGAAAGGGACAGCTTACATCGAGACCGGGCTGCGGTCACCCGCCCTCGTGGTCACTGGGGCACTGCCGCACCGGCGCGCGCACTTCTCAACGCAGGCCTGCCGTGTCCGTAGCGGCGATGGGGAGCGCGGCTTCGGCGTCGAGCCAGTTGAAGATTGCCGGCCAGATGCGCGCATGGGCATTGCGCCCCACCAGCACGCCCACGTGCTGCAGGTTCACGCCGATGTCGCCTTCGTAGTGCAGCAGCAGCTTGGCCGGGCTGGCAGCCGCCTCGTGGAAGCGCTGGGTTGCCGCCGGGGGAATGAGCTTGCTGCGCGGGTCGGCCACGCTCACCAGCGGCGCGCGCAGTGCGGCCGGGCTCACGCTGCGCCCGGCTATCTCCAGGCTGCCGGCCATGAACTCGTCCTTGCGGTAGAAGGACTCGACGATGTCGGCAAAGAGCCGCCCCGGCATCGCGAACTCGTCATGGGTCCAGCGTTCCACCTGCATGTGGGTGGTGAGCGCATGCCGGTCGCCAAGCGACAGCCAGCGGTCGAACATGCGCTCCCACTGGAAGGCCTGCGGCTCGGCTGCGGCGCTCATCATGTTCAGGAAAACGCCCGGCACCTGGCCGAACAGGGCGGCGATCTCGCGCGCGTCGGGCGTGGCTTTCACCAGGCGGTTGAAGCAGCACGAGGCCGGTTCGATATGCAGCGGGGCTTCGAGCAGGATGGTGGCGCGCACGCTCTCCGGGTGCAGGGCGCTGTAGACGGCCGCCAGGATGCCGCCCAGCGAGTGGCCGGCGATGACGGGCTTGCCATGGCCACCGGCGGCGCCGTCGGCCGCGATGGCGCGCACGGAGGCATCGAGCAGGCGGTCGGCATAGTCGTCCAGGCCGAAGTCATGACCGGAGTCGGACCCGGATTCGGAAAGCGGCGTCCAGTGCGCCATGTAGACACGGTAGCCCCGTTCGAGCCAGCGCTGCACGACGCTGATCTCGGGCGCCAGGTCCCAGATGTAGGCGCGCTTGATGGGGGCGGGTACCAGCAGCACCGGTGGCGCATCCCCGGCAGTGCCGCCGTAGCGGCGCAGCTCCAGGCCCGGCTCGGCGAGGACGACGGCCGATGCCGTCTGCCGCGGGCCGTAGCCGGCGCGCTCCATCGTCTTGCCGCGCGCCTGGCGGCTGCGGTCCATGCTTTTCAGGGCCTGCGCCCCCAGCGTATCGAGTTTGTTCCAGTTCATGGCATTGGCGTACATGGCAGTCTCGTCTGGTTCGGGGTGACAGGACTTTACGCCAGCCGCGCGCGACTTCCAACTGCGATTCAATCGAACAGCAGGTGGTTTGCGCGAAGATAAGCCCCGGGCCGGCCCGGGGCTTGCCGCCGATAAAAAGTCGCGCGGACGGCGTCCCGGACCGGCCGCGCGCGCGCTCAGCAGGGCGTCCTGCAACCCTCCGGGCAGACATCCGCTGGGGCCAGGCACCGCTGCGGCGCCCCCGCTTCGTATGAACAGACCAGGTAAGCCTTGCGCACCGCGCTGACCGTCTCCGGAAACACGAATTCGCCGATCTGCCGAGCGCAGTCTTCCTCCAGGTAGGGGAATGGATAGTCCAGTACCCCGTGGAACAGGCAGGGCCAGTCGGCGCTGGCGACGCAGGTCAGCTGGTAGCGCTCGCAGCAGGTTTCGCCGTCGTCGCCGCAGGGCAGGTCGCGGTCGGGCACAAACTCGAGTTCGACGTTGCGTACGCCTTCCTCGCAGGTGCGCGCCTCGAACCAGATTTCCGGGCGGCGCATGCGCACCGGCCGTTGGCCCGGCAGATAGGGGAACATGCCGCGGTGCATGCGCAGCGCGAGCCGGCGCGCGCAAAGCTCGCGCCGGTCGGCCAGGAAGCCCGCCGTGAACCGGTGCCAGGCATCGGAAAAATCCCGGGCCCAGTCGAAATAGCGCAGGCCGCCGCCGGGCAGCATGTTCGAGGCGGCGGCCCAGCTGGCCTCCCGCAGGACGCTGCCGCCCTCCCAAGCGGTGTAGTCGAACTTGCAATCGACCTCGGTCACGGTATCGGTGTCGAAGGCATTGGTCTCGGCAGGCAGTTCGAAGCGCCAGAGACTGACCAAGCCGGCGTATTCGAAGGGCAGGTAGCGCTCGTCGCGGAAATTCAGTTCGAACAGGCCGGCATCGTTCTGTGCATGCGAGGTCGCGATGCTCTCGGTGGCACCGCAGCGCCGCACAATGCGCGGATCGTCCGGCTGCGCTTCGTAGCGACGGCCGGCGCAGCAGCCGCAAGTGCACTCGCGCGGGCAGCAATCCTCGATGTCGAGCAGCGTCGGCTCGACACGGGTGGCGCTGCCCAGCAGGGTAAGCTTGCAGTGCACCCCGGTATTCGGTCCGGCGACGCAAGGGATGGTCAAACTGACCGAGCGGATGCGGCGCATGTAATGGCCGGGGTATTCGCGGTCGAAGCGCCATTCGGGGATGGCGATCTCGCAGCGGCCGGTGGTCTTGAGCTCCAGGAAGGCCAGCGGGAAATCGACCCGCAGCGAGAGCCGGGTCGAGAGTTCCAGCGTGCGCCCGTTGCCGTCGTGATAGGCCTTTTCCATACCGCGCAGTGCGGTCGCAAGCCGCTCTCCCGCCAGCAGGCCTTCGTGCAAGCCGTCCCGGGTGTCGGCCGGCAGGAAGGTTCGCGTGTTGAATTCCCGTTCCAGGCGGTACGCGCGTTGCGCCTGCAGCGCCCAGCAGCGTGCGATGTCGTACATGCGTTGGTGCAGGGCGGCCGTTTCGCGCTGCAGGAACAGGTAAAGGGCGTGGTTGGTGAATTTGTCGCGCAGGAAGTCCTGGAGTTCGGCGGCCTGCTGCTTCTGCTGCACCAGGTTGTTCAGCTGGCGCAGGGCGCCGTCGCGAGTGCGCTCGAGCGCCAGGATCTGGCGCTCGAGCGCTTCGATTTCGACGTCCAGCACCGAGATCTGGAACAGCCAGTCGACTTCGCGCCGGTCCCAGCCGGACTCCGTCAGCGCCAGTCCCGACTGCGTGCCCTGGACATCGGCCACGGTCAGGAGGATGCGCGCCGCCGCCGCGAAGGCATGGGCAAGCTTGGTACCGATCGGCATCTGGAACACCGACACCGGCGTCGAGGCCACGCCTGCGACGCCGGTCGTCATGTCGGGAATCAGGTTCATCGCCTGGGATACGCCCTCGACCACATTGCCGGCCGTGCGCGTCGCCATGGCGGCCTGCGTCAGGAACTGGTAGCTCTGCTCGCGCGCGATCAGGCCTCCCGCGACGAGATCGGCATAGTACTGGCGCCGGGTCTGGGCCGCTTCCTTGCTCTTCATGAGCGCCTGCACCTGCCAGTCGGCCTGGCGGAACTCGGTGCGGCGCAGCTCCTCGGACAGGTTCAGCAACTGGCGTTCATGGCCCGCGCGCAGCGCCGCCGGGAATTCGGCATCGCCTTTCTCATAGGCGGCCAGCAGCGCCGCCCCGAAGCTGCGCACCTCGTTCGCCGTTTCCAGCGCCCGTCCCAGCAGGAACAGGAAACGGTAAGGCCCGGGCGGGCAGCAGCAGCCGTCGTCGTCGCAGTCTTCCACCGGCTCGCGCCAGCCGCGCCGCATCCCGGACTCGCCCCACCATGAACCGGCGGCAGGTGCGGGTGCGGCCAGGCGCGATTTGCCGAGGCAGTGGCGCAGCGCGGCCAGGTTGTCGTCGAGGCTGTCGTACAGTTCCATCAGCCGCGGGTTCAGCGGCGCCAGCCGCGCCACGAAGGCGGCCACGGTCGACGGTGCGGACGCGTCGTCGCCGCGGATGGTCACCGGCCGGGGGCCAAGATAGCGCGCCGCCGCGTCGAGGCGCAGCCGTGCCAGTGCATGAGCCTCGGCGCTGTCGCCGCACAGCGCGGCCCGCGCCGATTCGAGCAGGGTCTCGAGGTAGGCGAGCAGCACGCTGCGGCGGCGCGCTTCGGCAGCCGAGCCGACGCCGGTGTCGCAGCAGGCGTCGCCCGTTCCGCCCCTGCGCCCGAGACGGGCGGCCGTGTCGGCCGTGGCGCGGGTGGGGCCGCGTCCCGCCTGGGCCGCCCGGTCACGGCCGCGGCCGCGGGTCGGCGGCTGCTCGGGAGGGTCGTTCGGCGACGGCCTGAGCACGCGGCAAGTGGACCAGCGCAGGTCCTTGTCCTGAGGCGCGAAATAGCGCTCGTACCAGCCGAGCGCCGCGTCGGTGCGGCAATGCGTGCGCAGGGCACCGGCAACCGCCATCGCCGTCGAGTACAGCGAGGGGCTCCAGCGGCGCGCCCGGCATCGCATACAGAAAGAATGGATAGGCCGCCAGAGCGCCGGGGAAGGGGCCGGGCACGGATGTCGGGAATACCTCCGGCAGGACGGTGACGCTGTCGGGGACGATGTCGTAGCGGAAGCCCCGGGGCGAGGGGTCCGCGTAACCCGGCGGCGTCGGCCCGGCATTGGTGATGGCGAAGCGAAGCGAGTCGCCCTCGCGTCCCAGGAAGCTGAGTTCAGCCACCATGCCGCTGCCCGACACATGGGCTCCCTCGTCCGAGCAGCGCGGCACCTGGAACTCGCCATTGTGCACGCGGCACCAGGCCAGGCGCACCATCCGGCGCGTCGACCAGGCCAGCAGCGGCGGCAGCTTGTCGCGCCGGTGCCAGTCCGAGCGCATGTCGGGCGGCACCGCGCCCCAGTCCGCGTCCTGGTAGAGGGTCGGGTCCGACGGATTCAGGCCCGCCGGGTCGTAATAGGCGGAATCGACCAGCCAGAAATAGTATTCGTCCATCACCGGCGGGTGGATGCGTCCGCACTCGGCGCAGCAGGCGCCTGGCGCGGGTACGATCGGACTGAACGATGCGCTGGCCTGGGGCTCGGCGGCCGCGGCAATGCGCAGGAAGCGCGTCCCCAGCCGCACCGCCGCCTGCAGCCAGAGCGGTGGCTGCTCGGTGTTGCCTGCGGCAGGAAGCGCCGCGCCGGGACCCGTGCTGTCCGGCACGCCGTTCGTGTTTTTCGGTTTGCCCGGGCCGTTCGGATTGTTGGGGTCGTTGGGGTTTTCGTCGTCGCGCGGCGGCTGTGCGGCGGCGCCCAGCGGCGCCAGCCAGGCCGGACGCGCATGGCGCCCGGGCATGCCCATCAGGCCGAGGTTTTGCGGGTGCGGTCGCTGCGCCAGCGTCGACGGTTCGCGCGCCTGCAGCGTTGCCAGCGGCGCGTGCGCCGGCCAGTGCGGGCCGGGCCAGTGCAGCATGCCGCCGGGCACGGGTGCGCTCAGCGTATGGCGCCGCAGTTCCGATTCGAGGAAGCGGAAGGCCTCGGAACGGATGGCCTGCGCATGCTCGCTCCACTCGACATGGTTCTCGGCATACAGCTGGCGCCGGCGGCAGGCTTGCCAGAGGTGGAAGCTGGCGAAGCGCGCGTCCCAGGCGGCGGTGAAGGCGGCAACCGGCGGCAGGGTAGGCTCTTCGCGCAGGCGCGCGCGTTCCACGAGGCTTGCAGCGCCCCAGTCAACTCCTCGACGCGGCTGGCGCGCTGGCAGATCCCCGCTTCGGTATCGAGCAGCAGCAAGGCGGACAGGTCGCGCGGCACGCGTGCATGGGTGCCCGGCGCGAAGGGCAGCGCCACCCGGTCCATGCCGCACAGGTAGGCCAGGAGCGCGGTCCGCGCCCGCTCACGCAGTTCGTTGTTGAGGCGTTCGAGGTCGAGATAGCGGCGCGGTTCGCCACGTTCGATCATGCCATCGCGGTAGAAGCGCGTCAGCCCGGCATTGGCTGCGGCCAGTGCCGCTCCGTCGTCGCCGGCCCAGGCGGCCGGTTGCGCCAGCCCCAGGTCGCGCGGCACGAAGTGACGCAGCAGCTGGCGCACCCATTGCGCCGCGTGCCAGAGCCGCAGCGCCCAGCGCTCGTCGGCCAGGCGCGGCCAATCGATCGCGACGCCTTCGTGGAAGGCCAGCAGCAGCGGCGCGTGATCGAGGTCGATGCCGAGGTCGATCAGCAGCGGCGCCACGTCGGCCGGCTGCTGGTTGGCCGCTTCCACGAAGCTCAGCCAGGCCTGGCGGCCAGCGCCGCGCAGCACCGCGCGCCGCATCACGGTGTAGTCATGCAGGCGCTCGAACCAGTCGAACAGGGCCTGGCGGCGTGAAACCGAGGGTGTCGCGCGCGCGTCGAGCGGGGCCGGCGGCTGGCGCTCCGGGTCGCCGTTGTAGGCGTCGCCCACCGGCAGCAGGTTGAGGTCGAACCAGGCCCGGTGCGAGCTGTAGGGAGTGCCCGCCACGTAGGTGGTGCCGGCGAACAGCGCCGGCGCCGACAGCAGGTAGCCCGTTTCGGAGACGGCCGCGCGCGGTCCCAGCGTTGCCGACAGGCGCAGCCGGTGGCACAGCAGCAGCGCCTTGAAGGCGCGCTGGTAGGTGCGGCGGATGTCGCGCAGGCTGCCGGGATACTGGTTGGCAAAGTAGGCGCGCGCGGCCGGCGCCAGTGCCGCGCGGCTGTCGAGGGGCGCCATGACGACGTCGCGATACAGGCGTTCCTGCGGCAGCGCGGCGATGCGGTCGCCGGTGTCGGGACCGCTGTACTTGACGGTAAAACCGGTGGCAGCGCGCCCGAGCTCGAGCGGCTCGTCGAATTCGGGCGTCTCCTCGTGGAAGTCGATGTCGATGAAATAGGCGCCGCGCCGCAGGTGCAGCGGGCCCGATGCGCGGTCCGGCGCGTTTTCGCCGTCCCAGCGGCGGTTCAGCAGTAGCCAGGTCTTCTGGCCGCGGCGCAGGTTGATGCGCCAGCGGGCGTGGTCGCAGGCTTCGTCCCCGGGCGCCTCGCAGTCGGGCCTGGGGGCGCCGGCGAAGAAGGTGTAGCTGCCGCCATGCTCGACGATCAGCACGCCGCTCCAGCGTACCTGGAAGCCTTCCGCGCCGCCCGGGGCCAGCCCGTCGGACTCGCGGATCGCCAGCCCGTTGCGCACGATCGCGAAGCGCGGCGTGGCCGGGGCCGGCGCCAGGTCGAGACGTGGGATCACGGTCGGCAAGGGCGCGTTCCAGCGGTCGCGCGCCGGGCCGAAGGCGCTCAGCGGGCCGCGCATCTCCTGCCATGCGGCACCGCTGTCGCTGCTGAACTGCCCGGGCAGGCCGGTGCCCGCCAGCGCCGTCAGCGCCGCGCAGGCGCCGCCGCCAGGTACGGTCCAGGCATGGGTGGTGGGGGCTGGCCGTCGTCCGCTTCCCGGGGGCCGAGCGCCGCGTTCTCGTCGCCAAGCAGGTTGCGCAGGACCAGGGCGGCCAGGCCATCGTCGACCGGCTGGCCGTCGCTGGCAAAGGCGACGTGGCCGGCCAGGTGGCCCGCGACGGCACGCGTCCGCGCCGCGAATCGGGCATAGCTGCGCTGGAAGTAGCGCCAGCGGGCGCGCTCGTCGGCTTCCTCGATCAGCGCGCGCTCGGCCTCGTGCAGGTCGGGAAAGAGGAAGGAAAAGCGCGCCAGCTCGGCGCGCGGGCTGAAGTACAGCTGCTGCACGGCCAGCCGTTCCGCCGCCGTCAGCTGCTCGATCGCGTTCAGCTTGGCCAGCACCGCCTCGTCGGGCAGCGGCAGGCTCGCCACCAGCTCCTCGGCGGCGGCATCGTACTGGAACGGGCCTGCCGGGGCTGATTCCACATGTTCGGGACCGTGCCGCTCAGGGGCGTACGGTACTGGCGCGCGCGTGGCGTGGCGGCAAAGCCCAGTTCTTCCATCATGCGCGGGAAGAAATGGTGGCCCAGCACGCGCAGGGGATCGTTGCCGGATGCGGGCGCGTAGCCGTAGTCGGTGCGCATCGCGCTTTCGATCGCATGCCAGCCGATCGCCTGCGCCTGCTCCTCGGCGAGCGGTTCCAGCAGCCGCGCGCGCAAATGCCACAAGTCGAAGGGGTGGCCCTCCTCGGGGTAGTCGAACGGCTGGTCGAGCGCTTCGTTGCGGTCCTGGGCAAAAAAGGGATCGTCGCCGTTCAGGTGCTGGTCGCTCGTGAACAGGTAGAGCAGCTCGCCGGTCGTGAAGGCCGAGGCGTAGATCTTGGCCAGGATTTCCGCGAAGCGCAGGGTGCTGGTCGGCTGCGCGTGCCATGGCGTGCTGGCCGGGTCGAATCCCGCCAGTTGCGACAGCGCGTCGAGATTGGCGCGCAGGATCTTCATGAATTCCGGCGGCCGGTGGCGCGGCTGGCTGCCCGGGCGCCGCCCCGGGGCGTGCTCGCGTTCGGCACGGTCTTCGATCCGCGCCAGCAGGTGGTCGACCGCCCAGCCGAAGGACGCGTGCCCGGGGCCGGCCAGAGGCCGAGCAGGCGCGTACGGTCGGCAGCGCTTGCCCCGTCCGGCGCGGTGTCATCCACGCCGAGCGCGAGCGACCAGTCGTCGCGCAGGATCTGGAAGGCGGCCAGCTGGGCGATGAAGCCCGGATTCGGCTTGCCGCCGGCCGTCAGGCCCAGCACCGCGCAGATGTCGCTCAGTTCGGCGAAACCATAGCCGGCGCCGGGCAGGCAATGCAGGCTGCGCCACAGGCGGATGAACACCGCCAGCCGCGCGAGCGCGTCGTCGACCGAGGAGGCCTCCGGAAAGTGCAGGACATAGTCGTCGGCGCAGCACGGCGGGCAATGAGGGAACCCGTGCGCGTCCGCATGCTCGTCCGGATGGGTATTGCCGTCCTGGCGGGACGCCCCGTTTTCGAAAAGGACATGGCCTGAACGCCAGAGGGCCAGGAAGTCGCAGTAGGCGAGGCCGGTACGGCGCAGGAATTCGGGCAGCACGACCGCCACGCTGCGCCAGTCGAGGCGGCCCGCCATCTCGGCCGGGAAACCGTAGAGTTCGCGCAGGCGAGCCGCGGACAGCGGTGCCGCGTACAGCGTGTCGTACTGCGCACGGGACAGGCACAGGTACCCAGGGCCAACTCGAAGCGCAACGGGTAGCGCCACAGGTGCGCCTGGAAGTCCGCCGCCTCCTGGCCGGCGTCGATGGCAAAGGCGGTGATCTTTTCGCGGAAGGCGCGCATGGTGGCGTAGCGCCGCACCCCATCGCGCGCAGGTAGGAACGCGATACGTCCAGCGCCTGCGAATAGGGCAGCGCGGGCGCCGAGAAGTCCGCGCCCAGCGCCGTGTAGGCGTCCGGCGCCCGCACCGGCGTGGCCGGGCTGGAATGGGCCGGCAGGGCCGCGTACAGGCGTTCCGGAGTGTGCTCGCCGGCTCCGGGAACGGCACCCTGCTGGCCCAGCGCATGGCCGCCGAGGCTGGCGCCGTCGGTGTCGAGCACGATGCCGCCCGTCGCGGCGGCGCCGCCGGCGGCCAGGTGTTCCAGGTTCTCGTTGACGATGTCGATCAGCGGCAGGGCGATGTGCACGTTGGCCGCCGTGGCAAGCAGGCTGCCGATGTCGCCGCGCCGGCCGGCGACCAGCGCCGCCAGCGATTCGCCGCTCGCGGCCGGTTCCTCGCAGGTGGCGCCGATCCCGGTCGCCAGCAGTTCCTGCAGATAGCGCACCGGCCCCGCGGCGACAGATGCCAGGGCGGGATGCAGTTGACGAGGGCGCCGTCCGGGTTGATCGGCATGAAGGGCCCGCCCGCAAGGGCCTCGGGGAGGGCAGCCGAGCCGCCCGCCGCGGCCATGATGGCGGCGGCATGCGGATAGGCGGCGGTGCCGGTCAGGGCATGGGCGAATTCCTCGTCGCTCAGCGCGCGGATCGCGTCGCGCGAGGTGAAGCCGCGCGCATACAGGGCCTCCATCAGGGAGAACTGGAGCGGCGCGGCGCCGATGCCGGCGGTCGCGCCGACCAGGTCGTCGAGGGTGTGCAGCACGCCCAGCAGCCAGGCGCGGGCCTCGGGATCGTCGGGGAACACGCCGAGCAGCGCGGCCTCGATGGCGGGGTCCAGCCAGTCGCCGACCGGAAAGCCGAAACCGGGTGCCAGCGCCATGAAGGCGTTGATCGGGTCGTTGTCGGCGATCGCGATGGCCGGCGGCCCCGGCACCGCGCCCGGGGCCGGTACCGGCGGCGCCGACAGCACTTCGAAGAACTTGCGTACGCGGCGGACAAAGGCGTCCACTCTTTCCTCGGGTGTCCCGGGGCGGGTGAATTCGGGCAGCAGGGCAGCGTTTGCGGGCAGGAAGAAATGCCGCCAGTCCTGCACCGTGAGCAGTTTCAGCGCCGCCGTGCCGGTGACGGGGATCGCCTTGATGGCCGCGATCAGGGCCGCGGACGACGGCGTCAGTGCCGTTTGCTGGATGAGCGCTGCCAGCACCAGGTCGAAGTGGCCGGGTGCCGCGGGGAAGGGCGCCTGTTGCCAGAAGTCGTCGATCGAAGCCGGCATGTACGCCAGCCAGGCGGTGACGAGCGCCATGGTCTCGGCGTCGAGCACGCACAGCGTCGCGTGGGTGGCGCGGCCGCGGTCCGATCGCGCCGAGGCGCCGCGCCGCGTTCTCGGGCGTGATCGCGGCGGCGGCGATGGTGCCGGCATCGATGGCCGCCCTGATCGCGGTCGCCAGCTGGCGTTCGTCGCCGCCGGTCGCCATGTGGTAACGGTCCTCGTGGGCGACGCTGGTCGCCAGCATCAGCGCCAGCGCGTAGAAGCAGGAGGCGGGCACGGTAAAACTCAGCACGAAGGGCGGCGTGCTTTGCAGGACAGTCTCGGCATGGCGCAAGGTGGGGCCGGCGACCGGGGCTGGCCCGGTCTCGACCGGAAAGCCGAGGCCGACCCGGCCGGGCGCTGCGCTTTGCTGCTCCGCCCACACGGCGGCCGAGGCCGCCGCATACACGTACTGCGCCAGGCGCTGCGCATCGGCGTCCAGCAGGGCGTTGTATCCGAGCAGGTTGGCCTCGTACTGCTTGCGGTCCATGTCGGCCCGGTCGATCTCGGTGGCGCTCCAGCCCTCGGGGGGTCGGCGGGCGGGTGTACATGTCTTCCAGCCGGCGCCCGGCGGGGCGGCCCGGTGGCGCCGCCACGGCCCGGTTCCAGATGATCTCGCGCGCCACGTGGCGCGCCTGCTGCACGCTCAGCGGGCTGCGGTTGGCCAGGCTGGCGCCGCCGCCCGGATCCTGCGCCAGTACGGCGTCGATGGCGTCGCGCAGCGGCATGAAGCGCGGGGCGCTGCCGTCGTCCGGCAGGAGGTCGAGCGCGGACGGGGTGCCCGGGCGGCCAGCGCCACCAGCAGGCCGGGCGGGTCGACCGCCATGTAGACGGTCGGGTCGGCCACCAGCGGGCCGTCGGGCAGCGTCAGCACATTGAACTCGAGCCGGTGCTCGCCCATCAGGGTGGCACCCTGGCGGACCTCGAGACGCAGGTCGGCACTGCCGAATTCGGCGCCCGCCGGCGTCAGCGCGATGATCGCCGTCGCCACCGCTTCGAGCCGGATGTCGTAGACCGGCGCGGCCGGCGGCGGTGCGATCAGGTAGGGGCGTAAAGTGCTGGACGATGCGCTGCGTGGCCGGCGTGAATGCCGGACCGCTGGCCCCGGGGCCGCTGTCAGGTATCCATGCGCCGCTGGCCTCGCCGACCAGGGTGCCGGCCTCCGGACTGCCGAAGGACAGGTCGAAGGCCCGGATCGACAGGTTGGTCAGGTAGCTGCTGAAATCCGCGCCGCTCGTCGGCTGGCTCGGGGTGAGGCGGGCAACGATTACTTGTGGCATGGCGCTTTCCTCTCGTTTCGAACGCTGGTGCCGCCGGTGGGCGGCGTGGTCAGTGGCAGGTCATGCCGAGATAATCGAGTTCTTCCGGGCTGTTGCCCATGGTTTGCGTGCCCCAGTCGTCGGCCCAGGATGCGTTGCGCGGCTCGCCGTGCAGCGGCACCGTGGTATCGCCGCCATGGTGTCCCTGGATATGGTCCATGTGGTCGGTCAGCACGCCCAGGTCGGCGCGGCGCGCGAATTCCGGGTATTCCGACGCGCTGTACAGGTGGCTGAATTCGAAGTCGCGCGGCAGCCGTCCCGATTCCTCGAAATGCACGACCGCCTCGGCGCCGTGTTCGGACTCGAGGCGTTCCAGCGTGTAGATGTCGGCCTGGGTCATGTTTCCGCTGATGCGCCGTTCCCACAGGCCGGCGATGGCATCGGCCCGGGCCGCGCGCCGGTCACCGGCCAGCAACTGCGAGCGCGGTCGGGTGGCGCCGCCGCTGAAGCTGGCGCCACCCCGCTGCTGCTGGTCCCGCCGCTGCTGCCGCCCGGTTCCGCCGGCGCCCCGCCGGAGCTGGACGGTTCTCCCGGCCCGCCGGAACCCTCCGCGCTGCTGCTACTGCTGCTGCCGCTGCCGCTGCCGCTCTCGCTGCTGGAAGCGCCGCCCCCCGGCCAAGCTTGGTGGCCGCCATCGCCAGCGGCGTGACCAGCTGGGACGGACGGGCGAGCTCGGCCAGCCGCGTCGCCTCGGCGGCGCGCGCCGCTTCCATCGTCATCACCGCGCCGGAAGAGCCACGCGCCGGGCATAGCCCATGCGCGGTCCGCCGCTGACCGGCGCCGGGCTGACGAAGCCCAGCCCGATGTCGACTCCGGTGCCGATGGCGCGGGCCGTGTCGCGCTCCGCGCCGGCCGCGCGCGCGACAACGGTAACGCTTTCCTCGACCACGCTGCGCTCCTCGCGGCCGGTGATCATCTGGCGGAAGCCCGCCTCCATGTCGGACACGCCGTGCACCACCGCGATGCCGCCAACCACCTGGGCGGCGACCGGGACCTCGATCTGGACGAACACGGCGGCGCCGACCAGCGCCTGCGCCGCGCCGCCCAGCGCCCGCACGCCACCCCACAGGCGGTTCGCGAAGGTCGCTTCGCGGCCGTCCGGATCGACCAGCGTCGCCGGATTGCAACGGCAGTACACGTAGGGGTCGGCGGACAATTTGGGGTCGCAACTGGTCCATCGTCCGAGCCAGGGCGCGTAATAGCGGGCACCGAAATACGACAGGCCGGTCTCCTCGTCATGCTCCTTGCCGGTGAAGCGATAGCGGCTGGCGGTCTCGGTTGCGCTGCGCACCGCGCGGCAGGTGGATTGCCCGTAAGGGGCGTATTCCTCGCAGGAGACGATGTCGGCATCCTCGTCGAGCTCGAGGCTCACCGAACCGAGGTGGTCGCCCAGCTGGTAGCGCATCGCCTGGCGCGGCGCGCGGTCGGCGTGTGCCGTGTCGCGGGTGCGGGTCTCGATCAGGGCAATGCGGCGGGTGTCGTCCAGCAGGTGCAGCGTCGCGCGTTCGAACACGGCGCCGTCGGGAGCGACGGGGCCGGCGTGGCGGCGCAGCAGTTCGAATCCGTCGAGGTAGATTCGCTCCTCGGTGCAGCCGGGCGCCTTTTCCCACACCTTGCGGACCCGCTCGCCGGCGGCGTCGTAGACATACCAGGCCTCGCCCCCGCCACCCAGCCCGGCGCGCGTCATGCGGTCGCGGTAGTCCCAGTCGAGGTTGGTGCCCGCATGGGCACCGCCCAGCTGGGGAAGATCGATGGCATTGCCGTGTGCATCGTAGCGGTAGCGCGCCGCGTCCGTGTCCCCGCCGTCTCCGTTCCAGGTACGGCTGAGGCGGTTGCCCGTGATCCGGCTGCCGGCGCTGTCGTCGAAGGTCCCGGGCTCCTCATAGTGGTAATGCCGCGTCCAGCCGCGGTGGCGCGCCGAGCCGCCGCGATGGCGCAGCTCGAGGAAATTGCCGACTTCATCGTACAGGTAATCCTCGGTGTAGGCGCCCATGGCGGCGCCGTCGTCGGCCTGGTCGAGCAGCACGCGCAGGCTGTCGCCGGGCCGGCCGGGTCCTGCCCCCGCGTCCTGCTGGCCCAGGTGCTCGCGCCCGCCGGCCCTGACCAGGCGGTACAGCGCGTCGTAGACGTAGTCGGTACCCGGTGCCACGCGCGCATTGCGGAAGCAGCTGGCCCGGCGCGTGGCGTCGCGCACCGCGATCAGGTTCCCCACCGGGTCGTAGCTGTAGCGCAGGTCCTGGAGCGTGGCGCCGCGCGCGGCCCGGCCCGGTGCGCGCCGGGTCGTCATGCGCGCCAGGCGGAAGGTGAGCGGGTCGTAGTGGTAGCGGGTGGTGCTGGCGTTGCGGTAATCGATGCGCAGACGCTGGCCCTTGGCGTTGTAGGCGATGTGCGCGATGCCGGCGGCGCAAGGCCCGTCGCGCGCGGGATCGATTGGTGCATCCGGCTCGTCAGGGCGTTCGAGCCAGACCTCGAGCCGCGCCAGCAGGTTGGCCTCGTTGAACACGGGCTGGATCACGTCGCGCCGGGTTCCCGGCCGGCTGCTGTGTGGCGCAACGAATTGGGTCGGCCGGTTCAGGGCGTCGTAGCGGGTGCTGCTTTCGAAGGATTCATCCTCCAGCGCCGGCGCCGCATGCCAGTCCGGGATAGCCTTGTAGTCGGCCAGCAGGCGCCGCGTCCTGCGCAGCAGGTTGCCCTTGAAGTCGTAGGCCTGCCAGGGCCGGCCCCTCGGCGTCCAGCCCGGCGTTCGTGGCCACCCCGGCCGTGTCCATGTGGCGGTAGATGCGGGTGCGCAGGTTCAGCTTCCCGGCGTCGGCCAGGCCTTCGCCGTACTCGATGCGGTCGACCACGAGCTCCCGCCCGCGCGTGCGCGGATCGGCGCCAGGGCCTTCGCCGCGTACACTCTGGAGCAGCGGCCGGCGCAGCGCATCGTAGCCCGTGGTAACGACGTGTCCGCGGCTGTCCCAGGCGCGCATCGGCAGTCCGCCGCAATCGGGCAGGATCCAGCGGGTGCCGGCGTCGATGCCGGTGCTGCGGACGCGGTTGCCCATCAGGTCGTAGGCGAAGCGCATGGCGGTGCGCCCGGGAACTGCAAGCGCCTGGCCGCTGGGGTCGCGCAGGCCAGCTGGCGGCCGAGGAGGTCGAGTTCGATCCGGGTGGAAGGTCTCGGTGCGGCCATCGGCCGGGTGGCCCGGACACACGACCCGGTTGCGGGTAAGGGTAAGGAAGGTCCTCCCGAGCGGGTCGAGGCAGGTGGCGGTCGGGGTGCCGGCGTGGGCGGCGGCGCGGGCCGCTGCCAGGCGCTCGCGCTCTCCCTGCCTGCCGTCGCTGCGCTGGGCGTACCAGCTTTCCCAGCTGCCGGGCAGGGTAGCGAAATAGGGTGCGACCTGGGTTGCGATGTCCGGGTCGCGGCGGGGGTCGAGCAGGCAGCTGTCGTTGGCGTCGAACGAGACCTGTTCCCAGGCGCGGTAGACGATCTTCTCGTAGCTGTCGTTCGGCTGCAGGGTGGCGACCACGCGCCCGAGCGGGTCGTAGAATAGCACCGGACTGACGCCGGCGCGGGTACCGGGCTCGTAGCGTGGACCGGCGCTGAAAAAGGGCTCGAACTGGCGCACCGGCTTGCCCTTGTTGTTGAAGACGATCCAGCCGCTGGCGACCCAGCGCCGCCCCGGCTGCTCCTGCGTGCGGGCGCCGAATCCAGCGCCGGACTCGGCCTCGCGCTTTTTCTGGATCTCGCGTCCAAAACCGTCGAAGTAGCTGAAGCTGAGCTGGATCGGGGGCTCTCCCTTGAGCTCCGGCCCGGCCACGTGCACTTCGCGCGCGAGCGCCGCGCTGCAGGGCGGCTGCCATTGCGCAGGGTCGTGCGGATGGGCGGCGCGGGTGCGCTGGAAACGGTCCAGGTCATGGACGATGCGCGTGCTCGCCCCAGCGAGCAGCAGCGCCGCCGCCGCGTGCGGCTGTTCAGAGCCGAACAGGGCGTCCAGCGCGTCCCGCGGCGGATCGGTGACGAAGCCGTCCAGCGTGTCGCCTTCAACCGGCGCCGGGGCGGCTTTACCCATCACCGCCGTGCCGACCACCTGTCCGAGAATGTCGAACGCAACTTCGCTGCGGTTGCCGTTGGGATCGCGGATGCGGCGCGCCTGCAGTACACGGTAGTCGACCGCTTCGACGACCGTCTCGTTCCCCAGCGGATCGCGGCTGCGCATCATCAGGAGGTCGTAGGCGTCGTGGTCGACGAGCGCATCATGGCCGAAGGGATTGCGGTAGCGCCGTGGCAGGTAGAAGTGGGCGCGCGCCTGCGCGAGTTCGGCGGCGCTGCCGTCGCCGCCGTCGCCGTGCGCGTCCGGGCTGTAAAAGCTTCGGCCCGAGGCTACCCACCAGTCGGTGTCGCGGTCGTCGCGGGGAACAGGCCCGCGGCCTTGAGCGGCGCGCTTCGCACGTAGCCTCCTTCGTCGGCGAGCGCCTCCACGTTGCCGGGCAGGAGGGAAGGGCTTGCACCGTCCGCGCCGGGGCGTGCATAGACCCGATCGAGCAATGTGGCCGTGAAGGCCAGCCGGTACTGTTCGCCGGGCAGGGCGAGCGCGCCGCTCGTTCCCAGCGGCGCCAGGCCCGCGAGGTCGTCGCGCCGATACAGCGTGCGCGCCTGGGCGGTAAGGCGGCGCCAGGCGCCGTCAGGCGGCGGCATGGAGCTTGCCGCGCCGGGCATGTCGGGTTCGAGCTCGCGCGGCGGGCACTGGCGCAGAACGCTTCCCCGGCGCCGCTTCCACCAGGTCGCAAGCCCGGTAGCGTCCGGCCGGCCCTGTCGGCCGCAAGCCGCCGAGCTGGTAGCTGCGCGTCTCGCAGGGCATCGGGTGGCGATAGGCATGCGGTTCGTCGATCGCGTTGGTGACACGATTCTCGCTGTAGGCAAGCAGATCGGTCGTCTGGACTGCCTGGTCGGCCGGGTGCAGGGCGGCCAGCGCCGGGTTCGGGCGCAGGCCTGGCTTGCCGCCCGCATCCGGGCCGCGCACGAGGGTGCGCCGGCCATAGGCGATTGCGGCTTCCTTCAGCACGTTGCCGTGGTCGTCGACCTCGAGCGTCAGGACGTGCTCGATGCGCGGGTCGTGGGCCTCGCATTCGTACTGGTAACTGATCGATTCGTGCGCGTGGGTCAGGAACACGGCATGCCGGTTGGCGCCGCGCGGCTGCAGCAGGCGTACCGTGAAATTGCGCTCGGCGACGCTGTAGGGAACGGGAGCCGGCAGCGCGTCGCATGCCGCTTCGGCGGCCTCGCCGTAGACTTCCTGGCGCAGCATCGTGCCCTTCAGCGCGCGGCCCGCTTCGCGTTCCTCGTCCCACGACAAGCCGGACGGCAGCACCGTATCCGGCAGCAGCAGTGCGCGCGCCTCGGCATCGCCAAGGCCGGGCTCGCGAAAGTATTCGCCCCGGCCGGCGCATGGACCCAGTCCGGCGAAGCGATCGGTGAGGGCGCCGCCGGCCAGATGGATGCCGGTGTGGTACCAGGTCCTGGTATGCACGGCCGGCACGGTGTAGGCGCGGTCGGCGTTCGCCGCGCCGCTGCCGGCATCATCGACAGCCGCACCCTCATCGGCCGTGGCATAGCGTTCGCTGTCCCATTGTTCGACCATTCCGAAACCGCGGAACTCGCGCTCCTCGCTGTCGTAATGGCCGTGGTGGTAGGCGTAGCGGCTCACGAAGCGGGTGCGGCTGACATGGTCGATGGTCTCGACGCGCGCCAGCACGTGCACCGGGAAGGGCAGCGGCGTCAGCCAGGGGCGGTCGTCGTGCCTGTCCTGCAGGTAGAAACGGGTCGAGGGCGCGTACTCGAGCCGCATCTCGCTGCCCAGGTTGTTGCGCCAGCCGGTCAGGAGGTGCGGTTTGATGCCGCCGGTCAGGTCGACGTAGCGCAGCGGCCTGCCGGTCGCGCCGGGCAGGGGCGAGGACCAGGCCAGGCAGACGGTACCGTTGCCGAGCAGGTCGACCGGAACCACCGAGGCCGGATCGTCCAGGCCGGGAAACGCGGGCAGCTGGCGCGGGCAGCTCCGGGCGTTGCCCGAATCGTTAAAATAGAGGCGCACACCTTTCCGGTGCAGGTAGATGATGTCGGTGGTGCCGCTGCCGTCGATATCGGCCAGGCGCAGCCGCGCCCGGGCTGAAGGCGCCGGGCTCGTCGAAGCTTGGCGCGCCCGCCATGGCGATGCGTGCGCCGAAGCGGCCATGGCCCAGGTTGGGCCAGTAGCTGATGTCGCCATTGCCGACCCGGACGATGTCCGCCAGGCCGTCGCCCGACATGTCGGCGAGGTAGATCGTGGCCGCCGTGCCGGAGAGCAGCAGGCGTGGCCCCGCTTCCTCGTCGGCCGCCTGCGCCACCCGGCGTGGCGCGCTGAAGCCGTCGTCGGCAAGCCGGGCATGCCAGACGAGGCTGTCGGCCTCGCCCGCGAGGAGATCGGTGCGGCCGTCGCCGTCAAGGTCGACGAAGCGCATGCCCTCCGCACGGGCGCCGCGCACGGCACGCGGAAAGGGACGGAAGGGCAGCCAACCCTCGGCTTCGTCGTGGCGGTACATGCCCGGCGCCGGATCGTCCAGCAGCACCACGTCGGGGCGTCCGTTGCCGTCGACGTCGACCAGAGCGGCGCCCGCCGCCAGTCTGGCGTTCGGCTTGCGGGGCACGGATTCGGGCGGCCCGAAAAGCGGCCTGCCCTCCAGGGCACTGCGATTGCGTTTGTAATACCGGGCGTCGCCCTGTTCCGTCAGGATGCCGGCGCTGCCTTCGCCGTGCAGGTCGACCCAGCGCCAGGTGGCGCCGTCGACACCCACGGGAAGCGTGTCGCGCTCCGGCGCCGCGACCTCCTCGACCCGCTCGCCGATGCGCGCCCCGGCGTAGCTGAATTCGACCGGGGGCAGGGCGCGCCGCCGGTAGCCACCCGGCGTGCGCCGGTACGCCGCGTGGCGCACGGCGCGGAGGAAGGAGTAATGGGGCGTGGTACCGTCGGTGACGGCGCCGGGCGCCTCGAAGTCGAAATCGGTCGAGCGCACCAGGCAGGCGTGTCCGACGCCTTCTTCTTGCGCGAAATGGTGGAACATCAGGACCCGCCGGCAGAGGCGCGTGGTGCGCACCTCGAAACCGGCGCGGTAGCTCGAAAACGCATCGGGGCGTGCCGGCCAGGGCCGTGCTTCCTGAGGCGCCGGCGCCGACTCATCATGTTCTCCGTAGTCCAGCACTACTTCGAACATCCAGTCGTCAGCGCCGCAGGAGGCCGCGGCAAAGGCGCCGGCGGTGCCGCGGTCGGCCAGCAGCGGGCGCCGGTTACCGTAGAGGATGCGCTTCAGGTAGCGGTTGGTGGCGCGCAGCGGGCTGTCCGCAGGGCCCCGGTTGCGTTCCCCGGGGCGCGCACAGGTCGATTCCCGCGCCGTCGTCGCGCTTGTAGACGTAGCGCATGGCGTTGCCGCGGTCGTCGCGGGTTTCGCAGATCAGCCAGCTGAACACCTGCCCGGGCGCCGCCGGGTCGGCGATGCGCGCATCCGGATCGAGCCCGTACACGGTGAGCAGGTTGTCCGCGCTCCAGACGCGCCAGTGGATATCGCCGTCGGTGTCCCGGGTCCAGCGCTCGATGCGGGCAAAGACGCTGTCGACCCGCGGACGGTAGCGGTGCAGCGTATAGCCCGGCACGCTGGCGCGGTCTTCATGGCGCCGGCCATCCGCGGCCAGCACCGGCACCAGGTCTTCGGCGCCGGAGAGGATGAAAACGTCCGGCTCGTAATCGGCCTGCGCATCGTACCCGGCCCCGGGCCCGCACCCGGACCAGGCTGCGTCGAGATAGCGCGGCACGCCCTTGCTGGTCTTGCGCGTGATGTTGGGTAGCCCGAGCTGCCAGCCGAAGCCGGTCGGACCGTTGCCGTTGCCGGAATCGTAGTGCAGCGCCAGTTGCGGACCGAAGCCCGAACGTCCCGGACTGGTCGTGATGGGGATCGTCATCGATCCGCTACCGGTGGCGGAGTTGGCCTCGAATTTTTCGCCGATGCCGCGAATCGCGCCGCCACCCTTGGGCAGCGCGAGCGAGGGCGCCGCCCCTTGCGCTCCTGCCGATCCCTGACCCTGCACCTGTGCACCAGCCGGTGCGCTTGCCCCGCTGTTCGGCGCCTGCCGCTCTTGCCACATTCCCGCCTCCCGCTGCATGTCCCGGTGCACGGTTCATCGGCGCGCCGCTATGCGCGTGCGCGTGGGTCGTCAACAAGGTTTTCAGGATGCGCGCTTGTACCGCATGTCGGCGTGAAGCGGGGCGGCGCAGGAAGCGCGGCGACGGCGGCGCCGCGCATGGCAGCGAAGTGCGCGAGGCCGGATAGTGAACGAGGCGGTGACGCGGCCCGGACGGCCCGTCAGGACCCCGCGCGACAGGAAGCGCCGAAACGGTCCGGCGGCGCCGGTAGCGGGGCATTGCGAAGCGGTAGCATCCATGGCGGCCTAGACGGGAACCAGATTGCAGAAAATACGCCGGCATGCCGCCACCTTCTCGGGAGCGATTGGAGGCGCATCACACTGTACCTGGCATAACTCTATACCGCCGGCGTGACAAATAGTAAAAGAAACGTAAATACTGCAAGCTTGTTGCGGCGGCGCGTCAGCCGTCAGTGCGCTCCACCCGGAGGGGTATGCACAGGGCATAGGGGGCGCGTGCCCGAGCCACATACCCCCTCAGAATGGACGTCGGCACGCGGGCCGGCCGCCGGGCGCCGGTGCCGCGGTGTTCACCATGAATAGCCGCGGCCATGATCGAACGCCCGATGTACGCATCGGGCGCCCTTCGACATCAGCCCCGGACCAGCTCGCCGTCCTTGATGCGGTGCAGGTTCAAGGGATTCGCGTCCTGCAGCGCTTCCGGCAGCAGCCAGCCCGGCAGGTCCTGGTAGCTGACCGGACGCAGGAAGCGGTCGATGGCGCTGGCGCCCACGGACGTGGTGCGGCTGTCCGAGGTGGCCGGGAAGGGACCTCCGTGCACCATCGCGTGCGAGACTTCGACGCCGGTCGGGTAGCCGTTGACCAGGATGCGGCCGGCCTTGCGTTCCAGGATGGGCAGCAGGGCGCGCGCGGCATCGCGGTCGCTCTCGTTCAGGAAGATGGTTGCCGTCAGCTGGCCGTCCAGGTGTTCGGCCACCTGCTTGAACTGCGCCAGGCTGGCGCAGCGCACGATCAGCGAGGACGAACCGAAGATTTCGTCTTCCAGCGCCGGGTTGGCGAGGAAGTTGGCGGCATCGGTTTCGAACAGGGCCGCCTGGCCGGCACAGACGGTGGTGCCGCATTGGCCGCGGGCGACCAGGCTGACACCAGGCTCCCTGCCGAGCTTTTCAACGCCGTTGTTGAAGGCCGAGTGGATGCCGGGAGTGAGCATGGTGCTGCCGACCTTGCCCTCCAGGGCGGTGCTGGCGGCGTCGCGGAAGGTATCGAGTTCAGGGCCTTCGAGGGCTACCACCAGGCCCGGATTGGTGCAGAACTGGCCGGAACCGAGCACCAGCGAATCGATGAAGCCGGTGCCGATCTGGACGGCGCGTTCCGTCATTGCACCCGGCAGCAGGAACAGCGGATTGATGCTGCTCATTTCGGCATAGACGGGAATCGGCTCGGGACGTGCCTGGGCCGTGCGCACCAGTGCCAGGCCGCCCTGGCGCGAACCGGTGAAGCCGACCGCCTTGATGGCCGGATGGGCCACCGGGGCCTGGCCAATCGTGCGGCCGTCGCCATGCAGCATCGAGAACACGCCTTCCGGCAGGCCGGCGGCCTTCACCGCGGCTTGCACGGCCTTGCCGACCAGTTCCGAGGTGCCGGGATGGGCACCGTGGGCTTTCACCACGACCGGGCAGCCGGCAGCGAGCGCGGATGCCGTATCGCCGCCGGCCACCGAGAAGGCCAGCGGGAAGTTGCTGGCCCCGAAAACGGCGACGGGGCCCAGGCCGATCTTGCGCAAGCGGATGTCGGGACGCGGCGGGGTGCGTTGCGGCAGCGCCGAATCGAGGGCGGTCGTCAGGAAGCGGCCGTCGCGCACGACTTTCGCGAACAGGCGCAGCTGGTTCACGGTGCGGCCACGCTCGCCTTCGAGGCGGGCCTGGGGCAGGCCGGATTCCTGCATGGCGCGTTCGATCAGCAGTGGGCCGATGCCTTCGATGTTTTGTGCGATCAGTTCGAGGAAAGCGGCGCGCGACGCCAGGGAGGTATTGCGGTAAGTGTCGAAGGCTTCGTTGGCCAGGGTGCAGGCGCGCTCGACGTCTTCCACGGTGCCGGTGCCGAAGCCGGGCTCGAACTGTTCGCCGGTGGCCGGGTTGACTGCGCGGAAGGAGGGCGCGGTGCCGCTCAGGGCGCTGGCGCCGATCAGCTGTTCGCCATTGATGGTGATGGTCAAGATGTTCTCCTCTTCGAATACAAAAAAGGCGCGCCGGGCTTTGCCAGCCGAGGCGCGCCGTTGTCAATCAATGTGTGGGGGCCGAGCTTACTGGGGGCCGAGCTTGGCCATCAGGGCAGCCAGCTGCTCGACTTCCTGCGGTGCCAGGTCGACCAGCGGCGCGCGCACCGGGCCTGCCGGGTAGCCGGCAATCGAGGCCCCGGCCTTGACGATACTGACCGCATAGCCGGCCTTCTTGTTACGGATGTCCAGGTAAGGCAGGAAGAAGTCGTCGATCAGGCGTGCTTGCGTTGCGTGGTCGTCGGTACGGACGGCTTCGTAGAATTCGATCGCGGTCTTCGGGATGAAGTTGAACACGGCCGACGAGTAAACCGGCACGCCCAGCGCCTTGTAGGCTGCGGCGTAGACTTCCGCGGTCGGCAGGCCGCCGAGGTAGGTGAAGCGGTCGCCCAGCTTGCGGCGGATGGTGACCATCGATTCGATCTCGCCGATGCCGTCCTTGAAACCGATCAGGTTGGGGCAGCGGTCAGCCAGTTTCAGGAGCGAATCGGCATTGAGCTTGCAGCGGTCGCGGTTGTAGACGACGACGCCGAACTTCACCGAGGCGCAGACGGCGGCCACGTGCTCGATCAGGCCGTCCTGGCTCGCTTCGGTCAGGTAGTGCGGCATCAGGAGGATACCGTGGGCGCCCAGGCGCTCGGCTTCCTGTGCGTACTTGATGGCCATCCGGGTCGGGCCGCCGGCGCCGGCCAGGATCGGCACCTTGCCGCGGCAGGTTTCCACTGCCACCTTCACCACTTGCGTGTAGTCCTCGGGCGTCAGCGAGAAAAACTCGCCCGTGCCGCCGGCCACGAACAGGGCGGTGGCGCCGTAGGGTGCCAGCCATTCAAGGCGCTGGGCATAGGTGTCCGCCTTGAAGTCGCCCTGGGCGTCGAAGTCGGTGATCGGGAAGGACAGCAGGCCGGAGGAGAGGATGGTCTTGACGTCTTGTGGAGTGAACATGGTCGGTACCTTCAGGTTGGGATGTGGATGAGGCCGTCTCCTGCCTCAGTCTGTACTGCAGTTATCAGTCATCGTACAACCTAAGGCCGGGCTTGGCAAGCGGTCCGACCAGTTTTTTGAGACTGCTTCGTAGGGTGGGCGCCCTGTGCCCACGGGGTATAGCACGGACGAGTGTCGAAACTTCGGCGTGAACGCGGCCGTTGCAGTTCGGCTTGCGGCAGCATTTCGACTCGAAACTGTTCTATACCGCGCGGGCACGGAGTGCCCACCCTGCGAAACCCACACGCCGCAGGCGCATCTACGCCGACAGGGTCGTGTTGACGACCTTGCCGCCGATCGTCACGTTCGTGAGCTTCACTTAAGGCCGAGCTTGGCAAGCGGTCTGACCAATTTTGTGAAACGGTGAGCGCAGCGGATCAATCAGCGAGCCGCGCTCTGTAGGGTGGGCACTCCGTGCCCACGCGGTATGGAACAGTTGCACATCGAAACGCGCCCACAAGTCCAACATGCAAGGGCCGCGTTCATGGTCAAATTTCGACACTCGCCCGTGCTATATCGCGCGGGCACGGAGTGCCCACCTTGCGAAACCCACACGCCGCAGGCGCATCTACGCCGACAGGGTCGTGTTGACGACCTTGCCGCCGATCGTCACGTTCGTGAGCTTCACATTGCGCACGTTGTACACGAACCATGGCTGGGCCACGTTCACGGGATTGCCGAAATCGCAGTCCGTGATCGTCACGTCGCGGATCGGCAGGATCTCGGCGCCGGCTGGTCCGTTGTAGTCGTAGGCGACCGGCCCCAGCAACAGCAGGGCCTGGTAGCACGAGAAGCTGCCATCCTTCGTCTTCACGTTACCGACCCTCACGCCCGAGATATGGACGTTCTCGACGATCGGCGGGCGCGTGCGCACGTTGTCGGCGGTGGGCGCGTAGTCGCAGTCGATGGTGACGACGGCGCCGGCGGACGAGCCCACGGAGCGGTTCGGAATCGGCGAGCCGGGCAGGGGCGTGTAGACCTGGGGCTTGAGCGCGACGCCATTCGGCATGGTCACGTTGCGCACGTAGAAGTGGCGCAGGAAACCGCCGCGGTTCATGTTGGTCTTCATGCGGATCGCGGTGTTGAGCGAGTCGGTGGCCCAATGCGCATTGCGGAACTCGATGTCCTGGGCGTACACGTGCTCGATCCCGCCCGACATCTCGCTGCCCAGGGTCACGCCGCCGTGGCCGCTGTTCATGATGCACCCCTGGATCACCACGTTCCGGGTCGGTCCGAACTGGGTATCGCGGTTCTTGCCGGCCTTGATGGCGATGCAGTCGTCGCCGCTGTTGAAGGTGCAGCCTTCCACCAGCACGGTGTCGCAGGCTTCCGGGTCGAAGCCGTCGCTGTTCGGTCCCATGCTGTCCATGTGCACGCCGCGGATCGCCAGCCGGGTGCAGTGCACCGGGTGGTGCTGCCAGAACGGCGACCCGTTCAACTGGTAGCCCTGCAGCAGGACATCCGTACAGCCGATGAATTCGACCATGCAGGGGCGCAGGTAGTGGCCGCGGCCGAACACGCGCTTCGCGACCGGCACGCCCGCCTCCGACAGCGTCGGCAGGAAGGCTTCGTCGGTGCGCCACTTGTCGTCCTTGCCCTCCATGAGCGCTATCTGGGCGGCGGTGAGGCCTGGTGCGATCGCCGTTACCGAAGCCGGGTTGCGTTGGTTGACGACGTTCTGCGCTTCCTGCTGGCGCGGGCCGGGCTTGCGCTTGCCCTTCCAGTCCCACCAGCAGTCGCCGTTCGCCTGCGGCACGCCGCCCTGGCCGTCGAGGATGCTGGTCCAGTCTTCGCCGGTGAGGGCGATATTCGTCTGGCCGTAGGCATAGACCAGCGGCGAATAGTTCAGGCAATCGTTGCTCTGCCAGCGCGAGATGGTCAGCTTGCCGTTGGCGCCGCAGTCGTACTCGCCATACCTGGCGAAGTCGTCGGGGTCGGTGCTGAAGTAGACATGCGCGCCCCTGGCCAGGTGGACGTTGACGTGGGATTTGAGCACGATCGGGCCCTTGACCAGCCAGTTGCCGGCCGGAATCACCACGCGTCCGCCACCGGCCTGGCTGCAGGCCGCGATCGCCGCGGCAATCGCGCCATAGCAGTCGGGCGCATCGGGCACCGGGGTACTGACCTGGCCGGGCTCGTGGTGCGCCACATAGCCTTCCACCATCCGCGTCTTGCAGGGCTTCGCGCCGAATGCCGTGATGTCGAAGTCCTGCTGGCGAAAAGCGAGCGGCTTCCTGAACCTGTCGACGATGGTTTGCGCGCGCGCCCCAGGGATCGCCCGCAGGGGCAGGACCCGCGCTTGCCGCGCCGCCCCTGGCCAGCGCGCAGCCGCCCGGGACAGGCCCGCGGCGGACACCGAGGCGGCGCGCAGCAGCGAACGGCGCTGCGCATTGGTGTGCTTGACTTGCATGTTGTCTCCGTTACGTTGTTGCTCGCACTGGCCGGCTGCCAGCGCCGGCCACCGTGCGTCCATCTTCAGAAAGTGTAGGTCAGTCGCAGGTTGTAGGCCCGTCCGATCGGACTCGCTGCACTGCTCAGGTAACCATAGGTGTAGCCATTGTGGTTGGTGATCGGCGGGCGTTCATCGAGCAGGTTGGTGATGCCCGCGGTGATGCCCACGTGCGGGATGCCGTTGTAGCTGGCGGTCAGGTTCCAGACGCTGTAGGGTTCGATGCGGCGATGGTACTGCGCCGCCACCAGGTTCTGGTCCTCGTACGAGGAATTGTAGTTCTGGGTCAGCTGGGCACCGAGGTCGCCGCGGTTCCAGGCCAGCTTCATCGTGTGCTTCCAGCGGTAGGTGATGATCGGGAAGCTGCTGGTGGTGCCGTTGCTGGCCAGGCCAAAGCGGCCGATGTTCGATACGAATTCGCTGTCGCGCTCGAGCTGGTTGTCGAACTGGGTCAGCCAGGTGCCGTCCAGCTCCGCCTTGAAGGTGCCCGCCACCGATTTCGGGAAGGTGTAGCTGGCCGAGACGTCCACGCCCGCCGCTTTCTGTCCGCCCAGGTTCATCGTGATGTTCTTCACGTAGTACAGACTGCCGTCGGGATTGCGCACGAACAGGTCGGCGTACTTGGCCGGATTGAGGAAGATCGCCTGTTCCGGCAGATTCGCCAGCATGTCTTCCATGCGGATGTTCCAGTAGTCCAGCGACAGGGTGGCGTTCTTCATCGGCTCCATCACCACGCCGAGCGTCCAGCCTTTCGATTTCTCTGGCTGCAGTTCCGGATTGCTGCCGACCTGGCGCGGCAGCTGGGCGTTACACACTTCGGACGCCACCTGGCCCGGCAGCGCCGTGCCGGAGCCGGCCACGCCCGGCTTGCCGCCGGGGCACAGGGTCGGATCGTCCCAGCGGCCGGCGGTCAGGCCGTTCGGGCCGGCGGTGCGGTAGCCGTAGCGGTCGAACAGGGTCGGTGCGCGGAAACCGGTATTGGCCGAGCCGCGGAACATCAGCGATTTGCTCGGCTCGTAGCGGAAGCTCGCCTTCGGGTTGAAGGTATTGCCGAAGTCGGAAAAATAGTCGTCGCGGGCGGCCACGTTGAAGGTCAGCTGTTTCGTGACCGGGATATCCAGTTCCGCATACAGCGCCGAGACATTGCGCGCGCCTTCGCCGCGGGCGGCTGCGGCGTTCGCGTAGGTGACGGCGTTGACGATCGGGAGGCGCTCGTCCTGGGTGGTGTCGCGGTGCAGGTCGAGGCCGACGGCGAAGGCGAGCGAACCGCCTTTCAATTCCATCAGCGAGCGGCTGAGCGAGGCATCGACGCCGGAGAAGGTGCTTTTCGACGTGCGGTTCATCTGGCCATCGACCGAGATGCTTTCCAGGTAAGCCATGCCGGCCGCGTCCTGCAGGCCGAAGGGGTTGAGCGAACCGTTCATCAAGCCGGCGTTCAGGCCGGCGCCCGTCACGTAACCGTCGCGGTAGTAGTTCTTGCGCGTGCTGACCCCGTGTACCAGGCCGGCGCGGTAGTCCCAGCTGCCGATGCGGCCTTCGTCCGAAATCGCCAGCCGCTGGTTGACCTGCACGTCCTTCGTTGCGGCCAGGCCCAGGTCGGCCACGCCCAGGTGACGAAGAGCGGCTGGCCGGTGAGGCCCGGCATGGCCGGCACCCCCCCGCGCCGCCCGGATACCATTTGCTGGTCGAAGGCAGGGTAGCCGGCACGCCGCCGACCGCCACGCTCTGGGTCGGGTTGCGGGTGGCAATGATGTATTCCTCGCCGCGCATGTAGTCCACGGTCAGCTTGTGCTCTTCGCTGAACTGTTTCGTGCCGCGCGCGTAGAAGGTGACCTGCTGGTTTTCGTACAGCGCCATCCCGTATTCCTGGTTGTTCAGGATACAGGTATTGCGCGCGCCCTGGATCGAGTACGGGCCGGTACAGCCGGTGGCGTAGTAGGGATTGGCGGCGGTGCGGTTGGCGCTGGTGGTGTAGTTGGCGGGCATGGCATAGCCGCCGGCGCTCAGGGTCGGCGCGCGACCGATGCTGGCCAGGATGTCCGGGGTCGACAGCTCGGCGCGGTCGCGCGCGTACAGGGCGCTGCGGCGGTGGGCATCGACCGTGGCATACACGTTCCAGCCATCCGTGGACAGGTTGCCCGTGCCGCCGGTGAGCGTCAGGCGCTGCTCGTCGCCGCCGCCGTGCTTTTCCGGTTGAATATACTGGCCGGTGACCTGCACGCCCTCGAAAGTGCTCCTGGTGATGAAGTTGACGACGCCGCCGATGGCGTCCGAGCCGTAGATCGAGGAGGCGCCGTCGCGCAGGATCTCGACGCGGGCAATCGCGCTCATCGGAATCACGTCCAGGTTGGCATAGCCGTCGGCGATGGCCTCGTTGGCCAGGCGCCGGCCGTTGAGCAGCACGAGGGTCCGGTTCACGCCCAGGCCGCGCAGGTTGATGTTGGTGCCCGAACCGGCGTTCGAGGGCGCCAGCGACGAGGACTGGGGCAGCGACATCATCAGGTCGGCCAGGGTCGTCATGCCGCGCGCGGTGAGTTCCCCGGGCGCTGACGGTGGTGACGGGGAGGGCGGCCTCGGCGGCCAGGCGCTTGATGCTCGAGCCGGTGACTTCGACGCGCTGCATCGGCGCCGCATTCTGCGCCCACGCGGCTTGTGTCAGCGCGAGGACGGCGAGCGAGATGGACGAGAGGGCGAGGGTGCGGCGGGCGGACTTGCGTACGTGGTTCATGAAGCTGTCTCCGTATGTTTTTTTGACCGACATGAATGTGCCCAGCCTGGGGCTGCGGCGCCTTGGACACCTCGCGTGTCCGCTGCCACTGCGGCGGGACCGGTTCGCTACCTTCCGGCCGTGGTCGCACGTGGGCCATCATCTGGTACCAACATTGCCTTTTGCTGCGTGTTCGCTTTGTACCTGCGGTGCTTGATCTGTATTCGCGTGCTGCCTTTCCTTGTGCTTCTGCTGCCTCCTAGCCGCGCGAGAAGGTCCGCGTGACGCGTTCCAGGTGAGCACGCATGGCGCTGCGCGCGCCGGCCGGATCGCGCCCGGCGATCGCGGCAAAGATGCGGCGATGGTCGAGCAGGGTTTCCCGGCGCAGCTGCTCGGTCTGGAAGTGCTCCTTCAGGCGGTGCCAGAGGCGGCCGCGCTGTTCCCACAGGTAGGCGATGGTGCCGACCAGGGCGCTGTTGCCGGTGGCGCGGGCGATCGCCAGGTGGAATTCGCGGTCGGTCGTCTCGTTGCTGGAATAGATGTCGTGGTTGCGCTCCATCTCCTCGAGGGCGCGCAGGATGGCGTCGACGGCGCCCGGCGTGGCCACGCGCGCGGCGATGGCGCAGACCTCGGCCTCGATCAGGCGGCGGGCGGCGAGTACTTCGAAAGGACCGGGGCCGGCTTCGACTTCGGCGCTTGGTGCGCTGGCGCAGACGTAGACGCCCGAGCCGCCGCGCACGTCGATGCGTCCGCCCAGTTCGAGGGCGATCAGGGCTTCGCGCAGCGAGGCGCGCGAGACGCCCAGCCGCGCGGCGAGCTCACGTTCGGCCGGCAGGCGCGCGCCGGCGGCGATGCCTTCGCTGCGGATCAGGGCCTCGATGCGGTCGGCCACGACCCGGTACAGGCGCGGCTCGGCAGTGTGTGCATGCTGACCCTGGTTTGTAGCCATCGGGTCGGCAGGGTTGTCTCCACTCGGTACTCGTTTCAGCATGGCGGTCCGATTGTGTATTTGGTCAGGCCATTCTAAATTGGTTTGACCAATTGCGCAATGCGGACTAGCCAGATCAAATTTTTGCTGTCATACTCGGCCCGACTCAACGATGGTCGACGGGTGCCTTTCTGCCCTGTCGGCCGCACTCATCCGATTGGCAGGTTTCCTATGCAAAGCATCCAAATCGTCCGCGCCGGACAGGGCACGCCAAGCGGCGATGGCGCATCGCCAGACACGCCGCGCTACATCCGCATGCACGCCAACGACAACGTTGCCATCGTCGTCAACGACGGCGGATTGACACCCGGTGCCGTCTTTGCCGACGGCTTGAGCCTGCTCGACGCCGTGCCCCAGGGCCACAAGGTGGCACTGCGCGACCTGGCCGAAGGCGAGCCGGTGACGCGCTATAACGTCACCATCGGCTATGCCGCCCGCGCGTTGCCGCGCGGCAGCTGGGTCTCGGAAGCGACGCTGCGCATGCCGGATGCCGTCGAGCTGGCCGGCCTGCCGGTCGCCACGGTCAAGCCGCCGGTGCTCGAGCCTTTGGACGGCTACACCTTCGAGGGCTACCGCAATGCCGACGGGTCCGTCGGCACGCGCAACATCCTGGCCATCACCACCACCGTGCAATGCGTCTCCGGCGTGGTTGACCACGCGGTCAGAGTCATCAAGGACAAGCTGCTGCCCCTGTACCCGAACGTCGACGACGTCGTCGGCCTCGAACACAGCTATGGCTGCGGCGTGGCCATCGAGGCGCCGAATGCCGACGTGCCGATCCGCACGCTGCGCAACATCAGCCAGAACCCGAATTTCGGCGGCCAGGCCATGGTCGTCAGCCTCGGCTGCGAGAAGCTGCAGCCGGCGCGCCTGTTCCCGAAAGGGAGCATTCCCATCCTGAATGGCCGCGAGCCGGCCACGGTCTGCCTGCAGGACGCCGGCCACGTCGGCTTCATGTCGATGATCGATTCGATCGTCGCCACGGCCGAGGAACAGCTGAAAGTGCTGAATGCGCGCCGCCGCGAAACCTGCCCCGCATCCGATCTCGTGGTCGGCGTGCAGTGCGGCGGCAGCGATGCGTTCTCGGGCGTGACGGCCAACCCGGCGGTGGGCTATGCCACCGACCTCCTGGTGCGCGCCGGCGCCACCGTCATGTTTTCGGAGGTGACGGAAGTACGCGACGGCATCGACCAGCTGACGGCGCGCGCGACCGACCCTGAGGTGGCAGCCGCGATGGTGCGCGAGATGGCGTGGTACGACAATTACCTCAAGCGGGGCGGCGTCGACCGCAGCGCCAACACGACGCCAGGCAACAAGGCGGGCGGCCTGTCGAACATCGTCGAAAAAAGCGATGGGCTCGATCGTCAAGTCCGGCTCCGCCGCGATTTCCGGCGTGCTCTCGCCGGGCGAGCGCCTGAACGGCAAGAAGGGCCTGATCTACGCGGCCACGCCGGCCAGCGATTTCATCTGCGGCACGCTGCAGGTGGCGGCCGGCATGAACGTGCACATCTTCACCACCGGCCGCGGCACGCCTTACGGCCTGGCGCCGGTCCCGGTGATCAAAGTGGCGACGCGCAACGATCTGGCGCGCCGCTGGCACGACCTGATGGACGTGAATGCGGGCCGCATCGCCAGCGGCGAGGCGAGCATCGAAGACGTGGGCTGGGAATTGTTCCGCCTGATGCTGGACGTGGCCAGCGGGCGCAAGACCTGGGCCGAGCACTGGAAGCTGCACAACGCGCTGACGCTGTTCAATCCGGCGCCGGTGACCTGAAAGGGCGGCGGCGTGACGTCCGCCGCCTTTGCCGTATCGGCTGCGCTGATACAGCAGCGATACAAACGGAGGATTGCCTCCCGCACCAACCCTGTTGTACGATGACTTACGACCTGCCAGCCACCACAGAGTGGCGGGGGTTGCGAGACCGATTAGACAAAACAACGACGAGACACCATGCGAACCGAGACGATCAAGCAGCCGGCCGCGCCCGCGAGCAATTCCGCCAGCACTTCCCCATCTTCCAACGCGAATGCCGCCGCCGGCGGCAAGATCGGCACCTACCGCTGGACCATCTGCGCACTGCTGTTCTTCGCCACCACCGTCAATTACCTCGACCGCCAGGTGCTGTCGCTGCTGGCGCCCGAGCTCACCCGCGAATTCGGCTGGTCGAACACCGACTACGCCAACATCACCGCCGCCTTCCAGTTCGTCTATGCGATTTCGATGCTGTTCGCCGGGCGCGTCGTCGACCGGCTCGGCACCAAGGGCGCGTTCGCGCTGGCCATCGTCGTGTGGTCTTTTGGCGCCATCATGCACGCGGTGGCCGTGCCGATGGGCGAGGGCCTCGCTGGTGCGATGAGCGCCATCGGCCTGGCCGCCGTGCCGGTGTCGGTCATCGGCTTCATGGCGGCGCGCGCCGTGCTGGCGCTGGGCGAATCGGGCAACTTCCCGGCCGCGATCAAGGCCACCGCCGAATACTTCCCGAAGAAGGACCGCGCTTTTGCCACTGGTATCTTCAACTCGGGCGCGAACGTGGGCGCCGTGCTGGCGCCGATCAGCGTCCCCGTCATTGCCGCCACCTGGGGCTGGCAAGCGGCCTTCATCATCATCGGCGCGATCGGCTTCGTCTGGCTGGGCCTGTGGATGATTTTTTATGAAAAGCCGACTTCGCAGAAGCGCCTCGGCGCCCCGGAACTGGCCTACATCACCTGCGACGACGCGGCCCCCGCCGCGGACGGCAAACCGGCCGGCCGCTGCCTCTCCTGGTGGGAACTGCTCGGCTACCGCCAGACCTGGGCCTTCGCCTTCGGCAAATTCATGACCGACGGCGTCTGGTGGTTCTTCCTGTTCTGGCTACCGAAATACCTGGCCGCGCAATACGGCATGGCCAGCACCGACATCCAGTGGCCGCTCGCCATCCTCTACAGCATGACCATGATCGGCAGTATCGGCGGCGGCTGGTTCCCGACCTTCTTCATCAACAAGGGCGCCACGCCCTACGACGGCCGCATGAAGGCGATGCTGATGATCGCCGTGTTCCCGCTGGCCGTGCTGCTGGCCCAGCCGCTGGGCTATATCAGCTTCTGGGTGCCGGTCCTGATGGTCGGCATCGGCGCCGCTGCCCACCAGGCCTGGTCGGCCAACCTGTTCACCACCGTCTCGGACATGTTCCCGAAACGCTCGGTCGGTTCCGTGGTCGGCATCGGCGGCCTGGCCGGCGGCATCGGCGGCGTATTGATCACGAAGATCGGCGGCTGGCTGTTCGACTATTACGGCGCGATCGGCCAGATCCATACCGGCTACAGCATCATGTTCGGCTTCTGCGCCGTGGCTTACCTGATCGCCTGGGGCGTGATGAAGACGCTGGTACCGCGTTATGACGAAATCCGCGAGCCGCAGGCATGAGCGTCGCGATCGAACGGATAGGCGAGGGACGGGCGCTGGTCGGCGAGTGCCCCGTGTGGAGTGCGCTGGACGGCTGCTGGTACTGGGTCGACATCGTCGCCAGAACCGTCTGGCGGCTCGGTAGCGAGGGCCAGCTTGCCAGCTGGACGGCCGACGAGATGGTGGCCTGCATTGCGCCGTCCCGCGACGGCACTCTGGTGGCGGGCATGGAGACGGGCCTGTTCCGCCTGGCGCTCGGCGAGGCCGGCAAGGCGGGCGGCGAACGCCTGGCCGTGCCTGCATCGCTGGGTGAGGGCATGCGCTTCAACGATGGCCGCTGCGACCGCCAGGGCCGCTTCTGGAGCGGCACCATGTTCATGGACATGGCGGCCGAGCGCGCGGTCGGCCAGCTGTATCGCTATTCGAACGAGGACGGGCTGTCGGAACCGGTCGTATCCGGCCTGCTGACCCAGAACGGCCTGGCCTTTTCGCCGGACGGGCGCACCATGTACCTGTCGGACTCGCACCCGCAAAGCCAGCAGGTATGGGCCTTCGACTACGACCTCGATGCGGGGCTGCCGTCGAACCGCCGGCCTTTCGTGGACATGCGCACGCATCCCGGCCGCCCTGACGGCGCCGCGATCGACGCCGACGGCTGTTACTGGACCTGCGGGAACGACGCCGGCGTCATCCTGCGCTTCACGCCGGACGGCAAGCTGGATCGAACGATTGCCGTGCCGATGGCCAAGCCGTCGATGTGCAGCTTCGGCGGGACGAACCTGGACACCCTGCTGGTCACCTCGATCAGCGCCGGCCAGGATCCTGCCGACCCCTGGGCCGGCGCGACCATCATGCTGCGCCCCGGCGTGCAGGGCGTGGCCGAGACGCCGTTCGGCGGCTAGAATAGCCACGAAGGCCGAGCCACGCGGAGCCGGCCCGCGCCAACCGGTGGGATGGACGGGTCTCCCGTCCACGCGTTCGAGCAACGCATGCCACCTGGCTGCGAGTCGATCCCCCTACAGGCCTTCCTTCCGGTCCAGCGCACCAGCAACCAGAAGCGCCATGTCACCTGCCCCTGCAAGCGCCTGCAAGCCGTGCACCGTTCCCATCCGATCGCGCACCGCCTCGTCCTGGCTTGCCTTGAGCTTGCCCTCGAGCCGCGCGATCGGTATCTCGATGCCGACGATCGCGCCCAGCAGCTTCTCGATATACTCCGCCGGCGCATCCGACACGCGCCACGGCCCAGGGCTGCGCCGCCTCGTGCGCATGCGTCAGCCGCTCCAGCATGTCGAGCAGCCAGTCGCGCTCTTCGACCGCGCGCGCCAGGCCGTGCGCATGCACCACCGCATAATCCCGGTGGGTACCACCTTGCCGTGTTCCGCCTTGCCCGGATACCAGTTCGGCGTGATGTAGGCCTGCGGCCCCTGGAACATCACGATGGAGGCACTGCTGCCTTCCAGCTGGCGCCACACCGGATTGGCGCGCGCGACATGCCCGATCAGCGTGCCGTGGGCCCCGCGCGAGCGATCCAGCAGGAAGGGCACGTGGTTGGCGACCAGGCCTTCCGCGCACGGCACGACCCAGGCGCCCAGCGCATGCGCTTCCACCAGCGCGAGCATGGCGTCGTGGTTGTCGAGACGGTGATCCTTCCTGATGTACATGCGGGTCCTCAAAGCGTTGAAAAAGCGTGCCGCACCAGCATGGCCGACAACGCGAACATGGTCAAGGCGATGAAAGCATCCAGAACCTGCCACGCACGTGGCCGCGCGAACAGGGGCGCGAGCTTGTGCGAGCCAAAGCCCAGCAGCGTGAACCAGATCAGGCTGGCCGCACTTGCACCCAGCACGAAGACCGGGCGCAATGGCGCGGCCTGCTGTGCGCCGATGCTGCCGACCAGCAGCACGGTGTCGAGGTAGACGTGGGGATTGAGCAGGGTGATGGCGGCCGCCTGCGCCAGCACAACGCCGCGGCCGAGCCCCTGCGCGCCAGCCGCCGCCTCCAGACGCTGCACCTGGCGTGCCCGCAGCAAGGCGCGCCAGCCGTAGACGGCCAGAAACAGGGCCCCGGCCAACGCCAGCGCGCGCGCCAGCAGGGGACTTTGCCCGAGCGCCTGGCCCAGGCCCATCACGCCGGCGGTAATCAGCACGGCGTCGGCCAGCGCGCAGAACAGCACCACGCTGCCGACATGCTCACGGCGCAGGCCCTGGCGCAGCACGAAAGCGTTCTGCGCGCCAATGGCGACGATCAGGCCGAAGCCGAGCAGCAGGCCGTGGAGGAAGACGGGAAAGGCGAGCGTCAGCGTAGGGAGTGGATTCATGGCGACGATCTTGTCAGCCTCGTGCAATGAAGGCAAACTATCTTTTCTTCACTTACATAAGCAAAACTGATCCCATGCTCGATTATGCCGCCCTGTCCGCCTTGGCCGCCGTGGTGCGTGAAGGCAGCTTCGAGCGCGCCGCCCAGGCGCTGCACGTGACTCCCTCGGCCATTTCGCAGCGCATCCGCCAGCTCGAGGAACGGGTCGGTTGCGCCCTCGTGGTGCGCGACCAGCCCCCGCCGCCCGACCGAGACCGGCCGCCGCCTGTGCCAGCACGTCGACCGCGTGCGCCTGCTCGAACAGGACCTGCGCGGCACGCTGCCCGGGCAGGACCTGGGCGGCAATGCGCGTGTCGCCCTGCCGATTGCCGTGAATGCCGACAGCCTGGCCACCTGGCTGGCCCCGGTCATCGCTGGATTTGCGGCCGAACGTCCGGTGCTGATCGAGGTGGCGGTGGACGACCAGGACCATACGGGCGAGTGGCTGCGCAGCGGGGCGGTGGTGGCTGCGGTGACGGGCATGGCGCGGCCTGCATCGGGCTGCAACAGCCGCGCGCTGGGGCGATGCGCTACCTGGCGGCGGCCAGTCCCGCTTTTATCGCGCGCCATTTCGCCGACGGCGTGGGTGCGGCCAGCCTGGCGCTGGCGCCCAGCCTGCAGTTCAACACGAAGGACGAACTGCAGGCACGCTGGGCGCGGCGCGCCTCTGTCATCGCCACGTCGAACTGCCGCGCCATACGCTGCCCTCGGCCGAAGCGTTTGTGGCGGCAGCGCTGGCCGGCATGGGGTGGGGAATGCATCCGCACGTCCTGATTGCGCCGCAGCTGGCAACGGGCAAGCTGGTCGAGCTGGTGCCCGGCACGCCGCTGGACGTGCCCTTGTACTGGCAGCACGCGCGGGCGGCGTCGCAGTTGCTGGAGGAGCTGAGCGGGGCGATTGCGGCGGCGGCGCGGGATGCTTTGCTTGCGCCTTGACGCGAACCCAGGTGCTTGGGCAAAGGGCCTTGGAAGCCGCCGGCAAAACCTCTTGACCGAGCTGCAGCGGATGAGAGCGTGCAAGCGACCGGAAGGACAGCCGGCGGTATGTCAGCTCCCCCGCATTATGGATGCGAGGGCACGCTCAACTCTTCATATGGAAGCGGATAATCATCCGTAATTCCGAAACGCCGTTCGCGCGTCTGGGCAGCGGCGAGGCCCGAAGGATCCCTCTCCGAACGGCCTCGTCGAAAGCGGGTTGACCGCTTGGCTCCTGAAGCGTGACGGCCGTCACTGTCCCATCCGGGAGCAATTCAAGCCGATACGTGACCGACGGATTGCCCTCCGAAGGAATCGAACCGCCATAGAGCGTATTGCTTCGGATGGCGTGGGTGACGCTGGCGACATAACTGGGAAGGACCTGCTCGCCCGACTTCCCCGCTATGGCCGGGCTGGCCCGGGGCCCTTGCGGAGCAGCGCATCCATTGCAGGCAACGGCGATAGCCAGCGCGGAGCATGTTGCGGCGATTCGGTGGGTACGCATGATTGGATGAGCTCGCGGTTGCAGGCACGAAGTATGCCGGAGTAACTGCACCTGTGCCGATAGGACAAGCGGGAGGGAGTGATGTGAGACGCTCTAATCCACTTTGCCAGGACTGGATCCGAGCATTCCTTCTTCACGGATCCGGATGGCATAGTCGTTAAAGTTCAAGGCCAGGTACTGCCCGTCCAGCATTTTCGTGAGCAAGACGACGCAATAGTCCCTGCTGACCCGCTTGGTGGGAAACCACTCGGCCAACTCCTTGCGCACGGCCGGGTCCTGGAACCGTGCGAGGAACTGCGGGCCATCCGGGCCGAGCTGCCTGGCCGATTCGATCACGTAAGCATTGACGGCCGCCTTTTGCGGCAAATGGATTTCCCTGAAATGCCGGTAAGCTGCCGCCAACCGCGCGCGCTCGTCATTGCCGAGCTCCGCCTTATCGCACAGCGCCATGGTCTTCTCGGCCATCGTGCCGACGTCCATGAAGGAGAGTGCGGCTGCTTGCAGAGGTTCCCAGTCGGCCGCTGCCGCCAGCGGAGAGACCAGCAGGCAACCGAAAAAAACCAAGGTTCGTACAATCATGTGTGCAGTCATTCTGGAAGTAGAGATACGACGGCATGGTAACCGAAAGTTGCCGAGCCAAATGCGAACCCTCCACCGGGAATCGTTCGCACCGCGGCTCCCGGGCCCGGGTAGACAAGCTTAGCGTCGCCTAGCCCAGCTTCGATGTGGGCGTGACTTGCCCGGGGAGCCAGGATGGTCTTACACTGATCCATTCGGTGCGACCGCTTGCATTAATGCGCGTCGATCAGCGCTGCCAATTCGCCTCTTTCGACTGTGGTCCGCCTTGTTCCGATACACACAATCCGGCATACGCATCGTGCTTGCAGCTGCCGCGGCATGTGGCGGAGTTGCCCTGGTCTGGTTTGCCTTGACGCTCCTCGGGCTGGGCATGTTCTGCTTCGACGGCCGGCTGTTCGAGGGCTGGAACGATCGCAGTGCGTGGGTTCCCGACTGTTTCGTCATCGGTGTCAGCGACTGGATCAACCCGAAGCTCTGGGTACTCGGGAATCTCGCCGTGGCGGTGGCACTGAGCGTATGGGCATACGCGACAGCCTATGGACTGTTCCGCTCGCGCTCCTGGTGCGGTGCGGTGGCGCTTGGCGGCAGCCTGTTCGGCATGGCCTATTTCGCCCAGCTCGCCCTCGCACTGCCTGAATTTCGAACCGAATCCATCGTCGGTATGAGCGCGCTGGCTTGCTTCGCGACCGGATGCCTTGTTGCGCGCGGAGTGCCGGCACGCGCGTGACCGGGCACGAGCGGGTGAGATTGCGATCAGGATCGGAATAACGGAGCCGCCGCCCGCCCGCGCCATTCGAAGGACGATACGCGCGCAGCATGCGGCGGCTTCGCTCAGAACCGTCCTGTCCTCGATCTGTCGGGCAGCGCAGTCGCCGGTGTCCAGTTCCTGGCCAGCCCTTCGGCTTCCTCGATCTGCTGCACACTCATCTTGGCGCGGATTTTCGGCAGCGTGACCTCGGCCGCCGGGAAATGCGCCGCTGCCGCGATCCCGACGAAGAAGTGGGCAAGGACCTTGTCGCGCTCGACGCCTTCGCCGAGCGCATGCATGACACCGAGGTTCAGGCAGGAACCGGCTTCGCCCTGGGCGGCCGCCTGGCGATAGAACCGCACCGCTTTCTCGATATCGCGCGGAACGTCCGGTGACTTGTCGTAAATCAGGCCCAGCATGGCGTGGGACCTGGTCATGCCCTGGTCGGCAGCTTTCAGGTGCCAGGCAATGGCCTGGCCCAGGTCCTTCTCGATGCCTTCGCCGGCACGGTACCCCTCCGCCAGGTTGTACTGCGCTTTTGCGTTGCCCTGCTCGGCGGCCTTGCGGAACCAGGCCAGTGCCACAGAAATGTCCTTTGGCCGGCCGCTTCCGGCGAGATAGGCGGTGCCGACGTTGTACTGGGCGCGGCAGTCGCCGGTCTCGGCAAGGCTTGCCCACGCTGCCACGGCCGCCGCGTGGTCGCCCTGACTGAATGCGGACGTTCCCTTGTCGAACGTGGCGTCCGCGGCCGGATCCGCCTCTTTGTCGTAGCGGCTGTAGCAGGCGTCCTTCGCCTGTGCGGGCAGCACGGACAGGACTGCGTAAAACAGGGCCGAAAGCACGATCCGGGAAGGGCGCATCTGTTCTCCAATGGCGGCGGCGGGAGCCGGTCACCAGTGTAACGGATGGTTCGTGACAAGGAAACGCTTCCCTGGTCGGAAGGCGCCGCCCAGCGCCCCGACAGCGCGCTTGACGCGGAAAAGCGGTCAGCGTGGCGCCAGGCTCACCTTGACCGGACTCTTCGCCCGCGCCGCCGCCTCGGCCACATACTTCGTCCAGGCCTCCTGCGAGGTGACGCGCCCGGCGCGGTCCCACGCAGCCCCCGCCAGGTAGCGCAAGGGCTTGCCCGATTCCACCTTCGCCAGGACCAGGTGATTGAGCGCGTCCTCGGCGAAACCGGTCGCGCCGGGCAGCACGACGGCCGTCCCCATGGCGCCATTGCTGGCCTGCTGCACCCACTGCAGCAGCGACGGATCCGACTCGCTCTTGACGACCGCGATCTTCGGATCCTGCTTCTTGTCCGAGGGCGTCCTGTTCAGGCCGACGGCCACCGTGATCTGCTGCGGGCCGCTGAAGGTGAAAGTGCTCTCGATCTGGTCGAGCTGGTGGCCGGCGTCGACGGTAAAGCGCTTGGTCTCGGTCACCTGGATGCCGCCGGCGTCCCAGGCATCGTAGCTGAGTTCAAACACGGCACGCACCGGGCCGTTGGCCAGCACCTTCCAGGTCTTGTAGTTGGTGCTGGTGAAGAGCGCGCTGCCGTTCCAGACGCCGGTGCCGCCGCAGCCGCGCGACTTGCCGACGTTGTACTGGTCCATCCCTTCGCCCTCGTCCTTGTGATAGTGGTCGTGGCCCTTGTTGTACCAGCGGTCGACGATGGGGTAGTCGACGCGCTTGAACCACAGGTCGAGGCCACTCGTCACCAGCACTTCCTTGCCGCTGCCCTCAGGCGCCGGGGCCGCGAGCGCCGGGCCATAGGTGCGGTGGCCGATGCGGTCGTTCTCCCACGCGAAGTCGTCCAGGCGCTCCGGCACGTAGCGGGCGAAGGCTTTCGCGGGGAAGACCGGCGCCAGGGTCTCGGTTTTTTCGATCGTGAAGCTGGCCGACTTTTCGCCAGCCGCGAAGTCGTGCTGGAAAATCAGTTCGCCGTAGGCGGCGCCGACGTTCTTCGGGTCCTTCGCCAGCGGCGCCACGTTCGTCACCTGGTGCGGCAGCACGCGCCCCTTCGCATCCTTGACCACCAGGCGCTGGATCAGGGCGCCGGGCAGGGCGCGATTGACTTCAAGCCAGGGGATGGTGATGGTCTCGGATGGGCGGGCCAGCGCGAGGTCGTGGCTGACCGTGACGACCAGGCGCTCGGCGGCCAGGGCGGGTGCCAACGCCGCCAGGGCGGCCAGGCCGGCGAGGGTACAACGCAGATTCATGGTGGACATGTGGCTCTCCGTTCGATCAGTGGTGTTCGCGGTAGTTGGTATCAAAGCCCTTCGGCACGAAGTGATAAGTGCGCACCCGGTGCTCGATGGTGAAGGCCGGGTTGTTCACCAGCTTGATGATTTCCGCGCCTGCCAGCAGTGCCGGACCGTAGCCGTGCAGGGCGTCGACGCTGGCCGGGCGATTGTAGTAGTACACCTGGTCGCTGGCGAAGGTGGTGCCGACGCAGGTGCCCTCGACCTGGCCACGCTCGTTGATGCGGGTCGACAGGCCCGCCCAGCCGGCAATCGCGATCGATCCGTAGGTGGTGGGGCTGACCCAGCCCTGGTTCACCGCGTGGGCGAACACATAGGTGAAGATGGCGCTGGCCGAGGTCTCGAGGTAGGAGTCGTTCCGGTCCAGCATCTGGTGCCAGAGGCCCGTGCCCGACTGGTACTGCGCGATGCCGCGCAGGCTTTTCTTCAGCTGCTCGAGCACTTTCGGGTAGCCAGGATGGTCCTTCGGCAGGACGTCGAGCAGGTCCGACATCGACAGCACCGCCCAGCCGTTGGCGCGGCCCCAGTAGAATTGCGGCGCGTCCGGGTTGTTGGCGTTCCAGCCGTGGGTGTACAGGCCCAGCTGCGGATTGAACATGTAACCCGACATCTGCAGCACGTTCTTCACCGCGTCGTCATAGTAGGCGCGCTTGCCGGTCATGCGCCCGAGTTCGGCCAGGGCGGGCACGCCCATGTACATGTCGTCCGCCCACAGCGAGGCCGCCTGCGGGCGCTGGCGCGCCAGCGTGCCGTCCGCCAGGCGGAACTGCTTGTTGGCGACCCAGTCGCCGCAGACGGCGATCTGTTGCGACAGCTCCGGGCCGACCCTGGCGGCGCGGGCACGCATCATCGCCGCGCACATCGAGCCGGCGTCGTCGAGCGAGCGCGGGTCGAGGAAACGCGAGAAGGCATTCGCGCGCTCGAGGTGGAAGCGTTCTTCCTGGGCGCGGAAGTAGGGCAGTTTTTCAGCGATGAAGTTCAGGTGGCGCGCGGTCAGGTCCGTGAAACGCTTGTCGCCGGTGACCTCCGCGGCCTTGAGCATGCCGGCGTGGACCACGCCCATTTCGTAGACCTGCAGGCCGAAGTCGGCCGGGCCTTCCTCGACGACGGCATCCTTCACCGGAGTCCTGAAGTCGGTAACGGGCGCCCCGGACTTGGTGACGACGCGCGTGGGTGTCTGCGCTTCCATGTAGCCGCGGATGCGGTGCAGGGCGGCAGTGATCTCCGCCGGGACGGGCTTCTTGTAGGGTACCGGGTAAGTGCCTTCGCCCGCGTCCCTGGCGTTCTTGTTGTCCGGATTGCGGTAGGGGCCTTCGGCGGATGCGGCGCCGTGCAGGGCGGCGAACGCGACAAGGGTGGCAAGCAGCTTGGTGGGCAGGTTCATCGTTGTCTCGTATGGATTGTGGTGGAAATCCAAAAGCCGCGGCCTTCTGCTGTCGGATTGCCTTTTTGGTCAGGCCATTCTAATGTGGTCTGACCGCATGCGCAAGGCGGACTAGCCGGTTAATGATTTTTCATGGCATACTCGCAGCCATCGCAGCATTCATTTCGAACCCCACCAGGAAGAACCGGCATGACGCACACTCCACCCTCCAAACCATTCAAGCGCATCCTGCTCACGGGCGCCGCGGGCGGCCTCGGTCGCGTGCTGCGCGAACGCATCCAGCCCTGGGCAGACGTCGTGCGCCTGTCCGACCTGGCCCCGATGGGCGAGGCAGGCCCGAACGAGGAAATCGTGCAGTGCGACCTGGCCGACAAGGCGGCTGTATTGTCGCTGATGGAAGGCGTCGATGCGGTGCTGCACTTCGGCGGCATCTCCACCGAGGCGCCGTTCGAGGACATCATGCAGGCCAATATCCTCGGCGTGGCCAACCTGTATGAAGCCATCCAGAAGCACGGCGTGAAGCGCGTGATCTTCGCCAGCTCGAACCACGCGGTCGGCTACTACAAGACCACCGACATGCTCGACGCCAGCATGCCCGCGCGCGCCGACAGCATGTACGGCATCAGCAAGTGCTTCGGCGAGACCATGTCGCGCTACTACTACGACCGCTTCGGCGTCGAGACGGTGTGCATCCGCATCGGTTCGAGCTTCCCGGAGCCGGTCAACAAGCGCATGATGAGCACCTGGTTCAGCTATGACGACCTGCTTGAAATGCTGCGCTGCTCGCTGTTCGCTCCGCGGGTCGGCCACACCATCGTCTTCGGCATGTCGGACAACCGCAGCGTCTGGTGGGACAACCGCTTCGCGCGCCACCTCGGCTACAAGGCCAAGGACAGCTCGGACCTGTTCGCACACAAGTTCGCCGATACCTCGGAGTTCCCCGAGAAGGACGACGTGACGACGATCTACCAGGGCGGCAAGTTCCTGCTCGACGGGCCGATGTACCGCTGATGCAGCCGCCAGCCGCACTGCAGGTCGTCACGCTGCGCAGCAAGCGGCTGCAGGCCGAAGTGCTGCCTGGCGCCGCGGGTGGCCTCGGCCGCCTCGACTGGCTGGGCGCCGGCGGCGCGGAACCGGTGCTGCGTCCTTATGTGCACGTGGAGGGCGCACCGCCGCCGACGACCTCGCAGCTGGCCTGCTTCCCGCTCGTGCCCTGGTCGAACCGCATCGACCCGAGCGGTTTCGTGTTCGAGGATAGAAAGGTCGCGCTGGAAGCGAACCGTCCCGGCGAACCCTGTCCCATCCATGGGGACGGCTGGCAGCATCCCTGGCGGGTGGAGGCGCACTGCGGCAGCAGCGTCAGCTTGCACCTCGACCGACGCGACGGGACACCATTTTCCTATGCGGCGCGGCTGCGCTACCTGCTGACCGACAGCGCGCTGCAGGTCACGCTGGAAACGACCAACACCGGCACGGCCGCGCTGCCCTTCGGGCTCGGCCTGCATCCCTGGCTGCCGCGCCGTTCCGGCGTCACGCTGCAGGCAGGGGCGCGCGGCACCTGGAATCGCGGGCCGCTCGGCTTGCCCGCGGATGGCATCGACCTGCCCGCGGCCTGGGATTTCGCGCAGGCGCGCGCGCTGCCCGGCGAGTCCGTGGACCACGTGTTCCGCGGCTGGGACGGGCGCGCCATCGTCGCCTGGCCGGACAGCCGGCTGGCGCTGGAGATCGTGGCCGACATGGATTACTTCATCCTCTACACGCCGGTCGGCAGGGACGTCTTCTGCTTCGAGCCGGTGGACCATGCGATCAACGCCCACAACCTGCCGGGCGGCCCGGCGCATAACGGCCTGACGATACTGGCGCCCGGACTTACACTGCGCCGGCGCGTGGCCTTCCGCGTCCACGACCAATCCGGAGAAACCCGATGAACTTGCGCCTGACCGCGAGCGCCGCCATGGCCATCGCAGCCCTGAGCCTGCCGGCGGCGGCAGAACCGGCGGCGCCGGCCGACAGCTACACCGCTGAAACCACGTACGCCAGGCTGGTGGGGCGCTACCCCTTCATCACCGTCGCCAGCCGCGAGGCGCCGGCAACAGTCGAGGTGCTGCGCGACCTCACCTATGTACGCCATGGCGAGCGCGCGCTGCAGCTCGACCTGTATCTCCCGGCGAAGCGCGGCACTGTGCGCCTGCCTGCGATTGTGCTGGTGCACGGCGGCGGCTGGCGCACGGGCGTACGCACGAACTTCGCGCCGATGGCGATCCGCATGGCCGAACGCGGCTATGCGGCGGCCACGGTCAGCTACCGGCTCTCGGGCGAAGCCCCGTACCCGGCCGCCATCGTCGACGTGAAGGCGGCGCTGCGCTGGGTGCGCACCAACGCGGCGCAATACGGCATCGATCCGGGGCGCATCGCCGTGGGCGGCGGCTCGGCAGGCGGACAGATTGCCAGCCTGGTGGGCGTTACCGACGGCATCGCGCGTTTTGATGCGGCGGCGCCTGGCGCGGTCTCGAGTGCGGCGCAGGCGATCGTGAATATCGACGGGCTGTCCGACTTTACTTCGGAGGCGGCGCGCAAGTACGAGGACGACCCGGCCAGGAAGCCGTCGGCGGCGGGCGCCTGGTTTGGCGGACGCTATGCGGAAAAAAGCAGCGCTGTGGCGCGAAGCCTCGCCGACGTTCTACGTGAACCGGCAGACGCCGCCGATCCTGTTCATCGGCAGTGGTCAGCCGCGTTTCTCGGTGGGACGCGACGAGATGATCGCCAGGATGACCGCCGCGGGCGTGCCCAGCCGCGTGGTCGTGCTGCCCGAGACGCCGCACAGCTTCTGGCTGTTCGACCCCTGGCTGGCGCCGACGGTGGAGGCGACGGTGCGCTTCCTGGATGAGCACATGGGTGCGAAGCAGCGCTAGCGTACGGTTTAGCCGCCGGTGCGGAACCGCGTGGGCTCGGAGCGCCCACCCTACAGAAGCTGCCCGCGCAGGGTTTGTAGGGTGGGCGCCCTGTGCCCACGTGGTAACACCGTTCGGATGCCCATACGGCGTGGGCACAAGTGCCCACCCTACGAAACCGCGCGTGCAGGCGTAGGGTGGGCTCCCCGAGCCCACGCGGTACCACCGCCACTACTCACGGCGCCGGATCCCACCCCTGTCCGCCGCCAAATCCGGCGAAGATGCTCGCCCGGCTGCCAAAGCGCGCCTCCACTTCCTCGGCCGTCATGAGGTAGCCGCCCACGCGCTTCGACAGGTCCAGCGGCTTGCCCGCCAAATCGGTCGAACCATACTCACGCCAGCCCTGCGCTGCATTTGCCATCGCAGGATGCGGCGCCGGCTCGCGGTTCACGCCCGCGCCGGCCCAGCCGACGGGCGCGATGTGCTCTCCCATCCGGCAATTGACGAACGCCACGTTGTCCCAGGTCGATGCCGTGCCCGGGCTGCGCGCCAGGTAGGTGGCGCCGCTTGGGACGCCATTGCCCTTCGGACCAGGCCCATGCGTGAGCACGCTGTCCAGGAACACGAAGCCGGGGTCGGTTGCCGTCACCGTGCGCGCCTGTACCAGGTAGCCGCCCGATTGCGGGTTGCCGCTGTCGCCGACCGTACGCAGTTCGCTCGCCTCGAACAGGGCCGCGCGGTTCGCGCCCCAGATGAAGTCGACATTGCCCTCGACGAGGGTGCGATGGAACCAGGCATAGCCCTTCACCTGGATCGTGTCCTGCTCGCTGTAGAAGCTGGCATTTTTCGCCACCAGGCGGCCGCTGTCGGTATTGAAGTAGACCGTCTCGGCCTGGCCCGAACGCGTGTCCCCGCGCCGGGTGGTATTGCGAAGGGTGAGGTTTTCCAGGGTCAGCAGGTCCGCTTCCTCGACGGACAGCAGCGGGCGCCCGCCGGTGAACGATGGCGAAGCGGCGCCCTGGCTGGCGCCCGAACCGGGGTTGATGCCGTCGTTGTTCAGGGCCTCGATGACGACGCCGTCGCGGCTTTCGCCCCGGATCGTCACGTTGTCCTTGCCGAGGATGAAGAGCAGTTCGTCGTAGCGGCCATTGTGCACGTCGACCGTGACCGGCGCCGCCTTCGGGAAGGCGCGCATGGCGTGGTTCACCGCGCCCTGCACGGTGCGAAAGTCCGCGGCGCCGTCGTCGTCCACGCGCAGGACCGCGCCGGCAGGCGGCGCGTCGGCGGTGCGGAAGTGCCAGCCGCCTTTGCCGATGCCGGCGAAAGGCTGGCCGCCAATCGCCGCGTCGAGGAAGGCGCCGCCCTCGGCCATGACGTAATAGGCGGTGCCATAGGCGAGCGTGCCCGCGTGCGGGCGGACCAGCACCGTGTCGCCCTCGACCGTGATCGGGGTCATGCGCAGGTAGCGCGAGCGCGGCTGGCCGGGTAGCCGATGGCGCGCACTTCCTCGCCCAGGCGGACGATATCGACGAGGGCATCGTCGCCCGCGCGGAAGATGCGCACCGATCCCGCGGCGGCCAGCCGGGGTGCGCGGTCGAAGCGGATGCGTAGCGGCGTGTCGGGCGGCACCGCGGTGGCGCCCACGGCTGGCTGGACGGCCTGGGCGATTGCGACGGTGCTCCCGCCGGCCGGTGCGGAGAAGGCCGCCGTCACGGTTGCCGTCAGCGTGCTTTGCAGCGCGGGGTCATGCACGCCTGCCAGTACGATGGCCGCACTGCCGGGCGCTTTTGGTGTGATGGTGATGCCGCCTGGCGCAGGCGTGACTTCCACCACCGCCGGGTTGCTCGACGTGGCGCGGAAAGCCAGGCGCGAAACGCCATCGCTGGCAAGGGCACTGACGGCCAGGTGCTGCGCCGGGTCTCCCGCCTGCGCGGTGAATGCCTGGCTGGCCAGTGACGGCGCAATGCGTGCGGGCTGTACGCCCGGGACGCCTGCACGCAGGTCGTCGAGCTCGATGCCGCCGCCCGGGCCAGCAGCCCGACGCGGGCGCTCGGTGCGCTGAACGCAGGCTGCGGCGCGGTCGTGATCTTTTCGCCATCGAGATACACCGCCAGCAGCGAGGGCGTCATCTCCAGGCGCAGCATGGCGAAGCGGCCGTCGGCCAGGCGCGCGCGCGGCACGCGCTTGAGCGTCTTCAACACGCCATCCTGCATGCGCAGCAGCTGGATCTGCACGGTGTCGGTCCCAGGCAGCTGCTCGACGCCGGCGCCGACCCAGTTGCGCGCGTCGACATGGCGTCCGATCAGGTAGAACTGCTGGGTGGCGCGGGCTGGCTGCAAGCGCACACGCGTCTCGACGAAGGCGTTGTCCTGCACGAGCGTGGCCAGCTTCGGCTGTCTTGCCAGGACCATGACGCGCCCGGTGCCCGTCATGCGCAGCACCTGGTTCCGCGCGCCGTCCGGCTGGCTGTGCGGCCAGGCCGGCATCGCTGCCGGCCTGGCGCTCCCAGTCGCCAGCACGGGTGCGCTCGAAACCGTCGCAGAACAGGAAATCCGCCGTGGGGCAGCCGGCGACGGCTACCCGCTCGACCAGCTTGCCGGTGCCGGCGGTGGCCAGCACATGGGCGCGCACCGCCTCGGCCGGGCGCGGCGAGAACGGGTAGGGAACGGTCCAGGCGGGCGAGCCGGACGCGCCGCAGGCACCAAGCGGCGCGCCATTGAGGAGCGAACCGCTGTCGGTGAACACGCCGCCCTCCTGCGGGTCCGCCCCTCGGCCTCGAAAGCTGCGCACCGCATCCAGGCAGGAACGGGCGCCGGCGATATCGAAGGCATTCGCCTGCGAGACGATGCGCGCGCGCCGGGCCACACCCACGCCGTACTCGTACTTGTAGACCGGATGCTTGCGGTCGCCCACGTGGTAATTGTTGAAAAGGTGGACCTGGCCGAAGCGCACGCGCGGCGCGCGGCTGGCGATGTGCTCGAACAGGTTGTTGCTGAGGGTGACACGCAGGTGGCCGCTGTCGCCGACCGCCTTGTCGCTGGCGCCGATCAGCATGTTCTTCTGGTGCAGGGCGAAGCGGTTGTAGGACACCGTCACGAAATCGGCACCGTCGCGGATGTCGAGCGTGCCGTCGTGGCATTGCTTGTGCTTGCCGTTCTCGACCGGCTGGCGGTCGTCGAGGAAGGGCGCGTCGGTGAAGCTGTTGTGGTCGACCCAGACGTGGGTGGCCCCAACGATCGAGATACTGTCGAACTCCGCGTTCCAGTTGCCCTCGCGGCCATCCTTCGGGTCCCAGACGGGAGCGACGTCGCAGGGATTACGGAAGTTCAGGTTGCGGATGATGACCTGCGAAACCTTCGAGACCATCAGGTGGGCGTTGACGAAGCCGGCCCGCGGTCCCAGGCCGATCAGGGTCGTGTTACTGCGCAGGCGCACCTCGCCCCGCTCGGCCTGGTCGGCGGTACTCGTGTAGGGGCGCCCTTCGCTCATGTCGAGGATGCCCTGCACGGCGACGATGCGTGGCGCACCGTTCCTGTCGGCCAGGGCGGCGCGCAGCTGCGCCGGGGTGGCGACCGTGAACACGCGGGCGGGTACGGCTTCGAGGCCGCCGCGGGTGCCGCCTTCCTGCGCCGCCCAGCCGTCCAGCGGTGCTTCTTCGCGCGCGCCGCCGGGAAGGGAGGGGGCGCCCAACGCGCCGCCGGCGAGGGAGGCCAGCAGGAGCAGGGTGAGGGAAGTGTGCTTCATGTGGCGCTTCGACCCCATCATGGTTGAGGGACCGTGTGCGGTGCCGCTGCCTTCAGGCTGCTCGCCATGGCGGGGAACAGGCGTACCAGCTCGCCGGCGACCATACCTGAAAACAGCCCGGCACCCTTGGGACCGAGGTGCGTGCGGTCGAAGGCGCTTTTCGGCGTGCCCTGCGGCTCGGTGCCGGGCGCGGGCGAAGCCGCCCCATAGTCGGCGGGTCGCGGGGCCTGTGCCAGGGTATCGGCTTCGTCCTGGCCCATCTTCTGGACGGCGGCCGCGCTGAGCGCGTTCAGGTCGATCAGCGCTGCCTTGCGCTCGATTGCCACGCGGCGGGTGGCGGCCGCCCGGGCGCCAGGTCGTCCTTCAGGTAGTTGCCCTTGAAAGACCGGCGCGTCAGCGGCGTGACCAGCACCGGCACGCCGCCGGCGGCGACGGTGTCGGTGACATAGCGATCGATATTGGCGGGGAACTGCGTCACCAGGTCGGTCGAGCGGCCCGGCTTGCCCGGCTGGTCGTTATGGCCGAACTGGACCAGCACATAGGTGGCTGCGAACGAGGCACCATCCTTCAGCAGCGCCTGGACCTCGTCCCAACGCCCTTCGGCACGGAAGCTCCCGGAACTGCGCCCGCCGCGTGCCAGGTTGATGCAGCTGGTTTCAAGCGTGAAACGCGCGCACAGGGCGTCGCCATAGCCGGATCTGGTGGCCATGGTGGAGTCGCCGACGAGGATGATGCGGACGGCTTTGGCGGGGGCGGGACCGGCGGCGGTCGCGGGTGCCGCGAGAAAGGAAAGGGCGAGCAGGGTCGCGGGGTACTTCATGCGGGACCTCCGGGGAAAAACAGGGTGGACAGAGAACCCGTCCACCCCACGCGTTCAAGCTTAGAACGTGTAATCCGCACGCACCGTGAAGGTACGGCCGATCGGCTTGGCGATGTTACGCGCAAACACGACACGCGAGGACAGGCGCTGGTTCGACAGGGGCGGGTCGGTGTCGAACAGGTTGTTCACGCCGCCACCGATCTTGAACTTGTCCGACACCTTGTAGCTGGCCGTCAGGTTGTAGACGCTGTAGGGCTCGATCACGTTGTAGAACGGCTGGCCCGGCTTCTGGGTCGGCAGGGCGTTGGTGTCTTCGTAGCTCGACGAGTACTGCTGCGTCAGCTGGGTGAACAAGGGGCCATAGGTCCAGTTCACGCGCGCCGTGTGCTTCCATTTGAAGACATAGGTGTTCGACGAGGTCGAGCCGGTGGCCAGTGCGCCCACGCGGCCGACGACATCGATCCACTCGCTGCCCACTTCGTTCTGGCCTTCGTACTTGTCGGTGAAGGTGCCGTCGAGCGAAGCGCCGAAGCGGCCCCAGTTCGCGGTCGGCAGCAGGTAGCTCATGCCGATGTCGATGCCCTGGGTTCTCAGGCCGCCCATGTTCAGGCGCGTCTTGGTGATGTACTGCAGCGTGCCGTCCGGGTTACGCACGAACAGGTCCTGGTACTGGCCCAGGTTGTTGAAGATGGTCGGCTCGTCGATCTGCGCGATCGTCCTGGTCATGTCGATCTTCCAGAAGTCGACGGTGGCCATGAAGTTCTTGAATGGCTCGACCACGAAACCGATCGTATAGGTCTTCGATTTTTCCGGCTGCAGGTCCGGGTTCGCGCCTGTCAGCGTGGTCAGGCGCGTGTTGCAGACGCGCGAAGGATCGAGGTTCAAACCGGCGTAGCGGGGATCCGTGGTCACCTGGCCGGTGCCGGCGGCGCCTGGCGTGGCGCTTGGGCACAGCAGCGGGTCGTCCCAGCTGAACGAGGACGCCGTCAGCGTGCGCGGCGTGCCGTACAGTTCCGGCAGCGTCGGCGCGCGGAAGCCCGTGCTGACGGTACCGCGGATCATGACTTCCTTCAAGGGCTGGTAGCGGAAGCTGGCCTTCGGATTGAAGGTCGAGCCGAAGTCGCTGAAATGGTCGCCGCGGACGGCGAAATTCAGGTTCAGCTGCTTGGTGACGGGCGCATCGAGTTCGGCATACAGGCCGGCCACCTTGCGCGATCCGCTCGGGTTGCGGCCAGGGCTGCCCGAAATCTTGTAGACCACCTCGTTGCCGAGCATGTTCATGTCTTCTTCGAAGGTCTCGCGGTGCCAGTCGCCGCCGATGGCCAGCCCGAGCGAGCCGCCTTTCAACTCCATGAAGGTGCGCGAGAGGTTGAAGTCGGCGCCGTAGTAGCGCACGTCGGCTTCGCGGTAGGTCTGGCCGTCGGCCGAGATGCTTTCCAGGTAGGCGCGGCCGGCCTCGTCCTGCGGGCCGAAGGGGTTCAGCGTGCCGTTGGCCACGCCCGCATACAGGCCGGGCGTCTTCACGAAGCCGCTTTTCAGGCCGACGTCGCGGTGGCTGTAGGCGTAGGACGCGCCGACGCGGTAGTCCCAGCCCTTGAAGTCGCCTTCGTCGGCGGCCACCAGGCGGTGGTTCGTCTGCACGTCGTGGCTGACGACGCCGCCCAGTTCGTCCAGGCTCCAGTTCAGCGCCAGGTCCTGGCCGGTGACGCCGGCCACGGCGGGCACGCCGCCGCTGCCGCCCGGGTACCATTTGCTGGCCTTGGTGATCATCAGCGGACGGCGGCCGGACGAGCCGTTCAGGAGGTCATAGTCGACGTTCGCACCGAAAGGCTGGGGCGCGTCGCCCGCGTCGATGTAGGAGCGCGCCAGTTGCAGTTCGACCGAGAACACCTTGCCGTCGCCGTGCGCCAGGCTGCCCTTGGTGAACAGGGTGGTCTGCGCCGCTTCCGGCAGCAGTTCCGGGTACAGGGTCGGATCGGTGACGCAGGTGCGGCTGCCCGCGCCCGAGGCGCGCGTCGACGGGATCGTGGTCTGGGTCGCGAAGGGGCTGGCGCAGCCGGCCGCGAAATACGGGTTGCCCGTGGTGCTGGTCGGCTTGCCGTTCGCGTAGACCGTGTAGTTGGCCGGCGAGGCGGCACCCACGCTCGAGGAGTTCGGCACGAAGGCGGTGCCGCCCAGCTTGACGATGGTGGCCGGGTCGGTGATGCCCGGGCGGTCCTTCTGCAGCAGGCGAGTGCGCTTCTGGGTGTCGAAGGCGGTATAGATGTTCCAGCCGTCTTCGGCCAGGTCGCCCTTGCCGGCAACGAAACCGAAGCGGCGCTGCTGGCCGCCGCCCTGGTGCTCGGGCTCGACGACGCTCGCGCTCACGGACACGTCCTTGATCGACTTCTTCGTGATGAAGTTCACCACGCCGGCGATGGCGTCGGTGCCGTACAGGGCGGAGGCTCCGTCGCGCAGCACTTCGACGCGCTCGATGGCGGCCATCGGGATCACGTCGACGTTGACGGAACTGTCGCCGAGCGCCTCGTTGGCGAGACGACGGCCGTTCAGGAGCACCAGGGTGCGGTTGGTATTGAGGCCGCGCATGTTGATCATGGTGCCGCCGCCACCGCCGCCAACCGGCTCGTTGGTCGAGGCAACCGTCAGGGCGGTGGCCACTTCCGACATCGTCGTCAGGCCGCGGTTGGTCAGCTCTTCGGCCTTGATCGTGGTGAGGGGGAGGGCGTTTTCGGCGGCGAGGCGCTTGATCGAGGAGCCCGTGACTTCGACGCGCTGCATCGGGGCGTCCGCGGCGGCCGCGCTATGCGCCAGGGTCAGGACCGCGACGGTGACGGCGGTGAGAATGAAGCGCTGTTCGGCCGTGCGTGGGCCGATGATGTTGCTCTGGTGTTTCACTACGTGTCTCCTGCGTGTGATCGTGGGTAGCGTCCGGGTGTTTCCCCGAATCGCACGAATGGGTACCTCGCGTACCCGTGCCGTCGTGACGAGAGCAAATCGCCGAGGTCACGGCCGGTCGATGCCAGTACTGGTGCGGCATGCGCCGCTGCTGCCAGTCCGCCTTGAGGAGTTTCCCCAGTCAATTCCTCAGGCAAATTATTAGTGTGCGGACAATTGTACTTTGGTCGGGCCAGTTCTGCAATCTGGACGAGCCAGTTATTTTTCGGCCTGAACAAACTGGCAAAAGTGGCCGTGCCACCCGCGTTCCCAACTGCGCGACCGGAGCAGCCTGGCTTCGAGGTGATCGCTTGCCACGGGACCCTATCCGGGCATGCTGTATGGACAAGGTCCGTTCGGCCCCCTATAGTCCAGCTCGACATTCAAGGGACAAGCACGCGTCTTTTCGAACGCACTGGCCTTTACCGGAGGAGACATCGATGATGCACCGAGCAAGCAGGCGGGCATGCACCATGCTGGCGGCCTGCGCCGCTGTCCTGTGGGCGTCCGGCGCCGCCGCGGCGGGCGCGGACTACCTCACCCTGAGCGAGCGTTACGGGACCCATACCGTCCTGGGCGCCGCGCCGGCCATCAAAATCGGCAAGGCCGTGATGGTGCGGGTATTGAGGCACAGGCCCGCAGACAAGGAAATCGCGACCGAACACTTCCTGCTTGCCTGCGACGGCAGCTGGATGACCGATAATTTTGCCTACCTTGCGGTCGCTTCCACTTCCGGGATACCCGACTTCGCAGCCGCCGAACGCCAGAGCATCGCGCAGATGCCCGCCGTGATCCAGGCCGCGCACAATTTTTCGATGCAGGATCAGGACCCCTACGAGGTTGGCCCGCTCATCAAGAAACAGCTGCCGCGCATCTGTGCGCAAGCGCGGCCGGCGCGTGCGGGAATGCTGGTGCCCATTACCGAGACCGACGAATTCGACGGCCAGCTGCTCGTCTTCAGCATCCTGCCCAAACCCGTCCTGGTCAAGGGCGACCGCGTACGGGCCTGGTTCCGCACGACCATCCACACCCAGGGGAGCAGGCAGGGCAAGACGCCGGCCCCGGCCATTCCGACCGGCGAATACTGGATGACGCTGAAGGAAGTCGATTGCAAGGCGCCGCGCGCGGCGGAGCTCGAACGGATCGTCCATGGCGGAGACAAGCCCGGGCGCACCGTGTGCACGAAGTGCGGGACGCCGGCCCTGGAGCCGGTAAAGGAGCATTCGATTGGCGACGCCGAGCGCAAGATGGCGTGCCGCCTGTTCGGTCCGCCGGGAGCGGCGCTGCCGCTGTAAGCCACGGTTCTCGCTGCTGGAGTGCAAGCGCACAGGCGCGGCGCCACGTACGGCCGCCGTCGCCTCCTTGAGCGGATCTTCAATGAGGGCGGGCGCGGGCGCGGCTCCTTACCCGCGCGAGAAGGTACGCGTCACGCGGTCGAGGTGGGCGCGCATCGCGGTCTTGGCGCCGGCGACGTCGTGTGCCGCAATCGCCGCGAAGATGTTGCGGTGGTCGATCAGGGTCTGCTGGCGCAATTCCTCGGTCTGGAAGTGTTCCTTCAGCTTGTGCCAGAGCGAGCCGCGCTGGCTCCACAGGTATTCGATGACGCCGACCATCGCGCTGTTGCCGGTGGCGCGGGCGATTGCCAGGTGGAAGTTGCGGTCGGCCGATTCGTTGCCGCTGCGTTCCTCGTGGTGTTGCTCCATCTCCATGACCGCTACCAGGATGGCGTCGATGGCGGAAGCGCTGGCATGCTTGGCCGCCAGCGCCGCGACCTCGACTTCGATCAGGCGGCGCGCGGCCAGCACCTCGAAGGGTCCGGGGCCGGCGGTGACGGCTTCCGCCACGGGCGTCGCCTGCTCGCTGACATACACGCCCGAGCCGCCGCGCACTTCCACCGTGCCGCCCAGTTCCAGCGCGATCAGGGCTTCGCGCAGCGAGGTGCGGCTCACGCCCAGCTTGGTCGCGAGGTCGCGCTCGGAGGGCAGGCGCTCGCCGGGACGGATGTTCTCGGCGCGGATCAATTCCTCGATCTTGCCCGATACTACCCGGTACAGGCGCGGCTCATTGGCACTGGCTTCGTTCAGCGCGGCGGTTTTCTTCATGTGTGCTTCAATCCTGGATGAATGATGGGCCGGCGCCGCGATGCAGGGGCCGCTGCCAATCTGCGGAATCTTAGTTTGCTACGGTTAAGCTTGCAAGCGGATTAAGGGCTTTTTCCGCACGCGCGTTCGCTGCGGATTCATGGCCGCCTTACTTCTCGCGCGTTTCGGCGTCTTCCTGGGCGCGGCGCAGGCGTTCGCGGCTGTTGCTCAGGTGGGTACGCATGGCGGCGCGTGCGCTGTCCGGGTCGCGCCGCGCGATCGCATTGTAGATGTCCTCGTGCTCGTGGATCACGCGTTCCGGGTAGTGCGCCGGGTCGTCATGGGCCAGGCGCGCCGAATTCAGGCGCGCGCGCGGGATGATGTTGGTGCCCGTGTGGCCGAGGATGTCGTGGAAATAGCGGTTGCCGGACGCCTGCGCCAGCAGCAGGTGGAACTGCATGTCGGGGCCGACCGTCTCGCGCCCGGCGCGCGCGCATTCGTGGAAGCTGTCGAGCGCGCTGCGCAGTTGCGCCAGCTGCTCCTCGCTGCGGCGGTTGGCGGCCAGGCCGGCGGCCTCGGTCTCGAGGCTGATGCGCAGTTCCAGCAGGGCCAGCACGTCGCGCATCGTCACCACGGTGGCCGGATCCAGTCCCATCGGGGCAGGCGCAGGTTCCAGCACGAAGGTGCCGATGCCGTGGCGGGTTTCAACCAGGCTGGAGGCCTGCAGGTGCGAAATGGCTTCGCGCACCACCGTGCGGCTCACGCCCAGCTGGCGCATGATTTCCGACTCGGTCGGCAGCTTGTCGCCCGGTTTCAGGCTTCCCGCGCGGATGCTGTCGCTCAGGTGGGCAACGACGCCCTGGGCCAGGTTGCGGTGGCGTTTCAGGGGAACGGGCGGGAGCGGCGTTGCGGTCATGGGGGACATCGGGCGGATTGATCGTGGTGACCGGATTATACGCCGGGCCCTTGTCTGATGACAGACGACAAGACCACATGCTGCCGCCTATCGCTGCGCGGCCGCCCCCGGCAGGGCGGCCCCTCAATAGCGCCGTACCAGCGCCGCATGCTGCAGCTCGCGCTCCGCGCCGGGGTCGGCCAGCCACACGATCTTCCCGGCGACGACGGCCGCCACCGGCACGCCGTCGCGGAACAGGATGCGGTTGCCGGCCAGCGCCGGGACCTTGTCGCCGGGCAGCAGGGTGCCGCACAGGTTGAGCGGGTCGACCCCGGACACGCAGACCAGGCTGCCCTCCGGCGGCCGGCGCCGTACTTCGCGCAGGGCGGGAATCGCCTCCGGCAGCGCGAACTGCTCGCCCGAGAAGCCGGCCACGAAACGCCCGCCGCGGATCTCGCCGCGCGCTTCCGTGCGATGGTAGACCGGCAGCAGTTCGCGCCAGGACGGCAGCCAGGCCGCTTCCCGTTCCAGCAGGCGCCAGAACATGACGCCATAGCGCCGCAGCAGGGTCATGGCGACGTGCTCCGGGGTTTCGGGGCGAGGCGGCGCCGGGCGGGCGGCGTGTCCGCGCCTTCCTCCGGCACGACGCGGCGTACCAGCGCCCAGCGGCCTGCTTCCTCCATCGACGGGCCGGCGCCGCGCCGGCGCTTGCGGTCCATGCTGGCGCGCCTGGCGACCGGGGCCAGCATCGCGCGCAGGCCGGCAAAACTGTCGGCGTTCACCAGGCCGGTGGCCACGAGTTCGCCCAGCGCCGCCTCCAGTTCGACCGGCATCATGCGCGTGTCGAACTGCAGTTCGTCGAGGAACATGGCGCCATGGCGGCGCAGCACCTCCAGCACCTTTAGCGCGCGCGGCGACATCTCGGGCGGACCGGCGGGCAGGGGCACTTCATGCCATAGCGCGGCCTGGCGCCGCGGCAGCAGCACGATCGGGGTCGTGCGCACGGGGCCGCCGGCGGCCGAGCGCGGCGCATCGATGCGGGTCCAGACGATTTTCCCGGAGCGGCACAATTCGTCCAGCCAGTAGCCGAAATAATCGCGCACGCGCAGCGCCAGCAGTTCGCTTTCCCGGGCGCCGGCGGGGGCCTCGAAGCCCTCGAGCTGGGCGACGGCCAGCGGCAGCGCGTCCCGGCCGCGCCAGCCGGTATCCACGGTGAGATGCTGCCAGTCGAACAGGAAGCGCAGGAAGTCGCGCACCTCGACCGGTTCGATCTCGCGGCGCAGGCCGCGGATGGTGGCGCGGTGGATGCGGGCCAGCAGGTGGCGTTCGCACCATTGTTCGTCTTGCGCGCCCGGCGTGAAGCGGCCGCGCAGGACATAGCCTTCGCTTTCCAGCCGGGCCAGGGCGATCGCGGCCTCGCCTTCGCCCGGGGCCAGCGGCGCGGCGATGGCGGCGATCGTCTGCGGGCCGAAGCCGGACAGGCGCGCGCGCAGCACCTCGACCAGGGCATCGTCGCGCGTCCACGGCGCGCCGCCATTGCCGCGGTGGCTGGCAGGCACCCGCAGGGCGGGCGTGGCGCGCGCCCCGGCCAGGCCGCCTGCGCGCAGTCGAGGCGCTCCAGCGCGACCCAGGCGTCCAAGCCCTCGCCTTGCAGGCGCGTAGCGCGCCCGGCCGCCGCCAGCTCGTCCAGCCAATCCGGCCAGCCTTGGCGATCCAGGCTTTCCCGCTGGGTCACGCAACCGAGCGCCACCAGCGCTTCCTGCACTTCGTCGGCATGGCGCGCGGGCGGCCAGGCCTCGCCGGCCACCGTGGCGATGGCATCGGCGTCGAGCGCGCCCAGGTCGTCGCTGGACGCCGGATCGCTCCAGCGCCGGTTCAGCACGGCCTGGGTGCGGCGCTCCTCGAGCGGCGCGTCGTCGAGGAAAGCGTAGGGGCGGGCGTTGAGGATTTCGGCCGCCAGCAGCGAGGGCGCCGGCAGGTCGCGCGCGACGAGCTTGATGTCGCCATGTTCGATGCGGCGCAGCAGGGCCAGCCAGCCTTCGCTGTCCATCGCCTCGTGCAGGCAGTCGTCCGGGGTCTGGTCGATCAGCGGGTGGTTCGGCAGTTCGCGGTCGCCGGCGATGTTTTCCAGGCAGGCGGCGCCGTCCGGGAAGATGGTCGCCAGCAGGTCGTCGCTCTTCATGCGCTGCAGCTGCGGCGCCACCTTGCGCCCGCCGGCAAAACGCGGCAGGGCCAGGGCCGTCGTGGCGTTCCAGCGCCAGCGCACGTTGAACAGCGGCGCGTCCAGCAGCGCCTGCACCAGCACCGGCTCGGCGCTGCCGGCGCGCAGGTAGCGCCATACTTCCTCTAACGGGAAGCTGTGGGCCGTCGAGAGCGACAGGATGATGGCGTCCTCCGTCGCCGCGGCTTGCAGCTCGAAGTTGAAGCTGCGGCAGAAGCGCTTGCGCAGGGCCAGGCCCCAGGCGCGGTTGATGCGGCTGCCGAAAGGGCTGTGGATCACCAGCTGCATGCCGCCTGACTCGTCGAAAAAGCGCTCCATCACCAGCGTGTCCAGGGTCGGCAGGGCGCCGAGGGCCGCCCGTGCGCGCGCCAGGTAGTCGACGATCTGGCCGGCCGCGTCCTCCTTCAGGCCAAGGTGCTCGGTCAGCCAGCCGGTCGCGCGGTCGAGGGCTTCCTCGCCGCTGGAGGAGGCCAGTTCGCGCTCGACCTCGGCGCGCAGGCGTGCCACGCCGTGCGAAAGTTCGTCGCTGCGCCCAGGCGCCTCGCCATGCCAGAACGGGATGTTCGGCGCCGCGCCATGTGCATCCTCGACCCGTACCTTGCCCGACTCGACCTTCATGATGCGATACGATGTGTTCCCGAGCTGGAAGACGTCGCCGGCCAGGCTCTCGACGGCGAAGTCCTCGTTGACGGTGCCGACCGACAGGCCTTGGGGTTCGAGCAGCACCGTGTAGTCGGCGTTCTCGGGAATCGTCCCGCCGGAGGTGACGGCGGCCAGCTTGCCGCCGCGGCGCGGGCGCAGCGAGCGGGTGGCGGCGTCGCGGTGGATGTAGGCGCCGCGGATGCCGTTCCCGGTGCTGTAACCCTCGGCCAGCATGCGCAGCAGCGCGTCGAAAGCGCTCGCGCGGCAAGTCCGCGTAGGGCTGGGCGCGCCGCACCAGCGCAAACAGCGCGTCCTCTTCCCACTCGCGCGAGCCTACTTCGGCCACGATCTGCTGGGCCAGCACGTCGAGCGGTGCGCGCGGAATGCGCAGCAGGTCCAGTTCGCCACGGCGCACGCAGTCGAGCAGGGCAGCGCATTCGACCAGGTCGTCGCGCGAGGTCGGGAACAATCTCCCCTTGGGCATGCCGCCCACGAAGTGGCCCGAACGCCCGACCCGCTGCAGGAAAGCGGAAATGCTGCGCGGCGAGCCCACCTGGCAGACCAGGTCGACGTCGCCGATGTCGATGCCCAGCTCCAGCGAGGCGGTCGCCACCAGCACGCGCAGGTCACCGCGTTTCAGGCGCTGTTCGGCATCCAGGCGGCTCTCCTGGGCCAGGCTGCCGTGGTGGGCCGCCACGTGCCCGGCGCCCAGGCGGTCACCGGGTGACGCGCGATGCGCTCGGCCATGCGTCGGGTGTTCACGAAAATGAGGGTGGTCCGGTGCAGCACCACCAGCTCCATCATGCGGTCGTAGACGCGCTCCCAGACCTCGTTCGGCATCACCGGCTCGAGGGGCACCGGCGGCAGTTCCAGCCCGAGGTCGCGCGCACGCACGTGGCCGACGTCGACCAGCGCGCAGTCCTGTCCCGCGCCGACCAGGAAGGACGCGACGAGCGCGAGCGGCTTTTGCGTCGCCGACAGGCCAATGCGCACGGGCGGGCGGCCGCACAAGGCATCGAGCCGCGCCAGGCTGAGTGACAGGTGGCTGCCGCGCTTGCTGCCGGCGACCGCGTGGATCTCGTCGACGATCACGGTTTGAACGTTCGACAGCATGGCGCGGCCGCTGTCGGAGCCGAGCAGCACGTACAGGGACTCGGGGGGTCGACACCAAGATGTGCGGCGGGCGCTTGCGCATCGCGTTGCGCTCGGCCGTGGTGGTGTCGCCGGTGCGCACGGCGCTGCGGATGCCGTGCGGCGGCAGGCCCATCGCCGCCAGTTGCTCGTCGATGCCCGCGAGCGGCGCCTGGAGGTTGACGCGGATGTCGTTCGACAGCGCTTTCAGGGGCGAGACATAGAGCACGCGGGTGGCGTCCGCCAGCGGCTGCTCCGCGCTTTCCCTGACCAGCGCGTCGATCGCAGCCAGGAAGGCGGTCAGGGTCTTGCCCGAGCCGGTGGGGGCGGCCACGAGGGTCGCGCGCCCCGCCTGGATCGGCGGCCAGGCGCGCAGCTGGGCCTCGGTGGCGGCCGGGAAACTGGCAGCGAACCAGGCCTGCACGGCCGGGTGAAAGGCATGGCGCTGGCTGGTTGGCAGGGAGCGATCGTTCATGCAACGCCAGATGGGGCCGATCGCCGGATTGGCAAGATGGAAATGCGCAGCGGAGATGCCCGGGAGGCTTGCCTCCCGGACGAGGTGCGCCCGGCTCGACAATTGAGCGGCTTGCCATCGGCACGCTCGACACCACGACCCAGGCCAGGCGGCGGTCCGGCAGATAGCTCATCGACATGTCCTCGCCGGCCGGACCGCGCTTGAATTCCATCCGCACCTTGCCGTCGCGCGAGGCGAACTGGCAGGGCGCTACCGCGTACAGGCGGATCGGCTGTTCATTGTCGATCCTGGCGTCGATGTGCGCGGGGCGGGGCGTACTTTCACCCGGACGGTGGACATCGGCCCGGTATCGGGTTGCGGGCAGGGCAGGTTCTGGGCTGTGGCGCCCGCGGCCAGGACGGACATGGAAGCGGGAAACAGGAAAGAGTATGGACGCATGATGATTCCTGCACGAAGCACGAACGTCGTCAGGCAGGCGCCGCACAGGGCGGCGTCCTGGCCCGTCCGGACTGCCGCAATGCCGCGATCAAAGGGAATGCGGGTCATTGCGGTCCAGGGCGGCATCCCTGGATCGCAAGCGGGCTGGCGCCGGCATCACGAAACAATCTCGTTCCGGATGAAGCCGGACAGGGAGGAAATGAGGGCGGGCCGGCGGCAGGGCGTTCGTCGAATTTGCTAGACTGTCGCCTTTGTTCGCAAGGAATCCTTCAATGCCGTCCCATCCGCCCGAGTTGCGCGCCGGCGCGCTGGCCTGCCTGCTCCAGACCGACCCTGCCATCAAGGTAGGCGGTGTCGCCGCGCTGGCAGGCGCCTACGCCGACGGCCTCGTCACGCTTGCGCCGCGCGCCGTGCTGGAGCCGGCCAGTGCCATCCCGGGGCGTCCGGACAAGCCTGAATTGGTACCGCCGCGCCTGGTCGGGCGGCGCTCGATGGCAAGCGTCGAGGGCCGCGCCATGCTGGTGCATGCGCTCGCGCACATCGAGTTCAACGCGATCAACCTGGCGCTCGACGCGCTGTGGCGCTTTCCCGGCATGCCGAATGCTTATTACCTCGACTGGCTGCGCGTGGCGAAGGAAGAGGCTTACCACTTTTCCCTGCTGTCCGACCACCTGAAGGCGCTGGGTTACGCCTATGGCGACTTTCCGGGCCACGACAGCCTGTGGGAGATGGTCGAGAAGACCCGCGGCGACGTGCTGGCGCGCATGGCGCTGGTGCCGAGGACGCTGGAAGCACGCGGGCTGGACGCGATCCCACCGCTGCGTGCCAAGCTGGCCCAGGCCGGCGACGCGGTGGCCGCCGCCATCCTCGACATCATCCTGCGCGACGAGGTCGGCCATGTGGAGATCGGCAACCGCTGGTACCTGCACCTGTGCGCCGAACAGGGGCGCGAGCCGGTCTCCACCTACGAGGTCTTGACGGTGCAGTACAAGGCGCCGGTGCTGAAGGGGCCCTTCAACATCGAGGCGCGGCGCCGTGCCGGTTTCAGCGCAGAGGAACTGGCACGCCTGGCGTGAAGCGCTGCGCAGCGCTCCATTCGCCCGGCCAATCCGCATCCGTGCCCGCCCGCGCCGGGATAATCGGTACCATGCGTGGGTCACACGTGCATTTCTCGAAAAACCCATGCCTCCACATATCCTCAGTGTTCCCCTCGAAAAAGCCTATCGCCTGCTGACCCATGGCCCGACCGTGCTCGTCTCGGCCCACCACGAGGGCGTCGACAATGTCATGGCCGCGGCCTGGGCCTGCGCCCTCGACTTCGCCCCGCCCAAGCTCACCGTGGTGCTGGACAAGGCGACCCGCACCCGCCTGCTTATCGAGGCGAGCGGGCGCTTCGTGATCCAGGTGCCCACGGTCGACCAGCTGCAGCTGACCCACGACGTCGGCAACCGCTCGCTGGCCCGGGACCCCGGCAAGCTGGGCGCCAGCGGCGTCGCGCTGATGCATCTGGCCGGCGACGCGCTGCCTTTTGTCGCCGGCTGCGCGGCCTGGCTGGAATGCCGCCTGGTTCCCGAGCCGCACAACCAGGCGGTCTACGACCTCTTCATCGGCGAAGTCGTTGCCGCCTGGGCCGACGAACGCGCCTTTCGCGACGGCCACTGGCAGTTCGAGCACGCGGCACCGGGCTGGCGCAGCATCCATCACGTGGCCGGCGGCCAGTTTTATGCGATCGGCGAGGCGATGCGTGCCCGCGACAGTGGCTGAACGCATGGCGGAACGCGCGTTCGAAAATTTCGACGATAGGCCGGCAAACTACTCGCTTTTTGCCCCGGCTTGGGGCGCGCATAATGTCCTTCATGCACAACGCGGCCTCGGCGGCGGGCGAGAAAGACAGCAGGATCGCCGCCGCAGCGACATTCGAATGGTTCGAATGGGCCCATAACAACAGGAGCGCATCATGCTGACAGTACGTAAAAGCGAAGAACGTGGCGTCGCCAATTTCGGTTGGCTCGATTCGAAGCACACCTTTTCGTTCGGCCACTACCAGGATCCGGCCCACATGGGCGTCGGCCCACTGCGCGTCATCAACGAAGACCGGGTGGCCGCCGGCCGCGGCTTCGATGCCCACGGCCACCGCGACATGGAAATCATCTCGTATGTGCTCGACGGCGCCCTGGAACACAAGGACAGCATGGGCAACGGCTCGGTGCTGCGCTACGGCGACGTGCAGCGCATGAGTGCCGGCAAGGGCGTGGTCCACAGCGAATTCAACGGGTCGCGCACCGAGCCGGTGCATTTCCTGCAGATCTGGATCCAGCCGAACGAGATCGGCGGCGCGCCGGGCTATGAGGAGAAGCACTTCGACCCGTCGTCGAAACAGGGCCAGCTGCGCCTGGTGGCGTCGCCGGGCGGCCGCGACGGTTCCGTCACCCTGCGCCAGGATGCGTCGATCTACGCCGCCATCCTGAATGGCGACGACAGCCTGTCCCATCCGCTGCCCGCGGGCCGCATCGGCTACGTCCACGTGGCGCGGGGCAGCCTGAGCGTGAACGGCGTGCTGCTCGCGGCCGGCGACGCGGTGCGGGTCGACGGGGAAGCGGCGATCACGCTGTCGGGCGCGGCGGACGCTGAAGTGCTGGTGTTCGACCTGCCGCACTAAATGCGCTCATGGCCTTGGCGGCGGCCCCGCCGCCAAGGCCAGCTAGCTCCGCAGCATCCTTACACCTGCCCGCACCCTGCGGGCAGCAGCATCCGGCGCACGACGGCGCCGTCCTGCAAACGCTTCTTCCACCAGTCCAGTGCCGCGCCTTCCTCGCCGGTGCGCCAGGCAAGGTACAGGGTTTCGTCGGGCTTGGGTTCCTCCACCGCCTTGGCGACCAGGCGCCCCGCGGCAAGGTCCTCGTGCACCCGGGGTTGGGGCAGGAAGCCGAAACCGAGGCCGGCACGCTGGAAGGCGTGCTTGGTCTGCATGTCGGGCACGGCCAGGGTGTTCTGCCCGAACAGCAGGCCGACCGTGCGCGCCTGCAGCTGGCGTGCGGAATCCGATACCGACACGGCGCGCCAGGCCGCGAGGTCGGCTTTCGCCGGGGTTCGCGTGCGCCGGCCAGCGGATGCCCGGGCGCCACCACGAACACGAAGCCGACGGTCGCCAGCGGCAGCGCCGTGTAGCCGCCGCCCGCGGGGTCCGCGCCGGCGGCGCCCACCAGCAGGTCGGCGCGCCGCTCGAGCAGGGCTTCCCAGGTCCCCGACAGGGCTTCCTTCAGCAGGCGCAGGCGGGTCTGGTCGGCGACGCCGCAGAAGACGTCGATTTCCGTCATCAAGGGATCGGGGCACAGCATCGAATCGATGGCAAGCGTGAATTCGGTCTCCCAGCCGGAGGCGACGCGGCGCACCCGGCGCTCGAGGTCACCCGCGGCTTTCAACAGGTAGCGGCCTTCCTTGAGCAGTTCGGCGCCGGCGGCCGTGAGTTCCACCCGCGGTCCGAAGCGTTCGAACAGCTGTACGCCCAGGTCTTCTTCCAGCTTGGCCACCGTATAGGAAATCGTCGAGGGCACCCGGAACAGTTCCCTGGCGGCGGCCGCAAAGGAGCCGCGGCGGGCGATGGTGTCGACGGTGAGCAGGGCGTCCAGGCTGAGTTTGAGCATGCGCTTCGATCGGGCGGCCGGAAAGGCCGCATCATAACCCGGCGCCGGCTGTGCAGAAACGAGGGATGAAAAAAGACCACGAGTCCTCGTGGTCTTTGCCTTGCTGCTCGGGGGGGGCAGGGATGCGCCCCCGGGCATCAGAAGTAGAAGTTGGCCAGGATGCCGACGTGGTCGCCTTTGACCTTGCCGCCGAACTGCTTCTCTTCGAACTTGTCGTTCACGTAGCGCAGCTTGATGCCCACTTGCGGCGAAACCAGGTATTCGATTTCAGCGACCGGGCTGGTGGTGTTCTTGAAGTCGTAGTCGCCGATGTCGCCGGCGCCGCTGCTGCGCAGGGCGGTGTTGGTGACGTAGCGCAGGCCGCCGCCGACGCGCACTTGCTCGTTCACGTGGTAGTAGGCCAGCAGTTCGACAGGCACGCGCTCGAAACGGATGTCGCCGTTGCTGGCGCTGGCGTTATCGACGTGGTAGCCGACGGTGCCCTGCACCGAGAATTCCGGGCTGACGCGGTATTCCAGGCCAGCCAGCAGGGCGATCATGCTGCCAGCGTGGATATTGATTTCGCCGCCGTTCTCGAACTCGGCGGTAGCAAGCTTGTCGCCGCCGAAGGTCAGGCCGGCGCCAACGACGAAGTACAGGGACTTGGCCGGTGCGGTTTCGACGGTGGTGGTTTGTGCCTGGGCGCCCAGCGAAGCGAGACCGAGAGCCAATGCGATAGCGAGTTTTTTCATGTCTTTTCGATGTGTAGTAGTGGCACGACGCGAATTGCGTAGTCCAAGCGACATGATAGAAGAGATAATTGCCTACGTGCAAACCCTTATTGACAACTGTTGCGCATATGAAACATATGTGCAGCAAAGGAAAGGGGCTGCGCCATGCAGGCGGGCCGGGCCTGCTCGCCGCAGGCGAAAAGCAACAACCCGGGCATGCTCCAATCCCGGTCCGACGCCAAGGTGGCAGCGCCTATTCTTCCAGGAACGATGCACAGACGGTAGGGTGGGCGGCTCCACCCTCTCAGCTAGCGAACCGGCAGCGTCCGTGCCGCCCACGCGTTCAACCAGCAGGCGATTCGTCGCAAGGTTCCAGCGTGTGGTCGGACGCGCGGGCGGCGTCCAACCGGCAGGCGATCCGTCGCAAGCTTTCAGCGTCTGCTTGAACGCGTGGGCGGCATCCAAGCAGCGGGCGGGCAGGCGGCCGGGTACAGCCGCCCACCCTACAGGTCTGCGCGGTTCTTCCTGGAAGACCTCAGCTTGACTGACTGAGCGCCAACCCGGGGCTGCCCTCGCTGCGGCGCTGTCGCGGAAGCGCTTAGAACACGCGCTGGATCCAGCCGTGCTTGTCTTCGGCGCGGCCGTTCTGGATGTCGAGCAGCGCCGACTTCAGGCGCGTGGTGACAGGGCCCGCGCCGCCGTCGCCGATGGCCGCTTCGAAGCCGCGGCCCTTGACCTTGCCGATCGGGGTGACGACGGCCGCGGTGCCGCAGGCGAAGGCTTCGACCAGGCGGCCGCTGGCGGCATCGGCTTTCCACTGGTCGATCGAATACGGCTCTTCGCGCACGGTGAGGCCCAGGTCGCGGCCCAGCGTGATCAGCGAATCGCGCGTGATGCCTGGCAGGATGGTGCCGGTCAGCGGCGGCGTCTGGACCGAACCGTCGGCGAAGACGAAGAAGATGTTCATGCGCCGCCCAGTTCCTCGACCCATTTGCGCTCGACGGCATCGAGGAACACGACCTGGTCGCAGCCTTCGCGCGTGGCTTCGGCCTGCGCTGCCAGGCTGGCAGCGTAGTTGCCGCCGCACTTGGCGTCACCGGTGCCGCCGGGCGCGGCGCGGATATAGTTCTCGGAGACCCACAGCGTCACGCCGGCGGCGCCGCCCTTGAAGTAGTTGCCGGCCGGGGAAGCGAATACGCAGTACAGGTATTCGTTGGCCGGACGCACGCCCAGGGCCGCCTCGGTGGCGATCATGAAGGGGCGCAGATAGAGAGCGGACCCCTCCGATTGGGGGATCCAGTCCCGATCTTCAGAAACCAGGGCGTGCACCGATTCCAGGAACAGCTCTTCCGGCAGCGGCGCCATCGCCAGGCGTTCTGCCGACTTGCGGAAGCGGCGTGCATTCGCCTCCGGGCGGAACAGGGCGGCGCCGCCGTCCGGTTGCGGATAGGCCTTCATGCCCTCGAAGATTTCCTGCGCATAGTGCAGGACCATGGTCGTCGGGTCGAGCGGCAGGGCGCCGCGCGCCTCGACCTTGCCGTCGTGCCAGCCGCGGCCTTCGGTGTAGCGGATCGTGACCATGTGGTCGCTGAACGCGCGTCCGAAACCGGGGTTTTGCAGCAGCGCCGAGCGGTCGGCGGGGGGCAGGGGCATCAAACTTTTCTGGATCGACAGGGTCGATGGGCCAACTTTGTTCATACGGTCTCCGTAAAGCGACAGTGCGGTAGTGCGTCGTCAGGCGGTATTATCGATCAATCAGCGGTTTTTTACCGATGGAAGTTTTGACAATTCGCGCAGCAGCTGCCCCAGCGGGCGGAAGAAAGGGAAATTTTGTTCGGTTCGAATGGGGCGGCGCATTTGCCGCCGATGGGCGCGAGACTGCTGCTGCGCGCGCTCTTCAAGCGCCCGGGCGGCATGGGGCCGTGCCGGCTGCGCCGCTGACTTCCACTTTCCTGATGGAAGCGCCCACGCGCGTCGAGTGCGAGGCCTACAACGCCGCACTCGACTTCGCGCCGGGCACGGTGGCGCTGACCTGGTGGTACCTGCCGGTGCAGCGCGCCCACCTGGCGACGATGCTGTCGCCCGCTTTTCCGTACCGGATCGCCGGCATGGTCCACGTCGAGAACCTGCTTGTCGCGCACGCGCCGCTGCCCGCCGGGCCATTGCGCCTGTCGACCCGCATCGACATCCTGCCGCCGAGCGCATCCGGCGCGGTGCTGTGCCGGCTCGAAACCAGCGTCAGCGCAGACGGCACCCCGTTGCTGACCTGCAGCAGCACCTATCTGGCGCAGCGCGGCACGGGCGGGCGCCGCAGCGCGGCCGCGCTACCCCAGCCCGGGCGGAGATCGGACGCTGGCAGCTCGCCGCTTCCGCAGGACGCGACTACGCCCGCGTCTCAGGCGACTGGAATCCCATCCACCTGGCCGGCTGGAGCGCGCGCCTGATGGGCCTGCGCGCACCCATCATCCACGGCATGCACACGCTCGGCCGTGCCTGCGCGCTGCTGCAAGCACGGGCGGGCCGCCCCGTCACGGCCCTGTCGGTGCGCTTCCGGGCGCCGGTGGCGCTGGGCTCGGCCGTCGTGTTGGCCGAAGGTGCGGCGCCGGGCGAATTCATGGTGCTGGCGGACGGGGCACTGGCGGCCGAGGGACATGCCGCCTTCGCCGGCAACCCTGGGGCTTGCCGGTAAGCGCCGGCAAAGCGCCGTACAATCGTCGAGAACGAACGCCTCTTCCCTCCCAACCAGGACCCACATGAACGACCACCACGGCAGACCCGTCCACGAATTGACGATGACGGTCCTGATGACGCCGGACATGGCGAACTTTTCCGGCAATGTCCACGGCGGCACCATATTGAAACTCCTCGACAGCGTCGCCTATGCCTGTGCCAGCCGCTATTCGGGCGCCTACGTGGTGACGCTGTCGGTCGACCAGGTGATGTTCCTGCAGCCGATCCACGTCGGCGAGCTGGTCACCTTCCTGGCCTCGGTAAACTACACTGGGACCAGCTCGATGGAGGTCGGCATCCGCGTGGTGACGGAAAACATCCAGCAGCGCACGGTACGGCACGCCAACAGCTGCTATTTCACGATGGTGGCGGTCGACGCCGACCGCAAGCCGCAGGCCGTCCCGCCGCTGCTGCCGGAGACCGACGAGCAGAAGCGCCGTTTCGAGAAAGCCGAGGAGCGCAAACGCTCGCGCCAGGCGCTGCACGGCAGGACGCGCTAGTTTTTCGCGCGCCGGGCAGCCCGGCGGGGCCGGATCCGCATTGCCCAGCTACTAGCACATCTGCTAGTAACAAATTGACGTTCGCCAACATATGCTTTTGAAACGAATCTGGTGTGCCCATACGCATGGGCGTCACGACCGGCGGCGAGCGCTGCGCTGGCAATGCTGGGAAAGGAAGACATGGAGCGAATTGCACGCTGGGAGCGCGGCGCGCCGGGCCTGCTGGTGGCGCTGGCGGCCATCGTCGTCGGCAGCGTCGCGCTGGCACGCGATACCGGCCTGTTCGATGCCGCCACTGTCCAGCAGTGGTGGCCGCTGGCGCTGGTGATGGCGGGCGTGATCCTGCTGTTCGGGCGCGTGGTGCATGACTAGCACCGGGCTGCGCGATGCCGGACAGGCGGCGGTTCGCCGCCGCCGCTAGCGTCTCGTGGCCGGCGCCACCGGCGCGATACCGCCAGCCGGCTGGAAGCTGCGCAGGTAGGCCAGTAAATCGCCCACCTGGCGTTCGTTGCCCATGCCCCAGAAGCGCATCCTCGTATCGGGCACTACCTCATCCGGATCGGCGAGAAACGCACGCAGCGTGCGCTCGTCCCAGACGATCCGCGACTTTTTCATCGCCGCCGAATAGGCATACCCCGGTGTGGCCCCGGCCGTGCGGCCGAACAAAGCGTTGAGCTGCGGGCCGAACCCGCCCCTTGCCGAAGGGCCGACGCCATGGCAGGAGGCGCAGCGGCTGGCGAACAGGCGCGCACCGGCGGCAGGATCGGCTGGCGGTGCGGCGCGCGCGCGGCGAGCGGCACGCAGAGGAGCAGGAACAGTCGTCGTTTCATGTCGGAGCGGCGGTCGGAACGGGCTGCCGGCGGCAAGGGGCCCGGGCACGGCAAGGCAGCGGCCCTGCCGCCGCCCGTCCCGCTCAAGCGGCCATCGCCACCGTGCGCGCGGGTTGCGCCTGCGTGTGGCGGTTCACCGCCGACAGCACGGCCTTGAAGGACGCGGTGACGATGTTGCTGTCGATGCCGGCACCGAACAGGGTAGGGACCGTCGCCCACGCGCAGTTCGACGTAGCAGGCCGCGCGCGCATTCGCGCCGGAACCGATCGCATGCTCGTGGTAGTCCATCAGGCGGATGTCCAGGCCGAGGGCATTGACGAAGGCGTCGATCGGGCCGTTGCCGGCGCCGCGGCGCACGCAGGGCTGGCCCTCGTGCTCGGCCGTGACCTCGATCTCGACCTGCTTGTTGCCGGCATCGCCCGCACGGGTGTCTTCGGTCATGCGGTGTGCGCCATAGCGGTAAGGCGCCTCGCGCTCGAGGTATTCGCGTGCGAACAGGGCGTGGATGTCGCTGGCGGCGATTTCGCGGCCGCTGGTATCGGCCACTTTCTGCACCACGCGCGAGAATTCGATCTGCAGGCGGCGCGGCAGTTCCAGCCCATATTCCTGTTCCAGCAGGTAGGCCATGCCGCCCTTGCCCGACTGGCTGTTGACGCGGATGACGGCGTCGTAGCTGCGCCCGAGGTCGGCCGGGTCGATCGGCAGGTAGGGCACTTCCCACAGCGCGTCCGCCTTCTGCACGGCGAAGCCCTTCTTGATCGCATCCTGGTGCGAACCGGAGAAGGCCGTGAACACCAGGTCGCCCGCATACGGGTGGCGCGGGTGCACCGGCAGCTGGTTGCACTCCTCGACCAGCTGGCGCACGCTATCGATGTCGGAAAAGTCCAGTCCCGGGTCGACGCCCTGGGTGTAGAGGTTCAGTGCCAGCGTGACCAGGTCGACGTTGCCGGTGCGCTCGCCATTGCCGAACAGGCAGCCCTCGACGCGGTCGGCGCCGGTCAGCACCGCCAGTTCGGCCGCCGCCACGGCGGTGCCGCGGTCGTTGTGCGGGTGGACGCTGATGACCAGGCTGTCGCGCCGCTCGAGGTGGCGGCTCATCCACTCGATCTGGTCGGCATACACGTTGGGCGTGCTCGCTTCCACCGTGGAGGGCAGGTTGACGATCATCGGCTGCGCTGGCGTCGGCTCCCAGACGGCGCTGACGGCGTCGACGATCTGCTTGGAGAAATCGAGTTCGGTGGTCGAGAAGGACTCGGGCGAATATTCCAGGCCCCATTGGGTTTGCGGGTGCTGGGCCACCAGCTCCTTGATGAGGCGCGTGCCATTGACCGCAATCTGCACGATCTCGTCGCGCTCCATGCCGAACACGACGCGGCGAAATACCGGCGCCACCGAGTTGTACACGTGGACGATCGCCCGCTTCGCGCCGACCGCCGAGTCCACCGTGCGGCGGATCAGTTCCTCGCGCGCCTGGGTCAGGACGATGATGGTGACGTCGTCGGGAATGCGCTTGCCGTCGACGAGCATGCGCACGAAGTCGAAGTCCGTCTGCGAGGCCGAGGGGAAACCGACTTCGATTTCCTTCACGCCGATCTGCACCAGCTTGTCGAAAAAGCGCAGCTTCTTCTCGACGCTCATCGGCTCGATGAGTGCCTGGTTGCCGTCGCGCAGGTCGGTGCTCATCCAGATCGGCGGGCGCGTGATGGTCTTGCCTGGCCACTGGCGGTCGGCCAGCGGAACGGCGGGGAAGGGGCGGTATTTCGATGACGGGTTGCTCAGCATGATGAAACTCCTGCGTAAATGAAATGGGATTGCTGCGGGAGTGGCGCTGGCTGCCGGGCGGGCCAGGTGACGCTAGGCCCGGCAACCGATCGGTAGTGCCAGCAGGCCAGGACCGGCGGCGAAAGCGGAGGCCACCGACATGCGTGCGCCAGCGTGCATGGTGTGGTGCAACATGGTGCCGCGAATGGTTTGACAGGTGCTGTTCATCGTGCAAATTCCTCTGACTACGGGGGTCTCGGCGAGACCGGAAGCGAAGCGGCGCGGCGTGGCGCGACGGGCTCAGGCGCGTAGTCGTAGCAGCGCCGGCGCGTGTCGCGCGGCGAGCGATAGGGAAATTGGCATGGACAGATGAAAGGACATGCGTTTGACTGTAGGCCGAATATAGTTCGGTGTCAAGAATGTTTTTAAGAAAAGTGTTGCGCGGAGGAGAGGCAGCTGTCCAGTCCGCTAGCTTTGGCGGACCTGGGTAAGAAAGACCCACGCGACCGTAATCACGACGGCGCCGGTGGCGGTGATGCAGGTCCAGGTGAAAAACCAGGCCGACAACAGGGTGGCCTGGAGCGCCCGTTCGGCCAGGCAGCCGAGGGCAAAATCGAAGACCGTCAGGAAGGACCAGCGGCGCAAATAGATCGGCAGGTAGAGGCCCATGCGCCGGTTGTGCTGCAGCGCCGCATGGCGTTCCAGGGGCGTGCGGGCACGGCCGACGTCGGCGAACAGCCAGTCGAAGAAGAGAAAGCGATACACCAGGGTGCGCAGGGAGAGCGGTGCAGCGTTGGCGGCGGGTTCCATGCTCCTGTCTTCCTCTGCTCGCGGCTTCGTCATGGGAAACTCCTAGCGGCGCGCCTGGGCCGATCGGTGTGAACGAAGGTCCAGTATGCCGCAAGCGGCACCCCTGTCTGCTTCGTGCCCGCTATCGTGCGCGGCGTCGGCAAGGGCGCGCTTCGGCTTCGAGGTGTGGCGTGCGTGGCGCCGGCGCTGGCGACCTGTCCGCCAGGCGCGGTGTACATGCTGGGCCCCGTCGACGCACCAGGCCGGCGGGGGCTGCTGCCGCACGCGCGCAGCCCATCCTGCTATAGTTTCCGTTTTCGCGTCTACACGCGTTGTCACGGAATCAATCGAGGAATCAATGAAGAAGCATCTGTTCGCCACCGTCGGCGCCGCCGTCGTGGCTGCCGCCATCCTGGCGCCTGGCGGGGCTGCCGCCCAGGAAGTCGTCCGTATCGGCCATTCGGCCGCCGTCACCGGCCCGGTCGCCTATTTCGGCAAGGATACCGAGAACGGCGCGCGCATGGCGATCGAGGCGCTCAACGCCCGTGGCGTCCAGATCAAGGGCAAGAAGGTCCGTTTCGAACTGGTGGCCGAGGACGACGGCGGCGATCCGAAACAGGCGACCAATGTCGCCCAGAAACTGGTCGACGCCCGCGTCAATGGCGTGGTGGGCCATGAAACCTCGGGCACCACGATCCCGGCCTCGAAAATCTATCACCAGGCCGGTATCCCGCAGATTTCGCCCTCGAGCACGAGCCCGAAATACACGCAGCAGGGTTTCAATACCGCCTTCCGCGTCGTCGCCAACGACGTCCAGCTGGGCCGGGCACTCGGCCACTATGCCGTCAGGGAAATGGGCGCGAAACGCATTGCCGTGATCGACGACCGCACGGCCTACGGCCAGGGCCTGGCGGTGGAGTTCGCGAAAGCCCTGCAGCAACAGGGCGGAACCGTGGTCGCGCGCGAGTTCACCCACGACAAGGCCGCCGATTTCAGCGCCATCCTCACCAAGATCCGCGCCGCCAGGCCCGACCTGGTGTTCTTCGGCGGCATGAGTGCGGTGGCCGGCCCGATGCTGCGCCAGATGAAACAGCTCGGCTTCACGGCCAGGATGATGGGCGGCGACGGCATCTGCTCGGACGAGATCCACAAGCTCTCGGGTGGCGCGATGACCGACGGCCAGGTGTTCTGCGCCGAGGCGGGCGGCGTCGATGCGGCCGGCAAGGCGGCGATGGACAATTTCCGCGCCGCCTACCGCAAGCGCTTCGGCATCGACGTGCAGATCAACGCGCCCTACGCCTATGATGCGGTGATGACGATGGCCGACGCCATGGTCAAAGCCGGCTCGACCGCACCGGCGGCCTACCTGCCGACCCTGGCAAGGACCCGCTACGCGGGCGTGACCGGCCCGATCGCCTTCGACGAGCGGGGGGACATCCGCGACGGCACCATCACCCTGTACACCTTCAAGGGCGGGCGCCGCAGCATGCTGGCGGTGACGAAGTAATCCGCCACGACCGCATTCCTCGAGGGCCGGCATCATGCCGGCCCTTCTTGTTTGCACGGTCGTGAGCCCTCGCGGACGAGGGTGCACCCTACCGTTCGCCCGCCGCCCGCGGAGCCGGGAGAGACGCAACAGTCTCTTTTTTGCTGTTGTGGCTGCTTTGCGCAGCGGTGCTTACTGATTTGCCGCAACAAGCCCCAAGGGCGCTACACTGCACCCATGCGTCATGCGAAGCGCATGATGCGCGATGGATGCCATGGCCTGGAAATGCGCCGACGAGGCGTCGCGAGGGGGGGCAGCATGGACGAAGCACGCGGTGAGCCCGGAGTTGACCGTACCCAGCTGGAGAGCTTGTGGACGCTCGTCGATAATCTCGACGCCTGCTTCTACGTGAAGGACACGAGCGGGCGCTACCTGTTCGCCAACAAGGCACTGGCCGCCGTGTTCGGCGCCGACCCCGCGCAAATCATCGGCCACCCCGACACCGGCTTCGTCGACATGGCGGCCTCCGACATCGGCAGCACCGACCACGCGACCATGACCGACGCTGCCAAGGTCGATGCCGACGAAGTCGTCCAGCTGCGCAGCGGCGAGCGGCGCACCTTCCGTACCGTCAAGCTGCCGCTGTTCGACAAGGAACGCCGCGTGATCGGCCTTTGCGGCATCTCCACCGATATCACGGAACAGCGCCGCGCCGTCAGGGAATTGATCGAGCGAAACGACCTACTCAACGCCATCCTGTCGAATGTCGACGCCGCGATCTACCTGAAGGACGTGGAGGGCCGCTACCTCTACGCCAATGCGCCGGTCCTGGCCCTGTACGACCGGCCGCTGCAGGACCTGGTCGGACGCACGGACGCCGAGCTGATGCCGCCCGAGCTGGCCCAGCGCATTGCCGAGATCGACCGCGAGGTACTGGCCGGCGGCGAGCGCGTGGTGCGGGAGGAAGTCATCGTCGGTGCCGATGGCGCCCGCCACGTTTTCCGTTCGCGCAAGATCCCGCTGCAGTTGCCCGGCCAGCCGATGTGCCTGATCGGCTTCTCGACGGAAATCACCGAGCTGCGCGGCCTGCATACCCGGATCGAGCAGGAACGCATCACCGATTCGCTCACCGGGCTGGCCAACCGCACGATGTTCGAGGCGGCGCTCGAGGAGCAATTGTTGATGTCCAAGCTGGGCGCCCAGCGCCTGCAGCAGTGCAACGTGCCGCTGGCCAGCCTGGCGCGCCTGTCCGGCGACGAGTTCGCCTTTATCCTGCCGCATGCCGAGTCGATCGAGGACGTGGCGCACCAGGTCGAGCAGATCCGCGCCTTCCTGGCCCAACCCTATGCCGTGCTGCGCCAGCCGCTGCACCTGACCTTCAGCGCGGGGATCAGCCTGTCGCGCGGCGGCCGCCACAGCGCCGTCGCGCTGCTGGGACGCGCCGAGGCCGCCATGTACGCGGCCAAGGACAGCGGGCGCGACCAGTACCGCTTCTATTCGCCCCAGCTGGGCTCCACCGTGGCCCAACGTGTCGAGCTCGAGCGCGACCTGCGCGCCGCCGTCGGCTCGAGCGAGTTCGCCCGGGTCTACCAGCCGAAAGTGCGGCGCGACGGCAGCGTCGCCGGCGTCGAGGCGCTGATCCGCTGGAATCGTCCAGGGGTCGGTCTGGTTGCGCCCGATAAATTCATCCCGCTGGCCGAACAGCTGGGCTTGCTGCTGCACCTGGGACGCTGGGTGATCGAGGAAGCCTGCCGCCAGGCGGCGAGCTGGCGAGAGGCCGGGATCGGTACCGTGCCGGTAGCCGTCAATTTATCCACCAGCCAGCTCACCAGCGCCGCCTTGCCGGACTACGTGTTCGACGTCATGCGCGAATACGGCATCGGGCCCGGCTGCCTGGAAATGGAGCTGACCGAATCGATGATGATGTCCGACCCGGATCTTGCGATCGCCATCCTGCACCGCCTGCGCGGCGGCGGGGTGGCATTGTCGATCGACGACTTCGGTACGGGGTTTTCGTCGATGTCCTACCTGCGCCAGCTGCCGGTGCACTACCTGAAGCTCGACCGCTCGTTCGTGAAGAACGTGGCCGACGATCCCAAGGATGCCGACCTGTGTGCCGGCATCATGGCCCTGGCCCACAAGCTCGACATGCACGTGGTGGCCGAAGGCGTGGAGACACGCGAACAGCACCAGGCGCTGGCCGCCTGCGACTGCGACCTGTTCCAGGGCTTCCTGTTCAGCCATCCGCTGCCGGTTGCCGGCGCCACCGAGTTCCTGCGGGCGGCGCGTGCGCGCCACGCCTGAGCGGGGCGAACGGCGACGCTTCAGCGGCCCTCGAGCAGTTCGGTCAACAAGGCAAGGCTGTCCTGCGCCCCCATCTTCGCGGCCGCCTCGCGGATCGATACGCCGGCGGCGTCCGCGAGGCGCGGATCGGCGCCGCGCGCCAGCAGGAGGCGCATGATGTCGACACGGTTGAACATGGCGGCCAGCATGAGCGCGGTCTTGCCGTTCGGACCGGCATTGTCGACACCGGCGCCGTGATCCAGCAGCAGGGTCGCTACCGCCACATCGCCCTTGAAGGCGGCAGCCGCCAGCGGCGTCTGGCCGGCATCGTTGAGCAGTTCGGGGTCGGCACCGTGTTCCAGCAGGACGCGGGCGGTATCGAGGTGACCGTGGTAACAGGCCAGCATCAGCAGGCTGTCGCCGCGCTCGTTGCGCAGCTTGGGCGGCAGGCCCCGGGCCAGCAGTGCGGCCAGCTCGTCGCTGTCGCCGGCGCGCGCATGGCCGAACACCCGGCGCACGAAGGCGAGGGTGTCGTCGTCGAGTTCGGCGGGGCTGGCGGCCTTGGGCGGGCTGGACTGCATGCTTCCTTTGCTCATCATGGTCTCGATGGAAGCGTCATTGAAGCACAGCGCGCGAAGAGGCGCCGTTCGCGCGGATGGCTCAATGCAATTGGTGCGCGGTGCGCCCCTGCGCCCCGGATGCGGCCAGCTTGTCCTTCGCCCCGGCTTCGGCCTTGGCTTGCGCCCTCGCTTCCGCCTTGGCTTCCGCCTTGGCTTCCGCCTTGGCTTCCGCCTTGGCTTCCGCCTTGGCTTCGGCCTTGGCTTCCGCCTTGGCGGGCGCATGGCGCAGCAGCGGATACGGGTTGATCGCGCCGCCTGTTTCATAGATGCCGTAGTGCAGGTGCGGCGGCGTGCCGGCCGCATTGCCGGTAGTGCCGACATAGCCGAGGATGGTGCCTGGCCGCACGCGCTGGCCGGTTTCGATGTCGGCGTAGCTGTCCAGGTGGGCGTAGTAGTGGCGCTGGCCGCCAGGTCCCAGCACCCACACGACCGTTCCGCCGAGCGAGTTGGTGCCTACACGCAGGACCAGCCCTTCGGTACTGGACGTAATGGCCGTGCCGCGACGCGCGAAAAAAATGTCGATGCCTTCGTGCCTGCGGCCGCCGCCGCGGGCGCCGCCCCAGGTGTCGCGCAGGTCGCGCGCCGCCACGCCGCGCACGGGAACCGGCAGCGCCGTGAGGGCGGGCATCGAAGCCAGGCGTACCGCGTACAGCGCGTTTTTCAGCCAGGGGCCGAGCAGGATCCAGGCGGCGGTGGCGATCAGCACCAGCACGAGGGCGCGCAAGAAAGGTCGAAAAGCGCTCATTGAGGAGGGCGGTCGAGGGTGGTTCGTGGGTGGACTGCCGCCACGGGCGGCAGGGATATCAGGACGCGCGGCGGCCGGCGGGTTGACGCCGGCCGGCCACGCTAACGCAGCCTTCTTGCAGCTGCGCTTCAGGCGAGAGTATAACTAGATTATCAACTGCGCATGCTCAGTTTTCCCTTGCCGAGCACGTCCTGGTCGAGGCTCTTGCCTCCCCTGCAGGTTGCCGCCCTGGCCCGACTGGGAATTCGGGTCACCCGGCGCGCCCTGGCGGCTCTCGCCGGCGCCAGAGCGATTGCCGGTGCCCAGCGCCGGCGTGGTGTCGCCGTCATTCGGTTCGGCCGATTGCCGGTTCAGGTTGCCGCTATCGGCCGCGGCAGGCTTGCCGACGCCGCCATCGCGCACGCCATCGTTGAGCTTGCCGGTGGTCCCGGTCACGCCGGCGACACTGGTACCTACGCCGCTGATTTCATCGTAGTTACGGCCTTTCATGCCTTTGCCCTTGTTTTCACCCATGCTTGCCTCCTGCTTGTATGAATTGGTTCCTTCATAGTAGCGCCAGCCTGCGCGGGGACAATAGGAGCAGGTGTGGCGGCCGTGTAGGAGGCGTCGGACGGTACGAGGTCTGGCACGATTGAGACGAGTCCATGCCTGGACCAGGACGAATGCTTTACTGAAGACCCGCTCCAGCGCATACTGCTTGCCTTTGTGACACTCTTCGCGGAGAAAGACCCATGTCCTACATGTTGCTGATTCACGAACCGGTGGGCCAGCGTGCCACGCGCACGGAAGACGAGGGGCGCGCCCTGTACCAGCGCATGCTCGACTTCGGCGCCGCGCTGCAGCGCGAGGGCGTGCTGGTGGCGGCGCAGTCGCTCGCGCCCTTGACGCGCGCTACCCGGGTAACAAAAGAAGCCGGCAAGGCGCGCATGCTCGATGGACCGTTTGCGGAAGCCAAGGAAATGATCGGCGGCTTCTACCATGTCGACGTGGTCACGCATGAGGAAGCGGTGGCACTGGCCGCGCGCTGCCCGGCTGCCGAGTGGGCCACCGTCGAGGTGCGCGCGCTGGCGCCGTGCTACGAGGCCTGACGCGGGCAGAGATATTTTTCATGTTTTTCGTGGCGCATGTCGATTTCCTGTGCTGCCCTTCGTCGTGTCATCGAAACCCGGCAAACCGCGGCTGCCGCTGACACCGGGCTGAACCGTACACCACAGGAGAATCGACATGCGCTTCATGATCATCGTCAAGGCCACCCCCGAATCCGAAGCCGGCGCCATGCCGGCGGAAAGCCTGCTTCATGCGATGGGCGAATACCACCAGGAGCTGGCGCGTGCCGGTGTCCTGCTCGACGCCAACGGCCTGCACCCGAGCAGCCGCGGCTGGCGTATCCGCTACCAGGGCAAGGAACGCAGGGTCATCGACGGCCCGTTCACGGAATCGAAGGAAATGATCGCCGGCTACACCATGATCGGCGTGCGCAGCCGCGAGGAAGCGCTCGAATGGGCACGGCGCTTCCCGAACCCGCGCGGCCAGGGCCTCGACGCAGAAATCGAGGTGCGCCAGGTATTCGAACTCGACGATTTCGCCCAGACCGAAGCGCTCGAGCGTTTCCGCGAACTTGAAGACACCACCACCACGAAAGGATAAGACCATGCACAAGCAAATATTCGTCAACCTCCCCGTGCGCGACCTGGCGCGCAGCCGCGCCTTTTTCGCCAGCCTGGGTTTCGAATTCAACCCCCAGTTCAGCAACGACGACGCGGCCTGCATGATCATCGGCGAGAACATCTACGCGATGCTGCTGGTCGAGCGCTTCTTCCAGACCTTTACGGACAAGCCGGTGGCGAACGCGCGCGAGACGACCGAGGTGCTCACCTGCCTGTCGTGCGAGAGCCGGGAGGAAGTCGATGCCCTCGTGGCCAAGGCGCTCGCCGCCGGCGGCCGGGCGCCGAACCCGAAACAGGATCACGGCTTCATGTACGGCCACGGCTTCGAGGACCTCGATGGCCATGTCTGGGAGCTGTCCCGGATGGACATGAGCCAGGTGCCGGCCGACATCGCGTCACAAGGCTGATGGCCGCGCAGGTCGATACGGCCATCGCCGCCGTCTGGCGGATCGAGTCGGCGAAAATCGTCGCCGGCGTCGCGAGCCTTGTGCGCGACATCGGCCTGGCCGAGGAACTGGCCGGCGACGCCCGGTTGCCGCGCTGGAGACCTGGCCGGGGCAGGGCGTGCCGGACAATCCGGGAGCGTGGCTGATGCGTACCGCGAAGAACGCCGCGCTCGACCGCCTGCGCCGCGATAAATCTCTCCGGGAAAAAGCTGCAGCAGATCGGCCTCGACCTGGAAGCACAGGAGGCCCTGATCGTGCCCGATTTCGTCGACGGCCTCGATGCCGCCCGCAACGACATCATCGGCGACGACTTGCTGCGCCTGATGTTCACTGCCTGCCACCCGGTGCTGTCCCCGGACGCGCGGGTGGCGCTCACGCTCAGGCTGCTCGGCGGCCTCTCCACGGCCGAGATCGCGCGCGCCTTCCCCGGTGCCGGAAGCGACGGTCGCCCAGCGCCTGGTGCGGGCCAAGCGCACGCTCGGCCAGGCGCGCGTGCCCTTCGAGTTGCCGCCGCCCGGCGAACTGCACGAGCGGCTCGAGGCGGTGCTCGAAGTGGTGTATCTCGTCTTCAATGAAGGCTATACCGCCACCAGCGGCGCCGAATGGATGCGCCCGGCGCTGGTCGAGGAAGCGCTGCGCCCGGGACGCATGCTGGCGGAACTGGCGCCCTACGAATCCGAAGCCCGGGGACTGGTGGCGCTGATGGAATTGCAGGCCTCGCGCATGCACGCGCGCGTCGACGGCGCCGGGCGGCCGGTGCTGCTGCTCGACCAGGACCGCTCGCGCTGGGACGGCATCCTGATCCGGCGCGGGCTGGCGGCGCTGGCGCGCGCGCAACAGCCGGTAACACGGCGCGGACCGTACACGCTGCAAGCGGCGATCGCCGCCTGCCACGCGCGCGCGCACGCAGCGCTGCCCAGACCGACTGGAACGAGATTGCCCGGCTGTACGGCGAACTGGCCGAGGCCGCGCCGTCGCCGGTGGTGGAACTGAACCGGGCGGTGGCCGTCGGGATGGCCAGGGGCCGGCGGCCGGGCTGGCGCTGGTCGATGCGCTGGCGCGGGACGGGGCACTGCGCGATTATCAATGGCTGCCGAGCGTGCGCGGGGATTTCCCGGAAAAGCTGGGACGGCGGCGGGAAGCGGCCGCCGAGTTTTCCCGTGCCGCGGGGTTGGCGGCGAATGCGCGCGAGCGGGCCCTGCTGGAAGAACGCGCACGCGTGATCGGCGCAAGTGCCGATGGCCGGGAGCCGGATCGCTGAAGCCCGGCTGCCGTGCCTACCAGGCTGGGGTCAGGTCTGACATTTGGACACGGGCCCAGCTGTGGGCTTTTGTGAGCGATGCAAGAGCAGAGTTCGTGTCCATTTGTCAGACCTGACCCCAGCATTTTCACGTGACATTCAGACACGGGCCCAGCTGTGGGCTTTTGTGGGCGATGCAAGAGCAGAGTTCGTGTCCATTTGTCAGACCTGACCCCAGCATTTTCACGAACAAACTGATCGGAAGCCAAAGGATGGCGCGCTTCGCGAAAGGTATTGGGATACTCCTGCTGGCAGCAATCTGTTTCGCTGTGGGCGCGATCACGGCGGTGGTCAAGCATTGGGATCAGCCGCTCGTGCACGTGGCCATCGAGAATGACAGCGGCAACGATCTGAGCGGACTGATACTGAAGCACGCGTCGAGCAGCAACAGTAGCACGGTTACCCTGCCGGCCCTGAAAGCGGGGCAGTCCACCAGGCTCTACTTTGTTGTCGCAGGCGAAGTCGGGTACGAGATCGAAGCGCGTTTCCCTGATGGGCAGATCGCAACAAGTGAAGACGGGTACGTGGAGCGAGGAACCTCGGTCCACGAGGTGATCGGCAAGAGTGATGATGGAAGGCCGGCGATCCGCCTGATCGACTAGGCGCGGGCGCACAGCCAGTCCGGGCAAGCCGCTCGATTGCAGCGCGCCGGACGTTGCATGCCAGGGAGCAGGTTCGAACGACAAGCGGGCGACCCAGGTGCTGCCGGATGGCTGCCATGTCACGCAAGACGGAAGCGTTGGCCGTTCCCGTCCTGCATGCCTCGTGCATTAACGCTGCCAGCCGCGCCCGCGCGCGGCGCGTTCGGCCTGCGCGTCCAGCGCCTCGCCCGCGATGCGTTCGTCGATCGCTTCCAGCACGGCGGCCGGGGTCTGGCTGGCGGCCTGGCGGTACTCCCCCGCTGCCGGTGCCGCCGGTTTCCTTCAGCACCGGGATGCGCCAGGCGTCGCCCTCGCGGCAGGCCAGGTCCGCGCTGCCGGGCAGCTGGAAGCTGCGGCAATAGCTGCCGTCCTTGCTGGCGAAGCTGGTGCCGATGCGCACCTGCGCGCTGCCCTGTTCGCTCGCCAGTTGCTGCGTCAAGGCCGTCGCCAGCGGGCCCCGGGCGACGAGGCGGCCACCGGCATCGGCAACAAACTGGCCGTCGGAGCGGCCGCCCAGCATGATGCTGCCGGCGAGGACGCCGATCACCAGTGCGGCGGCCATGCCGCCCCATTGCGCCCAGCTCGAGCGTGGCGCGGACACGGTTGCCTGCCTGGCCGCAGGCTGGGCCGCCTGGCTGGCCCGCGCGGCGCGGGCTTCCCTCGAGCGAATGCACGGGGGCCGGCCGCGGCGGCACCAGGCGCTCGGGCACCGGCTCATCGAGCACCCCGGCAAAGGCGGCGAACACGTCGGCGCGCAGGGCGCGGTGGCGTTCGACGGCGGCGGCGACGGCCGGGTCTTCGCGTAGGGCGCGTTCGACGGCGCTGCGCTCGGGTTCGGCCAGTTCGCCATCGGCATAGGCCATCAGGATTTCGTCGGAAAAATTCATTTCACGGTCCTCGTTTGATCGGACAACAGTTTTTGCAAGGCCTCGCGCGCCCGTGCCAGCCGGCTCGTGAGCGTGCCCATCGGGATGTCCAGCACCTCGGCCGCCTCCTTGTAGGGCAGGCCGTCGACCAGCACCAGCGCGATGACGACGCGGTGCTCCTCGGGCAGCAGGCTCATCGCCTTCTGGATCGCCAGGCGCTGCTGGTGGGCCTCGGCGAAATCGTCGCCGACATGCTCGCCTTCTTCCTCGGGTGCGAACACCTGGTCGCGCCGCGTGCGGCTGCGCACCTCGTCGATCCAGGCATTCCTGACGATCCTGAACATCCAGCTGTCCAGGCGCGTGCCTTCGGCATACTGCTCGCTGCGGCCGAGGGCGCGTTCGACGGCGATCTGGACCAGGTCGTCGGCATCTTCCCGGTGGAAGGTGATCGAGCGCGCGAAACGGCGCAGCCGAGGCAGGAGGGCGGCTATTTCGGTGGCAAACATGGGTTTGGTGTGGCTCACATGAATTAAACGAGGAAGCGGGGGATTTTATTCCATCTCTCAAACGTTTTTCTTCAAGACATGCTGTCTACTTTATGATCGTTACCATGAAACCGAACCATTTCCTCCCTCCCGCGCTCTTCGCCGCCTGCCTGCTCGGCTGGCCGGCGGCCCATGCCCAGTTGCGCCTGCCGTCGCTGAACCTGCCGCAGCCGCTGGGCCAGGGCGGCCTGAACGGCCTGGCGCGTCCGGCCGAGCGCCTGCTCGACCGCGTCGTGCCGGGCGACCTGCGCGCGCTGCGCCCGGGTCAGCTAGAGACCCTGCTGCAGCGCCACCCCGACTTGCTGGAAGCCGACCCGCGCGGCGAGCCGGCCGTGCGCGGCGAAATCCTCGCCAATTCCCCCTCCGATGCCGCCCTGCGTGCCGCGGCGGGAATGGGTCTGGTCGTGGCGCGCCAGGAGCGCTTCGAGGAGCTCGGCGAGACGCTGGTGACGCTGCGGGTGCCGGCCGGCGTGTCGACGGCGTCGGCACTCGAGCGCCTGCGCGCACTCGACCCCGCCGGCTCCTATGACTTCAACCATATTTATACGGGCAGCGCGTCCGGCATGGCGCCCGCTGGCAGCGCCAGCGCCAGCGCCGGCGTCGATGCAGCGGCTTCGCGTCCGGGCGCCCAACGCGGCCTGGCGCTCGGCCTGGTCGACAGCGGCGTCGACGTGGCGCACGAAGTATTCGCCGGCAGCGCCATCGAGCGCCATGGCTGCGGCGGCGCCAGTCATCCGGCACCGCACGGCACCGCCGTGGCGGCGCTGATGGTGGGCGAATCTGGGCGCTTTCGCGGGGCCGCGCCGGGAGCGCGCCTGTACGCAGCCGATATCTATTGCGACAGCCCGACCGGCGGCTCGGCGGCGACCATCGCCGATGCGCTCGGGTGGATGGCCAAACAAAAGATAGGGGTCATCAACATCAGTCTGGTCGGGCCTGCCAACGCGACCCTCGAGCGTGTCGTCGCGGCCATGGTCGGGCGCGGGCACCTGCTGGTGGCGGCCGTTGGCAACGACGGCCCGGCCGCGCCGCCGCTGTACCCGGCAAGCTACCCGGGTGTCGTCGGCGTCACCGGCGTCGATGCGCGCGGGCGGCCCTTGCCCGAAGCAGGACGCGGCCCGCAAGTGATGTTTGCCGCCCCGGGCAGCCAGATGGTGAGCGCCGCCATCGGCTCTCCGCCGTACCGGCAGGTGCGCGGCACCTCGTTCGCCGCACCGCTGGTGGCGGCGCTGCTGGCGCCGTCGCTGCCCACGCCCGGCAGGCCGGAGGCGGCGCGCGCGGTCGAGGCGCTGGCGAAGGCGGCAACGCGCCCCGACAACGCTGCGGTCAGCAATATTGTCGGCCATGGCGTCGTCGGTGCCGGGCTGCGCATCGACCCGGCGCGCCTGCGCTGAAAAAATATGTGCAAATATTTTCGCGGTGACGGAATAAACCGCCGAGCCCGTTCGTTTTCCTGATATCGGCGCCGGATTGTCCGCGCCACTTTCAGGAGAAACCATCATGCAAACCAAGAACATCGTCCGTCACCTTGCCCTCGCCCTGTCCTTGAGCTTCGCCGCTTCCGCCCACGCCCAGTTGCTGGGTGGCGGTGACCTCGGCGGCGGCCTGGGCGGCTCGGTCGGCGGCATGCTCGGCGGCGCGGGCAATATGGGTGGCCGCATGGGCGGCGTCGAGACCGTCACCCGCGGCACCGGTTCGCTGCTGGAAGGGCGCGCAGCGCAGCGCCAGGCTGGCGCCGATGCACGCGGCAACGGCAGCGCGAATGGCGGTGCCAAGGCAGGCGGCCTGGTCGGTGGCAACGCCGCCGGCGACGCAGTCACTTCGGTGAACGGCGTGACGGTGGTGGGCGGCGGCATCAACCGCTCCGCCGGCGGACTTGCCGGCTCGGCGACGGGTAGCGGCAATGGCTCGGCCAACGCTTCCTCGTCCGGCGCGGCCGGCGCGCCAACGGGCCTGGCCGGTAGCCTGGACCGTGCGGGATCGCTTGTGAACGGCAGCGTCACGGGAGGCGGCGACGCCGCGGGCAACGCCGGCCTGACAGGCAAGCTCGGCCGTGCAGGTGCCGACCTGGCGGGCAATGCCGGAGGAGCAGGCAATGGTGCCGCAGCGGGTAACGGTGCCTCAGCCGAGGGCGCGAAGGGGGGCACGCCCAGCCTGGCCGGTGGTCTTGGCCGCGGCGGCTCTGTCCTCGGCGGCGCCACGGCAACGGGCAATGGCGCAGCCAGCGGCTCGGGCGCCGCCGCCGGCCAGGCCAGCGGCAGCCGCGACGTCGCCGTGACGGGCAGCCGCAACGGTGCGAGCGGTAGCGTGACGGGCGGCGGCAGCGGCAGCGGCAGCGCCTCGGTCGCGCTCGAGCCGGGCGTGTCGGCAGGCCAGGTGCGCAGTGCGGCAGGTTCGGCAGTGGGCAGCGCACGCGCCTCGGCGGCACCGGTCGTGGACGGCGTCCGTAGCCAGGCCGGCGCAACCCGCCACTACGCCGCGGCCACCGCTGCCAACGCCCGTGCCACCGGCAGTACCGCTGCCGGCTCGGCTGTCGGCGCAGCCAAGGGTGTGGCGAACCGTGCGGCGTCGACCAGGCTGCCGGTGGGCGTCGATGCGGGCGGTTCCGTGGCCGCAGGCGGCAATGCAAGCGGCTCCGGCTCGAACTAAGGTATCGTCAAACCGGCATTGAACTCGCGCCCGGCTTGTTGGCCGGGCGTGTTTTTCATGCTGTCGAGAGGCTGGCCAGCAGGACGGCAGCCAGGCATCGAATCTGGTGTTTCCCTGGTCTTCACTCCACCCAGCTGAACCCATCCCGCGCCAGCAGCGCGAACGACTCCGGCGGCCCCCACGACCCCGCCGCATAGGCATGCGGCTTCTCGGCCAGCGTTGCCCAGCCGTCGATGATCGGGTCGGCCCATTCCCAGGCCGCCTCCAGTTCGTCGCGGCGCATGAAGTGGGTCAGGCGGCCGCGCACGACGTCGATCAGCAGGCGTTCGTAGGCTTCGGCGCGGCGCTGCTGGAAGGCCGATTGCAGGTCGAGGTTGAGCGCCACCTGCTGCATCTGCATGCCGCTGCCCGGCTCCTTGGCCATGATCTGCAGCTTGATCGCTTCCTCAGGCTGGAGCTCGATCACGAGGCGGTTGGCCACGGTAACCGATGCCGAACCAGGCGCGCTGCCCGAGGCGCCAGGGAAGAGCGGGAAGGGCGGGTTGGCGAATTCGATGACGATCTTCGACGAGCGGCGCGCCATGCGCTTGCCGGTGCGCAGGTAGAAGGGCACTTTCGACCAGCGCCAGGTGTCGATGTGGGCGCGCAGGGCGACGAAAGTCTCGGTGTTCGAACCCGCCGGCACGTTGCGCTCTTCCAGGTAACCCGGCACTTCCTGGTTGCCGGAGACGCCGTGGCCGTACTGGCCGCGCACGGTGTCGCGCGCGATGTCGGCCAGGCGAAAGCGCCGCAGCGAGCGCAGCACCTTCAGCTTCTCGTCGCGCACCGCGTCCGGCGAGAGCGAAGTCGGCGGCTCCATGGCGACGATGCACAAGAGCTGCAGCAGGTGGTTCTGCACCATGTCGCGCATCGCGCCGGTGCTGTCATAAAAGCCCGCGCGGCTGCCCACGCCGACTTCCTCGGCCACCGTGATCTGCACGCTCGAGATATTCGGCGCGCGCCAGATCGGTTCCAGGATCGAATTCCCGAAGCGCAGCACCATCAGGTTCTGCACGGTCTCCTTGCCCAGGTAATGGTCGATGCGGTAGATCTGCGACTCGGCGAAATGGCGGCCGACGGCTTCGTTGATCTCGCGGGCCGAGGCCAGGTCGCGCCCGAGCGGCTTTTCCAGCACCACGCGCGCGTGGGCGTCGACCAGGCCGGCGCCGGCGAGCTTCTCGCAGATGAGCGTGAACAGCGAAGGCGCGGTGGCCAGGTAGAACACGCGCTGGGCACCGGGGCGCGACGCGGCGGCCAGGCTGGAAAAGTCGGGCGCGGCCTGCACGTCGAGCACGACATACTCGAGCAGCTGCAGGAAGCCGTCCCAGGTCTTGTCGTTGAAGTTTTCCTTCGCGATGAAGTCGCGCGAATTTTCTTCGACGTGGGCGAGGTAGGCCTCGCGCGCCAACGGCTGGCGGCCGGTCGACAGGATGCGGGTCGAGGGCGGCAGGTTGCCATGCAGGTAAGCCATGTACAAGGCCGGCAGCAGCTTGCGCATGGCCAGGTCGCCCATGCCGCCGAAGATGGTCATGTCGAGTGGGAGGTCGGTATCGGGCGCGGTCGTTTGGGTCACGGTCTGGGCTCACATAATCGTCCGCCTGGTGAGGGCGGACATGTTGGACATGTCAATTACTATAGCCTAGATCGCAAGCTTGGTGAAAAGGGCAGACTGGCTGGATTGCTTATGCCCGCAGCGAATGTTCATATGGGAATTCAGTCGTTCTTGCATGAAAGCACATGCCATATACTCCACGGCTCGCATACGTCCCTGTTGGAGAAGCACATGTCATCCCGCCGCACCGTTCTCGCCTGCGCCCTCGCGCTGTCCGTCCAGTTTGCCTTTGCCGGCGCCGCCCGGGCCGACCAGCTGGCCGATATCAGGAAGAAGGGCGAGATCGTCTTCGGCGTGCTCGGCACCGATGAGCCGAACAGCTTCATCGATCCGAAGACGCGCGAACTGGTCGGCTACGAGATCGATATCGCCAAAGCAGTGGCGAAAAAGATCGGCGTCAAGCCGGTCTTCAAGCAGATGTCGGTAGCCGCGCGCATTCCCGAGCTGCAGCAGGGCCATGTCGATGTGCTGGCGGCCACGCTGACCCATAACAAGGAGCGCGAGTCCCAGGTCGATTTCGCGCTGACCCATTTCGTCACCGGCTCGAAAGTCATGGTGCGCGCCGCCAGCGGCGTGAACGCGCTGCCTCAGCTGGCCGGCAAGAAGGTTGTCACCGTGCGCGGCGGCACCCAGGAATCGAACATCCGCGCGGCCGTGCCGACGGCCACCATCGTCACCTTCGAGAATACCCAGCAGGCCTTCCAGGCCCTGCAGCAGGGCAAGGGCATCGCCTATGTGAACGACGAGTCCTCGCTGCTGGCCGACTACGGCAAGCTCGGCCCGAATGCGAAGAATTTCGTCATCCTGCCGAACAGCATCGGTGTCGAGTCGATCGCGCTCGGCCTGCGCAAGGGCGAAAAAAGCCTGAAGGCGGTGGTTGACGCCACCCTGCGCGAACTGGAAAGCTCGGGTGCGGCCACTACCCTGTTCAACAAATGGTATGGCCCGGGTACCCGCCCGAACATCGCCAGGCGCGCCTTCGCGATCAGCACCGACAAGATCTGACGCCCAGCCAAGCCTGCCGAGTAACAGCCGTTGACGTTTTTCGACCCCGCCATCCTGCAGTCCGGCCAGTACCATGACTGGCTGCTGCAAGGCTTCTTCCTATCCCTCCAACTGCTTGCCGCCAGCTTCGTGCTGGCGCTGCCGCTGGCGCGCCGCGCTCGCGCTGATGCGCACGTCGCAGAGCCGCGCGCTGCGCGCCATCGGCGCGTCGGTGGTGGAGGGCGTCCGCAACGTGCCGCTGCTGGCACACCTGCTGTTCTGGTATTTCGCCTTTCCCGAGCTGCTGCCCGAGCCGGTGAAGATGGCGCTCTACGACAGCAATCCCGAAGCCATCTGCGCCACCATCGCCCTGGCGCTCTACAGCGGGGTGCACATGGCCGAGGATATTCGCAGTGGCATCCGCGCCGTCCCCGCCGCGCAGCTGGAAGCGGCCCGCTCGCTGGGCCTGGGCCGCTTCGCCAGCGTGCGCCTGGTGCTGATGCCGCAGGCGATCCGCATCGCCGTGCCGCCGCTGCTGTCGCAAACGGTGAATTTGTGGAAGGACACCAGCGTCGCCACCGTCATTGGCGCGGCCGAGATGATGTACCAGGCCGCGCGCGTGGAGACGGCGACCTTCCGCAGCGCCGAGGCTTTCACGTTTGCCACGCTCGCTTACCTGACGGTGTCGCTGCTGATTTCGCTGGCCGCGCAGCTGTATGCGCGCCGCTTCCCGGTCAGGACGGTGTGAAGATGATTGAACTGATCCAGGATTACTGGCTGTATTTCCTCATCGGGCAGTATCCGAACGGGCCGCTCGGCGGCTTGACGCTGACCGTGCTGCTCTCAGGCGCGGCGCTGCTCCTCGCCATGCCGCTCGGCCTCCTGCTGGGCGTGGCGCGCGTCAGTCCATGGCGCGCCGTGCGCTGGCCGGTTGCGGCGCTGGTGCAGGTCGTACGTGCGCTGCCGCTGCTGCTGGTGGTGTTCTGGGCCTACTTCTTCCTGCCGGCCGTCACGGGTGTGAAAACCGGGCAGGTCACGACCATGCTCATGACGCTGGTGCTGTTCGACGCCGTCTACCTCGCCGAAATCGTCGCGGCCGGCATCCGTTCGCTGCCGAAAGGACAGATGGAAAGCGCGCGTTCGCTGGGCCTGGGCTATGGCGCCGCACTGCGCCTGGTGGTGCTGCCGCAGGCGCTGCGCCACGTGCTGCCGTCGCTCGTCAGCCAGCTGGTGGCCACGATCAAGGCCACCTCGCTGGGCTATATCATCGGCTTGTCGGAAGTCTCCTTCATTGCCACCCAGGTCAACACGCTGGTATTCACCAAGGCGGTGGAGGTCTACCTGGTGCTGGCCCTGACCTACTTCGTGCTGTGCTTTGGCCTGTCGCGCCTGGCCTTCCTGCTCGAGCGGCGCCTGGGCAGCCGCGCCGCACCCGCTTTACATTGACTATGACACCAGAGACTGACACGATGATTGCCCTCACGGGCGTGAACAAGTGGTACGGCGATTACCACGCGCTGAGGGACGTCACCGGGCGCGTTGCGAAGAACGAGGTGGTGGTCGTGTGCGGCCCCTCCGGTTCGGGCAAGTCGACCCTGATCCGTACCCTGAACCGCCTCGAGGAAATCGACGACGGGCGCATCGAGGTCGACGGGCGCGGCATCCACGGCCGCGGGGTCGACGTCAACGCGCTGCGCGCCGGCATCGGCTTCGTGTTCCAGCACTTCAACCTGTTTCCGCACCTGACGGCGCTGGAGAACTGCACCCTTGCTCCCGTGAGCCTGAAGCGCGCCGGCAAGGGGCAAGCCCGTGCCGACGCCATGGAATTGCTGGAGCAGGTGGGCCTGGTCCACAAGGCGGGCGCCTATCCGCACGAGCTGTCGGGCGGGCAGCAACAGCGCGTGGCCATCGCGCGCGCGCTGGCGATGCGCCCGCCGGTCATGCTGTTCGACGAGCCCACCAGCGCGCTCGACCCGGAAATGGTGGGCGAGGTGCTGCAGGTGATGCGCCGCCTGGCGCACGGGGGCATGACGATGGTGTGCGTGACCCACGAGATGGGCTTTGCGCGCGACGTGGCCGACCGCGTCTGGTTCATGAGCGAGGGGCGCATCCCGGAGACGGGCACGCCCGACGCTTTCTTCGGCAATCCGACGCACCCGCGCGCGCAGCAGTTCCTGGCCGATCGCAGCGGGCGCTGAGCCGGGTCTGCCTACAGGTCCAGTTCCACCCAGGTCGGCGCGTGGTCGCTCGGCTTTTCGCGGCCGCGCACGTCGCGGTCGACGCCGGCGCTGCGCAGGGCCGGCGCCAGCGCAGGGCTGAGCAGCAGGTGGTCGATGCGCAGGCCGGCATTGCGGCCGTAGGCATCGCGGAAGTAATCCCAGAAGGTGTAGATCACTTCGTCCGGATGGGTGGCGCGCAGCGCGTCCGTCCAGCCAGCCACGGCCAGCAGGCGCTCGAAGGCGGCGCGCGACTCGGGCCGAAACAGGGCATCCGTCACCCAGCGCTCGGGTTTGTACGCATCGCGCTCGGTCGGGATGACGTTGTAGTCGCCGGCCAGCACGACCGGCGCACCGGTCTCGACCAGCTGGGCGGCGCGCGCAATGAAGCGCTCGAACCAGGCCAGCTTGTAGTCGAACTTCGGGCCCGGCGCCGGATTCCCGTTCGGTAGATACAGGCAGGCAATGACCACTTCCCCGACCACGGCCTCCAGGTAGCGGCTCTGCTCGTCGCTGTCGTCGCCCGGCAGGCCACGCGTGACCTCGACCGGTTCGGTGCCGCGCGCCAGGATCGCCACCCCGTTCCAGCTTTTTTGCCCCTGCCAGATCGCCCCGTAGCCGGCGGCATTGATCTCGGCCAGCGGGAAGCGCTCCTGCGGCGCCTTCAATTCCTGCAGGCAGGCCACGTCCGGCCGGGTCTCTTCCAGCCATTGCAACAGGGCGCCGAGCCGGCTGCCGATGCCATTCACGTTGAAAGTGGCGACACGCATGGTTTCTCCAATCGATGAGCTTGCAGGTTTTGTAACGCAGCCTGTCCGATGGCGGCGCACGGCTAGGAAAATGCACGTGCGCAGCATCTTTTGTTACCGCGAATAAATGTATCTTGGTTGCGACACGGCTGAGTGATTGTGCGCGAGGATTTTTGCAAAATAGATACTATTTGATCTTCATCAAACCCACCATCAATACCGGAGAAACACATGTTCAAATCTTCCCTGCGCGCGTACGTCGCCCCAGCCATCGCTTCCCTGTTGCTGGCCGCCTCGGCTACCGCATCGGCAGGCGAATGGGTACTGGAGCCGCTCGATGTCGAGGGCGTGCTCGTCGAAGCCGTAGGACCCGCCAGCCGCTGCCTGTCGCAGTTCGGCGGCACCATCAGCGGCCATGGCGAGAGCAAGCTGATGGGCGGCAAGGTTGTCTTCATCGCGACCGACTGCATCACGCCGATCCCGCCACTGTTTAACTTCAGCAATGGCAAGTTCATCGTCATGACCACCAGCGGCGACCAGATCTTCGCCAACTACAGCGGCCAGATGGTGCCGACCGGCGAAGGCACCAAGTATGTGTTCTCGGGCGCCACCTTCCAGATCACCGGCGGCACCGGCAAGTTCGCGAAATCGACCGGCGGCGGCCTGCTGACCGGCGGCGAAGACATGGCCACCGGCACCGGCACCATCAAGCTGTCGGGCCGCGCCCTGTACTTCAAGAAGTAATCGGCGCGGGCTGTGTGCCCGGCCGAGCGATAGCGGTGCCATCAGGCGCCGCTTTTTTTGCCCGTGCGCCGAGTCCTACAGCGGCGTCGCCGGTGTGCCTATTGCGGCGTCGTGCCAGAAAGCTATCATCGCCCACACCATTGAACGAGGAGATGAACATGTCCACGAGTACCGACAAGAAGGATGTCAGCGGCCGATCCTGGGACCAGATCACGAAGAACGGCACCAGCAGTGCCGGCAGCATGGGGGTAGGCGGAACCGGCGACAGCGGCAAGCTGGACCGGGGCGACGCCAGCCAGCAGTCCGCCACCCGTACCGACGACCTGCTCGACGACGGCTCGGCGCAGGAAGGGGACCAGCAGGGTTACGCCGGCACGATGGGCGGCCAGGTGCAGACTGGCATGGAAGGCATCGGCAAGGGCGCCGGCAACCGCCAGTCCGCGGGGCAATCCGGCGGCCTGAACCAGCAGGGCGCTGGCGGCATGCGCAGCACCGAGACCGATCGCGACGAGGGCAACTCGGCACGTGAGGACGGCAACCGCTGACGACACCCGGGCTGGCGCGCCCAGGCAGCGCCGGCCCGGGCTTCAGGGCATGGTGCGGCGACGAAGTCCGGGACTATCCCTCAGTGCGGCGCGCGCAAGGTCAGCTTGACGATCTCGCCCGGCCGCCACAGGCGCATGCGCGGCCCCCCAACTGCCGGCGCCGCGGCTGATCACGAGCGTCATGTCGCCCACGAGGTGCCGCCCCACGACTTGCGGGAAGCGCTGCGCCACGAGATAGTTGAAGGGCCAGACCTGGCCGCCGTGGGTGTGCCCGGACAGCATCAGGCCGACGCCGTGCGCGGCAGCTTCCCGTATCACCGCGTCGGCCGGAATATGCGACAGCAGGATGGTGGCGCCGCTGGCAGCGCCGCTGGCCACGTCGGGCAGCGGCTGCGCCAGCGTGCGCACGAGGCCGGCGGTGACGTCGCCCCCGGCATGCATCGTGCGGCCGATATCGTCGATGCCGGCCAGGCGCAGCCCCGGTACCAGCGTCACCGCCTCGTCGCGCAGCCAGTGCACGCCGCCGGCCTTGAACTCGGCCATCGTGGTGGCGGCATCGCCGTAGTATTCGTGGTTGCCCGTCACGGCCCAGACGCCCCGTGGCGCGGTGATCCCGTGCAGCACCTCGGCCAGGCGCGCTTCGCCCAGCGGTGCATCGTCGACCTGGTCGCCCAGCAGCAGCACCGCCGAAGGCTGCAGCGCGTTGACCTGCGCCACGCGCGCCTGCATCCAGCCTGAGCGGCGCTGCGCGCCCGTGCAGATCCGACAGCGCCACCAGCACCGTGCCGTCGAGCCCGAGCGGCAAATCCTTCATCACCACCTCGTATTCGACCACGGCAGGCGCGCGCACGGCCTGGTAGATGGCGAATCCGCTCAGCACCACGCCCGCCAGCGCCGCACCGCCCAGCAGGTGCGAAACGCGCGTGCGCCACCAGAGGCCGAAGCCGGTCGCCAGGTCGACCACCAGCAGGCACAGGGTCATCAGGAACAGGATGCCCAGCCAGGTCAGCGCGAACTGCCCCGGCAGCCAACGCCAGTCGATGGCGCCCGCGCCCGGTGGATGCCCGCCAGGTAGACCAGCCAGACGGCGAGGGCGGCCAGCCACCAACTCCCCGGCGCGACGTTGGCGCGCACAAACGCAATGCGCTGCAGCCGGTGCGCCACATAGAAATGCATCAGGGTACCGACGATGTTGAGGACGATGGAGAACATGGGAACAGGGCGGTCAGCGCAAGGGGGAGGTCGACGGAAAGTGGCCGGCGCACGCGTGCGGCGGCCGCTGCGGCACCGATCTTAACTCATCCGGGATTCCCGTGTCGGCATGGACGGGCGGCGCGGCATTGCCGGGCGGCCCGTCCATGCGGGATCCTGCTGGCGCGCCAGGCCACGCCGCCCGGGCGCGCCCGCTCAGCGCGCCAGCGCCTCGGCCAGCGTGGTCGCGCCCGAGTCGACCGCATCGAGCGCCTGGCGCGCCAGGGTGCGGATGCCTTCGTAGGATTTGGCGGCCGCGATGAAGCGGCCGTTGTGGCAGAAGGTCGCGTCCGGCACGCCGGTGACCGCGGCCAGGTCGGCGTCGCGCAAACCGGCCCGTGGCTCGGGCAGGTCGGCACGCGCCTCGAAACTTTCAGCGCTGACCGGCACCGTGTGGATCAGGTAGCGGCTTTCGGCGATGCTGTGGCTGATCACGAACAGCACCTTCGGCATTTCCTTGCGCACGACGGCGGTCCAGGGCAGGGCGGCGTTCTTGAGGAACAGGACGCGGCCGCCTTCGAGGGGCTCGGCGCCGCGCACCTGGTCGAGCGCGAGGATGGCGCCGACGCGGTATTTCACCGAATTGACGATGATGTCGGTGAGCAGGGTCATCGCCTTCCTGAACTGGCCGAGGCGGTAGGCTTCCGTCGGCTCGCCATGGCCCAGGCGTTCTTCGTCGAGCCAGTTCGGGTTGAAGCCCGAAACGACGGCCGAGAGTCCATAGCCGCCGGGAGCGTTCTTGGCCGCGCCGACGTCGGACAAATCGAGGTACTGGACGATGTCGGCGTCGATGGCATAGGCAATCTGCTGGGCTGTCTCCGGGCTCAGCGTGGTGCCCGCGTGGCTGCTTGCGAGCGCAGCGACGCAGCGCGCCCCGTACTCGCGCCAGACCAGGCCGGCGCTGGCGTAGGGCACGCCGCTCGGGCGCGCGCCTGCAAAGCCCTTCTGGTGATGGTCGAAGCGGCCCGTGGCCGGGTCCCAGATGCCGCCGACGTCGATGGCGAAGTCGGCCGACCCGATGATGGCGGGGTCGCGTGTGCGCACGATCTCGCAGTCGGGAAACAGGATGGCCAGTACCGCGACCGCCCAGGCATCATCCGCATGGAACTTGCCTCCATGAGTTACTACCAGCATACGTGCTCCAATATCAGATTGCCGGGTGCGGCACCGTGCCGTGCCCATCGCCTACGATAGCATCCGCGGCGCGCTTGCGACGCGCGCCAGTCCGGCTGGCGGGGAAAGTGGCTCAGTGGCCAGCCGCGACCGGGACGGAACCGGCGACGCGGGCAACGAAGTCGGCCGTGTGCTCCGGCTGGGTCACCGGCAGCATATGGCCGCCTTCGACCAGTTCCAGCCGCGCACCGGGAATCTTCTCGGCGAGCGCCTGGCCATTCTTGCGCCAGTCGAGGATGGCGTCCTGGCGGCCGTAGAGCACCGCCACCGGCAGCGCCAGTTCGCCATAGCGCGCCTCAAGCTGCGGCAGGCGCAGCGTATCGCTTGCATGTCGCTCGACGCTGCCAGAAAGGCGCGCGGACGCAGGCCCAGCAGGCCGCCGCCCTTGACGGCGAAGTCGCGCGGCGCCGCTTCCGGGGAAAACACGGCGGCCAACACCTTCTTGCTGCCGGCAATCGAGGCTGGGGTGGCCAGGGTCCAGGCGAACAGGCTGCGCAGCCATCCGGTCTCGATCGTCAGGGCGCGGAACGCTGCCGGCGCCGTTTCGGGCGCGTGCGACAGCGGCGCCACCAGCGCCAGCGCGCCGACCGACGCCGGATGCTCGAGCGCCAGCGCCAGCGCGATCGCGCCGCCCAGCGAGTGGCCGGCAACGACCGGACGCACCAGCTTCAGCTGGGCAATGAGGGCGGCCAGCGCCGCGGCCTGGGCCGAGACGTCGGCGCCGGCACCGGGGCCCCGCAGCGAGTGGCCCGAGCCCGGGCGGTCGACCACGATCACGCGGAAATGCGCGGCCAGTTGCTGCGCCACGCCGTAGTCGAAGTGGGCACCCTGGCCGCCCAGCCCGTGCACCAGCAGGATCGCCGGGCGGTCGGCGTCAGTCTCGCCCAGTTCGCGAACGTGCAGGCGCGCGCCCGGCACCTCGACGAAGCGCCCGCGCGGCGGCAGGAAGCCTTCGATGCGGCGTGCGGTGCGGGCGCTGAAGAAGGCCAGGCCCAGCAAGATCAACAGGGTCAGGCCGAGGGCAAACAGGAGTACGTTCATCGGGAAGCGGCTTTCTTGAGTAGGCGCCAGTAGTGCACGGGCGCCAGGCGTTCGAGGAGGGAGACGATTTTGGCGTCGGTGCCGACGAGGATGCGCGCGGCGCGCGCCTCGATGCCGCGGGCGATGATTTCTCCGGCGGCCTCGGGTGGCAACCGCAGCAGTCGCTCGGCCAGGCGGCGTCCGCGTTCGACATCTTCAAGCGGGGTGCCAGCGGGCACCGGGCGCTGCGCGCGATCGCCGTGGTCACGCCGCCCGGATGGACGACGCTGACGCCGACGGTGCTGCCTTCAAGCTCGTGGCGCAGCGCGTTGGAAAAAAGCGCGCACCGCGAACTTGCTGCTCGAATAGGCCACCTGGCCCGGCGGCGAGACGATGCCATAGATGCTCGACACGTTGACGATGCGGGCCTCGTCGCTGGCGCGCAGCAGCGGCGGGAAGGCGCGCGTCATGCGCACCACGCCGCCGAAATTGATCTCCATGAGCCAGTCGAAATCGGCCTCGCTCACCTGTTCGAAGCTGCCGCCCGGGCGACGCCGGCATTGTTGACCAGGACGTCGAGGCGCTTGTGGGCGGCGTGGATGGCGGGCGGCAGGGCGCGCACGGCCTCGCGGTCGGCCACGTCCAGCACATGGGTGGTCACGCGCACGCCCCGGGTGCCGAGCATCCAGGCACTCTCCTCCAGGCCGGCGGCGTCGATGTCGCATAGCGCCAGGTGGCAGCCGCGGCGGGCGAGGGCGACGGCGGTGGCGCGGCCGATGCCGCTGCCGGCACCGGTGACCGGGGCGACACGGTTCGTGAGGTTCACGGCATGCCTCCTTTCGCACCGAAGCGCATGACGCCGTCGGCAATCCGCCCGAAGCGGATGGTGAACATGTCTTGCAGGTAGTTCTGGTAGACCTGCCAGGGCCGGCGCGAACCCTGCTTCGGCAGCAGGCTTGCCGCCCGCTGCACGTAGCCCGAGGTGAAGCTGAGGAAGGGTTCCGGCTGCACGCCCGCTTCGCGCCGCACCACGGCGATGTCCACGCGATGCTTGTCCATGTACTTCAGCAGGCGGCAGACGTAGCCGGCCGTCAGGTCGGCCTTCAGGGTCCAGGAAGCGTTCGTGTAGCCAAAGGTCATGACGCTGTTGGGCATGTCGCTCAGCATCATGCCCTTGTACGACATGGCGGCACTTGGGTCGAAGGGCAGGCCGTCGACCGTGATCGTCGCGCCGCCCAGCACTCTCAGCGACAGGCCGGTTGCCAGCACCACCACGTCGGCTTCGAGCACGCGCCCCGAAGCGAGCACGATGCCGCTTTCATTGAAGCGGGCGATGTGGTCGGTCACGACTTCAGCCTGGCCGCGGCGAATCGCCCGGAACAGGTCGCCGTCCGGTACCACGCAGACGCGCTGGTCCCAGGGCTTGTAGCTTGGGGTGAAATGGGTGGCGACATCGAAGTCGGGCCCCAGCTGGTGGCGCGCCATCTCGACGATCTTCTTCTTCGCCAGCTCCGGTTTGCTGCGGGCGAGGCGGTACAGCAGCATGCTTTCCAGGATCACGCGCCAGCGCGTGGCCCAGTAGGCCAGTTTCGGCGGCAGGTGCCGCTGCAGGCGCTGCGCAAAACGGTATTCCGACGGGCGCGCCACCACATAGGTGGGCGTACGCTGGAGCATCGTCACGTGTGCGCCCTGTGCGGCCATCGCCGGCACCAGCGTGACGGCGGTGGCGCCGCTGCCGATCACGACCACGCGCTTGCCGGCGTAGTCCAGGTCCCCGGGCCAGAACTGCGGCTGCACGATGCGTCCGCGGTAAGCCTCTTCACCCTCGAAACGCGGCCGGTAGGCCTGGTCGTAGTCGTAGTAGCCGCTGCACATGTGGAGAAAACGGGTACGCAGCCGGCGCGTTTCGCCGCTCGGACCATGCTCGGCGTCGACCGTCCAGCAGGCATCTGCGCTCGACCAGGCCACGCGCACCACCTTGTGGTGGAAGCGGATGTGCGGCTCGATGCCGTGGCTGGCGGCGGTCTCGCGGATGTAGGCGCGGATCGCCGGGCCGTCGGCGATGGCTTTCGCGTCCAGCCGGGGCTTGAAGCCGTAGCCGAGCGTGTACATGTCGGAGTCGGAGCGGATGCCGGGGTAGCGGAACAGGTCCCGGTGCCGCCGATGGCGCCGCGCGCCTCGAGGATGGCGTAGCGCTTGCCGGGGCAGCGTTCCTGCAGCATGGCCGCGGCGCCGATGCCCGACAGCCCGGCGCCGACGATCAGCACGTCGAGGGGCGCGTCGTGATGCAATCCGGCCTGGGTCGCAGTGCCGGAGGATTGCGGGGTCAACATGGTGTCTCGAATTGTATTTTTAATGAAGTGACACTGTACATTGTCACTTTCTGACTGACAAGCAAATGTGTCAAAATGGGGCCATGACTCCTGACACACCTGTTGCGCGCGCCTACCGCGGCGTCTCCCCGAGGAGCGCCGTGCCCAGCGCCGCGCCCGGCTGATCGCCGCCGCGCTGGCCGTGTATGGCGCACGCGGCTATCGCCAGGCCACCGTCAAGGCCGTGTGCGAAGCGGCAGGGCTGACCGAACGCTATTTCTATGAGTCTTTCGACAACAGCGAAGCGCTGCTGGTCACCTGCTTCAATACCGTCACCTATGGCGTCTTCGGCGAGATCACCGCGGCAGCGCGGGCCGCGGGCCGCGGCCGCGTGGCCCGCGCCCGCGCCATGCTCGCGGCCTACTTCGCGGCGCTGCAGCGCGATCCGGCTTCGGCGCGCGTCTTCCTGGTCGAGATCCGCGGCGTGAGCCGGGAAGTGGACAGGGCCTTCGACGCGGCCTTGCGGGCGATCGGCGCCGCCGTCGCGCGCGAGCTTGCCGCACCGGCAAGGGGGGACGGACGCGCCTGGCCCGCCGGCGAGCCCCGCCGACTCCCTGCTGCAGGCCGGCGTGGTCGGCGGTGTCATGCACATTGCCCTGCACTGGATCGACGACGGCTACCAGCCGCCGCTGGCCGAGGTCACCGAAACCGCGCTGCGCCCGGGCATGGTGCTTGCCCGGCCATCGCCGGCGGCGGGGAGGGCGCCGGCATGAGCGGCCGGGCACGCCTTCATTCCACATGCGCCCGGGTGCGCCGGTGGCGCGCTCCCCCGTGCTAGGGGTGCAATTGTTGGTCAAAAAGCAATATGAGGGTGACTTGTACAGCAAACTGAACAAATTCCTGCCAGGCGGCCTCGCCACCCAGCTCGCCCTGGCGTTCTCGCTGCTGTCGATCGTCCTGACGGTGGCGCTGGTCACGCTCGTCGAGCGGCGCGCGATCCTGGACGCCGAGAACGCGATCGGCCAGGGTCTCGCCGACCTGGCCGCCCAGACCTCCGACAAGCTCGAGCGCGGCATGTTCGAGCGCTACCGCGAAGTGGCGCTGATGGCCGCGCAGCCCGCGCTCACCGACCCGAACACCGACGGCGCCGCCACATCACGCGCGCTGGCGCGCGTGCAGCAGAGCTACAGCTACTACGAATGGATCGGCGTGGTCGGCGTCGACGGCAAGGTGCGCGCTACCGGCAACGGCCTGCTGGTCGGCGCGGATGTGTCGGCACGCCCGTGGTTCCGCGAAGGCTTGCTCGACGGCTATGTCGGCGACGTCCACGAGGCGGTGCTGCTGGCCAGGCTGCTGCCGACCCAGGCCGAGCCGCGCCGCTTCGTCGACCTGTCCTTTCCCTTCGCTGATGCGAGCGGCAAGATCCGCGGCGTGCTCGGCACCCACCTGTCGTGGAACTGGGCGCGCGAAGTCGAGCGTTCGGTGGTGGGTTCGGTCGCGCGCCGCAGCCCGGTCGATACCCTGATCCTCGACCGCACCGGGCGCGTGCTGCTGGGACCGTCGAACCTGCTCGATCGCCGCCTCACCCGGGGCAGCCTGTACCGCGCCGCCACCGAGCGCCAGGGCGGGTTCGTGCTCGAGCGCTGGCGCGACGGGCGCGACTACGTGGTCGGCTACCACCGGGGCAATGGCTATGCCAATTACCGCGGACTGGGCTGGACCGTGCTGGTGCGCCAGGACGTCGACAGCGCCTATGCGCCGGTGCGCGCCATGCGCCGCTACATGCTCTGGTGCGGGGTCGCCCTGGCGCTGGTGTTTTCGCTGGCCGGCGTGGCGCTGGCGCGCCGCATCACGCGCCCGCTCGAGCGCCTGGCCAGCGCGGCCAGCGCGCTCAAGGACGGGGCGGCGCCGCTGGTGCCGCAGGCCGGCGGCTATGCCGAGGTGCGCGCGCTGCGCGAGTCGCTCAACACCACGGTGACGGACCTCGAGGCGCGCCGCAGCCAGTTGCAGCAACTGAACGGCACGCTCGAGGTGCTGGTCGAGGCGCGCACCCACGAACTGCGCGGCGCCCCGGAGAAAGTGCAGGCCAGCGAAGCGCGCATCCGCGCCATCGTCGACGCCTCGCAGGATGCCTTCATCGCCGCCGACCTCGAGGGCCGCATCAAGGAATGGAACAGCCAGGCCGAAGCCCTGCTGGGCTGGCGCCGCCACGAGGCGATCGGGCATGACCTGGTGGAATTGATGCTGCCGGAACGCTTCCGCCCGCCTGAATCGGCGCCCATGCTGGCGTTCGTGGAAAACGGGCAGCAGGGCATGCTGGGCGAGCGTATCGAGCGCGTCGTCACCGACCGCCACGGCCTGGAAATTCCGGTGGAAATGAGCACCAGCCTGACCGGGGCGGGCGCGGCGGCGGTCTTCAGCATCTTCCTGCGCGATATCACCGAACGCAAACGGATCGACCAGATGAAGAACGAGTTCGTCGGCACCGTCTCGCACGAATTGCGCACGCCGCTGACCTCGATCCGCGCCTCGCTGGCGCTGCTCGCCGAGGGCGCGCTGGGCCAGTTGCCGCTCGATGTGCAGGAGGTGATCGAGATCTGCAACGCCAACTGCCTGCGCCTGAACCGCCTCGTTGACGACATGCTCGACATCCAGAAGATCGAGGCCGGCATGATGTCTTTCGCGCCGCGCACCCAGCTCCTGCTGCCGCTGGCACGCGAAGCAATGCGCACCATGCGCGCGATGGCCACGGCGCGCCAGGTCGAACTGGTGCTCGATGCCGGCGCCGACCCCGGGCTGGCGGCCACCTTCGACGCCGACCGCATGACCCAGTGCTGACGAATCTGCTGTCGAACGCGATCAAGGTGGCGCCGCCGGGCAGCGCGGTGATGCTGTTCCCCGGCACCGCTCGAGGGGTGGTGCGCGCCTGTCGGTGTCCGACCGCGGCCCCGGCATCGCGCCGGACCAGCGCGAGCGCGTATTCAAACCCTTTGTCCAGATCGGTCCCGCAGGACGGGCGCAGCGGCGGCACCGGCCTGGGCCTGGCGATCTGCAAGCGCATCGTCGAGGAGCACGGCGGCGGCATCGCGATCGGCGACGCGCCCGGTGGCGGCGCCGTCTTCCACGTCACGCTGCCGCGGGCACCGGGGCGCTACAACGAGGCGGTGGCCGCGCCCGCGCTGGCGCCACGCATTGCCCGGGGGCGTAGCCGCCCCTGGCGGGTCTAAGTACTCGACCAAAAATAAATGTGTTTTTGGCTTCCATAACCGGCGCGTTGCTGCGTTGGCTCGTGCTTGCAGTGCTCGCACTGCGGCGCGCTCGCCGCCGCCTTGCACCGCATCCGGTTCTGTTTGCCAAAATTCACATTTATTTCCGGTCGAGTACTTAGGTCATCAGTTCGGCGGCGGCCGCCAGCAGGTCGCGCGGGCTGAACGGCTTGAGCATGTAGCGGTCGGCGCCGGCGGCCATGCCGGCCGCGATATCGGCCTGCTGGCCGTGGGCCGACAGCAGCATGATGCGGATCTCCCGCGTTGCCGGATCCGACTTGAGCGCCCGGCATAGCTCCAGGCCGCTCTCGGTGCCGAGCGAGACGTCGAGCACGATCAGGCGCGGCCGGTCGCTGCGCACCTTGTCCATCGTTTCCCCACCGATCCGGCGGTCTCGACCCGTCCCAGTGCCGGAGGCTCAGGCGGATCAGGAGGCGCAGTTCGCGCTGGTCGTCCACGACCAGGATGGCATCACCCATGGTGCAAGGCTCCGGCAAGGGGCAGGCGCACCGTGACGGCGGTGCCGCGGCCCGGGTTCGACTCGACCTCGATGCTTCCGCCATGCAGGTCGATGATCTCCTTGAAGATCGCCATGCCCAGGCCGGTGCCGGGGCCGTGCGCATGCGGGCCCCGGTAGAACGCTTCGAACAGCCGCTCGCGCTCGTCAAGGCTCATGCCGCGTCCCGCGTCCGCCACCCGCACGGCAACCGCGCCGGTGTCGAGCCAGGCACTGACAGTGATCGGCGTGGGCGGGTCCGAGTAGGCGATGCTGTTGGCGAGGACGTTGGCGAACGCCTGTTGCAGGCGGTGCGCGTCGGCGGCGACGGGCGGCAGGCCCGGTGCGAGTTCGAGGCGGATGCGCCCGTTCTGGCCGAGCGGCGCGACGCTGCCCAGTGCCCGGGTCAGGACGCCCTCGATCGGTTCGGCCGCGCAGCGGAGCAGATGGCGCCCGCCGGCCTCGATGCGCGCCAGGTCGAGCACCCGGGTGACGACGGTCGAGAGCAGGCCTGCCTGGGCATGCACGATCTCGAGCAGTTCGCGCGCGCTGGCCTGGTCGAAGTCGCGTTTGATGAGCAGTTCGGAAAAGCCGACGATGCTCGCCAGCGGCGTGCGCAGCTCGTGCGAGGCCAGCTGGAAGGTCTTGTGGCGGCGCTCGCCGGCGGCGCGGTCGCGCCAGGCCGCTTCGATCGCCGGCGCGGCATCGCGCAGCAGCAGCAGGGCCAGGCGCCGTTCGCCCCCGACCGTCATCATGCTGGCCGCCAGTTCCAGCGGAAAGCTGGTGCCGTCGGGGCGGCGCCCGTTCAGCTGGCGCCGCAGCAGGGGGCCGGCGGCCGCCACCTCGGCCGAGCCGGGCAGGGCCTCGACGGCCAGTTCCTGCGCCTGCCGTCCGGCCAGCTCGGCCGGGTCGAGCCGAACAGGGCGCCCGCGGCGCGGTTCGCGAGCAGCACCCGTCCGTCGGCCCCAAGGACGAGCAGACTGTCGGAGAGCGCGTCGAACAGGGCCGGCGGTAGCAGCGCTACGTCGGTGGGCAGCAGCGGGTCAGGCATGGCGCTAGCGTGGCCCGGCGTCAGGCCGCAACGGGCGCGCCGGCGAGGGCATGCTCGACCGCCGCGCGCAGCTGGGTGAAGGGCACGGGCTTGGGGAGACCGGGATTTCGCGGGGCAGGCCCATCGATTCGATCGTCGGACGGTCCAGGCCGCTGACGACGATGATGGCCATCTCGGCGCAGGCGGGATCGGCGCGCAGCGTGCGGATCATGCGAAAGCCGTCCATGCCGGGCATGGAAAGGTCGCTCACCAGGATGTCCGGGCGCTGTTCGCCGATGCGCAGCAGCGCCTCGAAGCCGTCGTGCGCCTTCAGCACCGTCACCGGCAGGCCCCAGCCGGCGATCTCGAGCTCGTAGAGGCGCAGCATGGTGCGGTCGTCGTCGACCAGCAGCAGCTTGCGCGGCCCCCTGGCGGGGCCGGTCGGCGGGGCCACCGTGGCCTGGCGACGCGCCTCGACCAGGCGGTTGACCGACGCGATCGTGATGCGGCGGTGCCCGCCCGCGGTCTTCCATGCCTGCAGCGCGCCGTTTTCGACCCACAGCTGGACGGTGCGGTGCGACACGCCCAGCAGGCGCGCGGCGTCTTTGGTGGAGCAGAACTCGGCGGCGTTGTAGGCCAGGTCCTGTTTGTCGTCGTCAGTTTTTCGCATAATCTTCAACTTCTGGTTCGTCGGCCTGGACGCTTCGGTGATGGCCGGCTGTGCCCGCGAGGGGGGAAAGCGTGATCTCGGCATCGATGGCGGCCCGCAGCGCCGCCAGTTCGACCGGTTTCACGAAATGGTGGTCGAAACCCGCGCCGTGGGCCAGCACCTTGTCCCGTGCCTGGCCATAGCCGGTCAGCGCGACGAAGCACGCCGGGCGCTGGCCTGGGCGGTGCGCAGGCGGCGCACCAGTTCGTAACCGTCGATGTCGGGCAGGCCGATGTCGAGGATGAATATCTCGGGCCAGTCGCCGTCGGCCAGCAGCAGCGCTTCGCGCGAACTGCCGGCGCAGGCGACGGCATGGCCAAGTTCGCCGAGCACCGCGGCCAGCGATGCGGCGGCGTCGACATTGTCGTCGACGATCAGTACCCGGCGTGCCACGGCTGCTGCCCGTGCGGCAGGCGCGCCAGCGGGCAGCGCGCCGGACGCGGGGGAGGCCGACGTGCCGGCCAGGGTCAGGCTGAAGGTGCTGCCCTGGCCAAGGCCGGGGCTGCTGGCCTCGACGGCGCCGCCGTGCAGTTGCACCAGGCTGCGCACCAGCGCCAGGCCCAGTCCCAATCCGCCCTGCGAGCGGTCGGGCGTGCGCTCGGCCTGGGTGAACAGGTCGAACACGTGCGGCAGCATGTCGGGCGCGATGCCGATGCCGCTGTCGCGCACGGCGACGGTGACGCTGGCGTCGCCGTTGGCGGTGACGACCAGCGCGATGCGCCCGCCGGGGGGCGTGTACTTGGCGGCGTTGTTGAGCAGGTTCGACAGCACCTGCACCAGGCGCGTGCGGTCGCCGTCCACGATCAGGCCGCTGCCGTCGAAGGCGACGGACAGCTGGTGGCCGCGAGCGTCGATCAGCGGGCGCGCCTGCTCGATTGCGCCGCGCACCACCGTACCCAGGTCGAGGGGCACGCGTTCGAGCGCAACCAGGCCGCGCGTGACCCGGGAAACGTCGAGCAGGTCGTCGACCAGGGCCGTCATGTGGCGTACCTGGCGGGTGATCACCTCGCTCGACTGGCGTACCCGCGCCGCATCCAGGCCGGCCATGGCCGGGAGCTGGGCGGCATTGCTGATCGGCGCGAGCGGATTGCGCAGCTCGTGCGCCAGCATCGCCGAACTCGTCCTTGCGGCGCGCGGCGGCGCGCAGTTCCTCTTCGCTCGCCCTCTGGTCGTGGATGTCCGTCAGCGTGCCCATCCAGTGGGTGACGGGGCCGCCATCGAGCGCAAAGGGCAGGGCGTGGCTGATGACCCAGCGGTAGCCGCCATCGCGGTGCGCCAGCCGGTGCTCGAGTTCAAAGGGGCTGGTGTCGCGTGAAGCTCTCGCGCCAGCGCCCGAGCAATTCAGGCAGGTCGTCGGGATGGACCAGCGCGCGCCAGCCGTTGCGCGCGTCGCCCAGTCGCTCGAGGCCGGTAAATTCATGCCAGCGCCGGTTCACGTACTGGTCGCGGCCGTCGACGCCCGACGACCAGACCATTTGCGGCATCAGGTTGGTGATGTTGCGGAATTTCTGTTCGCTGGCCTGGAGCGCGCGTTCGGCCGCGACCTGGGCGGTGACGTCCATGTTGGCGGCGACGGCGCCGGCCACCAGGCCATGCTCGTCGCGCAGGGCTTGCGCCCGCACCAGGATGGTCTTGCGCACGCCCGGCCGGCCGAAGGGTTCGATCTCGACCGTCGCCTCGGCGGTGTCGGCACCGGCCAGGGCAAGGGCGAGCGGCCATTCGTGGGCGCCGACGACCTGGCCGGCACGCTCGCTGCCGGTAGGCCACCAGCCGCGCCAGGCGGCATACTCGTCGGTCGCCGCCGGCGCCGGGTGTTCGCCCCAGATCACGCGGTTGGTGGCGTTTGCCGCCAGCAGGCCGCCGGCCGCGTCGACATAGACAATGCCCACAGGGGCGGCGTCGAGCAGGGCGTCGAGGCGGCGCCGGCTCTCGTCGGCGCGGGCCGTAGCGCGCAAGGCGGCGCGCTCGGTGTCGCGCAGGGCCTGTTCGGCGGCCTTGCGCGCGGTGATGTCGACGGCGATGCCGGCGAAGCGGCGCTGGCCGCCGCCGGGGTCGGTGAACACCTTGCCGCGGGCGTTGACCCAGGTGTCGACTCCGCGCTTCTGCGGAATGCGGTATTCGATATCGTAGAGGGTGCCGTCGCGCACGGCCGCCGCGATCGCCGCCACGACGCGCGCGCGGTCGTCAGGATGCACCACGTCGGTAAAGCGCGTCAGCTCGGTGCCACTGCGCGCCAGCGCGGCATCGACCTGGAACAGACGTGCGAAGCGTTCGTCGACCGTCGTCAGGCCGTCGTCCAGCCCATACGACCAGGTGCCGATATTGCCCGAGGCCTCGAGCGAGAGCGCGAGCCGCTCCTCGGCTTCCCTGTGGCGCGCGAGTGCGGTGACCTTGCCGGTCGTCTCGACCACGGTGCAGATCAGGCCGCGGACCTCGCCCGCTTCATCGCGCAGGGGGCTGTAGGAAAACGTGAACCAGGCCGGTTCCGGGAAGCCGTTGCGCTCGAGCGTGGTGGCATAGTCCTCGAAGAAGAAGGACTCGCCCGCGAGCACGCGCCGTGCGTACGAGCCCAGCGTATCCCAGACTTCGTGCCAGACCTCGGAATACGGACGCCCGAGCACATTGTCTTTCTTGCCGAGCATGGGGCGGTAGGGGTCGTTATGGAACAGCGACATTTCCTCGCCCCAGGCCAGGAAGGCCGGAAACGAGGAACTGAGCACGATGCCCAGGCCCGTGCGCAAGGCCGGATCCCAGCCCGACACCGGGCCGAGCGCGTGCGCGGACCAGTCCATGGCCGCGATGCGCGCGCCGACCGCCCCGCCGGTGGCAAGGAATGCGCTGCTGGGATCTCGTTTGTTCACTTAGTATCCGGTGGGAAAACTTGGTATTCTACACATATTAGCGAAATCGCCACGGCGGCGGACTCGCCGCGGCGCCAGTGGCAATGCACCGGCGAAGCGCAGTTTGCCACTCGCACAGGCTATCACTTTTTCCGGATTAATGAGATGGCGCCTGCGGCAACTGCCGACTTGCGCTGCCATTATCGCCGTTTTTGTTGCTGTCAGGATACATTGCGAACTGACGCCCGTGTTTCTACACGGAATGCACTGAATCGCCTCCCTTTTCCGGCTCAACATCATTCGAGTTGATTAAAAGAAACAATGAGTGTTATCCTGATTATCGCTACAAATTCTGTAGCGTTATCGGGTGGAGTGGGTTCTTAACAGGAGAAGTAATGAGGTCAGCAATTTTTCTCGTCGCTGCGGCGGCGGCCGTAGTGCAGCTTGCCGGGTGTTCGTCGAAACTGCCCCCTGCGCAGCAGGAGTTCATGAAGCTGGTTGACCAGATGCAAGACGATTACAGCGAAGCCGATTCCAAGGACAACGCCATTCTTGAAAAGGAAGTCGCCGACAAATACAAGAACGCCATGTATGCGGCCGGACAGGATGTCGTCAAATGGAAGGCGTCCGTGAAAGAGATCGGCGATACCTTCGGCACCCTGGTCGTTGCCCAGCATGGCGACGTGAAATTCAAGATGGTCATGGTGACGGACGAAGGCAAGAAGCTTGCAAGTTCGCTCAAGCGCGGCGACGAAGTCACCTTCAGTGGCAAACTGGGGCACGAGGTGTCCTTTACCTCGTATGGCATGGTCAAAGCGCCTGAATTTGCGTTTACACCAAGCGAAATCGGGAAGGGAGACGATCCCCTGGTAACCCAGCCTTAAGACGATCGGGCGGGTCTGGGCGGTGCAACCGGGCGTGGAAGCGCCCGCGGGACCGCGCCAGGCGTGCCGCGGTCCCGCTGCCGATGCGCTTCCGGCCGAAAGCGCGAGGCGGGGTTGGCCCGTGCGGTGGAGCGGCCGGAGCCCCGGGCAAGGTGCTTTCCAGGTTCGCCTAGTCCCAGCCGCGATCGGTCTCGTTCTCGTAATTCTTCAGATCGCGCGCGAACATCTCGTTGAGCTCATCCCTGGCGCGTTTGGCCATCGACACGTACTGCTCGCGGTCTTTGTAATACGGATAGACGGCGTCGACGCTGGCGCGGTTGTGCTCGCGGAATTTGAGGGTCGCCTGGCGCGCGCGGTAGGCGCCGTAGCCGAGCTGGCGCAGCGTACGGCGGCCCAGCTGCAGGGCCGATTCGAAGGTTTCCCGTTCGATGATGGTCACGCCGCGGTCCATCAGCTGGTAGTAATGGGTGACGTTGCGGGCGCGCGCGAGGATGGGCAAATCGGGGAACTGTTCGCGCACGGCGTCGGCCAGGGCGAGGCTGTCGTCGATGTCGTCGATCGCCAGCACCAGTGCGCGCGCCTTGGCGGCGCCGGCGGCATGCAGCAGGTCGCTCCGGGTGGCGTCGCCATAGAAGACCTTGAAGCCGAAGCGGCGCAGCAGTTCGATCTGGTCGGGATCGTGATCGAGCACGGTCAGCCTGATCCCGTTCGCGCGCAGCAGGCGGCCGACGATCTGGCCGAAACGCCCAAAGCCGGCGACGATCACATGGCCCTCGTTGTCCTCGATGGCATCGGCCTCGCGCCGGTTCTGGCCGCGGTAGCGCGGTTCCAGCAGCTTGTCGTGCAGCAGGAGCAGCAGCGGCGTGGCCACCATCGACAGTGCCACCACCGCGACCAGGACCGATCCCGTCTCCGGCGTGAAGACGCCCGCCGTGCCCGCCGCGCCGAACACGACGAAGGCGAATTCGCCGCCTTGCGAGAGGAGGAAGGCGAACAGCCAGCGCTGGCCGCGCGCGATCCGGCAAACGAAGGACAGCCCGAACAGCACCGCCAGCTTGATCGCCAGGAAAGCGACGACCAGGCCCAGGACCAGCCAGGGGCGCGACAGGAACACCCCGAAGTCGACCGACATCCCGACCGCAATGAAAAACAGCCCCAGCAGCAGACCCTTGAAGGGCTCCAGGTCGGTTTCCAGCGCATGGCGGTATTCCGAGTCGGCCAGTAGCACCCCTGCCATGAAGGCGCCCAGCGCCATCGACATGCCGGCCCACTGCATCAGCAGCGAAATGGCAATCACCAGTAACAGCGCAAAGGCCGTGAAGATCTCGCGCATGCCCGACTTGGCGATGATGCGTAGCGCCGGGCGCACCAGGTAGCGGCCCGCCAGCACGACCCCGACGACCACGCCAAGGAGGCGCAGGGCATCGATGCCGCCGGCGGCGTCGCGCGCGGCCACGCCAAGGACCGGCACGAGCGCAATCATCGGAATGGCCGCGATGTCCCGGAACAGCAGCAGGGCGAACCCGGCCTGGCCGGCGGGCGTGGCCATCAGGTTGCGTTCGCCCGGGTCGCCAGGGCAATGGCGGTTGATGACAGCGACAGCCCGAGCGCGGCCACGAGCGCCACGCGCCAGTCGACGCCTGCCAGCACGGCCGCGCCGAACAGGGCCCCGGCCACCAGCGCTACCTGCGCGCTGCCCCAGCCGAAGATGGGTCCGCGCATGGTCCACAGGCGCTCGGGCTCGAGCTCGAGGCCGATCAGGAAGAGCAGCAGCACGACGCCGAATTCGGAAAAGTGCAGGATGTCTTCCACTTCGCGGATCAGTCCCAGGCCCCAGGGACCGATGGCCATCCCGGCCAGCAGGTAGCCGAGCACGGCCCCCAGTCCCAGCCGCTTGGCGAGCGGCACGGCGAGGACGGCCGCGGCCAGGTAGACGAGGGCGTTGGTCAGCAGGCTATGTTCCATGGGCGGCTCCCGTCCGTGGGGTCCGCAGGAACGCCTGGAGGCGGTCGCGGAAGGCGGCAACGTGGGCATCGATCGCCTGGTCGTCCGTGCTGTTGGTGCCGTGCAGGATGTGCGGCGGCCACCATGTCATCCCGCACAGCAGGGCGGTCTGTTCGAAAGGCGGCAGGAAGTCGGCGAAGGGCCGGCCGTGGCGTTCGCCTGGACCGTAGCTCGCTTCCGGGCTGCCGGTGGTGACGGCCAGCCAGTAGACCTTGCCGCGCAGTGCGGCGGCGCCGGGGCCGTAGGCCCAGCCGGGCAGCAGCACGCTGTCGACCCATTCCTTGAGCAGCGAGGGCATGCTGTACCAGCGGATCGGATGCAGGAACACGACCAGTTCGGCTGCTTCCAGGAGCGCCTGTTCGCGCGCCACGTCGATGAAGAAATCGGGGTAGGTCTCGTACAGGTCGTGCACCAGCACACCGTCGAGCGCTGCGGCAGCCGTGGCCAGCCGGCGGTTGATGCGCGAGCGGTGTGGCGCCGGGTGGGCGTAGATCACGAGGATGCGGGGGGCGGTCGCCATGGGAGCCTGTGCGAAAGTGTTGTGTAATTGTACAGGCGGGGCGCGCGGCACGGCCCGCACCATATTCCGGAAAAAGAAAAACCCGGGCCGCCTGCGCGGTCCGGGTTTCGACAGGCAATCCGGCGCTGCCGGAAGGTCGTGCGCTTAGAAGCCGAACGACACGCCGGCAACGACGGTGGTCAGGTCGCTGACCGGCTTTTGCACTTCCAGGCGGCCGACGATGGCAGGGGTGAAGGAATAGGTCAGGCCGGCGCCGTAGACGACCTTGTTTTCCGAGTACGAATCCGCTTCCGATGCGCTGAAACCGCCCGAACTTGCGGTGACGCGGTACTTGGCTTTCACATGGTTGTAGCCGAGGCGACCGTAGATGCCGAAGCCGCTGCTCAGTGGCAGGGTGCCGATGACGGCAATGCTGGTCTGGTTGAGCTTGACCTTCTCGTTCATGTCGACGTCATAGTAGTCGTCGTAGTACGTGTCGCTGATATCGGCCAGGCGGCGCAGGCCGCCTTCGATGGCGAAGTTCTCGTTGAACTTGTAGCCGGCGAACGCGCCGTAGCCGGTCTCGTTACCGTCGGTATCTTTGGCTTTGGTCGAGGTGACGTCGGCGCCGACGTAGAATTTCGGTGCCTGTTGGGCGAAAGCCGAGGAGGAGGCGATGACGAGTGCCGCAGCAGCTGCGATTTGCTTGAACATTTCTGAATTTCCTAATGCGATTATTTTTAGCGAACGGAGTTATTGCCGTCGCTCATTATTATCGCTCAATTTGGCCAATTTTACAATTCGGCCGCACATATTCGCCCGCTGTGAGCGCTTCAATGGAGAATATCCTCATCGATTCAGGCGCTTGGAATCTCACGCTTTCTAACCGATCGGTCAATTAATCCGCTGAATTGTTAAATCAGTCCGCTGGCGGCAGCGATACGGGAAAAAATAGACCGGAGCTGCATGCCCGCAGTTCCGGGTCGATCGTCGGCCACGGCCATGGCACGACAGGATCAGAAGCTGTAAGCGACGCCGGCGGCAGTCCTGACGATCTCGCTGTGCGGTTTCTGCACTTCGATGCGGGCTGCGATCGTCGGGCTGAAGGCATAGGACAGACCGATACCGTACAGGCCACGCGTGGCCGAGACGGAGCCTGTAATGTCCGTCGTCACTCCATTGATCGTGACGGTGCCGCTGCCCTTGGATTTGAGATGATCGACGCCAAGGCGAGCGTAGGCGCTGATGCCCTTGCCCAAGGGGAGGGTGCCGATGAGCGAGACGTCTGCCTGGTACAGCTTGGAGTGGCCCGAGCTGTGGAAACTGAATGAGTCAGACTCATAGTCGTACGACGTCGTCGTCTTGGCAAGGCGGTGGTAGCCCGCTTCCACCGCGAAGTGCTCGTTGATCCTGTAGCCGCCGAACGCGCCGTAACCGTTTTCATGCGGCACGTCGTCGGACTTGATGGAGCTGAAGTCGGCTCCGGCGTAGAACTGCGGTGCTTGCTGAGCAAGAACCGATGAGGAAGCGATGGCGAACGCCGCCGCAACTGCAAGTTGCTTGTACATTTTCAGGACCTTATTAAAACCTATTATTGTCTTACGAGAATATTTCTGCATTGAACTAATTTCGACCGCTTTTCCATCCCGCGACCGATCGGGGAAACACGTCAGCCCAATCGGCATGGATACCGCCCTTACATTTTCGTGGTATCAAGCAGATATTCGACAGGCCTTGCATGACCACCAGGGCAGACGAGAACACCACTCGGCTATGCTGCTGGAATAAAATGTCGATGGAAGCCGTCGCGAGTCACTCGCTGCCGAGCCGCTTATGCGGCATCCTGTTCCCATTTACGCGATCGTTTGACGGAGCGGGCAGTGCGGAGCGGCGATCGCCCGCTAAACCGCATGAAAAACAAAATCCCGGAATGCCTGCGCATTCCGGGATTCTGCACGGTGCCGGCGCAGCCGGTCACGGTGGAGAATGACGATCAGAAGCCCAGCGCGACGCCGACGGCGATCTTGGTGATGTCGCTGTGCGGCTTTTGCACTTCGAGGCGGCCGGTGACGTTCGGAGCGAAGTCATACGACAGGCCCAGGCCGTACAGGACCTTGTTCTCGTGTTGCGATTCCCGCGCGCTACCGGTCTCGCTACCGATGGTCGCCGTCGCAGTGCTCTTGATTTCCAGGCGGTTGTAGCCCAGGCGGCCGTACAGGTTGAAGCCTTCGCTCAGTGGCAGCGTGCCGATGACGGAGAAGTCGATCTGGTCGAATTTGGCGCTGGCGCGCACGTCGGCATCGAATTCCGGATCGTAGTAGGCCACATCGGCCTTCGCCAGGCGGTGGTAGCCGGCTTCGACTGCGAAGTTCTTGTTGATCTTGTAGCCGAAGAAGCCGCCGAGGCCGGTTTCACGGTCCGCGCCGTCGATCTTGGTCGAGCCGACATCGGCGCCGACATACCACTCCGGGGATTGCTGGGCCAGCGCCGACGAGGAAGCGATAACGAGTGCTGCTGCAACTGCGATTTTCTTGAACATTTTCCAGGAACCTTATTCTGACTATTATGTGCATGCGGCCCTATCGCCGCACGGCCGCAATTATCGCAGGTTTTATCCGCATTCGCAGATTTTATCAATGCATATGCCAGGCTTGATAGATATTCCCAGAAACTTGCCGATTGGGATTCTCACGCATTCTCACTGGCTCGTATTCATCTCAGGCTGATTATCTGGCGCTCACACATAAGCTTGTGAAGTGCGGGAAACGGAAATCTGGTCGGGTTAAAAAAAAGCGCGGAAATGAGTTTCCGCGCTTTTACACCAACACTTGATTCCCGTTGGTAATTATGTTTCCGCCCGCAGGAGCAGGCGCCAGGAATCAGATATGCAAGGCATGCCCCAATGCCCGCAGGGCTGCTTCCTGCACCGCTTCGCCCAGGGTCGGATGGGCATGGATGGTGCCACCCACGTCTTCCAGGCGGGCGCCGAGCTCGATCGAATGGCTGAAGGCCGTGGACAGCTCGGACACGCCGCGCCCGACCGCCTGCCAGCCGAGGATCAGGTGGTTGTCGCGCCGGGCCACCACGCGCACAAACCCGTCGGTCGATTCGATCGTCATCGCGCGGCCATTGGCGGCGAACGGGAAGTTCGCGCTGATGACCTCGACGCCGGCGGCGTCGGCCTCCTGCGGCGTCATGCCGACCACGACCACTTCCGGATCGGTGAAGCACACGGCCGGCATCGCTGCCGGGGTGAAGTGGCGGCGCTTGCCCGAGATGATCTCGGCCGCCATTTCGCCCGGGCCATTGCGCGGTGCGCCAGCATCGGCTCGCCGGCGATGTCGCCGATGGCCCAGACGTTGCGCATCGAGGTGCGGCACTGGTCGTCGATCTTCACCGCCCGGCCGTTCATGTCGAGCTGAAGCGACTCGAGGCCCCAGCCGCCCGTGCGCGGACGGCGGCCGACGGCCACCAGCACGTTATCGGCCGACAGCGTCAGTTCCTCGCCGTTGGCCGTTTGCACGCGCACGCCGTCGCCGGCCGCGTTCAGGCCGAGCACCTTCGTTTCCGGGCGCAGGTCGATGCCGAGGCGCTTCAAGGCAGCGCCGACCGGCTTGGTGAGTTCTGCGTCATAGGCGGGCAGGATGCGCGGCGCGGCTTCGACAACCGTGACTTCGGCACCCAGCTTGCGGTAGGCGGTGCCGAGTTCGAGGCCGATATAGCCGGCGCCGACCACCACCAGCTGCTTCGGAATGCCGGACGGCGAGAGCGCTTCGGTGGACGAGACGACCATGCCGCCGAAGGGCATGAAGGGCAGTTCCACCGCTTCCGAGCCGGCGGCCAGCAGCAGGTGCTCGCAGCCGATGCGCTGGATTTCGCCGTCGGCGCCCTTGACCTCGACCGTCTTGCCGTCGAGGATGCGGGCGAAGCCCTGGATCACCTGGACGTCGTTTTTCTTCAGCAGCGTGCCGACACCGCCGGTCAGGCGCTTGACGATGCCGTCCTTCCATGCCACGGTGCGGGCGATGTCGATCGATGGCGCGGCGGCGGAGATGCCGATGGCCGAGCCGCTGGCATAGTGGCCGGCCTTTTCGAATTCCTCTGCCGCGTGGATCAGGGCCTTCGAGGGAATGCAGCCGATGTTCAGGCAGGTGCCGCCGAGCTGGCCGGCGTCGACCAGGATCGTCGGGATGCCGAGCTGGCCGGCGCGGATGGCGGCGACATAGCCGCCGGGGCCGCCGCCGATGACGAGGAGTTTCGTCGTAATCTGGTTCATCGCTTCACTCCACGAACAGGGTTGCCGGGCACTCGAGGTAGCCGCGGATGGTCTGGATGAACTCGGCCGCCACCATGCCGTCGATCACGCGATGGTCGAAGGAGGACGACAGGTTCATTGTCTTGCGCGCGACCATGGCGCCATTCAGGATCACCGGCTTGTCGATGATACGGTTCACGCCGATGATCGCCACTTCCGGCCGGTTGATGACCGGCGTGGTGACGATGCCGCCCAGGGCGCCCAGGCTGGTGATGGTGATGGTGGAACCGCTGAGCTCTTCGCGCAGGGCCTTGCCGCTGCGCGCGGCCTCGGCCAGGCGTGCCACTTCGGCGGCGGCCGACCAGGGGTCGCGTGCCTCGGCGTTGCGCACTACCGGTACCATCAGGCCGGCGTCGGTCTGGGCAGCGATGCCCAGGTGGACCGGATTGTAGGTGGTGACGATATTGGCGTCGTCGTCGAAGCGGGCGTTGACGGACGGGTACTTGCGGATCGCGAGCACGGTGGCGCGCATGATCAGCGGCAGCAGTGTGAGCTTCGGACGCTGGCCGGCATAGCGTGCGTTCAGTTGCACGCGCAGCGCTTCCAGTTCGGTGACGTCGATTTCTTCCACATAGGTGAAGTGCGGGATGCGGCGTTTCGCTTCCTGCATCTTCTCGGCGATCTTGCGGCGCATGCCGATGACCGGCATGGCCTGTTCGCCCTCGAGCACGGCATAGCGGCGGTCGCCTTCCGCGGCCTTCTTCTGGCCGCGTGCGACAAATGCGTCGAGGTCGGCATGCTGGATGCGGCCCGCGGGACCGCTGCCGGTGACGAACTGCAGCTCGATGCCCATGTCCCGTGCGCGCTGGCGCACGGCGGGAGCGGCCAGCGGCTTTTTCGCCGGCAGCGCGGCCGTGGTGGGCCGGGCTCGCTGCGCCGCCGCCGGCTTGCGTGTAGGCCGGGGCCGGTTTCGCCGGTGGCGCGGCCCCCGCCGGCGCCGCGGTCTCGGCGCTGGTCACGCTGGTGACGACCGTTTCCGGCTGTGCCACGGTGATCGGGATGAATTCGTCGACGGTGGCGCCACCGCCGGCGCGCGCCGCGGTGGTGCCGGCGCTTTCCGCCGCGGCGACAAAGGCCTGCTTGACTGCTTCGGCCGGCGTTTTCGCATCGCCCTTGAAGTTGCCTGCGCCTTCGACCTCGAGGCGGATCAGCTCGGCGCCGACGGCCATGGCTTCGCCGAGCTTGCCGCCCAGCGAGGTGACGACGCCGTGCACCGGCGAGGGAATCTCGACGGTGGCTTTATCGGTCATGACGTCGGCCAGCACCTGGTCTTCCTTGACCGTGTCGCCCGGCTTGACATGCCATGCCACGACTTCGACCTCGGCGATGCCTTCACCCAGGTCCGGCATCTTGATGACGTGAATACCCATTTATTTCGCCTCCATCGCACGTTTGAACGCGGCGCCGACACGGTCGGGCCCCGGGAAATACGCCCATTCCTGCGCGTGCGGATAGGGAGTATCCCATCCGGTGACGCGCTCGATCGGCGCTTCCAGGTGATAGAAGCAGTGCTCCTGCACGAGTGCAGCCAGTTCCGCGCCAAAACCGCTGGTGCGCGTCGCTTCGTGCACGACCACGCAGCGGCCGGTCTTTTTCACCGACTCGACGATGGTGTCCAGGTCCAGCGGCCACAGGGTGCGCAGGTCGATGATCTCGGCGTCCACGCCCGATTCCATGGCGGCAGCTTCCGAGACCCAGACCATGGTGCCGTAGGTGAGCACGGTCAGGTCGTTGCCCGGCCTGAAAATCGCCGCCTTGTCCAGCGGGACGGTGTAATAGCCTTCCGGGACTTCGCCCAGCGGGTGCTTGGACCACGACACCACCGGACGGTCGTGGTGGCCGTCGAAGGGGCCGTTATACAGTCGCTTCGGTTCCAGGAAGATCACCGGATCGTCGTTCTCGATCGAGGCGATGAGCAAACCCTTGGCGTCGTAGGGATTGGACGGCATCACCGTGCGCAGGCCGCAGACGTGGGTGAACAGGGCCTCCGGGCTCTGGCTATGGGTCTGGCCGCCGTAGATGCCGCCGCCGCAGGGCATGCGGATCGTCATCGGTGCGGTGAAGTCGCCGGCCGAGCGGTAGCGCAGGCGCGCCGCCTCGGAGACGATCTGGTCGGACGCCGGGTAGAAATAATCGGCGAACTGGATTTCCACGACCGGACGCAAACCGTAGGCGCCCATGCCGACGGCGGTACCGACGATGCCGCCTTCGGAAATCGGCGCGTCGAACACCCGGCTCTTGCCATACTTGGCCTGCAGGCCGTCGGTGGCGCGGAAGACGCCGCCGAAGTAGCCGACGTCCTGGCCGTAAATCACTACATTGTCGTCACGGCCGAGCATGACATCCATGGCCGAACGCAGGGCCTGGATCATGGTCATCTGCGTGGTGACCGGATCTTTGTCGCGTGCCATTTTCATACCCCCAGTTGTTGACGTTGGCGGCGCAGGTGCTCGGGCATGTCCTTGTAGACATCCTCGAACATCGACGCGGCGCTCGGTACGCGCCCATCGGCCAGCGTACCGAATTGTTCCGCTTCCTTCTGCGCGGCGATGACCTCGGCTTCGAGGTCGGCCTGCACGCGCTCGTGTTCGTCGTCGGACCAGGCACCGATTTTCGTCAGGTGCTGGCGCAGGCGATTGATCGGGTCGCCGAGCGGGAAGCGGGAATAATCGTCCGCCGGGCGGTAGCGCGACGGATCGTCGGAGGTGGAGTGGGGGCCGGCCCGGTAGGTCACCCATTCGATCAGGGTGGGACCGAGGTTGTTGCGGGCGCGTTCCGCCGCCCAGCACGAGGCCGCGTACACGGCCAGGAAGTCGTTGCCGTCCACGCGCAGCGATGCGATGCCGGCCCCGACGCCACGGGCGGCAAAGGTGACGCTCTCGCCGCCGGCGATTGCCTGGAAGGTCGAGATGGCCCACTGGTTGTTCACCACGTTGATGATGCAGGGGGCGCGGTAGACGTGGGCGAAGGTCAGCGCGGTATGGAAGTCGCTTTCCGCGGTGGCGCCGTCGCCGATCCAGGCCGAGGCGATTTTCGTGTCGCCCTTGATGGCCGAGGCCATGGCCCAGCCGACCGCCTGCGGCACCTGCGTCGCCAGGTTGCCGGAAATCGAGAAGAAGCCTTTTTCGCGTACCGAATACATGACCGGCAGCTGGCGTCCCTTCATCGGGTCGCGCTCGTTCGAGAGCAGCTGGCAGATCATGTCGACCATCGGGTATTCGCGCGCCATCAGGAGGCTTTGCTGGCGATAGGTCGGGAAGCACATGTCGCCGTCCTTCAGGGCCAGCGAATGCGCGGTGCCGATGGCTTCCTCGCCGAGCGAGGTCATGTAGAAGGACATTTTCTTCTGGCGCTGGCCGATGACCATGCGCGCATCGAAGATACGCGTCTTCATCATCGTGCGCAGGCCGAAGCGCAGTTGTTCGGGGGAGAGGTCCGGCGCCCAGGGACCGACGGCATTGCCGTCTTCGTCCAGCACGCGGATCAGGGAGGAGACGAGGTCGGCGGTATCGCCGAACTGTGCATCCACCGGTGGCCGGCGGACTTCGCCGGCCTTGCTCAACTGTAAATATGAAAAATCGGTCTTGCAACCCGGACGGCCGGTTGGCTCCGGGACATGCAGCGACAGAGGGTTACCCTGGCTCATAATGCGCGTTTCCTTTGTGAGGTGATGTGCGGCAAGCTGAAATGATAAATCCTGCAAGACCCCGCGCGAACTCTGCAGCGAAGTATTTTCGTGGTGCGATGCAGCATGGCTGATGAAAAATGCGCGGGATTCATGCACGTGGGATGCGGTTTCCCTCCGGGTCGCATGAAGCCGTACGGTGCGCACTGACACGAAAGACAGCGTGGGCTCAAGAGCCCACCCTACGATCTGCTGACGGTGTTGACGTGGTAGGGTGGGCTCTCGAGCCCACGCGGTACAGCGCTGGTATGGACGACACGCTGGCGCTCGGCCGCAGCAGCACAAACCTAGCGTGTTCGCTATTGTGCGACGAGATCCCAGCCAAAGGTGTGCACCTCGAGGATACTACAGCGCCGCCCAGCCACCCCCCAGCGCCCGGTACAGCGCGACCAGGTTATCGATTTGTGTGCGCCGCAACGTCACCAGGTTCAGCTCTACCTGGAATAAATTGCGCTGGGCGTCGAGTTGCTCGAGATAAGAGGCGTAGCCGGCCTGGTAGCGGTCGCGCGCATAGCCGAGCGAGCGCGCCAGGATCTCGCGCCTTTGCTGCGCGTGGCCTACCTGTGCCGAAAGCCGCGGCACACCCGCAAGCGCATTTTCCACCTCCGAAAAGGCGGTGAGCACGGCGCGCCGGTAGGCGAATGCTGCCTGGTCGCGCTGGGAAGCAGCCGCCGCGTATCCGGCGCGCAGGCGCCCGCCGGAGAACAGCGGCGCCAGCACGCTGCCACCAATGCTCCAGACCGTGACCGGATCGTAATCCAGCGCATTGACGAACAGGCTGCCCAGCTGGGCGCTGAGCGACACCTGGGGCAGGAAGGCCTGGCGGCGCAGCGCGAGCGCCGTGTCGCTGGCCGCCAGCAGCAGCGCGCGCTGGGCAATGTCGGGCCGGCGCGCGAGCAGCTGCGAGGGCAGGGCCTGGGGCACGGGCGGCAGCAGCAGGGCATCGAAGGCCTTGCCGCGCTCGAGCGGCCCGGGGAGCTCGCCCGCGAGCAGGCGCACGGCGTTTTCCTGGCGCCGCACGGCCAGTTCCAGTTCCGGAATGGCCTGCAACACCGACTGGTATTCCGACTGGGCCTGGGTCAGCTGCAGCTGCGAGATATAGCCGACCCGCGCCTGGTCGGTCGCCAGGCGCAAAGCTTCCGCGCGCGAGGCCACGGTTTCATGGGTGATGAAGAGCTGGGCATCGAGCGCCAGCAGGGCGATGTAATTCTGGGCGGTGGTCGAGGCCACGGCCAGCAGCACGGCATCGCGCTCGGCCTGGCTGGCGCGGTACTGCAGCGTGGCCGCGCGCACCTGGTTGCGGATGCGCCCGAACAGGTCCGGCTCCCAGCTGGCCTGGAGCGCCGGCTGGATCGTCTTGCTGTCGCTGATGCCGGTGGCCTGCAGCGCCCGGCCGGCCTGTACGCCCAGTGCGCCGTTCACGGCTGGCAGGCGCGCCGCTTCCGCCAGCTCGGCCTGGGCGCGCGCTTCGTCGACCCGCGCCACGGCGATCAGGACATCGCTGTTGCGGGCAAGTGCCGCCGCTACCAGCTCATCGAGCCTCGGGTCGCCAAAGGCACGCCACCAGCGCGGCTCGACGCTTGCGTTGCCTTCGGCAGGCTCGCGCCAGGCGGCCGGTGGCGTTACCTGCGAGCCCGCCGGCGCCGCACGCCAGGCCGGCAGGCAGCCCGACAGGCTGGCCGCGCCCAGCGCCGCCAGCAAACCCGTGAACGCGCGCCGGCTCCTCATCGGCCACCCGCCGCACCGGCCCGAGCGTCCTGGCGCGGCACCGCGCCTGTATCGACTTCGGCCGTCACCGACATGCCCGGCCGCAGCCGCCGCGCCAGCTCCTGGCTCGGGTCGATGGCGATGCGCACCGGCAGGCGCTGCACGACCTTGGTGAAGTTGCCCGAAGCGTTGTCGGGGCGCAGCACCGAGAACTCGAACCCGTCGCTGGCGCGATCTGCTCGACGTGGCCGGTGAGGGAGGCGCCTTCGAAGGCGTCGACCGTGAAGCGCGCCGGCTGGCCGACGCGCATGCGCCAGGTCTGGCCCTCCTTGAAGTTGGCTACCACCCACAGCTGGTCGGGCACCGGGAACAGCAGCTGCGAGCCGGCCGTCACGTACTGGCCGCGGCGCACGGTCGCCTCGCTGACCTGGCCGTCGCGCGGCGCCTTGATCACCGTGTTGGACAGGTCGATCTTCGCCAGCGCGAGGGCTGCCTCGGCCATGCTGACCTGGGCCTGCAAGCCGCCACGCGAAACGGTCGTGGACTTGATGCGCTGGCCGGCGATGTCGATGTCGGCCCGCGCTTTCAGGACGTTTGCCGCGGCCACCCGCGCCGAGGTGCGCACGCGGTCGCGTTCGCTCAGCGACACGGATCCGCGCTCGGCCAGCTCGTCGACCCGGGCCTGTTCTGCGCGCGCACGCGCCAGTTCCGCTTCGGCCGCGGCCAGGTTGGCACGCGCCGAGCCGCGCGACGCCGTGTTCTGGGCCTGGGTCTGCTCGGCGTTGTTCAACTGGGCGACGGCATTGGCCAGCTGGCCTTCGGCCTGGCGCACCCGCTCGGCATACACGCGGTCGTCGATGCGCAGCAATTCCTGGCCGGCCTTGACGTACTGGTAGTCCTTCACCAGCACCTCGGTGACATAGCCGTTGACCTGCGGCGAGAGCACGGTGATGGCGCCGCGCACGTAGGCGTTGTCGGTGCTCACCCGCGCCGTGTTGAAGGGACCCAGGTGCCAGGCCCACATGATCAGGGCGATGCCGATTGCCGCCACCACCGCCATCAGCGCGATCGAGCGCGCACTGGCCTTGATGATCTTTGGCGGCGCGGCGGGCGCCGCTGCCGATGTCGCGGCGGGCGTGACCGGCACCACCGGCGGATCGGTCGCCCTGCGGCCGGCTGGCATGGCTGCCGGGGTGCCGGCAGCGCCGTTGGTGGCGCTGTCGTCGGAGTCGGTCGGGGCGGGCGGGTTGGCGGCCGCTTCGTCGAGTTCTTCGCGGGTGGGACGGGAAGGCTGGTTCATGGAATCTCAGGTGTTGACGGCGCGCGCGGGCGCCGGGTTGGCTGGAGCGGCGGCGGCCGCATCGAGCCTGCGGTTGCGGATCGCGGCGCGGATCGCCACGAACAGGGACCAGAACAGGAACAGCAGGGCCAGTACGCCGCTCAAGGCAAACACGTCGTTAAAGGCCCGCACGTTCGCTTCGCGCCGGGCGATCTGGGCCAGCAGCGCCGTGCCCTGCGCCGCGCGCTGGACCGGATCGAGGACCGTGGCGCGATACACGCCCGTTTGCTGCTGCAGGCGCTGCGCCACCTGCGGGTCGGCCGGGTTGATCTGCGCGACCAGTTCGCTCGAATACACCTGCTCGCGATGCAGCTGGTAAGTGCTGAGCAGAGCCGAGCCGGTCATCGCACCCAGGGTCTGCGTCATCGACAGCACCACCGTGAAGGTGATGACATAGTTGGGGCCGAACTTCAATGCCTGGGTGATGCCCAGCAGGACCAGGGGGCCGAGGAACATGCCGCTGCCGACCGCCATCAGGAACTGGCTGAAGAAGAAGTCCTGCGGGCGGTCCAGGCTGGTGCGGCCGTAGTCCAGCACCGCCGCGGACCCCAGCAGCACGATGGCGACGATGATCTGCGGGATCAGCGTCTTCGGGCTGAAGCTGAGCGAGCTGGCGGCGATGCCGAGCACGGTGCCGGCCAGGATCACGGCAAACAGGGGCTGCATCTGATCCGGGCCCATGCCGAGGGTGCGCAGCAGGCCGACCGCGCCGAAAGTCTGCTCCGAGGTCAGGAAGCGGATCAGGAAGGCGCCGACGATGAAGCGCAACATGGTGGGCGTCATCAGCCAGCGGGTCTGGATCAGCGGGTTGGCGCGGTGGTGCTCGATGTAGAAGGCAGTGCTGATCAGGACCACCGCGCCAATGAGCAGGTAGGCCAGCCAGGGCTCGTCGAACCACCATTGGCTGTAGCCCTGGGCCAGCGCGGCGACCAGCATCGCCGCGCCCGGCGCCATGAGGGCAAAGGTGAGGAAGTCGAGTTTTTCGAAGACCTTGATGTGCATGCCCGGCGGGAGTTTGAGGATCACCACGGCCGCCAGCGAGCACAGTGCGAGGCCGGCTTCGAACAGATACAGGTTGTGCCACTGGCCATACACCAGCAGCGTGGGCGAGAGCAGCCAGGCCAGCGGCGTGGCCAGGCTGGGGATGCCGACCCCGAGTACGACCATCTTGCCGGTGTAGGCGCGCGGCATGGCCTGCAGCATGTAGAGCATCGACAGCGTGGTGGCGGCCGCGCCGGCGAAGCCGCTGACGGCGCGCACGGCAACGGCCATCGCGAAGCCGCCCACCAGCAGGTGCAGCAGCGTGACGGCCGCGTACAGTCCAAGGCCGATCTCGGTGAAGATGCGCATGCCGTACTGCTGGCGGAACTTGAAGACCAGCAGGTTCACCGTGATGTTGACCATCACGTAGGCGGCCGGCAGCCAGGTGCCTTCCGACGGGGTCAGGCCGAGCTGGCCCTGGATGGTGGCCAGGTTGGCCGAGACGAGCGCATTGCCCAGGCCACCGGTGAGGCCCACCAGGAGGGCGACGAGCGCATACGCCAGGCGCACCAGCGGCGGGTGCCGGGGCATCGCGGGGGAGCCGGGCAGCCCCGGCTTTTCGTGCTCTTCCCAGTTCGGCGTGGGCTTTAGCAGCACGACCATCTAGCGCTCCGGCCACGCTGCGACGCCGGCCGCCAGCAGGTCGAGCGTGCGCTTGACGAGCGCGCGCCGCCGCGCCGGCGAGCTGCCGCGCAGGGTCGCGCCCAGCATGCCGCAGACCAGGGGCATATCGGCGGGCTTGAGGTCGGCGCGGCAGGACCCGCTGCGCACGGCTTTGGCCAGCGGCGCGCGGAACAGCCGCGCTATACGCTCGCCGGGCCCGCGCGCGGTCGACACCGCATCGAGGGCACGCCAGTAGTCCGCCAGCGCGGGCGCGGCGACGATGCGCAGCGCCACCGCTTCGAGGGAGGACAAAGAAGTCGGCGCCGCCATGTTCAAGCTCGAGTTGCGCGAGCGCGCGGTCGAACAGGGCCTCGACCAGGGCGGCGCGCTCGGGGAAGTTACGGTACAGCGTGGCGCGGCCGACGCCGGCTTGCGCCACCACCAGGTCGAGCGGCGCCGTGATGCCGTGGGCGGCGAACACCGCGTCGGCCGCATCGAGGATCTGCTCGCGCCGCAGCGCGGCATCGGATCGGAGCGTGGTCATTCGGTTCTGGACAGGCTTGTCCGCTTGGGTCAGTGGACGACAGGCCAGCCCAGGCCGGCGTTGTCGGTTTGCTACCAGAATACTGGGTTGCGGCGGCGGCGAGCGCACGGGACGGGGCAAGGTGCGGACGGCGTGGGCACGGGGCGCCCACCCTACCGTTTGCGGCTAGCTCCTGCCTCAGGCTGCAGGGGGCGCAGTGAACCCCTGCGCCGGGGACCAATCAGGAGGCGGGCGGCGGCGCCACCGCTCGCCAGCGCGCCTCGAACTCGCTCATCGGCACCGGCCCCGCGTGCCGGCGCACGGGCCCCGGCCAGGAGGGTGTCGGCGCCGGGTTGGCCATCGGTACCAGTCAGCTGCGCGCCACCTTGCGGCGCCGCGTCACCCGGCGCCGGGGGTTGTTCGAACGATTTCATGCGCGCCGTGAAGATAAATCCAGCGCCCAGTCTAACGAAACCGGCGCCGCCCCGGCACGAGCGAGCGGCTAGGCCGTGCGGGCGCCGCGCCGGCGCAGGGCGTAGCCGGCGCAGAGTAGCAGCAGCCAGGCCGGAATCAGGTACACCGATACGCGCAGGCCGGGCGTCAGGTACATGACCGCCAGGATGCCGGCCAGGAAAGCCAGGCACAGCCAGTTCGAGAACGGATGCAGGGGACTCGGAAAGCCCGTCGGCTTGCCGGCGCGCAGCGTGCGAAAACGCATGTGTACGATGGAAATCGTGGCCCAGTTGATGATCAGTCCCGCCACCGCCAGGCCCATCATCAGGCCGAAGGCCTCGCGCGGCATGAAGTAGTTCACGCTGATGCAGACCAGCGTGGCAAAGGCGGAGACAGCCAGCGCGACGACCGGCGCGCCGTTACGGCTCAGTTTCAAAAGCGCGCGCGGCGCATTGCCCTGGACCGCCAGGCCGTAGAGCATGCGCGTGTTGGCGTAGACCGCGCTGTTGTAGACCGACAGTGCGGCGGTGAGCACGACGAAGTTCAGCGCATGGGCGACGAACTTGCTGTCGAGGGCATCGAAGATCAGGACGAAAGGACTGCCTTCGGCGCCGACCCGCTGCCAGGGATAGAGGGAGAGCAGCACGAACAGGGCGCCGATATAGAAGATCAGCACGCGGTAGAGGGCCTGGTTGGTAGCGCGCGGGATCGAGCGCGCCGGATCGTCCGCCTCGGCCGCGGTGATGCCGATCAGTTCCAGTCCGCCGAAGGAGAACATGATGACCGCCATCGACATCGCCAGCCCGGCCGCGCCATTCGGGAAGAAGCCGCCGTTGCGCCACAGGTTGGCTACGCCGGCCTGCGGTCCGCCCGTGCCGGAGGCCAGCAGGTAGATGCCGAACAGGATCATGCCGACCACCGCCACCACCTTGATGACGGCGAACCAGAACTCCAGTTCGCCGAACGCGCGCACGTTGAGGAGGCTCAGCGAATTGACGAGCACGAAGAAGATCAGCGCGGATTCCCAGGCGGGGACCTGCGGGAACCAGTACTGGACGTAGATACCGACGGCCGACAGTTCGGCCATGCTGACGAGCACGTACATGACCCAGTAGTTCCAGCCGGCCACGAAACCGGCCATGTGGCCGCCGTACTTGTCGGCAAAATGGCTGACCGACCCCGCGACCGGCTCATCGACCACCAGTTCGGCCAGCTGGCGCATGATGAGGAAGGCGATGATGCCGGCGATGCCGTAGCCGAGCAGGGCGGCCGGCCCGGCCATCGGGATGGTCTGGCCGATGCCGAGGAAGAGGCCGGTGCCGATGGCGCCGCCGAGGGCGATCAGCTGGATATGGCGGCTCTTCAGGCCGCGCCGCAACTGCTGGGCCGCTTCCTTTTGTTTGGGAAGCTGCCGCTGGGAAAGGTCATGCTGGGTGGGTTCTGCCATTGCTGCCTGCGCCGGTAAGTGCAAAGGAATAGGATTCTAATGCAGTTCCGACATGCAAACATGCAATATTCCACCGCCCCCCTGCATGCGGCAAATCCCGCATGCAGGGGGGCGCCGGCTTCCCGCTCATGGGGTGGCGCCGCCCAGCAGCTTGTCGAGGTAGGGGTGGACTCCCTGGCGCACCGCGACCGCCTCGTTGTTGGCCCGCGTTCCCTCGACGCCCGACAGGCCGCGCGACTGCACCCCGACGAGATAGGTGGCCGGACGCGTTCCCGGCGTACTGTCGAAGGTGAAAAGCGGGGCGCCGCTGGTGCGCCCGAAGGTCTGGCAGAAGTGACGCAGGCTGCCGCGGTCGCTGACGAGGCTGCGGCAGATGGGGCTGCGATGCACCCGCACGAACTTGCGCCACTCGCCGCTGGCCACCGGGCTTCGTCGGTGGGCAGCGTTTCCTCCTTCAGGCGCGCGCTCAGCAGATAGGCGCGGTAGACGAATTCCTGAAATCCGATGACGGTCATGTAGCTGCCCTGGCGGCTCTGCGGCGGCACCGCCACCGCCGGCCTGGCCGTATCGTCCGGAACGGCACGCGTGGCGTCCGCCGCCTCGACCGACAGCAGCACCAGGTCCTCGTCGATCCTGGGCCGCGAGGTGGGGTAGGACAGGGGCAGTACGGCGCCGTCCCTGGCGATCTCGCCGCTGACGACGTAGCCGAAGCGGCGCTGTTTCGGATCGAAGCGCACCGACGTGGCCTGGGCGTAGGGGACGAAGGTCAGCGCCCCGGGAGCGACCGCGTCCTGGCCGGGGGCGAGCAGCTGTTCGCGCGCCAGGCAGTGACGGGCGGTGAGCACGCTTGCCGGGCTCGCCCTCCAGGCCGAACACAGGATCTTCATCGGCAGGCCAGGCACCACCCGCACCAGGATGCCGGCCTGCTGGAGCAGGGCCTCGTCGCGCTTGCTGGCCGCCGTCTCCAGGCACTTCTCGTCGAACTGCGCATACAGGGCGAAGCAGGCCGCCACCTCCGGCTTCCTGTCCGCACCCGGGGCGCCAGGGCGCCCATCGCCGCCCGCAGCCAGGCATTGCACCTGGAAGCGTTCGTCGTCGACCAGGCTGTAACCCGAGGCGTCCTGCAGGCGCATCTCTTTCACTGCGCTGCTGCACGCGGCGCTGTCCTGCTTCGCCAGCCCCAGCGCGGCGATTTCCGCCGTACTGGAAGGCAGGGGCAGCTTGTGCACCTGGGTCAGCACCACGCCCGCCGGCCCCGGGTCCACTTCCTGGCATTGGGGGCAGGACCCGCGGGGACGCTTGATGGTGCCGGGCGCGAGACCCCATTCGCGCGGGACGTCCAGTTCCTTCGAGTCGCGCACGAGGTCGTCGAAGGTGTATTTCTGCATCTTCCCGGCCTTGATGATGGCCGAGACCCTCGGGTCCTCGGTGGACGAATCGAATTTGTCCGGGAACGCGCGTCCCTGCCGCCAGCCTGGTGGCAATTTGCCCTTCATTCCGTTCAGGAGTGCGGGATCGATCTTCCCGTTCCAGGCGGGGTAGCCGCGGCTGCCCTCAAGTATCCATTTGTCGGTCGTATCGAGGCCGCTGCCCTGTTCCAGTTCCGGCAACTTGCCGAGCCGGCCCAGCGACCCGGCCGCGGACTTGTCCTTGAGGATGGACTGCTCCTGGCCGATCCGTTCGGCCGCGGCCATGCCGGCGCCGACCGACGCGCCGGCCTGGCCCAGCGCCACCCCGCAGGGAAGGAGCGCCAGGGCCGCGCCGAGGAGGGCGCCGAGGACGGCGCAATGCGCGCGCGGGTTCACGACAAGCCCGCTTCGAACAGTTTTGCTTCCAGTTCGCGCCGCACCAGCAGGCCGCGCGCATTCCTTTCGTTAGCCCAGATGACCTTCATGTCGCGCAGGTAGCGCGGAATCGTGTCGAACTCGCGGTTCTGCATGGCGACCCGGCACTGGTGCATGTGAATGCGGCGCGGGTTGTCCGGATCGGTGTCGCTGCCGCGGTTGTAGACGAGGGACACGAGCGCGCCCAGGCTCATGTCGGACAGCTCGGCACAATGCGGGAAGGCGTCCTCGGTTTCCGCGACCACGAAGGGCAGGAAGCGCTGGAACTGCTGCTGCGCGACATCCCATTCCACGTGTACGTGCCCGACCGAAGCCACCCGTGGCGCCGCGGCGGCGCCCTGCACCCTGCATACCGGGCTGAGGTCGGCGATCTGGGCAGGCGTCAACAGGTCCTTCCAGTGATCGGCGAAGGCCTTCGGCTTGACGAAGCCGAGGTCGTAGCCGAAGCCGATGGTCACGCCCGACCTGCCGCCCGGCCAGGTCGGCTGCCGATAGGATTTCTCGTACCTGGCGCGATTCGAGATTTCGGCGCTGACGATGAGCTCGATGGCACGCGGGTGGATGCGGCGTTCGGAGCGGCGCCCTGCCATGCTGGTCTGGGTTTCGGTCAGGGCGTCGTCGCGGAACTCGAGCTCCCGCCAGGCCCGTGCGGAATCGAGCTCGGCATCGCGCAGGGCTTGCGCGAGCGCGGCGTCGAAGTCGGCGATGCTGGCACGGGCATGCGCGGGTGCGCGTGTCGCTTGCTGCAGGCAGCCGCTGAGGGTGCCGCCCAGGAGCGGTATCGTGGACAGGAACAGGCGACGTTAATAGCGGCCGCAGGACGGCCGGGCATGCTCAGCCGACGCGGTCTTCCGGCACTGCCTCGCCCTCGACGGGTTCGGGTGGCGCCGGCGCGTGCACGACCAGCAGGCGGTCGATGCGGTTGCCGTCCATGTCGACGACCTCGAAGCGGTAGTCGCCCCACTGCACGGTTTCCGAGGCCTGGGGGATGTAGCCGAGCTGGTAGAGGACGAAGCCGGCCAGGGTGTGGTAGGCACTGGCGTCCTCGCCGGGGAAACGTTCGTTCGTTGCCATCAGGTCGCGGAAGCGGTCGAGCGCCATGCCGCCGTCGAGCAGCCAGCTGCCGTCCTCGCGCTGGACCGCGTCGGGATCGTGCTCCTCGCCGATGACGGTGACGTCGCCGACCAGGGCGCTCATCACGTCGGTCAGCGTGACCATGCCCTGGATGTCGCCGTACTCGTCGACGATCAGCGCGAGTTCCGCATTATTCTTCTTGAACAGTTCCAGCAGGGCCATGCCGCTCACGGTCTCGGGCACATACAGGATTTCCTGCACCGCGCCGGCGATGTCGATGGCGTCCAGGGTGCCGGCCCGCACCGCCTGGGCCAGCAGGTCGCGCGTATGGACGAAACCGGCGATCTGCGAACGGTCGCCGCGGCAGACCGGCATGCGGCTGTAGCGGCTGTTGGCGATGCGTTCGAGGTTGTCCTCGCGCGTGGCTTCCAGGTCGACGAAGCTGACGTCCACGCGCGGCGTCATGAGGGCTTTCAGGTGCTGGTCGTCCAGGCGCAGGGCGCGCGAGACGATGTCGAATTCGGTCTTCTCGAACACGCCGGCATCGGTGCTCTCCTTGATCATGCCGGTGATGTCTTCCTCGGTCGGCGCCTCCTCCTTGTGGCGGCCGATGCCGAGCAGGCGCACGATGGCCTCGGTCGTGAGCGACAGGATTTTCACGAAGGGCTTCATCACGATCGACAGGGTGCGCAGGGGCGGGGCGATCCAGGTCGCCATCGCCTCCGGGTACTGCATGGCGATGCGTTTCGGCACCAGCTCGCCAAGGATGATCGAGACAAAGGTGATGCAGATGACCACCAGCCCCAGGGCCAGCTGGTAGGCGTAGGGCGCGGTGAGGGGCATCTCCTTGAACCATGGGGTCAGGCGCGCGACCAGCGAGGCTTCGCCGAAGGCACCGTTGAAGATGCTGATCACGGTGATGCCGACCTGGACGGTGGAAAGGAAGTTGCTCGGCTCGTCCGCCAGGTCGAGCGCGGTACGGGCGCCGCGGCTGCCTTCCTGGGCCTGTTTTTCGAGCCGCATGCGCTTGGCCGACACCAGCGCCAGTTCCGACATGGCGAAGACGCCATTCAGGAGGATCAGAAAGAGGATGATCAGGATGTCTGTCATGGTACGACGATGTGCTCCGGCGAAGTTCCAGCCGGCGCCGGGGCCGGATGCGGGACGCCTTTGTCATGGGCGCCCTGGCGCAATCATCGCATGCGAGCCGGATGCGGGCGCGCACCGGTGAATTGTCAGGTCGTCAACGGTAGGGCCGTGCCCGTGCCCGTGCGCGCCGCGCCCACGGGTTAGAATCGGGGCGGAACGATTCTTTGGCGGGCAGGACGCACATGGGCTGGATAGGCAAGTTGTTGGGCGGCGGCGAGGGCACGGGCAAGGCGGCGGGGATGCTGCACGCGCGCCGGCGGCGCACGAGGACGAGCGCGAGGAGGACACCGCGCCGGCGGCAAGCGCCGCCGAGGTCGACGCCGCCTGGTACCGCTGGCTGGCCGCGGGCGGCGCCTTGCCCGCGGCCGCGACCCCGGAAGGCGAGGTGCTCGCGCGCCTGGCCGCGCTGACGGCCGCGCCCGAGAGCGGCGCCGCGCTGGTGCCGCGCGTTCCCGAAATCATCCCTGAACTGATGCGCCTGCTGCGCGACGAGGACATGAACGTGTCCGCGCTGTCGCGCCACCTGTCGCAGGACCCGGTGCTGGTGGCGGAGGTCTACCGCGAAGCGAACCGGCCATGCTACCGGCCGCGCTACCACGCCGGGCCGCCGGTCAGCAGCATCGACGCCGCCGTCATGCTGCTGGGCCAGAACGGCATGCGCATGCTGCTCGCGCGCGTGGCCTTCCGCCCGGTCATGAGCATGCAGAGCGGGCGCCTGGCGCGGCGGGTGGCCCCGCTCATCTGGCGCCAGTCGGAAAAGTGCGCCCAGGCCGCCGCCCGGCTCGCGCCCGCCATGCGCGCCCACGCTTTCGAAGCCTATCTGGCGGGGCTGATGGCCAACATCGGGCTCGTGGTGGCCTTTCGCCTGATCGACGGCCTGGCGGAGGAGGGCACGGTGCCGCAGTCGCCCGCGTTCGTCGAGGCGCTCCTGATGCGGTCGCGCCTGTTGTCGGCGCAGATCGCGACGCTGTGGGATTTTCCCGAGTCCGTCAGCGCGGCGATCAACGCGTCGGCGGGGCTCGACCCGCTCGACCCGGGCAGCACGGACGCGCCGCCGCTCGCCCGCGTGCTGGCGCTGGCCGACCGCCTCGGCAAGCTGCGCCTGCTGGTGGACGGCGCCCGCTTCGCCGCCGACGAACCCTTCGTTGTCGACGGCCTCGGCAAGGCGGCGCTGGCCTGTTTCGCGCAGCTGCAGGACGAGGACGAATAGGGCAGGCGCCGCGGCCGACACGGGGACGGGCGGTGCGGGCGCTGCCGCACCATGGTGGTGGACTGCGTTGCGCGCCGCTGCCTGGTCCGCCTTGCCATGCTCGAGGCCATTGACGGGCAACTCCCGACTACACCAGCATGTCGCCATGCCCGCCGGGTAAGCCCGCACGCATCATGCGTGCCGTTTGACGCTCGTTCGAATTCGGCATATATTCTCCTCCATCCTTTGGAAACGTTTCCATTCGCGCTACCGGGATCTCTCCCGACCCCATTCAATTCGAGACCAACGCAAGCAAGTTGGCAGGCCGCGGCGCCGGCACATCCGGCCCGCTTTCTTTTGGAGTTAACCGAGGAGTCGAAGTGAATAACCAGAACGAACACCGTCACCCAGAACACACACGGAATTGGAAACCTTTCCACGCGCTTTCCCGAACGTTGGCGGCGTCGCTGCTGCTGGCCTGCGGCGCGCATGCCACGGCCAGCGTCGACAACCCCCAGATCGGCCAGCTGCTGTGGTCCGAGGAATTCAACGGCACCAGCCTGAACACCTCCGTCTGGAACACCTATGACGGCAATGGCTGCCAGATCAACCTGTGCGGCTACGGCAATGCCGAGCTGGAATACTACAGCCCGAACAACCTGTCGATCACCAACGTGCCCTTCGAGTCGGGCACGCGCGCACTGGCCATCCAGGCACGCAGCCAGACCGTCGGCAGCAACGTCTTCACCTCGGGCAAGGTGGACAGCAAGGGCAAGGTGCAGGTGCAGTACGGCATGATCGAGATCCGCCTCAGCACCCCGCCCCTGGGCACTGGCCTGTGGCCGGCCGCCTGGATGCTGGGCGTGAGCCCGCAGACCTGGCCGCGCAACGGCGAGATCGACATCATGGAAATGGGCCACAGGGCCTCCGTGCGCGCCGCCGCCGGATCGCCCTCGACCGACCGTTTCACCGGCTCGAACGTCATCACCTGGCAGCAGGCCGCCTGCGTGCCCGGCAACGAGAGTTGCGCGGCCTCGACCGCCTGGCAGACCAAGAACTGGTACGTTCCCGCGACCTCGCTGGCGAACCGCTTCGTCACCTACCGGATGTACTGGCTTGATAACCAGATGCGCTTTACGGTCGTCGACAACGGCGTCGAGCGCAACATGTACGATGCGCCGCTGCCGGTCAATTCCACCGCGCTGCAGGCGCCGTTCTACCTGCTGCTGAACCTGGCCGTCGGCGGCAACTTCACTGACGCGGCCAGCCCCGGCCAGGTGACGGCGCCGCTGCCGGGCACGATGTATGTGGACTATGTCCGCGTCTACCAGCTCGATGGCAAGGGCAGCGTCAAGCTGGGCAACCAGACCGTGCCGGAGGTGGGCAAGTTTGGCGTGTTCACCGACACCACGGCCGTGAACAGCAAACTCGTTGCGGGGACCAGTTCCGACATCTTCCTGTGGAACGGCGCGTCATCCGGCGCAGGGAACACGGCACCCTTCGAGGGCAGCAACGTCATCGCCTGGAACTACACGGCGCCCGGCCAGTGGTTCGGCGGCGGCGTCCAGGCCCGCCAGGCGCGCGACCTGTCGAACTTCCGCAATGGCACAGTGAAGTTCCGCATCAAGATTCCGGCGAATGTCTCGTTCAACATCGGCGTGGGCGACACCTACACGAACCAGAATTGGGTCAACTTCCCGGCCAACACCACGGCTTACGGCCTGGTGCGCAATGGCGACTGGGCGCAGGCCACGGTGCCGGTATCGACCCTGCTGGGGCCGAAGGTGGCGGCGCAGTCGCTGCTGGACGTGTTCATGATCTCGAGCGACGCCAACCGCTTGCCTGCCTCGACCTTCCAGTTCGCGATCGACGACATCGTCTGGGATTCCGGCAGCACGGTTACCCCGCCGCCGACCACGCCGAGCGGCCCGACCTCGGTGACGCAGACCTCGAGCACCATGCTGCAGTTCAATACCACCACCGGCAGTTGGGCCGACGTGCACTACACGGTCAACAACGGTGCCCAGCAGAACGTGCGCATGCGCCTCGATGGCAGCGTGAACACCTATGTGGCGGGCGGCCTGAAGATCGGCGACGTGGTGCGCTACAGTTTCACCTACTGGGACACGACGCGTAACTTCGCGGTCGATACGGCGCAGCAGAGTTATACGATGAAGTAAGGCTGTCCGGGTCTGCCGGCACTCCGGGCGCTACACCGGGGCGCCGGCAGCTGCGATTCATGCGGACGCCAGCGCCGCCAAGGACATGTCACACTGGCGTCATCTCGAACCGAATCGCAGGGAGGGCATGATGACGAACGAATCGCAGAATGGATCTGGCAGCCAGCAGCAATCAGGCGACGCAGCGAATCAACAGCAAACGCAGCTGCAAAACCAGCAGCAGGGCAACCAGCAAGGAAGTCAGCAAGGCAGCCAGCAGTCCGCCCCACAAAGCCACGACGCTACCGACGGCCTGGCCGACAAGAAGCCGGAAGAACTCACGCCGGAGGAACTCCGCCTGATGGCCGATACGATGCCTGGCGAAGGGCCCGGCGACTGAGGGGCCGCAGGCGCGCCCTCTCAGCCGGTGACCGGCGTGCACAGCTCCACCAGCACGCCGTCCGGCGTGCGTACCCGTGACACCGTCTGGCCCCGGGGCTTGTGGGTCGGCGGCGCCATTTCGCGCGCTCCGGCCGCAAGGGCCCGCGCATGCGCGGCCGGCACGTCGCCGGTCACGAGGGCGATCTCGAAGCCCAGCGGCTGGGGCGAGCTGTGCGCAGCCACGTGGCCGCCCGGGAAATTCATTTCGCCCAGTTCGTGCGCGGCGAAGCTCAGCGTGGTGGCACCCGTCTCGAGCTCGCCATAGGCGCCGCTTTCGTGCAGGAATCGGCGCGTCAGCCCGAAGGCGGTCTCGAAAAACGCGAGCGCGGCCGCGACGTCGGGTACATAGATGATGGTATAGCCGAGTTTCATGACGGGGTCCTGGTGATGCGCCGGCGGCGCGACCGCACGAGTATAGGATCGGCTTGACTGACATGCAACGCCACGGGGACGTCGGCGGCGCCGGTAATGTGGGCCGGTAACGTATGATCGACCCGGACAGCATCCAATCTCACTACACGATCATGGACATGGCGCGCCAGGAATTGACATACGAGGAAGTGGCGGCGGCGGCAAGCCGCCTGCAGGGGGAGGGCCGGCAGGTCACTATCGACACCGTACGCGATGCGCTGGGCAGCGGGACGCCGACCGCGATTCACCGCCACCTGGCGGCGTGGCGCGCCGAACACGCGGCGCCACCAGCCCCGCCGCAGGCGCAGCTGCCCGAGGCCTTGCTGGCCGACCTGGCGCGCTGGGCGCAGCAGTTCGCCGAGGAGGCCGGCTCGCCGGCGCGCGAGGCCCTGGCCCGGCACGAAAGCGACATGGCGGCACTGCGCGAAGCCGGCGAAGCACTCGAGGCCGAGCGCGACGACTTGCAGCGGGACCTGGACGATGCGGGCCGCGCGCGCGACGAGGCGCTGGCGACGATTGCCGAGCGCGAGGAGGAAATCGAGCGCCTGAACGCCGAGCTGCGCAACGCGCGCCAGGTGGCAATGGATGCCCTGGTCGGCAAGGCGAAGGACCAGCTGGCGATCGAAGGCAGGACGCGCAGCTGGCCGACCTGCGCCAGCAGCTCGAGCGCAACCTTGCCGCTACCGCCACCCAATCGGATGCGCGCCTGGCGGCCGAGATGGAACTGGTCGGCGCCGCCACCGCGCGCGACAGCCTCGCCAACGAGGTCAGGGACCTGCGTGCCCAGATCGCGGCGCTGCGCAAGAAGTAGGTCTTATTCGAGGGCGCGGCCGGCGGCCAGGCTGGCGGCCACCGCTTTGTCTCCATGGTGCCGGTGCCAGTCGTCCAGCCGCGCGCGCACCCGTGCATGGCTGTATTCCAGCGCGATGTCCGCCAGCGGCGTCGGAAAATGGAGGAAGCCGTGCGGCGCCTCCGGCAGCAGCTGCAGATCGACCGCGTTGACCGCGCGCCAGCGCCCGGCCAGCAGGATCGAATCGTCGCGCAGCGGATCGATACTACCTGCGAACATCAGTGCCGGCGGCATGCCTTCGAGGCTGCCGTACAGCGGCGAGCGGGGCGGCGCGCGCCGTGCCGTATCGTCCAGGCCTGGCGTGAGCAGGCGCAGCGCGTCCGTCATCCCGGGCCCGTCCAGCACCGGGGTCTCCGCTCCGGCCGCGCGCACGCTCGGCGTTCCCGCCATGTCATACACGCCGTAGTAGAGCAGGGCGCCATCGATGCGTTCCAGCAGGCGGGGCCAGGCTTGCAGCCGCAGCAGGGTGGCCGCGGCCAGGTGGGCGCCGGCCGATTCGCCGCGCACGATCAGCGGTAACCCGGCCAGTTCCGGCATGCCGCCCTCCAGCAGCCAGCGGCTGGCAGCGAGGCAGTCGTCCATCAAACCCGCCATCGGCGTGAAGGTCGCGAGCCGGTAGTCGACCGAGACCACCGCCACGCCGCAGCGTTCGACCAGCGCCGCATTGTGCTTGTCGTTCATGCGCGCGTTACCGATGACCCAGCCGCCGCCGTGGATGTCGAGCACGACGCCACGCGGCGGGCTGGCTGAATGCGCTGCCGGACGGAGCACGCGTACCGGCACGCGCAGGCCCGCGTGCGTGGCGACGCGGGTCTCGACCCCGATGCCGCGCCGTGCCAGCCTGCGGTCGGCGCCGACCTGGGACAGGCGCAGCAGGGCCTGCGCCAGGATTGGCATGAGGCGGGAGCGCGCCTTGAAACGCGGCGCGCGTGCCAGCTTGCGGTTGAAGCTGCGCGCGGCGTCCAGGGTGGCAGCGTCGAGCGCGATGGGGGCGACGGTCGTGGTGGTCGTGGTCAATGCGTGGTTCCCGCGGTCGGGCAGCTGCCCGGTTCGCCTCCATTCTAGGACAAGCGCGCCAGTTCGTTCGGCGCCGCACATGGCGCCTTCCCCGTTGACGACGTATCGATCAGCAGACTGCGCTACAATTGTTTCTCTCTGAACAATAAGGCTTCCCATGCGCGCGATCTTCCTTGTCATGCTACTTGGTGCAACCCTGCTCGGCGGCTGCGCCGTGTCGCCCGGGCTCGACCCGCGTTCCAACTACGCCGACTTCGGCGACGACGCGATCATCGTGATGGGCGTGAGCCCGCAAGTCGAGCTGCAGATCTTCAAGGGCGATGTCACGCCCGAACAATGGGTGCGCGACGCCTGGGCCGCCTCGCTCATCACCACGCCGCGGGGCGGGTATATCGTCGCCAGGGTCGACGCGGTCGAGGGCGCGCGGCGCTACGGCATCGCGGGGCTGGTCGCGCGCTTCGGCCGGCAACCCTATATTTTCCTTCCCTGCGATGGCGACCCGGTGGTCACCTTCGAAGCCGCCCGCGGCAAGGTGGTCTACGTCGGCGACGTGCGCATGCGCGATCCGCGCGGCGGCATGGTCGTGACTACGCCCGATGACCTCGAGCGCGCCCGCGCGCACCTGGCGGCGTATTATCCGCTCATCGCGGCGCGCCTTGAACCCGGCCGCCACGGCTACATGAATCTCAAGCTGAAGGGGAAGTACGCGATGATGTGCCGCGCCGACGCCCTCAAATAAGAGGCCGCCCCCGTATTGACGCGCCGGGCGCACGCGCTACACTGTGCCGTCCACCATTGCCGGGAGAGCAGAATGCGCCGTGTCCAGTACTTACTGATGGCCGCCATCGCGGCGTTCTGCACGCCGGCCGCCATGGCTGCCCCGGCGCCCGACGTCGACCATCACCAGCATGTCTTCAGCGACGGTATCGTCAAGCTGCTCGGGCCGGAGGCGGGCATCAAGCCGCTGCCGGCAAAGGAACTGGTGCCGCTTCTCGACGCGGCCGGCATCCGCCGCGCGGTGCTGCTCTCCACCGCTTACATGTACGGCAGCCCGCGGCACCGGGTGGCCGACGAGTACGCGCAGGTCAGGCGCGAGAACGACTGGACGGCGGCCCAGGCGGCGCAGTTTCCCGGCCGCCTGATTGCCTTCTGCGGCATCGCACCGCTGAAGGCGTATGCGCTCGAGGAAATCCGCCGCTGCGCGGGCCAGCCTGGCCTGAAGCATGGCATCAAGCTCCATCTCGGCAATTCGGATGTGCAACTGGACCAGCCCGAGCATGTGGCGCGCCTGGCGCAGGTGTTCGCGGCAGCCAACCGGGAAGGGATGGCGATTGTCGTGCACATGCGCGCCAGCATCCGCAACAAGCGTCCCTACGGTGCCAACGAGGCACGCGCCTTCCTCGACAAGGTGCTGCCGTCCGCGCCGGACGTACCGGTGCAGGTGGCGCACCTGGGCGGCACCGGGCCCGGCTTCGACGATCCGCCCGCGCAGGAAGTGCTGGCAACGCTGGCCGAGGCGGTGCAGCAGCGCCATCCGGCCACGCGCGGGCTGTGGTTCGATGTCGCCTCGATGGTGCAGCCGGATATCAAGCCGGAGGAGGCCGCGCTGCTGGCGCGGCGCCTGCGCCAGATCGGGCTGGACCGGGTGCTGTACGGGACCGATTCCGCCCGGGGCGAGAACCTGCGGCCGCGCGCAGCCTGGGCTGCCTTCCAGCGCCTGCCGCTGAGCGGGAAGGAATTTGCCCAGGTCGCCGGGAATGTGGCGCCTTACTTCAGGCCGGAAGAACCGGCAGCGGGGACCCCGGCAAACTAGTCCAGGCCGGTGGCGTGCCTGCCGGCTTCAGCCGATCACCGTCACGACCACCGTGCGCCGGTGCCCGCCGGTGCGGTGCTCCCACAGGTAAATGCCCTGCCAGGTGCCCAGCAGCAGCCGGCCGTCGCCGACCGGCACCGTGACCGCCGTATCGGTGAGCACGGTGCGCACATGCGCCGACATGTCGTCCAGCCCTTCGTCGCGATGGCGGTAAGCCGGATCGCCATCCGGCGCGAGGCGCGCCAGTACCGTCTCCAGGTCGCGCCGCACGTCCGGGTCGGCGTTCTCGGTGATGGTCAGCGAACAGCTGGTGTGCTGGACGAACACGTGGGCCAGGCCGCAGGCGACGTTCGCGGCTGCAACCGCCTGTTCGACCTCGCGCGTGATGTCGAGCGTGCCGCGCCCACGGGTGGTGAAGTGCAGGATGGCCTGGTGTGCCATGGCGCGCTTACGGCGTGGCCCGGAAATGCTTCTGGATGCCGGCCCAGCAGTCCTGGTAGTTCGCCTGCAACTGGGGCGATTCCAGCGCATGGACCGTCGGGCACAGCACGTTACGGGTCTCGAACATGAAGGCCATCGTGTCGGCCACCTTGACGGGCCGGCTGGTGTCGGCATTGCTGGCCTTGTCGAAGGTCGCGGCGTCCGGGCCGTGCCCGCTCATGCAGTTGTGCAGGCTGGCGCCGCCGGGATGGAAGCCCTCGGCCTTCGCATCGTAGGCGCCGTGCACCAGGCCCATGAACTCGCTGGCCACGTTGCGGTGGAACCAGGGCGGGCGGAAGGTGTTTTCGCCGGCGAGCCAGCGTGGCGGGAAGATCACGAAATCGAGCGTGTCCACGCCCGGGGTATCCGAGGGCGCCTGCAGGACCAGGAAGATCGACGGATCGGGATGGTCGTAGCTGATCGAGCCGATGGTATTGAAGTGGCGCAGGTCGTATTTATACGGCGCGTAGTTGCCGTGCCAGGCGACCACGTCCAGTGGCGAGTGCCCGATCTTCGCGCGCCACAGGTTACCGCAGAATTTCGCCACCAGCTCGAACTCGCCCTCGCGGTCCTCGAAACGGGCGACTGGCGTCAGGAAGTCGCGCGGGTTGGCCAGGCCGTTCGAACCGATCGGACCCAGGTCCGGCAGGCGCAGCAGGGCGCCGAAGTTCTCGCAGATGTAGCCGCGCGCCTGGCCGTCGGGCAGCCTTACCTGGAAGCGGATCCCACGCGGGACCACGGCAATTTCCTGCGGTTCGAGCTCGATGGTGCCCAGTTCGGTGGCGATTTCCAGGCGGCCTTCCTGCGGCACGATCAGCAGTTCGCCGTCGGCGGAATAGAAAAAGCGCTCCGTCATCGAGCGGTTGGCCGCGTACAGGTGGATCGCGCAGCCCGTCATGCTCTCTGCCGAGCCGTTGCCGGCCATGGTCACCCAGCCGTCGATGAAGTCGGTGGGCGCATCGGGCATCGGCAGCGGGCTCCAGCGCATCTGGTTCGGCGGCGGTGGTACACGCGTGAAGTCGCCGACGATGCGGGCGCCATCGATCTGGCTAAAGCTGCCGTGCATCGCGGCCGGGCGGATGCGGTAGAGCCAGGAGCGGCGGTTATGGCTGCGCGGCGCCGTGAAGGCGGTGCCGGAAATCTGCTCGGCATACAGGCCGTAGGCGACGCGCTGCGGCGAATTGCGGTGCTGGGGCAGGGCGCCCGGCAGGGCCTCGGTGGCAAATTCGTTGCCGAATCCGGATTGGTAGGACATGGCGGTCTCCATGGCGGCGGTGAAGGCGCCGCTTCGAACGGTCACTGTACAAGATGCCAAGGAGTTTTACGATATCAATAGAAAAATGTAGACTATTCACATCGTAAATAGCGGGGGCATCCGGTGATCGAGCCGAACAGTATCGACCTGAACTTGCTGCTGGTGTTCCAGGAGGTCTACCGCGCGCGCAATATCTCCAGCGCGGCCAGGAGGCTGGGCCTGACGCAGTCCGCCGTGAGCAATGCGCTGGCCCGGCTGCGCCGCACGTTTGGCGACGAACTCTTCGTGCGCACCGCGCAAGGCATGCAGCCGACGCCCTATGCCGAGCAGCTGGCCGAACCCGTGGGTGCGGCGCTGGCGCAGGTGGAACTGGCGCTCAACCAGCGCAGCGGGTTTGATCCCGCGACGAGCACGCGCGGCTTCACCGTGGCGATGAGCGATGTCGGCGAAGTCTATTTCATGCCCGCGCTGATCGAACGCTGCCGCAGCCTGGCCCCCGGGGTGCGCATCAGCTCGGTGCGCGCCGGCGCGATCGCCCTGAAGGAAGAAATGGAAAGCGGCCGCGTCGACCTGGCCGTCGGCGCCTTCGACGACGTGTCGGAAGCCTTGTACGGACGCCTGCTGTTTCGCCAGCCGTACGTCAGCATGGTCCGCCACGCCCATCCGCTGGCGAGTGGCGAGGTGACGCTTGCGCGCTTCCTCGCCTGCGAACACCTGCTGGTCGATTCGGCCGACAGCCCCTACGAACGGGTCAACGCGCTGCTGGAGAAAGCGGGCATCGGCCCGTCGACGCGCTTTCGCGTGCCGCACTTCACGGCGGTGCCGTATATCGTCAGCGCCAGCGAACTGGTGGTGACGGTGCCGCAGAAGCTCGCCGAGCAGGCTGCCGCGCCTTTTGGGCTGGTGGCGATTACTCCGCCCTTAAGCTTGCCGACCCTGCAGACCAAGGTGTTCTGGCACCGGCGCTACAACCAGGACCCGGGCAATGCGTGGCTGCGTGAACTGGTTGTCGCGGCGTTCGGAGAGTAAGAGCGCCGGACTAAACCTCCTGCTTGTCGTGATAGCAACAACACCGTACACTGATCAATTCTGAACGTCCGCAAACGGCCAAAAGCGGACGAAACAGCTGAGAAGGCAGTGAGATGCGCTACCTGATTGTCGATGGAATGTTCTCTGGGACCGGTGTCCGTGACCCTATGAGGGGCGAGTATGTCGAACTTGGCGAGTTAGGCCTTTCGCCAGATGTCGTAGAGGCGATCGCTAGCTGGCTAGCCCGCTACGAAACAGCACACTACCGGCAGTTTAACGATCCACGAGAGGTGGAAGCCCTTGATGCTATCGGGCTGGCGTTATGCGAGCGTCTTGCCCAGGAACTTCAGGGAGACAAGGTCGGGTACTTTTCTGATGCCCGGACAAAAACGCTGAAGCCCGCTTAGGTCGCGCAGTCAAGCGGACGCAGCCACAGGTTCGCTAGCGACGCACACCGCCGAGGTTTCGTCAGGCTCTTTCAGGTGCAAGGGTCTCTTGCGGTCCCGCGCGCTGGTTCCCGTTCCCCATCGACTTTGATGTGGCGCAAACCCCAACACCGCGGGCGAGCGATGCTAAAACATTACCATCTTTGCGTTCGGCAAGAGTATGCTGATCCTGCTGTACATACAGCGGCCGGGAATGGCGCAATGCCGCCCGCGCGTCGAACCGGATAGCCACCCACAGGAGATCAAGATGCGAACCACTCGTTTCACGCGCGCGGCATTGTTTGCCGCCCTCATGCTCGGCCTCGGCAGCACTCCCGTGTTTGCCGACGAAACCTGCAACTCGCCCTACCTGTCGAACCTCATCAAGGGGCAGGAGGACTACCTCTACGTGTGGACGCTGGGCGTGCCCGGCATGGGCGACGGCTCCGACAAGCTCGTGACCCTCGACGTCAATCCGAAGTCGCCCCGCTTTGGCCAGGTAATCACCCAGATCTCGGTGGGCGGGCGCGGCGAGGCCCACCATGCCGGCTTCACCGACGACCGCCGCTTCCTCTGGGCCGGCGGCCTGGACGACAGCAAGATCCATGTCTTCGACGTGCATACCGACCCCGCCAAGCCACGCCTGGTCAACACCATCGCCGACTTCGCCCAGAAATCCGGCCTGGTCGGCCCGCATACCTTCTATGCGCTGCCCGGCCGGATGCTGATCGGCGCGCTGTCGAACACGAAGGACGGCGGCGGCGCCACCGGCATGGCCCTGTACAACAACAAGGGCGAGTTCATCCGCAAGTACGACATCCCGGCCGCGCAGGCGCTGAAGGGCGGCGACGGCTATGGCTACGACCTGGCCATCAACCCGGCGAAAAACGTGATGCTCAGTTCCAGCTTCACCGGCAAGAAGAATTACATGACGCCGCTGGGTACCCTGGTCAAGGACGGGGGCGCAATGAAGCAGTTCGGCAACACGATGGTGGTGTGGAACCTGAAATCCATGCAGCCCGAGCAGGTACTGAACGTGCCGGGCGCGCCGCTGGAAATCCGCTGGTCGCTCGCCGGCGGCGAGGACTGGGCGATCACGGCCACGGCACTTACCTCCAAACTCTGGCTGGTGAAAAAGGATGCCAAGGGCCAGTGGCAGGCGAAGGACGTGGCCGCCATCGGCGACCCGGCGAAGACGCCGCTGCCGGTCGATATCTCAATGCGGGCCGACGGCAAGGGGCTGTGGGTGAACACCTTCATGGACGGCACCACCCGCTACTTCGACATCAGCAACCCGGAAGCGCCGCGCCAGACCTATGCGAAGAAAACCGGCTCGCAGGTGAACATGATTTCGCAAAGCTGGGATGGCAAGCGCGTGTACGTCAGCTCGTCGCTCCTGGCCAAGTGGGACAAGGGCGGTCTCGATGACGAGCAGTTCGTCAAGCTGTTCGCCTGGGACGGCAAGGAGCTCAACGAAAAGTGGACGGTCGACTTCTACAAGCTGAAACTCGGCCGCCCGCACCACATGAAATTCGGCGCCCAGACCGGGATGCAAACGGCCTACGGCGGCGACGCCGGCAGCGCCGCCGGGCTTGCGGCGCGGTGAGCGGCGCGAGCGCGCGAGCTGGTTGCGTCCGGGGCCGCAGCCTGGCGCGGCGGGGCGTAGCGGCCGGGCGGGGCGTCCTGCTGGCGCTCGTACTGGCCGCCGGCCCGCCCGGTATGGCGGCAGCAAGCGCCACGTCAAGCGTCCCGCCGCTCGGCTTTACCCCGCCCGCGCCCGGCAGCTACCGCCTGGAACGCATCATGAAGGCACCCGACGGTGTCGTGCTCGATAGCGACGCCAGCGTGCACCGCCTGTCGGAGTTCACGACGGGGAAGGTCACGCTGTTCTCCTTCATCTACACCTATTGCAGCGATCCCAAGGGATGCCCGCTGGCGTATGCCACCCTGCATGAGCTGAAAAACACGATCGAGCGCACCCCCGCCCTGCGCGGCAAGGTGCGCTTCGTGAGTATGAGTTTCGATCCGGAATACGACACGCCGGTGGCGATGCGCAGCTACGGCGGGCAGGAGGCGCGTGACCGGCGCGGCCTGGACTGGCATTTCCTCACCACCCGCAATGGCAGGGAACTGGCGCCGCTGCTGGGCGGTTTCGGCCAGGACGTCTCGGTGGCCGCGCCCAAGGCGCCGGGCACGCGTATCCCGGTGCTGAGTCACATGCTGAAGGTCTACCTGCTCGATCCGCGCGGCGAGGTGCGCGAAATCTATTCGACGTCCTACCTGCATCCGGCCGTGCTGCTCGGCGACATCCGTACCCTGCTGATGGAGCAGGGGCGCCGCTGAACCAGATCGACATGGCCGCAGAAAAACTGCCCGCAGCCTGGGACGTTTGACCGCGTGCGCGTGGCGCGGGCGTAAGTTTTCGACATCATGGGGCAGGAAGGCAAGGCCCAACTAGCGTATCATTCCGGTCGTTGACGCCGCCCGGCCATGCCAGCGCGGCGCCTCGTACATACGAAGGGGTGGCCGGCGCCATGAGCACCGGCCTGGATATTCCGCCCGGCGCGGGAGGGCCTACCCGGCCTGCTCGCCGTCTGGAGGAGACTATTTTGCATCAAAAGGAAAACAAGATGGCTGACCTGTTTGAGAATCCAATGGGGCTGATGGGCTTCGAGTTCGTCGAGTTCGCTTCGCCAACGCCGGGCCTGCTCGAGCCGATCTTCGAGACGCTGGGCTTTACGAAGGTCGCGGTGCACCGCTCGAAGAACGTTGTCCTTTACCGCCAGGGCGACATCAACTTCATCGTCAACAACGAGCCGAAGAGCTACGCCGCCTATTTCGCCGCCGAGCATGGCCCATCGGCCTGCGGCATGGCTTTCCGCGTCAAGGATTCGCACAAGGCCTACAAGCGCGCGCTGGAACTCGGTGCCCAGGCCATCGAGATCCCGACCGGACCGATGGAGCTGCGCCTGCCGGCCATCAAGGGCATCGGCGGCGCGCCGCTGTACCTGATCGACCGCTTCGAAGACGGCAAGTCGATCTATGACATCGATTTCGAATTCATCGAGGGCGTCGACCGCCGCCCGGCCGGACATGGCCTGAAGATCATCGACCACCTGACCCACAACGTCTACCGCGGCCGCATGGCCTTCTGGGCCGGCTTCTACGAGAAGCTGTTCAACTTCCGCGAAATCCGCTACTTCGACATCAAGGGCGAGTACACCGGCCTGACCTCGAAGGCGATGACGGCGCCGGACGGCAAGATCCGCATTCCGCTCAATGAAGAAGGCAAGGCGGGCGGGGGCCAGATCGAGGAATTCCTGATGCAGTTCAACGGCGAGGGCATCCAGCACATCGCGCTGCTGACCGATGACCTGATCACGACCGTCGACGCCCTGCGCGCGGCCGGTGTGCCCCTGATGAGCGCGCCGCCTGCCACCTATTACGAGATGCTCGACGGCCGCATCCCGGGCCACGGCGAGAACGCCGCCGAACTGCAGGCACGCGGCCTGCTGCTCGATGGCGCGGTCCAGGACGGCAAGCCGCGCCTCCTGCTGCAGATCTTCGGCGAGCCGCAGCTGGGCCCGGTGTTCTTCGAGTTCATCCAGCGCAAGGGCGACGACGGTTTCGGCGAAGGCAACTTCAAGGCCCTGTTCGAATCGATCGAGCGCGACCAGATCAAGCGCGGCGCGATCGGACAAGCCGCCGAGATGGCATAAAGCGACAGGACGCTGCGCGCACGTCGGCCGCGCGCAGCCCCTGTCGTGCGTAGGGTGGGCACTCGTGCCCACGCTGTCCACCCCGTGACGCCCGCCGCATCCCCCCGCGGAGACTGCCGCGAATGAACCTGAGGTGGACTCCCCTGTCCACGCCGTCTTACCCGCCCATACCACGCGATCCCGCCTGCAACCATTGCGTGAGCCACTCCGAACGCACGCGCCCCATGACGACGCAGGCGCCTCGTCCGCGCCACGCTAGCGCGCGTAGCGCCACCCCGGCTGATGGCACAATGCGAAGGCGTCGCCTCATCGACGTATCGGAATCTTCATATCCACCTCACCCCGACCGGAGTCCCGCTTGCTCCCCGCCTTCGCCATCCTCCTTCTGTTCCAATGCCTCGGCGAAGGCATCGTCTTCCTGTTCAAGCTTCCCGTGCCGGGCCCGGTCGCCGGCATGGTGCTGCTGTTTGCCGCCTTGCTCATCTGGCCGTCCCTGCAAACCCGTATCGAAGCCGCCGCCAACGAGCTGCTGCGCCACCTGTCGCTGCTGTTCGTCCCCGCCGGCGTAGGCATCGTCGCCGCGGCCGGCAGCGGCAGCGGGCACTGGATTGCGATCGTCGCTTCGCTGGCTGTGAGCACGCTGGCCACCCTGGCTGTCACCGCCCTCGTGCTGAAGAGCATGACACCGGACCCGCAAACGAAGGCGTCCGACGATGCCTAGCTTCGCCAACCTCAGCCACTTCTGGGTCTACCTGTCGGCCTCGCCGCTACTGGGACTGACGATCACGCTCTGCGCCTACATCCTCGCCCAGGCCATCCATGCGCGCTGCCGGTTTTCGCCGCTGGCCAATCCGGTGGCGATCGCGATCGGCCTGGTCAGCCTGGCGCTGCTGCTGTCGAACATGTCCTACGAACGCTATTTCGCCGGCGCCCAGTTCGTGCACTTCCTGCTGGGTCCGGCAACGGTGGCGCTGGCGGTGCCGCTCGCACGCCAGTTGCCGCGCATGCGCCGCGCCTTCCTGCCCCTCCTTGGCGCCCTTGTCGCCGGCTGCGTGACGGCCATCGTCAGCAGCGTCGCGGTGGTCTTGCTGCTGGGCGGCTCGCCGCTCCTGGCGCGCACCGTGGGACCGAAGTCGGCGACCACGCCGATTGCGATGGCCGTGTCGGAACGTCTGGCCGGGGTGCCTGCGCTCACTGCCGTGCTGGTGATCGGCACCGGGATTTTTGCGCCATCACCGCGCGCTTCCTGTTCAATGCCTTGAAAATCGAGTCGCATGCGGCGCGCGGCTTTGCGCTCGGCGTGGCGGCGCATGGCATCGGCACGGCGCGCGCCTTCCAGGTCAGCGCCGAGATGGGCGCGTTCGCGGGACTGGGGATGGGACTCAATGGCATCCTGACGGCGGTATTGGCGCCGGTGCTGGTGCCGTGGATGGTGCGTTGGCTGGGGTGAAAAGGACAAAGGCACACGACGGACAGTGTCCGTCGCGTGCCCAAGCCGGGGATGCAGTGCGCACCGCCTGGAAATTCGCCGGGCAGGGCCCGGCCTGCGTCCGGACCTGCCCGATATCAGCTCCCGTGCGGCATCGAGTTGGCGTTGGCCCAGGTGCGGTTGTTGCTCTCGCCCCCGCCTGGTTTCTTGACCAGGGTGCGCATCGCGAACAGGGCGCTGGCAACGCCGACGACCACGGCGGCGGTGCTGCCCGAGAAGCCAACGGCGTGGTTCTTCGCCAGCTGCCCGGCTTTCGGCGCGATGAGTTCCATGCGGCGCTTGGTCATTTGCGCACCCAGGTCCGACAGGCGGGCTTTGCTCATCAGCATTTCAGCCTGCGGCAGCAGCGTCGTTTCCTCGTCTGCCACGTGGTGGATCACGTCGCGCATGAGTTCCAGCAGCAGCTTGTCGTGGCGCGGATCGGAACCGCTCGTGCGGCGCAGTTCCGAAATGATGCGGCGCATGTCGTTGTGCTCGGGCTCGGCCTTGTGGACGAAGGGTTCGCCCTTGTCGAGCTGGCGCATGACTGGATAGAACACTTCTTCTTCCAGCGTCGCGTGGATTTCCAGGGCGGTGCAGATCGTTTCGGCCAGCGCCTTCTTGACGCTTGGCGCCTTGTCCTTCGTGTACTGGTGGAACGTTACCATCACGTGCGAGTGATCGAAGCGGATCATGTCGGTGATGGTCGGGCTCAATTTGTTCAGTGAAAACATTTGGCATCCCTCCGGATTGACGAATAACCAACATGCTAGCGCTGCCGTTGGGCGCACGGCGTAGGAGCCCGACGCAAGCCCTTGTCGGCATATGCCGCGTCATCCGCCGGGGTATTTCATTAGCAACGACGGCCCCGGCCGGCTGGAGCAGGGGCAGCCCGGGTGTTCAGCTCAGCTGTAACTGTCGGTCCCTCTCGCCATAGGGAAACCTTGCTTTCCGCGCTTTATCGGCTTTAACAGTTTGTCACCCTTGTCCTACATCGACACGGCGGCGCTGCTGATTACGCATGCAGCGAACGCTGCGATGATGAGCCTCACGTCCGGCTGGCGCTGAAAGCGCGTTCAGCCGTGTAGCGATAGCGTTGCACGCATTCGCGTGAACGCTTAGTCTTAATCTATCGAAGGAGTGAATATGTTTGCACATAACAAGCGCCTCCAGTACACCGTCCGGGTCAGTGGTCCCAATCCGGGCCTGGCCAATTTGATGCTGGAGCAGTTCGGCGGCCCGCAGGGCGAGCTTGCCGCAGCGATGCGTTACTTCACGCAGGCCGTATCGGAAGACGATCCAGGCCGCAAGGACATGCTGATGGACATCGCGACCGAAGAGCTGAGCCACCTGGAGGTGATCGGCCACATCGTCGCCATGCTGAACAAGGGTGCCAAGGGTGAACTGGCCGAAGCGGTCGACACCGAAGCCGAGATGTATCGCAAGATCACCGGCGCCGGCAACGACAGCCACGTGACCCAGGTGCTGTACGGCGCCGGCACGCCGCTGGTCAATTCCGCTGGCGTGCCCTGGACCGCGGCCTACATCGACTCGATTACCGAGCCGACCGCCGACCTGCGCTCGAACATCGCCGCCGAAGCGCGCGCCAAGATCGTCTACGAGCGCCTGATCGCGCTGACCGACGACCCGGGTGTGAAGGAAGCGCTGGGCTTCCTCATGACGCGCGAAGTCGCGCACCAGAAATCCTTCGAAAAAGCCCTGTATTCGATGGAGTCGAATTTCCCTCCAGGCAAAATGCCGGTCGATCCGCGCTTCTCCAGCGTCTACTTCAACATGTCGCAGGGTCCCGGCGAGATGCGCGGCCCGTGGAACCAGGGCGAGAAGTGGGACTTCGTCACCGACCGCGAAAAGCAGATGGCGGTCGACGGCGGCTCCGGCGAAGCCGAGGTCAAACTGCCGGCCAAGGACATCGAGACGCTCAAGCAGATGCAGATGCGCACCATGTCCGATCCGTCCAAGGATCCGGTCACGGGCGCCGAGCTCGGCCTCGACCCGGCCACGCCGAAAGGCGCGTCGGCTGTCAGCAAGCCTTGAACGGCGGACGATTGAGTAGATCGGCAGGCAAACAGGCATGACCGCAGCTGCGGCGCGCCCTCGCGCGCCGCGGCTGTACCTTCATCTTGCGCCGCTTTTTCCCCTGAGATGGCAGGATGGTAACGCAAGGCGAACGGAAAGGAATCCGGATGAATACGAATATCCATAAGCTGCGCCTGGGCGGCGCCCTGGCGCGCACGCTGACCGTGCGGCGCGTGATCGGCCTGTTGATCTGCGCGGTCGGCTGCCTGCTGCTGCTCGGCAGCCTCGTCGACCAGGTCATGCACGCGAACGCGAAAATGCATGCGGCCCTGCTCGGCGGCGGGATCGCTGCCGCGGCCACCGCACTGGGCACCTTGCCTGTCCTGTTTTCCCAGAATTTTTCGAAACGCACCTACGACAGTTTTCTTGGCTTCGGCGCCGGGGTGATGCTCGGTGCGACTGCTTTTTCGCTCGTCATTCCCGCGCTGGCGGCGGCTCGCTCGTCGGGCGCCGGCCCGTGGGAAGCGAGCCTGCTGGCCGGCGTCGGCCTGATGGGTGGCGCCGGTGCCATCCTCCTCATGAGCCACGCGATCGAACCGGCCGAAGTGCTCAACGGGAGCGCCGGTGCCAGTTCGCTGCGCCGCGCCTGGCTGTTCGTCACGGCCGTGGCCCTGCACAACCTGCCCGAGGGCCTGGCCATCGGCGTCGCCTACGCCGGCATCGACATGGAAAAGGCGAACTCCCTCATGACCGGCGTGTCGATCCAGGGACGTGCCGGAAGGCCTGGTCGTGGCCCTGGCCCTGCGCACGGTCGGTTACGGCCGATTGGCGGCCGTCGGCTTCGGTGTGCTGTCGGGGCTGATCGAACCGGTCGCGGCGGCCCCGGGCGTCGCCCTGATCGGCATTTCGGCCGGCATGCTGCCGGTGGCGCTGGCCGCGGCCGGCGGGGCGATGCTGTTCGTGATTGTCCACGACGTGATCCCCGAGATGCGCGAGAACGGCAACGGCACCACCGCGACCATTGCGGTCATCTTCGGCTTCGTGCTGATGACCGTGCTCGATACGGCGTTGGCTTAAGGGGGCGGCGGAGCTGCCGGCGCGGGGATCGCGACATCTCCCGTTTCTGGACGCGCTCCGGACCGTGGACAAGCGTGACACGCCCAAGCTGCGCTTGGTGGAGCGCTAGCTGCCCTTACCGCCGCGTCGGCGGCCATGCCGGGTCGCCGGCTGCGCCAACCTTACGGGAAGTGCCGTATGAACCACGCGCACGCCAGCTCGGCCACACGCTCGAGCGCGCCTTCTTCCTCGAACAAATGCGTCGCCCCCGGCACGATTTCCAGCGCCTTCTCGCACTGCAAGGCAGCAAGGGCCAGTCGGTTCAGTTCGATCACCGCGGTATCTGCGCCGCCCACGACCAGCAGCGTCGGCGCCAGCACCTGTTCCAGCGCGGCGCCCCCCAGGTCGGGCCGGCCGCGCCGCGAGACGACGGCCGCCACGCTGCTTCCGCTATCGGCCGCCAGCCGCAGGGCAGCGGCGGCCCCGGTGCTCGCGCCAAAGACGCCCGGGGGCAGCGGTGCGCTCAAGGGCTCGGTAGACAGCCAGGCCGCGGCCGCGTGCAGGCGGGCGGTGAGCAGGTCGATGTCGAAACGGCTGGAGCGATGCGCGTCTTCCTCGCGCGTCAGCAAATCGGGCAGCAGGGTGGCAATGCCTGCGGCGCGCAAGGCCGCCGCCACCATGTTGTTGCGCGGACTGAAACGGCTGCTGCCATTGCCGTGGGCGAACAGGACAACCCCGGCCGGCCTGGCAGGCAGCTCGAGCACGCCTTCGAGCACTGCCGTGCCCGCCGGGATGTTGGCCAGTACCTTGCGCATGGTGCACGCTCCCTCAACACTGCCTGGACGCTCGCGCCAACGAAAAAATCCGTCGCGCACAGGCGACGATTCGGTGCGCAGGAATACGGCGTTGGCCTGGCAGAGGGGTTCCGCAAGCAGCACCGACGCTCGCCCGGCTGCAGGGAAGCGCCAAACAAAAACGGCCGGACACGCAGTCCGGCCGTCTTCACATGCAGGGAACGCAGCTTAGTCGCGAATCTCCAGCTTGCGGTTCAGCGACAGCGCCGCCAGCGAGCCGACCGCACCCGAGAGCAGATACAGGCTGACATAACCGAGGCCGAAGTTGGCCGACAGGCCAAGCGCAACCAGCGGAGCGAATGCCGCGCCGACCAGCCAGGCCAGGTCGCTGGTCAGGGCCGCGCCGGTGTAGCGGAAACGCTGTTCGAAGTTCGAGGTGACCGCGCCGGCAGCCTGGCCGTAGGACAGGCCGAGCAGGCCGAAGCCGATCAGGATGAAGGCATTCTGGCCCGATTCGCCGCCGTCGATCAGCATCGGCACGAAGGCCGAGAAGATGGCGATCAGGGCGGCGAGGGTGCCGAGCGTCGTGCGGCGCCCGACCTTGTCGGCAACCAGGCCGGAAATCAGGATGCCGACGGCGGCGACGGCCGCGCCCCACATCTGGATGTAGAGGAAGCCGCTGATCGGACGGGTGTCGTAGAGCTGCATCCACGACAGCGGGAACACGGTGACCAGGTGGAAGAGCGCATAGCTGGCCAGCGCGGCGAGGGCGCCGATGACGATGTTGCTGCCCTGGTTGCGCACCAGTTCGCCGACCGGTGCCGGATCGAGTTCATGGGCGTCGAGCAGGCGCGAGTATTCCGAGGTGGAGACCAGGCGCAGGCGCGCGAACAGGGCGACGACGTTGATCGCGAAGGCGACGAAGAAGGGGAAACGCCAGCCCCAGATCAGGAAGTCGTCGCTCTGCAGGTTATCGAGCAGGTAAGCGAACATGCCGGCGGCGATCAGGAAGCCGAGCGGGGCCGACAGCTGGCCGAGCATCGCGTACCAGCCGCGCTTGTGCTCGGGCGCGTTCAGGGCCAGGAGCGAGGGCAGGCCGTCCCAGGAGCCGCCCTGGGCCAGGCCCTGGGCGATGCGCATCAGGGACAGCAGGATGATGGAAGTGGTGCCGATCTGCGCATAGGTGGGCAGGAAGGAAATCACGACGGTGGAGGTGCCCAGCAGGAAGAGGGCGATGGTCAGCTTGATTTCCCTGCTAAAACGCTGCTGGATGATCATCGAGATCACGGTGCCGAAGGGGCGCGCGATGAATGCGAACGCAAAAATGGTAAATGCGTATAGTGTGCCTTCAAGCCGGTCCGCAAACGGGAAAAATACCTGTGGAAAGACGAGCACGGAGGCGATCGCGTAGACGAAGAAGTCGAAATACTCGGAAGCGCGGCCGATGACCACGCCGACAGCGATTTCGCTCGGGGAGATATGGCCGTCCCGGGCATTGATATTGCGTGCTCCACTGCAGGGAGCGGTTACGGGAGCGGCACCTGCGCCGCCGTACGTATTCGTGCTTTGCATAATCTCGGTCTCCAGGTTTGATTCCGGCCCCGCTTTTTGGTCCCCTGGCCTGGGCAAGGGTGGGACAAAACGTCCAATGTGCAGCTAAGGCCGATGGCAGTACAGTAGCATGTTCTCATTCCCATGTAACGTTAGATACCTAGCATGATTCCTAAAATTGTCCGTCCCGGGCTGTCGATCCTCCTGCTTGCGCTGCTGTCCGGCTGCAATACGGTGACGATGAATGCCGCCGGTGATATCGCGAGGCAGCAGGCCGACCTGATCAAGGTGTCGGTCTGGCTGATGTTAATCATCATCATTCCGGTGATGATCCTGACCGTTGTCTTTGCCTGGAAATACCGCCAGGGCGCCAACGCCAGGTACGAGCCCGATTGGGACCACTCCACCAAGCTCGAACTCGTGATCTGGGGCGCGCCGCTCCTGATCATCATCGCGCTCGGCCTGATCACCTGGATCAGCACCCACAAGCTCGACCCTTACCGTCCGCTCGACCGCATCGACGAAACCCGTCCGATGCCGGCCGGCGCCAAGGTGCTCGAAGTGCAGGTGGTGTCGCTCGACTGGAAGTGGCTGTTCATTTATCCGGAGCAGGGCATCGCGACGGTCAACGAACTGGTCACCCCGGTCGATACCCCGATCCGCTTCAAGCTGACCTCGTCGACCGTGATGAACGCGTTCTACATCCCGACCCTGGCCGGCATGATCTACACGATGCCGGGCATGGAGACGACGCTCAACGCCGTCGTCAACAAGCCGGGCGACTACAAGGGCATGTCCTCGAACTTCAGCGGCGACGGTTTCTCGCACATGAAGTTCGCCTACCGCGGCACCACCGCCGCCGATTTCGACGCCTGGGTACAGAAGGTCAAGGCCAGCGGCAACACGCTGGGCCGCGCCGACTACCTGGCGCTGGAAAAGCCGTCGGAAAAGGAGCCCGTGCGCTACTACGGCACGGTGCAGTCGGCGCTGTTCAATGCCGTCGTGAACCGCTGCGTGGCCGAAGGCACGACTTGCGCCAACCACCAGATGGCGCTCGACATGCAGCGCGTGCGTAACGACATCGCACTGAAGCAGCTGCCGAAGGATGCGAAGCGCCAGGTTGCCAAGGCCGATGGCGAGGTCTGCGAAACCCCAACCAATTCTGTGAAGAAGTAACCATGCAAGACTCTTTTGACTTGACGAAGCTAATCTTCGGACGGCTCACCTGGGATGCGATTCCCTTCCATGAGCCGATCCTGATCGCTACCTTCGCAGGCGTGCTGGTGGGCGGTGCGGCGCTGATCGCGCTGATCTCCTACTTCCGCCTGTGGGGCACCCTGTGGCACGACTGGTTCACCAGCATCGACCACAAGAAAATCGGCATCATGTACATGGTGCTGGGCCTGGTGATGTTCCTGCGCGGCTTTGCCGATGCGCTCATGATGCGCGCCCAGCAGGCCATCTCCTTCGGCGAGAATGCCGGCTTCCTGCCGCCGCACCACTACGACCAGGTCTTCACCGCCCACGGCGTGATCATGATCTTCTTCGTGGCGATGCCCTTCGTGACGGGCCTGATGAACTATGTCGTGCCGCTGCAGATCGGCGCGCGCGACGTGGCCTTCCCGTTCCTGAACAACTTCTCGTTCTGGATGACGACCATGGGCGCCGTGCTGGTCATGGCCTCGCTCTTCGTCGGTGAATTCGCACGTACCGGCTGGCTGGCCTTCCCGCCGCTGTCGGGCATCCTGGCCAGTCCGGGTGTCGGCGTCGACTATTACATATGGTCTCTGCAAATTGCGGGTGTCGGTACGCTGTTATCGGGGGTTAATCTCATTGTCACCATCGTCAAGATGCGCGCGCCGGGCATGGACCTGATGAAGATGCCAGTCTTCACCTGGACTTCGCTGTGCACCAACATCCTGATCGTCGTCTCGTTCCCGATCCTGACCGCGACGCTGGCCATGCTGGGCATGGACCGCCTGTTCGATACCGCCTTCTTCACGAACGACCGTGGCGGCAATGCCATGATGTACGTGAACCTGATCTGGATCTGGGGCCACCCCGAGGTCTACATCCTGATCCTGCCGGCCTTCGGTATCTTCTCGGAAGTCGTCTCGACCTTCTCGAGCAAGCGCCTGTTCGGCTACACCTCGATGGTGTACGCGACCTGCGTCATCATGGTCCTGTCCTACCTCGTGTGGCTGCACCACTTCTTCACCATGGGTTCGGGTGCGAGCGTGAACTCGTTCTTCGGCATCACGACGATGATCATCTCGATCCCGACGGGCGCGAAGATCTTCAACTGGCTCTTCACGATGTACCGCGGCCGTATCCGCTTCGAGCTGCCGATGATGTGGACCGTGTCGTTCATGCTGACGTTTGTTATCGGCGGCATGACCGGCGTGATGCTGGCGGTGCCGGCGGCCGACTTCGTGCTGCACAACTCGCTGTTCCTGACCTCGCACTTCCACAACGTGATCATCGGCGGCGTGCTGTTCGGCCTGTTCGCGGGCTTCAACTACTGGTTCCCGAAAATGTTCGGCTTCAAGCTGAACCGCTTCTGGGGCGTGGTCTCGTTCTGGCTGTGGTCGATCGGCTTCTGGGTTGCCTTTACCCCGGGCTATATCCTCGGCTTCATGGGCGTTACCCGTCGTTCGAGCCACTTCGAAGACCCCGAGCTGCAATGGCTGTTCGTGATCTCGTTCATCGGTACCCTGATGATTGCTGGTGGTATCGCGGCGCTCTTGATGCAGATCTTCGTCAGCTGGCGCGATCGCAAGATCAATGCGGACGTGACGGGCGACCCATGGGATGGCCGTACGCTGGAATGGTCGACCTCGTCGCCACCGCCTGACTACAACTTCGCCTTCACGCCGATGGTGCACGACAACGACACCTTCGCCGACATGAAGAAGAACGGCTGGAAGCGTCCGCTGAACGACTATGTCGCGATCCACATGCCGAAGAACACCTGGGCCGGCTTCGTGATTTCGGCGCTGTCGGCGGTGGTGGGTTTCGCGATCATCTGGCACATGTGGCTGCTGACGGGCCTGGCCTTCGTGGCAACGATCGTCGCGACCATCGTCCATACCTTCAACTACAAGCGTGACTACTACATTCCGGCGGACGAAGTGACCCGTACCGAGAATGCACGTACGAAACTGCTGGAAGCCCATGTCTAACACCATGTCTAACGTCAATGCAACCTTGAACGGCGCCGCTGGCGGCGCCGCCGCGCGCGAATTCCACGTGCGCGAGCACCACCCGGAACACGGCACGATGCTGGGTTTCTGGATTTACCTGATGAGCGACTGCCTCATCTTCGCCAGCCTGTTCGCGACCTATGCAGTCCTGGGCCGCAACTATGCGGGCGGCCCGTCGGGCGCCGAGCTGTTCAACCTGAAGATCGTCGGCGTCAACACGGCCTTCCTGCTGGTGTCGTCGATCACCTTCGGCTTCGCGATGATCGCGGCGCAGGCGAAGAACTTGAAGCGTGCCCAGGTATGGCTGGCCATCACCGGCCTGCTCGGCGCCTGCTTCCTGGGCCTGGAAATCTATGAGTTCGTCGAACTGATCCATGAAGGCGCCGGCCCGTCGCGCAGCGGCTTCCTGACCGCCTTCTTCTCGCTGGTCGGCACCCACGGCCTGCACGTGCTGTTCGGTATCGTCTGGCTGGTCACGCTGATGGTCCAGCTGGGCAAGCACGGCTTGACCCCGGAAAACTTCCGCCGCCTGTCCTGCCTGTCGCTGTTCTGGCACTTCCTGGACGTCGTCTGGATCTTCGTCTTCACCTTTGTCTACCTGATGGGAACGCTGCCATGAGCGAACATCACAATCACCACGCCCACGGCGCCCACGACGCCCTGCACGGCCATACCCATGGCGACGAGCCGGGCGTGCACTACAGCCTGAAGGACTACACGATCGGCTTCGTGCTGGCCGTGATCCTGACCGCGATTCCGTTCTGGCTGGTCATGAACAACGTGCTCGACCCGGCGATGACGAAGTTCGTCATCATGGGCTTTGCCGCTGTCCAGCTGGTCGTGCACATGGTGTACTTCCTGCACATGAACTCGAAGTCGGAAGGCGGCTGGAACATGATGGCGCTGATCCTGACCCTGGTCCTGCTGGGCATCGTGCTCTCGGGGTCGATCTGGGTCATGTACCACATGAACGCCAACATGATGCCCGGCATGGGCGACGCCGCAAGCGTCACCGGCCATGGCATGCACGACATGAAATGATGTCGCCGCACGGTCAGGCGGCAGCTGCCCGGCCAGCATCTGGCCGGGCGATCATCGCGATCCTCGGGCTGCTCCTGATCGTGCTGTTCGCAGGGCTGGGAACCTGGCAGGTAATGCGCCTGCAATGGAAACTGGCCCTGATCGAACGGGTGGAATCGCGCGTCAAGGCCGATCCCGCCGCGCCACCGCCTCGGGCTCGCTGGGGGCAGGTCGGCAAGGAATCCGACGAATACCGGCATGTACGTCTCGTCGGACACTTCCTCTACGAATACACGACGCCCGTCCAGGCCGTATCCGACCTGGGCGCGGGCTTCTGGCTGCTCACGCCGCTGTGCACGGCTGACGGGACGATCGTCCTCGTCAACCGCGGCTTCATTCCCATCGTCCCCAACATCGGCGCGCGCTACCCGGCACGGCGTGCCGCGGGCAATCCCTGCAACAGGGAGCAAGGGATGCACACGTTCACCGCCCTGCTGCGCATCAGCGAGCCGGGCGGCGGCTTCCTGCGCGAAAACGACCCCGTGAAGAACCGCTGGTTCTCGCGCGACGTCGCCGCGATCGGCGCCGCGCGCGGACTGCCACCGGCGGCGCTGGCGCCGTACTTTGTCGACGCCGCCCGCGGCCAGGATCCGGCGGGCGCGCCGGGGCAGCCGGTCGGCGGGCTGACCGTGATTTCCTTTCAAAACAATCACCTCGTGTATGCCATCACTTGGTATGCTCTGGCTTTGATGGTGGCCGGGGCGTGGTGGTTGGTCGCGCGCTCCGCGCACAAGGAAGCCGCGAAGGCAAGGAACAATGGCAGTAAAGCTTGATCTACTAACAAGAATCGCTCCCTCGAGTGCCTCGGCCGCCGAGGCGAACGTCGAATACGCCGCCGGGCACAAGAACATGCTGCAGCTCATCGAGCTGCGCTGGATCGCGGTCATCGGCCAGATCACGACGATCGCCGCCGCCATCCTGGTTTTCGACATCAACCTGCCGCTGGTGCACATGCTGCAGGTACTGGCCTGCCTGATCGCCTTCAACATTGCCAGCCACCTGCGCTGGCACGAGCGCCGTCCGGTCGCCAACGCCGAGCTGTTCATGGCACTGCTGGTGGACGTGGCCACGCTCACGGTGCAGCTCTACCTGTCCGGTGGCACTACCAACCCCTTCGCCTTCCTCTTCCTGCTGCAGATCATCATCTCGGCCGTCCTGCTGGAAGCCTGGTCGACCTGGACCATCGTCGGGGTCACCCTGGTCTGCCTGGGTCTGCTGGCCGTATATGCCCAGCCGCTGGCCTTGCCCTTCGACCATGCGCGCGGCATCGCCAGCCTGTACGTGCAGGGCATGCTGATCTGCTTCGCCCTGAACGCCGCGCTGCTGGTGATCTTCGTTTCGCGCATCAGCGGCACCCTGCGCGCCAAGGCTGCGCAACTGGCCGACCTGCGCCAGCGCGCCGCCGAGGAAGACCATATCGTTCGCATGGGCCTGCTCGCTTCCGGCGCCGCCCACGAACTCGGTACGCCCCTGGCCACCCTGTCGGTCATCCTGGGCGACTGGAAGCGCATGCCGGCCTTCCGCGACAATCCGGATTTGAAGGAAGAAATCGGCGAGATGCAGACCCAGCTGGCGCGCTGCAAGGCCATCGTCAGCGGCATCCTGCTGTCGGCCGGCAGCGCCCGTGGCGAGTCGGCCGTGCGCACCACCATCCAGACCTTCCTCGACGGCCTGGCCGAGGAGTGGGAAGACAGCCGCAAGCCCGCCGTCTTCGCCTACGACAACCGCATCGTCGACGATGTCCCGGTCGCTTTCGATTCGGCCCTGAAGCAGACCATCGACAACCTGCTCGACAACGCGCTGGAGGCTTCGCCGCACTGGGTGGGGCTGGAAGCGGCGGTGGAGGACGGCATCCTGACCCTGGTGGTGACGGACCGCGGCCCGGGCTTTGCGCCCGCCATGCTGACCCAGTTCGGCAAACCCTACCAGTCGACCAAGAGCCGGGCCGGCGCCGGGGTCGGCCTGTTCCTGGTGGTGAACGTCGCCCGCACCCTGGGCGGCGGTGTCACGGCGCGCAACCGCGACGAGGGCGGGGCGCAGCTTGTGCTCAGCATTCCGCTGGCTGCGATCGCCTTGCAGGGGGAGGGCGAGCATGTCTGAGATCGTGGACAACAGCGTCGAGACTGGTATCGATGCCGCTACGCCTTTGCTCCTCATCGTCGAGGACGACGAAGCCTTTGCCCGTACGCTCGGCCGCTCCTTCGAGCGGCGCGGCTACCGCGTGCTGCACGCCCCTGGCCATGACGAGGCGGCCGAGATCCTGAAGGAACACGACCCCGGCTACGCCGTGGTCGACCTCAAGCTCAAGGGCAATTCATCCGGCTTGTCCTGCGTACAGCTGCTGCATGCGCACGACCCGACCATGCTGATTGTCGTGCTGACCGGATTCGCCAGCATCGGCACCGCGGTCGAGGCGATCAAGCTCGGCGCCTGCCAGTACCTGGCGAAACCCTCGAACACCGACGATATCGAGGCCGCCTTCGGCCACGTGGCCGGCACGACCGACATCGAGCTGACGAACCGCTCGACCTCGATCAAGACGCTGGAGTGGGAGCGCATCCACGCGGTGCTGGCGGAGACGGACTTCAATATCTCGGAGGCGGCGCGCCGCCTGGGGCTGCACCGGCGCACGCTGGCGAGGAAGCTGGAGAAGCAGCGGGTCAAGTAGGGAGCGCCCGCTCGGGCTCAAAGCCCGGCCAGCAGCCTGCGCACCGCCTGGTGCGCTTCCAGCCAGCCGCTCTCGATCAGGCGCGGTTTGCACTCCGGGCATTCCTCGAAGGGGTTGCAGGCATGGGCCAGTTCGACGTATTTCGATCCGACGACCGGCTTGGCCCCGAACGCATCGCGCGAGGATGGCGAGGCCGGCCCGGCCGCCGCCTCGGCACCTGCCGTGACCCACTTTGCGAATGGGGCGGCGTCCTTGCCATCGGGGATGTACCAGCATTTGCGCGTGGGATTCCAGCGCGCGCCCAGTGCTTTGGCTTCGTCCTTTTCGGCGTATGGAACTTTAAGAACTATCATTTTTACCTTGTGTGGCGTCATCCGTATGCCCGCTTGCCGGGCCTGCTGCTATTGTAAAGCCTGCGGCGCACGCCGTCCGTTCCCGGCTGCCGTATCGAAAGGAGAGTTGAATGGCGAAATACTCGCTCAGCATTGCTTGGATGCATTCGGTCGAAACAGTCACGATCGATGACGCCGACTTGCCCGAAGCCGGAGACCTGATGACGACGTGGGAAAGGTGGGAAGGGCATGATCCGGTCAAGTACTACGTCGAGGTGGTTCGAGTGACAGCAGGCGCTGGCCGGACGGACATCGTACTCCGCTATACAAAAGAACTGAATCCGGCATTGGCGGGCGTTGACTATCCCTGGGGGACATCCACGATCACGCTCAGACCCGGCAAGAAGCGACTCAGGGCCGTAGCCGAATGGGCAAACAGCCCGCCAAACCCTGCCTACGACGGGACCTCCGAGGTCGAAGTGACCGAACTGCCTCCGGCCGGTTTGCTGGGCGACCTGCTTGCGCTCGAGGCTCCGTCTGGCCCGACTACGCGCGAGGTGCTCGTTGCGGCGCGCATTGGCCAAGGCAAATTCAGGTCGCGTGTCATCAGGGCTTGGCAACAGGGAGAAACGTGCGCCCTGACCAAAACGACGATTCCCGAGCTTCTGGTGGCTTCTCACATCAAACCATGGAGCGACTGCGACAGCGACGATGAGCGTCTCGACGGGGCAAATGGCCTGCTGCTTGCCAGCCACGTCGACAAGTTGTTTGATCGCTGCCTGCTCGGTTTCAAGCCTGGCCCGAACTACACCTACACTGTGCAGCTGCACCCCGACGTGCGCGAGCAGGCCGCAAAGCTCGGCGTGACCAACGGAGCACTGCTTGACGCATCGCACCTTGGCCAGCACGCGGCCAGGTTCGACGGCTACATGCGTGGGCACTATGCACGCTTCGAAGCGCGCGCGGCCACCCGACTGTTCAAGGAATCTTGATCCGGATCGGCATCGGCACCGGGGTCGCGCGCGTCGGCATCGGCGCGCGGTCCGGCGGCGTCAAGCCCGTGACCAGGTCGGCCACACGCACCGTCTGCCCCGTCTCGAAGCACTTGTTCGTCGCGATCCCGACCAGCGCCGACCAGGCGCCGGCGCGCTCGTCGGAGGCGCGCCTGTACTTGTCCGGAGGGGAGTTGCCGAAGATCTCGGTGAGCATGACGTTGTCGCCGCCGCCGTGGCTGCCCACCCCGGTCCAAGGCGTGATGTCGCGGGCCTGGCCGCGAATTGGGATCACCCGGATCGAGACGTTCTCGCTGCCGCTCTGCACCTTGGCCGCGCCCGCCGCGCCGCCGGACTCGACGATGCGGTGTTCCAGGCGGCCCTTGGTGCCGTTGAAGGCGACGTGGTAGCCCTCCCAGGCATCATAGGCCTGCAGCGCATAATTCAGGTGCGTGCCATTGTCGTAGCGGACCATCACGTTCATGGTGTCCTCGATGTTGATTTCCGGACGCCACACGCACTGGTCGCGGAAGTAGCCATCGTACTGCTCGTTGTCGAGGTAAAGCGACTTCAGGCCCGGGTCGGCCGCCAGGTCGAAATAGAAGCTGCACTTCTGCTTTTCCGGGCAGGTCAGGCAGCGCTCGTGGTGGCTCGCCAGGCCCATGCGGCGCGCCGTCTCGGGCGTGTAGAACTGGCGCGAGCCGAAGGCATGCACGGTCTCCGGCTGGGCGCCCAGCCACCAGTTGACCAGGTCGAAGTGGTGGGTGGACTTGTGCACCATCAGTCCGCCCGAATTGGCCTTGTTGCTGTGCCAGCGGCGGAAGTAGTCGGCGCCGTGCACGGTGTTGAGCAGCCAGGTGAAGTCGACGGAGATGATGTCGCCGATCTCGCCTGACATCAGGATGTCCTTCACCTGGCTGCGCGGCGGCGAATAGCGGTAGTTGAAAGTGACGCGGATGTGGCGGCCGCTGCGCTTGACGGCATCGAGGATGCGCTGGGTCTTCTCGGCGGTCGTCGCCATCGGCTTTTCGGTGATGACGTCGCAGCCGGCGTCGAGCGCGCGCACGATGTAGTCGTCGTGGCGCGCGTCGGGCGTGGTGACGATCACGAATTCCGGCTTCGTTTCGCGCAGCATGCGGTCGAAGTCGGCGGCGAGGTAGGCGGCCGGCGCGCTGGCCTTCGTGTCCGAAATCGTTTTGACGGCGCGCGCCAGGCGGCCCTTGTTGGTGTCGCAGACGGCGACGATTTCGCTCGTGTCGCGAAATGGGCCCGTCATCGCATTCGTGAACATGCGTGCGCGCGAGCCGACGCCGACTACGGCATAGCGCTTGCGCGCGCTCGAGAGGGCGGCGTGCGCAGCGCCGCCGCTTGCCAGCAACAGGCCGGTCGCGCCGGCCGCTTTCAATATGCTGCGGCGGCCCGCGAGGCGGCCGTTTTCGTCGTTCATCGATTTGTCTCCGTGTCTTTTATGGTGGATGGGCGCCCGCCGGATATCGGTCGCAAGCTCTCCTGCCGGCTGCTCAGCGCTGGCTTTGCCGAAGTCCATGGTATCGCCGAGAAGCGGAATTGGCAAGACCACTTATGTTGCGCGGTCTGGCAGGTTAGCTGGTTGGGCGACCATGTCGCAGGGCGGCGCGCTGCCGGGTGACAGGCGGTGCAATAGTTGCTACTCTGCCCACCTCGGTTTCTTCACCCTGCGGCAAGCTTGCCGGCAAGCGGCCGTTCGGACAGGGAAGCTTGTACGCTCCGGTGCGCCCACCGGTGTCTTCAATTAAGGAAAAAGAAAGTCCAATGAATCCAGTCAAACTAGTCGGTGCCGCCATGCTGTCGCTCGTCATTGCAGGCTGTGCAAGTACGCGCCCGGAAGACTTCGCGGTCTCCGATCGCCACGAAGAGATCGCCTTGCAGGAGAAGATCTCGACGGTGTCCTATCGGGGCTTGAATGTCCGCTGCGAAGAGGGCGCGCTGCCCGGCGTGTACGTCGCCGCCAGGGAGGATGCCGAGGGCGTCTATTACTTCGGAAAAGACCGGACGATCTGGATGACCAATGCCATGGTCCAGCCAAAACCACGGTTACAGATGGGCGGGATCTACGTCCCGAAAAACGGCGCGAAGCCGCCGCGCTTCTTCTATATCTTCGAGCAGGAAGCGCACGTGGTCGACAGCCTCGACAAGGTGGTGCAGCAGCGTGCCGACCAGGTCGCGCTGGCGCCGGGAGCGGGGCCGAACATCGTGGGCACCGTGATTGGCGGCGCACTGGTCGCCGGCATCATCGCCAACAACGTCGGGAAAATCGAGATGTACCCGCCGATCGACGACGCGGAGCTGGGGCGCAAGATCCGTGCTGCGATACGTCCGGCGACGGCGGCAAGGTAGCCAGGGGCGCAGTCGTCCGTTCACCCGCCCAGCTTGCTCAGTGCGAAGGCTGCGAGGAAGCCGGCCACCGTGATGAGCCCGGCAAAGTCGTGTGCTTCCTCGAACGCTTCCGGAATCATGGTGTCGACCAGCATGGCAAGGATGGCGCCGGCCGCTACCGCCGTGGTCGCGGCCACCGTGGCGGGGGCGACGCCTTCGAACAGGGTGAACCCGGCCAGCGCCGCCAGGCCGAGGCAAGGGCGATGCCGCCCCAGATGCCGAAGATGTACAGGGCTGGGCGGTCCGCCTTCTTCATGCCGGCCGCGCTCGACAAGCCCTCGGGCACGTTCGACAGGAAAATGGCCGACACCGCGACCAGGCTGACCTTGCCGCCGCCAAGCATCGACAGGCCGATCACGATCGACTCGGGAATCCCGTCGAGCAGGGCGCCGACCGCGATCGCCACCCCGCTGCCGCCGTGCTCGGCTTCGCTCGGCTGCTTGCATGAACGTTTTTTTCGTGTCTGGCGCCGCCGTGCGCCAGCCACCAGTTGGCCGGGGTGTGGTGACCGGGGCGCCGGCCAGGGAAACCCAGCGCGGTCGCGCCGAAGCCGCCGGTGCGGAAGGCCTCGTCCATCAGTTCGAACGAGAGCGCCGAAATCAGCACGCCGCTGCCGAACGCCATGATGGCGGCGACCAGGCGCGGCGGCACCCGGAACCAGTAGCCGGCCGCGGCGCCCAGCAGCAGCGCCGCACCGGCAACGGTGCCCCAAAAACCCGCCTGCAGCCACGGCGCAATCTCCATTGTGCGTCCTTTTCTCCGTACTCCTTTTGCCAATATGCTAACGCAAGCTTGACGGCGGCCGCGCCCGGCTGCGGCCACCGGCGGCATCGCTCGCCCACGATATTGCCGTGATACATTTGCACTTTTTGCCGGAGGTCCCGAATGCCATCCTTCCTGCCACGGCGAGCCGCCTGCCTGTTGCCGACCCTGGCGCTGGCCGCCTGCGCCAGCCTGCCCCCGACCCCAGGCAAGAGGCGGCAGCCTTTGTCGTCATCGGCCCGCACGGCGCCGCCACCGCGCGCGTCATCCTCGATGCGCCCGCCTGTCCGCCGCTGAGCGTGGACGGCCACCTGCTGCCGATGCGTGTGCGCGTGCCGCATGCGGGCATTCCGGTTCGCCCTGGCCAGCCCCACGCGCCGGCGACGAAGGTCGTGCTGACCTGCGAAGCGCCCATCGCGGCTGGCGCCGCCACCGCGTCCGTCTTCGGCAAGGCCTTGCCGGTGCCAAAAGCGGCACCAGAACGCATCGTCGTCATTGGCGACACCGGCTGCCGCCTGAAAGGGCGCGAGGCCCGTGATTGCAACGACCCGAGGGGGCTTATCCGTTCGCGCGCGTGGCGGCCAGTGCAGCCGCTTTCGAGCCCGACCTGGTGGTCCACGTGGGCGACTACCACTACCGCGAAGACCCGTGCCCCGCCGGCCGGGCGGGCTGCGCCGGCAGCCCCTACGGCTACGGTTTCGACGCCTGGGCCGCCGACTTCTTTACCCCGGCGGGCAAGCTCCTCGCCGCCGCGCCCTGGGTGCTCGCGCGCGGCAACCACGAAAGCTGTGCCCGCGCCGGGCAGGGCTGGTGGCGCTACCTCGACCCCCGTCCCTTCGAGACCGGACGCGACTGCGACCTGCCGGCCAACGATGCCCTCGGCGACCACAGCGACCCGTATGCGGTGCCCCTTGGCGCCGGCGCCCAGCTGATCGTGTTCGACAGCGCGAACACCAGCTACAAGGGCTTGCCGCCATCCGACCCGCGCCGCGCCCGCTATGCCGACACCGCCCGCAAGGTGGCGCAGCTGGCCGGCGCCGCGCGCTACAACATCGCGGTCGACCACCATCCCCTGTTCGCCTTCGGTGCCAACCGCGACCCGAAGAGCGGCGCGGTCACGCTGTTCGGCGGCGACCGGGGCTTGCTGGACGCGTTCGGCGACGTCGAGCCGGGCTATCTGCCGGAGTCGGTGCAGATGCTGCTGTCGGGCCACGTGCACCTGTGGGAGCAGGTCAGCTTCGCCAGCCGCCATCCGACCCAGTTCGTGTCGGGCTTTTCGGGGACGGCGGAAGACATCGTGCCGCTGCCGGCGATGCCGCCACCGGGCCAGTCGCCGGCCCCGGGCGCGGTCGTCGCCCACATGAGTTCCTGGATCGACGGCTTCGGCTACATGACGATGGAACGCACCGGGACCGAGGCCTGGCTGGTGAAGGTATGGGACCGTGACGGGCGCGAGCGTAACAGCTGCCGGGTGGAGGGTCGCAACTCCGTTTGCGCGATCAGCCAGGTGCGCTAGCGTCCATACATTCGGACAAATGTAGTTGCTATCGAACTAAAAGTCAGGCAATATGGCTGAGTCACAGGGTCGCCGCTACGGCGCTGCTGTCGATCAGCGAGGAGGCGTGTGCACAGGCTGCGTGCGCTTCTTTTTCGATGCCCCCGGGCCACCGGGGGCGGTTTTTTGCGGGAGGCCCACCGCCCGGTGGCGCACATCCTGAGCATCGTACCCGGCCGGCGGCGCACGCCCGTCGCCATCGTCGACGCGAGCCGGCCCGGCCCCGTCCAGATGCTCCCGCTTCCGCGCGTCAAGGAGAGCCCATGCCTGACTATGCCGATCTTGGATTGCAACTTGCCTGGCCACTGGCCATGACGCTGGCCTGGATGGCTGGCGAACTGATCTACCGCTGGACCGCGCTGCCGCGCATCGCCGTGTATGGCCTGGCGGGCTTCGTCTTCGGTAACCTGGCCGCCGGCTACCTGCCGCCGTCCGAGTCCAGGAACTTCATGCTGCTGGCGAACCTGGGCTTCGGCCTGATCCTGTTCGAACTGGGCTACCGCATCAACCTGCGCTGGCTGCGCAACAACCCCTGGATCGTCGTCACCTCGGTGCTCGAGGCAGCCTGTACTTTCGCCGCCGTGTTCCTGGTCGCGGGGCAGTGCGGCATGGAGCGGCTGCCGGCCGCGCTGACGGCCGCGCTTGCGATGTCGAGTTCGCCCGCTGGCCTGCTGCGCGTGCTCAACGAACAGGGTGCCGCCGGCCAGGTCACCGAGCGTGCCCTGCACCTGACGGCGCTGAACTGCGTGATGGCGGTCTTCACCTTTAACGTCGTCGTCGGCATCGGTCTGTTCCAGACCTCGGGCGACCTGGCCCACGCCGCCGCCAGGAGCCTGCTGGTGCTGGCCGTGTCGAGCGGACTCGGCGCGCTGTTCGGCGCCCCGGTCCCGCTATGGCTGCGCCTGATCGGGGCCGCCGAAGGCGCCACGCTGGCCTTTGCGCTGGCGGTCGTGCTGCTGGTGGCCGTCACCCACGTGCTGCAGTTCTCGCCGGTGCTGGCGGCGCTGACCTTCGGCCTGGTGGCGCGCCACCGGCGCATCGCGCTCAGTCCCGCGCAACGCAACTTCGGCGTGCTCGGCGATCTGCTGGCCGTGCTGATGTTCTTCTTTGTCGCCACCAGGGTCGAGCTCGAGCACCTCGGCGGCGGCCTGGCCCTGGGCCTGCTGCTGGTGCTGGTGCGGGCGGTCGTCAAGATCGGCGTATGCACGGCCTTCGCCCGCGTGTCCGGCATCACGGCACGGAAAGGGGCGCTGTCGGGCATGGCGCTCACGCCGATGGCGGTATTCGCGATCCTGTTGATGGAGCAGACGCGCTGGATCGGCGTCGACCTGTTCGACAGCCTGGCGCCGCTGGCGGTGGTCATGCTGCTGCTCGACGTGCTTGGACCGGTGCTGACCCAGCGCGCCGTGGTCTGGGCGAATGAACACCGTATTGCCAAGGAGGCTTGATCATGGCGCTACCCCCATTCAGCCAATCGCAGTCGCTGACCATGGGCGTCGAACTGGAACTGCAGCTCGTCAGCCTGTCGGACTTCGACCTGGTACCGGCTTCGCCCGATATGCTCGAACTGCTGGGGCGCGCGCCGTTCCCCGGGAATGTGACGCCGGAGATCACCGAGAGCATGATCGAGATTAACTCGAGCGTGCACACCCACCATGGCGAATTGCTGGGCGAGCTGCGCCAGATCCGCGACACCCTGCTGCGCGCGGGCGACCGCCTGAATGTGGGCGTCTGCGGCGGTGGCACCCACCCTTTCCAGCAGTGGTCCCAGCGCAAGATTTTCGCCAGGCCGCGCTTTCGCGAGGTATCGAGCCTGTACGGGTACCTGGCCAAGCAGTTCACCGTGTTCGGCCAGCACGTGCACATCGGCTGCGGTTCGGGCGACGAGGCGCTGTTCCTGCTGCACGCCCTGAACCGCTATGTGCCGCACTTTATCGCAATGTCGGCCTCGTCACCCTTCCTGCAGGGGAGCGACACCCAGTTCCAGTCGGCGCGCCTCAATTCCGTGTTCGCCTTCCCGCTGTCGGGCAGGGCGCCCTTCATCCTCGAGTGGGAGGCCTTCGAGCGCGACTATTTCAGGCGCATGGAACATACCGGCATCGTGCGCAGCATGAAGGACTTCTACTGGGACCTGCGCCCGAAACCGGAGTACGGCACCATCGAATTGCGCGTCTGCGACACGCCGCTGACGGTCGAACGGGCCGCCGCCCTGGCCTGCTACCTGCAGGCGCTGTGCCGTTATCTGCTGGAGGGCAGCGAGCCGGCGCCCTGCGAGGACGACTACCTGGTCTACAACTACAACCGCTTCCAGGCCTGCCGCTTCGGCCTGGACGGCACCCTGGTCCATCCACAGCGGCACGAATCGATCTCGCTGCGCGAGGACATCCTGACCACGCTGCGCCTGCTGCAGCCGCACGCGCAGGCGCTGGGCAGCGAAGCTGCGCTCGAACATCTGTACCAGGTGACGCATACCGGCAGCGACGCCCATTTCCTGCGCAATGCACGCGCCGGGGCGGGCAGCGTCGAAGGCATCGTCGACGCCGCGCTGGGCCGGCTGCGGGCAGGTGACCCGGGCTAGCCCGGCGCGCCGCTCAAATCTGCGACAGCGGCACCTGCGCACCGTCGCCATCGACGGCCAGGCGCGCGATCAGGCATGCCAGGTCCTGTTCCGGGCGCTCGAGTGTTTCGCGGTCGAGGCTGGCGAGGGCGTCGGGCAGCACGCCGGCAAAGGCGCCGGGGCGCGCGCCAGCAGGGCCTCGGCGGCGGGAAGGGCGCGCAGCGCCACGCCGCGGCGGTCGCTGCCCTCGCGGCTGGTCGCGACCAGGCCGCGCGTCGCGAGCGTGCGCACCAGGTTGCTGGCGGTGGACTGGTGGATATCGAGCGCGCGCGCCAGTTCGGTGACGCCGATCCCGGGCGTTTCGGCGATGACGGACAGGGCCCAGACCTGCGCGCCGCCGAGTCCGGCTTCGCGTTCGACCTGGCGAAAATGGGTTTTGACCGAATTGAAGACGACGCGGAACTGGCGCAGCACGCGCGTCGCCGGCGGCAGATCAGCGGCCCCGGCAATGGGATTTCGTAAAGACATCCTGACATGATAGCCGAAAGCAGGCGCGCCGGCAGGGCCCCCTGCGCCGGCCGCGGGCGCCCTCCGTCCGCCGGCGCCCAACCGTGACGCGACCCGCCGTCGGCTATACTGCGTCCCGGAGATTGATTCGCAAGCAAGGAAACCAGTGGACCAGGACGAAAAGACCGAGAACGGCATCCGCCAGCAGGCAAAGGAATTGTTCGGCAGCGCCAGCAACCGGGCGCGGCAAGGTGTCGGCCAGGCCCACGGTTTCCTGGCCGGGCGTCCCCGCTGGGAACAGGTGCTGCTGGTCGGCCTGGGGAGCATGGCGGGCCTGTTGCTCCTCCTGCTGGCCTACCTCCTGATCCTGATCCCGCTCACGCCCGGCATCGCCGACCTCAAGCAGGTCAGCAGCGCACGCCCGAGCGTGATCCTCTCGAGCGACGGCAAGGAGCTCGGCACCTTCGAGCAGGGCCTGCAGGAGCGCGTCAAGCTCTCGCAGGTGTCGCCGCACGTGGTCAGCGCCCTGATCGCCACCGAGGACCACCGCTTCTACGACCACCATGGCGTCGACTTCACCCGCATCGCCGGGGCCCTGGTGGCCAGCCTGAAGGGCGATGCCCAGGGCGGCTCGACCATCACCCAGCAGCTGGCGCGCAACATGTTCCCCGAGGAGATCGGGCGCGCGCGCAGCATCAACCGCAAGCTGAAGGAACTGATCACCGCGGTCAAGATCGAGAACACCTATAGCAAGACCGAGATCCTGGAAGCCTACCTGAACACGGTGCCTTTCCTGTACAACGCGCGCGGCATCGAGATGGCAGCCCGCACCTATTTCGACAAACCGGCAGCGAAGCTCGACGTGCTCGAGGCGGCGACCCTGGTCGGCATGTTGAAGGGCACCTATTACTACAACCCCGTGACCAATCCCGAGCGCTCGCTGGCGCGCCGCAACGTGGTACTGGGCCAGATGTTCAAGCACGGGGCCTTCAACAGCGCGCGCTTCGAAGCGCTGAAAAAACGGCCGATGAAGCTGCACTTCGAGCGCCAGGTCGAGCGCAGCGGGCGCGACAACCACTTCACGGCCTATGTGCGCAAGTGGCTGCTGGAGTGGGCCGACGGGAACGACTACGACCTGGCCCTGGACGGCCTGAAGGTGGAGACGACGCTCGACCCCGATTTGCAGGCCGCCGCCACGCGCGCGGTCGAGCGCCAGGCAGCTGCCCTGCAGGCGGTGGCCGACGTCGAGTGGGCCCATTCCTGGGTGCCGGGGTCGACCTCGACCTCCACTTTCACGTCGATGCGCGAGGACGTCACGCCCTTCGAATACTACTGGCAAACCCATCCAGCCCAGCTCGATGCCTTCATCCGCGAAAGCAGCGCCTACCGCCGCGCGGTGGAGGGCGGCGAGGCGCCGACGGCCGCGCTCAAGCGCGTCAAGGCCGACCGCGACTGGCTGCGCACGCTCAAAGATGCCAAGACGCGCCTGGAGGCCGGCTTCGTCGCCATCGACCCGACCACGGGCGAGGTGAAGGCCTGGGTGGGAAGCCGCGATTTTGCGCGCGACCAGTTCGACCACGTGGCCCAGGCCGCGCGCCAGCCCGGTTCCACCTTCAAGCCCTTCGTGTATGGCGCCGCGCTGGAAAGCGGCCTGGCACCCGAACACCCTTACGTGGATGCCGTGATGGACATCCGCGCCGCGGACGGCACCGTCTGGCGTCCGACCGACATGTCCGGTACCAGCGGGCGCCGCATGACGATGCGCGACGGCCTGGTGTATTCGAAGAACACGATCACGGCGCAGGTGATGCAGGACGTCGGCCTGCCGCCGATCGTCAAGCTGGCGCGCAACCTCGGTATTCGCCAGAGTAAACTCGCCCAGGTGCCTTCGCTGGCGCTCGGCACCAGCCCCGTGACCCTGCTGGAAATGGTGAGCAGCTATGCCACCATCGCGGCGCAGGGCGAATACCGCAAACCCGTGTTCGTGCGCCGCATCCTCGACCGCGACGGCAAGGTGGTTGCGGACTTCGCCAACATCGCGCCCGAGCGGGCGATGTCGCAGGCGGCCAGCACGACCCTGATCGACATGCTGCGCGGGGTGGTCAACCGCGGCACCGGCACCGCCGTGCGCTCGCGCTTCGGCATCTACGGCGATGTCGCCGGCAAGACCGGCACCACCCAGAACAATGCCGACGGCTGGTTCATCCTGATGCACCCGAACCTGGTGGCCGGCTCCTGGGTCGGTTTCAACGACAACCGCGTGACGATGCGCAGCAGCTATTGGGGGCAGGGCGGCCACAATGCCATCCTGCTCGTTGGCGATTTCTTCAAGAGCGCCTTTGACGCGGGCAAGCTCGATCGCGAGGCCATCTTCCCCGGCGGGCGCCCCGCGGCCGCACCGCGCATCGAGCAGTCCGAGCCCGAGGAGGAATTCATCGAGCCGGGCGACCTGGTCGAGGGCGTGCCGTCCGACGAGGCCAGCCGGCCGAACCTGCGCCGGAGGACGAGGCCGTCGAGGTGATCGAGCCGGCGCCGGAGACCGAGCCGCCGCCCCCGCCACCGACGCCGGTGCCGACCCCACTATATTGATAGAAGACCGTGACGGCTGCGGATGCGGCAGCATGTTGGCGGACGCCGTCGTGGCACCGCAACCGTAGCGTGGGCACCCCGTGCCCACGCGAAAACTTGCGCATTGTTGCCTCGCGCGATGGGATTTAATGCCCGGACTCCTCCCTGGCATGCCCCCACGCATGCAGTATCATCCCCCATCCCTGCTCCAAGCCCATCCATGCTGAACGCTTTCCCCGACCAGACCGGCGATCTCGCCTCCGCCGCCCTCAACCTCGTCAACTGCGGCCTCGTCGTCCTCGACTCCCGCTCCGTCATCGTCCACTGGAACCGCTGGATGGTGGCGCGTTCCGGCCGCTCGGCCGCGCGCGTGGAGGGCGACATCCTGTTCGACGTCTTCCCCGAGCTGCGCAGTTCGCGCGTCGAGGAGGCCGTGCTGGCCGCGCTCGAGCACGGCACGGCCGCGAACGTTCCCCCCGTCGCAGGGCCGCGCGCCGTTCCCGCTGCGCGAGGCCGGCAGCTTCGACGGCGCGCGCATCGACCAGGCGATCGCGGTCACGCCTTTCAGGCAGGGCAAGGACAGCTACTGCCTGGTCGAGATCCGCGACGTCAGCGGCGTCAACGTGCGTGAGCGCCAGCTGCTCGATCATGCCGAGGCGATGCGGGCCCGTTCGCATGTCGACGCGCTGACCGGCATCCACAACCGCGGCTACTTCAACCTGGCGCTGGACCGCGAACTGCGGCGCGCACAGCGTGGCGGCAGTGCACTGTCGCTGCTGCTCCTCGATATCGATTCGTTCAAGGCCTACAACGACTATTACGGCCACCAGGCCGGCGACGCCTGCCTCGTCACCGTCGCCCAGGCGTTCTCAAGCATGCTCAAGCGCCCGGCGGACGTGGCGGCGCGCTACGGCGGCGAGGAGTTCGCGGCCATCCTGCCCGACACCACGCTCGAGCAGGCGCGCATGCTGGCGAACGGCCTGCGCGAGCACGTGGCCGGCTTGAAGATGGCGCACGCGCCCGCTGCGCTGCATCCGCAGGTGACCCTGAGCATCGGGGTGGCGAGCAGCGCGCCCGGGCGACAACTGGACGCCGCCGGCCTGGTGGAAGCGGCCGACCGGGCGCTGTATGCGGCCAAGCGCGGTGGGCGTGATCGGGTGGTGGCGCAGGGCGATCCGGAAAACGCCTGAGCGCCATGGGTGCCCGAGCGTGAGTGCGCCATGCGCGATGGCTGGACCGCGTGGGCTCGAGAGCCCACCCTACCAATCGCAGGGGGGCGTAGGGTGGGCTCTCGAGCCCACGCGGTCGTACCGCCAGGCGCCGCAAAGCTGTTCACGCCCTCGAATCGCGAGCACCCGGGTCAGTTTCGCGGTGCGCATCGGATGCGTACTACCGCGTGGAGTCAGGACGCCACCCTACGGCGCGCGCGGCGCCGGCGAACGCGCTGCTGCGCACGACGAACCCGCGCTACAGAATCGGCGTGCCCCCGGTCACCGCGATGCGCGCACCGGAAATATAGCTGGCCTGGTTCGACGCCAGCAGCACGTACACGGGCGCGACTTCCGCCGGCTGGCCAGGGCGCTTCATCGGCACCTGCTGGCCGAAACTTTCCACCTGGTCGGGTGGCATCGTTGCCGGGATCAGCGGCGTCCAGATCGGCCCAGGCGCCACCGAGTTCACCCGGATGCCTTTTTCGGCCAGCAGCTGCGCCAACCCGGCCGTGAAGTTGGCGATCGCGCCCTTGGTAGCAGCGTAGGCCAGCAGCGTCGGCTTCGGGTTGTCGGAATTGATCGAGGTGGTGTTGATGATCGAGGAGCCCGCCGGCATGTGCTTCACCGCGGCCTTGCAGATGTGGAACATGGCGGTGATGTTCACCTTGAAGGTGTAGTCCCATTCCTCATCGGGAATCTCCTCGATCGAATCGTGGGTCATCTGGAAGGCGGCATTGTTCACCAGCACGTCGATGCGCCCGAATTCCTGCACGGCGCGCTGGACGATCGCGCGGCAGTGTGCCGGCTCGGCCAGGTCGCCCGGCATCAGCACGGCCCGGCGGCCGGCCGCTTCCACCAGGCGCGCCGTCTCCTGCGCGTCCTCATGCTCGTTCAGGTAGGCGATCAGGACATCGGCCCCCTCCCGCGCGAATGCCAGTGCGACGGCGCGGCCGATGCCGCTGTCGCCGCCGGTGATGACGGTGGCCTTGCCGGTGAGCTTGCCCGAGCCTTCGTAGCTGGTTTCGCCGTGGTCGGCGGCGGGTGTGAGCTGGGACTCGGTACCGGGTGGCTGTTGCTGTTGCGGTGGCTGGTTCATGCAGATTCTCCTGTCGATAGCGTGTCTGGAAAAGCAGCCGCCGCCTGGCGCCTCAGGCGCCTTTCGGCAGGCTGCGCAAGGCCGCGGGGTGGCGCGCCCGCGGGTCGTTCGGCAACTCCGCCGCACCCGGCTCGGCCGCTTCCTGCAGCAGGAGCTGCTGGGCACGCGGCGCGGTCGAGATGCCGAGGTCGGCAAACATCTGCATCGACGCCAGGATGATCGCCTGCTGGGTATTCATGAACAGGTCGTAGTCGGCGTCGAGCATCGTGTAGACGATTTCGTACTCGATATAGTCCTGGGTGTACTTGGACAGGTGGGCGCGGTCGAAGCGCACCTTTTCGTGCTTGCCGATGATACCCGCGATCGCCGTCGGGACGCGCGAGGCTGCCGCCGGCGGCGTGTCCGGGTGGGCGCGCAGGTTGTAGACGATGCGCCGGGTGACCATGCGCTTGTAGTTCGCCACCGTGTTCTTCAACAGTTCGGCGTTCGAGATCACGATCTGCTCGCCGCTCTGGGCGCGGATGCGCGTCGTCTTCAGCCCCACCTTTTCCACGGTACCCGAGATGTCGCCCATGGCGATGAAGTCGCCCACCTCGAAGGGCTTGTCGAGCGCGATCGAGAGCGAGGCGAACAGGTCGCCCAGCACGTTCTGCACGGCCAGTGCGATGGCGATACCGCCAATGCCGAGGCTGGCGACAAAGGTCGTGATGTTCACGCCCAGGTTCGCCAGCAGCGCCAGCGCGAAGATGACCCACACGCTCGTCTGCAGCACCCAGATGATCAGGGTGTGCGCGACCGTCACCTGGGCGTCGACGCCGCCGTGGCCGCGGTCGTGGGTCAGGAAATAGCGCTTGGCCGTGACCTTGATGGCACTGTGCAGGTAGATGGCCAGCTGCAGGCCGACGGTAACGAACCACAGGTGGCTGACGCGCGCGTTCCAGGGTGGGGGAAGGTCGAGCGCCGACAGGCCGATCAGGATGCTGGTGGCGAACACCACCAGGTTGCTGGTGCGCGCCAGGGTTCTGCGCAGAATTTCGGCGACAGGACGGTGCGCCCACTCGTCGCTGAGCTGGTCGAGCCGGCGCCGGAACAGGGCCAGGGCGCCGTGGATGACGAGGAAGCTGACGACGGCAAGCGCAAGGGCGAACAGCGCGTTCGGCAGGGTAATGTTCAGGGATGCAATATAGCCGCGGATATCCACATTGGGCTCCTTGTATAGGGATGAGTGCGTGCGGGGCACGCACGAAGGCGTGCGGGCGCGCACGAAGGCGCGCGGGGGCGCGCACGAAGGCGCGCAAGGGCGCACGGATGTCCCCGGTGGGGCCGGAGGTGATCGCCAGGGCTGCCTGACGGGCTGGCCGAAGGGCCGGGTCACGACGCCGGTGAGGGCGACGGGCGAAGCGGGCTGCCAGGCGGTGCCGGAGGCCCGGCCGCAAGATCGGCGCCCGGGCTGGACACGCGGTATCCGGCCCGGGGTACGACGACAAGGAAGGCGGATCAGCGACGCTTGAGGTGTTCGCGCACGGCGCTCACGGCCGGTCCGACGGCGGCGACGGCGCGCTCGAGTTCTTCGCGCGACACGCCCAGCGCTTCGGTCCAGTGGCGCACTTCCCATTCCTCGTGCACGTTGATGCGGCTGCGGTCCTGGGCGCCGGCTTTTTGCAGATTGTCAGACATGGTGTCCTCCTATTGACGAGTTTGAAACAAATATGCCATCCGGAGAAGGATGCGTCCGTTAAGCATTTCACCTTGCTCGGCATTTCTTTTTTTGCAGCCGGACAGCAAGAAAGTTCCCACGGATCAGCGGCTGAGCTTGAGACAGCGCAGGAAATCGTTCGAACCCGGCCCGGCTGTTTCTAAGCGGACTCAACAGTCAGCAATTCGTCAGGCACGGCTTCCATGATGGGCAGGTCAACACGCACCGTTTCGGTGCATTTCGGCAATCCATCCGGAGGCACGACATGAAGACCTGCAAGTACATCCAGCCCACCCGACCGCTCGTCCGCAGCATCCTGGCTGCCGCCATCGGCGCGGCCCTGCTCGGCGCCTGCCAGTGGCAGGGCGGCGTCGACCAGCTCAACGACCTGCGTGGCCCGACGCGCGTCTTCACCGTCGAGCTGCGCGAAGGCACCAACATGGCCGCCGCTCCCTCGCCCGACGGCAAACGCATCGTGTTCTCCGCCCGGGGGCCTTGTGGATCATGCCGTCCGCCGGCGGGCGCGCCGTGCGCATTACCGACTACCGCCTCGAGCCGACAGCGCCGGTGTGGTCGCCCGACGGACGCAGCATCGCCTTCCAGAACTATGCGCCGGAAGGAAACTTCCATATCTGGACGATCCGCCCCGATGGCAGCGGCGCGCGCGAACTGACGAGCGGACCCTTTGACGACCGCGAACCGGCCTGGCTGCCCGACGGCAGCGGCCTGGTGTTTTCGTCCGACCGCGGCATGGATGGCCAGTACAAGATCTGGCGCCTGGACCTGGGCGGGGCGCCGACCCGGTGACGACCGGACCCGGGGCCGAGAGCAACCCGGTCGTGTCGCCCGACGGCACGACCCTGGCCTATGTCGACGGTACGAACGTCATGACGGCGCCGCTCGCAGGCGGCGCGCCGGCCGTCGTGGCACCCGGCACGGCGCCGGCCTGGCTGCCCGACGGCAGCGCACTGGTCTACCAGAACGCGGCGCGCCAGCTGGTCGTCGGTACCACGCAGGTAACGAACGACGAGGACATCTTTCCCTTCCCGGTGCGCTTCCAGGCCGACGGGCGCTTCCTCTACACGGCCGACGGCAAGATCCGCACCCGCGCGGTCGCGGGCGGGGACCTGCGCGACATCGGCTTCACGGCCGAGCTGAAGCTACGCCGCCCGACCTTTGCCAGGAAGAAAGACCGCCAGTTCGACAACTTCAGGACGCGGCCGGTGCGCGGGATCAGCGCCCCGGTCCTGTCGCCGGATGGGCGCAGCATCGCCTTCGTCGCCCTGAACGACGTCTGGACCATGCGCATCGGCGAGGATCCCGTGCGGCTCACGAACGACCCGGACCGCGACGCCAACCCGCAATGGACGAGTGACGGCAGCGCCGTGTACTTTTCCTCCGAGCGCGGCAATGCGGGGCAGCTGGCCATCGACCAGGTGACGCTCGCGACTGGCGCGCGCACCCGGCTGGCGGCGATTCCCGGGCGTTCGCTGGTCACACCCAAGCTGTCGCCGGACGGCACGCGCATCGCCTACACCAGCCTGTCGGGCCAGCTCGAGATCTGGAACCGCGCGACGGGCACATCGGAAGTCATCATCGCCTCGAACAGCACCCAGGTCAGCACGCCGCAATGGACGCCCGACGGCCAGCGCATCCTCCTGGTCGACAACGAGCGCATCAACAACCGCTTCCGCGAGGGCTATAACAAGCTGCGCGTGATCGACCTGGCCACCCGCACGGCGGTCTTCTACCCGGTCGCCGCGGCACCGCGCCAGATCTCCGAGCGCGACGAAGGCGCGGCGGCGCTTGCGCCGGACGGCAGCAAGGTCGCCTTCATCATGGATTCGCGCCTGCACGTGATGCCCCTCGGTCCGGACGGCGCCCCCACCGGCCCGGCGCGGCAGGTCACGGACGACCCGGCCGACCTGCCGGCCTGGGGCGGCGACTCCCAGACCATCCTCTACAAGTCGGCCGAGCGCGTGCGCACCGTGCGCGCCGACGGCAGCGGCACGCGCGATGTACCGGTCGAGCTGAGCTGGCGCCAGGCCGTGCCCGAAGGCCGCACCCTGATCCATGCCGGCGCGCTGTGGGACGGCGTCGGCACGGCGCTGCGGCGCGACGTGGATATCGTGGTCGAGGGCAACCGGATCGTTTCGGTGGCACCGCATGCGGACCACGGCAGCGCGACGCGCGTCGTCGACGCGGGCGGCCTGACCGTCATGCCGGGCCTGGTCGAAACCCACCTGCACCCGCTGACCCTGTACCAGGGCGGCCAGTTCGGCCAGATCGCCCAGCTGATGCTGTCCTACGGCATCACGACCGCGCAGTCGGTGGCCGGCCCGCTGCACCAGAGCGTGGAAATGCGCGAGGCCCTGGAAGCGGGCAACCTGATCGGGCCGCGCCTCTTCATCTCGCCGCCGCTGTGGGAAGGCAACCGCCTGTTCTACAGCTTTGCCCGCACCCTGCGCACGCCCCAGATCGCCCAGATCGAGATCGACAAGGCCAAGCGCATGGACGCGGACTTCCTGAAGAGCTATGTGCGCGCGCCGATTCCGATCATGGAACGCATCGCCCAGGGCGCGCTCGACCTCGGCGTGCCGAGCGGGACCCACATGGTGCAGCCGGGCGCGGCCACCGGCCTTGCCGGCACCACCCACCTGTCGGCCACCCAGCGCATGGGCTATGGCTGGTCGAAGTCGTTCGCGCGTGCGATCACCTACCAGGATGCGGCCGATGTCTACGGCAAGGGCAACTTCCACCTGATCGATACGCTGTTCTCCGCCAGCGCCCCGGCAGGGCTCGACCCCGGCATCGTGACGGACCCGCGCTTCATCCCGGTGCCGCCGAATTTCGTCACCGGACTGCAAACGGCGCAGCCGCCGACCGCCACCCAACTGGCCGCCATCGTCAACGACGCCACCCAGCAGGCAAAGGTCAAGGCGGCGGGCGCGCTGGTGGCCAACGGCACCGATTCGCCGCTGGTGGTGCCGGGCATTTCGCTGCACCTGAACATGCGCGGCGCGGCCCCGGTGCAGGGCAACCTGGCGGCGCTGTATTCGGTGACGCGCGACGCGGCGCGCATGGCCTTCGTCGACAAGGACCTCGGCACGGTCGAGAAGGGCAAGCTGGCCGACCTGATCGCCGTGCGCGGCGACCCCTTGACGGACTTGCGCGCCGCCGCCGATGTGCGCCTGGTGATCAAGAACGGGCGCGTCTTCACCCAGGACGAGATCCTGGCGCCGGCGCGCACCCCGGCGCAGATGGCCGCGCGGCGCCCGGCACTGGAGGCCCGGGAAAGGCTGTGCCGCGAGCAGCCGGCGCATTGCGCGGAGGAGGGCGGCCATGCGCATTGAATGGCGGCGCTGGTGCGCATTGAGATAGCGCAATAAGGTGCTGGCTCCTCGACGGTGTTTCAGGTAGGCTTGACCTATTGGCACTATTGAGGAGCTAGCAATGACCTACGAAACCGCCCAGCCCGAACGCAGCGCCGTCGACGCGCTGCCGGGCCTCGTCGCCCTCGACTTCGGTACCAACTGGTGCGGCTATTGCCGCGCCGGCGAGCCGCTGATCGCGCGTGCGCTGAAGGACTTTCCCGCCGCCCGGCACCTGAAGGTGGAGGACGGCCCTGGCCGCCCGCTGGGACGCTCGTTCCGCATCAAGCTCTGGCCCACGGTGGTGGTGCTCAAGGACGGCGTCGAGGTGGCGCGCGTCACCCGCCCAGACGATGCCGAGGAAGTGCGCGCGGCCCTGGCGCAGGCCGCCAACGATGAAGGGACTGGAGCATGACGGTTTCCAAAGGCAGCAATCCGAACAGCGCCCGCACCGTCCTCTTCGCGAGCCTGATCGGCACCACCATCGAATTCTTCGACTTCTACATCTACGCCACGGCTGCCGTGCTGGTGTTTCCGAAGCTGTTCTTCCCGGCCGCCGACCCGGCCGCCGCCACCCTGCAGTCCTTCGCCACCTTTGCGATTGCCTTCTTTGCCCGTCCGATCGGCTCGGCCCTGTTCGGCCACTTCGGCGACCGCATCGGCCGCAAGGCGACGCTCGTCGCCGCACTCCTGACCATGGGGATCTCGACCATCGTCATCGGCCTGCTGCCGACCTATGAAACCCTGGGTACGATGGCGGCATTGTTGCTGGCGCTGTGCCGCTTCGGCCAGGGCCTGGGCCTGGGCGGCGAGTGGGGCGGCGCCGTGCTGCTGGCCACCGAGAACGCACCGCCGGGCAAGCGCGCCTGGTACGGCATGTTCCCGCAGCTGGGCGCGCCGATCGGCTTCTTCCTCTCGGGCGGCGTGTTCCTGCTGCTGACGCAGACGCTGTCGGACGATCAGTTCTTCGCCCGGGGCTGGCGCGTGCCTTTCCTGGCCAGCGCGTTGCTGGTGGGCGTGGGTCTGTACGTACGCTTGAAAATCACCGAGACGCCGGACTTCCAGGCCGTCATCGCGCGCAACGAGCGCGTGCGCGTGCCGGTGGTGGCGGTGCTGCGCCAGCATGGCCGCGCGCTGGTCCTCGGCACCCTCATGGCGACCTCCACCTTTGTCGTGTTCTACCTGATGACGGTGTTCGCGCTCAGCTGGGGCACGACCGCGCTCGGCTACTCGCGTACGCAGTTCCTGCTGATGCAGCTGGGTTCCGTGATCTTCTTCGGCCTCCTGATCCCGCCTTCGGCGCTGATCGCCGACCGCTACGGCCGCCGCGCGGCGATGATCGGGGTGACGGTGGCGATCATCCTGTTCGGCCTCGCCTATGGCCCGCTGTTCGGTTCCGGCAGCATCGTGCTGGTGGGGCTGTTCATGGTGCTCGGCCTGAGCCTGACCGGGCTCACCTACGGCCCGCTCGGCACGCTGCTGGCCGAACTGTTCCCACCGGAAGTGCGCTACACGGGTTCGTCGCTCACCTTCAACCTCGCCGGCATCCTCGGCGCCTCGCTGGCGCCGTATGTCGCGACCTCGCTGGCGACGAAGTATGGCCTGAACTACGTGGGCTACTACCTGTCGGCGGCTTGTCTGCTGAGCCTGATCGCCCTGATGCTGATGCGCCGCGCGCCGTCACGCCCGGAGGCGGCGCGCGCCTCGGCCTGAGCTGGTACGGCCAGGCGCTCAGAGATCGGGAAGGACGCCGTCGTCGTCCTTCTTGCTCGACCGCACCGCAGGCAGGCGGTCGACCTTGATCAGGCCCTCGGCGGCGGCGTGCGAGGCGGCAAACACGCTGTCGGGCGCCAGTACCAGCTGGGTGCCGGTCGTGCTGACTTCGTCGATGAGGCGGTCGAGTGCCTCGATGCGCGCCGGATCCGGGTTGACGTTGCGGATGTAGATCATCCGCACCGATTCCGGGTGGCGGCGCACGACTTCGGCGTAGATCTCGGGGTCCTGCTCGCCGCTGTCGCCGATCAGCACGAACTGCATGTCCGGATAGAAGCTCAGGATCAGCTCGATCTTGTCGAGCTTGTGGCTGCCGTGCTGGGTGAGCTTCAGGACGTCGCGCACGTTCAGCTCGCGCAGCAGCAGCGGGCCCACCGGGATGCCCTGCAGGCGCAGGAAGTCGAGTAGCGGACCGTACAGGTGCCAGGGGCTGCTCGAGACGTAGAACAGTGGATTGCCATCGCTTCCCGACACGCCGCCGTGCAAGGCCCGATAGAAGGCGGCCACCCCTTTGAAGGGTTTGCGCGTGTGCGCATTCGAACGCGCCAGCATCAGTGCCATGTTCAGCTTGTTGGTGACATTGGTCCAGAGCACGGTGTCGTCGATGTCGCTGATGATGCCGTAGCGCGCGCCGGCCTGCGGCACCATCACCTCGGCGCTGGCGGCCACCGGACTGCCGTCCGGGTGGCGCTCGTCCGGCAGGTCCAGTTCCACCGTGTGGATGCCGCCCGCGAGCGGCGCCGGCAAACGCAGGTCGAAGGAAAAATAGCCGCCGGCGTCCGTCACGGTTTCCCGGTCTGCCCGCCGAGATGGACCAGCACCCGTGCGTTCGCCACCTCGTCGGCCTCCAGGCGCCGGTAGAGGGCGACCAGGTTGCTCCAGCCGCTGTCGCTGTCCGTCTGTTCGCGGAAGCTGTGCTCGTCCAGCACCCGTCCCTTGATCCACACCCGCCGGCCGTTGCCGAAGCCGAGGTAGGGCAGCACCATCAGGTTGCGGCCGCTGGCATCGCGCAGGCGGCGCAGGGCCTGGCCGGCGAACATGCGCGCCGAGCGCGCCAGGCGCAGGTAGCGGGGAGGGGTGCTGCGCGCCGTGGATGAGGTGGACGGTGACGCTGCCGCAGCCGGGGAAGGGGGCGCATCAGGCAGCGCGGTGGATGCCGCAGCGGACGGCCGGGCCGATCCCGTGGTGGGCGCCGTACGGGACGCCGTACCGGGCGCCGTACCGGACGCCGTATCGGACGCCGTATCGGAAGATGCCGCGTGTTCGATCCACGCTGCCGGCTCGTCCAATGCCGCCAGCGGCGGCAGGGGCGGCGGCGCCAGGTCCGCGTCGAGTTGCTCGACGCGCGCCCCGGCCGCCTGCAGCGCGGCGATCTCATCGAGGCTGGCCACCCCGGGTTCAGGTAGAGCACGGACCCGGCTGGCGCGAGACGGGACAGCAGGTCGTCGAATCCCTGGCGGGTCAGGATCACGAAAGGCGGGCGGTGGGCCATGAGCGGAGCATCGGGAGTTGTCGGGGTGACCAGTATCGCCCAGCGGCCAAATCGTCAACGCACGCCAGCGCGGGGAGGGCCGGGCCGCCGGGTGCGCACACTCTGGACGCTAGCGCACAGGCCGTTCCGTCAAAAACGGGCATACTGTCGGCATTCCTTGTCAAATTTCCAACACGAAACTGCCTCAGAGGATGTACCCGACCATGCACCTGGCCCTGTTTGCGACCCTGGTAGCCCTGATCCTGATCGCCACCCTGGTGCCCTTTTCGCGCGCCACCCAGTGGTGGATCCGCGACCTCGATTTCCCGCGCCTGCAGATCACGATCGTCGCGCTGGTCGTGCTGGCGGCGCAGCTGCTGGTCGACGACCTCGCCGACCCAGTCTCGCAAGGCCTGATCGCGGTGAATGCGCTCTGCCTGGGCTACCAGGCCTGGTGGATCATTCCCTACACGCGCATCTACCCGCGCGAAGTGAAGGCGGCGCTGGGCGTGAGCGAAGCCGAACGGATCCGCATCCTGACGGCCAACGTGCTCACCCCCAACCGCAATACCGACGGCCTGATCGCCCTCATCCGCGAACACCAGCCGGACGTGTTCGTCACCCTCGAGACCGACGCCTGGTGGCAGGAGCGGCTCGACGTGCTGGAAACCGATTACCCGCATGCGCTGAAATGCCCGCTCGACAACCTGTATGGCATGCACGTGTATTCGCGTCTGCCGCTCGAGGACGCGGCGATCCAGTTCCTGGTCGAGGACGACATTCCCTCGATGCATGCGCTGGCGATCCTGCCGAGCGGACGCAAGGTGCGCATGCATTTCCTGCATCCGGCACCGCCCAGCCCGACCGAGCACGACGAGTCGACCGAGCGCGATGCCGAACTGCTGGTGGTGGCCAAGAGCGTGGCCGAGGTCGACACGCCGGTGATCGTCGCCGGCGACCTGAACGACGTGGCCTGGTCGACCACGACGCGGCTGTTCCGCAAGATCAGCGGCCTGCTCGACCCGCGCATCGGCCGCGGCATGTTCAATACCTTCCACGCCGACCACTGGTTCCTGCGCTGGCCGCTCGACCACCTGTTCCACAGCCGGCATTTCACGCTCTCCTTCATTCGCCGCCTCCCGCACTTCGGTTCCGATCACTTCCCGGTGCTGGTGGAACTGGCCTACGACCGGGTGCGCGGCGCTGCGCAGGAAGGACTGGCGGCGGACGAGGACGACCTGGCGCTGGCCGAGCAGAAGATCGCGGCCGAGCCGGTCGAGGTGGACGATGTGCACGAACCGCAGGCCTGACGCGTTAACGGAATCCGCGGAATCGGCGGATTCGTGCGCCTAACTGTAAAGACAGTTTATTGGCAAGAAGAAAAAATCTATCGTTGTGAAACAACCAGCTCTTCAAGCGCTTACGTCAGACTCTTGAGAAACTACTTTAAGTTGGTAACGGCTGGTGTTACCATATTACAATGTCAAGACGGAGGACGGAGATGACGGAATTCGACAAGAACGATGTGCGCAGGGACCGCGTGATGGCGGCCCGTGTCGACGCCGGGTTGCACATCTGTTCCGAGCACGGACTCCATCCCGCCCTGCAATTTCTGGAACAGGTAGGTGTGCCGCGCCGGGTGGCGCTGCGGGTGTTGTGCTCGCCCGAGCTGTATCGCCAGCGCGAGCGGCGCAAGTCCGCCCGTCCGCCCCACTGACGCCCGGGCTGCCATGCCGCGCGTGTCCTTTGCCGGCACGCGCGACGGCCAGCGGTCCAGCCCGGATTGCCCCCCGAATGTTCGCCGGGATGGTGTCGGCCCGGACGCCAGGCCGCCTTCAGCCGCGCCGGTAGGGTCGGCGGTGGCGTCGGATGGCGCCGTTCATCGGGTTTGGTCAGCACGCGCCGCGCCACGTCGAAGGGGGACGCCCATGCCCGCCAGCGCACGCGCCGGCTCCGGCCGGTGGATGACGGCGTCGATCAGCAGGGCCGTCTTGTAGTCGTTTCGTCGCTCCATGGCGCCATTCTCGCATGCGGGGCCACGGGCCCGGCACGCGCCTGGCGCCATACCACTCAGAACGAATACACCAGCGTGAGCGAGGTCTGGGTATCGGTGTTCTTCTTTTCCGCCGGCACGTTCGTGTCATTGCGGGCGCTGAAGGCGGCCTTCATCTGCATGGTGTCGTTGATCTTGGTCGAGAGGGCCGATTCCGCGATCGAGTGCACGTTCGAGGTACCGCGCTCGACGCTCACCGTCTGCACGAAGGCGGCCGCCTCGCTCACCTGCCAGCGGAAACGCGCGGCGCCACGCACGGTCATGCCGTTCTCGATCTCGCCGTTTTCGCGCTCGCCGCTGAAATAGCCCGGACCGATCTCGACGTCGAGCGCCTTGGTGTCGGTATTGTAGAGCTGGGAACCATGTCCGACGGCAAACGAGGTGTAGCGGGTATAGGCGCCGAAGCGGTCGTTCACGTGCGAGCCGAGGACGAAGGCGCGGCTGCCTTCGTTCATCAGCTTGTAGGCGGCCTTGGCCGACAGGGCCCAGCGCTGGGCCGAGCGCTGTCGCTCGCGCTCGCCCTCGTCGTCGGTGATCTCGTCTTCCTTGAAAAAGCCCGAGACGATGTACTCGTTGCTCCAGTCGGCGGTCTCGTGGCGGGCATCGATCTTGCCGCTGACCGAGGTGCCGGTGGTATTGCCGGAGGTGCTGATCGCGCCCAGTTCGGCCGAGGTGAACCAGCTGCCTTCGGGGATCGTGTCGGGCCGGGTCACGACCAGGGCGCTGTGGATGGTACCGATCTGCGGCAATTCGTCGGCGGCGCCGCCGGAAGCGAAAGCGGTGCCGTGCGCGAGGCCGAACAGGGCCAGCGCGAGGGAAGAGAATGATTTCATAAGCAATCTGTGCGGCTGCGGCCGCGCCGGCTGATGCTGCCGCCGGCTGGCCTGTCGTTCGAGGAAGGAGCGCCGGTGCACGCGTTCGGCGGCAGTGGGGCTCGGGCCAGATTGTATCCCAGAAGCAGCACGGGTGCGCCTCTGGCGCCGGGATAAATCGGCGCACGGGGCGTTCACCCCGCAATTTCTCCCAAGTGCGGCGTGGAAACGACTCAGCCGTTCAGCAAGCCGGCCGTGTTCTTGCCAGAGCGACTTCGCTCTCAGGTACCGATGTGGACGATCTTGAAAACAAACAGGGCGGCGATCACCCACACCACCGGCTTGACCTCGCGCGCGCGGCCGGTGGTGAGCTTCAGTGCGGCGTAGGTGATGAAGCCGAAGGCGATGCCTTCGGCGATCGAGTAGGTGAAGGGGATGACCAGGGCCGTGATCGCGGCCGGGATGCTCTCGGTGGTGTCGCCCCATTCGATGTCGCCCAGGTCGCGCAGCATCAGGCAGGCGACGAATAGCAGCGCCGGCGCGGTGGCGTAGGCCGGCACCACGCCCGCCAGCGGGGCGATGAAGAGGCATGCCGGGAACAGCACGGCCACGGCAAGGGCAGTCAGGCCCGTGCGCCCGCCGGCCTGCACCCCGGCTGCGCTTTCGATGTAGGCGGTGGTGCTCGAGGTACCGAGCGCGGCACCGGCGACGATGGCGCCGGAGTCGGCCAGCAGGGCGCGGTTCAGGCGCTCCATCTTGCCCTCCACCAGCAGCCCGGCGCGGCTGGCCACGCCCATGAGGGTGCCGGTGGCGTCGAACAGTTCGACGAGGAAGAATACCAGCACCACGTTGAGGATGCCGACCGACAGCGCGCCCGGAATGTCCAGTTTGAACAGCGTCGGCGCGATCGACGGGGGCGCGGAAAACACGCCATGGAAGGTGTTCCCGCCGAAGAAGAAGGAGAGCACGGTGACGGCGACGATGCCGATCAGGATGGCGCCGCGCACGCGCAGGCGGTCGAGCGTGACGATCAGCAGGAAACCGGCAATCGCCATGATCGCTTCGGGCTTGTGCAGGTCGCCCGCCTTGACCAGGGTCGGCTCGCTGCCGACCACGATGCCGGCGTTCTTCAGGGCGATGAGGGCCAGGAACATGCCCAGGCCGACGGTAATCGCCGTGCGCAGCGAATGCGGGATGCCGTTGACAATCATGCCGCGCAGGCCCAGCACCGACACCAGGATGAAGAGGCAACCCGAGATGAACACGGCCCCCAGCGCCGCCGGCCAGGCCACGCCCATCCCGAGCACGACGGCATAGGCGAAGTAGGCGTTCAGCCCCATGCCCGGCGCCATCCCGATCGGGTAATTGGCGTACAGGCCCATGACCGCGCTGCCGAGCGCGGCGACCAGGCAGGTGGCGACGAACACGGACTCCTTGGGCATGCCGGCGTCGCCCAGGATCGATGGGTTCACGAAGATGATGTAGGCCATCGTCAGGAAGGTCGTCAGGCCGGCCAGGAGTTCGGTCCGGACGGTGGTGCCGCTGGCGCTGAGTTTGAAATAGTTGTCGAGCATCGGACGGACTTTCGGCAATGGGCAGGTTGGGCGGTGGCGCAGGGCACGGGGCCGGCTGCGCGACCGGCTGGGATGACCGAAGCATAACATCGCGCGCCGCGCATCGTAGCGCCGCTGGGGCAGGGGAACAGGGGCCGGCGCCGATTTTGAACGCTGGCGCCGGAATTCTCAGTCTCTTCTTGCTTTACGATGGCAGATTGGTATCATCGATTTTGCTGGCTGTCATGTCGACGGCCGTCTACCTGTGAGCCCGCGATGCAAATCCGTGCCTACCTGTACTTGATGGCCGCAGCAATCCTCGTCCCGGTGATCCTCTTCGCCGGCTTCACACTGCGCCTGCTCGACGACGGCGACAGCGCCCGTGCCCGCGACGGCCTGGCGCGCAAGGCCGAGCGCATCGCGCTGCTGGTGGACGACGAGCTGTCCGACGCCGGCGCGGCGCTGCGCGTGCTGGCCGCGTCGCCTTCGCTGGCGCGCGGCGACCTGGCCGCCTTCCACCGCGAAGCGGGGCTTGCCGTTGGCGGCGCCTCGAGCTGGGCCATGCTGATCGGCCTCGATGGCGAGGAAATCGTCAACACGCTGGCCCCGCTGGCACGCCCCGGCGCAAGCGCCGGCTCCCACCTACCTGCAGGACGTCCCGCAAAGTACGCGCCCGACCGTCATCGACGTGGTCCCGGGCCGCGTGGCCGGGCGCCTGATCACGGCCGTCGCCCCTGCCTGCCGCATCCGGCGCGCAACGCTACGTCGTCGCGGCCGGCTTCGGCAGCGACCATTTCCGCCGCATGCTGGCGGAGGCCGGCCTGCCGCGCGACTGGCAGATCGACCTGGTCGACCGCGGCGGCAAGCTGATCGCGTCGAGCACGGGCAGCGCTGAGACCATCGGCCAGGATGCCCCGCCGGCGCTGCTGGCCGCCGCTGCCGCGGCCACCGCCGGCGCGGGTGCCCTGCGTTCCGGCGCGCTTGGCCTGCCTATGCGCAGCGGCGCGCGCGCCCTCGCGGGCTTCAGCCGGGCACCGCGCTCGGGCTGGCTGGTGGCCGTCAGCGCGCCGCCTGCGGCGCTGGCTACCGATGTGCCACCGGCACGGCGCGATGCGGCCCTGGCCTTCGTGGCCGCGCTGGCCTGCGCCGCCATCGTTGCCGCCTGGTTCGTGCACAACTACGCTGCCGCCATCGCCCCGGTACGCGAAGCCGTCGGCGCGCTGGGCCGCGGCGAGGCCGTGCCCGTGCGGGCCTCGCGCATCGTCGAGATCGACCGCCTGCTGGCCGCGCTGCGCCAGGCGGGCGGCGAACTGCGCCGCGCCCAGACCTCGCGCGAGAGCGCGGGCAACGAGCGCCAGTCCCTGCTCGAGCGCGAACAGCATGCGCGCCACATGGCCGAGGAGGAAAACCGCGCCAAGGACCAGTTCCCGGCCATGCTCGGGCACGAACTGCGCAACCCGCTCGCGCCCATCGGCACCGCCGCCCAGCTGCTGAAGATGCCCGACGTCGACGGCCACCGGGCGCGCTATGCCGGCGACGTCATCGGCCGCCAGGTCGAGCACATGAACCGGCTGCTGTCGGACATGCTGGACGTCTCGCGCGTCACGCGCGGGCTGGTGACGCTCAGCCTGGAGGACGTCGACCTGCGCGATGTGGTGGAGCGCGCGGTCGAGCAGACCCGCCCGCTGCTGGAAGAACGCCAGCACCGGCTCGAGCTGCGCCTGCCGCCCAATCCGGTGATGGTGCGGGGCGACCAGACCCGCCTCACCCAGGTCGTGGCCAACCTCCTGACCAATTCGGCCAAGTACACGCCGCCGCACGGGGGACATCCAGCTCGACCTGATCAGCGCCGGCATGGAAGCGACGCTGACCGTGGCCGACGACGGCGAAGGCATTACCGCCGAACTGCTGCCGCGCGTGTTCGACCTGTTCTCGCAGGGCGAACGCAAGGCCGACCGCGCCCGGGGCGGGCTCGGCCTCGGGCTGGCCCCGGTGCGCAGCCTGATCCAGCTGCACGGCGGCAGCGTCGAGGCCAGCAGCCCGGGGCGCGGCGCCGGCAGCATCTTCACCGTCAAGCTGCCGCTCAAGCACGAGCTGGCGGCGCTGGCCACGCCGGGCGCCCCGGCCGGCCGCGCCCGGGGCAAGATGCCGACGGCGCTGCGCGTGATGCTGGTGGACGACAACATCGACGCCGCCGTCAGCCTGTCGCTGCTGCTCGAAGCCGCCGGCGACCATCTGGTGTCGACCTACTACGACGCCACCAGCGCGCTCGAATGGGCGGCCTTCGAGCGGCCCGACGTCTTCATCCTCGACATCGGCCTGCCCGACATGAACGGCTACGAACTGGCGCGGCGCCTGCGCGCGATGCCGCAGTTCGCCGCCACGCTGCTGATCGCGCTCACGGGCTATGGCCAGCTGGCCGACAAGGTGCGTGCGCGCGAGGCCGGTTTCGACATCCACATCGCCAAGCCGGCCGAACCGGAAGAGATCCTCAACGCCCTGGCGTCGGTGCGGGTGGTCGCCGAAGCCGAGCGCGCGAGCTAGACGCAGGCAAGCACCCGGGGTGCCGGCGGCCTGCCCCGCGACGCGCCCGGCGGGCAATTTGCTACCATGGCGGCTCCACCATTCAACGAAGCCTGTCATGCCGAAAAACAAGAAGCCCGTGCCGCGCAAGCCGACGCCAGATAACGAACCCGACAGCGACGCGCTGGCCCGTGCACTGGCCGACCTGGCACTCGAGGTTGCCGAAGGCGGGGAGGGCGATCCCGAAACCGCCGCCGCGCGCGAGGAAGAGCTGCTCGTCGCGGTGCGCAAGGCGCTGCGCAAGAAGCGCGACGAAGTGCTGTATGGCGCCATCGAGCTGGCCCGCTTTACCGACCCGCAGGCCTGCCGCCTGCTGCGCGCTCACGTGGGCGAACAGGCGGCCACGCTGCACATCCGCCGCGAAGGCGAGCCCGAACTGGAAATCGACGCCTTCCTGATCCCTCTGTTCGTGCAGAGCACGGGCGGGCTGGTGGCCCAGGAAAACTTCGTCGACGACGAGGCCTACGAGGCCCTCGCAGCCAGCTTCAAGGCGCATGAGCTCGACAGCCCGCAGGCGAAGGTCGCGCTGGTGCGCCATGCCTACGACCTGGCCGAAATCGACCATGTCAGCTACAGCGGCCTGCAGGAACTGCTGCGCGAGGCGGCCGCGGGCCTGTCGAGCAGGAAGCCGCTCGCCGCGCCGCTGCTGGAAGCGAGCATTCGTGGCTGGACCGGCGAACCGGTCGCGCCCGACGAAACGGCGATGGAGCTGCGCTTCCTGCTGGGCTTTTCGCTCAAGAAGGGCGGCGATCCATTTTATGCGGTGCCGAAGGACGAGATCGGCGCCGACGTCTACTTTGCCGACCGCATGCGCCGCTACCGCGCCTGGACCGAACGCGTCGCGCCCCTGGTCAGGCGCTCGCTGGCGGCCGATCCCGAGCGGCTGAGCGTGGACTTCCTCTACCAGGACCTGTTCTTTGGTGCCAAGGAGCAGGGGGTGTCCGAGCTGACGATGCTGGGCACTCTATCCGAAATCAACACCTTGCTGAACGCCAAGGAGCTCGCCGCCGACCGCGTGCGCGCCGTGGTGGCGCCCCAGGATGCCGGCGACCATATCGCGCTGCGTGTGAACCTGTATGCGCTCGACGGCGGACCGCCCTGGGGCGGCGTCGTCAAGGCGACCGACCTGGCGGCCGACCTTGGCGCCGAAGTGGACGAACTCTGCGACGCCCTCGGCACCCTCGGCATTGACGACGTCTACACGGCCGACGGCTTCGACGAGCACGGCCACGCGGAGGGCGCCCAGCCCTATCCGCCAGGCTGAGCCTGCTACCGCAGTGCAGCAAAAATGCTGCCGCCATCCCTGGCGGCGGCGCGCTCGTCCGCCATGCGCACTGCGCAAAGCTGGTTCCAGGCCCACGGTCCTGGTAACACCGGGCAGCTCCCCCACGGCGGGCAAAAACCCTCGGAAGCCGCGCCGGCAGTGCCTCGCACGCGCGCGCACGCTTGGGCATGCCTCCTGTATAGATCAGTTTTCGTAGTGGATTTTCCTGTCTCGATGTAGGACTGAACTGACGAGAGTGGCGGTGCAGCACCAAGCTCTCCTATGGAGGCTGGCGGCGCTCAGCGGAAAAATCCGTTCTCGACATTAATCTTGCCTTGCATAAATGAAAATAATATAAAAATTGCATGTTACGATTGCGGGGTCCGGCTGGAAGAAGGCTGCGTGAAGAGACAAGCGCGACAGTCGCCAGACCCGGGACCCAAGATCAACTAAAGCGCCACAAAGGCGAAAGGAAATCAACATGCCGACCCTGATCGTGTTTTGCCATCTGCGCTGGGATTTCGTATTTCAGCGTCCCCAGCACCTGATGACGCGCCTGGCGGAACACTACAATATTCTCTTCGTCGAGGAACCCGTCTACGAAGAAGGTCAGGCACACCTGAAGAAAACGGCCGTCGCGCCGAACATCACGGTGTGCCGTCCGCATACCGCGATCCATGCACCTGGCTTCCATGACGACCAGCTGCCGGCCCTGCAAGCGCTGCTGGCCGACCTGGTGCCCGAGGGCGAGCGCCCCGTGGTCTGGTTCTACACCCCGATGGCCCTGCCGCTGCTGCAAGGCCTCGACCCGGCACTCGTCGTCTATGACTGCATGGACGAACTGGCCGCCTTCAAGAATCCGCCGAAGCAGCTGCTGCAGCGCGAATCGGCCCTGCTCGGTATCGCCGACCTGGTCTTCACCGGCGGCCCGAGCCTGTACGAAGCGAAGAAAGACCGCCACGCCAACGCCCATTGCTTCTCGAGCAGCGTCGACGCCAAACACTTCCGCCAGGCCCTCGACAGCGCCATTTCGCACCCTGAGCAGCAGAACATCGCCGGTCCGCGCCTGGGCTTCTACGGCGTCATCGACGAGCGCTTCGACACCGAACTGGTGCGCCGCATGGCCGAAGCCCATCCCGAGTGGCAGATCGTGCTGGTCGGCCCGGTCGTGAAGATCGACCCGGCCGAGCTGCCGCGCGCATCGAATGTCCACTACATGGGCCAGCGCAACTACGACGAGCTGCCGAAATTCCTGGCCGGCTGGGATGTCTGCCTGCTGCCGTTCGCCATGAACGACTCGACCAAGTTCATCAGCCCGACCAAGGTGCTGGAATACATGGCTGCCGAGAAGCTCAGCGTCTCCACGCCCATCACCGACGTCAAGGTGCCTTACGGCGACGTGGTGGCCATCGCTTCGACGCCGGAAGAGTTCATCGCCGCCTGCGAGAAGATGCTGGCCGCCAGCGAATCGGAAAAGGCAGCCCTGGTCGAGCGCATGCGCGACGTCGTCGCCAACACCTCGTGGGACAAGACCGCGGGCCGCATGCACGAACTGATCAGCACCACGCCGCCGTCGAACAAGGCGCGTCCAGCGACGACGACCGTCGACACCGAGATCGACGCCGCCGTCGGCGCCGCCGCCCGCGCGCAGGTGCTGCCGGTCCAGGCTGCCTGATCACACGCGGCAACAAGCCCGCCAGGGCGCTTCCTGCGCCCCGAATCCAGCCCGCCCGGCTTGCGCCCGGCGGGCTTTTTTGCGGGCGTGTGCCGTCGATAGATGGTCGGTGGCACGATCCTCGCCCGTGCCAGCACCGGCCCTGGCGGTCGACACATGGCTGGCGGAACCGCCCAGTCCATGGCGGCGAGCGGCAAAGCCGTCCGGATTACCCCCGGTAGGAAGCGGCCGGCGAGGGCGCATACGTCCGCGCCGGCATGGCGGCATCGCCCTCGGTATCGGCCAGGCGCACGATCGACAGCGGGTGCGCGAAGCGGATGCGCTCGCGTTCGAAGCGGCGGTAGATCTCGAGCAGGATGGCCTGCTGGGTGTCCATGTGGGCGATGTAGTCCGGGCTCTGGAAGTGGTACACCACCTCGAAGTCGAGCGACCATTCGCCGTAGTTGAAGAAGTGCGCGCGCTCGAAGGCGACGCTGCCCTGGGACTCGACCACCTCGCGGATCATGACCGGCACGCGCGCCAGCTGGCTCTCGCTGGCACCATAGGCGACGCGCAGGATGAAGGCGACGCGGCGCGATTCCATGCGTTTATGGTTGTGGATGCGGCTTTTCAGCAGGTCGCCGTTCGAGAAGATCACCTGTTCGCCGCCCAGGCCGCGCAGGCGCGTGGTCTTCAGGCCGATGTGCTCGACCGAGCCGAGCACGTCGCCGACGATGATGAAGTCGCCGATCTCGAAGGGCTTGTCGAGCATGATCGACAGCGAGGCGAAGAGGTCGCCGAGGATATTCTGCACGGCCAGTGCCACCGCGATGCCGCCGATGCCGAGGCTGGCCACCAGCGCGGTGATATTGAAACCGAAATTATCCAGGACCATCAGGAAGGCGACGACCCACAGGGTCAGGCGCAGCAGGAAGCAGACGATGGTGCGCGAGGCCTTGCGCCCGTCGCCGACCCGGGTATGGTCGCGCCAGGCGCGCAGCAGGGTATCGCCCCAGATGGCCAGCTGCAGGATCAGCGCGACAATGGCGGCGTGCGAGCTGACCGTGCGCTGCCTGGCCGTCAGGTCGAGCGCCATGCCGCCCAGGTGCGCCGACAGCGCCAGCATGATGACGATATAGGTCTTGCGCAGCATCTTGGCGACCAGGTCGTCCGCCATGGTCGCGGTACGCGCGGCCCGCTGCTCCATGCGGTGCAGGATGAATTGCCGCGTCCAGTGCATCGCGACGGTGGAAGCGAGCGTGATCGCGATGGCGATCGCCCAGTGCTCGAGGTCGTTGTTCATGAAACTGATGTCAAAATCCATTACGGCTCCGTCCAGGCTATGGTCACGCGATCCGCTAGTGTGCGGTGCCCGGCCTGGCGAGCGCGCACAATTGACATTCATAAGGGGTAGGCATACATTGCCTTCTTTGCAACCACCCCGCGCCGGTGCGGCGCCCGAGCGACCATCCCTAGATGAATTGCACCGTCCAACCCCGCATCCTGCTCGTGGATGACCAGAGCGCCAACCTGGCGGTGCTGGAAGCGATACTGGCCGGCGTCGGCGCGGTGCTCGTCGCGGTGCGGTCGGGCGAGGCGGCGCTGCGGGAGCTGCTCGAGCATGCGTTCGCCCTGGTCCTGCTGGACGTGCAGATGCCGACACTGGACGGCTTCCAGACGGCCGAACTGATGCGCCAGCATCCGCGTTCGCAAGCCGTGCCGATCATCTTCCTGAGTGCCGGCGACCCCGATGACGCCACGCTCGAGCGCGCCTATGCGCTGGGTGCCGCCGACTACCTGGCCAAGCCCCCAGCATGCGGCGGCGCTGCGCGCCAAGGTAGGGGTTTTCGTCGATCTCTACCGCAAGGACGCCGAACTGGCCGCCGCCAGGCAGGGCTTGGCGGATCCGGGAAGACTGCCGGCGCCGCGCGACGAGCGCCTGCACCTGATCCTCGACAACCTGCGCGACTACGCCTTCATCGGCACCGATGCCGAAGGCCGCATCACCGATTGGGAAGCGGGCGCGCAGAGCATCCTCGGCTGGAGCGCGAATGAGGCCATCGGCCAGCCGTCCGACATGATTTTCCTGCCTGAAGACCGCGCCGCCGGCGTGCCGCGCAGCGAGATGGCGCGCGCGCGAGACCGGCCGCGCGGAGGACCGGCGCTGGCACCTGCGCCGCGACGGCCGCCGCTTTTTCGCCGACGGGGTGACGATCCCGCTGCGCGACGGCGACACGCTGCGCGGCTATGCAAAAAATCGTGCGCGACGCCACCGCCGAGCGCGTGGCCACCGACCGCCTCGCCGTCAGCGAAGAGGCGCTGGGCGCCAGTACCGAACGCTTCGCGCTGCTGCTCGAGTCCTCGGGCGAAGGCATCATCGGGCTCGATGCGCAGGCGCGCTGCACCTTCATGAACGCGTCAGGTGCGGCATTGCTCGGCCATGCGCCGGCCGAGATGGTCGGGCGCGACATTGCGGCGCAGCTGTGCGCTTCCGGCGAGGGCGACAGGCTGGCGCAGGCGGTGCGCACCGGCGCCGCGCTGCGCGAAGACGAGGCACGCTTCCTGCGGCGCGACGGCAGCGCGCTGGCGGTGAGGTTTTCGCTGCATCCGATGGCCGACGGCGCGGGCCCTCCCGGCGCCGTACTGACCTTCGCCGACGACAGCGCGCGCCGCCAGGCCGGCGAGGAACGCGAACGCCTGTATGCCGAACTGCGCGCGGCGCACGAGCGCATGCGCGACATCTTCTATCGTGCGCCCGCCTTCATGGCCGTGATGCGCGGCCCGGAACTGGTGTTCGACATCGCCAACGACCGTTTCGCCACCCTGGTCGGACGCCGGCCGCTGCTGGGACGGGCGCTGCGCACGGCGCTGCCGGAAATGGCCGGCCAGGGCTTTGTCGAGTTGCTCGAAGAGGTCTACCGCAGCGGCGAAGCGCACGAGGGCAGCAATGTGCGCCTGCTGCTCTTGTCCGGCCCGGGCGCGGGCGCATTGCAGACCTACTACGTGGACTTCGTCTACATGGCACTGCGCGAGGCCGACGGCAGCGTGTCGGGAGTGCTGGTGCACGGCGTCGACGTCACCGAGCGCACGCGCGCCAACCTGCTGGCGCTGGGCCAGCGCGGCGCGCTGGAACTGGCGGTCGCGAACGCGCCGCTGGAAGACGTGCTCGACGTGCTGGCGCGCACCGCCGAGGAGTACGCTGGCGGCACCGTGCTGGCCGGGATCCAGTCTGCCGGCGCCGGCGACAGCTTGCGCCACGCCGCCGCTCCCAGCCTGCCTCAGGGGCTGCGCGAGGAGCTCGACGCGCTTGGCATGGCGCCGCTGGGCGCGGCCGGCGGCACCGCGGCCTGGCGCGCCGAAGCGGTCGAGTCGGCCGCGATCGCCACCGATCCGCTGTGGGCGCGCTGCCGCGCCGCCGCGCTGGAAGCCGGCGTCCGCGCCAGCCGCGCGCTGCCCATACTGTCACCCGCAGGTGCCGTGCTGGGCGCCTTTTCCTGGTACTACCGCGAGGGTGCCGCCAGGGACGCGCGCGACGACGCGGCCATGGCGCTGCTGGCGAACACGGCGTCCCTCGTGATCGGCCAGCGCCACGAGGCGGCCGGACGCCAGGCGGCCGAGGAGCACTCGCATGCGATCCTCGAGAGCATGAGCGACGGCTTTCGCGCGCTCGACGCGGGCTGGCGCATCGCCTATGCCAACGGCGCGGCCGAGCGCGTGAGCGGCTATGCCCGCGCCGAACTGCTCGGCGCCGTGTTCTGGGACCTGTTCCCGGAATGGATAGGCAGCGAGCATGAGCGCGCCTGCCGCCGCTGCCGCAGCGAGCGCGTGCCGGCCCGGCTCGAGGCCTGGCTGTCGGCCTGGGGGCGCTGGTACGAGATCAACTGCTTTGCCACCCCGGCGGCGGCATCGCCATTTACCTGCGCGACCAGAGCGAGCGGCGCCAGGCCGAGGAGGAAGTGCGGCGCCTGGCCGCCGTGGCCGAGCAGTCTTCGGACTTCATCGGCATCTTCGCCGGCGACGGCAGCGGCGTCTACCTGAACCTGGCGGGGCGCGCCATGGCCGGCCTCGGCCCCGGGGCCGACATCCGCGGCGCGCGCCTGCTCGACTTCGTCGCCGAAAGCTGCCGCGCTTTCGTCCGGGCCGAAGTCTTGCCTTCACTGTCCGGCCCGCAGGGCAAGTGGGAGGGCGAGCTGCAGTTCGCAGCGCGTGGCAGCGGCGACGGCAGGCCCGTCTACTTCAAGGGCTTCGCCGTCCACGGCGCCGATGGCAGCCATCTGGGCCTGGCGACGATCACGCGCGACATCACCGAACAGAAGCGCGCCGAGGACGAACTGCGCCGCATCGCCTCCGACCTGTCCGAGGCCGACCACCGCAAGAGCGAGTTTCTGGCGACGCTGGCGCACGAATTGCGCAACCCGCTGGCGCCGATCCGCACGGGTCTCGACCTGATGCGCATGGCGCCGGGCGACCCGGCCACGGCGGCGCGCGTGCACGAGATGATGGACCGCCAGTTGGGCCACCTGATCCACCTGGTGGATGATTTGCTCGACATCGCCCGCATCACGCGCGGGCGCATCGAGCTGAAAAAGGAGCCGGTCGACCTGCGCCAGGCCGTGCACATGGCGGTCGAGACGAGCACGGCGCTGATCCAGGCAGGCGGCCATGTGCTGGCGGTGGAACTGCCGAGCGAACCGCTGCCGCTCGACGCCGACCTGACCCGGCTGGTGCAGATCCTGTCGAACCTGCTCAACAACGCGGCCAAGTACACGCCCGGCGGCGGGCGCATCCGGCTGGCGGCCTGGCGCGAGGATGAAGCGGCAGTGGTGGCCGTGACCGACAGCGGGATCGGCATCGCGCCGGACGCCATCGGCTCGGTGTTCGACATGTTCACCCGGTGCGCAGCAGCCTGGACCGGGCCCGGGCGGGCTCGGGATCGGGCTCGCTGGTGCGCCGGCTGGTGGAGCTGCACGGCGGGCGGGTGCAGGCCTATAGTGCCGGACGCGGGCGCGGCAGCACTTTCACGGTGCGCCTGCCGCTGCGGCGCGAAGGCGGCGCACCGGGCAGCTCGGGCGAGGCGGTACCCCAGGCGGCGGCACTGATGCGCCCTTTGCGGGTGCTGGTCGTGGACGACAACCTCGACGCTGCCGAGAGCCTGGTCGCCTTGCTCGGCGCGCTGGGGCACCAGACGCGGATGGCCAACGACGGGGTGGCGGGACTGGCGGCGGCGCGCGACGTCAAGCCCGACCTCGCCCTGCTCGACATCGGCCTGCCCGGGATGAACGGCCACGAACTGGCGCGCGCGATCCGCGCCAGCGACGACTTCAAAGGCACCGTGCTCGTCGCCCTGACCGGCTGGGGTGCGGCAAGCGACATGAACCTGTCGCAGCAAGCGGGATTCGACCAGCACCTGACCAAGCCGGTGAGCATGGAGGCACTGGAACAGGCGCTGGCTACGGCGATCGAGGGGAGGGCGCGCGCGCCGCGCATGGGCGGTCACGCCAAACCAACACCGACAAAGGACATGAATGCGGACACCAACGACAAGATCGAATGACGCAGCCGGCCGGGGCGTAGCCGGCGCCGGATGCGGGGGCGGGGCCGCATGAGCAAGCACACCATTTCCTGCGGCACCCTGGTGTGCGATACCCGCGGCCGCCTGTTGCTCTGCCACGTGACGGGTACCGCCGCCTGGGACATCCCGAAGGGGATGCAGGACCCCGGCGAGACACCGTTGGCGTCGGCCATGCGCGAATTGCGCGAGGAGACCGGCGTCGTCTTCGATGCGAACCGCTTCCAGGACCTCGGCGAGTTCGACTACCGCCGCGACAAGCGGCTGCACCTGTTCCGGGTCGAAGCCGGCGAGGAGCTGGGCGACCTGTCGCAGCTCGTCTGTACCAGCTTTTTCCCGCACCACGCCACCGGCTTGCCGACCCCGGAGATGGACGCATTCCGCTGGGCCGCGCGCGATGAACTGAGCCAGTTGTGCTGGCCGCGCATGGGCGCCTTGCTGCTCACGCTGGACTGGTGAGGCCGCGCGATCCCTGTCGGATTGTTTCAACAAGTCAGGATTTGCGGCGGCGTTTTCGCGCCGCCCCCGGTTTTTCGCAGTAACATGGCTGTGCGCCGCGGCGCCATGCCACAGGAAATACGCGAAGGAGAACGAGGATGAGCATTGCAACACCCGCTGCCGACCAGTACGACGTGTCCGCCATCATGGGCGGCCTGTACGGCGACGGCATCATTGCCTGCAAGGGCGCATTCGAGCGCGCCTGGGTCGAGCGCCTGGGGGCCGATATCGCCACGCTGTTCGACGAAGCGAAGCGTCAGCCGGGCGGCGTCCTGGAACGCGGACCCAGCCGCTACTACGTGGAAGTGCACCCCGAGCGCATCTCGGGCTTTGCCGACATCATCGCCCATCCCTGGGTGGTGGCGGTGTGCCGCGCCGTGCTCGGCCCCGATTACCGCGTGGTCGAAGCCGGCTTCGACGTGCCCGGCCCGGGCGCGCTGCACCAGCCCCGGCACCGCGATTTCCCCGCACCGGAAGCGACCCTGGTCGGCCGCCGCCTGAACTCCCTCGCCTTCAACATCACCACCGTCGACGTCGAGGAGGACATGGGGCCGTTCGAGATCGCGCCGGGCACCCAATGGGACGACCTGCTTGGGGACGACCCGATGTTCCCGGCCCAGGACAAGTGGGCGCGCTACGACGAGCGCCGCCAGCGCAAGCTGCCGCGCATGGGCGACATTTCCGCGCGCTCGGCCCTCACCATCCACCGCGGCACGGCCAACCGCTCGAACAAGTCGCGCCCGGTGTTCGTGCTCGGCGTCGACGCGCCGGACGCGGGGAACGCCGCCAAGCACGACCTGCAGCTGACCCACGCCTACTACGAGACGCTGGCGCCCGAACTGCGCCGCCACATCACCTGCCGCCTTGTCGAGCGCCTCGAGCCGATCGTGCAGGCCCATACTATCGAGGGACTGCGCATGGGCTTGACGATGTAGCCAGGCAGGGCTCCGAGCGAACCAGACGGGGCGCGCAGGCGTAAAAAAGGGCACCAGCGGTGCCCTTTTCCATTGCGCTGCCCGGTCCGGTGAGTTTCAGGGCGTGCCCTTGTTCTCGTCCTCGGGCTCCGTCTTGACGGTGTCCGGCATCGATTCGGTCACGCTGCCGGGCAGGTCTTCGGGCAGCTGGCCTACCCGGCGGGTGTCGTCGGCCTGCATGTCCAGGTTGACTTCCTCGGCCACCTCGAAGCGGCCATCCTCGGCGCCTTCTTCGCCTGGCAGCAGGTTTTCCGAACGGTTGAATTCGTCGGTCTGGGTCTGCGGTGCCTGTGGCTGGTCGCGCGGGTCGTTTGTCGCCATGCTGTCCTCCGTTCAAGATAATGTCATGACACCATTATCGGCCCTGGCGGCGGGGGCGGGCGCACGCTACCGCCCGTTCTTCTCGCGCGGCAGGTTCTTCTCGAAAATGGCCCACAGGATCAAGCCATAGGCGAGCAGGCGGATCAGGTAGTGCAGGGGCGAATCCTCGCCACCGGCATCGTGCACGGCCGAGTACAGCCGGTGCATGCCTTCGATGAAGAAGGACAGGGCGAAGTACAGGAAGAAGCGGTCGCCGGAATTGCGCCAGAAGCGCAGGAAAAACAGGGCGATGACGAGCGAGCCCATGCAAATCGCGCCGGTGAACAGGTCGGTCATGCTCATTCCTTTTCGTAGATCAGGCCATACAGCAGCAGCGAGATTGCCACCAGCGCACTCACCAGCCGCGCGGGCAGGAAGTCGACGTTCGGGAAAACGATCTTGTCGAGCAGCAGGAACAAATTATTCAAGGTCATCACGGCAAAGCACGAGCCGCTCCAGAACAGCAGGCGGTACCCGGTGCGGCGGTAACTGGCAAAAAGCAGCCAGGCGCAGGCCAGCGAGGTAAGGATGCAAAGAATATAGATGGTTTGCGCCACTTAGGAATCCTTACGCAATTTAAAGGCATCGGCGAATTGCTGCGCCTTGCGGTCGAGGGAAGAGTGGATGAGGATGGTGACTTCGACGAGGTGGCGCGCGTAGAAGTCGGCCAGCGCGTCGATGCGCTCGCGCAGGTCGCTGGTAGCGGGCTGGTACTGGTAGCACCGCTGCGCAGGCTCGGGACAGGGCGCGACCATGCCGGCACGGCACAGGTCCTGCAGCAATGCCTGCGCGCTGCGCTCGCCTACGTAGAGGCGCTGGGCCAGGTTGTCGCCATGCCATTGCTGGGCCGGATTGGCGCGCAGCAGCAGCAGGGCTTCAAGGAAGGGTACGGACGGGATGCTGGTGAGCACGAAACGCCGCAGGTCCTCCGGGAACGGAGCCTTTTCCATTGACGGTATCTATTTCCGGATGGAATGTTATCGAAAGAGCGGCAATTCTAGACGATTCTTTCGGTCAATGCACCCGTCGCTCTCAGCCGTGCGCGGGTATTGACAGGGGCGGCTGCCTTTCTCGCGTCGCTAATGTGTGTCGGCTACAATGCGCGTTTGTCACACACATTCGATCGATACATGTTCCAGAAACTACTTGCCGGGCTTGCCTTCGCCGGTACGCTGCTGGCACCCGCACTGGCCCTGGCCAGCGGCTGCCCCGACCACTATGCCGACGGCCGCGCGCCGGAAATCCGCAACCCGAAACTGGCCGCGGCCACGCGCGAGCTGTGCTACGGCGTATTCAGCGTGATGCATTCGGGCGTGACGCGTACGCCCTTGTGGTCGGCCGAAAATCTGCGCGCCGAAAACGTCGCCTCGGCCCAGGGCCTCAAGCGCGACAACGCCTTCCATCCGGAACCGCGCTTGCCGCGTTCGCAACGCGCCGAGCTCGACGATTACGCGCGCAGCGGCTTCGACCGCGGCCACATGACCCCGAACGGCGACATGCCCGACCGCCAGACCCAGCGCGAAAGCTTCACGCTGGCCAACATGGTGCCCCAGGACGGCGACCATAACCGCCACATCTGGGCGCCGATCGAGGGCGCGGTGCGCAAGATGGCCAAGAAGGAAGGACAGCTGTACGTCATCACCGGGCCGGCCTTCCTCGGCACGAACCTGCGCAAGGTCGGCAAGGTGCTGGTGCCGACCCATCTGTACAAGGTCGTGTACAGCCCGCGCCAGAGGGCGGCGGCCGCCTGGTTTACCGAGAACCGCGCCAACGCCGACATCCAGGTGATTCCGGTGGCCGAGCTCGAACGCATCGTCGGCATCGAGTTCCTGCCTTCGCTGACGCGTGCGCAGAAGGAGCGCATGCTGAACCTGCCGAGGATCCGCCAGAAGAAGTCCTTCCGTTTTTCCTGACCCCGATTCAACCCTGACGCCGAGAGGAAACCCATGCCCACCAAGAAGGCCGGCTTCGTGCCCTTCGCTAACGAAGCCGACGTGCTGCACGTCGGCGACCTGATGCTCGAGAACCGCCTCGACCGCATCACCATCTCCGGCGACGTCGACATCACGCTCGACCAGGCCGGTCTCGCGCATGCGCGCCGCTTGCACGCGATCCTGTCGGCGGTCGTGGAAAAACTCGAGGGACAGGACCTGCCGGCACGGCTTCCTCCGCCCGATATCAAGACCGTCGACAACCCGTTCAACTGAACCCCGCGGCGCCCCTGCGTCGCGACCCGCCTTTGCCAGCGCGCCCTTACTCACGGGCGCCCTTGCGCGCCACCCCTTTCTCCCGCAAGCACGCACTGCCGACTGACCTCAACATTTACAGGGGTCAATGGTGCGGCATGCCCCAACGGTTTGGGGTAACCTGATTTCGTCTCGCGCCAGCAACCGAACGGAGTCGTATTCATGGCAGATAACATGACAGGCAGGCCCCTGGAACCCACAGCACCGGACCCCTTGCGGATCCCCGTCGCCGCGGAGGAGCTTGCCATCGGCACCCGTACGGTGGACACGGGGCGCGGCGTGCGGATCCACAAAACCGTGGTCGAACAGCCGGTCACCATCGACGAAGCCCTCGGGCACGACGAGGTGGAAGTCCGGCATGTCGCGGTCGATCGGATCGTCGCGCCCGACGAGGTACCCACCACCCGCCAGGAGGGGGACACGCTGGTCGTGCCGATCCTCGAGGAAGTGCTGGTGGTGGAGCGCCGCGTGCGCATCAAGGAAGAGCTCCACATCACCCGGACACGCCGCGAGGAACGGCACCAGCAGGAAGTCGTCCTCAAGGCAGAGCAGGTCAATGTCGAACGTTTCGACGATTCCGGGCCCCCGCCAACGAAGTAACCAATGTATCTGGAGGAATGATCATGCAACATACTCTGATAGCTGTCTTCGATAACCACAACGACGCCACCAACGCCCAGAACGAATTGCTGTCCTCGGGCTTCTCGAGCGCCGATGTGCGCCTCTCGCATGGGAACGAGAGCACGAATGCACCTTCGCTCACCGGTTCGGGCACCGATTCCAGCCTGGGGTCCTCGACCGACGCCGCCGGCACCGAGCCGGGCATCGGCGCCAGCATCAAGAACTTCTTCAGCGATATCTTCGGTACCGATAACAGCGAACACAGCACCAAGTACTCGACCGCCGTCGAGCGCGGCAACCACGTGCTGACCGTGAACACCGACAGCGAGCCGGAAGTCGAGCGCGCCGCCGACATCGTCGAGCGCTACGGCCCGATCGACATCGACGAGCAGTCGGAAAAATGGGCAAGCGGCGCAGGCATGGGCACCGGCATGAGTTCGGGCGCCATGATGGGCGGCGCAGGCTCGAGCATGGGTGGCCAGTCGATGTCGCTGCAGTCCGACACCGACCGCCTGCCGCTGAACCAGCAGTCGCTCAACGATCCGAATCCGATGGGCACCACCTACCAGGAGCCGCTCGGATCGCGCGACGAACTGAGCGTGGGCAGCTACGGCTCGGGCAGCGGCAACCTGCAGCAGAACACCACGGGCACCTCGGCCGGCATGGGCGGACGTACCGAGGCCGCATCGTCGCTGTCGAGCTCTTCGCTGACCGGTTCCTCGCTGGAAGGCTCGGCATCCTCGTCCGGCAGCCTGCAGGGCTCGTCGACCCTCGGTTCGCAGCAGCGCGACACCGCCACGATGCGCGATACCGCCGCCATTCCGGTAGTGGAAGAGCAGCTGAAAGTGGGCAAGCGTGAAGTCCAGCGCGGCGGCGTGCGCATCTACTCGCGCATCGTCGAAACCCCGGTCAACGAAAGCATCGGCCTGCGCGAAGAGCACGTGAACGTCGAGCGCCGTCCGGTCAACGAACCGATCAGCGGCCTGGATGCCACCGCCTTCAAGGAGCAGTCGATCGAGATGCGCGAAACGGCCGAGGAAGCCGTCGTGCAGAAATCGGCGCGCGTGGTCGAGGAAGTGACGATCAACAAGGAAGTCACCCAGCGCGAACAGCAGATCCACGACACGGTGCGCCACACCGAAGTGGAAGTCGAGCAGCTCGGCGGCGCGCAGTCGAGCATGATGGGCGACGACGAGTACTACCGCAACCACTTCACCAGCACCTACGGCAGCACCGGCGGCAAGTACGACGACTACGCCCCGGCCTACAGCTATGGCACGCAGATGCGCCAGAGCGAACTGTACCGTAACCGCCCCTGGGACGACGTCGAGCCCGAACTGCGCAGCAGCTGGGAATCGCGCAATGCCGGCAGCACTGGCAGCACCGGCGGCGTCGGCGGTACCTGGGACAGCATGAAGGCCGCCGTGCGTCACGGCTGGGACAAGATGACCAAGTAAGCGCACTTGCATGAGCCGGCGATGTTTGCCGGCCGCGCAATGACAACGGGCGCCCTCGGGCGCCCGTTCTACTGTCAAGCCGCAACGCCGGGAAATCCGGACGCTGCGTGCTTCGCGGGTGCCGCGCTTGCGGCGTTCGCGTCCCTCACTCGGCGAAGGCTTGCGCCGCCGGCGTGATCCTGATGTTCTCCGCCTTGATACCCAGCTTCATGTTGCCGATCATAGCGTCCTCGTCGAGTACGGCCTGCGGCTTGGCCGCGTCGTACTTGATCGGCGAGAAGGCATCCGTTACCAGCGCTTCCCGCAAAGCCGCCGCATCCCTGGTGATCATCACGACCGACAGCTTGCGCGCCGACAGGTGCTTCCTGATCGCGGCATTGACATCGGCCGCGGTCAGCTTCGACAGCCCGTCGCGCATCATTTTCGTGAATTCCGGCGTGCCGTACCACTGCGAATCGAGGGCGTAGCCGAGGCGCTGGTCCTGGGTCGCGGTCATCACGAAGACGTTCTTCATCAGGTAGCCGCGGGTCGTCTCGAAGTCCTGCTCGCTGATGCCGCCGTCGACCATCTTGCCCAGTTCAGACAGCGCGAGACGCAGGGCGAAATGGGCGTTCTGCGGTGCCACCGGACGGATCCAGACTTCGAACAGCTGCGCCTTGCGGCCCAGGTTCGGGCTCGGGAAGAAGCCGTTCATCCCGCGCGGGAAGGCCTCGATGTAAGCATAGTCGCCGTAGTTCAGGCCGCGCAGTTCGCGGATGCGCTGGTACAGGCGCGCACTCGACGCACGGTGCTCGCCCAGCCAGGTCTTGGCCAGCCACAGGGCCGGGAAGTCGGGATGGGAACGGGTCACCTCGATCGGCAGGCCGAACGAGATCGCGGTCGCACGCGTGTTCTTCTCGATGATTTCCACTTCCAGTCCGTTCGGCTTGCGCGCTTGCGGCACGCCCGTCGCCGCCAGGCCCGGCCCGGTCGGCAGGCGCGCGAGCGCCGCTTTCAAGGAAGCGGTCATCGCGTCGCTGACGTCGCCCGAGATACCGACCTTGAGCGCGCCCGTGGTGTAGGCCTGGCGGTAGAAGGCCTTGACGTCGTCGAGCGTGATCGATTCGATGCCCTTGACGGTGCCGAGGACGGGATGCGCATAGCCGGTACCGACGAACACATTCGCCTGCAGGCGCTCCTTGGCGAACTCTTCCTCGTTGTTGTCCTTGAGGTCGAGCAGCAGGGCGTTCTTCTGCCCGTCTTTCACGCGGCGGAAGTCCTCTTCCCGAAAGCCCGGCTCGAGCAGCATTGGCAGCGCGATGTCCAGGAATTCATCCCATTTGTCCTTGTGGATCGAGCCGGTGAAGGTCGTCATTTCCTTGTCGACCTGGTCGCTGAAGCCGCCCGCAAGCGGGAACAGGACCTTGTCGATCTCGTCGAGCTTGCGCTCGCGCGAGCCTCCTTCGGAAACCATCGACGCCGTCAGCGCGGCCAGGCCTTCCTTGCCTTTCGGGTCGTGCGCGGAACCAGCGGCAAAGAGCAGCTTGAAGCGCACCAGCGGCAGCGCCGACTTCTGCACCAGCATGTCGATGTTCGCGCTGGCTGCCTGCGGCGCCAGGCTGGCGACCTTCGGCAGGGTCTCGATCCCGCTAGGGAGCGCGCCATTTGCCAGCGTCGTGACGATCATGCTGTCGTCGACCAGGTACTTGCGCGCGGCCGCCTGCAGGTCGGCTGGGGTCAGGCTGTCGACCAGGCGGTAGTAGCGGTTCAGGGTGCCGTAGGAACGCTCGAAATGGACGTAGGAGGCCAGGGTCGAGGCGATCTGTTCGGTGTTGTCGAGCGAGCGGATCAGGCCATACTTGTTGGCCGACTTGGCGTCAGCCAGTTGCTGTTTCGAGACCGGCGTGTCGCGCAGCCTGGCGACCGCCTGCAGGATGGCATCGCGCACGTAGAGCGCGTCCGCCGGGTTCTTCACACGCGCACCGATGGTCGCCAGGTTCGGATCGACCCGGGTCGGCGCGTAGTTGAACAGCTGGTCGACTTTCTGTTCGTCCTGCACCAGGCGCTTGTACAGGGGCGAAGTATGGCCGAAGGCCAGCGACAGCGCCATCGACAGCGCCGCCTGGTCCTTCTGCCTGTCGGAGAAGGCGGGGGCACGGAAGCCCACTGTCACCAGCGGCAGGGTCGGCGTCGGCCATGGCACGTGGCGGTACTGGGCGCCGCGCGCGGCAGGTTCAAGCGGCACCGGCGCCTTGTAACTGCCCTTTTGCCAGCCGGCCCAGTACTTTTCGACCAGCGCGATGGCGCGTTTCGGGTCGACGTCGCCGGCCACGATGACCGTGGTGCGCTCCGGCCGGTACCAGCGGTCGAAGAACACCTTCGAGTACTCGTACTGGTTGGGCATGTCCTCGATGTCCTTCAGGAAGCCCATCGTCGTGTGCTTGTAGGTGTGGGTCGTAAACGCCGCGTCGCGCTGGACCTCGAACAGCTTCTGCATCGGGTTCGCGCTGTTCTTGTTGTACTCGCCGAGGACGGCGCGCGACTCGGTCTTGAAGGCCTCGACCGGATAGTCCAGGTGCTGGAAGCGGTCGGCCTCGACCTTGAGCACCGTCTCCAGGTCTTCCTTGGCGAAGGTGGTGTAGTAATTGGTGAGGTCGTCGCTGGTGTAGGCGTTCTGTCGCGCGCCCGACTTCGTGATGATTTCCTGGTATTTCTCGGGCGGGTAGGCTTTCGTCCCGCGGAACATCATGTGCTCGAAGAAGTGGGCAAAGCCCGACTTGCCGGGCTCGACTTCGTTGCGCGAACCGGTCTGCACCGGAATCGTCACCGACACCAGATTGGGAAAGCCGGTCGGAACGACGATGACCTTCAGTCCGTTTGCCAGGGTTTTCTCGGTCGCCTTGAATGGCAACACGTCGCTGCTGGAAGCGGACGCGGCGGACGCAGCCTGGCGCGGGGCGGCGGTCGCCGGGAGGGCCAGGATCGGCGCGGACAGCGCGAGGAGCGCCGTCGGGATGAGTTTGGACACACTGTCTCCTTGGGAAAAATTCTAGCGCGAAGCATAAGATATTCCCCAGGGAATGAACAGCGCGGAAATGTAGGTACTTTCGGACGCAGCGGCCCGGCTGACGGCAGGCCGGCCGTCAGCCCTCCGCGGACGGCAGGCTGATGCGGTTGCGGCCGAGATGCTTGGCCCGGTACAGGGCGGCATCGGCAATGGCGACGAGTTCGCTCGCGTTGTTGTCCGGGCCGGCAATGGCGGTGGCGGCGCCGATCGACACCGTCACCCGCTTCGCCGGCGCCAGGCCATTCGGCAGCTCCAGGCTTTCCACGCGACGGCGGATGCGTTCGGCGACGATGGCGGCGCCCTTGAGCGACTGGTTCGGCAGGATCACGGCGAATTCCTCGCCGCCGTAGCGGGCCACGAGGTCGTTGGCACGCATTTCGCTGGCCACGGCGGTGGCGATGCGTTTCAGGCATTCGTCGCCGCCGAGGTGGCCGTTGGCGTCGTTATAGGCCTTGAAGTTGTCGACGTCGACCATCAGCAGCGACAGCGGCTGGCACTGGCGCAGCGCGCGCGTCCACTCGGCGGCAAGCGTGTCGTCGAAGCAGCGCCGGTTCGCCAGGCCGGTCAGGCCATCGCGGGTGGCCAGCTTTTCGAGGGCGATCTGCGCCATCTTTTCGTCGGTGAGGTCGCGCAGGCTCTCGATGACGGCCTTCAGGTGGCCGTGCTCGTCGAAGATGGGGCTGGCGTCGACGCCGAGATAGCGGCGCTTGCCGACGCGCGGCATGTCGCACCAGGTCTCTACCGACAAGTGGCCGCAGGCCGGCTGCGGCTTGCCATGGCGCGGATACATGTGGCGGATCTCGTCGGTGCGGTTCTGGATGACCAGGTCGGCCAGCGTCGGGCGCGGCTCCTCGTAGAAACTGTGCCAGTGGTTGTCGGTCCCGATGATTTCGCCCGCCGGCACACCCGTCAGGCGCGCGCAGGCGCGGTTCCAGATCAGGACCTGGCCCTGGCTGTCGAGCACGAAGACGGGAATGGCGAGCATTTCCATCAGCTGGTGGGCAAAGCCGAGGCTGGCACCCATGCCGGCCAGCGGCGCCGTGACCGAGGCGGCGAGTTCGCGCATCCCGGCCGCGCCCGTGCTGGCGGCAGGGGCATCCGGCACCGGATGGGAGGAACACTGCGTGCTTGTGCTGGTCATCGAGGGGCCTTTACTATCCGTGGAGCAATCTATTGATTGCTGACAAGGCCCGATTCTGCAACCGCGAGGGGTGCTCGCTATTGATTTGCAGCAAACGTCACAGGATTGACTTCTCAGCCGGCTACCAGCCCACGGGGCGCTGGAAGGCTGAGCAGCAGGGCATTTCCCGCACCCGGAGTGTTGCTCATACGCAGCTGTCCGCCCAGCGCGTCGATCCGCTCGCGCAGGCTCTCGATTCCGCAACCGCAAGCCATGCTGCGGCCGTCGGGCGCCACGACGCCGTTGTCGTCCAGTCGCAGGCTGAGGCGCTCGCCGCCGCGGCCGAGGCAAACGTGCACTTCGGTGGCACTGGCCTGGCGGGCGACGTCGGCGAGCGCTTCCTGCAGTACGCGGTAGAGCAGGGCGTCTTCATCGGGCCCCGTGCCCGGCGCACCGACGGGCAGGGGCGCCGCGTCGAAATAATGGGCGATACCGCTGTTGTCGGTGAACTCGGCCAGCAGCCGTGCCAGCGCCGCGTCCAGGCCTTCGCCCGGGGGCAGGGGGCGCAATTGGCTGACGACCGCGCGCAGGGAGCGCAGTGCCAGGTCGAGGGTGACGATCATCGCCGTGCTCTTCTGGTGCACGGCAGGATGGATGCCGTTGCTCGAGACCTGCAGCAGCGACAGTTCGATGCGCAGGGACAGCAGCATCTGGCCGAGTTCGTCCCGGATCTCGTGCGCAATGCGGCCGCGCTCGCCGTCGCGCGCGTTTTCCTGCTGGCGCACCACCCGCGAGAGTACGGCCTGGGTTTCGGCGAGCATGTTTTCGAGCTGCTGGCGCGCCGTGCTTTCGCGCGCGAGGCGCGTGCCGATCTCGCGTGCGCAGTCGTCGGCGTCGATCACCCGGCGCAGTAACAGGCAGACTGCGCCGCCGGCGCCGAGCAGCGACAGGATCGTCGCCAGCATGCCCAGGCCGGGGGCGCCGGCACCGCCTTCGGGAGCCATCGCGCCGAGAGCGCCGAGCATGCAGGCAAGCAGGATCGCGAGCGCCAGGATGCTGCCGGTAGTGCGGGCCAGTGCGGTCGTCATGTCGCTCCTTCTTACGGATATAAGAAATTTCCTCCAGTAAAGTTAGCCCAGGACCAAGGGGGGGTTCTTGTTGGGAGTCAACAACTATGCCGCGTGGCAATTGCTAGGAATGGCGGCCCGCGACCAGCCACGGGTCGGCAAGGTGGTGCAGGGCGGTTATAATGGAAGGTTGACGAGAGGCTTACCGTGACCTATAGCATCAAAGAGATCTTCTACACCTTGCAGGGCGAAGGCGCCCATGCCGGACGGCCGGCGGTGTTTTGCCGCTTTTCCGGCTGCAACCTGTGGAGCGGACGCGAGGCCGACCGCGCCACCTCGGTCTGCCAGTTCTGCGACACCGATTTCGTCGGCACCGACGGCGAGCGTGGCGGCAAGTTCCGCGACGCGGCCAGCCTGGCGGCGGAGATCAATGGCCTGTGGCCGGCAAGCTACGCCGCGAGCAAGTACGTCGTCTTCACCGGCGGCGAGCCACTGCTGCAGCTCGACGCCGCCCTGATCGAGGCCATGCATGCGCACGGCTTCACGATCGCCATCGAAACCAACGGCACCCTGCCGGTGCCGGCCGGCGTCGACTGGATCTGCGTCAGCCCGAAGATGGGCTCGAAGCTGGTGGTCGAGAAGGGCAACGAAATCAAGGTCGTGATTCCGCAGGCGCTGCAGGACCTGTCCCATTACGAGCACCTCGACTTCGAGAACTTTTTCGTGCAGCCGATGGATGGTCCGCTGGCCGCGCACAACACGCGCCTGGCGATCGAAACCTGCCGCAACAACCCGAAATGGAAGCTCAGCCTCCAGACCCACAAACTGCTCCAGATTCCCTGAGCAGCAATTTCCAATTACGCAGATGTTGACCATTACCCGCAAACTCGAATTCGATGCCGGCCACCGGATTCCCGACCACAAAAGCCAGTGCCGCAACCTGCACGGGCACCGCTACACCCTGGAGATCACCCTGGTCGGCGCCGTCATCGAAGCCGAGGGCAACTCGGACAACGGCATGATCATGGACTTTTCCGATATCAAGGCGCTCGCCAAGGAGCACCTGGTCGACGTCTGGGATCACGCCTTCCTCGTCTACGAGAAGGACGACAAGGTGCGCGAATTCCTCGCCAGCCTGCCCGGCCACAAGACCGTCGTCATCGACCGCATCCCGACGGTGGAGAACCTGGCGCGCGTCGCTTTCGGCATCCTGAAAGCGGCCTACACCGACCGCTTCGGCACCGGCCTGCACCTGCACAAGCTGGTGCTGCACGAAACGCCGAACTGCTGGGCCGAAATCACGGATGACTGAGACGATGCCGGGTCAGTTCCCCGAGCTGGCGCCCGTGGCGGACGACATGGGCACGGCGGCTGGCGCCACGGCCGCCACGCCAGAGGACGAACACTTCATGCGCCTGGCGCTGGCCCAGGCCGAACTGGCGCGGGCGGCCGGCGAAGTGCCGGTGGGAGCGGTCGTCGTCAAGGACGGCGAAGTCATCGCCACCGGCTTCAACCAGCCGATCGGCCGCCACGACCCGACGGCGCATGCCGAAATCGTCGCCCTGCGCGCCGCCGCCGAAAAAAGCTCGGCAACTACCGCCTGCCGGGCTGCGCCCTGTACGTGACGCTGGAACCCTGCGCGATGTGCTCGGGCGCGATGATGCATGCACGATTGCAGCGCGTCGTGTTCGCGGCGCGCGACCCGAAGACCGGTGTCTGCGGCTCGGTGCTCGACCTGTTCGCGCACACCGTGCTGAACCACCATGCCGAAGTGAGCGGCGGCGTACTGGCCGAGGAAGCCAGCAGCATGCTCAAGGGCTTTTTTTTGCCGAGCGCCGGCAGGCTGCCCGCCGAAGCGTGGCCGGCTAGCCGCACGCACGCCGGGGCGGCGCCGCAGACGCTGCGAAAATGCTATGCTGGCCTTCACCGTACAGGAGGCCTCTCTTGCCGTACCCATCCACACATCGATGCCGCCCCGCGCAGCCGGTCCAGTCGCCATGCCGACCCTGACCGCCAACGGACTCCGCATCGCCTTCGACACCGCCGGAGACGCCAAGTCGACGCCGGTGTTGCTGCTGCACGGCCTCGGCATGCAATTGACCAGCTGGCCCGACGAATTCGTCGAAGGACTGGTGGAGCTCGGTTTCTATGTCATCCGCTTCGATCACCGCGACTGCGGCCTGTCGACCAAGTTCGACCGTGCCGGCAAGCCCAACCTGTGGTGGAGCTGGCTCAAATCGCGCCTGAAGCTCCCGCTGCGCCCGGCCTACCGCCTCGAAGACCTGGCCGAGGACGCGCTCGGCGTGCTTTCCGCGCTCGGCGTGGCCAAGGCCCACGTGGTCGGCGTCTCGATGGGCGGCATGGTCGCCCAGATCCTGGCCGCGCAGCACCCGCAGCGCGTGCTCAGCCTCACTTCCATCATGTCCAGCAGCGGCCGCCGGGGCCTGCCGGGCCCGAGCCATGCCGCGCGCCAGGCGCTGCTGCGGCGTCCCGCCAGCCCGAACGATATCGAGTCGCTCATCGACCAGGCGGTCGCCCTGCAGCAGGCCATCGGCAGCCCGGCCTATCCGACTCCGGAAAAGCACCTGCGACGGCGCGCGGCACGGGCCCTGCGGCGCAGCCATTGTCCGGCCGGGACCATGCGCCAGATGCTGGCGGTGGCCGCGGCAAGCGACCGCAGCGCCTTGCTGCAGTCGATTACGGTGCCGACCCCGGTCATCCACGGCGCCAGCGACCCCCTGGTGCCGCTGGCCTGCGGCGAGGACGTCGCGGCCCGGTGCCGGGAGCGCGTCTCGAGGTCATCGAAGGCATGGGGCACGACCTGCCAGCCCAGCTGAACGAACGCTTGCTTACCTTGATCGACTTCCATGCGCGGGGTAAGATGGCGCCGGACTCAACACCGCGCCTTTTCGTCAGACAGTGAGCACTTCCCCCCTTGGCGTCGCCATCGTCGCCCCCGCCGGTTATACGCCGGACCGGCTTGCCGTCGAGCGCGGCATTTCCCGTCTCGCCGCACGCGGCTGCCGCGTCTTCAATTATTACGATCCCGATGCGGTGCACGAGCGCTTCGGCGGCACCGACGCCGCGCGCCTGGAGCAGCTCTATGCCGCCAGCGACAATCCGGACGTCCAGCTCGTGCTGGCGGTACGCGGCGGCTACGGCCTGACCCGCCTGCTGCCCGCGCTCGACTTCGAGCGCCTGGCGGCCAGCGGCAAGATTTTCGTCGGCTATTCCGACATCACGGCGCTGCACATGGGCTTGATGGCGAAGGCGGGCGCGCCGAGCTACGCCGGGCCGCTGCTCGCGGGCGACTTCGGCGCGCCGGAGCCAGACGCCTTCACCATCGAGAGTTTCTGGCGCTGCCTGGCCGGGCCCACCCACCTGATCACCGAGCAGGCCCCGGGCAACCCGGTGCTCGATGCCAGCGGCCCGATCTGGGGCGGCAACCTGGCGATGCTGGCCTCGCTCATCGGCACGCCCTGGTTCCCGCGCGTCGACGGTGGCATCCTGTTTGTCGAGGACATCAGCGAGCACCCCTACCGGGTCGAGCGCATGCTGTTGCAGCTGCACCAGGCCGGCGTCCTGGCGCGCCAGCAGGCCGTGATCCTGGGCGACTTTTCCGGATACAGGCTGGGGCACCTGGACAATGGCTACGATTTCGACACCATGCTCGCCTATCTGCGGGAAGTGCTCCCCGTTCCCGTGCTGACCGGCTTGCGCTTCGGCCACGTGCCGCGCCGGGTGACGATTCCGTTCGGCGCGCAGGCGCGCCTGCGCAGCAACGAAGAGGGCTTCACGCTCCTGTTGAGCGATTACCCCACCTTGCGTTTTCCTTGAGCCGCGCGCCCAGCTCAGGCCAGCGGGCTGGCTTGCGCGTCATCGCTGCGGCGCGCCGAGGCGGACCAGCGCCGGTTGAGGTAGTCGCGGGCAGGCTGCTCGACCAGGTGGAAGGCGGCCACGCCAACGATTAGGGAAAGACCCAGGCCCGGGGCAGGATGCAGGCCTTCGTGGCGCACCAGCTGGTAGAAAGGTTGCTGCCACAGGTAGAGCGAGAACGACCAGGTGCCGAGCTGGCGCAAGGGCGGCCATTCGAGGACGCTGCGCAGGAAGGAAGGGGCGCGATCGAGTGCATTGACGGCCAGCGCGAACGCGCCGCAGCCGGCGAGCAGGTGCACCACGCGCGGCAGCGACCACCAGTGTGCCGCCAGGCCGAGCAGCATCAGGCCCGGGACAAGCATGGCGGGCAGCACCCGGGACGATGGACCGGGGCGGCCGCGGGCACCCAGCAACAGCAGCAGTCCTGAAGCGAAGATGCCGAAGGCAGCCACTTCCGAGTTGTCCCACAGGCCAGTCCAGCGCCCGGCGAACACGGTGGCGTACACGCAGGCGACCAGGACGATGGCGGCGGTCGCGATGCCGACGGCGCGGATGCCGCCCGCCAGCGTGGCGCGGCTGGCGATGGCGACGATCGACAGCAGCACGTAGGCGTGCTCTTCCACGCTGAGCGACCAGATATGGCCGAAGGGCATGGTCCAGGGCGTGCCGTTTGTCAGGTAATTGTTGGTGAAACTGGCGGCGGTGGCCAGCTCGAAGAGGTCGACGGGACGCCCGCAGGCAAGGTACACAGCGGTCACGACGGGCAGGTAGAAATAGACCGATGGGAAAATGCGGGCGATGCGGCGCCGGTAGAACAGCGGCAGCGGCGCCTTTTGCAGGAACAGGATGCGCGTCATCAGGAGGCCCGACAGCACGAAGAACAGATGCACGCCGACCAGGCCGAGGTTGATGCCCGGCACAGGGAAGAAGTGCCCGAGCAGCAGGCAGACGATGGCCAGGCCACGCCAGCCGTCGAGGGCGGGAACGTGGCGCGGCGCATGCGGGGCGGGCGGCGAAGGGGGCGGCGAAGGGGCGGTGTGGATGGCGTCAAGGCGGCAGGGACAGGAGTCACGAACACCGCCAGTGTAGGCAGGGCTTGTTTGAGTTTCTATTCGAAATTGCAATTTGTTACGAATTTGTTAAGCGGAGGCGACCCCGCCGGTTGCGCGGCGGCGCCGGCTAGGGCGGGCCCCGGGCAGAGGGCGATTCGCCTCCCGCCGCCAAGGCGTGCTGTATAATGCCCGCCATTCGATAAACCTCTGATTTCCTGGCCTAAACAGCCATTCCAGCATGCTATCTACAGCAAATATCACGATGCAATTCGGCGCCAAGCCGCTGTTCGAAAACATTTCCGTCAAGTTCGGCGAAGGAAATCGTTACGGCCTGATCGGCGCGAATGGCTGCGGCAAGTCGACCTTCATGAAGATCCTCGGTGGCGACCTCGAACCATCGGCAGGCAACGTCAGCCTCGACCCGGGCGAGCGCCTGGGTAAGCTGCGCCAGGACCAGTTCGCGTATGAAGACGTGCGCGTGCTCGACGTCGTCATGATGGGCCACACCGAGCTGTGGGAGGCGATCGCCCAGCGCGACGCCATCTACGCCAATCCGGAAGCGACCGACGACGACTACATGCGCGCCGCCGAGTTGGAAGGCAAGGTCGCGGAATACGACGGCTACTCGGCCGAAGCGCGCGCCGGCGAACTGCTGCTGGGCCTGGACATTGCCAGCGACCTGCACCAGGGCCCGATGAGCGCCGTGGCGCCAGGCTGGAAGCTGCGCGTGCTGCTGGCCCAGGCCCTGTTCTCGAATCCGGACATCCTGCTGCTCGACGAACCGACCAACAACCTCGACATCAACACGATCCGCTGGCTGGAAGACGTCCTGAACCAGCGCAACTCGACGATGATCATCATCTCGCACGATCGCCACTTCCTGAACCAGGTCTGCACCCACATCGCGGACATGGACTACGGCACCCTGAAGGTGTACCCGGGTTCCTACGACGACTACATGCTCGCCTCCACCCAGGCGCGCAACCAGCAGCTGGCAAATAATGCCAAGGCCAAGGAAAAGGTCGCCGAACTCCAGGACTTCGTGCGCCGCTTCTCGGCCAACAAGTCCAAGGCACGCCAGGCGACGTCGCGTGCCAAGCAGATCGAGAAGATCAAGATCGAGGAATTCAAGCCGTCCTCGCGCGCCTACCCGTTCGTGCGCTTCGAAGGCGAGAAGAAGCTGCACCGCCTGGCAGTCGAGACCGAGGGCCTGACGAAATCCTACGACCGTACGCTGTTCCGCAACTTCTCGATCATGGTCGAGGCGGGCGAGCGCATCGCGATCATCGGTGCCAACGGTGCCGGCAAGACCACGCTGCTGCGCTGCATCGGCGGCGAAGACATCACCGGCCTGTCGGCCGACCAGGGCCGCGTGAAGTGGGCCGAGAACGCCAATGTCGGCTACATGCCGCAGGATCCAACCGAAGAATTCCAGAAGGACGACGTGCTGACCGACTGGATGGGACGCTGGACCAAAGAGGGCGACGACGACCTGGCGGTGCGCTCGATCCTGGGCCGCCTGCTGTTCGGCGGCGACGAGGTCAAGAAGTCGGTGAAGGTGCTCTCCGGTGGTGAAAAGGGTCGCATGATGTACGGCAAGCTGATGCTGGGCCGCCACAACGTGCTGCTGCTGGACGAACCGACCAACCACATGGACATGGAATCGATCGAGTCGCTCAACATCGCGCTCGACAAATACGAAGGCACCCTGATCTTCGTCTCGCACGACCGCGAGTTCGTGTCCTCGCTGGCCACGCGCGTGCTCGAAGTGAAGCCGAACGAAGTCGTCGACTTCCGCGGCACCTACGAAGAGTACCTGACGAGCCAGGGCATCGCCTGATGTCGTCTGATTGTACGGGGCATCGCGCGGACAGTTCGCCGGCATGACCCCGTAGGGTGGGCGGGTCTCCCGCCCACGCGTTCAACCGGCTGCGGCACAAGCGCGCCGGTATTCCGCCATTAACGTGAATCGACAGCGCATGAACATCCTGCCCATCCAGACCTACGAATACGACCACCCGCAAGACGGCGCCGCCTGCACCGCGCGCGCCTGGGCCCGCATCCCCGAGCAACCGTCGCCCGACGAAAAGCTCGTCCTGAAAGAGCGCATCCGCCGCCTGCTGAAGGAAAAGGAAGCGGTCCTGGTCGCCCACTACTACGTCGATCCCGAACTGCAGGACCTGGCCGAGGAAACCGGCGGCTGCGTCTCCGACTCGCTGGAGATGGCCCGTTTCGGTCGCGACCATCCGGCCAGGACCCTGGTGGTGGCCGGCGTGCGCTTCATGGGCGAGACGGCGAAAATCCTCAGCCCCGAGAAAACCATCCTGATGCCGGACCTGGAAGCGACCTGTTCGCTCGACCTGGGCTGCCCGGCCGACGAATTCGCGGCCTTCTGCGACCAGCACCCGGACCGCACCGTCGTCGTCTACGCCAACACCAGCGCCGCCGTCAAGGCACGCGCCGACTGGATGGTGACCTCCTCGATTGGCCTCGATATCGTCAAGCACCTGCACGAAGAGGGCAAGAAGATCCTGTGGGCGCCGGACCGTCACCTCGGTTCCTGGATCCAGAAGCAGACCGGTGCCGACATGCTGCTGTGGCAGGGCTCCTGCCTCGTGCACGACGAGTTCAAGGGCATCGAACTCGACCTGCTCAAGGCCGAGTACCCGCATGCCAAGGTGCTGGTGCACCCCGAGTCCCCGGCCAACGTCGTGGCCCAGGCCGACGTGGTCGGCTCGACCACCCAGCTGATCAACGCCGCCGTCACGCTCGACGCCACCCACTTCATCGTCGCGACCGACAACGGCATCCTGCACAAGATGCGCGCGGCTGCCCCGGGCAAGCACTTCATCGAAGCGCCGACCGCCGGCAACAGCGCCACCTGCAAGAGCTGCGCGCATTGCCCGTGGATGGCGATGAACGGCCTGCGCAATCTGGCCGAGGTGCTCGAGTCTGGCGCCAACGAAGTGTTTGTCGACCCCGCCATCGGCCGCGAAGCCGTGCGCGCGATCGACCGCATGCTCGATTTCGCCGCCGCCAAGAAGGCAAAAGCGCTGCCGAGCGGCGCGCTCGAGCAGAACGCCAACCTGTATTCGAACGTGGGACCCGCATGACGACTCCGAAGAACCCTCACGCCGCTTTCGACGACAAGCTGCAAGCCGCTTTCGAGCAGAACATCCTGGCTGCGCTGCTGGAAGACGTCGGCAGCGGCGACCTGACCGGCAAGCTGGTACCGGAAGCGCCGCGCGCCAGGGCACGCGTGATCGTGCGCGAAGAAGCCGTGCTTTGCGGCGCGCCCTGGTTCGAGGGCGTGATGCTGGCGGTGGACCAGGACATCGAGATCGACTGGCAATATGCCGAGGGCGACCTGATGAGCGCCGATTCCGTGGTCTGCACGATCGAAGGTTCGCCACGCTCCCTGCTCACCGCCGAGCGCGCCGCGCTGAACTTCATGCAGCTGCTCTCGGGCGTGGCCAGCGCGACGCGCAAGTACGTCGACGTGATCGCGGGCACGCAGGCCGCGATTCTCGATACCCGCAAGACGCTGCCGGGCCTGCGCCTGGCGCAGAAGTACGCGGTGCGCGTTGGCGGCGGCAAGAACCAGCGCATGGCCTTGTATGACGGGATCCTGATCAAGGAAAACCATATCGCGGCGGCTGGCGGCGTGACCCAGGCGTTGGCGAATGCGACGGCGCTCAATGCGAGCCGGGCTGCCAGCGTCCCGGTGCAGATCGAGGTCGAAACGATCGCCCAGCTGGAGGAAGCGCTGGCGGCCGGGGTCAAGTCGGTCTTGCTCGACAACTTCAATCTGGACATGATGCGCGAGGCAGTCCGGGTGAATGCCGGGCGTGCGCTGCTGGAAGCGTCCGGCGGCATCAACATGGGTACCGTGCGGGCGATTGCCGAGACGGGTGTCGACCGGATCTCGATCGGCAGCCTGACGAAGGACGTGCGGGCGACGGATTATTCGTTGCGGATTGTCGGGTAACGCGGTTTTCCCGCGTGGGCACGGAGCACCCACCCTACCGTTGTGTCGTAGGGTGGGCGCCCCGTGCCCACGCCGTCAACGTCGACGCCTCGGCGGCCCGTCCATTCCACCTTGCTGTTACACGCCGCTTTCGCTGGCCCGTGCCGGGGCTTCCGCCCGTGGGCTGCGCAGCGCCGGCGGCTCGCCCACCTGGGCGGCGATCGCGTCGACCGCCGTCACCACCTGCTCGGGATGCGCGTAATGCACCATGTGCCCCACACCGGGCATCAGGTGCAGCTCGCTCGACTGCTCGCCTTCCCGCAGCGTTTCGTGCAAGCGCTCGGACTCGTTGCCCGGCCAGACGATCTTGTCCCGGGTCCCCGTGACGATCTGCACCGGCACCCGCAGGCGCCCGATGCGCTTCGATAGCGAGGCGGCCGCGGGCACCATCGGAACCGCTTCGGCCGCGGCGGCGCGCAGCTGGCCGGGCCGCAGTGCCATCCACGGGTCGAGGCGGCGGAAGCGCTCGGACACCGGCTGCGGCGAGAACACCCGCTTCGCTAGCAGCGGCCACAGCAGACGCCCGATGAGCGGCGACACCGTGTAGCGCATCAGGTCGCCAATAAGCGGAATCGCCGGCTGCGCCTGGACCGTCACGTCCAACCGCAGCGTCGGATAGTAATAGCCCGACAGCAGCACCAGGCCGCGGACCACGTCGGGCACCTGCAAGCCCATCGCCAGCGCGACCATCGTGCCCCAGGAGTGGCCAACCACGATCGCGGAATCGACGCCGATTTCCTGCAGCGCATGGTGCAGCAGGCGTGCCCGGCGTCGGGTGTCCAGACCGTGGAGCGCGGACGCGCGCTGTAGCCGTAGCCGGGGCGGTCGAAGGCGATCACCCGGTAGCGCTCGCTCAGCTGGCCGACCAGCCCGCTGTATTCGAAGTCGCTCGCATACACGCCGTTGCCGTGCAGGAGCACCAGCGCCGGGCCGCTGCCCCGTTCCGGGTAATGCAGGCGTACGCCGTCGACGTCGACGAACTTGCCGTGTGGCGGATTGTCGGTCTCGGCCTGTTTGGTCTTGCTGCGCACGTAGAGCCGAGGAAGCGGCCAGGCCGATGCCTGCCAGCAGCGCGGCGCGGGGCAAGCCGGAGCCGGCGCCACTGGAGGTGCGGCCGAATGAATCGCGTTGTATCGTCAAAGTATTCCCCTTTCCTTGATGAGGTCGATGGGAACCGGCGCCGCGTCGGCGCCCAGCAGGGTTGCCGCCGCGGGCAGCAGCCTTTCGGCCGATTCCTCGATTTTCAGGCTCAGCAGTTCGTCGGCACGGGTGATGCCGAGGTTCACGGCGGCGATGGGCTTGCCGGCGGCGCGTGCCATGCGGCAGAAGCGGAAACCGGAAAACACCATCAGCGACGAACCCACCACCAGCAGCGCATCGGCCGCCTCCATTTGCGCCACGGCGAGCGCTGTGCGTGCCGCCGGAACGTTGTCACCAAAAAAGACGACGTCCGGCATCAGGGTGCCGCCACAGTGATCGCACCGGGGCAGCTGGAAACCTTCGAGCGCGCCGGGTTCCAGCTGGGCGTCGCCGTCGGGCAAGGGCCTCGCCATCGCGCCGGCAAGCGCCGGGTTCGTCTCCACCAGCTGGGTCTGTACGAAGGCGCGCGGCATGCGGGCCCCGCAGTCGAGACAGATGACCGAGTGGATGTTGCCATGCAGCTCGAGCACGGCGTGGCTGCCGGCCTGCTGGTGCAAGCCGTCGACGTTCTGCGTCAGGAGCGAACCGATGCGTCCCGCCGCTTCCAGCGCAGCCAGCGCTGCGTGCCCGGCATTCGGGCAAGCCTTGGCCAGGGTCGGCCAGCCGACCATGCTGCGGGCCCAGTAGCGCCGCTGGACCGCTTGCGAGCGCCGGAATTCGGGTCCCTGGATCGGGAGCTTGCCGCGCCGTACGCCATCGCGATCGCGGTAGTCGGGAATGCCAGATGCCGTCGACAAACCCGCGCCGGTCAGCACGAGCGTTTTCGGATGGCGTTCGAGGAAATCGGCAAGTTGCACCGCCCCGTCGTGTTGCGTGAATCCTTCAGCCATCGTGTTCCATCCTCCATTCGGATGGGATCGTAGCATTCTTGCCGGGGCGGCCAACACACGATTCCGGGCGGTCATGCGGCGTCGGCGCTACCGGGGCTGGCCCGGCTGTCGGGCATGGGCGTAAAAAAGCCCGCTCGGGAGCGGGCTTTTCGGGGGAGGCGAGCAGCGATCAGCGGCGCATCACTCCGCCAGCAACTCCGGCACCATCTTGCCCGCGCCGATGCGGAAGATGCTGCCGCCGCCCGTCACGCACAGCTGTTCCTTGCCGCTGGCATCGCGCACCGTCCTCGTGCAGGTCGCCGGCGGTGCGGTCCAGGTCGCCTTCCATGATTTGGAGGAAGGGTCGTACTGCGTCAACTGCATGGCGGAGGTGAAGGCGCCGGTATCCCAGCGCGAGGCGTGGCCGGCCTCCAGGCTTTCCATCTGGATGTCGTTGACCGGATAGGGCGGGGTTTCCATGGCTTTCCACGAGTTGCCGGCATCAAGGGACACGCTCAGCTTCGAGAAACCGCCCTGCGCCTTGAAGGCGGTCAGGATCGCGCCGTTCTTCGCACTGCGCAGATGGGTCACGTCATGCGGTGCCGACACGGTTTTCCAGGTGCGCGCGCCCAGGTCGTAACGTTCGATGCTCGCCAGCGTATTGACCAGATAGTAATTGCCGGCCACGCTGGCTCCAAGCGAACCCATCTGGAACCAGTTCAGCTTTTTCGGCAAATCGATCTTGCGCAACAGTGTCGGTGCCATGGTCGACGGGTCGAGGACATACACCTGCAGGCTTTCGATCTCGGCCGTGCGTCCCGTCGCCGCTCCGGCAAACTTGCCGGTGAGGACGAAGTACCCATTGCCCGCAAAGTGAATGTTGATGACGTTTTCTTTTTTATCGAAGCCATGCACCCGGGACCAGGTCTGTCCCTTGTCGGCGCTGGCGAGCAGCACGCCGTCGTGGGTACCGGCCAGCACCCTCGGCCCGGCCGCTTCGACGGCGGTCAGCGGCGAGATGGTGCCCGTGTCGATCACGCGCCAGCTGCCGGCGGCGTCGCGGCGCCGAAGCTGGCCGAAGTTGCCGCCCGGTAGACTGCCCCCCCGGCGTCGGCGCTGGAACCGCCCATGACGGGCGCCGCCGACGGCAGATACAGCTTCGTGAATTCCTCGAGGCTCTTCGCGCTGCGCAGTTGCGTGCGTAGAGGCGTCCTGTTCGCGTAGTCGACGTGAGCCGCGATCGCCTGGACCAGCATGCCGCCAGCCGGCAGGTTGTTCGCCGTCGGTACGTGCTGGACCGGCGGTGGCGCCGTCGGCTTCCATTCGATCCGCTCGCCCAGGCCCAAGCCGTCGAAGGAGCGGGTTGCCGCATCGACCGCGGCGCTCAAGTCCTTGTGCCGCAGCGGCAGGAGCACCTGTTCATTGTCGCCAATGCCTGCCCATGCGATACCGCCCATGTCCGTCACGTGGCCGGCCTTGACCTCGACCGGTGTGTAGCTGTCCTTGTTTGACCCGCGCATTTGCACGATCTCGTACTGGCCCGGCGGCACCCACAGCCCGAGCACTTCGCTGTCCGTTGCCGTTGGCGCAAGGACGTACTCGGCGCCTCCGCCGACGGGACGCAGCGTGATCTCGGGTGCGCCGACGCCGAGCAGGCGCGGCAGCGCAACGGCGACGTAGCCGTGGGTTTGTCGCATCTGCGCGGCGGACTGCTGCACCGGCGCGGTGGTGCCGCATGCCGACATGGCGGCGGCGATGCTGAGGGTGAGGGCAAGTCTCGTGATCGTTTTTTTCATGATGTTGTGAGCGGATGTCAGGAGGGCGACGCCGGCAAGCGCGTCGTGGAGGCGGCGCCGGGCACGTGTACAACTTACCAAAAGGAAATACTGATTGTACAGCGGGACGGGAGCATCCCGCGCGTCTTGCCGCGCCTCGGCGAAAAAACAGGGCGAGCACCGCCGACCGACCGCGACGGCGTGGCACAGCGCTTTGTTGTGGCCTTTCGTTGGTGTGTGGCCGACTCAGCGCGCCGAGACGGCGATGCCGCCCACGATCAGCAGGAAGGCGAGCGCGTGATACAGGTGGGGCGGCTCGCCCAGGAAGCTCGAGGATAGCAGTGCGGTGAACAGGGGCGTCAGGTTGATGAAGAAGGAACCCAGCGTGGGGCCGGCGCGCATGACTCCGGCGCCCCAGCAGCGCATGGCGACGATGGCCGGCCCAATCGCCACGTAGAGGAGGGCCGCGGCGAGCGGCCAGCTCCGGGCGACGTCGATACCGGCGCTGGCCGCTTCGGCGCCGCTCAGCGCGGCGCACCACAATACGCCGTAGCCGACCTGGGCCAGCAGGAAAGCGGCCCAGTCCGCGCGCAAGCCGGGCACATCCCTGCTGCATCAGCAGCCAGCTATAGAAGGACCAGGCAATTGTCGCCAGGATCATATAGAGGTCGCCCGCCACCGGGCGCAGCGCCGCCAGCTGCCCGAGGTCGCCCCGGCACAGCACCACCAGCACGCCGGCGATCGACAGCAGCGCGCCGGCGATTTGCTTGCGCCTGACCCTGGCCCCGAAGAACAGCCGGCCCACCAGCAGCATCCAGACCGGCATGCCCGCGGCCACCGGGGTCACGTTGATCGGCGTGGAGCTTTGCAGGGCCAGGTATTGCAGCGAGTTGTACAGGCCGATGCCGAACAGCCCGAGCAGGCTGTAGCGGCGCCAGTTGGCGAGCACTCCGGAGCCGGGGCGCAGGGCCGCGCGCCCGAGCGGCAGCAGGATCAGCAGCGCGATGGCCCAGCGCAGCAGGTTCAGGGTCATGGGCGGGACGGCATCGCGCACCATGCGCCCGACGATGGCGTTCCCCGCCCAGAGCACGGGCGGTACGGTCAGCAGCAGGGCGGTGGAAAAGGACAGCTTCGTTTTCATGGGCTGGAATGAACAGCAGCCCGCCGGACGGGCGGGCTGCGATGACGGTCACAGGATAGCGCAATCGGGAGCGTGTCCCGCGCGCGCCTGGGCCTAGCGGCGCGCCGGTGTCAGCACGCTCGGCAGGGCCTTGGGCAGCGTGTCCGGATAATCGCGCGAGTAATGCAGCCCCCGGCTCTCGTGGCGCGACAACGCGCTGTTGACGATGAGCGAGGCCACGTCGACCAGGTTGCGCAGCTCCAGCAGGTCGTGCGTGATGCGGAAGTTGCGGTAGTACTCGTCGATCTCTTCCTTCAAGAGCGCGATGCGGTGCTGCGCGCGCTCCAGGCGCTTGGTGGTGCGCACGATGCCGACGTAGTTCCACATGAAGCGGCGCAGTTCGTCCCAGTTGTGGGCGATGACCACTTCCTCGTCGGCGTTGGTGACGCGGCTTTCGTCCCAGGGCGGCAGCGGCGGGTTCTCGATGCGCGGCGCGGCGGCGATCTGGCTGGCGCAGGCACGGCCGACGACCACGCATTCGAGCAGCGAGTTGCTGGCCAGGCGGTTCGCGCCGTGCAGGCCGGTGCAGGTGGTTTCGCCCACGGCGTACAGGCCCGGAATGTCGGTGCGGCCGGCGAGGTCCGTGACCACGCCGCCGCAGGTGAAGTGCACGGCCGGCACGACGGGAATTGGTTCCTTCGTGATGTCGATGCCCAGTTCCGGGCAACGCGCGTAGATGGTCGGGAAGTGCTCCTTCAGGAATTCCGGGCTCTGGTGGCTGATGTCGAGGTGGACGTAATCGAGGCCACGCTTTTTCATCTCGAAGTCGATCGCCCGCGCCACCACGTCGCGCGGGGGCCAGTTCGCCGCGCTCGTCATGGGCCGGCATGAAGCGCGTGCCGGCGGCCACGCCCGCTTCCGGAGGGAGCTTCAGCAAGCCGCCTTCGCCGCGGATCGCCTCGGTGATGAGAAACGATTTCGCGTACGGGTGGTAGAGGCAGGTCGGGTGGAACTGGATGAATTCCATGTTCGACACGCGGCAGCCGGCGCGCCAGGCCATGGCGATGCCGTCGCCGGTGGCGGTGTCGGGATTGGTGGTGTACAGGTAGACCTTGCCGGCGCCGCCGGTGGCCAGCACGGTGTGCTCGGCTTCGAAGGTGAGTACCTTGCCGCTCGCTTCGTCCTGCACGTAGAGGCCGTGGCAGCGCGGCTGGCCGACGAGGTGGGGAGCGCCACTGTGCACGCCCTTGCCGGTCAGCTTGTCGGAAGTGATGACGTCGATGGCGCAGTGGTGTTCGAACAGCGAGATGTTCGGATGGGCGCGTACCTTTTGTTCGAGCGTGACCTGCACCGCGTGGCCGGTGGCGTCGGCCGCGTGGATGATGCGCCGCTGGCTGTGGCCGCCCTCGCGCGTCAGGTGGAAGCCCAGTTCGGCCGAGGCGTCGCGCGTGAAGGGCACGCCCTGCTCGATCAGCCATTCGATGGCGGCGCGGCCGTGTTCGACGATGTAGCGGGTGGCCGCCTCGTCGCACAGGCCGGCGCCGGCGACGAGGGTGTCGGCGATGTGCTGGTCGTGGCTGTCGCCGGAATCGAGGACGGCGGCGATGCCGCCCTGCGCCCAGTTGCTGGCGCCATCCTGCAGCGCGCGTTTCGAGATGATGGCGACCTTGCGCGTCTGGGCAAGATGCAGGGCCACCGAGAGGCCGGCCAGACCGCTGCCGACGATTGCGACGTCAAATTTCATGGCAAGTCTACGGGCGCCAGCCAGGCGCTCCATGGCCGCTTGCAGCCTGGAGCCGGAATGGACCGGTTCGCACGCTGCGACTGCATGGAGCGCTTGTTGGGCGCCCTAAAATTTTCAAAGAGGCATCACTATAGACGATTTGGGCCCGATGCGTCCGCTGCCGCCGGGCTTGCTGCCGGCTTTATCCCGCGTGGGCGGGATGGCGCGCTACCAGGACGTCAGCCAGCTTGCGCAGGCAAAGGCGACGGCGTCGCGCCAGGCGCTGCGGCGCAGGCGCAGCTCGCTGCCCGTCAGTTCGACATGGCGGGTGCGGGCACGCGCCGGCTCGCCGGCCGGCGCGGGAGCTGCCGACGACGAGCACCTGGCCTTCGTAGTCGCGCAGCGCCCCGTCGAGCACGGAAGCAGCGGGCGGCGCGGGCTCTGCCGGCGCACGGGCGCGGGTGGCGGCATGGCGAAAGGCGGCGGCGCGGCGAAACAGGCGGTCGGCGGCGGAATAGGGCGGCTTGGACGCAGGCGCCGCACCGGGCGATGCGGCATCCCATTCCGGCTCGAGCAGGGCCAGGCCGGTGATCCGGGCATCGCTCGCGGCGTAGCCGAGCGCGCAGGCAGCCGCGTCGCCCGTCGCCGGGATGACAGATTCTTTCATCTCCGGCACATGCGTGAAAAATTCTTTCATTGCCGCCGACACGTCGGCGCGCTCTTCCAGTGCGCCGGCATCGGCTCCCCCGGCGCTGTCGCCGCTGGCGCCGCGATCGAAGCGCATCACGGCTACGCCGCGTGCGGCCAGCAGCCGCGACAGCAGGGTGAACTGGCGATGGCTGCCAGCCCGGTACTGCAGGCTGTCGTGGAGCAGCAGCATCCCGCGCGCCAGCGGGCGTTCCGGCACGTCGACGATGCCGATCAGGGCGTTGCCGCCGGAGGGAAAGCGCAGTGCGCGCTGTTCGAGTTTCATGCCGGGTCTCCAGAAAACACATCGCAGGTCGCTTCGCGCAAGACGGGACAATCGAGCGGCCCTTGCCCATTCCAGGCCAGGGCGCCGTCGACCGGATGGAAGTGCAGCGCCACGCCGTCGCCGGCCCAGCGCTGCGCCAGGCGCGCCGCGCTGGCGGCCACCTTGCCGGGGTTGCCCCGCCGAGGGCGAACCAGTGCACCGCGCAGGGCGGCAGCTGGACGTGGGCGGCGTCGCAGGCATCCACCGCTTTGACGAGCGGCACCGCCACCTCGTAGCCGCCGACCTCGATGGCGCCATGCACGGCCAGCTGCGCGCGCAGCGCCGCGGTGCTGCGCGGGGCGCCGGGGGCCGGGTCGCGCAGCTGTTCGGACAGGCGCAGGAAACCGTTCATGCAGGCGCGTCCGCTCATGAACGGCTCCCACAGCAGCACCCGGCGCGGACGCAGTCGCGCCGCGGCGTCGAGCGCGAGCAGGCCGCCGAGGCGCAGGCCCCACAGGGTCAGGGGGCCCGTATCGCGCTCCGCCAGCCAGTTGGCGGCCAGGGCCAGGTCCTCGTGCCAGATTTCCCAGCGGCCCGCGTTGAATTCGCCACAGCTGTCGCCGCAGGCAAAGAGGTCGATCTGCAGGACCGCGTAGCCGAGTTCGGCGAAAGCGCGCGACTGCAATGCCGCCATGCGCCGGGTACGGTTGAGTTCTTCCGCGAAGGGATGGACATAGAGGATGGCACCGCGTGGCGCCACCTGGGGGTTGGGGGCGTGATACAGGCTGAAGCGCGTGCCCGGCGCGGCATCGAAGAAGAAGGGCTCCACGCGGGGCGTGGTCAGCAGCGGAGCATTCATGGCGCGGGCATCTCCTGCGTAATCGGGCTCGAGGGCCCGAGGGCTCGCCCCGCGTTGCTGGCGTGTCGAACCCGGTTAATCGTTGGCACGATCATGTATTTATGTCAATTAGACCCGCGTCCGCTGGGCCCGTCTTGCGCGCCCACAGGGTGAAGCTCTCCGGAACTATTGATCGTTATCAATAACCCGCTGTCAGTTTTTCTCAATCATGGCTCTTTACCTCAGCGCGCCTGTCGGCGTTTCAGCACAAGGCGCGGCGACGAAGGCAGTACGCCGGTACGAGGAAGAGCCGCAAACCCGGCTATCGACACCTTGTCCGGCGCTCTTGAGCATGATCGGAGAACACGATGGCCCAACTGGCCCATGAACTGGTAGAAGAGGCCGCGGCCCGCCTGCCGACCGCAACCGCACTGCGCCACGGGGCCGACCGGCTCAGCTACGCGGCGCTGGCTGCGGCCGTCGCCGGCTTCGGTGCGGCCCTTCGCGCCTGCGGCTGCGGACCGGACGAGCGCGTCGCGGTGCGCCTGCCGGCGAGCATCGAGGCGGTGACGGCGCTGTTCGGTGCCGGCGCGGCCGGCTGCGCTTTCGTGCTCGTCGACCCCGCCATGGCGCCGCCACAATGCGCCGCGCTGCTGCGCGACTGCGGCGCGCGCATCCTCGTCACTGCCAGCAGCGACCAGGCCGACTCCGCCCGTTTCGAGCAGATCGTACGCGGCTGCCCCTCCTTGCGCACCGTGGTCGTGCTCGGCGGCGCGGACGTCGAGCATACCGTTCCCGCGACACCGGCCGCGGGCGCGCTGCGGGTGCTGTCCTGGGACGCCTTTGCCGGGCTGTCGGCCGCCCCGGCGGCGCTTCCCGGCAGTTCCTCGCTGGCCGCGCTCGTACTCCGGTGCCGGCGACGCCGGCGAACCGCGCGGCGTGGCGCTCTCGCACCGCAACCTCGTCGCGGGCGCCGCTTCCAGCGCGCGCTGCCTCGGCATGGCGCCCGGCGACCGAATCCATTGCACCATCGGCCTGCACCGCGATTACGGCCTGAACGCGCTCCTGGCCACCCTGGCCGCCGGCGCCACCGCGGTGCTCGACAGCGGATCCGGCCCGGCCGCGCTGACCCGGCTGCTCGAGCGGGGCGAGGCAACCGGCCTGCTGGCCGCCGCCGACACCCTGCGCACGCTCTCGGGTGCGATGCCGCGCGGTGCATCGGACCGCCTGCGCTTTCTCGCCTGCGCCGGCGGCGGACTCGATCGTCCCAGCCTGGACTTGCTGCGGGCCGCACTGCCGCGCACGCGCATCCACCTGCTCCATGATATCGGTGACGCCTGCCGCGCGACCAGCCTGATGCCGTCCCAGCTCGACGCGCACCCCGGCTCCATCGGCCGCGCGCTGCCGTATGCCGACCTGCGCGTCGTGCGCCCGGACGGACGCGAATGTGCGCCGGGCGAAACCGGCGAGCTGGTGCGGCGCGGCGACCTCGTGCCGCTCGGCTACTGGAACGATGCCCGCGCCAGCGCCCGCCAGCTGCGCCTGCTGCCGTCGATGGCGGGACTGTCGAACCGCGAGACCGGGCATTTTCCGGGCGCAAGCGCGCGCAGGGATGCCGACGGCTACCTGTATCCGGCCGATGTGCGGGGCGACACCATCCTGACGGGCGGCTATCGCGTCAGCCCGCGCGAGGTCGAAAAGATCGTCGTCGGCACCGGCCTGGTCCTCGAGGCGGCTGCCGTCGGTATCGCCCATCCAGTGCTGGGCCAGGTGATCGCGCTCCTCGCCACATCGCGCCCGGGTGCCCGGCTCGATTCGAACATCCTGTTCGGCGCCTGCCGCGCCCGTTTGCCCCGGCACATGCTACCGGCCATGATCGACGTGCGCCGCGCGCGCGCCGCTGCCGCGTGCCGGCGACGGCCAGATCGACCGCGCCCGCCTGGCAGGCGAGCTGGCACCCGTGTTTGCCGAGGTGGCGCCGTGAGCGGCCTGTGCGGCTGGTTCTCGCACGAACCGAACGGCTGGCCGATTGCCGCCATGGCCGGGGCCCTCGGGGAAGGGGGAGCCGATGCGCAGCACGGCGCACGCGCTCGGCGCGGTCGCCCTGGTTGCCGCGGCCGACGAAGGCAGTCTCCATGAGGAGGACGGGCTCCTGATCGCCTGCTGGGGTCCCCGTCCCGACGGACTCGCGCGCCTGTGGCACAGCCAGGGGGCGCAGGCCTGCGCCGCGCTCGCCGGGCAATTTGCCTTCGCGCTGTTCGACGCGGTCCGTGGCGAAGCCTTGCTGGCGGTCGACCGGTGCGCCAGCCGGCCCCTGTTCTACCGGGGCGCGGGGCGCGCGCTGCTCTTTGCCAGCAGCAGCGCGGCGCTGGCCCGCCATCCCGCAGCGGCCGGCGCAATCGATCCGCAAGCCATCTTCGACTACCTCTACCTGGGCGGCTGTGGCGCCCGCCCCATGTTTTCCGGCCAGCGCCGGCTGGCACCGGGCGAATGCCTGCACCTGCGCGGCGGACGCGTGGAGCGGGTGCGCTACTGGCGCATGCGCTTCGCCGAACACGCAAGCGCGAGCGATCCGCACGAGCGGCTCATCGACGGCCTGTCCAGCGCGCTGGCAACCTCCGGGGACGATGGCGCAGGCCTGCTCTGCGCCGGCGGTCCGGCCAGTGCGCTGCTGGCGGCCATGCTGGCGCGGGTCGGCGCGGCACCCGTGCGCACCTACGCACTCGGCTTCGGCGCACATGACCGCGATATCCTTGCCCAGGTCCGCGCCGCCTCGCGCCGGCTGGGCAGCCACCACCGCGAACGCGAGGTCGGCCCGGACGACATCGAAGCAGGCGTCGTCGCCCTTGCGCGCACGGGCGACGGGCCCCTGTGCCGACCCCCCGTGCGATCACCATGCTGCTGGGCGCGCAGATGGCGCGCGAGGATGGCCTGCGCAGCCTGCATGGCGCCATGGGTGCCGCCGCGCTCTTTGGACGCGGGCGCCGCTACGGCGCCCTGGCGCAAGTCAGCCGTTACGAGCGCCTGCCAGGCGCGTTGCGCCAGTTGCTGGTCGAGCCGGTGCTGTTCGGCCTTGGCGGCCGGCTGCCGGGCGCCTTTTGCACGGATGCGCGAGCGCATCGAGGCTTCGCTGGCGCCGGCGCCGGTACGCCTGCGCCGCCGCAACCGCCTGCTCCGGCAGGGCGCGGCGGGCGTCGTCGACCCGGCCTTCCCGGAACTGGTCGACCCGGAAGCGCCGGCCGCCGCGCTGGACCAGGCATGGTGGTCGGCCCAGGCACGCAGCCCGGTCAACCGCGCGATCGAGCTGGAACTGCAGGGCGATCTGCCGCTGCGGGTACTGCCCGCGTTCAGCGCGGCATGCGCCGCGGCTGGACTGCGGCCGGTGCTGCCCTATCTCGATGACGCGTTGCTGTCGATGGCGGCGCGGCTGGGCCCGCGACACAAAGGCGAGGCGGGCGCGCGGCGTCTCTTCGACCAGGCCTTGCGTGCGCTCAAGGCAGGACGTGGCACTGCCCACGAGAGCGCACCGGTCTTGCCGTTCGGCCGCTGGCTGCAGGAAGAACCGCGCCTGCGCGCACTGGCCGGCGACAGCCTGTCGGACCTGGCGCGGCGCCGCATCCTGCGCCGCGACTTCCTCGACCTGCTGCTCGCACGCCGCGTGCCCGAGGATCCGCGCCTGCACGGCGAGACCGTCTGGCAGCTCATGATGCTGGAACGGTGGCTGGCGCAACGCTCCGGGGACACCCGGGCGCGGATCGAACCGCCGCACGAGGCGCTCGTCCTGCCCGCCTGAACACGGGGCAAGCCAGGGCGTCTCAGGAGCCGGCGCCCGCGCCGGCCAGCGCGTCGTACACCGCCAGGTAGCCGCGCGCCATCGCCGGCAGGCTGTGGTGGGCGATGACGTTGCCGCGGGCGCGGGCGCCATGGCGCGCCACCATGTCGGGGATGCGGCAGTAATCGGCAATCGCGGCGGCCATCACGTCGGGCGACATCGGCGGCACCAGGATGCCGGTCAGCCCCGGCTGCACCAGTTCCTTGTGCGCACCGACGGCGGTGGCGACGACGGGCAGGCCGCTGGCCATGGCTTCGAGCAGCACGTTGCCGCTGCTTTCGGCCAGCGCCGGCAAGACCATCAGGTCCATCGCCCGCATCAGGCGCGCGCGGTCGGCGCGCTCGCCCGGCAGCCAGGCGCGTCCGGCGGCGCCTGCGCGGTCGAGCATGGACTGGCATTCGGCGCGCGTCGGACCGTCGCCCACGATCAGCAGGCGCAGGCGCGCATGCGCCGGGTGGGGCGAAGCGATCAGGCGCAGGAATGCCTCGACCAGGGTCGTATCGTTCTGGACATCGTCCATGCGCCCGACGCTGCCGATGACAAACGCGTCATGGCACATGAAACCCTCGGGACCGATGGCGGCGTGCGGCCCCGTGGCGCGGATGGAATTCGAGGCTGTCGACCCCGTTCGAGATGTGCGAGACGCGCGCGGGCTCGGCCCCGACCTGCTCGATCAGCCAGCGCTCCTGTTCGATGCTGCTCGCAACGTAGTGGCCGACCAGCGGGCGCATGGCGCGCCGCACGAGGCTGGGCGGGCGCGAACGGCAGGGCTCGGCCGGTTCGCGGCCGTACTCGCCATGCACCCGGAGGCGCACGCCGGCGAGAAACGCTGCCAGCTGGCCTTCCAGGCCGCCCAGGTTGCGCGTATGCACGAGGTGCGGACGCAGGCCGCGCAGGGCGCGCACCAGGCGCAGGAAATGGCCGGGATAGGCGCCTTCGCTGCGGTTCAGGTCGATCACGTTGACGCCGCGCTCGCGCAGCTGGGCGTGCAGGACCCCGTGGTCGCGCAGGCACAGTACGGCGTGGCGATAACGGTCGCCCGGCAGGTGGGCGATCAGGTCGAGCAGGCCGCTCCCCCAGAATCGAGCCGGCTGACCACATGGGCGACCAGCCGCGGTGCGGCACCCGAAGGCGGCCCGCCTGGGCAGGGCCGGCTACCCATGGCGCTTGCACCGCTGCGCGGTGCCGAGTGTTGCAGGCCAGAGCGCACACGAAGGGCCGCACGGCGCAGGTTCGCGTTCGCCGGGCGGCAGCGGGCGAGCACCGGAAACGCATACAGGATGCGCCCTCATGGCGACGCGCGACAGGGCAGGGGAGCATGCGGCCGGGGCGACAGGCGGCGGTGAGCGAGCGGCATTCGGGAGTCCTCGATGTGAACTGGCGGACGGCACGGACCGGCAGGCCGCCCAGCGATTATATGGCCGCGTACGACGCCCGTTTCGCCACCCCTTTTTGCCCTTGATGCCGCTCAAAAATGCGTCGCGGCATCCCCCAGCGAGGCCACGAAACCATCCAGCGCATGCTTGTGGCAAATTGCTCCGAAGCTTGATGCATGTTCATACCGCAAAGAAGTTGCCGCAAAGCCGGGAACCTGCCTACTGCTGACCTTGTCTCATTGGCAGTCCCGTGGCTGAGCCGCACGCTTTGCCACATTTTCGCCACGTTTCCGCCGGGGGCGGGACGATATCACTGGAGAACAAGCATGCTGGTAGATGAAACACCTGTAGCAGACGACATGCCCATCGCAAGCTTCCATGCGGCAGCCCGCGCCCGTGCCAGCGCGGCTACCGCCCCACGCCCTGGCGGCATTCCCGCCGACGACCAGGTCTTCAACGTCCGCCTGGCCGACTCGCCGCGCGACCGCGGCCAGGCGCGCGTCCTGCTCGATCGCATGTACGCCTGGCGCGGCTATGCCAGCGAGGGGGCGACGGCCTCGATCCCGATACGGGCGACAGGATCACGCTGTACGCCGAAACCGCCGGCGAACTGGTCGGCACCATGAGCCTGTGCCTGGACATGCGCGGCCGCTTGCCGGCGGACGAGAACTTTGGCGACCGCCTTGTGCTCCTGCGGCGCCAGGGGACGGCGCCTGTGCGAGCCTTCGCGGCTGGCGATCGACCCAGGCATGTCCAGGCGCGTGTTCGCCGCCCTGATCCATATCTCCTACCTGTACGCGAACCGGCTGCACGGCTATACCGACTACGTCATCGAGGTCAATCCGCGCCATGTCGCCTTCTACCAGCGCATGCTCGGCTTCGCCGATTTCGGCGGCGAACGGCCCTGCAGCCGGGTCGGCGCGCCGGCCGTCCTGCTGCGCCTGCCGCTCGACCACATGGCGACGCAGATCGCGCGCTGGGGCGGCGGTGTTCTCGCCGACGGCGCCGAACGTTCCTTCTATCCCTATTTCTTCGCCCGGGAGGACGAGCCCGGCATCGCGCGCCGCCTGGCGCGCCTGTGCGGCATGGAGGAGGCGGCATGACCAACCTTTCCGACCTGCGCGCCGGCGCCGACCTGGCCCCTCGCGGCGATGGCAGACCTGGTCGGCCACGAGCACGTGCTGCGCGACGATGCCACGCGCGAGCGCTATGCGCGCAGCACCGCTGGGCGTCCGATGCGGCCCCCTGGCCGTGGTGCGCCCTGCCGATGCCGGCCAGGTGGCCGGGGTCGTGCGCCTCGCCGCGCAGCACGGCCTGGCTGTCTATCCGATCAGCACCGGCAAGAACTGGGGCTATGGCGACGCCTGCGCCGTCGGCGCCGGCCAGGTGCTGCTCGACCTGTCGCGGATGAACCGCATCCACCACGTCGACACCGAGCTGGCCTATGCCGTCATCGAGCCCGGCGTCACCCAGCGCCAGCTTTCAAGCTACCTGCGCGAGCATGGCGACCTGCTGTGGGCCGATTGCACCGGCGCCGGCCCCGACACCAGCTACATCGGCAACATCATGGAGCGCGGCTTCGGCCATTCCCCCCATGGGAATCGCCTGCAGCACGTGGCCGGCATGCAGATCGTGATGGCCGACGGCGAGCTGCTGGAAACCGGTTTCGGCCACTATCACGGAGCGAAAACCACCCATCTGTTCCCCTACGGCGTCGGGCCTTTCCTCGACGGCCTGTTCACCCAGTCGAATCTGGGCGTGGTCACGCGCCTGGGCATCTGGCTGATGCCGAAGGCGGCGTGCGTCAACCATTTCCTCTACAGCGTGCCTGAGCACGCCGACATTGCCGCCGTCGTCGACGCGCTGCGCCCGCTGCGCCTGGACGGTACCCTGCGCAGCATCGTCCACATTGGCAACGACATGCGGGTGATCTCGGGCGGCATGGTATTCCCGCGCGCACAGGTGCCGCAGGGATCGCGCCTGCCGGAGGCCGCGCGCGCCGCGCTCTGCGCCGGCGGCGACATCGCCCCCTGGACCGTGTCCGGCGCGCTCTATGGATCGGATGCCCGGTGGCGGCCGCGCGTGCGGCGCTGCGGCGCGCGCTACGCGGCCTGCCGGGACGGCTGCGTTTCGTCAGCGAGCGCAGCCTGCGCCTTGGCGCCCTGGTCGGCCGCTGCCTGGGCGAAAGCCGCGCCGGGCGCCGCCTGCGTGCCCGCGTGGCGCTCGGCGAATCGCTGTTCGCCATGAACCGGGGCGTGCCCGACGGGCGCTTCCCGGCAGGTGCCTACTGGCGCCGCCTGGCCGGGCTGCCGGCCGCCTTTCCCGAGGCCGCCGACCCCGCACGCGACGGCTGCGGCCTGCTGTGGGTGTCGCCGGTGCTGCCGCTGCGCGGCGCCGACATGCTGGCCGTGCACGAACTGGCGCGCCCCAGCTTCGAGCGCCACGGCTTCGACCTGTTCGCCACCTTCAGCATGATCAACGAGCGTACGCTGGGCGGTGTGCTCACGGTCGCCTACGACAAGCACGACCCGCACGAAGCGGCGCGTGCACGCGCCTGCCACGACGAGGTCTTCGGCCGGATGTTCGACGCCGGCTACATTCCCTACCGTGTCGGCAACCACGCCATGGGCAGGCTGGACCCCGGCAGCGACAGCTACTGGCGCACGGTCGCGCGCATCATCAGGGGGCGCTCGATCCGCTGGGCACGCTCGCGCCTGGTCGCTACGAGCCGGCGCGCGCCGGCGGCTGATTCCGAGTTCGGCGCGGACTCGGTTCGGCGCCGCACCGAGCCGCGCGACAGTTCGCGCTAGGCTGGCGCTTCGATCAACGTACGAAGAAGGATTCAACATGTCCACGACGAACGCTACCGCCCAGGCGGCCGCGCTGGCCGACAAGATCCGCTCGATGCGCTTCGCGATGTTTACCACCGTCGACGAGCACGGCCACCTGATCAGCCACCCGATGACCAACCAGGAAACCGACACCGAGGGCGGCCTGTGGTTCTACACCTCGATCCACACACCGTTGTGGCAGAACATCGCGATGCAGCCGGAGGTGAACGTCAGCTTTGCCCAGCCGGACGACAGCCTGTATGTATCGATCAGCGGCACCGCCGAGCGCGTGGTCGACCGCGAGCGCATCCGCGCCCTGTGGAACCCGATGGTGCAGGCCTGGTTCCCGCACGGCCCGGACGACGAGCACGTCGTGCTGGTGCGCGTGGCGCCGCACAGCGCCGAGTACTGGGACTCGAACGACAGCAAGATGGTGCGCCTGTTCCAGATGGCAAAAGCGGCCATGACCGGCACCACGCCGGACGTCGACCCCGGCGAGCACGGCACGATCACGCTCGATGGCGGCAGCAGCGGGCGGGTGGGCTGAACCGATCCGCCCGCGGCACCCGTTACGGCGTCGGCGGCAAATCGTCTTCCGACTGGTTGGCACCGGATTCGGGCGAGCCGAGCCCGGTGCCGGTGCCGCCGGCTTGCCGCGCGCGCGTATCCTGCGCGCCCGTCGCGCCGCTCTGCATCGCGCTGTCCTTTGAAGGGGCTGGGTTCCCTGCCGTGACGCCGGCCTGGCCGGCAGGCGCGCCGATGCCTTCGCCCTGGCTTTGGGTCAGTTGCGCGCCGCCGCTGCCGCCGGTCTCGGCTTGCGTTTCGTGCGTGGGCGTCGCTCCTTCCTGGCCGCTCGTCGCGCCGCCGACGCCAAGCGTCGCCGATGGTCCCGGCGCGTTGCCGGAGGTACTCGATGCTTCCGTCCCCATGGTGCTCTCCTGTCTGCGTTGTCGATATCGATGGCGCGATTGTCGCCTGGCCGCGCCGGACGCGCCATCGGCAGCACTGGCAAGACCTTGTAGGAGCACGCCTGGCCTGCGACCCTAGTCGTAGTGTCTGTACACGCTCGTCTTGCCGTCTTTCGCCACGAGCAGCACGTCGTAGGGATCGTTGCGCGGTCCCTCCATGCCGGGCGAGCCGAGCGGCATCGCCGGCACCGCCAGCCCGGCCGCCTTCGGTTTTGTCGCCAGGAGGCGCTTGATCTCGCTCGCAGGCACGTGTCCTTCGATGGCATAGGCACCGACGCGCGCACTGTGGCAGGAGCCGAGCGCCTGCGGGATGCCGAACTTCGCCCGGTATTCGCTTGTGTCGGGCACGTCATGCGCGCGCACGCTCAAGCCGTTTTCCTCCAGATGCCTGATCCAGCCCTTGCAGCAGCCGCAGCTGGCGCTCTTGTATACCTCGACGATCGGCTGCGCCGCGCCCGCCAGCAGCGGGAACGCGAACAGTCCCGCAGCCAGCCACTTCGATGGTCCCGCCATGTGCTTCTCCCTGTACGTGTGCCGCGCTTGCCGAGCCGCGTGCGTCCGCGCATGCTACACCAGCGCCGCATGGACCGGCGTCATGCACGCGGCATCGACACGCCACAGCGGCGAACAGCGGGCAAGGGGACGATGCAGTGCCGGGCCCGATCCACGAATCCATGCCCAGCGCATTGTCGCCGTGATTGTTGCATGCGAGAATCATTCGCTTACCCGTCTCCCCCGGGAGGAAGCCCAGATGACCAGCGCGCCCGATCGACCCGCCGCCCGCGAAACCAGCGAGGCCGACCCACCGCTGGAAGCGGTCGTGATCGGCGCGGGTTTCGGCGGCATCGCCATGGCGGTCGCGCTGAAACGCGCCGGCATCGAACGCCTGCTGCTGCTGGAAAAGAAAGCGGACCTGGGCGGCGTCTGGCGCGACAATGCCTACCCCGGCGCCGCCTGCGACGTGCCCTCGCACCTGTATTCCTTTTCGTTCGCGCCCAATCCCGACTGGTCGCACCACTTCGCAGGCCAGGCCGAGATCCACGCCTACCTGCGCGACTGCGCCCGGCGCTTCGATGTCGAACGACACATCCGCTACGCCGCCGCGGTCGAAAACGCCTCCTTCGACGACGAACATGACCTGTGGAGCATCACCCTGGCCGGCGGCGGGCAACTCCGCACGCGCATCCTGGTCAGCGCCACGGGGCTCCTTTCCCGTCCGGCGCTGCCGCACATCCCCGGTGCCGGCAGTTTCCGCGGCCGCGCCTTCCACTCGGCCGAGTGGGACCATGGCTACGCGCTCGCGGGCAAGCGCGTCGCCGTCATCGGGACCGGCGCCTCGGCCACCCAGTTCATCCCGGCAATTGCCGGGCAAGTCGCCCGGCTGGCCGTGTTCCAGCGTTCGGCCTCCTGGCTGAAAGCGCGCGCCGACCGGCCCCTATCCGGCCTGGCGGCGTACGCTGTTTCGCCGCCTGCCTGTGCTGATGCGCCTGCACCGAGGCCTGATCTACGCGAAATACGAGGCGCGCGCGCTGGCCTTCACGCGCCTGCAACGCCTGATGTGGTTCGCGGTCGGCCTGCCATTCCGGCGCATGCTGGAACGGCAGGTGGAATCGGGGCGCTGCGGGCGCAGCTGCAGCCCGACTACCCGGTCGGCTGCAAGCGCATCCTGCTGTCGGACGACTACCTCGGCTGCTTCGCGCGCCCCAACGTGGAACTGGTCACCGACCCGATCGTCCGCATTACGCCGTCCGGCATCGAGACCGCGGCCGGGCACCACGTCGAAGTCGACGCCATCATCTACGGCACCGGCTTTGCCGCCACCGAATTCCTCGCGCCCATGACGATTCGCGGGCGGGGCGGGCGCGACCTGAACGCCGCCTGGCGGGACGGCGCGAGCGCCTACCCGGGCATGACGGTGCCGGGTTTTCCGAACTTCTTCATGCTGTATGGCCCGAACACGAACCTCGGCCACAACTCCATCGTCTACATGCTCGAGAGCCAGGCCGAACACGTGGTGCGCTGCATGAATGCGCTGCGCCGTGCCGGTGCCAGCGCGATCGAGGTCGACCCGAGCGTGCATTTCCGCTTCAACGCCGGCCTGCGCCGGCGCCTGGGCCGCAGCGTCTGGAACGGCTGCCGCAGCTGGTATCTCGACCGCAACGGCCACAACAGCGCCAACTGGCCAGGGTTTACCTTCAGCTACCGCTGGCTGACCCGCCATGCGAGCCTGCTCGCCTACCGTTTTACCCTGCCGCTGCCCGGGCAGCCCGGTGCGCTCGCCGTGGCCGACCACCCGTCCCGGCGCGAACGCTTCGCCGCCGCATTCCAGCGCGGCTTCCTGCGCGCCTGCTTCAAGCCGCTGATCGGGCCGCCGTTCGGCGCGCGCGCCCAGCGCTTCGCTGTGAACCTGCTGGCGCCGCTGATGCCGGGCGTGGGCGGCGTCATGCGCCGCCGTGCGCGGACAGGCGGGGTGCCGACCGAGATCGTCACCCCAGGGCGCGCAGCCTGGCGCCGGCGCCATCCTCTACCTGCACGGCGGTGCCTTCTGCCCGGGCAACCCGGCGACCCACAGCAGCATCACCACGCGGCTGGCGAGAAGCGCCGGCCTGCCGGTCTGGGTGCCGGATTACCGCCTCGCGCCCGAGCACCCCTATCCCGCAGCCCGGAAGACGCGCTGGCCTGCTACGGCGCCATGCGCGCGCGTGGCCTGGCGGCGCACCAGATCGTCCTGGCCGGCGACTCGGCCGGCGCGGCCCCGGCGCTGGCCGTGGCGATCCGCCTGCGCGACGGCGGATCGCCGCTTCCCGCGGGCCTGGCACTGATCTCCCCGGTGACCGACCCCACGCTGGGCGACCCCTGCGTGAGGGGGGAATGCCGCGCGCGACCCGATGGTGCGCGCCGGCTGGGTGCGCCGGGGCATCGACTGGTATGCCTGCCCGCCGGGCATCGACGCCCATCGGCCGCTACAGGCCAGCCTGGCCGGGCTGCCGCCGTTCCCGGTGCAGGTCGGTGACGAGGAAATCATGCTGGCCGACGCCACCCGGCTGGCAGCGCACGCCCGCGCCTGCGGGGTGAACGCGCGCCTGGAGGTGCACCGGCGCCGCTGGCACGTGTTCCACCTGCAGGCCTTCTACCTGCGCACGGCGGCCACGGCGATCGCGATGCTGGGCAGTTTCGCGCGCGAGTGCGTCGATGGCGCAGCGCCTGCCCCGGCGGCGGCGGCGGCGACATCCCCGGCCGAGGTGCCGGCGCCATGATGGCCGCCCCGGGCGCCGCGCTGGTCCCGGTGCTGCACGCCGCCTTCGTGCTGTTCGTGGCCCTCGGCGCCTTCCTGGTCTTGCGCCGCCCGCACCTGGCCCGGCTGCACCTGCCGGCAGCGGCGTGGGGCGTGCTGATCGAGTTGAACGGGTGGATCTGTCCGCTGACCACGATTGAAAACGACTTGCGCCTGCGTGCGGGCCTGGACGGCTACGGTGGCGGCTTTGTCGAACATTACCTGCTGTCCCTGCTGTACCCGGGCGGCTTGACGCGCACGCACCAGCTGGTCCTGGCGGCGCTGGTGCTGGCCGTGAACGGCGCGCTGTACTGGCGCCTGTGGTCGCAGCGAAGGCGTCGGCAGCGGGCGTAAGGGCGCCGCGGCCGTCTCCGCTTCCCGCCGGAGAGCGAAAAATACGACGCGGAACGGAAAAAAGCGCTCCGGTGGGGCGGCGCGCGATGACGGGCGCTTGCTCAACAGGGGTTGCCGGAGCAATAATACCGTGCTGGCTTTTTGTTATCGCGTATTTACGGCGGGCAGCGCAGGCGTATCGCTGCCCGGCGCTGTCAGCGCGGTCGAGCGCGTTCCTGTCTGCGAACACGGGCGTGTTTCCCCTGGTAGTGCATACCTTCGTGCAGCTCCTACCCGATTCCGTCGGCGTTGAACGATGTTGCCGCCTCGCGGTCGCATGCAAGCCAGCGGCAGGGCCGGCAGCAAGTAGCAAAGCGGGAAAGCGGGGAGGGGAGCCGGCAACGGCGCCGTTCCTGGAGGAGAAAGATAATGAAAAACAGGAGAACACGCAGTGAGTCTTTTTAGAACGAAAAATCTCGATACCATGGTCGCGGCCAGCAACAAGCCTGGCGGCCTTAAAAAGGTGCTCGGTCCAATGGACCTGATCCTGATGGGTATCGGAGCAATCGTCGGCACGGGTATCTTCGTGTTGACCGGCACCGGCGCCGTCACCGCGGGCCCGGCGCTGACCCTGTCCTTCGTCATCGCTGCCATCGCCTGCGGTTTCGCCGCCTTGTGCTATGCCGAATTTGCCTCGACCGTGCCGGTCGCCGGTTCCATCTATACCTATTCCTACGCCACCCTGGGCGAAATCGTCGCCTGGATGATCGGCTGGGACCTGCTGCTCGAATACGGCCTGGCGACGTCGACCGTTGCTGTCGGCTGGTCGGGCTATTTCCAGTCGCTGCTCAAGGGCATCGGGGTCGTCCTGCCGGAAGCCCTGCGCGCCGCGCCCGGTGCCATTCCGGGCGTGCAGACGGTGTTCAATCTGCCGGCCTTCCTGATCATGATGGTGCTGACCTTCATGCTCTCGCTGGGCGTGCGCGAGTCGGCCCGCATCAACAACATCATGGTGCTGATCAAGACTGGCGTCGTGCTGCTGTTCATTTTCGTCGGCGTGCAGTATGTCAAACCGGACAACTGGCAGCCGTTCATGCCGTTTGGCATGGGTAGCGTGATGAGCGCGGCCGCCCTGGTGTTCTTCGCGTTCATCGGTTTCGATGCCGTCACCTCGGCCGCCGAGGAAGTCAAGAATCCAGCGAAGGACCTGCCGATCGGCATCATCGGCTCGCTCGGCATCTGCACCGTGCTGTACGTGGTCGTTGCGGCCATCATGACCGGCATCGTGCCCTTCATGCAGTTCAAGGGCGTCGATCACCCCGTGTCGCTGGCCCTGCAGTTCGCCGGACAAGACTGGGTCGCCGGCTTCGTCGACCTGGCGGCGATCCTGGGCATGAGCACGGTGATCCTGGTGATGGCCTACGGCCAGACCCGCATCCTGTACGCGATGTCGCGCGACGGCCTGCTGCCGGCACGCCTGTCGACCGTGCATCCGAAATACGGCACCCCGTTCTTCGCCACCTGGATGGTCGGCATCATCTTCGGCCTGATCGCCGCGGTCGTGCCGCTGGACGTGCTGGCCGAGCTGGTCAACATCGGCACGCTGGCAGCCTTCTCGCTGGTGTCGCTGGCCGTCATCATCCTGCGCAAGAAGCGCCCGGACCTGCACCGCGCCTTCCGCTGCCCGGGCGTGCCGGTCATCCCGGCACTGGCGATCATCTTCTGCTTCGCGCTGATGTCCTTCCTCAGCCTCACCACCTGGGTCGCCTTCCTGGTCTGGCTCGTGCTCGGCCTGGTTGTCTACTTCGGCTACGCCCGTTCGCGTTCGAAACTGAACGGCGTGCAATCCTGATTGCACGGCAGGGCGCCGGCGGGCGCCCATGAAAAAACCCGGTCCGGCGGATGCCGTGACCGGGTTTTTCATTGCTGGCGGCCGCGCGGCCGGCTGAACTCAAGCCGGCGTGGCGGCCGTTGCCAGTGCGTCCAGGCCTACTTGCTGCGCGCCACGCGCCACCATCGCGGCAAGCGCCCGCTCGCCGTCGCCCGGTTGCACATCCACCGCGCGCACGGCCTCCGGCACGACCAGCACGGCGAAGCCGTTTTCCAGCGCGTCGTTCGCCGTGTTCAGCACGCAATAGTCAGTCGCCAGCCCGCAGACCACGACGCGTTCCACGCCGCGCTCGCGCAGCTTCGCAGCGAGCCCGGTACCGTTGAAGGCGGAATAGGCATCGGCGTCGGCCGTATCGGCCTTGGACACGATCACGGTCTCCGGCGGAAAGTCGAGCCGGTCGGAAAAGGCCGCGCCTGCGGTGCCGGCCACGCAGTGGGGCGGCCACGGCCCGCCGCGCTCGGCAAAGGAGACATGGTTCTCGGGGTGCCAGTCGCGCGAGGCGTAGATGGGCAAGCCTTGCTGGCGAAACAGGTTGATCAAGCGCGTGATTGGTTCGATCACCTCGTCGCCGCGCGGCACGCCAAGCGCGCCGCCAGGGAGGAAATCGACTTGCAGGTCCACGACGATGAGGGCGTCGCCGGTGTCGAGTTGAATCGCATTCATGGTCTTCCTGTTGATCTGGATCGAATGCGAACAGCTTAGCATGGGGCAGTTGCGAATGCTGCAACCCGGACCGATTGCCATGATATACTGTATGCCCATACAGTATCAATCCATGCAGCATGACGAAGTTCATTCCCATCGACCTCGGTCCTACCCCGGCAGACGCCGGCGCAGCCGCGCCCAGCGGCCGCCTCGGCGTCAAGATGTTCCGCGTGGCCGACGATCCCATCACCGAGGCCCAGACCGATGCCGAGATCGCCAGGGAATTCATCGCCAACGGCGAATTGAGTCCCAAGTCCGTCGCCAACACCCAGAAGGAACTCTACCGCTTCCTCACCTGGTGCCGGGAAGAGGCGAAGAAGTCCCTGGCGAGCCTGAACGTGGCCGACCTGAATGCCTACAAGGAGTTCCTCAGGAATCCCCCGGCGGACTGGATCTCGACGACCAAATGGCCGCGCAACGACCCGCGCTACCGGCCCTTCACCGGGCCCTTGTCCGATCCGAGCCGGCGCCAGGCGATGATCGCGGTCAAGGGGCTGATGGCCTTTGCCGAGCAGACCGGCTACCTGCGCCGCAATCCCGGCGCGCTGGTGCGCAATGTGCGTACCCCGGCCGCCAGCCGCATCACGCGCTACCTGACGCTGGACGCGATCGCGCTGGCCATTGCCACCGCCACGCGCCGGCCCGCCGACACGCCTGCCGCACTGCGCCGGCGCGAGCGCGACCGCTTCCTCCTGATCGCTTTCGCCCACACGGGTGCCCGCCTGAACGAGATCGTCGGCGCCAGCATGGGCTCGATCTACACGGAAGGCAACGAGCGCTGGTGGCTCGACGTGGTCGGCAAGGGCAACAAGCCGCGCCGCCTGCCGGTGCCGGGGGAGATGCTCGACGCCTTTCGCAGCTACCGCGTCGCCTTCGGGTTTCCGCCGGAGGTTGCGCGCGCCGACCGCACGCCGCTGGTGCTGTCGAGCCGCAGCCGGGCGATCACCCGCCTGACCGACGAAGCCGCCTCGGAAGCGCTGAAAGGCATCTTCGCCGAGGCGGCCGCCGTGGCCGCAGCAGCGGGCGACGGCGACACGGCCGCCGTGCTGCGCCACGCCTCGGCCCACTGGCTGCGCCACAGTATGCTGACCAACCACGCCAACAATGGCGTGCAGCTGAAAACCCTGCAGGACACGGCTGGCCACGCCAACATCGCCACCACGGCGGCCTACCTGCACAAGACCGACAACGAGCGGCACGACGAGATCGTCTCGTCGGCGGGGAATCGCAAGTTGACCGAATAGGGACTTGGAATCCTAGTAAAAACCCTTGCTTGTCCTTAAGACAACGCCATACACTGGGTCATTCTGAACGTCTGTATATGGACTCCTCCTCGTTTGCAAACAATCCGTCTTCAGGCCGTGAGGTACGACTGCTCACGTATATCCGGTCTCGTAACGCTGCACCTGTCACAGGTGCTAGACCCTGATGGGCTATTCGCGCGCTGACTCCCTATTGCTATCACGGGCTCGAAGGCCTCAGACGTTATCGGGTTTCGCCAGCGCCGGTTCGACCTGTTGGCCATCACGCGGCTTGTCATGCAATCGTGGTTCAGAGACTTCTTCAGGTACTTCTAGTGCTGTGCTTACGCGGTTTGAGGTTGATAATCGGTTCCTTTAGTGAGCATTGCCCGGGCTATGCGAGCCATCTTGTTCGCCAACGCTACCGCGGCAATATTCGGGTGTCGCGTCGTCGCGATGCGCATTACCCGTGTGCTCAAACGATCCGTTTTCGCTTGAGCCGTTCGGATAACCGCTCGGGCGCCATGCACGAGCAAACTGCGCAGATAAGCGTCGCCTCGCTTGCTAATGCCGAGCAATCTCTCCTTTCCTCCAGAGCTGTTTTGTTTGGGCGTCAGCCCAAACGAAGCAGCCATCTCTCGACCGTTGGAAAACTGACTCGCGTCTCCAACCGTTGCCAGCAATGCCGTCGCGGTAAGCGGCCCGATGCCACGCACTTGCTGCAAACGTACAGCTGCTGGGTCTTGCCGAGCAAGCTGTTCTATCTCCCGGTCGAGTTCTTCGATACGCTCGTCGAAAGTGAGCAGATCTCGCCACAGGCCACGCAACAGCCGACGAAAGCGTTCGCTTAGCCCGTTTTCCTGATCCTCAAGCCAGCGCGGGATTGCCGACCTCAAGTGCACCAGTTCTTTCGGCGCTACCAACCCATATTCAGACGCCAGACCTCGCAGCTGGTTGGCTTTCGCTTTGCGCTGATCCATCAAACCCGAGCGCACCCGGTGTGTAGCTTGGATATCCTGCTGCTCGACGGTTTTGACGGCTACGAAACGCATGCTCGGCCGGCTCATCGCCTCGCATATTGCCTCGGCGTCGTTGGCGTCGTTCTTGTTGCTCTTGACATAGGGTTTTACGAACTGCGGAGCAATTAGCTTCACCGTAAAACCTTCTGCCTGCAATAGTCGAGCCCAGTGGTGCGCGCCGCTACACGCTTCCATACCGATCTCGCAGCCCGGCTCAATCCTCGCGAGCAGTACCTTGATCCAGTCACCCCGGGCCAGCTTGCACCGCCAGACCAGCTTTTCCGAGCGGTCTACACCGTGCAACTGAAAGACATTCTTTGCCAAATCGACCCCAACGCGCATAATCTTCATGGCGGACTCCTTCTTTCCAAACCGGTTGTGTGGAAACTCCAGTTTGGCACTAACGTGCCCTCAGGGGGAGGAGGAGTCCATCCCATTGCAATCGGCCAGGAGCAGTCCTTCACCCTACCTTCTCTGACGCGGCGCCGTTTGTCAGTCTTCGATTTGGTAAGTGCCATTCGTCGAGGAACCATCCTGCACCTCACTATCATCATCGGAACCTGGTCCTTCACTCATAGCGACGTAGACAATCCAAATCACAAAATGGCCTACACTCCCGATCACAGCCGATGACACAGCGATAGCTGCCAGGATTTTTTCAATCGCCCAGTCGTTGAAGTGCGGTCCCGCTATCAGAACGCCTACAAGAACACCGAGCAGAGTGCCATACAACAGCCCATTGTTTTCATAGGATGAGATCACTCTACGACTAGTGTTATCTGGGAGTGGAGTGCGCATATTTGCCGCTCTTCGATAGAACAAGCTGAGGAAATTCTTACAAGCCGAGTCGCAGCAATATTGCCCGAATTCCGTTGTACTCTAGTCGCTACCCAAATATAAGTCCAAATGTATCTTCTGATGACGAGCATATCCGACGCGAATAACTAGCTAGGATCAATTCTTTGAGAAGCACGCAGTCGGCACTCGACCGTGCGCTGAGAGGCGGCAGCGGACGCTCGCCAAACGCAAGCCGGACCTCAAAAAAATTCCTGACTGACAACTGATCCGGTACACTGACCGCCTGACGACCGGCCGCTTTCGGCCAAGAGCGGACTGTGACAACAGACACCTCAACAATTAACTAGGAAGTCAGCATGTCCTTACGCGATGCGCTCCTGCGCGATCTGTCAGCATTGGTCGGCGAAGAATGTTGGGGCGCCGTTTGCGGTGAAGGTTCAGGGTCTGTCCTCGGCCTAAGCATTGGCGTTCGGACGCTCAAACGAAAGCCTACGAACAATCCTTGTTTGAGTGAGCTAGTCCGGCTATATGACGGTGCCTTTTCAATGCTGATCTGGTGCCCATGGCGAATCGACGCTGAATCAGAAGTCATTGCAGGAAGCCATATGTCAAACGCCAATGATGGCCCGATGGTCAACGGCAGCCAAACCGTTTGTGGACAACGGATCACGGCAGTGAACTGTTCCATTCCGGCGTTTGATCTGCGCCTCGACTTCGAAAACAAGCACTCACTCGTCATCCACTGTAGCGCGATTGGAAGGGACTACGAAGATTGCTATTCCTTTGGAACTCCGCTTGGCCACTATGGCGTTGACCTTGACGGAGAACTAAGCTTCGAAGCTAGAAGGTGACCGTCCGCTTCGGGTCGACTGCGGACGTTCATCAGATAGTCCTCGGGGTCTCAACGAAGGTCTCCGGTTGCACTGCCAGGGATACGCCCGGAGGTTTGGTCAGGCGCTCTCAGTCGCCCGGATAGCGCAGCCCGATGCGCGCGCGGATCGTGTCGAGCCCGCGCATGGTAGCCAGGGTATCGGCGTGGGTCATGACAGGATGTTCGAGCAGACCCGCACGCAGCGCTTCGCCCGCCGCCAGCGCCTCGTGCACGTAGCCATTGCCGAGGAAGGGCGCGTCGATGCGCCGCGTGGCGCCGCTTGCGTTGGCGACGACGACCGCCTGCGCCATGTGGAACATCGATTCCAGGCGCACGCTCCCCAGCGAGCCGGACACCGTCAGCTCGGACGGGCTGCGCGCGCAGCGAACAGCTGCAGCTCGAGAGCGCGCCGCCCGGGTGGCGCAGGCTGAATACCGTGGTGAGGTCGACGCCGGTCGGACCGAATGTCGCCTGCGCCGTGATATCCGCGGGCTGGCCAGGATGGCGCTGGCGATCGACAGCGGATAGATGCCGAGGTCGAGCAAGGCGCCGCCGCCCAGTGCGCGCTTGTTGACGCGGTGCTCGGGGTCGAGCGGGGCAGAGAAGCCGAAGTCCGCTTGCAGCAGGGTCGGCGTGCCGATTTCGCCAGCGTCGACGACGCGTTTGAGCGCCTCCAAGGCCGGCATGAACCGCGTCCACATTGCTTCCATTAGAAAGAGCTTCTTGTCCCGCGCCTTGGCAACCACCGCCTCGGCCTCGCGCAGGCTCATCGCGAACGGTTTTTCGACCAGCACCGGCTTGCCTGCGTCCAGGGCCATCAAGGCATTCACGGCGTGCAGCGGATGCGGGGTCGCGATGTAGACGATGTCCACATCAGGTGTGGCGACCAGCTCCTCATACGAGCCGCAGGCACGCGCGCCAGCCGGGGCGCCCAGTTCGGCGACGAATGCCGTGCTCGAGGCGAGTGTGCGCGAACCCACCGCCGCCAGGCACGCACCCGGCGTATCGCGCAGGGCCAGCGCGAAGGCGCGGGCGATGCCGCCCGTGCCGAGGATGCCCCAATGTACCAGTGTGTCCATGTGCATCTCCTCAGGCGCCGCGCTTGAACCAGGCACGCAGGGCGCACACGACCAGTGCATGGTCCTGCGGCCCCGGCAGACCGGAGACCGTGATCGTGCCGATCTGCCCGCTGCCCTCCACGACGATCGGGAACGCCCCGCCGTGGGCGGCATAGTCGCGCGCATCGAACCCCGGCATCGCATCGATGTCGCCGCCGCGCGCCAGCACCTCCGTATGCACGTAATACGAACTGTGTCCGAGCCGGTTCGCCAGGTTGGCCTTGCGGCGGATCCACTCGGCGTGGTCGGGCGGCGCGCCGTCCGTCGCGTGCGCGAACAGCAGCGCGCCGTTGCGGCGGATTTCGATCGTGACCGGTTTGCCCGCCTCTCGCGCCAGGGCCACCAGGCGCATGCCGATGTCGAGCGCGTCGGCATTGCTGAAGCGTTCGAAGCGCAGCTGTTCTTCTTCGCGCAGCAGGTCGTCGAGGTTCGCGAGGGGTGGCTTCATCGTGGTTTCCTTCGGCGTCAGGGCCCGCAGGGCCGCCGTCACGTAGACGAGCGGCGCGTTCCAGTTGATGGCGACCTCGTTGCTGGCATAGCTGCAGGCGTGGTCGAGATAGGACAGTGCCGGCAGGCGCGATGGATAGGGCGGGCACTCCGCCTTGTCCTGCTGGAGGGGATTGGGTCCGCCGGTGACGAAGCCGGGCACGGGCGCCGCCAGCTTGTAGCCGATCGAGGGCCGGTGATGCGGATGCAGCGAGGGGCGCGCACCGAAGCCGGTGACGAAGGAACGGGCCGTCGGATTGCGTCCCAGGACCCAGTCGAGGCCGGACTGGGCCGCCGCCAAGTATTCCGGCTTCGGATTCAGGCGGTAGCCCTGCAACAGCAGCATCGCTCCGTTAAGCATCACGGCATTGCTGCCCCAGACAAAGTCCGGTCCTTCCATCCAGACCCGGTAGCCGGCAGCCTTGGACTGCCGTGCCAGGCGCGCCGCCAGCGCATCGACGCCGCGGGCGACCAGGGCGCGGTCCTCCGCACGGCCCAGGCGCGCGCGGTGGTGGGCGAGCGACATCCACGCTAGCGCGCGCACGTCGTCCCAGGTCGGCACGGTGGTGGGAGGGGGTCCAGCTGCATCGCCGCGCCATAGCTGTCCTTCCCGGTCGTGATGTAGAGCTCGGCCGCCGCCCATGCGCGTTCATCGGCCAGCTGCGTGTCGCCGTACTCGCCGGTCAGCACGTCGGGAGGATTCTTGAAATGGACGGCGGGATGCGCCTGCGCCCAGCGCCATGCCGCTTCGGCAGCGGCCAGCATGCGCTGCGACAGCCCCGGCCAGCGCCCCTCGTAAGCGGCCACGACACGGCTGGCCACCGCCATCGTCGCGGCAAAGTCGAGCGCCGCCGCCGTGCTCTTGGCCACCACATGGCGCGGTTCGCGCATCGCTTCGTGCGGCAGCACCATGGCGTCGAAGCGCAGGTTGGTGAGCTTGTGGTAGACGCCGCCATCCTGCGGATCCTGCATCGCCAGCATCCAGTCGAGGTTCCACATGGCCTCATCCAGCAGGTCGGGCACGGCGTCGCCGGATTCAGGGATGTTGACGTCCTCGCCGCGGTAGGCGTCCGGGAAATGCTCGAGCAAGGCCAGCAGCGTCCAGGTCGAGATGGCGGCGCTCGGGACGTACTTGTTGTAGTCGCCTGCATCGTACCAGCCGCGCGGCGCGGCAATGACGGTGCCGGCCGGGCGGCCTGGCGAGGCCGCCGAGGCGTGCACCAGCACGGTGTCGTCAGGGTGCCCGGCCGCGCGCGCGTATGCCCCGGCATGCCGGACGTCCAGCGCGATGCCGCTGCGGTTGAAGTAGAAGGCTTTCAGGGCCGCCGCGCCAAGCGAACGATAGGCATCGGGGGCGACGACGAACCGGTCCGACAGCGGCAGCCCGGGCACGCGCAGCCGGTAACTGCCCGACGCCGCGAGCCCGCTGAAGTCGGCCACGCGTACCCGCTCGGCGGAGGGCGCCCACGACACCGGCGCGGACAAGGCGGCCGCAAACACGCGCTTGCCGTCTTCGCCGACGACCTCGAACCGGTCGCCCGCGCCGGCCGGCAGCACCGCCAGCTTCTGCGCGCCAGGCAGGAAGCCCAGCCCGTTCACCTTGATCGGCGCGACCGTCGGCGCGGCGGCAGCTGGTCCGGCCACCAGCGACAGCAGGCAGAGGAAGCGCCTCATGCCGCCACCGCTTTGCCGTCGGCGTCGATCGCGACCGCGCCCGGATCGGCCTGATGGAAAGGCGCACACCAGGTGGCGATAAACGAGGGAATGGTCGCCACCATGACGAAAGCGAAGTAGCTGACATAGCCCAGCATCTCCTGCAGGTGGCCGCTGACGACGCCCGTGACCATGCCGCACAGGCCCATCACCCCGGTACCGAAGGCATAGTGCGTGGTCGTGTATTTGCCCGGCGCGAGCTGCTGCATCAGGTAGATCATGAAGCCGACCGCACCGAAGCCGAAGAAGAACTTCTCGATGACGACGCCGGCCGCGATGACGAACAGGCTCGATGGCAGGTAAATGCTCATCAGGAGGAAAGTCACGTTCGGAATGTTCACTGCGCAGCAGAGCACGAAGAGCGTGGCTTTCAGGCCGCGCCGGGCCACGTACCAGCCACCCAGCAGCGAGCCGACCAGCACGGCGGCCAGCCCGTAGGTGCCATAGACGAGGCCAAGCAACTCGTTCGACATGCCGAGTCCGCCTTTCGAAGCCGGGTCGACCATGAAGAAGGGCCCGATCTTTTCCAGCAGCCCGATACTGAGGCGGAACAGGAAGGCGAAGGCCAGCATGCGCCAGATCCCGCGCTTCCTGAACAGCGTGACGAAAGCGTCGAGCAGGATGCGCCCGGCGTCGCGCACGGAAGATGGCGTGTCGGCAGCACGCGCGCCATCGGGCATGGTGCGCGCATGCCAGGCCGCCATCAGCAGCGTGACGCCCGCCACCAGCAGGAAGATCACGCGCCAGGCATCGATCCAGTCCGGTCCGAACACCCTGGCGTCGTGGCCGTAGACATGGCTGTGCAGGTAGCCGCTCAGGTAGACCATGCCGCCGGAAGCGACGATCGGACCGATGTTCCAGGACAGGCTCTGGATGCCGCAGTACAGCGACTGGGCGCGGGCATCGAGCGAGGTGACATACACGCCGTCGCTGGCGACGTCCTGGGTGGCGCCGACGAAGGACAGCGCGAAGAAGGCCGCCATCAGCACAGTCATGTATCCCGGCAGGCTGAAGGCCAGGGCGACGCCGGCGAAACCGGCCCCGATCAGCACCTGGGCCCACAGCACGAAAAACTTCTTGGTGCGGTACATCTCCACGAAAGGCGCGAACAGCGGCTTGATCGTGTAGGCCAGGATCAGCAGGCTCGAATACCCTGCTGCGCGGCCGTTGTCCATGCCCAGGTTCTTGAACATGATGGCGGTCACGCTGGTGAGCATCACATAGCCGAGCGCCATCGTGAAGTAGCCGCTCGGTACCCACAGCAAGGGCGAGCGCATGGGCTTAGCCTGCATGTGCGATCTCCCGCGTGGCGCTGGTTTCCAGTGTGGCCGCCAGCAGGGCGGCCGCGCCAGTCAGTGCAGGGTAGGGCGCCGTCACCACCCAGGTAGGGATGGCGGCGGTGAAGCCGGTGAAACGCCCCTTGTGCTCGAAGCGCGCGCGAAAAGGGGAACGCGCGAACCAGGTACCCAGGCGCGGCACCACGCCGCCGCCGATATAGATGCCGCCGCGTGCCCCCCTGGGTCACCGCCAGGTTGGCCGCCACCGTGCCGAGCATGCCGGCAAAGCATTCGAGGGTCTCGAGGCAGAGCGGGTCGCGCCCGTCGAGTGCATGGGCGACGATCGTCGGCGTGTCGAGCGGGAGTGCGGGCTTGCCGGGGCGGCCGGCCGCAAGGGCCCTCGTGGATCAGGGCAATGCCCGGCCCCGACACGAGGCGCTCGGCCGACACGTGCTCGTAACGCTCCCAGCAATGGCGCAGCACCGCCACTTCGCGCTCGTCGGCCGGCGCGAAGGAGACGTGCCCGCCCTCGCTGTGCAGCGGCGTCCACGAGCCGTCCGTCGCCGGGACCAGGCCCGAGACACCGAGCCCTGTGCCGGCGCCGACCAGCCCGATTGCGCAGCCGGGACGGGCCACGCCGCCGCCCACCGGGCCAGCTCGGCGCCGGACAGGCGCGGCAGGCTCATCGCCAGGGGCCGTGAAGTCGTTCACCACCAGCAGCGTGTCCAGGCCCAGTTCGCGCGCCGCGAGCCGGGTGGAAAACGCCCAGTCGTGATTGGTCATGCGGACCGCGTCGCCATCGACCGGGTTGGCAATGGCCACCACCGCGTGGCGCACGCGCTGCAAGCCGGCGCCGGCGCCGGCCAGGTAGGCCGCGGCGGCGTCTTCGAAGCGCGGATAATTGGCGCAGGCCAGCGTGCGCGCCAGCGACAGCTTGCCCGGCGCGCGCTCCAGCGCGAACCGGGCGTTGGTGCCGCCGATGTCGGCCACCAGGCGCGGTCCGTCCGTGTAGATAGAGTCCATCAGCGTATCCATGCTTCCTCCATGTCTAGGCGCGGCTGCGCGCGGCCAGGAAATCGCGGTACCAGTGGGCACTCGCCTTCAGCGTGCGCTGCTGGGTGGCATAGTCGACGTGGACGATGCCGAAACGCTTGCTGTAACCGGAATTCCATTCGAAATTGTCGAGCAGGCTCCAGAGGAAGTAGCCACGCACGTCGACGCCGGCATCGATGGCTGCGCGCAGCGCGTCCAGGTGTGCTTCCAGGAAGGCGATGCGCGCCGCGTCATCGACGCTGCCGCCGACCACGCTATCGGCGCTGGCCATGCCGTTCTCGGTGATGTACATGGGCGGCAGGTCGTATTCGCCCCGCAGCTTGAGCAGCAGCTCGGTCAGGCCCTGCGGGTAGACTTCCCAACCCATGTCGGTGGTGCCGTGCGGCGCCGGCGGGGGCAGCCCCTCGGCGCTGCACCAGCTGCGGAAGTAGTAGTTACAGCCCAGGAAATCGAGCGGCTGGGCAATGGTCTCGAAGTCGCCCGCGTGCACGACGGGGGCGTTGGCGCCGTGGCCGCGCAGGGCCAGTTCCGGATAGCGGCCCTTGAAGATCGGATCCATGAACCACTGCACCGAGCGGGCATACTCCCATTCGGCCAGCGCGCGGTCGGCTGCGGAATCGGTGGCCGGGTCGGCGGTCCACTGGTTCAGCACGATGCCCAGCTTCGCCTTGCCGCCGGCGGCCCGCATCGCCTGCATCGCCAGGCCGTGCGAGAGCAGCAGGTGGTGCGACACCTGCACGCTCTGCTTGAGGTCCGCCACGCCCGGCGCGAACTGGGCATTGCCGTAGCCGAGGTTGGCCGTGCACCAGGGTTCGTTGTGGGTCGCGATCGTCGCGATACGGTCGCCGAAGCGGCGCATCACCTCCTGGGCATAGTCGGCAAAACGTGCGCAGGTATCGCGATTGAGCCAGCCGCCTTCATCCTGCAGGCCCTGGGGAAGGTCCCAGTGGTACAGGGTGAGGTGGGCCTGGATCTCGTGGCGCGCCAGTTCGTCGAGCAGGCGGTCGTAGAAACCGAAGCCGGCCGGATTCCACGCGCCTTTGCCGGCCGGCTGCACGCGCGGCCAGGCCATCGAGAAGCGGTAGGCATCCACGCCAAGGCCGGCCAGCAGCCCCACGTCTTCGCGGTAGCGGTGATAGTGGTCGCAGGCGACGCTGCCGTCGCTGCGGTCGAGGATATTCGCGGGGTTGGCGCAGAAGGTGTCCCAGATCGACGGGCCCTTGCCGTCGCTCCTTGCCGCCCCCTCGATCTGGAAGGCGCTCGTGGCCACGCCCCATGTGAAACCCGGCGGAAAAGCGCTGGCCGCGACGGCGCGGCTTGAGGCAGATATGGTATTCATGAATGCTCTGGTTGGTGAAGGCGGGTGCCGGCCCGCGTCCATGGCGCGAGGCATGGACGGGGCAAGCGTGGTGCAGGTGACTGGCCCGCGGCGTCAGAAATCGAAGCCGGTGTTCAGGCCGATCGTGCGCGGCGGCTTGTACTGCGCCAGCCAGGGACCGAAGCCGTTGAAGGCGCTGGTCTTGATCTTCTTGTCGTTGACGTTGCGCACCCAGGCATCGATCCACCATCCCTTGCCGTTCTGGTAGCGCAGGCCGATGTCGCCCGTCGCATAGGCTTCCTGGCGGTCTTCCGGCCCCAGGTTGAACACCGACAGTTCCGCATCGGTCTCGTAGTGCGCCGTGATGCGCGGGACCAGGTTGGCGCCGTCGGCCAGGCGGAAGGTGTGCTGGTACTGGATGGTGGTGGAAAAGCGCGGCGCATGCGGCATCTTGTTGCCGCTGACGTCCAGGCAGGTGGCGATGCGGGTGTCGACCGTGCAGGGCGGCAGTGCGTAGTCGTTCGAGCCGGCGACCAGGCGGCCCAGCTCCGCCTTGAGGAAGGCGAGCGTGATGGAGAGGCGGTCGCTTGGGGACAGGCGCGCCGCGATTTCCGATTCCAGTCCGTAGACCTTGGCGCCTTCGGCATTCTCGATCGCCAGGCCGCGGCTGCCGTCGGAGAAGTTGACGGGCGAGTTGAACTGGAAGTCCTTGAAGTTCGAGTAGAAGAGGGCGTTATTGACCCGCACGGCGCCGCCCATGAAGGTGCTCTTCGAGCCGATCTCGTAGTTGGTCAGGGTCTCGGGCTGGTAGGTCAGGCCGCGGTCCTGGGTGCCGCCCGACTTGTAGCCGGTGGCGACGCTGGCATAGACCATGTTGTTGCGGTCCAGGTCGTAGTTCACGCGCACCAGGCCGGTCACCTTGCTGCCCTTGAACACGCCATCGTTGCCGGGGACGTCTTCCTTGAAACCCTGGCCCGGCAGGCGCGGGTCCATCGACGGGTTGAGCGGCAGCTGCGGCGCCGTCGCATCGTAGGCCCAGGTATAGGCACGCCCGCCGACGTTTTCGCGGCGGTCGTGGGTGTAGCGCAGGCCGCCCGTCAGGTGCAGGGCATCGCTCACGTTCCAGGTGGCCTGGCCGAAGGCAGCGCGTGATGCCACGGTCTCCTTCGGCTGGATGAAGGAACCCTGCCAGACGACGGTGCCGTCCTCGGTGCCGTTCATGATCGGGATGTCGAAGCGGATGTCGTTCTTTTCCGCGGCGTAGTACAGGCCCGCCTGCCAGTCGACGGTGCGCGCGCCCAGCGACTGCAGTTCCAGTTCGTGGCTGTGGCTGCGGTAATGCGAGTCGGTCGTGGTGTGCTCCTGCCAGACCCCGCCCGAGCGGATGGAAGTCGGCAGCACGGAGCCGCCATCCTGGTCGAAGCGCATCGAGCCGCGGTAGGCCGAGACGCCGGCAATATAATGCAGCGCCAGGTCCGGGCTCAGGTCATAGCTCAGGCGGCTGCGGATGTTATGGCTGTCGCGCTTGATCCAGGGCGCGCTATCGGAGAGCATCGACCAGTGGTCCTGGCCGGGACGCGGCTGCTGCATCAGGTTCGCGCTCGGCGTGCCGCGGTCGGCGAAGTTTTCGTAGGCGACGTTCCAGTGCACGCTGGGCGTGATGTTCCACAGAAGGCTGACGCGCGCAGCGGTCTGGTTCTGGGCGTTGTACTTGTCGCCGCCGATGACGTAGTTGTTCCCGTTGATGGGGCGGAAGGCGGCCGGGTCGCCGCCGGCGGCCACGAAAGCGGCGCGCTGGCTCTCGATCGGCACGCCCGGGAAGTTCTGGTAATCGACATAGCCGTCGTGCTGCTCGTGGACGATCGCGAAGCGCAGCGCGGCGGTATCGGACAGCGGCACGTTGACGGCGCCGCGCGCGCCGAAGCGGTGGTAGTCGCCGATGCCGCCCTCGACGTAGCCGCTGCGGCTGTTCAGTTCCGGCTTGACCGTCTGGATGTTGACCGCGCCGACCGTGGAGTTGCGGCCCCAGAGCGTGCCCTGCGGGCCGCGCAGCACCTCGATGCCCGCGACGTCGAACATCAGCGCGGTGGCGCCTTCCGCACGCGGCGAATAGACGTTGTCGACAAAGGAGGCCACTTCCGGATCGGCGTACTGGGTCTTGGCACTGTCGTTGCCGATGCCGCGCAGCGTCATGGTGGTGACGCCATGGTCGCCCTGGGCCGTGGCCTGGAAACCCGGCACCAGCGCGACGACGTCGAGCATGGTCTGGACGTGGTTGTCGGCCAGGTTAGCGGCGGAAAGCGCCGTGATGGCGATCGGCGTTTTCTGCAGCGGGGTGCTGCGCTTGGTCGCGGTAACGCGTACTTCGGGAATGACCTTCGAATCGGAGCTGGCCACCGCTGGCTGGGCGTTGCCTGCCGCCGGGGACTGGGCAGCGGCTTGCGTGTCGGCGTTTTGTGCCTGGGCGCTGCCGATACCGGCCAGCAGAGTGAGGATGGCGAACTGGATCTGGGCGTTGGCGTGCCGCCCGCGTTGCGGTGCAGAGGTTTCCATGCGTGTCTCCGATTGGAATTATTGAATGACTGGTTGACCGGCCACTTTTCTAAGAAATCGGTTTCATTGGCCGTGAAAACGATTTCATGGTACATTTCGTCTCGTTTGGAAGTCAAACAATTTTTACAACGAATTTTCGGCAGGTTATCCCGACCCCGTTATGAAACGCTTTCATGTTGCTTGTGCCGAGATGCGGCCCGGCGTGTCGGCTGCTCCGGTGTCGACCGCAGCCGTCGCCGTGATGGCAAAGTGATAAAACCCTGCGTGCTATACTCGACCTACCCCTGAAGGCGCCGCTTACAGCCCCATGAAAACCGACGACAGCACCACCACCCTGTACGAAGTCGCCAGCATTGCCGGCGTGTCGCCCGCCACCGTATCGCGCTTCCTCAATGGCACGGCCAAGGTCTCGGACGACAAGCGCCGTACCATCGAACGCGTCATCGAGGAACTGAACTACAAGCCGAACCGCCTGGCCCAGAGCCTGAAGATGGGCAGTACCCGCACCATTGGCGTGCTGACGCAGTCGCTCGAGAGTGGCTACTTCAACCAGGCGATGATCGGCATCGAGGATGCCGTCAAGGGCTCCGGCTACGCGCTCCTGATCATGAGCGGCCACTGGCATGCGGACGAGGAGGCCGAGCGGGTCGAATTGCTGATCGGCCGCCGCGTCGATGGCGTGGTCATCCTCACCGGCAAACTCAGCGACGAGCAGATCCGCAGCTATTCGCAGCGCGTGCCGATTGTCGCTTTCGGCCGCAAGCTTGCGGGCGAGCGCCTGATGGGCTTTTCCCTCGATAACTACCGCGGCGCCTGCGACGCCGTCGAACACCTGGTGGAGCAGGGCCACCGCCGCATCGCCTTCATTGCCGGTCCGGAAGACCACGAGGACGCGCGTGCACGCCTGGCCGGCTACCGCGACACGCTGGCGCGCCACAAGATCGATATCGATCCGAACCTGATCGTGCCGGGCGACTTCCACGAGTCCGGCGGGCTGCTGGCCGTGAATGGCCTGCTGGCCTCGCAGCAGCGCTTCACCGCCATCTTCGCCAGCAACGACCTGAGTGCCTATGGCGCGCGCCTGGCCCTGTACCGCCGCAACATCCGCGTGCCGGAAGACATTTCCATCGTCGGCTTCGACGATCTGCACAGCTCGATGTACACGACGCCGCCACTGACGACCGTGCGCCAGCCCCTCTACGACGTAGGAATGGGGATCGGCAGGATGATGCTGGGGATGGTGGGGCAGAAGGGCGGAGAAGTGGAATTGCCGTCGCTGAGCCTGGTGGTGCGGGAGTCGGTGCGCAGGATTGCGTGAGCGGCGGGCAGGGCGGCGCGATTGCATCGATGTCCCGGCTGCGCACGCGCGGACCGGCCTGGTTTGCTAGCGTCCCTGGACGAGGAACCTATGCGCGCAGCAGGGCGTCTGCCGGTGTGCGGCTCCCTGCGGATACCCCATCCCATCGCCGCAGGAGCGGACGGAAGTGCCCGGAAGATCCGGGTACGCGGCATGGAATCGCGGCTGCATTGCGTGCGTCGCGTCGGCACTGCTTGAGGTCCGGACATCCGCTTCGCAAATAGCGCTGACATTCGTGCTCGTTGAACACCGGGCGACCGTTCCAGCCACCGCGCTTGTGAAACCGGTTTCTCCAACTCGACATTAGCAAATATATTGTCGAGTTTTGTAGCGGCGCCCGGAATGGTGCCAGGAAGGCGAGGTTCGCTCGACCTTCCCGCTTGCCTGGGCCGGACGTGAAGCAGCCGCGTTCAGAACTGGGTGTGTGCGTCGATCCGCCATGCAGGCGCTGCCGTCACCCTGATCTGGCGGGTCGATCCAGCCTGCGGCAACTCCTTGGCACCCGCTTTGCCCGGTGTTCGGTCCTCCGGGCCGCGACGACAACGCTTATCGTCCTCTCGGAATGGCTGCAAGTCAGGCTGGCGGAAACGCCTTGCCGCGCATCGGGCGGGGCCCGATGAGTCACTAGCGCTCCGGTTCGGTCGTCGAGGGAGCCGTGCGGTCCAGGCTGGTGGCGGATGTCAGTGCTCCCTGGTGCGCGCAAGCGATCATGTCCTTGCAGCCGGGCCCATGCTACGCGGCGGGCGCATTGTGGTTCCCTTGTCGGGCGGCGCAGCGCCTCGGCGGCCGATCGCTTCGGCCGCGTGCGCCGGCGCGAACGCCGCGAAACCTGGCCACCACGGCGTGCCCACGGGACGGTCGGCACGCAACGCGAGCACGACTTGCGTCGTCGATCGCGTCGCCAGGGACCGTGTCTTGTGATGCACGCCGGGCTGTCGCGGTAACGACCACCTCTGGTGGCGAACGCGAGCATCGACCCGTGTGCAGCCCGTTGCGCTCGCGAGTCCGCGCAGAAGACAGGTGCGACACGCGCTGGTGGATCGTCCCGGGGAGTTCATCCGCAGGCGAACGCCAGGCGAAATCGGGAAGGCGGGGCACGTCCACGGCGGCGGACGGGAACACCCGAGGGATCGGCCGACTGCCAGGTCGAGACCAGGCCTGGAAGCGGCCCGGCGTCCATCCCTGCAAGGCGCCACTCGCGGCAAGCGTCCCGTCTTGGCGAACAGGGCATAACCAGTCCCACGCCCGCATAGCGCATTTAACATAATATAGATTATGCGCTGTTATGGCAGGCTGGAGATACTCCCGGCTTTTCCCTCAACCATCGCCGTCGGCATGGCGTGCATCCGCAAACCTGTCACGATCACGGGCATTGGGCGTCCAGTCCGAGAATCCCGTGCGCCTGACAGTCAGGATCGGATATGCGTGCTCGCCGCCTGATTCCTCGTCCATGTCCGCCGCCTTCGCAATGCCGCCAACGAAGCCCTCGTGCCTGGACGGTTCGTAACAGAACGCCAGGATGCGCTGGCTGCGATGGCTGCGCGCGCCGGGGCCGCCGTGTCCTCCGATCCGCTTGTTCTTCAAGGACAGCAAGGCGTTGCACAGGTCGTCCCAACCCGAACCGGTGGCCTGGGCCGGCGTCCAACCACGCACGAGATCGAACGCCTGCCCAATGCGCGGAAATAACATGGCGCCAGGCTGGGGCCGTGCATGGGCTGCCGCGCGCGTGAAGAATCCGACGAGCATCCTTCCCAGCGTCAGGCCGCAGCGCCGGCCGAACACGGACGGTGCCCCCATCCATGGCGAACGCCAGTCGCGGTCATACGGAGGGACAAACCCGTAGCTGCCGGCGGTCCCGACGATCTGCGCAGGCTGCGAATTCGGTGTGACGACGTACCAGCCCCGGGCACGGGTGTTGGCCTGGTCCAGCGCAGGATAACCTGTCTGGAAGTCGAGGCCCGACAGCAGCAGACTCGACTGATGCGTCGACAGGTACAAATCCGCCGGCGGCCAGGCCGACAGCAGCGCGTATTCCTTGCGCGAGGACGCGTTATTGTGGACGTGCACAGTCGGGAGCTGCGCACTGAAGGCTGTCGTCCGCTTGGCCTGCAGGATCAGGCCGGACGCCGCCACTGCGGTACGGGGCACGGGCGACGATGGCCTTGCGCGGATTTCATCGATGAAAAATACCGCCGCGTCCCCTACTTCCACCTTGTTGTGCCAGACCTTTGGCGTCGATATGGAAGCCAGGTAAGGACGCTTGTCGATCCAGTCAAGCTGGACCGTGACCCTCGTCCCGGGCGTGCGGTGCGCTTGCGAGGCGGCGCGCAGGATGGCTGCCAGTTTGCGCAGGAAAGCACGCTGGGCGAACAGGTTGCCGAGCCGCTCCAGCTCGGTCGTCGCCGCGGGGTTCCGGTGGAGTTCGAAGAGCACCTGGTCGATGTCGTCGGCATGAGAGCGGTTCAGGATGAACATGGGACCCTGTGAAATGGCGGTGACTGTGGACTTGCGCGCGCGGCGCAGGCAAGTCCGACGCATCACAGCAGGCAGCGCTACAGGATATCCTTGATGTTTCGTCAACACAAGCTGACGCCCCCATGCGCACTCGATTGAGCGCGATCAAACCGGGAGCACCGACCGGCGCGAGACTGGCGACGACGCGGCGCCCGCCGCCGCAGCCACTGAGGAGCGGCCATGTTCAAGCACATCCTGCTACCGACGGACGGGTCGGAACTGTCCCAGCGCGCCCTGCTCGCGGGCGTGAGTTTTGCGAAGGAGGTCGGTGCCGAGCTCACCGGCATCACAGTGCTGCCGGCATTTCGCACCTTCACTTTCGACGCCGAATCGATCGAGATGACCGAAACGGATTACCTCGCAAACAGCGAACGGCGCGGTGCCGGCTACCTGGCGGTCCTGGCCGACGCGGCGCGCGCCGTTGATGTGCCGTGCAGCACGCTGCTCGCCCGGTCGGACCGGCCTTACGAGGAAATCCTGCGCGTTGCGCGCGAACGCGCCTGCGACCTGATCATCATGGCCTCGCACGGGCGTCACGGGGTTGGCGCCATGCTGCTCGGCAGCGAGACGCAGAAGGTTCTGGTGCACAGCGCCATTCCGGTGCTGGTGTACCGCTGACAGGCGCTGTACCCTTCCTCTCAACTTCAGGCAGTCCGGCCGTGGCGGCGCGGCGCCGGTTGCGGCTGGGATCGGAGGCGTTTCGGCGAACATGCCTGCCAGGAGACGGGCCGTGCAGACTGACCGAGCCGCATTGCGCCGGTCGACCACCCTCCTCGATTTGCACAGCCCTGCCCGTCTCCCGTCAAGCCTTGCCGCTGCAGAGACGCCAGTGTTACACGTCTGCGAAGGTTGCGTTCCTTGCGTTTCCGCTCCTGGTTCGGGTCGACGAATGGCCGCCCCCGCTTTTGCTGGCCTGCCTTGTGTAGAGTCAGTTTATCCGGTAGTCCGCATCCGTCAGGATATAGGTGTGTATCGGGCGTCTCGTGGGTTAGTTACCATTTTATGTTAAGGTATGCCATCCCCATCCGACACATTTCGCCATGCGCACCCTGACGTCGTGGAATGCCGACCCGATCCGGTCATTCAAGCAGTTCCTTACCTCCGAGGCCTTTGCCGAGACTGGCCGCCGTACGCGCGCCGACGGCACCCTGCGCTTGCTCTCGGCCGCGTCGGCGAAGATCTATGTCTTCATGTTCGGCAGTTTCGCGGACTGGATGGCCGAACAAAGGCTCAGCTTCTCCACCCTCACCCAGGCTGACCTGGAACGCTTCGTGAACCGTACCGTCAAGGGCAAGCGTGTCCTCAACAGCAAGATCGCCTATCGCTACCTTCGCCTGCTGGAACGGTGTTATGAACATCTGGAAGTGACGCCCAACCCGGCACAGCAGGCGATCCTCGCCATCGACCGCGCCCACATGACGAAGGACGAGGCCGGGCGTACCCTGTCCGACGAACAACTGGAGCGCTTTTTCGCCGCCCTGACGGCGCAGGCTCCCCACCCGGGACGCACCAGCGCGTTCGCTGGCTGGAAGCGCCGGCGCGACCGGGTCATGCAGGTCGTCATCGCGCTGGCGGGCTTGCGGGTGTCGGAAGCGGTCGGCCTGCTCGTACCCGAAGTGGGCAGGCAGGCCGCGCTCGACGGGTCGATCATGCTGGCGATCACCCCAGAGGAAAAGCACGATACCAGCCATGAACACGAGGTGAATCTCCCCCGTCGTGGGGCCGAGGAGCTTCGCGCCTGGCTTGCCGAGCGCGAAGCGATGGCGATTCCTGGGCAGTTCGTGTTCCCGGCCAACCTGAGCGGCGGCCGGATGACGCGCAAGACCGTCTACATGCAGATGCGTGCGACCTTCGAACGCGCGGGCATGGACCTGGCGCGCTCCGGGGGCCGGACCTTGCGCAACACCTTCGCGAGGCAGCAGCTCGACAAGGGCACCCAGCCCGAGGAGTTAAAGGACGTGCTCGGCCTGGCTTTGGCCCGCTCCGTCGAGGACTACAAGCTCACCCGCGTCATACCGGATCCCGACAGCGCGGATCCCGAAAGTCCGGGTGCCGATGACGACAATCCGCCGCTCAGATCCAGTAGATGAGCGCCGCCAGGCCGGCGATCAGCGCGACCTTCGTCACCTTATAGGCCGTCTTGTTCCAGGCCTTGTAGCGCCGGCGGTAGCCGCCCATCACGTGTGAGATGCGGAACAGTTTGCTCACCAGGCCAGTCTGGTCGCCGGTTTCGTTGGGCGAGCTCGCCGCCGTCATCATGGTGCGACCCAGCCAGCGGTTGATCGCCCCCATCCAGCGGAAGCGCAGCGGACGTTCGACGTCGCAGAACAGGATGATGCGGTCGGTTTCGCTGCCGTTCACGGCCCAGTGGATGAAGGTTTCATCGAAGATGACGCCCTGGCCATCGCGCCAGCTGTGGCGCTCGCCGTCGACCTCGATGAAGCAGCGGTCGTCGTTCGGCGTGGCCAGGCCCAGGTGGTAGCGCATCGATCCGGCGAAGGGATCGCGGTGCGGGTTGAGCCTGGCGCCCGGGGGCAGCTCGGCGAACATGGCGGCCTTCACCGAGGGAATCGACTGCAGCAGGCGGTAGGTCTGGGGGCAGAGGCGCTCGGCCGAAGGATGGCTGGCGTCATACCATTTCAGGTAAAACCGTTTCCAGCCTGTCTTGAAGAAGGAATTGAAGCCGGCGTCGTCGTTCTTTTCGGCGGCCTTGATCTTCTTCATGGCCAACAATTGCTCGGCCTCGGCGCGGATGATCTGCCAGTTCTGCTGCAGTGGCGCGAGCTCGGCGAAATCCTGTACGGGAATGTAGGGCGTGCTCGGCACCCGCGAAAACAGGTGCATGAAAAAATTGATGGGGGCCATGAACGACGAGTGGTCGAACAACTGGCGGCCGAATGGCAGGCGCACCTTGCCGCGGAAGTGAATGTGGAGAACCGTCAGGAAATAGAAACCCACCACTGTCCACTTCATGTCGCCCTCCCCCGAACGCGCCCGCAGGCCGTCGTCGATTTACATAGGGCGCAAGAATAGCATATCCGCCAGGGACTCGTCGGTGCCCCCGGCGAAAACCCGGCAGGATGTCGCGCGCATGCCGAAGTTCGCCGCCGGCAGCATGGCGCCGGCGCGGTGGTAATGCGGTGTCAGCGCCGCATCAGTGCAATGCCGTCATCGCATAGCCCTTTTCGGCCAGCTGTCCGCTCAGGTTGGCGATGTCGTAGTCGGGGAGCTGGTCGGCATTGTCGTCGATCTCGAAGGCGCGGGCCTCCACTTCCCAGTCGGTATTCGTCGCTTCTTCGGGGATATTGCGGGTTTCCGGAACGACCAAGTAGGAGAACTTGCCGTCGCTTTCGGCTCTGCGGTAAATGTCCAGGCGCATAATCTTTTCCTTACAGTCAAAGCGCGCTTTCGGGTGAAAGCGTTCGACTCCACAGTAGGGGATCATGCGCCCCGCGTCTGTTAATTGCCCCACACTCTGCCGGGCAGAGCTGGCCAGGGCATCGCTAGCGCGGATTCCTTCCCAGTACCCGGGCCGGCAGCATCAGGACGGCGCGCAGCAGCTCGAACACCCCGTCGACGGCGATGCCCAGCAGCCGCAGCGGCAGCAGCAAGAGCCAGACCAGCGGGTACAGCACCAGGGCCAGCAGCGCGATGGGCCAGCACAGGAACAATAGCAGCAGCCAGAGCAGGAAAACCGAACATGATGCGCTCCACGTTGAAGATGAAGCGCCAGTCTAGGGCGTCTCCCTGCCCCGTTTCCAGCCGGATGCGACGAATGGCATCCTGGCGGGGCCAGGATGCGCAATGTGCCGATGAGGGATTGCGCCTCGCCCTTCAGGCGAAGGCGAGCGTGCGCGCCGGCGCGGTGGCCACGGCCTCGGCCGCGAAATCGTCCTCGCAGGCAAGCGTCGCGCGCAGCGAGGCCTGCAGGCTGGGGATCGAGGCTCCGGCACGGTACTGGAACGCCACCTCGACGACGTCGCCGGCCACCACCTCGAGCTCGCGCACCAAAGGCAGGCTCATGTAATGGTTCAGCCAGTCGATCGTGCCGCCCTGCTCCTGCACGATGGACAGTACGTTCTTGGTAACGAAGCGCAGCGCATTGAGCACGCCGTCCTGCTCGACCGTGAAGCTGCCGCGCCAGGCGATCAGGCTGTCGACCGGCCCGGCGAAGTCGAGCACGCTGTAGACGGCCGGCTGGGCCAGCCCGACCGTGCCCGGATAGGCGGTCTCGGTGTCGTGGAACTGCACGATCGGCGCGTAGTAACCGTGGAAACTGTAGTCCTGCTGCATGGGCTGCACCGCCATCACCACGGCTTCGGGCATGAAGACCGGCAGCGGGCCGCCGAAACGTGCGAGGTAGCGCTGTTTGAAGGCTTCGATCACGGCCACCTGCTTTTCGCGCAGCATGGCGACGTGGATCATTTCGCAGATGACGATGTCGACCGGCTCCGGCGGCAGGTAGTCGAAGGCGTCGGCGTGGATGACCTCGACCTTGTGCCCGTTCGGGTTCTTCGCCAGGAAACGGCGCGCCTCGACGACCAGGTCGGGGTTGAACTCGACGCAATACACCTTGTCGGCCTGCTGGGCCGCGAAGTACGAGAGCACCCCGGTGCCGCCGCCCAGTTCCAGCACTTTCATGCCGGGACGCACGGCGTGGGCGATGGCTGCCTGGAAGGCATCCATGCGCTTCGGGTCCATCAGCATGTTGTGGTGATAGTGGACCGGGATGAATTGCCCGAGGTAGCAGCTTTCGATTTCGCGTTCGTTCAGCATGGGATGTCCTTGGTAGGCGGCCGGTTGGCGATCGACGCCCGGCCGCAAATCGATAGAGTCAGCGATACGGTAAGGAGATTATGCTGTGCGAGTTGCTCAAACGAAATGAAGAGCAAGGCGGGGAACACCTGTCAGTTCGCCCGACGACGCGGCCGCGGGACTGCCCATGCGGCGATCGGAGAATCAGCGCAGGGCGCGGGCGATCGCCTCGGCCACGCGCGACTTGCCGGCCCGTTCCGCGATCTGCACCGCGCTCAAGCCTTCGCTGTTCTTCAGGCCTGCGTTGGCACCCTTTTTCAGCAGCAGCAGCGCCGTGCCGTCCTGGCCTTCGCGCGCGGCCATCATCAACGGCGTGTAGGCACCGCTCTTGAGGGACGAAACGGCGTCGATCTTTGCCCCTCTGGCCAGCAGCAGTTCGACGATCCCGTCGTCGCCGGCGGCAGCGGCATAATGCAGGGCGGTCCAGCCGGCGCCGTTGACCTTCGCCCCCCTGGCCAGCAGCGCATCCACGGCCGCACGCTGGCGCTTGAACGCCGCCATCATCAGGGCGGTATTGCCGTTGGCCGCACGGGTTTCCAGGTCGGTGCCGGGATGGTCGAGAAAGACCTGGAACACCCGCATCGCGTCCTCGCGCAGGGCCAGCACCAGGCCCGGCTCGCCGCCGAGGGGGTTACGCTGGTTGGCGTTGACCACCTTGCCGATCATGGCCTGCACGGTCCTGGCGTCGTCCAGCTGCACTGCGCGGAAGAAGGTGGTGAGTTGTTCGGCGGTCGGCGCAGCGGGCGCCGCCTGCAGCAGCCCGGCGCGGGCGCCGAGGACCAGCAGGGAGCCTTGCAGGAGACGAAGCAGGACGATGCGGCGGCGTGGATCCATGCTAGGCGCGCGCGTGCTGGAACAGGTTGAAGAAGTTTTCCGTCGTACGGTCGGCCACTTCGCGCAGCGGCAGGTCCTTCAGGGTCGCGATGAACTCGGCCACGTGGGCCACGTAGCCCGGCTCGTTCATCTTGCCGCGGTAAGGCACCGGCGCCAGGTAGGGCGAATCGGTCTCGATCAGGATGCGCTCGAGCGGCACGGCGCGCGCCACCGCCTGCAGCTCCTTTGCGCTCTTGAAGGTGACGATGCCGGAAAACGAGATATAGAAGCCCATTTCGATGGCGGCCTCGGCCACCGCCAGCGACTCGGTGAAGCAGTGCATGACGCCGGCGACGCCGCCGTCGCCCGTTCCCGCGCCCTCTTCGCGCATGATGCGGATGGTGTCTTCGCTGGCGGCGCGGGTGTGGATGATCAGGGGCTTGCGGCTCTCGCGCGAGGCGCGGATGTGCGTGCGGAAGCGCTCGCGCTGCCATTCCAGGTCGCCCTGCAGCCGGTAGTAGTCCAGCCCGGTCTCGCCGATGGCGACGATCTTCGGGTGCCGGGCCAGGTCGACCAGCTGCTGGACCGTCGGCTCGGGTGTGTCCTCGTAGTCCGGGTGGACCCCGACCGAGGCGTAAATGTGCGGATACTGCTCGGCCAGCGCGAGCACCGAAGGAAAGTCCGGCAGGTCGACCGAGACGCAGAGCGCGTGGGTGACGCGGTTCTCGGCCATTTTGGCGAGCACCTCGGGCATGCGTGCGGCCAGCTCGGGGAAGTTGATGTGGCAATGGGAATCGATGTACATGCCGATATTGTACGGGCATGCGCCTCGATGCGTCACGTAGGGTGTGCGGCTGGACCCTACGGGATGAGCAGACGCTGCGGGTACGCCGCCCACGCGTTCAATCCGTGCGGGCACACATGCGAGGTATCACGGAGGCAATTGTGAACGCAGCGGACGCTCGACTGTTCACAGCCACGTCAATCGACGACGCGCTTGCCCAGGATAATCAGATCGCGCTCGACCCCGTCCAGGTTCGCCACGCGCGGGAAATGCGCCCAGGTATCGAAGCCGAACTTGCGGAACAGTGCCAGGCTTGCCCCATTGTGGCCAAAGATGAAGCCGAGCAGGGTGTGGACACGGATTTCCGGCGCAAACGCGATCGCCTGCTCCAGGCAATACTTCCCGATCCCGCGGCCGCGCCAGTTCTCCGCAATATAGATCGACAGCTCGGCCGTGCCAGAATAGGCCGGGCGGCCATAGAAATTCGAGTACGACATCCAGCCAATGACTGCCGGATTGTCCGAGCGATCCTCGGCATCATGAATGACCCACAGCGGACGGCGCTCGGGCGTGTGCTCGTCGAACCAGGCTTCGCGCGAGGCGACCGAGACCGGCTCGGTGTCGGCGGTGACTTCGCGCGAGGCGACGGTCGAATTGTAGATGTCGACGATGACGGGCAAGTCGACGCGGCGGGCAAGACGGTGGACGTAGGACGGCATGGAACGCAAGCGGGAGATAGGCGGATTACAGGGTATGGGTGGCACGCGAGGAACGCAGCGCCGCACCCAGGATTTCCTCGATGCGGGCGCGCGCGCGCTGGCCGGTTTCGTCGGACGGGAAATGCACGCCGATGCCCTGCGCCTTGCTGTTGTTGGCGCCCGCCGGGGTGATCCAGGCCACCTTGCCGGCGATCGGATACTTGTTCGGGTCGTCCATCAGCGACAGGATCAGGTAGATATCGTCGCCGATCTTGTACTGCCTGGTGCTCGGCACGAACATGCCGCCGTTCTTCAGGAAGGGCATGTAGGCCGCGTACAGAGCGGCCTTTTCCTTGATGGCGAGCGACAGGACCGACGGCCTGGGAACGAGCACGGAGTTGGGGTCGGGAATATTGCCGGACATCGTAATCCTTTCAAGCGGGGCTGCAACAAGCCGTATAGTCGAGCAGCATGTCCTCGATGAACAGCTTGCTTGACAGCGGATGGTCCGCGACAGCGCGCCGTTCGTTGGTCGACTTGATTGCACGTAACAGATTCGCAGTGTGCACCTTGGCGGCCAAGGCTGCAAGTTCCTTCTGGTAACGTGGATAGTAGCGCAGGCTGCCGGCCAGCTTCATCGCCAGCAGGTCGTAGAGCCAGCGCTGCTGCCAGGCCACCAGCGGCGCCAGCGCACCCTTGGCCAGTTTTTCGGCCTGGCGCAGGGCGCCCTCGACGCTGGGCCGTGCCGTGAATTGCAGCAGCGTGTCGAGTTCCTCGCGGCTGCCGCCTTGCGACTGGGCCAGCGCGGCGAGCGGTGCGCCGCCCTCCTCGCGCAGCCAGCTGTCCGCATCCTGCACGCCCTGCCCGGCAAGCCAGGCGAGCGCCGCGGCATGGTCGGGCATGGGTAGCGCGAACTTGCGGCAGCGCGACAGGATCGTCGGCAGCAGCCGGTCCAGGCCGTTCGAGGCCAGCAGGAACACGGTGCCCGGCGGCGGCTCTTCCAGGGTTTTCAGCAGGGCGTTCGAGGCCGGCATGTTCAGCGCCTCGGCCGGGTACAGCACCACCACGCGCAGGCCCTGGCGGTGGGTCGAGATGTTCATGAAGTCGGCCAGCGACCGGATCTGCTCGATCTTGATCTCTTTCGAAGGCGTCTTGCTGGCCTTGGCCTTCTTCTCGCCCTCGCCCTCTTCATCTGGCGCCTCGTCTTCGAGCGCTTCCGGCCGCACGCGGCGGTAATCCGGATGATTGTGCTGGAGGAACCAGCCGCAGGAGGCGCAGCTGCTGCAGGCGCGGCCGTCGGGCTGGACGCGCTCGCACAGCAGCGCCTGGGCAAAGGATTCGATGAAATCGGCCTTGCCGATGCCGGCCGGGCCATGGAACAGGATCGCATGGGGCAGGCGCGCGCGCATCTGCTGCAATTGCTCCCATGCCGATTGTTGCCAGGGGTAAATCGTCACAACAGGGTCTCCAGGGCGGCGGCGATCGTATGCCGGGTTTCCTCGATCGAGCGCGTCGAGTCGATGACGGCGAAGCGGCCGGGATGCTGGGCGGCGCGGCGCAGGTATTCGGCGCGGCAGCGTTCGAAAAAGCTTTCCTGTTCGCGTTCGAACTTGTCGAGCGTGCGCGTCGCGTCCAGGCGCTCGCGCGCCACTTCCAGGGGCACGTCGAAGAGCAGGGTCAGGTCCGGCTGCAGCGCCGGGTGCACCCAGGCTTCCAGGGCTTCCATCTTGACCCGGTCCATGCCGCGTCCGCCGCTCTGGTAGGCGAAGCTGGCGTCGCTGAAACGGTCGGACAGCACCCAGTTGCCCGCGGCCAGGCCGGGTTCGATGACCTGGGCGATGTGCTCGCGCCGGCTGGCGAACATCAGCAGCGCTTCCGTTTCCAGGTGCATCTTTTCGTGCAGCAGCAGGTCGCGCAGCTTTTCGCCCAGCGGCGTGCCGCCCGGCTCGCGCGAGGAAACGATGGTCTTGCCCTTCGAGGACAGAAACTCGCCGACGAAACCGATATGGGTCGACTTGCCGGCCCCGTCGATGCCCTCGAAGGTGATGAATTTACCGCGCTCGGTCATGGTTTGCTGGCATTACCGGCCATGCCGCGCTGGAACTGGTTCACGGCGCGGTTGTGGTCGTTCAGGTTATCCGAAAACTGGCTGGTGCCGTCGTTGCGCGAGACGAAATACAGGGCCTCGGTCTTTGCCGGCGCCAGGGCCGCGCTCAGCGACTGCAGGCCCGGCAGCGAAATCGGCGTCGGCGGCAGGCCGTAGCGGGTGTAGGTATTGTACGGGGTGTCGGTGAGCAAATCCTTCTTGGCGATCTTGCCCTCGTAGCGCGCACCCATGCCATAGATCACGCTTGGGTCGGTCTGCAGCATCATGCCGGTGCGCAGGCGGTTCACGAACACGCCGGCGATCATTCCCCGTTCGCTCTTCTGGCCGGTTTCCTTTTCGACGATCGAGGCCATGATCAGGGCTTCGTAGGGGGTCTTGTAAGGCAGGTCGGCCGCGCGCTTTTCCCAGGCCGCGTTCAGGCGCGCCAGCATCATCTGGTGCGCCTGTTTATAAATCTGCAGGTCGCTGGCGCCCTTGGCGAACAGATAGGTATCCGGGAAGAACAGTCCTTCCGGCTGCTTGAAGTCAGGCGACACCTTCGCCATCAGCTCGGCATCGGACAGCTTGTCGGTGTCGTGGCGCAGGGTCTTGGCCCCGGCGATGGCTTCGCGCATCTGGCGGAAGGTCCAGCCTTCGATGATGGTGAGCGCTTCCTGGGCGAATTCCCCGCGCACCAGTTGCCGCAGCAGGCCGCGCGGCGAGGTGTTGGGTTTCAACTCGTAGCTGCCGGCCTTGATGCGTGCGCTGTCGCCGGTCAGGCGCGCCAGCACCTGGAACAGGAAGGGATTGATGGGTACGCCTGCCTTGGCCATCTGCTGGGCCGCGGCATTCACGCCGCTGCCTGGGGCGATGGTGAAGTCGATGGGCGGCTCGGTCGTGGTCAGCGGCAGCCTGGACCACCAGGAAAAGCCGCCGACGGCCGCGATTGACACGATCACGCCGACAACGATGGTTTTTTTAATCAGTGCCATTCTCTTTTTTCTGGTTATGGACGCGGTGGCGACCCTGATCGCCCCGAGGGCGCGCGCGGGTTTTCGCCGCGTCCGCGCCGTCTCCGGCGCGAAATGCTCGACAACTCTATAATGAGGCCGTCATTCTAAAGCCTAAACCGCAAAGCATATTCCATTTATGAGCAACTGGACAGAATATCTGGCGTCGCACGGCGCCCGTTTCCATATCGACGAAGCGAGCCAGGTCGAGGATTTCGGCCGCACGCTCACCACTGCCGACCTTTCGGCCGGATTCGTCGCACCCGTCACCGATCTTGGCCTGATCGCCGTCGCCGGCGAGGACGCGGCCTCCTTCCTGCACAAGCAGCTCACCAACGACGTCGAGCACCTGGGCACGGGTGAAGCGCGCCTCGCCGGCTTCTGCACCCCGAAGGGCCGGCTGCAGGCCACCTTCCTGATCTGGCGCGATAGCGAAGGCACGGTCTGGCTGCAGCTGCCGCGCGCGCTGCAGGCGCCCCCTGCAAAAGCGCCTGTCGATGTTCGTGCTGCGTGCCGGGGCCAAGCTGCGCGACGCCACCGACGAGGCGCCAGTCACCGCGGTGCTCGGTGTCGGCGGCGCGGCCGGCGAAGCGGCCCCTGCGCGCGGCCGGGCTGGCCTTGCCGGGCGCGACGCTGGGCATGACAAGCGGCGCGGACGGCACCCTGGTCCGCCTGCACGACGCCTTTGGCGCGCCGCGCTACCTCTGGCTGACGTCAAGCGAGCGGGCGATCGCCGCCCTGCCGGGCCTGGGGGCGAACCTGGCACTGGGCGGGAATGCCGCCTGGCAGCTGGCGGCCATCCACGCCGGCGTGCCGCAGATCCTCCCTGCCACCCAGGAACAGTTCGTGCCGCAAATGGTCAACCTGGAGTTGCTGGGCGGCGTGAATTTCAAAAAAGGCTGCTATCCGGGCCAGGAAATCGTCGCGCGTAGCCAGTATCTGGGCAAGCTCAAGCGCCGCACCGCGCTGGCAAGCATCGAGAACGCCGCTGCCCGCGCCGGCGACGAGGTGTTTTCGACAAACGACCCGGACCAGCCCTGCGGCATGGTCGTGAACGCCGCGCCGAATGGCCTGGGCGGGGCCGACGCCCTGGTCGAGGTCAAGCTGGGCGCGCTCGAGGAAGACGTGCGCCTGGGTTCGGCCGCCGGCGCGGTGCTGCGGTTCGCGCCGCTGCCGTATTCCCTCGACGCGCTCGATCTCTGATGATCGATCTTTACGTGTACTACAAGGTGCGCGACGAGGATGCCGCGCGTCTGGCGCCGCTGGTGCGCGCTTTCCCGGCGGCCGCCGCGGCGGACGTCGCCGGCAGGCAGCTCATGCGCCGTCCTGGCAGCAAGGATGGCCTCCAGACCTGGATGGAAGTCTATCCCGGCGTGCTCCAATCCTTCGCCGCCCGCCTGGAAGCGGCCGCCGTGGCCGACGGGTTCGGCGGCCTGATCGCCGGTCCGCGCCGCGCCGAAGTCTTCATGGAGCTGACCACATGTGCCTGATCGTTTTTGCCTGGCGGGTCATCCCCGGCGTGCCCGTGGTCGCCTGCGCCAACCGCGACGAATTCTATGACCGTCCCAGCGCGCCCGCCGCACCCTGGCTTGATCAGCCGAACGTCATCGCCGGGCGCGACCTCGAGCACGGCGGCAGCTGGATGGGCATCACGCGCGAGGGGCCGAACGGCCCCCGTTTCGCCGCCCCTGACCAATATCCGCGCGCCCGGCGAAGGCCGGGCGAATGCGCCGTCGCGGGGAGAACTGGTGGCGGACTTCCTGAAGGGTTCGCTGTCGGCAGCCGACTACCTGGATCTGGTGGCCGCGCGCGGCGATGTCTACAATGGCTACAACCTGGTGCTGGGCGACGCCAGCGCCCTGTACTGGTATTCGAACCGCGCCGGGGGCGACGAGCGCAACGGCAAGCCTCTGGAACCGGGCCGCATCTATGGTGTCTCGAACGGGCTGCTGGACGCGCCCTGGCCAAAGGTGACCCGCACCAAGGCCCAGTTCGCCAGCCTGCTGTGCCAGGGCGCGCCGGACGACGCCTATTTCGAGATGCTGGCCGACACTACCCGCGCGCCCGATACGCGTTTGCCGGAAACCGGTGTGCCAATTGACCTCGAGCGGGTGCTGTCGGCCGTGTGCATCGAGACGCCCGGGTACGGCACGCGCACGTCGACGGTGGTGAAGCTGTATGAGCATGCGCCGCCGGAGTTGCAGGAGCGGACGGTGCAGCCCTGAGGTTGTGCTGGCCGTGGCTCTTCGTAGGGTGGGCTCTCGAGCCCACGCTGTAGAGCGCATGATGGTCGAAACGGCCTTTGGAAGTCCAGTGTGGAGCTCGCCCCAGGCGAGATCGAGCGCAGCGGCTCGCTACCGGGTGACCGCGTGGGCTCGAGAGCCCACCCTACGAAAGCGACCGTTCTAGCGCGTGGGCACGGGGTGCCCACGCTACGGTTTGCGTTCCATCGAACGGTTTGAGCGAGATCAAACCTGCCCCGCACCACAGCGCCACCATCGCGACTCGATCACCGCACGGAGGCTCCCATGCGCTTCTCCCGACTTTTGCTCGCCGCCGGACTTGCCGGCGCCCTGCTCGGCTGCGAGACCCCGAACCGCGGCAGCTCGACCGATGAGCTGCCCCGCAACGATCCGACGGCGGCCAGCACCGGCCTGGCCGACGGCAAGTAGCGGTCTTACAGCCGCGAGCGCAGCATCTCGCGGATGTGCGGCGTCGCCGCGTACGGATCCGGCGGGTTCTTGCCGTGCAGGATAGCGTCCATCTGCTCGGCCACGCCGCCCAGCGCATGCGGGTGCGAGAAGATGTAGAACTGCTTGTTGCGGATCGCGTCGAATGTGATGCGTGCGACGTCCGCCGCCGACACCTTGCCGGACTCTACCGCCTTGTGGGTCAGCACCTGGGCCGCCATCTGGCTCGGGGTCGGGCCGCCGTCGGGTTTCAGTTCGTCAGGACGGTTGCGGTGCGACTGGCTGATGCCGGTCGGAACGAAGTAAGGGCACAGTACCGAGGTGCCGATCGGCGCATCGACCAGCTGCAGGTCGTGGTACAGGGTTTCCGAGAGCGACACCACGGCGTGCTTGGAGACGTTGTAGACGCCCATCGCCGGGGCATTGAGCAGCCCCGCCATCGAGGCGGTGTTCACGATATGTCCTTGGTAGGCCGGGTCGCGCCTGGCGCAGTCGAGCATCGCGCGGGTGAACACGCGCACGCCGTGGATCACGCCCCAGAGGTTCACGCCCAGCACCCATTCCCAGTCGGCCTCGCTGTTTTCCCAGATCAGGCCGCCCGAACCGACGCCGGCATTGTTGAATACCAGGTGGATGGCGTGAAAGCGCGCCATCGCCGCGTCCGCCAATTCCTGCACATGCGCACCCTTGCTGACGTCGCAGACCATGGCCAGCACTTCGCAGCCCTTGGCCAGCATGTCGTCGGTGGTGCGCTCGAGCGCGTCGGCCTGCACGTCGGCCAGCACCAGCTTCATGCCCAGGCCGGCCGCGATGTCGGCGAATTCGCGCCCCAGGCCACTGGCCGCGCCGGTGATGACGGCCACCTTGCCGCTGAAATCCTTCATGCGCTTCTCCCCTTCAGACCGCGGACACGCCGCCGTCGACGGCCAGGATCTGGCCAGTGATGTGCTTGCCGGCGTCCGAGGCGAACAGCACGACGGCACCCTTCAGGTCCTCGTCGTCGCCCAGGCGCGCGAGCGGCGCATCCTTGGCCAGGTTCTCGGCGCCGATCGTCGCCAGCACGCCCTTGGTCATTTTAGACGGAAAGAAGCCCGGCGCGATGGAATTGACGGTGATGCCGTGGCGGCCCCATTCGCCAGCCAGTGCGCGCGTGAAATTGACCAGCGCACCCTTCGAAGTGTTGTAGGCGATGGTGCTCATGGTGCCGGGCGGGTTGCCGGCCAGGCCCGCGATCGAGGAAATGTTGACGATGCGCCCATAGCGGCGCGGAATCATCGACAGCTTGCCGACGGCCTGCGACACCAGGAAAATGCTGCGCACGTTCAGGTTCATGACCTTGTCCCAGGCTTCCAGCGGATGGTCCTCGGCCGGGGCGCCCCAGCTGGCGCCGGCATTGTTGACCAGGATGTCGATCTGCCCGAGGCGGCGCAGCGCTTCCTCGACGAAAGGCTGCACGTTCGCCTCGATCGACAGGTCGACGGCGATGCTGCTGGCCTCGATGCCCCGCGCCGCCAGGTGGGCGACCGCCGCGTCGAGTTCTTCCTGCTTGCGCGAGGAAATGACGAGGCGCGCGCCCTGTTCGCCGAGCGCCTCGGCCATCTGCAGCCCGAGGCCGCGCGAGCCGCCCGTCACGAGTGCGGTCTTGCCCTGCAATGAAAAGAGTTCCTGGGTCGTACGCATGCTGTCTCCGTTGTTATTGATGGGTGGTTGGCGTGGGTTCAGACTTCGTAGTCCATGCACTGGCGCCCTTCGCGGATGGCGCCGATGAAGGGCACCAGTGCCTTGTGCGTCGGGTGGCTGGCGTAGGCGGCGAGCGCTTCGCGGCTGTCGAACTCCGAATACAGGATGAGGTCGCAGGTCGCCTCCAGGCCGGGCTGGGCCAGGGTGACCTCGAAAGTGCGGATGCCGGGGACGATGTCGGCACACTCGTCGAGGCGGCGCTTCATCTCGCGGGCATTGCTCAGGCGGTCGGCGCCCTCGGCGTGTTCCTTCAACTTCCACATCACGATGTGCTTGATCATATGGTTCTCGAATGACAGGGATGGCTGTGAGTGCGTTTGCGAATCACAGCACTTCGAACAGCCCGGCCGCGCCCTGGCCGCCGCCGATGCACATCGTCACCACGACATACCTGACGCCGCGGCGCTTGCCCTCGATGAGCGCGTGGCCCACCAGGCGCGCGCCGGACACGCCATACGGATGGCCGACGGCAATCGCGCCGCCGTTCACGTTCAGGCGTTCCATCGGGATGCCGAGCCGGTCGGCGCAGTACAGCACCTGCACGGCAAAGGCTTCGTTCAGTTCCCACAGGCCGATGTCGTCGACCGTGAGGCCGGCCTTCCGCAGCAGTTTCGGCACCGCAAATACCGGGCCGATGCCCATCTCGTCGGGCTCGCAGCCGGCCACGGCAAAGCCGCGGAACACGCCCAGCGGGGCCAGGTTCTTCGCCTGCGCCATGCGCGCGCTCATCACGACCGCCACCGAGGCGCCGTCCGAGAACTGGCTGGCGTTACCGGCCGTGATCACGCCGCCCGGCAGCGCGCTGCGGATCTTCGCCACGCCCTCCAGGGTCGTATCGGCGCGGATGCCCTCGTCGGCGGCAATCGTCACTTCGCGCGTCAGCAGGCGCCCCGACGCCTTGTCGGCCACGCCCATGACGGTCGTCATCGGCACGATCTCGGCGTCGAAGCGGCCGGCTTCGCGGGCAGCAAACGCGCGCTGCTGGCTCGCGGCGCCGTAGGCATCCTGGCGATCGCGGCCGATGCCGTAGCGCTTGGCCACCATTTCGGCCGTCTGCAGCATCGACCAGTAGATTTCCGGCTTGTGCGCGCGCAGCCAGGGGTCGCGCAGCATGTGGGTGTTCATTTCCTGCTGCACGCAGGAGATCGACTCGACGCCGCCGGCGGCGAAAATCTCGCCTTCGCCGGCCAGCACGCGCTGGGCCGCGGTCGCAATGGTCTGCAGCCCCGACGAACAGAAACGGTTGACGGTCATGCCAGGGACGGTGACGGGGCAGCCGGCGCGCAGCGCGATCTGGCGCGCGATGTTCGCACCGGTGGCGCCTTCCGGATTGGCGCAGCCGATGACGACATCCTCGACCTCGCCCGGCTCGATGCCGGCACGGCTAATGGCGGCCGCGAGCACATGACCGCCGAGCGTGGCGCCATGGGTCATGTTGAAGGCACCCTTCCACGACTTGGCCAGGCCCGTACGGGCGGTGGATACGATGACGGCATCCTGCATGGTGTCTCCCCCTTTTTCATTGGTATCGATCGAGAATAGCACAAGATAAGAACGGTCGTTCGCAAAACCTGGCGCTTGCGCCCGCTCATATGCGTCCGGGATTTTCCGGTGGAGGACGCTGTCGAAACCTGTAGCGTGAAAGACGGCGTGCGCGCGCAACCCGTCGTGGCAAGGGTCAGTAAGTTTCGGGTAAGTTTGGAGCAAGCATGACGTAAGTTTAACGGTCCACACTGCGTCCGAGCCAACTACTCGCCCTGCATGGGCGTGGAGCGGCTATCCGACGACATAAACTAGACTATACGGAGACACACACATGGCTATCACACCCGGCATGGCCGCGGGGGGCAAGGCGGCGCCTGCCTCCTCGGGAATGACGAAAGAGGAACGCAAGGTCATCTTCGCCTCTTCCCTCGGCACCGTTTTCGAATGGTACGACTTCTACCTCTACGGTTCGCTCGCCGCCATCATCGGCAAGCAGTTCTTCCTCGGCGACCCCACGACCTCCTTCATCTTCGCCCTGCTCACCTTTGCCGCCGGCTTCATCGTGCGCCCCTTCGGCGCGCTCGTGTTCGGCCGCCTCGGCGACATGATCGGCCGCAAGTACACCTTCCTGGTCACCATCCTCATCATGGGCGGCTCGACCTTCATCGTCGGCCTGCTGCCGGGCCATGCCTCGATCGGCATCGCGGCGCCGATCATCCTCGTCACCCTGCGCATCCTCCAGGGCCTGGCGCTGGGCGGCGAATACGGCGGCGCAGCCACCTATGTGGCCGAGCACGCTCCCGAGGGCAAGCGCGGCGCCTTCACCGCCTGGATCCAGACCACCGCCACCATGGGCCTGTTCCTGTCGCTGCTCGTCATCCTGGGCACCCGCACCGCCGTCGGCGAAGAAGCCTTCACGGCCTGGGGCTGGCGCATTCCCTTCCTGCTGTCGGTGATCCTGCTGGGCGTCTCCGTCTGGATCCGGATGTCGATGGCCGAGTCGCCCGCGTTCGCCAAGATGAAAGCCGAGGGCAAGACCTCGAAGGCGCCGCTGTCGGAAGCCTTCCTCAACTGGAAGAACGCGAAAATCGTCATCCTGGCCCTGTTCGGCCTGACGATGGGCCAGGCCGTGGTCTGGTACACGGGCCAGTTCTATGCCCTGTTCTTCCTCGAGAAGATCCTGAAGATCGACGGCCCTACCGCCAACATCCTGATCGCCATCGCGCTGGCCTTGGCCACGCCCTTCTTCCTGATCTTCGGCTCGCTGTCCGACAGAATCGGCCGCAAGTGGATCATCCTCGGCGGCTGCGTGATCGCCGCCGCGACCTACTTCCCGATCTTCAAGGCGATCACCCACTACGGCAACCCGGCGCTCGAGGCCGCCATCAACAACTCGCCTGTCGTCGTCGTCGCCGACCCGGCCACCTGCAATTTCCAGGTCGACCCGACCGGCACCAAGAAGTTTCCCTCGTCCTGCGACATCGCCACCCGCATGCTGACCACCGCCTCGGTGAACTACACCACCGTGGACGCCCCGGCCGGATCGGTAGCCCAGGTGAAGGTGGGCGACAAGGTGATCAGCTCGTTCAACGCGACCATGACGCCTGACGGCCTGGACTTCGTCGCCGCCGACAAGGCACGCCAGACTGCCCTCAACAAGGAAGTCGTCGGCGCCCTGAAGACGGCCGGCTACCCGGAAAAAGCCGACCCGGCGCGCATCAACAAGCCAATGGTGGTACTGCTGCTGTTCATCCTGGTGCTGTATGTGACCATGGTCTATGGTCCGGTCGCCGCGATGCTGGTCGAGATGTTCCCGACCCGCATCCGCTACAGCTCGATGTCCCTGCCCTACCACATCGGTAACGGCTGGTTCGGCGGCCTGCTGCCGACGATTTCCTTCGCGCTGGTGGCGGCAAACGGCAACATCTACTATGGCCTGTGGTACCCGATCATCATCGCGCTGATTACGGTGGTCATCGGTGGACTGTTCGTCCGCGAAACGAAAGACAACAACATCTACGCCGCCGACTGAGACGGCCTGCCCCACCCCGGAGGCGCTGCTGCGCGGCGTTCTCCGTCCGCATGACGATGCCGCCCGAGAGGGCGGCATGTTCTTTTGCAGGCCATGCGTACCGGACGCTGGAAGCAAAGCGGGTCGCTGTTGAACAGGGCAGCGGCGCGGACGGACCTCACCAGGCGCCGTCCAGGCGCCGTCCCGGCACGGCCCAGGCGCCGGGCGCCGGGCGCCAGCGGCAAGACGATGGTGAACGCGCTTCCCGGTCCGGGGCCGCCCATGGCCGCGCGCACGGAGCCGCCATGCGCCTCGACGAGCTGGCGCGTGATCCACATGCCCACGCCGAGCCGGCCCGGCGCATCCGCGGCACGCTCGCTGCCGCGCACGAACAGCGCGAACAGCTGCGCCAGCGTCCCGGCCGACATCCCGGGGCCGTCGTCGTCGACGTGCACCAGCGCGTGGCCATCTTCGCGCGCCACGCGCACGCGGATGGTGCCCGCCGGCGGCGTGTACTTGACCGCATTTGCCGGGATGTTGCCGATGGCCTGGGCCAGGCGGGTCAGGCTGTCCGCACCGACATCGTCGAGGGTCAGCGTGGCCTTGCCGATCACGAAAGGCCGGGACGGGTCGTGGGCGATGCGGCAGCAGACCGCGCCGAGGTATTCCTCCAGCATGGCCGTGGCGGCGCGTTCCACGTCCACCGCCTCGTGTGCCACGCCCGGGGCGTCGGCGAATGCATCGAGGAGGGCCAGGCGTTCTCGACGAGGCGGCGCTCGGTAACATCGTAGGGACACCACGAGCGCCGCATGCACCGTGCCGTCGCTGGCGGCGATCGGGATGCCCTGCGAGGCGAATGCGCGGCCGTTGACGCCATGCTCGCGCTCCAGGGGCATGCCCGCGAGGAGGCTGCGGTAGTCAGGTTCGTAGTGCGCGACCAGCTCCGGCGGCAGCGCTTCGTGCAGCAGCCGGCCCCTCGAAGTCGGCCGGCTCGTGGCCAGCTTCGCGCAGGCTGGCGCCGCGCGCGAGCAGGTAGCGCAGGTCGCGGTCGACCGCGAACAGCGCGCCATGCGGCAACTGTTCGGCAATCGCCCGGTAGAGTGCCAGCCCGCCATCGGTGCCGGCGCCCTCCGCCGCGAACGGCCCGGCGTACTGGGCGCCGAACTGGGAGGCAAAGCGCGCGTCCAGCCGAGCCGGCAGATGGGCCGGCAGCAGGGCTCCGGGCATCGACGGCGCAGTGATCTGGGGTCGCTCTGACATGGTGACTGATCCGGCATGGCCGCCGGCGGCGAGCCAAGGCGCCTGCGCCTGGCCTAGGGGAGCGAGGCAGGCGGCTCGCTGACCAGGTAGGCGCAGCGGCGCGCGCCCCTCGAGCTGGTGCTCGATGCGCACGACGCTCACGCCGGTGCCGAGAACGCGGCGGAATACTTCCAGCTCCGAGCGGCAGAATTGCTGGCAGGCCCGCGCCGCCGTGCAAATCGGACAATGGTTCTCGAGCAGGAGCACACTGCCGTCGATGCGCGGCTCGGTCTCGGCCATATAGCCTTCCAGCGAGCGTGCCGCGGCCAGGGCCGCCACCTTGTCGTCGAGCGTCGCATGGGGGCCGATGCGTTCGCGGTAGGCGCGCTCGCTGCTTTCCTCGCGCGCGGCAATCAGTTTTTCCAGGCCCGATTCGCCGAACAGCGTGCGCACGCCGGCAATCAGGTCCAGCGTGAGCTCCGCGTGCCGGTCGGGGAAGCGCGCATTGCCGGCTTCCGTCAGCAGCCAGCGCCGCACCGGCCGCCCGACCTTGCCCGGACTGTCCTGGTAGCTCACCAGGCCCGCGTCGACGGCCGCTTCCAGCTGGCGCCGTACGCCCATCGCGGTCAGGCCCAGCAGGCTGGCCAGGACCTGCGCCGTCTGCGGCCCGCGGGTCTTGAGCAACATCAGCACCGGTCATGGGTATTCATCGTCTCTCCTCAGCGGCGGCGGATGCCGCATTGGCGGGCGCCGTGACCGCCTGGCCGCTCCAGCGCCGCAGCGCCAGCGCCGCCGTGATTGCCAGCAAGCCGCCGACGACCAGCACGATGCGCGTGTCGATCACCGAGAGCGCCCCGCCCGCGAGCGCCATCACGATATTGGCCAGGCAAAAGGTGGTCGAGAGCAAGCCCATGACTGCGCCCCCTGCCCGTAGGCGGCAAACTGGTCGGCTGCCCAGCCCCGGATGGTGGCGTTGTAGTAGGCATGCGGCAGGCCGAACAGCACGATCGCGACCAGGCCGATTCCCGGGCTGCCGAAACCGACCGCCAGGATCGCCAGCGCCGCCAGCGCGGCCTGGGCGGCGGCTCTACGGCGCGGCTCGTGGCGGCTGGCCCGGCCGGCAAACAGCGCGGCGCAGGTCATCAGTGCGCACATGCCCATGTTCACGAAAGCGATGTCGCGGGTGCCGTAGCGGCCCACGTCCACCAGCCACAGCGGGAAGAATTCGTAGAAGGCGGCAACCCCGCAGGCATACGCGAAATGCACGCCGAACAGCATGCGCAGCGGGGCCTGGCGCAAGAGCGTGAGCGCGTGGCGTTCGCGTGCATGCGCCCACCAGCTGCCGCCCCCGCCCCGCACGGGCTCGCGTTCGAGTGCCCGGGCCGCCAGCGCCGCACCCAGCACCAGCGCACCGGCGGCGATGTAGAACGGCAGCGTGATGCCGGCATCCACCGTCAGGCCCGCCAGCAGTGGCCCGACCAGCCAGCCCGGGTTGAAGGCGCCGTTCAGCCAGGACAGCGCATGGTTGCGCAAGGGCCCCTCGATGCGCTCGGCGAGCATCGCCCGCATGATCGCGCCGTTCCCTTCGAGCAAACCCGTGACGAAGCGCGCCGCCGGGAACAGCGGATAGGGACTCGAGTGCCAGCGCCGCCGCGGTCAGGGCGTGGCCGATTGCGCCGCCAATGGCCGTTGCCAGCAGCACCCGGCGGCGCCCGAGGCGGTCCGACACCGGCCCCAGCACGGCGCTGCCGAGCAGCAGTCCCAGCGGATTGACCATCAGGGCCAGGCCCAGCAGCAGTTCCGGCGGCAGGCCGAGAAAGCCCGTCAAGCCGTTCGCGCCCCCGGCACCGAACAGGGGCGCGAGAATCGGATACGGCAGCGAAGCACCGACGGTCGACAACAAGGCGAGCAGGCAGGCACTGGCGATCAGCAAGGCGTGTTTCATGGCGAGTCCGAAGGAAGCACTACCAGCATCCTAAAAGCGGCTCGACAATAAGTAAACCAAAATGTTTATTTATTCCACACGCCCCGGCGGACAGCCTTGAAACCCCTTCCTTCAGCCTGAGCCACGAAAAAAAACGCCGCTGAAACCAGCGGCGTCGTGTCGTCTTGCAAGGCTATCCTGGCGGGGCGACGGACAGCGGGCGACCTGGCGGGCGGAGCCCGGCACCACCGACAGGCCTTCCCGTGCGGCGAGCGAGGCCCCGCACCATCCCCCCGGCCGCTACTTCAGCCGTTGAAACCCTTGCCCTCGCCCGCCAGGCGCTCCAGCAGCGGCGCCGCTTGCCAGGCGTCGCCATGGCGGCCGCGCGCGAAGCCGCGGATGCGCTCGAGCACGTTCGCCAGTCCCACCGTGTCCGCATACAGCATCGGGCCGCCGCGGTGCAGCGGGAAGCCGTAGCCGGTCAGGTAGACCATGTCGATGTCGGACGCGCGCAGGGCGATGCCCTCTTCCAGGATGCGCGCGCCCTCGTTCACCAGCGCGTACACCAGGCGCTCGACGATCTCCTGTTCCGGCACGGTACGGCGCTCCACACCGGTAGCGGCCAGGTTCTGCGCGATCAGTTCGTGCACGCTCGGTGCCGGGTAGGCGGTGCGGTCGCCCGGCTTGTAGTCGTACCAGCCGGCGCCCGTCTTCTGGCCGAAGCGGCCCTGTTCGCACAGCAGGTCCGGCACTTTCGAGTATTCGATCTCCGGCGACTCGACATAGCGGCGCTTGCGGATGTACCAGCCGATGTCGTTGCCGGCCAGGTCGCTCATGCGGAACGGGCCCATCGCAAAGCCGAAGCTTTCGATCGCCTTGTCGACCTGCTCGGGCAGCACGCCCTCTTCCAGCAGGAAGAAGGCCTGGCGCAGGTATTGTTCCAGCATGCGGTTGCCGATGAAGCCGTCGCACACGCCCGAGACCACGCCGGTCTTCTTGATCTTTTTCGACAGCGCCAGCGCGGTGGCCAGCACGTCCTTGCCGGTTTCCTTGCCGCGCACGATCTCGAGCAGCTTCATCACGTTCGCCGGGCTGAAGAAGTGCAGGCCGATGACGTCCTGCGGGCGCTGCGTGAAGGCGGCGATCTTGTCCAGGTCCAGCGTCGAGGTGTTCGAGGCCAGGATCGCGCCCGGCTTCATCACCGCGTCCAGCTGGCGGAACACGGTTTCCTTCACGCTGATGTCCTCGAACACGGCCTCGATGACGATGTCCGCCTGCGCGATCTCCTCATAGGACAGCGTGCCTTTGATCAGTCCGATACGCTGGCCGGCCTTTTCGGGGCTCAGCTTGCCCTTCTTGACCGTGTTTTCGTAGTTCTTCTGGATCGTCGCCAGGCCCTTGTCGAGCGCTTCCTGCTTCGTTTCCAGGATGGTGACAGGAATGCCGGCGTTGGCGAAGTTCATCGCGATGCCGCCGCCCATGGTGCCGGCGCCGATCACTGCCGCCGAAGCGATGCTGCGCGTCGGCGTGTCGGCCGGCACGTCCGGTACCTTGCTGGCGGCGCGCTCGGCAAAGAAGGCGTGGCGCAGGGCTTTCGATTCGGTCGTCTGGGCCAGCGCCAGGAAGCGCTCGCGTTCGAACTTCAGGCCATCCTCGAACTTCTCGGTGACGGCGGCGGCCACGCATTCGACGCAGGCCAGCGGCGCCGGGAAAGCGCCGGCAGCGGCTTTCACGGTGTTGCGCGAGAATTGCAGGAAGGCCTCGTGGTTCGGGTAGTCGATTTTGCGCTCGCGCACTTTGGGGAGCGGACGGGCGTCGGCGATGCCTTCGGCGAAGGAGACGCTCGATGCCACCAGGTCGGCGCCGGCGTCGAACACCTTGTCGAACAGCGCAGTCTGCGCCAGCTGCTCGGACAGCACCGGGTTGCCCGAGACGATCATGTTCAGGCCCTGCTCCAGCCCGACCACGCGCGGCAGGCGCTGGGTACCGCCGGCGCCCGGCACCAGCCCAATTTTGACTTCCGGCAGGCCGATCTGCGCGCCCGGCAGCGCGACGCGGTAGTGGCAGCCGAGCGAGTTTCCAGGCCGCCGCCCATGCAGACGCCGTGGATGGCGGCCACCACCGGTTTGCTGCAATTCTCGGCGGTGGCGATCAGGGTGTGCAGGGTCGGCTCGGTCAGTGCCTTGGGCGAATTGAATTCGCGGATGTCCGCGCCGCCCGAAAACACCTTGCCGGCGCCCGTGATGACGATGGCTTTCACGGCCTCGTCGCTCTCGGCGCGGCGCAGGGCCTCGACCGCCGCCGTACGGGTCACGAGACCCAGGCCGTTGACCGGCGGATTGTTCAGGGTGACGACGGCAACGCTGCCATGCACGACGTAGTCTGCGCTCATGTCTCTTCCTTGTAGTAGTTGGGTTGGCTCTTTCAACTATAACCGAAAAAAGTACGATCGTCTTATTTCCTTCACCCGAGGCGGCGGCTGACCGGGTACCCCACACGATAGGCAGGCGCTGTGCCAGAATACCGGGTTAGCGTGCAGGCGCCGCCCGTCACACGACGGCGCGCTCCTGCCTGGCCGGCGGAACGGCTGCGAAGTGCCAACGAGGACCATGATGGAAAAACTGATTCACGAACTGATGCGCTTGTACTTCCCGGCCGGCCTGTCGGCCGCGCTGCTCGGTCCACGCATTGCCGGAGCCCATGGCGAGCCCCTGGCCCTGCACGAGGCCGGCCGCACGCGTGCCATCGTCCTGCCGTTCGCGCGCAACAGGGCCGACGACCGCGCCGGCGACGCCGGTGCGCACTGGCGCCGTTTGTGCGAAGCGGCCAACCTGCTGCAAGCGCGGTACGATTTCCCGCGCCGGCGGTCAGCATTTCCGCCAACGGAGGATTTCGCCTGTGGCTATCGCTGGCCGCACCGGTCACGCTCGAGGCTGCGCAGGCCTTCCTCGAAGGACTGCGCGACAGCGTGCTTCCGGATCTCGTCGTCGCGCCCGGCGCCGCCGCCGCGCCGGTCGAACTGCCGCCCTGCCTGAACACGGCGAACGGGCGCTGGGCCGCCTTTATCCATCCCGGCATGGGCGCTTCCTTCATCGACGACACGGGACTGGAGATGGCGCCGCCCCCAAGCGCGCAGGCCGCTTTCCCGGAGGGCCTCGAATGCATCGCCCCGCGCAGTTCGAGGGTGCGCTGCGCGCCCCAGGGCCGGCCATCGCGGCGACGAGCGCGCCGGAGCCGAAGGCCGCGTCCTTCCCGACGCAGGCCGCTCCTGGGGCAAGCCCGAACGACAGCCTGCTGCTGCGCGACGCCACCCTGGAAGATATCGTGCGCCACTTGCATGCACGCGGGATCGAGCCGACCTTCCGCCACCTGTTGCCGCTCGAGTCCGTTCGGCATTGACGCCCCACGCCTGGCCGCCACAGCCGGCGGCGCCAGGTCGCGCTATCAGCCCGCGGTCACGCCGTCGGCAGCCTGTGCTCGCGATACTGCTCGCGCAGCCGGTTCTTCTGGATCTTGCCGGTCGCGCCCATCGGCAGCGCCTCGGTGAACACGACGTCGTCCGGCAGCCACCATTTCGCGATCTTCCCTTCGAAGAAGGCGAGCAGCTCCTCGCGCGTGACTTCCTGGCCCGGACGGCGCACCACCACCAGCATCGGCCGCTCGTCCCATTTCGGGTGCGCCACGCCAATGCAGGCCGCCTGCAGCACGGCCGGGTGCGCCATCGCGATATTCTCGATGTCGATGCTGCCGATCCACTCGCCGCCGGATTTGATGACGTCCTTGCTGCGGTCGGTGATCTGCATGTAGCCGTCGGCGTCGATGGTGGCGACGTCGCCTGTCGGGAACCAGCCGTCCTGCAGCACATCGCCGCCCTCGCCGCGGAAGTAGCCCGAGACGATCCACGGCCCTTTTACATACAGGTGTCCATAGGTCTGGCCGTCCCAGGGAAGCTCCTTGCCGTCGTCGTCCACGATCTTCATGTCGACACCGAAAATGGCGTGGCCCTGCTTCTGCAGGATCTTGCGCTGCGCTTCCTTCGACATGGCCAGGTGCTTGGATTGCAGGCCACCAGTGGTGCCGAGCGGCGACATTTCCGTCATGCCCCAGCCGTGGATGACGTGCACGTCGAGCTTGTCGATCAGCGTATCCATCATGGCCGGCGGGCAGGCCGAGCCGCCAATCACCGTGCGGCGGAAGGTCGAGAACCGCAGATTGTTCTGCAGCGCGTGGTTGATCAGGCCCAGCCAGACCGTCGGCACACCGGCCGAGAAGGTCACTTTTTCCTCCTCGAACAGCTCGTAGAGCGACTTGCCGTCCAGGGCCGCGCCCGGGAACACCATCTTGGCGCCGGACAGCGGCACCGAATACGGCAGGCCCCAGGCATTCACATGGAACATCGGCACCACCGGCACGACGACGTCGCGCGAGGACACGTTCAGCGCACCCGGCATCGAGGAGGCATAGGCATGCAGGATGGTCGAGCGGTGCGAATACAGCGCACCCTTCGGGTTGCCGGTCGTGCCCGAGGTGTAGCAGAGCGAGGCGGCCGAGTTCTCGTCGAACTGCGGCCAGGCGTAATCGTCGCTGCTCGAGGCGACCAGGTCTTCGTAGCACAGCAGGCTCGGGATTTTTGTTTCCGCCGGCATGTGGGCACGGTCGCTCATCAGGACGAAACTCTTCACGCTCCTGCAGTGCGGCGCCACCGCTTCGATCAGCGGCAGGAAAGTCAGGTCGAAGAACAGGTACTGGTCCTCGGCATGGTTGACGATGTAGGCGATCTGCTCCGGGTGCAGGCGTGGGTTGATCGTGTGGAGCACGGCGCCCGAACCCGAGACGGCGTAATACAGCTCCATGTGGCGGTAGCCGTTCCAGGCCAGCGTGGCGACGCGGTCGCCCATGGCCACGCCCAGGCCTTGCAGGCAATTCGCCATGCGGCGCGCACGCGCTTCGCAGTCGCGGTAGGTGTAGCGGTGCATGTCGCCTTCGACGCGGCGCGACACGATCTCGCCGTTGCCGTAGTGGCGCGCGGCGAAGCTGATGATGCTGGAAATGAGCAGGGGCTGGTCCATCATCTGGCCCATCACGGGGCTCTGCGGATACGGCGTCATGGAGGTCTCCTGTAATCGAATTGTCAACTGTCGCAACGAGTGTGAAACGCCGTAATGCAGCGCGTCAACATGTTTCGATGTCGCAGTGCAGCATGATCGCCCAGGCCTTCGCTTACCGGGTGCAAGCGCGGTTGCGCTGCAGGCGTGCGCCGATAGAATTGGCCCGGTACGGTAGAATCGCTGTCCAAGCCATATCTACCCTGACTGGAGCTGCCATTACGCCCGACGAACTCCCATTCGGCAACGCGTTTGCCGAGCTGCCGCCCGCGTTCTACACGCGCCTGATGCCGACGCCGCTGTCCGCGCCCTATTTCGTGGCCGCCAGCAGCCGCGCGGCCGCGCTCGTGGGCATCGATCCGCAGCTGCTCGAGCGCGAGGATTACGTGGCCGCCTTTACCGGCAACCGGGTGCCGAGCGGATCGCTGCCGCTGTCGGCCGTGTATTCGGGCCACCAGTTCGGCGTCTGGGCTGGCCAGCTCGGCGACGGCCGCGCCATCCTGATCGGCGACCTCGACGGCCCCGAGGGGCGCATGGAACTGCAGCTGAAAGGCGCCGGCAAGACCCCGTATTCGCGCATGGGAGATGGCCGCGCCGTGCTGCGTTCCTCGATCCGCGAATTCCTCTGTTCCGAAGCGATGGCCGCGCTCGGCATCCCGACGACGCGTGCGCTGGTGGTGACGGGATCGAACCAGCGCGTGATGCGCGAGTCGGTCGAATCGGCTGCCGTGGTCACGCGCATGGCGCCCAGTTTTGTGCGCTTCGGCTCCTTCGAGCACTGGCACTACCGCGACCAGCCTGAGCAATTGCGCCAGCTGGCCGACTACGTCATCGCGACCTTCTATCCGGCGCTGCGTCTTGATGCCAATCCCTATGCCGCGCTGTTGAAGGAAGTCACCCGCCGCACGGCGCGCATGATCGCCGGCTGGCAGTCGGTCGGCTTCATGCATGGCGTGATGAACACCGACAATATGTCCATCCTCGGCCTGACGCTCGACTATGGCCCCTTCGGCTTCATGGAAGCTTTCGATGTCAACCACATCTGCAACCACACCGACCAGGGCGGGCGCTATTCGTATGCCAACCAGGTGCCGGTGGGCCACTGGAACTGCTATGCGCTGGGCAATGCCCTGCTGCCGCTGATCGACAGCGTCGACGCTGCCCAGGACGCGCTCGACGTCTACATGCCGGAATTCGAGCGTGCCCTGGACGAGCGCCTGCATGCCAAGCTGGGCCTGGCAACGCATCAGGAAGGCGACCGGCTTCTCTTCGACAGCCTGTTCACCATCATGCAGGCGAGCCACGTCGACTTCACGCAGCTGTTCCGGCGCCTGGGAGACCTGCGCATCGCGCCCGACGGTGACCTTGCCCAGAGCGACGCGCCCCTGCGCGACCTGTTCATCGACCGCCCCGCCTTCGACGAATGGGCGCTGCGCTACCGCGAACGCCTGCGCCAGGAAAACAGCCAGGATGCAAGCCGGCGCGAGGCCATGAACCGCGTCAATCCCAAGTACGTTCTGCGAAACTATCTGGCCCAGCAAGCCATCGAACAGGCGCAGAACGGCGACTATACCGGCGTGCGCGACTTGCTCGCCGTGCTGGAACAACCGTTCGACGAGCAGCCGGGGCGCGAGGCCTACGCCGCGCTGCCGCCGGACTGGGCTACGCACCTCGAGGTAAGCTGCTCTTCGTGAGCCCTGCTTCGTGCGCCGTGAGCCGCTCGATTGAATCATTCAGGAAAAACCATCATGACCGAAAAACTGACCAAGACCGACGCCGAGTGGCGTGCCCAGCTCGACCCGATGGAATACCAGGTAACGCGCCATGCGGCCACCGAACGCGCCTTCACCGGCAAGTTCTGGGACCACCACGAGCACGGCATTTATCGCTGCGTCTGCTGCGATACGCCCCTGTTCGAGTCGGACGCCAAGTTCGAGTCCGGCTGCGGCTGGCCCAGCTATTTCAAGGCGCTCGACCCCGAGAACGTGATCGAAAAGACCGACCGTACCCACGGCATGGTGCGCACCGAGATCATCTGCGCCGTCTGCGACGCCCATCTCGGCCACGTGTTCCCCGACGGCCCGCCGCCGACCGGGCTGCGCTACTGCATCAACTCGGCCGCGCTGCGGTTCGAGGCAATCTGATTTCCCACTTTATTTGCCCGCACCTGGAGCGACATGAAATTCCTGTTCGACCTTTTTCCCCTGATTCTCTTCTTCATCGCCTATAAATGGGGGAACGGAAACGAGGCGGCCGCCGCCGCGCTCGTGCAGCAATACCTGGGCGGCCTGGTATCGGGGGGTACCGTCGCCGCCGACCAGGCCGCCATCATGCTGGCCACCGCCGTCGGCATCCTCGCCACCGTCCTGCAGATCGGCTACCTGGTGGCGCGCCGGCGCAAGGTCGATGGCATGCTCTGGGTCTCCTTCGTCGTCATCGTCGTCTTCGGCGGTGCCACCATCTATTTCCACGACAAGACCTTCATGCTGTGGAAGCCCACCATCCTGTACTGGGCCTCGGCCGTGATCCTGTTCGTCAGCCAGGTTTTCTTCGGCAAGAACCTGATGCGCAAGGCCATGGAAGAAGCCCTGCCCCTGCCGGACGCGCTGTGGCCGCGCGTCGGCTTCATCTGGATCGGCTTCTTCATCCTGCTGGGCGCGCTCAACCTCCTGATGGCCTTCGTGGTCCTGAAGGACGACACCAATGCCTGGGTCAACTTCAAGATGTACGGCATGACCGCGATCTTCTTCATCTTCACGGTGGCACTCTCGCTGCTGCTCGTCAAACACGTTCCGCAGGAGGAAGCATGAACCCGGACATTTCTGTCGACTCTCGTCCCGCACGCATCCGCGAACGCCTGCAGGCGGCGCTCGCGCCCACCCTGCTCGAGGTCGGCGACGATTCCCACCTGCACGCGGGCCATGCCGGCGCTGCCTCGGGCGGGGGCCATTACAGCGTCAAGATCGTGTCCGACCGCTTCGCCGGCCAGAGGCTCGTCATGCGACATCGTCTGGTGTATGATGCCGTGGCCGATATGATGGCAGCCGAGATCCATGCGCTTGCGATCACGGCGCTGGCGCCTTCGGAACTGGACTGAGGCCGGTTCGAAAGCGCAGGCGGGATGATCGAGGCGCGCAGTCGGCGGCAAGCGGCACGGCTGCCTTGCCGCCGGTGCGCCTCTATCAGGCTCGCTTAAGAATTCTGTCGCACAATCGAATTGCTCTACACAATAATTAACACGTAACTTAGCAACTCCTCCACAGGAACACATAATGACTTTGAAGCCAGCCAGCCTGCTGTTAGCCCTGACCGCTGTGGTCGCAGCACCCGCATTTGCCCAGAACGCTGCCGTTGTCAACGGCAAGGCCATCCCGAGCGCCCGCGTCGAGGAAGCCGTCAAGCAGATCGTGGCCGGCGGCCGCGCCCCGGACAGCCCGGAACTGCGCGAAGACATCAAGCAACAGCTGATCTTCCGCGAAGTGGTCATGCAGGAAGCGCTCAAGGGCGGCTACGACAAGAAGCCCCAGGTCAAGGCCGCAGTCGACGACGCGCGCCGCGCGATTCTCATCCAGGCGCTCGGACGCGACTACCTGACGAAGAATCCGGTCTCCGAGGCCGATGTCAAGGCAGCCTACGACCGTTACGCGAAAGAAACGGCGGCATCGAAGGATTTCCACCTCCGTCATATCCTGCTCGCCACCGAAGACGAAGCCAAGGCCGTCATCGCCAAGCTCAAGGGCGGCGCGAAATTCGAGGACCTCGTCAAGCAAAGCAAGGATACCGGCACTGCCGGCAAAGGCGGCGATCTCGACTGGCAGGAAAGCAGCTTCCTTCCACCTGAAACCGCTGCCGCGATGGCCAAGCTGCCAAAAGGCGGCTTCCTCGATACGCCCGTACGCGGCCCCTATGGCTTCCATGTGTTCAAGGTCGACGACTCGCGCCCGACCGTGGTGCGCAAGTTCGAGGAAAAGCAGCAGGAACTTGGCAACCAGCTGGTGCAGCAGAAAGTCGCTGCCTACTACGGCGAGCTGATCAAGAAGGCAAAGGTGCAGTAAAATTAATGTCTGCCGGCATCTTCGCGGTGCCGGGAGCCTCGCCCTCGGGCAACTTTTGAGTTTTTATAGGATCTGAACGATGATGTTGAAGCCAACCCGCCTCCTGCTCGCCATGACCGTCATGCTGGCTGCGCCCGTATTCGCGCAAAATGTCGCGACCGTCAATGGCAAGCCGATCCCGGCATCGCGGCTGGATCAGGAAGTCAAGCGCGCAGTCGCTTCGGGTGCCGAAGACTCGCCGCAAGTGCGCCAGGCGATCAAGCAGGACCTGATCAGCGCCGAAGTACTGATACAGGAAGCCGAGAAGCAGAAACTGGCTACCCGCCCTGATGTGAAGTCTGCCCTGGAGAACATGCGCCTGAAGATCATGTTCGACGCAATGGTGAGCGACTTCCTGAAGAAGAATCCGGTCAAGGACGCCGAGATCAAGGCCGCGTACGACCGGATCAAGGCCGGTGCGCCTGAGAAGGAATATCGCGTGCGCCATATCCTGGTCGAAAACGAAGCCGATGCCAAGGCCATCATCGCGAAGCTCAAGGGCGGCGCCCGTTTCGAGGAACTGGCCAAGCAGAGCAAGGACAAGGGCTCCGCAGCCCAGGGCGGCGACCTGGGTTCGCCGCAGAGCGGTGGCTGGGTCGACGTGCGTCCTTTCGCGGCGGAATTCAACAAGGCGCTGTTTGCGCTGCAAAAAGGCGCGATCACCGACACGCCGGTGAAGACCGAACACGGCTACCACGTGATCAAGCTGGAAGACAGCCGCGTGCCGACCCTGCCGCCGCTCGAACAGGTCAAGCGTCAGCTCGGCGAACAGGTGGCGCAGCGTAAAGTGGCAGAATTCCAGCAGTCGCTGATGAAGAAGGCCAAGATTCAGTAATCACGCGGGCCCGGCGGCGGCGACGCGCGGATCTTCCGCACCGTGCCACCGGAACGAAGGCGCTTCCCCGGAAGCGCCTTTTTTACGTCCGCAGCGGGCCCTCGCCCGGCACTGCGCATCGTACCGGGCAGCGGCACCCTTCCCTTGCTTGCAATGTCCAGGCGCGCCAGGGTGCCTGCGAGTCTTGCCCGTGGCGGTGCCTGGAGGGGCCAGGTGCCGGTCTTCACGATGCGTCTCCCGTGGTAAAAGCCCGATCGTGTCGGTGACGCGCGGCGCCCGCTTGTGCGAGTTCAGCCGCGTAAGCCGCTGAATCTGAGCCAGGAAATTTTTGAACAAAAAAAAGCGCTTCGGGACGAAGCGCTTTTTTGCCGGGAAACTACCTGGTCGCGGGCGGCCTCAGCCTACCCACTTGCGCGCGTTGCGGAACATGCGCATCCACGGACCGTCTTCGCCCCAGCCTTCCGGCGCCCAGGAATGGACGACGGTGCGCAGCACGCGCTCGGCGTGCGGCATCATGGCGGTGAAGCGCCCGTCCGGCGTGGTCACCGCGGTGAGTCCGCCAGGCGAACCATTCGGGTTGAACGGATAGGTCTCGGTGGCTTGCCCGCGGTTGTCGACGTAGCGCAGCGACTGCACCACCTGGTTGAGGTCGCCGGTGAGCGAGAAGTCGGCGTAGCCCTCGCCGTGCGCGATCGCCAGCGGTGCCTGGGTCCCGGCCATCCCCTCGAAGAAAATCGACGGCGAGTCCAGCACTTCGACCATGCCGAAGCGCGCTTCGAATTGCTCGGACTTGTTGCGCGTGAACTTCGGCCAGGCATGGGCGCCCGGGATGATGGGCTTCAGGTTGGCGAGCATCTGGCAGCCGTTGCATACGCCAAGCCCGAACGTATCCTGGCGCGCGAAGAAGGCCGCGAACTGGTCGGCCAGCTGATTGTTGAACAGGATGGTCTTGGCCCAGCCCTCGCCGGCGCCCAGCACGTCGCCGTAGGAGAAGCCGCCCACCGCGATCACGCCGTGGAAGTCGGCCAATGTGGCGCGGCCGGCGATCAGGTCGCTCATGTGCACGTCCACCGCCGCAAAGCCGGCGCGGTGCATCGCCCAGGCCGTCTCGACGTGCGAGTTGACGCCCTGTTCGCGCAGGATGGCCACGCGCGGACGCACCCCAAGCGCGATGAAGGGCGCGGCCACGTCGATTTCCGGATCAAAGCTGAGCTTGGGCGACAGGCCCGGATCGCTTTCGTCGAGCAGGCGCTCGTATTCCTGGTCGGCGCAGTCCGGGTTGTCGCGCAGGCGCGCAATGCGCCAGCTGGTCTCGGACCAGAGGCGGTGCAGGCTGCTGCGGCGCTCGCTGTAGATGACCTTCGCGTCGCGCGTGAACTCGATCGTGCCACGGTCGTTGACCTTGCCGATGATGTGGCTGCAGGCGCCGAGGTTCAGCTCGCGCAGCACGTTCATCACCAGGCTCTTGTCTTCCTGGCGCACCTGCACGACAGCGCCCAGTTCCTCGTTGAACAGTGCGCGCAGGGTCAGCTCATTGCGGCGCTCGCCCACCTGGCTGGCCCAGTTCTTGGCATCGCCCCAGTCGGAGGCATGCTCGCCTTCCATCGCCAGGATGTCGAGGTTGACCGATACGCCGGCGCGGCCGGCAAAAGCCATCTCGCACAGGGTGGCGAACAGGCCGCCGTCCGAGCGATCGTGGTAGGCCAGCAGCTTGCCGTCCAGGTTCAGGCGCCCGATGGCGGCGAAGAAGGCCTTCAGGTCATCGGGCGAATCGACGTCGGGCACGCTGTCGCCGAGCTGCTGGGTGACCTGTGCGAGCGCCGATGCACCCATGCGGTTCTTGCCGCGGCCCAGGTCGATCAGCACCAGCACGGTCTCGCCCTTGTCCAGGCGCAGCTGCGGCGTGAGCACGCGGCGCGCGTCCGGGACCGGCGCGAAAGCCGAGACGATCAGGGACACCGGCGAGATCACCGACTTGTCCTGGCCCTCGTCGCGCCAGGTCGTGCGCATCGACAGCGAATCCTTGCCGACCGGGATGCTGATGCCCAGCGCCGGGCACAGTTCCATGCCGACGGCCCGGACGGTATCGAACAGGGCGGCGTCCTGGCCAGGCTGGCCGCAGGCGGCCATCCAGTTCGCCGACAGCTTGATGTCTTCGATACTGGCGATGGACGCGGCTGCGATGTTGGTGATCGCCTCGCCGACGGCCATGCGGCCCGAAGCGGCGGCGTCGATGGTGGCCAGCGGGGTGCGCTCGCCCATCGCCATCGCTTCGCCCCGGTAGCCTTCATGGCTCATGGTGGTGACGGCGCAATCGGCCACCGGCACCTGCCGGGGGCCGACCATCTGGTCGCGCGCAGTCATGGCGCCGACCGAGCGGTCGCCGATGGTGATCAGGAAGGATTTGTCGGCCACGGTCGGTAGCAGCAGCACGCGGCGCGCCGCTTCCGCCAGTTCGATGCCGGTGAGGTCGACGGCCGGCAGCGTACGCTCGACGTGCGCTACGTCGCGCAGCATCTTCGGCGGTTTGCCGAGCAGGACGTCCATCGGCATGTCGACCGGGTTGTTGCCGTTCTGTGGGTCGACCAGCTTCAGCTGGCGTTCCTCGGTCGCCACGCCGATCACGGCAAAGGGCGACCGCTCGCGCTCGCACAGGGCCTTGAACACGTCCAGGCTTTCCGGCGCGATCGCGAGAACATAGCGTTCCTGCGATTCGTTCGACCAGATTTCTTTCGGCGCCATGCCGCTTTCCTCGAGCTGGATCTTGCGCAGGTCGAAGATCGCACCGCGCCTGGAATCGTTGACGATCTCGGGGAAGGCGTTCGACAGGCCGCCGGCGCCGACGTCGTGGATCGAGATGATGGGGTTGCTAGCTCCCAGCTGCCAGCAGCCGTTGATGACTTCCTGGGCGCGGCGTTCCATCTCCGGGTTGCCGCGCTGGACCGAGTCAAAATCGAGGTCGGCCGTGTTGGTGCCGGTTGCCATCGAGGACGCGGCCGAGCCGCCCATGCCGATGCGCATGCCCGGTCCGCCCAGCTGGATCAGGAGGCTGCCTGGCGGGATATCGTTCTTGAAGGTGTGTTCGTCCGCGATGTTGCCGATGCCGCCGGCGATCATGATCGGCTTGTGGTAGCCGTAGACGCCGCCCGCGGCGCCCGCGTTCTGTTCATAGGTGCGGAAGTAGCCGCCCAGCACGGGACGGCCGAATTCGTTGCTGAAGGCGGCGCCGCCGAGCGGGCCATCGATCATGATCTGCAGGGGCGAAGCGATGCGCTCCGGCTTGCCGTAGACGGCGGCCGTGCCCTTGTCGCCCGTGGCGGTGACGTCGGCCGCGTTCTCCCGGGGCTGCTGCGCGCCCGGCAGCATGAGGTTCGACACCGTGAAACCGGTCAGGCCCGCCTTCGGCTTGGCGCCGCGGCCGGTCGCGCCCTCGTCGCGGATCTCGCCGCCGGCGCCGGTGGAGGCGCCCGGGAACGGGGAAATCGCGGTCGGGTGGTTATGGGTCTCGACCTTCATCAGGGTGTGGGTCAGCTGCGTACTTGGCGCATATTCCTGGTTCGCGCCTTGCGGATAGAAGCGGGTAACAAGCGCCCCTTCCATGATCGAGGAATTGTCGCTGTAGGCGACGATCGTGCCCTTGGGCTGCAGCTGGTGGGTGTTCTTGATCATCTGGAACAGCGAGCGCTCCTGCTTCACGCCATCGATGATCCAGTCGGCGTTGAAGATCTTGTGGCGGCAGTGTTCCGAGTTCGCCTGGGCGAACATCATCAGCTCGACGTCGGTCGGGTTGCGTCCCGCCCTGGTGAAGGCCTCGAACAGGTAATCGATCTCGTCGATCGACATCGCCAGGCCGAGTTCCTTGTTCGCGCGCAGCAGCGCTTCGCGGCCCTGCCCCAGCACGTCGACCGATTCCAGCCCCTTGCCCGCGAGCTCGTCGAAGAGCGCGCCCGCTCCTTCGGCGCTGCGCAGCACCGTTTCCGTCATGCGGTCGTGCAGCAAGGCCGCTACCGCCTCGGTTTCCTCGTTCGACAGCTTCTTCGGTGCGCCAATGCTGCTGCCCAGGATGCCGCTCTTGAGGACCACCTTGTAGGCCACGCCGCGCTCGATGCGGTGCACATGCGTCATGCCGCAGTTGTGGGCGATGTCGGTCGCCTTCGATGCCCAGGGGGAGATCGTGCCCAGGCGCGGGATGACGAAGAATTCCTCCGTCGCCCCTTCGTACAGCGTTTCCGGCACCGGTTCGCCGTAGGTCAGCATCGCGCCGAGGCGCTCGGTGTCGCTCGTCGACAGCGGTGCGCTGGTATCGATGAAGTGGTAGAAGCGGGCCTGGACCCCGGCAATGGCCGGCGCGGCGGCTTGCAGCTGGCTCAGGAGGCGTTGGCTACGAAATACGGACAGGGCGTTGGAACCCGGCAGAATCAACATGGCTTTGAAGTCGGTTGATGCAGCGTGGCTGCGGGTGGAAGATAGCCCGCTATTATACAGGGTTGACAATATTGCCCTCGCCGGAGGCGGGCAGTTGTTGCCCAGCGCCACGCTTGGCGGTATCGTAGCGTGACGAGAGGGCCGGCTGGCCTCGGGCAGACGAGAGAAACGATGGAAGAACATGGCAAGCTGTCGGTACTGGTGATCGACCCGAATCCCGGCATGCGCAGCAACCTGCAGAACATGCTGAACCTGTCCGGCATTCACAAGATCGAGTTCGCCGTGAATGCCGGCACCGCGATCCGCCAGCTGGCGCGGCGCGCCTACGACATCGTGCTGTGCGAATACGACCTCGGCGGCGGTGTCGGCGGCAGCGACGGCCAGGACGGCCAGCAGCTGCTCGAAGACCTGCGCCACCATCGGCTGCTGAGCCCCTGGACGATCTTCATCATGCTGACCTCCGAAGCCGTCTACGGCAAGGTGATCGGCGCGGCCGAGCTGGCGCCGACCGACTATGTCCTGAAACCCTTCACGGCCGACACCCTCGGCGCCCGCATCGGGCGCGCGCTCGAGCGGCGCGCGGTGCTGCTGCCCACCTACCAGCTGGTAGCAGGTGGCAAGCTGCGCGAGGCGATCCGCTCGGCCACCGCGGCCGAGATCGCGCATCCGCGCCATGCGCTCGACCTGGCACGCCTGCGCGCCGAGCTGCACGCCAGCCTGGACGAGCACGCCCAGGCCGAGGAAACCTATCGCAAGGTGCTGGCCCACCGCAGCCTCGGCTGGGCGGGGCTGGGCCTGGCACGCGCCGAGTTCGCCCAGGGGCCGTCTCGATGCGGCCCGCGCGACGCTGGGGCGCTGATCGGCGCCAATCCGCGCCTGATGGCTGCCTACGACCTGCTGGCGCGCTGCCACGAGGCCGCGGGCGACGCCGCCGGCGCCCAGAAGGTGCTCGAGGAAGCGGTGGCAATTTCGCCCCACCTGGTACGGCGCCTGCGCAAACTCGGTGAAGTGGCGCTGGCGGCGGGCGACGCGGCAAGCGCCGAAAAATCCTTCAAGCAGGTCGTCGCTCGCGCGCGCTATTCGGAATTTCGCGATCCGGAAGACCACCTGCGCCTGGTGCAGGCCCTCGTCCGGCGCGGCGACGCGGTGCAGGCGTCCGGCGTCGTGCGCGACCTGGAGCGCTCGCTGCGCGCCGGGCCCGAGCTCGACGCCTGCCTGAACATCGCCAACGCGGCCCTGCACGAGGCCGCCGGCAACAAGGGCGCGGCACTCGCCGGCCTGCAGGCGGCCGTCGCCGCCGTGCGCAGTGCCACGACGCTGTCGACCGGGCTGAAACTGGGCCTGGTGCGCTCCTGCCTGGCCCACCGGCTCGACGCGCAGGCCCGGAAGTGATGCTGGCGGTGATGAACGATGCCGGCAGCGGCGTCACCCCGGAGGACGCCGAGCGCGTCTTCGCCGAGGCCGGCCGGCGCGAACTGGCCGACGGCGTCCACAAGCAGCTCAGGGAACAGGCGCGCATCCTGCTGGGCGTGGCCGACGAGAAGCGCAACATGGGCGACGTGCGCGGCGCCGTGCAGAGCCTGTTGGAGGCGCTGCACCTGGCGCCGAACGACCTGCAGGTGATGATGATCGCCGCGGCCGGCGGCGTGCTGCGCCAGATCGGCGAGCTCGGCTGGGATCACCCGCTGGGCGAAGTGTGCGTTGCCCAGCTCGATAAAATCCGCGCGCTCGACCCGCAGCACCCGCGGCTGGGGCCGCTGACGGACGAATACCGGGGCCTGCGCCGCAAGTACGGTATTTCCACCTAGCGCCTGCGCGGCGGCTATCCCTGGCGGCTCTGCCAGGGATAGCCCGCGGCAGTGCCGCAACTGTCGTTTCGCTGACCGCCCGTCCCCTGCCCGGCGGGCGCATCGCGTGTGCTTACACATCGCATACATATCAGAAATACTAGTACAGCCCACCCTGCTCCGGGTGCTACCGTTGAACTCGTCGGTAGTGGCCGCAAGACGCGGCCGCCGCCGGCGCATTCTTTCCATCACCGAGAACCACGCTCTGGCCGCGCCCGGGCACCAGTGTCCACTGGCGCGACCGCCAGTACGGCGCGGGTGGACCGTTTCCGTCCCCGGAATACGTCCATCGCGCCCGCGGCGCGGCCGGACCGTGCCCACAACAAGAACGGAGAAAAACATGAAAGTACTGAACAAGCTGGTGCTGGCACTGGCGATCGGCGGCGCGATGATGGCCACCGCCCACGGCGCCGGCGGGCCCGGCACCCGGCAAGTGCCCGGCCAGCAGGCCGCCGTGGTCGACCAGGCCAAGCGCCTGGGCGCCTGGAGTGTGGCGCGCCTCCTTGCCGACCCGCAGGCCACAAGCGTGCTGGCCCGGCGCGTGAGCCTGGATGGCAAGCCGGTCATGCTCGACACCATCGTCAGCGACCTGACCCGTCGCGCTGGTGCGGCCAACGCTGCCGGCGGCAGCGTCGCTGGCATGTCCGCCAGCGTGCGCGCGGATGCCGAGCAGCTGCGCGTCGTGGACCAGCGCCTGCGCGAGCACAAGGGCATCGGCGCCGACAGCAGGAGCCTGATGCAGCTACGCCTCTACACACCGGCAGGCTACAGCGGACACGTCGACTGGGACAAGCTGCTCGTCGCGTATGCGCCCGCCGGCAAGCGCCGCGAATGGATGGAGGTGGAAGCCTTCGACAAGCTGGGCCGCAGCCATCGCCTCGACGCCCGCGTCGCCCCCGCGTATCCGGTGCTCATCGCCGGCATCAACGGCCGTGAAGACATGCGCGCCGGCATCGCCTACCTGAACCGCCGCCTGCGCGCGGCCGGCATGCAGTCGGCACCGGCGATCGCAGGACACAGCCTGGCCGGTGGCGTCCAGGCCATGGCCGGCGGTATCGAGACCAGCAAGCTGACCCACGTCTCCCTGAAGAACGACCAGGAGCCCTGGGTGTCCGGCGGCGCGGAAATCTTCGCCGTCGTCTCCGGCGTCCAGCCCGACCAGGCCAAGGCCGAGCTGACGGTGGTCGACATGCCTTACCTCGACAACGACGGCACCACCTATGCGCCCAACCAGATCATGATTTTCTGGAGCAGCTACCGCTATGGCGCGGCCAACATCCAGCTGTTCGAGCATGACGACAGCACCAATTACCAGGAACTTGCCGTGGCCCTGTCACAGGGCGTGACGACGCTGCTCGGTGCCTTCGCGCCCCAGTACGCGGTGATCGGCCAGGTGGCCACGGCCATCCTGAAGGTCATGCCGGCCGGCTGGTTTTCGAACGACGACGACTACGTCGACTCGTTCTACACGCTGGAAAAAGGCCGCACCTACACGAACTACGGCGGCGCCGCCGGCAACGCCGTGATCAGCCTGTCGCCCTACACGCTGCAATAGGCACAGGGCGCGGCGTCAGGCCCCTCCAGGCGCCGCCAGCGGCAGCTGCACCGTGAAGCAGGTACCCGCGCCCACCGTCGAGCGCACGCGCAGGCTGCCGCCGTGGCGCTCGACGATCCCGAACGAAATCGACAGTCCGAGCCCGGTGCCTTCGCCGGGCGGCTTGGTGCTGAAGAAGGGGTCGTAGATCCTGCCGACGGCAGCCTCGGGGATGCCACAGCCGCTGTCCTCGAATTCCGGTACAGGAACTGCGCGTCGGCGCGGCTGCGGATCGCCAGCAGGCCCGGGCCCGGGTCGTCGCCACCCGCCCGGCGTGCCTCGATCGCCTGGCAGGCGTTGACGACCAGGTTCATGAAGACCTGGCCCAGCTGCGCCGGCCAGCAGGCAAGCGGCGGGTCGGCCGTCAGGTCGCATTCGATGACGGCGGCCTGCGCATAGCGGGTGCGTACCAGCTGCACGGTGGAACGCAGGATCGCGCCGACCGGCATGGTCCTGCGTTGCGCTGCATCGGGACGCGAAAACGTGCGCAGGTCGGCCACCAGCGTGCGGATACGCGTCGTACCCTCGAGGATGGTGGCGGCACGCTCGCGCAGCGCGTCGATCTGCGCGTGCAGGCCGCCCATCACGTCGCCGTCGGCATCCGGGCCCGCCAGCGCGGCCAGGTAGGCACGGAAGGCTTCGAGCTCGATCTCGAGCACCCGGGCGCCGGCGTGGGCGAAATTGGTCGGGTTGTTGATCTCGTGGGCAACGCCGGCGCTGAGCGTGCCGAGCGAGGCCATCTTTTCGTTCAGCACCAGCTGGTCCTGCGCCCGGCGCAATTCACCCAGCGCTTCGGCCAGTTGCTCCTTCTGGCGCACCACCTCGGCCGTGCGCTGGACCACTTCGCGCTCGAGCAGGACCTGGCGCCGCACCAGGCTGCGAACACGCAGGCGGTAGGCCGCCGCGCCCATGGCCAGCAGGAGCGCCGCCGCCGTCACCCGGAACCACCATGTCTTCCAGTACGGCGGCGTGATCGTGATCGCCAGCGCCACGCCTTCCCCGTTCCAGACGCCGTCCTTGTTGCTGGCCTTGACGCGGAAGGTGTAGCGGCCCGGGTCGAGGTTCGTGTACGTGGCGAAGCGCTTGTCCGCGCCGGTCTCGACCCAGCCGCGGTCGAAACCCTCGAGGCGGTAGGCATAGCGGTTACGGGCCGGATCGGCGAAATGCAGGGCCGCGAACTCGAGCGAAAACACCGCGTGCCGCCAGGGCAGAATCAGCTCACGCGCTTGCGAGATGGGCCCGTCCAGGCCGACGCCCGCCGGCAGCCTGCCGGCCCGCACCGGGACGTTGTCGACCATGAGGCCGGTCAGCGCCACCGGGGCGGGTGGGGGTCGCCGCGTACCGTCGCCGGATGGAACATCGTCAGGCCGCTGTTGAAGCTGCCGAAATACATGCTGCCATCCGGCGACTGATAGGCAGAGCCGACAAAATAGTCGCCCTCGGCCATGCCGTCGCGCGCCGTGTAGTGGCGAAAGCGCCCGCTGCCCGGGTCGAAGTCGCTGATGCCGGCACCGGTGCTGATCCACAGGTGCCCCGCCCCGTCTTCCAGCATGGCGTTGACGGTGGGGTTGTCCAGGCCCCTCGCGTGCGCCGACCACCCGGAAGCTCGGCATGCCGGAGGCGTCCAGCGTCAACCGGTTCAGCCCGGCGCCGGTGCCCACCCACAGCGTGCCGACGCGCGCTTCCAGCAGGTAGGAGATCCGGTTGTGGCTGAGGCTTGCGGGATCGCGCGGATCGTGGCGCGCGTGACTGAAGCGGCCGCTGGCCCGATCCAGCAGGTCCAGGCCGTTCGAGGTGCCGACCCAGAGCCTGCCTGCGCGGTCTTCCAGCACGCTCCAGACGAAGTCGTCTGCCAGGCTGGCCGGGTCGGACGGATCGTGACGGTAGCTGCGCAGCGCGCCTGTCGCCGGGTCGAAGCGGTACAGGTCCGCCGCGGGTGGCGATCCACAGGATGTTCTCGCGGTCCGGCACGATGGCCTGGACGAAATCGGCACCACCGCCGCCGAGGGCGCGCGCGGTAAAGCGCCCGCTGGCCGGATCGAAACGGCCGAAGCCGCCGCTGCGCGTGCCCACCCAGAGCTGCCCGGTGCGGTCGCGCGCCAGGCAGCTGACCAGGTCGTCGTTCAGGCTGGACGGCACGCCGGCCCGGTGCCTCACCACGCGCACGCTGCCGTCGCGCAGGTCCAGGCGGTTCAGGCCGCCGCCGTAGGTGGACAGCCACAGGCCGTCGACGCCGTCGCCGAGGATGCCCGTGATCTTGTTGCTGCTGAGGCTACCCGGCGCGCCCGGCTGCGCCGCGGCCACGTGCGCAAAGCCGCTGCCCCGCAGGTCGACGCGGCTGATGCCGGCAAACCAGGTGCCGACCCACAGGCTGCCGGACCGGTCCTGGTACAGGCTGGAGACATGGTCGTCGGCCAGCGTGGCCGGATTGCCGGCCGCGTGCGCGAAGCCGTCGAAGCGGCCGGTGGCCTCGTCCCAGCGTTTCAGGCCTTCGTTCTGGGTGCCTGCCCAGAGCCTGCCTTGCCCGTCGCGGTACAGCGTGGTGACCGCGCCCTGGCCGATGCCCTCTTTCGCGCCGAAATGACGGCGCGCACGCGGCTGGCCGCCGCCGGCCTTCCATGCTTCCAGCCCGCGCGCGGTGCCGACCCAGAGCGTCGCGGCGTCGAAGGCCAGCGCGCGCACCTGCTTGCGCTGGGGATCGGCCTGCGCCGATGCCTCCACCGGAAAGTGGGCGAGGCGGCGGCTGCCGGGCGCCAGGTAGTCGACGCCGGCGGCGGTACCGGCCCAGAGTCCCCCCGCCGCGTCGAAGGCGAGCGCATATACCTCGTCGGACGCCAGCGAGCTTGGGTCCGTTTCCCGGTGGCGCAGGAGCTCGACGCGCTTGCTGGCCGGGTCGAAACGCACCAGTCCGGTGCGCGTGGCCAGCCATAGCTGTCCTGAACGGTCGGCTGCGATGGCGCGCACGTCGAGGTAGTCGCCCGGCTGCAGTCCGGGCGCGGCGCCCGGTAGGGCGTGAAATCCTCGCGCTGGCGGTCGAAGCGCTGCAGGCCGTTGCGGGTGCCGACCCACAGCTGGCCGGTACGGTCCTCGATGAGCGCCTGCACCGAATCGTCGGCCAGGCTGCGCGGGTCGAGCGGATCGTGCTTGTAGGTGACGAAGCGGTAGCCATCGTAGCGGGAGAGGCCGCCCTGCCCGGCAAACCACATGAAGCCGGCACGGTCCTGGAGAATCGCGCTCACCGATGGATGGGGCAGGCCGCGTTCGACACCGAGCTGCTCGAAGCGCAGCTGCCCGGGCGCCGCCGCATGCACGAGGCTGGAAAGCAGCAGGAACAGGCAGGCCAGCAGCTGGCACAAAGTGGCAATCCGCGGTGCCGGTGCACGGGAAAGCGTGGGCAAATCCATGAACGGTCCTTCGCGGGCGCTGCGGAAACAGCAGGGTTCGACGACAACCCCGGATAGTACACCGCCGCCCGCGCCGGGTCTGCAGCCGGGCGCGGGCGCAGCTGGCGCAGGCGCGCACGGCACCCGTATCCGTAACCGATCCGTAAGCGCGGCTGGCTTATCGTGGCGCCCGCCCCGGCCAGCGGTGCCCGGGCACGGCCTGCCGGGCTGCGCTTTCGCGCACCCGGCATGCCCCTCAACCACAACAAATGAACGGAGAATCCATGCGTCTTTCGCACACCATCATCCTGGCAGCGCTCTGTACGACGGTAGTGGCCGCGCCCGCGTTCGCCACCGTCACGGTCGAATACAGCGGCCGCGCGCCCTTTCTACTTGGCAGCAGGATCTATTTCGTCGGCAAACTCGACGGCGTCGGCAAGTCGATGAAGTTCTCGGTCAACGGCATCCCGGGCGGGAACGAGACCGTGGGCACGATCAACTCGCAAAACGGCGAATACCACGCGCCCACGACCATGCCGGCAGGTAATGCCGTGACGATCAGCGCCACCTGGGCGGGCGACCCGCCGCAATCCGGCAGCGTCACCGTGCCGTTCGTCGCTGCCAGCACCACCCCGCCGCCGCCTGGCACGAGCCCGGAAATCGCCGCCTGCCCGGTCTTTCCTTCGAACGCAGTCTTCAATACCCGCATTGACGACCTGAACCGCTTCCCGGCGCACCCGCGCAGCAGCACCTGGATTGCCAGCATCGGCGGCACGCGCGCCCTGCACATGGACTTCGGCCGCAACGTCAACCAGGCCGACTACACGACCTACTACGGGATTCCCTACAATGTCGTCGACGGCACAAGCACGACAACGCGCTGGCCGGCCGTGTCGTTCGCCATCGTCGACCCGAATTCCGGCAATGGCGCCGGCGTACCAGCCGAAAGCGATTGCGCAACGCCCGACGCCAGCCATGCGATCACGCGTTCGTGCGGCAAGCTGGCCGCCGCCGACAGGCGCTTCCCCTACCCCAACGACAGCATCGTCAAGGCCGAATACGGCAGCTGCAATGACCCGAGCCAGTGCGGCGACCGCCACGTGCTGGTCGTGGAGAAGAACGCCTGCCGCCTGTGGGAAAGCTATTTCACCTACAAGGTGAACGGCCAGTGGCATGCCTACTCCACCGCCGCCTGGGACCTTCGCTCGAACGCCATGCGTCCGAAGACCTGGACCTCGGCCGACGCCGCCGGCCTGCCGATCCTGCCGCTCCTGATGCGCGCCGACGAAGCCAGTACCGGCGAAATCCGCCATGCCTTGCGCGTGACTTTCCGCGACAGCGTGCTCGACAAATCCTTCGTATGGCCGGCCACCCACGCCGCCGGTGGGCCGACCGCGGGCGGCATTCCCTTCGGCGCCGTCATGCGCCTGCGCAGCGACTTCGCCATTCCCGCCACCTGGACCGCCCAGGCGCGCGCCATCGCCACGGCGATGAAGCGCTATGGCGTGTACGTGGCCGACATCGGCAGCAATGCCTACCTGACGGGCGAGCCGAGTGCAAACTGGAGCCAGGACACGATCGCGCAGTTGCAACGCATCCAGATGGCGTCCTTCGAGTTCGTCGACACGCGCACCATCACGGGCAATCCGAACTTCAACGTGAACTCCTACCGGGCTTCCTGGTAAGCGGCTGCCTTGCGGCGCGCACGATGACTGGCGCGCCGCGCCGCCACTCCAGAGGGCCGTGGCCGGATCGCTACCGAAGATGTCAATCATGCCAATATCGCGGGGAGCGCTGGGCCAGTACAGTGCACACATCGCACTTCGCGATGAGCCTACAAGAAAGGAAACAAGCATGATCAAGCACGCACTGTTCGCCCGCCTCGAAGCACGTCCCGGCAAGGAAGCGGAGGTGGCCGCCTTCCTCCGCAAGGCGCTGGAGATGGCCAACGCCGAGGCCGGCACGCCGGTCTGGTTCGCCCTCCGAATGTCGGACAGCGCCTTCGGCGTATTCGACGCATTCGAAACGGAAGGCGCGCGCCAGGCCCACCTGAACGGCCCGATCGCCCAGGCCTTGATGGCACAGGCCGAGACGCTGTTCATGCGCCTGCCGCAGATCGAGGCACTCGAGGTGCTGGGCCTGAAGAACGCGGCCTGAAGCTAGCCGGCGCGCGCCCCCTTCAGTCCCGGGGAGACGGCAAGCTGTTCCGTCTCCGCCGCCGGCGCCAGTCCCAGCACGATCGACAGCGTTTCCCGGCAGCGCCGGTAGACGCCGAACGCGGCGGCGGCGCCGTCGCAGGCATGGGCGCAGCGCATCGCGCCCCGATAATTCGCTTCGGCCAGGGGCTCCGCCGCCAGCGCGCGCGCGTACAGGTCCTGTGCCAGCTCCCATTCGCGCGCCCCTTCCAGCTGCTGCCCGAGCCTGGCGACGGCACCCGGGAACAGGCTGCGCGCCCGCTCGCGCGGCACCAGGGTCCAGGCGTCGTCGATTCCTTCGCAGAAGGGGCCGCGGTACAGGTCGAGCAGTGCGCGGGCACGCTGCCGCAGGTCGGCGGGCGGGGTCGCGGCCCCGAGCGCGGGAAGCTCCTCGCACAGGCGGGCCAGCGCCGCCAGGTCGGACCACACCTGCGTTTGCGCCAGCACGATGCGCCCGCCCGACACCACGACCGCCTCGTCGCTTTGCAGCAGCCTGCGCAGCCGGTGCACGGTGACGTTCAGTGCCGACCTGGCGATGTCGGCATTGCCCCACAACTGCGCTACCAGCGCGCCCGGGCCTTGCCGCCCTCGCCGGCCGCCACCAGGTTCTTCAGCAGTGCCAGCGGCCGCTGCTGGGCCTTGCCTCCGGACGCCACGGGTGTCCCGTGCAGCGCCAGTTCGAAGGGGCCGAGCGTGCGTACCGTGACAGGCCAGGGCCAGCTTGCCGGCGCGCGCCGCGGCGCGGCCAGGCGCTGGCGCGTGACGATGGCGCGCACGTGTGCAGGCTCGATGCCGTGTTCCAGTGCCAGCGCTGCCACCCGGGCAGCCAGGCCCGCAAACATCGGAAACAGCGCCGTCGCCGCACGCGTGCGGTGCTGGCGCATGGCCGCGGCCATGTGCGCGCGCGCGCTTGGTCGGCCTGCTCCTGCGCGTCGGCGGCGCAGGCGTCGATGAACCCGCGCTCCTCGCGCAGCAGCAGGCCGTGCAGGCCGATGGCGGCGCCCGGGGGCGCGCTCGTAGCATTGCGCCGCTTCGGCGAACTCCCCGGCGGCGGCATGGCAGCCCCCCGGAAGGACTCGAAGCGTGCACGCTGCGCGGCCGGCAAGCCCGCGTCCACGCTCAGGCGCAAGGTATCGCGCGCGCTGTGCTGCGCACCCGCGAGGTCGCCGGAGAGCGCATGCCACCGGGCGTCGAGCGCGCTCCACTCCACGCGATCGGAAAGGTGCGCCGCTGCCAGCGCGGGCCGCACGGCGTCCACCGGGGGCGCGCGCGGCCGCCAGTTCGCCTGTGCCCAGCAGGTGGTGCATCTCGAGCGCCTGGCATAGCAGCGGGTCGACGCTGCCCTCGGTTACGATGCGCCGCGCGCTGCCGGCCGCCTGCCGGGCCTGGTCAATGTCGCCCGCCCGGCCGTACCAGCGCGCCACCCGCGCGTACCAGCGCGCCTGCTCCAGCGGACTGACGCCCGCGTCCTCCGCCGGCCCGCTCATCGCGGCAACCAGCGCATGCGCGCGCGCGCTGCCGCCTTCGGCATCGAAATAGCGCAGCAGGCAGGCCGCTGCCGCCAGCCGCGTGGACGCATCCTCGACCAGCGGCAGGGTCGCTTCGACACGGCGCGCGCAAGGGGGCAGCAGCGCCGAGGCGGGGTCCGCGTGCAGGAGCGCCGCCAGCAGGCGCGAATGGAGGGTCAGATCGATGCCCGGGTCGAGGCAGCCGAGGTCGATCCGCTCCAGGCTGTCCACCATGCGGGCCACCCAGTGCGGCAACGCGCTGCAGTCCGACCATTCGTCCTCGTAGCTGTCGAGGATTGCCGCCAGCGCCAGCAGGCAGGCCTCGCGGGCGCCGGCCTCCTCGAAGACACGTTCGGCCCGCGCCAGCATCCTGCGCGCATGCAGGGGCCGCACCTCGCGCAGCGATATGCCATGCCAGTACCAGAGCCAGGGGCTCGGCGTCGACCAGGCCGGTGGGCAGCCAGCTCATCCAGAGGCGCCAGGCTTGCGCGCGCCCGCACCGCATCATGGCGGGAGCGCTGCGCAGCAGCAGCCGGGCGAGCGGCGCATGGGCATCGGCATCGCGGTACAGCGCGGCGGCCTCGTCGTACCGGCCGTGCCCCTCGGCGATGCCGGCGGCGCGTTCGATCAGCGCGCGGCGTTCGGCCTCGCCCAGCAGCGCCCGTGCCCGGTGCTGGAGGAATTCGCCGAACAAGGGGTGGAACACATAGCCTCCATCGGCGCCGCGCCGCTCGACGAACAGGTTGCGGCGGTACAGGTCTTCCAGCAAGCGCGCGGCGGCGGGTCGCCGGTCAACTGCGCGGCATCGCTTCCCGGGCAGTTGGGCAGGCAGGACAGCTGCAGCAGCAGGTGCTGGGATCGGGCCGGCAGGCGATCGACGATTTCGCCGGCAAAGTAGCGAAACAGCGCATCGCGTCCATCAAGCGGCAGGCCCGGCTCGCAGCCGCTGGCGCCCAGGCTGCGCAGCATGGCGATGCCGGTCGCCCAGCCGTCGGCGAGCCGCAGCCATTCCTGTGCGGGGGCCGATTCGTGCGCGCCCAGCCCCGCCAGCGCACGCGCTTCGTCCTCGTCCAGGCGCAAGGCGTCCCAGCCCAGCCGCGCAAGACGTCCTTCGAGTTCCATGCGCGCCAGGCGTGCCGGCGGCGCCTCGCGCCCGAGCGCGAGCACCGTCACCTGCGCCGGCACTTCGGCGAGGGCGGATGCGAGCAGTTCGCCGGCGCGGTCCCAGTCCGCCTCGTGCAGATTGTCGAGCACCAGCACGGTGCCGGGCGGCAGGCGCGCATAGAAAGTGCGGAAGTACGCGCGTGCGAGGCTCCCGCCCTTGTCCGCACGATGGCCGTACGTCCGGACCGGTCCCGCCAGCGCCAGGCCGCGCGCTGCTTCGTCGAGGAAGAAGAACAGCGTGGCGGGATCGGCGTCGCCGGCGTCGACCTGGAGCCAGATCGCAGGTGCCGCGATGCGCGCCAGGTAGCTGGCGGCGAGCGTGGTCTTGCCGGCGCCGGGCGGCGCGGCCAGCCAGATCACCGGATGGTCGCGGCGCAAGTCGTCGAGGAGGGCGAACAGGCGTGGGCGCGGCAGCGCCGCGTGCAGGCGCGGCGGCGTCAGCTTGGCGTAGGCCGGCAGGCGCTGCTGCCGCGTGTCCTGCCTCGTGTCCTGATGCCGCGGCCTGGCTGTCGTGAGGGTCGCGCGCCTGTCCATGTTTGCCTCTGTCGCTCCGTCGGATCGGGTCATGCATACTGGGAGGTATGCGTACCTGCGTGGGATAGTCTTGCGAAAGTTGTGTATACAATACACGATGCAGGGCCACCCTCGCACCATTGTATTGACGGAACCTATGGCAATTTTCAAGAAAGAGAACCTGGCCCGCGCGGGCAAGGATGACCACGCCCAGGACGAGCGGCACACCGTCATGGTGGTGGACGACATGGGGGCCAACGTCTCGGTCATGACGGCGATCCTGCGTCCCTGGTTCCACGTCGTCGAAGCCGGCGATGGCGAAGAAGCGCTGCGCCTGGTGCAGCAGCTGCCGGCCGGGGAGCAGCTCGCCTGCATCGTCAGCGACCACCGCATGCCGCGCATGTCGGGCGTGCAGCTGTTCGAGCGCACGCTCGCGCTGCAGCCGGCCACCCGGCGCGTGCTGGTGACCGCCTATATGGATGTCGACGCCATCGTCGACGCGATCAACAGGGGTGCCATCTACCGCTTCATCGCCAAGCCTTTCGATGCCGGCGACTTCCTGCTGGCAGTGCGCTGCGCGGTGGCCGCCTTCGAGGAAGAGCGCTGCCGGGCGGCCTACCAGGCAGCGCTGCGCGCCGCCATTGCGACGCTGCCCGAGGCGATCGCTACCCTGCTGACGCAGGCCGAAGCGGCCCGGCAACGACTGGCTGCGCTCGAGGCCGAGGCCCTGCTCCCCACGGATGGCCTGCCGCGGCGGCAGTGAACGCCGGAGAAACCCCGTTTCCCGATCCGTAATCCTTTGTGTAAGCCAGGCCCCGGTAGAGTGCGGGCCGAGCGTATGGAGCGGGCTCCCGCCCTGCGTCCCGGCGCGCCGCGGCCCCGCTGCCCGCGGTCTCACAAGCAAAGGATACCGATGACCTTCCCTTCCGCCAGGCGCCTCGCCGCAGCGGGCGTGGCGTTCCTGTTCGCCGCAGCCGTACAGGCCGCCCCCCCGCCATCGTCGGCGCGCACATGGCCGCCCCCGGCGTGCTCGTGGTCGAACTGCAGACCGGTCCCGCCAACGAGGCCGGCGGCGCCGCGACCGGGCCCGACAGCCTGGACCTGGCGCCGGCGCACTGGCGCGTGAACGCCGAGGCGCCGCTCGCCATCAGCCACGGCTCCGCGCCCCACGACGAGGCGGCGGCGCTCGCCAAGTCCAGCCCGAACCTGTATCCGGTGACGGTGCGCCACAAGGTCTACCTGCGGATCGCCAAGGCCCTCCGGGAAGGCCAGCAGGCCAGCATCCTCACGCCCTACGGCAGCACCGGCTTCGTGTTCGGCAAGCGCAGCACCTTCTGCGAATCGATCAAGGTCAACCAGGTCGGCTACAGCCGGCTGGCCACTTCGCGCTTCGCCAACTTCGGCGCCTGGCTGGGCGACGCCGGTGGGCTGCGCCTGCCGAGCGCACCCGGCTACGAGGTGGTCGACGAGGGCAGCGGACGGGTGATCCTCGGCGCGCAGGGCGTCTACATGAAGGACGACACCGCCGTGACGCCGGCCAGCTCGGGCGAGCACGTGTATCGCCTGCGCCTGGACGCCGTGCCGGAGGGCGGCCCCTATTTCGTCGCGGTGCCGGGCTGCGGACGTTCGCGCCCCTTCGCCGTCGGCGACGAGGCCAGCCGCAAGATCGCCTATGTGATGGCGCGCGGGATGTACCACCAGCGCTGCGGTATGGCGCTGACCGCGCCCTACACCCGGTTCACGCGCGCGCTCTGCCATGCGCAGGTGGCCGATACCCGCACGCCGTGGGTGGCGACGCCGTCGATTTCGGTGCCGCCGGCGATGGCGATGGCGCCGATAAAGGGCGGACACCACGACGCCGGCGACTTCGACCGGCGGCCAATGCACACCATCATCCCCATCCTGATGCTGTCGTATTTCGAAGCGGTGCCTGGCCACTTCATCGACCGCCAGTACAACATCCCGGAATCGGGCAACGGCATCCCCGACTTCCTCGACGAAGCCCTGTGGGCCGTGCTGGGCTGGGAAAACCTGCAGGTGTCGGACCCGCGCGATCCGCAATACGGCGGCGTACGCGCCGGCACCGAGACCAACGGGCATCCGGCCTATGGCCTGCACAGCGCCGCGAACGACCCGGGCCGCTACGGCACCGGGGCGTGACCGAGGAAGTGACGGCACTGTCGGCGGGGATCTTCGCGCACGCCTCACGCATGCTGCGCCCGTATGACCCCGCGCGTGCCGATGCCCTGCTGGCGCGCGCCCGCGCCGCCTGGACTTACCTGGCAAGGACGGCCGACGTCAAGGCGGCGCGCACGCGCTTCATGTACCCGGCGCTGCAGCTCTACCTGGCCACGGGAGAGACCGGCTACCACACGCTGTTCAAGGCCTCAGCGCAAGCCATCGTCGCCGGCACCGGGGCATGGCCCGAGCAGTACCTGCCCGGCAACAGCTCGGCCAGCGCGCAGACCGCGCACTTCAGCAGCTACCTCCCTGCAGCAAGGCAGGCCGGTCGACGCGTCCCCGGCGGCAGCGCTCAAGGGGCGCGTCCTCCACTTCGCCGATAGCGGCAGCTACGCGGGGCCGGCACCGGAGACCCAGGCCTATCCGCAGGGCGCGACCCGCTTCATCGCCTGGGGCGCGGCGACGACGCAGGGCAAGTATGCCGACGTGTATGCGTTCGCCTCGCTGTTGACGAACGACGCGGCGAAGCGCCAGGCTTACCTCGACGCGGTCAGCCAGTACGCCGACTTCGCGCTGGGCCTCAATCCCCTGGGCCGCTCCTTTGTCACCGGCCTGGGCGCCGACGTCGTGCAAAGCCCGACCCACCTCGACTCTTATTTCACGAAGGCCGGCCTGTCCGATGGCGTCTCGTCCGAGCATGTGGGCAAACCGATCGGCAACGTGCCGGGCATCGTCGTGTTCGGCCCGACCGAAGGGCGCAGCGGCGCCGCCTACCAGACGGCGGTGAGCAACAAGGTCTATCCGCGCTGGGAATCGCTGCCCGGGCTGCGACGCTGGGCCGATGGCTGGTCCCTCATCAACGGCAACGAGTTCAGCACCTGGGAAACGATGGTCTGGAACGTGGCGATGCACGGCTTCCTGTACGACGCCGGCAAGGACCCGAATGCCCGCCTGCTGCCGGGCGAATGCACGGGCAGCGCGCCGGCGGCGCAGACGCGCCAGCTGGCCTGCCCGGCGGGACAGGCCGGCGGCATCGCCCAGAACGGCGTGCCAGCTGCGTCGGCAGCGGCTGGATCGTGGGCAGCTGGCAGACCGTCGCCGACAGCTGCAGTGCGCCGCCCGCGTCCGCACAATGCACGGTCGGCAGCAATGGCAGCATCCTCCTGGCCAGGCTGCCGGCGAAGCTCGTGTGCGTGCAGCGGGTCGATACCGGGGCGCAGCAGCGCGTGGCCGAGGGCAAGGCTGCGTTCGCCGCCCCGCCCGCCGCGCCCGGGGTGACGGTGTATGGTTTCAGCGGGATCAACCAGTACGGCGCCTGCGTCGACAAGGTGACGCAGATGAGCTGCGCGGCGGCGAAGCGCTGAACGGCGTTGGCGGCGACGCCGGCACGGCGCGGGGCACGGGGCGCCCATCCCCCGTTGGGGCAGGGGCGGGCTCCCCCTGCGGCGCCCCCTCAGGGCTCTCCGTATCCTCCCCGCCCGGCGTCTCGATGACGAACACATCGCCCGCCGCCATCTCGACCTTGCCAATGTGGTCCACCTGCTCGACCCGGCCATCCGCGCGCTCGACCCTGTTCACGCCACGCGCACCCGGCGCGCCGCCGGCCATGCCGAAGGGCGCGTGAATGCGGTTGTTCGACAGGATGGCCGCCGTCATCGGTTCCAGGAAGCGCAATGCGCGCACGCCGCCATTGCCCCCATGCCAGCGCCCGGCGCCGCCCGAGCCTTCGCGAATCGCGTAGCTCTCCAGGCGCACGGGGAAGCGGAACTCGAGGATTTCCGGGTCGGTCAGGCGCGAATTGGTCATGTTGGTCTGCACGACGTCGGTGCCGTGAAAGCCTGGTCCCGCACCGCTGCCGCCGGAGATGGTCTCGTAGTACTGATAGCGCGCGTTCCCGAAGGTGAAGTTGTTCATCGTGCCCTGGGACGCGGCCAGCACGCCGAGCGCGCCGTACAGGGCGTTGGTGATGCAGGTCGAGGTCTCCACGTTGCCCGACACCACCGAGGCCGGATAATGGGGGTTGAGCATCGAGCCGGGCGGGATGATCACTTCCAGGGGTTTCAGGCAGCCGGCGTTGAGCGGGATCTCGTCGTCGACGAGCGTGCGGAACACGTACAGGACCGCCGCCATGCACACGCTCGAGGGCGCGTTGAAGTTGTTCGGCAGCTGGCTTGACGTGCCCGTGAAATCGATGCGGGCGCTGCGCGCTTCCCGGTCTACCGTGATGGCGACCACAATGCGCGCGCCGTTGTCGAGTTCCACCGTATAGGCGCCGTCCTGCAGTGCCGTGATCACGCGCCGCACCGCCTCCTCGGCATTGTCCTGCACGTGGCCCATGTAGGCGCGCACCACGTCCAGGCCGAAATGCGCGACCATGCGCCGCAGCTCTTCGACGCCCTTCTGGTTGGCCGCCGCCTGGGCGCGCAGGTCCGCCAGGTTCTGGTCCGGGTTGCGCGCCGGGTAGCGCGCGCCCGTCAACAGCGCGCGCATCTCGTCTTCCTTCAGCACGCCGTCGACACCATCGACCAGCTTGACGTTGTCCAGCAAAACGCCCTCTTCCTCGATGTGGGTGGAATCGGGCGGCATCGAACCGGGGGTGGTGCCGCCGATATCGGCGTGGTGGCCGCGCGAGCCGACGTAGAACAGGATTTCCTGTCCGGCCTCGTCGAACACGGGCGAGATTACCGTCACGTCGGGCAGGTGGGTGCCGCCGTTGTAGGGGTCGTTGAGCACATAGACGTCGCCGGCGCGCATACGGCCGGCATTCGCCCGCATCACGGATTTGATGCTCTCGCCCATCGAGCCCAGGTGCACCGGCATGTGCGGGGCATTCGCGACCAGGCTGCCGGCCGCATCGAAGATCGCGCAGCTGAAGTCCAGGCGCTCCTTGATGTTGACCGAGTAGGCCGTGTTCTGCAGGCGCAGGCCCATCTGCTCGGCAATCGACATGAACAGGTTGTTGAAGATCTCCAGCATGACCGGATCGGCCGTAGTGCCCATGGCCTGCCTTGCCGGCAGCGCTTCCACGCGCGTGAGCACGAGGTGGTCGTAGGGCGTGACTTGCGCCTGCCAACCCGCCTCCACCACGGTGGTGGCGTTCTTCTCGGCGACGATGGCCGGTCCCTTGACACAATCGCCCGGCCGCAGGTCGGCACGGCGGTAGATGGCGGTGCCCTGCCAGGCGCCGGCGCCGAACATCGGCACCCGCTCGGCTGCCTGCGGCGCGGCGCTGCGTCGGGACGCCGGGGCGACGCCCTCCGGTGGCGCATCCGAGCGGCCCGTGGCTTCCACCGATACCGCCTCCACGATCAATGCCCGTCCCGGCATCAGGAAAGAGAAGCGGCGCCGGTAAGCCTCTTCGAATTGCGCCGCCATCGCAGCCGCGCTGCCGAAGTCCACGATGAGCGCCGAGTCGGTGCCCCGGTAGCGCAGGTGCGCGCGCCTCAGGACCTCGATGCGGGCGGCGTCCACCCCCTGCTGGAGGAGTTCCTCGCGCGCGCCCGCGGCAAGCGCATCGAGGCGGCGTGCCAGCGACGCGACGGTGTCCTCGCCCAGCGTCTCCTCCACCGCCTGTTCGCGCATCGCGCCCTGGTCGGCCAGGCCCATGCCGTAGGCCGACAGCACGCCGGCCAGGCTGTGGACGAACACGGTCTTCATGCCGAGGGCGTCGGCCACCAGGCAGGCATGCTGGCCGCCGGCGCCGCCGAAGCTGGTGAGCGCATAGTCGGTGACGTCGTGGCCGCGCTGGACCGAAATCTGCTTGATGGCGTTGGCCATGTTGCCGACGGCGATCTGGATGTAGCCCTCGGCCACCTGCTCGGGCGAGCGTACGTCGCCGGTGGCCGCTTCGATTTCGCGCGCCAGGGCGGCGAAACGCTCGCGCACCACGGCGACATCAAGGGGTTCGTCCCCGTTCGGTCCGAACAGGTGCGGGAAGTGCCGCGGCTGGATCTTGCCCAACATGACATTGCAGTCGGTGACGGTCAGCGGGCCGCCGCGGCGGTAGCAGGCCGGCCCCGGGTTGGCGCCGGCGCTGTCGGGGCCGACCCGATAACGGCTGCCGTCGAAGTGGAGGATCGAGCCGCCGCCGGCCGCTACCGTGTGGATGCTCATCATCGGCGCGCGCATGCGCACGCCCGCCACCTGGGTCTCGAACACCCGTTCATAGTCTGACAAATGCGCACCCGCAAAATGCGAGACGTCGGTCGAGGTACCGCCCATGTCGAAGCCGATCACGCGCTCGAAGCCCGCCAGGCGCGCCGTGCGCACCATGCCGACGATACCGCCGGCGGGGCCGGACAGGATGCTGTCCTTGCCCCGGAAGGCGCGCGCGTCGGTCAGGCCGCCGTTCGACTGCATGAACTGCAGGCGCACCCCGGGCAGTTCAAGCGCCACCTGGTCGACGTAGCGGCGCAGGATGGGCGACAGGTAGGCGTCCACCACGGTGGTGTCGCCGCGGGCGACCAGCTTCATCAGGGGACTCGCCTCGTGCGAAGTCGAGACCTGCGTAAAGCCGATCGTGCGCGCGATCTGCGCCAGCGCCCTTTCGTGGGCGGTGTAGCGGTAGCCGTGCATCAGCACGATGGCCAGGCTGCGCGTGCCGCCGTCGTACACCGCCTGCAGCGCGGCGCGCGGCGGCGGCATCGAGTGCCTGCACGACCTCGCCATGGGCGCCGACGCGCTCGTCGACTTCCACTACCTCGCCGTAAAGCAATTCGGGCAGCACGATGTGGCGGTCGAACAGGCGCGGGCGGTTCTGGTAGGCGATGCGCAGCGCGTCGCGAAAGCCGCGCGTGATCGCCAGCGCCGTGCGCTCGCCCTTGCGCTCGAGGAGCGCATTCGTCGCCACGGTGGTCCCCATCTTGACGGCCTCGATGCGGGCCACAGGCACGGGCTCTTGCTCGGACACCCCCAGCAGGTGGCGGATGCCGGCGACGGCCGCGTCGCGGTACTGTTCCGGATTTTCCGACAGCAACTTGTGCGTCACGAGCTGCCCGTCGGGGCGCCGGCCCACGATGTCGGTAAAGGTGCCGCCGCGGTCGATCCAGAACTGCCAATCCATTGTGTATCCTCGTGCTGGTGGAAAGTAGAAATTGCGTGCGCTTATTGTATGCGTCCGCTTCCGCATTCGTTGCCCGGGCCTGAAGTTTTTGCCAATTGTATTCACGCTGAGGCCCAAAATTGGCGAGAATGCATGCCTAGCCATGTGAATCGGAGTGAGGATGGGAAGTAGTCTATACAGCGTGGCCCAGGTGCGCGCAATCGAAGCGGGCCTCGCGCCCCAGGTCGAACAGGGGAGCCTGATGCGCCAGGCCGGGCGCGCCGCAGCAAGCCTCGTGCTGGAACGCTTCGGGGACGTGAAGAGCAAACCGGTGCTGGTGCTGGCCGGTCCCGGCAACAACGGCGGCGACGCCCTCGAGCTGGCGGCCAACCTGAGCGAAGCCGGGGTCGACGTCGTGGTGCTGCACCTGGCCGGCAGCGGCACGCCGACTCCCGAAGCGGCGCAGGCCTTGACGCGCGCCCGCGCCAGCAATTCCAACTTCGCCGACGTGGCGCCCGACGTGCGCGACTGGGCGCTGGTGGTCGACGGCCTGTTCGGCATCGGCCTGGCGCGTCCGCTGGAAGGCCGCTACCGCGAGCTGGTGCTCGCGGTCGCCTTCCTGCGCTGCCCGGTGCTGGCGCTGGACGTGCCGAGCGGGCTCGATGCCGATACCGGCGCCGTGGTCGGCCCCGCAGGCGTGGCCGTGCGCGCGACCCACACCATCACCTTCATCGCCGACAAGCCTGGCCTGCACACGGCTGAAGGACGCGAGCACGCGGGCGCGGTCGTGGTCGATGCACTGGGGACGGACCCGGAAGCGTTCGAGCTGCCGCGCGCGCGCCTGGCCAGCCCTGGCCTCTTTGCAGCGCAGCTGGTGCCGCGCCGGAGCAACGCGCACAAGGGCGAGTATGGCGACGTCGCCGTGCTTGGCGGCGCGCATGGCATGGTCGGCGCGGCGGTGCTGGCCGCGCGCGGCGCGCTGTACGGCGGCGCCGGCCGCGTGTTCGCGGTGACGATCGATGCTGCAGACCCGGTGCCAATGCCGCTCTGGGACAGCAGCCAGCCCGAACTGATGTTCCGTCCCTCGGGCTCCTTTCGACATCGGCGGCCGCGTGCTGGTACTCGGGCCGGGCATGGGAGATTCGAACGAAGCGATGCGCGTGCTGGGCCACGGCATCGATGCCGCGCAGCCGATCGTCGTCGACGCCGATGGCCTGAACCTGATCGCCGCCAGCGCCGAGCTGGGAACGCGCGTGTCGCGCCGCCGCGCCGAGACCATCCTCACGCCCCATCCGCTGGAAGCGGCGCGCCTGCTCGGCAGCAGCGCCGCCGAGGTGCAGGCCGACCGCCTGGCCGCGGCGCGCGACCTGGCGCGGCGCATGCAGGCCGTCGTCGTGCTCAAGGGTGCGGGAACGGTGCTGGCGCGGCCGGATGGCGAAGTCGTGATCAACCCGACCGGCAACCCCGGCCTGGCGACCGGCGGCAGCGGCGACGTACTGGCAGGCGTCTGCGGCGCCCTGCTGGCGCAGGGTGGCCCGCCTGGGAGGCGGCAATGGGTGCGGTCTGGATGCATGGCGCGGCGGCTGACCGCCTGGTGGACGCCGGCGTCGGCCCGATCGGGATGACGGCCGGCGAATTGCCCGCCGCCGTCAGGCAGACCCTGAACGACCTCGTGGCAGGCCGCTTGCCGGTGGCGTAGGGTGCGCGGCTCCACCCGGCCGTCCGCATCTACGCACCGTACGCGCCGCTCACGCGTTCAATACGGCCCGCGCTACGGCGCCCTGTCACGACGCCGGGTGGAACAACCCGGCACCACCATCTTCAGACGAGGCGCCCCGCCGCAATCGTAATCGTCCGCCCGCAGCGTGCCGCCATCGCCGGATCGTGCGTCACCAGCACAAGGGTCGACCCACGCTCGCGATTGAGCTCGAACATCAGCCCGATGACCGCTTCGCCGGTGGTGGCATCCAGGCTGCCCGTCGGCTCGTCCGCAAACAGCAAGGGTGGCTCGGTAACAAAAGCACGCGCCAGGGCCACGCGCTGCTGCTCGCCGCCGGACAGGTATTTCGGATAGTGGCGCAGGCGGCTGGCAAGCCCCACCCGGCCGAGCATCGCTTCGGCCTTGGCGCGCGCCTCGCCGTCGCCACGCAGTTCAAGCGGCAGCATCACGTTCTCAACCGCGGTCAGGTGCGGCAGCAGCTGGAAGGACTGGAACACGAAGCCGAGCTTGGCCATGCGGAAGGCGGCGCGGTCGTCTTCGTCGAGCGCGAAGATGTCGGTGCCATCGAGCAGCACACGGCCGCTGCTGGGCGTGTCGAGCCCGGCCAGCAAACCGAGCAGCGTCGACTTGCCGGAACCGGACGCGCCCACGATGGCAAGCGTCTCGGCCGGTTGCACGGTAAAATCGACACTGTGCAGGATGGTGAGTTCGCCGCTGGCGTCCGCCACCCGCTTCGACAGCCCCGCCACCTCGATCGCGGCCGGTTGGCCCGCCGCGGCGGTGGTCGTATTTTTATAGCCCTCGGGATTATCACGCATGCTTGCCATTTTCAAGAAATTGTCTGTCGGTGCGCTCATGTTGGCCGCGTCGGCGAGCGCTTATTCTGCACCAAAAACCGTATTGGTGTTGGGCGATAGCCTCTCGGCCGAATATGGCCTTGCACGGGGCGCGGGCTGGGTCGCCCTGCTCGAACAGAAGCTGCAGCGCGAGAAGATCGACGCGCGCATCGTCAACGCCAGCATCAGCGGCGAAACCACCAGCGGCGGACGCGCACGCCTGCCGGCCCTGCTCGATCAGCACAAGCCACAGATCGTCGTCATCGAACTCGGGGCGAACGATGGCCTGCGCGGCCTGGCCGTGGCGGCGGCAGAAAACAACCTGCGCCAGATGATCAATCTGTCGCAGAAGAAGGAGGCGAAAGTCATGTTGGTTGGCATGCGCATGCCGCCGAACTATGGCCGCGCATACACCGAACGCTTCTTCGGCATGTACAAGGTGCTGGCCACCGAATACAAGGCGCCGCTGGTGCCCTTCATGCTCGAAGGCGTGGCCGACAAGCCGGCGCTGTTCCAGGCCGACCGCCTGCACCCGACCGCGCAGGCGCACCCGATTATCCTCAATAACATCTGGCCGACCTTCTCGAACCTGATCAAATCACGATGAAATACCCTGCCGTACTGAGCTTCGCCGACATCCTGCCCGACCTGGGCACGTTCGATACCATCATCGATGCCCGCAGCGAAGGCGAGTTCGCCCTCGACCACCTGCCCGGCGCGATCAATTGCCCGGTCCTCGACAACGAGGAGCGCATTCGCGTCGGCACCCTCTACAAGCAGGTTGGATCCTTCGAGGCGAAAAAGCTCGGCGCGGCACTGGTGGCACGCAACATCGCGCGCCACCTCGAGACCGAGTTCGCCGACAAGCCGCGCGACTGGAAGCCACTGGTGTATTGCTGGCGCGGGGGCAACCGCAGCGGCTCGCTGGCGCATATCCTCGCGAAAATCGGCTGGCCGGTGGTGCAGCTCGATGGCGGCTACAAGGCCTACCGGGCCCACGTCAGCGGCGCCCTGGAGAACCCGCCGGCGCTGCATTACCGCGTCATCTGCGGTACCACCGGCAGCGGCAAGAGCCGGCTGCTCGAGACCCCGGACGGCATCGGCGCCCGGGTGCTCGACCTCGAGCGGCTGGCGGCCCACCGCGGCTCGGTGCTGGGACACCTGCCGAACGAGCCGCAACCTGGCCAGAAGATGTTCGAAACGCGCATCTGGGACAAGCTGCGCCACTTCGATCCGGCAAAGCCCGTGTTCGTGGAGTCCGAGAGCAAGAAGGTCGGCAACCTGCGCGTGCCCGACGCCGTGATGGAACGCATGCGCGCCTCTCCCTGCATCGCCCTGCAGCTGTCACGCCCGAACCGCGTGCGGCTGCTGATGGAAGACTACAGCCACTTCGCGGGCGACGCCCGGGCGCTCAATGGCCAGCTCGATCACCGGTGCAGCTGCATGGTCCGCGCCCGCATCGACGCCTGGCATGCGCTCGCCAACAGCGGCGCCATGCCGGAACTGGTGGACCAGCTGCTGGTGGAGCACTACGATCCGGCCTACCTGCGCTCGATCGACCGCAATTTCGTGCAGGTTGGGCGCGCGCAGGTGCTCGCGCTGGCGGACATCGCGCCCGCGGATTTTCTTGCGGCTGCAAGAACGCTGCACGCCGGTTAAAACGGCGTCGGCGCAGGCCGCCGGCGCCGTCCCTGCGCGCTCGCCCTGGATAACCGGTCCTGATTGAAACCATCGGCGTCAAGGATGCCGCGTAGGCAAGCCGGGCCGCAATAGCGGCCTTCCTCCCTGCTCTCCCTCTCCGGCAATCCCCGTCGCGCGCCGCGCAGCCCATCGGGCCCGATTGAACGCGTGGACGGCGCAAGCGTCTGCTCTACGCAGCTGATGGCGGTTTCGCCGTCCACCCTGCGGCAGGTCGCTGTCCATCATGGCGCTGTAGAACGTAAAAAAACCCGGCAGCTCGCGCAACCGGGTTTTTCTTCGAGCGGGCCTGGGCTTACTCGGTCTTCGCCGCTTCCTGGCCGGCAGCGACATTGATCTTCGCCTTGGACTTGGCCTTGATCGCTTCCACGAAGTTGTACAGCTCGGCTTCGCCGATCAGGCGGCCGATCTGCTCGGCTTCCTGGGCGCGGCGGGCCTGGTCTGGCTGGGCCGGCTGCGACACCTTGCCGATGCGGTAGACGGCGTAGCCGCTACCCGGCACGTCGACACCGACATAGGCCGGCAGCTTCGTCACGTCGGCCTTGAAGACGGCCATGGCGCCTGCCGGGTTGATCGTCGGCTCCTTGGTGCGCGACACGACCTTGACCTCGCCGAAGCCGGCTGCGTCGCCGGACGCCTTGGCGGCAGCCATTTTCGCTTCGCCTGCCTGGCGGGCCAGGCGCAGCGCTTCTTCCATGGTCACGCGCTGGCGGATTGCAGGCTCGACTTCGGCGAGCGGACGCTTCGTCGCCGGCTTGAATTCGGCCACGCGGCCGGCGATCAGCACAGCCGGCGCCACTTCGACGGCTTCGGTATTGCGCTTGTTCTTGATCGAATCGGCCGAGTACAGCGCGTTCAGGAACTTCTCGTTGTTGTACGGCGCCTCGCCCAGGGCCGGATTCGGCTTGCGGGTCAGGTTCTCGACGGTCTGGATCTTCAGGCCCAGCTTGTCCGCCGCCGGCTTGAGGCTATCGGACTGCTCGTAGACGATGTCGTTCAACTGCTCGGCCAGTTCGCCATATTTCTTCGACAGCCTGGCTTTCTTGAGTTCGCCGGCGATTTCTTCGCGTGCCGCCTCGAGGGGCTTCTGCGCGGCCGGCTTGATGGCGGTGACCTTCAGGATGTGGAAACCGAATTCGGAAGCGACGATGCCGCTGACTTCGCCTTCTTTCAGGCCATAGATCGCTTCTTCGACGGCCTTGCCGAAGACGCCTTCGCCAGGTTTCACGACGCCGATGTTGCCGCCCTGGGCTGCCGACTCGGGATCCTGCGACTGTTTCGCGGCGATGGCGGCGAAGTCGGCCGGGTTCTTGCGCACCTCGGCCAGCACGGTTTCGGCGCGTGCACGGGCAGCGGCTTCTTCGGCGGGCTTGGCACCCTGTGCCTTGGTAATCAGGATGTGGCTGGCGGTACGCTCTTCAGGCGTCGTGAAACGCTTCTGGTTGGCCTTGTAGAACTGGGCCACTTCGGCGTCGGTGACGGCGACCTGGCTTTCGACGGCGGCCGCGTCGAGCACGACGTATTCGGCCTTCACCTGCTCGGGAATGGCGAACAGGTTGGCGTTCTTGTCGTAGAAGGCCTTGACCATGGCGTCGGTGACTTTCACCTGCGGCAGGAACTGCGCGATCGGGAACATCAGTTCCTGGACTTCCCGTTCCTGGTCGTTGATACTCGAGACGCGCGCGGCAACCGAGCGTGGCGCGAAGGCCGTGGACTGAACGGAGCCGGCAAGCTGCTGGATCGCCATGTCGCGGCGCATGCGCTCTTCGAACACGACCGGATTCATGTTCTGGGCGGCCAGTGCCGCCTTGTACTGGTCGGTGTCGAAGCTGCCGTCAGGCTTGCGGAATCCGGTCAAGTCCATGATGCGCTTCGCCAGGGCCTGGTCCGTCACGGTCAGGTGACTACGGGCCAGCTCGGCGCCGACGGCACGCTCGGCCACCAGGTTTTCGAGTACGTCGCGCTTGGCTTGCGGGGTGTCGAACTTCTTCTGGTCGAACTGCGCGCCCATCTGGGCGCGCGCCTGGTCGATCTGCGCGCGCTGGGCCTCGTCCCACTCCTGCTGGGTGATATTGCGGCCTTCCACGGTGGCGACGCCGGCAGCGCTGTCGCCGCGGTTCTGGTAGCTCTCGACGCCGACCAGCACGAACGAGGGAATGATCAGCAGCAGAAGCAGGAGCTGCAACACGCGCTTGTTATTACGTACGAAATCAAACATGGTCAACCAATCACTTTGGCAATGGCTACAAAGCACAAGTTAAAAAAAAAGGCGAACTCGCGTTCGCCTCTTCTCTGAGGCGCCACACTGGCGCCACACACTACTATTCCGGAAGCGATAAGATGGACTCGCCGACCTTCCGCCGGGACAACATGCTTATCACTTTGAATCTGGCGGAGCGGACGGGGCTCGAACCCGCGACCCCCGGCGTGACAGGCCGGTATTCTAACCAACTGAACTACCGCTCCAAATTCTGTGTATTTTTCGACGGAGCGGACAAAGCACCCTGCACGGGAACACATGTCTTTCCAAATCGGTGGCGGAGCGGACGGGGCTCGAACCCGCGACCCCCGGCGTGACAGGCCGGTATTCTAACCAACTGAACTACCGCTCCACAAATACTTGGTATTACCTCATCCTGGCGGCATACGCTTCCAGGATGTTTCCTCTGCGTGTCATCGCAGAGAAGGCATTAGTTTACAGCATCTTTTAACGCTTTACCAGCCTTAAATTTTGGAACCTTTGCTGCCTTGATCTTGATTGGTTCCTTGGTGCGCGGATCGCGGCCGGTACGGGCAGCGCGTTCGCCAACAGTGAACGTGCCGAAACCGACCAGGGTCACGCTGTCATTGTTCTTCAGGGTGTTCGTCACCGCTTCGATCATCGCGTCCAGGGCGCGCGTCGCCGACGCCTTGGTAATGTCCGCGGACTTCGCGATTTCTTCGATCAGTTCTGTCTTGTTCACTCGTATCCTCTTGTCGTTCTGGCGCGGCGGCGCTGCGCCTTCCTGCAAAAAACTGCAACGGCGTATTAAACAAGGGCGATTTGCTTCTGTCAAGCAACATTGTTACCGATCTGCTTACACGTTGCGGCTCTGGTACTCCATGCAGGCCAAATAATTGGCAATTGGCATGCAAGAAAAGCTGGGGTCAGGTCTGACATTTGGACACGAACTCTGCTATTGCACGCTTTCGTCGATGCCTGGCGACCAGTTATCAAAGCGTCTTGCGAACGGCACGCGAGCCGTCACGCACTGTCGTGATCCGTTGTCATGCCCCTAATGTCGAGTCTGTGTCCGAATGTCAGACCTGACCCCAGGTTTTCCAAACGGGAGAGACAAAAAAAGGCGCCCGAAGGCGCCTTTCCATTCCTGGTACCAACGTCGATTAGTGCTTGACGACGTCGCCCTGCCCTTCGCTCGAAGGCGCTGGGGCAACGGATACGGCCGGTACCTCGACCAGCGCTTGCGGCTGCCGTTCCAGAGCCACTTCCAGCACCTTCTCGATCCAGCGCACCGGCACGATCTCGAGCTTGTTCTTGACGTTGTCCGGAATCTCGGCCAGGTCCTTCACGTTCTGCTCGGGGATCAAGACCGTCTTGATGCCGCCGCGATGCGCCGCCAGCAGTTTCTCCTTCAGGCCGCCGATCGGCAGCACTTCACCGCGCAGCGTGATCTCCCCCGTCATCGCCACGTCGGCGCGCACCGGGATACCGGTGAAGGCCGAGACCAGCGCCGTCGTCATGCCGATACCGGCGGACGGACCGTCCTTCGGCGTCGCGCCTTCCGGCACGTGGATGTGGATATCGCTCTTCTCGAAGGCTTCCGCCTTGATGCCGAAACGCTGGGCGCGGCTGCGAACCACGGTGCGTGCCGCTTCGATCGACTCCTTCATCACGTCGCCCAGGGTACCGGTGCGGATGATGGCGCCCTTGCCAGGCACGTTCACGGCTTCGATCGTCAGCAGGTCGCCGCCGACTTCCGTCCACGCCAGACCGACCACCTGGCCGACCTGGTTATCCTTCTCGGCCACGCCGAAGTCGTAGCGGCGCACGCCCAGGAACTTGTCCAGGTTCTTGCCGTTGACGACCACCGCCTTTTCGCTCTTCTTCAGGAGCAGCATCTTGACGACCTTGCGGCAGATCTTCGAGATTTCACGCTCGAGCGAACGAACGCCGGCTTCGCGGGTGTAGTAGCGGATGATGTCGCGGATGGCCGACTCTTCCACCTTGATCTCGCCTTCCTTCAGGCCGTTCGCCTTGACCTGCTTCGGCAGCAGGTAGCGCTGGGCGATGTTGGTCTTCTCGTCTTCGGTGTAACCCGACAGGCGAATGACTTCCATCCGGTCCAGCAGTGCCGGCGGGATGTTGAACGAGTTCGAGGTGGCCACGAACATCACGTCCGACAGGTCGAAGTCCACTTCCAAGTAGTGGTCCGAGAACGTGTGGTTCTGTTCCGGGTCCAGCACCTCGAGCAGGGCCGACGACGGGTCGCCGCGGAAGTCCGCACCCATCTTGTCGATTTCATCCAGCAGGAACAGCGGATTGCGCACGCCTACCTTGGCCAGGGACTGCAGCACCTTGCCCGGCATCGAGCCGATGTAGGTACGACGGTGGCCGCGGATCTCGGCTTCGTCGCGTACGCCGCCCAGCGCCATGCGCACGAACTTGCGGTTCGTCGCGCGGGCGATGGACTGGCCGAGCGAGGTCTTACCCACGCCCGGAGGGCCGACGAAGCACAGGATCGGGGCCTTGAGCTTGTCGACGCGCTGTTGCACCGCGAGATACTCGAGGATGCGTTCCTTGATCTTGTCCAGGCCATAGTGCTCGGCTTCGAGCACTTTTTCGGCGTTCGACAGGTCGTTGACGACCTTCGACTTCTTCTTCCATGGCAGCGACACCAGGGTGTCGATGTAGTTGCGCACGACGGTGGCTTCCGCCGACATCGGCGACATCAGTTTCAGCTTCTTGATTTCGGCGGTGGCCTTGTCAAGGGCTTCCTTCGGCATCTTGGCGGCGATGACCTTCTTCTCGAGCTCGTCGATATCGGCACCGTCTTCGCCTTCGCCCAGTTCCTTCTGGATCGCCTTGACCTGTTCGTTCAGGTAATACTCGCGCTGCGACTTCTCCATCTGGCGCTTGACGCGGCCACGGATGCGCTTTTCCACTTGCAGGATGTCGAGTTCGCCTTCCAGCTGGCCGAGCAGGTGCTCGAGGCGCTTGGCGACGTTGAAGATTTCCAGGATGACCTGTTTTTGCTCGAGCTTCAGAGGCAGGTGCGCCGCAACGGTATCGGCCAGGCGGCCGGCGTCGTCGATGCCAGCGAGCGAAGCGAGGATCTCGGGCGGGATCTTCTTGTTCAGTTTGACGTATTGGTCGAACTGCTGGACGATCGCACGGCGCATCGCCTCGACTTCGGAATCGTCACCGATTTCCGAATGCAGCGGGGTCAGCTCGGCGACGAAGTGCGTGGCACCATCGCTGATGCTGTCAATTCGGGCACGCTGGGCGCCTTCCACGAGCACCTTCACGGTGCCGTCGGGCAGCTTCAGCATTTGCAGGATGTTCGCGACACAGCCGATTTCGTAAATATCCGCGGCGGAAGGTTCGTCCTTGGCGGCAGCTTTTTGGGCGGCCAGCATAATGCTCTTGCCCTGCTCCATCGCAGCTTCAAGCGCCTTGATCGATTTCGGGCGGCCAACGAACAGCGGTATCACCATATGGGGAAACACGACCACGTCGCGCAACGGCAGGAGGGGCAGCGTCGTTTGCTCGGTTAATTTCGAAGTTGTCATGGCATACCTTATAAAAATCGTGTAACGGATGTTGGGCGTACACGGTTAAATCTCAAGACCGGCCAAAGATATTTTCTGCGAGTAAAAAACTTAAGTCGCAAATGCAATCTGGTCGTTCCAATAAAAGCCCCGTTCTGAAATAAAAAAGCCACTGCGTGACGCGGCGTCACGAGTGGCTTTTCGGTTGAAGCCGGATGCTTTTATTGAGGTAAATTGTACCGCCAAGCATCCCGCGCACAAGCCTTTTTGTGGTTTCCGCGCGGAATTTTTTAATTTTCTCCGGAGGCTTTTGCGGTTTCGCTGTAAATCAGCAAAGGTTTGGCACCATTTGTGATCGTATTTTCATCGATCACGACCTTGACGACGTTTTGCTGATTAGGCAATTCGTACATCACGTCGAGCAGCGCGTGTTCCAGAATGGAACGCAGACCGCGTGCGCCGGTCTTGCGTGCCAATGCTTTCTTGGCAATCGCGTGCAATGCGGCTGGGCGAATTTCGAGTTCCGCGCCTTCCATTTCCAGCAGTTTCGAATACTGCTTGATCAGCGCATTCTTCGGCTCGATCAGAATCTGGATCAGTGCTTCTTCCGTCAATTCATTCAGCGTAGCAACGACAGGCAGACGGCCAACGAGTTCCGGAATCAGACCGAACTTGATCAGGTCTTCCGGCTCGGCTTCCATCATGATTTCGCTGTTCGAACGCTGGGTGCTGCTTTTCACGCTGGCTGCGAAACCGATGCCGCCCTTTTCCGAACGGTTCTGCACGATCTTCGCCAGGCCATCGAAAGCGCCACCGCAGATGAACATGATGTTGGTCGTGTCGATCTGGACGAAATCCTGGTTCGGGTGCTTGCGCCCGCCTTGTGGCGGCACCGAGGCCATCGTGCCTTCGATGAGTTTCAGCAACGCCTGCTGCACGCCTTCGCCGGACACGTCGCGGGTGATCGACGGGTTGTCGGACTTGCGCGAAATCTTGTCGATCTCATCGATGTAGACGATGCCGCGCTGGGCCTTCTCGACCTCGTAGTTGCAGCTCTGCAGCAGCTTCTGGATGATGTTCTCGACGTCTTCGCCCACATAACCGGCTTCGGTCAGCGTGGTCGCGTCGGCAATCACGAAAGGCACGTTGAGCATGCGCGCCAGCGTCTGCGCCAGCAGCGTCTTGCCCGAGCCGGTCGGGCCGACAAGCAGGATGTTGCTCTTGGCCAGCTCGACGTCGTCTTTCTTGCCCAGGTGCTTGAGGCGCTTGTAGTGGTTGTAGACAGCCACCGACAGGATGCGCTTGGCGGTCTGCTGGCCGATGACGTACTGGTCGAGCAGCTCGGCGATCTCGTGCGGCGTCGGCAGGTCGGACTTGGCGCCGCTCACCGATTCCACGTTCGAGGTCTCGTCGCGGATGATGTCGTTGCACAGGTCGATGCACTCGTCGCAGATGAAGACCGAGGGTCCCGCAATCAGTTTCTTGACCTCGTGCTGGCTCTTGCCGCAGAACGAGCAGTACAGAAGCTTTTCGCCGCTGGAAGATTTTTTGTCAGACATGGGGCAGGTTTCTAATGAATTGCTATGGATGGGAAGCTCGCCTCGAACTTCCCCAATATAGTGCGATCACGGAGCACGCAACAAGAGCTCACGTACACCGCCATGCTACCCGAAATAAAAAACAAACGCCCGAACGTGTTGGCGCCCGGGCGTTTTTCAGCAACACCTTGTGGGTTGCATCAAGCTCGGTTGGTCAACACCTTGTCGATCAGGCCATAATCGACCGATTCCTCGGCCGACATGAAGCGGTCGCGGTCGGTATCCTTGTGGATCTGTTCGATCGTCTGGCCGGTGTTGTCGGCCATGATGCGCGCAAGGCGCTCGCGCAGGTACAGGATTTCCTTGGCCTGGATCTCGATGTCGGACGCCATGCCCTGCGAGCCGCCCGAAGGCTGGTGGATCATGACGCGCGAGTTCGGCAGCGAGAAACGCTTGCCCTTGGCGCCAGCGGCCAGCAGGAAGGCGCCCATCGACGCGGCCAGGCCCGTGCACAGGGTCGAGACGTCCGGCTTGATGAAGTTCATCGTGTCGAAGATCGCCAGACCCGCAGACACCGAACCGCCCGGCGAGTTGATGTACAGCGAAATATCCTTGTCCGGATTCTCGCTTTCCAGGAAGAGCATCTGGGCCACGATCAGGTTCGCCATCTGGTCGTTGACAGGACCGACGAGGAAAATCACGCGTTCCTTCAGCAGGCGCGAGTAGATGTCGTACGCGCGCTCGCCGCGCCCGCTTTGCTCAACTACCATCGGCACGAGGCCGAGTGCTTGGGTGTCCAATGCCGGATTACGGTTCATACCTGTCTCGTTCCTTGTAAGTGGTGCCTGGTGAAGCGGCCGGGCGACCGTCCCCTGAGGGTCCAGTCGCCGAGCTTACGACTTCGCTCAAGCTTGTGGGTTGCTGCCCATCAATTCATCGAAAGCGACGGCCTTGCTACTGACCTTCGCCTTGCCAAGTACATAGTTAACGACGTTTTCTTCCAATACAAGGGCTTCGACTTCACCCAGGCGACGACGGTCGCTGTAGTAGTACTTCAGCACTTCCTTCGGATCTTCGTAGCTCTGTGCGAAGTCTTCGATCTGCGCCTTCACCTGCTCTTGCGTTGCTTCCAGGCTGTTTTCGCTCACCAGCTGCGACAGGATCAGGCCCAGGCGCACGCGGCGCTCGGCCTTCTCGGCGAACAGTTCGGTCGGGAACGGCATGTTCTTGACGTCCATGCCGCGCTGGGCCATGTCCTGGCGGGTCTGCTCGGCCAGGCGCTCGGAATCCTGCTGGATCATGACGGTCGGAACGTCCATCTCGGTGACCTTCACCAGCGCGTCCATCACGGCTTCCTTGTTGCGGGCCTTGACGCGGGCGTTGACTTCACGCTCCAGGTTGGTCTTGATGTCGGCGCGCATTTTTTCGATCGAGCCGTCTTCGATGCCCAGCGAACGTGCGAATTCGGCGTCGACTTCGGGCATGTGCGCCCATTCCAGCTTGGTCAAAGTGATGGTGAACTCAGCGGTCTTGCCGGCCACGTCCTTGCCATGGTAATCCTCAGGGAAAGCCAGCGGGAAGGTGCGGCTCTCGCCCACTTTCAGGCCGACGGTCGCGGCTTCGAATTCCGGCAGCATGCGGCCTTCGCCGAGCACGAAGGCGTAGTCGTCAGCCTTGCCGCCTGGGAATTCCACGCCATCGATGACGCCGACGAAGTCGACCGTCACGCGGTCGCCATTGGCAGCCACGGCTTCGCCGCCGTCGCCGTGCTCGCCTGCCTCGCCCTTGGTGTGGTAGTGCACGCGCTGCTTGCGCAGGATGTCGATGGTCTTGTCGATCTCGACGTCGGTGACTTCGGCCGACACGGTTTCGATGTCGACGCCGGCGAGGTCGCCGATTTTGACTTCAGGGAAAACTTCGAAGGTCGCGTCGAAGGCCAGCATGCCTTCCGGTGCGTCCTGCTTCGGCTCGATTTTCGGGAAACCGGCAACGCGCAGGCCGTTCTCGTTGGCGGCGTCGTTGAAGGCGCGGCCGACGCGGTCGTTGAGCACGTCGGATTCGATCTGGTAGCCGTACTGGGCAGCGACCATCTTCAGCGGCACTTTGCCTGGACGGAAACCAGGTGCCTTGGCGGTCTTGGCCTGCTTCTTGAGGCGTTTCTCAACTTCCGTACGGACGTCGCTCAGCGGAAAAGTGATCGTCAAGCGACGCTCGAGTTTACCCAGGGTTTCGACTGCAGTTGCCATCGTAAAAATCGTCCAAAAAAATAATTATTCGTGGTGCGAGGAGGGGGACTCGAACCCCCACACCATTGCTGGCGTCAGGACCTAAACCTGGTGCGTCTACCAATTTCGCCATCCTCGCGCAGGATTGCATATTGCCACAAAAACAAAGGGCGCCCGAGAGTCAAACCGGCCGCCCTTGCACTCCATTGTTTAGGGGCTACAACTTCAACCCGGTATTTTACTGGATTTTCTGACACTACAGTATGAAATTTGATGGAGTGCGGGGCGTAGGTGGTGTGCATATATGGCGGGGCGTGCGGACGGCCCGGTTGCCGTCAGTCGCCGCGCGGAATCCGGCGGTGAGACCGCGTGGGCTTGAAAGCCCACCCTACGAAATCACGTTGCCAACGATGGCGCGTCAACTCGACCGGTGGACCGCGTGGAGTCAGGACTCCACCCTACGTATCGCTGGTTTCGTAGGGTGGGCTCTCGAGCCCACGCGAATTGGCACCGACGCCGGCCACTAACGCGCATTCATGCACCCGCCGTCAACGCACCGGCTTCTTCACCCTGAACCACGCCGCATACAGCGCAGGCAGGAACAGCAGCGTCAAGGCCGTCGCCACCAGCAAGCCCCCCATGATCGCCACCGCCATCGGCCCCCAGAACACCGAGCGCGACAGCGGGATCATGGCCAGCGCGGCGGCGGCGGCCGTCAGCAGGATCGACCTGCAGCGGCGCACCGCGGCCTCGACGATCGCGTCCCAGGGCTCGGCGCCGGCCTTGATGTCCTGCTCGATCTGGTCGACCAGAATGACGGAGTTGCGGATGATCATGCCGAACAGGGCGATCACGCCCAGGTTGGCGACGAAGCCGAAAGGACGGTTCAGGATCAGGAGCGCCATCGCCGCCCCCGCCACGCCCAGCGGCCCGGTCAGGAACACCAGCAGCGCGCGCGAGAAGCTGTGCAGTTGCAGCATCAGCAGCGTGAAGACGATGAACAATACCAGCGGCACGTTGGCGGAAATCGATGCTTCCGCTTCCGAGCTGTCGGCCGCCGCGCCCTCCAGCGTCACGCGGTAACCCGCCGGCAGTTTCTCGCGGATGCCGGCCAGCTTGTCGCTCACTTGCCCGGAAACGGTCGGCCCCTGGATACCGGCCACCACATCCGACTGCACCATGATCGCCCACTCGCGCCCTTCGCGCCAGATCACGCCCGGCTCCCAGACGAATTCGACGCGTGCCACCTGGCCGAGCGTCACCGAGCGCCCCGAAGCAGTCGGGATATTCGTTTCCTGCAACACCGAGATCGTCGAACGCTCCTCGACCGGCTGGCGCACGACGATGTCGATCAGCTCGTTAGTCTCGCGGAACTGGCCGATGGTCGTGCCCGACAGCACGGTGGCAATCGCCCGCCGCACCGATTGCGAGGTAACGCCGAGCGCGCGCAACTTGTCCTGGTCCAGGTCGAGGCGCAACACCTTGACCGATTCGTTCCAGTTGTCGTTCACGCCCACCGCATTCGGATTGGCGCGCAGGACGTCCTTCACCTGGTCGGCCAGGCCGCGCACGACGCCGATATCGGGACCGGCCACCTGGAACTGCACCGGATACGGCACCGGGGGCCCGTTCGGCAGCAGTTTGACGCGCCCACGTGCTTCCGGGAAGTCGTTGCGGAACACGTCTTCGATTCTGGCCTTCAGTCGGTCGCGCGCGGCGGCGTCAACCGGCAGCACGACGAACTGCGACACGTTCGACTGCGGGAAGATCTGGTCGAGCGGCAGGTAGAAGCGCGGGCTGCCGGTGCCGACATAGCTCGTGATGCTCTCCACGCCCTCCTGCTTGCGCACGAAAGCCTCGAACTTCTTCACCAGCACTTCGTTGGCGGCGAAGCTCGTGCCCTCCGGCAGCCACATCTCGACCATCAGTTCCGGCCGGCTCGAGTCCGGGAAGAACTGCTTCTCGATGAACTTGAAGCCGAACACGCCCAGCGCGAACACGGCCAGGCTCAAGGCAATCGTCATCATGCGAAATTCCACGCACCAGGTAACCAGGCGGCGGAAGCGCTGGAACATCGGCGTATCGAACACGTCGTGGTGCGAGTGGCCGGGCGCGTGTGGCTTCACTTTCAGCAGGATGAAGCCGATGTAGGGCGTGAACGTGACGGCAACAATCCACGACACCAGCAGGGCAATGGCATTCACCGAGAACATCGAGAAGGTGTATTCGCCTGCGGCCGACTTGGCCAACCCGATCGGCAGGAAACCGGCGGCCGTGATCAGGGTGCCGGTCAGCATCGGCATCGCGGTCGAGGTGTAGGCATAGGTGGCCGCCTCGAAGCGCGACAAGCCCTCCTCCATCTTGCGCACCATCATCTCGACGGCGATGATCGCGTCGTCCACCAGCAAGCCGAGCGCGATGATCAGCGCGCCCAGCGACACCTTGTGCAGCGAGATGTCGAGCATGCGCATGAAGAGGAAGGTGATCGCCAGCACCAGGGGGATGGTCAGCGCCACCACCAGCCCTGGGCGCACATCGATCGACAGCTTGGGCCTGGTATGCAGGCCCAGCGCCACGAAACTGACGGCCAGCACGATGAACACCGCCTCGATCAGGGTGCGGATGAATTCGTTCACCGAACTCGTCACCGCCAGCGGCTGGTTCGACACCCGTTCCAGCTCGATACCTACCGGCAGCTGCTCGCGGATGCGCTCCGCCGTTTCGTCGAGCGACTTGCCCAGCTTGATGATATTGCCGCCCTTCTCCATCGACACACCCAGGCCGATCACCTCCTTGCCGTTATAGCGCATCTTCTCGACGGGAGGATCCTGGTAGGCGCGCTTGACGACCGCAAAATCGCCCAGGCGGAATGTGGTCGAGCCGGCGCGCAGCTGCAGGTCTTCCAGCTCGCGCACGCTGCGGATCGCGCCGGTCACGCGTACCTGCAGGTTGTCGGTGGGCGTGACCAGCACGCCCGCCGGTTCGATCCCGTTCTGCGTCGCCAGCTGGTTGACGATCTGCTCGAAGGGCACGCCGAGCTGGGCGAATTTCTTGTTCGAGAACAGGATGTTGACCTTTTCGTTCTGCACGCCGAACTGTTCGACCTTGGCCACCAGCGGCACGCCAAGCAGCTGCTGGCGCACGAAATCGGCGTAATCCTTCATTTCGGCATAGGTGAAGCCGTCGCCCGAAAGCGCGAAGATGGAGCCGTAGGTGTCGCCGAACTCGTCGTTGAAGAAGGGACCGATGACGCCGGCCGGCAGCGTCCCCTGGATATCGCCGATTTTCTTGCGTACCTGGTACCAGGAGTCGGGCACGTCCTTCGGCGGCGTCGACTCGCGCAGCTCGAGGATGATGGTCGTCTCGCCGGGTTTCGAAAAACTGCGGATGCGGTCGATATAGGGCGTTTCCTGCAGCTTCCTCTCGAGCTTGTCGGTCACCTGCTCGGCCATCTGCACCGCGGTCGCGCCCGGCCAGACGGCACGCACGACCATGGCGCGGAAGGTGAAGGGGGGATCCTCGTCCTGGCCGAGCTGGCCGTAGCTGAGGATACCGCCGATGAGCAGCGCCGCGATCAGGTAGCGCGTCAGCGGGATGTTCTCGAGCGCCCAGCGCGACAGGTTGAAGCCCCTCATTTGCGTCCCCGCTTGCGGCCCCGCCCGCGGCCGCGCCACCCGTGGCGGCCGCCTCGGTGTCGCCGCGGCGGGCGACATCGGCGCTGAGGATGCGCACCTTCTGGCCATTGCGCAGCATGTTGACGCCGGCCGTGACCACGGTCTGGCCGGCCTTGACGCCGCCGCCGAGCAGCACGTCGTTGCCGCCGACCAGGGCATTGACCTGTACCGGAACCAGGCGCACGGCGCCGTTCTCCACCACCCAGACGCTCGTCGCACCCTTTTCGTGGTACAGCGCGGTCAGGGGGCGCGCGCAGGCCGCTGCCCCCGCTGCTGGAAGCAAACTGCACCGTGGCTGTCATTCCCGGGCGTACGTCCGCACGCGGCGGGATCGCGATGCGCGCCGCATAGGTGCGGGTAGCGGGGTCGGCCACCGGCGACACCTCGCGCACCCGGCCAGGGAATCGCCTGGCCCCGTTCGCCCACAGGCGCACCAGCACGGCCGTCACATTGCGCAGCCCGCCGACCTGGTCCTCGGGGATCCCGATCACGACCTCCATCTCGTCGGTCCGGGCCACGCGCACCACCGGCGTGCCGGCGTTCACCACCTGGCCGACCTCGGCGTCGATGCCGGTGACCACGCCGTCGATGTCGGCCACCAGGCTGGCATATCCCGCCTGGTTCGACTGGCCGCGGTAGGCGGCGCGGGCGGCGTCGGCTTCGGCCTGGGCGGCGCGCAGGGCGGCCCGCTTCGAGTCGAGCACGGACTGGCTGACGAAGTTCTTGGCACGCAATTCCTGGTAGCGCTTGAAGTCGGCGCTGGCCAGGTCGCGGTTGGTCTCGGCCGCGCGCAGGCTGGCCTGGGCGCCCGCCGCCGCCAGCCGCAGGTCTTGCGGATCGAGCTGCATCAGCACGTCCCCCTTTTTTTCACCGGGGCGCCGACATCCACCTTGCGCGCGGTGATCTTGCCGGCGACCCGAAAGCCCGGGCGCGACTCGATGCGTGGGCGCACCTCGCCGGAAAACTCGGTGCTGGCACCACCCGCAGCGGGCGTCAGCACGGCGGCGCGTACCGGGCGCAGCGGTGGCGGCGGCTCGTCCTTCGAGCAGGCGGCCAGCAGCAGGCTCAGCGCCATGGCCAGGACGGTGATCGGGCGAGGCCCACGAACCGGAAGGCGGGCGGAAGAGTGGGTCGGCATGCTCACGGGGCGTATCCTTTATTGTTCGGTCTTGAAACGTTCGCTGGCAGCAGCTTGCATAAGGATGATCAGCAGCAAAGCTGCAAGCCGGGTCCGCATACTGCCAAGCCGACAATTATAATCATGATATTCATGCAAACCCGCATTTCATATGACGCGACGCTCGCAAATGCGTCGCGCCACCCCATGCCCGTCGACCACTACGAAAACTTCCCTGTCGCTTCCATCCTGCTGCCGCGCCGCCTCGTGCCTGCCGTCGAGGCCATCTATGCGTTCGCGCGCGGCGCCGACGACGTCGCCGACGAAGGCGACGCAACGCCCGCCGAACGGCTGGCCGGCCTGGTCCGTTACGAGGCCGGGCTCGACGAGATCGCTGCCGGCGCGGTCCCTTCCGATCCGGTATTCGCGCGCCTGGCCGCTGCCGTCGCCGCATTCAGGCTGCCGCTGCAGCCGCTGCGCGACCTGCTGTCGGCCTTCCGCCAGGACGTGGTCACCACGCGCTACGCCGACTATCCGCTGCTCCTCGACTATTGCCGGCGCTCGGCCAACCCGGTCGGGCGCCTGATGCTGGCCCTGTATGGCATCCAGGACGAGCGCGACTTGCAGGACTCGGATGCCATCTGCAGCGCCCTCCAGCTGATCAACTTCTGGCAGGACGTCGGCGTCGACATCGCCAAGGGGCGCATCTACCTGCCGCGGGAAGACCTGGCGCGCTTCAGGGTAGACGAGGCGGATATCCTGGCGCAGGCCGACACGCCGGCCTTTCGCGCCCTGATGGCCTTCGAGGTCGAGCGCGCCCGCGCCCTGATGCTGGGGGGCGCCCCTCGCCGCGCGCCTGCCCGGGCGCATCGGCTGGGAGCTGCGCCTGGTCGTGCAGGGCGGCCTGCGTATCCTCGAACGCATCGAGCGCGCCGGCTTCGACGTCTACCGCCAGCGCCCCGTACTGGGCAAGGCGGACTACCTCGTCATGCTGTGGCGCGCCCTGCGCATGCGCTGAACACCCGCGAAAAAGCCGGCGCGCCGCCCGCGCGGAGCCCGCCATCGGCTAAGATAGCGCATTCGCAACGCCTAACATTGTCATTTTTACATGTCTCCTGACGAATACTGCCAGCAAAAGACGGTCCAGAGCGGCTCCAGCTTCTATTACAGTTTCCTGTTCCTCGCCCCGGAGCGCCGGCGCGCCATCACGGCCCTGTACGCCTTTTGCCGCGAGGTCGACGACACGGTCGACGAGGCGACCGACGCGTCGCTGGCACGCATCAAGCTGGCCTGGTGGCGCACGGAAGTGTCGAGCATGGTCAAAGGCACGCCGACGCATCCGGTGACCCAGGCCCTCAAGCCCCACCTGGAGGTCTATCACCTGGAAGAGCAGCACCTGCAGGCGATCATCGACGGCATGGAGATGGACCTCGACCAGAGCCGCTACCTGGACTATGCGGGCCTGCGCAAGTACTGCTGGCACGTGGCCGGCGTGGTCGGCATCCTCTCGGCCAGCATTTTCGGGGTCACCAATCCCCAAACCCTGCAGTACGCCGAGAAGCTGGGCCTGGCCTTCCAGCTGACCAATATCATCCGCGACGTCGGCGAAGATGCGCGCAAGGGCCGCATCTACCTGCCGGTGAACGAGCTGCAGCAGTTCGGCGTGACGGCGGCCGATTTGCTGAACGCGCGCCACAGCGACAAATTCGAGGCGCTGATGCGTTTCCAGACCGAGCGCGCGCAGAAGATGTATGACGAGGCGCTGGCGCTGCTGCCGAAGGAAGACCGGCGCGCCCAGCGTCCGGGGCTGATGATGTCGGCCATCTACCGCACGCTGCTCGACGAGATCGCGCGCGACGGTTTCCACGTGCTGAACCAGCGCATCTCGCTCACCCCGCTGAGGAAACTCTGGCTGGCGTGGAAGACCTATGTTCGCAACTAGAAAGACGGCTGGCGCCCGCTCGGTCGCCGTCGTCGGCGGCGGCTGGGCTGGCTGCGCGGCGGCTTTGGCGCTCGCGCGCGAGGGCCAGCGCGTCACGCTGTTCGAAGCCAGCCGCACCCTGGGCGGACGCGCGCGCGGCGTCGAACTGCAAGGCCGCATGCTGGACAACGGCCAGCACATCCTGCTCGGCGCCTACGACCAGACCCTGCGCCTCCTGAAGCGCCTCGAGGTCGACCGGGACCGGGCCCTGCTGCGCCTGCCGCTGCAGATGCGCTACCCACAGGGCAGCGGCGGCATGGACCTGGTCGCCCCGCGCCTGCCGGCGCCCTGGCACATGATCGTCGGGCTGCTGCGCGCCAAAGGCCTGGGCCGCGAAGACAAGCTGGCACTGGGCCGCTTTTCCACCAGCGCACGCTGGATGGGCTGGCGCCTGAACACGGATGTTCCCGTCGCCGAGCTGCTGGAGCGCTTCGAGCAGACGCCGCGCCTGGTTGCGCTGATGTGGCGCCCGCTGTGCCTGGCCGCACTCAATACCCCGCTCGAGGAGGCCTCGGCCAACGTGTTCCCGGCGGTGCTGCGCGACAGCCTGGGCGCGCGCCGCGCCGCGTCCGACATGCTGATCCCGCGCGTGGAACTGGGCGCCCTGTTCCCGCAGGCGGCGGCGCGCCACCTGGCGGCCCGGGCGGCGTCGTGCACCATGGCGCCAAGGTCGCGGGGCTGGCACGGCTGGCCGCCGGCTGGGAGCTGCGGGTCGAGCGCCAGGGCGCCGCTGTGTTCGATGCCGTCGTGCTGGCCTTGCCGCCCACGGGGGCCGCGGCGCTGCTGGTCCCCTTCCCCGAAGCCGCCACGCTGACTGGCCAGCTGCAGGCTTTCGACTACCAGCCGATCGCCACCTGCTACCTGCAATACGATACGGCGCTGCGCCTGCCGCTGCCCTTCTGCGCCCTGCTCGACGATGCCGCGCAAGGCCGCCATGGCCAGTTCGCGTTCGACCGCGGCCAGCTCGATGCCAGCCAGGCCGGCCTGGTCGCCGTCGTGATCAGCGCCGCGGCAGCTGCCGCCGCGCTGCCGCAGGAAGCGCTGGCACGCCTGGTCGCCGCCCAGCTGGCCGAGGCCTTCGGCAACCCGGCGCTGGCCGAGCCGCTGTGGACCCGCGTGATCACCGAAAAGCGCGCGACCTTCGCCTGCACGCCTGGCCTGGTGCGTCCGCCGAACGCCACGCCACTTCCCGGCTCGCCCTGGCGGGCGATTACACGGCCGGCGACTACCCCGCCACCCTCGAGTCGGCGGTGCGCAGCGGCCAGGACGCCGCCGCGGTCATCATCGAAGGGCGCAGCCCGGCCCCTCAAAACGACAGTTTGTCGCACGCCCCTGGCCAGGGGCCGGCCGGATCCGTACAGTAGCAGCATCCGATAGCACTACCCCACTTCGCCGCACGCGGCACACGCGAGACACACACATGCGCTGGAACCTGCACTACAGATTGGGCCTCTCGGCCATCGCCGTCCCTCGCCCCGGTTGCGGCCAGTACGGCGGCGCTCGTGCTGCCGGAACTGTTCGGCGGCCGCGCTGGCGCGCATACGCCCGCCCTGCTCTCGATGTTCGCCCTCGGCCACGCCTGACGAGACCACAGCACCCATGGGCAAACTGGAATACCTCGACCAGCTCAAGCGCGCCATGCTCGGCCTGCCGCCCGAGCTGCAGGCCAAGACCCTGGCCTGGTACGAGCAGCGTTTCGTCGACGGCGTCAATAGCGGCCGCCGCGAAGACGAGATTGGCCGCGAACTCGACGACCCGAAGAAGGTCGCGCTGACGCTGCGCGCCAACACCCACATGAACGCCTTCGCCGAGCAGAAGAACCCGGCCAACCTGCTGCGCATGCTCGTGTCGGTCGTCGGACTCCTGATCTTCAATCTGTTCATGGTCATTCCCGCCGCGGTGTTCGGTGCGCTCCTGGCCGCGCTGTACGTGGGCGCTTTCGGTTTCTATATCGGCGGCATCGCCCTCACGGCCAGCGGCCTGGCCGGTGCCAACGAACTCGTGCTGGACGGCCCGCTGCGCGGGTCGCCGTCGAGTCGGCACCGAGCGCGCGCACCCGGGTGACGATCGGCGAGCACGGCATCGAGGTGGTCGACGAGAAGGCCGAAGACGGCGCCGTGTCGCCCTCGCGCGTGGTGCGTGGCGCGGAGCGCGTGGCCGGCAGCGCCATCGAGATTTCGACCGACATGGACGAAGAGTCGCGCATGACCCAGGCCGCGCTCGGGCTGGCCATGGTCGTCGGCGGCATCCTGCTGTTCCTGCTGTCGATCGTGATCACCCGCTACGCGGGGCTGGGCGCGAAACGCTACCTGCAAATGAACATGGCCCTGCTGCGGGGCGGATAAGGAAAATCGATGCGCGCCTTGTTACGGGTGGGCCTGGGCCTGCTACTGCTGGCTTTCGTGCTGATCGGCCTCGCCTTCGGCGCCCTGCGCACGCACGGCGGCCCGGCACGCCTCGAAGGCCGCATGATGGACGAACAGACCCGCACGGTCGGGCACGACGTGCGCGCGGTCGAGCTGTCCGGCCCGATCGACCTGACCCTGCGCTATGGCGCCCAGCCGCAGCTGGTCGTGCGCGGCGAAGAACGCCTGCTGGCCAATATCGAGACGGTGCAGGACGGCCGGGTGCTGCATATCGGCACGCGCGGCATCGTGCTGCGCCATCGCGGGCCCCTTGGCGGTGGAACTGACGCTGCCGGCGCTGGACCGCGTGGCCGTCGACGGCAGCAGCGACACTGTCGTCAACGGCTTCTCTGGAGAACGCATAGAGGTCGAGCTCAATGGCTCGGGCAGCATCGTCTTCAATGGCCGCTACCGCCAGGCCCACGCCGCGGTGCAGGGCAGCGGCGACCTGACACTCGACGCCGGCAACGGCGACGAGATCGAGGCGAGGCTCTCCGGTTCAGGCTCGCTCACGCTGGCCGGCGCCGCACGCAGCGTCTCGGTCGAATCGGACGGTTCCGGCACCCTCGATGCCCAGCGCCTGCGCGCCGAACGCGTGAAGGTGCGCCAGACGGGATCGGGCAACACCAGTGTCACCGCGCGCGAAACCCCTGGCCGCCTCGGTCAGCGGCAGCGGCGATGTGGAAGTGTATGGCGAGCCGTCCCAGCGCAGCGTCAGCCGCACCGGCAGCGGGGACGTGCGCTTCGAGCAGTGAGCCGGCTTGATGCCGCTCAGGCGCCCATCCATTCCAACACACCCCTGCCGGCCGCGCGGCCGCTGGCGAAACAGGCGGTCAGCAGGTAGCCGCCGGTCGGTGCCTCCCAGTCGAGCATTTCGCCGGCCACGAATACGCCAGGCAGCGCGCGCAGCATGCCGTTGGGGTCGAGCGCCTCGAAACGCACGCCGCCCGCACTGCTGATGGCTTCGTCGATCGGGCGCGTGCGTTTCAATACCAGCGGCAGCGCCTTGAGCGCCTGCGCCAGCCGGGTCGGGTCGGCGTATTGCTCGCGCGTCAGGCATTCGTGCAGCAGGCCCGCTTTCACGCCCTTGATGCCGAGGCGGCTTTGCAGGTGGCTCGCCATCGAGCGAGAGCCGCGCGGGCGCGTCACCTCATCCATCACGCGTGCGGCCGCCAGGTCCGGCAGCAGGTCGAGCCAGATCGTGGCACTGCCGCGTGCGGCGATCTGCTCGCGTAGCGGCGCCGATAAGGCATACACCAGGCTGCCCTCGATGCCGGTCGCCGTCACCACGAACTGGCCCTGGCGGCGCGCCCGTGCGCCATGCGCATCCTCATGGGCGATCGCCACCGTCGTGAGCGGGCTGCCGGCGTGCTTCTCGCTGAAATGCGCGCTCCAGTCGGTGTCGAAGCCGCAGTTGCTGGGCACGAGCGGCGCAACTTCCACGCCGCGTTCGGCCAGCAGCGGGACCCAGGCCCCGTCCGAACCGAGGCGCGCCCAGCTGGCGCCGCCAAGCGCAAGAACCGTCGCGTCGGCCTTCTCGAGCCGTTCGCCCTCGGGCGTTGCGAAGACGAGCTGGCCCTCGCGCCAGCCCCCTGCCAGCGGTGGCGCGTATGGAAGCGCACGCCCGCTTCGCGCAGGCGGTGCAGCCAGGCGCGCAGCAGCGGCGCCGCCTTCATGTCGGCCGGGAAGACGCGGCCGGAGCTGCCGACGAAGGTATCGATGCCGAGCGCATGGATCCAGGCGCGCACCTCGGCCGGGCCAAAGCCCTCCAGCCAGCGCGCCACTTCGCCCGTGCGCGACCCGTAGCGCCCCGTGAAATCGGGCAGCGGTTCGGAATGGGTGATGTTCATGCCGCCCTTCCCGGCCAGGAGGAACTTGCGCGCGCTCGAGGCCATCGCATCGTAGACGTCGACCGTGGCGCCGCCCGCGGCAAGGACTTCGGCCGCCATCAGGCCGGCGGGGTTTGCGCCGACGATGGCGACGCGGGGTGGAGGTGGCGAGGAAGCTGGCATGCTGGCTGGTGCGCGGGAATCGGAGGCGCATTGTAGACGAGTTTGCGGTGTGCGAGACAGATGTAAAGGTCGCTTGACATCGGGCGCCGGTGCGCCTACGATGTAAAGCATCCTTTACACCACGGAGTTCGACATGCACGAAAAACGCGTTGCCCGGATCTATCATCGCGAACTGTTCGGCGCCATTGCGCTGTATGCGCTGATCCTGGGAGTGGCCATCCACGTCGGCCGCCCGATGGCGCCCGGCGCCCTGCGCACGCTCATCCTCCTCAGCCCCATGATCGGCTTCGCCGCCGCCATCTGGGCCATCGTGCGCCAGGTGGGACGCGTGGACGAATTCGTGCGCATGCGCCTGCTGGAGAACGTGGCCCTCAGCGCGGCGCTGACGGCCGGGCTCACCTTCAGCTACGGCTTTCTCGAAATCGCCGGCTATCCGAAACTCTCGATGTTCAGCGTCTGGTGCGTGCTCTGCGGAGGCACCGGCGTCGTCGGCATCGTACGCAAGCTGGCAGGCCGATGAAGAACCTGATCCGCGACCTGCGCGCCGAACGGGGCTGGAGCCAGGCCCACCTGGCCGAGCTGCTCGACGTGTCGCGCCAGACCGTGATCGCCATCGAGACCGGGCGCTACGACCCCAGCCTGCCCCTTTGCCTTCGCGATTTCCACATTGTTCCAGCAACCGATCGAAACCATCTTCCACCCCGACCAGGAGCCAGCATGAAAGCAGTCTTGTCGTTCGCAGTTGTCCTCGGCCTTGCAAGCGCATCCGCCGCCCCGGTTGCCTCAGCCCTCGCTCCCGCAGCTTCCGCGACCGCGCCGAACCGCTTTGCAGCAGCCCCCGCACCCGCCGAACAGTTCGAGCTCCGGGCATGCTGGTCGAGCGCCACGGCCGCGCCAACGGACCGGCCATGATCCTGATTCCCGGCCTGGCGACCGGCGGATGGGTGTGGCAGGAAGTGGTGCGCGAATTCGCACCCACCCGCGCCCTCTACGTCGTGACGCTGCCGGGCTTCGACGGCCGCCCGGGCGTCAATGGCGACCGTTCGATGCGGCCAGGGCCGCGCTCGCGGAACTGATCGATTCGCGCAAGCTGTCCAGGCCGGTACTTGTCGGCCACAGCCTGGGCGGCACCCTGGCCATTGCGCTGGCCGAGGACATGGGCGCGCGCATTGGTGGCGTGGTCAGCATCGATGGCTTGCCGGTGATGCCGCGCAGCGAAGATACGCCGCCCGAACAACGCGCGGCCATGGCGGAGAACATGCGCCAGCGCATGGCTGCCACGCCGCCGCCCGCCTTCGCGGCCCAGCAACGCCAGTACATGCGCAGCATCGGCGCGGTCGACATGGGCAAGGCCGACGACCTGGCCCAGCTCACCGCGCGCAGCGACCCGGCGGCCGTGGCAAGCTGGGTCGGTGCCGTGCTGGCGCGCGACCTGCGTCCAGGCCTGCCGCGGATCACGGCGCCGGTGCTGGTGCTGGCGCCCGGTACGGCCCCGACGCCGCCACGGCGGGCGGCATGCTTGCTGCCGACAAGCTGGCCTACTATCGGGAGCTGATGACGGGCACGCAGCGGCTCCAGGTCGAGCCCGTCGACAACGCCCGCCACTTCGCCATGATCGACCAGCCGCAGGCGACGAACGCCGTCCTGCGCCGCTTCCTGGACAAACTGTGAAGGAGTCCGCCATGCCCCCACTCTCGCACTGGATCGTCCAGTACTGTGCCGCTGCCTGCTCGATGTTCGGCCTGTTGCTCGGCGTCGACATGGCGCGCGGCGAGCTCTTCGCGCGCGCCTGGCCCTATGCATTGGCCTGGGCCCTCGTCGCCTCGGCCCTGTTTGTCGGCACGCGCTACCGCAACATGAGGCGCGGCATCGCCTGCGGTGTGTGCGATCGCCTCGACAAGAAGTAGGAAGCCCTCCTCCTTGACGGGTCTTAAGCGTGGCGGGTGCGACAGGCCCGATACTGCCGAGTTATTCACGGTGCATTTGTTAAGACAACAATATTCTGCTTGACAAGCATTCTCGAAAGAATATTCTTATATGCACCAAAGTGCATAAGATCAGTCTGTACTCTGCACACATGTGAACGATGGGCACCCCGATGTGCCCACGATTCGCCCGGTAGTTCGTTTGCTCATCTTGGAGGATGAATATGTCGTTGAAGACAGGGCCGCTCCTGGCCCGCAGGACCGTGCTGGGCGCGATCGCGTCCAGCCCCTTTTGGTTGCAAAGCGCCTGGGCTGCTTCGCAATCGATGAAGATCTCGCACCAGTTCCCCGGCGGTAGCATCACGGAAGGCGACTTCCGCGACCGCCTCTGCCGCATGTTCGCCACCGAGGTCGAGAAGCACACCCGCGGCGGCCTGAAGTTTTCCATTTATCCGAATTCTGCCCTGATGCCGGCCAACAGCCAGTTCAGCGCACTGCGCAAGGGCGGCCTCGACCTGGCCCTGGTGCCGCTGTCATATGCCGCCGCCGAGGCGCCGGAAGCGAACATCGGCCTGATGCCGGGCCTGGTCACCTCGTACTCCCAGGGCTATGGCTGGAAGAACGCCGAGGTCGGGCGCGAGCTGACCCGCATCCTGGCCGACCAGGGCCTCGTCATCGTCAGCTGGATCTGGCGGCCGGCGGCGTCGCGTCGCGCGGCGCGCCCATCCCGGCACCGGAAGACGTGCGCGGCCTGAAGGTGCGCGGCGGCTCGCGCGAGATGGACCTGGTCCTGCAGGAAGCCGGCGGCGTGGTGGTCAACGTGCCGTCCAACGAAATCCACAACGCCATGAAAAGCGGCGCGCTCGACGCCGCCTTCACGTCCTCGACCTCGCTGATCTCGTTCCGCCTGCAGGACGTGTCGGGCGCGCTGACCACGCCGCGCGGCGGCTACTGGTTCATGCTCGAGCCGCTCCTGATGTCGAAGACGGTGTTCGACCGCCTCCACAAGGACCAGCAGGCGGCCATCCTGAAGGTGGGTGCGGACCTGGAAAAGTTCGCGCTGCGCATGGCGCAGGCCGACGATGCGGCGGTCGCCAGCGTCTACTCGCGCGTCGGGGCGCGCGTGGTCGACATGGACCTTGAAACGCTGAAGAAGTGGCAGGAGATGGCGCGCACGACGGCCTGGCGCGACTTCGGTGCGCGCAGCGACAATTGCGCCAAACTGCTGGCGCTGGCCGAAAAGTCGATCGCAGCGCTGTAGGCATGGCCGTAGCGTGGACGGGTTTCCCGTCCACGCGTACGCATCGCGCTTCCCCTCGGATGTCGGCCTGCACCCGTGCGTTGACCGCGTGGAGCCATTCAGGCCGTGGGCCTGAATGGCGAGCCGTCCACCCTGCGGGATCAAACCCTGTCCGCAAGCGGCGTCGGGTCTACCCCCCGGTCACAGGCGGGAAGAAGGCCACTTCCCCGCCCTCCTCGATTACCGTCTCCGGCCCGCACATCACATGATTGAAGGCCATGCGCAGTGCGCGCTCCGGCCCGAGCGCCGCCGCCCAGGCGCCGCCACGCTCGACCAGGTGCGCGCGCACGGCGCCCACCGTCTCCACGCCTTCCGGCAGCGCCACCTTTTCGTTGCTGGTGCCGAGCGCCTCGCGCACGGAGGCGAAAAACCGCAATTCGATGTCCATGCTCTCGCTCTTAGTGCTGCAGTTCGCTGAAGGGAATGAAGCGCACCATGTCGCCCTCTTGAATAGTGCGTCCGGCCGGATTGTCGACCAGGCCATCGCCCCAGACGGTCGAGCTCAGTACCCCCGAGCCCTGATTCGGGAACAGGTCCAGGCCTCCTCCGGCATTGATGCGCGCGCGCAGGAATTCGTTGCGGCGATCGGCCCTGGGCAGGTTGAAGTCTGCGCGCACCATCCAGGCGCGCGGCTCGACCGGCCCGCTCACGCCCTGCAGGCGCAGCAGGAAGGGACGCACGAACAGCAGGAAGGTGACGAAGCTCGAGACGGGATTGCCCGGCAGGCCGAGGAAGAACGCGGTATCGCCGCCTTCCTTGCGCACCTCGCCGAACGCGAGCGGCTTGCCCGGCTTGACGGCGATCTGCCACATGTTCAGCGACCCTTCCGCTTCCACTGCAGGCTTGATGTGGTCTTCCTCGCCGACGGACACGCCGCCCGAGGTGATGATCAGGTCGTTCGTGCGCGCCGCTTCGCGCAGCGCCGCGCGGGTGGCGTCCAGCGTGTCGGGCACGATGCCGAGGTCCGCGATCTCGCAACCGAAGTTCTCCAGCAGGCCGCGCAGGGTGAAGCGGTTCGAGTTGTAGATCGCGCCCGGCGGCAGCTGCCCGCCGGGTGCTTCGCCCGGCATGGTCAGTTCGTCGCCAGTGAAGAAGACCGCCACGCGCAGGCGCCTGTGCACGGGCAGCGTCGCCAGTCCAACCGATGCGGCCAGGCCCAGCTCCTGGCTGCGCAGGCGCGTGCCCGCCGACAGGATGGTCGCACCGGCGCGGATGTCTTCGCCGGCGCGGCGGATCCATTCGCCGGCCTTTGGCGCATGGCGGATCGTCACCATGTCGCCGGCGGCTTCGCACTGCTCCTGCATCACTACCGCATCGGCACCCGGCGGAATCAGGGCGCCGGTGAAGATGCGCGCTGCCGTACCGGGTTCGAGCGGCTCGCCGACGGTGCCGGCGGGGATGCGCTGGCTTACCTTCAGGGTGGCGGCGCCATCGATGCAGTCGGCCGCGCGCACGGCGTAGCCATCCATCTGGGTGTTATCGGCGGACGGCACCGCGATGGTCGATGCGGCGTCCTGCGCCAGCACGCGGCCGTTCGCCGCCAATGTCGGCACCTGTTCCACCTCCGCTACCGGACGCGCCGCGGCCAGCAGCGTATCGAGGGCTTCGCGCACGCTCAGCATCGGCCGCGCTGCGGCTTTGTCGTTCGGACCCATGTTCACAGTCCCCTCATAGTCCGGTATGCGCGGCGATGAAGGTCTTCATCTCGTCGACGTTCGGGCGCATCAGCACGAACTTCTGCGGCAGCGACTCGATGTCCTCGAAGCCGGCGGGACGCGGGGCGTCCTCGCCCAATGCGTCGAGGATGGTCTCGTTGAACTTGGCCGCGAGCGCGGTTTCCAGCACGATCATCGGCACGCCCGGTTCGAGGTGCTCGCGCGCGACCTTGATGCCGTCGGCGGTGTGGGTGTCGACCACGATGCCGTAGTCATCAAAAGCCATGCGGATCGTCTCCAGGCGGTCGGCATGGGTCGACTTGCCGGAAGCGAAGCCGTACTCGCCCACGCGCGCGAACTCGTCGCCGTCCGCGCCGGGCCTGCCCGACAGGTCGAAGCCGCCGTGGGTGTCGACCTTGCGGAACAGGGCGTGGGTACGCTCGCTGTCGCGCCCGACCAGGTCGTAGACAAAGCGCTCGAAGTTCGACGCCTTGGAGATGTCCATCGACGGGCTGCTGGTGTGGAGAGTCTCCGCGCTTTTGCGCACGCGGTAGACGCCGGTGCGGAAGAACTCGTCGAGCACGTCGTTCTCGTTGGTGGCCACCACCAGTCGGTCGATGGGCAGGCCCATCATGCGCGCGATATGGCCGGCGCAGACATTCCCGAAGTTCCCCGAGGGGACCGTGAACGAGACCTTCTGCTCGTTGTTCGCCGTGGCCGCGAGATAGCCGCGGAAGTAGTAGACAACCTGGGCCACCACGCGCGCCCAGTTGATCGAATTGACGGTGCCGATCTTGTGGCGCGCCTTGAAGGCCAGGTCGTTCGACACGGCTTTCACGAGGTCCTGGCAGTCGTCGAACACGCCGTCGACGGCGATGTTGAAGATGTTCGGGTCCTGCAGGCTGAACATCTGCGCGGTCTGGAAGGCGCTCATCTTCCCGCTCGGCGAGAGCATGAACACCTTGACGCCGCGCTTGCCGCGCATCGCGTATTCGGCGGCGCTGCCGGTGTCGCCCGAGGTGGCCCCGAAGATGTTGAGCTCATCGCCATTCTTCGCCAGTGCATACTCGAACAGGTTGCCCAGCAACTGCATCGCCATGTCCTTGAAGGCCAGGGTCGGGCCGTTCGACAGCGATTGCAACATCAGCTTGCGCCCGCCCTCGTCCTCCAGCGTGCGCAGGGGCGTGATGTCTTCCGCGGACTCGTCGTTTCTAGCGTTGCGGTAAACCTCGGGCGTATAGGTTTTGCGGGTGAGCGCGCGCAGGTCGTCGTCAGGGATGTCGGTGGCGAATTTGCGCAGCACCTCGAAGGCCAGCTCGGCGTAGGAAAGGCGGCGCCAGGCGTCGAGCTCCTCGCTTGTCACACGCGGGTACTCGGCCGGCATGTACAGGCCGCCGTCAGGGGCCAGGCCGCCCAGCAGGATGGTCGAGAAGGTTTCCGGATTGCGGGAAGCGGACGCGCTCGTCGCGCGGGTGGAGACATAGTGCATACGTAGGATGATCCGGTTGGGCTCGCGTTGATTCTTTTATTATAGTGCGGGCCGGGGAATCCTGCGGATGCGGTCGAGATTGGTGCAGCGGGGATGGCATGTCCCCACCGCGTGGCACGGGGCGCCTCGGCGGCCCCGCCCACCCTGAAAGCGACGATATTTAGCTCAGCAAGCCGCGTGATTCACCGTTACCACGTGCACCGCCAGCCCGCCAAGCGAGGTCTCCTTGTACTTCGCCTGCATGTCCGCCCCGGTCTGGCGCATCGTCTCGATGACGTTGTCGAGGCTGACGAAGTGGGTACCGTCGCCCTTGAGTGCCAGCGAAGCGGCAGTGATGGCCTTGATCGCGCCCATGCCGTTGCGCTCGATACAGGGGATCTGCACCAGCCCGCCGATCGGGTCGCAGGTCATGCCGAGGTGGTGCTCGATGCCGATTTCGGCGGCGTTCTCGATCTGTTCGTTGCTGCCGCCGAGCGCCGCCACCAGGCCGGCCGCCGCCATCGCGCAAGCGACGCCGACCTCGCCCCGGCAGCCGACTTCGGCACCGGAAATCGAGGCATTCTTCTTGCACAGCATGCCGATCGCGCTGGAGGTCAGCAGGAAATCGCGGATGCCGCGCGCGGCGTTGCTCGGGCGGCAGTCCTCGGCGTAGTAGCGCAGCACCGCCGGGATGATACCGGCCGCGCCATTCGTCGGCGCCGTGACGACGCGTCCGCCGGCCGCGTTTTCCTCGTTCACGGCCATCGCGTACAAGGTGACGTGGTGGGTCGAATCGTGGGGCAATTCGTTGACGCGCTTGCCTTCGACGCAATGCGCCTGCTTCCACAGCTTGGCCGCGCGCCGCTTGACGTTCAGGCCGCCGGGCAGCTGGCCTTCGGTGACCAGGCCGTGCGCGATACAGTCGTGCATCACGTTCCAGATCCGGTCCAGGCCAGCGTCCAGCTCGGCCTCGGTCATGCGCACCAGTTCGTTCGCGCGCAGCATGTGCGGGATCGACAGGCCGTGGCGCTTGCCCTGCTCGAGCAACTGCACCATGGTGTCGAAGGGGAACGGCACGGACACGGCCTGGGTGCCAGGAGGCTCGGACGCGCGCACCTGGGCTTCGCCGGCCGCGGTGATGAAGCCGCCGCCGACCGAATAATAGATGCGTTCGATATGGCTGCCGTCACGCAGTTTCAACACGAAGCGCATGCCGTTCGGGTGTTCCGGCAGCGTGGAGGCCATGTGCCAGGCCAGGCCCGTCTTGGCGGAAAACGGCACTTCTTTTGTCCCCAGCAGGCGCAGCACGCCGTCCAGTTCCGCTTCCGCGAGCTTGTCCTCGACCGTATCAGGAGCGATGTCCTGCGGGGTCTCGCCCATCAGGCCGAGAATGACGGCCTTGTCGGTCGCGTGGCCGACGCCGGTCAGGGCCAGCGACCCGTACAGGTGGGCTTCGACGCCGACCGCTTCCTCGAGCGAACCGCATTCGAGCAGGAAGCGGCGTGCCGCCACCATCGGGCCCACCGTATGCGAGCTCGATGGCCCGATACCGATCTTGAACAGATCGAAAACACTCATGTCCATCTGGATTTGTCTCTCTGCGCGTTTTTATTATTATGGTGATAAAAGGGTCGGATCAGGCAGCGGCCTTGATGTCGATATTCTCGAGCATGCTCGCCACCATTTCCTCGATGCCGATGCTGGCTTTCCAGCCCCAGTCGGCGCTGGCGCGGCTGTCGTCCAGGCTCTTCGGCCAGCTGTCCGCAATCGCCTGGCGGCTGTCGGGCTTGTAGGCGATCTCGAAATGCGGCACGGCGCGCTTGATGGCGCTGGCCAGTTCGCGCGGGTTGAACGAGACGCCCGCCACATTGTACGACGAACGGATCGCCACTTTCTCGCTCGGCGCGTCCATTAATTCGATCGTTGCGCGAATGGCATCGGGCATGTAGATCATCGGCAGCGTCGTTTCCGGGCCGAGGAAGCACTCGTAGGTCTCGCCCTTGAGCGCCGCGTGGAAGATGGCGATCGCGTAATCGGTCGTGCCGCCGCCCGGAGGCGACTTGAAGCTGATGATGCCCGGGTAGCGGATCGAGCGCACGTCCACGCCGTACTTGCTGTGGTAGTACTCGCACAGGCGCTCGCCGGCCAGTTTGCTGATGCCGTAGATCGTGGTCGGGTCCATGACCGTGTACTGGGGCGTGTTCTCGCTCGGCGTGTTCGGGCCGAATGCGGCGATCGACGAAGGCCAGAACACCTTCAGCGGTTTGCCCGCTTCCAGGCGTTCGCGGGCGACTTCCAGGATGTTGAGCAAACCATCCATGTTCAGCGTCCAGGCCTTCAGTGGCGCCTTTTCGCCCGTGGCCGACAGCAGCGCGGCCAGCTGGTAGACCTGGGTCACACCCTCGTCGGCAATCACGGCCGCCAGGCGCGCCTTGTCGAGCACGTCGAGCTGGGCGTAGCGCGCCGCGCCGTACACGTTGGTGGCGCCGATGTCGGTGGCGAGCACGTTGTCCGCGCCGTGCTGCTGCGCCAGTGCGGAGACCAGTTCACTGCCGATCTGGCCGTTGGCGCCGATGATGAGGATGCGTTCCATATTCTTGTATTCCTGTCGTAATGCCTGATTAGTTATTCTTGATGATGCCCAGCTCGCGCCCGGCCTGCTCGAAGGCCTTCAGCACGGTGTCGAGCTGCTCGCGGGTGTGCGCGCTCGATATCTGGACGCGCACGCGCGCCTGCCCCATCGGCACGACCGGATAGAAGAAGCCCGACAGCAGCACGCCCAGTTCGAACATGCGCGCGGCGAATTTCTGCGCCACCGGGGCGTCGAACAGCATCACCGGCACCACCGGGTGGGTGCCCGGCTTGATGGTGAAGCCGATGCGCTCGATCTCCTTGCGGAAGTAGGCGGTATTTTCATGCAGGCGGTCGCGCAGTTCGGTCGATTTGCTGATCCGTTCCAGCACCGACAGCGACGCGCCGGCGATCATCGGCGCCAGGGTGTTCGAGAACAGGTAAGGACGCGACTTCTGGCGCAGGGTCTCGATGACTTCCTTGCGGCCGGAAGTGAAGCCGCCCATCGCGCCGCCCAGGGCCTTGCCCAGGGTGCCGGTGATGATGTCGATCTTGCCGATGACACCACAGTGCTCGTGGGTGCCGCGGCCGGTCGCGCCCATGAAACCCGAGGCATGCGATTCGTCGATGAGCGTGAGCGCGCCGTACTTTTCGGCCAGCGCGACGATTTTATCGAGCTGGGCGATCGTGCCGTCCATCGAGAACACGCCGTCGGTGACGATGACCTTGTGGCGCTTGCCGGCTTCAGTGGCGGCGATCAGCTGCTTTTCCAGGTCCGCCATGTCGTTATTGGCATAACGGTAGCGCGCCGCCTTGCACAGGCGAATGCCGTCGATGATCGACGCGTGGTTCAGGGCGTCCGAGATGATGGCGTCGTTCTCGTCGAACAGCGGCTCGAACACGCCGCCGTTGGCGTCGAACGCCGCGGCATACAGGATGGTGTCTTCGGTACCGAGGAAGGTCGACAGGGCTTGTTCGAGCTCCTTGTGCACGGTTTGGGTGCCGCAGATGAAGCGCACCGAGGACAGCCCGTAGCCATATTTCGCCAGCGCGCTTTCCGCCGCTTTTTGCGTCTCGGGGTCGCCCGACAGGCCCAGGTAGTTGTTCGCGCACATGTTGATCAGGGTGCGGCCGTCATCGGACTGCACTTGCGCGCCCTGGCGCGAGGCCAGTACGCGCTCGGGCTTGAACAGGCCCTGTTCGCGCAGCGTCGACAAATTCTGCTGCAGCCCCGTGTAAAACGCGTTTTTCCCTTGATCGCTCATGTGATTTCCCTGTCTGTGCTGTCTGTGCGAATGACTGGCGGCGGCTTGACCGTCCGCCGGACTATGCTGTACCGTTGTTCCGAACCCGTTCGATTTCAGTGCCCTGCTGCTTTTTCGCTATCTCGAACTAAAATTCAATATAATGAATATTACGCCCACCTGTCGAACTTGGCAAGCTGCGGCCGACTCCAACACCAGTGCTGCCTTTATCGAGATGAAAACCCCGGTCATGACCAACAATGCCCCGCCCGAAGTCGGCGCCACCCTGCAGCGCCTGCGCCTGGCGCGCGGCCTGACGCTGGAGGACCTGTCGCGTATCGCGGGGGTCTCGAAATCGATGCTGTCGCAGATCGAGCGCGAAAAGGCCAATCCTACCATCGCCATCACCTGGCGCCTCGCCAACGCGCTCGGCGTGCAGATCGGCGAACTGCTGGCTTCCGAAACCCGGGATGTCGAAGCGATCCGCGTCGTCGACGCCCACGAGACGCCTACCCTGCCGGGCAACCATGCCGGCTATATCCTGCGCATCCTGGGCCCGATGGAGCTGGCCGGGCAGTATGAATGGTATGAGCTGACGCTCGCGCCGGGCGGCGCGCTCGCTTCGCAGGCGCATGATCCGGGCACCAAGGAGCACATGACGGTGATTAATGGGACGCTGGAAGTGGAGGTCGGGCTGGAAAAGCGCAAGGTGAAGGCGGGCGGGACGGCGCGGTATCCGGCGGACCAGGATCACGTGATTCGCAATCTGGGCAAGACCGAGGCGAAGGCCTTGCTCGTTGTCGTGCATCGGTAGGGGCGGGCCGCCGAGGCACCCCGCGCCCGCGCGGAACGATGAGCAAACGGGTCACGATCTGATCTGCAAACACGGCGCTGACTTCCGCGTGGGCATGGGGTGCCCACGCTACGCCTCGGCATGGAGGCGCCGTACCGCGTGGAGTCAGGACTCCACCCTACGTGAGCCGCGGTTCGTAGGGTGGAGTCCTGACTCCACGCGGTAGAGAACATGTGCAGCGGCGGCGTGGAACTCATGCGCGGCGCCGAACAACTGGCATTGAAAACAAATCGGGCCAGCCGAATCGATTGATTCGCTGGCCCGACGTCCGTGCAACGCGGGCGGAGTCCGCCCGCCCTTCCCTTACATCTTCAGCGCCTTCGCCAGGAAGCCCCAGCGATCCGCCACCTCCTCGATCTGCTTCGCGGTCGGCTTGCCGGCACCGTGGCCGGCCTTGGTGTCGATGCGGATGATGACGGGTGCGCAGCCCGCCTGCGCGACCTGCGCCGCGGCGGCGAACTTGAAGCTGTGCGCCGGCACCACGCGGTCATCGTGGTCGGCGGTGGTGACCATCGTCGCCGGATACTGCGTGCCCGCTTTCAGGTTATGCAGCGGCGAATACTTCACCAGCGCCTTGAACTCGTCCGCGTTGTCGGCCGAACCGTAGTCCGAGGTCCATGCCCAGCCGATGGTGAACTTGTGGAAGCGCAGCATGTCGAGCACGCCGACCATCGGGATGGCGGCGCCGAACAGGTCCGGACGCTGGGTCATCGCCGCGCCCACCAGCAGGCCGCCGTTGCTGCCGCCGCCGATCGCCAGCTTGCTTGGGGAGGTCACCTTGTTCGCGACCAGCCATTCGGCGGCGCCGATGAAGTCGTCGAACACGTTCTGCTTCTGCAGCTTGGTGCCGGCCTGGTGCCAGGCTTCGCCGTACTCGCCACCGCCGCGCAGGTTGGCCACCACATACACGCCGCCCATCTCCATCCAGGCCAGGTTGGCCGGCGAGAAGCCCGGGGTCATCGAGATGTTGAAGCCGCCGTAGCCGTACAGGTAGGTCGGGTTGCTGCCGTCCAGTTTCAGGCCCTTTTTCGAGACGATGAACATCGGCACCTTGGTACCGTCGCGGCTGGTGAAGAACTGCTGGCGCGTTTCATAGGCGTTCGGGTCGAAATCGACCTTCGGCTGGCGGAACACGCTGCTCTTGCCCGTCTTCATGTCGAGGCGGTAGATCGTGGTCGGCGTGGTGAAGCCGGTGAACGAATAGAAGGTCTCGGTTTCGCCGCGCTTGCCCGACAGGCCGCCCACGGTGCCGATGCCCGGCAAGGCGATCTCGCGCACGGGTTTGCCCTTCAGGTCATGCACGCGCACGACGCTCTTCGCATCCTTCAGGTATTCCAGCACCAGCTGGTTGTTGATGATGTCGGCGCCGGCCAGGGTGTCGGCGCCCTCGGCGACGATTTCCTTCCAGTTCGACTCGCCTGGTTTACTGACGTCGATGGCGACGATGCGTTTCTTCGGCGCGTTGCGGTCGGTGCTGAAGTAGAAGACGCTGCCGACATTGTCGATGAAGGTGTAGCCGGCGTCGAAGTTGTCGATCAGGTCGACGACCTTGGAATCGGGTGTCGACAGGTCCTTGTACGACACGCGGTACTTGGGCGCCGTGCCCTTGGTCGTCGTGATGACCAGGTAGCGGCCGTCGTCGGTGGTCTGGCCACCGAAGCCCCATTCCTTCTGGTCGGGACGGTCGTAGACCAGGGTGTCCGCACTTTGCGGGGTGCCGATGCGGTGGTAGTACAGCTTCTGGAAGTAGTTGACGTCGGCCAGCCTGGTCGCTTCCTTGGGCTCGTCGTAGCGGCTGTAGAAGAAGCCCTTGCCATCCTTCGTCCAGGACGTGTTCGAGAACTTGACGAACTTGACGTGGTCGTCGAGGTCCTTGCCGGTGTCGATGTCGCGCACGCGGATCTCGTTCCAGTCCGAACCGGACGCGGCCGTGCTGTAGGCCAACAGCTTGCCGTCCGGGCTGACCTCCGCGCCTGCCAGGGCGACGGTACCGTCGGCGGCCAGGGTGTTCGGGTCGAGCAGCATGCGCGGCGCGTCGCCGAGCTGTTTCATCGTGAACAGCACCGACTGGTTCTGCAAGCCGTCGTTACGGGTGTAGAAGTAGCGGCCGCCGTCTTTTGAAGGCACCGAGTAGCGCTCGTAGTTCCAGAGTTTCGTCAGGCGCTGGCGGATCGCCTCGCGCTGGGGGATCTGGCCCAGGTAAGCTTGCGTGACGACATTCTGGGCATCGACCCAGGCTTTGGTGTCGGCGCTGTTGGCGTCTTCCAGCCAGCGGTAGGGGTCGGCGACCGTGGTGCCGTGGTAATTGTCGACCTGGTCGACCTTCTGGGTGAGCGGATAGGTCGGGGTGCCGGCCGGGCAGCTTGCCGGTGGGGCGGCGTGGGCGGCGCCGAACAGCGTCGCCAGGACGGCGACCAGTGTTGCGTGTCTCATGTGCATATTGTTCTCGGGACGAAAAGTCGTGGTAGGCGAAATGTGCCGAAAGGCATCATAACGCGAAACCCGGCCGTAAGCGACATCGGTGCGCGCGTCAATACGGGGCAATACACCGGTCACTCCTGCCGGTTGCGCCCTTCGCGGTGGCTCAGCTGCCACTTGTGCGACAGGTCGAGCGCGCGCCCGATCTCGGAGGGAGACAGGCGCCGCGCGACGATGGACTTGTTGACGTTGGCGGTGGCGTCTCCGCCCTCGGCCGCCAGCAGCATCCACATGTAGGCACGCACCGGATCGCGCGCAACTCCCAGCCCGCTGCCGATCATGCCGCCCAGGTTGTACTGGGCCAGCGCATGGCCCTGCTCGGCCGCCTGCTCGTACCAGTACACGGCCAGGCGGTCGTCGTGCGGCAGGCCCCGGCCGCTGGCGTACATGACGCCCAGGTTGTTCTGGGCGCTGGCATCGCCCTGCTCGGCCGCCAGCCGGTACCAGTGCGCGGCGCGCGCCTCGTCGCGTTCGACGCCCTGGCCGTTGGCAAAGCTCACGCCCAGGTTGAACTGCGCATTCGCCGCGCCCTGCTCGGCGGCGCGCCGGTACCACTCGAAGGCCTGCTTCGGGTCGCGCTCGGTGCCGCGGCCGTGGGCATGCATGTTGGCCAGGTTGTACTGGGCCGCCACGTGGCCCAGGCGCGCCGCCCCGGTGTACAAGTCGAGCGCACGCCGCTCGTCGGTTTCGATGCCCGCGCCGCTGGCGTACATGTTCCCGAGCAGGAACTGGGCTTCGCGGTCGCCATGGTCGGCCGCGCGCGTCAACCAGGCGCAGGCGCGGCGCGGGTCGGCGCGCACGCCGCGCCCCTCCGCGTAGGCGATGCCGAGCTGGCGCTGGGCGCCGCGCTCGCCGGCGGCTGCGGCTTTGCGGAACCAGTACAGGGCCTGCTTGTCGTTCGCGTCCACGCCCTGGCCGCGCTGGTACATCAGGCCCAGGTTCAGCTGCGCGGGGGCATCGCCCTGCAGTGCCGCCTTGCGGAACCAGGCCATTGCCAGCGGATGGTTGACGGCGGTGCCGATGCCTTCCAGGTAGCATTCGCCGAGCTGGTTCTGGGCGCCCGGCATGCCCTGCTCGGCCGCCCGGTAATACCGGGACAGGGCCCGTTCGGGATCGTGGGCGACGCCGCGGCCCTGGCGGCACATGTGGCCGAGGTTCTGCTGGGCCGACGCATCGCCCTGCTCGGCGGCGCGGCGAAACCAGCGCGCGGCTTCGGTATCGCAGCGTGCCACGCCGCGCCCGTGGTAATACATCGCGCCCAGGTGGTTCTGGGCAAAAGCCAGGCCCTGCATGGCGGCCAGGCGCAGCCAGGCCACGGCACGCGTGTCGTCGCGGGGGACGCCTTCACCCTTTTTGTAGAGCAATGCGAGGTTGAACTGGGCGTAGGCATTGCCGCGTTCAGCGGCTTCGCGGAACCACAGGTAGGTTTGCTGGTTTTCCTGCCCGAGCTTCTGCCGGTTCATGCTGTTCCCCCGTGTAGGCGCGCGGATGCTCTCAAGGATGGGCCGCAGCTCCGCAGCGCCGGCGATCATGAATAAGGCGGACAAGCGGCCTCATAAGTATTAACAAAATTTTAATGAATTGAGTCTGCATCCGTTTGACTGGGCACAATCGTGCCGGTGGCGCGGGCATGAAAAAACCCGCCGCGGCGCTGCCGGGCGGGTGGTTGGTGCGGCCGGACCGCGCGTGCTGTTCGGCGGTTCAGGCCTGCATGGCCCGTTTCGGTCCGAGCGCGTACACCAGCATCGCCAGCAGCGCGAGGCACCAGACGATGAGCGCGCCGGACGGCAGGTCGAGCACCACCGACAGCACCAGGCCGACCGCGTAGCCGGCCACGCCGACCAGGTAGGCCACCGGCAGCTTGCGCGACTCGGGATAATGGCGCACCGCCAGGCTCGGCACGATCAGGCTGGCAAAGACCGGTGTAGACGCCGACCAGCTGCACCGAGGCCGTCACCGCCAGCGCGAACACCGGGTAGAAGCCCGGGCGCCGCAAGCGGTTGCGGAAGGCTGCCAACAGCCCCGGGATCAGCACCGTGCCCAGCGCGGGGATGACCAGCTGGTCGTAGCTGACCCAGAGAATCTGGCCGGCCAGCAGGTCCTGCAGGTGCTCGCCGCCGTGCGGGTTGTGGGCAACCAGCAGCAGGCCGGCGGTGGCAGCCAGCACGAACAGCACGCCGATCTGCGCTTCCTGCACGTCCGGCCAGCGCTTCTCGGTCCAGGTCAGCAGCAAGGCGCCCAGCACCGCGGCGCCGCCGGCCGCCAGCTGGATGGTCCAGCCATGCGGGTCGAGGTCGACGGTGCTGGCCAGGATCACCCCCAGCGCGGCGATCTGGGCGATCGCCAGGTCGATGAAGACGATCCCGCGGCGCAGTACCTGGGCGCCGAGGGGAATGTGGGTCGCCAGTACCAGCAGGCCGGCAACGAAGGCCGGGAGGACGATCAGGAAGTCGAAGGTCTCGGTGTTCACTTGGCCGCTTCCGCCAGGCGTTGCACGGTCGTGTCGAACAGGGCGAACAGGTTGCCGCTCCGGGCGTCCGCTCCCACGGTGAAGGGAATCACCACCGCGGGGATGCGTGCGCGCTGCGACAGCCACTGCGAGGCGCGTTCGTCCCGGTAGGCCGCGCGCAGCACCATCTTCGCCGGCTGGCGCTCGAGCCCTGCCAGCAATTGCCCCAGCTGGGCGGCGGAGGGTTCGATCCCCGGCTTCGGTTCCAGCGTGCCGACCTGGCGCATGCCCAGCCAGGCCAGCAGGTATTCCATGTTGCGATGATGCTCGACCACCGTCAGGCCACGCAGGGGCGCCGCCCGGGCTTCCCACTTGCGCATGGCCTGGGCCCAGCGCGCGCTGAAGTCAGCCTGGCGCGATGCGTACAGCGCGGCGTTCGCCGGGTCGATGCTGGCCAGGCGCCTGGCCAGCTGGCTGCCGACCAGGGCGATGTTGTGCGGGTTCAAGTGCACGTGCGGATTGCCGAAGGCATGCACGTCCCCCTCGGCGCGGTCGAGTTTCGCCGGCACCTCCAGGCGCGGCACGAAACTGCCCGCTTCGAAATAGCCCGGCTGGCCCTTGGCAATCTTCGCATTGCCCGATTGCTGGACCAGCAGCGGCAGCCAGCCCGCTTCCAGGTCCAGGCCCGTGCAGACCAGCAGGTCGGCATTGCGGGTGCGGGCGATCAGGTCGGGGCGGGCTTCGACGCGGTGCGGGTCCTGCAGCGCATTCGTCGCGCTCGAGACGCTGACCTTGTCGCCGCCGATTTCCTGTGTGAGCGCGGCCCATTCGGGCTCGCAGGCGAGCACGTTCAGCGCAGCCTGCGCAGGCAGGGCGAGCATGCCGAGGGCCAGCGTGCAGAGGGCGAGCAGTCTGGTAGAGATGGGTGTCATGTCGTACTCCTTAGAACGTGTGGCCGGCGTGGGCGCCGAGGCTCATGATGTATTGCAGGAAGAGCTGGTTATCAAGCGCGCCGGGACGGGCCTCGTCGCGCGCGAACTGCAGGCGCAGGCGCGAGAATTCGGACGGGCTCCAGTCGAGCATCACGCTCGCGCGCTTCGGGTTGTAGCGTGCCAGGGCCGGGAACGCGTCCGATCCGAAAGCGCCGTCGTCGACCAGGCCGATGGATGGCGTGCCCGACGCCAGGCGATCGTAGCGCAGGCCCGCGCGCCAGTTCGGCATGAACTGGTAGACGCCCTGCAGGTACCAGCCCGACTGCGAACTCGCATAGCGGTCGGACAGGTCCTCGACCGACAGGCTGCCGCTCTCCTTGCGGCGGAAGTACTCGCCCTGCAGCTTGACATTCTGCCGCGTCGGATTGCCGTTCGGCGCCCATTTGTAGACGGCGTCCGCGATCCACAGCGTCGAACGGCCGCCAAACGCGGTCGGGATGCCGCTTTCCATGTCCTCGTACGCGCGGCCGGCCGCACCCGTACGCAGCCAGGACAGGCCGGCACGCCAGCTGCCCGAATCGCCGATGTCGTCGCCCAGGTGGGCGAACACGCTGGTGGCGTTGAAGCCGTTCTTGTTGCGGTCGCTGCCTGGGAAGCTGCGCCCGCTGCCCAGTTCCGCGCCCACTTCCAGGAAGGTGTTGAGCGGCGCCAGCCAGCGCGCCTGGACGCCGTCCGGCTTGTATTGGCCGCCGAGGAAGGCGCCATAGGCCAGCGGCGCGTCGACGAAGTCCCAGGTGTGGCTGTGCTGGCCATTCAGGTAACCGACGCTTGAGAGGAAGCGCCCTGCCTTGAGGTTCCAGCCGCCGCCCAGTTCGCGGGTACGCACGAAAGCTTCCTCGACCTCGGCTTCGTTCTCGCCGCTGAGGGCAAAGGTCAGCTGGCCGGCAAACAGGGGGTCGATATTGGCCGACATCGTCAGTTCCGACTCGCCCAGGTTGAAGCTGCGGCTGCCGGGGCCGACTTCGCCGCCTGGCGGCATGAAGCCACCGAAGCGGTAAGTCTCGGGATCCTGCGACAGCTTGCTGAAAGTGCCGCCGAGGACCAGCGAGATGCTCGGGTTGAAGCTGTTGTCGCCTGCGGCGCGGGCGCCTGGTGCAGCCTGGGCATCCGGCGCCGGGACGGCGGCCGGGCCTGGTGCCGGCTGGCTCGAGGCCTGCTGGGCGGCGGCCGCCGCGTTCTGGGCCTCGGCCACGGCGGCCTGGGCATCCTGCAGGCGTTGTTCGAGCGCCTGCAGGCGCGCTTCGTAGGACTGCTTCATCTCGGCGATCTGGGCGCGGATGGCATCCAGTTCGGCCGGAGTCGCGGTGTTGGTGGCCGCGTGGGCGGACAGGGGCAAAGCAAAGGCGGCGGCAATCGCCGCGGCCAGGACGGTGTGTTTCGACATCGTGTTCTTCCAGTTCGAATAGGGAATACAGGGCAGCTGCCGTCGGGGACGGCAGGCCATGGCGGACGACGTGGACCTAGACGAAGCGCGGCGGTGCGCGCGAATGGAAGACGGGAACAGTGCTGGGGGAAGCTTCGACGAAGGCGAACGCGGTGACGCGCTCGGTGCGCAGGTCGAGGGGGACGAAACTGCGGGTGCTGCTGCCGATGGCGCCGGCCATCTGGGCGAACGCCAGGCACTGGCTGCAGCTCTGGTCCTGGGCGACGGCACTCGACAGGTCGGCGTCGCGTTCCAGTTGCTGCGCCGCCGGGTTGCCTGCGCCCAGCTTGCCGGTCCAGTGCGACATCGCATGCACGAGCGCCATCTGCTGGGAGACCAGCAGAAGCAGCGACAGCAGGACGTGGACAATACAACGACGCATCATGATGGCGGCATTGTAATGCTTTTCAAGGCAGGGCTGTCGCACCTTTTTCCGTTGAGAATTGGTTGGCGTTCTTGCTTAACCAGCCCGGTACCTTGGCCGCGGCCAGCTTGTTGATCGCCACCAGCAGTTCGGGCGTCATGAACTTGAGGTCGTAGGAGCGTCCCAGGTGGCGGCCGATGTGGATCAGCACCTCGGCGGCCACTTCGGCGTCGGCCTCGGCGCGGTGCGCGGCGCTGCGAAAGGCAATGCCGAGCTGGCGCGAGAGCTGCCCGAGCTTGTAGCTGGCCATGCCGGGAAACACGCGGCGCGACAGCTTGAGCGAACAGACCAGGCCCACGTGGCGGCATTGCTGCCCCAGGCGCGCACTCTCGGCCGCCAGGAATTTCTCGTCGAAGCTGGCGTTGTGGGCCGACAGGGTATCGGCGCCGATGAAGTCGAGCAGCTCCGGCACCACCTGACGGGCCGGCGGCGCGCTGTCGACCATGTCCCCGGTGATGCCGGTCAGGCCGGTGATGAAGGCCGGGATGCGGGCGCCGCAGTTGACCAGCGAGACATAGCGCTCGGTCACGCGCCCGTCCTCGATGCGCAGGGCGGCGACTTCGGTAATGCGGTCGCCCATGTCGGGCGACAGGCCGGTGGTCTCGAAGTCGAGCATCACGATGGGGCGTTCGAACATGGCGGTCCTTGGTGTGGAAACTGGGGTGTGCCGACCGGGTCAGCCGAATTTGCGCCGGGCGTCGAGCGCCAGGCCGGCGCCGATGCTGCCGAAGAGGTCGCCCTCGACCTTGCGCGCATCCGGCACCGGGGCGCCGACGCGTGCCCGCAGCAGGCCCACGCCGCTCGAGCCGCCGGTGAAGAAGACGGTATCGACAGCGCTCGCCGTCACGCCGGCGTCCGCCAGCAACCGTAGCACGGTGGCGTCGATGCTGTCCAGAGCGGCCCGATCGCTTCCTCGAAGCGCGGGCGCGTCACGACGAGCTTCTCGGGCGGGCGCAGGCGGTCGAGGTCGAGCACCACCGTTTCCTCCGACGAGAGCCCGATCTTCGCGCCCTCGACCTGCATTGCCAGCCAGTGGCCGGCGCGTTCGTCGATCAGGCCCTGCAGGCGCCTCAGCGGCCCCGGCTCGCTGGCGTCGCGCACCAGGTCTTCCAGCTGGGCGATGCTCTTGCGGGTATAGGCCTGGTTGATGGTATGCCAGGTCGCCAGGTTGAAGTAATAGCTCGACGGGATCTCGGCACCGGAGCGCAACAGGCCGCGGTAGCCGAGCAGCGGCATGGCTGCGGCCAGGCTCAGGTATTTGTCGAAGTCGGTACCGCCGATGTGCACGCCACCGGTTGCCAGGATGTCATCGCGGCGCTCGGGCTTGCCGGCGCGCTCGGGACCGAGGCGCACCAGCGAGAAGTCCGAGGTACCGCCGCCGATGTCGACGATGAGGACCAGTTCCTCGCGGGCGATGGTCGATTCATAATCGAAGGCGGCGGCGATCGGTTCGTACTGGAAGGCGACTTCGCGGAAACCCACGCTGCGCGCCACTTCGGCGAGGGTATCCTCGGCCAGGCGGTCGGCCTGGGGGTTGTCGTCGATGAAGAAGACCGGACGGCCGAAGACAGCGTGCTCGAAGCGGCGCCCTGCCTGGCTTTCGGCGCGACGCTTGAGTTCGCCGATGAACTGGGCCAGCAGCAGCCGGAACGGCAATGACCGCCCCGCGACTTCCGTCTGGCCGTCCATCAGGCTGGTGCCGAGCAGGCTTTTGAGGGAGCGCATCAGGCGGCCCTCGTAGCCGGCCAGGTAGTCGGCCAGCGCGGCGCGGCCATAGCGCACCTCGTCGTCGTCGGCATTGAAGAAGACGACCGAAGGCAGCGTTGCCTTGCCATCCTCCAGGGCCAGCAGGCTGTGCGCCGCCCCGCCCCCGCCGGCGGATTGTCCCAGCCAGCCGACCGTTGAATTTGACGTACCGAAGTCGACGCCGCAAGCCTTCGTCATGTGAGCCTTTCGTTGAAGGGGCGAAATAGTACCAGAATCCCCTCAGGCAGGCGATCCCTGCCGCCGCAGCGTTGCATGGCAGTCACGTCCGCTGCCCGACAGGAGTGCGCGAACCCGCGCGGGCCCTGGGCGTGCTCTTATCTATAATGCATCCATCGGGTTCTGCCCTTTCCCCCACGGCCGCACGATGCCACGCACCTGGACACTGAAGCGCAACTGCTCGCTGACGCCGCGCCAGTCGCTGCTCGTCTATGCGCTGCTGTGCTGCGGCTCCTTCGGCATCGCCCTTGTCTTCCTGCTGCAGGGTATCTGGATCGTGCTCGCATTCGCCCTGCTCGAAATGACCGCTGTGGGCTGGGCGCTGCTGCACTACGCCCGCCATGCGCTCGACGTGGAACACATCGCGCTGACCGAACGCTGGCTGCTGGTCGAGCGCATCGATTGCGGGCGGCGCGAACAGATCCGGCTCGACCCGGTACGCACGCGCGTGCTGCCGCCGCGCCCGCGCGAACGCAAGCTGATCCGGCTGGAAGCGCCGGACCGCACGGTCGACATCGGCAGCTATGTCTCGGAACCCATCCGCCTGCAGGTAGCGCAGGAACTGCTGCGCGCCATTCGCCATCATCCAGCCAAACTGCTGCCTTAAGAAAAGTTGTCTCCGATGTAAGTTTCTTCTTACATTGGCACAGCGGCTGTACCGATAGGTGTTCTCTATCTCATTTTGCATAATCCTCTATCAGATATGCCACACGTCACGAGCGCGATGGCAAGAACATTTCGAGGGGAATTGCTTTGAGTAACACGTTAAAAGGTTTTGCGATTGTCACCCATGGTGGTGCCGGCGAACCGCTGGACTACACCGACGGTTGCGAAGCCGCCGCCCGCCGCGGCCGCGAGCACATGCTCGAAACAGGCGACGCCCTCGATGCCGCCATCGCCGCCGTCATGGTGTTCGAAGAAGACGAACGCTTCAACGCCGGCACCGGCTCGGTCCTGTGCCTGGACGGCGCCACGATCGAAATGGACGCCTCGGTCATGGATACGCGCGGACGCCTCGGCGCCGTTGCGGGCGTACGCGACGTGCGCAACCCGATCCTGCTGGCACGCGCCATTGCCGACACCCCGCACGTGTTCATCGCCGGCGAAGGCGCCGACCGCCTGGCGCGCGCCCTCGGCCTGGAACCGGCAAAACCCATCCTGCCCAGCCAGCGCGAGAAGCACGAGAAGCTGCTCAAGCAGCTGGCCGGCTCGGTGCCCGCCATGCCCGGTATCGACAACCGCATGTTCGAACGCTTCTGGAACTACAAGACGCCCTTTGCAACTGCCGCCGAACGCCGCCCACGACACCGTCGGCGCCGTCGTGCGCGGCCCGGACGGCCACTTTGCCGTGGCTGGCTCCACCGGCGGCTCGGCACCCTCGCTGCTGGGGCGCGTGGGCGACACCGCCGTCATGGGCAGCGGCTTCTATGCCGGACCGCTGGGCGCGATCGCCGCTACCGGCGTCGGCGAGCACATCGTGCGCACCATGCTGGCGCGCACCGTCTATGGCTATCTCGAACAGGGCATGCCGCTCTCGGCCGCGCTGCAGCGCGGCATCGACCTGATCGACAAGGACGTGGACACGGGCCTCATTGCCGTCACCAAAACCGAAGCTGCCTCGTGCAGCAATACCCAGATGCCAACTGCAACCATCGAAGAAAAATGAAAACCGAACCGCACCGGACCGCATCGCACGGCCACCTCGTCATCATCGGCGGAGGCGAAGACCGCAAGCACGACAAGGCCATCCTGACCCGTTTCGTGGAACTTGCCGGCGGCGCGCATGCCCGCATCGTCGTCATCACGGCCGCCAGCCAGATCGCCGACGAAATGTGGGAAGTCTACGACAAGGCCTTCGGGGACCTGGGTGTGAAACAGCGCGCCCACCTGCGCCTGGAGAGCCGCCAGGACGCCAACGACGAAGAAAAGCTGCGCATGGTGTCCGAGGCCGACGGCATCTTCATGACCGGCGGCGACCAGAAGCGCCTGCTGGCCATCATCGGCGGTACGGCGCTCGACGCCGAGATGCACACGGCGCTCAAGGTGCGCGGCGCCTGCATCGGCGGCACCAGCGCCGGCGCCTCGGCCATGTCGGGGCACATGCTGGCCCGGGCAAGACCGACCTGCTGCCGGAAAAGGGCGCGGTCAGCCTGGGCGCGGGCCTCGGCTTCCTGCACAAGGTCGTGATCGACCAGCACTTCTCCGAGCGCCAGCGCCTGGCGCGGCTGCTCTCGGTGGTGGCGCAGAACCCCTACCTGATGGGCATCGGCATCGACGAGGACACGGCCCCGGTGGTGGAGCGCGGGCGCGGCATCGAGGTGCTGGGCGAAGGCTCGGTCACCGTGGTCGATGGCCGCACGATGGACACCAACATGGCCGACATCCGCGAGCGCGCCACTCCCGAACTGATCGACGTGCGCCTGCACCTGCTGCCGGCCGGCAGCCGCTGGTACCTGCCGACCGACGAGGACCCGAATGCAAAAGCGATGTCTTCCTCGCTGCGCGAATTTTTGGAAAATGTAACGAAACGGAACCCGATCTCATGAGAACCATCGAAAAACGCTTCCTGCGCGGCCCCAACCTCTACAGCGCAGCCCCCTGCCTGATGGCAGTCATCGATACCGAAGGCGTGGCCGTGGCGCCGCACCCGGGCTCGCGCCTGGTCGCCCTGCTGCCCGGCCTGGCGCCGCAGGTGTCCGCGCGGCTGGCCAACCTGGCCTGCGCCGTTGACGCCGTCGAACCGGTCGTGATGGAGCTGCAGCGCCTGGCGGGTGCCGCCGGCGACTTCAGCACGACGATCGACATTCCGCGCAAGCCACACGCGCGCCGTGCCGTGTGCGGCTACCGCACCGAACAGGTGGCGGGACAGGCCCCGGACGTCGCCCTCGAGATGATCGCCGCGCTCGGCCGCGGCGACGCCTTCGACCTCGATGCCGCGGTGGCGGCCCTGCACGAGACGGCGGAAGACTATGCGATCGGCACCAGCACCGGCGCCGTGGTGAACGCGGCCCTGCGCCGCGGCATCCCGGCGCTGCGCATCACCGACGAGGCGAACCTGTTCCAGCTGGGCTGGGGCAGCCGCCAGAAACGCCTGCAGGCGACCATTACCGGCGCGACCAATTCGATCGCGGTGGGCATCGCCAGCGACAAGCAGCTGACCAAGACCCTGCTCGAGCAGGCCGGCGTGCCGGTGCCGGGCGGCGCCACCGTCAGCAAGCTCGAAGACGCGCAGCGCGTGGCACGCCGCCTGAAAGGCCCGGCGACCATCAAGCCGCTCGACGCCAACCGGGGCAAGGGCGTGACCACGGTCTGCACCACGCCGGAGGAAGTCGAAGCCGCGTTCAACCACGCGCGCAAGTACGGCCGCCACGTGATCGTCGAGGAATACCTGCGCGGGCGCGACTACCGCGTGCTCGTCACCGGCAGCAAGATCGCCGCCGCCTCCTGGCGACGTCCGCCCTGCGTCACGGGCGATGGCAGGTCGACCGTGCGCGAGCTGGTCGAGATCGAGAACCGCAACCCGGCGCGCGGCGACGGCCACACCAAATATCCTGACCAGGATCCCGATGGATGCGATCGCCGAAGACGTCCTGGCGAAACAGGGCTACGGCTTCGACTCCGTGCTGCCGGCCGGCGTCAGTGTCGACCTGCGCGGCAACGCCAACCTGTCCACCGGCGGCACCGCGGAAGACGTCACTGACCTGCTGCCCGAGGAAACCCGCGCCATCTGCATCCGCGCCGCGCGCACGATCGGCCTGGACGTGGCCGGCATCGACGTGATCTGCGAGGACATCGCGCAGCCATTGCGCGAACAGGGCGGCGGCATCATCGAGGTCAATGCCGCGCCGGGCATCCGCATGCACCAGTATCCAAGCCGCGGCACCCCGCGCGACGCCGGCGCCGCCATTGTCGAGGCCTTGTTCGGCCAGGACGATGGCCGCATCCCGACGGTGGCGATCACGGGAACGAACGGCAAGACCACGACTTCGCTGCTGATCGAGCACGCGGTCCGCCAGACCGGCCTGCGCACGGGCGTGACCACCACCGAGGGCGTCTACATGAACGGGCAGCGCGTGATGGAAGGCGACTGCACCGGCTACCGCTCGGCGCGCACCCTCCTCACCTCGCCGGAAGTCGACTTCGCCGTGCTGGAAACGGCCCGCGGCGGCATCCTCAAGCGCGGCCTGGCCTACGACCGCTGCGACGTGTCGGTGGTGCTGAACGTGTCCTCCGACCACCTGGGCCTGGACGGCATCGAAACCGTCGAGGAACTGGCGAAGGTCAAGGCGGTGGTGGCCCAGCGTGCCTCGCGCGCCGTGGTGCTCAACGCCGAGGACGACTACTGCGTGGCGATGGCGAAGGATTTGCAGGACACCGTCGAAGTGCTGTACTTCGCCCTCGATGCCGACAACCCCGTCCTGCTGCGCCACCTGGAACGGGGCGGGCGAGGTGCCTACCTGCAGGACAACACCCTGGTGCTGGCCACGGGCGCCCGCCATGAAGCGCTGCTGGACGTGCGCCAGATGCCGGTGTCGCTCGGCGGCTGCGCGCGCTACAACATCGCCAACGCGCTGGCGGCGGCCGCGGCCCCTGGCCGCGAGCGGCTTCGGCAACGACGAGATCGGCGCCGGCCTGCGCAGCTTCGTTTCCGACAGCAAGCACAACCCGCTGCGCTCGAACGTGTTCGACGTCGAAGGCGTGACGGTGATCGTCGACTATGCCCACAACTGCGCCGCCTATGCGGCCCTGGCAGAAACGGCGCGCGCGATGACGCCGGGACGCGTGGTCGGCGTGGTGGCCGCGCCGGGCGACCGCCGCGACGCCGACCTGGTCGACATCGGCCGCACCTGCGCCGCCGGTTTCGACGACCTGGTGGTCTACGAGACCGAGAACCGCGGCCGCGTGTCCGGCAGCGTCGCCGCCCTGCTGGTGCAAGGCGCGCGCCTGGGCCGCTTCCCGGGCGAGCACCTGCAGACCGAGCTGGACGTGCACAGCGCGATCCGCGCCGGCCTCGCGCTCTGCCAGCCCGGCGACGTGCTGGTGTTCGGCTGCGGTTCGTCGATTTCGGAACTGACCGAGGCGCTGCGTCCGACCAAGCCGGAGATCGCGCAGCGGATCGAGATGGAAGCGGCGTAAGTTTTCGCGTCGTGTGTTCGCGAGCGGCCCTGCGGGGCCGCTTTGCTTTTCGGGCTTGCGATAGCGGTGCATATGAACCAATGGCGAGTCCGCGTGGGCACAGGTGCCCACCCTGCGATACATCGGGGCCGCCGAGGCCATGCGGCCGGTTGGGGCAGCTGGCCGATCCTCATGCACGGGCCAGCAGCGGCGGCGCACCGCAGGGTGGGGTCTTGACCCCACGCGGGATCACCATGTGAGCATCCGCACCGCAACGGTAGGGTGGAGTCCCGACTCCACGCGGTCCCGCGGTGTGCGCATCGGCGCGGGCAACCGTAGGGTGGGCGCCCGTGCGACGCGGGACCGAGCCATGAGGCGGTGCGGAACCTGTCACCGCGTGGGCACGGGGCGCCCACCCTACCAGAAACAAAAAGCCCCGCACCTGGCGGGGCTGTATCTCGAAGTGCGATTGGCTTACGCCGTCTGCGCCTCGATCTTCGCCGCGCTCTCCGGATCGTCCACGCGCAGCGCGTCGATGAAGGTTTGCAGCGAGGTACCGCATGCAAATACCAGCACGTCGCCCGGGCTGCACAGCGACAGGCCGAGGCGGATTGCCTTGTCGACCTCGATCTCGCGGTGCAGCGTATCCGACGGTCCGACGACGTTCTCCGCCCCTTCCAGGATCAGGTCGACCGCGCCGCCCGTCGGCCGGCCACGGCTCTGCGACTCGTAGACCACCAGCTCGTCGAAGCGCTCGCCGCAGATTTCGCCCACCTGGATCAAATCGCTGTCGCGGCGGTCGCCAGGCGCGGTGACGATGCCGACCAGTTGACCCGGCAGCAGCGCGCGCGCCATCTCCGCCAGGGCCGCATAGGCCGCCGGGTTGTGGGCGTAGTCGACGATGACGGTCACGCCGCGCACGTCGAAAACATTCGTGCGCAGCGGATTGGTCTTGCTGTCGGAGACAAAGGTCGACAGCCCGTCCGCGATCTGGACATTCGAAAAACCCGCAGCCATCAGCGCGGCCGCCGCGGCCAGGGCGTTGGCGATGTTGTAGCGCGCCAGCCCGTTGTACGAAGCCGGCATGGCTTCGACCCGCATCAGTTCCTGCTGGCGCGTGCCGTCGGCGATCACGATCGCGTTGTCCTGCACATAGGTGCCGCGGCCGCCGTCCTCCAGGTGCTTGAGCAGGATCGGGTTGTCCGGGTTCATCGAGAAGAAGATGACTTCCGCGCCCGGCTTGGCACGGCGCACCATCGAGACGCACAGCGCATCCTCGGCGTTCAGGACCACCGCACGGGCGGCCGACTGGGCCACCACGGCCTTGACCTGGGCGAGGTCCTCGATGGTGTCGATGCCATCGAGGCCCAGGTGGTCGGGCGAGACGTTCAGCACGACGCCGACGTCGCAGTAGTCGAAGGCGAGGCCGCGCTTCAGGATGCCGCCGCGCGCCGTTTCCAGCACCGCGAAGTCGACGTCCGGCGCGGTGAGCACCGTGCGCGCCGACCAGTAGCCGGTGCAGTCGCCCTGCACCAGGCGGCGGCCGTCGACGAAGACGCCCTCGGTGGTGGTGACGCCAGTGCCCAGTCCGGCGACGCGCGCCGTATGCCCGATCATCAGGGTGGTGGTGGTCTTGCCGTTGGTGCCGGTAACGGCAACGACCGGAATGCGGCCGTTCGAAGACCCCATCAGGCCGTCGATGATGGCTTCGCCCGCGTCGCGCGCTTCGCCCTTGCTTGGATGCTGGTGCATGCGGATGCCCGGCGCGGCGTTGACTTCGATGACGGCACCGCCCTGCTCGATCAGCGGCACCGCAATGTCCTGGCAGACGATGTCGATGCCCGCCACGTCCAGGCCGATCTTGCTGGCCGCGCGCGCACGCAGGGCGCGCGTGGTCTCGGGCAGCAGGTCCGTCACGTCCTCGGCGGTGCCGCCGGTGGACAGGTTGGCATTGCTGCGCAACTCGATGGCGACGCCGGCGGCGGGGACCGAGTCGGGCATGTAGCCCTGGCGGCGCAGCATGTCTTCGGCATGGGCGTCGAGCGCGATGCGCGTCAGGATGTTGGTGTGGCCGCTGCCGCGCGCCGGGTTGCCGTTTTCGCGTTCGACCAGTTCGGCAATCGTGCTGACGCCGTCGCCGATCACGTGCGCGGGACGGCGGAACGAGGCCGCCGCCACGCGGCCGCCGGCCACCAGCACGCGGTAGTCGCGCCCTTCCACGAAACGCTCGACGATGATGCGGCGACCGTACTCGCGCGCGAACTCGAAGGCGCGCGCGACTTCCTCGGGCGTGCTGCAGCGGGTGGTGACACCCTTGCCCCGGTTGCCGTCGAGCGGCTTGACGGTGACGGGCACGCGCAGGCGCCGCGCGACGCGCTGGGCTTCCTCGCTTGTCGTGACGGTGCCGCCTTCGGGCACGGGCACGCCCGCTTCCTGCAGCAGCGCCTTGGTCAGCTGCTTGTCGCTGGCGATCTTCACCGCGACATAGCTGGTGTCGCCCGTGGTCGTGGCCTGCAGGCGCTTCTGCTTCGAGCCCCAGCCCAGCTGGAACAGGTTCGCTTCTTCGGTGATGCGCATGCTCGGGATGCCGCGCTCGTGGGCGGCGGCCAGCACGGCGGCGGTGCTGGTGCCGATGGCATAGCGGTGCCCCAGCGAACGGAGTTCCTCCAGGCGCGCGTCGACGTCGAATTCTTCGCCATGGGCAAGCGCGGTGACCAGGTCCACCGCCATCCGGAATGCCGGTTCGGCCAGCTTTTCGATGGCGTACTGGCAGACGATGCGGTACTCCCGGGCCGGCCCGTGGCCGGGCGGGTGCGGCCATAGCCGACGGTGGGACCGGCTAGCGACTGCAGCGCCAGCGTCACGTGTTCGACCACGCGCGCGAGATAGGTGCCGGCGCGCAGGCGCTGGGCGAAGCCGCCGGGCTGCCCGGTCGGCAGCAGTTGCTGTTGCAGGGATGGCAGCGCCGCCAGCAGGGCGTCGTTAAAGCCGGGCAAGTCTTTCGAGGAGATGCCGTAGAGGTCTTCCAGGTCGATCACGCTCAGGATGCAGGGCGTGTCGGCGTGGATGTTCGGGCCGCGCAAAAAACGTTGTTCGAGGATATACACAGAAGTCCCTATCGTTGGAATTGGTATGGTCTGGCTGGTCGTGCTCGGAACGGCAAACGGCGACAGCGGCAGGCGCCGCCGAAGCTTGCCCTGATTCCAACGCGTTCAGATATCCAGTAGTTGCGTGTACATGCGGGTGGCCATCAGGCCTGTCGCGCTGTGGTGGCCGCCGGGTCCCATCAGTTCGGCCAGCAGCGCCATCGCGTCCGGCTTGCCGGCCGCCGCTGCGACACGGCGCTCCAGCAGGCCAAGTTCGTTGTCGTTCTCGGTGTCGCGGGCGGCGCGGCGGCGAATCAGGCCCCGCCCGGGAAGCTGCTGCTGCGGTCCGCATGCTGGCCCAGGTTGTCGAGCGTGCGCTGGCGCGCGCGGTGGGTCAGCACCCGTTCCTGGCGCGCGGGTGCCCCCGGCGGGTGCAGGATCCAGTCGCGCAGCACCTGCTGCTCATAGGCCGAGAAGACGCCGAACATCTCGGCACGCTCTCCGTGGATCAGGCGCCAAAAACGGCTGTGCTCGACATCTTCGCCGCGTTTGATCCAGCCCGCGCTTTCCAGCGCGCCGAGGAAGCCCGGAATCTGCGCCGGGTCGCCCAGCCAGTCGTTGACGGAGCGCCCCGCCACGCGGCAGTAATCCGAGTGCATGTTCTTGCCGACGCCGCTCTTCCGGGCAAGGATGTCGACCAGTTCGGTCTCGAGGTCGAATTCGGCGATCACGGAATTGGTGCTCGCGCCCAGTTCGTTCAGCTTGTAGCCGTCGAGCACGCGGCGGTAGAAGGCGGCGCGGTCGCCCACGCGCGGCATCAGGTCGCGCAGGGCCTGCACGGCCTTGCGCGCATGGCCGCTGGCGGCGTTGTCGACCGTGACGTGCAGCGTGAAATAATACGGATCGATGCCGAACTCGTTCAGTTCATACGACGTGATCAGGAGGTGCAGAGGCAGCTGCTCGTAGCCAAGGTTGTAGCCGATGATCTCCGGCAGGAAGCGTTCGGCATTGTGGCCAAGCGCCAGCTGGATCGCGCCCTGCAGGTAATGGTCGTCGCTCAGGCTCTCCCAGCCCTCGACGCCATGGGTGGCAAGCAGCTTGCGGTAGATCGTCACGTGGTTCTTGCTTGGTGCGCCCCCACCCAGCTCTTCGAGGTAGGTCTTGATCAGCGGGTGGAAATCCGGGCTGTCCCAGTGCTTGAGCATGCCGTAGAGCCAGGCGCCGTCGACCAGCTTGGTGGGCGCGGCGGCCTTGAGGAAATACAGCGCATGCGCCTGGTTCTGGAAATAGCGGCGCGGCGCACCGCTCTTGCGCGCGGCCAGGTAATCGCGGTACTCGGCGCCGACCGCGTCGGTGCGCGCTTCCATCCAGTCCTCCAGCTGCGCAAGCGTGGGCGGCAGGTCGGCCGGGATGCCCTGCACGGCGGCGATTTGCTGGCGCAGGAATTCCTCGCCGGCTCTGGCATTGCCCAGCGGGTCGGCGTACAGCGCGAAGTACAGGTTGCGGGCGGGCGCGGGAGGCGGGGCGGAAGGGCGTGTGGCCGCGGCACCCCCGGCAACTTCTGCCTGGGCGACTGCGGGAACAGCGGTAACGAGCGGTGGCGTCATGAACGTGTCGGTTTATTGTTGATTGATTACCAGAATTATCCAACCTGGGCACAGCCGCGCCCATCGGCACGCACCCTCACAGCATGTCGGACAGGGATTACAAAAATGCACTGTTATTGACGGGCGCATCGGGGACGCGATGCCCATGCTCAGCTGTCGCCGAGGCAGATGCCCAGTTCGCGCGCCGTCGCCACCGTGTCGCCATCGACGGGCACGCTCCTGGTGCGACCGGCGATCTGGTCCAGCGGCACGAGTTCGATCGCCTGCCAGCCGAGCGCAACCATCACGCCGGCGCGTCCGCCGGCCAGGGCGCGCACCGCGGCCGCGCCGAAGCGCGAGGCGCAGACACGGTCGAAGGCCGACGGGCTGCCGCCGCGCAGCAGGTGGCCCAGGACCACCGCGCGGCATTCCTTGCCCGTGAGCGCCGCCAGTTCGTGCTCCAGGCGCGCGCCGATGCCGCCCAGGCGTTCGGCGCGGCCCGGCTCGGCCCCTGCGCGCAACGCCAAGCTGCCCGCCAGCGGCGCCGCGCCTTCGGTCGCGACCAGCACCGAATGGTGGTGGCCGGCGGCGTCGCGCCGGGCGATCGCTGCCGCCACCGCTTCCAGCCGGTATGGGATTTCCGGCAGCAGGATCGCGTGGGCGCCGCCCGCGATACCGGCATGGAGCGCGATCCAGCCGGCGTAGCGCCCCATCACCTCGACCACCATCACCCGGTGCTGGCTGTGCGCCGTCGTGTGCAGGCGGTCGATGCACTCGGTCGCAAAGCCGACGGCGCTATCGAAACCGAAGGTGGAAAAGGTATGCGCCAGGTCGTTGTCGATGGTCTTCGGCACCCCGACCACGCGCAGCCCCGCCAGATGCAGGGCCTGGGCAATGCCCATCGAGCCGTCGCCGCCGACGATGACGAGGGCGTCGAACCCGCGCTCCCGGCACAGGCTGACCACCTCGCCGATCCGGTCGCGTTCGCCGATGCTGCCATCGGCCAGGCGCACCGGGTAATGCAGCGGATTGCCGCGGTTGGTGCTGCCGAGAATGGTGCCGCCCAGGTGGCCGATGGACTGAACGTCCTCGCTCTCCAGGCGCCAGACCGGCTCGCCGGCGCAGCGTTCAGGCGCAAGCAGGCCATCGAAACCGTCGCGGATACCGTGGCACTCCCAGCCGAGGCCATTCGCCGCGAGGACGCAGGAGCGGATGACCGCGTTCAGGCCGGGCGCGTCGCCCCCGCCGGTCAGGATGCCGATGCGCCGGATTGGCGCGTCCGTGCCGCTAGTCTCCATGGCCGTCCTCCCTGTTCGCCTGTTCTCTCATGATGCAAGCGCGGGGGGCGTGCACGGCGCACGAATGTCGGCGCCGCCACAGCTTCGCGGCCTGGGCGCGCCGCTGGCGGCGACACGATTGACCGCTGGCGGTCGGGCGCCAGACTGGCGTAGGATGGGGGCTGACGCATGACGAGCCGGAGTGACCGATGGCGCAAACCGAGGTACTGATCGTCGGCGCTGGCCCCAGTGGCCTGGTGCTGGCCCTGTGCCTGCACCGGCTGGGCGTGGCCGTGCGCATCGTCGACGCGGCAAGCGGGCCCGGTACCACCTCGCGCGCGCTGGTGGTGCAGGCCCGCACGCTCGAACTCTACCGCACCCTTGGGCTGGACCGGCAGGTGCTGGACGCCGGCCATCCCATCCTGGCCCTGAATCTCTGGGCCGAGGGCGAACACCGGGCCCGCGTGGAACTTGGCGCGCTCGGAGGCGGCCTCACGCCCCACCCCTTCGTCCACGTCTACCCCCAGGACCGCCATGAAGCGATGCTGGTCGAGCGCCTGCGCGAAGCCGGCATCGAGGTAGAACGCAACTGCACCCTGCTCGGCTTCGAGGAGCACGGCGGCGAGGTGCTGGCCCGCCTGCGCCGGGCATCGGGCGAAACCGAAACCTGCGGCGCGCTCTGGCTGGTCGGCTGCGACGGCGCGCGCTCCGTGGTGCGCCACCTGATCGACGCCGGCTTTCCGGGCGGGACCTATCGCCGGTGTTCTACGTGGCCGACATCGAGGGCGACAGCCCGGCCCTGAACGGCGAGCTGCACATCGACCTCGACGAGTCCGACATCCTGGCCGTGTTCGCGCTGGGGCCGAGCGGCGCCGCGCGCCTGGTGGGCACCGTGCGCGACGAACGGGCCGGGCGCGCCGACACGCTGGGTTGGTCGCGGACGTGAGCCAGCGCGCCATCGACAACCTCCTGATCAACGTGCGCCGCCTCAACTGGTTCTCGACCTACCACGTGCACCACCGGGTAGCCAGCCGTTTCCGCCGCGGGCGCGCCTTCCTCGTCGGCGACGCCGGGCATATCCACAGCCCGGCCGGCGGCCAGGGCATGAACACCGGCATCGGCGACGCCTTCAACCTGGCCTGGAAGCTGGCGGCCGTGCTGCGGCGGCAGGCGGGCGAGGCCTTGCTCGACAGCTACGAGGCCGAGCGCCTGCCCTTCGCCCGGCGCCTGGTCGATACCACCGACCGCGCCTTCAGCGTGATCACGGCCGATGGCCCCTTGGCCGAGGTCGTGCGCACCGGCCTGGTGCCGCGCGTGCTGCCGCTGCTGGCACGCTTTCCGCGTGCGCGCCGGGGATTTTTCCGCGTCGTGTCGCAGACGGCGCTGCGCTACCGCCATGCACCCCTCAACATGGGCAGCGCGGGCAAGGTGCATGGGGAGACCGGCTACCCCGGGTGGCCATGGGTAGCGGTGTCGAGGTTCCCGGGCGGCGCGCCGGCAAGCGCAGCGAGCGACACGAGGAGGCGGCGGTCCGCGCCGCCGACGATGCGGTAGCCAGCGTGATTGCCAGCGGGTCAGCGGCCACGGCGGACACGGGCAACGGACGGGGCGCGGACAACTACGCACCGCTGCCCAGGCCGGGCTGGCAGGCGCACGTGTATGGCACGCCCGGCGCGGAACTGGCCACCTGGTGCGCGCTGCACGGCGTGCCGCTGCGCCGCTTCGACTGGAGCGAAGCCTGCCTGGGTGCCGGCCTGGCGCGCGACGCCCTCTACCTGCTGCGACCGGACACCTATGTCGGCCTGGCGGCAGGCACGCCGAGCGCGGCCCTGCTCGACGACTACCTGCGGCTCAACGGGCTGACGCTCCAGCCTTGAGACGGCGCGCCGCTAGCGGGCCGTTCAATGCTTCTTGCCCCCGCCGGACACCTTGTTCTCGGTGGCCCAGGCGCGCCGTTTCGCTTCCGCCGGCGGCGTGCCGCGCTTCTCGTAGCTTTGCTCGATATGCTTGGCCTGGCGCTTCTGCTTGTCGGTATACGACGACTTGTCTCCCTGCGGCATGATGACCTCCTGTGTGGTGGAATGTGCAGCCCCGGCCCGCGTGGACGGGCATGCGGGGCGTGAGCCCTGCTCGAACAGCGCGGCCTTGGAGCGCGGCGCGCCGGAGCCCAACGACGGGCTCGCGTGGCGATCAAGCTAACATTGCAGTGCCGGAGGGCGGCGCGCGCTAGTGCGCAAGCATGCCGGCGGGCGCGCGAGGCGCCCCGCACGGATCGCGCAGTCCTTGCCGCGTACTCGCGCACTCGCGCACCGCAAGGCTGCGCCGCCTCAGCCGATTTCGCGCGATCATGTTCCCGAACCGCGCGCACCGGGCGCGCGCTCATCCATCTCACCATCGGAGCATCATGGAACTGACAGTCAAGAACAGCGCACCACCAGCCACCATCGTCACCCTCTTCGGCGAACTGCAGGACGGCAGCTTCGCGGCCAAGGTCATGCCCGAGACCGACGTGCCCTACACCCCCTACTTCGAGAACCAGGTGGAACAGGTCATGGTCTACATCCATCCGGACGAAGCGCAGTTGCAGGCCATCCTCGCGGCCCTGAACGACCGCCGCCTGCCCTTCGGCGAGCTGCAGAACTACGGTTCCTCCGCGGGCGGCAATTCGTCGATCCCGGTCTGAGAAGCGGCCGCCAGCGGCACCGGGCGGCACGCTGGCGCAGGGTCGCGGCCTGGCGCATTTGCCGCGGGCGACATTCAGGCGCTGCGGGCGCGCGCGCTGCCGGATGCGGCGCGCGTCACCAGCACCTCGGCGATGCGCCGGTCCGCCACCCGCAGCACCTCGAAGCGCAGGCCGTCGAGCTCGACAGCCTGCCCGGCGGCCGGCAGCGTGCCGAAGCGCTCGAGCATGAAGCCGGCCAGCGAGGTGTAGTCGTCGCTTTCGCTCACCGGGCATCCGTTTCCAGCACCTGCTCGAGGTAATGCAGGTCGGCGCCGCCGTCGATGCGCCAGCGGCCCGGGCCTTCCTGCACCACGGCCGGCTGCTCGTCCTCGTCGGGGAAGTCGCCGGCAATGGCTTCCAGGATGTCGATCGGCGTGACCAGGCCCTGCAGGGTGCCGTATTCGTCGGCGATCATCACCAGCTGGCCATGCGAGCGCTTCAGCGTTTCCATGACCTTCAATACGTCGCCCGACTCGGGCAGGATGATGGGACTGCGCAGGTGGGCCGGGTCGATGCGCCCGCCCAGGGCCAGGTCGGCCATCAGGTCGCGCGCCCGCACCACGCCGAGGATTTCGTCAAGCTGCCCTTTGCACACGGGGAAGAAGCTGTGCGGGGTTTCCATGATCTGGCCGCGGATGGTGTCGGCGTCGGCGTCGATGTCGATCCATGAAATGTCCGAGCGGTTGGTCATGATCGAGCGGATCGAGCGCTGCGACAGGCTCAGTACGCCGCTGACCATATTGCGCTCGGCCGGATCGAAGGCCGGCTCGGGAGGCTGGCGCGACGAACTGGGCGCAAGCACCGCGCCCCTCGCTCGCTCCCTTTGGCGCCGAGCATGCGCAGCACCGCGTCGGCAGTGCGTTCGCGCAGGGGCACCAGCGCCTCCTCGCGCGCCAGGTTGCGCCTGGCCAGCTGGTTCAGGGCTTCGATGATCACCGAGAAGCCGATCGCCGCGTACAGGTAGCTCTTCGGAATATGAAAGCCGAAGGCCTCGGCAATCAGCGACAGGCCGATCATCAGGAGGAAGCCCAGGCACAGCACCACCACGGTCGGGTGGGCGTTCACGAAGCGGGTGAGCGACTTCGAAGCGAACAGCATCACGCCCATCGAGACGACCACGGCCGCCATCATGACGCCCAGTTCGTCGACCATGCCGACCGCCGTGATGACGGAATCGAGCGAAAACACGGCGTCAAGCGCGATGATCTGGGCCACGACGACGCCGAAACCCGCGTAGGCCACCTGCCCGCCCCCCGTGTGGGTGGCGCCTTCGACCCGCTCGTGCAGTTCCATCGTCGCCTTGAAGAGCAGGAACAGGCCGCCCAGCAGCAGGATCAGGTCGCGCCCGGACAGGGACAGGCTGCCGATCGAAAACAGGGGCTCGGTCAGGGAGACGATCCAGGCGATCATCGTCAAGAGGCCGATGCGCATCAGCATCGCCAGCGACAGGCCGAGCAGGCGCGCGCGGTCGCGCTGCTCGGGCGGCAGCTTTTCGGCCAGGATGGCGATGAAGATCAGGTTATCGATGCCGAGAACGATCTCCAGCACGACCAGCGTGAAGAAGCCTATCCAGATGCCCGGATCGGATAACCATTCCATTGTCGTGCCTCGAGTAGAGCTAATTGTTATCGACAAGATAAGGCCGCGCGCACTTGCGCGGCGCACGGGTGCCAGCCGGCGCGGTGGCGCGCCGGGCTCCCGGCACGCCTGTCCGGGTCAAACGAGGGGCGGCATGCCCGGCAACAGCTTGTCGAGCGTGACCGGATAGTCGCGCACGCGCACGCCCGTCGCGTTGTAGATGGCATTGGCCACCGCGGCCGCCACCCCGCAAATGCCCAGCTCGCCCACACCCTTGGCCTTCATCGGCGACGACATCGGGTCGAGTTCGTCGAGGAACACCACTTCCTGGTGCGGGATGTCGGCATGGGTCGGCACCTCGTAGCCGGCCAGGTCGTGGTTCACGAAGAAACCGCGCCGCTTGTCGACCACCAGGTCTTCCATCAGCGCCGCGCCCACCCCCATCGTCATCGCCCCGATCACCTGGCTGCGCGCCGTTTTCGGGTTGAGGATGCGCCCTGCCGCGCACACGGCCAGCATGCGCCGCACGCGGGTCTCGCCGGTGGCGGCGTCGACGCCCACTTCCACGAAATGCGCGCCGAAGGTCGACTGCTGGTATTTCTTTTCCAGGTCGCCGTATTCCATGATGTCCTCGACCTCGATCGCGCCGCCCGCCGCGGCCTGGACCAGCGGCAGCGCCCGTCCGCCTGCACGCACCTGGCCGTCGCTGAACTCGGCGCTGGCCGCGTCCAGCCCGAGCCTGGTCGCGACGCTCTCGCGCAGCTTGACGCAGGCGGCATACACGCCGGCCGTGGAACTGTTGCCGCCCCACTGCCCACCGGATCCGCTCGAGGCGGGGAAGCGGGAGTCGCCCAGGCGCACGGCGATCCGTTCGATCGGCAAGCCCATCATCTCAGCCGCGGTCTGGGCGATGATGGTATAGCTGCCGGTGCCGATGTCGGTCATGTCCGTTTCGATCGTCACCGTGCCATCGGTTTCCAGGCGCGCGCGCGCCGCCGACTTCATCAGCATGTTGTTGCGGAAGGCCGAGGCCACACCCATGCCGACCAGCCAGCGCCCCTCGCGCACGCTTCCCGGCTGGGCCTTGCGACCCTTCCAGCCGAAGCGCTCGGCGCCCTGGCGCATGCATTCCACGAAGCGCCGCTGCGAGAACGGCCGCGTGCGGTTCTCCGGGTCGACTGTCGTGTCGTTGACGATGCGGAAGGTGACCGGGTCCATCTTCAGCTTTTCCGCCAGCTCGTCGATCGCGATCTCGAGCGCCATCATGCCGGGCGCCTCGCCGGGCGCGCGCATCGCGTTCGCCTCGGGCAGGTCGAGGGTGGCCAGGCGCAGCTGGGTGAAGCGGTTCGCTCCCGCGTACAGCAGACGGGTCTGCTGTACCGCCGTCTCCGGCTGGCCGCCCGGCAGGTCGCCGGATGTGCTGACGTGGGAAATGGCCGTGATGCGCCCTTCGCGCGTGGCGCCGATGCGGATGTGCTGGATCGTGGCCGGGCGGTGCGTGGTGTTGTTGAACATCAGGGCCCGCTGCAGCGCCACCTTCACAGGACGTCCGGCCGCGCGTGCGCCCAGCGCCGCCAGCAATGCCTCCGAACGCAGGAACAGCTTGCCGCCGAAGCCGCCGCCGATGTAGGGCGACACCAGGCGCACGTTTTCCTTCGGGATGCCGAGGGTGCGCGCCATGTCCTCGCGGCCCCAGTTGATCATCTGGTTCGAGGTCCAGAGCGTCAGCTTGCCGCCTTCCCAGGCCGCCACCGAGGCATGCGGTTCCATCATCGCGTGCGACTGGTCGGGCGTGGTGTAGGTGGCGTCCAGCTTGACCGGCGCCCCGGCGAAAGCCTTGTCGAAGTCGCCCGCGCGCGTTTCCGGCTTTTCTTCCTTCTTCGGCACCTGGGCCGTGTTCTTGGCCTGCATCAGGTCGTACTGGCCCTGCGCCTTGACATAGTCGACGCGCACCAGGCGCGCCGCGGCGCGCGCCTGCTCGAAGGTCTCGGCCACGACCACTGCCACGGCCTGGTGGTAGTGCTGCACCTCGGGGCCGGCCAGCAGGCGTGCCGTGTTGAACTTGCCCTTGGTGAGCTTGCCGGCGTTATCGGCGGTGACGATGGCGATCACGCCGGGCGCGCGCTTGGCAGCGGCCAGGTCGATGGCGGCGATGCGTCCCTTGGCAATTGCCGCTCCGACGACATAGCCGTAGGCCGCGTTCGGCGCGGCCGCGTGCTGCTCGTAGGCATAGGTGGCGGTGCCGGTCGTCTTGAACGGGCCGTCGATGCGGTCGTGCGGCCGTCCGACGATTTTGCCCCGGTCGATCGGGTTGGTGGTGGCGGGTGTAGTGAATTTCATGCCTGGCCTTTCCTGGCGTCGGCCAGTACCGCTTCCAACGTACGCTGGACCAGCGGAATCTTGAAAGCGTTCTGCTGCGTCGGCGTGGCGCCCGCCAGCAGGCTGTCGACTGCAGCGCGTGCGCCGCGCGGCAAGGCGGCGTCGGCCGCAGCCGTGCGCCGGGGCTTGTGGGCGACCCCGCCGAGGGCCACGCGGCCGCTGCCGTCGCGCTGCACCACCGCCGCCACGGACACCGGGGCGAACGCATAGGAGGCGCGGTCGCGCACCTTGCGGTAGGTCTGGTAGCCGCCCAGCGGCGGCGGCAGCGTTACCGCCGTGATCAGTTCACCGCTGTGCAGCGCATGCTCGATGTGGGGCGTCTTGCCCGGCAGGCGGTAGAAGTCGGCGATCGGGATGACGCGGGTGGCACCGTCTGCGCGCACGGTTTCAACGCCGGCGTCGAGCAATTGCATCGCCACGGCCATGTCGCTCGGGTGGGTGGCGATGCAGGCCTCGCTTGTGCCGACGATGGCGTGGTTGCGGTTGTAGCCGCCGATGGCCGAACAGCCGCTGCCTGGCACCCGCTTGTTGCAGGGCTGGTCGGGGTCATAGAAATAGGGGCAGCGGGTGCGCTGCAGCAGGTTGCCGGCGGTGGTGGCCTTGTTGCGCAGTTGGGCCGAGGCGCCCGCGAGCAATGCCCCGGCCAGCACCGGATAGTCGCGCCGCACTGCCATGTTCGCCGCGAGGTCGACATTGCGCACGAGGGCGCCGATGCGCAGGCCGCCGCCTGGCGCGGCCTCGATGCGGTCCAGGCCAAGGTGGTTGATGTCGATCAGGTGCGGCGGCGTTTCGATCTCCAGCTTCATCAGGTCGAGCAGGTTGGTGCCGCCGGCAACGAAGCGTGCGCCCGGGTGGCTGACTGCCGCTGCGGCCGCTTCGGCGGGCGTACGGGCGCGCTGGTAGGTGAATGCCTTCATGCCTTGCCTCCGGCGACCTCGACGATGGCGTCGAGGATGTTCGAGTAGGCGCCGCAGCGGCAGAGGTTGCCGCTCATGCGTTCGCGGATCTCCTCGGCACTGAGCAGCGGGCGCACGTTCAGGTCGGCGCTGACGTGGCTGGGGATGCCCTGGCGTATTTCCTCGAGCACCGACACGGCCGAGCAGACCTGGCCCGGGGTGCAGTAGCCGCACTGGTAGCCGTCGTGCTTGACGAAAGCGGCCTGCATCGGGTGCAGCTTGCCCGGCCTGCCGAGGCCTTCGATGGTGGTGATCTCGTCCCCGTCGTGCATGACCGCCAGGCTCAGGCAGGAATTGATGCGCCGCCCCGCCACGATCACGGTGCAGGCCCCGCACTGCCCCTGGTCGCAGCCCTTCTTGGTGCCGGTCATCTGCAGGTGTTCGCGCAGTGCGTCGAGCAGCGTGGTGCGGGTGTCGAGGGTCAGCGCGTGGGTGCGGCCGTTGACCCGCAGCGTGCACCTGGCATGCTGGGGCGGCGGCGTGCTGGCCGCCGGGACTGCGTCCGCGGCGTCGGCCGCAGTCCCGGCGGCCGTGCCGGGAGCGCGACGCTGGTCGCGGCGGCGGCACCGCTCTTCAACAGGTCGCGCCGCGATAGTTTCAGGTCGCTCAGGTCGTCCATATCGTCAAGCCTTCTGCAAAACCGGCCGCATCGGCGGCCCAGGGAAGAGTCCGGCCGGGCCGGGGTCCGCTCGATGATAGAGATATTCCCGGCCGAGGGTGGCACGGTTGACCGGCGCTGCCTGCCGGGAAGCCGTTCGCCGGATGCGAAGACGCCCGCCATGGTTGCCGCGACACTCCCGCAACAGTTCCGCAAGCGCGTGGCCGGTATTGCCGGGTACTGCTACCGTATGGACGCGTGGGTGCAGCATCTGGAATGACGGGCTTCCACGTCACCGACAAGCCTTCGACCCGCGGCGTCGGCAGCAGTTACTGGACCATCCTCAATCCCGTCAAGCTCCTGACGGCTCCCATGGTGGACGGGTCGGGGTTCGGGGCCTGGGACCCGGACAACTCAGCCGAACAGCTTGGCCGCTGTCCTTGCCACCAGCTCGCCCTGGTGGCGCGCGCCCTCCAGTTCGTTCTGGCTGGGCTGGCGTTGCCCCTGGCCACCGGCGATGGTGCTGGCGCCGTAGGGGCTGGCGCCGGTGATCTCATCGAGCGTCATCTGCCCCGCGAAGCTGTACGGCAGGCCGACCACGACCATGCCGAAGTGCAACAGGTTGGTGATGATCGAGAACAGCGTCGTCTCCTGGCCGCCATGCTGGGTCGCCGTCGAGGTGAACGCCGCGCCGACCTTGCCGTGCAGGGCGCCGCGCGCCCAGAGGCCGCCCGTCTGGTCGAGAAAGGCCGCCATCTGCGAAGGCATGCGGCCGTAGCGGGTGGGCGCACCGATGACGATGGCGTCGTAGCCGGGCAGTTCGTCGACGGTGGCGATGGGCGCCCCCTGGTCCAGCTTGAAGTGGGCGTTGCGTGCCACCTCCTCGGGCACCGTCTCCGGCACGCGCTTGATCACCACCTCGGCACCGCCGCTCCGGGCGCCTTCTGCAATGGCGTTCGCCATCTGTTCGATGTGACCGTAGGTGGAGTAATACAGAACCAGTACTTTCGCCATGCGATTCTCCTTTGACAATGGGGTGGAAGCGGTAGGGGATGCGCCGCCGCGCCTGCTGCGCGGCGGGTCGCGCCCATGCTACGCCGATCGCCCATCGGTGCTCGCGCGGCTCGCGCCACGGCTCAGCCGGCGCATGCGCAGGCATCTTCGACTTACCCACGCCGACTTGCAAAGCGCCGTCCCCCGGCGCAGGATGAGGCTGCATTCTCGCGCCAACCAGGACAGGGAGACAATCGATGATCAAAGTAAGCGTGATGTACCCGAACGGCCCGGACGCCCGCTTCGACGACACCTATTACCGGGACCGGCACATGCCGATGGTGAAGGAATTGATGGGCGACTCTTGCAAGTTCTACACGGTTGACAGGGCGCTCCCGGGCGGCGCGCCGGGCGCGAACACGCCCTACATAGCCATGGGCCACCTGTACTGCGATTCGCTCGATGCGTTCCAGGCTGGCTTTGGTCCGCACTCGAAGGCCATCATGGCCGACATCCCCAACTACACGAACCAGACGCCGGTCATGCAGATCAGCGAGGTGATGGTCGGGTAAGCACTGGAGGCATCGGCTCGGCGCCGTGTCGTATGCATTTCAGTATGCAACAACACGGCGTCAATGACGACACCATTGCGGTGGCGGCCACCGCTCCGGCGAGGCTGCGGTTGCTCGTTCATCCTGGCGGTAGCAATTCCCGCCAATTTGAATCGGCCAACGCCCGCCTTACGCGATGTCGTTGCTCATGATCAATCCCACAGCAGTTGATGCCCCTAAAATCGGTCAAGACGACGCTCCAGTTGTGCGACCGAGAGGCAGGCATATGTTCACGCGTGGGCAGGCAAGGGCAAGACCTAGTCATATCGACAGCGCCGGGCGGTGGCACCCGGGTTCACTTCGGCTGCCCCCACGCCGGCAGGATGGCGCCTTCGCCATCATGTGTGGCGGTGCCCTGGTCGTGATGCTCGGTATGTGCGCTGTCGCCATCGACCTTGGGCAAATGTATAACCGAAAGGCCGAACTGCATGGCATGGCGAAAGCGGTGGCGCTGGCGGCCGCTGGCCAACTTGATGGGACCGCTGCGGGGGTGACCAATGCGATGGCGAAGGCTGCCGCAATCGCAAATACCTATCGTCACACCTACGGCCGTTCGTACACATGGTCGAACTCGGCGATTCGGTTCAGCAAATCGCCGGCTCTCGCCAGCGACTGGACCAGCGCCGAAGGCGCAAAAGCCCAGCCCGCAGGTGTTTACTACGTCGAAGTCGACACGACCCGCCTCGAGGACGGCTCAGGGAGCGGTACCACCTTCATGGCCGGGGTGATTTCCCCTGCGCTTGCGTCCTTCACCATCGCCGACCGTGCAATAGCAGGACGCGCAAATCTGAAGCTTACGCCGCTGGCCATTTGCGCGATGTCGCCGGCGGCCGGCGCGCTGCGGACGAATCCAGGTCCCCCCGCGGTAGCCGAACTGGTCGAATTCGGATTCCGCCGCGGTGTCAGCTATGACCTGATGGCACTGAACCCGAACGGCACAGCTGGCGAAACCTTTGTTGTCGACCCCTTCACCTTGCCTGGAAAGCCCTACTCGAGCGCGAACACGACCGTCTCGAAAGTGGGCCCTTCAGTGTGCGCAGGAAAAATCTGGGCGCCGGGCGTCATGGGCGCGCCGATCCATGTTTCCCGGCCATTCCCGCTTGCGTCCCTCTTCAATCATCTGAACTCGCGTTTCGATGACTACACAACAGGCAACTGCAACGCAAACGGGGCACCCCCTGACTACAACGTCAAGTCCTTCGCCCGGGCCACCGTTGCCTGGATGGGCCATACCGGCGAACAGACGGCCAAGCCCTATACCGACGCAGGGCGCGCGGAAACGGTGGCCGATCCGCTCACGGCGCCTAGCGGCACGACCGCCGACAATTACGGCGTGTTGTGGTCGTACGCCAAGGCCGCGAGGTATGACGCTTACGCGCCCGGCGCCAGGGAACCGAAGGAGGGCTACGCCACATTCGGCACCGGCGACTGGGCAAGCTTGTACAAGCCAAAGCCGGGTGTTTCCAGCTATCCGGGCGGATCGGCGACCCCTTACCAGGCAACGGGCGGCAGCAACTACAGCGCTCCGTCTTCCGCCCACCTGGCGATATCGCAAACGGGACGCCGCGTCCTGAACATCCCCTTGCTCGCCTGTCCTGTTCCGGCGGGAACCGATGTGACCGCCACGGTCCTGGGCATAGGGCGTTTCTTCATGACCGTACCGGCCACCAATACGAAGATCAGTGCGGAATTCGCGGGCGTGGTTCCCGAGTCGGCACTGGTCGGCAAAGTGGAGCTCTTCCTATGAGCGGATACCTCAACAAGCCATCGCACCGGCAACATGGTGCCGCTGCGGTCGAGCTTGCCCTTGTGCTGCCGATCCTGGTCGTCTTTTTTACGGCCCCGCTATTCTTTGCCATCTTTTTTTGGCACTACACGGTGGTCCAGAAAGCCGCACAGGACGGCGCACGCTACCTGTCGACCGTGTCCGAACAGGAAATGCGTGACCCAGCCCTGGCGCTAGCGGCCGCAAACACCGCCCGGGAAATCATCAGGGGGGAGCTCGTCGAACTCATTCCCGATCAAGGCAGCATCACGGTGATTTTGCATTGTGGTACCTCAGGGACCGGCATGATCAACCTCTGCACCGGCGTCGAAGACGGTCCGCTGCCCGAGTCCGTCGATGTCGGCATTCAATTCCGCCTGAAAGACCAGCTGTTCGGATTTGTCGACACCGGCCGATATGGCTGGTCTGTTTCTGCAGTCGCCACGGTGCCCTATGTCAGTAACTAAGCGCTCTTTCGGCACAATGCCGTCGCCGAAGCGCCAGCGCGGTGTCGCCGCCGTTGAATTCGCGCTTCTCGTCATCGTGTTCCTTGCCTTCGTGTTCGGCATTATCGAGCTCGCCCGCATCATGTATCTCTACAACACGCTCCAGGAGGTAACACGGCGGGCGGCGACCGCGGCAGCATCGACAAACTTCCGCGACCCGGCAGAGCTCGATCGCCTACGCTACTTTTCGGTACTTCGTAATGCGCCTGGCGAGCTGCCGCTGGGTGCGCCGATTACCGACCTGCATGTACGGATCGATTACCTCGCGCTCGTACGCAATGCCGACGGAAGCCTGACGGAGACGAGAATCGAACCCGGCCTCCTGCCGGCGGATCCCGCGGCAAACCGCCATACCTGCGATGCAAACCCGAATGCGTCGACGTGTATCAGACTGGTCCGGGCACAGGTTTGCAATCCGGGAACCGCGATCGCGTGCGAACCGGTTGAGTACCAGATGATGTTCCCACTGATCAGCGTCAAGCTGCCCCTGCCGCGCGCAAGAACCACGACGACCGCAGAGTCGCTCGGATATATGCCTGGAGAAGCGCCGTAACCGGTGTCCTGAAAGATTTGGCCGGCTAATCGTCAACGACAGGGCATCTCGCCCTGTCGGACAATCGCGATTCCCCCCGCGTCTGCTCGGCAATGGCCAGTGCCCTCGTCCCTGCCGTCGGGCATCTCGCCGCAGCTGCCCTCCTCTGTGGCGGTGTCTCCGGGCTCTGGAAGGTCTCTCGACCACGTCTGGATGAGGTTTATGTGACGCCAGAGCCTTGCTGCGAACAGTAGTGGCGGAGCTGGTCGTGACGCGGCGGGCCATTGACGATTCGCAAGCGTGGACATGGGGCTCGAGCGACCGGTTCCATTTTTTATGGCGACGAAAACAAAAAAGGCCAGCTTTGCCAGCTGGCCTCTTGTGTTCGCTTTTCTTTCCCCATCCCTGCGAGCTTTTTGCCGCGGTGATCTGGTGCGCGCATGCGCTTGTGTAGAAAAACTCAATTCTGGTGGGAAGTGCAAGTTTCGAACTTGCGACCCCTGCAGTGTGAATGCAGTGCTCTACCCCTGAGCTAACCTCCCTGACAACGAGGCGTATTATGCCACAAGATTTCTCTACCGTCACCCCTGAAGAGAATAATTTCTCCAAACACACTGTCCTTTGACACCCTTGTCGAGCCCAGCCAGCACCTCGTCGTGCGCCGCCAGTTCATCAGGGCCGGCAGGCAGGACAAGGATATCACCCAGCGGCACGGCATCGAGCAGCACACCGCCATCGCTGACTTCCACTTCGACATCCATCGACAGCGAGTTCTGGCCGCGCGTCATCGCGAGGTACACATCCGCCAGCAGCTCGGAGTCGAGCAGCGCGCCGTGCAGCTTGCGGTGGGCGTTCGAGACGCCGTAACGGTCGCACAGCGCGTCCAGCGAGTTACGCTTACCTGGGTGCATTTCCTTGGCGTTGACCAGGGTGTCGATCACACCGCTGCAATGCTCGACAAAAGGCGGCAGGCCGAGGCGCTGGAACTCGTGGTTCAGGAAGCCCAGGTCGAAGGGCGCGTTGTGGATGATGACTTCTGCGCCCTGAATGTACTCGCGTAGTTCCTCGACGATTTCGTGGAACTTCGGCTTGTCGCTCAGGAATTCTGTGGTCAGGCCGTGGACCGCGAGCGCGGCCTCGTCAGAGTCGCGCTCGGGATTGATGTAGCGGTGAAAATTATTGCCGGTCAGCGTGCGATTGACCAGCTCGACGCAGCCGATTTCGATGACGCGGTCGCCGGTTCGTGGGTTCAGGCCGGTGGTTTCGGTATCGAGGACAATCTGGCGCATGGGGTCTACTGTGGTCTGAGTTGAGCGAAATTATTGAATCGCGGCAAGTCAGCAGTATAGCGCATGCATGCGACAATCAACGACGCAAGGTCGCCACACCCCGGTTCGCCAGGACGTCGGCGCGCTCGTTGCCGGGGTGGCCGTTGTGGCCGCGCACCCAGCGCCATTCGACCGCGTGCTGCTGCTGGGCCAGGTCGAGCGCCTTCCACAGGTCGTCGTTCTTGACCGGTTCCTTGGCGGCCGTCTTCCAGCCGCGCGCCTTCCAGCCGTGGATCCATTCCGAGATCCCCTTCTGCACATACTGGCTGTCGGTGTGCAGTACGACTTCGCACGGACGGTTCAGCACGCCAAGAGCCTCGATCACGGCCTTCAGTTCCATGCGGTTATTGGTGGTGTTCGGTTCCCCACCAAAAATTTCTTTCTCGTGTCCATCAGCGACCAGCAGCGCGCCCCAACCGCCGGCGCCGGGATTGCCCTTGCAAGCGCCATCGGTAAAAATTTCCACTTTCGTCATGCCGCCTGGTCTTTCCTGTTCCAATTATTTTCGATGATGCCGATTCGTCGCCGGCACCGCCTGCGGCGCCCGGCTTGTTTTCTTGTTCCACGCCGGCCCGATCAGGTGCATGCCTTTCACGCGCTTGATCGCGTGCACGATGTAGACGGCACCGAGATAGGGCCACCAGCGTTGACCCGCCCCTTCCATCATGGTGAAACGGTTGAGCCACTGTGCCGTGCGAAACGGTGGCGCGTAGCAGCCGAAATGGCTGCGCGTTACGCCAAGATTCAACAATTTTAACCAGTCTTTCATGCGCGGCATAGAGATGAATTCGCCCGCCGACGGCAGGTAGCCGCTGCGCGTTACCTTGCCCAGCCCCTGGCGCATGCCCCACAGGCTGGCCGGATTGAAGCCGCAAATGATGACTTGCCCTTCGGGGATGAGCACGCGTTCGACCTCGCGCAGTACCTGGTGGGGCTCGGCCGCAAATTCCAGGACGTGCGGCAGCACCACCAAATCCAGGCTTTGCGAGGCAAATGGCAATTCCGAGAAATCCAGTGCGACCGCGATCTGCTTGCCGCTGGCGGCAAATTCGAGTTCGTCGAAGGTGGACGTGCGCGTGGCCGCCTGCCATTTGTTGGGCATGCGGTTGGCGGCAAGCGCATCGATTTGCGGCACGCCGATTTGCACGGCATTGAAGCCGAAGATGTCGGCCGTCAGCTCGTCGAGGCAGGCTTGTTCGAAAGCGCGCACGTAGGCACCCGCCGGCGAAAGCAGCCATTCGTCGAGCGCTATAATGGATTTTTCCGATGCAGCGCTATCCATCACACTCCTTTTGCGTGGAACCCATGACCCCTCCCCCAGGCAACGCAGCTGGACGCGACGCCCTCCCTGCCGGCAGTCGTAACGATTTGACTGTCCTGACCGTACCTGCGTTCAAGGATAATTACCTTTGGCTGATCCACGACGGCGTGCATGCCGCGGCGGTCGACCCCGGCGACAGCGGCCCCATCCTTGCCAGCCTCGCCGACCACGGCCTGCGCCTCACCGCCATTCTACTCACCCATCATCATGCTGACCATATCGGGGGCGTGCGCGATCTGCTGGCGCGCTTTCCGGTTCCGGTGTACGGCCCCCGCAACGATGGCATCGACGAAGTGAAGCACCCGCTGGGCGAAGGCGACCGCGTGGTCGTGCCGGGGCTGGACCTGGAACTGGAAGTGCTCGAGGTGCCTGGACATACCCTGGGCCATATCGCCTATGTGCGGCGCACGCCAGGGCTGCATTGGCTGTTCTGCGGGGATACGCTGTTCGCCGGCGGCTGCGGCCGCCTGTTCGAAGGCACGCCGGCGCAGATGGCGGCGTCGCTGGACAAGCTCGCACGCCTGCCCGGCGATACTGAAGTCTACTGCGCACACGAATACACCTTGTCCAACCTGCGATTTGCCCAGGCCGTGGATCCGGACAACGCGGCGCTGGCGCTACGCATGCGCGACGAGAGCGCGAAACGTGCGGCAGGCCTGCCGACGGTGCCCTCGAGCATCGGCCTGGAACGCAGCACGAATCCCTTCCTGCGCTACCGCGATCCTGCGATCGTGGCATCGCTGGTGGCGGCCGGCAAGCTAGGCGAAGGCGCCGCGCCGGTAGAGGCGTTTGCCGTCCTGCGCGAGTGGAAAAACGTGTTCTGAACCAGCAGCGCCAGGCTCGCGCGAATACCCTGCCCCCCCATTTTGCTGGCCTCGCCCTGGCGCGTGCGCAGCCGCGCATTGCTTGTCGCAGTGCGCTTCCCGTTGGTTAGTTACGTTTTTACGGAACTGCCGGGTATCCTGGCGCCCGGGCGCAGCAGGCTGGTCGAGCCCAATGGCGCAGCAAAAAAAACGCCGCCCGGAGGACGGCGTCATTTCGCGCCAAGGGGGCGACTCAGATTTCTTCGTACAGCGGCAGCGTCAGGAACTCGGCAAACTGCTCGGACGTCGACATTTCCTCGAAGATGACGGCCGCGCGCGCGTAGCTCGGGTTGTCGCCGTTCGGCGCGTCCCCCTTCACCTTGACCAGCTCTTCCCCGATCATCGCCCGCACCATCTCGGCCGTGACCTTGCGGCCGTCCTCGAGCACGCCCTTCGGCGAGCGGATCCATTGCCAGACCTGGGAGCGGCTGATCTCCGCGGTCGCCGCGTCTTCCATCAGGTTGTGGATCGGCACGCAGCCATTGCCTGCCAGCCAGGCGCCAAGGTAATGGATGCCGACGTTAATGTTGTAGCGCAGTCCCGCTTCGGTGATCGGCGTCTCCGGCTTGAAGTCGAGCAGCTGCTCGGCAGTCACCTCCACGTCCGGACGCTGTTTCTCGATCTGGTTCGGCTTGTCGCCCAGCACCTTCTTGAATTCCGTCATCGCCAGTTCGACCAGGCCGGGATGCGCAACCCAGCCGCCGTCGTAACCGTCGCTGGCGTCACGCGCCTTGTCGTTACGCACGCCACCCATCGCGACCTCATTTTTCTCCGGATCGTTCTTGATCGGAATCAGGGCCGACATGCCGCCGATGGCCGGCGCACCGCGCTTGTGGCATGTCTTGAGCAGCAACAGGGCGTAGGCGCGCATGAAGGGCGAGGTCATCGTCACCTTCGGGCGGTCGGCCAGGCAGAAGTCCTTGTCCAGCTTGAACTTCTTGATGCACGAGAAGATGTAATCCCAGCGGCCCGCGTTCAGGCCAGCGCTGTGTTCACGCAGCTCGTACAGGATCTCGTCCATCTCGAAGGCGGCCAGGATGGTTTCGATCAGCACCGTTGCCTTGATCGTTCCGCGCGGCAGGCCGAGCGCTTCCTGGGTGGCGATGAAGATGTCGTTCCACAGGCGCGCTTCCAGGTGCGATTCCATCTTCGGCAGGTAGAAGTATGGCCCGGCGCCCCGCGCCAGCTGTTCCTTTGCGTTATGGAACATGAACAGCGCGAAGTCGAAGATGCCGCCCGAGACGCGCTTGCCGTCGACCAGCACGTGCTTTTCGTCCAGGTGCCAGCCGCGCGGACGCACGACCAGTGTCGCGACCTTGTCGCCCAGCTTGTAGGTCTTGCCGTTCTGCTCGAGCGAAATCGTGCGGCGCACGGCATCGACCATGTTGATCTGGCCCGTGATCTGGTTGTCCCAGTTGGGCGAATTCGAATCCTCGAAGTCCGTCATGTAGCTGTCGGCACCGGAGTTCAGCGCATTGATGACCATCTTGCGCTCGACCGGTCCGGTAATCTCGACGCGGCGGCATTCCAGTGCCTGCGGGATGGGCGCGATGGTCCAGTCGCCGGCGCGGATGTGCGCGGTTTCCGGCAGAAAATCCGGACGCTCACCGGCATCGAGCCGGCGCGCGCGTTCGACGCGGGCGGCGAGCAGTTCCTGGCGGCGAGGCTCGAACTGGCGCGTCAGGCTGGCGACAAGCGCGAGCGCTTCGGGCGTGAGGATCTGTTCGTAGCCTGGCTTGATCTCGGCGCGGATGTCGAGTCCTGGTGGGAGAGCGATGGTCATGGTGAAACTCCTTGCTGTGATGTCAAAAATCGTGTCGCGAACGCCGGGCAGAGGCAAGCTTGGCGTTTGTCATATCATCAAGTATAGTCAACAGAAAGTAGCTAAACGATACATTTATGCACATCATCTGTGCGTATTTGTCACAGATGAGGCAAGACCATGGGCAAGTTCAAGGAGATCTCCACCTTCGTCGAGGTGGCGGCGCGCGGCAGCTTGTCGGCCGCGGCACGGGCTGAAGGCATCGCCCCGGCAATGATCGGCCGGCGCCTCGACTCCCTCGAGAGCAGGCTCGGCGTCAAGCTGCTGCAGCGAACGACCCGGCGCCTGGTACTGACCGATGAAGGCGCGGCCTTTCTCGAGGATTGCCAGCGCATCCTGGGCGAACTGGAAGACGCCGAAACCGCAGTGTCGGAACGCAGCGCCCATGCACGTGGCCACCTGCTCGTATCGGCTCCGGCCGGGTTCGGGCGCCAGCATGTGGCACCCCTGCTGCCCTCCTTCCTTGCCGAACATCGCGACGTGACCGTCAACCTCAACCTGAACGACCGCGTCGTCGACGTCGTCGGTGAAGGCATCGATGTGGCGATTCGCATCGCCAGCCTGGGCGACTCGAACCTGGTCGGCGTCAAGCTCGCCGACAATGCGCGGGTGGTGGTGGCAGCGCCGGGCTACCTGAAGCGTCATGGCACGCCCGTCACGCTGGCCGACCTGGCGCGCCACAATTGCCTGGCGATCAGCAGCGAAGGCAGCCAGCGCGGCTGGACCTTTCGCGAGAATAACAAGACGGTGACGCTGCGGGTGGCCGGCAATATGGTGTGCAACGACGGCGCCGTGCTGCACGAATGGGCTTTGAGGGGCCGCGGCCTGGCATGGCGTTCGATGTGGGAAGTCGCCGCGCAAATCGAGTCGGGCGAACTGGTGACGGTGCTCGACGGATACGCGGCGCCAGGCAACGACATCCATGCCGTATTTGCCCAGCGGCGCCACCTGCCGCTGCGTATCCGCGCCTTCGTCGACTTTCTCCGGCGGGCCTATGCCCAGCCTGATTATTGGCGAACGGAAATTAAACAGCAGGGCGGCCCAGCTTATTAACTTCCGTCAACAATCTTTTGAAACCAACAGACGAAAAAAATCCCCGGCAGTGCCGAGGATTTTTCATCGTAACTCAGCGACGATTAGATCGGCTGAATGTTCGATGCTTGTTTGCCCTTAGGACCCGAGGTCACGTCGAACGAGACGCGCTGGTTCTCTTGCAGGGACTTGAAGCCTTGGCTCTGGATAGCCGAGAAGTGCGCGAACAGATCTTCGCCGCCTTCATCAGGGGTGATGAAGCCGAAACCCTTGGAGTCATTGAACCATTTAACGATGCCAGTTGCCATTACAATTTCCTATTTCAGTTAAGTGGGCTTACGCCCGTTTATGATCGTTTGAAGTAGCAAGAAAGAAATGACAGACAGACTGCACTACTAGCTCGAACCCAACGATCCCGTATTATACCGAATAAAACCGCGTGCACCCAATTTTCGCAAAATAAAAAAACAAGGCGCGTTACATTGCTGGAAAGCAGTACCTGAGGATGTCGAATAACATTGCTTGAAGGCAGTATTGACCCGGTATAAGGTGCTTCTGCTAGCCAACTTTCACGCTAACGGTTTTACGTCGGCAGTAAGGAGAATATAGGCGATCGAAGGGTGGCAAGTTTGCGGTGGATCAAACGGCTTCATGCAAGATTTTTTGCTCAAGGCAACACGCCCGGAGGCGGGCCGTGCTACGCAGAGCGCGAGCCTGCCAGGCCCGCCTGTGCGAATTGCTCCACGCCCGCCAGCCAGGCCGACCAGTCGCCTGCACCGACGTGATCGAATGCGGTGAGCACGCGCAGGCGCTGCTCCAGGCTGCGCGCACCCTGCCCCATCTCGCGAAAAACCGAAGGTCGCGGCCGCGCCGGCAAGCGTGTGCAGCAGCGCACCCAGCTCGGCCACCAGGTCGGCCGCGGGCGCCGCCGGATCGAGACCGGCCCGCACGTCCTGCAGCCTGCGCAACGTGCCCGGCAGGCCGGCGCGGAACGTCTCGTTCGCCTGCATCAGGCGGGCAAAGAAGCCCGCTTGCATCGCTCCCGCCACCGCTTACTTGGTGCCGAAGATGCGGTCGCCGGCGTCGCCCAGGCCAGGGACGATGTAGGCGTGCGCGTCCAGGTGCGAATCGAGCGAGGCCACATACAGCTTCACGTTCGGGTGGGCGTCATGGAAGACCTTCACGCCCTCGGGCGCGGCAACCAGGGCCAGGAACAGGATCTGCTCGTCCGGCACGCCGCGCTTTTTCAGCACGTCGATCGCGTGCACCGCCGAGTTGCCGGTAGCGACCATCGGATCGCAGAGGATGAAGGTACGGTCGGTGGTGTCGGGCAGGCGCACCAGGTACTCGACCGGCTCGTGGGTCTCGGGGTCGCGGAATACGCCGATGTGGCCCACACGTGCCGAGGGCACCAGTTCCAGCAGGCCGTCGCTCATGCCGATGCCGGCGCGCAGGATCGGCACGATCGCCAGCTTCTTGCCGGCGATGACGGGTGCGTCGATCGTGACCAGCGGGGTCTGGACCGGGCGCGTCGTCAGCGGCAGGTCGCGCGTGATCTCGTAGCCCATCAGCAGCGTGATTTCCTTGAGCAGTTCGCGGAAGGTGCGGGTCGAGGTGTCGTGCTCGCGCATGTGCGACAGCTTGTGCTGGATCAGCGGGTGATTCAGGATGAAGAGGCTGGGAAAGCGCGGGTCTTGTTTCATTATCGACATGGAATTGTTCTGGTGTGTGGAGCGCCGGACTGCGGCCGCATCGCCGGTGCCTCGCCGTGCCGTACGCGGGTACGGGACGGCGCATGCACCGCTACGATGGACTGTTGCCAGGCTGCCTGTGGATCGTAACCCGCCATTATCCCAGTAGCGCGCAGGTTTGTCGCGCCCCGCTGTAGAAATTTCACCCTAAACCGCCAAAGCCCGCCCCAGGATGGCGTCCAGGTCGAGCCCTGCCGGCAGCCGGCCAAAGGCGCCGCCGACGTCTTGCGCGATGCGCGATGCGACGAAGGCCTCGGCGACAAACGCCGGCGCATGGCGTAGCAGGCAGGCGCCCTGGACCGCGATGACCAGGCGCTCGGCGAGGCGCCGACCGTCGAGTTCGCCAGCCCGGGCCATGTCCTGGCCGAGGCGCGCCACGTAGGCGCCAAAACGCGGGTCGAGCGCGGCGGTCGGGGCCAGTTCCGCCTCCAGCGCGGCGCGCGCACTCTCCGGCGACTTGGCCAGCGCGCGCAGCACATCCAGCACATCACGTTGCCCGAGCCTTCCCAGATCGAGTTGACGGGGAACTCGCGGTACAGGCGCGCCAGCGGCCCGTCCTCGACATAGCCGTTGCCGCCCATGACCTCCATCGCCTCGGCCCCAAAAGCCGGGCCGCGCTTGCACAGCCAGTACTTGCCGGCCGGAGTCAGGATGCGGGCCAGCGCCGCTTCCATCGGATCGTCCAGGCTGTCGAAGCAGCGCGCCAGGCGCAGCGCGAAAGCGGTGGCCGCCTCCGATTCGAGGGCAAGGTCGGCCAGCACGTTCTGCATGAGGGGCTGCTGCGCCAGCGGCCTGCCGAAGGCGCTGCGCCCGCGCGCGTGGTGCAGCGCGTGGCAGAGCGCCGCGCGCATGATGCCGGCCGTGCCGACCACGCAGTCCAGGCGCGTGTAGCCGCCCATCTCGAGAATGGTCGGGATGCCGCGCCCGACGGGCCCCACCAGCCAGCCGACCGCGTCGCAGAACTCGACTTCCGAGGAGGCGTTCGAACGGTTGCCGAGCTTGTCCTTCAAACGCTGCACGCGGATGGCGTTGCGGCTGCCGTCCGGCAGGTAGCGCGGCACGAAGAAGCATGAGAGTCCGGGCGGCGACCCGTCGGCGCTGCCGCCCTCGCCGGTTTGCGCCAGGATCAGGTGGGCGTCCGACTGCGGCGCCGAAAAGAACCACTTGTGGCCGACGATCTGCCAGGCGCCCTCGCCTTCTTCGCCGAAGCGCGCCCGCGCGTCACCGGGGCGATCTCCCGCGCCCGCGTCGTGTTGGCGCGCACGTCGGTGCCGCCCTGCTTTTCGGTCATGCCCATGCCGATCAGGGCCCCGCGCTTCTGCTCGACCGGCAGCGAGCGCGGGTCGTATTCGTTCGACAGGATCTTCGGCAGCCAGCGCTCGCCCAGGCGGCCGGCGCGGCGCAGGGCGGGCACCGAGGCATAGGTCATCGTCACCGGACACTGCGCTCCGTTCTCGACCTGGCCGAACAGCAGGTAGGCGCCGGCGCGCGCGACCTGGGCACCGGGACGTGGGTCGCGCCAGGGGCGCCGAGTGCGCGCCGGCCCCGATCATCAGGCTCATCAGGTTGTGCCAGGCCGGATGGAACTCCACCTCGTCGACACGGCGTCCGCTGCGGTCGAAACTGACCAGGCGCGGGCCGTTCGCATTGGCCAGCCGGGCCGGGTCGAGCACCTCGGCGCGTCCGAGCCGCTCGCCCAGCGAAGCCAGGGCGTCGAGCGCCCAGCCTGCACCCTCGCGCGCCAGGGCTTCCTGCAGGGCCGGGTCGCAGCGGAACAGGTTGATGTCGCCAAAGGGCGGCGCCTGGTTCAGGACTTCATGGGTGTCGAAGGGATTCATCGCGGTTCCTCGCGCACGCGGCGCTCCAGATGTGATATTTCGTGATTATGTTGCGCAAAAGCATCGAAAACGAGCCAAGCGGCTGGTTCCACTCGCTTCCATCGGCGACAATGCTGATGGGCAACCAGACGCAGCGCAGTTGATCGATCGACAACTCGTTTCGGCAACAGGCTAGCGCAAAGCGCGGCGTCAAGCAAGGCAACCCTGCGCTAGCGCAAACGATGTCCACGCGGGGCGCGTTGCAATGCCCTTCAGAATTTTTCGGTGATACAGTTCCCTGCGCTTGCACAAGTCGCGCGGTTTTCGCTCCCAAGCCAGCAAGAAGGCAGATATTCGACAATGCGTTCCCCTACCGCCCTGCCGTCCGCTCTGCCAGCCCAGGCGCACGGCGCCACCTGCCTGGACGGCCTGATGGAAGCGGCGGGCGACGCCGTCTTTCGTCTCGCGCCCTCGGGCCAGATCCGCACGGCCAGCCGCCGCGCTGCCCGCCTCTTGGGGCTGGAAGGCAGGCTCCAAGACCTGCCGCTTGCCAGCCTGGTCGCCGAGACCGACAGCGCGGCGCTGCGCACCGCCATCGTCGACGCCTGCGCCACTTCTGAACCGGTGCAGCTGCGCGTACGCCTGCGCTGCCCGGGGCGCGAATTACCTTTCGAGCTGCGCATCGCGGCGACCGGCGAGCTTGACGCCAGCCTGCTCGTCGTCGGGCGCGACATGAGTGCGCAGTTCGCCACCGAAGAGCGCCTGCGCCACATGGCGACCCACGACGCGCTCACCGATTTGCCGAACAGGCTGCTGCTGGGCGACCGCATCCGCGTGGTCGTTGCCAACGCGCGCCGTTCCGGCCAGGGTTTCGCGCTCGCCACCGTCGGCCTGGACGGCTTCAGGAAAGTCAACGACGGCGCCGGCCATCCGGTGGGCGACGCCGTGCTGCGCCAGGCCGCGGCGCGCCTGCGCAAGACCCTGCGCGACAGCGATACCACAGGGCGCCTGGGCGGCGACGAGTTCGTCGCCATCCTGCCCGGCACGGTCAGCCAGGCGCAGATCAAGCTCGTGACCGGACGCCTGCTCGCGGCCCTGCAAACGCCCTTCGAGGTCGACGGCCATACGATCCATCTGGGCGCCTCGATCGGCATCGCGCTCTGTCCCGGGCATGCCGAGGACGACAACACCCTGCTGGCCCTGGCCGGTGCGGCGCTGGCCCGCGCCAAGGAAACCGGCAAGGGCCGCGCCCTCGTCTACAGCGCGCGCGAAGGCGGCGCGCCCCAGCACGACATCTCGCTCGAGGCGGCCATGTTCAGCGCCGTGCGCGAAGGGGAATTCCTGCTTTACTACCAGCCCATCGTCGACGCGCGCACACGCCTGATCGAGGGCTTCGAGACGCTGATGCGCTGGAAGCACCCGACCCTGGGCATGGTGCCGCCGGTGCGCTTCATCCCGATCGCCGAGACCAACGGCCTGATCACCCTGCTGGGAGCCTGGGCCCTGAAGGCGGCCTGCACCCAGATCCGCCAGTTCGAGGAAGCGGCGGGGCGGCCGCTCTACATCTCGGTCAACATCAGCCCGCGCCAGTTCCGCAACGACAAATTCCTCGACGTGCTCGACGAGGCGCTGGCCTTCTCGGAGTTGCCGGGTGACCGCCTCGTGCTCGAGATCACCGAGGGCACCCTGATGGTCGACCCGGTGCATGCCGAGACCATCCTCGAACGCATGGCCGCGCGCGGCGCGCGCATCGCGATCGACGATTTCGGCACCGGCTATTCTTCGCTGGCCTACCTCAAGCGCTTCCCGATCTCGGTGCTGAAAGTGGACCGCGCTTTCGTCAAGGACCTGCCGGGCGCGCACAAGGAAGCGGCCATCTGCAGCGCCGTGCTCGACATGGCGCGCCACCTCGACCTCGCGGTCGTCGCGGAAGGCGTGGAGACCGAGGAGCAGCTGGCCTGGTTGCAGGGCCGCGACTGCCGCTACGTGCAGGGCTACCTCACCGGGAAGCCGATGCCGGCGGATGTCGCGCTCGCGGCCCTCGAAGACAAGCATTACACGGCATTGCCGCCGTCCGAACCACGGGCAAGCACACCATGACGCAACCAGGCATCTCGCCCTCCACCGACCGTCCGGCCACGGCCGACGCCACCCTCGCCCTGCTGTGGGAGCGCACCCGCCGCCAGGGCGACATGCCGGGCTTTGCGCGTGCGATCAATGCCATCCTGGCGTCGATGCGCGGCGAGGACGAGCAGGAATTCTCGATGGCCCAGACCGTGCTGTCGGACCCGGTGCTCACCCAGAAGGTGCTGCGCCTTGCCAACAGCGGCATGTACTCGGCCTTCGGCCAGCGGGTCAATACCGTCTCGAAGGCGGTGCTGGTGCTGGGTACCGAGGCCATCGGCCACCTCGCGCTGGGCCTGAAGCTGATCGAGGAACTGTCCAGGAACAGGCCGGACTCCGCGCCGGCCCACGTCGAGATGGAAAAAGCCGTGCTGGCCGGAATGGTGGCACACCAGGTGGCGGCGCGCGCGGCCACCCGCGACCCCGAGGAAGCCGTGGTCTGCTCCATCCTGCATTCCCTGGGACGCATGATGGTGACCTTCTACCTGCCGGAAGCGTGGGCGCGCCTGCAGGCGCCCGGCGCTGGGGGCGGCGAACGCAGCGTGCTGGGCCTGAGCCTGGAGGGAGCTGGGACGGGCCGCCGCCGAACACTGGGGCTGCCGCGCAACCTGGTCGCGAGCATGCGCACGCTCGAACCCGGCGAGCGCAATGCCGCATTCCGCCACGACGACTGGCTGGCGGCGCTGGGAACGATGTCCACGCGCTGCGCCGACTCGCTGTGGCACGACGACGCGCCTGGCGCCGCGCGCGTGCGCGACCTGGCAAGCGCATTCGCGCCGATGCTGGGCGTGGAGCTTGACGCCATCCTCGACGCGGTCAACCAGGCCAAGACCGAGGCGGCCGCCGACCTGACGATCGCGCCGCTGGCCAGGCCTTCCGTGAAGCGCGCGCAGGCCGAGGCCGTGACGCGCAAGCGCGAAGCGGGCAACCGCATCCTGATGAGCGGCGTGGCCGACATGCGCGACGCCGGCATCGACGTCACGCCCGGCCAGATGACATCGATGGCGCTGGAGACGATCTACCGGGGCCTGTCGTTCACGCGTGCCTTTGCCTTCCTGCGCAACCGCCGCGAGGGCAAGTATCTGGCCAAGATGGGTTTCGGCGAAGGCGCACGGGCATTGATGCCGCAACTCGGTTTCGCGGACGGCTATGCGGCCGACGTCTTCCACGCGGCCCTTGCCAGCGACCGCGTGATCTTCATCGAGAACGCGCGCGATCCCACATTCGCCGCCAAGCTGCCGGCGTGGTGGAAGACCGGTCTGACGGGCGCGCGCTGCTTCGTCGTCATCCCCTTGTGCATGGGTGGCCAGCCGGTCGGCTTCATCTATGGCGACTGGGACGACAGCTTCCCGTCGGTCAGCCTGAGCCAGGCCGAGTTCTCGCTGCTGAACGACCTGCGTGCACTGGTGGTGCGCGCGGTCGAGCGCCGTACCCAGGTCGAGGTCGCGGCGCTCAAGCCCCCGACAGGACCCGCGCCGCTTCCTTGTCGGATCAGGCGCCGTGCGGCCCGATGCGCGGCGTGTCCACCACCACGTCCCCGCACTGGGCGCGATGCATCAGCGCGTGGTCGATCAGCACCGGGCCAGCATGGCCTCGGCAATCGGCGTGGCGCGAATGCCCACGCAAGGGTCGTGGCGGCCGAAGGTTTCCACCAGGCCTGGCACGCCGGCCTTGTCGATCGAGCGGCGCGGCACCCGGATCGAGGAGGTCGGCTTGATCGCCAGCGAGACCGTGATGTCCTGGCCGGTCGAGATCCCGCCCAGCACGCCGCCGGCATGGTTGCCGACAAAGCCTTCGGGCGTGAGTTCGTCGCCATGCTCGGAACCCTTTTGCGCGACCGAGGCGAAGCCGGCGCCGATCTCGACGCCCTTGACCGCATTGATCCCCATCATCGCGTAGGCGATGTCGGCATCGAGCTTGTCGTAGATCGGCTGACCCCAGCCCACCGGCAGGTTCGATGCCACGACGTCGATGCGCGCGCCGATCGAGTCGCCGGCGCGGCGCAGGTCATCCATATAGGCTTCCATCCGCGCCAGCAGCGCCGCGTCGTCCGTCGCGGCGAAGAACGGGTTATGGGCCACGTGCTCCCACCCGCGAAAGGGCACCTCGATCTCGCCGAGCTGGCGCATGCAGCCCATGAAGGCGACGCCATGGCGCTCGCGCAGCCATTTCCTGGCCACCGCGCCGGCGCCGACGACCGGTGCCGTCAGGCGCGCCGACGAACGGCCGCCGCCGCGCGGGTCACGCACGCCGTACTTGTGCCAGTAGGTGTAGTCGGCGTGGCCGGGACGGAAGGTCTCGACGATGTTGCCGTAGTCCTTGCTGCGCTGGTCTTCGTTGGCAATCAGGAGCGCGATCGGGGTGCCCGTGGTGACGCCTTCGTAGACACCCGACAGGATCTGCACCCGGTCCGCTTCCCGGCGCTGGGTCACGTGGCGCGAGGTACCGGGCTTGCGGCGGTCGAGCTCCGGCTGGATGTCCGCCTCGGACAGGGCCAGGCCCGGCGGGCAGCCGTCGATGACGCAGCCGATCGCGGGACCATGCGATTCGCCGAAGGTGGTAACGGAAAACAGCTTGCCGAAAGTATTGCCGGACATGGTAGGCGCAGTAGGGTGAAAAAATCCATTTTACCAGCCGGCGCGGGGCTTGGTATGGGGGCCGCTCGCCGGGCTGGCAAGCGGGGCTGTTGCCGAAATCCGGCATATTTTTGCCGTAGCGCAATATTCGACCTATCAACTCGGCAATTCCGGCTATACTGGATCAGTAAAGTATGTCGAGCCCATCCTGGAGACGCAAGAACAATGCCCGCATCGATACCGCCGGGTGACGCCGCCGCGCACGACCACCTGGTATTCCTGGACGAGCCACAAGAAGGCATGCCCGTGGCCGGCAAACGGCCGGCATGGCGCATCCTGATCGTCGACGACGACGCCGACGTGCACTCGACCACCACCTTCGCCCTCGCGGGCCTGGAGGTACAGGGCCGCACGCTCGAATTCCTGCACGCCTATTCGGCCCGCGCGGCGCGCTCCCTGCTCGAACGCGAGTCCGACATCGCGGTGATCCTGCTCGACGTCGTGATGGAACAGCCCGACGCCGGCCTGCACCTGGTCCGTCACGTGCGCCAAGCCACGGGCCTCGCCGACGTGCGCATCATCCTGCGCACCGGGCAACCCGGGTACGCGCCGGAGATGGACGCGATCCGCGACCTCGACATCAACGACTACCGCACCAAGTCCGAACTCACCCGCACCAAGCTCTATACGACCGTGGCCGCGGCCGTGCGCTGCTACCAGCAACTGCAGGCGCTCGGCTATGGCCGTGCCGGGCTCGAACGCATCGTCCATGCCGGGGCCGAGCTGATGACGCTGCACGGCGCCCGCGACGTGGCGCGCTCGGTGCTGGCCCAGGCCGCGGCCCTGCTCGGCCAGGAGCCCGGTGGCGTGCTGTGCTTCGACGACGCCGGCCAGCTGCGCGTGATCGGCGCGGCGGGCGAGGCCCGTTCGCTGGAAGGAACGACGCTCGCGGCCCACGCCCACCCCGCCTGGCCGCGCTTGCGCAGCAAGCGCTGGCGGCGCGCAAGGCTCGCTTCGCGCCGGATTGCCCGGCACTCTACTTCGCCGGCAAGTCGGGACGCGAGTTCGTTGCCGCCGTCGACCTCGCCGCACCGGCAAGCGAAGGCGCCAGGCGCCTCCTGAACGTGTTTGCCAGCGTCGTCTCGGTGGGCCTGGACAACGTCGAACTGGTGGGCCGCCTGAACGCGGCCGCCTTTACCGACCCTTTGACGCGCCTGCCGAACCGCACGCGCCTGGTCGAGGCGCTCGACGCCGCCGTCGCCGCCGCGGGCGAACACGACGCCACGCTGGCCCTGGTCGACCTCGACCATTTCGCCGAAACCAACGACGCCCTCGGCCATGGCTTCGGCGACCTGCTGCTGGTGGCGGTGGCCCAGCGCCTGCAGCAGCAGCTCGACCCTCGCCTGACGGTGGCGCGCATCGGCGGCGACATCTTCGCCGTGCTCGGCGACAGCGCCCTCAACACCCCGGAAGCGCTGGACGCCCTGTTCGCTGTCCCCTTCTCGATCGACGGCCAGGACGTCCAGGTCTCGGGCACCTTCGGCCTGGTGCGCCTGGCTGAACATGACGGCAGCGGCGCCGACGCCCTGAAGGACGCCGATATTGCGCTCAAGCGTGCCAAGACCCAGCAGCGCGGCGGCCACTTCTATTTTTCGCGCGGCATGGGCGTGGAGATCCGCGAACGCGTGCGCCTGATGCATGCGCTGCGCAGCGGCTTCAAGGGCGGCGAGCTCTACCTGGCTTACCAGCCCCAGGTGGACCTGGCCACCCATCGTCCTTTCGGCGCCGAGGCGCTGCTGCGCTGGCGCACGGCCGACGGCCGGATGATTCCGCCCGACCGTTTCATTCCGATTGCCGAGTACTCCGGCATGATCGTCGAGATCGGCGCCTGGGTGCTGCGCGAAGCCTGCGCCGAACTGGTGCGCCTGCACCAGGCAGGCCATGAGGCGTTCACGATGTCGATCAACGTCTCGCAGGTGCAGTTCCGCCATCCGCACTTCGTCGAGGTGCTGCGCCGCGCCCTCGACGAGACCGGCGCGCCGCCGGAATACGTCGAGCTCGAGATCACGGAATCGATGGCGATGGAAGAGCCGCAGCAGCTCGCCGACCTGCTCGCCCAGGTCAAGCGCACCGGCGTGTCGATCGCGATCGACGATTTCGGCACGGGCTTCTCGTCGCTGTCGCACCTGCAGCGCCTGCAGGTCGACCGCCTGAAGATCGACCGCGCTTTTGTCACCGAAATCACGGGCTCGGCACGCGGCAGCAGCATTGCCGAGATGGTGATCCAGCTGGGCCGCAACCTGGGCTTGTCGATCGTTGCCGAAGGGGTCGAGGACGAGCGCCAGGCGCAGATCCTGCATGCGCTGGGCTGCCCGCTGGCGCAGGGCTACCTGTTCGCGCGGCCGCTGGCGCCGCAGGACTTGCTGGCGTGGCTGGGACAGCAGCCTGTGGAGCGCGCGGCTTGATGGGGACGGGTGGCCGCGGCGCGCATGCGAGCCGCGGCGAGGCAAACGGCGTTCGACCGCGTCGAGTCAACCAGGCGCGGGCCTGATTGACGAGCAGCCCACCCTGGCTTGCCTCAGTCTTCGGCAGCCTGCTCGGCCGGCCAGTCGCGGATATAGGCCTTGAGCATGCGGTTCTCGAAGCTTTGCGCTTCCAGCACCGCACGTGCGACGTCGTAGAACGAGATCACGCCCAGCAGGGTCTTGGCATTCATTACCGGCAGGTAGCGCGCATGCTTTTCCAGCATCATGCGCCGCACTTCGTTCACTTCGGTGTCGGGCGTGACGGTGATCGGGCTGTCGTCCATGTGCTTGCGCACCGTGCCGGCACCGAGGGCGCCGCCATTCGCGTGCAGCACCTTGATGACTTCGCGGAAGGTCAGCATCCCGACCAGGTCGCCATACTCCATCACCACCAGGGAACCGATGTCCTTCTCGGACATCGTGTTCACGGCATCGGCCAGGAGCGTCTCGGGCGTCACCGTGTAAAGGATGTTGCCCTTCACCTGCAGGATCTCTGAAACTTTCATATTGGCCACCCCGGCGTCAGTTGGCATTTCTGTTGGAATATTCACTGTAAGTTGTTCTATCTACTTTTGTCTAAGGCATAACACGAATGTAGCCTAAGCCTAGCAGAAAATCCAGGTTTGCGAGGGAACAGCCTGCGCCGGGATAGCGCGAGCTGTCGCCGCCAGATGAAAGAATGCTACGATGCCGGCCATCATTATTGCCTAGATGAGCCATCCATGAGCGGTCCACGATATCCCGGCTTCGATACGCTGTCGCTGCACGCAGGCGCCTCGCCCGATCCGGCAACCGGCGCGCGCGCCACCCCGATCCACTTCACCTCCTCGTTCGCTTTCCGCGATTCCGACCATGCCGCTTCCCTGTTCAACATGGAACGCAGCGGCCACGTCTACTCGCGCATCTCGAACCCGACCAATGCCGTGCTCGAGGAACGCATCGCCGCGCTCGAAGGCGGTGTCGCCGGCATCGCCACGGCCAGCGGCCAGGCGGCGATGCACCTGGGCTTGTGCACGATCGCCGGAGCCGGCTCGCACATCGTCGCCTCGAAAGCCCTGTACGGCGGCTCGCACAACCTGCTGGCCTATACCCTGAAACGCTTCGGCATCGAAACGACCTTTGTCGACCCGCGCGACATCGATGCCTGGCGCGCGGCGATCCGGCCGGAGACGAAAGTCCTGTTTGGCGAAACGCTCGGCAACCCCGGCCTGGACGTGCTCGACATCCCGCGCATCGGCGCGCTCGCCCATGAACACGACCTGCCGCTGATGGTCGACGCCACCTTCACCACGCCCTGGCTGATGAAGCCCTTCGATCTCGGCGCCGACCTGGTCTTCCACTCGGCTACCAAGTTCCTGTGCGGGCACGGTACCGCGATCGGCGGCCTGCTGGTCGACGGCGGCACCTTCGACTGGCAACGCGCGTTCGAACGCAGCGGGCGCTTCGCCGAACTGTGCGCGCCCTACGAGGGCTTCCACGGCATGGTGTTCACGGAAGAATCCACGGTCGGCGCCTTCGCCCTGCGCGCGCGCCGCGAGGGCCTGCGCGACTTCGGCGCAACCATGAGCCCGCATAATGCGTTTGCCATCCTGCAGGGCATCGAGACGCTGGGCCTGCGTATGGAGCGCCACGTCGCCAACACGCGCCGCATCGTCGAGTTCCTGCTGAGCCACCCGATGGTCGACTCGGTCTCCTACCCGGAGCTAGGCAGCCACCCGGACCACGCGCTGGCAAAGACACTGCTGCCCAAGGGTTGCGGCGCCGTCTTTACCTTCAACCTGAAGGGCGACCGCGCCGCGGGCCGCCGTTTCGTCGACAGCCTCCAGGTGTTCTCGCACCTGGCCAACGTGGGCGATGCCAAGTCGCTCGTGATCCACCCTGCCTCGACGACCCACTTCCGCGTCCCCTCTGACCAGCTGGCCGCGAGCGGCGTCACGGAGGGCACGATGCGCCTCTCGGTCGGACTGGAAGATGCGGACGACCTGATCGACGACCTGGCACGCGCGCTCAAGGCGGCGCAGAAAGGAGCTTGAGCATGATCCTCGACATCCATGGCAAGGCCGCCTATTGCTACACGGGCGGCAGGGCCTTCGACGCGGCGCTGCCGACCGTCGTCTTCATCCACGGCGCCCAGAACGACCACTCGGTCTGGGGCCTGCAATCGCGCTGGTTCGCACACCACGGCCATGGCGTGCTGGCCGTCGACCTGCCGGGGCACGGACGCAGTGCCGGGCCGGCACTTGGCAGCGTCGAGGAGATGGCGGACTGGCTGCTGGCGCTTCTCGACGCGGCGGGCGTGGCGCGTGCCCTCCTCGTCGGCCACAGCATGGGCTCGCTCATCGCGCTGGAGGCCGCGCATCGCCAGCCGGCGCGCGCATCGGCCCTGGCCATGCTCGGCACGACCTACCCGATGAAGGTGTCCGACGCCCTGCTCGCCACCGCCCGCGACGACGAGCCGGCGGCGATCGACATGGTCAACATCTGGTCGCACTCGAGCATCGCGCACAAGCCGTCGAGCCCGGCTCCGGGCTTTTCAGTGCTGGGCGGCGCGCGCCGGCTGATGCAGCGCATGTCGGCGCTCAATCCCGAGGGCCTGTTCCATACCGACTTTGCCGCCTGCAACAGCTATGCCAACGGCGAAGCGGCGGCGCGCGCCCTGGCCTGCCCGGTCCTGTTCATCTTCGGACGCAAGGACATGATGACCCCGGCCCGCTCGACCAGGCTGCTCACGGGTGCCGTCGCCCGTGGCACCATCGTGCAGGTCGACGCCGGCCACTCGTTGATGAGCGAGCAGCCCGATGCCGTGCTCGACGCACTGGCCGCATTTGCGACGACACGCCCCCAGGAGACGACAGCATGAATTTCGCCGAGTTCTATCCCTACTACCTGACCCAGCATGCCGACCGCCGCTGCCGCCGCGCCCACTTCATCGGCACCACCAGCGCCTTGGTGGCGCTGGTCACGGCCGCTGTGAGCGGCAACGCCTGGTGGATCCTGGCTGCGCTCGTCTTCGGCTATGGCGGCGCCTGGGTCGGCCATTTCTTCTACGAGCACAACCGGCCCGCGACGTTTGCGCAGCCGTGGTTGTCGTTCAAGGCGGATTGGGTGATGTATTGGGAGATGCTGACGGGGAAGTTGAGCTGGTAGGGGTGGCTTGCGGCGATCTGGTTCACCGTAGGGTGGGCACTCGTGCCCACGCGGCATGGTACCGATGAGAATTCGGGCCGCGAGCGACGTCGGGGTGCATCGCGACCGGGATCGGGCCGTTCGATTGCTCACCCGTGCCATCCCGCGTGGGCACAAGTGCCCACCCTACGAACGTCGGGCCCTGCGCTTACCATCAGGCGTTTCGAACAATCATCCGGGCCATGCATCAAGCACGGGCGAAATAGGCGGCAATCGGCTCCTCCAGCCCCTCCTCCACTGCGGTTTCCACCTGGCGTGCCAGCGCCGCCGTATCGAGCGACAGGTTCGAACCCGCCACCGGCCGGGCCGCCGGCGACAGCGCTGCTTCCGCCCCACCGAACACGAACAGGCGATACACCTCGGCCACACGCAATTTTTCCGGATCGGCCAGCAGCACCCAGGCATCCTGCCCGCTGCGGGCGGTCGCGCGCCAGATGCCCTGGCTGGACGCCTCGACCTGCACCCGGCCGACCCAGCCTGCACCAACCATCTGCTCCAGCAGCAGGCTCAGCTCGTCGTAGCCGATCCGCGTATGCGCGCGCAAGGCGCTGCTCGTGACCAGCGCGGAGCCGGTCGCATGCGCGCCGCCATGCAGCACCTTGAGCACCGCCATTGCGTCGATGAATTCGCCGCCCGGCGCCGGCACGTGCCACCAGCGCTCGTACTTGACGATCGGCAGGGCCGCCGCCAGCACGGCGCCCACCAGCGTGATCAGCCAGGAGAGGTACATCCACACCAGGAACAGCGGCAGCGCCGCCAGCGCGCCGTAGATGATGGCGTAGGTGGGGAACTGGCGGATGAAGAGCGCGAAGAGGCGCTTGGCCAGTTCAAACGCAAGTGCCGCAGCCAGCGCGCCGCACAGCGCGTCGCGCCAACCCACGCGTCGGTTCGGCACCGTCACGTACAGCAGCGTGTAGGCGCCCGTGGTGAGCGCCACCGAAGCGAGCATCGAGAAGAAGGCGCCAACCATCGGCGCGGCGCGCGTGATGCCGTCGGTGGCCGTGAACAGCTGGGCGGTAAGGGTGATCGACAGGCCGAACAGCAGCGGCCCCAGCGTGATCAGGGCCCAGTACACCAGCACGCGCTGGGTCAGCGGACGGGGGCGGCGCACGCGCCAGATGCGGTTGAACACCCGTTCGATCATGCCCATCATCGTCGTCGTGGTGAACAGCAGGACGATGGCGCCGAGCAGCGAGAGGCCCTTGGCCTTGCTGGCGAACTGGGTCAAATTCGAGATGATCGTGCTCGAGATCGCCTTCGGAATCAGGGCCTGGGCGAAATACGTCTCCAGGGCCGTGCGGAGCTGACCGAAAATCGGAAACGTGGTAAAAATGGCCAGTACGATCGTCAGCAGCGGGACCAGCGCAAGGGTGGTGGTAAAGGTCAGGCTGCCAGCCACTTGCGGCAGCATTTCTTCGCGCAGGCGGCGCCGGGCGAAGCGGACCAGGTCGAGTGCCTCGTGAGCGCTCAGGCCGCGTACGCGCTCGACGCTGCTGGCATCCACGCCCTTGAAGAGGCCGGCTGTGGAACGGGATATCGCGTTGACGGTTTTGGAAAGCATGTCGTTTTCAGGATTCGTGCGGGCCCGTGTCCGGGGGGTGCTCCAGCATGTGCCTCGGCAGGGTCGCTTATGCGTGCCGCTTGTGCATGCGGCTTACGGATACAGCTTGGCGAGTGCCGCGCGTTCGATCCGTCGATGGCCTGATCGTGCCCCGACGCTGGACCCAAGGCGCGCACCCTGATTCATCAAGCAAAGCATTCTATAATATCAACGATGAACCCGACTACCCTGACCATCCTCGTGTTGTACTACTCGCGCCACGGCGCTACCCGCAAGCTGGCCGAACTGGTCGCGCAGGGCATCGAAAGCGTGCCCGGCGCGGAAGCGCGCCTGCGCACCGTGCCCGCGGTCTCGACCGTGACCGAGGCGACCGCCCCGAGCATTCCCGACGGCGGCGCCCCCTGTGTCGAACTGTCCGACCTGGCCGAATGCGCCGGACTGGCCCTGGGTTCGCCCACGCGCTTCGGCAACATGGCGGCGGCCATGAAATACTTCCTCGACGGTACCGCGGCCGAATGGCTGGCCGGCACCCTGTCGGGCAAACCGGCGGTCGTGTTCGCCTCCACGGGCAGCCTGCACGGCGGCCAGGAAGCCACCCTGCTGTCGATGATGATTCCGCTGCTACACCACGGCATGATGGTGATGGGCCTGCCCTACACCCATCCGGAACTGATGAATACTTCCAGCGGCGGCAGTCCCTACGGCGCCACCCACTGGGCCGGCATCGATGGCGACAAGCCGGTCACGGAAGACGAGAAGCGCCTGGCGATCGCGCTTGGACGCCGCCTGGCCGACGCCGCCGCGCGCCTGCAAGGCGCATCGCAACCACAACCCCACGGACCACGCTGATGCAAACCCCGAAGATCTTCCTTGGTGGTGCCATTGCCAGCCTGCTCTGGCTGATCGGCTGGCTGGTGGCCTGGGAAATGTGGGTCGCCCCGCTGCATCCGGGCGGCTCGCTGCTGGCACTGAAGGCCTTGCCGCTGCTCGTTCCCCTGCGCGGTGTCTTCAAGCGCGACCTCTACACGCTGCAATGGTCGTCGATGGTCATCCTCCTGTATTTCGCGGAAGGCGCCGTCCGCGCCTGGAGCGACAGGACCGAGCTCTCGCGCATGATGGCGATGGGCGAGGTGGCGCTGGTCTGCATCTATTTCGCCTGCGCCCTGCTCTACCTGCGCCCCTACAAGAAGGCGGCGCAAAAGCTGGCCAAGGAGTTGCTCGACAAGGTGAAAGTACCGCATGACTGAGGACGCATGACGGATGAATTGCTCAAGCGCTGCCGCGACATCGTCGGCGCGTCCTGGGTGCTGGCCGACGAGGCGGCGATGGCGCCCCACCTCACCGACTGGCGCGGCCGCTTCACCGGCCGCGCGCGGGCCGTCCTGCTGCCATCGAACACCGCCGAGGTCGCGCAACTGGTGCGCGCCTGCGCGGAACATCGCGTGCCCATCGTGCCCCGGGGCGGGCGCACCGGCCTGGTGCTGGGCAGCGTGCCAGATGCCAGCGGCGCGGCCGTGGTGCTGTCGCTGCGGCGCTTGAACCGGGTGCGGGCCGTGGACGCCACCAACCGCACCATCACCGTCGAAGCCGGCGCCATCCTGCAAAGCATCCAGACGCCGCGGCCGCCGCCGGCATGCTGTTCCCGCTGTCGCTGGCGGCCGAAGGCAGCTGCACCATCGGCGGCAATCTGTCGACGAATGCCGGCGGCACCGCGGTGCTCCGCTACGGCAATACGCGCGAACTCTGCCTGGGCCTGGAAGTCGTCACGCCGAAAGGCGAGGTCTGGGACGGCCTGCGCGGCCTGCGCAAGGACAATACCGGCTACGCGCTGCGCGAACTCTTCATCGGCGCCGAAGGCACGCTCGGCATCATCACCGGCGCCGTCCTGAAGCTGCATCCGCAACCGAAGGCCTCGACCGTCGCCCTGGTGGCACTGGAATCGGCCGAGGATGCGCTGGCCCTGCTGTCGCTGATGCAGGAGCGCTGCGCTTCCAGCCTGACGGGTTTCGAACTGATGTCGGACTTCTGCCTGCACCTGGTCGCCACCCACTTTCCCCACCTGCCGCGCCCCTTCGACGGGCGCCATCCGCAATACGCCCTGCTGGAAGTGTCGAGCAGCGAATCGGAAAGCCATGCGGTCGGAATGCTGGAAAACGCGATCGAAGCGGCGCTCGAGACCGCGATTGCCGGCGACGCGGTGGTGGCCACCTCGATGGCGCAGTCGGGCGGCCTCTGGCAGCTGCGCGAACACATTCCGCTGGCCCAGGCCAGTGCCGGCAAGAACATCAAGCACGACGTGTCGCTGCCGATCTCGCGCATCGCCGAATTCATCGCGACCACCGATGCAAAACTCGCGGACGCCTTTCCCGGTTGCCAGGTGGTCTGCTTCGGCCACCTCGGCGACGGCAACCTGCATTACAACGTCGCCCCGGGCGAGGGCGTGGCGCACGACGCTTTTCTTGCCCATCAGTCAGATATCAACCGCATCGTCCACGACAGCGTGGTTGCCTTCGGCGGCTCGATTTCGGCCGAGCACGGGATCGGCGCGCTCAAGCGCGAAGACCTGAAGCGCTACAAGGACCCGGTCGAACTGGAGATGATGCGTGCCATCAAAGCCGCGCTCGACCCGCTCGGCATCATGAACCCCGGCAAAATCCTTTGAACCCGGGAGAACATTGATGAAGAATTTCATGACGGTATTGGTTTTGTGCGCGTTCGGTAGCGGCGCGGCGGCGCAGACGGTGTACAAGTGCACCTCTGACGGCAAGGTCAGCTACGGCGAACGGCCCTGCGCCGCCGGCACGACGGCAGTCGTGCCGTCGCCAACGCCCGGCGACCCGGCCGCGGCGGCGGCACGCCTTGCACGCCAGAAGGCCGTACTGGAAGAGGTCGACAAGCAGGAACAGGTGCGGCTGGTGCGCCTCGAGAAGGAGATGCGCGAGCGCCTGAAGATGCAGCGTGCCGATGCGGCGGCGCGCAAGAAGTGCGAACACCTGCGCCTGAAGCAGCGCTGGGCCCGCGAAGACCAGGCCCGGACGGGCGGCCAGGCCGGCCAGGTCCTCAGCCTGAAAGCACGGCGGCAGGCCGAAGCACTGGCGGTGGAATGTCCGGGCTGAATCCGCTCTCACGCTGGCTGCTGCTCGGCGAGTGGCGTGCGCATCCGGTGCGCGCGCTGCTGGCCGTGGTCGCCATCGCCGTCGGCGTGGCGATGGGCTTTGCCATCCACCTGATCAATGCCGCCGCCTTCAACGAATTCTCCAGCGCGATCAAGAGCCTGTCGGGCCAGGCCGACGTCCAGGTGCATGGACGCGAAGCCCTGTTCGACGAAACCGTCTATCCGCGCCTGGCCCGATACGAGGGCGTGGCGATCGCCTCGCCCGTGCTCGAACTGCAGGCGGCGGTGCCGAAAGCCCGGGGTGCGCTGCGCCTGGTCGGCATCGACGCCCTGCGCGCACCCTACATTGCGCCGGACCTGCTGGGCGTACCGAGCGACGGGCGCGCCGGCGATTTGCTGGACGACCGCAGCGTCTTCCTGTCGCCGGCCGCCCAGGCCTGGCTCGGCACCCGCTCCGGGGGCGAGCTGGTGCTGCGTGCCGGCACCCGCGACTTCGCCCTGCGCGTGGCCGGCCCCGTGCAGCGCGCCCGGCCAGGGCAGCGTTTCGGCGTGATGGACATCGGCGCCCTCCAATGGCGCTTCGGCCAGCTGGGCAAGCTCTCGCGCGTGGACCTCAAACTACGACCGGGCGTGAACCGCGGGCAGTTCCAGGCCCGCCTGGCCGCCGACCTGGGCGGGATTTTCCCGGGCGCTTCCGCGTCGGCCAGCCGAACGACAGCGAACAGCAAAGCCGCAACAACAACCTGAGCCGCGCCTACCGCGTCAACCTCACCGTGCTGGCCCTGGTGGCCCTGTTCACCGGCGCCTTCCTCGTGTTTTCGACCCAGGCGCTGTCGGTGATGCGCCGCCGCAGCCAGTTCGCGCTCCTGCGCGTGCTCGGCGTCGAACGCGGCGGCCTGCTGCGCCAGGTGCTGCTGGAAGGCGCCAGCCTGGGCATCATCGGCGCACTCCTCGGCGTCGCGGGCGGCTATGCGCTGGCGGCGCTGGCCCTGCGCTTTTTCGGCGGCGACCTCGGGGCCGGCTACTTCCCGGGCATCAAGCCGCAGGTGGTGTTCACGCCGCTGGCCGCCTGCGTGTTCTTCGGCCTGGGACTGGGTGTCGCGCTGCTGGGCTGCCTGGTGCCGGCCCTGGAGGCTGCCCGCGCCCGCCCCGCCGTCGCCCTCAAGTCGGGCAACGACGAGGTGGCGCTGGCGCGCCTGGCGCGGGCCTGGCCCTCGGTGGTGTGCCTGCTGGCCGCTGCCGCCTGCGCCTTCGCGCCGCCGGTATTCGAGCTGCCCCTTTGGCTACTTCGCCATCGGCCTGCTCCTGATCGGTGGCATCGGCCTCATGCCGCGCCTGGCCGGCAGCAGCTTCCGCCTGCTCGAGCGCCTGTTCCTGCGACCGGGCCGGCGCATCTCGCCGGTGCTGGCCCTGACGCTGGCGCGCCTGGCGAATGCTCCTGGCCAGGCCTCGATCGCGCTCGGCGGCGTGCTGGCCAGCTTCAGCCTGATGGTCGCGATGGGGATCATGGTCGCCAGCTTCCGCGTGTCGGTGGACGATTGGATCCGCCACATCCTGCCGGCCGACCTGTATGTGCGCACGGCCGCCGCGGGCAGCTCCGGTTTCCTCGGCAGCGCCGAACAGGAAGCGATCCGGCGCGTGGCCGGGGGCGGCGCGGTGCAGTTCCTGCGCACGCGGCCGGTCTCGCTGGCGGCGGACCGGCCCGACGTGGTCCTGATCGCTCGCGACATCGATGCGACGGACCCCGGCAAGCTGCTCTACCTGGTCGGCGAATCGCAGCCGGTGCCGCCTGGGGCGCGCCCGGCCTGGGTCTCGGAGGCGATGCTCGACCTGTATGGCGTGCGCGTCGGCCAGCCGCTGACGGTGCCGCTGGGCGGGAAGCCCACGCCCTTCCTTGTCGCCGGCGTCTGGCGCGACTACGCCAACCAGACCGGATCGATCGTGGTGCGCCTGTCGGACTACCGCGCCGTCACCGGCGCCCGGGAAGTCACGGACGCCGCCATCCATGCGGAGAATGACGCGGCGCTGGCGCGCATCGAGCGCGAGCTGCGCCGCCTGCCGTTCGGCCCGGCGCTGCAGCTGGCGCGCCCCGGCGAAATCCGCGCCGCCAGCCTGCAGATCTTCGACCGCAGCTTTGCCGTCACTTACCTGCTGGAAGCGATCGCCATCGTCATCGGCCTGTCGGGCGTGGCCGCGACCTTCTCGGCGCAAACGCTGGCCCGCGCACGCGAATTCGGCATGCTGCGCCACGTGGGCGTCACCCGCGGCCAGGTGCTGGGCATCCTTGCCTGCGAGGGCGGCCTGCTCACCAGCCTGGGCGTGGCCTGCGGCTTCGCGCTGGGCCTGGTCATCAGCCTGATCCTCGTCTTCGTCGTCAACCCGCAGTCCTTCCACTGGACCATGAGCCTGCACCTGCCCCGGGGCCTGCTCGGCACCGTGGCGGCGATATTGGTCGGGGCCTCGGTGGCGACTGCGCTCGTCTCCGGGCGCTATGCATTGTCCGGCGGGCCGGTGCGCGCCGTCAGGGAGGATTGGTGATGCGCTTCGTTCTCGTTTTGCTGCTCCTGCTGGCGCAAGCCTGCCTGGCCGCGCCGCCGGTCTTCGCTCCGGTCAAGCCGGGTGTCGCGCTGGCCTATCCGCGCGACTTCGGCGCCCATCCGGACTTTCGTACCGAGTGGTGGTACGTCACCGGCTGGCTCACCACCGCCAGCGGCAAGCCACTCGGCTTCCAGGTGACCTTCTTCCGCAGCCGCACCGAACACGACCCGGCCAATCCGAGTGCGTTTGCGCCGCACCAGCTGGTGATCGGCCACGCGGCCATTTCCGACCCCGCGCTGGGGCACCTCGTGCACGACCAGCGCAGCGCCCGCGCCGGCTTCAACCTCGCCTGGGCCAAACCGGGCGACCTCGATGTGAAGCTGGACGACTGGCGCATGCTGCGCGGCGCCGACGGCAACTACCGCGTCAGCGTGGGCTCGGCGGAACTGACGCTGGAACTCACGCTGGCGCCGACCCAGCCGCCGCTGGCACAGGGCGAAGGCGGCTACTCGCGCAAGGGGCCGGCCGCGCAGCATGCCAGTTACTATTACAGCCTGCCGCAGCTGCGTGTCAGCGGCAAGGCCGGGCGCGCGGGCAAGGTACAGGACGTGACGGGCAGCGCCTGGTTCGACCACGAATGGTCGAGCGAAGCGCTGCAGCCCGAAGCCAGCGGCTGGGACTGGATCGGGGCGAACCTGGACGACGGCTCGGCGCTGATGGCTTTCCAGGTCCGCGCCGGGGACGGTGCTAAACTATGGGCCCGGGGCATGCTGCGCACGAAGGGCGGCAAGGTGACGCGCTACGCGCCGGAGGCGGTGCGCTTCGCGCCACGCACACTCTGGCGCTCCCCGCGCACCAATGCCGAGTATCCGGTGGCGACGACGATTACCCTCGGCGGCACGCGCTGGCAGATCGACCCGCTGCAGCCGGACCAGGAACTCGACTCGCGCCGCTCGACCGGCGCCGTCTACTGGGAAGGCGCCGTGGCGGTGCGGCGCGAGGGCGTACCGGCCGGCCGCGGCTACCTCGAGATGACGGGCTATGTGCGGCCGATGAAACTTTGAACCGAGCGACTGAAACACTAACAAGCAAGCGACGCGAATATCACTGCAACACGACAAGCGCGCGACAACCAGCGACACGATGAACAAGCGTTCCGACAGCACCACCATTCCAGCAAGCCCGGCTGCCAGCACAGCGGCACATGCCGCCGGCGGCAGCAAGGCTCCCGCCAAGGCCGGCCCGGAAAAGGGCAGCCTGGCTGCCTTCAAGGGGCTCCTGCCCTTCCTGCTTCCCTACCGCCGCCAATTCATCCTGGCCGGGATCGCCCTGCTGTTCGCGGCCGGCGCCACCCTCGCCATTCCGGCCGCCTTCAAGCGCATGATCGACCTCGGCTTCGGCGGGGCCGCCACCGGTAGCGGCATCCACCATATCGACGCCGCCTTCCCGGGCCTGTTCGCCGTGGCCGCGGTGCTGGGCGTGGCCACGGCCGCGCGCTTCTACATGGTGTCGTGGCTGGGCGAGCGCGTCACCGCCGACATCCGCAGCGCCGTCTACCGCCACGTGGTGCACCAGAGCCCCGCCTTTTTCGAGACCACGCAAACGGGCGAAGTGCTCTCGCGCCTGACCACCGACACGACGCTGATCCAGACCGTGGTCGGCACCAGCATCTCGCTGGCCCTGCGCAATACGCTGCTGTTCGTCGGCGGCCTGGCGATGCTGTTCGTGACCAGCGCCAAGCTGACCGCCATCATCCTGGGCCTCCTGGTCGGCGTGATCGTGCCGATCGTGCTGTTCGGCCGCCGCGTACGCAAACTCTCGCGCGATTCGCAGGACCGCATCGCCGACGCCTCGGCGCTCGCCGGCGAAATCCTGAACGCCATGCCGACCGTGCAGGCCTATACCCACGAGGGCATCGAGGCGCAACGCTTCGGCCATTCCGTCGAAGGCGCGTTCAGCGCCGCCATGCAGCGCATCCGCGCGCGCTCGCTGCTGACCATGATCGCCATCGTGCTGGTCTTCGGCAGCATCGTCTTCGTGCTGTGGCTGGGCGCGCACGCGGTCCTGCGCGGCAGCATGACCACCGGCGACCTGGGCCAGTTCATCCTGTATGCCTCGATCGTGGTTTGTTCGATCGGCGCCCTCTCCGAGGTGCTGGGCGAAGCGCAACGCGCCGCCGGCGCCACCGAGCGCCTGCTGGAACTGCTGGCCGCACGCTCCGACATTCGCAACCCTGCGCACCCGCGCCCGCTGCCGGCACGTTCGTCGAACGGCGCGGCACTCGCGCTGAACGACGTCACCTTCGCTTACCCCTCGCGCCAGGACACGGCCGCGCTGTCGCACGTGTCGCTCGATATCAGCCCAGGCGAGACCGTGGCCGTCGTCGGCCCGTCCGGCGCCGGCAAGACGACCCTGTTCCAGCTGCTGCTGCGCTACTACGACCCGCAGGCGGGCGCCATCCTGCTCGATGGCGTCGACGTGCGCGACCTCGACCTGCACACGCTGCGCGGCGCGATCGGCATCGTCCCCCAGGACACGGTGATCTTTTCAAACGACGCGATGGAAAACATCCGCTACGGCCGGCCGGAAGCGAGCGACGAGGAAGTGATTGCGGCGGCACGCATGGCCGCCGCCCACGAATTCATCGAACGCCTGCCCCTGGGCTACCGCTCCTTCCTGGGCGAGCGCGGCGTGCGCCTGTCGGGCGGCCAGCGCCAGCGCATCGCGATCGCGCGGGCGCTGCTGAAGAACCCGCCGCTGCTGCTGCTGGACGAAGCGACCAGCGCGCTCGATGCCGAGTCCGAACGCCTGGTGCAGGGCGCGCTGGAAGCGGCCATGCTGGGGCGCACCACCGTCATCATCGCGCACCGCCTGGCGACCGTGCAGCGCGCCGACCGCATCGTCGTCATGGAAGACGGCCGCGTGGTCGAGACGGGTACGCATGCATCGCTGGTGGCGCAGGGCGGCATCTATGCCAACCTGGCGGCGCTGCAGTTCCATAACGTGCACGTGGAGCACTAGGAGAATCGATCGCGCACCGAAGGGTGGAGTCCTGACTCCACGCGTGCTGCGCCTCGCACATCCGGGCCGGCGCCCGCCTTGCTCGCACAACCCGCGGCGGCACTCGTGCCCACGCGGTCGTGCGCATGCCTGGTGCAAGGCCCGCAACGATGGCATTGGCAGATCGGCCGGTGATACCGCGTGGGCACGGGTGCCCACCCTACGCCACGCCGCGGGCCGTTCGGATGCAACCGTGCCGGGCCATACGAATGCCACATGCCACACCATTCCAAAGACGATGCGTTCGGTGTAGAGTTGCAGCCCTCACGAGGAGCCCATCTTGCTTGATGCTGAACTGATCCGCCGCTGCCACACCGTCTTCCCCGGCCATCGCGCCCGCACCCCCGCCGAGACCTTCGCCGCCATGGCCGACTGGTGCGAACGCCACGGCGTCGAGCACGACGTCTACGGCAGCGGCGCGCTGATCGAGTCCTTCGAGGACAAGGTCGCCGCGCTGCTCGGCATGGAGGCGGCCGTGTTCTGCGTCAGCGGCACCATGGCGCAGGTGACGGCCCTGCGCCTGGCCTGCCAGGACCGCGCAAACGCCCCGGCGGCGCTGCATCCGACCTCGCACATCTTCGTCCACGAACGTTCCAACTACCAGCTGCTCGGCCACTTCGACGCGCTGCAGGTGGGCGAGCGCACGCGGCCATGGATGGTCGCCGACCTCGCAGCCGTGCCGGACCGGCTGGGGGCCGTGGGCATCGAGATTCCGATGCGGGAAATCGGCGGCCAGGTGACGCCCTGGATTGAACTGGAAGCGATCAAGGCCCATGTCAGGGCACGCGGCGCCCACCTGCACATGGACGGTGCGCGCCTCTGGGAAGCAGCCGCCGGCTATGGCAAGAGCGTGCAGGAGATCGCCGCCGGTTTCGACTCGGTGTATGTGTCGCTCTACAAGGGCATTGGCGGCTTGGGTGGCGCCATGCTCGCCGGCAGCCGCGAGTTCGTCGATCGATCGGCCGAGTGGTTCCGGCGCCAGGGTGGCAACGTGATCCACCGCTCGCCCTACGTCGTTGCCGCCGCGATGCAGTTCGACGCGCGCCTGGCGGCAATGCCCGACTACTTCCGCCGCACCCAGTTCCTGTACGAGGCGCTGCGCGCGCATCCGGTCATCCGCGTCAACCCGGCTCTGCCTGCCGCCAACATGCTCCACCTGCACCTGCCTGTCTCGCGCGAGCGCGCGCTGGCGATCCGTGCGGAACTCGCCGAACGCCACGGCATCTGGATGTTCAACCGCGTCAGTCACGGCGTGCTGCCGGACACGAGTTACTTCGAGCTGTACGTCGGCGACAACCTGCTGGACATGCCCGAGGCGCGGCTGGTCGAGGCCCTCGCGACATTCGCCGGTGCCCTGACATCGGCTACAATGGCGCGTTTATCCTGAAGGGCTCGCGATGCGCCAATACCTCGACTTCATGCGCCATGTGAAAGAGCACGGCACACTCAAGACCGACCGCACCGGCACCGGCACGCTGTCCGTGTTCGGGCACCAGATGCGCTTCGACCTGCAGCAGGGCTTTCCGCTGGTGACCACCAAGAAGGTGCACCTGAAGTCCATCATCCATGAACTGATCTGGTTCCTGCAAGGCTCGACCAACATCGCCTACCTGAAGGAAAACGGCGTTTCGATCTGGGACGAATGGGCCGACGCCAACGGCGACCTCGGCCCGATCTACGGCTACCAGTGGCGCAACTGGCCGACCCCGGACGGTGGCCACATCGACCAGATCAGCCAGGTGCTCGAACAGATCCGCGGCACCCCGGACTCGCGCCGCATGATTGTGTCAAGCTGGAACGTGGCCGACATCCCGCAGATGAAGCTGCCGCCCTGCCACGCCTTCTTCCAGTTCTATGTGGCCGACGGCAAGCTGTCCTGCCAGCTCTACCAGCGCAGCGCCGACATCTTCCTCGGCGTGCCCTTCAACATCGCGTCGTATGCGCTGCTGACCCACATGATGGCGCAGCAGGCAGGCCTGGAGGTGGGCGACTTCGTCTGGACCGGGGGCGACTGCCACCTGTATTCGAACCATCTCGAACAGGCGGAGCTGCAGCTGTCGCGCGAACCGCACCCGCTGCCGAAACTCGCTATCCGGCGCAAGCCCGATTCGCTGTTCGACTACCGTTTCGAGGATTTCGAGGTCGTCGACTACGTGTCGCATGCAGGGATCAAGGCGCCGGTGGCGGTATGACCGCGCCAGAAGCCGGCGCCGATATCACGATCGATATCCCCGAGCCGCGGGAGGTCCTGGTGCACGCAACCAGGAGTGGCCTGCCGGAGATCATCGTGATCAACAAGGCGCTGCTCGCCTTCCCCCATACCGAGGTATTCTGCTGGCACCTTGTGGTGACGCTGGATGCTGTCGACCTGATCGACAGTGGCATGCCCAGTCCGGCCGACAGCGCGCTGCTGTTCGAGATTGGCGACGAGATCGATGCGGCCCTGCATGCGGCGCGCACCAACAACGACGCGCCCAACGTGCTGTTCCTGGCACGCAGCACCTGGAATGGCCAGCGTGAACTGATCTACTATGTGCACGATCCGGAGCTGGCCCACGCCGCGCTGCAGTCGCTGATCGACAGCCGCGCCTGGGAGCGCGAGTGGAGCTTCCGCATGGAAGGCGACGCGGCCTGGGAGAAGGCCGGCCATGTATTCCAGGTCTTTCCCGCCATCGACGGCCTGGCGTCCTGATTCCGCCTGTCCGGATGCGCATCGGCACCCTCCAGGCGATTTCGCTGCGGCCGACGCGCAAGCGCGCGCCCCAGCAGGCTGACAGCGCACATGCGATCGCCGGGTTCGGGCTGGAGGGCGACGTCCACGCGGATGTCCACTCTCCGCGCCAGCTGCTGCTGGCCGATGCCGCCGTCTACGCAGACTATGCCCTGCCGCCGCACGCGCTGCGCGAAAACCTGCTGGTCGACATCGCGTCGCTCGCGTCCGGCACCGTGCTGCAGGTCGGCGCGGACGTGCGCCTGCGCCTGATGTTCCAGTGCGAAGCCTGCGGCCAGCTCGACCTCATGCAGCCGGGCCTTGCGCGCAGGATCGGGGCCCGGCGTGGTGTGCTGGCGCGCGTACTGTCGGGTGGACTCCTGCGCCGCGGCGACGCCGTACAGGACCTCGGCATACTGCAGCCAACGTGGCCGGACGACTGGCGTGAGCGGGTGCGGCGCGTGCTGGGCGCGGTGCCGCCCGATGCCGTCGTCGGGTATGCGCAGCTGGCGCGCCTGGCCGGTATCCAGTCCAGCTACTGCCGCGCGTTCCCGCGGCTGCTGGAGAAACTGGGGCCAGCGTATGCGGGCAAGGCAGTCACCGCGCAGTCAGCCAGCGTCATGGAAAGATGGGATGGCCGTGGATTATTCGACCAGGCCTAATCGTCATCATCCGATCTGCTGTCAAAGAAGGACTCAATCTCCGCCTCGTTGCAGGTCGTTGCAGCAGCCTCGGGCCTCGTCGCCCGGCCCGCTTTCGGAGGCTTGCGACGCCTGGCGGATTTCCTCGCCGCTTTCGCAGGTTTACTCGCCGGCCCGGGCCCGTCGCGATAGTGCGACGGCAGCTTGTGCACCTCCAGATCCGGCCGCAGCGCCTGGAGGCGCGCCCTGAGGGCGGCGAGCAGCCGGCCATCGCCGCTCAAGCCGACGCGGACAAGACGGACCGTATCCCAGCGGCGGTGGCTGCTCGGCTTCAAGCACAGCTTCAGGTAGGCGCCGCCCTTATCCGACGGAGCCTGGCAATACTCGATCCTTTGTACCTCGGCCAGATCGAAACCGCGCCAGCGATACCAGCTCGTCACGTCGAGTACCCGCACCGTGCTGCCATTGAACTGCACCCGCTGCAAGGTCTTCACCAGCTCGCGCACGATCAGCGTCGCAAAAATCGCCGGCAGCACCGGAGCGAACGCTGACTCGAGCGATATCCATTCCCAGTCCACCAGAACAGCGAAGAGCAGCTGACCACCCGCCGCGAGCAATAGCGCGTGCTCTTCATGCACACTCGTAAAGCTCAGCGCCTTTTCCGTCGATTCCATCATGCCTCCGTTTTGCGCCAGCCGGCACCGCCGCCAGCCCGGCAGTAAGCTTTCCACGGAGCCCCATCGGGCGTGCTGAGATAACACAGGAGCGAAGGCTGCTCATCCCGCAGGCTTGACAGGAAGATTCACTGGCGACACCATCGCGGCTTACGATTATCCAAGTGACAAGGACCACGACATGCGCGCTCTTCCCTGCTCTACCCTTCTCTTGCGCGTGGTGACGCCATGACCCGGCTGACGCTCGTGGTCGCCATCGACGCGCAACGCGGCATCGGCATCGACAACCAGCTTCCCTGGCACCTGCCGGAAGACCTGGCGCACTTCAAACGCGTGACGATGGGCCAGCCGATCATCATGGGCCGCAAGACCTTCGAGTCGATCGGGCGGCCCTTGCCGGGACGGCGCAATATCGTCGTCACCCGCAACGGCGACTGGCGCCATGATGGTGTGGATGCCGTGAGCTCGCTGGAAGCGGCGATCGGGCTCGTGGGCGAAGAGCCGGCCAGCATCATCGGCGGCGCGCAGATCTTCGAGGCGGCAATAAGCCTGGCCGACCGCATGATCGTTACCGAGATCGCGCACACCTTCGCCTGCGATACCTTCTTCCCGGCGATCGACCCGGCCGTGTGGACGGAATTGGCGCGCGAGCAGCATCGTTCGGAGACGAATGGCTTCGATTACGCCTACGTGACCTACCTGCGCAAACCGTAGGGTGGACGGCGCGCCTGCCGCGGGTCGCTCTGCCGCCCGGGCCCTGCCGCCTACCCTACGGCGCGCCGCTCCCGTGCCCAACTCGTTACCCTAATAAAAAAATGTTCACCGGGCAGCGGAATTTCTGCGAAAATCCGCTTCTTATTTTTCGGTGCCGTGCGAGGCCAGCCCTTCCCCAACAGGATGCGGCTGGCCCCCACGGCGCTTCGCATTGGAGCTGTCAATGAAATTTCGTTTCCCCATCATCATTATTGACGAGGACTTCCGTTCCGAGAACACCTCGGGCCTCGGTATCCGCGCCCTGGCCGCCGCAATGGAAAAGGAAGGCATGGAGGTGCTGGGCCTGACCAGCTATGGCGACCTGTCGCAGTTCGCGCAGCAGCAGTCGCGCGCTTCGGCCTTCGTGCTGTCGATCGACGATGAGGAATTCGGCGGCGGCTCGATCGAAGAGACCGACCATGCGCTGACCCGCCTGCGCGCCTTCGTGCAGGAGATCCGCCACAAGAATTCGAACATACCGATCTATATTTACGGCGAGACGCGCACCAGCCGCCATATCCCGAACGATATCCTCAAGGAGCTGCACGGCTTCATTCACATGTTCGAGGACACGCCGGAATTCGTCGCGCGCCACATCATCCGTGAAGCCAAGGCCTACCTCGATTCGCTGGCGCCACCCTTCTTCCGCGCGCTGGTGAACTATGCCTACGATGGCTCCTATTCCTGGCACTGCCCGGGCCACTCGGGCGGCGTCGCCTTCCTGAAGAGCCCCGTCGGCCAGATGTTCCACCAGTTCTTCGGCGAGAACATGCTGCGCGCCGACGTCTGCAACGCGGTCGAGGAACTCGGCCAGCTGTTAGATCACACCGGTCCGGTCGCCAAGTCCGAGCGCAACGCCGCGCGCATCTACGGCGCCGACCACTGCTATTTCGTCACCAACGGCACCTCGACCTCGAACAAGATGGTCTGGCACAGCACGGTCGCGCCGGGCGATATCGTCGTCGTCGACCGCAACTGCCACAAGTCCATCCTGCACTCGATCATCATGTGCGGCGCGATCCCCGTGTTCCTGATGCCGACCCGGAACAACCTCGGCATCATCGGTCCGATCCCGCTCGAGGAATTCACGGAAGAATCGATCGCGCGCAAGATCGAAGCCAACCCCTTCGCCCGTGAAGCCAAGGACAAGAAGCCGCGCATCCTGACGATCACCCAGTCGACCTACGACGGCGTCGTCTATAACGTGGAAGTCCTGCGCGAAATGCTGGACGGGAAGATCGACACCCTGCACTTCGACGAAGCCTGGCTGCCGCACGCCACCTTCCACGATTTCTACAAGAACATGCACGCGATCGGCCGCGACCGCCCGCGCGCCAAGCAGTCGATGATCTTCTCGACCCAGTCGACCCACAAGCTGCTGGCCGGCCTGTCGCAGGCCTCGCAGGTGCTGGTACGCGAATCGGAATCGGTGCAGCTCGACCAGGACGCCTTCAACGAAGCCTTCCTGATGCATACCTCGACCTCGCCGCAATACTCGATCATCGCCTCCTGCGACGTGGCCGCGGCCATGATGGAAGCGCCGGGCGGCACCGCCCTGGTGGAAGAATCGATCCTGGAAGCGCTGGACTTCCGCCGCGCCATGAAGAAGGTGGACCTCGAGTTCGGCGAAGACTGGTGGTTCAAGGTCTGGGGCCCGGACGTCGAAGGCGAGGAAGGCATCGGCGAGCAGAAGGACTGGATGATCCGCGCCGAGGACGACTGGCACGGCTTCGGCAACCTGGCCGAAGGCTTCAACATGCTCGACCCGATCAAGTCGACCATCGTCACGCCGGGCCTGTCCCTGGACGGCAAGTTCGGCGAAACCGGCATCCCGGCCTCGATCGTCACCAAGTACCTGGCCGAACACGGCGTCATCATCGAGAAGTGCGGCCTGTACTCCTTCTTCATCATGTTCACCATCGGTATCACCAAGGGCCGCTGGAATACGCTGGTGACGGCGCTGCAGCAGTTCAAGGACGACTACGACCGCAACAAGCAGATGTGGCAGGTGATGCCGCAGTTCGCCGCGGCCAATCCGCGCTACGAAAACCGCGGCCTGCGCGACCTGTGCAACTCGATCCACGACTTCTACAAGCAGTACGACGTGGCGCGCCTGACGACCGAGATGTACCTGTCGGACATGGTGCCTGCGATGAAGCCGTCTGACGCCTTTGCCAAGATGGCGCGCCGCGCCATCGAGCGCGTGGCCATCGAGGACCTGGAAGGCCGCACCACGGCGATCCTGCTGACGCCTTACCCGCCGGGCATTCCGCTCCTGATCCCGGGCGAGCGCTTCAACAAGACCATCGTCGACTACCTGCGCTTTGCACGCGACTTCAACGAGCGCTTCCCCGGCTTCGAGACGGACGTGCACGGCCTGGTCAAGCGCGAAGTCAATGGCCGGCGCGATTACTTCGTGGACTGCGTGCGCCAGGACTGATCGGCGCCGCGCCAATGTGAAGAGAGGAGCCGCCGGCTCCTCTTTTTTTGTGCTGACCGATCGGTTGCATCCAGTTCAGGATGCGCTACGGCTTATTTCACGATCAACGCATCCACCCGCCGCCATGCCGTTCGCCTCGGACCTGATCCGCGGCCGCGGTGCGATCCACCCGCTCAGGTCCAGGTGGGTGTGCACGCTGTCGGCCTCGCCACGGACGATGGGGCCGGCGCTGTACGGTTCCGGGGTGGAGTCGGGCGGAAAGCGAAACAGCACGCCGCCCAGCCGGAGCTCGTTCACCGCGCCGGACACGACGCCATGCGCCTCGCGATAAGCCCGCGTCTTCGTCATGGGCCCGCAGGCGCGCCGAACCCGAGATGGACGTGCCAGGCCGCGCTCCGGTCTGCGTCCGTTCGCGCTCGGCAGCGAAGCATCGGGGCGCCTGCGAGCAGCGCGAAGAGGAGGAGCGCCGCGCGGGGTTTCACCTGCGCTTCAACTCGATGGTGGGCGCCGGGACGGTGGGCGGAGCGGCGTTCATTTCGGCGCGCGCCTGCAGGATGACGCTGCGCGCGGCACTCAGGCCCAGCAGGCCCATCACGCCAGCCACGAACAGGTCGGGCAAGCCGCTGCCGGACTGCCAGACCCCGAAGGCGGCCAGCAGCACGGCGACATTGCCGATTGCGTCGTTGCGCGTGCACAGCCAGACCGAGCGCATGTTGGCGTCGCCGTTGCGGAATGCGAACAGCAGCGCGGCCACCAGCAGGTTGGCGGCAAGCGCCGCGAAACCGATCGTGCCCATGGTCTGCGCCACCGGCACGACGCCGGCGGCCAGGTGCCACAGGGCGGATGCGATCACGAAGACGCCATAGGCGCCCATGGTCGCGCCTTTCACCAGCGCGGTACGCGAGCGCCACAGGGGCGCCAGGCCCAGCACGAACAGCGAGATGCCGTAGTTGGCGGCGTCGCCGAAGAAGTCGACCGCGTCGGCCAGCAGCGAGACCGAGCCCGCCGCCCAGCCGCCGGCGAGTTCGACGCCGAACATGGCGGCGTTGACGACGAGCGCAATCCAGAGCACCCGGCGGTAGGCGGGATCGACGGGTGGCTTATTGGCGGAACAGCCGCCGCTGCAACAATCTGCCATGCCTGGCCTCGCCTAACATGATACGAATTACAGGGGCAGGTGCCGAAAACCGTATCAGGTCTTCGGCAACGTCACGCCATGCTGGCCCTGGTATTTGCCGCCGCGGTCCTTGTAGGACGTTTCGCAGACCTCGTCGGATTCGAAGAAGAGCACCTGTGCGCAACCCTCGCCCGCGTAGATCTTGGCCGGCAGCGGCGTCGTGTTCGAAAATTCCAGCGTCACATAGCCTTCCCACTCGGGCTCGAAGGGCGTGACGTTGACGATGATGCCGCAGCGTGCATAGGTCGACTTGCCCAGGCAGACGGTGAGCACATTGCGCGGAATGCGGAAGTATTCGAGGGTGCGTGCCAGCGCGAAGGAATTCGGCGGAATGATGCAGACATCGCTCTTGATATCGACAAAGGACTTCTCGTCGAAGTTCTTCGGGTCGACGATCGTGCTGTTGATGTTGGTGAACACCTTGAACTCGTCGGCGCAGCGGATGTCGTAGCCGTACGAAGAAGTGCCGTAGGAAATGATGCGGCGGCCGTCGGCCTCGCGGACCTGTCCCGGCGCGAAGGGTTCGATCATGCCGGTTTCCTGCGCCATGCGGCGGATCCATTTATCGCTTTTGATTGCCATGCTGAGTTCTTTCAGGGAATGCTGTCAGGGAGTCTGCAAATTCCCGCGATTTTACGCGAAAAGGCGGCGCCGGTCGCCGTCAAACTTGTCCTTCCGTCAGCGTTTCGCCGCTATTGACAGTGCTGCCGAGCAAACGCTGGATCATCGCGTGGGTCAGTTGCGCGGCCCGGGCCGGGTCCTCCATTGGGTACAAATGGCCGCCTTCCGTCATCACGAAGTTCTCGCCGACGAGCTTTCTCGTCGATGCCAGGCCAGCCTGGCGCAGCTCTTCGGAATTCGTCGCCCCGATGAAGCCGACGGGCACCGGAAAGTCGCGCCGGATCACCTCGCCCATGTGGTGCGGCAACGAGTTGTAGATGGTGGTCTCGACCGCGCGGTCGAAGCGCAGCTGGACGCCGTTCGGATGCGGCTTCAGGCCGACGTCGAGGTAGTCGTCGAGCACGCCCGGCGCCCAGGCGGCGAAGATGTCCTTCGACATGAAGTGACGATAGGCGGTCTCGCGGTCGGGCCAGACGTTGCGGCGGCGCTCGGAAAAGCGCGCCGGCGAAAAGCGCGAGCCCTTGCCCAGCAATTTGATCAGGCGCCACGCCAGGGCACGCCAGCCGGCCACTACCGGTGAATCGAGCATCACCACGCAGCGCGCCAGCTCGGGACGGCGCTCGGCCGCCATCGTGCTGAGCATGCCGCCGAGCGAGTGGCCGACCAGGATCACGGGCCGCCCGTAGCCTTCGAGCTCGCTGATCAACTCGTCGACCAGGCCGCTCCAGCCGTCGCCTACCGGGAAGCGCGGGTCATGCCCCACCATGTCGGTACTGCGCACCTCGTAGTGCGCGCCGAGGGCGTCGAGCAGCTGGCGATAGGTACCGGACGGGAAACTGTTACCGTGGCAGAAGTGCAGGAGTGGCTTGGTCATACGGCGCGCGGGCATCGACAAGGGACTCCGATTGTAATGTCACATGCCCGCGTCCGTTCCTTCTTTAGAGGGAAACCCCTATTGCCGCGGGCCGCGCGGTACGCCCGCTACCGGTCGTACCAGTAGCGCATATGCGTGCGCCGGTATTCGCTCACCCCGATCGTGCTGCCGAACGCAAACTCGATCGCGCCCGATTCGTCGGTGCGCAGGCGCGCGATGCCGAGCGCGCCGTAGCGCTCGAAGACCTCGCGCTTGGGGTGGCGATAGCGGTTGCGATAACCGACCTGGAAGACGCCGATCGAGGGCGCCACCGCGGCGAGAAAAGCCGGCGTGGACGAGGTGCCGCTGCCGTGGTGGGGCGCCAGCAGCACATCGGCGCGCAGCTTGCCGGCATCGGCCAGCACCAGCTGCGCTTCCTGGTCCGCTTCGATGTCGGCAGCGAGCAGGATCGCATGGCCGCGCGCGGAAATGCGCAGCGTGCAGCTGCGTGCGTTGGACTTCATGCCCATGTCGGCATAGCTGGCCGGCGCCGGCTGCAGCATCTCGAAGTGCACGCCGTCCCAGTCCCAGGCCTGGCCGGCGCTGCAGCGCGTGTGGCGTTTGGCGGCGCGCACCACCGGATGGCCGAGGCCGAGCGAACTGGCGACCCAGCCGACCTGCAGCGAGCGCATCAGGGTTTGCGCGCCGCCGACGTGATCGAGGTCGCTGTGGCTGACGACCAGGCCGTCCAGGGTTTTGATCCCGCGCGCGCGGAAGTACGGCAGCAGGACGCGGCTGCCGGCATCCTGGCCCGGCGCATATTGCGGGCCGGTGTCGTACAGCAGCCGGTGGTTGGCCGTTTCCACCAGCAGCGCCATGCCCTGGCCGACGTCGAAGGCGGTGACGCGCAGGTCTCCCTGCTCGGGATGGGTGGGCAGCAGCGTGAACAGGGGCAGCCAGGGCGCCGCGCCCGCCCAGCGATGCGGCCAGCCGCGCGGTGCGAGCATCCAGGCCGTTCCCGGGCAAGCAAGCAGGAACAGCGCGGGCGGCGGCATCGGCACGCTCCAGACGGCGATCGGCGTGGCCGCCAGCCAGTCGAGCCCGCGCGCCAGCGTGGCCAGCGCCAGGTGGGCCAGTTCCAGCACCGGCGTGCAGAGTGGCGCCGGCAGCAGGCTGCCGGCGAGCGCAAGCGGCGTCACGATGAAGCTCACCACGGGTATGGCGATGGCGTTGGCCAGGGGCTGGCGAGCGATACCGGGCGAACAGCAGCAGCGTGAAGGGCACGAGCGCCAGCGTCACCGCATATTGGGTGCGCGCCGCCGTGCGCAAGGCGCCGCGCCAGCCATGCGGCTCGCGTCCGGCCCGGCCGACACCGGCATACAGGATGGATGCCACCGCCACGAAGGACAGCCAGAAGCCCGGCCACAGCACGGCCCGGGGGTCGAGCAGCACCACCAGGCCGAGGGCCAGGCACAGCACGGTGAAGACGCTTGCCAGCCGCCCCGTCCACATGGCCCCAGGCGACGACGGCCAGCATGTAGAGGGTGCGCTGCGCCGGTACGCCGAAGCCGGCCAGTACCACGTACAGCAGCGCCGCGCCCGCACCGCTTAGTGCCGCCACCTTGGGCGCGGCCAGCAGCAGCGGCAACTGCGCCCGGCTGAAGAAGGAGCGGCGCCACAGGAAGGAGGCGCCAAGCGCCGCCAGGCCGGCGATCATCGTAATGTGCAGGCCCGAGATGGCCACCAGGTGGCTTACGCCCGTGCGGTTGAACACATCCCATTCGGGCTGGCCGATGCCGCGCTGGTCGCCCACCACCGGGCGACGATGACGCCGGCATAGGGCGCCCCGTCCAGGCTGGCGAGGATGCGGCTGCGCAGCGCGTCGCGGCAGCGCTCGACGATATGGCCTGGGGTGGCGACGAAGTCGTCGAGGCGGCGATTGCCGCCTGCGCGTACGTAACCGGTGGCGCGCACGCCCTGCCCCAGCAGCCAGGCTTCGTAGTCGAAGCCGTGCGGATTGGCGTTGCCATGCGGGCGCTGCAGCCGTACGTTGAGCCGCCAGCGCTCGCCGGGGCGCAGTGCCACCTCGCTTCCTTCCGCGCGGTACCGGGACAGGGCCAGCAGCGGCGGCACCCGGGCGGTGGTGGTCAACAGCTTCTCGACGGCGAAATGGAAGCGCACGCCCTGGCCGAAATCGTGGGGCAGCGCTTCGACCGTGCCGACCAGTGCGATGTCGCGACCTTCGTCAGCCCGGTCGAGGCTGGGTCGTAGCGCATGGTGGGCAAGCAGCGCCGCCCAGCAAAAAGCCGAACAGCGCCTGCGCAGGCCGCGCCGGCGATGCGCAGGCGTCCACGGGCGGCGAACAGCAGAAGGAGCGCTGCGGCGGCACAGCCGAGCATCGTCGGAAGCTCGGGCAGGTTTGCGCGCGTTTGCAGGACCGCCACGCCGGCGACGAAGCCGAGGATCGCCGAACGCATCGCGCGCTGTCAGCCTGTCCGCTGCTGGCGTCAGGCGTTGCCGGGCGCGTCGCCGGCGTCGGGCAACCCGCTGTCCGGGAATTCGCTGTCCGGCTCGGGATCGCCGGTGTCGTACCCCGGCTGCGTGGCGTGCCGCACCAGCTGCCAGAGGCTGCGGCGCTGGATCGACTCGGGCTTGCCGAACCCGCGTCCGAAGCCACTGGACGGCAGCGTGAAGGTTGCCGCAGGCAGCAGGCTGCCGGCGGCGAACCAGCGCGTGCCGTCGAGCGCACTCGATTCCTCGCAGCGCCACCAGCCGCTCGCCGGGCACTGCATGCCGGTCTTGGCGCAGCAGCCAATGGGCGCACCCGGCTGCGCCAGCGAAAACGGGCTGCCGATGGCATTGCCTGCATCGGCCTGCGCCGCCAGCGTCGCCTGCGCCAGCGGCACCACGGGATCGACCCGTGCGCGCTCGCGCTTGTCGACCAGCTTCCGGGCGGTGCGGGTGCGGCTTTCGTAACTCGGCTGCAGCCCGCGCACCTTCTGCCACAGGGTCTGCGGCGGCAGCAACAGCGCCTGCGGCATCTTCTGGCCGGCGCGCAGGTACTGGCGCTGGCCGCCCAGTACCCCGACGTCCCTGCCGGCATCGGTGCACAACCACCACCCGCTTTGCGGGCAGCGTTCCCCTGCTTCGGCATAGGCACCCAGCGGCATCGCTGGCGCTTCGGCCTTCGCGACTTTTTCGACGCTGGTCGGGCGCAGGCGGATACTGGAGGAGATCTTGTCCCAGAGCTTGAGCATGGCGTCTTCGCTCAGGCTGGACTGGACGGGTTTGCCGCCGGCGCGGGGGTTTACGCCGGCACGTAATTCAAGCGACAGGGACGGCAGGTATGGATCACCTTCTTTTCCAGCCATTTCCCAGTTAAAGCTGTAGCCCGTTGCAAAATTCAATTCCGTCCCTTTGACGGCAAATTCTTCGCCCGCTAGCCCGTTAATGATCCGCCCCTTTTCACGCAATATCCGTGAACGCGCACGCATGAACGGCGTGTCGTCGAGTGCGGCGGCACTACGTTCCAATAGACCCGGGCCGGGACTCGCACCTGAATTCGACCAGAACGCCATTACTAGGTCAGGATGCCCAGGAAAGCTCGCAAACATCGGTACGCTTTCAATTAACTCTTTTTGAGAGGGGTCGGCAAGCACTGCTCGGTTAATGCAAAATCCCGGCGTGGCTGGAATTTCATCATTGGCTCGACTGAGCAACTGGGTCATCAGCGCAGCGACGACTGGAACACGCGAAGGATCGTCGCCCTCGCTGTTGAAACTAAATGTCGCCCCGCCCTTGTTTACATGGCCCTCTATTGAAACGGTTTCATAATATTTGCGCTCAGCTTTTTCCACACTGTAGCTGCGGTACCGGCTATGAACCAGAATTTTTCCGACGAAGCCCTCGCCGCGGATTTCCTTACTGGACTCGACATTTTTCCGGCCAAGCATATTCGCAGCTGAGACAAGTTTTGCCTCACGGGTGGACAGCCAGTTTGTGAACTGATCCACTGACTCTTCGTTACGCGTGATGTCGAACCCACCCACTCGCGCGGGCTTTAGCGATACCTGCGCATCCTCCGGAACATCGACGAGAAATCGCCCTACGCACACGGTTTTCATGCGCTCTGTCATGGTTGCCACCTTCTTCATGTCTTCACCGCTGTGTACTGCCCGAATGCCGGCTAACCCGCCAATAGCCACGACCGCCAGCGCGAGCAGCCATTTCGTACAACGCCGGACGATCCGCATCATTTGATGCCTTGAACAATCTTGACGATCAAGTGGCGCGTAAGCAGTAGCATTGCGCCATTTGTGAAACACTCCTGGTGACCGAATCCAGTCGCGGCAAATGTGGCGCGCACGTGCTGGTCGACGCCGGAAGCGGACTGCCGTGGCACTGTATCGTCACCGGGCGCATCCTGCCCCCACATGTGGAATCGCAGTTTTGTCCGTCCTTCGATCACGACCTCGCGCCCCCCCTTGGGTGTGTATCCGGCCGGGCGCGCGTTGGCGGTGTTGGCAGACGTCAGTGCCGTTCCGTTTGCCGGGGGCACCCGAGCCGCCCATGACACCGTGCCGTATGCGCGCCGATCGGCATCGGAGCCATAAAACGCATAGGTATTAGGGTGGTAATAGGGCGACCCGGCCGTGCCTTTCTCTTCACTTTCGGCGACGGTCAGGATTTCACGATGCATGTGCTCTGCAGCATCGATTGCCTTACGAATGACACCCGCTACCCCGCCCGGCTGGTTCTTGAAAAGTCCTGCGGGATCAGCCAAATGGGGATTGATCACGCGGTACCAAGATTCGGTATCGCGATACATCTCATACGGGTCGCCGGCTGGTAAAGCCAAAACTTGTTGCTCTTTATCTTCGTTATTTACACGACTGAGGGTTTTCACCAGCAGCCAGGGCCTCGGGTAGAGGTGGTTCGGAAGCAATTCGAGCACGCCGGGCGACGTCGCCATGACCGCAGTCGTCTGCTCTGGCGTTGTACCGGCAATATCAACGAACCTGTTGGCTTTGAGGTTATCGATAAAGCCATTGCTGTAGCGTTCGCCTTCAGTGCCGCCTGCAATTCGCCGATAAGCGACCGGAGCGCCCAAGGCCGGCATCACGCCGTGGATTATGCCGGCGATATCCGCTGGGTCATCCCGATCTTTTGCGCGACTGCGCGCACAAGCACGTGCGACCAGGCCACCCATGGAATGCGTAACAATAATGACTCGTTCGCACTCATGTTTGCGTGAATTCCAGAAATGCTTGATCTCGTCAATCCGTTGGCTTAAGCGTTGTGCCGAGGCCGCACATGATTCGAGCCAGTTGTAGCCGACGGCGTAGACGGGATACTGGAAAGCGGCGTAGTGTTCGAGTTCGGACTCGGTAATGCGCGCTATCTTGCGCACGCCCCAGCGTGCCGGGTCGCATTGCATTACCCGCTTCCAATGGTCCCGGATTTCGCGCTCCCGGCGCACATTCAGGCGAAAGGTAGTATCCAAATACTTCTGCAGTTCGATCAGGACCGCGCCGTATGAATCCTGGTGCACTTCACCCCAGCCGCGCGCGCGCATCTCTTCCTGGCTCAATCCGGGCGGCGCGTCGCCGAGCTCGCCATCGTCATCGACCTCGAGTGACGACGGATGGAGAATCTTCTGACGCAGGTCGGGTTTGCGCTGCTTCCACGCGAACGCTTCGAATAAACCGTCGATGTAACCGTTAGGGGGACGCCAGGCAGGCGCGCCTGGCTGGGTTAGATCCGTCTTATCCTTTGCGTAGTCGTTGTTCGCTCGGTCTGCAGCTCCTTTGCCCGGTCGGCCGGTTGACGGCAGCTCCGTGCGGGAATCGTCGCGCTTTGCATCAGCGTCCACGCGCACGCGTAGATTGCTACCCATGATTCCGGGAACGAAGATGACCGGGATGACCCTGCGCGAGCCTACCGTCACCTTCGCGCGAACCTTAAAGGCCTTGGGCGTGACGACACTACGGGCAACCAGGCTCCCGTCGGCGTCGACTGTCGGTTGGCGAATCGGTCGCGTCGGCTCAGTCATGTTGCGCTCGCGGGCGGATGCTGGATGAAATCGCGCCCCAAAGCATGAGCATGGCATCTTCGCTCAAGCTGGACGACACCGGTTTGCCGCCCGCGCGCGGATTGACACCAGAATCCATTTCAAATGACAGATGCGGAACGGCGACGTTGTCATCTGTCCCTCGGGTCTCCCACGCGAAGCCGTACACCGTGGCGAGGTTCATTTCAGCCACTTTCAGCGCGACCTCCTCACCGGCCATGCGATGGATCACGCGGCTACCCTCACGCAAAGTGCGCGAGCGTGCCCGCGTTAGCAAGTCCATTGCCGCAGCATTTCGCGCAAGCAGCATCGGTCCTTTTATGCTGGCTGCATTCGTCCACAAAACCATGTCGACATCGGGATGGCCAGACAGCCTTGCAGACATCGATATGCTTTCGGAACGGCTTTCTTTATTACTGTCCTGGATAAATGCACCGCTGATACAAAATCCGCGAGCGTCCGGGTTTTCCTCGTCGCCGCGGCTGACAAGCCGGGCAAGCAGTTGGGGTAAGAGGTCTGTCTGCGCCGGATCGAAAGTGTCAGCTGCAAAGCTGAGCGTCACGCCGTCCTTGTGGACATGCCCTTCCACAGAAACGCTGTCGCTGTAGACACGCTTTTCGCTCTCGATACTGTAGCTGCGGTAGCGGCTGTGAACAAATACCTTGCCAGTGAATTCGCCGCCACGTACATCGGTCACGGATTCGATGTTCCGTTTGCCCAGCATATTGGGTTTTGCCGCCAACACCTGCTCTCTGTCAGCTAGATTGGCAGCGAAACTCCGCGCTACTTCATTCGAGCGAGTGATGTCGAAACCACTCACCATCGCCGGTTCGATGCGTACCTGCGCCTGCTCCGGCACGTCGATCAGGAACCGGCCAACGCAGACTGTTTTGGTCTGTCGGGTCAGCGCCGATACCTCCGCCACGTCTTCGGCGGTCCGGGACGTCCTGGCGGCTACCGTAAGTACACTTGCGGTCACAACAAGTGCAAGCAGCCACGGTGCGATCATGCGAACTCGAAGCATCAATGTTCACCTGCGCAAAAAATGATTACACGAACTGCATCGCGCGGTTTGCCGCCACCATAACCGAGGTCCGTTGTCACGCGGGCCGCCCTCATGCCGCGCCCGCGCTAGCCGACGCCTCATCCTCATCGGCCAGCAACCGGATCTCCGCATCCCCCAGGGCGTAGGTCTGCAACACCGCCGTAAAGCCTTCATCGTCCGTCACGCCTTCGATGGTGGTGCCGTCCTGGTGCCGGGCGACGTAGCGCTGGCCCTTGGCGGGCTTGCCGGTCTGGCGGTCGATCACGAGGAAGCGCTCGTCGGCGACGAGGTCGCCATTGGCCAGGTCGAGGCCTGTCGGCGTGGCGCCGCCCGGGCCGCCGTGCACGACTCGCGTTGCCTTGACCACCTGCTCGCCGCTGCTTTGCTGGGTAATCACACCGCCGCGCCACTCCGTCTGCGCACCCTCGGACACCACCTTCACATGCGGCGCCTGCAGGTCGATGCCTTCGGCGGCGATCAGGCTGATGCGGCCGGACGATTTGATCTCGATATGTCCTTCATGCGTCTGCAGGACCAGGTTGCCGCGGCCGGCGACGAGCTTCATGCCGAGCGAATAGGCGAACAGGCTGAGGCTGCGGGCGGCGCGCACAAAAATATTGCGGCCGGCAGAGAGCTCGGTGTCGGCCGCCGACACCAGGTCGATCTTCGACTGGGCGCCGATGGCGACATTGTCTTCGCTGGCGACGAGTACCCCGGCCGGGCCGCTGGCGGCGACGATGGGCGCGCCGCCCTTGCCTTCGGCGAGGTTCGAGCCTTCATGCCAGCGCTTCAGTTTTTCAACCAGTTCGGCCAGGCGCGGTTTCGCTTCCTCGTCCTCGTTGTGGTCGATCGCCTGGCGCGCCATTTCGTCGAGCACGCCCTGCATGACCTCGGCCAGGCCAACCAGGGCCTCGCGTTCCAGCTGGCCGCCCTCGCCCGCTTCTGCGCTGATCAGCACGCCCTGCCCCCCGCGCACGGCGACGGCCTTGTCGGTGCGCAGCTCGGCGCCCTCGCCCCCGGGCTCGCCCTCGCCGTCGGCGCGCGCGCGCGTCAGCCAGCCGAGATTGAGCTCGGTGCCGGCGTGGTCGCTCGCCAGCTGGGCGCTGATCTGGCCGCGGGTGTCGTCGAAACGCAGCTGGCTGCCGCGCCGTCCGCCGATCTCGCGGCTGCGCAGGCCGGACAGGTAGCGGTTGCCCGGCAGCGCGCCGTTCGCGCTGAGCGCAGGCGGCACCGCGCGGCCGTTGAACAGCTGCGAGAGCACGACCGGCTTGTCGGGATCGCCCCGAGGAAGGCCACCAGGACCTCGCTGCCGACGCGCGGCAGCGACAGTGCGCCGCACTGCTGGGCGCCGGGACCGTTGCCGGCCCAGTTCGAGGCGACGCGCACCCAGGCCGAATCGCGCGCGGAATCCGAGGCACCAGCGCCGCCCGCGTGTTCGTGGTCGCCGCTGCGCATGCCGGGAAAGCGGATCTTGACGCGACCGAGCGCATCGCAATGCACCTCTTCGTGCTCGGGGCCGACCACGAGTGCGCTTTGCAGCGGCGGATGCGGCAGGTCGGTGCGCGCGTCGAAAGCCGGCACCACCGGCACGCCGCGGCGCACCGCGGTGAAGCCGATACGGACATTGGCATCGTCGTCGCCGGCCTCGGCCCAGCTGCTCCGCGCCAGCAGTCGCTCGACGCGCGCCGACAGCTCGCCCGGCAGGTTGTTGCGCACCTGCGCCCGCAGTTCGGTGACGACGAACTCGCGTTCGCTGGGCGCATGGGTGTCGATCTCGGGATGGTCTTCCAGCGCGAAGTATTCGCCGGCGCGCAGGTCGCGCACCGTGCCCTCGCCATGGAAGCACTTCGATTCGAACTCGTGGCGCCGCATGCGCAGTTCGCCAAGCCGCCAGTGGTCGTCGCTGTCGTTGCCGGTGTGCGGTGCCTCGACCTGGTAGTCGTCGAGCGTGGCGGCCAGGGCATTGCCGTGATTGCCCTGGTCGACTGCGCTGCGGGCGGTGCTGGCCATGAAGGCGCCGCCACCGGCGCCCTTGTAATCCCAGCTATGGCGGCCGGCGCTGCCCGCGCTCAGGCGGCGCGCGCCGCCCCGGTGGTGACGACATCGCGCTCGCCGGTCGCGTCATCGCGGTGATAGCGCAGGCTGCCGGCCGCGCTCTGCGGCAGGTGGCTGGCATCGGCAAACAGCACCGGGGTGTGCGCCGGCACCGCGTCGCGATCCGGCTCCACGCTGCTGGTGCGTGCGCGGCCAGGACGCACGCACCAGCAGATGCCGCGCCGGCGCAGCAGGCGACGCACGAAAGCGGCGTCCGATTCGTTGTACTGCATGGTCTGCTCGCGCGCGGGATACTGGCGCAGGTCGAGCAGCGCGTCAAACTCGTATTCAAAAGCGCCCGCCAGCACCGCGTTGGCATGGCGCCACTCGTCGAACAGCACTTGGACGATCTGCAGTTCGTTCAGGTTGCGGAAGATGCGGCTGTTGACGCGCTTTTCCATCACGGCGAGCGCGTCGCGCAGCACCAGCTGATAGGTGGCCAGGCTGCCGTCGCTGTCGCCCGAACGGGCTTCGGTGACGATGCCACAGATGCTGCGCAGGCCGCCGCGATCGGTGACGACCTGGATTTCGGCCGGCAGCGCGATCAGTTCCTTCAGCGGCAGCGACGCGTCGCTGGCGACGCAGGAGACGCGATACTCGATGCCGCCGCAAATCGACTCGCTGCCGGCGATGCGCTGCGGTAGCAGGATGTCGTCGAGCCGGTCGGCCGCGGCGTCGCTGGCGGCTTCGCCCCGGGCCAGGCGCAGGCGCAGGACGCGGTGCGCGGTAGTGAGCGATTTCTCGTGCTGTAGCACCCGCAGGAATGCGCTCGCGCTGTCCAATGCCGTCTCCCCGACCCCAAAACGCCATGGTCGCACGAACCCGACATTACACAGTTGCGCCGTGTCATCGGGCTCAGGCCGCTTGTCGCGAACTTCGCACGCAGGACCGCGTCGACTGTATGTATGACCAGTAGAGCCCGGCTACCCGCCTGCCCTCGATTCAGGAAGCCGCCGCAGCCGCCAGCAGTGGCGCCAGGCGCGGGATCGCGGTCAGCGAGGCCTCCCATGCCGCCGGCCGCAACTCGTCGACCGGGATGCCGCGAATGGCAGCCAGTGCGGCACCGATGGCCGGCAGCTGTTCCGGACTGTTGCGGCCCGGTGCACCCGTCGGGGCAATGTCGGGCGCGTCGGTCTCGAGCACGATGGAAGCGAGCGGCAGCTCGGCCGCCAGGCGCCGGATCTGCAGCGCGCGCGTAAAGGTCATGGCGCCGCCAAAGCCGAGGTGCATGCCCAGTTTGATGAAGCTCCCGGCCTGCTGGAAGGAGCCGTTGAATGCATGGGCGATGCCGGACGGCGGCGTGATCTGGCGCAGGTGTTTCAGCACCTGGTCCTGCGAGCGGCGCACGTGGGTCAGCACCGGCAGGCCGAAGTCGCGCGCGATACGCAGCTGGGCGCGCAGGAAGCGCTCCTGCTTCTCGCGCATGGCCGGCTCGCACAGGTGCGGGATGAAGAAATCGAGACCGATCTCGCCGATCGCCACGAAGCGCGGATCGCCCATCGCCCCCTGTACCGCCGCGCGCAAGGCATCCAGGTCTTCGTCAAGCGCCTGGGGCACGCAGATCGGGTGGATGCCCAGCGCATAGCAGGCGTTCGGCTGGGTGTGGGCCAGCTGCGCCACCGCGGCGAAGTTGCCGCGTTCGACAGCGGGCAGCACGATCATCGCCACCCCGCCCGCCGCCGCACGCGCGGCCACCGCGGGGCCTCGGTGCCGAATTCGCGTGCGTCCAGGTGGCAGTGGGTGTCGATCCACATGGGGGCCCTCAAGCCTCCAGCGGCTGCAGCCCGTGTTCCGTCATGCGCAGCGCGCGGTCGCAGCGGCGTGCCAGTTCCATGTCGTGCGTGACGATCACGAACGCGGTGCCGAGGGTGCGCGACAGTTCCAGCATCAGGTCGAACACATTGTGGGCCGTGCTCTGGTCGAGGTTACCGGTCGGCTCGTCGGCCAGTACGCAGGCGGGGCCGGTGACGAGTGCACGCGCCAGCGCCACGCGCTGGCGCTCGCCGCCCGACAGTTCGCCCGGACGGTGCACGACGCGCTTGCCCAGCCCCACGCGTTCGAGGATGGCCTGCGCCTTTTGCTTCGCTACCGCGCGCTTCTCGCGCCGGATCATCAGCGGCATGGCCACGTTGTCGAGCGCCGAGAACTCGGGCAGCAGGTGATGGAACTGGTAGACGAAGCCGAGGCGCGAGTTGCGCAGGTCGCCCCGGCGCGCTTCGGACAGGGTGGCGAAGTCCTCGCCCATCAGCGTGACCGAGCCCGTGGTCGGGGTGTCCAGGCCGCCCAGCAGGTGCAGCAGCGTCGACTTGCCCGAGCCGGAGGCGCCGACGATGGCCACGCGCTCGCCGCGGTGGACCGCGAAGTCGATCGCATCGAGCACCTGCACTTCGTAGTCGCCCTGCCTGAAGGTCTTGCCCAGGCCGCGGCAGGCCAGCACCGGGGTATTCATTGCGTCACTCATAGCGCAGCGCCTCCGCGGGTTTCACGCGCGAGGCCGACCAGCTCGGGTAGAGCGTGGCCAGGAAGGCCAGCACGACGGCGACCAGGCCGATGGTGACGACGTCCGGCCACTGCATGTCCGAGGGGACGGCGCTGTATTGATAGATATCCTTCGACAAGAACTGCACTCCCAACAAATGTTCAATGAATGGAACGATGACATCGATGTTCAGGGCGACGAGCACGCCGCCGCCCACGCCCAGCGCGGTGCCGAGCAGGCCGACCAGCGCCCCCTGCACCATGAAGATCTTCATGATCGAGCCTGGCGACGCACCGAGCGTGCGCAGGATGGCGATGTCGGCCTGCTTGTCGGTGACCGTCATCACCAGGGTCGAGACCAGGTTGAAGACAGCCACCGTGATGATCAGGGTGAGGATAATGAACATCATCTTTTTTTCGGTCTGTACGGCGCCGAACCAGACCGCGTTGAGCGCCGACCAGTCGCGCATGACCAGGTCGCCCGGCATCGATTTTTCCAGTTCAGCCGCCACCTGCGGCGCCTGGCGCATGTCGGCGATGCGCAGGCGCAGGCCGGCCGGTGCCGACAGGCGCTCCATGCGCTCGGCATCCTCGATGTTGATGAAGGCCAGGCTGGCGTCGAACTCGGCGTGGCCGGATTCGAAAAATGCCCGAGACGGTGAAGGTGCGCATGCGCGGCAGCATGCCGGCGGGCGTCGTCTGCGCCTGGGCCAGCAGCATGGTGACCTTGTCGCCCGTCTGCACACCCAGCCCGCCCGCCAGCGCGTAGCCGAGCACGATGTGGAAGCTGCCGGGCGTGAGCGACTCGAAACGGCCCTGGCGCATGGTGTTTGCCACATCCGACACCTTGCGCTCGGCCTCGGGCAGTACCCCGCGAATGCTGGCCGGGCGCATTACGCTGCCCTGCTGCAGCAGGCCTTGCGACTCGACGAAGGGCGCGGCGGCGCGCACGGAAGGATGGCGCAGTGCCTGGGTTTCGGCCTCGCGCCACTGCGGCATGTCGCCGCGCGGGTCGAACACCTCGATATGGGCCAGCACCTGCAGCATGCGGTCGGTCACCTGCTTCTGGAAGCCGTTCATCACCGACAGCACGATGATGAGGGCCGCCACGCCGAGCGCGATGCCGGCCACCGAGATCAGCGAGATGAAGGAGATGAAGCCGTTGTTGGCGGCGCCCCTGCCGGCACGCGTGTAGCGCAGGCCGACCAGCCACTCATAGGGCAAATGCGAGGGAAGTTTCTGGATGAAGCTCATGGTTCGTCGATTCTTGCAACAGGTTCGTGATCGCGGCTCATTCGTAGCGCAGCGCTTCGGCCGGCTTGACGCGTGCGGCAGCCCAGCTGGGGTAGAGCGTCGCCAGGAAGGCCAGCAGTACCGCGAAGCCGCCGATGGCGAGCACGTCGGGCCAGCGCAGATCGGAAGGAATTTCGCTGATCAGGTAGATCTCTTTCGACAGGAACTGCACCCCGAGCACGCGTTCGATGAGGGGAACGATGACGTCGACGTTCAGCGCCACCAGCACGCCCATCGCCACGCCGAGAGCGGCGCCAAGGATGCCCACCAGCGTCCCCTGCACGACAAAGATCTTCATGATCGAGCGCGGCGAGGCGCCCAGCGTGCGCAGGATGGCGATGTCGGCCTGCTTGTCCTTTACTGTCATCACCAGCGTCGACACGAGGTTGAAGGCGGCCACGGCGATGATCATCGCCAGGATGATGAACATCATGCGCTTTTGCGAGCCGACCGCGGCAAACCAGATGCTGTTTACCTGCGACCAGTCGCGCATCACCAGTTCGCCCCCCATGCTGCGGCGCAGCTCGGCCGCCACGCGGGGCGCCTGGTGCATGTCGTGCAGGCGCAGGCGCAGGCCGGACGGGCCATTCACCTGGGCGGCCATGGCGGCGTCGTCGAGGTGGGCAAACGCGAGCGCGGAATCGAATTCGTAGTGGCCGGCCTCGAAGATGCCGGAAACGACGAAGGTCCGGGTACGCGGCAGCGCGTTCTGCGTCCCTCCGCCGCTGCCGGAACCGCTCGCGAGCAGCATCGTGATGCGCTCGCCCGGCTGCACGCCCAGGTTCTTCGCCAGCGCACTGCCCAGCACAACATTCATGGAACCGGGCCGCAGGCTGGCCAGGCTACCCTGGCGCATCTGCTTCGCGACGTCGGAGACGGTGACTTCGGCCGAAGGCAGCACCCCACGCATCAGCACCGGCTTCATCACGCCGTCGCGCAGCAGCATGCCCTGGAGCTCGACAAAGGGTGCGGCCGCGGCCACCTGCGGATTGCGGCGGGCGTCACGCTCGACTTGCTGCCAGTTCGGCATGGCGCCGCGCAGGTCGTAGATCTCGACATGGGCCAGCACCGACAGCATGCGGTCGGTGACTTCCTTCTGGAAGCCGTTCATGACCGACAGCACCACGATCAGCGCGGCCACGCCGAGGGCGATGCCGGCCACGGAAATGAGCGAAATGAAGGAAATGAACCGGTTACGGCCGCTGCGCTTGCCGGCGCGCGTGTAGCGCAGGCCGACCAGCCATTCGTACGGCAGCTTGTGGATGATGCTCATGTATTTTAGTGTTTGACAACTTTGACCCCGCAGTTTGCCACACAAAGCTCATCCATGACAGGGCGCGCCGCCATTCGTGCCGGGAAGCCAGACTCGTGGCGACCGTTTGCCGCCCTTGCGAAACGCGCAAGCGAACGCACGCCCGGCCGCTTGCCAACGCGTCAACACCGCCCATTGCCCGGGCTCCAGCCGCGCTTTTGACTTACAATCATGGGATGTCCCAGCTCACGATCGTCCTTCCGTACGCCCTCCCCGTCACCGAATTCGCGCCCGACCTGGTGCGTGCCCTGCAGGCTCCCGCCCTCGCCGCCTTGACCTCGAAGACCGCGCACCATGCGCGCCTGCCGGGCGACGACGCGGTACGCGCCCTGCCGCACGAAACATGGCTGGCGCGCTTCCTCGGCCTGCAGGATGCTGGACGCCCGGCGGTCGCGGCAGCGGCGATGCGCGCCTACGGGGTGGAGCAGGCAGCAGGCACCTGGTTCGTCGTGCAGCCGGTGCACATCGAGATTGCCCGCACCCACCTGATGATGGGCGACCCCGGCGCCCTTGGCCTGGCCCGAGCCTGAGAGCCGCGCCCTGTTCGACGCCGCACGCCCCCTGTTCGAGGAGCGCGGCCATGCGCTGGTGTATGGCGACGCGGCCACCTGGTTCATGCGTGCCGACGGCTGGGGCGAACTCGACACGGCGACCGTCGACGCGGCCCCGGGCATGGACCTGACCGACTGGATGCCGATAGGCGCCCAGGCTGCCGCCTTCAGGCGCCTGCAGAACGAGGTGCAGATCGAATGGCATGCGCACCCGGTCAACGCTGCCCGCGAAGCGCGCCGGCTGCCGGCCGTGAACGGCTTCTGGCTCTGGGGCGGCGCCGAGGCCACGCGCCAGCGCGCACCTGGCCTGCGCCTGGCAGCGCTCGACACGCCGCCATGGCTGGCCGCACTCAGCGACGTCCGCATCGACGATCCCGCCGCGCTCATCGCCGCGCTGTCGACCGGCTTCGCAACCGACACCGTGCTTGTGTGCGGCAGCGTGGCGCCCTATGCCCGCGCCGCCGACTGGGGCGGCTGGGTCGCGCAGATGCAGATGCTTGAAGCCGGGCTGTTCGCACCCATCCTGGCAGCCTTGATGAAGGGACGCCTGCGCGGCGTGTCGCTCGTGCTCGGGCACCGCGAGGCCCTGGCCGAATTCACCACCAACGCCCTGGCGCAACGCAAGTTCTGGCGCCGCCCCACCCTGGACCGACTGCTGTGAAAACCCGACTCTCCACCCGCCCCTGCCCCGTGCGCCATTCCGAAATGCTGCGCCAGGGCGGCGTGCACCCCGTGCTGGCGCGCATCTACGCCGCGCGCGGCCGACCGACCCGCGCGAACTGGCGAGCGAACTGGCGGCCCCGGTGCCGCCGAACGCGCTGCGCCATATCGATGCCGCGGCCGTGTTCCTGGCCGACTCGATTGGCGCCGGCAAGAAGATGACCATCGTCGCCGACTACGACTGCGACGGCGCCACCGCCTGCGCCGTGGCCCTGCGCGGGCTGCGCGCGATGGGCGCGCAGGTCGACTACATCGTGCCGAACCGCTTCGAGTACGGCTATGGCCTCACGCCCGAGATCGTCGAACTGACCGCGCGCGAAAAGTCCCCGGACATCATCATCACGGTCGACAACGGCATCGCCAGCATCGAGGGCGTGCTGGAGGCGAACCGGCGCGGCATCGAAGTCGTCGTCACCGACCACCACCTGCCGGGCGACGCCTTGCCGCCGGCGCGCGTGATCGTCAACCCGAACCAGCCCGAGTGCGGCTTTCCGAGCAAGCACCTGGCCGGCGTCGGCGTCGTCTTCTACGTGCTGCTGGCCCTGCGCGCGGAACTGCGCCGGCGCGGCGTGTTCGATGCGCAGAACCAGCCGAAGCTGGACAACCTGCTCGACCTGGTCGCGCTGGGCACGGTGGCCGACGTGGTGCGCCTGGACGCCAACAACCGCATCCTGGTCGCCCGGGCATCAAACGCATGCGCGCCGGGCGCATGCATGCGGGCGTCGCGGCGCTGTTCCGGGTCGCAGGCCGCGAAGCGCGCTGCGCCTCGCCGTTCGACCTGGGTTTTGCGCTCGGTCCGCGCCTGAACGCCGCCGGAAGGCTGGAAGACATGTCGCTCGGGATCGAGTGCCTCACCACCGACGACGAGGGCCGCGCCTGGGCGATCGCCCAGCAGCTCAACGAAATCAACCTCAAGCGCCGCGAAATCGAAGCCGAGATGCAGGATACCGCCCTGCTGCACCTGGACAGCTTCGCGCCCCAGGACAGCAGCACGATTGCCGTGTTCGACGAAGGCTGGCACCAGGGCGTGATCGGCATCGTCGCCTCGCGCCTGAAGGAAAAGTTCTTCCGGCCGACGATCACCTTCGCGCCGGGCGGCGCGGGCCTCATCAAGGGTTCGGGCCGCTCGATCCCCGGCTTTCACATGCGCGACGCGCTCGACCTGGTATCCAAACGCGTGCCAGGCCTGATCGACAAGTTCGGCGGCCACGCGATGGCGGCCGGCCTCACCATCCGCCACGAATCCTTCGACACCTTCTGCCAGGCCTTCGAGGCCGTGGGCCGCGCCTGGCTGACCGAAGCCCAGCTCGAGCGCGTGGTCGAGACCGACGGCCCGCTCGAGGACGAGTTCTACTCCACCGCCTTCATCGAGCTGTGCGATGGCCAGGTCTGGGGCCAGGGCTTTGCGCCGCCCGTGTTCTGCGACGAATTCCGCGTGCTGAGCCAGCGCATCCTGAAGGAAAAGCACCTGAAACTGCTGCTGGAGAAGAATGGCCGCCGCTACGACGCCATCTGGTTCGGCCGCACCGAGGGGCTGGGAGACCGTGCGCGCGTGGCGTTCAGGCTGGACGCCAACGAGTACAACGGGGTCACTAAAGTGCAGCTGCTGGTGGAGCACGCCGAACCGGCATAACCGTAGGGTGGTCGGCTCCACCGCGACCGCGACGTCCACGCGACGCTCGCGCCGCCCACGCGTCCAACCGGCAGCGGAAACCACGCGTCTGCTCGCCGTGCGCCTCGTTTCGCTGCTGCCCCCGCTAGCGCCCGCAATCGCACCCGCGATCGAACACCACCCGCCAGGTTCCCGGCCCTTCCAGCCGCCAGACGGAATTGAAGCGCCCGACCTGCTTGCCCGACGGATCGCGCACCGGACCGCTGCTGAAAGCGAGCGTGCCCGAATCGAGCACCTCGACCTGGTCCGGCTCCCACGAGAACGGCGCATCCGGCTTGTCGAAATACGGCCGCCAGGCGACGGCGACGGCTTCCTTGCCGCGCTGCGGCCCGCGGGGCTCATGAACACGGCCTCGCGCGACAGGTAGCCGGTGAAGGCGTCGAAATCGCGCGCCTTCATCGTTGCGGCAAAGCCGCGCTCGGCCTGGAAGACCTGCTGCCTGAGCGCGTCCGCGGGCACCCGCGAACCACGTGCCAAGCCCGCCGCGGCCACCGCTATCACGACCGCTGCCACCAGAAGAAGCCCCGCCGAACGCCAACGCATAGAATAATTTCCTATTGACAAGTCGACAGCGATTCTGTCACGGCGCTGCCGGCTTGACAACTATCAGTTGCATCAGGTACGAAAACGGAGTATAACGACTCCATTATCGGAGGAACCTGATGAAACCCGCCCACGCCTACTCTTATCCCAGGAGCCGCTTCGAACCGGCGGTGCTGATCGACCTGAATTCCCGCGCCGAGCGCGAGCGCCTGTCGAAATCCGCCCTGACGGGCTTCTTCAAGCTGGCCGCCGCCTGGCAGCTGCGCGACGACGATGCGCGCGAACTCCTCGGCGGCTTGTCCGGATCAAGCTTCTACGACTGGAAGAAGAACAGCGACCGCGTGCTGGAGGTCGACCGCATCACGCGCATCTCCTACCTGCTCGGCATCTACAAGGCCCTGCACATCCTGTATGGCGACAAGCTCGCCGACGAGTGGGTAATGCTCCCGAACAGCAACATGATTTTCGGCGGTCGCACCCCGCTGGCCCACATGCTGGGCGGCGGCCTGCTGGCCATGCAGACGGTGCGCCAGCTACTCGACGCGCGCCGCGGAGGCCTCTGACCTTGGCCGTCGTTCCCAAACTGACGAGCCTGCGCCAGTTCGACACCTGCCGCCTGATCCCGTCGCGCTTTGCCGACGTCGAGGATTCGGTGCTGGCGCCGCTGGCCGACGACGACGCCACCCTGCGCGACCTCTTCGATCTCGACAACGCCACCAACGAGCGCCTGCGCGGCGAGAGCGGCCTGCTGCCAGGTATCGGCGTCGACGAGCTGGTGTTCGGCGTGCCGCAGTTCCGCATCATCAACGCCGCCTATACCTACGCGCGCCCGGAAGGCAGCCGTTTCAACGATGGCAGCCGCGGCGCGTGGTACTGCGCCTTCGAGGCAGAGACGGCCCTGGCCGAGGTCAGCTTCCACAAGGCCGTCGAATACCAGGAAATCAAGCGCTTCGACGACAGCGTCACCTACCAGGCGATGCTGGCCGATTTTTCCGGCAGCTTCCACGACATTCGCGGCGTACGCAGCCTGGCCGCCTGCCTCGACCCGCAAAGCTACGTGGCTTCCCAGGCGCTGGCGGCCGAGCTGCTGGAGGCCGGCTCCATGGGCATCATCTACCCGAGCGTGCGCGCATCCAGCGGCACCAACCTCGCCTGCTTCCGGCCCGCGCTGGTCGGCAATGTACGCAAGGCGCAGGCCTATCGGTTAACATGGGCGGGTTCGCCGCTTCCCACGGTCGAGATCATCTGAACATTGCAGCACACGAGCCACACATGAAAACCAAGCCCGAGAACGATACCGAACTGCATGACAAGATCAACCGCGAGACCGGCCGCATCCAGTGGAGCGAGCTGGAGCGCCATTTCGCCCAGGGCAACGTGATCTACGTCAGCGAAGAACTCGACCTGATCGAGGTCGCCCTGCGCGTCTCGCACGACGACAAGGACAGCATTTCGCGCTGGATGGCCGAGGGCAAGGTGGCCAAGGTGTCGGACCTGCAGGCAAGTACCTGGACCGCCGCCGACGCCGCCCTCTGGGCCTCGGTGGTGCACCCCTTCATCCTGGTGCAGCCGGAGAAAAAAGCCCTGCACTGAGGGTTCGCGCCGGCCCTGGCCGGCAATCCACTCCAGCCACGGACCTGGCCTCCCTTCGTGCCGGATCAGGCGGCCAGGCGCTGCGCCGACGCGACGGGCCGTGCAGCCGGCCGGCGTGCGCCACCCGTTTCTTCCAGCTGGAAGGTGCCAACGACGGCCGCCAGCTCGTCCGCCTGCAGGCGCAGCGACTGCGCCGCGGCCGAGGCTTCCTCGACCGGGGCGGCATTCTGCAGGGTCATCTCGTCCAGGCGCACGATCGCCGCATCGACCCGCTCGATGCCTTCGCCCTGGCCGCGGGTGGCGGCGGAAATGCTGCCCATGATTGCCGACACCCGGCCGACGCCGTCGACGACGCGGCGCATCGTGTCGCCGGCTTCACCGACGAGCGCGGTGCCAGCGTCCACTTTCCCGACCGAGTCCTCGATCAGCAGCTTGATTTCTTTCGCCGCCGCAGCCGAGCGGTGCGCCAGGTTGCGCACTTCGCTGGCCACGACCGCGAAACCGCGCCCCTGCTCGCCGGCGCGCGCCGCCTCGACGGCGGCATTCAGGGCGGATATATTGGTCTGGAAGGCGATGCCGTCGATGACGCCGATGATTTCCTCGATGCGGCGCGAGGAATCTGGATCAGGTTCATGGTCGCGACCACGCCGTCGACGGCGGCGCCACCCTGCACCGAAATCCGCGCAGCATCCTCGGCCAGCGTGCTGGCCTGGGCGGCGTAGCCGGCGTTTTCGCGTACCGAGCCGATCAGGTCCTTCATCGAGCCGGCGACCTGCGCCAGCGCAGCCGCCTGGGTCTCCGTGCGCCGCGAAAGATCGAGATTGCCGGTAGCGATCTCGGCCGACGCTGCGGCGATCGCGTCGGTGCCGCCGCGCACGCGGGCGACGATGCCGCCGAGGCTGTCGCGCATCGTGCTCATCGCATGCAACAGGCTGGCCGGGCGGGCGCGGCCGATCTCGACCCGGTGCTGCAGTTCGCCCCTGGCGATCGCTTGGGCGACGGCGGTGGCATAGGCCGGTTCGCCGCCGAGCTGGCCAGTCAGGCTGCGCACGATCGCCAGGCCGATGACGGCGCACAGCAGGGCGGACAGCGCGGCGAGGCCGCTGATCCACCAGCGCGCGCCGGTTGCCTCGGCGGCGGCTGCAGCGCCCGCGCGGGTACTGCGCGCCTGCAGCTCCGTCAACAGCACGTCGATGTCGGCAACGATACGGCGTCGCAGGGGGCTGCACTCCTCGACCAGGAAGCGACCGAAGGCGTCCATTTCGCCCGCCGCGCGAAAACGCCGCGGGCGTTCGAGTTCGGTCGCCATGCTGTCCATTCCCGCGCGGACGCGGTCGTAATGGGGGTCGCCGCGCAGCAGCGGATCGAGGCGGCCGAGTGCCGCCAGGTACTCGGCCTTGCGTGCGTCGACCAGGTCGAGCTCGCGGCTCGCCGCGGTGGCGTCCTGGAAAATGTAGGCATTGCGCGCTGCGATACCGGTCTGGGCCAGCGCCTCGCGTGCCGCGTACAGAGGCTCGAGCTGGCCGGAGCGAAATTGCTCGGCATTACGTAAGCTGGCCTCGATGCTGTCGACACGCGTCACTGCGAACATGGCCAGGGTCAGGGTCACGAGGAGAACGAGCGCAAAGGCGGCGCCCAGACGGGCTGCGAGACTGACTGATGAAAGCGGCATGACGGTCCTGATCGAAGAGATAGTTACACAAAAGGTGACATATTGATGAAATCGACGGCATTGTGCACTAAAACTTTCTGACAGGCAATACAATTTGCCTGAACTGTCGGTTTGCTGTAACTCCTTGTTTCGAAAGTCCAGTGCTTAGCTAGATTCATCAAATCGGCTATACTTCGTTAAACAGTAGGAATATTGATGAACAGCAATCTGATGGAAGAGGATCCAATCCTGACCACGAGCGCGGCCGCCCGGCTGCTCGGCGTCGCCACTAGCACCGTCCAGCTCTGGATGGAAAGTGGCGCGATCGAATCGTGGAAAACGCCCGGAGGCCACCGCCGCACGCGCGAGAGCCATATCCGGGCCCTGATGAACAAGGTCTCCGGCCAGGCCGGCTTCGAAGAGCGCCGCGTTCCGCCGACGCCGACCGATCCCGAATACCTGCCCGATCCCGATGCGCGTTTCCCGGTGCCGGCCGACGAAGGCCAGCGCCTGGCGGCGGTCGCAGCGGCGCACCTGGTCGACACGCCTGCCGAAGAGCGCTATGACCGCATCGTGCGCCTGGCCTCGAAAGTGACCGAGTCGCCGATCGCCCTGATCTCGATCCTGACTGCCAAGCGCCAGTGGTTCAAGGCCCGCGTCGGCCTGCAGCCGCAGCAGACGCCGCGCGAATGGGCATTCTGCAGCCACGCGATCCTCCAGGACGGTCCTTTTGTCGTGGAAGATGCGATGAGCGACGAGCGCTTCGCCAACAACCCGCTGGTGCTGGCCGACCCGCACATCCGTTTCTATGCCGGCGTACCGCTGCGCGACCGCGCCGGCCAGGCAATGGGCACGCTGTGCGTGATCGACCGCGAGCCGCGCAAGCTGCGCTCGTCGGAACTGCAGGCCTTGACCGACCTGGCGGCGATTGCGGCGGAAGAGATCGCGAAGAACGAAGGCTGAAGCGGAGCGCCAGCGCGTCTCCGGCCCGCCGCCGGACGCGCACTCTGCGCCTGGACGCGTGGGTGAGCCGGGCTGAATGCCCGGCGAACGCTCAGCGGCGCACACGCCTCGATGACGCACCGTTTCGGGTGGAGCCGTCCACCCTAAGGATGACGGATGCGGGGTGGTCGGCTTCACCCGACCGCCCGCACCGTCGCCGCGCACGCGTTCAAACCACGCCCGGCCCAGCCACAGCGTCACAGTAACGTAGGGTGAGCGGCTCCACCCGACCGTCTGTACCAACGCGGCTCCGGCGCCGCCCACGCGTTCAAACCACGCCGGCAACCACGCGCCTCAAGACGGTCAATCCGCCCCCCGATGTGTCATCGCATGCGCCGCCTGCCGCATCAGGAGCTCCGCCTTGCGCGGATCCGGTTCCAGCATGGCCAAGCCCTGCAGCGCCTCCGGATAATCGCGCGCCGCGGCCGCTTCCAGCCAGCGCCGCGATGCGGCCTCGTCGCGCGATGTGCCCTCGCCCGCCGCCAGCATGTTCGCCAGCACGAACATCGCCGCCGGCACGCCGCCCTCGGCCGCCTGCCTGATCAAGGCCGCCGCACGCCCGGATCGCGCGCCATCCCTTCGCCATTCCTGAGGGCAAGCCCCAGGCGCCAGGCCGCACGCGCGTTGTCCATCCGTGACTGGTCGGTCGCCTGCGTCGGCATCCCGGCCTGCGCATGCGCCAGGTGGCTGCCCGCACCGAGCAGCCACGCCAGTGCGAGCGCGATGGTCTTCATTTCGCCAGGTCCAGCGCGTACAGCGCGAAGCCCTTGCCCGCCCCGTCGTCCTCGCGCAGCAGGCTGACATTGTCCAGCCCCGCCTCGCGCGCCAGCTTCAGCATGCCGGGCGCGGAATGGAAGACCACCGGTCCCGCCGTTGCCACGCGCGCGAAGCGCCAGCTGCGCACGCTGCCATGTTCGGCGCGCGTGAGCTGTTTCGTCGCGCGGATGTGGGCGATCAGCACGTCGCGGCTGGTGTCGGGCGAAGCCAGCACGGTCTTGCTGCCGTCGAGGCCAGGGAAATTGCCGCCGCCGCTGGCGCGGTAGTTGTTCGTCGCCACGATGAACTCCTGCTGCGCATTCACCGGCTCGCCGCGCAGGCGCAGGTTGACGATGCGCTCGCCCGGCGCGCGGGTCAGGTCGATCTCGTAGCTGATGTCAAGCGAGGTCGGCGTATCGAAGTTATAGCTGGGGAAGCTCGCGTCGACCAGTTCCTGCGGGGCCGTCTGCTTCGGGTCGATCGTGTTGAAGCGGCGCGCCGCCGTCTCCAGCCAGGCCTTCAGCCCGGCGCCGTCCACCTTCACCGCATACAGCGCGTTCGGGTAGAGATACAGGTCCGCCGCGTTGTTCAGCGCCAGCGCACCGGCGGCCACGTCGGTGTAGTCGAAGGCGCCGGCGTTGCCGCTCTTGAAGGGGGCCGACATCGACAGCACCGGCAGCTTCGCATACTGCGGCAGGTTGGCTGCGACATACTTCTTCACATAGGCCGTCTGCGCCGCGTTGACCACCGCGATCGCCGAGGTGTCGCCGACATCGGCAAAATAGGTCGCCATGCGAAATTCGGTGCTGCCGACCGGCGTCTTCACATAGGCAATCGTCGCCTCGTGCTCGGCGCGGATCAGCGCCAGGACCTGCAGGTCGGCTGCCACAAACGATTTGTCGGCCGCCTGCGCCGCGCGCGCCTCGACCACGGTCTTGTCCTTCTCGACCGTCCAGCGCTTGCCGTCGGCACGCAGGTGCAGCTGGACCACGCCCAGGTGCTTGCCCCACAGGTTGGCCATTACCGTCGGCACGCCATGCACCGTGCCCCTGGCCTTGTCCACGCCCGCCAGGTTGAACTGGGGCGCCGTGCTGGCCGCGTTCGGGAAGAGCTGGTGCGAGTGCCCGAGCAGCATCGCGTCCACACCCGGCACACGCGCCAGGTACCAGTTGGCGTTTTCCATCGCCGGCGAATACGGGCTGTCGTCCAGGCCGCCGTGCGAAATGGCCACCACGATATCGGCCCCCTTGCGGCGCATCTCGGGGATGTACTTTTCGGCGGCTTCCACCACGCCTGTCGTGTAGACCTTGCCCTCGAGCCAGCGCTTGTCCCAGGACATGATGGCCGGGGGCGTGAAGCCGATGATGCCGACCTTGACGACGGCCGTGATGGCGCGGCCGCGCGCGTCCTGCGCCTGCACGCGCTTCTCGATGATGCGCCAGGGCGCGAACAGGGGCTGTTTCGTCCGGACGCTGTAGACATTGGCCAGCACCTGCGGGAAGGCCGGGCCGGCGCAGCGCTTCGGCTGGTCGACGCCCGCCACCTTGAAGCGCTGGCCGGTGACCTGGCCAAGGAAGCCCAGGCCATAGTTGAATTCATGGTTGCCGATTGCCGCGCCGTCCACCTTCAGTGCGTTCATGACCTTGTAGATGCTCAGGGTCTGGTCGCAGCGCACGGGGTTCACCAGCGCCTGGTAATCGGCCAGCGCGTTGCCCTGGATGGTGTCGCCGTTGTCGAGCAGGACGGTATTGGGAAACTCGGCGCGCGCCTGGGCGATCAGGGTGGCGGTACGGTCCAGGCCAATCGAAGGCTCGGGCGCCAGCTTGAAATAGTCGTAGCCGACCACGTTCGAATGCAGGTCGGTGGTCTCGAGCACGGCAAGGGTGGTGCTGGCGCCCTTCGGGGCGGCAGGCCTGGCGGCAAGCGCGGGCGCGGCCAGCACGGCGGGAAGAAGGACGATGCCGATTTGGCAAGGGATCGAATGGCGCATGGGAAGTCTTCGGATGGGAACCGGGGGATAATACGGCAGTGGCGCGACGCACCGCAACCACGCACCGCCGAGCGCCCCCCGCGGGTACGCGATCGGCGCCGCCTGGAAGGCTGACTGGGGTATAATCGAAGGTTCGATTCAACTCAAACACGACGCCACGACCATGGAAGCTGAACGCATCAACGCCATCTCCGCCCTGCTGAACGACCTGACCAGCCGTGAAGCCGAACTTCGGAGGTATCTTTGACTTCGATCGGAAGGCAGAGAAACTAGAGCAGGTCAACGAAGAACTGGAAGACCCGACCGTCTGGAACGACCAGAAGCGGGCGCTCGACCTCGGTAAAGAGAAAAAAGCGCTCGAAGGCGTCGTGCTGACGCTCGAGAAAGCGAAAGCGGATCTCGCCGACTGCGCCGATCTGTTCGAGATGGGCCGCGAAGAAGGCGACGACGACACCATCGAGGCGGTCAGTGCCGACCTCGATGGCATCAAGACCGTCATCGAGGGCATGGAATTTCGCCGCATGTTCAGCAACCCGATGGACCATGCGAGCTGCTTCATCGACATCCAGGCCGGCGCCGGCGGCACCGAAGCCCAGGACTGGGCCTCGATGCTGCTGCGCCAGTACCTGCGCTATTGCGAACGCAAGGGTTTCAAGGCCGAGATCCTGGAACAGTCCGACGGCGAGGTCGCCGGCATCAAGACCGCGACCATCAAGGTCGAGGGCGAGTACGCCTATGGCCACCTCCGGACTGAAACGGGCGTGCACCGCCTGGTGCGCAAGTCGCCGTTCGACTCGGCCAATGGCCGCCACACCTCGTTCACCTCGCTGTTCGTGTACCCGGAAGTGGACGAATCCTTCGAAATCGAGATCAACCCGGCCGACGTGCGCATCGATACCTATCGCGCATCGGGCGCGGGCGGGCAGCACATCAACAAGACCGACTCCGCGGTGCGCCTGACGCACGGCCCGTCGGGCATCGTCGTGCAGTGCCAGAACGACCGTTCCCAGCACCGCAACAAGGCCGAGGCCTTCGACATGCTGCGCGCGAAGCTGTTCGAGCTCGAGATGCGCAAACGCATGGCCGAGCAGCAGAAGCTGGAAGACTCGAAGACCGATGTCGGCTGGGGCCACCAGATCCGTTCCTACGTGCTCGACCAGTCGCGCATCAAGGACCTGCGTACCGGTTTCGAGACCGGCAACACCAAGAACGTGCTGGACGGCGACCTGGACGAATTCATCTCCGCTTCGCTGAAACAGGGCGTGTAATGGGCTTGCCGAAACGCGCTTTCATCTTCGACATGGACGGCACCATCGTCGACAACATGGGCTTCCATACCCGGTCGTGGATCACCTTCTTCGCCCGCCGCGGGCGCGACATCGATGCGGACGAGTTCTTCCGCACGACGGCGGGCCGCCAGGGCAAGGAGATCATCCGTTCCCATATGGGCGAGCACCTGGCCGACGAGGAAGTCGCCACGCTCAACCGCGAAAAGGAATCGGTCTACCGCGAACTGTATGCGCCGCACCTGAAAGCGGTGGCAGGCTTCGAAGACCTGATCGCGGACGCGCAATCGCAGGACATCGCGCTGGCCGTCGGCACCGCCGCGCCGCCGGCGAACGTCGAGTTCACCCTGGACGGCCTGGACCTGCGCCGCCATTTCGACACCGTCGTCGGTGCCACCGATGTTGCCCGTGGCAAGCCGCATCCGGACGTCTTCCTGGAAGCGGCCAGGCGCTGCGGCGCCGAGCCGTCGAACTGCATCGTCTTCGAAGATGCGCCGCTGGGCGTGGAAGCGGCCCGCCGCGCCGGCATGCGCTGCGTGGTGATCACCACTACCCTGCCGGCCGACGCGTTTGCCGAATTCGACAACGTCGTCAAGATCGTGTCCGATTTCTCCGAACTGACGGTCGACGAACTGTTCGCCTGAACGCTGCGCAGCCCTACTGAATAATCAAACGAGTACCAACCATGACTACGGAAAACCAAGAGAACAACGCCCCGGCACAGGGAGCGCCCGCCGCCGACGAGAACAAGATCATGACCGAGCGCCGCGCCAAGCTGGCTGCGATCCGCGAAGGGGGCGTCGCCTTCCCGAACGATTTCAAGCCGGAGCACAAGGCTGCCGAGCTCATCGAGCAATACGGCAGCCTGACCCGTGAAGAGCTGGAAGAGAAAGCGATTCCCGTGGTGCTGGCCGGCCGCATGATGCTCAAGCGCGAAGCCGGCAAGAAGGCTGCGTTCGCGACCCTGCAGGATGCCTCGGGCCCACGCGCCGACGGCCGCATCCAGATCTACGTGACCCTGGACGCGACCGGCGAAGCGGCAATGGAAGCCTTCCGTACCTATGACCTGGGCGACATCCTGGGTGTCGAGGGCACGCTCTTCAAGACCAAGGTCGACGAGCTGACCATCAAGGTGAGCAAACTGCGCCTGGTGACCAAGTCGCTGCGCCCGCTGCCGGACAAGTTCCATGGCCTGGCGGACCAGGAAACCAGGTACCGCCAGCGCTACGTCGACCTGATCATGAACGAAGAGACGCGCCGCACCTTCAAGGCGCGTACCGCCGCGCTGTCGTCGATGCGCCGCTTCATGGAAAAGAACGGCTTCATGGAAGTCGAGACGCCGATGCTGCACCCGATCCCGGGCGGCGCGGCGGCGAAACCCTTCATCACCCACCACAACGCGCTCGACATGCAGATGTTCCTGCGTATCGCGCCCGAGCTGTATTTGAAGCGTTTGGTCGTGGGCGGCTTCGACCGCGTGTTCGAAGTGAACCGCAACTTCCGTAACGAGGGCGTGTCGATCCGTCACAACCCCGAGTTCACGATGATGGAGTTCTACGCGGCCTATACCGACTACACCTGGCTGATGGACTTCACCGAAGCCGTCATCCGCCAGGCTGCGATCGACGCGCAAGGCACGGCCGTGCTGTCCTACGGCGGGCGCGAGCTGGACCTGTCGAAGCCCTTCCACCGCCTGACCATCGTCCAGGCCATCAACAAGTTCGCGCCCGAGTACACTGCCGAGCAGCTGGCGGACGCGGAATTCATCAAGCTTGAGTTGAAGAAGTTCGGCGTCAAGCCCTTCGCCAACGCGGGCCTGGGCGCGCTGCAGCTGGCCCTGTTCGAAGAAACGGCCGAAGCCCAGCTCTGGGAGCCGACCTACATCATCGACTATCCGGTCGAAGTGTCGCCGCTGGCACGTGCCTCGGACACCCGTCCGGGCATCACCGAGCGTTTCGAGCTGTTCATGGTCGGCCGCGAGATCGCCAACGGTTTTTCGGAGCTGAACGATCCGGAAGACCAGGCAGCGCGTTTCCTGGCGCAGGTGGAAGCCAAGGATGCGGGTGACGAAGAGGCGATGTACTACGACGCCGACTACATCCGCGCGCTCGAATACGGCATGCCGCCGGCCGGCGGCTGCGGGATCGGCATCGACCGCCTGATCATGATCCTGACCGACTCGCCGAACATCCGCGACGTGCTGCTGTTCCCGCACCTGCGCAAGGAAGATTGATCCTTCGCTTGGTCGAATGGAAAACGGGGCGCTCGATGCGCCCCGTTTTTCGTTGTTGGCTTCGGAAGTGGCGTAGGGTGGAGTCCCGACTCCACGCGGTCCTGCCTTCGCATACCGCGTAGTACGGCCGGGGCGCGCCCAGGCCGCCAGACGGCGTCCGGAACCGTCAGCAGGCGTAGGGTGGGCACTCGTGCCCACGCGGTACGGCCGCGGCGTACCCAGGCCGCCTGACAGCGTTCGGAACCGTCATGCAGCACGGCCGCATCAGCGTTTCGACACGCAGGCGCCCTACCGCGTGGGCTCAGGAGCCCACCCTAGGTCCTGTGCCAACGCCGGTTGGACGCGTAGGCGGGGAACCCGCCTACCCTACAGCACCACCGTATAGCACGGCGTGTACGCCTTGCCCGGCAACTTCATGCGGCTCTGCTCGACGAACGAGGCGAGCAAAGCGTCCATCGGCTCCATGATCGTGCTCTCGCCATGGATCTCGTACTTGCCGTGCTCCTCGATCGCGCGGATACCCTCTTCCTTGACGTTCCCGGCCACCACCGCCGAGAAGGCGCGGCGCAAATTGGCCGCCAGCAGGTGGGTTTCCTGGTTCTTGTGCAGCTTCAGGTTGCGCACGTTCTCGTGGGTCGGCTTGAAGGGCTTCTGGAATTCCTGGTCGATCTTGAGCAGCCAGTTGAAGTAATAGGCGTCGCTCCTGGCCTTGCGGAACTCGCGCACCTTCCTGATCCCTTCCTGCATCTCGCGTGCCACCGCGTCCGGGTCGTCGATGATGATCTTGTAGCGCGCCTGCGCCTGCGGCCCGAGCGTCTGGGCGATGAAGCCGTCGATCTGCTCGAAGTATTCGCGCGCCGTCGCCGGCCCCGTGAACACGAGCGGGAACGGCATCTCGGCATTGTCCGGGTGCAGCAGGATGCCGAGGATGTACAGGATCTCCTCGGCGGTACCGGCACCGCCCGGGAACACGCAGATGCCGTGACCGGTACGCACGAACGCTTCCAGGCGCTTTTCGATGTCCGGCATGATGACCAGGTCGTTGACGATCGGATTGGGCGACTCGGCGGCGATGATGCCGGGTTCGGAAATGCCGAGGTAGCGCCCGCCGTGCAGGCGCTGCTTCGAGTGACCGATGGCCGCGCCCTTCATCGGGCCCTTCATCGCGCCCGGGCCGCAGCCGGTGCAGATGTCGAGTTCGCGCAGGCCGAGCGCGTAGCCGACCTCTTTCGAGTAGTTGTACTCGACGCGGTTGATCGAGTGGCCGCCCCAGCAGACCACCAGGTTCGGGTTGCGCTGAGGCTGCAGCACGTTGGCATTGCGCAGGATGTGGAACACCGCGTCGGTGATGCCTTCCGGGCGCAACAGGTCGAAACGCGGGTTGTCGGTGACTTCGAAGTGGACGTAGACGATGTCGCGCAGCACGGCAAACAGGTGCTCGTGGATGCCCTTGATCATCTTGCCGTCGACAAAGGCGATGGCCGGTGCGCCGCGGATGTCAAGCTTGATCCCGCGTTCGCGCTGGATCACCTTGATGTCGAAGCTGCTGTAGCGCTCGAGCAGTTCCTTGCCATCGTCGATGGAGCTGCCGCAGTTCAGGACCGCGAGCGCGCACTTGCGGAATATGTTGTAGAGGCCGCCCTGGCTGGTGTCGAGCAGCTTGGCCACCTCGGCCTTGGACAGGACTTCCAGCCGGCCTTCTGGAGAAATGAGCGTATCGACGACTTCGTAGTTCATGCAGGATGTCCTTTTCTAAGTACGCCGGGATGGAACCTCCCGGTAATATGACTGGCTGTTTCGCCAATATACGACAACTGGCGAGGACATGCGTGCCCGGAAGCGCCGGCACGGCTGCAAGTGCGACCGGCGCGGCTATTTACCACATTGGCAAATAAATTTCTTGCGCTCAGCAATTTCCACTAAAATGCGTCGCAACTGGAAATTCGGGCACGACCCAAGCTTCCAACAAAACAGCTTTTTTCTAAAATACTTCGGGAGGAACCGCATGAGCGGTGCAGCTACTACAACCGACAAGGGGACACCACCGGAATTCAAACAGATCATGGGCCACCCAGCACCGCTGTGGATGCTGTTCATGACCGAATTCTGGGAACGTTTCGCTTTCTACGGCATTCGTTGGGCCCTCGTGCTCTACATCGTTGCCCAGTTCCACGAGGGTAACGCCGCCGGCCAGGCCGATGCCAACCTGACCTATGGCTCCTATCTCGCGCTGGTGTATGCCGCCGCGGTCTTCGGCGGCTACGTGGCCGACCGCGTCATCGGCTACCAGCGCTCGATCCTTGTCGGGGCCGTCTTCATGGCGGCAGGCCTGTTCATGATCACCCTGCCCGACCCGGACATCTTCAAGCTCGGCCTGGCAACCATCATCGTCGGCAACGGCATGTTCAAGCCGAACATCTCGGCCATGGTCGGCCAGCTGTACAGCATCCATGACACCCGCCGCGATTCCGGCTTCACCATCTTCTACATGGGCATCAACGCCGGCGCCTTCTTCGCGCCGATCGTGACGACCTGGCTCGCCCAGCTTTACGGCGACGGCAGCACCCCGGCCTACAAGGTGGTGTTCATCGCCGCCGCCATCGGCATGCTGGTCGCCCTGGTCTGGTTCTTCATCGGCCGCAAGCAGTTGAAGGGCATCGGCGCGCCTATCGGCGAGCTGGCCAGCCCGAAGCGCCTCCTCGGCGTGATCGTCGGCTCGCTGGTCGTGATTCCGGTCTTCTACCTGCTGCTCGCCGCCGGCGCCGGCAACCTGCAGATCGTGCTGTCGATCCTGTTCGTGATCCTGGCGCTGATGCTGATCGTCGAAGGCGTGCGCGAAGGTAAAGTCTCGCGCGACAAGACCATCGCCATGATGATCATCTTCGCATTCAACATCCTGTTCTGGTGCTTCTTCGAGCAGGCCGGCAGCTCCTTCACCTTCCTCGCGTCCGAGATCGTGAACCGCAACATCGGCGGCTGGGACATGCCGGTGGCCTACTTCCAGTCGGTGAACTCGGTGGCCATCATCGTCTTCGCACCGATCATCGCCGCCGTCTGGGTGGCCATGGGCAAGCGCAACGTCAACCCGTCAATCCCGCGCAAGTTTGGCCTGGGCATCATCTTCAACGGCCTGGCATTCGGCCTCCTGATGTACGCGCTGTCGCAGCTGCTGGACGACCAGAACCACATCCCGGCCTGGACCCTGCTGGCCGTGTACACGATCCAGTCGATCGGCGAGCTGTGCCTGTCGCCGATCGGCCTGTCGATGGTGACCAAGCTGGCACCGACCCGCCTGGTCGGCCTGGGCATGGGCGGCTGGTTCCTGTCCACCGGTATCGGCAACAACCTGTCGGGCATCTTCGCCTCGCACGTCTCGGGCGACACCGGCATGTCGGTCGGTTCGGCCCTGTCCGGCTACACCTCGGGCTTCTGGATCCTGGTCATCGGCGGCGGCATCCTGTTCCTGCTGGCACCGCTCATCCAGAAACTGATGCACGGCGTGAAGTAATTCGCACACGCTCATGAAAACGGCAGCCGCGGCTGCCGTTTTTTTTCGCCCTGCTGTCGAATTTCCGGCGCGCCCTTCGTCGTGGGAGGCAGGACCCGATCCACCTCTCCATGCATCTACGAGGACAACATGAAAAACGAGATCTTCATCAACCTGCCGGTCAAGGACCTGGAGCGCTCGCGCGGCTTCTTTTCCGCGCTCGGCATGCGCTTCGATTCCGCTTTCGGCAACGAGCACGCCGCCTGCATGCTGATCGCCGACGGCACGGTCCGCGTCATGCTGACGAGCGAGCCCTTCTTCGCCTCGCTGATCGACAAGCCCGTCGTGCGCGCCCGCGAGGCCAACGAAGTCATCGTTTGCCTGAACTGCGACAGCCGCGAAGAGCTGCTTGGGCTGATCGAGAAAGCCGTCGCCGCCGGCGGACGCACCCCGCATCCCCTGGAGGACCACGGTTTCATGGCCGACCAGGGTTTCGAGGACCTGGACGGGCACCTGTGGAACCTGGTCTGGATGGCACCGCAGGCGTGATCGTCGCGGCGGCGGTGGCTATGTCCATCCCCGGCCTGCGGACTCACGCGGCGTCGGGTTCGGCGATGTCGTCGATCTCGCGCCGCATTGCCTCCATCTCGGCGTCCATCCAGGCGCGGAAACGCTGTATCTTGCCCATGTGTTCCTTGTGCGGGTTGGCGAGGAAGCGGTAGCCGTTGTCGAACCGGGCGCTGCGGCAGGGAATGCGGAGCAAGGACCCGGAGGCGATGTCCTGGCAGGCAATCCCGTAGGGCACCAGGGCCACGCCCTGCCCTGCTACCGCCGCCTGGACCAGCACGCCCCAGTGGCTGTAGCCGCGCGAGAAATCGTAGGGGTGGGCATGCCTGCCCTTGAGGGCGCGGTTCTCGTTGAGCAGCTGCAGCCAGCTCTCGGGCGACTTCTCGCACAGGAGCGGCTGGCTGGCCAGGTCGGCCAGGGTCAGCTCGGCCTGGCCGGGGGCCAGCAGCTCGGGACTGTAGACCGGCACCAGGCGCTCGCGCAGCAGGGTCGACGGGTCGCCCTCGCGCACCGGGCCGTAGCGGATGGCCACGTCCGTGCTGTCCGCTTCCAGGTCGACCGGCGCGTCGTTCGAATCGATGCGGATATCCAGTTCCGGGTACAGCTTCGTAAACCGGTGCATGCGCGGCACCAGCCACTTGATGGCAAACGAATGGGTCGTCGAGATGCGCAGCACCGATTCCTCGTCGCCGCGCTGCAGCGCCGCCACTTTCGCGCGCAGGTCGCCCAGCATGCGGCCGATGGCAATGGCGAGTTCCTCACCCTTTTCGGTGAGCGCGATATGGCGCGGGTGGCGCACGAACAGCGGAAAGCCGATCGTTTCCTCGAGCTGCTTGACCTGCAGGCTCACCGCCGCCGGCGTCTTGTGCAGTTCGCGCGCGGCCAGCTTGAAGCTGCCCCAGCGCGCGGCGCAGTCGAAGTCGATCAGCCCGGACAGGCTGCGCAGGGGTTTCATGGCCTCACCATGCTTAAGTTTTTCTTGTTCATAGTGCCTGTTTTTTCTCGTTTGTGCGTTTGCACAGCTGAGCAGAAAATATACGCGATTCGTCAAGGAGAAGCCATGCACAAGAATATTTTGGTGATAGGCGGTACCCGTTATTTCGGCAAGCTGCTGGTGCAGCGCCTGGTGCGCGCGGGACACCGCGTGACGATCGCCACCCGCGGCTACGCGCCCGATCCCTTCGGGCCGCGCATCGAACGCATCCGCGTCGACCGCCGCAACGAGACGGCGATGCGCGCGGCCTTCCTTGGCGCGCGCTACGACCTCGTCTTCGACCAGATGTGCTACAGCCCGCTTGATGCGGCGATCGCCGTGCGCACCTTCGCCGGCAAGGTGGCGCGCTATGTGCTGACTTCGACGATCGACGTCTACCGCGGGATCCATGCCAGCGGCCCCGCGGTGCGCGAAACCGACCTGCCGGTGCTGGCCCAGCGCATCGACACCGGCTACCCCGGCATGACCCGGCGCGCGCGGTCGAGAGCTATGTCGCCGGCAAGCTGCAGGCGGAAGCCTATTTCGGCCGCGACGGCTCCCTGCCCCTGGTCGCGGTGCGCCTGGCGCACGTGCTGGGCGGCCCTGAGGAATTCACCGGGCGCCTGGCCTGGTATGTCGAGCTGCTGCGCCGGGCCGCGCGCTGCCCTATACCGATGCCGCGGCGAAGCTGTCGTTCATCGGCACGCAGGAGGCCGCGGCCTTTCTCGACTGGGTGGGCGCGCAGGACTTTACCGGGCCGGTGAATGCGGCGTCAGGCGGTGCGCTGTCGGCGCATGGGCTGTATCAGCGGGTGGCGGGCGTACTGGGCGCGCCTGCGCCGACCCGCCGCGTGACCGAACAGGCCGCGCCGGGGGTATTGTCGCCTTTCGATTTTGCGGAGCCGATGGTGCTGGACACGGGACGCGCGGCGGGGCTGGGGTATCGGTTCAGCCATTCGGACGAGTGGCTCGACGATGTGATACGCCAGCATGATCTGGCGTTTGTGTGAGGGCAACCGGCTGGATTTTGCCGCCGCGTCCGTGCAAACGGTGAAACCGCGTGGGCACAAGTGCCCACCCTACGAACGTCCGCACACGTAGGGTGGGCTCTCGAGCCCACGCTGTATCACAGTCGATGAGCATGCGCCGCGTGCAAAAAAACGGGCGCCCAATGCGCCCGTTCCTTCTACTGCTGCGCTTTTTCGCGCGCCACCCAATACAGCAGCAGGATGATCGCCGCATACGGTATCAAGGACAGCAGATCCGCATCCGGCCCCGCAAAGAACGGATTCGACGTCTCTGCCCACTTCGCCATCATGCTGTCGAAATTGGTCATCACGCCCGCCGTGATGGCGATCACGATGCCGGCCAGCGCGCCGCCGGCGATATAGCCCGAAGCCAGCAAGGTGCCCGAGCTGCGGTCGCCCGCGGCCACCTTCTCTTCCTCGTTAAGCGAGGCATACTGCGGCAGCTTGTTGTTGCGGCGGTCGACCAGCCAGCGCACCGCGCCGCCCACCGCGATCGGCAGCGTCGACACCAGCGGCAGGTAGACGCCCACCGAGAAGGCCAGCGCCTGGATGCCGGCCATTTCCAGCACCACCGAAATCATCACGCCGAACAGCACCAGTGTCCACGGCAGTTGCTGGTCGAGGATGCCCTTGATGATGTAGGACATCAGCACGGCCTTCGGCGCGTCGTATTTCTTGACCTCGGTGCCGTCCGGACGCTGGTGGTAGTGGCCGTTGATGCCCGGGTCGACCAGGTAGGCCAGCTTGCCGTCCTCGCCCACCAGGTACTTGCCTTCCGGGCCGCCGGCGGTACCGACCTTGCGCCAGACTTTATAGGTCTTGCTGTCGCCCGCCGCTTGCGGGCCCTGCAGCTGGGCGGTCTCCGTCAATGTCGCGGCATCGACCGTGATGCCGGGCGCGACCTGGGCGGCAGGCACGTACACGGTGCCGGCGTCGTTCAGTTTCAGCAAAATCGGCCCGAGGATGAGCGCCGAGGCAAAGGCGCCGCACAGGATGGCGTACTGCTGCAGGCGCGGGGTCGAACCGACCAGGAAGCCCGTCTTCAAATCCTGCGAGGTGGTGCCTGCATTGCTGGCCGCGATGCAGACAATCGCCCCGACCGACAGCGCGGTGACGTAGTAGCGCCCGCCGGTCCAGCCCATCACGAGGAAGATCAGGCAGGTGAAGAGCAGCGTGGCCACCGCCATGCCCGAGATCGGGTTCGACGAGGAACCCACTTCGCCCGTCAGGCGCGACGACACGGTGGCGAACAGGAAGCCAAAGACCAGGATCAGCAGCGCACCCAGCAGGTTCATGTGCAGGGGCGTGGCGAAGGTGATGATGGCGATGATGGCCAGGCAGCCGATCGCCACCCATTTGAAGGGGATGTCCTGGTCGGTGCGCAACGGCGCCGCGCCTGGCGCGCCACCTTTGGCAGCACGTGCCGCGCCCATGCCGGCCAGGCCGCCCTTCAGGCCACGCCAGATCGACGGCAGCGAGCGCACCAGCGAAATCAGGCCGCCCGCGGCGACGGCGCCGGCGCCGATGTAGAGCACATAGGCGTCGCGGATGTCGTCGGGGGACATATCCTTGATCAGCATCGTGCCCGGGGACACCGGAACCGTTAGCAGCTCGCCGAAGAACTTGATCATCGGGATCAGGAGCAGATAGGACAGCACGCCGCCGGCCGCCATCGTGAAGGCGATGCGCGGGCCGATGATGTAGCCGACGCCGACCAGTTCCGGCGAAATCTCGGCACCGGCGGAACCCGCCTTTAACGGCGCGCCGAATTCGAAGTTGGCCACGTCCTTCCAGCCCTTGAGCGACACGTTCGCCACCTTGTACAGGAGGCCCAGGCCGAAGCCGCCGAAGATGATGGCCGCGCGGCGCTTGGCATCCCGCGCCGCATCCGAACCGGGCATGCGCTCCTCGCCGGCCGCTTCGCGCGAGGTTTCGGTGGCGGCCGCTTTCAGTACCTCGGCGCAGGCCGTGCCTTCCGGGTACTTCAGTTCGCGGTGGGCGTCGACGATCATGGTGCGGCGCATCGGGATCATCATCAGGATGCCGAGCAGGCCGCCGAGCACGCCCACCAGCATCAAGCGCGAGATCTCCAGGTCGAAGCCGAGGATCATGATGGCCGGCATCGTCACGCCCAGGCCGAAGGCGAGCGACTCGCCCGCCGAACCGGCCGTTTGGGTGATGCTGTTTTCGAGGATGGTCGATTCGCGCCCGCCCATCTTCTTGAACATGCCGAACAGGGTGATGGCGATCACCGCCACCGGAATCGAGGCGCTCACCGTCAGGCCGACCTTGAGCACGAGGTAGAGCGAGGAGGCGCCGAAGATCATGCCGAGCACCACGCCCATGACGAGGGCGCGGATGGTCATTTCTGGGAGCTGGCTCGACGCCGGGATATACGGCTTGACGCCGGCTGGATGCGGATCGTAAGGCATAGGGATTCTTTCGGTACTGCCTGGCGCCCTTGGCAGGGCAAGGTGGCGATACTCACTCAAGAGGGGCTGAAAGCGTGACTATCGCACATGCTTTCAGGGAATGAAAGAGGATTATAATGCCCCGCCCGGGCCTGCCTTTTGCGCGGCCCCCAGCTGGAGAACACCCGTTGAACACGTCCTGCCACGCCTCGCCGCCGCCCCGCCGTCTCATGAAGAAGCAGCAAGGTTTCATCTTCTTCATCCTCGCCGCCATCGTCCTCGTCATCGCCGGCGTGGCCGCATGGTTCCTGATGGCGATCGTGCCCAAGGTGCCTTCGATCGACGCCGTTACCGACTACAAGCCGAAGATCCCGCTGCGGATCTACACGGCCGATAAAGTCCTGATCGGCGAATTCGGCGAGGAACACCGCGACTTCGTGCCGATTGCCCAGATTCCGCCGATGATGAAACAGGCGGTGCTGGCCATCGAGGACGCGCGCTTTTACGAACACAAGGGCATCGACTGGACGGGCGCGGCGCGCGCACTCCTGTCGAACGTGCGCGGCGGCTTCGGCTCGGGCGGCGCGTCCACCATCACGATGCAGGTGGCGCGCAACTTCTTCCTGTCGCGCGAGAAGGTCCTGTCGAGGAAGCTCAACGAAGTCATGCTTGCCAAGAAAATCGAGGACGCATTGACCAAGGACCAGATCCTCGAGCTGTACATGAACCAGATCTATCTGGGCCAGCGCTCCTACGGCTTTGCCAGCGCCGCGCGCAGCTACTTCGGCAAGAAGCTCGACCAGCTGACGATTGCCGAGACGGCGATGCTGGCCGGCCTGCCGCAAAACCCCGCGCGCCACAACCCGGCGGTGAACCCGAAACGCGCCAAGCTGCGCCAGGAACAGGTGCTGCGGCGCCTGCGCGACCTGGGCCACATCAGCGAAGCCCAGTACGCACAGGCCGTTGCCGAACCGATGCGCGTGCATGCGCGCCCACAGGAATTCGGCGCCCATGCCCAGTACGTGGCCGAACTGGCCCGCCAGGTCGTGTTCGCCCAGTACGCCGAGGAGTCGTACACGCGCGGCATCCGCGTCTACACCACCATCGATTCGAAGGCCCAGGAAGCGGCCTATGCCTCGGTGCGCCGCAACGTGCTGGCCTACGACAGCCGTCACGGCTACCGCGGCCCGGAAGCGCGCATCGAGCTGCCCGAGAACGACGAGGAACGCGAGGAAGCCATCGTCGAAGCCCTGCAGAAGCGGCCGTCGAGCGACGGCCTCGAGCCGGCGGTCGTGCTGTCCGCCTCCGGCAAATCGGTGAAGGTCGAGACCATCGACGGCGACACCATCACCATCAGCGGCGCCGGCCTGAAGTTCGCCGCGGCGGGACTGTCGGACAAGGCGAAAGAGACGCAGCGCATCCGCCCGGGCGCAGTCGTCCGCATCACCAGGCTGGGCAAGGATACATGGAGCATCAGCCAGGTGCCGCAGGTGGCTGCCGCCTTTGTCGCGCTGGACGCCAACACCGGCGCCTACCAGGCCCTGGTCGGCGGCTTCGACTACAACCTGCAGAAGTTCAACCACGTCACGCAAGCCTGGCGCCAGCCCGGCTCGGCGATCAAGCCCTTCGTGTACTCGGCCGCGCTGGCCAGGGGCTATTCGCCGGGCACCCTGATCCTCGACGAGCCCCTCGACATGCCGGGCGAGAACGCGGGCGCGACCTGGTCGCCGCAGAACGACGACGGCAAATTCGACGGCCCCATCACCATGCGCTATTCGCTGGCGCACTCGAAGAACGTGCCGACCGTGCGCCTGCTGCGCGCGCTGGAAGTGGGCTATACCCGCGACTACCTCGGCAAGTTCGGTTTCGACCTGGCGCGCCACCCGCAGAACCTGACGCTGGCCCTCGGCACCGGTGCCGTCACGCCCCTGCAGATGGCCGGCGCCTATGCCGTGTTCGCCAACGGCGGCTATGCGGTCAAGCCCTATTTGATTTCAAAGATCGAAGACGGCAACGGCAGCGCCCTGTTCGAGGAAAAAGCGCCGGCGGCCAACCAGGAAAGCGCCCGCGTGCTCGACGCCCGCAACGCCTGGGTCAGCGACAGCATGCTGCGCGACGTGACCCGCTACGGCACCGGCGCCGCCGCATCGAAGCGCCTCGGCCGGGCCGACATCGCCGGCAAGACCGGCACCACCAGCGATGCCTTCGATGGCTGGTTCGCCGGCTATGGCGGCGGCCTGGTGGCGGTGGCCTGGATGGGCTATGATGATCCGCGCTCGCTCGGCGGCAAGGAATTCGGCGCCACCCCGGCGCTGCCGATCTGGCTCGACTACATGGACGTGGCCCCGGCCAGGCGCCCGGTGGTGGAGCGCCCCGAACCGGAAGGCATCCTGCGCGAGAACGACGACTGGGTCTACACGGAGTTCGCGGAAATGCCGCAGCTGCGCGCGATCGACATCGATCCGGCCACGCTGGGCGGCACGGGTGCCGAGCCGACGCTCGACGCCGAGCCGATCACCGACGACGAACCCGAGGGCGACGCGCATCCGCGCGCCGACACGGTGGTCACGCCCGAGGGTGCGCCGGTGTTCGTGCCGAAGCAGTAGGCTCAATCCCGGGCGTCGATGATCCAGTCCGCCGGCTTGCCGTTCGGCTGGCGCGGCAGGTCGGGGCCGAAGGAATACGCGGCCGGGCATTCGGCAGGCGTCAGGCGCGCGCCGATCCACGTCGACAGGCCGGCCCGCAGCGCTGCCGGATCGTTCCCGGGGTGCGGCACCACGAAAGCCTTCAGGCGCCTGCCCTCGTCGAGCCGCATCGGCCGCACCGCGCACTGCGCCACCTGCGGGTGCAGTGCCAGTACCTCGGCCACATAAGCCGGGAACACATTCGTGCCGCCCACCTGTACCGCCGCGTCGATGCGGCCCTCCGGGAGGAAGGTGTCAGGCCCGCTCCAGGACAGCCGGTCCTGCAAGGCAAAGCGCTCGCCTTCGCCACCGGTCTCGCGCTCGATCGTTCCCTCTTCCTCCCCACGGCGCCAGTACGAGAACAGGCGATAGGGAGCGTCGGCCGTGTCGCGCCACCCAACGCCGGCCGTCTCCGAACTGCCATACACCTGCAGCAGCCGCAGGCCGCCCGATGCCAGCGCGCGTGCGCTCGCATCGCGCAGCGGCGCGGTCGAACTGATGCCGACGACGTCCGCGGGGAAGCGCGGTTCGCTTGACGCCGCCAGGTCCCAGAAGTCGGGGTGCGCCACCATCAGGTCGCCCGGCAGCAGTTGCGCCACGACCGCACCGGGCGCCGCGGCGCGCAGGTCGGTCACGGGCAGGGCGGCACCCGCCCGGGGCAGCAGCACCGTGAACAGGAAGCCGTAGACATGGTGTGCCGGGACCGCGGACAGGACGCGCCGCCGCCCCGGGACGAGCAGCGCCAGTTCGTTCACCTCTTCCCATAGTGCGGCCAGACGGTGCGTGCAGCGCTTGGGCGTGCCGCTGCTGCCCGAGGTACGGAAGGTCAGCCGGGTATCGTCCCCGGACAGGGCGGCGCGCGCGCGGCGATCCAGCCGTCGAGCGTGCGCGCGGCCAGCAGGCCTCCGCCGGCATCGTTCGTCATCCCGAACAAATCGCCCAGCGCCGTGGCAGCCGCCATCAGGTCGAGCGAATCGGCGCCGAGATCGGCGCCGAGGTCGATCGAGCCCGGCCAGGGCGCGGGCGGCAGCACCCGCCCGGGTCGGGCCAGCGACAGCTCGGCCGCGAGCAGGTCGCGCACCACGCGGGCCAGCGCCGGCGCGTCCTGCCACCACGGAGAAGGCGCAACTGGGTCCATTATTTCAGTTTTGGCAATCGAGGCGGGCGATGGTGCCAGCCGTGGGCCACGATTGTCAACCAGACGGTAGAATTTGTAACGTAATGGCCGGCAAAACCCTGCTCACAATTGACTTCGGCGCCAGCACCTGCCACCATTTGTTTCTTTGTGTAAATTTTTATTGCAAGTCCTTCGTTTGGAGGCTTTCCCTTATGACCACCCCATCCTTTGACGACCGCGATCTGGCCTCCACCCTCGAAGCGAGCAGCCAGGAGCAGCTCGATGCGCTCGACTTCGGCGTGATCGGCTTCGATGCCGACGCCATCGTCCAGCGCTACAACGCCTTCGAGTCGCAGGCCGCCGGACTGTCCCCTCAGCGGGTGCTGGGCGAGCCGCTGTTCACCAATGTCGCACCCTGCCTGAACAACTTCATGGTGGCCCAGCGCTTCGAGGATGCCGCGGACGACGCCAGCGAACTGGACGACACGATCGACTACGTCCTGACCCTGCGCATGCGCCCCGTGAAAGTCAAGCTGCGCCTGCTGGCCAGCACCGCCAGCGCCACCCGCTACGTGCTGGTGCAGCGGCGGTGACGGCAATGGCGGATGGCTTGGGCGTGGACGAGCTGCGTGCCGAACACGAGGCCCTGATGCAGTTCCTGTACCTGGCCCCGGTGGGGCTGGTACAGGCCGGGACCGAGGGCGAGATCGCCATCATCAACCCGATCGCGGCCCAGCTCCTGATGCCGCTGTCGCCCGACGGTGACCTGGCCAACCTGTTCGACGTCCCGGACGGCGTGGCGCCCGGCCTGCGCGCCCAGTGCGCGGCCTTCCCCGAGCGCCGGGGCATGGTCTTCGAGGGCCTGCACATCCACCTGCGTGCGGCCCGGGGCAAGCGCGGCGCGCCCCAGATCCTCGCCTTCACCCTGCTCAAGCTCGACGCCGCGCGCTTCATGGCCGTGATCCAGGACGTGACCGCCGAAGTGCGGCGCGAACGCCAGCTGCGCCAGAGCGACGCCTGGCTGAATGCCATCCTCTCCCGCATCAGCGACTACGCGCTGGCCGCCCTCGACCGCGACGGCCGCCTGTGCGACTGGAACGACAGCATCGCCCGCGTCACCGGCTTCGGCGAGCACGTGGTCGGCGCGCCCTACTCGATTTTCTATCCGCCCGACGCCATGACCGCCGAACACCTGCGCGACCGCCTGCGCGAAGCCGACGCCAATGGCTGGAGCATGGACGAAGGCCTGCGCCTGCGCGCCGACGGCAGCCAGTTCTGGTGCAGCGCCCTGATTGCGCCGCTGCCGGAGCGCGAGGACTTCGCCGGCGGTGAAGACGCCGAGGCGGGCCTGCCATCCGCGCCCGCCTACTGCCTGATCCTGCGCGACATCAGCGACAAGCGCGCGGCCAGCGAGAAGCGGCGCCAGGCCGCCTATTGCGACCACTTGACCAGCCTGGCGAACCGCCGTGCCTTCTTCGAAGCCGCCGAGCTCGAAGTGGAACGGGCGACGCACACCCGCGTTCGCTGGCCCCGGTGGTCTTCGATGCCGACCACTTCAAGCAGATCAACGACCGCTACGGCCACCCGGCCGGCGACCGCGTCCTGTGCGACCTGGCGGGTGCCCTGCGCGAGACCTTCCGCGCGGTCGACACCGTGGCGCGCCTGGGCGGCGAAGAGTTCGCGGTGCTGCTGCCCTCGACCGGCCTGGCCCAGGCGCTGGCGATTGCCGAGCGTCTGCGCGCGGCCGTGGCGACGCGCCTGGTACTGGCCGACGGCGTCGAGATCGCCTACACGGTCAGCGCCGGCGTGGCCGTCCTCGACGCCGTCCCTGTCGGCGCCGCGGCCAGCGATGCCCGCAGCATCGACGCCCTCCTCAAGCGGGCCGACCAGGCCCTGTATCACGCCAAGTCCGGCGGACGCAACCGCGTCGCCGCCTGGCACGCCGACCTGACCTTCCATGAAAACACGCCACAGCGAAGCCGCCATGCAGGTTGACCATATCGATGCCTACGAAACGCTCGTCCAGTTCCTGTACCGGGCGCCGATCGGGCTCGTCCAGACGGGCCTGGACGGGGTGGTGGAAATGCTCAACCCGATGGCCTCGAACCTGCTGATGCCGCTCGCGCCGAACGGCGACCTCGACAACCTGTTCGCCCTGCTCGAGCCGAACGCGCCCCAGTTACGCCAGCTGGCCGCCGGCTTCGATGCGCCCTCCGGCGTGGTCTGCGAGGCGCTGCGCGTCCCGGTAGGCAGCACCCGGGCGCCGGGTGCGCCGCAAGTGCTGTCGATCAGCCTCCTGAAGCTCGACCAGCAGCGCTTGATGGTAGCCATTACCGACGCCACCCTCGAAATCGAGCGCGAGCAGGAAACCCTGCGCCGCCGCCTGCGCAGCGCGGCCCGCACCGACGCCCTCACGCGCCTGCCGAACCGCGGCGCCGCGCGCGAGCAGGTGCAACTGCTGCTCGACCGTGCCGCCCAGGACAGCGCGCGCGGACATGGTCTCGCCCTGCTGTTCCTGAACTGCGACCGCTTCCGCCAGGTGAACGACACGCTCGGCCAGGCGGCCGGCGACCGTCTGCTTACTTCGGTCGGCGAGCGCCTGCTGGAGGCGCTCGCCGACCGCATGCGCGCCGGCGGCCTGCCCCCGTGGGCGGCCGGGTCGATCCGGGTGTGGGCGGCGCCGGCCTGGTGGCACGCGTCGGCGGCGACGAATTCATCGTCCTGCTGGGCGGCCTGCGCCACCCCGAAGAAGCCGAACGCCTGGCGCTGCGCCTGCTCGACGCGCTCGCGCGGCCGCACGATGTCGACGGCCACCAGCTCGCCTGCCGCGCCAGTATCGGGGTGTTCTGGAGCGGCGCCACGGCCGGCAGTGCAGCGGCCGTCGACGCCGACGAAGCCATCCGCGACGCCGGTATCGCCATGCTCGAAGCCAAGCGCGCCGGCGGCGCCCGCCATGTGCTGTTCGAGGCGGCGATGCGCGAACGGGCCGCGCGGCGTGCCGACATCGAAGCGCAGTTGCGCCTGGCGCTGCGCGAAGAGCAGCTGTTCGTGATGTACCAGCCGGTCGTGGGCCTGGATCCGGCCGGCACGACTGACCACGCGGCCGGTGTCGAGGCACTGGTGCGCTGGCAGCATCCGACGCGCGGCCTGGTGCCGCCATTCGACTTCATCGGCGTGGCCGAGGAATGCGGCCTGATCGACCAGATCGGCGACTTCGTGCTCGAACGCGCCTGCCGCGACTTCATGGCCTGGCGCGGCCAGCTGGGAGTGTCAGCCCCGCGCCTGATCGCGGTGAACCTGTCGCGCGCCCAGCTGGCCCAGGCCGACTGGACGGCGAAGGTGGCCGCCATCCTCGAGCGCACCGGCATGCCGGCGGCCAGCCTGCAGCTGGAAGTGACGGAAAGCCTGGCGGCCCAGGACGAACAGATCCAGACGCGCCTGCACGAACTGAAGGCGCTGGGCATCAAGCTCGCCCTCGACGACTTCGGCACCGGTTACTCGTCGCTGTCGAGCCTGCACCTGCTGCCGGTGGACACGGTCAAGATCGACCGCTCCTTCGTCTGCCAGGCCGACACCAGCCACCACCACCGCGTGCTGATCGAAGCGACGGTCAAGGTGGCGCAGAGCCTCGGGATGAACACCGTGGCCGAAGGCATCGAGACGGCGGGCCAGGCCGAGGCCGTGCGCGCGCTGCGCTGCGCCAAGGGGCAGGGGTATTTCTACAGCCGGCCGCTGGTGTCGAGCGCGCTGGTCGACTGGCTCGAGCAGGTGCGCGCGGGCTGAGCTGCCAGGCGCGGCCTGCAAGCGGCGCACGGCCGCTGTCCGGCATGTCCCACAGCCATGCTGGTGGCCTTCCTATGGCGCGGCGCCCGCCGCCGCCACATCATGGAAACCTCCCATCACTTTGCGAGGTTGACCATGAAGCGCACTCTTTCGAACCTGCTGGTCGGCGCCACCGCCGCCCCGGGCCTGGCTGCCTGCGCCGGCATGAGCGGCAACGCGGGCGACAATACCGGCACCAGCACCCCCGTCGATGCCAGCGTTTCCGGCGCGCGCAGCGGCTCGATGACGAGCGGCAGCACCGGATCGGCCGGCGCCACCGCCACCTCCGGCACCACCGGTGCGGTCGATAGCGCGAGCGGCCCGGCCGAGGGCGCAAGCACCGCGACCCGTGGCGACCAGCGCTGATTTTCACGGCCGCGCCGGCTTAACTCTTCATTAACTGTCCGGTTGGTCCTACACGCGCTATCGCGTCCTTCCCTATGGTGGACTGAAGAGAGCGCTCGCATCATGAAGGCCTTTACAAACCAAGGAGGAAAAACATGAAACGCACCACTCTGAGCATTATCCTGGCCGGCGTGATGGGCTTGGGCCTGGCAGCATGCAGCTCGACCGGCACCAGCACCGACTCGTCGACCGGTTCGAGCGCATCGGGCTCCACGGGCACCAGCGGCGCCGCTTCGGGTACCTCGGGCACCACCGGCGGCACCTCGGGCAGCTGGGGCACGGGCACCTCGGCACCTCGGGCGCGACCGGCACCACCGGCACCACCGGTACGACGGGCACGACCGGCACCACGGGCACGACCGGCACGACCGGCACCTCGGGCACCGCAACCGGCACCACCACCGGCACCACCGGCGGTACCGGCCGCTAAGCCAGCCACCCATTGCGCGGCACGCCCCGGCGTGCCGCAGGGGCCGGGATTTTTCCCGGCCTTCCTTTTCCTGCATCTGCTGTTCCCGCCCGAGCCGCGCTCCCCCGCCCTGCTTCCTCTCCTGCATTGTTGTCCGGTAGAATTGAACCGAACAGCCACGCGCGCCCACCGGGCTCGTGGCGCCAACGCATCGCCAGGAGACCCATGCCATTTCCGATTGAACAAAAGCTGGTAATCGGCGTCGCGTCGAGCGCCCTGTTCGACCTGTCCGAATCGCACCAGGTCTATCTCGAGCGCGGCCCGGAAGAATACCGCGCCTACCAGGAGCAGCACCTCGATACCCTGCTCGGCAAGGGCGTCGCCTTCCCCTTCATCCGGCGCTTCCTCAACATCAACAAGTGCTTCCCCGAGCAGTCGCCGGTCGAAGTGGTGCTGTTTTCACGCAATTCGCCGGAAACGGGACTGCGCGTGCTGCGCTCGATCGCCCACTATGGCCTGGATATCTCGCGCGCCGCCTTCATGGCCGGCAAGCCGCCCTACCCGTATCTGCCGGCCTTCAACGCGTCGCTGTTCCTGAGCGCCAACGCGGAAGACGTCAGCAGCGCGATTGCCATCGATTACCCCGCCGGCCTGGTGCTGCCCTCGCGGATCTCCGACGAGGACGACGACCTCGAGCTGCGCGTGGCCTTCGACTTCGACGGCGTGCTGGCCGACGACGAGTCGGAAACCGTCTTCAAGCGCAATAACGACCTGGACGAATTCCACGCCCACGAGACCCTGCACATGGACCGGCCACACAGCCCGGGCCCGCTGGCGAAGCTGTTCCAGCAACTGGCGATGATGCAGCGCCTGGAGGAAGCCGCCCAGCGGCGCGATCCCCAGTATCGCCGCATCGTGCGCATCGCCATCATCACCGCCCGCAGCGCGCCGTCGCACGAGCGCGTGGTGACCACCCTGAAAAGCTGGGGCGTCTCGGCCGACGAAACCTTCTTCCTGGGCGGCATGGAGAAGTCGCGCGTGCTGTCCGTGTTCAAGCCGCACATCTTCTTCGACGACCAGATGTCGCACCTGCGCAGCACACCCGGCGGAACGATTCCGATGGTGCATGTGCCCTTCGGGGTGGCTAACCGCAGGGTGCCCGCGCCGGCACCTGACAGCGCGGCCGCCTAGGCGCGCAGCGCCTGGTCGGCGAAAAAGACGGGCGTCGTGTCCATCGTGGACCGCACGCCGACGCTGCTGCCGTGTTCGCGCAGCCAGCTTTCCGCGGCGGCGACGCCGCAGTCGTGCAGGTGGTTCAGGAAGGCCAGTTCGGGGTTGAACTTGCTGGAGATGTCGTAGCTCCCCAGCGTGTCCGTGCCGCTGATCAGGTGCAGGCGCATCGGCGCGAAGGCCATCTGCGCGCCACGGCTTTCGTCCGGCAAGCCGTTCACATACTGCAGGGTGCTGATCTCGCGCACGAAGCTGATGTTGAAGGCGATCTCGTTGGAGCGGTTGCTGATGTCGGCCATGCTGCGGGGCATGCGGGCGCGTGCGACCGGGTTGTTCTGTACCACGATCAGGTCGCGCGGCGGCCGTTCCACCAGTGGCGCGAGCGGCGGGTTGGCGACATAGCTGCCGTCCCAGTAGCTCTCGCCCTCGACCTCGACGGCGGCGAAGACGGTCGGCAGGCAGGCCGACGCCAGCACTTTCTGCACGTCGAGTTCGGCGCGGCGGAAGATCCTGCCGGTGCCGGTGCGCACATTGGTGGCGGCGACGAACAGTTCCAGCTCCTCGCAATGGCGCACCCGTTCGAAGTTGACCAGGCTGGAGAGCAGATTGCGCAGCGGGTTAAGGGAAAGCGCCGTTTCCATGACGGGACCAGCCAGGGCGCCGAGCATCTCGAGCATCTGGTAGGCGGGCGAGTGTTCCATCGTCCAGTTGCCGGCCAGCCGGTCGAGCGGCGTGCGCTGCATCGGGCTGACGCTGGCCAGGGTGCCGAGCGTGGTCCAGAAGCGCCGCAGCGCGGCCTGGGCGCCGCGCCGGTCACCGCCCTCGGCATAGCCGTCGGCCAGTACCACCGCATTGACGGCGCCCGAGCTGCTGCCGGAGAGGCTGTCGAAGCGGAAGGCTTCCTCGTCGAGCAAGCGGTCGAGTACGCCCCAGGTGAAGGCGCCATAGGTGCCGCCACCTTGCAGCCCGAGGCTGACAGGTTTCGGTGTCATGATCGTCCTGATATCCAATTGAACCTCCATTGACTGCGCGCCATGGTCGGCACGCCAAAATGGCAGTCTAGCGGGATCGGATATGGTGCGGCGCAGCATAGAATCCCGGCAACACGCTGCGGGCCTGCCCGCTGTAGTGACGCGGCGCAGAATCTTCTGCAAAGCGCCCGCTGGCGGCGCCTGCCCAGCCGCTTGCCCGGGGTGAGGACGGATCACCCGACTACCACAGCCGCGCACTTTTAGCGACAGCCGGTCGCAAAAGGCACGTGACCCCGTCAATATATTGCGCTAAGATGATGATAATTTCTAACCAGAAATACCTGAAATGCACCCGCGTTCGATTGCCGCCCTGCTGTTGTTATTGCTAGCCCATGCCGCCAGCGCCGAGATCTACAAGGTCATCGGCCCTGGTGGCAGGGTCAGCTATACCGACCAGCCGCCCAGCGTCACCACGCCCAATGTCCAGCTGTTCAAGCACGGCCGCGGCAGGCCGGCGGCCGGCGACGAGGGTGCCGACGCCGCACGGCGGGCCAACGCGCCACTGTTGCCGACCGTGCGCAATGTACTCAACAACAATGCGCTCGCGCTCGAGGGGCTGCACCTGTGCATGCAGGTCCTGCCGGCCTCGATGCGGCGCTATGGCGACACGCTCGACGGCTGGAAGTCGCGCAACCGCGAAGTGACCGAGCGCGCCGAGCAGGTGCTGGCCGCGAGCGTGACCCACGATGCGCGCGCCCAGATCAGGAACGGCGCCATCAACGATGCGCGCCAGCTGCTGCAGCAGGTACGCACGGCCACGCCGGCGCGCCAGAGCGCCTGGTGCGAGGCCACGGCCGGCGAGATCGGCGGCGGCGGCATGGACCTGGCGAAGCAGCCCGGCGTCGGCCGCCTGCTCCAGTCCAACTGATCCCCTTCGCCCGCGCTACAGGCTGACCGAGGGCATGCGCTTCAGGCAGCGCAGCGTGAAGGTCGAGCGCGTATGGCGCACGCCGGGCAGCCGGTACAACTTCTGGCGCAGGAAACGCTCGTACCCTTCGGTGCCGGCCACCGCCACCTTGATCAGGTAGTCGTATTCCCCCGACAGCAGGTAGGCCTCCATCACCTCGGGCAACTCCGCCAGGGCATCCGAAAAACGCTGGAAAATATCGTCGTCGTGACGGTCGACCGTCACCTCGATGATCACGGTGTCGGGCACGCCGAGCGTGCGCTGGTCGAGCACGGCCGCGTAGCCGCTGATGTGGCCCGATTCCTCCAGCGCGCGCACCCGGTTCCAGCATGGCGTGGGCGACAGGTTCACCGTCTCGGCCAGTTTCTGGTTGCTGATCCTGCCGTCGCGGCTGAGCGTGCGCAGGATCCTGCGATCGATCTCGTCCAGTTCGCCATCCCTCATTTGGTGCTTCTCCTCCCATAATTGGTGCGCGTAGATATTTCTTCTTCATTTTAATCGAAATACAGAGATTCCTTCGTGAATATCAGTTATGCGCTCGCGATAACGAAAGAATATTTTTTGTGCAGCGCATTAAAATCTTTGGGCGCCTCCCAGCACAGCGGCGCGGTGCAGCGTTCACTGAACCGCACCCCGTTTCATCCGCAATCTTTCATTGTCTTATCCGGAGTTCCCGTGTCAGAAGCAGTTTCACGGGCAGGACTTGGCTACCGCGCAGCGCCGCTGGAAGCCGAACTGCCCCTCATGGTCATCGCCCCCCTGCTGTTCGCCGCCAACCTGGTCGTGGCGCGCTGGGCCGAGAGCGCAGCCATTCCCCCGCTCTTCCTTGCTTTTGGACGCTGGCTGCTGGCCTTCCTCCTGCTGCTGCCCGCCGTCGGCCCGCGCCTGTGGGTACGGCGCCAGGTCCTGCTTGCCGCCTGGCCGCGCATCCTGCTGCTCGCCGGCCTGGGCATGGGCCTGGCCGTCGGACCGCAATACATCGGCGCGCGCGAAACGGGCGCGGCCAACATCGCCATCATCTTCGCCGCCTGCCCGGCACTGGTCACGCTGCTCGAGACCGTCGTCTGGAAAGTGCCGCTGTCGCGCCGCCAGGCCGGCGGCATGCTGCTGGCCATCCTCGGCGTGCTGGTCGTGCTGTCGAAAGGCGAGGTCACGGCACTGGGCCAGCTGCATTTCGGCACCGGTGACCTGTGGGTACTGCTGGCCGCCTGCGGCTGGGTGCTCTACACGGTGGCGGGACGGCGCCTGCCCTTGCCGCCACTGCCCGGCACGGTCAAGCTGGCCGCGCTGTGCGGCGGCGGCGCGCTGGTGCTGGCGCCCTTCGCCGCCCCGGAAGCGGTGGGCGGCAGCGTGGCCAATTTCGCCGACGGCCGGCTCTACCTGGCCCTCGGTTTCCTGGCAGTCGTGCCCAGCCTGGGCGCCTACTTCTGCTTCGACCGCCTGGTGGCCCTGGCCGGTCCCTCGCGCGCCAGCATGTCGCTGTACCTGATTCCGCTGTTCGCCACGCTGGCCGCCTGGCCGCTGCTTGGCGAAGCGCCGCACCTGTACCATGCGGCCGGCTTCGGCGTCATCCTGGCCGGCGTGGCCGTCTCTTCGATGCGCCGGCGCTGAGAGCGGCCGCGGGCGCGTGGCGTCGGGGCGTGGAAGGGACCGTTCGTCTATAATGAACAACCCTTTTGGCCAGACACCGAACGCACGCCTGCATGCCTTTCGATCTCAACAAGCACCTCCCCAAACCCGGCCAACGCTTCGTCCTGCCTGCGCTTGCCGGCTCTTCCGACGCCTATGCGCTGGCCGTTGCCGGCCTTGCCTTCAAGGCCGGCAAGCAAATGCTCACCGTCGTCGTTGCCAATGCCAGCGATGGCCAGCGCCTGCTCGACGAAATCGCCTGGTTCGCCGGCGGCACCTTGTCCTGCCACCTGCTGCCCGACTGGGAAACCCTGCCCTACGACGCGTTTTCGCCGCACCAGGACCTGGTGTCCGAACGCCTGGCGACCCTGCATGAAATCCAGAATGGCCAGTGCGACGTGCTGGTGGTGCCCGCGACCACGGCCCTGGTGCGCCTGGCGCCGCCCTCTTTCCTGGCGGCCTACACCTTCTTCTTCCGCCAGGGCGAAAAGCTCGACGAAGCCAAACTCAAGGCCCAGCTGACCCTCGCGGGTTATACCCACGTCTCGCAGGTGATGTCCCCTGGCGAATACTCGGTGCGCGGCGGCCTGATCGATTTGTTCCCGATGGGTTCCGCACTGCCCTACCGCCTGGACTTGTTCGGCGACGAGATCGACACCATCCGCACCTTCGACGCCGACACCCAGCGCTCGCTGTATCCGGTCCGGGAAGTGCGCCTGCTGCCGGGACGCGAATTCCCGATGGACGAGGCGGCCCGGACGAGTTTTCGCCGCCGCTGGCGCGAAAGATTCGAAGGTGACCCGTCGAGGTCTCCAGTGTATAAAGACATCGGCAACGGCATCGCCTCGGCCGGCATCGAATACTACCTGCCGCTCTTTTTCGACGAGACGGCGACGCTGTTCGACTACCTGCCGAAAGAGGGCCCGCTGGCCCTGGTGGGCGACATCGAGGCGGCCGTGCAGCGCTTCTGGATGGACACCGAATCGCGCTACCGCTTCCTCAAGAGCGACCGCGAGCGCCCCTTGCTGGAGCCGCGCGAACTCTTCCTCTCGAGCGAACAATTCTTCACCTGCGCCAAGCCGCACGGACGCTGGAACATCGCGCGCGACGCCCAGGCACCGACCTCGGAACTCTCCGGCCCGATCCCCGACGTTGCCGTCAACCGCCGCCTGGAAGACCCGCTGGCCCACCTGCGCGCCTTCATCGCGAAGACCGCTTGCCGCGTGATGATCTGCGCCGACTCGAACGGCCGCCGCGAAACCCTGCAGCAGTACTTCAACGAATACGGGCTTGCGGTGACGCCGGTCGAAGGCTTCGAGGGCATGCGCACGAGCAGCGCCAGGCTTGCGCTGGGCGTGGCGCCGCTGCAGGCGGGCTTCGAGCTCTACGAGGAAGCCAGCGGCTGCATTGCCTTTATCACTGAAACCGAGCTGTATGCCGGTTCCGGCAGGCGCGCGGGCAAGAAAAAGCAGGAAGCGACCAGCCAGGTCGAATCGATGGTGCGCGACCTGTCGGAGCTGAAGATCGGCGACCCGGTGGTGCACATCAACCACGGCATCGGCCGCTACATGGGCTTGATCTCGATGGACCTGGGCGAAGGCGAGACCGAGTTCCTGCACCTCGAGTACGCCAAGGACACCAAACTCTACGTTCCCGTATCCCAGTTACATGTCATTTCGCGTTATTCCGGCACCTCGCCCGAGGATGCGCCGCTGCACTCGCTTGGCTCCGGCCAGTGGGACAAGGCCAAGCGAAAAGCCGCCGAACAGGTGCGCGACACCGCCGCCGAACTCCTGAACCTGTACGCGCGCCGCGCCGCGCGCCAGGGCCACGCCTTCGAATACTCCAGCATCGACTACGAGAACTTCGCCCAGAGCTTCGGCTTCGACGAGACGCCCGACCAGGCCGAGGCAATCCATAACGTCATCAAGGACATGACCTCGGGCCGGCCGATGGACCGCCTGGTCTGCGGCGACGTCGGCTTCGGCAAGACCGAAGTGGCCCTGCGCGCGGCTTTCATCGCCGTCATGGGCGGCAAGCAGGTGGCGATCCTCGCGCCCACCACGCTGCTGGCCGAACAGCACGCGCAAACCTTCGCCGACCGCTTCGCCGACTGGCCGGTGAAAATCGCCGAGCTCTCGCGTTTCCGTACCGGCAAGGAGATCAACAACGCGATCAAGGGCATGGCCGACGGCACGCTCGACATCGTGATCGGCACCCATAAACTGCTCTCGCCGGACGTGAAGTTCACGCGCCTGGGGCTCGTCATCATCGACGAGGAACACCGTTTCGGCGTGCGCCAGAAGGAAGCGCTCAAAGCCCTGCGCGCCGAAGTCGACGTGCTCACGCTCACCGCCACGCCGATCCCGCGCACGCTGGGCATGGCGCTCGAAGGCCTGCGCGACTTTTCGATCATCGCCACCGCGCCGCAGAAGCGCCTGGCGATCAAGACCTTTGTCCGCAGCGAAGACGGCTCGATTATCCGCGAAGCCTGCCTGCGCGAACTGAAACGCGGCGGCCAGATCTACTTCCTGCACAACGAGGTCGACACCATCGAGAACCGCCTGGCCATGCTGCGGGAGCTGCTACCCGAGGCGCGCATTGGCGTCGCCCACGGCCAGATGCACGAGCGCGACCTGGAAAAGGTGATGCGCGATTTCGTCGCGCAGCGCTTCAACATCCTGCTCTGCACGACCATCATCGAGACCGGCATCGACGTGCCGACCGCGAACACGATCATCATGCACCGGGCGGACAAATTCGGCCTGGCCCAGCTGCACCAGCTGCGCGGGCGGGTCGGCCGCTCGCACCACCAGGCCTATGCCTACCTGCTGGTCTCCGACGTGCAGAACCTGACCAAGCAGGCGCAGCGCCGGCTGGACGCGATCCAGGCGATGGAAGAACTGGGCAGCGGCTTCTATCTCGCCATGCACGACCTGGAAATCCGCGGCGCCGGCGAAGTGCTGGGCGAGAACCAGTCCGGCGAGATGCTCGAAATCGGCTTCCAGCTGTATTCGGACATGCTGAGCGAAGCGGTCCGCTCGCTCAAGGCCGGCAAGGAGCCGGACCTGGCGGCCCCGCTGTCGAGCACCACCGAAATCAACCTGCACGTTCCGGCACTGCTGCCGGTCGACTTCTGCGGCGACGTCAACGAGCGCCTGTCGATCTACAAGCGCCTGGCCAATTGCGAAAGCCAGGACAAGATCGACGACATGCAGGAAGAACTGATCGACCGCTTCGGCAAGCTGCCCGAGCAGGTGAAGGCCCTGGTCGAGACGCACCGCCTGCGCATCGCGGCGAAACAGGTCGGCATCGTCAAGATCGACGCCCACAGCGAAGCGGCCAGCCTGCAGTTCATGGAAAAACCGCCGATCGACCCGATCAGGATCATCACGCTGATCCAGAAGAACCGCCACGTGAAGCTGGCCGGCCAGGACAAGCTGCGCCTTACGGCCAGCATGCCGGACCTCGCCAGCCGCGTGCTGCAGGTGAAGCAAACCATCAAACAACTGCTGGCCTGAACGATGACGATGAACCTGGTACTGCAGGGGCCCGGCGCCTCGCCCGAACGACTCGGCGCAATCGGCGCGCTGGCCAAGCCCGCGCGCGTGCACCGGCTGTCCGCGCATGCGCTGCGCTGCGAGGACGTCGGCGCCACGGCGGACGTGCGCGCGGCCGTCGCCGCTGCCGCGTTCGAGGCCGGCGTCGACGCGACCTTCATCGCGGCAGGCCGCAGTCTGGCCGACTTCCGCCTGGTGGCGATGGACATGGACTCGACCCTGATCACCATCGAGTGCATCGACGAAATCGCCGACATGCAGGGCCTGAAACCCCGGTGGCGGAGATCACCGAAGCGGCCATGCGCGGCGAGCTGGAATTTTCCGAAAGCCTCACGCGCCGCGTGGCGCTGCTGGCCGGGCTGGATGCGGCGGCGCTCGCGCGCGTGTACGAGGAACGGCTGCGCCTGTCGCCGGGTGCCGAGGCGATGCTGGCCGCGGTCAAGGCCGCCGGGCTGAGGACGCTGCTGGTGTCGGGCGGCTTCACCTTCTTCACCGAGCGCCTGCAGGCGCGCCTGGGGCTGGACGTCGCCCACGCCAACGTGCTCGAAGTCGTGGAAGGCCGGCTGACCGGACGCGTCGTCGGGGGCATCGTCGACGCCGAGGAAAAGATGCGTACGGTCGCGCGCGTATGCCAGGATCTGGGTTGCGATCCCGCCCAGGCGATCGTCATGGGCGACGGCGCCAACGACCTGAAGATGATGAGCATCGCCGGACTGTCGGTGGCCTTCCGTGCCAAGCCGGTGGTACAGGCCAGGGCCGATGTGGCGCTCAATTTCAGTGGCTTGGATGGCATCTTGTCGGTATTGGCATAAGGCAGCTCGACGGTCGTACCCGCCTGCCCGCGCCGCCAGTGCAAGACGTTTGTCGAGAAATCTTCCGCTCAGCAGTATTCACCCGAAGGGCGCGCATGTCGGCGCCCTGCAACGCTAAACCCCAGCAATTTCAAGGACATGCAACACTCGGGCTGCCCCGGCAGCACGCCAGTTCGCTCCCGCTCACTCTCCAGTCACGGTTTTCGCTGTCGGGATTACTTACACTTCGCACGACTGCTGAGGAAACGATAAGTCACAAGTGCTTGTTTACCAGTCGTGTAAATACGCTGGTATGCAGTTTGCTTAGCTTTGCAGCGCTGTACCTATCGATTCACCACCACACGAGGGGATGAGAATCATGAAACTAGTCAAGAAACTAGCCTGTGCTGCGGCTGTCGCAATGTCCGTGGGCAGTGTCCAAGCTGCTGCGATCCTGAATGACTGGGTGTTCAATCCTAATGGAGGAGGCTTTGAAGCGGGTCAGGAGATCGGTGAATATCTGGATGTGAATGGGAATTCCTTCATTCAGCTGACGCCGACGGGTGGCAATAGCTTCTCGTTCGTCGAGCACGCGGTATTTAACATCTCGCAAGCGGACTCGAATGGGAAATTGTTCCCGATAAATTACAACGGCGGTAATATCACGGCCGTCTTCGAGGCCAGCGGCACAGGCCAGTTCAGCGGCAACTTCACCTTCAGCGGCGGGACGATCCGGATGTACCAGAACCCGACCGACGGCCAGTACGGCGGCACTAACGGGGTGTATGGCGCCAACCTGGGTAACCTGATCGCCACCTTCGACGTGCTCGCCGGCGGCGGCGGCGAGGTCGATGCCAACGGTAGCCCGCTGAGAAACGGCGAGATCAGCGTCTTCGCGCGCGCCGGCGAAGGCGACCTGGCACCGGGCTATTTCTATCGAGGCAATGGCGATGACCTGTCGATGGAGTCGATCCTGGCCTTTGCCTTCACGAATGCCAATACCGTCGGCAGGCCGGGCAGCACGCTGGTCGACGAAGTGGCCTGCGAATACGCCGGGTTCACCGGTCCAGGCTGCAACGGCAGCGCCTATACCAATCAACCGGGCCAGTACTTCTTCGTGTCCAACAACGGGCAGCTGAAGCTGGGCGAAGTGCCCGAGCCCGGGTCCCTGGCGCTGTTTGGCATCGCGATGCTCGGTGCCGGACTCGTGACCCGTCGCCGCAACGGACGCTGATCGCCGCGTCAGGAACAGAGCGGGCTTGCCCGCTCTGTTGCCTGCCTAATCCGGCGCGCGACGGCAGTCGTGCCGCCGGACTCCGGGCCGTCCGGCCGGCCTTTTGCTCGTCCGCAGCATGATTCCCTGCAACTTCAAGTAGGCGCCCGAGCGATCCGCGCGTCGCCAATCTTTACATTTTCCTTACTGCTGAGTTAACAAAAAAATGCAAGTCCTTGATTTTACGAGGATCGGCGGCACTGGCACGCACCTTGCTCACTATGCGGAGGTCGTATCCAATCCGATCAACCGCCAATAAGGAAAATGATCATGAATGTTTTGAAGAAATTTGCTGTTGCCAGCGCTGTTGCCATGGCCATGGGCCTTGCCCAAGCCGAGCCGATCCTGAATGACTGGGTATTCAACCCGACAGGTGGCGGCTTCGAGGGTGGCCAGACCATCGGCGAATACCTGGATGTGAACGGGAACGCCTTCATCAAGCTCAATCCGACGGGCGACGGCAGCTTCACGTTTACCGAGAACGCGGTGTTCAACATCACCCAGGCGGACTCGAATGGGCAGCTCTTCCCGGTGAAATACCCTGGGGGCAATATCACCGCCGTGTTCGAGGCGAACGGCACCGGTACTTTCGGCGGTGAGTTCACCTTTGCAGGCGGCACGATCCGGATGTACCAGAATCCGACGAACGGCCAATACGGCTCCACGGACGGCATCTATGGCGCCAACCTGGGCAACCTGATCGCTTCGTTCGACGTGCTGGCGGGCGGCGGCGGACAGGTCGACTCGAATGGCAGCCCGATCAGGAATGGCGAAGTGAGCGTGTTCGCCCGCGCCGATGCCGGCGCATTGGCCTCGGGCTACTTCTTCGACAGCGAGGGCAACGACCTGTCGATGGAGTCCATCATGGGCTTCGCCTTTACCAACGCGAATACCGTGGGCCGCCCAAGCGCGACGCTCGTCGATGAAGTCGCCTGCCAGTACGCCGGCTTCACGGGTGCGGGCTGCAACGGCACTGCTTACGCCAACGCCCCCGGCGAGTACTTCTTCATTTCCGGCAACGGCCAGATCAAGCTGGGCACCGTTGATAGCGAAGTGCCCGAGCCGGGTTCGCTGGCGCTCTTCGGAATCGCCATGCTGGGCGCAGGCTTCGCCGCCCGCCGCCGCAACGGCCGCTGATCGGTTCGGCAGAAATCGACAAAGGCGGGCTTGCCCGCCTTTTTTGTTTGTCCTTTGCGCTTCACCAGCTCTTCCTCCCGCCCCATTCTTCCCGCTCCAGACCGCGAATCCGACGCCGCTGCGTCGGCTTTCCCGCCTGATCCGCCCGTCGGCGCATTGACGCGCCACCCCCGGTTCGAGCCCTGCCGCGTTGCCGGACGCTAAACAAACGAGTCTTTGCTTTGTGTCAAAGTTTCCCGTAAACGAGACAAATGCCTGTTTTTTTGGCGGGCTTTGGTTGCCATGGGGAAATTCACGTTCTACACTGGGCTCAGATATTGAACAGGGCAAACTTCGCGAAAGCGGAGGACGCAAAGTCAACGGTCTAATGAGCCACCCGGCTCGATGACGGCAGGACTGCCAAACATCCACTGAGCTGCGAGCACGCCTTCGCGTGTCCCTGCTCGCCGGCAGTCCTGTGCTCTCTACCCCTACGCAGGACTCGCTCTCATGAACATCGCTTCGCATGCATTCTCCGCTCTTACCTTCCGTAAAACCTCCGCCGCATTGGCCGCTGCCGCACTGAGCCTGTCGTTCAGTGCCGCCGCCAGTGCCGAACCGGCCGGCGAGTTCGCTCGCGGCCGCATCCTGATCGAAGCCCGCGCCGGCCTGTCCGACGCCGACCTCGATCAGCTCATCAAGGCCCATGGCGGCAAGCGTCGCAAGCTCGGCCAGAGCCGCATGCACATCGTCGACCTGCCGCCCGGCCTGTCCGAAGAGGAAGCGGTCGCCAGGCTGTCGCGCCGTCCGGAGCTGAAGTTCGCGGAACTGGATCGCAAGGTCGAGCTCGCGATGGCGGTGAACGACCCGTATATCGGCAGCGCCTGGCACATCAACAAGATCGGCGCGCCGACGGCATGGGACAGCACCCAGGGCGGCGGCGTCACGATCGCCGTGCTCGATACCGGCGTCAACGCCTCGCACCCGGACCTGAAGGAGCGCCTCGTTCCGGGCTATAACGTGTACAACAACAACACCGATACGAGCGACCTGTGCGGCCACGGCACCGCCGTCGCGGGTACGGCGGCAGCAAGCACCAACAACGCCATTGGCGTCGCGGGCGTCGCCGGCTCCGCCAGAATCATGCCGGTGAGGATTGCCTACAAGGACGGTACCGGCTGCCCGGCCTACTTCAGCACGATCGCCAACGGCATCACCTACGCTGCCGACCACGGCGCACGCGTGGCGAACGTCAGCTATACGGGTATTGCAGCCAGCTCGTCCGTAAAAAGCGCGGCCCGTTACATGAAGAGCAAGGGCGGCCTGGTATTCATTTCCGCCGGCAACGCCAACGTCAACGAGAACGTGACGCCCGACACGGCCTACATCATCGTCTCCTCGACGACGAGCAGCGATACCAAGTCCAGCTTCTCGAGCTGGGGCAGCTTCGTGTCCCTGGCAGCGCCCGGCAGCGGCATCTGGACCACAAACAATTCTCTCGGCTACTCGTCGTGGAACGGCACTTCCTTTTCCAGCCCGGTGAGCGCAGGCGTTGCCGCGCTGATGATGGCTGCCCGCCCCGACCTGAGCGGCGAGCAGATCGAAGCCCTGCTGTTCAAGACAGCTGTCGACCTGGGGGCGGCCGGCCGCGATCCCGTGTTCGGCCATGGCCGTGTCAATGCAGCCGCCGCCGTCAGCGCCGCACGCGCCTATGCCAGCGCCGTCGACGCGACGCTTCCAGTGGCCGCGATCAGCGCACCGCTTGACAGCAGTTCGGTCAGCGGTCTGGTTCCCGTCAGCGTCAATGCTTCCGACAATGTCGGCGTGGCCCGGGTCGACCTGAAAGTGAACGGTACCGTCGTCGCTACCGACTCCGCCGCCCCGTACAGCTTCAGCTGGAATTCGGCCGGGGTCGCCAATGGCATGGCCTCGCTCGTTGCCGTCGCCTACGACGCCGCCGGTAATGCCGGGAGCTCGGCGGCGGTGTCCGTCAACGTTGCCAACGGCACGACCGTTGTCGCCCAGGATACGACGGCACCTGCGCTGAGCGTGGACAACCCCACCACCGGCACGGTCGCGGGAACGGTCTCGGTGTCCGTCAGCGCATCGGACAACAGCGGCGCAGCCGGCATTCGCCACAGCCTGGCGATCGACGGCGCCGTCGTTGCCAGCGGTAGCGGCAGCGCGCTGTCGTACAGCTGGAACACGCGCAAGATCGCCAAAGGGACGCATACGATCAGCGCCACCGCGCGCGACGCGGCCGGCAACACCAGCACGCGTAGCGTCAGCGTAAGCGTGCGCTGATCCCGTATCGGGCTGCCGACCGCCTGCGCGGCCGGCCTGGGCGCCAGCTTGCCTTGAGCAGCTGGCGCCTTTTCATGGGCAGCCACTATTGGTCATCCTGGATGCGGCTGCCGTCACGCGTCTTCCGTGCCGGGCGCTGGCGGATGGCAAGGACTGCCGAGATCCGCACCTAACTGATGAGAACATGCGCTCATCCATACGCTATCTTCTGGCATCTTCCACGCAGTCGAGAAACTTTACACCTCCAGCCGAGGGCGCCTGCTTGTTTACCATAAGTAGCTGATATCCCTCAATGTATTGACACTGGCTTGTTACTTGCTTGAACTCGGTCACGCCTTAACCCAAGGCGCATAAGAACGAAAGTTCAACAAGGGAGCTAGCGATGAAACGAACCATCCTGAAACTCGCGCTCGGCGCGGCAGTCCTGACTGGTGCTTCACCTGCATTCGCCAATCTCGTCTACGTCAATGGAACCCAGAACACGGGTACCGGCCTGGGCAATGTCTCGACGGTCGTCACCGTCCAGGACAACGGCAACGGCCGCCGACGGAACGGCACCGAGTCCGGTTGCGTCACCCATACCTTCGGCGGCAATCCTGCAACGCCGACGACGACCTGCCAGATGGGCCTGGAGGGGGGCGACAACACCGCGGGCAACGCCGGCAACAACACCTATCTGCTCACCGATATCGACGGCATCACCAGCGCCGCCGAGCTCGGCTTCGTGGTCAACATCAGCGAAGGAGGGCCCGGCAATGACGCTACCCTGACCGACCTCTACCTCAGCCTGTACAGCACCGTGAGCAATACGATCGAAACCTTCGCTTACGTCGGACTCGACATGGTGCTGAGCGATACGGGCGGCATCGGCCAGTCGGGCACGCACCGCTTCGTGCTGGACGATGCCCAGGCCGCCGCGGCGCTGGCTTTCTGCCCGACCCTGTCGCAATGCATCGTCGGCGGGGGTATCCAGTTCCTGAACGGCAGCACCGGCGCCACGCCGGAAACCCTGTACGTGGGCGCCTTCGAACGGGGCGGTTCGGGCAACCCGGGCGGCGAAGTACCTGAACCGGGTTCGCTGGCCCTGCTCGGCGCCGGTATGCTGGGTGTCGGCGCCCTGCGCCGCCGCAACCTGCGCAAATAAACGCGCACCGGGCCGCCGCCACACACCGGGCGGCTAGCGCACGCGGCCTTCGGCCCCGGCGGCGGTCCAGCACCACCCTTTCCGGTCCCGGCGCGAGCTATCGCGGCGGGACCGGTCTCGTTTGGCGACGCGATGCCCTCCCTGCTCGATGCGCGCGCCTGGAGCCCGCGGATTGGCGCCCCGCCCTGGCCCCGCGGCGAGGCGGCCGGCCTGCCAGCACTGAGCAATTTCTCAAGGTCAAGCGAAATATCGTCACCGTCTGCGCCAGCGCAAATGCATGACAGTGCGGCTCTTGAGCACCATGGCGGCGGCGCTTTAGATTGGTCACGTCAACCCATCGTTGACGACGCTCACCGAGAGAGGAACTCCGCCATGGTCAAGCAGCTGCCTTGTCTTCACGCGTCATCCGTTCTCCCATCGCCGGCCCGCCGTGGCGTCCTGCGTGCAGGGCCTGCCCCGGCGCTGACCCTGGCGACCCCGGCCTTGTCCGCACGCGCCCAGCTCGCAAGCGGCGCAGGCTGGTGCGCCACCGGGGCACGGCACCGGCCGGCCCTCCCCCGCGGCCAGCGTCCAGAACTTCTCGGGGTCGACGCTCAGGCTGGTCGTGCGCGCCAGCATCGGTGGCGCGCGGGTCCGCATCCGCGTTTCGAACGAAATGGGCAGTACGGCCCTGCGCATCGGCCGCGCCAGCATCGGCCTGCGCGCAAGCGGGGCCTCGGTGAACGCGGGCAGCCTGCGCGAACTGCGCTTCGGTGGCGCGGCGGCAATCACCATTCCGGCCGGTACGCCGGCCATGTCCGATCCCGTCGACCTTGCCGTGCCCGCCCAGGCCGACCTCGCCGTCAGCCTCTACCTGCCCGGCAGCGCGCCAGGCACGACGCTGCACAACGTTGCGCTCCAGAGCAACTATCTCTCGCCCGGCGGCGACTACAGCACGACCGCCACCATGCCGGTGGCACGGACGCTGGCCTCCTGGCCCTTCCTCACCGAGGTCGATGTCGAGGGAAGCCTGCCGTGCTTGGTCGCCCCGGGCGACTCGCTGGTCGACGGCCAGGGCAGCCCCGCCAACACGAACCGGCGCTGGCCGGACTACCTCGCCCGGCGCCTGCAGGCCTCGCTCGGGTCGGCAGGACGCATCGGCGTCGTCAACCGTGGAATCAGCGGCAACTCGATGCTGAAGGACTACCCCACAGCCTTGCTCGCAGGCCGCGCCGCGCTCGAGCGCTTCGACCGCGACGTCCTCGCGACGAGCGGCGTACGCTATCTCGTCACCCTCATCGGCATCAACGACATTTGCTACAGCTCCGGGTCCAACCCGATCCCGGCGAGCGAGCTCATCGCCGGCTACCGCCAACTGATTGCGCGCGCGCACGCACGCGGCGTTGCCATCATCGGCGCTACCCTGCCGCCCTTCGAGGGTTTCGTCTATTACACGGCCGCGCGCGAGGCGGTACGGCGCAGCGTGAACGACTGGATGCGCGCGAGCGGCGAATTCGACGCGCTGCTCGATACGGAAGCGGCATTGCGCGATCCGGCACGGCGTACGCGGCTCCTGGCCGCCTACGACAGCGGCGACCACCTGCATCCGAACGATGCCGGCTACCTGGCGATCGCCAACGCGGTGCCGCTGGCCCCCTTCGTCGCAAGCGGCCTTGTCGCCGGCGAACAAGCCTTCTGAGGGCACCCTTGCCACCGTGGGACGGTGCGGGGTCTGGTGCCCTGCGCCGCCGAACGCCGACTGTCGCGGCCTGCGAATGCACGGGCGCGAGCGCAGGTGTAACAAGCTGTAATTGCAGGCGTCGCATGGACACGGAAAAACTATCATGGCGGGATCAGGAGGACCGTCATGAAAAAAACTACTCGTTATTATGGGCGCACTTGCCACCCTCGCAGGCTGCGCCGCCCCTGGCCCGGTCCCGCCAACTACGGCACCCGCGGCTACGCCCAGGCCGCCGATCCGAACGGCTGGCAGGTCGTGTCCGTGACGCCCGTGCCGCTCGGTACCGGTGCGCGTGCCGGCGATGCCGGCGTCGTCACCAGCTCGAATGTCTTCGTCAACCCGGCACCGGCGCCGGTCGTCGGCGTGCCGGTATATGTGCCTCAGCCAGTCTATCCCGCGCCGGTCTACGAACCGTATTGGTACCCGCCGGTGTCGATCGGGCTGGGCCTGAGTTTCGGCCGCAGCTGGGGTGGTCACCGTCATCGCGGGCATTTCCGCCGCCGTTGAGCCGCGCGCGCGCAGGCAAGCAGGGAGGCCGCATCCATGTGCGGCCTTTTTTTCGTTCGCCTCCGCCGGCTGCGCCCCCGCCACGCGGGTATGCACACGATCATCGCCGGCTCAAGCAGTTCATCCTTGCCATGAGCACATCGAAACGCTCGCGCTACCCCGTCTCTCGCGTTTTCTGGCTCCTCTTCGGCGGCGGGCCTGGTGCGATGAGTCTGTGGGCGGCCTGCAGGGCGACCTGGTGGGCGAATCGGTGATCGGCTGCGGGCTGCTCCTGCTCGGCGTCCAGGGCCTGCTGCGTCCTGTCCTACCGAGCCGCGTCGGGAAGATCGGCAAGGAAGAGATGGCACGCGGGGTGTCGATCGGATAGAACACGCTGCACGGCGCCTGGTCGCTGGCGATGGCGGGCTGCCTTCTTGTCGGGATCGTGCTGAAAACCCTTGTCAGGATGAAAGGGCAACCACCGGGCGCCCTCAGCTCCCTGGTGCGGATCTCGACGCGGCGGCGAGACGCCTGCCTATCCATAGCGCCACCGCGCTGGCGGCCAGCCAGAAAGCGAAGCTCAGGGCCAGCTCGCGCGGCCAGATCTTGTCGTCGCCCAGCAGCGCTTCGGTCAGGGCGACCGAGCCGACCGGCGAGATGGCGGGATAGTCGATCAGGTAAGGCGCCGGCCAGCCGCCAGCGACGGTCGGGCAGCCGGCTTCGCATCCCATGATGTCGGGATAGATAGCGAGCACTACCGCCCCGACGGAACTGCTGGCCAGCGTTGCCATGGCCGCGAGTATGGTCACGGTGAAAACGGTCCGCCAGCGCTTCATTTTTTCTCCTTCGCCGGCTATGCCTGGCTGCAGGTTGCACGCGCTCGCGCGCACAAATGAGCCTGCAGGCCGTGCGCCGAACGGCTCGCCGCGCGGCGATGCCCGGCCCCCTGGCGTCGAAAAGCGTAGGGGCAGTGTCGCGCCGCCACAAGCTGGAATGACCGCGCTTCCTCACCTTTCAAAGCCCTTGCACAACATACACCGGGTTTTTCCAGGACTCAATTTCCTCAAAGAATTACGTCGCAGATGCCCAACGGATCGTTTGCGTTATCGCAAAATTTGACGAAATTGCCGCTCAAAAAATAGCTTCCCCTTTGTGCCTCCTCTACCCTGTGGGACATATCTTACCCAAAGGCATACATGGACCGCAGCTACCCATCAGTTCGACGCAACATGCAACGACTCCAGCTGCGGCAGCGCGTCATGAAGCTCGTGTCCGCGTGCGCCGCCTGCTGTGCCCTCGCGTTTGGCCTGATGCCCGCGCAGGTGCCGCAGTTGTCGATGGTGAGTATCGGCGCAGGCCCGGCCGTGGAGACGCCGGTAGCTCCCGCCGGCACCCCAGCGGCCAGGCGGCCCGTGTATCGCTACTCGGTCGTACCCGGCGGCGTGGCGGATGCGGCCGAACTTGCGGAAATCGTCCGGAGCGACAAGGTCGTTGCGCTGCACTATGCGGGCTTCGACACGGGACGCGCGCAGCCGGTGACGGTCTCGGCCGCGCGCGCCGTCTATGTCTCCTATCGAAAAGGCGACCAGGTGTACTGGACGGCCAGGAAGGTCATGCTGCGGCCGGGCGAAATGCTTCTCAGCGATGGCCGTAGCGAGATGCGCGCGCGCTGCGCGAACCGCATCTCGGCCGTTCCGCGCCTGCCGGTCGAGCCGGATGCACCCAAGCCCGAGTCGCTCGACGTCCCGGTCTTCGAAGGGGCCGCCCGGGAAGCCGGCCTCATTGCCCGTGTCCGCACGCCGACGCCAAAGCCCGTTCCGGCCCGTGTCGTCGGCAGGCCGGCGCCACGCCTGTCACTGCCGCCTGCAGGCGGCTTCGACCGCCCGGCGCCGCCGCCGATCCACGGTTACCCGCCGGACATCCAGTTGCTGGCCTCGGTCAGCGCGCCGCCGCTATCCGGGGCAGTCACGGTCGAGCCGCCCGTGGCCTTCATGCCGCCCCCGGCGCTGGACAAGGGCGAGCCGCCGCTCCCCGAGCCAAGCCCGTTCGTGCCGGTTCCCGATCCCGGCCGGCCAGGCCCGCCGTCGAATCCGCCGCTCGACCCGCCGCCGGGGACGGACCTGCCGGAACCCACCACCGCCTGGCTGATGGCTGTCGCCATGGTGGCGATGGTCGCACGCCGCGCGAAGCGTCGGCCGGACGCGGTTCGCTAGGTGCCGCCGAACAGCGTGCCCGCATCGAGGATGGCGTAGGCAATTTCCGGCTTTTCCTGGAGGCGCTTGCGCACTGCGGCCGCCACCGACTGGCGCACTTTCTTGCATAGCCCGGGCTTCTCTTCGAGAACGATGATGATGCCGCGCATCGACCGCACTTCGTTCGGCCCCGGTGCGATGCGCAGTTCGGCCCCGACGTTCTTGCGGATCAAGTCCTGCACATGCTGCAGGTCGGCATAACTGTCGATGCGTTCGATTCGTGCCAGCAGCTTCTGCTCCTGCTTGCGGTCGATTGCCAGCGGACGGAAGTCGCCGCCCGGATCGGCCAGCAGGCGCGCGCGCTCGCACACGCAGGCACCGGGCGGACACTCGGTGCGGATCGGAAACGGCAGGTTCGGCGCGAGCTCACTCATGCTCCCTCTCCCCCGGGCGGCGGGTCGGCTGCGAGGCCGGCCAGCATCGCGGCCATGCGCCGGTGGTGCGACCCCTTCCAGAACACCCGCCCGCAAGCGTCGCACAGCGTGAACTCGTGGTGCAGCGCGCGCACCGATTCCGGCAGGCGATCGAGGACGCTGGCCTTGTCGACCGCGCGTAGCGGCAGGTTGCAGTGCAGGCAGAGCGTGAACGGGCGGGCGGTTTCAGCCAGGTCGAAGCGCGCGAACAATTCCCGCAGTTGTTCGTCGGGCGCGATTGCATGCAGGTAGCAGCCGTGCTGCACGCCACGGCGCTTGAGCAGTTCGCGATCGCGCGTCAGTATCACCCGGCCTGATCCGGCTGCAATCGCGACGATCGTGTCGTCCTGGTAGGCATTGTCGTACAGGGTGTCGAAGCCGGTCATGCGCAGGAGGCGCGCCAGCGCGCCAAGGTGGGCGTCGGCGACGAAACGCAGCGGCGCCGGAGGCGGCGTCCGCACACGCTGGACCGGCCCCACGTCGAAGCGGGAAAACCGCGGATACACGGACACCTGGTCGCCGTCGGCAAGCAGCCGGTCCAGTCCGCTCGACTCGCCGTTGACCAGGATCAGCGCAACCTCGGTATGCGGCACGCCCAGTGCCTCGATCATGTGCTTGGTCGTCCCCGCACGCGCGCACGGCGCCGCGAATGCATGTCCGCGGCGCTCCCGTGGCAGGAAATTGCCCAGTTCGTCGTAGAAACGAAATGTCGCCGTCACCCTGGACGGGGCTTGCATCGGGGCCGTGTCCATGGAGGCAGTATTACACGGCCTGTGGCGCCGCGTCCCGGCACGCGTCCAGCACGGCGAGCGCGTTCGGCACGGCCGCGCCGGCCGCGGTGTTATCGAAGATGCACCAGACCTTGCGGCCGGCAGCGCCGTGCACGCGCAGGTCGCGCACCAGCGCGGCCAGGTAGTCGTCCGGATACGACGAATAATAGATGCGCGGCCCGCCATGCAGGCGCAGGTAGATGTCGCTCGTCGTCGGCACGTGCGGGCCGGGCTGGCCGGCCGCCGGGTCGGCGATCACGCGGGTAACGCCGCGCTCGCGCAGCAACTCGGTGGCGTTGTCGCTGAACCAGCTCGGGTGGCGCCCTTCACAGGCGACCATGCAGGCAAAGCGCTCCTGCAGGCGCACGAAGAACTCGCGCGCGCTCTCGTCGTGGAAACCGAGCTTGGGCGGCAGCTGGACCAGCAGGCAGCCGAGCTTGTCGCCCAGCTCGCCCACCTCGCCGGCGAAACGCGCCAGCGGCTCGTCGATATCGCGCAGGGCCGCATCGTGGGTGATCGCGCGCGGCACCTTCACGGAGAAGCGAAAGTCGCGCGGCACGCTCTCGGCCCAGCGCGCATAGGTCTGCGGCCGGTGCGGCTTGTAGAAGGACGAATTGATTTCCACCACCGGGAACACGGCGGCATAACGCTCCAGATGGCTGCCCGCTTCGGGAAAGGCGGCAGCGGCCTCTTTCGGGATATTCCAGCCCGCGCAACCGATCAGCGGCGCGCTACCGGCATGTGCTTTTCTCATTGACGAAGTGGCAAGTAGGGTCGGGCCGATTGTACGCCCGCGGCGCTTGCTGCGGCGCATGCTTGGGGTCGACAGCGATGCGTGCGCTTCGGCGCTGCTTTACTTCAAGACTTGATATGGCACAACAGTACGCACGAGCGGGATCGTACAGTGTTCAAGTTGTGCTCGCGCAAGGACTTCGGCGGGGCGCATGCATCATTCCCAACCGTCTCTTCTTTTCCGGATAGTGCAGGCCACTATGAGTCCCTCCCTGACGCAACAGGTCAGCACCGCTTTGATGCAGTTTTCGAGTCATTCCCGCTTGTACGCGATCAGCGTGGACGATGAAGACAGCAACGGCGCTGCCTCGGACTTGCTCGTCGAAGCATGGGTTGCCGCCGACGAAGTGACCCGTCCTGGTCCAGCTGGCCAAAGACCACGATACTCATCACTTTCACACTCTCGCAGCATTGCTCGCACAAGTGGCAGTGCAATCGGTAGGCAAATCGATCGCGCGCCGTTGGAATGGCGATCTGACCGCTGACCCAGCGAACGTTGCGAGAGCATTTTTGATCCATCCGAAGGCATGCAGTTGGCAGGACAGCTATGTGCTGGCGTGGGCCAAAGCAAACCCGACAAAGGTGCGCCGCGGAGAATCAGCGACCGAAGTAGAGCATTTCATGGAAGAGACCGCTAAGGTCCGCAAGGAGACGATCAAGACATTGGTCGCGGCTAAGGAACAGTCACTGATCTATTTAAGGAAAAACTTCAATGACATTTTTGGCAGGATCTAACGCTATGCGCCTTCGTCAATCATTGATAATCCTTTTGTTATTCTTCCCGCCTTTTTCCGCTGCAGCGCATGTTTCCACACCCACTGAGAAAACAGAACGACTGCACAACGTAGCCAACAGTATTGCGGGCAGGGGTGGCCCCTCTGTTGCGATAAGCGGCGCATCGTTGTCGATAAATGGCACAACAGTCTGGCTTGGCGGCACAATCTCATCATGGATGAAAGTACTGCCCAGCGAGCCGCGATGCACCAAGGCAGGCACAAGCATAACTACCTGTATTTGGGATGAATTCGGCATAACAGTGGGCAGTGACAGGAGGGACCTGACGAAGGTGAAGTTCGTCAACATCCAATTGGGATGGGATGAGTCCGATCAAATGCTGGGGCGCTCATCGTCATCTCCTGCGAAACTGTTTCAAGGCCGTTTGACGCTCGACGGCTTTACATTCGATTCTACAACTTCATTTCGGGATATTGGGATGCGCGCCGATAAACGAAGAGAGTTACGATGTGGGGGTCATTACTGTGGTCATCCGTGGGGGCGTTTCAGCAGTGCTGCGAACTTATCCTTCTGGTTGGATAGCGGGGATGATCTCGGCCATGTGACGGAACTTTCGATCAGTTGCGTGGATACTGATGCTTGCAGAGCACTGATACCAAAAACCACACTGCGGCCCCACTAAAAGGTACTGAATTGGATACGGTTTCGTTAAAGGCGGCATTGCAACGTTGCCGTCCATCTGCTTTGCGCGTTCCCTCATCCCTTCTAGATCTATCCCCTTGAACGACACCTTACTCTTCTTCGGCTGAGTAGAAACGACCATCCCAATCGCTTTTTTCACCGGTCAACTAGACCTGGATGGGTTCCAGTTCAACGCGATGACTGCTTTTCGCGATGTCGGTGTACACGTCAGCAGAAAACGCGAAATGACCCTCGGAAGCCGCTCGTAAAGCCATCTAGTTGGAATATTTAGCAAGGCAGCCAGAGTCGACTTCCGGCTCGATCGCGGCAGTGACGACGGTCGTATTATTATGATGTCTATCAGTTGCCACACTGCGGCGAAGTGCGCATCCCTGGTCCCGAAGCCAGTGCGTCGCGCGCCCGTCGAGGAACAGTGATGTGCGCCTGCCAGCCTATCGCGGTCTAGCTATTCATCTGATCGCTGCCGACGAGGACCACTCCGACGCTCACTACTGCGCACCAGCCAGACCTATCTCGTCAACGCGCAGGCGCACGGAGCACGCGCTGGACGATAGCATGCGCCGACGACATACAATACGGTCAACACAATCGACTGTGCGAGGAGATTCACGTGACCGACCCCATCCACATCGTCTGCCCTCAATGCGAAGCCGTCAATCGCATGGCGCCGGCCCGTTTGACCGACGCCCCCGTCTGCGGCAAGTGCGCCAAGCCGTTGTTTGCGGGACATCCGCTCGACGTTTCCGCAGCCAGCTTCGAGCGTCATATCGCTCGCAACGACATTCCCGTACTGGTCGACTTCTGGGCCGAGTGGTGCGGGCCGTGCAAGATGATGGCGCCGCACTATGCGCGGGCCGCAAGCGCACTCGAGCCGCATGTACGCCTGTTGAAAGTCGATACGGAACGCGCCCAGGAATTGTCCGCGCGCTTTGCCATCCGCAGCATTCCGACGCTGGCGCTGTTCAGAGGCGGGCGCGAAGTCGCGCGCCAGGCTGGGGCCATGGACGCCGGCGGCATCGCAGCCTGGGTGCGCTCCCAGCTATAGAAGTGTGGCGGAATCGGCGCTGACATCCGCGCCCTTGCCCGCGCGCCCAGGGGCCGCGCGCAAGCACGCAGGGGAGCGGAACTGCTCGGGAATCGCTGCTACAATCGGACCGAAGCGGGGTCGTCCCGCAAGGAGAAGCGCATGTCGCAGCAGCTCGTCCTGGATCGCGAACTTGATGACGCCAAGCAGATGGCGCGCATCCTCTACCTGGTACACGGGGCCTGTCTCGTGCTGTCGCTTGGCATGCTCTCCTTCCTTCCGCTCATCTTCAACTACATCAAGCGCGGAGAGACGGCAGGCACCATGGTCCAGACCCACCACAGCTGGATGATCCGCTCCTTCTGGTACTACGTGCTCTGGGTCGTCATCGGCTGGATCCTGATCTTCTCGATCATCGGCCTCCTGTTTGCCTGGGCGGTGTTCCCGCTGGCCATCGTCTGGAAGGCGTATCGTCTAATTCGTGGTTTTTTGGATCTCAACAACAACAAAGCCATGCCGATTTGACGACGTTTTTGCGCATTTCGGCATTTTAGCGGCTAGAATACTTTCCTGATGGCATTATCACTTTTCGGGATGGAATATGAAATCAGTTCAGCAGGAAGTCGACGAGCGCAGCAACCTCACCGGCACCAACAAATTCGAGCTTCTGTTGTTCCGCCTCGGCGGCGACGCCAACGGCGAGCGCAATGAATTGTTCGGCATTAACGTGTTCAAGATCCGTGAGATCGTTGCGATGCCGTCGGTAACCGCCGTGGCCGGATCGCCGCCGCATGTGCTGGGCGTGGTCAACCTGCGCGGACAGATCATCCAGGTGCTGGACCTGCCGGCGATTGCTGGTGTGATCCCGAAGACCGGACTGAACATCATGCTCGTCACCGAGTTCGCCCGCACTACCCAGGCCTTCGCCGTCGAGAGCGTCGAAGAGATCGTGCGCCTGGACTGGAGCCAGGTGATGTCGGCCGAGAAAAGCGCCGGCAGCGGCATGGTCACCAGCATCGCCCGCCTGGAAGGCGAGAACGGCGCGCCCGCCCGCCTGGCCCAGGTGCTCGACGTCGAGACCATCCTGCGTAACATGAATCCGGATACCGGCCCCGAGATCAGCGCCCAGACCGTGGGCGCGAAGATCGCGATCAAGCCGGGCTCGGTCATCCTGGCCGCCGACGATTCCGTCGTCGCACGCGCCCTGATCGAACAGGGCCTGGAGGTCATGGGCCTGCCTTTCGTGATGACGAAGAGCGGCAAGGAAGCCTGGGAGCAGCTGCACCACATCGCCGACGCCGCCGAGTCCGAAGGCAAGAGCGTCTACGACAAGGTTGCCCTCGTGCTGACCGACCTCGAGATGCCCGAGATGGATGGTTTTACGCTTACCCGCAACGTCAAGAAGAACGCGCGCTTCGCCAACCTGCCGGTCGTCATCCACTCCTCGCTGTCGGGCACGACCAATGAAGAGCACGTGAAGAAGATCGGCGCCGACGCCTATGTCGCCAAGTTCTCGGCCGAGGACCTGGCCGCTACGCTGCGCCGCGTGCTGAAGCAGTAAGTCCGGCAGGCTAATACCGGCAAAACGACAAGGCCGCGATACGCTCGCGGCCTTGTCGTTTCGTGTCCCGGTCCGCATGGCACCAGGGCGCCCGCCCGTACGCCTACGCGCCGAGCTTGCCCAGCGCCTGCTCGATATCGGCGATCAGGTCGGATGTGTCTTCCAGCCCGATATTGAAGCGCACCAGCGTGCCCTGCTCCTGCCAGTCGCGCCGGATCGTCCCCATCCGATAAGGCACCACCAGGCTATTGGCGCCGCCCCAGCTGTAGCCTAGTCCAAAAAGTTCAAGGGCGTCGACAAAGCGGTCGGTCTGCGCCTCCGTGTAGCGTGCATCAAAAATCACCGAGAACAAACCGCCCGCCCCGGTGAAATCGCGGCGCCAGTGCTCGTGCCCGGGGCAATCCGGAAAGGCCGGGTGCAGCACGCGGCGGATCTCGGGACGCGCCTGCAGCCATGCGGCCACCTTGCGTGCCGAGGCGTCGTGGGCCTCGAAGCGCAGCTTCATCGTCGGCAGGCCGCGCATGACCGTAGGCGTCGTCCGCGCTCACGCCCATTCCCAGGCGCATGTGCGCCATGGCGATGCGGTCATTGATGGCCTTGTCGCGGGTGACGACGGCCCCCATCAGCACGTCGGAGCCGCCCGACTGGTATTTCGTCAGCGCCGTCATGACGATGTCGACGCCGAGGTCGAAGCCGCGCAGCGCGATGCCCGCGGACCAGGTATTGTCGAGCGCCACCAGCACGCCGCGCGCATGGGCTGCCGCGCAGATCGCCGGCAAGTCCGGCACTTCCATCGATACCGATCCCGGCGCCTCGGTCCAGATGAGTTTGGTGTTCGGCTGGATCAATTCGGCAATGCCGGCGCCCACCAGCGGATCGTAGTAGCGCGCACTGATGCCGAAGTCGTTCGACAGCCAGCGCCCCAATTCGCGGTTCGGGTTGTAGACGTTATCGGGCAGCAGGACATCGTCGCCGCTCTTCAACAGGCCGAAGTCCACCATCGAGATGGCCGCCAGCCCCGAGGGCGCCAGCAGGCAGTGGCTGCCGCCTTCGATCTCCGCCAGCCGCGCTTCCAGCGTGAACGTGGTCGGGGTGCCGTGCAGGCCGTAGGTGTAGGCGCTCTTGTCCTTCCACTGGCCGGAGCGCAGGTCCGCCATGTCCTTGAACAGCACCGTGGAGGCGTGGTGGATGGCAGGTGGATAGGCGTCGAAGCCGGTGGGGGGCGTGTAGTCCGTGTGGACGAGGGTGGTCTGGAGGGATTTCTTGGGCATGGCGATGTCGGGCGGAAGGTGGCGAGCAAACAGGCGGCTCGACCACTGCGTGACGCAGCGGCCCGGGAAGCCTGTAGCCGTACTATACCGCGTCAGGCCGCAAGCCCACGCCACCCCTTGATTTCGGTTTTACCCGTTCCCGCCTCGGCTGCCCGTCGAGGCGCGGCCTCAACGAGCACGCAAGCCTACAGCATCACGCCAGGCTGGCCCAGAGGTCGTGCGCGTCCGCCTTGGTGACGACAACATCGGCGAACTGGCCGACCGCCAGCTTGGCCTTGCCGGGAACGAGCGAGCGCTTGATGTGGACGACGCCGTCGATTTCCGGCGCGTCCGCGGCCGAGCGTCCGATCGCCTCGCGCGCGTTGACTTCGTCGATCAGCACGCGAATCGTCTTGCCGACCTTGGCCTGCAGGCGCTTGAGCGAAATTTCTTCCTGCAGCAGCATGACGCGGGCGCGGCGTTCTTCGCGCACTTCCTGCGGCACCGGATTGGCCAGCTCGTTGGCGGTCGCGCCTTCGACTGGCGAGTAAGCGAAGCAGCCCAGCCGGTCGATCTGCGCTTCACGCAGGAAGTCCAGCAGGTATTCGAATTCTTCTTCCGTCTCCCCGGGGAAACCGGCGATGAAGGTCGAACGGATGGTGAGGTCCGGATTCATCTTGCGCCATGCCAGGATGCGGTCGAGGTTTTTCTCGCCACTGGCCGGACGCTTCATGCGCTTGAGCACATCCGGATGGGCGTGCTGCATCGGGATGTCGAGGTAAGGCAGCACGTGGCCGTCGCCCATCAATGGGATGACCTGGTCGACGTGCGGGTATGGATAGACGTAGTGCATGCGCACCCAGGCGTCGTACTGGCGCGCCAGCTGGCCCAGGGCTTCGGTGAGCTGGGTCATGTGCGTCTTGATCGGGCGGCCGTTCCAGAAACCGGTGCGGAATTTCACGTCCACGCCGTAGGCACTGGTGTCCTGCGAAATGACCAGCAGTTCCTTGACGCCGGCCTTGAACAGGTTCTCGGCCTCGATGAGCACCTCGTGGATCGGGCGCGATACCAGATCGCCGCGCATCGACGGGATGATGCAGAAGCTGCAGCGGTGGTTGCAGCCCTCGGAAATCTTCAGGTAGGCGTAGTGCTTGGGCGTGAGCTTCACGCCGTGGTCGGGAACCAGGTCGATGAAGGGATCGTGCGGCTTGGGCAGGTGCAGGTGCACCGAGTCCATGACTTCGGCGACCGCGTGCGGACCGGTCACGGCCAGCACCTTCGGGTGCACCTTGGTGATGATGTCCTGGCCCGAGGCGTCCTTCTTGGCGCCCAGGCAGCCGGTAACGATCACCCGGCCGTTCTCGGCCAGCGCCTCGCCAATGGCATCGAGCGACTCCTGCACCGCGGCATCGATGAAGCCGCAGGTGTTGACGATCACCAGGTCCGCGCCATCGTAGGACTTGGCGGTCTGGTAGCCTTCGGCGCGCAGCTGGGTCAGGATCTGTTCGGAGTCGACCAGCGCCTTCGGGCAGCCGAGCGAGACGAACCCGACCTTGGGCGCTGCGCCCGGCGCGACGGCGGGGAGGACCAGCGGCGCGGCCGAAGCGGCGGCCGGGACTGCTGCGGGAGCGTCGGCGGATGCGACAGGAGCGGGATTGCGGCGGAGTTCGAGCATGGGCGGAGAGCGTCAAAAGATTCTGGGCAATCCGCGATTGTACCCGAAGCGGGGCGGGCAAGACACCAGTGGGGGCGGTTTGGCGCCCGCACTGGGCGAATCCACAACGGATTCGCACGGTGGGGAACACGGGAAAGTGAGCGGTCCGCGAGCGCATGACCGCGTGGAGTCGGGGACTCCACCCTAGGGCCGCAGGAAATGCCTCGGAAATACAGCTGCGACAACCGCGCCGGGAGCAGCGGCAGGCGCTGCCGCCGGCCACCCTGCCCTTACTTCTTGTCGGTCGGCGCAGGCGGGAACGGGAAGGCGGAAAACAGCACCTTGCTCTGGTTCTGCATCTGCTCCTGCATCTGCATGAACAGGTTCTTGCTCTGGTCGATGTAGTTGTTCATCATGCCCTGCATCATCGGGCCCTGGACATTCATGAACTGGGTCCACATTTCCGGGCTGAAGGGCTTGCCTTCAAGGGCACCGGCGGCATTGCTGGTGAACTTGTTCTGGATATCGGTGAACGCCTGCACGTTCTTTTCCAGGTAAGAACCCATCATGCCCTGCATGGCATGGCCGTAGTAGCGGATGATCTGCGCCAGCACCGCGCTCGAGAACATCGGCGCACCGTTCGCCTCTTCTTCCAGGATGATCTGCAGCAGGATGCTGCGGGTCAGGTCCTCGTTGGACTTGGCGTCGACCACGGTGAACTCGTCGGCGTCAAGGACCAGTTGCTTGACGTCCGTCAGGGTGATGTAGGAACTGGTCTGGGTGTCGTAGAGACGACGGTTCGGGTACTTCTTGATCAGGCGCTCGGTACTGTTTTTTGCACTACTCATCTCAAGTTCCATAGGTTGCGCGAGGCTTCGTGGGCACGCGCTTTGTACATGATTCGATGCAGGCGCGCCAGGCTCCTGCGGTCTCCAATGCTGCCCTACAGCACCGGCAAGGCGGAAAATACCATGTCGGCAGTGCAGGTGCAGCAATTATCGGTTTTACCACCCATTTTATTTTCAAGCAAGATCAGCACGCGTGCAGCCGCCCTCAGTCGGCACGCGCCTTGACGTAGCGCCCCGGCGCCGGCTCCGACGGCAGGTACTGCTCGTTGCCCGGCTGGCTCGGTGCCGGCACCTCGGCGCCGCCGTTCTCCTGCAGGAAGCGCGCCCATTCCGGCCACCAGCTGCCCTTCTGCTCGACGGCGCCGGCGAACCAGTCTTCGGCCGTACGCGCGCGGCTCTTGCCGTTCTTGTCATTGACCCAATAGCTGCGCTTGTTTTTCGCGGCCGGGTTGATGACGCCCGCAATGTGGCCGGATGCGCCCAGCACGAAGCGGTTGGCCTTGGCCTTCTTCGGGTTGAGCAGGTTCATCGACGCGAACGCGGCCTGCCACGGCACGATGTGGTCTTCTTTCGAGCCGTAGATGAAGACCGGGCAATCGATGCGGCCCAGGTCCACCGGCACGCCGCAGACCGTCAGCTTCCCCGGCACTTTCAGCTTGTTCTCGAGATAGGTGTTGCGCAGGTACCAGCAGAACATCGGTCCTGGCAGGTTGGTGCTGTCGGCATTCCAGTACAGCAAATCGAAGGCCGGCGGCGTCTTGCCCTTGAGGTAGTTCTGCTGCACGTAATTCCACACCAGGTCGTTCGGACGCAGGGCCGAGAAGGTGGTTGCGAGGTCGCGTCCCGGCATGATGCCGCCCTTAGCCAGATTCTGCTCGCGCAGCGCCACCTGTGCTTCGTCGACGAAGACCTCGAGCACACCCGTGTCGGAAAAGTCCAGCAGGGTCGTCAGCAGCGACAGGCTGGCCGCCGGCTGCTGGCCGCGCGCGGCCAATACCGACAGCGCGGTCGCGGCGATGGTGCCGCCGACGCAGAAGCCGAACACGTGCGCCTTGTCCTGGCCGCTGATCTCGCGCACCACGCCGATCGCCTCGATGGCGCCGCGCTCGACATAGTCGTCCCAGGTCAGCGCGCCCATCGACTTGTCCGGGTTACGCCAGGACACCATGAAGACGGTATTGCCCTGCTCGACCACGTAGCGCACCAGCGAGTTGTCCGGCTGCAGGTCGAGGATGTAGAACTTGTTGATGCAAGGCGGAATCATCAGCAGCGGCACGGCGCGCACGGTCGGCGTGGCCGGGCTGTACTGGATCAGCTGGAACAGCTCGTTCTCGTAGACCACCTGACCGGGCGTCGTGCCGACATTCACCCCCACCTCGAAGGCCGACTCGTCGGACTGGGAAATACGGCCCTTCTGCATGTCCGCCAGCATGTTCTGCAAGCCCTTCGTCAGGCTTTCGCCCTTGGTCTCGAGGATCTTGGCCTGGACTTCGGGATTGGTCGCCAGGAAGTTCGCCGGCGACATCGCGTCGACCATTTGCTGCACGGCGAAACGGATCTTCTGGCGTTCGCGCGGGCCCGCCTCGACGGCGTCGCTCAATGCCAGCAGGAAGTCGGCGTTGAGCAGGTAGGATGCGGCCGTAAAGGCCGGGAACGGGTTGGCGGTCCACTCCGAGGACGAAAAACGCTTGTCGTGCAAGGCCGGCGTCTTGCCGGACATCAGGTCCTGCCACAGGCGCGCAGCCTTCTGCAGGTAGTCATTGCGCAGTTCTTCCACGCGTTGCGGCGCGATGCCGACGTTGAAGTCCTTCAGGACGCCCGCGAGCGGATTGGCCGCGGTGCCGTTGAAGCCTTCCACGGCCGGCATCTTCAGCCAGCCTTGCCAGGCGGCGGGATCGGTGAACTGGTTCATCCAGGTGGCGGCAACAGCTTGGGGGTCGGGCATGTTCATGTCGGCATCCGTTAGAATCGGTTATGAGCTGAAATGCTAGCTGAAATAGTTACTTGAAACGAGCAACCGGAGAAACGCATGTGGATCGTCGCAATCGGCTGGGGCTATGTCGTGATCCTGATGGCGGCCACGGAAAGCTCGATAATTGCCGGAATTATGACTTTTTTCGGCTATGGCGTGTTGCCCTTGTCTATACTTTTTTACCTCACCGGCGGCGCGCGCCGGCGTGCGCGGCACGAGATGGCGGCGCGCCAGCAGCTGGCTGCCGAGGCTGGCGACACCGCTCCAGCGGCCGCCGAGACGGGCCCGCAAGCGCCAGGCAATACCGCGAACTAGACAGTATTCGCGTGCGAATGCAGCCCTGGAATGCAGGCCTATTTGAGCCAGATCAAACTCGCCTGGCGGCCAGTCACGCCATCGCGCCGGTACGAGTAAAAGCGGCTCGTTTCCGTGGCGGTACAGTGCACGCCACCAGCCACGCTCATTACCCCGTCGCGCGCCAGCATCAGGCGTGCCAGCGCGAACATGTCCGCCAGGTACTTGTGCGCGTTCCCGGGGTGGCGCCGGAAGGCAAAACCGACGTCCTGGCCGGGCAGCGCCGCGGCAAAGGCATCGAACACGTCCTGGCCCACTTCAAAGGCGAGCGGACCGATGGCCGGCCCCATCCACGCGGTAATCTCTTCCGCCCCGGCCGCGCGCATCGCCGCCACTGTCTGGCCCAGCACGCCGCCCGCCAGGCCGCGCCAGCCGGCATGGGCCGCACCCACCACGCGCCCCCCGCCCGGTCGGCGAACAGCACCGGCAGGCAGTCCGCCGTCAGGATCGCGCAGACCACGCCTGGCGTGGTGGCGATGCTGGCGTCACCGGTGCGGGTCGGCTGGCCGGGCCCGACCGTCGATGCATCGACCACGTCGGCGCCGTGCACCTGGGCGATCCAGGCCGGCCGGCCCGGCAACCAGGCTTGCAGGCGGGCGCGGTTTTCTGGACCAGCGCCGGGTCGTCGCCGACGTGCAGGCCGAGGTTCAGCCCTCCGCCGCCAAGGCCGTCGCCGTAGGGGCCGAGCGAAACCCCGCCGCAGCGCGTGGTGGCCAGCGCGCCGATGTTGCCGGGGGCGTCGGGCCAGTCCGGCACGATCAGCTGCGCCGCGTCCGGGGTCTGCTCCATCACGCCGCTTCCGGCTCGGCGATGCCGGCGCGGGCGATCAGCTCGGCGAAGTCCTGGGCCAGCGGCACCACCCACTCGCATTGCTCGCCGGTGGCCGGATGCACCAGCCCGAGGCGGCGGGCCTGCAGTGCCCGGCGGTGGAACACCGGGCTCAGGTGCGTCTTGCCGTACACCGAGTCGCCCACCAGGCCGAAGCCGATCGACAGCATGTGGACGCGGATCTGGTGGGTGCGGCCCGTCTCCAGGCGGCACTGCACCAGGCTCACCGGACGGCGATCGAGCATGCCTTCGGCGATGCGCGTGTAATGCGTGATGGCCGGCTTCGCGCCCAGGCTGGTCGAGACCGCCATCTTGGTGCGCTCCTTCGGATGCCGTCCCATCGGCGCGTCGATCGTGCCCGACAGCTGTGGCGTACCCCATACCAGCGCGAAGTACTCGCGCTTGACGGTGCGCGCCTGCAGCTGGCGCACCAGGTCGGTCTGGGCCGCCAGGGTCTTGCCCACCACCATCAGGCCGCTGGTATCCTTGTCCAGGCGGTGCACGATGCCGGCGCGCGGCACGGAACCCAGCTGCGGCGCGTGGTGCAGCAGGCCGTTGAGCAGCGTGCCGGACCAGTTGCCGGCGCCTGGATGCACGACCAGGCCGGCCGGCTTGTTGATCACGAGGATGTGATCGTCCTCGTAGACGATGTTCAGGTCGATGGTTTCCGGGGCAAACGCCGTGTCCTCGGGCGCCGGCTGCGGCGTGACGACGATCGTTTCGTCGCCATAGGCGGTATCCTTGCCGCGCGCCGGCTTGCCGTCGACCAGCACGTGGCCGCCGTCGAACCACAGCTGCAGGCGGCTGCGCGAGAACTGCGGCACGAGGCCGGCGACCACTTTGTCCAGACGCTGGCCGCAGGCGGAGGCGTCCAGGTGCAGGCTGATCGGAGACAGGTCGATGCCGCTGGCAAGGGCGGCGACTTCAGGAAACTCGACATCGATTTCATCGTCGAAATCAGGGTCGAGGGGCAAATCCGCCGAATTCGGCGCAGGAGTTAATATCACGTCAGTCCCATCGGCTATAATCAGCCGTTCGTTGAATCTCGGTAAAACTTTTCTGCAAAAAGCTATGCAAAAAAAACTGTTGGTGGTAGTGGCTACGAGTGTCTTGCTGGGTCTGTCGGGTTGCGGCATTTTGCCGGAGGCGTCTGACGAGACCAAGAAGTGGTCGGCGGAGAAATTATACGCTGAGGCACGCGACGAGATGGGCGCCGGCCAATACGAGAGCGCAATCAAACTGTTCCAGCGCCTCGAATCGAACTATCCGTTCGGCACCTACGCCACTCAGGCGCAGATGGAAATTGCCTATGCCCATTACAAGGCCCAGGACCAGGCGGAGGCCCTCGCGGCCGTGGAGCGCTTCATCAAGCTGCACCCGAATCATCCGCAGGTGGACTACATGTACTACCTGCGCGGCCTGATCAATTTCAACGACCAGATCGGCTTCCTCTCCGTGATCTATTCGCAGGACCCGACCGAGCGCGACCCGAAAGCGACCCGCGAAGCCTTCGCAGCGTTCAAGGCCCTGGTCGACAAGTTCCCGAACAGCAAATACGTGCCCGATTCCGTCGCGCGCATGAATTACCTGATCAATGCGATGGCTTCGTATGAGGTGCACGTGGCGAATTACTACTATCGCCGCGGCGCCTACCTGGCAGCCCTCAACCGTGCGCAGAATACCGTCGCCGACTACAGCGAATCGCCGGCACGCGAGGAAGCGCTGTTCATCATGATGCGTTCCTACGACAAGCTCGGCATGTTCGAGCTGCGCGACGACACCCAGCGCGTCTTCCAGCGCAACTACCCGGACAGCCGCTTCATCAATCCGAACGCCCGGGGCGAAGCACCGTGGTGGCAGTTCTGGGCGAAGTCCGGGCCGAAGGCGGCGCCGAAGGATGCGGTGCAATAAACAAATACCCGCGCCTGGCGCGGGTTTTTTGTGTCCCTACGCCTCGACCTTGCGGCGGAACATCCAGCTGCGCCCGCTCGATGCCTCCGGCACGAACGCATACCCGTCGACGTCGAACGCCTTCAGCGCTTCCACCTCAAGGATGCCGTTCTCGATCGCGTAGCGCGCCATCATGCCCCGTGCGCGCTTGGCGTAGAACGAGATGATCTTGTACTTGCCGTTCTTCCAATCCTCGAACACCGGCGTGACCACGGGCACGTTCAGGAGCTTCGGCTTGACCGCCTTGAAGTATTCTTCCGAAGCCAGGTTCACCAGCGCGCTGGACCCAAGCCGTGCCAGTTCCGCATTCAGCGCGGCGGTGATGGTTTCGCCCCAGAAGGTGTACAAATCCTTGCCACCCGGGTTGGTCAGCTTCGTGCCCATTTCCAGGCGATAGGGATGAATCAGGTCGAGCGGGCGCAGCAAGCCGTACAGGCCCGACAGAATGCGCAGGTGGCGCTGGGCAAAAGCAACCGCCTCCGGCCGCAGGCTGCGCGCGTCCAGTCCGGCATAGACGTCGCCATTGAAAGCCATGGCAGCCTGGTAGCCGTCGTCATGGTCGCGCGTCCAGCTGGCATAGCGCGCCACATTCAGACTAGCGAGCTGGTCCGAGATGTGCATCAGGTCGCCTACCTGGCCGGGCGACAGGTCGCGCAGTACGCCGATCAGCTGGGCGGCGCGGTCGACGAAATCCGGAAGCGTGTGCTGCGTGGTCGGGCTGGGGGTATCGAGGTCGAGGGATTTGGCGGGCGATAAGACGATGAGCATAAAAACGTGAAGGCGTGACGGTAGCGCAAACAGGCAGTACAACCAAGCGGCGCGACCGCGGTAAGGCCGCCGTCGCACGCTGAATTTAGAACTGAGCAATAATTCCCACATGATACCCGCTTCCGCCCCACCCATCGTCCTCGACACCAATGTCTGCCTCGACCTCTTCGTCTTCCACGACCCGCGCTGGGCGCCGCTGCTGGCCGCGCTCGAGCGCGGCGAAGTCGCGGCCGTGACCCGCGCCGACTGCCGCGATGAATACCGCATCGTGCTGCACTACCCGCACCTGCCGCTCGACGAGGCCAGCCGCGCGCATGCCGCCGAACGCTTCGATGCGCTCGTCGCCCTCGTTGCCCCCGACAGCAAGCCGATCCGGCTGCCCGTCTGCAGCGACCGCGACGACCAGAAATTCCTCGAACTCGCGCGCGATGCCGGCGCCGCCATACTGGTTACCAAGGACAAGGCCTTGCTGAAACTCGGACGCAAGACCCTGCAGGCCGGTCTGTTCCGCATCATGCTTCCCGAGGCCTGGGTCAAGGCGCGCGCAGCGGCCGCGTTGGAATCGTCCACCTCTCATGCCACGGCCGCCCCATGAGCACTCCCGAACTGCAATCGCGCCTGCCCCAGGTAGGCACCACCATCTTCTCGACCATGTCGGCGCTTGCCGTCCAGCACGGCGCCGTCAACCTTGGCCAGGGTTTCCCGGATTTCGGCTGCGATCCGCGCCTGGTCGAGCACGTCGCCGAGGCGATGCGGGCCGGTCACAACCAGTATCCGGTCATGCCCGGCGTGCCGGTTCCCTGCGCGAGGCGATCGCCGCCAAGATCGCCACCCTCCACAAGCACAGCTACGACCCGGGCAGCGAGATCACCATCACCGCCGGCGCCACCCAGGCGCTGACGACCGCCATCCTCTGCTGCGTGCACCCGGGCGACGAGGCGATCGTCATCGAGCCGGCCTACGACAGCTACGCGCCCGCGGTCGCGCTCGCCGGCGGCACCGTGGTGCCGGTGGAAATGGAAGTCGGGGAGGCCGGCTACAGCGTGCCCCGGGACAAGGTGGCAGCGGCAGTCACCGCCCGCACGCGGCTGATCGTGATCAACTCGCCGCATAACCCGACCGGCTCCATCCTGCGCCGCGCCGACCTCGACCGCCTGGCCGCCATCGTCGACGGCACCAGGATCCTGCTGCTCTCGGACGAAGTCTACGAGCACATGGTCTACGACGGCGAGCAGCACCTGTCGGTGGCGGGCCACCCGCAACTGGCCGAACGGGCGTTTGTCGTCTCGAGCTTCGGCAAGACTTATCATGTCACGGGCTGGAAGGTCGGCTACGTGGCCGCGCCGCGCGCGCTCATGCTTGAATTCCGCAAGGTGCACCAGTACAACGTGTTCACGGTGAATACGCCGATGCAGCACGGCCTGGCGCACTACATGGCCGACCCCGAGCCTTACCTTGGCCTGGCCGCGTTTTACCAGAAGAAGCGCGACCTGTTCCGCGCCGGCCTGGCCACGACCCGCTTCACCCTGCTGCCGGCTGACGGGACCTATTTCCAGTGCGTGCGCTATGACGCCATATCGAGCCTGCCGGAAGCGCAGTTCGCGCAGTGGCTGGCGGCGGAAGCGAAAGTCGCTGCGATTCCCGTCTCGGCTTTCTACAGCAGCGCACGCGAGTCGGGCATCGTGCGCTTCTGCTTTGCCAAGAACGACGATACGCTGCACGAGGCATTGATGCGGCTCGCAGACATCCGGGTGCCTTGACGCGGAAGCATCCTCTTGACATGGCGGCCTGACAAGATCCGCGCAGGGTATACTCGTGACGTGCAGCAATTTCCGATGTCGGAACCCTGCCACCCGCGAGAACCGCCATGTTGACCCTGCCTGTCGAAGCATTTGTCCCCCAACGTCACCTGTCGGCACAAGAACGCCAGGCATTTATCGCGAAACGGGACCGGCTGTTCGCTTCCTGCACACCCGCCGAGCAGTATTGCCTGGTCAGTCTGGGCCAATGGTGGTGCGGGAGGCGCCAGCGCTTGCTTGCGACGCCGAACATCTTCAGCGAGAGCTATCTCACCGAATTCAAGCGCCGTCATTTTCCCTGGTCGGGAATCAAGCCACGCATCGGCGTGCGCGTACTTGCGGCAACGTCTGTAAAGATCGCGGCCATGGAAAAGTGGCATGGCCAGAGACTGCAGGCTGCCTTCGTCGCCCAGCTGGAAGCCATGCGCCGTCGTGGCGAGCACGAAGTCGTCATGGGGGTCGCCAACTATCTCCGTTCCCTGCCGGTCGAGTTCAATACGAACGGCTCTCCTTCCCTGGCGAGGCAGCTGGAGGAAATGGTCAACAGCTGTGCGCAGGATGCGACCGTCGACCCGAAAAAACGCATTGCCAGCCTGATCCGCACTCTGCAGGCAAGGTCCATCGGGTTCGACGGGGAACTGCGTGCCCACGTCTGGAAGATCCTGCTCGAGGTGGCCGAACAGGATCTGGCGGCAGCCGCACGGTTGGTCGACACCCACTGGCAATCGAAAGACTCCCTCCCCGTCCTCATGACGCTGCATCTGCACGGGAACCCAGGGCTCGCGCTGTGCCTCGCCCTCGCTTTCCAGGCCCACCGTCCCGAATTCGCCGCCGACATGATGGAGACATCCATCCAGGAATCGGTCTTCATGCTCGCGAAATGCACGGCCGCCGAGCGCGACCCGCTTGCCCAGTCGATCGATGCATCCTGCCGCACGCTGGCTTCCTGGACTGACATGCTCCGGTCCGGGAGCGCGGCCGCTGCGCTGCAGGCCATTCGCTGCCTGCTGAGGCATGGCAACCCGGAAGACGACTATTGGCCCCAACTCGGCCGTTTCGCGCTCGACATCTTGCAAGGCCTCGCTCCGGATGGCCGGCGGACACACGTGAATATCGGCGTCATGGCCCAGGTGGCGGCATATTCACCCAGCGGGTCGCCACAGGAAGCGGAAGCGCTCGCTTTGTTCGAAGCCTGCGCAACGGAGGCGCTTGCGGTCTCGGAGGAATGGTCCTTCGCCCTCCAGGAAATGTGTTCCGCGCTGGCGTATGCCTCGACAGTCCTGGAAGACAAGGCCATTTCGCTCAGAAACGTCCGGATGACGGTCAATCCAAGCCACCCGCTGCAGCAGATTCTCGAGCGCTGCGTCCAGGCGGCGCTCGACCGGGCAATGGCGCGTACGTCCCACGACGCCCTTGGCTTTCTCGTTTCCTTCACCGCCATGCACTGGAACGAAGCGCTGACCCGCAAACTGCATGGCATCCTGCGCGATCGATTCGCGTATCACATGCCGGCTTCTCTGGCTGCCGCCGGAAAGGCGCTGAAAGCCGCGGCCATGTATCAAAGCTCCCGCCAGGTGGCCGATGAAACATACCGGACCGCGCTTTGGCAGGAGACTTTCGATCTGCTGATTCCCGTTCTCGCACGCGTATCGCCGGGCGATGCGGCCATCGCGCGCGCGGCGATTGGCTACAATCCGCGCAGCGACTACATATAGAAGGATGCCTGGAGCATCTCCGCACGCCGTACAAGGGCAGTTGCCGCTCCCCCGGCAAGGCAGCAAGCCTGGATGGGCCAGCGCATGAACCGTCGTGAGAATCGGATAGCTTTCTATCAACATGCGCTGCTAGAATTCCTGGTTCAACTTCCCGACCAGGACCCATGAAAACCACATCACTGCGCCTCCTTCCGCTACTCGTCGCCCTCAGCTTGCCGCTGGCGGCCTGCAAGAAGACCGCGCCCGCAGCCGACGCGGCGGGCAGCACGCCGGCCGCGGTCGACACCGCGAGCCAGGCACCGGCCCCAGCGCCTGCCGCGCCGGCCCCTGCCGCCGCCCAGCCCACCACGCCGGACCTCGCCGACGGCGGCGAGAACCCACCTTTCGACTTCAACACCGTGCCCGAGGCGGGCGGGAAGATCGCGCCCTTCCCGTATGTCGACTACCCGCCGACCGTGCACCAGGCCTTCCAGAGCACCGAAGAGTTGCCGATGGACCGGGTCATGGTCATCCTGGGCGACCACCTGCATGCGGTCGAAGGGCGCGTTGCGACCCGCAGCTTCTCGCCAAGCCACGCCAAGATGTCGGAGCTGGAGATCCGCCGCAACTACGAGAACGCGATGCGCGAGCTGGGCGCAACCAAGGTCAATACCGTGGGCCCCTACGAGGAAGCGCTCTATGGCGGACGCGGAGACGACTACGAGTACAAGATCCGCAGGGCCAAGCTGCTCGTGCCGGACCTGCGCATGTCCTACGACGTCTACCTCGCGCGCAAGGGCGATGCGCGCCACTGGATCGTCGTCATGGCCAACGACAGCACGGTGCGCCTGCTGGCCATCGAGGAAAAGCCGTTCGCCCAGACGGTCGGCTATGTCGGCGCCAACGGGGCGGCGACGCCGGTGACGGCAAGCGGCACGCCCCCGACCGCCGCGCAGCCGGTCGACATCAACGCCATCCCAGTCACCACCGCCGCGTTGCCGTCCTTCCCTTACCTGGCCTACCCGCCGGAATTGAACCAGGCCTTCCAGAGCACCAGAAACAGCCGTTTCGACGCCGTCGGCATCATCGTCGGCAAGGAACTCCGTACGGTCGAAGGCCAGGTCGAGACACGCAGCTTCTCGAACCGCCACGCGAAGATGTCGCAGATGGCCGTACGCCGCAACTACGAAGCGGCCATCAAGGGCCTGGGCGGCGTCAAGGTGAACGCGGTCGACCACAGGGACAAGGCCCTGCTTGCAGCGAACACCAGCAAGGAAGTCAGCGAAACCACGCTGCGCCAGGACAAGCTGCGGGTCGACGACTTCAGCATGTCCTACGACAGCTACCTGGTGCGCACGCCCGAGAAAAACGTCTGGCTGGTCTTGATGACGGGCGAGAGCGATACCCGCCTGCTGGCGGTGGAGGAAAAGGCGATGCAGCAGAGCGTGTCGCTGGTGACGGCCGACACCATGGGCAAGGAGCTCGCCGCGAAAGGCAAGATCGCCCTCTACGTCAACTTCGATACCGACAAGGCGAGCATCCGCCCGGACGGCAAGCCGACCGTCGATGAAATCGCGAAACTGTTGAAAGGCGACCCGAGCCTGAAGCTGGCCATCGAAGGCCACACCGACGACAGTGGCAACGCCGCGCGCAACCTGGATCTGTCGCGCCAGCGCGCCGACAGTGTGGTGCAGAGCCTGGTGGCGGCCGGCATCGACGCCAGGCGCCTGCGCGCCGCCGGACATGGCGCTACGAAGCCGCTGGCCGACAACAAGGAGGAAGCGGGCCGTGCGAAGAACCGCAGGGTCGAGCTGGTGAAGATCTGAGGGTCGGCGTTCGCTGACCTCTACCCTGGGCGGCCGCCAGGCCCCCAGGGACGGCGTGCGCCCAACCGCAAGACGCCAGGCGGGACGGGGCGACTTCGCCGGAGGTCTTATTGGGGGCTTACCTGTGCAAGCTTGCGCTCGACGAACGCTTGCAGCTCGGGGTTCAGGGTACCCAGGCTGCTCGCGCGCCGCAAGGCGTCGGCTGCCTCGGCGTTGCGCTTCTCGGCCTGCAGTGCCAGCCCCAGGCCCATCCACCACACGGCATTGTCCGGCGCGCTACGCAAGGCGGTCTGGTACTGATCGGCCGCTTCGCGGTAGCGTCCCTGGCGCTGCAGGGCGCCGCCCAGGAAGGCGTGGTACTCGCCCTTGCCCGACGCGTAAGGGAGCGTGCGCAGCAGCGTGTCGATGCCTGGCTGGCCACGCTCGATCTGCAGGCGTGCCAGCAGCATGGCCATGGCCGGCTGGCGCGGGTCCAGCGTCAGGGCCTGCTGCAGCTGGACCATCGCTTCGTCCTCGCGCTTGGCTTCGATCAGGAGGCCTACCAGGGTCTGGCGCGCCGCCTCGTGCTTCGGATTGTTGCGGAGCACGGCCTGGAGGCCGGCGATGGCTTCGCTGACGCGCCCATCCTGCAAGCTGCCAAGGGCGCGGCGGTAAGCATTCTCGCTGGCCTGGTTGCTCGTTTCGATGCGGCCCTCGCCTGCAAGCGCCGGTCCGCTGGCGGCGGGCGTCACGGCGCGTGGGGTGGCCGGGAGGCGCGTGCCTGCGGCCGGTTTTGCCGCGCCACGGTGAGCGCTGGCCGTCCGGGGAGGCTTGCTCGTCGTCGCGGGCGCCGCCGCGGTGTCGCCCGTTGAAGCAGTCGCCGCTGGCGCGGTATCGGCTGCGACAGGTTCGGTTGCGGCCGCCGGCGCGGCTGGCGGCGCCACCTCGGCGACCGTCACCGGTGCCTGCGGAACAGGTTGTGACGGCGGCAAGGGCTGCACGTCATACGTCTTGCCTTTGAGCGGTAGCACATACCGGGCGGTGGCACCCATGGCCAGCACCATGACCGCCGCCGCGATCGCGGCGACCCGCAGTGCGGGCATGGGGGCGCCGCCCCGCGGTACAGGCTGGATCTCGTGGGGCATCTCCTCGCTGCGCGCCTTGCCGCGCGCATCGAGGTCCTGCAGCATCTTGTTTATCAGGCTCATCGTACAAAAAGTCCAGGCTATGCCGGCCGCGGTGCTGGCCATCGCGGCGCCGACCAGCCAGCGCCAGAAGGAACGCTGGGTCGCGATGGTGTCGCGCGCCGCCGCGTTGACGTGTGCCGCTTCCACCTGCTGCCGGCCCTGGCCATAGCAGAGCATCAGCGCTTTGTGCGCGAGGATGTTCACCAGGCGCGGAATGCCGCCGCTGGCGCGGTACAGGCGATCGATGGCGCGGCGCGAAAACAGGCGCGCGCCGGGGTAACCGGCCACGCGCAGGCGGTGGGCCACATAAAAGTCGAGGTCATCGCGGCCAAGCGGACCCAGGTGGTAGTGAAAGGTGATGCGCTGGGCCAGCTGGCGGATCGATTGCAGTGCCAGCTTGCGGTTCAGTTCCGGCTGGCCGAACAGGACGATCTGCAGCAGCTTGCGCTTTTCGGTTTCCAGGTTGGTCAGGAGGCGCAGCGCCTCCAGGCTTTCCACGGGGATCGCCTGCGCTTCGTCCAGGCAGAGCAGCACGCGCTTGTCCTGGCCAGCCAGGGCCACGAGCCGATGGGTGATCGATTTCAGCAGCTGGTGCTGGTCGACCTCGCGCTCGAGCACCAGGCCCAGCTCGTCGGCGAGCGCCAGCATCAGCGTGCGCGGCTCGAGCAAGGGGTTGGGGATGTAGGCGGTGACGAAATCGTCGCCCAGGGTCGCCATGAATTTGCGGCACAGCAGCGTCTTGCCGGTGCCGACTTCGCCCGTGATCTTGATGAAGCCCTCGCCGCTGCGCGCGGCCACCAGCAGGGTGTTGAGCGCCTCCTGCGAGCGCGGACTGCCGAAAAAGAAGCTCGTGTCCGGCGTGATGCCGAACGGCAGTTCGCGCAGGCCGAAGTGCGCTGCGTACATTACTTGCGCTCCCCGCTGCGGGTATCGAGCGTGCGCGGATCGAGCTCTTCGATGCGGCGGCTGGTGTCGAGCAGGTCCTGGCTCCAGTTGTTGGCGCTGTCGACGATGGTCGGCTTGATCAGCACCACCAGCTCGCGCTTCTGGTTGACCTTGTTCTTGTTGCGGAACAGGCTACCCAGCACCGGCACGCGGCCCACGCCCGGCAGCTGGCTGGTGTCGTCGGTCGAGGCCTGGCGCATCAGGCCGCCGATGGCAACCACCTGGCCGTCCTGGCCGCGGACAATGCTGTCCAGTTCCGAGGTCGCCGATGCGGCCAGCGGCAGCGTCAGCGAGCCGGCCGAGCCGAGGTTGATGCCCTTGGTGATCGTCGTCACCTGGCTGACCGATGGGTGCACGTGCAGCAGGATGTTGCCGCGGTCATCGATCTGCGGCGTCACGTCCAGCACCACGCCGGAGAAGAACGGGGTCAGGGTCACGCTCGGGGTCACCGTGTTGCCGGCGGCCGTGGTGTTGGTGGTCGTCGTCACGCCGGTCACGAAGAATTCGTCGGTCCCGATCTTCAGCACCGCCTTCTGGTTGTTGACGGCGGCGATGCGCGGGCTCGAGAGCACGTGCACGGTGCCCTGCGCTTCCAGCAGCGAGATCAGCGCTGCAAAATTATTCGACTGGAAGGCGAAACCGAACAGCGCGCCGGCAGCATTGGCCGCGTTCGACAGCGAGAAGCCGGTGCTGGCCGCCAGGCCGCTGCCGTTGCTGATCACGGGCGGCTGGCCACCGTTGAAGGGCAGCGGCTGCAGGCCGGCGCCCGGCGCGATCAGGCCGGTAGCAACGCGGTTGCTGTTGGAGTGGCCGATCGACGAGAAACTGGCCCAGTTGATGCCGCTCTGGAACTGGTCGTTGAGTTCGACTTCGAGGATTTTCGCTTCCAGGATCACCTGGCGGTCCACCGCCAGCTGGGTGGCCTTCAGGTACATGTCGACGTTGCGCAGTTCTTCCGGCATGGCGCGGATCACGAGCACGCCCGACTGCGGGCTGACGACGACGCTGCGCCCGCCCTCTTTCGAACCGACGATGGCTTCGATCGACGATTTCAGGTCGGTCCAGAATTCGTTGTTCGACAGCGTGTTGACGTCGGTGCTGTCCACCTGGGTCTGGTTGCCGCCGTTCTGGCCGCCCGGACTATTCTGGTTTCCGTTCGGCTGGTTGCCCTGGCCGCTGCCGCCGCCACTGTTGCTGCCGCTGCCGGTGGTGCCGACACTGGCGACCGTGGTCGAGCTCACGCGCAGGTTCGAGCTGCCGCGGCGGCTGCCGATCAGGTAGTTCACGTGGAACATGCGCGTCTGCATGGTCAGCGGACGGATGGTGATCCGGGTGCCGTCGATGCGGTAGTCGTAGCCGTACATGTCGCGCACGGCATCGAGCGCCTCGACCAGGGTCACGTCCTTCAGGTTGGCGCTGATGGTGCCGGCCACGTCGGGATGGACCAGCATGTTGTAGCGGGTGCCGGCCACGATCGAGCGGAAGAAGTGCTGCGCCGGCACGTTGTTGAAGGCGACGTTGAAGCGCTCCTCCAGGGCCGGGCGGGCCTTCGGTAATTCCCCGCCAGCGCGGCGGCGGGCGGCAGCAGCGCATTGGCGACGGCATCGTCGGCGGGTGCGGCGCCACGGCCGGCCGCGCCTGCGGTGGCCACTTCCTGCTTGATCTTGTCGTAGGTGGCATGCGGCGGCGTGCTCTGGCAGCCGGACAGCAACAGCGCCGTGCTTGCGGCCAGCGCCAGGAGGGTGGGTTGTCGCATCGTTGTTCTCGTTCCCGTCATTCGTGTCGTACTCGTTCGACGCCGGCGGAGCGTGCAGCTCCCGCGGCCGGCGCGTGCAGTGTGAGGACCTGGCGCGCACGTCCGCGCCTAAGTTCCACTTCGTTCGCATCGATGCGCGCCACGCGGGCGCCGCGCACCAGGTCGCCCACGCGCACGGTCTCGCCGTCGATCACGGCGACATGGCGCCCGCCGGGCTGGCGCGCGATCAGCACCGATTGCAGCTGCGGCGCGCGCTGGACGGGCGCGGCGGCTATCGCCCGCGCCGTACCCTGCCCCGCCATCAGGCTGGCCGGCGGCCGGGTCGGATCCTGCAGCGGCTGGGCCGCGGCATGGCCGGCCAGGAGCGCGAGCGACAGCGCCGCACCGTGTCGGGCAATGGTCTTCACAGCTTCATCCATTTCGCATCCAGGCTCAGGGTGTACAGGGTCAGCGTCAGGCGCGAATCCGGCCAGGTTTCCGCTTCCAGCTGCGCACGGCCCCAGAACAACTGGGTCGGCATCGCCTCGAGTGCGGCCATGTAGCCGATCATGTCGAGGTAGTTGCCGCGTACCGTCACCTCGACGCCATGACGATACAACAAGTCCGCAGGCTTGGCCGCCGCGTTCGGCGCCGTTACCGCATTCGCATCGACAGGGGCCGCGGCTGCGGCCGGTGCAACACCCGGGCCGCGTGCAGCACCGACTCCACCGGCAAGGTGCGCATCGACACCAGCTGCAGCCTGCCGTTGGCACGCAGGATCTGGTCCAGCAGCGGCGCCATGCGCTCGGGCGCCACCAGGCCGTTCTGCATCGCGCGCAGGGCCTCGGCCAGCGCGATCGTCTGGGCGCGCACGGTGGCGATGCGGGTGCGCGTGGGCGCGTCCGGGTCGACCTGGGCCGCTTCGATCTTCTGGCGGATCTCGTTGTCGATGCCTTCGATGTTGTTCTGCTGCTGGACGATCTGACCGCGCAGCTGTTCCTGCCTGGCGAACATGGGTTTCAGGCCGAAGAAATACATCAGGAAGACGACACTGGCGGCCACCGCCGCGAACAGCAGCACGCGTTCGCGCAGCGTCAGCGCGTCGATGCGCGCGCCCAGGGCAATCAGGCGTTCTTTCATGGCTTGGGCGCCTCCGGGGTCGACTGCAGGCTGAACTCGACGTACGGTGCCGGCACGCTGGTAACGGCGCCGCTGGCGTCGCTGCGGGAAGTAGGCGCGCCCTGCACGATCTGCAGGCTGCCGAAGGCCTTGCCCCGCAGGACGGGTTCACGCGTCAGGCGGTTCAGGTAGCCCGGGACGCGCTCGGGGTCGAGGGCGCGGCCGCGCACGCCGATGTCGATGCCCGCGCCATTGATCTGTACCGAGCTCAGCCACAGGCCATCGACGTGCTGGCGTGCCAGTGCGCGGAAGTATTCGGCATAGCCCCGGGTATTGCCCAGCTCGCCGCGTTCGAGCACACCCGAGACCTGGCGCAGCGCGGCCAGCTGGCCTTCGGCTTCCGCCAGTTCGGCGTCGACGGCCGGGTTCTTCTGGCGCGGCGGGAATTCCGCCGTCACGCTCGCGAGGCGCGCCTTGCGCCCTTCGAGCAGGGCCGCGCCGACGTCGGCTTCCTTCTGCATGTTCGTCACGCGCCAGTTACCGTAGGCGTTGAGACCCGCGGTGCCGACGAACAGCACGGCGAGCGCCAGCGCCATCGTACGCGCCGAAAAGATCTTCTTCTGCTGCAGGAAGATCGGATTGAACAGGTTGATCTGCTGGGTCACAGCACCGTCTCCTCGTGGCGCAGGGCCGCGCCGAGCGGCACCAGGAAGCGTTGTTGCAGCCCCACGTCCGCCAGTTCCGGCGCGCGCGCGAAATCGAACACGGTGGCCAGGTCGAGCGTCTCGACCGGGGTGTACAGGTTGCTGGACAAGTATTCGTCGAGCCCGGTGATCGGCGACGGCGCCAGCACGAGTTTCGCCACGCTGATGAAGGAATACTGGCGCTCGAAGTTGTCGAGCGAGCGCTGCAGTTCCAGCGTGACGCGGTCGAAGGAGGCGTTCTTGCGGTCGTGGTCCTCGTCGAGCAGCTGGGCCAGCGCGATGTCGATACGGCGGGCCAGGTACAGTTCGCCCCGGTACGACACCGTCAGCAGGCCGCCGTCCTCGCCGAACGACAGCATGGCGACGCCGCGCCCGGCCGGTTCGACCAGCGCCGAGATATTGCGCTGGGCCATTTCAGGAATGTCGATGACGGACAGGTCGACCTTGGCGGCCGAAAACAGCTTCTGGCGCGCGCCGATCACGCTGTTGCGCGCGGCAACGGCGAACATCGAATGCTGGGCACGCACGGCGGCGTTGGCGTCGACCGGCAGGTCTGCCACGTCGATGGTCGCGTCGTCCACGTGGAAGTCGAGCAGGTCCTTCAGGCGCCAGCGCACCGCGGTTTTCAATTCGTCGACGGCCACGTTGGGGGCGTCGACGAGCAGGATCTGGTATTCGCCGGGCGAGAGCACGGTGATCGCGCGGTAGGCATGGGCATGCAGGTCGCGTCCGGCCTTTTCCAGCAGCTCGGCATGGTCGGTGCCGGCATAGAACACGGCCTGGCGCACCTGGGGCCGGACGTCCGGCGCGGTCTGCATGCTCACGGCGGAAAGACCATCGCGCTGCAGCGCGATCGCGAGCCACCCTTCTCTTTTCTTGGCTTTTCTGAAAAAATGCATGCGGACCGTATCGAGATTTCCGTGGGGTGACAGGAATGTGCACCGTAGCGCTTGATTATATTCAAGCTCACGCAAAAACGGACGAATAAATCCTGTCGGCAACAAAAAATACCGGATTTGCTGGATTAAGTGATGCTTAGAGGCATCAAATGCTGACTCAGTACACTTCGCGCATGTAGATCACAGGGCTGCGGTAGCGGCCGAAGGTGACGCGGCCGTTGGTGCTCGGCAGCCAGCTGCGCAGCTTGAACTGCACGCTGACCTGGCCATCGCGGCTGCGGCCGCTTGTCAGCTTGCCGGTCCGCTTCAGCCAGAGGGTGCCTTTACCCTGCGTGAGGTCGACCGGCTTGCCGTCGCCTGCAAGCACGTCGAGGCAGTTGTTCGGCCTGGACGCCGCGCTGGCCAGGCCATAGGTGCAGTCGATAAAGCTTGCGGTGTTGCTGTTCATGGCGCTCCCGGTCGGGTCCACGAAGCCGGGGTGGGCACGCCAGGTGCTGCCGTCCCAATATTCGACCTGGACCGCCAGCGGCGTCGGCAGGATATCGGTGCCGAGCGCGTTCGCGACTCTGGTACGGCCGTTGAGGACGTTGATGCCGCCCTCGCTCACCGCTTCAGGCGCACGCATGGACTTGATCTGTACCCTGGCACTGGTGCCCGTTCCGGTCAGGCGTACCTCGTCGGAGTTGGCGCGCAGGAACACCAGGCTCGGCGCGGTCCAGATGGTGGTCCGCGCATCTCCGGCCGTGTAGGGCTTGTCGAGTGCATAGGTCAAGGTGCCGGCGATCTCGCCATAGGAAACAAGCTTGGTGTTCGGGTCAGTCATCTTCAGCGGGGCGAACGAGGTCGCGGACGCGAAGTTCTTCGGCAGTACTGCGCCGCCCGAGGCCGCCACGGCCGTGAGGGTCACCGGCTTGTACCAGTCGCCAACGAAGTTCTTGACCGGGTCGCCATCCACGTTCTGCGCATAGACTTCGCCCCTGAAGTCCTGTCCCGCGTACACTGCCGGCATCGGCGCCTCGCTGTTCCAGTCGAACAGGCATTTCTTTTCCGTCGAAGTATTGCCGTCGTCGAGAGGACAGGCGAAAGGACCGAACAGATTCGTCGTGTAGTAGGCTGGATAGAAGCGGCCGACCGTCCGCTCGGCCGTAGGCCCGATATCGCCGACACCGAGATAATTGTCCAGCTTGGCAATGAAATTCGTGATGCCGACTTCGGTCCAGGCCTGGCTCATCACCGCCGACCCGCCGCCGCATTGAGTGATATCGCTCTCGCGCACCTCGCCGGCGCTGGGCTGGAAGGTCGTTGCGGTGTCGAGCTTGTTCTGCTGGACGCTCGCGAGCGTCGGCGCGAGCTTGCAGGTGGTGTCCGCGTTGCGCTTTTCGTTGCCGAAGTTCGGTGCCCACGGGTTCGCATCCTTCTCGGTCTTACCGTAGAGCAGCACACCAATCTCGACCGACAAGGGTTCGCCGGCCATGGCGAAGCCGGGATCGGTTGGCGCATGGTCGACCGGGTCTTCCACGCCGTCGCTCTCGCGTCGAATGCTCCGGAAGCCCAGCTTCCACGGACGCGAGACGAAGCTGGCCGAGGCCGTTTTTGTCCCTTGCAACAGGTTCAGTTGCACCGAACCGACATCGTCATAGGTGAAGCTGAAGGGAACCGATGCCACGTTCATCGGGAAGTTGACCTGGACGTCGGACGACCAGTCGGTCGCGCTGCCCGTCGCCGGCATTTGGCCATTGGATGTGCACCGCGGTAACAGGGTGCCCGCATAGCTGGCTCGTACACCGGCATTCGCGACCGGTTCGATGCAGCTCAGCGAAAATTTCATCGTCACCGGCGTCGCAACGGTCTTGCTCTGCGCGACGGCACGGTTGGCGGTATCGACGGCCGTCACGTAGATCGGCTGGGACGTCAGCGGTGTTTCGCCCGCGATGCGCGGCCCGGCATAGATGGAGCACGGTCCACTGTCCGTAGCCGCACCGATCGCCGACCCGATCGGACAAACGCCCTTCGTGAACACATACGCCGCGGCCGGTGTCGATGGGGGCGGCGGCGCCGCCTTGGCGACAATCGTGTGCGTGGCGCTGTTGTTGGCGGGCTTGTCGTCGTCCGCACCGCCGACGGTCACCTTGGTCGTCTTTTCGCCCGTGGAGGTCACGGCCGTCGTCAGTGTCAGTTCAGAGGAACTGCTTCCCGGCGCCACCGCCCCTGTATAGGTGCAGATCACGGTCTGGCCGGTGCTCGTCTGCGCGCCGGCCGAGCAGGACCAGTTGGTGCCGCTGGCGCTGGTGTAGCTGACGCCGACCGGCAACACGGTGGTGGCGGTCAGCGGTCCCGGCGCCGTGTACGGCCCGTTGTTCGACAGGACGATCTTGTAGTTCGCCGGCACCGTCACCTGCAGCTCCGTCGGGCCGGTCAGTGCCACCGTCATGTCCGATACCGGCAAGGTCGGCACCAGCAGCACCTCCGCGCCCAGCAGCACCAGGTCCTGCCCAGTCTGGTAAGAGGTGTCGACCACGGCGTCGTAGCCGGCCCAGATGGTCACGGTCGTGTCGTAGGCGTCGAAGTCCACGCCGTAGGAATTATTGTCGCCGTTGATGTTGCTGCGCGAGTTGAACTGGTTGCCGGCCGGGTTCATCGAATCGGTCAGCTCGGTGCCTTCGAACAGCAGACGCTCGCCGCCTCCGGACAGGGTGGTGTCGCCTTCCCAGGTGATGTGGCCGACGCGCGCCTTTTCCTTGACCGCGATCGCCGGCGAGGCCCAGCGGAAGTTCGATGCCGACACGTTCACGGTGCTGTTCTGGACGTAGCGGAAGCCTTCGTACAGGTTCAGCACGCGTTCCGGCTCGAGCGGGTGCGAATACACGACCAGCAGCGAAAAACCGCCCAGCACCGCCTGCGAGCCGCACCACGGATCGCCGTTGGACACCGACAAGCCCGAAAAGGAGTAAGTGCCGCTGCCCTTGGCCTTGACGATGCTGGTGACGTCAGCGGCCGCGCCGTAGTAATTGAGTCCTCCCCCGACGGTCGTGGAGGTGTGGCGGCGAGTGGCGCTCACGGCTGTGCCCTGCAGGGTGACGTTGTAGTCGCCCGTGCCCGAGCCGGCCCAGTACAGGTGGGCGGCCACGATAGTCGCCCCGAGTGGGATCGTCAGGTTGGCGGTGAGCGTGGAAGTGGGCGTATAGACCACGCAGGCGGCCGTGGCATCCCGGGTGCTGTTGGCGTAGGCGCGCCAGCTCACCTGGGTGCCGGTGAAGTTCATGCGGCCGTCATAGGCGGCATACAGGGCGATCGGCGTGTCGGCATGCGCCGGCCTGACAAGCAGCGCCAGCAACGCAAGCGCCAGCAGCGCGCCGAGGCGCCGGGAAAGGGAGCGCAGGATGGACATCACAGCTGCACCTCGATCACGCGCTGAACGTAGTCGGCGCTGTTGTTGGGCTGGATCAGCGGGTTCTGCTCGGTCGGGCATTCGGCGTAGGTCGCCGGGCAGGCCGTGGCGGTGATGATCGTCTGGAGCAAGGGCGCCGCCCCGACGTCCCTGCACTCGACGGTGACGGTGTAGTTGTTCAGCACCGAGCCGGCTGGCGGCCTGAACGAGAATTTCTGCACGCAGGCGCCGTTGATCCGCTTGCGAAACAGACCCCATTCGATGCCGGCACGGGCGGCCTGGTAGGCACGCGCACCGCTTTCGTCCAGCAGCGAGCTTTGCTGCTGGGTGGTGAACACCGACACCAGGGCCACGCCCAGGCCGGCCAGCACCACCAGCAGGAAGATGGCGGTCACCAGGCCGGAACCAAGGGCGCGGCGCCGCATGAGGGATGGAAAGCGCTGGATCATGGCGTATTGTCGACGTGAACCTGGTGGACGAGGCGCACCGCCGGGTCGGTGCCGTTACGGGTACGCAGGGCCAGCGTCAGGATGACGAGCGCGCTGGCGCGCACCTGCAGGTTGTCGGCGTTGTCGAGGGCGTTATCGTAGCGGAACAGGTTGGCGCAGGTGGAAACGCGCGTGGCCATGGTCGCCACGCGGCCACCAGTTGGCGCCGCCGCGGACATGGCAGGCGTGATCGTATAGCCCTCGTAGCGCCGCAGCACGAAGTTGCCGGGCGTTCCCTCGCAGCGGTAGGACACCGCACCGCTGACGACCTGGAAGCGCCGGCTGGGCGAAGGCATGGGTTCGCTTTGCTGCGCGAATGGGTTATCCGCCAGCAGGATAGTGCGTGTCGCGGTATCGATGTCGCTGTTTTTGGTGACACGAGCGGCGACGCGTGCGGCGTTGCGAAAAGCGCCCGCCGCGTTGATCTGATAGGCATCGACCGGCTCGATGCCGGGCCCCAGGTTGTAGACGACGACCAGGTCGCCCACATTGATATCGGCCCTGACCCAGCCGACGACGTCGAAGGCACGGTTGGCGCTGTTCTCGAAGTCGAGCGGATTGGTGCCCGCAGCCCCTTCGTCGGCGGCCAGATAGCGCCCGCCGGTGCTCGTCATCAAGAATTCGATGGCATCGCCGTTCGCGTTCACGCGCACGCTGTTGGGCAGGGCCAGGCGAATGTCGCGCGCCATGCGGCGCAGCGCCAGGTCGGCGTCGTCGGTGGTTTCGGCGCGCGCTACGGAATCCACATAGCCCTGGATCGGGGCGCGCAGGAAGACGGCGACGATGGCGCCGAGGATGCCGATGATGGCGATGACGAGCACCGCCTCGACCAGGGTGAAGCCGTGCTGTGCGCGGCGAATGGTGCGCGCGCTCATCGGAAATTCGGCGCGTAGCGCGCACGGTAGCCGTCGAGGACGACGGGGTCGCCGCTGGGCCCGCTGACGGTGATGCGGATGCGCAGCGCGTCGGCGTCGGCGGCACCGGCCGCGTTGGCGGCGGCAATGCCGCCGGCACCGATGGCGGCGGGGATGATGCTGACCGTGGCCGAATAGCCGCGCACGTCGATCGCACGGCCGGCGGCGTCGGTCAGCACATTGTTGAAGTTGAATGAGGCTTGTGGGGTATTCGGCTCGGTGACGTAGTCGTTGACGTTGTCATACGGGCGCACGGCGGAGGTGCCCGCTTCCCTGCCCCACAGCTCCTTGCCCGCGGTGCAATCGGCCGCGCTCGTTGCCGTATCGGCCTGGGCCGAGGTCGGATCGCAATAGGTGAACTGGGCCAGGCGCACTTCCTCGAGCAGGCCTTCGGCAATCATCAGGGCCTGCTTGCGCACCAGCGGGTCGGCGCTGTTGGCGGTGGTCATGGTAATGACGCGGATGATGCCAGCCAGCGCGATGCCGATGATGACCATGAACATGATCAGCTCGACCATGGTGACGCCGGCCTGTCGCCAGGGGCCAGGGGCCGCGGCGCGCACAGTCGATTCAGTTGACATAGCCGGTCTCCGGTTCGATGCCGATCTCGTTTGTCGTGCCATTGCCGGTGATGGTGATGGCGGCGCGCGTGTTGCCGATGCCGATGGCACGACCGAGGGCGTCGAAGCGGAAGCTGGCGACCGGCACCGTCATGGTAACGCCCGCCGGGCGTCCTTCGCACATCCATGTGGTCGAGGCGCAGGCCGTGCGGGTCGCCGTGCTGTCGCTGTTGCCGCCGCCGGGCGCGAGCACCCGGTCGGCGGCATCGCAGGTCCCGCCGGCTCCGCTGACGTCGGTCTGGCACAGGGCGATGCGATCGGCGGTAAGGAAGACATGGACCTGGCGGTTGCGGGCGATCGCCACCTTCTGGCCGTAGCGCAGAACGGCGCGCACCTGTTCAGTCCAGGCGGCGGTGTCGTAGGAGGAGCGTTCGAAGAAGCGGTTGGCGGCAATGGCGCCGACAATACCGACGAGGATGAGGACGACGATGAGTTCCACCATGGTGAAGCCATGGTGGAGGCGAGCCAGGTGGCCGGGAACGCGACGGAAGGGTCGAAGTTGCAGGCCGGCCACGCTAGCTCAGGTACTAATTACTGGCACGAAGCAGCGGTTGCTGCGGTAGTGCCGGTGCCGACCAGGGTCGCGGTCGGTGCGGTGTTGGCACCCAGGGCAGCGGTGTACAGCACGTAGCAGGTGGTGGCGGCAGTGGTGCCCACCAGGCTGTTCGGGACCAGGGCGAACTGGTTGGCGCCCGAGATGCTTGGAACGCCGGTGCCGGCAGGCGAATCCTTGGTATAGATCGTGTAGTCGGCAGCGCCCAGGCCGGCCGCTTCAGCCAGCTTGGCCGATGCGGTCGGGTATTGCGAACCGGTGGTGTCCATCGGAACTACGACGCCTTCGACGGTCACGTTGCCACCGGTCATCGCGGTCGGGCTGACCAGCACTTTGCCGTGAATCATGGCCGAGGTCGACAGCAGGGAGCCGCGGGCGGCGTTGATGCTGGCCAGGCGGGCTTCACCGCTCAGGTTGGTGAACTTCGGCAGCGCGGTCGCGGCCAGGATGCCCAGGATGACGATGACGACGATCAGTTCGATCAGGGTGAAACCGCCTTGCGACGCTTTGATGCTCTTGTTCATTGATTGTTCTCCGAGAGGGATAAGTGCGGATCAGATGCCGCTTGGTTAGGTGTTGTGGCTGTCTGATCAGGGATCTGATCGAGTACCAGGCCGGTGGTGACCTTGTTCCGTCCACTGCTATCGACCGGACTGGGCACGCGAATGAATTTTACCTTGAACATGAGAAATTTTGATGTTTCCCAAGAAAAAGATTTTGCCACGCTAGGCAGATAGACAAGGGTGTGATCCACCTTGTCGAAGTACCAATTCCCTGTCGGAAGTTCATCCTTTTCGGGTGCATAGTACTCGCCGAGGTAGTTTTGCGGGCGCTTCATGAGCCAATCCATCGGATTTTGATATGCAAGTGCTATCAAACCGTCCTCGCCCCTTGTCGAAATGACTTGGGCGGAGCGCACCGCCAGCGCCGTGCGCAGCGAACCGATGAGTTGTTTTACTGCGACGCGCTCGCTTTCGCCGATGTAGGTGATGATGCTGTTCAACAACACTCCAGCCAGCAGCGAGGCCGCGATGGCGCCCAGCGCCAGCTCGAACAGGCTGGCGCCACGCTGCTTGTCGCTGCGCAGGGTCCGCATCAACGGTGCAGGGCCGCCTGGCCCAGGTCCCAGATCGGCAGGAAAATGCCGAGCGCCATCACCAGCACCATCACGCCGAGGAAGGTAATCAGGATCGGCTCGATCTGGCTCGACAGGGTTTTCAGTTCGTAGTCGACCTCGCGCTCGTACATCAGGGCGATCTCGTCCATCAGGTCGTCGAGCGAGCCGGTTTCCTCGCCCACGGCAATCATCTGCAGCACGATCGGAGTGAACACGTTCGCCGCGGTCGAGGTACGCAGGATGCTTTCGCCGCGTTCGACGCCGTCGCGCATCTGTTCGATGCGGGCGGACAGGTAGGCATTGTCGGCCGTCTGCGACACCACCGTCAGCACCTGCACCACCGGCACGCCGCTGCGCATCGACAGCGCGAAGCTGCGCGCGAAACGGGCCATGGTCGCTTTCAGCATGATCTTGCCGGCGATCGGGAAACGCAGCTTGCGCTGGTCCCAGGCATAGCGCCCTTTCGGCGTGTTCACCCAGGAGCGAAAGCCCAGCCAGGCGCCGATGCCGAGGCCCGCCAGCAGCCCCCAGTAGTCGACCGTGAAGCGCGAGGTCGCCATCAGGATGCGTGTCATCAGGGGCAGCGTCGCGTGGAAGCTGTCGAACACCTTGGCGAACTGCGGGATCACGAACATGTTCACCACCAGCATGGCGACGACCATGGCGATCATCACGAAACTGGGGTAGCGCAGCGCCGCCTTCACGCGGTCGCGCATGTCGCGGTCGAATTCCAGGTGGTCGAACAGGCGCAGGAACACTTCTTCCAGCCGGCCCGTCATTTCGCCCACCCGTATCATCGACAGGTAGAAATTCGAGAAGATGTCGTTGTGGCGGCGCATCGCGGCCGACAGTTCGCGGCCCGAATCGAGCGACTCGCGCAAGTCCTTGATCACGCGCGCAAAAGCCGGGCTGGTGCTCGATTCCTGCAGGCCGTTCAGGCCGCGCATGATCGGCACGCCCGACTTCAACAGGGTGTGCATCTGGCGGCTGAAGAGCTGCACGTCCATCGACGTGACTTTCTTCTCGCGCAGGCGATCCCGGGTGGCCTGCATGCCGCCGCCGGCGGCCACGTCGGCCGGGTCGCGCCGGGTGGCGACGATTTCGACAGGCGTCACGCCCGTGCCGAACAGCTGGTCGGCAATCGCGCCGGCGTCAAGCCCCTCGAGCACACCGTGCATCAGTTCGCCGCGCGAATTGCGGCCCTTGTAGGCAAAGAAGGGCATTATTCCTCGACCTGGTTACTGATGCGCATCGCTTCGGAGATCGTCGTGCGGCCCTGCACGGCCAGTGCAACGCCGTGGCGGCGCAGCGTTTCGCCCTTCATCTCGGCGTGGGCCACCTTCAGGAAGTGGGCCGGGTCCGGGTGGTTCGCCGCATCCGTCACGGCGCGCGTCATTTCCAGCAATTCGTAGACACCGGTACGCCCGCGGTAGCCGGTACCGTTGCAATGAGAGCAGCCCTTGCCAATGAAGAACTGCTGCTGGCCGACCAGGTCGCCCAGTTCGGCTCGCAGCCAGGTCTGTTCGGCCGGCGTCGCCGCGTGCGGCGTGCTGCAGCTTTCGCAGATCACGCGCACCAGGCGCTGGGCCAGCACGGCCTGGAGCGAGCCGCCGACCATGTAGCGCGGCACGCCCATGTCCATCAGGCGCAGCGGCGTCGACGCCGCGTCGTTCGTGTGCAGGGTGGAGAGCACCAGGTGACCCGTCATCGCGGCGCGCAGGCCGATCTGGGCGGTTTCCTGGTCGCGCATCTCGCCGACCAGCACGATGTCCGGATCCTGGCGCAGGGCTGAACGCAGCACGCGGGCAAAGGACAGCTCGATCTTGTCGTTCACCTGCACCTGGTTGATGCCCTTCAGGCGGTATTCGACCGGGTCTTCGACCGTGATCAGCTTCTTTTCCACCGAATTGAGCTCGGCCAGGGCGCTGTACAGGGTGGTGGTCTTGCCACTACCCGTGGGGCCGGTCACCAGCACCAGGCCGTTCGGACGCTGCACCATGGCGCGGAAGCGTTCCAGCAGCCGGTGCGGCATGCCGATCGCTTCCAGGCGCAGCGTCGTATTGCCCTGGTTCAGGAGTCGCATGACGACCGATTCGCCATAGGCCGTCGGCATGGTCGAGATACGCACGTCGATGCGCTGGTTCTTCACCTTGACGGCGAAGCGGCCATCCTGCGGCAAACGCTTTTCCGAGATATCCAGGTCGGCCATCAGCTTCAGGCGCAGGGCCAGGGGCGTGGCGACCTTGATATCGGCTTCGGTCTGCAGGTGCAGCACGCCGTCGATACGGAAGCGGATCTGCAGGCGCCCTTCTTGCGGCTCGATGTGGATGTCGGACGCGCGCACCTGGGCGGCGTCGTCGAACACCGACTGCAACAGCTTCACCACCGGCGCTTCTTCCAGGCCCGGATTGGCCGTCATGGCGCCGAAGTCGACGAAAGCGTCGCCGATGTCGGCTTCCACTTCCTTGGCGAAGTCGGTGATGTCGCCGGTGCGGCGGTAGATGCGGTCGATCGTGTGCAGCACCTCGGTCTCGTTGACCACGGCCAGCTCGACGGTCTTCTTCAGCAGGCGCGCGATCTCGTCGTAGGCGAACAGGTCGGTCGGATCGGACACGCCCACGAGCAGGGTCTCGCGGCGGTCTTCCAGCACCAGCGCGCGAAAGCGCCGCGCGGCCGTTTCCGGCAGCATGCGCACGAGTGCGTCGCTGATGTTGTAGAACTTGAGGTTGATGTAGGGGATGTTCAGCTGGCGTGCGAGCGCGCCCGAGATCTGGTCTTCGGTGACGAAACCGTTCTCGACGAACACCCGCCCGAGCTTGCGCCCGCTGCGCTTTTGCTCGGCGAGCGCCTGGTTCAGCTGCTCTTCCGAGAGCAGCTTCTGTTGCATCAGCACTTCCCCGAGCCGGACTTTTTCTGGCCTTGCCATGCTTCCCCTTGCCAATCGACGTGAAAATGCGATCCATTCTAAGGCAGATAGTCCAAATATTGACCAACGGCATTACTTGTTGGCCCGAAGTTGGCGCCGAATGTGGCTGATTGGCCGCGCTCAGCAATGGCTTCCGTGTAAGATAAATAAGAAACCCGAGGCTTCCAAGCAAGGACCCCATGCATGATCAAACACCGGCGCGCCGCCGCATCTACCTGATGCGCCACGGCAGCGTGACCTACTTCGACGCCGCCGGCAAGCCGCAGCTGCCCGAACAGGTGCCCCTGAACGCCGACGGCCGCGCCCAGGCCGATGCCGCCGGGGCCGCCTTCGCCGCCGCCGGCGTGCGCTTCGACCGCGTGATCGTCTCCGGCTTGCCCCGTACCGTGGAGACGGCGGCCCGGGTGCTGGCCGCGACCGGGCAGCAGATCGCCGTCGACACCTGGCCAGCGCTCCATGAAATCAAGGGAGGCCGCCTCTCCGCCATCCCGACCGACGAACTGAAACGCGCCTTCACCGGCGCCTTCGAGGGTGTCGTCGTCCCCGGACCAGCGCTTCCCGGCGGGCGAATCCGTCGGCGAACTGATGGACCGCGTCCACCCGGAAATCGCCCGCCTGCGCGCCGACCCTGACTGGGACACGGTGCTGCTGGTGCTGCACGGCGGCGTCAACTGCGCCATCCTGTCGCTGGCGCTGACGGGGCAACGCACCTTCCTCGGCGGCCTGGTCCAGTCCGCGGGCTGCATCAACGCACTCGACGTCGGGCAGGAGCCGGCCGACTGGGTGGTGCGCTTCGTCAACCACGTGCCCCCCGCTCCGCTGCAGCCGGGCGTGCGCAGTACGACCATGGAAGAGCTGTTCGCGCAATATCGCCGCTCGCGCTGAAAGGCTGGGGTCAGGTCTGACATTCGGACACGAGCCCAGCCGTTCGCCACTGTGGAAGCTTACAAAGACTGAGTCCGTGTCCATTTGTCAGACCCGCTGAAAGGCGGGGGTCAGGTCTGACATTCGGACACGAGCCCAGCCGTTCGCCACTGTGGAAGCTTACAAAGGCTGAGTCCGTGTCCATTTGTCAGACCTGACCCCAGCCGTTTTGGTCACAAAGGCTGAGTCCGTGTCCATTTGTCAGACCTGACCCCAGCCGTTTTGGCTGCCAATTTAATAGTACGGTCGTTCGTTTCATCGGCTACAATCATTCGACCAACACACGAGGAGGAGACGCCAGTGTATGAAGAAATGATGGGCACCAAGCCGGTGTCCGAGCGCCAGAAATTCGACGTCGACGCACTCGACGCCTGGCTGAACGCGAATGTGCCGGACATCGGCCGCGGCCCGCTGCAGGTCGAGCAGTTCAAGGGTGGCCAGTCCAACCCCACTTTCAAGCTGAAGAAGGGCGAGCGCCAGTACGTGCTGCGCACCAAGCCCGGCCCGGCGGCAAAACTGCTGCCCTCCGCGCACGCGATCGACCGCGAATACCGCGTCATGAACGCGCTGCATGGCGCCGGCTTCCCGGTGCCGCGCCAGATTGCGCTCTGCACCGACGAATCGGTGATCGGCCGCGCTTTCTTCCTGATGGATTTCGTCGAAGGCCGGGTGCTGTGGGACCAGTCCCTGCCGGGCATGACGCCAGCCGAGCGCGGCGCCATCTATGACGAGATGAACCGCGTGATCGCGCTGCTGCACACGACGGACTATGCCGCCATTGGTCTGGCCGACTACGGCAAGCCCGGCAATTACTTTGCGCGCCAGATCGAGCGTTGGACGAAGCAGTACCAGGCCTCGATCACCGAGCCGATCCCGGCAATGGACCAGCTCATCGAATGGCTGCCGAAAAACATCCCGCCGGGCGAAGATACGTCCATCGTGCATGGCGACTTCCGGCTGGACAACATCATCTTCCATCCGAGCGAACCGCGCATCCTGGCCGTGCTCGACTGGGAGCTCTCCACCCTGGGCCATCCGCTGGCCGACTTCTCTTACCATTGCATGAGCTGGCACATCCCGCCAGGCAAGTTCCGCGGCATCGGCGGGCTCGACCTGCAAGCACTCGGCATTCCCGAGCAGCAGGACTATATCGCCCGTTACTGCGCACGCACCGGCAAGACGATCCGCCCGGAAGATTTCAATTTCTACCTGGCCTACAACATGTTCCGCCTCGCCGGCATCATGCAGGGCATCATGAAGCGCTATGTCGACGGCACCGCCGCCAGCGCCCAGGCCCTGGAAAACGGCAAGGCCGCGCGTCCCATGGCCGAGATGGCCTGGAAGTTCGCCAACCAATAAGAGGACAGCATGGATTTCGACTACTCCGACCGCTGCAAGGAACTCCGCAGCACACTGCTCGCCTTCATGGACGAGCACATCTATCCGAACGAAAAGGCCTACAAGGAAGAAGTCGACCGCAATGGCGCGGCCGGCAACCGCTGGGTACCGACGCAGATCATCGAGCGCCTGAAACCGATCGCGCGTGAACAGGGCCTGTGGAACCTGTTCCTGCCGAAGTCCCGGCGGGCGCCCGAAGGCCTGTCCAACCTGGACTACGCCCCCCTGTGCGAAATCATGGGCCGCGTCGGCTGGGCGCCGGAGGTGTTCAACTGCTCGGCACCGGACACCGGCAACATGGAGACCCTGGAACGCTACGGCCTGGAAGAACACAAGCAGCAGTGGCTCGAACCCCTGCTGCGCGGCGAGATGCGCTCGGCCTTTGCCATGACCGAGCCTGACGTCGCCTCGTCGGACGCGACCAATATCGCCACCCGCATCGAAAAGGACGGCGATGAATACGTCATCAATGGCCACAAGTGGTGGATCTCGGGCGCGGGCGATCCGCGCTGCCGGATCTTCATCGTCATGGGCAAGACCGATCCGAACGCGGCGCGCCACCAGCAGCAGTCGATGATCCTCGTGCCAAGCGACACGCCGGGCATCACCATCAAGCGTCCGCTGCCCGTGTTCGGCTACGACGACGCGCCGCACGGCCACTGCGAAATCCTGTTCGAGAACGTGCGTGTGCCGGCCTCGAACATCCTGCTCGGCGAAGGACGCGGCTTCGAGATCGCCCAGGGCCGCCTGGGACCTGGCCGCATCCACCACTGCATGCGCGCCATCGGCGTGGCCGAGCGCGCCCTCGAATTGATGTGCAAGCGGCTGGAGGCCCGCGTCGCCTTCGGACGCAAGGTCTCCGAACAGGGCGTCTGGCGCGAGCGCATCGCCGAGTCGCGCATCCGCATCGACGCGGCGCGCCTGCTGACCCTGAAAACGGCCTACATGATGGACACGGTCGGCAACAAGGGCGCGCAGGCCGAGATCGCGATGATCAAGGTGCTGGCGCCGACGGTGGCCCAGCAGGTGCTGGACTGGGCGATCCAGGCCCACGGCGCCGCCGGCGTCTCGGACGACTTCCCGCTGGCTTACCAGTGGGCCGGCAACCGCACCCTGCGCCTGGCCGACGGCCCGGACGAGGTGCACCGCAATGCCATCGCCAAACTGGAACTGGCCAAATACCTTGCCAAACCGGCTTGACCATCCGTCATGACCTGTTGCTGAGGGTCTACAGATAGGAAGGAAAGCGGCCCGGCGCGGCCCGGCCGCTTTCCCGTGGGCGGCCGCGTCCATTACCATGGACGCCGGCCGCCCGCCCCCCTTCGGTCGTCCATCCTGTCTGGATCCTCTTTGTTTTCCTTCCGCCGCCCTGCCCTGCCTTCGATCCGTTCGAAGCTGATCACCCTTGTCCCGGCCAGCATGTTGCCGATCATGCTGGGGGCGATCGCCCTCGTGCGCGACGCCGGGCAGCGCGAACAGGAACACGTGGCACGCGATGCCGCCACCGTCACGCGCGCCCCCCGGTGGCCGCCCTCGACCGGGAACTCGACAGTGCCGAATCGGCCGCACGCGTCGCCGCCGCCTGGCCGACCCCGGCGCCGGATTCGCTCGATCGCTTCCATGAACACGCACGCCAGCTGCTGCGGCCGGAATTCACCGGCCATGCCTTCGTCCTCAGCGGCAGGGGACGGTGCAACCCTGCTGCACACGCGCTATCCCTACGGCAGCGCGGTGCCGGCGCCCGGCAATGCCGAAGAGGTGGCGGCGGTGCTGCGCCACGGCGACGGCCGCACGTCCAGCCTGTATCGCAGCAGTCCCGATCAGCCCCGGGTGGTATCGAGCGACGTGCCGGTATGGCAAGGCGGCAAGGTGGCCTACGTGCTGTCGGTCCAGCAGCGGCCCAGGCGCGTGGCCGACTTGCTGGCGGCGCAACAGCTGCCGCCGGGCTGGAGTGCCGAGGTATTCGACCGCAAAGGGCGCATGGTCGCCCGCAACGACGGACTATTCGAGGTCGGCGCAGGCATGAACGCCGGGCTGGCCGCCGCGATTCCCGGCGCGGCCGAGGGCGCCCTGCTCCGTCCTGGCGGCGACAACGGGGCGCCATGGCACACGGCCTGGTCGCAATCGCAGCGGCACGGCTGGACGGTGGCCCCGGGCTACCCCGACGATGCGGCCCGCACGCTGCTTGGCAACACGCTGCCGGCGACGATCGCCGCGTCTAGCGCCCTGCTGGCCCTTGGCCTGGTGCTGGCCTGGCACATCGGCGGGGCCATCGCACGCGCGGTGGGCGCGCTCGGCGCACCGGCCGTCGCGCTCGGGCGCGGCGAGGCCCTGGTCCTGCCGCCCGCGGCCATCCGCGAGGCAGCCGTCGTCGGCGACGCCCTGCGCCAGGTCGAAGCCGAGCTGGTGGGTTACCGCGGCCGCCTCGAGTCGCTGGTCGATGCCCGCACCGCCGAGCTCGAGCAACTCAATGCGCGCGTGGAAACCGTTTATGCAACGGCGCCGGTGGGCCTCTGTTTCGTCGACCGGGCGCTGCGCTTCGTGATGATCAACGACTACCTGGCGGCGATCAACGCGGTGCCGGCGCGCAGCCACATCGGCCGCACCCTGCCCGAACTGCTGGGCGAGCCCGGCACCGCCTTCGAGGCGCCCTACCGGCAGGTGCTCGAGACGGGCCGGCCCCTGCTCGACCTGGAAGCGTCCGGCGACGTGCCGGCGCGCCCGGGCGTGATGCGCCACTGGCTGTCGAGCTACTATCCCGTGTTCGGCCCCGGGAACGAGCTGGTCGGCATCAACGCGGTCGTGATCGACATTACCGAGCGCAAGCTCCTCGAGCAGCAGAACCGCGACAACCAGGAGATGTTCCGCGTACTGTTCGAGGCCTCGCGCGATGCCCAGGCACTGCTGGCCTACAAGGCCAACTTCGTCAGCGCCAACCCGGCAGCGGCCGCGCTGTTCGGCTATGCGCGCGTCGAGGACTTGCTGATGCTCTCGCCCGCCAGCGCCTCGCCCCCGTTCCAGCCCTGCGGCACCCCCACGGCGGAACTGGCGGCCCAGTACATGCGCCGCGCCCCGGACGAAGGCGGTGTCCAGTTCGAGTGGGTGCACCAGCGCGCCGACGGCAGCCCCTTCCACGCCGACGTCAAGCTCTCCAGCCTGAACATCGGCGGGCCCGGCATGATGCAGGTGACGATGCGCGACATCAGCGCCCGCGTGGCTGCCGACGCCGCCCTGCGCGCCACGAGTGCCCGGTTGCGCCGGCGCGAACGTTTCATTCGCACCGTCACCGACAACCTGCCGGCCCCGGTCAGCTACTGGGACGCCGACGAGCGCCTGCGCTTTGCCAACCGGCCCCTGCTCGAGTGGATGGGCCATAGCGAGGAGGAGGCGCTTGGCCGATCCTCCGACGAGCTCGTGCCCGAGCGCGTACGCCTGCCCTTCGCACCCTATGCCAGCGGCGTGATGGCGGGCGAGCCCCAGCGTTTCGAGTGCGAATTGCGCAACGCCGCGGGCGAACCGGTCCACATCTGGGGCAACTATTTGCCCGACATCGACAAGGACGGGCGCGTGCGCGGTTCCTACAAGCTGCACCTGGACATCACCGACCTGAAGCGTACCGAGGACCGCCTGGTGCAGGCCCTGCGCGAAGCCGAGACCGCCAGCCGGGCGAAAAGCGAATTCCTCGCCAACATGAGCCACGAGATCCGCACGCCGATGAATGCCATCGTCGGCCTGGCGCGCCTGCTGCAGGAAGCGCCGCTCGCTCCCCGCGAGCGCGGCCACGTCGCCCATATCGCGGCCGCTTCCAAATCCCTGCTGGGCCTGCTCAACGACCTGCTCGATTATTCGCGTATCGAGTCCGGCCGGATCGGACTGGAACAAGTGCCCTTCCGTCTCGACGCCACGCTGCAGAGCATTGCGATTCTCAGCGCACCCGGCGCCCGGAACAAGGGCGTCGAGCCGGTCTTCGCCGTCGCGCCGGGCGTGCCCGCCACGCTGCGCGGCGACCCGGGCCGCCTCGAGCAGATCCTGCTGAACCTGGTCGGCAATGCCGTCAAGTTCACGCAGCAGGGCGAAGTCGTGCTGGCAGTAGAGGTCGCGGCGCGCTCGGCAACTGAAGTACGCCTGCGCTTTGCCGTGCGCGACACCGGCATCGGCATCGCCGCGGGCGAACAGGCGCGCCTCTTCGAAGCCTTTACCCGGGGCGACAGTTCGACCCGCCGCAAGTACGGCGGTGCCGGCCTGGGGCTGTCGATCGCGCGCCGCCTGGTCGGCCTGATGGGCGGCACGCTCGCCGTCGACAGCCGTCCCGGCGCGGGGTCGACCTTCCATTTCGAGCTCGCGTTCGGCCTGGCCGCTGCGGAGATCGAGGGCCGGCTGGCGCCAGCCGCGCCGCGCCGCGCCCCGGTGATCGAGGCCAACGACAGCGCCGCCGCCGCCCTGTGCGCGGCATTGCAAGGCTACGGCTGGGAGACGGCCTGCGCCGCCAGCGTGGACGAAGCGCTGTCACTGGTGCGCGAGACGACGGGCTTCGACCTGGTGTTCGCCGCCCCTGCCTCGGCGTCCTGCACGCAGCTGGCAAGCGCGGCCGGGCTGCCACCGGTCGTGCTCGTCGCCGCCGAGCCGCAATGTGCGCGCCATGTCGCGTCGGTGGCAGGGCTGGAAGTAGCCGGCACCCTCGCCAAGCCCTTCACGCCGTCGGCGCTGCACGCCCTGCTTTCCGAACTGGCCGGCGCCGCGCCCGCCCAAGCGCTGCCGGCCCCGCCCCTGGCGGCGCGCCTGGCCGGCCTGCGCGTGCTGGTGGCCGAAGACAACCCCGTCAACCAGGAAGTGGCGCGCCACATCCTGCTGCACGCGGGCGCCCAGCCGAGCTTTGCAGGCGACGGGCGCGCCGCGCTGGAACTGCTGGGCGAGCGCGGCGCGGACTTCGATGTCGTGCTGATGGACTTGCAGATGCCGGTCATGAACGGTTTCGACGCCACCGCCGCGATCCGCGCCCGCGGCTTGACGCTGCCCGTGGTGGCGATGACGGCCAACGCCATGGACGAGGACCGGCGCGCCGCGCTGGCCGCCGGCATGGACGCGCACCTGGCCAAGCCGGTCGATGTCGACGACCTGGTTGCGACGCTGGCACGCGTGTCCGGGCGCGCGGCGCAGGCCGCAAGCCTGCCGTCCGCGCAGCTCCCTGCGGCGCGCGACGATGTCGTGCCCGGCATCGCCCTGGCCGAGGCCCTGCCGCGCTTCGGCGGCGACCTGGCCCGTTTCACCGCCGTGTTCCAGCGCTTCGCCGCTGGCCAGGAAGGCACGGCCGCCGCCCTGCGCGCGCGCCTGGACCGGGGCGAGCGTGGCGAGGCCGCGCAAGACCTGCACCGCCTGCGCGGCGTGGCCGCCAACCTCGGCGCGGTCGATGTGGCAGCGGTGGCGCTGGCCCCGAGCTGGCCCTGCCGCACACGGACGGTGCCGCCCTCGATGCCCACCTGGCGGCGCTGGAGGCCGCGCTGGCGACGATGGCGGATGTGGCGCGCACGCTGGCGCCCGCGCAGTCGGCGGCGCCCGCCGGCCGCGCCGAGGCGACGCAGGACGCGTTGGCGCAACTCTGCGAACTACCCAGAATAACAACATGAAAGCGGTCGCGGCCTGGGAAGCCCTGCGCGCGCCGCTGGCGGCAAGGCTCGATGCCGGCGATGCCACCGAACTGGCGGACGCGGTCGGCAGCCTGCGTTTCGAGCGCGCGGCCGCGCTGGTGCGGGCTATACTGGAGCCAAAGGGAGAAGCATGAGCTGGACCGACCTCGCACAGAGTGGACGCATCCTGGTCGTCGACGACGCGATGGAGAACGTCCAGATCCTGCACGGCGCGCTGCAGGACGAGCACGAGGTGCTGTTCGCGCTCGACGGCCCGCGCGCGCTCGAGCTGGCCGCCACGGCCCGGCCCGACCTCGTCCTGCTCGACGCCGCCATGCCCGGCATGGACGGCTACGCCGTGCTGCGCGCGCTGCGCGAGAATCCCGACACCTCGGACCTGCCGGTCATCTTCGTGACCGCCTTGAGGCGGCCCGAGGACGAAACCCGGGCGCTCGAAGCCGGTGCCGCCGACTTCATCGGTAAACCCGTGAACGCCGCCGTCGTGCGCGCCCGCGTGCGCACCCAGCTGACGGTGAAGCGCCAGGCCGACGCCCTGCGCGCCCTGACCCTGACCGACAGCCTGACGGGCGTCGCCAACCGGCGCGCCTTCAGCGAGCGCATCGAATCCGAATGGCGCCGCTGCGCCGGGCAGGGCTGCCGGTGGCACTGATCCTGGCCGACATCGACCACTTCAAACTCTACAACGACCGCTACGGCCACCAGGCGGGGACCTCTGCACGGAACAGGTGGCACGCGCGATGACCGACGCCGCCGCCCGCGCCCAGGGACATGGTGGCGCGCTACGGCGGCGAGGAATTCGCCATCCTGCTGCCCCAGGTCGATGCGTTCGGCGCCGAGGGCGTGGCCCGGCGCCTGCTCGCCGAACTGGACGCGCTGGCGATTGCGCACGCGGTCTCGCCCACCGCGCCAGTGCTCACCCTCAGCATGGGCATCGCCGCCATGGTGCCCGATGCCCGCGAGGCCAGCGCCACCCTCATCCGTGCCGCCGACGCCCTGCTCTACCAGGCAAAGGCGGAAGGGCGCAACCGCTACCGGAGGGCGGGCGCCACAGCCTGAGCGCGAAGAGCCTGCGGGAAGCGAGTGAAGCATGCTCCTCACCGCTGAGCGACGCACCCGGGCTGCAGTCCGGATTCGCATTCGCGCGCGCGGTGCTGCCGTTTTTGCAAAGTCCCGAGTTGACTCGGGTCGTTCCGCTGACCCTGGAAGGACAGCGCTGCAGCGTCATGCTGGTCAACGCCCGGTCGCGCCTGGGTGTGCGCATTTCGGATGGCACTCGACCGGCGATGCTCGAGATGACGACCGGGAACGAAGACGTCCTCACCAACTGGATCGGCGGGTCGACCACCTATTTCGCCAGGAGCGAGATCGCGCAATACGCGAGGATTGCGGCGGAAATGTATCTCAACGGTTGAGTATCCCATTGCCCGCCGTCGTACCGGCCGTCGCCGGAAGCGCGGTGCGACGCAATACGTCGCACGCGCGCTTACCCTGCATCCATGGCAAACGGGCGAGCTGCATGGCACGTCTGCCGACAGTACCAGGATCGCGCCCGGCCGACAGCGGCCAGGCCAGATGCCTGGCACGAAAGCCGCCAGCGACCACTCGTGCACTTTGTTTAACTACTGTTGCTACGAGACAGCTAATTTTGGACGTCATATTGCCGTAGGACTATGCCTACAGTAACCTATGCTCATGATCTCGAACTTCCAAATTTCCCTCGGCCTGCAGGTCTTGCGCGAGCGTAGCAAGATGTCTCCCCAGGACCTCGCCATTACCGCCGGACTCCCGCCAGACGAGGTGAGCCGCATCGAAGCGGGCGAAATCGGCCTGGATTATCTCACCGCAGCGCGCCTGACCCAGGTGCTTCGGGTCGGCCTGGCGGAGATCGCGACCGCCGCGCACGCGCTCGACCCGAAGATGGTCCGCGATCGCTACGAACAGATGAGCGCGCGTTCGCACGGGTCGCAAGGTCAAATCGCCTTGTTCACCTGAGAGCTGCCTGCCCCTTGAATTCGGCCGCGCCTCTCGCGTACCCGCCTCGAACAGATGAGAAAACTTGTCCAGACCCTGAATGAAGCGCATGCACGCGTTGACGACATTCGCCGGCATGCCGAAGGTCTTGATCCATGTTTGCTCCTTGAAGTCATGATGCTGACGGAGGCTGATTTTTCCGAACCGATGGACGGCGAAAGCTTGATCGCCGCATTGAAGAACGAGGGACTGCTCTGACGCGGGCCGCGCTTCGAACACCCATGACTTCGCGAGCGCTCCGATTCGGAGAACAGCTCGCGCCAACCAGTAAACATCCGTGCCTACCAATCTGACCGTCCTTCGCCAATGGACCATGCTGCGCCTGGTCCCCCGCGCCCCTGCGAAAGTCGCGGTGAAAGACTTGCAGCAGCAACTACGCGACGCCGATTTCAGGGTCAGCGCCCGCACGATCCAGCGTGACCTGATCGAGCTGTCCACGCTGTTTCCACTGATATCGGACGACCGGGAAAAACCCTATGGCTGGAGCTGGCAACGCGACGCGTCGAGCTTCGATCTGCCTGGGCTGTCCATTCCCGACGCGCTCACGCTGACGCTGGTCGAACAACATCTGTGCAACCAATTACCGCCCACCGCACTCGATGCCCTGCAGCCCCAGTTCCGCTCCGCCTCGCGGGTGCTGGGTGCGATGGATGAAACGGTGACGTCGAAGGCCTGGCTGAACAAGATACGGACGATCGCCCCGCTGCAGCCGCTGCAGCCTCCTGCCTTGAACGAAGACTGTCAACGCACCGTCTACACGGCCTTGATGAAGGATCTGCAGCTGACCCTGCGCTACAAGAAACGCGACGCGAAGGAAGCCACGCTGTATCCGGCAGTGCATCCCCTCGCCATCGTGCAGCGCGGCGGGATCATTTACCTGGTCTGCACGTTTGCAGGCCATGACGACGTTCGCACGCTCGCGCTCCACCGCGTACAGGAAGCGGGCCTCGTGTATGAAGAAGCGAAAAGAGACCCTGGCTTCGATGTGGATGCCTTCATCGCCTCGGGCGCATTCGGTTTCCTGACAGGGCCGCCCATTGTCTTGCGCGCGACCTTCCAGCGCGCGGTCGCCGAGCATTTATTCGAAACACCGCTCGCCCCCGATCAGTTGCTCGAGCCATGCCCGGACGGCTCGGTCCATGTAACCGCAACCGTGGCATCGACGCGTACACTCGTCTATTGGCTCACCGGGTTCGGGGCAGCGGTACAGGTGCACAGCCCGGCGACACTGCGTGCCGAGCTGAAGGACACTGCGCTGCGCATGGCTGCGAACTATTCCTGAGCTGCTCCCTACTGCCGAACAAGGTGCGCGTTAGCGGCAGGCCCGCGAACAGATCCAGCCAGCATGTCAGCAATGACCGGTGCAAGGGCATTGCCGTCCCGTTCGCGCCCGTTTAACCAACAAACAAAAAATCAGGAGCTTCCAATGCAGATGTACCGTGCAGTTTCTCGCGCCACTTTCGATCCAGCGCGCGAGCACAGGCCCCATCCAGGGGCACGCATGCCGGGCAATGTCCCGTATTTCGTCGACAACCTGTGGGAATTGACCCGTCCGGACGACAAGCCTTCGCGCCGCAAGGCCGTCTATGCAAGCCCGACGGTTGAACTGGCATTCGACGGCGCCGCCGGCGTCGGCCAGCCGCGCGAGGGATTCATCGTCTGCCGGGTGGAATGCAGCAGGCCGCCAAACATGTTCCAGTTGCCGGTAACGGATGCCCGTTATCATCCGGACGTCAAACGCCTGCAGAAACTGGTGCATGGGAAGCTGGGCGGCGCCGTCCCGCCCCCACTGAGCGACAGGCTTGCCCTGGCCCCCTTGTTCCTGCCCGGTATTGCCAGGCACGAATTGATGGCCGCGATGGAAGAGAACGGGGCTTTGCGTCAGCTGGTCGAGGAACTGGTGTCCAGGGTCACGCTATGGACCGACACCCCGGATCCCGTCCGGGGCGAACAGTTCTTCGAGCTCGACAAGGACAATAGCTACACCCTGCACGCCGTTTGAGTGCACACTAGCGCGGCCTTCCTGATCGGCCGCCCGTTGCCCGGCGACGCAGCCTGCAAGTCATGACGGCAGGCTGCGCCGATTGCGCAGCACGGCGTCGTATCGCTGGATGGAACATGGGCTGGTTACAAAGCGTCGGCGTCGATATCAGGATTCGACTGCTGCGCAGGCGATATCGCATCGGCAAGCCGCAGCCGCGCCTTACGGGCCCGGATCCGTGCAATGAGAGCATCGCGACCCGTGGGGAAGTCGGCGAAAGGCCTGGCATCGAATGGTGCGCCGCTCAGTCTTCCACATTCCGCCAGTGTCTCCATGGCCTCGAGGTCCCGCATCAGATCGCTCCTCGCGCGCAGGCCGACCTGCACGGCGTTCCACTTGCCCCCTGCCAGTAATCCGATGACATAAGCCGTCAGGATCTCGTATTCGTTTTCATGGTCGTCACGCGCCAATTCGCAGACGATAAAACAATCCTGGTCTGCGACCAGGACCTCTTCGGGAACGGTTCCCGGATTGAACAATTGTCCGTCATACCGGAGAACGACCACCCGCTTGCCTTCCACCCTTTTGAGCGCGACGACCCGGCCGTTTTCCCACAAGGTGTCGACCGGATCCGCTAGCGGCGAGACCGGCAATACGTCCACCAGGGCCGCGCGCACCGGTTCGACCTGAAGCAGTCGCGCTGTCGCTTTCGACAGGCAGGCCAGGGCGCCTGGCTTCGGTGCGTCGAACCTGTCGTGGGCCAGGTGAAAGACATCGGCAAGGATTGGTGCCGCGTCATCGATGACGCTCTGCGCAAGCTTCGGGTCGGACTGGCACAGCGTCCAATACCTGTCGATCTCCTCAAGCCGCGCCTGCTCGGCCTCCGCCAGCAGAAGGTCGAGTTCATGGTGTGACAGTGCAGAGATCTCCGGGAAATCGCTACTGCCCGGCTGGACGACACTCGGGGAATTGTTCGGTGACATAGGGTTCCAGGTAGCGTGGATTGGTTTGATCATTTGCGTCTCGGTGCACAAGCAAGGTGCGCCATGGCTGCCTGCCCTTGCGGTCGACAGACGCGGCAATGCGATCACGGTTTTCACGGACCGAAACACCAATCATAAAGATGGGTACGACAAACCATGTCACACGTCATCCAGCGCAGCGGACCAACGCATGGTGCGGCCAGCGGCCGCCATGACAAGATCGACAAGTTGTCGCATCCTGGCGACGACACCTGGTAGCGACATTGGTTGTCAAGCGGAAGGCAAGCATAATGAGGATAGTTCCACACGGCAACCATACAGCAGCCACCGCGCGCTGTTTCTTGTTACCGAGCGGCTCGACGACCAACCCTGCTGCATTCCCTTGCTCAAGGAATATCGCGAGATCCAATCGAAGGTCGTCGAGCTGCTCCGGGAAGGCGACCGCTGTGCCGAACAGATTCGAGGCCTTCGCAACCGCTAGTTCCGGTTGCTGGCGGGCCGGCCGATTCCGAACCTGGCCCGCGCTTGACGACGGCGGGCGCGCGCTTGCCGACGATTTTCCCGGCTAGCCGCCCTGCCCGGTCGACCGGCGCCGCATCATCGCCATCCCCTCGATCGTGCACACGGTCTCGCCACGCTGGTTGGTGGCGACCCAGGTCGACCACACCACGCCGCGGTCGGGCTTGGAGCTCGAGGCCTTGACTTCCTTCGTGATGTAGCGCAGCGACAGCGTGTCGCCGGCGCGCACCGGCTGGTGCCAGCGCACGCCGTCCAGCCCCGGCGAACCCATGCTCGCTTCCTCGAAACGCATGCCGTCGACCACCATGCGCATCATCATCGCGCAGGTATGCCAGCCGCTGGCGATCACGCCCTTGTAAATCGATTGCGCCGCCGCGTCGCGGTCGATGTGGAAGGGCTGGGGATCGAACTGGGTGGCGAACGCGATGATCTCTTCCTCCGTCACGCTGCGCTGGCCGAGTTCGATTTCCTGGCCGGGGACGAAGTCCTCGAAATACCATTGATCGCTCATGCGGCCTCCGCCTCGACGACACCCGTCGCAAAACCCGGCTGGGCGATGAAGCGCGCCAGGTGGTGGTCGCTGTCGCCCAGTTGCAGTTCGATGGCGGCCAGGCGCTTGAAGTAGTGCGCGGCGGGCAGTTCGTCGGTCACGCCCATGCCGCCATGGAGCTGCACCGCCTGCTGGCCGACGAAGCGGGCCGCCTGGTTGACGCGGTACTTCGCGGCCGAGACGGCGCGGCGGCGTTCGACCGGATCCGTGGCCGCCATCTTCACCGCCGCCAGCAGCGCCATCGAATGGGCCTGCTCGAGGTGGACGAACATGTCAGCCATGCGGTGCTGCAGGGCCTGGAACTTGCCGATGGGTGCACCGAACTGCTGGCGCGTCTTCAGGTAGTCCAGCGTCGCTTCGAACAGGGCTTCCATCGCGCCCAGCGCTTCGGCACACAGCAGCGCGGCGCCATAGTCGAGTGTCGCGTCGAGGATATCGGCACCCGCCGCCTCGTCGGCCAGCAGCTGCGCGCGCGTGAGCTGCACGCCGTCGAAGCGGATGTCGGCGGCGCGCTGGCCGTCGAGGGTGCGGTAGCCGGTGACCGTCACGCCGGGGGTATCGGCTGGCAGCACGAAGAGCAGCACGCCGCCGTGCTCGCGCTGGCCGCCGCCTTCACTGCCACCTGCGCGCGCCGAGACGATCAGCGCGCCCGCTTCAAAGCCGTGAATCACCACCTTCTTTTCGCCGCTAATCGTCCAGCCGTCGCCACTCGCTTGTGCGCGGGTGGCGATGTCGAACAGGTCGTGGCGCGACTGGCGTTCGCCCAGGGCGCAGGCCAGTTTCAGTTCGCCGCCGGCGACGCGTTCAAGAAGCTCGGCCGCAGCAAAGCCGGCTTGGGCACCCAGGCGCAGGAACTCGGCGCCCAGCACGGTGGCAAAATATGGCTCGACCACCAGGCCCCGGCCCAGTTCGCGCATCACGACGAACATGTCGACCGCGCTTCCTGAAAAGCCGCCATGCGCTTCCGCCACAGGCAGCGCCGTCATGCCCAGTTCGGCCAGGGTAGCCCAGGCCGCGTCGGAGACACCGGCCTGGGAGTGGATGATGGCGCGGCGCGCCTCGAAACCGTAGTCGCGGCCGATCCAGCGCTTGAGCGCGTCGGCGAACTGGAGCTGCTCGGGATTGAAATTGAAGTCCACTGTGCTCTCCTTACAGGCCCAGGATCATCTGGGAGATGATGTTGCGTTGGATTTCGTTCGAGCCGCCATAGATGGAGGTCTTGCGATAATTGAAGTAGTGCGCCAGCAGCGGCGCGGCCTCGTCGTCGCCGACCAGGCTGTGTTCGCGTTCGCCCTCGAGGTAGGCCGGGTCGAAAGGCAGCGCCATCGGCCCCACGGCTTCGACCATCAGCTCGGACAGCGCCTGCTGGATCTCGGTGCCACGCACCTTCAGTACGGACGCTTCCGGTCCCGGCGCCTGGTTCGGCCTGGCCAGCACGCGCAGCACCGTCATTTCCAGCGCCATCAGTTCGATTTCCAGGCTGGCCAGCTTCGCGGCGAAGAGCGGGTCCTCGATCAGCGGCAGCCCGCTCTTGTTTTCGCGCGCGGCCAGGGTTTTCACGAAGGCCAGCTCGCGCTTGGATCGGCCCACCGCGGCGATGCCGGTACGCTCGTGGCCGAGCAGGTACTTGGCATAGGTCCAGCCGCGGTTTTCCTGGCCCACCAGATTACTGGCCGGGACGCGCACGTTGTCGAAGAACACTTCGTTCACCTCGTGGTCTTCGTCCAGCATGATGATCGGGCGTACCGTGATGCCGGGGCTGTGCATGTCGATCAGCAGGAAGGAGATGCCCTCCTGTTTGCGTACGCCCGTGTCGGTGCGCACCAGGCAGAAGATCATGTCGGCATGCTGGGCCAGCGTGGTCCAGGTCTTCTGTCCGTTGACGAGGTAGTAGTCGCCGTCGGCGTCGGCATGGCGCACGGCCGTCGTTTTCAGCGACGCGAGGTCGGAGCCGGCGCCTGGCTCGGAATAGCCCTGGCACCACCAGTCCTCGCAGGACAGGATGCGCGGCAGGTAGTAGTCCTTCTGGGCCTGGCTGCCGAAAGCCATGATCACGGGCGCGACCATGTTCACGCCGAAAGGCATGATCTGCGGCGTGCCGGCGCGGGCGCATTCTTCTTCGAAGATGTGGCGCTGGGTGGCCGTCCAGCCCGGACCGCCGAACTCGACCGGCCAGCCGGGCGCGACCCAGCCCTTGGCGGCGAGGATCTTGTGCCAGCGGACGCTGTCTTCCTTGGACAGGCGCAGGTGCTTGCGCACCTTCTGCTGCAGGTCCGCAGGCAGCTCGGCATCCAGGAAGGCCCGCACCTCAATGCGAAATGCCAGGTCCTCGTTCGAATAATTCAGGTCCATTCCGTCTCCTTGTTTGCGCGCCAAAAAAGCACGATCGTTCACAAGGATTGTACCGGAAAGGGGGGCGATGTTGTCAAAGACCCGATGGGCGTTCGCCAGGGGTCCTCGGCCAGGAGCGGACCGCCCCTGCCGTTGCATTGCGCCACCGCTGGACGAGAAAAAAAGCGGCGCGCCCGTCCGGGTCGCGCCGCTTGCATAGCGCGCGCTTCAGCGTGCGCGGCGGCGGCGCAGGACGCCCATGCCGGCCACACCGGCGAGCAGCAGCGCGATGCTTGCCGGTTCGGGCACCTCGACGGCAATGGGCGCAACCGGCAAGGTCACGATACCGGGCACGGCGGGCACGGCCGGGGTGGCCGGAATCGCAGGCGTCGCCGGGATGCCCGGGCCATTCGGCACGGCTGGCGTCGCCGGCACTGCCGGGATGGCGGGGGTGGCTGGATTGATCGGCGCGATCTGTGCCGGCATCGGCTCCACGATGCGATCGGGACGTGCGATCTGCACGATATCGGCCTGGGCAGTACCGGCGGCGGCACAGACGAGGGCGAAAACGATGTGGCGAACTTGCATGGGCGACTCCTGTTATTGTGATGACAATGAATGCTCGGATACCGCTGTTGAGAGCGGGAAGTATTTACAAAGCAATATCATGCTAACACGGTGCCAATATGCGCCTGTTTCGATTGATTCTTGTTCTTAAATGAAAGAAAGCTTCCAAGAGGAAGCTTTCTTTTAGGGAAAACTGCTTTCCCGACCGCCGCCAGCCAGGATTACTCCGGGCGTGAGGTCGCCATGTAGGGCATGGTGCGGGAGGCCATCCGGGTATCGGTCTTGAGCATGCCCACTTCGTCGGCCAGGATATGCGCGGCCTCCTGCAGCAGCACATCCTTGGCATCCTTGGCGGCCTTCTCGGCCGCCAGCTCGGCCGACAGGGCGCGTTCGTCGGCCTGCAGGCCGTCGTCGCGCTGTGGCGTGTTGCGCGATGCGACGACGGCCTTGACCGGCTTGGTCGGCACCGGCACCTTGCTGCGGGCTTCCTTGCCGCCCGGCGCTGCCGCCGGCTCGTCCGTGTTCTCGCCCTTGCCCGCCGCCAGGCGCGCTTCACGCATGCGCGCACGCGCATCCTGGGCGTCGCGTTCCTTGCGGCGCACCGCTTCGTTCAGCGAAATCGCATTCTCCTTGCGCAGTTTCAGCACTTCCGCGATGTCTTCGCGCAGGTCCTGGAACTCCTTGTCCTTCGAGATGCGGGCTTCGTGGCGTTTCTGCAGCGGCCCCACCAGTTCCTTCAGGTCGCCGGCCGGCATGTAGTTGGCCGGCTTGATCGACACCCACGGCAGCGCGTTGTCGAACGAGGATTCGCCGAAGGCCTCCGGATCGGTGGTCACGGGCAGCTTGATGTCGGGCGTGACGCCGCGCAGCTGGGTGGTGCCGCCATTGATGCGGAAGAACTGGGCGATCGTCATCTTCAGTTCGCCGTAGCGCACTTTCTCGGACTGCGAGAAGCGGTCGAGGTCGATCAGGGTCTGCACCGTGCCCTTGCCGAAGCTCGGTTCGCCGATGACGAGGCCGCGGCCGTAGTCCTGGATGGCGGCGGCAAAGATTTCCGAGGCCGAGGCCGAACCGCGGTTGATCAGCACGCCCATCGGGCCGTCCCAGGCCAGGCCCGCCTTGGTGTCGGATTCGACTTCGACACGGCCCTCGGCGCTGCGCTGCTGCACCACCGGGCCCTTGTCGATGAAGAGGCCCGTCAGTTCGACCGCCTCGACCAGCGAACCGCCGCCGTTGTTGCGCAGGTCGATCAGCACGTTGTCGACCTTGTCTTTCTTGAGTTCGCCGAGGATGCGCTCGACGTCGCGCGTGGCGCTCTTGAAGTCCTTGTCGCCCTTGCGGCGCGCCTCGAAGTCCTGGTAGAAGGTCGGCAGCGAGATCACACCGATGCGGCGCGTCACGCCGCCTTCCCTGACCTGGATGATGGACTTCTTCGCGGCCTGCTCTTCCATGCTGATTTTCTTGCGCACCATCGAGACCGTCATGTGCTTGGCATCGACGCCGGCGTCGCCGGGGATGACGTCCAGGCGCACGGTCGAGCCCTTCTCGCCGCGGATCAATTGCACGACATCGTCGATGCGCCAGCCGAGCACGTCGACGAACGCCTTGTCACCCTGGGCGACGCCGACGATACGGTCGCCGACTTTCAGCTTGCCGGACTTGTCGGCCGGGCTGCCCGGCACGATTTCGCGGATCACGGTGTAGTCGTCGCGCGACTGCAGCACGGCGCCGATGCCTTCGAGCGAGAGGCGCATGGCGATATCGAAATTGTCCGCCGAGCGCGGACCCAGGTAATTGGTGTGCGGCTCGATGGCGGTGGCATACGCGTTCATGAACATCTGGAACACGTCTTCGTTGTTCAGCTTTTTCAGGCGCGAGATGTAGTTCTCGTAGCGCTTGTCGAGCGTGCTGCGGATGGCTTTCTCGTTCTTGCCGGCCAGCTTCAGGCGCAGCCAGTCGTTCTTGACGCGCTTCCTCCACAGGTCGCGCACTTCGTCTTCGCTTTTGGCCCAGGGCGCTTTTTCACGGTCGAGCTGCAGGGTTTCGTCGGCGGTGAAGTCGAGTTTGGTCTTGAGCAGGCTGCGCGCATAGTTCATGCGGTCGGTGAAGCGCTGCTGGTAGAGGTTGTAGACCGTGAACGGGACGGTCAGGTCCTCGTTGTTGATGGCATCGTCGAGCTTGGTGCGCATGGGCGTGAAGCGGTCGATGTCGGCCTGGGTGAAATACAGTTTTTCGCTGTCGAGGGTCTCGAAGTAATTGTCGAAGATCTTCTCCGACATCGCGTCGTCGAGCGGCATCGCCTTGTAGTGATAGCGCCCGAGCACGCGCGAAGCCCACAGGGCGGCCTGGGTCTGGGCCGCGACCGGCTTCATCTGGAGCGAGGGGGCTTTCTCGGGCTGCTGGGCGGTGACCGCGTGGGTCGACACGGCCAATGCCAGGGCGACCATCAACATCTGCTTCTTCATGTATGCGTTCTCCGAACGTGAATGCGAATCTTGGCTGAGAGCACCTGGCAACACCTCTGCCAGGCACTCAAAATCCGGATGGCAACTTCCTGCTGCCGCTCCGGACCGGCGCCGGATACCAGTGGTATCGACGGCGAGCGAACCCATTCTACAGGATGACGCAAGCGCGCAGAGCCGCAAGATACGCTTGCGCGGCGCCGGATTAAGGCTGGCTTAAGGGCACGCCGCGAAAAATTTTATGAACGGAAATAGAGTCGATGCCACTCGGTCAAGAGCGCCCCGCCCAGGCCAGGCCGTTGCGGCGCCGCGGCCGGCTACAGGAACGGCAAAACGCCGCGTCCCCAGTACAGGCCGGCCACGGCAGCGCCGACCAGCAGCCAGGGCCAGGAACGCGCCGCCAGGCGCCAATCCACCGGGGACGGCCAGAACGACAGGAACTGTGGCGCGAGCAAAACGGCCAGCAGCAGGTCGAGCGGCATGAAATGCCAGCCCGGGCGAGTGCGCCAGGCGGCGACGCCCAGCGGCAACAGCAGGATGAGCAAGGGTGCCAGCGCCGCCGGCGCCGCGTTGTACCAGCGCAGGTTGGCAAAGCTGACCGAGCCGAGCTCCCAGACCTTCCCCTTGCGCTTGGGGAAGAGGTCGATGGCGACCGGTTCGGCATTGGTGAGCAGGCCCACGCCGAAATGCGCCAGCTCGTGGCACAGGGTGCCGGGTGCGGTCAGCAGGAAGAACGCCGGATGGGCACTGCTGAGCATCCAGAACAGGAAAGCGAGCGCGGCCGACGGAACCAGGTAGAGCAGGATGTCGCTCAGCGCTGCGCCATGGCTGCACAGGAACGCAGGCAGCACGGCCGTGCAGGCCGCCAAGGCGCTCATTTCAGATGTTCAGCCAGCGTAGAAGCAGCGGCCGCAAGCCTGGCGGTAGCTCTCGTTGCCGCCAATGCTGACCTGCTCGCCCTCGCGGATGCGGCGCCCTGCCGTGTCGACGCGGATGTTCATCGTCGCCTTCTTGCCGCAGGTGCAGATGTTCTTGATTTCCTCGATGTCGTCGGCCAGCGCCAGCAGGTAAGCCGAGCCGGGGAACGGTTCGCCGCGAAAATCGCTGCGCAGGCCGTAGCAGATCACGGGCACGCCGCGCACTTGCGCCAGCTGGTGCAATTGCTGGACCTGGACGGTGGTGAGGAACTGGGCTTCGTCGACCAGCACGCAGGCAACGGCCGGGGCCTGGGCCAGGAAATCGGTGTGCGCGTCGAAGGTGTCGACCTCGCGCTGGGCGCCGAGACGCGAGGTGATCAGGCCGACGCCGTAGCGGTTGTCGATCGCGGCGGTGTAGAGCTTGACCTGCTGGCCCTGCTCTTCATAATTGTGTGCCACTTGCAGCAGCGCCGTCGACTTGCCGGCGTTCATCGCCGAATACCTGAAATAGAGTTTTGCCACTGCCTGCCCACGCCGAAAGAGAATCGCGAAATTATAGCGCGGCGGCAATCACCGGCGCCAGCTCAGCCGTTGTCCTTCTTGCCCACGGCGCGCGCCGGATTGCCGACGACAGTCGCGCCCGCCGGCACGTCGCGCGTGACGACGCTGCCGGCGCCGACGATGGCATCGTCGCCGATCGTCACGCCCGGCAGGACGATGGCGCCGCCGCCGATCCAGACATTGCGGCCGATGGTGACGGGCACGCCGCGTTCCAGGCCGCTGCGGCGCACATCGGGCTCGCGCGGGTGGTCGGCCGTGTAGATCTGCACGGCCGGCCCGATACGGGTGTCGTCGCCGATGGTCACGCGCGCCGTGTCCGGATCACGCAGTTGTAGTTGAGGAAGACGCCGGTGCCGAGGTGGATGTTGAAGCCGTAGTCGCAGTAGAACGGCGGACGCAGCATGGCGCCCTCGCCCACCGCGCCGAGACGCTCCGCTGCCAGCGCATGCCAGGCGGCGGCCGGTTCGCCGATCGCCGCGTTATAGCGCGCCAGCCAGGCCGCGCAGGCTTCCAGCTCGACCTGCAGCTCGGGCGCGCTCGGGTGGTAGAGCTCGCCGGCTGCCATCTTGTCCTTTTCGCTGCGCGTCATCGCGTCTCCCGTTGGCCGGGGTGGTATTTGCGCTCGAGCTGCTTCTCGATGTCCTGCTTGTAGAACAGCACATCCTTGAACTCGCCGCGGCTGTACATCTCCGCCTGGTCGGCGAAATGCTTCGAGGCAGGGTTGCCGCTCTGCCCGCCCGCGAGAATGCTTTTCGCGCGCAGCTTCGGGCCGAACTCGACGACGGCGACAAAACTGTTGCCGCGGTCGCCATAAATCCGTTTCGTCTTCTGTTTGGCCACCATGCCGAAGGACGCCAGCGAACCCCAGGTGGCCGAGGTGAAGGCGACCGGGTAGCTCGGTTTGCTGTCGTCGTATTGCTGGTCGATGGCGCCGCTGGTGCGCTGGAAACGGTTGATCTCGCCCCAGGGCGTTTGCCAGGTGCCGAAGTCGGCCGTCAATTTCGTCGTCGCCCGTTCCAGCGCGCCCAGGCGTTCGCCGGCGCCAATGCGCGTGGTGATGTAGTCCACGGTCGGCAGGCCGGCCGCGCGTGCCTGCGGGTCCGCGGCGGCCACCATCTCCTGGCCCCAGTAGACGGCGAGCGAGGTCGGCACGGATGCTGCGCCAAAGCGCAGGTCCCAGCCGCGCAGGGCCGCCACTTGCGGCGCCAGCGCCGCCTTGCGCGGGTCGCTCGCCGGCAGGGCTTCGAAGTCGCGCACCAGCTGGGGCACCAGCGGCTCGAAAGCCGTGAGATAGCTGTCGTAGGCGGTGGCGATCAGGCTGTCGAGCGTGAGCCCTTTCGCGTCTTTCAGCACGCGTTCGGCGTGGACGCCGCGCGCGTTCTCAGGCAGCGACCACATGTAGGCCGGGTAGTCCTGGCGTTTCGGGCTGTTCGCGCCGGAGGACGAGAACGGCCAGTTGTTCGTGTTCGAGATGTAGCCGCTGGCCGGATTGAACAGCGTGATCGTGTCCTTGATATCGTGCAGGCCCTGCCATTCGGTGGCGGGGTTGCTGCCGTCCACGGGTTTGGTCCAGTCGAAGCGCGGGTCGCGTTTCGGGATGAAGTTGCCGTGGAAGTAGGCAATATTGCCGTCGCCGTCGGCATACACGGTGTTGTTCGAGGAATTCGTGCGCAGCTCCATCGCCTTGTAGAAGGCGGCGTAATTCTTCGCCTTGGTGCGCGAGTAGGACTGGGTCAGCGCCTTGACCGGCTCGTCCATCATTCTGACGGCCACCCACTTGCCGTTCTCGCTGCGGATGATGGGGCCGTGGTGGCTGAACCAGGCCGTGACGGTGCGGCTGGCCATTGTTCCGTCAGCCTGCTTGTAGGGTAGCGTGACCGGCACGGCGCGCATCGCGCGTTCCCCGTCGCCGTACTTGTAGAAGACCTTGCCATCGCGCTCCGTCACGGTTTCCAGGTATTCGTCGATGACGTCGCCGCCGCCTGAGGTGTGCATCCAGCCGGCGCGCTCGTTGAAACCCTGGTAAATGAAGAACTGGCCCCAGGTAACGGCGCCATAGGCATTCAGGCCCTCGTCGCTCACCATGTGGATTTCAGGGCGGAAGTAGAAGGAGGTGTGCGGATTGATCAGGAGCAGCGGGTGGCCTGATTTGCTCAGCTTCGGCGCGATGGCGAAGCCATTCGAGCCGCGCGGCTCCTCGTCGTGCACGTTGCGGTTGTCGGCAAGCTTCGGTTCGCCGCGCCCCCCGTAGAAGGCTTCCAGGTCTTTCAGCGCGATCTCTTCGATGTCGCCGCCGATGCTGCCTTCGGAAAAAGCAAGCGCCATCCAGGGCTCGAAGCGCGTGATCAGCTTCGGTTTGACTTCCGGATGGGTGTGCAGGTAGAAGTTCAGGCCGTCGGCGAAACCGACCATCAGCTGTTTCAGCCAGGCCGGGCTGGCGGCATACTTGGCCTGCAGGTCGCTTGGGGTGATGTAGAGCTTCATGCGCAGGTCGCGCCAGATTTCGCGCTCGCCCTCGACTTCGGCCAGGCGCCCCATCGCGTTGATGTAGTTCATTTCGACGCGGTTGAAATCGTCCTCGGCCTGGGCGTACAGCATCCCGAAGACGGCATCGGCATCCTTCTTGCCGAACACGTGGGGAATGCCCCATTTGTCGCGCAGGATGGTCACGCGCGCCGCGCTCTTGCGCCAGCGGGCCAGGTCGGCGGAGGCAGGCGCTTCCCGCTTTGCCAGCGGGGCGGTCCCGGCCAGCGCGGTGGATGGAGCGAAGGCGGGAACGAAAGCGGCCAGGGTGGCGCCGAACAGCGCCGGTGACAGGTAGCGGGACAGCGACATGCGTGATCTCCTTTGTTGTTGTCGTTCGAGGCCGGCCCCTGGCGTCAAGCCCCGGCGGCGGCCAGCTTCTGCTTGAGGATGTCGTTCTCGGTCAGCAAGGTGGCAAGCCGGTCCTTGAGCGAGGCAATCTCGGCGCGCAGGGCCAGCTTTTCGTCGACCGGCTCGCCGTCCGGCCCCAGCTTCTTCGGCTTGCTGGCCATCTTCTGCTCGCGCACCTGGCGCGCGGCCTGCTGCAACTCCTTGCGCCCGCCCGCCACCGCGGCGATCTGCATTTCCTGCGGCAGCTGGGCAACGTTCGCCGCCGCGTTGATCGAGATGGTGCCGCTGCGCACCGCCTCGACCAGCTGGGGCGTGGCCGCCTTCTGGATGCGTTCGATCTGGCTGATGGTGTTGCTCGACACCCGCGCCGCCTTGGCGACTTCCTCGCGCGTGTTCCAGGGCGGCGGCGGCCGGCTGTCCATGTCGTCCGGGTTTGGTGCGGGCGGTTCGTCGGCCAGCTTCTGGGCCATGCGCGCGCTGACGATTTCCTTCTTGCGCAGGGCCAGCAAACCGCGCTGGAAGTCCGACACGCTGCGCCGCGCCAGGTGGTTGTCGATCATCCACAGCATCACGTCCTCGATGGACGCGAAGTTGTTGTTCTGGACGGTGCGGAATTCGATGCCGTGCCTGCGGCAGATGTCGTAGCGGTTATGGCCGTCGATCAGGGTGTCGCCCCAGAGCACGAGGGCGTCGCGGCAGCCCTCGGCCAGCAGGCTGCGCTCGAGCGCGGCGTATTCGATGTCGGTCAGCGGGTCCACGAAGGCCCGCAGCTGGTCGTTGATGGTGATGTTCAATGTCGTTCCTTGTACTTCTTCCGGTGGCGCCCTGCTGATGCTTGCGCCGGGGAGCATGCTACACCATTCGCTGGCTCGGCCGTAGCCGAATGCCGTGCCCCGCTGTCGACGAAACTGACAGCGGGACACCGCCGGCGACGACGCGGCCGCATAAATAATTGATACTAAAAGTTAATTTTCTGTTGGCACGAAGGTTGCTCCACGACGTGGCTCAACCACAAAGGACAACAATCATGCTCAAAAGACTTTTCGCCTTTGCAGCCACCGCCCTGTTGTCGCTCAACGCATCAGCCAGCTACGTGCAATGGAACGTCAGCAGCCCCGAACTGTACGGTTATATCGTCCAGAACGAAGAAGACTTGTCGATAGCCTACTTCGACCTGACTGTCGGCAATGCCAATGAGAGCGTGCATAATTTTTCACCAAACGGCTATTCGGATATCGAGCGGGTCAGTGCGCGCTACAACAACCGCGGACCGTCGCTGTTCGAGATCGGCGACGAAGACACGGAAGGCTTGTCTTACCATATCTGGTTTAACTTCTCCGGGACAAATTCGCCAGATACGTTCCGCTTCATTTCGTACTATTCATTCAAGCAAGTCTGATCGCCTTTTCCTTGGTACACGCTCCAGCCGAACGTGCGCTACCCGTCCGGGTATGTCACCCGTGGCGAGGTGGATCCTGGCATGGTTGCGATGCTCGACTGGTACTTGGAAAACACGGATGGGGAGCGCTACAACGACCTGTTGCGTCACGTTGTGCCGAAGCAGCATGCTATTGCTGAGCCAGCGAGCCTGGCCCTCTTCGCCCTGGGTGCTGCAGGCCTGGCTGGATGTTCGCGCCGCCGGAAAACGGCATGAGGGCACGCGGGCGATTGTGCTTGTGTGAGGCCACTGCCGTGCTGCACCGCACCGCGCGCGGGGCGCAGGCATGCTGGTGCCCGGAGCCGGGATCGAACCGGCACGCCATTTCTGGCACGGGATTTTAAGTCCCGGGTGTCTACCAGTTTCACCATCCGGGCAGCGGCCGCGATTCTAGCACAGGCGCAGGGAAATCAGGATCAAAGGTGCAACATTGCCCGGCGGCGCGAGGGCGACGGACGAAAAAAACGGGGCGCGTGCGCCCCGTCGATGGTACCGGCTGCCGCGCCTCAGCGCGCCGGCAGCGCCAGCGGTGCCGGGTCTGCCCTGCCCGCTGGCGGCTGCGCCGCGTCGATGCGGAACTCGCCAACGAGCGCCACCAGGGGTCGCGGCCTGCTGCTGCAGGCTTTCCGTGGCCGCCGAGGCCTGCTCGACCAGGCCGCGTTCTGCTGGGTCACGTCGTCCATCTGACCGATGGCGCTGTTGACCTGGCCGATGCCGTTGCTCTGCTCGACGCTGGTCGCGCTGATCTCGCTGACGATGTCGCTCACGCGGCGCACGCTCTCGACCACCTGGCGCATCGTCTCGCCGGCTTCGGCGACCAGCATCGAGCCCTCGCCGACCTTGTCGACCGAGTCGCCGATCAGGCCCTTGATTTCCCCGGCAGCAGCGGCGCTGCGCTGGGCCAGGTTGCGCACCTCGCTGGCGACGACGGCAAAGCCGCGGCCCTGCTCGCCCGCCCGTGCCGCTTCCACGGCCGCGTTCAGGGCGAGGATATTGGTCTGGAAGGCAATGCCGTCGATGACGGAAATGATGTCGACGACCTTGCGCGACGACATCTCGATCGAGGCCATGGTCTCGACCACCTGGCCGACCACCTCGCCGCCACGCTGGGCAACGCTGGACGCGGACTCGGCCATCTGGTTGGCCTGGCGCGCGTTGTCGGCGTTCTGGCGCACGGTCGAGGTCAGTTCTTCCATCGATGCCGCCGTTTCCTCCAGCGCGCTGGCCTGCTGCTCGGTGCGGGCCGACAGGTCGGCGTTCCCCGGCGGATCTCGCCGCTGGCCAGGGCCACGCTGTCCGAACTCGTACGTACGCGGCTGAGTACGCCCTGGATCTTGGCCACGAAGCCATTGAAGCCGGCCGCAATGATGGCCAGTTCGTCCTTGCCGCGCACTTCCAGGCGCGCGCTCAGGTCGGCATTGCCGCCGGCCAGGCCCGACATCGCCGTGGCGAGCGTGCGCAGGGGACGCATCATGCGGTTCAGCAGCGTCACCTGCAGGAAAGCTGCCAGCAGCGCGCAGGCGACCGAGACCAGTGCTGCGTAGGTGGCCAGCTCGCGCGCCGATGCGGTGGCGACTGCATGCGGGAAGCTCAGCGCCACCGCCCGGGGTGCCATGCCGGGGCCGACACGCAGCGGCTGCAGCAGGCGCACGGTGTTGGTGGCGTCGACGAATTCATAGGGCTTGCCCGGCGAATGCTCTCCAGTGCCGCTTCGGGGATGTCGGCCGCCTTCTTGCCCAGGCGCGCCGCGTCCGGGTGGCTGGCGTACAGGCCGCCGTTCGAGACCAGGGTCAGCACGCCACCCTCGATCACCTTCATGTCGCCCAGGATGGCGCCCAGGGTCGCCACCTGGAAGTCGGCGCTGACGGTGCCCTTGAAGCCGCCGTCCATGATGACCGGCGCGACCATCGAGGCCATCAGCACGTCCTTTCCGTTGATCGGATACACGTAGGGCTCGGTGAAGTGCTTCTTGCCGCTTGCCTTCGGGATGTCATACCAGTCGTTCGCGCCGGGCGTGGTCGTGAACACGATCGGCTCGATGCCGATGCCGCCATTCGCAGCCCGCGTGTAGTAAGGCATGTAGCGGCCGCTGTCGTCGTAGTGCGGCTTCTTGCCCGCATACTCGGCGTCCTTGCCGTCGTAGGCATTCGGCTCGAAGGTGACGGCCGCACCGATCAGGTCGGGCGAACCGAGCACCAGCGAGCGGGTCATTTCGCCGATCTGCTCGCGCGCCAGCGCGTGACCGGCGCCGTGGGTTGTGCTGAGCTGGCTCGCGAGCGTATCGACCGCGGCGAAGTTGGCGCCGATGCGCGCCTGCAGCACGCGCCGGCCGCTTCGCGCGCCGAGGTGCGCGCCAGTTCCATCGCGGTCCGTTCGGCCGACGCGCTGTTCTTCACGGCGATGAAGCTGGAAGTCAGGACCAGGCTGAGGATACCGAGGGCGGTGGCGCTGGCGCAGATGCGCGCGTTCAGCGACAGCGTGGAAAGGAAGGCGAAGCGGCGTGGCTTGGATGCTGTGGTGTTCATGATCGTATCAAGGTGGGAGACGTTCAGAAGGTCCGCGTCAGGCTGACGACGAAGGTATTCTTGGCCGGGTTCGAAAAGGCAATGTGCCCGGACGTGTCCGGCACGCCCGTGGTGTAGCTGTCGTAGGCGTGGGTGGCGCCGAATGCACGGGTGAAGGCGGCGGCGCCGCTCCAGCCGCCCGTGAACTTGCGCGTCACGCCGATCTTGACGTCGCGCCAGTTCCAGTAATCGTTGCCGGCGCCGGCGACGCGGCCCTCGCCCGCATGCAGGTTGAGCGTGGTGGCGTGGCCGAGGTCGACGTTCGCGCCACTGTCGAGGTAGCCGGTGCCGCGCGCATTCGTGATGCCGAAGAAGTCGCGCGTGAAGGTGACGTTGTACTTGGCGTAGAGCGCCTTGTAGGCCAGGCCGGCCGACACTTCGCCGTAGTTGAAGCGGGTGCCGGTCGCCTTGATCAGCGCGCCCGGGTAGGCGTAGTAATAGGCCATCAGGCTGACCCCGAGCGGACCGGCGGTGCCGCTGTAGCCGCCGTACAGGTCGACCTCAAACCTCGCGCCCTCGACATAGCGGCGGCTGACGTTCGAGGCCCAGGCACCGGCCGACCAGCCGCTTGCGTGCGCATAGTCGACCCCGGCCTGCGCCGCCGGCTTGCCCCAGGTCTGGCGAAAGCCGCGCGAGACGTACTGGGAGGCGATGGTGGTGTTGAACGACAGGGGCGAGACGACTTCCGTCGTCGGCGTGGGGGTATCGGCTTCCGTGGCGAAGGCGGGAGCGCCGAGAAATAACAGGGCAAGCCACGCGTACGGCATGCGCTGATGTGCGGTCGTGTTCATGGTGGTGGGGGTAGGCGCGGTAGCGCTGCAGGAGAAGAAAGAAAGAAAGAATTCCGTGAGGCAAATTTCTTGAGCGAATTTTAGAACGGCGCGCTAGCCAATCCGCGCTTTCATGGCAGGATGAAAATCGCTTTTTCTCGCCTCTGCTTCATCCGCGCAACACTGTGAATCTTGTGTCATGCGCGCCTGACAAGGAGTGTGGCAAGGGCGGCATGACAGGCTGACAAACCCACTCTGCGCAATGGCTGGGCGTCCAGGTGTCGGAAATATTGACACCCCGGTGCACCGGGCCATCCCGGGCGCCGCTAAGTCCTTGATACCGATGGTTTCCGGACTGGTGGCATGGCCGTTGCTTGAAAACAGCCGTCTTTCCCCACGCCCTCAGGCAGCCATGATCAAGAAACTGATTGCACTGGCAGCGACCACGCTGTTTTCCCTCGACGCATCCGCAGGCTATATCCAGTACGACCTCAGCGGGAATGGCATCTCCGGCTACGTCGTCCAGCACGACGACGACCATTCGATCGCCTTCTATCAGATCTTCATCGACACCGAACGGGCCTATGCGCGCTTCGCCGCCGCACATGGCGAAGACAACATTACGGGCGCCACTACCCGGTTCGGCGATGGCGGCCCGACGAATTTCGCCGCCTTCGACAGCCTGAGCCGGGTCTATGTCTACAACATCGCCCTCGACTACCAATCCACCGGCAGCGCAGGCGTGTACCGCTTTTCGGCGCGCTACTCCCAGCGCGAGCATCCGGAGTACGCGAACGACCCGTGGGCCGGAGAGCTGGTGCCACTGGCCCTGCGCTTTAGCGGTACCGCGCGCGTGACGGCGGTCGACCCCGGCCTGGTGAATTTCATCGACGGCGAAGGCGGTTATCCCGATGGACTGACGCGTCTCGTGCCCGCGCCCGTCGCCGTGCCGGAACCGGCCGGCCTGGGTCTGCTCGGGCTGGGCCTGGCGGCGCTGGCCGCGGCCCTGCGCAGGCGCAGCCCGGCACGCTAGGGGAAGTCCTCCCGCGCCGGCCTGCTTGCCTGGACCGGCGCGGCGCGCGTGCCAGGCGTCGTTTGCGCACCCCTGCGTGTGCGCAAACGACGCCGTCGCGGTCCTGGCGATACTCCACGTCGCTTGCTGCGTCCGGGCACGCGACGGCGATGGCAGCCCTGCCCGCGGCTCGGCGGCGCCGCTCATCCGTATGGCGCGCTACGATGGTGGGCGCCTGGCCGGTGCGCCAATGCGCCGCGGCCAGCCATTCGACGAGGACACGATGACGACCAATGCGATGCCTTTCACCCCTGCCCTCGGGGCACGCCGCCGCAGCCTCTACCTGCGCGTGCACGGCTGGGCGGCACTGATCGCCTCGCCTTTCATCCTGCTCGCCACCCTGACGGGGCTGCTGTACATCTTCACGCCCCAGTTCGAGGCGCGCCTGTACGCGTCGCTGGAGCGGGTGACGCCCGCCGGCCCGATGCGCGCCCTCGAGCTGTCCTTGGCCGCAGCCGAGGCCGCCGCACCCCACGGGTATCGGGTGCGCTCGGTCTTGCTCCCGGCAAGTCCGGGGCGCGCGCTCGAGGTGCTGATGGCGCCAGGGGGCGCGGGTGCGGCGCACGCACACCACGGCGGCGCACCGGCAGCAGCGCCGTCGGGCCCGCTGACCGTCTTCGTCGATCCGTACACGGCGCGCGTGCTGGGCACCCAGGCACCCGACGCACGCCTCGCCGAGGGGGCGCGCAGGCTGCATTCACGCCTGCTGCAGGGAGACGGCTGGCGCTGGATGATCGAACTGGCCGCCAGCTGGCTGCTGGTCATGCTCGTCACCGGCGCCTGGCTGTGGTGGCCGCGGCCGGGGCAAACGGGCCTGCCGCGTGCGGGCAAGACAGGCCGGGCCGCCTGGCGTCAGTGGCATGCTGTTTCCGGCGTCGCACTCGGCGTGCTGAGCCTCGTCATCGTCGCCACCGGTATCACCTGGAGCCAGTACGCGGGCGTGCAGGTGCGCAAGTTGCGCGATGCCGCCGGCCAGGCCTCGCCCCAGGCGCCGCGCCACCTGCATTCGACCCCCACAGGCGCGCCGCCCCTCGGCTGGGAAGCGGCATCGCGGCGCGCGCAGTCGCTCGCCGCCCCCGGCGCGCCGCTTGCTCTCAAGCTCAGCCCACCCGAAGGTGCGCACGGCGTCTGGCACGCGACAAGCAGCGACACGGCCCGGCCACTTGCGCGCTTCGACCTGCTGTTCGACGCCTACAGCGGCACGCTGCTGTACCGCTCGGGCTGGAGCGAAGCCACCGCCTTCGGCCAGGCAACGGCGCTCGGCATCCCTTTCCACCGCGGCGAGTTCGGACTGTGGAACCAGTTGCTGCTATTGCTGTTCGGCCTGGGCGTGCTGTTTTCGCTGGTATCGGGCTGGGTGATGTATTTCAAGCGCATGCGCCCGGCCGGGCTCGGCCTGCCGGCGCTCCTGCCCGGCGCGCCTGGCGCGCGGCCTCGCCGCTGGCGCTGCTCACCGCGGCCGGGCTGTGCGCGCTGATGCCGCTGCTGGCGCTGTCCGGCGCCATCCTGCTGGTGCTGGAAGTGTTGCTATTCAAGGGAGGACGGCGCGCGGACTTGCCGGCCTGAGCCGCTGTAAACGCGCGGCAGGGCCGGGCGCACGGCGGCTTCAATGGGGACAGCGGCCTCAGCTGCCCTGGTAGATCAGCACCGCGCACGCGGCCGCGCCGAGCACCAGCAAGCCATACAGGAAATAGCGCATCGCCGTCGCCAGGCCGGTGACGGCCTTGTTCGCATCCTCGTTCAGCATGCCGCGTTTGCGGCTGCCGTTGAGCAGCATGGCAATGAAGAGGAAGCCGAGGAACAGCAGCAGGACAAACTTCATCGGTGGCCTTTCATGTTCGCCCCGGCGTGCGTGGCAGGGTGTTTCAGGTGTGGGCCAGCGCCAGTGCGAGCGCCACGATGGACACGACGACCCCCGCGGCGGCCACGAAACCGACCAGGTTCAGGCGCTCGCGTGCCGCTTCCATCTTCGCAATCAGCTGGGCGTTCTGGTCGGCCAGTTCGGTGATCAGGCGCGATGCGTCGCGCACCTGCCCATGCAGCTGGGCCATGGTCGCCTCATGCTGCTCGATACGCGCGGCCAGCAACGCGATGTCTTCCTCGGGCGGCAGGTGGGCCATCGCCTCGCCGAGGTCGGGCTGCGGCGCCGGGCCGGGCTTCCTCCCGACAGTGTCCCACAGCCTGCGCGCACCGTTGGCCACCTGCGGCGCGGCCGCGATCACATCGCTCCAGGGAACGGACTTCAATACCTTCAGCCAGGGTAGCGCCATCTCGACTCCTTCTCTTCCCGATCTCGATCCCATCATTGGGAACAGGCTTCAGGATAGCACCGGTGCGCAGGCGGGGCGTTCCGCAGCCGCGTCGCGTGCCGTGCGCTCGGGGGTTTTGCAGTACCATGATCCCATGTGTGGACGATTTGACCAGAGCCAAACGGCCCGATACTACGCCAACGTCTTCGGCTGGGCCGATGCCGTGTACGACAGCGAGTCCGCGCCCGCCTATAACGTGTCGCCAGGCACCTACCGCCCCTTGATGCACATCCAGGACGGCGAGCGCCGCATCGACGACGTTTTCTGGAGCTACCGTGCCAAGTGGGCGGAAGGCAAGCTGCCGATTTCGATCAATGCGCGGCTCGACAAGCTCACCAACCGCTACTGGAGCCGCCTGCTGAAGAACGGGCGCGCAATCGTGGCGGCCGAGGGCTGGTACGAATGGACGGGCGAAAAAGGCAAGAAGCAGCCCTGGCATATCCACCGCAAGGACCGCGCGCCGCTGTTCATGCTGGCGCTGGCCAACTTCGGGCCCTATGAGGAAAACCGTGCCGAAGCCGGGTTCGTGCTGGTCACCGACGCCGCCGGCGAAGGCATGCTCGACATCCACGACCGCCGCCCGGTGGTGCTCAGCGCGCAGGACGCTGCACTCTGGCTCGATCCCGCACTCCCGCCCGAAGGCGCCCTCGAACTCGCCCGCAATGCTGCGCTGCCGCCCGATGCCTTCGAATGGTTCAAGGTGACGCCCGAGGTCAACCGCGCGGGGGCGAACAGCCCGCAAATGGCAACACCGATGCCGGAGTAAACCTGCGCCTGGGAGCACAACCGCAGGCCATGCGCCGGCGGACTGCCGCGATGGCGCCGGTTTGGCCAGGTTCCCCGGTGCGGGACTTACTCGAGGATCGTCAGCAGCGCCACCAGTCCCAGCGACAGACCGATGATGACGCCCGCGCGCTGGCGCAGGCGCTCGCCGCGTTCGAGCACTTGCTTGGCGACACGCCGGCGCGGACGCAGCGGGCCAGTTTCGGTGTCATGTGCTTGTTGCGTATCTTGTTTCATATTCATCTCTACGATATCCATGGGGCGTCCCCGAAAGTGCGGAAAATGTGGATGCTGGCCGTTGCGGGCCGCTGGTAGCCTGGCGTGCTCGGGCGCGACGATTGCTCGTCGGCCGAGCTCAGGCAAGCCGGGCGAGATGCTCGGAGAGAGACTTGCGCATGCGCCCCTGCGGGCGGCCGCAAAAGACAACGGCGCGGGCAAGCGCCGCGCCGTCGAAGGACGTAAAACCGAGGAACTTGTGTTGCAGGTTGCGTGACATGCCAGGTACCGTGTTCGATCCGCCTCAGGAGCGCCGGCCCGCAGCGCGGCGCCACCGGGACGTCCGCCCCGACCTGCGACTTGAAAGAATTGATTCTACACGAAGCCCCTCGCTCTACAAGACGCATTTGTGGCACAGGTCTGCGCGGGATCAACACCACGGCCATTGCGGGCCAAAATGCCCGCGCCCGCGCGCATCCGGAGCGAAAAAAACCCGCACAGCGCAAACTGTACGGGTTTCATGTGGCGCGAAGCCTGGCATCCGGCGCCGGGGCGGCGACCGTGCTGGTCGCCGCCCCTGGACTACGCTTTAGTGCTGGTAAGCGCCGATGTCGAAGCCGGTGCTCGCGTTACGTGCGCGGCCATCGATGTCGGTGGTCGGTGCGTAGGTGCTGAGACCACGGCCGATCACAGGCGAGCTGGTGCTCGGCTTGAAGTTCGGCATGGCGGCGGTACGCGAGTAGCCGGCCAGCAGCGGCTCGGTGGTCAGGGTGCCGGTGTGCTGCAGGCCATTGCGCAGCTGCCAGTTGTAGGTCGTGTTCTTGTAGACCAGGTTGTTTTTATAGGTGTTGGCGCTGCCGGTCTTGCCCTGCTCCGAGATGCCGTACTTGTTGTCGTAGACGATGTTGTTGTGCACGTGGACGTTGTTGGCACCAGCGGTCGTGAAGTAATAGTCGCCGCCGCCGACGATGATGCCGAATACCGAGGAGCTCACCGTGTTGTTGATGATCTTGACGTTCGTCGCATCGTGCCACAGGTGGATCGCTGCCGAACCGACGCGGTAGACGACGTTGTTCTTGATCGAGCCCGAGGTGCTGTGATAAATGCCCTGGACATAGGTGCAGCCTGCAGGGCCGATGTCGTGCACGACGTTACCGATGACATCACCCATCACGCCCTTGTAGTAGCTGTCGACGCCGATGGCCGAACCGCCTGCGCTCGAGCAAGGAATCGTGGTGGCGGTGTGGTGCACGTGGTTGCCTTCGATGACGTTGTACGAACCGCCCGTGTAGATACCCAGGGTCCACTTGGTACCGCTCTGGATCTTCGAACCGTCGACTTCGAAGCCGACGATGCTGACGTAGTTGCCGCGGTTGTCCCAGGCGTTCTTGTTGACCGAGCTTGCCGGCGGCACGATCTTCGCGCCCCACTTCGTCGTCGACACCCAGTAGATACGGGCCGTCGCGGTGCCGTTGCCGGTGGTCTTGAAGCCGCCGGCATAGGTGCCCGGAGCGACGAACACGGTCGTGCCCGGCTTGATGGCGGCCTTGGCGGCGCGGGCCAGGGTCTTGAATGGCGCGGCCTTGCTGCCTGCTGCGGTATCCGAGCCGGTCGGCGACACATAATAGTTATAGGTCGTGGCCGGGATGGTGGCGTTCACGGTACCGCCAGGGGTGGCGGTCAGGCTGTCGTAACCGGTCAGGGTGACGCTGGCTGCCGAGGCGGCGGTGGCGCTGAAAGCGATGGCGATGGCGGCGAAGAGGGCTTGCTTTTTCATGAGGAAATTTCCTAGCGTAAAAAGTGAATACGTAACCTTTGAGGGTAGGAAACTTCCTTAGTTCAATCTTTTCTCAAATAAATTTTCTAGGAGTATCAAAGGCTTAAAGGAAATTTCCTGTGGGATACCGAACATCGGGATTCTGGACGATTGTTAAATCCAGGGAGATATCCGACGGCGAAGCGGCGTCGCCCTCGATGCCGGAACGCTCCACCGCAGCGCGGTCAGCCGGTGTCTGCAGAGCGGGCCATGGCTCCGGGAAACGACTCGGTTCTGTGTCGCATTGAATGCCTCGCCCACGGATCCAGGCGAAAAAAAGCCCGCGCAGCGATGGGCTGCGCGGGCAGTGCCCGAGATGGTCGGTCGCCGTGCTTAGAGCCTATCCCGGTAGTCCGGGGGAAAGCTGGTGGCGATGCATGGCAAGCGCGGGCAAGGCGCGAGGAGGCCGCATGGCTGGCCATGCAACGACGAGCAACGCAGCACGCGTTTGTCAGGCGCGCCAGCAGCGACTCCGGACTACCGGGATAGGCTCTTAGTGCTGGTAGGCGCCGATGTCGTAACCCGTCGAGGCGTTACGCGGGCGGCCGTCGATGTCGGCAGGCAGTGCATAGCTTGCAATGCCGCGTCCGATAACTGGCGAACTGGTGCTCGGCTTGAAGTTCGGCGAGGCGGCGGTTCGCGAGTAGCCGGCCAGCAGCGGATCCGACGAAATCGTACCGCTATGCTTCAGGCCATTGCGCAGCTGCCAGTCGTAGGTCGTGTTCTTGTAGACCAGGTTGTTCTTGTAGCTGTTGGCGCTGCCTGTCTTGCCCTGCTCCGAGATGCCGTACTTGTTGTCGTAGACGATGTTGTTGTAGACAGCAACATTGTTCGCGCCTGCCGAGGTGAAGTAGTAATCGCCGCCACCGACGATGATGCCAAAGACCGACGAGCTCACCGTATTATTGACGATCTTGACGTTGTTTGCATCGTGCCAGAGGTGGATCGCTGCGGAACCCACGCGGTAGACCACGTTGTTCATGATGGTGCCGGACGTGCTGTGATAGATGCCCTGGACATAGGTGCAGCCGGCCGGGCCGATGTCGTGCACGACGTTACCGATGACATCGCTCTTCACGCCCTTGTAGTAGCTGTCGACGCCGATCGCCGAACCGCCCGCGCTGCTGCAGGCGATGGTGGTGGCGGTATGGTGCACATGGTTGCCTTCGATGACGTTGTACGAACCGCCGGTATAGATGCCCAGCGTCCACTTGGTACCGCTACGGATCTTCGAACCGTCGACTTCGAAGCCCACGATGCTGACGTAGTTACCGCGGTTATCCCAGGCGGTCTTGTTGGCCGAATTTGCCGGCGGGACGATCTTCGCGCCCCACTTCGTGGTCGACACCCAGTAAATACGCGCATTGGCCGTACCGTTGGCCGTGGTCTTGAAACCACCGTCGTAGGTACCGGGTGCCACGAACACGGTCGTGCTTGGCTTTAGCGCCGCCTTGGCCGCACGTGCCAGGGTCTTGAACGGGGCTGTCCTGGTGCCGGCAGCGGTATCGGAGCCGGTCGGCGACACATAATAATGGTAGGTGGTGCTCGGCGTGGCGAGCGGTGCGCCGGGTGCGATGGGCGTCGGGCCTGGCGCCGGCGGCGTCGGGGTCGGCGCAGGCGGCGGGGCTGGCGTCGGAGCTGGCGCGGGCGGTGGCGTGGGCGTCGGTTTGGGAGCGACCGGTGGCGGCGATACGCGCTTGCGGTATTCGTCGGTTTGCTTGAGGCGGGCTTCGACCTGCGCGATCGTCATCCCGCGGCCCATCAGCCTGGTCCAGTAGGCCAGGCTGGCACTGTCTGGCATACGGTGCAGCAAGGTGCGGTAAGCATCGACAACCTGGCGTGCAGCTGGGGACCGGTAGGCAGCGGAGTAGCCGGCGGAGGCTGTGCCCTCGCCGTCCGTCGGGTAACGATCGGCAGCCTGCGTGGCCGTGGCGGCGCACAAGCTGAGCATGGCGGCAGCGGTGGCACGGGTGACCGGATTGAGGCGGAACGAGCTTACTGCGGTGAGGTGCTTTTTCATGCAAATTTTCCTGACGTATTGAGTGAATGCGTAATCTTTGAGGTGCAGAAACTTCCTAAGTTCAAAGGTTTCTTGGAAATATTTCCGCGGATTATCATGGCCACAAATGTAGTTTCCGAGTAGAAATCACCCGCGCAGGTGCGTTCGATGGCCGCCAACGGCCATCGCGGCGTCATCCCTGCGCGCGGTCGCCGGCATCGACAGACGAAAAAAAACCCGCGGGCCTGGCGGCGACGCGGGTGTAAACCGTGCCCGGGGCAGTCAGTAGACTGCTCAGGCGGCGGAAGGATGCGGGCAGCTCGGTGCCGCAGTGAGTGCTGGTGCTATTCAGGTACTCGGTGCTGTACCGGGCTGCCTGGTGCTTTGCTTAATGCTGGTAGGCACCGATGTCGAAGCCGGTGCTCGCGTTACGCGCACGGCCATCGATGTCGGTGGTCGGCGCGTAGGTGCTGAGACCACGGCCGATCACAGGCGAGCTGGTGCTCGGCTTGAAGTTCGGCATGGCGGCGGTACGCGAGTAGCCAGCCAGCAGCGGCTCGGTGGTCAGGGTGCCGGTGTGCTGCAGACCATTGCGCAGCTGCCAGTTGTAGGTCGTGTTCTTGTAGACCAGGTTGTTCTTGTAGGTGTTGGCGCTGCCGGTCTTGCCCTGCTCCGAGATGCCGTACTTGTTGTCGTAGACGATGTTGTTGTGGACGTGGACGTTGTTGGCACCAGCGGTCGTGAAGTAATAGTCGCCGCCGCCGACGATGATGCCGAACACCGAGGAGCTCACCGTGTTGTTGATGATCTTCACGTTCGTCGCATCGTGCCACAGGTGGATCGCTGCCGAACCGACGCGGTAGACGACGTTGTTCTTGATCGAGCCCGAGGTGCTGTGATAAATGCCCTGGACATAGGTGCAGCCGGCAGGGCCAATGTCGTGCACGACGTTACCGATGACATCACCCATCACGCCCTTGTAGTAGCTGTCGACGCCGATGGCCGAACCGCCTGCGCTCGAGCAAGGAATCGTGGTGGCGGTGTGGTGCACGTGGTTGCCTTCGATGACGTTGTACGAACCGCCCGTGTAGATACCCAGGGTCCACTTGGTACCGCTCTGGATCTTCGAACCGTCGACTTCGAAGCCGACGATGCTGACGTAGTTGCCGCGGTTGTCCCAAGCGTTCTTGTTGACCGAGCTTGCCGGCGGCACGATCTTCGCGCCCCACTTCGTCGTCGACACCCAGTAGATACGGGCCGTCGCGGTGCCGTTGCCGGTGGTCTTGAAGCCGCCGGCATAGGTGCCGGGAGCGACGAACACGGTCGTGCCCGGCTTGATGGCGGCCTTGGCGGCGCGGGCCAGGGTCTTGAATGGCGCGGCCTTGCTGCCTGCTGCGGTATCCGAGCCGGTCGGCGACACATAATAGTTATAGGTCGTGGCCGGGATGGTGGCGTTCACGGTACCGCCGGGGGTGGCGGTCAGGCTGTCGTAACCGGTCAGGGTGACGGTGGCTGCCGAGGCGGCGGTGGCGCTGAAAGCGATGGCGATGGCGGCGAAGAGGGCTTGCTTTTTCATGAGGAAATTTCCTAGCGTAAAAAGTGAATACGTAACCTTTGAGGGTAGGAAACTTCCTTAGTTCAATCTTTTTGCGAATAAATTTTCTTGGAGTAATAAAGAATCAAAACAGTTTATTCCTGTGAAATCGAACACTTCCATGATCCATGTCGTGTCTGGAGCGCCAACGGCGGCAACTAAAACGAAGAGCCCGGTGTCATACGAATAACCAGTCACGGACGCGCGAGGACAACGATGGGCATTTATATGCAATTACGAGAAACACTGAAGGAAGGCGAACTGTATGCCGGTGTCATCCTTGGTAAGGATGGCGCGCCCGACCACCACCTGATTCTCCTGCCCGGCGACGCCGCCGATGTCAGTTGGCCCGGTGCGCTTGACTGGGCAGGCAGCCAGGGTGGCGAATTACCGAACCGGCGCGAACTCTCGCTGCTGTTCGCGAACCTGCGCGAAGAGTTCGCGCGCGAATGGTATTGGTCTGCCGAACCGCACGAAACCCGTTCCCAGCTGGTCTGGGGGGAGAATTTCGCCAGCGGCATCCAGACCGTCTATGGCCGACCCTTCCGTGGCCACGCACGGGCGGTCAGACGGGTAGCAATCGAATAGGGAGGCCGCCGCGGCGCATGCAGCGGCGGTACCGCTTCCCATGCTGCGTCATGGGTCACGAGCCGTGGCCTCTGTGTGTGAACGCCGATGCACGCCAGTCCAGGCCTGTGCTTGCACGACTGACAGCACCGGGAGTGCAGCTGGCCTGGCGTAGCGCCGCCCGGGTGGGCGCCGAGCCAGCCCGACGCTTGCCCAACTGGCGGGCCGGGCGATTTCGCGGCTCGAGCCATGCAGGGCCTGGGCGATGCGGGTGCTGCGCGGCTGCATGCCTGCACAGGCTGGGTCACAAGGTGTGCGCGCCCCGGTGCTTGACGCCTCGACAGGCCGCGCCTCCAGCAGGCGCAGGCTTGGCAACGCGAGCGGAAGCAATGGTCGAGGCGCAGGCCACCAGCTACTTGCCGACGACGCGCGAGCGGATCGGCGTCGGCGCGCCGCTATGTCAGTCGCATGCAGTCGCATGCAGTCGCATGCAGTCGCACGGAGTCGCACGCGCAAGCACGCTGGCGTTGACGGGTGTGCGGTACCGAGCCCGCCCCTGCGCCGGCTCGCTATGCGGAAACGGCATCTCGGCCTGGGCAGACGGGGCAGCGGCACGCCACGCAGCGCCGCCCTCCCTCCGCCGGTCTCGCAGGCAAGCCTTATACGGAGGCCGACCGTGCCTCGGCGGCGGACATGCGCTCGCCGCTCGACCGTGCCGCCATCACGCCCACACCCGGGAGGGGCCAGGCCGAGCACCGTGCCCAGCGATGGGCGCGGCATCCAGCGCATGGCAGCGCTCGTCACGACGCTCGGCTCCTCGCGCTGCGGATCCGAATGGTGGCGTTGGCGCAGCGCCGCCTTGCTGCCCGCGTTGCCCGCATACAAAGCGATCATTTCGCGGACAAAAGGCAGCATGTCCTGCGGTCCGCGGCTGGTCACCAGGTTGCCGTCGCGAACGACTTCCTGGTCGAGCCAGATCGCGCCCGCATGGATCATGTCGTCGCGTACGCCCGGCCATGAGGTGAGCGTGCGGCCCGACAGCAAGCCGCTCGATGCCAGCACCCAGGGGCCATGGCAGAGCGTTGCGATGGGTTTGCCCAGCAGATCGAAGGCGCGCACGAAGTCCCGCGCCTCGGCGGACTGGCGCAGCATGTCGGGGTTCATGAAGCCTCCCGGAATCAGGAGACCGTCGTAGTCGCGGGCGCTGACCTCGTCGACCGTGAAGTCGACCGGGATCAGGTCGGCAGGCTGGTGCAGGTTCATGCCGCGGATCTTGCCCGAGCGAAGGGAGATGATATCGACCTCGGCGCCGGCCGTGCGCAGCGCCGCGACCGGCGCCGTCAGTTCCACTTTCTCGAAGCCGTCCGCGGCGAGCACGGCGATACGCTGTCCAACCAGTTTCTTCCGTCCAGTCATGGTTTCCTCCGTTGAGATGTGTGCGGGGAGTCTACCCCAACGGCGGATAGGGCCGCGTACGGGTCGGCAGCGTTCGCGCAGGCATCAACACCGCCTGGTGGCGCTGCCTGCGCCACATGAGGCGTGCCGCCGCAGCCGGGCAGTCAGCGGGAAAACGAGGCCGGCACCACCGCGCGCCCGACCGGTTCCTCGATGTTGGCGAGGAACCACGCCGTCGCCGTCATCACTGCGACGTGGCGGCGCAGGTTATCCGGATCCACCTTGTCGAGCGTGTCGGCGGCGGTATGGTGGTAGTTGAAATAGGTCGAGTTGTCGATCAGCGGCGCGAAGCTTGGCACGCCCGCGCGCTCCAGACCCGACAAATCGCCGGTCGCGAGCGCATCCTGGCGCTGGAAGACGCCGGCGCCGATCGGCTGCAAGGCCGCCTGCAGCGGCGCGAACAGGGGCGTGGACGCGGCCGGCACGCTGGCGTGCAGACCGAAGGGGCGGCCAGCCCCACTGTCACTTTCGATGGCACCCACGTGGCTGGCCGGATTCGCGGCGACACTGTCGAGGTAGGCGCGTGCGCCGCGGGTACCGTTCTCCTCGTTCATCCAGGCAATCATGCGAATCGTGCGGCGCGGCCGGTAGTCGAGTTTCTTCAGCGTCTCGAATACCGCCATCGCGCTGGCAACGCCGGCGGCGTCGTCATGGGCGCCGGTGGCCAGGTCCCAGGAATCGAGGTGGCCCGACACGACGACAATCTCGCCAGCCTTGTCGGACCCCGGCCAGTCGGCGATGACGTTGTAGCTATCGGCGTCGGGCAGGATTTTCGGCGTCAGCACCAGGCGCATGACGAGCGGGCCGCGCCTGGCCAGGCGGCTCATCAGCATTGCGTCCTCGACCGTGACGGCTGCCGCCGGAATGCGCGCGCCGTCCTGCAGGCCGGAGTTGCCGGTGTGCGGCAGGCGATAATGGCGCCGCCCACCGAGCGCACCAGCGCCGCGGCCGCGCCCATCTCGGCGGCGATGCGCGGGCCATTGACGCGGTAGTTCGAGCCACGGCGATAGGCCTGGCCCGCCAGGCCGACGTCGGCCATCGCCTGGTCGAAGGGCACGTCGAAGAGCACGATGCGGCCATTCACTTCGCTTGCGCGCGCCTTGAGCTCCTCGAAACTCGATACCACGATCACCTCGGCGCGCAGGCCGGCCTCCGGCGTCGCGCCCGATCCGCCCAGCGCGGTCAGCACGACCCGCTGGCTGATGCCGGCCGGGCGGCCGCGGTAGTCGACCAGCTCGCCCGTCTCGAGCCCACGCACCCAGTGCGGCACCTTGACCGGCTGCAGCGTCACCTTCGCGCCCAGCGCGCGCATGGCCTCGGCCACCTGGGTGACGGCAGCCGCCGCCCCGGCCGAGCCGGAGAGACGCGGCCCGATCAGGTCGGTCATGTCCGCCATCCGTTCCCGTGCGTAATTGCTCTGCATCGCGGTATCGCGGATCCGCACCAGGGCCGCCGGGTCGTTGCCGGGACTGGCCGCCTGGGCGACGGAGGCGAACAGGGAGGCGGCCAGCAGGCCGAGGATGGGGGTCTTGATGCGATTCATGCGGACGGTCCTTCGAAGATGGCAGGAAGGGGCACGATAGCGCATTTGGCAACGTTTGGCTGTCTTTACATGCCTCGCGACAAGCTGCCGGGACAGGCTTGCTCAGCCCTGTCCGGCGGTCGCAAGCAGGCAGCCGTTGGGGTACCCGGGGCGAAGGCCACGCATGCAGCTGCACCCAAACTGCGCGCGACGACCGATACGCAGCCCCAGCCGAGCCGTGGGCGAAGGCCACGATGCGCAGCTCGGCGGAACCGCAGGCGGAGGCCACGCTACGCAGTCCCGGCCGAAGCGCAGGCGAAGACCGCTACACAGCCTCAGCCTGACCGCGGGCGTACGCCCGCGCTACGCGGCGACCAGGCGCACCAGCGTGATTTCCGACGGTGCGCCAAAGCGTTTGGGCGGTCCCCAATAGCCGGTGCCACGGCTCGTGTAGACCCAGAGCTTGCGCACGCGGTGCAGTCCGGCGACGAAAGGCTGCTGAAGCGGCACGAACAGGTTCCACGGGAAGAATTGCCCGCCGTGGGTGTGGCCCGACAATTGCAGGTCGAAGCCGGCTTCGGCCGCAGCAGGCGCGCTGCGCGGCTGGTGCGCGAGCAGGATCCCTGACAGCGACGTCGCCGGGCGCGCCGGCGGCGGCCAGTTGGGGGTCGCTGCGGTGCGCCGGGTTGAAATGGTGGGCGGAATAGTCGGCCACACCCGCGATCATCAGCGCGGCGCCGCCGCGGCGGCGCACCACGTGCTGGTTCAGCAGCACCGTCAGGCCGAGCCGGCGCACCTCGGCGATCCACTCGTCCGCGCCCGAATAATATTCGTGGTTACCGGTGACGAAGAACGCGCCGTCCGGTGCAGACAGGCGTGCCAGCGGCGCGGTATGCAGGGCCAGGCGCCCGACGCTGCCGTCGACCAGGTCGCCGGTGACGGCAATGGCGTCCGGACGCAGGGCGTTGACCCGGTTGACGATCGCGTTGAGGTAGGGACGCTTGATGGTCGGGCCCACGTGGATGTCGGAAATCTGGGCGATGGAATAGCCGTGCAGTGCTTCCGGCAGGCCCGCGATCGGTACGTCGACCTGCTTCACCTGCGCCACCCGGCGTGCATTGACGAAGCCGAGGAAGGTCACCAGCAAGGCCAGCAGGGGTACCGCCAGGGCGCTCCAGTAAGTGAGGCCGGGGTTCCCGAGACCGGCGATGCGCGCCAGCAGCAGCACGATGTCGCGCAGGAGGGTCGATACCAGCAGCGACGAAAACATCCCCATTGCCAGCAGGCCGAACCAGGCCAGCCCCTCCGACCAGCGCCGCCTGCGCAGCGACGAGGACAGCAGGCCCACGGGCACCAGCAGCGTCGACAGCAGCAGCAACATGGCGCCGCCGGCCATGCCCGCCGCGCCCAGGCCCATGTCAGGCATCAGGCGCACACCAATATAGACATGCAGGAGAACCAGCAGGACGAGGACGACGGCAAGATTGCGCAAGGCTGACATGTACGCTCGGGAAAAGTTGTTCTCATGCCTAGATGGGGCGGGCACGGCGGTCTGCAAGGGGCGGTCCGCGACGAGCGCCCGAATAATGTTACTGCGTCCGTACCACTTGTAATAATCTGTATAAGGACGTGGCCTTGCGGATGGGTCTCGCTATAGTTCATCCATGCCCGGACGTTGTCGCGATCATTCCGATCCCCGCCCCGGCAAAAGGAAAAGCCATGTTGAACAAAAAATGCTTTGGTGCGGTGATCCTGGCCGCGGCTGCCGTCTCGCCCTCGGCATTCGCCGGCGATCGCGGCGTCAATACGGCGGTCGGCGCGGTGCTGGGCGCAGCCATCGGCCATAGCGCCGGCGGCAGCGGCGGCGCCGTCGTCGGCGGCGTGCTCGGCGCTGCGGTGGGCAACTCGATCGGCGGCCACGATGACCGCCGCTACGGCGGCCGCGGCTATGCTTCGGTCGATTATTACCAGCCGGCCCCGGTGTACGTCCAGCCGCAGCCGGTCTACTACGAGCAGCCACGCCCGGTGTATTACGAGCAGCCGCGTTATTACCGCGGGTCGACCGTCGTCTACGTCGAGCCGCGCCACCGCCACCACAATCGTGGCTGGGACCGCGACGATCGCCGCGGCCGCGATTGGGACCGTGGCCACGACCGCGGCTGGGACCGCGACGGCTATCGCCGCTGATCCCTTCCACGGACATACCGGACGAGCCGCGTCAGCCGACGCGGCTTTTTTTCGCCCTTCCCCCCCCCGCCGCGTTCCGGCCATTTCCCTCCCCTCGGCTAGGCCCCTGCGGCGGCGCCGTGCCGCACTCAGGGGGAACACATGGCAGGAAGCGGCGACATCGTGGCACTGGGCGGGGGCCACTACCGCCTGTGCGAGCAGCTGGGCGGCTCGGCCTACGGCCTGCTCTGGCGCGCCCGGCGCGACGGCTTCAGGGACGTCGCACTCAAACTCGTCAACCGCGAGCAGATGGCAGGCGCCGCGCCCACGCTGCGCCAGCGCTGGAGCGAATGCGCCCAGCGCGAAATCGCCTTCCTCGGCGGGTTGTCGCCCGGGACGGGCGCCACATCGTCCGCCTGCTCGACCAGGGCAGCCACGAGGGCCTTCCCGCGATGGCGCTGGAACTGCTCGACGGCGACCTCGGTGCCCACATGAGGGCGCTGGGCGCGGCGGGGGCGAGCGCATCGCGCTGCCCCAGGCGCTCGCCTGGCTGGGACAGATCAACGGCGCGCTGGCCAAGGTGCATGCGCACGGCTGGCGCTACCTCGACCTGAAACCGGGCAACCTGCTGCTCGACCGGAGGAGCGCCACCCTGAAACTGGCCGACTTCGGCACCAACCGCAGCCTGCTCGATACCGCCGCCCATTCCTACACCGGCACCGCCAGCTGGCAGGCGCCGGAACAGTTCTTTCCGCAAGGTGCCGGCTACCTGACCGACGCCCGCACCGACTACTTCGCGCTCGGCGCGGTCTTCTACTATCTCGTGACAAGCGGCGCGACCCTGCGCTACTGCGGCAGTTGCGCAGCCGCCTGGCGCGAGCACGGCCACGCCGCCGCGGCCCACCTGCGCGAACGCTGGGACGGCGCCCTGCCCGCCATCCTGGCCGAGGACGAAGCAGCGCACTTCGCCGCCTGCGCCGCGCGCGGAGGGGCCGACCCGGCACCATCGGCCCCTGCTGCGCTCCCTGCTGGCGGCGCGGCGCGAAGACCGGCCGCGCCATGCGCTCGAGATCAGCCGCCTCATCGCGGCGGCGGCCGGGGCGGCGCAGCCATGGCGGAGCGTCGCATGAGCGCCGCGCGCATCGGCAGGATGACGGCCGCCGCGCTCCTTGTCCTGCTGTGCGCCCTGATGGCGGCGGCGCTGGTGCGCATGCCGCCGGCCTGGCTGCCCACCCGCGTCGACGTGACCCTGGCCGCGGGAGGCGCGCTCCAACTCGGCGGAAACGAACTGGCCGCGGCCGGCGCCCCCGGCGGGGCCTGAGCCTGCGCCGCGACGACGCCGGCGCCTGGTGGGCGGCCGGGATGGCAGGGGCGCCACCGATCGGCATCGAGCGGGGCCCGGTGCGCACGCGCAGCGGCGCGGTCGCGCTAGGGACAGGCATGCGCTTCCAGCTCGGCGCGCGCGCCTACCGCGTGCGCGAAGCGGGCACCGGCCACCTGCTATTGAGCGACGCGGCCCATACCTGGCGCTATGACGGCGTCCTGCTGCAGCGAGACGGCGCGGCACTTCCGCCTTGTCCCGATGCAGGTGCGGGCGCACGCCTTTTTCTCGGTCTGGCGCCGTATCGCGCCTTCCGCGCTGGCGCCTGCGCGGCCGGTGACGTTTGGCGGCAGCCTCGATTGCGGCAATCGCATCGGCAACCCCGACGTCGATACCGGCGGCGCGGCCATCGTCCTCGAGGATGGCGACCCGGTCCTGCTGGCCGGCGCGGCCCGCCTGCCGCTGCTGGTGGACGCGGCGGGCCTGCCGCGCGAACTCGCGCTCGTCGACTTCCCGCTGGCCGGCGTCACCGCGCTCAGGGTCGGGCGCACCCGCCTGAGCGTAGCCGTGCTTGGCGACCGGCTGCACCTCGAACCCGCCGGCAAGCTCGTCCTGCGGACAGCCCCGCGCGCCGAACTCCCCGCTGGCGTGTCCTGGCAGTGGACGCGCCGCGATCCCCGGGCCGTGCCCGCGCAGGCCTCCTGGTGGGCAGGCCTGGCCGCTGCCGGCGGCGTGCTCGCCGCCCTGCTCGCCCGGCGCGGACAAGGCCGCAAGAACCCGGCCCAGGCGCTGGGCTTCGGCGCCGGCGTCCTGCTGGCCATCCTCGGGCTCGGGCTGCTGCTGGCCGGGCGCCTGGGCGCCGCGCCGGGTGCCGCATGGTCGCTGCTGGCCGCCTGCGCTGCGCTGGCCTGCGTCCTGGCCTGGTGCCGGGGCGGCGGGGTGATCGCCTGCGCCGTGGTGCTGCTCGCGGCCGGCCTGCTGCTGCAGCTGGAACTGGGCACGGGCGCGCCCGACAGCGCCTGGCTGCGCCACTTCCAGAAGACGGCGGCGGCGGTCACGCTCGGCACGGGCCTGCTCGGCGTCTGGACCGCATGGCCGCGTGGCGCACAGCCGGCGCCGGCGCGGGTGGAGGCGGCGCTCCTTGCCCTGGCCTTTGTCGCGGTCGGCGCACTGCTGGTGCAGGTCGGCTGGGGCGACGAGACCGGCGTGTTCGACCTGCAGCCGGTGGAATTTGCCAAACTCGCCCTGACGGCCCTGTGCGCGCACTGCATCGCGCTGGGACTCGGCAGCGGCGACGCGCGCTCTCGCTCGCTGCCCCCCTGGCTGCGCCTGGTCGCGCCCGCGCTGCTGTTCGCCGCGCTGCTGGCGGTGGCCCCGGTGCAGGTCGACGATTACTCGCCGCTGATCCTGCTGCTGGTCTGGGCCGCGGCGATGCTGCTGGCCTGGTCGTGCGCGGCGCGCCGGCGCGGTGCGGCGCTGGCCGTCGCCGGACTGCTGTGCGCCGGCGCGGCTGCCCCGGTGCTGCTGCGCGCGGCCAGCCCGCTGGAAGCGGAAGGCTGGCGCTTCTACGGCGAGCGCTTCGGCGTCTGGCTCGACCCGGCCGCCCATCCGCATACCGGTGCCCAGCTGCTGCTGGGCGCGCAGGCGATCGGCGCCGGCGGCTGGAGCGGCATCGACAGCGCCTTCGGCCTGTCCGCACTCGGCCAGGGCGCGGCCGCGGCGCTGGCGATCCCGGCGGTGCAGGACGACTTCGCGCCTTCCTTCCTGCTGCAGCGCCATGGCCTGCTCGCCGGCCTGGGCTTGTGGACGCTGCAGGCCCTGTTCCTGTGCGCCCTGCTCCATGCGGCGCTGCGCGCCTGGCGCGCGGGTGCGGCGGCGCGCAACTACCACGAGGCCTGGCGCGGCCGCTTCCGCTGTTTCCTGCTGTGCGGCGGCGGCGCCTTCGTGCTCGGCCACTTCCTGCTCTCCTGGGGCACCAACCTCGCCTTTTTTCCCGTCATGGGCCAGCCGATGAGTTTTCTCTCCGCCGGCGGCTCGCACCTCCTGTTTTTCATCTTCCCCCTGCTAGCCGTGGCTGCCGCAGGCGAGTCCACCTTAGAGGAGAATTGACATCATGCCGGTCTACGTCCAACACGAAACCCTGAACCGCGTCAGCGACGTCTTCAATGCCGAAGCGCTGTGGCAGGCACCGGGCCTGGCGCTGTTCGCGCGCCGTCCCCTGCTGCGCGACCTGCTCGAACGCGCCCCGCGCGAACAGCGCGGCCGCGCCGCCACCCGCTGCTTCTCGCACGTCACCCTGATGCTGCCGCAGGACGAGGTCGACGACGACCGCCACCTGACGCGCGGCGCCCGCGTGCGCGACCTGGCGCAATCGCTGCAGGCACTGCACCAGAAGGACTTTGGCGACCTGCTCGGGCTTGACGAGGTGCGCTACCACGTGCTGGGCTCCGACGCGGTGGAACCTGGCCAGGTCGAGGTGAAGTTCGGCCATGCGGTCTACCTGCCGGCGCCGGACGAGGCGGTGCTCTACACGGTCAGCGTTTCGCGCGACAGCGCCATCTGGCAGCCGGTCTGCCCGGTGTACCCGAACGGACGCCTGACGGTGCTCGGCCATGACGCGGCCAGCTGTACCCACGCGGTGCCGGGCTGGCCCTTCGCCCAGGATGGGGCCATCCTCCTGATCAACGACGGACCGGATGCCCCGCTGGAAGTGCAGGTGCGGCCAAAGGACGCCTTCGACTGCAGCTTCGATGCGCTCGCCGGCTACTACACGGTCCGCGCGCGCCAGCCCGACGGAACCGCCGGCACGGCGCGGCTGCTATTGAAAGTGACGCGCAGCGCCGCCGCGCCGGCGCTCGCCACGCCGCCTGCTCGTGCCCGAGCAGGCGCCTGCCGCTGCTGCCCCGGCGCGCGCGCCGGCGGTGTGGAAGTCGCGCACGCGGGCCCCGGACGATGCCGAGCTCACGGCCGTGCCGGCGCTGCAGCGGGCGGCGAGCGCGCCCGCCCCGCGGCACTGGAAGCCACCTACGCCCCAGTGGCACGGGCGCGCATTGCCCTCGCCGCCCTGGCCCTGCCGCGCCTCTCGCGCTACCGCGACACCGGCGCAGCCGCCGTCGAATTCGGGTTCGACCGCCAGCTCGGCGCCGGCCCGCTGGGTAGCGATACCCTGATCGGCTTCGCCGTCGACGCAGCGGACGAGGTCCACGTGCTGGGCGCGGACGGACGCCAGCGCATCGCCGTCCCGAGCCGCTTCGCCCCGCTCGACGGCGTCGACATCCAGGTCCTGGCACCGGCGCCGGCAATGGCGGACCGCTACAGCGCCCTCGTGCGCTTGCCGCAGGCGCCGGCGCTCGCGGTCGAGCACGGCGCGCCCCTCACCTTCGGACGCGGAACGACGGCCCTGGCTCCCGCTGCGCGTGCTCGACGCCGCCACCTGCCTGCGCGGGGCCGACGGACTCCATGCCGGCGGCGCCGATCGGCTTGGCCTGTCGCGCACGGCCTTCCGCTTCGAGGCCGGGCTGGAAGGCTGCCACGTCACCCGCCTGGCGGCCACGCAGGCGCTTTACCACCTCGACGAACGGCTCGGTTTCGTCGCCGCCATCGACACGGCGGCGGGCGAGGAGGCCTACCGGTGCCGGTCGGCCACCACATCGTCGCCGGCCACTACGTGCTGCGCGTGGAAGCGTGAGCATGGAAGCGCTGCCGCTCGCCCTGGCCTGTGGCGCAGCAAGCCTGGCCGCGACCCTGGTCCTGGCCGCGCATGCGACGCCGCGCGCCTGGTGGCGCCGCCCGAATGCACGCGCCTTGCTGGTGCTGGTCGGGGGCACGGCGGCCATCGGCAGCGCGCTGTGGTGGCTGGCGCCGCACCGGTCCGACCCGCCGGCGGCGCCGGCCACCGCCAGATCGAAGCGCCCCGGCCGGGACGCAGCTACCGCGTCGCCGCGCCGCTGAACCTGCGCGCCGCCGGCGGCACGGGTTCGCCACGGGTGGTGGTGCTGCCAGCCGGATCGAAAGTCGAGACGACGGGCCGCCGCGATGGCGACTGGTGGCAGGTAAGCACGGAGGTCGATGGCGTGCCGCTCGCTGGCTGGGCCAGCAGCCTGTGGCTACGCCGCGCCGACGAAGGGCGGCGCTGAGGCAGGGTCAATCCTGCGTCAAGCGCATCGGGTTGAAGTACAGGCCTTTCACGCACTGGGTGGGCGCGGTGCGCACGAAACCGAAGCGCTCGTAGACCGGCATCGCGAAATTCGAGGCATTGACGGTGAAGCTGCCGCTGCCGCCCCGCGCGAGCGCCGCGTCGCGCGCCGCCAGCCACAGGCGCCGCGCCAGGCCTTGCCCATGCCAGCGCTTGTCGACGAACAGGTGGAACAGGTGGTCGTTGCCGCGCATCGCGACGAAACCGGCCAGCGCGTCTCCATCGCAAGCCACGTGGTAGGCGTAGCCTTGCGCGAGATAGCCGCGCAGTCCGTCCTCGTCGTTTTCGCGCAGGAAGGTGGCCGCGCCCTCCGGGGAGGACTCGTGCACGATGAATTCGCTGGCACTGGCGCGCAACAGGCGGGCCACGGCAGTCAGGTCGGCAGCTTCGAAGGGACGAATCAGCATGGGTGCTTGGCGTTTCCAAAACCTTAACATACCATAGGGGCCTTGGCCCGGCCAGCCCCGGCAGGCTTTCCCCATCCACCGCACCCATCACAGGAGGCAGCGAGGCGCATGTTCGACAGCCTGGACTTCGGTCCCCACCTGGACGTTGCGGCGCGCAGCGCGCTCGGCGTCGGCGAGTTGCAGCGCGCCGAAAACCAGGACAACTGCGTGCTCATCGACGCCGCCGGCAACGCCGCCTGCCTGGTCGAGGGCAGGCCACAGCGGCGCCGCGTTCCCGGCTGGCCGCCCGGCCAGGTGCGCCTGGCCGTGCTCGACGGCATGGGCGGCCACGGCCATGGTCGCGAAGCGGCCGAGGCGCTCGCCCAGGGGTTTGCTAGGCCTCCCGGCCTGCAGCGACATCCCTACCCTGTCCGCCCACCTCGACGCCCTGCACGGCCAGTTGCAGCGGCAGTTCGCGCCGCTGGCCGGACCGCGTCCCGGCACGACACTGACGCTGCTCGAACTGCCGCCCGGCGCCGATGCGCTGCTCTGGCACGCCGGCGACTCGCGCCTCTACGAAATCGATGCCGACGACCTGCGGACACTGACGATCGACCACGTACCGGCCACGGTGCTGGCCCTGGCCGGCCTCGTCGACGAAGACGAATGGCGGCGCGCCGTGCATGGCGCGCATGCGCCCCAGATCGCCCAGGCTTTCATCCTCGGCAATACCTTCGTCGATCCGACCCGCCTCGACGACGCCCTGTTCGCCCTCACGCCCGACATCCTGCCACCCTGGCTGCGCGCGCTGCCGGACCGGCGCGCCGTGACGCTGCGGCCGCACGCCTGCTACCTGCTCGCCAGCGACGGCTTCTGGTCCTGCCTCGATCCGGCCGAGTTCGTCGCGCGCTGGCCGCGGCTGTTCGCCGGCGCGGGTGCGGCCGCCTGCGTGGAGGCCCTGTTCGCCGAGATCGCGCTGCGCCCGCCGGTGGGCCTGCAGCCGGACAACCTGACCGCCATCGTACTGCGCACGCGGGGCCCCCACCGCGACGAGACTGCGCTGCCCTCCGCCTGATTCCCCTGTCAGGAAAACACGGTGCGGCGAGCCCAGGCGGGCGCCACGGCTGGGCGGATCGGCGTATGCTCGGCCAGGCAGACGCTACTCCCACGACCTCGCCGACCATGAACCGTTGCAGCAATCCCGATCATCCGCACTGCACCCTCTGGGTCATGCCCGGGGACGGCGCTTGCGCGCACGGCCACGCGCAGCCGGCGCCCGCAGCGGCAGCGGCGCGCCAGATCGGCACGGTCGATAGCGAAGCCAGGGACATCGCCGCTGCCGCCGCGGTCGTCCAGGCAGCGGCCATCCTGCCGAGCGGCCCGGTCCGCTGCGCCGCAAGTCCGGTCCGTCCCCACCTGCATGTGAGCGGTTTCGACCCGCGCGCGGCCGGCGGGCGCCAGCTGCTGAAGCTGGAACTGCGCGGCATGCCGGCCGATTGCGCGCGCGAAGTCACCCTGCTCGCCAGTTCGCGCCTGCGCCTCGACGGCGGTGCGCGCCACGCCTTCACCCGCACCCTGCGCGGCGAATGGCTGCCGGTCTTTCTCGAATTTTCCTCGCGCGACCTCGAACACGGCCAATACCGCATCGCGCTTGAACTGCGCAGCCGTCCAGCCCTTGGCCTGCCTGCGCGCACCTGGGTGGCGACCCTGCTCATCCTGGCGCCGCGGCTGGACGCCAGCCTGCACGAAATCCACCAGACCTTCCTTGCCACCCACAAGAACGTCCGCGTAAGCGCCGACGACGGCTCGATTGCCCGCGTGCGCGGGCAGCTCGATGGCGGCGGCCGGCTCGACATCGACGTCAGCGCCTACAATGCCGGCATCGCCCATCTCGACCTCGATGCCGGCGGCGGCAAGATCGACCTCGGCTTTTCCAGCATCGCCTGGGACGAGGACTTGCTCGAGACCGACCCGCCGGCGCGCGCCCCCGCCCATGCCTGCCCCGCCAGCGCGGCCTGTATCGCCGGCCCGGCAACGCAAGCAGGCCAGGCGCGCTACCTGCGCCTGTTCGCGCTGGACGAATGCGTACTGGGGCGCCTGGAGCCCGATGCCATGGCCGATGTGCTGCTCGCCCACCACGACGGCCAGGGCATCGCACACGAAGGCTTGACGCGGCGCATCTCGGCCCGGCATGCGCTGATCCGGCGCGGCCGCGCGGGCTACGAAATCGAAGACGTTTCGCGCTATGGCCTGCTGGTCGATGGCGCCTGGCCCGGCAAGCACATGGCGCTGCCCCTGCGTCCCGGGATGCGCCTGGCGTTCACCGCCAGCATTCCCGGCGTGGTCGTGCTCGAGGTGGCGGCCGTGCTGCCGAACGGCATCGTCCTGCAGCGGACGGACGCCGGCGCGGCGCACGAGGCCATCTGGCTGCTCGACCCCGAGCGCCATCCGGGCAGCCATCCGGGCCAGGGCGCGCCCGGCCTGCCGCTGCTGTTCCACCGCGACGGCGGCTTCTGGCATCTCGATCCGGGCACGGGCGTGGAGACCGCGCTCAGCCCGACGGCGGCGACCAGCGGCTTGAGCGGCTGGCCCGCGGACGGGCGCTTTCGCACCGATCCGTATCCCGAGCTGCGCCTGTCCCTGCCGTCCCCTGCGGCGCACGACCACGGTTTTGCGCTGAGCCTCTAGGGCCGCGCCCGGGTCCGGGTACGCTCAGTGCCCTTGCGGCAACATCACGATGAAGATGAGCGCACAGCCCGCCAGCAAGGCGGCCTGCAGCCCGAACACGATCAACGGAATCCGCAGGTGCTCCGGGATGTTCATGGCGCTTCCTTTCGAGTGCGGTGGATGGACCATTCGACAGGCCACAGCCTACTCCTTGCGATTGCCGCCTTGCGCACGCTAGCCGTCAGGAATCGGGCGCGGGCGCGGTCGTCCGCGGGTGGGCGTTCACGCCAGCAACTGCAGCGGCAGGCACTCGGCGTCGGACAGCTCGCGCGCCACCCTGAAGCCCACGATATTGCTCGACAGCGTGCTGGAGAAACCGTTGCGCAGGGCCGAGCGCAGGTCGCGCGGAGGCGAGCGCCAGGCGCCGCCGCGCAGGACGCGGCGGTCGCGGCCGGCCCCGTTCTCCTTGCCCTCTTCCCGGGCGCTGCCGTCGCGCGGCGCGCCTTGATCGCTCTCCTGCAGGCTGTCCTGTACCCATTCCCAGACGTTGCCGTGCAGGTCGTGAAGACCCCGGGATTCGGGGGAAGCGCGTCACCGCCGTCGTGCCGGCCACGCAGGCGCCGCGCTCGCCGCCATTCCGGTGAAGTTGCCGTCGTAGTTGGCCAGCCCGGTGTCGATGCGCTCGCCGAAGCTGAAGGCCGACCTGGTCGCGGCGCGGCAGGCATATTCCCATTCGGCTTCGCTGGGCAGGCGGTAGCGGCAGCCGGTACATTCGCTCAACCAGGCAAGGTAGCGCCCGGCGTCATGCCAGCTGACGCCCACCACCGGGTGCAGGTCGGACTGGGGAAAGCCGGGCGAAGCCCAGTCCACGTCGCCGCTGCCGCGCCAGGAGGAGTCCTCCACGAATCGACGCCACTCGCCGACCGTCACCGGATAGCGTCCGAGTGCGAAGGGGCGCTCGATGCCGACCCAGCGCTGCGGCGTTTCGCGTGCGAGCCAGTGCTTTCTCGCGCCCTCGGCCAGCGCAAGCGCGCGCTCGTGTTCGGGTGAGCCCATCTGGAAGCGGCCGGCGCGCAGCAGCACCATCTCCGGACCGCCAGCGTCGCCGGCGAGGAAGCGGTCGCGCAGCGTCGGCACTGCCGCCGCCGGTGGCATGGGCGAGGACGCCGCGTCCGGGTGCGCAGGCACCTGCCTGCGTTCGCGTTCCTGCTCGGCCAGGTAGGCTGCGGCCGCTTTTGCCTGCAATGCCTGGCGCTGCAGCGCTTCCCGGGCTTCGCGCGCCCTGGCCGCGTCTTCGGCGCGGCGCGCCGCCAGCTGTTCGCGCAGGGCTTCGCGCCGGCTGCGCCGGGCCGCATCGGCCTCGTCGCGCGCGCGCCGTGCCTGCTCGCGCAGCGCGCGTCCGGCTTCGGCCTGCACGGCAGTGGCGTGGCCTATCTGCACGATGGGCAGCGGCGCCAGGCGCGGGCTCTCGACTGGCGGTGGCGGCGGAATCGGCTGCGGCGTTCCCGCGTCCGCCTTCTCGTCCGGCGTTTCGTCCGGCGTCTCGTCCGGCTTCTCGTCCCGGATCTCGTCCGGGGTCTCGTCCCGAGTCTCGTCCCGAGTCTCGTCCCGGATCTCGTCCGGCCCATCGCCGGCGTCCGGGACCGGGCCGGCAGCCGGCCCATCCGCCAGCGCGTTTTTTCGCGCCGCGGCAGCGCTGCCCAGCCGATCGGCGCCGGCGCGGCAGCCGCGGCCAACCGCGCCAGCAACGCGCTGACGCTCTCGGGCCGCCGTGCCGGATCATCGGCCCAGCCGGCGCGCAGCAGCTCCCACGCGGCTGGGGCCAGGCCAGCGGCAGGAGGCGGCTCGTGCCCTGGCCCCGCAGGGAGCGCCCCGGTCAGCATCTGCCCGATCATGCGTGCCACCGCGTAAACGTCGAGACTGCGCGCCGGGACCAGGCCGGGCGTGCCGGCTTCCGGCGCGCGGTAGCCGGGCGTGCCGGATGCGCCCGGCGCATCGAAGGCGGGCGTCCCGCCGCGATGCCCGCCAGCCCGGGCCCGCGCGGCGATGCCGAAGTCGAGCAGCTTGACTTCGGCCTTCCCGGTGACGAACACGTTGGCCGGCTTGATGTCGCGGTGCACCAGCCCGTGCTTTGCCCAGGCATAGTCGAGCGCCGCGGCAAGCGGCTGCAGCAGCGCCAGCACGCGCGCCAGCGGCAGCGGCCCGGTGCGCGCGAGCAGCCGCTCGAGGTCCTCGCCTTCGAGGCACTCCATGATGAGGAAAAAGCTGGCCGTGGCCGGGTCCTGGGCCCAGTCATAGACACGCACGATGTGTTCATGGGCGAGGCGGCGCGCGCGCGTCGCTTCCTGCATCAGCAGCCGGGCGGGCCCGCTTGCGCTGGTCAGTTCGGGCGCCAGGATCTTCAGCGCCACCTGGGCACTATGGCCGAGCTCCGCATGGGTGGCGAGGTCGGTGGCCTGCCATACCTGGCCCATGCCCCCAAGCGCAATCAGGCGCTCCAGACGGTAGCGGCGGCCGGCGGGGCCCACGTGCTGGCCCTGCATCAGTCCCAGCTCGGTGCCGCGCGCAGGCCCTGCCGGCGCGGCCGGCACAGCGTCGAGGAGCGCGTCGCGGCGCTGCGCGAACTCCGCGTCGCTCAGCAAGCCGTCCGCGTGCAGCGCGCGCAGGTCGCGGATCCTGTCGAGGGCTGTCGGCATCGCTTGCGCTCAGCCAGTGCGCGCCGCACCGCAGGCGGCGCAGCAGCGCTCGCCCGCCGCCAGCGCGTGGCCATTCGCGCAGCGGGCGCCGGCGCTTGCGGACACGAGGGCGGCGCCGACGCCGCCGGCCACCTGCGCCTGCGCGCCCAGCGCCGCCTTGTTGACCTCGTTCTGCAGCGCCAGCAAGGCCAGCTGGTGGGCGCGGTCCTTGTCGACCTCGAGGTCGCGGCGCGCCCGTTCGCGTTCGGCCGCTTCCTCCACCAGGCGCGCGGCATCGAGCGCGCCTACCGCGCCGCCGGCGGCGACCACGCCGGCCAGCGCCGCCAGCTGGCCGGCGTCCATCCCCGCGTGCACGCGCGTCTTCAGGTAGTCGGCCAGCACGGCGGCGTTGGGGGCCGCGGCCACCGCCAGCTTGGTCGTGTCGTCAACCCGGTCGAGCGCTTCGGCGCGGGCCAGTTCATGGGCGGCCTGGCGCTCCTGGGCCAGCAGCTCGACTTCCTTCGCCGCCCGTGCCTGGCGCGCTTCGGCATCGATCGTGCGCAGGAGCTTCTCGTGCTGGGCGATCGCATCCTCCTGCCCTCCGGCGCGGCGCAAGGCCTCGATCTGCTGGCGCAGGCCTTCCGCTTCCAGGTCCTGGCTGTGTTGCAGCGCACGCAGGCGTCCCGCCTGCTGCGATTCCAGCCATTCTTCCTCGCGCTCGGCGGCGCGGCGGCGCGCGGCATTGGCCAGCCGTACCAGGTCGAACTGCGCCTTGTGCTCTTCCTCGTCGAGTTCGCAGGCCTGCTGGGCCGCCTGCGCTTCGCTTGCCGCCAGTCGCGCCAGCTCGGCGCGGCGGCGCGTGGCGTCCTCGATGGCCGCGGCCTGCTCGACCTTGTTGCGGATCTGCTGCACCAGCAGCTGCTGCGAAAAAGCGCTGCTGCGCCAGCCGGCGTGCCTGCAGCGTTTCCTGCTGCGCCAGTTCGAGCGCGCCGCGCATGCGGATCCGCGCCAGCGCCTGCACTTGCGCCCACTCGGCCGCCTCGCCGGCGCGGACGCCGCGTTTCCGCGCCAGCGCGTGTTCCAGCTCGGCCAGGGTTTCGCCGGCGCCCCGGTCGATGGCTTCGCGCCGCGAGCGCGCTTCGGCAATGCGCCCGTACAGTTCGATCTCGCGCGTGCGCAGGGCCAGGTAGCGTTCGGAATTGGCCAGCGTCGTCTCGCCCCGTTCGAGCGTCTCGGCCTGGCGCGCTTCCGGCGGCGGCGCAGGCGCAGGCGCGCTTCCCCTTCTTCGCGCCGGATCTTGTGCCACTCCCCTTCGTCGTAGAGTTCCTCGAGCTGGCGCGCATGCTCCATCTGGACGCGGCGTTCGTCGGCGGCCAGCCACAGGGTCCCGATGCGGGCACGGTTGGCATCGAACTTGTCGTGGCGCAGGGCCAGGGTCTGCACGGCCGCCACGCCGAGGCCATAGCCGGCCAGCTGCAGGCGCAGCGCGCCCCCTGCAGGCGTTCGTCGAACTGCTGCCGCAATGCGCGGTTGGCCGCCATCTCGCGCAGCGACTGGCTGCCGATGAATTCGGCGGCAAGCTGGCGCACGCCGGGCGCCAGTAGTTCGTGCAGCTGGGCCACCGTCACGGTGCCGGGCATGGTCATGAAGTGGCGCGCAAAAGCCGGCACGTTCTCGATGCGCAGGTCGACGGTGAAACGCGCCTCCACCACCAGGTGTTCGGCCGTCTCGACTTCAAGACTGAACTCCACCGGCAAGGCGTTCGTGCGCGTGACCAGGATCTCGGCATGGCCATCGCGCAGCAGGTGGTTCAGGCGCGTGAAAAAGCCTTCGATCTCGTATTCGCCCTGCGGCACCTCGGTGGCACGCTCGCCCTGGAGGATGTAGGCGCGGGCGGTGGCGGGCACGCGCAGGGTTTTCACGAACAGGCCGGAGAGTTCGCGCACGCCGAAGAAGACGGCCAGTTCGTCGGGGCCGGCGATCCAGCGGTTTTCGCGCAGCAGCGGCGCGCTGCGCGGCGCCCCCAGCGTCATGCCGCAGGCCGCGCAATAGTGGTCGCCGCCGGCGCTCTTGTGCTCACAACGCGGGCAGCGGGTGCCGCCAAAACCGAACATCTGGAACATGATCCGACTCCATCTTCGTGACTTCAACCTCGATAAGGCCGCCATCCTCTTGCCAAGAGCGTCTTACAAAACCTTCAGAGCAAGGCGCGGCGACGAAGACAGTACGACTGTACGGCGAGGAGCCGCAACGCGGCTATGAAGGTTTTGTTAGGCGCTCTACGCCGATTCTATCAGCCAGATGCGGCTTTCCCTGCGCCGCACGCCGCCCTGTGCCGCCCGTCATATGATGCCGATCCGCTCGATGCAGGCCAGGCTCGCGCCCTTTGCCGCCAGCGCCTCGCGCAAGCCTGCGGGCAGGTCGCGCTCCCAGGCGCGCGGCAGCAGCACGCGGTCGCCCGCTGCCGCTTCGCGCGCAATCAGCGCGCATTTCGGCCCCAGGCCCTCGACCGGGTCGATTGCTCCCGCATGCCAGGCGCGCGAACAGCCGCTGGCGATGATGCGCCCGCGCGGCACGAATTCGCGTCCGCGCGCCAGGCGGTCGGCCAGCACCAGCGCCAGTTCGTATGATTCGCCCTGGAAGCCCTCCCTCGCCGAACCGCACGGTGGTGCGCCAGCGTGCGGCCCTGGCTCCATCGAAATGGCGCGCCCCCGCCAGCACCTGGCGCAAGGCCGCCTGGCGCGGCCCGTCGAGGCCGGGCGCGGCGATCGCTTCCTCGTCGGCGCCTGCCGCCAGCGGATAGACACTGACCTCCACCCAGCACAGGCTGTCGTTGATGCCGCCGCTGTGCAGCGGGAACCAGGCACGTGCCGACGACACGGCCGCGGCCACGTCGGGCTGGCCGCTGAGGGTGCCCAGATGCCCCAGGTGGTCGGGGCCGCCGAGCAGCGCGCCCGCGGGCGCACCCGTCACGTCATGTCCTTCGACCCGTCCCAGCTGCCAGGCACCGGACCAGCCGTTGGCCAGCAGCGCGCGCGCGGCGGCAGCAGGCCGCGCACCATGCGGTCGGCCAGCACCACGGCCAGTTCCCAGTCGCGCTCCTCCGGCGCGGGTGCGCGGTCCAGGCTGATCACGACCTGGTCGCGGCTGTCGTAGCTGGCCTCGGTGTGGCGCGCCAGCCGGGCCACCGCCTGCATGCGCAGGGCCAGCTGCGGCGCGCCGGGCACGCTGCACTTGATGTCGGCGCGGCCGTCGCGCGGGCGGCGCGTGGCCGTCACCACCACCTCGCCGCCGTCGGCGAGCAGGCTGCGCACGTCCACACGGTCTGCGGTTTTCGATGGCATGTTCATTCGTCGTCCTCCGCGGGCCCGACGCGTTTGCGTGCGGCCAGCGCCTCCTCGAGGTTGGCCACGATGCGTTCGAGATCGCCGAAGAGCGCAGCCAGCTCCGCGTCGCCGGCGCGCTCCAGCCGCGCCAGCAGGGCCCAGGCCTCGTCGAGCGCCGCGGCCGCGCGGCGGCGGCTGGCGCAGGCGGCGCAGCCGGGCGTCAAGCGCCAGCGGCTGGCCGGGCGCCGCCAGCTCCAGCGCCGGCATCGTGCTCGCGGCCAGGCTGGCAAGGTCGAGCCGCGTCAACAGCGCCTGCTGCTGGCGGAACAGCGCCTGGCCCGTGGGCAGCGCCGCCATGCGCAGGCCGCACAGCACGCAGGGCAGCTCGAGGAACAGGCGGCGCAAGGCACGCGCATCCTCGTGCGCCGGGTCGGGTACGGCCCTCGAGCCCGGCGGGACGCTCGCGGTGGCGGGCGCGTCAGGGGCGGCGCCGCCGCGGCCGCCGTGGCTGCGTCCGTCCGGGCACGCAGCATCTGCGCATACTCGACCCGGCCCGCCAGGTCCACCGGCACGCAATCGTCGACCGTCAGCCCGAAGCGGGTGTAGAGCAGCTGGTTGAAACCGGCCCGGAACGCGTTCCATTCCTCGAGCGTCGTGCATGGCGGCAGCAGCAGATTCCCCGGGCCAGCTCGCGCTGCAGGGCCGCTTCGATGGCCGCCACCAGGCCGGCGAGGGTCAGCTCGCCCTCGGCTTCGCTGGCGAGGAATAAGTCGAAACGCTGCTGGGTCACGCGCGGGTCGGGGCTGTCGATCACGAAGCCGGTGCGCAGTCCGATCTCGGGGCTCGCGGCGAACGGCACCAGGTCGCACCCGTAGGGGCCGGGATGGAAGCACCACCCGCTTTCGCCGTCCAGCAGGGCAACCCGTCCGCTGCAAGCGATGCGTCGCGTCCGCCCGGCGCGGTCGACCGCCACCCCGGTCGTGCCGGCCGGCAGCGCGCAGCCGCCGCCGATCTGGCGCGCCACAATGGCCGTCCCCAGCCCGGCGCCGTCGAAAGGAGCGGGTTTCGGGACGCGCTTGAAGAGCTCGAACATGGGCGTTTTCCGTGGCCTCAGGTGGCCTGCACGCTGAAGCGCGCACCCCGGCGCTGGAAGTGCTCTGCGGGCGCATCGGGAAAGGGGCCAGGCGCACTCGCATTCGCCGTCGGCATCGAGGCGCCCCTGCAGTATTTCAGTGCCGGCGCCATCGAGCACGCGCAGCAGCACCGCCTCGCGCAGGAGGCGCGCGGCGAATGGCGCCTCCGGCAGCAGCTGCAGGATGACCCGGCAGGCGGCGCCGCTGCCGGCGAAGTGCAGGCGGAAGCAGCCGTCGTCGGTGGCCAGCTGCGTCAATCCGGCGCCGCTGTCGGCGGCGCGCAGCATGCCGCCGCTGCCCTGCCACGCATCGATGGCGGCGGCCCGCCGCTCCAGGGCGAGCGTGCGCAGGCGGCGCATGGTCAATGGGGAGGCTTGCAACGCGGCGCGCTCGCCGGCCGTGAGCGGACGGCTGCCGTCGAGCGCGGCGCGCAGCACGGCGTCGCCCAGCAGCAGGCGGTCGCCCTCCACCCGCCGTCCCACCAGCAGTTGCTCGCGCAGTTTGCCTTCGATATCGCTACTTGCAGTCATTCGGGTCTCCCTGTTCGTGGTGCCTGCGCCATCGCGGCCGTCAGCCGGGCAATCGCCGCGTCGCGCCGCTTGCGCAGCGTCGGCAGCGATACGCCATCCAGGCCGGCCAGCTGCGCCATCGTCGGCAGTGCGCCGCTGGCCGGATCGCGCCAGGCCTGCGGATAGCTGTCGTCGCCGGCGCCCAGGAGTTTCAGGTACACCGCCAGCCGGACCGGCAGCGTATCGGACGCCAGCACCTGTGCGGTCAGGCTGCCCGCATCCTCGGCGGCGCGTGCCGCTACCAGATAGCCGGGGGAAGTGAAACGGCCAGCGCGCGCGCCGCGGCCGATGCCGCATCGAGGGCCTCGTCCGCAAGCGGCGGAGCGGCGTCTTCGGGCACGCCGGCCGGCGCATCGAGCGCATCCTGGCGCGCCTCCGGGATCAGGTCCGGCCCCGGCGTGGTAGCCGCCTCGGACTCCCCGAGCACGCGCCAGTAGTCCTCCATCCAGTCGGCAGCAAGCCCGCGCTCGTGCAGCCAGTCGAGGTCGCGGTTGCTCGAGAGGGTGTCGTACTCGCCGATCTCGCGCAGCATCTCGCCGATCTTGCCGGCATTGTCCTTCAGGCTGTCGAAGCGTTTGGAACGCGTGTGCAGGGGTCCCGCCGCACCCGTGAAGCGCTCCAGGCTTTCGCTCCAGCGCAGGATCCATTCGGGACGGCAGTCGCCGATCGAGCGCAGCTGGCGCACTTCGATGGGCGCGGCGGCGTCCAGGGGCCGGCCGAGGATCGCGCCCACCTGCGCCCGGTGCTCGCGCCAGGCGTCGAACAGGCGCGCGATCTCGCCGTAGGCCGTGTCGAGCATGCGGTAGGCGTAGATCCGGTTCGGGCTGCAGGGCCGGCCGCAGGCCGCCTGGTAATTGTCGGCGTCGACCTTGTCGCGCAGGACGGCGTACATATCGTTGACCTTCTTGCGCAGCAGCGCTTCGCCCCCAGGCCGCTCCCAGAAGGACGGCAGCCGCGCATGCTCGGCGGCGATCGCGGTGCGGAAGGCTTCCCAGTCGGCCGGGCGCGCTGCCAGCTCCCAGGCCAGCGTCAAGGCCAGTTCGAACACAGTCTCGCCGTAGCTGTTGCCGGGGGCCAGTGCGCGGCTGGAACGGCGCGCCCCGTGCAGGCTGGCGGCCAGCGCGTCCATGTAGTCGTCCGGGGATTGCGGTGGCGGCGATTCGAGCAGCGTGGCCAGGCCGGCGCGCGCGAAAGCGTCCAGCGAACAGGCGCCCAGCAGCTTGCGCACCTGCTCCCAGCCTGGCTCCTGGTACCGGGTTCCCGGCAAACGCATACCTGTCTCTTCCTTCCGGATCATGGGCATGTCCGTGGAATAACGGACTTTGTCAATCATGCCATAGAACCACGGAAATACGGCGCGCTGGAGCGGATCAGTTGTGCTCCGGCTCGGGCCGCTGCATTGCCATCGTGCGCAGCAGCGCGGCCACCACCGGTGCCGCATGCGCCCCGCCGGTTTCGCCGGAACGGCTGACGAACGCGGCAAAGGCAAGGCGCCGGCTTTGCCCCGGCAGGCTGCCCGGTTCCAGCCAGCCGGTGAACCAGACGGTCGCCAGCCCGTCCTGGCCGACCGGCGCGGTGCCCGTCTTGCCATACAGGCCGGCGCGCAGCCCGGCGAAAGCGGGATCGCGAAAGGCCCCCCCGCCGCCGTACCCTCGGTGACGACGCCATGCAGGCCGGCACGGATGCGGTCCAGGCGCACGCCCAGCGGCGCGCCAGCGGCATCGACGGCGCGCCGCCCGTCCAGTTCCCGCAACATGCGCGGGACGATCGCCCGCCCTTCGCCCACCGCGCCCGCCGCCAGCGCCATGTGCAGGGGCGTGGCCTGCATGCGCAGGCCGATCGCCATCTGCCGCAGTTCGTGGCGCGAGCCGATCGGGTCGAACGCGGCGACGCTTGCCTCCAGCGCGTCCCGGGGGCGCCAGCCGTAGTCGGGCGGCAGCAGGCCGCCGTCCAGGCGCAGGCTGCGCTCGAAGCCGATCCTGCGTGCCATGTCCGCCACCGGGCGCACGCCGGCCAGCGCCTCGGGGTCGAGCGCGCGCAGGCTGGGCGCCCCGCCCGCCGGACGGCCGAACAGGCTGGCGTCGCTCAGTTCCGCGGTCCAGGCGAACCAGGTATTGAGGCTGTAGCCCAGCGCCTCGGCCAGTCCGAGCTTGCCGTCCTTCGCACGCCTGTCGAGCTGCTGGTCGCGGAAATTCGTGATATGGGCGCTGCTGCCCGCGCTCGGATAGGTCGCGGCGTCGGTGCGGAAAGCGAAGCCGCGGCCGGCGGCGAGGCGGTTGATGCCGGGCAGCGCCATCCCGCTGAGCAGCGCGTCCAGGCGCGGATCGCGCTGCGCCGCCAGTTCCAGGCCGAGCGCGGTGACGATCTTGAAGGTCGACCCGGACTGCGCTCGGCGCCGCCGTCGTGCTGCAGCGCCGCCTGGCGCAGCGGGCTGCGCGCGGGGTCGGCGCGATCGAAATCGCGCACTTCCTCCCACGCGGACGCCGAGGTATCGGCCGCGCCCGCGCTGGCGGCGGCCAGGATGTCGCCACTGCCGGTGTCGAGCAGCACCAGGCCGGCCTGGCGTCCGCTTGGGACGGCGCCGCCGCCCTGGCAGCGTGCACCGTCCCAGCTGCCCCGGCGCAGGCCGACGCAGTCGAGCACGCCCTGCGCTGCGCGCTGCAGGGCCAGGTCGAGCGTCAGGCGGGCGGCGTGCGCCTCGCCATTGGACGCGGGCAAGCGCCCCAGCATGCCGGCGATGCTGCCGGCGTGGCCGGGATGCAGGCCAAGCAGGGTCGACAGGCCGGCGCCCCGGGCCGCGGCAGTCGTGGCGCCGTCCTGCCACAAGGGGTGCCGTGGCGGTCGCTGATCCTCGCCTCGGTAGTAGCGGTCGTGCCGCTTGCCGTGGGCGGCGGCAAGGCCTTCCACGCAAGGTGCCCGCCGCTCAGGGTCAGGTGGCGATAGGCACCGTCGTAAGTACCCATGGCCGCCAGGTCGAGCGGCGCCGCCTCCAGCAGCACCTGGCGCGCCCCGGGAAGCAGCTGGAGTGTCAGCGCGCGCACCTCGCCGGCATCGCGGCAGGCCCGCCCCTGGCAGAGTGCCTGGTCTCCGGTCAGCGCGGCTCCCTCGAGCGCGCGCAGGCGTCCCGCCAGCATCAGGTCGAAGCGTTCGCCGCCGCGGGCCGGCTGCCCCAGCCGCAGCACCAGGCGCACAGGCGCGGCAGCGCCGGCTCCCGCTGGCCAATCGTCCACGCGCTGCCACGGTGCCCAGCCCGCGGGCAGGCTCGCGAAGAGCCGGCTGCTTGCCGGCGGCATGGCCGCCCTGGCACTCACCGCCACGCCGCCGACGCTGGCTTGCCAGCTCCCCGCGGGCAGGCCGCCAGGACGCAGGCGCCAGGCCAGCAGGCGCCGCTCGGCATTGAAAATGCGTACCTGCTCGCGTACGAAGGCACCGTCGGCGCGGCCGTGCAGGCGGGCGAGCAGGCGCAGGCCCTCCGCGTCGAGCCGTACGCCATCCCAGCGATGCAGGTCGGCCGCGCGCAGGTCGGCGCCGGCCATGCGCCACAGGGCCAGGTCGCGCGGCGCCACCTCGACGAGTCCGCCCGGCGCCAGGCGCAGGAGGCCGCGCGCGAGCAGGCTGTCGAACAGCGCAGCGTCTTCCAGCGCGGCGGGCGGCGCGGCCGGCACCCGGTAGTCGCCTGGCGCCAGCACCGCGCTGCGGACGGGGCCCTGTTGCGGAAAAGCCGCCACCAGTGCCGGGCCGGCCGACCCCACGGCATGGTAGCGCGTCAGCACCAGTTCCCCGGCTGCGGGGCAGCTGCCGCTTGCGCGCCGCGCCACCCGCAGTGCGCCCTGCCCGCCCCAGACCAGCCAGCCTTCGCGCCCGAGCGTGGCGTTGCCGCTGTCGCCGCGCACGACGGCGCCGCCCTCGCCGACCCAGCTGACTGCGGGCGGGCCACGCCAGCGCAGCTGCAAGGGCGCCCCGCCGCGCGCCCCTGCCTGTTATGTCCAGCAGCGGCATCGCGTCGGATGCCAGCACCACGTTGCGCAGCAGGACCGGGCTGGCCGCGCCGTCCTTGTGCGCCACCCAGCGGGCCACGTCGCCGAAGCGGGCACCGACGCGCAGCGGCGCCAGGCGGCCGCTGTCGCGATCGAGCATCTGCTGGCACAGGTCGACGACGACCGGGCGCGCAGCGCGCATGTCCGCCACCACCAGCAAGGCGCCGCCCGGATGCTGCGTCAGGCTCACGCCCGGCTCGCGCGGCACGCTGAAGGCCAGGCCGGGCAAGGCGCCCTGGAAGGCGGCCAGCGTGTGCACGCCGCCGCCCGCGGCGGGCAGGACGGCGCCGCCGAGCGCGCGCGCGTGGAGTGCGATCACGGCCGCGCCACCGGCGACGAGCAGCAGTGCGCCGAGGGCGCTCCACCAGGCCGGCGCGCCGGCGCCTTGCCGGTCCGTGGCCGCTACCGCGCGCGTCCTGCCAGGCGCCGCGTTCCGGCTTCCAGCCCGCACATTGCGCGCGCGCCGCCAGGCCCGGCGATTGGCGGCCAGGCTTGCGACGGCGGTGGCGATCATTCCCTGCATGTGTTCTCCTCGCGGCGGCGCAAGGGCCGCGCCCGCCTGCGGCTAGCGGGGGGAGCGGAAAGGCGCCGGACAGGCCTGTGGCGCAGCTTATGCTCGCGTTAGCGTCATTTGAGCGGCGTTCAAGGCCGGTTAGCCCCCGTCAGGTGCGGTTTTGTGCAGGTCATCCCGCTTTTCATGCGGCTTGTCGCAATCCGCTTACGCCGGCGGGGCGCTCTGGCTAGAGTGCACACATCGCCACCCCACCCGCAAGGAGAAACACTGTGAACATCGCCAAGCACATGGAAGCCGTTTTCGTCGTCGCCATCGCCGCTATCGGCTCGGCCAGCTATATCGCCGATGCCGTGCCCGAAGCCCAGGCCCGTCCCGCCGTCATCCAGGATTCGAGCATCGCCAGCGAAACCCGGATGGCCGTCGTGGTCGTGAAGGGCAAGCGCCCGGCCGCCGCCGAACAAGGGCGTACCCTGCTTGCCGATCGCGGCAAGGGTGCCAGCCGCAGCTGAGCCGCGCGTCGCGTGGCCGATGGACGCCGGGCCCTTCGACGCGGCCCGGCCTCTTCTCTTGCATTCCCTCCTGTCCCGCCTCCGTTTCCCGCCCGTTCCCGCGTTGCCGCATCCGTTCGCCAAATCTGTTTCAGATGTAAGAACATGCTTCAAACGCCCCATGCCGCCGATGTGGTTGATATAGTGAATCATCCGCTTTGGACTTGGAGAACGAACATGAAACGCAGCCTGACTCTCGCTACCCTGATCGCCATTGGCGCCGCCGCCTACGCACCGCTGCCATCGATGGCACAGACCGACTTCCAGGTGTACATCGGCTCGGCGCCGCCTGCACCGCTGTATGAACGCCCGCCCGTGGCGCGCCGTGGCTATGTCTGGTCGCCGGGGTACTGGGCATGGAACGGCCACCGTCACCACTGGGTGCAAGGCAGCTACATCGTCGAACGCCCCGGTTACGTCTACGCGCCGCCGGCATGGCAGCAGCGCGGGGGCCGCTGGTTCATCCAGGAAGGCCGCTGGAACCCGTATGCCCAGGCCCGCGCCTATGGCGGCCACGACGGCTACCGCGACGGCTACCGCGACGGCTACCGCCGCGACGTCTGGTACGACCGTGACGGCCGCCCGCACGAGTACCGGGGCCGCGACCGCGACCATGACGGCATGCCGGATCGCTACGAGCGCCATGGCGGCGATTCCGACCGCGACGGCATCCCGAACCAGTACGACCGCGATCGCGACAACGACGGCGTACCCAACAAGTACGACCACGACCGTGACGGCGACGGCATCCGCAACGGCCGCGACGGCAGCCCGGACAATCCCCGCCGCCGCTGAGCGTGCGCACCGGCCTGCCCCGTCCTCTCTTGTATGGGCGGGGAGGCAGTCCTCCGGTCGCCGCGGATCGGGTATGCTGCCGCCATGAACGAACTCGAGCGGCTGCAAGCGGCGGCCAACAGGAAGGAACTTGCCATCAGCCGGCGGCTGGCCCGGCAGAGCGGCATGCCGCTGGCGCAGGCCTTGCACGCCACGCTGACGGCGAGCGCCGGCGCGGACAGCCTGCCAGGGCTGCTTGCCAGGCGCGACGCCCTGCGCGCGCAGGAAGCGGCCAGGCTGGAGGCGCGCCACAACACGCGCGCGCAGGCAGCTGCCGAGCGGCGGGCGCGCCACCGGGGCGCGTCCACCGGCTGGCGTGCCTGGTTCGACGGTTCGGCCAGGCCGAATCCCGGGCGCTGCGCCATCGGCGCCCTGCTGCGCGGCCCGGATGGCGAGCTGGTCGAACTGTCGCGCGCAGCCGGCCACGGCAACAGCAGCGAAGCCGAGTACCTGGCGCTGATTGCCGTGCTGGAAGCGGCGCTCGCCCACGGCGCCACCGGGCTCACCGTATTCGGCGACAGCCAGGTCGTGATCGATGACGTCAATGGCCCGCAGGACGCCGGCGCGGGCGCCCTGCGTGCCTACCGGCTGCGCGTGCATGCCTTGCTGGCGCGCCTGCCGGGGTCACCCTGCGCTGGATACCGCGCCACCGTAACGCGCAAGCCGACGCCCTCGCGCAGCGCGCGGGCAGCCTGGAAGACGATGTCCACGCCTGAGCTCGGCGCATGGCGGGTCCGCCTGGCAGCGCTGGCGGCCGACGCCGGCTCGACAGGGCCGGACGGCGCCCACGACGCGAGCCACTTGCGCGGGTCTGGCGCAACGCGCGCCTGCTGCTCGACCATCATCCCGACGCCGACGCCCTGGTCGTGCTGGCAGCCTGCTACCTGCACGACCTGGTCAACCTGCCCAAGGACGATCCGGAGCGCCGCATGGCCTCGCGCCGCTCGGCCGCCCTGGCACGCGAACGCCTGGCTGCGCTCGGATATCCAGCGGGGCGGCTCGACGCCACCGCCCACGCCATCGAAGCGCACAGCTTTTCGGCCGCGATTGCCCCGTGCAGTATCGAGGCGCGGATCGTCCAGATGCCGACCGCCTCGACGCCCCGGGGGCGGTGGGCCTGGCGCGCATGTTCTATATCGCCGGTTTGGATCGGCAGCGCCCTCGCCCACCCGGACGATCCGCTGGCCGCCGCACGCAGCCTGGACGACCGTGCCTATGCGCTCGACCATATCTCCTGCAAGCTTGCAGGCTTGCCGGCAACGATGCAGACTGCGGCGGGCCGGGCGCTGGCCGGGGAGCGCGTGGCCATGCTGGTATCGTTTCGCAACGCATTTGCGGACGAGTGGCAGGGTGAAACTGGCGGCTAGTTTCGTGTCGGCAAACTTTACAGCGGGCAAGTTGAGGGTGGTGGCTGTAACCGCAAGTAGCTGATTCTGTTGGGAAATTTCCTGCTGGCATGCTACTTGCATGTAAAGACGCGGGATTTCCACACACAGAGAACACGACAATGACCTTCCTTAAAAAACTCGGCTGCGCCGCAGCCCTCGCAGTGTCCGTCAGCGCCGCGCAGGCAGCGCCGATCCTGAACGACTGGGTATTCAATCCGAATGGTGGCGGGTACCATAAAGGCCAGGATATCGGCGAGTACCTCGACATCAACGGCAGCGGCTTCATCCAGCTGAAGGCCACCAGCGCCACCTCGTTCACGTTCACCGAACACGCCGTGTTCAACCTGTCGCAGGCCGACAGCAACGGCAAGCTGTTCCCGCTGAACTACACCGGCGGTAACATCAGCGCCGTGCTGGTCGCCTATGGCACCGGCACGTACGGCAAGGACTTCACGTTCACCGGCGGCACCATCCGCATGTACCAGAACCCGGTGACCGGCCAGTATGGCTCGACCGCGGGCTACTACGGTGCCAACCTGGGCAACCTGATCGCCTCGTTCGACGTCCTGATGGGCGGCGGCGGCAACGTCGACGCCAAGGGCAGCCCGCTCAGCAACGGCCAGGTCAGCGTCTTCGCCTCGGCGCAGCCGGGCATGCTGGCAGCGGGTTACTTCTTCGACCGCCGGGGCAACGACCTGTCGCGCTTCGCGGTCGACGCCTTCGCCTTCACCAACGCCAGCACCACCTCGCGTCCAGGCAGCCGCCTGGTCAGCGAAGTGGCCTGCGGCCTGGCCGGCTTCAAGGGTCCCGGCTGCGGCAAGGGCAGCTACAAGAACGTCGCCGGCGACCACTTCTTCATCGGCGGCAACGGCCAGTTCAAGATCGCCAGCGAAGTGCCGGAGCCAGGTTCGGTCGCGCTGTTCGGCGTCGCCCTGCTCGGCGTGGCCGCGGTTCGTCGCCGTCGCGTACGCTGATCATGGCAGCCCGGCGCTCAAGCGCCCGGGCCTGTCGCGAGCAAGCAGGAAAAAAAAGCCGCCGAAAGGCGGCTTTTTCATTCGGCCGCAGGCCGGGCGCGTGCCCCGCCTCCCGTCAGAATTTCAGTTCCAGCGTGGCGCGCAGGCTGGGTGCGCCCTCGATGCGCGCGTTCCGTTGCACCAGGCCGCGCCCCTCTTCCAGGAAGCTGCCGCGGTTGACGAAGTCCTCGCCCAGGATGTTCGACAGGGCCACGCGCAGCTGCTGCTTCGGATTGAACTTGTACAGGGCATACGCTTCCAGGTCGCGCCGTCTCTCGAGGATGCTGGTCTGGCGCTCCGACAGGCGCAGGTTTGCGCCTCCCTTCCAGGCGAAGCTGGCGCCCGTCGTCAGGTCGCCGCGCTTGTAATCGATGCCGAGGTTGGCCGACAGCGGATTCTGGCCGTCGAGGCGGTTGTCCGGTCCCGGTACGCCATCGACGCGCGACCAGTTGGCCGCCACGCTGGCACGCAGGTCGATTGCCGGCGCATCCTTCAGGAGCGCTTTCAGCGGGAACTTCGTTTCCACTTCCAGGCCGCGCGTGATGGCGCGCCCGGCGTTCGATGGCATCGCCACCCAGCGCGCGCCGTCGAAGGCGACCAGCCAGCGCGTGTAGTCGTCGATGCGGCGCACCGAGCCGCTGACCGACAGCAGCGCGCCCTCGGCCCAGTAGTGTTCCCAGGAGGCGTCCAGGCCCAGCGCCAGTTCGGGCTTCAGGTCCGGGTTGCCGGCGTAATCGGGATCGGTCGAGCGGTTGTCGACCGCCGTCTGGCGGCGCGGGATCAGGCTGGTGAGCGGCGGCGCCTTGTAGGTGCGCGTGAGGGCAAAGCGCAGCTGGTCGCCCTTGGTTTCCGGGATCTTCCACAGCGTCTGCAGCACCGGGCTCCACACGTTCGAACTGGAACGCCCGGTATCGAAGGTATTGCCGGTCGTGCGCGTGCGGATGCCTTCCCAGCGCGCGCCCAGGTAGACCGACCAGCGCGGGGTCAAGCTCCATTCGTCCTGGGCATACACGGCCAGGCGCGACACTTCCGCCTCGAACTGTTCGCCGCCAGGCAGTTCCGGGTAAACGGGACGCCCCGTCTCGCTTTCGCGGCGCTCGTCCTCGCGCACCGACCAGCCGGCATCCCAGCCCGTGGCGAACGCGTGGCCCTTTGCCACCGTCTTGCTGTACTTGCCGACCGTGGTGGCGCCAAGCTCCTCGCTGTCGGAACGCACCACGTTGTCGAGCGGGCGCACGGCGGCCCAGCGCCGCATGATGGTGGTGTTCCGGCCGCCGACCAGGCCCGCCTTGACGTCGAGCTTGGCGCCATCGGCCATCTTGTGGATCCAGTTCAGCTCCGTGCGCAGCACGTCGTTGTCCGAACGCATGGCCTCGTCCAGCACGGGGTATGGCGCGACAGGTCCGAGCACACTGGCCGTCGTGTCGACGCCGTGGTTGCGAAAGCGCGCCACGTTGACGAAGCTCTGCGAGGTGACGGTGTCGCCGTTCTCGAGCGTCCAGTTCAGGCGCGGCGCCAGGTTGAACAGGTTCAGCCGCCCGTCCTCGACGCCGTCGGTGTGCTGGACGAGGATCGGGTTGCCGTCCGGGCCGAAGGCCGCCTCGTCGCTGACGGCGCTGCGGTCGAAAGTTTCGTGCATCACGCTGCCGGCGATCGAATACGACATCCTGCCGGCTTTGTCGGAGAGCTGCATGTTGGCCGTCGGGCCGCGGAACTGGCCGGCGCGCGCCCCGATCTTGAATTCGCGCTGGCCGCTGCGGATCGCTTTTTTCAGCACGATGTTGATGGTGCCGGCCACCGACTGGGTCGAATATTCGGCGCTGGCCGCGCGCAGTACCTCGATGCGCTCGATGACGTCGGGCGAGAGCTGGTCGATGGAAAAGCCTGCCGGGGCGCGTTCGCCGTTGAGCAGGATCTGGGTATAGCCGGCGCCGAGGCCGCGCATGCGGATTTCGCCGCCGCGTCCGTTCGGGCTGCTGACTGTGATGCCGGGCACGCGCTTCAATACGTCGACGACGCTGGTGTCGCCATACTTCGCGATTTCTTCCTGGCCGATGACGACCTTGCTGGCGGTATCGTCGCGGCGCGGGTCATAGCTGTCGGCGCCGCCGCGCACTTCGACCTTCTGGATGGGCTGGGCGGGCGCGGATGTCGTGGTGTCGGGTTTGGCGGCGGCGGCCGTGTCCTGGGCAAGGGCGGGAAAGGCGGCGCCGAGGGTGGCAGCCATGAAAGTCAGGCGGAGCGGAGAAAGAATATGCATATCAATCGAACAAGGTAACGAGCCGGTATTGTCCATGAGTTCGGGAAGCTTGCGATGCTTCCGGGCACTTATTTTCGATATGCATGCGCCAACAGCACCTGCCCTCCGGGGCAAGCCGCGCCTGCGCGCCCGGCCCGATGCGCTACACTGCGGTGAATGGACGGGTGCAAACAGTGATATGCATCAGCACGTCCGTTATTTATAATTCGCCATCGTCACTCGTTATCAGGGTTGCCACCGTGTCCGACCGCTTCAAAGTTCTGCCGCAATATGTCCTGCCCAAGCAGGCCCTGACCTCGTTCGCCGGGCGCGTCGCCGGCCATCGCGGGGGCCGGATGACGACCCGCCTGATCCGCTGGTTCGTCGCCAAGTACGGCGTCAACATGGACGAGGCGGCCAATTCGGACATCGCCAGCTACCCGAGCTTCAACGAGTTCTTCACCCGCCCGTTGAAGGATGGCGTGCGCCCGCTGGCGCAGGCCGACTTCGTCTGCCCGGTCGACGGTGCGATCAGCCAGTTCGGCGCGATCGACGACCACCATATCCTGCAGGCCAAGGGCCACAAGTTCACCACCACCCAGCTCGTCGGCGGCGATGCCACGCTCGCGGCGCACTTCCAGCACGGCAGCTTCGCCAACCTGTACCTGAGCCCGAAGGATTACCACCGCCTGCACATGCCCTGCGACGGGCGCCTGACGCGCATGATCTACGTGCCGGGCGCGCTGTTCTCGGTGAACCCGACCACGGCGCGCGGCGTGCCGGGCCTGTTCGCGCGCAACGAGCGCGTGGTGTGCGTGTTCGAGTCCGAACAGTTCGGCACCTTCGTGATGGTGCTGGTCGGCGCGACCATCGTCGGCAGCATGGCCACGCCCTGGCATGGCGTCGTCAACCCGCAGCGCAACGGCCGCATCTCGGAGTGGACCTACGATTCGCAGCCGGTCGTCCTGAAAAAGGGCGAAGAGATGGGCCGCTTCCTGCTGGGCTCGACGGTCGTGATGCTGTTCAAGGAAAAGACGATCGCCTTCAATCCGGACTGGGCGCCGGAGCGCAAGGTGCGCCTGGGCGAGATGATGGGCAACCGGCCGGCCTGATCGGCCTGGTCGGCCGACACTCGCCGGCCAGCGCAGGAACGGGCGCCAAGCTGCCTGGCGCTTGGTCGTTGGCGCGCGGCCCTCATCCGCGTGCCTGCCGCGCGTTCTCGATCTTCCACACCGGCAGGCACCCCCGCCTCACCCTCCGCATGTGTCCCCTCACCGCCCTGTGACAATTCAATAGTTTTCCGATAGGCAACACCCGTTAAAATGGCGCAACTCGCGCAGCTTGCGCGCGTCCATGAAACGACTGGAGACATTGGGGCATGAAGTTACCGGGAATGATGTTTTGCCGATGCTGCGGCAAGGAGATCCACGAATCGGCGCCCGCCTGCCCCCAGTGCGGCGGCTTGCAGCACGCCGCGCCTGCCGCGGTGGCCAGGCCGGGCGAGCCCGGACTGTGGCTGCCGATCGGCGGACTGATCTGCGGTCTCCTGAGCGCGATGGCCCTGCTCGACGACGCGCCGCTGGACCACGATACCGCCACCGGCATCTTCCTCTTCAGCGTCATCGGCCTCGTGTTCGGCATCGTCAGCATGCGCAACCAGGAGGCCGGCAAGAAGATGGCGATTGCCGCCGTCATCCTCTCGGTCATTGCCCTGCTGGCCCTCATCGGCAACTTCGTCGACTGAAGCCGTTCGCACGAGACCGCGGCACTCGCCACCCCTTTTTTTTCAGGCATCCGCCTGCCCGCACACGCAGCGCCATGCGCGTATCGATGCGGTCGGATGCCGCGCTTTTACCTAAGGAAATGAACATGTTCTGTACTTCTTGTGGCACCCAGGCTGTCGAGGGCAGCGCCTTCTGTCAACGCTGCGGCAAGCCGCTGGACCCTGCCGCAGCGCCGGCAACGCCCCCCCGTGAACCCGCCGGGCGCAGGCACCCCGCCATCGGACCTGCCGCCCCCGCTGCCTCGCCTCGACAAGCCGGCCCCCGCGCCCGCACAGGTGCCGCCGCCTGCGCAGCCTTTACCCGATGGCCCAGCCGGCCGTACCGGACGGGGTCGCGGGCTGGAGCTGGGGCGCCTTCCTCCTCAACTGGATCTGGGCGATCGGCAACCGCACCTGGATCGGCCTCCTGGCCCTGGTGCCCTACGTCGGCTTCGGTGTCGCGATCTGGCTCGGCATCAAGGGACGCGAGATGGCCTGGAAGAACGGCCACTGGCAAAGCCTGGAGCATTTCAACCGGGTCCAGAAAAGCTGGTCGCGCTGGGGCGTCGGCCTGATCGTCGGCATCCTTGGACTGAGCATCCTGGCAGCGGTCGCCATCCCCTCGTATGTCGCATACAAGAACCGCGCCCAGCAGGCCGCGGCCGAGGTCTCGCTGGAGGATGCGATCGCCGCCAACGCCGAGCCGGCCGCCCCGAGGCACCCGCCGCCGCGGCCGCCGCGCCTGCCCAGGCAGCGCAAGTCAGCGACAGCGGCAACATCGACAGCAACGCCGATTCGCTGCCGACGGCGCTGGCCACCTCGGCCGGTCCACTGGTCCGCAGCGGCGAGTTCGACGAGCGACGCGTAACGCTCAACGGCAAGGCCCTCTTCGACGGCAACGACGCGCCCTGGCAATTCCCGGTGCGCAGCTTCACCCTGTCGCAGGGACGCGAAGCGATCCTGATGGCCAGCAGCGGCGGACGCGGCAACAGCTGCGAAACCCTGTTCTTCTTCCTGCTCATCGACGGCAGCGACGTGAAGACGACGCCGGAATTCGGCACCTGCGCGCCGCAAGGCCGCTACACCCAGCGCGGCGACCGCATCGCCCTGGAACTGCCGAAGATGGGCGGCATGTCCACGGCCGAACTGAAGGACGGCGACGTCTTCGAAGACGGCAAGCTGCTCGCGCTGGACGCATCGAACGATCCGTCCCAGTAATCCAGGCGCCCAGCCTGGAGACCCGATGGCGCCGCGCGCGCCATCGTTTCCCTTCAAGGGGTCAGCTCCTCAGCCGGACCTGGCCACTTCGCCGCAAAACATCTCGTCCATCATGTCGAGAAAAGCGCGGGTCTTGGCCGGCATCAGGCGCCGGCCCGGGAAGACCGCCCAGCCGGTTGCCGCCGGCAAGTCCCACTCCGGCAGTACCCGCACCAACTCCCCCTTTTTTACCAATGGCTGGGCGAACAGTTCCGAGCTGGCGGCAATGCCGGCACCGCTGCAGGCGATGCGCGCCAGCAGGTCGGGCGAGTTCGCCGTCAGCCGCGCCGGCGGCACGCGCGCCCCCAGCGCACCTTGCCGCGCTGGAGCACCCAGGGCACGGCGCCGCCGCTGCGGCTGAGCAGGCACAGCAGGTCGTGGCCCAGCAGGTCGTCCGGATGCTCGGGCAGGCCGCGCAGCGCCGTGTAGCAGGGCGAGGCGTACAGGCCGAAGCGCTGCAGGGTGACGCGGCGCGCGTTCAGCGAGGAATCGTCCGGCAGGTCGCCCATGCGGATGGCGATGTCGAAGTTCTCCGCCACCAGGTCGACCCGGCGCGGCGACAGGTCGAGTTCGACGTTCACGGCCGGATAGCGATCGAGGAAGCGCCCGATCATCGCGCTCATGCCGAGGTTGGCGAAATCGGCCGGCAGCGAGATGCGCAAGCGCCCGCTGGGCGCAGCCTGGCGATGCTGGGCCAGCGCCCCGGCAGCCTCGGCTTCGTCGGCCACCTTGCGCGCGTGTTCGAGCAGGCTGGCGCCGAATTCCGTCACCATCAATTTGCGTGTGGTGCGCTGCAGGAGCCGTTCGCCGAGCGTACTTTCCAATTGGGCGATGCGGCGCGACACCGTCGACTTCGGCTGCCCTACCCGCAGTGCCGCCGCGCTGAACGAGCCGGCCTCGACGATGCGGGCGAACAGCAACAAGTCATTCGGTTCCACTTCCATGGCGATTGTTCCATTGGTTGAATAATGTTATCCATTCTAAGGTCTTCCGACACGTTTTTGGAATTGATAAAGTGGACCCATCGACACATCAATCATCCAAGAGGAAGACCGAACATGAATATCCTGCACATCACCTCCAGCCTGCGCGGTGCCGAATCCGAATCGAACCGTGTCGCCGCGAGCATCGTCTCCAGGCTGACCGCCGCCAACCCGGACGCGGCCGTCGTCAGCCGCGACCTGGCGCGCAATCCGCACCCGCAACTGGACGAAGCCGCGCTGGGTGCCCTGTTCACCCCGGCTGAACAGCGTAGCCCCGAGCAGGCCGCGCGCGTGGCCCTGGACGACGCCCTGATCGCCCAGGTGCAGGCAGCGGACGTGGTCGTGATCGGCGCACCGATGTACAACTTCGGCATTCCGGTGCAACTGAAGAGCTGGTTCGATGCCATCGCCCGCGCCGGTGTCACCTTCCGCTACACCGAGTCCGGCCCGGAAGGCCTCTTGAAGGGCAAGCAAGTCTTCGTCGCGACCTCCCGCGGCGGCATCTACCCGGCTGACGCCGACCCGCAAGTGCCGTTCGTGCGCATGCTGCTGAACTTCCTGGGCATGACCGACCATACTTTCGTGTACTCGGCCGGCCAGGCGATGGGCCCGGACGCCGCGGCGAAGGGCCGGGCCGAGGCCGACGCGGCCATCGAAGCCGCCCTGGCGTAAGCCGCACGGCGGCGCAAGCAAAAAAGGAGAAGACGATGACCCAGGCAGCAAACCACGAACGCGTCGCCGTATCGCGCGGCGTCGAACGCATCGTCGCCGGCCAATACGTGATGGACGGCGCCGGCGTGAAGATCAACCGCGTCCTCACACAGACCCTGCAGCGCCGCCTCGACCCTTTCCTGATGCTCGATGCCTTCGGCAGCGAAAAGGCCGGCGACTACATCGCCGGCTTTCCCGAGCATCCGCACCGCGGCTTCGAGACCGTCACCTACATGCTGCACGGGCGCATGCGCCACCGCGACAGCGCCGGCAACGAAGGCCTGGTCACGGACGGTGGCGTGCAGTGGATGACAGCTGGCCGCGGTGTGGTCCACTCCGAAATGCCCGAGCAAAGCGAAGGCCTGATGGAAGGCTTCCAGCTGTGGCTGAACCTGCCGGCGAAAGACAAGCTGCGCGCGCCCTGGTACCGCGACATCCCGAACGGCGAGGTGCCGCGCTTCACGCTGGCATCGGGCGCGACGGTGCAGGTCATCGCCGGCAGCAGCCATGGGGTGGCGGGCGCCGTCCAGCGCGAAGGCACCGAGCCGGTCTATCTCGACATCGCACTGCCGCCCGGCGCCAGTTTCGAGCAGCGCCTGCCGGCCGGGCATCACGCTTTCCTGTATGTGTTCCGCGGCGAAGCCATCGTCGGCGGCAAGGGTATCGGCCAGACGCGCATGGCCATTCTCGACAATGCCGCCGGCAGCGACGGCGTCGTCGTCAAGGCGGCGCAGAACGGCGCGCCGACGCGCTTGTTGCTGATCGCCGGCCGGCCGCTGGGCGAGCCGATCGCCCAGTACGGCCCCTTCGTGATGAATACCCAGGCCGAGCTGCACCAGGCGGTCGAGGATTTCCGCGCCGGGCGTTTCGGCGCTTAAGGATGATGTTCGGCATGCGGGGGCGGCACCACCCAGGGGTGCATGCGCTCCTCGTACACCGACACGTTCGGCGCCGGAAAGCCGGGGTCGGCAAAGGCGCCGACGGGAATCGTGAGAAACGCTTCCAGGCCTTGCGCGTCCCAATACACGGTGGCGCCGCAGTGCGGGCAGAAGCGGAAGGTGGCGCGCGAACCTGCGTCGCCCACCCTTTCGAACTGCGTCGCCTGGCCGCTGACAGCCACGTTTTCGCGCGGAAAGCGCGCCTGCGCGGCGAACACGCTGCCGCTGCGCTTCTGGCAGGCCAGGCAGTGACAGACCGAGACGCGTACCGGTTCGCCGCTGACCCTCGCCGTCAGTTGGCCGCAGCTGCAGGATGCTAGTCGGGTGGACATCGGGCCTCCTTTGGCATCGTCCGGAATCACGCCACCAGTGTAGCCCGGATGACCCACCCCGGCATGCGCTACACTTGCGCCATGCGACCTTTCCGCCACACGCCATGCCCCTGATGCCCGTCCTGCTCGACCTGCTCTCGCGCGCCAGCCACCGGCTCGGCCTGGAGACCATCGACCGTTTCCCCGCCGGCCATCCCTACGCGCGTACGCGCTGGGACCGGCGCTACTTCGACATCGCCTCGGACCTGAAGCCCGAAGCCATCGAACGGACCATGTGCGAGGCCATCGCCAACACGCCGAGCGTGTTCGCCCACATCCAGAACCCGACCCCGGCCATGCAGCGCACGCTGCTGGGCGTGATCGATACCAGCCTGCGCCGCAGCTGCGGCGCCCCCACCAACCTGGTCGCGCTACTGGTCGAAGCCTACGCCAGCCCGCACACGCGGGAAGCGCGGCCGGGCCTGCGCGCCGCCATCGAAGCGAGTGCTGGCCAGGACATGCGCGAGCGCGTGCATGCGACCCTCGCCTACCTGGGCGCCATGCCGGCGGCCTTCGACGTCATCGAGGCGCGGGACTGAGTTCTGGCGTTTTGAGGTTGCCTGGGACATGGCGCTCGCGCAGGCGCATGAAGGGCGTCTCGACCAGCCGGTAGAGCAGCCAGCCGGCCAGCACCGACAGCAGCAGGATCAGGGCGATCGCGAGCGGGGTCTGGGGCCAAAGCCCGGGCGGGAAAAAGAAACGGCGCGGCGAGCGCGCCGACGCCGCGGTGGACCAGGTAGAGCGCATACGACCACCACAGGGCCAGGCTGGCGGCGCCGGGAATGCGCAGGCGTCCGAGCCAGGAACGCCCGGACAGCGCGGCCAGGATCAGGAGTCCGAAGCCCAGCGCCAGTAGCGGGTAGCCGAACACGGTAGCCGCGAAACCGTAGCGGTCGCCCAGCAACAGCCAGGCCGTCGGCGCCAGCACCAGCAGCGCGGCCGCCAGCATCCGGTTGCCGTGCCCGCGCAGCCGCGTCCACATCGGGGGGTGGGCATTCTTCAGCAGCGCCAGGCCCACGCCGGCAACCAGTTCGTCGAGCCGGCAGAAGCTCGAGTAATAGATGAGCTTGTAGTAGAAGTAAATCCCATACTTGTGCGCATCCACGTGAGCGAGCCACAGCTGGGCGCGCAGCAGCATGCCGCCGAGGACCACCAGCGCCAGTGCCGTCCAGGCCAGGCGCATGCCCTTCCCTCGTCCCCACCACAGTCCCAGGGTCGCCAGCGCGGGCAGGACCAGGTAGAACTGCTCTTCGATCGCCAGCGACCAGCTGTGCGAGAAGGCCGTACCCGGCGCCAGGCCCAGGTTCTGGGTGAAGCTGAGGTAACGAAACAAAGGCAGCAGCGGCGCCTCCTCGCGCACGGCGCGCGAGAGCACATACACCAGCAGCACGACCAGGTAGTTCGGCAGCGTGCGCAGCAGCCGGCGCGCGTAGAAGCGCGGCAGCGACAGCCCGGCCTCGCTCCTCAAGCCGGCGAAGATCTGGTTGCCGATCAGGTAGCCGGACAGGGCAAAGAACAGGTCGACGCCGATCCAGCCGATCCGCCCGACCCAGCCGAAGGTGTAGTCATCGTTCGAGACGAACAGCGTGTAATGGTGCAGCACGACCAGGGTGACGGCGAGCGCACGCAGCGTATCCAGGCCCGGAAGGCGCGTGCTGGGGGTGGTTGCGCGCGGGGCGCTGGCGCTGGACATGATTACAGGAAGCAAAATAGGAGTCGCGGATGATGCCATGCGTGTCCGACGCCTGCCAGGGTTTCGGCATAAAATGTCGACACTGATATTTCCCCGGGTCACCATTACATGCGCTCCGAACCGAATCTGCAGTTCAAGTTTGTCAACTATACCGGCCTGGGCGAAGGCCCGAGCGTCATCATCATGGGCGCCACCCACGGCAACGAGATCTGCGGCGTGGAAGCGATCCGCCGCGTGATGGCCCAGCTCGACAGCGGCGAGCTGCGCATCGTCGCCGGCAGCCTTACCTTCGTGCCGATCGTCAATCCGCTGGCCTATGCCAGGAACGAGCGCAACGGCGACCGTAACCTGAACCGCAACCTGTTCCCGAAAGACGCGCCGCAGGATTTCGAGGACCGCATCGCCAACTGGCTGTGCCCGCTGCTGGCCCAGCACGACGTGCTGCTCGACCTGCACTCCTTTAATGCCGCCAAGGGCGAGCCTTTCGTCATGGTCGGGCCGCTGAACAACGACGGTCCGCTCGAGCCCTTCGCCCATGCCGAGAAGGAACGCGCACTGGCGCGGCGCCTGGGCGTGCGCCGCTTCGTGACGGGCTGGATGGCGGCCTACGGCGGCGGCGTGCAGCGCCGCCGTACCCGCGGCGACGCGGCGGAACTGGAAACCGTGCTGCGCTATGGCGTCGGCACCACCGAATACATGCGCACCACCGGCGGCTACGCGCTCACGCTCGAGTGCGGCCAGCACCTCGATCCGCAGGCGCCCGAGGTGGCCTACCGCGCGATCATGAACACGCTGGCCCACCTGAAGCTGATCGACGCGCCCGACCCGGAGCCGCTGCCTTTCGACGAGATGGAAGCGCTGCAGATGGTCGTCGTGCACGACAAGCTGCATGCCGACGACGCCTTCGTGAAGCCCTGGGCCAGTTTCGATCCCGTCGAGGAAGGCGAGCAGATCGGTACCCGTGCCGACGGCACCCCGGTCCTGGCCGAGTTCAGCGGCCGCATCCTGTTCCCCGATGCCAGGGCGCGCGCCAATTCGGAATGGTATTACCTGACCCGTCCGAACCCGCAGTTCGGACGTAGCTGAACCGCTGGCAACGGCAGGCATGCGGCAACGCGGTCATGCACGCGCCCACCCGGCACGAATGGAGGCATGCCCCGTTTAGCGGTATGATCCATGATCATCACGTGCCGCAAGAGAACACCGGTGAACAATGGATCCACACGTGCATCAAAGCAGCTTTCCTGAGGTCTCCGCATTTCATTCCCTGCTGAACCGGACCGACTGGGCCGGTACTCCGCTCGGAGAAATCGCCGGCTGGCCGTCCTCGCTGCGCGCCAACACGGGCATGATGCTCGACAGCCTCGTTCCAATGGCCATTGCCTGGGGCCCCGAGCGCGTCCTCATCTATAACGAAGCCTATACCCGCCTGCTGGGCGAAAAACATCCCTGGGCGCTGGGCCGGCCGGTCGAGCAGGTCTGGCCGGAAGTCTGGTCGCGCGTAGGGCCCCTGGTCGAGCGCGCGTACGCCGGCGAAGCCTTCCACCGCGAAGACATCGAGCTGCCGATCGAGCGCGGCGGGCGCTGCGATCCGGCCTGGTTCAGCTTCTTCTATTCGCCCCTGCGGGACGACACGGGCGCCATCGCCGGCATGAGCAGCACCGTGATCGAAACCACCAGCCGGGTGCAGGCCGAGCAGGATGTGCGGCGCCTGAACCATACCCTGGAAGAACGCGTCGAGGCCGCCACCATCGAGCTGCGCCGCAGCGAAGCGCACCTGCGGTCGCTGTTCGGCCAGACCGCCGCCGGCATTGCGGAAACCGGCCTGGATTTCCGCGTCGTGCGCGCCAACGAGAAGTTCTGCGCGATCGTCGGCCGTCCGCTGGACGAGGTCGTCGGCCATCCGCTCGACGGCCTGATCCACCCCGACGACCGGCGCGAAAACACCGCCCTGATCGAGCGCATGCTGGCCAGCGGCACGCCCTTCGAGGTCGAGAACCGCTACCTGCGGCCGGACGGCACCGAGGTGTGGGCCGCGAAGATGGTCGCGCCCATCGTCGAGCCGGGGCGACGCGGCCCACCAGCATCCCCGGCGATCGTGATCGACATCACCGCGCGGCGCCGCGCCGAGATCTCGCTGCGCGCGAATGCCGAGCGCCTGCGCCTGGCGACCGATGCCGCCAGCCTCGGCATCTGGAGCTGGGGTGCCGACGACGAGAACCCGACCTGGGAAAACGAGCGTCTCTACGACATGGTCGGCATTCCCCGGGACGGCGCCCCGGTCGACACCGTGCGCCTGCTGACCGAACTGGTGCACCCGGACGATATCGCGCCCCTACCAGGCGGCCATGGTCCGCACGCTGGCAACCGGCGAGCCCTTCCGCTACGAGGGCCGTTTCTACCGGGCGTCGGACCACGCTCTGCGCTGGTTCGAGTTCACTGGCGCCCTGCACTGCGACGACAGGGGCAGGCCGCGGCGCATGGTCGGCACCGTCCTCGACGTTACCGAACGCAAGGAGATGGACGAGAAGCTGCGCCTGCGCGAAGAGCGTTACCGCACGCTGCTGACCTCGATGGACGAGGGCTTCTGCGTCGTCGAGCTGGTCCATGGCGCGGACGGGACCGTGGTCGACCACCGTTTCCTCGAGGCCAATCCCGCCTTCGAGCGGCATACCGGCTTGCTCGACCCCGTCGGCAAGAGTGCGCGCGACATGGCGCCGAGTATCGAGCAGCACTGGAACGCCGTGTCCGCCCGGTAGCGGCCAGCGGCGAGCCGCAGCGCATGGTGCAGCAGGCCGCGGCCCCGGGCCGCTGGTTCGACGTGTTCATTGCCCGTGCCGACGAAACCTCGCGCGACAAGGTCGCGGTGCTGTTTCGCGACATCACCGAGCAAAGGCGCGCCGAGGAAGAACTGCGCACGCTGGCGGCCGACCTGTCGAAAGCGAACCAGCGCCAGAACGAATTCCTGGCGACCCTGGCGCACGAGCTGCGCAACCCGCTGGCGCCGATCAGGACCGGGCTGGACCTGATGCGCCTCCGTCCCGACAATGTGGCGGCGGTAGCGAAGGTGCGCGACATGATGGAGCGCCAGACCAATCACCTGGTCCACCTGGTGAACGACCTGCTCGACCTGGCGCGCGTGCAGAGCGGCAAGGTCGAACTGAAGAAGACGCGCGTGGCCCTGCAGGACGTGATCCGGGCAGCGGTCGAGACCGCCGTGCCGCTGATCGACGAAAAGCGGCATCGCTTCACGCTGGACATGCCCGAGACGCCGGTCGAACTCGACGCCGACGCCAACCGGCTGGCCCAGGTGGTGGGCAACCTGCTGACCAATGCGGCGAAATACACGCCGGGCGGGGGCAGCATCGCGCTTTCCGTGCGCAGCGAGGATGGCAGCGCCGTCGTCAGCGTCAGCGACAACGGCATCGGCATCCCCCCCGAGGCCTTGCCGACCCTGTTCGAGATGTTCAACCAGGGCCGCCACGGCATGGATTATGCGCAAGGGGGCCTGGGCATCGGCCTGAACCTGGTCAAGCGCCTGACCCAGAAGCATGGCGGCACCGTGAGCGTGGTGAGCGAGGGCCCGAACCGGGGCAGCACCTTCACCCTGCGCCTGCCGCTGGCGCCGGACCAGCCGCAGGCACCCCAGGGCGCCACGCCTGACGCGCAGTCGCAGGGCGAGCGCGGGCCGCTGCGCATCCTCGTTGCCGACGACAACCAGGATGCCGCCGACCTGCTGGCCCAGCTGCTGCAATCCCGGGGCCACCAGGTCAGCACGGTGCACGACGGCACGGCGGCGCTGGCGGCGGCGCGCGCGCTGCCGCCGGACCTGGCCCTGCTCGATATCGGCATGCCCGGCATGACCGGCTACGAAGTGGCGCGTGCCCTGCGCCAGCTGCCGGACCTCGAGGGCACGGTGCTGGCGGCGGTGACGGGCTGGGGTGCGCAGGAAGACCGCAAACGCTCGCGCGAGGTCGGGTTCGACCACCACATGACGAAACCGATCGACCTGGACAGCCTGAACCAGCTACTGGCGGGGATCAAGGCAGCCTAGTGGCCGCCCGGATCGGGAGCGGCGGCGCGCCTGCGCACGCGCCAGCGTTGTACGCGGCGCGGTTCTGGTGGATAATTCGCCACCATGAACGATACCGCTACCCTCCCCCCACTCCCAGACCGGCTCTCGATCGACCCGAGCAGCCCTTTCCACAACCGCGATGTGTTCCAGCAGGAAATCGGCATCCGCTTCAACGACAAGGACCGCCACGACGTCGAAGAATATTGCATCAGCGAAGGCTGGATCAAGGTCGCTGCCGGCAAGGTCCTCGACCGCAAGGGCAAGCCGATGCTGATCAAGCTCAAGGGCAAGGTCGAAGCGTTTTATCGCTGATTCCTGTTGATGCTTGCCGCGTTTCGCCGAGTGTGACCAACCGGTCGCCCGGGCGCCTCGTTCGCGAGGATGCCGGGCGGCCTTTTTCTTATCCCGGCGTCAGCAGTTTCAGGCCCGCGATGCCCAGCGCGATCAGGCCGATCGAGCCGATGCGCAGCGCCCCGGCCGGCTCGCCCAGCATCGCCATCCCGAACACGGCCGTGCCGATCGTGCCGATGCCGGTCCAGACCGCGTAGGCCGTCCCCAGCGGCAGGTGCCGCAGTGCCAGGCCGAGCATGCCGACACTGGCCGCCATCGCCACCAGCGTGAACACCGACGGCCACAGCCGCGTGAAGCCCTCGGTGTACTTCAGGCCCACCGCCCAGGCCACTTCCAGCAAGCCTGCCACCACCAGGTAAATCCAGCTCATCCCGACTCCGTCGCGCTCGATGCGGGACTTGCCCGCGGTGAAGAAAAATGGGCGCAAGTATAGCACCGGCTTTCCCGGCCACGGGCACCGTGCGCGCGCCGCCGCGCCCGTCAATACAGCGCGAACCCGTCGTGCACTGCCACTGGAGCCGCCCTGCCTTGCGTGGTATTCTTGCGCGATTCGCAAGGCGCGCCGGTCGGCGGCGCGCGCTCACCAGGACTGCCCTTGAACACTTTCGCATCACGCCCCATCGCACGCTTCCTTGCCCCACGCATCCTCGCCCTGGCGGTCGCCTCCGCCTGCGCCGTTCACGGTGCACAGGCAGCCCCGGCAGCCCCGGCAGCGCGTGCCGACAACGCCTTCCTGTCGCAGGTCGACGCCGCCGCGCGTTCGGCGCGCGTGTCGAACGTCGACTACGCGCTCGAGTTCACGCTCACCGGCAAGGAAAGCTTCAGTGGCGTGACGCGCGCCAGCTTCGACCTGGCTGACGCGACGGCACCGCTGACGATCGACCTCGACAAGGCGACGGTGAAATCGGTCAGCGTCAACGGCAAGACAGTCGATGCGAAGTACAACAACTGGTTCATCACCATCGCCGCCGCCGACTTGGTCAAGGGCCGCAACCAGGTCGTGATCGCCTACGAGCGCCTGCACAGCACCAACGGCGAAGGCCTGCACCGCATGGTCGACCCGGTCGACAAGCGCGTCTATACCTATTCGCACTTCGAGCCGGCCGCCGCCCACCAGATGTTCCCCGTCTTCGACCAGCCCGACCTGAAGGCGACCTACCAGGTCACCGCCACGGCGCCGGCCGACTGGCAGGTGGTCTCGACCACGCGAGAAACGAAGATCGAGGAACTGGACGGCATGCGCCGCTGGACTTTCCCGGCATCGAAAAAGCTGAGTCCATATAACTTCTCGCTGCACGCCGGCCCCTATAAAGTGTGGGAAGACAAGAGCGGCAAGTACCCGATGCGCCTGCTGGCACGCCAGTCGGTGGCCGCCCAGGTGACGCCGGAAGACTGGTTCCGCTATACGAAGGACGGCCTGGCCTTCTTCGACAACTACTTCGGCATCCCTTACCAGTTCGAAAAATACGACCAGCTGCTGGTGCCGGACTTCCTCTACGGTGCCATGGAAAATGCCGGTGCGATCACCTTTGCCGAGGGCCGCTTCCTGCACAAGGCGAAAATGACCGACGCCCAGCGCCAGTCGCTGGCTTCGGTGATCATGCACGAGATGGCGCACCAGTGGTTTGGCGATCTCGTCACCATGCAGTGGTGGAACGGCCTGTGGCTGAACGAAAGCTTCGCGTCCTTCATGGGCACGCTGGCGACAAGCGAGGCCACCGAGTTCAAGGACGCCTGGCAGAGTTTTTACTCGTCGGGCAAGCAGGCCGCCTACGAGCAGGACCAGAAGACGACCACCCACCCGATCGAGGTGCCGGTGCCGTCGACGGCGAACGCATTCGACAATATCGACGCCATCACCTATTCGAAGGGCGCCTCGACCCTGATGCAGCTGCGTCACCTGCTGGGCGCGGAAACCTTCCGCAAAGGCGTGCACAACTACCTGGCCAAGTACGCCTACAGCAACGCGAAGCTGGACGATTTCATCCGCAGCCTGGGCGAGGCGGCGGGACGCGACCTGTCCGGCTGGACGCGCCAGTGGCTGTACGAACCGGGCGTGAATACCATCGCCGCCAGCTTCAGCTGCAAGGCCGGCAAGATCAGCGCCTTCACGCTGGCGCAAACGGCGCCCAGCCGGCAATTCCCGACGCTGCGCGAACAGCGCGTCCAGGTCGCCACTTTCACCCTCGCCGGCGGCAAGCTGGTCCCGGCGCAGACCGCGGCCGTGACCTATTCGGGCGCATCGACCCGCGTGCCTGGCCTGGTGGGCAGCGCCTGCCCGGACCTGGTCTACCCGAACTACCAGGACTGGGGTTTCGTGAAGGTGCAGCTCGACGGGCGCTCGTTTGCCACCGCGCGCGAACACCTGGCACAGGTGGAGGAACCGCTGCTGCGCACGATGCTCTGGCAAAGCCTGTGGGATGGCGTGCGCGACGGCAAACTGCCGCTGAACGAATTCATCAAGACCGCGCTCGTGAACGCGCCGCTGGAGAAGGATTACACGCTGCTGGGCGATGTGCTGGGCAAGGTGGGCGCATCGAAAGGCTACCTCGACGCGATGGGCCTGCAGACCCGCTGGGCGCAGCAGACCCGGGTGCAACTCGAAGAGATGGCCTGGAACGGTGTAGTCGCCAACAAGGGCAACAGCAACTTCCAGCGCCGCTGGTTCAACAGCTACCTGACCCTGTCGAGCACGCCGGCGGCGCTCGGCCGCCTGGCCGACGTCCTTGCCGGCGGCACGACGGTCGAAGGCTTGAATGTCGACCAGGACCTGCGCTGGGCCATCATCGCCCGCCTGAACCGCTACAACCATCCGGGCGCCGCCGCGCTGGTGGAGGCGGAAGCAGCACGCGACAAGTCCGACAGCGGCCAGGCCGCGGCACTCGCTGCCACCGTCGTGCGTCCCGACCCGGCGACCAAGACCGAGTGGCTCGGCACGGTGCAGAACCTGCAGACGACGCTGCCATTCTCGAAGATCCGCACTGCCATGTACTCGCTCTACCCGACGGAGCAGAAGGCCCTGGCCGAGCAGACCGCCGTTGCCCGCCTGGCGCAGCTGCCGGCGATCGACAAGGCAGCCGGCCCCGTCTACATGCGCTCGTATGCCGGCACCCTGATTCCGACCGCCTGCACCCCGGCCAGCGTGAAGCGCCTGAATGAGGCCGCCGAGCTGATGAAGGAGCTGTCCGCGGGTACGCGCCGCGCCCTGCTCGACGCGCGCCAGGAGGACGAGCGCTGTGTGCGCATCCGCCAGGCACTGACGGCGACGCAGTAACACGGCGTGCTGCAGGACGGAGCGCCGGGGACGTTGTGCAGGGGGCGGCGTGCTGCTGGACGGCGTGCTGCTGGACGGCGTGCTGCCGGACGGCGTGCGCGGAGACGGCGCCGGATGTGGCGCAGCCTACGGTCGCCAGGCGCCCTCCCTGGGGACCGCTGGCGCTCACGGTCGGGTTGCACCTGTTGCTGGTGCTGGCCTGGCTATGGGGGGCGGGTCGCCCAGCCCTTCGTCCGGCCGCGCGCGAGCCGGCCTCGACTTTCCTCTTGCTCGCTCCCGTGGACGCACCGCGCGCCGCGGCTGTGCGCACGCCTCAGCGCGCGCCCCAGCAGGGTCCATCCCGGCAGACCGACGCCGCGCGGACCGAGCCGGTGTTTGTCCCGCCGCCAGCCGACCTGCCGGAGCAGGCCGACGCTGCCGCAGCGCCGGGCATGGAGACCGCACAGGCGAATGCCGCCGCCAGCGACACGGCCGTCACGCTCGACCTAGGCGGACCAACGGCAAACACGTCCGACAGCACAGCCCCCTCCGCGTCAACGCTATCGACACGCTTGCCGGGCGACCTGCTCGCCAGCTCGCGGCGCATGGCCGGCCGCATCGACCGCGAGCTGCGCAAGGGCGGCAGCCCCATCACCGCCGAGCCCGACCGTAAATGGCAGCGCTTTGCCGAGGCCGTCGCGGGCGCTCATGCCGAACCCGGCGGCGCCGTCACGCTTGCCAGGTACACCGCGCCGGATGGCGTGACGATCTACCGCAAGACCGTCGGCAGCCGCGTGCGCTGCTATCGTAGCGGCAGCGTCGGCGGCCTGGGGCCGGCGGACGGCCGCTCCGCAGGGGTCATGGCGGACTGCCCTGTCGGCGTCAGCTGGACCAGGCTGTGAGAAGCCGGTCCGGCGTCGGCCGGGCCTGCTCACCAGGAGCCCTTGCAAGGTCAGCTGGGCTTGTCCATGACGAGCCCCTCGCCGCGCCAGCTGGGCTTGTCTGTTACGAGCCCCTCGCGGCGTCGGCTGGGCCCGCCACCACGGGACTGGGCAGTGCTGCCCGGGCCCCGGCCACCGCCAACCCGAACACCGCCAGCTGAACTCGACCACCACGAAACCGGGCAGCGCCAGCTGGGCGCGTCCATCAACCAGCACGCCTGCGCGCCCGCGCGGACTGACGCGCACCTGCCCCTCGGCTCACACAGCGCCGGCTGACCGCCAGGCGCGCTGCAGGCGAGACCGGTCGCTCCAGTGCACGCTTAGCGCGTGCGCGGCAGCGCGCCGCCCCCCCCGCACGCCACCGGTCGCCGCCTCGCACAGCTCGGACATGCGCCGCCACGCACCACTGGCACCGCAGTCGCGCGGCACCTGTCCCTGCAACAGCTTGCCGATATCCTGGGCAGCCAGTTCATCGACGCGTACCTCGCGGTTGATCGGCAGGCACTGGGCATCGTGCCATGCGGCCGCGTAGCCGCGCGGTGTCGGCAGGGGACCGCGCGAGCGCACGGCGGCCGCTTCGCATTCCGCGCGCGTACCGTACACGCCGCGCAGGCTGCTGCCGGCAAGCGTGACCTCGGTTTGCTGTTGCAGGTACAGCAGCAGAACAATCGTAAACACCCGGCCCTCCCTTCCGGCACAGCGCGCCTTGCATTGCTCATGGACTTCCTGGCATTCCTTCCCGCCCTGCGTCACGCGTCAGGCGTTACCACTCGGGCGCGTCCGTTTTGCCTTTTGCACGTTCGTTTGATCCTCCCGCCGTCGCAACGGTTCGGTGCGCACGGCTGAGCGAAATCAGATCCGGACGTCGCGCGCGGCCTAGACTTGGACCATATCAAGGAGGACCAACATGCCCAAGCTCATCACCTGGAATATCCAGTCCGCCCGCACTCCGGAAGGCGGCGCCGACGTCGGCCAGGTCCCCGCTGCGCTCGACCGCTTCTCCGATTTCGACATACTCTGCCTGCAGGAAGTGGCCAGCGGATTTCCCGCCCGCGACGGCAGCCCCGGCGGCGACCAGTTTGCCGAACTGACTGCACGCTTTCCTGGTTATACGCCCATGGCCTGCGTCGCCGTCGATACGCTGGCGCCCGACGGCAGCCGCCAACGCCTGGGCAGCATGGTGTTCTCGCGCTATCCCGTCCTGCAGGTACTGCGCCATTCGCTGCCCTGGCCAAGCGACCCCGGCGTGATGAGCATGCCGCGCTGCGCACTCGAGCTCACGCTGCAGACGCCGCGCGGCCTGTTGCGCGTGCTGTCCTGCCACCTCGAGTATTTTTCGCCGCTCCAGCGCATGGCCCAGGTCGCGCAACTTCGCACGCTGCAGCGCGAAGCCGTATTGCACGCCCTGCACCCGCGCCCGGGCAAGGGGATGCCGGCGCATTCGCGGCGACGGCGCGGCCGGTCCCGGCCGTGTTCGCAGGCGACTTCAACATGCTGCCCGACTCGAGCGAGCATGCCCTGCTGCTGGCGCCCTTTACCGATGGCACACCCGCCCTGCGCGATGCCTGGCACCTGGTCCATCCCGGCCGCGCCCATGCGCCCACGGTCGGGCTGCGCGACAGCAATCCGGGCGCCGGCACGCCCTTCACCTTCGACTTCGCTTTCGTGAGCAGCGACCTGGCGCCGCGGGTGCGGCGCATGGCAGTGGACGAGGCCCGCACCGGCTCGGACCACCAGGGCTTGCTGCTCGAATTCGACTGAGGGCGGGCGTCATGCGTTCCCAGCCGCTAGAATGGCGGGCCTGCCTGTCCTCGCGTCCGACCGCGGGGCCGGCAGTCCGACACGAAAGGAAAGCACTTGGACTGGGATTATCCGCAACCGTTTACGCTCGCCCTGGCGCCGCAGTCCGGCGACATCGATGGCCTGAATCACACCAACAACGCGGTCTACGTGCGCTGGTGCGAACAGGCCGGCTGGGCCCATTCCGAAGCGCTGGGACTGTCCATTGCCGACTATCGGCGCCTCGACCGGGCCATGGCGATCCGGCGCGGCGAATACGACTACCTGCTGCCGACCGTGCTCGGCGAGGCCCTGACCCTGGCCACCTGGCTGGTGGGCGGCGACGGCAAGCTGTCGATGGAGCGCCGCTTCCAGCTGGTGCGCGACAGCGACGGCGCCACGGTCCTGCGTGGACGCTGGGAACTGGTCTGCATCGACATCAGTGGCGGCCGCCCGCGCCGCATGCCGCCCGAATTTATCGAGGCATACATGCCGCGAGTGGTGCCCGCAGCCTGAACGCGGGCGGGGAGCTGCACGCGGCTGCCCGTGGCCCTGCCGGAGTACCGTGCCCCTGCGGCGCAGTGCTGCCTGCCCTGCGTTTGCGCGGGCGCGCCGCACGGGCATGGCGTCCCCGCCTGCGGCCGGCTCGGCCGCGCCCTGCCGCATCGGGCGCCGCCCCGGGCTCGGCCTCGCGGCGACGCCGCCCCCCCGCGTTGCATGCATGGGGTCGGGTACCACATCTTGCGTGCGCTCAAAGGCAAACTTGAGGAAACCGGGCCGGGAGACGTGCCTGCCGGGCGACACTTGGGCGGTGTCCGCCGTCCACGAGAACGCCATGCCACGTCCAGCCCCCCGCTCCACGCCCTCTTCCCGCGCCCATGGCAATCCCGCCAATGCCTGGCACGCGGTCCTGTTTTGCGCGCTCCTGCTCGGACTCGACGGCTGCCGTCTGCGCGACGGCTCGTCCGAGCAGCTGGTGGTCCCGGAAGTCGTGCGCACCAACCTGTACGTCGCCCCCAACGGATCGGACGCCAACCCCGGCACCCAGGCCGAGCCCTTCCGCACCATTGGCCGCGCGGCCCAGGTAGTGACCGCGGGCACGACTGTCTACGTGGCACCCGGCCAGTACACGGGGGGCTTTCGCACCAATACCAGCGGCAGCATGGAAGCGCGCATCATCTTCCAGTCGTCCGAGCGCTGGGGAGCGAAGATCGTGCCGCCGCTCGATTCGCGCACCACCAGTGCCTGGGACAACCGCGGCAGCTATGTCGACATCGTCGGCTTCGAGATCGACGGCAACCAGTACCAGAGCGGCAGCAAGTGGCTCAGCGGCATCTACAACGGCGGCTCGCACAACAGCATCCGCGACAACCACGTGCACCATGTCGGCCTCGACGTGCCCTGCGAGAGTGCCGGCGGCTCCGGCATCGGCGTGGACAGCTACTACAAGGGCAAGCACGCAGACGTCATCGGCAACAACGTGCACGACATCGGGCCGCTCGAGTGCCGCTTCCACCACGGTATCTACGTCAGCACCCAGGCGCGCATCCGCAACAACCTGGTCTATCGGGTCTCGGGCGCCGGCATCCACCTGTGGCATGACGCCCAGCGCGTCGAAATCACCGGCAACACGGTGTCCACCTCGGGCTCGGGCATCGTCGTGGGCGGCGGCGACTTCTATTACGCGAAAGGGCCGAACGACCACACGCTCGTTGCCAACAACATCGTCTTCGACAACAAGCATGGCATCCTCGAACAGGGCGTCACGGGCGATAACAACCAGTACCGCCACAACCTGGTGTTCCAGAACGCGGTGGCCGACTGGCGCCTGCCGCCAGGGCGCGAGCACGTCGGCACCATCGCGGCCGAACCCGCCTTCGTCGAGTACAGCCGCACCGGAACGCCCGACTTCCGCCTCAGCGCGCGCTCGCCCGCAATCGGCAAGGGCATCTCCCTCGACCAGCCTGGCCAGGCCCTTTTGGGCAAGGCGCATGGCAAGACCGGGGGCGTGGACATCGGCGCTTTCCAGCACCAGAACTAGCCAACGGGCGCCACAGGCGCAGGTCCTTCGGCGATGACAGGAATGGGCGGTCCAGCAGGATTGGATGTGCCAGCACGGCATCGATCGACGCGTCGTCGACGACATTCCGGCCGCCCAGTCCCAGCCCGCCAGTCAGGCTTTCCCTGCTTCGCACCGCCTCGCGCAGGCGCATCCCCCGCGATCGCCAGCATGCATCCCTTTTCCTCGCGCGCCGGCACTGCCGCCACCTGGCCGGCCACGCGCGAAGCGCGACTTGCGGCGCGAATAGCGACTTGCGGCGCCGAACGCATCGCGTGCCTTGCGCGGAATACTGCAGCGCAGCCTATGATGGATGGCGATATCCATCGTGTATCCGGCTGAAAAGGGATGGCAAGCTTGAAACAGGAAGCGGGACGACACGGTCCCGCTCCACGCAAGACCCGTTTTTTTGCTTGTCGCCCTCCCTTCTCCGCTATAGAATCCTCCGCTTCGTTTTCCACAAGGTAAGAAAATTTTCTTGTGCAGAAGATAACCGATCGACCAGATGGCGGCTAGACAAGGGGCCGACGGAGAAAACATGAGTGATTACCAGCTGCATCCCGCGGCATTGCCCACCTGGAGCCAGCGCGCCGCGCTGCGCATGCTGACGCTGCTTGGCTGGAAAATGCGCTTCCGGCCCCTGCCTGGTCCGCACGGCATCGCTGTCGTGTACCCGCACACCTCGAACTGGGACTTTTTGATCGGCCTGCTCGGCAAATGGGCGCTGGACTTGCCATTTCGCTGGCTGGCCAAGGATTCGCTATTCCGCGGCCCCACGGGCCCCTTGATGCGCTACTGGGGAGGCATCGCGGTCGACCGCCGCGCACCGATGGGCGCAACGCGCAAGCTGGCCGAGCAGATGCTGGCGGAGAAATGGTGCTGGGTCGGGATCACGCCGGAAGGCACGCGCGGCTATCGCCCACACTGGAAGAGCGGCTTCTACCACCTTGCAAGCGCAGCGAACGTGCCGCTGATGCTGGTCTACCTCGACTATCGCAAGAAGGAACTGTGCCTGATCGATCACCTGCGCCTCACGGGCGACCAGGATGCCGACATGGCCGCGATCGCCGCCGTCTACAAGGACGTCACGGCGCTGTACCCGGGCAACGCGGCACCGATCCAGCTCGCGCCGCCCCATACGGGCCCGGAACGCCGCAAGAGCAGTTCCTGAGAGGCCGGCCAGGTCCGGCGGGCTGCAAGGGCAGCGCGTTCGCCGGTGCACGGCGCACTGTCTTCTCACCCCTGCAGCGATCCCTGGCGCTCGCGCACGAACAGGGTCTTGTAATAGATGGCGGTGGCACGCCAGGCGCCTGCCGGGGTCGCACAGTATTCGGGCAGTTCGCCCACCTTCGTGTAACCCATCCGTCCATACAGCGCTTCGGCGCCCGAACCTGCTTCGGTATCGAGATACAGCAGGCCGCGGCGCAAGGCCAGCGCCTGCACTTCCACTGCCTCCATCAGCGCCGTTGCCACCCCGCCCCGGCGCGCGCCGCTGTGCACCAGCAGTTTCTGCACCTCGGCCCGGTTGCTGCCGTTCGGCTTGGTGCACAGGTCGAGCTGGACCGTGCCAACCAGCACATGGTCGCGCCAGCCCACCAGCAGGATGCGGCCGCCCGCCGCCACGGCCTCGCGCACCTCGCGCCAATATGCGTCTGCCAGTGTGTCGCTCAGCGGCGTGACGAAGCCGACCGAGGCCCCATGGGCGACCGCATCCTGCAACAGCCCGCGCAACTGCAGCGCATGGGTCGCCACGGCCGTGGCATCGAGCATTCGAATCTGCATGTCATTCTCCTTTGCTTCAAGCGCAGCAGGAATCGTGCCAGTTTTTCCGGCCGCACGCAGCCGGTTCGCGGGCTGACCATGCACCGATGTGGTGCATCTCAAGAAGCATGCACCGAAATGGAATCACCTGCCAGTGCCACCGCCTGACACCCGCCACTCGACCGGCAGCTGGCCGAAGCGGGCAGGCAAGGCGCGAGCAGGATTGCAGCCTACCGGCGAACAGCCAGCATGTGCCGCCAACCCGGCCATCATCAGAGATAATGTCAGAAAATTATCAACATGGTGTGGAGAGGCGGATACCGATGACATCCGGTCATGACGAGGACTGGTACGAAGCGGAGCGCTGCCCTTCAGGCGCCGGCCTCCGCACGCCGCTCATCCATCATCCGGCTTCCTCGACTTCCCCCTAGTTCCAGCCGAATCCGATGCTTGCCTGGCCGCGCCCTCAGCCGCCCTCGCCCGACAATGCGTCCCAGGCCATCGCCGTGCTCAGGAACAGCTCGCCGCTGAGCGCCCCCAGCAGCGCGCTGTGCCGCAACCGGTCCATCACCGGCCCCTTTACCTCGGCCAGGTGCAGCGCGACGCCGCGCGTGCCCAGCATGGTGTTCAGTTCGTCGAGCGCGAACAGCGCCGAGGTGTCGATGGCATTCACGGCCGACAGCACCAGCACCAGGTGGCGCGTGCCGGGATGGGCGGCCAGTTCGTCCTCGATACGTTCGTTCACGGCCTCGACATTGCCGAAGAACAGGCCCGCATCCACCCTCAGCAACAGCAAGCCGGGCGTGGTGTCGGCGGCGTAGCGCTCGATGTTGCGAAAGTGCTCGGTGCCGGGAATGCGGCCGAGCACGGCAATGTGGGGCCGGCTGGCGCGCCAGATCAGGGCGCCCATCGACAGCGCTACCCCGATCACGACGCCGGCTTCCACGCCCAGCAGCAGCACGCCGGCGGCAGTGGCCAGCAGGGCGGCGGCGTCGGCGCGGTCGTAGCGCCAGGCGGTGCGCAGTGTACCGGTGTCGAGCATGCCGAGCACGGCGACGATGATCGTCGCGGCCAGCGTCGGCAGCGGCAACGACGCGAGCCAGCCGGTGGGGCCCACCGGGCGAGGGCCAGCAAGCCGGCCGTGATCAGGCTGGCCAGCTGGGTGTTGGCGCCGGCGGCGAAATTCACCGCCGAGCGCGAGATGCTGCCGGTGACAGGAAACCCGCCGCTGAGCGCGCTGCCCAGGTTGGCTGCGCCCAGGCCGAGCAGTTCGTAGTTGCTGTGCAATTTTTCGGCGCGTTTCAGCGCCAGCGCCTGGGCGCCCGACATGCTGATGAGGAAGACCATGAAGCCGATCAGCAGCGCCGGCTGCAAGAGCGGCTGCCAGTGCTCGCGCGATACGCCAAGGTTCAGCACGGGCAGCCCGCCCGGCACCGCGCCGACCGTTTTCACGCCGAGCGCGTCCAGCCCCAGCAGCGGTACCAGCGCGGTCGCACCCAGCACCACGGCCATCGGCACGAGTTTCACCCGATGTCCGCGCCACTGGCCGGCACCCCGCAGCGGCGGAGAAGCGGCGCGAGATGGCTGCGTGCCAGCAGCAGCACCGCCAGCGAACCGAGGCCGAGCAGCCAGCTCGCCGGCCGCGCCCCCGGGGACGACAGCGGTGCGCCCAGCAGTACCGGCAATTGGCCGAGCGCGATCACGATGGCCGAACCGATGGTGAAACCGCTCATCACCGGGCGCGAGAAAAAATTGGCGATGAAACCGATGCGCAGCAGGCCGCAGGCCAGCAGAACCACACCGGAAAGCAGGGCCAGCTGCGCGGCCAGCATGCCGTACAAGGGGGTGCCGGGGGCCGCTAGCGGCGCCAGGCTCGACGCCGTCATCAGCGAGATGATGGCCATCGGGCCGACCGACTGTGTATTGCTGCTGCCAAAGATCGCGTACAGGACGGGCGGGAGGATGCTGGCATAGATGCCCGCCACGGGGGGCAAGCCGGCGACGAGCGCATAGGCCATGCCCTGCGGGATCATCATCATCGCCACCACCACGCCGGCGCTGATATCGCCGGGCAGCAGCGCGCGCCGGTAGTGCCTCAACCAGTGCAGCATTGCTCGTCCGTTTCAAAAGCGCAAGGGTAACACGGGGCCGGGCTTACCCTCGGCAGCGCCCCATCCGGCGCGCCACGTACGCTATTGCAGTGCCAGTTCGACGCCGTTGCGACCCGCCCGCTTGGCGCGTGCCGGGCGGCGTTGACCCGTACGGGCAAGCGAGTCGGCGCTCTCCTGTTCGCCCAGCGCCGCCACGCCCAGGCTGACAGTGACGCCGTCGACGCCGGGGATGACGGTAGCGGCAATCGCGCCGCGCAGCTTCTCGGCCACCTTCAGGCCATCGGCAGCGCTCGCGTGCGGCGCGATGACGATGAATTCCTCGTCGCCGGCACGCACCAGGGATGTCGCTGCCGCGCAGCATCTTCTGCGTCGCCTCGGCCACGGCGCGCAGGGCCAGGTCGCCGACCGGGTGGCCGAAACGGGCGTTGACCTCGCTGAAGCGGTCGATGTCGAAGGCGATCACCGCCAGCGGCAGGCCGTAGCGGCGCGCGCGCTTGACCTCGGCCTCCAGTAGCGATTCCCCATGGCGGCGGTTGGCCACGCCGGTGAGCGCGTCGATCGTCGACAGCTGGGCGATGCGCGCCAGCATGCCGGCGCGCTCGCCCTGCAAGTCCGCCAGGCGCAGCCCGATGCCGGCGAGCTCCGCCAGTTCCAGCAAGAGCGCGAATTCCTCGTGCGTGAAGGGCGGCGCCGCCTTGAACGACAGGCAGAGCGCACCGCGCGGTTCGCCCGCGCTACTGCCGGGAACCGGAAGTGCCAGCACGCAGTCGACGCCGTGCGCGCGCAGGGCCGCGGCCATGGACGGATCGCCTGCCTTCGCCACAACATCGAGCAGCACGACCGCGTCGGCGGCGGCCGCCACCAGGCCGGGAAAGACGGCACGTAGCGGCGACCCCAGCAGGCGCTCGCCGCGGCCGAGCACACGCGCCAGGTCCAGTGCGGGTTCGCCGCGCTGGGCGCCCAGGCGCAGTTCGCCGCCGGGCTCGCGCTCGAACAGGCCGGCATGGACCACGCCCGGCCATGCGCCCGGGGCCGCGCACAGGCGCTCGCCGAGTGTCGCGGGGTCCTGCTCCGGCGCGAGTGCCGCTCGCACCAGCGCGCGCAGCGCCGCCAGTTGCGGGGACAGCCCGGGTGCCGCGGGCGCGCGGCCGGCCAGGCAGGCGGCAAGCGCTACTGGTACTTCTGCCGGCGCCAGCGGCGTGATCGCATAGCCGATCGGGCCGGCAGCCATCAGGAGCGGCAGCCAGCGCGCATTGGCAAACGGACACAGGACAAAAGCAGGTGCACCGGCGCGCGCCGCCACCAGGCCGGCAAGCGCCTCGCGGTCGAGCAGCGGATCGAAGCCCTCGAGGTCGATCACGAGCAGGTCGACCCGTTCGCTTGCCAGCCGCGCGCGCACTGCCGCGGCGTCGCCGGCCGACAGCAGGCGCGCGAACCCGCCCGCGCAGGCAGCCTCCAGCTCGGCGCGACGCTCTTCGGTTTGGCTGAGCAGCAAGCCGATGGCAGCCTGGTCGGACATGTTTTCTCCTTGATACGCATTTGCATGCGGGGCAGTGGCAATTTTGACATAAACCCGCAGCATCCGGGGCGGAAGGCGGCCGGGAGCGGCGAAGTGCCGCGCTGTGTGGGAACCGCACCGTCGCGCGCCGGCGGGCGGCCGATACTGGCGCGGTCCCGACACGAGTAGAGGAAAGGAAGTGCGATGGCAAACCAGGACGATGTAGCGAACCACCAGAAGGCGATCCAGAACCGCCAGGACCAGCTTGACGCCAGCGCCGGCCAGCAGGAAGGCGAGAAGCCGGTGCAGATCGGCGCCCAGCAGCCGGTGCCGCCGATGCCTTCCCAGCACCTGGCCAAACCCGGACTGGAAGCGCAGATGGAGGTCAAGCCGCGCTTCATGGCCGAAAGCTACAAGGGCAGCGGCAAGCTGGAAGGCCAGGTCGCGATCGTCACCGGCGGCGACTCCGGCATCGGCCGCGCCGTGGCGGTGCTGTTCGCGCGCGAAGGCGCCGACGTCGCCATCCTCTACCTGAACGAACACGAGGACGCGGCCGAAACCCAGCGCTGCGTCGAAGCCGAAGGCCGCCGCTGCGTGACGATTGCCGGCGACGTCAAGGACATGCAGTTCTGCCAGCAGGCGGTCGACGCGGTGGTGGCCGAATGGGGGCGGCTGGACGTGCTGGTCAATAACGCCGCCTTCCAGATGCACGCCAGTTCGCTCGCGGACATCACCGAAGAACGCTTCGACGAGACCTTCCGCACGAACATCTACGGCTACTTCCACATGGCCAAGGCTGCCCTGCCCTACATGAAGCGCGGCGCGGCGATCGTCAACACCGGCTCGGTCACCGGCATCAAGGGCTCGAAGATGCTGCTCGACTATTCGTCGACGAAGGGCGCGATTCACGCCTTCACGATGTCGCTGGCGGCCAACCTGCTGGACAAGGGCATCCGCGTCAACTGCGTGGCGCCCGGCCCGGTCTGGACCCCGCTCAACCCGGCCGACCAGTCGCCGGACAAGATCGTCCATTTCGGCGAGAGCACCACCTATGGCCGCGCCGCCCAGCCGGAGGAACTGTCGCCGGCCTACGTGTTCCTGGCCTCGAACGCCTGCTCGAGCTACATTACGGGCATCGTGCTGCCGGTCACCGGCAGCGTCGGCGAATAAGAATAGTACGAGGAGAACCCATGGCACGCAGCATGTGGAAAGGCGCCATCAGCTTCGGGCTGGTGCATATTCCGGTAGAGATGTACCCGGCGGTGAGCGACAAGGGGCTCGACCTGCACATGCTGGATCGCCGCGACTTTTCGCCCATCGGGTTCAAGCGCTACAACAAGAACACGAATGCGGAAGTGTCCTGGGACGACATCATCAAGGGCTACGAATACGCGGACGGCGAATACGTGGTGCTCTCCGACGAGGACCTGCGCCGCGCCAATCCGGAAGCGACCCAGACCATCGACATCCTCGCCTTCGTCGACGCGGAGGATGTTCCGCTCCTCTACTACGACCAGCCCTACTACCTCGCGCCCGGCAAGGGCGGCGACAAGGTATATGCGCTGCTGCGCGACGTGCTCAAGCGCGTCGGCAAGATCGGCATCGCCCACGTCGTCATCCGCGTCAAGCAGCACCTCGCGGCCCTGGTCTGCGTGGGCGACACCATCGTCATGAACACGCTGCGCTATGCCGACGAGATCCGCGACCCGGGCGAACTGAAGATCCCGACGAAGGACACGAAGAATGCGGCCGTCACCGACAAGGAACTCAAGATGGCGATGGCCCTCGTGCAGGGCATGGCCGAGGATTGGGAGCCGGAGCAGTACCACGACACCTACCGCGAGGACGTGCTGGCCATGATCGAGAAGAAGATCAAGGCCAGGCAGACCAAGACCATCACCATGCCCGATCCGGAAGAAAGGCCGGCCAGGGCGACCAATGTCATCGACCTGGTCTCGCTGCTGCAGGCCAGCCTCGGCAAGAAGCCGGGAAAAGCGGCGGCGGTCGACGACGAGGACGACGACGAGCCGCCACCGCCGAAGCGCGCGCCGAAGCCTGCCGCGCGCAAAGGCGATGACGACGCACCGGCCCCGGGCAAACGCAAGGCTGCTACCCACGCGGAGGAAGAGGAAGCGGTAGCCGCACGCGCCAGGCCGGCCGCGAAGAAGCCGGTTGCCGGGAAAGCGGCGGCGAAAAAGCCTGCCGCGAAGGCCGTCGCCGAGAAGGCACCGGCACGGCGCAGGAAGGCGGCCTGAGGGATGGGTGACTGGATCGACCTGCTGCAATGGCCCGCCATGGCGGTGAGCCTCTACGCCGCCTTCATGATCGGCTCGAAAAAAGCCGGGAAGCGGATTTTCGGCTTCTGGATGTTCATCCTCAGTAACGTCCTGTGGATCATCTGGGGCGTGCACGACGAAGCATGGGCCCTGATTTCGCTACAGGTGGCGCTGATGGCGATGAACATCCGGGGCATTTTCAAGAACGAGTCGCCGGGCTGACGGTTTTTGTTCGCCCGCGGCAAGGAGCACATTCACACCGGCGGCGTTGGCGTCGCCATTCGACAAGGAGGCAGTATGCGCAAGATGATCATGATGGCAATTGCAACGTTCATCTGGAAGAAAATCCAGTCCAGGGCATTCAAGCAGACCTATAACGGCACCACCACGCGCCGCTATTGAATCGTGCCTGGGAAGCGGGCGCCTGCGCCTGCGGCGGCCCACCGGCCGGCTCCCCGGCCGGTGGGTTGCATTCGTGATAATTCGATAGACACCGGCAGCGCCTGCCGGGTTAGCATACGGCTTCACTTCGAGGACCGCGATGCTACGTCAACCACTCCTGGCCGCCACCCTGGCGGCCTTCTTCCCGCGGCTTGGGCCACCACCACCTGCGACGACGCCTGCCTGAAGCGCATTGACGACGGCCATGCGCTGGTCGCCAAGGGCAAGTACAAGGGAGCATTCGCCAGTTTCGAGGCTGCCCGTGCCGGCGCCCCGCAGTCGTCCCTGCCGCTGTCGGTTGCGGCGGGACTGCTGCAGGACTTGTCGAAGTCGGCGGCGCCCGAACAGGCCGACAGCCTGCGCAAGAATGCGCGCGGCCTCGCTCAGCGCGCCCTCGAACTCGATCCGGACGACGTGCTGGCCCATGAGGCACTGCGCAAGCTCGACGAGGACACTCCCTCGCCTGTGCACCAGCCCAACGCCGCTGCGCGGACGGCGCTGGACGAAGCCGAGGTTTTCTTTTCCGAACACAAGTATCCCGAGGCGCTGGCGAAATACCAGCAAGCCATGGCGCTCGACCCGCAGGCCTCCACACCCTGGGTCGGCGCCGGCGACTGCTACTTCTTCCAGAAACAGTATGCCCAGGCCGAGCCGCTGTTTCGCCGCGCAACCGAGATCGAGCCGCATAATCCACAGGCCTGGCGCTTCCTCGCCGACTCCCTCGTCGCCCAGGGCAAACGGGAATCCGCCGACAAGGCCCTGCTTGCCGCCATCGCGGCCGATCCGTCCCAGCAGCCGAGCTGGGGCAAGCTGGCCGCACTGCGCGACGCCATGGGCCTGCCCTTGAGTCCGCTGCGCTTCCGGCGCGGGGTGAGCGTGTCGAAGGACAAGGACGGCAAGGACAGGGTCGTGCTCGACCAGGATGTCGTCGGCCGCAGCGACGGTCCGGAAGGCAGCTTCCGCCTGGCCCTGGCGCTGGGCGAAATCGAAGCGCGCGCCGTAAAGGACAAGCAGGCTTCGGCTTTCGAGGTCGAGCTGCATGCCTGGCGCCGCGCCCTGCAGGTGTTGGATGATCTCGGCAGTACACCCGACAAGCAAACGCGCGACCCGGCACTGCGCCGGCTGCAGGCCATGGCAAAGGATGGCCAGCTCGAGCCGGCCCTGCTATTGTTGATGTACCGCGGAGCCTACCGCCCGGCACTGCAAGCCTGGCTGGCGCGCGACCCGGGCGGCGTGAACCGCTTCATCGACCGCTATGGCGTCAGGCCCTGAACCCCGGAAAGATATGGACATCGTCACACCCCGCACGGCCCCGGTCAGGGGCATTTACGCGCTCGTCGCCGCGCTGGCGTTCGCGCATCCCGCGCTGGCGAACGCACCCCGCGGCATTGCTTTCACCCATGAGGATTGGGAGCTCGCCTGCGACAACACACGTACCTGCCGCGCCGCCGGCTACCAGAGCATCGCGGACGATGACAGTGGCGACGACGCCGCGCCCGGCAAGACGCTGCCGGTGTCGGTCCTGCTGACCCGGAAAGCCGGGCCGGACCAGCCCGTCTCGAGCGAGATCCATGTCGGCCACTACGGGGAAGACGACGCGGAGGTTCCGCCCGGGCGCTCCCTGAACATGCGGATCGACGGCAAGCCGGCCGGACAGGTCGTGCTTCCGCAAGGTAAGTGGTTCACGGCGCTCGCACCCGCGCAAACGGCCGCATTGCTGCCGGCCCTGCTTCGCCGCAGCACGATCGAATGGACGGAGGGTCGCCGGACCTGGCGGCTGTCCGACAAGGGTGCTGCCGCGGTCCTGCTGAAGATGGACGAGTTCCGGGGCCGCCTCGGCACGCCGGGTGCGCTCGTGCGCAAGGGCAGCAAGGACGAGCGCACGGTGCTGCCAGCCGTGCCGGCGCCGGTCGTCGTCGCGGGCAAGGTCGCGCCCGTCGACCAGCCCGTCGATTTGTCCGCGTCAAACCTGGCATCGCTCCGCAAAGCCCTGGCCGCTTCCGTCGGGGACAATTGTCCCGCCATGGCCGAGGCGGGCGGCGAGCCCGATTCCGTGAGCCTGCAGCGCCTGTCGCAGGGAACGCTCCTGGCATCGGCCACCTGCTGGATGGGGGCGGCCGGTACCGGAGAAGCCTACTGGACGGTCAACGAGCGTCCACCCTTCGCGCCGAGGCTCGTCTCGACCATGGGCACGGACTATGCGGATGGGAAGATCAGCGCCTCGGGATCGGGCGGAGGCTACGACTGCATGCACATCGACGAATGGACCTGGGACGGCAAGCGCTTCATCCAGACCGAAAAAGGCACGACGGGCATGTGCCGCGGAATCGACATGGGCGGCGGGTGGTCCCTGCCGGTGCTTGTTACCGACGTCCGGCGTGGCCGGTGAAACCGCAGTGAGCCGGGCGCCCAGGCGCCTCGGAAACGCTGGCAGAGCTAGCCAATTTCGCTAAAAAGATCGCGGGAATCGGGAAGCGCGGCCACCTGTCGAGGCCGGCTTCAAGAGCACCGGCGAGCAGACGATTATCCTTGGATGTGCAGGCGCTAACGGCTTACCGAGGGGGTCCCCGGCGGACCGTGGCCAGCTCGTGCGCGTGATATTTTTCAAAATCCCACCGCTCCTGCTCGAGTATGGCCGGGAAGTTCGAGCATACAAGCCCGAATTCCTCCTTCGAGTGCTGTGCCAGATCTTCCTTTTCGATAATTTCCGGCAAGTCGGCGTACATTTTCTCCAGCTGCTTCATGAGCATCGGCGCGAAGCAAAGCGTTCATCGCGAACATTCCGCTGCCATTCGACCCCTCGGTTTGGCGACTGCGCTATTGCTCTTCTGGTCAGAACAGACTGTCGAAATTACACAGTGCGCATCCCACAGCGCTTTCTTGTCGGGCTGCGCGCTCCCCCTCGCCGCCGCGTTATCACATGCATATCGATTAATTTACCTGGAGGAAATTTTGTCACCTAGAATAGGCGTCATCACGACAATGAAGGGAAGCAGAGACATGAAGACGGCAATCCTCAAGCCAGTGGCATTCGCCGCACTCCTGGCCGCGCAGGCGGCAGCCCAGGCCGGCGTCCTGGCCGATCACCCCGGCCGCTGGATGGGAGCGATCACGATCCCGGACGGCCCTACCCTGCGTCTCGGTGCCGACGTCTTCACCCGCCGACGGGGCGGCCTGGGCCTCGATGGCCAGTCCCGACCAGGGGCAGTACGATATCCCGCTCAAGAGCGTCAAGGAAGACGGCGCCAATGTGGACCTGGTGCTGGGCTTCGGCACCCTGGCCATGACCTGGGAAGGCGACCATTTCAAGGGCACCTGGAAGCAGGGCGGCGCTGAGTTTCCCCTGACGCTGCGCCAGGTCGCCGAGTTCCCGCGCAAGGCGCGCCCGCAGACGCCCCAGGCCCCCTTCCCCTACCGCGACGAAACCCCGGCCATTCCCGGCGGCGATGGCGTCATGCTGGGCGCGACGCTGTCGCTGCCGGCGAAGGCCAAGCGTCCGCCGGCCGTGGTGCTGGTGCATGGCAGCGGCCCGTCCACGCGCGACGCCGACATCGCCGAGCACCAGCACTTCCGTGTGCTGGCCGACTACCTGGCGCGCCACGGCATTGCGGTGCTGCGTTACGACAAGCGCGGCAACGGCCGCTCGAGCGGCGACTTCAACACCCTGACCCGGGACAAGCTGGCCGACGACGCCCATGCCGCCGTACGTGCGCTGCGCGCCAGGGGTCAGTTCTCGAAAGTGGGCCTGATTGGCCTTTCCGAAGGCTCGAGCTTGTCCGCCACGGTTGCGGCGCGCGCTCCGCGCGAAGTCGGTTTCGTCGTCTCGATGGCGGGCGTCGGCCTGCCCGGCCTGCAGAACATGCTGCTGCAGGACCGCATCGAGAGCCGCGACGCCGGCGCCACGCCTGAAGAAGCCGAGCGCGCATCGTCGCCTATGCCGCCAGCTACTACCGCATCGTCGTCGACGAAGCCGATGCCGATGCGCGCATGGCGGTCTTGAAGGGCCTGCAGGAAGCGCAGCCCGAAGCGCAGGCGCTGCTCAAGAAATACAACATGCACCATGGTTCGCTGCGCCTGGAGGAAGCACGCAATCCCCGGCTGCGCACGGTCCTGAGTGCCGATCCGGGCCGCGAATGGCGCGCCGTGCGCGCGCCGGTGCTGGCGCTCAATGGCAGCCTCGACCACCGGTACCGGCCACGGAAAACATCGCCGGCATTGCGGCGGCCCTGCGCGCAGGCGGCAACCGCCGCGCGGACAGCGCCATCCTCCCCGGCCTGAACCACCTGTTCCAGACCGCGAAGACGGGTGGCACCGCCGAATATGCCACGATCGACGAGACCATCGCACCGGCTGCGCTGACACGGGTGGCGGGGTTCATCAACAAGCAGCGCTGAGCCCGCGCCAGCGGATTGTCCTGGCGGCTCGCCCCGGCAGTATCGATGAGGATGTCCCCGGGCGCAGTTGCGGGGCGCGCGAGGCTCGGTAGCTAAGTACTCAACCGGAAATAAATGTGAGTTTTGGCAAACAGAACCGGACGTGCCGGTTCGGATGCGGTGCAAGGCGGCGAGTGCGCCGCAGTGCGAGCACTGCCCCGCAAGCGGACGCGAGCCGACGCAGCAACGCGCCGGTTCTGGAAGCCAAAAACACATTTATTTTTGGGTGAGTACTTAGAGCCTATCCCGATAGTCCGGAGTCGCTGCTGGCGCGCCTGACAAACGCGTGCTGCGTTGCTCGTCGTTGCATGGCCAGCCATGCGGCCTCCTCGCGCCTTGCCCGCGCTTGCCATGCATCGCCACCAGCTTTCCCCGGACTACTGGGATAGGCTCTTAGGGCTTGTAGCCCAGCTTCTTCATTGCCGCCGTCAGCGTCCGGGCCGCCTTGTCGTAGCCGTCCCAGGGCGCGTTGCCGACTTCAATCCGCTCGCCGATGTTCATCACGTTCCACTGGTCGCTCGATCTCAGGTCGGCCAGTTCATCCCATGCCAGCGGCACCGACACACCCAGGCCGGGCCGTGCCCGCACCGACCAGGCGCAGACGGTGGTGGCGCCCTGGCCGTTCCTCAGGTAGTCAATGAAGATTTTTCCCACCCGGTTCTTGGCGCCGCTCTTGAAGGCGAAGCGGTCCGGCAGCGTCGAGGACAGGTGCTTCACCACCGCCTGGGAAAAGCCCTTCACGGTGTCCCAGTCGAGCCCGCCCTTGACCGGCACCACCACGTGCAGGCCCTTGCCGCCGCTGGTTTTCAGAAAGGCCGGCAGGCCCAGCTCCTCCAGAAAAGCGCGCATCAGCTGCGCGGCTTCCTGCATGGCCGCCCATTCGACGCTTTCGCCCGGGTCGAGGTCGAAGACGAAACGGTCGGGCGTCTCGTAGGCTTTGCTGGTGGCGTTCTGGGTGTGGAACTCGATCGCGTTCCACTGCGCCGCGGCCAGGATGCCGGCAATGTTGTCCACTTCCAGCATCGGCGGATGGTCCGGGTCGAGCGCCGTGTCCATCTGCTTCATGCCGGGCAGCTTCTTGATGTCGGCGTGCTTCTGGAAGACCAGGTCGCCCGCAATGCCGGCGGGCGCTCGCACCAGGGACACCGGGCGCCGTTTCAGGTGCGGCATCATCAGCGCGCCCACCTGGGCATAGAAGCGCACCAGGTCCATCTTGGTGGCGCCGCTTTTGGCGTCGACGACGCGCTCGCCGTGGGTGACCTTCAGGGTGGCGGGCAACCCGGCGACGGTCTCGTCGCCTTTGCCCGCCGGCGCCGCTACGGCAGCTTCAGCTGGTGCTGCTTTCTTTTTGCCGGCTTTTTTCGCGGGCGCGGCCGCGTTCTGCGCATTGTCCTGCATCTCGACTTCCTCCACGGGTTTGGCGACTTCGCGCGTGATGCCTTTTGCCGGCTTGTCCTTGCGCAGGCCCTGGAATACCGGGTGGCGCACCGAGCCGGTATTGGTCCACTCCGAGAAACTCACTTCGGCCACCAGCTCGGGCTTGACCCAGTGGTGCTTGCGGCCCGGGACCGAGCGCGGAGGGAAAGGGCTGACGTCGGTGTCGAGCGCTTTCAGCTTCGCGGTCACTTCGCGCAGGCTCTCCGCATTGAAGCCGCTGCCGACATTGCCGGCATAGCGCAGCACCCCCTCCTGGTCGTAGGTGCCGAGCAGGAGCGAGCCGACGCCGGTGCGCGAGCCCTTGGGGTCGGTGTAGCCGCAGATGACGAATTCCTGGCGCAGTCCGCACTTCAGTTTGATCCACTCGGGCGAGCGGCGCGATACGTAGCGCGAATCGCGCCGCTTGCCGATCACGCCCTCCAGGCCGATCTTGCAGGCGGCGACTACCAAGCCTTCCGGATCGGTGCCGAATTCGTCGGAAAAGCGCACTTTTTCAGAGCGCTTCGCGCCTTTCAGGGCCGCTTCCAGCAGCGCACGGCGGTCGACCAGGGCGGCGTTGCGCAGGTCGTAGCCGCCCAGGTAGGGCGCGTCGAACAGGAAGTACATGATGTCGGCGCCGTGGCTGCCGTCGAAGGCCAGCTGCAGCATGCCGAAATTCGGGCGGCCGTTGGCATCGTGGACGACGATCTCGCCGTCATACCAGCCGTCCGGCATGCCCATGCGCGCGATCTCTTCCTGCAACGGGCGCAGCTTGTCGGTCCAGTCGTTGTTGTTGCGGGTGATCAGGCGCACGGCGCCGTTCTCGATCCGCGTGAGCATGCGGTAGCCGTCGAACTTGACCTCGAACACCCATTCCTCGGGGTTGGCCGGCGGGCTGTCGACCAGGGTGGCCAGTTCGGGGGCAAATTCCTCGGGCAGCGTGGCCCTCGACGACGCCGGCGGGAAGCGCCGCGGCCGATGCCGGCTTCGCGCCGCGCCTGGCCGCAGCCTTGGCGGCCGGCTTCGAAGCGGATTTCCTGGCCGCTTTCGTGCCTTTACCGCCGGTCTCGTCGGCCACGCCTTCCGCCACCGCTTCTTCCGCGGCCGCGTCGGCTTTTGCCTTCGTCGCCCTGCCCGCCTTGCTGGCACGCGCCTTGGCCGGGACTTTTTCGCTGCTGCCCGGCATCGGCAACGACTTCACGCTGTCCGGCATTTCCTCGACCACCGAGTATTCCTCGGCCGGACGCGCATAGTCGTCCTTTTCCTTGATCAGGAGCCACGGCTCCTGTTTTTCGTCGCCATGCCCCTTCATGCGCACCAGCACCCAGCGCCCGTGCATCTTGTGGCCCTTCAGCTCGAACTTCAGGTTGCCCTTGCGGTAGCCCTCGTGCGGGTCCCCTTCCGGCGTCCAGGTGCCCTTGTCCCAGATGATGACCTTGCCGGCGCCATACTGCTTTTCGGGGATCGTGCCCTCGAAGTCGGCGTAGGAGATCGGGTGGTCCTCGACGTGTACGGCCATGCGCTTGTCCTGGGTGTCGTAACTGGGGCCCTTCGGCACCGCCCAGCTCTTCATGGTGCCGTCGAGTTCGAGGCGGAAGTCGTAATGCAGGCGGCTGGCCCAGTGCTTCTGGATGACGAAGGTCAGCGCCTCGCGGCCCGGCTCGCCGCCCTCCGCGGGCTCCGAGGTGATCGTGAAGTCGCGCTTTTCTTTGTACAGCTTGAGGGCGTCGGTCATGGCTGGCTCCTGCGAATCCTGGTGCGGCCAGTCTAGGACGCACGGCGCGGCGCGACTGTACGGCAGCTAACCGTCGGGCCCGGGTGGCGTGAGGGGCCGTTTGTAACCGGATGTAAAAGCACGTCAACGCCTTCGAAGCGGCCCACGTTAAGGGCACAGTAGCACCGGACGGCCCGCCCAGGCGTTCACCCGGGGAACCACCCTTTTTCCACTACTGAAGGAAAGATCACCATGAGCAAAATCGTCGCTACCCTGATCGCCGGCCTGTTCGCCACCTCGGCATTCGCACAGACCGCCGCGACCCAGGCGACTACTCCGGCGGCCAAGGCCGAAGCCCAGGAAGCCAAGGATGTTGCGAAGGCGGATGCGAAGGTACAAAAGGCCCAGGCCGAGGCGAAAGCCGACGTCGCCGACGCGAAAGCGGACGCCGCGAAGACCAAGGCCAAGGCAGAGAAGAAAGCCACCAAGAAAAAGGCCGAAGCCAAGGCCGACGCCGCGGAACACAAGGCCGAACACAAGGCCGACAGCGCGGAACACAAGGCGGACACCACCGCCGCAGCAAGCAAATAAGACCCACCGCTCAAGCCCCGAGCACCGGAAGACAGGGTTCGCCCTGTCTTTTTTTCGTCCTGGCCAGCCATGGCCTACAATCGGCCATCCAACCTGACTTCACGCGCCATGCACAGCATCGTCTTCCTCGACCGCGACAGCCTGAACGCCCGCTTGCGCCGCCCGGCCTTCGCGCACGCATGGCGCGATTACCCGGCCACCGCCCCCGACCAGGTGCGCGAACGCCTGCAGGGGGCCAGCATCGCCGTCACCAACAAGGTGCCCCTGCGTGCCGAGGTGCTGGCGCGCCTGCCCGACCTGCGCCTGGTGGCCATTGCCGCCACCGGTACCGACAATGTCGACCTGGCCGCCTGCCGCGAACGCGGCGTCCAGGTCGTCAACATCCGCAATTATTCCCTCGCGTCCGTGCCCGAGCACTGCTTCACCCTGATGCTGGCGCTGCGGCGCAACCTGCGCGCCTATGTCGCCGACGTCGAGGCCGGGCGCTGGGAGCATTCGAACCGCTTCTGCCTGCTGGACCATCCGATCGGCGACCTGGCCGGCAGCCGCCTGGGCATCGTCGGCTTCGGCGCCCTCGGCCGGCGCGTGGCGCGCATCGCCCAGGCCTTCGGCATGGAGGTCTGTACCGCGACGCGTTCGCCGATCGATGTCGATGGCGTCGCGCAGGTGCCTCTGGACGAACTGCTGGCCAGCGCCGACGTGGTGAGCCTGCACCTGCCCCTGAACGAGCAAACGCGGGGCTTCATCGGAGCACGCGAACTGGGCCTCATGAAGCGCACTGCCCTCCTGATCAATACCGCGCGCGGGGGACTGGTCGACGAAGCGGCCCTGGCGGCGGCGCTGATGGCGGGCAGCGTCGGCGGTGCGGGCTTCGATGTGCTCAGCCTCGAACCGCCCGCCCCTGGCAATCCCCTGCTCGGCCTGCGCCTGCCGAACTTCATCCTCACCCCACACGTCGCCTGGGCCAGCGGCGGCGCAATGCAGACGCTGGCGGACATGCTGGTCGATAACATCGAGGCCTGGGAGGCCGGGCGGGCGATCAACCTGGTCGGGTAGTTTTTTTTACAGGGCGAACGGATCGGCCACGTTGTAACTGCACGCCTTCGGCAGTTGCCGGCGCGGGATCTCGCCGTACAGGCAGCGCCAGCTGATGCTGCCATCGGCTTCCAGCGTCGGGGCCAGGGAAAAGGTCTTGCCGCGCAGGCGGCCGACGTTGACCGTCACCAGCAGCTGCCCACTGCGCGGGTCGATCGCCAGGTGGTCGACGCTGGCCGGCAGCGGCGCCCGGAAGCCGGCTTCGTCCAGGTCGCGCGGCAGGGCGCGGTGTGCGGCGATATGGCGCCCCACGGCCTGCGCAGCCTCGTTCGCATAGCCATGGGCCGCCGCCAGCGGCGCCCGGTACTGGCTGTCCTGGTACATCGGAATGGCAACCGCCGCCACGATGCCGATCCCCGGGATGGCAAGGCCGAAGACGAGGGCCGCGATGCTCCAGCGCCGCTGGACGCGGTTGAAATGCGCGACGCTGTCCCAGCGGCGGTTCTGCCATGCCCATTTGCGCCCGTTCACGCCCAGCACGATGCGCATGACGAAGCCGATGCCCGGGAACAAGGCAAGCAGGCCGATCCAGTTGCCGTTGCAGACGGCCCAGATCCAGCTGAAGACGAAACCGCCCCACGACCACCGTGCGACACCGTCGGGCAACGCATGGAACTTGCCCATGCCGGAGGTGTTCTCGATCGCCTCACCGAAGGGATGCATCCCGGATCCCGGGTTCGTTTCCAAAAGCTGTTCAGACATGCCCTGTTCCACCGTTTCTCAAAAGAACAAAACGGGATGCTGACACATCCATAATTTCCTAACAATAATATTTAGCGCCGACCCGATCGCGACGGCGGCCGGCGCGGCATCGGTGCAACACCGGCGCCGCCGTTTCGCGGCGCCGGCAGGAAGAGCCGGGCTGGGCCGGCAGGCGCCCTTCTTCTTCCACCGGCCGCGCCTCGGCCGCCACCAGCGGCAGCGTCAGGATGAAGCGCGTGCCCTCGCCGAGCGTGCTTTCGACACGGATGCTGCCGCCCAGCAGCGTGGTGGCAATCGTATGGGCGATGTTCAGGCCCAGGCCCGTCCCGCCCTGCCCCATGCGCGTCGTGAAGAAGGGATCGAAGACCCGGGCCAGGTGCGCGGGCGCGATGCCGCGGCCGTCGTCCTCGAAGACGATGCGCACCCAGGCCTCGTCGATCGGATCGGCCGAAAGGCGCATGCTGCCGCCCGGCTCGTCGAAAGCGTGCAGCAGCGCGTTGTTGACGAAGTTGATGATGACCTGGCCGAGGGGGCCGGGATAGCTGTCCATCACGATCCCCTCGGGCACCGCGAGCACCAGGCTGTGGCCGCCCAGGCGCACCTTGTTCATGACGGTGGCCGTGATTTCGCCGCTGGCCTGGGCCAGGTCGAAGCGGCGCCGCGCGGCGCTGGCCTGGTCGACCGACACCGGCGGAAGCTTCCCACCAGCTCGGCGGCGCCATGCAGGCTGCGCACGATCAGCGCCGACGCCTCCTCGGCCGCGCCAATGTAGCCGGCCAGTTCCGAACGGCGCAGCGTGGCGGCCTCGAAAGCTGCCTTCACGTGGCAGGTCTTTTCCTGCAGGGTGCTGGCCATGAGCAGGCTGTTGCCGATCGGGGTATTCAGTTCGTGCGCCACGCCGGCCACCAGCGAGCCGAGCGAAGCGAGTTTTTCCTGGGCCGCCAGCTGGGCCTGGGCATCCTTCAGCTGGCGATAGGCCTGGGCGTTGTCCAGCGCCACGCCGACATAGGCGGCCAGCGTGCGCAGCATGTCGAGGTGCATGCGCTGGTAGGCGGCGGGCCGGAAGCTCTGCACGCAGAGCACGCCCAGCACCCGCTGGCCAACCGTCACCGGCACGTACATCAGCGCACGCGGCAGCGCGTCCGGCCGGGACGGTTCGCCGTCGCAGGGCAGCGTCGCCGCCGCCACCGCATCCGGCTCGGCCGCCGGCAGGTAGCGTGCCGACTCGCGCGCCAGGTCGTTGATGAAGACTTCGCGTGCCTGGTCGAGGCACCAGCCAGCGAGCTGGCGCGGGTCGCGCCGTTCGCGCGCGCCACCGCTGCAGCGGCGGCCCTCGATGACGGCATAGGGAAAATCGAACTGTTCGCCGTCGGGCCGCGCCACCGCCACCGCGAATACCGGAGCGTCCATCAGCACCGGACGTGCTCGTAGAGCGTGGTCATGATGGCCTCGGTATCGAGGTTGGCGGTCAGGCGCCGGCCGATATCGGACAGCAGGGCGATGTTGCGCCGTCCCCGGTCGGCCGCCTCGCCCAGCTGCTCGGCTTCGCGCTTGCGCCGTTCGGCCGCGTCCTTCTGCAGTACCAGCTCGGCGGTGCGGGCGCCGACCTGGCGCTCGAGCATGCCCTTCTGCTGCACCAGCGCGCGCACGCGCAGCCGGTAGGCGGCCACGCCGAGGCTGGCCAGCAGCGCCGTGGCCAGCAGGCGGAACCACCAGGTCTTCCACCAGGGCGGCGTCACTGTGATCGTCAGCGCCGCCGGGGCCTCGCTCCAGACCCCGTCCTTGTTGCTGGCACGGACACGGAACACGTAGTTGCCGGGGTCGAGGTTGGTATAGCTGGCGAAGCGCTTGGTGGCATCGGTGTCGACCCAGGCTTCGTCGAAGCCCTCGAGCCGGTAGGAATACCGGTTGCTGGCCGGGGCGGCGTAATGCAGGCCGGCGAACTCCAGCGAGAACGCCGATTCGCGGTGCGACAGCGTGATCTGGCCGATGCTGCCGACCGGGCCGGGCAGCGGGTGGGGCTTGTTCGCCACCAGGAAATCGGTGATGCGCACCAGCGGCGGATAAGGGTTGTCGCGGATGCCATCCGGCAGGAAGGAACTCAAGCCGTTGACGCCGCCGAAGTGCAGCTGGCCATCGGGCCCGCGTGCGGCCGAGCCGACGAAATAGCTGCCGCCCGGCAGCCCGTCCTTGGCGGTGTAGTGCTTGAAGACGCCACTGCCCGGCTCCAGCCGGCTGATGCCGTCGGTGGTGCTGACCCATACGCGTCCCTGCAGGTCTTCCGGGATCGCGCCGATCGGCGTGGCCACGCGCGCGTTCGATACCGGCATGAAGCGGAAGGCCGGCCTGGCGCCGCCCTCCATGCGGTGCAGGCCGCTTGCCGTGCCGAGCCAGAGTTCGCCGCGGCTGGAGTACAGCAGGTCGTAGACGCGGCTGTTGCGCATGCTGTCCGGGTCCGCTTCATCGTGGCGGAAATGGGTGAACACGCCTTCGCCGCGGTCGAAACGGTCGAGCCCATTGTCGGTGCCGAGCCAGAGGATGCCGGCGCGGTCTTCGGCCAGCGCGAACACGGTGTTGTCGCCCAGGCTGCGCGGGTCGCGCGGGTCGTGCTGCCAGTGCCGGCGCACGCGCAGGTCGGGCCCCAGCAGGTACAGCCCGGCCCGCGTGAGCACCCAGTGCGCGCCGTCGCGCGTGCGCACCACGCCCTGCACCGTGGCCGTGCCCAGCCCGGGCAGCTCGACCCGGCGGAAGCGCCCCCGGCCAGCCCGGACCAGGCCAGGGCGCCGGCGCTGCCGACCCAGAGCCGGCCCTCGGCGACGCTCAGGCTGTGGATGACGTCGTCCGGAAGGCTGTCGGCGCGTCCGGGGACGTGGCGCAGCTGTTCGGTGCGTTCGCTGGCCGGGTCGACCAGCACCAGGCCGCCGCCGGTGGTGGCCAGCCAGAGCTTGCCGTCGGCGCGCACGGCGACGTCGCGCGCCTTCTCGTAGCCGCTGCGAAAACCGCTCTCCGGCCGGAAGCTGTAGTGGGAGAAGCCGCCGCTGGCCAGGTCGGTGCGGTTCACGCCGCCGAAGCGGGTACCGGCCCAGAGCGTGCCGGTACGGTCAATGCGCACCGCCACGATCTGGTTGTCCGACAGCGTGGTGCGGTCGAGCGGCTGGCTGCGGTAGGAAACGAAATGGCCGCTGGCAGGGTCGCGCCACTTGAGGCCGTCGAAATCGGTGCCAACCCAGAGCGTGCCCCCAGGATCGTGGTAGAGCGCCAGCACGCGCACCTCGCCCAGGCCCTCGGCGGCGGTGACGGCGCGGCGCTCCGGCTGGGGCGTGGCGACGTTCCATGCTTCGAGCCCGGCTTCGCTGCCGACCCAGAGCGTATCGCGCGGCCCCATCGACAGGGCCAGGATGCGGGAGCGGCGCGGGTCGCTTGGCGCCGGCAGGTATGCGATGCGGGTGGCGCCCGGCGCCAGGCGCCCGATCCCGCCGGCGCCGCCGATCCACAGGGTGCCCCGGGCATCGAAGGCGAGTGCCCTGACGACATCGTCGCTGCCGCCATCGAGCCGGTGCAGTGTGCTGAAGGCACCAGTGGCAGGGTCGAAACGTTTCAGGCCCTCGCTGGTGCCGAGCCAGAGTGCGCCCCGGCGGTCGGCGGCAATGGCGTTGACGCTGCGGTTGCCGTCCTGGGGCGCGAGCGCGTCGCGCAGCGCGTAGCGCACGAACTTGCCGCTCGCGGGGTCGAAGCGCGCCAGGCCGCCCTTGGTGCCGAACCAGAGGCGGCCCTCGGCGTCCTCGAAGGACGCGTTGACATAGCCGTCGGGCAGGGAGGACGGATCGCGCGGGTCGCTGCGGTAGACGGTCATGCGGTAACCGTCGTAGCGGTTCAGCCCCGCCTGGGTGCCGAACCACATGAAGCCCTGGCGGTCCTGCAGGATGTTCATGACCGATTCCTGCGACAGGCCGTCTTCGATCGACACCCGTTCGAAACGCAGGTTGCGCGCCACGGCAAGCGCGTCGTTGGCAAACACCGCGAACAGGACGGCCAGGCCCGCCGCCGGCAACAGGCGCGCCCGCAGGGACAGGACGCGCTTCATGAACCCCAACATAGTCTTCTTGGATCGAATACAGAGTGCTTCAATCTACCAGAGCCGGCCTGCGAGTTGTAATAAATTAAGACTTCCTCAAATAACATGCCACTGCTATAATGCGTCTCACGGGGCGGCTGTAGCTCAGCTGGATAGAGTACTTGGCTACGAACCAAGGGGTCGTGGGTTCGATTCCTGCCAGCCGCACCAACCAATACAAAGGCCAGATCTCAGGATCTGGCCTTTTTCATTTCCGGCCCGTCTGCACGGGAACCTGCCCGCTTTTCATCGCATCCGGGGTGCCCGCCTGCCGCCTTCCCGGCCCCTTTCGGACACGCCCTGATGGAAAGCTTGGCAATTGCGCACTGCCCCGCTATAATGCGTGCTTCGGGCGGCTGTAGCTCAGCTGGATAGAGTACTTGGCTACGAACCAAGGGGTCGTGGGTTCGATTCCTGCCAGCCGCACCACGAATACGAAGGCCAGATCGCAAGATCTGGCCTTTTTCGTTTGTCGCGCCCCTTTCCATGTCGCGACTTACGGCGCTTCCCATGCGATTTTCCGACATGCAATAAGCGCTTCCCAAGCGCGGCACACTTCGCTATAATGCGTGCCTCGGGCGGCTGTAGCTCAGCTGGATAGAGTACTTGGCTACGAACCAAGGGGTCGTGGGTTCGATTCCTGCCAGCCGCACCACGAATACGAAGGCCAGATCGCAAGATCTGGCCTTTTTTCGTTGTCGCGTCGCGGCGGCCGGGGCAGTTTCGACGGACCTCCTGTTCTTTCGACTGCAGAGGGCACGCTGAATCGCAGGGTGGCTGGACGCGCAGGCGGCATCGATGCCAACCCGATGTTCCTGCCAGGGCAAAGCCGCCTGCCCCAGGCCTCTTCCCATTTCCGCCAGGTGCCGCTATAATGCGTGCCTCGGGCGGCTGTAGCTCAGCTGGATAGAGTACTTGGCTACGAACCAAGGGGTCGTGGGTTCGATTCCTGCCAGCCGCACCATCAGTTTCAAGAAAATGGCTCAGAAGCGATTCTGGGCCATTTTTCTTTTCTCCCGTCTGTTTCTTCTGTCACTCCCCAGCTTCTACCCGGCACACCCGTCTTTTGCTGAGCAAACATACGCCAGTCTTAAATCTGGCTTAGCTCTGCCAAGGATTCCCCCCTCTCTTTATGTAGGCATAGGCTGACAGCATCACAGCAATGCGATCGCATTTTCTACTCAACAATTGATCCGGCACTGCTCTCCTATGAAACCGACGGGTACATGGGCATCACCGTTGAATATTTCTTTTACGCAGCAACTGTCGCCGCACAGTCACACCTCTTGCAATCGTCGCGCGCGCCTCCCTGCGTTTGCTAGCATGAAGTCCCCCGATTGCTACAACCCAGCCGCATGACGCGACTGGATTCTTTCGTGAGGTTGATATGAAAAAATCTTTGATTGCTGCAATCGTGTTGGCGAGCGCGTCCTTCGGCTCGGCGCCGGTGCTCGCGCAAGTCATCGGCAACTCGCCCCAGGCGCTCGACCTGGTCGACATGAGCGCTTATTTCGGCGACAGCTTTGAGGAAGGCAACAGCGGCAGCACCTTCGCCGACCGCTTCACGTTCACCGTCGACGGTACCGTCGGCATGAACCTCGATGCGATCGTCGCTTCGGTCAGCCGCTCCGCCGACGTCGGGCTCGACATCACCGGCCTGTGGCTGTACGACGGCAACGACACGCTGATCAGCCAGGGTACCTCGATGAGTACCGGGGCGACCGATGTCTGGACCGTGGCCGGGGGCAACCTGGCTGCCGGCGACTACACCATCCGGGTGAACGGAAATATGGTGTCGGACGATGGCGCTTCCTTTGGCGGCGCCATGATGCTCGCACCGGTTCCCGAACCCGAAGCCTACGGCATGATGCTGGGTGGCCTGGGCGTGCTGGGTCTGCTGGCACGGCGCCGCAAAGCCAGGCGCGGCTGACCCTCCGGGTTGACCGCTGGCGGAACGACGGGGGTGCCCTGCATCCCCGTCGTTCATTCCTTCCCTGCCGCCCGGCGCCTGCCGGGGCAGGCTCAGGTACGCAGCTTCTTGATGATGCTGCGGTTGCCGAGAATTTCCTCGATCTGCTCGAAGCGCACCGGCTTGACCATGTGGTGGTCGAAACCGGCCTCGAAGGCCAGCTGGCGGTCCTTTTCCTGGCCCCAGCCAGTGACGGCGATCATGGTGGTCATGGCCCCGCAGGACAGCTTGCGGATGCCGCGCGCCAGGTCGTAGCCCGACATCTGCGGCAGGCCGATGTCGAGGAACGCATAGTCCGGACAGAAGCGCGCCGCGGCGGCCAGCGCGTCGGGCCCGTTATGGGTGATCACCACGCTGTGGCCCATGGCGGTCAGCAGTGCGCCGATGCTGTTGACGAAGTCGACGTTGTCGTCGGCCAGCAGGATGCGGTAGGTCTCGGTGCTGATGAAGGCCGCCGGGGTCGGCTTGGCCGGCAGTTCCGGCTCGACCACGATCGGCAGGCGCACCGTGAAGCGGCTGCCGCGGCCCAGGCCCCTCGCTGTGGGCGGCGATGCTGCCGCCGTGCAGCTCGACGAGCTTGCGCGCCAGAGACAGGCCCACGCCCAGGCCGGCATTCGTGCGCTCCAGGGTCGAATCGACCTGGACGAACATCTCGAACACCGAGTCGAGCATGTCCGGCGCGATGCCGATGCCGGTGTCCGCCACGTCCAGTACCAGGGTCCTGTCCTCGACGTGGGCGGACAAGCTGACGCGTCCGCCGCGGTTGGTGTACTTGGCCGCGTTGTTGAGCAGGTTCGACAGGATCTGGGCCAGACGCGTGGCGTCGCCGTGCAGGAACACAGGCCGGTCCGGCAGGTCGATGGCCAGCTCGTGGCCGTGCAGTTCGATGTAGGAACGCACCACTTCCAGCGCGTCGTTCACGACCGCCTTGAGTTCCACGCGGCCCATCTTGATGGCGAACTTGCCGGTATTGATGCGCGAGACGTCGAGCAGGTCGTCCACCAGGCGCACCATCTGGCGCAGCTGGCGTTCCATGATGTCGGTGGCGCGCTGGGTGGCCTGGGCGTCGCCGCTGCGGATGCGCAGGATGTCCAGGCCCGTGCGAATCGGCGCCAGCGGATTGCGCAGCTCGTGCGCCGGGGTGGCGAGGAATTCGTCCTTGCGCCGGTCGGCCACGATCAGCGCCTGCTCGGCCTTCTGGCGCACGTCCATCTCGCGTTCGAGCGTGCGGTTGGCCGTCTGCAGGGCCTCGGCGCGGCGGCCGATCTCGGCCAGCATGTCATTGAAGGCATCGACCAGCACGCCGATCTCGCCGCTGTTGTTGCCCGGTACGCGCAGGGTGAAATCGCGCCGCTGCATTACCCGGCGTGCGACGTTCGTCACGGCTTCGAGCGGGCGCGTGATCGCCGCCTGCAGGCGCGAAGCCACCAGCGCCGCCACCACCAGCGCGCCCAGCATCACGCCGCCGAGGATGGCACCGTAGTTGAGCAGGCGGTCGACCAGCCCATAGCGCGAGCGCAGGTAGAGGGTGCCGACCGCTTCGCCGTTCTCGACGATGGCGCGCCAGACTTCCAGTTCGCCGTGGTCGATGCGGTAGCTGTTCGTCTGCGGCCGCGCGGGAAGGGTCTGCTCGGTACCGGCCTTGGCATAGGTGGCGAAGCGCACGCCGGTATTCGTGTAAACGGCGCCGGCCAGGATTTGCGGACGCGCGCGCAGCACGGCCAGCTGCTGGGTAGCGGCGGCCGCATCGTTGAAGGCGAGCGCCGGCGCGGTAACGCTGGCCATGATGTCGGCCTGGGTGCCCAGGTCGTCGACCCAATAGCGCTGGAAGGTGCGCAAATCGAGCAACAGCATGGCGATCGAGGCCGACAGCAGTGCGGCCAGGGTCGTGAACACCGCCATCTTGATCAGCTTGCTACGGACGGTGCCGCTATCGCGTGCATTCATCAACTATTTCCTTTTACCACGCGGTTGGCCACGGTCAGCAGCCGCGAACTGAGTTTGACATTGTTCTTTTCCGCCGAATCGAGCGACACGTCAAAACGTACGCGCTCGTCGACTATCCTGAAATTGATCACGCTGCCCTGCTGCAGGCCGAGATCGCACTCGGTGACGGGAAGCAGTGCGCCGGGGGCGGCGCGCAGGATGCGGCCGGTGCGCGCGCTGTCGTTGCCGGCCACGAAGAGCAGGTGCACCGGCGCGGCCAGCTCGCCTTCGCGCAGCGAGCGCACCACGAGGGCGCGTCCGCCGACCTGGCGCCCGGCGACGACGCGGGTCAGTTCGGCCGCCATCTCGTCGGAGCCGACGACACCGATCGTCACCGGCGCGCCCCCGGTCGGCAAAGGCACCCGCCGGAAACTCGGCATAGCCCGGAATTTGTAGAGGAAGGCGGCCTTGACGCGGCGTTCCAGCGCCAGGCTGCCGGCGCTCTGGGCCAGCACCGGTATCGGCACCACGGCGGCCGCCGCGCACGCGGCCGCGGCGCACGCGAGCAGCCAGCCGGCCAGGCGCATGCCCGGGGCACGGCGCCCGGGCAAGAAAGAAGAGAGACGGTGTCGAATCATCGGCCGAGGTTCGGTTGCTGGAACGTGTGCATCGTCGCGGGCCGTCCCGGCCATGGCGCGGCGGCTTGCACATCGAGCTCATGATATCGCGCCATGGCCGCTTGCAGCAGCTCCGTTGGCCGCGGCCCGGCGCCGCGCGCGCGCGCCGGGTCGCGGCCAGGCCCGCCTACCCTTGACGAATGTGGCGATAGGGGCAGCCGGGCTGCGGCAGGCGAACTACACTGTCGTGACATATTTGCCATGGTAAAACATTTTCTGCGATGCACCAAGCAAATGCGCTCCCGTGCGGCCCTCTCACGAGCCATATGAATCGTCAATGACAGTCATTGCGAATATAAATTGGAAATAATTATTGCGCAGCAGCATAATCCTTCCTGTCTCCTCTATATTCCTCCTCGGAAATAGATTCAGCCCGCTCCCGCAGCGGGCTTTTTTTTGCCCCTGGCCCTGGCGCCCTGCCGCCGTGCCGCCTCGGGCTGCTGCTATCATTGCTCGATGCCCACGCCCGGGCGCCACAGGAGACGGCCTTGCCATCCCGCGACACCGCGACCGGCCCCGTGGCCATCGAATGCTGGTTCGAGTTCGGCAGCACCTACAGCTACCTGTCCGTCATGCGCATCGAGGACCTGGCGCGCGCCGCCGGGGTCGCCGTCGCATGGCGCCCCTTCCTGCTCGGCCCGATCTTCCGCGAACTCGGCTGGAACACCTCGCCTTTCGTGCTGCAGGAAGCGAAAGGCCGCTATATGTGGCGCGACATGGAACGCCAGTGTGCGCGCCTCGGCCTGCCATGGTGCAAGCCCTCGGCCTTTCCCCGCCGCGCCTTGCTGCCGATGAGGGTGGCGTCCCCGGCGGTGCACGAGCCCCGGATGGGTGCCTTCTGCCGCCGTGTCATGTTGCAGAACTGGGTGGAGGACCGCGAGATCGACGACGCGCAGGCCGTGCTGGATGCCCCGGACGGCCTGGTGCCCGATGCGCAGGCGCTCCTCGACGCTGCCCAGGCCCCGGAGGCGAAACTGCGTCTGCGCGAGCGCACCGAGGCCGCCGCCGCACGCGGCATCTTCGGCGCGCCGACCTTCTTCACCGGCGACGAGATGTTCTGGGGGAACGACAGGCTGGAGGAGGCAATTGCCTGTGCCGGCGCCGGCCATGGCCTGCCCTGATGCCGCGCGCCGGCCGCGACGCACGGACGCGTCGCCAACCGCTGCGCATTTAGTGTACGATTCGACCATGTTTTCGAATATTTAACAGGCCGTTTCCCATGCTTTCTTCCGGTATGTCTGCCCGCAGTGTTTCCGCCTATGACTGGAGCGCCACCTCGCTCGGCGATCCGGCCGGCTGGCCGCAGCCGCTGCGGGTAGCGGCCGACCTGATGTTCAATACGCCGCTGCCGATGCTGCTGCAATGGGGGCCGCAGTCGGCGGTCCTGTGCAACGAGGCCTACGGAGCCGTGGCCGGGCCCGCGTTTGGCCACGTGCCGGGCGGCTCGGTGCCGCCGGTGCTGCCGCCGCCGCTCGCCGCCGCGCAGGAAGGCGCCGCGCGCGCCTGGCGCGGCGAGGCGGCACTGGTAGCGGGAGCGGCCGTCGGCTTCGGCGGCGCGTCCGAGCGCTACGACCTGTATTTCACGCCGCTGTTTACCGAGGGCGCCACCGTGGGCGGCATCGCCTGCGCGCTGGCCCCGGCAACGCGTGCGGCCTCCGCGGAACCGGCCGCCGATTCCGGCACCCTGTCGATCCCGGTGGTCGAGGACAACCTCGACTCGCAATACCGGTGTGCGAAATGCTCAAGGCTTTCGGCTACGAGGTCGAAGGCACGGCGCACCCGGAAGACGCCCTGCAGCGCATGGGCGCGCGCCGCTACCACGTGCTCTTCACCGACGTCAGCCTGCCCGGCATGTCCGGTGTCGACCTGGCGCGCGAAGCCCTGGTGCGCCATCCGCACCTGAAGGTCATCTTCGCCTCCGGCTACGGCGACATGTTGCTGCGCCACCTGGACTTCCCTTACCAGTCACTGCAGAAACCATACGAGCTCGACCAGTTGCAGGACGCCCTGCACAAGGTGGCCGACCAATTGCGGACGGGCGCCTGAGTGCTGCACCAGCGTGTGCGACAGCGCCCGGCCGCTGGGCTAGAATGGCCGGGAGCCAGGGCACGCGGCGTCCTTGCGCGTTGCCGACAGCTTGACCATCATGACCTTCGCCCAACCGCATCCGCTGCGCCTTCCGCCACCGTGCCGGTCCACGCCGGACCGGCTTGCGCTGCGTGCGCCGCGACCGTGGAGGGCCTGGCATGAGTGACAAGCCCGACGAACTCGAACTGATGCGCGGCCGCAGTGCGCAACGCGAGCCACGCCCCGGCGGCACGCCGCAATGCCGAGGCCGAGCTCATGGCCGCCAAGGAAGCCCTGCGCCAGGCCAACGAGCGCATGGAAAACATGCTCGAGAGCCTGACCGATGCCTTCTGCGCGGTCGACTTCGACTGGCGCATCACCTACATCAACGGCCGCGCGCTGGAACTGCTGGCGCCGCTGGGCAAGACCCGCGCTGGCCTCCTCGGCAATAACCTGTGGGAAGAGTTCGAGGAGCTGCGCGGCAGCAATCTCGCCACCGAACTGGAACGGGCGATGGCCTCGCGCCAGACCGGCAGCCGCGAGTTCTTCTACCCGCGCCTGGCCTGCTGGATCGAGGCGCGCATGTATCCCTCGCCCGATGGCCTGACCCTGTATTTCCACGACATCACGCGCCGCCGCGCCGACCAGCAGGCCCTCATCGAGAGCAACAACCGGCTGCAGGTGGCCCTGGCCGCGGGCCGCCTCGGCGACTGGCGCTGGGATGCGGCCAGCGACCGCCTGATCCTGGGCGAGCGCGCCGCCGCCATCCTCGGGCTGGAGCCGGAAGTTCCCCATTCCTGGCCGGCCCTGCGCGCGCGCCTGGACGAACAGGACCGCGAATCGGTGCGCCGCGAAGTGCTGCATGCCTTTGCCGCCCATACCGACCTGAACATCGAATGCCGCCTGCTGCCCGACGGCGGCCAGGCGCGCTGGATCGCGCTGGTGGGCCGCGCCAACCATGCCGACCCGCAGCAGCGCGACAGCATCATCGGCATGACCGGCGTCGTGCAGGACATTTCCAGCCGCAAGAACGTCGAGGACAGCCTGCGCCAGAGCGAGGAAACCCTGCGCGCCCTGGCCAATACCATCCCGCAGCTGGCCTGGATGGCCCAGGCCGACGGTGCCATCGTCTGGTTCAACGAGCGCTGGTACGAGTACACCGGCACCACGCCCGAGCTTGCTACCGGCTGGGGCTGGCAAGACACGGTCGAGCCCGATGCCCTGCCCGCCATGCGCGAACACTGGCGCGCCTCGATCGAGAGCGGCGCGCCTTTCGAGATGGAATACCCGATCCGCGGCGCCGATGGCCAGTACCGCTGGTTCCTGACCCGCGTGAATGCCGTGCGCGACCGCCACGGCAAGGTCGTGCGCTGGTTCGGCACCAACACCGACGTCGACCAGGTCAAGCGTGTCGAGCAAGCCCTGCGCGACGAATCGAAGGTGCTCGAACTGCTCAACAACACCGGCAGTGCCCTCGCTTCCACGCGCGACCTGCGCTCGCTGCTGCAAGTGGCCGTCGAGGCCGCCAGCGGCATCGCCGGCGCGCGCTTCGCCGGCTTCTTCTATCACGGCAAAGGAAGCCGAAGGGCCGACGTTCTCGCTCTACACCCCTGTCCGGCGGCGTCGCCAACGAATTCCAGAGCTTCGGCGAACCGCAGGCCACCGCCCTGTTCGGCCCCAGCTTCCGCGGCACCGGCCTGGTGCGCTCGAGCGACATCACGGACGACCCGCGCTATGGCCAGGGTCCGACCCAGTTCACCCCGCTGTCCGGCCAGCCCGCCGTGCGCAGCTACCTCTCGGTTCCGGTGATGGCGGCCTCGGGCGAACCGATGGGTACGATGTTCTTCGGCCATCCGGAACCGGGCGTGTTCACCGAGCGCACCGAGCGCATCGTGGCCGGCATCGCCGCCCAGGCCGCCGTCGCGCTGGACAACACGCGCCTCTACGAAGCGGCCCAGCAGGCGGCCGAGGAACGCAAGGTGCTGCTCGAGAGCGAACGCGAGGCGCGGGCCGAGGCCGAGCGCTCGAGCCAGATGAAGGACGAGTTCCTGGCCACCCTGTCGCACGAACTGCGCACGCCGCTCTCGGCCATCCCGGGCTGGGCACAGGTGCTGCGCCGCGGCGGCAAGGACCAGAACGACCTGCAGCGCGGCTTGCAGACCATCGAACGCAATGCGCGCGCCCAGGCCCAGCTGATCGAAGACCTGCTCGACATGAGCCGCATCACGTCGGGCAAGGTGCTGCTCGACATGCAGACGCTGAGCCCGCAGGGCTTCGTCGATGCCGCCATCGACACCGTGCGCCCGGCCGCCGAGGCCAAGAACATCCGCATCGAGAAGCGCTACGAGGCCAGTCCGGGCATGATCGCCGGCGACCCGGCGCGCCTGCAGCAGGTGGTGTGGAACCTGCTCTCGAACGCGATCAAGTTCACCCCGCGCGACGGGCTGGTGACGGTCGAACTGGGCCAGCGCGACGGTTCGGTGATGGTGACCGTGCGCGATACCGGCGCCGGCATCGGGCCGGAATTCATCACCCACGTGTTCGAGCGCTTCCGCCAGGCCGACGCCTCGATGACGCGCCGCCACGGCGGGCTGGGCCCGGGCCTGGCCATCGTCAAGCACCTGATCGAGCAGCACGGCGGCACCGTGCGCGCCGAGAGTGCCGGCGAAGGCCGGGGTGCGAGCTTCACGATCGAGCTCCCGCTGGCCAAGATTGTTCCGAACACGGCGCGCAGCCGCGGCCTGGCTCTCGGCTCGCCACCGCCGGTCGCGCCCGACCTCACCTACCGCGACCTGGAAGGCGCCTCGGTGCTGGTGGTCGACGACGACCGCGATGCGCGCGAGCTGATTGCCCGCATCCTCACCGACTGCCGGGCGCGGGTACGCATCGCCGCCAGCGCGCGCGAAGCGTTTGCCTCGCTGCAGGCCGACATGCCCGACCTCCTGATCTCCGACCTGGGCATGCCCGAAGTCGACGGCTTCGAACTGCTGTCCTGGGTACGCGCCCTGCCGCGCGACCGTGGAGGGCTGCTGCCGGCCGTCGCACTGACCGCCTTTGCCCGCTCGGAAGACCGCCTGCGCGCCCTGGAAGCGGGCTTTTCTTCGCATATTTCCAAGCCGGTCGAACCGAGCGAATTGATCGCCGCGGTCGCTTCTCTGGTGCGTCCGCCAAGCGGCCGGGCACGATTGTGAAGTTCCTACTACCCGACGCGGCGCTGTCCTACAAGAAATTCCTGGGTCTTTGCTAGACTACCTGGAGTGGGAAAGTTGGATTCCTGTATGAAATTTGTTTCCTTCCAGTACCTATTTCGACGAGAAGAAGCATGCCGAGCAGACAAGACATTTTGAACGCCAAAATCCTGGTCGTAGACGATTCGCCAGACAATATCGAGCTGATGGAAGAGATATTGCGCGAAGAGGGCTACTCCAACGTCAGCTCGACCATGGAGCCGGAACAGGTCTGCCCGCTGCACCGCGAGCACAACTACGACCTCATCCTGCTCGACCTGCAGATGCCCGGCCTGAACGGCTTCCAGGTCATGAAAAGCCTGAAGGAAATCGAAAAAGGCGGCTACCTGCCCGTGCTGGCCCTGACGGCCCAGCCCAGCTTCAAGATCGCGGCCCTCGAGGCCGGCGCGCGCGACTTCATCAGCAAGCCCTTCGACCTGCTGGAAGTGCACAAGCGCATCCACAACATGCTGGAAGTGCGCCTGCTCTACAAGGAACTGGCCCAGTATTCGAAGGCCCAGCAGGAACTGGCCCTGCACGACGCCCTGACCGGGCTGCCGAACCGGCGCCTGCTGGAAGACCGCATCGAAACCGCCCTGCAGCATGCCAACCGCAGCCATGCGAAGGCGGCGATCATGTACCTGGACCTCGACGGCTTCAAGGCAATCAACGATACCTACGGCCATGCCTATGGCGACGAGATCCTGAAGATGGTCTCGCAGCGCCTGCTCGCTTCGTCGCGCAAGGAAGACACGGTCGCGCGCCTCGGCGGCGACGAATTCATGGTCGTGCTGGGCGACATCCACAGCCTGCAGGATGCGCAAGGCCCGGCCTCGAAGCTGGTGGAAGCGCTGTCCGAGCCCTTCTTCATCAACGACCTGACGCTGCGCCTGTCGACCTCCATCGGCATCAGCATCTATCCCGACGACGCCGAATCGGTGGACGCGCTGATCAGCATCGCCGACTATGCGCTGTATGAAGCCAAGCGCGCCGGCAAGAATCGCTTCTGCTCCACCGCGGGCTCGCGCCAGGTGGCGGTCAAGACGCCCGCCAAGCAGGCGGCGGAGCTGGTGCCGCACCGCTGAGGGAATGCCGGCGGAACGCGTCAGCGTTTGCCGTCGTAGGATGGGCTCTCGAGCCCACGCGGTGCAAGGCTCGCATCACCCCGGCGGTGCCGATAGCTGGCACTCCATGAAACGCGAACGTTCACAGCTAGTCCCGCTGGCTGCTGTACCGATACCTCCACATCCTGGACCGCGTGGGCTCGAGAGCCCACCCTACGAAAACCGGATACCCCGGTACCCCCGAACAAACGGCGCCCCGCCCCGCTAACTACCGCGGAACAAGGGCGCCGTTGCCAGGCGCAGGCGCCGGTGAGCGCCGATCCACTATCGAACTCAGGCCGTACCGACGTCCTTCGACGCGGTGCCGCCGGTGCCGACGTTGGCCTGGCCCGAGGCTTCCTCGTTGTGCGCGGCGATCGACACGGCGCTCTGGTGGTCGCGTGAGGCCTCGACCTTTTCGGGCGCGACTTCGATGCGGGTGATGCCGGCGTCGACCGAGATCGGGTCGCTGGCAGGGAAAGTCATTTCGACGGCGTCGTCGAGCAGGGTTTCCTTGGCGACTTCGCCAGGCGTGGCCGCTTCGGCATCGGCCATCATGTCGATGGCGACGGCGTTGGCGACGATCTTGACCTGGGCCAGCTGGCGCACGGTCGTCACGCCGAAGGCCTCGCGCAGGGCGTTGGCCTCCTTCTCGCCGACGCCAACCAGGGCCGTCAGCGGACTATCGGCCAGTTCGGCCAGCGATTTGCCATGGTACTGCTCGTTTACGATGGTTTTGATATCCATGTTTTTCCTCTTAAGTGAGCGGCCTGTCATCCACCGTAGACACGGTTGAACCGGACACGGTTCCACTATCGCATAGCGGGCCGGGACCGTATGTGCGGTGTCGAACACGAAAACCACAGGCTTGGGCGACAGCCGCGCAACACTCGCCCTCAATTGCCACAAGACATTGTAAATTGCCGTGCTATCATTTCTAACAGAGCGCGAGTCCCGTTGACCTGTCTTTACTTTGGAAAACAAAGCCGGTCTGCTATCCTTTCACACCCGCGATAATTTTGGCCACACTCCGACGAACCAGCAGGAACGACGTGCCGACAACTGACAAACCCAAGATCCTCGTCGTGAACGACGATGCCGCCAGCCTGCTTGCCCTGACGAGCCTGCTAGACCAATGGGCCGACGAAACCGGCTATTCGGTGCTCGCCGCGCGTTCCGGCCAGGAAGCGCTGCGCCAGGTGCTGCTGCATGACTTTGCCGTCATCATCCTCGACGTCAACATGCCCGGCATGGACGGCTTCGAGACCGCCGAGGCGATCCACCAGCGCGCACGCTCGGCCGACATCCCGATCATCTTCGTCACCGCCTTCCTGGCCGACGAGATCGACCGCCTGAAGGCCTACCAGCGCGGCGCCGCCGACTTCCTGTTCACGCCCGTGATCCCGCAGATCCTGCATGCCAAGGTGTCGGTCTTCGTTGCCCTGGCCAACAAGAACGAGCAGCTACGCCGGCAGACCGAGAAGCTGTCGCAGCGCACGGAAGAGCTGACCGGTACCAACGAGCGCCTGATGCGCGAGATCGAGGACCGCCAGGCCGCCGAACGCAAGAGCCATGCGAAGGACGAATTCCTCGCCATGCTCGGCCACGAGCTGCGCAACCCGCTGTCGGCCATTGCCAGCGCCGCCGCCCTGATCGACATGCCGGGCGCCCGCGCCGAAATGGCTTCGCGCGCGCGCCAGATCATCCAGCGCCAGAGCCAGCATCTCTCGCGCATCGTCGACGACCTGCTCGACCTGTCGCGTGCGATGTCGGGCAAGATCCTGCTGGCACGCAAACCGGTCGACATGGCCAGCCTGGTCGGCGCCTGCCTCGATACCTTCCGCGCCACCGGCCGCACCGCCGGGCTACCGCATCAACGTCGACCTGGCGCCGAACTGGGTCGACGGCGACCCGACCCGCCTGGAGCAGATCGCCACCAACCTGATCGACAATGCCCTGAAGTACACGCCGGCCGGCGGCACCATCGACATCGCGATCGCCGCCGAGGACGAGGAAGTGCTCCTCTCCGTACGCGATACCGGCGTGGGCATCGCGCCCGACCTGCTGCCGCACGTATTCGACGTGTTCGTGCAGGGCACGATCAGCCTGGACCGCGCCCGGGGGGCTCGGCATCGGCCTGTCGCTGGTACGGCGCCTGGTCGAACTGCATGGCGGCAGCGTCAGCGCCAGCAGCGGCGGCGCCAGCGCCGGCAGTGCCTTCGTCATCCGCCTGCCGCGCGCGCAGCAGGTGAACCAGCCCGCGCCTGCCGCCATGGTCATGGAAAACGAAGCGGCCAAGCCCTCGGTGCTCCTGATCGAAGACAACGAAGACGGCCGCGAGATGATGGCCACCATGCTCGACGTCTATGGCTACCCGGTACTGCAGTCCGCCGACGGGCTGGACGGCGTCAGCCTGGCCACGGCCCACCTGCCCCAGGTGGCGCTGGTCGACATCGGCCTGCCCGGCATCGACGGTTACGAGGTTGCCCGGCGCCTGCGCGCCAACCCGGCAACGGGCGCGATGCGCCTCATCGCCCTGACCGGCTATGGCCTGGCCGAGGACCAGCGCCGCGTGCTGGAAGCAGGCTTCGACATGCACCGGTGAAACCGGTGGACATCGCCCAGCTGCTGGGCGCGCTGGGCGAACCGGCACCGCTGCCGGCCCCCGCCGGCTGAGCGCGGCATCCCCGAGACGAACAAACGGCGCCCGAGGGCGCCGTTCTGTTTTGTCCGGCAGGCGCAGGACGCTTACATCGTTGCCTGGATTTCCTTGGCACGGGCCGCCATCTCGGCGCCCAATTGGGCCAGGTCGAGCTTCAGTTCGCGCAGTTTCGGGAACATTTCTTCCTCTTCTTCCTTGACGTGGTGCTCGACCATTTCGCCCAGCACCTTGACCTTGGCGTCGTACAGCTCGTCGCCTGGATCCATTTCCTGTACCTGGGCGATGAGGTCTTTCGCCGAGGCGTGCTCGACGACGGCCTCGTCGACCATGTCCTCGGTTTCCTCGCTCGCTTCGCGGGTAGCCGGATACAGGATTTCTTCCTCGATGGTGGTATGCATGATCAGGGCATTGCAGATCTGGTCGGCAAGCTTCTTCTTGCTCACCTTGGCGCGGTCGGTCATCTTTTCGAATTGTTCGAACATGTCCTCGACTTCGCGGTGCTGCTTGGTGAGCAGGGTGATGGCGTCGATGGGCGTCTCGGTATTGTTTGGCATGCTAGCTCCCAGAGTTGTTTATTGAATAAGAAGTCCAGGGCTCCAGCGTGAGGCCAAATGCCGCGTTACACCGTTCGGCAGCGCACGCTGTGCCTGCCCTTCCACACTCCGGGGCGTGACACGCGGCGCCGAGCACCTCAGTGCGCACTCCCTCTGCGAAGCTGTTGTATGATTTGGGAAACATTCACCGAGCCCACGATGACCGCACCGGAACCGCAGCACCTCGACCCGGAACTGGAACGGCAGGTTGCCGAACGCACCGCCGCGCTGACCGAGCTGGTCGCCCACCTGATGAATTGCTGGGACGACGACCGGCGCCTGCTCGCGCGCAAGCTGCACGACAGCCTCGGCTCGTCGATGACGGCCCTCACCATGCACCTGGGCCTGCTGTCGAAAGGCCTGACCGATGCCAAGGCGGTGGACCGGGCCAACCAGATGAAAAGCCTGCTCAACGGCATCATCGAGACCAACCGCAAGGTGCAGCTGACGCTGTGGAACGACAAGCTGGAGTTCCTTGGCATCAAGGCCGCGTTGACCGAACTGGTGGCCGAATTCAGCCTGGAGCATGGCATTACGGCCCGCGTCAGCCTGCCCGACGACGACGACGCCTATACGCGCCCCCAGAACGTCGCCCTGCTGCGCTGCGCCGAGGAAGGGCTGCGCAACGCCTTGCACCATGCGAATGCGCGCACGATCGACGTCATCCTCGACGACGATGGCGACCAGCTGATGCTGACCGTGCGCGACGACGGCGCCGGCATGGCGAACGGCCAGCCAGAGTCGCTCCGCTGCCACGGCCTGCGCCTGCTGCGCGAACGCGCCCGTGCCCTCGGCGGCAGCGTCAGCCTGGAAACGGGGCGCGAGGGCGGCGCGGCATTGACGATGATCCTGCCGCGCCACGCACCGGCCTGAATCCCTCGGGCGGCCATGGCACGCCGGCAAGGCGTGCCGGTTCCTTCAATGCAGCTTCACCAGCGGCGTCGCGCGCCTGACCAGGAAGCGCGCCAGCGCCAGCACGCCGGTGCGCATCGTGCCGAGCACGGCCTTGTGGTGCAGCAGGTGCAGGCTGGTGTACATCAGGCGCGCCATCATCCCTTCGACAAACCAGCTTGCCCCGCGCAGCGAACCCATCAGGTTGCCGACGCTGGTCGTCTTGCCCAGCGAAACCAGGGGAGCCGTAGTCGCGGTAGCGGTAGGGAAGGTCCCCTGGGTGGCTTGCCGGCGGCGCGGCGCAGGAAACCGTCGGCCAGGTAGTCGGCCTGCTGGTGCGCGGCCTGGGCGCGCGGTGGCACCGGCTTGCCCTCCGCATCGATGCAGGCGGCACAATCCCCGAAAGCGTAGATGCCCGGGTGACCCGGCACGCGCAGGTGGGTGTCGACCTCGATCTGGCCGCCCTTGTTGGTCGGCAGGCCGAGCGAACCCAGCAGCTCCGGGGCGCGGATGCCGGCAGCCCACACGCACAGGCTGGCTGGATAGACGTTGCCGGCATTGTCCAGCACGCGATCGGGCTCGATGGCCGTGACGCGGCAGTCGTTCACGACCTTGATGCCGCGTTCGCCCAGCAGCTTCAGGGCAGCGCTCGAGACCCGTTCGGGCAGCGGCGCCGGGATGCGCGGTGCGCCCTCGAGCAGGGTGATGCGCACGTCGCGCTGCACCTGCAGGCGCGTGAAGCCGTAGGTGGCGTACACGCCCGATGCTTCCCGCAATTCGGCCGCCAGTTCGACGCCGGTGGCGCCGCCGCCGATGATGACGATGTCGAGCGGGGCGTCGTCCTGTCCGCCGCCAGCGCGCTCGCGTTCCTCGCGCGCCTGCTCGGCCACGGCCATCAGGCGCAGGAGACGCAGGCGGAAGCGCTCGGCGTCTTCGGTGGCGTTCAGGGAAATGGTGTGTTCGCGTGCGCCCGGCACGCCGAAGTAGTTCGAGGTGCTGCCGACGGCGATCACCGGGGAAGTGAATGCAATCCGGCGCTCGTGCAGCACGTCTTCGCCATCGGCGGCGCGCACGGCGCCCACGGTGATGCTGCGCGCGGCACCGTCGAGCGCCGTCATCGGGCCGTAGACAAAGGTAAATCCGTTATCGTGGGCCAGCATCTGGTAGGAGAGGCCCTCCTGGTGGATGTCGAGCGTGCCGGCCGCCACCTCGTGCAGCGAAGGCTTCCAGATGTGGTAGAGCCGGCAGTCCACCAGCATCACCTTCGAGGGACCGAGCTTGCGTCCCAGTTTACAGGCCAGTTCCAGTCCGCCCGCCCCGCCTCCGACGATCACGATTTCGCTTTGCAAGCCATCCTCCGTCCGTTGCGCCCGCCGGCAATGCCAGCACATTGGCGATATGGCAAGTGTACACCCGGAGGAAAATCCGCGCCGGCGTGGGCGCGGACGCAGGGACGGGCTGCCTACTTAATGGCCGCGGCCGTGACCGTTGCCATGGCCGTGGCCGCCGCCGTGCTTGTCATGCTTGTCGTGCTTGTCGTGCTTGTCGTGCCTGTCATGGCGATCGTGTTCGACATAATGCACTTCGCGGACTTCCCGCACTTCGCGCACCGGCTCGCGGTAGCCGTGGTGACGCTCGCGATAGCGCGGCGCATAGGTGTTGGTGTACCAGTCGTCGCGCACGAACATCACCGGGCGCGCGCAGGCGCCATAGCGGCCGCAGTAGCGCGACCAGTTCTTGCGGTGGCCGGGCGGCACGCGCAGGTAGATCGGCTCGGCGCGCACGTGGCGCACTTCGCGCACCACGACCACCGGCTGCTGGGTGTAGACGACCGGTGGCTGGCCGAAGTCGCCGATGTCCAGGCGGCCGTAGAAGCCGGGCTGGCCGATACTGATGCTGACATTGGTCTGGGCCAGGGCCGGCGTGGCGGCTGCAGCCAGCAAGGCGGCGCCAAGAAGGAAGCGAAGTGGGGATTTCATGAAAGGTCCTCTCGTTGTCATGTAAGGCGTACTGTATCAGGCCCAAAGTAAAAACTTTGTTCGCTGCAACACACATTTACAACTTGTTGCGCCGACTTGGCGCGCCGACTTGGCGCGTCGACTTGTCGCGCGGAATAGGCGCAGTGGTGCGCTTACGACAGGGTCGCCGCTAGAATCACCCCAACGACATGTCATGCGACGAGGGTCTTCATGAAACATCCGTTCATTCCTGCAATGCTGGCCTGCCTCATGGCCGCCACGCCCGCCGCGGCCCAGGTCGGGGCCAGCCTCGATGCCGGCAGCACCGGCGTCGGCGCCCACCTGAGCTTTCCGCTGGCCTCCTCGCTCAATGGCCGGCTCGGCGTCAACTACTTCAAGCACGACTTCACCCGCAGTTCCGGCCAGCTCGAGTACGACCTCGACGGCAAGCTGCAGACGGTCGACGCCCTGCTCGACTGGTATCCGCGCGCCGGCAGCAGCTTCCGGCTCACGGGCGGCGTCATCTATAACAATACGCGCTTCGACGCCGTTGCCGAGCCGAACGGCCTGTCGACCTTCCGCCTCAACGGCACCCAGTACAACATCGCCGAAGTCGGCATCCTGGTCGGCAAGGTGGACTTCCGCAAGGCCGCGCCCTACCTCGGCATCGGCTGGGGCAATGCCTTGAGCGACGAGCGCGGCTGGAGCTTCGGCGGCGACCTGGGCGCCTATTACCAGGGCTCGGCGCGCGTCAGCCTGCGCAGCCTCAACTGCACGGTGGCGACCGCCGTATGCCAGCGCCTGGCGAGCGACGTTGCCGAGGAACAGGCGCGCCTGGCCGGCGACGTATCGGACTACAAGGTCTATCCGGTATTGCGGGCCAGCCTGTCCTACCGCTTCTGACGTGCGGCGCTTGCGTGGCGCACGGGGCGCGCTATCATGAAGTCGGAGGAGGAAGCGTCATGAAACCTGTCCTGCGCTGGGGCGCCATCGCCCTCGCCTGTCTCGTCATCGGTGGCTGCCAGGGGCGCCAGGAACCGGTCAAGCCGATCACGGGCTGCGTGCTTGCTTCGTTCGTCGATTTCTAAGAGCCTATCCCGGTAGTCCGGGGAAAGCTGGTGGCGATGCATGGCAAGCGCGGGCAAGGCGCGAGGAGGCCGCATGGCTGGCCATGCAACGACGAGCAACGCAGCACGCGTTTGTCAGGCGCGCCAGCAGCGACTCCGGACTACCGGGATAGGCTCTAAGGACAGCGCCGCCGGCCGCCCTACGTGCGCCAGGCATGCACGTGGCGCCGCGCACGCCAGACATATCTGTGAACCTGGGCGCTTGCGACCGTCGTGTGCCCAGGCGCGTGCTGGAAACCGTGCTCGCACGCGCACGGCAGGCTACACTGTCGGCTGTTCAATTTGCTCCAAGGTTTCCATGTCGTTTGCCTCGCTCGGCCTGATCGACCAGATCGTCCGCACCCTCGAATCGCTCAACTACAAGAACCCGACCGCGGTCCAGGCCCAGGCCATCCCCGCCGTGCTGGCCGGGCGCGACGTCATGGCCGCGGCCCAGACCGGCACTGGCAAGACCGCCGGCTTCGCCCTGCCGCTGCTGCAGCGCCTGACCATGGAAGGCGACCCGCTCGCCAGCAACTCGGCGCGCGCCCCGGTGCTGGTGCCCACGCGCGAACTGGCCGAACAGGTGCACGACAGTTTCAAGGCCTATGGCGGTGCCCTGCCGCTGCGGACCATGGTGGCCTACGGCGGCGTCAGCATCAATCCGCAGATGATGCGCCTGCGCAAGGGCGTCGACCTGCTGGTGGCCACGCCCGGCCGCCTGCTCGACCTGTATCGCCAGAACGCGCTCAAGTTCGGCAGCACACGCATGCTGGTGCTGGACGAGGCCGACCGCATGCTCGACCTCGGCTTCTCGCGCGAGCTCGACCAGGTGCTGGCGGCGCTGCCCAAGGCCCGTCAGACGCTGCTGTTCTCCGCTACTTTTTCCGATGCCATCCGCGCGCTGGCGGGAAAGCTGCTGCTTGATCCGGTCAGCATCGAGACGGCGCCGCGCAACACCACGGTCAAGGCGATCAGGCAGTGGGCGGTGCCGGTCGACAAGAAGCGGAAACCCGAGCTCTTCCTGCACCTGCTCAAACAACATGGCTGGAGCCAGGTGCTGGCCTTCGTCAAGACGCGCCGCGGTGTCGACGAACTTGTCGAGCTGCTGCAGGCGAAGCGCATCGCCGCCGATTCCATCCACGGCGACAAGCCGCAGCCGGCACGCCTGCGCGCGCTCGAGCGCTTCAAGGCGGGCGAAGTGAAGGTGCTCGTCGCCACCGACGTCGCCGCGCGCGGCCTCGACATCGACGACCTGCCGGTGGTGGTCAACGTCGACCTGCCGATCGTGGCCGAGGATTACGTCCACCGCTCGGGTCGCACGGGCCGAGCCGGCGCTTCCGGCGAAGCGGTCTCGCTGGTCTGCGCCGACGAGGTGCAGCAGCTGGCCGCCATCGAGCTGCTGACGGGGCAGACCTTGAAACGCGTCGAGGAAGCCGGTTTCGAGCCCGACCACCGCGTGCCCGAAACGAACGCCAGCGGCCAGGTCGTCAAGAAGCCGAAAAAGCCCAAGAAGCCCAAGGGCGAGATGAAGGTGGTGACCGAGGACGTGCGCTTCCGGCGTTGATGTGGCTGCGGTCGTGTTCCAACAGCCCGCGCCCTCCCGTAGGGTGGGCTTCGCATTCAAGCCCCCCCCCGGCTTCAATGCCCCACGCGGATGCAGCCTCTGCTAGCTCGCGGCCCCGTTCCCATCTTTCAACCGATGTTTCCGCGTGGGCGGAGCCCACCCTACGAGAGCGAAACATTATTTCATCCCCCGGCCACCAATGAAATGTTCTTTCATTACAAAGTCAGCTTGAACGAACGCACGCCCTCTTCCCCCGCCGGCATCACCTGGAAGCCGAGCTTCTTCACCAGCCCGATGATGCGGTTATTCTGCGGCAGCGCTTCGCCGACGATTTCGCGGGTGCCGCGCGAGCGGCAATAGGCGATCAGCTTCTCCATCAGGATCCGTCCCAGCCCCAGGCCTTTCAGGTCCGAGCGCACCGTCACCGCGAACTCGGCGCTGATATTGTCGGGGTCCGCCACCACCCTTCCCACGCCCAGCGTCTCGGGCAGGCCGTCGGGTCCCGGACGGGTGGCGATGAAGGCCATCTCGCGGTCGTAGTCGATCTGGGTAAAGCGCGCCAGCTGCGAGGGCTGGAGCTCGCGAATGCGCACGAACATCCGGTAGCGCACGTCGTCGGGCGTGAGCGCGTCGAAAAAACGCAGGTGGGCCGGCCCGTCCTCGGGACGCACGGGACGCAGCAGCAGCTTGCCGCCGTCCCAGGCGATGGTTTCCTCCAGCTCGCGCGGATAAGGGCGGATTGCCAGCCGGTCGAGGGTGCTGCCGGAGCGGTCGGCCATCGCCAGGCGCATGCGCGCGTCGAGCACGATGGCGCCCCTGGCGTCGACCAGCAGCGGATTGATGTCGAGTTCGACGATTTCCGGAATGTCGGCCACCAGCCGCGACACCTGCACCAGCGCGGCCAGGATGGCGTCCATGTCGGCCGGCGGGCGGTTGCGGTAGCCGGCCAGAAGGCGCGCCACGCGGGTACGCTCGACCATGTCGCGCGCCAGCACCGCGTTCAGCGGCGGCAAGGCCACCGCATGGTCGTTCGCCACCTGCACGGCAATGCCGCCCTGGCCGAACAGGATGACCGGACCGAAGACGGGGTCGAGTGCGGCACCCAAAATGAGCTCGTGGCCTTCCGGGCGGCGCGCCATCGCCTGCACAGAAAAACCCTCGAAGCGCGCATCCGGGCGCAGCTCGGCCAGGCGCCTGCGCACCCGTCCCGCGGCGGCGCGCACGGCTTCCTCGGAATCGAGGTCGAGCGCCACGCCCCCACATCGGACTTGTGCATCACGTCCGGCGACAGGATTTTGACGGCGACGGGAAAGCCGATGCCGCGGGCGGCCAGCACCGCCTCCTCGACGCTGGACGCGGGCCGGGTCTCCACCAGCGCCATGCCGTAGAGGCGCAGGATGGCCTTGGTCTCGGGATCGGACAGCAGGTGGCGCCCGCTCGCCGGGGCTTCGCGCACCAGTGCCCGCGCCGTGCTGCGCTCGGCCGCCAGGGCGCTGGGCACCGAGGGCGGCACCTGCATCAGGAGGTTCTGGTTCTGGCGGTAGTGGACGATCTGCAGGAAGCCGGCGACGGCATCCTCGGGCGTGGCATAGGTCGGCATGCCGGCCTGCGAGGCGATCGCGCGTGCCGGTGCCACCGAGTCGCCTCCCAGCCAGCACGAGAGCACGTTGCGCGAGGCAGCGCGGGCAACGGGGGCGATGGCGTCGGCGACGTCGGCGCTGTCGACCGTGGCGGTGGGGGCATGGATCACCAGTACCGCATCGAGCCCGGGGTCGCGCAGCAATACTTCGAGCACCTGGCGGTAGCGCTCCGGCTCGGCCCCGCCGTGCAGGTTCAGCGGGTTGGCAGGCGCCGCGCCCGCCGGGACCAACGCGGCCAGGCGTTCGGCCGTCTCGGGCGCGAACACGGCGGCGCTGCCGCCGCCGCAGACCGGGGCGTCGCGCGCCAGCACGCCCGGGCCCGCGCCGTTGGCGACGATGGCCAGGCGCTCGCCGTACAAGGGCCTGGCGTGGGCCAGGGTTTCGGCGGCCGCGAACAGGCCCTCGGTGGTGGGCACGCGCAGCATGCCGGCGCGGCGGATGGCGGCGTCGAAGACGTCATCCATGCCGGCCAGCGCCCCGCTCTCGCTGGCGGCGGCGCGTACGCCCCCGTTCACCCGCCCGGCCTTGAGCACCACGGTGGGTTTGCTGCGCGCCGCGGCGCGCGCCGCCGACATGAACTTGCGCGCGTAGCGCAGGTTTTCGACGTACAGCAGGATGGAGCTTGTGGCGCCGTCGCTGGCCAGGTAATCGAGCACGTCGCCAAGGTCGACGTCGCTCGAGTCGCCCAGCGCGATGAAGTGCGAAAAGCCGATGCCGCGCGAGCGCGCCCAGTCGAGCACCCCGGTCATCAGGGCGCCTGATTGGGACACGAAAGCGATGCGCCCGGCGAGCGCGCCGCTGTGCGCCACGCTCGCGTTCAGGCCCAGGCCGGGCGTGAGCAGGCCGGCACTGTTCGGGCCCGGATACGCAGCAGGTAGGGGTTGGCGGCGTCGAGCATCACCTGCTTGAGCGAGCGCCCGCGCTCGTCGCGCGCTTCCGCCAGGCCAGCGCTGAGCACGACGGCCGCGCGCGCGTGCCTTTTCGCCCAGCTGGCGGATGATGCCCGGCACCGTGGCCGGGGGCGTGCAGATCACGGCCAGGTCCGGCGCCGTGTCCAGTTCGGCGACGCTTGCCACCGCGGGCAGGCCGCCGAGCTCCGTGTACTTCGGATTGACCGGGTGGATGCCGCCCTTGAAGCCGCCGGCGACCAGGTTGCGCAGCAGGGTCGCGCCCAGGCTGCCCGGCTGCTCGGAAGCACCGATGAGCGCCACCGAACGCGGCGCCAGCAGGCGGTTCAGGTTGCGTACGCTCATGCCGCCCCCGCCATGCCTGCTGTGCCGGAGGACGAGCGAACCGCGCAGCTATCCCGGACGCGATCGTCATTTCCAGCCGCGCTCGTCGAGAACCGCGAATTGGCTAGACTAGGCTTCAACCGAACCTCCCCGCTCATCCATGACCGCAAACAAGGAAACGCCGCCCGCGGGCGACAGCCGCAAGGTGATCTACGCCGCCATCGTCGCCAACCTCGGCATCGCCACCGCCAAATTCGTCGTCGCCGCCCTGACCGGCAGCGCGGCGATGCTGGCCGAAGGCATCCACTCGGCGGTCGACACCGGCAACGAACTGCTGCTGCTCGTGGGCGAAAAGGTCGCCGCCCGCAAGCCCGATGCGCGCCACCCCTTCGGCTACGGCAAGGCCGTGTATTTCTGGGCCCTGATCGTGGCGCTGTCGGTCTTCTCGCTTGGCGGCGGCCTGTCGATCTACCACGGCATCCACAGCCTGCGCGAACCGGCGCCGGCGGGCGACCCGTTCTGGAACTATGTCGTGCTGGGCGTGGCCTTCGTGTTCGAAGGATACAGCTGGAACGTGTCGAGGCGCGCACTGAACAGCAGCCGCCAGCCGGGCACCACGCTGTGGCAGACCGTGAAGGCCAGCAAGGATGCCTCGGTGTTTACGGTCTTCATCGAAGACACGGCGGCCCTGCTCGGCATCGTCGTGGCGGCCGGCGGCATCCTGCTTGGCCAACTGCTGGCCAATCCCACCATCGACCCGATCGCCTCGATCCTGATCGGCCTGCTGCTGGTGGGCGCGGCCTTCACGCTGGCACGCCAGACGGGCGGCCTGCTGGTGGGCGAAAGCGTGGGCGTGGAGCAGACCGGGAAACTGAAGGAATTGTTCGCTGCAGACCCCGACATCGAGAAGGTCGGCCAGCTGATGACGATGCAGCTGGGGCCGGACGACGTGCTGCTGACGGCCGCCGTGCGCTTCCGGCGCGGCATGCGCATCGACGAGGTGGACGTGGCGATCGAGCGCCTGCAGGCGACGGTGGCCGCCTTCGACCCCGCGATCAGCCGGGTCTATTTCGAGGCCGCGGCCTTCCGCAGAAGCACCGGCTGACGCCGCGCCGGCAGCGCGCGCGCAGCTCGGCGGACTGGGCCAGCACGCAGCCCAGCCACTCCTGCACCACCAGCGCCACGCGCCGTTTCAGCAGCGCCGCGCCCAGCGGCGACCGGTCGAGCTCAAGAGGCAGGCGCGCGCGCGCCTGTGCCAGGCTGGCGACCTGGACGGCGGCAAGGACGGGCCCGGGGACGTCGCCGCTGACGAAACGCACGCGGAATTCGGCGTCGACCAGCAGGGAACCCTTGCGAAAACGGTCGACGCCGACGTCGAACAGCACCCGCGCGACCACTTCCATGGCCCGCGCGGCCAGCTCGCGCCGGTTTCTCCTGCGGCGCGGAAACAAGAGCTGGGCAATCCAGGCCATGCGGGCGTCCTCGCTTCTTTCCGAATGCGGATTATCTAAAAAGCAAGATAGTAACAGCCCGTATTGACGCTGGCAACCGCCGGGTTTCGCTTTGCCGGCGCGTGCTAGAATAATCCGGTGAACACCACCCTGCGTACACTGATCGTCTGGCTCGTCCTGCTGGCGCTGCCCTTTCCGGGCTTCGCCTCGGCGGCCATGCTCGGCTGCGCAGCGGGCCACGGCGCGCGTACGGTTGCCGCTGCCGCCCCGCACGGCGATGCGCATGCGGAGCACATGCAGGCAATGGCCACTGGCATGGATCACGCCGCCATGGCCGCCATGCACGACGACGCTGCCGGCACCCATCATGGCGCCGGCAAGTGCAGCGCCTGCGCGGCCTGCTCGATCGGCGCCGCCATTGTCCCGGCTCCCCCCTGCCGGCGCTCGCGGTGCACGCGCCGCCGGCCTGGACGGTGCCCTTCGCCGACGGCGACGTGCCTTCGGTCGACCTGGCCCTGCCCGAACGACCTCCCCGCCTCCCCGTCGCCTGATTCTCCTGCCGTTCGCTCCGCCCGTGGCTGCGCTGTCAGCGCACGCGCGGCCGTACCAATCGTCTCACACGAGGATGTCATGACTTTCGCACGCACGCTTTTCCGCGTGGCCGCGCCCTGCCTGCTGGCGGCCGCTGCCCACGCCGCACCCGCCCAGCCGTCGATTCCAGCCGCCGCGGCCGACGCCCAGGTCCCCGCCGTCCGCTACGTCGACGCCGCCCGCTACCGCGCACCTGCCGCAGCCGCCGCCAGCCCGGATCGCGGCTGGCGCGAACAGAACCGCATCGTCGGGGCCACGAATTCGATGATGCTGACCATGGGCGGCGCGGGTCACGGCGATGCCCACGCCGGCCACGGCGCCGCTGCGCCGGCTCCGGCGTCCGCCCCCGGGCATGCCGGACACGGTTCGGCAGCCGCTCCCGACCCGCACGCCGGCCATGCTGCTGGCCCCTCCCGGATCCCCATACCGCACACGGGGCTGCCCCCGCTCTTCCGGTCGCGGCAGCCGAGCCGCACGCCGGCCATCGCACGCACGCCATGCATGGAAGCGGCGCGGCGCATGGCGGCTGCGCCTGCTGCAGGGGATGGCCGCGCGGGCCGCACCAAACGTCACTCCCGATCCGCATGCGGCCCATCGCATGGCCGCCGCGCACGAAGCTGCTTCCTGCGGTGGCTGCTGCAAGAAGGCCGGGCCAGTTGAAGTACTGGCGGCCCTGAACGCGGCCGCACCGCCATCGTGCATGGCTGGTCAAGCTGCCGGCGCTTCGAACGGATGCTGCGCAGACGGTTGCTGCAAGCCCGATTGCTGCCAGTCCGGCTGCTGCGCTGGCAAAGACATGGCGAGCGCGTCGACATGCTCGCCGGCCGCTGGCGGCGCACATGCCCATGGAGCGCAGCCGTGACGCGCGCGGCGCTTTCCACGCTCGTCGGCGCCCTGCTGCTGGCCGGCTGCGCCAGCGTGACGCCCGACGGCGGCTTCGACACCGTTGCCGACGCCGCGCGCACGCGCGCCAACCTGCAGCCGGTCCTGGCGCGCAACCCGGCCGACGAGCGGCAAGTGGCCGACACGGTGCGGGCACTGCTGGCACGGCCGCTCGACCAGGATGCCGCCGTGCGCATCGCCCTCCTGAACCATCCGGGCCTGCAGGCGAGCTACTGGAAGGTCGGCATCGCCCAGGCCGAGCTGGCGCAGGCGGCGCGGCTGCAGAATCCCTCCTTCGGGTTCAAGCGCCTGGCTGGCGGCGGGGTCGTCGACATCGAACGCTCGCTCAGCTTTGGCCTGCTGGAGGCATTGACCCTGCCGCTGTCGACGCGCATGGAAAGGCGGCGCTTCGAGGAAGCCAAGCTGGCGGTCGGCCTGGAAATCGAAAAACACGCCTATGAAACCCGGCGCGCCTGGGTCGAGGCGGTGGCCGCGCGCCAGCGCGAAGACTATGCGCGCCGGGTGAATGCCGCGGCCGACGCCAGTGCCGAGCTGATGGGGCGGATGGCACGCTCCGGCAATGCCAGTCAACTCGACGAAGCGCGCGAGCAGGTGTTCTATGCCGAAGCCAGCGCGAGCCTGACCCGCGCCCGCCAGGAAGCCGTCGCCGCGCGCGAAGCGCTGACGCGGCAGCTGGGCATGTGGGGTCAGGACACCTCCTTCACCCTGCCCGAGCGCCTGCCCGACCTGCCGGCGGCGCCGCTCGATCCCCAGGGAACCCGAGCGCCTGGCACTGTCACGCCGGCTCGACGTGCAGGCCGCGCGCGAGGCAAGCGCCAGCCTGGCCGCCAGCCTGGGCTTGACGCGCACCACGCGCTTCGTGAACGTGCTCGACTTGGGCGTCGAGACCAAACGCGAAACCGGCGAGCCACGCGCACGCGGCTACGAGATCGCGCTGGAACTGCCGCTGTTCGACTGGGGCGGCGCACGCGTGGCGCGGGCCGAAGCCCTCTACATGCAGTCGCTGCGCCAGGTCGCCGACACCGCGGTGAGGGCGCGCAGCCAGGCGCGCGAGCGCTACCGGGCTATCGCGCCGCCGGGACCTGGCGCGCCACTACCGCGACGCCGTCCTGCCGCTCAGGAAGCAGATCTCGCACGAGACCCTGCTGCGCTATAACGGCATGCTCGCCAGTACATTCGAACTGCTGGCCGATGCACGCGAGCAGGCCGGCGCCGTCAACGCCTACATCGGTGCGCTGGAGGGCTACTGGCGCGCCGAGGCCGACCTCGAGGAGGCGCTCGGCGGGCCGCTCGGGCCGGCGATGGCTGCCCCGCCTGCGCCTGCCGCCCCGACCACCCAACATTCGCACGACAAGGAACACGCACAATGACATCACGTCGCACATTCCTCGGCGGCGCCGCCGCGCTGGTGGGCGCCGCCCAGGTCAGCAAGGCCGGCGCCGCCACGCTGCCGGAAGCCCCGACCCAGGCGTCCGGCGCCACCGCCGCGCCGCTGGCGCCGCCCAATGGCCGTCCCTACAACCCGGTCGTCACCCTCAACGGCTGGACCCTGCCCTGGCGCATGAAGGACGGCGTCAAGGAATTCCACCTGGTGGCCGAACCCGTCGTGCGCGAACTCGCACCCGGCATGCAGGCCAACCTGTGGGGCTACAACGGCCAGAGCCCGGGCCCGACGATCGAAGTGGTCGAGGGCGACCGGGTGCGCATTTTTGTTACCAACAAGCTGCCCGAGCACACCAGCATCCACTGGCATGGCCAGATCCTGCCCTGCGGGATGGATGGGGTTACCGGTCTCACCCAGCCCGGCATCGCACCCGGCAAGACCTTCGTCTACGAATTCGTCGCGCGCCATGCCGGCACCTTCATGTACCACCCGCATGCGGATGAAATGCAGCAGATGGCAATGGGGATGATGGGTTTCTGGGTCACGCATCCGAAGGACATCCGCCAGCATGCGGTCGGGCGCGATTACGTGATGCTGCTGGGCGCCTACGACATCGAGCCGGGCAGCTACACGCCACGCACCAACACCATGCTCGACTTTAACCTGTGGACCTTCAACAGCCGTGTCTTCCCCGGCATCGACCCGCTCGTGGCCACTTTGGGCGAGCGGGTCCGCATCCGCGTCGGCAACCTGACGATGACGAACCACCCGATCCACCTGCACGGGCACCGCTTCGAGGTCGCCGGCACCGACGGCGGCTGGGTGCGGCCCGAGGCGCGCTGGCCGGAGGTGAGCGTGGACATCGGTGTCGGCCAGATGCGCGCCATCGAGTTCGTGGCCGACAACCCGGGCGACTGGGCCTTCCACTGCCACAAGTCGCACCACACGATGAACGCCATGGGGCACGACGTGCCGAACCTGATCGGCGTCGACCACCGCGGCGTGGCGAAGAAGATCAACGACCTGATCCCGGGCTACATGGTGATGGGCGAAAAAGGCGGCTCGATGGGCGACATGAAGATGCCGCTGCCGGAAAACACGCTGCCGATGATGAGCGGGCGCGGGCCCTTCGGCAACCTGGAAATGGGCGGGATGTTCACGACGCTGAAGGTGCGCCAGGGCCTGGCGCGCGGAGACTACCGCGACCCGGGCTGGTACCAGCATCCCGCCGGGACCGTCGCGCGCGAGTGGACCGGGGAACTGCCGCCGGCGCCGCAAGCGCCCGGAAACGGCCAGGCCGCCCCGACTGGCGCGGTGTCAGTACGCAAGCCTGTGAAGCACAGCCACGGGTGACGGGAGTCGCGCGGCCTGCTTACCGGTGTTGAACGCGTGGACGGCTCTTCCGGTACAGGTGCGCATGCAGTACCACGGAGCCGTCCACCCTACGCCGCCGAGCGCGCCGTCACTGGATAGCCGGCCGCGTCGATCGCCGCCGCGATGCGCTCCAGGTCGGCCGCGCTGTCGATGCGTACCTTCTTCGATTGCAGGTCGACCGCGACCTGCGCCCCGCTGTCGATCTCCTGCACGGTTTTCGTCACGCGGCTCACGCAGTGGCCGCAGCTCATGCCTTCGACGGTCAGTTCATACATGCTCTGTTCTCCTTTGGTTTGGGGCGCTTCGGCCCCCGTGGTGACTGGTAGCTGGACGGCGGCCGGGCGCCAGCGGCGCAGCAGCAAGGCGTTGCTCACGACGCTGACCGAACTGAATGCCATGGCGGCGCCGGCCAGCATCGGGTTGAGCAGGCCAAAGGCCGCCAGCGGGATGCCGACGACATTGTAGGCAAAGGCCCAGCCCAGGTTCTGGCGGATCTTGCGGTAGGTCTGCTGCGACATCACAATGGCGTCCATCACGAGGCGTGGATCGGGACGCATCAGCGTGATGCCGGCCGTGTGCATGGCCACGTCCAGCCCACCCATGGCGATGCCGACATGGGCCGCGGCGAGCGCCGGTGCATCGTTGATGCCGTCGCCGACCATGGCGACGGTCGCTCCGCGCATCATTGCCGCACGCACCGCCTCGGCTTTCTCTTCCGGCAGCACGCCGGCCTGGTAGTGCGTGATGCCGAGCGCCTCCGCCACCGCGCGCGCGCGCCCTCATTGTCGCCCGTTAGCATGATGACGCGCACACCCCTTTGCCTGCAGGCTCGATACCGCCTGCGCGGCACCTTCCCTGATCTCGTCGCCAAAGGCGATGAGGCCCAGCACGCCGGCCTTGCCGGTGGCGTCCGCGCGCGCGAGCCAGGACACGCTGCGGCCGAGTTCTTCGTGCCGGCGGGCGCTATCGCGCAGGCCATCGGTCGCCGCGCCCAACTCGGTCATCAGGCGTTCGCTGCCCAGCCAGACGGTCGCGCCCTCGACTTCCGCCCGCACCCCGCGCCCCGGCAGCGCCTGCGCCTCAAGCGCGTCGGGCGATGCCGCACCCGCCGCGCGTGCATGCTCGGTCACCGCCTGCGCCAGCGGATGCTCGCTGTGGCGCTGCACGGCCCAGGCCAGCGCCAGCAGGCGCGCGGGAGTCGTCGCCTTCGAGGGCGAGCACGCGCGGCCGCCCCCGGTCAAGGTGCCGGTCTTGTCGAACACCACCGTGTCCACCGCGTGCGCCAGCTCGAGCGCTTCGGCATCGCGGATCAGGATGCCGTGGCGGGCGGCGGCGCCGGTGCCGACCATGATCGCGGTCGGCGTGGCCAGCCCGAGCGCACAGGGACAGGCAATCACCTGCACCGCCACCGCGTGCAGCAGCGCCGCCTGCCAGTCGCCGGTGGCCATGCCCCAGCCGAGGAAGGCTACGAGCGAGACCAGCAGCACGATGGGGACGAACACCGCGCTGACGCGGTCCACCAGGCGCTGCACCGGCGCCTTGACCGCCTGGGCATCCTCGACCTGGCGGATGATCCGCGCCAGCATGGTATCGGCACCGACGGCGCCCACCTCGACCAGCAGCACGCCGTCGGCATTGATCGCGCCGCCCGCTACCTTGTCGCCGGGCGCCTTCGGCACTGGCAGGCTTTCGCCGGTCAGCAGCGACTCGTCGACGGCGCTGCGGCCTTCGAGCACGCGGCCGTCGGCGGCAATCCGGGCGCCCGGGGCACCACCAACCGGTCGCCTACGCGCAGCGCGTCGATGGGAACGGGCTCGTCGCCGCCCGGACGCCGCACGATCGCCTGGAGCGGGCGCAGCGCCTCGAGCGCGCGGATGGCCTCGACCGTCTGGCCCTTGGCGCGGCGTTCCAGCCACTTGCCGAGCAGGACGAGCGTGATGACGACAGCGGAGGACTCGAAATACAGGTGCGGGGCGCCATGGCCGGGATGTGGATCGGCCAGCAGCAGGTAGACCGACAGCCCGTACGCGGCGCTGGTGCCCAGCGCCACCAGCAGGTCCATGTTGCCGCTGCCGGCACGCAGTGCCTTCCAGCCGGCGCGGTAGAAACGCGCGCCCAGCCAGAACTGCACAGGCGTGGCCAGCAGCCATTGGAGGATGCCGGGCAGGCTCCACTCGAGGTCGAGCAGGCCGCCCAGCATCGGCAGCAGCAGCGGCAGGGTCAGCAGCGCGCTCGCGGCGACGGGCCACCACCGCGCAACAGCATGGCGGACCGGTGCGGCCGCTCCCGTTGCGGCCGGAGGAGCACCGCGTGCCGGCGCGGGCGTGGCGTCGTAGCCGGCCGCGCGTACGGCCGCGAGGACGGCCTCGGGTGCGGCGCTGCCACGCACGGTCGCGCGTTCGGTCGCCAGGTTGACGGCAGCGTCGGTCACGCCCGGCAGCGCGCGCAGGGCTTTTTCGACACGCGCGACACATGAAGCGCATGTCATGCCGGAAATATCAAAGCTTGCCGCAGGGGCAGCCTCATGCTGGTGGGTGTTGTTTTCCATAGGTAATCTCCTTGCGATCCATCCAGCCTGGTCCTTCCCACGATGGGAAGGTCAAGCCAGACAGCCGGGTTTCTTGCGCCATTCGCTATCGCGAGCCGGCCAGGGGAACGCGGCCAGGCCGCGGAAATCGAAGAGATAACCCATCCGTATGCCGTCAACCTGGAGGATGCATGAAGCCCGTTATTCGCCATCATTTGCGCCATTGTATGGTCTTGGGCGCCTGCCTGCTGGCCAGCGCCTGCAGCAAGTTCGATGAAGACCAGGCCGAAGAGGCCGAAGTCGGCCTTGCCGAACAAAGCGCCGGCCCGACACCGTTCATCGCCAACGTCGCCCTGAAAATGAAGGACTTCGACGACCTCGACCGGATTGCATTCACCGTGGCGCCCAAGCCGGGAACGTTCTCGAAGCCGGTCGCCGTCACCTACACCCGCGCCTGGCTCGAACGCAACGGCGCCTGGCGCCCGGCGGACAAGCGGCTCGCCTTTGCCGTGTTCGGCCTGTACGCCGGGTACCAGAACGCCGTTTCCATCACCGCCACCTTCCACGACAATTCCACCCACGCCCTGCAGGTGGCGGTGGCCACGCCCGCGTACACGGGACCGGGGGCGCGCTACAGTACACCCCAGGTGCGCACCGCGCGCAGCGCGACAGCCGTGCCTGGCTTCGACTACATGATGCTGCAGAACGGCCTCGCCACGCCAGCCGTGCTCGACACCGACGGCAACCTGCGCTGGCTCGGCGCGCGCGCGGGCGACTCCCTGAGCTCGGTGTTCAAGCCCGATTCCTTCTACGTCGGTAGCCAGACGGCGCCCGAGCTCTTCCGCTTGAGGCTCGACGGCACCTACACCTCCGCCCGGCTCGCATCCGCGCGCTATACCAACTTCCACCACGACCTCGCGCTGGGCAAGTTTGGGCTTCTCGCCGAAGTCGACGCGCAGGATGGCGGCATTCGGAAGATCGAGTCCATCCTGGCCGAGGTCGGCCCGGGCGGCGAGGTACTGAAGGAATGGGACCTGAACGCCATCTTCCGTTCGACCATGCAGGCCGGCGGCGACGATCCGTCGAATTTCGTGCGCGACGGCGTCGACTGGTTCCACATGAATTCGGCGGTCTATGTCCCGGCCGACGATTCGCTCCTGATCTCCAGCCGCGAAAACTTCGTCGTCAAGCTCGATTACGCCAGCGGGCGCATCAAGTGGCTGCTGGGCGACACCAGCAAGCACTGGTATGTCGACTACCCTTCGCTACGCGCACTGGCGCTCAAGCTCAAGGCGGGCAAGCCGCCGGTCGGGCAGCACGCGCTGTCGATGGCATCGAACGGCGAGCTGCTGCTGTTCAATAACGGGCTGGGCAGCGCCAACCAGCCGCCGGGTACCGCGCCGGGCGTCACGCGCGACTACAGCACGCCTTCGCGCTACACCATCGATGAAACGGCGCGCACGGCCGCCGAGACCTGGGCCTATTCGCCGACACCGGCGATTTTTTCCGACATCTGTTCGAGCGTCTATGAAAGCGCGCCCGGCCACTTCCTCGTCACCTACTCGGTCGCCGCCGGCCGAACCGTCACCAAGCTGATCGGCGTGGACACCGCGGGCAAGGTCGCTTTCGACTTCGAGTATCCGGCGGAAGGATGTGCGGTCGCCTTCATCGGCGAGTCGATCAACTTTGCGAACCTGATCCTGAAGTAGGGGCAGTAGCGCCATGGCCGCCGGCACGGTGGCCGATAGCGGGGCCGCCGCTTCACCGGGCGGCCCTGCTGCCTTGCTGCCGTCCGCTCAGGGGCGCGAGCGCGGCCATCGGCGCGATGACGTAGCGCATGTCGGCGCGGTCGCAGGCCACCGCGCCGGTGAGGAGGAAGCTGTCGCGGCCGAGACGCGGCGCGTCCCCGCCAGCGCCAAGGAAGCTGGGGCCGACGCTGCTCCGGCACAGCACCAGCTGCACTTCGAATTCGACGCAAGGCGGCGCCAGCACCCGCAGGATCGCCCGCAGCGTCGCGGCCGACTCGCCGCTGGGCAGGAAGCGCTCGAATGCGGCACGCCGCAAGGGGCCGATGCGCAGGCGCGCGCGCAGGTCGGGACGCCAGCTGCGCTCGCCGAGCGCGGTGTCCTGGCCCAGCAGCGCGTGTGTCCCCAGCGCGCTTTGTTCCGCCGGCAGCAGTCGGCTCCAGTGGCCCACGGCTTCCTCGAGTGCGATGGCGACCCCGAAGTAACTCGCCAGCACCCGCTCGAGCACCACACCCGACACGGGGGTCCCTGCAGCAGGCCGGCGAAGTGCGCCACCAGGTCGGCGGGTACCGCGGGCGCGGCGGTTCTCACCGGCCTCCGGCGCGGGCACGCTGCCGGCCAGGGCGCGGCTGTCGTCCGGGAATCCCGCCAGTGCCAGCAGCAAGGGCCGCAGGCGCTCCGCGCCGCCCGCAGGCGCCAGTTCGATGCGATGCTTGAACCAGGCCTCGTAAAAGAGCGCCAGCATGCGCCCCGACAGCATGTCGAGAAAGGCGCGCGGCGCCTCGTCATCGTGCCCGGCCTGCCAGGCAGCGATGCGCTCGGTTACATGGGCCGGCAGGCTGCCCTGGGTGCCCAGCAGGCCCATGAAGGCAGGCGTCATGCGCAGGCGCGGCGGCGCCGGCTCGCCAGCATCGTCCACACCAACGAGGCTGGTCCCGGACTCGCATACCGGGGCCTCGATCTGCGCCGGCGGAAAGCCCGGGCGCAGGCTGTTTTCGAAGCGCAGGTGCTCGCGCAAGGCGGCCTCGGGCGCCACGCCTTGCCGCGCCAGCCAGGCCAGCAGCACGCGCACGGCCTGCACGAATTCGAACTCGTGGGGCGCGGCGAGCAGGCGCTCGATCACGGCCGCAGCGTTTCGCCGGTGCGCGGGGCGCATGCGAGGATCTCCTCTCCAGTCTGGCTCGAGACGATCTGGAGCCGGCTGAAACAGTTCAGCTGCCGGTTCAGGCCGAAATAGCGGTCCATTACCGGGCAAACACGTACAGGCCGCTGCCCACGAAAGCGCGTTCGTCGACGCGCATGCGGATCCCCACGCCCGGCATCAGTGATGCCACGGGACGGGTAGGCAACCAGGCGCGCACGGTGCCGTGTTCCAGTGCCCCGATGCCGGCGATCTGCCGGCGTGCGACGGGCGAGCGGGCCAGGTCGTAGAGCGCGAGCATGCGCTGCAGCTCCGGCAGGCTCGCCGTGCTCAAGCCCGCGTGGTTCAGCGACAGGTGGGCAATCAGGCGCCAGTGCGCGCCGTGGCCGCTGCCGAAACGGTAGCTCGGCGTCGGCCTGCGCAACAGGCGCAGCGGCAGGCTGCCCGAGGCGGCCTCGGCCACCAGGTCGCCGCCGGGCAGGCCGTGGGCCAGCTGTGAAGGCAGGTCGCGGTTGGTACAGGTCAGCTCGGTCGATATGGTGGCGCCGGCCGCATCGCCCGGATTGAAATCCGCGTCCAGCAGGGCCAGGCGCATCTCGTGGCCGGGACTGACCCCGGCCAGCGCCTCGTCGTCGCGCCGGGCGACCCAGAAGTGGCCGTGATCGCCTCCCTGGCCATGGCGCAGCGCGTAGAGCGGCGCAAACTCGGTCGTGATGCTGGCGCCGCGCAGTTCGCGCACCGGGGAAACCCGGTCGATGCTGTGGATGTCGAAGGCTGCCGCGTGCGCCGCATCGGCCGCCAGCGGGTACTCGGCGCGCGTATGCGACAGCTGGATCGGGTCGCCGCCCTTGCGGAACAGGTTCACCACCGGCGTGCAGCCCAGCAGCAGGTTGGCAGGCGACAGCGCCGACAGCATGCGCGCCGCGTCGGAATCGAGGGGCAGTCCGGACAGCGCCAGGTGCACGGTGAAGCGCGTGCAGCCGGGCGCCAGCAGGTGCGCCGCCTGTTCCAGGTCGATGTCGATGAAGTTGAATTTTTCGGGATAGCTGAAGTATTCGGTCAGCAGGCCGAAGGCCGGATGCGAGCGCTGCGGCAATGGCAGCAGTGCCTCGTCCTGGCCGAACCCCGCCAGCCGCAGCGGTACCGCATCGAGCGCCAGCCATGGCCCGTCCGCGCCTTGCACCCAGGCCTGGCTGGCGCGCATGCACAGGGTGTCGACCAGGTCCGCGCGCAGCGACGGGTCGCCCTCGACGAACACGCGTATCGGCGCCAGGCCGCGCGCGCACAGTTCGCGCAGCGAACCTTTCATCTCGAAGCCGACGGCGATGAAGGCGTTCGCGCCACGAGGCAGACGCGCCCCGGCCGCGCCACCATGGACGCTGAAGGACGCCTGCACGATGCGCAGCGGGCCCGCCAGCACCGGATAGACGGTACGGAACTGGCAGACCGTGCCCCCCACCGGATGACTGCGCAGCGAAGTTCCCCGCGCGATGAGCGAGAAAGCGTCCGCGCCAGGGGCCAGCAGCTGCGCCACCGAATAGGAGGGCAACGGGCGCAGGTAATGGGGATACAGGCTCTCGAGCAGCGACTCGGTGAACTTCGGGTAGTCGTCGTCGAGGCGCTTGTGAATGCGCGCGCTCAGGAGCGCCACCGACTGGATCAGGCGCGCGACGCTCGGGTCTTCGTAGCTTTCGCCGGCCAGGTGCAGGTCGCTTGCCGGCTTCGGGAAGCGCTTGCGGAACTCGCGCGCGTAGCCGCCAAACACGCCGAGCTCCTCCTCGAAATACCGTAGCAGCTCATCCATTTCTCCTCCACGCGTCCGGGACCGAAATCCATGCTCCCATCGCGGCCGGCCCTTGGCGTTGACAAGCAGCAAGAATGCACGTCCCGATCCCGGCATGCGTACCTGCCGGCACCGGCATGGCCCCGCTGCTTGCCCATGGCGGGCGCACACTGCAGGGCGGGCGCCGCCTTCCGGCCGCACCGTGGTAAATTTTCCAATAATTATCAAACAGATGCGCCACCGGCAAGGTGGCGGCGTCCTGCCCAATCGATGACTTTCGCCAGCGACCAGAAACCCGACCAGCAAGACCTTGCTCCCACTTCCCGCCGCATGCTCGCACTGCGCGACCGGGTGTTCGCCCGCTGGGAAGAGCGCGTGCGCGCCGCCATCGGGGAAGCCGATGCGCTGCGCCATCCGGTACTGGTCGATACGCTGCCGGCCTTCTACGACAACATCTGCGAGGCGGTGACGCCCGGCTATCCGCGCGCGGACGCGGTGGCGGGCGCCACGATCGCGGCCGAACATGGCGGCGAGCGCGCACGCCTGTCCGCCTACGACCACGAGGCGCTGATCGGCGAATACCAGATCCTGCGCAGTGTCATCCCTCGAGGTGCTGCAGGAGGACGGCGCCACGCTGACGCTCAGGGAAACCGCGGCCATCCACCACGCGATCGATGGCGGCATCAAGGATGCGGTCAACGCCTTCACCCCGGTGCACAGCGCCCTGCGCGAGCGCTTCCTCGCGGCGCTGACGCACGACCTGCGCAATCCGCTCAATGCCGCCGCGCTGGCCGCCGAACTCATCGTACGCAACGCCGACCCCGCGCGGACCAGCGAATTCGCCGACAAGGTACTGAGCAACATCCGGCGCGCCGATGGCCTGATCCGCGAATTGCTCGACTCGATGCTGTTCCACGGTAACGGACGCCCCGAGCTGGAGCTGACACGCTTCGACATCGGCGAGGTCGTGAGCGAAGTGTGCCGCGATGCCGCCCTCACCCGCGATCACCACATCGAAACGGACGGCGAACCGGTGCTCGGCTGGTGGTCGCGCCCGGCGCTCAAGCGCGCGCTCGAGAACATGGTCGGCAATGCGGTGAAATACGGCAGTCCGGGAACCACCATCCGCATCAGGGTCCGGTCCGTCGACGAGCGCCTGCTGCTGTCGGTCCACAATGAAGGCAACCCGATTCCGGTCGAGGACCAGGAATCGATTTTCCAGATGTTCCGCCGTGCCCAGTCGGCCCGGGCCGGCGAGCAGAAAGGCTGGGGCATCGGCCTGCCATATGTGCGCGGCGTGGCCGAGAGCCATGGCGGCAGCATCGCGCTCGACAGTGCGCGCGAGCGCGGCACCACCTTCCTGATCGACATCCCCATCGATGCGCGCCCGTTTCGCGATGCGCCCACGCTTGCCTGAACACGCGGGCGAGCGCTGCTGGCGACAGGCACCTTTGATCTAGATCAAAGGTGCCTGCACCGACCGACGCAAACTTTCCGATCCACGCCGGTTCATGTCTGCCAGATGCCTTCGCCGCACATGCCCGCGGCGCCCCATGTCGCCGCCCATGCCTTGCGCCGTGCACGCAAGCTGCTGTTCGCGCGCCTGCACGGGCTCTTCCAGCAACCGGAGGCGGCATTCGTGCGCGGCTTCGCGGGGGTGGTCGCCATCATCGAGGCCGAGCTGGCGCATGAGGAAGCCGTTATCGAGATGCTGGGCCTGGACTGCCTGCAGGCGCGGCGCGCCGACAACGCCTTCCTGCTCGGCGCGCTGCACGCGATCGAAACCCGCGTCGAGGCCGGCGATGCCGAACTCGGCCGCACAGCGATGGCCGCCTGCGCCGATCTGCTGTCGCTGCACCGCCTGACCACCGATCTCGCGGTGGCCCAGGCGCGCCCGTTGCCGGGGCGCGCCAGCCGCATGCGGACGAGCGGGCGCCAGCACCGTCCGCGCTGAGCTCGCGCCCTTCCTGTACATCTCCGGCGCCTTTGCCGTTCCCAGCGCCCGCGCCCGGCAGTCCTTGGGAGCGACCGGCAGTGACGTCGAAATAACAACATCTTGACGAAATTTTGTCGGCGCAGTCCTACAATTTTACCGTATTTACATTAGACTGGATTTCGCATCCAGTACTTCCAGTTCGACTGCATACAGACTGTGGGACCGCTTCGGCCTGCCAGCAGCGCCAGTGCGGCATCGATGGCTCAAGCTGCGTTGCGCCCCCGGCGCCAGCCGGGAAACGCAACCAGAGGCAAAGGAAGCGTGATGAAACTCCGTGGCGACCGGTTCGTTTGTTCCATCCTGTTCGGATTTCCCCTCATGTTCTTGCCCGGGTGCGCATCGATCCAGCCTCCGGCGGAAACGATCTCGGCCAGCACCGTGGCCGAACTGCAGCGCTCCTTCGACAGCTCCCTGAAAGACATCAACGCGGCGCTGTCCGCCCCGCAGGCGGCTCGTTCGGATGCGACCGTCGTGCGCAATTTCATCGAGACCGGCATGGCCATGGCCGATATCGGGTGCAAGGCGTATTTCCGCAACCTTGGCCTGGCCGCGCAGCGCTATGCCTTCGGCCGCAAGGAGCTGGGCCTGACCGGCGGCCTGGTCGCGGGCCTGCAAGGCGTGACCGGGGTCTCCGCAAAGGCGATTGCGATTACGTCCAGCATGTTCTCGTTTGGCAGCGCCTCGACCGAATCCTATGCGGACGTGTTCCTGTTTTCGCCCGACATCAGCGGCATCCAGGACCTGGTCGAGGGTGCCCAAACTACCTATCGCGCGGCCATGCCGCCGGTGACGGCGATGAGCTATGGCGCGGCGGTCGGCATCCTGCGCGACTACGACAAGCTGTGCGAGGTACAAACGATCCGCCGCCTGGTCAACGAGTCGGTCGGCACCGCCAGGTTTGTCGCCTCGACCACGGGCGAGGAACTGCTGTCGGCCGCCGACCGCTTTGCAATCGCCCGTGCCATCGGCGAGCCGACCGTGACAACCGAACAGGTCGCCCTGATCTACTGGCTGGTGTTGGGCGCACCCACCCCGGCGGAGCAGGCGCTGCTGGCGAAGAACCTGCAGGGGCTGGCGCTGTTCGTCGGCAGCGATGGCAAGCTCAAGCCGCTGTCGCCGGAAGACAGGGACCGGATCAAGCGCGTACTGGCGCCGATCGTCGAGCGCGGCGAGGCGAAGCTGGCGGCACTCGTGGCCAGCCTGCGCAATGCCGGCGCAGGCGGTGCCGGTTCGGGAACCGAAGAAACGCCGGAACGCAACGGCGGCGGCCTGCCTTCCGTTCCCCGGACCGGCCCGTGGCCGGCGGCAGCATTTCCATCAAGGTCCATCGTTAACGGCCAACGGCGAGGTGGCTCGTATGTCGACGCGTCGTTCCGGGTTCGGTGGAGGCGGCTGGCGCCGGGCCTGCGCCGCCCCTCGCCCCGGTTGTGCTGCAGCTGGGCGCCCTGGCCCAGGGTCCGTCCCACGACGACGATCGCCTGAACCTGCGTTTCGAGGGTGGCAACCTCGAGCAGAACACCGCGGAAGTGACCGGCGCACTGGTGGACCGCGGCCTGTTGCGCATGGAGGCTTTCCTCAACAAGTCGGCGAAGAATCCCGCCGAACTCATCGAGGCTGAACTCGGCTGGCCCAAAGGCGTCGTCACCGACCTGTTGAGCCTATCGCTGTGCAGGCGCAACGGCCACATCTGTTCCGTCGTCAAGGGCCGGGCAAGCTGGCGCATGCAGAAGCTGCCCTGGTCGACCACGGTCTCGCCGGAGGAGTTCAGCTGCGACGACGCCAGCCTGCCACGCTACATCATCTGCCTGCCCGAGGTGCCGATCAAGTCCTACCTGGCCGGCAAGCGCGTGGTCGCGAACCCCGAGCTCGACAACATTCCCCTGAAGGTCACCAGGGACCTGCGCGGATGCGACGTCTTCGATGCCCGGTGCAAGCGCGTCATCGAACGGCTCAATCCCGGCGGCAAGCCGGAACTGCGGGACGGCGTGACCACCATGATGCTCCCGGCGAAGTCGATCCAGATCCACATCCGCGACAACCCCGCCAGACGCAAGGAAATCGAAAACGTCTTCAACACTGTCGTCGACGCCATTCGCGCGCGCAACGGCTTGTCCGGCTTGAGCTCCGACATGCGCGCCACCGTGCCCATCCACCTGAAGCAGCAGAGTGCCCCGCCGTCCGCGCGCCCAGCGGCAGCGGCAGCGGCGCGGGGCCCTGCGCCCAACCCCTTGCAGGTAATGAACTACGTGCGCGGCCCGCAGCGCGTGATGCCAAATAAGCCCCTTGGCGTCGGGGTCTGGGATGGCTATGCCGACAAAGCGCACTGTGTGTTCAAGCGCGGCGGCCAGAGCGCCATCGTCCTCTACACGCCCCTGCCGATCGATGTATCGAAAATGGGCAAGGTACCGTCCTCGCCCACGTGCGGCAGCTTGCGCAATTTTCTGAGCGACGCCTTCGATCACGCGACCTTTGTCTCGAGCCTGATCGTCGGCAAGAGCACGCCGCCTTTCGTCGTCGGTGCCGCGCCCGATGCCGTGATCTGGCAGGTCGAGCATGTGGGGGATAACCTCAACAAGGACCTGTTCGTGACCGAGGCCGACAAGATCGGCATGCCTGACGTGCGCGTCGTCAATATCAGCCAGGCCTATGAAGCGAAGGAGGACGGCATCAAGACCCAGCTGGCCCATGTGATCTCGCCGGTCGAAGGCTATGGCCACCGGGTCGTGTTCGTGGCCGCGGCGGGCAACGAAGGAACCGACTTCAACAAACAGGGCGTCGCATGCCGGGTCATACCGGCATGCTGGTCGAACGAGGGCGAGGGTGCGAATGCGGTCATCAGTGTCGTTGCTCTCGATGCCGGCGGGCGCAGGCTGCTCGGCTCTTCCAATTCCGGCATCCAGTTCGACGTCGCGGCGGTGGGCGATACCACCGGCGCCGTGTTCGGGGGCGGCTACGCCCGCTACGCCGGCACCTCGTTCGCCGCGCCCTACGTGTCCGCCCTGGCGGCCCTCCTGTTCGAGCGCGTCGAGCGCGATACGGCCAAGATCGACGCCAGGCGGATCAAGCACCGGATCCTCTTCACATCCACCTTCATCGACGGGCTCGAGAGCAAGATGCGCTTTGGCCGGATCGACTTTGCCAGGGCACTCGATTTCAGCCAGGATGTGCTGCGCCTGCGTCCCGGCACCTGCCCGAGGGGCAATTGCATACTGCGTGGCGACGCCAGCCCGAGCACCTCGGTGAACATTTCCTATGCCCTCGACGAACAGGGCAACACGGTCAACGGCCTGTCGCTGGTCATGCGCGACGTGAAGCGCCTGCAGGCCACCAGGCTGCCGAACGGAGAGCAGCGCTTCTGGGTTGTGGTGCGCAAGAACAAGGTCCTCAAGCGCTACAGCGCAGCGATGTTCAGCGACACCTACATTTCGTTCACCGGCCTGCCCAAGGTGGCCGTAGCCGATGTCGAGGACTACACGGCTTGTTCCTTCACCAAAGGCTGCGATGGAGACCTCCTGCCATGAAAAGAACCCTTGCCGCGCTGCTCTGCCTGTTCATGCTGGCCTCGACTGTCACGACGGCGAGCGGCCGCGAACCGAGCTTCGAACAGCGCCATCCGCTCGGTCTGACGGCCACCTACAGCGACTACGGCGGCACCGTGTGGTGGCGCAGCGCGCCCATCAAGGCAAACGACGCCAGCTTCATCCGGCTGAAGTTCACAAGCTTGCGCAATCCCCGCAAGGAGACCGCATTCATCGTAGTGCGCGACGAAGCCGGCAATGAACTGCAACGCCTGTCCTTGCTGGACGTGGATCCCGAGCGGCCGCTGGTCACCATGCGCTTCCAGGCAAGCGAGGTCAGCGCATATGTCGAAGCGCCGGCGCGGCCGCGCGCGCTGCGGCTCACCTTGTCCGACTATTTCACCGACAGCGGCAGGGATCCGCGGCCGCTGTCGATCGGCGCCGTCGACCAGCCCTGGGCCAGCATTGCCGACTTGGATAAAGCGGCGCCGGCCCAGCAGCGCGCACGGGGCGTGGTCAAGCTCCTGTTCACCTCCGACATGTCTTCCTGCACTGGTTTCCTGGTGGCGCCGGGCAAGATCATGACCAACCACCACTGCATCGAAGCGTCGTCCGCGTTCAGCCGCAGCGGAAAGTCGTGCGCCGACGTCGACATCCTGCTCGATTACCTGAGCGACACCAGGCCGCCAGTGACGCTGCGCTGCCTGGATGCGAAAACCTACAAGACACCGGACATCACCGTGCTCAGGGTCGCCCCTGCCGACCTGCCCCTGCTGGCCGGGCGGCCCGTGGCACGCTTCGCCGACGTCAATGCGGCCCTGCCCGTCAAGGTCGAGCTCATCCATCACCCCGGCGGCCTGCCGATGATGCTGTCGCGCGACTGCCAGGCCGTGGACAACAAAGCGACGGCCGCGAACCTGCGGCATACCTGCCATACCGCGGGCGGCAGCTCCGGATCGCCCCTGTTCGACGCGAGCGGCCGCGTCGTCGGTGTACAGGTGAAGGGCTTCCCGAATATCACCATGAGCGAATACACCCGGCGCCTGACTGCGGGCGAGAAGTTCTACAACACGGCGGTCGATGTCAAACGGATGCAGCAAGTACTCGAGGAGCTCGACAAATGAATTGTCTGAACATCATCCTGAAAAGCCAACTGAACCGTTCACTGTGGCTCCTGTCCGCCCTGCTCTGCCTTGGCGACGCGTGCGCGGCCCCGGCCGCGGCACCGACAACCGGCGACCCGCGCGGCACGGTGATCAAGACCTTCCCGCGCGGCAGCGGTGCGCAGCAGCTGGGCATTACCCAGCACACGCCGGAGGCGCCGGCGGTCGGCCCGACCGGCCTGGTCGAGTCCGGGAACGAGGGCGTGTTGATCCCGGACGCAGTCAACGCCCGCGTCCTGCGCGTCTCGCCCACGGGCAAGGCCGAACTGGCCGCGCCGCTGCGTCCACACAGCCTGGCGCAAGACATCGTCCGCCAGGGGCGGGCCGTGTACGTGCTGGAAGACAAGCCCGTGTATGTGGGCAGCGACACGGGCGCCGGCAAGCTGCTCGACCGAGCGTCGACGGAAGCGAGCTCCGCGCCCGCGGCCGCCGCCACCGCCATGTTCGAGGCGAACGGCGCGGTCCCGGAGGACAGCATCGGCGAGACCGACGGCACCCCGGAAAACAGCGGCGGCACACCCGGCACCGGGCGCTGGCTGCGCGCCGCGTCAGGCGAGGGCCAACCGGATGAATACCGCACCGTGCGCGGCGACGACGGCAAAGTGCGCGTGGAAGTGCGCAGGGGGGAGCCGCCACGCATGACGCGCCTGCCCATCGCCATTGCGCCCGCTCTGCTGGGCTCGGTTGCCCTGCTGGGGACGGATGAGGATGGACGCTTTTATGTGCGTGCCGAGCAGTTCGCGCAGCAGCAAGGCGTGGGCCGGGCGAAGGTGTGGGTATTGCGCTATGCACGCGACGGCAGCTTCGACGGCGGCTACGACGTTCCCGACGAATTCCTCGAGCTCGTGCCAAACCGCTACCTGGCCCTGTCGCGCACGGGCACGCTGTACTTCATGGAATCGCACCCCGATCGCACGCGGCTGTGGTCGCTCAACCCCTTCCCGCACGCGCAGTTCGCACGGCGCCAGGAGGAAACGATACGGCGCATCGCCGCCCAGCAGGGTCCAATCCGCTCGAGCGGTGACGCCCGCGAGCGCGACTCCGGCTCCGGGGAGTCGACCGGCGCCGGCCTGACCCGCGCCGCCATCCTGTCGACCGCGGAAGCCTACCGCACCGCGCAGTGGCAGGTCACTTCCGCCAACTACCGGCCAGACGCCGTCTCCGCCTGCGTACCCGCCCGCGGCAAGCGCTGGTTGAGGCCGGCCTACCTCGAGGGCCAGCTGGGCAAGCGCGTTACCGGTATCCCCTACAACTGGGGCGGCTACATCACAATCGCCGCGTTCATGCAGCGCACCGCCGAGGGCTATGCAGGGGGCAATATCTGTACGTGCAGGAAGGGCGACTGCGTCGACCGCCGCGCCGCCGGGGTCGACTGCTCGGGCTTTGTCTCGCAGACCTGGAATGTCAAACGCCGTACGACGGCACGCCTGAAGGAAGTAGCCCGCCCACTTCCCTCCTACGCGGAACTCAGGCCCGGAGATGCGATGAACAAGCCTGGCAGCCACGTGCGACTGTTCGTCTCGCTCAGCCCGACGGGAAACGGCTCGATCCGGGCTTACGAGGCCTCGACCAGTTGCGGCCGTGTGTGCCTGCGCGATTTCTCGACCAGGCAGCTCGAGGGCTATTTGCCGCTGGGGGCGCCGGTGAAGGAATGAGGCTGGCGGGTAGAATAACTGCCGCAGGAAAGAAAAAAGCCACCTTGCGGTGGCTTTTATCTTTGAAACTCTGGCGGAGACGGTGGGATTCGAACCCACGATACGGGTATAAGCCATATGCATCCTTAGCAGGGATGTGCCTTCGGCCACTCGGCCACGTCTCCAATCAACTCCAGCAGACTGCGCTAGCGCTGAGTGCAAGCATCTTAATCGCCGGTGCCGGATTGGTCAAGGCGCACGGCGGAAAATATGGGAAAAAGTTAAGCTTTCTCCAGGCCAAACGCTTTATGCAGGGCGCGTACGGCCAGTTCCATGTATTTCTCGTCGATCAGCACCGAAATCTTGATCTCGGAAGTCGAGATCATCATGATGTTGATGCCCTCTTCCGCCAGCGTGCGGAACATTTCCGAGGCGACGCCGACATGGCTGCGCATGCCCACGCCGACGGCCGAGACCTTCGACACTTTCGCGTCGCCGACCAGGCGGGTGTAGCCGAGCTGTTCGCGCTGGGCTTCGAGCACCGACATGGCGCGCTGGTAGTCGTTGCGCGAGACCGTGAAGGTGAAGTCGGTCTTGCCGTCGACCGACTGGTTCTGGATGATCATGTCCACTTCGATGTTGGCGTCCGATACCGGGCCCAGGATGTGAAAGGCGACGCCTGGCTTGTCCGGCACGCCCATGACGGTGATCTTGGCTTCATCACGGTGGTTGGCGATACCGGAGATGACGGCTTGTTCCATGTTGGTTTCTTCCTCAAACGAAATCAGGGTGCCGGAGTTGGCTTCTTCTTGCAGCGGCATGTGCGGGTCGGTCAGGGACGACAGCACGCGTGTCGGTACCTGATAGTTCCCCGCGAACTCGACCGAGCGAGTCTGCAGCACTTTCGAGCCAAGCGAAGCCAGTTCCAGCATTTCTTCAAAAGTGATCTTTTCCAGCCGGCGCGCTTCGTCCACGATGCGCGGGTCGGTCGTGTACACGCCATCGACGTCGGTGTAGATCAGGCACTCGTCGGCTTTCAGCGCGGCGGCGATTGCCACGGCCGAGGTGTCCGAACCGCCGCGGCCCAGCGTCGAGATATTGCCCTGCTCATCCACGCCCTGGAAACCGGTGATGATGACGATCTTGCCGGCATCGAGATCGGCGCGCACGCGCGAGTCGTCGATCGACTGGATGCGCGCTTTCGTAAACGACGAATCGGTGCGGATGCCGACCTGCCAGCCGGTATAGGACACGGCATCCTTGCCGATGGCCAGCAGCGCCATCGCCAGCAGGCCTACCGACACCTGCTCGCCGGTGGAGGCGATCATGTCCAGTTCGCGCGGGTCCGGCTCGGCCATGATTTCCTTCGCCAGGCCGATCAGGCGATTCGTTTCGCCCGACATTGCCGAGGGCACCACGACGATCTTGTATCCGGCGTCATGCCACTTGGCGACGCGGGCCGCAACGTTCTTGATACGGTCCGTCGAGCCCATCGACGTACCACCGTATTTGTGGACAATTAAAGCCATAACAGGATGTTTTCCAGCTTGTAGAAGATCAAAAGGGAGCAACTACAATAACATGTTGCATCGCAAAATCACAAGAGAGGAAATTCCAAAAGCTATACGAAACGAAAATAAGGTAATACGTTTTTCGCATAGAAACTATTCGGATATTAGCGGGCACGAGCGTGCGCGGGAGTGGCTCCCGATCCGCAACAATGTGGCGGTGCGGCGGGGCGAACGCCCGCTGCCGGCGGACCTCAAGCCTCGCTTGATTCCCAGCGCAGAGCGATCAGCGCTAAGCCTGGCGCGCCGAAATGGCGGCAATCCATGCCGAGGCCGGCCGCGTACAGCAGGTCCGGTCCGCTGCTGACGATGGGCAGGCGCATACGCTCCCAGGCTGGCACGTCGCAGGCCTGGTAATGCGCCTTCAGGCTGCGCGTCGGCCGGTTGGCGGCAAGCTGAGGCGCTCGCCGCCCTTGCGGAAGTCGATGACGAGCCGCTGGCTGCGCAGCCAGGCTGCCTCGAAACCCTGCCCGGCAGGCTCGAAGTGCAGCACGCCGCCATAGCTGGGAAACGCCAGCCGGGCTTCGCCGCGCCAGACAAACGATTCGCCCAGCTTCTCGATGACGCCCTCGTCGTCGGGGTCGCGCATGCCGGCCAGCGCCGGCAGTTTCGAGGTGATGTACAGGCGCTCGCGGTAGCGCCGGATGTGGCAGGCCGGATGGGTCACAAGCAGCTGGGCGTCCTCGCGCGCTTCCAACAGCTGCGTCACCATCTCTTCCAGCCATGCGGTCGAGGGCATCGCCAGCGCGCGCTGCTTGAACCAGTGGCGCAGCAGGTTATGGACGCGGTCGATGCTCATGGCGCGCAGCCGGGCGACGTCGAGCGCGTCATCGATCAGGCAGGTGACCAGGTCCCGGGCGGCGAGCTCGTCCAGCAGGCGCTGGGCCGACTGCGCATGCGCCGCGCTACGGGCAAAGCGGGCTTGAAAGCCCGGAAAGGCCAGCGCCAGCGCCGGCATCACGGTGTGGCGCAAGGCGTTGCGGGCGTAGCGCGCATCCAGGTTCGATTCGTCCTCGACCCGGGATAATCCCTGCTGGCGTCCACAGGCTTCGAGCTCGGCGCGCGCGTGCGGCAGCAGCGGACGCGCCATGATGAGGTCAGGATTGCCGAGCAGCTCGGGGCGGCATTGGCGCCGTCCATGCCCGACAGGCCTGCCGGCCCGGAGCCGCGCAGCAGTTGCAGCAGCACGGTCTCGGCCTGGTCGTCGAGGTGATGCGCGGTCAGCAGCACGGTGGCGCCGTGCGCCGCGCACATCTCGCCGAGCGCGCGGTAGCGCAGCTTGCGCGCCGCGGCTTCGACGCCGGCGCCGCCCTTCTCCACCGTCACCCGGCGATGGTCGCAGGCGAGGCCCAGCGCCGCCGCGCCGGACTCGACGTGGCCGAGCCAGGCATCGGCGTTCGGGCTCAGGCCGTGGTGAACGTGGAAGACGTGCAGCGCGACGCCCTGCTCGCGGCACCAATCGGCGGCCAGCCGCAGCAGGACCATCGAATCGAGGCCGCCGCTGCACCTACCGCAATGGAGGAAGGAAGGATTGCGCGCGCAGCGCCGCGAGGGCGCGCGCGAAGGTGGCCGGGACGGACCCGGCTTGGGGACGACTCACGCGTTACGACTTTCTCGGTACGGCTGCTACCGCTTACTCTTCGCTCGGCGTCGTTTCCTTGAACTTGCCGTAGGCCATCAGCTTCTGGTGACGGGCTTCGAGCAGGTCGCGGGTCTTCATGCCGTGGAACTGGCGCAGGGTATCGGCCAGCGCGCGCTTGAGCATCTGCGCCATGCCTTTCGGATCGCGGTGGGCGCCGCCGAGCGGTTCGTTGATGATCTTGTCGATCAGGCCGATGGCTTTCAGGCGGTGCGCCGTCAGGCCGAGGGCGTCGGCGGCGTCGGATGCACGCTCCGAGGTCTTCCACAGGATCGAGGCGCAGCCTTCCGGCGAGATGACCGAGTAGGTGGCGTACTGCAGCATCAGGACGGCGTCGCCCACGGCAATCGCCAGCGCGCCGCCGGAGCCGCCTTCACCGATGATGGTGGCGATCAGCGGCACTTTCAGTTCGGCCATGACGTACAGGTTGTGGCCGATGGCTTCGGACTGGCCGCGCTCTTCGGCATCGATGCCTGGGAAAGCGCCCGGGGTGTCGACAAAGGTGAAGATCGGCAGGTTGAACTTTTCGGCGAGCTTCATCAGGCGCATGGCCTTGCGGTAGCCTTCCGGACGGGGCATGCCGAAGTTGCGCATCGCGCGCTCTTTCGTGTCGCGGCCCTTCTGGTGGCCGATGACCATGCAGGCCTGGCCGTTGAAGCGTGCCAGGCCGCCGACGATGGACTGGTCGTCGGCGAAGCTGCGGTCGCCGCGCAGTTCATGGAAGTCGGTGAAGATCTCGTTCACGTAGTCCATCGTGTACGGACGCTGGGGGTGGCGCGCGATCTGCGAGACTTGCCAGGGCGTCAGCTTGGCGTAGATGTCCTTGGTGAGCTGCTGGCTCTTCTTGGCCAGGCGGTCGATTTCTTCCGAGATGTCGACGGCCGAATCGTCCTGGACGAAACGCAGTTCTTCGATCTTCGAATCGAGCTCGGCAATAGGCTGCTCGAAGCTGAGGAAAGTTGTTTTAGTCATTGTACCTCCGGGTTGTTCTGTGGCCGCGGCGTGCGGCAGCCTGCGGCGATCAGGCGTTATTCTACCGTACCGGCGGTGCCGGTGGACGCCGTGGCGGTCGCGGCGGCCGGGTCGAGGCTGCGCCACAGGTACCAGGTCGCGACGGTGCGCCAGGGTTCCCAGTTCGCCGCGACCTCGCGTGCATCGCTGCGCGAGACCGGCTCACCGGAGAAATAATTCTGGCTGATGCCCTGGATCAAGCCTGCGTCGTCGAGCGGCAGGACATTGGGCCTCAACAGATTAAATATCAAAAACATCTCGGCTGTCCAGCGCGTGATGCCGCGAATGCGGACCAGCTCGGCGATCACCGCCTCGTCGTCCATTTCGGACCAGAGGTTGGCGTGCACCCGCTTGGCCTTGAAATGGTCGGCCAGGTCGAGGATGTATTCGGTCTTGCGTTTCGAGAGGCCGCAGGCGCCCAGCTGCTCGGCGCCCAGCTTGATCACGCCGCTGGGCGTCAACTTGGGCAGGGCCGCGTTGAGCTTGGTCCAGGCGGCATCGGCCGCCTTTGGCGTGACCTGCTGGCCGACGATCGAGCGTGCCAGCGTGGTGAACGGGTCGGGATGCCCTTTCAGGTGCATGTCGCCGAACTGGGGATGAGGCGCTTCATGATGCGGTCGCGCCGCATCAGTTCAGCCTGGCCTCGGCCCAGTAGGCGGGCACTTCGAGGCCGGGCGCGTCGTCCCCGGCTGCGCCGCCGTTGTCCTTTTCCGCTGCCATCATGCGCGACGCCAACCCGTCGTTCCATCCGGCTTGTCTTCGAGGATGATGCCGGCCGCCGTCAGCTCGGCGCGGATGCGGTCGGCCTCGGCAAAGCTGCGTGCCTTCTTGGCGGCGGCGCGCTGGGCGATCAGGTCGTCGATCGCGCTTGCATCCATGCCGCCATCACCGCTGCCGCCGCGCAGGAAATCCTGCGGCGCGCGGTACAGCAGGCCGAGCACGCCGGCCGGGCTTTGAGCTGGCGCGCCGCGGCGAGCGATTTGCTGCGGTTGACTTCGCTGGCCAGGTCGAACATTTCGGCCACGGCCAGCGGCGTGTTGAAGTCGTCGTTCATCGCGTCGCGGAAACGCGCGGCATGCGCCTCGTCCCAATCCACCTGCACCTGCTCGTCGCCGAGGTCGACGGCGGCCAGCGCCGTGTACAGGCGCGTCAGCGCACCCTTGGCGTCGTCGATGTGGGCGTCGGAATAGTTCAGCGGGCTGCGGTAGTGCGAGCGCACGATGAAGAAGCGCACCACTTCCGGGTCGTATTTCTTGAGGACGTCGCGGATGGTGAAGAAGTTGCCCAGGGACTTGGACATCTTCTCGTTATCGACGCGCACGAACCCATTGTGGACCCAGTAGTTCACCATCGGCTTGCCGAAGGCGCCTTCGCTCTGGGCGATCTCGTTTTCGTGGTGCGGGAACTGCAGGTCCTGGCCGCCGCCGTGGATGTCGAACTGCTCGCCCAGGTGGGCGCAGGACATGGCCGAGCATTCGATGTGCCAGCCCGGACGGCCGCGGCCCCACTTCGAATCCCATTTCGCTTCGTCAGGCTCGGATTCCTTGGCCGCTTTCCAGAGGACGAAGTCGAGCGGATCGCGCTTGCCGGTGTTGACGTCGACGCGCTCGCCGGCGCGCAGGTCGTCGAGCGACTTGCCCGACAGCTTGCCGTAGCCTTCGAACTGGCGCACGGCGTAGTTCACGTCGCCATCGTCGCTGCGGTAGGCCAGGCCCTTGGCCTCGAGCTTCTCGATGATCGACAGCATGCCCGGCACGTGCTCGGTGGCACGCGGCACGATGCTTGCCGGCAGCATGTTCAGCGTGGCGAGGTCTTCGTCCATGTACTGGATGAAGCGGTTCACCAGCGAGGACATGGTTTCGCCGTTTTCCGCGGCGCGCTTGATGATCTTGTCCTCGATGTCCGTGATGTTGCGCACGTACTTGACCTCGTACCCGGATTCCATGAGCCAGCGATAGATGACGTCGAAGGCCATCATCATGCGCGCGTGGCCGACGTGGCAGTAGTCGTAGACGGTCATGCCGCAGACATACATGCCGACCTTGCCGGCCTGCATTGGGACGAAAACCTGCTTCTCGCGCGCCAGCGTGTTATAGATCTTTAATTGGCTCATTGGTGGTGATGAATCGAGAGGGGATCGGACGCCCATAGCAATACGGAAGACAGGCGCTACGCCGCATGGACGGGCACCGGAAAGTCATCTTTGCGTCGAGATCGCCTGACCCTCTGTGTTGTTCTTATTTGATAGAATGGGACGTTCTGGACAAAGTATAGCATTGATAAAATCCGGACTGGCCGCATATGGCTCAGGTTTATTTTTCTGTAAAAGACTTGACACGGCATTGCGCCACGTCCACCAAGGAGATGCACCATGCATGCACAAAAACAGATTCGCCGCTCCTTCCTGACCTATGTTGCCGCCGCGGCATGTGCCTTCAGCCTGGGCGGCACCGCCCTGGCGGCCGATCACCCGCAGGTGTCGATCAAGACGACGATGGGCGAGATCGTGCTCGAACTCGACCAGGAGAAGGCGCCCAAGAGCACAGCCAATTTCCTGCAATACGTGAAGTCGGGCTTCTACAAGGGCACGGTCTTCCACCGCGTCATTAACGACTTCATGATCCAGGGCGGCGGCTACACCGAGAAGCTGGTCGACAAGCCCGGCGTGAGGAAAGCCATCCCGAGCGAAGCGAAGAACGGCCTGTCGAACAAGCCCTACACGGTGGCGATGGCGCGCACCAACGACCCGAACTCGGCCACCTCGCAATTCTTCATCAACGTCAACGATAATGCCGGCCTCGATTACCCGGGCCAGGACGGTCACGGTTACACCGTGTTCGGGCGCGTGGTGAAGGGCCAGGAGACGGTCGACAAGATCAAGAATGTGGTCACCGACGACATGCGCGGCATGCAGGACGTGCCGGTGACGCCGATCGTGATTCGGTCCGCGACCATCCTCACTGGCGATAAGCTTGTAAAATAACGGTTGCACATTTCGCATCCCAACAAAAAAGGACACCCAATGACCTCCGTACTCATGACCACCAACAAGGGCAACATCACCGTCGAACTGGACGCCGAGAAGGCACCGAAGACCGTTGCCAACTTCCTGGACTACGTGAACAAGGGTCACTTCAGCAACACGATCTTCCACCGCGTGATCAAGGACTTCATGATCCAGGGCGGCGGCTTCGAGCCGGGCATGAAGCAGAAACCGACCGACGCGACCGTCGAGAACGAAGGCAAGAACGGCCTGAAGAACGACAAGTACACGATCGCCATGGCCCGCACCTCGGCGCCGCACTCGGCATCGGCCCAGTTCTTCATCAACACCAAGAACAACGACTTCCTGAACTACCCGGGCCAGGACGGCTGGGGCTATGCCGTGTTCGGCAAGGTCACCTCGGGCCTTGAAGTCGTCGACGAGATCAACAATATCAAGACCTCGCGTTCGGGCATGCACTCCGACGTGCCGGCCGAACCGGTGATCATCGAGAAAATCGAAGTCGTACAGTAAAACCACGCACGCGCGGGAGCCGAACCACGATGTCCACTCCCGCGCGCACGCTTGCGCTCTTCATCTCCGACCTGCACCTGCAGGAATCGCATGCCGCGACCGCGGATGCTTTCTTCAGCTTCCTCCACGAACACGCGGCGCACACCCGCCAGCTCTACCTGCTGGGCGACATCTTCGAATACTGGGCCGGCGACGACGACCTCGATACGCCCTTCCACGCCCGCGTGGTGGCGGCGCTGCGTACGCTCGCCGACGCCGGCGTCGAACTCTACTGGATGGCCGGCAACCGCGACTTCCTGGTCGGCGCGGATTTTGCACGGGCCGCGGGCTTGACGCTGCTGGCCGAGCCGCACGTGGTCGAGGTCAAAGGCCAGCGCATCGCCCTCGTGCACGGCGACGCCGAATGCACGCTGGACGCGAACTACATGGAGTTTCGCAAGATGGTGCGCAATCGAGCATGGCAGGCGCAGTTCCTGGCCATGCCGCTGGCCCAGCGCAAGACCATCATCGCCGGCCTGCGCGAAGGCAGCCGCGAAGCCCATACCACCAAGTCCTACGACATCATGGACGTCACGCCTGAAGCGATCGAGACGGTGTTCGCCACCACCGGCGCCGATGTGCTGATCCATGGCCACACCCACCGCCCTGCCCTGCACCTGCACGGCAGCCGTCGCCGCTACGTGCTGCCCGACTGGGAGAGCGACGCCACCCCGGCGCGCGGCGGCTGGATCGCGGTCGGGATCGACGGCGCCATCACCCGCCGCGCCGTCGACGGCACGCCCCTCTAGACCACCCGAGCAAGACTTGCGGTAAAGCGAGCCCGGCAGCCAGCGGCCCTGGCGCCGCCTGCGCTCGCCCGATCAAAACCGGCGCTACAGGCGAAAAAAAACCTTCGGGGGAGCGGCGCCTGCACGCCACTCCCCCGAAGGCCGGACTACTTACCCTGCAGGATTACGGCAGGTAGGACTGCAGCAGCGCGTAGCGGGTCATGCCGTACAGCTTGCCGCCCGAGTAGGCGACGGCACCGATGACCGTCTTGCCCCAGCCGTAGTCAGGCGTCGACAGCACGCCGGCCGGGCTGATCTTGCGCACGCTGCCCTGGCCGCTCAGGTAGAGGTTGCCCGCTTCGTCGATGGTCATGTATTCGACCTCGTAGAAGCCCAGCGTGCCCGTACCCACCGGACCGTCGACATCGCCCTTTTCGTTCAGCGGGGTGCCGGCGAACACGCTCAGCACGCCAGCCTTGGTGATGCGGTAGACAGCCACGGTGCCGGTGTCGGAGACGAAGACGTCGCCGGCGGCGTTCACGGCCACGGCCTGCGGCGCGAAGTTGACGGTCGGCTGGCCGACCAGGGTCGCCACCTGCGCCGCGGTTGCCAGCACGGTTTTGGCACCAAGCGGGGTCACGCGCTGCACCAGGCCGTTCGAGACGACGATGGCGTTGCCGTCCGGGTCGACCGCGACATTGGTTGCCGAGATGGCCGGGTCGACGGTGCTGACCGTGCCGTTCAGGATACGGCGCAGGCCCGTCGCCTGGGCCACCCACAGCGAGCCGTCCTTGCCTGCCGCGATGGCACGCGGGCTGTTGAAGGTGGCGCTAGCCGCCGCGCCATCCGCGCCGCCTGCCACGCCCGACTTGCCGGCGATGGTGCTCACGACACCGTCCGGCGTCGTCTTGCGCACGACGTGGGTGATGCTGTCGACCATGTAGACGTTGCCGGTCCGTGTCTGCTGCCAGCGAGGTGTGCCAGTTGAAGCGGGCTGCCGCGCCGGTGCCGTCCTGCGAGCCGCGCAGTGCCGGGGTTGCCGACAGGGTCGTCACGGTGCCGTCCATGCCTACGCGGCGCAGGTTGTTCTGGTCATTGTCGACCACGATCAGGTTGGCGCCGTCCAGGCCGATCGAACGGATCGAGCTGAAGCGTGCGGCCGTGCCCTGGCCGTCGGCGAAGCCGCGCGTCGGGCTGCCGGCAACGGTCGTGACGACCCCGGCCGTGGTCACCTTGCGCACCATCGCGAAGTCGCCGACGTACAGGTCGCCGGTTGGCGCGACCACCATGTCGGTGATGGCGGAGAAGCGCGCGCCGGCGCCGGTACCGTCCTGCGAGCCGATGCCGACCGCGCCGCCCGCGAACAGTTGCAGGGTGCCGCCGACGTCTTTCCAGATGCGGCTTTCAAAGTCGGAGAAGTACAGCGTGCCGTCCAGGCCGCGTGCCAGCGCATAGAAGGTCGGAGCAGCGTTCAGGCCGACCGGAACAGGCCAGCTACGGGTGGTCACGGTGCCGTTCGCGTTCACCAGGCGCACCGAGGCGCGGGCCAGCGAATCGATCACGATCACGCCGCCGGCGCCGTCGGACACCATGCGGTTCGGACGCTCGAACTTGGCGGCGGTACCGACACCGTCGGCGCTGCCGGTGCCGATGGCGCCCGGGTTGACGTTGTTGCACAGGGTCGTGCCGGAACCGGCCAGGGTCGACACGGTGCCGTCGGCGGCGATCTTGCGGATCATGCCGTTGCACTCGTCGGAGACGAACAGGGTGCCTTGCGGATCGACCAGCACGTCGCTGCCGAGGCGGAAGCGGAAGCGCGCGGTGGCGCCCGGACCGTCGGCGTAGCCAGGCTTGGCGGTGCCGCCGGCCAGCGTGGTCACGGTGCCGTTAGGCGCAATCTTCAGGACCGCGTTCGGGCCGCCGTCGACGACGTACAGGTTGCCATTGGCGTCGCCGGTCACACCCTGCGGTTCCTGCAGGGCGGTGATGGCGCCGGCCAGCTGCACCGGTGCGCAGGCAACCGCGGTCGAGGTGTTGTTGGCGCTGCCCATCGTGCCCGCGCCGTTGCTGACCTTGCAGGTGTAGCCGGCCGGCGGCGTCGCCGTGACGTTGTACGTGGCGCCAGCCTTGAGCTTGGTGGGGAAGGTGAATATACCGTTGGCGAGGCCCGGCAGGGTCTCGCCGCCGTTGGCCAGGGTCACGCTGGCGCCCTGGTCGAGGCCGCTGACGGTACCGCCCGGGTGAAGTCGGTCGCGACCGGTGGTGGCGGGGTCGTACCGCCACCACCACCGCCACCACCACCACCACCACCACCGCCGCAACCACCCAACAGGCCGAGCAGTACCGTGGCGACTGCAAATTCGATGGGCTTCATTGTTCGCTTCATGATCATTCTTTTCTCCGCTTTCCGGACGGCGCAACGTGCGCTGTTCCTACTGGAAAAAATAGTAAAAGAGAAATATAAAAATGACAAATGTGTGTCCAATCGTGCGCGCAAAATCGATTGAATATTTCTATTGATGAGCTGCCATTTGCGCGCTGTACGGGGCATGCAATCCTTGGTGAGTTTTCCAGTGGAAAAATCGACCATAATGGCTTGTTGTTATCCGGAACATGATCGAGTCCTGATGCAAGACATTGAAAGCGTTGTCAGGAGCGCTTGCGTTTCGTCCCGGCAGCGAATTTCGACCGTCCATGTCCGTTTTCCTGCAGTTCGTCGCGTTGCGGCTGCTGTAAAGAGTGGCGCTGTTATAGTTCACTACAACACCACAGCGATACCCACCACAGGAGACAGCGATGCGCTTACACGCCGCAAGGACGAGACGACAGGAGGACCGGCGATGAATATCGGCTGGAACGACAACGCACCCATTTACCGCCAGCTCAAGGACCGCGTCATCGGCATGATGCTCGACGGCGTCCTGAAGGCAGGCGACGCCCTGCCCTCGGTTCGCCAGGTCGCGGCCGAGTACCAACTGAACCCGATCACCGTATCCAAGGCATACCAGGAATTGGTGGACGAAAACCTAGTAGAAAAACGAAGGGGGATAGGCATGTATGTCACTGAAGGAGCGAGCGAGAAACTGCTTGCAAGCGAACGCGAGCGCTTCCTGCGCGAAGAATGGCCGGCCATGGTGGAACGCATCCGCCTGCTGGGCCTGAACATCGAACAGTTGCTGCACACTGCGCAGCCGGGAGGATCGGCATGAGCGCCGTCATTTCCGCCCGCGGCCTGTCCAAGCGCTACGGCAAGCGCACCGCCATCGACAACATCGACTTCGAGATCCCGGCCGGGCGCATCGTCGGCCTGATCGGCCCCAACGGTTCCGGCAAGACCACCACCCTGAAGGCGGCGCTGGGCCTGGTGCCCTTCGACGGCGAACTGTCGGTGATGGGACTGGACCCGCGCACCCAGCGCGACGCCCTGATGCAGGACGTCTGCTTCATCGCCGACGTGGCCATCCTGCCGCGCTGGCTGCGGGTGATGGATGCGATCGACTTCGTGGCCGGCGTGCATCCGCGCTTCGACCGCGCCCGCGCCGAACGCTATATCGCCAACACCCGCCTGACCCCGACCATGAAGGTCAAGGAAATGTCGAAGGGCATGATCGTGCAGCTGCACCTGGCGCTCGTCATGGCCATCGACGCCAAGCTCCTCGTGCTCGACGAACCGACGCTTGGACTGGACATCATCTACCGCAAGCAGTTCTACCAGAACTTGCTCGAGGACTATTTTGACGAGAACAAGACCATCGTCATCACCACCCACCAGGTGGAAGAAGTCGAGCACATCCTGACCGACCTGCTCTTCATCCGCGACGGCAAGATCGTGCTGGCCGCTTCGATGGACGAAGTCGGCGAGCGCTATGTGGAAGTGATGGTCGCCGCCGACAAGGTCACCGCCGCCAACGCCTTGCAGCCGCTGGACCAGCGCACCGTGTTCGGCAAGTCGGTGATGCTGTTCGATTCGGCACGTGCCGGCGGCGTGTCGCGCGCCCAGCTGGCAGCCCTGGGCGAGACCCGCAACCCGAGCGTGGCCGACCTGTTTGTGGCAACGATGAAAGGAACCTACGCATGAATACGATGAAATGGCTGCTCCGCCGCGAGTTCTGGGAGCACAAGGGCGGCTTCGTCTGGGCGCCGCTCATCGCCGCCATCATCATGGTGGTGCTGATCGGCGGTGTCGTCGGCTACGGCATCGCCAGCGGCAAGATGGCCGGGGACGACGTCACCATTTCCATTGGCAATGCGAAGGTGCACGGGTCGCACGCCGGCGAGGCCATCACGTCCGTCGTGCGCGAGCAGATCGCGGACACGGCCGCGGGCAATTACGTCGCGGTCGGCGCCCCGATCCTGGTGGTGCTGCCGGTGGTCGCCTTCTTCTACTGCCTGGCCGCGCTCTACGACGACCGGCGCGACCGCAGCATCCTGTTCTGGAAGTCGCTGCCGATATCGGACACCCAGACCGTGCTGTCGAAACTGGCCACGGTGCTGGTGGCGGCGCCCCTGATCAGCATCGGCATCGCGGTCGTGACCTCGCTCGTGATCCTGCTGCTGGCCGGCCTGGCGGCGAGCTACCACGGCCTGCACCTGTTCGGCGCCGTGCTGACCAACCCCAAGCTCTACCTGACGCCGCTGTACCTGGTGGCGATGGTGCCTGTCTACGTGCTGTGGGCGCTGCCGACTGCCGGCTGGCTGATGCTGGTGTCGAGCTGGGCGAAGTCGAAGGTGTTCCTGTGGGCGGTCGGCGTGCCGCTGATGACGGCGGTCCTGCTCAAGTGGCTCGACTACCTGCTGGGCATGTATTCCGGCACCACCATCAACGCCGACTGGCTGGTGGACCAGGTCATCGAGATCTGCCTGTTCGGACTGGTGCCGGGCACCTGGCTGATGGACGCGGGTTCGGCACTGCCGCGCGGCGACCATGGCGCGGACATGCTGGGCATCCTGGCCTACTCCTGGAAGACCCTGGCCCAGCCGGACCTGTGGGCGGGCGTGGTGGCAGGGGTGGCGATGATCGCCGGTGCGATTCGCCTGCGCCGCTGGCGCGACGAAGGCTGATCTTCCCCGCGCACATCCCGGCGATGTGCGCTTCCCGCCCCCGCCCATCCGGTGGGGGCACCTGGCGGACCGCGGCGACTCGCCGCGCTCCCGCCGCTCTCCCCTCCCACACAATCGAGACGATATGACATTCATGCATCGCAGGCTTTTTTGCGTCCTGGCCTTGTGCTCCTGCATGGCGCAGGCCCAGACCACGCCGCCGGCGGCGCTGCCGACGTCAAGCCAGCAGGTCGCCGCGGCAGGCGCCAGCTACCGTGGCGCAGGTCGCCACCGCGGGCAGCGGCCGCTACACCGTGATCTTCGAATCCGGCTTCGGCACCGACCTGCGCGCCTGGCGCAAGGTGGCGCCTGCGCTGGCCGGCAAGGCGCGCGTCTTCACCTATTCGCGCGCCGGCCATGGCGGCTCGGAGGCGCGGCCGGAACCGCGCACCATCGAACAGAACAGCGTGGAACTGGAACAGCTGGTCGCAGCGGCGAAGCTGGCGCCGCCCTTCATCCTCGTCGGCCACTCCTACGGCGGCCTGCTGGTGCGCAGCTACGCCGCGCGCCATCCGGAGCAGGTGGCGGGCATGGTGCTGGTCGACCCGAGCGACGAGGGATTGAATCCAGCCTTGCGCAAGCTCGACGCGGAACGCGCCGCAAACGACGACCGCCAGTTCGCAGCCATTGTCCCGGCCAGGTTTCAGGCGGAATTGAGGTTGCTGCAGCCCGTGCTCGATAGCGGCAAGCTGGCGCTGGCAGGCAAGCTGCCGGACGTGCCGACCGTGGTGCTGACCTCGGTGCAGCAGACCGAGAAGCCCGAGTTCTTCGTCCAGGCCCCGCAAGCGGTGGCGATCAAGCAGGGCCTGCACGCAAACTTCCTGCGCCAGTTCAGCGACGGCTCGCAAGTGCTGACGGCGCGCAGCGGCCACAATATCGAGCTCGAAGAACCGGAACTCGTGATCGCCGCCGTCGAGAAGGTGATGGCCGCGGCCGACAAGCGCCCCGGGCGCTGACGCGGGGAGCGCCGCTTACTGGAACTGCTGGCGGAAGGCTTCGAACTGTGCCTTGAGCTCGGCGATTTCACCGCGCAGCCCGGCGACTTCTGCTTCCAGCTGGCCGATGCGGCTGCCGGGCGCAGCAGCAGGCGCCGCGGCGCCAAAGGCGGAGTCGTCGCGCGCGGCGGAGATTTCGCCGCCGAGCAGCTGGCCATAGCGCGATTCCTTGGTGCCGGGGGCGCGCTCGAGCCTGGCCACGAGCGGCGGGTATTTGTCGATCAAAACTGCAGCGTGGCCTCGACCTCGGCCACCGTCCTGAATTCGTGCAGGCGCCCGCTGCGGGTGCGGATTTCGCCGGCCGTCTGCAGGCCGCGCAGCATCAGCACGGTGAGTACCGCCACCTTGTCCTGCTCGAGCGTCCACTTGATGCGCATGCGGTGCTCGTACTTGATGACGCGCGCGCCGGCCGCGCTCACGGCGTTCACCAGGCGCCGCTCGGTCAGGCGCTGCAGCGTGTCCTGCACGGTATCTTCGCCCAGCTGCATGACCGGATCGCGGCTGGAAAGCTGGTTGCAGCCGTTGACGATGGCGTTGAGCGTCATCGGATAGTTGTCGGGCGTGAGCGCCTCTTTCTCGGCCAGCACCGCGAGCACGCGGATCTCGAATGGGTCCAGCACGTTCGCGCCGGCATTGGCGGCATTGGCGGCATCGCCCGCCGCCGCGCTCATGGATTCGTCAGTCATGGATTTCCTCAGTCGACCAGCCGGTTCAGTTCGGCGGAATCGAGTTTATCACCCTCGCGCATGTTCGGACAGGCGATGCCGGCGGCCTGGATGGTGGCCGTCAGGCGTTCGAGCTGCTCGTCCTGGCGCGCGACGTGGTCGATCAGGCCGCGCAGGGCTTTCGAGAGCGGATCGTCGCCGTTGGGCGTGACACCATAGGCGGCGAACATGCGTGCACTCCTCGACTGGTCTTCCTTGCGGATGATGTGGGCCGGGTTGCCCACCGCGGTGGCGCCGGCCGGCAGGGGTTTCACGACGACGGCATTCGAGCCGATCTTGGCGAATTCGCCCACCGTGAAGGCGCCCAGCACCGGGCGCCGGCGCCGACGATCACGCCGCGCTCGAGCGTCGGGTGGCGCTTGGTGCCGGCGGTGAGCGTCGTGCCGCCCGGGTCACGCCCTGGTAGATGGTGCAGTCGTCGCCGACGACGGCGGTCTCGCCGATGACGACGCCGAAGCCGTGGTCGATGAAGACGCGCCGGCCGATGGTGGCGCCCGGGTGGATTTCGATGCCGGTAACGACGCGCGCCAGGTAGGACAGGAAGCGTCCCAGCCATTTCAGGTTCATGCGCCAGCATGCGTGTGCCCAGCGGTGCAGGACGATCGCATGCAGGCCGGGATAGCAGGTGAGCACTTCCCAGCCGTTGCGGGCGGCCGGGTCGCGTTCGATGATGCTGTTGATATCTTCGCGCAACGAGTAAAACATAATGAGGACAGAATGAAAACAGCGGCAATGGTAGCTTATCCGCCGCGGGGCCGCTTGGACAGGACCGATTTCGACGCCGGCGATTCGGCGCGCCACCGGCCTCCCGGGCAAGCGTGGGTCGGTGCGGCCGCCCGTCGCCGCCGCAGTCCTCGGCCTGGCTGAGCGCCGGGCCGAATTCGCTGGCCAGCCATGCGTCCAGCTCTGCCCTGCCGGCCGCGTCCAGGCTCGGCAGCATGTGGGCATACCAGCGCCTGCCCTGCTCCGGCCCGAGCGCGGCGCGCACGAAACCGAGGCTGTTGGCCAGGAAGGCGCTGAAGAAGGGCATCGAGCGCGCGTAAAGGACGGTCGGGTCGGTCGAACCGAGCTCGGTGTAGGCCAGGCGGATCTGGTCGACGTAGGGCATCGCCTCAGCCGCGCGTCCGGCCTGTTTCAAGGCGGTGACGAAACTCGTCAGCAGCGTCATGCGCGGCAATTCGCCGGATTGCGCATTGATCGCCAGGGCCTGCTCGATCCACTCCAGGCCATCCTGCAAGCTGCCCGCCATGACCGTCGTGGTCGCCAGCTGCAGGGCATTGTGGGCGCTCGGCTCCTCGTCGAACAGGGACTCGAAATGGCGGGCCGCGCTCGTCCAGTGACCGAGGCGCGAGCAGGCCAGCGCGCAGATCCTGCGCGCATCCGAGCGCACGGCGACATCGCCGGAGGCCACATGCGGCAGCGCCGCCTCGCTTGCCTCGGCATGCCGTCCCGCTTCCAGGTGCGCGAGCGCAGCAGCAAGCCCCGGGGCTACCGGCAGTGCCGCAGCGGCTTCGCTGCCCAACTCGCCCAGCGCCTGGCCAAGCAACTCCCCGACCAGCGCATCGACGTTCGTGTGCGGCAGGCGCAGGTACTCGACCACGGCTTCGCGCCGTTTGTTCACCTGGCCTTTCTCGCCAAGACTGACATGCACGTTGGTGACCGAGACATGGGCGTCAAGCCCGCCGCCGCGGTAAAGAATCACCTCGGCGTGGCTCTTGGTCCCATCCGCCGCTGACGGGCTCAGGACGGCACGGATGGCCTGGGGATCGGCTTCCAGCCAGGCCGAGGTCCGGGCGGCGTCGACGGGATGGAACCTGCGCCGGACCAAGATTCTTTCGGCCCAGGCGTTCGTCGCTTCGCAGAACGGCTCCTCCGCGCGCATGCGTGCCAACAAGGGCGGGAGCATCAGGTGGATGGCAAGTTCGAGCAGCCAGACGCCGGCCAGCCAGATGCCGCTGAGCGGCCAGCCCGACAGGTTCGTCGTGCCGGTGGGGACAGTGTCGGCTGCAAGCCGGAACAGCAACCACGGCTGCGTGGCGAGCTTCACGAATATCTGGCCGGCGATCACGCCCAGCTCCTCCCGGCCGAGTGCGCACATCGTCAGCGCTCCCCACGCGCACCACCCGAGGTACCAGCCTGCCAGGCCCAGGACGGTGCCGGCGCGGCTGGCCCAGGCCGGATTGCGCACCTTGCCCTGCGCAACAAGGAATTTCACCAGCCAGCCGATCGCGAACGACATGCCGAAGGCGATGAACACCTTGATGACGACAGGCGCATGGATGATCAGCCATGCGTACAGCCACGCAAACGGAAGCAGTGCGCTGGAGACGATGAAGGCGATCGGATACGCCACTGCCGGCACGCGGCCTGAAGGGCGATAGCAAGGCGAAGTCATGTTTCCTCCAGCGGGGTCGGAATGGGGGGCAAGGCGCACCCATTATCCGTCGCTGGCAGCGGCACAAATTGCACCTACGCAACACTTGCCATGCATGAGCAGGCTGTAGCGTGCCGGCCACATTTTGCACGGCCGCATGCCATGTTCACGGCGCCAAAACGAAAAATGGGCTGCCGACAGAATCGGACAGCCCATTTGCCGGAGGCATCGGACCTCGCGGGAAGGTCCGGTTCCGCAAGCCCGTTCAGGCTCCGCGCTGGCGGCGTGCCTCGTACAGGCAGACGCCCGACGCCACCGACACGTTCAGGCTCTCGACCGAGCCAAACATCGGGATGGACACCAGTAAATCGCAGGTTTCGCGGGTGAGGCGGCGCATGCCCTCGCCTTCGGAACCCATGACGAGCGCGGTCGGGCCGGTGAAGTCGGCTTCGTAGAGGCCCTTGTCGGCATCGTCGGAGGTGCCGATCAGCCAGATGCCGCGGTCCTTCAGGTCGCGCATGGTGCGCGCCAGGTTCGTCACCGTGATGTAGGGAACCGTCTCGGCGGCGCCGCTGGCGACCTTCGCCGCGGTGGCGTTCAGGCCAACCGCGCGGTCCTTCGGCACGATGACCGCATGCGCGCCAACGCCGTCGGCCACGCGCAGGCAGGCGCCCAGGTTGTGCGGGTCGGTGATGCCGTCGAGGATGAGCAGCAGCGGCGGGCCGTCGATGGCATCGAGCAGCTCGTCGAGGTTGCGCGCCAGCGCCAGCTGGCTGGCAAAGGCGATCACGCCCCGGTGGCGGCGGGTGCCGACGATCTTGTCGAGACGGGCGGCGTCGACCGGCATGACGCGCACGCCGGCCTCTTTCGCGTTCGCGATCAGGGCCTTCATGCGGGCGTCGTTGCGCTCGGCGTCGACAAAGATCTCTTCCACCGATTGGGCCTCGTGGCGCAGCCGCGAGGTCACCGCGTGGAAGCCGAAAATCATTTTATTCTTCATGCCTTACTTCTTCTTCGTTTTGGAGGTGGTGCTGCCTGCCGCGACCGACTTCTTCGCGGCGGGTTTGGTGGCGGCGCTCTTGGTGGCGGCGCTCCTGGTTTCGGTGCTCTTCGCTGCGGTGCTCTTCGCTGCGGTGCTCTTGGCTGCGGTGCTCTTCGTCGCCGCGGTCTTGACTGCAGGCGTCCTGGTCGCGGCGCTCTTTGTTGCGGTGCTCTTCTTTGCCGGGGCCTCCGACGCTGGAGAGGCGGCCTTGTCCGCACGGGCTCGGCGCGGCTTGGCCGCTGGCGTGTCCGCTGCCGGTTCGGCAAGCGCAGGTGCTGCCGGCGCGGCAGCTGGCACCGGGCCTGGAACGCTGTCCTCGGCAGCCTGCGCGCCCTGGTACGGCGCGCACGCTTGACGGCCGGCGGCGTTTCCGCGACGGCTGCCGGTGCAGGTGCTGGCTCGGCGGCCGGCTGGGGCGCCGGCTCGTCCGCGGCCTCGGCATCGCGCTGGCGCGACGCGGCGGCATCAGCTGTTGCGCTCTTGCGTCCCTTGCGCGATGGCTTGCTCCCCTGCGGCGGGTGCGTCGGCCGCCGGTGTGGCAACCGGCTCCGCGGCCACGACCGCTGCGGCTGCCTGCGCGGCCGATTCCGTCTCCGCTTCCTCACGGCGGCGCGCGGCCGCGGCGTTCTTGCGGGCACGGCGCGATGGTTTCGCGGACGGCTGGTCCGGATCGGCTTCGTCGACCTGCGGCTGCGGCACCGCCACGGCGGTCAGTGCGAGCGTGTCGACCGCCGGCTCGTCGAGGTGGCCAGGCGTCGACAGGTTGGCGGCGCCGCCATTCCTGCGGTTGCGGCGCGAACGCTTGCCGCCGCCTTCGCGGCCGCCATCGCGATTGCCTTCCTGCTTCTGCTGTCCGCCGCGCCCGCCGTTGCTGGCGTTCCCGTTACCGCCGCGGTTGCCGCGGCCGCCGTCGGCGCGTGCATTCTGCCCGTCCTGCTGGCTCTGCTGTCCTTGCGGCTGCGCCGGTGCGGCAGCTCCCTCCTCCGCCAGCACCAGGTCGATCTTGCGTGCTTCGAGGTCGACTTTCGCGACCTGCACGGTCACGCGGTCGGTCAGGCCGAAAGTCCTGCCGGTGCGTTCGCCGCGCAGCAGGTGGCGCGCTTCGTCGTACTGGAAATAATCCTGGCCCAGGCCGGTGATGTGCACCAGGCCTTCGACATACAGTTCGTCGAGCTGCACGAAGATGCCGAAGGTGGTGACGCCGGCGATGACACCGGTGAACGATTCGCCCAGCTTGTCCTGCATGTAGAAGCACTTGAGCCAGTTCTCGACGTCGCGCGAAGCTTCGTCGGCGCGGCGCTCGTTGGCCGAGCAGTGCACGCCCAGCGCGTCCCAGATGGTCAGGTCTTTCTCTTCCTTCGACTTGCCTTCCGCCTTGTCTTTCGCGGCCTGCTTGCGCACGGCGTTCGAGACGGTGGTGTTGAGCTTCGAGACGTCGATGCCTTTCGGCTCGTACCTGCGGCCCAGCAGGATGGCCTTGATGGCGCGGTGGGTCAGCAGGTCCGGGTAGCGGCGGATCGGGCTGGTGAAGTGGGCATAGGCCTCGTAGGCCAGGCCGAAGTGGCCGACGTTGTCGGGGCTGTAGACGGCCTGCTGCATCGAGCGCAGCAGCATGGTCTGCAGCAGTGCCGCGTCCGGACGGTCCTTGATCTCGCGCATGACGGCGGCGTAGTCGCCCGCGGTCGGCTTGGTGCCGCCGCCGAGGTTCAGGCCGGCCTGGCGCAGGAAGGTGCGCAGCTGGTTCAGCTTTTCCTCGGTCGGGGTGCCGTGGATGCGGAAGGTGCCCGGATGCTTGTGGCGGATCAGGAGGTCGGCGGCGCAGACGTTCGCGGCCAGCATGCATTCCTCGATCAGGCGGTGCGCGTCGTTGCGGGTGCGCGGGATGATCTTCTCGATCTTGCCCATCGCATTGCAGACGATATAGGTTTCCGTCGTTTCGAAATCGATGGCGCCGCGCTCGTGGCGCGCTTTCAAGAGCGCGTGGAAGGCCGCGTTCAGGTTCAAGAGGTGCGGCACGATGGCCGGACGGCGTGCGGCTTCCTCGCCGTGGCGGTCGGCCAGCACTTCGGCCACCTGGTTATAGGTCAGGCGCGCGGCCGAGTGCATCACGGCCGGATAGAACTGGTAGGCGGTGACTTCGCCGGCGCTGGTCACGACCATGTCGCAGACCAGGCAGAGGCGGTCGACGGCCGGGTTCAGCGAGCACAGGCCGTTCGAGAGCTTTTCCGGCAGCATCGGGATCACCCGGCGCGGGAAATACACCGAGGTGCTGCGCTCGATCGCGTCCGCATCGAGCGCATCGTTCGGTTTCACGTAATGGCTGACGTCGGCGATGGCGACCAGCAGGCGGAAGCCATCCTCGGCGCCGACCTTGACCGGTTCGCAGTAGACGGCATCGTCGAAGTCGCGCGCGTCTTCGCCGTCGATGGTGACAAGCGGCACATCGCGCAGGTCGACGCGGTCGACCAGGTCGGCATCGCGTACTTCGCTCGGCAGCTTGCCCGCCTGCTTCAGTGCGGCTGGCGAGAATACATGCGGCACACCGAACTTGCGCACGGCGATTTCGATTTCCATGCCCGGGTCGTCCAGTTCGCCGAGGACTTCGACGATGCGGCCGGTCGGCTGCTGGAAACGCGCCGGCTGTTCGATCAGCTCGACGCTCACCACCTGCCCGGCGCGCGCCTTGCCCGGGGAACCGGCGACCAGGATGTCCTGGCTCATGCGCTGGTCTTCGGGCGAGACGATCCAGACGCCGCCTTCGTTGAGCAGGCGGCCGATGATGTGGGTATTGGCACGTTCGACGACTTCGACGATGGTGCCTTCCGGACGGCCGCGGCGGTCGGTGCCGACGATCTTCGCGAGGACGCGGTCGCCATGCAGTACCTTCTGCATTTCCTTGTCGTTCAAGAACAGGTCGTCGCCTGGTTCATCCGGAATGACGAAGCCGAAACCGTCGCGGTGCGCGGCGATCTTGCCGGCGATGAAACCGGACTGGTCGGCCAGCATATAGAGGCCGTTGCCGTTGGTGCGGATCTGGCCATCGCGCTCCATCGCGTTCAGGCGCCGGCCCAGGACTTCCTGGGCAGCCGGCTTGACTTGCAGGGCACGGGCAAGCGCTGCTGCGTCGAGCGGTGCGCCTGCATCACGAAACACGCCGAGGATTTCCTCGCGGCTAGGAATGGTATGAGTAGGTTGCTTCAAATCGTTTTCTTGAATTCTTTTTTAAGCGCCGGACCGGCCGGCACCGTGGTTGGATTGACAGCTTGACAGGCGTAGTGTAACGGAGGACCGCGCGATTCGCCTAACGTACCGTGCGCAATGTGCGTGCTTCAGCGTGCGCGGACCTCGGGATGGGCCTGGGCGGATATGCGGCCTCGGCATGCATCATCCGGACCACTGCCCCTCGCAGCACCGTCGTGCGAGCTTGCGAATTTCCCCAAGGAAGGGTCTTTGACATTTGCAATCCTTCCGCTATAATCTCGGCTCTTTCGCAACGACAGCATGTGAAGCGGAAGAAAAAAGCGGCAAGGTCGGGCAAGTTTGACGCAGCGAGCGACGAAAGTTGATCTAGCGAAAAACTGGAAAGCCTGATATTGTATCAGCTTCGGTAACAAGCAGTATCAGTGCCCACGTGGCGGAATTGGTAGACGCGCATGGTTCAGGTCCATGTGCCGCGAGGTGTGGGGGTTCGAGTCCCTCCGTGGGCACCACTCTACCGGAAGTTGTCCGCAGCAGTTCGTTGTAAAGCGTTGTATGAGCAGTACCAGTGCCCACGTGGCGGAATTGGTAGACGCGCATGGTTCAGGTCCATGTGCCGCGAGGTGTGGGGGTTCGAGTCCCTCCGTGGGCACCATCTACTGGCAGTCATCCGCAGAAGTAGTAGTAGTAGTATCGCGATACCGTAGGGTGGGCACTCCGTGCCCACGCGGAAGGTAGCGTAGTGTTAGCAGTTGCAGTGCCCACGTGGCGGAATTGGTAGACGCGCATGGTTCAGGTCCATGTGCCGCGAGGTGTGGGGGTTCGAGTCCCTCCGTGGGCACCAAGTTTTCTGGTGCAGGCAGTATCCGGTTACCGGCGCAAAACGCCGCAATCCTTGCAAAAGGTTTGCGGCGTTTTGCGTTTCTGAGCTCTCCTTACGCCGCAATCCTTGCAAAAGGTTTGCGGCGTTTTGCGTTGTACGCTCCCTCTTCTACTGCCCCGCCAGATCATCCAGGATCGGACACGCAGAGCGCGCATCCCCGTGGCAGGACGCTGCCAATTGCTCGAGCGTGCGCCGCATCGCTTCCATCTCCGCGATCTTCTGGTTCAACGCCTCGATATGCGCCTGCGCCAGGGCGTGCACGTCGCTGCTCGCGCGCGAACGGTCCTGCCACAGCGCCAGCAGCGCGCCGATCTGCGCGAGGGAAAACCCGAGTCCGCGCGCGCGGTGGATGAATTGCAGCACGCGCAGGTCCTGGCCTGAATAGCGCCGGTAGCCGGCCTCGCTACGGTGCGCAGGCTTGATGAGTCCGATGGCCTCGTAATGGCGGATCATCTTGGCCGAGACGCCTGACGCGTGCGCCGCGTCGCCGATGTTCATTGCGCCCGATGGGGTATTCATGGTGCCGATCCTGTCGAGTAGATCACCCCAGCATATACCTTCCCACGATGACAAGGTCAAGGCCGCGCTTGACGGACGGTCCCTGTCGTTTATGCTCGCTGCCATGGGCTGCTCCATCCGGCCGCCACTTCGTATCGGGACGGCCGTTGCAGAAAGCTCATCGTTGCCCAATAATAGGTGCGGCAGAATCGTACGTCGTCCGTCGTTTGATCCAAAAAAACCCGAGGAGACATTGATGTTCACGAGTCCGGAACAATTCGCATCCGCCACCAAAACCCTGTTCGACCTGCAAATGCAGACCTTCGACATGCTCGCCAACAAGACTGTCAGAGGTCTCGAACAGGTGGTGGCGCTCAACATGAATACCGCCCGCAGCACGATGGACAAGACCCTCTCCGCCAGCCGCGACCTCTCCCAGGCGCGCGACGCCCGCGCCGCCTTCGATGCACTGTCCGCCCGGATGTCGCCCGACATGGCCGGCAACGCCGAGTACCGCGACCAGTTCAAGGCCATCATCGAAGAGATGCAGAGCGAGTTCAGGCGTGCGGCCGACGTCCACATGGCCGAAGCCAAGAGCACGCTCTCGGCGCTGATCTACGACGTCACGCAGAACGTCAAGCCAGGCTCGGAGAATGCGGTCGAGATCATCAAGTCCGCCATCGACAATGCCTTCCAGGGCTACGAACAGGTGACCCAGGCCACGCGCCAGGCGGTGCAGAACGTGGAAGACCAGATCGCCAAGGCGTCGGCGATGGTCCGGCCCGGCGGCGGTGACGCAGCGAAGGCCTCTGACGGCCGGGAGGGCGGGGGCTGAGCGGCAACCGGACAAGCTGCCGATTTTCGCGCGGTCTCAAAAAAACAGGGCGGCAGCCGGCCGCCCTGGAATAATCTTTCACCCCTGACTGCGGGTGAAAGATTATTTCGTCACCTCTGCCCATTCGGGCGCGCCCGAGAAACCCTCCAGAGCAAGGCGCCGCAACGTGGCTATGGAGGGTTTGTCAGGCACGCTAAGTTCCCTCGCCTTCGATTCCCAGCAGTTCTTCGACATGGGCCAGTGCGCCCGCATCCTTCACCACGCTCCTGAGCCAGAGGTGCAGCGGCTGTTCGCCCCAGGCCGCCGCCTTGTCGGCCAGGTAGGCGACCGGGCTGTGCGGCTCGGTGTGGCGGAAGTAGTCGGCCACCGCGCGCAGCTGGGCCAGCGCCTGGGCGCGGGTCTGCAGCACGCTGGCCGGCATCGGCAAGGCCATCGCGCCAGCGGCCGCCACGCCCGCCACTGCCGGCGCCGGCGCCGCGGAGACCGCGCTGACGGCGACGGCGGCAGTCGCAGGCGTCACGAAGTGCGCCAGGTTCTGCAAGGCGTTGCGCGCGGTGCTGAAGCTCGGCCCGTCCACGCCCAGTCGCGCGTCGACGGCTTCCTCCAGTCTGGCGAGCGCATCCGGGCAGTGCTGGCAATCCTCGAGCAGGGCCTGCTGGAAGGCTCGCGAAGTCCGGCTGCGCGCCGCCTCGACCTCGGCGATCGCTTCCGCACCATGGGCACGGGCCGCTTCGATGTCGCGCATCGAGAACGTGGCGCCTTCGGTCACCGGGCATTCCGTCGCCAGTTGGGGAATGCGCGCCGCGATCCAGCACAGGTTACCGATGCGGCGTTCGAAACCGTCTTCGTCCGGCTGCGGATACAGCCCGTCCCAGCGCTCGCACAAGCCGGCGATCGCCAGCAGCGCTTCGCCCAGCGCCCGCAGCCCGGCCGTCCCGGCGGTGGCCTCGGCCAGCCAGACCGCCAGCTGCAAGTCCTTGCTGCGCGTTTCAATCAGGAGCGCGCAGCGCTTGCTGACGAACTTCCAGTCCGCTTCCTTGAGCGTGGTGACCCATGCCCCCTGCTCCAGCGACGGGTCGTCGGCCTTGCGTGCCTGGGCAATCGCGTCCACCTCGCTGGAAAACGCCAGGTCCTCGCCGCAGGGGCTCTCCACGCTGACCGGCTTGAGTAACTGTTCGACGTCGAGCATGGGGCCTCCTTATGCCGGTTCGACCGTGTACTTGAACTTGCCGGCGCGCGTGGCCCCGACCTTGATGCGTGCGATCGCGCCGCCCTCGGCCATCTTCGCCAGCACGCTGTCGGCGATCTCGGGCAGCATGCTGCCGTTGAGGATGGTGTCGACGTTGCGTGCGCCCGAATCGACCTCGGTGCAGCGCGCCAGCACGGCGTTTACCAGCGCCTCGTCGTACTCGAACGTGGCGCCGTGGTTGTCCAGCACGCGCTGGCCGATGCGGTTCAGCTTCAGGCGGATGATGTTGGCCAGCACCGGGTCGCTGATCGGATAAAAAGGCACGACGGCCAGGCGGCCGAGGAAGGCCGGCTTGAACTGCTTGACCAGCTGCGGCCGGATCGCGTCGAGCAGCTCGTCCGGTTTCGGCATCTCGCTCGCGCTCTTGTTCAGGCAAGCAGCCATCATCGTGCTCGATGCCGTGTTCGAGGTCAGGATGATGACCGTGTTGCGAAAGTCGATCTGGCGTCCTTCGGCGTCATCGAGCACACCCTTGTCGAAGACCTGGAAGAAGAGCTCGAGCACGTCCGGGTGTGCTTTCTCGACTTCATCGAGCAGCACCACGCTGTAGGGATTGCGCCGCACCGCTTCGGTCAGCACACCGCCTTCGCCATAGCCGACATAGCCAGGCGGCGAGCCTTTCAGGCCGGAGACACTGTGCGCTTCCTGGTATTCGCTCATGTTGATGGTCACCAGCTTGCGCTCGCCGCCGTAGAGCAGGTCGGCCAGCGCCAGCGCGGTTTCCGTCTTGCCGACGCCCGAGGTGCCGACGAACAGGAACACCCCTTTCGGCTTGTTCGGATCGTCCAGGTTGGCGCGCGCCGTGCGCACGCGCTGGGCGACGGCGGCAATCGCATGCGACTGGCCGAGGATGCGCTCTTCCAGCAGCGGCTGCAACTGCATGACGGTCCTGATCTCGTCCTTCATCATGCGCCCGAGCGGGATGCCGGTCCAGGCGGCGACGATGCCCGCCACCGTATTGCCGTCGACCTGCACCGGCACCAATGGCGTCTCGCCCTGCAGCGTGCGCAGTTCCTCGACGGCGGCGCGCAATGCCGGACCATCGCCCCGTCCGCCTTCGAGTTCGCCACGCATGCGCGCGATGTCTGCCGTCAGGCTGCGCTCCTGTTCCCAGCGTGCGTTCAGGCGTTCCTGCTCGGTCAGCGCCGCCATGCGCTCGCCGCGTAGTTGCATCAGGCGGGCCGCATGCTCGCCACCGGCGCTCTGCTCGCGTTCGAGCGCCCCGATCTGCACGTCGATCTGCTCGATGCGGCGCATCCAGGTTTCGAGCAGCGCCGGCGTGGCGCTCTGGCCAAGCGCCACCTTGGCACAGGCGGTGTCGAGGACGCTGATCGCCTTGTCGGGCAGCTGGCGTCCGCTGATGTAGCGGTGCGACAGGCGCACCGCGCCGACGATCGCTTCGTCGTACACGCGCACGCCGAAATGAGCCTCCATGAGCGGCGCCATCGCGCGCAGCATGGCGCAGGCGGTTTCCTCGCTTGGTTCCTCGACCTTGATGACCTGGAAGCGCCGCGCCAGGGCCGCATCCTTCTCGAAATACTTCTTGTACTCGCTCCAGGTGGTGGCCGCGATCGTGCGCAGTTCGCCGCGTGCCAGCGCGGGTTTCAGCAGGTTGGCCGCATCGTTCTGGCCGGCCGTGCCGCCTGCGCCGATCATCGTGTGCGCCTCGTCGATGAAAAGGATGATGGCATGGGGGCTCGCCTTGACCTCGTCGATCACATTTTTGAGGCGGTTCTCGAACTCGCCCTTCACGCTGGCGCCGGCTTGCAGCAGCCCCATGTCGAGCGTGTGGATTTCGACGCCGCGCAGCACTTCCGGCACGTCGCCCATCGCGATGCGCAGCGCCAGGCCTTCGACCACGGCGGTCTTGCCCACGCCCGCTTCGCCGGTCAGGATCGGGTTGTTCTGGCGCCGGCGCATCAGGATGTCGATGGCCTGGCGGATTTCAGGGTCGCGTCCGATCACCGGGTCGACCTTGCCCTCGCGCGCGCTGCGTCAGGCAGGTGGTGAACTGGTCGAGCGCCGGCGTCTTGCCGGGCGCGGCGGCTTCGAGTTCGCCCACCGGGTCGCCGCCCGGGGCCTGGCCGCGGTCCTGCGCCGCAGCGGTGGCGGTCGCTTCGCTCGAGCCGCGCGTGAGCTTGTCGAAGTCGTGCTTCAGGCGCTCGAGCGCGAAGTCGGCGAACAGGGGCGAACCGCGCTGCGCCAGTTGCGCCAGGCTTGGTTCGGTCAGCAGCGCCAGGAGCAGATGGCCGCTGCGGATCGCGTTGGGCGCACCCGAACCATCCCGGCCTAGCGAGGCGATCAGCCAGGCATGCTCCAGCAGCGTCGGCAGGTGTTTCGAGAATACCGGCGTGCGCGTGCTGCCGCCGGCAAAGCGCGCCACCTCGCGCCGCAGATCCGATTCGAGTCCCGTAACGCTGATGCCGCAGGCGCGCGCAGCGACATTGACGTCGCAGTCGGCCTGCTCCAGCAGCGCGAGGAAGAGGTGTTCGATATCGACTTCGTAGTGGCCCATGCCGACGCAGATGTTGGCCGCGCGCGTGGCGGCCATGCGCGTGGCGCCGTTCAGTTTGCCGATCAGGGTCTTGAGATTGATGTCCATGCGTGTGACGTCCTTTGTTGGGTAGTGAAGCTAGCGCTTGCCCTTCCTGATCGCGTAGCGCAGCGAGGAAGGCTGCAGCACGGCGCTGAAGTCGACGGTTTCGCCGGCGCCTTCCAGGTCGAGGCGCGCGTGGATGACGAAATTGAGGCGGTTGACACTGCCGGCCACCGCCTCGATGCGCGCGGCGACATCCTTCAGGCGCGGCTCGTGGGTCTCGATGGCCGTCTTCAGGCTGGCGCAGATCGCCGCGCGGTCTTCGTCGCTGGTGAGGCAGAAGGCGGCAAAGTCGACCAGGCCGTAATTGAGGATGGAGGCGCGGGCGCGCGGATAACCGTCGAAGGCGCCGCTCGGGATGGCCGCGCGCGTGTTGAGCAGCGCTTCGAGGTCGCGCGCAACGTGGTCCTTGATCTGTTCAAGGTTCAGGCCCTGCGCCGCCCTGCCCTGCTCGCTGCGCTCGTCCATGAGGCGATCGAGCAGGCCGGGGATGAAACCTGTCATGGCAAACCCTTGGATGGTGGCGCGTTCGACGAAGGTGCTGCTGGAAGGTGCTTCCGGAAGCGAAACACGGCCGCCGCGAGGGCGACGGCCGTGAGGTGCTATCGATCAGGCGATCTTGTTGGTCGCCAGGTCCCAGCCGCCGGACGTATTGCCGCCGGCGCCGCCGGTGACTTTCTGCTGGGTGTACTTCCATTTGATCTTCGAGAACTTCAGGCCGACTTTCTCCTGGATGATCGAGCCTTCGTGCACGGCCGGCATGATGGCGCCGATCAGCACGTTCTCCAGTTCGATCTCGAAGTACTTGATGCGGTCGCCCTGGCCGTCGGCGCGCATGAATTCCAGTTTGGCTTTCGGGATGGTCTTGCCGGCCGAGCAGGTCTGCAGCAGGATCGGCGAAGCCAGGTCGGCGAGCTTGGTGAACGAGACTTCCTCATGCTCGCAGCGTTCGGCCGTATGGCCCCCGCCGGTCGACGCGGTGGCCGAGCGCGGCTGCTTCACGCCCCAGTTCACCGAGGTGCACTCGATCCAGTCCTTGTGCTTGTCGTCCGTCGACTCGCCCTTGATGCCGTCGATTTGCAGATATACGTCAATTGCCATGTTTGCTTACTCCAGTTCAGGTTGAAAAGTGATTTAGTTTTTGGTCGACTGCGGCAACTCCGCGACCAGTCGGAGCGAAACGGACAATTCGTCGAGCTGGAAGTGCGGCCGCAGGAAGGACACGGCGCGGTAGCAGCCCGGCCGGCCCGGCACCTCGGACACCTGCACGCTCGCTTCCCTCAGCGGGAACTGGGCCTTCTGTTCCTGGCTGGCGTTGTCGTCCAGGAGCACGTACTGGGTCAGCCAGCGGTTCAGGTAATCCTCGACATTCGACGCGGCGGCGAAGCTGCCGATCTTGTCGCGCATCATGGCCTTCATGTAGTGGGCAATGCGCGAGACGGCGAAGATATACTGCAGCTGCGAGGACAGCATCGCGTTCGCATTGGCCGCCTCGTTCGCGTACTTCTTCGCCTTCTGTGCCGACTGCGCGCCGAAGAAGGCGGCGTAGGAGGTGTTCTTGCAGTGCACCAGGGAGATGAAGCCGAGGTCCGACAGCTCCTTCTCGCGGCGATCGGTGATCGCCACTTCGGTCGGGCACTTCAGCGCGACTTCGCCTTCGTCGGTCTTGAAGGTGTGGGTCGGCAGGTTTTCGACCAGGCCACCGCCCTCGACGCCGCGGATCGCCGCGCACCAGCCGTAGTCTTCGAAGGCGCGCGTCAGCTTGGCGGCGAAGGCATAGGCCGCGTTGCACCACAGGTATTTGGTGTGGTCGGTGCCGTCGACGTCCTCGACATAGTTGAAGCCTTCGGTGGTCATGCCGTCGACCGGGTTGAACGGCAGGCGGCCGAGAAAGCGCGGCAGCGTCAGGCCGACGTAGCGCGCATCCTCGGACTCGCGGAAGGCCTTCCATTTCGCGTATTCGACGGTATCGAAGACCTTGGCCAGGTCGCGCGGTTTGCCCAGGTCGCCGAAGCTGTCGACGCCGAAGAGTTCCGGCGCGGCCGATGTGATGAAGGGCGCGTGGCTGGCCGCGGCCACGTGCGACATCTGCTCGAGAAAATACATGTCCTCGGGCTGGCGGCTCATTTCGAAGTCGCCGACCAGGGCGCCGTAGGGCGCGCCGCCAAAGGTGCCGAACTCCTCCTCGTAGACTTTCTTGAAGAGCGAGCTCTGGTCGAACTCCAGCGCAGCCTGGAAGTCCTTCACCAGTTCGCGCTTGCTGGCGTTGAGCATGCGGATCTGCAGGCCGGCGCCGGTGGACGAATTTTTCACCAGGTATTGCAGGCCGGTCCAGCTGCGCTCGAGCTTCTGGAATTCCGGAGCATGCATGACGGCGGACAGCTGGGTGGAGATCATGCTGTCGAGTTCCGCCAGGCGTGCGTCGATCATTGCCGACAGGTTGTTCGACACCACCATCGTGCCCGACATGACCTGCGTGACCAGTTCCGAGATCAGGTCGCGCGCGCGTTCGTGTTCGCTCGGCGAGGCCGCGACGCGGCTTTGCTCGACGATCTGGTCGAGCAGCGAGTTGTCCAGCTCCAGCGCAGGCTTGGCTGCCTGTTCGAGAATCGCCGCCATTTACTTGTCCTCCGTGTTCTTGCGCAGGCCTGCGAGCTTCTCGGTGTTGCCGAGGACCTCGCTCAGGATGTCGTCGAGCTTGTCGTTGCCGGCCAGCTTGTTACGCAGGTCGGCCAGCTTGGTGCGCGCTTCCAGAAGACCTTTCAAGGGCGCGACCTGCTGCACCACCGACTCCGGGCGGAAATCGGCCATCTCGCGAAACTGCAGCTGGACGCCGAACTGGCCGCCCTCGTCGCTCAGGTGGTTCTCGACGCGGAACTGCAGCGCCGGTGCCACGCCGCCCAGCACTTCGTCGAAGTTGGAAGCGTCGACGTTGACGAACTTGCGGTCCTTCAGGCGCTTCTTCTCGGCCTGCGGGTCGGCGCCGAAGTCGCCCACCACCCCGACGACAAAAGGCAGCTCCTTGTTTTCGATGGCGTCGCCGATCTCGACGTCGTAGGTCATCTGCACGCGCGGCGCGCGCACTTTCTGCAGGCGCTTCTGCACGCTTTCACTTTTGGCCATGTCAGCTCCAGAGGGATTACGAGGCCGGCGGGCGCCGGCCCGCGGGATTATTTGAGCGCGCCGAAGGGGTCGCTCGAGGTGGCTGGGGGTTTTGAGGGGCTCGCGGCGGACGCGGTCGTGGGCACGGGACGCGGACGTGGTGCCAGGTTCTTCTTGCCCGGTACCAGGTCCGTTTCGCCCAGGCTGGTGCGCAGCAGCTTGGCCAGCTCCTCGGCCTCGCTCTTCACATTGCCATTCAGTTTGTTCTTGCGGGTCAGGTCCGCCAGCGCCTTGCTGGTCACGCGCAGGCCGCTCACGGCAGCGATGCTGTGCGCCACCGTGTCGTCGGGATCGCGTGCCAGCGCTTCCTGCGCGTTCACGATCGCCTCGCCGTAATGCGCGCTGTCGAAGCGCATCTGCGCCATCCGTACCCATGGGGTCTTCTCGGTCGGGAAGGTCTGGCTTGCGCTTTTCAGCGCAGCATAGGCCTTGTCGTGCTGGCCAGCGGCGACAGCGGCGTCGGCCGCTTTCATCGCGCTCGCCATCGTCGTGCCCGCGGCAGCGCTGGCGGTGCCGCCGCCAGGGCTTTCGCAAGCAGCCAGCAAGGCGGCGCAGGCCAGTACCGGCATCAATCGTTTGAACATCATTTCGGTCTCCATTGCGTTGAACCAGACGCCATTATTCGGTAAGCGTTCTCAGCAGAATTGCGCGTAGTCAACATCTGGACAGGTGATCCTTGCGGGATACAAATCGCAAGGGGCTTGCGCGGCCGCAGTGGCGGCGCGTGGCGTTCCTGTTAAATGAGCGATGGTGTCATTTACGAAAGGCAATTAATTCATGAGAACTACCTGTCTGCTGTTCTGCGCGCTGTCGCTCGCCGGTTGCGCCAGCGACGGCCCTGCCGGCCGCGCACTGGCCGCCGCCGGTATCGCCAGGGCCCCGGAGATGCCTGATGCCGCCAAACCGCCGCGCAAGGTCGCCCTGCGCCTGCACGCCGCGCCGCGCCTGAACGTCGACGCCAAGGGACGCCCGCTGGCACTGGTGGCGCGCGGCCCCAGTTGCGCCAGCAAGCCGCCTTTGCCGCCGCTCCCTACGACGCCTTCCTGACGCCCGGTGCCGACAAGGAAGCGTTCGGTGCCGACCTGGTCGCGAGCAAGGACATCACCCCGGTGCCGGGACAACGCTACGAGGTACTGGAACAGGTGGGCCGGGAAGCGGGCTATGTGGGCGTGGTCGCGCTGTACCACTCACCCGCACCCGGCCGCTGGCGCCTTGCCTTCGATGCGGCGCAGGCCGAGAAGGCCGGGCTGACGGTGGGCATGCAGGCCTGTGCGCTGAGCGTCGGCACTGGCGCGCAGCCAACCGATTCAAATGTCAATGACCTCGGATCTGCGCGCTGTCAATAAGCACGCATCTGCTTCCAGCAAGCTCAACATTTTCCGCTTTCCCATTTCTTCGAGAGGTGACAGTGAACATGCCATCGAAACTGCTGTGGGGCGAAGGACTATTCCTGCGTCCACAACATTTCCAGCAGCAGGACCGCTACCACGAGGCGCGCCTGAACCAGACCGCGCGCGCGCTGCACCCCTACGCCTGGGGCGTGCGCCGCCTGGTCGTGGACCACGAGGCCCTCAAGCACGACGTCCTGCGCATCGACGCGCTGTCGCTGCTGTTCCCGGATGGCGAACTGTATCGCGCGCCCGAAGGCGACGCACTCCCTTCCCAGGTGAAACTGGGCGCGCTCGCCCCCAGCACCCAGACGATCACCTTCCACGCCGCCCTGCCCGCCCTGAAGGCCCATGGCGAGAACTGCGCCGAGCCCGACCTGCACCGCATGGACGCCCGTTTCGTCCAGCACGAGCGCGACACCCAGGACCTGTTCACGGCCGCCGCCGATGCACCGCTCACCTACCTGAAGAAGACCCTGCGGCTGGTGTCGGACGAGGATGCGCTCGACGCCTACGAGAGTTTTCCCCTGCTGCGGCTGCGCCGCGTCGCGACCGGCGGCTTCGAAGTCGATCCGGCCTTCATCGCCCCGAGCGTGGCAATCGACGGTGCGCCCGGCCTGCACAACCTGGTCGCGCGGCTGATGGAAAAGCTGCTGGCGAAGGTCAACGCCCTGTACGGCCACATGCGCGAGCCGAGCCGCAAGGTGGTCGAGATCCGCGGCGGCGACATGTCCTCGTTCTGGCTACTGCACACGGCCAGCACCGGCTACGCGGCGCTATCGCACTACCTGCACCATCCCGAATTGCATCCGGAGCGCCTGTTTTCCGACATGCTGGCCCTCGCCGGTGGCCTGATGGCCTATTCGCGGAACTATCGCCTCGAAGACCTTCCTGCCTATGCGCATGCCGATCCGGGGCCGGCGTTCGCGCGCCTGGCCGACATCCTGCGCGACCTGCTCGATACGGTGGTATCGAGCCGCTACTTCTCGATCGCGCTCAGGAACGACCGCCCGTCCTACCACGTGGGCGCGCTGGACTCGGGCAAGATCACGGGCCAGACCGCGCTCTACCTTGCGGTGTCGGCCGACATGCCGGCGCTGCAACTGGTCGAGGTGGTGCCGCTGCGCTTCAAGCTCGGCGCGCCGCAGGACGTCGACAAGTTCGTGCTCTCGGCCCTGCCCGGCGTGAAGCTGATGTATGCGCCGCAGGTGCCGGCGGCGCTGCCGGTGCGGCCCGATACCTGCTACTTCGCCCTCGAGAACAAGGGGCTACTGTACGAGAACATGCTCAAGGTCCAGGCGATCTCGATCTATGTCCCGAACGGTATCCGTGACCTGCAACTCGACCTGATCGGGGTGGCAGCATGAGCGCCCATGTCGAACGCCGCGCGGCACCGGCCGCCCGCAGCACCGGCGGCGCCAACCCGCAGTCACTGGTCGACCTGATGTACGAAGGTTTCTACGCCCTGTTCCTGCTCAAGAACGGCTGCGGCCCGCACGACAAGGCCGCGTTTGCCGACCACATGACGGCCTTTCTCGGCGATGTGGACCGCAATGCCAAGGCGATCGGCGTGGCCGCCGAGGATGTCACGGCCGCGAAATATGCCTTCTGCTCGGCGGTCGACGAAATCATCCTGCGATCGGACTATGAAGTGCGCGAAGCCTGGGAGACACGCCCGCTGCAGCTGCGCGTCTTCGGCGACCAGCTCGCGGGCGAGCACTTTTTCAACCGCCTGGAAGACCTGCGCGCGAAAGGCAGCGTGCACCTGCAGGCGCTCGAGGTGTTCCATATGTGCCTGCTGCTCGGTTTCGAGGGCCGCTACGCGCTCGACGGCCATGACAAGCTGAATTACCTGGTGGCGCGCCTGGGCGACGAGATCGCGCGGATGCGCGGCAAGAACCGCGGTTTCGCGCCGCACGCCGAGCGCCCCGACCAGGTCGTCAACACGCTGCGCAGCGATCTGTCCTTGTGGGTGCTGACATCCGTGTTCACACTGGCTGGCCTCACCGCCTACGTCGGCTTTCGCGCCAAGCTCGGGCACGACACCGAAAGCACCCTGGCCGCCTACAACGACCTGGTCAAGCTGCCGCCACGTGCGGCGAACGTGACGATCACCCTGCCCTGACGCTGCGATATCCCCTGAAACGACACCGCCGGCAGCAATGCCGGCGGTGTTTTTCATCCTGGCCTTTGCAGGCCGCGAGCAGCTATTGCACGACCTTGAACTCGATGCGGCGATTCCGTGCGCGCCCATCCGGCGTGCGATTGTCCGCCACCGGCCGGTCCGGTCCTTCGCCCGACACCATGATCGACTCGCCCTGGATGCCGCGCGCGGCGACATAGGTCTTCACGGCCTCGGCACGCGCCTGGCTGAGCGAGAGGTTGCCGGCACGCGAGCCTGCGTTGTCGGTGTGGCCGATCACTTCCACCTTGATGCCGTTCAGCTTTTTCAGCGCTTCGCTCATCTGGTCGAGGATCGCCATGCCGGACGGCGTCAGCGCGGCCTTGCCCGACTCGAACTCGATGATGCGGTTCGCCAGCGCGGCATCGAGCACGTTCTGCTCGGAGGCCACCACGCGCAGGCCGTTGTTGACGATGTAGGTCGGGTTCAGGCTGGCGGCGATGTCACCGGCAATCTGCTGACGCTGTGCTTCGCTGGCGACGTCGCCGCGCAGGCTGACCGTGCTGCCCTCGACTTTGAGCTGGCCACGGCTGATCATTTTCAGGTTGGGACCGATCAACCGTGCGACATAGTCGTTCCAGTTGGCCGGCGCCGCGACGGGGCCGACGCCCAGTTGGTCGACCACCCGGTCGGCGCCGTACACCGCGCGCAGGCGCGCCAGCAGCGCGGCCTTGCTGGCCTCGTCAGCGACGGTACCGGCCACCACGATGGGTGCCGCCGGCGCGGGTGCCGGCGCTCGGGCATGGGCGTTTGCCGCACCGAGGGCAGCAAGCGCGAGGACAAGGACGTGTTTCATGAAGCGCCTCCGATGAAAGTCTTGAGGAACAGCTCGCGCGCCAGCTTCAGGGGCAACTGCGGCTGGTCGAGATAGCTGGCCAGCGCGCGCACGTCGACATCCAGCCCGAGCTGCTCGTCGATCCACCCGGTATCGATCATGCGCACCTGCTGCTCGCGCGCGACATGCGGATCGATGATGGCGCGCAGCGCCTGGGCGGCGGCGCCGCAGAAACCGATGACCAGCACCGGCCGCCCTTCCAGCCGGGTCAGGAACAGGGCCAGGTCGAATTCGGTGCGGCGAACAAAAGGCGCCACCAGCTCCAGCCAGAACGCCGCTACCGGCGCGCGCAGCGTGTGCTCTTCGGGCAGCGGCAGCACCAGGCTCTTGTCGAGCCGCGTGGGTTTGCTGTGCATGACCGGCTGGAGCAGGAGACCCAAGGCCAGGATGATGCGGCTTGCGTCTTCGCCGTCGAGCAGCCCGGCCAGGCCGCCGACCGTGCCGCTGGCCAGAAAGTCCGCCAGCGCCCCATCGCATTCGCCCGGGGTGATGCTGGCGTCGCTGATGCCTTGCAGGTGCAGCGCCGGGTCGCAGGCTTCCACGACCTGGGGCGCGGCCGCTTCCGGGAAGGGACCAGAGCGGCGCGAAGGCCAGCGGACAGCGGGAGACAAAGGCGGCCGGATCGGCAACGTCGAGCGTGCGCATCATGAGAAAAGAAAGCGCCGGCCCGGCGCGTCATGGCTGGCGACGAGGTGTCCGGCCAGCGCATGGCGCCGCGCCGGCCCGACGAAGGCAAAGCTGACCGGTGCCATGGCATCGTAGTTGATCTTCCAGCGCGCATCCGACGGCAGCTGCTGCATGACGGCGGCCAGCCAGTCGTCGAGCATGCCGACCGCGGTGGCATCGTGCGCCAGCTTGACGAAGTCGCTGCGCGTGGGGATCTTGCCGAAGTAGCCGATCCGGTGCGATACGGGTGCGCGCATCAATGGCTCCCCGCGCCCAGGCTGGCCACGGTCGGATAGGCAGCAGCCCGGCCGACGATGGCCGGCGGCAGGCGCATGCCCCGGAAGCCCTTGCCGCCGCTGGAAGAACTGGCCGTTTCGGCACTGCTGACCAGGCGCAGGTCCACCGCCACCGACACGTTCGGACCATTCCAGCGCAGCTCGACGACGTCGGCGCTCTTGCGCTTCTGGCTGGCCGCTTCGATCATGCGGCGCATGCCGAACTGGCCGGGTTCGTTGAACAGTTCCACGGTGCGTCCATCGAAGGTCACGGCGCTGATGCGCGCCCCCGAGGTGCCTGGGCCAGGGTGCACCATGTTGGTCCACACCGGCGGCGTATTCCGGTAGCGCAGCTGCTGGCCGTCGATTTCGATCGTGTACTCGGTGGTGCCGGGCGCCGGCTGCGCTTGCAACTGGAACACCTTTTGCGGTCCGGCGGCAGACGGCGCAGCGACGCCATTGCTTGACAGCGGCGCCACCCAGCCGGGGAAGTTCGACACCGCCTGCGGCACCAGCGTGATGCCGATGTCGGCCCAGGTGCGTGGCGAGAGCACGTCGCCGCGGCGCACGACCAGCGGCCCCATCGAGGTGTTCACGAACTTCGCCACGACGCCTTCGGGACCGAAGAACTGGCCGATCTCGGTACTGGTCGCCTCGATCTTGCTGGCGATGGAAAACGGATACTTGTCGGCCAGCGACTTCTGGAAAGGCTCGACCACCTGCGCCTGCCAGGTCTTGTTGATCTCGGACTCCGACGGCAGCACGATCATGGCGAAGGTCTGTACCAGCGGGCGCACCAGCAAGGGACGCAGCGCGGCGCGCTGGCTGTCGCTCATCCCGGTCAGCATCTGCTCGTCGACGTATTTGAGGGCGTCGGCCAGCTCCGAACCTGTGCCCTCCAGCGTCTGCTGCATGAACTGCTTGGCGCCGGGACCGGGATCGCCCTGGTTCTTCAGGCTGTTCAGGCGCGTGCGCAGGCGCGACAGGCAATCGAGGTAGCCGTTCATCAGCGAGGCTTCGCGCTCGCGCGCACCGACCAGGCGCGCGACGCCGGCGAACTCGCGGCCGATCGGCCCCATTGCGCCGGCGCCGCCCGCCGTGCCTGCTCCCACCGGTCCGACCGCGTCGGCCAGCGTGCGTGCATCCGACGGTGCGCGGCGCAGGATCACTTCCTTGAACCACGCCAGCAGGCTGCGCTCGGTCTTGCCCATGCTGGCGCGCGGCGCCCCCGGATTGTCCCAGGCGGTTTCGTCGTAGATGCTCTTCAGCAGGCGCGCGATCGGCGAAGTCTGCGGGTCGCCCAGGCGATTCATCGCCTGCACGCTGCCGTCGAAACCCTTCAGGTCGGCCACCGTCACGCCACCCACGAAACGCACCCATTCCTTGGCATACTCGGTCTTGTACATGTCGACCAGGGTCTTCTGGATCTGTTCAGGACTGCCCTCCAGCGTCAGGTCGTCCTTGGCCACCGTCTTCAGTACCCAGTCGGTGCTTTGCAGCTCGCGGTTCGAAGCATCGCGAATGGCACCGATGACGTATTTTTCCCAGGCCTCGCGGGTAAAGGCGCCGCTGACCGCATGACTGCCCGCTACCAGACCAGCGTCGCCCTCGCCCACCAGGCGTGCCACCGTCACTGCCGGGAAGCGGGTGGCGGCGCGGGTCTTGATGTCGGCGTAGACGCGCTCGCGCGCCGGCGTGCCGCGCACCACGCGGCGCAGGTTTTCGCGGGCCGCGTCGAGCAGGCTCAGTTTCAGGGTCACCTGCGGCCAGGCCTGGTCGCCGATGTGGGCCAGGTGAAAACTCAGCAGGCGCTCGGCGCTGCGGATCATCTGCTCGCGCGGCATGGCGCCGCGGTTGGCCTCGAGCCAGGTGCGCCAGTAGCGCGTCAGCTGGTCGTTCAGGTGGCCCGGTTCGGCGTGCTCCTTGTCGCCCAACATCAGGTAGGTCTTGAGCGCGTTGTAGGCATCGGCCACGTTGGTGGGCGAGACGTCCTGGTAGGGCTGGCCGGGACGCGCGCTCGGCGCGCCCAGGGCATTCGGGTCGAGTTCGGCGGCATGCGCGTTCACTTCGGTCAGCATGTTCTCGAGCGAGTTGGCAACCGGCTCGACCATCACGGCGCGCACGCCGGCAAAATACTCGTCGCGCAGCTTGCGCTCCAGTTTATCGCCCTGGTACAGGCCGAAAGAAAGGGCCAGCGGCTGGTCCTCGCGGTATTTGTCGAGCTGCTCGATGCGGTCCTGCAGGATGTCGAGCGCTTCCAGGCGCGATTGCAGGTCATGGCGCTTGTCCTGCAGGCGCACCGCTTTATCGAGGTCGGCCTGGACGTTCGCCACCAGCTGGGCATTGCCCATGTAGGCCCAGCTCCAGCCGCCCAGCGCCGCGCCCAGGACGATGGTCGCTCCGAAGAAGGCGGCATACTTCAGGCGCGTACTGGCCGGGTTGGTGTAGCGTTTGACCAGGTCCTTGTCGGCGAAAATCACCTTGCGGAACAGCTCCAGCAGGAAGTAGCCGTCGCCGTCCAGTTCCGCCTCCTCGCCCTGGCGCTCGCGCAGTTCGAGGTCGAAGCGGCTGGCCACGCGCCTCGAGGACAGGTCCTGCACGGTGCCTTCCTGGAGCGCGCTGGTGAAATAAAAGCCGCGGAAGACCGGCTTGAACTGGTAGGTGTTTTCCTCGAACAGGGTGGCCAGGAAGGCGCGCAGCGGCGTGCGGATGGCCGCGAATTCGAGCGGGAAGGTGAACACGCCGGGGCGCATCCGGGTGCTGCGGTTGCCTGCCATGTTAGCCAGGCTCAGTTCCTTCAGCCCCTCGTGCAGCTCGTCGAAATGGGCATCGAAGAAGGCCAGTACGTCCTGGGGCGAACTGCGGCGGTTGTAGCGCAAGGTCGCGCCCCAGACGCGATCGCGCTCGCTGCGTTCGCTGTCTGCGAAGAAGTCGGAGAAGCCGGCAATCAGGTCGGCCTTGGTGAAGATCACGTAGACGGGGGCGTACACGCCCAGGCGCTCGGTCAGTTCCTGCACGCGCGTGCGCAGGCTCTTGGCCAGCTCGATCGAGGCGCCCGCCGGTCCGCTCGTCAATTCAGCGACGCTGACGGCAATCAGGATGCCGTTGATCGGCGCGCGCCGGCGGTGTTTTCGCAAGAGGTCGAGGAAGCTGAACCACTCATTGCGGTCACCTTCCTGCACCGAGTACCGTCCGGCCGTATCGAGCAGGATGCCGTCGGTGGTGAAGAACCAGTCGCAGTTGCGGGTGCCGCCCACGCCCCGCACTGCCTTGCTGCCCGGGATAGGGAACGTCAGGCCGGAATGGGCGATGGCGCTGCTCTTGCCCGCCGCCGGGTTCCCGATGATCATGTACCAGGGCAGCTCGTAGAGCGCCGCGGACCCGCGCATCAGGCCCAGCTTCGAGCTTTTGATCGTCGAGATCGCCTCCAGCATGTTCTTGCGCAGCACCGCCACTTCGCTCTTGCCGCGCTCACCCTCGGGGCCAGCGGCATCGGCGCCGGCCGCCAGGCTGGCCGAGAGCCGCGCGGCGGCGCGCTTGTTCAGCACCAGACGCACGCTCCAGTAGATGCCCCACAAGGCCATCAGCGCAAGTGTCGCGATGACGGCCCAGGCGAGGCCGAGTTCGAAAGTGTCGACGCTGAGGAAAAGGATGCCGACCAGGGCGGTGATGCCGATCACGACAAGCACGCGGCTGTCGGTGAGGAACTTCCAGAGACGGGCCATAGCGGGGGCGTGTGAGAGTGGTTGAAAGTCGGAAAAGTCGGACAGGCAATGCTCGCACTAATTGCCTACCGAAAATTTGACCTTTCGCAAACCCGCGCCCGCGCTGTCGGAACGATGGTACTCAGCGGCGCATCACCCCGCGCAGGCGTAGTTCGGTGTGGCCCAGGTCCATCATTTTCCAGCGCCCGCCCCAGGTCAGGCCCAGCTGTTCGGCGACCTCGCCATACAGTTGGTAGCCGCGCATTGCCCATGGATCCTTTTCCGAAATCACCAGCTTGCCATCACGCCAGAACGCGCAATCGGCCGCCAGGCCGTACTGGTGCCAGCTCTGGAAGGCGCGGGCGTTGGTCACCGCGCCCCCCATCTGGGCCAGCATGTCCTGGCGCGCGGGGCTGCGGTAGCCTTCCAGCAGCGCCATTTCGTAGCCATATTTTTCCTTCATGATCTTGAACGCCAGCAGCAGGCGCTGGTTGAAGTCCGGATGCATCAGGCCCCAGTTGCGGCTGGCGTTGACCAGCATCGGCCGTACCTGTTCGACTTCCTGGGTGGTAAAGGCCAGTGGCGGCGGATCGCTGGGCGGCACCAGCTGTTCGCCACGCAGCAAGGCCGCGATTTGGGCGTCCGGCAGGGCCTCGCTCGGCTCGTATCCGGGCAGCATGTCGGGCGTGCGCATGACCAGCGCCAGCAGCGAGGGGATGGCGACCGCGGGCACGGCGATCGCCGGGATGACGGCATGCCGGCGCAGCAGCTGGCGCGCGCCGCTGCCCCCCTGCCGCCAGCGTGCGCCGCGGCTGCATCGGCTCGCGCGGTGCGGTCGGACGCCTGCGGACGACGCGCGCGACGCGGCCGCGCAAACCGAACACCCACCCGAGCACGATCGCGCGTCCGCCTGGGAAGCAGGCAAGCCAGATCAGGCTGCAGGCGAGGCAAAAGTACAAAAGTGCGATAAAGATCAGCATGGCTTTCCCCAGATTGTTTCTAATCGAGCAGAAACGCCCATCTTAGGAGGTATCCCGTGCGCCCTACAGACGAAAATCAAGCAGCCTCGACAAGACCCAACCTGATGTCGTCGCGCCGCAGCGCCGGCGAAGACAACATCCTGGCCATGCTTGAACGCGACTCGGCACGCCGCAACGGCACCCGTGTGTCGAGCGCGCGCCTGGCCTGGTATGGCGCTGCCGCCGCGCTCACCGGTATTCTCGCCGGCGGGGTCGCCTGGCTGGCCTACGACAACCACCAGACCGTGCGCGAGCTGCAGGCCCAGTACGACGCAGCAGCCGCGGCCGAGCGCGTCGATGGCGAAACCATCGTCACGCCCGTGCCGGGCAGCCCCTCCGCGTCCCCCTGCCCGGGTCGCCACAGCCGATGCCCCCGCCGCCGCCGCCATCGTCGTCGACGAGCGTCCGCGCATGCGCACCGCGCCGCCGCCGCTGGTGATGCTGCCCGCGCACGAAGCGGCGGCCGCCAAGCCGGCAGCGCCGGCGCCGGCAAGTCCCGCACCGGCCGTGGCCGCCACCGCGCCCGCGCGCGCGGCGGTGGTCCACGCCGCCAGCCGCCGTGGTCGCGAAACCGTCCACCGTGACGACGAAGCCGGCGGCCGTGGTGCCGAAGCCGTCGACGCCGCAGGCAGCGAAGAGCGCGCCACCACGCCCCGCCGCGCGCCCGCAGGACAAGCGCGTCGTCAAGCTCGCCCGTGCAGCCGATGCCAAGCCTGGCGCACGCCGTACCGCCGCCGTCAAGGGCAAGGCTGCAGCCACGGCGGCATCCGGCGCCGCCACAGCCGCTGCCGGTGCGCGCAATCGCAAACCCGTCCCCGGCAGCGAACAGCAGGTGGACGGCGACGTCGCCCTGATCTCGGCCATCATCTCGCAGTCGGAGCGCCACCGTGGCGAACGCGAGCCGGCCGGCACTTGCAGCGGGGCCAAGTGCCTGCCCAGGCCCGCCCGTCCCTGATGTGGCAAAAAACCACGGCCGTCCGGCGCGGCGGCTGAAACCGCTGTGCCGGGGCGATGCGGGACGCTATACTGTACAAAAGCACAGTTGCGCGTCTCGAGATGAACAGGGTTCTGGAAAACGAGTTTTATTACCTGGATAACTTCCAGGCGGTGCTGGACTGGATCGGCCAGCGCTACAGCGACTTGCTGACCGACGAAGAACAGGCCTTCATTGGCGCCTTCCCCGGCTTGCCGCAGCCGGCGCGCGCCCTCTTCGTGCGCATGGTCATGCGCAAGGGCGCGCTCTTCCGCGCGACCAAGCTGCGCTACCCGGAAATCGGCTGCCCGGTCGCGGCCGCGCAGCAGTTGCTGCCGACCGGCTGGGTGGCGCTCGACCCCGAGGTAACGCTCGACGAGTTGTTCGACCTGCTGCTCAAGCCGGAAATCGCGGCCGCCTTCGCGCCGCAGCTGCGCCAGAAAACCGCGCGCAAGACCGAGCAGCTCGAACAACTGCGCGAACACTTCGCCGACAGCCGAGCTTTCTCCGCCTGGTATCCCGGCTGCGACGACGTCGCATTGCGCATCCTCGTCAAGCCCCTCTGCGACCGCCTGCGCCTGATCTTCTTCGGCAACCTGCGCCAGGACTGGACCGAATTCGTGCTGTCCGACCTGGGCGTCTACCGGTTCGAGCAGGTCGAGTTTTCCGATGCTTCGCGCGGCTTTCGCGAGCGCGCCGACATCGACCACTACCTGCAGCTGCATGCCTGCAAGGAACGCTTTGCCGCCGCCACCGAACCGGTCGACACTATCCTCGACGACCTGCCCGCGCATGCCTTCCACAACGATTGGCTGGAAAGCCGGCGCGAGAAGTTCCTGTTCCAGGTTGGCCAGCACTTCGAGAAGGAAAAGGACTGGACCCGCGCCCATGCGGCCTATGCGCGCTGCAGCTACCCCGGCGCGCGCGGGCGTGCGATCCGGGTGCTGGAGAAAGCCGAACGCTACCTTGAGGCCTGGGAGCTATGCGAGGCCGCCCGCGGCTTGCCCGAGAGCGAAGCCGAACGCCAGCACCTCGGACGCATCGGCCCGCGCCTGGCGCGCAAACTGGGCCATCCGCGCACGGTCGCGCCGCGCGCGGCCGGCCCGGTGCGGCTGGACCTGTGCCTGCCGCTGCCCGTGGGCGACTGGTGGGTCGAGGGTGTCGTGCGCGAACACCTGGCGATGGATACCGCTCCCGTGTTCTATGTCGAGAACATGCTGGCCAACGCCCTGTTCGGCTTGCTGTGCTGGCGTGCCATCTTCGCGGCCATTCCCGGCGCCTTTTTCCACCCCTTCCACCGCGGTCCGGCCGACCTGTACAGCCCTGATTTCGGCCGGCGCCGCGCGCGCGAATTCGACGACTGCCTGGCCCAGCTCGAGGACGGCCGCTACCGTGCCACCATCCTCGAGCACTTCGAGACCAAATTCGGCATCGCCTCGCCTTTCGTCGGCTGGGAAGCGCTCGATCGCGCCCTTCTTGAACTCGCTCTCGACTGCATTCCGCCGGCCCACCTGCGCAAGTGGTGCGAACGCATCCTGCTCGACGTCCAGGCCAATCGCACCGGTTTTCCCGACCTGATCCAGTTCTGGCCGGCCGAGCGGCGCTATCGCATGATCGAGGTGAAGGGGCCGGGCGACCGCCTGCAGGACAACCAGCTGCGCTGGATCGACTACTGCGCCGCGCACGAGATGCCGGTGGCGGTGTGCTACCTGCAGTGGGAGCAGGCTGCTTGAGGTCCCGATGAGCTACGTCGTCGCCGTCCGCGCACTCTGCGAGTTCACCGCCAAGCAGGGCGACCTCGACTTTCGCTTTACGCCTTCGCCCACCGCCCAGGAAGGCATCGCCGGCCACGCGGTGGTGGCGAGCCGCCGTGGCGAGCACTATCGCACCGAAGTCTCCCTGTCCGGTGACTACGGCCCGCTGCACGTGCGCGGCCGCGCCGACGGCTTCGACCCGGACCAGAACCTGATCGAGGAGGTCAAGACCTACCGCGGCAAGCTGTCCTCGATACCAGAGAATCACCGCCAGCTGCACTGGGCCCAGGTGCGCGTCTACGGACACCTGCTGTGCCGGCAGCTGGGACTGGAGCAGGTCGAGCTGGCCCTGGTCTATTACGAGATCGGCAGCGGCCACGAGACCTCCCTGCGCGAAACGCGCAGCGCCGCGGAACTGCAGGCGATCTTCGAAGACCAGTGCCGCCGCTTTGTTGCCTGGGCCGAGCAGGAACTGCGCCACCGCGAAGCGCGTGACGCCGCCCTCGCCGCGCTGCGCTTTCCCCATGCGGCCTTCCGTCCGGGCCAGCGCCAGCTCGCGGAACCGTCTTCCACGCCAACAGCAGCGGGCGCTGCCTGCTGGCCCAGGCGCCCACCGGCATCGGCAAGACCATCGGCAGCCTGTTCCCGGTGCTCAAGGCGGCGCCGCGCGAGAAGCTCGACAAGATCTTCTTCCTCGCGGCGAAAACGCCGGGCCGCCAGCTGGCCCCGACGCCGCCGCGGCCATTGCCGCCAGCGCGGCCGATGCGAACGCCGGCACGCCCGTGCTGCCGCTGCGCGTACTCGAACTGACCGCGCGCGACAAGGCCTGCGAACACCCGGACAAGGCTTGCCAGGGCGATTCCTGCCCGCTCGCCAGGGGGCTTCTACGACCGCCTGCCGGCGGCGCGCCAGGCGGCGCTGGCCGTACCCGTGCTCGACCGCGCAGGCTTGCGGGAGGTCGGCCTGATGCATGACGTCTGCCCCTACTACCTGGGCGGCGAAATGGCGCGCTGGAGCGACATGCTGGTCGGCGACTACAACTATTATTTCGACGGCAGCGCGATGCTCTACGCGCTGGCCCAGAAAACGGCTGGCGGGTCAGCGTGCTGGTGGACGAGGCGCACAATATGGTATCGCGTGCGCGTTCGATGTACACAGGCGAACTCGATCGCGCCGCCCTGCGCCTGGCGCGCGCGGCCGCGCCCGAACCGGTCAAGAAGGCGCTGACCAAAGTCGCACGCAGCTGGGGCGACGTCGACGCAAGCAGCGGCGCCCCTTACCGGTGCTGCCGGCGCCCCCTGAAAAGCTGCTCGCCACGCTGGCGGCGGCATCCAGCGCCATCAACGACTACCTCGCCGAAACCGCGGTGCCGCTCGACGATGCGCTGCAGCGCTTCCACTTCGATTCGCTGGGCTTCCAGCGCCTGGCCGAAAGCTTCGGCGAGCACGCGCTGTGCGACCTTTCCCGCGATGGGCGCGACGGCAAGGACACCACCATCTGCATCCGCAACGTGGTCCCGGCGCCCCTACCTCAAGCCGCGCTTCGAGGGCGCCCATTCGGTCACGCTGTTCTCGGCCACGCTCAGCCCCGGCACTATTTCGCCGACTTGCTCGGGCTGCCCGAGAACACCGGCTGGGTCGACGTCGAGTCGCCCTTCTCGGCCGGTCCAGCTGGCCGTGCACATCGCTGCCCGCATCTCGACGCGCTACAGCCATCGCAGCGCCTCGCTGGCGCCGATCGCGCGCCTGATGGCCGACCAGTACGCGGCCGCACCAGGCAACTACCTGGCATTCTTCAGCAGCTTCGATTACATGGAACAGGCGGCGAACGCATTCAGCGAGCGCCATCCCGCCGTGCCGGTCTGGCGCCAGGAACGGCGCATGAGCGAGGCCGAGCGCGCCGCCTTCCTCGATCGCTTCCACCCGGACGGGCGCGGCATCGGATTCGCGGTGCTGGGCGGTGCGTTCGGCGAAGGCATCGACCTGCCCGGCGCGCGCCTGATCGGCGCCTTCGTCGCCACGCTGGGCCTGCCCCAGCTGAACCCCGTGAATGAGCAGCTGCGCGCCCGCATGCAGGCGATGTTCGGTGCGGGCTACGACTACACTTACCTGTACCCCGGCTTGCAGAAGGTGGTGCAGGCTGCCGGACGCGTGATCCGTACGGAACTCGACCGCGGCGTCGTCTACCTGATCGACGACCGCTTCGATTCCGCCCAGGTGCGCGAACTGCTGCCGCGCTGGTGGCAGGTCGATACCCTGCCCGTCAACTAGCGCATCAGTTCCTTCAGCTTCTGGTAGCCGCTGCGGCTGACGGGCACGCGCTTGCCGTCTTTCAGCACCGCGCACCAGCTGTCCTTGGTCGGCGCCTCGATGCGCTCGATCGCGCCCAGGTTCACGATGTAGGAACGGTGCACGCGCACGAACAGCGCCGCGTCCAGGCCCTGCTCGAGTTCGGCCATCCGCCCGTTCTTCAGGTGGGTCTTGCCGGCGGCGCTGATCTGCACATAGTCGTCCTGCGCCTCGATCCAGTCGATGCTGGCGGTCGGCACCACGTGGACGCGGGCGCCGTCGCGCACCAGCACGCGCTCGAGCGGGCCATGGCGGCGCGCCGCCTCGTGCGCGACGCCTTCGAGCTGCTCCACCGGATTGGCGCGCGCCGCCACGTTGGCCAATGCCTGGGCCAGGCGCTCGCGGCTGAAGGGCTTGAGCAGGTAGTCGAGCGCGCGTACCTCGAAAGCCTTCAGCGCGAACTGGTCGTAAGCGGTGACGAACACGTAGCGCGTGCGCGCACCGCTTAGCTCCACCACCTCGAAGCCATCGAGCTTGGGCATCTGGATATCGAGGAAGACCAGGTCGGGCTGGAGTTCGCCGATGGCTTTCACGGCCTCGAAGCCGTTCGCGCATTCAGCGACGATCTCGACCTCGGGATGGGCCGCCAGGTACTCGCGCAGCAGCGCGCGCGCGAGAAATTCGTCGTCGACGATGATGACCCGCATTCAGTTCTCCATTTGATCAATCGTTTCCGCAGGCAGCGCCAGGTCCACGCGAAACGAGTGCGTCTCGCGCGTGAAGTGGACGCTGGCCTCGTGGGCATAGGTCGCGGCCAGGCGCTGGCGCACGTTCGCCAGGCCGATGCCGCAGCCGGCGGCCGCCGTGCCGGGCGTCTCGTCGTCGGCATCGTTCTCGACGCGGATACGCAGCAGCGCTCCATCCCGTTGGGCGGCAATGCGCACCGTACCTCCCTCGACCAGGCCGCCGATGCCGTGCTTGACCGCGTTCTCCACCAGCGGCTGCAGCAGCATCGGCGGCAGCAGGCAGGTGCCGGCATCATCGGCAATGGTCTCTTCGAAGGCCAGGCGCGCGCCGAAGCGCACCTGTTCGATCCCCACGAAAGCACGTACCAGCGCCAGCTCTTCCTCCAGCGTGACCTTGCGCTGCGCGTCCAGCCCCAGGCTGCGGCGGAAAAAGTCGGACAGCTGCAGGGTCATGCCGCGCGCGGCCGCGGGGTCGATCGAGGTCAGCGCACTGATGGAATTGAGGCTGTTGAACAGGAAGTGGGGATCGACCTGGGTGCGCAGCATGCGCAGCTCGGCTTCCTGGGCAGCGAGCTGCATTTCGAGTTCGCGCCGTTCCAGGCCGCGTGCGCGTTCGAATTCGAGCACCAGGTATTGCGCCGCCGCCGTCAGGCCGTAGAGGATGACGCCGAGACCGAACATCAAGGTGGCGATCGCCCGGTTCAGTGCCGGCAAGCCTGGCACCAGCTCGCGCAGCAACTCGCTCCAGCCGCCGCCGGCCACGCTCCATAAAGCGCTCACGCAGACCGCTGTGCCCACGAACACGCCGGGCACCGACAGCGGCGGACTGCTGGCGATCGGATAGGCGCGGCACAGGTAATACGTCGAGAAGCCGCTGGCGCAGCCGAACACCAATGTCAGCGGGACGGCGAACAGCAGGCTCGCGCCCCGGGGGCGCCGCTGGCGACGGCAACCACTCCGCCCAGCAGGCCGCCCAGCAGCAGCCAGCCGGCCAGGTACAGCAGCATGCTGCGCCGCCTGTCCGGCGCGCCCCGGGCCGCGCCGTCGACCGTGCCGGACATCAGTTACGTACTTCCACGCCGCCCATGATCGCGTAGCCGCGGACGATCAGGCGCTTGCTGTTGTCGGGTGGCCGCACTGTCTTCTCGTCGAAGCCGCCCATGATCGGGGTACCGTGCAGGATCACGGTCCAGTCGGGCGGCACCTTCAGCGTCACGCCGCCCCAGAACGCGAACACGTTGATGATCGCTTCGCCGGTCATCGACGCCTGGCGCAGGTCGAGCGCACAGCCGCCCATGACCGCGGTGACTTCGCCGCCGCGGAAATCCGGCGTGTGCACGCGCCGGTCGAAGCCGCCGAGCACCGCCGTCACGTCCACCGTCTGCGCGATCTCGCCGGCCTTGTCGTCGATCACACCGTGGGTCGGGTTGCGCGGGCCGGTCACTGCCCGGTACACCAGTACGCCTCCCATCCCGATCAGCACGAGCGGCCAGGCGCTGCGCCAGCTGACGTAAATGAGACCGAGGCGCTGCAGGATCATCGCGGTGCCGATGCCGATCCCGGCCAGGCCGACCAGGTAGCCGTTCGGGCTGGACGTATCGAGCAGTTTGGCGACGCCGGCGAAGATGAACACCATGGGCCAGAAGGCCAGCGCGTCGTGGACGTCGATGATGTCCAGGTTATCGAGGAAGAACAGCAAGCCGATGGCAATCACCATCACGCCCATGACGACCTGGCTGGTGACGCTGCGGTTGGCGCGGGCATCGCGGCGCGCTTCCCGACGCGCCTGCCGTGCGGCGCGGCGCTCGTCCATCGTGTCCTTAAACATGGTCGTTCTCCTTCGATTGCGGGAAGCGGCGGGCAATGACCGGGGCCAGCACCATCTGCAGGCCCCCCATCAGGATAAACAGCGGCCAGCTGTTCCCGAAGGTCAGTCCCAGCAAACCCTCGAACACCGCAAACAGCCACAAGCCGACGAAGACGGTCCAGAGGCCATTCCTGAATTCGCGTGCGCTGGGATAGCCGATGGTCTGGTTGATGCCCGCCACGACCAGCAGCAGCGGCCAATAATGCCACAGGCTGCGCATGTCGAGGACGTCCAGGCGGTCGAGCAGGAAGACCGTCCCGACCGCGATCAGGACCAGGCCCCACATCATCTGCTTGCGCATCGTATAGTTATCGTCACTCATATTACCCTCCGTGTTGTGATGTAAGCACGATAAGGGCGGGCGGCGCGGCTGGAAAGCGGCTTTCGGCGAACGGCGGCGCGCGCTCGGTGAATGGCGAAGGTTTCGGCGACTGGCGCGAATGTGGGGGCGAGCGCGGCGGCGGGCAAAGCAAAGGACGAAAAAAAGCCCGCCTGGCGGCGGGCTTCGTTCCGGCAGCGCGGCTTGCTGCCTGTATGGTGATGCGTTGTGCCGGGGTCAGGCAGCCGAGGCCGACAGGCTCATCGGTGGCTGACCCTTCACCTGATTGCGATACTTGGCACGGGCTTCGGCGATCTTGACCGCTTCGCGTGCGATGTTCATGCGGCGGATGTCGAGACGTTCCTCGCGGCCGCGGTGTTGGGCTTCGTGCTTGTTGCCAATGCGCTTGGTCATGTGCTTCTCCTCTGTTGAAAGTGTGCGCGGAAGGCCCGCGTCAGGAGCGGCCGCTGGCCAGCTTCATCTGCGACGGCGAGACCATCTCCCACCCAAGCTGGCGGCGGATCTCCTCGGGGGTCGGCGGCGGTTTCGGATCGCGCGACCGGCGCTCGAGGTATTCGCGCACCAGGTGTTTCGGTGGATTCTTGGTCGTGACAGACATGCGGCCTCCGCTTGTCGATTAAGCCGTCGCCCTGCGGCGGCGGCCGAAAATTGGTGCCGATCCTCGAGGCGACCGGCTAACCTGTTGAGATATTTGGCCACCTGCAGAACGAATTCGCTGGCGCCTCACTCACACGGCTCCATCATATCGACTGGGCTCGATCGCCACTGTTAGCTGCCGCACACTGGAGGCACGGATGAGCTGCCAAAGCGGCGCGTCTTCGCGTAGGACTGGACATACACCGGTCGGCACGCCCCGTATGATCATGAAAAAGGGGAGCCGCGGCTCCCCCCTCGTCACACTACGCTCCCCGGTCAGAACTTGTATTTCAGGTTCACGTAGAACTGCCGGCCGCTGACGTCCAGCTTCTGCTGCTCCTCTTCGCTGTAGCGATAGTAGGCGCGCTTCACGTTGGTCAGGTTGGTTGCGTCAAACGTCAGGATCAGGTTCGGCGTGAGGTTGTAGCTGGCGTTGAAGGCCAGCGTCGTCACCGGTGCCGCCATCGTCGGCGCGGTCGGCATCGCCACGCCGTTGATCACCGACATGCCCTGGCTGTTGGCCGTCGGCGAAGGCGCCGTGCTGCTATTCACGTACTCGCCACGGTAGTTGGTAACCAGGCGCGCCGAAAGCCTGTCGTTTTCGAAGTAGAGGCCCAGGTTGCCGGCCCACTCGCTGGCCCCCACCATCGGCCGGCCATCGTCGACCTTCGTCTTCGCGCGGCTGACGTTCGAGGTGAATCCCCAGGGGCTGGCGCCGAACGGCTGCTCGTACGACAGTTCCAGGCCGCTGATCTCCGCGCCCTGTTGCGACGAGGTATTGATGAAGAAGGGCTTGACCGTGTTGTCACGCGGGTCGGTCAGGTCGATCGTCGAGGTGCCGACGGTGCCGGTTTTCACGTAACCATCGATCTTCGAGTGGAAGAGGCTTACCGATACGGCTGAACGCGGTGCGAAGAACCACTGCCAGGACAGGTCGACATTGTCCGACGTCAGGGGTTTCAGGTCCGGGTTGGGACCGGTGACCTTGCAGCCGCTGGCGTCGCAGGCGGGCGTGCCGAAGCCGGTGCCGTAGGCATTGTAGTTCTGGCGTCCGATCGTGCGGCTGGCGCCGAAGCGGGCGATCATGTCCTGTGTGATCTCGTAGCGCAGGTTCAGGCTCGGCAGCACGTTATTGAAGACGCGGTGGCTTGCCGTCTTGTAGTACATGGTGCCCCCCTTCGGATCGAAGGGAAGACCCGAGCTGGCGTCGAACAGGGCCGAGGCGTCGCCAGCGTCGTTGATCGCGCCCGGATAGGCCGCGCATGGCACCGGCGTGGTGCCCGGCGGGTAGCGGTCGCACGGACGCTTGCCAGTGGCCGGGTCGGCCGGAATCGGCACCGGAATATTCGCGTCGACCGTCGTGCGCACATAGCGCACGCCGACGTTGCCCGACCAGCGGTCGAACTCCAGGTTGGCCATCAGGTAGGCCGAGGCCTGGCGCTCGCGCATGTCGATCTCGGAACTCACGCGGCGCTCCCAGGCACTGGAGGTTTCCTTGATGTTCTCGGAAATATAGGCGCGGGTGGCTTCCGGCGTGTAGCTGAAGCCGGTGTTGTCCCAACCGTTGCCGTCGAGGCCTGCGCCGAAGTCGCCCGGATACGGCACCCAGCCCGTCATCGGCGTCGGCGTCGGCGTGGTCACGCGGCCGGTGGCGGCGTTGATCGTGATCGGCTGGCGGAAAGCGGGCCCCCAGCGCCCGCTGGTGCGCTTGTGGTCGGCAAAGCGCACACCCGATTCGAGCGACTGCACCCAGCGCGTATTGAGCTTGTACTCGGCGTCAAGCTGCGCGCTCGATTCCCGGTCGACCGTCTTCACGCCCGATGCCGCGCGGTCGACGATGGTGTAGCCGCTGCCGTCCGCGTTCAGGCCGGGCTGGTTGCTGCCGGCGTTCTGATACGCGACGAACGGCGCATCGTGCAGGCCGCCCAGCGCGTACGAGATGCCGGTGCCGTAGCGTGCCAGGGTCAGGCCCTGGTCGCGGTCGGTCTTGCCGACGCCGCGGGTAGTCGACAGCAGGGCCTTGAGGATCAGGTCCTGGTTGACGCGATACTTGGCGTCGAGGTCGAGGAAGGAGCCCGTGCCCTGGGCGCCGTCGCGGAAGAAACCTTCCGAGTTGCCGACGTATTGCGGCGTGGTGCCGTCGGGGAAAACGATGTCGGCCGCCTTCAACACTTTCAATTCATGCCCGTACATCGTGCGCTCGGTCACGATCACCGGGTTGCGGATTTGCGCATAGACGCGCTGGCCGTTCGAGTTTGTGTTGGCCGAGGTAGCGGCGGTGGCGCCCAGCGGCTGGTTTTTGCCGAGCAACATCGAGTAGATGGCGCTCGAGGTCAGGCGGCCGTGGTTGTTCGCGTCCATGGCCGAATGGAAACCGGTCAGGGTGACGTCGAAGTCCTGGTTCGGCTTGAACTGCATCGAGATCAGCCCGCCCTTGCGGTCGCGCACGGATTCGACAAATTCCGAGCTCATCGAACCAGGCAGGCGTACGCCGTTCAGGTCGGCTGCCGTGTAGCCGCTGCCGGCGAGCGAGGCGTCGGTCACGCCCAGCATGGTCGAGGTGTTGACGACATCCCAGCCGCTACTGGTGCCGTAGGCGAAGCGCGACACCGAATCGCGGCGCACATAGCGCTTCTCGGCGAAGGCCTGCACCATCACGCCGAAGGTGTTGGCCTCGTTCTTCCAGTTGAGCGTGGCATTGAAGTCCGGCGCGGTCTTGTCGGGCAATTCGGTATAGCTCAGGCCGCCGCTGATGACGCCGGTGAAACGCTCCTTGGCCTGCAGCGGCTTGCGAGTAGTGACGTTGATGGTGCCGGCCAGGCCGCCATCGACGATATTGGCCTGGCTGGTCTTGTAGACCACCGCCTGGTTGAGGATGTGCGAGGGCACCAGCGACAGGCTGGTCGAGCGCGAGCTCGAGGCCTGGTCGGCCACGTACCAGTCGCCCACCGACACCGAGTGGCCGTTGAACATGATGAGCGACATGTCCGGATTGGTGCCGCGCATCGAGACCTTCTCGGCTTCGTCATAGTCGGTGCGCACGGCAACGCCGGCCAGGCGTTGCAGCGAGTCGGCCAGGTTCTTGTCGGGCATCTTGCCGACGTCTTCCGCGGTGATGACTTCGACGTTGGCGGCCGCGTTCTTCTTGACGCCCAGCGACTTCGCCATCGACGCGCGAATCCCGGTTACCTCGACGGTCTGCATCCCGGTGTCAGGGCCCGTCGTCTGCGCCATGGCCGGAACGGCTGTCAGGTTCCACAGGGCCATCGACACGGCAGCTGCCAGCGGCTTTTGTTTGAACATGGTTCTGTCTGCTGAATATAGGTAGGGTGTGATGCTGTCGGCAGGCAGGCGCCGCCATATTCGTAGTATTGGCTATAAGTTAACAGCTGAAAAATACCCTGTGCGGCCCCGCCTATAACTTGAAGGAATGTTCGAAACTCGCGACAACAAGGTTATGACCGGGCGACAAATATTCATTGTCACCAGAGCGGACGGCAGGTTAGCGTTGCAGGAAAATATCGTGGAGACCCACCATGCGCTTCATTCCCCTGCTGCTGGCCGGTACCATCCTTGCCGGCTGCGCCACCCCTCCCGGCCCGCCCGTCCCAGCCTCGGCAGGCATGCCAGCGGTCTCCCTCGAGAACCTGCTGCAAAAACCGATCTACCAGATGAGCCCGGCCGAGGCGGGCCGCTACGTCGCCTGGGTACATGAAGCCGAACCAGACCTGCGCAAGCGTATCGCCGCGATCGGGCGCAAGAACCTCGGCCAGCCCTACCTGTTGAACCTGCTGGGCGAGTTCCCTTTCGAGGTGCACGACAATTTGCCGTTGTTTAGCCTCGAACGCAGCGACTGCGTTGTCTTTGCGGAACACACCTATGCGATGGCCCTGTCGCGCTCGTGGGAAGAGTTCTTCTGGATGCTGCAGCGGATCCGCTACCGCGAGGGCGTGATCGGCGTGGCCACGCGCAACCACTACACGGAGATGGACTGGAACGTCGCGAACCGCTGGCTGGTTACCGACATCAGTGCCGAACTGGCCGGCGCCGGCGGCCCTTCCTACGAGATGCGGGTCGACCGCGCGCGTTTCTTGCAGACACGCCACAACACCCGTCGCGACATCCCGGTTGAAACCAGCCGGCAAACCTATGTACCGAAGGAAGCGGTGTCCGCCATCGCCGGCCAGCTGCAGGAGGGCGATTTCGTCAACGTGATCTCGACGCGCGACGGCGAGCACTGGGCCTCGCACGTCGGTCTGGTGGTGCTGGGGCCGGGCGGCGAGCGGCGCTTGCTGCATTCGCAGGCGCCCAGGGTGCGCGAGGAAAGCTTCGACTCCTTCATCGGGCGTGCGCTCGAACGCGAAGCGCGCGATGCGCGTGAAGGCAAGAACGGCCAGCGCCTGGCCGGATTCAAATTCCTGCGTCTGAACGACAATATCGTGGTGCCGCCAATGGCGCCACAGCCACGCCCGGGGACCTGATCGACAGGGATGGCGTCCGGATCCTGCCGCCGTCCCTGCTACTACCCTGCACGGGCCGCGCATGGCGGCCGTTCGCGCCTGCGCCTCCATCCCGCATGAAATGGCCGTGCCCCCGCTCGGGCTGCCCGGTAGGCGCACAGCGCCACCTTCTCCCTTCTTTTCATCCTGCCGCAAATTAATTCCAATTGGAATTAATCTCGCGGAAACGGCCTATTAATTTCCTGGAGTCATTTCCAGAATTAAATAAACAGACCTTTTCGTTTTAATTCACATTTCTCGGTTGAGCAGCCTCAAACTCATCAATCCGATGACGCCCGATAATAAACTTACTCAGCAACAGTTACTCTCATTGCCGCCCTTACTCCAGCTTTTAATTTAACGCTCACTCATATTTCCAGCAGCACTTTTATTTAGAATCCGTCCGCGCATCGCCTTTACCGTTCTTATTGCAACCCACCTGACCGAGTAACGCGCATCATGCTCACACTTTCCAACCGTGTATTAAGCCAGTTTTGCGCCGGAATGGTATCGCTGCATCGGACCACCAAAATCGCGCTAATGGTCGCCATCGACCTGGTTGCATTACCCCTCTGTTTTCTGATCGCCATGTTATTGCGAGGTGGCGATTTGAAACTCGCGTCCAATTACGGGCCGGCCTCATATATTCTCGTGGCACTCGTTACCATTGCCGCATTGTCGATGTCCGACCTGTATCGCGCGGTGATCCGTTTCATCGACGGCCGCCTGCTCAGTACCACCGGTCTGGCGCTCGGCATTGCGGTCTTGTGCGCCTATGTCGTGCTGTTCGCGATTAACGACGCCATGTTTCCGCGCAGTGCCCTGGCCATTTACTGGTTCATCGTCTTTTCGTATGTGGTTACCTCCCGAATCGGCATGCGTAATTTCCTGCGCAGCCATAGTGCACGCCGTCCGGCTTCCGATGCGGTGGCCATCTATGGTGCCGGCGAGGCTGGGGCGCGCCTGGCGCAAACGATGCGCAATAGCGACGAATACCGTCCGATCTGCTTTTTCGACGACAAGCGCGCACTGATCGACCGCACGATTGCGGGCCTGCGCGTCTTCCATACCGACCGCCTGGCCCAGCTCGTCGCCGCCCACGACATCCGCACAGTCGTGATCGCCGTGCCCGCCATGCCGGTCGAGCGGCTGCGCGACATCATGCAGCGCCTGGCCGGAGCCGGCGTCACCACGAAAATCCTCAGCCGCCTGGTCGACCTCGCCGACGACCGCGTCCGGCCGCGCGACTCGATCCGCGAGCTGAAATTCGAAGACCTGCTCGGACGCCCTCCGGTGCCGCCGCGCCTGGACCTGTTTGCCCGCTGCGTGCGTGGCAAGACCGTGCTCGTCACCGGTGCCGGCGGTTCCATCGGCAGCGAACTCTGTCGCCAGATCGTCACGCTGGCGCCAATCCGCCTGCACCTGCTCGACCACTCGGAATACGCCCTCTACACCATCCGCCAGGAACTCATCACCCGCTTTCCCGACCTGCGCATCGATGCCCACCTCGGTTCCGTCTGCAATGCCGACCTCGTCGAGCGCATCCTCGGCGAAAGCCACGTCGATACGGTCTACCATGCCGCCGCCTACAAGCACGTCCCCCTGGTAGAGACCAATATCGTCGAAGGCCTGCGCAACAACGTGCTCGGCGCCCAGGTGGTTGCCTCGGCCTGCGCCACCCACAACGTCGAAACCTGTGTGCTCATTTCCAGCGACAAGGCCGTGCGCCCGACCAACATCATGGGCGCCAGCAAGCGCATCGCCGAGCTGATCTTCCAGGCTGCCGCGGCCCGGTCGGGCACCCGCACCACCTTCTGCATGGTCCGCTTCGGCAACGTGCTCGGCTCGTCCGGCTCGGTGATCCCGCTCTTCCAGCGCCAGATCGCCCGCGGTGGCCCGCTGACCATTACCCACCCAGAAGTGTCGCGCTACTTCATGCTCATCCCCGAAGCGGCCCAGCTCGTCATCCAGGCGGGTGCGATGGCCAAGGGCGGCGACGTCTTCGTGCTCGACATGGGCGAACCGGTGCGCATCGTCGAACTGGCCCGCACGCTGCTGGCCATGTCCGGCCTGACCGAAAAAACGCCGCAAAACCCGGATGGCGACATCGAGGTCAAGTTCGTCGGCCTGTTTCCGGGTGAAAAGCTGCACGAGGAATTGCTGACCGACGGCACCGTGTTCCCGAGCGAACACCCACGCATCATGCGCATGAAGGAAAACGCCTTGCGTCCGAGCGTGCTCGAAACCTGCATCACCTGCCTGATGATGGCCTGTGAAACCCACGAGCGCGGCATGATCGAATCGATGGTCAAGGCCATCGTCAGCGAATACACGCCACAACTGCCCGTCGCCGTCCCCACGCCGGTACCCGAGCCCCAGCCCGAGCCAGCCCGGCTCAGCCTCATCCATAAATTCGTGCCCTTCCGTACCTGAGGCGGCACGCCTTCCCCACCCTACCCCCCAATGTTGGCGAGGATATCCATGCGCGACGAACACCAATCGGCACTCCTAGAGCAGCTCACCGCGAAACTGCGCGACCGCACCGCGGTCATCGGCATCATCGGACTCGGCTAGAGCGTGTTGAAATGCCCCTTGAGGTCGACGGTCGGTTCGTCGGAGGTGCTCCGGGGCGGCCGGGGATCGAAAGGAACACTCAGAATCGGCGGGCTGTGCATCACATGGGGGGTGAGCGGATGGTGGTCTGAGGGCTTGGTCATGGTCGTCTCCGGCTCACGGACGCGTGGTGACGCCGACCGCAGAAGTCAGCGCCCCCGGGAACAGCAAGCTCAGGTGACGGTTCCAGTTCGCCAGCGGTGAAGCGGCCACGTAGACCACGTCCTTGGGACGCAGCTCGAAAGACTCGGCCATGGCGATCGATCCTGCCAGGCGGGCGTCGAGCTGGAACACGCGGGTGCGCTCAGGCGTCTTGCGCACGACGTAGATCTGGCGCGCGTCGCCGCTCAGCGGGCTGATGCCGCCTGTCTCGCCGAGTGCTTCATTGAGGGTCAGGCGGCCGTTGTGCATCGTCAGCGCCCGTGGCGTGACCACCTCTCCCGACACGAAGACCTTGCTCTCGTCGCGCGAATGCACGCGCACGACGTCGCCCGGGGCCAGCATGAGGTTGGCCGGGTTGATTCCCTTTTGGACGAGATCGCGCAGGTTGATGCGGTAGCGCGCATCGCCGCGTTCGAGCGCGATGCGGCTCTGGTCGGCGGTCGGCAGCATGCCGCCGGCGCGGTTGATCGCCTCGACCAGCGTCATCGGGATGTCGTTGATCGCCTGCAGGCCGGGAGACTTCACTTCGCCATCGATGTAGACGCGCTTGCTGCGGTATGCCTGGACTCGCAATGTGACGTTCGGATTGGCGATGTAGCGCGCCAGCTTCTGCGTGAGCAGCGCGCGCGCCTGTTCCTCGGTCAAGCCTTCGACCGGCAGCAGGCCCGCGAACGGAAACTGGATGCGCCCCGGTGGTCGACGACGAAGCCTGGCTGCGGCGCGTTCGCTGCGCCGGTCCGTGTTGGCGCCAGCCGCGTCGAGCGCAGCCGTGGCAGCCGTCATGCCCCCTCCCGCGAGTTCGGGATGGTCCCAGACGACAATGGACAGGATGTCCCCGCGCCCGATCGTATAGGGTGGCGGATTACGCACGATCAGGCGCGACAGATCCTGTTCGCCCTGCTGGAGCGCCGCCGTCTTCTCGGCCGCGATCAGCTGCTCGGTGATCATTTCGGTCGGCGGGGGTGGGTCTGCCGCGGTCTTGCCGTCATCGGACCGGAATTGCAGGCCCGATGCGCACCCGACCAGCACCAGCGCGCTCACCAGGAGCGCGCAACGCCGCCACAAAATTTCTGTTGGTAAATTCATGAGCTTGCCTATCAAATGAATAGCCGTTCCACTGCTGACCAACTCAGCGTACGGCCTCCACCACAGGCGGCTTAGATGCACATCAAACGGCAGGCTCAGGCAAGACAGGCAGGCGGATGGGCACGGCTGGCGCGGCCGGCATGCGTTTCCATGCGTAAAATTCAGGCGCTCAGCGTACTTCCTCGAGCAGCTTGAGGGTCTCGGAAAACAGCCACACACGGCGGATCTCGATGACGTCGAATTGCGCCGCCACATTCGCGGGGAAGGCGGCATAACGGGCGTTCAGGCGCACGATCCGGCGCACCGCCTCGTCGAGGTCGGCGCGTCCGCTGGAGCGCACGATGGTGATGTCGTCGACGCTGCCGTCGCTGCGCAACGCCACGCTGACGAGCGGATCGGCGCGGTCGGGCCGCCGGCCACGCGCATCTGGATTTGCGCGGCATTGCGTTCGATTTTCTGGCGGAAGCTGTCCACGTACAGACGGACGGGCACGTCGCGCTCGGCGCTGTCGACGACCCGCCTGCGCCCGTCCGGCAACTGCTGGGCAGGACGCAGCGCCGCCGGGGCTCGCCCGGCAGGTCGATGCCGCGCATCAGTTCGCGTGCGCGGCTGGCCAGGTCGCTCCCCAGCATTCCGCGAGGCAAGGTCCCGTTTCCTCCCGCGCCAGCTCCGCGGCCGGGACCGTTGCCGGCCAGTCCGTCGCCCTCCCCCGCAGGGGATGCGGGCGCGGCCGCCAGTTGCGCCTGGCGTGCGTGCTTGGCGCCCTCGGCTTGCTGGCGCGCCAACTCCTCCGCGCGGCGCCGCCCGGCAAGCGCATCTTCCGCCTGCTGGCGCGCGACGGCCTGCGCCTGCTGCCGCGCCGATTCCTCGTCACGCCTGCGCTGCCGCTCCGCTTCCTCGGCCAGGCGCTGGGCTGCCTGTGTTTCGCGCTGGCGCGTTTCGGCAACGCGGCGTATGTCTTCCTCTGCCTGCCTGCGTGCGGCCTCCTGTGCCAGGCGCCGTGCCTCCTCCGTCTGGCGCCGCACGCTTTCCTCGGCCAGCCGGCGCGCACTGTCCTCCGCGACGCGGCGGCTGTCGGCCTCGGCCTGGCGCCGTGACTGCTCCCCGCCAGGCGCCGTACGTTCTCCTCGGCCAGGCGCCGCATCTGCTCCTCGGCCTGCCGCCGCGCGCTGTCTTCGGCCAGCCGGCGCTGTTCCTCCCGGGCTGCCACCTCCCGTGCACGCCGTGTCGCCTCCCTCGCGTTGCTGCGCGAGCGCCCGCTCCTGCGCCTCCTCGCGCTGCCGCGCGCTGCCAGCCGTTCGCGCTCCTGCTCGCGGCGGCGCTCCTCGGCCAATGCACTCTCCGCGATGGCCAGATCGCGCTGGCGCGCCTGTTCGCGGGCAGCGTCGGCGCGCTGCAATGCAGCTACGCGCTCACGCTCGGCTGCGGCCGACCTCTCCTGCTCGGCCAGCCTGGCCTGCTCCTGTTCGCGTTGCTGTTGCGCCGGGGCGTGCTGCGCAGCCTGCTCGCGCGAGCGCTCGGCCTCTTGCCGTTGCTGTTCAGCCAGTCGCGTGCGCTCCAGTGCCTCCCCCGTGCTGCATCCTCCTGAGCAATGCGCTCAGCGGCCAGCCTCGCTTCCTCCTCGGCCAGGCGCTCCCGCTCCGGGGCCAGCGCTCGCTCGTCCGCATCATCGACGACATCGTCGGCCGCTTCCGGTTCCGCTTGCGCCACCTCCGGCTCCGGTGCGGCCGGCACAGGTCCTTCCAGTGGTACCTTGAACGACGCTTCCGGATTATCCTGCTGGGCAATGACCGCGACCGTGCTTTCGGGCGCGGACGCAGCCGGGGCGCGCGGGGCACGCCTGCGCCTGGACACAGGCCTGGTCCTGGCTGCCACGGGTGCGGGCGGCGGGGCCTTGGGCAGCGGGTCGAACAGGCGCAACCCGGAATGCGCTGGCGGCGCGGAAGCAGGTAATGGCGCCGCCTGGCCCAGCTCGGATGGCGGGGTCGCCCCGCGAGGCGCAGTGTCGAGCGCAAGCGACGGCGGGTCCGGCAGTGGCGGCAGCGTGGCAACGGGAGGCGCCAATGGTGGCAGCGGCGGCAGCGGCGCCAGTGTGACGCTGATCGGGCTCGCCCCGCCCGCGCGCATGCCCGGGATGCCGAAGTGGACGGACAGGATCACCGCATGCACGAGCAGCGACACCAGCAGACCGATCGCCATGCGGCGGTGGGCAAGGTCGGGCACTTGCGGTCGGGTGGTGGATGGCATGCGGGGGGGGCGGGGAATGGTTGAGCTGCCAGCATAACCTTTACCGTGGCGGCGCGCACGCACGCTAGCATTCGGCACTGCCGTGGACGATACTGCTTGGGTCGACTGTGACGAAGGAGACGTCCATGTATCCAGGGTTTATTTTTGCGACCGGCATCGAGAACAGCAATCCGACGATTCACGGCGGGCGCGTCCGGATGGACGAACTCGAAAAATGCGCGCATTACCGCTACTGGCAGCGCGATTTCGAACTGGTCGAAGAACTCGGCTTGCGGGTACTGCGCTACGGCCCGCCACTGCACCGCACTTTCCTGGGACCGAACCGCTTCGATTGGGAATTCGCCGACCTCGCCTTTGCCGACCTGCAGCGCCGTAACATCGCGCCCATCGTCGACCTCTGCCATTTCGGGGTACCCGACTGGATCGGTAACTTCCAGAATCCGGATTTCCCCGAACTGTTCGCGGCCTACGCCGGGGTTTTCGCGCGGCGTTTTCCCTGGGTGCAGATGTACACGCCGATCAACGAGATGTGGATCTGCGCCATGTTTTCCACACTGTACGGCTGGTGGAACGAACAAGCGCGCAGCGATGCCGCCTTCGTGAAAGCCATCAAGCACCTGGTCAAGGCGAATATCCTGGCGATGCACGCCATCCTGAAAGTGCGCCCCGACGCCCTCTTCATCCAGAGCGAATCGACCGAATATTTCCATGCCGAGGCGCCCGAGGCCATCGGCCCCGCCGAAATCAACAACGCCCGCCGCTTCCTGGCGCTGGACCTGAACTACGGCCGCCGGGTCGATTCGGAAATGTATGAATACCTGCTCGACAACGGGATGACGCGCGAGGAATACCATTTCTTCCTCCAGCATAACCTGAAGCACCACTGCATCATGGGGAACGATTATTACCAGACCAACGAGCATTACGTCTCCGCCGATGGCCTGACGCGCGCCGCAGGCGAAATCTTCGGTTATGCCGTCATCACCCACCAGTACTACAACCGCTACCGGCTGCCGGTAATGCATACCGAAACCAACCTGTGCCAGGGCCCGGCCGGCGACGAAGCCGTGTATTGGCTGAAGAAGGAATGGGCCAACGTGCTGCGCGTGCGCAACAACGGGGTGCCGCTGGTCGGCTTTACCTGGTATTCCTTGACCGACCAGGTCGATTGGGACAGTGCGCTGCGCGAAGACCGCGGCAACGTGAATGCCCTCGGATTATTCGACCTGGACCGCAAGATTCGGCCGGTCGGCGTGGCCTACCGCGAGCTCGTCAAGGACTGGGAAGCGGTACTGCCAACCAAGAGCATCTGCCTGCAGGTACCGGTCGTGATGCCGCACGCCTACGCGGCCGATTTGACCTCGCTCGATCCGGCCTCGCCGAGCGACGAAGCACCGCTGGGCTGAACCCGCAAGGGCGCGTCAGTGCTTGCGCAGCGTGAAGGTATAGGTGTCGCCATGCGCCAGGAAAACGACGCTCTCCTCCAGCCCGGCCGACTTGACCTCGCGCGCGAAATCGGCCAGCGGCGACTTGAACACATCGTAGTCGTTGTAGTGGATCGGAATCGTCTTTTTCGGTTTGACGATCTGCATCATCTGCACGCCGTCCTTGCCGTCCATGGTGACCTTGAACACGCCCAGGATGCGGGTACCGCCCAGGTGCAGCAGCGCCAGGTCGATGCCGGGGAAGCGCTGGGGAATGCTGCGGATATCGTCGTAGACAAGCGTATCGCCGCTGATATACATGCGGTAGTCCGGGGTGTCCGGATTCGCGCCGAAGTCGAGCACGCTGCCCATGACCTTCGGCAGCAGCACCGAGACCCCGGCCGCGCCGTGGCGCCCCGGAACCGAGCTGATGCGCAAGTGGGCGCTGCCCTTGGTAACGTCAAGGCGGTCCCACTCGCTGAGCGCGAAACGCTGCTGGAAGCCGAGGCGCTTGAGTTTTTCGCTGGCCTCGCGGGTGGTCACGATGGGAATCCTGCGGTCGAGCTTTTCCTGCACCAGCTTGTCGAAATGGTCGTCATGCATGTGCGAGAGGATGACGAGGTCGATCGGTGGCAGCTTGTCGAAGTCGATGGCCGGATTGGTTTGCCGCTGCGAAGTCAGGCCATACCCGAGGTGGACGTGTTCGCCCTTGTGCAGGAAATTCGGGTCGGTCAGGATGGTCAGGCCCTGGTAGCGGATCAGCACGGTGGCCGTGCCGATGAACTGGACGGTGCCCGTATCGGCCGCCGCCGTATCGGCCGGGCCGGGCAGCTTCAGCGTGAATGTGTCCCCGGGTGCCGCTGCCGGACGCGCCCCCTCCTGCGCATTGCTGCGCGCGGTGAACGACATTCCCAGCGCGATGCACACGACCGCGCCGCCGAACCAACGATGAACACGCATACCGACTCCGTCATGGTCGAGCCTTTACCGATGGGCTCACGATGTCTAAACGTTATCACGAAGGCCAGTCTGGCGGCGTCCGTTTGCAAAATGCCAACACCTGCCTAGCGTCGCAAGTGCTTGCCCGGGCGATGTTGGTTTTCCGCAGAACTGCGAAATAGCGAACGGAGCGGTGTAACAATCCGGACCAAAATGTCCTTGCCTCCACAAACCGGCACGGGAGCCGGTGCAGACGCCGACGCGTCGCACCAGGCAACGGCGGTTTTGTCGGATGCCTTCACAACAAGCGCAGCGAGGACACCAGATGACAACCATAAGACACACCCTGACAACCACCGTTCCCGCATCGCCTGCGGACGTCTGGACCTGGTCCACCTCGATCCGCGGCATCAAGCAGGAAATGTGGCCTGTGCTGAAGATCACCTTCCCGAAAGGGATGACCCATATCGGCGAAGACACGACGCTCGACAAGCCGCTCTGCCGGTGCCAGTTCCTGCTGCTGGGTATCTTCCCGGTCGACATGTCGAAACTGACCTTCTCGGAAATCGTTCCGGGCCACCGTTTCGTCGAGCAGTCACCGCTCCTGTCGATGCGCTCCTGGCGTCACGAGCGCATCATTACCTCTGTTGCCGGCGGCACCTGCGTCACCGACAACCTGACCTTCTCGCCACGCTTTGGCGGTCCGGTGGTCGGCTGGTTCGTCAAGAAGTTCTTCGAACATCGCCATGCGGTGCTGGCACGCGCCTTCGCCCGTACAGCCACGAAGGAGCAGGCTGCGGGGCCTGCGCACTGAAGGGACGGCGATCCGGTAACACATACCGGGATAGTGAAGCAAAACAGATCGCGGCGCTGCCCCGCGCCGTGCAACTGCGCCTGCCTGGGACGACGCTAGGGTCGCTTCAGGTTGCTGACGCTACTGGGCGGATGCTCCCAGCCCCGTTCGACGACCTTGCCGTTGACAACCTGGTCTTCGCGGAAGTCGCCGCCGGCCATGTAGTAATGCACGCCCGAAGGCCCATCGCCAGGCTTCCAGCTTGCCGCCGAAACGATTTTCTCCACATCCCATCCGACTAGAACGCCATCATCGACGAGGCGGATCTTCAGTCTCAGGCTGCCACCCTTGGTGCGCAGGAACTCCAACACCTCGGCAGGAATACGTTCAGCGACCTTCGCCGTGTAGTCGGCGATCACGGGACTGCCATAGCCGGTAAGCGCCCCGCTTGGGGTCGACCGGCAGGCTGTCCAGGTCGCGCGAATAAAGGCTGGCAGACCGCGTTCCCCACCGGGGAAGCTCGAATTGCCCACGTTTTTCAGGTTGACCAGGGAACCGCCATCGATCCGGTATCCCTTGTCGTCATAGATCTCTACGCCGCATTTATCGGTCCTGGCGTCCAGGCGCAATACACCGATCCGGATGGCACGGGGTGCGTCGTCACGGCGACTGGCGCCGCGGGCGCAGGCTGCCACCGCAGGCAACAGCGCGGCGATCCATAACATGCTGCGACGCATAGGGCTTACTTTACGGATGGAGACCGGACGTTTCATGGACCTTGCACCGTTAAATTGAGATCGTAACCGTTTTCCTTGAGCCACTTGAGATAGCCCTTCATATCCACGGTGCCTGTGCCAAAGCCCGGAACCGGTCCCCGCACCGTGTTACCGCTACCATTTACCGTTCCCGGACGGTAGCTGATGAACTGGCCGGTGTCACTGAACTTCATGCCGACACCGTCCATCTGGCGCTGGGTCGTCCTGGTGCCGTCCCGGTAGCGCACCTCCCGGTCCTCTTGCGTGGGAACGCCGTCGGGCGTGTTCTGGTTGTTGCTCTTGTCGTGCAACACCGTCGTGGCGATCACGGTACGTGGCGCGTCGTCTACCTTCACCCCGGCAGTGGCTGCCTGTTTGACCATCCACTCCATCGCAACCTGCGCCAGCTGGTTTTCGCCCGCGCCGAAGCCGCCACCGATATCGGCATGGGCACCGAGGAAGCCGCGTTCGATCCTGACTTTCCCGTCGGGCGTTGGCGCGCCACCGATCGATTCGAGCGGGAAGGCGCCAAACCTGCCACCGGGCAGATCGCGGACCGACTGTCCGCGGAATTCATTGAGGGCAACCGCATGCGAAACGTGCGCGAACTGCGCGGGAATGGCCAGGTTGTACGCGGGTCCGCTGTTCGTACTGAGCACGGTGTCCCACAGGCCCAGGAAGCGGAAATTGACTTTCTGGCATTTCACGATGTCTTCGCCATTTGCTCCCTTGACGGTGTACTTGTACCAGCCGTCCGTGGTACGGGCTGCGATCCGGTTCGAGAAGTCGCGGGCCTGCGCAGCGCCGCGGCTGAAGCCGACGATATCGATCTCCATGACGTCGTCGTCGGCCGCCGTATCGGCAGCGTTATTGAAATACTCTTCCATCCGAACGATCCTGGCGTTGCCCGAATAATTGAACGCCATGTCGGCTGTCTCATTCGGCAAGACGTTGTACCAGGGGACAAAATCGCCGGGGCGTATCGGTCGCGCGGCATCGCTGGTATCGACCGTGCCGACACCGGAAATATAGTATTTCGGTCCATCCTGGTAGCGATCGAAGAACTGCGACACGTTCGAGCGCGAGCCGCCGTTCGCCGCCAGCCAGGCATCATCCCGGGTATTGCCGGTCCCGTCGAACGCGAACAGCACCAGCCCTTCCGGGTCGATGTACCTGAGCGGATTGTTGCTGACGTAGGCATAGCTGTTGATATCGGCCCGCAGTCCCAGCGGGTCCGGGCTCAGGTAGCGGCCCTCGCGGGGGTCGTAGTAGCGGTGGTCGTTGTAGTACAGCCCGGTCTCGCCGTCCTCGTACTGGCCAGGCAGGCGTAGCGGCTGCACGAACGCGTCCTGGTTGTGGCTCACTGCGATCACGCCGAAACCGCTGTACTGCGCCACCCAGACCGGCTTCGCCGCGGCGTCGGTCGCCACCTCGGGTGCGCCCAGGTGGTTGGTGTGCAGGTAGGCGACCGCTTCGCGCGCGTTGCCGAGCCAGGACTTGAAGACCAGGCCGATGTCGTGCCATGCCTGCCCGGTGCCCGAACGTTCCCCGCTCTCCGGCTGCACACCGTCGGCATGATCGATGATGGCGACCGGCTTGTCGGCCAGGTACAGGTATTCGCGCGTCACGCGGCCGTGTGCATCGAGTTCGGCTGCGACCTTGCGGCCGGTGTAGAGGAAGTGGCGCGTGTCGCCCGCCGCCGTCTTGGCGATGCGCTCGCCGCGGTGGTTGTAGCTGTAGGCGGCGACATCCTTGCCGTCCTCGCGCACGGCCGTCAGCTTGCCCAGCGCATCCCATTCGAAGGCGCGCTTGCCGATCGAGAGCGGCAGGCCGCTGGCATCGTACCGGATCGGCTGAGCGCCTCCAGCCTCACTCGAACGGCGATTGGCGCCTGGCTGGTAAGCCGTGCGCACGGTGGCCGCGTCCACGCCGGCGGCCGGCTGCTGGGCGAGCAGGCGGTTGCCGCTGGCATCGTAGAAGTAACGGGCGTCGATTGCCGGCCCCTCCTGCGACACCTGGCGCAGGCCGGAGGTGGTGCGGGTGCGCGCCTCGACGATCAGGCGGTCCCGGGCATCGTAAGCATAGTCGCGCGTCTCGTCGTTGCCGCGCACGCCCAGCAGGTTGCCCTGCACGTCCCACAGGTAACGCGAGTCGAACAGGCTGTTCGGCTCGCGCGGCAGTCCAAGCACGTTTACCGGCTGAGCCGCCGTGGCAGGGGCCATGGCCGCATGGGCAGGTGCGATCCCGAGCAGGCGCTCGATGCCGGCCGAGGTCACGACCGTGCCCGGCGCCGGGTCCTGCGCGCGGCGGTAGACGATGCGTGCCAGCGTCCCCTCCGGGCTGCGCTGGTAGCGCGCCTGCACGCCGTTACCATATTCGAAAGCGCTGATATCGACCTGGTCGCGCTCGATCTTCGACACCAGCGTCTGCGAAGGCAGCAACCAGCGCAGCCAGGACGTGCGCACCCGGTGGCGTTCCAGCGCCACCAGCGCATTCTGGGCATTGCGCTTGTATTCGATGACGCTGCCATCGGCAAGCGTGATGCTGCGCGGCTGGCCGTCGGCATCGTATTCGTAGCTGGTACGGCTGACGATCGGCTCCGCCCCGGCGCGATGCAGGGTAACGGTCTTGGCCAGCAAGCGGTGATTGGCGTCGTAGGTATAGCGCTCGCTCTGCGCCGGATGGTCGATCGCCAGCAGGTCGCTGCCCTGCCAGCGCCAGGTGGTGGTCACCGGCTTGCCGTTGCCGGCTTTGAGGATCGTCTGGCGCGCAATGCGCCCGGCCGCATCGTACGCATAGGTGGCGCGGTTGCCGTGGCTGTCGGTGCTGCCGATCACGCGGCCGGCCAGGTCGTAGCTGCGCGTGACGGTGCCGCTGTCCGGGCTGGACACGACCAGGGTGCGGCCGAAGTCGTCGTTGACGTAGCGCGTGCGCGCACCGTTGGGCGCACGGATCTCGTCGGTCAGGCCAAGCGCATCCCGGCCGACCGTCATGCTGCCGGCGAACGGGTATTGGCCGCATCGGTCACTTCGACCATCTGGCCGTCGGCATCGTAGCGGTAGCGCTGTTCGCGCCCCAGCGCGTCGACCCGCGCCGCCACCTGGCCCAGCGCATTCCAGACGATCTGGCGCGTGATGCCGGAACCATCCGTCACGCTCACCAGGTGGTTGGCCTCGTCGTAGCCAAACAGGCGGACCTGGCGCATCGAGCCCGCCTGGGTGCTCGCTTCCAGCACACGTCCTTCGCTATCGGCCAGCCGGCGCGACAGCACGCCTTCGTGCGTCACGCTCCAGCTGTCGCGTCCCGTCAGGTCGGCGCCCTGCTTCGTCAATGCGGTATAGGCGCCCTTGCGGGTAATGCCGGTCTCGGCCACCCGATCCATGGCGTCGAAGCGCGTCTGGTAGACAATGCCGCTGCTAGCGACCGCGCTGCGGCGGTTGCGCGCGTCGTAGCTGAAGCTGCTGGACGCGCCGCCCGCGTTGGTGACCCTGGCGATGCGCCACAGAGCGTCGTATTCCAGCGTGCTGCGCACATTGCCGGCGCCCGTCACGGCGACGATGGCGTTGCCCTTCGGGTCCCACTCGAGCAGGGTGATATCGGAATCGCGCGGGCTCGCGGTCGGGCCGTTCGGCAGCGGGCCGTCGACGCTGGCCAGTACGCTGCGGCCGTTGATGCGGCGGTAGCCATAGCGGGTGCTGCGCGTCATCGCCACAGGCTCGGCGCCCGCGCCCGGCGCCCAGCCGCTTTCGCTCACTTCGAGCGGCTGGCCGGCGCTGTTGTAGGTAATCGAGGTCAGCGCCTCCCTGCCCGGCACGACGCTCGGACGCGCCACCTGGGCCGGCAAGCCGGCTTCGCGGTACACATAGCGCATGCTTAGCTTGCCGGCTTGCGGCTTGCCGCCCACATACACCAGCTGGCTGATTTTCGCAGGACGCCCCAGCGCGTCGAACTCCGTGCGCAGGCCGCGCAGGGGCTGGCCGGCGTCGCTCAGCTTGACCGTCTCGGTGAGGCGCCCGGACGGGTCGTACTGGTAGCGCACATTGGTCTCGCCGCAGGTGGCGCAGCCGGGCCCCCGCACTTCCAGCAGCTGGTACTGGCCGCCAACGATCGCATGGCGGTACTCGGTTTTCTGGCCCAGGCTATTGGTCAGCAGCGTGCGGCCGGCGCCGAATTCCAGCGTCACCTTGTTGGTGTCGCCGGCCTGCTTGGTCAGCACGGCCTTGCCGTCGGCCCCGTAGCCATAGGCGGACAGGCGCGCCAGCTTGCCCGCGTCCATGACGCTGATCCCCGTCAGCAGGGTCGGCCAGCGTGCATCTTCGTAGTGATAGCTGCGGCCCATGCCCGTTTGCGGGTAATTCACGCGCACCAGGTTCGCCAGCAGCACGTTCGGGGCGACGGCAGCGCCTTGCGCAGGCTTGCTGCCGTAGGCATAGGTATAGCGGCCCAGCGGACTGTCGATGCTCTGCACGCCGCGGAAGGCGTTGCCGGCGCTGGCGCTGGCCTTGTCGAGGTAGTTCAGGCGCAGTACCCGGCCCTGGGGATCGGTCACGCTGACCAGCCAGCCCTTGCTGTCATGCTGCAGGCTGACAAATTCCCCCGTCGGCGCCAGGATCTGCACCAGCTTGCCCTTGTTGTTGAAACTGAGCTCGCGGCCGTCCGCCATGCGCCACAGATATTCCTCGCCGCCGCGGCCCTGGCGCACGCTGACCGTGCCTTCGTCGGGATTGTCGCTGGCGCACAGCGACGGGTTGGCCGGATCGCGGCTGAAGATGATGCGGCTACCGTCGGCCTGGACGATCTGCAGCGTGCGGCCGACCACGTACAAATCGGTCTCGTACGACAGCTTCCAGCCACGCCCGACCAGGTTGGTCGATGCACCGGGGCCGGACAGGCTGCTGTTGTAGTGGCGGACGATCTCCAGCCCCAGCACGCCCGGCAGCGGCGCCATGTCGACTTCGCGCTGATACTTGTTGCCGTTGATGAGGTTGATCGGATTGCCGGCGCCGACATTGACGCTGCTGTTGCTGCCGATCGTGGCCGGCCCGCCCTGGCCGCAGGTGCTGCCGCTATTACCGGGCCCACAGGTGCCCGGCGGATTCGTGCCTGGCGGCGTGAATGGCGGCGTGCCAGGGACGCAGCTGGTATTCGGAGGGCAGGCGGGTGGCGGAAACGGAAAGCCGGGGAGCGTCGTCTGGGCACGCACGCCGACGGTGGCGCCATTGAGCAGGACCGCGGACAGCGCGGCATGCAGCAAGACCTTGTACAAGGCAGTTTTGGACATTGTGTGTTGTAGTAGAAAAGTGAAGCGTTACACTCTTCGGCGTGCCGGAAACCGGACGCCCTCCCCATGTTCATGCGTCTGGCCGCGCGCGGTTTCCGGACATCTGGTAACCGTTAATACTCGACCATTTAACAATCACATATTACATCGACATCTTGAACATTTAGTATGTTTTTGATGACGCGGCCGTTGTAATGGCGACATTGGCGGCCGATGTCGTTTACGGAGAAGTTGATGGCGAGGCGGCGTTCGCCGCGTCCCGCAATGCACGAATACGGGCACGCTCCGCGGCGGGTGCGGCACGCCCGGAGATGGCGCGGGTTTCAAGTAACACCGACAGGGCGCGCAGAATATCCGCACGGCCCTCGGTCACTTCCTGCAAGGCCAGTTCGGAAACGAAGCCTTGCTGATCGACCCAGCCGGTCACCGTGAATACCCGAGGCACCCCGGTTTTCAGCACCATGAAGTCGTCCAGGTCTTCTTCGGTCGGTACGTCCACCAGGTAGGTCTTGCCGGACCTGCGCTCTTGCACCGCAAAGGGATACCACCGCAATGGCGTATCGAAGGGCTGCCATTTTCGGTGGACGACGCGCATGAACCGATGCTCGAGCACGCGCATGCCAGGGCTCTCACTCCCGCCCAGGCGCGCGATCCAGAAATCCATCAAGACACATCGGCCACTGCCGTCCAGGTTCAGCAAGCGGCGCTGCGCCCCATACGCTTCGAAGGTCGGCCCCGGCAATGCGGGAGCGACCGCGGCCGGTTTCCTGCACGCGGCCAGGTCGAGCAGCCGATACTGGCTTGCCGCTCCCGGCGGCGGCGCGGCGTGGACGTTCAGCACGCCCGTGACGACGCAGCTCGCTGCGACAAGGAAGCCGATGAAGCGCCGTCGTGTTTCGTTCACTCTGATTTCTCCGTCCCGGTTTTGCACTGCCCGAGCCACCGATTCGTCGCCTCGCTGCTGCCCTCTTCGGTCTTGACCGTCATGCGATAGTGGCGCTCATCGAGGGCGGTCACGGTGACAACCGTATGCGTGTCGCCATCCTGCTTTGGACAGGTCAGTGCGTACGTCACGCTGTTGGTATCGCTCGCAATGACACGATGCTTGCAGCTTTCCTCGTCGCGCAGGCGTTCGACAGCGCGCTGCATGTTCGCTGTCGGCAGCACGCACATGACGAAAGTCCTGGGCGCCTGCGACATCTGCCCATCCGATCCGACGTCATTGAACGTCGACTCCCATTGTCCCTCCAATAGCTTAGGAAAAGGAATGGTGTCACCGGCGGAGCACGGCAACTGGAGGGTCGCCAACGTGACTGCGGCGAGAATCGTTCTACGCATTGTTTGTGTCTCCGGGTGCTGGTGGAACCGCGCCAAACGGCAAGCACTTCAAAGACGATCTGTTCGCCGGAATAGAAAAACAGCCGTCTGCAATCGCCACGGTCGTCATGCGCGCCGTACTTCGCATCATTGCGTTACCGCCCTGACTTGGACTGTGCTCTTTTCGTCGACGGTCCGGTACAGGCCGGCCTTGCCCTCGACCGTATTGCCCTCCAAAACCACCCCCGCCGAGTTCTTGAATGCCATCGCCACCGCCCCGTCCGGCTGCCCTTTGATCACGAAGCGGTTGTTGCGGATACGCGCATTCCGGCCGTCCTCGACATACAAGGCCACCTGGGGCTCGCCGCCCGCTTGCGCCGGGCTGCGCGCCGTCATGACGATCTCGTTGTTTTCGAATACCAGGTCAGGGCCGAACAGGTTCAGCGCCCCGTTGCCGCCGATGATCCTGCAGCGGCGGATGATGTTGCGCTTTCCCTGCATGAGCACCACGATCTGGTCGGACGTCAGCGTCAGGTCTTCGAGAACGTAATCTGTATTCTGGTAGCGCGTCAGGTCGCCGTGCGCATCGCTCAGTTCTGCCCCGACCAGGAAACTCGCGCCCATCGGCCTGTTGGACAAGCGCAGGTTCTCGCCATTCCACCGGTGCGCCATGACGACCGCCGCCTGCACGGTTGTCCGGATGCTGCCGTTGCGCAGCGTGATCGCACGGGCCACTTCCCGTGGAGCACGTGGCGCGCCATCGGTGCGCGTCGTACCACCGAGATGCGTCATTCCTTTGCCGTAGTCGATCGCCGCCACGGCGCTATGGCCGGCCATATCGATGGTGACGTTGCCGGGGCCGACGAAGATCATGGCTTCGTGTGGAATCGTCGCATGCGGAAGCCGAAGCCAGCCGGTACGCGGCACCTGTTTCAGGTCGTGGCCGAGGCAATAATTGCCGGGCTCGAAAACGGTGACGGACCAGCCACGGGGATTGACCAGAGGCAGGCATGCTTGCGCCGGTGCGGGTGCCGCCTGGGCACTGGCCGGCATTGCCGCGCCGCCCAGGCAGGCGGCGAAGAACAACTGACGCAAAAGCCCGAATGCGAAGCACGCGCCTGCCGGGAGGCGGCGATACCGCTCGGTGAGCGGGTCAAATGACTTCATCGAACCTGTCCCTCATCATAACAAACGTGTGCAGAGCGCATCCGCTCGCTCACCGCGGCTCGTCGGTTCTGCTCTGGCACTGTCCTACCCAGCGGCCGGTCAATTCGCTGCTACCCTGTTCGCTCTTGATTACCTGGCGAAAGCTGCGACTGTCCGGCACCGTCAAGCTAATGTCCATGCGTTGCTCGCCGCTGGCCGTGGGGCAGGCGATAGCGTAGCGCACGAGTTCGCTGGTGCCGGCGCCCATATGGACGCGACATCCCTTTTCCTCCAATTTGCCGAGTTCCTTCTGCATATTGCGGATCGGATGCATGCAGCCTGCAGGTTTTTCCGGCACCGCGGTCTTCTCACCGTTTGCAAAGACGGCATTGACGCCGATTGTCCACTCCCCTTCCTCGATCGGCGGAAAAGGAACGGTGGCGCTCGCACCGCACGTCAGGTGCACCAGGGTGGCGCCAAGCAGGAACGGGAAGCGTGTTTTCATTGTTTGCCCTTGTATGTGATTGTATTGGAGCGTGGCAGTGCCGGGGCACCGCCGCGCCAGTAAGCAGCGCGCGTTACCGATCATGCATCGTATGCGCGCCGCTCTTCGTGGCCCCGATTATCCTCCGCAGGCCTGGGCGAGCTGGGCATCGGTCGCCGTGCCCGTCGGCAGAATCGTGCCGTCATACGTGGACTGGTTCAAGCCGCCGAGATAGTTGCGGCGCTTGGCCGTCGCGCAGGTGTTATCGAAGTCCGGGATCGTGCCGAGACCGAAACTGCTGAGCTGGGCACGCAGGGCACTGATTTTATTTCCGTCGTCGTGGATCTGATTCCAGTTGCGCAGGAAGTCGGTGAGGTCGCCGAACTTGATCGGCTGTCCGGTCGCGGCGTTCGTGGCGCTGCCGCCCCCGAACTGCTGCATCTTGGCGAACACTTCCTTTTCCATCGTGTAGGTGCGCGCTTCATTCTGGTCCCAGATGCCGATCTCCCTGATGAAGGCCGGATTCTCCGGAATGATCACCGTATGATTGTAGGTCAGGTCCGGACTGTGGCCCCACCACAAGTGGCCGGTATTCAAATTCAGCCGGATCGGTGAATTGTCCTGCGTGCGGTGAGCAAACGTGTCCTCGAAAGCGTGCAGGTACTCCCCGAAGAACTGCGCTTTCGCACAGGCCGTCGGTGCCCGGTTCGAGGCATTCATCAACCTTGTCAACTGCGGATTGCTCGGGTTCTCGTAACGCCGCTTGATATAGCTGTCCAGGTCCATGCCGGTGGCAAGCAGGAAGGCTTTCTCGGCAAGCGTGCGCGGCGGATCGTAGTCGAAGGGGTTGAGCCAATCCGGGCTGGAGGTCGTGAAGTGGTACTTCTGCAGGCGGTTGCGCGCATCGCTGGTCAGCGGATTATTGCTCTGGATGGGCGCATTCTCGTCCATCGGCCAGGTGTCGGGGTCTTCGTCGATATGCTGCGTGGCCTGCGCGATCGTCAGCGCCGTGTCGAAGTCGATGCCGGCCACCCGTGCCAGGAAGAAGGTCATGTAATAGTGGACTTCGATCGAATACAGGCCCAGCGGATCGGTATTGCCAAGCGGGTTCCCTTCCGCATACGCGAACGGGTTGATGCCGCCGGCCAGTCCCATCGGGTCCGGCGTCGTATAGCGCCCCAACGCCGGGTCGTAGTCGCGGAAGTAGTTCTGATTCAGGCCGGTCTCGGCGTCGAACACCTGCCCCGGCAGGCGCAGCTTCATCTCGAAAGCCTTGCCGTTCGCGGCGTTCATGCTGGCGTGAACCACCGTCGCCTGGCCGAAAGGAGTCACCTTGCCTTGCCAGACGATGTCCTGGCCCGCGTCCGTCACCGCCTGCGGCGTGCCCAGGTGGTCGGTGTGGATGGCATAGATCGCGGCGGCGCTGCCCGAGGCCGATGGCTGCTGGCCACGCGATGCGCCAAGCGCGCGGATACGCTGCCAGAGCCGGCTGAACACACCCGTCTCCTGGCGCATGTCCACCCTGGCCACCGGCTTGCCGTCCAGGTAAAGATAGTGGGCGACGATGTGGCCCTCGCCGTCGGCTTCGGCCGCCAGGCGCTGGTCGCGGTACAGGCTGTACGTGGTCGTGCCCCTGGCCTGCGCAGGCAGGGCCGTGCGCACGATCCCTGCAGGCTGGGCCGCGGGATACACGGTCTTGGCAAAGCGCTCGCCCTGCACATTGTAGGCATAGGCCGCCACCAGGCGGTCGGCGCCATCGTAGACCGCCATCGGACGGTTGGCGATATCGTAGGCGATGCGGCGGCTGGCGGGCTGGGATTGCGCCGCGGCGTTCGTCAGGCCAGAGGCGGTGAAACCGATGCGGGCGAATGGTGCGCCGCCGGCACGGTACAACCAGGCGCTCTCGAACAGGTTGGCCGTACCCTTGTCCAGGCGTTCGTGCAGGGAGCCGGTTCCGCTGTCGGCCAGCGGGCGGGTCAGGCCGACCAGGCGGTTGGTACCGGGTGCGTACAGGTAGGCACGCGTGCCGCCCGCGTCGCCAACGGACGCCCCGCTGGAGGCAACACGGCTCACGGCCGACGCGTGCCACTCTTCGATACGGTTGCCGCCCTTGTCGTAGGCATAGCGGGCAGAAGGCGCATCGCCCGTGCCCACATCCGTCAGGCGGTCGAGGGCGTCGTAGCCGTAGTGTTCCGCCACGCTGCGCGCCGGCAGCGCGCCGGCCTGGTCCAGCTGGCGGCCGATCTGCACCAGGCGGCCGGCACGGTCGTAGCGGTTCTCCTGCGCGTAGATCGCGCGCGCCTCCTGCTTGCTGCTGCCACCGAACCAGGTGCGCGCCTTCGCCATCCAGCCTTCAGCAGCGACGGCCGTGCCGATCGCGCGCACCGCGGTGATGCGCCCGCCCGCGTCGCGCTCGATCGTCTGGCGCACACCATTGCCCGACTCGAAAGCCGTGATCCCGGTCGGGCCGCGCGCGATGTTCGCCACCACCGGTTCGTCATCGAAGTACATGGCTTTCAGCATGCCGTTCTTGTCGCCGTAGCGGTAGCGCAGCACGTGGCCGTCCGGCAGCACCTGGGTGCTCAGGCGGCCAGCCTCGTCGTAGGTGCTGGTGGTCACGAAGCGCAGGCCCACGGTGTCGTTCTTGACGTCGGCTTTCGCGAACCAGCGATTTTCTTCCAGCACCTGGCCGAAGGCGTCGTAGCGGTAGCTGGTGCGTTCGGTGGCGTGTTCGGGTTTGCCGTCCGGCGTCGCAACGATCTCGACCAGGCGGCGTCCGACATAGCGGTAGCGGGTCAGTTCCGGCACCGCGGTGGTGCCGACGGCAATCACGTGGCCCTGCACGTCGTAGCGGTAGCGGGTGTCGTGTCCGCGCGCATCCGAACGCACCAGCATCCGGCCGGCCGCGTCGTGCAGATACAGCGTCACGCCGCGGTCGGGATTCGTTTCCAGCATCGGGCGGCCGAAATCGTCGTAGCGGCGCAGCGTTTTCACGCCGTTGGGGTCGGTCAGCTGGACACGGCGGCCGCGGGCGTCATAAACGTAGTTGATCGATGCGGCGTTGGGCGTGCCGGCCGCGTCGGTGCGGCCGGTCAGCATGCCGTTCTCGTCGTAGCTGAAGCGCGTGGCAACGCCGAGGGGATTGGTGATCTCCGCCACCGTTCCGGCCGACGTGAAGCTTGCGTTCGCAACGACGCCAAGGCCATCCTCCATGCCGGCGACGCGCCCATGCTCGTCGAGGCGATAGTGGGTGAGGCCTGCCCGCTCGCCATCGGCGCGGCGTACGGCGGCAAGGATGCGCCGCCCTTCGCTGTTGTATGCGGCCTCGACAGCGCTGCCGTCCGGCAGCAGCTTGCGCGTCATGCGTCCGGCGGCGTCATAGGTGAAACGGCTGCTCAGTTCACCCGGCAGCGTCGCTTCTATTAACCGGCCGTTCAGGTCGTAGGTGTAGCGCATCGTCTGCGACAGGACTGGCCCGCCGTCCGCAGGTGTGCCTTCCACGCGCATCTCTTCGGGCTGGCCGCGCCAGTTGTAGCGCACGCGCACCATCTGCACGCCCGACGGATCGGTGAAACGCGTAACGGTGGGGCGCAGCGCGGCGTCGCGCTCCAGTACTTCGGTGACGGGGCCGCCGGGCGCCTCCGTGCGCAGCGCCAGCTTGGTGCGCGCGTCAAAACGCGTGCGGGTAATGTCGCTGTTGAGCGGACCGGGGTTGGTCGCCGCGTTCGCCAGCGGGCCGTCGATCTCGACACGCTGGCCGTAGCCGTCATAGCGGTAGCGCAGCGTCCGCGCGATGGTGCCGGCCGAGGCGTTGCCCTCCAGCGTAGGCATATGGCCCTCTTCGCTGATCTCGGTAGGCAGCCCGGCCAGCACGGCGCTGTCGGCATACTTGATCGTGGTGACGTACTCCTTGCCCGGCACCACGCTCGGACGGACGATGCGCGCCGGCCAGGGCTTGTCGCCCTCGTATTCGTAACGCATCTTCACCTTGCCCGGCAACGATCTGCCATTCACAAAAGAATAGCTGATCAGCTGGCGCGCACGCCCCTGGGCGTCGTACTGCGTGCCCTCTGCCGACAGTACTGTGCCCTTTTCGTCGAGCATCATGCTTGCCGTCACGCGGCCTTCGGCGTCGTAGCCGTAGCGCACATTGGTCTCGCCACAGGTGGCGCAGCCGGCACCGAGCGCCTCGAGCAGGCGGTACTGGCCGCCGATGATCGCATAGCGGTAGACGGTCTTTTGCCCCAGACTGTTGGTTAGCGTGGTGCTGCCGGCACCGTGCTCGAGCGTGATCTGCTGCACGCCGGTGCCTTCGGCCAGGCGCGCAGGTTGCAGGACCTTGCCGTCGGCTCCGCGTGCCAGGCGCGCCGGATAGCCTTTCACGCTCAGGTTGCCTTTACCGTTGTCGTCATAGCCGTAGGTCGACACGCGCTGCCAGTCGGCCTTGCCGCGGGCATTCGTCGCCAGTTCGCTGATGCCGGTCAGGTAGGTCGGGAACTTCGCATTTTCGTAGTGGTAATAGCGCGCGCCGGTCGGCATGTCCACTTTGACCAGGTTGGCCAGTAGCGTGTTGGCCGATACCTCGGCGCCTTTGGGCAGTGGGCTGCCGTAGCGATAGTGGAAAGTGCCGACCGGGCTGACGATGCTCTGCACGCCGCGGAAGGCGTTACCGGCCTGGCTCTGTGCCTTGTCGAGGTATTGCAGCTGCAGCCGGCGCCCCTGCGGATCGGTCACGCTCACCAGCATGCCGCGCGCGTCGTGCTGCAGGCTGACGAACTGGCCGCCCGGCGCCAGGATCTGCACCAGTTTGCCGCGGCTGTCGAAACTCAGTTCGCGTCCATTGGTCCAGTGCCAGACGTATTCTTCGCCCTTGGGTGTCTTGCGTACGACGACCTTGCCGTCGGATGGATTGGTGCTGGCGCAGAGGGATGGATCGCGCGCGTCGCGGTTGAAAATGATGCGGCTGCCGTCCGCCTGCACGATCTGCACGGTGCGGCCGACAACGTACAGGTCGGTCTCGTAGGACAGTTTCCAGCCGCGCCCCAGCAGGTTCGTGGAGGCGCCGGGACCGCTGATCGAACTGTTGTAGTGGCGGACGATTTCCAGCCCAAGCACGCCCGGCAGCGGCGCCATGTCGACTTCGCGCTGGTACTTGTTGCCGGTGATGATGTTGATCGGATTACCGGCGCCGACGTTGATTTCGCCGTTGCCACTGCCGGGGTTCGTTGCCGGGCCCGGTGCGGCACAGGGGGAGCCGCTGTTGCCGGGTCCGCAGGTGCCGGGTGGATGGGTGCCGGGCGGCGTTGTGCCCGGCGGCGTGAACGGTGGCGTCGGCGTGCCGGGTACGCAGCTCATGTTGACGCCGCAGCCGGAAGGCGGGTCGATGCCCGGGATGCCGGCGTGCGCAAGCTCGGCGCCGCCGGAGAACAATAATGCGGACAGCGCCGTGTGAACCAGGGCTTTGATTGAAGTGGTTGTCGACATAATCTTTTTCTTAAAAACTCATGCGTTGCGCTTGTGGGCATGCCGGCACAGTGCACGCCCTCCCCTTTTATCGGACATTCGCTCAGCCGATGTCCGCTTCTGGACTACTTGTTACCTTGCTTCCCAAACCGCTTGTGATTCCAGGGCGACGTCAGTCGTCGCGATACCGTGCGCGCTGCCCCCATAGGGACACCTTCCATTCACCGCTCGTCTCTCGCTGCATGTCGAGCGTTTCCGCGTGCTCGGGCTTGTTGGCGAATACGGAGTCGAAAACGATGTGGACGCAGTCACCGTCCGGCACCACCAGGAATTCCGACCTTCGAATCTTGCGCGACGCGAGTCGTCCGAGCGGTGCGCGCAGTTCCTGCAATACCCGCGCCGTGTGCTCGCGCGTGTAATCGGCTTTCCAATAACTGGACGCCGCATCCCAGCTCTCGCCGTAACGCCCGGCATCGAGCAGGCGCAGCCAGTCCAGCGCGGCCTGCTGGGCCCTGGCGACGTCCTCGGCGTGGTCTGGTGCAGCAGTGGCGGTTGAGACCAGGAGCACGAGCATCCAGACAAGGGCAAGCAGCTTTTTCATGTGTTCTTTCAAATGGACGATGCCGCGGCGCGACTCCCCGGACACCGCACGACTGCCAGTACCACGGCTGCTATTGAACATTCCTGTCACTGCTTAGCCGGCCTGACATCGACCGTGCTTTTCTCGTCCAGCTTTCGATACAAACCGGCCTTGCCCTCGATGGTATTGCCTTCCAGGACAACACCTGCGGAATTCTTGAACATCATCGCGACTGCATTGTTCGTTGCGCCCTTGATGACGAAGCGGTTGTTGCGAATGACCGCATCGCGGCCGTCTTCCACGTACAGCGCGGCCTGCGGCTCATCGCCTCCTTTTAGCCCTCCAGCGTCTGCTGAAAGCATGCGACCTGCAAGATCGAGCGCAACATTGGACGCACCTACGTTTATCAATGCGATACGTGTGCCGAATCTTTCTCCATGGATATATAAATCCGTGGACTGACGATATTATCCGTGAGGCAGTAAGTGCCAGGTATCAGAATATCTTTAGCCAAAACGAACTCGATCTGCTCTAGATCCGTCCTCTCTATCGGCCGGCAGGTGTTTTGCGCGTGAGAGTAAGGCAAGATACTGCACAACAGCGAGAACACTACAAAACTACAGATCTTCATCATAGGCAGGCAGATGCTGGAGATATGACCTTGTGATCTTTTTCTGTAAGCTGGTTGTCGTTGTCGTCGCTGCCTGTAAGAGGGCATCATTTCAGGGTGTAGGTCGAGTCACCGTTGGCACGCACTTTCTGGTCGAAACCCTTGAACGTGTTGCCTTCAATGCGCACGTCTTTTGAGTCGAGCAAGTTGATTGCCGCCGGTGCGCGGGTGAAGAGACCTCCTTTAAAGATGAAAGTGTTGTTGCGTACGACAGCGCCATGCGCATCCCGCAACTTCAGCACTGCGTCAAAAGCACCAGTTTCACCCTTGCCATGCACGACAAACGTGTTATTTTCGATAACCGCATTTGGCCCAAACTGGAACACAGCCACCCTGCCGGCGACTTCGATCACACTGTCTCGGAGGACATTGTTACGCCCACCGACATCCACACCACGCCAACCCGCGTGGATCACCATCTTTTCTATCACATAGTTGGTTTCGCCATAGGTAGGACTGCGCCCATCGACCGTCTGAGACGATGGTATATCTTCGCACTTGATGATACCAATGGGACATTGACGCTTTCCAAGATTAAGCGGCGTGCTATCTGCGCGAAATGAAATACCGCGATTAGCCTTGGTATTGCCAGGAACGGCAATGAAGCCGTTCCGGACCGCCACGCCTACCCTACCCGAGCGATTTTCGATACCGACCATTTCCTCAGCTTCCGCAGTTAGCCGATGCCCACCTAATTCAATGCGATAATTGATAGCTCCACCTGTTGCCTCCATATTGCCTTCGGGCGACTGCGAGATGCTGATCAATCCTTCGCCATCAAATGCCTTGAACGTTCCGGAGTGCACGTCGAATCGCTTAACCGCATTAATATCTTGCCGAAGACAGTATTCTCCAATCGCTTTGACATATCCCCTCACCTCTTGCGGATGCCCGTTGTAGATCGGTAGGGATACGCAATCAGAAGCTCCAGCAATTGCCTCGGGGTTTGCAAAAGCCAACACAAACAACATTCGCAATGCCCTCCCCAACTTATTCGTCCCTGTAGGCTTCATCTTCTCACTCAAAAATGTATTAACCGGTGCAAAAGCATCAAGGGTTGCAAGTCGGCAGGATCGTGCCTTGGTACAATTTTTGATCCAAAGCATGCCCATTCGCGTCGCACAAATACTTGTTCCGATTAGCCAAGCCGTCGGTCTTTGAATATACCCCTTTGTAAGGCGCACCAGGATTGGTCCAATTCACCTCTGTAACGCCCCATTCATTCAACTTAGACTGAAGTAACTGAATTTTATCGCTTTCGGCTGGATTTAACTTGTTATAACCGTTACCAAAGGCACCTTCATGTTCATGAATGTCGTTAAACTCTTTTAAAAACGACTCGAAATCCGCGTCAAACAATGTCTTCGCGGCTCCTGTACCACCGATGTTCTTCATCCGGACATACATCTCTCTTTCCATTTGCAAAGTGCGCGCCTCATTGGAGTCCCAATTAAATCCTCCAGGCCCACCAAGTGAGTAGTGGTCATAGGTATAGTCCGGATTACTACCGTACCCGCCGTGTCCAATCCCTACTTCCAGCGGAAATGGCATATTGTTTGAGTCGCGGTGTGCAAAGCTATCGGCGAAAGAATGCAAAAACTCTCCCATCAGTTGCAACCTAGCACCGCGTTTGCACGCGACTTTTTCGTCGAACTGACTAAGTTCCGCAGCATTTTCGAGACGATTTAATTGTGCGTTAAGAGGAATATTGATATACGCCGGGCTATCCGGCGGATCGCCGTAATGTCCCAATTGCCCATCGAGCTTCCCGGTAGCGGGGTCTACATGCGATTCCACTGCTGTGAAGTGATAGGTCAGCAATCTGGTACGGTGATCGTCGCTCAGGAAATGGTCGAGGTTCATCGGCTCGGTGTCTTCATTATCGTCGACAAATTGCGCTGCCAGGGCCACGATCCGCGCCTCCTCCGGTGTCAATCCTGCAGCAATCCCCAGAAACATCGTCATGTAATAGTGAATGTCGCTCTGATACAAGCCCAGCGGATCGATCCGGGTAAGCGGATTTGACCCAACGTACACGTACGGATTGATGCCACCCTCGAGCCCCAGCGGATCAGGGGTCGTATATCGCCCCAGCTCCGGATCGTAATCGCGGAGATAGTTCTGCGACAGCCCCGTCTCCGCGTCATACACCTGCCCCGGCATGCGCAGGTTCATCTCGAAAACATTGCCGCTGCCAGCCGACAGAGCCGCGTGCAGGATCTGCGCCTTGCCGAATGCCGTGGTGCTGGCCTGCCAGACGATCTGCTGGGCACTGTTGCTGACTGCCTGCGGCGTGCCGAGGTGGTCGGTATGAATGGCATAGACATGGGCGACACTGTCCTGGCCGCCGAACAGCGACTTGCGCAGACTATGCAGCCAACCGACGTCTGGCGACATCTCGATCTTGGCGAGCGGCTTGCCGTGCAAGTAGATGTAGTGAGTACGGATGTGGCCTTCGCTGTCCGCTTCGGCGGCAAGGCGCTGGTCGCGATAGAGACTGTAGGTGGTAAGGCCCTTTGGGCTTGCGACGGCTGAAGTGCGCACAAAGCCGGGTGCCGACGCGGAGGCCGCGTACACCGTCTTTGCGGACCGCTCGCCATTCGCGTTGTAGCGATAAGCGGCGACCAGTTTGCCATCAGGGCCATAGACCGCGATCGGCCTGCGCGCAGCGTTGTATTCGATGCGGTTGCTGCGTCCCTGCACGATGCCGGGCTGGCCCAGCGTCGGCATGAAGCCGATCCGCGCCATCGGTACGCCGCCGGGGCGGTAGAACAGGCCGGTTTCCGCGACCTGGCCACCCGCGCCGTCCGCCGCGCGTGCCGTGCCCGTGAGGCGGTTGCTGCCCTCCGCGTACAGGTAGGTACGTGTGGCGGGTGCCTGGCCAGCTTTGCCGGCGTTCACCTGGGTCAGCACCGGACCGCCCTGCTCCGCAGTGCGATTGCCGCCCTTGTCATAGGTGTACCTCAGGGTGGCGCCGTGTCCGTCTGCGACGGTGGTCAACTGGTCGCGTGCGTCATAGCCGTAGTTCTCGGCAAGGGTCTGCGCAGCACGCGGTCCGGTCGCACCGAGCTGGCGCATTATCGCCGTAAGGCGGTCCGCCGCATCATAGCGATTGGCCTGGCTGTACAGCACCCGCGGCGCCGCTGCTTCCTTGCCGAACCAGGCCATCACGCGCGTCCACCAGCTGGTTTCGCCCGTGGCGCGGCCAACGGCTGCAAGTTCGGTCATGCGTCCACGCGCGTCGAGTGCGATGCGTTGCTGCACGCCGTTCGCATGCGTGTAACCCGTCAAGCCGCCGGCCACGCTCTGCTGGATGTCGGTGACGAGTGCTTCGTCGTCGAACAACACGGCTTCCAGCTGGCCGCCGTTCGTCGCATAGCGATAGGCCAGGCTGTGGCCGTCCGGCAGCGTCTGGCGCAGCAGGCGTCCCGCTTCGTCGTATTCGCTGGCGGTGACGAACTCCAGCGGCGCCTGGCCCGGGGCTGCGTCAACACGCGCCATGATGCGGCGCTCCTCGAGAACCTGGCCGACGGCGTCATAGCGGAACAGGGTGCGCTCCGTTGCATGCTCGGCCTTGCCGTCGGGCGTGGCCAGGACTTCCATCAGCCTGCGGCCCAGGTAGCGGTACTGCATCAGGCCGGCGATCTTGTCCGAGCCGGCGCTCAGCATGTGTCCCTGCAGGTCGTAGGTGAAACGCGTGGTCGTACCGCGGCCGTCCGAACGCACGATCAGGCGCCCTGCGGGGTCGTAGTAAAACAGGTCGATGCCACGGTCGCCGTTGACCTCGAACATCTTGCGGCCGAAGTCGTCATACCGGCGCAGGGTGGTCACGCCTTTGGCGTCCGTTACCTTGATCTGCTTGCCGTTCACATCGTAGGCAAAGCCGATGGTGCTGGCGTCGGCGGTGCCCGCGGCGATGGTCGCGCTGGTCAGCTGGCCATAGGCGTCGTAGTCGAATTGTGTACCGATCCCGAGGGCATTGGTCAGCCGAGCGACCTGGCCGGCGTCGGTATAGGAAACGCTTCCCTGGGCGCCCAGCCCGTCGCCAGTCGCGGCGACGCGGTTGCCTGCGTTGAAGTCGAATTGCGCCCGGCCAGTTAGCTGGTCCTGGGCAGTGTAGGTGGCTGCTTCCTGCTGGCGGCCTTCGGTGTCCACCGCGGCGACCAGCTTGCTGCCGTCGGGGAGGATGCGGTGCGTGATGCGGCCGGCAACGTCGTAGATAAACCGGCTGATGAGATTGCCCGGCTGGGTCACGCTGAGCAGGCGACCGTTCGGGCCGTAGCTGTAGCGGATGGTGCGCGACTGTGCGCCGCTGCCGTCGGCCAGCGCGCTGTCGATGCGCACCTCTTCGGGCTGGCCGCGCCAGTTGTGGCGGATGGAGACGGTCTGACTGCCGGCCGCGTCAACGGTGCGGGTTGCGGTCAGGCGCAGCGCAGTGTCGCGCTCCAGGAACTCGGTAACGACATTGCCTGGCGCGACCGTGCGCAGCGGCATCTTGGTGCGGGCGTCATACACGGTGCGGCTGATGTCGCTGTTCGAGGGATCGGCCTTGCCGGCTGCGTTCGGCAAGGGCCCGTCGACCTCGACGCGCTGGCCGTAGCCGTCGTAGCGATAGCCGATGCGGCGTTCGATGACGCCGGCAACGCCCGTGCCTTCATAGGTCGGCAGGAAGCCGCGCTCACTGATCGATGCGGGCATGCCCTGCGCAGCGCCCGCTTCCACGTAGGCGATCTCGGTCACGACTTCTTTTCCCGGGACCACGCTAGGCCGGATGATGCGCGCCGGCGACTCGCTGTCGCCCGCGTACTCGAGGCGCATTTTCAATTTGCCGGCAAGCGCCTTGCCGTTCGCGTAAGCATAGTTCACCACCATGCTTGGACGCCCTTGTGCGTCGTAGCGCGTGCTTTCGGTCGACAGCGGAACGCCCTTCACGTCGAGCTTCGTGGTCGCGACCAGGCGCCCGTCCGCATCATAGCCATAACGCACATTCGACTCGCCACAGGTCACGCAGCCGGCGCCGATCGCTTCGAGCAGGCGATACTGGCCGCCGATGATAGCGTGGCGATAGACGGTTTTCTGGCCAAGGCTGTTCGTGAGCGTCGTCATGCCGGCGCCGTGCTCGAGCGTGATCTGCTGCACGCCGGTGCCTTCGACCAGGCGCGCAGGCGACACCGGTTTGCCGTCGGCACCACGCGCCAGACGTGCAGGGTAGCCCTTCACGCTCAGGTTGCCCTTGCCGTTGTCGTCGTAGCCGTAGGTCGATACGCGCTGCCACGCGACCTTGCCCGCCTCGTTCGCGGCCAGTTCGCTGATACCTGTCAGGTAGGTCGGGAATGCCCGGCTCTCGTAGTGGTAGTAGCGCGCACCCGTCGGCATCTCCACCTTGACCAGGTTCGCCAGCAGCGTTTTGGCCGGTACATCGGCGCCCTTCGGCACCGGGCTGCCGTAGTGGTAGCGGAAGGTGCCGACCGGGCTGACGATGCTCTGCACGCCGCGGAAGGAAATCCCGTCTGCGCTTTGCGCCTTGTCGAGGTATTGCAGCTGCAGGCGCCGCCCCTGCGGGTCCGTCACGCTCACCAGCATGCCGCGCGCGTCGTGCTGCAGGCTGACGAACTGGCCGCCCGGCGCCAGGATCTGCACCAGCTTGCCGCGGGAATCGAAACTCAGTTCGCGGCCATTGGTCCAGCGCCAGACGTACTCTTCGCCCTTGCTGGTCTTGCGCGTGACGATCTTGCCGTCGGCGGGGTTGTTGCTGGCGCAGAGCGACGCGTCGCGCGGATCGCGGTTGAAGATGATGCGGCTGCCGTCGGCCTGCACGATCTGCACAGTACGGCCGACCACGTACAGGTCGGTCTCGTAGGACAGCTTCCAGCCACGTCCGACCAGGTTGGTGGAGGCACCCTGCCCGCTCATCGAGCTGTTGTAGTGGCGGACGATCTCCAGCCCGAGCACGCCCGGCAGCGGCGCCATGTCGACTTCGCGCTGGTACTTGTTGCCGTTGATAATGTTGATCGGGTTACCGGCGCCGACGTTGATCTCGCCGTTGCCGGCGCTGGGGTTGACGGCCGCACCGGTCGCCGAGCAGGTTGCGCCGCCATTGCCCGGACCGCAGGTGCCGGGCGGATGGGTGCCCGGTGGGGTGGTGCCAGGCGGGATGATCGGCGGAGTTGGCGTGCCGGGGCAGCTCATGGTGACGCCGCAGCCGGAAGGCGGATCGCCGAAGCCAGGTATCCCCTCGGCACTCACGAGCTGCGTACCGCCAGTGAGCAATAGAGCGGACAGCAATGCCTTCCGCGTGGCTTTCGAAACGTTCGTCTTGGACATGGATAACTTTTATAAGAATGCAGGCGAGCGCCAACCGCAGGCTTCCCGGCCTGCGGGCGCACTATACAAATTGTCGTGTCAGATCTTGCGGGTAGTCGGTTCAGCCAGCCGGGCAGACCGGGCAGTCTGCTCCGGTGCATGGGGTCCCTGGATCGACCGGCTCCGGCGGTGGGTTGCAACCGATGCCGCTGCAGTTCGGCGGCGGGTCGGTGCCTTCCGGCGGGTCGCCGGGGTTGGTCGGGGTGCCGCCGTTACCGGCGCCGGGCGCGCTGATCGGATCGCCTTCGATGGCGTCACTCTGCATGTGCAGCGTCACATTGGACACCACGGGAATCCTGTCCTGCGCCACCATGGCCGTGTACAGGGCATCGGTATGCGGATCGCGCGCCTTCAGCCAAGCCTTGAACACGGTCTTGACGATCGGAATCTTCATTTCATAGCCGTGCATGATGCGCAGCTTGATCAGGTTTGCGTCCTGGACGGTCTGGCCCGAGTTGCCGCCCACGTTGTGGTCCTTGAACGCCAGGCCGCTGTTTGGGATCACCCGCTTGCCGTTGGTCTGGTATTTGGCCATCAATGCCGGGTTATTGCCCCAGTCCATGAAGCTTTCCTTGGTCGGATTGATGAGTTCGACCTTGGAAAAAGCCGCCACGTCCGCCGTGGCCTTGCCCAGGGATTCGGCCAGCTCGGCGGCGTTGGTGCCACCACCATACACGGGTACCAGCGCCTTGATATAGGCGGTCTTCACCTTTGTGATCGAAGCATTGCCGAGGCTGCCTGCCCGGGCTGCCATGAAGGCTGCATGGTTGAGCTGGTTCTTCGCGAAGAACAGCATGCTGTATTGCAGTACCGCCAGGCCGATCAGCGTCAGGATAGGCCCAACGATCACGAATTCGATCATGGCCGAGCCTCGCTGGGCGCTGGCCCGCGCGGTCACCGGCACAGCCTGCACCACCTCGGCCGAGCCCAGGCTCGAATGCAGCAATCGGTCACCCGTGCGCACACCCAGCCGCGCGATGCTGCCCGCAGCCAGCTCCAGCGTATGGCGCGCGCGCGCGTACGACTGGCCGTTCTCGTCGCGCCCGCTGTAGCTGACGCTGGCGCGCCACGGCTTCAGGTGCGGCACGCACTTGAGCACCCTGCCCTCGCCGTCCAGATACACGACATCGATGGCCTGGCGCATGAAGGCGCAGTGCACGCTGTCGCATTTCGTGATCAGCAAGCCGCCGTTTTCGGGCAGCTGCGGTGCCAGCATCAGGCCGCGCAGGCGGCGCCAGAAATTGTTGGCCACGGCGATGTCGAGCGTATGGATTCCGCTGCCCGTCTGCAGGCGGAACGGCTCTTCTTTGGAACGTTCGCGATTACCTGTCATCCTAGAGTCCCTCGTGCATGAATTTCATGGCGATTGGAAAGAAAAGCACGATAAACGTGCACGGAAAAATGAAAGCGATCAGGGGGAACAGCATCTTCACCGGCGCTTCCATGGCCAGCTTTTCGGCGCGCAGGAAGCGTTCGGTACGGCGCTGGTCGGCCTGGGCGCGCAGCACCGGGCCCAGGTTCATGCCCATCAGTTCGGCCTGGATCACGGCGGTGGTGAAGCTCGTGACGTTCGGCTCGTTCAGGCGGTCGGACATGGCGCGCAGCGAGTCGCCGCGGTTCTTGCCGGCGCGGATGTCGCGCAGCACGCGCTGGATTTCATCGCGCAGCACGCCGCGCGGGCCCTTCTCCACCGACTGGATCATGGCGCCCTGCATGTTCAGGCCGGCCTCCACGCACAGCGTGATGATGTCGAGGTAGAACGGCAAGGACTTCAGCAGTTCGCTGCGGCGGCGCGCGAGCGTGTCGCGCAGCCACAGGGCCGGGTACAGGTAGCCCAGCAGTGCGCCGACGGCGCCGACCTCGAAATAGTTCGACAGCGAGAAACCCTCCTCGCCCAGGTCGGCCTTGTCGAAGGAGCCGAAGATCCACCAGAACAGCAGGAAGCACAGCAGCGCGCCGACGAGGCGCGCGGCCACGAACTGTTCGGGCGAAATCGTGTACTCCAGGCCCGCCTTGCGCAGCTGCAGCAGCAGGGTCTGGTAGCGCTTGCCGCCGATGACCGGGCCCAGGAAGTGGGAAATCCAGTGCACCGGATACCACAACATCTTGAAACCCATTGGCGGCTCGTCCTTGTAGGAACGGTCTTCCTTCGGCACGTCGGCCAGCACGCGCGAGACCAGCCAGGCGACCAGCGCCACCGACAGGCCCACCGCCACGGCAAATCCGGCCACGACCAGGCCGGCATTCTTGAGAAGCATGCTTTCCATGATTTCCTTACACGTCGATCGCGATGATCTTCCGGATTACGTACACGCCCATTGCCTCGAGCACGGTCAGCACGGCCAGCGTGGCCCAGCCGATCCTGCTGTCCCAGAGGAAGGACATCGCTTCGGGTTCCATCTTGTTCAATACCAGCATCAGCCCGACCGGCAGCAGGCCCACCACCCATGCCTGCAGCTTGCCCTGCGCCGTCAGCGCCGCGATCTTGCCTTCCATTTGCAGGCGCGAACGGATCGTGTGCGCGGTGCGCTCGAGCGTCTCGGCCAGGCCGCCGCCGGTCTCGGTGGCGATGCGCATGGCGGAGACGACCAGCACCGTGGTCTGGGTCGGCACGCGGCGCGACAGGTTGTTCAGGCTCTGCTCGAGCGTCACCCCAAGGCGCTGCTCGCGCAGCAGCAGGGAGAACTCCTGCCCCGGGGGCGCCGGCGCTTCCGCCACCAATTGGGCGATCGCGGCCGACAGGCCGACACCCGCGCGCATGCCGCCCGAGAGCATCATCAGCGCGTCCGGCAGCTGGTGCTCGAACTTCTCCATGCGCTTGGCGCGCATGCGGGCGTACAGGAAGCGCGGGAAAAAGCCCATCATCAGCAGGACCGGGATGACCAGCAGCGCCTTGCCGGAGATCATCCAGACCAGGGCCGGCACCAGCACCATCATCGCCAGGTTGGCCACGAACAGCTTGCGGGCGTCGATGAAGAGGAAGAACTCCTGGGCCTGGAAGCGCGCGCGCTCGGTAAAGCTGGCGCGGTAGCGTGCCAGCGTCACGGTGCCCATGTCGATCAGGAACCAGGCCAGCAGCGCCGCCGCGACCGCGATGACAACCGTAAAGGCGATCAGGACTTCGTTGCTGTTCGAGCTCATGCGCGTCCATCCTGGGTCAGGGTGCCAGCCGGGCGCTCGGCATCGACGGGGTCGAAAATGCGCATGTCGAGGTCGGCCCCGGCGGCGCGCAACTCTTCGTAGAAGGTCGGTACCATGCCGCAGCCGGTGAAGTAACCCTGCACCTTGTTGCCGCCGTGGTCGCCGCCCGCGCCATAGCCCTTGTTGACGAACTTGAACAGCTCCTGGATCTGGATCTTGCCGCTTTCCATGCCGCTCAGCTCGGTGATGCTGGTGACCTTGCGCGAGCCGCAGGCAAAGCGGGTCTGCTGCACCACCATGTCCACCGCCGAGGTGATCTGCTCGCGAATGGCGCCGAGCGGCAGGTCCATGCCCGCCATCAGCACCATCGTTTCCAGTCGTGCCAGGCCGTCGCGCGGGGTATTCGCGTGCAGCGTGGTCAGCGAACCCTCGTGGCCGGTGTTCATGGCCTGCAGCATGTCGAGCGCCTCGGCGCCGCGGCACTCGCCGACGACGATGCGGTCGGGACGCATACGCAGCGTGTTCTTGACCAGGTCGCGGATGTGGACGGCGCCCTTGCCTTCCACGTTGGCCGGGCGCGACTCCAGGCTGATCAGGTGCTCGTGGTGCAGCTGCAGTTCCGCCGCGTCTTCCACGGTGATGATGCGCTCGCCCGCCGGAATGAAGTTCGACAGGATGTTCAGGAGCGTGGTTTTACCGGAACCGGTACCGCCCGAGACGATGATGTTCTTGCGCGCTTCCACGCAGATCTGCAGGAACTCGGCCATCTCCGGGCTGAGCGCGTCGAATTCGACCAGGTCTTCCACGGTGAGCTTGCGCTTGGCGAACTTACGGATGGTGAGCGTCGGGCCCTTCAGCGCCAGCGGCGGGATGATGGCGTTGACGCGCGAACCGTCCTTCAGGCGCGCGTCGACCATCGGCGAGGATTCGTCGATGCGGCGGCCCAGCGGCGCCACGATGCGCTCGATCACGCCCTGCACCGCGCGGTCCCCCGTGAAGGTCAGCGGGTGGCGCTGCAGGCGGCCCTTGCGCTCGACATAGATCTGGTCGAAGCGGTTGACCATGATCTCGGAAATGCTGTCGTCGGCCAGCAGTTCTTCCAGCGGGCCCAGGCCCACGGCCTCGTCGAGCACCTGCTTGCTCAGCAGGGCGCGGTCGAGTTCGCGCGGGATTTCCTCGTCGTGCAGGTCGATGATTTCCTGTACCAGCCCACCGGTCTCGGCGCGCAGCTGCGTGTCGCTCATGCGCGAGACGTCATGGCGGCGCAGGTCCATCGTTTCCAGCAGGTGCGTGTGGATGCGCTTGCGCCATTCGAATTCGAGCGCCTTCAGGCCCTCGACCGGGGCCAATACCATTGGATAATCAGCCGGCGCGTCGGCCGCTGCAGGGCGCGCAGGCACCGCTGCGCGCGCCGACTGTGCCTCGTGCTGGGCCTTCTCGGTGGCCACGCGCGCCGCCTGCAGGGCCTCGGTGGCGTTCTGGTTGCGGTAGGCGGCCGAGGTCGAACGCGAAGTGGGCGACGCCGCCTGGACGACGCCGCCGGCGTCGCCGATCTCCATCACGCGCAGTTTATAAGGGCCGACGCCGATAATGTCGTTGGCGGCCAGCGGACCGTGCTGGGTCTCGATGCGCTTTTCGTTGACGAAGACGCCGCCGAAGGCGCCCATGTCCTCGAGCAGCACGCCGCCCGGGGTCTTGAACAGGCGCGCATGCTCCTTGCCCACGCGCCAGCTGTTGAGGCGAATCTCGTTCTCGCGGGCCTTGCCGATGACGCTGTCATCGGGTACCTGGACCAGCTGCTGCGAGCCGTCCGGGCTGGTGATTTCTACTTGTAACATCGTGCTGCCCTTAGTTTGCCATGGCGACGTTTTGCAGCCACTGGGCCGAGACCCAGCCACGCACCGCACCGGATTCGATCGGCATCCAGCTGCCTTTCGCGGCAGCCGCGCCGTTGACCAGCTGGTTGCCGCCGAGCTTGGCGACGACGACCGAATTGATGTCCGGGCTCACGTGGACGGCCAGGCCGTCGAGGACGACGCGGTACTGGCGGTCGGCAGCGGCGCGGTCCTCAACGGCAGGCTTGGCGACTTGCGCCAGCATCGTGCCGCCTGCCGCCTTGCGCGCAACAGCGCCGCTGTCGGCCGCGCGCGGCGCCGCCTGCTGGTCGGCGGCGGCCACGCTGTCGGCGCGTACCCAGCCCCTGACCTGGCCGACCGCGACATGGCGCCACTTGCCGGACAGACCCGCCGGCGCTTCCAGCGTGCCGGCATCGACCACGGCGTGGTAGCCGAGTTCCAGCAGCGCGGCGCTGGCATCGGACGGTTCGGCGCGCAGCACCAGGCCGTCGCGCAGGACCAGCAGCGCGGTGGCGCCCGGGGTATCGGCGCCGGTTGCGCGCATGGCGACCGGCGGTTCGCCGGCGACCGGTGCCCGGGCCGGAGCCGGCGGCATGTTGCTGTCGCTGCGTGGCACGGTCGCGCCCGCGCCCGGGCCCTGGTTGAACTTCTGCGCATCCTTGCCAGGCTGCAGCGGGTCGCTCAGGTAAGGCGACTTGTCGAGACGGTCGGACAGGCGCTCGGTGGTCTTGTTGACGCGGTCCACCAGGCCCGGGCTATGGGCATCGACAATGGTTGGCGTCACGAACACGACCAGCTCGGTTTCCTTGTTCTGGTAGCGCTTCGAGCGGAACAGCGCACCGAGGATCGGGATGTTGCCCAGGCCCGGCACCTTGTCGATGTCGCTGCTGATATTGCGCTGCAGGAGGCCGGAGAGGACGATGGTTTCGCCGCTGCGTGCGTTGAACTCGGTTTTGGTGCGGCGCGTGAGCAAGGCCGGACCGGCGGCCGTCGTGACCGACTGGTCGATCGAGCTGACCTCGGAATCGATGACAGCGCGGATGATGCCGTCGCGGCCGATGCGCGGCTCGACGTCGAGCTTGATGCCGTACTGCTTGAACATCACCGACGGGCCCTGGATGGTCGTGACCGCATAGGGGAACTCGCCGCCGGCCAGGAAGCTGGCCTTGACGCCGCTGCGCGCGGACAGTTGTGGTTCGGCCAGCACGCTGGCGGTACCGTTCTGCGCCAGCAGGTTGAGCTTGGCGGACAGGCCCATATTCAGGGCGCCGAGCACGTTCAGCGACTGCGGGATCGTCACGCCCCCTCCCCCGTTCGGATTCGCAGCGCCGTTCGGTGGAATGTCGGTAATCGGCAAGCCGTTGTCGCCAGTCGGAATACCGATCTGGTAGGGTCCGTCGGTGCCGCGACGGATCGGTCCCCACACGCCACCGATGGCGGCGCCGCCGTTGGCGGTCCATTTCAGGCCCAGTTCACGCAGCTCGCTTTTCGGGAACTCGACGACCTTGACGTCCATCATGACCATCTTTTCCCAGCCGACCGCGCTGGTGAAGTTGACGATTTGCGGATAACGCTTGGCCAGCTCGCCGACCTTGTCGCGGTCTTCGTCGGACAGGGCGTCGCCCTCGACGATGACCTTGTCGCCGACGATCGAGACCTTGGCGTTGGGGATGGCGGCCATGAAGGCGGCCACCTCACGCGCGACGCGGCTGATGTCGCCCTGCATGATGTTGACCTTGACGCGCTGGTAGCGGCCATCCTCGTTCCACACGAACAGGGTGGTGGTGCCGGCGGCGTTGCCGAAGATGATGACTTCCTTGCCGTCGAGGGCGGTGGCCGACATGATCTGGCCGTTGCCGACCACGATACGGGCGACATTCGGCGCCGGGAACACGCGCGACTCGCCCACGAACATCTGGATTTCCGGGATCTGGCCGTCGTCGTCGGGTTTCTGGATCGGGGCGTAGACGGCGTCGCGCGGCGCCTTGCGCTTCGCGTCCTGGCGCGGCATGGCGGTGCTCACGGTGCGCATGACCGGCGTGACCTTCTGGCGGCCGGCTCAGGCACGTAAGGACCTGGCATCGGCTTGGCAGCGGCCGGCGCGGTAGCCGGCGCGGTAGCCGACGCGGTAGGCTGCTTGCTGGCCGGCGCTGCGACGGGCGTGCTCGCCGGGCTGGTTTTCGCTGCCGGCGCGGAGGTGGTGCCCGGCTTGGCGGCGGTGCCCGGGACGCTTGCACCGCCGGGGTGGTCTGCGCCCACAATGCCGGGCTGGCCAGTGCCAGCACCAGGCTGGCGATCATTGGTTTCAGGGAAGGCAGGCGTGGCTGCGTGGTCAGGCTTGGTGCGAAGTTGTTCATTAATTCAGTTCACGTCGGTGGTTCGGGCGCGGGGCGCAGTGCAAGACAGGCAAATCAAGGGGCCGTGGCGGGCGGCACCGCGGCAGGCGCGGGCTCGGGCGCAGGGCTTGCCGCGCGCGCCAGGCGCAACGCTTCCGGCGGCAGGTTCGACACGTTCGGACCACCGTAGATCACGGCCACGCGGCGCGGCCCGCGGCCTCCGGTAGCCTTGATGCGCGGTGCCTGGCCATCCAGGCCCAGCAGGCCTGCAACGTCGTAGCGCTTCTCGTCGAATGGTCCCTTGTCCTGCGGATTGCGCAGCAGCGCCGTCAGCTTGCCCATTTCGCGCGCGGCGATCAGCTGGCGTGCCTCGGCCGGCGAGGTGTTCACGGTCACCGTCGTGTACTGGCGCGGCTCGCCGCCCTTAGGGTCGTCCTCCGATCGCTGGCCGGTCGCCATCACGTCCACGCTTTGCAGCAGCGGGAAGGTGAACTTCTTGCCTTCGCGGTCGAGCGAGACCATCAGGTCGATGGTGTCGCCCGGCTCGAGCATGCCGGAGATCGAGTTGATCTCGTCGACCGGCACCGTCATGGCGCGACGGCCCGTTTCGACGCGTGCCGAGAAGGTCGGCACCTTCTGGGTTTCGAGCAGGCCCCACATGATCATCTCGCCGCTCTTGACCGGATAGGCCAGCACCTGGCCGTCGATGCGCTCGAAGTCGTCCGGCGTGACCGCCACCGAATGGGCGAATTCGACCGGGATCGGGCGCAGCGCCATGTTCTCGGCCGATAGTCGCGTGCCCTTGGGAATATCCCCCTTGGCAACGATCGCCGTGACCGTCGAGCCCTTGGCCTTGGCCTCGATCGACGCCATCTGGCGGTTCAGGTAACTGCGCGCTGCAAGCGCAGCCCCGCCGCCGATGACGAGCGCGACGATGAGCACGGCCCAAGTCCGGTTGGGCTTGAACTGACGAATCTTTGAGACGGTTTGCTGTTGGCTGAGCTTCATGATCAAGTTGGTAGTGAGAGGGCAAAACTGAACTTCTTGTAGGCCTTGGTGAAGCCGTCGATGATGATCTCGACGGTGGTTCTCGACTGGCCCGAACTGGCCCCATCGGCGATGGGAACGAACAGGATGAACGCCAGCACGCCACAGACGACCACGTATTCGGTGATCATGTGGCCGCGCTGGGAACGACGTGGGGATTTCACTTCACACGCTCCATGGTGGTGACGGTGTTGAGGACGATGCTGGTCTGGCCGTTGCCGTTGGCGCGGATGACGGCCGTCGCTTCCTTGCCCTTGCCCTTGAAGCTCAAGGTGCGGCCACGGCGCAGCGGGTCCGGCAGGCCTTTCGTGGCGGGCTGGTCGAGCGGGTTGTCGCGTTCGAGATGGAAGCCCTCGCGGCGCAGGTTGTCGACGAGGCTGTTGCGATTGAGCGTTTCGCTGTGGCCGTTCTCGGCCACCACGTAGGCAGCGAACTTGCCGCCGTCGCTGGAGCTCATCTGGTTGAGCAGCTTGGTGCCGCCCGGCAGGCGGTTCAGCATGCGCGCGTTGGCGGCCGCGTTCTCGTCGCGGCGGTCGTGAGCCCCTTTCAGGTCGGTGACCGCTACCGTGCCGCGCACGCCCTTGCCGCCAGGACCGGCCGGCTCGAGCTGCACCGTCATGTAGAAGTCTCCTTCGGCGCGGCCAAGGACGAGCTTGTCGTCAACAAGGTCTTCCATCAGCGGCTTGCCCATGTTGCGGCGGAACCACGTGAGGGCCTCCTTCGGCTCCATGTGCAGCACGAAGCCCTGCATGCGCATCGGCATGCCGTTGACGATCATCTGTTCGCCGATGGGAAAAGTCTCGGCCGCAGGTGGCAGCTTGACAGTCGGCCACGCAGGTGCGGCGGCAAGCGGCGCACTGGATAAAGCCAGCAACAAGCCAGTACAAACGAGCCGGCGCGGCAGTGCCGCGCGAAGTGAAAAATTCAGCATGCCCTTCCCGTCTACGGCAAGCGATCGGCAGGCACGTCGTCGCGCCAGTAGTCGAGCTTGCCGATTTTCGGTCCGCATGTGAAGCACGCGCCTGGGAGGTAACGCGGGCTCTCCATGATGCCAACGAGCGCATCCACGGCTACACGTAAAGGTTCCAGTGCACTAGCGGGATAAGCAAGTGGATCACCCACTTTGTCGATCACCTGGCCTGGACCGCGCGCCCCCCATGGATCGATGACGAGGTCGGTATGGCGCGTCATGGTCAGGCTGATGTTCTTGAACTTGTCGTAGCTTTTGGTCGGTCCGACCAGGTTATTGGACAGGTTGGCCAGGGTGACGGTGACGTTGGCGCGGTACATGCCGTTCGACTTCAGCTTGAGCGGGTCCTGGAACAGGAGGAAAGGCTGGCCGTCCTTGGTTCCTTTGAAAGCATGTGCACGATCGGCGTTGAGCGATTCGCCGAAACTCACCCGGATGTCGCTGCCGAAATTACGGATGAGCGATTTGTCTTCAGGATCGCGCCAGAACAGGTTCTGGTTGGCCTTGAAGTCGCCTGGAACGTCGCCAGTCTTGATGGGCGCGTTGGGGTTGCTGAAGAAACGGCGCTGCACTTCGCCCGACAGCTCCTCGGGCGTTTTCCAGGTGCTGTTCTGGTCGTTGCGGATGGTGGCATCGAATGCGACATAGCGCGCCGCCATTTCGGTTGCGTGGGCGATGTCCTGGTACTTCGCGATCAGCGGCAGCACCAGGAAAATCGGGATCAATACCAGCGCGATCAGCAGGAATTCGGTCAGGGCCTGGCCATGCTGGGCGAGCCGGCGCGATGCGGTGAGTCGGTTCATTCGTCGCTCCTCGGGTTGATGCGGAAACCGCCGCGCTGGTGCGGCGCGAACACGTCGGCTCCTACCATGGCATCGAAGCGCGCCTCGCGGGCCTTCGCTACCGGGTAGCCGCCTTCGTTCGTTTCGACAAACAGCTCGGTATAGGGACGGAAGGAGCCGCCAAGCGCGCGGCAGGTAAGGTCGCCCGGTTTACCCCCGTTCGCTTCCTCGCACTTGACGCCGGCGATAACCTTGGTCCTGCCGGTCGGGCCGGAGGAACCGGCCATTCGCTCCACCTGCGCCGCCACCGCCGCCGTACGAGGATTCGCTTTGAGCGCGGCGATCTGCTGCTGTATCGTCACGGCGCCCGGGGCGCGTGGAACCACGGGTGAGCGCGCGTGTACGGCCGCATCGCACTCCCCTTCGGCCTTGCGCTCGGTCAGGTCGATCTCGCACTTCCCCGCCTGCGAACTCAGCACGGCCGTGTAGTCGTCGCGTTCCTTCAGGCTGCAATCGTCATTCAGCTCGGCGCGATAAATGCGCGTATAGGTGATCTCGCGATTGGCCGTGGTGTAGGTGTCCTGCATGTAGCCCTCGGCGTAGTCCGGCAACTGGCGTGGCGGATTCACAGAGGCCTTTTGGAGGCGGCGCATCTTGACGCACATGTCGACCATATTTTGTAGCGACTTGACCATGCCTCGGCTCTGCTCGCGCATCCGATCGCTTTCTTCACCCATGTGCAAGCGCATGTAGTGCACCTTGATCTTTGGGCCGCCGCCGAACTCGTTATGCGGCATCGGCGCCTGGATGATCTGCTTTTCCATGGCCGTTCCCGCGTTGGCCATCCCGCCAGCGCAGGCAAGCAAGAGGCCGGCGCCGGCAATCGTCATTCGTGACAACATTGTGCTACGGAACTTCAAGGTCCTGCTCCTTGTAATGCGATGGCGGCCGCCGTCACGGCGTCCGAGTTCGGGACGAGATGGACCTGCCAGTATGGATTGAACAGGCTGGCAAGCTCACGGCGACCGTCGGCCCGCGGCGCGTGCGACCGGTCGAAGAAGACTTCGGAAGTGGAGACCGCCGCCATGACGTTCCCGGCCTGGTTGCTGTTGTAAACAGCCAGGCGGCCCGACGGCTTGATCTGCGAGCGGCCTTCCGAAGTTTTCTGTTGCGCCTTGTCGCGGGTGAGACGGATGGCGAATTGCAGCTTCGGATCGTCCTTCTTCGCGGCGCTCGGATTGGAGGGGCCGTACTTCAGCGCGTTGTCGGACAAATCGAAGTAGCTCGGCACACCGGAATACTTGTAGTTGCCGCTGCTGGACGTAGCGGCAATCTGGCTGCCGGTACCGAGCGTGTAGGAGAAAGTCTGTTTGCAGCCGGAGTTAAACAGACTCCACTTCCAGGTGCGGATCGTGAACGTCGCATTGTCGTTTGCCCGCCAGCTGGTGTAGCCGTTCAGGGTCGTGGAGCCCGTGTGGTTGGCCCGTCCTACCGGCAGCAGAATACACGGCCAGGGGGACTGCGACGTCCAGGAGCGATCGACGACGAAGGTGTCCCTGTTGACGATTGCCAGCTCGAGCGAGCGGAAACGAGCGCGCTCGTTGCCGGCGGTGGTGCGTTGTTTAATGAAGAAGCCGCCATCGAACAGCGTCCAGTTATCCGTCAGCGGAAGGGTATCGACGGAGATGGTCCCGTCGTCTTTATAGTTGGCGTTGGCGACGTCTTCCATCACTTCTTTGCGTGACAGGGGAAGGGCGACGAACGCGGCGAGCTGGGCGGCCTGCTGGGCTTTCTTCACCAACTCGGAGGCGGCAACGGTAGCAGGACCGATGGCATTGAAGGCATTTTGCGCGGCAGTCAGCACCGGTTGCGCCACGACCTTGTAGGTCAGGGCATAGCACAGGGGCACGTACTCGAGTGTCGCGGTGACGAGCGGAATGGCGTAATAGTATTGGCACAGCATCGGATTGATGCGGTTCATGTGCTGATTGGAGTACCTCAACCAGGACGACACGCTCACCATCTGCGCGACCGTCGTCTCGTTGGCGAGCATAGCGCGATTGGTGTAGGCGTTGAAATTCAGTGCACGTGCGTGCATCACCCCGGCGCTGTAGGCCACGGCGTCGGCGGTATTGACCAGTCGCGTTTTTTCCGCGGACATCTGGCCGGTGTTAAACAGGAAGAAGGTTGCGATGAGCGCGCCGAACAGGATGAATATCCCGTAGATCAATGCTTGTCCGCGCTGGCGTGCGAGTTGACGAAACGGGCGATGGATGGGCGTCATGTAGTACGTGGTAGGGGCTACTTGAATCGGGGAGGACTGCTGGAATGCCGCGACAACTGCATTACCGCCACAGTTGTCGCAGGCATCCGGGTACGGCTATTAGTTGGTGCCAGCCGAACCGGTTTGCTCCTGGTCGCCGTAGGTCGACAGCGAACGTTTTTTCGCAGCAGCGGTTGCAGCAGCGCCACCAGCGGCTTTCGCTTCGGCGATGGTCGAACCGGCGTTATCGCCGCCAACTTCCTTGGCGATCGCGCCCATCTGCGAACGAACGGTCGTGCCGAACAGCTGGGTCACTGCGATTGCGGCGACGGCGATCAGCGCGACGATGATGATGTACTCAGTCATGCCCTGACCAAGTTGACGGCTACGTGCGATAAATTTTTTCATGACTCATCCAATAGGTGTGGTTACATTTTTAACAAGAGTACAACCGAAAGTCATGATATTTGCGCTTACACAAATGAGCAAGAGAAAAGTTTGATATTTATGTTAATTCGTGCGTCGAAATAATGTTGCAAAAAGATGAGAATCTCTCAAAAATCACAGCATGCGCAAATGCGGAAATCCGCATTTCTCCCATAGAAATCAGTAATTTGGCGGATTATTTGACGAAAGCGTGAAAATGTTAGCGCTGAGCTGTATGCACAGGGAATGTTAAATTCCCCGTGGATAATAACGTATCTTGAATGCAATAATATCGCCAAATTTAGAGCTCGCATGGCCGCCGTTTTGTAGGCAAATTCGGACAAATCGAAACCAAAACGCGATTTCTGTGACGCAACTTACTCACGCTTGGTAACAGTTGAGCTGATTTTTGGACGCCGCTACACCACCTTCCATGAGCACGGCGTCGCGTGCTCACAACGGTTTGCGAGGGCTCAGCCGTGACAAATATGACACTGCGCAAGGCTTGCTACGAATCTGGGGAGGGTGTCTTGACAATAGCCAGGTGAGTGCTCAGCGCTACGCCATGCAGCATGGGTAATGCAGGGACGAACATGCGTGCGGGACGCCGGCAGACCCGGGCGCAGCCATGCGGGAAACGATGGCGGTGGCAGGCACGCGGACCGGCGGGTTGCGCTGTCGACCATACCCGCCCTACCCTCGCATGACAGGCGCGGGCACGCGTGGCTGTTACAGAATGAGGCGCAAGCACCCCGAGGTACCGGTGGTCACTGCGGGAGGGTAATGCGGTGTGCGTTGCTGCAGGGTGCATTACACCCCTTATCGGCACGTTTCTGCAGCAGCATCGAGGAATATCGCCCGGAAGCGCGGGAATCGTCGCGGATGATGCTGGGAATGGGTGGAACGACAGGCGCAGACTGCGCCTCGGGGACGGCGGAGCCCTTCTCCGCCACCGATGCGTGCCTCGAGGGCAGCACACGCAATCCAACGCATGGCAGCGGCCAAGAAGGCTAGGCAGGTCAGTGGGAGACGTGGTGGAAGCTGTGGCCTGCCCAGCTGGGTTCGAACCAGCGACCCTCAGCTTAGAAGGCTGAACAACTCGGCATTCCGGCGTGTTGATTGTGGTCTACCGGAATTGTTATTTTGTTTGAATTCAATGGTTTACGATCGATGCCAGTCGACGTTGTGTTGATTCATACTGCTTGATATACTGCTCGCCGGGGTACACAGAGGGTACACGAAGCCTGCGGAGAGTAAATAGTGGCAAAAATCAAGTTTACGGCGGGGCGCATCGAGGATTTCCGCTGTGAGTCAGCGAAGCTTCCCGCCTTTCTTTGGGATGCAGCAGCGCCGGGATTGGGTCTCCGCGCTTCACCGGGCGGCGCAAAGGCGTTCATCTTTCAGGCGAAATTGAACGGCCAGGTCATCCGCATTACGATTGGCGATCCTAAGACCTGGACCCTGCTTGCTGCACAGAACGAAGCGCGCAGGCTCAAGGTGATCGTTGATGGCGGGCAAGACCCTCGTCAGGTCAAAGCAGACCAACTGGCTGAGGAACACGCTAAACGCGTCGCCAAGGCATCGGCCGTTGAGACCGCAAGAGCTGAGGTTATAAGGCAGAGCGTAACCCTCGGGGAAATATGGCCGCTTTATATCGATACACGCAAGTCAAAATGGAGCGCGGGGCATTTGCAGAACCACATGACGCTGACCGCACCCGGCGGTGAGGCGAAGAAACGTGGCAAGGGTGTGACTGTCGCCGGACCCATGGCCCCCTTAATGCAGCTGCCCCTGGCCCAGCTTACTGGACAAAAAATCTCGACGTGGCTTGAACATGAGGCGGCAACACGGCCAACCAATGCCGCGCAGAGCTATCGACTCTTGCGAGCATTCATTCGCTGGGCTGCCGATTTCCCTGCATACCGAGACATTGTGCCACCCGATGCATACAATGCGCGTGCGGTGCGGGATGCACTTCCAAAAGCACAGACTAAGGACGGCGACAGCCTGCAGCGAGAGCAGTTGACGGCATGGTTTGCCGCCGTGCAAAAGATCAAAAATCCAGTCATCAGCGCATACCTTCAAGCGCTGCTGTTGACGGGCGCACGTCGTGAAGAACTCGCCGGCTTGCGTTGGGGCGACGTTGACTTCCAATGGCGGAGCCTGACTATCAAGGACAAGGTCGAGGGCGAGCGCACCATCCCCCTCACGCCGTTCGTCTCGTGGCTTCTCGCGTCGCTACCCCGCCGTAACGACTGGGTGTTCAGCAGCCCGACTGCGGAAGACGGCAGGCTAGCTGAGCCGCGTATTGCCCACACCAAGGCTTTGGCAGCGGCAGGCCTGCCTCACGTTTCGTTGCACGGTCTCCGTCGTTCATTCGGCACCTTGTGCGAATGGGTTGAAATGCCGAGCGGCATCTCGGCGCAGATCATGGGCCACAAACCGAGCGCCCTGGCAGAGAAACACTACCGCCGGCGCCCTCTCGATCTACTGAGGAAATGGCATGATCAGATCGAAGCATGGGTGTTGGAACAGGCTGCAGTAGAGTTCGTGGTTGAACCTAAGCAGACCAGTCAGCCAGCACTCGCCTGACTGCGCCGATCATTTCTTGTTTCTGACCTGCGGGGACTTGGTGCATCTGGACCAGAACCAAGGCGACATCATCGTCCTTGCAGTAGAAATAGCATTCAGGAACGTCGAGAACTTTCGCCACCCGCTCGACCAGCGAAAAGTCTGGCTCATGCTTGCCCCGTTCGTACTGATTCATACGCGCGCTCGATGACATTTCATCGATCCCTGCCAGGACGCCGAGCTTTTCCTGTGACAACCCAGCCCTGAGTCGAGCTTCTTTCATTCGCTTAGCGAAGACGGACATCTGCAGCCCTAAAAGGCTAAGATATTCTTAGTATTTTGTTGACTCCACACTAAGGAATCCTTAGGATCGATAGGCTTAACAGAGGAGGTTCATGAATGGCACACACTCGAGTCCCACCGGCAGCGACCCAGAAAGACCGACTGGATGATTTCTTGGCAATTACCGAGCGTGACGAATATGTTGTGGAAGAAGCGGGCACCAGAAAGGTGCTCGCACACAACCTGAACAAGCGCCAGTTGATGGAGTTCGTTTGGACACACGATGGCCGCGACTACTACGTCAGACCCCGGATGGGAGCAGTCGTAGACGACATGGGACGGGATACTGGAGCCGCTTATCAGCTTGCCGACATGTTCGGACGTGAATGGAACGTCTACTTCAAGAATGGCGCTGACCACCCGTGGCGTAAATCCAGAATCACGGCATATGGCGCGAACGAACGGGAAGCTGTCCTCAATCTGTTAGAAGAAGGGTTCAGGCGGGCCGGCTGGCCCGACTCGTTTCATGTCCGGCTTCAAGGGACGACTGACATCCGTGACTTGGGCTTTGATATGACGCCGAGTGCCGAACGACGCGCGGCGGCAGGACTATGCTGACTGCCCATCAAAGTCGGCACCGATTCGTCAACTAAGAATCGCAAAAGGCATTCCTGGAGCTGCGCAGGCTAGCCCTGCGGGCTTTCCGTCATCTGTTGGCAATATTTATCAAGGTTTGTCGGCAAGTCCGTTGGACAAACTCCGCATTCTTTATTCCCTGGCACCGCGTAGTCGATGAATTTCGGATATGGCAAATTGAGGCCAGCCATAATCTCCCGGAATTGCTCGATCGTGCGCTCACCACCAAGCCGTGGATTGCGCTTTTTTTCTTGCATGACAGTCGATACCCATCGGTCCTGGTAGTCGTGTGCCGGATACACGAGCGTGTCATCAGGTAATGCAAACAATTTTCCACGCACGCTTTGAAAAAGCACATCCGAATCACCCTGCTGAAAATCGGTTCGCCCGCAGCCTTCGATCAGCAGCGCGTCGCCCGTGAATGCACGATCACCGAGCACATAGCTGAAATGGCCGGATGTATGGCCTGGCGTGTGAAGAGGCTGGAATTCCATACTGCCAACCCTGAATGGTTTTCCCTCCTCCAGGTTTATATCAGCACAGGAAACCCGCTCTGCAGCAGGAGCCGCTATTTTGCTGCCGACCATCTTCTTCAGTTCGAGCGCCGCGGTAATGTGATCAGCATGGACATGCGTATCGACGCTATAGGCGAGCGTAAGCCCCAGACGCCGCACTTCTTCCAGATCGCGATCGATCGTGACGATTACGGGATCGATCAGGACTGCTTGGCCTGTTTCCTGGCAGCCGATGAGATACGTATAGGTGCTGGATAAAGGTTCAAATAGCTGGCGGAAAATCATAAGGCTTTCTCCTGAAAAATACGGATGACCTGACTCGTTCTAGCGGTAACTCGTACAGGCAGTATAGTGAACCATTCTTACCATCGGCGCGCGGCACCGGGGTGCATTCGCCTGGTTCTTCGAGCAACTGCCGTTAATCACCGGTTCTGGCTACATAAACTTCTCCAAGGCTGGATTTGTGTTTCTCTGCGCGGGCAAACCGGTCATTGAAGGGATCTCTGAAAGGCGGGGCATACCACTCTTGACCCTGATTTTCCCCTGCTTGTCCCGCCATACGATGCCCGGTGTCCCGCCGATGCCGAATGCTGCCATTGCCTCGCCATTCGCTTGAATCGAGGTTGCGATCGCGGGGTGCGAGGATTCGCTCACGCCGGCCGGCGCCGTCCACGGCTTGCCATGGTTTTCTTCCATTTGCCGAAACGCTGCCACCTTGTCCTTGGCGGCAAGCACGGAAATCGCCTTGGGCATGCTCGTCGGGCCCAGCGTCGCCACCGGGATCCAGCGCACCTGTAAGCCCGCTGCTTCGTATGGCTGGACCGCCTGCCAGAGGTAATGGCAGAAGGGGCAATTCGCATCCACAAAGGCATAGATGACGCTCTTCGGATTGCGCGCCGTGCCCTCGGCCACAAAGGCGGACTTCTCCAACTTGGCGAAGGCTGCGGAGAGGTCGGTTTGCGGCACCTGGGCCGCTTCGTGGACTGACGACAGATTCTGGCCGCGTTCGTCGATTAGTACGCCCGCGATCAGCGTCTTTTTATCGGCCGTCGTGTAGACGATGGAATGCTTCCCGCCCTGCGCCAGTACCCAGCCCGTCAGGCCCGACGGGGCGGGAAACTGTTTGACGACCTTCACGCCAGCGCTGACCGCACCGTTCAGTACCGCCGGCACCGGCTGCGCGGCGTGGACGAAGGACGCGAAAGTGACGGCAGCGATCGCCATCGCGACGCGGGTAGTCCTAAGGTGATGCATATGTTCTCCAGTTTCTAGAAAATTGATTCAGGTAGCCGGGCCGGTCACGACGGCCAGCGAGTGCAGGAACGCATCCGCATCCTGGTAGCCGATCACCCGTGTGCCGGCAATTTCACGGCCTGCGGTGCCGAAGAAAATGATTCCCGGCGGGCCGAACAGCCCAAAACGTTTGAGGAGCGCCTGGTCGGCGGCGCTATTGGCGGTAACGTCGACCTGCAAGAGAATCAGCTTGTCGAACTGGCTGCGCACACGTGCATCGGAAAACGTGAAGCGCTCCATTTCCTTGCAGGACACGCACCAGTCGGCGTAAAAATCGAGCATGACCGGGGCGCCGCCGGCCGCGGCGAGCGCCGCATCGAGCTCCTCGACGGTGCGCACGCGCTGGAAGGCGGTTTGCGCGCCATGGGCCTGCGCCGCTTGCGTAAAAGGCGACAGCGGATCGGCGCCGCCGTATGCCAGGCCTGCCAGCTGCACCGCTCCAAGCGCCCCCGCCAGCACGCCGACGGCGACATTGACCGGATGGCGGTGCTTCGACAGCAGCCACACTGCATAGCCAAGTCCGAGCAGTGCCCAGCCGAGCATCTGGTAGCGTGGCGGTATGAACGGGGACGCGATCCAGAGCGCCGTTCCAAGCATGAGAACGCCAAAGAATTTCTTGATGCCGTCCATCCAGGCGCCTGCCCTTGGCAGCAGCGCCCCCGCCGATGCACCGAGTAACAGCAGGGGGATGCTCATGCCGGCCGCCATCGAAAACAGAGCGCTGCCGCCGATGAACGCATCCCTGGTCTGGCTGATATAGACCAGGGCCCCCGCCAGCGGCGCGGCGACGCAGGGCCCGACAATCAGCGCGGACAGTGCGCCCATGACAAACACACCGGCGTGGGTACCCGCGCCCTGATTGTTCGACTTCCCCATCAGGCGCGTCTGGATGGCGGCAGGCATCTGCAGCTCGTACACGCCGAACATCGACAGCGACAGCAGCGCCATCAGGAGAGCGAAGCCGCCCAGCACCCACGGCGTCTGCAACGCAGCGGCAAGACCTTGGCCAGCGAGGCCGGCTGCTATCCCCATGAGGGTGTAGACAAGCGCCATGCCCAGCGAGTAGGAAGCAGACAATGCAAACCCGCGCATGCGCAAGCCCTGGGCGCCGCTACCGACGATGATGGACGACAGGATGGGCAGCATCGGCAGCACGCAAGGGGTAAACGCCAGCCCCAGGCCCAGCAGAAGAAACATGGGCAGGATCAGCGCTAGGTCACGGCTGGACAGGGCTTTCTCGATGCGGCCGGCGGAGGCGCCTGCCCCGTCACCAGGAGGCACCGCCACACTTCCGGCCGCGCCGCCAACGTTAAGCGCTGCCGTGGAAGTCATCGGCGAATAGCAGAGGCCGTTGTCCGAACAGCCCTGGGAGGTCGCCACAAGCGTAAACGCCTCGCTCGCCGATACAGGCACCCGGATCGTCAGGTTCCCACGGTAGGATTCGACGTTCTTCTGGAATGTTTCGTCGTAGACGACGGCTCCGAGCGGCAGCTTCGGCGTGCCGAGCGTGGCACCGCGCGCCGTGAACGCGAAGCGCTCCCGGTACATGTAGTAGCCTGGCGCGATCCCGTACCGCACCTCGATTTCCTCGCCTGCCATGCGTGCGGAAAATTTGAAGGCCTGTTCAGGTGGCAAGAAAGCTTCTTCTGCCAGGACAGGCGAGGCGGACAGGAACAGCAGCGCCAGCCCGGCAAGTCCAAGGACGCGCAGCACGGCAGCGTGCAGCAATAAAAAAATCGGCATATTCATTGAATTTCCTTTGTCATGGAGTTCATTCCGGATGCCGGCGCCCCCGGGGCGGCGAGCAGGCGTTCGAGACGCTCGGCAAGCGTTGCTGGGGACAGTTCGCCCATCCGCCGGTCCACCAGCTGGCCTGTCGCGTCGAAGAAGAGCGTAGTCGGCAAGCCCGGCGCATTCGCCGCCGCGGCGACACTGCCGGCGGGGTCAAGCAGCATGTTCTTTAGCACTAGGGATTCCGCCTTGAGATAGGCATTGACCGTTTCCGCGGTCTCGCCCTGGTTGGCAAATACAAACGCAACGCCAGGGGTGGTGCGCTGCGCCCTTTCCAGCACCGGCATTTCGCGCCGGCATGGTGGACACCAGCTGGCCCACAGGTTGACCACGACCGGTTTGCCAGCGAATGTAGTGAGTGGCACCGCCTTCCCCGTGAGGTCGGTCAGGGTCAGCACAGGGAGCCTTCCTGAAGAGGGATAAAGGGTGAAGGTGACGGTCCCGGCGACCCACAGGAGCGCCCCGGCAAAGACACCGGAAAGCAGCGCCTTGCGCTGGAGCGGCCGGCGCCCGACTAGCCAAGCGCTGGCGATGAGCGCTGCCGCGACTCCGGCCGCTGGCCGGAACCCGCCGTCGCGCACATCGATCAGGCGCCACGGCTCGGCTGCATACTGACTCCAGTACTGGCTTGCAAACGCGGCACGTGCCGCGACCACGGCAATGCCAATCACTAGCCAGAGCAGGCGTTCGACCTGTACTCCTTCGGCCTTGGCGATACGATTGCCGAGCGCAGACCCCAGCATGATGGCCCCGAACGTCACCACCAGTGCCGTCGGCAATACCAGCGGTCCTATTGCTATCTCCGTCATTCCCATTCCTAGCCTCCATTGAAGGGCCGGCGGCCCGCTTCGATCTTCTAGCGCCCTCCGGGCTCGTAGACGACCGGGAGTGACGGGAGACGATGATATGAAGCGCCGATTACCAGAGCGTTAAGGTGAAGAAATAAATTACCTACAGGCCGCAGCGCCCGTCAGGCATGCACGACCTAGTTAACCGCCGGCTAATCGCAGGCGGTTAAGATGGCGCTTTTTGAAGTGGGTGTATTCATGCGTGTGCTAGTGGTGGAGGACGACCAGCTCGTCGCCAGCGGGATCGTCGCCGGGCTGCGGCTGTCGGGAATCGATGCGGACCATGTCATCAATGCCTCGCTGGCCGATGCCGCGGTCCAGACGGGACGGTTCGACGTCATCATCCTGGATTTGGGGCTGCCCGATAGCGATGGTGTGGCCCTGCTCAGGCGCTGGCGCGCGAATGGAAAGGACTGGCCTGTACTGGTGTTGACCGCGCGTGACGGCATCCAAGACAAGGTAGGCGGACTGCGCGCGGGTGCGGACGACTACCTCGTCAAGCCATTCGACCTGGAGGAACTGACCGCGCGCCTGCATGCGCTGCAACGCCGCAGCGCAGGCCGCAGTGTCGATAAGATCGAACATGGTGCGCTCTCTTTCGACCCGGCCACTTGTGAAGTCAGGTTGCATGGCAAGCCGGTCGAGCTGTCGCGCCGCGAGCTGGCCCTGCTAGAGACGCTGCTCAACTCGGGTTCTAGGATCCTCAGCACGGACCAGGTCAAGGACAGCCTTTATGGACTTGGCGAATGTGTCGAGAGTAATGCCCTGAATGTGCACATCCATCACCTGCGCCGCAAGCTCGGGCAAAACATTGTCGAGACCGTGCGCGGACTCGGCTATCGGCTCGGCGAGGCCGGAAAATGAAAACGCTGCGCCTGCGCCTCCTGTTCGCCATCGGTGCCTCCTTTGCCCTGTTCTGGACACTGTCGTCGATCTGGACCCTGGTCGACCTGCGCTCGGAGTTCCGCGACGCGCTCGACGAACGCCTGGCCGCCTCGGCGCGCATGGTGGCGGCGCTCGTCGTCGACACGCCCGCGCTGACGTCACGCCCAGTTGCGCAGCGCCTTGCCCCCTCGTTCATCCGTACCGACGGCGTCGCATGCGAGATCAGGCTCCTGCGCGGTGGCATTCTCGGCCGTACTCGCAACAGTCCGGACCTTCTCGGCATGACCGCCCCGGGCTTTCGTACCCGGACCATCGATGGCGTAATCTGGCGTAGCTACACCATCGAACAGAACGGGGTGCGCATCACGACCGCCGACCGGACCGAGCGCCGGGCACAACTCTTCCACAACATCGCTTTTGCAACTTTCGTCCCCTTCCTGATCGCGATGGCTGCGACCCTGATTGCGTTGTGGTTTGCGATCCGGCGCTGCCTTAGGCCGCTGGAACGCATCCGCAGCGCGCTTGCCGCCCGCGCGCCGGACGCCCTTCAGCCTCTTTCCGTCGAAAGCCTTCCCGGCGAGCTGGCTCCGCTGGTCTCGACCGTCAATACACTGCTCGCGCAGATCGAACGCACGATTGAACGCGAGCGGCGCTTCACCGGCGACGCAGCCCACGAACTACGCACGCCGCTGACCGCGGTCAAGACCCACCTGCAAGTCGCGCGCTTGAGCGGGCCGGGCCCGGACGGCCGCGTCGCCCTCGACCGTGCCGAACAGGGCGTGCTGCGCCTGCAGAGCATGATCGAGCAGCTCCTGATGCTGGCCCGGGTCGAAGGCTCGGTATCGTTCGAGGAAGACGACCAGCTGGACGCACGCACCGTGGTCGAGCATGTGATTACCCAGCTGCCCGCGGCGAGCGCACAGATGATCCGCATCATCGACGAGGGCGGCGCCGACCGCACCTTGCGCATCCCGGCTTCGCTTGCGATGACGGCGCTGCGCAACCTGCTCGACAACGCGCTGCGCTACGGCCCAGCGGACGCGCCAGTGGTGCTGCGCATCCACTCGGCCGGCCAGGGTGTCGCTTTTTCGGTGGAGGACCAGGGCGATGGACTGAGCGACGCCGATATCGCCCGAGCCGGCAACCGGTTCTGGCGCAAGGGCGGTGGACAGGGCAGCGGCCTCGGGCTGTCGATCGTGCGCGCGATCGTTTCGCGCTACCAGGGTTCATGGGAACTGACGCGTGGAAGCGGCGGCGGAATGATTGCCAGGCTTACGCTTCCGGCGAATTGAGAACGCTTGAGAACCTGTTACTTGCGCAACCTCGTACACTCAGCCTTCCAGGCACGGCCTCCGCCCCTTTCGCTGACAGTCAAGCGCGCCTTGACCACGTCTTTGCTGCGGTGCAAAATAGAGGACTATGCCCAATCCCTTCCGTACATCCGAAACGCTCTCTCACGTGCTGCACGCCGCTGAGTGCGCCGGGTTATGTCTCGGTCGGAATGAACCTTCCTACCCAGGAGTAGGTTTGCCGCGCGGCTATTTTTGCTCCGTTACTCCCCCGTAAGACACCTTCTCATCGGCAGATAAATCGATGTCGCCTGCTGCGACATCGCATCTGCTATTCCCGCTTCCAATCCGCTGCGCATCTGTTCGCGCAGGGTGTTCATTCATCTTTACTCGGCGCTACTCGCCTGAGAAGGTAATTCATGTCTTTACAAGCCATTCGCCAGGACTGGTTTTCCAACGTCCGTAACGACCTCCTCGCAGGTCTCGTGGTCGCACTCGCACTCATCCCCGAGGCGATCGCCTTTTCCATCATTGCCGGCGTCGACCCGAAGGTCGGCCTGTATGCGTCATTCTCCATCGCGACCCTGATCGCTTTCTTCGGGGGACGGCCAGGGATGATCTCTGCTGCAACCGGAGCGATGGCCCTCGTCATGGTGACCTTGGTAAAAACCCACGGCCTGGACTACCTGCTTGCCGCGACCATCCTTGCAGGTGCGTTCCAAATTGCCGCGGGGTGGATCAAGCTTGGCCGGCTCATGCGCTTCGTCTCACGCTCTGTCGTGACCGGCTTCGTCAACGCGCTGGCCATCCTGATCTTCCTCGCACAGTTGCCTGAGCTGACGAACGTGACGTGGCACGTGTACGCTGTCACGGCTGCAGGCCTAGCCATCATCTACGGCCTGCCGTATGTGACGCGGGCGATCCCGTCCCCGCTGGTTGCAATCGTCTTGCTCACAGGTGTGTCGATCGCAATGGGCTTGGACATCCGCACCGTGGGCGACATGGGTCAGTTGCCGGACAGCCTGCCGTCCTTCTTGATCCCGAACGTGCCGGTCAACCTCGAGACCCTCCAGATCATCCTCCCCTACTCGGCAACCTTGATGGTGGTGGGACTGCTCGAGTCGCTGATGACTGCCACCATCGTCGACGACCTGACCGACACCAAAAGCGACAAGAACCGCGAATGCGTGGGCCAAGGTGTCGCCAACATCGCAACCGGTTTCATTGGCGGCATGGCAGGTTGCGCGATGATCGGCCAGTCCGTCATTAACGTGAAATCCGGTGGACGCGGTCGGCTTTCGACCTTGACGGCCGGTATCGTTCTGCTGATCCTGGTGGTCTTCTTGGGTGAATGGGTAAGGCAGATTCCGATGGCGGCGCTTGTCGCGGTCATGATCATGGTGTCTATCGGCACCTTCAACTGGAGTTCGATCAGGCATTTGCGCGAACACCCAACCAGTTCGAACATCGTGATGATCGCAACTGTCGTCGTCACCGTGGCAACCCATGACCTGGCAAAAGGCGTGCTGACCGGAGTTTTACTATCCGGTATTTTCTTTGCCCAGAAGGTGAGCCGGCTTTTGGACGTCAGTTCGCAGATTGACGACGCCGGTCGCTCTCGGCGCTACCGCGTGACGGGACAGGTCTTCTTTGCTTCCTCGGACCAGCTTGTCCATTCGTTCGATTACACGGAGGCCTTGGACACAGTACACATCGATCTCACCCATGCACATTTTTGGGACATCACCGCCATCAGTGCGTTGGATAAGGTCGTGTTTAAGTTCCGCAGGCTCGGTGCGCAAGTTGAGGTACAAGGTCTTAACGAAGCCAGTGCCACCTTGGTCGACAAATTTGGGGTCCACGACAAACACGACGGCCACGATGTGCTTATAGGACATTAGTTCGGCACCCGTCTCCGAAAGTCCACCTTCAAAGTTCCTGCTGGGTGAGCCCCCCCCCTACCGCATCAGTATCACATGGCTGCCTCGTCGCAGCGGAGCGCCACCAGCAATGTTTCGACGGCGGTCCATGCGTGTACCGCCTTCAAAAGCCCAAGTACCAAACGTGCAAGTGCAATGAAGCAGGAGCAACGAGTCGACTTCTACCAGCCTTCCTTCAGTTGCCTGCGCTCTCATCTGATAGAGGCAGATCCATAGGTGCTATCCGGCGCGCCAAGAGCCCGGCGACGGTGATCGCTGCTTCAACCGGCGTAGGCGTGCGGACCGGCGTGTCTGCGGCGTCGCCGGCAGCCGCTTGTTTTCCGGCGAAACGCGCCAGACGCGTCGTACTCAGGATGACGCTCAGGCTGCTGCCAAGCATGGCGAATGCCGCTGCCACAGGCGGCACCGTGCCTGTGGTCGACAACCCCAGCACGAGCACGTTGTAGGCCATCGGAAACACCAGGTTCTGGCGCACGATGCGGACCGTGCGGTGCGCATGGCGCCAGGCGGCAAGCACCTGATACAGCCGCCGCTGGCAATCACGACCCCGGCAGCTGCCACCGCCGCCGGGGTCGCTCCCTGCAGCGAGATACCGCAGTCGGCCCCGGCCAGTGCAAGGGAGTCGTTGATGCCATCCCCAACGAAAACAGCCGGCCGACCAGCCGCTTCCAGAATATCGACTTTGTGCTCCGGCGAGCAGGCAGCCAAAACTTGTGCCCGCGGCAGGCCGACGGCTGAGGAAACGCGGCAGGCTGCGTCAAACGAGTCACCGGTAACCATACGTAGGGTGAGCTTTTTCTCGGCAAAGGCAGCGAGCGCGTCGCTGGCATCTGGGCGAACAGTATCCTGCAGTAGCAAGGCCCCGATCCAGATGGCATTGCGAGCAACCTCAATCCGGGTATCGCCTGTTGTCCCTTGCATGTGCGGCAGCGCTACTCCATAACTGGCGACAAAGTCTGCGTTTCCGGCCGGCCCACCCACTCGCCATCGACGCTCTGCCAGCGGCTGCCCTGCCTGTAGCGCTGGGCGGTGCCGGTAGTGGTTTTGTTTACCGGCAGGTTGGCGGCTGCATCCAGGATCGCACGGCAACCGGATGGGCAATCCCACGCTCGGCCTGCGCCGCCCGGTACAGTACCTCTGATTCAGACAGGCCCGGCGAGGTGATCGTCTCGGACAGCGCAAGGCGACCTTCGGTCAGCGTGCGGGTCTTGTAGAACAGGATTTCGCGTGCATTTGCCAGTGCTTCGAGCGAGGCCGGATCGCGGAACAGGATGCCGTTGCGAGCAGCGCTGCCTGCCGACGTCGAACAGGCTAGCGGCAGAACCAGGCCGACGGCGCACGGGCATGCGGCCACCAGCACCGACAATGCACGCAGGGCTGCTGAGGTGGCGTCGCCGTGCGCCAGGAAGCCTGCAGCAAAGCTGGCGACAACCAACGCGAGCGCGGCTGGAATCAGCCAGCGTGCAAAAGCGTTCTGCCTGCGAGGCGGCGGCATTCCTCGCGCCGAACAGTTCAAGCATGCGGACCCCGATACGGTCGACGAAGCGCCGTCCATACGGCTGCTCGACGCGGATGACAATGCGGCATGACAGGTTGATTGCGCCAGCAAGGACGCGCGATATCCGGACCGACGAACAAGGGCGCAGACTCGCCGTTCACGATGGCTGTATCGAGCTCGCTTTCGCCCTCCTCCACCATGCCGTCGACGATGACGCACCCGCCGACATGGACCACTACCAGTCGCCCGGTTGCACTTCGGGTGCGCGGATGTCGACCAGCTGTCCACTGGCGCCGATGCGCCTTGTTACTGGCGCTGGTGGCCGGCGTGCCATGCACGCGAAAGACCCGGTGCCAGGCGTATGCTGTTGAACGAACCCTGACTCGCTGCGCACGGGCAGCCAAGCGCAATAACTGAAGGGTGCCGCGTTTCGTATGACCGGAGCTGCGGCGTTTTCCCCCTGGGGCTTAAGCCCGCTGGAACAGTTGATCTGCCTGCAAATTGACCACCCAGGAGAGCACATGAAATTCAAGCAACGCAGCCCCGATCTCGCGGTCTCGGATTTGGGATCGAAACACGGTACCTCCCGTCGACGCCCGACAATGTCACTGATACCCATGCGGCCGCGTTCAAGCTGCTGATGGCCGAGTTACCCAAGCCGCTACTCGGCTCTTGCCGCACCGGCCGGCGGTCGACGTTGATGTGGGCGCTTTCCCGCGCAGGCAATGAGTCCCCCGCCAGACTGCTCGAGGCGGCCTCTCAGGCCGGGTACGATCTGGACACACTTGCACCGCGCCTTGAAAAAAATAGAACGGGATGCACTTGTCAGCATTAGTCATTGTCGATGGTGGCGCGGCCTCGACATCACAAGCCTGAAGGCGGGACGGCGCGCCGCTCGGTGAAAACTGGAGATCACATGAATGGGAACCGCTTCGGCAGCCGTGGCGAGGCCTGGGTACTGATCCAGGCATTGCTGTTTGCAGTGTTCCTGCTGGCGCCCAGGGTCGGACCAGCCTGGCCGGCGCCGACGGTGTTCCGCTTCCTTGGAACGATTGTTGCGCTGGCCGGAATTGCCGTCCTTGGGAGTAGCGCGGTCTCTCTCGGGAAATCGCTCACGCCCTTCCCCCGGCCCTTGCCCGGGGCGGAACTGGTCACGAGCGGCGCTTACCGCCTTGTCCGGCATCCTATCTACTTTGGCCTGCTGCTGGTTGCGCTCGGGATTGCTTTATCTACCCTGAGTCCGTTGCGTCTCGTATTGACCTTGCTGCTGGGCGTATTTTTCGATCGCAAAGCAACTCGCGAGGAAAGGTGGCTGCTCGAGCGTTATCCCGGCTATCCCGCATATCAGGCAAAGGTCAGGAAACTGGTCCCTTACTTTTATTAAGTTTATGTTAACTTAATATTTCCCAGGCAGCGCCCATGCTGGCCCCAGCGCCGCACAGCGAAAATCATCAATGTTTCAGCGACACCGCGGTTGCCGCCTGCGCTGCTATTCCTTGGAAATGTACGGAAGATGAATGTAAACCAGAGGAGCTCGACATGAAATTAAATGCGTATGTGGCTGCGGCAGTGTATGCAGTGTATGCAGTCGGACTCGGGAGCGGAGGCGTAGCGGCGGCGCAGTCCGGATCGCCGCCCAAGACCAATCCGGCAGGCGAGGCAAAATATGGCGACACCAGGATGCTCGAGGCAGGCGCGAAGATCTTGCAGAGCAATTCTCCCCTCAAAGGATTCGATGTGTATCTGAATGGATTTCATCCAATGAAAGCTAAACCGGAAATCCAGATGGAGGCACACCATTACTGCCATCAGATGAACGAGGACTTCGCGCAATGCGTGCTCTTCGATAGCAATACAAAAAGCGCCAACATGAATGGGGTTGAATATATTATTTCCGAGAAGCTATTCAATAGCCTGCCCCAGGAGGAACGGAAATACTGGCATCCGCATAATGGCGAAATCCTGTCCGGCCAGCTGGTTGCGCCAGGACTGCCAGCCGCTGCCGAACATGCACTGATGAAGAAGAAAATGAACAGCTATGGCAAAACCTGGCACGTTTGGCATACGGGGCACCAAGGCGAGCCAGGCGACAAAATGCCGCTCGGCGAAGCCATGCTTGCCTGGTCATTCAACAGGGAGGGTGAAATCATGCCAGGCTTGGGTGAGGCCCGTGACAAGCAGTTGAAGGTCAGCACGGTCGAAAAACGTGAAAGGCGCTCGGATCTGCGTGCGCTTGCCAAGCCCCAGTCCGGCGTGGACGATCTGAAAGGCAAATTTCCAAGACCGACTAAAGACATTCCAGGTGTCGTTGACCAGAAAGCCTCTGGGCCAAGGGCGAGCAATTAATCTATCAAGGGATGTCAGGGCGTCTGCCGCGGCGGCAGTGGAACGCCCTCTTCGGGACTATGCATAGCGGCCATCCGGGAAGCTTGATACCAGTTGCGCGATCGCGTCGAGACCGCGCTCCATGGTATCGATACCGGGTGGAACAGTACCGCCCGGCCCGGTCAGGACCTATGCGCGGACCGCACGGACGATCGCGTCTGGATCCTTCGAGGACGTCACCTCGTCGAAGTCGCCGCGCAGCGATTTCAATGCAAAGCGCTCGTCGGCGATTTCTCTTGCGGTACGCACGCCAAGCCTGCGCAACACGGGAAGCGGTGGACACCAGCCTTGCAGCGCGTGCTGCACCATGAAGGCCGGCACACCGGCAGCCAGCACCAGCCAACGCTTGTTGCTCTTGAGAGCAAGTGCCAGTCCGACGAGCGAAAGCGTAGCGAAATTGGTCTGCAGGGTACGCTCGACATCCCACTCGTGCTCTAAGTCCTTGAGGCGGCGGGTAATTAAGGCATTCCTGTCGTTGCGTTCATATTCGGCGATCCGTTCCTGCGTTTCATGTCGAATTTGATCGTTCAGATGCGCCGAGGTATGGCCCGACACTTGTGTGGCGGTGGCTGCGAACATCGTCGTCTCCTTAATGAATTGAATGTGTCAGGCTGGATCTTTCACCCAGCAATGCCTTCAATGCCATGCGTTCCTGCTCGATCTCCTCGGCGGTACGCAGTCCTGCGGCTCGGAAAACGGGCAAGAGCGGATACCAGCCCTGCAGGTTGTGCAGGATGACCATGCTCGCTGCCATCGCCGAGACCGCGAACCATTTACGGTTGCTCAGGCTACCCAAGGCCAGGCCAAGGAGAATCATGCTCGGCGCTTCGAGCTCGATTGCCCTCTCGACATTCCACTCACGGTCGAGTTCGTTCAAGCGCCGCTCTATCGCCTCCCTGTCCGCACTTCTGATGTTTGCGATGTTTTCTCGCAGCTGCTGGTCGAATCGTTGCATTGCGGCTGCCGACGTATTGCGCTCGGCTTTTTCTGTTGTTGCCGGAAACATTGAAACCTCCTGTCGAAAGTGAATGCTGAATGGGGACATCCCCCTTTGCATACGCAAAGGCCTTCAATGGACACGAGAACGGCATCGCTTCCAAACGTTATCTTAGACGCATCCATGAGAACGGAATGCACCGTTCTTTGTTGCAAGTTAGCGCCGACCCTTGTGGGCACTGGGCGCAATCGACCCGGCGACTATGCTTCGCCGCAGGAGGTCAGGTTTTCCAACCCCACTTCGCAAAGATCCGCCTGCCCTCTTTCGATTGCAGGAAATCGACAAAATCTCTGATTTCGCCGACCGATCCATGAGGTAGCGCTGCAAGGCATCGATGACCCGCATGGTCAGCAACGGCATCGGTCAGGCCTTGCCCTTCGCCATGCTCTGCCCGCGCTGTCGCAGACCATCGGACAGCTGCCACAAAGTTTCAGCTCGCAACCCGGTCCGGCAATAAGCGAGTACCGGCTTCGGCGCATCGGCGATGATCGCCGCGAAAGCCTCCACGTCGCGCGGCGTAATCTTGCCTGGCACCACAGGTAGATAGTGTGCAACCACGCCATGCCGCCGGGCCTCCTCTGCCACCTCGGCAAACGAGGGCTGATCGTTGCCTTCTCCGTCGGGACGGTTGCAAATAATGGTGGCGATGCCCGCATCACGCAGGTTGGGCAATGCTCCTGGCGCAACTTGGGGCGCAATCGCGAACTCTTTGTCGAGGTAACGGATGTTCATATGCTCTCCTGTTAAAGTCATCCAACAACAATCTATTGAAATATAGATCGTAAAGTCATATAATATCCCCAGACATACCGAAACGCAATAAGGAATCGACGATGAGCGACAACCAAAAACTTGATCTGCAAGCGATGCAAGCGTCCGCGACACGTGCCTGCGGCATGCTGAAAGTGCTTGGCAATCCCGACCGCCTCCTCCTGCTCTGCCAGCTAACGCAGGGTGAATTCTGCGTCAGCGAACTCGAGGCGCTGCTGCAGATCCAGCAACCCACCTTGTCCCAACAACTGGGGGTGCTGCGCGAGGAAGGGCTCGTTAGCACCCGGCGTGAAGGCAAGCAGATCTATTACAAGATCGAAAGCCGCGAAGCCATGGAGATCATGCGAGTTCTATATGAGTTGTTCTGCCAACCTGAAAAAGGAGTACCGCAATGACAATCGACTGGATGAATTTCACGCCTTGGACAGCACTGGCGGGCGGGCTCCTCATTGGACTCGCCGCGGCGGCCTTTGTCCTTTTGAACGGCAGGATCGCTGGCATTAGCGGAATCCTCGGCGGCCTCTTACGACCAGTTCGCGGCGACCTCGCGTGGCGCGGTGCCTTCCTGGCAGGCTTGGTTGCCGCCCCCGTCTTGTATGGATTGTTCGCTGCGTTGCCTGAGGTGACGGTCGATGCGAGCACTGGAACCTTGATAGCGGCGGGCCTGCTGGTCGGCGTGGGCACCCGCTACGGCTCGGGCTGTACCAGCGGCCACGGTGTCTGCGGCATCTCGCGCAGGTCACCTCGTTCGCTCGCGGCGACGGCAGCATTCATGCTTGCTGGCTTCGTTACCGTCTACGTCGTGCGTCATCTACTTACTTGAAAGGAAACGACATGCAAATCGTAGCCGCATTGTTGGTTGGCCTTGTCTTCGGACTTGGACTGATTGTCTCGGGCATGACCGACCCGTCCAAGGTGGTCGGGTTCCTCGACCTCGCTGGCAACTGGGATCCATCGCTGGCCTTCGTCATGGGTGGGGCGATTCTGGTTGGCACGATCGCTTTCGCCTTCGCTGGGAAGCGCGAACGCTCGCTTCTGGGGGCGACTATGCGCCTGCCGACGGCCACGCAGGTCGATCGTCGCTTGGTGCTGGGTTCGCTCGCCTTCGGCGCAGGATGGGGATTGGCCGGGTATTGCCCCGGCCCGGCATTGGCGTCTCTCGCTTCGGGCGGCATGAAACCGTTGATCTTTACGCTTGCGATGCTGGCCGGTATGGCCTTGTTCGAGGTACTCGACCGGGTAGCTAGCTCGCGTGTCCGGGCTGGAGCCTGAACATGCATCCCTTTTTGTCGCTTGGCCGGCAAGATGATGCCCGTTTCACTGTAAGCCCGAGGTCGAGATGCTGACGTCGTTCGTTCTCGGTCTGGTGGTCGGGCTGATCCTCGCCTTGACCGGCGCGGGTGGCGGCATCCTGGCCGTCCCGCTGCTGATGTTTGGCGTCGGGGTGACGGTTGCCGAAGCAGGTCCAATCGGCCTGATGGCAGTCGGCATGGCTGCAGCGCTAGGAGCTGTGCTGGGTCTGCGCGCTGGCACCGTTCGCTATCGCGCCGCCGTTCTGATCGCTGTAACCGGCATGCTGCTATCGCCTGCCGGCCTGTGGGCAGCGCGGCAGGTCGATGCAGACTGGCTCGCCGTTCTGTTTGCGCTGGTGCTGTTTTACGTTGCCATCAAGACGTTCAAGCAGGCATCCACAAAGGTCGCAACGGCCGCTACCGGAAACACGGTCTGCTTGCGCAGCGACGGCACCGGCCGCTTCATCTGGACAAGGCCATGCGCCCAGGCACTCGCTTTGTCGGGAAGCCTTGCCGGTCTGCTATCGGGGCTACTGGGAGTGGGTGGCGGATTCGTCATGGTGCCGGCGCTGCAGCGCTATACCGACCTGCCCATGAAATCGGCGGTTGCAACTTCCCTCGCTGTAATCGCGCTGATCTCACTGATGGGCGTCGGTACAACTGCCATGAGCGGCCACATGAATTGGTCAATTGCCCTCCCCTTTTCGGCCGGTGCGCTGGCGGGAATGCTGGGCGGGCGCTCGCTGGCTGCCCGGCTTGCCGGACCTCAGCTACAGAAAGGTTTTGCAATCGTTTCCGCACTCGTCGCCGTCGCGATGATCGCGAAGTCGCTGTCGTAACTAATCCGTGTTTATTTATCGAGGAGATCAATATGAACCTGAATCCCATCCAGTTGTTCGATACCGAATCGTCGACCTTCACATACATTCTGACGGCGCCCGGCTCGAATGACGCTGTCATCATCGACCCTGTCGACCACCATTGGGAACGCGACCTGCGACACCTTGAGCGTCTTGGCTTAAAACTTGTCTATGTGCTGGAAACGCATGCGCATGCCGACCACATCACTTCGGCTGGCAAGCTACGCGAATTGACGGGTGCGCAGGCGGCGGTTCCAGGCGGCTGCGGCATTTCGCCGGCAGAGGTCCAACTGGACGACGGCGACATCATCCGCTTTGGCGACGCTGAAGAAATCAAGATCCTGCATACTCCAGGCCATACGGCTGGCAGCATGAGCTACGTCTGGCGCAACAACGTGTTCACCGGCGATACCCTGCTGATCGACGGTTGCGGACGCACAGACTTCCAGAGTGGCAGCAGCGACGCGCTGTATGACAGCGTGACCAAGAAGCTGTTCACGTTATCGGACGAGACACGCATGTGGCCAGGTCACGATTACAAGGGGCAGGTCGTATCGACGATCGGTTGGGAAAAACGACATAATGCCCGGCTGGCCGATCGCAGCCGCGAGGATTTCCGCAAGCTGATGAGCGAACTTGATTTGCCCAAACCGAAGATGATCGACGTGGCGGTGCCCGCAAACCAGAATCTGGGACTGCCGCACGGTAGCTAGAAGAAGAATGATCCACATCTTCGAAGGCGTGCGAAGAAAACCGTTTCCGCTATCCGCTAAAAAATTTTTGCGGGATTGGTCGGTCAGATATGTGGACAGGGGGGGCCGACTTTGCCTCCCCCCCGGGGGGAGGGGGCGAGAGCAAATTGGAGGCGTCAATTGAGGGTAGAAACGCTACCATATGTTCATGACTCGACTTTCCTCACCTACGTTATATGCCTGTCCGGCGTGTGCTGGATATTTCACCCGCTCGGCTCTCACGTCGCTGCACTACTATGGCGAAGTGCCTCAATGGTCTGATGGGAAGAATGAACAGTGGTGGGCTGGACTCGGTGCCCCTGCTGGGCGCTGCCCGACGTGTCGTACCGTCGTTTGGGTGGACGACGATATTGCGTTGATGGATGAGCATCAGGAGCCGCACGTCATAAGCTGGTTGTCAAGGCTATGGCACCTGCTGACGGGGGATCGGAGCGGCAGGCTTCGGATTGAGCGGGAATGGGCATCGTTGCCGCGCGAGATGCGAGAGGCCGAACGTCTTGACAGCCTCAGTACCGCCCAGGATTACGTCGATTCTCTGGCGCAGCTCGCTCCTTTGCTGCCTGACCGAGAAGAATACTTACGCAGGAAGCTATGGTGGGCCTCAAATGACCACCTTCGTAGGGAAAGCGGTGGTCCAGCCTTGGAGGAACACGCTGCACGAGCCAACATGGAACGTTTGCTTGGCCTACTGCCGTCGACTGCAAGAATCCTGGAGCGAGTGGAACTGTGTCGTCAGCTAGGTCGCTTCCAAGAAGCGCTTGACTTGATTCCCTTGGCACCACCTGATCAGCAGGTGAAAGCGCGCTTGCAGTGGCAATGGGCCGAGGCGGGAGATTCAGCCATGAGAGTCATTCCGCCGCAACCGGCAACGCCCCTTCGCAGGCCGCGAAAGGAGATGTCGACTGATAACTAAGGCATTGGAGACCACTCTACTGGCCGGCGCTCAGAAGATCGTCAAGCAGGTGCTTTCACGATCGCCAAAACTGCGGCTCTGGAAACGCCGTATAGCCTCGCCAAGGCGCTAACGCCCTGTTTGTGCGAATACCCCTCTGACGATCGCCTGCCGTTGCGCTGGCGTCGTTTAAGAGGATCGGCCCAGCGTCTTACCGTCTGGGTGCGCTCTACAATCAGGTCAGGCTCCATCTCAGCCACAGCACCCAACGTGGTCAGCATGAGCCTGCCAGCGGACGCCACTTGAACTGCGGAGCTAATCCAGCGGATCGAGCACAAAAACGTTGATGTCGACGACTTCTCCGATCCGATGGGAACGCTCAGTTAAGAGAGCGCGGGCACGCCCCCATAAAAGCCTCAGGTAGAAAGGTCGGCAGCATCAGCGGGCTTCACAATTCGCATGATGCTGGCCCTGGAGATACCGAAGTTTCGCGCTAGGGCGCTGATCGATTCCCCCTTCCCTCCACGGAACCGGCTCACCATAGCCGCCCGCTGTTCCTCGGTTGTACTGGTCGGGCGTCCCAAGGTTTTCCCCTCCGCCCTCGCTCGCGCTAGGCCGGACTGGGTGCGCTCGACAAGCAGGTCGCGCTCCATCTCGGCGACAGCTGCCAGCATAGTCAGCATCAGCTTGCCGGCGGCACTTGCCAGGTCGAGTTTGCCGAGCTGCAGGACGATAACTTCAATGCGGCGGGCTGCCAGTGCTTTGATGGTGGAGCCGACGTCCTGGGCGTCACGGCCGAGGCGATCCAGTTTCGTCACCACCAGAGTTTCGCCATCACGGATCTGGCCAAGCATCTTAGCGAACTGTGGGCGCTGCGATGCGGCGACCTTCCCTGAGACCCCCTCATCAGCATGCCAGTAGTCGATCGCATAACCAGCCGCTTCAATCTCGCGTCGCTGGTTCTCTGTTGTCTGTTCCTTTGTGCTGACCCGACCGTATCCGAAAATTGCCATTACTCGTCCTTTTTGATTTTAAAGAATGCTCAGGGGTGTTCAATAAGGATGATATTACATTTGAACATGAGCAAAAGTCAAAAATGTAATTTTTGAACACATGAGCCGGTCAGGTTTGATGGGTGTTCACATACGGTCGTTTCCTAACGCACACAAGGGTAAGGTAGAATTCGAGCATTGTTTTGCGGAAAGGGCAACTAATGAAGGTATGTGGTGTTGATATCAGCGGGAGTGAAGCGCGGCTAGTTGTAGTCGAAGGTGGTGCCGACGGTGTGATCGTCTGCGAACTTGAAACCAAGCGGATTTCATTGAAGGACGACGAAATAAATGAGCAGGTGCGATCTTTCTACCAGGTGATTCTTGCACTCGTACGCGAAAATAAGATTGATAGAATAGCAATAAAGAAGCGTATGAAAGCCGGCGGTTTTGCAAGTGGTCCAGTCAGCTTCAAAATAGAAGGATTGTTTCAGATGGTCGATGAGGCGGACGTCGTACTCATAGCTCCCACCACAATCTCCGCATTTGAGAAAAAGAATGGCCAAGATACTCCAGTCGGATTAAACAAGTACCAACTTGATGCATATCGCACTGCACGCGTGGCATTATTGAAAGGTTGAGATGGCTGGCTTATACCTTCAAGGTGTGAATGCGCCGGCAGAAATCCGAGACCAACTTATTTTGATGTCTAAAAATATCGAATTTACGCGTGAAGATGTTAAGGCCGGTAACGGTATGGTCTTCTTTGGCGTTAACAAAGTTTTAGGCCGAGAGATCGCTGTAAAATTCTATTATTGGGGAGGGGTAAAAGACTATCATGCTGAACCAATGCAGCTATCGACTATCCGTGCGCCAAACGTTTTAGAGATTCTTGATGCTGGCCTATTAGATGACGAGTGGGCCTACTTTCAAACCCCTACGTGCCCGCATGGCGATCTAGACGATGTTCTTGAGCGAATATCCATAGGAAATGTGGCGGCTATGGATTTTACCGCTCAGATACTGACTGGGTTGAGCCATCTACATGCGCAAAATTATGTCCACCGTGATCTAAAGCCTGCGAACATTTATGTTGGTGATGACCACAATGCAGTCATTGGAGATTTTGGTTCTGTACAAAAAATTCCAGACGGCGCGACGTCTGTTCCTGCATGCGGTCACTCGCTTCTTTACCGCCCTCCGGAAGCGTTCGGTGTAGATAAAGCGTATGGGATTACGGGTGATATATATCAAGCTGGGATGATTATGTTTCAGCTCCTTGGTGGATATTTGCCATATGAAGACCTAGCATATTTGACCGTGAAACAGCGAGCTGATTTAAAAGCGGTAAAAGATCCGGCCGACCAATGTTTTTTTGTGGATAAATGCATAGGCGAACTCATCTGCGCAGGAAGAATCCTCGACTATAATAAAATGCCTCCATGGGTTTCAGGGGAATTAAAAAAATTAATAAAAAAAGCTTGTCATTTGAATCCTAACAAACGGTTTCAAACAACTGCGGCATTCCTTGCAAAACTTCGCGAGCTTAGGCCAAGCGTCCTCGACTGGCGCGTCGAAGACGGCGACCCTGTATTGACTGGGCCGACAAGTTATCGAATTGTTGACAAGGGCGGTCAATATGGTATCCAGAAGCGAAAGCAAGGTGACTGGAGATCTGATAATTCATTCGGTGAAGACACATTGGATCAGCTTGTTACTGCAGTCTCGTCATTTGTCACAGGGAAATAGAAATCCGGTCAACATGGGCAAAACAATTAAGATTTACCTCCAGAACGAAAGCGTCGCAGGTATCCGGCATGCGGAGATCGCCAACTGGAGCGGCCAAGCTCTAGCTTGCCCCCGCTCGCGGTTTCAGGACCTACGCGATTGGCCGGAGGTTCATCGCCCTGGGGTCTACTTTCTCTTCGGTGTGGATGACGAAGATGGTAGCGATGCCGTGTACATCGGTGAGGCCGAGGTTGTCATTGATCGGCTGTCCTCTCACATGCTCGGTAAAGACTTCTGGACTGAAGTCGTTGCGTTCACCAGTAAAGATGAGAACCTGACAAAAGCGCATGTCCGATACTTGGAATCCCGCTTGGTTGGAATGGCCAAGCAGGCCGGTCGGTATCAGATTACAAATTTCGCCTCTCCTCAGCTACCGTCGCTTCCAAGGTCCGACCGCGACGCTATGGAGGAGTTTCTCGGGGCTGCGAAAATGTTGCTCGGGGCCTTGGGTCATAAGGTTCTAGAACATCTCGTCTCGCAGCCAAAACAATTAAATTTGCCCGATGCACCCGCGACTATCGAGTCTCTAGGCGATGCGAAGATTGGACCGGTAGTCCAAGAGCAGCAGCCTCACAGCCCGGCTGTCTTCCATTTGCGCGTCGCTGGCATTCACGCGCGCAGCGTACGCACCGACGAAGGCATGGTTGTTCTAGAGGGTTCTGACGCAACCGCGACGACCTATAAAAGCCTGACTGGCAGTATGGCGGTCCTGCGTCAAAGTTTGATCGAGTCTGGCACGCTGGCACCGTCAGAATCAAAATTGCGACTGACGCAAGACCATCTTTTCAAAAGCCCGTCACAAGCTGCGGGTGTGCTGGCAGGCTACTCGATCAACGGGCGGGAATACTGGAAACTTGAGGATGGGACGACCTACGCCCAATTCGAGACACAGCAATCAAAGCTGCAACTTGAAGACCTCGCAGCCAAATAACGCCGTGACACGACATTAATAAGAAAAAGGCGTGCACAGTTTAGAAAAGCTACCCACGTTGTGCCTGCAGAAAACCGTGCAGGCTGTCAGGTACGCCTCAGCCATTCCCGTACGTTTCGATAATGGACAAACGTCAGGCGCTCAACACACGAGACCAAAAAGAGATGTTTTTTGCGCCACTTAAAAGGCTTACGTGCTGCAACTAGCTCGCCCGGCTCTGCTCCCATCTTGAGCAGCAATTTTGATCGCGCGATCCGTGCCCGGTCGGTCCCATTGGCGGCGATGTTCGTTCGGTATCGCAGTGCGTGGCAGTGCCGGCAGGCCAGTTCGCTGCCTAGGAAGTAAAGCGACTGGAAATTCCCCTCGTGTGCGCGAGGGCAGGTCATGAGACGGCGCACACGGTCTCGAAGGCACTGAACTGGCACGATGTTCACCACCCACTGCCGACCGCCTAGGAAGACCGCCAGGCGCGTCTCAGTAAGCACTGCGACGGTCCGCACGTCCCCATCGTCAAGAACGAGCCTAGACGACCCTGTGGCCTTCGCCGCCCGCATCAACTTCGGCAGGTTGACCTCGAAGGCATTTTCGAGGACTGGCACTCTGGGCGCTTTGGTTGTTTTCATTCGAGGCACCTAAAAGAAAAGCGAACCGGGCACATGCATGCCGGATTCGCGTGTACAGCAAACCGACCAGATTAATGCTTTGGCTTCTCGGCCGCGATTACGAAGCAACGGCCTTGGAGGCGGATGGCGATGTGCCCGGTCAACGGGCCGAACTCATCCTCCAGTCTCTCTTTAAATGCACGTGATTCGGTATCGCCCCAGTTGTAGCCGTTGACCGTGTCAAACACGGCTTTGAGCGCTTCGTACAGGTCGAACACGTCGAGCCGGGCGGGCAGGATTGGCGCCATGAAGCGGAACGCGCCGCGCTCGCGCAAGTAGCCGAAACCGAAGTGGGTGACGAAACTCTCGACAATAGCCACCGCTTTTTCACGCGGCACGTCCAGGTAGTCCGCCTTGAGCGGCCAGCGGTGACGCGGCTCCTGCAAGAGCGCCATATTGTGGACTGGAGATTTAATAGTGTTCATGTTGATGGGAACTGAAAATTTGAGTTGATGTAAAGTTATTGTGGCGCCAAGCGATTTATTCGAGTCGTCGTTTTTTCCGCAGGGGTGCAGGTGTTGCAGGGAGCGCTGAGTCTGATCACCGCCCTGTGGTCGCAGATAATTAAGTCAACCTGATTTCACTTCAGGTCAAAACAACCCTGCTGCTCCCTGCACTCCCTGCACCTGTGACTGCTTAGGCTTCGCTGATGCTCCACAGCGCCGTCTTCGTACGGTTCAAGCCGGCACGCTTGAGGCTCATGCAGTTGATGATGCGTCCCTCGCGCTTCAGCAACCACTTCCCGAGGCGTCGCGCATCGACACCACCGTAATCACCGGCAATGTCTTTCAGCAGGTCGCCCCACCCCTCAGTCGTGCTTGTGCGCTTGACCAGCTCGGCGACAGTGAACTTTGCGTTTGGTCCGAACGTCATTTTCGCCATCTCGAGCACGACGGCCAACGCCGCAGCCTCAGGGTCATTTGCGCTGTCGCGCAATAAGGCAGCCTTGGGATCGACGAAACCTGCAGCGAGGCCCTGCTCGCTCAGCCAGACAATGGTCGAGCGAACCAACTTGTTCCAGTCGTCCATCGAGGCGAGTCCGTCGCACACCTTCGGGAAGCCAGCGGCGACATAGCCCTGGATCAGCGTCAGCGCAGCCGTGATCATCAGCAAACGGTTTTTGAGGCAGTAGCCGAGTGGTTCCAGGTCGAACTGACGTCCAGCGACCTTGGACGCCTCGACCTGTGCATCCAGGCGGCACGTCAAGAAGCGACGATTCAGGTCGCCGACCAGCTGCAGGCCATTCCCGGTCGCCAGCACCAATAAGCGGTGCTCAGCTTCGGCTTCGCGCGACTCGCCGAGGACGCGGCCCTTGATTGCTGGAGCAGTGGTGACAGCGCACAGGCTTGCCGATTCGATCGCGTGCTCCGCATTGTCGAACAGCAGGGTACCGGCGCCAGCCAACGCCGAGCTGAACAGACTCTTAGCCCACTCTTCTTCATGCGTGATCGGTGCGCTTACCGCCGGCGCCGTGCCGTCATACAGGACGCCGATACACTGGGCCAGCAACGTCTTCCCGGTGCCGGGCGCAGTTGCGCTGAATCCGAATCCCGGAGCAGTGCGCAAGCAGCAGCGAACTGCAGCAGTCAGCGCTGCTGCCAAGGCGACGGATCTATCGGCAGCCGAGACGTACGGAAACTGCTCGAACGGCTTCCACAAGGTTTGCAGTGCATTTTTTAGATCGCTCTGCGAGGGTGCCAAGCGGACGGCCGGCCAGGTAACGAATTTCTCGTTTCTGAGCAGCAGACCAGATGGCTCGTCGTAACCGGGCATTGCGATCAGACGACCATTCGCGTCCATGGTCGGGACATCGCGCACAGCAGTTAGGCGTGGCATACGGGTATGCGCTGCATTCGCCAGCAAGCCTTGGACTACGCCTTGCGGGCATTCAGCAACGACCATCTCCTGCTTTTTGACGTTGTATTGCTCGAAGCGGCACAGGCGATGTACGAAGACTTTCATCCAGGTCGCCACAGCTTGCACGATTTTGCCTTCGTCGCTGACATACACCATGACGCCTGCGCGTTCGTACATTTGACCCGACTTTTTCAGCAGCAGCGCCATCGAATCCACCATGCGCGGCAACTCGCCTGCAGACACTTCGATCAAGGCCGGTGCGCGGTCCAGGCGGTAGTAGGTTCCATGATGGAGGTGCGAGTACAGGTAAGGATTGCCACCGCTGCGCAGGTTGAGCCACGCAACACGGCCGTCGACCTCGGGTTCCAGCGGGTCCGCAAACCGCGCACCGTGCCACTTTTCCGGGTTGTCCATCACGGCGCCCACGGTGACTGGCTTGCCCTCGGCCGTGATCAACGGGAAGTCACCCATCAGGGTGCGCTGCATCGTCGCACGTTCGAGCATGAGGCTGATGGCAGCCTGGTCAGTATCCAAGCTCAGGTTCCTCAGCCGCTCCCCAATCACTGGCGCGACTTCCGTGATGTATTGCGCCTTCGCGGCCTGTACCTGGGGCGCCATCGCGGCGCGAGCCGTCGACTTGATTTCCTTCAGGTCGTTGACTTCGGCCTCAGTCAACTCGTGTACCTCAGCCACATCCAGGATGCCAGCACCCGTGATCGTCCCCTCATAGCAAGTACGCACGATGCCATTGTCGAGCACCGGCTGTGCTGCGAAGTCGAGACCTTCTGGCTTCCACACCGATGCGTCAACGGGACCGCGCTCCAACAGCTGGCCCGATTTGCTGACTGCGAAGTAGCCGGAACCGGCGAGCCAGAGGCGTTCAAAGATCAGCTTACCAATACGTGGGATTTCGCTGGCCTTGCTAACGATCAGGTAGATACGCTGCCCGGTGACGCCCGCGCCATTGATGCCAGACGAGGCGCTTGCGCGCCACAGCATTGCCACACCCGAGAGGGGTGTACAGCAACTGCGGACGATTTGCAGCAGTTCCCCCTGCGAGAGCGCCGGCGCACCTTTCGGCGGGTCGTAGTCAAGCATGAGAATGCCAGCGTTGTCTCCGAACTGGAAGTTTTGGCGAGTGCGCGTGATTGCGCCCGCTGCCGGATTCGTTACGCTTTGGGCAACGACGTCGCCTTGGTCAAGCACCGGGCGACCGTACGTCGCAGCTTGGGTGGGCGCCAACATGTCGAGGATGGCATCCAGCTCTGCTAGGTTGGTTACGTCGTGAACCTGGTAGCTGCCGTAGACGAGCTTGGCAGCGGCCTGTTTGCGAATCGTTCCGCTTTCATCGAGGAAAAACGTCTTCGTCAGGTTGCCGTTGGCATTGGTTAGCACAGTGACCGCTGCGCTGCAGGCGACGGCGGCCTGTACTTGATCCTGTGCGCTCGACATGCGCCCCATCACCGCAGAGGTTTCATTGTTAGTCAACATGTCGTCTCACTTCGCGGCTTTGGCTGGCGACAAGCGCTTCGGTTCCGCGGGGGCGATGTTGTGGTCGAGGTTAATTTCGAACACGTTCGACAGTTTGATACCGTTGAACTGGTAGCGGCCGGTGACGGTCACGAACACCACATGGTCAACGAAATTTTCGATCGCAGCGGTCGAGGTAACTGGCATCCCGTCGATTTTGAATACATGGAGCGGCAGCTCGAACATACCCTTGTAGGTCTTCGTCGAACCCGTGAAGAACCGGATTTCGATAGCAATAATACTGCCGTGTGCACTTGCAGAGAGGACCACCCCGTACTCGTCGTCTTCCGGCTGAAAGCCGTAAACGGTCCGCAGATATGCCTTGTGCGCATTCCCGCAGGCAGCGGCGTGCTTAGCAGCGGTTCGCGGATTTTTTTCGCACAGGACGACCGGCGTTTCCGCGCCATTGCTGCCCGTATAGTTGAGCGCGATCATACGCGGCCACCTTTGAGCAATTCCTTGATCTGCGCGACGGGCCATGCGAGGCGGCCGTGGATGCGGATCGGACGGAGCGGACCGTCTTCGTAGCACGCCCATTTGCGGAGGGTTTGTGGGCTGCGGCCCAGATGGAAGGCTGCTTCGTTGGTGTTAATTGCGCTACGCATCTCTTCGGCGAGTGCGATGATTTTTGCATCGGCGTTCATTGTCGTTCCTAAATGTTGATCGGATACTGCGACAACGAAAGCTACGCATGGCAACCAGTCAGGCTGGTTGCGGCAACCAACAAACCTAGCAACCATGCGGGTTACAGGCCGTTTTGTGCAACTGGGCAATGCAACCTATTTCTTGCGGCTCCTCGACCCAAGGGCGTCAAATGGGGATGGTTTGCGCGCGCCAAAGAGGCCCTTTGCCGTGGCGATCTGCTTGCCGATGAACTGGCGCGAAACGCCATATTTTTCTGCTAGGACCGCATGTGTATTCCCTTCAATCAGGCTCTCTTCAAGCAAGCGGCGAAGATCATGTTGATCCCAGGTGTTCGTTTTCTTTGCCTGCGGTGGCGAGGTGGCTTCGCCATTTGTTGGCGAGGCAAGGGGCGACGTGGCTTCAGCCACGATCGCCAAGGGAATGACCGACGACGCAGGATTCTTGGCTAGAATCCCTTGCATCGCTCCCTGTCCGCTTTCCGCCAGTACAAGCGAAGTAAGCGGGTCGGCGCTGTCCACGGTAGCCGTTTGCAAGTCAGCGACCGCTTCGTTCCGCACCAACTCCGCAATCGTATGGCGTGGCACGACCAACGTGGACTTCGCGGTGACCTGTACCGGCTTGGAGAAGAAATATTCCTCCGACTGCCCCATCCATTCCCCCTGATCGGTTTCCCAATGACCGAGCACACGATGATCGCCTTGGCGGAACGCGACGATGTCATCCCAAGATTGGTACGGCTGGTCTTCCCAGAGCCAAGCCGGTCGATCCGTGACAACCTGAGGTCCAGGGCTATAGGCCAGTTCCTCAATCTCAGCTTGTAGCAGGGTCACGTATCGGGCAGTCATCGAAGGTTCGGCAGTAATGACCAAATGACCGTCAACATATCGCTTGGACACGATCGACGCGTTGTATGGTGCGACCGCGTAGATCGGAAGGCGAAGGCGAATTACCGCACGGGTAAATTCGACCTCGGTCCAGGCGCGCTTGGTCAGGGTGCTCAGGACTAGAACTGCTTCAACGATTGAACAAACTTCACCAATATGCATCTCGACCTCGCTCGTTTTGGCCCAGCACCCTAGCAGTGAAGACTGGCATCGTCAACTTCATCAAGTGGGGACCGCCCCTGTTCGCCAATTACTGCCAAGGATACGCAGTACGTGGCTTTTCGACAGGTCATGGCGGTTTTGCGCCGAGAGCGACGCCCGCCCAGCGTTGGCAGCAGCCGACGGTAGGACTGCACAGAGAGGCTATATTCCGAGTAACAGGCCGGACTGCCGGCGGGAAGCGCACTAGATCAAATCGTGAAGCTGCGCGCCTTTCAGCGATGGTCGAACAGTCAGGCGACTGCATCACATCCATGCCTCATAACGTCAGACTAAGCTATGGCAGCGCTGGAGTACACATGGGGTACACGGCACTTAAAATCAAGCAAATGGACGCCCATTAACACTAGCAGACATTTCTAAGTGCTTGATTTTATTGGCCTGCCCAGCTGGGTTCGAACCAGCGACCCTCAGCTTAGAAGGCTGATGCTCTATCCAACTGAGCTATGGGCAGGAAGAGTCCGGCAAAAGCGATGGACGAAATGAAAACGGACCGTCGTCGACGGCCCGTTTGAATGCGATGGTCGGAGTACAAGGATTCGAACCTTGGACCCCCTGGTCCCAAACCAGGTGCGCTACCGGGCTGCGCTACACTCCGAATGGTGTTGATCATACCCGTTCGCGGGCGGCGCGTCAAACCGGATAGGAATGGATTCGCCGTGCCCCCTCATGTCGGCATCCGGCCCTGGCGCAATCGTCGCTCCAGAGTCGCATCAGGCATCCGGAGGGCGGGAACGGCCGCAGCCCAGTCACAGCCGCGGGCTGGGGCCGTCAAGCGCCCCCTGAGCGCGCTCGGGCACGGAAACTGCGCAGCCGGGCCACAAGCGCAGCCGCAGCCCCCCCCCAGCCTGGCGCGGTTCAGGCGCCCAGCTTGTCCGCGATGCGGCGCGCCATGCTTTCGGCCACTTCGGCCTGCTTGGCTTCCACCATCACGCGGATCAGGGGCTCGGTGCCCGAGGCACGGATCAGCACGCGACCGTTGTCGCCCAGTTCGCGCTCGACCGCTTCCTTCTCCGCCACCATCGCGGCATCTTTCGTCCAGTCGAAGCCAGGGGCGACGCGCTTGTTGATCAGCGTCTGCGGATACAGCGTCAGTTCGCTGCAGCAGGCTTCCAGCGACTTGCCGCTGCGCTTGAGTGCCGACAGCACCTGCAGGGCCGAGACGATGCCGTCGCCGGTGGTGTGCTTGTCCAGTGCCAACAGGTGGCCGGAGCCCTCGCCGCCGAAGATCCAGCCGCGCTCCTTCATGACTTCGAGCACGTAGCGGTCGCCGACCTTGGCACGGGCAAAGCCGACGCCCAGCTCCTTGAACGCCACCTCGAGCGCCATGTTGGTCATCAGGGTGCCGACGGCGCCGGCAACCGGACCGGTGGTCATGCGGTCGCGCACCATGATGTAGAGCAGCTCGTCGCCGTTGTAGACGCGGCCCTTGGCGTCGACCATGATCAGGCGGTCGGCGTCGCCGTCGAGGGCGATGCCGAGGTCGGCCTTGTTTTCCAGCACGGCAGCGGACAGCGCTTTCGGCGCGGTTGCGCCAAAGCCGGCGTTGATATTGAAGCCGTCCGGGCTGGCGCCGATCGAGACGACCTCGGCACCGAGTTCATGGAACACGTGCGGCGCGATGTTGTAGGCGGCGCCGTGGGCGCTGTCGACGACCATCTTCAGGCCGCGCAGGTCCAGTTCGTTCGGGAAGGTGCCCTTGCAGAATTCGATGTAGCGGCCCTGGGCGTCGCGCAGGCGCGTTGCACGGCCGAGCTTTTCCGACGACACGCATTCCATCGGCTGGTCGATCGCTTCCTCGATGGAGAGCTCGACGCTGTCGGGCAGCTTGGTGCCATGCTCGGAAAAGAACTTGATGCCATTGTCCTGGAAAGGATTGTGCGAAGCCGAAATGACCACGCCGGCCTGCAGGCGCAGTGCGCGGGTCAGGTAGGCGATCGCCGGGGTCGGCATCGGGCCGGCCAGCATCACGTCGACACCGGCAGCGGAGAAGCCCGCTTCCAGGGCCGCTTCCAGCATGTAGCCGGAAATACGGGTGTCCTTGCCGATCAGGACGACCGGATGGCTACCGGTCGGGTTGTCCTTCGCCAGCACCTTGCCGGCTGCGTAGCCGAGGCGCATCACGAAGTCGGGCGTGATCGGCGCAACGCCGACTTCGCCGCGAACACCATCCGTACCAAAATATTTGCGTGCCATGCTTCTTCTCTTATTGTGGGGATTAATCAGTGGCCGCGCGCCAGACCTTCAGCGCGTCGACCGTCTCTGCAACGTCATGCACTCGTACAATTTTAGCGCCATGTGCGAAAGCAGCCAACGCGCCTGCAATGCTTCCTGGCAAGCGCTGCTCGACGGGGCGTCCGGTGACGGCCCCGATCATCGATTTGCGCGACAGGCCAATCAACACCGGCAAGCCGAGCTCCTCCGCGATGCGACCTGTGCTCCGCAGCAAGGCATAGTTGTGTTCGACCGTCTTGCCGAAGCCCAGGCCGGGATCGACGCAGATGCGTTCGCGGTCGACGCCGGCAGCCAGCAAGGCATCGACGCGTTCGCGCAGGAAGCCGATGACTTCGCGCACCACGTCCTCGTAATGCGGCTGGGCCTGCATGTCCTGGGGCGTGCCCTGCATGTGCATCACGCACAGCCCGCAATCGCTGTCGACGACGGCCTCGATCGCCCCGGGCGCGCGGAAACCGTTGATGTCGTTGATCATGTCGGCACCGGCAATGATGGCCTCGCGCATCACCCGCGGCTTGCAGGTATCGACCGACAGCGCCTTGCCTGCTTCCTGCAGCGCATACAGGGCCGGCATGACGCGCGCCAGCTCCTCCTCGACCGGCACGCTTGGCGAGCCCGGACGGGTGGACTCGCCGCCGATGTCGATCAGGTCGACGCCATCGGCCACCATGTCCTCGGCGCGCGAGATGGCGAACTCGAGCGAGTGGTAGCGGCCGCCGTCGGAAAACGAATCAGGTGTGACGTTGAGGATGCCCATGACGAGGGAGCGCTGCCCCAGCTCGTAGCGGAAGCGGCCGCATTGGAAGAATTGACGCATAGGGGAGAAATGTGGGTCGTTAACGCGCAAAAGGCATCTTGGGGATGCCTTTTGCGGGGATGCTGCTCAGTCGATCAAGCCGGTGCCGTCGCGTTGGTGGCAACGCCGCCGGAACCATTGTCGCCAGGAGGCGTGCGCTTGGTCAGCAGGCCCGTCTTCGGCGGACGCGGCTCGCGGCCGGCCATGATGTCGTTGATCTGCTCGGAATCGATGGTTTCCCAGTCGAGCAGCGCCTTGGTCATCATTTCAACCTTGTCGCGGTTCTCTTCCAGCAGGCGGCGCGCCAGCGCGTACTGCGTGTCGAGGATGGCGCGGATCTCCGCATCGACCTTCTGCTGCGTCGCTTCCGAGATGGTCTTGGTGGCGCCGCCGAAGAAACCTTCGTTCTCGCTGTCCTCGTAGACCATCACGCCCATGCTCTCGGACATGCCGAAGCGGGTCACCATCGAGCGGGCCAGCTTGGTGGCGCGGGCGAAGTCGTTCGATGCGCCGGTCGACATCTGGCCGACGAAAATCTCTTCGGCGATGCGGCCACCGAACAGGATCGAAATTTCTTCCAGCATCTTGTCCTTGTAGCCGGACAGTGCATCGTGCTCGGGCAGCTGCCAGGTAAGGCCGAGGGCATAGCCGCGCGGCATGATCGTGACCTTGTGCACGGGATCGGCCTTCGGCAGCAGCTTGGCGATGACGGCGTGGCCCGACTCATGATAAGCCGTGTTGCGGCGCTCTTCTTCGCGCATGACCATGGACTTGCGCTCCGGACCCATGTAGATCTTGTCCTTGGCGTCCTCGAAATCGTTCATTTCGACCAGGCGCTTGTTGCGGCGCGCGGCGAACAGGGCTGCCTCGTTGACCAGGTTGGCCAGGTCGGCGCCCGAGAAGCCAGGCGTGCCGCGGGCGATGATGTCGGCCTTGACGTCGGCGCCGATCGGCACCTTGCGCATGTGCACGTTCAGGATCTGCTCGCGGCCGCGGATGTCCGGCAGGCCCACCATCACCTGGCGGTCGAAACGGCCCGGACGCAGCAGCGCTTTGTCGAGCACGTCGGCGCGGTTGGTGGCGGCGATGACGATCACGCCCGAGGTGGCCTCGAAGCCATCCATCTCGACCAGCAACTGGTTCAGCGTCTGTTCGCGTTCGTCGTTGCCGCCGCCCATGCCGGCGCCACGGTGACGGCCGACCGCGTCGATCTCGTCGATGAAGATGATGCAGGGCGAGTGCTTTTTCGCGTTCTCGAACATGTCGCGCACGCGGGATGCGCCGACACCGACGAACATCTCGACGAAGTCGGAACCGGAGATCGAGAAGAACGGCACTTTCGCTTCGCCGGCAATGGCACGCGCCAGCAGGGTTTTACCGGTACCCGGAGGACCCACCATCAGCACGCCGCGCGGGATGCGGCCGCCGAGCTTCTGGAACTTGGTCGGGTCTTTCAGGAAGTCGACGATCTCGCCGACTTCTTCCTTCGCCTCGTCGCAACCGGCGACGTCGGCAAAGGTGACGCTGTTGTTGGTTTCGTCGAGCATGCGCGCCTTCGACTTGCCGAAGGAGAACGCGCCGCCCTTGCCGCCACCCTGCATCTGGCGCATGAAGAACACCCAGACGCCGATCAGGAGCAGCATCGGGAACCAGGAAATGAAGACTTGCTGCAGGAAACCAGGCTCTTCCGGCGGCTTCACGTCGAAGCGTATGCCGGCGTCGCGCAGGTCGCCCACCAGGCCGCGGTCGAGCACGGTCGAGGTGGCGCGCACCTTGGTGTCGTCGGTGCGGGTCGCGGTGATGTTCAGGCCTTCGATCACGACGTCCTTGATGCGGCGGGCCTTCACATCGTCGAGCAGCTCGGAATAAGCGATGGTCTTGCTGCCGCCGGCTGGGCTGCTATGGTCGAACTGCTTGAACAGCATGAACAACAGCAGTGCGACCACCACCCAGATGGCGGATTTGGAAAACATATTATTCACGAAAACTCCTCCGATGCGATCCGCACCAATACCAATTTGAGATTGCCGATGTGGAGCGCCTGGCAAAACCTTCATTGCCGCGTTACGCCGTCCAGCCCTGCCCTCGTGCTGTTTTCGGGGCATGCGCTGAGCTGACGGTTTTGCCAGGCGCTCTTTCTCGCGATTCTAACCGCGATTTTACTCGCAACATGCCGGCTGTGCAGCGCACAGCCCGTCATAATGCCATATTGCCACTATTTCCACAGATTTCGGCGCGCCACAAGACAGTGGACGCGCGCCGCGGGAGGCTTACGCCGATGCATGTGTGGCTGCGATCTCAAATATCAAGGGCGGCATCCCGGTCGGATCCGGATTTGTATTCCACTGGATTCTTCAGACCACGCCCGAGAAGGAAAATTTCCGAGGATTTGTCCCGGCTTGCCTTGGGCTTGATTTGCTTGACGGTCTTGAACTCAGTGCGGAACTTCTCAACGATCTGCGTAAAACCCATATCCTTGAAGCACTTGACCAACAATGCGCCGGGCAGCTTGAGATGCATTTGAGAAAACTCAATGGCGAGATCGATCAAATGTTCCATCCGCGCCGCGTCCGCGGTGGGAATACCGGACAGATTCGGGGCCATGTCCGACAGCACGAGATCGGCTTTTCGTCCCTCTAAAACAACAGCGAGCTGGTCGAGCACGGCGTCTTCGCGGAAGTCGCCCTGGATGTAGTGAACGTCGGCAATCGGTTCCATCGGCAGTAGGTCGAGGCCGATGATCGTGCCGCTGATGCCGCCGCCTTCCTTGCCCGACAGCTTGCGCCGGGTGTATTGCGCCCAGGAGCCCGGGGTGCAGCCGAGGTCGACGATGACCTGGCCTGGCTTGATGAGTTTTTCGCTTTCGTCGATCTCTTTGAGCTTGAAGGCGGCCCGTGCACGGAAGCCTTCTTTCTGCGCCAGCTTGACGTAGGGGTCGTTAATATGGTCGTGCAACCAGTTTTTGTTTAATTTGTTCTTGGCCATTCGCGTAGAATACTGCTTTTAAAGGTAATCCAAAAATTATTATGCTTAAACTTACTCCGGCCGAGCGCAGCGCGCTGCGCGCCGAAGCCCATGGGCTCAATCCTGTCGTCATGATCGGCGAAGCCGGCCTGACCGAGTCCGTCATGAAGGAAATCGCGGCCAGCCTCGACGCCCATGGCCTGATCAAGGTGCGCGTGTTCGGCGACGACCGCGAGGCACGTGTTGCCATGTATGAACAGATTTCCACGGAACTCGACGCCGCGCCGGTCCAGCACATCGGCAAGCTGCTCGTGCTCTACCGTCCGAAGAAGGAAGTGGTCAAGGAACGCAGCAGCAAGGCCGGCAAGGGCATGCGCGAAGTCACCATCGTCAAGGCCAGCGCCAGCGGCACCAAGAAGCCGAGCGTCACCAAGGTCATGATCAAGGGGAACGAGCGCGTGACCGCCGGCGGCAACATCAAGCGCGCCAAGCCGCGCCAGGCCAGCACCAAGAAGAATGCGCTGAATAAATAAGCGCCCTTCCACAAGAAGCCGGAGCGTGTCTCCGGTTTTTTTCGTCCGGCCTGTCGGCGGTCAGTGTCTTCGGACGCTGTATCGCGTTTCCAGCGGTGACACCGCGTGGGCACGAGTGCCCACCCTACGATACTGCTCAGCCGCCGCACCGCGTGGGGTCAGGACTCCACCCTGCCACCGCCACCGTTATCGGCTTTTCAGCAGCAGCATCGCCGCCAGTACGCTTTCGATCAGGTGGAACAGCTGCGAGACGCCATGCATGACCGCGAAACGTGTCCACATGGGCGACGCGCGGATGCCCGCAGGCCCGGCCGCATCGCGCATGAACGCCATCGCGGGCTGCAGGCCGACGAACATCACCAGCGCACAGGCCAGCATGGCCAGCACCAGCAGCTTCAGGGAACGCCTGCGCGCACCATCCAGGTCAGGCGAAAACCGTACCAGGATCAGCATCAGCACCGCACAAGCCATCGAGATCCAGGCCAGGCGGCGCAGGAAAGCGCCGACGAGGTCACCGGTCAGCGCGCCGCCGGCAAGCGAGAACACGGCCGGCGCGGCCACATAGCCGAGCACCCAGAGGGCGCCCGCCCAGAGTGCGGCCACCAGCAGGCGCGCGGCGGCGATGCGGCCGGCCGTTTGCGCCATCAGACGTAGCGCACTTCGAGGATTTCGTATTCGCGCGGGCCGGACGGCGCCTGCACTTCCACCACGTCGCCGGCGTACTTGCCGATCAGGGCACGCGCGATTGGCGAGGTGACCGACACCTTGTTCAGTTTGAGGTCGGCTTCGTCCAGGCCGACGATCTGGTAGCTGACCTTCTGGCCCGATTCCAGGTCCTCGAGGTCGACGGTGGAGGCGAAGACCACGCGGCCTTCGGCGTCGAGCGTGGCCGGGTCGATGATCTGGGCGGCACTCAACTTGCCTTCGAGTTCGGCGATGCGGCCTTCGACGAAGGCCTGGCGCTCCTTGGCCGCGTCGTATTCCGCGTTCTCCGACAGGTCACCATGCGAACGTGCTTCGGCGATCGCATCGATGACGCTGCGGCGCTCTTTCGTCTTGAGCTGGTGCAGCTCTTCCTTCAGCAGTTCGGCGCCGTATTTGGTCAGTGGGACGGTAGTGTTCATGGTCTTTCGCTTATGACTAAAAAACGTCGAGCAGGCGGCACGATGCCGGCTGCTCGAGGCTTGTTGACAGTTCTCGTGGACGTACCAAGCGAAAACCACAGAGCCACACGACGGGAGCCGCGCGAACTCTGTGGTTTGACGGGTACTACTTGATGCCTAGTTTAAGGTGTTATGCAGACCTTGTAAATCGTAGACCCGAATCTCGTTCAGGTGGCGCATGCCCTGGATCGCCGCTTCGGCACCGGCAATCGTCGTGTAGGTCACCACGCGCGAGGCCAGCGCCGAGGTACGGATGGTACGCGAGTCGACGATCGCACTGCGTTTTTCCTCGACGGTGTTGATGACCATCTCGATCTCGTGGTTCTTGATCATGTCGACCACGTGCGGACGGCCCTCGATCACCTTGTTCACGGCCAGCACCGGCAGGCCGGCGGCGGCGATCACGGCAGCGGTACCCTTGGTGGCGGCCAGCGTGAAGCCGAGCGAGACCAGGTCGCGCGCCACCTGCACCGCGCGCGGCTTGTCGGAGGCCTTCACCGACAGGAAGACGCGGCCCGATTCGGGCAGCTTGATGCCCGCACCGATCTGCGACTTGACGAAGGCTTCGCCGAAGGTTTCGCCTACGCCCATCACTTCGCCGGTCGACTTCATTTCCGGTCCGAGGATGGTATCCACGCCAGGGAATTTCACGAACGGGAACACGGCTTCCTTGACGCTGTAGAACGGCGGCGTGACTTCTTTCGTGATGCCTTGCGACGCCAGGGTCTGGCCGACCATGCAGCGCGCCGCGACCTTGGCCAGCTGGATGCCGGTGGCTTTCGAGACGAAGGGGACGGTACGCGAGGCGCGCGGGTTCACTTCCAGCACGAACACCGTATCGACCGTCTTGCCGCCCTCTTCCTTCTGCTGGATCGCGAACTGCACGTTCATCAGGCCGACCACGTTCAGGCCCTTGGCCATCAGCGCGGTCTGGCGCTTGAGTTCATCGATCGTCTCTTGCGACAGCGAGTAAGGCGGCAGCGAGCAGGCCGAGTCGCCCGAGTGCACGCCTGCCTGTTCGATGTGTTCCATCACGCCGCCGATGAAGGTGGTCTCGCCATCCGAGATGCAGTCGACGTCGACTTCAATGGCGTCGTTCAGGAAGCGGTCGAGCAGCACAGGCGAATCGTTCGACACTTTCACCGCTTCGCGCATGTAGCGCTCGAGGTCGCGCTGCTCGTGGACGATTTCCATCGCGCGGCCGCCCAGCACATACGAAGGACGCACGACCAGCGGGTAGCCGATTTCCTGCGCCAGTGCCAGCGCCTCGGTTTCGGTACGCGCGGTGCGGTTTGGCGGCTGGCGCAGGCCGAGGTCTTGCAGCAGCTTCTGGAAGCGCTCGCGGTCTTCGGCGGCATCGATCATGTCCGGGCTGGTGCCGACGATCGGCACGCCATTCGCTTCCAGGTCGAGCGCGAGCTTCAAAGGCGTCTGGCCGCCGTACTGGACGATCACGCCGACCGGCTTTTCCAGCTCGACGATTTCCAGCACGTCTTCCAGCGTCAGCGATTCGAAGTACAGGCGGTCCGACGTATCGTAGTCGGTCGACACGGTCTCCGGATTACAGTTGACCATGATGGTCTCGTAGCCGTCTTCGCGCATGGCCAGGGCCGCGTGCACGCAGCAGTAATCGAACTCGATGCCCTGGCCGATGCGGTTCGGACCGCCGCCCAGCACCATGATTTTCTTCTTGTCGGTCGGCGCCGCTTCGCATTCCTCGTCATAGGTCGAGTACATGTAGGCGGTGTCGGTGGCAAATTCGGCGGCGCAGGTGTCGACGCGCTTGTAGACCGGGCGGATGCCCAGCGCGTGACGGCGCTCGCGCACCGCGGCCTGCGTGGTGTGCATGAGAAAAGCCATGCGCGCGTCCGAGAAACCCTTCTGCTTCAACTTGTACAGGGTCGGCTTGTCGAGCGACTCCAGCGTCTGGTGATCCAGCCAGAGCTCGATGTCGACGATTTCCTTGATCTGGATGAGGAACCACGGATCGATTTTTGTCAGCGCATGGACTTCTTCCAGCGTGAAGCCCTGGGCAAAAGCGTCGCCCACGTACCAGATGCGTTCCGGTCCCGGCTCGCCCAGTTCCTCTTCGATGACTTCGCGGTCGCGCGTCATTTCGTTCAGGCCATCGACGCCCACTTCCAGGCCGCGCAGCGCTTTCTGGAACGATTCCTGGAAGGTGCGGCCCATGGCCATGACTTCGCCGACCGATTTCATCTGGGTCGTCAGGTGCTTGTCCGCGGCCGGGAATTTCTCGAAGGCGAAGCGCGGGATCTTGGTCACGACATAGTCGATCGAGGGCTCGAACGATGCCGGGGTCGCGCCGCCGGTGATCTCGTTGCGCAGTTCGTCCAGCGTGAAGCCGACCGCCAGCTTGGCGGCGACTTTCGCGATCGGGAAGCCGGTTGCCTTCGAGGCCAGCGCCGAGGAACGCGACACGCGCGGGTTCATCTCGATGACGATCATGCGCCCGTCCTGCGGGTTGATCGCGAACTGCACGTTCGAGCCGCCGGTATCGACGCCGATCTCGCGCAGCACCGCGATCGAGGCGTTGCGCATGATCTGGTATTCCTTGTCGGTCAGCGTCTGCGCCGGCGCGACCGTGATCGAGTCGCCGGTGTGCACGCCCATCGGGTCGAGGTTTTCGATCGAGCAGATGATGATGCAGTTGTCGGCCCTGTCGCGCACGACTTCCATCTCGTACTCTTTCCAGCCCAGCAGCGACTCTTCGATCAGCAGTTCGTTGGTGGGCGAAGCTTCCAGGCCGCGCTTGCAGATGGCCTCGAATTCTTCCTCGTTGTAGGCGATGCCGCCGCCGGTGCCGCCCATCGTGAAGGATGGCCGGATGATGGTCGGGAAGCCGAGTTCGCGCTGCACGGTGCGTGCTTCGTCCATCGAGTGCGCCACGCCCGAGCGCGCCGAACCCAGGCCGATCTTCGTCATCGCGTCCTTGAACTTGGAACGGTCCTCGGCCTTGTCGATCGCTTCCGGCGAGGCGCCGATCAGCTCGACCTTGTACTTGTCGAGGATGCCGTGGCGGTGCAGGTCGAGCGCGCAGTTCAGCGCGGTCTGGCCGCCCATGGTCGGCAGGATCGCGTCCGGACGCTCCTTGTCGATGATACGTTCGACGACCTTCCAGGTGATCGGCTCGATGTAGGTAACATCGGCCATCTCCGGGTCGGTCATGATGGTGGCGGGGTTGCTGTTGACCAGGATGACTTTATAACCCTCGTCGCGCAGGGCCTTGCAGGCCTGCGCGCCCGAGTAATCGAATTCCGCGGCCTGGCCGATGATGATCGGGCCGGCGCCGATGATCAGGATGCTTTTGATATCACTACGCTTTGGCATTTAGTTCTTCTCCTGCGCTTGCATCAAACCGATGAAGCGGTCAAACAGATAGGCGACGTCGGTCGGGCCAGGGGACGCTTCCGGGTGGCCCTGGAAGCAGAAGGCGGGTTTGTCGGTGCGGGCAAAGCCCTGCAGCGAACCGTCGAACAGCGACACGTGGGTGACGCGGCAGTTGCCTGGGAGCGTTTCCGGGTCGACCGCGAAACCGTGGTTCTGCGACGTGATCAGCACCTTCCTCGAGTCGAGGTCCTGGACCGGGTGGTTGGCACCGTGGTGGCCGAACTTCATCTTCATCGTCTTCGCGCCGGAAGCGAGTGCCATGATCTGGTGGCCGAGGCAGATGCCGAAGGTCGGGATGCCCTTCTCGATCAGTTCGGCGGTGGCGCGGATGGCATAGTCGCAGGGTTCCGGGTCGCCCGGGCCGTTGGCCAGGAAAATACCGTCGGGATTCAGGGCCAGCGCGTCCTGCGCGGTCGACTCGGCCGGCAGCACGGTGACCTTGCAGCCGCGCTCGGCCAGCATGCGCAGGATGTTGCGCTTGACGCCGTAGTCAAAGGCGACGACGTGGTATTGGGGATTGTCCTGCTTGCCGAAGCCCTCGCCGAGCTTCCACTCGGTTTCGGTGAAGACGTACGGCTCTTTCACCGACACGACCTTGGCCAGGTCCATGCCCGACAGGCCGGGGAAGGAGCGCGCCAGTTCGAGCGCCTGGATTTCCGACGGCTGGTTGCCTTGCGTGCCGGTCAGGATGGCGCCGCTCTGGGCGCCCTTCTCGCGCAGCAGGCGGGTCAGTTTGCGGGTATCGATGCCGGCGATTGCCACGACATTTTCGGCCTTCAGGTAGTCCGACAGCGACTGCGTGGAACGGAAATTCGATGCCAGCAGCGGCAGGTCGCGAATGATCAGGCCGGCGGCGTGAACTTTCGACGCTTCGACGTCGGCGGCGTTGACGCCGTAGTTGCCGATGTGCGGGTACGTCAGCGTGACGATCTGACGCGAGTAGCTGGGGTCGGTCAGGATTTCCTGGTAGCCGGTAATGGCGGTATTGAAGACCACTTCACCGGTCGTGTGACCGGCGGCGCCAATCGAAATTCCTCGAAAAATCGTTCCGTCTGCGAGAGCCAGGATGGCCGGGACGGTTGGGCCAGAAAAAAATGGCGGCAAGGGTAACTCCCAATAAAGTTACCGTAGCTGCGCCACGTCAGACCGGCATCCAAATCCTGCAGGCGAATGGAGCGTGCCCGAGGGTGGAAGTCGCTTTTGAATGAGGAATGGAGGGTAGGCGCTACGGCAAGTAAGTGAATGGTTAAACCCCTCAATTATAGCGCCGCTTGGCCAATCCGGCAATCCGTCGCCGACGCGATTCCGGGCGAAATCGCGATTTTTACTTACAGATGAGCTGCGTTTTTCTGCGATTCAACACAGCGTAGGGTAGGCGGCTCGACCGGTCTGGCGATGCGGACGCGGCGTGTGCGCCGCCTACGCGTGCAACCCAGGCCTGCGCTACCGCCACGTGTCACGACGCCGCAAGCGCGCAGCGGCAGACCGCCCGGCACATCGTCAGCCGCTTGAACGCGTAGGCGGCGCATACGCCACATCCACGCACGCAGCACGGCCGAGCCGCCTACCCTACGCGAAGCAAGCGCCCGCTCAGGCGTTGCCCAGCAGCGCGGCGATGCCCGCCTTCGCCACCTGCGCATCCTCGTTCGACTTCACGCCGGACACGCCGACCGCGCCGATCACATGACCGTCAACGACCACGGGCACGCCGCCCTCGAGCATGCCCTCGATCTCCGGCGCCGACAGGAAAGACACGCGGCCGTTGTTGATCACGTCTTCGTACACTTTGGACTCGCGGCGGCCGAGCGCGGCCGTCTTCGCCTTGGCGGGCGCGATGTGGCTTGATACCGGCGGGGCGCCGTCCAGGCGCTGCAGCCACAGCAGGTGGCCGCCGTCGTCGACGATGGCAAAGGTGATGGCCCAGCCATTCGTCAGGGCTTCGGCTTCGCTTGCCGCGGCGATGATCTTCACGTCGTCCAGGGTCAGCATCGGCTTGGTTTTCATCGGTCTCTCTTCCTTATGGTTGTTGTTGTTTGGCCTTCAGCTTGGCCTTGATTTGCGGCATCACCGCAGCGGCCGCCTGTTCCCCGGCGAGGATCGCCAGGTTGCGGCCATTGAAGTCGGCGCTGCCCATCTTGCCCAGCGCCGGGGTGATGACGATGTCGGCATCCTTGAGTTCGAAGTGGTTCAGGCGCTGGCCCATGATGCTGAAGGTCTGCATCAGCACGTCAAGCGAGCTGACCGTGGCCTGGGTGTCGGCCTGGGTCGAGATGTTCACGGCGATCACGAAGTCGGCGCCCATCTTCTCGCGCGTGAACTTCACGGGCACCGGGGCCACCAGGCCGCCGTCGACATAGGTCTTGTTGCCGATCCTGACGGGCTGGAAGACCGAGGGCACGGCGGACGATGCACGTACGGCCATGCCGGTATTACCCTTGTCGAACATGACGGCTTCGCCGGTCTTCAGGTCGGTGACCACCGCCCCAAAACGCTTCGGCAGCTTTTCCATCGGCCGGTTGTTCACCGCCTTGTTGACATAGTTCTGCAGCGCCTCGCCCTTGAGCAGGCCCGGCGACTTCGAAAACAGCGGCATGGCCCAGTCCGAGATCGTCGCCTCGTCCATGCCCATGGCCGTCTTCTGCAGCTCGAAGCCGCTATAGCCTGCCGCGTACAGGGCGCCGACCACGGAACCGGCACTGGTGCCGACAACGATCTCGGGCACGATGCCCTGCGCTTCCAGCGCCTTGATCACGCCGATATGGGCAAAGCCGCGCGCGGCGCCGCCACCCAGGGCCAGGCCGATGCGGATCTTCTTCGGTGGCGGCGGCGGCGCCTGGACGGCGACCGGGACGGGAGGGGGCGGCGGGGTGCTGCCGCAGGCGGTCAGCAGCAGCGCGCCGAGAGCAATGAGGGAGGTGCGTCGAGAGAGCATGGAGGGCAGGTAGCGGGGTCGAGAAAGACAATTCCCGATTGTACCGCGCATCGATGCAGACTGGATGAGGCGGGGCTTAGGGTGCGGCTGGCGGTACCTTGAGGTTCGCTGGCTGGACGGTGGCTGCATTGTACGGATGGTGCGCATCTTGCATCGGGCGTACCTGAGCGAGGCAGCGCTGGTGGACTGGCCGGCAAAGCCGGCGTAATGTAGGGTGGACTCCTTTCGTGCGGTCGTACCCGTGCATGCCGCACCGCCCCTTGTGGTGCGAGCGCCGCGTGCCGGGTCGACTCTCCACGGGTCAAACGCCGTACCGCGTGGGCGGAGCCCACCCTACGGTGCGCGGCGGGCGAAGGCATGTGCCCCCCGGGGCGGCTTGCGTAGGTGGGCAGTACCCTCGCGAGGCTGAGCTGGTGGGTTAGAAACGTAGGGTGGGCTCTGCCCACGCGGTCGTACCCATGCATGCCGCACCGCCCCTTGTGATGCGAACGCCGCGTGCCGAGCTCGACTCTCCACTGGTCAAACGCCGTACCGCGTGGGCGGAGCCCACCCTACGGTGCGCGGCGGCCGCGGTGTGCGGATGCTGTGCGGTACCTGAATACAGTGGCTCCGGTCGATTCGTCCGCAAAGCCGGCGAAACGTAGGGTGGGCTCTGCCCACGCGGTCGTACCCATGCATGCCGCACCGCCCCTCATGGTGCGAACGCAGCGTGCCGGGTCGACTCTCCACTGGTCAAACGCCGTACCGCGTGGGCGGAGCCCACCCTACGGTGCGCGGCGGGCGCGGTGTGCGGATGCTGTGCGATACCTGAATACAGTGGGTCCGGTCGATTCGTCCGCAAAGCCGGCGAAACGTAGGGTGGGCTCCGCCCACGCGGTCGTACTCATGCATGCCGCACCGCCCCTTGTGGTGCGAACGCCGCGTGCCGAGCTCGACTCTCCACTGGTCAAACGCCGTACCGCGTGGGCGGAGCCCACCCTACGGTGCGCGGCGGGCGGAGGCATGTGGCCCCCGGGGCAGCTTGCGTAGGTGGGCAGTCGTACCCATGCATAGCGCACCGCCCCTCGTGGTGCGAACGCCGCGTGCCGGGTCGACTCTCCACTGGTCAAGCGCCCTACCGCGTGGGCGGAGCCCACCCTACGGTGCGCGGCGGTATTGGCTACGGCCGCCGTGCCGTTTGCATCGCAGGGCGTCCGGTCCTAGCCAGGCAGGGAGGTGTTGGGCAAGGACACGGTGAAGGTACTGCCCTCCCCCGGCACGGAGCTGATGTTCAGGCGCCCGCCGTGCCGCAGCAGCACGTGCTTGACGATGGCCAGGCCCAGGCCCGTGCCCTGCGTCTCGCGCGAACGGCTCTTGTCGACGCGGTAGAAGCGCTCGGTCAGGCGCGCAATGTGCTGGGGGTCGATGCCGATGCCGCTGTCGCATACGGAAAACTGCAGGTCGCCCGCACCGCGCCGCCACGACAGCGCGATGGTGCCGCCACCCGGCGAATAGCGCACCGCGTTCGAGGCCAGGTTGGCAAAGGCGCTGCGCAGCTCTTCCATGCTGCCCATCACGTCCGGGCCGTCGACCGTTACCTCGATCCGGTGGCGGCCGTTCGACAGCGCCCGTGCCTCGGCAGCCACCGATTCCACCAGCGCCGCCACGTCCACGCGCTCGCGCCGCAGCGGGAATTCGTCGGACTCCAGGCGCGACAGGGTCAGCATGTCTTCGATCAGGCGCTGCATGCGCTCGCCCTGCTCGGTCATCAGTTTCAGGTGCGCTTCACGGGTGGCGGCATCCATGCACGGGTCGGACATGGCGATCTCGAGGAAGCCGACGATGACCGTCAGCGGCGTGCGCAATTCATGCGAGGCGTTGGCAATGAAGTCGCGCCGCATCGCCTCGATACGCTCGGTATCGGTGGCATCGTGGGTGACGAGGATCTGGCGCCGGTTTTCAAAAGGGATGATGCGGCATTCGATCTTGCGGCCGCGCAGCGACAGCGTGAGCGGCTGCTCGTAGCGTCCCAGGATGATGTAGTCGATGAAGTCCGGATGGCGCACCAGGTTGGTCACGCGCAGGCCCTTGTCGCGCTCGAGCGTGAGGTTCAGGTGGCGCTCGGCCGCCGGGTTGCACCACTCCAGGAAAAGCACATCGTCCATGATGGCCACGCCCTCCGGCAACAGGCTCATGGCCTGGCGGAAGCGCGCCAGCCATTCGGCCAGCTCCGCCTGGTGGCGCTCGTCCTCGCGGCGCAGGCGGTAGAGGCGCGCGAACACGTCCGTCCAGGCACCCCAGCCGTCCGGCAGGCGTCCGCTGTGCGGGTCGTTCAGCCACTCGCCCAGCCGGTACAGGTAGGTCAGCTGCACGAACAGCGCGGCAACCGCACCGGCCAGCGCCAGCGCCAGCGCCGCGACCGGTCCGGCCATCCACCACACCACGCCGGCGGCAACGAAGATGGAGGCCAGGCGCAACAGCGCCGGCACCCAGAACAGCAGTTTGGGATTCATGCGGCCTTCAAGGAAGTGAATCGTCGATTATTTTTCCGACAGCATATACCCGACGCTGCGCACCGTGCGGATCAGCCCTTCGGCGCCCTTCAAGGCCTTCCGCAGGCGCAGCACGTGTACGTCCACCGTGCGCTCCTCGATGACGGCGTGGTCGCCCCAGACCTTGTCGAGCAGCTGGGCGCGCGAGAACACGCGCTCGCGGTGGGCCAGCAGGAATTTGAGCAGCTTGTATTCGGCATTGCCGATGTCGACCTGCTGGCCCTCGATGCTGACCGTGCAGCTGGCCGGGTCGAGCAGGACAGCCCCCGCGCGCAGCGGCGCCTCGGCCAGGTGCGGGCTCTTGCGGCGCAGCAGGGCGCGCGAACGGGCCAGCAGTTCGCGTGGCGAGAACGGTTTCGTCACATAGTCGTCCGCGCCCGTGTTCAGGCCAGCCAGCTTGTCTTCTTCCATGCTCTTTGCCGTCAGCATGATGACGGGGATGTCCTGGAAGTCGCGGTCGGCGCGCAGCCGTGCCAGGAGGCGCAGGCCGCTCTGGTCTGGCAGCATCCAGTCGAGCAGCAGCAGGTCCGGCTTGCCGCGGCTGATGCTGTCCCAGGCCGCGCCCGTCGTGCCGACCGAGGAGATGCTCCAGCCGGCTTCGCGCAGCGAATAGCTCACCAGTTCGACGATGGCCGGTTCGTCTTCGACCACCAGTACGCGCGTGCTTCCCATGTTCAGCCTTCCTGGACGACGGGTTTGCTGTGGCGGATGTCCCGTCCCTCGACCACGTAGATCACGTACTCGGCGATGTTCTTCGCATGGTCGCCGATGCGTTCGATGGCCTTGGCCACCCACAGCGTGTCGAGCGCCGAGGAAATCGTGCGCGGGTCTTCCATCATGAAGGTGATCAGGTTGCGCAGGATGGTGCGGAACTCGTGGTCGATGATTTCGTCGCCGGCGATGATGCGCATGGCCTGCTTGCCGTCCAGGCGCGCAAAGGCGTCGAGCGCGTCGTGCAGCAGTTCAGAGGTGTCCTTGCCGATGCTGCGGATGGTGTCGTAGTGGGCAAAACCGGTCACGCCGCGCGCATGCAGGCTTTTCGCGGTGCGCGCAATCTTGCTTGCCTCGTCGCCGATGCGTTCGAGGTCGGTGATCACCTTGATGGTCGCCATGATGGTGCGCAGGTCGTTCGCCGCCGGCTGGCGCTTGACGATCAGGTGGCTGCAGGCGTCGTCGAGCTGCACTTCCAGCCCGTTCACGGCCGCGTCCTCGGCCATCACGTGGTCCGCCTGCGCGATATCTCCCACGCGGAAGCAGTGCAGCGCCTCCTCGAACTGGGTTTCCACCATGCCGCCCATGAGCAGCACCTTGGAGCGGATCGCTTCGAGTTCCTGGTCGTATTGTTTGCTTGAGTGTTCACCGATCATTACTGCTCTCCCTGTTCTTCTTTTCCGTATTAACCGAAGCGGCCGGTGATGTAATCCTGGGTCTCTTTTTTAGCCGGGTTCATGAACAACTGATCCGTCTCGCCGAATTCCACCAGCTCTCCCAGGTACATATAGGCAGTGTAATCGGAACACCGGGCCGCCTGCTGCATGTTGTGGGTGACGATGGCGATCGTGTAGTCCTGTTTCAATTCGCTGATCAACTCCTCGATCTTGGCCGTCGAGATCGGGTCCAGCGCCGAGGTCGGCTCGTCCAGCAGCAGCACGTCGGGCTTGACCGCCACGCCGCGCGCGATGCACAGGCGCTGCTGCTGGCCGCCGGACAGCGACAGGCCGCTCTTGTTCAGCTTGTCCTTGGCCTCTTCCCACAACGCCGCCTTTTTCAAGGCCCATTCCACGCGCTCGTCCATCTCGCCTTTCGACAGGTTCTCGTACAGGCGCACGCCGAAGGCGATATTGTCGTAGATCGACATCGGGAACGGGGTCGGCTTCTGGAATACCATGCCGATTTTCGCGCGCAGCATGTTCACGTCGACGCCCGGCTCGAGGATGTTGCGCTCGCGGTAGACGATCGATCCTTCCGCGCGCTGGCCCGGGTACAGGTCGTACATGCGGTTCAGGGTGCGCAGCAGGGTCGACTTGCCGCAGCCCGAGGGGCCGATGAAGGCGGTGACCTGCTTTTCGTGGATGTCGAGCGAGACTTTCTTGAGGCTCTGCGTCTTCCCGTAGTAGAAGTCGAGGTTGGCGATCGCTATGGTCTTGGTCTTCGCTTGCGCTGCCGGGGCAGCCTGCATGGAGTGGATCATGGTGGTTTTCACATTTCGTCGGGAATCAACGCGGCGTCTTCTGGGTGAAGACGGTCCGCGACAGGATGTTCAGCAGCAGCACGGCGAAGGTCACCAGGAGTGCCGCGCCCCAGGCCAGCGCGCGCCAGTCGTCGTAGGGGCTCATGGCGAACTGCGCGATCACGATCGGCAGGTTGGCCAGTGGCGCGTTCATGTCGGTGCTGTAGAACTGGTTGTTCAGGGCCGTGAACAAGAGCGGCGCGGTTTCGCCAGAGATGCGCGCCAGGGCCAGCAGGACGCCGGTGATGACGCCAGCTTTCACGGCGCGCAGGCGCACCGTCATCGCCACCTTCCAGCGCGGCGCGCCCAGGGCGAATGCCGCTTCCAGCAAATTGGTCGGTACCAGGCGCAGCATGTTGTCGGTGGTACGCACGACGACCGGAATGGCGATCAGCGCCAGCGCCAGCGAACCCGCGTAGCCCGAGAAGTGCTTGGCGTTGGCCACGTAGACGGCCCAGACGAACATGCCGATCACGATCGACGGGGCCGAGAGCATCACGTCGGTGACGAAGCGCGTGACCTGGCCGAAGCGGTTGGTGGCGCCGTACTCGGCCAGGTAGATGCCGGCCAGGATGCCGATCGGCGTGCTGACCAGGGTCGACAGGCCCACCATCATCAGGCTGCCGACGATGGCATTGCGCAGGCCACCGCCCTCGCCGCCCGGCGCCGGGGTGTCGGCGGTGAAGAGCGCGGTCGAGAGCGAGCCGAAGCCGTTGGCAACCAGGGTCCAGAGGATCCAGGCCAGGAAGGCCAGGCCCACGAGCATGGCCGCCACGGAAAGGGCCATGCCGACCCGGTGCGCCAGCAGGCGCCTGCGGTAGACGGGGTTCATGGCCGCCTTCATTTCGTACCTTCCTTGCGGGACATCCCCGCCAACATCAGTTTGGCCGCCGACAGCACGACAAAGGTGATCGCGAACAGGATCAGGGCGATGGCGAACAGCGAGGACACGTGCAGGTTCGAGGCCGCCTCGGCGAATTCGTTGGCCAGGGTCGAGGAGATCGAATTCCCGGCCGAGAACAGCGAGGGGCTCAGTTCGTGTGCATTGCCGATCACGAAAGTCACGGCCATGGTTTCGCCCAGTGCCCGCCCCAGGCCCAGCATCACGCCGCCGACGACGCCGTTGCGGGTGTAGGGCAGCACTACCTTGCGCACCACTTCCCAGCGGGTGCAGCCCAGGCCATAGGCCGATTCCTTCAGCACGGCCGGGACGATCTCGAAGACGTCGCGCATCACCGAGGCGATGAAGGGAATGATCATGATGGCCAGCACCAGGCCGGCGGTGAGGATGCCGATGCCCATGGTCGGGCCCTGGAACAGCTGGCCGATCACCGGCAGCTGGCCGACGGTCTCCTTCAGCAGCGGCTGGACGTGGTCGGCGAACAGGGGCGCGAACACGAACAGGCCCCAGATGCCGTAGATGATCGAGGGGATGCCGGCCAGCAGTTCGACGGCCGTGCCCAGCGGTCGGCGCAGCACGGCCGGGCAGATTTCGGTGAGGAAGAGCGCGATGCCAAAGCTGATCGGGAAGGCGACGACCAGGGCGATCAGCGAGGTCACGACAGTGCCCCAGATCGCGATCAGGGCGCCGAACTTGTCGTTGATGGGGTCCCACTCGACGGTGTAGATGAAGGCCGGGCCGAATTCCCTGAAGGCGGGCATGGCGCCGATGACCAGCGAGGCGATGATGCCGACCAGGGCCAGCAGGACGCTGGCGGCGAACAGCAAGGTGATCTTGTGGAAGAAGAAATCCTGGATGCGCTGCTTGCGCATGGTCTTGCGCAGGGCGGCGTACTGCAGGTCGACGGCCGGGTTCGGAGCCGGCTGGCCGATGGCGACGGGAGGGTATGCGCTCATGTGTGTTTTTGTGTGGTTCGTACTGAGAGGCCGTCGCGACTGCCGCTGCGGCGGCAGTCCCTCGTTCGTCCTGGCATCAAGCCCGGCTTACCAGATGGCCTTGCCGCCGGCATCGGTGACATGGGCGCGCCATGCATCCTGGACCAGCTTGGTGACGGCGTCGGGCATTGGCACATAGTCCAGTTCGGCGGCTGCCGCGTCGCCGTTTTTATACGCCCAGTCGAAGAACTTCAGCACTTCCTTGCCCGTGGCCGCGTTGAGCTGGGCCTTGTGCACCAGGATGTAGGAAGCGCCCGTGATCGGCCAGCTGGCCTTGCCCGGCTGGTTGGTCAGCACTACCGCGAAGCCCGGCACCCTGGCCCAGTCGGCGCTGGCGGCGGCCGCCTTGAAGGCCTCGTCGTCGGGCTGGAGGAAGGCGCCGTCCCGGTTCTGCAGCTGGGTGTGGGCCATGCGGTTTTTCTTGGCATAGGCCCACTCGACATAGCCGATGCCGCCCTTGATGCGCTGCACGTTGGCGGCCACGCCTTCGTTGCCCTTGCCGCCCACGCCGGTGGCCCACTTCACCGCGGTGCCGGCGCCAACCTTCAGCTTCCAGTCCGCGCTGGCCTGCGACAGGTAATTGGTGAACAGGAAGGTGGTGCCCGAGCTGTCGGCGCGGTGCACGACCGTGATGTCATCTGCGGGAAGTTTGACGCCCGGGTTCAGCGCGGCGATCGGCTGGGCGTTCCACCTGGTGATCCTGCCCATGAAGATATCGGCCAGCACGGCACCGGTCAGGCGCACCTGGCCCGGCGTCACGCCCGGCAGGTTCACCACCGGCACCACGCCGCCCATCACGGCCGGAAACTGGAACAGGCCGGCTTCGGCCAGTTCGGCGGCCGGCAGCGGCATGTCGGAGGCGCCGAAGTCGACGGTTTTCGCCTTGATCTGCTTGATGCCGGCGCCGGAACCGACCGACTGGTAGTTCAAGCCGTTGCCGCTGGCGGCCTTGTACATTTCCGCCCACTTGGCATAGATCGGATAGGGGAAGGTGGCGCCCGCGCCGGTGATGTTCACGGCCTGGGCGGCGGTGGCGGCCAGGGTGGCGGCAGCCACGGCAATCGAGACGAGCACTTGCTTCATTCGCATGTCAGTATCCTTTCAGGTGGTGCCGGGGGTCTCCCCGTCACGCTGCGCAGTCTACTGGCCGAATATGACAAGTTGATGACATGCCAAAAGCCGCTTTCACGATATCGATGACAGCCTGGGCGGAGCGTGTCACACACGTGTTTCGGCACGATGACGTCTCCATGACAGCACAGGCGCAGCCCGCGTACGGCTGTCACATGATCGATGCCGTCCATACAGGATTGCCCTACGCATTCACGCGCAAATTTCGGTGCCCGGCCTGCTTGTAAAGTCTCTGCAGGCTGCTATGCTCAAAGCGTGTTCACTGCCAAGGAGGGAATGCTGAAGAGCGTTTTGTTTCTATGTTTAATATGTTTGTCTTCGCAATATTAACGGGCATGGTTGGCCTGATCGCCTACGAAATCATCCAGGAAGTCGGCGGCAGCGCTGGTACCCTGCACGACCGCTATCACGAATAGTGACATGCCCGATCTTCGGGCAGCCATCAACAAAGCGGCGAGGCCCACAGGGCGCTCGCCGCTTTCGTTTTCCGGCGCTCCGGTGTCGCGGTCCGGCCCGCGGGTGGATGGCACCGCGCCTATTCTTAACTTCAGGAAACCGTGTTGAGCATGCTCAACGCAAGGCGGTTTCGCACGAACTGTGCGCCGGGCGCGTACCAAGCTGAGCGCTCACTTCCGTGGAGCTCGCCATGAAGAAGCATTTGCTTGCAGCACCCGTGTTTGCCCTGTTGTCCCTCGCGTCGCAGCCCAGCCGCAAGGGAGCGACGCCAGGCCGCCCGCGCTCAAGCTGCGGCTGCCGCTGCGCCGGCTGTTCACACCCGAGCCGGCGCAAGAGCGCATGCTCGTCTCGCCCCAGGCCTCCGGGCAACGACGGTACCGCGCCCTACACCAGCAGCCGGGTGTTCCCGATCTTCGCGGGCATCAGCGCGCCCTACCCGCCGACCGCGCCTGGCCCTACATCACCGCGGGCAAGCTCTTCTTCACCGTCAATGGCACGCCGCGCTTCTGCTCGGCCTCGGTGATCCAGCGCCGCATCGTCGTCACCGCCGGGCACTGCGTGCACAGCGGCACCGCCGCCGGCTTCTATCGGGACTGGCTGTTCGTGCCCGCCTTCCGCGACGGGAATGCGCCCCTGCTCACCTGGCGCTGGCGCGCCGCGATCGTGACGGCCACCTGGGCCACCAGCAACGGCTACCTGCCGAACCCGGCGGACTACGCGATGATCGAATTCGGCGACCAGGCCCTTGGCGGCGCGGTCCGCGCGCTCGGCGACGTGACCGGCTGGCTCGGCTGGCAGACCCTCAGCCTGAACCTGAACCATACGACCAAGCTCGGCTACGCGGGCAATCTCGACGGCGGCCAGAAAATGCAGCAGATCACGAGTGCCGACGTCGGCGCGACCGTCGAGAACAATGTGGTGTCCGGCTCGGATGGGAAAGACGGCTTCGATGGCGCGCCCTGGATCCAGAACTTCCAGGTCCTGCAGGCGGGCGGTGGCGCCGGCGCCAACAACGGCTCGAACCGGGTGGTGGGCGTGGTATCGCGCTTCTATGCGCCGGGCCCGTTCAAGGTCCAGGCGCAAAGCTCGCCGGAACCCGATGGCCGCTGGGTCGACCTCTTCAATGCTTCCTGCGCCAGGACGCCGGATAACTGCAGGTAGACCCGCAGCCCACGGCGCGCTGCAACGGGAATTCGCTCGGCCCTAACGCAGGAAGCGCGACAGCGCCGTCGTCGCGCCCATGTCCAGGTTGACGAACTGGAAGCCGATCTTGAAATCGCCGCCGCTGAGGATGCAGTACTGCACCCGCGCGCGGGTATTGATCGGCACGAGCTGACCCTCGACCAGCAGGTCGAAGCGTACCTGCGCCGTCTGGCCGGCCGCCATCGGCCCCGGCAGGCTGATGCTCACCCCACCCTCATTGAGGTCGCTGGTGCGCCCCATGACGGGCGCCGCTCCCTCGGCCGCCACCATGGCACGGGTCTTCATTACCTTGCGCGCTGACTGCCGCTGATCTGTTTGCACGTTTCCCAACCCATGTGTAAGAGGAGGCGCAATTATATGCAAGAACGATGATGCCGGCAGGACATGGTCTGTTATCTGAACGGTGGCATAAAACCTACAAGCCCTTCCTGATGATTGCACCTTGCATGGAATCAACCTAGAATCCATGTTTCCACAGTGCAATTTCAGATGCCTGGCCGGTGTGGCTCACCGCAGCGCGGGGCAGCTTGATGCGCCCTGATACCGCCCCTGCCGCCTGCCCGCCGTCGAATGAAATGACCCACGATGAACTCCCTGGTCCCCCATCCTGGCCACCGCGCCGCCCAAGCCTCCTCGAGCGAGTCTCCATGACCGCCTGGTCCGTTCCCGACTTCGGCCGCCGCGATCTCGCCGGTGCCAGCCAGCACCCGGGTCCGCTCGGCTTCCTGCGCAAGCACCTGGCGGGCGACTATTCCCTGCCGCGCACCTACTGGCTGCACCTCTACTTCGGCAACAAGATCTTCGAGACGGGTAGCTCCGTCCTGCTCGACACGGTGATGGAAGACGCCCCGGCGCGCTACAGCTCGGCGGCGGCCGTCCTCGTCATCCTGCTCTGGTATCCGTTCTGGGCCTTCATGGCGCGCGGCGCCTGGGTCTCGGCCGGCAAGCATGCGGCGCGCGGCGGCTCGAGCGGCTGGGCGGCGGCGGCCAGGGTCGCGGTCGTCCTCGGCCTCGTGTTCCAGCTGTTCAGCGTTCCCGAATCGCTGCGCAACCTGCGCGACCACTGGAGCCAGACGGGCGGCCAGCAGCCCGGGCCGGCGCCCTCCTTCTTCCTGTCGACTGATGGCAGGACCCTGAGCCTGCACGGCGGGATCAACGACGGCATTGCCGCCCAGCTCGAAGCAGCGCTGGCGCGTGCGCCCGTGGTGACGACGCTGATGCTCGCTTCCAATGGCGGCTGGACCTACGAGGGGCAAAAGCTGGGCAGGCTGATCGCGGCGCGCGGCCTGAACACGCACGTGGAGACCGAATGCAGCTCGGCCTGCACGCTGGCGTACCTGGCCGGCAAAGTGCGCAGCGCGCGCGAGGGCGCCCACCGGGCTTTCACAGTTTCGGCCCAGGCGACCGCAAGGCCGCCGCGGTGGCGGTGCGCAAGGCCTACGGCAAGCTGGGCATGACCGAGGCCTTCATCTACCGGATCAACCAGACGGCGCCCGAAAACATGTGGTATCCCGATGCCGATGCCCTGTTCCAGCATGGTGTGCTGACCCAGGCGCAGGGCGAGGCCGTGCCGCGCATGCCGGGGCCGTTCACCAAGCTGTAGCCCGCCAGCGCCTGCTGGCGCCGGCCGGCTTCAATCGAGTTCGCGCAGCTTGGTGAAGGCCTGGTCGATCCGTTCGACCGCGATGATGGTCATGCCTTCGATCTTGCCCTTCGGCGCATTCCCTTTCGGGACGAGCGCGATCGAGAAACCCAGTTTCGCCGCTTCCTTCAGGCGCTCCCTGGCCGCGCGGGGCGGGACGGATCTCGCCGGCCAGGCCGACTTCGCCGAACACGACCAGCCCGCGCGGGGAGCGGCTTGTTGCGCATCGAGGAGTTGATCGCCAATAGCACCGCCAGGTCGGCCGCCGGTTCGGCGATTTTCACGCCGCCCACCGCGTTGATGAAGACGTCCTGGTCGAAAGCGGCGATGCCCGCGTGGCGGTGCAGCACGGCCAGCAGCATGGCGAGGCGGTTCTGCTCCAGGCCCACCGACAGGCGGCGGGCATTGGGCAGGTGGCTGGCGTCGACCAGCGCCTGGATCTCCACCAGCAGCGGGCGCGTACCCTCCTGCGTGACCATCACGCAGGAGCCGGGCACCTGGTTGTCGTGCTGCGACAGGAACAGGGCGGACGGGTTCGACACGCCCTTCAAGCCCTTCTCCGTCATGGCGAACACGCCCAGTTCATTCACCGCGCCGAAGCGGTTCTTGATCGCCCGCACCAGGCGGAAGCTCGACTGGGTATCGCCCTCGAAGTACAGCACCGTGTCGACGATGTGCTCGAGCACGCGCGGGCCGGCCAGTGCGCCCTCCTTCGTCACGTGGCCGACCAGGATGATCGTCACGCCCGTCTGCTTGGCCACGCGCGTCAGTTGCGCCGCGCATTCGCGCACCTGCGACACCGAACCCGGGGCGGCCGTCAGCGCGTCCGAATACAGGGTCTGGATCGAGTCGATGACGGCCACTTCGGGCTTCAGGTCCGCCAGGGTCCCCAGGATTTTCTCGAGCTGGATTTCGGCTTGCAGCTTCAGGTCTTTCGCTTCCACCTGCAGACGGCGCGCACGCAGCGCGATCTGGGCACCGGATTCCTCGCCGCTCACATATAAAGTGCTGCGTGTGGCGGCCAGGTTGGCCAGGGCCTGCAGCAGCAGGGTCGACTTGCCGATGCCGGGGTCGCCGCCGATCAGCACGACGCCGCCGGCCACCAGGCCGCCGCCCAGTACGCGGTCGAATTCCTCGATGCCGGTGCCGAAGCGCGGCACGTCGACGGCCTCGATGTCGGCGAGCGACAGCACCGGCGCCGTCTGTGCCAGCGCCTTGTGGTTCACGGTCTGCGACATGCGGTTCACGCCGGCCGTTTCGACCGTTTGCTCGACCATCGTGTTCCAGGCCTTGCAGTCGGCGCACTGGCCGGTCCAGCGGCTGGACACGCTGCCGCACTCGCTGCAGACGAACTGGGTCTTTGCCTTAGCCATTCGTTCCCAACCTTCCTTCCAGGACGCGCACCCGCGGCGCGAGCGCGCACATCAATTCATAGCCGATGGTGCCGGCGGCACTTGCCACCTCGTCGATCGGCAGGCCATCGCCCCAGAGGGTCACCTTGCTGCCCACGCGCGCGTTGCGCACGGGCGTCAGGTCCACCGTCATCATGTCCATCGACACGCGCCCGACCACCGAGGTGCGCACGCCGTCGACGATGACGGGCGTGCCGTGCGGCGCATGGCGCGGGTAGCCGTCGGCATAGCCGCAGGCCACCACGCCCACCTGCATCGGCTTGCTTGCCTCGAAGCGGCTGCCATAGCCGACGGTGTCGCCGGCAACCAGGTTCTGGATCGCGATGATTTCCGAGGACAGCGTCATGGTCGGGCGCAGGCCGTAATCATGCGCGGTGCGTCCGCCGCCCGGGGTGCCGCCATACAGCATGACGCCGGGGCGCACCCAGTCGTTGTGCAGTTCCGCCTGCAGCTCGGCCTGGTGCAGCACGCCGCCGGAATTCGACAGGCTGCGCTCGCCGTCCAGCCCCTGCGCGCCCTGCTGGAAGCGGCGCACCTGTTCGGCAATGGCCAGGCGCGGGTGTTCCAGTTCGTCGGCATTGGCAAAATGGGTCATCAGGGTGATGTGGCGGATGCCCGGGATGGCGCGCAGGCGCTTGTAGGCGGCGGCATAGTCCTCGGGCCTGAAGCCGAGCCGGTTCATGCCGGTGTTCATCTTCAGGTGGACGTCGATCGGGCGGTAGAGCTGGGTATATTCCAGCATCTTGATCTGCTCGATGCAATGCACGGTGCTGTTGATATTGTGCTCGGCCAGCAGCGAGACGTCGCTGGCGTCGAAGATCCCCTCGAGCAGCAGGATCGGCTTGATCCAGCCGAGTTCGCGCAGGCGCAGCGCGTTTTCGGTCTCGATCAGGGCCAGGCCGTCGGCCAGCACGAAGCCCTTCATGCCCCGTTCCAGGCCGTGGCCGTAGGCGTTGGCCTTGACGACGGCCCAGGCCTTGGCGTCGGGCGCGCAGGCGCGGGCGCGGGCGAGGTTATGCTGCATCGAATCGAGATGGATGGTGGCGCTGAGCGGGCGTGGCATGGGCGATAGATGAAGACGAAGGACGAAGACGAAAGGGAGGAAAAACGCGATTAGGCGAAAGGCTCTATTTTACCAAGCGGGGCCTTTCCTTGCGCTGGCGCCGCGCGCCGCCCCCCGATGGCCGATATGGCCAGCATTCCCCGGTGCGCGCGTTCGCATGCCCCCGCTACTGGCCACGATTGGCGTGGTCCGCCGGGCGTCCGTCCGGGGGCGGCGAGGTTCCGCTTCTTTGGGCGGGCGACCCTTTCATGGTATAAAGCAACCCACACTTGTTTTCCGACCTATCGAATGAATCGTGGTTTCTACACCATCATGGCGGCGCAGTTTTTCTCGTCGCTGGCAGACAATGCGCTGCTGTTCGTAGCCATTGACGTGCTGGTGAGGATGAGCGCCCCGGCTTCGCTGACGCCGCTCCTGAAGCTGTCATTCGTGCTGTTCTACGTGCTGCTGGCCGCATTCGTCGGCGCCTTTGCCGATTCGCTGCCGAAAGGCCGCGTCATGTTCATCGCCAACCTGATCAAGATCTTCGGTTGCGCCCTGATGTTCCTGACCGTGCACCCGCTGGTGGCCTATGCCGTCGTCGGCTTCGGCGCCGCCGTGTATTCGCCGGCGAAGTACGGCATCCTGACCGAACTGCTGCCGCCGGAAAAACTCGTCGCCGCCAACGGCTGGATCGAAGGCCTGACCGTGATGTCGATCATCTTCGGCACCGTGATGGGCGGCGCGCTGGTGAGCGAACAGGGGTCAAGCCTGCTGCTCGGCTTCGACTTCCCCCTCATCGACACCGGCGTGGACAGCATCAGCGAAGCGGCGATGGCGGTTGTCGCCGGGATCTACCTGCTGGCCACCCTGTTCAACCTGCGCATTCCCGACACCGGCGCCCGCTACGAGCACCAGGAACGCAATCCGATGAAGCTGATTGGCGACTTCGCCAACTGCTCGGCGACGCTGTGGAAGGACAAGCTGGGCCAGATTTCGCTGGCCGTGACGACCCTGTTCTGGGGCGCTGGCGCGACCCTGCAGCTGATCGTGCTGAAATGGGCCGAGCGCTCCCTGCACATGCCGCTCGACAAGGCGACCAGCCTGATCGGCGTGGTCGCGATCGGCGTGGCGATCGGTGCGGCGCTGGCCGCCCACGTCGTGCCCCTGAAAAAGTCGCTGACGGTCATCCCGATGGGCATCTTCATGGGCCTGGTCGTGACGATCATGGTGTTCGTCCATGACGTGATCATCGCCTACCCGCTGCTGGCCCTGATCGGCTTCCTGTCTGGGTTCTTCGTGGTGCCGATGAACGCGCTGCTGCAGCACCGCGGCCACGTCCTGATGAGCGCCGGGCATTCGATCGCGGTACAGAACTTCAACGAAAACCTGTCGATCCTGACCATGCTCGCCCTGTACGCGATCATGATCACGCTGAACCTGAACCTGGACGTGATCATCGTCCTGTTCGGCCTGTCGATCGCCGGCGTCACCACCCTCATCCTGCGCCTGCACCTGCGCAACCAGAAGCAGCACGATTCGCTGGCGCTGATTGGGGAACACAAGCACTGAGCCGCGGGTATGCCACCCGTAGGGTGCGCGGGGCCGCCGAGGCACCCCGTGCGCACGCGGTACGGACGTATGCAAACGGCTAGGTGCGGTGAGGTGTCGCTCGCCGGCCCAAAACCCGGTCACTTGATCCACGAGCCAAGGGGTGGATATGCCGCGGAGCGGGTCGTTGCGGCATGCGGCTTTGGTTAGGGTCGTAACGCGTGGGCACGGGGGCCACCCTACGGTGGCAAACGATATTTGCAATTATTGCAATTTTACCAAACAATATTTCGCGTCGTATCCTGCGCGCGCCGCGCCTCGGCACGCGCGCGCCAGTCGTTCGGCACGATGAAACCGCGCTCGACCTCTTCCACGCATCCCGGCTCTGCGCGCACGCTTGCTACCAGCACGGGCGACGGCGAGCTCTCGAACCGCGCCTCCAGCTCCGCATGCAGCTGGGCGCGGTTCAGTATCGCATCCGCCTGCGCCGCACGAAACGGCGCCAGCCATTGCAGCTTCGGCAGGACGAGAAAGGCATCGGCGCCGAGTGTGTCGAGCTCCTCGAGCGCGCACCAGAAGCCGCGGCAGTGGCCGGCGGTGACGCCGCTCATCGCCGGCCAGCTGCCGGCCGGATAAAACAGCCAGCCTTTCACGAGTGCGCGAGCACGTACCACCGGCCGCGGCAACAGCGCCTGCGCCGCCGGATGCGCGCCCAGCTCCAGCTGGCGCTCAAAAAATCTTGCGCATCTTCGCGCCCAGGCTGTCGGCCAGGTTCGGGCCGACCAGCGCATCGAAACGGTCGCCGGCCTCGCCCTGCAGCAGATAGAACTTGGTGGCGAACTCGATGTGCTCGGCGCCATCCGGTCCGGCATCGAGCAGGAAGTCGAACTCGCCGACGGTGTCGTTGCGGCTGGCGCGCGGATCTGCAGGCCGTGCGCCAGCAGCCTGCCCTGCTGCTGGAAGTAGAAGGCCATCAGCTTTTCGGCGTACAGGTCGAGGCGCGTGTAGACGCGGGGCCCGAGCGCGGCATCGAGTTCGGCCGGGTCGTGATCGAGCGCGCGCAGCCGGGCATCGACCTCAGGCGTCACCGGGCCGGTGGTCGCGATGCGGCCCCTGCCAGTGCGGCGCATCGGCATCGAGCAGGTCGGGAGAATCGAGCAGCCAGGCCAGGGCGCGCACCCGCGCGCGCCGCAGGTGGGACCAGCGGCGGTGAAAACCTTCCTGGTAGCTAGCGGCCGCGTCGCGCATGGGCAGCTCGCGCCCGGCACAGGTCCGCCCAGGCCAGGGCCTTGTCGGCGCCGCGGCGCAGCAGTTCGCCCGGGTGCAGTGTGGCCACGAGGTCGGCCCCGCCGAAGGCGTGATTGCTGCCGCGGCTGCCCGCCAGCGGTTCCTGCAGGGGCTTGCCGAGCAGGCCATTCGCGGCGATCTGGCCCGGGGTCAGCACCGTGCCCGCGCCCGTCAAGGCAAGTTCGCGCTCAAGGAAAGGCCGGCAGGCGCGCGCTTCGTCCGCCGTGGGCGCGCGGTCGCCGCCGTTGGCACTGGCCGGACGGCATTTGACCAGGTTGGTGACATACACGTCGCGCTCGCGCGTGAGGCCAACGGCGCCCAGCATATTGTCGAGGAGTTTGCCGGCGTCGCCCGCCAGCGGCTGGCCCGCCTTTTCGTCGGCGGCGGTGGAGGCGCCGGCGGCGACGAACCAGCGCGCCGTTTGCGCACCGGCGCCATACACGGGCTCGCGGCCTTCGCAGGAGCCGCAGCGCTTGCAGCGCTTGATCGCCGCGTGGAGCTCAACCCAGTCCATGGCGGCGATGGCCTCATCGCTGTCGCCCGGTTCTTCCTCCACGACGGGCGGCGCGGGCGGTACCCACGGTGCCGGTGCGGGTGCGGAGGTCATGGGAACCTCTCCCCAGGCCGGATCGCGTGGCGGCGGCGGGATGACACCGGGCTCCCAGGCCGGCGCGGGCGCCGTGGCGGGCGCCGCCTCCTGCGCGGGCGGCTCGTCCACCGCATCGGGCTCCGGCTGCCGGCGCAGGCGCCACAGGGGTCCGATACCCATCTCGGCCAGGAACAGCTCGTCGCGTTCGCTTACCTTCATACACTGCACCTCATCACGATCGCGTCCTCGCGCTTGCCCTCATGGGCTGGATAATACCCCTTGCGGCGGCCGATTTCGTCGAAGCCGAAGCGCCGGTACACATGCAGCGCGCGCTCATTGGTGGGACGCACTTCGAGCAGCACGGATTCAGCGCCCATTTCCCTTGCACGCGCGCACAGCGTCTCGAGCAGATACCGGCCCAGGCCGGTGCCATGGCGCTCGCCCGCCACCGCCACGTCGAGCAGGTGGGCTTCGTCGAGCGCATACATCAGCAGGAAGTACCCGGCCAATTTGCCTTCCGCGTCGCGCAGCAGCCAGGCATCGTAGCCGGCGTCGAGCGAATCGGCGAAGTTGGCGCGGCTCCAGGGATGGGGGAACACGCTGCACTCGAGCGCATGGACTTCGTCGACGTCGCCGGGCCCCATCGGCACGAGGGCGAGGCCGGCGGCCGGACCGGCTGCAGACGCCATCGCGATGGCCGGCTCGGTGACCTTGCTACCATTCATGCTGCGGCCTTGCCGGCCGCGGCCTCGGCCGCCTTCGCGGCATTGATCACCCGGCGCTCGGCGCTGGTATAAGCCACCTTGTTGCGCAGGTAGAGCGGCTGGGCCTGGGCCGCGGGCAGGCCCTCGCCCCGGGCCAAGGCGCGTACGCCCAGCAGCGCCAGCTCGCGCGCATGCGGAACGATCGTGGCGTCGGCCTGCGCGGCAAAGGCCTTGCCTTCAAACGCTTGCGGATAAACGGCGAAACCGTTGCCGCAGGCAGCGAGCGGCCCATCCGCCGGCAGCGGCGCGACGGCTTCCGGGCTGGACAGGGTCGGACCGGCCGCGACCTGCCAGCCGCTTTCGTCGTCCGGGTAGCGGTATTGCGCCCAGTAGACCTCGTTCATGCGCGCATCCAGCACCGCCAGCACCTCGCCCGCGCCGGTGCGCGCACGGCAGGCCTCGGCCATCGCCTCCGGGGTGATGAGCGGCAGCACCGGCAGGTCGGCACCAAAGGCCAGGCCCCGGGCAACGCCGCAGGCCGTACGCACGCCGGTAAAGGACCCGGGGCCGGCGCCAAAGGCGACAGCGTCGACGTCCGCGAGCGCCAGGCCCGCTTCGCGCAGCAGTTCCTGCACCATCGGCAGCACGGATTGCGAATGGGTGCGTACGCCGTCGGATTCGCGCGAGAAGGTGGTGGCGCCATGATGCAGCGCGCAGGAGGCGAGTTCCGACGAAGTTTCGATGGCAAGGATGATAGGCATGCGCTATTTTAACCCGCCGCGGCAGGGCCGGCCATGGCCCGCGGGCTTGCCGCCACACCTCCCGTTGCTGCCGAAACCCTTTCTCCAAGGTAGAATTCGCCCATGCAAAGCCTGACCCTCGACTCCAGCAACCGCGACCAGCTCGCCGACGCCCTTGCCGCCGGCCGCTGGGTCGTCGCCTGCCTCTGCGCCGCCTGGTGCGGCACCTGCGGCTCCTACCGCGCCGCCTTCGAAGGCCTGGCCGCCCGCCATCCGGACAAGACCTTCGTTTGGATCGATGTCGAGGACGAATCCGATGTCGTCGGCGACCTGGATGTCGAGAACTTCCCTACCTTGTTAGTCCAGCGCGGCGAGACAGTCGCTTTCTTTGGCACCATGCTGCCGGACGCGCAGGTGGCTGACCGGCTGGTGCAGGCGCAGGCGGAGCTGTCGGCGCAAGAGCTGACGCGCCTGAGCCAGGCGAGCGAGGAAAGGCGTGGCTGGCAGCGGGATTGTAATTTAAGGGAGTTGTTGCAACAGGCTGAATAAGAGGCGGGCGGCGCTCTATTGCGACAACGCATCTGCTTGCAAACCTGAGGCCTGGGAAATGCATTGGCGGCGTGCTCCGGCAAAACAACTTCCGTTTATCTGCCACGTGCAACATTAAAGGCAAATGCCGGCACCGCCAAATTCATATTGGCCGTGCCGGCATTTTCAATTTGACGAACTAGTTATTGCATTTCCGCGTGCGAGCGCAAAACTGAAACCAATTCGCCGAATTTGTTTTCCGCGAATTAACGCGCGGTGGTATTGGTGGTGCGGTGATGATCGTCGTGCTTGCGGCGCAGGCCGAGGAGACCCGCCAGGCCCAGCAGGCCGAGCCAGCCGTAGTCATGGTCTTCTTCCTGCACCGGGACCGTCTGGGTCGTGGTGGTGGAGCCCGTGGTGGCAGTGTCGGCGGCCGTATTTTGAGCATGCAGCGGCAGTGCGCAGGCAGCGGTCAGCGAAACGGCGAGAATGGTTCGACCTGCAATAGCTTGTACTTTTTTCATAATTCACTCCTGGGTTATTGAACGTCGATTTTAATTAATGGCTAACCACTATCTTGCAAGCCTCTGCAAGAAGCGGATTCAACCGTGAAGCCAGTATAGACAATTCAATATGCATAGCGCGTTCGCTAGCCTTCAGGAAATAAGACACGCCCACCCCTATTTTACGAAGCGCCTGAAAGTTTCTGCCGATCGGCGCTTAGCTGTATGCCAATGTATTTCCAGACGCAGGCCGGTGCACGATCGCGCAGCCAGCCGTGTGAAGTGGGAACGGGCGAATCGCTTACCATCGAACCGACACCGCATCCGGCTACGGCGCCGGTTCATTCGACCATTCGAAGGGAGTACCGCATGCTAAAACTAGGAAACATGGACAACTCGCGCGTCGACCGCTTGGGCGCCCTCGCCGCGCACATCGTCGAACATGCGCTGGCATCGGGCCTGAGCTGGGACGAATCCATCATCGCCTTCGGCATCGCGGCGAAAGCCATTGCCGCCCAGGCCGCGGTGGAAGGCACCGGCACCCTGGACGCCTGCGTCGCGCACGCGGCCAACCGCCTGCAGTACGGCATGGACCAGGGCGCGGATGTGCTGAAGGCTTACCTGCGCTGAAATGGTTCGCCTGCCTCCAGCGCCTGCGCCAGGCTTCGGATCAGCGGGGCGAAATCGCCGTACAATCAGGCTATCCTTGAAGGAACGACAACAAGACTGGAGGAGACACGATGCAACAGAGCCTGAGCTATGTCCACGGTGGCCACGACGTCCCCCTCATCGGCCAGACGATCGGCCCCTTCCTGGCCGACATCGCCGCCCGCCATGGGGACAACGAGGCGCTGGTGGTGCCGCACCAGGGCGTGCGCTGGACTTACCGCGAATTCGACGAGCGCGTCACGCGCCTGGCGGCCGGCCTGCTGGCGCTTGGCCTGCAGCCGGGCGAGCGCATCGGCATCTGGTCGCAGAACTGCGCCGAATGGGTGCTGGTGCAGTTCGCCACCGCGCGCGCCGGCCTCATCCTCGTCAACATCAACCCGGCCTACCGCCGCTCCGAACTCGAGTACGTGCTGGAGAAAGTCGGTTGCCGCGCGCTGATCCTGGCGCCCAGCTTCAAGTCGAGCGACTACATCGGCATCGTCAATGACGTGATTCCCGAGTTGGCCGCGAGCGAACCGGGCCAGCTGGCCTCAACCCGCCTGCCCGAGCTGCGCCACCTGATCCGCCTCGGCAGCGACAGGACGCCCGGCATGCTCAATTTCGACGCATTGCTGGCCGAGCCGAGCCAGGCCCAGCGCCAGCAACTGGCCACCATTGAAGCGGCGCTGCAGTTCGACGATGCGGTGAACATCCAGTTCACCTCGGGCACCACCGGTTCGCCCAAGGGCGCCACGCTCACCCACCACAACATCCTGAACAATGGCTTTTTCGTCGGCGAAGCGATGAAGCTGTCGCAGCGCGACCGCCTCTGCATCCCGGTGCCGCTGTATCACTGCTTCGGCATGGTGCTGGGGAACCTGGCCTGCGTGACGCACGGCGCGACGATGGTGTTCCCGGGCGAGAGCTTCGAGCCGAAGTCGGTACTGGCCACGGTGCAGGCCGAGCGCTGCACGGGCCTGCATGGGGTGCCGACGATGTTCATTGCGCTTCTCGACCATCCCGATTTCGGCCAGTACGATCTGTCGACCCTGCGCACCGGCATCATGGCCGGCTCGCCCTGCCCGGCCGAGGTGATGGGCAGGGTCATCGAACGGATGCACCTGACGGAGATCACGATCGCCTACGGCATGACCGAGACCTCGCCAGTCAGCTTCCAGAGTGCGACCACCGACCCGGTACCGCTGCGGGTGTCGACCATCGGCCGCGTCCACCCTCACCTGGAAGTGAAGATCGTCGACGCCGACGGGCGCATCGTGCCGCGCGGCGTGAAGGGCGAGCTGCTCACGCGCGGCTATTCCGTCATGCTGGGCTACTGGGGCGACGAGGAGAAGACCCGCGAGACCATCGACGCGGCGCGCTGGATGCATACGGGAGACCTGGCGGTGATTGACGAACAGGGCTTTGCGACGATCGTCGGGCGGGCCAAGGACATGGTGATCCGCGGCGGCGAGAACATCTATCCGCGCGAGATCGAGGAATTCCTGTACCGCCACCCGAAGGTGCTCGACGTGCAGTGCGTGGGCGTGCCGGACGCGAAGTATGGCGAGGAACTGTGCGCCTGCATCGTGCTGCGCCCCGGCGAGAGCGCGCTGGAAGACGAGATCCGCGATTTCTGCAAGGGGCAGATCGCGCACTACAAGGTGCCGCGCTACATCCGTTTCGTCGACAGTTTCCCGATGACGGTGACGGGCAAGATCCAGAAATACCTGCTGCGCCAGCAGGTGACGACGGACCTGGGGCTGGCCGGGTGATCCGGGTTTCGTAGGGTGGACGCGGCCGGCGAGGCGGGTCTCCCGTCCGCCCTACGCGCGGGCTTACGTTAAAGGCGAGCGGTCCTACCCGAGCACGCGGCTGAACCGGATCGTATATTCCTGCTCGCGGCCCTCGGCCGTCCAGCGCTGGCGCGCTTCCAGGCCGGTCTCGCCGACGCGGTGCCAGGAAAAGCGGCTCGGGGCGCTGACCGGCTCGAAGACGGCGCTGTCGTCCTTGACCTCGGTGGCGCGCCAGCTGAGCTCTCCCCAGGTCGAAATGATCTCGCCATCCTTGAAAACGATGGTGCTGCCGTCCGCCGGGTCGATGAAAGCCGCGCTGGAATAGCTGTGCGAGCGAAAGGTGGCGGGGTCGAGCCGCTCGTATTCCTCGTAGAGCTCCTTGCCTTCCTTGTTCAGGCCCTGCCAGCGCCCGGTCAGGAATTGCAGTTTGGCGAAGTCGTCGATGCTGAACATGCGGGTCTCCCGGTCGTCACGGATGAGGTCAATGAAAACGGCGAAGGGACACGCTATCACGACGCCCGCGCGGACGCCGCCAGCTTGCGTGGCGCCTTCGGCGCCGCCATTACCCGCCCTTCAGGCCAGCCGCAGCGGCAGGCTGCGCAGGCGCTGCCCGGTCAGCTTGAACACGGCCGCCGCCACCGCCGGGGCAATCGGCGGCACGCCCGGCTCGCCCACGCCTTCCGGCGCCTCGGCGCTCGGTACGATCACGGTCTCGACCAGCGGTGCGCGGTCGATGCGCAGCACCGGATAGTCGCCGAAATTGCTTTGCTCGACGCGCCCATCCTTGATCGTGATTTCGCCGCCCAGCGCGGCGGACAGGCCGAACACCACCGCCCCTTCCATCTGCTGGGCCACGATGTTCGGGTTGACGACGATGCCGCAGTCGATTGCGCAGACGACCCGGTGCACGCGGACTTCCTTGTCTTCCACCGAGACCTCGGCCACCTGCGCGACGATGCTGCCGAAGGACTGGTGCAGCGCGACGCCATGGGCGCGCCCAGCCGCCGGAGTGCCCGCTTTCGCGACCGCCGCATCGAGCACGGCCAGGTGGCGCGGGTGGTCCTTCAGCAGTGACCGGCGATAGGCGACAGGATCCTGCCCGGCCGCATGCGCCACCTCGTCCATGAAGGACTCCTTGAAGAAGGCATTGTGCGAGTGGCCGACCGAGCGCCAGTAACCGAGCGGCACGGCGCTGTCGACGATGACATGGCGGATGCGCTGGTTGCGGATCTCGTACTGCATGTCGTACTCGCCCTCGGCCGTGGTCTTGTCCGGCCCCATGCCCGGGAGACCCAGGTTGCGCGGGAAGTACTGGTGGCCGATGGCGCCGCTGGCGGACTTGTTGTCCCAGGCCAGCAGGCGGCCGTCGCTGCCAAGCCGCGCGGTAAAAAGCGCGCCAGCGCGGCCGGACGATACACGTCGTGGGCGGTGTCGTCCTCGCGCGTCCAGATCAGCTGCACGGGCTGGCCTTCGGTGCGCAGCGCGATGGCGACGGCCTGCGCCACCATGTCGCCCTCGAGGCGCCGGCCGAAGCCGCCGCCGAGCAGCATCACCTCGATGGCGACATCCTCGCGCGCCACGCCGGCTACCTTGGCGGCGACGTCGACGGCAATGCTCGGCACCTGGGTCGACACCCACAATGTCACCTTGCCGTTCGCGACCTGGGCCGTGCAGTTGATCGGCTCCATGGCGGCGTGGGCGAGGAAGGGAGCGCGGTACTCGGCCGTGACGGTCTTCGCCACGCCATCGGCGTCCTGGCTGCCGCTCTCGAAATAGGCGTAGCCGGATGCGTTGTCGAGCGCGTCGGCAAAGCCCCGGAAGATCGATTGCGAGGACAGCTTCGCCACGCCCTCCTCGTCCCAGCGCACGGTCAGCGCGGCGGCGGCGGTTTTCGCCTGCCACCAGCTGCGCGCGATCACGGCCACGCCGGCACCGGCGCCGGCATACGGGCCAACCGAGGAAGAGACGTCCACCACGCGCACGACGCCCGGCATCGCCAGCACGCTCGAGGCGTCGTACCAGGCCACGCGTGCGCCAATGACCGGGGCCATGCGCAGCGCCGCGTACAGCATGCCGGGCGGGCGCGCGTCGATGCCGAAGCGCGCGCTGCCATCGACCTTGCCGGGCGTGTCGCGGCGCGGCAGGGGTTTGCCGATCAGGCGGAATTCGCGCGGCTCCTTCAGCTTGACGTCGCCCGCGTCGATGCCGGCACCGACCTTGGCCGCGCGCCCCACCAGGCTGGCGTACGAGGCGCGGCGCCCGTCGCGGTGGATGACGAACCCGTTCTCGGTGCGGCAGTGGGCGACAGGTGCCTTCCACGCTTCGGCGGCGGCCTTGACCAGCATCGCGCGCGCCACCGCGCCCGCTTCGCGCATCGGCTGCCAGGCGTCCTTCACGCTGGTGGAGCCCCGGTGAACATGATGCCCAGCTCGCGCCCGATTTTCCCGAGCACCCACTGGGTGCCGTCCTTGACGTTGCCGCGCTCGTCCGGGTGGAAGGGCAGGTTTTCGCGCATCACGGCCAGGTTGCCGAAGATCTTGTCGATCGGCGCCGGGGCGATGCGCACGCTGGCGAGATCGGCATCGAGCTCCTCGGCCAGCAGCATGGGCAGCGCCGTGTGTACGCCCTGCCCCATCTCGCTGCGCGGGACCACGACCGAGACGATGCCGTCCGGCGCAATCGCGATCCAGCCATTGAGCGCCACCGCGCCATCCGCTACCGGCAGCGGCATGCTCGTGTGCAGGCGCTGGCGCGGCGGGCGCGTGCCCCAGCCGACCAGCAAGGCGCCGCCGGCCACCAGGCCGCCGAGCAGGAAGCGCCGGCGCGTGCGCGACGGCTGGCCGGCGCTAGGTGCCGGCGTCGTGCCGGGCGGGTTCGTGTCTCTCATTGTTCCTGGTTCCCCATTCTTGCAGCAGCACCTCTGGCGCCAGCGGCCGGCCGTACAGGTAACCCTGCGCGCGCGTGCAGCCGTGGCGCAGCAGGAAGGCGGCCTGCTCGTCGTTTTCCACCCCCTCGGCGATCACCGAGAGGTTCATGCTCTTGCCCAGCTGGATGATGGCGATCGCGATCGCCTCGTCGTTGGAGTCGAGCGCGATGTCCTTGATGAAGCTGCGGTCGATCTTCAATACGTCCACCGGCAGCTGTTTCAGGTAGGCCAGCGAAGAGTAGCCGGTGCCGAAGTCGTCGATGGCCAGGCCCACGCCCAGCGCATGCAGCTGGTGCACGAAGGCCGTGGCGTCGGCATTGTCCATGATGACCGACTCCGTCACTTCCAGCTGCAGGCGCGCCGGCGCGAGGCCCGTGGCCGCCAGCGCGGCGCTTACCAGCGGCGCCATCGCCCCGCGCTCGACCTGGCGCACCGACAGGTTCACCGCCATCTTCGGCACCGCCAGCCCGGCCGCGTCCCAGCGTACCATCTGGCGGCAGGCCTCGAACAGGACCCATTCGCCGAGCTGGTTGATGAAGCCCGAATCTTCGGCCATCGGAATGAAGCGCACCGGGCTGACCAGACCCAGCTCGGGATTCTGCCAGCGCACCAGCGCCTCGACGCCGATCAGGCGGGAACTGGCAATTTCCACCTGCGGCTGGTATTCGAGGAAGAATTCGTTGCGTTCGATCGCGCGCCGCAGCAGCGCGTCCATGCGCAGGCGTTCGATGCCCTCGCCATCCATCTCGGGCGCATAGAACTGGTAGCCATTGCGCCCGCGCGACTTGGCCTGGTACATGGCGACATCGGCGTTGCGGATCAGGAGGTTCGGGTCCTGGCCGTCGTCCGGGAACACGCTGATGCCGATGCTGCCGGTGACGAACAGCTCGTGGCCGGACACGGTGAAGGGCTGTTCGAACAGCGCCATCATCTTGGCCGCCACCTGGCCGGCGCCGAAGCCGCCCGCCACGTGTTCGAGCAGGACGATGAATTCGTCGCCGCCCAGGCGCGCCAGGGGTGTCGCCGTCGCGCAGGCGCTCGCCCGGGGCGGCGGCCACCTGCTTGAGGAGCTCGTCGCCGACGTGGTGGCCAAGGGTGTCGTTGACGTTCTTGAAGCGGTCCAGGTCGATGAACATCACGGCCAGCTGCTGCTGTTCGCGGGTGGCGCGGCCGATCGCATGCAGCAGGCGGTCCTGGAACAGCAGCCGGTTCGGCAGGCTGGTGAGCGGGTCGTGGTGGGCCAGGTAGTCGAGTTTTTCCTGCGACTCCTTCAGGCGCGTGATGTCGGAGAAGACGCCGACATAATGCGTCACCTCGCCGGCATCGTTGCGCACCGTGGAGACGGTCAGCCACTCGAGATAGGTCTCGCCGTCCTTGCGCGTGCTCCACAGTTCGCCGCGCCAGAAGCCGGTCTCGGCCACCTGTCGCAGCATGCCGGCATGGGCCTCGCCGTCGTGGCGGCCGGCGCGCGTGACCAGCCAGGACTGGCCGACCACTTCCGCGCTGCTGTAGCCGGTGATGTGGCTGAAGGCAGGGTTGACGGTGACGATGGTGCCATGTGCGTCGACCACCATCACGCCGTCGGCGATGTGCTCGATCACGGTGGAGGACAGGCGCAGTTTTTCCTCGGCTGCCTTGCGCTCGGAGATGTCGGCAAAGACCCAGATGTTGCCCGCCTCGGGGCGGCCGGGATCGATCGAACTGCCGCTCACCAGGCACCACAGCAGGCTGCCGTCCTGGCGACGGAACTGGCGTTCGTGGCTGGGGTCGCCGCCGCGCGCGAGCACCGGGAAGTATTTGTCCTCGGCCCGGGCGTGCTCGTCGTCGCTGACGAACAGCACCGAGGCCGGCTTGCCGATCAGGCTGCCGTCGGGATAGCCGAACAGTTCTTCGGAGCGGCGGTTGACCGAGACGATGCGGCGCTCGCGCGTGAAGACGACGCCGAACATGACGTTGTCGAGGATCGCGCCCTGCTGGGCCAGCAGCGCTTCGATGCGCATTTCATTGTTCTTGCGCTCGCTGATGTCGGAAATGATGCCGTCGACCCAGAAGCCGGGCTGGCCGGGCCGGCCCTGCGGCTGGCCGCTTTCGAGCACCCAGCGTTCGCGCCCGAGGGCATCGGTAATGCGGTATTCGATCTCGTAGCTGCGTCCGGACAGGATGGCGTCGCGCGTGACCTGGCGCTGGATGCGCCGGTCTTCCGGCACCACCAGGTTCGACCAGTCTTCGGTGCTGCCGCGCATCAGGGTTGCCGCCGGGTAGCCGGAGATGTCTTCGATGGCGTCGCTGACGAACTCGATCGGGCCGCCCGGATGGGCGCGGAACACGGCGCCCGGCACCGGGTGACGATGGTGCGGAATTGTTCCTCGCGGCGCGCGACGTCGACGAACAGCTCGCGGATGGCCACCCGCATGCGCTCCATCTGGTAGCCAAGCCGCCCGAGTTCGCCGGTCGCTTCCAGTACCGGGGGGGTGTCGAAGTCGCCGCGCGAGAGGCGGTCGGAAAAAGCGGTCAGGGTGCGCAGCGGCATGCGCAGGCGGCGGCGCAGGAAGGTAAGGATCAGGCTCAGGGACACCAGCACCTGCACCGCCAGCACCAGCGCGTAGTCGCGCTGCTTGCGGTGCAGTTCCTGCTCGCTGCGCAGGTCGTCCATTTCGATCGTCAGCTGGCCGATGTGTTCGCCCCGGACGACAACGTCGCGGCTGGCCCGCACCACCCGGCCAAGGGGACGCGCGGGCGCGCGCGCATCGATGAATCCGGTGTCGGAGGTGCCGCGCACCTGGACGCGCACGACGGAAGGGTCGCGCATGACCGAGTCGACCAGCGAACGCGCCGCTTCGGTGTTCATGTTCCAGAGCGACTCCTGCATGCCGAGCGAGAGGATGTCGGCATTGCGCTGCAGGGTGTCGTTGAGTTCGGCGACGGTGGCGCGGCGTTCCTGCACGCCGAGCAGGAAGTAGCTCGCCAGCAGCGCCGGGATCACCAGGCCGCAGGCGACGACCACGAGCAGCGCGCCATAGATCGACCTGGCGTAGAGCCTGCTCAGTCTGGACGGTAAAGCGCGCACATCAATCCGGGGCATGGTAGTGGCCGCAATGGGTGGTGCCGGGGCTGCCGGCATGAATCGTGGAAAGGTCGACGCCGCGATTATGCACCTGCTTGTTGCCGAAAGTCACCAATTCCGCTGGTGACGGCGCACGCGAAACCGATAGTCGCAGACTGAGCGATCCCACTGGTTACGCCGCTATCATCGCACAGCCGCGCGCCGCCGAAGGTGCGCTTCTTAACGGTGCTCAGGTGTAATGACGATGCGCCCCGGCCGGGGCAGCCCACGGTCAGGTGTTGCGCCTGGGATAGCCCTGGGCCAGGATGCGCTCCCAGACGGCTTCCTTCTGCTCGGCGCTCATGACCACCCACTGGGAGACTTCGGCCACCGTGCGGCCGCAGCCGCGACAGATTTCGTCGAAGGTGGTGGAGCAGACCGCGACGCAGGGGGTGTCGGGACGCGGGGTCGTCCCGACAGGACGCGGGGTCGTCCCGACAGGACGCGGGGTCGTCCCGACAGGACGCGGGGTCGTCCCGACAGGACGCGGGGTCGTCCCGACAGGACGCGGGGTCGTCCCGACAGGACGCGGGGTCGTCCCGACAGGACGTTGCGACTCCGTGCGCTCCGGGTCGGCGGGCGTCGCGCCCATGTCAGCGGGCGGGGCCGACATCGAGCTTGTCCCAGCCGTCGTGGCCGAGCTTTTCCATGGTCTCGATATTCTTCTCGAAGATGTCGGCGGCATCCGGGAAGGCCTCGACGGCGCGCTCGATGCTGTCTTCGCGCAGCAGTTGCAGGATCGGGTAAGGCGCGCGGTTGGTGTAGTTCTCGATGTCGTTCTTGTCGGTATCGGCGAACTGGTAGTCGGGGTGGAAGCTGGCCACCTGCAGTTCGCCATCGAGGTGCATGTCCTCGACGGCGGCATCGGCGACATCGAGGAATTCGTTGTAGTCGAGGAAGTCGTTCAGCACGAAGGGGTGGATCAGCAGGGTGGTGTCGACCTGCTCCGCCGGCGTGTCCGAGAGCAATTGCAGCTCGTCCATCAGCTGCTCGAGGAGGGCCTCGGGCGTGCGCGCCGGCGAGACGACGTAGCGCACCTGCTCCTTGACATAGACGGACTTGGCAAACGGGCACAGGTTCAGGCCGATGACGGCCCGCTCCAGCCAGCCGCGGGTGGCGGCGACGATGGCGTCGTCGTCGGCATTGGTATTAGCGGTACTCATGTGATGCTCTCAGATAGTGAACCGCGCAGGCGAAGGTGCAAGGCGGTGTTACCCGGATTGTACGCACAGTTTGCGTGCGCTCATAGGCCACTCATCCATGGCGCGTAAGTTCGTTTCATGGCGAACGCGGCTGCCATCCCCGGCCCGTATTGGTAAGCAAACAAGCATGCGGAATGGTTGAGTTGTTTCCTTGTAGAATGTTGTTCTATCCAAATATTGGGCATACTCGGTGGGGTATCCGTTTTTCTTACCCTCCGCACCCTATGTAAAATTCTTTGCCAGATCCGCATACCCCATGCGTTCGTTATCAAAGGAATCGCGTGTTAGCAAAAAATATAGACAAAAAATTTTGTAACCGTGGTCCCGAATTGCTTGACTGGCTCGACAGCTGCTACTTACACTGCCCCCTTATCGTCAGTCCGCAGTTCCTGGACGCAACACTGGAAGGCTATGTACGACATGACCCGCAAACACTCTATCGCTACGGCACTGGCGCTGCTCCTCTCGGCACCGCTGGCCCACGCCATCGACACCGCTCCGGTCAGCGCCATGCAGAATGCTGCCGTCGCGCGCCCTGCCCTCGGCACCGGCCCGGCCGCTTTCAGCAACGTGCAGCTGAAAGTCGACGAATACAAGGAAACCGACGTCTGGGGCCGCATCCGCAGCGGTTATGCGATTCCCGACATCAGCAACAACCTGGTCGAGCGCCACGTGCGCTCCTATAGCAGCAAGCCCGACTACATGGCGCGCATCTCCGGCCGCGCCTCCCTGTACCTGTTCCACGTCGTCCAGGAACTGGAAAAGCGCAACATGCCGACCGAACTGGCCCTGCTGCCGGTGATCGAATCGGCCTTCAACCCGCAGGCGCTGTCGACCGCCGACGCAGCCGGCATCTGGCAGTTCGTGCCTGGCACGGGCCGCGACTTCAACCTCAAGCAGAACACGTTCAAGGACGAGCGCCGCGGTGTGCTCGCCTCGACCGACGCCGCCCTGACCTACCTGCAGCGCCTGTACACGATGTTCGGCGACTGGCAGCTGGCCCTGGCCGCCTATAACTGGGGCGAAGGCAACGTGCAGCGCGCGATCAAGAAGAACCAGTCGCTGGGCAAGCCAACCGATTTCGAAAGCCTGGCCGAGCTGATGCCGGCGGAAACGCGCAACTACGTGCCGAAGCTCCAGGCCGTCAAGAACATCGTCGCCAACCCCGGCCAGTACAATGTCTCCCTGCCGGCGATCGAAAACCAGCCGTATTTCACGGCCATTGACAAGACCAGCGACATCGACCTGGTCATTGCCGCCCAGCTGGCGGAAATGTCGGTGGCCGAGTTCAAGGCGCTGAACCCGCAATTCAAGCGCCCCGTCATCACCGGCGACGACCGCACCAAGATCCTGCTGCCGCAAAAGAACGCCGAGAAATTCCACCTGAACCTGGCGCAATGGGGTCAGGCACTGTCGACCTGGACCACGCACAAGATCACGGGCGCCAAGGAAAGCATCGCTTCGCTCGCGTCGAAGTTCGGCACCACCCCGGAAGTCATTCGCCAGGCCAACAACATCCCGGCACAGACCCGCCTGAAGGCCGGTTCGACCATCCTGGTGCCGAAAACCTCGGCCACCATGCACTCGGACATCGCCGAGAACATCGTCGACGGCGCCGTCATGGCACTGGAAGCGGACCGCGGCGACAAGCGCAGCGGCGCCCGCACCCAGCGTTTCAAGACCAAGGCCGTAGCCGGTACGCGCGTGAGCCGCGGCACTGACAGCCGCCGCAAGCACCGTTGAAAAAAGCACCCGGTCCGCCGGGTGCGCTACAATCAACCACGCAGCGCAAAATTCGCCCACACGATTCTTGCGCTGCATCAAATCGACGACACTCTGCACGCTTTCCCAAAGTGCTGTATAGTGTCGTTTGTGCGTTGCAATACAGGTCGCGACACCCAGTCGCCCGACAAGCAGCGCGCAAAGCCAAACACAGCAGTTTAACAAGCAGCATCGCAGCCAGGCATACCGTGTCCGGTAGCCTTCCATAAAGCCCTCCCGCCCTGCGTGTCGATCCTTGACACCGTCCCGGCGCAAAGCTTTTGTGCCGAAATTTCTTTCATCTCTGAGTCATTTCGTTCTGTTGGTTCGCGTTGCTATTTCGCGCTCGTCACCACGACCGAGCGCGGATCACTACGGAAAGTAAAGAAAACAATGAGTTTTGAAGCACTAGGCCTCCACGCCACGATCGTCAAAGCAGTCCTCGAAGCCGGTTACTCGGTCCCGACCCCGGTGCAGGCACAAGCCGTGCCGGCCGCCATCGAAGGCCGCGACCTGCTGGTCTCCTCGCAAACCGGTTCGGGCAAGACCGCGGCATTCATGCTGCCGGCCCTGCACAAGCTGGTCAGCGCCGAGCCTGCACCGGCCCCCGCTCGTACCCCTGCGCAGGAAGCGCAGTCGGCCCGTTCGCGCGGCGAGCGCGTCCGTTTCACCGCAGCCAAGCCGAAAATGCTGGTGCTGACCCCGACTCGCGAACTGGCCCTGCAAGTGACCACCGCGACCGAAAAATACGGCAGCTACATGCGCCGCATCCGCGCCGTGTCGATCCTGGGCGGCATGCCTTACCCGAAGCAGATGCAACTGCTGTCGAAAAACCCTGAAATCCTGGTGGCGACGCCGGGCCGCCTGATCGACCACATGGAGTCGGGCAAGATCGATTTCTCGGAACTGGAAATCCTGGTCCTGGACGAAGCCGACCGCATGCTGGACATGGGCTTCATCGACGACATCGAGAAGATCGTGGCCGCCACCCCGGCCAGCCGCCAGACCATGCTGTTCTCGGCCACGCTCGACGGCGTCGTCGGCAACATGGCGCGCCGCATCACCAGGGACCCGCTGACGATCCAGATCGCCAGCGGCACCAAGCGCCACGAGAACATCGTGCAGAAGGTGCACTTCGTCGACGACCTGTCGCACAAGAACCGCCTGCTTGACCACCTGCTGCGCGACGAGTCGATGGACCAGGCCGTGGTGTTTACCGCCACCAAGCGTGACGCCGACACCATCGCCGACCGCCTGAACATCGCCGGCTTCGCAGCCGCCGCGCTGCACGGCGACATGCACCAGGGCGCGCGCAACCGCACCCTGGACAGCATGCGCCGCGGCCAAGTGCGCGTGCTGGTGGCGACCGACGTTGCCGCCCGCGGTATCGACGTGCCGACCATCACCCACGTGGTGAACTACGACCTGCCGAAGTTCCCCGAGGACTACGTGCACCGTATCGGCCGTACTGGCCGTGCCGGCCGCAATGGCGTCGCCGTGTCGCTGGTGAACCACGCCGAAGGCATGAACGTCAAGCGCATCGAGCGTTTCACCAAGCAGATCATCCCGGTCGACGTGGTGGAAGGTTTCGAGCCGAAGCGTTCGGCACCGGCACGCACCGGCGCCCGTCCAGGCGGCTGGAAGCCGGGCGACGGCCGCAGCGCCGCCAAGCCGGGCCAGCGCAGCTTCAGCAAGCCTTCGGCTCCGCGTGAAGGCGGCTACAGCCGCGACGCGGCACCGCGCGAAGGTTTCCGCACCGGCCCGAGCGCCGGCGCACCACGCCGTGAAGGTAGCGGCGGCTACCGCGGTGCCCATCCGCGTTCGGCCGACGGTGCCCGTCGCAGCTTCGGCGACAACTAAGTTCTGCCCGCAATGAAAAACGGCTGCCTCGGCAGCCGTTTTTTTCGTCCACGCGGCCGCGCGCGCGCGCGGCGCGCTCATGCGGCATGTTCCTCGGGACGCTGTTCCAGCCCCTGCCCCTCGCCGCGGCCAGCAGGCGCCCGCCGTTCACGCCGCGGGCCCACCCTGCGCTCGACTGGCTGCGCATGTCCCCGCCTCCTGGCGAGAAAATTTTCCCAGATCAGGAGCCAGGCTGCCGGAATCAGCAGGAACAGGCCGCTCTGCATTGCCGGCGTGCCGACATACTTCAGCCAGTCCGTCCGGAGCAGGCCGTGGAGCAGGCTGACGACCAGCGCCAGCATGCGTGCAATCGCGGCCGGCAAGGCCATGGCGCGGCGGCCCAGGTCCGCGCCTGCCGCGGCAACACGATCGGCAGCCCGGCGCATCGTGCGGCCGTACGGCGCGCGCGGTGATGTGCCTGGCAGGCTCCGGCGTGTACCGGGCCTGCGTCGAGGGCGATTGGCCGGCAGCCAGGACGGGCATGCCGGGCAACAGCGGGCGCCGCGCTTCCCGGGCACGCAGGCGCTGCGACAGCAAATAGAGCGCGAGTCCCGCTCCCGCCGATGCGCCCACTGCCACCCATGCCTTGTCCTTGAAGCCCATCTTGCCACCCCGTGCTGCTTTTTCGTTTCCCGTGGGAGTATTACACCTCAGCCGGCGAATGCCTGGAATCGGATCACTCCTACCGACGTGTCGGCGCATGCCCAAGGCGGGGATCGGAATCCCACGCTCCGTACGCGGTTTGTCCTCCCGCCACAAGCCGTATAATCCCCATCTCACCGCTTTCCTGCCTGCCGATGGACCGTCCCCGCATCACGATCGTCAGCCCCGCTGCTGCCGCCGACAACAACGGGAACTGGCACACCGCCAGCCGTTGGGCCGCCTTCCTGGCCGATACCTGCGAGGTCGACCTGGCAAGCGGCTGGCCAGGCGCGGACGAGATGGCGCCGGATCTGCTCATCGCCCTGCATGCGCGCCGCTCGGCCGCCGCGCTGGCCGCCTTTTCCGCGCGTTACCCGGAGCGGCCGCGCGTGCTGGTCCTGACCGGTACCGACCTCTACCGCGACATCGATACTTCGCCCGAGGCGCAGGCCGCGCTGGAGCAGGTCGATGCGCTGGTAGTGCTGCAGGAAGCCGCCCTGGAGCGCCTGCCTGCAGGGCTGCATTCAAAGGCACGCGTGATCTACCAGTCCGCCCCCCACCCTGCCCGCGCTGGCGCCGGCGCCCTCCGGGCACACCTTCTGCATGATCGGCCACCTTCGCGCCGAGAAGGATCCGGCCACTTTCATGCGCGCGGCAAGCCTGGTGACGGCGCCCGGCGTGCGCCTGCTGCATATCGGCGGCCCGCTCGACCCTGGCCTTGCCGCCGCGGCGCGCGCCACCACCGCGCGCCACCCGCGCTACCGCTGGCTCGGCGCGCTGGCGCACGAGGAAACGCGCGCACACCTGCGCCGCAGCCGGGCACTCGTGATCGCGTCGACCATGGAAGGCGGCGCCAACGTGATCATCGAAGCCGTCACGAGCGGCGTGCCCGTGATCGCATCGAATATCGACGGCAACCGCGGCATGCTGGGCCCCGACTATGCCGGCTATTTCCCGGTGGGCGATGCTGTCGCACTGGCGCGCCTGATCGAGCGCTGTGCAGCCGACGCCGTTTTTGACGCCACCCTGCGCGCCGGGTGCGCGGCGCGCGCGCCGCTGTTCGCCCCGGCGGCCGAGCAAGCGGCGCTGCGCGACTTGGTGGATAATCTGCTGCGCGATCACCCGCCCCGAACAACGAACGACTGGAAACGACCATGAGCCTCCCCCCGACCATCAAACTGACTTCCTTCTCCCACGGCGGCGGCTGCGGCTGCAAGATCGCCCCCGGCGTGCTGGCCGAGATCCTGAAGAAGTCGAGCGGCTTCCCCGTGCCGCCACAGCTGATGGTCGGCATCGAGACCGCCGACGACGCCGCCGTCTACAAGCTCAACGACGAGCAGGCCCTGATCGCCACCACCGACTTCTTCATGCCCATCGTCGACGATCCCTTCGACTTCGGCCGCATCGCCGCCACCAATGCCATCTCGGACGTGTATGCCATGGGCGGCACCCCGATCATGGCACTGGCGCTGGTCGGCATGCCGATCAACAAGCTGCCGCTCGAGACCATCGGCGAGATCATCCGCGGCGGCGAATCGATGTGCGCCGAGGCCGGCATCCCGATCGCCGGCGGCCACACGATCGACTCGGTCGAGCCGATCTACGGCCTGGTGGTGATGGGCCTGGTCCACCCGGGCAAGGTCAAGCGCAACGCGGACGCCCGTGCCGGCGACGTCCTCATCCTCGGCAAACCGCTGGGCGTGGGCGTGCTGTCGGCGGCGCTGAAAAAAGATGCGCTGGGGGCGGACGGCTATGCTGCCATGATCGCCAACACGACCAAGCTGAACAAACCAGGCAAGGCCCTGGCCGACATGAAAGGCGTGCACGCGCTGACCGACGTCACCGGCTTTGGCCTCCTGGGCCACCTGCTCGAGCTGGCGCGAGGCGCGAACCTCACCGCCGAGCTCGACATGGGGGGCGATCCCGCTGCTCCCCGGCGTGCTGCAGCTGGCCCAGACGGCTTCTTCACCGGCGCATCGGGGCGCAACTGGGACGCCTACGGCGCGGACGTGGCCCTGGTCGGGACGCTGACGCCGGCGCAGCGTGCGCTGCTGACCGACCCGCAGACCTCGGGCGGACTGCTGGTGTCCTGCGACAGCGGCGTCGCCGACGACGTGCTGGCCCTGTTCGCGCGCGAAGGCTTCGGCGAGGCGGCCGTGATCGGACGCATGGCGGCGGGGACGCCGCGGGTGGTGGTGGGGGCCTGACGGGCGGTACGCCGTCGAAGTGTAGCGACGGAGCAGATTTATTTGCATCCGTAAGGCAACAAATTGTTTTTTAGAGAATTGTCGGTTGTATAATCCAGGCTGCCGGCGCAGACCGGCCCTGACATCCAATAAATTCTTCCGAGACAATGCGTATGCACACTGCCGCTGCCACCACCACGGCGCCGGATTCTCATCGCCCGCCCTCCTGGTTCGCTCGCCTGGGCGATATCCTGCTCGGCAGCGACAGCCTGCAGCGCCTGACGCTCTCCCTGCTTGGCCTGGCGGGGCTGATCACTGCCACGGTCGTCGGGCTGCTGTGCTACATGGCATCGATCGGCGTGGCCGGCGTCGGCCAGATCGAAGCACTTGCCACCATGTTCCTGCTGTTCATGGGCGGTTTCTATACCTTCATCCGCAGCGGCTTGAACCGCCGCTTCGCCGACCCCACGCTGGCCCTGCCGCAAACCGTCATTGCCCAGTCGCTGATCGCGGCGGGCTACACGATGACGGGCTCGGTCCATGGCGCGACCGTGATCATGCTGGCGCTGGTCATGGTGTTCGGCATGTTCAGCCTGCGGCCGGCCGCCCTGCGCGCCGTCTGCCTGTACACGGTGGCCATCATGGGCCTGGTGACCTGGTGGTGCGCCCACCACCAGCCGGCGACCTACCCCCCGCACGTGGAACTGTTCAATTTTGCGCTGACGGCCATCGTGATGCTGGCCATCTCCCAGCTCTCGGGGCAGCTGATGGACATGCGCACGCGCCTGAAGACGCAGAAGATTGCGCTCCAGGAAGCGCTGGCCCACATCAAGGAAATGGCCGCGCGCGATGAACTGACGGGGCTGCCGAACCGGCGCCGCATGATGACCCTGCTGCAGGAACACGCGACGCGCCACGCGCGCGGCGGGCCGCGCTTCCTCGTCTGCATCATCGACCTCGACCACTTCAAGAGCATCAACGATACCTACGGCCACGCGGCCGGCGACGCCGTCCTGCGCGCTTTTGCGAACCAGGCACAGGCGGTGCTGCGCACGACCGACATGATCGGCCGCTGGGGCGGCGAGGAGTTCCTGCTGCTGTTGCCGGAAACCCCGCCAGGCGACCCGACCACGGGCGTGGCGCGCCTGCGCGACACGCTGGCGGCCAGCGCCTCGGTGGCGACGCTGCCGGACTTGCGCGTGCGTTTCTCGGCGGGACTGGCGCGCTACGAGGATGGCGAGCCGATCGACCAGGCGATCGAACGGGCCGACCGTGCGCTGTACGCGGCCAAGTCGGCCGGGCGCAACCGCAGCGTCGTGCTCTGAAGCGCGCGGGCCGCTAGCGCTCGGGCGGCGCCTGGCGTGATGCGGGCTGGCCGGCCCCGCGGCGCACGATGACCGGCTTGTGCAGGCGGTGCAACTGGCGCGCAAGCAGCGCCAGTCCGAACACCAGTGCGATGAACGCTGCCATGACCAGCAGCGGCAAACCCGTGATGACGTCTTGTTCCATCACAGTTCTCCTTGCCCAGCGTCATGCCGGCGCAAGAACCGACTGTGCCATTGGGATTCTTAAGGGAAATTGAGCTGACGCAAGCGTCGTGCTGTGCGGGGGCACATGGATGCCCGCCTGATGCGCTCCGGGTAGCGCCCCCGCTTTGCGGGTGGCCGGCCCGGCACCGGGCCGGCTATTGCGCCGCGCCCGGACTGGCGCCGGACCGGCACCGGCCACCGGCGCTGCCAGCGCCGTATTGATCTCGGCAACGATCTGGTCCAGCATGTCTTCGCCATAGCCGCGGTACACCCGAATGATCTTGCCGTCTCGTCCGATGATGACCATATGCGGGATGCCCTTGACGCCGTAGGCCTTCTGGGCGGCACCATCCGGGTCGTAGGCGAAGTGCATGTTCATCTTTGACACGGCACCGAGCACCTTGCGGAACACCGCACGCTCTTCCGTATTCACGCCCAGCACGTACATGTGCTCCTTGCCGGCCAGTTTCTGCAAATTGTCCAGGATCGGCAGTTCTTTCAGGCAGTATGGGCACCAGGTTGCCCAGTACGACACGACGATGACTTTCCCCGCTTGCCCGGACAGTTTGATGGGCACGCCGTCGAGGGTTTTGCCGACATAGTCGGGCGGCACGTCTCCCGCTGCCAGGGCCGGGGCTGGGGTCGCTTCCGCCGCACCGACCGCCAGGGGGGCGGCCAGGAAAAAGGCGGCCACGGCCGTGATAAGGAGGCGAAGAAAGGCGCCGGGCAGGTGCTGCGGGTTCTTTTTCAAAGCGTTCATGTCATTCAGGTCGAAGGAAGGAAGTCGCCGCGATCAACTCGGCGGCAATGGCAGGGAGCGACGTGCGAGTTGTCACCTATTCAACATCGTACGCTGAAAAATGCTGACAGGCAAGATATTCCAGGTCTGCAACATAGCGCAGCGCGAACACAGGATGCAGGCGCTCCTAGACCGGCTCGGTCGACAGCGGCGGATGGCGCTCCGGCTTGCCGCGCCCTACCCGCTCGTACTCGGCGATCACCTGGGCGCCGAACAGCAGCAGCGTGGCACCGATCTCGAGGCTGAACATGACGACGATTGCCGTCGTCATCGAGCCATACACCACGTTCACCTGCGACAGGGTGGAAAAGTACCAGACCAGCACATGGCGCGCGACTTCCCACAGCAGCGCGGCCGTTACCCCACCGACGAGCGCATGCGAGAGCGACAGGCGCCCTACCGGCATCACCAGGTAGATCGAGGTCAGCACCAGGATCTCGCCGGCCAGCCCCAGCAGGTAGAGCAGCGCCCCGGACAGTCCCCCGAGCGACCAGGTGATGCCCAGCAGCTGCACGCTCTCCCGCCCCATCACCTGCAGGGTCCCGGCCACCAGGGTCACGAGCATCACCCCGAAGCCCAGCGCCAGGATGTAACAGTAGGGCAGCACGGCGGAGACGAGGAAATGGCGGCGCCGGATCGCCACCCGGTGGATGAAGATCACGCTCATGGCGTTTTCCAGCACCGTGAAGGCGAAGGAACTGAAGAACAGCATCGTCACCGCAAGCACCCAGGTGATGAGGTCGCGGTTGTCGAGGAAGTTGGCGACCTCGGCCACGATCGAGACCGACTGGCCCGGGACCAGCAGTTCGAGGTAGCGGCGCATCGTGACCAGCAGTTCGGCCTGGTCGAGGAAGTGCGACAGCACCACCACCACCAGCATCAGGAAGGGCACGATCGACAGCAGCGCGTAATAGGCGACGGCACCGGCCAGCAGCAGGCCCTGGTTGGCGCGAAAGCCCTTGAGCACGCTGAGCGTGAAGGCGAGCGGGTGCGACAGGATGTAGGCGTTGGCGCGCCGGTTGAGGATACGTACGCGCAGGCGACGCACGCGCAGGCGCCCGCCCGGCATCATCGTGCGAGCCTGAGTCCGGTGAACTGCCAGCGCGCACCCGACGGGAAGAAATTGCGGTAGCTGGCGCGCGCGTGCCCGGCCGGCGTGGCACAGGACGCGCCGCGCAGCACATACTGGTTGACCATGAACTTGCCGTTGTACTCGCCGATCGCGCCGGCAGCCGGCGCATAGCCGGGATACGGTGCATAACTGCTGCTCGTCCATTGCCAGCAGGCGCCGAACATCTGGGCCAGGCCTGCGCCGCTTGCCGCACCGGGGTGCAGGCCGCCACTGTCGATGGCCGCCTGGCGCGCGGCGAATTCCCATTCGGCCTCGGAGGGCAAACGCGCGCCGCGCCAGCGCGCATAGGCGTCGGCCTCGTACAGCGACAGGTGGGTAACCGGGCGGTGGGGGTCGAGCGGCACAGTGCCGTGCAGGGTGAATTCGTGCCAGGCGTCACCTTCGCGGCGCCAGTACAGGGGCGCGGCCAGTTCGCCGCCAGCGACCCGGTCCCAGCCCTCGGCCAGCCACAGCGCCGGGTCGCGGTAGCCGCCCGCCTCGATGAAGGCAAGGTATTCGCCATTGGTTACCAGCCGCGAGGCAAGTTCGAAAGGCGCGAGATAGACGCGATGGCGCGGCAGTTCGTTGTCGAAACAAAACCCGCGGCCGTTGTGGCCGAGCTCGAACAGGCCGCCGTCGAAAGGCAGGAAGGCCATGGCCGGGGGCTCGGCAGCCACCTCGAGGGGACTGTCGTCATAGCACGGCGCCAGCGGATTGTGCGCCAGCAGGTGCTTGACGTCGGTCAGCAGCAATTCCTGGTGCTGCTGTTCGTGCTGCAGGCCCAGTTCCACCAGCGCGTCCAGACCGGCATCCGCAGGATGGGCAGCCAGCAGGCGCGCCATGCGCCGATCGACGTCGGCCCGGTAGGCGCGCACCTCGTCCAGCGAGGGCCGGGTAAGCAGGCCCCGGGCCGCGCGCGGGTGCTTTGCGCCGATGCCGTTGTAGTAGGAATTGAAGAGCACCCGGAAGGCCGGGTCGAACGGCGCAAACCGGGCCTCGCGCGCTTCCGGGATGAAGGTCTCGAAAAACCGGTGGTGTGCGCCAGGTGCCATTTCACCGGGCTGGCGTCCGCCATCGACTGGGCGCAGCAATCTTCCGGCGACAGGGGTGCGGCCAGCGCCAGCGAGCGCGCACGCACGGCCGCGTAGTCGAGTCGTCCGGCCAGTCCCCCGTCGCGCGCGCTCATGCTTTCCCCGGCCTCAGGCGCCCAGCGGCGCGATCGCCCGCGCATGGATCACGGCGAACCAGCGGCGCGGGTCGAGCCAGACGCGGGTGGCTTCGAAGCCGGACTGCTCGAGCAGCGCGATGGCGTCGGCCTGGCGGTATTTGTAGCTGTTTTCCGTGTGGATGCGCTCGCCCGCGGCAAAGCTGCGTCCGCCGCCCGGCCAGCGCACGCGTTGCGCCTCGCGCGCTTCCAGGTGCATCTCGACCCGGCCCAGCGCCTCGTTGTAGAAGCCGGCGTGGCGCCAGCGCCTGACGTCGAAATCGGCGCCGAGCAGGCGGTTCACATGGCGCAGGACGTTGAGGTTGAAGGCGGCCGTGACGCCGAGCTCGTCGTCATAGGCGGCATCGAGCAGGGCCTTCTCCTTGGCGAGATCGATGCCGATCAGGAGCGCACCGTCGAGCCCGCACTGCCCGCGCAGGCGGCGCAGGAAGGCACGTGCTTCGGCCGGCGTGAAATTGCCCAGCGATGAACCCGGATAGAAGAACAGGCGGCGCTCGGCACGCACGCTGTCGGGCAGGCGCAGGCCGCTGGAAAAGTCCTGTCCGAGCGCGCTCATGGCGATGTGCGGAAAGCGCTGGCGCAGGCGCGCCGGGGCTTCGCTCACGAAATCGGTGGAAATGTCGACTGCGACATACTGGCTCGGGCGCAGCAGCGGAAACAGCGCCGCCGCCTTGGCGCAATTGCCGGCGCCAAGATCGATCAGGGTCGTGCCGGCCCCGCAGGCCTGGGCGATCTCGGCGCCATGGCGCTCGAAGATCGCGCCCTCGGTACGGGTCGGATAGTATTCCGGCAGCTCGCAGATCGCCTCGAACAGCTTCGAGCCAAGCGCGTCGTAGAGGAATTTCGGCGAAATGCAGGCCGCTTCGGCCGCCAGGCCGGCGTACAGCTCCGCCGGGACATGGGCGCTGGGCGCGGCCGGCTTCTCGATTGTGCAGGACGTCAGCATAAGGTTTATCATTCGTGCCGCCGAGGCGCCCGATGCGCCCGGCATGGGATGAGTTGCCGTTTTTGCTATGATAGCGGAACCCCCTCGATCCCGCGTTCGCCTGCTGCCCAAGCGTGCAGACCATTCGATTCCCCATAAAAAGAGAAAGTTCGCATGAATCCATTGTCCGTTTCGAAGTCGACCTTCAAGTCGCTGTTTGCCGCGGCCGCCACCGCCTCCCTGCTGTTCGCCGCCGGCCATGCCGCCGCCCAGAATACGCCGGGCGTGCTGCGCGTGTCCGCCATTCCCGACGAGGCGCCGACGGAACTGCAGCGCAAGTTCAAGCCGCTGGGCGACTACCTGGCCAAGGCGACCGGCCTGAAAGTGGAATTCACCCCGGTCACCGATTACGCCGCCTCGGTCGAAGGCCTGGTCAACAAGAAGCTCGACATGGTCTGGTTCGGCGGCTTCACCTTCGTGCAGGCCAAGGTCCGTTCCAAGGGCCAGGTCGTGCCGCTGGTGCAGCGCGCCGAAGACGAAAAATTCCGCTCGGTCTTCATCACCACCAAGGCCGACATCAACAAGCTGGAAGACCTGCGTGGCAAGACGCTCTCCTTTGGCTCGGAATCGTCGACCTCGGGCCACCTGATGCCGCGTTCCTTCCTGCTCACCGCCAGGATCGATCCGGACACCGACCTGAAACGCGTGGCCTTCTCGGGTGCGCATGACGCCACCGTCGCGGCTGTCGCCGGCGGCAAGGTCGATGCCGGCGCCCTGAACATCTCGGTCTGGGAAAAGCTGGTCGAAGCCGGCAAGGTCGACCCAAAAGCCGTGCGCGTGTTCTACACCACGCCCGGCTACTTCGACTACAACTGGTCGGTGCGCTCGGACATGAACCCGGCGCTGCAGAAGAAAATCCGCGACGCCTTCCTGGCCCTGGACGCTTCTACTGCGCAGGGCAAGGAAATCCTGGAACTGCAACGCGCAACGAAATTCGTCCCGACCAGGGCCGAGAACTACGTGGCGATTGAAGCGGCGGCGAAGAATGCCGGCCTGCTGAAGTAAGCCTTGCAAGAACGGACCGCCACGCCATGACCTTCAGGCTCGACAAGCTGACCGTGCGCCACCTGACCGGCACGCGCGCGGTCGCGCTGCACGAACTCGACCTCGCGCTGGCGCAGGGCGAACAAGTCGCGCTGATCGGGCCGTCCGGCGCCGGCAAGACCACCCTGCTCTCGACGCTGGCCTGCGCCCACCGGCCGGCCGGGGGCGGTTTTACCGTCTTCGATGAGGATCCCCGGGCATTGCCGCAAGGGGCGCGCCATGCCCTGCGCGCACGCCTGTTCCTCGCCCCGCAAACGCCGCCGCTGCCGCCGCGCCAGCGCGTGGTCACGGCGGTGCTGGCCGCCCGCCTGCCGCAGTGGAGCCTGTGGCAGGCGCTGGCCTCGCTGTTCAAGCCCAGCGACCCGGACGCCGCCTTCGAGGCACTGTCGCGTTTCGGCCTGGGCGACAAACTCTATGCGCGCGTCGACCGCCTGTCCGGCGGCGAGCGCCAGCGCTGCAGCCTGGCGCGACTGCTGCTCTCGCGCGCCGAGGCTTTCCTCGTCGACGAGCCGATCTCCGCGCTCGACCCGGCGCTGGCACGCCTGACCCTCTCCACCTTGCTGGACGAAGCAAGGGCACGTGGTGCCACCCTGGTCTGCAGCCTGCACCAGGTCGAGATGGCGCGCGCCCACTTTCCGCGCATCGTCGGCCTGCGCGCCGGCCGCATCGTGTTCGACCTGCCGCGCGAAGAGGTCACCGACGCGATGGTCGCCGCCCTCTACGCGAACGAGAGCGCGGCGCCGCACCCGCATCCGGAGCACGAAAGCCCCGACCGCATCGCCGTGGGCGCCTGCTTCTGACGATGGCGGCGCTCCCCCTGCATCCCGACCCCGCCTGGCGCGGGCGCCTCGTCGCCTGCGGCTGCGCCCCGGTGCTGCTCTGGCCCATGCTCGTCTACAGCGAATTCAAGCCCCGGCTGCTGTTCGACCTGCAAAGCCTGGCCGCGGCTGGCGTTTTCCTCAAGGACTTCCTGCACCCGGCGCACGGCGCCGAATTCCTGCTGCTGGTGCTGGAGCAGACCTGGGTCACGGTCGCGATCGCCACGGCCGGACTCGCACTGGCCCTGCTGGGCGCGATTCCCGCCACCCTGTTAGTCAGCGAACGGCTGTCGATCTCGCGCCTGGGCACGGGGCGCATCCGCCCGCTGGCCGCGCTGCTGCGCCAGGCCGTGCGCTGGGTGCTGGTGCTGCTGCGCAGCGTGCCGGAACTGGTGTGGGCGCTGCTGTTCGTGCGCGTGGTCGGCCTCGGGCCCACGGCCGGCGTGCTGGCGATCGCCCTCACCTATTGCGGCATGCTGGCGAAAGTCTATGCCGAGATCCTCGAGTCCGGCGACTTCCACGCCAGCGACGCACTGCTGGCCAACGGCGGCTCGCGCCTGGCCGCCCTGCTCTACGGCGCCCTGCCCGAGTCGGCCGCCGAGCTGGTGTCCCACACCGTCTACCGCTGGGAGTGCGCGATCCGCGGTTCGGCCATCATGGGCTTCGTCGGTGCCGGCGGCCTCGGGCAGCGCATGGAAGAATCGACCCGGATGATGGCCGGCGGCGAAGTGGCGACGATGCTGATCGTGTTCGTGCTGCTGGTGGCCGCGGCCGACCTGGTCTCGACCCTCTTGCGCCGGAGGCTGGGATGAAGACCATGCCGGCGGCGCCCGCGCGCGCCTGGAGTACCCTGCTCCTCGTCGGCGCCCTGCTGGTACTGGTGGTGGCCAGCTTCGCCACCCTCAGCATGGATCTTGGCGCCTTCTTCACGCCTGAGGCGGCCAGCACCATGCTCGAATTCCCGACGGGTTCGCGCCGCCCGACCTGGCGCCGGCTTTTCAAAAGAAAACCGCGTTCGCCGCCCTCGAGACCCTGTCGATGTCGGCGCTGGGCACGCTGCTGGCGGTCGTCGCCGGGCTGGTACTGGCGCTGCCGGCAGGCGGGCGCTGGGGCGCCGTGCCGCGCGCGCTGGTGCGTCTTGTCCTGAACGTGCTGCGCTCGATTCCCGAACTGGTGTGGGCCGCGCTGCTGCTGGTGGCCGCCGGCCTGGGTCCGTTTGCCGGCACGCTGGCCCTGGCCGCGCACACCGCGGGCGTGCTCGGGCGCCTCTTTGCCGACGCGCTGGAAAACGCCGAGCCGCTGCCGGAAGCGGCGCTGCGCGCCAACGGCGCCCCCAGCCTGGCCGCCTTTTTTTCTATGCGACGCTGCCGCAGACGCTGCCGCAAATGCTGTCCTATACCCTGTACCGCTGGGAGAACAATATCCGCGCCGCCGCCGTGCTGGGCGTGGTCGGTGCGGGCGGGCTTGGCCAGATGCTGAAGTACCACCTGTCGCTGTTCCAGATGCCGAGCGCGGCCACCGTGGTGCTGGCCATGCTGGTGCTGGTCGCCCTGGTCGATGCCGCCAGCTTCGCGCTGCGGCGCACGCTCACCCGTTAAGCGAAAGGCACCCATGCTCGAACTGTCGCAGCTCACCAAGACCTATGGCGGCCGCACCGTGCTGTCGGCCCTGTCGCACCGCTTCGAGGCCGGCGTGTTCGTCGCCATCATGGGCGAATCGGGCGTCGGCAAGTCCACGCTGCTGAACCTGATCGCGGGCCTGGACGTCCCTGACAGCGGCCAGGTGATCGTCGACGGCACGCCGATGTCCTCGCTCGACGACGGCGCCGCCACGCGCCTGCGCCGAACGCGCATGGGTTTCATTTTCCAGGCCTTCCACGTGCTGCCGCACCTGACCCTGCACCAGAATGTGGCGCTGCCGCTGCTGTTAAACGGCGAACACGGACGCGAGAGCGCGGCACGTGCCGAGGGCATGCTCGCGGCGGTCGGCCTGGGGGGGGACGCGGCGCCGATTTCCCGCGCCAGCTGTCGGGCGGAGAGATGCAGCGCGTCGCGATTGCGCGCGCCCCGGTGCACAGGCCGGCGCTGCTGCTGGCGGACGAGCCGACCGGCAACCTCGATCCGGAAACGGCCGGCGGCGTGCTGCGCCTGCTGCGCGAGGAAAATCCGGGCCAACGGTGCCGGCGCCATCATGGTGACGCACTCGCACGCGGCGGCCGACATGGCCGACCAGGTGCTGCTCCTGACCAAAGATGGACTCAAGTTGGCGTGAGTTCCGCGAAGAAACAATCAGCTTGCATGCTGTTGTGTTGAATCGTGCGGAGTACCCTGCAAAGCCGTAGTACTATCACAACGACCCGCACGCAGAAGAGCATCCAATACGGCCTTCATGGGCCTTGAGGCCGAGCGCCTCGAGGCCAGGCGCGTTGCCCGCATCGGCGGACCGCGAAGGCGGTACGTGTGTACGGCGAGGCGATGCAAGGCCGCCATGAAGCTGTTGTCAGGTGCTCGAAGCTATCACAACAACGGGCGCTTCCAAAACGGTCCTGTCCCCCCAACCAATGTATTGGAGGAGTACATGAACGTACGCCAAAAAAAGCAGGAAATGCTGGCCGCGATGCACCGCGCCCGCGCCCTCGAGCCGTCGAGCTTCGTCCCCAACAAGCTGCTCGACACCTTGATCGAGAAGATGCATCTCAAGAATGACGCGGAGCTGTGCCGCGTACTCGAGGTGCAGCCGCCGATCATCAGCAAGATTCGTCACCGCAAGCTCAATGTCGGTGCCACGATCCTGCTGCGCATGCACGAGAAATCGAATATCCCTATCCGCGAACTGAAGGAGCTGACCTCGGCCTCGGTGCACTAGCGCAGGCGCACGCCGCGCCGCTGGCGCCCGGCGTTCGCGCCCCCGGGACGGCAAGCGTCCCGGCACGAGTCGCCGTAAGTCGCCAGCGCGTCTTACGGCGCGGGCGGACGGCCCGTCTTGAGTTGGGGAAGGCTGTCGAGCACCTGGCGCAGCGTTGCCAGGTCGAGGCGGCCCACCGGGGCCACGCCGATACGCAGCAGTTCGCTTTTCTTGACCTCGAAACCCGCCTTCAGGCAGGCCCCCTTCACGGCGGCCAGCACCGCATATTCCCCTTCGGGCATGGTGAAGCTGTCGCGTACCAGCGCGGGACGCGCCGTCGCCGGCGAAGGCGCTGGCGCGGCACGGCCGGCGCCCGCCTTGACCACGGCTTTCGCCGCGGTCTTGAGCGCAGCGGCGGACTTGCCTGCAACCCCGGTGGCGGACCTGGCGGCAGCTGGCTTGGCGCCGCGCTTTGCGGCAGCCCTCACGGCCGGCTTCGCCGCAGGGCGCGCCGGCGCCTTCGCGGGCTGCTTCGCAGCCGGTTTGACAGCCGCTTTCACGGCGGGCTTCGCGGCAGGCTTGGCGGCGGCTGTCGACGGCGGCTTCACGGATCTTGCAGCAGGCTTTGCGGCAGGCTTTACAGCAGGCTTTGCGGCAGGCTTTACAGCGGGCTTTGCAGCGATGCCCGTTGTCGCCGCGCGCGCGCTTCTGGCTGGGGCAGTGCTGGAAGCGCTCGCGCGCGATGCCGTCGAGGCGGCCTTGGGCGGCGTGCCCGCTTTCGTCCGTGCCGACGGGGCTGCGCCCGCGGCCACGGCAACCGATTTTCTGGTCATTGGGTATTCCACAACTTAACAAGATAAACAATATAGTCGATCAGGCGCATTCCGGATAGGGCGCGTCCTGCCGTGCGGCACCTTCATGGCGTGCATGCAGCTCGCGGATGACGCCCGCGCGCAGGCCGGCGCGCACCGGAATGACGGCCTCGATGCCGAGTTCCTCGACCATGGCCAGCAGCAGCGCCAGGCCGCCCGCCACCTGGCCCGCGCCGAGGGCCTGCTCCCCGCCTGCCGCCATCGCCCTCCCCCCGCCACCAGGGGTACGGCAGAGCAGCCGCAGGCGCGCCGCGTCCAGCAGCGGCTCGCCTGCCAGCTCGGCCAGCGCGCGCACGGTTCCCGAGGCGGCATACGCGCACTCCCAGCCCCGCATGCCGGGCAGCTGGGCGCAATCGGCATAGCGGCTGCGCGCCGACGCCAGCGCCGCGTCGAATGCCGCCTGCGAGATACCCGCGCCAAAAAATGCCGGGCCATGGCGCAGCGCACCGACGCCGAAAGACTGCACGAGTTCAACCTCGGCACCCTGGCCCCGGACGATTTCGGTGGAGCCGGCGCCGATGTCGAGCACCGGGCGCCGCTCGCTGCCGCGACCGAGGGCACCGGTCCACGCCCGGGTAGACCAGGCGGCCCTCTTCTTCGCTGCCGATGCGTTCCACCGGATGGCCGATCGCCGCGCCGGCCGCGGGCAGGAAGGCCGGCGTCTCGCAGACGGCGCGCAGCGCGGCCGTGGCAACCACCCGTACCGCGCGCGGCGACCAGGGCTGCAGCGCCTGGCGGTACTGGCGCAGGCAGGCCAGCACCCGCCGCATCGTGGCGGCGTCGACGCCGCCGTCCCGCCCGGGCGCGCCCAGGCGGATCGTCTCGCTCAGGGTCGCGGCCACGCGCACGACGCCGGCTTCGCAGCTGGCCACGTGCATGCGCACGCCGTTCGAGCCGAGTTCGACCGCGGCATACATCGGGACGGAATAAGTGACGGCCATCGGTTCGTCCCGGTCATGGAGGAACCCCGAGTATGGGCCGCCATTGTGACGGCCCGATGACGACGCGGCAAGCCGTGGCTGGCTGCGGCCTAGCTCTCCTGGCTCTCGACGGCCTGGGGACGCGGCGCCAGCCGCACCTGGTTGCGGCCCGCGTCCTTGGCGCCCCGCAGCGCTTCCCGGGCGCGCTGCAGCAGCGTGACGTTGCTGTCGTCCGGGCGGATCGTGGTGACGCCGAAGCTGGCCGTCATCGAGATCATCGCCCGCTCGGTCTTGACCGGCGTCGCCTCGATCGCGGCGCGCATGCGTTCGGCCACCAGCAGCGCTTCCTCGGCGCCGGTGCGCGGCAGCAGCAGCACGAATTCGCCGCCGACCAGGCGCCCCAGCAGGTCGCTGTCGCGCAGCTGGCGCTTGCACAGGTCGGCGATATGGCGCAGCACGACGTCGCCCACCGGGTGGCCGTAGCCGTCGTTGACGCGGCGGAAGCTGTCGAGGTCCGGACGAGCAGCGCAGTGGCCGAACCTGGGCGGCGCGCCAGCGAGATCCGGGGCGCGAGCGCCTGGAAGAAGCCGCGCCGGTTCGCCACGTCGGCCACCAGGTCGCTTGTCTCCAGGCGCGCCAGGTCGGCCTGCTGGCGCTCGCGCGCCAGCAGCAGGCAGCCGAAGGCGCCGACCAGCATCAGCAGGTAGAAGGCGGCGGTGGACAACTGGCGCAGCAGGTCGTGCGAAAGCCAGCGCCAGCCGTCGGGCATGACCAGCACCAGGATGCCGCGCGCCGCCACCACCAGCGCCAGCAGCGCCGTGACGATGGCCAGCGCACGCTGCAGCATGCTGGCAGCCCGCCAGCCGCGCGCCAGCGCCGCCGCGCCCATCAGGTAGAAAGCGCCCAGCAGCAGCGCCGCGGCCAGCGTGCGCAGGCCGAGCGGATCGATCCAGTACGACACCGGGGAACACCAGCACCGCGGCCACCGCCAGCGGCACAGCGGCTCGCCGCAGGCGCGCCGAACCGGCGCCTTCCCACAGCGCGCCGGCTTCGAGTGCCACGCCGCCGATCAGGAGGGCCCAGCCGGCCGGCAGCGCCAGCGGTTCGGGCACCACGCGCGCGCGCCGCCCAGGCAGAGCAGCAGCCAGCTCGCGGCCTGGACCTGGCGCGACAAACTCCAGCTCGCCATTGCCGGCGTACGCACGGCCCCGTAATCGAAGAAGAACAGCAGGCTGCACAGGGCGAGGTTGCCCAGTGCCAGCACCAGCACCATGGTGGTGGAATCGAGTGCGAGCATGGTCGGGTTCAGCATTCGTGTTCGACGTTGCTGCTGCCGTCGCCGACCTTGCTGGCCCAGGCCCGGGCGAAATACGCGCGCTCGGCCTCGTCGGGCGGCTCGTTCCAGAACACGATCAGGGTGCCTTTGTGGTCATGCAGCTGGGTCAGCTTGTCGACGAAGTGCGCATTGCCGGCACTGTCGGCCAGCGCCATCGCATATCCATAGACGCGGTTGAGCCGCTCGATGCGGTCGGGCTCGGTCTGGCTGTTGGTGGCGGTGATCGATGGATGATCGAGAAACATGAACGACTCCGTGTGGCGGCAAGGGCCAGCTTAGCAGAACTTCATGCCTGTGGACAAGGCGAGCGCCGCCTTGCCACCCTTGCATTGGCAGCGGTGCTCGCCGCCGCGCGCCCATCGGTATACTGGCGCCATGCCGCCCCGCCTCGACCCTGCCGATCCGCCCGCCGCCGCGCGGGCCTCCACTGCGCTGGTGAGCACGCGCGGCAACCGCCGCACCCTCGAATTCCAGCCAGGCGACATCCAGAGCGAGATGCTGCTGTCCGCACCGCACGCGCTGGTGCTCGAATACGCGCGCGCCATGATGTGCTTTGCCCTGTTCGTGCCGCATCCGCGCCATATCCTGATGGTGGGCCTGGGCGGCGGCTCGATGGTGAAGTTCTGCCATCGCCATTTCCCCGATACGCGCATCACCGTGGTCGAGATCAGCAGCGAAGTCATCGCCCTGCGCGAGCAGTTCCGGGTGCCGCCGGACGACGCGCGCCTGCGCATCGTCCATGCCGATGCCGCCGACTACCTCGCTTGCGCCGACGCCTTGCCCGACGCGGTTGTCGACGTGATCCTGGTCGACGGCTTCGACGCCACCGGCATGCCGGAGTCGCTCGGCAGCGAACGCTTCTACGCCGATTGCCGCCGCGCCCTGCGCGCCGGCGGCGTATTGGTCGCCAACTTCCTCAGCTACGACCCTGCCCGCACCCAGCTGGCGGCGCGTCTGGCGGCGGCCTTCGGCGGACGCGTCTGCGATTTTGCGGGCATCGCCGGCAACAACCACCTGCTCTTCGCAGTCCGGGTTTGCGCCGGCGTCGACGCCAGCTCGCTCCCCGCGCTGCGCATGCAGCGGCGTGTCATGCGCCGGCGCGGCCTCGGTTTCGGCCTGCTGAACCGGCTGCTCGCGCGCGCCGTCGTCGCCTGGCTGGCATGGCGGCCCGCGCGCGCACGGCGGATGCAAACCTGATCAGCCCGACAACGGCGCTTGTCTGATCGCGGCGACAATGACACCGCCCACCGCTGCCCGGGAGAGGAAGTGTTTGCGAAAACGGGCCAAGATATGACACACTTGGTCGTTTTCATGCCTACAGGCAAAAAATCTTTCTAGGAACAGGACATGTTGCGTCGCCTGCCGTTTTCCCTGACCCGCGCGGCGGCCCTCACCCTGGGGGCCGGCCTGGCCGCCTCCTGCGTGCTGTTCGTCGGGGTCAGCCGACTCGAATACGACAACCTGGCACTGGTGTTCGCCCAGGAGGCCGACGAGCGCGTGGCCACGGTGCGCCAGGGCCTGCATGACGCCGTCGAGGTGGTAGCGGTCACCAACCAGCTGTTTGCCCTCGGCGCACCGGTCACGCGCAGCCAGTTCCACGATTTCACGACGCCGCTGCTGCAGCGCCATCCCTACATCCAGGCCTTCAACTTCCACCGGCAAATCGCCGACAGCGAGCGCGCGGCAGTTGAGGCGGACCTGAACACGGTCGTTCCAGGCAGTTTCATCAGCGAGGCGCAGGGCGGCAGGATGGTGCCGGCCGGGCGGCGCGCACGCTATAACATCGTCCAGTACCTGGAACCGATGGCCGGCAATGAAGCGGCCTTCGGCTTCGATTCGGCAACGCGCCCTGCGATCAATGCGGCACTGGCGCGTGCCCACGCCGGGCGCCAGGTCGCCGCCTCCACGCTGTTCCCGCTGGTGCAGAATCCCGTTCCCCAGCCGAGTTTCCAGCTCCTGATGCCGGTGTACGACAGCAGCGGCGCCCTGATCGGCGATACCGCCGCGGTCGTGCGCGGGCGCGAACTGGTGCGCGCCACCCCGGCCGCCGCCGGCCTGCTGGGCAAACAGCGGATCCGGATGTCGGTGTATGCGGGTCCGCAGGCCGAACCGGCGAACCTGGTGTTCAGCAGCGGCGGCGACGCCGGCCAGCCGGGCACCGACCCGCTTGGCCGCCTGGTCGCCCCCGAATACACCGCGCGTGCTGCAGGCACCCTCGACGTGGCCGGCCGTCCCTGGCTGGTCGAGGTGACGGCGCAGCCGCGCCCCTTCGCCGCCGACCACCTCGCCTCCCTGGCGACCCTGGCCGGCGGCATCCTGCTGAGCCTGATGAGCGCCGCCTGGATCCAGGCATCGAGCGCGCGTGCCCAGCGTATCCAGACACTGGTCCGCAAGCGCACCGCCGACCTGAAACGCATCAACCGCCGCCTGGTCGACGACATGATCGCGCGCGAGCGCACCGAAAAGGCGCTGCAGCACAGCGAACAGCGCTTCCGCCAGCTGGTGTCGATGTCCTCCGACTGGTACTGGGAACAGGACCGCGATTTCCGCTTCACGATGGTGACCGGCGGCTTTACCGAAAAGGCCGGCATCGTGCTCGAGCGCCTGCTCGGCCGCACGCGCTGGGAATTCATCGATTCGATTCCCGACAGCGAAGCGGGCCGCGCCCATATCGCCCAGGTGCGCGCGCACCAGCCTTTTGCCAATTTCGAATACCAGCTGCGCGACGACAACGGCGACACCCGCTGGTTCTGCGTCAACGGCCAGCCGGTCTTCGACGAACACGGCGGCTTCGCCGGCTATCGCGGCACCGGCAGCGACATCACCGAGCGCAAGCTCACCGAGCAGCGCGTGCACCATGTGGCCCAGCACGACGTGCTGACCGGCCTGCCGAACCGTTCGCTGCTGCAGGACCGGCTGTCGCAGGCCATCGCCCAATCCAGCCGCAGCGGCAACCCGGTATGGGTCATGCTGATCGACCTGGACCGCTTCAAGTTCGTCAACGACAGCATGGGCCACAAGGCGGGCGACGTGCTCCTGATGACGGTGGCGGCGCGCCTGCGTGCCTGCCTGCGCGATTCGGACACCGTGGCGCGCCTGTCGGGCGATGAATTCGTCGTGCTGGTGTCGGAACACGGCGAACAGCAGTTGACGCCGGCCATCGTCGAGCGCGTGATGAACGCGGTGGCGCAGCCGGTGTTGCTCGGCACCAAGGAATTTTTTGTTACCTGCAGCATTGGCGTGTCGGTCTATCCGAGCGAGAGCACGCCGGCCGACGAACTGATCGAACACGCGGATATCGCCATGTACCGCGCCAAGAAGCTGGGACGCAACAACTTCCAGTTCTATTCGCCGGCCATGAACGAAGAGTCGCTCGAGCGCGTGCGCATCGAAGGCGCGTTGCGCAATGCGCTGGAGCGCGACGAGTTCGTGCTGTACTACCAGCCCCAGCTCGACATGAAGACCGGCAAGATCGTCGGCATGGAAGCGCTGATCCGCTGGCAGCATCCGGAACTGGGCATGGTACCGCCGGGACGTTTTGTGAGCATCGCCGAGGAAACCGGCCTCATCGTGCCGATCGGCGCCTGGGTGATGCGTACCGCCTGCGCCCAGAACAAGGCCTGGCAGGATGCCGGTTTCGACAAGCTGCGCGTGGCCGTCAACCTGTCGGCGCGCCAGTTCGGCGCACCCGACCTGGTCGAAGACATCGCGGCGGTGCTGGCCGACACCGGGCTGGAGCCGAAATACCTCGAGATCGAACTGACCGAAAGCCTGTTCATGAGCGACATCACGCCGGCGGTGGAACTGCTGCACCGCATGAAGGCGCTGGGCGTGAACCTGTCGATCGACGACTTCGGCACCGGCTACTCGAGCCTGTCCTACCTGTCGCGCTTCCCGATCGACGTGCTGAAAATCGACCGTTCATTCGTGGCCGACATCACGCGCGACGCCAACGACGAGGCCATCGTCACGTCCATCATCGCGCTGGCCCATAACCTGAAGCTGGCGGTGATCGCCGAAGGCGTGGAGACGGGCGAACAGCTCGACTACCTGCGCCGCCACGGCTGCGACGAGATGCAGGGGTACTACTTCAGCCGGCCCGTACCGGCGCTCGAATTTGAGCAACTGTTGCGTGAAGGACGCGGTTTGCGTCCGCACGAAACAATCGCGCCCGCCGAGCCGGCCATTGCGGACGGCGGAGCGGCAAATTCGTATTGACATGTAGCAATTTGCACATCGTTGTTCTAGAATGGCTGTGTTTCTATAGCAATTCTCGAACATGATGAAGATGGACGATCTCGGCGCCGAATCGATGGCGCAATCAGTGGAAGATGCGCGCCTGCGCGTGCTGCGTACCGACCTGCGTACGCGCGACCTGGTGAACCAGGCGGTGGCCTCGGTGCCGACGCTCGGCCTGCAGCGCGCGGCCGAGTTCCCGGCGGCGATGAACGTGCCGGCCGAAGTCGCCGTGCGTACCCTCGTCTATCCGCAACGGCGCCGCCGCGGCTGACAGCCCCCTCGCAGGACCCCACCCGGCGTGTCGAAGGATCCAGCCACGCCGTGGCCGGTTCCCGGCTGATGCGCGCCGGGTGCGCGCGCCATCGCGCCGACTGCTTGCCTGGCGCTTTCCGGCGCTTGCCTGGCGCTTACTTGACGACTACTTGCGCGGTTCCTGCGCCTGGATGTCGGCCAGCGACTCCTGGCCCTTGGCCGTCACGTCGAAGCCGCCTTCCGGGCGCGGCGCGATGTGCGACTTGCGGCTCAGGAACTGTGCAACGTCGCCGGCCACCGGCGCCTGCGGGTCCTGGGACAGCGCGCCCAGCGCCTCGATGCAGCTGCGCAGGAACAGCACCTGCTGCCCTTTTTCCGTCAGGTCGACGCGACCGTCGCGGCCGTAGGTGATCATCTTCAGCCCGGACAGGCGCTTGGCGTTGCGCCCGACGCAGGCATTCACGCGGTCGCTGCGGGCGCCGCGGCGGATGAATTCCAGCGCGTTGTATTCGTCAGTCGTCAGTTTTTCGTTCTTCATTACCGCTTTCGTGGTTCTTCGCGGCCGTCATGGTAACCGCCGTGACGCCCGGCGGCAACCATCGTTTCTTTCTCAATGGGTGCGCAGCGCGATCCAGAGCAGCCCGGCACCGAAAATGCCGGCCACGGCCAGTACGCCCTGGAAGCGGCGCGATGCGAATCCACTGTGGCGGCCGAGGTAAATTTTGTTGTGCAGCGAGTTGCCCATCTGTTTCTCCGAAATCAATGCAGTCATGAATAGATATTATAAAAAAAATCACACATGTGGCTGGTTCGCTACCTAACATAATTGTAACTTTGTGTGAGGCGGCAACACTCCGGCGAAGGCCTAGCGCGCGCCGGATGGCGGATGCCGCTGCTAGGATGACCAGAACATTGTCATCAACAGCGGAGTGCACCATGAATCCATCACACAAGAATACCGACCCGGCCGCAGGCAGCCGCCCCTACATGGAAGAAGGCGACATCGGCAGCGGCGAAAAGACGCCGGGCCAGAAGGAAACCGAGGAAATGATCAAGGAAATCCCGCCGCTGCAGCCGGGCAGCGCGCGCGACAATGCCAAGCGCGAGGACGAGACGACGCCGAAGGACTAGGCGCTACAAGTACCAGGAGACCGCCCATGCATGACAACGGCCCCTGCCAGGCAACCGGCAGGGGCCGTTCTTCATGGGGTTTCGCCTAGACCCGCGGTTCGCGGATCGGCGGCACCGGGATCGCGGGCTCCTCGACCGGCGCGTGGGCGGGATCGGGAACGTCGTCGGGAATGGGAATGCTGGGTGGGGTTGGATCGGTCTCGGGATCGGGCGTGGAATGGGCACGATCTTGCAGGTGTGTCGTAGCCATTGGCGTCTCGCGTGAATGTGGTGTGGTCGCGTGCCTGCCTGGTGCCGCCATGGGCGTCCGCTGCCATCGCGACCCGGTAGCCGCAGGTTCGCACGTACGCCGTCCCCGGGCGGCTACCGGAAACATCGAGCGGCAACCGGACGGCGCCGCCCAGTGCCATCAGTGATTCTGCTTCTGCTTGGCGCCACCGCCGGCGCCTTCGCCGGTGCCGGCACGCACGCGCGACTTGGCATCGTGGCTGCTCTTGTGTTCCTTGCCGGCGCGCTGCTTCGCCATTTCCTCTTCCGACAGGTTGTCGGACTGCTTGTTCTGGGTTCCGGTCTGTTTCGTCTGATTCATGATGTTGCTCCCGTGGTGAGTGAAAACATGCGGTTTTGCGCAGCCTAGCATGGAAGAACCCGGAAGGTTTTCAATCGTGCGCATCCCGCCCCGCTCCCGTATAGTGCGATTTTCAGCTTCCATTTCTGCCATGAAAAACCGCTTCCCGCGCCTGTCCGCCCTGCTGTTTTCCCTCCTGCCCGCCCTGGCCCCGGCCGCCCCGATGAAGCTGGCCGACTACATGGCCCTGCAGGGACCGGCCCCCACGGCACGCCTGCCCTACGGCCCCGCCCCCTCGCAATACGCCGAGCTGTTCGTCCCCGAAGGCGCCGGCCCCTTCCCGGTCGCGGTACTGGTGCACGGCGGCTGCTGGACCGAGCGCTTCGGCGGCATCACCCAGTTCCGCAACATGGCGGGCGCCTTGCGGGCACGCGGGATCGCCGTCTGGAACGTCGAATACCGGCGCGTGGACGAAGCCGGCGGCGGCTACCCCGGCATGTACCGGGACATGCATGCGGCCCTGACCTGCTGGCCGCCCGGGGCGCGGCGCGCAAGCTCGACCTGGAGCGGGTGGTGGCGGTGGGCCATTCGGCCGGCGGCCAGCTGGTGCAGTGGATCGCGGGACGCGCGAAGATTCCCGCGACAAGTCCGCTCCATCGCGAACGCATGCTGCCGGTGCGTGCCGTGGTCAGCCTGGGAGGCCTGGCCGACCTGCGCCGCGAGCGCGCGCTGATCAAGGCCAACTGCGGCCGCGACACGCCGGAACTGGCGGGCGAGCCCGGTCCCGGCCGTCCCGACGTGTATGCCGACACGAACGCCGCCGAACTGCTGCCCAACGGCAGCCATACCATCCTTGTCACGGGCGAACTCGACACGATTTCGCCGCCGCGCATCGCGCACGATTTCGCCGAGCGCGCGCGGCAGGCGGGCGACAGCGCCGAAGTGGTGATCCTGCCGGGCGCGAGCCACTACGACGAAGTCGCCACCAGCTCGCACGCCTGGCCGCTGGTACTGGGCGCGATCGAGCGCGCGCTCGAGCACGCTAGCGGCAAAGCTAGCCCTGCCGGGGCGGCCGCCGTTTCGCCAACGGCGCGTTGACGACCAGGTCGGACAGGGGCACGGCCACGCAAGGCAGCAGGTAGTTCTCGCGCTTTTCCTCGATCGATAGGCCGGGCCACTCGACGAGGTAGCGCACGCTGCCGCGCTCGAGCCGGCACAGGCAGGTGCGACAGGTGCCGTTGCGGCAGGAACTGGGCAGGTCGATGCCGGCGTGTTCGGCCGCGGCCAGCACGGTCCCGTCGCCGCCGGAAAAGCTGGCGCCGAGCGGTTCGAGCGCGATAATGAAGGAATTGGTGGGGTCGCCCATGGCGCGATTGTAGCGCCGCGCGGCGCGCCCGGGGCCCCGTGCCTGAGTTCGTTCGCGCACAGACCGGGCCGGTGCGCGCGCCTACGCTGAGGTTTCCTTCAGTAAGTATTGCAGGTGCCATATGAAAAACATCGTCAACAAGCTCGCCCTCCCCGCCTTCGCCGCGGCCCTCGCCGCCGCGCCCCTGGCTGCCCTCGATGGCAGCCGCAGCGGCCCAGCCTGCACAGCCGGCTCAACAACCAACCCGGGAGCCGCCCAGCAGCCAGGCCTCGCGGCCAACGGGGCGCCGGGCCAGGCGGTGTCAAGCGAGCAAGAGCGCGCCGAATTCGAGCGCAACCTGCGCGCCCAGGTGCTGCTCGACCGCATGCACCTGTCGCCCGGCGAAATCGATGGCGCCTATGGCTCGAACATGCGCCAGGCCGTGACCACTTTCCAGCAACAACGCAACCTGCCGGCTACCGGCAAGCTCGACGATGCGACCTGGAACGCGCTGAACCAGGACACGACGCCGACCCTCGTCAACTATGTGCTTGCGGCCGAGGACGTGGCCGGTCCCTTCCAGCCTATTCCCGAAGACATGATGGACAAGGCCAAGCTGCAAAAGATGGGCTATGCCTCGCCACTGGAAGGCCTGGGCGAAAAATTCCACGCCAGTCCCGACCTGATCGCGCGCCTGAACCCCGGCAAGAATTTCTCGCGCGCGGGCGAGCAGATCGTGGTACCAAGCGTCCACGGCGGCCAGCCGCTGGCGCCGGCGGCCAAGGTCGTCGTGAGCGACAGCCGCAAGGTGCTGATGCTGTTCGACGCTGCCGAACGCGTCATCGCCCAGTACCCGGCCTCGACCGGCAGCGAGCACGATCCGCTGCCGATCGGCAGCTGGAAGATCGAAGGCGTGCACCCGAACCCGACCTACCACTACAACCCGAAGCTGTTCTGGGACGCGGAACCGGGCGACAAGAAGGCCACCATCGCCGCCGGCCCCAACAATCCGGTGGGCGTGGCCTGGATCGACCTGTCGAAACCCCACTACGGCATCCACGGCACCCCGGTTCCGAAATTCATCGGCAAGACGGAATCGCACGGCTGCATCCGCCTGACCAACTGGAGCGCGGCCGAAGTGGCCAGTGTGGTGGCGGCGGGCACGCCTGTCGTGCTGCAGGATTGATCCAGGTGTCGTTCAAAGGACATTCGAAGGTAGTTCAGTAGCGATCCGGGCAGCGCCTCGGTGCGCTGCCCATTGATATCGGGAGGCTTGCATGAGATGGTTGGTCACCTTCCTGCTCGGCGTCGCGGTTGGCGCGGGCGGTCTGTTCGTTTACCTGCGCGAGATTGCCGACGCGCCGGATCCGATCGTTACCGATGGCGGCGCCCTGCCCGCGCCGGCCGGCGGCCCGCCGGCACCGGCTCCAGCCGCCACGGGCTCCGACAGCGGGCTGGTACAGACCGACCTGAGCGAAGCCGACCTGCCGATCCGCCCCGCCCCGCACGTGGCCAGCAACGGCACGACCGCGCCGGAACTGAGCGCAGGCGGCAGCATGCCGGCCAAGCTGCTCGTACCGGTCGAGGGCGTGGCCTACAGCCAGCTGACCGATACTTTCGACCAGCCGCGTGGCCAGGAGCGCCACCACGAGGCGCTCGACATCATGGCCCCGAAAGGCACGCCGGTGCGCGCCGTCGCCGACGGCAAGGTCGCCAAGCTGTTCCAGAGCAAGCCGGGCGGCGTCACCCTGTACCAGTTCGATCCGAACGAACAGCACGCCTATTATTACGCCCACCTGGACCGCTACGCCGACGGCATCAAGGAAGGCATGCAGCTCAAGCGGGGCGACCTGATCGGCTATGTCGGCGTCAGCGGCAATGCCGATCCGAACGCGCCGCACCTGCACTTCGCGGTGGTGGCGCTCACGCCTGAGAAGCAGTGGTGGAAAGGGACGCCGGTCAATCCGTATCCGCTGATGGGGGATTGAGCGGGCTTTGTCGCATTCGTAGGGTGGGCTCTCGAGCCCACGTGGTATCACAGGACGCCTACCAGCGATGTTGCAACCACGCAGACAAACCTGAATTCATGTGATGGCGGCCTGCACACCATGCCATTTCGCAACACGTGAGGCGCTGATCAAGCGATGAGACCGCGTGGGCTCGAGAGCCCACCCTACGCGGGACTACCTGGCCGCGACCGCGTCCGGCGCCTCGGTGCCGGGTTCCGCTGTCGCAGGCTCGTCCACATCCGCCCCGACATTGATGGCCGCGTAGGCGCGCTGCACCGCCACCGCCTCAACGCTGCCCTTGCCGTACAGCTCCTCGGCCGCCTCGACCATCTTCGCGCGCGCATCGGCATAGTTCGTGCTCGAGGTAAACTTGGTCGTGTTCGCCTTGAACCAGATGCGGAAGGCTTTGTCCGTACCGATGCCGCTCATCGCCGCCGGCGACTTCACCAGATACTTGCTGTAGTAGTCGCCGTCTTTCTCCGCTTTCGATCCCTGCGCCAGGAAGTAGAACATGCGGTTGTTGGGGCCGCTGCTGTAGTGCACGTCCAGGCGCTTGAGCGAGGTGCTCCAGGCGTCCGGGCTGCTGCCGTCCTTGCTCGGGCGGTACATCCAGCGCAGCGGGGTCTTGTTGCGGCTGATTTCGGTGCCCAGCATCCAGTCGTTGCCGCCCGCGGGAATCGCGTCTCCCTTGCCGCCGGCGCGGGCATAGGCCTCGACGACTTCGCCGCCGATGTCCGAACTCGCTTCGTTCAGCCCGCCCGATTCGCCGGAATACACCAGGTCGGATGTGGCCGCGGTGACGCCATGGCCCATTTCGTGGCCGATGACATCGATCGAGCCCAGGCTGCTGAAGCTGCTGCCGTCGCCGATGAACATGCAGCGGCAGGTGTCGCTGTAGTAGGCGTTGTCGTAGGCCGTGTTGACGTGCACGGCGATGTAGGTGGCCGTGTTGTGGCCGTCGAGCGACTGCCAGCCGAGCACGTTCTTCAGGGCGTCGTAGGTGTTCATCAGGCCCCACATGGCATTGACCGCCGCGGTCTGGCCGTTGGCGTCGACTGTGCTGCCGCCGCGGATGTACTGCTTGCCGTCGCCCCAGGTATTGGTGCTGTTGGTGTACATCTCGCCGGCCTTGCTCGAGTTGTTGGCGTTGGTAATCGCCATCGCGCCATAGGCGCCCTTGGTGCCGCGCTCCGGGTCGAGCATGCGGAAGGTGGCGCCATCCTGTGTGGTGCTGATCGGCACCTCGCCGTTGTACTGGCTCTTGCCGACGCCGACGACGGTCTGCAACATGCTCCAGCGCTCGACGATGTGCCCATCCTTCGCGCTGACGACGGTATCGAAGAACAGGGGCTGGTCGGCGCGCTGCATGCGGGTGCGCACCAGGTAGGCCAGCTCGTAGTGGTCGACCACGTCGCGCACGTCCAGCGCATTGAGCTCGGATTCAGGCTTGTCCTGCGCTTCCGGGATGCGCTCCATCTTCATGACCGGGTAGATCAGCAGTTCCGCGCTCGGCGGTGCCACGTGGCTGGCGCCCCGGTTTGGTGGCGGCCACGGCGGCATCGATGGCGGCTTTCGGCGGCATGGCCGGCCTGACGCTGTAGTCCGCCGTGACGGCGCCGAGCCGGTTGGCCTGGCCGCGTCCCGTGTGCAGGCGGCGTTCGGAGGCCGCTTCGGACACGATGGCGCCAGCGGCGTCGACCACGACCACCGATTCCGAGCCGAATATGCGCAAGCCCTTGTAGGTGTGCGCGGCGCGTACTACCTGGCTACCCCGGATGCCGGGGTGCTGGAGCGAGACCGTGAAGCCGTGGTTGTTGTCGAGCCCGCGTGAAGCGCGCCCCGGGCCAGGCGCGATACCAGGTCGGCGCCGGCCTGGCTCGTCATCGCCTTGGGCGCGCTCATCATGGGCGCGCCACGGGCGCAGGAAGCGGCAATCAGGATGCCGAGCGGCAGGGCCAGCAGGCGCGCCTTGGTCGTTGCGGGTAGGGTCATCTCGTCTCCAATCGAAGTTTTCCGGACGCAAACGCGGCCCGGACCTTCTTCGAGTGTGGACGAGCTGGATTAGGGAGATTTTGCTCAAACGCAAGAAGTCCCGCAGCGCGCACGGTAGTGCGGGCTGCGGGCCCCGGAAGCAGCGGCGCAATGGAGTGCCGCGATGGCTGCGGCTCTGCCCGCGGCGCAGCTCAATAACGCTCGTCGCGCCGCTTGAGCAGGTAGTAGGCGGCACCGGCCAGCACGCCGGCGATCGCGACCTTCTTCGCCAGGCCTGCCTTGTTGTGCTCCCATTCGGACTTGATGCCCATTTCGCCGAGGATGTTCGGTACATGGCCGTGGGCCAGGTCCTCGACGATGCCCTCGACCACGTTGACGCGGTCCGCACCCAGCAGCATCAGCCAGTGGCGCAGGTCGTTCTCGGTGTACTTGAAGGCGGCGCGGCGCATCATGCCCGACAGGCCCGACGGCGGCTGCACCGTGCCGTGCAGCGGCGTGATACCGGGGCGTTCGTTCGACACCAGCACCTCGACGTGCTGGTGCTGCGCGGGCGGCGTCGGCATGTTGGCCGGCGTGTAGCGCGGCGGCGTGCGTTCCATCGGTACGCCGGGGCGGTTCTTGCGGTCGAGGTCGGCGCCCCAGCCCTTGATGTGGGTGAGCGACTCGCGCGTGCGGCGGTGCTGGCGCGCCTCGGGCTGCACCGGCACGTTCATGGTCGGGTGGGCGTAGTCCTGGTCCTGCTCGGCGTTGTTGTCGGGGTAGTAATCGGTCTTGACGATCGTGCGGTTGTCCATGCGCTTCTCCTTATTCTTCCGACACGCTGTTCGTCACCGGGCGCGTCGTTTCATAGGCGCGCGGCGGAATCAGGATCGGCTTGATGCAGTTGTCGAGCTTGCTCGAGAAGATGTGGTAGGCGTCGGCGACTTCCTCGAGCGGGATGCGGTGCGTAATGATCGCTTTCGGATCGATGTGGCCAGCGCGGATGTGCTCGATCAGGCGTGGCACGTGGCGCTTCACGCTGGCCTGGTTCATGCGCATCGTGATGCCCTTGTTCAGGGCGTTACCGATCGGTACCGCATTGAAGGTCGGGCCATACACGCCGACGATCGAGACATTGCCGCCCTTGCGCACCGAATTGATGCACCAGTGGAGCACGGTGGCGGCGCCGGCCTGCATTTTCATCAGGCGGCCAGTGACGGTCTGCGCCACGCTGCCGGCGGCGTCGCAGCCGACCGCGTCGATGCAGACGTCCGCGCCCAGCCAGTCGGTCATCTTCTTGATGTGCAGCGCCATGTCGCCGACTTCCTTGAAGTTCACCACTTCGCACTGCGCATAGTTCTTGACGAATTCGAGGCGGTAGTCGAGCTCGTCGACAACGATGACGCGGCCGGCGCCGAACAGCCAGGCCGACTTGGCGGCAAAGATGCCGACCGGACCGGCGCCGAACACGACGACGGTGTCGCCTTCCTCGATGTCGCCCATTTCCGCCGCCTGGTAGCCGGTCGGCAGTGCATCGGTCAGCAGCACGGCGTCGTCGTCGTGGATGTCGTCGGGGATCTTGATGGGAGCGACGTCGGCCATCGGCACGCGCACGTATTCGGCCTGGCCGCCGTCGTAGCCGCCGGCCGTGTGCGAGTAGCCGTAGATCGAGCCGACCGCGGTCGACTGCGGGTTCGCATTGTGGCAATTACCGTAGAGCTCTTTCTGGCAGAAGAAGCAGGAGCCGCAGAAGATGTTGAAGGGTACCAGCACGCGGTCGCCCACCTTCAGCGTGGTGACCTCGGAACCCACGTCCTCGATGATGCCGATGAACTCGTGGCCGAAGGTGTGGCCCACCCGGGTGTCCGGCACCATGCCGTGATACAGGTGCAGATCCGAGCCGCAGATGCACGAGCGCGTGACGCGGATGATGGCGTCGCCCGGGTGTTCGATGGTCGGGTCGGACTTGTATTGGGCGCGCACGCGGTAGGGCCCCCGGTAGTTCATTGCCAGCATAAATTCCTCCTCAAAAGTTTTGCGTGTCCACTCATCGGTGCGGACGCATGGGCTTTAAACTTATGTCAAAACGCTATGAATTACGATAGGCGCACGGAAATGAACGCCATTTTTTTAAACGATTTTCACGCCTTGTTGCCGACTGTTCGCAGCAGGAAAGCGAAACTTCCTGATGGCATCGCGCTCGCCGCCGCCACTTACAGCTGGCGCGCTTCGAAGGTATTGCATTGCTGGACGTCGCCGCTCTCGATGCCGCGCTTGAACCAGCGCACGCGCTGGGCCGAACTGCCGTGCGTGAAGGAATCGGGCACCACTTCGCCGCGTGCCTGGCGCTGCAGGGCGTCGTCGCCGATGGCGGTGGCGGTCGCCAGCGCCTGTTCGACGTCGCCCGCTTCGAGGATCGACTGCTTCTTGTTGGCGTGGTAGGCCCAGACCCCCGCCAGGCAGTCCGCCTGCAGTTCGAGCCGCACCGACAAGGCATTGCCTTCGGTTTCGGACGCACGTCCCTGGGCGTTGTGGACCTTGTCGGAGATTCCCAGCAGGTTCTGGACGTGGTGTCCCACTTCGTGGGCAATCACATAAGCCTGGGCAAATTCGCCGCCGACCTGCCAGCGCTCCTGCATCATGCGGAAGAAGCTCAGGTCGATGTAGACCTTCTGGTCGGCCGGGCAATAGAAAGGCCCGGTGGCCGCGTTGCCCGCGCCGCATGCCGTATCGGTACGGCGTTCGAACAGGCGCAGCGTCGGTGCCTGGTAGGTGCCGCCCTGCTCGCGAAACAGCGGCGTCCAGACATCTTCGGTCAAGCCGACGACGGTGCGCACGAAACGCGATTCACGGTCGGTTGCGCGGGGCGCATTCGGATCGCGCGGCTGCTGCACCTGGGGAGAAGGGGAGCCCCCGCCCAGTACCCCCAGTACTGTGCCTGGATCGACGCCGAAGATGAGCGATGCCACGAGGGCGATCGCTACCGTGCCCAGGCCGACCGACTTGCCGCCGATCCCGAAACCTCCTCCTCCGCCGCCACCGCCGCCGCCGCGCATGTCCTCGACATTATCGCTCTCGCGACCGCCTTCCCATTTCATCGTGTTCTCCTCAGGTTGCTTGAATTGAGGCTCTCGCGGGCGTCTTTCAGGCGAAATTCGTCGTCGCGGGCAAGGCCGGCGCGGGCTTCGTCGTTGAGCTCGCGCTCGTGACGTTCACGCGCGACTTCGCGCTCGACGCGGACGTGTTCCTGATCCGGAAGCAATGGCTTCATGGTCATCCTTGATGTGACGCCCGCCGGCACCCTTGCCAGCCTGGCATGCCACCAGTATGGCGATACGCGCCATGCCGGTATGTTCGGACATTCACATAAAGCACGAGCTGCATGCAAACGGGATACTCTGTTCGCTGCCGTACAGAGCATGAATCCGTGTTCGCGCATGCTCGCCGGATGACCCAGACCACTCTCGACTTCGACGCCCTGCTCGCGCTGGGCCAGGCCCTGCAGGATGCAGGCTACCGTTTCACCACCGTCACCCCTGCCACCCACCGGCGCGTCAATGGCCGCGAGGAGAACGCCTGGGCGCGCGACCTGCGCGGCGTGTTCGGCTGGAGCCGGCCGTTTCGCGAGGACACCCTGCCCGCGCACATCTTCGCGCTGATGCGGCGCGCCGGTGTCGTCAGCGAGCGCGAGGCCAGCCGCGGCGGCGGCCTGTGCGCCACCGTGCGCGCCTCGACGATCGGCGAGCGCCTGTACTTCCACTCGCGATTCCCCACCAGCGACGACGATGCCGTGTTCTTCGGCCCCGATACCTACCGCTACATCGCCGCGGCGCAGCGCGCCATGACCAGGCTGGCAACGCCCGGCCGGGCGGTCGATATCGGGGCCGGCAGCGGCGCCGGCGCGATCGAAGTGGCGGCGCGTTTTCCAGAAGCGCAGGTGGTCGCCGCCGACATCAACGCGCGCGCGCTCGAACTGGTCGCCGTGAATGCGCGCCTGGCGGGCACCGCGCGCGTCGAGACGCGCCACAGCGATCTGCTGAAGGACCTCGACGGCGGCTTCGACCTGGTGCTATCGAATCCCCCCCCATCCTCGACCCCGACAAGCTGCGCTACCGCCACGGCGGCGACATGCATGGGGCCGGCCTGTCGCTGGCGATCGTCGAAGCCGCGCTCGATCGCCTCAACCCGGGCGGCACCCTGCTGCTCTACACGGGCATCGCGATTGTCGACGGCCGCGACGAATTCCGCGACGTCATTGCTCCACGCCTGGACGCGACCTGTCCGGGCTGGACGTATGAAGAGCTCGACCCGGACATTTTCGGCGGCCAGCTCGACTGCGAAGGCTACGAGGACGTGGAACGGATCGCGGCTGTGTGGTTGCAAGCCACGCGACGCGCTTGACCAGCAGGAGACGCAGGCGTACCGGCGCGCTGTTGTTGCGTACACACATCAATCATGTGGCCTCATCCTCTTGCTTGAAGACATTGCTCTGCATCAATTTATATTTCCGTAGATAATGGAGCGATCGCGGCGATACGGTGGCGACACCCATGCTCGCCCCACCTTCCCAGCCACGCCGAATCCCTCCATGCCGCTTGCCGCCCGCGCCGCCCTCGCCTTCGCTGCCTCCCTGCTTTGTGCCAGTTTGTCGGCGGCCCCGTCCGCGCCTGCACAGTGGAGCACCGCACGCGCGGAACTCGCGGCGATCGCGAAACTGGCCGAAACCTCCTCGCCGCAGGCGCTGCGCCGGCTCGAGGCCCCGGAGGCCGGCCTCGGCAAGGACGCGCCATACGCGCTGCGGCGTGACGTTTTGCAGGCCGGCATCCCCCTGTACGTGGAAACGGGCCACGTCGAACGGGCTCACGAGGACGCGCGCACGCTGCTGCGCCTGGCCGTCCAGCACAAGGGACACCCAGGCCGAGATGACCGCCCGGCTCGGCCTGGTCAAGCAAATGGTCGAACAGAACCGGGCTGGGGAAGCGCCCGCCGAGCTCGACCGCATCGCACGAGCGATGCCGGCCAACGCGACTGCGGCGCTGCGCGGTTCGCTGGAAGAGGTCCGGGGCGATGTCTTCAACGCCAGGGGCCAGCACGAAAAGGCCCTGGGTGCCTTCCTGCGCGCCCTGCGCCTGGTACCGGACGAACCTGGCGCGGGCGAGCGCCGTGCCTATCTCGGGTCGAGAATCGCACAGGTCTACATCAACATCGACAACGCCGCAAAGGGCTCGACACCGCCCGCCGCGCGCTGAAGGAACCCGGTGTGCGCCCGATCACCATGGGCAAGCTCCAGTTCAAGGAAGGCACCGCGCTGGTGCACCTCGGACGCGACCGCGAGGCGCTTGCAGCCTTCCGCGACGCACTGGCCACGGCCGAACGGGGCGGCTTGAGCACGCTGGAAGCCAACATACGCGGCAACATCGCCGATTTCTTCCTGCGGCAGCACGATTATCCCGGCGCCGAACGCGAATCGCGGCTGGCATTGGCGGCGTCGGAGCGCGTCAAGGAGCAACGCCTGATCCTGATGGCCAGGGCGAACCTCGGTTTTGCGCTGATGGGCCAGGGACGCATGGCCGAAGGACTCCCTTGGGTCGACGGCGTGATTGCCGAGCTGCGCAAAGGCGAAGTCTGGGGCGACGTCGAAGCAATGCTCGACGAAAAGAGCCGCATGCAGCAACAGGCCGGCCTGTACAGGGAAGCCCTGGCAACCGTGCGCCAGCAGCAGGAGCTGGGGCGCACCAACGATCGCGCTGCACGCGACCGGGCGATTGCGGCGCTCCAGGAAGAATTCGACGCCACCCAGCGTACGCGCCAGATCGAATTCCTGCACCGCGAGAACGGCATCAAGGAAGCCGAGCTGGGCAGCCGCCGCATGGCCCAGCTCGTCACGACCCTTGCCGCCGTGCTGACTGTGCTCGGTGGCGCCGTCGTGTTCGTGCTCTACCGGCGTGCCCGCAGCAGCGCCGTGCGCCTGCAGCAGCTCAACACCCAGCTCGAGTTCCACTCGATGCGCGACGCCTTGACGGGCCTGTTCAACCGCCGCTCCTTTGTCGACAAGATGTCGGCGCGCGCCACCCACGGCAGCGGCGAGCGGCGCAAGGCGGCGCCGGGCGACGTCGACTGTTTCGTCCTGATGGACATCGACCACTTCAAGACCATCAACGACCGCTGGGGCCATGCCGTGGGCGATGCGGTGCTGGTCGAAGTAGCGCGCCGCCTGGCGCTGGCGGTGCGCGATACCGACATGGTGCTGCGCTGGGGTGGCGAAGAATTCCTGGTACGCCCCGGCAACCAATCCAGTCCACCTTGCCGAACTGATCGGCCGGGTGCTCGATGCGGTGGGCGCAACGCCCGTCGACGCGGGCAGCTGCCAGGTCGCGGTCACGCTGAGCGCCGGCGTCGTCTACCTGCCCTGCCCGGGGGGCGGAAAGCGGCGCGCTCGACTGGCAAGGCGCGCTGCGCCTTGCCGACTGGGCGCTGTACCACGGCAAGGAGAACGGGCGCAACCAGGCCTGGATCGTCACCGGCCTGCTTGCGCCGGTGCCTGCCGTGCTCGCCGACCTGGACGGGGCCGGACACGGCAGCCTGCCGCCAGGTTTGCTGGACCTGCACTGCGTGCGCGGACCCCGCCAGCAGGATTCCGCCTAGCTTGCGCCGCGGCCCGGGGCTCGATTGCTCCAGGGTTCATCGAAATAGTCCTAAGTGCAACAAAGTGTGCATTTTCGACCACTTTCAGCATGCTATCGTCTCCCGGTTGCTTACCCTCCCACGGAGCACGCATGGCCGATAGTTGCACCTTCAGCTTTTACATCGAACTGCGCGACGACTTGTCGCCTCTCGAGCTGCATACGCTCGACTATCTGTTCAACGAGCGGCCCGACCCGCCCGACAGCTGGCCGCGGCATGCCTTCTTCGAGCTCGGCGCGCCGCCTTATCCGATGGGCGGTCCCAACATGTTCCCGGGCGGCGCCTATGTGTCGGCCTCGTGGCGCGCCAGCGACCATCCCGGCATGTTCTCCGGCGTGCACTTCACCTGTCCGAACCTGAAGTCCTACTGGTTCTACGAATATCATTTGTACCTGGCGAAGTGGCTGGCGACCCTCAGCTGTGCGCGCGGGCATGTCGGTTCGTTCAAGGACCAGGGCGATGCGAAAGGGTTGCCGTGGCTGTTCTTTGTGTATGACCGGCAGTTGTATATGGCGGAGATGAATTCGAGTTTGCCACTGGTGTCGCTGGAGACGGGGTGTGTTTGTCCGTGGCCGTGAGGGGCAGTTAGCGGATTTAGCGGTGGAATCAAAAAGGCTCCCGTTGGGAGCCTTTTTCGCGTGCAACCCCGGCTGAGCCAGCGCTGAACGGGCCCTGGAGGGCCCGGTGGGATTCGCCCACGTGCCACGGGCCGCCCGTGCGCCTGCAGGCGCACGGCTTCGAATCTTCCCCTTGGGGCCCACACGCAGGGCCCTCAGGGCCCTGCTCCTCTCCGCCAAGCAATGAAAAAAGGCCCCACGAGGGGGCCTTTTTTTATTGCCTGGCGGAGAGGGTGGGATTCGAACCCACGGTACGGTCACCCGTACGCCTGATTTCGAGTCAGGTACATTCGACCACTCTGCCACCTCTCCTGAATCGGTGTTGCGGTCGCTGCAAGAGGCCGCATTATAGCGACACTCTACCGGTTGTGGCAAGTTTATCGGCTTGCATTGTTTTAACCAGACCGGCGCTGCGCGGCCATGGCGCTGCGTTGCCCACGCAGTTCGCGTACACCCTTGCCCAGGCGTTTGCGCAGCAGGGTGCGCAGGGTGACGCCGTCGCGGTAGCCGACCAGTTCGGCGATGCGTTCGATCGGCTGGTCGCTCGTGCGCAGCAGGTGCACCGCCTGCTCGATGCGCAGGTCCTGCACATAGGCGACCGGTGTCTTGCCGACCACGTCCGACAGGCGGCGCGCCAGCGTGCGCTTGCTCGTCGCCAGCGCGCTTGCCGCCTCCTCGAGGCTGAAACCCCGGGCCAGCCGCGCGCGTGCCCAGCGGTCGAAAGCGGAGACGAGCGCATCGTCGTGGGCCAGGTGATCGGCGATCACGTAGGCCGACTGCGCCGGACGCTCGTCGACGATCAGGTAGCGCGCCACCAGCGCCGCCGGGGCCGGACTGGCCTGGCGGATCACCCACAGCGCCAGGTCCAGGTGGCCGAGCGCGGCGCCGGCCGTGAGATACGGCCCTGAACTGACGACCATGCGCCTGGCGTCGAGCTTCACGTGTGGATAGCGCTCGCGAAAGAGCGGCGTCAGCCACCAGTGCAGGTGGCCTCGTGGCCGTCGAGCAGGCCGCTTTCGGCGAGCACGAAGCTGCCGATGCAGGCGGCGCCGATGCGCGCGCCCTGCCCGGCCCAGTCGCGCAGGGCGCAAGCGGCGTCTGGACTTCGCCGCCGCCGAGCGTGCGCACCAGCGGCGCGGGCATCTTGTCGCCGGGCGCCGGCAGCAGGACCAGGTCGGGCACGCCGCATTCACCGGCCGGCACCACCGGCACCGTCATTCCCTGCGCCGTGCGTACGTCGGCGCGCACGCCGGCAAGCGTCACCCGGAAGCGCGGTTGCGGGCCTTCGAGCATGCCGGAGAGCTCGTTCGCCGTCTGGAAGGCATCGAGCATCGCGGCGAGACCCGTATCGAAGGCGCCGTTCAGGACGAGGACAAGGATGTGCATGGCAAGTTCGCTACCATAGAAGTCAATCCGGCCAGTATCTCATCGGCTGCCAGGTCTGTACAGTGGGCTTATTGGCGACGGCGTTCGCATATCCATCACGGGAGAAAACATGTACACGAAAGCACTGGTCGCCGGCTGGGGCGACATGGACTTCAACGCGCACATGCGCAACACCGCCTACCTCGACAAGTCGGCCGATGTGCGCATGATGTATTTCACGGAGCACGGCTTCCCGATGTCGGAATTCATGCGCCTGCAACTGGGGCCGGTCGTCATGCGCGACGAGGTCGAGTATTTTCGCGAGTGCCGGCTGCTCGACAGCATCGATGTGACGCTGGGCATTGCGGGACTGTCGGAGGACGGCAGCCGGATGATGCTGAGGAATGAGTTTTACCGGGAGGGGGTGCTGTGCGCGCGGGTGACGTCGACGGCGGGGTGGTTCGATCTGGCGAAGCGGAAGTTGACGGTGCCGCCGGAGGGGCTGGCGGGCTTGTTGAGGGGGTTGGAGAGGAGTGGGGATTATCAGGAGTTCGCGGGGAGTGTGAGGTAGGGGTGCGGGCTGCTCGGAGGTTACGCGTGGGCACAGGGTGCCCACCCTACGGGTATCGGCTATAACCGCAACGCCCACTGAGCCAGCGCAGAACAGGCCCCGGCGGGGCCTGATGGGATTCGCCCACGTGCCGCGGGCCGCCCCCGCGCCTGCAGGCGCGGGTCTTCGAATCCCACGCGCAGGGTCCGCAGGACCCTGCTCCTCTCCGCCAGCAAATAAAAAAGGCTCCCGAAGGAGCCTTTTTCATTTACTGGCGGAGAGGGTGGGATTCGAACCCACGGTACGGTCACCCGTACGCCTGATTTCGAGTCAGGTACATTCGACCACTCTGCCACCTCTCCTGGTAACCGGTCGCTTGTAATTCGCGAGAGGCCACATTATAGCAGCCGCTTGCGAAAACGGAAGAGCTATTTGCGCGTCGAGCTCACGCCGCCGGCGTCAGGCGCTCGAGGCCGCCCATGTAGGGACGCAGCACGTCCGGGATCGCCACGCTGCCATCAGGCTGCTGGTAGTTCTCCAGCACCGCGACCAGGGTGCGGCCGACCGCCAGGCCCGAGCCGTTCAGGGTGTGCAGCAGTTCCGGCTTGTTCTGGGCGTTGCGGAAACGCGCGCCCATGCGGCGGGCCTGGAAGGCTTCGCAGTTCGACAGCGACGAGATCTCGCGGTAGGTATTCTGTGCCGGCAGCCAGACTTCCAGGTCGTAGGTCTTGGCGGCCGAGAAGCCCATGTCGCCCGTGCACAGCGACATCACGCGGTAAGGCAAGCCCAGGCTCTGGAGGATGAACTCGGCCTGGCCGACCATTTCCTCGAGCGCCGCATACGATTGCTCCGGATGGACCACCTGTACGAGCTCGACCTTGTCGAACTGGTGCTGGCGGATCATGCCGCGGGTGTCGCGGCCGTAGCTGCCCGCTTCCGAGCGGAAGCACGGGGTATGCGCCGTCATGCGGATCGGCAGCGTGTCGAGTGCCACGATCTCGTCGCGCACGATGTTCGTCAGCGACACTTCCGAAGTCGGGATCAGGTAGAAGTGCTCGCCCTCGCCTTCCGCGCCGCCCTTCTTCACCGAGAACAGGTCGGCTTCGAACTTCGGCAGCTGGCCGGTGCCGCGCAGCGAATCGGCGTTGACCATGTAGGGTGTGTAGCACTCGGTATAGCCATGCTTTTCGGTGTGGGTGTCGAGCATGTACTGCGCCAGCGCGCGGTGCAGTCGTGCGATACCGCCGCGCATGACCGAGAAGCGCGAGCCGGTCAGCTTGGCCGCCGTGTCGAAGTCCAGGCCCAGCTTCTCGCCGATGTCGACATGGTCCTTCACCTGGAAGTCGAAGTGTGGCGGCGTGCCGATCTTGCGCACCTCGACATTGCCGCTTTCATCCACGCCCGCGGGCACGGACTCGTGCGGCAGGTTCGGCACCGCTTCCATGAAGCGCGCCAATTTTGCCTGCACCTCGGCCAGGGCCACTTCGTTGGCCTTCAGCTCGTCGCCCAGGCCCGCCACCTCCGCCATCACGCCAGCCGTGTCCTCGCCCTTGCCCTTCAGGACGCCGATCTGCTTCGACAGCGAGTTGCGCTTGCCCTGCAGTTCTTCGGTACGGGTCTGGATTGCCTTGCGCTCGGCTTCCATGGCGTTGAACGCGGCCACGTCGAGCTGGAACTTGCGCGCAGCGAGGCGGGCGGCGACGTTGTCGATGTCTTTGCGGAGGAGTTGGATGTCTATCATTATGGGTATCGGAGTATGAGGTCGGGCTGGCGGTATGTCGCGCAGTTTATCTATTGTGCAATTGTACCAAGCTGGCAGCGAATTCTCGGGCGGGATTTGTCAATTTCGGCGGGAACCGGACGAGGGCCGCGCGAGCAGCAAGGCCGCTTTCGCGGCGTAGAGAACGATCAGCGTACCGGCCAGGTCGCCGCCGGCCATGACGAGGAAACTACGCCACAGCTCATCCTTGCCGCCCTGCAAGGCAAACCACAGGTGGTGCAGACCTGGGCTGGCGATCGAGAACGCCAGCGCATAGAACAGCAGGCGCGGCGCCGACAGCCCGGCCAGGCTGGCGTTGCCTCCGTTGGAGGACAGGATGAAGCGGTAGACGAGATAGGGTGCGAGGGCGGCCAGGATGCCGCCGATAAAGGAACGCAGCGGATCGTCCGGAAAAAAGTAGCCGAAGCACACCAGCCAGGACGCGATCAGGATGCCAGCCGCGCCCGCTTCCGCGAACAAGAGCGTACTGAGAAGCTTGACGCCGGCGGGAAGGTAGACCCAGTTGATTCCCGGTGCGAACTCGAGCCGGGTGAACAGCAATTCGTTGAGGGCGATGGTGGCGAGGAACAACAGCACGGTGGCGCCGCACAAGGACAACTTGAACTTCACTTCTGGCATGAGCTCGCGGCGACTTCGGTAGAATAGGCAAAAGTGCCGTAAAAAAGATTATATCAAGAAACTTTATTTCAAAATCGACACATGACCGGATATGCCGACAAGCCTAGCTCACACCCCGGAAGCGCGCCTGCATGAGCAAGGCAACGCGCCCCGCTGATGTCTACCTGCGCTTCCTGAACCTGGCGCAGGCCCTGCGCGCCCTGCCCTCGCTGCCGCCGCTCGACCCGCTCGAGGAACGCATCCTGTCCATCGTCGGCCGCGCCCGCGAAGCGCAGCAGCGCCTGTGCGTGCGCGACCTGATGGCGCAGGCGGAACTGGGCGCCCCAGCCACCATCCATACCCGCATCAAGGGCATGCGCAAGAAAGGCTGGATCCTGCTGGCCGACACCGACGACACGCGCCGCAAGCAGGTGGACCTCACGCCGGCGGCCCTGGCCTATTTCGACCAGCTGTCGGGGTGCCTGATGCAGGCGGCGAAGTCGGACTGAGCGTCAAGGCCGCCGCCGTCGCTGCTCCCCGGAGCCCTCAATCCTCGCGCGCATCCTCGTCGAGCTGGCGCAGGAAGGCCAGCTTCTCGGCAATCTTCGATTCCACCCCGCGCGGCACCGGCTGGTACCAGCCCGGTTCCGGCATGCCGTCCGGCAGATAGGTTTCGCCCGCCGCATACGCGTTCGGCTCGTCGTGGGCATAGCGGTATTCATGGCCGTAGCCGAGTTCCTTCATCAGCTTCGTCGGCGCATTACGCAGGTGCACCGGCACCTCGCGCGACTTGTCCTTGCGCACGAACGCCATCGCCGCATTGAAGGCGTTGTAGCCGGCATTGCTCTTGGCCGCGATGGCGAGGTAAACCACCGCCTGGCCGAGGGCCAGCTCGCCTTCCGGGGAGCCGAGGCGTTCATAGGTGGTGGCGGCATCGTTGGCGATCTGCATGGCGCGCGGGTCGGCCAGGCCGATGTCTTCCCAGGCCATGCGCACGATGCGGCGCGACAGGTATTTCGCATCGGCGCCGCCATCGAGCATGCGGCACAGCCAGTAAAGCGCCGCGTCGGGATGCGAGCCGCGTACCGATTTGTGCAGGGCCGAGATCTGGTCGTAGAAATTGTCGCCACCCTTGTCGAAGCGGCGCGAATTCAGGGTCAGCGCGTTGTCCACGAAATCCGCGGTGATCGTCGTGATGCCGGAGGTCTCGGCCGAGGTCTTGGTCTGCTCCAGCAAGTTCAGGAAGCGGCGCGCGTCGCCGTCGGCATAGCCGATCAGGGTGTCGATGGCGATCTCGTCGAATTTCAGGTGCTTGAGCACGCGCTCCTGGGCGCGGGCAAGCAACTGGCGCATTTCGTCGTCGCTCAGGGCCTTGAGCACATACACCTGCGAGCGCGACAGCAAGGCCGAGTTGACCTCGAACGAAGGGTTTTCGGTCGTGGCGCCGATCAGGGTCACGAGGCCGGACTCGACGAAAGGCAGCAGCGCGTCCTGCTGCGACTTGTTGAAGCGGTGGATCTCGTCGATGAACAAGATCGTGTGCTTGCCGCGCGCCAGGTACTGCTCGGCCTGCTCGACCGAGGCGCGGATATCCTTCACGCCCGACAGCACGGCCGACAGGGCAATGAATTCGCAATCGAAGGCATAGGCCGTCAGGCGCGCCAGCGTGGTCTTGCCCACGCCCGGAGGGCCCCACAGGATCATCGAATGGGGTTTGCCCGACTTGAACACGAGGTTCAGGGGCTTGCCGGGACCGAGCAGGTGGCTCTGGCCGATGACCTCGTCGATGGTGCGCGGACGCAGGGCTTCGGCCAGCGGCGCCGCCGGTTCGTTCCTGAACAGGTCATCCACGGCGCGCTCCCGTGAGCCGCGACGGATAGCGGAATTGTTGCGAATGGTTGTGCATGCGACTAGTGTAGCCGATGCTGCCTGTGCGGGCTGCGCACCGCGATGGCGCGCACGCTTGAGACAGGCAAAGGCACCCACGGCGTTTTCATGGAAGCGCTGCCACTATAATCCGCTTTTCCCCTGGAGTTCCGGATGAAGAAAGCCCCTCCCGTCCTGATGATGCAGGACGTCTGGTTCCGCTGGACCAAGGCGACACGTGCCGCTGCCGATGCCGGCACGCGGCTGGCGGTGCCGCGGGTGCACCCCCTGCCCCAGCTGACGGCGGAAGCGAACGAGGCGACGATCCGTCACGAGGTGATGGTGCACGAGTCAAACGGCTTCGTGCCGGTGCATCGCGTGGGAAGGATCAAGGACCCGGACTGGGACCGCGCGCGCCCAGGGCACCCGGACAACGTGGTCGCCCGCGCGAGCGGCGAGCGTTTCATCGTGTCGCTGCAGCCGCCCTGGGCCAGCATGCTGACGACCAAATGGCCCGCCTGGCTGCCCTCGCCCCTGTTCGAGGGCGGCGTCGGCGACAGCATCCGCATCGACTGGAACGGACGCTTCCGCTCGTCCCTGTTCGGCTCGGACCGCTCCTACTTTTTCGAGGAGCACACGGTCTGGGTGACGCTGGTCGCCGCGCCGACCGATGGGGTCTTCGTCGGGCTTGAACCAGGCAAGCACATCGACCTGCGCACGCAGATCTATTGAACCAGGCGCACCCGCGCCAACCCGACAATTGTTTATCAGGACAACAACTGTTTACTGCCGGCTGACCTCGGCGCCTTTTGGGATCTCGAACTTGAACTGCTGGGCGCCCAGCGCGGGATTGCGCTGGAAGCTGGTGAATTTCAGGACCGAGGTCTGGCCGAAGGTGTCCTTCAGTTCCATCGCTTCCGGCGCGCCGTTGCGCATGCCGATGCTGATCTGCTCGAAGGTGGTGTCGCGCGCCTTGGGCACGGCGTTCAGCCATTCCAGGCCGTCGCGCGTTCCCGCTTCCGACAGCGTGAAATTCTTTTCCAGATCATTGCTGCCGAACAGGATCGCCGCAGGCGACGAGCCGAGAGCATTGCCGAGCTTGCGCACGGTAACCTGGTTCAGGTCCTTGTCGTAGATGTAGAGCTGGTCGCCGTCGGCCTGCAGCACCTGTTCGTAGGGCTTCTGGTAGTTCCAGATGAACTTGCCGGGGCGGGCGAAGACGAAGCTGCCGCTGGAGGCGGGCGTGGCCTTGCCGTTGGCGGATTTCTTCAGTTGTTGCTGGGTGAATTCGCCCTTGGCGGACTTGGTGCCGGCGACGAAACTCTTGAACTGGTCGAGGGCGGCCGCGTGGGCGGCGCCTGAGAGCGCCAGGGCGGCGGCGATCAAGAGAGCGATGGTGTTTTTGGTGTTGGGCATCGGGGTCCTTTGGTTCAGTAATCGTGGGTGCAGGATAGACGGGAAACGACGCGGTGTCGGCTGGGCATTTAACGCAGTGCGGATGCTGGCAGCCGGCGGTCGCTTTGCGGTGTGCAGCAGTACGACCGCGTGGGCACGGGGTGCCCACCCTACGGTTCCTGGCACCACGGCCGGCCGCAACGGCTTTACTCCGCCTGCGTTGCCGGCACGAGGATGTCGCGGTTGCCGTTGCTTTGCATCGGCGAGACCACGCCGCTTTGCTCCATCTGCTCGAGCAGGCGCGCGGCGCGGTTGTAGCCGATGCGCAGGTGGCGCTGCACGAGCGAGATCGAGGCGCGGCGGTTCTTCAGCACCACCGCCACGGCCTGGTCGTACATGGCGTCGGACTCGCCGCCGCCTTCGCCGGCCATGGCATCGCCCCCACCGCCGGCACCGCCCTCTTCCAGCGTCCCGCCTTCCAGGATGCCTTCAATGTAATTCGGCTCGCCCAGCGATTGGAGATGTTTTACAACTCGATGCACTTCGTCGTCCGAGACAAAGGCGCCGTGCACGCGCACGGGCAGGCCGGTACCGGGCGGCATGTAGAGCATGTCGCCCATGCCGAGCAGGGCTTCCGCGCCCATCTGGTCGAGAATCGTGCGCGAGTCGATTTTCGAGCTCACCTGGAAGGCGATGCGGGTCGGGATGTTCGCCTTGATCAAGCCGGTGATGACGTCCACCGATGGGCGCTGGGTCGCGAGGATCAGGTGGATGCCGGCGGCGCGCGCCTTTTGCGCGATACGGGCGATCAGCTCTTCCACTTTTTTACCCACGACCATCATCAGGTCGGCCAGTTCGTCGATGATGATGACGATGGTCGGCAACTTGGCCAAAGGCTCGGGATTGTCCGGCATGATCGAGAACGGATTCGGGATGTGCTCCTCGCGCTTGGCCGCGTCCGCGATCTTCGTGTTGTAGCCGGCGAGGTTACGCACGCCGAGTTTACTCATCAGCTTGTAGCGGCGCTCCATCTCGTTCACCGCCCAGTTCAGCGCATGGCCGGCCTGGCGCATGTCGGTCACGACCGGCGCCAGCAGGTGCGGAATGCCTTCATAGACCGACATTTCGAGCATCTTCGGGTCGATCAGGATCAGGCGCACGTCGGCCGGGTCGGATTTGTAGAGCAGCGACAGGATGGTGGCGTTGATGCCCACAGACTTACCGGAACCGGTGGTACCGGCCACCAGCAGGTGCGGCATCTTGGCCAGGTCGGCCACCACGGGTTTACCGGCGATGTCCTTGCCCAGCGCCACCGTCAGGTTCGAGGCGCTGTCGTTGTAGACCTTGGAGCCGACGATTTCCGTCAGGCGCACGATCTGGCGCTTCGGATTCGGCAGTTCCAGGGCCATGTAGTTCTTGCCCGGGATGGTTTCGACCACGCGGATGGAAGTGAGCGACAGCGAACGCGCCAGGTCGCGCGCCAGGTTGACGATCTGGCTGCCCTTCACGCCGGTCGCCGGCTCGATCTCGTAGCGGGTGACAACCGGGCCCGGGTAAGCCGCGACAACCTTGGCTTCCACGCCGAAGTCGTGCAGCTTCTTCTCGATCAGGCGGCTGGTGAATTCCAGGGTATCGACGGCCACGGTTTCCTGCACCGGCGGCGCTTCGTCCAGCAAGGACAGCGGCGGCAGCGGCGAGTCGCCCGGCAAGTCGCGGAAGAGCGGCGTCTGCTGCTCCTTGACGGCGCGCTCGCCTTTCGGCACCGACAGCATCTGCGCTTCGATCTTGATCGGCGACGGCAGGTGCTCGGCAGCTGCGGTTTGCGCCGCGGTGGCGAACGCTGGCGTTGCAACGGGCACGTCGAGCACCGGCTCGGCACGGCCAGTATCGGCACGGCCAGTATCGGCACGGCCAGTATCGACACGCTGGGGCTCGACGGGACGAACCGGCTCGGCACGCGGCGGCGCACTGCGCGGCGCCGGACGGTTTGGTGCCACCTCGTCGAATTCGATCAGTTCAGGCTCGGCACGGCCGGGCACCTGACCAGGCGCCTTGTCGTTGCGCGCACGTTCGCTCACCAGCGCTTCGTCGCGCGCCACGGCAGCGGCTTCGCCCTGGCGGCGGTCTTCGCGGTCTTCATAGCGCAGGCGGAACCAGTCGATGGTGCTTTCCACCGCCTCGCCGATGCGTTCGGCCACGGCCAGCCAGGACACCTGGAAGAAGAGCGAAAAGCCCAGGCCGAAGAGCAGCAGCAGGAGCAGGGTCGCGCCGGTGAAGCCGAAGGCGACCTGGGAGGCCTGGCCGAGGATCTGGCCCAGCACGCCGCCGGGCGCGCGCGGCAATTCCACCTTCCACTGCCAGAGGCGCAGGTATTCCAGGCCCAGGCTGCCGGTAAACATGATGGCAAAGCCGATCCAGCGGACGATGAACTCGTCCTGGTGCTCCGGTTCCCTGGGCGTGGCCAGCTTGTCGGTCAGGCGGCGGTAGCCGCGCCAGACGGCGCGCAGGAACAGCACGCCCCACCACCAGGCGGAGAAACCGAATATGAACAGTAACAGGTCGGCAATCCAGGCACCGGCCTTGCCGCCCAGGTTGGAGATCGACGCGACCGTGTTGGCATGCGACCAGCCCGGATCCGACTTGTTGTAGCTGAGCAAAATCATGACGAAATACAGGAATGCGACCGCCATGGCGATCCAGCGCGCTTCCAGCAGGAGGCGCGCGAGACGGCTTGGCATCGGCGTGCGCGCCGACGCGTTGCGGGGACCATTCACGACAGGGGTGGGACTCTTCTTGCTCATGCTGCTAGTGCTGATGGGTTCGCTTTTGCGGAATCTGTCATTCTAAGCCATATATGGGCGCCGGGGCCGTCCATTCATGCTTGACTGCATCATCGTCTATAATCTGCGTTGCTAATCTGCGAGCGCCTGGCGACTTGATTCTGCAGCCCGCGCCCCCAGTTTCCCACTTCCCTTACACTCACTCGCACCCCATGACCACTACGAAACACGCCAAAGTCCTGATCCTCGGTTCCGGTCCCGCCGGCTACAGCGCTGCCGTGTATGCGGCCCGCGCCAACCTCTCCCCGATGCTCGTGACCGGCGTCGAGCAAGGCGGCCAGCTGATGACCACGACCGACGTCGAGAACTGGCCAGGCGATCCGCTGGGCGTGCAGGGTCCGGAACTGATGCAGCGCCTGCTGCAGCACGCCGAGCGCTTCAATACCGAAATCGTGTTCGACCACATCCATACGACGTATTTGAACGAGAAGCCGATTCGCCTGGTTGGCGACTCGCACGAATTCACCTGCGACGCCCTGATCATCGCCACCGGCGCCTCGGCCCAGTACCTCGGCCTGGAATCGGAACAGGCCTTCATGGGCCGCGGCGTGTCGGCCTGCGCCACCTGCGACGGCTTCTTCTACCGCAACCAGGAAGTGGCCGTCATCGGCGGCGGCAATACCGCGGTCGAGGAAGCCCTGTACCTGGCCGGCATCGCTTCCAAAGTGACCTTGATCCACCGCCGCGACAAGTTCCGCGCCGAGCCGATCCTGGTCGACCGCATGATGCACAAGGTCAGCGAAGGCAAGATCGTGCTGGAACTGAACCAGACCCTGGACGAAGTCCTGGGCGACAATAGCGGCGTGACCGGCCTGAGGCTGAAGTCGGCTGCCGACGGAAGCACGAAGGACCTCACCGTGCACGGCCTGTTCGTGGCGATCGGCCACAAGCCGAACACGATGATCTTCGAAGGCCAGCTGGAAATGCACAACGGCTACATCAAGACCCGCAGCGGCACCGAGGGCATGGCCACGGCCACCAGCGTACCGGGCGTGTTCGCGGCCGGCGACGTCCAGGACCACATCTACCGCCAGGCGATCACGAGCTCGGGCAGCGGCTGCATGGCCGCGCTCGATGCGCAGCGTTACCTGGAGGCCCTGGAAGATTCGTGATGCTGGAGGGGCATGAAAGAGTTTGCTGACCTGAAGGCCCTGCGCGACCGCCTCCGCGAGGAAGAGCGGCTGCGCGCCATCGAACAGGCCGAGCGGGAAAAACAGGAACGCATCGCGCGCGAACGCGCCGTCGAGTTCCAGGGCGCGATGTCCGGCGTGAAGAAAATGCCGGAATCGAACCGCTACGTCTACCGTCCGGTCCAGGAAGCGCTGCTGCGCGAGGGGAAACAGCCCCGTGTCCAGCGCACCCAGGCCGAGGACGATGCCCTGGTCATGCAGCAGTCGCTGTCGGACCTGTTCGACGTCGACGGCCTGCTCGACGACGATCCTACCCTGTCGTACGCGCGCGAAGGCGTCGGGCCCGATGTGGTGAAAAAGCTGCGCAAACGCCGCTGGCCCGTGCAGGACGAACTCGACCTGCACGGCATGACGCGCGACGTCGCGCGCGGCCAGCTGGGTGACTTCGTGCACCGCTCGGTGCGGCGCGGCGTGCGCTGCGTGCGCGTCATCCATGGCGTCGGCTACGGTTCGCCGAACGGCGAGCCGGTGCTGCGCTCGGTCGTGCACAGCTGGCTGGTGCAGATGATTGATGTCGTCGCCTTCTGCGTGGCCGGCCGCGCCGACGGCGGCCAGGGCGCGCTGATCGTGCTGCTGCGCCCCGCCCTCGACCTGTAAACCCCTGTCCGCGCCGGCCTTCCTGGCGCCGCGGCGCGCTTGCTCCCGACCAGTCGTCCGGCGCCCACCGATCCCCCGTTATACTATTGGCTCCTGCCGGCCCGTACCTGTTCATCCGTGGCTCGCCCAATATAAGGGAAGCGAATTGAAGACAGTCCAGGCCGAGCCGATGCCCGTCCCCCGCCAGGTCGACCTGGCAAATTGCGCCGACGAGCCCATCCACATTCCGGGCTCGATCCAGCCGCACGGCTTCCTGCTCTTCATGGATGCGGCCGGCAAGCTCGAAGGCTGGAGCGGCAATGTGCCGGGCGCGCTGGGCGCGCTGCTGCAACTCGCAGGCCCTGCACCGGTCTTCCCCTGCCCGCAGTCGCCCTCGACCTGATTGCCGACTGCACCGCGTCGCTGAGCGAGGGCGAATGCCCGCCGGCGATGGCCGCCGTCACCATAGCCGGGCGCGACTACGACGCCATCGTGCATGGCACGGCCGGGCGCATCGTCGCCGAATTCGAAACGCGCGCGGTCCGCGCCGATGAAGTGGCCCTGTTCGCCGTCAAGGCCCACAGCTCGATCGAGCGGGTGCGGCGCCAGCGCAGCATCGAAGGCCTGCTCGAGACGGCCGTGCGCCAGGTGCGCGAGTTCACCGGCTTCGACCGCGTGATGGCCTACCGCTTCCGTCCCGACGACAGCGGCGACGTGGTGGCCGAAGCACGCCGCGACGACCTGCAGCCTTTCCTTGGCCAGCGCTACCCGGCCGGCGACATTCCGGCCCAGGCGCGCCGCCTGTATGTACTGAACACCCCTGCGCATGATCGCCGACATCGGCTACGCGCCGGTGCCGCTGCTGGGCGCGCCGGGCGCGGCGCCGCTCGACATGCGCTTCGCCGTACTGCGCAGCGTCTCGCCGGTGCACGTCGAATACCTGCGCAACATGGGCGTGCATGCTTCGATGAGCGTGTCGATCGTCATCAATGGACGCCTCTGGGGCCTGATCGCCTGTCATCACATGGCACCGAAAATCGTGCCCTACGCGATCCGCATGGCGGCCGACGTGCTGGCGCAGGTGATGGCCTCGACCATCCAGAGCATCGAAGCGCGCCTGGACGCCGAGCTGGTCGAACGCACCGCGCGCGTGCGCACCGATCTCGTCGAATCGCTGCTGGTCGACGAGGAACCCCCGACGCGCTGGCGCGCCATGCCGAGGCCCCTGCTGGGCGCCACCGGCGCGCAGGCGATGGTGTGCCTGCACAACGGCAAAATCGTCCATCACGGCCCCATCGAGCGCGCCATCGCCGAGGCGATCGCCTGCTCGCTGCCGGCCGACGCACTCGACCTGCTGGCGCGCGATCACCGGACGAGTGGCCCGAGGCCCCGCAGCCGCTGCTGGGCAAATGGGTCGGCATGCTGGCCCTGCCCTTCGATCCGCCCGGCGGCGGCTGGTGCCTGCTGCTGCGCACCGAGCAGATCGAACACGTGTCCCGGGCCGGCCGTCCGGAAAAGAGCGTCGAATTCGGGCCGCTGGGCGCGCGCCTGACGCCGCGCGGGTCGTTTGACGCCTGGCACGAGACCGTGGCCGGGCGCGCCCACCCCGGGAAGCGGCGGTGCTCGACAATGCCCGCCTGATGCTGTCGGAACTGCTGCGCGCCTCGAATGCGCGGCGCGCCCAGCTCGACTCGACCCGCGCCCAGCTGCTGGCCATGCTGGGGCACGACCTGCGCGACCCGCTCAATTCGATCAACATGGCCGGCACCCTGCTCGAACGTAGCAAGGCCCAGCCCACGCTCGGCAAGCGCATCCAGTCCTCCAGCAACCGCATGCAGCGCCTGATCGGCCAGGTGCTCGACATGAGCCGCATCGACGGCGGCCTGGGGCTGGGCATGATCCTCGAGCCGCTCGACCTGGCTGCGCTGGCCGAAGACCTGGTCGAGGAGATGCGCCTGGCCTACCCGGCCATTCGCTACGAGTACGCCAGGCCCGGCCCGACGCCGGTGCGTGCCGATAGCGGGCGCATATCGCAGGTGCTGTCGAACCTGTTGAGCAATGCACGCCACCATGGCCAGGTGGGCAGTCCGATCCGGGTGGCGCTGGCCGCCCACGCCGGCTGGGCGATGCTGGAAGTGAGCAACGCCGGCGAGCCGATCGGCGACGAACAGGCGGCCACCCTCTTCAATCCCTTCAAGCGCAGCTCACTGCACAATCCGCGTAACCGCAGCGGCATGGGCCTGGGCCTGTATATCGTCGCCACCATCGTGCGCGAACACGAGGGCGAAATCGCCTACCGCCACGAGGATGGGCAAGTGGTGTTTTCGGTGCGCCTGCCGCTGGCGGAAACCGAACGCGCCGGTCCCGACCTGAGCCGGCACGCCAGTGCACCCGCCGGCGGCAAACTTCGTCCTACCATCCGGGCTGCATGACATGTTAGGCTAGCAACATGCCAACAGCCTCCAAGCCCGCATGACCCTCATCAAGTTCATCGAGATCGTGGCGATCCTTGTCGGCGCCTTTTCCGGCTTCATCGAAGCGCGCCGCAAACGCATGGACCTGGTGGGCGTGTTCACCGTTGCCTTCATCGCCGCGTTCGGCGGCGGCACCCTGCGCGACATCCTGCTCGACCGCCGCCCCCTGTTCTGGGTCACGCACCAGGAATACGCAATCGCCATTTTTGTCCTGGCCCTGATCGCCTCGCCGCTGATCCGCACACTGCGCCACATCGTATCCGAACGCCTGATCGTCATTGCCGACGCCGTCGGCCTGGGCCTGTTCTCGGTGGCCGGCGTCTCGGCGGCGCTGGACGCCGGCATGCCCCTCTTCATCGCTTCGATGATGGGCGTGATCACCGGCATTTTCGGTGGCGTCCTGCGCGACATCGTCTGCAACGAGGTACCGATGGTTTTCCGCGACGGCAAACCCTATGCCATCTGCGCCTTCCTCGGCAACTGGATGTTCCTGCTGATGGGGCTGTACACGGGCGTGTCGCATGATTTCGCCCTGTGGACCAGCGCGCTCTTCATCAGCGCACTGCGCTTGATTACCTGGAAGTTCGATGTACAGGTGGGGCGCTAGGAAGCCTGGCACACCGCGCCCGCGCACCCGCTGCACGAGCTTTCACCCAATGTGTTGCCACACAGCAACATTTAATTGGAAAAGTGCCTTTCTCGCCTGGTGTTCTCCCCCACGCATGTGTTTTGCATGACGCTGTCACGTACCATTCGTCAACGAACCGTCACGTAAAGTCCATCACTTTTCCAGGCTGACGCTTCTACTTCGACAAGCACGCCCGCTGCCTTGAAAGCATCCGAATGACGATCGACGAACCGACCCTGATGATGGTACTTGGCGCAGCCTCGCTCACTGCAAGTGCCATGTTCTTCACGCTGCATGCCTCCGCACGCCATATCGCCGGCGTGCGCCTGTGGGCCTTCGGGACACTTGCCGTCGGATTCGCGGTCATCCTCGACGGCCCACGGCTGATCGAAAACTGGCAATGGGCTTCGCTCCTGTTTAACATTCCACTGGGCCTGGGCCAGGCCTTCTTCCTGGTCGGAACGGCGCAGTTCGTCGGACGGCCCTGTCCCAAGTGGCTGCTGCCCGCGCTGGCGGCGCTCGTGGTCATGCTCACGCTGGTGTTCACGCTGCTGCTGCCCGACAGCGTGCCCCGTATCGCCTCTCTCTCCTCCTTCCAGGCTGCTACCAACGCGTTCACCTCATGGCTGCTCTGGCGCCATCGCGAAGCGCGGTCGCGCTATGCCTACGCGGTTGCGTCCGTGGTGACGCTTGCACAGGCGGGCTCCGCACTGGCACAGGCGTTGTTTGTCCTGACGAGCCCCGTGGCGATCACCTATGCGGCACCCGAGCTCCCGATCGTGAATATCGTTACCTGGGTTGCGACGATGTCGAACATTTTGATCGGCAACTGGATCCTGTTCCTGCTCGTCATGCTCCGCCTGGTGGGCGAATTGCGGGCCGCTGCCGGGAACGACGCGCTGACGGGGCTTCTGAACCGGCGTGGGCTGCGCCTGCACGTCGACGGCCTGCTGGAAGCGGAACGGTCGACGACCTCGCTGGCCGTCTTGCTACTCGACGTCGACCATTTCAAGCGCATCAATGACGAGTACGGGCACGAGGTGGGCGACAAGGTCCTGGCCACGATGGGCGAGGTCCTGCACGGCCTGGGCGGCGCCCATGCCGTCCCTTGCCGATGGGGCGGCGAGGAGTTCTGCTTCGTCGTCGACGGCTTCACCGGCCGGTCCCTGTCCGACCTTGCCGAGCAGGCCAGGCAGGGCTTTCACCGGATGACGCAATCCCTGCTCCCTGCCGGCGCGACGGTCAGCATCGGCCTGGCAGCCATGCGGGTCGATCATGGTTTCGAGTTCTCCAGGCTGGTGGCGCTCGCCGATACCCAGCTCTACCTGGCGAAACATGGCGGCCGCAACCGGGTATGCGGCGCCAGTGTCGGCCTGGACAACGCGGCACCCGGATTCATGATCTGACTCGGCGCCTGGCGGGCATGGTGCACGCCAGCCCGGAACCTGCTCCGACAGATCGTCAGTGCCGATCCGGGACATGGAAGGTCTTGGAAGTTCGGGTAGCAAGGATGGGCAGGCACCGGCCTCGTGCTAGAATGGCCTCCGGTGCCCACCATACTTGCACACGAGTAGAAACAGGCTGCCTTTCCCCATCGTCGTCAAAACCAATCCGTGACCGCCGTCATTCGGACCTTCAACGTGTGCGCTCTTCCGAATATGGCGAACAACTGGAGAGGTTTTCATGACTGTCAAAGCATTTGCATATTTCATTCAGGCGCAGCTCAAGTCCAGCGCTGGGCTCGATGTCCGGCGATCGCATGTCTACGAGCTGCTAGCCGCGTCTTACGGCTTCAACTCATTCGCGGCGCTGCATCGAGACCACATCTTCACCGAATGGCCGGGTGACCAGGCCCGCCCTGCCCTGCATGAATGGCTCCTGCGCGAGCGCTGCACACGGCTCCGGCTCGATACCGGCCGCATCACGACCGTGCTGCCCCCAATGCTGGCGGCGGCACATATCGCACCGATGGGGCTGTCGACACTGTTCGATCTGATCCGGGACGGCGATCTGGAGACCGTGTCTCCTGGCCTGCTCGAGGCTGTACGACACGCTGCCGACGCCGGCCATGGCGAAGCGCACTGGATTCTTGCTGGACTCTATGATCCCCACGAAATCCAGGCAAGCGCGTACTGGTATGCCCGGCAGCAGGCAGGAAAGATGCTGTCCGGTGTCGAGGCCGAATGGGCCGACAATGAACGAAAGCGACGTGAATACGCGCTGCTTCAGGAGCAGCATCTGGCCGCCGCCGCACGCTTGGGCCACCTTGAGGCGCGCAGGGTGCTTGCGGAACGATCGGACGATCCCCGCGAGTGGTACACGCTTGCCGCCAGTGCAGGTGACACCAGCGCAATGCGCGCCCTGGTAGAAGACGACCAGGACGATCCGCAACAGCGCTGGACCTGGATTTACCTGGCGCGCTTGCTGGGTAACGATGTGCTTGCAAGCACTCTGCGAGCTTATCACGAGGATGGCTCGGACTATGACGACGATGTCGGCGGTCCGCTCCATGTTGCAGGAGGAGAGGCACTCGAGGTCGAGCCGCTCGACGCAGCGTCGGATCGGGCGGCGCGCGAAGCGGCACAAGCACTGTTTGAATCGATCCCGCGCGCCGACCTGGATGACGAAGGCGCACGCACGGACGAGGACTGGTAATCATCGGCGGGCGCGCTGGCTGGCATGGCCAGCGCCCGCCGCATCCTACACCGCGTCCGCCCCGGTCTCGCCGGTACGGATGCGGATCACCTGCTGCACATCCTGCACGAAGATCTTGCCGTCGCCGATCTTGCCGGTGCGCGCGGCCTTGATGATGGCGTCGACCACCTGGTCGACGATGGCGTCGTCTACCACGACTTCGATCTTCACCTTCGGCAGGAAGTCGACCACGTATTCGGCGCCGCGATACAGTTCGGTATGGCCCTTCTGGCGGCCGAAGCCTTTTACCTCGGTCACGGTCAGGCCGGTGACGTTCACGTCGGCCAGGGCCTCGCGCACTTCGTCGAGTTTGAAAGGTTTGATTACGCAGGTAATCTGCTTCATGTCTGCTCCTTTTCTGGTAATGGTTTGTCGCGCGCTCAGTCGGGAATCTTCTTCAGTTCGTCCAGCCACACGGTGGCTTCGGAGTCGCTCGGTGCGCGCCAGTCGCCGCGCGGGGACAGCGAGCCGCCGTTGCCGACCTTCGGCCCGTTCGGCACGCAGGTGCGCTTGAACTGGCTGGTCTTGAAGAAGCGCCACAGGAAGATGCCCAGCACGCGCTTGATCGTGGCCAGGTCGTACTCGTTGCGGGCGCCGTGTTCTTCCGGCCAGTGGCCCTCCTCCCTGGCACGCCAGGCCGACCAGGCGAGGAAGGCCACCTTGGTGGGCGCAAAGCCGTAGCGCAGGATGTAGTAGAGGTTGAAGTCCTGCAGCTCGTAGGGGCCGATCACGTCCTGGGTGCTTTGCGCCGGCTTGTCGTCGTTCTCTTTGCCCGGCACCAGCTCGGGGCTGATCTCGGTCTCCAGGATGTTGATCAGGACTTGCGCCCCGCCCTTCACGACCGCTTCGGTCTCGGCCACCCAGCGCACCAGGTGGGCGATCAGGGTCTTGGGAACGCTGGCGTTCACGTTGTAGTGCGACATGTGGTCGCCCACGCCGTAGGTGCACCAGCCCAGGGCGAGTTCGGACAGGTCGCCGGTGCCGATCACGATCGCGCCCAGGTGGTTCGCCAGGCGGAACAGGTGGTTCGTCCGTTCGCCCGCTTGCACGTTTTCGAAGGTGACGTCGTACTGCTCCTCGCCTTTCGCGAACGGGTGGTCGAGGTCTTCCAGCATCTGCAGGCAGCTGGGGCGGATGTCGATTTCCCGGGCGCTGCAGCCGACGACGCGCATCAGCTCGTGCGCCTGCTTGAGCGTGCGCCCGCTGGTGGCAAAGCCCGGCATGGTATAGGCCAGGATGTTCGTGCGCGGCAGGCCGAGGCGGTCCATGGCGGCGGCGCAGACCAGCAGCGCATGGGTCGAATCGAGCCCGCCGGAGACGCCGATCACCACCTTCTGGATGCCGCTGGAAGACAGGCGCTGGATCAGGGCCTGCACCTGGATGTTGTAGACCTCGGTGCAGCGCTCGTCGCGCAAGGCGCGGTTGGCCGGCACGTAGGGGAAGCGCTCGATCTCGCGGTTCAGCAGCAGGCGGCCTTCGAGGGGCAGCGCCAGCGGGAAGCGCGTCACGCGGAAACTGGCCACCTGCTCGGCATGGCGGCGGGCCGACTGGGCGAAGGTCGTGGCGCGGATGCGTTCCTGCGACATGCGCTCCAGGTCGACGTCGGCGAAGATCAGGTGGGACTCGTCGAGGAAACGTTCGGACTGGGCCAGCAGATCGCCCTTCTCGTAGATGAGCGCCTGGCCATCCCAGGCCATGTCGGTCGTCGATTCGCCGCGTCCGGCCGAGGTGTACAGGTAGGCCGCCATGCAGCGCGCCGACTGCTGCGACACCAGCTGGTGGCGGTAGGTGCTCTTGCCGACCAGGACGTTCGAGGCCGAGAGGTTGATGAGCACCGTGGCGCCGGCCATGGCCGCGTACGAGGATGGCGGCACGGGCACCCATGCGTCTTCGCAGATCTCGACGTGAAAGCGCAAATTTGGCAGGTTCTCGACCTCGAACAGCTGGTTCGGGCCGAAAGGCACGTCTTCACCGAACAGGCGCACCGCATCGACGGTCGCGCAATCGGCGGCGGAGAACTGGCGCGACTCGTAGAATTCGCCGTAGTTCGGCAGGAAGCTTTTCGGGACCAGGCCGAGCACGCGGCCATTCGCGACCACCGCCGCACAATTGAACAGCTGGTGATTGACCCGCAGGGGCAGGCCCACTACCATCGCCAGGGGCAGGCTGGTCGAGGCCTCGACGATGGCGGCCAGTGCCGCTTCGCAGGCATCGAGCAGCGCGCGCTGGTGGAACAGGTCTTCGCAGCTGTAGGCGGACAGTCCCAGCTCGGGAAACGCGACCAGCGCGGCGCCTTCTTTCGCCGCCTGGCGCGCCAGGTTCAGGGTCTGCTCGACGTTATAGGCCGGGTCGGCGATGCGGCAGCGCGGGATGGCCACGGCCACGCGCGCAAAACCGTGCGAGTACAAGTTTAAAAATCGGTCGTTCATCTTGGCCTTTCGCGTGTCGAAGTGCGCGGAAAGCGCGGCGAACGCCAGGCAGCCCGGCCACGCACGAGGCGCGGGTTGCGCACCCCTGCCGCATACATATTTCGCGCACTTCCTTCGAGGGTTGAAGCTTTTGAATTATCGCACGCATATCGTTTCTTCCCTGTCCGAGATAGGCGAGGCCGCATGGGACGGCCTGCTGGCCCGGCAAGCCGAAGCGAACCCCTTCCTGTCGTATGCCTTCCTGCATGCCCTGCACGAGTCCGGCAGCGCCGCGCCCGATACTGGCTGGCAGCCGCAGTACATCGCGCTCTACGACGGCGAGGCACTTGCCGCCGCGCTGCCGCTCTACGTCAAGGACCACTCCTACGGCGAATATGTGTTCGACTGGGCCTGGGCCGATGCCTATCAACGCCATGGGCTCGACTACTACCCGAAGCTGCTGGCCGCGGTGCCGTTCACGCCGGTGGCCGGCCCGCGCCTGCTGGCGCGCGACGACGCCGCCCGCGCCGCCGCTGATCGCCGTACTGCAGGCGGCCCAAGAGGTCATGGACGTCTCGTCCACGCACATCCTGTTCCCGCCCGAGGAGCACGCGCGCCAGCTCGAGGCGGCGGGGTTCCTGCTCCGGAGCGGCGTGCAGTTCCACTGGCTCAACCGCGGCTATGCGAACTTCGAGGACTTTCTCGCCACGCTGGAGGCGAAGAAGCGCAAGAACATCCGCGCCGAGCGCCGGAAAGTGCGCGAGGCGGGCGTGACGCTGCGCCGCGTGCGCGGGGTCGACGCGGTCGATGCGGACTGGGTGTTCTTCAACCGCTGCTACCGCCACACGTACGCGGCGCATTACTCGACGCCCTACCTGAACCTCGATTTCTTCCGCCGCATCGGTGCGAGCATGCCGGAGAATATCCTGCTCGTCATCGCCGAGCGCGGCGGCCGGCCGATCGCCTCCTCGCTCGTGATCCACACGGAAGACACGCTCTACGGACGCTACTGGGGCGAACTGGAACACGTGCCCTGCCTGCATTTCGAGTGCGCCTATTACCAGCCGCTGGAATTCTGCATCGAGCAAGGCATCGCGACCTTCGAAGGCGGCGCCCAGGGCGAGCACAAGATGGCACGCGGCTTCCTGCCGACGCGCACCTTCTCGGCCCACTGGCTCGCGCACCCGGCGTTCGCGGACGCGATCCAGAACTTCCTCGCACGCGAGGCGGGTGGGATCGATGAGTACATGAGTGAGCTCAACGAGCGCAATCCGTTTCGGTAGCGTGGGCACTCCGTGCCCACGCGAATCGGTGCGGCATGTTGACGTCAGACACTGATCAACGTACTAGGGTGGGCGAGGCTGCCGAGGCACTCCCTGCCCACGCCATGTTCGGTAACGGCTCCGATTTCGTGCCGGATGATTCGGCTGCCAACCATCACCGCGTGGGCACGGAGTGCCCACCCTACACGAACAATGAGGGCTGGCTGTCGGCGTAATCGCGCAGCAAATTCCACACCACTTTCACGCGGCGCAGCCGGTACAGGTCGGTGGGCGCGGCCAGCCAGAACGAGCGCTCGGCGAAGAAGCCCGGCAGCACCTGCACCAGCCTGCCATCGTCGGGCACCGCATAGGGCGGCGCCATCATCAGGCCCATGCCGAGCGAGGCCGCCTCGATCTGCGCCGTCATGCCCGAGCAGCACAGGCGCCGGCGCGGCGTGAAGCCCAGTTCGTCCAGGTAGGACAGTTCGCGGCTGGCCAGTCGGTCCTGTACGTAGTCGACGAAATAGTGCTGGGCCAGGTCCGCCTGGGTGCGGATCGGCGGGTGCTTGGCCAGGTAGGCCGGCGAGGCATACAGGTAGAAGCGGAAGGACGCCAGGCGCGTGACCATGTAGCGCCCGGTCGTGGGCGGATCGAGCATCACGCCCAGGTCGGCTTCGCGATTGGCCAGGTTGGCAAAGCGCGGCAATGCCAGCAGGTCGATGGTGAGGTCGGGATTGGCATCGAGCAGCCCCACCAGCAGCGGCGCCACCACCTTGACCCCGAACACTTCCGGCACGCCCAGGCGCACCACGCCGTGGGCGGCTACTTCCGCCCCGCCCAGCTGTTCGGCGGCGGCCAGCGCCGCGCCTTCCATCGCCTCGGCATGCGGCAGCAGGGCCAGTCCCATCTCGGTCAATTCATAGCCTTCGCGCGAGCGGTCGAATAACGTCGTGCCGAGTTCCTTTTCCAGGCGGTCGATGCGCCGCGCCACGGTGGTGTGCTCGACATCGAGGCGGCGCGAGGCGCCCGACAGGGTGCCGGCACGGGCCAGCTCGAGGAAAAAACGCAGGTCGGTCCACTCAGGCAGGGTATTCATTGGCGCACTTGTTCTAGATCAAGACGCCCTATTGTGCACCAGTGCACATTCCTCCCGCAATCTATTCCCGTATGCAGGTTTGAGGGCACGTAAATTGTGCGTTTGCAGCATTTGCCCTCGACAGCGCAGGCCCCAAAACGGTGCCGGGGCCTGTGCATTCACGCACAAGGGGTGGGCGCGCTGTTATCTTTTCAGCCAGACCGAACCGGAGCACACTGCATGGCGTGCGAATCCAAGCATGCCGCCATACCAAAAATTAGGAGACACAAGATGCGCCTGACAAAGAACAAAACGTACAACATGAAGCTGATCAGTTCCGCCGCCGCCCTGCTCGCGCTGTCGAGCAGCATGGCCGGCATGGCCCACGCCCAGCAGTCGGCAGGCGCGCCCGCTCCCGATGGCGAGAATGCCTCCGGCGTCCAGAAAGTGGTCGTCACCGCCCGCCGCCGCGAAGAGTCGCTGCAGGACGTGCCGGTGTCGGTCACGGCCTTCTCCGCCGACCAGCTCTCCAAGCAGGGCGTGCCGGACGTGACCGCGCTGGCCCTGGCCCTGCCGAACACCACCCTGAAAGCCTCGCGTGCGACCAACTCCACGCTGACCGCCTTCATCCGCGGTGTCGGCCAGGCCGACCCGCTGGCCGGCTTCGAGTCGGGCGTGGGCATCTACATCGACGACATCTACCTGGCGCGTCCGCAGGCGGCCGTGGCCGACATCTACGACGTCGAGCGCATCGAAGTGCTGCGCGGTCCGCAGGGCACCCTGTACGGCCGCAACACCATCGGCGGCGCGGTCAAGTATGTCACCCGCAAGCTCGGCTCCAAGCCCGACCTGCGCCTGCGCGCCACCGTCGGCGACTATGGCCAGATCGAAGGCGTCGCCACGGCCAGCACCCCGGTCACCGACAGCCTGCGCATCGGCGGCACCGTGGCCCGCTTCAAGCGCGACGGCTTCGGCAAGAACCTCTACACCGGCGCCGAGAACTACGACAAGGACGTCACCGCCCTGCGCCTGTCGACCGAGTTCACGCCCACCCCGGACCTGTTCATCCGCATCGCCGCCGACGGCACCCAGGACGACTCGAGCCCGAAGAACGGCCATCGCCTGACGGTCGGCCGCACCAGCGGCGCCCCGATCCTCGAAAACGAATTCGACACCCGCGCCAGCCTGACCCGCGCGCTCGGCCACGAGCAGGAAGTGAAGGCCTACGGCGTCTCCGCCCTGGTCGAATACCGCATCAACGACCAGTTCACGGTCAAGTCGATCACCGCCAGCCGCAAGGACAAATCGTACGCGCCGATCGACTTCGACGCCCTGCCGGTCGTCGACATGGAAGTGCCGGCCCTGTACAAGAACGAACAGACCAGCCAGGAATTCAACCTGACCTACACCGGCGACCGCATCCAGGGCGTGGCCGGTATCTATTACATCGACGCCCAGGCCTACAACAAGTTCGACACCATCCTGGCCGGCGCCTTCCCGAGCTCGACCTTCACCAGCGGCGACATCGGCACCAAGGCCTGGGCTGCCTACATCGACGGCAGCTACAACCTCACCGATTCCCTCAGCCTGTCGCTGGGCGGACGCTACACCGTCGACAAGCGCACCGCCTCGATCTACCGCCAGATCTACCTGGGCCTGAACGGCACCCCGGAAATGGGCAACCCGAACGCCATCCTGTTCCGCACCGATACCGACCTGCGCAACGGCCTGGAGCGCGAGGACAAGAAGTTCACCCCGCGCATCGCCCTGAACTACAAGATCAACCCCGACCACAACGTCTACGCGTCCTATGCCGAAGGCTTCAAGGGCGGCGGCTTCGACCCGCGCCTGAACGTGGTCGGCACCCGCATCCCGCTGGCCCAGGCCCGCGCCGGCTATGCGCCGGAAACCATCGAAACCTATGAGCTGGGCCTGAAGTCCGCCTTCAACGGCGGGCGCATCACCACCAATGCCGCCCTGTTCTACAGCGACTACCAGGATGTGCAGATCCCGGGCTCGGTGGCGATCGACACCAACGGCGACGGCGTCGACGACAGCTTCGCCGGCGTCACCACGAATGCCGGCAAGGCCAAGATCAAGGGCGTGGAACTGGAGGCGGTCGCCAACCTGACGCGCGACTTCATGGTGGCCGGCATGGTCAGCTACATCGATGCCGAGTACAAGGAGTACATCGTGGCCGGCGTGAACGTGGCCAACCAGCGCGTCTTCCAGAACACCCCGCGCAACTCGGCCAACCTGCGCGCCAACTACGACATCGCCCTGCCGCTCTTCGGCGCCAACGGCAAGATCTCGCTGATCGGCAGCGTTTCCTACAAGGGTGCCACCAACCAGTTCGAGACCCGCTCGGTGCTGGACCAGGAGTCGTACAAGCTGTATGACGCCAGCGTGATCTGGACCCGCGCCGACGGCAAGATCCGCGCCGGCATCCACGGCAAGAACCTGAGCGACGAGCGCTACAAGACCGCCGGCTACCTGTTCCCGACCCTGGGCAACGAGGGAACGCTGACGGCCTTCTACGGCAACCCGCGCACGGTGTCGGCGACCCTCGAGTACCGCTTCTGACGGCCCGCTCCTGACGAACGATCGGGCGGCAGGCACGCGCCGCCCCGGTCGACGGCAGGACGGCACCTGCAGCCACCACATCCTGCAGGAACAACCGCCGCCACAGGGCGCCCGCCGCGCCCTGCGGATGGCCCCTTCTTTTCGAGCATCACAGGATTTGAGCCAGCGTGTCCAACTACACACCTATCAGCTACCAGAGCACCGACGGGCTGGCACTGTACGCACGCGATTACCCGGCGCTGGCCATCGAGGCCAACCCGTCGGCGCGCGTGCCGGCACGGCTGCCGGTCGTCTGCCTGCATGGCCTGACCCGCAACTCGGCCGATTTCGACGAGCTGGCGCCTGCAATCGCAGGCCTGGGCCGGCGCGTGCTGGCGCCGGATGTGCGCGGCCGCGGCCACTCGGCGCGCGACCCCAACCCCGACAACTACAACCCGAACGTGTACGCCGGCGACGTCGTCAAGCTGATGCACGACCTGGGCATCTCCCGCGCCATCTTCATCGGCACCTCGATGGGCGGCCTGATCACCATGACCCTGGCCGTGCGCCACATCGAGCTCATCGCGGGCGCCGTCCTCAACGACGTGGGGCCGGTGCTGTCGACCCGGGGCCTGGCGCGCATCGCCGGCTACGCGGGCCGCTGCAACACGCTCTCGAGCTGGCAGGACGCGGCCGACTACCTGAAGGACATCAACGCCTGCGCCTTCCCCGACAATCCGGACACGGAATGGCGCAAGTGGGCCGCGCGCGCCTTCGAGGAAGACGACACCGGCAAGCTCGCGCTTCGCTATGACCCCAGCATTGCGCGCTCCCCTGCAAACAGGTAAACTGCGTCCGACATCGCTCGCCGCGCGCCTGGCCTACAAGCGCCTGGCGCACAAGCGTCCGGTGTTGCTGGTCCGCGGCGCCCTGTCCGACCTGGTCGAACCCGAACAGGCGGCCTGGATGCGGCGCGCCGCGCCCACGCTGCAATACACCGAAGTGCCGAACGTCGGCCATGCACCGATGCTCACCGAACCGGAAGCGCTGGCGGCCATCCGCCAGTTCCTGTCCCGGCTTCCATAAATAACTGCACCACGCAGCATCACAGGAGACACCATGAACCACCTGATCAAACCCCTGTCCATCGCCCTCATGGCCGCCTTCGCCGCCGGCGCCGCGCCGCTGGCACTGGCCGCGGGCCCCGACCTCAAGATCGCCGTCATCGCCGGCAAGACCGGCCCGCTCGAAGCCTATGCCAAGGAAACCGAGACCGGCTTCATGATGGGCCTGGAATACCTCACCGGCGGCAAGATGGAGATCAATGGCCGCAAGCTGAAGGTCATCGTCAAGGACGACCAGAGCAAACCTGACCTGGGCCGCACCCTGCTGGCCGAAGCCTATGGCGACGACAAGGTCGACATCGCGGTGGGAACCACCTCCTCCGGCTCGGCGATCGCCATGCTGCCGGTGGCCAAGGAGTACAAGAAGGTGCTGATCGTCGAGCCGGCCGTGGCCGACGCCATCACGGCCGAAAAGTGGAACAAGTACATCTTCCGCACCGCGCGCAGCTCGATGCAGGATGCGCTGGCCGCCGCCAGCACGCTCAAGGGCGGCAGCGTCGCCTTCCTTGCCCAGGACTATGCCTTCGGCCGCGACGCCGTCAAGGCCGGCAAGGGAAGCGCTGGCCGCCACCGGCAGCCGCGCCAAGGTCGTGCACGAGGAATACGCGCCGGCCACCGCCACCGACTTCACCGCGCCGACCCAGCGCCTGTTCGACGCCTTGAAGGACAAGCCGCAGCCGCGCGTGCTCGGCATCGTCTGGGCCGGCCCGAACCCGATGAACAAGATCGCCGATATGAAGCCCGAGCGTTTCGGCATCGCCCTCGCTCCCGGCGGCAACATCCTGCCGGTGATGAAGACCTGGAAGAACTACGCCGGCACCGAAGGCACGATCTATTACTACTACGCCTTCCCGAAGAACAAGATGAACGACTGGCTGGTGGCCGAGCACCAGAAGCGCTTCAAGGCACCGCCCGACATGTTCACCGCTGGCGGCTTCGCGGCGGCCAGCGCCGTGTTCACCGCCCTGTCGAAAGTCCCGACCGGGAACAGCGAGCAGCTGGTGGCGGCGATGGAAGGCATGCGCTTCGAGACCCCGAAAGGCCCGATGACCTTCCGCAAGGAGGATCACCAGGCGCTGCAGTCGATGTACCACTTCCGCATCAAGAAGAACCAGGCCAACGAATGGGACCTGCTGGAACTCGTGCGCGAAATTCCCGTCACCGAACTGCCGCTGCCGGTGAAGAACAAGCGCTGAGATGACTGCCGTGAATTCGCAACAGCCTTCCCTGTCCACGCGCGACCTGACCATCCGCTTCGGCGGGCACGTCGCCGTGAACGGGGTGACGGCGGACTTTTATCCGGGCACGCTGACCGTGATCGTCGGTCCCAACGGTGCCGGCAAGACCACCTACTTCAACCTGGTCTCGGGCCAGCTGGCGGCCACTTCCGGTAGCGTACTCTTGAATGGCCAGGACATCACGCGCCAGGGCGCCGCCCGCCGCACGCGCCTGGGCATCGGCCGCGCCTTCCAGCTGACCAACCTGTTCCCCAACCTGACGGTGATGGAAAACGTGCGCCTGGCGGTACAGAGCCGCGCGGGGCTGGGCCTGAACATGTTCTCGGTCTGGTTCGGCCACAAGGAATTGATCGAGCGCGCCGAGCATTACCTCGAGCGCGTGGCCATGGCCGGCAAACGCGAGGCGCGCGTCGGCTCGCTCTCGCACGGGGACCAGCGCAAGCTGGAAGTGGCGATCCTGCTGGCGCTCGAACCCGACATCCTGATGTTCGACGAGCCGACCGCCGGCATGAGCGTGGACGAGGTGCCGGTCGTGCTCGACCTGATCCATGCCGTGAAACGCGATGCCAACAAGACCGTGCTGCTGGTCGAGCACAAGATGGACGTGGTGCGCCAGCTGGCCGACCGCATCATCGTGCTGCACAACGGCACCCTGGTGGCGGACGGGAATCCCGGCGAAGTCATGCAATCGAAGATCGTACAGGAAGCCTATCTTGGAACACCGGAAACCGAACATGCCTGACCCATTGAAGGCGGATACAGCACCCCTGCTGACCCTGTCCGGCGTGCACACCCATATCGGCCAGTATCACATCCTGCAAGGGGTGGACCTGGTCGTGCCGCGCGGCGGCCTCTCGGTGCTGCTGGGCCGTAACGGCGCCGGCAAGACCACGACGCTGCGCACCATCATGGGCCTGTGGAAGGCCAGCGCGGGCAGCATCGTCTTCGACGGCCGCGACATCACGAAGATGGCGACGCCCGACATCGCCCGCCTCGGCATTGCCTACGTCCCCGAGAGCATGGCCGTGTTCTCGAACCTGACGGTGCGCGAGAACCTGTACCTGGCGGCCACGAACGGCCCGCTCGACATGGCGCGCGTCGACTGGATCTGCGGCTTCTTCCCCGCCCTGAAGAAATTCTGGAACTACCCCGCGGGTAATCTCTCTGGCGGACAGAAGCAGATGGTGGCCATCGCCCGCGCGATCGTCGAGCCAAGGAAGCTGCTGCTGGTGGACGAGCCGACCAAGGGCCTGGCCCCGGCCATCGTGCACAGCCTGATCGCAGCCTTCCGCGAACTGAAGGCGCTCGAGACGACGATCCTGCTGGTCGAGCAGAACTTCAACTTCGTGCGCTCGCTCGGCGACACGGTGAGCGTGATGGACGATGGCCGCGTCGCCCACGCCGGCAGCATGGCGCAGCTGGCCGGCGACGACGCCTTGCAGCAGCGCCTCCTGGGCCTGTCGCTCGACTCCCACCAATAGGAATCCAATGAGTGCTTCCCTTCCCCTCGCAACGCCCCAGCAGGATGCGCCCTTGCCGAGCGCACCGCGCGACATCGCGCCGCTGCTGCTGGTCCCCGCCCTGATCCTGTTGATGCTGCCCCTGGTTGGCAGTTTCCCGACCTGGGTCACGCTCACCGTCGCCGGGCTCGCCATGGGCATGATGATCTTCATCATGGCCAGCGGCCTGACTCTGGTGTTCGGCCTGATGGACGTGCTGAACTTCGGCCACGGCGCTTTTGTTTCCGTCGGCGCCTTTGCCGCCACCCTCGTGCTGCTGCCCATGCGCGGCTGGCTCGAGGTCGATTCGCTGCTGGCCAACCTCGGCGTGCTGGCGCTGGCTGTCACGGTGGCGATGCTGGTCACCGGCCTGCTCGGCTGGGCTTTTGAACGCGTCATCATCATGCCGGTGTATGGCCAGCACCTGAAACAAATCCTGATCACGATGGGCGGCATGATCGTCGCCGAACAGCTGATCAACGTGATCTGGGGGGCCGAGACCATTCCGCTGCCGCTGCCGACTTCCCTGCGCGGCGCCATCTTCCTTGGCGACGCCGCCATCGAGAAGTACCGGCTGGTAGCGGTCGTGGTGGGCGTGGTGGTGTTCGCCGCCATGTTCCTGACCCTGAACCGCACCAAGATCGGCCTCTTGATTCGTGCCGGCGTCGAGAACGGCGAGATGGTGGAAAGCCTGGGCTACCGCATCCGCCGCCTCTTCGTGGCCGTGTTCGCGGCCGGTTCCGCGCTGGCGGGTCTCGGCGGCGTGATGTGGGGACTGTACAAGGAAACGCTCTCGGCCGCGATGGGCGGCGAGATCATGGTCATGATCTTCATCGTCATCATCATCGGCGGCCTGGGTTCCGTAGGCGGCTGCTTCATCGGCGCCCTCCTGATGGCCCTGGTGGCCAACTACGCGGGTTTTCTCGCACCGAAATTCGCGCTGGTCTCGAACATCGTGCTGATGATCGCGATCCTGCTGTGGCGCCCGGCCGGACTGTATTCGAAAGCGCGGGGCTGACAACATGGGACCTATGAACCGACTTCTCTCGGGCGACCTGCCGCGCAGCCGCGCCTTGTCGCTCCTCCTGCTGCTGATCTTCCTGGGCCTGGCGGCCGCGCCCTTCCTGACTTCCGGCGCGCGCCCCCTCAACACGGCTGCCACCATCTGCGTCTACATCGTGCTGGTGGCCTCGTATGACCTGCTGCTGGGCTACACCGGCATCGTCTCGTTCGCGCACACGATGTTCTACGGGATCGGCGCCTACGGCATTGGCCTCGGCCTGGCGTCCGTCGACGAGCCGACCTGGTCGGCGGCGCTCACCGGCTTAGGGCTTGCCCTGCTGGTGGCCCTCGCCCTGGCGCTCGTGGTGGGCCTGTTCGCGCTGCGCGTGCGGGCGATCTTCTACGCCATGATCACGCTGGCGGTGGCGTCCTCGTTCGCGGTGCTGGCCTCGCAGCTGTCGGACTTCACCGGCGGCGAGGACGGCAAGACCTTCAGCGTACCCGAGGTACTCACGCCCGGCTTCACGCTGCTGGAAAATGAAGTGTTCGGACGTTCCATCGACGGCAAGCTGCTGACCTATTACCTGGTCTTCTTCGGCTGCCTGCTGCTCTTCCTGTTCCTGCTGCGCCTGGTGAATTCGCCATTCGGGCGGGTGCTGCAGGCGATCCGCGAAAACGAGTTCCGCGCCGAGGCCCTGGGCTACCGCACCGTCGTCTACCGCATCTGGGCCAACTGCCTGGCCGCGCTGGTGGCGGCGCTGGCCGGCGCCCTGATGGCCCTGTGGCTGCGCTATGTCGGGCCCAAGACTTCGCTCGGCTTCGAGGTGATGACCGACATCCTGCTGATCGTGGTCATCGGCGGCATGGGCACGATGTATGGCGCCGTGGTGGGTGCGGCGCTGTTCATCCTGGCGCAGAACTACCTGAAGGAACTGATGGCCCATGGCTCGAGCGCGCTCGAAGGCGTGCCCGTCCTGGCCGCGGCCCTGCATCCGGACCGCTGGATGCTCTGGCTGGGCGTGCTGTTCGTGCTGTCGATTTACTTCTTCCCGATCGGCATTGTCGGCAAGCTGCGCCTGCGCAGCTACCTGGCGCGGCGCTGAGCGGCGTCTTTGTTTGGATGCGGACGGCGCCCCGCCGTCCGCATGCAGTTTCGCTGCTTGTTTCCTCTCGTTTGTCCTCTACGCTTTAGAGCATCTAACACAACCTGCATGGCTGCGTTGCAGCGTCTTGCGCTGCAGGTTGTGTTAGATGCTCTTACCCTTTCCCGCGTTCGTACTCCCGCTTCCGCTTCGCCACTTCGCTTCCACGCTGCCCCTCCGGAACCCGCCGCCAGTCCACCAGTTTTCGCTTGCGCAAGAGCGCTGACGGCGTGCGGAAACACGCGCGTGCCGCCACGTTTCGCCTGTCCTGGTTAGACCTTACGCCATACAGCCGAGTTGCCGCACACATTGAATGAATATCAATGTTCGTTATCGTTCAGCTCATATGATGAAATCAACCATGGCCTCGTGACAGCCAGCGCGAGTGGAACGCCATCCTTCTGGCTCCGCATGAAAGCTCACCCATGAAAACTCTCAAGTCGTCCCTCCCCTCCTGCCTTGCGGCCGGCGCCATCGCGCTGGCGATGGCCACGCCCGGCGCTGCCCATGGGGCGGTCGAGGCGCTCAACGAAGGCTTCGACAACGTCGGCGGCCTGTCTACCTGGACCCTCGTCAACAGCAGCGTCCCGGGCGGCGCCAGCTGGTCGCAGGGCAACAGCGATATCTTCGGCTCGCAGTCGGGCGCCGCCAATTCCTATGCCGCCGCCAGCTTCCTCGGCACGAGCGACCCGCTCGGCGTGGTCGACAACTGGCTGATCACGCCCGTGCTGTCGCTGACCGGCGTGACCAACCTGACCTTCTGGACCCGGCATGAAGACATCCCCGGCTTCTCCGACCTGCTGGAAGTGCGTTTCGCTTCCGGGGCCGGCGGCGGCACCTCGGCCTTCACCACGCTGCTCGGCACCATTGGCGGCACCGGCGGCTACCCGGCTGACTGGAGCGAATGGAGCAGCAGCCTGAACATCGAGGGCGAAGGCCGTTTTGCCTTCCGCTATGTCGGCTATGCCAATACCCTGAACTACATTGGCCTTGATTCGGTCCGAGTAGTCACCGCCGTACCCGAACCGTCGCTCTACGCCATGCTGGCCCTCGGCCTGGGCGCACTGGGCTTCATGCGCCGCAAGTCGACCTGACGCTTCTCCGGAGACCCCACCATGTCACATAACAAACATCGCAAGGCGCTGCCGTGCGCCGTGTTGTCGGCCGCGCTGTCGGCCGCGCTGTTCGCCGGCCTGTTCGTCCCGGCCGGCGCCTCGGCCGCGCCCCCCAGAAGCCGCGGCACCGGCGGCGGCAGGCAGCAGCGGCGCCGCACAGCAGGGAATGGTTGTCGTGCGCGACGCCCAGACCGGCCAGATGCGCGCCGCCACGCCGCAGGAAATCCGCGCGCTGGCCCCAAGCCGCAGCAGCGCGCTGCGCGCGCCCGCACAACCTGCGCTCATCACCCATCCAGGCGGCAGCCGCCAGGTGCGGCTGGGCGAACGCAGCCTCGTGTATTCGGTCGTCACGCGCGGCCCCGATGGCAAGCTGGCCGAGCAATGCGTCCAGGGCGCGGCCGCCGCCGACAAGGCCGTCCATGCAGCGCAGAGCGCGCCAGCCCACACCGAGGAGCACAGCCATGATGTTCGCTAAGTCGTTCACCACGCCGCTGCGCCGGCTCGCAACGCTGCTCCTGTCCTGTGCCGCCGTGGCCAGCGCGCAGGCGGCCACCATCACCATCGTCAACCAGAACGCCCCCGGGTGTCGGCTTCAACGACCCGACCCCGGTCACGCCGGTGGGCGGCAATCCCGGCACCACGCTCGGCCAGCAACGCCTGCTGGCCTTCCAGCACGCGGCCGACATCTGGGGCGCCACCCTGACCAGCAAGGTGCCGATCCGCATCGGCGCTTCCTTCGTGCCGCTGTCCTGCACCGAGAACAGCGCCGTGCTCGGCTCGGCCGGCGCGAACGAGATCTGGTCGGACTTCACCAACGCGCCGCGTCCCGGCACCGGTATCCGAGCGCCCTGGCCAGCAAGCTGGCCGGCACCGACGTCAGCACTCCGGGCGAGCCCCACATCATCGCACGCTTCAATTCGCGCCTCGGCCTGTTCCCCGACTGCCTGCCCGGACCCGGCTTCTACCTCGGCTTCGACCGCAATGCCGGCGCCGCCATCGACCTCGTCACCGTGCTGCTGCACGAAATGGCGCACGGCCTCGGCTTCCAGACCTTCACCGACGACGAAACCGGTGCCGAAATCCTCGGCGTGCCTTCCATCTGGGACTACTACCTGGTCGACAACCGCACCGAACGGCCCTGGGTCGACATGACCGACGCCGAACGGGTCGCGTCGGCCATCAGCGGCAACGGCCTGTCCTGGAATGGCCCGATCGTCACCGCCGCGGTACCGCAGGTGCTCGATCCACGTTCGCGCCTGACGGTCGGCGGCAGTGCCGCGGGCGGGGCGGCGGGCAACTACGACGTCGGCGACGCCTCCTTCGGTCCGCCGCTGGGCGCCACCCCGGTCACGGGGCAGTTGATGCCGGTGGTCGAAGCGGCCAACGCGCTGGGCCAGGCCTGCACCCCGCTCGACGCGCTCAACGCGCTGGCCGTGCGCGGCAACATCGCCCTCGTCTCGCGTGGTACCTGCCCCTTCGTCGACAAGGCACGCAATGTCCAGGCTGCGGGTGCGATTGGCATGGTGGTGGCCGACAACGCCCCGGGCGACCCGACCGGCATGAGCGGCGCCGACCCGAGCATCACGATCCCGTCGGTGCGCGTCACGCAGGCGGCAGGCGCGTCCTTGCTGGGCGCCCTGCAGTCGCGCTCGCGCACCCGGTCCGGCGTCGTCGCCAGCCCGGGCATCGACCCCGCGCGACTGGCCGGCACCGATACGCGGCGCCGCATCCTGATGTACACGCCGACCGTCAATGCGCCCGGGTCCTCGGTGTCGCACTACACCACGGAAGCCAAGCCGAACCAGCTGATGGAGCCGTCCATCAACTCCGACCTGACGCACGAAGTGACGCCGCCGCGCGACCTCACCTACCCGCTGCTGCAGGACATCGGCTGGTAACACTGGCGGCGACGTGCTCCTGAGCGCGCCCAGTGACGTGCTCAGTGACGTGCTCAGCGACCTGCCCGGATGCGTGCCCGGATGCGTGCCCAGGCAGGTGCGGCCCGAGGCCCGGGGTGCAGCGCGTGAGACAAAAAAAGGCCCGGTCACCTGATGGTGCCGGGCCTTTTCATGATGCAGCCGGTATGCAGCCGCAATGCCATTGCCCATGCCATTTCCGGCATGGGCAATGGCCGCGGCCCCTCGGCGCGTGCACGCCGGCAGCCGCGCTGCGCTGTTACTGCTGTTCTTTTTCCTTGAACTTGGCGACGCCGCCGATGATCTCGGCCTTCGCCTCTTCCGGGCCGACCCAGCCTTCGATCTTGACCCACTTGCCTTTTTCGAGGTCCTTGTAGTGCTCGAAGAAGTGCTGGATCTGCTGCAGGCGCAGGTCCTGCAGGTCTTCCGGCTTCTGCCAGTGGCTGTAGATCGGCAGGATCTTGTCGACCGGCACGGCCAGGATCTTGGCGTCGCCACCGGCTTCGTCCGTCATCTTCAGCATGCCGATCGCGCGGCAACGCACGACCACGCCAGGGATCAGCGGGAACGGGGTGATGACCAGCACGTCGCATGGGTCGCCGTCGTCCGACAGGGTTTGCGGCACATAGCCGTAGTTGCACGGATAGTGCATCGCGGTACCCATGAAGCGGTCGACGAAGATCGCACCGGTATCCTTGTCGACTTCGTACTTGATCGGATCGGCGTTCATCGGGATCTCGATGATGACGTTGAAATCATTCGGCACGTCGCGGCCGGCTGGGACGTTATTCAAGCTCATGGGTGGGTCCTTGGTTGCTGAAGAATCAATAAAGGGGAGCATTATATCGAATAGGCATAAGCTTGTGCGGCGCAGCACCTTGCCGTGCGGATCGGTGGTGGTGGAATCACGCGAGGCGCGAGAAGAGCGGCTTGCATGCGACGCAAAGACGCGCATCGAATCGCGTCGCAGTGGGAGAAATGGTGCTTGCCGAGCGATATTGCCGGGGACGCGAAATATTGCCGGGGACGCGAAAAAAACCGTAGGGTGGACGGCTCCACCCGCACGCCCGCCCTGACGCGGCGCAAACGCCGTCCACGCGTTCAACGCACGGTTGCGGGTCGAAGTGCGGTTCCGGGATAAGGCCTCGGCAGAGGCGTGGAGATCAAGGTTGGATACCGGGCCGCGGGCCTGCATGCATGGGTTGAACGCGTGAGCGGCGCCCCACGTCGCGTGCGATCAGCCGGTCGGGTGGAGCCGCACACCCTACGACACCGTCAGTGCCGATCAATCTCGACCAAACGAGGGGACTGATGCCTCAGCCCGCCATCACAACAGATTCGCCAGCGCGCTCTGCCGATAATGATTCGCCGCCTGCTCTTCCTGGCTGAGCGCTTCGTGCAATTGCGCCAGCTTCAGGTGGGCGTCGCGCACCATGGTCGCGTCGAGCGCGTCCGACAGCGCCTGCTCCAGGTAGCGCTGGGCCTTGCCCCACAGCTTCTGGCGCAGGCACAGCGAGCCGAGGGTCAATGCCAGTTCGGCATCAAGCGGACGCTCGCGCAGCCAGGTCTCGCAGTGTTCGATCTGCGACAGCAGCGTGCTCGATCCGGCCGGGTCGGCTGCGTCGCGGTAGGCGCGCAGCACGCGTTCGTCCCAGCCTGCACGGAGCGATTCCTCGGCAATCACGCGCGCCTCGTCCTGCAGCCCGCTGGCGTTGAAGGCGGCGGCCGCGCGCGCGGCGATGTACGGCTTGGTGCGGTCCTGCGCCGGCACGTCCGCCCACACGCGCCGGATCGCTTCCGGGTCGCGTCCCTCTTCCGACAGCAGGCTGTCGTAGGCCATCTCGCGCAGGCGGCTCGACAGTGCCGGATGCAGCGCGCGGCGCTTGTCGAGGATACGCACCAGGCGCAGCACTTCCGGCCAGTTGCGCGCCTGCTGGTTCGCCTTCATCGACCATTGCAGCGCGTGGATATGGCGCTGGCCACTGGCGTTGAGTTCCGCCACCGCCGCCAGGGGCCGCTTCCGGCTGGTGGTCGTCGACCAGCAGCTCGATGACCGTCATCAGGCGCGCGGTCTTGAGGGTGTTGTCGTGGGCGATGCCGGCCAACCAGGCATCGCGCCGGGCCGGTTCGCGCATGCGATGGGCGGCCCGCGCGCCGATCAGCGCGGCCAGGCCGGCGTTCTCGGGCAGCTCGGCGGCACGCATCGCCGCTTTCTCGGCATGGCCGAAGCGGCCTTCGAACAGGGCTTTCAGTGCATCGCGCAAGCCCTTGTTGCCCTCGCGCTCGCGCTTGCGCAGGCGGTAGGCGGCCACCCGTTCGGGCATGCGCAGCGTCGCCGCCACCGCCCGGGCCAGGCCGTAGAGCGTCAGGAACAGCAGCCCCAGCAGCACCACGAACAGGTTCAGCGACATGTCGATCCGGTGCGGCGGGTAGAACAGCACCACGTTGCCCGGATTGAAACGGGCCGTCACGGCGATGCCGATCGCGGCGAGCATCAGGGCAACCAGCCAGAGAAGTAGACGCATGTATTCGAACTTCTTGTTAAGACTTCGTATGGAGAAGACGGGTTAAGGCTTCTTGTAGTTGCGCACTGCCGTCAAGCTGTCGGCCAGCGTCGGCATCTCGATCGCCAGGTTGTTGGCCTGGACCTGGCGCAGCGCGGCCTGGGCCTGCTGCGTCGTGCGCGCACCGGTATCGAAGTACTTGCTTAGCGACTCCTGTGCGGCGGCCAGGTCGCTGGCGAAAGTCGTCTCGTCGCGCGACAGCAGCGCCAGGCGGGCGTTGAGCAGGCGCAGCTTGAGGTTCTCGCGCACGAAGTAATTCTGGTCGGGCGAGAGCATCAGCGCTTCCGGCGTATTGACACTGCGGACGCGGATCAGCTGGCGCACATCGTCCCACATCTCGGCGCTCCAGTTGCGCCAGGTCGCCAGCACGCGCTCGCCCAGCGTCATCTTGACGGCCGGCGCCGGCGCCTCCTTCGCGCGGGTGGCGCGCACCGGCGCCGCCGGCAGTAAAGGTTTCTCGTCGGACAGGAGCGGCAGCGTATCGACCTGGGCGATGACGCTGTCGAGGCGCACGGCTACCCCGGCCAGGTCCACGGCGGGCGTCGCCCTGAGCTTTCCATGTCCCCGGCGATCGCGCGGCGCACGTTGATGAACTGCGGCTTGTCCGAGCGCGACAGCGAACGGTCGGCGTTCTGCAGCGCGATCAGGGCGCCCTGCACGTTGCCCGCCAGTTGCAGCTGCTGGCTGGCGGTCGAGAGCACCTGCTCCACTTCCGACAGCGCCCATTCGTCGCGGCTCTTCGACAAATCCTGGTAGAGCTGTTCCAGCGCCAGTTGCTGGCTCTGGTTCTCGAGCTGGCGGCTCTCGAGCACGCCCACCTTGACCTGCAACGCTTTCGATTGCTCGGCGACGTCGCGCGCCAGCGCAGCCGTCTCCGCATTCATCTCGTTGCCTTTTTGCAGGCTGCGCGCCATTTCCTGGCGCAGCGTGTTGATGCGGCTGTGGCTCGACCAGGTCTGGAGCGCCAGCAGGAAGGCCAGCGCCCCCACGGCCAGCGGCAGCGGCCGCAGCAACTGGTCGGCCAGGCTCGGGGCGGTGCGCGGTGCACGACACGCGCGCCATAGGCGTCGGAGCCCGGCGCGTCGGATGCGCGCACCGGAGGCGCGACGGGTGGCTGCATGGCGGGCTGCGCAGGCGGTGCGGATTCCGGCAGATCTGAATTATTCGGCAGTTCGTTCATGTTCGAGATTGTAACGCGGCAATCAATCGCTCGTCGCCCGAGCCGGTGAGCGTCACGCGCTCCAGGTCCGAGGGCACGCGCCGTTTCGGCGATCCCGGCATGCGGCACGATAAGGTGCTGGCCGCGCATTTGGCTGACACAGCCGGGGTCGAGCTCGTCCAGAAGCGCAAACAGGCCGCGCAGCGCCTCCGAGCTCGTGATTATCCAGTCGTTCGGCCCGCCCAGCAAGGCGCGCAGCGTGGCGGCCAGTTGGGGCGTGAGCGGCGGCACGCTACGGCGGTAGGCCGGCACCACCACTACCTCGGCGCCGGCGGCGCGAAACCCGTCCGCCATCAGTTCGCGCCCCGACTCGCCGCGCACGATCAGCACCCGCTTGCCCGCAAGCTGCCCCAGGTCGAGCGAGGCCAGCAGGTTCTCCGAATCGCTGCGCGCCGGGTCCTGCGGGCCGAGGATGGTCGCGTTCGACGCGTCGAGGCCGCGGCGCGCCAGCGTCGCTCGGCTGCCTTCGCCCAGGACGGCGATCGCCACTTCGCGCGGCCAGTCTGTCAGATGGGAAAAGGCGGCGTCGATCGCGTTCGGCGACACGAAGGCCACCGGGGCAAAGCTGGACAACTCTGCCAGGGCCGCGCGCAGGAGCGTGGTGTCCGCCAAAGGCGCGATCTCGAGCAGGGGCAGCAGGACCGGCGTACGCCCGAGCACGGCGACGGCCTGCGCGAGGCCATCGGCCTGGGCGCGGGGACGGGTGATGACGACCTTCCCAGGCATGCGGCGCGGGCTCAAGCGTCCTGGCGGCAAGCGTCCAGGATCGCCTGCGCATCCTGCTGCGCCAGCAGCGCCGACACCTGCTCCCCCAGCAGCTCGGGCTGGGCGACCGGGCCGGCCAGCTCGGCAAAGGCACTGCGTCTGCCGTCGGGCGTGGCCACCATCGCGCGCAGGTGCAGCTGCTCGCCGTCCACGGTCGCATGGGCGGCCAGCGGAATCTGGCAGCTGCCGCCGAACACGCGCGACACCTTGCGCTCGGCCAGCACGGCCTGGGCGGTGTCGAAGTGGTTCAGCGGCGCGAGCACGGCCGCCAGGTCGAGGCCGTCGCTGCGCGCGCCGGTTGCCACCTCGATGGCCATCGCGCCCTGCCCCGCGGCCGGCAGGCTCATCGAAGGATCGAGCACGCCCCGGATGCGCTGCGGCAGACCCAGGCGCTTCAGGCCGGCGGCGGCCAGGATGATGGCGGCGTACTCGCCACGGTCGAGCTTGCCCGTGCGCGTGTCGAGGTTGCCGCGCAGCGGCTGGATCACCAGCTGCGGGTAGCGCGCGGCGATCAGAACCTGGCGGCGCAGGCTGCTGGTGCCGACCACGGCGCCAGGCGGCAGGTCGTCCAGGCTGGCGTAATCGTTCGACACGAAAGCGTCGCGCGGATCTTCACGCTCGAGCACGGCGGCCAGCGCGAAGCCTTCCGGCAGCTCCATCGGCACGTCTTTCAGCGAATGGACGGCCAGATCGGCGCGCCCCTCGGCCATCGCCACTTCCAGTTCCTTGACGAACAGGCCCTTGCCGCCGACTTTCGACAGCGTGCGGTCGAGGATCTGGTCGCCGCGCGTCGTCATCCCGAGGATGCTAATTTGACACTGTGGATATAATGCAGCCAGACGGTCGCGCACGTGCTCCGCCTGCCACATGGCGAGGCGGCTCTCGCGCGATGCGATAACCAGCTTCGATGGTGCGCGTTGCGCCTGGTCTTGCTGCGCCAGCCCCTGCTGCGTCATGTTCGTGCTTTCAAAATGAATGATGGACCTGGTGCCGCGCCCAACCCGGCCTGCGCCAGCTGCGGCTCTTGCAAAGAATCACAAATTTTAGCATGCGCCTACCTGCATACCGTGGCCGATCGCCATGCACAACCGACGACTTTTATATAGCGAACCTGTGGCCGATATGGACAAACCCGTTGCACTAGACAATCCCGCCGACAACCCGGACGCACCTGCCGTGCAAACCACCGACAAGGACGCGCCGCTGAAGGAAGACATCCGCCTGCTCGGCCGCCTGCTCGGCGACGTGCTGCGCGACCAGGAGGGCGATGCCGTCTTCGACGTCGTCGAAACCATCCGCCAGACGGCCGTGCGCTTTCGCCGCGACGCCGACCCCCCGAAGCCGGCGAAGAGCTCACCACGCTGCTGCACAAGCTCACGCGCAACCAGACCATCTCGGTGGTGCGGGCCTTTTCCTATTTCTCGCACCTGGCCAACATCGCCGAGGACCAGCACCACAACCGCCGCCGCCGCGCCCACCTGCTGGCCGGTTCGCGTCCGCGCGAAGGCAGCGTCGGCCATGCACTGAGCCGGCTGCGCGGCGCCGGCGTCGACCAGAAGACGGTCGAAACCTTCTTCCGCAACGCGCTGATCGCCCCGGTGCTGACCGCCCACCCGACCGAAGTGCAGAGGAAGAGCATCCTGGATGCCGAGCACGACATCGCGCGCCTGCTGGCCGAACGCGACCTGCCGATGACGCCGAAGGAGCAGGTGCGCAACCTGCAGCTGCTGCAGGCGCGCATTGCCACCCTGTGGCAGACGCGCATGCTGCGCTACACCAAGCTGACGGTGGCCGACGAAATCGAAAACGCCCTGTCCTACTACCGCATCACTTTCCTGCGCGAGCTGCCGGCTCTGTACGACGATATCGAAGACGAGATCGGCGTCCAGTACCACGGCAGCCCGGCGCAGCTGGGCGACGCTGCCTACGTGCAGATGGGCAGCTGGATCGGCGGCGACCGCGACGGCAACCCGAACGTCAACGCCGACACCATGCGCCACGCGACGATGCGCCATGCCACGACCATCCTCGAGTGGTACCTCGACGAGGTGCACGCGCTCGGCGCCGAGCTGTCGACCTCGACGCTGATGGTGGACATCACGCCGGCGATGCAGGCCCTGGCCGAGCGCTCGACCGACCAGTCCGAGCACCGCGCCGACGAACCCTACCGCCGTGCCCTGATCGGCATGTACGCACGGCTGGTCCGCCAGCGCGCGCGAACTTGGTGCGGTGAACATCCTGCGCAAGGAAGTGGGCCATGCCGCCCCCTACCGCGACGCGGCCGAATTCGCCGCCGATTTGCAGGTGCTGGCGGAATCGCTGCAGCTGAACCATGGCGCCATGCTGGTCACGCCGCGTCTGGCCGGCCTGATGCGCGCCGCACGCATCTTCGGCTTCCACCTCGCTTCGCTCGACATGCGCCAGACCTCGGACGTGCACGAGCGCGTGCTGGCCGAACTGTTCGAAAAGGCCCGGGTCGAAGCGGATTATGCTGCTCTCTCGGAAGCGGACAAGTGCAAGCTGCTGCTGGCCGAACTGGCCCAGCCACGCCTGCTGTATTCGCCTTTCGAAACCTATACCGACGAGACCCAGTCGGAACTGGCGATCGTGCGCGCCGCGCGCGAGATCCGCCAGCGCTACGGCACCCGCGCGATCCGCAACTACATCATTTCGCACACCGAGGCGGTGTCGGACCTGCTGGAAGTGCTGCTGCTGCAGAAGGAAGCGGGCCTGCTGCGCATTGGCGCGGGCATCGCCGACGTGATGGTGATCCCGCTGTTCGAAACCATTCCCGACCTGCAGCGCGCCAGCGCCATCATGGAAGAGTGGATGGCGCTGCCGCTGGTCACCCGCATCATCCACAACCAGGGCCGCCTGCAGGAAGTCATGCTCGGCTACTCGGATTCGAACAAGGATGGGGGTTTCCTCACCTCGAACTGGGAGCTGTACCAGGCCGAACTGAAACTGGTCGACGTGTTCGAACGCGCCGGCGTCAAGCTGCGCCTGTTCCACGGCCGCGGCGGCACCGTCGGCCGCGGTGGCGGCCCGAGCTACCAGGCGATCCTGGCGCAGCCGCCGGGCACCGTCAACGGCCAGATCCGCCTGACCGAACAGGGCGAGATCATCGCCTCGAAGTTCTCGAATCCCGAGATCGGCCGGCGCAACCTGGAACTGCTGGTGGCCGCCACCCTGGAAGCGAGCCTGATGCCGCATGGACAGGACCGCGGCAAGGCCGAGCGCCTCGCCGCCTACGAGGCCGTCATGGCCGAACTGTCGCAGCGGGCATATGCCGCCTACCGCAACCTGGTCTACGAGACCCCGGGCTTCACCGACTACTTCTTCGCCGCCACGCCGATCGCCGAGATCGCGGAACTGAACCTCGGTTCGCGCCCGGCCTCGCGCAAGAAGACGCGCCGCATCGAGGACTTGCGCGCGATTCCCTGGGGCTTCTCCTGGGGCCAGTGCCGCCTGCTGTTGCCGGGCTGGTACGGCTTCGGTTCAGCCGTGTCCAGTTGGCTGGCCGACGGTCCGCAGGAAGAACGCCTGACCATGCTCCAGGAAATGGTGCGCGAGTGGCCCTTCTTCGCGACGCTGCTGTCGAACATGGACATGGTGCTCGCCAAGACGGACCTGGCGATCGCCTCGCGCTACGCCGGCCTGGTGCCCGACGTGGCACTGCGCGAGCGCATCTTCAAGCGCATCGCCGCCGAGCATGGCGAAACCATCCGCCAGCTCGAAGCCATCACCGGCAACAGCGAACGCCTGGCCGGCAATCCGCTGCTGGCACGCTCGATCCAGAACCGCTTCGCCTACCTCGACCCGTTGAACCACCTGCAGGTCGAGCTGATCCATCGCCACCGCGCCATGGCCCACAAGCCTGGCGAGATGGACCCCCGCGTACACCGCGGGATTCATCTGTCGATCAACGGCGTGGCGGCGGGATTGCGCAATACCGGCTGATCCCTGCAGGGTGCGCCATGCCGGCATATCGCATTGCGCATCCGTAGGGTAGGCACCCACCATGCGCCCGCCAAGCCGGCTCAGAGCCGGAACGACAAGCCCACGGTCCAGCTGGCATAAGGCGTGCGATGGTTCAGCCCGCGCGAAAACATGGTGTCGAGCTGGCAGTCCTTCGACAGCAGCCAGGCCGCGCCCAGCCCGACGCTGGCCTCGGTGCCGCCGTGCCGGCTGCGCGCGATGTGCGGCAGGGGTCAGCTCGGCGAAGCCGCGCAGGCGCGCGTCGAAGGATTTTTCGAGTGCGATACCCAGCAGGCCGTAGCTTGTGCGCTCGGCATCGCGCTCGTGCAGGACGGCGACGCCGGGCATCACGCCCAGCTGCATCTCGCCGGGCAGCTCCCACTCGCCGACCACGCGCAGCGATGGCCGTACGCCCACGCCGCGCAGCGCCCTGCGAGCCTGTCGGCAGCTCGGCGCCGACCAGCACGCCGACCGATGGCATGCCACCCTTGGCGTCTAAGTACTCACCCGAAAATAAATGTGTTTTTGGCTTCCAGAACCGGCGCGTTGCTGCGTCGGCTCGCGTCCGCTTGCGGGGCAGTGCTCGCACTGCGGCGCTCTCGCCGTCTTGCACCGCATCCGGTTCTGTTTGCCAAAATTCCCATTTATTTTCGGTCGAGTACTTAGCGCATGCCAGAGCAGGCCGACGGCGGTATCGGCATAGCCGCCCAGTGTGCTGCGCTCGCCCGTCTCCGCCTCCCTGCTGTGACGCAGGGTGCGCCCTTCCGTCTCGAAGCGCAGCTCGACGGCCTCGCCCACGCCGACGCGCAGCAGGGTCGGCATCGACAGCGTGTGCTCGCGCTCGCTCAGGAAGCTGGTTTCGAGCTGTACCCTGCCCTTGCCGACGACTTCGCTGGACTCGACGAAATCCGGCCGGTCGGCCGAGATCGGCTCGTCCTTGCCCTCGCGCTCCCGGGCAGGTGCGGCGCTGGCGGCGGCCAGCAACAGCAGGCCCAAGGGGAACGAGAACGACAGGCGGGAGGATACGGCGGGACGAAGACGAGGACAAGGACGTGGCATGCGCGGCTCCATGGCGGCTGGCCAGGCGGCCGATCCGCCGGCTCCGCCCCGATATTACAACTGCCGACCTGCCGGCCTCGCGCGATTGGGGAGCCGCGCACGGCTTCCCCGCTTCGGGCGCCGGTCTCAGGCCGCCAGGACAGGCGCCTGAGGCTGCGCGCGGACGCCGGCGGCCGGGACGGCATCGCGCCAGGCCTCGTCCAGCTTGAACACGCCGACCACGCGCGCCAGCGTCGCGGTCTGCTCTTCCAGCGCGCTGGCCGCAGCCGCCGCTTCTTCCACCGGGGCCGCGTTCTGCTGGGTGACGTCGTCCATCGTCGCGATCGAGCCGTTCACCTGGCCGATGCCCTGGCTCTGTTCGGTGCTGGTCGCATCGATCTCGCTCATCAGGTCGGCCACCCGGGCCACCGCCTGCACGATGCCGGTCATGGTCGCACCGGCCGTATCGACCAGGCGCGCGCCGGCGTCGACCTTGCCAACCGAATCCTGGATCAAGGCCTTGATTTCCCTTGGCCGCGGCGGCCGAGCGTCCGGCCAGGTTGCGCACCTCGCTGGCGACGACGGCAAAGCCGCGTCCCTGCTCGCCGGCGCGGGCCGCCTCGACGGCCGCGTTCAGCGCCGGATATTCGTCTGGAAGGCGATGCCGTCGATGACGCCGATGATGTCGCCGATCTTGCGCGAACTGTCCGTGATCGAGCCCATCGTCGCCACCACTTCGCCCACCACTTCGCCGCCGCGGCGGGCCTGCTCGCTGGCCGAGCTCACCAGGGGCGTTGGCCTGGCGCGCATTGTCGGCATTCTGGCGCACGGTCGAGGTCAGTTCTTCCATGGCCGCCGCGGTTTCTTCCAGGCTGGAAGCTTGCGCTTCCGTACGGCTCGACAAGTTCATGTTGCCCGCCGCGATTTCCGCAGCGGCACCGGCAATGGCGTCGCTGCTGCGCCGCACCTCGCCCATCGTCCTGTTCAGGGACGAGACGAAGCGGTTGAAGGCATGCGCCAGCGCGCCGACCTCGTCTTGCGTTTCGACGCGCATGCGCCGCGTCAGGTCGCCCCTGCCGTCGGCGATTTCGCCCAGCATCCGCGCGGCGCGCGCCACCGGAGACGCAATCGCGCGGCTGACCAGCAGGATCACGAACAGGCCGACACAGCCGCCGATCAGTCCCGCGACGATGTTGGCAATCGTGGCCGAGCGCAGCACGCCGCCCAGCACTTCCGCTTCCGGCACCTCGGCGATCACGTACAGGTCGAGTTCCGGAATGTAGGACGAGGCAATGATCAGGGTGCCGTGGCTCGATTCGCGCCGCGCGCTGGCGAAGGTCGCCTTTTTCGTCAGGCCAGCAATCAGTTCCGGCGAATAGCCCGGCAAGTCCTTCACGTTGTGCTCGCCGTCGCCCAGGGTCGGGTCGCGGTGCAGCACGATGCTGCCGTCGGCGCGGGCCAGGAACACGTAGCCGGACTGCCCGATCTTGTAGGCGCGCACGGCGTCGGCCATATCCTTCACACCCAGGCTCAGGCCCGCCACGGCCAGCTTGCCCTCGCCCAGTTCCACGCGGGCGTTGATGAACAGCTTCATGACGCCGGTCTTGATGTCCGGATCGATGCTCAGTTCGTAGGGCGCGCCGCTGTTGATGAAGGCGTCGAGCCAGGCGTTCTTCGGGTTGGCCTTGTCGATCGTGTAGCTCAGGCCGCTCTCGTCCATGAATTTCAGCGTCGTCGGCGAGGCCCAGAACACGCCCATCGCCTTGTTCGCCGCCTTCATCTGGGCCGCATAGGCGCGCCAGGCAGCCAGGCCCTCGTCGGGCAGGCCGGCACGCTCCCAGTCGCGCACATAGGTGTTGTTGGCGACCGCCAGCGCCGCCGTGACCGGCTGGCCGATGCGGCGCAGCACGTCGTTGCGGATTTCGCCCACCACGGCGGGCAGGTCCTGGGAGATTGCGCGCTCGCGCAGGCTGCGGCTGGTCAGCGTGACGCTGAGGGTGGCGGAAATGACCAGCAGCAGCAGCAGGCAGGCGGCCATGCTGGCGAGAAGCTTGGTGCGGATGGAGGCGCGGCGTAGGAGTTGGGCAACCATGGTCTGTCGGCTTAATTGAACAAAAATTCTTCCGGCGATTATATTGCCGTATGGAATCTTTGCGCGACTACTGGTTATGGTCAACAGTTTTCGGCCGAACCGTTTGCGAACAAATAAGGAAACGTTGCGGATGTGCTGAAGGCGTTTGCGTTGCGACAAGCATCCTGTCCCGCTAGCCCTGCCCCTACGCCGCGAGTGAAGCAGGCAAAAAAAAACGCGTCCCCGGATGGAGGACGCGTTTTCGGTACCAGGCGCAATGCTGTTACTTGTCGTGCAAGAAGGTTTTCAGCTTGTCCGAACGCGAAGGCTGGCGCAGCTTGCTCATGGCCTTGGCTTCGATCTGGCGGATACGCTCGCGCGTCACGTCGAACTGCTTGCCCACTTCTTCCAGCGTGTGGTCGTTCGACATCTCGACGCCGTAGCGCATGCGCAGCACCTTCGCTTCGCGCGGGGTCAGCGAGTCCAGCACTTCCTTGATCACGTTGCGCATCGACGCGTGCAGCGCGGCGTCGAGCGGGGCCAGCGTGGTGTTGTCCTCGATGAAGTCGCCCAGCTGCGAATCGCCGTCCTCGCCCATCGGGGTTTCCATCGAAATCGGTTCCTTCGCGATCTTCATGATCTCGCGGACCTTGTTCTCCGGCATTTCCATCTTCTGGGCCAGGGTGGCGAGATCCGGCTCGCTGCCTGTTTCCTGCATGATCTGGCGCGAGATGCGGTTCATCTTGTTGATCGTCTCGATCATGTGCACCGGCACGCGAATCGTTCGGGCCATGTCCGCGATCGAGCGCGTGATCGCCTGGCGGATCCACCAGGTCGCGTAGGTCGAGAATTTATAACCGCGGCGGTATTCGAACTTGTCGACCGCTTTCAAGAGGCCGATATTGCCTTCCTGGATCAGGTCGAGGAATTGCAGGCCGCGGTTGATATATTTTTTAGCAATGGAGATCACCAGACGCAAATTCGCGACCGTCATTTCGCGCTTTGCGGTACGGGCACGCTTCTCGCCCGCTGCCATCTGCTTGTTGATCTTGCGCAGGTCGGCCAGCGGCAGCGCCACGCGTGCCTGCAGGTCGATCATGCGCTGCTGCAGTTCCTTGATCGCAGGCAGGTTACGGCCCAGCACGGCGCTGTACGGATAGGCGCAGTCGACTTCGCGGTCGCCCCAGGCCAGGTCCGTTTCGTTGCCCGGGAAGACCTTGATGAAGTGGGCGCGCGGCATGCCGCAGCGGTTCACGCAGATGTCGAGCACGGCGCGCTCGATGGAACGCACTTCGTCCATCTGGCCGCGCAGGGTGTCGCACAGCTTTTCCACGATCTTGGCGGTGAAGCGGATGCCCAGCAGCTCGGTGGAGATGATTTCCTGTGCCTTCTCGTAGGCCGCCGAGCCGTAGCCGGTGGTCTTGAAGGCATGGCCCATGCGGTCGAACTGCTCTTCGATCAGGGCGAATTTTTCCAGCGCGCCGCGGCGCAACTGCGCCAGCTGCTCGGTCGAATAGCCAGCCGCGCCGCCCGCGGCGTCGCCGTCTTCTTCTTCCTCGACTTCTTCCTCTTCCTCGTCCTCGTCATCGCCGGCAACGGTCTTGCCCGGTGCGGCGACCGGGGCGGGGGCGTTGTCGTTGTGGTCGACGAAACCATCGACGACATCGTCGATCTTCAGCTCGTCGCTGGCGATCTTGTGCGACAGCGCGATGATTTCGGAAATCGTCGTCGGGCAGGCCGAGATCGCCTGGACCATGTCCTTCAGGCCTTCCTCGATACGCTTGGCGATCTCGATTTCGCCTTCGCGCGTCAGCAGCGACACCGCGCCCATTTCGCGCATGTACATGCGGACCGGGTCGGTGGTGCGGCCGAAGTCGGAGTCGACCGTCGACAGCGCCGTCGCGGCGGCGGCCTCGACTTCGTCTTCGCTGGTCGGCGTCACGGCGTTATCGGACAGCAGCATCATTTCCGCTTCCGGCGCACGCTCGTAGACGGCGATGCCCATGTCGTTGAAGGTCGCGATGATGCCTTCGATCGCTTCCGGATCGACGATGTTTTCCGGCAGGTGGTCGTTGATCTCCGCATGGGTCAGGTAGCCGCGCTCCTTGCCCATGTTGATCAGGTTCTTCAGCTGGGTGCGGCGCTTTTCGAGTTCCTCGCCCGAGAAGCCTTCGCCGCTGAGCAGGCCGGCACCCTTGGCCTTGCGCTCGCGCGCCTTCGACACGGCCTTCAGCTCGGCGCGCTCGACCGCGTTCAGTGCCGCGACTTCGTCGTTTTCCGGCGTGAATTCGCTCGGCTTGCGGCCGCGGCGGCCCGGCACTTTCACGCCCGGCAGCAGGTAGCCCGAGGTATCGATCGCGGCCAGCACGGCGGCATCGGTGGTCTGGCTGACGGCGTTCACGGCGGCGGGTGCGCTCGGGACGACAGCGACGGACGGCTCCATGCGGCGGGCAGCGCGGGCACGCACGACCTTGGGTGCTTCGTCGTTGGCGGCGACGGCGGGTGCGGCGACCGGCACAGGCGCTTCGCTTGCCGGCGCGGCCTCGGCCGCTTTCAGGGCGGCGAGCTTGGTGCGCTTCCTTACGATGACAGGCGCCGGGCCCGCCGGGGCGGCACTGGCCTGGTACTCTTCCGCAACGGCGGTCAGGGCAGCGGGCACATCGGATGCCTGGGCAACAGGAGCGTCCGCGACCGGCATGTCCGCAACCGGCATGTCCGCGACTGGCATGTCCGCGACCGGCACGTCCGCTGCCGGAACTTCAGCAACAGGCATGTCCGCTACCGGCACGTCCGCTACCGGCATGTCCGCTACCGGCATCTCAGCTTCCGGCGCCTCGGCCTGTGCCTTCAGCGATGCCAGGCGCGAGCGGGTCTTGACCACCGTTACCTTGGCCGCCGCTTCCGTTTCGAGGAAGTAGGAGGTCGCGGTTTTCGGCACTGCCAGCTGCGCCGCGGCGTTCTTGGCCGGCGCCTTCTTGGCGGTCAGTGTCAGTGTCTTGGCGGTGTTCTTCATAAAAAAACTCTCCTGTCGCGGCGGCTATCCGCCTGCGAGGTCAATAATTCACCATGGCCCGCATGGGCCGGGGGGAAAAGAAACGGGATGGCCCTAGCTAAGGGCGGACAAGCCGCAAATCAAGCGCACCGAGCCTGCAAAAACACCAGGCGTGGCCGGGTGTGTGACTGGCAAGGCTTCGATGTGCAAGGATCAATATCGCGGTGGTCATGTCGGAACGAAAAAAGCCCGTTGGCTCGAAACGGGCTTGCATTGTCTCTGTCGGATCAAAAGATGGGACAGGCAGCATTATGCCTTAAAGCAAGAATCGGTGATAATTGATATATCCGATAATGGATATAAGCAAACCACATATTGTTGCCCTTCAGTCCACGAACACCTCTTCCGTCCGTCTGCGCGCACGCAAGCCGGGCGCAGGGCAAGAGGCGGATCATACACGATTTCGCGGCCGGCGGCGCAGTGCAGCAATGACAACGCCCGGTCACCCGGCCATCCTCAGTGGAAGTCACACGATTGGCAGCGCACTAGTGCGGGCCAGCATGCTATCCTTCGGATTCCTGTTATTACCATGAAGTCAATGAACACCATTAGTCCTGCCGCCGAGTCCGTCGACGCCACCACCCCTTCCCCAGCCGAGACCCCGAACAGCGCGGCAAGCAGCGAGCCGACCGATGTGTCGGCCACCGCATCGCCGGCCGAATCGTCCAGCGACACCGCTGCCGGCGCGCCGGTCCAGGAAGCCGCCCCGGCGGCGCCGACCTCGGCGCGTGCCCTGCTCAAGCAGCTGCAGCAGCAATTCCCGGCTTTCCGCGACTGCCTGCCGCTGTCCATCGGCATCGACAAGCAACTGCTGTCGCGCATCCCTGGCCTGGACCGCAAGACCATGCGCGCAGCCCTGGGCATCCACACCGGCTCGATGCGCTACCTGCGCGCGATGGAAAAGGGCACCGTGCGCTACGACCTCGACGGTGTGGCCGGTGCCGAAGTGACCGACACCCATCGCCTGCATGCGAAGGAACAATTGCAGCAGCGCTTCAAGAAAGAAGCCGAGCGCAAGAAGGCCGAGAAAGCCGCCGCCGCCGAAGCGGAGGCGGCCCGCCTGCGCCAGGAAAAGCTGCAGCAGCTGGCCTCGAAGTTCTCGCGCGGCTGAGCTGGCGCCACCTGCCCTTGTCGAAGCCGCCTTGTCGATGAATTCCGTGCCGGAAGACGCGCTGCCCCCGTACGCGGGCATCGCAATGGCCGACGTGCGCCTGGTCAAGTCCGGCGAGGACGCCGCGGCCGCGCTGGCGGCGCTCTCGCAGGCCGATGTCATCGGCTTCGACACCGAGTCGAAACCCACTTTCGCCAAGGGCGAGGAATCCACGGGCCCGCACCGGTGCAGCTGGCAACGGACGACACCGCCTGGCTGTTCCAGATCGGCGCCGACGCCGCCACGGCGCTGACGGTGCTGCGTCCGGTGCTCGAGTCCGCAAGCATCCTGAAGGTGGGCTTTGGCCTGGGCGACGACCTGCGTCGCCTGCGCAGCAAACTCGGCATCGAGGCCAACAACGTGCTCGACCTGTCGACGGCCCTGCGCCGCCGCGGCGAGCGCAACACGCTCGGCGCCGGGACGGCGGTCGAGCGCCATTTCGGCCAGCGCCTGCAGAAGTCGAAACGCATCACCACCACCAACTGGGCCTTGCCGCGCCTGTCCGAAAAGCAGATCCTGTACGCGGCCGACGACGCCCACGTGGCGCTGCGCATCTACCGCCACTGGCGCGCCAACCCGCCCGCTGCCTGAGCGCTGCCTGGCCTCATTCGCGCTTGGGTTATCATTCCGGCATTTGCCGACTTTTGACAACCTGGACACCGGTATGCCGCCAGCCGCAGCGCCACGCTTTGCCCGCTTCCTCCTTTCTTCTTTCGTCGCCCTCCTGCTCGCTTGCACCCTGCCGGCGCCGGCCGCCCGCGCAAGCCGGCGGGGTCGCCCCGTGCCGGACACGATCGAACAGCGCGTGGCCGCCTGCATCGCCTGCCATGCCCCCAAGGATGGCGCCGGCACCCGCGCGCGCGGCGAGTACTTCCCGCGCATCGCCGGAAAACCCCTCGGGCTACCTGTACAACCAGCTTCTCAACTTCCGCGAAGGCCGGCGCCAGTACCCCTTGATGACCTGGATGGTCGATCACCTGCCCGACCCCTACCTGCTCGAAATCGCCGACTACTTTTCGAACCAGCATCCCCCGTGCCCGCGCCGGCCCCAAGCGCCGTTCCTGCCGCCGTGCTCGAGCGCGGCCAGCGCCTCGTGCGCCGGGGCGATGCCGCCCTCAAGGTGCCGGCCTGCATCGCCTGCCACGGCGAGCGCCTGACGGGCGTCGCGCCCACCATCCCGGGCTTGCTGAATTTGCCGCGCGACTACGTCAACGCCCAGTTCGGCGCCTGGCGCAACGGGGTGCGCCGCGCGCACGCGCCCGACTGCATGGCCACCATCGCCGAACGCCTGGCGCCGGGCGACGTCGCCGCCATCTCGGCCTGGCTCGCCACCCAGCCGACGCCGCCCGACGCGCGTCCGGCCGAGCACCCGGCCGCACCGCTGCCACTGGCCTGCGGGAGCCTGCCATGAAGCGCCGCGCCCTCCTGGTGCTGGCTGCCGCGGCGCTGCTGGCCGCACTCGTGATCGCACTGGCCTGGCCGCGCGAGGAATTCATCGCCTCGGCTTCGCCCGCCGACCACGCCCCCACCTCCGTCAACATCGCCCGTGGCGCCTACCTTGCCCGCGCCGGCGACTGCATGGCCTGCCACACGGCACGCGGCGGCGCGCCCTATGCCGGCGGACGCGTGCTTGACACGCCCTTCGGCCGCCTGCATGCGCCCAACATCACGCCGGAATCCACTACCGGCATCGGCAAGTGGAGCGCCGACGATTTCTGGCGCGCCCTGCACAACGGCAAGTCGCGCGACGGCCGCCTGCTCTACCCGGCCTTCCCCTACACGAACTACACGAAGGTCACGCGCGCCGATTCGGATGCCCTGTTCTCCTACCTGCGCAGCCTGCCGCCGGTACGCCAGCCGAACACGCCGCACGATCTGCGCTTCCCCTACAACCAGCAGATCACCCTGGCCGGCTGGCGCCTGCTGTATTTCAAGCCGGGCGTGCAGCAAAGCGATGGCAGGCAGGGCGCCGCCTGGAACCGCGGCGCCTACCTGGTCGAGGGCCTGGGACATTGCAGTGCCTGCCACAGCACGCGCAACCGCCTGGGCGCCACCGGCAACACGCTCGGCGGCGGCCTGATTCCGATGCTCGGCTGGTACGCGCCGTCGCTGACCTCGAACGCCGAAGCGGGCCTGGGCGGGCGCAGCGTCGAACACATCGTGCAATTGCTGGGAACCGGGGTCGCACCCGGCGCCGGCGTGACCGGGCCCATGGCCGAAGTGGTCCAGCAAAGCCTGCAGCACATGACGGGCGCGGACTTGCGTGCGATGGCGCTCTACCTGAAGTCGCTCCCGGCGGAGAAGAACCCCGCGCCACCCGCGTACACGCCGGCACCGCAGGCCGTGCTGCAGGCCGGCGCCGAACTGTATCGCCAGCATTGCGCCAGCTGCCACGGCGCCCGCGGCGAGGGCAAGGGCCCCTACCCTGCGCTGGCCGGCAACCGCGCGCTGACCCTGGCCGAACCGGTGAACGCGATCCGTGTGATCCTGAACGGCGGCTTCCCGCCCGGCACCGCCGGCAATCCGCGTCCCTACGGCATGCCCCCGTTCAGCCACACCCCGGATGACACCGAAGTGGCGACGCTCGTGACCTACCTGCGCACGAGTTGGGGCAATGCCGCCGCCCCCGTGTCGAGCGCGGAAGTGAACCGCTACCGCAGCGTACCGCTGGACTGACCGGGTGCCGGCAGGCCGCCGGCCTGCAAGGCGCGGTGCTCGCCGACGCCCGCCAGCATGCGGACGCGCTACCGAAGGAAGGCGACGATGTGGAAGACGATACGGGAACTGATGCAGCCGCCGCCGGGCATGGCCTTCGACTTCAGGCAGCCGCCCGGCGAACCGGCGCTGGCGCCGGCCGACGGCGTGTCCCGGCGTGTGTTCGCCAATCCGCTGGTGCTCTTCATCGGCGGCGTGGCCGCGGTGCTGCTGGAACTGGCGGAGCCTTCGGTGCGTTCGGGTGTCTGGGACAAGGGCGGCTTCCAGCGCGACCCCGGCATGCGCCTGCGCCGCACCGGCTTTGCCGCCATGATGACCGTCTACGGGCCGCGTTCGGCTGCGGAACAGTTGATCGCCCGGTGGTGCGCGTGCATGGGCGGATCGAAGGCAGCACCCCTGACGGCCTGCCCTACCACGCCAACGACCCGCGCCTGCTCGACTGGGTGCAGGCCACCGCCGTCTTTGGATTCATCGAGGCCTATCATCGCTACGCGGCGCCTTTGAGCGCGGCCGAGAAAGACCGCGCCTTCGTCGAGGCCCAGCCCTCGGCGCGGCTGTATGGCGCGACAGGCGTGCCCCAGTCCCGGGCCGGATGGGATGCGCTGCTCGGCGCCACCGCGCCGCGGCTCGAGGGTTCCGCCATCCTGCTCGAATTCCTGCGGATCATGAACGAGGCGCCCATCGTGCCCCCCCTCCTGCCGCTGCAACGGCTGCTGGTCCGCGCGGCGGTCGCGATCGTCCCAAGGCCGGTGGCTTCACTGCCGCAATTGCGCGGTCAGGGACTGCGTCGCGGTGAAGCGGCACTGGTGCGCCTGCTCACGCGGCTGGCGCCGCTGCTGCCGCTGGGCGACACACCGGAGCGGCAAGCCCGGCGGCGGCTGGCCGGGCGCGAGATGCGATAAGCGCCGCCACAGCAATATCCGATGCATGCCGAATCGACTCCGTGCCACCTAGAAACGAGTCGTGTCGCCATTTGGCCAAGGGCTGTGGAATCGAGCCAACGAATTTCTTTGGATACAACAAAATAATAAACGGAAATTTTTCCGACTGGATAATTGAAGCCCAGCCGTACGAATTATTTCCGGTAAATACATTGACCCGCCGCGCTGGAGGCAAATTTCATTTGGCCTGGCGACAGGCGCAATGTCGCCCCCTGGAATGCGCGCGTTTCGCCCAAATCGCATTGCCTCAAATGCAATCTCAGCTTTAATGTCGTGCCATCGGTTTTGACACCCGATCATTCCGCCAACTTGTGGGATGCGAAAACTATTACTCAATATAAATAAATATATCGGAAAAGACATGGCACCTCATTTTATCCTGCCCCTTGCCGCCGCTCTCGCCTCGGGCGCCGCATTTGCCCAGGCACCCGCCGCCAGCCCGGCGCGCGGTGTGGAAATCGGCACGGTGGACACCGTCATCAAGGGTTTCGCCGCGCAGCGCGCGAATAGCCGCTCGATGGTCGCCCATTCGATGAATGGAAAAACCGTCGCGGCAAACATCCGCGACTATTTCGAGAAAGACGGCGTGGTATCGATTTCGGGTACGGCGATCGATACGCCGCATTCCGCTTTCATGCTGAAAGGGAGCAAGAAGAAAATCTATGGCTACCTGCTCAAGTACGATACGAAACAGGCTTTCGAATACACCACCGATGCGGCGGGCAAGGTCTGGCTGACCGAAGTCGACATCAAGAAAATCGTTCCGGACTTCGATCCGGATTTCAAGGTGCCCGATTCGATCGTCAGGCCCACGGCGGCCGTGCCGCACCCGGTCTACAGCCCGATGGCGCTGCGCCAGGCGCCGCATATCGGCCCCTACCAGAACCAGGATGTGCTGCAGCTGCAAAGCAAACCCGGCAGCCCGTATGTGTTTTACCTGAATACCGCCGCTGTGATGAGCGGCTCCACGCCGCTCAACGGCGTCACCAGGGAAAACATGTACCGCGCCTGGCAATCGGTTGCCGACCAGTACTCGATGCTGAACCTGAACGTGACCACCAGCCGCGCCGTCTACGATGCGGCGCGCGCAGCGAATGTGCTGCGTACCGGCATCATCAACTTCGTCAACCAGGACGGCCGCTCGTTCGCGCCGCTCAATTCCTTCGGTTCCACCACCGCGGGCACGCTCTACCGCAACCCGAGCGCCGGCTTCGACTACGGCTACGGCATCGGCATGACCGGCGCCCATGAAATCGGCCACCAGATGGGCATGGGCCACGACGGGGGCGGCACCGGTGGCGAATATTTCGAGGGCATCGCAGCCTACCAGTGGGGTCCGATCATGGGCAATTACTGGATGGGCGCCTACTGGCCCAACCAGCTGTTCACCTGGAGCCGGGGCGAGTATTCGACGGCGACGAACCGCGAAGACGACCTGTACCGCATGACCACCGTCGAGAGCGTTCCCTACATGGCCGACGACAATCCGAACGGGCGCGCGCTCGTCCTTGGCAGCGGCGGCGCCATCGACCCGGCCCGCAACTTCGGGCAGATCGAGCGTAACACCGACACCGACACCTTCACCTTCACCACCACGGGCGTGTCGACGCTGAACCTGCGAATCGACCCGCTCGAATACCTGCGCATGCTCGACGTCTCGGCAACGATCTACAACGCCGCGAATGTGGCGGTGGCGACGAGCAACCTGTCGGTGAACCGCTCGGCGCAGTTCACCAACCTCTCGCTGCCAGCCGGCAGCTACCGCCTGGTCGTGCGCGGCGGCGCCGAGGGCACGCCCGCGAACGGCTTTTCGAATTATTCCTCGCTGGGCTGGTTTGGCATGAAAGGCACCCTGACCGGCAGTGGCACCGGTAGCGCGTATCCGGTGCTGACGGACGGCGCCTGGACGAGCGGCAAGAGCGCAGCCGCTGGCAGCTGGCAGTACTTCCAGGTCGAGGTCCCCGCCGGCAAGTCCAGCCTGACCTTCGGCATCAGCGGCGCCGGCGGCGACCCCGACATGTTCGTCAGCAAGGGACAACTCCCGTCCAGCAGCAGCTATGCCTGCAAGTCGGATTCGCCCAACGCCGCGGAGTCGTGCACGCTGAGTAACCCGGCGGCCGGCACCTGGTACGTGGGCGTCTACGCCTATTCGGCGATCTCGAGCGTGAGCGCGCGGGTCGACTACTGACCCGGCGCGGGAAGCGCGACGGCGGCCGGCTTCATACCAGGTCGGCGAACCCGATGCGGTCGGTCGTGGCCGCGCGCGCGTCGTCGACGCCGATGCGGTGGGTGGCCAGCAGCTTTTCGAGCGAGACGTTCATCGTGTGGCTGTGAGGGTCGCGACCGCTGTTCATGTAGTCGCGCACGGCGCCCAGGTCGCCCGCTTCGACCAGGCGCGCCACCGTCGGGTTCATGGTCAGGCATTCGGTGGCCAGGTGGTAGCGGTTGGCATCGAGCGAAGGCACCAGCGCCTGGCACAGCACGCCGCGCAGGGCATGTGCCAGCGCCTGGGCCTGGGAATCGAGGTTGCCGAGCAGACGCAGCATCTTCTGCAGGCCCATCTCGGTCGAGCGCGCATGAAGAGTTGCAAGCACGAGGGGACCGGATTCGGCAAGGGCGAGTGCTTCCTGGGCCGTCCGGGCGTCGCGGATTTCGCCGATCATGATCACGTCCGGGCGTTCGCGCAGCGCGTCCAGCGCCCCCTGGTAATAGCTCTCGACGTCGCCGTCGACGCCCACTTCGCGCTGGGTGATGATGCACTTGCGCTGCGGGATCAGGGTCTCGACGGGATCTTCGATGGTGATGATGTGGCCCGAGCGGCGGCCGTTGATCTCGTCGATCATCGAGGCGATCGTGGTCGACTTGCCCTGGCAGGTGTCGCCGATGATCAGGACCAGGCCGCTGGTCGCGCGCGCCAGTTCCTGGGCGTTGGCGTCCAGGCCGAGTTCGGCCAGTGGCAGCGGTTCCTTGGGGAAGCGGCGGATCACGCAGCCCAGGCGCTTCTTGCCCTGGAAGCTGAAGCAGTTGGCGCGGATGCGCGCCGTGTGCAGGTCGATCGAGCGGTCGAAGGCGCGGTCGAGGATACGTTCGGCCCAGTTCGGCTCGATGACTTCGAAGAACTCTTCCAGCTCCTCGCGCGTGATCGGCGAATCGGTGACGGCAACCAGGCCTTTCGGCTGGCGCAGCATCAGCGGGCTGTTCTGGTGGATGATGACGTCGGAAAACACCAGGCGCGAGTTGAGCAGGTGCAGGATCTGCTCGACCAGGGTGCCGAAGACCGGGTGGTCTTCGTTTTCGACATACGACAGCGTGGGGATTTGCGAGGACTGGTGGAATTCCATCTGGCGTGGCTCTTGATCGATCAGTGTGTCGTTACGACAATGCCGATCATTATAAAACCATGCTCGCCAGAAATTGCAGCTGCAAGAAAGAAATTATTTAACGTCCCAGTGCTGCAACAATCTTGTCGCCGAACAGCGTCAGGGCAACCCCAGCCACCACCACCAGGGCGCCCGCCATGCGCACGTTCGACACCTTGCGCACCGCCATCTGCACCAGGCCGAAATTATCGATCGCCATCGACATCATGAGCTGGCCCGCAATCACCAGCACCACCAGGTTCAAGAGGCCAATGCGTGGCGCCAGGAACACGGTGCCGAACACGAAAGCGGCGCCGAGCACGCCGCCGCCGAGTTTCCACAGCGGCTGCTGGGTCAAGGCGCCCAGGGCTTCGCCGACGCCGCCGCGGGCAAAGGCGGCAATGGCCAGCACCAGCGTGCCGACGGAAAACGAGATCAGGGCCGCGACCACCGAATTGGCATGCAGGGCACTGGCGAGCTGGCTGTTGACCGCCGCTTGCACCGAGATGAAGATGCCGACGCAAAAGGCCAGGAGAAACAAAACCGCATTCATGACATCACTTCCTTACCGGGGACTGCCGGAAACAAAAGGGCAAGATTGTAGTGGAAGTGGCGTTCCGCTGCACGGTCCGGCGTAGCGCGCTGTTGTCAGAATGCACAGCTGCGGAGCTATCATGGCGCAATCGTCCACATCAAGAGCGAAAAACAGATGAGCAAGCACGCCGTCGAAACCAGCAAGTTCCTGAGCTTCGTGCTGCGCCACGCACCGCAGGCGATCGGCATCGCCCTCGACAGCGAAGGCTGGGTCGAGGTTTCCACCCTGATCGAGGCGGCGGGCCGCCACGGGCGCTCCATCGATCGTGCCCTGGTCGATGAGGTCGTGCGCAGCAACGACAAGAAGCGCTTTGCCGTGTCCGATGACGGCCTGCGCATCCGCGCCGTGCAGGGGCATTCGACCACGAGCGTGCAGCTGCGGCACAGGGAAAGCGTGCCGCCGCCCCAGCTGTACCACGGCACGGCCACCCGCTTCCTCGACGCCATCCGCGAAGAGGGACTGCGCCCGGGCTCACGCCACCACGTCCACCTGTCGCCCGACCATGCCACCGCGGTCGAGGTGGGCGCGCGCCATGGCAAGCCGGTCGTCCTGCGCGTGGATGCCGCCACCATGCATGCGGACGGGTTGCGCTTCTACCAGGCCGACAACGGGGTCTGGCTGACGGAAAGCGTGCCGCCGGGCTACCTGGACGTGCCGGGACGATCCTGAGTCTGTCCGCGTCCGCTGCATCCTGGTCGCGTTTGCCCGCATTTCGTCGCAAAGCCCTGCCCTCGCCCGCGGCCCGGCGCTACAGTGCCAGCATCGACCACCACGAGGACACGACCATGAACAAGAACACGCTTTCCTCCTTCGGCCGCCGCACCCTGCTGGCCGCCTGTATCGCGGCAAGCCTGGCCGGCGCCGCCTACACCGCCACCGCCATGGCCGCGCCCCGGTCCTGGGGCGGCGAGCAGGTGCAAGGCAGCGGCAAGATCGTCAAGCAGACCCGCCAGGTGGGCAGCTTCAACGGCCTGTCGCTGGCGGTGCCGGGCAGCGTCGAACTGCGTATCGGCGACACCGAAGGCGTAACGGTGGAAGCCGACGACAACCTGCTGCCCCTGCTCGAGACCGTTGTCGAGGGTAATACCCTGAAGATCCGCCCGGCGCGCCGCAACCTCAACCTGCAGTCGACATCGATCCGCGTCGTGGTGCAGGCGCGGGCGATCGAGCGCCTGGCACTGGGCGGCTCGGGCAACATCGAGTCGGACGCCCTGCGCGGGCGCGCGCTGGAAGTCGACATCGGCGGTTCCGGCTCGATCAAGCTGAAAGGCGTGGAAAGCGAGTCGCTGGCGGTGTCGCTCGGCGGCAGCGGCGACTTGAAGGCCGGCCGCGGCACGGTCGGCGCGCTGACGGTGTCGATCGGCGGCTCGGGCGACGTCGACCTTGGACGCGTCGCCGCGAACCGCGCCAGCGTCACCGTGGTCGGCTCCGGCGAAGCCACCGTCTGGCCGCGCAACGAGTTGTCCGTCACGATCGCCGGCTCGGGCGACGTGAATTACTACGGCGACCCGCGCGTCAGCAAGTCGACCGTGGGGTCGGGGGATGTGAAGCGAATCGGGGCGGCGCCGCTGTAACGCCGTCGGTTCACGTACCGCGTGGGCACGCGGCGCCCACCCTGCAACGTGATCATCGTAGGGTGGGCGCCCCGTGCCCACGCAGTCATCGTACAGTAGCCAACGTTATCGACGCCCCCGGCCCCGATAACCCCACGCGGTCCGATTAGTGTCCCGCGTGCCCCTGCCCCACCTGCGGCGCGACATAGGTCAGCGGCCGCACCTGCGCCTCCACCGTCACGCTGCTGCGCTTCTTCGCGGCATCCTCCACCACCAGGGTCACGGGCACGGTTTCGCCTTCCTTCAGCTGGCGCTTCAGGTCGAAGAACATCAGGTGGTAGCCGCCGGAGGCCAGGTTCACTTGCTTACCGGGCGGCAGCGCGATGGCGTCGACCTGGCGCATGCGCATCGTGTTGTTCTCCATCGCCATCTCGTGGATCTCGGCGCGTCCGGCCGCGGGCGTGCTCACGCCCACCAGGCGGGCCGGCGCTGTCGACTGGACCCGCATGAAGGCGCCCGCGCTCTTTTGCTGCGGCACGGTGGCGCGCACCCAGGGGTCGAGGACGCTCACTTGGGCCAGTGCGCCGCTCGATGCCAGGGCGCAGGCGAGGAAAGCAATCACGGAACGGGTCATGGGGTACTCTCGAGGATGAAAGACGATCGATTATAGTGCCGGCCGGCTCAGGCGGCGGCCTTGAAGACTTCGCGCTCGACCAGTACGGTGTCGACGCTGTCGGTCAGCCACAGCTGGCCGTCCTGGATCGTGCACTGCAGCTGCATGGCACGCTTGGCCAGCTTTTCCAGTCCCGCACTCGCCTCGGCCGGAATGTTGATCACGGTGAGGTTGCGTGCGCGTTCGACCTTGTTGGCGATGCCTTTCCACCAGATGTGGCTGGTGGCGCTGTAGCTGTACACGACCACGTGCTCGGCGCGCCCGCAGGCCTTCAGCAGGCGCTTCTCGTCGGGCTGGCCGATCTCGATCCAGGTATCGATGGCGCCGGTCAGGTCCTTCTGCCACAGGTCGGGCTCGTCGGTGTCGAACAGGCCCTTGGTAAAGCCCAGCGCTTCATTCGCGTGCAGGGCAAAGGCCAGCACGCGGATCATCACGCGCTCGTCGGTCTCGGACGGATGGCGGGCGATCGTCAGCCCGTGCTCGGCGTAGTAGTTGCGGTCCATGTCCGCGATCTGCAGGTCTGCCTTGTAGATGGTTGCTTTAAGAGCCATTGATGCTTGAATACCCAGTGATTAAAAAACGACCGTGCGGTCGCCATTTTGCAAAATGCGGTGTTCCACGAACCACTTGACCGCGCGCGCCAGCACCACGCATTCGACGTCGCGCCCGATGGCGGTCAATTCATCGACCGTCATCGCGTGATCGACCCGTTCGACGTCCTGCTCGATGATCGGGCCTTCGTCAAGGTCGCCCGTGACGAAGTGGGCCGTCGCGCCGATCAGCTTGACGCCGCGGCGGTGCGCCTGGGCATACGGGCGCGCGCCCTTGAAGCTCGGCAGGAAGGAGTGGTGGATATTGATCGCCCGCCCCTTCAAGGCCTCGCACAGTCCCGGCGACAGGATCTGCATGTAGCGCGCCAGCACCACCAGGTCGATGCGGTGCATGTCGAGCAGCTCGATGATGCGCGCTTCCTGCGCCAGCTTGGCTTCTTCCGGCGCGCCGGCCGCCAGCGGCAAGTGGTGAAACGGGATATTGTAACTTGCCGCGAGCTGGTAGAAGTCCATGTGGTTCGACACGATGGCGGGAATCTCCACCGGCAGCAGGCCGCTCTTGTAGCGGAACAGCAGGTCGTTGAGGCAGTGGCCGATCTTCGAGACCATGATCAGCACGCGCGGCCTGGCATGCGCATCGTGCAGCTCGCCGCGCATGGCGTTCGCCTCGCAGAAGGCCGCAAAGGCCCCGCGCAGGTCGCCATCGGCCACGCCCGCGTCTTCGAGCGCGAAGTGCACGCGCATGAAGAAAAGCTGCGATTCCGGGTCGCCGAACTGGGCCGAATCGATGATGTTGCAGCCGTGCTCGGCCAGGAAACCGGCCACGCGCAGCACGATGCCGCGCTGGTCATGGCAGGACAGGGTCAGGATGTATTCCGGATGCGTCATGGTGGCGGGGATGGTAGTCGAAGGAGCTCGGGCATTGTCGCATGCCTTGTAAAAACAGCCATGCAAAAACAGCCACAAAAAATCGGGCACCAAAAACGCACGACCGTATTTTTTCGGTATAGTCACCGTTTCCACCATCCCTGAAGGAGACACCCATGACGCAAGCCGCCAACGACCAATTCCTGCTTGCCGCCCGCCCGGTCGGCATGCCCAAGGACAGCGACTGGAGCCGCGCCGCACCGGCCCTGGCCGATCTGCAGCCCGGCGAAGTGCGCGTCAAGCTGCTCTACCTGTCGCTCGACCCGGCCATGCGCGGCTGGATGAACGAAGGCAAATCCTATGTGCGCCCGGTCGCCATCGGCGAGGTGATGCGCGCCGGCGGCGTCGGCGTCGTCGTCGAATCGAGCTCGCCGCGCTTCGCCGTCGGCGACCACGTGATGGGCGTGATGGGCGTGCAGCGCTTCTGGACCGGTCCTGCCGACGACAAGGCCACCGCCCCGGTGAAGGTCGATCCGGCGCTGGCGCCCCTGCCGACCTGGCTCAATGCCCTCGGCATGCCGGGCATGACGGCCTACTTTGGCCTGATCGAGGTCGGCCAGCCCAAGGCCGGCGACACGGTGGTGGTGTCGGGCGCGGCCGGCGCGGTCGGCATGACCGTCGGCCAGGTGGCAAAGCACCTGGGCTGCCGCGTGGTCGGCATCGCCGGTGGCGCGGACAAATGCCGCTTCGTGGTGGAGGAACTCGGTTTCGATGCCTGCATCGACTACAAGGCCGGCGACGTGCACGGCGGCCTGAAGCAGCATTGCCCGCAGGGCGTGGACGTCTACTTCGACAATGTCGGCGGCGACATCCTCGACACCGTGCTCACCCGCATCAACATGAAAGCCCGCATCGTGATCTGCGGCGCCATCTCCCAGTACAACGCGACGAGTGCCGTGAAGGGCCCGGCCAACTACCTGTCGCTGCTGGTGAACCGCGCACGCATGGAAGGCATGCTGGTGACCGACTACGCTGCCCGCTATCCGGAAGGCGTGGCCGCCATCGCGCGCTGGATGCAGGAAGGCAGCTTCAAGAGCCGCGAACACATCGTCGAAGGCTTCGAGACGTTCCCGCAAACCCTGCTGATGCTGTTCAGGGGCGAGAACCTCGGCAAGCTGGTCCTGAAAGTTGCCGACGCCTGAGGCCGGTATGCCATGCCGCCACGCGGCATGGCCTGATGTGACGCCCGCTTGACCGAAACGCAGGCGCGCGCAATCTCCTTGAACTCCATCGCACGAACGGCGTCTATACCGACGCTCGTTCGTCCATGGCCGGTCCCTGCGGACGAGCTCCCCTCGTTCACGTCAAGGACATCCATGCAAGCCTTCCCCACTCCTCCCGCCCTGCACGCGCAGCTCGACGCGCAAGTGCAGTTCCTCACCCAGCTCACGCGCCATGCGGTCGAGACGCTCGGCCAGCTCGGCGCCCTGAACCTGCGCACCACGCGCCAGCTGCTTGATGACGCCATCCACCTGGGCCGCCAGCTCGGCGCCTGCAGCGACCCGTTCCAGATGACGGGCGTGTCGGTGCGTGAAGCGCAGCCGGCGCTGGAGCACTGGCGCCACTGGCAGACCGAGCTGATGAACCTGCTTGCCTCGGGCGGCGCGGCCCTGCGCGCGAAGCCAGCGACGGCGGCTGGCAGGCAGCCCGCGCCACGGCCGGCACCGCCACGAATCCCACCTAGCTTTCAACCTACCAAGGAGGTCCCATGGCAACCCCGGCACACCCCGCCCGGACGGGCCGGCCGACGCGCTGACGCTGCTGCGCGCCGACCACGAGCGCATCCGCCAGCTGTTCGGCGCCTTCGCGCGCCTGCGCGGCATGGACGACGAAGACGAACGCAAGGCCGGCCTGATCGACGAGCTCTGCGCCGAGCTGATCACGCACGGCCTGCTCGAGGAAGAGATTTTCTACCCGGCGCTGCGTGCGGCGAGCGGCGACGACGAGATGGTCGACGAAGCCGACATCGAGCATGCGGGCGTACGCGAACTGGTCGCCCAGCTCGAGGTCATGTATCCCGGCGACGAACACTTCGAGGCCACCGTCGCCGTACTGGCCGAGGAAGTCGAACACCACGTCGCCAGGGAGGAAGGCGAGATGTTCGAGGCCGCGCGCGCGGCAGGGCTGGACCTGGACCGGCTCGGCCACAAGCTCGCCGAGCGGCGCCGCCAGCTCGAGGAAGACATCGACCCGGCCGGCGGCGTGATCGACGCGATGGCGCCGCGCGAGGGCATGCGCATCGCGCGGCGCGCCCCCGATTGAGGACGAGTCGGCAAAACAGGCGGAACTATCGAACAGGTGGTGTCTCTAACCGCACGAGCGCATCAATGCGGTGCTCATTTCCCTTCACCTGCAGGGCAACCAGGAGAGCGACATGGCGACAAGCAAGGAGAACGGCAAGAGCGCTGGCAGTTCCGGCGGCAGCGCGCAAAAAAGTGGTGGCGGCAGCGGCAGCGGCCCCGCCAAACGGGGCTTTGCGGCGATGGACCAGAACCAGCAGCGTGAAATTGCCAGCAAGGGCGGGCAGGCAGCCCACCAGAAAGGCACGGCGCACGAATTCGATTCCGAGGAAGCGCGCCGCGCCGGCCAGAAAGGCGGGGAAGCCGTGAGCCGCAACCGTGCCCACATGGCCGACATCGGCCGCAAGGGTGGCGAGAGCCGGCAGTCGGCCAGCCGTACGGCAAGCGCGGCAGGTGGTTCGGCCGGGTCGGCTGGCTCGAGCAACGGCGGCAGCAAAGGGGGCAACCGCCAGTCGGCCAAGGAGGAGTAAAGGGCTGGCTGCACAGCCCGCCCCTGGCGCGTCTCGCATCCCGCATGGGGGCGCGCCATTTCGGGCCCGGCCGATGCCCGGCGGCGAGTAGCGACCGTCTTGCATCCGTCCCTTACAGTGCATGCGAGACGCGTGGCCTTCATCGGCACGACACATGGGACGGCGCACCACGACCAGCGCGGCAGGTGCCAATCCGGACGGCAGCCGGTGCGCCACCCGCACTGCCCAGCCGAACCGCAGTCGCCCGGTTAGCTTACCGAAGCGGCGGAACGGCATACGGCGCATAGCCCTCCTCCGTCCAGCGCACCCAGAATTCCTCTGCCGCGTCAGCTGCGGCGGCAATGTGCACATCGCTTTCGTGGCACAGGGTGAAGGTGCAGTCTCCGGCCGAGACGATCACGTCCGACCTGCCGACCATCACCGTTCCGGCCTGCTGCGCGGCCAGCAACCAGTCGACGAGGTCCCGTGTCGGCACCAGCATGTCCTGCCACATGTCGTCGATGTCGAGACAGCTGTCCCACCCGAACATGGCGGTCGTCGTGACGATGCCCCGACGGGCAAGCACCTCGCCATAGAACGCCAGCTCCTCGAGAAGCAGCGCAGGCGCCAAGGGCTGGGTTCGGTATTCGATCGTCAAGCGGCTTCTCGCTGCAGAAAAAGACAGGGCAATATGAACGCCCTTCCCGGCCGGGGCGGCAGACGTTCGACCGCCCAGTGTAAGGGCTTTGTTGCGAAGCGAGCAAGGAAAAGGCGCCGCCCCGTTGCCGGTATCCGTCCCCGGCTCGGGCTGCCATGCCTTGCGCCAGGCAAGGCTGCCGGCCTTGCGGAAGCGCCAACAGCAGCAGGCAGGGTCGGCGCCATGGCGGCAAGCGGGCCGTCGCGCAAGCGCTGCGGCTGTGATACATTGCCGCGCCTATGCAAGCGCTTCCCTACCTCACCGCCTATCCAGAACCCCTGCGCCAGCAGGCGGCCGGCCTACTCGCCGAAGGCCGCCTCGGCGCGCTCCTGCGCGCGCCGTTATCCGCGCGCCCACGGCCTGCGCACCGACCGGGCCCTGTATGACTACGTACAGGAACTGAAGGACGACTACCTGCGCAATGCGGAACCAGTCGCCAAGGTCGCCTACGACACCAAGATCCATGTGGTGCAGCACGCGCTGGGCCTGCATACGGCGATTTCGCGTGTCCAGGGCGGCAAGCTCAAGGCCAAGCACGAGATCCGCATCGCCAGCGTCTTCCGCGACGCTCCGCTCCCCTTCCTGCGCATGATCGCCGTCCACGAGCTGGCGCACCTGAAGGAAAAGCAGCACGACAAGGCCTTCTACAAGCTGTGCTGCTGGATGGAGCCGGACTACCACCAGTTCGAACTCGACCTGCGCCTCTATCTCACGCACCTGGACCACGGCGGCGAACGCCTGTGGAGCGCCACTTAGCAGTCAGCAATTGTCGTTGCCTCACAACAACAGTTTGGTATCGAATTGACGGGTTTGACAGGTAAATTTATCGACTTTCACCCATCCGTTCGCTAAAGTCGGAGGGCTGGACACTGAACGCTGCCGGCCGCCTGGCTGGCAGCGGCCGCCTGTTGCCAGGCTGTCCCCGCCCGGCCCCGGGGAAACAACCCCGCGCAGCCGCGAATTCTTGATGAAAGCATGACCATGTACCCGCTTCAAACGACTGGCGGCGCCCTTCCCGGCGCCGCATGCGCCAGCCTGCTGGCGCTGCTGCTGACCGGCGCTGCCCATGCGGCCGACACCACCGCCTCCCCGTCCCGGAAACTGTCCGGCTTCGGCACGATCGGTGCCGTCCATTCGACCGAGAAGAACGCCGACTTCGTTGCCTCGGTTCCTGAAGGGTCACGGCGCCGGCGGCACCCGTAGCGTGAGCCCGCACGTCGACAGCAAGCTGGGCGGCCAGCTCGACCTGACGCTCGACCCGCGCTGGTCCGCGGTGGTGCAGGTCGTCACCGACCAGCGCATGGATGCGTCCTACAAGCCACGCCTGGAATGGGCCAACATCAAATACCAGGCGACGCCGGAACTGGCCGTGCGCCTGGGCCGCATCGCACTGCCGATGTTCATCGCCGCCGAATACCGCAAGGTCGGCTACGCTTATCCATGGGTGCGCACCCCGGTCGAAGTCTATGCCGGCCTGCCGTTCACCAACAGCGACGGCGTCGATATCACCTGGCACTGGAACGGCGAATCGGTGCGCAGCAACACCCAGGCCTTCTGGGGCCATACCGACATGCCGCTGTACGACGGCGGGCGCCTGCGCGCCACCGGCATCAGCGGCCTGTCGCACACGATCGAAAGCGGCGCGTTCACCGCGCGCGCGTCGATCCTGAATGCGCGCCTGACGATGACGCTGTTCCCGGAACTGTTCGACGCGGTCCGCACCTTCGGCCCCCAGGGCGCCGAGATCGCGGAGAGCCTGGAAGCGCAGCACAAGCGTGCCACGGCAGCAAGCGTGGGCCTGAGCTACGACCCGGGCAAGTGGTTCCTGATGAGCGAAGCCGGCTACACCAAGGTGGATGCCTTCCCTGGCCGCATGAAGTCGATGTACGTCAGCGGCGGTGTCCGCCATGGCGACTTCACCCCTTACCTGGGCTTTTCGCGCGTCTGGGGCAAGCGTCCGGCGGGCCCGACCATGCTGGACCTGACCGGCCTGCCGCCGGCCTACGCCGCCTACGGTGCGCTCGGCAACAGCTACCTCGACACCATGCTCAACGCGATTGCCTCGCAGAGCTCGATAACCACCGGCCTGCGCTGGGATTTCGCATCGAACGTCGCGCTCAAGCTGCAGTACGACCGTGTCACGCCCCGCAGCGGCAGCCGCGGCACCATGAACAACCTGCAGCCGGAGTTCCGTTCCGGACAGACGGCGCAGGTCACCAGCCTGGCGCTGGACTTCGTGTTCTGAGGGCGCCATGGCTAACTACATTTCACGCCTGCTCGCCGCCGGCGCGCTGCTCCTGCTTCCTGTACTTGCCCATGCCGGCGAACTGGTCGTCGTCGTTTCCGCACGCAGCCCGATCGCCGCATTGCGCCCGGACCAGGTATCGGCCATTTTCCTCGGCCAGGCCGCACGCTTCCCCGACGGCACCGTCGCCACCGCGCTCGACCAGCCGATCGGTTCGCCCGAACGCGACCACTTCTACCAGAACGTGGCCGGCAAGACCCCTGCCCTGCTCAAGGCTTACTGGTCGAAGATGGTGTTCACCGGCCGTGGCCAGCCGCCGCGCGAACTGCGCGACAGCCTCGCCGTGCGCCGCGCCGTCGCCGACGATCCCGCGCTGATCGGCTATATCGATCGCGAAGCGCTCGATTCGAGCGTGCGCCCGGTACTGCTGGTGCATTGAGAGCGCGCGCATGAAGCGATCCACCATCCCGGCGCGCCGCACGGCGCGCCGTACCCAGTTGTCCCGCTGGCTCGGCCGCGGCCTGGAGACGCACATCTCGCTGCCGCTGTTCGCCCTGCTGCTGGTGCTGGCGATGTGGGTGCTGACGCTGCGCTTCATCGAGTCCGAACGCGCTGGCGCCATCAACGCGGCGCAGACGGCCACCCGCGAACGCCTCGACACCTATGAAGCCCAGATGGCGCGCAGCCTGAACGGCATCGACCAGACCCTCAAGGTGCTCAAGTACGCCGTCGAACTCAAAGGGGCGCGCAAGGCGCCTTGCCGGCGCTGCGCGAGCAGGGCCTGCTGCCGCCGGGACTGGTGTTCGTGGTGGCGGTGTCGGACCGCGGCGGCCGCGTCGTCGCCAGCAATCCCGAATCCGCGCCGCTCGACGTCTCGAGCGCCCCCTATTTCCTCTACCACCGCGATAACGACGACGGCGAAGTGTTCGTCGGCGCGACCGTGGGCGACGCCGCCAAGCGCGAGCCGCACCTGCACTTTTTCGCGCCGCATCAACGACGCCGACGGCAAGTTCGACGGCATCGCCATCGTCGAGGCCGATCCGGCCTACTTCACCAGCGCCTACGAGCCTTCGCGCGACGGCGAGCAGGGCCTGCTCGGCCTGGCCGGCACCGATGGCCTGATGCGCGCGATGCGCATCGGCGAGAACGTCACCGGGGCCAGCGCATCGAACTGGGCAACGCCGCCGGCGGCACCATCACCCTGCACTCCGGCGCACCGGACGGCGTGGCGCGCTACACCACGGTGCAGCGCCTCCACGGCTTCCCGCTGGCGATCGTCATTGGCCTCGGCCGCGACGAGCAGATGGCGTCCTTCGAGAAAGCGCGCCGTGCCTGGATGATGGCCGCCACCGCCGCCACCGCCCTGCTCGGCCTGGTGGTCGGCGTGGTGTCGGTATGGTCGTGGCAGCTGGCACGCGTCCGCCGCCGTGCCCGCCGCGCCCGCGAAACCTATGCCGCCGCATCCGAAGGCAGCCTCGACGCCTTTTGCGTGCTGCGCGCCCTGCGCGGTCCCGGTGGCGTGATCCACGACTTCGAAGTCGAGGACACCAACAGCCGCGCCGAGGAGATGTTCGGCGTGAGCCGCGACGAACTGCGCGGCATGCGCCTGTGCGACCTGCTCCCGTATTACCGCAGCAACGGCATCTTCGACGATATGGTGTCGGTGGCCCTCGACGGCGAGCCGCGCGAAGGCGAATGGCTGGCCGAACACCGCCATGCGCACGGACGCTGGCTGCACCGCCAGGTCGTCGCCGTCGAGGACGGCGTGGTGGCGATCGTGCGCGACATCACCGAGCGCAAGCTGGTGGAGGAACGCATCTTCCACATGGCCCACCACGACGAACTGACGGGACTGCCGAACCGTAACCTGATGCACGACCGCATCGACCAGGCGATCCGCACCGCCGAGCGCCAGGGTACCGGCGTGGCGATCGCCTTCGTCGACCTCGACGGCTTCAAGCTCGTCAACGACGGCCTGGGGCACAAGGCGGGCGACGAACTGCTGAAGGTGGTCAGCAAGCGCATGGGCGCCTGCCTGCGCCGCAACGACACGCTGGCGCGCTTCGGCGGCGACGAATTCGTGATCCTGCTGCCCGACCAGGGCATCGATCCGATGGTGCTGGCGCCGCTGCTGGAGAAGATCCGCGTGGCCGTCACCGAACCGATCCAGGTGTCGGGGCAGTCGGTGCAGGTCAGCTGCAGCATGGGCGTGGTGATGTACCCGCGCGACGGCTTCGACGCCAGCGCGCTCCTGATGAACGCCGACGCCGCGATGTACCGCGCCAAGGACCTGGGCAGCAACAACTTCCAGTTCTACGCACGCGAAATGAACGCCAGCGTGGAAGAGAAGCTGGTGATGCTCGACGGCTTGCGCAACGCGGTCGCGGGCACGCTCGACAGCCGGCTTGGGCGCAGCGAATTCCGCCTGCTGTACCAGCCGAAGGTGGACCTCAAGAGCGGCCGCATCTTCGGCGTCGAGGCCCTGATTCGCTGGCAGCACCCGGAACACGGCATGGTGCCGCCGCAGCGCTTCATCGGCCTGGCCGAGGAAAGCGGCCTGATCGTCGAGATCGGCGACTGGGTGGTGCGCGAAGCCTGCCGCCAGGCCCGGAATGGATCGATGCCGGCCTGCCGCCGCTCACCGTCTCGGTGAACGTCTCGCCGCGCCAGTTCGAGGAAGCGCGCCTGGTCGAACGGGTCGCCGCGGCGCTCGACGACAGCCGCCTGGCGCCCGCCCTGCTGGAACTGGAAGTGACGGAAAGCCTGATCATGCGCGACATGCCCAAGTCGGTCGAACGCATGCGCGAACTGAAGGCGATGGGCGTGTCGCTGTCGATCGACGACTTCGGCACCGGTTACTCGAGCCTGTCGTCGCTGAAGACCTTCCCGATCAGCCGCCTGAAGATCGACAAGAGTTTTGTCAGCGAACTGGCCGACAATGCGGACGACCAGGCCATTGCGATGGCGGTGATCTCGCTCGGCCACAAGCTGAACCTGCGCGTGATCGCCGAAGGCGTCGAGACCGAGCAGCAGTGCGCCTTCCTGCGCGAGAACGAGTGCGATGAGATGCAGGGCTACCTGTTCAGCCGCCCGGTGCCGGCCGGCGAAATCGCCGACATGCTCGAAGCGCACGTGTCCATGCCGGTCGGCTGCCCCTGCATCCCGGCGCCCGCCGGCGCCAGCGTCGAGGCGGCAGCGCTCATCGACGCTGCCGGCACCGCGCCGGCAGCGGCCAGGGCCGCGACCGAGGCCATGTAAGACCGCCGGGGAAGCGCGCGATCGTGCCCTTCCCCGGCTTCATCCGCCTTGCGCGCAGGCGAGCGCCTCGTGGCCATCGAAGCGCCAGCTTCCCCGGTTTTCACGAAACGGTATTCTTCTTTCCACGCATGCTTGCGCAGCAGATCCCGGAAGACCGCCGTGAACGACAGCGCATCGCCGCCGCACACCCGCCAGTTGCCGACATGGGTTACCGAATAGCGGTTGTAGGCGTTGTCCGCCGGCGCGCGCCGCAGCACCGCGCGGCCGTGCGCGGTCATGAGGCCGCTCTCGATGGCCGGCGGCAGCTTCACGAAGGCCATCCCCACCAGAAAACGCGCGATCGGCGTGATGGCGTCCTTCACCACGAGGCGTTCATGCTCGCTCCCGATCGAGCTGGGGTCGACATGGGATCTGGTGCGCCGATAAGCTTCTTCCTGCAGGAAGCCGAAGGCGCCCCGCCGCTCCGCCGGGACGGCGCAGCCGGAGAGCAGCAGGTGAAAGCCGAGGCAGGCAAGGAGAAGGGGCTTCATCGTGGTCGCATGGCTGGTTGCACACGCGCGTCATGATGCCCTTGCCTGGCACGGCGCTGACAAGAAAACGGCGCCGTGCCGGAACACGGACTGCCCGGCACCGCGTGGCGATACCGCGGCCCGGCTAGCCGGCGACGGACGGCGCGCGCAGCTTGTGCACGAGGGCCTCGGCATCGGCATCGATGTGCAGCAGCGCCGCGTGCGCCGGGCGCACGAATTCTTCCTGCACCTGGTGCGCGACAAAAGCCATCAGGCCGTCGTAGAAGCCGTCCACGTTGAAGAGGCCAATCGGCTTGGCATGGATGCCCAGCTGGGCCCAGGTGATCATCTCGAACAGCTCTTCCAGCGTTCCCATCCCGCCCGGCATGGCGATGAAGCCTTCCGACAGCTCGGCCATCATGGCCTTGCGCTCGTGCATGTCCTTCACCACGAACAGGCGCGTCAGCCCGGCATGGCCGACTTCGCGCTCGACCAGCGCGCGGGGAATCACCCCGGTCGCCTCCCCGCCCAGGCGCAGTACTTCGTCGGCGATCACGCCCATCAGCCCGACCTTGCCGCCGCCGTAGACGAGAGCGATGTTATGGTCGACCAGCGCGCGCGCCAATTGGCGGGCCGCGTCGGCATACAGGGGCCTGGCGCCGTTCGAGGCGCCGCAGTAGACAGCGATTGATTTCATGGACTTTCCAAAGATGTGAGAACCCGGCGGATCCTATGCGGCGCCCGGATCCCGACCCTCGTCAGGCAGCTTTTTCAAGTACTCTTCAGAGAGCTTTTCAAACAGCAGGCTGGTATCGCCGCGCAGGTAGGGCCCGAGCATCGACAGCACCTGGTAGCAGCCGCGCGCGAGCGCGTCGGCAATGGCCTGCTGCTCGCTGTACTTGCGCGGATTGCGCACGTATTCGTAGGACAGCCAGTAGGTCGCCACGACCACCATGTTGGTGGCCATTGCCCCGATCTGCTGGTCGCTCGCCTGCAGCGAACCCTCGCTGCGCAGGTCTTCGCAGAGCTGGCGCGCGACCTTGATCTTGTGCGCCAGGATGGCCTTGAAGTGCAGTTCGAGCTTGCGGTTGCGCGAGAGCAGGTCGTTGAGGTCGCGGTAGAAGAAGCGGTAGCGCCAGATCAGCTCGAACATCAGGTGCAGGTAGAGCCAGACGTCTTCCATGTTCGAGCGCCGGCCGGCCGGCACCGTGAGGATGCGCCCGATCTCGGCTTCGAACTGCACGAAGATCGAATTGACGATGTCGTCCTTGTTGCGGAAGTGGTAGTACAGGTTGCCGGGCGAGATGTTCATCTCCTCGGCAATGACGGTCGTCGTGATGTTCGGCTCGCCGAACTCGTTGAACAGCCTGAGCGAGAGCTCGAGGATGCGTTCACGGGTGCGGCGCGGGGCTTTCTGTAGCATGGAAGGCGGCATTGTTGGCGTCATCCGCAAGCATATCACTGAACCCGGTGCCGACGACAGCCGTGGACCGGCGCGGCGTCATGCCCGGGTCTTCGACCCGGCGGCGCGTGCCGCGGCGGTTCTTTTCGCTGCCGGCCTTGCCGCGGACTTTGCTGCTGGCTTCGCGGCTGCCTTTGTCGCGGCCTTTGCGGCTGTTTTCGCAGCTGGCTTCACGGCCGGCACCTGTCGCCGTTCGGCCGCCAGCTCGGCCAGCGTCCGTTCGAGCGCATCGACCCGCTGCGCCAGCGCTTCGACTTCGCCCCGCGCCGGCACGCCGATGGTGGCCAGCGCGCGCGCCACCCGTTCCTCGAACACCTGCTCCAGCTTGCCCCAGGAGCTCGAGGTGCGCCGGCTTGCGCGTTCGGCCTTGCGCGCGACCGTGTCGGTGGCATCCTCGACCTGGCGAGCGCGCTTCTGCAGCTCGCTGCCGTCGCGTACCAGGCGCGTGAATTCGCGGCCGCCTTCGGCCTGCGCCTTGGCGAACGCGCCCAGGCCGGCCTGCCAGATCTGCTGGGCCGAGCTGCGCACCGCGCGCGCCAGCGCTTCTTCTTCCTGCTCGAGTTCCTTGATGTTCTTGCTCATTCTGCCCCCATGCTGCGCGCCTGACCTCATGCGCTCGAACGCCATTGTAGGCGCGCCCGATAGAACGCGCATTCTAAACGGGGCCGCGCCCGCGCTGCAGGCGAAAGGCCTCGTGCAGCGCATCGAGCAAGGCCGCGCCCTGCCAGGGTTTCTGGTGGAAGCGTTCGGCGTCGCCGCAAGCGAGAGCCCGCGCAATCGCCTCGTCCGCGCTCTGGCCGGACAGCAGCATGCGAAAGACGCTTGGGCGGCGCCTGCGCACCTCGGCCAGCAGCGCGGCGCCGCGCATGCCGGGCATCCAGTGGTCGCTCAGCACGACCGCCACCGCCTCGCGCTCGAGCAGCGCCAGCGCCTCCTCGCCTGATGCCGCACGGAGCACGCGCCAGCCCTGCCCCTCCACCTGGTCGGCCAGCACGCCGAGCATGAAGGGGTCGTCGTCGACCAGCAGCAGCGCCGGCGGCGGCAGGAAGGCCTCGACCTCGTCGACGAGGCTGTCGGCCTCGATCGGCAAGCCGATGTAGCCGTTGTAGCCGGCCGCCAGCAGCCGGTCGCGCAGCGCCTCGTCGCCGGGCGCGCTCATGGCCAGCAGCACGGTCCCTGCCTTGTGCCCTGCCAGTGCGAAGGCATGCGGGTGGCGCGCGCCGCACAGCACCAGGTCGCAGCTTGACGCCTCCCCTTCGGCGCCGATCATGACGTGGCCGCGTGCGCGCAGCAGCGCGGCTGCCGTCGCGGCGGTCGCGAAGTCGTCGTCGATGATGAGTATGCGTGCCACGGGGCCTCCGGATTGCGTCCGGCCCGAATCTAGCACATCGTGGATCAGGCCGCGAACGCGAGCGCGCCGAGTTCCGCCATGACAGCGTCGAGCACGCGCGCATTGCAGCCGAGCGCCACGTGGCCGATGCCGCCGAACGCCAGGTTGCGCGCGCCCGGCAGCAGGCTCGAGGTCTGCGGCGCGATGATGTTGTCGTGGTGGCTGAAGATGGAGGTGACGAGCGCGCGCCGTGCGCCGTCCTCGCTGGCGGCCAGCGCGCGCAGCCAGGCGCTCGGCCCGCCGCCGCGCCAGCGCATCTGGACGGCATTGGCGCCGAGTCCGAAATTGGCCATGCCGGTGCCGTGGTGCGGGGTGCCGAGGGTGATCACGCGCGCTACCCGCTCGCTGCCGTGGCGGCGCATCCAGGCGCGCACCACCAGCCCGCCCATGCTGTGCGCCACCAGCGCCACCTGCTGCGAACCCGTGGCGGCGCGCAGTTCCTCCACCGCCTGCTCGATCAGGGGCACGTAGCTGTCGATCGGGGCGGCAACGGGCTCCAGGTCGACCGTCGCATGGCTGATGCGCGCGCGTTCCAGGCGCGGGCGCAGGTAGGCCCAGTAGCCGCCGTTGCAGCCATAGCCGTGCACGAGCAGCACCGGTGCTCCTTTCGCGTCCGGATAAACGTGCCGGCAGGCAGCCGCGCGCGGCATGTGCCGGACGTGTGCAGCATGCTCGATCGGAATTCCTCCCACAGCAGGCGCAGGCGCGCGGTGCCGCGCAGGCGGTATTCCGGCGGCGTCGGGCTGGCGTACAGGCTGCTGACCACGAAGTTGTTCATGTTGATGGCCAGGCGCACCAGCGCCACGCAAGCTGCGCCCAGCGCCAGCGCGCGCAGGAAGCCGGCGCCGCCCCAGGCCATGGCGGCGCACGCGATCGCCAGCGCCGCCGCCGCTTGCACCAGCAGCACGGTGCGCAGGATGCGGCGCGCGCTCTTCACGTCAAGCCGCCACCGTCGGCGCCGGTTTGCCGGTGAGGCTAGCCGCCAGCCCGCTCGCCAGGCGTGCCGTGATGCCGTAGATCGACAGCTGCGGATTGGCGCCGATCGAGGTCGGGAACAGCGAGCCGTCGTGCACCGACAGGTTGGCAAGGCCCCGGTAGCGGCCGTCGGGGGCCACCACGCCGCGGCGCTCGTCGCCGGCCATGGTGCAGCCGCCCATCACGTGGGCCGAGGCCACGCGCGTCATGTGCAGCTGCTGCGGCAGCGCGGCGATCTCGCGTTTCGCCTCGTTCCACGAGGTGTAGCGGCGCGCCGTCTCGTGCGCCGGCTGCACCGCGCTGGCGCCGGCCGCGAACTGGATCTCGGCCATGGTCAGCAGCGCGCGGCGCGCGCCGTCCCAGAGAAAGTCGTTGAGCGGATAGTCGAGCACCGCCGCGCCGTCCTTCAGACCGACGCTGCCGCCGGGCGACGCTTCATGAAAACCGTCGCGCAGCAGCGCCAGCATGCCTTGCAGGTGCGGGAACTGGCGCATCAATTCCGCGTGGCCCCGGCCGAAACCGTTGAGCGTGGTCGACAGCAGCACCGGATGCAGCGGCGGCGCCTCGAGCTTGTAGCCGATCGGGCCGTCGATGGCCCCCGTGTGCAGGAAGTGGTCGGAATACACCGTCTGCGGCGCGCCGGTTCCAGGCTTCCACGCGCTCGGGGAAGATCGCGGCCGAGATCAGGGTCGGGTGCAGGAAGGTGCGCTTCCCTAACAGCTTGTTCGGGTCCGGCGCGTTCGAACGCAGCAGCAGTGCCGGCGAATTGATGGCGCCCCGGCCACGACGAAGTGCTTCGCGCGCAGGCGCAGGCTGCGGCCGCTGGGCGCGACGCCGTCGGCCTGGAGGGCGGTGCAGACGAGTTCCTCGACACGGTCGCCGCGCAGCGCGAAGCGTTCGGCGCGGGCGCGCGTGACGAGCGTGGCGCCGTGGTCGAGCGCGGCGGGGATGGTCGTCACCAGCATCGACTGCTTGGCGTTGGTCGGGCAGCCCATGCCGCAATAGCCGAGGTTCCAGCAGCCGTTGACGTTGCGGCGGATGAAGCCGGAGGCGATGCCCAGCTTGTCGGCGCCGCGCTTGAGCAGGTCGTTGTTGGCGTTCGGCGCGCCCTGCCAGTCGCCGATGTGCAGGCGCGCTTCCATGCGCGCGAACCAGGGCGCCAGGCTCTCGCTGTCGTAACCGGCGAGACCAAAATGGCTGCGCCAGAAGTCGAGGGTCGGCGCGGGCGTGCGAAAGCTCGAGGTCCAGTTGACGGTGGTGGAACCGCCGACGGTGCGGCCCTGCAGGATCTTGATGCCCTTGTCCAGGGTCTGGCGCGCGGCCGACTCCTGGTACAGGCCGGGATAGGCATCGGCCTCGCGCATCTTGAAGTCTTTCGAGGAGCGCAGCGCGCCTTCCTCGACGATGATGACCGAGAGGCCGCTCGTTGCCAGGATCTCGGCCGTCACGCCGCCGCCGGCACCGCTGCCGACGATGACGACGTCGGCCTCGAGGGTACGGTCGGCATCGAGCGCGGCGGCATCGACGACTTTCCAGCCGCGCGCGAGGCCCGCGCGGATCGGGTCGGGGACGATGCTTTCAGCCGGTGTCAGGGGAATGTTCTTGTCGCTCATGGTGTGGTTCTCGAAGCGATGCGTGGGATGGGGGCTTGCATCGTTGGCGCTGCCGTACTCACGACAACTCCTTCATCGGCCCGGGATAGCCGATCGCTTCCCAATGGGCCGGCTGCGCATACCAGGCGCCGAGCGCGAGGTCGTGCAGCGCGCCGTAGGCCGTACGCAGCAGCGCGAAGCGGTGCATGCGCCAGTCCCGGAGAAAAGCCGTGACCTCGGCTTCGCCGGCATTCGCCCACCCGCCCGAGACACCTGTCAGAAGCCGCCGCGCCGGTGCCAGCGCGAGCAGGCCGAACAGGTCCTGCACTTCCTTTTGCACGCCCGGGGGCAGGTTCGAAATGGCGGTATGCACGCCCTGGACCGTCGTGTCGATCGCGGCCTTGCGCTCGGCTGGCGCGGCTGGCAAGGCGCCGGCCAGCAAGGCCGGCACGATCGCCCCCAGCGCGCTGCGCGCCTCGCCGTCGAGCACGAAGCGGCCTGGCGCCGGCGGATTGGCCATGCGGTAGATGCCGCCACCGGCGGCCAGCGCGAGCGCACCGAGTACGCCCGCCTTGAGAAAGGATCTGCGCTTTGTCTCCATCTGGTTATCCCTGTTGTTTTTCCCAGTGTACGACAAAGGACGCCCGTTGCCGCCGCCAGGAATAGAGGATGTCGTCGAAAATGCGGCCCCAGGTGCTGGCGTGCAAACATCGTCTGCCGGTGGGGCTTCCAGGGCACAGGATGTTTGCATCGGGCCACAAGGGCCGCGATTCGCCGCGCACCGTTGCGCCTGCCCTTCTCAGGCTGGCGCCGGGCTTGTACCATAGCGCCATTTGCTCGACTACGAAAGCCTCCCATGACCATCTCTTCCCTGTTCCGCGCCGTGTGCCTCGCCCTGGCCGCCGCCGCTTGCGCCCTTCCCGCCCAGGCCGGCAGCTCGGCTGCCTCGTCCGCCTCCAGCGCCGGCGCCGCCTCGTCGGGCAGCATCTCGGACTCGATCGGCGCCTCCAGCGACAGCTCGGGCGACGACAAGAAAGTGGCCGCCGGCGAGTACCGCGTGATCGACATCGCCCAGGCCCCGGGCAAGCGCGAGACCACGCGCCTGACCTTGCGCGCAGCAAACGGTGCACGCGCATTCACGCTCGACGTGCCGGACCGTGCCCTGGCCCAGCGCGCCGTGCGCAAGGACGAGCTCATCCAGTGAACGAACGCGACTACGGCTACGAGTTCGCCCATGCCGACACCCGCCAGTCCTTCTTCCCGGCCCTGCAGGATGGCTGGTACCGCGACCTCGCTTCGCACAAAGTCGCCATCTGATGGGTGAACGGCCGGGCATGCGCCGGCGCTTGGGGACAAGCCTGCGCGGCTTGCTCGCGGCCTGCGCGTTCTTCGCCGGCGGCAGCGCCTGGGCCGGCATTCCCACCTTTTGCGCGCTCGGCCGAGATCACCGCAGCCGACCAGGACCGCGTGCTGCGCTTTGCCGGCGTCGTCAGGCGCGAGCTGGAACGTTCTGGCGGGCAGGCGGCGCTGGTGTCGCGCGCGGGGCTCGACCTGTCCCGCTTCGGCCTGCTGTACTCGCACGCCGCCATCGCACTGAAGGACAACCCGGCCAGCCCCCCGGGCCGTGCGCCAGCTGTATTACGCCTGCGACGAATCGCGCCCGCGCCTGTTCGACCAGGGCATCGCCGGCTTCGCGCTCGGGGCGGAAGCGCCGGCGCGCGGCCACATGTCGCTGGTCTTCCTGCCCGGTGCGGAGGGGGCGCGAGCGTGGCCGCGGCGGCACTCGACAAGCCGCTGGCGCTGTCGCTGCTGGCCGGCCAGTACAGCGCGAACGCCCATGCCTTCAGCACGCGCTACCAGAACTGCAACCAGTGGGTGGCCGAGCTCCTCGCCAGCGCCTGGGGTGGCCTGGCGGGCGGGCTTGATGCGCGCAGCCGCGCCCAGGAATGGCTGCGCGAACGCCGCTACCAGGCCGGTCCCGTGAAGGTTCCTTCGCATGCGATGATGTTCGCCGGCCAGTTCGTGCCGCTGGTGCATGTGAACGACCATCCGATCGACGACATCCATGCGCTTGCCCTGCAGGTGAGCGTGCCGGCGTCGATCGAAGCCTTCGTGCGCCAGCAGGCCCCGAACGCCCAGCGCGTCGAGCTATGCCACGACAAGGAACGCATCGTGGTGCACCGGGGGTGGGAGCCGCTAGGGGCCGAGTGCAAGCCGGGGCCGGGCGACGAAGTGATTGCCTTCGGGTCCTGAGCCTCAGCCCAAGACTTAACGCTTGAGGATTTGCCTGGCAATCCCGCGCAGGATATTGACTTCTTCCGTTTCCAGCTGGGTACGCGAAAACAGGCGCTTCAGGCGCGGCATGAGCTTTTTCGGATTGTCCGCGTTGAGAAAGCCGATCGATACCAGGGCTTCTTCCAGGTGGGCGTACATGCCCTCGATTTGCGTCACACTGGCGGCGTCGCCCTGGAAGCCGATGGGGGTTTCCGGCAAGCTGTCGCCGATGGCCGCCATGCGGCATTCGTAGGCCAGCACCTGGGCCGCCTGCGACAAATTCAGCGAGGAATACGCCGGGTTCGCCGGAATATTGATCAGGACATTGCACTTCTCGACGATCTCATTTGGCAGGCCGACGCGCTCGTTACCGAGGATGAGGGCCGGACGCAGTTCGCCCTGGGCCGCCGCGTGGCCGGCGAACTGGCGCGGGGTCCAGACCGGCGGCGAGAATTCGCGCAGGCGCGCCGAGACGGCGGCGGCGAAATTGCTGCCCTCCGGGGCTTCGGCGATGCTGCCGACGATGCGTGCGCCCTCCAGCACGTCAATCGCCCCGCTGGCAAAGGCGATCGCTTCCGGGTCGCGCAACGGGTCGGCGCAGCGCGGTGCCACCAGCACCAGCTCGGAAAAACCCATTGTATTCATGGCACGCGCGACCGAGCCGACGTTGCCGGCGCGGCTGGTTTCGACGAGCACGAATCTGAGCCGATTCGGCAGGCGGGTAAAAAGAGACGTGTCGGAATCGGGCTGGTTCATTTAAAATAGCGCCATCGCGCGGCGACGAACGTTGACATTCTGGCAGAGAAGGCCGGGATTTTAACGGGTTCGGCGCCGCTTTGCTCTTTAATTCACTCTCGTCTCCGACTGTCCGCGGCGCGCTCTTCGCCCGTGGGCGTCAGCGTTTTTTTCAGGGAAAACAATATGCATCCAATGCTCAATACGGCCATCAAGGCCGCTCGCCGCGCCGCCACCGTCATCAACCGCGCGTCTTTCGACCTCGACCGTATTACAGTCTCTGAAAAACAACACAACGATTTCGTCACCGACATCGACCAGGCCTCCGAACAGGCGATCGTCGAAACCCTGCTCAAGGCCTATCCCGACCACGCCATCCTCGGCGAAGAGTCCGGCCCGTCGCGCAACCTGAACGACGACAGCGAATACGTCTGGATCATCGATCCGATCGACGGCACCACCAATTTCATGCACGGCTACCCGAACTTCTGCATCTCGATCGCGCTGCAGCAGCGCGGTGTGATCACGCAGGCCGTCGTCTACGACCCGGTGCGCAATGACCTGTTCACCGCCAGCAAGGGCGCCGGCGCCTACCTCAACGACAAGCGCATCCGCGTGCGCAACCACGACCGCATCGGCAAGGCGCTGATCGCCGCCGGCCACGGCCCGGATCCGCGCGCGCTGGCCGAATACCTGCGCATGTACGAAGTCGTCGCCTCGCGCTGCCACGGCGTGCGCAGCAGCGGTTCGGCCGCGCTGGAACTGGCCAACGTGGCTGCCGGCCGCGTCGACGCATTTTTCGAGAAGGGCTTGAAAATCTGGGATATCGCCGCAGGTTCGCTGCTGGTGACGGAAGCGGGCGGCATCGTTGGCGAGTTCAACGGCGAGTCGGAATACATCAACAAGGGCGACATCATCGCCGCCGGCCCGAAGGTATTTGCACAGATGATCCCGCTGATGGTTCCTTTCGCGTAAAATAGCGCTCCGGCCGACGATTTTCGCGCAGTGCAATCGTCGGCATCCTCATCAAAGCATTTCCACCGCGCAACAAACCCACTATAATGACCCGGCACTTTTTCGGCGCGCCTGTACGGTGACCCGGGAGTGTCCTTCGTCACCCTCTCCGATCCTGGCGCCGCTTGCGCCGCGGCGGAACAACTTACCAGAAGAGACCTAATGTCATTTGCTACCCTCGGCTTGTCCGACGCCATCGTTCGCGCAGTCACTGAACAGGGCTATACCACGCCGACCCCGATTCAAGCGCAGGCCATTCCCGCCGTCCTCGGCGGCGGCGACCTGCTGGCCGGCGCCCAGACCGGCACCGGCAAGACCGCCGGCTTCACCCTGCCGATCCTCCAGCGCCTGTCGACCGACGCGGTTGGCGCCGCGCTCAAGAGCAAGACCGCCCCGCGCGCGATCCGCGCCCTGGTGCTGACGCCTACCCGCGAACTGGCCGCCCAGGTCGAGGAAAGCGTGCGCCTGTACGGCAAGTACACGAACCTGAATTCCGCCGTGATCTTTGGCGGCGTCGGCATCAACCCGCAGATCAAGCTGTTGAAGCACGGCGTCGACGTCCTCGTCGCCACGCCAGGCCGCCTGCTCGACCACGCCGGCCAGCGCACGGTCGACCTCTCGAAGGTCGAGATCCTGATCCTGGACGAAGCCGACCGCATGCTCGACATGGGCTTCATCCACGACATCAAGAAAGTGCTGGCCCTGCTGCCGCCGAAGCGCCAGAACCTGCTGTTCTCGGCCACCTTCTCGGACGACATCAAGGCCCTGGCCGACAAGCTGCTGAACAACCCGGCCTCGATCGAAGTGGCGCGCCGCAATTCGACGGTGGAAGTGATCTCGCAAAAGATCCACCCGGTCGACCGCGACAAGAAGCACCCGATGCTGTCGCACCTGATCAAGGAAAACGACTGGCACCAGGTGCTGGTGTTTACCCGCACCAAGCACGGCGCCAACAAACTCGTCGAGCAACTGGGCAAGGACGGCATCGGCGCGATGGCGATCCATGGCAACAAGAGCCAGACGGCGCGTACCAAGGCGCTGGCCGAGTTCAAGGACGGCAGCCTGCAGGTCCTCGTTGCCACCGATATCGCCGCGCGCGGTATCGACATCGACCAGTTGCCGCACGTGGTCAACTATGACCTGCCGAACGTGCCGGAAGACTATGTGCACCGGATCGGCCGTACCGGCCGTGCCGGCGCCACCGGCGAAGCGGTGTCGCTGGTCTGCGTCGACGAGCACCAGATGCTGAAAGACATCGAAAAGCTGATCAAGCAGACGCTGCCGCGTCACGTGATCCCGGGCTTCGAGCCGGACATGAACGCCAAGGCCCAGCCGATCCAGCTGCGCAGCGGCGCGCCTGGCCACGGCAATCGCGGCGGCCGTCCCGGCGGTGGCGGTGGCGGTGGCCGTAGCGGCCAGGGCCAGCCACGCAGCGCCGCGGCGCCAGCCGGTTCGCGTCCTGCCGGCAACGGCGGCCGTCCGAATGGCGGCAACGGCGGTGGCCGTTCGGTTGGTGGTGGCGGCAACAGCGCCGGCCGCGGCCCGCGTCCTGCAGGTGGCCGCGACCGCTAAGCGCTTCGCTTGAGCGGAGAGGAAAAGCAAAAACAGCCCGGTTCGCCGGGCTGTTTTTTTTGGCTTTTCGTAGGGTGGGCGGGGCCGCCCACCCTGCCAACACGCGCGCGCACGATTGCCCTGCCCGGCGCATTCCCCGCCCAGGTGCTACGATAGTGGGCTGACAACATTCGAGCCACCCGATGCCGAAATTCGCCGCCAACCTGAGCACGCTGTTCAACGAGCTCAGCCTCCTCGACCGCTTCGCCGCGGCACGCGAGGCGGGCTTCGACGCGGTCGAATTCCTGTTTCCCTATGCCTGCGAACCGGAATCGATCGCCGGACGGCTGGCCCGTTACAAGCTGGAACTCGTACTGCACAATTTCCCCGCCGGCGACTGGGCGGCGGGCGAGCGAGGCATGGCCTGCGACCCGCGCCGCGTGCAGGAATTCCAGGACAGCGTCGAGCTCGCCATCGACTATGCCGAGGAGCTGGGCGTCAAGCGCCTCCATTGCATGGCCGGCAAGCTGCCGCCGAACGTCGCGCCCGAGCGCGCGCACGCCACCTTTGTCGCCAACCTGAAGTTTGCCGCCGCCGAGCTGGCGCCACGCGGCATCGACCTGCTGATCGAGCCGATCAACGACCGCGACATGCCGGGCTATTTCCTCACCAGGTCGCGCCAGGCGCAAGCCATCATCGAAGAATGCGCGGTCGACAACCTGTTCCTGCAGTTCGACATCTATCACATGCAGCGCATGGAAGGCGACCTGGGCAACAGCATCCGCAGCCTGCTGCCCCTGATCCGCCACATCCAGCTGGCCGACGTGCCGGGCCGCCATGAGCCGGGCACGGGCGAGATCCACTTTCCCTACCTGTTCCGCCTGCTGGACGAGCTCGGCTACGGCGGCTGGATCGGCTGCGAATACACGCCGCAGGCCGGCACGCTCGAAGGCCTGGCATGGCGCACGGCACTGGCGGGTGCGGCGTCGCCGCGACAAAAGAGCTGAACAGCGACCGCATCCTGTGCACGGGGCGTGCGCAGATAGCCGCATCGACGCACTCATCCCTTGTGACTTGATCTAAACCAAAGTCTGGGCAGGTCGCGTTTGCCAGAATGGGCCTTTCCGTCCGGCATTATTGCCGTCGAGAGGACCCGATGACTTCATTTCGCCCTGCCCTTGCTTCCAGCCTTCTCGGCATCAGCCTGCTGCTGGGCGGCTGCGGCACCGCCAACGGCCCCGTCAGCCTGCAGGAAGTGCGCGAGTTCGCCGACGCCTCGGCCAAGCTGGGCGGCTATGCCGAGCTGTCGCGCCGCTACCGCGACACCTACGAGCGCGAGCAGCCCTACCTGCCGGCGACCGTCGACAAGCTGGCGCGCGAGAACGATGCCAAGCGCCGCGCCGTCTACGAGGACTTCGTCAGCGTGCAAAAGGCGGTGGTGCTCTACATGCAGACGCTGAGCCTCCTTGCAGGCGACGACCGCTACGACCTGACGCCGCGCATCGACGACCTCGGCAATGGCCTGAAGGCCAATGCCGAGTCGGGCCTGCAGCAGCGCCATATCGCCGCCTACACCGGCCTGACCCGGCTGCTGACCCGGGTGATCGCCTCGGGCTACCAGAACCGCAGCGTGGAAACCATGGTGCGCGACGGTGACGCCGACGTCCAGACCCTGCTCGAAGCGATGATTTCGCTCACCCGCCTGTATTACAAGACCAACGAGAATGAAAAGAAGACCGTGCTCGGGATCTTCGACGTCGAACTGCCGTTCACGAACCGCAACACCGACCGCATGCTCGTGACGCTGGCCAAGGTGCACTACCTGAACAAGTCGAGCGAATACAAGCTCATCGACCGGCGCTACGACCTGGCGCTGCAGGGCTTGACCAAGGTGGCGCTGGGCCACCAGAAGCTGCGCGAGAACATGCACAAGTTGTCGCAGGACGAGGTGCGCCGCATGCTCGGCAACTACGGGCGCGACCTGCGCATGATCCGCGAAGGCCTGGCGGGCGATTGAACCATTCGGAGGCAAGATGGCAGAGCAGATGAACGACAAGACGATGGCGGGCGGCGACGCAGGCAAGGGCGCGGTTGCCGGTGCCGGTGCCGGTGCCGGTGCCGGCGATGGCGAGGTGGCGGCGAAGACAGGAGCGGCGCCTGCCCCGGCGGGAGACAACGGCCTGGCCAGCGTGGCCCAGATCGTCGAGCTGGCCGACCAGCTCTCGGCCTGCGCCGACCAGTTGCACGAACGCATCATGCGCGACATCCGCGCCTATGAGGAAGGCAATGTGCCTTACCGTGTCCAGACCGCCGCGCGCACCCTGCTCGAGGATGAGCTGCTGTTGCGCCAGCGTGCGAACGGCCTGTATGCCGACGCCGCCACCTACATCGTCAAGTCGCTCGGCAGGCCGCAGCAGAAGCTGGTCGCGCTCACGACGGCCGCGGCCGAGAAGATCCGCAAGATCACGCTGATCGGCGACGTTACCGGACTGGTGGCGGGCCTGCTGCACCTGGCGGGGGCCGCCGCCACCGGGCAGGCGGTGCCGGTCATCATGGCGCTCGACAACCTGCATACCCAGATCAAGGTGCTCGAATCGCACCAGCCCCCGCCTGCCAAGCCGGCCTGAGCCCAGCCAGCGTATGCCACGGTGGACGAAGCGGCGGCACGAAGGTGCCGCCGCTTCCGCTTTGACCGGGCACCGATTCGTCAAGCTTGCCGACGCGCTTGTCGGTACGCTTGTCGGCACGCTTGTCGGCACGCTTGTCGGCACGCTTGTCGGCCCGTAGGCCACCGCTTGCGCGACACCGCTGCGACACCCCTCCCGACCCGTCCCGTGCGCCCATGTTCATCGCGCGCGCATCGCGCTACACTGGTTCCACACAGTGAATGTGGGAGGATGCGATGGACGGCTTTTCCCCGCTCGGCCAACCCGCCCGGCGCCATGCACGCGCCTCCTTCGTCTGACCGGCGCGAGACCGCCATGGCCGCTCTCGACCAAGCCCAGCTGGCAGCCTTGCGCGCCACGCTGGCGTCCCGCCTCGATGCCCTCGCGGGCGCCGCCGAGCCGCAACTGGCCGGCGCCGAACGCGACCTGCCCGTCTCCGAAATCGAAACCTCGCCTGCGGACAAGGCCACCGTGCGCCTGCTGAACGACCTTGCACTGGAAGCGGCCGGACACCATGCAGCCCAGCTGCACGTACTGCGCCATGCGCTGGCAAAGTTCGAAGACGGAAGCTATGGCCTGTGCGAGGAATGTGGCCAGGACATCGGATTTTCGCGCCTGCAGGCACGCCCCGAGGCGCGCCTGTGCATTACCTGCCAGACGCGCCTGGAGAAGCGTTAGCGCATGTGCTGGCCGCCGTTGATGGCGAAGTCGGCGCCGGTCACGAAGGCGGCCGCATCCGAAGCAAGATACGCCACCAGTGCGGCCACCTCGTCCGGCTCGCCCAGGCGGCCGGCCGGAATCTGCGGCAGGATCTTGTTGATCATCACGTCTTGCGGCACAGCCTCGACCATTCTGGTCCGCAGGTAGCCCGGCGAGACCGTGTTGACCGTGATGCCATGGCGCGCCGTTTCCAGCGCCAGCGCCTTGGTGAAGCCGTGCATGCCGGCCTTCGCCGCCGCGTAGTTCGCCTGGCCGAAGGCGCCGGCATTCGCGTTCACGGACGAGATATTGATGATGCGGCCCCAGCGCTGCGACGTCATCGGCTCGATCACCTGGCGGGTCATGTTGAACACGCTGTCGAGGTTGGTGCGCAGCACGGCGTTCCAGTCCTCCAGGCCCATCTTGCGCAGGCTGCGGTCGCGCGTGATGCCGGCATTATTGACCAGCACGTCGATCCGGCCGAGGTCTGCCAGCATGCCTGCGACGGTGGCTTCGCAGGCGGCGAAATCGGTCACGTCGAGGCGGTAGGCCTGGAAACGGTAGGCCTCGTCACGCTGTGCCGACAGCCAGGCCTCGGGGGTCGTGTTGCCCGGCGAGTAGGTGAGCGCGACCGTGAAGCCGGCGTCGTGCAGGTGGCGGCACAGTGCCGTGCCCAGTCCACCCATGCCGCCCGTTACCAATGCCACCTTGCCCGTGCTGTTGCTCATGTTGTTCCCCTTTTGTCGTTGCGGCCAAGCGGCCGGAAGCGCCAAGTCTAGGGACGAGAAGGAGAGCAATCTTGAGGTGGATCAAACGTCGTCGGCTGTGTCGTCGGCTCCCGACAGCACTGCCCTGCCGTACCGGACGGGTTGGCAGGGCATGCGGCGAGGATACTCAGCGGATGCTCAGTGGATGCTCAGTGGATGCTCAGTTGATGCTAAGTGGATCCTCAGTGGAGGATATCCGGCGGGCTGGAAGCATCGAAGTCGGCCCAGTCGCCCTCGACGATATTGCCGCGCGCGCGCTCGATCTGAACCGCTCCCAGGCGGCGCAGCAGGTCGACGGCCTGCGATTCCTGGCCGGCGTCGTCGAAGGCGACGGCGACGAGCATGCCGGCCATGCGCTGTTCCGGGGTGCCCGCCCGCCCTGCTCGCGCTCGCCTGCTTCCTTCATTTTCGAAAAGCTGAACAGCGAGCCGACGTGGGCGCCGACCAGGCCGCCGACGATGGGACCGGCCGGCCCGGTCAGGGGCGCCGTGACGGCACCGACCGCGGCACCGACCGCGCCGCCGGTGGCGCTGCCCCTGCAGCACGCCGACTGGCGTCTCCTTGGCGCCGGGCGACTGGATATGGTCGCCACCGATCGGCGTCATGTCGTGCTGCCCTGGCTGGCTCAGGTAAAAGGTACTGGTGCGTTCGGCATTGAAACCGGCGTCGAGCAGCGCGCGGCGCGCGGCTTCGGCTTCATCCTGGAGCTGGAAATGCCCTGCAATGATGATGGACATGGATTTCTCCTGCATTGTTAGATAGCGGCAAGCATGCTCCTGCTGGGCTGGCCATTCTGTACGCAAACGCACGCAGCCTATTGCCATTGTCCATACAGAACCTGGCCGGCATGCAGCTCGGGTAGCGCAGGCTCGGGTGCGGGCGGCGCCTGCCAGTGACGCGGATCGACCCGGTAGTACTTCAGGAATTCCTCGTACAGGGCCGGGTGGCGCGATGCCAGCAGGTGGGGCTGCTCGAAAAAGGCCTCGGTGGCCACGGCGAAGAACTCGGCCGGGCTGGTCGCGCCGTAATGGTCGAGCACGCCCTGCTGGCCGAACCAGGCGTCCTGGCGCAGGGCCGCGAAGTCGCGCGAGAGCACCTCGGACCAGCTGCGGTAGCGCTCGGCGCTGCCGAGGTAAGGCGCGCCATTCGTGCTGCCCGATTCGCTGTCGAGCTGGTGGGCAAACTCGTGCAGCACGACATTGTGCGAAGGCACCGTGTCGGCGTCAGGCCGGCGCACGTGGTTCCGGGACAGGATCACGCGGCCGTCGCCCCAGGACTCGCCCAGCAAGTCCCGGCGCTGCTCGCTCACGACGCCGGCGGCATCGACCTGGCGCCGCGGCACCGGAAGGCGCCGGGATAGACCAGTACCGAATGCAGGCTGGCATACACCGTGTCGCCGCGATTGCCGAGCAGCAGCAGGCAGGCCTGGCCGGCGATGGTCAGGCGCATCTCGTCGGTGATCTCCAGGCCGGCGCAGCCGACGAAGGTTTTTTCGTGGAGGAAGCGGCGCACCAGGCGCTCCAGGCGCGCGCGCTGCCCTGCATCCATGCCCCGGTATTGCTCGACATTGCGTTCTAAAACGGCAATTGCGGCGGCGTCCAGCGGCCGCGCCGGGGCACGGCGCAGGCGCCAGCGCGGCACGGCCCAGGCCAGGGCCAGCGCGGCCAGGACGCTCGAGAGGATCAGGGCTTCCATCACGTCTTCTCCGTCGGGGTGTTCACGCGCGCGCCTGTTTTGCGTTTCCCGCCTCTTGCCCGAGGTAAGCCTCGAGCTCGTCGGCCCCGCCGATGTGGCGTCCGCCGATGAAGACCTGGGGCCAGGTCATGTTGCCGCTGACGGCACGCAGCACGCTGGTGTTGATCTTCTGGTCCTGCGAAAAATCGGTATAGCGCAAATCGCGCCCGTCCAGCGCCGCCTTGGCACGCGCGCAATGCGGGCAGCCCGGGCGCGAGAAGATCACGATCGGTTCCGGCGCGCGCGCCTCTGGATTGATATGGCGAAGCATGGTGTCGGCGTCCGAGACTTCGAAGGGATCGCCCTCCTTGTCCGGTTCGATGAACATTTTCTCGATGATGCCGTCGCGCACGAGCATCGAATAGCGCCAGGAGCGCATGCCGAAACCGAGGTCGCGCTTGTCGACCAGCATGCCCATTTCGCGTGCGAAGTCGCCGTTGCCGTCCGGGATGAAGGTGATGTCCCTGGCATCCTGGCCCTGCTTCCACTCGTTCATGACGAAGGCGTCATTCACCGAGACGCAGTAGATGGCGTCGATGCCGTTGTCACGAAACACGGGCGCGAGCTCGTTGTAGCGCGGCAGGTGGGTGGAGGAACAGGTCGGGGTATAGGCGCCCGGCAGCGAGAACACGACGACCGTCTTGCCCTTGAACAGCTCATCGGTCGTGAGGTCGCGCCACTGGTTGTCCGGGCGCGCCTTGAACGTCACGTCAGGCACGGGTTTGCCTTCCAGCGTATCGGCACTTGGCAGCATGGGATGTCCTTTTCGAGTGGTCTGGCACGGCACCGCGCCGCGCTCCTGCGGAGGTGGGGCCTGTTGCCGGGTTTTCAATGTTCGGCCCGCGGCGCCCTGCGCGGCGTGGAGACTGCCTTGCGAGGGGCAGACAAAGTCACCAGGACCGCGGCGCTGCGACCGGAAGATCGCAGCGGGTCGGGCGGCGACGGCGCGATGGCGCGTGGAAGCGACCGGCAAGGCGTGGGGGGAGATGGGGAGACGGCGATGGGGAGACGTAAACGGCAAACGCCGCGCGGTGCGCGGCGTTGTGCGTGACGACAGCGATCGTCGGTACGGAGCGTGCTACGGGTCTCTGCCGCGGCACGCTCCTGTAGCAAGGTCAGGCGCGCTCTTTGCCCACCTGGCTTGGGGCCGGGCCGAACAGGGCGGCGACGAGCGGATCGCGGGTGACCGGGCTGCGGTTCACGCGGATGGCATAGTGGGTGTCATCGGCCAGGATGTGGAAATGGCGACCGCTGCCGGCCATGCTCTGCTCGCGCAGGCCTGGACGCTCCTTGCGCGGGGCAACGCCTTCGCGCTTCGGCTGGCAGATCGCAGCCAGGAAGGCTTTCACGCGTTCCTGGTCGGGGCAGATCTGGTAGACGGCCTTGCCGAGGTAGGTGGCGGTGCCTTCGATGTAGCGCGCCAGTTCGATGACGCCGGCTTCGCGCAGGTCGCGGATATACTTGCGGGCGCCCGACGGCGAGAACTTCAGGAACCACGCGATCTCATCGGCCAGCATTTCGTGCGTCGACAGTTCGTTGATCAGCTTTTGCATGTTCTCGATCCGACGCTGGGTGGCGGACGTCGAACGCACACGCTCGATCGGCGCCAGCGAGATGGGCGCACGTTCGGTCGGTTGTGGCGGCACACGTTCGATCAACGCTGAGTTGCTGGAAGTGTGCACTGCGCCGATGTCGCCTTGCACCGCGTTGTGATGAGTCGTTGCATGCATGTTGATATGCTCCAATGAAAGAGAGAGACTGGGGTGGCCCGGGTCGCTGTGTGTGGTCTGACACTCTGACAACACCTCGGGTTCCGCTTAACTGACCTCAAGATTGCCTGCGTCAGGGTAGCCGGTCTGTGCGCCAGCCCACATTGGCAAAATTCCTCGAAGCATTTCGTCAATTAAGTTTTAAGAAAAATCAATTGTGCGCGCGAAACTGGGCGCTTGTAGCAAAAATACAACGAAATCGTCTTATCCATTGCGGATAAAGCTTGGAGCCCAGTCTGCCGTCTTTCTCCCCTCCTCTATATAGAAGCATGACTTAAAAAGTCGCCAATGTTGTAGTTTTGTCACTCAGCAGTATCTGTAGGTGCGCTAGCGCACCGACCCTCTGGAACTCGGACTCGTATTCTTGACTCCAACATCACTGTCAAGGCACGCGATGTCACCCTACCTTTTCAACTTATGGGAGTTTCCTGTGAACAATACGAAGAAGATCGCCCTGGCCGTCGCCCTGCTCTGCGCAGCTGGCTCCACGCTGGCTCAAGAATCCATGCCAACGCAAGAAATCAATCCGTCCTGGTATGTCCAGCCGAGCGTCGTCGGTTTCAAGCCGGACGCGGACTTCGGCGTGAACGACCGTGACTGGGGCGCTGGCCTGAAAGTCGGCAAGGCCGTGCACCCGTACTGGGATGTCCAGGCCGGTGTCACCCACGCACGCACCAAGGAATTTCCAGCAACCTACCGCCAGACCCTCGTTGGCGTCGACGCGCTGCTGATGCTGTCGCGCGAGCGCTTCCGTCCCTTCGTGCTGTTCGGTGTCGGCGCCCAGCGTGACCGCGTCGAAAACCCGAACGGCGGCATCAACCGCCTGAGCAAGACCTCGCCGTACGCTACCGCCGGTATCGGTTTCCAGGCTTCCCTGACCCCGCAGCTGTCGCTGCAGGCCGACCTCCGCTCGGTGCGCGGCTTCCTGCGTGACGACGAGCAGTTCGGCTTCTCGCGCAGCAATAACAAATACGTCACCGTCGGCCTGAACTATGCGTTCAGCCCACCGCCAGCACCACCGGCACCGGCTCCAGCACCTGCGCCAGTGGCTGAAGCCGCACCGGCACCAGCGCCAGCACCGGTCGCTCCGCCACCACCAGCCCGCTTCGAAAAAGTGACGCTGGAAACGAGCAAGCTGTTCGAGTTCAACAAGGCCGACGTCATCCTGCCGGCACCACGCCTGGATGAAGTCGCTGCCGCACTGCAGGCCGACCCAAGCATCACCGATGTCGACATCACCGGCTACACCGACCGCCTGGGTACCGACAAGTACAACCAGAAGCTGTCGGAGCGCCGCGCCAACTCGGTGCGCGATTACCTGGTCAGCAAGGGCGTCGACGGTGGCCGCCTGAAGGCCTACGGCAAAGGCGAAGCCAACCCGGTCGTCACCTGCAACAACAAGAAGCGTGCGGACCTGATCAAGTGCCTGGAGCCAAACCGTCGCGTCGAGATCGAACAGATCGTGATCGAAAAGCGCGTTCAGTAATTGCCGCTCCGCCTGCGGGCGGAAGGTCGCAGGGCCGCACCGACGGGTGCGGCCAGCGGGGTACTTGGCCCGATCTCACGGGCGTCCCGGGATCATACCTGCGGGCGTACACGAGGGGGCCAAGTGCCCCTTTTTCTTTTCTGGAGGGCTGGTATGGCTGTCAACAAATGGTTTCCATTCTCGCGCCAGGTCATCCATGTGATGAAATGTGCGGTCACGGAATGGCTCGCGCACCGCGCCGCCAGCAAGGGCGCCGCCCTGGCCTTCTACACGCTGTTCTCGCTCGCCCCCATCCTGGTGCTGGTGATCGCGATCGCCGGTTTCTTCTATGGTGCGGAAGCAGCCCAGGGCCAGCTCCTCAACGAACTGCGGGGCCTGGTGGGTGCCCAGGGCGCCGAAACAATCCAGTCGGTGCTGGCCGGCGCGCAGAACAAGGAAACCGGGCGCCTGGCAACGATCATCGCCACCGTCCTGCTGCTCGTGGGCGCTACGTCCGTGTTCGCGGAACTGAAGGATAGCCTGGACGAAATCTGGGACGTGCCCCCACCCAAGAACGCCAGCTGGTGGAACACGGTGCGTACCCGACTGCTCTCCTTCGGCCTGATCCTCGTGCTCGGCTTCCTCCTGATGGTGTCGCTGGTGGTGAGCGCCGCCCTGGCCGTCGTCGAGAACTACCTGGGCGGCATGTGGAAGGAAGCCACCGTGATCATGGGCTGGGTCTCGTCATGCATCAGCTTCCTGGTGATCGCGATCCTGTTCGGCACGATCTATAAATTGCTGCCGCGCATCAAGCTGTCCTGGCACGACGTGACCATCGGTGCCCTCGGTACGGCTGCCATGTTCACGCTGGGTAAGTTCGCGATTGGCCTCTACATCGGCAACAGTGGCACCGCCAGCAGCTTCGGCGCCGCCGGCTCGCTGATCGCGCTGCTGCTGTGGGTGTATTACTCCGCGCAGATCTTCTTCCTCGGCGCCGAGTTCGCCCGCCAGTACGCCCTGCAACTGGGCAGCCTGCGCCATGCACCTGCCCATGTCACCGGTGCGAAGAACGTCAAGCGCATGGCCTGATGGAGCAGGCGCGGCGCGAACCAGTGCGCCTGCCAATCCGTGGGGTGGGGCCTCGACCCCACCTACGAGAGCGGAACCGCAGTTGGCAGCAAAAGGGCCGGGTGCGCAAAGGCACGAAAGACGGCGTGGGGTCGAGACCCCACCCTACGAGAGCGGAACCGCAGCTGGCAGCAAAAGGGCCGGGTGCGCAAAGGCACGAAAGACGGCGTGGGGTCGAGACCCCACCCTACGAGAGCGGAACCGCAATTCGCAGCACACAGGACCGGGGGCGCAAGGGCACGAAACAGCGTGGAGGTCTCGACTCCACCCTACGAGAGCGGGTCCACCTCGGCAGGAGCAGGCAGGGTGCGGCCCCTATTCCCCGAGCAACTCGGCCAGCACTTCCATTCCCTCGACGCGCTCGGCCACGACCTTCAGGATCACGACCACGGGCACGCCCAGCAGCAGTCCCCACATGCCCCAGAGCCAGCCCCAGAACAGCAGGCTGACGAACACGGCAGCCGGGTTCATCTTGGCGATCTTGCCCGTCATCCAGGTGGTGACGACCATGCCGACCAGGGTAGCGATGCCCATCGAGGCGCCGGCGACCAAAATGACCATGCGCAGCGACTCGAATTGCAGGAAGGCGACGAGCCCGGTGGCGGTGGTGATCAGGAGTGGTCCGAAATAGGGCATGACGTGTGCCACGCCGGCGAAGATGGCCCAGGCGCCGGCGTTTTCCAGGCCAATCGCACGCAGCGTCACCCACATCAGGAGCGCCAGCAGGATGTTCGTCACCAGGAGCATGAACATGTAGTTCTGGATCGAGGTATTGATGTCGTCCAGGATGTGCACCGTGACTTTCTTGCGCGTGAGCGAGGGACCGGTCAATTTGACGAGCTTGCGCTTGAAGGTGTCCCCGGCCAGCAGCAGGAAGAACACGAGGAAGACCACCATGGTCGCCTGGGTGAGGAAGGCCGCCAGTCCGACCGAACCGGCCAGCAGCCAGTCGGTGATGCGGAAAGCCGGCGCATGCGGCTGCGACACGCTCGGGCGGCGCTGCACCACGCGGCCGTCGCGGTTCTCGCCGACGCTGGCGGTGGCCTGCTCGATCTCGGCGGCAGCCTTGCGCATCTGCTGGATCGTCGAGCCCTGCCCGGACGCGGCGGTACTGAGCAGCCTGGTGACCTTGTGGGTGAGCGTGGGCAGCTCGTCGATGATGTTGAAGAATTCGTCCTGCAGCCGGTACATGGTGGCGCCCAGGCCGCCGATCAGCAGCGCCGTCACGAGGGTGGCGCCGACAATGCGCTTGATGTGGATGCGTTCGAGCCAGCGCACGACCGGGCTCAGGGTATAGGCAATGAAGATGCCGAGCAGGAGGGGAACGAAGAATTTCTGCGCCCACTGGAGCGCAAAGACAAAGGCCACGGTGGCCAGGATACCCAGCGACAGGCCGCGGGCGTTCACATGGATGGGGAGCCGCAGGCTGCCCGCGTGCAGGGTCAGCTCGTCGCCTGGCCCGGCATGGACTTCTGGTGCGGCAGAGTCGGCCTGTATGGCCGGCTCTGCCCCGATGGCGGCGGAATCGTTCGGCTCGGTTGCGACCGAGCCTGGACTGGCGAGTTGCATGTGTTTGCCAAAAAAAGTTGCCAGACCGCCGCCACGGCGGCGCTGCTTATTTCACGCGGATGTCGTTCTTGACGGATGTTACACCCTTCACGCCGCGTGCAACCTCGACGGCGCGCTGTGCATCGCCAGGCTGGGCCACGAAGCCCGACAGCTGGACGTCGCCCTTGAAGGTCTCGACGTTGATTTCGGTCGCTTTCACGGTTGGGTCAGCGGCGAAGGCTGCTTTCACCTTGGCGGTGATGACGCTGTCGTCGACGAATTCGCCTGCGCTTTCCTTCGTCGGCGAGGACGAGCAGCCAACCATGGTGAAAGCGAGGGCGCCGGTAAAGACGGCGGTGGCGAGACGTTGGGTGATTTTCATGATGTATCCCTTTCTATCGTTGGTCAAAGGTCAAGCAATGCTCAGGAGAGCGCCGGTACGTCACTTTCCGTACGCGGTTTTGGCGGCGTCGACACACTTGTCTTTCGCCGCGCCGGCAAACGCGTCGCACTTTTCCAGTGCGACCCGGTATTCAGCCGTCAGTTTGTCTTCACGCGCATTGCTGCGCGCTTCGATCGTCTTGCGGTCCGCGTTGGCATCGGCCTGGGCGGCGACGAGCGTCGCCTTCGCCTGCTTGATGCACACGTCGCGGTCGTTGCCCGTGGTGGCGCCACAACGCGCCTTGTCGCGCTCGTAGTTGGCGTCGGCAATGCGCATGCGCGCCTGGGTGTAAGCCTTCAGGGTGTTCTTGTAGGCAGCGCCGGCCTCTTCCTCGACGCGTACGCGCTCGGCCTTGGCCTCGGCAACGCAGACATCGTGCGGATTGCCTGTGACAGCATCGCAACGCGCCCGCGCCACCTTGTAGTTGGCGGCGGCCAGGTCGCGTGCCTGGTTGTAGGCCGTTTTCGCGTCGGGCACGGACTGGGCACGGCCCTGGCTGGACCACATCAACGCGGCCCCGGCGATCAGCAGCACATGCACGTTTTTCATTTTCGCCGTCATGTTCTCGTACTCCATTTATCAAAACGCTAATAACGTTTTACGCCTAACGCGGCAGCGATTCTGTTCGCTGCCGAACATAAGCATGCGATGTCTTAAAGTCATATCAAACCGGCAACAATGCGTGCGTGATCGCACAGACCCCTGCCGCTGGGATGTCTAATCTGCATGTACATCATTTGTCAGGAGAACAATATGAAAACTACCCGTACCTTTGCAGCAGCCGTGGTCGCCGCAGGCGCCCTGCTCTCGGGCTGCGCCAGCTCGCCGTCGTACAGCAACCCCAACAGCGGCGGCTACGCCAATGCCGGCAGCTATGGCAGCACGGCATCGATGGGCTATGGCACCATCGAATCGATCCAGGTCACGCAGGGCGAGAACCGCACCAGCGGTGCCGGCGCCGTCGTCGGCGGTTCTGTCGGGGCACTGGCAGGCAACCAGGTCGGTAGCGGTAGCGGCCGCACCGCCGCCACCGTGGCCGGCGGCGTCGCCGGTGCCGCAATCGGCAACAACGTCGAGCGCAACCGCAACGCCAATGGCCGGGAGATGTATCAGATCAACGTCCGCATGGACAATGGCGAATACCGCACCGTGGTCCGGGACAGCGCCTATGATCTGCGTCCGGGCAACCGCGTGCGCCTGGTCGACGGCCGCGCCTACCGTTACTGATTCCCGCGAGACCCCGGCGTCGATACGGCGGACGGCATGCCCGGATGGATTCGCATCCTTCCGCAGCGCGCCCTGCGCCGCGCCCTCCCGGGGCCGGTGCGGGAAGCCGGTCATGCAACCGGGCCGGCGCCTGCCGGCCCGTTTCCATTCTGGAGGTGCAGATGAACAGACTATCGATACGCCGCTCGCTTGCCGCCACCCTGGCCGGCGTGCTGCTGGCGACCAGCGGCCTCGCCCTCGCGCAGAGCAGCGATGCGAACGTGGCGCCGGCCGCGGCGAACAAGCAGGCACGCGAGATCGCGCAGGGCGATCCGGCGCGCTGGTACAAGGAGGACGCGACCGCTGGCCAGCGGATGCGCTCGCGCCAGAAGGGAAATCGCGGCGGCGCTGGACGAAGCCAGGCACGCGTGCCGCCGGGGCCCGCAAGCCGGGCGCGCCGCCTGCCTGAAGGCGGCGCAGGAAACCTACAAGGAAGAGATGGCGGGCCTGCGTAGCGAAACCGGCGCGCAGCCGGCACGCTAGGCGGCGCGCTAGGCGGGCGCGTCACGGCTTGGATCCGGCACGGCATGGGTCGCCCGGCAGCGCGAACGGCGGCGCGCGGGAGGATGCCGCCGCGTGGTGGCGCTCCACAAAAAAAGACGGCGTCCAATCAACGATTGCGACGCCGCTCAAGCCCCACCATATTCTGTCGACGTCGCTTGCGGCGTCACGGCGCGTGCACGCCAACCATCCTGCAGCGGCACGACGGACTGCGCGTTGTCCGCGTATCGAAGGCGACAAGCCGGCCTTCGTTGACACGCTGCGTCGTGTCCTGCCGCGAGTCCAGCCCGCGCGATGCAGACCGGCGCTCAAACAAGCCGACCAACCGCGCCCGAACGATCGCGCCTGGTATCCATCATGCCGCAAAGCGCTCGGGCGGGGCGCCCGCTTGCGCGAACGCGGCGCGTGCTGCGCAGAAGCCTGCGCTGGAATCAGCTTACCTGTCCGGCATGACACTGCACTTGTGCTGCCACTATTCATGATGCATGGCGCGCCTGAAAAACCGCCATGTGCGCCGCCATGTGCGGCGTCGCGTGCAACCGGGTACTCCCGTACGCGATTTCCGCGAAGCGCCCGGAGGGCTTTGCCAGACGCTCTTCATGCCGCCTCGCCCCGGATGGCAGGCGAAGGGCATGAAAATCCTGCGACGACATGCGTTGCGCGTGCGCCTGATGGCGCACGCCCCTGCTTCAGATCTCGCGCTGCGCCCGGCGCCGCTGGGCAAACCAGCCCGCCACGCCCAGCAGCACCGCGCCTGCCAAAGCTTGCTTGCCCATGCGGCGCTGGCGCACGAAATTGAAAACGCCCAGCGCGTACGGTGCCAGCACCGAGATGCTCGTACCGGTAGGTTTCAGCAGAGCATCGGCACGGGCCCGCAGTGCCCAGGTAGCGTGGTCGATCGCCGAATGCAGCATGACTTCCGGCCGCGCACCGTGCTTCACCTGGGCCTTGGCGTAGGTGACGCCGGCGCGATAGAACTCGCCTTCGCGCAGCAACTCGGCCTTGCGCGTGACCGGATCGCGGCTGTGCTTGTGGCCGGCCAGGCCGGTCGGCTCGTCCTTGTGATTGTGTTTTTCCATGTTCTTCCCCTGGGTCAGGCGCCTACAGCAGCGCGTCGCGGTCGTGACGGAGTTCGTTCATCGTTTCCGGGAAAGCGAGCTTGCCTTGCTTGAGCATGGACAGCCCCTTCATCACGAGCACGGCCGTGATAATCAGAAACACCAGGAACAGCACCAGCAGGATCTTCCAGCCCATGGCGTCCCAGGCCAGCGCCACGATCGTCGCGGTGCCGTAGGCCAATGCGAACCACACGGCGAGAACGGCGCCGGCGAAGATCGCCAGCAGTTCGATCACGTGATTGCGCACTTCCGACATCTCGAGCGCGGCAAGTTCCACCCGCGACACGATGAGGCCGAACAGGTTCTTCGCCAGCCCGGAGATGCCGCCCATGAGTCCAGGACCATGCACGACGGTTTCGGTCTTTTCCATGGCGTTCTCCGGTGGAATTATTTACGGCCGAGGTAGATGCCGACCAGCAGGCCGACGCTCGCTGCGGCGGCGACGGTACGCCACGGGTTGTCCTTCACATAGACATCGGCGGTCTGGGCCAGTTCCTTGCCCTTGACCTTGGCTTGACCCTGGTAGTGGCTGGCCTTGCCCATCGCGCGGTCGAGCAGCTCCATGCCGCGGCCACGCAACTCTTCGGCCTTCTCGCCGGTCAGCGATGCGGCAGCGGTCAGCAGTGCCTGGGCGTCCTTGACCAGCAGCTTCATGTCGGCGCTGGCGTTGTTGAGGCTACTGTCGATCGAGCGGGAGGTGCCGCGGGTGGTGGTGTCTAGCATGATGAACTCCTGTTGTTGGTTGTTGTAGAAGGTAAAAAGAATCAGGCTGCGAGGAAATCGCGCAGGTCGTCGGCGTGCTCTTCCTCGACGGCAAGGATCTCGACCAGCATCTGGCGCGTGGTCGGGTCCTTGTCGCCAATGGCGAGGATCATCTGGCGATACGACTCGATTGCCACGCGTTCGGCGATCAGGTCGGCGCGGATCATGGCCTGGACATCGTCCGAATCGTCGTACTCGGCATGCGAACGGGCCGTCAGCGTGGCCGGGTTGAAGTTCGGCGAACCGTTGAGCTGGACGATGCGCTCGGCGATGCGGTCGGCATGGTCCTGCTCCTGCTGGGCATGCTCGAGGAACTCGGCCTTGATGGCGGTGGTATTCGGGCCGCCCACGGTGTAGTAATGGCGCTTGTAGCGCAGCACGCACAGCAGTTCGGTGGCGAGCGCGTCGTTCAGCATGGCAATCACGGCTTCGCGGTCGGCCTGGTAGCCCACGGTGACGGCGCCGTCATCGAGGTTGGCGGCGGCGCGGCGGATCGCCTCGACGTCGAAGCCATGTGCCAGGTTCGGGGTGGTCTGTTCCATGATGTTTCCTCTAGGTTGCATTACGGCGCATCAGCGCCCTGCCGACCGTGGCGGAATCGGCTGCGCGTCTTTCGAGAGCACGATCTCGACGCGGCGGTTCAGCTGCTTGTTGGCGGCGGTATCGTTCGCCGCGACCGGGAAGGTTTCGCCATAGGCGCGGGTGGCGATGCGCTGGCGTGCCACGCCCATGCTGCCCAGTGCGTTCGCCACGGCGTCGGCACGGCGCTGCGACAGCTCCTGGTTGTAGTCGGATTTGCCGACGTTGTCCGTAAACCCTTCGACCAGCACGGTACGCTCAGGGTTCTGCGCCATCACGTCGGCCAGCTTGCGCAGGGTCGACATACCGTTGGCGGTCAGGTCGGCCTTGCCGGTGGCAAAGAGCACGTCGCCGATGGTGACGACCATGCCGCGCTCGGTCTGCTTGGCCTGCAGCTCGACCAGGATCGCCTCGAGTTTCGCAGTACGCTCGGCCATGGCACGGGCCTGGTCCTGGGCGCTGGCGGCCTGCTGCTGGGCAGCCATTGCGGCCGCTTGCGCCTGCTCGGCTTCGCGCTTGGCACGTTCGGCCTCGGCGGTACGCGCTTCCAGCTGGACGGTGGTGCGCTCCTGCGAGGCCGAGGCGATGTTGGCTTCTGCGGCCTTGGTACGGGCCACTTCCTGGGCGGTGGCGATCTTCTGCTTGGCGACATAGGCCAGGCGGTCGATGTCTTCCAGGCTTTCCTTCTTCGCGGCGGCGGCATTGGCCTTGTCGAGCGCATCGCTGGCCTGCTTGAACTCCAGCGGCGCGTAGCTCGACACCTGCGGGTTGTTGTTGGCGGCGACGAAGTCGGCCCGGGCCTGGTCCAGCGTCGGCGTGGTGGTCGGCGTGGTGCTGCAGGCGGCCAGCAGCACGGCGCTGGCGAAGATGGCCGGTTTCAGGAAGCGTACTTGCATGATCTTTCCCTCCATGGGCGCCGCGGTGGCGCGTTGGTGTTGTTCATGTCGCCGGCGCCCCCAGGGGAAGCGCACTGCCGGCGCTGCTGCATCGTTGTCGCGTGGCGGGCAAGCCGCCCGGCTTGCCGCGCGCGCTTTACTGCACGCGCTTTACTGCCGCGCTTTACTGCCGCGCTTTACTGCCGCGCTTTACTGCCGAGTTATTGCGAATTGGCGCGGTCGACTTCCTGGCGCAGCACGCGCAGATCCTCGTTGAGCTGGTTCGACGCGGCCGTCGCCTTGGCCGAATTGGCCTTGCTCTGGGCCAGCTGGGCGTCGGCCTGGGCCTGCACCGCCAGTTCGCGTGCCAGCTTGTAGTCCTTCGCGGCCAGGGCTTCGCTGGCGCGCATCATCTTGGCGCGCGGCCGTGATCTCTTCCGGTGCCAGGTCGGCGGCGCCGGCCTGCACGGCGTTGTCGACGGCATTCTTCGACACCGCCACGTCGGCCGCGGCCGGCGCCCGGTTCGGGCTGGCACAGCCCGTCAATGCCAGCATCGCGGCCAGCGCAGCGGCGCCGGCGAGCTGATTCATTGGGCGAATTGGGTTCATTGCGATCTCCTGTTTATGTGAGGAAGTTGTTAACGTTATAAGCTTGTTATCAGCCGAGTTCGGTTCGCTGCCGCACATAGAGGGCACTTCCCGAAAGCTCGACTGCCACACGGTGCGACACCGCACATTGATGACCATACCCTTTGCGCTAATCTGGCCCCAAGACAGACTCCCACGCAAAGGATCGTCATGCCCGACACCACCTCCCCACCCGGCACCGCCAAGCAGCACGGCGGGCACAAGAAGAAGAAAATCCTCTTCGGCGTCCTCGCCACCCTGATCGCGATTCCCGTCATCGCCGTCATTTTCATCCTGACCTTCGACTGGAACCGGGCCCGGCCCTGGCTCAACGCCAAGGTCAGCGAAGCGATCGAGCGGCCCTTCGCCATCCGCGGCAACCTGGCCGTGCAATGGGAAGTACCCGCGCGCAGCATGGCCCCGAGCGACCGCCACCTGCGCGACTGGCTGCCCTGGCCGCACCTGATCGCCAACGACGTGCACGTCGGTAACCCGGCGAACATGAAGCAGATGGACATGGCCAGCGTGCGCCAGTTCTCGTTCTCGCTCAACCCCTTCGGGCTTCTGCACCACACCATCGGCATCCCCGTGCTGCGCTTCGACTCGCCGCGCGTGGAACTGCAGCGCACCGACAGCACCCACTACAACTGGGTCTACAAAAAGGAAAAGAAGGAATCGAAGTGGGAGCTCGACCTCGAGCGCGTGGTGCTGACCGACGGGGTCGTGCGCGTGGTCGATGCCGTCACCGACGCCGACATCACCGCGCACGTGCGCACGCTGGCGAACGACCCGAGGTACGGCGTCGGATTCGAAGTGACCGGCAGCTACAACGGCGCGCCCGTCACCGGCGGGGGGGCAAGGTGGGCCAGGTGCTGTCGCTGAAGGACCAGAACGTACCCTACCCGGTCAAGGCCGACATGCGCAGCGGCCCCAGCCGCATCGCCATCGAGGGCACCGTCACCAGCCCGGCCAAGCTGAAAGCCGTCGACCTGCAGCTGCAACTGGCCGGCCGCAGCATGGCGCGCCTGTACAACTTCACCAGGATCACGCTGCCGGAAACGCCGGCCTTCTCGACCTCGGGCCGCCTGCGCGGCGAACTCGACCGTGAATACGGGCGCTGGACCTACGAGAATTTCAAGGGCAAGGTCGGCAGCAGCGACATCAGCGGCAAGCTGGTCTACGAAGGCGGCAAGCCCCGCGGCAAACTCAGCGGCAACGTGGCGACGCAAAAGCTGCTGTTCTCCGACCTCGGCCCGCTGGTCGGCGGCGATTCGAACGAGAGCAAGAAGGCGCGCGGCGTCGATGCCGTGCAGCCGGGCGGCAAGGTGCTGCCGGTGGAAGAGTTCCGCACCGAGCGCTGGAAGGCGATCGATGCCGACGTGCGCTACACCGCCGAGAGCATCCGCCGCGAGAAGACACTGCCGATCAGCAAGCTCTCGACCCACCTGGTCATGAAGGACGGCGTGATCACGCTGGCGCCGCTCGACTTCGGCGTGGCCGGCGGTACCCTGCGTTCGACGATCCGGCTGGACGGCAGCGGCGCCAAGGGCAAGAACACGATCGCGGCCACGGCCAAGGTCAGCGCGCGCAAAATCGAGATCAAGCAGCTGTTCCCGACCATCGAGAAGATGCAGGCAACGGTCGGCACGATCAACGGCGACGCCCAGCTGTCGGCGACGGGCACCTCGGTCGCCTCGCTGCTGGCCACCTCGAACGGCGAAGTCAAGGCACTGGTCAACCAGGGCACGATCAGCAAGATGCTGCTCGAGATGATGGGCCTGAACGTGGGCAACATCGTCGTCACCAAGCTGTTCGGCGACAAGCCGGTGCAGCTCAATTGCATGGCGGCCGACTTCGACGTCAACAAGGGCCTGATGCAGTCGAACGTGTTCGTTGTCGACACCGAGGAAGCGCTCATCAACGTCAACGGCAGCATCAGCCTGGCCAACGAGCAGATGGACCTGACGATCAAGCCGGAAACCAAGGCACTGCGCCTGTTCACCCTGCGCGCCCCGCTGTACGTGCGCGGCCCGTTCAGCAAGCCTGACGTCTCGGTCGACAAGAAGGTGCTGGCCCTGAAGGCGGGCGGTGCTGCGGCGCTGGCCGCGGTGGCGGCACCGGTAGCGGCGCTGCTGCCCCTGATTAACACCGGTCCGGGCGAGAACAGCGAGTGCGGGCGCCTGGTGGCGCTGGCCAGGGAGAAGCCGACCGCGCCGCCGCCGGGCAAGACCCGGACGCGCTGACGAGCTGCCTGTGTGCGTTCTCGAACAGACTCGACCATGCAGCCTGCGTAGCCTGTAACCATCGCCCACCGGTTCGGGCATCGAGGAACTCGCATGACGCATTCACTACCTGCCCTGGCGCTGCTGGCAAGCCTGGCTTTCGGACTGACCCTGGCCGGATGCGGCAGCAACACCATGGTGGCCGCCAGCGTGCCGGTCGACGACGGTGCCATTACCAGCGGCGTGAAGGCGGCGCTGGGAAGCAGTAAGGAGTTGACGGCGGCCGATATCGATGTCGCGACCCGGGAAGGCATTGTGCAGCTGAGCGGTTTTGTCAGCTCGGCGGACAGCGTGGCAACCGCAGCGTCGGTTGCGCGCACCGTGAAAGGCGTGAAGTCGGTCAAGAACGACCTGCGCCTGAAGTAAGGACCTCGTCAAACCGTTGCGCGTGCAAGGGATGGCGTCCGCGACGCCGCTCAGGCACCGCAGCGATTGAGGTTCGCTTAACCCACCAAAGGAGATCCATCATGAAAACCATCAAACACCTGGCAGTGAGCGCTACCCTGGCTACCCTGGCACTGGGCCTGACCGGTTGCTCGAACATGTCGCAACAGGACAAGAACACCGCGATCGGCGCAGGTGCCGGTGCGGTCATCGGCGGCGCCCTGACCGGCGGCAGCGCAGCGGGCACGGTCGGCGGCGCAGCGGTTGGCGGTGTCATCGGCAACCAGACCGGCAAAACCCACTAATTTGCAGTCAAGCTTGTAGTACCAGGCAAACACACGGGACGCCCCGCCTTGCAATCGTGCAGGCGGGGCGTTGCGTTTGAAGGCATGCTGGAATGGTTCGGGGTCTCGACGCGCGTGCGTGATACCGCGTGGAGTCGGGACTCCACCCTACGAACTCCACCCTACGGCCCGAAACAATCGCAGGGTGAACTCCTGAGTCCACGCGGCCTCACCGCCGAGGGACCTGCGCCCTCATCATCCGCACGGGCTCGAAGCCTACACGAACGCACTCGACAGCGCCCCCACGCCCGCGTCCTTGACGATCTCGTAGCAGGTGCAGGCCGCCGCCGCCAACCCGTCGGCATCGAGGATCTCGATATTGCCACGGCTATAGATGATCAGGCCCTGCTGCTGCAGCGCGCTGGCGGCCTTCGTCACGCCAACCCGGCGCACCCCCAGTGCGTGCGCCAGGAATTCGTGGGTGAGGTGGAATTTGTCCGATTGCAGGCGGTCGCGCGTGATCAGGAGCGAACGTGCCAGGCGCGCCTCGAGCACGTGGAAGCGGCTGCAGACGGCGATCTGGATCGCCTGCGCCAGCTGGGTGTCGGTATAGCGGTACAGCACGCGCTGGAGCGCCCCGTTGCGCGCAAACTCGGCGCGGAAGGCCGCGCTGTCCATGCGGCTGGCACTGCCCGGCCGCTGCACGACGGCGCGCACCGGGCCGTTTCGTGGCCGAGCGCGACGGTGGCGCCCAGCATGCCCTCGCGGCCGACCAGCCCCACTTCGAGCGTCATGCGCCCGCCCGCCACCCCGAGCAGGGAGATCAGGCAGTCGTGCGGAAAATAGATATATCGAAAAGGTTCACCCGCCTCGGACAGTACCTCGCCGGCCTCGACCCTTACCTGGTCGAGCATCGGCAGCACCTGGGCCAGCTCCTGCGGCGGGAGCGCGGCCAGCAGCTGATTGGCATTGTGCTCGGCGACGCCGGGAGAAACAGCAAAGTTCATCGGACCCTCGCAGTTGGCCGCCGCCCGCCACGAGGGCAAAAAACGGCGACGGATACATTTGCAAACAATTTCAGTCAGCGTAAAGGCTCTGATAGGGGAAGTATGTTCGGTGACGCACGGAATACTCTGTTGTTCCTCGGGACAATCTTTACATCGGCGGGCGCATGCCCCCACACCTTCTACAAGGACCGTCATGAACAATATTCCGAACCCTCCAGGGCGTGCCCAGCACCACCCCTTGCTGCTGCTGGCGGCGCTGGCCGTCGTGCTGTTTTGCCTGATCGGCACCGCGGCCATCATGGGCTGGATCCCGTCTTCGATCGGCGGCAATGCCAGCCGCCAGCTCAATGAAGCCGACCGCGCCGCCCTGGCCGCGAGCATGCCGGGCGCCCAGGCGGCAGTCGCCCCGGTCGCGCCCGATGTCGGCATGGTCCGGCAGCCCGTGGGCGGTGCCTATCCGGCCTCTCCCGCCTACCCGGCCGTTCCAGCTGCTCCCGCCTATCCCGCGCAGCAGGTGGCGCAAGCCTATGCGCCGGCGCCGAGCGCCCCGGCCCATGCCCCCGTGCGCGAATCGGAACCGGAACCGGCACCGCACACCGTGGTGAGGTCCAAGCCGGTCCAGGTCGCGGCCGCCGAACCGAAATGGTGCGGCAACTGCGGCAACATCGAATCGGTGCGCGCCATCAAGCAGCGTGCCCGGGGCAGCGGCCTGGGTGCGGCTGGGGCGCGGTGATCGGCGGCCTGCTGGGCAACCAGGTCGGCGGCGGCCACGGCCGTCAACTGGCCACGGTCGCCGGTGCGGTCGGCGGCGCGGTGGTCGGCAACCGGGTCGAGGGCAACATGAAGGCCACCACCACCTATGAAATCCGGGTGCGCCTGGACGACGGCAGCCTGCGTACCTTCCGCCAGAGCAGTGAGCCGCAATGGCGCAGCGGCGACCGCGTGCGCATCGTCAAGGGGCACCTGCGCAGCGCCTGAGCCCTGCCCCCTTCCATCCCGAGGCCGGCCTTCCGCAAGGATCGCCGGCCTCGACTTTTTTAGCATTTTCCACAGCGCAATGTGCGCCATCGCACGGAAATACTGCTGAGCTACCCCGACAATGGATTCCTACGCTTGTTACGCGTTCAACGCGGCCGCCGCGTGCGGATCGGCCGCGCCACACAACGTCGAAAGGGGAACAGCATGAACAGCCTTGCATGGATCGGCATCATCGTCTGGGGTTTGGTGGTTACTGGCTTCGGGCTCGTGTCCGTCGGGCCACCGGCCGAAGCAGGACCCGAACTGGCCGCGCACGACGTCGTCTTCCTGGTCAGCGGTGGACTGCTGACCTGCCTGATCGGCATCGTTGGCCTGCTCGGCTTCATGGGCTGGATTCCCGGCCTGCGCGGCGACGACGGATCGCGCATGAAATCGCGCGCCTGAAAAAAAATTGCGCGAAATGTACGCCATCGAACGGTGATGCTGAGCAGGGAGAGCGATACTGATTTCACGGCGCCACTTGCGGCGCCGGTTGAATGAGGAGACACATCATGCTCTACACCATTGCCATTGTCCTGATCGTCCTGTGGCTGCTCGGCCTGGTCACCTCGTACACGATCGGTGGCTTCATCCACATCCTGCTGGTGGTTGCCGTCATCATGATCCTGGTACGCCTGATCAGCGGTCGAGGAATATAGACAGGCCATGCAGTACCTGACCTGGTCTGCGCCGCAATGCCGCGGCGTGGTACCCGCAGTACCGAAGTTGTTTGACCAATCCGTTTCGCGGACGCGCCCCACGGGCGCGCCTCCGAAACGGATTTTTTTCTAGGAGAGCACTATGCATAGCAATCTGACCAAATCCGCCATCGCCGCCACCATCCTCGCCCTGGGCGTGAGCGGCTGCGCCGACATGAGCGCCACCCAGAAAGGCACCGCCACCGGCGCCGGGGCCGGCGCGGCACTCGGCGCGCTGATCGGCGGCACCACCCACGGCGGTGGCGGCAGCCGCGCGGCCAAGGGCGCCGTCATCGGCGGTGCCGCCGGCGCAGTCATCGGCAACATCTGGTCCAAGCGCATGGAACAGCAGAAGCAGGCCATGGAACAGGCCACCCAGGGTACCGGCGTGCAGGTCAGCCAGACCTCGGACAACCGCCTGAAACTGGAGATCCCGAGCGACATCTCGTTCGACACCGGCCGCGCCGACATCAAGTCGAACTTCCAGCCTGTCCTCGAGCGCTTTGCCGCCACGCTGAACGAAAACCCGGCCACCAACGTCGTCATCATCGGCCATACCGACAACACCGGTACCGATGCGGTCAACCAGCCGCTGTCGGTCGACCGCGCCGCCCGCACCCGCGACTACCTCGCAGGGCGCGGTGTGAACCCGAGCCGCATCAGCATCGAAGGCCGCGGCGAACGCGAGCCGATCGCTTCGAACAACGACAACGCCGGTCGCGCACGCAACCGCCGCGTCGAAATCTACGTCGCCGAACCGGCACGCGGCTGATCCCGTCTCCCTCCCCCCACTGCCCATGCATCAGTTTTACTTATGCATGGGCAAGTTTTTTTATGCGCTTGCCTTAGCAAACGCGCATCCTCCCATCACCTGAGCTTATACGTGTTGTAAGTGACAAACAAAAATCCACGTCGATTTGACTTTTGTTTGGCTGAAATGCTTTTATGTTGCCCTCAGGCGCACCCCGCTGCCTGAGCATCCCAAGTAACGGCAACAAGTACGAAGCGTCAAGGCGGCCCAGGTCGCCCGACCGTCGGCCAGCCAGGACGGTTCGTGTTTCAGATGTATCGGAGATTTCTTTGACCAAGCAGCACCCCGTAGTAAAGCGCAGCGTTCTCGCTGTCGCCCTGACCCTGGCTTCGTCAGGCGTCGTTTTCGCGCAGCAGGAAGCTGCCGCACCGGTCCAGAAGGTGTACGTGACCGGCTCCAACATCAAGCGCGCCGACAAGGAGGGCTCCTCGCCCGTCGGCGTCCTGACCTCCAGGCAGATCGAAGCAACCGGTGCCAACACGGTCGCCGAACTGCTGCACAACATCCCGGCCTTCGGCTCGGGTTCCTCGAACGACATCATCGAAGGCGGCTTCTCGAAAGGCACCTCGACGGCATCGCTGCGCGGCATGGGCTCGTCCGCGACCCTGATCCTGCTCAACGGCCGCCGCATCACCTCGTCCGCCTATGCCGACCCGAACCAGGGCAAGTCGGCCGTCTATGACCTCAACAGCATTCCGGTCTCGGCCATCGAACGCGTGGAGATCTTCAAGGACGGCGCCTCGGCCGTCTACGGCTCGGACGCGATCGCCGGCGTGATCAACTTCATCACCAGGAGCAACTACCGCGGCGCCGAAATCAAGGCCTCGGCCAGCGCCAACGACGACGGCGAATTCGCCCGCAGGAACGTCAACGGCGTGTTCGGCTTCGGCGACCTGGAACAGGACCGCTACAACGCCTTCTTCAGCGTCGACCTGGCCAGGCGCGACCGCACCGCCGCGCGCGATGTCAAAGACATCAAGCAGAACATGTACGGCGACATCAACGCGCGCCTGAATCCGTACGGCAGCTATGTGTCCGACCAGCCTTTCTTCTTCCGCGAGAAGACCCCGGGCGCACGCGACTTCTCGACTACCCAGAAGGACGCCGCCGGCATCGTCAACCGCACCGGTTGCGACCCGTCGCAGCAGCTCACCGGCAGCCGCGCAGAGCACAACCTGTCGGCCAGCTCGATCCTGATCGGCCGCACCTTCTGCAACTACGACACCTGGAACAACCAGGAGGCGCAAAGCAAGGGTACGGACGCCAACCTGCTGGGCAAGCTGACCTTCCAGGTCACACCGGACATCACCGCCTTCGCCGAATTCGGCTACAGCCGCGTCGAACGCGAGTACACCGGCAATTCGCCGACCATCTCCTCGACCTCGCCGACCACCGTCTTCCGCACGAACGGCGCGCCGAGCGACTTCCAGCTGATCCTGCCGGCCGGCCATCCGGACAATCCATGGGCCGACTCGCGCTCCGCCGTGGCCTACCGTTTCGTGAACACCCCGGGAGGTTCGCGCAACGTCAACGAGGCCGGCCGCCTGCTGGCCGGCGTCAAGGGCACCACCGGTACCTGGGACTGGGAAACCGGCCTGCTGCTCAACCGTAGCGAGCGCACCGAGACCGCGCGCGGCTTCCTCTACTTGCCGGTCATCCGCCGCATCCTGACCGAGAACCGCACGCTGGCCCAGACCGCTGCCGACCCGAGCGCCGTGCGCGACGTCGTCAACGAAGGCTACGCGCACGTGGCCCAGTTCGATGCCAAGGCATCGACCACGGTCGGCCACCTGGCCGGCGGCGACATCGGCCTGGCCTTCGGCGGCGAAATCCGCCAGGAAAAGCTGTCGATGACCCCGGACATGGCGACCCAGACCGGCACCATCCTGGGCCTGGCGAACTCGATGATGGACGCCAGCCGCGTCGTCAAGTCGGCCTTCGTCGAACTGCGCACCCCGTTCACCAGGAACTTCGAGATGGACTTCGCCGGCCGCTACGACAAGTACCCGACTGAATCGAGCTTCGTGCCGAAGGTGGGCGCCAAGTGGGCCGTGAACGACAAGCTGACCCTGCGTTCGACCTATGCCGAAGGCTTCCGCGCGCCAGCCCTGTCGCAGATCGCCGAAGGCGGCGTGCAGTCCTTCACCTCGATCAAGGACCCGCTGCGCTGCCCGGACGGCGTCAATCCGCTGCCGGGCGCCGATTCGTCGGACTGCCCGCGCCGCGTGTCGAGCTTCTCGGCACCGAACCCGGACCTGAAGCCCGAAACCTCGAAGAGCTTCTCGTTCGGCGCGATCCTCAATCCGACCCGCAACCTCGACATCCTGATCGACTACTACCGGATCCGCAAGGAAGACGAGACCGTGCTGCTGTCGGCATCGCACGTGGCCACCCACGCCGCCGACTACCCGGGCCTGATCGTGCGCGACACCAACCCGGCGAACTTCGTCCTCGACGCCAACGGCAACCCGGTTCCAGGCACCGGTCCGATCAGCGCGGTCAACCGTTACTACGTGAACCAGGGTTCGACCGAAGTGTCGGGCCTGGACTTCGAAGTGACGCACCGCCTGTCGCTGGGCGAGCAGGGCCGCCTGTCCACCAGGCTGGACTGGAACTACGCGCTGACCTACAAGCGTGAAGAGCACAAGGGCGACCGCGCCGTGAACCTGGTCGGCACCAGCGGCGGCATCTCCGACTGGAACACCTCGGTCGACGACATCCCGCGCCACCGTGCCACCCTGTCCTCGACCTGGACCCGCGGCGTGCACGCGCTGACCGGTTCGATCGACTACGTGGGCCCGGTCTCGCAGTACCGCCGTACCGACAACTATGAGACCTATCCGGAGATCTACTGCTACTACGGCAGCGGCCAGCCGTCGACCGCCTACTCGCTGGGCGGCCTGCCGAAGTACAGCAACTGGGTGAACGATTGCTCGGTGCCGGAGTGGACCACGGTGAACCTGTCGTACTCGTACACGGGCTTCAAGAACTGGACCCTGTCGGCGAACATCCGCAACGTGTTCGATACCGCGGCACCTTACGATGCGTCGTACGGCATCGAAGGTTTCAACCCGCAGCTGCACAATGCGATGGGCCGCAACTTCCGCCTCACCGCCAGCTACAAGTTCTGATCGACCTGTAGCCTGAACGGAGCCGCCCCGCGCAAGCCGGGCGGCTTTTTTTCCGCCCGGTCCGGTGCGCGGGCGCCCGGGCTGCCTCATGTATGCTGGCACCATCCCTTTCCAGGAGCCGAGCATGGGAGACGACCCGATCCAGATTCTCGACGAAAAACTCCTCTCCGACGCTTACTTCCCGCTCAAGGAAGTGAAGTACGCGCAGCGCCGCGCCAGCGGGGAGCGGCAGGAGGAAACGCGCGAAGTCTATGCCAGCGACAGCGGCGTGACCGCCCTGCTCTACAACCGCGCCCGCCGCACCGTACTGCTGACGCGCCAGTTCCGCATCGGCGCGCGTTTGTCGGGCCACCAGGGCTTTCTCATCGAAACGGCCGCCGGCATGCTCGAAGGCGCCGACCCGAAGGAACGCATGCGCGCCGAGATCCGCGAGGAACTCGGCTACGCCGTCGACGACCTGCGCCACGTGATGACCCTCTTCGCCAGCCCCGGCACGCTGACCGAGCGCGTGCACTATTTCGTCGGCGAATACGAGCCTGGCCAGCGCTGCAGCGAAGGCGGCGGCAAGGAGGACGAAGGGGAGGACATCGACGTGCTCGAGATCGGCTTCGACGAGGCTTTCGCCATGCTCGCCCGCGGTGAGATCGAGGATGCCAAGACGGTGGTGCTGCTGCAGTATTTACAGTTGCAGGTGGCCGATCGTTCCGTTTGAATCGCTGTCGAGCGGCGCCGCATCTGTTCGTTGGCGTACCAAGTTCCGGCGGCCCCAGCGCGTACACTGTACGCTTCTGGGAAACGGATAATGCATGCTTGCCATTCTTGAACGGATCGACCCGCACAGCGACCGCATCGACCTGCTGGTCGAGCTGGTCGACAGCCTGCGTCCGCGCCGGCGCCTGCTGCGCGCTCCGGACGCCGGGCAGGCGCGCGATGCCGTCCGCACGCTCACCCAGCTGCTGCGCGGCAATCCCGAGCAGGCCTGGGCGCTGCGCAGCTACATCGTCACCCTGCTCGAGAAGCGCCGCCACACCAGCCTCTACAGCGAGATCGGCATCCTCTCCAACGACGGCTTCTTCACCGAACTCAAGCGCAGGATTTCCTACCGCGTGCTGCCGCCGGCGCTGGACGATCTCTACCTGTCGGACGCGCTCGACCAGGTGCTGTACAAGGATGACGACTACGAGTGGGTACGTTCGGTGCCGGACGCCGAATGGCTGGCGCTGTTCGACGTCGTTGCCGAAGCGCCGCCGCCCATGGACGCCGCGCCCGACCGCGCACGCGAGGTCACGGTACTGGGCATCCTCGACGCCATCCGCACCCTGTCCTGCCGCATCTGCGCGCTGGGACTGGAGCCGCGCCTGGTGCACAGCCATAGCCAGATCGAGGAATTCGATTCGCCTTTCCTGATGCAGAACATCGAGGTCAACCATTACCTCGACGAGTACGGACGCTTCCTGGAAGGCGCGCGCCCGCGCCCGGACGATCCCAGCCACCTGCTGGTGATGCTCGACCAGTGCGAAGAAGTGGTGGGCAGGATCCGGCGCAATGCGCTCTCCTTCGGTACCAGCGTCGCGCTGACCTATGTGCTGGTGGCCATTACCCAGAGTATCGACCGGCTGCGCAAACTCCTGTTCCTTGTCGACCTGAGCGAAGCGGGCCAGGAAAACAGCACGCCGCTGGCCTTGCCGGCGGCATCGGCCGTCCCAAGCACCCAGGCGGCTGAACCCGGCGCGCTGGTTGCCGCCGCAGCCACACCCCAGCCGCCGCGCCCGCTCACGGCGCGCCGCGCGGCCGCGCTGGCGCTGGCCCGTGAGCTGGTGGAAGCGCACAACACCAAATACCGCGTGCGCGGCCTGGTGCACGACAATATCGACCTGCTGGCACGCAACGTCACCGAGAACGCCAGCCGCACCGGCGAGCACTACATCGCCGAAAGCCGCGCCCAGCTGCGGCACATGTTCAAGGCGGCCTCCGGCGCAGGCTTCATCGTTGGCTTCATGGCCACTTTCAAGATACTGCTGTCGTATTTGCGCGCCGCGCCCCTGGTCGAGGCTTTCCTCTTCAGCATGAACTACTCGCTCGGCTTCATGCTCGTGCACATGCTGCACTGGACCATCGCCACCAAGCAGCCGGCGATGACGGCCCAGCGCATCGCCGCCGGGCTGCATAGCCGCGACGGCGGGCGCATCGACTTCGACAGCATGGCCGAGCTCGTCAACAAGGTATTCCGCACCCAGATCGTCGCCGTGCTCGGCAACGTGATCGTCGCCTTCCCGACGGCGCTGCTGATCGCCATCGGCTGGCAGCAAGCCACCGGTGCCCACCTGGTCACGCCCGACAAGGCGCGCCACCTGCTGCACGACATCGACCCGCTCGGCACGCCGGCGCTGTTCTACGCGGCGGTTGCCGGGGTGTGGCTGTTCGTCGCCGGCCTGATTTCCGGCTACTACGACAACAAGGCCCTGTACACGCGCATGGGCCAGCGCGTGCGCCAGCTGCGCCCGATGTGCCGGCTGCTCGGGCCGGCGCGCGCTGCGCGCGGGTGTCGCAATACATCGAGGACAACCTGGGCGGCCTGATGGGTAACTTCTTCTTCGGCATCCTGCTCGGCACCACGGGCACGGTCGGCTACCTGCTCGGCTTGCCGCTCGACATCCGCCACGTCACCTTCTCGACGGCGAACTTCGCCACCGCCCTGGTGGGGCTCGACTACATGATCACGCCGCAGGAAGCCGCGAATGCCGCGCTCGGGGTGGGACTGATCGGCGCCGTCAACCTGCTGGTCAGCTTCAACCTGGCGCTGTGGGTAGCCCTGCGCGCCCGCAAGATCCGCTTCACGCGCAGCGTCCTGCTGCTGCTACGCGCACTCGGCCGGCGCTTCCTGCATGCGCCGCTCGACTTCTTCATCGGCCCGAAGGACGCCGACGTGTACGAGGCCGGTCCGGCCTCCTCAAGGGGAACGAAATGAACAAGAACCGCCTCCATACCTGGCTTGCCGCGCTGCTGCTCCTGTGCACGGTCGCGGCCTGCCGCACCCCTGCCCGACGCCGGGACCCTGCCCGACACGCCCGCCAAGGCCAACCCGACGGTCGCCACCGCGCGCGGCACCCCCTGCCCAAGGCCCGGGCGGCGCAGTTGCTGGCGCGGCGCTGGGCGAACGCCACGCCCGACCTGAAGGGCCTGGCCGTGCTGGAGGAGCAGGCGACGGGGATTCCGCTCATCGCCGGCAACCGCGTCCAGTTGCTCTTCGACGGCCCGGCGACGATGCGCGAGATGATGGCGGCCGCGCGCGCCGCCACCCACAGCATCAACCTGGAAACCTATATTTTCGACCAGGACCCGATCGGCCTGCAGTTCGCCGAACTGCTGATGGAAAAGCGGCGCCAGGGCGTGATCGTCAACGTGATGTACGACAGCGTCGGCACCATCGGCACGCCCGACGCGTTTTTCGGGCGCATGCGTGAAGCCGGTATCAACATGCTCGCCTTCAATCCCGTGAACCCGGCCAAGGCCAAGGGCAACTGGTCGGTCAACAACCGCGACCACCGCAAGCTGATGGTGGTCGACGGCTCGGTTGCCTTCACCGGCGGCATCAACATCAGCAGCGACTATGCCAACAGCTCGCTGTTCCGCTCGCGCAGCAAGCCGGACAATGTCGACAAGGACAAGGTTGGCTGGCGCGATACCCACGTCAAGATCGAGGGCCCGGCTGTCGCTGCCCTGCAGTGGAGTTTCGTCAACAACTGGGTACGCCAGGAAGCGGGCGAATTGCCTCCGGGCGATTACTTCCCTCGCCTGGCGCCCGTCGGCGACAAGTTCGTGCGCGTGCTGGCGACCGAGCCGGACGGCCACTCCGAAATCTACAAGTCGCTCCTGGTGGCGATCAACGAGGCGAAGAAATCGGTGCATATCACCTCGGCCTATTTCGTGCCGGACCCGCAAATCGTCGATGCCCTGGTGGCGGCGGCCAAGCGCGGCGTGGACGTGAAACTGGTGCTGCCGGGGGTGTCGGACCATGGCCTGGTGATGCATGCGGGCCGCGCCTTCTACGAGCCGCTGCTGGCCGGCGGCGTGCGCATCTTCCAGCTGCAGGTGGCGGTGCTGCATGCCAAGACCGCGGTGATCGACGAAGCCTGGTCGACCATCGGCTCGGCCAATATCGACCGCCGCAGCTTCATCCATAACTATGAATTGAACGTGGTGGTGATCGACCCCGCTTTCGGGCGCGACATGGAGGCCGCCTTCATTGAAGACTTGCGCGACTCGAAGGAGGTCACGCGCGAGGCCTGGCGCAGCCGGCCCTGGTCGGACCGCGTCAAGGAATGGATGGCCCGATTGACCGAGTACTGGATCTAGTGGGCAAAGGGCCAGGCGGCACGCGTCCGGCCCGCGTTGCTCAGATGCCGGCGGCGAGCATGCCTTCCGAGGCCGGCGACCATACATTTCCGCTGCGCAGGAATTTCTCGGTGACGATCACGCGGAAGGTGTTTGTCAGCATGTCCCAGCCATAGCGGTCCACTTCCACCCGCTCGTGCTCGACACGCAGCACGTTGAAGGAGTTGACTTCGCCGCGGCCCCGCGTCGACGTCGCCGTCCCCGCCTGCACCACCAGCGCCGCATAGGCATCGATCCGGTAGCGCATTGCCGTGCTGGCCGCATGGCTGACGTGCATGTGCCCGGCCAGCAGCACGTCCACGCCGCACTCGGCGAACACTTCCATCGCCATCGGCGCGCGGTCGACCAGGTCGTCCTCCTCGAAGCTGGTCGGCAGGTCGAAGGGATGGTGGGTGACGACGATGCGCGTGAGCTTCGGGTCCAGGCCATCGAGCTGCTCGCGGATCTTCGCCACCTGCTCCTTGTTGACGCGGCCATCCTTGATCGTCAGCGAACGCGCGGTGTTCACGCCGACCACGGCAATTTCGTCGTCGACATAGACCGGGTCGAGGTCGTCCGTGATGTAGCGCTTGTAGCGTGCCAGCGGTTTGACGAAACGGCGGAACACGTTGTAGAGCGAGATGTCGTGATTACCGGGCACCACGATCTGCGGCCCGGGCAAGGTGTCGAGGAAGGCACGCGCCTCTTCGAACTGCTCGCTGCGCGCGCGCTGGGTCAGGTCGCCCGACACCACCACGACGTCGGGAGCGATGCTGTGGACCAGGTCGCGCAAGGGCCCCAGCAGGGCTTCGTCGACGCGGCCGAAATGCAGGTCGGACAGGTGGATGAGTGTGCGCATTCAGGATTCCTCGTTGTCGATTGAATGGGGAGTGGTGCCGGCCGCGCGGGTGCGACGGGCGCGCCGGCGGCGCAGTGTCGCCGTCGCGGTGACGCATACCGCCAGCCAGGCGCAGCCCCTCGAGGGTGGCCGCGAGCACGTCGGTCAGGTAATGGGCCCCCGTGTAGAGGCGGGAGCCGGCCACCAGTGCCACCATCGCACAGGCCGCCAGCACGATCGCCATCTGGCGCGCGCGCCCGTGCACGTGGCGCACCGGGTAGCAGGCCAGGAAGCCATACAGCAGGGTGGCCGCCACCGTGTGGCCGCTGGGAAAACTGTAGGTGTCGAGACTGACGATGGGCTCGAGGAAATGCGGCCGCGCGCGCTCGAAGGTGTGCTTCATCGCCACGTTCAGCAGCATGCCCCCGGCACTGCGGCGACCAGGGCCGGTACCCAGTGGCGCGCCCCGCGCCGCACCAGCCACCAGCCGGCAAGCGCCGTCAGGCCCAGCATGCCCGGGGTGCTGTGCAATTGGGTGAGCGCCAGCATGGCAGTTCTCAGCAGCGGGTTGTCGTGTGCGTGCGCGTGCAGCCAGTTCGCCAGCTGCACGTCCACCAGCGTGATCGGCGCGCCCGCCACCACCGCCCCGGCAAGGCGGGCGAAGCCGGTCATGGCCAGGAGCAGCGCCAGCACGCCGAGCGTCAGGTGCAGCCCGAACGCTTCGGCCGGCGAGAAACGCGCGGCGGCAAAGCGGTGCAGGCGTGCAAAGGGCGAGCTGTCGGTGTGGGAGCTGTCCATGCGGATCAATTGGGGCTCGATGGCAAAAAAACTACACTTAAAAAATTTTACTGGTGTTTTGTACAGTAGCTGTGGATTTATACAGTAGTTGTGCTATCCTGTTTTCACTGACAACACAATTCAAACAAAGGGATCCGTCAATGACCACTCTGAACAATGCCTTCGGCCTGGAATACGCTCCTGCACCTTTCCTCATGCGCTTTGGCCGCCGTGAAATCCTGATCACCCGCGATTTCCGCAAGCGTTTTTATCCGATCAACCCGATCATCGAGTGCGATACCGGTGTCGAAGCAGGTCACGTGGAAGTACTGCTCTTCGGCCGCTGGCTTCTCATCCTGTCCAAAGCCCACTGAGGCCTGGCGCTCGATGAGCCTGCTGCGCACCGGGTACGTGGCCGCGGGTGCCCTGCCCGCGACGCGGCTTGTGCATGAGCGCCCCGCGTGTCTCCCACGGCCCTGATCGGCCGGGGTGATCCGCCGGCCCGCTTCACGCCACGTTCGCTGCAGTTTCTCGCGCCCTTCCATGCCTGGCCCGAAGGCGGTAGTTCACGGTCGACCGGTCTTCCCTGCACCAGCATTTCTCCCGAGCCCACCTATTCGTGGGCTTTTGTTTTTGGGTCTGCCGCTTCTGCATGGGCGTCTGACTGCATGCCCTGCCGCAAGCTCTACCCACATGCCTGCCGCATGCCTTTCCGCATGCCTTCCCATGCGGCAGCGTCCGGCATGCGTTGAAAATCGCATATCGATAACTGAATTCATTCGTTCTCTTCCGGAGGGCCGGGCCATAAGCTGGCGCTAACTCCCCCCAACTCATCCGGAAGAAACACCATGTTGAAAAAAATCGCCCATTCGCTCGCCGCCGCCGCGTTGCTGGCCCATGCAGGCGCCTTCGCAGCCGACATCACCCTGCTGAACGTTTCCTACGACCCGACGCGCGAGCTCTACCAGGACGTCGACGCCGCCTTCACCAAGCAGTGGAAAGCCAGGACGGGCGACAACCTCACGATTCGCCAGTCGCATGGCGGCTCGGGCAAGCAGGCGCGCGCGGTGATCGATGGCCTGTCGGCCGACGTCGTCACGCTGGCCCTGGCCTACGATATCGATGCTATCAGTGAACGCGGCCTTATCGCGCACAACTGGCAGGACCGCCTGAAGTCGCGCAGCGCCCCCTACACCTCGACCATCGTCTTCCTGGTGCGCAAGGGCAACCCGAAAGGCATCCGCGACTGGGGCGACCTGGTCAAGCCTGGCGTGTCCGTGATCACCCCGAACCCGAAGACCTCGGGCGGCGCGCGCTGGAACCATCTTGCAGCCTGGGGTTATGCCCTGCGCCAGCCCGGCGGCAACGAAGCGAGCGCGCGCGACTTCATCGCGCGCCTGTACAAAAACGTGCCGGTGCTCGATTCGGGCGCGCGCGGCGCCACCACGACGTTTGTCGAACGCGGTATCGGCGACGTGCTGCTGGCCTGGGAAAACGAAGCCCTGCTGGCGCTGCGCGAACTCGGCCCGGGCAAGTTCGAGATCGTCGCACCGTCCGTCAGCATCCTGGCCGAGCCGCCGGTTGCCGTGGTCGACAAGGTCGTCGACAAGCGCGGCACCCGCCAGGTGGCGCAGGCTTACCTCGAGTACCTGTACAGCGACGAAGGCCAGGACATCATCGCGAAGAACTACTACCGCCCGACGGTCGAGAAATTCTCGCGCAAGTATGCTCCGCAGTTCCCGAACATCAAGTTGTTCACGCTGGACCAGGTTGCCGGCAACTGGACGCAAGCCCAGAAAGCCCACTTCGCCGATGGCGGCGTGTTCGACCAGATTTACCAGCCCGGCAAAAAATGACTTGAAATCGCGCAGATGGCCACGACAGTGTTAGTTCGCTAAGACTGTACGGCCGGGCCCGAGGAGCTGTACGGCCCCTCGGGTTTTCGTCCGTCATCTCCCATCGTGGCTGCCTGCCGGGCGCAGCGAACTTGCGCCCGCCAAGCGGTCCTTCCCGTATCGATCAGATAAAGGAAACCGTCATGTCAGTGAAACTTCGCAAGATCAACGAACAGGTGATCGTCATCACCGGTGCCACCAGCGGCATTGGCCTCACCACCGCGCGCATGGCCGCCGAGGCCGGCGCCAAACTGGTATTGGTAGCCCGCAACGGCGACGCCCTCGACCAGCTTGCAAGCGAACTGCGCCGCCACGGCAGCCAGGTCGCCACGGTCGCTGCCGACGTCGGCAATGCCGGCGACATCGAACGCGTCGGCCAGACGGCGCTCGAGCGCTTCGGCCGCATCGACACCTGGGTCAACAATGCCGGCGTGGGCACCTTCGGCCGCCTGGAAGAAGTGGCGCTGGAAGACCACATGCGCCTGTTCCAGACCAATTTCTGGGGCGTCGTCAATGGATCGCTGGAAGCGGTGAAGCGCATGAAGGGGCGCGGCGGCGGTGCCCTCATCAATGTCGGCAGCGAAGTGTCGGACCGCGCGGCGCCGCTGCAGGGCATGTACTCGGCGTCCAAGCACGCGGTGAAAGCCTTCACCGACTCGCTGCGCATGGAGCTGGAAAAGGAAGCGGCGCCGATCTCGGTGACCCTGGTCAAGCCGGCCGGCATCGACACCCTGTTCGCCGTGCACGCCAAGAACTACATGGACAAGGAAGCGGCCCTGCCACCTCCGGTGTATGCGCCGGAAGTGGTCGCCAAGGCCATCCTGTATTGCGCCCAGCATCCGAAACGCGACATTTTCGTCGGCGGCGCGTCCAAGATGATCTCGGCCGGCAACGCCTACATGCCGCGCATGCTCGACAAATTCATGAACGCATCGATGTGGCGCCAGCAAAAGTCGAAGTTCGACAAGCTGCCCGGCCGGCCCGACGCCCTGCACGCGCCCGACCCGGCCCAGACCCTGCGCGAACGCCAGGGCATGACCGAGCGCCACGTGTTCGAGCGCTCGGCCTATACGGCCACCGCCCTGCGCTCAAAGCCCTTGATGGCCATCCTGCTGGGTGGGGGCGCCTTGCTGGCGGCCTGGGGCCTGGCGCGCCCCGCAACAGGTCGGCGCCAGGCGCTGGCCGATTTAACGGGAACCGGACTCGCCCGTCGGCGGTTTGCTCGCTAGGAAGTCGGTATCTTCTTCCGTCAGCGGCAGGTCGGGAATCGATACCACCTGGTCGGTATCGATGTCGGCACCATCCTTGACGATGGTGTCGCGCCCCGCCGCGGCGCGTTCGCCGGTGCCGCCGACATCGCTGTCACCCGAGAAATTGGCGTCGCCGACGTCCGGGCCGGCGGTGTCGCCGGCGAAGCTCGCTTCCTGGTCTTCGTTGGTGCCGCCGTCGAGATGGACCAACTGGTCGTCATCGAGGTTGGCCGCGAAGCCGGGGCCGCCCATCACATCGCTGCCGGTGTCGGACAAATCGCTGGGACCGAGGGCGTCGGTGCCGTGGCCCTTGCCCAGGCTACGGTCTGGGCCTTCCGGAAAGTTGTCCGGATCAAGAGTGCTGCTGCCAGTCATGATGCCTCCGTGAAGATGGTGAATGAAGATAATGGAATAGGTTCAGGCTACCGAAATTTCCCAGCCGGCGTCGCAGCGCACGCCTCCGATCAGCCAATTCGGGCTCGAGCATTCGGCAAAGCTTCAGGGGCCTCGAGTGCGCGGCTCTCGAGGGCCTTGAAAGCTTTGCCGGATGCTCATCAGAAAGCGTGGCGCATGCCGACGTTGAAGGCGGAGTTTCCGTTGCCGCGCGAGCTGGCATTGCCGACCGTATAGCCGGCGCCGTTGCGGTTGCGGATGTGCGAATAGGCGGCATAGAAATCGGTGCGCCGCGATACCGCGTGGCTGGCGCCGATGGCCATCTGGTTGGCGTCCTGGTTGGCCAGGTCGCGGTCGTCCTTCTGGATGTACGAGGTCAGGAGGGTCGTACGCTGCGAGACCGGGACCGCCAGCCCGACGAGCACGTCGCGGCTGTTGTTCGATGGCGTGCGAGCCAGGCCGGCACTGTAGGGATTGTCGGGGTTGAACAGGGGCGAGCTGGCCCAGCCGCGGCTCAGGCTGTAGGCGGCGTAGGCCGTTCCCCAGCCCAGGCGCAGGTTGGCGGCCAGGATCGAATTCCTGGCGGCGGTGTCGTTGCTGGTCTTGCTGTTGAACTGGACGCGCACGGCGTTCAGGTTCTGGTGGGCGGCGCGCAGGGTCAGCGGACCGTGCTCGAAGCCGACCGTCATGCCCCAGGCCCGCCCGGCCGGCGAGGTATCGACTTTTTCCCTGAAGGCATAGGACGCGCCGGCCGAGATGCCGCGCGCCAGGGCGCCGTAGTACTGGATGCTGTTGTCGACGCGCTGCCCACCACCGATCAGGTTGCCCGCGCTGCCGGCCATGCCGCCCTTGAACGGGTCGGCCACGTTGGTCAGGGCAAGGTACTGGAGGTTGTACTGGCGACCGATCGTGATTGCCCCGAATTCGCCGGCAAGGCCGACCCAGACCTGGCGTCCGAAGGGACGCTCGCCCTGGTCGGCGCGCCCGGTGTCGGCACGCACCACGGTTTCGGCCGCGAAGATCGCCGTCGCACCGCCACCCACCGGCTCGCTGCCGTGGATGCCGATATGCGATTCGGAGGCGACGCCGCCACCGACCCTGGTAGCGCAGTTTCCCGCACAGCCGCCCTGCCCGACCACGCCGGCATCGATTACGCCATACGTGGTGACACCGCTCTGGGCGCACGCGACGGCGGCGCTTCCTCCCAACACTGCGAATGTGATTAACGACTTGAGCATCGGCGTATCCTCTTTACGCCTCTACCTTACCCCTCTCAAGCGAGTTCATCTGTCGAATATCACACATACGGCTGACCAGTTCCGCTCGTCTTGACGTAGGCGGACTCCGACAATCTTGTCGTCCATGCCAGCTACCTTGCCTCCGACGCAACAACCACGCGGTCCCTGCCCTGCCGTTTGGCAGCTTAGGTGGGGCATTATACATTTCCCATGGGCAAACAGAAGGGCTTCGCAAACCAGGCGCCGTCTGTTTGTTACGCTGCAACATTTCGGAATTAACAAAAGCCCCGACCAGCAGGACTGTTGCCTTCAGTGGGCGGCGTTACCCTGGGGACATCGACCGACATGGGCGCGGAACCGACCAGGTGCGCGTAGAACCGCATGCGGGTCCGCCGGGCTGGGCAGCTGCCCAGGCCTTATCCGCAAGCACACGTTTCCCCGGCTATTTCTGCACGATCTTGCGAATCGTATTGTTGTCGCCGACGTAGATGGTTCCCTCCTTGTCGACGACGATCGAGTCCAGCCGGCTGAACCTGGCCGCCGCGCCCATGCCGTCGGCGAATCCTTTTACGCCCGCCAGTCCGGCAATCGTCCGCACCTCACGATTCGGCGTGATCTTGCGAATGGTATGGTTGTCGATGACGTACAGGTTATTCTGGCCGTCGATAGCCAGCCCCTGCGGGTAATAGAACCGTGCAGCGTCTGCGGTTCCATCGACAACTGCCGAGTGATAACCTGGTGCCGTACCCGAGCGCCCCACCTTGCCGGCAAAGGTGCTGACGACCCCATCCGGACTGATTTTACGGATGACCAGATTCGCCGCATCGGTGACAAACACATTCCCTTCGGTATCGACCACGATGCCACTCGGGCTCTGGAAACGTGCAACAGGTCCGGGGCCATCGAAATGGTAGCGTGGCGCGAACGAGGCAGTCGTACCGGCGAAGACCGTCGCGCTGACCGGGGAAACCGTGATCCTGTCGATCTGGTCGCCATCGATGCCATAGACGTTGCCGAAACCATCGGCGACGATCCTGCCAAGTCCTGGAGCGCCATATACTTCAGCGTAAATCGTCGTCACATTGCCGGACGTGTCACGCCGCGTCAGCCCTTCGACCGACCCGCCGGGCCGCCGCTTGGCAGTGTACATATTTCCTGCTGGATCGAAGGTGAACGCCGGATAAGCCAAGGTGTCGTTTGCGTTGTTTTCTCTCGTTATCGTCGAGACCACGCCGGTCTTCGACACCTTGCGCAAAGCATGCGTGGGATAGCCCTCGGCGAGCAGGAGATATCCGTCCGGGTCCATGGCACGCATGGTGTCGCTCCATATACGAGCGAACTCTCCTGTGCCATCCACAGAACCCCCTTCGCCGAGTTTGCCGGCAAGCGTCGTCACGGTCCCCGTCTCGGCAAAGACCATCGGCGGCGGCGTCACGCTGACGGTCCTGGTGCCGATCGAAGGAATCAGCTTTCGTATCGTATGGTTGCCGCAGTCGGTCACATACAGGGCGCCCGCCTTGTCGGCAACGATACCGTAGGGATCGCTGAAGCTGGCCGCGGCGCCATATCCGTCGGCAGCGCCCGTTGCCAGGGCGGTACCGGCCACCGTGCTGACGACGCCATCGGGCGTGATCATGCGAATTGTGCGGTTTCCGTTATCGACGACGTACAGGTTGCCGCCCGGCCCGATCGTCACGCCAGCGGGATGGCTGAACCTGGCGGTAGCCGCGCTACCGTCGGAGGCACCTTCTACCCCGGCCGCGCCGGCGACCGTCGTCACCACCTCTGCCGGCGTGATCTTGCGAATCGTATGGTTCCCTTCGTCGGAGACGAACACATTCCCGTCCGGGTCGATCGCCACGCCAAATGGCAGCTTGAAGCGTGCCGCAGCACCGGTGCCATCGGCTGAACCTTCCACTTTCTCGCCGCCGGCGAATACGCTCGCAGCACCCCCGGGACTGAATTTGTAGATGGCATGCGTGCCCCGGCCGACCACATAGGTATTGCCTGCCCCATCGATGGCGACGCCAACCGGCAAGACCGTGGCGCCGCCCCACTCCCGTACGGCGGTGGACGACAGCGCGCCCGACGGACTGATCTGGAAAATCTTGTCGGTACGTGTGCTGGCGACGTACAGGTTGCCGGATGCATCGCGTGCAATACCGCCGGGCGAGTCCAGGGGATTGGCCAGCGTACTCACGATGCCCGCTGGCGAAATCTTCCTTACCGATTCGCCCTGGGCATCGGTGACATACACGTTGTCGGCATCGTCAAGCGCGACCCCGAAAGGGCAAGCGAAGGTCGCATCGGTCAGCTTGCCGTCGCCTTCGCCTTGCGAACCGGGGTAGCCCGCGAAGGTGGTCACCGCCATTCCGCTCTGGACCACGCTTGCGCTCGCGGGATTGCACAGGATCTCGATACCGCGCACGTCCGCCGCGGCGACGGTTCCGCTCGCGCCGCCTACCGTGCAGACCTGGCCCGGCGGGCTTGCACCGAGCGAAACCTGATAGCTGCCTCCAGCAACGAGCTTCTGGGGGAAGGTGAAGTCGCCGTCCGCGGTACCGTCGTGGACGCGCCAGTGCCGCTCTGAATCGTCAGGCTGGCGTTGGCAGCCAGGCCCCTAACCGAGCCGCCGACCGAGAACGTTGGAAGCGGTGGAGACGGCGGGCCCTCACCCCCCTTCCCCGGGGCCGGAGTGTCGGCGCCGCCGCCTCCGCATCCGGAGAGAGCAAACATCACTACGACTGCCGGCAACAACTTGAGCATGGATATCCTTGGGAATCAGGAACGGACACACTTCCTCCCCCTGCTGCTCAGCGGCAAAGGAAATATCGACCGTCAACAAAAATTGCCAAGATTATATGCAAAATATTTCCAATACACATCGTTTTGCTAACCCGCCCCTCCCGCAGCCTTCCATGAAAGCAGGTTTTCGCTTTCGCGTGCTCCAGGCGCACAAAAGCCCCGGCCTGCGGGGCTTTTGCGGGAAGCTCAGTTCCTCATTTTCGGCGCGGCCACCCGGCGCGACGGCGCGCAGCCAGCGCCAGCGCACCGCCCAGAATCAGCGCCAGCGAAGCCGGCTCCGGTACCTCGGACGGTGTGCCGCGCACGACCACGCCGAGCGAGGCGCCGCCGACCTCGATCGATGCCGGGGGTCGAGTCGATGAACAGCAGGTCCGACAGCGTGAACAGGGCCGCGCCCGCCCCCCTGCCGGCAAACACGAAGTTCAGCAGGTTGCCGCCGCCGTTCGCGCCGCCGATCGCTCCGATGAGCGCGGCGCCGGAAAAGGCGACCGAGCCGGCGCCGTCGTCGACGCCTGGAACGAAGAAGCTCGTGCCCGCGCTGCCCAGGAAGCCTCCTTCGCTGACGGAGACGAAGCGGATCTTCGCGGGATCGTAGTTGATGGTCACGTTATAGCCGAACAGGTCGGCGATGTCGGCGACATCGAGGGCGATGCTGAACTCGGCGCCCTGCTCCACGCTGGTGCTATCGGTGGTCAAGGTCAGGATCGGCACGGCCTGCGCGGGGTGCGATGCCAGGAGCAGCAGCGACAGCGCCAGTAACAGCAGTTTGGTGAATGCTTTCATGATGGTTCCTTTCGTGAAGCTTATTTGCACACGGTGCCCGCCGGGATCAGGCGGGTGATGATGGCGAGGTCGCGCACGTCGATCACGCCGTTGACGTCCAGGTCCACGTTCGGATTGAACTTGCCGGAGCCCGGGCGCGAGCCGAAGGAGGCGCGCACGATGCCGAGGTCGTCGCAATCGACGCGGCCGTCGCGGTTGACATCGCCCACCAGTGGCGGCGCGATCACGCTGCTCGACAGGCTGGCGTAGTTGCGCGCATCCGGGTTGCTCGCATCCTCGGCGCTGAAGGTCAGGGTGGAGACCGTGCCCACCGGGGTGCCTGCCGGCGGCGTCATGCGCACCGTCACCAGCGCGCTGCCGCCCGTCGGGATGGTCGCGGTCTGCGGCGCCAGGCCGCTGACGAAGCGTTTGTCGTCGATGGCGCTGAAGCGGAAGGTCGCGGCCGGGCCGTCGTTCCTGACCGAGAAGATGTAGGTCGTGACCTGGCCCTGCGGCAGGCCGACGGCGGTTGGCGCGCTGACCGATACCGTCTGCGGATTGACGACGTTGCCGACCACGCGCTGGTAGGCGTTGCGGTTGTTGTCCTGGCCGAGCGCATACACCTTGAAGGGACCCGTGGGGATCGTGACCTGCCCGGTCTCCGAGGTCGGGTCGGCGGCGTCGTTGTTGCTCAGGTCGAAGCGGGCCAGCACGCTTCCCTCGGGGCTGCGGAACTCGTACGACTTGGTCACCGCGAACCTGCCGACGTTGGCCAGCGCATATACCTGCTTGCCGGGTGCGGGCGAACCCGTCAGCGGGAAAGCGCCGCTGTGGCCCGGACGTCCGCCCGGCTCGACGAACTGGAACTGCGAGAACGCGAAGTCGCTCTCGCCGTTGACAAGGATCGAGAAGGTGTCGGAACCACTGACGGTGATCGACCAGACCCCGCGCTGCGGCGTGGTGATGGCATAGGCAGTGGTGTTGCTGAGCGGGATTTCGGTGGCGCCTGGCGTCGTCGGTGTCAGCGTCGAGCCGTCCGGGCGCCTGACCACGACCGTGCCGGGCGCCGTGCGCGCCACCGACAGGTTCATGCGGCTGATATGGCTGTCGACCGGGAACTGGTAGGTGCGCGGCGTGGGTGTGAGCGTGCCGGAAATCGTCAGGATGTCGACGGTGTCGGTGCGCGAGAAGGCATCCGCCAGGCGCGAGACCTGGGCCGCTTCCGGACGGTTCAGGATGAACACCTGGCCGCCGGTGTTGCGCGCCAGCGCGAAATACACGGGGTCGTAGGGCGAGCAGTTGCCGAACAGGGCGAAGAACAGGCGCGACTTCTTGGTACTGGCCAGGTCGAGCACCGAACCGTAGGTCGAGAAATCCTTGGCACTGGCGTCGGTGAACAGGTAGACCTGCGCACCCTTGTCGGCCGCGGCCACCGCATTGTAGGCACCGGCCATCGACAGCTCGGGGCAGTCGCCGCCGCCGCTGGCGAACAATCCGGCCAGGGCGCTCTTGAAGGCTGCCGGGTTCTCGGTCACGATCGCGGTGGGCACGCCCGGATCGTTGAACGGCGCCAGCACGTACTGGCTGGCTTCTTCCGGTGTGTTCGCACGCGAGTCGATGATCACGTTGACCTGGCTCTTCACACCCTCGATGACCGAGCCCATGCTGCCGGTCGTATCGATGGCGAACGCAAACGGCGCGCCGATGCCGAGGAAGGACTTGAACTGGCGCAGCGTGACCTTCGCCTTCATCTGGCGCAGCAGGTCGGCGGTGGCTTGCGCCGCCAGGGCTGCCGCTTCCGGATGGCGGTCGCTGTGCGGCGAGTCGAAGAGGCCGTTGCCGGTGGTGCCGAGGCAAGCCGCCATGTCCTTGTTGATGCCGCCGACACCCGGCGACTTGTCGAAGAAGCCGCCGTGGCGGCACTTGCCGGGCGGACGATCACGGTTCTGGCCGCCGTAGTAGCCGCTGGTCAGCAGCGGCGTGATCAGGTTGTTGCGCATGCAGGCGCCGGTGGGCGACTCGATGCAGGTGGGCGCATTGGTGGTGTCGCCGTTGAAGGTGCTCGGCGAGATGCCGGTTACCCGTCCCGGCCGGCCCATCTGCGGATGCAGGCTGTTGTTGCCGAGTTCGATCCAGTTACTGTGCGAATAAAAATCCTGGAGCGTGTGCAGCGCCGCGCCGAAGTTCTTGCGCGCGTCGTCGAGGTTATTCGCCTGCACCGAGCGCACCGCCGAATCGAAGGCGGCAACCACCACCTCGTTGCAGCGGTTGATGTTCTCGGCATCGCAATGGTGGGCGGTCGAAGTCTCGAAGGTCTTGTCGACCTGGGCATTGGCCTCGAGCATGGTATCGCGCGCCTGCTCCATCGTGCGCGACACCGAGGTGATGCCCAGCTCCCCGTAGATGGTCGTCAAGCCGGTCTTGGTAATGGCCGCGTGCGACTCGCCGGGCGTGATCGCCCCCAGCCCCACCGACGGGACAAAGGCGTACGAGCTGCCGACCGCGCCCAGCGCGGCGACGAGCGCCGCCGTGCGAAGCGCGGAGTTGAATTTGCGTGACATGAACCCTCCCTTGTTTTGGACAAAACAGCGTGGACGGACTGCTACTGCGCACGGGTTGTCGAAACCCTTTCGGCCTCGATACCGATTCTTATCTGGTTGAGCGTGAAGCGCCCCGGGATGCGCGCATCGAGCATGGCCGCGGCGATGCAAGGCAGGGCCTGCGGGCCGAACAGTCCAAGCACGCCGACGGCGACGCGCTGGCGTGCGTTCGGTTCCTCGGCTTGCGCCAGTTCGTAGACCATGTAGGGAATGTCCTGCGCGGACATCCTGCTCTTCGCCGCGACCAGGTCGTCGTGGGTGGCATGGAAGCTGGGAAGGATGCGGTGCACGGTGCCGCCAAAACGCAGGCTCTGGCGGTAGATCTTGTCGAGACGCTTGAAGCTGGGATCGTCGGGCCGGATGGCCTGGAGGCGGGCGCTGCAGGCGGCTTGTTCAGGAGGAATGGCGGCCTGTGCCGCGCTGAAGCACAGCGACGCGCACAGAAGCAGGATCACTCTGGAGAACGAAGCGGGGCGCTGGTTCATGAGGATGTGTGCGCTGGGCGCATTGTTTTGTAGGCAATGTGGCTAAGGTAGCATCAAAATTAGCGCAATGTAAATACACCAATGCATGTATTGAGGGCAATAGATCTACGTCAATAGCAGAATAGCGGGCGGCCCAGGTGCGGGCGCGGATTGCGGACGAGCCGTCGTCCCTCTGCAAGCCGCCAAGCCTGGACAGCCCGAGAGCGAGCCGGCCTGGAGGGCTGCATTGCAGTGTGCGGGCTCAGGCGCGGATCATGTCGCCCTTCGGATAGAAGCACTGGTACAGGTCGTTCGGCGTCACGCGGTGCATTTCGTCCGGATCGAGCAGCGTCACGCCGCCGGCCATCACGGTCGCAAACACGAGTTCGCTGCACCACCATTTGCTGTCGTCGTTCCAGTTATCGGACGTGAGCAGCGGCAGCGCGAAGGCCCCGCCGAAATCGTAGGGCTTGCCGTTCTGGGCCTCGGCAAAGGCGATTGCCGCATCGATGTCGGGCACCTCGACCTGCATGTCGCGATAGCGCACCACGCCCTGCATGATTTCCGCGACCGCACCCCCGCGGCAGCCATGGGTCATCGAGGCTTCGTAAGCGCGTTCGCCGATGATGGTCACCACATGGCTGAAGAAGCGCGAGCCGGTAAAGGTGGCGATCAAGAGGCTCATCGGGTTATAAGGCCAACGCGAGGTAAAACGCAGTGTGACGGTGCCTGGTCGTTTCATCGGAGCTCCCCCCTTTTTCTTGATTGTTATTGAGTTAGCGCAATCATACCGACAAGCAATTTCGGTGGGAAGCTAGCAGTTACGTTGGGTCGGCGGCGCGCGGCGCTGCCGGATTGATCCAGGAGTCGGCCGGCACGGAGGCGCCGCAGCCGAAACGGGTCTGGATTTGTCCAATACCGGTGCGAGTGCCATCGAGCCGCGCGTCATGGACAAAGACTCGCCGAAAGACCATTCGAGGAGAACGTCATGGAGATCGTGGCACGGGTATGCAGTTCGCCAACCACCCATGAGGTGACGGTCGGCAGCGATGGGGCCAGCCGCCCCTTTCCTGTACCAGGCAAGACGGGTGGTGGCGGATCGGCGCTCAATGGCGGCGAATTCCTGATGCTGGCGCTCGCTACATGTTATTGCAATGACCTGTATCGGGAAGCCAGGCGACTAGGGATTCCCATCGACGTGGTCGAGGTCACGGCCACTGCCGAGTTCCCCGGAATCGGCCTGGCGGCCACCAACATCCGCTACCACGCGACCGTTCGCACATCCGCTCCCGCCGCCGGCATCGCGCGTCTCCTGAGCGAGACCGATGCGGTGGCCGAGGTGCACAACACGCTGCGTGCCGGGGTAGCGGTGACAATGGCCTGGCAGTTACCCGAGTGAGTGAGTGAGTGAGTGAGAAAGGGTGAAGCCAGGCCGCGCTGAGACCGTAGAAAAAAGCCCCACGTCGTGGGGCTCTTGTTCGGCATGCTGGCGGAAGCGGTGAGATTCGAACTCACGAACGGGTTCCCCCGTCGGCAGTTTTCAAGACTGCTGCCTTCAACCACTCGGCCACGCTTCCTTTGAGGAACCGGCATTATACATAAATCACTCTGCGGGGGGGGGCAGTGGTGGTGGAAGTAGAAGCGCCGGCCAAGATAGTGCGGTCAGGGCGGAGCGGGCGCGATAGATCATCGTCAGCCTATCACCGCGTGGACGGGGAACCCGCCTCGCCGACCGCGTCCACCCTACGCATCACACCAGCAGCCAGTTCTCCCGCAGCCCCTGCTCGAAGCGCCCTGCCGGCAGCGGCGCCGCGTACAGGTAGCCCTGCACCTCGTCGCAGCCCGAGTCGCGCAGGAAGGACAACTGCTCGAGCGTCTCCACACCTTCGGCGATCACGCGGTGGCCGAGCTGGCGGCCGATGCTGATGATGGTGCTGGCGATCGCGCAGTCGCTCGCGTCAAGCGGGATGCCGGTCGTGAAGGAGCGGTCGATCTTCAGGGTCTGGATCGGGAAGCGCTTCAGGTAGGACAGGCTCGAGTAGCCGGTGCCGAAGTCGTCCAGCGAGAGCGCGACGCCGAGCGCGTTGATGCGGTCCATGATGCCGATCACGCGGTCGATGTCGTGCATCAGGGTGCTTTCGGTGATCTCGAGTTCGAGCCAGCACGGGTCGAGCCCGTGGCGCGCGAGCGTGTCGGCGACGCGGTCGGGCAGCGATTCGGTGAATTCGCGCGCCGAGACGTTCACCGCCAGGCGCAGCGGCGGCAAGCCCGCGCGCTGCCAGCTGGCCGCCTGGGCGCAGGCCTGCTCCAGCACCCATTCGCCCACCTGCACGATCAGGCCGGTGGTCTCGGCCATCGGAATGAATTCGCCCGGGGGTACCAGGCCGCGCTCGGGGTGCAGCCAGCGCACCAGCGCTTCGGCGCCGACGATGCGGTCGCTGCCGATCTCGAACTTGGGCTGGTAATACAGTAGCAGCTCGTCGTGGCCGAGCGCGTGGCGCAGGCCTGATTCGATGCGCATGCGCTCGTGCATGCCCTTGTTCATGTCGAGGCTGTAGAAGGCGACGCTGTGGTCGGGGTTGGCGTGGCCTTCCTTGGCGCGCGCCATGGCGATGTCGGCCATGCGCAGCAAGGTATCGGCATCCATGCCGTTTTGGGGATAGACGCTGATGCCGACGCTGGCGCCCACGCGCAGGTCGTGACCTTCGATCAGGAAGGGCGCGTCCAGTGCCGCCTGCAGTTTGCGCGCGACGGTGGTCGCTTCGAAATGCTGGCGCACGTCGAACAGGCCGACCGCGAATTCGTCGCCCGACAAATGCGCGACCACGTCTTCCTCGCGCAGCGCCTGGCGAAAGCGCGCGGCCACCTGGCGCAGCAATTCGTCGCCGATACTGCGTCCGAGGGTGTCGTTGACCAGCTTGAAGCGGTTCAGGTCGATGAAGAGCAGGCAGCCGGACAGCTCGTTGCGCTGCGCGACCGTCAGGGCCTGGTCGACCAGGCGCGCGAACAGCGAACGGTTCGGCAGCCCGGTCAATTCGTTGTAATAAGCCAGATGGTACAGGCGCTCTTCGGCCAGCTTGCGCTCGGTGATGTCGGTGAGGTAGGCGATCAGGCCGACCGGGCGCTCGTCGAGGTCGCGCAGCGGCGACAGCGACAGGCTGGCCCAGAACACCTCTCCCGATTTCTTACGGCGCCGCACTTCCATCATGCGTCCGCCCTCTTCCGCGAACGCGTCGGGCAGCGCGCTGGCTTCCTCGTCCTGGTCGGCGTAGAGGAACAGGATGTTGCGGCCCACCGCTTCCAGCGCCGAATAGCCGAACAGCTCCTCGGCGCCGCGGTTCCAACCCGTGATATAGCCCATCTGGTCGAGCGTCAGGACCGATTCGTGGATCTGCTCGAGGATCTGCGTCTGGCGCGCCGCCTGCGCTTCGAGGCCGGCATAGGCGTGGGTAGCGCGCTGGGCCAGCGAATGGACTTGCAGCAGCGTGCCGGTGAGCGCTCCCAGCGCGGCCAGGTGGCGGCGGTCCTCCGCGCTGTAGTCGGTGCGTCCGCCGACTTCGTAATAGCCATGGTAGCCGGCCTCGGTGTGGATTTCCTGCAGCAGGGTGCCGGGCGCAGCGGCGCGCGGAACGGAGGCGGCGAGGTCGAGCGGATCGGATGCCACGAAGCGCCCTGCCGGACTGGTCAGCAGCTCGCGCGCGATGCGTCCGAGTTCCTCGGCCAGGGGCTTCGCCGCGCAGGCGCAGCACGGCGGCGGAAAGGGCCGCGCTGGAGGCGACGAAGTCGTGGCAGCGCACCGCCAGCAGCTCAGACATTGCGGCCTACCTGGATCGCCCAGTGATGGGCGTGCAGCTGGCTGGCCCACCAGCGTTGTGGATCGATGCCGGCGCGGGCCAGCTGCGCCGGGTCGGCTCCGCCTTCAACCATCGCCAGGCGCCGTCCGAGCTCCCCCTCGCGCCAAAGCAGCGCCGCCTCGACGTGGGCCGGCAGCTGCAGGTCCGCCAGGATGGCGGCCATCGGCATGCCGAGCAGGCGGTCGAGCAGGGAAAAGGCGCCGGTCATGAAGGCCAGGTCCTGGTCGTCGCGCTCGCCGCCGTCTGCCTTGCACAGGATCTCGAGCTGCCCTGCGCGCAGCGCCGCCAGCGGCAGCAGCAGGTTCGGCGCGCCGTCGGCGGCGGCGCGTGCGTACAGGGAGCAACTGCAGCCAGCGCTGCAGCTGGCGTCGTCCGAGGACGGCGATCGCCTGGGCATAGCTCGTGATCTGGGTGTTGACGGCGAAGGCCGCGGAATTGACCAGCTTGAGCAGGTGGAAGGACAGGACCGGGTCCTGCTTGAGCAGGAGCTCGAGCTCGCGTGAATCGGCGTCGCGCGCGAGCAGCGCCAAGAGGCCCAGTACGCGCCGGCGCGAGGGCCCGTCGGGTTCCCGGGGGCGCCTGCCGGGTCGAGCGGATAGGCGCCGCTGAACCAGGTGAAGCCGGCGCGCGCGCAGTCCAGCAGGCGCGGCGCGCTGTCGACGTGGTGAGGCCAGGTGCGGAGCGAACAGGGGCGGCAGGCTGCCGGGCGGCAGCGATCCCCCGAGCAGTCGCGCGCCACGCTCTGCGGAGGTGCCGAAAGCCCCGCGCCGGGGCCTGGCACGCGCTCGAGCAGCACGCGGTAGCCACCTTCCCGCAGCGCCGCCGTCTGCTCGGCACGGCCATCGAGAATGGCGGACAAGGCATCGACGGCCAGCACCACGCGTTGCGGCGGCAGCAGCGACAGCAGGTTCGGGGTGAGTTCGGCGGGATCGGGAATGCGCAGCACGCAGTCGAGCGGCGCGACCGCGCTCAGGAGGTCGGGCGTACCGAAAAGCGCCGCCAGCATCTCGTGCAGCGCCGGTCCCGGCACCGGGTCGATCAGCAGTGCAACCCACTCGTTCTGGCCATTGGCGACGGGGTGCAGCCGCACCAGCGGGAACGCTTGGGAGTCCTGCACAGACATCGGCATCTTCAGAGTGATCGGTCGGGTCATCTTAGTCGACGGCTTAACTAAACGCAACTAAAAATGTTTCCACGTGGACATATTCCAACGTGCGTGCATACGTGATTCTACGTAGCCTGAATGGCAAGCTTGACGGGTTAGAATCATGCGCTTGCCATTTCCATAATGGGGCAAGATGGGGGCGACACGCCGTCCGCCTGCCGCTGTCCGTGCACGCTTCGGCATGTTCGAGGGCATGTCCCGGCTGCGCCGTACCCCCATGAGAAAAAAACCTAAGGAGCCACCCATGAAAAGTCTCGGAAATCGACTCGGCTGGGCGGCGCTCTCACTCTTCGGCGCTGTCGCGCTCGCTTATGTGGCCCTGCGCCGCGGCGAGTCGATCAACGCCGTGTGGGTGGTGGCGGCCGCCGTCTGCGTCTACCTCATCGCCTACCGCTTTTACAGCCTCTACATCGCCACGAAGGTGATGGGACTCGATCCCGGCCGCCAGACCCCGGCCTACAAGTACAACGACGGCCTCGACTACGTGCCGACGAATAAATACGTCCTGTTCGGCCACCACTTCGCGGCCATTGCCGGCGCCGGGCCGCTGGTCGGTCCGGTCCTCGCCGCGCAGATGGGCTACCTGCCCGGCATGATGTGGATCCTGGCCGGCGTCGTCTTCGCCGGCGCCGTGCAGGACTTTATCGTGCTGTTCATGTCGATGCGCCGCGACGGCCGCTCGCTGGGCGACCTGATCAAATCCGAAATGGGGGAAATCCCCGGCATCATCGCCCTCTTCGGCACCTTCATGATCATGGTCATCATCCTGGCGGTGCTGGCGCTGATCGTGGTGAAAGCCCTGACCGGCTCGCCCTGGGGCAGCTTTACCGTGATGGCGACGATCCCGATCGCGCTCTTCATGGGCATTTATTCGCGCTATGTGCGCGTGGGCCGCATCGGCGAAATCTCCTTCATCGGCTTCATCCTGCTGATGCTGGCCATCATCGGCGGCCAGTACGTGCACGATTCGGCCACGCTTGGCCCGATGTTCACCTTCACCGGCGTCCAGTTGACCTGGATGCTGATCGGCTACGGCTTCGTCGCTTCGGTCATTCCCGTGTGGCTGCTGCTGGCGCCGCGCGACTACCTCTCCACTTTCCTGAAAATCGGCACCATCGTGGCGCTGGCCATCGGCATCGTGCTGGTCGCACCGCACATGCAGATGCCCGCCGTGACCCGCTTCATCGACGGCACCGGCCCGGTCTGGTCGGGCAATCTGTTCCCCTTCCTGTTCATCACCATCGCCTGCGGCGCCGTCTCCGGCTTCCACGCGCTGATTTCCTCGGGCACGACGCCGAAGATGATCGAGAACGAGACCCACGCCCGCTTCATCGGCTACGGCGCGATGCTGATGGAATCGTTCGTCGCCATCATGGCGCTGGTGGCCGCGTCCACCATCGACCCGGGCGTGTACTTCGCGATGAACGCGCCGGCCGCCGTGCTGGGCACCACCGCGCAGTCGGCTGCCGCCGCGGTCTCGAACTGGGGCTTCGTGGTCACGCCTGAAACGCTCACGCAAGTGGCCAAGGACGTGGGCGAGCACACCATCATCTCGCGCGCGGGCGGCGCCCCGACGCTGGCCGTGGGCATGGCCAACATCCTGGCCAACGTGGTTGGCGGCAAGGCGATGATGGCCTTCTGGTACCACTTTGCGATCCTGTTCGAGGCGCTCTTCATCCTCACCGCGGTCGACGCAGGAACGCGCGCGGGCCGCTTCATGCTGCAGGACTTGCTGGGCGCGTTTGTCCCATCGCTGAAACGCACGGAATCGCTGCCGGCCAACCTGCTGGCGACCGGCCTGTGCGTGGCCGCCTGGGGCTACTTCCTGTACCAGGGCGTGGTCGATCCGCTGGGCGGCATCAACACCCTGTGGCCGCTGTTCGGCATCGCCAACCAGATGCTGGCCGGTATCGCCCTGACGCTGGGCACCGTGGTGCTGTTCAAGATGAAGCGTGGCCAGTACGCCTGGGTGACGATCGTGCCGACCATCTGGCTCCTGATCTGCACCCTGACAGCCGGCTGGCAGAAGATCTTCAGCCCGAACGTGAAGGTCGGTTTCGTCGCCCACGCCCAGAAATTCCAGGCCGCGCTCGACGCCGGTACCGTGCTGGCTCCGGCCAAGTCGCTCGACCAGATGAGCCGCATCGTCTTCAACGACTATGTCGACGCCACGCTGTGCGGCTTCTTCATGGTCGTGGTGGTGGCGGTGCTGGTGTACGGCATCCGCACCGTCATCAATGCGCGCAACAACGGCAACCCGACGGTGAAGGAATCGCCGTTCGTGGCGGCCCCGGCGGCGCAGGTGCGGTGATGCTGGCCGCCCTCGCCCAGGCCGGCAAATACCTCGGGCAAAGCATGCGCCTGATGGTCGGCTTGCCGGAGTACGACACTTACCTGGCGCATATGGAGCGCGAGCATCCGGATAAAACCCCGATGACCTACGAGGAGTTTTTCCGCGAGCGCCAGGAAGCGCGGTACGGGTCCGGGCGCAGCGGGGGTTGCTGCTGAGCTCGGCCGTAGTTTGAAGGACGCGTGGACGGGCCATCCGTCCACGCTTTCGGCGTTCCAGCTTTGACTGTGGTTCGGATGGCATCTGCCTGTTGAACGCGTGGGCGGCGGAGCCGTCACGCTACGACAACGCACGAGCGGTATCGCCCAGAACCGTCGGGTAGGCAACGCTTGCCCACCCTACTTGCGCCACCGCAAAGTCCCCCTTCCCCCTCCCACGTACTATTTTTTCTTGCAGGAATTTTCACTTCTGCAAGGAGGGCACGCGCGCGTTGGCGCCGGCCCACGCCGTCCGCCGCTCCTGCCCTGATTGATGCCTCCATGCCGACATCCGAGCGCTCCAGCCTGAACCGCAAACTGACGTCGATGTCGCTGCTCTCGACCGGTACCGCGCTGCTGTTCGTCTTCATCGCCTTTGCCTGCGCCTCGGTGGTCAACGGGCGCAAGGACGAGCGCGTGGCACTGGCCTCGCTGGCCGCGGTGGTGGCCGCCAACAGTGCCGATACCCTCGTCTTCAACGACCGCAACCTGGCGCGCACCCTGCTCGCCTCGCTCGCCGCGAAAGAAGAGATCAGCTTCGCGGCGCTCTACGACAGCCATGGCCGCCTGTTCGCCGACTACGTCGCGCCGGCCCATGGCACCGCGAAGACGGCGCCGACGCTGGCGATCGCCGACGAGGTCGAACTCGTGGAAGCGAACCTGCACGGCGCGCGCCTGGTGTCGACGCGCATGCGCCTGTACCGCCAGGTCGCCAACGACCGCGCCCGGGTCGGCGTCATCGTGATCGAAGCCGACCTGCTGCCGATGTGGCGCGACATCCTGCGCAGCGTGGGCGTGCTCGGTGCGGCCATGTGCGCGGCGCTGCTGGTCTCGCTGGTGCTGGCGCGGCGCTTCACGCGCAGCATCACCGACCCGGTCAGGAAGCTGATCGGCGCCGCGCAGAAGGTGTCGGAAAGCCAGAACTACACGCTGCGCGTGGCGCACGGCCGCAGCGACGAACTGGGCACGCTGATCGACAGCTTCAACGACATGCTGTCGCAGATCGAGGGCCGCGGCGCGGCACTGACCCACCACCGCGACGAACTCGAACGCCAGGTATCGGTGCGCACCGAACAGCTCGAGCGCGCCAAGAACGCGGCCGAAGCGGCCAGCCGCGCGAAGAGCGCATTCCTTGCCACCATGAGCCACGAGATTCGCACCCCCATGAACGGCGTGCTCGGCATGACCGAAATGCTGCTCGGGACCGAGCTCACCGACACCCAGCGCAACTACACGCGGCTGGTGAAGCGTTCGGGCGAGCACCTGCTCGTCATCATCAACGACATCCTCGACTTTTCCAAGATCGAAGCCGGCAAGCTCACCATCGAGTACATCAACTTCAACCTGTGGGACTTGCTGGAAGACATCCACACGGTCTACACGCCGCAGGCGCAAGCGAAGGGCATTGCGCTCGACTTCGACATCGCCAACGATATCCCGGTCGCCATCTGCGGCGACCCGAACCGGCTGCGCCAGATCATGGCCAACCTGCTGGGCAATGCCATCAAGTTCACCGAGGAAGGCCGTATCGAAGCGCGCGTGCGCGTCGCCAGCGAAGACAGCCAGGCCGTCGTGCTGCGCTTCGAAGTGATCGATACCGGCATCGGCATCTCGCACGAAGCGAGGAGCCGCCTGTTCGAAGCGTTTTCCCAGGCCGACGACTCGACCACGCGCAAGTTCGGCGGCACGGGCCTGGGCCTGGCGATCTCCAGGCAGCTGGTCGAACTGATGGGCGGGGCGATCGGCGTCGACAATGGCACCACGCGCGGGTCCGTGTTCTGGTTCACGGTCAGCTTCGACAAGCGCCGCGTCGATCCCGATGCACCCGGCGGGCAGCAGCACACCCTGGCCGGCATGCGCGTGCTGATCGTCGACGAGAACGAGACCAGCCGCATCGGCATGCAGCGCCACCTGGCCGACTGGAAGGTCGCGTGCGAAGGCAGCGGCGACCCGGGCGATGCGGTGCGGCGCCTGGCCACCGCCGCCGACGCGGGCACGCCCTTCGACGCCGCCGTGATCGACATGGAGCTGCCGCAGTCGAGCGGCCTGCTGCTCGCCGCCACGATCCGCGCCCACGCCCTGACGCGCCCGACCCGCCTGATCCTGATCAGCCCCGAACGCAGCGCCGCTGATCCGGTGCAGCGGCGCGGCGCCGGCGTCGCCTACCAGCTGATCAAGCCCGCGCGGGCGGCCGACCTGTTCGCCTGTCTGGCGACGCGCCCGCGCGGCCTCACTGCGCCGGCGCCACAGTTCCTGCCGCCGCCTCAGGCGCTGCCGGCGTCCGGCGAGCGCCAGCGCATGCGCCGCGTGCTGCTGGCCGAAGACAACCCGGTCAACGTCGAGGTGGCCAAGGCCATGCTCGAGAGCCTGGGCCTGCAGGCCGATGTCGCCCGCAACGGCGCGGAGGCGCTGCAGGCCGTGCGCATCCACGATTACGCGGCCGTGCTAATGGATTGCCAGATGCCGGTCATGGACGGCTTTGCCGCCACCGCCGCCATCCGCGGCGAAGAACGCGAGGCGGGACGGCCGCGCACCCTGCCGGTCATCGCCATTACCGCCAACGCGTTGCAGGCGACCGCGAAGCCTGCCTCGCCGCCGGTATGGACGACTACCTCTCCAAGCCCTTCACCCAGCAGGAACTGGCGGGCGTAATGGGGCGCTGGATCGCATTGCCGATCGCCGCTACCGTCCACCACGACGAGTGCACGCCGACCCTGCCGCCGGAAGCGCGCGAAGTGATCCAGCGCGACGTCATCAATGCGGCGGCACTGGAGAAGATCCGCGCCCTCAGCCGCGACGGCGGCGACGCGCTGGTACAGAAGGTCATCGCGGCCTATGTCGGCGACACGCCGCGGCATCTGGCCACCCTGCGCCGGGCCGCAACCAGCCAGGACGCCGATACCGTGCGCCGCGTCGCCCACAGCCTGAAGTCGGCCAGCGCCAACGTCGGCGCCGACGCCTTTGCCCGCCTGTGCAGGGAACTCGAACAACTCGGCCGCGCCGCCAGCGTCGAAGGCGCGGCCACACTGGTGACCGGGCTGGAACAGCAATTCCCCGCGGTCCGCCATTCGCTCAATGCCATGCTAGAGAAGGAAACATGATGCCAGCCTCCCCTTCCCCTCAACGCGGTGTCGTGCTGGTGGCCGACGACGATCCGGTGATGCGCCTCCTGATGCTCGAGATGCTGCACAACGTCGGCCTGCATGGCATCGAGGCCGAGGACGGCCGCCAGGCCATTGCCCTGGCACGGGAACGCCGGCCCGACCTCATTTTGATGGATGTCGAGATGCCGCACGTTGACGGCTTCGCCGCCTGCCGTGCCATTCGCCAGGCCGAAGCAGGCGGTCCCTCGGTGCCGATCGTGATGGTCACCGGCGGCGACGATGTCGAAGCCGTCACCAGCGCCTACGAAGCCGGCGCCACGGATTTCGTCTCCAAGCCGATCAACTGGCCCATCCTCGGCCACCGGGTGCTGTACGTGCTGCGCGCCAGCGACGCCATCGCGCGCCTGCGCATCGCCGACGCCCAGAACCGCGCCGTGCTGGCCGCGATTCCCGACACCTTCTTCCGCATGAACGGCGACGGCTTCTACCTCGACTACGAACCGGGCCGCGGACGCCTGCGTCCGGGCGGGCACGGCCAGCGCGCCGACGACAACGACACCCCGGCCCCCTTCACCAGCGAACGCTGCGTCGGTCGCCACATCGGCGAAGTGCTGCCGAAGGAGATCTCCGCGCGCATGCTGGCCCAGCTGAAGGAAGTGCTGCGCACGCGCCAGGTGCGCTCGGTCGAGTACGAATTGGTGCGCTTCGGCGTCGTCCAGCATTTCGAGGCGCGCCTGGTGGCCACCGGGCCATCGGAAGTGCTCGGCCTGGTGCGCGACATCAGCGAGCGCAAACGCACCGAGGAGCAGATCCGCCGGCTGGCCTACTGCGACAGCCTGACCGGCATCCCGAACCGCCAGGCCTTCCTCGAAACCCTCGAACGCGAGCTGCAGCGCTCGAAGATCGGCAACAAGAAGTTCGCGGTGCTGTTCATGGACCTCGACGCTTTCAAGCGCATCAACGACACGCTCGGCCACAACGTCGGCGACCACCTGCTGAAAATCGTGTCCGAACGCCTGCGCGAGACGATCCGTCCCAGCGACCTGGTCTCGCGCAGCGAAGCCCTGCCCGACGGGACGCCGCACGAGGAAGTAGTCCAGGAAGGCACGCCGGAAGGGCACGAGGTACAGGCCGCCACTGCGGGCGCGACGCACATGGCGCGCCTGGGCGGCGACGAATTCACGATCCTGATCCCCGACCTGGAACGCGTGGAACACGCGCTGAACGTGGCCCACCGCGTCAAGGAAGCGATGCGCCGCCCTTTCCTCATCGACGGCAACGAGATTTTCGTCACCGCCTCCATCGGCATCTCGCTCTTCCCCGAGGACGGCGACGACTGCAATTCGCTGCTCAAGTACGCCGACACGGCGATGTACCACGCCAAGAACTGCGGCAAGAACAACGCCAAGCTGTACAGCTCTTCGCTGACGATGCAGATCATGAGCCACGTGAAACTCGAAGTGGGCCTGCGCCGCGCCCTGCAGAACGATGAGCTCTACCTGCTCTACCAGCCGCAGCTCGACGTGCGCTCGCTCGACGTCGTCGGCGTCGAAGCGCTGGTGCGCTGGCGCCATCCGGAACGCGGCATCATCTCGCCCACCGAATTCATTCCGCTTGCCGAGGAAACGGGCCTGATCGTGCCGATCGGCGAATGGGTGCTGCGCACCGCCTGCAACCAGGCGCGCCTGTGGCAGGGGATGGGACGGCGCGCAGTGCGCATGGCGGTGAACCTGTCAGCCAAGCAGTTCAAGGACGAGAACCTGTCGCAGATCGTGCTCTCGGCCCTGGGAGACACCGGACTCGATCCGAAGCTGCTGGAACTCGAGCTCACCGAAGGCACGCTGATGGACGACGCCAAGGCGACCATGGCCACGCTCGAACAGCTGCGCGGCATCGGCGTCTACCTGTCGATCGACGACTTCGGTACCGGCTACTCGTCGATGAACTACCTGAAGCGCTTCGACGTGCGCGCGCTGAAGATCGACCGCAGCTTCATTTGCGGCCTGCCGCAGGACTCGGAAAACGCGGCGATCACCCGCGCCATCATCGCCATGGCGCACGGCCTGAAAATGGCGGTGGTGGCCGAAGGCGTCGAGACCGACGAACAGCTGGTGCTGCTCGAGCAGTTCGGCTGCGACGTGGTTCAGGGTTTCTTCCTCGGCCGGCCGTCGAGCGCCGAAGCCATCGACCAGATGCTGCGCAAGCTGCCGCTGGAGCTGCCCGCGCGCTGAGCGCCCGGCTTTCCCGCCACGCATGTTTTGCGAACGCCCGACGCGTGGGAACGCGCCCGGCGTTCAGCGCTCGGCGGCCAGCGGTGCCGGCGTGCCCGCCGCGGTGCTACACTGCCGGGGTCAGCCATCCTCGCGACCAGAGCCCATGTCTTCGATCCATGTCGTTCGTCATATCGCCATCTTCGCCTGCATGGCCGCAATCCTCGCATCGGCCCCGCTGCAGGCCGCCGAACAGATCCACCTCATTCATGGCAAGCCGTCGGGCTACGCCTTCTTTGCCGATACCATTCAGTTTCCCGCCGGTGAGTACCATGCCCTGCACTGCGCGCAGACCTGTGCATTGAAGAAGGACGAGGTGCGCATCCGCGCCGAGCCGATTGCGACGACCGATGGTCCGGCCCAGGGTGTAGTCGCCCGTACCGCCGGCAGCGCGCCCGCGCTGTTCCCGGTGCGCGGCCTGCCTGGCCTGAAGGAGGGCCCGGTGCGCACCTGGTATTTCAACAAGCGCTTCCAGAGCGGGAAGCCGGTCTCCGAAGAGCCATGGCGCGCCAGCGAAGTGCGCCGCTACGACATCGATGGCCAGGCGCTCACCCTTGCGGCCACGCTGTCGACCACCTTCGAAGACCCGTGTTCGGATGCGACATTTTGCCTGGCACGTGTAAAAGTGGACTGGAAAGTCCGCTTCGGCGAGGACGAACGCACGATAGCGGTTGCCGACAGCGAGATGCCGGAACTGGGCACGCCGCTGCTGCCGGACGACTTCGTCGTCTGGATCGGCGACCTCGATGGCGACGGCAAGCCGGACCTTGTCGTGCGGCCGCAGCTGGAGCGCCGCGCGCTCGAGATGCAGCTCTTCCTGTCCAGCCAACTCGCGAGCGGCAAGCCCCGGCGTCCCGCGGCGCGCTTCTATTTCTGGGACCCGACCCAGTACGGTTGCTGAACCGCCGTCCCAGCGCGCAGGCGCCAGCGTCAGGGTATGGCGCGCCGCGCCCGGCAACAGCGGCTGCGGTTTGCCCTGCACCCATTCGGCATGCCCGCGCAGGAAGAACGGCGACAAGGGGTGGCCGCTCTGCCCGCCCGGCATGTTGAACAGCCCCTCCTCCTCGCGGCCCGGCGACACCGTCATCCGCTCCGACTGACCGAACTTCGGTCCCGCCACGCGCGGCATGTGCGAGTCGCCCGGCAGCTGGTCGGGCGGCACCCCCAGCACGCCCGCCAGCGCCGGTACCGCCAGCGCGATCGGATGCGCGATCGCCGCCGTATTGCGCGTGCCCCAGGTGGCCTGCGCCAGCGGCACGCCTTCCTTGTCGAGATCCGCGATGACGCGGTCGATCGCCGCCAGCTGGACCGCACGCCAGTCGCGCCGGCCCGGCGGCAGCCAGCCGGCCGGCTGCTCGTCGAGCAGGCGCGCCAAGCTCGCCGGCCAGCGTGGATTGGCCACTGCAAACGTCGCCTTCGGATCGAGGCCGGCCATCGCCGCATTCGCCGCGCCAAAGAGCTCGTCATGCAGTGCCCACATGAAGTTACGCGCCAGCCGGTAGCCCACCGAATCGGTGGCGGCACGGCCGTTCCAGCTGGTTTCGAGCTGGCGACGGAACTCGGCGCGGCGCGGCTGGTCGCGGGTGGCGTCGACGTCGAGCGTGTTCAGTGCGCGTTCGCGCCAGCGCGCGATGAACAGGGCGCGGTCGTCCAGCGCCGCGTCGAAGGCGGCGGCTACGTCCGTGCGCGCCCCCCAGCCGCTGCAGGCGGTCCTTCAGCTGGCTGCTGCGCGCACCGAGGTCGAAACCGCCGTCGCCGAGCAGCGCGCTTCCCGCTCCCAGCAACTGGCGGCTGTTCGCAGTCCACAGCTGACCGCCGGCGGGGTTGACCACGCGCGGATAATCGGCCGGCGCCAGCAGGCCATCCCAGGTCGGCACGCCATCGGCGGCGGCCAGCGGGAAGCTGATGCCTTCCGTCGCCGCGCGGCGTGGCAGCATGCCGGCGACGGTCCAGCCGATGTTGCCGGCGGCGTCGCCGGCGACGAAATTCTGCGCCGGGATGCCATCCGTGGCCGCGATGCCCAGCGCTGCGTCGAGCGTGGCCGCGCCTTCCAGGCGCAGGTGGTTCAGGTTGAGCGCTTGCGGATGGTGGGCGATCCAGTGCACCGCGTAGGTCTTGCCGTTTGCCACGCGCAGGGGCCCGAGCGTGGTCTCGCGTACCAGCAGCGTTTCGGCCGGGCCGCCCTTCACCGCGATCGTTTCCGCATGCTCGGCCGGGCGCTCCCAGCCTGCCGGCAGGCGCACCTGGCCGGCGTGCTCCGCGTCCATCCCGACTTCGACCAGGTCCAGATAGTCGCCATAGCTGTTGGTGAAGCCCCAGGCCACCTTGCCGTTGCTGCCGGCGATGACGAGCGGCGGCGCGCCCGGCAGCGTCACGCCGACGATGCGCTTGCGCCCATTGACGGCAGCCTCGCCTGGCGCGGACGGCCAGGACAGCGCCAGCCGGTACCAGATGTTCGGCAATTGCAGGCCGAGGTGCATGTCGTCGGCAACGATCGCCGCGCCGCTGGCGCTGCGGCTGCCGGCAATCGCATAATTGTTGCTGCCAACGGCGTCGCCGCGCTCGAGCATGGCTACGCGCGCTGGTGCCGCGGCCGGTTTACCCCACCAGCCAGGCGCTCCCGGCGGCAGCGGCGCGCCCGCAGGCAAGGCGGATGCGCTGCCGTCGAGCGGCGCATCCCAGGCGCTTGCTTGCCTCCGGCAGCAGGAAGGCCAACTGGGCCGGGGTGCTGTGTTCGCGCAGCCAGCCGCGCGCCAGTTCGCGCGCTTCCTGGTTGCCCTGCAGGTCGAGGTACATGGCCCAGACCACCAGCAGGCTGTCCTCGGCGCGCCAGGCGACCGGCGGCGCGCCGGCGAGCACGTACTCGAAGGGACGCGCCGACAGCGCGTTCAGGCCATCGTTGACGCCGGCGACATAGCGGTCGAGGAAAGCACGGTCCTGCGGTGCCAGCCCGGCCAGCACCTTGCCGGCACGGGCGCGGAAGCGGTGCAGGCGGCGTGCGCGGTCGAGCGGCAAGGCGCGCGGCCCGAACAGCTCGGCCAGTTCGCCGGCGGCGGTGCGGCGCAGCAGGTCCATCTGGAAATAGCGTTCCCGGGCATGCACGAAACCGGTGGCATAGGCCAGGTCAAGGCGGTTCTCCCCGCGGATCAGGGGCACACCGGCCGCGTCGCGCTCGACCGTCACGGCGGCGGCCAGCCCGGCCGTCTCGCGCTTGCCGTCGAGTTGCGCCAGGCTGGCGCGCAGGAACAGCCAGGCACCCAGCAGCGCCAGCAGGACGAGGCCGAGCAAGCCCAGCGCAATGCGCAAGGTCCAGGATGGTGCGCCAGGTTTGCGCATGGTCCCCTCATCTTGTTGTTATCGAAGCTAAATATATTGCCAGAAAACCACGTTCGCGCATAGCAGCGTCCGCTTGCGTGCGCGCCCCGAGTCGCGCCCTTACGACCGCGCGATTGGTGGATTCGAGCAGTGTTCGGATTCTTGCGCTAAGCTCGAAGCCAACAAGTCAAACGCTAAAAAGGAGTGAACGATGCGTACCTACATCGTATTGACGGCCGCGCTGTTGCTGGGCGCCTGTGCCACCCCGCAAGAGCGCGCAGCGCGCAAGCAGGCCGAAATGGCGGAGATGATCGCCGTCTACGGCCCCGCCTGCGACCGCCTCGGCTATGCCCAGCAATCGGACCAATGGCGCGATTGCATCATCAGCCTGAGCACCAAGGACGACGTGCAGCGCTACGGCAGTCCAGGATACGCCGGGCCATGGCGCGGCGGCTATTGGGGTGGCGGTTATTGGGGCCGGGGCTGGTAACACTGGCCGCGCTGGCGGAACGCTCCCGCGCTAGCGGGCACCGGGTCGCACTGCGCCGGGATGCAGCTGGCGCAGGCGCTGTGCACACTCGGCTTTGGTGACGGCGGCGCGCGTCTCGAGTGCGCGCGCGACGATGTGGCGTGCATGCGCCATCAGGCGCGGATGGCGCAGATCGGGCGGATGCAGGCTCAGGCGCATCAGCGGGCTTCCTGCCAGCGCGCGGGCGGCCATGCTGGCAGCAAGTGGCGAAAACAGGCGCCCTGCCCGGTTGCGCGCCGCGTAGACGAGCGAAGGCGCGAACACCGAGCCGCGCTCTGGCAGCAGGTGAAAACGCGTGAAGGTCGTGGTGTAGCTGAAGCCGTAGCCGGCCAGCGCTTCCCGTGAACCTTGTCCCAGCAGCCAGGCCGGCGGGACGAAGCCGCTTGGCTCCCACCCGCGCGCCCGGAACCACGCCAGGCCCAGCTCGATCCGCATCCGCGCCTCGGCCGCCGTCAAGGCGGCGAATTCGCCCTCGCGCTGGGTGTACACGCCGCGCAGGAAGCGTGCACGCAGGCTGCCTTCGGGTGCCGCGCTGTCGAGATGGGTATAGCCATGCAGGACCAGTTCGTCGCCACGTGCCGGGCCGCATCCAGACCGGCGCGCATGGCCCGCTCGTCGTCCGCGCGGTCGTGGTAGCGCGGCACCACCAGCCAGGTCAGCGCGATGTCGGCGATGCCACGCAGGGCTTCGGCCAGCTGCGCACAGGCTTCCCGGTGGCGGGGGCGACGTCGTGGATGGAAACGCATAGCAGCGGTGCGCCGTCAGCGCGGGCGAGGCGTGGGGATGACAGCGCATCGTGCGGGGCCTGGATCATCTGCTGAGGCGCCATACCGGAACCTGCATTCAGTACCGAGGCCGACGCAGCCGACAACGCGCCAGCCGCGCCACCGCCTGGCAACGCCGCCGGCGATGCGGCTGCCGGGGTCCACGCGCCCTTCCCCTCATTCGGGAACACAGATGCCTTCCGCGCCCGGTTCGTCCTGCTCGCGCGTACCCAGCACCGCCTGGTAGCGCCGCATCACCTGCGGCAGGATTTCGTTCCAGTCATAGTATTCGGCCGCCTTGCGGCGCGCATTCGCGCCCAGCTCGGCCAGATCGCGACCGTAGATCGCCTCGATCGCGCCGGCCAGGCTGTCGACACAGTTCGGACGCGCCAGGATGCCGGTGCGCTCGTCCACGAGCTCGGCCACGCCGCCGCCCCCGGTGGCCACGACCGGCAGGCCGCAAGCCATGGCCTCGAGCACGATCAGGCCGAAAGTTTCGCAGTCGCCCGGATGCACCAGCACGTCGCAGCTGGCGAGCAGCCGTGCCAGCTGGCGCTGGTTGCGCTTGAAGGGCAGATAGGTGATCTGCGGATAGCGCGGCAGCTCGGCGCCGCCGCCGATCATGACCGGTGATAGGGCCGCCCCAGCTTGCGCACCGCCTCGATCAGGAGCGGCAACTTCTTTTCGGGCGTGAAGCGCCCCGCGTAGACCAGCAGGCGCGCGTCAGGCGGCAGGCGCAGGTGGGCGCGCAGCGTCTCGACGCGGCGCGACGGGTGGAACACGGCGCTGTCGATGCCCAGCGACTGGTGGCGCGCGCCCTGCACGCCCATGTCGTGCAGCTGCTCGACCATCACGGCTCGGCGCCAGCACGAGGTCGAACTGGCGGTACAGGTGGGCCAGGTATTTGCAGGTGGCCTGTTCGGCGGTCTGGCCGAAGCGCGGCCTTACCGGGCGCGGCAGGTCGGAATGGTAGAAGGCGATTGCCGGGACGCCAAGGCGGCGGCGCAGCTTGAGCGCGGCCCAGGCGCTGTGACCGGCGTCGCCGACCTCGATCAGGTCGGGTGCGGCCTGGTGCAGCAGGCGGGCCGGCGCCCGTACCGAGACCGGCATGCGAAAACCATTGATGCCGGGCAGGGCAAAGGCAGGCACGCGCACCAGCCTGGGCGCCTCGCCGCCGCTGTCCACGTTGGGACTGAGAATCGTATGGCGAACGCGGCTGTTACGCGCCAGCCAGCGCGCCTTGGCATTCAGGTAGGTGCTCACGCCGTTGCCTTCGGCGGCGTAGAACATGGTGATGTCGACAAGATGCATGCTCGCAGGTCCGCTTGGAGAGCGTGTGAAAAAATCGCCATGGCGGCGTTGCATTCGTCTCGACGTACCAGTGTACTGTCTTCGACGATGACGCCACGCCCTCAGGGTCTTGCCCTGACAATTTTTTCCCTCGCTCGAAGGAGCCCACGATAGCAGCGGACCCTCAACATGGATTGCGCGCACGCAAACGGGCACCCGCCACTCCGGGGCTACCGGGTTGTCATTGCGACCATTATGCAGTGCGGCGATCAAGCATGGCGCGCGCTATCGTGCCGGCATCGACGTACTCGAGCTCGCCGCCGACAGGCACGCCGCGCGCCAGGCGGCTGACCCGCAGGCCGCGCGCCTTGAGCATCTCGGAGATGTAGTGGGCAGTGGCTTCGCCCTCGTTGGTGAAATTGGTTGCCAGCACCACTTCGCCGACCACGCCGTCGGCGGCGCGTGCCACCAGCTTGTCGAGGTGCAGGTCTTTCGGACCGATGCCGTCGAGCGGCGACAGCCGCCCCATCAGCACGAAATACAGGCCCTTGAAGGTCAGGGTCTGCTCGATCATCATCTGGTCGGCGGGCGTCTCGACGATGCACAGCAGCGTGTGGTCGCGCGCCTCGTCGGCGCACATCTCGCAGATTTCGGTGTCGGCGAAGGTATTGCACATGGCGCAGTGGTGCACCGTGTCGACGGCCTGGTAGAGCGCGCGCGAGAGCATCGCCGCTCCCTCGCGGTCGTGCTGCAGCAGGTGGAAGGCCATGCGCTGGGCCGACTTGGGGCCGATGCCGGGCAGGCGGCGCAGGGCCTCGGTGAGGAAGTCGAGTGATTTGGACATCTTGTGTGGACAGCCTACGCGGCGCGCTGTGCGACGCGCCAGGCGGAAAGCGCCTCGGTCGTCATGGTCGGCACGAACTCGGTGACCTCGTAGCGCGCGACGCCCGCACGGGCGAACGGATCCTCACCCAGCACGGCGTCCAGCGCGGCGCGGCTGGGCGCATTGGCGACGATGATGCCGCCGTCGCGCGGCACCTTGCGCCCCGACATCAGGAAGGTTCCGTTCGCATAATGCGCGGCGAGGAAATCGCGGTGCGCGGCAAGGTGCGCATCGACCTCCTCGAGCGGGGCGGTATAGCTGAGCGAAACGATGAACATGGATCCGGGATCAGAACGGCATCTTGAAGCCGGGCGGCAGGCCAGGCATGCCGGCGGTCAGGCCGCTCATCTTTTCCGCGGCGGTGGCTTCGGCCTTGCGCACGGCGTCGTTGAAGGCGGCGGCGACCAGGTCTTCCAGCATGTCCTTGTCGTCGGCCAACAGCGATGGATCGATCTGGACGCGCTTGACGTCGTTCTTGCAGGTCATCGTGACCTTCACCAGGCCGGCGCCGGACTGGCCTTCGACTTCGACGAGGGCCAGCTGCTCCTGCGCCTTCTTCATGTTGTCCTGCATGGCTTGCGCCTGTTTCATCAAGCCTGCGAGCTGGTTTTTCATCATGATGCTGTTCTCCAATGATCGGATAGTAAATGGGGTTCGAACGGGTCAGGCGGCCGGCGGCTTCACCGAGCCGGGCACGACGAAGGCATTGAAGGTGCGCTCCATCTCCTGGACAAAAGCGTCGCCGGCGACGACCGCCTCGGCCTGGCGCTGGCGCTCCTCGCGCGCGGCCTTGGCTTCGGCGCTGGCCGTGTACCAGACAGGTCCAAGCTCGGTCTCGAGATTGACCCGCTTGTCGGGGAAACGTTCCTGCAAGGCCGCCTGCAGTTTTTTCGCTGTTGCCGCTGGCGCGCAGGGTGTCGACCGGCACGCGCAGGCGGAACACGATCGAGCCGGCGTCGGCGTGGCAGCCAATCAATTCAGTCTGCAGCGCCAGCTGCTGCGACACGCCGCGCAGTGCCAGCGAGGCGGTCCAGGGCCGGCCAGTTGCCGTCCCAATCGATCTGCGGCACCGGTGTGACGACATAGGCATGCGGCGGCGCGCTCGGTGCGCGCACCGGCGCCGGCGCGGTCACGACGGCCGGCGCTTCGGAGGCGACGGCGGTGTCGTCGGAAAATTCGGTCACCCACGAGGGCGGACCGTCTTCGCCGGCGCCCGCATCGTAAGCTGCGCGCGCCTGCGGTTGCTGGCGCATGTCGGCCTGGGCGTGCGCCTGTGCCCGGGCCTGGCCTTGCGGACGGTCCCGGGGCGGCGTACCGCCGCCTTGCGCTGGGGACATGCCGGCCGTGGGCGCAGGCGGCGGCGCCATCCGCGCACCGGTGCCGCCCGGAGGCGCGGACGGGCCGACCTGGATCGGCCGCGCCGGCGCTGCCGGTTCGGCGGCTGGTGCCGAAGGTGCTGGCGGCGGCGCATCGGCGCCTGGACGCTTGGCCGGCGCGCGCTGGCCAGAAGCCGCACGCGCCGCTTCCAGCGCGGCATTGATGGCGGCACGCGCCGAATTCATGGCCGGCGCCGGGTTGGCGGCCGCCGCGGGTGCGCTCGGTGGCGCTGGACGTGGCGCTGCGGCTGCCGGCGCCGCCGGCGCGCTCGCCTGTGCTGGTGCTGCCGCCGCTGCCGCGGCACGTGGCGCGCCCGGTGCCGCACGCGGCGCGCTTGCCACAGGCGCGGCTGGCAGGCTGTCGGCACCGCCCTGCCCCGGACGGAAAGCCAGCATGCGCAGCAAGGTCATCGTGAAGCCCGCATACTCGTCCGGCGCCAGGCCGATCTCGTTACGCCCGTGCACGGCGATCTGGTAATACAGCTGCACTTCCTGCGCATCGAAGCGCTGCGCCAGGCGCAGGATGTCGGCCAGTTCAGGCAAATCCTGCGGCACCGCGTTCGGCACCGATTGCGCCAGCGCGATGCGGTGCAGCAGCGTGCCCGTGTCTTGCAGCGCGCCGTTGTACGACAGGCTGCGGCTGGCCATTTCGTCGGCCACGGCCAGCAGGTCGGCGCCGTTCTGGGCAGCCAGCGCGTCGAGCAGGCGCACGAGGTAGGACTGGTCGAGCGCGCCGAGCATGCCCTGCACGGCTTCCGGGTGACGGCGCCGGCGGCATAGGCAATGGCCTGGTCGGTCAGCGACAGCGCGTCGCGCATCGAGCCGTGGGCGCCCTGCGCCAGGAGGCGCAGCGCGGGTTGTTCGAAGCTCACGCCTTCCTGGCCGAGGATGTTCTCGAGGTGGCCGACGATGTGACCGGGCGGCATTTGCTTGAGGTTGAACTGGAGGCAGCGTGACAGCACCGTCACCGGGATCTTCTGCGGATCGGTGGTCGCGAGGATGAATTTGACGTGCTCGGGCGGCTCTTCCAGCGTCTTCAGCATCGAGTTGAAGGCGTGGTTGGTCAGCATGTGCACCTCGTCGATCATGTAGACCTTGAAGCGTGCATTGCTGGGCGCGTAGACGGCCTGCTCGAGCAGCTGCGCCATTTCGTCGACGCCGCGGTTCGACGCGGCGTCCATCTCTATATAGTCGACGAAGCGGCCGGCATCGATCGCGCGGCAAGCCTCGCATTGCCCACAAGGCGCGGCGGTGATGCCGCCCTGCCCGTCCGGACCGGTACAGTTGAGCGACTTGGCAAGAATGCGCGACAGCGTGGTCTTGCCGACCCCGCGCGTCCCCGTAAACAGGTAGGCATGGTGCAGGCGGCCCGAGCCGAGCGCGTGCGTGAGCGCGCGCACGACGTGCTCCTGGCCGACCAGCGTTTCGAAGTTCTTGGGGCGGTATTTGCGGGCGAGGACTTGATAGGACATGCCACGATTTTACCGCAGTTGGGCCATGCCGCGAACATTACCGGCTGAGGCCGGGATGAAGATTGCATGCAAATGTGCAACTTCTGTCTTGACAGGCAAACAATTGTCGAGCAGATAGAAGCGCCGGCACGAGATGCCGAACAGAGAATGCAGAGGGGAAGGTACAACGAGGAAAACGAAGGAGGCGAGCCTGATCTGCGGCACTTGCGGTGAACGGCTTTGGCTGCTTCGTTCCCGACCTGACCAGGTAAACCATGCCACAATGCGCAGGGGCCCGCCAGCGCGCATTATAACCCAGCGCGCGGCTTTGTGGGCAGCGATTTCAATGGGTGGGCAGGGCCGCCATCCGCAGCCCTGCCCGCCCCTCGCTACAGGCCCAGTTGCTGCCAGATCGCATCGACGCGTGTTTTCACGTCTGGCGCCATCACGATCGGCGTACCCCATTCGCGATTCGTTTCGCCTGGCCACTTGTTGGTGGCGTCGATGCCCATCTTGCTGCCCAGCCCGCTGATAGGCGAGGCGAAGTCGAGGTAGTCGATCGGCGTGTTGTCGACCAGGACCGTGTCGCGCGTCGGATCGACCCGGGTCGTGATGGCCCAGATCACTTCCTTCCAGTCGCGCACGTCGACATCCTCGTCCACCACGACGATGAACTTCGTATACATGAACTGGCGCAAGAAACTCCAGACCCCGAACATCACGCGCTTGGCGTGGCCGGCGTACTGCTTCTTCATCTGCACCACGGCCATGCGGTAGCTGCAGCCTTCCGGCGGCAGGTAGAAGTCGGTGATCTCGCTGAACTGCTTCTGCAGGAGCGGGATGAAGACTTCATTGAGCGCCACGCCCAGCACGGCCGGCTCGTCGGGCGGCTTGCCGGTGTAGGTGGAGTGATAGATGGGGTCGCGCCGCATCGTGATGCGGTCGATCGTGAACACGGGGAAGCTGTCCTGCTCGTTGTAATAGCCGGTATGGTCGCCGTACGGCCCTTCCAGCGCATGCTCGAAGCCGGACGGGTGGTTCGCATCCGGGTAGATATGCCCTTCCAGCACGATTTCGCTCGACGCCGGAACGCGCAGTTCGCTGCCGATGGCTTTCGTCAGCACCGTGCGCTGGCCCCGCAGCAGGCCTGCGAACTGGTATTCCGACAGACTGTCCGGCACCGGCGTCACCGCGCCGAGAATGGTGGCGGGGTCGGCCCCGAGGGCCACCGCCACCGGATAGGGCTGGCCCGGGTTGGCGATCGCGTGCTCGCGGAAGTCGAGCGCGCCGCCGCGGTGCGCCAGCCAGCGCATGATCACCTTGTTCGGCCCCAGCACCTGCTGGCGGTAGATGCCCAGGTTCTGGCGCTTCTTGTTCGGCCCCTTGGTGACCACCAGTCCCCAGGTGATGAGAGGCGCGACGTCGCCCGGCCAGCAATGCTGGATCGGCAGGCGGGCAAGGTCCACGTCCTGCCCTTCCCAGACGATTTCCTGGCAGGCGGCGCCCTTCACTTCCTTCGGCGCCATGTCCCATACGGCTTTCACGAGGGACCCGAGTCCCATGATGTCCTTGAAGCCGCGCGGCGGTTCCGGTTCCTTCAGGCGCGCCAGCACGTGACCGATGCGGCGCAGTTCGCTTACGTCGCTGGCACCCATGCCCAGGGCCACGCGCTGCGGCGTGCCGAACAGGTTGGCCAGCACCGGCATCGCATGCCTGCCGCCGCGCGCATCCGTCGCATGGTCGAACAACAGTGCCGGGCCGGCGGCGCGCAGCGTGCGGTCGCAGACCTCGGTCATCTCCAGATGGGTGGAAATGGGGAGGCCAACGTGCTTTAATTCGCCGTTTTGTTGCAGCTGGGACATAAAATCCCGGAGATCGGAATATTTCATCAAGTTTTGCTTGTTTTTTCGATTGCTTGCGGTTAATCAAATTGCGCCGCCAAGTATTTGATTTGGCAAGGTATTGCTGAGCTCACCCAAGATAAGTAAGATTCAAAAGTAATAAAGGGCAGTCGTGCTAGTATTGACTTGGTATAAACGACCGCCTAGAATCCACCCTACTTGATGAGACGGCCACATGTAGACGAGATTCTAGCCGTTCTCATACATTCACGGGGTCGGGGCCCCATATGACATTTTAAGGAGTGTTTTCTTTAGGCGTCTGCCTACCCTCCCCGAGACAGTTGTTGAGCCACTGGACCATTCCCCACTGGGAAGCGCGACCAGCTGAAGCAAAGCAATGACGGCGTTTCGGTCTTCCACACAGGAAGCCCTGACGATTTTTCTGATGCACGGCATCCGACCTCCGCAGCGCCCATAGCGCAGCGACGGGATCATTTTTGCCGCGACAAAGGGGACTTCGATGATCAATCGTTTGTTCGGTACGAGCGCAAGGCTCGTCCAATCCATGGCCAGCCAGCCAATCACGTTTTCGCAAGTGAGCAAGACGGCACGTGGTCTGTTGACCACCATGCAGCACACACTGACCGTGTTCGGTCTCTCGGCAGTGGCGGTACTGGCCCTGCTCTACACGAACCCGGATGCCGCCAGGAAGGTGTCCGAACTGTTGTCTCCCGAAGCCGACAGCGCGCCTGCCGGCGTGACCGTCGTCCGTGCACCGGCGCCTGCCGCCCAGCCTGTCGTGGCCGAGGCCGCGCCGGAACCCGCCGAGCCCAAGGTGCTCGGCAACAGCAGGCAGCAAAAGAACGTGACCTCGTGGCTGGCCAAGCGCTACCGCGTGGCCGGCGACGCCGCCAACATGCTCGTCTCGACCGCCTACACGACGGCGCACGAGATGAAACTCGACCCGCTCCTGATCCTTGCGGTCATGGCGATCGAATCGGGCCTGAATCCCTTTGCGGAAAGCCCGATGGGCGCCAAGGGCCTGATGCAGGTCATGGCCAAGGTCCACCACGACAAGTTCGAGGAAGTCGGCGGCACCCAGGCAGCCCTGAACCCGGTCGCCAACATCCGTGTCGGCGCCCAGATCCTCAAGGACTACGTCAAGCGCACCGGCTCGGTCGAAGGCGCCCTGAAGACCTACGTCGGCGCGGCCGACATGGAAAGCGACTCCGGCTACGGTGCCAAGGTCCTGGCCGAATACCACCGCCTGAAGGCGGTCGCCGGCGGCAAGCACGTGCCGACCACCAACGCTCCTGCCGCACCGAGCCAGATGGTCGTCAACAAGGCGGCGCCAGCGGCACCGGCCACGCCCGCCCCGGACAGCGCCCCCGCGCCGAAAGCCGAGGAAGCCCCGGCGGCCGAAGCCCACACCGATGCGCTGGCCAACCTGTAAGCGCTATTAACCTTCACTCCTCATGGTCCACCGCTCGCGGTGGCTTTTTTATGGCGCGGACGCAGGGTGTGCGGCTCCACGCCGTCGCAGGCCGAGCCCGCGCCCTTCGCGCCGCCCACGCGATCAACCCACGTCGGCACCCACGCGCCCCACGGGTACACGCCTGCCCGCATCACCCAACAAAAAAGCCACCGCGCCGCGAGGCATCGGTGGCTTACGAGCCGGCCCTACTAATATATATAGAGCGCGTGGCGAATCTCAGCGGCGCACGTCGGCCGCGACTTCCTCCGGACGCAGCCTGCCCGCCAGCTTGTCGAGCACGCCGTTCACATACTTGTGGCCGTCAATGCCGCCGAAGGACTTGGTCAGCTCGACCGCTTCGTTGATGACGACGCGGTACGGAATCTCCGGATGGTTCTTCAGCTCGTAGGCGCCCAGCAGCAGCACGCCGTGCTCGATCGGGGACAGTTCCGTGATCGTACGGTCGATCAGGGGGGCAATCGCTTCGCGCAGCTCGATCGAGGTGCTGATGGTGCCGTTGAGCAGTGCCGCGAAATATTCGCCATCGGCCTTGTCGAAGCCGTGGGCGCCGCGGATGTTGTTCGTCACGGTGCTCGACGGCTCGTTGTTGAGCAGCCATTGGTACAGGCCCTGCAGCGCGAACTCGCGCGCGCGGTGGCGCGGGGTGCGGTTCTTGCTCGGGTTGGCGTGGGTGGTCTTGTCGTTCATATGCGTCCTTCTCTGCTTTCTGCTGCTTACTCTTCTTCTTCCGGATGCAGCTCTTCGAGCGCCATCAGGAGGTTGGCCATCTCGACCGCGACCCGTGCGGCGTCGGTGCCCTTCTCGGCCATGCGCGCTTCGGCCTGCTCGTCGGTCTCGGTGGTCAGCACGGCGTTGGCGATCGGGATGCCGTAATCCAGGCCGATGCGGGTGATGCCGGCGCCGGACTCGTTCGAGACCAGCTCGAAGTGGTAGGTTTCGCCGCGGATGACGGCGCCCAGCGCAATCAGGGCGTCGAACTGCTGGGTCTCGGCCATCTTCTGCAGCGCCAGCGGGATTTCCAGTGCACCCGGAACGGTCACGTGCAGGATGTCCTCGTCGGCCACGCCCAGGTGCTTCAGTTCGGCCAGGCACGACGACAGCAGGCCATGCCCGACGTCGGCGTTGAAGCGCGCCTGCACGATCCCGATGCGCAGGTCTTCGCCCGTCATATTGCTTTCATAAGTTCCTACCGTCATGGCTACCCTCTTCTGTGATTTGTTCGTTTCAATAATGTGATCCTACCCTGTCTCGAAGCCTCGGGAAACCGTAGCGAGCGGAAGGAGTGTTGGCCAAGAAGCGCAGCTGTACAAACGCACAGCGAGCATCGCAGGCCGACAATCCGACGCGCAGCAGGTTTATCGAGGCTCAAGCCGCCGGACAGGCGATGTATCCGGTCACCTCGAGATCGAAACCGGTCATCGAGGGCATCTTGCGCGGATTGGCCAGCAGCTTCATCTTGCCCACGCCCAGTTCCTTCAGGATCTGGGCGCCGATGCCATAGGTGCGCAGGTCCATCGTCGCCGCGCGGCCGCTCGGGCGAGCGCCGGGCGCGTCGATCGAGGCGAACTGGGCGAAGAGCTGCTCGGCGGTCTCGCCGCAGTTGAGCAGCACCAGCACGCCGCTGTCGGCGGCCTTGATCGCGTCCATGGCCGAGGCCATGGTCCAGGAGTGGGTGGTGGCGCGGTGTTCCAGCACGTCCAGGATCGAGACCGGCTGGTGCACGCGCACCAGGGTTTCATCCTCGCGTTTGAGCTCGCCATGCACCATCGCCAGGTGGGCGCTGCCGCTCGGCTTGTCGCGGTAGGCGATCAGCTTGAACTCGCCGTGGGCGGTGTTCAGGGTACGCTCGGCAACGCGCTCGACCAGGCTCTCGTTCTGGCTGCGGTAGTGGATCAGGTCGGCGATCGTGCCGATCTTCAGGTTGTGTTCTTTCGCGAACTCGATCAGGTCCGGCAGGCGCGCCATCGTGCCGTCTTCCTTGATGATCTCGCAGATCACCGAGGCCGGGGTCAGTCCGCCCATTTCGGTCAGGTCGCAGCCGGCTTCGGTGTGGCCGGCGCGCATCAGCACACCGCCCTTGACCGCACGCAGCGGGAAGATGTGGCCCGGCTGCACCAGGTCGTCGGGACGGGCGCCCTTGTTCACGGCCACCTGGATCGTGCGGGCACGGTCCGCCGCCGAGATGCCGGTGGTGACACCTTCTGCCGCCTCGATCGAGACGGTGAAATTGGTGCCGAAGGAGGTGCCGTTACGGGTCGTCATCATCGGCAGCGCCAGGCGGTCGCAGATCTCTTCCGAGAGCGTCAGGCAGACCAGGCCACGGGCATGGCGGATCATGAAGTTGATCGCCTCCGGGGTAACGAAGTCGGCGGCCAGCACCAGGTCGCCTTCGTTCTCGCGGTCTTCCTCGTCCACGAGAATGACCATGCGCCCTGCGCGCAGTTCGGCAACGATTTCCTGGGTGCTGGAGATAGACATGTGATTTCCTTGAAACAGTGACGCATCGTGCGTAATCCGCTATTTTAAAGGATTTACCAGCTTTCAACCGGCCCTGGCGAGGAGCTCGGCAGCAGAATTTCCCTCCAGCGGGCAGACGGCGCAACTCGCCACATACGGAAATGCGGATCGCGCCGCAAACGTTGCAGTAGTGCAACGCAATTGGATTTGTTCAAGAACAATTGTTAATTTTCACGTTTTGCAATGCAACTTTCTCGTGTCTCGCGACATTGGCTGGATTATGATGCAGCGATCTGGTCTAACGCGCCGCGTGCTGCCGTCGGCGCATTCCTGGAGTTGTCATGTTGGTACCGATATTCGCGCCTCAGTCCACCGCCGCAGCCCGGGAGACGTGCTGATGGCAACCATCCTCATCGTCGATGACCGGCCGAGCAACCGCGCCTACCTGCTCGCGCTGCTCGGCTTTACCGAACATCGGCTGCTCGAAGCCGAGGACGGCGCCGCCGCCCTCGCGCTGGTACGCGCCGAGCGTCCCGAGCTGATCATTACCGACATCCTGATGCCGACCATGGACGGCTACGAGTTCGTCCAGCGCCTGCGCGCCGACCGCAACCTTGCCGCCACCCGCATCATTTTCTATTCTGCCGTGTATGCCGAACGCGAGACGATAGCGATGGCGCGCAGCTGCGGCGTGCGTACGGTGCTGAGTAAACCTTCCGATCCGCAGGACATCCTCGACGCCGTGAACGCCGAACTGGGCATGACCGACAGCGCCACCGCGCCGGCCGCCGCCGCGGCCGCGCGCGAGCTCGCTCCCTTCCTGCCGACGCCGCCCGTGCCCGAGGACAGCCGCGTCTCGGTGCGCCTGGCCGCGCTCGAGGAGATGCTGCTGCACCCGGTGGGCGAGCGCAAGGTCGAGGGCCTCGTCGAGGCCTTCCGCAAGGCGGCCGCGCCCCTGCTCGGCGCCGACGGCTTCGCCCTGTGCCTGCTCGACAGCGACGAGCGCAGCGTACGCCACCTGTGTACCGAAGGCTTCGAGCGCGACCTGATCGCGCCGCACGCCGGCACCGCCACCCGCCTGCCGGGCGCGCTGCTGCACGCGCGCCAGCCCCTGCTGCTCGGGCCGGGCGACCCGATGCTGGCCGCCCTGCCGCCCGGCCACCCGCGCTGCGGCTCCTTCCTTGGCCTGGCCGTGCGCGACCTGCGCCAGCTGCATGGCTGGATCTACTTCCTGCGCTGCCCCGGTGCGGCGCCCTTCACGCGCGAGGACGAGCGCTGGGCCGCGGCGCTGGCGGCGCACCTGGCGCTGGCCTACGAGAACCTGAACCTGTACGGCGTCGTGCAGCGCCACGCCGCCCAGCTGCAGCTGGAAGCGACCGCGCGTGCCCAGGCCGACGCCGCCCTGCGCGAGAGCGAACACCGGCTCGAGCTGGCGCGCCAGGTATTCGACAGCACCCAGGAAAGCATCATGATGACCGACGCCTGCGCCAACATCGTCGCCGTCAACCCCGCCTTCGAGCAGATCACGGGCTACCGCGAGTTCGAGGTCATCGGCAAGAACCCGCGCATCCTGCGCTCGGGCCGGCACGAAACGCCCTTCTACGGCAAGATGTGGAGCTGCCTGGAAGAGCACGGCCAGTGGCGCGGCGAGATCTGGAACCGGCGCAAGAACGGCGAGGTCTACCCCGAGCGCACCAGCATCAGCGCGGTGCGCGACGACGACGGCAAGCTCACCGCCTATGTCTCGGTCTCCACCGACCTGTCGGCCCTGAAGGCCGCCCACAACCAGCTCGACTTCCTGTCGAATCACGACGCTCTCACCCTGCTGCCGAACCGCTCGCTGTTCCACGACCGCCTGCAGCAGGCGATCGCCGCCGCGCGCCGCGACGGCAGCCAGCTGGCACTCCTGCTGGTGAACGTCGACCGCCTCTCGCGCATCAACGACAGCCTGGGCCACTCGGCCGGGGACGCCCTGCTGCGCGAAGTGGCGCGCCGCGCCAGCGAGATCGCCGGCCCCGCCGACACGGTGGCGCGCCTGTCCGGCGATGAGTTCGTGCTGCTCACCAGCTGCGAGGACACCGAGGACATCATCCTCGCGGCGCAGCGCCTGATCGAAGCGGTCGCCCAGCCACATTCGATCGGGGGCCACGACGTCGTCGTCACCGCCAGCGTCGGCATCAGCGTCTTCCCGCGCGACGGCAATGCCCCGGGCGACCTGCTGAAAGCGGCCGACGCCGCGCTGGCGCACCAGAAGGACGCCGGCCGCAACGGCTTCCGCTTCTTCAAGGGCGAGATGAACGACGAGGCGATGCGCTGGCTGGCGCTGGAAACGCGGCTGCGGCGCGCCATCGGCCGCGCCGAGCTGGCACTGCACTTCCAGCCGCAGGTGGCGCGCGCGGACGGCCGCGTGCTTGGCATGGAGGCGCTGCTGCGCTGGCAGAGCTCCGAACTGGGGCGGGTCTCGCCGGCCGACTTCATTCCGCTGGCCGAGGACACCGGCCTGATCCTGCCGATCGGCGACTGGGTGATCCGCCAGGCCTGCCTGCAGAACAAGGCCTGGCAGGACGCGGGCCTGCCGCGCGTGCCGCTGGCGGTGAACGTCTCGGCGCACCAGTTCAAGGCCGGCACTGTGCCTGCCGTGGTGCGCGCCTCGCTGCTCGAATCGGGCCTGGAAGCGCGCTACCTCGAGATCGAGCTGACCGAAAGCGTGATGCTGGGCGATACCAGCGCGGCCGAGGCCCAGCTGGCCGAGCTGCGCGCGATGGGCGTGTCGCTCTCGCTCGACGACTTCGGCACCGGCTATTCCTCGCTCGGCTACCTGTCGCGCTTCTCGCTCGACAAGCTCAAGATCGACCAGGCTTTTGTCCGCAACATCACCACCGATACGCGCAGCGCGGCCATCGCCCAGGCCACCATCGCCCTGGCCGACGGCCTGTCGCTGCGCGTGGTGGCCGAAGGCGTCGAGACGCTGGCCCAGCGCGATTTCCTCGGCCGCATCGGCTGCGATGTGCTGCAGGGCTACCTGTACAGCCAGCCCCTCCCCGCGCGCGAAATGGAAAGCCTGCTGCGGGCCGGCTACGTTAAGGTTTGACTTGCCCCGCGTGGCGGCGCGGCGACCGTTACAATGGCGGCTCGCCGCCTTTGCCACGGATTCGCCGATGACCGCCATGTTTTCACGCTTCTCGTCCCTCCTTCGCCTGGTTCCAGGCTTCGTATTCGCCGCCGCCCTCCTGCTGCCCGCCGGGGCCGGGGCCGCCCTGAAACTGGACGCGCCGATTCCCGTCGGCCCCCAGGTCAAGGTCGGCAAGCTCGCCAACGGCCTGACCTGGTATATCCAGAAGAACGCCCGCCCCGAGCGCAAGCTCGAACTGCGCCTGGTGATCAAGGCCGGCTCGATCCTGGAAGACGAGGACCAGCAGGGCCTGGCCCATTTTGTGGAGCACATGGCCTTCAATGGCTCGACCCACTTCCAGAAGCATGAGCTGGTGGACTACCTGCAGTCGATTGGCGTGAAGTTCGGTGCGGACCTGAATGCCTACACGTCCTTCGACGAAACGGTCTACGTCCTGCCGATTCCGACCGACCGGCCCGAGAACGTCAAGCGCGCCTTCCAGGTGCTGGAAGACTGGGCCCACGGTATCGCTTTCGACGAAGCGGTCATCGAAAAGGAGCGCGGCATCGTGCTCGAGGAACTCCGCCTCGGCAAGGGTGCGGGCGACCGCATCGGCAAGAAACTCTACCCGAAGATCTACAACGGCTCGCGCTATGCCGAGCGCCTGCCGATCGGGAAGGAAGAAGTGCTGCGCAGCTTCCCGCCCGAAGCACTGCGCCGCTTCTACCGCGACTGGTACCGGCCCGACCTGATGGCCGTGGTAGTGGTCGGCGACATCGAGCCGGCGGCGGCCGAAAAGCTGATCCGCACGCATTTTTCGAAGCTGACCAATCCTCGCCCTGCCCGCCTGCGCCCCTATGCCGAGATTGGGCGCCGCGAAGAGACCGAGGCCGTCATCGTCACCGACCGCGAAGCGACGGGTAACGGCCTCCTGATCCGCTATCCGGTGCAGCCGGTGCGCGAGCCAAGCACGGTGCGCGGCTACCGCGAGGGCCTGGTCGAGAGCCTGTTCACCGGCATGCTCAATGGCCGGCTGCAGGAACTGACGCAGCTGCCGGACCCGCCCTTCCTGGGAGGCTCGAGCGCCTTCGGCAAGCTCACACCTTTCCATAAATCCTTCAATGCCAGCGCCGTCGTGAAACCCGGCGGCGCAAACAAGGCCATCGACGCCCTGGTGCGCGAGAACGAACGCGCGCGCCGCCACGGCTTCGGCGCCGCCGAACTGGAGCGGGCGAAGAAGGACATGATGCGCAGCTTCGAACGCACCTACAACGAACGCGAGAAGACCGATTCCGGCGCCTACGTGGCCGAATACATGCGCAACTTCCTGCAGCAGGAACCGATTCCCGGCATCGTCGCCGAATTCGGCTACGCGCGCCAGATGCTGCCGACGATCTCGCTCGAGGAAATGAACGCCTACGCGCGCCGCACCATCCCCGCCAATTCCGGCAAGCTGGTGATCTACAGCGGCATCGAGCGCGCCGACCTGCCGCCCCCGAGCGGCGAGTCGCTGCTGGCGGCGGTGGCCGGCGCCGAGCAGGCCGAAGTCGCGCCCTATGTCGAGAAATCCCTGGGCAAGCTGATGGCAGAGCCGCCGCAGCCCGGCAAGATCGTCGCCGAGCGCCAGGACAAGGCCCTGGGCCTGACGCACCTGACGCTGTCGAACGGCGTCAAGGTGATCCTGAAAGCCACCGACTTCCGCAACGACCAGGTGCTGCTGAGCGCGGCCCGCTATGGTGGCCAGAGCCTGTACGGCGACGGCGACATCCTCAACGCCCGCTACGCCAGCGCGATCGTCGCCAGCATGGGCCTGAAGGATTATTCGCCGCTCGACCTGTCGAAGGTGTTGGCCGGCAAAGCGGCCGCCGTCACCGTCGGCCTGTCCGGCTACAGCGAGGTGATCGGGGCCTCGTCGGGCGCGACCGACATCGAGACCATGCTGCAGCTCCTGTGGCTGCGCTTCGATACCGTGCGCCGCGACGAGGACCTGTTCAAGTCCTTCATCGGCAAGCAGGTCGAAGCCGCGCGCAACCGCGATGCGCAGCCAGGCGCGCGCTTCGGCGACGCGCTCGTCGCCACCCTCTACAACAACCACCCGCGCGCGCCACGGCCGCTGCGTCCGGAAGAGTATGCGCAGATCGACCTGGACCGCAGCATCGCGATCTACCGCGAGCGCTTCGCGAGCGCGAAGGACCTGACCTTCGTGATGGTCGGCAGCTTCGACCTGGAGCGGGTGAAACCGCTGCTGGCAACCTACCTCGGCAGCCTGCCCACGCCCGAGCTTCCGATCGGCTGGCGCGACGTCGGCCTGCGCCCCGTGCGCGGCGTGGTCAAGCGCGCGGTCCATAGCGGCACCGAACCGAAGAGCACGATTTCGCTGACCTTCACCGGCGAAGCGCCGTTCTCGGAAGACGAGCAGATGCGCCTGCAGGCACTGAGCGAAGTGCTCAACATCCGCATCATCGAGGTGCTGCGCGAGAAGATGTCGCTGATCTACGGCGGCAGCGCCGGCGGTTCGCTCGGCCGCATCCCTTACGGCAGCTATTCGCTGTCGCTGACGCTGCCGACCGGCCCGGAAAACGTCGACAAGGTGATCGCCGCCACGTTCGAGGAATTCGACCGCCTCAAACGCGAGGGTCCGAGCGCGGCCGACCTGGCCAAGGTCAAGCAGAACTGGATCCAGAACTACCGCAAGGCGCTGCGCGAGAACGGCTACTGGCTGGGACGCATCCAGTCGGCGCTGATGGACGGCACCGACCCGGCCACCCTCCTCACCCACGAGGCCCGCGTGGAAGCGCTGAGCGTGGCCGACGTGCAGCAGGCGGCGCGGCGCTACCTGGACACGAACAACTACGTGCAGGTGGTGCTGTATCCGGAGAAGAAAGCGAAAGCGGCGCAGCCGTCGCAGCAGCCCGCGCCTGCCATGAAGGAAGCGGCCGCCGCCCAGGCAAACTGACCCTGGGGTAGTACGCTATTGCCTGAACCGCCGGCGTATGGCGGCTCACGGAAACGTCGCGAGCGGCGATTTCGCTGCCGCGGGTGCAAGGCGAAGCCTGTAGCGCGTGGGCACGGAGTGCCCACCCTGGGTTGCCCGGGTGTTGATCGCCGCGAATGCTCGATGCCTGTCCGCAGACCGTTGGCAAGAACCGCAGGGTGGGCGGGGCCGCCGAGGCACCCTGTGCCCACGGCTCCCTATTTCAAATACCTGTCGAACCACTCCACCGTCCGCTTGCGCTGGTCCAGCTGGTGTTCCGGCTTCCTGATCGCGTGGCCTTCGCCGTCGTAGATCACGAGCGCCGTCGGCGTGCCCATCGCGCGCAGGCCGTGCCAGAATTCCATCGACTGCACCGCCGGCGTCTCGACATCGCGCTCGCCCACGTACAGCAGGGTCGGTGTCTTCGCCTTCCTGATCGATTCGATCGGCGAGGCGGCCCGGTAGATGGCGGGGTCGTCGTACATGGTGGCACCAAAAAAGGGCACCATCCACTGGTCGATGCCGTTCTGGCCGTAGTAGCTGATCCAGTTGGCGATGCCCGCCCCGGCCACGGCGGCCTTGAAGCGGGTGCTGTGGGTGACGCCCCACATGGTCATGAAGCCGCCATAGGAGTGTCCCATCAGGCCGAGGCGGTTGCCGTCGACGGGTGCCGCCTCCAGCACGGCGTCGACCCCGGCGAGGATGTCGCGCCAGTCGCCGCCGCCGAAGTCGCGCCGGTTGGCCATCGTGAAGGCCAGGCCCCGGCCGTAGCTGCCGCGCGGATTGGGCTGGAACACGAAGTAGCCGCGCGCTACCAGGTCGCGCACCAGAGGATTGCCGAACTCGCCCTCGGCAACGAAGCGCGGCATCGCGGCCGATGCCGGGCCGCCGTGCACGAGCACCACCATCGGATGCTTGCTGCCCGCCTTCGGATTGCGGGGCCCGAGCAGCCAGCCCTGGCTGGTGTGTCCTTCGTTCTTCCAGCTGATGCTGCGTGCGGTAACCTGGGGGCGAAGCCGTCATTGTCGTGCGTGACGGGCTTCAACTCCGGCAGGCGGCCTGCCACGATGCGCGGCGCCTGCTCGAAGCTTTCCATCACCGACACGGCAGCTGCGCCGTCGGCGCTGAAGACGATGCGGCCGTCACGCGAGCCGTTCGCCGCCACCGGCCCGGACCACACCGTACGCACGCTGCGCGCGGCCGGGTCGATCGTCACCACGGCCATGTCGCTGCCCTGCAGGCTCGACGCGAGCAGCTGGGTGCCCTTCCACGCCAGGCCGTTGAAGGAACCGGCGTAGCGCGGCGTGACGTCGACTGGCTCGCCGCCGGCCAGCGGCACCGTGAAGATGTCCCCGCCCACCGAGCCGAAGTCGCTCATCAGGCCGCCGACGAACGCGACCGTGCGCCCGTCGGGCGAGACGTGCGGGAGGCTCATCTGCATCTTCGGCGCCGCGACGATGCGCAGCGCGCCGCTGCCCGCGTCGACGTGGCCGAGCGTCGCGACCCACCAGTTGTTGTCGCCATTACCCCGGCGCTGGTGGCGACGAAACCGCGGCCGTCCGGCGTCCAGTCGTATTCGTAGACATAGGTATCGGCGGGCGAGACCAGGCGCAGCGTGCCGCCCGCGGTCGGCACCACCGCGATGCGCTGGGCATCCTCGCTGCTGCCGATCTCGCCGACCAGGCGCGCGCCGGCTTCGACGGCGCCGGTCTGCTTGGTGGCGCCGACCGTGGCCAGCACGGCGATGCTGGCGCCGTCCGGCGACCAGCGCGCCGTGTTGGCCACGCCCTTGACCGCACCCACCGGCACGGTCTTGCCGCCGCGTGCCACCCACAAGGTGGCGACGCCGCCCCGGGCGTCGGAGGCGATGAAGGCCAGCGCGCTGCGGTCGGGCGAGAAGCTGGGGAAATCGTAAGAACAGGTGGCGCAGGGATCGTATTCGGACACGATGCGCCCGCTGGCGGCATCGCGCACCACCACCCGGCCGTGGGCACGCTGGCCGGGCACGCCCGGGTCGACGGCCTCGACTGCGGCAATGCGCTCGCCACCGGCGCTGATGGCGAGCGCGCGGTATTCGCGCATCTGCGCCGCCTGCGCGCCAGGCGCGGCCAATGCCAGCATGGCCAGCGTGACCCCTGCCGCTGTTCTTTGCATTCTCATCTTCTCTCCTCGTGTTCGGCTGCCTCTCGCGGGCCCAGCTCGTGTTTGAACGGCAACGCGCAGTCTACGCGGATTCGCATGCGTCCGCCGCGCAACAAAATTCATGCGGGAAGGGTAATTTTGCTTTGATGCAAGAAATCCGGTGGCGGATAGTTGACGCAGCCCTAGACTTGAACACTCGATCTAGCCAGGAGCCGAGGATGATCTACAAGGATATCGACAACAAGGAACCGGTCGTGGCCATCCTCGAGCGCATGCTGAAGCTGGCGGGACCGGACAAGCAGCCCCTGATCGAGCGGGAGCTGCGCGCGATGCGCGCCGGCATCCGCAGCGAACGGGAAGCGACCTGCCTGCTCGACTCGTGGCTCCGGAACGCCACCCGCACTGCCGTCATCCACGACCTGCGGCTCGACTCGCGCAGCGGCCACGTGGCCCAGATCGACCATGTCCTGATCCACCGTACGCGCCGTTTCTACATCCTCGACACCAAATGCTTCGCGCAGGACGTCAGGATCCTCGATGACGGTAGCTACCTGCGCTGGAACGCGGACGCCAGGCGCTTCGAGCCGGCACCCTCGCCGCTAGCGCAATGCGAACACAATGCCCGGGTCTTGCGACGGGCCCTGGCCCATCTCGGCCTGCAGGACGTCGCGATCGATGCGCTGGTACTGGTGGCGCCGACCGCGCGCATCGAACGCCCGCGCCGCTTCGATACGTCCGCGCTGATGAAGGCCGACGTCTTCCTCGACAGGCTGCACGGCCTGTCCGAAGGCCCGGCGGCGCGCTTGCGCCCATGGGCGGACTGCTGCGCACGGGCCTGTACGATTCCATCGGCGACATCGCCAAGCGCCTCGCCGGGCTGCACCGGCCGTCGACCGCCGACACCATGGCGCGCTTCGGAGTCGGCAGGGGCTCAAGCCGCAGGACGCCACGCGCGCATCGGCTCCCGCCTCGGCGTCTGCCTCGGCAGCTACCGTCCCGCATCCGCCGGTCCATGCCCCGGCCAGCAGCCCGGCCAGCACCCGCGACGCGGTGCGAGCATCGGCCTGACGCGCCCGCCCGGCGCCGTGGAACCTGCGTTCAGCGCGCAGCCGACAGCATGCGCTCGACGTAGCGTGCGATCAGGTCGATCTCGAGATTGACGCGGGCCCCCGCGTGCAGGTGCTTCAGGGTCGTGACCTCGATCGTGTGCGGGATCAGGTTGATCGAGAAGCGGCACACCTTGCCGCCCCCGGCTTCCAGGTCTTCGACCCGGTTGACGGTCAGCGACACGCCGTTCACGACCACCGAGCCCTTGTAGGCCAGGAACTTGGCCAGCTCGTGCGGCGCATCGATGACCAGCTCGCGCGATTCGCCGACGGACTCGAAACTGTGCACCCGCCCGAGGCCATCGACGTGGCCCGAGACCAGGTGTCCGCCCAGGCGCTCGGCCAGGGTCAGCGCCTTTTCCAGGTTGACTTCGCCCGGCGCGTCCAGGCCCACGGTGCGGTTCAGGCTTTCGCGCGAGACGTCGACCGAAAAGGCCGTGTCGGTCCTGGCGACGACGGTCATGCAGGCGCCGTTGATGGCGATCGAGTCGCCCAGCGCGACGTCGGCCAGCGGCAGGCCGCCGGCGTCGATCTCCAGGCGCACGCCGGCGTCCTGGCCGCCCGCCAGTGGCGAGACCGAGTTGATGTTGCCGACGGCGGCGACGATTCCAGTAAACATGCAGCTTGTCCTTTAGGTGTGAATATCGGGTTCAATCCCGGCTGGTGCGGGCGTGTCCAGGCGCGCCAGGATGCGCAGGTCGGCGCCGAGCTGCTTCACCTCGTGAAAACGCAATGCGGTCTTGTCGGCCAGGCGCGCCAGCGGCGCCAGCGCGAACATGCCCTGCCCGGCGCCGATCAGGCTGGGGCCAGGTAGACCAGCAGCTCGTCGACGCAGCCTTCGCGCAACAGGGAGGCGTTCAGCTTCGCGCCGGCTTCCACGTGCACTTCGTTGATTTCGCGCCGGCCCAGTTCCAGCATCAGGGCCGGCAGGTCGACCTTGCCGGCGCCGTTGGCCAGCACGATCACTTCGTGGCCGGCGGCGCGCAGCAGGGCTTCCTTTTTCGGGATATGCGCCCGCCGCCACGATCCAGCAGGGTTCGCCCTGCAGGATGCGCGCGTCCAGCGCAATCTCGAGACGGCTGTCGACGATGACACGGCGCGGCTGGCGCGGGGTATCGATCCCGCGCACGGTGAGCTGCGGGTCGTCCGCCTTGACCGTGCCGATGCCGGTCAGGATGACGCAGGCGCGCGCGCGCCGGGCATGGCCGTCGGCACGGGCATCAGGCCCGGTAATCCACTGGCTTTCGCCGCTCTCGAGGGCGGTAAAACCATCCAGGCTGGCCGCGGTTTTCAGGCGCACCCGGGGGGCGGCCGCGGCGCATGCGCGAGAAAAAAAGCCGATGTTCAGTTCACAGGCGGCATCGGCCAGCAGGCCCGTTGCGGTCTCGATGCCGGCCGCCCGCAGCTGGGCCATGCCGCGCCCGGCAACGAGCGGATTCGGGTCGCCCATGGCAGCCACTACCCGCCCGAGGCCCGCTTCCACCAGCGCCTTCGAGCACGGCGGCGTGCGGCCGTAGTGGCTGCAGGGCTCGAGCGTGACGTACGCCGTGGCACCGCGCACATCGTTGCCGCGCGCGGCAGCGTCGCGCAGTGCCCGGATCTCGGCATGGGCCTGGCCCGCGGGCTGGGTGTGGCCGGCGCCGATGACGACGCCCCCCCTTCACGATGACGCAGCCCACGCGCGGATTCGGCGCGGTGATGTACATGCCCTTCGCCGCCCATTCCGGGGCCAGCGCCATGCCGTCGGTGTCGTTCTCGATCTGCACTCTGTGGTTCTTCAGTTTCGCTCTTCAGCGCGGTTCCCGGGCCGGCGCCGCTCGAGGCGGCGTTCCCTCTCAAGGCGGCGCAGCGGCGCCGTCGCAATTGTCGTCGCGCGCGGGGTTGCACAGGCGCGCCCGTCCCAGCATGTTGATTTTAATACGGCGGATGCCGCCGCCATGAAACAGCGACAGCGTGCCCCAGCGCGCAGCACCGCTGCTCGTCGCGCTGCAACTGCGTCCGGCGCCATTGTAGGCGATGTAGTACGGCGGCGCAGGACTCGTGAGGGCAAACGCCAGCGCCACGCCCGGCGCCAGCGCCCCGTGCACGGCGAGGATATCGTCGCCCGCGCCGGGCACGCCGTTGTCGTCGCGGTCGGCGAAGACGGTCCAGCCCTGCGCCCAGTCGAGCCCGGTCGGGTCGCGCGGCCTCAACGCGATGCGCTCGTTGCGCGCGATCGCCTGGGCGCGCGCAAGGCCGATCGCGTCGAACAGGTCGTTGGAGGCTGCCCGCAGCTGGGTTGACTGCACCGGGGCGCGCAGGTCGGGCAGCGCCACCGCCAGCAGCGTGGCGGCAACCGCCACCACGACCAGCAGTTCGACCAGGGGTGAAGCCTGCCGTAGTGCGCCGCGCCCTCATGGCCAGCAACGCTTGCCCGGGCCGTCCGCGCCCTGCTCGCCGCGGCTGCTGAGCGTCAGGACGCCGCATTCGGCGTCGCGGTAGCGCACGTCGACATTCGGCGTACCGGGACGCGCGCGCAGCAGCACGCAGTCGCGCAGTTCGCTGCCGGGACAGGCCTCGGCGTCGAGCTCGTAGGCGCTGTCAAGCGCGCTGTTGCCGGACCACCAGCGCAGTCCCTCGCGTGGCGCCGCGGCCGAGAAGGCGACGTAGCTGTGGTGCAGCGCGTGATGATGTTCCTGCTGCTGCATCGCGTCGACCAACGCCACCTGGCCCTCGAGCCGGCGTGCCCTGTTCACGTAGCTGGAATAGCTGGGGAAGGCCACCACGGCCAGCAGCGACAGGATCACCAGCACCACCATCAACTCGATCAGGGAAAACCCCCGTCCGGATCCGCGTCGGCAGCCGGATCCGCGCCCATTGGTCCTGCATGTCGTGCCGGGCATCGCGCAATACATCGTGGTGTCTCCTCGTGGTTGTCAGGAAGCGGCCCGGTGCAATTCGGGCCAGTTGGCAATCTCGCGCCAGCCGAGGCGGATGCCAGGCGCCCCGGGCGCTGCGCCCGCAAGCGCTCTGCGGTAATAGACCTGCAGGACGACGACCGTCGCCTCGCCCGTGCCGAAGCCGATCGCGGTGATCCGGTACAGCGCGCCACCGGACGGCGCGGGCAGCAATTCGATGAGGTAGCGCGGCAGGCGCGCCGGCAGCGGCCCGCCCTCGGGCAGTACCCGGCCGCTGAAGCGCCCGTAGTCGACGCCGGCCTCGCCGGTCAGGTCGGCCAGCTGCCAGGCAGGGATTCCCGGGGCAGGTACGGCCTGGCACAGACCCTGCCTTTCCGCCGACCCCGCACAGCGCTCGAGAAAGGCGCCGGCATCGCCCGTGGCGAAGATGGCCGCGCGCGCCGTGCCGGCGCCGGCGCCGCCGTCGATGTCGCGCTCGGCGTCGACCAGGGCGGCGTCGGCCAGCGCATGCGCGACCAGGCGATCGCGCTCGGCGCTGGCGGACTTCGCGGCCGCCAGCGCCGCGCGCGCGCCGGACATGGTCACCGTCAACAGGGCCAGCACCGGGAACAGCACGGTGACGAGGGCTGCGCCGCGCTCGGTGGCGAATGAAGCGGGACGGACCATGGCTGGGGCACCGCCGCACCGACGGCAAACACGGCCGTGAACAGGCGCCGCAGCGGCGCGCGCTTCCCGCCCGCCGGCGGGGGCGGCACCAGCCTGACGCCCGGGTCGGCGCTCCCGAAGGTCTCGGCGTACGCGAGACCGAACATGGCATGGTCCGCGGGGACGACCGCGCCCTGCGCCGGCCGTTCGCCATGCAGCAGCAGCGCCACTTGCACGTTTGTTACCCGCTTCCACCAAGTGCGCCGGGCGAAATCGGCATCGCGTTCGGCCGCCGTGGCGCCGCCTGGCACCAGTGCGGCATCGAGCGCGGCCAGCGCCGTCGCGTTCAGGTAGCGATTCGGCACGCCGTCGCCCGGGACGTCCATGTCGACCCCGTACAGGACCTGGAATCCGTCGACATTGGCCACGATTGCGTCCGCGCTCCAGCTACCCGTGCCGCGGTACTTGCAGCGCAGCTCGGCCACGCCGTCGGCGTTCTTCGCCACATAGAAGATGCTCCAGCCCTCTTCCATCCCATGGACGGCAAAGCCGGCGCAATTGAGTACGCTGCCGTCGCCGTCGGGTGCCTTGCCTGCGCCGGGATAACGCAGGGCCAGCACGTCGCTGCCATTGACCGCCTCGCTCAGCGGGGCACTGATGGCGGCCGTATTCCTGCCCAGCGAGCGGTCGTCCAGCCCGGCAATCGCAGCCGGCGCCGTCGCCGCGGAGGCCGCCGCACCGCTGTGCTCCCAGTCGACAAATGCCGCCTGGCGCACGGCGCGCCCGACCAGCGCCAGCGCGAAACGGCCGCTGTCGTCGACGTCGGCGGCGTCGGCATGCGCGAGGTAGGAGGCCTGGGCGCCCGCCAGCAGGATGCCGGCCGCCAGCAGCACGCCGAGACTGAGCGCCAGCGCCACGAGCAGCTCGGGCAGAGTGAGGCCTGCTTGCCTGCGCCGCGCCCTCATCGCGCCACCACCATCGCGACGACCGGCACCGCTTCGGCAGCCCCGTCCGCGGTTGCGCCGCGGATACGCCAGCCGAGCTTGGCGACGACAGGCGCGCCGGCGCCGCCCGCGCACTCCCAATCCAGTGTGCCCAGCGCGGCATTCCAGGCGCGGCTGTCGCGGCAGACGACGATGCGTCCGCCTGGGAAGGCCGCGCGCAGGGTGCGCGCGGTCTCGTGGAGGTCGAACAGTGCCAGCTGCGCCGGGTCGCAACCGCCGCTGCCATGGCAGTCGGCGGGCGCGGCGGGCGGGTCGCCGCCGGCGGCGTCGTAGTCGAAGGACAGATAGGGGTTGGCGCCATCCGGCAAGGCCATCTGTACCGGGTTGGCACGCATGCGCGCGCCCAGCGACGCGGCAAGCTGGACAGCCTCGGACTCGAGCGCGGCCTGCTGGCGCAGGCGCATCGTGCGTGCCTGGGTGGCGGCCGCACCACGGCCACGCCGACGGCGAGCACGAATAGTGCCACCAGCACCTCGACGAGCGTGAAAGCGCGCTCCCGCTGGAGCCGAAGACTGCCGTGCCGACACCGCTGCAAGGAAACCTCCACAGGCAAGTTGGCGCACCATCGCGCGAGATGTGAAGTTATCAGCGAGCCCCGGTGCGCGCCTGCGTTGGCTCAAGCGTGTGCAGGGCACGCGAAGGCGGCTGAGTGGTCGCTGCGTCGCTCCCTGTGCGGCCCCTCCGCATTGCCCCTGCCGGCCTGCGTACGATGAAATGGACGGGTTTTCGCCCGCTGTTTCGAAGGTGCCGCCAGGCAAGGCGCCGATACAATCCTGGTTTGCCCGCACCATGGCTATGGGAGCGGTGCGTGATGCCGGTACCCGATCCGGCCAACAGGCGCGCTGCAGGTGCCGCTGAATAATCCAATAAAACTGTCGAAGACCATGAAAATTGCTGTTGTCGGTAGCGGCTGGTACGGTTGCCATTTCGCGACCACCTTGAAGATGCTCGGGTACGACGTCACCCTGTTCGAGCAGCACATGGGCGTCTTTCCCGAAGCGTCAGGCAACAACCAGTTCCGCCTGCACCAGGGTTTTCACTACGCGCGCCATCACCGCACCCGGATCCAGACGCGCGACGGTTTCAACCGCTTCATCGAGCGCTATCCCTTCCTGTCCGAGAAAATCGACAGGAATTTCTACGTCATTCCGAAGGAAGACTCGCTCATCGATTTCATGACTTATCGCCAGATCATGATCTCGTCCGGCATCGACTTCCACGAGGTGCGCGCCACGCCCTATGGCCTGGGCGGCAAGGAAGTCGGGGGCATCATCCGCTGCGACGAAAGGGTGATCCTGACCAGCAAGGCGCGCAACTACTTCTGGAGCAAACTGAAGGACTGCGCCGTCTTCGGCACGAAAGTCAGCCTCGATCAAACGACCACCGACGCGCCCTGCATCAATGGCCAGCGTTTCGACTGGCTGATCGACACGACCTGGGGCCATTTGACCAAGCCCCCAGTGGACGTGTTCTACGAGCCGACGATCCTGTTCTATTACCGCACCGAGGCCGATTTCCCCGCCTATACCTTCGTCGACGGCGATCTGTGCTCGCTGTATCCGACCGAAAAGCGGGGCGTGTACACGCTGTCCAGCGTTCCGCATACGCCGCTGGGACGTTTCAGGACGTCCGCCGAGGCGCGCGCCTTCCTGTCCAGTGTTTCGGCAGGCAAACTGGCCGAGCATCGCGAGCGCATGGAGGCGCAGGTGCAAGCCTACCTGCCCTCCTTCGGCAAGGAATTCAGTTACCTCGGACCGCAGCTGGCGATCAAGACCAAACCGGTTGGCGCTTATGACGACCGCAGCTGCTACGTCCACCAGGACCGCCGCGTCATCAGTGTGCTGTCGGGGAAAGTCGACTCGATTTTCTATTCGTTCGAGAAGATCCTGAATATCCTGGGCATCGAGAACGAGCCCGCCTCGTTTGCCGACCCTGCCGAGCAGGCCTATCGCGGCGAGGCAAGCGGATTCTGGCAGCATTACAATCCCGATTACAATTTCGCCTATTGAGGCCCGGCACCGGCCGGGCCGGATTGCAATCGATTGAAGGAGCGGCTGCTGGCATGCATGAGAACGCACTGATTGGCCATACCGGCTTCGTCGGCTCGACCCTGATGGCGCAGGCGGATTTCCCGGCGCTATACCGATCGACGAATATCGACGAGATCCGCGGCCGCAGCTTCGATACGGTGGTCTGCGCCGGAGCACCGGGCGTGAAATGGAAGGCCAACGCTTCGCCCGCGCAAGACAAGGCAGCGATCGACAGCCTGATGCGCTGCCTCGATCAGGTCGCATGCAGGCGTCTCATTCTGATCAGCACCGTCGACGTCTTTGCCGATCCAGTCGGTGTCGATGAAACCTCGCCGGTGATTGACGCCGGCCTGCAGCCCTACGGATTGCACCGCCGTCAGTTGGAGCAATTCGTCGCCGCCCGTTTCCACAACGCGCTCACGGTGCGGCTGCCGGGCCTGGTCGGCGCCGGGTTGCGCAAGAATGTCATTTTCGACCTCAAGCATGGCAACAACCTGGCGCAGATCGACCCGCGCGGCGTGTTCCAGTTCTACCCGATGATGAATTTGTGGAAGGACATCGCCATCGCCAGCGACGCCGGCCTGCGCCTGGTCCACCTGACGGCCGAGCCGATCAGTGTCGAGGAGATCGCGCTGGAAGGTTTTGGTGTGCGCCTGCCTTCGAAGACCGAAGGCGAAGCGGCCCGCTACGATTTTCGTACCCGCCACGCGGCATTGTTCGGTACGAGCGGCGCCTACCAATACGACAAGGCAGCGACCCTGGCCGCCGTGCGCGACTATGCCCGGGGCGCATGAAGCCATGCGCCTGTCCATTTCCAATCTCGCATGGAACCCCGAATACGATGACCGCATTGCTGGCCTGTTGCATGCATTCGCGTTCGATGCCATCGAAATCGCACCCGGAAAATATTTTCCGATCGCCGATGCGAAACAGGAATCCAACACGCAAGGCCTCGATGCCGTTCGCCGCGCGTGGCAGGAATGCGGCATCGATATCGTCGCGATGCAGGCCCTGCTTTTCGGTACGACGGGTCTGAACATGTTCGGCAGCCCGGCCGTGCAGGAAGCGATGCTGAACCACTTGGCCCGCATAGCCGCCATCGGCGGCGCCCTCGGAGCGAAACGCCTGGTATTCGGTTCGCCAAAAAACCGCGACCGCAGCGGCATCGATGACGCGACCACCACCGCGATGGCCATCGATTTCTTCCGCCGCCTCGGCGATATCGCGGCCGCCTCGGGATGCATCGTCTGCCTCGAGGCGAATCCCGCCGCTTACGGCTGCAATTTCATGCTCGGCACGGCGGAAGCGGCGGAGATGGTGCGGGAAACCGCGCATCCGGCGATTCGACTACAGTTCGATATCGGGTCGGTGACGGCCAATGGAGAAGACGCCGCGGATTTGCTGGTGCGTTACCGCGAGCTGATCGGACATGTCCACATCAGCGAGCCGGGATTGCAGCCGCTGGGAAGAAGCGCGGCGGACCATGCTCATCTCGGCGCGCTGCTGCGCCACGCTCTTCCGCCGGACATGACCGTGTCGATCGAAATGCTGACGCCGGCGACCGAGGATCCCGTCGCGGCCGTGCGCAGCGCACTCGGGCTCGCGGTCCGGCATTATCGTCATCCCGGCAGTTGAAGCGCACGCCCCTCCTCAAAGATACCAATAATGAAAATCCTGTTCATCCAGTACGAATTCAACCAGTTTTCCGATTCCGTCTCGCTGGCCTACCACTGTTCGGCAGGTATTCCGGCGGCACTGCGCGATTGCGGCCACGAAGTCGATTGCGTGCTGATGCCGCATACCGCGCGCCTGGAGCTGCTGGCCAGCCGCGAACACTACGATTTCGCGCTGATCGATGTGGTGCATGGCCTGTGCCGCATGGATGCGAACACGCACCAGATTCCGATTCCGCCGCTCTTGACCCTGAAACAGCGCGGTATTCCGATTGCCGGCATCGCCATCGAAACGCTGTTCCACGACCATGGCGAAAACGCCGACGTCATGCCCCAGCATCGCCTGCGCGCCATCATGCAGACGATGCTGTGGCTGGACGCCTTTATCGCTTTCGATCGCCATGACGCCGATGTGCTGCGGTCGATGGGCGTGCGCGCGCTGTGGTCGCCATTTACCTCCTCGGATCCGTCGCCGGGGCTGGAGGTGAACGTGTCGAATGAACTGGCTTTCGTCGGCAGCATGTATGCCAAGCGCCAGCGTTTCCTGCGCCAGGCCGGACTGGCCGGCCAGATCACGGCGGGACGCATCACCTATCCGGACGCCTTCACCGAGGTGCACCAGGACATCCTGGCGCTGGCCACCGCGAACGATCCGCTGCAGGCGGAGGACTTGTTCGAGCATTACCGGCAGCTGAAGCACGCCGCCTTTGCCCACTACACCCAAGTGCTGAAGCACCTGCCGCTGATCGTGAACCTGCCCTCGATTTTCCGGGGACTCGCCTGCCGCACGGTCGAATCGCTGTGGCTGGGCCGCGTCGTCGTGAGCCCACGGCCGCGCCATCCGGAAGAATGCCGCCTGCAGGACAGCGTGCCGCACATCCTGTACCAGTATGACGAGACGGAGCCGGCCACGTTCGCCGAGGCGATCGAAGCCGCCCGCCGCAGCCGCGTCACACCGCAGCAACTGGACGAGGTAGCGGCTTTTCTCCGTGGCTCGGCCTTCGACCCGCTGGCCCAGGCCGCGAACATCGCCGATTTTGTCTCGCGCGCGCGGGATGCGGACGCGATCGAAGCGTCCTACTTTGCGCGCACGCGTTAGCGAAGCCTGCATCGGGCCCGTGCGTGACGCGTACGGGCTTGTTTATTTGTGGGTATGGCCGACTTCGGCCAGGGCCTGCTGGAACTCGGCCAGGTCCTTGAAGTCCTTGTAGACGGAAGCGAAGCGGATGTAGGCGATTTCGTCCAGCCGCTTGAGTTCCTGCATGACGAGCTCGCCGACATAGCCGGTGTCGACCTCGCGCCGGCCGCTGGTGAGCAGCTTTTCCTCGATCGAGGCGACGGCGCCGTCGATGGCCTCGGCCGATACCGGGCGCTTGCGCAAGGCAAGCATCAGGCTGCCGCGCAGCTTGCTCGATGAAAATTCGGTACGGCTACCGTTCTTCTTGACGATGATCGGCATCGACAGTTCGATGCGCTCGTAGGTGGTGAAGCGCTTGTCGCATTGCACGCAGCGGCGCCGGCGCCGGATGGCGTCGCCCTCCTCGGATACACGCGTATCGAGGACCTGGGTATCTTCATGCTGGCAGAACGGACATTTCATGGTGCAATCATAAACGAAAAAGGAAGGGTAGCCCGGGATGCCGGACTACCGTTCCTTTGCGGTCTTGCCGTCGCCGGGGCGACGTCCCGGTTTATCGGGCGTAGACCGGGTACTTGTCGGTCAGGACCTTGACTTCGGCCTTGACGCGCTCGATGGTGGCGGCGTCGTGCGGGTTGTCGAGCACGTCGGCGATCAGGTGGCCTACCTTGGTCGCGTCTTCTTCCTTGAAGCCGCGGGTGGTGAAGGCCGGGCTGCCCAGGCGAATGCCCGAGGTCACGAACGGCTTTTGCGGGTCGTTCGGGATGCCGTTCTTGTTGCAGGTCATGTGGGCCTGGCCAAGGATGGCTTCGGCTTCCTTGCCGGTGAGGCCCTTGGCGCGCAGGTCGACCAGCATCACGTGCGACTCGGTACGTCCCGACACGATGCGCAGGCCGCGCGCGATCAGCGCTTCCGCCAGGGCTTTCGCGTTCTTCACGACCTGCTGCTGGTAGGCCTTGAATTCAGGCGACAGCGCTTCCTTGAAAGCCACGGCCTTGCCGGCGATGACGTGCATCAGCGGACCGCCCTGGATGCCCGGGAAGATCGCCGAATTGATCTGCTTCTCGTACTCGGCCTTCATGAGGATGATGCCGCCGCGCGGGCCGCGCAGCGACTTGTGCGTCGTGGACGTGACGAAGTCGGCGTAGGGCACCGGGTTAGGGTATTCACCCGCGGCGACCAGGCCGGCGTAGTGGGCCATGTCGACCATGAAATAGGCGCCGACTTCCCTGGCGACCCTGGCGAAGCGCTCGAAGTCGATGCGCAGCGCGAATGCCGAGGCGCCAGCGATGATCATCTTCGGCTTGTGCTCGCGGGCCAAAGCTTCCATTTGTTCGTAGTCGATGTCTTCCTGCTCGGTCAGGCCGTAGGAAATGACGTTGAACCATTTACCCGACATGTTCAACGCCATGCCGTGGGTCAGGTGGCCGCCTTCGGCCAGCGACATGCCCATGATGGTATCGCCGGGTTTCAGCATGGCGAAGAACACGCCCTGGTTCGCCTGCGAACCCGAGTTCGCCTGCACGTTTGCCGCTTCGGCGCCAAAGAGCTCCTTGACGCGGTCGATCGCCAGCTGCTCGGCTACGTCGACGTATTCGCAGCCGCCGTAGTAGCGCTTGCCTGGATAGCCTTCGGCATACTTGTTCGTCAGCTGCGAGCCCTGCGCTTCCATGACGGCTGGCGAGGTGTAGTTCTCCGAAGCGATCAGCTCGATGTGGTCTTGCTGGCGGGTGTTTTCCTTCTGAATGGCATCCCACAGTTCCGGGTCAATCTTGGCCAGCGTGTGATCTTTTGCAAACATGTACAAAACTCCAATCGATAAGAGAACCGGGCAACGGCAGTGTTGGATCGGCGTGGGCCAGCAGCATGGTCAATGAAGCGGACAGTCGCGCAGCAACACAGTCCCATTGTCGGCTGCCCAGGCGAACGGCGGTGAAGTCTCACGTTCCCCGGTGGATATCCACCTTGCCACGGCATCAAGGACACCGAGGTTTTCGCCAGTTACGTGAGACGCAAATGGACTCGGGATTGTATGTGAACTGACCGGCGAGGGCAAGGAACCTCCCATGCGGCCCTCCCAAGCGGGGGACCGGGCCGGCTGCTACCAGTATATCGGCTACAATCTTGTTGCTTCTGCCACCGAGGAACTCACATGATCGTTTTCATCACCGGCGCTTCCGCCGGTTTCGGCGCCGAGATGGCGCGCACTTTCGTCCGCAACGGCCACCAGGTGGTGATGGCGGCCCGCCGCAAGGACAGGCTGGCGGCGCTGGCGGCGGAGCTGGGCGAATCGGCGCTGCCGGTCGAGATGGACGTGACCAGCAAGGCCTCGATCGAGGAAGCCCTTGCTCTGTTGCCGCAATCCTGGCGCCAGATCGATGTCCTGATCAACAACGCCGGCCTGGCCCTGGGCACGGCACCGGCACAGGACGCATCGCTGGATGACTGGGAAACCATGATCGCCACAAATTGCCAAGGGCTGGTGACGATGACGCGCGCCCTGCTGCCGGCGATGGTCGAGCGCGGCAGCGGCCTGGTGATCAACCTCGGCTCGGTAGCGGGGGCCTACCCTTACCCGGGCGGCAACGTGTATGGCGCCACCAAGGCTTTTGTGGACCAGTTCACCCTCAACCTGCGCGCCGACCTGGTCGGCACCGGCGTGCGCGCCACCAACCTGGCGCCGGGCCTCTGTGGCGGTACGGAGTTTTCGAACGTGCGCTTCAAGGGCGACGATGCGGCCGCGGCCAAGGTCTATGAAGGCACGACGCCGCTGACGGCCAGCGACATCGCCGAGACCGCCTACTGGATCGCCACCCTGCCGCCGCATGTGAATGTCAACAGTATCGAGCTGATGCCGACTTGCCAGGGATTTTCGCCGTTCACTATCAAGCGGACGTCAGTGTAGGGTGGACGGCTCTGCCATCCACGCGTCCAAGCACAACCGGCACACGGCTGGTGGCACGATGTGCACGTTACCGTTGAACGCGTGGACGGGAAACCCGTCCACCCTACGAGCGCTGCTGCACATGCGTGCGCCCAAGCTTCGATAATTGTGAGAAAGTGTTACAGTTATTGTCCTGACAGCATTGTCTCCCGTCTACTACGCGCGCCGACTTGCATGCATCTCGGGTATGGTTGCCTGTCCCAACCATGTTCGCTGGCGAACATTGGCGGCGATAGCGTAAAATGTTTCCTTTTATCATTTTTGGCAATCTGACATGCCTTCCGTTTTCACCTGGACAGTACGTGTCTACTACGAGGATACCGACGCCGGTGGCATCGTGTTCTATGCGAACTACCTGAAGTTCTTCGAGCGTGCGCGCACCGAGTGGCTGCGCGCTGCGGGCATTGGCCAGCAGGAATTGCTCGAGCGCTCGGGTGCCGCTTTCGTGGTCAAGAACGCGAACATCGATTACCACGCCCCTGCCCGCCTGGACGACGAAATCCGGTTGACGCTGGAAGTGGACAAGCTCGGCCCCGCCTCGGTGCGGTTTGCCCAGAAGGCCTGGCGCGGCGAGCATTTGCTGGCCGCGGCCAGCGTCAAGGTCGGCTGCGTCGACCTCGCCACGGTACGCCCGCGCTCGCTCCCCGAGGATGTCGCTGATAAAATGCGTGCCGCTTGAATCAATAAAAGTATTCAACCAACAATATTGCTTTCCCTGCTCACCCGATGACACCGACCCACGACCTTTCCTTCCTTGCCCTCATCAGCAACGCGCACATCCTCGTGCAGCTCATCATGCTGCTCCTGCTCCTGCTGTCGGTGGTGAGCTGGTCGTACATCTTCCGCAAACTGTTCGCCATCCGCGCCGCGCGCCGCCTGACGGAACAGTTCGAGCGCAGCTTCTGGGCCGGCGGCAACCTGCATACCCTGCACCAGTCCGCTTCCGCCCAGCGCGAACAGAGCGGCCCGCTGGCACGCATCTTCGAAGCCGGCATGGGTGAATTCATCAAGGGCAAGCAGGCGTCGCGCGATGCGCTCGACATGGGCGCCGTGCTCGACGGCTCGCGCCGTGCGATGCGCGCGGCCTTCCAGCGCGAACTCGACGGCCTCGACCTGCACCTGAACTTCCTGGCCTCGGTCGGCTCGGTCTCGCCCTACATCGGCCTGCTGGGCACGGTCTGGGGCATCATGAACGCCTTCCGCGGTCTCGCCAGCGTGCAGCAGGCAACGCTGGCGGTGGTCGCGCCCGGCATTGCCGAAGCCCTGATCGCCACCGCGATCGGCCTGTTCGCCGCGATTCCGGCCGTCGTCGCCTACAACCGCTTCACCCACGACATCGACCGCCTCGCGATCCGCTTCGAGAGCTTCGTCGAGGAATTCTCCAACATCCTGCAGCGCCAGTCGCGCTGAGCGCCGGAGCATTCGACATGGCTTTTTCCAGCAGCATGCGCGGTGGACGCCGCAGCAAACTGAAATCCGAAATCAACGTCGTCCCGTACATCGACGTGATGCTGGTGCTGCTCATCATCTTCATGGCGGTGCCGGCCAACGAAACGCCGAACGTGGTCAACCTGCCGCAGGCGGAAAAATCGTCGCTGCCGCCGGACACCTATATCCAGGTGACGGTCAAGCCCGAGGGTGGCATGACGATCGGCGTCGGCGGCAAGGAAAGCGCGCCGACGGTAGCGGTGCCGGACCGCTCCGCCCTGCTCGCACGCCTGCGCGAGCTGCATGAAGACCATCCGGATTATCCGGTGCTGATCGCCGGCGATCGCGAGAGCAAGTACGCCGACGTCATCGAACTGATTTCGGCCGCCAAGAAAATGGGAATCAACCGCGTCGGCCTCGCGACGAAATAAACAGCATGTCCGCAATGAAGCCAGCCACCCCAGGCGCCCCCTACACGGTGCCTCCCGAACCGAACCGCATGCCGGCCATCCTGCTGGCGGTGGGCGTGCACGCCGTGCTGCTCGCTTTTCTCTGGTTCGGCATCAGCTGGCAGAACAAGGAGCCGATCGCGGTCGAGGCCGAGGTCTGGGACATGAAGGTCGAAACGGCTGCCGCCCCACCCCTGCCGACGCCGCCGCAACCCGAACCGGAACCCGAGCCGGCGCCGCAGCCGAAGCCGGTGCCGCCGCCTCCGAAAGCGGTCGAGCCGGAGCCGGTGAAGCCGAGCCAGGCGGAGATCAAGCTTGAGCGCGAGAAGAAGCTGGCTGAACTGAAGAAGCAGCGCGAGATCGACCAGAAGGAGCGCGACATCGCTCGTCAAAAAGAGATCGCCGAACAGAAGAAAAGGGACGCGGCCGACAAGAAAGATGCGGAACGGAAAATAGCCGAGAAAAAGGAAGCGGATAAGAAAGCCGACGAAGACAAGAAGAAAACTGCCGCCGCAGAGAAAGCCGCCAAGCTCAAGGCCGACAAGGCCGACCAGGCCAAGCTCGACAAGATGCGCGCCGACGACCTCAAGCGCATGATGGGCGCAATCGGCAGCACCGGCAGCGCCGAGAAGTCGAGCGGACCGAAAGGCGACCCGAGCTACCAGGCCGCGATTGCCGCGAAAGTGAAGAGCAACACGAACTTCACCGGCAGCACCGATGTGCCGGGTAACCCGAAAGCCGTCTTCAAGGTCGACCAGCTGCCGACCGGCGAAATCCTGTCGGTACGCCTGACCAAGAGCAGCGGCATACCGCAGTTCGACGACGCGGTGGAGCGCGGCATTAACAAATCGTCACCACTTCCAAAAAGGAAAGATGGTACGGTGGAGCGCACTGTGGTGGTCGGCTTCTCCATGAAAGACCTGGAATGACCGCACTGAACAATCTTTGCCGAGAGAACGCATGAAAAAACTGCATACCTTTTTATTTACCGCCACCCTCCTGATCGGGTCGACGGCCCAGGCCCAGCTGCAGGTGGAAATCGCCGGCGTAGGCAGCAACCAGATTCCGGTGGCCGTTGCCGCCTTTGCCGACGAAGCCATGGCGCCGGACCAGATCTCGGCCATCGTCCGCAACGACCTCGAGCGCAGCGGCGTCTTCAAGGTCATCAATGCCGGCCAGGTCATCAGCGATAGCGCCAGCGTCGATGCGGCGGCCTGGAAGTCGCGCGGCGCCGACGCCCTGGTGGTGGGCAGCGTGCAAAAGCAGCCGGACGGCCGTTTTGCCGTTCGTTACAAGCTCTACGACACCGTCAAGGGCAGCCAGATTTCGACCCTGGGCGGCGAAGTGCAGCCGAAATACACGCGCCTGCAGGCCCACCGCATCGCCGACGATGTCTATGAAAAACTGACCGGCACACGCGGCATCTTCTCGACCCGCATCGCCTACGTGAAGGAAAACCGCGCCGGACGCAGCTACGCGCTGGCGGTGGCCGATGCCGACGGCGAGAACGAGATCGTGGCCGTGCACGGACGCGAGCCCATCATTTCGCCGTCCTGGTCGCCGGACGGCGGCCGCGTCGCCTATGTGTCCTTCGAGGACCGCAAACCCGTCATCTACATGCAGGACCTCGTCACCGGCAAGCGCCGCGTGATCGCCAACGAAAAAGGCAGCAACTCGGCACCGAGCTGGTCGCCGGACGGCAGCAAGCTGGCGATTGCCCTGTCGAAGTCGGGCAGCTACCAGGTCTACATCGTCAACGCCGACGGCAGCGGCCTGCGCCGCCTGACCACCGGCAACGGCATCGACACCGAGCCGCAATTCTCGGCCGATGGCCAGACCATCTATTTCACCAGCGACCGCAGTGGCGGCCCGCAGATCTACAAGATGCCTGTTTCGGGCGGCAATGCGACCCGCGTCACTTTCAACGGCAACTACAACATCAGCCCGCGCGTATCTCCAGACGGCAAGACCCTGGCCTGGATTTCGCAGCGCGACGGCGGCTTCTCCCTCTTTGCGAAGGACCTCGCCAGCGGCCAGGAACTGCGCCTGGCCGATGGCGCCACCGAACCGAGTTTCTCGCCTAACGGCAAGTACATCATGTATGCGAACAAAGGTGGCGGGCGCGTCTCGCTGGCCGTCGTATCGGTGGACGGTCGGGTCAAGCAGCGCTTGAGCACCAAAGCGGGAAATATTCGGGAGCCCAGCTGGGGTCCCTTCATGAAGTAAAGAAGCAAAAGAAGTACATCACCAACCAAGACCAGGAGAAAAAACCATGCGCAACGTTAAGAGTGTAGCTTTCATCATCGCCGCAGCCGCCCTGATGGCAGCCTGCAAATCGCCAACCCCAGTCGCCGAGACCCCGGTCGTCGAGCGTACGCCGGAAGCGGCCCCAGCCGCCGAGCCGCGCGACATCCGTCCGGTGGAAACCGCGACCGTCGATCCGCTGAACGATCCGAAAGGCGTGCTGGCCAACCGCAGCGTCTACTTCGACTTCGACAGCTACGTCGTGCGTGAAGACGGCAAGCCAGTGGTCGCGAACCACTCGAACTACCTGAACCAGAACAAAGGCCGCAAGGTCCTGATCCAGGGTAACACCGACGAGCGCGGCGGTACCGAATACAACCTGGCCCTGGGCCAGAAGCGCGCCGAAGCCGTGCGCCGTTCGATGGCAGCGCTGGGCGTGGCCGAGAACCAGATGGAAGCCGTGTCGCTGGGCGAAGAAAAGCCGAAGGCAACCGGTTCGGGCGAATCGGCCTGGGCTGAAAACCGCCGCGCCGACATCGTCTACCAGTAATCCGGCCAGATAGCAGCCTGCCGTGCCTGACGGGCTTCCAGGGCAAGGCGCATCGTCGAAGACAGTACGCGAGTACGGCGAGACGAATGCAACGCCGCCATGGGAGCCTGTCAGGCGCGGCTGATTGACAGCGGGGCGGGGGCAGTGCAGACTGCAACCGCCCCGTTTTTCATTGCAACATTCGGATCGCAACATGCCGCGAGCTGCGGCCATGCACCCCGGGCCTCCCCGTTTCGACTTCCGACTGGTTTAGAAAGAACACGACATGATCAAACTGTCCCCGTCCCGCCTTGCCGCCATGCTGCTGGCCTTCGTGCTGCCGCTGCAGGCCTCCGCCGGCCTGCTCGACGACGATGAAGCCCGCCGCGCCATCCTCGACCTGCGTGCCAAGGTCGACAACATCACACGCGACCTGACGACGCGCCTCGATGCCAAGTCCGACAAGACGGTCACGCTCGACATCCTGAACCAGCACGAACAGACCATGGCCGAGATCGCCAAGCTGCGCGGCCAGATCGAAGTGCTGGCCAATGAAGTGGCCAAGGCGCAGAACAGCCAGCGTACCCTGTATGCCGACCTTGACGCGCGCATCAAGAAACTCGAGCCACGCCAGGAAAATATCGACGGCCAGACCGCCGAAGTGCTGCCTTCGGAAAAGCAGGCCTACGACAGCGCCATGGAAATCTTGAAGACACAGGACTACAAGCGCGCAGCAAGCGCCCTGCAGGATTTCGTGAAGCGTTATCCGGAATCGGCGTACGCCCCGAATGCGCAATACTGGCTGGGCAATGCCTACTACGCGCTGGGCGACTACAAGAACGCGATCCTCGCCCAGGAAGTCGTGACCACCGCTTACGGGAGCAGCCCCAAGGCACCGGACGCCATGCTCAACATCGCTACCAGCTACGCCCAGCTGAAGGAAAAGGCCAAGGCCAAGAAGGCGCTGCAGGCCCTGGTGTCGAAGTTCCCGAGTTCGCAGGCTGCGCAGGCGGCGAAGGACCGGCTGGCGGCGCTGAAGTAAGTGCTGCTGGATGCCTTGACCGGATGAAATAAGACTGCACAGCAACATTCTGGTGCTGCACGTTTGACAGCACGACGGCGCGCCCCTATAATCTTGCTTCTTTCGGGTCGTTAGCTCAGCTGGTAGAGCAGCGGACTTTTAATCCGTTGGTCGCAGGTTCGAATCCCGCACGGCCTACCAAGTTTCAACGAAAACGCCAACCTTCGGGTTGGCGTTTTTGTTTTCGCTCCCTTCCTTGCGGTTGCGCCTCGCGTTTCCTACGAACGCCGTCCTTGATCCGCGTGACCTGGCATGTGTGCAGAGAAATTCGATGCATACGCGAAGTATTGTTGACCCCTCCCCTGTCCAACCCTCGTAAGCACCCGATGTGAACCTTTCGATGGAGGACAGCCATGCGTGCACTGCTTTGCCTCGCCTTCGTTTCCACCACCGTTCTTGCTTCTCCCTCGATCAGCCGTGGCGATGCCAGCGAGCTGAAATTCGACATCGCCGGAGAGTACCTGCTCGACAACGGACGCAAGATCCGCATGCGGCTGGTTGACGACGAGCTCTATCTCGACCTGAACCGGTATCGGCGGCACAAGTTGCTGCCGGTGACGGACCGGACGCTTGCTTCGCGCGACGGCAAGTTGACGGTCGAGTATTTGCCGGACGGGCCCGCCGAACGCATCCACATTCGGTATGTTGGCTTGCCTGACGAACGGCTCGGCGAAAGCAGCTGGTTAGGCCGGTAGGACCCCGGGCAGCCGTCGGCGCGGATCAGGCACGCCTTCCGCGCACCCGCCGACGCCAGCCCAGCATGACGCCCCCGCCCAGCAACAGACTCCACGCTGCCGGTTCCGGAACGGCCGCGACAAGGTCCAGGCGCACGGCGTGGCAGGCGCCAGCGCGGCAGGCGGTGCCGACGATCTGGCCAAGGTCGTTGATGGCGGTGGCGTCCGACACTACCCAGCTTGACGCGGGATCGATCAGGGTGTTCAGGTCGAGCAGGCTACCGTTCTCGTAGAGGAAGGCGCGCGTTGCGAGGCCGTCGCCATACCAGCCCACGACCTGGCTCAGGTTGTTGATGCCGTTGGCATAGCTGTAGTCGCTGCCGGTCAATGCGCCGAGATCGTAGGTGGTACCGGCATCCCAGAGGAAGGCGCCGCGCGGATAGAGCTCGCCGCCGCGGGGTGCGTAGCCGGCATAGCCGACCACCTGGTCGAGGTCGTTGACCGCCATGGCTTCGCTCCACGGTCCGTTGAAAGGCCCGAGGTCGCTCATGCCGCCGTCGCGGTAGAGGAAGGGCGTCAAAGGCCAGTTGGGCGCTCCGCCGATATCGGTGCCGCCGGCAATGTGGCCGAGGTTATTGACGGCATTGGCCTGGCTGCGGATGCCGTACAGGGTGCCGAGGTCGGTGGAAACGCCATCGCGGTAGCTGTAGGCATGGCGCACGAAACCCTCTTCCTCGTCTTCGTATTCGGCCATGCCGACGACGGTGCCGTCGTTGTTGATGCCACGTACCGTGGTGACACCCCAGCCGGTGATCCAGGTCATGGCACCGCCGCTGTAGAGAAAACCGTTGCCGCCCGATTCGCCGGCAATCTGGCCGCTGTCGTTGATGCCGCGCCCGGCGCCGCTACCCAGGGTCGTGAACAGCCCATCCGCGTACAGCCAGGCATTACCGCCCTCTTCGCCGACCACCTGGCCGGCGGCATTGATGTCCCATGCGAGACTGCCGGCGCCGGCCAGCACGGTGACGGTATAGCGCGGTACGGCGGCCGCCAGCAGGGGCATGGCCAGCAAGGCAGCGCCGGCAAGGCGCAGGAATGCAACAGGACGCATGACATCTCCTCGGAATGATCGGTCGAGCTCCCAGCGTAAGCGCGACAGTACGGCACGCGTCTGCGCAAACGCAGCAGAACCGAAGATCGACTTTTCTCAAGGCAGTGTTTGCGTAAAGGAAAAAGAAAAAGGGGCGACACCGTCGCCCCCTTCCTCCCTTCCGTTCGGGCCGCTACCCTCGCAGGCGCGGCGCGCTGACCTACGTTGCCGTCAGAACTCTTCCCAGCCGTCGCCCGCAGTCGCGGTAGCTTTCGGCGCGGACGCGGCGCGGGCAAGCTTGCTGACGGCCTTGGCCGACGCGGGCTTGCCCAGGCGGACAGGCGCAGCCGTCCTGGCCACCGGGGCGGCGAGCGTCTGCCGGGCCGGCGCCGAAAGCGGCGCCGAGCCTTCGATGCGGAAGGCGCCGACCGTGCGCGCCAGGATCGTCGCTTCCTGCTGCAGCGACTGGGCCGCTGCCGATGCCTCTTCGACCAGGGCGGCGTTCTGCTGGGTGGCCTGGTCCATCTGCGCGATGGCCGAGTTCACCTGTTCGATGCCGGCGTTCTGTTCCTGGCTGGCCGCGCTGATCTCGGCCATGATGTCGGTCACGCGGCCGACACTGTGCACGATCTCGTTCATCGTCGCGCCGGCCTGGTCGACCAGGGCCGCGCCATGGTGCACCTTCTCGACCGAGTCGTCGATGAGCAGCTTGATTTCCTTGGCCGCTGCGGCGCTGCGCTGGGCCAGGTTGCGCACTTCACCGGCCACGACCGCGAAACCGCGGCCCTGCTCGCCGGCACGCGCCGCTTCCACAGCGGCATTGAGCGCCAGGATGTTGGTCTGGAAGGCAATGCCGTCAATGACGGAGATGATCTCGACGATCTTGTTGGCCGGGGAGTTGATTGCACCCATGGTCTCGACCACCTGCGCCACCACGGCGCCGCCCTTGCCCGCCACCGTCGAGGCCGAGCCGGCCAGCACGTTGGCCTGGCGGGCGTTGTCGGCATTCTGCTTGACGGTCGAGGTCAGTTCTTCCATCGACGAGGCTGTTTCCTCGAGCGAACCGGCCTGCTGCTCGGTGCGCGAAGACAGGTCGAGGTTGCCATCGGCGATCTCGCTCGAGGCGGTGGCGATCGTGTCGGTACCGGCACGCACCCGGGTCACGATCTCGACGAGGGAATCGTTCATGTCCTTCAGGGCCGCCATCAGGCGGCCGGTCTCGTCGTTCGAGCGCACCTCGATCTTCTGGGTCAGGTCGCCCTGGGCGACGGCGCCGGCAATCTTCACCGCCTCTTCCAGCGGACGCACGATGGCGCGCACCATGCGCCAGCCGAGCACGGCCGCGATGACCAGGCCCAGCGCCAGGCCGGTAACGCAGACGAGACGCACGATTTTCACGATCTCCTGCGAGCGCTGGTAGTCGGCGCGGGCGACCTCGACCTGGATCTGCACCAGCGCATCGATGTCCTTGCCCATCGGGACGGCAAGGGCGTGCATGGGGCCGTTCATCAGTTCGGTGGCACGGGCGATGTCGCCGGCGCGCAGGGCCGTCACGATCGGCTGCAGGGCACCGTTGACGAAGGCGGCACGCGAAGCGGTGAACTTTTCGGCGGCACGCTTTTCGTTGGCGTCCATCCTGGTCGCGGCGTATTCGGTCCAGCTCTTCGTCACGATGGCGGTGTTGGCTGCCATCTGGTCGACGATCTCTCCGACGGCTGCGCCCGGCTGGGTTGCCTTGCCGATCAGGACCTGGTTGCGCAACATGGCACGCTCGACGTCGCCAAGCTGGGCCAGCGCCTTGAGCCGATCCGTGTACATCGACTCGAGTGCGCCGTTGGCCTTTTCCAGGTTGAGGATACCGATCGCGAATCCCGCAATCAGTTCGATGGCAAGGAAGCCGATGACAAAGATCAGCCGGGTCTTGATAGTGAGGGTCTTGAACATTGAGGTGCGCTGGGGCGAGTGGGTGTTGGTCGACAGTGCGACGGGACGCTGCGTTGAATTATAGAAATATCCCCATCCATAAGGAAACAATCCCGGAAAAACCCTGCTGGTTTTGCGGGTTTTGTCGCTACACGGCAACGTTCCTTTACTCCCCTGACAAGCTACTTGGCAAAAGGCTCACGCACCGCTTCCTGCGGCCGGGTTCGTTTGCCTATAGAATGCTGCGTTTAAATTTCTGCAACATTCGTTTGCCACGGAAGGCGTTCCATGACCTTGCCCCTGATCCTGAACCTGGCCGTCGCGCTGGCCGTTTGCGCCCTGCTCTACGGCATGCAGGCCCGCCATGTCTCCTTCACGCGCCGCGTATTCACCGGTCTCGGGCTGGGAGTGCTGCTCGGCGCGGCCCTGCAAGCGCTCTACGGTGCGGCGTCGAACGAAGTGGCCGCCACCAATGCCTGGCTCGACGTCGCCGGCAGCGGCTACGTCAAGCTGCTGCAGATGATCGTGGTGCCGCTGATCATGGTGTCGATCATTGGCGCCATCATCAAGCTGCGCGACGCCGCCTCGCTGGGCAAGATCAGCGTGCTGACGATCGGGATCCTGATCGCCACTACCGCCCTGGCCGCCGTGCTCGGCATCCTGATGGCCAAGCTCTACGGCTTGTCTGCGGTCGGGCTGACGGCATCCGCGGCCGAAGTCGCCCGCGGCGAATACCTGCAGGGCTCGCTGTCGACGGCAAAGGAGATTTCACTGCCGTCGATGCTGCTGTCGTTCATCCCGGCCAATCCCTTCCTCGACATGACGGGCGCGCGCAAGACCTCGACCATCGCGGTGGTGTTCTTCTCGGTCTTCATCGGCATCGCCGCCACCGGCATCGCGGGCAAGAAGCCGGCTGAATTTGCCTCGTTCAGCCATTTCGTGCAGGTCGCCCATGCGATCGTGATGCGCATGGTGACCCTGGTACTGCGCCTGACCCCGTACGGCGTGTTCGCGCTGATGGCGAAAGTCGTCGCCGGCTCGAGCCTGCAGGACATCCTGAACCTGCTCGGCTTCGTGATGGCCTCGTACAGCGCCATCATCCTGATGTTCTGCGTGCACCTGGTGCTGGTCGGCGTCAGCGGCCTGAATCCGGCACGCTACCTGAAAAAAATCTTCCCGGTGCTGGCCTTCGCCTTCACCTCGCGCACCAGCGCCGGTGCGATCCCGATGAGCGTGGCAACGCAGACGACGCGCCTCGGTACGCCCGAAGGCATCGCCAACTTCGCCGCCTCCTTCGGCGCCACCATCGGCCAGAATGGCTGCGCCGGCATCTACCCGGCGATGCTGGCGGTGATGATCGCCCCGACGGTGGGCATCGATCCCTGGAACGCCGGCTTCCTGCTGCCCCTGCTAGCGATCGTCGTGTTCGGTTCGATCGGCGTGGCCGGGGTCGGCGGCGGCGCCACTTTTGCTGCGCTGATCGTACTGTCGGCGCTTGACCTGCCGGTGGCACTGGCCGGACTCCTGATCTCGATCGAGCCGCTGATCGACATGGGCCGCACCGCGCTCAATGTCAGCGGCTCCATCACGGCCGGCACAATCACGGCGCGCGTCCTCGGCGCCACCGACATGGCGGTGTTTAATAGCGACGCGGAAACCAATCTGGACGGGGAAGAACAAGCCGCCTGAACGCCTGCCGGCTGCGATTGTTTGCGCGCGGAATCGTGCGCGGACCCGCTGACGAATCCGTCTATGATGATGTCATGTCAACATCAACGACGGGCAGGTAATGGAACAGAAGTGGCCACAGGAAATCTGGCTGGTCAGGCACGGGCAAAGCGCCGGTAACGTCGCACGCGACGTCGCCGAAGCCGCGGCCGGGCACGAGATCGACATCGCCGAGCGCGACGTCGACGTGCCCCTGTCCGAGCTGGGCGTGCGCCAGTCCGAGGCCCTCGCTTCCTGGTTCGCCGCCCTGCCCCGGGGCGAGCGGCCCAATGTCGTGCTGCACTCCCCTTATGTGCGCGCGGCCGAAACCGCCAAGATCCTGATGCGCCGCCTCGAACGCGAGTCGCTGCTGGCGGTGCATGCCGACGAGCGCCTGCGCGAAAAGGAATTCGGCATCCTCGACCGCCTCACCACGCACGGCATCGCCCACAAGTATCCCGAGCTCTACGCGCAGCGCCAGCACGTCGGCAAATTCTATTTCCGCCCGCCCGGCGGCGAAAGCTGGTGCGATGTCATCCTGCGCCTGCGCAGCGTGCTCGACACGCTCTCGCGCGACTACCGCCAGGAACGCGTGCTCATCGTCGCCCACCAGGTCATCGTCAACTGCTTCCGCTACCTGATCGAGCGCCTCGACGAGGCCAGCATCCTCGCCTACGACCGCGCCGGCGACGTGCCGAACTGCTCGGTCACCTCGTATGCCTTCCATCCGGACGAGGGCAAGCGCGGCAAGCTGGTGGTGCGCCTGGTGAACTTCGTCGCGCCGCTGGAATCAACCGGCACGCCGGTCACGGTCGACAAGGATGTCCCGACGGCGGCGAAGGCCTGAGCGGAGCTTCCATGAATGCCATCCATACCGCTGCGGTCATGCACGACGTCACCACGGAACTCCTGCAAGCCTGGCCCCTGCCGATGCCCGGCGTGGGCGGCGACAAGGAAGAGCGTGGCCACGTGCTGGTGCTGGGCGGCTCGCGCGAAATGCCTGGTGCCGTGATCCTGGCCGCCACTGCCGCCCTGCGCGCCGGTGCCGGCAAGCTCACGGTCGCCACCGGGGCCAGCGTTGCCCAACTGGTGGCACTGGCCATGCCGGAAGCGCGCGTGATCGGCCTGGCCGAAACCGAAGCCGGCGGCTTCCAGCTTGATGCCATCGCCCGCCTGGATCCATTGGCCGACCGCGTCGACGCGGTCCTGATCGGGCCCGGCATGCAGGATGAAGCGGCGGCTGCCGAGCTGGTGCACGGCCTGCTGGGCCGCCTGCAGGGCAGCGACACCGTCGTCGTGCTCGATGCCTGTGCCATGGGCACGCTGCTGCATGCGCCGCAAGGCTGGGACCCTGGCAAGGCCTTCCGCTTCGAACAGCCAGTGATCGTCACACCGCACTGCGGGGAAATGGCGCACCTGACCGGCACGCCAAAGCCCGAGATCGTCGCCGCCCCGGACGCACGCGCGGCGGACGCGGCTGTGAAGTGGAACGCGGTGGTCGCGCTCAAGGGCGCACGTACCGTGATCGCCGCGCCCGATGGCGAGATGTGGCAGCACGAAGGCGGGAATGTCGGCCTGGCGATTTCCGGCTCGGGCGATACCCCGGCCGGCATCATCGCCGGCCTGGCCGCACGTGGTGCGGACCTGGCCCAGGCCACCTGCTGGGGCGTCGCCCTGCATGCGCGCGCCGGCGAACGCCTGGCCGCGCGGCTCGGTGTGCTGGGCTACCTGGCGCGGGAGATCCCCGACGAGATCCCCGCATTACTCGAATCGATTGCCGGCCACGGGGCCGGCACAGGGAGGAGCGTCGAACAGGCATAGCGGGCGAAGGCGCAAGCCGCACCCGCAATCGGTTCCGCCTCCCGTAACGACCATCCGGCTAACGCCGGGGGGCCGGTTGAACGGGCAACCGTTTGACTGGTATCAAAGTCCGCGAGCAGTACTGCGGAATAAAGCAAGAAGGGCACAATTCGGCGAACTGGCGGTAGTTACGGCAGTCTAATTTTCACAGTCGAATTCGTGCACTGAACGGGGCCGCGTGTTGCGTCGGTTCCCTGAGGGTTAGGCCAATGAACCCGTACTGGCACGTCGGGCACGCTTGGCGAGCGAAGGATTACGTGGAGAAGCAGCGCGGTACCCGGGCAGTCGGGATACCTCGGGCGTCGCAAGCGGCAATCCGACGTTTGGCAATGTGATCGAGGTGCCGAAGAGATTCATGGTGTAACCGAACTGGCGCCGTTACCCCTCCAGCGCCTCACCTGGAGACTACGGCACAAGATAGACGTGAACGAGGAGTTTAAACAATGAACGCAATCACCAAAGCACCAAAAATTCTGCTGACCGCTGCCCTGCTGGCTTCCATGCTGGGCGCTTGCAAGAAGAACGACACCGCCGGCACCGGCGGCGCCGGCGACACCTCGGCCACCGCGCCGAGCTCGACGTCGGGCACGAGCGGCACCACCGGCACCACGGGTGATACCGGCACGGGCGCCACCGGCACCGGCGCGACCGGCACGGGCGCAATGGGCACCACCGGTGACACCACCGGCACCGGCGCAACCGGCACCACCGGCACTGGCGCTACCGGCACCACCGGCGACACCACCGGCGCTGGCGCAACCGGCACCGGCGCAACCGGCACCGGCGCTACCGGCACTGGCGCTACCGGCACCACCGGCGGCACCGGCACCAGCGGCACCTCGGGCACCACCGGCACCACCGGTTCTGGCGGCACCACCGGCAGCACCGACTCGTCGGGCACCGGCAGCACCACCGGCACCTCGGGCACCGGCCGCTAATCGGTCTTCGCTGCCTACCAAGCAGAGCCCGCTCAGCGCGGGCTCTGCCGTTGTTCCGCCGGCTTGCCGGCTTTTCTCGCTGGCTCGGCCAGACCGCACCGGACTGAGTCTCCGCGTCTTCGCGTCTTCGCGTCTCCGCGTCTCCGCGTCTCGGCGTCTCCGCGTCCAGCATTGCTGCATGTCCTCTTGCGGCTTGCCTCCCCTGTTGGCCTGCCCCCTATTTCCGCCTCTCTGCTCCACTGTTCCGCCGTTCCGCTGTGCCACTGTTTCGCTGTTCCGCTGTTCCGCTATTCCGCTATTCCGCTATTCCGCTATTCCGCTGTTCCGCTGTTCCGCTGTTCCGCTGTTCCGCTGTTCCGCTATTCCGCTGTTCCGCTGTTCCGCTGTTCCGCTGTTCCGCTGCTGCGTCGCTCCACCTGCGCCGAGGCTCTGGTGTTCCGTCCGCCCCGTCCGGCTTGCCGATCCGCCGGCGCACATCCACCCGCATCGCTTTCGTCTCGCGAACGTTGGCGCCCGCACCGACGCTGGAGCGCGTCCGCCGCACACTGTGCACTTCACAGCAGTTTCTGCCCCCGAGCCGGTGCGGCCCTGCAATGCGAAAACCAGGGCGTGCCGGCAGCATCGATTAGACAAGGACATCATGATGAACACCAAATCCACCTTCCCTACCCTCGTCGTGACCGCTGCCGTGCTGGCTGCCCTGCTGGGTGGCTGCAAACAGAAAGACGCGGGTATCGGCGGCGAAGGCGACGCCGCCGCGGTGACGAGCAGGACGCCAGGTGCCGGTAACAGCTCGGCCGACGGCACCGTCGCCGGCACCGGCAACGCGGGCAATGCCGGCCTCTCGTCGACCGAGTACAACACCAACGTGACGCCGCGCACTGTCGGCAACGAGGAATCGACCAAGCAGGACAGCGTTGGCGCATCCGGCGGCGCCAGCGGCGTGGACGGCGCGGTTGTCGTCGACGGCAAGGGCGGCACCACCGGCGGCGCCAATCCGGGCGGCAGCCCGACCCAGGCCACCTCGGCTCCCGGCAGCAAGACCGTCGGCCACACCGGCGACACCACCGGCACCGGTCCTGCCTCGACCAAGCCGGGTGCAGGACACGAAGGCGGCAATCACTGATGCCCCAGGGCGGCGCCGGACTCGCACCCGGACCTGGAAAGCGCAAAGGCACTGCCAGCCCGGCAGGCATGCGCCAGACAGCTGCGAAGGTGCCGCCCCGCCCACGCGCAGCTGCCCGCACAACGGGCGCGGCGCTGCACGGGTGTTCCGTGACAGGCCACTGTGCAAGCAGCAGGAAAAAGCCCGCATGCGCGGGCTTTTTCTCTATCGGAACCGGCGGGAAATCATACCTTCTCGGCGGCCTCGCGGCGTGGCTTCTTCACCAGCGGCACCGGCTCGCCGCGCTTGCGGCCACGGCCGGTGACGAAGCGCCCGGCGCCGACGATCATGCGGTACACGAAGCGCACCAGCACCAGCGTCAGGATGGCCTCGATGAAGGTCATCAGGAAGGCCGGCAGCACGGTCCAGCGCTCGGCACGGCGATGGAACTTGACCGCCATGCGTTCGCGGGCGAACTCGATGCTGTCGTAGAAGGTCGGCACCACCAGCAGCGTCAGCAGCGTCGAGGTGATCGTGCCGCCGATGATGGCCACCGCCAGCGGCTGGTAGAACTTGCCGTCCGGACCGAGGGCCAGCGCTACCGGCAGCATGCCGGCGATCAGCGCAAAGGTCGTCATCAGGATCGGACGCAGGCGCAGGCGCCCCGCCTTCATCAGCGCTTCTTCGCGGTCATAGCCTTCGTGTTCCAGCGTACGGGCGGCCTCGAGCAGCAGGATCGCATTCTTCGCCACCAGGCCCATCAGCATGATGATGCCGATAAAGCTCATCAGGTTGAGGGTGCCGCGGGTGATGATGAGGGCCAGCACCACACCGATCAGCGACAGCGGCAGCGACAGCATCACGCCCAGCGGCGCCGTGAACGAACCGAACTGCATCACCAGGATCAGGTACATCAGGCCGATGCCGCTCAGGAGCGCAATCGTCATCTCGCGGAACAGCTCCTGCTGGTCCTTGCCGGCGCCGCCCAGGGCCAGGCCATAGCCTGGCGGGAAATCGAAGGTCTTGGCCAGCGCCATCGCGTCGGCCGTGACCTCGCCGTTCGAGCGGCCCTGGACATTGGCCGAGACCGTGATCACGCGCTTGCCGTCCTTGTGCTGGATTTCCGATGGACCCTTGCCCATGCTGATGCGGGCGATCTGCTCCAGCGGCACCATGGTATTGGTGCCGGCAATCGCGATCGGCAGGCGCTCGATGTTCTCGATGTTGACCCGGTCGTCCGGATGCAGGCGCACCGCGACGTCGCGCGTCTCGCCGGTCGGGTCGACCCAGTCGCCCACCTCGATGCCGGCAAAGGTCCACGCGCAGCGCGGTGGCGGCGTCGCCCACCGACACGCCCATCGAGTTCGCCAGGCCGCGGTCGAGCTCGATCTGCAGCTCGTTCTTCGGATCCTGCTGCGACAGCGTCACGTCCACCGCGCCCGGCACCTGGCGCAGCTTCTCCATGTAGAGCGAGGTCAGCTCCATCAGCTTGCGCGAGTCGGCGCCGGTGAACTCGATCTGCACCGGCTTGCCGCCACCGCCCAGGTCGTCGATCACCGTGTACTCGGCGCCCACCAGGCTGGCCACCCTGGCACGCAGGTCGGCACCGATCTCGGCCGCCGTACGGTTACGGGTGTTGCGCTTGCCGATTTCGACATAGACCTGGCCGCCATTCGGTCGCACCACGACGTCGGTGGCGCGCGTTTCCTTCATGTCGTGGGCGAGCCTTGCCGCCTGCTCCATCTTCAGGCGCGCATAGCGCAGGCTCGACGAAGCCGGGGTACGCACCTCGATCATGATCTTGTTGCCGTCGCCTTTGGGCAGGAAGCTGGTGCCGCCCACGGTCGATTGCAGCGCGATGGCGGCAACCAGGCTGAGGAAGGCAATCACGCCCATCCAGCGGCGATGGTGCAGCGCCCAGGCAATCACGTTGCCGTAGCGGCTGGCCTGGCGGTCGAACCAGTCGTTGAAGCGGCCCAGCACGCGCGAAATGCCCTTTTTTGGTGCATGGTGCTGGCCTGGCGGGTCGCCCCAGTAGGCCGACAGCATCGGGTCGAGCGTGAAGGAGATGAACAGCGACACCAGCACTGAGCAGGTCACGGTCAGCGCGAAGGGACGGAACCATTCGCCGGCCACGCCCGGCATGAAGGCCACCGGGATGAACACGGCCATGATCGAGAAGGTCGTCGAGGCCACCGCCATGCCGATCTCGGCGGTACCGTTCAGGGCCGCGCTGCGGCGGTCGGCACCGTTTTCCATGTGGCGCACGATGTTTTCCCGTACCACGATGGCATCGTCGATCAGCACGCCGATAGCGAGCGACAGGCCGAGCAGGGTCATGAAGTTCAGCGTAAAGCCGCACAGCCAGACGGCGATGAATGCCGCCAGCACCGAGGTCGGCAGCGACAGCGCGGTGATCAGCGTCGAGCGCCACGAGTTGAGGAAGGCGTAGACCACGAACACGGTCAGCACCGCGCCGAAGACCAGCGATTCGATGACGTTGTTCAAACTGCTCTGTGCTTCCTCGCCGCCGTCCTGGGTGACGGTCAGCACGGTGCCGTCCGCCAGCTCCTTGTTGATCTCGGCGGTCAGTTCGCGCACGCGCTTGGCGATCGACACGGTCGAGGCGTCGCGCGAGCGCACGATCGAGATGCCGACGTTGGGAGCGCCGCTATGGATCGAGGCGCTGTCGATGTCGGCGAAGCCGTCGCTGATCTCGGCCACCTGGTTCAGGCGCACGATGGTGTCGCCGTTACGCTTGACGACAATCTGCGAAAAGTCCTCGGGACGCTCGATGCGGCCGATCAGGCGGATGCCTTTCTCGTCGAGCACGCCGCGCACCTTGCCGACCGGTGCATTGGTGTTCTGGTTGCGCAGGGCGTTGGCGACTTCCGTCACCGAGACGTTGTATTCGCGCAGCTTGTCCGCACGCAGCAGCACCGACAGTTCGCGCCGCAGCGAGCCATTCACGTTGACCGTCGAGACGCCGTCGATGGCGCGGAAGCGGTCGGCCAGGTCATCCTCGGCCAGGCGCGAAATCTCGGAATGGCTCTGCTTCTTCGAGGACAGGGCCAGCTGCATGATCGGCCGCGCCGACGGGTCGACGCGGCGCAGGATCGGCTCGCGCATCTCGGTGGGCAGCTTGTAGCGCACCGCCGAGATGGCGTTGCGCACGTCGTCCGAGGCTTCGATCAGGTTGCGCTTGAAGTCGAACTGCAGCACCAGGGTGGCACTGCCCTCGTTCGCATAAGACTCGACCTCGGTCACGCCCTGCACGCTCTGCATCTGTTTTTCCAGGCGGTCGATGATCTCGCGCTCGGCCGTCTCGGGCGAGGCGCCCGGATACGGAATGCTGACCACGATGACCGGGATCTCGACGTCGGGACTCTGGTTGACGCGCAGCTTCGACAGGGCCAGGAGCCCCATGCACATCATCGCCAGGATCAGCACGATCGTGGCGACCGGCTTCTTGACACTGAAATTGGAGAGGAACATGACTTATTTTCCTCCGCTGGCCTGCGGCGCGGCGACGCTGGCCACCTTGGCTGCGTTGGTGTACTGCACTTTCTGGCCATCCTTCAGGTTCGAGCCCGGGCTGCGCAGCACGGTGTCGCCAGCGGCCAGGCCCGACTTGATCTCGTAGTTGCCGGTGCGCGTGTCGCGGCTGCCGAGCTGGACGTCCACCTTCGCGAGCTGGTTGCCCTTCACGCGCCAGGTCGAGGTCTTGTCGCCGGCCCGCACCAGGGCGCTTTCCGGCAGCATCAGCACGTTCGAGCTCTCGGCGTCGATGCGCCCTTCCGCGTACAGGCCGGCCACGCGCGGCTGTTCGCCGGTCAGGCCCACCAGCACTTCGACCTGGCGGGTGACGGCGTTGGCCGAAGGGTCGATGCGCTTGACGACACCACTGAACTGCTGGGTGCCGTAGCCATTGATATGGAACTTGACGGGCTGGCCGATCTTCACGCTGGCAATCTTGTCGGTCGAGACGCGTCCTTCGAAGCGCATGCTGTTCGGATCGATGACCTTCACCAGTTCCTTGCCGACGTTGGCGGTATCTCCGCTGGAAACCTTGCGGTCGCTGACGATGCCGTCGAAGGGCGCGCGCACCGAGGTGCGGGCGATCTGCTGGCGCGCCACGGCGGCGCGGCTCTTCGCCGCCGACACTTCCGACAGCGCGCTGTTGCGGCGCACTTCGGCCTCATCGAAAGCGGCGGCCGACGTCATGCCCGAGGCGCGCAGGGTTTTCAGGCGCTCGAGCTGGCGGTTCGCCTGGTCCAGCGCCTGGCCGGCCGCGCGTACGGCGGCGTCGGCCGAGAGCAGGCTGTCGCGCAGTGCCGTTTCGTCGAGTTTCACGAGCAGGTCGCCGCGCTTCACCGGCTCGCCGTTGTCCTTAAGCACCTGCAACACGACGGCGGAGACTTCGGCGCGCAGGTCGGCGCGGCGTTCGGGCTGGACCGAACCGGTGATCACGGGGCCGGATGCCAGCGCATCGCTCTGCACCGTCAGCAGGTCTTCCGGCCCCACCGTCACATGGCTGGGCTTGCTGTCCTTCTGGTTGGCCTGGGCGGTGGCGTTCGGGCCTGGCTTGGCCGGGTCCTTCGCCTCCTTGCTGCAGGCGGCCAGGGCCGACGCGATGGCAAGGACGAGTAGAGTGTTGCGCAGCATGGTGGATCTCCGAGTTGGACTCTGATGATGGTTGGGGCCCCGGACAGCTCGCAGGCTTGTCGGGGCGCCCTTATTAGAATGAGAATGAAAAGCGCCAGCGCGCAGTATCCCGGAGGCGATCCCACCAGTCAATTGAGGATCCCGCCCGTTGTGGTTTTGTATGGATGAACTGCGTATTTGCGCGATGAACTGCATGCGCGGGAGCGCGAATACCCTTGCGCGACAGGCGCGGCGGGCAGGGTTTGCCCGCCCAGCCAGCGCATCAGCCGCCAAAAACCTTATAAATAAGGAAACCCATGCCGATACCGGTGGCGATGCCGCCGCAGATCTCGACCAGGGTATGGCCCATGCGCTCGCGCAGGGTCGTGTGGCCGGCCGCGCCGGCGGCCAAACGGTTGATGGCGGCAGCCTGGCGGCCGACGTGCTGGCGCAGGCTGTTGGCGTCGATCATCACGATGAAGGCGAGCGTGACCGCCACGCCGAAGGCCGGGTGATCGATGCCATGGCGCAGTGCGATCAGCGTCGCCATGCTCGTGACTACCGAGCTATGGTTGCTCGGAAAGCCGCCATTCCCGACCAGGTTGAAGGCCCAGCGCCGCTGGCGCACACTGTTGATCAAGAATTTGATGGGGCCGACGACCATCCAGGTCAGTACCGGCGTGACGAGATAAGCAAAGTCCATGGGGTTCCTTAAGTGGTTCAGCAGCGGTGATCCGGGCAGTGGTGGTCCGCGTAGCGTAATTCCGCGCGGCATTATCGCAGAAGCCACCCCATGCGGCGACCTGCGCTGCGCCGCTCCCCTGCATCTAACGGTTAAGATGCCACGGAACTGTGGCATTTCAACCAATATCGGAATCAAAGGGGTAAGCATGCGTCACTTCAAGCTGTCCATTGCGGTCACTGTCCTGCTGATGGGCCTGGCGGGATGGTGGGGCTTCCAGCACGGCGGCACGGCGGGCCTGATCCAGGCCTTGTGGATCACGGCGGTGCTGGGCGTGCTCGAGGTCTCGCTCTCCTTCGACAATGCGGTCGTCAACGCCTCGGTGCTACGCCACTGGAACGAGTTCTGGCGCAAGCTCTTCCTCACCGTCGGCATCCTGGTCGCGGTCTTCGGCATGCGCCTGCTGTTCCCGCTGGTGATCGTCTCGGTCGCTACCGGCCTCGGCCTGATCGACGTCTGGCACATGGCCATCGATACGCCGCAGGAATACTCGCGCCACCTCACCGAGCACCACGCGGAAGTGTCGGCCTTTGGCGGCGCCTTCCTGATGCTGGTGTTCCTGAACTTCCTGTTCGACAGCGAAAAGGAGCTGCACTGGCTCGGCTGGATCGAGGAAAAGGTGGGCAAGTACGGCTCCGAGGGCCTGGCCATCCTGCTGACCTTGCTGGCCGTGTTCTTCGCGATGAGCCTGATGCCCGAGGAGCGCAAGCTGGCCGTGCTGATCTCCGGCGTGGTCGGCGTGCTGGTCTACGTCGGAGTGGACTGGATCAGCAGCCTGCTGGAAGAAGAAGAGGAAGACCCGACGATCGGCAAGATGATTTCCCAGGGCAGCATCGGCGGCTTCCTCTACCTGGAAGTGCTGGACGCCTCCTTCAGTTTCGACGGCGTGATCGGCGCCTTTGCCATTACCAATGACGTCGTCATCATCATGCTCGGCCTGGCGATCGGCGCCATGTTCGTGCGCTCGCTGACCGTGTTCCTGGTCTACAAGGGCACGCTGCAGGAATTCGTCTACCTCGAGCACGGCGCCCACTACGCGATCGGCATCCTGGCGCTGATCATGTTCGCCAGCGTCCACTACGAAATTCCGGAATGGTTCACCGGCCTGTCGGGGCTGGCCTTCATCCTGGTCTCGCTCTGGTCCTCGATCCGCCATCGCAAGCGCAACGAACTCGAGGAAGCGCGCGACAAAGCCGAGGTGGCGTGACCGCTCGCATTGGCGACAATCCAGCCTGCCATTTTGACAATCCCGGACGCCGTGGCAGAATGTCGCCACGGCGCGCCCTTGCGCCCTGACCTGTTTTCTTCCTTACCTGACCGACGATACCAACCATGCCGAAAGCCCTGCCGCAACGCGCCATCGCCATCCTGCTCTCCCTGATCGCCGCCCTCGTGGTGCTGGCGGGCTTGTACACCTGGTTCACCCTGACCTGGTCGTACTCGGAAGGTACCCGCGCCGGCTACCTGCAGAAGTTCTCGAAGAAGGGCTGGCTGTGCAAGACCTGGGAAGGCGAAATCCTGCTCTCGAGCATGCCCGGCGCGATTCCCGAGCGTTTCGCCTTTACCGTGCGCGACGACAAGCTGGTCAAGCAGCTCGAGTCGACCATGGGCCAGCGCGTCGAGATCAGCTACGAACAGCACCGCGGCGTGCCGACCTCCTGCTTCGGCGAGACCGAGTATTTCGTCACCGGCGTGCATACCGGACCGCGCAACCCGGTCGCGCCGAGCGACGCGCCGGCGGGGATGTAATACATTGTTGGCGCCGGATGATGCGTAGGGTGGGCACCCCGTGCCCACGCGGACGCATGAATGGTGTTAGCGCTGGACGCGGAATGATGTTGACGCTTGTTCGAGCCAACGCTGTGCAGTAGAGCCGCCAACACAGATCATCGTTCCGCGTGGGGTAATTGAGGCCGGGGGCCTCAATTACGGCTTCACAACGGGGTGCCCACCCTACGGCGTCCGCGCGAATCTGTGAATGAGGCCACCGGCCTCATTCACCCCACCCTACTCCAGCCCCGAACGCCGCTGGTTCATGATCACTTCGGCCAGCCGGGCTGCGGCCTGCTGTGCCGACGGCTGCTGCTTCAGGCGGCCAAGGACTTCGCGGGTGATGTTTTCCGAGGCGGCGCGCCGGCGCGCATCGGATTTGCGTTCGTTGATGGCGTCCTCGGTGGCCGACAGCTCGGCGGCCTGCTCTTCCAGCCGCTTCGTTTCCAGCTCCAGCAACTCGCGCCGCGCCTGCGCCATCTGCAAGGTGGTGGCTGCCGTCTTGCGCTGCATCTCGGCGTGGGCCTGGGCGTGTTCCAGCAGCGCGCGCTGGGCATCGCGCTTTTCCAGGGCCGCCTGGGCCGCTGCCGCCTCGGCCTGTTCGCGTTCGCGGGCCAGGCGTGCGGCTTCTTCCTCGGCTTCCTGGCGCACCCGTGCGGCCAGGGCCGCTTCCTGTTCGGAGGCCAGGCGCGCAGCCGCTGCTTCATTCGCACGCGCTTCCAGCTCGGCCTGGCGGCGCTGGGCGGCGGCGCTTTGTTCGGCCATGTCCAGCGCCGCGCGTGCCGCCTCGGCTGCCTGGCGTTCGGTCTCGAGCGCCGTCGTGGCGGCCGCCAGGCGCGCTTCCTCCATCACCGCGTGTTCGGCCTGGATGCGCGAACGCTCCGCGGCCGCGGCCGCTTGCGCCTGGGCTGCCAGGGCCGCGGCCTGCTCGCGCCTCGCAGCGGCTTCTTCCTGCTGCGCCGCTTCCAGCGCCTGCGCCGCCTGGGCACGCTGGGCCTCGAGCGCCAGCTGGCGCGCCCGCGCGGCACGTTCCTCGGCGACCAGCTGCTCGCCCAGCAGGCGCGCCTGCTCTTCGTCGGCCTTGACGCGCGCACGCGCGGCCGCTTCCAGTTCGCGTTCGACGGCGAGTTTTTCCTGCAGCCGCGCCAATGCGGCTTCTTCCGCCTCGGCATGGGCACGCTCGGCGGCGGCCAGGGGCTTCGGCTTCACGGGCGCGGCGCTCGGCCAGTTCGGCCGCTTCACGCTGGGCGGCTACTGTCTCGGCCTGGGCCGCCAGTTCGGCCTCCTGGGCGGCGTTGGCGGCCGCGCGCGCTTTCGGCAGCGGCGCGCCCTGCGCGGCGCGCTCCTCGGCGAGCGCTCGCTCGCGCTGCTGTTCCTCGGCGTCGCGCGCGGCCGCAGCCGCGGCCAGCCGGTCGGCCTCGGCGCGCTGGGCGGCGTGGGCTGCCGCTTCGCGTTCGGCCTGCAGGCGCACTTCCACTTGCCGGCTCGCTTCCTGTTCGGCCGCGGCGCGCAGCTCGGCCGCTTCGCGCAGCTTGCGGTCGGACTCGATCCGCGCCTCGGTGGCAGCGACAATGCGCGCCTCCGCTTCGATGCGTGCCTCGGCGCTGGCTGCCGCCATGTGTTCGACCCGCTCGCGGTGGATCGCGGCGTCGCGCAATTCCTTTCCAGCTGCAGGCGGGTGCGCAACGTGTCGGCCGCCACCCGCTGGGAGTCGGCCTGGGCCTGGGCAATCGCTTCGCGTTCGTGTTCGACGTGGGCCAGCGCGCGTGCCTCCTCCAGTGCACGGGCCTCGGCGGCGGCGCGCGCGAAGGCCGAGGACAGGGCGACCTGGTCGGCGCGTTCGCGCTGACGTGCCAGTTCCAGTGCTTCGGCCTCGGTTTCGGCCAGCTTTTCCGCGGTCTGGCGCGCCGCCTTCTCGGCCCGTTCGCGTTCGCGCGCCAGCACGGCCACGCGCGCGTCGGCGGCGGCGTTGTGCAGCACTTCCTCGCGGGCGGCCTGCACCGCGGCCAGGCGCTCGGCAGCCTGGCGCCGGGCCTCGACGGTCTGGGCCAGCAATTCCTCGGCCGCGCGCGCGGCTTCCTCGGCCATCGCCGCTTCCGCTTCGAGCTGCTCGGCGGCGCGGCGGCGCGCTTCCTCGGCGGCGCGGGCGCGTGCTTCGGTGGCGATGCGGCTGTCGTGGTCGGCCTGCACGCGCGCGCGCAGGTCGGCCGTTTCCAGGCGCATCGCTTCGAGGCGCTCGTTCGAGGCCTGGGCGGCGGCGCGCAGGGGTTTCCAGGCGGGCGCGGTTCGCTTCGATGGCTTGCTCGGACGCCCGGGCATTGGCCAGCGCGGCGGCAGCGGCCTGGGCATCCATGGCGGCGCGTTCCTCGGCCAGCGAGCGGGCGTGCGCCTCGGCATGGGCGCGCGACTCGGCGGCGACGTTCGCCTTGGCCTCGGCCTCGACCCGGGCGATCGCTTCCTTGATCGCCCCCTGCTCCAGCGGGCGCCCGGCAGGCGCAGCGGCCGGAACGTGCGCAGCCTGCGACTCAGGCAGGTCGATCGTGAAGTCGGTATCGTCGTGTGGTGCGGATTGGCTGTCCATGGGTGTTCTCGGGTTGGCTGGGCGCGCGCTCGCGCCAAACCATTATCCGTCAAACACGACAATCATGTCACTTGGAACTGCGCGGTATTCACCCCGCATTTCTGCTCAGCCGTATCCCGAGAACGCGCTCTACACGGGCCAGAGCGGCGGCTCATCCATTAGTGCAACCTGCTCGCGCAGCTCGAGGATGCGGTCTTGCCAGTAGCGCTGGGTATTGAACCAGGGAAAAGCGGCGGGAAAGGCGGGATCGTCCCAGCGCATCGCCAGCCAGCCCGCGTAATGGACCAGGCGCAGCGTGCGCAGGGCTTCGACCAGGTAGAGCTGGCGCGGATCGAAATCGCAGAAGTCCTCGTAGCCGGCCAGCACGTCGGACAGTTGCCGCACCTGCTCATGGCGTTCGCCGGACAGCAGCATCCACAGGTCCTGCACCGCCGGGCCCATGCGGCTGTCGTCGAAGTCGACGAAATGCGGCCCGGCATCCGTCCACAGCACATTGCCGACGTGGCAGTCGCCATGCAGGCGCAGGAGCGGCACGGTGCCGGCGCGTTCGTAGCAGCGCGCCACGCCGGCCAAGGCCTGCTCGACGACGCTGGCCCAGGTCGCGCGCAGTTCGTGCGGGATGAAGTCGTGTCGCAGCAGGAAGTCGAAGGGCTCGCGTCCGAAGGTTTGCAGGTTCAATGTGGGCCGCTCGGCATAGGCCGATGTCGCGCCAAGCGCATGGATGCGCCCGATGAAGCGGCCGATCCACTCCAGCACCTTGGGGTCGTCCAGTTCCGGGGCGCGCCCGCCGCGGCGCGGAAAGACGGCGAAACGAAAGCCTTCGAAGCTGTGCAGCGTACGGCCGTCGATGATGTCGGCCGGCACCACCGGCACTTCCTGCTCGGCCAGATCGGCGACAAACGCGTGTTCCTCGAGGATGGCGGCATCGCTCCAGCGCGCCGGACGGTAGAACTTGACGACCACCGGCGGCCCCTCCTCGCGCCCGACCTGGTAGACCCGGTTTTCGTAGCTGTTCAGGGCCAGCAGGCGGCCGTCGCCGCGCAGGCCGACACTGTCGAGCGCGTCGAGCACGCGGCCCGGGTCGAGGCTGGAAAACGGGTGGCCGGCGTCGGGCGAAGTGGGGGTGGACTCGTTGTGCATGATCGTCATTGTAAGGCGGCGCGGCCTATTTCGCGCACTGCACGCCTCCAAGGCGTTACACTGGCAGCCTTTGGGAGCCGCCCGGTTCCCGCGCATCCGCAACGAAGACCCTGACATGCAACTCGAACAGCCCCTGACCGAAAAAGAATTCGACGAACTCGACCAATTCCTCCTCTCCGAGCGCAGCCCGGAAGACGCGATGACGATGGACACCCTGCACGGCTACCTGACGGCCATTGCGATCGGGCCGGAAACCATCATGCCGGCCGAGTGGCTGCCGCGTGTCTGGGGCGAGGACGGCAAGCAGGCGCCGAAGTGGAAGAATGCCAAGGAAGAAGAACGCATCCTCAACCTGATCATGCGCTTCATGAACGAAGTGCTGATCACCTTCGAGGTGGCGCCCAAGGAATTCGAGCCGCTCTACTGCGAGCACGAGCACGCCGGCCAGACCCTGATCGACGCCGAAGCCTGGTGCTGGGGTTTCTGGGAAGGCATGGAATTGCGCCCCGGCTCCTGGGACCCGATCTGGGAATCCGAGGTGGCCGAACTGATGCGTCCGCTCTACCTGCTGGGTGCCGACGAGATCGAGGAAGCCGAACTGCCGCTGGTCGAAGACCCTGTCAAGGCACACCAGCTGGCGCTGGAAATCGAAGCGAACCTGCCGGCGATCCACCGCTACTGGCTGCCGCTGCGCAAGGCCGCGGTCGAGACCGTGCGCCACGAGACGCCGAAGGTGGGCCGCAACGACGACTGCCCTTGCGGCAGCGGGAAGAAGTTCAAGAAATGCTGCGGGGCGGAGTCGGCGTGATTCCCGGCCTGTAGTACGGCTGGATGGAAGAACCGGGGTCTGCCCCGGTTTTTTTTCGCCCCTGACGCGGCTTGGACGGGTGCCCGGCCGGGAATGGCCGCCGCGCCTAGGCGTGCTCGATCCGCTCTTCGAGCAAGGCCGCCAGCAGGTCGGACTGGCTGACCAGCCCCACCATCACCCCGTCCTCCCCCGTGATCGCCACCTGGTGATAACCCTCGTCGCGCAGCAGCGGCACCAGCTGGGCCATCGGCGCGGCAACGTCGAGGGCCACCACGCGCTGGCGCATGGCGTCCTGCACGCGCGGCGCGGCGCCCGGCACCGGTGGCGCAGGCGCGCGATCCAGCCGGAATGGCGCAGCAGGTCCTCTTGCGCCAGCACCCCGCGCAGGTGGCGCGTCTCGTCCAGCACCGGCAGCGACTGCACCCGGTGGCGCAACAGCAGTTCGCGCGCATGCTCGAGCGTGTCGCGCGGGCCGAGGGCGATGATATGGGTCGACATCAATTCGCCGCAGGTGCGCTCCTTGAAGTGGCGCTGCAGCGCGATCTGGCGGGCGTCGTCGACGATCGCCAGCAAGTCGTCGCGGCTCACGTCCAGCACTTCGCCATAGCGCAGCAGCGCCGCTTCCGGTCTTCCTCCGTGATGCCGAGCCGCTCGGCGGGCAGCGCGTCGCCGGTGGCATGCACGTTGCGGTCGGCCGCGTGCGGCAGGTGCGGGTAGCGCCGGCCGGTGGCGTTGTTGTAGACGAGGGCGGCGCCGACGATCAGGGCCGAGTTCAGCGCCACCGGCATGAAGGCGAAGGCAAAGCCGGCGTCATGCACGGCCTGGCCGCCCAGCACCGCGGTGAGTGCCACCGCCCCGCCCGGCGGGTGCAGGCAGCGCAGCGCGAACATGGTGCCGATCGCCAGGGCGCCGGCCAGGGGCGCGGCCAGCGCCGGATCGGGCAGCAGGTGCGCGCAGGCGACGCCGACCAGGGCCGACACGGTATTGCCGCCCACGACAGACCGGGGCTGGGCCAGGGGCTGGCCGGTACGCAGAACAGCAGCACGGCGGAGGCGCCCATCGGGGCGACCAGCCAGGCCGACAGCTGCGGCGCGAGCAGGTGGGAAAGCAGGGCTGTGGCCAGCAGGCCAACGCAGGCGCCGGCAACGGCGCGCATGCGCTCGGCGCCGCTGGCGGCAAGCGGCTGCGGCAGGAAGCCGTGCAGCCACTGGACGAAGGTGACTCGCATTCCGTGGAAATTCCGGGCAAAGACGGCTATTACACCACAAGCGGCGTCGGCTTGCCCGGGACGCATAAGCGATGTCCCAGCCTTCGCCGGTACTCACGCGCTCCCCGGCATTCATGTACGATACCCAGCATTGTTCAGTATCTAAGTTCCGTATCCAACAACATCAACGACGAGGAGAACCCATGACCCGAGCTCTGCCATCCACCCTGCGCCTGCTGGCCGCCGCCTGCGCCGCCGCCTGCATCGCCGCTCCCGCTTTCGCCGCCGCGCCGATGGCCAAGACCCCTGCCCCGGGCTATTTCCGCACCATGCTGGGCGAGTTCGAGATCACCCCGCTGTCGGACGGAACGGTCGACCTGCCGGTGGAGAAACTGTTGAACCAGAAGGCCGACAAGACGACCGGCGCGCTGGCGAAAGCCCACCTGAAGACGCCGCTCGAAACCTCGGACAATGCCTTCCTCGTCAACACCGGCAAGAAGCTGGTCCTGATCGACACCGGCGCCGGGGCGCTGTTCGGCCCGACCCTGGGCAAGCTGCTGGCGAACATGAAGGCCGCCGGCTATACGCCCGAGCAGGTCGACGAGGTCTATATCACCCACTTCCACAGCGACCACCTCGGCGGCCTGCTGGCGCAGTCGAAGATCGCCTTCCCGAATGCAATCGTGCGCGCGTCGAAGCAGGAGGCCGATTTCTGGCTGAGCCAGGCGAACATGGACAAGGCGCCGGCGGAAGCCAGGGACTTCTTCAAGAACGCGATGGCCACGCTCGACCCCTACATCAAGAGCGGCAAGTTCAAGCCCTTCGACAGCGATGGCGAGCTCGTCCCCGGCATCCGCGTCCAGGGCGCCCAGGGCCACACGCCCGGCCACGCGACCTATGTGGTCGAAAGCGGCGGCAAGAAGCTGGTTCTCGTCGGCGACCTGATCCACGTGGCGGCGGTGCAGTTCGATAATCCGGCGGTGACGATCGGCTTCGACAGCGACCAGAAAGCGGCAGCCGCCGCGCGCAAGAAGGTGTTCGACGCCGCCGCCAAGGAGGGCGCGCTGATCGGCGGCGCCCACCTGCAGTTCCCGGGACTGGGCTACCTGCGCAGCGAGGGCAAGGGCTACCGCTGGGTCCCGGTCAACTACACGCAGATGCGCTGATCGCCTAGCGCCCCCGACGCGCTCGCTGCCGTTGGAGGCGAGCAGCGCGGCAAGCGCGTCGAAATCGACCGGCTTGACCGGTGGTGGGCAAACCCCGCTCCCGGGGCGGCGTGGCGGTCCGCTTCCTGGCCGTAGCCGGACACCGCCACGAGCAGCGCGCCCGCGCTCTCACGCTGCGCGCGCAGGCGCCGTGCCAGCTCGATGCCGTCCATGCCGGGCAGCCCGATGTCGAGCAGGCAGACGTCGGGACGCAGCGCGCGGGCCCGTTCGATGGCCGCCAGCGGCGCGTGTTCGACCGCGACCCGGTGTCCGGCCGCTTCGAGCAGCATCGCCAGGGTGGTGGCCGCGTCGATGTTGTCGTCGACGACCAGCACCGACATGCCGACGCCTCCCGCACGCGCCGGACGCGCGCCAGTCACAAGCGAGGGGAGCGCCCCGCCAGCGGCAGCGTCACCGTGAAAGTGCTGCCCCGCCCCGGCCCGGAGCTGGCGCAGGCCACCTCGCCGCCGTGCAGTTCGACCAGGTTGCGCACCAGCGCCAGGCCCAGTCCCAGGCCGCCCTGCGAGCGGTCCGAGGAACGCTTGGCCTGGGCGAACAGGTCGAAGGCGCGTTCCGTCAATTCGCGCTCCATGCCGATGCCCTCGTCGGCCACCGTCAGCACCAGGCGCTCTCCCTCTGGCCGCGCACTCACTTCGATGGCACGCTCGTCCGGAGAATACTTCACGGCATTGCCGAGCAGGTTGGACAGCACCTGCACCAGACGCGCACGGTCGCCTTCGACCACCAGCGGCGTCGACGGCAGGTGCACTCCCAGGCGCTGGCGCCGCGCCGCCAGTTGCGGGCGCACCTGTTCGATCGCTTCGTCGACGATGTTGCGTACGTCCAGCGGCACCTTGTCGAGTTCGATCAATCCACGCGTGACGCGCGACACGTCCAGCAAATCGTCCACCAGGCGTGTCATGTGGCGCACCTGGCGTCCGATAATGGCGCTGCTCTGGCGCACCCGGGTTTCGTTGAGTGCGCCCATGTCGAGCAGCTGGGCGGCGGCACTGATCGGCGCCAGCGGGTTGCGCAGCTCGTGCGCCAGCATGGCCAGGAATTCGTCCTTGCGCTGGTCGGCCGCCTTGAGCTTGCTCTCGGCCAGCTTGCGGTCGGTAATGTCGCGAAAGAAGATCGCCATGCCGCCGTCCTGGGTCGGGAAGGCGCGCAGTTCGTGCCAGCCCAGGCGTCCTTCGGCGTCCGGTACCCTGTGCTCGACGGCGCCGGGCACGCGCTCGCGCATGGTACGCATCAGCATCGCCCCCGCATTGGTCGCGGCCACCTCGGGAAACACGTCCCAGTGGTTGCGCCCGACGACCTCGGCGGCCGTCTTGCGGCAGATGCGCAGGCCTTCGGCATTCATCTCCACCAGGGTCCAGTCCGGCGCCACCCGCGAAAAACCTTCCAGCATGGTGTCGAAGATGTAGCGGCTGCGGTCGCGCTCGGCGCGCAGCTCGGCCTGGGCCCGTGCCGTATCGAGCGCGGCCCAGGTACGCTCGGCGGTATCGCGCGTAAAACGCACGTCGTTCGCGCTCCAGCGGTAGGGCTCGGCGCGATTCAGGCTGAGGAAGGCGACCAGGCGCCCGCCGCGCACCAGCGGCACGGTCAGCACGGCGCGGATGTTTTCCTCGATATAGCGCTGCGGGAAGCCGGCGGTGCGCGGGTCAAGGAAGGCATCGTCGATGATCAGGGTCTCGCCGGCGCGCAGCACCTTGATGAGCTCGGTGCCGAACTCGGCGATCGGGAAGCTTTCGCGCGACAGGTGTTCCATCCCCGGCCCGCTCCACTCGCGCGGCGTATGGAAGGTGCCGGCCTCGTCGTCCACTTCGGCATAGAGCGCGCGTGTCAGGCGCAGTTCCTGGCCGAGCAGCGCACTGGCCGTGGCCAGTACCTCGCTCGGGGCACTGAGGGGGCGCAGCGCGTCCGACAGTTTCAGTTCGAGCGCGGCGCGGCGCTCGGCCTGGACGCGGTCGGTGGTCTCGATGACGGTGCAGTACATGCCGGCGACGTTGCCGGCGGCGTCTTCCAGAGGCGCATAGGAAAAGGTGAACCAGGCCTGTTCGGGATAGCCCTGGCGCACGATGGTGAGCGGCAGGTCCTGGAAGAAGGCGGGCTTGTTCGACAGCGCCCGGTCGATGATCGGCACCAGGTCGTCCCAGATCTCGGCCCAGACCTGCTTGAAAGGCTGGGCCAGTGCGGCCGGGTGCTTGGTGCCCATGATCTGGGCATAGGCGTCGTTGTAGAGCAGGTGCAGCTCCGCGCCCCAGGCGACGAACATCGGGAACGAGGAGTTGAGCGTCATCCCGACCGCGGTCGCCAGTTCGGCGGGCCAACGGTCGGGATGGCCGAGCGGATGGCCGCTCCAGTCGCGCGCGGCAATGAGCGAGCGTACGGCCGACTGGGCCTTCGGTGAACCGCTATGGTGAATTCGGGGCATCCCGTGATTCTGGCACAGGACTGCACCGTGCTGGAACACAATTGTTATGTCGCTGAGCCGTATGAGCCAATGTGGATGGACGGCCGCGCGCGGCGGCCGATCCGTGGCGTGACTTACAGCTTGATGAAGTGCTCGCGGTAGTACTTGAGCTCTTCGACCGACTCGATGATGTCGGCCAGGGCCGTGTGCTTCTGGTGCTTCTTGAAGCCCGACGCCAGTTCCGGCTTCCAGCGGCGGCACAGTTCCTTCAGTGTCGACACATCCAGGTTGCGATAGTGGAAGAAGGCTTCCAGCTTCGGCATGCCGCGTGCCATGAAGCGGCGGTCCTGGCAAATGGTATTGCCGCACATCGGCGACTTGCCGGCCGGGACAAAGTTCTTGAGAAACGCGATCAGCGCGACTTCGGCGTCCGCCTCGGTGACGGTGGAGGCTTTCACGCGGTCGATCAGGCCGGACTTGCCGTGGGTGCCCTTGTTCCAGTTGTCCATCTTGTCGAGCGTTTCGTCGGACTGGTGGATGGCGAAGACGGGGCCCTCGGCCAGCACGTTCAGGTGCATGTCGGTGACGACGACGGCGACTTCGATGATACGGTCGGTGTCCGGGTCGAGCCCGGTCATTTCCATGTCGACCCAGACGAGGTTCATCTCGTTCGGGCGCCCGGCGGGCGTGGCAGGGGTTGCGGATACTGCGGAATCGGTGGCTTGTGACATAATTCTCTCTTTGCCTAATCAATCCTGCATTTTCTCACAGGCACTGAATGTCTTCACTCGCGTTTTCGGTTTTGTTCGTCGTTTTCCTGGTAGGCACGCTCGCCCTGCGCTTCTGGCTGTCCACCCGCCAGATCGGTCACGTGCTGCGCCACCGCGGCAAGGTGCCAAGCGAATTTGCAGCCAAAGTCTCGCTCGACACCCACCAGAAAGCCGCCGACTACACGGTTGCCCGCACCCGCTTCGGCATCGCCGGCCTCCTTTTCGGCGGCCTGACCCTGATCGGCTTCACGCTGCTGGGCGGCCTGCAGGCCATGTCGACTACCCTGCTTGGGTGGACCGGTCCCGGCATGCTACATCAGATCGCCCTGGTGACGGCGTTCGCCATCGTCTCAGGCTTGCTCGACCTGCCCTTCGATTACTACCGCCAGTTCGTGCTGGAAGAACGCTTCGGCTTCAACAAGATGCGCGTCTCGCTGTGGCTGACCGACATGGTCAAGGGCGCCTTGGTTGGCGCGGTCATCGGCCTGCCGCTGCTGTGGGTGGTACTGAAACTGATGGAAACCACCGGTTCGCTGTGGTGGCTGTGGACCTGGTTCGTCTGGAGCGGTTTCCAATTGCTGATGATGGTGCTGTACCCGAGCGTGATCGCGCCGCTGTTCAACAAGTTCACCCCGCTCGCCGACGAAGCTCTGAAGAGCCGCATCGAGGGCCTGATGGCGCGCGTCGGTTTCGCATCGAAGGGCCTGTTCGTGATGGACGGCAGCCGCCGCAGCGCCCACGGCAATGCCTATTTCTCCGGCTTCGGCGCAGCCAAGCGCATCGTCTTCTTCGATACCCTGGTCGAGCGCCTCGCGCCGCAGGAAATCGAGGCCGTGCTGGCGCATGAACTGGGCCACTTCAAGCTGCGCCACATCGTCAAGCGCATCGTCGTGATGTTCGCGCTGTCGCTGGCCTTCCTGGCGCTGCTCGGCTACCTGAAGGAGCAGGCCTGGTTCTACACCGGCCTGGGCGTGATGCCGCTGCGTTTGGCGCCGACGATGCCACCGAACGCGGACGACGCGATGGCCCTGCTGCTGTTCGCGCTGGTACTGCCGATCTTCACCTTCGTCCTTGGACCGCTCAATTCGATCACCTCGCGCAAGCACGAGTTCGAGGCCGACGCCTTCGCCGCGCAGCATAGCGACGCGCGCGACCTCGTGTCCGCCCTGGTGAAAATGTACGAGGACAATGCTTCGACGCTGACGCCCGATCCGCTGCACTCGGCGTTCTATGACTCGCACCCGCCGGCCTCGGTGCGGATTGCCCACCTGGGCGCCCAGATGCGCGCCGCCGGCGCATGAGCTCAGCTGTGATGCTGACCGACCTGCACTGCACCCACGGCGCACCGGCGCTCGGGAGCGACGAACTCGCATCGCTGCTGGCGCAGGTGCCCGACTGGCGCCTCGCCGGACCGCGCATCGAGCGTACTTACGCGTTCAAGGACTACCACGAAACCATCGCCTTCGTGAACGCGCTGGCGTGGATGGTCCACCGCGAGGACCACCATCCGGAGCTGACCGTGCGCTACCGCCACTGCGTCGTCGCCTACACCACCCATTCGGCGGGCAACGCCGTCTCCCTGAACGATTTCATCTGCGCGGCGAAAGCCGACGCACTCTACGAAGGACGAACCCGCGCATGAACGACAAGAAGAACAAAGGCGAGAGCAAGGGCGCGGCCGACGGCGGCGCCATGCGCGGCACCATCATCGCCGCCCACGGCCGCCATTACCTGGCCGACGCCGGCGGTGAACTGCTCCAGTGCGTCACCCGCGGCAAGAAGACCAACGTGGCGGTCGGCGACGTTGTCCACCTGAAGCGCACCTCGAACGACCAGGCCGTCATCGAGGACATCGCCGAGCGCAGCACCCTGCTCTACCGCTCTGACCAGTACAAGTCGAAGCTGCTGGCGGCGAACATCTCGCGCCTGTTCATCGTGGTGGCGACCGAACCGGGATTTGCCGACGACCTGGTCTCGCGCTCGCTGGTGGCGGCCGAGGCGGCCGGCATCGAGGCCCACCTGATCCTGAACAAGACCGACGTGACCGACCTGCTGCCGCGCGCGCGCGAACGTGCCGGCGTGTACGCTTCGCTCGGCTACCCGGTGCACGAGGTATCGGCACGCGCCCATCCCGAGCACGCACTGGAAGTGTTGCGGCCCCTGCTGGCCGGGCAATCGTCGATCTTCATCGGCCAGTCGGGCATGGGCAAGTCCTCGCTCATCAACCTGCTGGTGCCGGACGCCGACATCGCCGTGCGCGAAATCTCGGCGGCGCTCGACACCGGCAAGCACACCACGACGTTCACGCGCCTGTACTGGTTGCCTGGCGAGGCAGGTGAAGGCGCAGCCATCATCGATTCACCCGGCTTCCAGGAATTCGGCCTGTATCACCTGTCAGAAGGCATGCTGGAACGGGCCTTTGTCGAGTTCAAGCCCTACCTCGGCGGCTGCAAGTACTACAACTGCCGCCACCTGGCCGAGCCGCAATGCGCCGTGCTCGAGGCTGTCCGCGAGGGCAAGATCGCCAAGCACCGCCACGAGCTGTACGGACAGCTGCTCCACGAATCCGCGCAGACCTTGTACTGACAACCAAAGGGCCGGGGTCAGGTCTGACATTCGGACACGAGCTCTGCCTTGCTTGAGAAACAATGGGTAAGTGCTGGGGTCAGGTCTGACATTCGGACACGGACTCAGCCTTGCTCGAGAAAAGCGCGCTTGCCTGGCCCTGATACGCTTGAGGTCGTGTCCAAATGTCAGACCTGACCCCAGACCTGCGCCCTGACAACCAAAGGGCCGGGGTCAGGTCTGACATTCGGACACGGGACTCAGCCTTGCTCGAGAAAAGCGCGCTTGCCTGGCTCTGATACGCTTGAGGTCGTGTCCAAATGTCAGACCTGACCCCAGACCTGCGCCTTGGCGCCACAAATGACGCACTGCCGCATATCTTGTAGAAACCCTCTATAATCAGCTGGATAACAGCATCCAAGACACGATATGCCAGGCGCCGACGCGATCAAGCCGATCAAACATTTTCTGCAGTTCTCCGACTTCTCCCTCGACGAATTCGAATACGTCATCGAGCGCGCGAAGGTCATCAAGCGCAAGTTCAAGGCCTACGAGGTCTACCACCCGCTGGTCGACCGCACGCTGGTGATGGTGTTCGAGAAGAGCTCGACGCGCACGCGCCTGTCCTTCGAAGCCGGCATGCACCAGCTGGGCGGCGCGGCGATCTACCTGAACACGCGCGACAGCCAGCTGGGTCGCGGCGAGCCGGTGGAAGACGCGGGCCAGGTGATGAGCCGCATGTGCGACATCATCATGGTGCGCACCTTCGGCCAGGACATCATCGAGCGCTTCGCGGCCCACTCGCGCGTGCCGGTGATTAATGGCCTGACCAACGAACACCATCCCTGCCAGGTGCTGGCCGACATCTTCACCTTCTACGAGCACCGCGGCCCGATCGCCGGCAAGCTTGTTGCCTGGATCGGCGACGCCAACAACATGCTCTACTCCTGGCTGCAGGCGGCTGAAGTGTTCGGCTTCCACCTGAATATCTCCACGCCACAGGGCTACGACCTCGACCCGGCGCTGGTCTCCACAAACCGCTACACGCGTTTCGACAACCCATCGGATGCCTGCGAAGGCGCGCACCTGGTCAGCACGGACGTGTGGACCAGCATGGGTTTTGAAAAGGAAAACGCCCAGCGCCTGAAGGACTTCGACGGCTTCATCGTCGATGCCGCCAAGATGGCGCGCGCCAATCCGGATGCCATCTTCATGCACTGCCTGCCGGCCCACCGCGGCGAGGAAGTCGCGGCCGAGGTGATCGACGGACCGCAGTCGGTGGTCTGGGATGAAGCCGAAAACCGCCTGCACGTGCAGAAGGCACTGATCGAATACCTGCTGCTCGGCAGGTTGGAGACCACCTGATTATTGTTAGTTGAACCCTGCAGCACCTTTAGTTTGATCGTCGGTCCCGCTGTTTTTGGACAGCGGGCCGGCTGACCTACCCACCTCCCTCCACACTGGAATCTCCATGAGCGACATCAAAAAAGTAGTTCTCGCCTACTCGGGCGGCCTCGACACCTCCGTCATCCTGAAATGGCTGCAAGACCATTACGGCTGCGAGATCGTGACCTTCACGGCCGACCTCGGCCAGGGCGAAGAACTCGAGCCGGCACGCGCCAAGGCCATCAAGTTCGGCATCAAGCCGGAAAACATCTACATCGACGACGTGCGCGAGGAATTCGTGCGCGACTTCGTGTTCCCGATGTTCCGTGCTAACACCGTCTATGAAGGCGAGTACCTGCTGGGCACCTCGATCGCGCGTCCCCTGATCGCCAAGCGCCTGATCGAGATCGCCAACGAGACCGGCGCCGATGCCGTCTCGCACGGTGCGACCGGCAAGGGCAACGACCAGGTGCGCTTCGAGCTCGGTGCCTATGCGCTCAAACCCGATGTGAAGATCATCGCCCCATGGCGCGAGTGGGACCTGCTGTCGCGCGAAAAATTGCTGAAGTACGCGGAGGACGCCGGCATCGCCGTCGACATGAAGCACAAGAACGGCGGCGCGCCCTATTCGATGGATGCCAACCTGCTGCACATCAGCTTCGAAGGCCGCCACCTGGAGAACCCGAGCGCGGAAGCCGAGGAATCGATGTGGCGCTGGACGGTGAGCCCGGAAGCGGCACCGGACGAAGCCGAGTACCTCGACATCGAATACGAGCGCGGCGACATCGTCGCGCTGAACGGCAAGCGCATGTCGCCCGCCGAAGTGCTGACGGAGCTGAACCGCCTGGGCGGCAAGCACGGCATCGGCCGCCTCGACCTGGTGGAAAACCGCTACGTCGGCATGAAGTCGCGCGGCTGCTACGAGACCCCGGGCGGCACCATCATGCTGCGCGCCCACCGCGCGATCGAATCGATCACGCTCGACCGCGAAGTGGCGCACCTGAAGGATGACCTGATGCCGCGCTACGCCTCGCTCATCTATAACGGCTACTGGTGGGCGCCGGAGCGCGTCGCACTCCAGACGCTGATCGACCACACCCAGGCGACCGTGAACGGCTGGGTGCGCATCAAGCTCTACAAGGGCAACGTGATCGTGGTCTCGCGCGACTCCAAAACGGACTCGCTGTTCGACATGAACATCGCTACTTTTGACGAGGACGGCGGCGCCTACAACCAGGCCGATGCGGGCGGCTTCATCAAGCTCAACGCGCTGCGCATGCGCATCGCGGCCAAGGCGCGGGCCAAGCGCGGGCAGTAATCTCGCCGCGCAGGAACGACAGCCGCCTCCGGGCGGCTTTTTTGTCGCTTTTCGTAGGGTGGGATAATCGAGGCGGGGCCTCGATTACCCCACCCTGCAGGTTCACGCGTTGCGTAAATCGTCCACCGGCTTGCTGCCGAAACGCGGCGCCAGCAGGTAGTCGACCAGCGCGCACGCGCAGGCTTCGGGCGAATTCAGTCCGCCCTGGGCCTTCAGTTGCACGAAGCGTTCCTTCATCGGAAAGCGCGATTCCGGCGTGGCGCGGATCTCGGCCTGCATGCCGGTGTCGATCACGCCCGGCGCCAGGCTGCAGCAGCGCACGGACGCGTCGCCGTCCAGCGCCACCGCCTCGGCATGGCGGTCGAGCGCAGCCTTGGTGGCGCAGTACACGCTCCAGCCGGGATAGGCGCTGCGTCCGGCACCGCTCGACACGTGCAGGATGCGCCGCTCGGCGCCGTTCGACGCGCGGACGGCGGCGGCGGCCAGCGCCAGCGGCGCCGCCACGTTGACCGTCACCGCTTGCACGGCGGCTGCAGGATCCTGCTCGGCCAGCGGCCCCACCGGCCACACCACGCCGGCATTGTTGACCAGCAGGACCATGTCGCTGCCCTGCACCCAGCTTGCCAGCGTGCCGCCCGCCAGGAAGGCGGTCAGCGCGGCCGGGTCGGCCAGGTCGAGTTCCACCGCCTGCAAGGCATCGGGGAAGCGCGCAGCCAGATCGGGCGCCCGTCCCCGCGCCAGGCCCAGCACAGGGATCCCGCGCCCGAGCAGTTCGGCGGCGATGGCCGCGCCCAGGCCTTTCGAGTATCCGGTAACGATTGCTTTCATGGTGTTTCTCCTTGCGAATTGGCGCAAGCATAACGGATCACGCGCAGGCCTTCGATTCCGTTGTAAGCCAGCAGCGGCCGTCGCCAAAAAGCAACATTCCGACGATACCTCGGGGTAGAATCGAGGTTCATGCTCACCTCAGCCAATCCGATGCCATCCACCTCCGCCGTCCAGTTCCAGAACGCTCCCTGCCGCGTGTTGCTGGTCGGCGCGCCGCCTGCCGCCGCCGCCTTGCGCGAGATGCTTGCCGGCGTCGACGACATCGAACTGGTCTTGACCGACGCCGAGCGCGCGCTGGAACAGGTGGCGAGCCTGCGTCCTTCGCTGATCGTGCGCGCGCTGGCCGACGCCGACGACCACGCTTTCCTGCACGCCTGCCGCGACGACAGGCGCTCGCGCGAGCTGCCTCTGCTGGTGCTGGCACCGCAGGCAAGCGACGATGCCGCGGCGCAGGGCCGCGAGGCCGCCTTCGCCGCCGGCGCCAGCGACTACCTGGCCGGCCTGCCGAGCCGCACCGAAATGCTGGCGCGCCTGCGCTACCATGCGCTTGCTTCGCGCGCAGCGCTGGAGCGCGACGATGCCCTGCGCCGCCTGCGCCAGACAGAAGAAGCGCTGGCGCGCATCCAGGCCGAGCTCGACCGCCTGGCCGGCTACGACAACCTGACCGGGATTCCGAACCGCCGCCGTTTCGAAGAGGTCGCGCAGGGCGAATGGCAGCGCGCGCGCCGCAGCAGCCAGCCGCTGTCGCTGCTGCTGTGCGACGTCGACAATTTCGATTATTTCAACGAGCGTTTAGGGCGCGACGCGGGCGATATCTGCCTGCGCCGCCTGGCTGGCGTGCTCACCGGCCAGCTCAAGCGCGCGGCCGACGTGGCGGCGCGTTTCGACGGCAAGCAGTTTGCGATCCTGCTGCCCGACACGGGCCTGGACGGCGCGGTGCAGGTGGCAGAGGCCTGCCGCGCCGCCATCGAGCGCCTGGCCCTCTCGCATCCGGAACCGCAGCGCCGCATCGTCACCATCTCGGTCGGCGTGGCCACCACGGTGCCGCAGGACGATGCCCAGTTCGAGGGCGTGGTAACGCGCGCCGGCGAGGCGATCGAAGCGGCCAAGGCGCGCGGGCGCAACCGGGTGGTGGCCTTCAGGGCCTAATTGCCCGAGGCCGGGTGCGGGCGAGCAGTTCGCACTGCCCGTCGTTTGACGGGTCCTCCCGGCCGTCCGCCAGCACCCCGGACTCATTGCCTCACACGAACACCGGCTCCGGCTCCAGTGCCACCCCGAAGCGTGCCAGCACATCGTCCTGGATCGCCCGCGCCAGCGCCTGCACCTCGGCCCCGGTCGCGCCGCCATTGTTCACCAATACCAGCGCCTGCCTCGGATAAACGCCGGCCGCGCCCAGGTTTTTCCCCTTCCAGCCGCATTGGTCGATGAGCCAGCCTGCGGCCAGCTTCTCGCTGCCGTCGGGCTGCGCATGGTGCACCAGTTGCGGGAAACGCTCCAGCAGCGCCGTGCACTGCGCCGCGCTGACGACCGGATTCTTGAAGAAGCTGCCGGCATTGCCAATGTCGGCCGGGTCGGGCAGCTTGCGGCGTCGGATGGCAACGACCAGGTCGCTGACCTGGCGCGGCGTCGGGTCGGCCAGGCCGGCGGCCTCGGCGGCCTGGGCCAGCTCGGCGTAGCGCAGGTTCGGCCGCCAGGCGCGCGGCAGCGCAAAAGTGACGTCGAGCACGACCAGGTCCGCGCCTTCGGGATGCTTGAACAGGCTGTCGCGATAGCCGAAGCGGCAATCGGCAGCTGCCAGCACCCGCCGTGCGCCGCTGGCCAGGTCGTAGGTCGTGAGCGAATGGAACACATCCTTGATTTCGAGCCCGTAGGCCCCGATATTCTGGATCGGTGCGGCGCCGACCGTGCCGGGGATCAGCGACAGGTTTTCCAGCCCGCCCAGGCCCTGGGACAGCGTGAAGTCGACGAAGGCGTGCCAGTTCTCGCCGGCGCCGGCGCGTACGAGCACGGCATCGCCCTCCTCGCCCACGATTTCGCGACCGGGGATGGCCATGTGCAGCACCAGTGCCTCGACATCGCGCGTGAGCAGCACGTTGCTGCCGCCGCCGAGCACGAAACGGGGCAGGCTCGCGGCTTCCGGGTCCTGGCGCAGCCCGTCGAGCTGGGCGGGGTCCGACACGCGCAGGTAGCGGCGCGCCCTTGCCGGCAGGCCGAAGGTATTGAAAGCTTGCAGCGAAACGTCGTGTTCGATCGGGAGCGTGGAGTGCATGGTGTCGGGATGGGCAAAGGCGAAAACGGGTCGATTATAGGGGTAAGCCCTGTCCTGACGGCAAAAACGGTCGTTCTATTCCGGCCAGTCCGTTAAAATACTGCCACTTATGAATTTGCAATAATAGAGAAACCCGAAAAGGAACCGCCATGCCATCGTTTGACGTGGTCTGCGAAGCAGACATGGTTGAAGTAAAGAATGCCGTTGAGCAATCGAACAAGGAAATCACCACCCGCTTCGACTTCAAGGGCAGCTCGGCCAAGGTCGAGCAGAAGGAACGCGAACTGACTCTGTTCGCCGACTCCGACTTCCAGCTGAGCCAGGTGAAGGACGTGCTGGTCAATAAAATGACCAAGCGTAAGGTCGACGTCCGCTTCCTCGACGAGGAAAAGGTCGAGAAGATCGGCGGCGACAAGGTCAAGCAGCTCATCAAGGTGCGCAACGGCATCGAGACCGAAGACGCCAAGAAGATCACCAAGGCGATCAAGGAAAGCAAGATGAAGGTGCAGGCCTCGATCCAGGGCGAAACCGTGCGTGTCACCGGCGCCAAGCGCGACGACCTGCAGGCGGCCATGGCGCTCTTGCGCAAGGATGTGCAGGACCTGCCGCTGGCGTTCAACAATTTCCGCGACTAATGGATCGCTCGTGTCGTGCGGGGTCCGCGAACGCGGCCTCCTGCGTCGCTTTGCCCCGCTCCATCGTCCCATGCCTCGCGCTGCCCTCTTTTTGCTTGGGGTAGAATAAAGGCAGCAAAAAACTTGCTCGCGTGCGCCCGCCCGTCGTGGCCTGCCCGCCGGACAAGCGCAACTTCGGTAGTCTAAGGATAGCAATGAAACGTGTTGATGATTTCCGCCTGCGTCTGGGCAACAAGGAATACGTGCCCATCATGATTGGCGGAATGGGCGTGGACATTTCGACCTCCGAACTGGCGCTGGAAGCGGCGCGCCTCGGCGGCATTGGTCACATCTCGGACGCCATGGTGCAGGACGTGTCGGACCGCAAGTTCGACACCACCTTCGTCAAGGACAAGACCAAGCTCTACAAGTTCAACATCAACAACATGGACAAGGCGGTGGTGCAGTTCGACCTCGAGCGCCTGGCCGAAGCGACGCGCCTGCACGTGGGCGCTACCATGGCGGCGAAAAAGGGCGATGGCCTGATTTTCGTGAACTGCATGGAAAAGCTGACCATGAATGCGCCCAAGGAAACGCTGCGCACGCGCCTGTCTTCGGCCCTGGACGCCGGCATCGACGGCATCACCATGTCGGCCGGCCTGCATCTGGGCTCGTTCGAACTGATCAAGGACCATCCGCGCTTCCGCGAAGCCAAGCTGGGCATCATCGTGTCTTCGGTCCGCGCGCTGCAGCTATTCCTGCGCAAGGTGGCGAAACTGAACCGCCCGCCCGATTTCATCATCGTCGAAGGCCCGCTGGCCGGCGGCCACCTTGGCTTCGGTTTCGACTGGAAGAACTACGACCTGCACCTGATCATCGACGAAATCCTCGCCTATATGCGTGCGGAAAACATCGATATTCCCCTGATCGCGGCCGGCGGCGTGTTCACCGGTTCCGACGCCGTGGGTTTCCTGGAAAAAGGCGTGGGCGGCGTGCAGGTGGCGACCCGTTTCACCGTCACCCACGAGTGCGGCCTGCCCGACAACGTCAAGCAGGAATACTTCCGCGCCAGCGAGGAAGACATCATCGTCAACGGCATCTCGCCGACCGGCTACCCGATGCGCATGCTCAAGAGCACGCCGGCGATCGGTTCCGGCATCCGCCCGGGCTGCGAATCCTACGGCTACCTGCTGGACGCCACCGGCAATTGCGCCTACATCAATTCGTACAACCGCGAAGTGCTGGCCAATCCGGATACGAAGACGGTATCGGTGATGGACAAGACCTGCCTGTGCACGCACATGCGCAACTTCAATTGCTGGACCTGCGGCCACTACACCTACCGCCTGAAGGACACCACCCACAAACTGGCCGACGGCAACTACCAGATCCTGAGCGCGGAACACGTGTTCAAGGACTACCAGTTCAGCGTCGACAACGAGATCGCCTTGCCGCCGAAACAGGAAACCGTGGCAGCCTGAAGCAATACCGGGCCCGGCCCGTCGCCCTTTCGACATGGAAAAGCCACGGCAGTGCCGTGGCTTTTGCTTTATTCAGCATCATGCGACGAAACTTGGGGAACACGCGTAGTCTTTAGCGAGTCCAACTAGGGTGGCTCCCACCTTGAAAGGCGCTGAGCATGTTCTTGTCCCTACCGACTGCCAATGCAGCCTTCCTGGTCGACGAGTCCGGCATCATCGCGGCCTGGAACAGCGCATGCGAGCGCCTGCTCGGTTTTCCAGCCGGCGACGTGATCGGCCAGCCGCTGGGTGCCCTGCTCGTCGGCGTCGAACCCGAGGACCGCAACGAGCGCTGGCGCGGGCTGGCGGAGGACCATGGCCGTACCAACCAGGTCGTGCTGCGCCATGCCGATGGCGGCGTGGTCAAGGCGAACCTGGGACTTGCTCCCCAGGCCGGTCCCGATGGCGTCACCCACATCTGGGTGGCCGCCATCGACAACGTCCACGACGACGCCACGCCCGATGCCGTGCTGGTCGGGCGCACGCCGATGGCCACGATCGTCGACCTGCTGCCCGGCACCTTCTATGCGCTCAACCGGGAGGGCCGCTTCATCCTCTGGAACCGCAACCACGAACGCATCACCGAAATGACGCCGGAGGAAATTGCGGCCAGCAACGCTGTCGAACTGTTCGACCTGAAAACCCGGTCCCTGATCGCCGAGAGCATCCGCCGCGTGTTCGAGAACGGCGAGGAGGTGGCCATCGAGGCCAACTTCATTGCGCGCAGCGGGCGCGAGACGCCCATGCTCCTGTGCGGGGCGCGCGTGCCCGCCAACGGCAACCAGTACCTGTTCGGCATGGGGATCGACATCTCCGCGCGGCGCGAGCAGGAACGCATGCTGCGCCTGCGCGAGCGCGCCCTGCACGCCACCAGCAACGGCATCGTCATCACCGGCATCGATGGCCGCGACACGCCCATCGAATACGTCAACCCGGCCTTCGAACGCATCACCGGCTACGCGGCAAGCGAAGTGATCGGGCGCGACTCGCGCTTCATGGCCGCACCCGGCATGGACCTGAACGAACGCAGCCGCGTACGCGAGGCGATCAGTGCACACGAGCCTGTCAACGTCGTGTTCCGCAACCTGCGCAAGAACGGCGAGCTGTTCTGGAACGACCTCTCCATCACGCCGGTGCTTGACGAACACGGCGCGACGACCCATTTCATCGGCGTCATCCTGGACGTCACCGCCACCAAGCAGCGCACCGCCCACCTCGAACACGAGGTCAACCACGACGCGCTGACGGGCCTGGCCAACCGCAATCTGCTGTGGGACCGGCTCGAACAGGCACTGCACCTGTCGCAGCGCCAGAAGTCGCTGGTGGGCGTCGTGCTGATCGACCTGAACAACTTCAAGACCATCAACGACACCTTCGGCCACGAAGCCGGCGACGTCGTCCTGAAAGTGGTGGCGCGGCGCCTGCAGGCATCGGTGCGCGACAGCGATACCGTGGCGCGCCTGTCGGGCGACGAATTCGTGCTGGTGCTGGTCAACCAGCCGTCGCTGCGCTACACGCTGCGCATGATCGAGCGCCTGCGCCAGGGCCTGACCCAGCCGGTCTCGTTCGACCACAAGGAAATCGCCGTCGGGGCCAGCCTGGGCGTGGCGGTCTATCCGCACGACGGCAGCAGCGCGGCCGACCTCGTGCGCGCCGCGGATGTCGCCATGTACCATGCCAAGGCTTCCGGGGGCAACGAAATCCACTTCTTCTCGAACGACATGAAGTCGACCACCGAGGCGCGCCAGCAGCTCGATTCCGGCATGTCGCAGGCCATCGAGCGCGGCGAACTGTTCGTGCTGTACCAGCCCTGCATCGACGCGCGCAGCGGCAAGGTGCGCAGCTTCGAGGCCCTGCTGCGCTGGCGCCACCCCGAGCACGGTGTCCTGCTGCCCGCCGCCTTCCTGACTGAAGCCGAGGAGAGCGGCCGCATCGTCCAGTTCGGCTCATGGGTGCTCGACCAGGTCTGCACCTTCCTGTATGAACTCAGGGAGCTGGGCGTGACGGGCGTGCCCGTCAGCGTGAACGTCTCGCCGCGCGAATACGCGCAGCAGGACTTCGTCACGGCCATCGCCGCGCGCCTCGAGCATTACGGCCTGAGCCCGGACAACCTGAAGATCGAGCTGCGCGAGGAGGCCCTGCTGCGCAACCCCGGCCAGGTGCGCGACCTGGCCGCCCAGCTGCACCAGCTCGGGCTGGGGCTGGCGATCGACGAATTCGGCCAGGGCCTGTCCGATATCGGCTTCCTGCGCGAACTGATGGTGGGCGAACTGAAACTGGCGAAAGCGGCGGTGCACGCCATCAAGGCCGATAACGGCGACGGCGAGGGCGACAAGGGCAACACCATGGCACGCACGCTGATCGACATCGGCCGCAACCTGCACATGCCGGTGGTCGGCGACGCGGTCGAAACGCGCACGCAGATGGAATTTCTTGCCGCCCATGGCTGCGAGGGCCTGGCCGGCAAGCTGTTCCAGGAACCGCTGGCGCCCGACGCCGCCCGCGAACTGCTGCGCGACAGCATGCCGGCCTGAGAGGCTGTTCCAGCAGGCAGGGGAAAGCGGACGGCGACATGCGCGTCTGCGATGCATGGCAAGCGCGGGCAAGGCCTGAGGAGGCCGCATGGCGAGCCATGCAACGACGAGCAACGGGGCACCCGCTTGCCAGGCGCGCCAGCAGCGGCTCCGGCCTGCTGGAACAGGCTCCTGGCCGCTCAGCCCTCGCGCGTGATGCGCCGTATCAGTGCGCCCAGCACCTCTTCCGCCATCTCGTTCGAGACCTGGCAGGTGCCCGCGTTCTCATGCCCGCCGCCGCCGTATTCCAGCATCAAGGCGCCGATATTCGTTTTCGACCTGCGGTCCAGGATGGATTTGCCGACCGCGAAGACCGTGTTCTGGTTCTTCAGGCCCCATAGCACGTGAATCGAGATATTTGATTGCGGGAAGAGCGCGTAGATAACGAAACGGTTGCCGGCATAGATCGTTGCTTCCTCGCGCAAGTCGAGCACGACCAGGTTGCCGTGCACGCGGGCGCAGCGCCGGATCTGTTCCTTGCAACGCTCGTTGTGCTCGAAGTACAGCCGGGTACGCTCCTGCACGTCCGGCAGCGCCATGATGGTGTCGATCGGGTGCTGGCGGCAGGCGTCGATGAGTTCCATCATCAGCTGGTAGTTCGAGATGCGGAAGTCGCGGAAGCGCCCGAGTCCGGTACGCGCATCCATCAGAAAATTGAGCAGGTTCCAGCCCGCGGGCGCCAGCACTTCTTCTTGCGTAAAGCGTGCGCTGTCGGCCTTGTCGACGGCCGCCATCATCTCGGTCCAGGCCACAGGGAAGATGCTCGCGCCGCCATAGTGGTCCCAGACCACGCGCGCGGCAGAGGGAGCTTCGGGATCGATCACGTGGTTGCGCCGGTCTCCACTATTGCGGATGGTTTCCGACAAATGGTGGTCGAAAGCCAGGTGGGCGCCAGCGACGTAGGGCAGATTGGTCGTGATGTCGCGCTCGCCGATCGCGATTTTCCCGTCCTGCATGTCCTTGGGGTGGACGAACAGGATGTCGTCGATCAGGTTCAGGTGCTTGAGCAGGACCGCGCAGACCAGTCCATCGAAATCGCTGCGGGTAACGAGGCGGAATTGTTTCGGAATGGCGGACATCGGTAACTCCTTTCATGGAGCGAACGGCATTCGGCTGGTTGAGGATGCCGATTCATCATACCGCGCAAGGTTTCCGATTGTCAGCGACTGAAATGCATTTCAAGCAAGGTGCATGAAAGGTGCGCACGGCGCAGCCACGGGGCTGGGCGCAGCCTGTTCCCCGCTTCCTGCAGGCTGTCGCATCGCCGCTGACATGCCCGCCCGCCGGCAGGTAGAGTTGCAACATTCCAACACGGGCATCGGCAAGGCGGATTGTTCCGTCAATCAATTTTTCGGCACCCGGGCGCGGGGACGCGGTACACTCGCTCCGCCATCGAAACCGACCACCTTATCCTGACCATGCAAGCGCGCAGCTCCGTCCACCATCCCTTTTCCGGCATCCTCTCGTGGCTCTACCGTGCCTTCGACGCGGTGGCCACCTGGGTGACCCAGCTGTCGTGGTGGAAGTTCTTTCTGTTTGCGGCACTGCTGCTGATCGCCGGCGCCATCCTGCAGGAAGAACTGTTTTCCGACGGAGAAGCCGAGATTGCCGCGGCCGAGCGCGCCGCGCGCCGCGAGCAGGCGAGCATCCTGATCGACGACAGCGGCATCCATTTCAATCCGCGCAACAAGCCGCGTGCGGGTGCGCCCGAGACAACGCCCACCCCGCCGGTACCGCCTGCGACACCTCCCGCGCCCGCCGCCGGGACTGGCGGCAGCACCACTGCGCCCGACCTTGCCCTGCCCAAAGGCGCGCACCCGAATGGGGACGCGGTGCACATCGAATTGCCGCCCCAGATCGCCGAGGAATTGTCGGTGGCAATCGAAGGCGCGGTCGACGATGCGGCCGAAGCGAAAGTGTCGCGTTACCACAAACAGGCCTCGACCTGGTTCACCAGCTTCGTCTGGCTGCTGGTGCTGGCCCTGTTTGGCACCAAGGCGCTGGTCGGCGGCAAGAAGCGCGCCGAACAGCAGACCCTGAGCGCGAATGCCGCCGCCGAGCGCGAGTCGATGCAGCGCCAGTTGTCCGAAGCCCGCATGCAGATGATGCAGGCGCAAGTAGAGCCTCACTTCCTGTTCAACACGCTCGCTTCCGTCGAGCACCTGATCGAGACCAATCCGCCACGCGCCTCGGCCATGCAGCGCAGCCTGATCCAGTACCTGCGCGCCGTGCTGCCGCAGATGCGCGAAAACAACCTGGTTACCAACCTCGGCCGCGAGGTCGACATGGTGACGGCCTACCTGAACCTGCTGAAGATGCGCATGGAAGAACGTTTGACGGTGGACATGCGCATTCCCGAGAAGCTGCGCACGGCTTCCTTCCCGCCGATGATGCTGCAGTCGATGGTCGAGAACGCGATCAAGCACGGCCTCGAGTGCAAACCCGAGGGCGGCACCCTGAAGATCGTTGCCGACGTTGCCGACGGCAAGCTGCGCGTGACCGTGACGGACGACGGCGTGGGCTTCGGCGTGGTGCCCAGCACCGGCACCGGCCTGGGGCTGCCCACCATCCGTGAGCGCCTGCGCCTGCTGCACGGCGACGCCGGCCAGCTGCACATTGCCGCCAACAGCCCGAGCGGCGTGATCGCCATGGTCGAAGTGCCCTACCAGGTGTCGCGCTGATGCCGCGCTCCGCCGCGCAGGCACCGTCCAGGACGCGAGGCCGACGGCTGTCCCTCGGCCGACCTTGCCTGTCACGCGGTTTCGTTGAATAATTGTTACTCTCCTGTCACCCTCTCCTTCCTGTACCGGACACCACCATGCCTACTGCGATTATTGCCGACGATGAAAGACTGATGCGCGACCAGCTGCGCATGCGCCTGGAGCAGGTGTGGCCCGAACTGGAAATCGTGGGCGAGGCCAAGAATGGCGAGGAAGCGGTCGAACTGGTCGAAGAGCACCAGCCCGACCTGACCTTCCTCGACATCCGCATGCCGGGCAAGACCGGGATGGAAGCGGCGCGCGAGATCGGCGACCGCAGCCAGATCGTGTTCGTGACCGCCTACGACCAATACGCGGTCGAGGCCTTCGAGCGCGGCGCTGTCGATTACGTGCTCAAGCCGTCGGAACCGGAGCGCCTGAAACTCACCGTCGAACGCCTCAAGGCGCGCCTGGGCAAGCCGGGGGTGGTGGTCAACGACAGCGTGACGGCCATGCTGTCGCAGCTGGCCGAAAAAATCGCCGCGCCCAAGCCGAAGCACCTGCAGTGGATCCAGGCCAGCATCGGCCAGGACCTGCGCATGATTCCGGTCGAGGACATCCTGTTCTTCCGCTCGGACGAAAAATATACCTGCGTGCAAACCGAAAAGTTCGAAGCCCTGATCAGGAAGCCGGTGCGCGACCTGGCCGACGAGCTCGACCCTTCGCTGTTCTGGCAGATCCACCGCGCCACCCTGGTGAACGTGAATGCCATCGAAGGCGTGACACGCGACATCCGCGGCCGCCACTTGGTGCTCGTCAAGGGCCGTTCGGAAAAACTCGAAGTGAGCCGCAGCTTCCTGCATCTGTTCAAGCAGATGTAAGGGGCACTCCCGGTGCCGGACCGTTCATGGGGAGCGGTCCGGCGGTCCGGCGGTCCGGCGGTCCGGCGGTCCGGCGGCCCGGCGGCCCGGCCGTCCGGCGGTCCGGCCGGCCCCGTTTCATGCCGGGTCCGGGCGTGGTGCGCTGTTCCCACAGCGCCGTCGCGACGCCCCCTCGGTTTGCTCCCGCTCAATCCTGCTCAGCCGTTCGCGCCGTATCGTGAAGGCTTGCCCGCATTGCGGGCGACTTCGCAGGAAGCCCCATGACACTTCAACGCAACAGGTCCCGGCGCGGGCGCGGCGCGGCGGTTTTCGCGCTCGGGCTACTCGGCGGCCACCTGATTGCCCGCCTGAATGCCGACCACCACGGCGACTCGCCCGCACGCCACAGCCGCCGCATCGTCGACAACGCCGGCGAAGCCATCATCTCCGCCGACGAAACCAGCCGCATCGTGCTGGCCAACCCGGCGGCCGCGTCCATGTTCGGCCTCACCGCTGCCCAGATGCTGGGCCAGCCCCGGCGCGCTTCATCCGCGCGCCGGCCAATGGCGGCCATAGCCCCCTCGACTATTTCCTGGGCGGACGCGCCGGCCGCCGCGCCACCGACTACGCCGGGGTCGGCCTGCGCGCGGGCGGCGATCCCTTCCCCATCGAAGGCTCGATCACCGACGCCTTCCAGGACGGCGTCACCCTCTACACCATCATCCTGCGCGACGTCTCGGAGCGGCACCGCGTCGAGCACAAGCTTGCGCGCTCGCACGACCAGCTGCGCCAGTTGTCGGCTGCGCTGCAGACCATCCGCGAGGAGGAACGCACCCACATCGCGCGCGAGCTGCACGACGACCTCGGGCAACTGCTGGCCTCGCTGCGCATGGACCTCACCCTGCTGCGCGAGGCCTGCGGCGCCACGCTTGACGCCCAGCGCCTGATTAACGGCATGGACGGCAACCTGCTCACCGCCATCGCCTCGCTGCGCCGCATCGCCACCAACCTGCGCCCGCGCGCGCTCGACGAGGGCGGGCTGTATTTTGCGCTGCAGGGCCTGTGCGAGGACTTCGCCGAGCGCTATGCCATCGCCTGCACCCTGCTGGCCGACGAAGCCGAACTGCGCCTGGACGATACCGCCAGCACGGCCATCTTCCGCATCGTGCAGGAAGCGCTGACCAACGTCGCCCGCCACGCGCAGGCCCATAGCGTCACCATGAACCTGTACCGCATCAACGGCGAACTGCTGGTGACGATCCGCGACGACGGCCGCGGCATCCGCGAGGAAGACATGGACAAGGCAGAATCCCTCGGCCTGATCGGCATGCGCGAGCGCGTCTGGGGCCTGAAGGGAGACATCACAATCAGCGCCGACGAGCCGCCGGGCACGCGCATCGACATCGTCATCCCGGTGACAGGGCATACCGTTTAGCCGGTTTCCTTTAGTCCGCCGCCGGCGGATGCCAACCTGTCATCAACCAGAAATATTGCTTCGATAAGATGCTCGAAGTTGAGCTTGCCAGAACGGCAAGCGGAACCCTTCGCCACCTTATTGGAGATTTCCATGCAATACAAAGCCCTGGCCGCTGCGCTGATCGCGTCCCTCCCCCTGTTCGCGCAGGCCCAGACCAACGTCACCCTCTACGGCATCATGGACGCCGCGGTCGCCGTCGAGGACACCGACGTGCCGGGCGAAGGCCGCCGTACCGTCATCAACTCGGGCAACCAGTCGAGCAGCCGCCTCGGCTTTCGCGGGACCGAGGAACTGGGGAACGGCCTGAAGGCCATCTTCAACATCGAGGCGGGCGTGTCCATCGACACCGGCGCTGCCGATTCGGCGCTGTTCGGCCGCCGCTCGATCGTCGGCCTGCAGGGCAGCTTCGGCCAGGTGACGGTGGGCCGCGAATACAGCCCGATCGCCTCGGTGGCCGCGGCAACCGACGTCTTCGGCCAGGGCTTCTATGGCAGCAATTTGTCCGCCTTCACCGCCAACCGCCTGACACGCCGCCTGAGCAATTCCGTGAACTTCAAGAGCGCGCCGATGGCCGGTTTCAGCCTGCTGGCCGCGTACTCGGCCGGCGAGCGCACGGTCGACCCGTCGGGCGACCTGATGGGCGTGGCGCTGGAATACGCGAACGGCCCCTTCTACGCGGGCGCCGGCTACCACCGCCTCGAGCGCCTGGCGGTCGAGGACGACAAGGAAATGGCCTTCGGCGCGGGCGTCAAGATCGGCGACATCGACCTGAAGGCCAACTACCTGTCGGCCGACCAGGCCGGCGCCAGCAACAAGTTCGAGCAGGTCAACCTGGGCGCGGCTTATACGATGGGCTCGAACAAGTTCTTCGTGAACCTGCAGCGCAACCAGGTCGAGACCGCGCGCGGCGATGCCAAGGGCAATGCCTGGGCGCTTGCCTACACCTACGCACTGTCGAAACGCACCAACGTGTACACCACCTACGGTTCGATGCGCAACAATGGGTTGGCCAGCTTCGGGTTGAATTCGTCATCGACCAGTGTGACGCCGACCACGACCGGGGCGACACCGGTGACGGTGGCGGGGGCGGATCCGAGCGTGTTCACGCTGGGGGTACGCCACTCGTTCTGATTGGTTGCCTGAAATGAAAAACGCGCGTGAAACCACGCGCGTTTTTTTTGGCCACGGATGTTGAGATGGGCGTAGGGTGGGCTCTCGAGCCCACGCGGTTGAACCCATGCATGGTGCGCAGAGTGCGCTCGCCACGGCGGCTTTTCCAAGAGCCGACTCGACTCTCATCCGTCGGACCGCGTGGGCTCGAGAGCCCACCCTACAAAGATCTGCAGCTAGCGAATCACTTCAACCTGCACGTCAAAATCCAGAAAAACTCCACCCGTTCGATCTTGATCTCCTTGCCGGCAGCACCGAGCCGCTTGCGCAGCGCGCTGTCGGACTGGTAGCTCTTGGGCAGCTCGAAACGTTCACCTTCGGGCGCGGTGACGATCTGGTAAGTCGTGCCCTCGGCATCGGTACGGGCGATCGTTTCGCTGAAGCCTTCGACGAACGAATCGTCCAAAATTACCAGCAACACGTCCTTGCCCAGCCGCTTCTTGAGGGTGGCCAGCAGCTTTTCCTGCTCGCCCTTGTTCAGGTGCGACCACAGGAAGCTGACCAGCACCGCGGTGAACTTGCCGATATCTTCCGGCAGGTCGAGCGCATCGGCCACGCGGAAGCCCACTTTCCCTTCCGGCATCTCACGCGAACGCGCGATATCGACCAGGTTGGCATTGATGTCCACCGCCAGCACCGACTCGGCCGCTTCGGCCACGACCTCGGTCCAGAAACCGGCGCCGCAGCCGAGCTCGAGCACCTTGTGCCCCGCCAGCAGGCTGGCCAGGTGGATGCTCATGTCGTCGATGTCTTCGTCCATGTCCGGCTCGAGGTATTTGTCCTCGAGGGCTTCGCCCAGCAGGGCATAGTATTGTGCGACTTGTTGATTGCTCATGTTTTCTCTTACAGCTCGTAGTTTTCGCCGCCGCGCATGGCGGCCTCGACCATCTTGCGGTTCAGCACGGGTGCCAGCAGCTCGATGAAAGTATAGATATAGCTGCGCAGGTAGGCGCCCTGCTTCACGGCCACGCGCGAGACGTTCATGCCGAACAGGTGACCCACGGGAATGGCGCGCAGGTTGCGGTCGCGTTCGGCATCGAAGGCCATGCCGGCGATGATGCCCACGCCCATGCCCAGCTCCACATAGGTCTTGATGACGTCGGCGTCGATGGCTTCCAGCAGCACGTCGGGCTTCAGTTCGCGCAGGGAAAACGCATGATCGATCTTGCTGCGTCCGGCAAAGGCCGCGTCGTAGGTGATCAGCGGGTAAGTCGCGATTTCTTCCAGCGACACGGCTTTCGAACGCAGCAACTCGTGTTCCGGCGGCACCACCAGCACGTGCTCCCACTGATAGCAGGGCAAGGTGATCAGGCCGTCGACGGCGGCAATCGACTCGGTGGCGATCGCCAGGTCAGCCTGGCCGTTTTTCACCATGTCAGCGATCTGCTTTGGATTACCTTGAAGCAGGGACAGGCGCACTTTCGGGAACTTGCCCATGAAGGCCTGCACCACTTTCGGCAGCATGTAGCGCGCCTGGGTATGCGTGGTGGCAATCGTGAAGCTGCCGCTATCGTGGGCGGCGTATTCCTTGCCGATGCGTTTCAGGCTGTCGATTTCCTGCATGATCAGCTCGACCGAGGCCAGTACCAGCCGCCCGGGCTCGGTCAGGCCGCGGATGCGCTTGCCATGGCGGGTGAAGATGTCGACGCCGAGCTCTTCCTCGAGCTCGATGATGGCTTTCGACACGCCCGGCTGCGAGGTGAACAGGGCCTTGGCGGCATCGGTCAGGTTGTAGTTCTGGCGCACGGCTTCGCGCACGAAACGCAGTTGGTGAAGGTTCATTCCTGTTGTTATGTGTGATGGTAGATAGCCAAGGCGTATTTTATGCGATTGCTTATGCCCTTACCGTATATAAGCAAATAAATTGTCAGTCGTTTGGAATAAAGCTGTGCGGGCTTACCATTCAGGCTAGCTTACCGGGCCCTTCAGCCCGACTATCCCGGGATTAATTTATGTACCGCTACGACCAATACGACCATCTCATCATCCGCGAGCGCATTGCGCAGTACCGCGACCAGGTGGCACGCCGCCTGAACGACGAGTTGACCGAAGAAGAGTTCCTGCCGCTGCGCCTGCAGAACGGCCTGTACATGCAGCGCCACGCCTACATGCTGCGCGTTGCCGTGCCCTACGGCCTGCTGTCGTCGAAGCAGATGCGCATGTTCGCCCACATCGCGCGCAAGTACGACCGCGGCTACGGCCACTTCACCACGCGCCAGAACATCCAGTACAACTGGATCGAGCTGGAACAGACCCCGGACATCCTGACCGACCTGGCGTCCGTCGAAATGCACGCGATCCAAACGTCGGGCAATTGCATCCGCAACATTACCACCGACGAGTTCGCCGGTGTCGCGGCTGACGAGCTGATGGATCCGCGCCCCTTCGCCGAGATCCTGCGCCAGTGGAGCACTTTCCACCCCGAATTCATCGCCCTGCCGCGTAAATTCAAGGTGGCGATCAATGGCGCCGTGGAAGACCGCGCCGCCATCGCCATCCACGACATCGGCCTGACCCTGGTGAAGAACGAAGCGGGCGAAGTCGGCTTCAAGTTCATGGCCGGCGGCGGCATGGGCCGTACGCCGATCCTGGGCAGCGTGATCCGCGACTTTTTGCCCTGGCAACACCTGCTGACCTATACCGAAGCCGTGATGCGCGTGTACAACTCGTACGGCCGCCGCGACAACAAGTACAAGGCCCGCATCAAGATCCTGCTGAAATCCCTGGGCGTGGAGGAATTCGCGCGCATGGTCGAAGAAGAGTGGCAAGACCTGAAGGATGGTCCGGAAACCCTGACCCAGGAAGAATACGACCGCGTCGCGGCCTATTTCGAGGCCCCGGCCTACGAGACCCTGCCCGCGATCGACCCGCTGGCCGCTCAGCCTGAGAACAAGGCTTTCGCCAACTGGCTGAGCCGCAACGTCAAGCCGCACAAGGTACCGGGCTATGCGTCGGTCGTGCTGTCGCTGAAGAAAACCGGCGTGCCGCCGGGCGATGCCACCGCCGAGCAGATGGATTTCGTGGCCGATCTCGCCGACAAGTACAGCTTCGGCGAACTGCGCGTGACCCACGAACAGAACCTGGTGCTGGCGGATGTGAAGCAGCTTGATCTGTTCGCGGTCTGGCAGCTGGCCAAGTCGAAGGGCCTGGCGACGCCGAACATTGGCCTCCTGACGGACATCATTTCCTGCCCGGGCGGCGACTTCTGCTCGCTGGCGAACGCGAAATCGATCCCGATCGCGGCCGCCATTGCGGAGCGTTTCGACGACCTCGACTTCCAGCACGACATCGGCGAGATCGAACTGAACATCTCGGGCTGCATCAACGCCTGCGGCCACCACCACGTCGGGTCGATTGGCGTGCTGGGCGTCGACAAGGACGGCAGCGAGTGGTACCAGGTGTCGATTGGCGGCGCCCAGGGCAACAACTCGGCGATCGGCAAGATCATCGGCCCCTCGTTCTCGGCGCACCAGATGCCGGAAGTGATCGACCGCCTCCTGAACGTGTATGTGCAGAACCGTTTCGAAGGCGAGCGTTTCGCCGAAACGGCGCAGCGCCTGGGCATTACGCCATTCAAGGAACACGTGTATGCGACGCCGATTTCAAAAGGCGAACTTGTTGGGGAAGACCATGCTTGAAGTAGTGCACTCACACATCATCCGCGGCCGTGAAGTCGTGGCCGACGACTGGCGCGTGCTGCGCCTGGAAGAGGGAGAGGCCGCCGGGAGCGTCACCATCCCTGAAGGCAAGGTCATCGTGCCCTTGACGGTCTGGCTGGCGCAGAAAGAGACGCTCTCGCAACGCGCCGAACTGGGCGTGTGGCTGGCCGCCGACGAGCGTTTCGAAATGCTCAAGGGCGAGGCCGAGCGCTTCGCCGTCATCGGCGTGGACTTCCCGAAGTTTTCCGATGGCCGCGGCTACTCGATCGCCTACAACCTGCGCAAGCGCCTGGGCTATACGGGCGAACTGCGTGCGATCGGCGACGTGCTGCGCGACCAGCTGTTCTCGATGTCGCGGGTGGGCTTCAACGCTTACGCCCCGCGCAAGGACCGTTCGATCCATGACGCGCTGAAAGGCCTGACCGTGTTCTCGGAAACCTACCAGGCGTCGGTCGACCAGCCGCTGCCGCTGTTCCGCCGCAAGGAACGCGACATCCCGCCGGAACACGCCGACATTGGCGCCGGCATTTAAGGACGCATTGGATACCTTATGAGCGCCCTCGCCCACCGCGTCGCAGAAACCCAGGCGATCCTGGCACGCATCGCGGCCGACCATTCGCCCGCCGTGTTCGCCTCCAGCCTGGCGGCGGAAGACATGGTGCTGACCGACCTGATCCTGAAAGCGAAGCTGCCGATCGGCATCTTCTCGCTGGAGACCGGCCGCCTGCACAAGGAAACCCTGGCGGTGCTCGATGCCGTCAAGGCGAAGTATGGCTATGAGATCGCGCTGTTCCGCCCGGAGACGGAAGCGGTGGACGCCTATGTCGCCGCCAACGGCCTGAACGCCTTCTACGACAGCGTCGAGATGCGCCGTGAATGCTGCCGCGTGCGCAAGGTCGAGCCCCTCGGCCGTGCGCTGCTCGGCAACAAGGCCTGGATTACCGGCCAGCGCCGCGCCCAGTCGTCCACCCGTTCCGACCTGCGCGTCGAGGAAGACGATCCGGCCCACTTCATGACCAAGTTCAATCCGCTGGTGGACTGGACCGAAGAGGAAGTGTGGGAATACATCCGCGCCAACGACGTGCCGTATAACGCCCTGCATGACCGCGGCTACCCCTCGATCGGCTGCGAACCCTGCACCCGCGCGGTCCAGCCGGGCGAGGACGTGCGCGCCGGCCGCTGGTGGTGGGAAAACCCCGAGTCCAAGGAATGCGGCTTGCATGTGGTCGACGGCAAACTGATCCGTATCAAATCCGTGGCCCCCTGAGCCACAGCATGAACACAAGGCAGAACCCATGACGAATCTCCAAGATACGACCGGCATCCTCGCCGACGTCAACGCGCGCCACCTCGACGCCCTCGAATCCGAAGCGATCCACATCCTGCGCGAAGTGGCGGCCGAATGCAGCAATCCGGCCCTGCTGTTCTCGGGCGGCAAGGACTCGGTGGTACTGCTGCGCCTGGCCGAAAAGTCCTTCCGCCCCGGCAAATTCCCCTTCCCGCTGGTGCACATCGACACCGGCCACAATTTCGACGAAGTGATCGCCTTCCGCGATGCACGCGTGCTTGAGCTCGGCGAGCGCCTGATCGTCGGCTCGGTCGAGGACTCGATCAGGAAGGGCACCGTGCGCCTGCGTAACCCGGCCACCGATTCGCGCAACGCGGCCCAGGCCGTGACGCTGCTGGAAACCATCGCCGAACACGGATTCGACGCCTGCATCGGCGGCGCCCGCCGCGACGAGGAAAAGGCCCGCGCCAAGGAGCGCATCTTCTCCTTCCGCGACGAATTCGGCCAGTGGGACCCGAAGGCCCAGCGTCCGGAACTGTGGGACCTGTATAACACCCGCGTCCACCCGGGCGAAAACATGCGCGTGTTCCCGATCTCGAACTGGACGGAACTGGACGTGTGGCAGTACATCGCCCGTGAAAAGCTGGCCCTGCCGCCGATCTATTTCGCCCACGAGCGCCAGGTGATTCCGCGCAATGGCCTGCTGGTGCCATTGACCCCGCTGACCCCGGCGAAGGAAGGCGAGACGGTCGAAACGCAAACGGTCCGCTTCCGCACCGTCGGCGACATCTCCTGCACCTGCCCGGTATCGTCGACCGCCAGCACGGTCGAGGCCATCATCGCCGAAACCGCCGTGACGCAAGTCACCGAGCGCGGCGCGACCAGGATGGATGACCAGACCTCGGAAGCCTCGATGGAAAAACGCAAGAAGCAAGGATATTTCTGATGAACGCCCGCATCGACTCCCCCTACGATAAACTGACCCAACACAGCCTGCTGCGCTTCATCACGGCCGGTTCCGTCGACGACGGCAAGAGCACGCTGATCGGACGCCTGCTCTACGACAGCAAGGGCATCTTCGCCGACCAGCTGGCGGCCGTCTCGCGCTCGAAGCACAAGCGCACCGTCGGCGACACCATCGATTTGTCGCTCCTGACCGACGGCCTGGAAGCCGAGCGCGAACAGGGCATCACGATCGACGTGGCCTACCGCTATTTCGCCACGCCCAAGCGCAAGTTCATCATTGCCGACACCCCGGGCCACGAGCAGTACACCCGCAACATGGTGACCGGCGCCTCGACCGCGGACGCGGTGATCATCCTGGTCGACGTGTCGAAAGTGAAGCTGCGCGAGGATGGCGGCGTGGACTTGCTGATCCAGACCAAGCGCCATTCGACGATCGCCAAGCTGCTGCAGATCGAGCACGTGATCGTGGCCGTCAACAAGATGGACCTGGTGAACTACGACCAGGCCGTCTATGACCGCATCGTCAAGGCTTACGGCGAATTCGCCCAGTCGCTCGGGCTGAAGGACGTGACCGCGATTCCGCTGTCGGCCCTGTCCGGTGATAACGTCGTCGATCGCTCGGCCAGGATGGACTGGTACACCGGCCCGACCCTGATCGAACTGCTGGAAGACATCTCGGTCTACGACGAAGCCCACGATGCGCCCTTCCGTTTCCCGGTGCAGTTAGTGGCCCGCCACAACGGCCATGAGGCCAACGACTTCCGCGGCTACATGGGCCGTATCGAGTCGGGCAGCGTTGCCGTCGGCGACAAGTTGGTGGTCCAGCCTTCCGGCCAGAGCGCAACCGTCAAGGAAATCCTGACCTTCGACGGTTCGCTCGATACGGCCGCCGCCGGCCAGTCGGTGACGCTGCTGCTGAACGAATACCTGGACATCTCGCGCGGCGATACGCTCGCTGGTGCCGATGCGCCGGCAACCTTGCTCAAGCAGGTGGTGGCGGACGTGTGCTGGATGTCGGACGAGCCGCTCGATGCGCGCCGCAAGTACTGGATCAAGCACGGCACGCGCCAGACGGCGGCCAAGGTGACCAGGGTCGACACGCTGCTGGATATCAACACCCAGCAACGCCACCCTGCGGACGGCCTGAAGCTGAACGACATCGCGCGCATCGGTTTGAGCGTGCAGCAGCCGCTGGCGGCCGACGCCTATGCCGACATCCGCGCTACAGGCGCATTCATCCTGATCGATGAAGTGACGCACCAGACCGTTGCCGCGGGTATGATTCGTTTAGGCGAATAACAGGAGCGGTGCATGGCGGGGATGGGCAAGGTCTACCTGATTGGCGCCGGCCCTGGCGCTGCCGACTTGATCACGGTGCGCGGCGCGCGGCTGCTGGCCCAGGCCGACGTCGTGCTCTACGACGCACTGGTCACCCCCGAGATGCTGGAACTGTGTTCACAGGCCACGCTCATTTCGGTGGGCAAACGTTCCGGCCAGCGCTCAACGGCCCAGGAAGCGATCAACCGCCTGCTGGTCGATTGCGCCAGCGAGTACCGTCTTGTCGTGCGCCTGAAGGGCGGCGACCCGATGCTGTTCGGCCGCGCCGACGAGGAATTGCGCGCGCTGGAGAGCGAAGGCATCGAGGTCGAGATCGTCCCCGGGATCACCACCGCGGTCGCGGCGGCGGCCGTCACCAAGGCGCCGCTGACACGGCGCGGCGTCGCCCGCAGCGTCGCCTTCTTCACCTCCAGCACCGCCCCCGACCAGCCGGAACACCCGGCTCTGCCCCATACCGACACCCTGATCCAGTACATGGGCGGCCGCGAAGCCGCCGCCACCGCCGAACGCCTGCTGGCCCGGGGCCGCAGCGCCGATACGCCCGTGGTGGTGGTGGAAAACTGCAGCCGCCATGACGAGCGCATCGAGCGCCTCACCCTGACGGACCTGGCACGGGGCCTGGGCACGGCCCATGGCCCGGTGCTGGTGATGATCGGCGAAGCCCTGCGCCTGCGCGAACACCAGACCCGGGGTCGGCAAAGCTCCGCAGCGGGAGCTTTGCCGACCCGGGGATAGTTGATGGTGGCGGGCACGCCAGCCGCCCTTGTTCGCCGCTCGTTACGGCATCGTTCCGGATGAAGTCACTGCAAACCGTCCCCGCGTCGGCGCGCCGCCAGGCGCGCCCAGCCTAGGCCCGGTCGTATTCCTCGATTTCCTGCACCAGGCGTTCGGCCGCGGCCTGGGTTTCGGATGCGATACGGTTCAACTGCGCGATCGCCGTTTCCAGGCGCGCGCCGGCGCGTCCATGGCACTCGCGCACATGCCACAGCGCCAGGTCGCGGCGCATGCCGCCCAGTCTTCGCGCAATTCGCCCAGCATGCGCCGCAGGCTGCGGTCGGCGTCGACCAGGCCGGGGATCGCCCGTGCATGCAGGCGCCCGGACAAGCGGCCGATCTTCACGCCCATCGCGGCGATGCGGCGGGCGGTGGCATCGATGCGGCGCGCACAGCGCGTTTGCGCGAACAGCCCGCCAGGCAGCCGCAGGCCATCGAGAAAATCTGCCTCGCCCGAGCCGAAGCGGCGCAGCGTGGCAACGATGTGCTTGAGGATGGCTGGGAGCATGTGCGACCCTGTTGGTTGGGAAGGCGGACGCGGACGAAAGTGCTCGAGAAGTGTGGGCGGATTACCGGGCACTGTCAAACCCGCACACGGTCCTGATGCATGAGCAAGAACAAGGTGCGCGCGGTTCGTTGCCGCCGCGGCGCAGTTTGCGCAGCTTCGGGACTCGGCGTCGGCACGGGGCGACGCATGCCCGTGCCCTCCGCATTTGAGGGCCGTCAGCGAAAAGCGCAGGAGTCGGGTAAGCTCTTTCGTCATGTGCTTTCGACATCGCCAGGCGGCGCGGCCTGCGCGCCCCTGCGACTGCGATTGCGATTGCGATTGCAACCTGTTTATCCTACCTGGGAGATCCACATGAGCGACCAAGCCGACTACGTTCCGCCCGCAGTCTGGGTACCACCCGCCTCGTCAGGCGGCACCTTCGCCAACATCAACCGTCCGGTCGCCGGCGCCACCCACGAAGCGGAACTTCCGGTCGGCAAGCATCCGCTGCAGCTGTACTCGCTGGCGACGCCGAATGGCGTGAAAGTGACGATCATGCTCGAGGAATTGCTGGCAGCCGGCCATACCGGTGCCGAGTACGATGCCTGGCTGATTCGCATCAACGAAGGTGCCCAGTTCTCGAGCGGCTTCGTCGAGGTGAATCCGAATTCGAAGATTCCGGCCCTGCTCGACCGCAGCGGCGAGACGCCCGTGCGCGTGTTCGAATCGGGCTCGATCCTGATGTATCTGGCGGAGAAATTCGGCGCCTTCCTGCCAACGAGCGCGCCGGCGCGCACGGAGACGCTGAACTGGCTGTTCTGGCAGATGGGCTCGGCACCTTTCCTGGGCGGCGGCTTCGGCCACTTCTATGCCTATGCGCCGGAAAAATATGAATACGCGATCAACCGCTATGCGATGGAATCGAAGCGCCAGCTCGACGTGCTGAACCGCCAGCTGGCCACGCAGCGCTTTGTTGCCGGCGACGAGTACACGATTGCCGACATGGCGATCTGGCCCTGGTACGGCGGCATGGTACGCGGGGAACTGTACCAGGCAGGCGAATTCCTCTCGGTGCACGAATACGAGCACGTGCGGCGCTGGGCCGACGAAGTGTTCGCGCGGCCGGCGGTGCAGCGTGGACGGCGTGTGAATCGGGTGTTCGGCAATCCTGAGGAGCAGCTGGCCGAGCGCCATGATGCGTCGGATCTGGATTGAGGTGTTGACCTGACCGCAGGGTGGGTTGAATGAGGCCGGGAGCCTCGTTCACCCCTCTCTACCCGAGCGAGCGCACGCAATAATCGGTCATCGCCGCCAGCACGCCGGGGTCTTCCCCGACGGCACCCGCCACGCTCAGGCGCAAGCCCGGATGCGCCGTGCGCAAGCCCTCGGCCAGCAGCGGCAGGTCGCGCAGCAAATGTCCGCCCTGTCCCGGGAAGACCGGCACGATCGTTACGTCCTCGATCCCCTCCGCCATGATCGCGGCAACCGCGTCTGGCAGGCGCGGCTCCATCAGTTCGAGAAACGCCAGCGTGACGGCGCAATCGGGCAGGCGTGCGCGCGTCAGGTCGCGCAGGCGCTCGAAGGGCGCGGCCCGGGAGGCGGCGCGCGCGCCGTGCGCGAACAGGACCGGGCGCGCTTGGGCAAAGCGTCCATCAATGCCGCTCCACCCAGCGCAGCGCCAGGATCGCCATCAGCAGGAACAGCAGGCTTGGCGCCACCGCCGTGAGGAAGGCCGGCCAGGTCGAGAGCATGCCGAGGTGCGAAAACAGCGAATTGATCAGGATGTAAGAAACGCCAATCATGATGCCGATGAAGATTTTCAGGCTGACGCCGCCGCTGCGGGTGTGCAGGTAGGCGAAGGGCAGCGCCAGCGCCATCAGCACGAAGATCGCCAGCGGACCCACGATCTTCTTCCAGAACGCGATGCGGAAACGCTCGCTCTCCTGGCGGTTCTCGGCCAGGTGGCGCGTGTACACGGCCAGTTCGTTGGCCGACATGCGCTCGGGGTCGCGCCGCGACACCTGCAGGATCTTCGGGGTGATTTCCGATACCAGGTCCATGCTGGCCAGCTTGCGCGTGGCGACCGCACTGGTGTCCTGGCCAAAGCTGCTCTGGATGGTCTGTCCTTGCGCGAGCGGCGCGCCCGGCTCGGGCAGCGTGCGGCTGTTCGAGAACAGGGTCTCCGTCACGTCCTGCAGGCGCCAGGTGCCGTTGCCGCTGAAGCTCGCGCTTTTCGCGGTGATGATCGCGCGCATGCGCATCGAATTGTCGAACTCGTAGAGGCGCACGTCCAGCAACTGGCCATCCGGCCGGATCTGGCGCGCATTGAAGAAGCGCGAGCCGACGACGGCGCCGCGCCCTCCCTCCTTGACGTCCGCATGCACGTTATCCTTGGTCCACATCCCCGAGCGGAACTCGGAGGCGAGCGTCGCCCCCTTGGCCGACAGGCGCACCCGTTCGGCCAGCGGCGCCGTGCGCGGCGTGATCAGTTCGCCGAAGATGAAGGTGATCACGACGAACACGATGCCGATCTTGAACAGCATCCAGCCGGCCATGCGCGTCGACATCGACGAGGCGCGCATGATGGTGAACTCGGAGCTTTGCGCGAACTGCGCCATCGCGTAGATGGTGCCGATCAGCGCGGCAACGGGCATGACTTCGTAGACGTGACCGGGAATCATCAGCGCCACGTACAGCAGCGCGTGCTGGAAGGTGTAGGCGCCCTTGCCTACCGAGGGCAGCTCGCTGGTGAGGTCCATGAAGGAGATCAGGCCGAGGAAGGCCACCAGCACGAACACCACGGCCTGCGAGATGTTGATCGCAAAATAGCGCTGCAGGACCTTCATGGCGCCACCGCCTTTCCTGCCGTCTTGCCCAGCAGGCGACGGCGTTTCCAGGCGCTGAACAGCACCAGCGGGTGGTAATGGTGATTCACGTTCAGGCGCCAGGCAAACAGGGCCAGCACGATCAGCGCAACGAACAGGTGCAGCGGCCACCAGGCCACGGCGAAGTCGATCTTGCCCTGCTTGACGCTCGCTTCCACCATCTTCACGAGGTTGTTATAGGTGAAGAAGATCAGCAGCGCGAGAATCAGGTTGGCCGAGCTGCCGGCGCGCGGATTCACAAAACCCAGCGGAATGGCCAGCAGCACCAGCAGCAGGCAGACGATCGGCGCCGAGATGCGCGACAGGAGCTCGGAACGCGTGTACTGGTTCTTCACCGCCAGCAGCGCCGGCATCGACAGCGCATCGAGCGGCACGTCGGCACCCAGCACGGGCACCTTCGTGGCCACGCGCATGCTGTAGCGCTCGAACTCCATCGACTGGAAATCGGCCTGGCCCGGCACGCCCTGGTAGCGGCGGCCGTTCTTGAGCACCAGGTACTGTCCGCCCTTGCCGTCCGACTCCACCACGCCTTCGCGCGCGACGACGATCGAATTGCTGTTGTTCGCTCCCGCGGTGCTGACGAACACGTTCTTGACCACGGTCGACCCGTTGGTGCTGCCCTCGACGAAGAAGACGCGGTCGCTCGATGAGGACTCGCGGAACTGGCCGGGTGCGACGCGTTTCAGGTCTTCGCGCTTCTCGAAGCGCTGGATGAATTCCGCGCTCTTCATCTTGGCCCAGGGCGCAACCACCAGCGACAGCGCGCTCACGAGCAGCACCAGCGGCAGGCCGAACACGAGCACCGGGCGGATCCAGGCCAGCAGCGACTGGCCCGAGGCGAACCAGACGACCATCTCGGAATCGCGGTAGCTGCGCGTGATGGCGACGAGCACGGAAATAAAGCTGGTGAGGATCAGGACAGTTGGCAGATAATTCAGTGATTGGAATGCAATCAATGCCACCACGTCGCTGGACGCGACCCTGCCTCCCGCGGCCCTGCCCAGGATGGCGATCAGGGTCCAGGTGACGCACACCGTGAACAAGACCGTGAAGGTTGCCCCGGCTGCGCTGGCCAGTTCACGATGCAAAGCGCGTTGGAAAATCATTCGATAGTTATAATTGCAGGTTGAGCTGGGGTGCACACATCGCGTGCACGCTGCGCGCACAATGCACGCATAAAACGAAACGGAGAATCAAATGGACTTTAGCATAAAAGCATTCGACGCAAAAAACACCCTGACCGCAGCCAAGACCGGCTGCCTGGCAGTGGCGGTGTTCGAAAACAAGAAACTGTCGCAGGCTGCAAAAGCCCTCGATCAAACCGGCGAGATCACCGCGGCACTGAAGTCGGGCGACATCTCCGGCAAGCCTGGCTCGACCCTGCTGCTGCGTGGCGTGGCCGGCGTGGCTGCGGCGCGCGTGCTGCTGGTCGGGATGGGCGCCGATGAGGCGGTAAGCGAAAAGTCCTTTACTTCCGCGGTCAACGCCACGCTCAAGGCGTTCGCGTCGCTGGGTGCGGCAGATGCCATTATCGCATTTCCGATGACGGAAGTGAAAGAGCGTGAACCCGAGTGGGCGCTGCGCAGCATTGTGCTGGCCGCCACCGAAGGCGAGTTCCGCACCGACGCGCAAAAGAGCAAGAAGGATCCGGTCTCCACCGGCGTGCGCAAGGTCACCGTGGCGATGCCGCTGGCCGCGCCGCAAACGAAGGCCGCGCTGGCGCAAGCGATCGCGATTGCCAACGGCATGAACCTGACGCGCGAACTGGGCAACCTGTCGCCGAACGTCTGCACCCCGACCTACCTCGCCAACGTCGCCCGCAAGCTCGCCGACGACTTCAATTTCGAGATCGAAGTCCTCGAGCGCAAGCAGCTCGAAGCACTGAAGATGGGTTCCTTCCTGGCCGTGGCCAAGGGCAGCGAGGAAGCACCGAAGTTCATCGTCCTCAAGCACATGGGCGGCGGCAGGAAGGACGCGCCCGTGGTCCTGGTCGGCAAGGGCATCACCTTCGATTCCGGCGGCATCTCGATCAAGCCAGGCCCCGGCATGGACGAAATGAAGTACGACATGTGCGGCGCCGGGTCGGTGCTGGGCACCTTCCGCGCCATCGGCGAGATGGGCCTGAAGCTGAACGTGATCGGCATCGTCGCCGCCTGCGAGAACATGCCGTCGGGCCGCGCCACCAAGCCGGGTGACATCGTCACCGCCATGAACGGCCTGACCATCGAAATCCTGAACACCGACGCCGAAGGCCGCCTGATCCTGTGCGACGCCCTCACCTACGCCGAGCGCTTCAAGCCGGCGGCCGTCGTCGACATCGCCACGCTGACCGGCGCCTGCATCGTCTCGCTGGGCCACCACAACAGCGGCCTGTTCACCCGCCACGACGCCGCCCACGACGCCCTGGCCGACGAACTGCTGGACGCCGGCAAGGAAACCGGCGACGGCGCATGGCGCCTGCCGATCGGCGAGATCTACAACGAGCAGCTCAAGTCGAACTTCGCGGACCTGGCCAACATCGGCACGCCTGGCGGCGCCTCGATCACGGCGGCCTGCTTCCTGGAGAACTTCACCCGCAACTACACCTGGGCCCACCTGGATATCGCGGGTACGGCGTGGAAGAGCGGCGCGGCCAAGGGCGCGACCGGGCGTCCGGTGCCGCTGCTGACGACTTTCCTGATGAACCGCGTGTGATTGGTTTGAGCCGGGAATGAAACCGGGCCGCGAAAGCGGCCCGTTTTTTTTGGTGTCACCGTCGGCCCGGCAAGGCGAACAGGGAGAACCGTAGGGTGGACACCTGTGTCCACGCGGTATGGTTCGGCTGCGTATCGAACGCCGAACTCGACTGCAGGTGCTGAACCTGCGTGCCGTCTGCACGGACTTCGGCCAATACCGGAGAACGCGACGGTACCATACCGCGTGGGCTCAAGAGCCCACCCTACGGACGCGAGAAGGCCGCAGCTGAAATATTATTTCAGATGCGGCTCAGCAATGAAATTAAATGTCACGCCACCCAGGCCGGGCAAAGCCGGCCCGCGATGCTAGTCTACCTGCGCGAAGCGCGGCACCTGCTTGCCGTCGACCTCGACGAGCTCGAAGAACACCGCCCTCGGGCGGGCCCAGATCGAGCCGTCGTGTGCGCGGTAGATGATCATCGGCGTCAGGTCGGCCTCGAGCGTGGCCTCGCAGACCAGCTCGTACAGACCGCCCTTGTAGTGACGATACTTGATCAAGCGTGCTCGATTCAGGCCTGCTCGGCCGTGGCCTTCTGCTTCTTCTTCAGGCCCTGGATGACCTTCAGCACGCCTTCCATGCCGGCGCTCTCGTCGAGGTCGCTGAATGCGTCCAGGACTTCGTTGAGCACGCGATTGCGTACCGCTGCTTCGTCCGGCTGGATTGCCTTGACCTCGCCCTCGCCGGCGAATTTCGACGAGGTCTCGCCTGCGGCCTTGGCACCGTGTGCCAATGCTGCCTGCCAGATCACCCAGCGGCGCTGGGTTTCGTAGACGAGGTATTCCTCGGGCTTGTCTTCACGGCGACGAACGATGTGGCCATCGCGTTGGGCCCATGCTTCAAATGCACTGCGCATCTCTGTCCTTTTCATATGGGTACAAATACTCGCTATCGATACAGCAATATTTCACCATAGTACCATTCACCGCAAAAGCCATGCACGCATGAAGCCAATCGTGCGCACCGCGGCGGTGGTAGCGGCACATGCCGCCTGATCGAAATATTACATCGCGAGTTATGCAAATACAACCGGATATTCCCTAAAGGTAATATTTAGGGAATGTGACATGCTACACCGTAACTGTTACTTCTCGCTACCGGTAAATAGAAATTTGTACTCCGGACAATAGATTTTAAACCACAAACTTGTTACGCGATCATTTCTGGTCGCATATATATACAAATCGAATAACAAGATGGAATGCAGGCCGCAAAACTTGCGAAAAGTTGCACGATCTGGCGCCAGCATCGATACTGCGCACCAATGCAACACGCCTGACTCTCCTCTCACGACCGAATATTTACATGAAAATAGCAACCTGGAACGTCAATTCCCTGAAAGTCCGTCTGCCGCACCTGCTGCGCTGGCTGGAAACCAGTCCGGTGGACGTGCTCTGCCTCCAGGAAACGAAGCTCACCGACGATAAATTTCCGCTCGCGGAAATCAACGCGGCCGGTTACCACGTCGCCTTCAGCGGCCAGAAGACCTATAACGGCGTGGCCATCCTGTCGAAGGCGCCGCTCCAGGATGTGGTCCGGAACAACCCGCGGTATCAAGATGAGCAGCAGCGCATCATCGCTGCGACAGTCGAGGGCGTGCGTTTCGTCTGCGCCTACATCCCGAACGGCCAGGCGGTCGACTCGGACAAGTATGTCTACAAGATGGCCTGGCTGGACGCGCTGCATGCGTGGCTGGAGGACGAACTGCGCCAGCACCCGCAACTGGCCCTGCTGGGCGACTACAACATCGCCCCCGAGGACCGCGACGTGCACGACCCGGCCGAATGGGAAGGCAAGATCCACTGCTCCGAGCGCGAGCGCGCGGCCATGACGGCGCTGATTGGCCTGGGCCTGGTGGACGCCTTCCGCCTGTTCGAGCAGCCCGAGAAGCAGTACAGCTGGTGGGACTACCGCATGATGGGTTTCCGCCGCAACCGCGGCCTACGCATCGACCACATCCTGCTCTCGCCCGCCCTGGCCGCGCGCTGCACCGCCTGCGAGATCGACCGCGAACCGCGCAAGTGGGAGCAGCCGTCGGATCACACGCCCGTCATCGCGACGCTCGCCTGATCCCGGCGCCGGCGCGCCGGCTTTACGATTGCGCGCTCAGCAGCGCCTGCGCCGCCTCGCTGTCGAGCGCGCGCGCGAACAGCCAGCCCTGCACGTACTGGCAGCCGTAGGTGCGCAGCAGCGCCAGTTGTTCCTCGGTCTCGACGCCCTCGGCCACCACGCGCAGCTGCAAACTGTTCGCCAGCGCCATCACGGCGGCGACGATCGCCCGGTCTTCGCTGCTGGCCTCGAGCTCGCGGATGAAGGCGCGGTCGATCTTGATCTTCCTGACCGGGAAGCGCTTCAGGTAGGCCAGGCTGGAATACCCCGTGCCGAAGTCGTCGATCGACAGCGCCATGCCCATGCGGTTGATCTGGCCGAGGATCTCGAGCGTCTGCTCGCCGTGCTGCATCAGCGCGGTCTCGGTGATCTCGAACTCCACCAGGCTCGGGTCGATTCCGGTTTCGTCGACGATGCGCCGGATCGAGGCCACCAGCGCCTTGTGCATGAACTGGCGCGCCGACAGGTTGATCGCCAGCGGCACCGCCGGCAGGCCGGCGCGCTGCCAGGCCATGCTCTGTTCGCAGGCGCGCCGGATTACCCATTCGCCGACCGGCACGATCATGCCGTTTTCTTCCGGGATGGGGATGAACTCGTCCGGCAGCGCCAGGCCAAGGCCGGGACGGCGCCAGCGCAGCAGGACCTCGAGCGCGTGCACGCGGTTCGTGCCCATGTCCATGATCGGCTGGTAGAAGGGCTCGAATTCGCCGTTCTCGAGCGCGCGGCGCAGGCTCGTTTCCAGCTCGAAGCGGCGGGTTGCCGCGCCATCGAGGCTCTGGGTGAAGAACTGGTAGTTGTTGCGGCCGGCCGCCTTGGCGTGGTACATGGCCGCATCGGCATGGCGCATCAGGATGTCGACGTCGCCGCCGTCGTCCGGATAGACGCAGATGCCGATCGAGGGCGAGATGTGCAGGCTGCGGCCTTCGAAGCGGATCGGCGCGGCCAGCGCCTCGATGATCTTGTCGCCGACCTGGCTGCACTCTTCGATCCCATGCACGCCTGGAATGAGCACCACGAACTCGTCTCCGCCCAGGCGTGCCACGGTGTCGCTGGCACGCACCGCGCGGCACAGCCGGCCGGCGACTTCCTTGAGCAGGAAGTCGCCGGTCGCGTGGCCGAGCGAATCGTTGATCGTCTTGAAGCGGTCGAGGTCGATGAACATCACGGCCAGGCGAGCATCGTTGCGCGTTGCCGCGAGGATGGCGCGCTCGAGGCGGTCGGCCAGCAGCGCGCGGTTCGGCAGGCCGGTCAGGCTGTCGTGGTAGGCCATGTGGTGCACGCGCGCCTCGGCCTGGCGCCGCTCGAGGATTTCTTCCTGCAGCAGCGCATTCGCGCCCGCCAGTTCGGCCGTGCGTTCGGCCACGCGCACCTCGAGTTCGTCGCGCGCGCGCCGCACTTCCTCGGCCGCCGCGCGCTGGGCGGTGACATCGTCGACCAGCCACAGGCTGCGCCCGTGCGGGTCGTCCAGGTCGAAGGGCCGTCCCGACAGGCGCCCCCAGAAAGTCGTGCCGTCGCGCCGCACCAGCAGGTGCTCGCCGACGCTGACGCGTCCATTTGAAAAGTCGCGCGCAGTCTCCTGGCGCGCCGCCAGCCAGCCGTCCACGCCGGGATACAGCGAGCGCACGCTGGCGCCCTGGATCTGGCCGGGTACGCAGCCAAACAGCTCTTCCATCTTGCGGTTGCAATGCAGCGTGCGGCCGTTCTCGACCACGGCGATGCCCAGTACCGCGGTATCGAGGATGGCCTGGTTCTCCAGCAGCGCCTCGCGCAGCGACTGCTCGTCGCGCTTCTGGCGCGAGCGGTCCTCGACGATCCAGACATAGCCCTGGTCCAGGTCATCCGGATCGACGGCGTAGCCGATCACCTTGACCCAGACGCGGGTGCCGTCCTTGCGCGCGACTTCGGCTTCGTCCTCGTAGGTGCGCCCCTGCGCGAACAGCGGGTACGAGGCTGCCGCCATGCGCGCGAACGCGTCCGCGTCCGGATGCAGCTGCTGCACGGGCAGGTCGACGCTCTCGGCCGCGCTGTAGCCGAACAGGGCCAGGAAGCCCGCGTTGAAGCGCTTGACGCGCTGCGCGCGCGTGAACATGATCGCCAGCGAGGCGTTGTCCATCAACGCCTGCAGCTCGCGCTGGGCCTGGAATTTCTCGCCGATGTCCTCGACGGTCCAGACGATGCCGGCCTCGCGCCGTCCCGGCACCACGGCACTGGCGCGCAAGCGTGCCCAGAACAGGGAGCCGTCGCGGCGGCGGAAAGGGTATTCGCTCTTTTCGTAGATGCCGCCCTGCGCCAGCGCCCCCAGCGCCTCGTCGCGCAGGTGCTGGAAGTCGGGGCTGGAGGGGAACATCGTGCCGAGGTCGCGCCCGACCAGGTCGGCGACGCGATAGCCGACCATGTCGGCCAGATGCACGTTGCATTCCATGAGCACGCCCGCCTTGGTGAAGCCGATGCCGAGCGGCGCGTGATCGAGGATGGCCTTCTGCTCGAGCACGGTGGTGCGCAAGGCCGAGGCTTGCGCTTCGCGCGCCGTCATGTCATGGAAGACGAAGGTCGCACCTGGCGCGCCGCTCCCTTGAGGCAGGGGCCAGGAACTGACCTGGACCGCCCGGTCGCCGCCCTGCGTCGCCAGCACGGCCTGCCATGCGCGTTCGCGCCGCATCGATTTGCGCAGCTCGATCGCGGCAATCCGGGCGGCGCGCCCGGCAAACAGCTCGGGCAGCGCGCGCCCTTCCACCGGCCTGCCGCTGAGGGGTGGCCATGGCGGCATTGGCGGCGAAAACGAGGCCCCCGGCGTCGCAGGCACAGGCGGGTGCCGCAATCAGGTCCGGGCCTCGGCGATGCCGGCGGGTTTGCTTGAAATTCGGTCCATCAGGGGTAGTTCCGTGCGCGTGGCCCCATCGGCCACAAAAAGTTGCCCAATGATAAACCATGAGGGATGGGTAAAGGGCCTGTATAGACAAAAAAAAGCCGGGCCGGCGCACAGATGGCGCCGACCCGGCTGCTGCAGGGCCCCTGGACGGCTGTGTGCTAGGCGCCGAGCACCTCGCCCGGCACGCGCACCCAGCCTTCCATCAGCACGCGCGCGCGCTGCGGCTCATCACCGCCTTGGTGACGCTCCACTGGCCGTTCTTCTCGACCGCCTCGGCACCCACGCGCAGCGTGCCGGATGGGTGGCCGAAGCGTACCGCGCCCGGCTTGCCGCCGCCCGCCGCGAGGTTCACCAGCGTGCCCGGCACCGCGGCAGCCGTACCGATGGCGACCGCCGCCGTGCCCATCATCGCGTGGTGCAGTTTGCCCATGGAGAGTGCACGCACCAGCAGGTCGATGTCGGCGGCCGCCACTTCCTTGCCGCTCGACGAGGTATAGCCCGCGGGCGGCGCCACGAAGGCGACCTTCGGCGTGTGCTGGCGCTTGGCCGCCTCGTCGACATGCTTGATGAGGCCCATGCGCACGGCGCCGTGGGCGCGGATGGTTTCGAACAGCGCCAGCGCGCGCGGATCGCCATTGATCGCATCCTGCAGTTCGGTGCCGGTATAGCCGATGTCGGCGGCGTTCACAAAGATGGTGGGGATGCCGGCATTGATCATGGTGGCCTTGACGACGCCCAGGCCTGGAACCTCGAGGTCGTCGACCAGGTTCCCGGTCGGGAACATCGCTCCACCGCCACCCTCCTCGTCCGCTGCCGGGTCCATGAATTCGAGCGCCACTTCGGCGGCCGGGAAGGTCACGCCGTCGAGTTCGAAGTCGCCCGTTTCCTGCACTTCGCCATTCGTCACCGGCACGTGGGCGACGATGGTCTTGCCGATATTGGCCTGCCAGATGCGTACGGTCGCCATGCCGTTTTGCGGCAGGTCCGCGACCAGGCCTGCATTGATTGCGAACGAGCCCACCGCCGAGGACAGGTTGCCGCAGTTGCCGCTCCAGTCGACGAAAGGCTTGTCGATCGAGACCTGGCCGAACAGGTAGTCGACGTCATGGCCGGGACGGGTGCTCTTCGAGACGATCACGGTCTTGCTGGTGCTGGACGTCGCCCCGCCCATGCCGTCGATCTGCTTGCCGTAGGGGTCGGGGCTGCCGATCACGCGTTGCAAGAGCGCGTCGCGCACCGCGCCCGGCACGCGGGCCGCTTCAGGCAGGTCGTCGAGGCGGAAGAACACACCTTTCGAGGTACCGCCACGCATGTAGGTGGCGGGGATTTTGATTTGGGGAGTATGTGCCATGTGTTCGTGGTCCTGTTTGATGATGCGGGCGACGATTCGCCGTGCGTGGCCGGTGTGACGCTGGTCCCGCGTGGGCACAGAGTGCCCACCCTACAATGACGAACGCGTGTGGCAGTGTCGTTAAAGCCGATCCGCCGCCCGTAGGGTGGGCACTCCGTGCCCACGCGCTTATGTGCGCCGAACATCGTCACGGGCGGAAAATAATCGCCCTCGAAAACGTCCGGATTACGCCGCGACTTTCGACGACGCCAGGAAGTCTTGCGCGAAGCGCTGCAGCACGCCGCCCGCCTCGTAGATCGACACCTCTTCCGCCGTATCGAGGCGGCAGGTCACCGGCACCTCGACACGCTGCCCATCGCGACGATTGATCACGAGGGTGAGCGTCGCGCGCGGCGTGCGTTCGCCGATCACGTCGAAGGTCTCGGTACCGTCGATGCCCAGGCTCAAGCGGTTCACGCCGGGCATGAACTCCAGCGGCAGCACGCCCATGCCAACCAGATTCGTGCGGTGGATGCGCTCGAAGCCTTCGGCGACGATCGCTTCCACGCCCGCCAGGCGCACGCCCTTGGCCGCCCAGTCGCGCGAGGAACCCTGGCCGTAGTCGGCGCCGGCGATCACGATCAGCGGCTGCTTGCGCTCCATGTAGGTTTCGATGGCTTCCCACATGCGCGTCACCTGGCCTTCGGGTTCGATGCGTGCCAGCGAACCCGCGCGCACGGTCCCGTCGGGATTGCGCACCATCTCGTTCTTCAGGGTCGGGTTGGCAAACGTCGCGCGCTGGGCCGTCAGGTGGTCGCCGCGGTGGGTGGCATAGGAATTGAAGTCCTCTTCCGGCAGGCCCATCTTGAACAGGTATTCGCCGGCGGCGGAATCCATCATGATCGCGTTCGACGGCGACAGGTGGTCGGTCGTGATGTTGTCGCCCAGGACCGCGAGCGGACGCATGCCGGACAAGGCGCGGGCGCCGGCCAGCGCGCCTTCCCAGTACGGCGGACGGCGGATGTAAGTGGACATCTCGCGCCAGTCGTACAGCGGGCTGACGGCTTCGCCATCGTCGGCCACGCGCGCGAACATCGGCGTGTACACCTTGCGGAACTGCTCGGGTTTCACGCTCTGTTCGATGACGGCGTCGATTTCCTCGTCGCTCGGCCAGATGTCGGCCAAGGTCACCTGCTGGCCGTTGGCGTCCACGCCCAGCACGTCCTTCTCGATGTCGAAGCGGATGGTGCCGGCAATCGCATAGGCCACCACCAGCGGCGGCGAGGCCAGGAAGGCCTGTTTCGCATACGGGTGGATGCGGCCGTCGAAGTTGCGGTTGCCCGACAGGACGGCGGTCGCGTACAAATCGCGCTCGATGATCTCCTGCTGGATGACGGGGTCGAGCGCGCCGCTCATGCCGTTGCAGGTGGTGCAGGCAAAGGCGACGACGCCAAAGCCCAGCTTTTCCAGCTCCGGCAGCAGGCCCGCTTCTTCCAGGTAGAGCGACACGGCTTTCGAGCCCGGCGCCAGCGAGGATTTCACCCAGGGCTTGCGCAGCAGGCCGCGGGCGTTGGCGTTACGCGCCAGCAGGCCCGCCGCGACCATGTTGCGCGGATTGTTCGTGTTGGTGCAGCTGGTAATGGCCGCGATGATGACGGCGCCATCGGGCATGCGGCCCGGTTCGTTTTCCACCACGCCGGCGATGCCGCGCGCCGCCAGTTCCGAGGTCGGCACGCGCTTGTGCGGGTTCGACGGGCCGGCGATGTTGCGCACCACGGTCGAGAGGTCGAAACGCAGCACGCGCTCGTATTCGGCGGTCGTGAGCGCATCGGCCCACAGGCCCGTTTCCTTCGCATACAGCTCGACCAGGTTCACGGTCTCGTCTTCGCGGCCGGTGAGTTTCAGGTACTTGATGGTCTGCTCGTCGATGTAGAACATCGCGGCGGTGGCGCCGAATTCCGGCGCCATGTTCGAGATCGTCGCACGGTCGCCCAGGGTCAGGTTCGATGCGCCCTCACCGTAGAACTCGAGGTAGGTCGACACGACCTTGGCATTGCGCAGGAACTCGGTCAGCGCCAGCACGACGTCGGTGGCGGTGATGCCGGGACCCGGCTTGCCGGTCAGTTCGACGCCGACGATGTCCGGAAGGCGCATGTACGAGGCGCGGCCCAGCATCACGCTTTCCGCTTCCAGGCCACCCACGCCGATGGCGATCACGCCCAGCGCATCGACCATCGGGGTGTGCGAGTCGGTGCCGACCAGGGTATCCGGGAAGGCGACGCCGTCCTTCACCTGGATCACGGGCGACATGCGCTCGAGGTTAATCTGGTGCAGGATGCCGTTCCCCGGCGGGATCACGTCGACGTTCTGGAAGGCCTTCTTGGTCCAGTCGATGAAGTGGAAGCGGTCTTCGTTGCGGCGGTCCTCGATGGCGCGGTTCTTTTCGAACGCGTCCGGATCGAAGCCGCCGCACTCGACGGCCAGCGAATGGTCGACGACGAGCTGGGTCGGCACCACCGGGTTCACCAGCGCGGGGTTGCCCCCTTCCAGCGCGATGGCGTCGCGCAGGCCGGCCAGGTCGACCAGGGCCGTCTGGCCGAGGATGTCGTGGCAGACCACGCGCGCCGGGTACCAGGGGAAATCGAGGTCGCGCTTGCGTTCGATGAGCTGTTTCAGGGACGGCACGAGCGCCATCGGCTCGCAGCGGCGCACCAGGTTTTCGGCTAGCACGCGCGAGGTGTAGGGGAGCTTGTCCCAAGCACCGGCTTCGATACTGTCGACGGCTTCGCGCGCGTCGAAGTAGTGAAGCACCGTGCCGTGCAGGGGTTTGCGGTAGGCGTTGTTCATTCTAAAACTCGGTTATTTACGATCGGCGATCGGCACGAAGGCCAGGTCTTCCGGACCGACGTAGTTCGCGCTCGGGCGGATGATCTTGTTGTCGATGCGCTGCTCGATGATGTGCGCGGCCCAGCCCGAGGTACGCGAAATGACGAAGAGCGGCGTGAACATCGCGGTCGGCACGCCCATCATGTGATACGAGACGGCCGAGAACCAGTCCAGGTTCGGGAACATCTTCTTGACTTCCCACATCACCGACTCGAGGCGCTCGGCGATGTCGAACATCTTCATCGAACCGGCCGACTGCGACAGCGAGCGCGCCACTTCCTTGATGACCTTGTTGCGCGGGTCGGAAATCGTATAGACCGGGTGGCCGAAGCCGATCACGACTTCCTTGTTGGCGACGCGGTTGCGGATGTCCGCTTCGGCTTCGTCGGCGTTCTCGTAGCGCTTCTGGATGTCGAGGGCGACTTCGTTGGCGCCGCCGTGTTTCGGGCCCCGCAGCGCGCCGATGGCGCCGGTGATGGCCGAGTGCATATCGGAACCGGTGCCGGCGATGACGCGTGCGGTAAAAGTAGAGGCGTTGAACTCGTGCTCGGCGTAGAGGATCAGCGAGGTGTGCATCGCCTTCACCCACTCTTCCGATGGCGCGGTGCCATGCAGCAGGTGCAGGAAGTGCCCGCCGATCGAGTCGTCGTCGGTTTCCGTTTCGATGCGGCGGCCGTTATGGCTGAAGTGGTACCAGTACAGCAGCATCGAGCCGAAAGAGGCCATCAGGCGGTCGGCGATGTCGCGCGCGCCGGCGATATTGTGGTCGTCCTTTTCCGGCAGCGCGCAGCCCAGCGCGGAGACGCCGGTACGCATCACGTCCATCGGGTGGCTGCCGGCCGGCAGCGCTTCCAGCGCCAGCTTGACCGCGTGCGGCAGGCCGCGCAGCATCTTCAGCTTGGCTTTATAGCCCTTCAGTTCGGCGGCGGTCGGGAGCTTGCCGTGCACCAGCAGGTAGGCGATCTCTTCGAATTCGCAGGAATCGGCCACGTCCAGGATGTCGTAGCCGCGGTAGTGCAAATCGTTGCCCGATTTACCGACAGAGCACAGGGCCGTGTTACCGGCGGCAACGCCCGACAGGGCAACGGATTTTTTTGGCTTGAATGCTGGGGCTTGTTCAGTCATGTCGATCTCCAATTCAGTGGTTGTTATTTTTTCTGGGCTGCGAACAGGGCGTCGAGGTGCTGCTCGAAGTCGTGGTAGTTGATGCGCTCGTACAGCTCGGCGCGGGTCTGCATCGTATCGAGCACGGCCTGCTGGGAACCGTCACGGCGGATCGCCGTGTAGACGTTCTCGGCCGCCTTGTTCATGGCGCGGAAAGCCGACAGAGGATACAGCACCAGGCCGACGTCGGCGGACTTGAGTTCGTCCACGGTGAACAGCGGGGTCGAGCCGAATTCGGTGATGTTGGCCAGGATCGGCACGCCCACGGCTTTCGCGAATTTGGCGTACATGCCCAGTTCCGTCATCGCTTCCGGGAAGACCATGTCGGCACCGGCTTCCACGCAGGCCACTGCACGCTCGATGGCGGCGTCGAAACCTTCGACGGCCAGCGCATCGGTGCGGGCCATGATGACGAAGTTCTCGTCGGTGCGTGCGTCGACCGCCGCCTTGATGCGGTCGACCATCTCCCCTTTCGAGACGATCTCCTTGCCCGGACGGTGGCCGCAGCGCTTGGCGCCGACCTGGTCTTCGATATGGATGGCCGCGGCGCCGAACTTGATCATCGATTTGACGGTGCGCGCCACGTTGAAGGCGGAGGAACCGAAGCCAGTGTCGACGTCGACCAGCAGCGGCAGGTCGCAGACGTCGGTGATGCGGCGCACGTCGGTCAGCACGTCGTCCAGGTTCGAGATGCCCAGGTCGGGCAGGCCGAGCGAGCCGGCGGCGACGCCGCCACCGGACAGGTAGATGGCCTTGAAGCCGGCGCGCTTGGCCAGCAGCGCGTGGTTGGCATTGATGGCGCCGACGACTTGCAGCGGCGATTCTTCCTGGACTGCGCGGCGAAACAGCGCGCCTGCGGATGGGGTCATGTGCTCTCCTGAGGGTTCGGTGATGAATGGCTCCCTCTTTTGCAAGGAGCGTGCCAGCCATGCCGGCTGCATCCGATGAGCAGAAATCCTTTATGTTTCAGCTACTTGCATCCAGGGTTCGCTCAGCTTCCGTCCCCGTGATGTTTCACTCGTCGTTTCAAATGAAACGCACGAAACATCGTTGCAGTAAAATTGCAACATGCGCCCACTCTCCCCTGCTCCCGTCGAAGCCGACAAACCCGTCATCTGGACGGTGTCCGTCTCGCGCCTGTCCGACCTGTTCCGCGACATCACGCTCGAATACGACCACCTGGCGACCATCGAACCGATCAAGCTCGGCTTTGACGAGGCGGCCCGCCACATCCGCGAACGCATGGCGGGCGAACGCTGCGACGTCGTCATCGCCGCCGGTTCGAACGGCGCCTACCTGAAGGGCCGGGTGTCGGCGCCGGTGGTGGTGGCCAAGGCCAGCGGCTACGACGTCATGCGTGCGCTGGCGCAGGCGCGCAAGATGTCGACACGCGTCGGCGTGATCAGCTACCAGCAACCGCTGCCCGAGCTCGCGGAATTTTCAGCCACTTTCGGCCTCGACATCGTCCAGCGCACCTATGTGACGCGCGAGGATGCGCGCGCGGCGATCCGCGAACTGAAGAGCGCAGGGATCGAGGCGGTCGTCGGCGCCGGCCTGATCACGGACCTGGCCGAGGAGGCGAATCTTTCCAGCGTGTTCCTGTACTCGGCCGCCTCGATCCGCCAGGCCTTCGACGATGCGCTGGAAGTGGCGCGCCTGACCCAGCTGGAAGCGAACCGGATCCGCCGCGGCAGCGCGAACACGGTGCAGCGCGCGCCCGCGGCCTGAACGATTTACGGGGCGAGTCCGATGCGATGGAGCGCCTGCGCCAGACGGTGGTGCTGTACGCGCGCTCGCCGGCCACCGTCCTGATCCGGGCGAGACCGGCAGCGGCAAGGGCTGGTCGCCCAGGCCATCCACCGCGAGGGGCCGCGCAGCCTGGGCGCGAACCGGCCTTTCGTGGCGGTCAATTGCGGTGCAATCGCCGAGTCGCTACTGGAGTCGGAACTTTTCGGCCACGAGGAAGGCGCGTTCACGGGCGCGCGCCGCGGCGGCCATGCGGGCCTGTTCGAGGCGGCAAATGGCGGCACCCTGTTCCCGGACGAGATCGGCGAAATGCCACTGGCGCTGCAGACGCGCCTCTTGCGGGTGCTGGAAGAACGCGAGGTGATGCGGGTGGGCGGCACGCGTCCGGTGCCGATCGCGGTGCGCGTGATCAGCGCTACCCACTGCGACCTGGAGGCGCGGGTGCGCGAGGGGCGCTTCCGCGCCGACCTGTTCTACCGGCTGGCGGTCCTGCGCCTGGCGCTGCCGGCGCTGCGGGCACGCGCGGTCGATATCGCACCGCTGGCCGAGTGGTCGCTGAAGCAGTCGCTGGCAGCGCTGGGTGCGCGTCCGCATCCGAACCTGCATGCCGAAATCCAGGCCTGCGCGCCGCTGCTGGCGGCCTACCCCTGGCCGGGGAACGTGCGCGAACTACGCAACCTGATGGAGCGCCTGGCCCTGTTCCTCGGCGGCCGAGCCCTTGCAGGCCTTGACGCCGAGTTTCTTGCTGGGGATCGCGCCGGAGCTGGCGCAAGTCGCGGGGCAAACGGTGCTTCCCGCGCCCGCGACCAGGCTGGAAGCGCCTGCGGAGGAAAGTGCGGCGGCGGTGCTGGCGCGCTTCAACGGCCAGCGCGATGCCGCCGCGCGCCATCTCGGCATCAGCCGCACGACCTGTGGCGGCGCCTGCGCGCAGGCGGCCAGGGCGCTTAGGGTGCCGTCCTCACGCAGGTGACGGCGGCTGTCTTGTCGCTGGCGATGGAGCTCGACACCTTGCTCGACAGGTTCAGGACCACGTGCGTATTCGCACCGGATCCGGGGTTCGAGGTCCAGGTGTCGGCCAGCAGCCAGCCCTGGCTAGGGAGCGCCACCGACGACGCCATCGCGGTCAGCTCGGCCTGGGTCGGCACCCGCCATCCGTCGAGGGTCTTGATGGTCGTATTCTCGCAAAACGCTTTTGCATCGGCCCAGTTCCTGAGGGTCGTGCTCGGTGGCATCCAGAGCATCCCGCCATGGCTGACATAGGCGGCCACGGTCACGGTGGTGCTGGTCGAGGTGGGGTTGTAGCTGCCCATCTTCCCCTGCTGCGCGGTGATCGTGCTGACACCAGGCGCGCGGGCGAACAGCGTCGTGCCGCTCACCTCGGCCACGGCCGGGTTGCTGCTGCTGAAGCTGAACGTTGCCGGACTCTTCGAGCTCGGCGCCTTCAGCTCGACCGTCTCGCCTTCCGCCATATTGATCGCGGGGAACTCGCCCAGCGGCACACCGCCTTCGCCGCCGCAGCCGGCCAACAAAGTCAGGGCAGCTGCAGCTGCGGGTACGAGGGAGCGAATGTGCGTGATCATGTTATTCATGCCAAAAAGAAATAGTGCTCCAGTATAAGCGTCTGGCTCAGGCGTTGGCAAAATTTTACGGCGGACGTGGCTTAGGAGCACCAGCGTGTGCCGCGAAATGCTCCGCACCAAGTCAAAAACCGCATACACTTATGCGAATTTCTTATTGTATAGACAAGCCTTATCAGTGCTACGCTCGCGCTCCTCGGGCGGCGCTGGCCGTGGTTCGTCTTTTCGCGCCAGTTCAAGACAAACCGCCTTGATCAGTCGTACCATGCTTTTTTTACCACGGCCCGGCGCCCTACCCGCGCTCTCTCATCCGTCGTCCCAGCGCCCACAAGGCGTTTATTTGGAGGCAACATGTCACGCAAGCAGCAACACGCGTCTCAAGCGGCAATCTTTTCCCTGATCGGCAACACACCGCTGGTGCAAGTCACCCGCATGGATACCGGTCCCTGCCAGCTGTTCCTGAAGCTGGAATCGCAAAACCCGGGCGGCTCGATCAAGGACCGCATCGGCCGCGCCATGATCGAGGCGGCCGAGGCTGACGGCAGCCTCCAACCCGGCGGCACCGTCGTGGAAGCCACGGCCGGCAACACCGGCCTGGGGCTGGCCCTGGTGGCGCGCATCAAGGGCTACCGCGTCGTGCTGGTCGTGCCCGACAAGATGGCCGCTGAAAAGGTGTTGCACCTGAAAGCCCTGGGCGCCGAAATCCACCTGACCCGCTCGGACGTGGGCAAGGGCCACCCCGAGTACTACCAGGACTACGCGGCGCGCCTGGCACGCGAGATTCCCGGCGCCTGGTTTGCCGACCAGTTCAACAACCCGGCCAACCCGCGCGCCCACGAAACCACCACCGGCCCGGAAATCTGGGAGCAGACCAGCCACGAGCTCGATGCCATCGTCGTCGGCGTCGGTTCATCCGGCACCCTGACCGGCCTGTCGAACTACTTCCAGCGTGTCCAGCCCGACCTCGAATTCGTGCTGGCCGACCCGAAAGGCTCGATCCTGGCCGACTACGTGAACACCGGCCACCTGGCCGACGAGGCCGGCTCCTGGGCGGTGGAAGGCATCGGCGAGGACTTCATTCCGGGCATCGCCGACCTGTCACGCGTGCGCAGCGCCTACACCATCACCGACGAGGAAAGCTTCGGCACCGCGCGCGCCCTGCTCCAGCATGAGGGCATCCTTGCAGGTTCCTCGACCGGCACGCTGCTGGCCGCCGCGCTGAAGTACTGCCGCGCCCAGACGACGCCGAAACGCGTCGTCACCTTTGTCTGCGACACCGGCACCCGCTATCTGACCAAGGTCTACAGCGACGGCTGGATGGTCGACCAGGGCCTCTTGCACCGTCCGAAAACCGGCGACCTGCGCGACCTGATCGGCCGCCGCTTCGACGCCGGCGAAGTCGTCACGGTCAGTCCGACCGATACCCTGCTGGTCGCCTTCAACCGCATGCGCTCGAGCGACCTGGCCCAGCTGCCGGTGATCGACAAGGGCCGCCTGGTGGGCATCATCGACGAGTCCGACCTGCTGCTGCACGTGACGAACGAGGCCGCGCGCTTCCAGACGCCGGTTTCCTCTACGATGACCTCGCAGCTGCAGACGCTGACGCCGGCCGCCAGCATGGCCCAGCTGCGCGATATCCTCGACCGCGGCCTGACCGCCGTGATCGCCGACGGCGACCGTTTCTACGGCCTGATCACCCGCTTCGACCTTCTCAACCATTTGCGCAGGACCCTATCGTGAGCTCTTCCGACAACAAACAACACATCGCCACCCGCGTCATCCACGGCGGCCAGGCACCGGATCCATCCACCGGCGCCGTGATGCCGCCGATCTTCGCCACCTCGACGTTTGTCCAGGAGAGCCCGGGCGTGCACAAGGGCCTGGACTACGGCCGCTCGCACAACCCGACGCGCTGGGCGCTGGAGCGCTGCGTCGCCGACATCGAAAGCGGCAGCGCGGCCTTCGCTTTTGCCTCGGGCCTGGCGGCGATTTCCGCCGTGCTCGAATTGCTGCCGGCCGGCTCGCACATCGTCGCCGGCGACGACATGTACGGCGGCACCTACCGCCTGTTCGAGCGTGTGCGCAGGGTCAGCGCCGGCCATACCTTCACCTACGTGAACCTGGCCGACCCGGAGGCGCTGGCCGCCGCCCTGACGCCCGAGACACGCCTGGTCTGGGTCGAGACCCCGACCAACCCGATGCTCAAACTCGCCGACCTTTCGGCGATCGCGCGCCTGTGCCGCGAGCGCGGCATCGTCACCGTCTGCGACAACACCTTCGCCAGCCCGATCAACCAGCGCCCCCTGGAACTGGGCATCGACATCGTGGTGCACTCGACCACGAAGTACATGAACGGGCACTCGGACGTGATCGGCGGCGTGGCCGTCGTCGGGCGCGAAGCGCACCAGGCCGAGCTGGCGGACAAGCTGGGCTTCATCCAGAACGCCGTGGGCGCGATCCAGGGGCCTTTCGACAGCTTCCTGGTGCTACGCGGGATCAAGACCCTGGCCCTGCGCGTCGAGCGCAGCAACGCGAATGCGCTGGCGCTGGCACAGTGGCTCGAGCGCGAGCCGAAGGTACGCAAGGTGTATTACCCGGGGCTGGAATCGCATCCCCAGCATGCGCTGGCGCGCCGGCAGATGAGCGGCTTCGGCGGCATCATCTCGATCGAGCTCGAAGGCGACCTGGCCGGCTCGCGGCGCTTCCTGGAAGCGTGCAAGGTATTCACGCTGGCCGAGAGCCTGGGCGGCGTCGAGAGCCTGATCGAGCATCCGGCATTGATGACGCATGCGACGATTCCGCCGGCACAGCGGGCGGAGCTGGGGATTGGCGACACCTTGATCCGCCTGTCGGTGGGGATCGAGCATGTCGAGGACCAGCGGGCGGATCTGCAGCGGGCGCTGGACGCGATGTGATGGTTTGAACGGGGCCATCCTGCGGCTCCGGTAATGGCGCGGCTATTCATGAGGCCAGACAGCGTGGGGTCATCGAGGCCAATGGCCTCGATGACGGGCCCACCCTACGAACTGTTCATGATGTCATACCGCGTGGGGTCATCGAGGCCAATGGCCTCGATGACGGGCCCACCCTACGAACCTCGCGACACGTAGGGTGGGCACTCCGTGCCCACGCTGTCTCACCATCCGAACATCGGCAGTGGGCACGAGTGCCCACCCTACGAACCTCGCGACACGTAGACAGCGTGGGCACGAGTGCCCACCCTACGAACCTCGCGATATGTAGGGTGGGCACTCCGTGCCCACGCTGTCTCACCATCCGAACATCGGCAGCCTTACCGGCACGCCACTTCAAGCAGCGTGCCTCCACTCTTACTCCCGCTTCAAGGCCGGAATCGCCGCCGGCTTCCACACCTTCACCGGCTGCTCCTTCAGCTTCTTCTCCAGCAGTTCGATCGCCACTTCCAGCTGGCGGTCGCGCCCGGCGAAGGTCTCGTGCGGCAGGTTGTCGACTTCCACGTCGGGCACCACGCCCACACCCTCGATCAGCCATTCGCCGTCGCTCGAGAACTGGCCGAACTCCGCCACCCGCGCCATGCCGTTGTCGCTCAGGCCATTGCCGTCGCTGAGCCACACGCCCGCGCCAGCCGTGCGCTTGCCGACCAGCGGGCCCAGTTTGAGCGCCTTGACGCCGGCCGCGAAGGTCTCGCCGTCCGAATAGGTCAGCTCGTCCACCAGCACGACCAGGTGGCCGCGGAAGGTGCCCTGCATGTTCGGCTGCGGCTGGCGGCCGTTCGAGGACCAGAAGGCCCAGGCGCGGCGCAGCAGCTTTTCGATGATCCAGCTGTCGATGTTGCCGCCGTTGTTGCGCCGTACGTCGATGACCAGGCCTTCCTTGTTCACGTTGGCGTAGAAGTCGCGCGCAAAGGCATTGATGTCGCGCGCGCCCATCGCACGCAGGTGCAGGTAGCCGATGCGGCCTTTCGACGCGGCGTCGGTCTGCTGCGCCCTGCCCTGTTCCCAGTCCGCATAACGCAGGCTCGCGTGACGCGCCATCGAGACCGGCGTGACGATGACGGCGCGCGGCTTGGCTTGTGCCTTCGCACCTTGGCGCTGCACCTGCAGCAGTACCTGCTTGTCGGCCGTGTCGAGCAGCAGGTCGGCGATGTCGCGTGCATCAAGCGCAGACTTGCCGTTGACTGCCGTGATGATGTCGCCCTCGTTCACATTCACGTCGGGTGCGGCCAGCGGACCCCGCTCGGCCGGCAGCTCCGGCTCGCTGCGGTACACGCGGTCGACGCGATAGCCCTCGGGCACCCTGGTCAGCACCGCGCCCAGGCTGGCCGGCGTGCCTTCGCTGGGCGCGCGGCGCAGGTCGCCCGGGCGGATCTGCGAGTGCAGCGCCCCGACTTCGCCCACCATCATGCCCAGCACGTCGTCGAGCTCCGCGCGGTCGGTGACACGCTCGACCAGCGGCGCGTAGCGGGTGCGCACGGCGTTCCAGTCGATACCGCGCATGCGCGCGTCGTAGAGGAAGTCGCGGTGCATGCGCCAGGCGTCGTTGAACATCTGCTTCCACTCCATGCGCGGGTTGGAGCTCACCGCCCAGTCGTCGATTTTCACCTTCGACCGCGACAGGTCGGCGGGTGCCTTGGCGCCGGCGTCGACGATCAGCATGTCGCCCGGCGTGCCCTTCGCCCAGGTGCGATAGAACACGTGCTTCTTGTCGTCGGTGAGGCCGAACTCGCGCACGTTGCCGACAAAGGTTTCCAGCTTTGGCGTGCTGCGGCTGATGGGCAGCGTCAGCAGGTTGCCCTTGCTGCCGTCGTCGTCGGCGTCCAGCAGGTACAGGCGCTTGTCGTCGACGGCCAGCCCGCGGTAATTGCCGGGGGCGACGGGGACTTCGTAGAGGCGTTCGCGCAGGCCCGCATACACGACGGCCGGCAGCGGCTTCTTCGCGGCCGCGCCGTCTTTTGCGCCGGCGGACGCGGTGGCATCCGCACCGCCCTTGGCGGCATGGGAAGCATCGGCGCTGCTACCGCCGCGCGCAGCGTCGGCAGGAGTCTCAGCAGGCTTGTCGCCCGGCTTGGCGGTCGATTTCTCGGCCGGCTTGTCGGTTGGCGTTTCTTCGGGTTTGGTCAGCTCGTCCTCGGGCTTGAAGGGGAAACGTCCGCCAGGCTGCAGCGCCAGCGCATACACGCCGACGCGCTTGTCGAACACGGGCCCCATGTTGCGGTCGCCCCAGGGCGAGGCGTTGCCGAGGTTGAAGTTGCGGGCCGAGAGGAAGTAGAGCCACTTGCCGTCGGGGGAGAATGCCGGGGAATTGGCCTCGTAGCGGTCGGTCGTGACGAAACTCATTTCCTTCGTCGCGAGATTGAACATGCCGATCTGGTTGCGCTGTTCGCTGCTGCCGACGCGGACAAAAGCCAGGTTGCGGCTGTCGGGCGACCACACGACCTGGTCGGGGCGTTCGAGGCCCACCTGGCCGGCGTCGTCGACGATGACATTGGTCTTTTTCGCCAGGTCGAGCAGCCAGGTACGGCCCTTCTTGTCGGTGTGGGCCAGCCATTTGCCGTCGGGCGACGGGTAGAGGTTGGCGCGGTGGCTGGCGCCATCCATCGTCAGGCGTTCGCCGGCGCCGGAGCCGTCGGCGGCATAGCGCCAGATCTCGTTCTCGCCGCTGGCGTCGACGATCGCGTACACCCATTTGTCGTCGTGGCTGAATACGGCACTGCGGGCTCTAGCGCCGTCCGGCACGGCGATCTCGACGCGCCGATAGCTGCCGGTGCCGGCAATCGTCACGCGGCCGCGCGCGGTCAGGACGATGCGCTCGGCCTTGTTGGCCAGCTCGATGCTGGTCAGCGCATCGAGCGGCGACTTCACGCGGCGCATGCGCGTCTGGTCGAAGTCCGACACCAGGCTTGCTTTGACGAGCGTGTCGGTGCCGCTGGCGATCTCCAGCACGTGCAGGTCGGCGCCGAGCCCGTAGACGATGCGGCCATCGGAGAGCGCCGCGCTGCGCACGTCCCATTCCTTGTGGCGCGTATGCTGGCGCCGGTCGCTGCCGTCCGGCTGCGACGACCAGATGTTGTCGGCACCGTCGGCGTCGCTGATGAAGTAGAGGCGGCCCTGCCACCACATCGCGTGACGGTTGTTGTTGCTGTCGCCCTTGAAGAGCGGCGTAGCCTCGCCGGGCGCCTTGCCGCCAGCTGCCAGGTCGAAGCGCCACAGCTGGGCATAGGCGCCGCCGCGGTAGGACTTCACGTTATCGTTGGTCATGGTCAGGCCCATGCGCGTGAAATAGACGGTGCGCCCTGCGTCGTCGAGCACCGCGTCGTTGGCGTCGGCCAGCGGCAGCACGCGCCGCGTCATCCTGACCGGGTCGAGCGCGGCGACCACGCGGTGCTTGGAGGGGCCAGTGGAATTTTCGGTGCTGACCAGGACTTCGCCTTGCGCCGTCCAGCCCAACACGGTCACGCCGCCGTTTTCAAAGGTGATGCGCTTGGGCAGGCCGCCTTCGAGCGGCATCACATAGGCTTCCTGGGCGCCCTCGTATGACGCCGCAAAGGCGACGAATTTGCCGTCGTGCGAGATGGCGGCGTGGGTCTCGGCATTCGGGTGCGTGGTCAGGCGCGTGGCCTTGCCGCCGGCCAGGGTCGTGCGCCAGAGGTCGCCCTCGGCGGTGAACACGACCGTGTCGCCGCGCAGGGCGGGATAGCGGAAATACGGATCGGCGGCGGTGGCCTGGGTGCCGACGAGCGCCAGCGACAGTGCGAGGATGGTGCGGGACAGGTTCATGTTCTCTGCGGCAAGGGTTGCTGAAGAGAATGAGTGTGCCACAGGGGTGGACGGCGTGGGCGTGCATACAGGCAAAAAATCCGGCGGCCGGTGCATCGCTGTCTCGAGCTGACATTGCGTCATCGACCATAGGGTGGGCGCGGCACGCTCTGGGTCCATGTCATCGGAAGGTGTTGTCAGCGTGGGCACGGGGCGCCCACCCTACGATAGCCGGCGCTGCAAGAAGGTGGCATCGCTGCCGTTCACAGGCGAAAAAAAACCGCGCCGAAGCGCGGTTTTCTGGATCAGCCGATCGATTACTCGATCTCGACCGTTTCGGCCGGGGCCGGCGGCGGCAGTGCGTCGCCTTCCGGGAACTCGAGGACGACGTCGTCCTTCTCGTTCATGTCGACGGTGACGCGGCCACCGTTCGTCAGGCGGCCGAACAGCAATTCGTCGGCCAGGGCTTTCCTGATCATGTCCTGGATCAGGCGCGACATCGGACGGGCACCCATCTGCGGATCGAAGCCCTTCGCGCCGAGGAACTTGCGCAGCTTCTCGGTGAAGATGGCTTCCACCTTCTTCTCGTGCAGCTGCTCTTCCAGCTGCATCAGGAACTTGTCCACGACGCGCAGGATGATTTCCTCGTCCAGCGCACGGAAGCTGATGATCGCGTCCAGGCGGTTGCGGAACTCCGGCGTGAACATGCGCTTGATGTCGGCCATCTCGTCGCCGGCAGCCTTCGAATCGACGAAGCCCACCGAACGCTTGGTCAGGCTCTCGGCACCCGCATTCGTGGTCATGATGATGATCACGTTGCGGAAGTCGGCCTTGCGTCCGTTGTTGTCGGTCAGCGTGCCGTGGTCCATCACCTGCAGCAGGATGTTGAAAATGTCCGGGTGGGCTTTTTCAATTTCGTCCAGCAGCAGCACCGCGTGCGGCTTCTTGGTGATGGCTTCGGTCAGCAAACCGCCCTGGTCGAAGCCGACATAACCCGGCGGCGCACCGATCAGGCGCGACACGGCGTGACGCTCCATGTACTCCGACATGTCGAAGCGGATCAGCTCGATGCCGAGGATGAAGGCCAGCTGCTTGGCCACTTCGGTCTTGCCGACACCGGTCGGACCGGAGAACAGGAAGGAGCCGATCGGTTTGTCCTGCTTGCCCAGGCCCGCACGCGCCATCTTGATCGCCGAAGCGAGTGCATCGATGGCCGGGTCCTGGCCGAAGACGACGTTGCGCAAATCGCGGTCGATCGTCTGCAGCTTGGAACGGTCGTCCTGGTTGACCGTTTGCGGGGGAATCCGCGCGATCTTGGCGATGATTTCCTCGATCTCGGTTTTGCCGATGGTCTTCTTCTGCTTCGACTTCGGCAGGATGCGCTGTGCCGCGCCCGCTTCGTCGATGACGTCGATCGCCTTGTCCGGCAGATGGCGGTCGTTGATGAAGCGCGCCGCCAGTTCGGCCGCGGTCGAGAGTGCCGACGACGAGTACTTCACGCCGTGGTGCTCTTCGAAGCGCGACTTCAGGCCACGCAGGATCTGCACGGTCTGCTCGACCGAGGGCTCGTTCACGTCCACCTTCTGGAAGCGGCGCGAGAGTGCATGGTCCTTCTCGAACACGCCGCGGAATTCCGTGAACGTGGTCGCGCCGATGCATTTCAGCTGGCCGTTGGCGAGCGCTGGTTTCAGCAGGTTCGATGCGTCGAGCGTACCGCCCGAAGCCGAACCGGCGCCGATGATGGTGTGGATCTCGTCGATGAACAGGATGCCGTTCGGCGTGTCCTTCAACTGCTTCAGGACGGCCTTCAGGCGCTGTTCGAAGTCGCCGCGGTATTTGGTACCGGCCAGCAGCGCACCCATGTCGAGCGAGAACACGACGGCGTTCTGCAGGATTTCGGGCACGTCTTCCTGGACGATGCGCCATGCCAGGCCTTCGGCAATCGCCGTCTTGCCGACACCGGCTTCACCGACCAGCAGCGGATTGTTCTTGCGGCGGCGGCAGAGGATCTGGATGACGCGATCGACTTCTTCCTCGCGGCCGATCAGCGGATCGATCTTGCCGTCGGCAGCGGCCTTGTTCAGGTTCTGCGTGAACTGGTCGAGCGGGCTCTCCTTCGTTGCGCCCTCGACCTGCGCCTCTTCCACGCCTTCCGACGCCTTCTGGCTGTCGATCTGCTGGTCCTTGCGCACGCCATGCGAAATGAAGTTCACCACGTCGAGACGGGTCACGCCCTGCTGGTGCAGGTAGTAAACGGCATGCGAGTCCTTCTCGCCGAAGATCGCGACGAGCACGTTGGCGCCCGTGACTTCCTTCTTGCCGTTCGACGCCGACTGCACGTGCATGATCGCGCGCTGGATCACACGCTGGAAGCCGAGCGTCGGCTGGGTGTCGACCTCGCCCGTGCCGGGCACGGTCGGCGTGTTATCGCCGATGAAATTGGTCAGGGTCTTGCGCAGGTCATCGATATTGACCGCGCATGCACGCAGGACTTCAGCGGCCGAGGGATTATCGAGGAGCGCAAGCAGCAGGTGCTCCACGGTAATGAACTCGTGCCGTGCCTGTCGGGCTTCGACAAAGGCCATGTGTAGGGATACTTCAAGTTCCTGCGCAATCATACTTCCTCCATCACGCACTGCAGGGGGTGACCCGCCTTGCGCGCATGCGTTAAGACAAACTCCACTTTGGTACACGCTATATCTTTGGAAAACACGCCGCACACGCCTTTACCATGACGGTGCACGGAAAGCATGATCTGCGTCGCCGTCTCGCGATCCTTGTTGAAGTACTCCTGAATGATCGCCACCACAAATTCCATCGGCGTGTAGTCATCATTCAGCAACGCCACCTGATACAGGGGCGGGGGTTTCACTGTCTGCCGCTCCAGCAGCTGTTCGGTATCGTGCTTGGTTGCCATGGGCGTATTCTAATGCGTTCAAGGATGATGCAAAGCGTAAACGTCAGCTCGGTACGATCTGCTCACTACGTTCAGCTTACTGCCCGCTCACTTCGATTCGCTTTCATCTTACTTGTTTTCCGTTGAATGCGCAGATGGCGCTCCGATTGCAGAAATCAAGAGCTTGTTTCGCATCGTCAGGCAAAACGCCAGCGACGAGTCCACGCGACAGGCCGGGCGGGTGTCTACGGGGCGTCGCGCACTCCTGCCAGGCGTTTCGCGAAGGGCTTTTACCCCCTTATGCAGGCAGTATGAAAAAATTAACAACAACTATGCTAAAGGGCTTGACTTACAACTTTAGTGCATCAACAATGCAACCATTGACTTGTACTTATGTACTTGTTGATAAGAAGTGAGCAGGCTGAGGAGGGGGCAAGAAGCTTCTTGCTTTTATGGCTCGTGTGATTAGTTTAAATTTGAAAGTTCTTTTATGGCAACTGGTACTGTTAAGTGGTTCAATGATTCCAAAGGCTTTGGCTTCATCACTCCAGATGACGGCGGTGAAGATTTGTTCGCGCACTTCTCCGCAATCAACATGAACGGTTTTAAGACCCTCAAAGAAGGTCAGAAAGTCCAATTCGAAGTCACGCAAGGCCCTAAAGGCAAGCAAGCTTCCAACATCCAGGGCATGTAATCCTCCCTGCGGAAGCAAGAAACCCCGCCAATAGCGGGGTTTTTTTTCGCCTGTGCCGCGCCGCCTGCCCCGCCTCAGCCTTGCCCGGGCCGCGTGCCCAGTTCTTTACTCAGCGCTTGCGCCTCTTCCAGCATGGCTTGCAGCTGCGCGTCGTCCACGTGCTGGTCTTCTTTAGCGGAAAGCAGCTGGTCGAAGCGATCGGCCAGTTGCCGTGCACGCTCACCCAACGGCGACGCGAGCGCCCCCCGATCCGGTGTACCGAGGCCACGTAACTGCTCGGGACTGAGTCCCGTGCGGTAGAACGCATACACAAAAGGGATAATACGTTCGTAATTGGGTGCTTTGCTCACGCTATTCTCCTGGCCTGGCTCAACTAAAACAGCCCCGGGTTCGTGCGAACGCGGGGCTGTTATCAAAAGGCTTGTCTGCTTATTGCATCTGCTCGATCATCACATCGCCAAAGCTCGAGCACGATACCTGGGTCGCGCCTTCCATCAGGCGCGCGAAGTCATAGGTGACGCGCTTGGACTGGATGGCTTTACCCATCGCCGAAATGATCAGGTCCGCAGCCTCGACCCATCCCATGTGGCGCAGCATCATCTCGGCCGACAGGATCAGCGAGCCCGGGTTGACGTAGTCCTTGCCGGCATATTTCGGCGCGGTGCCGTGGGTGGCCTCGAACATGGCGACCGAATCCGACATGTTGGCGCCCGGCGCGATGCCGATGCCGCCCACCTGCGCCGCCAGCGCGTCGGAGATGTAGTCGCCGTTCAGGTTCAGGGTGGCGATCACGCTGTACTCGGCCGGACGCAGCAGGATCTGCTGCAGGAAGGCGTCGGCGATCGAATCCTTGACGATGATGTCGCGCCCCGTCTTCGGATTCTTGAACTTGCACCATGGGCCGCCATCGATGAGCTCGGCGCCGAATTCCTTCTGGGCCAGCGCGTAGCCCCAGTCGCGGAAGCCGCCTTCGGTGTACTTCATGATATTGCCCTTGTGGACAATCGTGACCGATGGCTTGTCGTTGTCGATCGCGTACTGGATGGCCTTGCGCACCAGGCGCTCGGTGCCGTCGCGCGAGACCGGCTTGATGCCGATGCCCGAGGTCTCCGGGAAGCGGATCTTCTTGACGCCCATCTCTTTCGTCAGGAAGTCGATGACCTTCTTCACGCCCTCGGAATCGGCCGCCCATTCGATGCCGGCATAGATGTCTTCCGAGTTCTCGCGGAAGATCACCATGTCGGTCTTTTCCGGCTGTTTCAGCGGCGACGGCACGCCCGTGAAGTAGCGAACCGGGCGCAGGCAGACATACAGGTCGAGTTCCTGGCGCAGCGCGACGTTGAGCGAGCGGATGCCGCCGCCGACCGGCGTGGTCAGCGGACCCTTGATCGAAACCACATAGTCCTTCACCGCTTCCAGGGTTTCCGGCGGCAGCCAGACGTCCGGGCCGTACACATTGGTCGACTTCTCGCCGGCATAGATTTCCATCCAGCTGATCTTGCGGGCGCCGCCATAGGCCTTGGCCACCGCCGCGTCGACGACCTTCATCATCACCGGGGTGATGTCGATGCCGGTACCATCGCCTTCGATATAGGGGATGATCGGATGGTCCGGGACGGTCAGCGAGAAGTCGGCATTGACGGTGATTTTCTGGCCGTCGGCAGGAACCTTGATATGTTGGTACATGTGTTCTCCCAAGTGGTCGCATGGCCGGCGCCAGGGGCGGCGGAAAGCTGGCCTGCGATCTACATTACAATATGATGTTGGCTGCCTGTGGTGTGTCTTGTCTTTGTCTTGTATAAGACGCAAGTCGTATCTTGCATTATGCACCAGTCTCGTGCACCTTGCCATTGCAAGCCCCCGCACAGGCGGCCCCTATCGTTCGAGATTCACTTCATGCCGCTGATCCTCTTCAACAAGCCCTTCCAGGTCCTGTGCCAGTTCACGCCCCAGGAAGGCCGCGCCTCCCTCGCCGACTACCTCGCCATTCCCGGCATCTATCCCGCAGGACGGCTGGACGCCGACAGCGAGGGCCTGATGCTGCTCACCGACGACGGCAAGCTGCAGCACCAGATCGCGCATCCCGATCACAAGGAAGCCAAGACTTACCTGGTGCAGGTCGACGGGGTGGCCGATGCCGCCCTGCTCGCGCGCCTGCAGGCGCCGATCGACCTGGGCGACTTCGTCACCAAGCCCTGCCGCGCGGTGCGCATCGCCGAGCCCGAATGGCTGTGGCCGCGCAACCCGCCGATCCGCACGCGCCGGGACAAGCCGACGAGCTGGATCGCGATCACGCTGGAAGAGGGAAAGAACCGGCAGGTGCGGCGCATGACGGCGGCCGTCGGCCTGCCGACGCTGCGGCTGGTGCGGAGCAGTATCGGGCCGTTTTCCTTGCAGACGCATCCCTTGATGCCGGGGGAGTTCGTCGAGGTGCCGGCAAGCGCATTGAGGTAGGGTGGGCACTCCGTGCCCACGCGGATACGGCGTTCGTATTATTTGTTGGCGGTGAAGTATCGCCACGTAGCGTCGACAGAATTGCAGGCGTTTGCGAGCGACGTTTTGATGCTCGTGTCCGAGCGATATGCACCTGCCGCGTGGGCACGGAGTGCCCACCCTACAAAAAAAACCCGCCGGGCTTGCGCCGGGCGGGTTTTTTAACTTAACGACTGCGGATCGGCTTACGCTACCGATTCCAGCGCCGCGTTGAAGGTCGCGCTCGGACGCATGATGGCTTTCACCTTGGCCTCGTCGGCCTTGTAGTAGCCGCCGATGTCGGCCGGCTTGCCCTGCACTGCGAGCAGCTCGGCAACGATCTTCTGCTCGTTCTCCGCCAGCGATTTGGCCAGCGGCGCGAAGTGCGCTGCCAGTTCGGCGTCCTCGGCTTGCTGCGCCAGTTCCTGCGCCCAGTACATCGACAGGTAGAACTGGCTGCCGCGGTTGTCGAGTTCGCCGGTCTTCGGCGATGGCGACTTGCGGTTGTCGAGCAGCTTGCCGGTAGCGGCGTCGAGCGTCCTTGCCAGCACCTTGGCCTTGTTATTGCCGGTCTTGATGCCGAGGTCTTCCAGCGACACGGCCAAGGCCAGGAATTCGCCCAGCGAGTCCCAGCGCAGGTGGTTCTCTTCGGTCAGCTGCTGCACGTGTTTTGGCGCCGAGCCGCCGGCACCGGTCTCGTACATGCCGCCGCCGGCCATCAGCGGGACGATCGACAGCATCTTGGCGCTGGTGCCCAGTTCCAGGATCGGGAACAGGTCGGTCAGGTAGTCGCGCAGGATGTTGCCGGTGACCGAGATGGTGTCCAGGCCGCGCTTGACGCGCTCGAGCGTGTAACGCATCGCACGCACCTGCGACATGATCTGGATGTCCAGGCCGGTGGTGTCGTGGTCCTTCAGGTAAGTGCGCACCTTCTTGATCAGCTCATTCTCGTGCGGACGGTACGGGTCCAGCCAGAACACGGCCGGCATGCCCGAGTTGCGCGCGCGGGTCACGGCCAGCTTGACCCAGTCGCGGATCGGCGCGTCCTTGGTCTGGCACATGCGCCAGATGTCGCCGGCTTCCACGTTCTGGCTCATCAGGACTTCGCCGGTTGCCAGGTCGGTGATGTTGGCCACGCCATCTTCCGGGATCTCGAAGGTCTTGTCGTGCGAGCCGTATTCCTCGGCCTGCTGCGCCATCAGGCCCACGTTCGGGACCGTGCCCATGGTCTTCGGATCGAAGGCGCCGTGCCATTTGCAGAAGTTGATGATCTCCTGGTAGATACGGGCGAAGGTCGATTCGGGAATGACAGCCTTGACTTCCTTCAGGCGGCCGTTGGCATCGTACATCTTGCCGCCGGCACGGATCATCGCAGGCATCGACGCGTCGACGATCACGTCGTTCGGCGAATGGAAATTGGTGATGCCCTTGGTCGAGTCGACCATGGCCAGCGCCGGACGATGCTCCTGGCAGGCGTGCAGGTCGCGCTCGACTTCTTCGCGCTGCGAAGCCGGCAGGTCGGCGATCTTGCTGTACAGGTCGGCCATGCCGTTGTTGACGTTGATGCCGAGGCTGTCGAACAGGGCGCCGTGCTTCTCGAAGGCTTCCTTGTAGAACATGCGCACGCAGTGGCCGAAGACGATCGGGTGCGAGACCTTCATCATCGTCGCCTTCACGTGCAGCGAGAACAGCACACCCGTTTCCCTGGCATCGTTGATCTGCTGTTCGTAGAAGGCCAGCAGGGCCTTGCGGCTCATGAACATCGAATCGATGATCTCGCCGTCCAGCAGCGCGACCTTCGGCTTCAGGACGACCGTCTGGCCGCTCCTGGTGACCAGTTCCATCTTGACGTCGCGCGCGCGGTCGAGCGTCATCGACTTTTCGCCGTGATAGAAGTCGCCATGGGTCATGTGCGACACGTGGGTGCGCGAGGCCGGCGACCATTCGGCCATCGAGTGCGGGTTCTTGCGTGCGTATTCTTTCACGGCGCGCGGGGCGCGGCGGTCGGAGTTACCTTCGCGCAGGACCGGGTTGACCGAGGAGCCGATGCACTTGCCGTAGCGGGCCTTGATCGATTTTTCTTCTTCCGTCTTCGGATCGGCCGGGTAGTCGGGGATGTTGTAGCCCTTGCCCTGCAGTTCCTTGATCGCGGCAACCAGCTGGCCGACCGAGGCGCTGATGTTCGGCAGCTTGATGATGTTCGCGTCCGGCTCGAGCGTCTTCTTGCCCAGCTCGGCCAGCACGTCCGGCACACGCTGCTCAGGCGTCAGGTTTTCCGGGAAGGCGGCCAGGATACGGGCGGCAACCGAGATATCGGCCTGCTCGACCTTGATGCCGGCGGCTTTGGTGAAGGTGCTGACGACTGGCAGGAAGGCGTGGGTCGCCAGCAGCGGCGCCTCGTCGGTCAGGGTGTAGATGATGGTCGGATCACTGCTCATGCGCTATTTCCTCAGTTCTCGCGAAGCTGCCGCGAATATAAAACCTGCATTGGTCAACTTGATAAGTAGCCCCTGTCCACGCGCGCGGCCGGCACCAGGTCCGGACATACTACCCCACCGGGAGCATGATGGACAGGGCGCGACATCCTGCCGTGATGGGGCAGGCGCCGGCGCCTGGCGGCAGGGCTGGAACCCTCGCCGCGATGGAAGTCTTCTATAAGACATAAGATGGGCGTTTCACATTATGCACCAGTATTTTACTGTGCGCTATAGCTTTAGGGGCTAGAAGGATCGGCAATGCGGCCGGCATGGCGGGCGCGCGGCACAGGCGGAACGCGCTAGCATGGCGCACAGCGGTTTCACCTTCCCTTGATCCGACAGGAGCCACCATGAATGCTGTCCGCCAATCCGACGCTTCCGCCATCCCCGCCCTGCGCACGCTGGCCTGGGCCGGCTTCCTGCTCGGCTTTGGCATGGGCGGATTTTTTGACGGCATCCTGCTGCACCAGGTGCTGCAGTGGCACCATCTGCTGTCGCTGGTTCCGGGCGAGCCCTTCCGCGACATCAAGGTGCAGATCCTGGCCGACGGCCTCTTTCACGTCCTGATGTACCTGATTGCCGCGATCGGCCTGTGGAAGCTGTGGAAGGCACGCCGCGCCGCGGCCACGGGCGACCGCCTGCTGCTGGCCAGCGCCGCCTTCGGCTTCGGCGTCTGGAACATCGTCGACGCGGTACTGTTCCACTGGGTGCTGCGCATCCACCACATTCGCCTCGACGTCAATCCCCTCCTCTGGGACTTGCTCTGGTTCGTGGTGTTCGGGCTGGCTTTCGTCGCCCTGGTTCGGTGGCTCAACCGGGGTGAAGGCCCGGTCGGCGGGGGCAAGAGCGCCGCCGCGCTGGTGCTGGCAGTGCTGGTCGGCGGGCCGGTCGCGGCCCTGCCGCCCCGGGATACCGATACGGTCATGGTGTTCTTCAAGCCAGGCACGACGCCGAACCAGGTGTTCGCCGGCATCGAGGCGGTCGATGGTCGCATCCTGTGGGCCGCACCCACCGGCGACGTCTGGGCGCTCGACGTGCGCGACAAGGCAAAGACCGCCCTGCTCTACCGGCATGGCGCGTTTTTGGTCAGCAATTCGGCGCTGGCGCTCGGGTGCGTGAAGTGGACGTCGGCGAAGCTGTAGGGTGGGCACTCGCGCCCACGCAGTCCCATCCGACGATCAGAGGCACAGTAATAGAACCGTAGCGTGGACACAGGTGCCGCCCTACGCCCTACGTCGATCTCGCGACACTCAAAAAGCGGGCGGCGGAGCAAAAACACGCCCCACAAGCGGAAAAACCCGCCAGGACCGAAGTCGGGCGGGTCTTTCTTCCACTGTACTGCCTGCGCGGCGCATCGCCGCGCGCCAACCGGTTGTTAGGCCGACAGGGCTTTCAGGGCAGCAGCCAGGCGGCTCTTGTGGCGAGCGGCCTTGTTCTTGTGGATGATCTTTTTGTCGGCGATGCTGTCGATGGTCGACACGGACGACTGGAAGATGCTGGTCGCAGCGGCTTTGTCGCCAGCCTGGATGGCTTTGCGGACAGCCTTGATTGCGGTGCGCAGGGTCGAACGCTGAGCGCTGTTGTGTGCGTTTTGCTTAACTGCTTGACGAGCGCGTTTGCGCGCTTGTGCGGTATTTGCCATGGAATTTCCTAAATCGGGGTCAAGTTGCGTTTGCAAACATTAGCGAGTCAAACTGGCCCATTCCAGTGCCTGCCAAACATAAGTGTCTGCTAACAGAATTCAGTACAGCCCACGATTATAGCGAAGGAATCCCTTCCGAGCAATTCATTCTTCACACTTCCGGCAAGAGAAGCGGCGGAGCGGTTGTTGCACAGCTATAATCTCGCCCCATGAATCTGCTCAAGACCCTCGCTGCCATCTCCAGCATGACCATGGTGTCCCGCGTGACGGGCCTGTTGCGCGAAAGCCTGTTCGCCGCCGCCTTCGGCGCCTCGAACTTCACCGACGCCTTCAACATCGCCTTCCGCTTGCCGAACCTGCTGCGCCGCCTGTTCGCCGAGGGCGCCTTCTCGCAGGCTTTCGTACCGATCATCACCGAGTACAAGACGAAACACGGCCAGCAGGCGACCAAGACCCTGGTCGACCATGTGGCGACCGTGCTGATCTGGGCAACCGTTCTGACCAGCATTGCCGGCATCATCGCGGCACCGGTGCTGATCTACTGGATCGGCGGCGGCCTGCAGCGCGAACCGGCCGCCTTCGATGCCGCGGTCGTCATGACGCGCATGATGTTTCCCTACATCGCCTGCATGGCCTTCGTTGCCCTGTCCAGCGGTGTGCTCAACACCTGGCGCCAGTTCAAGATTCCCGCCATCACCCCCGTCCTGCTGAACCTGTCCTTCATCTTCGCCGCCGTGGTCATGGCCGACTGGTTCGCGCAGCCGATCTATGCAATGGCCGTGGGCGTGTGTATCGGCGGCGTGTTGCAGGTGGCGCTGCAGCTTCCCTCGCTGTTGAAGATCGGCATGCTCCCGCGCCTGGCCATCAACCCGCTGGTCGGCCTGCGCGATGCCGGCGTGCACCGCATGCTGGCCAAGATGGGACCGGCCGTCTTCTCGGTGGCGGCGGCCCAGATCAGCCTCCTGATCAACACCACGATCGCGGCCGGACTGGCAGCGGGCGCCGTGTCGGCACTGCAGTACGCCGACCGGTTGATGGAATTGCCGACGGCCCTGCTCGGCGTGGCCCTGGGGACGATCCTGTTGCCCGGCCTGGCCAAGGCCAATACCGAAGGCGATACCCGCGAATACTCGTCGCTGCTGGACTGGGGCCTGCGCCTGACCTTCCTGCTGTCCCTGCCGGCAGCCGTCGGCCTGGCCACACTGGCCGAGCCGATGATCGCCACCCTGTTCCATTACGGCGCTTTTGATAACGCCGACGTGATCGCCTCCTCGCTGCCGCTGATGGCCTACAGCGCCGGCCTGCTCGGCTTCATTCTCGTCAAGACGCTGGCGCCGGCCTTCTTTGCACGCCAGGACGTACGCACGCCGGTGCGCATCGCCGTGGGCGTGCTGGTCGTCACGCAGCTGTTGAACCTGGTCTTCGTACCGCTCCTGGGCGTGGCCGGACTGGCCCTGTCGATCGGGGTGGGCGCCTGCATCAACGCGGCCCTGCTGTTCACCGGCCTGCGCAAGCGCGGGATCTACCAGCCGGAGCCCGGCTGGGGAAGTTTCGTCCTCAAGCTCGTCATTGCCGTGGCGGTGATGGGCACGGTGGCCTGGTTCGGCCAGGCGCAGCTCGACTGGATCGGCATGCGTGCCCACCCGCTCATGCGCGCCATGGCCCTGCTGGCCATCGTCACCGCCAGCGCGGTGAGCTATTTCGGCGTGCTCGGCGCCCTGGGCTTCCGCCCGCGCGACTTCAAGCGCCGCGCCAAGTAATCACCGTCCGGACTCGGTGCGTCCGGTCTGCGGTGGCGGTTCCGGGGCGTAACGGGTTCAGGCTCGGGCTCGGGTTCGGGCTCCGGTGGCGGTTCCGGCGGCCTTTCGCGCGGGGGCTCGACAGGCTCAGTGGCCGGCGGTTCGGCCGGTTCGGGTGGCGCCGGCGTGGCGGGAGGCGGCGGAACCGTCGGCGGCGTGCCGGGCTGGCCCGGCTGCCCCGGCTTTCCCGGCTGTCCGGGCTGCCATCCTGCGACCGGCGCCGCGCTCGACACGCTTTGCCCGGCAGCTGTGAACTTCCAGTCCGACAGGTGTTCCTTGTTCTCGAAGTTCTGGAAGCGCGCGTCGAAATTCCCGATCTTCAGCGGGCGGGCCTGCGACAGGCTGTAGACCGCCAGCACGCCGACCCCGCCTGTGCCCCCGCTGCCCCGGTAGACCACGCCCCATTCGCTGCGGCCCGTGACCGGGTCGACAAAGATCTTGCGCAGGTGGCGCCGCACGCCCGGGAAGCGCGGGTCCTTCAGTAAATCCTGCAGGGTCGGCGGCGCCGTCGGGAAGCCGCGCGGCGTGGCCGCGGCATAGCTGCGCAGCGCTTCGCCATAGGCCGCGCCGATCTCGAGCAGTTCGGCTTCGGCGGCGGCGCGCCGCAGCAGGCTGTCCACCTTCAGCGTCGCCGCGCCCACCAGGCCAGGATGGCAACGAAGACGATCAGGCCGACATAGGTGAAGCCGGCTTCGCCCCCTGCGTGCGCGCCACTACCATTGCGCGTAGGGACGGCCGTTACGCCCGTTGCCCTGCGCGCCGCTGTGGATGTCGACCACGGCGCCGGGCGTGCTGTCGTCCTCGGGCGGGACGATCGTCCAGGTGGTATCGCTCTCGGTGATCGGATCGACCGGCAAGCGTGGCAGGTATTTTTTCTCCACCAGCTGCTCCAGCGAGTCCGGATAGCGCCCGGTATCGGAATGGAACTGGTCGATCACCGCGCGCACGCTCCTCAGGTTATCCATCAGGATGGTTTCCTTCGCCCCGTCCACGCTGGGGAAGAAGCGCGGCACGGCCAAGGTGAGCAGCAGCGCGACGATGGCCAGCACCACCAGCAGCTCGATCAGGGTAAAGCCACGGAGTCTCCTGGTCATGCTCACCACCGCCTGTAGGGAATGCCGTTCAGGCCGACGCGCGTGGAGGTCGAATATACGTCGTAGACGTCGTCGCCCTCCTTCGGCTCCTCGGCTTCGCTGGCATAGCTGCGCTTGCCCCAGGTCTGGGCGTCGGCCAGCGTGGGATCGGGATTGAAGGGGTCGCGCGGCAGGCGGCGCAAGAAGAAGATTTTCGCCGGCTTCGGACTGCGCTGGTCAAGCACGCCCTCGACCAGCAATTCGAGCCGCTCCGGGTAACCACTGGCGCCCACCGCCTTTTTCACGCGGCCCTCGTCGCTGGCGCGTTTATAGGCGTCGAGCGCGCCGCGGATCTCGCGCAGCGACTGGCGCAGCGCGGCCTCGTTGCGGCGCTGGACCACGGTCTGGCCGACCGGGATCACGAGCGTCGCCAGCAGCGCCAGGATCGCCAGCGTGACAAGGAGTTCAATCAGCGTGAAGCCGCAACTGCGCGTCGGCTCACGACTGAATACGGCCAGTTTCATTGCGTCGGCGGCTGCTGCGTGGGTGAGGCCGGCGGCAAAGGCTGCGTGGCCGGCGCCGGTACCGGCGTCACCTGCGCACCCGAGGGCGCAGTGTAGGGTGCCGGCGGCGGCGTCGTGCCGATCGGCTGCGACAGGGGAACGCCGGTCACCTGCGGCGGCACGCCGGGCGGCGTGGCCGGCTGGCCCAGCGGCGGAGCGATCGGCATCGCGGCCGGACGCGCGCCAGGCTGCACTGTCGGCAGGCGCACCGCGGTATCGGGACGGCGGCGGAAGCTGGCCTCCGTTCCTGCTGAAAATTCGGACGCGCCGGCCGGCGGGCGCTGGATCGTGCGTACCAGGTGCGGCGTGATCGACAGGACGATCTCGGTCTTGTCGTTGGCGTCACGCGTGCTGCCGAACAGGCGGCCCAGGATGGGCAGGTTGCCCATGCCCGGCACCTTGCTGCCGCTGCTGCGGTCCTCGCTGTTGATCAGGCCCGCGAGCACCTGGTTCTCGCCATCCTTCAGCTGCAGCATGGTCTGCGCCGAGCGGGTGCCGATGCGGTAGGCCACAGCGCCCCTCCCGGTCGTGACGGTGTCGACCAGGTTGCTCACTTCGAGCGAGATGCGGATACCGACTTCGTTGTTCAGGTAAATGGTCGGCTCGACGTTGAGCGTCAGGCCCACGTCGACGTAGTTGATCGACTCGGTCAGGACATTGTTCAGGCCACCGCCGCCAGTGGAGTAGTTCGCGGTAATGTTCGGCACCTTGTCGCCGATGACGACTTTCGCCTTTTCCCGGTTGCGCACGCGGATGCGCGGATTGGCCAGCGTGTTCGAATCGGAGTCGGTCTTGTTGGCGTTGACGGTGGCGCTCACGCCCGACACGCCGATCACGCTGCTGCTCAGTCCCCGCAGCTCGTCGATCGACAAGGGCGCGCCATTGCCACCGATGAGGGGCGCGAAGCCCAGGCTCTGCGGCCATGCCACGCCCAGGTCCATGATGCGCGAGCGCTTGATCTCGAGCACCTCGACGTCGAGCATGACTTCCGGCTCGGGCACGTCCTGCAGGGCCACCAGCTGGGTGGCCAGCTTGATTGCCTCCGGGCTGTCGCGCAGGATCACGAGGTTGAGTTTTTCGTCGACCACGACGTCGCGCGATTTCAGGATCGTCTTGAAGGTGTTGGCGATGCTCTTGGCATCGGCATTGGCCAGGTAAAACGTCTTGACCGTCAGCTCCTGGTATTCCTTCAGCTTGGCCGCGCTGTTCGGGAAGATCAGGATGGTGTTGCCGTCCATGACCTGGCGCTCGAGCTGGTTCGTCACCAGCAGGAAGTGCACTGCCGCTTCCACGGTGCTGTTCTTCAGGAAGATCGAGGTGCGTCCGTCCGAGCGCACGTCCTTGTCGAAGACGAAGTTCAGGCCCGAATGGCGCGCGATGATCTCGAACACCTGGCGCAGCGGCGCCTCGCGGAACTCCAGGCTGATCGGCTTGCGGAAGGCCGCGGCCAGCGCCGTGTCGGCGGTCGGTACGGCCTCTTTCTCGTCGAGTTCGGCCAGCAGCAGGCGCGCCGCTTCGTGGCCCGGACGCTCGGTGAGGATGTCGGCCAGCTTGCGGCGTGCCGCCGCGATGTCCTTCTTCTCGATATCGGCACGCGCCGCTTCCAGCCAGGCGGCATGGCGGCGGTCGGCCTCGAGCTGGCGCATGCCGGCGCGGCCGCGCTCGTTGGCCGGATCGACCGCCAGCACCTGCTCGTAGGCGGCGCGCGCGGCATCGGCGCGGCCCGCCGCCAGCTCGCGCTCGGCCTGCTCGATGAAGCGCGTGGTGGTGGCATCGCGCGCGCGCAGCAGGGCGGCGCGGTAGAGCGGATTGGCGGGATCGGCCTCCACCGCCTCGCGGTACTTGGCCAGCCCTGCCCCCACCTCCTCCTGGCGCGCGACCAGCGCGTTGCCCTCGTGGTAGGCGCGCTGCGCGGTACAGCCGGCCAGCAGCGTAGCGGCCAGCACAGCAGCAAAGACGCGCATGCGGGAACGGTTCATTACTCGAATACTCCAATGTTGAGCTGCTGGACCTGGTTCAGCGGCAGATAAGTCAGGGTCATCATGGGCGGCGCGATGCGATCGACGCGCCAGGTCCCTTCGATCACGCCGCCTTCATGGGCGATGTGGGTGCGGTCGCCGCTGGCCAGGTAGACTTCCCAGACACCGTCCTCGAGCGCCTTGCCGATCACGGTAAAGGGGAGCGGCGGCGCGCTGGGCGGCGGGGTGGCGCCGGTTTCGGTGGCGGTGGCGGCGGCGGTGTCCAGTCCTGGCGGCCGAACGGGTCGCGGCTGCCGGCCTTCAGACCGACCCTGGCGTCGCCGATCAGGACCTCGCGCGGCAGCAGGCGGGCGATCGCGGGTGCGGGTTTGGCTTCCTGCGTGGACGCACGCGCCGGCGTGGATGGCGCCTGCGCGGCGGCCGGGGCGCGCTCGACGGCTTCGGCCACCTCGCTCTCGGGCGTGCGGTCGCCAAAGGCGGCCAGCGCCGCCGCCAGCACCGGGCCACGCCCAGCACGACGTGGCGCGGCTTGATGGAAGCGCGCTTCATGGCGCCCCTCGCGTGTCTTGCAGGTAGAGGGTCAGGCGCAGGCGCGCTTCGACTGTCGGCTCGCCGATGGCCTCGCGCCGGAAGCTGACCTCGTCGAGCGAGGCGAAGGGAATGGCCCGCAGCGCCAGCAGCGCGAACTGCCAGACCTGGGCATAGCTCCCTTTCACCGGCAGGCTGACTTGGTAGGTGGCAAGACGCGCGTTGCGGTCGTAGCCGCTCTTGTACTCGCCCTGGCGGAGTAGCAGCCCGCTTTTCGCGGCAAGGTCGAACAGGGTCTTCAACTCGCGCTCGAGGTGGCGCGGGTTGCCCAGCGCGGCCTGGAACAGCGCCAGGTTGGCGGCGGCGTTGTCGACGACAGGCGCGTGCGCCGCGACCGTTGGCGGGCGACGTGCGATGTCCGCCGCTTCGGCGCGCTCCCGTTCCAGTTTGTCGCGCGCCGGCAGTACCCAGGCCAGCAGCGCCAGCGCCGCCGCGCACAGCAGCACGGCCGCCAGTAGCAGCGCACTGGTGGCACGCAGCGCCAGGCGCATGCGCAGGAGCGCGTTACCCCCTTGCGGCATCATGGGGTCCCCCACTCGGCATCGACCTGGAAGCGCACGGGCCGGTTCGGGTCCTGCTCCTGCACTTCATGGCGCGCCAAGGTGACTGCGCCGAACCATTCCTCGCGTCCCAGCGCCGCCACGTAGGCCAGCATGTCGTCGCTGCTGCGTGCTTCCGCCGTGATGCGCAGCACGCGCTTTTTCGCGTCCGGTTCCAGCGCCAGCAGCGCCACGTTCGCGGGTGTTGCACTGCGCACGGCATCGTGCAGGGCGCGCCCAGGGCAGGTTCAGCTGCATGATGGCCGCGTTGACGGCGACGGCCTGCTGGGCACCGACCGGCGCCGCGCGGGTGGCCAGCGGCGGCACCGCCGCCTGCACCTGCGAGGCCGCGGCGCGGTCGCGAATCGCTGCCCACTGGGCATCGACCTCCTCGCGCGCCTCGCGGTAATCCAGCACCTGCACCAGCGCGGTCAGGCACAGCGCGGCAGCACCAAGCGCGGTCACCCAGGCCCAGGCCGGCGCAAGGTACAGCGTGCGGCGCAGGCTGGGCGGTGCGAAATCCAGGCGCACGCGCTTCATGCGGCGCTCCCGGTACAGGCCAGGCGCACGATGCCGGAATGGCCTTTGGTGTCATCGCTCTCGCCGCCCAGCAGCGTGCAGGCGAACTTCAGCTTGTCGTCGCTGCCGCCCCAGGCGCGCGGCGCCGGCCCGCATACCTGCAGCAGTTCCGGCTGCGCCACGCCCACGCGCAGCGCCTCGCGCGCGACCAGGCTGGCGAGCCAGTCGCGGCCGGCGCCAGGGGGCACCACGGTGCTGCGCAGGGCAGCCAGGCGCGGGCCCTCGTAGGCCGCGATGCTCAGCACCTGCCCATGCACCAGGCCGAACCAGGCACCGGGACGGCGCGCACGGCGCCAGGCATTCATCGCCGCGACGAATTGAGGCACGACTTGCATCAGGTGGCAGCGGGATTCGCGCGACCATTCGCGCAGCGTCGCGAGCAAGCCGTCCTGCAGCGCGGCAGCCAGGAAGGGCTGCCCCGCCTGCCAGTCGGCGGCGATCGTCCAGCCGCCTGGGGGCGCGCCGAACAGCGACTGATAGCGCATCGCGCAGGCGGCGTCCAGGTCGGCGGGACTCGCGGCCGCAGGCGGCGGCGCCACCTGCCACATGCGCGCCAGTTCGTCGGCCACTACCACGCTCACCGGCCAGTGCGCCAGCGGTGCGACCTCCCCCAGCTGGCGCAGGCCGCGCAGCAGTTCGGCGGCGTCGTTCGCATCGGCGATACGGGCTTCAGCCAGCACGGTGCTGGCCGCGCCGAACAGGCGGCTGTGGCGCACGAGTGCCAGGCTGTCGTGGTCGACGCCGAGGCGCAGGCTTTGTCCGGGCAGTCTAGGCATGCTGGGTCACCCGTTTGATTTCCTCGAGCGTGGTCGCGCCGCGCTTGACCAGATCGAGCGCGGCCAGGCGCAGGCTGCGGGTGCCGTTCGCGTGGGCGGCGGCCTTGATGCGGCGGATCGGCTGCTTGTCGACGATCAGCTCGCGGATCTCGTCGTTCAGGGTCAATATCTCGGCGATCGAGCGGCGGCCGCGATAGCCGGTGCCGCGGCAATCGCCGCAGCCCTTGCCGCGCATGAAGAGGTAGTCCGCGACCTCCATGCGCTCGAGCCGCACCGAGGCCAGTTCCGCCTCGCTCGGGTCGTACTGCGTGGCGCAGTGCGGGCAGTTCATGCGGATCAGGCGCTGGGCCCAGATGCCGTTCAGGGCCGACACGAAGGCGTACGGGTCGATGCCCATGTGGGTGAAGCGGCCGAACACGTCGAACACGTTGTTGGCGTGGACGGTCGTCAGGACCAGGTGGCCGGTCAGCGCCGATTGCACCGCGATTTCCGCCGTTTCGCGGTCGCGGATCTCGCCGACCATGATCTTGTCCGGGTCATGGCGCAGGATCGAACGCAGGCCTTTCGCGAACGTCAGTCCCTTCTTCTCGTTGACCGGGATCTGCAGGATGCCCGGCAGCTGGTACTCGACCGGGTCCTCGATGGTGATGATCTTTTCGCGGCCGTTGTGGATTTCGGTCAGCGCCGCGTATAGCGTGGTGGTCTTGCCCGAGCCGGTCGGCCCTGTCACCAGCAGCATGCCATAGGCTTCCTGGGCCAGGGCGCGCAGGGTCGCCAGCGAGGGCGCGTCAAAGCCCAGCGCTTCCAGCGTCAGCGCGCCATAGGCTTCGACCATGGCGCGTTTGTCGAGGATACGGATGACCGCATCCTCGCCATGAATGCTGGGCATGATCGAGACGCGCAGGTCGATGTCGCGTCCGTTCGACTCGACCCGGAAACTGCCGTCCTGCGGGATGCGGCGCTCGGCGATGTCGAGTTCGGCCAGCACCTTCAGGCGCGAGATGATGTGTTCGGCCAGCTCGATGCCGCCGACCGTGGTCGCATGGTCGAGCACCCCGTCGACGCGGTATTTCACAGCCAGGCCGCCGGCGGTGCTCTCCAGGTGGATGTCGGACGCGCCGGCTTTCAGGGCATCGTAGAGCGTGGAGTTGACCAGCTTGACGGCCGGGCTGCCCGCTTCCGACACCGAGGCGAACGAGAGCACGGCGGCGGTCTTGCCGTCGCGCCGTCCATCCCCGCTGCTGGGGACGATGCTGTCGACTGCGCGCGCCGAGGCTTCCTGGCGCGACAGATAGGCCTGGATGTCGGAGGCGAGCGCCAGGCGCAGGTGCAGTGGCGCGCGTGCGCTGGCGCCGGCACGGTTCGACAGCCAGGTCTGCTGGTCCAGGTCGAACGGATCGGCGATCACGCCGGTGAGTTCGCGGTTCGGACCGCGCAGCAGCACGCAGTGACGCGCCAGTGCCTGCGCCAAGGGCAGCAGGTCGAAAGCCGGCTCCTGGCTCAGCATCTCGGTGGTTTCCATGACCGAGAGTCCAAAAGGCTCGGCCAGGGCGCCGACGAGCTGGCGCGGATCGAGGCCGGTCAGCGCCTCGAGTTCGGCCACGAGCGGGCGCTGTGACTGGCGGCTTTGCAGGCGCGCACGCGCCAGCAGGTCCGGAGCGAGGATGGACGCACTCACGACATGTCTACCGCCAGGTCGAAGATCGGCATGTACAGCAGCACCACGATGGCGCCCACCACCAGGCCGATGGCCGCCATCAACAGCGGCTCGAAGGTGCGCGTGAAGCGGTCGATCCAGCGGCTGATTTCGCCGTCGTAGAAGGCGGCCGATTGCGTGAGCATCGGGCCCATGTCGCCGGTGCGTTCGCCCACGCGCAGCATGCGCAGCGAGATCGGCGTGGTCAGGCCATGTGCTTCGAAGGCGTCCGACAGTGGGCGGCCCGATTCGATGGCGAGGCGCGCGTTCGTCAGCGCCGCGCGCAGCGAGCCTGACACCATCGGCCCCACCGTCTCGATGGCGCCGACGATGGTGATGCCGGCCTCAAGCAGCATGCCGAGCGTCAGGTAGAGGCGCGAGAGTTCATAGATGCGGGCACGCTCGCCGATACCGGGCAGGCGCGCCAGCAGGCGCGTGATGCCACCGCTACGCAGCATGCGGCGTACGCCCAGCACCGCAGCCGCTACCGCAGTGCCCAGCGTCAGCAGGACGGCCGTGCCGTGGCTGGCCGCGAACTGGCCCCACTCGAGCAGCAATTGGCTCATCCACGGCAGGTTGCGCCCGGCACCCTGGTAGACCTCGGCAAAGCGCGGCACCACATAGCCGATCAGGAAAGTCGACACGCCGCCGCCCACGCACAGCAGGATGACCGGGTAGATCGAGGCGCTGACGATTTTCGCGCGCACGGTATCGATGCGCTGCTGGTAGTCGATATAGCGGGAGAGCGCCCGCGGCAGGTCGCTGGTGCCTTCGGCGGCGCGCACGATGCCGACATACAGCGGCGGGAACAATTGCGGCTGGCTTGCCAGCACGCTGGAAAAAAACGCTTGCCTTCGCGCAGGCCGGCGAGCAGGCGCTCGAGCACGGCGCGCGCGGCGGGATTGGCTTCCTTCTCCAGCAGCGCTTCCAGGGCCTTCGACGATGCCCAGGCCCGCATTCAGGAGGGCCAGCAATTCCCGGGAAAACAGGACGAGCGAGAGCTTCGGGCCGCGCGTGCGCGCTACCGCTCCGCCGGCCGGCGCGATGTCGCTGACGAAGAGGCCTTGCGCCTCGATTTGCCGGCGCGCGTCGGTTTCATCGAGCGCATCGACCACGAGGCTGGAGATCGAGAGGTCGGGCGCAAGGGTGCGTACTGCGAACTGCATGAAGACGTGCCCGGATGTGTGGTGAAGAAGGAAAGGGAACGGAAATCAGAGCGAGGAAATGTCGGCGTTGTCGCCGCTGCCGCCAGGCTGGCCGTCGCGGCCGAGCGAGATGATTTCGTATTCTCCCTTGGCAGCGGGCGAACGGTATTGATACGGATGGCCCCAGGGGTCTTGCGGCACGCCCTTCTTCAGGTAGGGACCGTTCCACTTGGCGCCGGCACTGGCGGGCGCCGCCATCAGGGCATTCAGGCCCTCTTCCCCCGTCGGATAACGGCCGACGTCGAGGCGGTAGGTGTCGAGCGACTTCTCGAAAGCGTCGATTTGCGCCCTGGCGATCGTCACTTCCGACTTGCCGAGCTGGGAAAAATACTTGGGACCAACGTAGGCGGCGAGCAGGCCGATGATGACGATCACGACCAGCAATTCGAGCAGCGTAAAACCTTGTTTCAGTCCGCGACGCGGTCCGGCGAGTGGTGCTTGCGACATCCAGATGACTCCTGATTCGGCCAGGCGGCCGCGTCCCAGCAGAGTACCATGGGGTTATCCATGAGGCAACGCCAAACCGGCCGAAGTTGCGCCGCTTGCACACCCTTGCACACCCCGTGCCGGCGGCATGGGGATCCCCCGAACCAGCACCCCGCGGTCTGCTTACCGCGGCGCCGGGGCGTCAACCGCCTGGCAGGTGCCGGCGCGGCAGGTCACGCCCGGCGGAGCCACCACCATGCAGTTCGAGATCATGTTCGAACGCTTGTTGCTGGCGTGCTGCTCGTCGCGGTAGCGGTCGGCCAGCGCCTGCAGTTCGGCGCCGTTCGTCTGCGCGCTCGACCGGGGCAGGTAGCTGGCCGGGCCGCCACAGGCCTTGGCGCCGATCGGGATGACCTGGCACTGGCTGTCGCTGCTGCATGCGGCCGTGCCTATTTTCGCCCGGATCTGGGCCAGCAAGTCGGACTTCGCCCCAGGCGCACCGGCAGGCATGGCCACGGCATTGGCGGCAGTGGCGGCATTGGCGGCAGTGGCCGGCTCAGAGGCAGGCCCCGTGCTTGAGGCGGACGCCGGATCGTCTGCCCGGGTACTGCAGGCAGACAAGGCCAGTAGTAGGAGAATGGCAAGTTTTTTCATGTGCTCATCATACGCTCCCGCGTTGTCGGGTCAAGCGTGCACGCAGTATTCATGCGCCGCACATGAACGTGGTTTTTGAACGCGACAGGAGTGTAGCGTCCATGCGACGGCCATCGAAAATGATTCCTAATCGCACTTTTTGTTTCCTGTAGGATATTTCCCACAATCAGCATTCATCTTCGCCTATCTGTATGCTATCTCGCGTTCAATATCTTTCTTCTTCGGCCAACGGCAGAAAGTTATTGACCCAAGGAAAAAATTCCTAGCTACAATAGATCCATCACTGACGAGCCCGTCTCAACGCCATCATGCATACCCATATCCTCCGCTCCCTGCTCTCCCTTACCGCCCTTGCCTGCGCCCTGAGCGCCTGCGGCGGCACCGATGCCACCGGCATGAATGCCCCTGTCCAGAGCGCCGCGGCGACCCATGTGGTCGACATCTCGGTCGACCCGGCGTCGGTCGGCAAGACCCCGCTGCCCGACTGCGCCGACCAGGCCTGCGCCGGCCTGCGCATCATCGACGGCAACGCCGAAGCCTATCGCCTCGATGCGATGCGCCGCGCCGGCAGCTGATTCCGCTCTTCCATGAAAAAAGCACACCGGACGCGAGTCCGGTGTGCTTCTCCTGAAGCGGCCAGCGCGCGCGATCAGCGCTTGCGGCGCTGGCGAGCGGTCCAGGCCATCAATGCCAGTCCCAGCGCCAGCTGGGCCATGCCCGCCGGTTCCGGCACCTCGGCCACGCGTACCAGCGAGGCGTCGAGTGCGATCAGGTCGGGCTGGCCCGGGCTCAGCTCGAACGAGACCGGGGTGGCGTCCGCGCCCAGGTATTGGCCCAGTGCATCGCTGAACAGGCCGACGCTGAAACCGAGCGGGCCGCCGGCTGGACCGACGTCGAAGCGCAGGTCGAAGCCGAAGCGCCCGCCCAGGTTCACCGATTGCGCGAAGCTGTTGTACCAGTCGCTCGTTCCCAGCACCACGCCGCTGTCGATGGCGCCGCTCGCATCGCCTTCGAAGGCGCTGTCGCTGCCATAGTCCCCCGTGAAATTGCTCAGGAACGCATTGCCTGGCGCCGAGGTGTCGTAACCGAGGAACAGGAAGTCGAGCGTGCCGCTGCCCTCATAGCCGCGGGTGTCGACCGTCACGTGGTAGGTCGGGCCGGCCAGCGCCGCGCCGGCGCCCGTTGCCAGCATCAGCGCCAGCAGCGCACGGGTGAACAGGTTTTTCAGCTTGAACATGGATCGCTTCCTCAGAAAGTGCCGGTGAACAGTTTCGGCGTGTAGCCGATGCTGGACTTCGATGGGTTGGTGAAGGTGGTGGTGACGCTGACCGTGGCGCCAGGCGCCAGCGATGCGCCTGGCAGGGTGAGATAAGGCGCCCCGCCCTGCTCGCCGCTCTTGCCGTCGAGCGTCACGCCGCTCGGGAGGCCTTCGAGCACCAGGTGCAGCGGACCGGTCAGGACCGCGCCGCTCGTGTTCGTGATCTTCACGGTGGCGCTGTACTTGCCGGTTGCGCGGTTCAGCAGCAATGCCGAACGCGTGATCGAGCTTGACGTCGTGACATCAAGATAGGTTGGCGCCAGGTTCAGGCTGACCACCACCGGGTCGTGATCCGAGGCGCGGAAAGCGTCCTTCACGTACGGTTCCGTGTTGCCGTTCTCGATGTTGTAGTCGATCGCTTCCGGCTCGTCGGCATTGTTGTGCCATTCGGTCACGCCGGCCACTTGCCCGTCGAGGCTGGTGCTGGCCAGCGCGTGGTCGAGGTAGCCGCTTTCGGCACCGAACACGTAGGAGTAAGGCGTGCCCTGCGGACGCACGAAGCGTTCGATCTCGTTGACATAGCCGGCCGCGTTCAGCAGGCGGATCGGGTCTTCCATGCCATAGGCGTTCATGTCGCCGACCACCAGCACGTCCGGATCGTTGGCGGCAGCCACGACCTGCGGCAGGAAGTAGTCGCGCAGGCGTGCGGCCTGTTCGACACGGCTGGCGTTCCAGCAGCCCTGGCCGTCGCCGCTGTCGGCATCGCCGCCCCTGGCGCCGCCGCAGCTGCCCTTCGACTTCAGGTGGTTCACGACCAGCGAGAACTTGCCGCCGTTGCCGGCCTTGAAGGTCTGGGCGATCGGTGCGCGGTTGTTGACGATGTCGCCGTCCGACAGTGCGCCACCCACCAGGCTGACCGCCTTCGGCTTGTAGATCATGGCCACGCGGATCGCGTCGGTGCCGGTCGCGGCCGGCTTGGGCACGACCGCGTAGGTGCCGGCACCCATCACGCCGTTCAGCTGCTGCACCAGGTAGTCGACGGCGGTATCGCCGTTGTTCTGGATTTCCATCAGGCCGACGACGTCGGCATTCACGGCCGACAGGGCGGCAACGATCTTGTCGCGCTGGCGCACGAACTCGGCCATGTTGTCAGCGCCACGGCAGTTACCGGCGCTGGTGCGGCTGCCGATGGTGCAGCCCTGGCCGGTGCGGCCCCAGGCATCCTGGCCGTTGGTAAAGGTGGTGAAGAAGTTCAGCACGTTGGCGCTGGCGACCTTCACGTTGCCGCTTGCCACCTGGGGTGCAGGCAAGCGCTCGTTGGTGCGCGAGAACACCGGCGTCACGGTCGGCTGCACCTTGAAGGCCGCACCGCCGCCGCCGATGGCGCCGAAGTCGAGCACGCCGGTCAGGTCGGTGACGGTGTCGCCCGCGCGTACGGTGCCGTCCTGGCCCGGGTAGGGAATCTGCGCCGGCGTCGTGAAGATGCCGTCGTCGAGCACGATCATGTTGGCCGCGTTGTCGCGGGCCAGCGCCTGGGCTTCAGGCGATCCGGCCGGATAGCGGTTGGTCGGGATTTCGCGGCGGCCGCTTGATAAGGTCAGCTCGCCGCGCTCGGCGAGGTAGGCGTTGCCATTGACCGTCAGCGGTGTGGTGAAACGCACCAGCATGGCTTCGAAGCGGGCCAGGTCGGCGTCCGGCAGCGCGACATTGGCCGGTGCAATCGCCGGGCCGCTGCCCAGTTTCGTCACCGCACCGAGGTCCTTGAATTCGGTGTACGAACGGCTGGCGCCGCTTGGGGTGTATTCGACCACGGTACCGGTAATGCGCACCAGGTCGCCCACGGCCAGGCCGGCGCTGCTGCCGAACACGAAAATCGCGTCCGAGCTGGCCGGATCGCCATCGCCCTTCGGGTCTTGCAGGAAGAAGCCGCTGCCGACCACGGCAGTGACGACGCCCTGGGTCGTCTGCACGGTGTTGTGGTAGGCGGTCCTGGGGCCGGTGCCCTGGATTTGCGGGATGCTCAGCTGGCCGGCCACGCGCACGGGCACGGTGCAGCTGGCGCTCTGGCCGTCGTTGTTGGCGAAGCGGATCTTCACCGGGTAGCTGCCTGGTGCCACGCTTGCGGCCACGCTCAGGGTGGCGTTGGCGCTGGCGCCGATGGCGCCGGCCGCGACGAAACCGTCGAGGCTGATGCCGGGCACCGCGCCCGATTCGATGACGGCGCTGTTGACGATGCTGTCCTCGTCGCGCGCGGACAAGGGAGCGCTGGCGGCGCTGCCCTGCTCGGCCTGCAGGCCGGTCGGGCAGGACAGCACGATGGCCTGCTGCACCGGGCCGCCGCAGCTGTTGATGGGCGACGTGCTGCGGCGCGGGCCGACGACGGTGGCGGCGGTGAAGTCGGCCGCGTTGTTGTCGGTGTCGGTGCAGCCCGGGGCTGCGCGCTGCAGCGAGGTCGAGATCGACGGTGCCGGCGCGACGAAGCCTTCGAAGCGGTTGGCGGTGCCGAAGCCGACCAGGTCGACGATCGCTTCACCCTCGGGCGTCGTCATCGCCTTGTCGACTTTTTTGCCAGCGCCACCTTGCCGGTCGTGGCCGACAGCGAGGCGCCCCAGGAATGGTCGATCGGACCGATGTCGCCCCCGTGCCCGCCGATCCCGCGACGAGGAAATACTGCCCCGGTGCCAGCGTTACGTCCGGCAAGGCGCCCGCCTGCCGGGTGGTGCCGGCGGCCGACTGGTACTGCAGGCTCATCCCTTTCAGGCTGACCGGTGCGCCGCTGCGGTTGAACAGTTCGACGAAATCGCGGTTCCGGGTGGAGTTGGCGCTGCCGCCACCGCCGTACAACTGGCTGATGACGACATCGGCTGGCGCGGCGCAGGCACCGGCGGACAATCCGGCCAGCAGTGCCGCCAGGACGGTCAGCCGGCCGGCGGAGGTAGGGGTTGCAACGGGCATTTTCATGGGCTTCCTAAAAGGGATGGTGGGGCGCAGCAATGTTGTCCATGCTTATAGTCATTTTATTACTAGAAACAATAATAAATCTACAATTTGACAGGAGAATGACACAATTTCTCACGGCAATACTTCCGGATGAGGTAAGCCGGCAACACATTGATTCAAAAGAGATTCTTACAAGAAAATAAAGCTGCCGCAAGTCATCGGGACTGCATTCACCGGCCCTCGAGACGGCGGCGCGTCGTCCAACTTCACGGCCATGTTTTTGCTGTCTTGCGGCGGTAGGCTGCCGACTCGCGTCGGTGCTGGGGCCGGCATTGCGGTCCCTGTGCTGGCTGTGTTCCCACCCGGTCACGAAACAAGCCGGAGCCACGACGCGCCGATGGCGGCCCTGGCGGCCCTTGTCCGCTTCACCTCGCGGTCCGGCCTGCGACGCTTTGTGCAGCTTGCGCCGCCACTCATCGCTTCGGATAGGGTGTCGCCAGCGGCTCGCCGATGAACAGGCCCTGGGCCGGCCAGGCGACACTCTTCCAGTAGGCTTCGATGGCGCTGTCGCCATCGAGATAGTGACGCAGGAGGACGCCCGGATTCGGGAATTTCTGCCAGTGGTTGCAGGGCTCGCTTACCGTGCCATAGCTGGCCGTCGCGCCCGCTTCGAGCCAGCGCAGGCTGCTCATCTGCGAGCTTCCCAGCAATTCGCCACCGTGCGAAGTCAGGTGGTCGGCCAGGGCGCCGGGCACGAAGCGCAGGCTGCCCAGCTTGTCGACCTCGGCCTTGCCGAGCTGGTAGACGAGGACGTCGTCGACGCCTTCGATGGCGTCGCCCCGGACGCGGTGGATGCGCAGGCGCTTGGACGCCAGATAGCCGGGGCGCGGAAAGAAAACGGCGCGGGCGTTGCGCGCCGCCTCGGAGGTACTGAGGTACCAGGCGCTGGCGGGTAGCAGGCGAAAGCCGCTGATGACGCCGCGGTCGATCAGCGCCCGCGCCTTGTCAACCGACGCGATCGGCAGCAGCATCGACAGCCGCAGACCGTGTTCGCTGTAGGGACGGCGGCCGCGCGCATTGAAATAGGGGCTGGGCCGGGCGGGAGCGCAGGTATCGCGGCACAAGGCCTCGTCGTAGCCCAGCGTGTAGGCGGCGGTGATGGCATTGCAGCCGACCTTGTAGGGAGCGGTCCAGACCATCAGCACGGCCTGGATGCCTGGTCCCAGGCGGCTGTCGATGTCCTCCTTCAGCGCGCGGAAGCGTTCGAGCGGCAGCGAGGCCTCGCGTGGCAGGCGCACATGGATCACGTTCGCGGCCGGGATGTCGCGGCGCTCGCGATAGTACTTGCCGATGGCGACGCTGTCCGGGTCGTTGTCGTTGATGACGATTGCCAGCTGGCGCGGACCGAGGCCGGAGCTCGCGGCGGCTTCCACCTGCGCCGTGCCTGCGGCGAGGCCGGTTTCGGGCGCGGCGCCCAGGACGGTAAACGGCAGCGCACATAGGCACGCGAGCAGCCCTGCCAGCACGCGTGCCGGCACACGCGTGCGCGCCCACACGCGCATCCGGATGCGCAGCCATGGGAGCAGGCTCACGAACAGCCGCGCAGGCGTGCGCCCGTGCGCCCACGGAGGCGCGCCGGAGCGCCAGTACGCGCCTCCTTCCGCTGGCAGCGCGAACGCGCGCGGGAACTCCCCGCCCGGCCGCACCCGTTTCCTGGCGCATGGACGCGACAAGGCTGCAGCGCCGCCACGCCTGCGGGATGGCCGGGCCATGGCCCGCTATCAGGCGCGCACGGCGACCGTACGGCGGCGCATGCGTGGCGCAAGGGCGAGCGCCAGCATGCCCAGGCCGCCTGCGAGCATGGTGGCTGCGGCCGGTTCCGGAATCGGCGCGATGGCGTAGAGTTCGAGCGCGTCGATCCTGAAGAGCTGTCCGCCGGTCGATCCGTCGATGATGCTGCGCCCCTCGCCGCCTGGGTCGCCATAGCTCAGGCGCCAGGACAGCGCGGTATCGAGCCGGTCGTTGACCAGGAGGTCGGGGCCGGCGCCGAAGGTCGGCCCCTGGTCGGCCGCATTGAAGGTCTGGAAAGCGCCCTGGCTGGGTAGTTCGAAGCCGCTCGGCACCTGGTGCCAGACGCCGGGATCGGTGTAATTGAACAGGAAGGCCGTGCGCTGGAAATCGCGTTCCGTGCTGTGCCAGCCGTCCGTGGACGACCAGCTTTGCGGGTTGTAGCCGCCCACCAGCCAGGCTTGCCCTGCCGGATCGCTGACGCGCACCAGGGTAAAAGTCGGGCCCCGGTCGTCGGCGGCGGCGTGGAAGTCGAGCGAGTCGTCGCCAGGCGCGCGCGTATAGACGTTATCGAAGATGAGGTCGCCGGCGCCGAGCCAGCGTTCGAGCTGCCCTTCGAGGACGGGATCGAGCGGCGGGTTGCCGGTCTGGGCGTGCGATGGCGGAGCAACGAGCAGCAGGATAAACGGCAGGACTAGCGGCAGTGCCAGCGCGAGCGCGCGGGACAGTGCACGCGATAGTACAAGGCGCAGCGCAAGAGGCAGCGGATGCGGGCCACGGGCAAGGAGCGTCTTCATGATCACCTCCGGTCGGGGTTCACTGACCAACCCATTGTATGCCGGGGTGGCGCACCCCCTCACACTGTTGACTTGGGAACCTTGCGCAAGGTGTAGAGGAAGCCACGGGTGCGCGTGGCCGTCCCGCGCGGGCGCGACGGACGAAAAAAAGCGGGCGTTGCCGCCCGCTTTCGTCCCTGCCGGTCCCCCGGCCCTGCAGGCGTCCTTCCCGCGCAGTGCCGGCTGTCCTGATCTTACGAGCGCTGGTAGATATCCTCGAAGCGCACGATGTCGTCCTCGCCCAGGTAGCTGCCGGACTGCACTTCGATGATGTGCAGCGGCAGTTTGCCCGGGTTCTCGAGACGGTGGTTCATGCCGATCGGGATATAGGTCGACTCGTTTTCCGACAGCAGGCTGACCTTGTCGCCGCAGGTCACGCGGGCCGTGCCCGAGACGACCACCCAGTGCTCGGCGCGGTGGTGGTGCATCTGCAGGGACAGTTTTTCGCCCGGTTTCACGGTGATGCGCTTGACCTGGAAACGGTCGCCCGCATCGATGCCCTCGTAGTGGCCCCACGGACGGTAGACGCGCGTGTGGTGCAGGTGCTCGGTACGTTCCTTCGATTTCAGGTGGTCGACCACCTGCTTGACGCGCTGCACCTGGTCCTTGTGCGCGACCAGCACCGCATCCTGGGTCTCGACGACGACGATGTTCTCGACGCCGACGACCGCCACGATGCGGCTCTCGGCGCGCACCAGCGAATTCTTGACGCCGTCGAGATAGACGTCGCCACGCTGGGCATTGCCATTGTCGTCCTTCGGCTGCACTTCCCACAGCGCCGACCAGGAACCGACGTCGCTCCAGCCGATGTCGGCCGGGACAACCACGGCGTGGCCGGTATGCTCCATGACGGCGTAGTCGATCGAGTCCGACGGGCAGCCCGAGAAGGCGGCTTCGTCGAGGCGGCAGAAATCGAGGTCGCGGTAGCCGGTGCTGACGGCTTTCTCGGCGGCGGTGGCGATCTCCGGCGCGAACTGGGCCAGCTCGGCCAGGTAACGCTCGGCGGCAAACATGAACATGCCGCTATTCCAGTAGTAGCCGCCGTCCGCGACGAAGGCCTGGGCCGTGGCAAGGTCCGGTTTCTCGACGAAGCGCTCGACCTGGTAGCAGTCTTCGCAATTCGCCAGCGCCGCACCGCGGCGGATGTAGCCATAGCCGGTTTCCGGGCCTTGCGGCACGATGCCGAAGGTGGCCAGGCCGCCTTCGCGCACCATGGTCGCGGCGCGCAGCACCGCATCCTTGAAGGCTTCGCGATTGGTGATGACGTGGTCAGCCGGCAGCACCAGCATGACCGCTTCCGGGTCGATCGATTTCAGGTAATGCGCAGCGGCGGCCACTGCCGGCGCGGTATTGCGGCCGACCGGCTCGAGCAGGATCCCCAGCGGCGTAATGCCGGCCGCGCGCAGCTGCTCGGCCACCATGAAGCGGTGGTCGTTGCCGCAGACGACCAGCGGAGCCATCAGACCCGGCAGGCCGGCCACGCGCAGCGCGGTCTCCTGCAACATGGTCTTGTCGGCAACCAGCGGCAGCAACTGTTTTGGCAGCACAGCCCGCGACAGTGGCCACAGACGGGTGCCGGCACCGCCGGAGAGGATCACTGGGTAAATTTTCATGCGTTCGCTTTCTATTGGTTATTGCTGTTCTGACTTGCGATTTCTTTGCGGCTGCTGCGGCGGCGGTCGCGGGCGTTCAGCCATTCTTCGGAGCTGTACTCGGACGCGTGCTTCATTTCTCCTGCACGATCGACACTGTATTCCTTGAAGACAATCATTTCATTGAGTGTTACATCATGCAAGACGCGAGTATATTCAAACAACACACTGCGGACAATCTCGGCGCCTTCGCAGATGTGGCTGCCGTGGCCGATCCAGGTCGGGCCGACGATGTGCACGCCCGATTCGATCTTCACGCCCGAGCCGATGTAGACCGGGCCCTCGATCTTGGTGCCGTTCCAGTCGATGCAGGTGTTCAGGCCGACCCAGAGGCCCGGCTCGATCTGGGTGCCCGGCACGTCCATGTGGTTGACTTCGCCCGTCAGCACCGTCTGCAGCACTTCCCAGTAGTCGGACATGGTGCCGATGTCGAGCCAGTTGAACGGACGACCCTGGGCATAAAACGGCAGGCCGCGTTCGGCCAGCAGCGGGAACAGTTCCGAACCGATGTCGAAGGACACGCCCGACGGAATCAAGTCGATCACTTCCGGCTCGAAGATGTAGATGCCGGTGCTGATGAAGTTCGACTTCGCCTCTTCCTGGCTCGGCTTTTCCTGGAACTCGGTAATGCGCCCCTGCTCGTCGGTAACGACGACGCCATACGAGGACACCTTGTCCCACGGGACTTCCTTGGTGATGACGGAGGCCATCGCACCCTTGCGGCGGTGCTCGAGCAGGGCCGCTTTCAGGTCGAGGTCGATCAGGGCGTCGCCGCACAGCACGATGGTGGTGTCGTCGAAGAACTGGCCGAATTCCTGGATCTTCTTCATGCCGCCGGCCGAACCGATCGGCTCGGGCACGATGGTGCCGTCGTCGGTCATGTAGCCTTCGAAGGAATAGCCGATCTGGACGCCGAACTGCTCGCCTTCGCCGAAATACTCTTCGATCTTTTCATGCAGCCAGCTGACGTTGACCATGATTTCGGTCACGCCGTGTTTTTTCAGGTGCTCGACCAGGTAGGCCATCACCGGCTTGCCCAGCAGCGGAATCATGGGTTTCGGAAGGTCGTACGTGAGCGGGCGAACGCGCGTGCCCTTGCCTGCCGCGAGAATCATTGCTTTCATTATTGAACCGTCCTTTTGGTAGGGGCCTTGCTAAACCTGCTGCGCGTCGCTGTGTCGGTTTGCGATGCTCGCTACGGTTTCTCGAGGCCCTGTGACACTAGTGGTTTGCAGGCTTTGAAGACGCGATACTTCATGAGTCTTACAAAAGCCAGTGAACTCAGTTTTCTGAAGCTTTTTCAACGTTACCGGAGGTCTGGTAGCGCCATGTGTCGGCGCACATCTGGGCGACGTCGCGCGTGGCGATCCAGCCGAGCTCCTCGCGGGCCTTGGCCGGATCGGCATAGCACTTCGCGATATCGCCCGGACGGCGGTCGACGATCTGGTACGGAATCGGGCGGCCGCTGGCGGCCTCGAAAGCACGCACCATTTCCAGCACGCTGTTGCCACGGCCGGTGCCGAGGTTGTAGGTCACCAGGCCCGGCCCCTGGGCCAGCTTGTCGAGCGTCTTGACGTGGCCGATCGACAGGTCCACGACGTGGATGTAGTCGCGCATGCCGGTGCCGTCCGGGGTCGGGTAGTCGCCCCCGAACACCGACAGCTTTTCGCGCTGGCCGGTTGCGACCTGGGCGATGTAGGGAACGAGGTTGTTCGGGATGCCGGAAGGCGACTCACCGATCAGGCCGCTTTCGTGGGCACCGACCGGGTTGAAGTAGCGCAGCAGCGCAATGCGCCAGTCCGGTTCGGCCTTGATCAGGTCGCGCAGGATGTCCTCGATCATCAGCTTGCTGCGGCCGTAGGGATTGGTGGCCGACAGCGGGAAGTCTTCCAGGATCGGCACCGAGGCCGGGTCGCCGTAGACGGTGGCCGAGGAACTGAACACCAGCGTCTTGACGCCGAACTTCGCCATCGTCTCGAACAGCACGACGCTGCCGGAGACGTTGTTGTCGTAGTAGCGCAGCGGCTGCGCCACCGATTCGCCGACCGCCTTCAGGCCAGCAAAGTGGATCACGGCATCGACCTTGTGAGCGGCAAAGGCCGCTTCCATGGCGGCGCGATCGCGGATGTCGGCCTCGATGAAATCAAACGATTTGCCCGTGATTTGTCGCACGCGGTCCTGGACCTCGCGCTGGGCGTTGGAGAGATTGTCGACCACGACCACGTCGTACCCGGCATGCTGCAACTCGACGACGGTGTGGGAACCGATATAGCCCACGCCGCCCGTAACCAGAATCTTCATTGTCGTCACTCTCTATGCTTGTTGATGCGCGCCTGTATCGGCGCTCCCAGGACGGCATTGCCGCCCCCCTCTTCTTTGTCCTTCGGCGGCTCTGCGACCGCGTGTCCCTATGTTTGTCCCTTGCGGGTATGCAGCGCTTCCTTGACCAGCAGCCAGAGGAAGGCCATGTCCTCGATAAAGTAGCGCCGGAACATGCGGCGCGGCTCCTGCAGGAAGCGGTAAAACCATTCCAGCCCGGCGCGCTGCATCCACAGCGGCGCCCGCTTCACACGGCCGATGGCGACGTCGAAGGTGCCGCCCACGCCCATCGCGAACGGGATGCGCATGGCGGCCTGCCAGCGGCCCAGGAATTGTTCCTTCTTGGGCGAACTGATCGCCACGAACAGCAGGTCGGCAGCGCTGGCCCTTACCTGCTCCGCGACCGCCGCTTCTTCCGCCTCGCCCTGCCAGTAGCCGTCGCGCCAGCCCGCCACGACCAGGCCGGGGTAGCGCGCGGTATAGGTCTCGGCCACGGCCTGCACCACCTCGGCCCGCGCGCCCAGCAGGAATACACGCCAGCCGCGCTCGCTCGAACGGCGCATCAGGGCCTCGAACAGGTCGACCCCGGCAACGCGTTCCTTCAACGGCTTGCCGAGCAGGCGCGAGGCCCAGACCACCGGCATGCCATCGACGTTCACCAGCGCGCACTCGTTGATGATGCGGCGCAGCTCGGCATCGCGGCTGGCCTTGACCAGCTTGTCCACGTTCACCACCACATGCTGATGGGGCTGTCCGGAGCGGATGAATTCCTCGATGCGCACGAGGGTTTCTTCCATCGACAGGTTGTCGATCCGGCAGCCCATCAGTGTGATGGCGGGGGACATGCCATTTTCCTTAGCTCAGCTCGCGTGCCAGCACTTCCACGATGCGTTCGGCGGCCTTGCCGTCCCACAGGTGCGGACGGCGGCCCTGCTTGCCTTCGCCGCGCAGGACCTTGCGCGCTTCTTCCAGGATCTTGTTCGGGTCGGTGCCGGCCAGCACGTTCGAGCCCTCTTCCACCGTCACCGGACGCTCGGTGTTCTCGCGGATGGTGACGCAGGGCACGCCGAGTGCCGTCGTTTCTTCCTGCAGGCCGCCGGAGTCGGTCAGCACGACGGCCGCGTCCTTCCACAGGTTGAGGAAGGCCATGTAGGCCTGGGGACCGGCCAGGGTCACGTTCGGGCCCAGGTCGATGCCGAATTTCTCGATGTTGGCGCGGGTGCGCGGGTGCACCGGGAAGATCAGCGGGAGTTCCGTCGCGATTTCCTTCAGTGCGCCGGCGATGCGGGCAAAAGTCTCCGGCTCGTCGACATTGCTCGGGCGGTGCATGGTGACGACGCCGTAGCGGCCGCCATTCTGCTGGGCCTGGGCCTTGAAGGCGCTTGTTTCGAAACCGGAGGTGTCGGCGCGGGTGAGCTTGTCAGCCTGGAACAGCACGTTGTCGACCATCACATGGCCGACGTAGTGCACGGCGGATTCAGGCTTGCCTTCGCGGCGCAGGTGTTCGACGGCCGACGGTTCGGTGACGAAGAACCAGTCGGAGATGCTGTCGGTGACGAGGCGGTTGATTTCCTCGGGCATGGCCATGTCGCCGCTGCGCAGGCCGGCCTCGACGTGGGCGACGGGGATGTTGAGCTTCTTGGCGACGATCGAGCAGGCCAGCGTGGAATTGACGTCGCCGACCACCAGCACGGCAGCGGGACGCTCGGCCACGCACAGTTCCTCGAAGCCGACCATGATTTTCGCGGTTTGCTGGGCGTGGCTGCCGCCGCCGGCGGCCATGAAGACGTCGGGTTGCGGAATGCCGAGTTCCTCGAAGAAGACGTCGTTCATTTCGCGGTCGTAGTGCTGGCCGGTATGGATGATCTTGAACGACAGCGCCTGCTGTGCCTGCAATGCACGCACGATCGGCGCGATCTTCATGAAGTTGGGCCTTGCGCCGGCCACCAGATAAATAAGCATGTTTTTGGACTTCCCTGCAGCTGTAGTAATTATGGAAACTGAACTATTTGGCTAAGAACCAATGTGTTTTCGGCATCCAGGACCGAGGCGTTGCCGCGTCCGTCCCGTTTGTTTACGTTGCCGGCTGTGCCCCACCGGATCCGCTTCTGCCCGCTATTGTCGCATTGCTTTTCAGTCAAGTACTTAAAAAAACGTTATTGTAAACCTGCACTCGACCGGAACGGCGGACGATACGGTGGAGATGCGCAATACGTCGCTTGGCTCTTTCGATTCGTAGCAGCGCGAATACCAGCCCAGCGGCGGGTTTTCGGCGCCGCGCACCAGTTCCAGCTTGAGGTCGGCGCCGCTGGCGTGCATCTGCAGGGCAAAGCGCTTGCCCCGCACGTGCAGGCCGCTGCTGGTCAGGCGCACGTTCAGTTCGGGCGCAAAATGCCAGAACAGTTCGACCGGATGCGGCTTTTTCGCGGCAACCTCGTCGCGCACGACCAGGGTCGAGCTGGCCGCGTCGAAACGGACGCTGCGCAGGTGGCGCACCGGATCGGTAAAGCGGGTGTAGCCATCGTGCGAACCGCGGAAATCGAATTCGTGGGGCGAACTGGGCATGCGTTCGATGCTGGCGTTGGCCTTGCGCAGCCACATGAAGCGTCCACCGGAGACCGATTGGTCGCGCCCGTCCACGCGCACGGTGTTGTGGGCCGAGGTGCCGCGGAAATAGTCGCGCCACTTCGGTTCCTGCCAGTAGGAATAGGTGCCCGGGTCGACCAGCACTTCCTCGCCCGCCACCGAGAGCGTCAGCGCCAGCGCGTCGGCATGGCCATGGGCGGCAATGCCGAGATAGCCGAGCGGGCCGCAATCGAGCATGCCCTTGATTTCGTTCTCTTCGCCGAACTGCGAGCCGAACAGGAAATAGCCGCCGTCGGGGAAGGCCCAGCCGGTGTCGGACTCGTGAGGGTCGGCATCGGGACGGCGCCCCGGCAGCGCGTGCAGCAGCCAGCGCACGCCCGGGTGGGTAGCGCTGTGCCCGGCCGCTTGCAGCGCCGGCTGGGCGCTGAAGACGGCATCGCCCAGCGCCAGCAATTGCGCCGCGCGGTCGCTGCCGGCGGCGTCGAGGCGGAACACGCCGCCGTCGTCGCTGTCGCCGACGTTCGGCACATGGCCGCCGACATCGCGTACCGAACGCAGGAACCGCAGGGCGCGCTGCAGCACGCTCCAGTAGGTGCGGGAGAACGGCACATCGCAGGCCTGGCCGACGAGACCGGCCACGAACAGGAATTCGGCCGAGAACACGTGGTAGCCGAAGGCCTGCTCGCGGTTCACGCCGTCGAGCGAATACTGCAGGCGCGCCTGCTGTTCGAGTTCGCGCCGCGCCTGCTCCATCCAGCCGCTCGAGGCTTTCCAGCAGGGCCAGACCGAACTGGCCACGAACAGGCCGGCCAGTTCACCAATCAGGTGGTTGTTGGCCGACGAATGGCGCGACAGGTTGCGCGCGATGGTGCGGCAATGGGCGTGGATGCTGTCGAGCCAGTCGGCGCGCAGGCGCTGGCCGGAGTCGCCGGAAAAGAGTACGCTGCCCTCGCCGCCGACGAGCTGCCACAGCAGCGCCCAGTTGATCAGGCGGATGCCCAGCTCCATCGGACTGGTCCAGTTGGGGCCGGTCAGCGGCGGGCACTGGTCGAGCCAGCTGCGCAGCTGCTGCTCGAGCGCGTGCAGCCAGCGCACGTCGCCGCTGACGCTCCAGGCTTGCGCCAGGCGCACCAAGTGCAGGTGGCGGTTCAGTTCCCAGACATGCTTGATGTCGCCGACCAGGTTGGGATCGTCGATACTGATGTCGCCCGAAAACACCGATGGCCCCGTGATGCCGCTGTCGGGGTCGCGGTTCCAGACGGTGGGCACGCCGACGTCGAAGCTGCGGTCGGCGAACAGGACGACGTGGCCGGCGCAGATACGGTCGGCTTCGGCCAGCAGGGTTTCGACCTGGGCGGCGTCGAGGGTGGGAGCACCGGGCAGGCCGAAGCTGCGGGTACGCGGCAAAGGGGCCGGGGCGCCACGTGGGATCGCGCGGCGCGCCATTCTCGTGCGCGCGGCCTGGCGCACCCGGTAACCGATCTCCGCTACCGACATGCAGCGCAGACGGTTCACCAGCCATACCATGCGTACTGTTGCATTCATCGAACCCCCGCCAAATCGTTGTAGATCGCGGCCAACTGGCCACACACCGCTTCTGTTGAGTAATGCCGTTCCACCGTCGCCCTCGCCTGCGTGCCAAGACGCCCACGCAAGGCGCTATCGGCCAGCAGCCGCTCCAGCGCCGCCGCCAGCGCCGGAGCATCGTGCGGCGGCACCAGCAGGCCATTTTCGCCATCGCGCACCGCTTCCGGCACCGCGCCGACGGCCGTGGCCACGGCCGCCTTGCCGGCCGCCATGGCCTCGAGCAGGGACATCGGCAAGCCTTCGGCATGCGAAGGCAGGCAGAACACGGATGCCCGGGCCAGTTCGCGTTCGCGTGCAGCCGCATCCAGCCAGCCCGGCAGTTCGACGTGCGCGCCGATGCCGCGCGCGGCGACCGCGGCACGCCACGCTTCGAGGTCGCCACTGCCAGCAAGTACCAGGCGCAGTTGCGGAAAACGCGGCGCCGGGGTAGCGGCCGCATCGAGCAGCTCGGCCACGCCCTTGGCGCATTCGAGACGGCCGAGGAAGAGGATACGCCCCGGCTCGGCCTGCTCGGCCTGTTCGCCCTGCTCGCCCTGCTCGCCCTGCCGCGGCAAGGGCACCGCATTCGGCACCACGGTCACGCGTGCCTCCGGTGCGAAGCCGCGCAGGAACTGGGCCCAGCCTTCGGAGAGCGCGATGACGAGCGAACTGCGTTCGAGCGTATGCCGGATCCAGCGCTGCGTGAGCATGCTGGAACGAACGGTGGCGAACTGGCGAAAGCCGCCGCCATGCAGATGAAAAATGGTACGGCAGCCAGCTGTCCGCGCCAGCCACAACAGCATCGATTTGCGCAGGAAGCTCGCTCCCGAGGCGGCGTGTGCATGCACGATGCGCGGACGCTGCCGCAGGCAGGCCAGCGCGGCTTTCGAGAAACCGCTCGCCGCGCTGCCCAGCTTGGCAAACACGCCGCCTTCGCGGTGGGTGCTGACATACGCTACCGCCTCGCGCTCGAACAGGCCGCCGTCGCGCAACACCGACACCAGCGCCGCCACCCCGCCCCGCCCTTCCGGTGCGGTACCCAGCATCAGGATGCGCGGCGCGCGCGCTTTCATGCGCGGACTCCGGCAACCGGGGGTGCGACACATCTGATGAGGGCTGGCGGATTCACGATTCTTAATAAAGGCACAATATTTCGATCATACATCATCTGTTTCCCCTCCCGCGCACGGTTCAGCCCTCGACCGCGATGAACTCGAATTTGCCGTTGGGGCCGCGTGCAATCGCTGGAACCCGCACCACGTCTACTTCTACGCCGGGCACGCGCAGGAGAAAAGCCGCCGTCAGCGCGGCCTCGTCGGCTGCGCCGAAGCCCTCGCCGGCCACCACACGCAGGCTGAAACGCCCGTCGCCCCGATACAACACTTGCCCTTCCACGAGCTTGCGGTCGCGCCCCCGGAATACGCGGTCGAGGCGGGTGACGATGCGTCCGTCGGGCAGCACCAGGCTGCGCTCCTGGCGCCCCAGCACCGCCTGGACGGTCGGGAACACGCGGCCGCAGGCACAAGGCGCCCCGTCGCCCGGCAACACCCGGTCGCCCAGGCGGTAGTGCTGCAGCGGCATGGCGGGGTTGTTCAGGGTGGTCCCCACCAGTTCGTAGCCGCCATCGTCCAGCGGCAGCAACTGCACGCCGCCATAGTCGGTGAGCACGTGGTAGCTGCCGCGCTCGCAGGTGCCGATTGCCACGACCCGTTCGGCCTGCCCATACCAGTCGAAGACGGGCACGCCGAAGCATGTCTCGACCAGGGCGCGCACCCCCGGTTCGAGCGTCTCGGACGAGGTGAGCACGCCACGCAGGGCGCGGCCGCGGTAGTGCGCGCTGCCCGCATCGAGCCAGGACGCGAGCGCCGCGATCGAGGACGGATAGGCCTGGATGACGACCGGATCGTAGCTTTCCAGCGCGTCGATGTAGGCGCCAATGCTGGCCTGCGACAGGTGGTAGGAAGACATCATGAGCATCCGGCCGAAGCGGTCATGGCACCAGTAGCGGCCATCTGCCGGATGCGCGGGGCAGACGATATCGCCGCGAATCCAGGCGCGGCGTCCGCCCGGGCGCCAGCCGATCCAGCGCAGCTGGCGCTGGAGAAAAAGCTTCTTCGCGGATCACGGCGCTCCAGGCCTGCACCGGGGTCAAGGGCGTGCCGGAGGTGCCGCTGGTACGGATGGTGTTGCGCAGCAGCGAGCCGGGGCCGCGTGGACGGACGAAGCGTTCCGGATGCTGGCGTAGCGCGTGCTTGGTCAAGAGCGGTGCGCCGCGATCGGCGTGGCACAGGCGGGTTCCATCGCCGTCGACCTGCACGCCAAGGCGGCGTGCGCGCCGGGCAATGGATTCATTCAGCCGGACCGCGCTGCGCTCGTTGGCGAGCAGTCCGGGCAGCAGGATGCGGGCCCACAGTCCGCGCAGGAGCGTGCGCAGCAGGGAGCGCAGCGTGCACTTCAGCGACCAGGTCCACATGGCAGGATGCGCTCGTAGGCCTGGGCGACGACGCGGGCCAGGATGTCGTAGGTGCGGTGGGCGCGGACCCAGTCCGGACCGCGCGCGGCGCAGGCGGCAGCGAGCGCAGGGTCCTCCAGCAGGCGCAGCGTGGCCTCCGCAAAGGCGTCGGCCTGCATCGGCACGCACAGCCCGGCACCGCTCTCTTGTATCACACGCGCCTGGTCGGGTATGTCGTTGGCCACGCCCGGGATACCGAGCGCCAGGTATTCGACCAGTTTGGTGGGCGAGGAGACGTCGAACAGCCGGCCGCGCGGGATCGGCGACAGGCCTACTTCGGCGCGCGCCGCGTAGCCCAGCGCTTCACGCTGGGGCAGCCAGCCCGTCAGCAGCACGTGCTCGTCCAGGCCATGCGCAGCGATGCTTGAGCGCATCCACGCCATTTCGTCATTCGAGGGCGCATCGCCGGCAATCACGAGCAGCACCTGGGGCAGCCGCGCGCGCAGCCGCTCGGTGACCTCGAGCAGGAAGTCGGAGCGGCGCGACTGGGCGACCCGGCCCAGGTAGAGCACGACGCGCCGGCCGTCCAGCCTGGGGTCCTGGCTGGGCGCGATGGATGTGCGGTCGAACAGGGCGGCGTCGACGCCCATCGGCACCGGCGTCATGCGATCAAGCGCGATGCCCTGCCCTGCGAGCCAGGCGCGCATCGCCTCGCTCTGCACGAACAGGTGGCTGGCGCGGGGCAACACCATCCGGTACAGCAGCAGGCGCGAGGCCCGGGCGCACGGCATGCCCGAGCCAGGCCGGACCGCGCCCGCGCCCGCGCAAGGCATCGCGCCGTGCCTCGAAGCCCTCGACGATGGGAAAGGACATCCAGTAGACGAAGGGAACGCGCAGCAGGCGCGCCGCCACCAGTCCCAGCCATGCACTGGCAACCTTGTCGCGCACCTGGATGCAGTCGGGCCGCACGCGGCGCGCGGCGCGCAGCAGGCCGAGCGCGTCCCAGAGCGGCGCCAGGATGCTGGCGAAGCGTCCGGCGAGGCTGCCGACGGCGTGCATGCCACCACCCTGCCAGGGCGCGCCAGGCGCCGCGCCGCGCTGCCCGACGAGCTCGGTATGGACGCCGTGACGCGGCATTTCGGCACCGAACAGGGTCAGCACGTCGGCACGCAGCGGCGGCAGCGGGTCGCGGACGATGTAAGCAATGGAAAGCGACCTGGTGCGCATGGGAGCCCTGTCGAGATATCGCCGTCGATACTAGCGCAGGCGTTCCAGAATGCGCCCGCCGAAACGCAACAGGGCGGGCCGCGCATTTGAGGGCAATCAAGGAGCGTTGGAAGTGCCTACCGGACAGCGCGATGTGCGCACCGGTGCGGCATGCCGTGGATGATGCCGCCACGATCGCGGCGCGAGACCGTACACGGCTGGATCAGCCTCACGCAGCCGTGACTTCTGCAAGGCCAGCATCAGCCGCCAGCCCGACCCTGCGCAGCCTGCTCCAGGCGTGCGCGCAGGCCAGCACTGGCAACACTGTCGAGCTTGCGACAAAAGTGCGCTCCGGAAGCACGGATCGGCTCGAAATCGGCGTCGACCAGCACCATGGGGTTGCGCGCGCTGCCCTCCGGCCACTGGACGTAGCGAAAACTCTGCGGCAACACGCGGCAGGCGAAAGGCGAGGCCATCACGAGGGTCTGGAAAAACATTTCATCAGGGCAGAGAACCGTGCTGAAAAAGCGTGCCAGCCGCGGTTGCTGGTCCACCTGGCCGAGCAGGTGGATCAGGCAGGGTCGGGACAGTGTCCACCAGGCCGAGCCGCCATAGGGCACCAGTCCGCCAGGCAGGCGCCGCGTCCCTGCCTGCCAGGCGCAGGGCACGGCTGGCGAACGCACATCCCAGGCGCGCAGGCAAGGCGCCGCCCTCGCGATGGAAAAACTGGTAGCGATAGGCGGCCGGCCAGCCACCGGGGCCGATGGCCACGGTATCGATCAGCTCGCGGCCCCGGAGCGCCGCCAGTTCGTGCTTGAGCACGGCATTCGGCAAGACCGGATAGTCCTGGGCCGACAGGAAGACGAGCTTGTCGAAATCGCGTTCGCTGGCGATGACCTGGCGCAGCGAGCCGAGCATGGCGCGTACCTGGCTGAAGCCGCCCCAGCGCACGTCGACACGCGGCTGCACCTGGCGGGCGCCAGGATGTACCTGTGCCGGATCGACCTGCCATTTACGGTCGAGGTGGACGTAGATGACGAAGTCCGGATCGCACAGGCGGGCAATGAGCGTGTTGAGTTGCTCGAGGTCCCTGTGCGCGTGGATCAGGAAAACCTGTCTCATGGCTGGCAGCTCCCGGCCGCGCGCCGGCCAGTTGCGAGCCAATGGCTGGCGTGCATCGCGACCAAAAAAAAACGTCCCCGTGGCGCGCAGCCGCGGGGACGTGGGCGGCGCGCCTTGGCAGGCGTACCGACTATAGCGCGTGGCCGCGAAGGGCCTGCGTTCAGTTCAGCGTGACACTTTGCCCAGCAACAGTGACCGTGCGCACGGTGCCGGACGTCGTGACCTGCACCTCCGGACGCTTGCAGCCGACATCGAGTAGCACCAGGAACTCGGCGACCGACTTGCCGTCGTTGGCCAGGTAGAAGGCGCCATGGTCTTCGACGACATTCGGCTTGGCACCCGGGCCGATCCACGGAGCAAAGCTGGCGTTCGGGTTCAGGGAACGTACGCACACCGACTGGCCGTTGATCGCAATCTTCACCGCGCCCGCGTTTTCCTTCACCATCGCCACCGGAGCGTGCAGGTTGAACTCATAGGTGTGCGGCACCGTTGCCGACAGGCGGTCGCGTACCAGGATCGCGTTGCCGGCATTGCGCAGGTGCCAGACCTGGCGCTTGGCCATGGTCAATTGGCCACCATACGACGGCGTCGCATCGCCCTCGGTGTAGTCGTAGCTTGGCTGCGCCGCATAGCCGATGATCTTGCCGTTGCGCTGCAGCTGCTCGCGGTAGCCGGTCACCAGCTGGCCCTTGCCGCCGTCGAAGGTGATGGCGTTCTGCGAACGGGTCTGGTGGTACCAGTCGGTCCAGTAAGGCGAACCATACCAGTCATACCAGCCGGCCTTGACCAGCAATGGCTGGCCGGCCACCGACAGCAGCAAACCGTTCTGGTCGCCGTGGCTGTGGTTGAACGAGCCGTACGGGCTGGACTTGAAGTACAGCGAGCTGCGCGCATTCGAACCGATATCGCTGTGCATCGACACCCAGCCGGTGCTCGGGTAGTAGGCGGTGTTCGACGGCGGCAGCTGGACCTTGGTATCGGCCACCGGCATCGGGTACGGTGCCTGCAGCAGCGACAGCGTGTCTTCGGTGCCGCCCAGCTTGGCCACGTACCAGGCCGCGCGCGGCGACACCATGCGCGAGCCGAAGGCGTGGAAGACGCGGGTGTCGGGCTTGGTCTCGGAACCGTCGCCGAAGGCGTGGATCTTCGAGCCTGGCGGCGTGAACTGCGTCGCGAAGTCGAGGAAGCCCAGAGCCCAGGGCTTGGCGTAGAAATTCACGCCGGTCGCCTGGGTCAGCGGGTCCCACAGCTGCACCAGGTAGCCGGCGGCGTATTCGGCATAGGCGGTGCCGTTGGCAAAGCCCCCTTCCGGACCGGCCCATGGCGAGGGCGCGTTGGCGTAGGCGCGGAACGAGAAATCGAACCACTTCTGCGCTTCCGGGATGTCGCCCAGCGACAGCGAGGAGATCAGCACCAGGAACACGAGGCTCGTATTGCCATGCGAGTCGAACGGATACTGGTCGAGACGGCCATTGTCGCCGGCCAGGTTGCGATAGATCTCTTCGGTGCGCACGCGCACGGTGTCGAGCCAGCGCGCCTTGCGCGTGGCGTCGAGGTCGCCGGCGAGCGAGTCGACCGCCTTGATCAGCGACACCGAGATCTGGCGTGTCGCCTGGTCCTGGTTGGCGTAGCTGGTCGGGCCCTTCGGGTCGAGGCTGGCCAGCTGGTCGCCCTTGCGCAGCGCTTCGGTCAGGAACATCGGATCGCGCTTCATGCGCCACATCACGGCCGCCGCTTCCAGCTGCCGGCTGGCCTCGTTGATACGCTGGCGGATGTCGGTCTGCTGGGAGGCCATGGCGGCCGTCAGCGGCGAGGTGATGGCGATCGGCCAGCGTGCATCGCTCAGGACCGGCAGCGCATTGATCTGCAGCTTGATCTCGTTATTCATGCGGCTGACGTAGGGATCGAGCTCGGTCTTCTTGGCCGCGCTCCAGCTCGAATACAAGGTGAACGACGGCGGCAGCGCGCGTGGGCGTGCCTTGGCGCTGATACGCTGGCGCAAGGTGGTGTTGTCCGGCACTTCGAAGACGGTGGAACGGGCAGTGATCGAGAAGCTGCGCTCGGTCGACCAGTCGCTGCTGCCGCTCGGACGCACGCGCCAGGTGTAATTACCCAGAGGCAGGGCCTTGGTCGGCAAGTACCAGTTACGCTCGACCACGGCAACCATTGGCGCGCCGCCGGCCGGGGTGATTTCGATGTCGTACGCGGCCGGCCCCGTGGAATGGCGGGCCCAGGTGAAACCGGGCGGATTCTGGGCCTGGATGGCACTGCCCGCCGGCCCCGGTTGGACGACGAGTGGATCGGCCGATTGGGCCCAATCGGCGCGCGCATTCAAGGACAGCGCGCACAACGATGCCAGGGCGAGGGCCTGGATCAGGCCCTGTCGGTTGAATTTCATGAATGATGCTCCGAGAACGTTGGATGACTGTTCAGCGGACCGGGGTGGCCCGCATGCTGCGTGAACGGCGCGTGCTGCAGGCTTGCGTCGTCCGTACGATGGTTCTTGACGGAACGTTCGTAACGGAATGATGTTACCGCAGTAAGAAATTGAACAGAGGAAACTTTTTTCCTCAAATCATCATATTTTTTGGTTGCATCGCAGAAATCCAACGACAGAGTATCAAGCTTGTTTTCCCTTCATTTTCAAGCATTTAACAGCTGTGTGTTGTTCACAAACAGATTGCGCCTTTCGTCAATACGCTCGTCAATACGCGTCCCGATTGCTCATGCCGTGGTAGTGCGGCGCAAGGCATGCATGCGCTTCAGATAACGCAGGCAATACACGGCAAACGCTAGCGGCGCGCGCGCCAGGTAGCGGCGCCGCACGGCGAATTCCTCGCGCCGCGCCTGCAGCTTGTTGCTTGATGAAACGCTGCCGGCATGCTCGCGGAAGATCGCCAGGGTATCGTCGAGCATGGCGGGCGGCGCCAGTGCGGCCAGGCGCAGCCAGAGGTCGATGTCCATTGCGTAGCGCAGGCTGGTGTCGAACAGGCCCGCGCGCGCGAACCACTCGCGGCGCACGAACACGGCTGGATGGGGATGCTGGCGTGGTTTGGCGGCGTAGGCGCGGTAGCTGAAGCGCCGCTGCGGGTACTGCGGCAGCAGGCGACCTTCGTGCAGTACCTGGATCCGGCCTACCACCCAGCCGGCGCCGCTGCTGTCGAAGCAGCGCCCCACCCGCTCGAGGACGTCGGGCGTGGCGTAGTAGTCGTCTGCGTGCAGGTGGGCGACGATGGCGCCGCGCGCGGCCTCAATGCCCTGGTTCATGGCGCGGCTGATGCCGCCGCCCACGTCGCGCAGGATGCGCTTGTTGCCGGGATAGGCGGCCAGCATGTCGAGCGTGCCGTCGGTCGAGCCGCCGTCGACGAAAATATGCTCGAAGTCCTGGCAGGTCTGGGCACGCAGCGATGCGAGCGTGTCGTCCAGCGTGGCGGCGCTGTTCCGTGTGCAGGTGACGATCGAAAATCGGGGCTCAGTCGGCATACAGGTCTACCAGTCGGGGGACGATGACGGCGGCATCGGCGCCGAAACGGGGCGGCAGCGGGCCACGGCACGGCGGGATCGCGAGCTGCGCCAGGACCCGATCGGCCAGTTCCGCCATGCTCAGGGCCAGCTGCAGCTGACCAGGATACTGCTGGTAGCTGGCCAGTTCCGGCGTACCGCCCCTGGCCAGGGCAATGCAGGGACGGCCCAAGGCCAACGCCTCGAGCACGGTGGTGCTGCAGGCTTCCTCGCAGATGGAGGGAACGACGCACAGGTGGCTGCACGCGCTCCGGGCCAGCGTGCGCTGTCCGTCCTGCCAGCCGAGAAAGCGCACCTGCGCGCCGCCGTGGCGGCGTTCCAGTTCGGCGCGTTCGGGCCCGTCCCCACGATCGACACGCTCGCCCAGGCCGGCAAGCGTCCTTCTAGCGCCACGAGAAATTCGCCGAAGCCCTTGCCGGCATCGATACGCCCGACCAGCACGATGTCGCCCGGCACGGGTTCGGGCGCGGCGGCGGCGATGGCGGCCAGGCGCGCATAGTCGACGAAGTTGGGGATCACGCGGCAACGCGACAGGTCGGCGCCGGGCTCGGCACGCAGGAACTGGCAGCGCAGGAAGTCCGACACGAACACGGTCTTGTGGCTGGCAAAGGCACGGGCGCTGGCCTGGCGGTAGCCATTTACGGCGATGGCGGTGATACCCTGGCGCAGGGCGCCGGCGCGCGCATCGATGCAGGCCGAGCAATCGCGGGGGGCACGGGTCGTGCACACCTGGCCCTCGCGAAAGCGCAGATGGGTAAGGCATTCGCTGCCCTGGTCGTGGCGGGTTTGCACGAAGTTCAATGCTGGATCGACATATTGACCGACGAGCGGCAGGTGTCCGTGGTAGTGCACGACGTCGGCATGGCCAGCATGGCGCGCGATGGCGCGGCCGATCTTGCGCGCGAAGTAAGGACGCTTGAGCGGATTGAAGAGCCCGAGTTGCTGCTCCTTCCAGCCGGGGTGGGCATAGTCGAAACCGGGCTGGAAGCGGCCGTGAAAGCCGATCTGCGCGGCGCCGGCGCCTGGCCCGAGGTCGTTACGGCCGAGAATGCTGACTTCGTGTCCGCGCGCGAGCAGCGTGTTGCCGAGCGTGACGACATGCTTGCCGAGCCCGCCTATCTGCTCGCCCGGCAAGTCCTCCGATACCAGCAGGACACGCACCCTAGCCCCCCGCCATGGCCTTGACCCATGCCCAGGCCCAGCGGCGGTCATCGCGTTCGACAACGAACACCATCCCGAGCAAGGCCAGCAGCGCAGCGCTGATCAAAGCGATCAGGGCGAAGTCAAGGCTGCCGCGGTCGAACCAGCGTTCGGCCGCGCCTGCGAAGACCGCGGCGATTGCCGCGGCGCCAATACCGGGAAGGTAGGCATGCGCACACAGGTGCGACAGCTGCGTTGGCACTGTGCGCCCGTGCACGACAACGAGAAAGCTGACGGTAAACAACAAGGAAGCCAGCAGGTGGCCCCAGGCCGCGCCCTCGATTCCCCAGCCGGCCACGCCCGCATAGACCAGCACCAGGCCAACGAGCGCACGAGCGAGCGCGAACACGCCCGACAGGCGGGGGTAACCCATGCCGTCGTTGACGAGCGTGGGCAGGCTGGTAAGCGAGTCGACGAACTGCGACAGGGCCATCAGGGCCAGTACGAGCGCGCCGCTGCGCGCGAAATCGGCGCCCATCCGGGCGGTGAGCAGCGGATGGGCAAACACGGCGAGCAGCACCAGCATGGCGGCGTTCACGTAGACCAGGTAGCGGGTAGCCTTCAGGTAGGCGCGGCCCAGCCGCGCCAGTTCGCCGCCGGCAGCCAGTGCGCTGGTGGCGGGGAAGAACACCCCTGAGAGGCGGAAGGTCAGACCCAGCACGCGGTTCGCCAGCGTGGCCGCCACCGTGAAGTAAGCCAGGCCGGTGACGCCGACGAGCGCACCGATGACCAATTTGTCGGCGTGCGCATACGAGAGCGCGGCGAAGCGCGAGAGGAAGGAATAGGCGGAAAAACCGAGGATGCTGCCACGCAGGGCACGGTCCGGCCAGCGCCAGCGCAGGCGCGGCAACAGGCGCTTCACGCCGCGCCACAACACCAGGCAATGCAGGGCGCTAGCGACCACGCGCAGCGCGATCACCTCGTACAAGCCCTGTCCCAGCATCAACACCGCCACCGTCAGCAGCGGCACGAGCGTACCGAATACCATCTCGATGCGACCGGAGACGTCGAAGCGCATCAGCCCCTGCGGAACGCTATTGAGATAACTTTGCAGCTGGCCGAGAAGAAAGCCAAGCGCGGCAAGGCGCAGGCAGGATACGGCCTCGCCAGCCAGTGTGGCAGGCACCGCGAACACCTCCGCCGCCAGCCAGGGCGCCGCGCCATACAATCCCAGCGCTCCGAGCGTGCCGATCAGCAAATAGACGGTGAAACCGAAGCACAGCGTCTCTGCCACGCTGTCGTGCTCGGCGCGCGCATGCTGGGCCGCGATGTACTTGACTGAGCCGGCCGTAACGTTGATATCGATGACGGCGAAATAGCCGACGATGGCGGTCACCAGCGAATACAGCCCATAGCCGGCTTCGCCCAGGCCCGCAACGACCAGCGGGACGGTGGCCAGCGCGGCGAGCGCCGGCACTGCCGCCCCAGCAGGTTCGACCAGGCATTGTGGAACAGGCGCAGGTTCATGGGTTTGCCGGGACGGATGCGTACGCCCTGCCCCATCGGTCGACTGCGCGCCCGCCCAACTGCCGTGACGGGTTGCCGCGCGCCGGCCTGCCCTGACTCGCTGCCGCCCGGACAGGCCGATGGGGCCGCCCTTTACCCTGTGGAAGGCTGGCCTCAAGCGATGCTCCCTGCGAGGGATTCGGCTTCGGGACGCAAGCGTACGCGCATGTGCCTCCGGCGTGGTAGCGGCATGGTAGCGCCGGCGGCCAGCGCAATGTAGGGCAAGGCCAGGGCAATGGCCAGCATCTGGGTCGTGCGCACCTGGGGAAAGGGCGTGCCGATCAGTACGTCGGGGATCATGAAGGCAAGCGCGGCTGCGCCTGCCGTACCCAGGCCCAGCAGGTCGGGAGGCAGGCTGCGCAGGGCGCGGCGCGCGACCAGCACGAAGGCGCAGATCGTTCCACCCAGCAGGATTAGCCCGGGCAGGCCGCTTTTCAGCAACACGTGCAGCACGCCGCTGTGCAGGAACAGGCCACCGTCCGGATTGGCCTGCCAGGAGATCTGCTGGTAGCCGGTATAGCGGCCCCAGGCGCCGATGCCGGTGAATGGCCGCGCAAGGATATCGGCCAGCACCAGTTTCAGTTCGAGAACGCGCTCGCTCTCGGGTCCGAAGCGGCGTGACTGCATGTCGTAGAGCAGGCTGGCCATCCCGCCGCCGGCCTGGCCCAGGCGACGCAGGGGCTGCGTAGCCAAGCGCCGCGCCCACCAGCGGCGAGGCCGCGAGCGCCAACTGGATGCGGCGACGCGGCGGAAAGCGCAGCAGCACGACAGCACAGCCGAGCATGAAGCCTATCCAGGCGCTACGGCGGTAGGACAGGACGATGCAGGCGGCCGTACTCGCCAGCGCCAGCCACGCCAGCAGCCGCCACAGACGCGTTTGCCCATCGTCGCTCTTTTCGTTGCTATTGCCAGTACCAAACAGGGTCACCGCGGCAATCGCGCATGCCATCATGCAGAGCAGGCTGTCGTTGATGTCGAAGAAGGTCAGACGGATGCTGATCGCGTTCATGTTGGCGTAGACGTTGTTCGGGTCGCCACCAAAGGCCGCCCAGCGCACCAGGCCAAACAGCGCCCGTCCAAGACCGGCCAGCATGATGAAACGGGCCAGTTCCAGGGCCTCGGCGCGGGTGCGGAACGCCAGCAGCATCAGTGCAACCAGCGGCCCCATCCATACAATGTTGGAAAATCCCGACGGTGCCAGCGCGTCCTTCAGCGGCACGCCAGCGAAAATAGCGGCAGCGGCATGGGCGCCCAGCAGCAGCGTCCAGCCCCAGAACCAGGGCCGCAGGTTGCAATCCGTCGTGCCGCCGGGCCGGAATGCCGCCGCCACCCGGGCGCATGCCCAGGCACCGAGGACATACCAGAGCACCACCGGGAAGAACAGCAAGCCGGAACCGCGGCTGTAGACACCGGGGGTGGCGAATACGGACAAGCTGCCGTAACTGGTCGAATTCATCCAGAAAAAGATGCACAGATAGGGATAGGCGAGCAGCCGCGGCCATACCAGGCCGAGACCGATGCCGAGCACGGCCGCGATCACGAGGAACAGCACCACAGCGAATGGCAAGGAGCTGAAAACAACCTGGAGCAAGGTGTCGGACATGATGACAGGGACGGTCAGCGCAGCGCGCCGATGAGGCGTGCACGATCGGTTGGACCCATGGCGGCCAGCAGTTCCCCAACAAAACGGTCCTGTAGCCGCCATGCGCCGGGCTCGTCGTTCGTGATGCTCGATACGCGCACCAGCATGCCGTCCGGGATCTCGCCCGACAGGCCATAGGCCAGGCGCCGCAGTTTCTGCTCGATGCCGGAGCGCGTGGCATGTTCGCCGATCGTCACCCAGTAGGTGATCGGTTCGTTGCGTTCTTGCAGTCGCGCGACCAGGCGCTGCACGGGCAGGACGCCATAACCGGTCGTGAGGCGGTCGCTGCCGTCGCGGACGAGCTGGAATCCCTGCGCGACGTAGCAGACTTCGGGCAGGTGCAGCTGCAGCGCCTTGCTCTGGTCGCCACCGTAGGCAATCGACAGCATCACGCGCCTGCCGCCATCGTCGACATAGGTGCGCGAGAGGGTCTGATCGTAAATCTTTTCCAGCAAACCCTGCTGCTCGGGATTGGGCGTGAGCGGCACAATGGCGGGGTCGATGCGCCAGGCGCCGAATTGAGCGGGCACCATTGCTTCCAGGCTGAAGCCGGGCCGCGCCTGGGCTGTCTTCTGCGACGGCGTCAACGCGCCTGTCAGGGCCGACGTGGCCGCCATTGCCACGCCCGGGTCAGGCTGGCAAGGAAACGGCTGTTCATGTCCCCTCCCCCGCGCGCCCCGGCCATGCGCCGTCGCGCCAGCCACTGCAGCCCCGAGTCCACTGCGAGAATGAGCGCCAGCGCCGTCAGGAACAGCACCATGCCGGCGAAGCCGTGCAGGAAGCCCTGGCCCGCCGCGTCGCCCAAATAAAAGGTGACCAGGGTCAGCACCACGACCCGGATCACGTTGGCCGAAAACGAGATCGGAACAATCAGCAAGGCCAGCCAGATATTGCGAAACGCCGAGGGATGGCGCATCAGGTTCAGGTAGAACAGGCCGAGCGCCTCGAGCGTGAGCAGCGTTTGCAGGCCGGCGCAGGCATCGGCTACCAGCAGCTGGTATTGACCGATTTGCAGCACCACGCCGGAACGCCCGATCGGGTAGCCGGCTGCGAACAGCAGCTGTTCGGTGGCCCAGGACACCGCCATCTTCATCGGCATCGTGACGGCGGCCACGAATTCGCTGGGCAGGGGCACCATGAACAGCATGAAGAAGAAGGGGAACCACAACACGCGCAGTGCGGACACACCGTGTTTGACCAGCACGATTGCCGCGAGCACGACGATGATGGCGCCGATCTCGAACATCAATATATGCTGCGAGCGCCCCAGCAGGTGCAGCACCAGGCCCACAGCGAGCACCGCCCAGCCGGTCGCGGACGAGGCCGGAGGCAGGGCCTGCACGATAGCCCACTTGCGCCAGAGAAGCCACAGTGCCAGCGCGAAGATCATCGGTCCATGGGCCTGCTCTTCGCCGATCCAGGCGCCGGTCGCCAGACTGGCGAAGGTCGGCAGGAACAGTGCGGCCAGCCCGAGCCACACGGGCCACCATTCCGGCAGCGCCGCGCGGGCTGCGTGGCGCAGTCCTGCAAAGCCGCGGCGAGACATGGGCGCATCGGCGGTGCCGGCCGCCGCACGCGTGGACGCGCTTGCCGTCGGCCCGGACACCTGCGAGCTGGCCTGGCTCGTCATTCAGAACTCCATGACGACGGCGCCGACGACCTCGGCCCCGGCCTCGACCAGCTGCTCGGCCATCCGCGCGACATCGGCGACACGGGTATGATCCTTGCGCGCGGCCAGCAGCACCCCGCCCGCGCGCGCGGCCACGGCGAGTGCGTCGGCGCCGTAGCCGAAGGGCGCCAGGTCGTACAGGAGGACGTCGTAGCGGTTTTCCAGCAGCGTGTGCAGCGTGCGAAATGCCTCACGGCTCAGCAGTTCCTGGGGATTGGGGGGCAAGGTACCGGCCGGCAGGACCGACAGGTCGGCAAACCCCGGGACACGCACGATTGCGTCGAGGTCGGTGCGTCCCACGAGCAGGTCGGACAAGCCCTGGCGTGGCTTGAGTCCGAACACCTCCTGTTGGCGCGGACTGCGCAGGTTCGCGTCCACGAGCAGGGTCTGCTCGCCGAGCTGGGACAGGACGACTGCGAGATTGGCGGCGAACAATGCCGCTCCGTCCTCGGGGTCGGCGCCGACCACGGCCAGTGCCCGGCGGCCGCGCGCAAACCAGCGCAACATCAACTGGCTGCGAATCTCGCGCAGGGCTTCTACCTGAGGCGAAAAAGGCTCGTAGGCGGCCACCAGGCGCGCCGACAGAGCGCCCTGCCCCGGCTGCACGTAGTCATAGCCGAACTGCCGCGCCAACGCCTGGCGAATGTCGTCCTCGCTGACCAGGCCAAGGCGCACCGCGGCTTCGCCATAGCGGATGCCGAGATCCTTCTGCATGCGCAGCACGCGCTCGGCGTTGTCCAGCGTTAGCTTGCCCGCTTCGAGCAGCAGCATGCCCATGCGCGAGTCCGCAGTATCGGCTGGCAGCGGTGAGAGGATGGGTGAGTTCATCGCAGCTTCCTTCAGTTCAGGCGCAACAGGCGCCGCGGTGCCATCAACGCGCGCAGGCCGCTACGCGGGCGCGGCGCCTGCCACTCGATGGTGCCCAACACAGGGATACCCAGCAGGTCGTGCACGTCGGCACCGGACCGCACGGGCCGTTGCAGCAATTCCAGCAGCAAGGCCAGGCCCACGCCAAGGATGCTGCCCAGCAGAATTGCCACCAGGGTGTTGAGCAGGACCCGCGGGCCTGAGGGTTCGGCCGGCGCGACCGCCGGGTTCAGCACCGCGATATCGGACTGCTCGGCCTGGGCTTCGATCCGGGTCTGGGAGAAGCGCCCGCTGGCCGCATCGAAGGCGCGCTGCGCGCTGTCGAGGTCCTTCAGCAGGACGCCGAGTTCGTCGCGAGTGCGGTTCAGCTCGAGCACCCGGGTCTTCTGGGCCGCCAGGGCGGCACGCAATTCCTCCTCGCGCTGGCGCAACACCTGCGCATTGCCGCCGACGCTCTTCGACACCGTACCGAGCGCGGCATTCAGGTCTGCGCGCATCTTGTCGACTTCGGCGCGCGCAGCACGGTACTGCGGGTGGTTGCTGCCGTAGCGGGCAGCGCCTTCCGCCAGTTTGGCTTCAGCCGACGCGAGTGCTACGCGCAGATTCTGCACCAGGGGATTGTTGGCCACATCCGGCGAGTGTACGGCATTGCCCCCCGCCATGCGTTCGCGCGAGGTAGCCTCGAGCGCTGCCGCCTGCGCCGCCACGAGCTGCGAGGACAAGTCGTTCAGGCGCGCCAGCTCGATGTCGACACGATTGTTGTCGAGGCTGACGATGCCCTTCTCCTGCTGGTATTTCGACAGGCGCGCCTGGGCCGTCTCGACGTTGTCGCGCAGCTGTTTCGTCTGCTCATTGAAATAGGACGCCGCCTTTTTCATCGGCTCGGTCTTGAGCTGCACGGAGGCGTTCTGGTATTCCTCGGCGAACGCGTTCGCGACCGCGGCGGCGAAGGCCGGATCGGCGCCCTTGAAGCTGATTTCGACGACGCTCGATTCGCGCGCCGGCTTGATTTCGAGCTTGCGCAGCAGCAGGTCGGCCAGCCAGTCGCGCACGCTGCCCTTGCCGTCGGTAGCGTCCTGGAACTGCGCGATCACGACCGGGCTGGTCGCCAGGCGCAGGCGGTCGACGACGCGCAATGCCACGTTCTTGCTGGTGATGATGTCGATCTGGGTCGCCATGTAGCCGGGCAGCAGCTGCCCGGGTGTGGTCACACCGGTGAGCGGGTCCACGCCTTTATAGTTGAGCAGTACCGATGCGGTCGCGGTGTAGGTCTTGTTCTGGATCAGGCTCCAGCCGAGCGCCAGCAACACCGTCACCAGCAGGGTCGACAGGATCAGGCGTCGCCGTGCGCGCAGCAACAACAGGAATTGATAGAGGTTCATGGCGACTCCGGGCGGCTCAGAACCAGCTTTCGCGCACGGTGATCACATCGTCGACCTGGACCGGATCGCTGGCGCGGGCTTCGAGCGTGAAAGGACGGCCGGCGGCATCGCGGCGGGTGATGCGCATGCCGTTGTCGCTGCCGCGCGGGGTCAGGCCGCCGCCGGCGGAAATCGCCTGCTGGACCGTCATGCCCCGCTCGATGCGAAATGCCCCGGGCCGCTGCACTTCGCCGGTGACATAGGCACGGGGCGCGCGCTCGACATAGATGATGTCGCCGCCGGCCACTTCGAAGTCCTTGTCGAGTTCACCCTTGCGCACCATGTCGACAACGTCGATTGTCTCGCGCGTGGTCTTGCCGTCGCGGGTACGCACCAGACTGATGAGGTCGCCTCCCTCGGAGCCGATTCCCCCAGCCATGGCGAGCAGGTCCAGTACCTTGCGTCGCCCTTCCACCGGATAGCGCCCCGGCCGGTTGACCTGTCCAAGGACCGAGACCTGCTGGCTGGCCAGCGTGGTGACAATCATGTTGACCTCGGCTTTTTTCAGGTAGCCACCCTTTTCCAACAGGTTGCCGATCTTTTTCTCGGCTGCGGCAACGGACAGGCCGCCGACGGCCACCTGGCCCAGCAAGGGAAAGGTAATGGCGCCACTCTCGCTGACCCGCGTCTCGACCGCCAGGTCGGGGCTGCCGTACACGGACAGGCGCACCACGTCGCCCGGTCCGAGCAGCACTTCGGCGGCGCTGGCGAACCCGGCGCCCAGTGCCAGCACAGCTGCCATGATCCATTGTGCAAGTGTTTTCATGCTCGCTCCTCCAGAGTTTGGTTGAGGCCGATTACTTCAGGCCGGCGACGCCGCGATCGACCGCCGCGGCGTCCGGCGTTCCTGCGCCCGTGGTACGCGCCGGAGCCGTCTCGGGCATTGCCGCCGGGCCGGTACCGGACGCCGTGCCGGCAGCAGGTGCCACTGCCTTGCCGGCGCGTCCCGCGTCGCCGGCATCCGTACCACGCGGATTGGCAAGACTGGCCGGCGCGGCCCTCGCATCGAGTGCCAGCTCCTTGTTCAGGTATTCGATCCTGGCTCCCTCACGCAGCCGGTCGACCTCGGCCGCGGCCACTTCCTTGTGCTTGCGCGTCAACAGGTACTGCGCGATCTGGGGCGTGGCGACATTGAGCGGCACCGGCGCCTCGCGTACCTCGGCTATCGACAGCATCATGGCGCGCTCACCTTCGCGTACGCTGAACAGTTGGCCTTTGGGCATGGCGAGCAGCTTCTTCGCCAGCGCGGGGTTCAGGTCGGCGGTACTGCGCGTGATCTGGGCGCGGCCGTACTTGATGCCGTGCGCATCGAGCCAGACCGCAACCTCTTCGAGCGAACGCGCGCTATCGGCCGCCTTGCGTACCTCGGGCGTGAGGTCGCTCCCCGCGATGACGAGCTGATCCATGCTGAACTGCTTGCGCTTGTCGAAGTAGTCGGGATGCGCCTTGTAGTACTCCTCGACCTCGGCCGGCGTCGGCTTGGCGACATTGGCCAGCCGCTTCTGCATGTAGGCTTGCGCCACGATCAGCGAACGGGCGCGCTCGATGGCGCCCATCACCTTCGGATCGCGGTCGAGCTTTTCCTGGGTTGCCGCGTGCTCGAGCAGCTCGCGGTCGATCAGCGCCTGCAGCAATTGCTTGCTGGCGTCGGGCTGGCGCGTGGCGGGGATGCCGGCGCGCTGGATCTCCTCGTTCAGCTGCAGCACCGTGATCTCTTCGCCGTTGACGTTGGCAAGGGCCTGTCCCGGCTTGGTCGGTGCGGAGCGTCCGCTGCATCCCGCCAGCGCGGCCGACAGCAATGCGACCACGCCCACGGCTCGGACCGCGGCGGCTGCGGCGCCGCGCGCCCGTTTCCTGAAAGATGTTCGACATAAGTCCTCGTCATGAAAAAGATCGCGTTACGGGCCTCGCTGCAGGCGTCATCCGGCGCGGCAGCATCGCGGCTGCACCGGCACGGGGCTTTCAGGCGGGCGCATCGGCTACCTCGACGGCAAGGAAGGCGGAATACGCCCGGCGCAGCCCTTCGCGCAGCGGCGTACTGGCGCTCCAGCCAAGTGCGCGCAACTTCGACACATCGAGCAGCTTGCGTGGCGTGCCGTCGGGCTTGGAGGCATCGAACACGATGCGTCCTTCAAACCCGACCACTTCGCCCACGAGATGGGCCAGCTCGCCGATGCTGACGTCCTGTCCGGTGCCGACATTGATATGGGAATGCATCGGACCGGTGTTCGCGGCATAGGTTTCCGGCGCCAGGTGCATGACATGGAGACTGGCCATGGCCATGTCGTCGACATAGAGGAACTCGCGCATCGGTTTGCCGCTGCCCCAGATGACGACCTCCTGCGCGCAGTTCGCCTTCGCTTCGTGGAAGCGCCGTACCAGGGCCGGGATCACGTGGCTGTTTTGCGGATGGTAGTTGTCGCCCGGTCCGTACAGATTCGTTGGCATGACGCTGCGAAAATCGGTGCCGTATTGACGGTTGTAGCTTTCACAGAGCTTGATGCCGGCAATCTTGGCGACGGCGTAGGGCTCGTTGGTCGGTTCGAGCGCACCTTCCATCAGGTACTCCTCGCGAATCGGCTGCGCCGCCAGGCGAGGGTAAATGCAGGACGAGCCGAGGAACAAGAGCCGATCCACGCCGGCGCGCCAGGCCTCGTGAATGACATTCGCCTGCACCATCAGATTGTCGTAAATAAATTCGGCAGGATAGGTATTGTTGGCGTGGATGCCGCCCACCCGTGCCGCCGCCAGATAGACATGGTCGATGCGCTCGCTGCGGAAGAAGGCGCGGACGGACGGCTGGTCGGTCAGCTCGAGTTCCTGGTGCGTGCGCGTGACGATGCTCGTGTGGCCGCGTGCGCGCAGCGCGCGTACGATGGCGGAACCAACGAGGCCGCGATGGCCGGCGACATAGATGCGGGGTTCTGGATTCTTCAAGGTCCACTCCGATCGGTTGCGACGATGTAAGCGATGCCATGATGTGGGGCCGCGACCGGCTGCGATGCTTGCCGTGACCTGCCTTGTTGCGATGCCCGGGCGACGTGCCGGTACCTCGCGCCTGCCGTGCCTGGTGCTGCGCCGTAACTGCTGCGAGCCGCGGCGACGGACTGCCCTTGCCAGCGTACCTGTCGTGCCTTGCCGCCTTCTTGACCAGTATCGAACTGCGCGTGCGCACTATTGGGGAACCAAAAGTGGCCGCCCCATACAACAGCTCCCGGATGCGGGCCATGCACGCAAGGCCCCGCGACACGATCCGGTTGCCCTGCCCTGCCACGCCGATGGGAACGAGGCTTCCACGGTCATCATAAGCAGCCCGGCGCCGCAGACAAGCGGCGCGCCAGCGAGCGACGGCGCACTTAAGGCAGCGTTAAGCGCTTTGCGTCAGAACGCGTTCTCTCGCGTCAAAATTACCCGGATTGTCTTCAAAATGATCCACAGGTCCAGCCATACCGACCAGTTGCGCAAATAGTCCAGGTCGTACTGGACGCGTGCTTCCATCTTGTCGAGCGTGGCCGTTTCACCGCGCAAGCCGTTGACCTGGGCCCAGCCGGTGATGCCTGGTTTCACTTTGTGGCGCAACATGTAGCCCTTGATCAGTTTCCGATACTGCTCGTTGTGAGCGACGGCATGGGGCCGCGGTCCGACGATGCTCATGCGACCTTGCAGCACGTTGACGAACTGTGGCAATTCGTCGAGCGAGGTGCGGCGCAGGAAGCGGCCGATGGGCGTCACGCGGCCATCGTCGCGGCGGGCCTGGACGATCTCGTTGCCGTCGTCGAGCACCCGCATCGAGCGGAATTTGTAGACGTGGATTTCTTCTCCGTACAGGCCGTAGCGGCGCTGCGTGAAGATCACCGGCCCTGGCGAACTGGCCTTCACAGCCCCTGCAATCGTCAACATCAGGGGCGCCAGCAAGACCAGGAACACGCTGGACAGCACGATGTCGCAGAGCCGCTTGAGCATGCCGTTCAGGCCCATGAACGGGGTTTCGCAGATGGCGATGACGGGCATGCCGCCGACGTTGTCGAAGCGTGCCTGCATCAGGTCGAACACGTAGACGTCGGGCAGGAAGTACACCGAGGCCGTCGTGTCCTGCAATTCGTCGATCAGGCGGCGGATGCGCGGCTGCGCGGAGATCGGCTGGCTGATGAAAATCAGCTTGATGTTATGGGTCCGCACATAGCTGCTCAACTCCGCGACGGCGCCGAGCACGGGATGGCGCAGGCTGGCGGGATGGCGCACCCTGGCGCGGTCGTCGAAAAAGCCATGCACTTGCATGAACAGGTGCGGATGGCGCGCGCATACGCCGGCGAACTTGACGCCGACATCGTTGGCGCCGACCACGACCACGGAGCGCAGCTCACGGCTGCGATCGGGCGCTCCGGCGGCGCGGCGCACGAGGATATGGCTGCCCAGCAGGGTGGCCGGGGTGGCGATGATCCAGGCCAGCAGCACCCGTTCGTCGTAATAGTATTTCAGCCCGCTGGCCGAGCCGAGGAAGTACAACACCGCAATCGTCACGCACCAGCCGAACAAGGTGTCGCGGGCATAGGCGAACATGCGCCCGCTGCGCCAGGTGCGGTAGGGGTCGATGTGCTGGTAGACCGCCGAGGAGATGAAGAAGGCGAGAATCATCAGCACCAGCGAATAGCCGGAGAACGGTTCCTCGAATGCCATCGACGACAGGTACAGCGACCCCATGATGATCAGGGGATCGAGCACTCGCTGGAAGAACGAGATGAGCGGAATGTCGTTGACCGTCATCGCATGATGCTCAGAACTGTGCGCTCGCGTTGAGGACGACCGTGTTCGACTTGAAGTTGCCGATGCCCAGTACCGCGGAGCCGGTCCGGGCCTGGTGGACATAGGCTGCGGACACGCTCAGCTTGCGCCGCACCGCCCAGCTCGCCTTGAGGGTAGCCGAACGCAGCGTGTCGTCCAGGCCATCCGGGGCGCTGAAGGCGATGCGCTGGTTGTAGTTGCGCCGCTCGTAGACCGCGTCGGCATCAACGCGCAGCTTCGCCGTCGCGTTCCAGGTAGCGCCGGCACTGACGCCCTTGTTCAGGGTGTAGCTGACGATGGAACTCTCGAGCGGAGCGAAATCGCGCCACACGGAACTGCGGTAGGCGAACTTGCCGCGCGGCTCATGCAGCACCGTGATGCGGCCGTTTGCGCCGCTCGTGCGCCCCGGACCGAACGATGGCTGGGTACGCCTGGCATAGCCGGCCAGCGCCTGCAGCGTGGTGGAGCCGCTCGCCTTCCACTCGACCCGTGCCTTGAGCTCGTCCTGGTGGAAATCGTCGGTCAGCGGGCTCGTGGCAAAGGGGCGGCGATTGGCATACCTGCCTTCGATGCGGCGCAACACCAGGCCGACGGCGCTGCCGCTGCGCGCCAGGTAGCGTCCTTCGAGCTCGGCGACCTTCTCGGTGCGGTTGTTGTAGGCCTGCGCGGCCAGCTCGTACTCGAATTTCTCGCGCGAGAACGCGGCATGCGCTTCCCAGCGCGGATGCAGCTTCCACCCTCCTTCGAAAAAGCCGCGGCGTTGCCGCCTCAGGTTGCGCTCGTTGCTGCGGAAATCCGTATAGGGCGCAAGCGTCTGGGCGTAGGTGCTGCCGAGCTGGCCGGAGAAACGCTTGCCGAGTTCCCAGTACCAGGAGGCTTGCAGGTCCTTGCCGTCGTAGTCGAGCTGGCGGAAATGGTCGAATTTCACTTTCGAGAGCTTGCCCACGGCCAGCAGGCGCTGGCGGCGCAGCGTTTTGTCGACCACCGCGCCGAACTCCGCCGTAGTCCAGGAATCGGCGCGCTGGTTGTCGAAAGCGGGCTCGTTTTCCGGAATGCGCAGCAGATTGTCGTCATGTGCCCAGCCAACGCGGCCGTAGACGTCGAGCGAGCTTCCGGGAATGGCCCAGCCCGGCGCCGACAGGATGAGGCCAGCCACCAGTGCAAGCGGATGGGAGCGGTTTCTCGACATGTCGTGGTCTCTCGAAAGGCAATGCAAGCCGGCGTCGGCGATGGTCGGGGCAGCCCGTGAAACGATACTGAAGAAAACTCCCGTCCATGGGCTGTGCTGGATCAAACGGCGCGGACTCCGCAGCCCTGGCTCCCGTCCTGCAACGCGGGACGCGGAAAAACGGCGCAAAGCCGCCGCGCAGTTACTGATGAGACCGGCGAAAAGACGAGCAGTTCCGCCCGGGGACTTGATCGACTACGAGGTGTGGTTCGACGAATATGCTAGGCACACGTCGATAGGGAACATCGCGCGGAGGCGTACATGAGGCCGTCCGGCAGGGCAGGACGCGCCTGCGCCGGGGAGCGCAGGCGATAAAGCGGCGCGCGGGGCAAGGCCGACGCGCCGCCACGACAAGCGATCAGGCGTCGCCGCGCGCGCGGGCTTCGATGCGCTCCCAGCGTTCGAGTGCGTCCATCAACAATTCGTCGATCTCGGCAAAGCGTGCATTGATGCGGCGCGCGTCGGCCGGATTGGTCTTGTAGAAGTCCGGCGCATTGAGCTGCGCGGTAATCGCCGACTGCTCGTCCTCGAGCGAGGCGATGAGCTGGGGCAGCTCTTCCAGTTCGCGCTGTTCCTTGTAGCTCAGCTTTACCTTCTTCACCGCGGCTGCCGCGGCGGCCGGCGCCGCAGGCTCGGCATTCTTCGCCGGGACCGATTTCGCGGACGCAGCCGCCACCTGCGGCGCTTGCGACTTGACGCGCTCCCAGTCGCTGTAGCCGCCCACGTATTCGCGCCACATGCCCTGCCCTTCGGCCACGATCACTTGCGTAACGACATTGTCGAGGAAGGTTCGGTCGTGGCTCACCAGGAACACGGTGCCGGTATAGTCCTCGAGCAGTTCTTCCAGCAGTTCGAGGGTATCGATGTCGAGGTCGTTGGTCGGTTCGTCCAGCACCAGGCAGTTCGCCGGCTTGGCGAACAGACGGGCCAGCAGCAGGCGGTTGCGCTCGCCGCCCGAGAGCGATTTCACCGGCGAACGGGCACGTTCCGGCGCGAACAGGAAGTCGTTCAGGTAAGTCATGACGTGCTTGCGCTGGCCATTGACCTCGACCCAGTCGCTGCCCGGTGAGATGGTATCGGCCAGGCTCGCCTCTTCGTTGAGCTGGGCGCGCATCTGGTCGAAGTAGGCCACGTTCAGCTTGGTACCGAGACGCGTGGTGCCGCTGTCGGCCGTTTCCTCGCCCAGGATGATCTTCAGCAGCGTCGTCTTGCCCGCGCCGTTCGGGCCGATCAGGCCGACCTTGTCGCCACGCATGATCGTGCCGGTGAAGTCGGTGATGATCACTTTTTCGCCGTATGACTTGGACACGTTTTCCAGCTCGGCGACGATCTTGCCGGAGCGTTCGCCCGTGCCGACGTCAAGCTTGATCTGCCCCTGCGTATCGCGGCGCGCGGCGCGCTGCAGGCGCAGCGCCTCCAGGCGGCGGACACGGCCTTCGTCGCGGGTACGGCGCGCCTGCACGCCCTTGCGGATCCAGACTTCTTCCTGGGCCAGGAACTTGTCGAACTTGGCGTTCTCGACTTCCTCGTTCGCCAGCAGTTCGCGCTTGCGCTCCTGGTACGTCGAGAAATTGCCCGGGAACGACAACAGCTTGCCGCGGTCGAGTTCGATGATGCGGGTGGCGACGTTGTCGAGGAAGCTGCGGTCGTGGGTGATGAACAGGACCGAGCCGCGGAAATCGCGCAGCAGCCCTTCCAGCCACAGGATCGACTTGAAATCGAGGTGGTTGGTCGGTTCGTCCAGCAGCAGCACGTCCGGTGCCGACACCAGGGCGACCGCCAGCGCCACGCGCTTCTGCATCCCGCCCGAGAGCGTGCCCATCTTCGCGTCGCGCGCCAGGCCCAGGCGGTCGAGCGTGGTATCGACCTTGTTGTTCAAGTTCCAGCCGTCGGTGGCGTCGAGCTTGACCTGCAACACGTGCATGCGTTCCATCAGCGCCTCGTCGTCGCCCTGGCCGAACTGGCCGGTCAGCGCTTCGTACTCGGCCAGCATCCCTTGCAGTTCGCCCATGCCGGCGGCGACCGCATCGAACACGGTCGACTCCGGATCGAAGCTCGGCTCTTGCTCGACATAGGCGATCTTGATGCCTTGCTGCATGACCAACAGGCCATCGTCGAGCTTGAAGCGCCCGGCGATAATTTTCAGCAGCGAGGACTTGCCGGTGCCGTTACGGCCGATCAAGCCGACCCGTTCGCCGGATTCGAGGGAAAAGTCCGCGTGATCGAGCAGCGCGACGTGGCCGAACGCGAGTTGCGCGGACGAAAGGGAGATGACTGCCATATTCTGTGAGCGGGCCGTTCGCGCGCGCAAGAAGGGGCGCGAGGCGGCGAAAAATTGAAAGAAGCGGCTATTGTACCGATTGCGGCGCCTTCGCTTCCACTGACTTCCAATTATCGGCCTATCCTCGGCTATAATTGCGCTCGGTTCACGATACCGGCCTGCTCAAGCAGGGCCCGCTCGCCGAACCGCACCGTGCCGCCTCGGCGGCCTGCGTCCTCCCCGTAGCACAATGGATAGTGCACATGCCTCCTAAGCGTGGGATACTGGTTCGATTCCAGTCGGGGGGACCACCAGATTTCTTGTCCGTTCTCCTGATGCCGCCTCAGTGGGATGACATGCATCGAGCCGGCTCAAGGCGCCAGCCGCCTCAATTCCACCGCCCATACCCACGGGTCGGCATCCCAGCTTCCGGCCCCATTGATCCGCTCCCACACCTTCCGATAGGCCAGTACCGGGTCGCCGCCGGCGCCCTGGGGATCGATGCCTTCGGCCAGCGCATCGTCCGCACTGATCGCGCGCAGCCGCTCGACCCGCACGCCGACGATCTCGAGCAGGATGCGGCTGGCGGCGCGCGGCATGAAGAGCGCCGGGCGCTGGTGCCAGCGCGGCAGGTCGCCCGCTACCCGCCCGGCCAGCGGGTCGGCGCCGCCGGGTTCGTCGAGCGCGTAACGGTAGCGCTGGCCGCTCGTGCGCGTCTGGTCGATGAAATACCGGGCGTTACCTGCCTTCCCGGCCTTGGGCCGCGTTTCCCAATGGCCGAAGGCGAAATAGGTTTCGCGCACCCACAGCCGGTCGCCGGCCAGGCCGAAGCGATTCCGCGCCATTTCGGGCGCGCATTCCCCTTCCGGCTGCGGGCGCAGCGCGCGGCGCGTCTGGCTCTTGGTGCCGTCGAGCAGCGCGCGCACCATCGCGCCAGAAAACAGGATGCCCCGTTCCTTGATCATCCCTTGCGATGGTTGCCGCTGCATCGTTCTCGCATCAGGCGTGGCGCTTCCAGGGACCGCTGCGCACCATCCAGCGCCGCAGGACATTGCCGGGCTTCGGTTCGCGGAACAGCTTCCACCAGGTTGCGTCGGCGATGCCCCGTCCGGAGGCGAGCTGGAGCACGTCGACATCGCCGCCCGAATTGACCTCGATGGTCTGTGGGCCCTCCTCCGTGAAGGCGATATCCCAGGACTGGTACATGATGCCTGGGAACAGCGGTGCCGCCTGGACGCACAAGTCCTTGGCCTTCTCCCAATCGGGCAGCGTGAAGCCGATGATCTGCTCGCCGGTATCGGGATGCGTCGGGATGGTATCCAACTGGTTCCCCTTCTTGCCGATCACATTCGACACGAGCCCGCTGTCGACCTCGATGGCACCGAGCAGGTTGCCCGACGCCCCGTGCCTGAAATTGTCGATCATGTTCTTGCCTGCTGGAATGCGCAGGACCGCGCGATGGATGATCGGCCCGTCTTCGCCCATGAGCACGACCACCCGCGCCGTCGCCAGCCTGGGGCCGAAGCGTTGCGCAATTTCCGGATGCGGACGCGCCACCGCCTGCAGCACGATCCCCTCGAACGAGCGCCAACGATCGAAATATTTCTCGAGCGGAATCGTATCGCCATTGCGCAGCTGCAGCTTGCCGTCGGCGTAGCCGTCGACCCAGACCGATCCGGCGCCCGCATTGCCGCCGATTGGTTTCATGAAAAACGGGAACGCGGCCTGGGTTTGCAGATATGTCGCGATCTCTTGCACCGAACGTAAAGAGACGGCATCCGGAAAACTCCGCGTTGGATGCGCAACGGCCTTGATTTCAGGAAATGAGAATCCATGGAGACGCAGGATGCTGTAGGTGATCAACTTATCTCGAGTAAGGGCTTGGGAGCGCAGGTCATTATTTGAATTGGTGGCGGTGCCGGAGTTTACGCCTAGAAACTGAACCTTCTCTTCCCATGACATGCCGTCAAGCTTGTACATCCGATATTCTTCCGCCGTCAGCCGATTGGGCGGTCGGCGCAGTTGCGCCATTTCAAGCTTTTGTTTCACACGAGCCTCGCATTGTCGAAGTTGCTATCTTGAATAGATGCGCATCCTAATGCAGCGCGCGTGAACTTGTCTATTGAATCAGGACAGCTGCCGACTACATCAAGGATCACTGGAAATTTCAGTTTCCTTGAATATATTATTCTTTCCTGATAGCCGCCCTTATACACTTAAGCAGAAGCATTGGCGGGTACTGCACGACAATACTAATTGCAGGTAAACTCAGCAATGCATGTGATGATACGGTGCGCGCCCGGTCGAAACAGACATGAAGTAGAGATGCAAACGTCGTGCTTGATCGATAAGGCTTAGCAGCGCCGGCTTATCCAAGGCACTGTCAATATCCATCGTTAATGACAATACTTGTTGATTAGCAGGAGGGGAAGGCTGCATCTAGTACCGCCTTGTCAGATGCTGTCATCCTCTGCCCGGCTTGCTTTATACCGTGCGGACTCTTCCCCCTCGACCCGTAGCCATTCATCGAAGTTCGGTATGCAATATCTGTCGGACCAGTGCACGTGCTGATCGCTTCCGTAATCGTGATAATAGATAGTCGGATTACCGCTCTTATCATTGCCATCAAAGCAAGCAAGTACGACATATCCATCATTAAATAGGCCGCTTTCATCGTTCGCTATAGCAAACGGCACCAAGGGCTTGTCTGGATATCGCTGCAGCATCGCGCCGTAATAGCTCGAACTGCGCGGCACATCCAGAAACAACAATTCCCAGGGGGACAGATCCGGCTGATTTTGCGATAAGGCCAATTCCACATAGCTTTTTGGCAGCGTAAAGTCTTTCGGAAGAATAGACGCATCATAGAGATAAGGCTTGGTCATTCCAGGCTTTCGATGATGGAAACGTGGAGTTTGCGCTGCATTGCGTGCCCCTTTGCACCAGAACTGGCCATCGCGCCCGCCTTCCACAAGGCCGGTCCAGTCCGTTGTTGTGGCAGTCCTGGAAAACGGCTCAGAACAAGGATGATGCAGCTTATGTGCCTTTAGCGCGGACCTCTGCGGCCAAGCCTTCTAATGCCGAAGCCGCCTCTTTCTTTCCTCGCGACTCCAGATATGCCGCGAGCGCCTCAAGATAGACGGCCTCGGCTACCTGTATGGATCGAGGCTCTCCGTCCCAATAAGTGATTTCGACGTGGTTGTCGCCGATGGATCGCCTTTCGACAACTCGTTCGTACTCGTCGAGATCTGAAGCGTAGGTCACGCCGTAGTAGCCGTCATTTCCCATGTATCCATGCCCGCTGCGGGCAAACTCGACTAATTGCTCATCGCTGGGCCAGCCGTAGCCGAATATTTGTGGGAAGATGGATTGCATGTTCAACCCAGTCTCAACGTCGATTGAAACCTGTCTTCAGCAACTGGAACTCTGCGGAAAGATAGTTATAGGCAAGTAGAAATAGGTCAGAACAGCCGTTTTTGTAGAATCGCATTGATCTCACCCGTATCTTCCGGATGCAAGCGAAGGTAGTTCGCGCATGCCTGATCAATAATCGTAGAGCAAGCCGCTTCGGAAATCACCAGTTCGCTGTCAAAAGCGACGAATTTAACGCCTTCAAAGTGCGCTATTGGCTCATTCAGGTCTGGCTCAGGAAACAGGCAATATTCATCGTTAACAATGATGTCTTCCCTATTTACGATACCCTCTATTGCACGAACAAAACGACCTTGTGAGTACATTGAGTTCAGGAACTCCTTAGCCTGATACTCGTCGTCCGTGTGACAATTTAGACTTTCAAACACTTTTTTTGTCTGAGTCACAGCATTCTGCCCAATAAATTTCTTAAAGATGGTACTTAATTTACGCATTGACTATACCTTTTCCAATCCGTCTCCATTGATGAGCTCGCGCTGCACCGGGACCTGCCTTTCGCAAGGCCGCCCTCCTCGATTCCTCATGCTGCCCGGCCAGGACCGATGGGACAGCACTGGGGGGGCGCAGACGACCTATATCGAGTAAGCGCGGATGAACACTATTTCGGATGGAAATTCGTTATCTCGCCGGTTTTTGGATCGATATAGACGCGGAACGTAATCCCTCCCGCCTTGGCATCGTATTGTTGGAGCCCGTTGGCCCTCGCGGCATGATACCCATCAGCAGCGGCTTTCCTTCCCAGATCGAAAATTTTCTGATCCGGGAATACATTCGGATCGTAGACAGTTTTCGTAGGCGGATTTTTCCCTGGACTCTTGTAGACAATATTGCCTAACGCATCCTTTTCTATCGCCCCATTGGGGAGCCGTTTAGGGATCAGATACTCATACGTCGTGATTCCGGGTGGCTGACCAGGGGTCACTTTTGTGATCTTGAGACTGTTGTCCAACACCGCACTGAAGAAAGCGTCGCGATTGTGGGCACCTTTGACGCCAGTTTTCTGATCGAACCCATCAACTGTTTTCAAGTGCTTCGCAATATTAGGCTTGAAAATCACCGCCTTCGCCAGCGCGCTCTTCTCGAACACCGCCTTGACGATCTTGGACACCTTTGCGGCGCCTAAGGTAGCGCCACTACTCGCGACGGCCACTCCCAGCCCATGCGCCAGTATATCGCCTGCCTTATCGAGATCGCCCTCGCACTTGGCGTTCATGATCAGCGAGGCCGAATCCCATACCCCATGAAGCACATCGAGCACTGCGGACCCCATGAACAGGTATCCGAGGCCTGCAAGGCCAATATCCGCAGCCCATCCATATGGCGTTGCCTGTGCCGCGGCCCAGACAGCAAACACGCCGGCCGTGGTGGCGAGCGAGGCCGGGCTCACCATTTCCAATAGCGCGTCGCCCAGTTCACCAGGGAATTTGGCAGCCACCCGCTCCATCACATACTTCAGCTTATCCTGCATGCTCCAGGTCGTCACGGCGCCCGCGGGCTTGCTCGACAGGCCCAGCGGATCGATATTGTCGACCGGGTTATTGTTCGCAAAGGCATACAGGTTGGGCCCGCCCTGCTGTCCGCTCGGGTCCGCCGACAGGTAGCGTCCACTGTCCACGTCGAGGTAGCGGTGGCGGTTGTAGTGCAAGCCGGTTTCGGTGTCGTGATACTGCGCAGAGCCGCGCAGGTTCAGGACGAGCTTGCTGTCGGCGGCGACGATCAGTTCGCCGAACCCGGTCGCCTCGGCGCGCCATACGGTCTTTTTCTGTTCGTCGACCAAGGCGCGCGGTGCGCCGGTATGGTCGGCAACAATGGCAAAGACCTCGGTCTGTTGCGCGCGCCCGGCGCTCTGGGTGCGCTCGGTCGGAATCGCTTGCAGCGCGGCACCGGCAGAACTCCCGCGATGCTGGAGCATGGCGATCGGACGCGCCTGGCCATATTCTTCGAGCCAGACGTACTGGCGGGTGATGTCGATGGCGCCCTTGTCGGGCTCGGCTTCGGCAACCAGTTGGGCGCCGTCGTAGAAGTAATAGACCACCTTGCGCTGGTTGCCGGCATAGCTGATCTTCCTGATGCGTTCGCCGAAGGCGTTATAGGCATACTCGGCCACCGGTTTTCCGGCGCGCGCGACCTTGACCAGGCGCTGCTGGCTGTCCCAGGTATAAGCGGTGTCGCCGATGGCGGTGACGCTGCCTGCGCCGTTGTAGCTGTAACGCCGCTCCTGGCCACCCTGCACGGCCGCGACCAGGCGGTTGCTGTCGGGTGCCACGCGATAGGTCGTGCTGCTGGCGCCGACGATCTGGCTGAGCAGGTTGCCTGCCGGGTCGTAGGCATAACCGCGTGTGCCCGGTTCGTGCTGCGCGCCGGCCTTGCCCATGCCCTGCAGGCGGCCCAGCACGTCGTAGCTCAGGCCCGTGGTTTGCCGCTGGCCCATAGCGGCGACAACGCGGCGCTCGAGCAGGCCGCTGGCCGTGCGCGCCTGGTGTTCTTCCCAGATGCCGGCACTGCCGATATGACGGATCTGGCCGAAGCGGTCCAGCTGGCGCACGTAGCCGACCCCATTGGCCAGCTGGTAGCGCTGGTCGGCGTAGCCGTCGCCGGCTTCGTTCAGACCGGTGAGCAGGGTGGTCTTGCCGAACAGATCCTGCCGGCCGATCGCGGCCAGCAAGCCCGGTTTGGCATGGCCTGCGCCGTTGTAGGTGTAGGTCAGGACCTGCCCGTCGGGCAAGGTCTTTGCCACCAGCTGGCCCACATCGTTGTAGCGATAGGCCGTCGCGAACCGCCTGCCGTCGATCACGCGTGTATGCAGGGTCAAGCGCGTGGCGGCGTCATAGCCGAACAGTTCCTGCCCGCCCGGGTAGCTGATGCTGACCGGACGTCCCTGCGCACCGTAGGCGATAACAGTCCTGCCCTCGCGCGTGCGCTGTTCGACGACGCGCCCGGCCTGGTCGTAGCGATAGCCGATCCTGTTTTCGTCGGTGCTGCCGGCGCCAGTGATTTTTTCAATCAGGCGATCGGCCGCATCCCAGCTGTAGCGGGTGGTGCCGCTGTCCGGACTGCCGATGGCAACGAGCCGCCCGAAATCGTCGTACACATAAGCGGTGCGGTTGCGGCGGCGGTCCTGCACTTCGCTCAGCCGGCGGGCCGGGTCGAAGGCCAGGTCCAGGGCTGCGGGCAGGTAGGGTTCGCGGCCGGCCGTCAGCGTGGCGGCATCGCGTCCCTGCGCGGCCAGACCCAACGAGGCTGTGCCGGCCTGGGTCTCGGCAAGGGCGCGGAACTGGCCTTCTTCCTTGCTGCCGGCGGGCACGAAGCGCGCCAGGTCGCTTTCCTGTGCCACGCTGCCGTCGGGATTGAGCAGGGTGCGCGAGAGCAGCTCGTCTTCCGTGCTCCATTGGAAGCGGATGCGGTTGTTCTGGGCGTCGGCGATGGCGAGCAGCTGGCCACTGGCGGCATAGTCGAAATGGATGCGTTCGCCGGTCGCACTCGTCATGCTGGCGAGCGCGCCCAAGGCCGCATAGGTATAGGACTGCGCCACCCCGGCCTTGACCAGTTTGGTGGCGCGGCCGTCGCGGTCGTATTCGACGCGGTTTTCGACGCCGTCCGGCGTGACGATCACCGTCGGGCGGCCGACATCGCTCACGGCCGCCACCAGCGTGACCTGGTTCCCCGGCGCGGTGACTTTGGCGATATGGTTGCCACGCTTGTCGTAGGCGATCAGCGTGATGTCCGAGTCGAGAGGCGAAGCGCTCTTGCCGTTCGCGAGCGGCCCGTCGATCCGGGTCAACAGGCTGCGGCCATTGATCTTGCTGTAGCCATAGGTGGTGGTGCGGGCAAGCACGGCAGGCGCTTGTCCCGGCAACGGTGCCGGCATCCACCCGCTTTCGCTGACGCTCACGCGCTGGCCGTGGCCGTTGTAGCGAATGCGGGTGACATGCTCCTTGCCCGGTACCACACTCGGTTTGGCAATCAGAGTCGGCAGCATGCCGCTACCCTCGCCATATTCGTAGCGCAACAAGGCCTCTGGCGCCTGGGCAAGCCCGTTGACATAGGCGATGCGCTGCACCCGTAGCGGACGGCCCAGCGCGTCGAACGTGGTCCGGTTTGCCTCGACAGGCTTGCCCTCAGGATCGATGCGGGTGACCTCGCTCAGGCGGCCGCTGGCGTCGTAGCCGTAGCGTGTATTGGCCGGGGCGCAGCCGGCACAGCCTTCGCCGCGCACTTCGAGCAGCCGGTATTGGCCGCCGACGATCGCGTGACGGAGCAGCGTAACGCCGCCCAGACTATTGGTGACCGCGGTGAGGCCGGGTTGTTTGTAGTCGAGCTTGACCGCACCGACGTTGCCGTCGTGACCTGAGTACACGGCGCGCCCATCGGCCGCGTAGGCATAAGTCGCATAGCGGGTCACGGCAGGCTTGGCTGCTCCGCTCGCCGTCTCGATGCTGATACCGGTCAGCAGTGTCGGATTGGCCGGGTCCTCATAATGATAGCGGCGTCCGGTCGCGGCGGCGCCGGGGCTGTCGGGGTAGCCCACGCGCACCAGGTTCGCCAGCAAGGCAGGCGACTGGCCAGCACCCGGCGCCGCGGTGCTGCCGTAGCCGTAGGTGAAGCGGCCGACCGGACTATCGATGGCCTGCACGCCGCGAAAGCCGCGTGTGTTCCCATCCTTGCCGGGATACTGCAGGCGCAGGCTGCGTCCCTGGGGATCGGTTACCTTCAGCAAGCGGCCACGGCCGTCGTGCTGCAGGGTGACGAATTCGCCGCTGGGGGCCAGGATTTGCACCAGCTTGCCTGCACTGTCGAAGCTCAGTTCACGCCCATCCGCCCAGCGCCAGCGGTATTCGTCGCCGCGTGCGGTGCGCACGACGTCGACCACGCCGTCGGCTGGATTGCCGCTCTCGCACAAGCTCGGCCGGCGACGGTCGCGACTGAAGATGACGCGGGTACCGTCGGCCTGGACGATCTGCAAGGAAGTCGGGCTCGCGTGCAGTTCGGTTTCGTAAGACAACTTCCAACCACGTCCCACCAGGTTGGTCGAGTGGTTCGGCTGACTGAAGGCGCTGTTGTAGTGCCGCACGATCTCCAAGCCCAATACCCCGGGCAGTGGCGCCATGTCCACTTCACGCTGGTACTTGTTGCCCGTGATGACGTTGATTGGATTACCGGCCCCGACAGTGACAGGCGAAGCCGCAGCCAGGCTGGCCGGTCCGCCGGCGCCACAAACCGCTCCGCCCTTTCCGGGTCCGCACGAAGGCGGGACAGTCGGCGTCCCGGGCACGCAACTCATTCCGGGCCCACACGGTGTCGGATCGCCAAACCCCGGGATTCCCGCATGTGCGACACCGAGTGTCAGAAAAATTGCCACTGCAACATGCGCGAAGTAAGCCTGAATCTTCATGTCGATAATCTAAAAATCGTACTGGCCGGCCTGGAGGCGCGTCGTTGCCAGGAAGCCGTTTTATTGGGAAACCTTGATGGTCGTTATTTGCGCTAAAAAACCGGTGCTGAAGACGAATCCCTCCTGCGTCAAGCAGCCCGACTTCCGCCAAGTCGAATAAAGTTGTGCAAAATATCACAACTTGCCAGAAATGTTAACTGGAAGTTAAGAAAATCGCGTGCCGGAGCTTACCGCTGATCGCTAAGGTGCCAAGTTCATGCTGGAAGCATGACCAGGCATGTCGCGCCGTGTTCCAGAGGCCTTTCTTGGGGCTGCTTGTCCCTCGCAAGATTCCCAGGCCGAGATCTGGATGACCTGCAGCGCCGCCCGTACGCCGCCGCACGCCGAGCCCGTATATGATCGGTACTCCTGTGTCCGTCCAGAGGCCGCCATGTTCGAAATGATCACCCAGTTCCTGGAAAAGAGCGGCTACCTCGGCGTGTTCGCCTTGATGGCGCTTGAAAATATTTTTCCGCCCATCCCGTCCGAGATGATCATGCCGTTTGCCGGCTTCGTCGTCGCGCGTGGCGACCTGAACCTGGTGGGTGTGCTGTTGGCGGGAACGAGCGGCTCGGTGCTGGGGGCCCTGCCCTGGTATTACGCGGCGAAAATCTATGGCTGCGAGCGGCTCAAGAAGCTGGCCGACCGCCGCGCGCGCTGGCTGACGGTCACGTCAAGCGACATCGACAAGGCTTTGCAGGCCTTCCACAAGCACGGACGCAAGGCCGTGCTGTTCGGGCGCCTGGTGCCGGCCGTGCGCACGCTGATCTCGGTGCCGGCCGGTCTGGGAAACATGTCGCTGGCGCAGTTCCTGCTGTACTCGAGCATCGGCTCGCTGGCCTGGACCGGTTTGCTGACGGCCGCCGGCTTTCTGCTCGAGGACAAGTATTCCGAAGTATCGCGCTATGTCGATCCGGTCTCGAAGACCGTGCTTGGCGCCATACTCGCCTGGTACCTGTACCGCGTAGTCACCTACCGTCCGGCACCGGCTGCGGCGCGGCAGGAAGAACACGAAACCAACTGAGCCAGGTTTCAGCGCCTAGCTGCTTGCGCCTTCGAAGAGTGCAAGCCGGCGCGCGAGTGCGGCGCGTGCGTCCGTCAATGCCGCCGTGACAGGGGCCGGGCGCGGCGCCGCTTCCGCACGCGCGAACCCGGCCGCCGCCGCGTAGAGGCCCGGGGGCGCAGCCTTCGCGCAGGCGCGCCAGGCGTTCGCCCGCGCCGGCGGCATCGCCCGCGGCCAGGAAGTCGTCCAGAACGGGGCCGGCCTCCGCCAGTTGCCGGTCCAGGCCGCTGAAGTAAAGCGCGAGGCGCGCCAGGTCGACGCCGAGGCGCGCGGCACAGGCGGCGGGCGTTTCGTCGGCCTCGAGGGCGATCAGGTGCGGGCGCAGTTGCTCGACGCGGAAGGGCTTGACGACATAACCGTCGGCGCCCAGCTGAACGGTTTCGTCCATCGTCGCGCTGTCGTTTGCCGCCGACACCAGGACGAAGGGCATGGCGGCCAGCGCCGGGTTGGCCTTGACGCGCACCAGCAGCTCGGTGCCCGACAAATGGGGCATGCGCAGGTCGCAAAAGGTGATGGCTGGACGCAGCCCGGCCTCGAACTGGCGCCAGGCGTCGAGTCCGTCTTCCGCTTCCAGGATTTCGTACCTGCCGCAGCCGTCGACCAGATGCATCAGCATCATGCGCGACACCACATCGTCGTCCACCACCAGCACCTTCATCGCCGCTCCCAGGCACCTGTTGCCATAAAAGAACATTATACGAGGCTTTTGCGGTTCGCCGCGCCTGACAGGAACGTCAGGTCAGGAAGCAGGGCCGCGCCCGCGGCGACGCGCCGCCGTCAGGCCGCTTCCTGTTCGAACGGGGTCAGCATGGCTTCCAGCTGCGGCAACTGGGCGCGCAACTGTGCCATTGCGATTGCCGCCTCGGCCCCGTCCAGCGTCTTTTCCAGTTGCGCACACATGGCGACGAGCTCGCTGGCGCCGAGGTAGAGGGCGCTGCCGCGCAGGCCGTGCAGGACGCGGGCGCAGGTCTCGGTGTCGCCGGACGCGAACGCGGCGTGCAGTTCGGCACGGCGGCGCGGCAGGTCGGCGGCGAAGGCCGTGCGCATGCGCGCCTGCAGATGGGCCATCCGTCCCGGCGCAGGGCCGGACGCGGGCTCGCCCGCCACGCCGAACATGGCGTCGAGCTCGGCCGTCGTCGGCGGCGCCGACGTCATCAAGGGCAAGGCGATGCCGCGCTGCAGCTGGCGCTCGATGGCGCGGCTGAGCTGGTAATGCAGCGCGGCCTCGTCGATCGGTTTCGCCGGGAAGCCGTCCATGCCGCAGGCGAGGTAGCGGTCGCGGTCCTCGTCGCTGGCGTTGGCGGTGAGGGCGACGATCATCACGTGCTGGTCGAGCACGGGCGCATCGAGTGCGCCGCCGGCGCGGATCAGGCGCGTGGCGGTGGCGCCGTCGATCTCGGGCATGCGGCCATCCATCAGGATGATGTCGTAACGGGCGCGCGCGCAGGCGGCCACCGCCATGGCACCGTTCTCGACGATCTCGATCTGGTGCCCCATTTCCTCGACCATCATGCGGGCAATGATCTGGTTGGTGGCGAAGTCCTCGGCGCACAGCACGCGCAGGCGGTGCGCGTGCGGCCTGCGCGGCGCGTGTTCGATGCTCGGCGGTTCGACGCCGTCGCGCAGCGGCAGCACGAAGCTGAAGGTACTGCCTTCGCCCTGCCTGCTGGTCACGCCGATCGCCCCGCCCATCAGCTCGACGAGCTGGCGGCAGATCGCCAGGCCCAGCCCGGTTCCGCCGTAGCGGCGCGTGGTGGTGGCGTCGGCCTGCTCGAATTTCTGGAACAGGCGCGGCAGGGCATCGGCGGCGATGCCGATGCCGGTGTCCTGCACCGAGAAGCGGATCATGTGATGCGTCGCGCCCGGCCCGCGCGCCACCGGTCTTCCGGGCGGCGCTCGACGCGCAGCGTCACCTGCCCGCTCGGGGTGAACTTGAAGGCATTGCCGACCAGGTTGATCAGCACCGGCGCAGGCGCGTCGGGTCGCCCACGACGAAGCGCGGCAGCCGCTCGTCGAGCGCGATCGCGAAACCGACGCTGTGGGCGGCCGCCTGCTCCTCGAACAGGCCGGCCACGTTGTTGATCGCGCCGTCCAGGGCGAAGTCGATGTTCTCGATCGTCAGCTTGCCGGCCTCGATCTTCGAGAAGTCGAGCAGGTCGTTGATGATCGCCAGCAGCGACTGGGCATTGGCCTGGCCGCGCAGGATCTGTTCGCGCGTATTCTCGCGCAGCAGGCCGTCGCGCAGCGCGAAGCCGAGCATGCCGATGACGCCGGCAAGCGGCGTGCGCATCTCGTGGCTCATGTTGGCCAGGAATTCGGACTTCTGGCGCGCGGCGTCCTCGGCGCGGTCCTTGGCCAGGCGCAGGCGTTCCTCGTTCTCGTACAGGGCGCGGTTGGCCTCGGCCAGCTCCTCCGTGCTGCGGCGCACCTCGCGCTCGCGTTCGCGCAGCTCCTCGGTCTGGCGTTCCAGCAGGCTGTTCTGCTGGGCGATTTCCTCGGTGCGGGTGCTGACCAGGCGCTCGAGATGGGCCTTCTGCTGGCTCAGGCGCCGCACCCTCCAGGTATAGCCGCCGGTGCCGAGCCCGACCAGCGTCGCCAGCAGGACGCCACGGAACCACCAGGTGCCCCACACCGGGGGCTCGATCGTGATGGCGAGCGTGGCCGGCGTCTCGCTCCAGACCCCGTCCTTGTTGGCGGCGCGCACCCGGAACAGGTACTTGCCGGGATCGAGATTGGTATAGGTGGCGAAGCGCTTGGCCGCGTCGGCGCTGACCCATTGCTCGTCGAAGCCCTCGAGCTTGTACGAGAAGCGGTTGTGCTGCGGCGCGGCGTAGTGCAGCGCCGAGAACTCGAGCGAAAAAACCGAATACGCGGACGGCAGCGTGATCGCACGCGTGTTCTCGACGGGACCGTTCAGCAGATGCGGGTAGGCGGTCTGCACGGGCCGGTTGAAAATCTCGATACCGGTGATGACGGCGCGCGGCGCGATGCGGTTGTGGCGCAGGGCGTCGGGGTCGAAGGCGGTCATCCCATTGAAGCCGCCGAAGTACAGGGTGCCGTCCGGCGCACGCACGGCCGAACTGTCGTAATAGGCACCGTCGATGGTGCCGTCGACCTCCGTATAGTTGCGCCAGGCGTTGGTGGCAGGGTCGAAGCGCGACAGGCCGTCATTGGTGCTGACCCAGATCACGCCATGGGCGTCTTCCAGGATCGATGCCACCGCGTCGTCGACGAGGCCGTCGCGCGAGGTGTAGCGCACGAAGCTCACCGAACCGTCGGCGGCGGTGACCATCTTGTTCAGGCCGACGGCCGTGCCGACCCAGATGTTGCCGGCCTTGTCCTCGTACAGCGTGTGCACCTCGTCATGGCTGAGGCTATTTGGGTCGAAAGGGTCGTGGCGGAAATGGCGGAAGCGCCCGCTGCTGCGGTCGAGCAAGTCGAGGCCGTTGAAGCTGCCGACCCACAGCCGTCCGCGGCTGTCGTCCAGCATGGGGCGCACGTTGTTGTCGGACAGGCTGCCCTGGCGCATCGGGTCGTGGCGAAAGGTCTCCAGGCGGCGCGTACGCGGGTCGAGCCGGTGCAGGCCGCCGCGAGTGGCGATCCAGACGCTGCCGTCGCGCCCGAGCGACAGCGCGCGCACCGTATTGGCGTGGGTGTCGCCCGGCACGAGCACCTGGCGCGTGAAGCGCCCGCGCTTGACGTCGAAGCTGGTGATGCCGGTGCGTCCGCCGACCCAGATCAGGCCGTCGCGGTCGCGCAGCACGGCGTTGACCCGGGAGTCGATCAGGCTGTTCGGATTGTTCGGATCGTGACGCCACAAGCGGTAGGCATCCTTGCCGGTCAGGGTCGGGTCGTAGAGCTGGAGGCTGGTCGCCACGGCCAGCCACAGGCGCCCTGTCCCGTCGTTGTCGATCGCACGCACGCGGTTGTCGGCGGCCTCGCCGCTGCCGTCGCGCTCGAGCAGCAAGCGCGCGAAGCCGCCGCTGCCGAGGTCGACGCGCGAGACGCCGGAATACCAGGTGCCGACCCAAAAAGTACCGACGCGATCGCGAAACAGCGACGAGATGTGGTTGTCGGTCAGGCTGTGGGAGTCGTTGAGCGCCTGGCGGTGCACTTCGAAGTTGTTGCGCTTGGCGTTCCACCGGAAGAGTCCGTCGTCGCGGGTGCCCACCCAGAGTTGCCCCTTGCCGTCGTCGTAGATGGCGGACACGTAGGTGCGCGGCATGTTCTCGGCCTGTCCCAGGCTACGCACGGCACCGGCCTTCCCGCCTGCCAGCTGCATGCGCTCCAGGCCGCCGACGTGGCCGATCCACAGCGTATCGGCAGCGTCCGCCAGTAGGGTGTGCACCTCCACCGCCTTGCCGTCGTTGGGCCAATGGTGGTCGAAGCGCCGCCGCACCGGATCGAAACTGTCGACCCCGGTTGCGGTGCCGATCCAGAGGCGGCCGCGCTTGTCCAGCGCGAGCGCGGTGATTTCGTCGTTGCCCGGCTGTGCGGGTCGCCGGGAACCTGGTGCCAGGTCGTGAAGCGGTTGCTGTCGATGTCGAAATGCTGCAGGCCGTCGCCCGTGCCCAGCCACAGGCCGCCCTTGCCGTCGTCGAGGATGGCGCGCACACGGCGGTTGCCGTTGCCACGCCGCGCCGGCTCGTTCGGCAGGAATTGCTGGAAGCGCTGGGTGGTGGCGTCATAGCGCGCCAGGCCGCCATCGCTGCCGATCCACAGGCGGCCCCTTGGGATCGACGTGGAGCACGCGGATCCAGTTGCTGCCCGGGGTGGTCGCGTCGCCGACGAGGTTGCGGAAATTGACGAAGCGGTAGCCGTCGAAGCGCGACAGGCCGTTCTGGGTGCCGAACCACATGAAGCCGTCGGCATCCCGGGCCATGGTCAGCACGGTTTCTGGGCCATGCCGTCTTCGACGCTGAGGTGTTCGAAGCGCAGCGTCGGCGCCGGTGCGGCATGCGCCGCCGTGCCGAGACAGGCGGCCAGCGCCAGCAGCGCAGCGAGCAGGAAGGCTCTCATGCCGCCGATGACCAAAATGGGTAGGCATGGCGCAGCGGGACCGGCGTCCCGGCTGCGGTCGATGGCGTCGCGCTGTCTTGTTCTTTGTCCACCTCGTAAGGTTATCAAACAAAGTGCAGCTTGAGGGAAATTATTGCCCGTCAGTCACCTTTTGCGACACCTTCGCGTCGCGGATCCGCACCACCGAACCACCAGGGCTCGCCATGGATCTGCAGGCGCATGACGCCGTGCAGGCCGGAATTGAGTTCCAGCTGGCGCACCGCATGGCCGCGTGCCTTGAGTGCGTCCACGGTTGCCTGTGGGAAGCGCCCCGCTTCGAGCTCGGTCGGACCGTTGCGGCTGCCGAAGTTCGGCAGCGAAATCGCCTGCTGCACGTTCAGGCCCCAGTCGAGGGTGCCGACGAGTACCTTGGCAACGTAATTGATGATCGCCGGCCCTCCAGGCGAGCCGATTGCCATGACGAGCTTGCCGCTCTTCTTGTCGAACACGACCGTCGGCGACATCGCGCTGCGCGGGCGCTTGCCCGGCTCGACGCGGTTGGCGATCGGGCCGCTTGCGTCAACCGAGTCGAAGGAAAAATCGGTCAGCTGGTTGTTCAGGATGAAGCCGCCGACCATCTGGCGCGAACCGAAGGCGTCTTCGACCGTGGTCGTCATCGACAGCCCGGCGCCGTGACCGTCGACGACAACCAGGTGCGAGGTCGACGGCGTTTCGATGGCGTTGTCGCGACCCCAGGCCACGTCCAGCCCGAGCGGGTTGCCGGCGGGTGCTTCGCCCATCGAGCGCTCCGTGATCAGCGCAGCGCGGCGCGCCAGATATTGTTTGTCGATCAGGGCCGGCAACCCGCGTCCGGGCAGCGGCACGAAGTCGGTATCGGCCGCGTAGCGGTTGCGGTCGGCATAGGCCAGGCGCCCCACTTCCGAGAACAGGTGCAGGGCGTCGACGCCCGGTACGCCGTCCTTTGGCGCCAGGCTGGCCATGTCGCGCGTCTCGAACATGCCGAGCATCTGGGCAACGGCGATGCCGCCCGAGGATGGCGGCGGCATGCCGCAGACGGTGTAGACGCGGTAGTCGCTGCAGACCGGATCGCGCAGCTTGGGACGGTAGTCGGCGATATCGCGCGCCGTCAGCAGGCCCGGGTTGGTCGGATGGCTCCTGACCTTCGCCGCGATGTCGCGTGCGATGTGTCCCTTGTAGAAGGCATCGGCGCCGCCGCGCGCGATTTCGCGCAGGGTTTTCGCCAGCGCCGGGTTCTTCAATACGTGCCCGACTGGCCAGGGCTTGCCTGCGGCATCGTAGAAATAGCTGCCTGCAGCCGGGTCCTTGCGGATATGCGCGTCCCAGGTCAGCAGGCCGTTGAGGCGCTCGCTGACGGGGAAGCCGCGTTCGGACAAGCGGATCGCCGGTTCGAACAGCGTCTTCCAGGGAAGCTTGCCATGCTGCTTGTGGGCCAGCTCGAGCATGCGCAGCACACCCGGCGCGCCGACCGAGCGCCCGCCGACGATGCCGGCGGTACGCGACAGCGGCGTGCCGTCGGGCTTCTGGAACAGGTGTTCGTCGGCCGCCTTTGGCGCCGTTTCGCGGCCGTCGAAGGCCTGCACCTTCTTGCCGTCATAATGCATCAGGAAGGCACCGCCGCCGATGCCCGAACTCTGCGGCTCGACCAGGGTCAGCACCATCTGCGTGGCGATCGCGGCATCGATGGCGCTGCCGCCCTTCCTCAGGATCTGGTAGCCGGCCTCGACCGCCAGCGGATGGGCCGCCACCACCATGTACTTGCGCGCCGCCCAGCCGGCCTTGTCGGCATAGCCGGTAGAAATCTCGGGGGCGCGCTGGGCGGCTTCCTGGGCAGTGCCTGGAACTGCCTTCTGGGCGACTTCCTGGGCCGGCGCATTCACCGCGGCAAACGCGCCCAGCGTCAGCAACGCGGCCGCACCGGCGAACTTCTTCAACGTGATCATGGATTCTCCAAAAGCAAAGCGGGCGCGCAAGCTGCGCTGCGCGCCCGATACCGTTTGGCATCCTACCTTAAATTGTCAGATGGCTCATTCCACGCAGCTGCCTGACAAGACCAGCCCTTATTTTGGCTGCATACGAATCGCCCCGTCCAAGCGGATCGTTTCGCCATTGAGCATGACGTTCTCGATGATGGCCTTGGCCAGGTGGGCATATTCCTTCGGCATGCCGAGGCGCGGCGGGAACGGCACCATCTTGCCGAGCGAGTCGCGCACTTCCTGTGGCATGCCCATCAGCATCGGGGTCTCGAAAATGCCGGGGGCGATCGTCATCACGCGGATGCCGCTGCGTGCCAGGTCGCGTGCCATCGGCAGCGTCATGCCGGCGACGGCCGCCTTCGACGAACCGTAGGCCGCCTGGCCGATCTGGCCATCGAAGGCCGCGACCGAGGCGGTGTTGATGATGACGCCGCGCTCGCCGTATTCGCCCGCTTCCGTGTTGCCCATCGCTTCGGCGGCCAGGCGCGACATGTTGAAGGTGCCGACCAGGTTGATGTTCACCGCGCGCTGGAACACGTCGAGCGGGTGCGGGCCATCCTGCCCACGGTTTTCACGGCCGGCGCGACGCCGGCGCAGTTGACCAGGCCACGCAGCGTGCCCATGGCGACGGCAGCGGCCACGACCGCCTTGCCGTCCTCCTCGGAGGTGACGTCGCACTTGACGAACTGACCGTTCAGCTCGGCTGCCAGCGCAGCGCCCGCCTCTGCCTGCACGTCGGCGATGACGACCTTGCCGCCCGCGTCGGTGATCATGCGTGCGGTGGCCGCTCCCAGGCCCGACGCGCCGCCGGTGACGATGAACACATTATTCTGAATTTGCATGGTTTTCCCTTTTCTTGTCCAGTTCGCGGTCTTTGACGTTTACGTTAACGTCAACTCGCAGGATTGTAGCGAACTTTGGGGAAAAAAACCACGTGGAGTTGAAAAGAATGGGATCGGCAGCGGAGGGTATCGCCGTCGCAGCGGCCCGCTGGGGCTGCCCGCTGGAGCCGCCCGCCGGGGGCTGCTTGCTGGGGCTGCCCGCCTGGGGCTGCCCGCCCGGGACTGCCCTACCGGGCGCAAGCTACCGGGCTCATTCGAGGCGCGTGCGGCTTTTCAGAAGCACTGCATCGTGTTGCCGCTGCGGTTGCACAGCCTGCCGCTGCTGTTGACCGCCGCGTTGCCGACGCCCGTGTTGTAGGTGGCGCCCTGCGTGTCGATGCAGGTGCTGCCCAGACAGGTATTGATCTGCGCCGGCCCCGGTACGGTCGAGACCGGCTGCGGCGGCAGCGGTGGCGACGGCGGCGGTGCCGTCAGAGGCCACGGCCGGCAAGGGATCGATGCGCTGCCACACGGCGCGCCGCGGCCCGCTGTTGCGCGCATCTTTGCGTGCAGCCTTTCCTGTTTCCCTGCGCGCATCCCTGCTTTTCCCGTTTCCGGCTTTCTCCGCTCCAGAGCCGGCCGGGTCCTTCGGCTGCGGTGCCGGCCGTGCCGAGGGATCCACCTCTCCCCCCGGCGTGGCTGCGCCACGGCGCCGGCCTTTTCTTCCCGGGCCTGGGGCGTCTGCTCGGGCTGGGCGCCCGGTTCCGATTTGAGCGGCTGCGGATGCAGTACCGGTCCGTAGCTGGGGCCGGTAGCAGGCGGCGGGCTGGCCTGGGCGGGAGCCGCCGCGCCCGTAGCGCGCGGTTGCGTGCTTTGGCCGGCAACGCTGCTGGCCACCGGGGCGACCAGCAAGGCCAGCACGATCCTGGCCGCCTTCATGTGCCGTTCGTGCCGTGCGCCCTTCCCCTGCCGGGGGTCGTGTGCATGTTCCATGCCGTCCTCCTGACGAATCTGGCCGATGGCAGGATTATCCGCCTGCGCGCCGCCCCATGGCGCGCACTTGCGCCCGCCGTCATTCGCTCATCCGCCCTATGCCCAGCCCGGGAACGCAGCGCCACCACGAGCATGGAACGACGTCAACCGTGGCGTCATCGCGCATGGTCTGGCGCAACTGCGTGGCCTATCGGCGAAGAGGTGTGGGCAGGAGCTCATCGCCATTACCCATTTGGCCTCCCGTGTTTCGCTGCGCTAAGCGGCGAGCCGGGGGTGCATGTTCTGAAGAGTACTGACGCACGGAAACCTGCGGCGTACAGGCCCTGCCTCATGCCATCATGGCTGCAATCGCCGGCCTGCCGGCCCAACCATTGGAGAGAGCATGAGCAACAGTTTGACGATTGCAGAGGACGACCACGTCCGCGGCGGCAGGAACGCGGCCGTGACCCTGATCGAGTATGGCGACTTCCAGTGCCCCTATTGCGCCCGCGCCCACGCGGCGCTGACCCAGCTGCAGCGCCAGCACGGCGACCAGGTGACCCTCGTATTCCGCCACCTGCCGCTCACCGACCTGCATCCCTTCGCGCAGCCCGCCGCCGAAGCCGCCGAAGCCGCCGCTGCCCAGGGCAAGTTCTGGGACATGCACGACGCCCTGTTCGAGAACCAGGGCATGCTGGACGAGGACACGCTGCCGGCGCTTGCCGCCAACCTGCAGCTCGACGTGGCGCGCTTCACGAGCGAGTTCGAAGGCGGACGCCATCGCGCACGCGTCGAGCGCGATGTGCAGGAGGCCCACGCGCACGGTGCCAAGGGCACCCCGAGCTTCTTCATCAACGGCGAGCGCTATCACGGCGACTCGGACCATGCTTCGCTGGCGGCCGCCATCGAACAGGCCTTGGGCGGCAAGGGCTAGCGCGCTTCTCCGCCACACCGCTGCGTCCCGCACACCGGCTGTGCTGCCCACCAGGGCCGCACAGCCGCAAGACTGTAGCGTCGGGCGCGGTCCGGGTCAGGGCCGCGTCGCTTCCACCTGCACTGCCGTTTTCGTCGCCGCCGTTGCCGGTGGCCTGTCGGCTCCGACCGCGCTTGCGGCCGCCGGTGCCAATGCCGGCGCCACGCCTGGCGCGGTGGCCGTCGCCGGCACGCTTGCCCGCGGCGGACGCTTCAGCTGGGCGATCTGCGGCTCGGAAACGGCGATCCACCCGGCTGCCGGCAAGAGCGGCACCATCAGCAGCGCGACGATGTTGATGATCTTGATGAGCGGATTGACCGCCGGCCCCGCCGTGTCCTTGTAGGGGTCGCCCACGGTGTCGCCGGTGACGGCCGCCTTGTGCGAATCCGAGCCCTTGCCGCCGTGGTGGCCGTCCTCGATGTATTTCTTGGCATTGTCCCAGGCGCCGCCGCCCGTGGTCATCGAGATGGCAACGAACAGCCCGGTGATGATGGTGCCCACCAGCAGTCCGCCCAGGGCCGCAGGCCCCAGCAGCATGCCCACCGCGACCGGCACGATCACCGGCAGCAGCGAGGGAATGATCATTTCGCGGATGGCCGAGGCGGTCAGCATGTCGACCGCCTTGTGGTACTCGGGCTTGCCGCTGCCGTCCATGATGCCGACGATATCGCGGAACTGGCGCCGTACCTCGACCACGACGGCGCCGGCCGCACGCCCGACCGCCTCCATCGCCATTGCCCCGAACAGGTAGGGAATCAGGCCGCCGATGAAGAGGCCGACGATCACGAGGGGATTCGACAGCTCGAACACGATGGACTTGCCGGCCGAGTCAAGCGCGTGGGTGTAGTCGGCGAACAGCACCAGCGCGGCCAGGCCGGCAGAACCGATCGCATAACCCTTGGTGACGGCCTTGGTGGTATTGCCGACGGCGTCGAGCGGATCGGTAACGGCGCGCACGGAATCGGGCATGCCGCTCATTTCGGCGATGCCGCCGGCGTTGTCGGTGATCGGACCATAGGCGTCGAGCGCGACGATGATGCCGGCCATCGACAGCATGGACGTGGCGGCGATCGCGATGCCATACAGCTGGCCGAGCTGGTAGGCGATCAGGATGGCGGCGCACACCACCAGTACCGGATAGGCGGTCGACTTCATCGAGACCCCCAGGCCGGCGATGATGTTGGTGCCGTGGCCGGTGGTCGAGGCTTCGGCGATATGCTGGACCGGCTTGAACTGGGTGCCCGTGTAGTACTCGGTGATGTAGACCATCAGGCCAGTGAGCACGATGCCGACGATGGCGCAACCGAGCATGCTGCCGCGCATGGCTGGGTCTTCCCATACCATCCAGGTGACGACGGCAAAGCCCAGCAGGGACAGCCCGGCCGCCCACCACAGGCCGGTGTAGAGCGCGGCCATGATCTTGCGCCCGGGACGGGCCCGCACCATGGCGCAGCCGACGATGGAGCCGAGGATCGATACCGCGCCGAGGAGCAGCGGGTAGAGCATCGCTTCGCCGATGTTATCGGTCACCATCAGCGCCCCCAGCAGCATGGTGGCGATCAGGGTGACGACATAGGTTTCGAACAGGTCGGCGGCCATGCCGGCACAGTCGCCCACGTTGTCGCCGACGTTGTCGGCAATGACGGCGGGGTTGCGCGGGTCGTCTTCCGGAATACCGGCCTCGACCTTGCCGACGAGGTCGGCGCCGACGTCGGCTCCCTTGGTGAAGATGCCTCCGCCCAGGCGCGCGAAGATCGAGATGAGGGAAGCGCCGAAGGCCAGCCCGATCAGGGGCTCGATGACGTCGTGGCGGGACTGGCCGCTACCGTCTGCCATGCTGGTGAGCAGCCAGTAGAACAGCGTGACGCCCAGGAGGCCCAGGCCGACCACCAGCATGCCGGTGATTGCGCCGCCCTTGAATGCGACGTTCAGGGCCGCGCTCATGCCGCTCGCTGCCGCCTGGGCGGTACGGACATTGGCGCGCACCGAGACGTTCATGCCGATGAAGCCGCAGGCGGCCGACAGGACGGCGCCGCCGAAGAAGCCGAGCGCGGTCCAGCGTCCCAGCAGGAACCAGATGGCTACCAGCAGCACGAGACCGACCATGCCGATGGTGCGGTACTGGCGCGCCAGGTAGGCCCCGGCGCCCTCCTGGATCGCCTGCGCTATGGCCTGCATGCGTTCGTTGCCGGCGTCCTGGCGCAGGATCCAGGCCCTGGCCCATAGCCCGTAGATGACCGCAATGGCGCCGCACGCCACCGCAAACGCGAGAAAGTTTGCTGCCATATCGTCCCCTTAGATTTTGATCAAGTATTCACAACCACACATTGAAAGACGCTTCACCCGCTACGGCGAAGGAGTCTGCCTCACTGCGTACTGCTGACTTTGATGCAAACCATTGGTGCTCCATGAGCGCAAAGGCGCTCTGGTACAGCCGGGGCACGAAAAAAAAGCGGACTCGCGTCCGCTTTCGGTCTTACTCGGCGAGTGCGGCAAACGCCGCGTCGCGTACTTGTTCGACTGGGCCCACGCCCGAAATCTTGCGGTATTTCGGGGCGCCCGGCAGGCCCGACTGGGCCCATTTGTTGTAGTAGCCAAGCAGCACTTCGGTTTGGTTATGGTAGACCTCGAGGCGCTTCTTGACGGTTTCTTCCTTGTCGTCGTCGCGCTGGACCAGCGGCTCGCCGGTGATGTCGTCGATGTCGGCAACCTTCGGCGGATTGAACTTCGTGTGGTACACGCGGCCCGAGCCCGGGTGCGAGCGGCGGCCGCTCATGCGCTCGACGATCATCTCGTCGGGCACGTCGAATTCCAGCACGTAGTCGACGTTGATGCCGTTGTCCTTCATGGCGTCGGCCTGCGCGATGGTGCGCGGGAAGCCGTCGAACAGGTAGCCGTTGGCGCAATCGGCTTCCTGCAGGCGGTTCTTCACCAGCCCGATCATGATGTCGTCGGAAACGAGTCCCCCTGCGTCCATTACTTTTTTCGCCGCCAGGCCCAGTTCGGTGCCGGCCTTGATCGCCGCACGCAGCATGTCGCCGGTGGAGATCTGCGGGATATTGTATTTTTCCTTGATGAAGTTAGCCTGGGTGCCTTTGCCGGCGCCAGGCGCTCCTAACAGAATGAGACGCATGAAAAATTCCTAAGACGGATGTTGAAAATTGTAATTGTGTTGGCAACGAAGCGGGATTGATGCATATCTGGCAGCCTTGGTACGAAACTTACCACAAAAGTCAGCGTCAGCGCCAATCGCCAGGGGTAAGGAAGGGCTTGTCGGCAGCCTCACTTGATCGGGCACAGGCGCGCGCGCAATCCCTTTTCACCTCGGTCAAAACGTATTCAGGACGCATTCAGGCCGCAAACACCGCACGTACCCGCGCCAAGTCTTCCGGAGTGTCGACGCCGGCCGGCGGCGCACTGTCGGTGACGTGGACCGCGATCGGGTAGCCGTGCCAGAGCACGCGCAGCTGTTCCAGGGCTTCCGCCTGCTCGAGCGGCGCCACTTCCAGGCTCGGGTAGGCTTGCAGGAAGGCGTTGCTGTAGGCGTAGAGGCCGATGTGGCGCAGCGGGGCGTAGCCCGGCGGCAGCGCGTCGCGGCTGTCAGCGAAGGCGTCGCGGTGCCGGGGAATCGTGGCGCGCGAAAAATACAGCGCCCTGCCCCGGCGGTCGAGCACGACCTTCACCACGTTCGGATTGAACACGTCCGCCACCTCGTGCAGCGGATGGGCGCAGGTGGCCATCGGCACGCCGGCCTCGATGCGGGCGGCGCAGGCGGCCAGCAGGGTCGGATCGATCAGCGGCTCGTCGCCCTGCAGGTTGACGACGACCTCGTCGTCCGCCAGGCCGAGTTCGCGCGCCACTTCGGCGATGCGGTCGGTGCCGGACGGGTGGTCGGCGCGCGTCATGCGCGCCTCGACGCCATGCGCGGCGCAGGCGGCCAGGATGTCGGGATGGTCGGTGGCGACGATGATGCGCGCCGCACCGGACTCGCGCGCGCGCTCGGCCACGCGCACGACCATCGGTTTGCCGCCGAGGTCGGCGAGCGGCTTGTTCGGCAGGCGCGTCGAGGCCAGGCGCGCCGGGATGATGACGGTAAAGCCCATACGGCCGGTGCTCACACCGGTTCGATGCGGCGGGCCTGGTCGGCCCACATGATCGGAATGCCGTCACGGATCGGGTAAGCCAGGCGGTCGGGGCGGCAAGTCAGTTCCTGCGCCTTCTTATCGTATTCGAGCGGTCCCTTGCACAGCGGGCAGACCAGGATATCAAGCAGGCGAGCGTCCACGACATTTCTCCACAATTTGTTCGGCCAGCGCGGCATCGATGCGCGCCGTCACCGGGACGACCCACAGGCGCGGGTCGTGCTTCAGGTTTTCAAGTTGCCCACATTTTACTGCATCCTTCTCCGTGATCAGGATGACATCGGCCTCCACCGCAGCAAAAGGATTGTCGCGGAAATCGTAATGGTCGGGCAGGGGCAGTTCGGCCAATTGCAGTCCGGCGCCCCGCAGCAGTGCGAAAAAGCGGCCCGGATTGCCGATGCCGGCCGCCGCCAGCACCCGCTTGCCGGCAAAGGACCCCAGCGGCAGGCGTTCGCCGGCGCCACCCAGGCGCTCCGCATGGTCGCCGGCCAGCTCCATGCGGAAGGGCCGGCCACCCACTGCGCGCGCCAGTTGCGGCGTCAATTCAGGCGCGTTCACCACCGTGAAATCGCGCCGGCGCGAGGGCGGCTCGCGCAGCGGCCCGGCCGGCAGCAGCCAGCCGTTGCCGACCCGCGGCCGTCGAAGAGCACGACTTCGATGTCGCGCGCCAGCGCATAGTGCTGCAGGCCGTCGTCGGTGATGAGCACGTCGACGTCCGGATGCGCCGCCAGCAGCGCCCTGCCCGCCTGGGCACGCTTGCGCCCGACGAAGACGGGCACGCGTGCGCGGCGCGCGATCAGGAGGGGCTCGTCGCCGACCGCGCGCGTGTCCGAGTCCACCGTGACCGGCAGCACCGCCGCGTCGCCGTCCCCTCCGTGCCCGCGCGAAATCACGCCCGGATGGAAACCGGCCGCGCGCAGGGCCTCGGCCAGCCAGATCGTCAGCGGTGTCTTGCCGGTGCCGCCGATGAAGATGTTGCCGACGACGATCACCGGCACCGGCAGGCGCTCAGCCTTCAGTGCGCCAGCCCGAAACAGCGCGCCACGCAGCGCCGCCAGCGCGCGAAACAGCAGCGACAGCGGCCACAGGGCGCAGGCGAGCGGACCGCGGCGCAGCCAGGCGCGGGTCAGGGTCGTTTCGAGGGAGCGAGGGTTCGACATGGGAGTTCAAAAGAAAACAGCACCGGGTGGCCAGGCGCCCGGTGCTGTCCGCCCTGTTTAACTGAGGGTTACTTTTTACCGCCGGTCTGGGCAGCGAAGGTCAGCTTGTCGTAGCCGGCGATGCGCGCCGCTTCCAGCACATTGATCACCATCTGGTGCATCGCGAACTGGTCGGCATTGACGATGACGACCGGATCCTTCACCGGCTGGCCGTTCGGACCGCTGCGCGCAGCGGCCTTCAGGTCGTCGGCCAGGCCGCCCACGCCATTGAACGAGACCGGGGTGCCGTTGACGGTGTAGTTGCCCTTGGCATCGATGGTGACGTTGATCTCGAACGGCTTCTCGGCTGCTTTTTCGGCGTCGGCCGTCGGCAGCGTGATCTGCAGTTCGGTGAACTTGCTGTAGGTGGTCGACACCATCAGGAAGATGAGCACGACCAGCAGCACGTCGATGAACGGGATCAGGTTGATCTCCGGATCCTCGCGCTTGCGGCCGCGGCGGAAATCCATCATTTGCGCGCCCCGTGGACGACGTCGACAAATTTCACGGCCTGCAGTTCCATGTCGATGATGAAGCTGTCGACCAGGGCGCGGAAGTGGCGGTAGAACACCAGCGCCGGCATGGCGATCGCGAGGCCGAACCCGGTGTTGTACAGCGCCACCGAGATGCCGTGCGCCAGCTGGGCCGGGTTGGCGCCGCTGGCGTTTTGCGAGCCAAAAATCTCGATCATGCCGACCACCGTACCGAACAGGCCCATCAGCGGCGCCAGCGAAGCGATCGTGCCCAGCGTGGTCAGGAAGCGCTCGAGCACATGGGCGACGCCACGGCCGGCCTCTTCGATCGATTCCTTCATGACTTCGCGCGGCGCGTCGACGTTGCGCAGCGCGGCCGCCAGCACGGTGCCGAGCGGCGAATTCTGTTCCAGCGTATTGATGATGTCGGGGGTGACCTTGTTGTTGCGGTAGACCTGGATCACTTCGCCCAGCAGCTGCTTCGGCAGGATTTTTTCGCGGCGCAGGTAAACCAGGCGTTCGATGATCAGGGCCAGGGCCAGGATGGAAGCGAACAACAAAGGCCAGATGGGCCAACCGGCGGCTTGGAGAATGGCGAACAAGTGAACTCCTGCTAAATAGAAACGAATTCGGCAATGTAACAAGTTGACAGCATTGCGGCAAGCCTGACACGCGCCGTGCGCGAGGCTGCTGGCCAAAGTTCTGCACAATTTCTGTGGATAAAATTGTGCGCAAGGGCCTTGATCAGGCACAAGCACCTTGATTCTTAAGGAAATTTTTCCTATGCGCAAGAATTTGGCAGCGAAGGAAATCATTGTTTCGTTTTGACGCGCACGAAATGTGCAGTGACAGTGGCCGAGCGGAACTTGCAAACATTTTCTGTGGATAAAATTGTGCGCAAGGATCAGTCGAGCAGACTAAGTCTTTGATTTAGCTCAACAATAAAGCCGCGCCTATAAATGCAGCATGGATCGAACCACCCGGCCGGCAGCGAACATTGAAGTAGATGCCCACACTTTTTGTGGACAAAAGTGTGAGCAAGCGGGACCAGTTCGCTTCATCCCCTTGATTTTAAACAGGAAAGTATTTCTGCCTCGAAACGTAGCAGTCTGTTGCAAAGGGAGCGGGAGCGCTGGGTGGAAGTAGTTGTTCAATCGACTTCCGGCGGAGTTCATGGCTACAGGCCCCGCCGTTCTCCTGTTGGGCCGCTATCTTGTTGAGCATCAAGGTCTATCCACGCTTTCTGTGGAAAAGAATGTGTGCAATCAGCCCTGGCAAACACTAAGTCCATGAATTTGAACAGCGTTTTAGCGTCGCTGGCTTTTTAAGCAATTACCGCGGCCTGCGGGTTTGCGGGCAGCATGTGCTGAACAGTCTTAGCGTTGAAGCGGTCCCGTCCGGAAAAGCCCCGGGCCTGAAAGTCGCATCGTCCCTAGGATGCGCTTCTTCACATTTTCTGTGGATAAAATTGTGAGGAAGCGTGTTGCGCTCCGCCAAGCGCTTTGATTTCAAAGAGAAATTTGACGCTGCATAAATTTTTCGCACAGTTAAGAACTACGCATACGGAAGAGAAAAGCGGGATGTCCCGTACCGTTATGGGGTCGGCTCGGCAAGCCGGCGCAGCCTTTACACACAAACTGTGGAAAACAATGTGCGCAAGGCCGTTCGACATGTCTTAAGCCCTTGATTCAAAACAGTCTTCCACCACGTGCCCGCTTTTGTGGCAGCCTCGGCCGCTTACTGCTGAGTTCCCCACATTTTTTGTGGATAACATTGTGCCCAAGTGCCCTTACCACCTTGCAAGTGTTTGATTTAAAACAGATCACCCTGGGCTGCCAGCAAAAAAGGCGATGCCACCCGCGTGGCGCCGCGCGATAGAAAACCCTTGTTTATCCGCCACGGATATGCCATAAGCTCATCGCTCGGCTTCTTCCATCCGCTACGATCATGCTCAACGATTCGACTTCCGACGCCGCCTATGCGGCACCCGCCGTCCTCAGCGTCACCGCCTTGAATGCGCAGGTGGCGCGCCTGCTCGAGCGCAGCTTCCCGCTGGTGTGGATCGGTGGGGAAATCTCGAACTTCACGCGCGCCGCCTCCGGCCACTGGTATTTCACGCTGAAGGACGACGCCGCCCAGGTGCGCTCCGTCATGTTCCGCAGCCGCGCCCAATATGCCGGCTTCGTCCCGCGCGAAGGCGACAAGGTCGAGGTGCGCGCCCTCGTCACGCTATACGGCGCCAGAGGCGACTACCAGATCAATGTCGAGGCGATCCGCCGCGCCGGGGTCGGCCAGCTCTATGAAGCCTTCCTGCGCCTGAAGGAAAAGCTGGCGGCCCAAGGACTGTTCGCGCCCGAACGCAAGCGCCCACTGCCCCTGTTCACGCGCAGCATCGGCATCGTTACCAGTCCGCAGGCGGCCGCGCTGCGCGATATCCTGACGGCCCTCAAACGGCGCGCGCCGCACGTGAACATCGTGCTGTATCCGGCGCCCGTCCAAGGGCAGTTTGCGGCCGACAAGATCGCCGAGGCCATCATGACCGCTTCGCGCCGCGCCGAGGTCGACGTGCTGCTGGTTTGCCGCGGCGGCGGCTCGATCGAAGACCTGTGGTCCTTCAACGAGGAATGCGTGGCACGGGCGATCGCCGCCTGCGGCATCCCCGTCATTTCAGGCGTCGGCCACGAAACCGACGTCACCATTGCCGACTTCGCCGCCGACCTGCGCGCCGCCACGCCGACGGCCGCTGCCGAGCTGGCCGCCACTCCGCGCGACGACTGGATGGCCTCGCTTGCGGCGGATGCCACCGACCTGCGCCGTGCGATGCGGCGCACGCTGTCGGAGGCGAGCCAGGGCCTGGATAACCTCAGCCGGCGCCTGCTCAGCCCGACAGCCCAGATCGCGCACCAGCGCCTCAAATTGCGCAGCATGGCGGGTGCCCTCACCCATGGCGTGCGCATGCCATTGCACCGCGGCGGCGTGCTGCTGGCCCAGCTGCAGCAGCGCTGGGCGCGGCACCGCCCGGACCTGCGCACGCTGCGTGCCCAGCTGGCCTCGGAACAGCGTCACCTGAACGGGAGCGTGTGCAGCCTGGTCAAACAACGGCGCGATGCCTTGACGGCGCTGGCATCGCAGCTGGAACTGCTGAACCCGCAGCGCACGCTCGAGCGCGGCTATGCCATCGTCAGCAATGCCGAGGGCCAGGCGCTGCGCTCGCCGGGGCAGATAAAGGCACGTCAGGTACTGACGATGCGCCTGGCCGAGGGCAGCGCCGAAGTGAAGGTATCGAGCGTGCAGGCAAGACTCGAATAAAGGCCTCGCCGGTCGGGCGAAACCGTGGTTTCGGGAGCAAACATGCAACATCAGGCCATCCGGTTTAGAATATGCGCCGTTTCGGACGAATCGTTCACCGTTTCCAACCAATTAGAGGAATAAGACATGGAACATACTCTGCCACCGCTGCCGTACGCGAAAGACGCCCTCCAGCCGCATATCTCCGCCGAGACCCTGGAATTTCACTATGGCAAGCACCATGCTGGCTATGTGACCAACCTGAACAACCTGATCAAGGGCACTGAGTTCGAGAACATGTCCCTGGAAGAAATCGTCAAGAAGTCCTCGGGCGGCATCTTCAACAATTCGGCCCAGGTCTGGAACCACACCTTCTTCTGGAACTGCATGACCCCGAACGGTGGCGGCGCCCCGACCGGCAAAGTAGCGGACGCGATCAACGCCAAGTGGGGTTCGTTCGACAAGTTCAAGGAAGAGTTCTCGAAGTCGGCGGTCGGCAACTTCGGTTCGGGCTGGACCTGGCTGGTGCAGAAGGCCGACGGCGGCGTCGACATCGTCAACACCTCGAACGCGCACACCCCGCTGGCTTCCGACGACAAGGCCCTCCTGACCTGCGACGTCTGGGAACACGCCTACTACATCGACTACCGCAACGCCCGCGCCAAGTTCGTGGAATCGTGGTGGAACCTGGTCAACTGGGAATTCGTGAACGGCAACATGGCCTGAGTTTCGGCTGCCGTGTAAAAAATCCGCTGCGGCGGATTTTTTTTCGTCCCATGACGGAACGGGATGAGGAATCGGGCTGCGAAATATGCCGACTGTCCCGAAACTGTATCCGCTTGTCTCCATTATGTAGGAAATGTGTTTTACGACTATTGCTCTTATAGAATGTCGAGCGAGGAGAAACACATGTACCGAGTATTACTGGTGGAAGACGATGCGCGCCTGGCCGAGCTCGTTACCGAATATCTGTCCAACTACGAGTTCACCGTCGAGCTCGTCACCCGCGGCGACGAAGCTCTGTCGCGCTTCCAGGCCTTCATGCCGGACGTGGTGGTGCTCGACCTGATGCTGCCGGGCCTGGACGGCATGGTGGTCTGCCGCCAGATCCGCGCGATCTCGCCGGTGCCGATCCTGATCCTCACCGCGCGCGAGGACTCCTACGACGAGGTCTCGGGCCTGGAACAGGGCGCGGACGACTTCGTCAACAAGCCGGTGCAGCCGCGCGTGCTGCTGGCGCGTTTGCGTGCCCTGCTGCGCAGGACAAGCAACAGCGGCGCCAACAGCGGCGGCAAGGCTGCGCCCGACGCGGGCGAGCTACAATTCGGCGCCCTGCGCATCGTCGGCAGCGACCGCACCGTCTACTGGCGCGACGAACTCTGTGTGCTGAGCAATACCGAATACAAGCTGCTGCTGGTGCTGGCCGAGGCGGCCGGACGGGTGCTCTCGCGCGACGAATTGCTGAAGAAAATGCGCGGCATCGAGTTCGACGGGTTAGATCGCAGCATCGACAACTGCATCTCGAAATTGCGCCGCAAGTTCGACGACACCAAGTCGGAGAAGATCAAGACGGTCTGGGGCGAGGGCTACCTGTTCTCGCCCTCGGCCTGGAACTGAGAGCGGTTCTGTCAGGCGCGCTAATTCAAAGCAAGCCAAGCGCCGTCAATGCGGCCTTGCCCAGCGATACCCGCTTGGCGCCAGTCTCGTTGTCCGGAATGTCGACGTTCAGGGCAAAGGTGTAGAGCTTGCCGTCCTTTTTCACCCAGCCGACCCACCAGCCGATGTCGACCGTGGCGCCTGGCGGCGAACCCCAGCCGGTCTTGGCATAGAGTTCTTCCCTGCCCTCCTGGCGCAGGATGTAGCGCACCGCGGCCATCGCTTCCTTCGGCACGGCCAGCTTATCCTGCGCCAGCCTGTCGAGGAAGACCGTCTGCTCCTGGGCGCTGATCGCCAGCGGGCCGTCCAGCCAGAAGGTGTCGACGCTTTGCCCCGGATCCATGTTGCCGTATTCGAGGGTGCGCAGGCCCGCACGCATGCGCTCGAGGCCAATGCGGCGCGCCATGCCCTGGTAGACCGGCACGTTCGATATCCTGATCGCATCGCGCAGCGACATGTCGTGCGCCCATTCCGGCCGCCGCGTTGGCCCGCTGCCATAGGGCAGTACCGTGTCGACATTCGCCACCACGCTTGTGGACAACCCGATCAGGCTGTTGGCGATCTTGAAGGTCGAGGCAGGAATGTAGCGCGTTTGCGCACGCTGGCGGTCATGCACTGTGTAGCTGTCGGCGGCGACGTCGTGGACGATGAAGGTTCCCTTGACGCCTTCCTGGGCGAACAGGCGCGCGACTTGCGGACTGTCCTTCCATTCGGCCGCCTGGGTCAGCGTGCAGGCGGATAACAGCAGGGGCAGGAGGAAACGGCGCATTGGGGCTCCATGAAATTGTCAGGCAACAATTCTACAGGGCGCCTGCCTTCGGTGCGGGGAGCTTTTAGTCGAAGACCGGCACGATCGCCAGCGGTGGATTGGCCGTGACCAACTGGCCCCGCTCCGCGCCGTTGAAACGATAGAGCACCGTCGGGAAGCCGTCGTCGCCATCGCCGCCGAAGGCCGTGCCGGACACGACGGGTAGCGCGCTGTCGCTGCCGTCCTGGCGATGCAGGCGCACGCCGGCCTCCCCCTGCCCGCTTGGCGAACACGAAGCGCACGCCGCCGCACTGGCGGCTGCGCAGCGAGCCGTCGCCGTAGCGGGCGAAGCCCAGTGCCTGCTCGCAGGCGGCGCGCAGCTCGCTGTCTTCATACAAACCGTCGGCCTGGAGCGCGATCGATACGCGCGGGCGCACGGTGAAGCTGCCGATCTTGCGGCTCAGCAGCAAGGCGACGTTCTCGTCGTAGGCCGCTTTGAGCAGGGGGAAAGCGGCGCGTCCAAGTGGGTCGAGCGGCAGGTTGACCTGGTTGGTCTTGCCGGCCAGGGTCAATTGCAGGCCGTCGAAGGAGACCGACCTGTCCTGGGGGGCGACCTGGAGCTGGCTCTGCAGGTAGTTCTTGGCGCCGCCGTACTTTTCGAATACCACCATGGCGCGGTAGGCATCGCGATAGCTGACCCATTCCCCGGCACGCAATTGCGCGCTGGCGGACGTGGCGCATAGCGACAGGACGCAGATGGAGAGGTGGCGGGCCAGTGGCATCGTCAGAACCGGTAGGCGATGGCGGTGGAAACCGTCAGGTTGGTCGGCCGCTCGACGAGCGGGCTGTGGCGCGGACTTCCCAGCAGGTGCGTGGCCTGGACGCTGGACGTGAGCATCCAGGACGGCGACCACGCCCAGTTCCAGCGGGCGGCCAGGCGCGCATCCTTCCGGCCGCCGCCGGCCGCGAACATGGGATTGCCGCTGGCGCGGGAATCGGCCTCGTCGACGCCAAAGAAGGCCTGGTTATAGCTGCGGTTGGCGATCGCCAGCCCAGCCGACAGCGTGATGCGGTGGGCGTCGCCGATGGTCGTCGCCAGGCGCTGCACGCCGAGATCGAGCCTGGCGCCGTTGCGCGCGTTGCCGGCGCCGTACAGCATGCTGCTGGTCAGGCGCCAGTCGGGCGCCAGATAGATGTTCAGGAAGCCGCCGGCCTGCAGGCGCGCGTGGACCGGCGCCATGCCTTCCGGGCGGTTCTCGGGGGTGGTGGGCGGCAGCTTGATGATGCTGATGCGGGTGTCGGTGGCGGAGCCGATCTCGCCGCTTCGCCCCGACTCGTCACGACGCGGCTGGACTTCGATCAGCGGTCCGTACTCGACCTGGGGCGCGCGCGACAGGTGCATGCCGGCACCCATGCCCGACACGAAGACGCCATTGCTCCACTGGACCTGCAGCACCGGCAGTGCGTGGCGCTCGCTCGTGCGCGCGCCTTCGTAGCGCGGGGCCGACACGACGCCCAGCCCGACATACATGTCGCGGCTGCCGTCAGGCATCGGATTGGTCGCCGGCGTCTGTGCAGCGGCAGTGTTCGCTACAGCTGCAAGGGCCAGGGCGAAAAGCTTGGTCATGGGTGGGATCGCAAAAACGCAGGTGCCATTATTTTACGTTGAGGCAAGCCCAGCTCCAACATATCCTTGCTCCCCAGCACTTGACGCAACAATGGCGCGGAGGGCAGGCCTCGTGGCGCTTCGGCTGGCCGCACGCCGCTGGGCGGCGACCGGAATAAAAAAGCCCACCGACACTCGCATGTCAGGTGGGCAAACGGAAAACCTGATCTGCGTTGATGTTACCCAGCGGGAAATTATTAATCCCGCATCAAATGTCGGCCAATTGTCGTGAATTTGTAAAAGCCCGGTTCGCTGTTTGCTCCGATACAATGTCGGCGGGAGAAAAATGATGTTGGTAAAACGCACAACAGGCAGGCGCCGGGTGGAGAACAACGGGTGAACCGGATTTTCTTCCGCTTTTTCATGCTGGTGATGTTATCGATCACGGCGGCGACCTTCGTCATTTACTTCACGATGAGCCGCCTGTTCGGCGACCCGCTGGAAGACATCGCCCGGCGCCAGGCCTCGGCCCAGATCTTCCTGATCGAACAATATGTCGACGCCGCGCCCACCGACGAATGGCTCACCCGCCTGAACCGGGCGCGCGAAGTCTCCGATACCCGCTACGACCTCGTGACGCTGGCACGGGCGCGCACCTTCCTGCCCGCGGCCAGCCTGGGTGCGCTCGAGCGCGGCGAAGTCGTACTCGACGTCGGGAACAAGTCCTTCTACCGGCGCGTCGACCTCACCGGCGAACGCTATATCGGCAGCGACGACGAGGTGATCCATGCGCGCAACCTGCCGATCGACATCGGCCTGGCGCTGCAGATGGAGGCGGTGCGCTACGTGATCGTCGCGCTGGCGCTGCTCGCGCCCATCGCGCTGTGGTCGCGCGCGCACTGGCAGGGCTTGCAGACGCTGTCGCGCGTGGCCGACGAATTTGGCGCCGGCAAGCTGTCGGCGCGTGCGCGCATGCGCTCCTCGCGCAGCATCTATCCGCTGGCCGAACGCATCGACCTGATGGCCGACCGCATCGAGCAGCTGCTCGTGTCGCAGAAGAACCTGCTGCATTCGGTCTCGCACGAACTGCGCACGCCGATCGCGCGCCTGGAATTCGCACTCGAACTACTGCACGACAGGGCGGACGACCCTGCCCTGCGCGCGCGCATCGCGGCGATGGAGGGCGACGTGACTGAACTGAACAGCCTGGTCAACGAGCTGCTCGGGATGGCGCGCCTCGACAGCGAACAGGCCCTGCCGATGCAGAGTGTCGATCTCGGCGTGCTGCTACGTACGGTCGAGAGCGGCCTGCCGCCGGGAGCACAGCGCCTGGCGCTCGACTGCCCCGACGGGCTGGGGCGCGTGAAGGCCGATCCGCGCCTCCTGAAACGCGCGCTGTCGAATTTGCTGAGGAATGCACAGAAATATGCGGCGCAGGACATCCGCCTGTCGGCGCGCAGCGACGGCAGCCGCATCACGATCGCCGTGGAGGACGACGGGCCGGGCATTCCGGAGGACGAGCGCGAACGCATCTTCGAGCCCTTCTACCGGCTCGACCGCAGCCGCGACCGCGCGACCGGCGGCTTCGGCCTGGGCCTGTCGATCGCCCGCAAGGCCGTGCTGCTGCATGGGGAACGCTGGCGGTGGAGGCCTCGCCGCTCGGCGGCGCCCGCTTCGTCGTGACGCTGCCGCAGGGCTGAGGCCCGCGGCGCTTCTTGTTTCCCGCTTACTTTCCCGTCTCGGGCTTGACGTGGGTGAAGCCGTACCAGAGGTGTTCCCACCAGTGGTCCCGCGAGCGCACCGTGTACAGGCAGGCCTTGTCGACGCCGCCCTTGAACACGGGATCCGGACATTTGTTCGTCATCAGGGCATAACGCTGGTTTTCGGCATTGACGAGCGCAATGCAGAGCCAGATGGCGATGCCGGCGAAGATGACGACAAGCGACCAGGCCACGTGGTTCACGTGGCTGGTCTCGAACAAGTCCTCTTCCCGGGGGCGCGAGCCCTCGTACATTTCGAGGACCTTGCGTTCTGAATCACTCATTTCGTCTTGGCTGCCTTCGCAACGAGTGCATCGAGGACCTGGAAGTGGGCCTGCATCAGCTGGTTGCGGTCGGTGATCTTCAGCTTTTCCGCGACCTGGCCAGGGGAAGTCTGGTACTTGCCGTCGACGATCAGCGTCGGCGTGCCGCTCACCTGGTAGTTGGTGCTGGCTTGCGGCAGGCGGCGCAGTTTCGTCATCACGCCGAACGAGTTCCAGGTTTCCAGGAATTTCGCGCGGTCGATGCCGTTCTTCGCAACCCAGTCGATGATCTGCTCGTCCTTCATCAGGCGCACGCGCTGGACGTGGACGGCGTTGAGGATCTTCGGATGCATTTCAGCTTCCTTGCCCATTGCTTCGAGCGTCAGGAACAGGTGCGCTTCCGGATCGGCCGGGCCCTGGAACGGCAGGTGGATGCGGCGCAGGTTGACGCTATTCGCATTCTTTTTGATCCATTCGTTCAAGCCAGGTTCCAATGCGTAGCATGCCGGGCAGTGGTAGGCGAAGAATTCGATCACTTCGACCTTCTTGCCCACGGCCTGCACCGGCTGTGGCGTCGACAGCGTCGTGTATTCCACCCCGTTCTGCGGATTGGTTGGCGTGGCGAAAGCGGTGCTGGCGACCAGGCTGGCGGCGACAAGGGCGAAACGCAGGGAGCGGCGCATAAATATCCTTCTGGTGAAATAGGGAGAAAACGACCGCGAGATTACCACTTTTTTGCCCTCGGCTAGGGCAAACGGGCGCATTTTTGCATTTGCTTACGGGTGTAACGCGCGCTTACCGCCTACAAGGGCCGCGCGGCGGCGTGCACGCGCCGTCTCCAGGCGCGCGCACAGGGCCGCGGCCCCCTCGACCACGCGCGGCCCGGGCCGGGTCAGCAGCTCCTCGTCGAGCGTGAACAGGTTGTCGCGCCGTACCGCCGTCATGCCGCGATAAGGCGACCAGATCGACAGGCCGCGGTCCTGGGGCGTATAGCGCTTGCCGCCGACGATCGCTTCCGGATCACTCGCCACCACCGCCTCGAGCTCGACCTGGGGCGCGATCGTCTTCAGGTCGGCAAAGATGTTACGACCGCCGCAGAGCCGGATCGCCTCGCTGGCGATGTGCTCGCCGTTGAGCGTGTAGAGCGGCGCGTCCCAGGCCTGGTAGAACACGGTCACCGGCGGGCGTCCCGCATGGCGGCTGCGCAGGCCGGCCACTTCCGCATGAAAGCGCGCGGCAGCCGCTCCCGCCCGTTCCTCCGTGCCGAGCAATTGGCCGAAGCGCCGCAGGCTGCTTTCCACCGCATCGAAGCTGCGCGGCTCGCTGTAGAACACGGGGATGCCCAGGCCCTGCAGCTGGGCGATCTGGCGCGCGGTGTTCCCGCTTTGCCAGACGATCAGCAGGTCGGGTTTCAGGGCGACTACGCGTTCCAGGTCGATCTGGCTGTTCGAGCCGACGAGCGGGATGCGGCGTGCCTGCGCCGGATAGTCGCTATGGTTCATGGCGCCGACGATGCGCGCGCCGCCGCCGGCCGCGAACACCAGTTCGGTCACGTGCGGGGCCATCGAGATCACGCGCGCGGCCGGGCGCGCCAGCACGACGCGGCGGCCCGTATCGTCGACGACGCTGATGGCGGCCGCGGCCAGGTTCGCGCTGAGCGCCAGCACGGCTGCGAGCATGAGCGAGATTTTCACTGCGCCCTCCGCGCCGCCAGGCCAGGCAGCTTCGCAGGCACCGGCACCGGCGTATCGTCGGGCAGGAAGATGGTGCGTCCGCCATGGTGGATGGCGGCGATCGGATGGCCGAGGCAGTCGCTCAGCAAATCGGCGCGCATCACCTCGGCGACAGGCCCGGCGCGCCAGGCGCCGTCCTTCAACAGCAGCAGCGCATGCGTCGCGCCGCTCCAGGCCAGGTTCAGGTCGTGGCCGACGCTGACCACCGCCCTGCCCTCGTCGCGGCAGAGGCGCGCCAGCAGGTCCGTCATCGCCACCTGGTGCGCCAGGTCGAGCGCATTGGCCGGCTCGTCGAGCAGCAGCAGCGGCGTGTCCTGGGCCAGCAGCGCGGCGATCGCCACGCGCTGGCGCTCGCCGCCCGACAGCGTGCGCACGTCGCGCTGGGCCAGGTGCAGCACGTCGAGGGTACGCAGTGCGCGCTCGGCGGCGGCATGGTCGTCGCTGCCTTCCCAGTAGCGGTCGGCGTGATAGGGGTGGCGCGCCATCAGGACCGTCTCGATGACGCGGTAGGCAAAAGCGTCGCCGCGCGACTGCGCCAGGTAGGCACGCTCGCGCGCCAGCGCCGTCAGCGGCCAGTCGGGCAGTGGCCGGCCGGCCAGCACCACCTGGCCAGCGTCGGGCGTGCGCAGGCCGGCGAGCGTGCGCAGCAAGGTGCTCTTGCCGGCGCCGTTGGGGCCGATCACGCACCAGCTCTGGCCGGGATCGACGCGCCAGTCCAGGCGCTCGAGCAGGACGCGGCCGTCGGCGCGCAGGAGGAGGTTGCGGGTCTCGATCATGGGCGGCGCAGGTGAAGTTGATGCAACTGGAACAGGAAGACCGGTACGCCGATCAGCGAGGTGAGCACGCCGACCGGCAGCTGCTGCGGTGCCAGCACGGTGCGCGCCAGCGTATCGGCCAGCACCGGAAGCCGCCGCCAGCCAGGCTTGCCGCCGGCAGCAGCATGCGGTGGTCGGGTCCGAAGGCATGGCGGCAGGCGTGCGGCACCACCAGGCCGACGAAGCCGATGCTGCCCCCGGTGGTGACGGCGCAGGCCGTCAGCAGGCCGGAACAGATGAAGAGAAAGCGGCGCTGGGCGGTCACATCGACACCGAGCGTGACGGCGGCATCGGCATGCAGGGCCATGACATTCAGGTCGCGGGCACGGCGCAGCGCCAGCAGCAGCGCGCCGCCCAGTACGATCCAGGGCAGCGCCCGCCACGAGGTGCCGGCCAGGTCGCCGATCATCCAGAACACCATGCCGCGCAGGCGCGACTCGGGCGCGACCGACAGCATCAGGGTGACCAGGGCCATGCACGCCGAGGCCAGCAGCACGCCGGTGAGCAGCAAGGTGCTGGACTCGCCCGTGCGCACGCCCCCGCGCCCACCGGCCAGGTCGCGCCGCGCCAGCAGGTACAGCAGCAGCGAGACCGCCACCGCGCCGGCCAGCGCGCCCAGGTCGACCGCCCACAGCGCGGCGCCGAACAGCAGCGCGGCCAGGGCGCCAACGGCGGCGCCGGCCGACACGCCCAGCACGTAGGGGTCGGCCAGGGGATTCCTGACCAGCGCCTGCATCATCACGCCGGCCAGCGCCAGCGCCGCGCCGGTCACGAAAGCCCGCTGGCGCGGCCCGTGCGCAGGTCGAGCAGGGTCGCCGCCATGCCGCCTGGCTCGCCCCGCACCAGGCTGGCCAGGGCGGATGGAAAATCAGCCAGCGGCACGGCCACCGAGCCTGCCAGTCCCGCGCCCGCCAGCGCCGCCAGCGCGCATGCGGCCAGCAGCGCCAGCGTGGCGGCGTGCCGGCGCGCAGGCGACGGGTTGGCGATGGCGGTGCTCACGACATCAGAAGTCGTAGCGTGCCGACAGCTTCAGCAGGCGGCCATTGCCCGGATAGATGCCGCTGCGGCAGCCATAGGCCTGGCTGAAGTAGTCGCGGTCCGCCAGGTTCTGGCCGGCGAGTGCGAATTCCCATGGGCCGACGCGGTAGGCGTAGCGGGCATCAAACGTCGTATAGGACGGAATGCGCGCGCCGCAATCGTTGCTGAAGTCGTTGCCGTAGCGCTGGGTCGAGACGTACTGGGCGCCGATGTCGGCGCTGTGGCCGCCGGCCGGCAGCCAGGCCAGGCGCGCGGTCAGCACGTTCTTCGGCACCAGCACCATGCCGCGGCCAGCGTTCGGGCCCTCGGTGAACTCTGCCTGGACGTGCTGCCAGTGGCCGGTCAGGCGCAGGTCCGCGCCCAGATCCGCGTGGCCGTCCACTTCGACGCCCCGGCGCCGGGTCGGGTCGAGGTTGGTGTTCGCGCCCCAGCCGCCGGCGAGGGTCGGATCGAAGAAGATCTCGTTGCGCAGGCGGTGGCGGAACACGCGTGCGGAGACGCCACGTGCCGTGCTGCCGGCGCTGATGCCGATTTCCAGGTCGCGCGAAGTTTGCACGTCCAGCAGGCCGTCGCTCGAGCGGTAAGCGTTTTCGTCGGCGTTCGGCACGCGGTAGCTCTGCCCCGCTTTCGCGTGCAGGGTCACACCCGCGATCGGATCGATGCTGCCTTCCAGGGTCCAGGCATTCTGCGACTGGGTGCCGTTCGGCGCGCCCGAGAACGGGTTGCCGGCTTCATAGCCACGCGTGTCCTCCTTCTCGAACTTCTCGTGGCGCGCGCCCAGCGCCAGGCGCGCCTTCAGCGCACCCTCGAGGCGTAGCTCGTCGCGCAGGTAGACGGCGCGCGCATCCCGGATGCTGATTGCGCCCACGCCGGCGGCGCCGCGCTCCCAGCGGGTCAGGTCGATGCCGGCGACGACTTCGTTGAGCAGGGTGCCGGAGCGGGCGATCTGGCGCAGGCGCGGCGAGAACTGGGTCTGGCGGGTGTAGCCGGTCGACTCCAGCACCGTGGGACCGGACGCGGTCTGGTACTCGTAGCGCGAATTGACTTCGCGCTCGCGATGCGACAGCTCGGCCGCCAGTTCCACGCTGCCGATGCGCTGCTCGGCAAAGGCGGTGACCCGGTCGGTTGCGAGGTCGCCGAAGTCGTGCGGCGTATGGGTCTGGGTCGGGTCCTGCTCGAACTCCGGGAGGGTGAGCGCACCGGGAAACGCGCATCCTGGCGCGCGCTTTCGGCGCGCAGCCCCAGGCGCGTGCCATCCTGCGCCCACTGGACGCCGCCGCTGACGGTCTTTTGCAGGAACTGGTTGTTGGCGCGGTCGTTATGGCTGCCCGGCGCGCGGCGGCCAGGTCGAAGGACAGCGGGCCGGCGCCGTGGCGCACCGAGGCGCGCGTATCGAAACTGTGGCGCTGGCCGGCCTCGAGGGCGAGCGAGCCGTGGTAGCCGCCATCGGCGCCGCGTTTGGTAATGATGTTGATGACGCCGCCGGTCGCGCCTTCGCCGTACAGCACGCTGCTGCCGCCGCGCATGATCTCGATGCGCTCGACGGTATCGACGGGAATCGTCGACAGCACGGCGCCAGTCAGTTCGTTCTCGTTCATGCGCACGCCGTCGACCATGACCACCATGTTCTGGCTGCTGTTGGTGCCGAAGCCGCGCAGGTCGAGCGCGAAGTCGGGCGAACCGTCGAAGCTCTGACGGCCGTATACGCCGCCAATCTTGCGGATGGCGGCATTCACGTCGGTGACGCCGGCATTGCGGATCTCGTCGGCCGTGATGACGGTGGCGCCGATCGGCGTCAGGGCCGGATCGCTGGCGAAGCGGGCACCGGTGACATGCACGGTGGAGACGGATTCGGCGGCAGCGTCCGGGACGTCGGCGGCGGCCAGGGCGGCGCCGGCAAACAGGGAAAGGGAAACGGCGCAGGCCAGCGCGATCGGCGTTCTGGCCGGCGCGCTGTTCGAAACAACAGCAGTCATGATCTTGGTTCTTCGATAAGGGTGCGCCCGGCTTGCGTCCCCGCAGGCCGGACTCCACGAACGTCGCCCGGTAAGCCTCGCGACGCACAGGGCGGCACCACGAGACACGCCGGGCGCGTCCACCTGTCTGGCCGGTATCCGGGCTTGCAAGTCGGACCGCCTCACCTTCCTGTGCGCGGCACAGTGGTGTTCGAGGAAGTCTGTCGCCGGGGCGACGCTTGATTACCGTTGCGGGGGCAGCACACCTGGCCATGCGCCGGGGGCGCGGTGGCATCGTGTTTCCCGTTTAACTGCGCGCGCAGATCGCGCACGCGGGCACCAGAACGGCGTGATTATATACCTGGCAAGGGTTTCGGGTCGGATGGTGGCGCGCCGGTTGCCACGTGGGCCGCGTCTTGTCGGAGGCACGATACCGTTTCTCTGTTCAGCGGGGAAACCGCGTGGAGTCGGGACTCCACCCTAGGTCCTGAGCAAACGGTGAGACAGCGTGGGCACAAGTGCCCACCCTACACCCCCTCAGGTGCCGCGCTTGCCGCGGGCGGCCTCTTCGGCCTTCAAGGCAGCCTTCTCGGCGGCGATGCGCGCTTTTTCTTCCTTCTCGATGCGGTGCGCCTCCAGGCGCGCGGCGCGGGAGTCCGGGGTTTCCAGGCTGATGCGGCCGATGGCCCCGCTGCGGTAGTCGTGCAGCAGCACGTGGGCCGCTTTTTCGACGTCGAACTCGCCGCCGCGCACACGGAAACCGCGGCGCGCCGCCACCTGCTCGACCACGCCGATGCCGTCCAGGCCTTCCGTCTTGAAGCCGTAGCGCGCCGTGAGCAGCTGCGGATAGCGTTCAAGCAGCACGTCGCCCAGGAAAAAGGCGACCTCTTCCTCGATCAGGGCATTCGTGCCGATGGCATGGCTGGCGGCCAGCATCAGGCCGTCGCTCGGCATGTCGATCTTCGGCCACATCAGGCCCGGGGTATCGACCAGCACGGTGAACTGGTCGAGGTAGAGCTTCTGCTGGGTCTTGGTGACCGCCGGTTCGTCGCCGACTTTGGCCACGCGCTTTTTCAGCAGCGCGTTCATCAGGGTCGACTTGCCGACGTTGGGGATGCCCATGATCATGATGCGCAGCGGCTTGGTCGGCACGCCCCGGTGCGGCGCCAGCGAACGGGCCAGCTCCGGGATGCGCGCGACGTCGGCCGGGCGCTTGGTCGTCATCGGATAGGCCGTCACGCCCGGCTGGGCATCGTAGAAGGCTTTCCAGGCGGCGGTGGCGACCGGGTCGGCCAGGTCGATCTTGTTGAGGATCTTGAGTACCGGACGCTGGCGGAACTTGCGCATGCGGTCGACCAGCGGGTTGCAGCTCGCCTCGGGCAGGCGTGCATCGAGCACCTCGATCACGAGATCGATGAACTCCATCTGCTCCTCCGCCTGCTTCTTGGCGGAGTTCATGTGGCCCGGGAACCATTGTATCGACATGCTGTGCTTTCAAATTCTGCGAACGAGGCGGTATTTTACGCTGCCGCCCGCTACGCGTCCCGCCGCGCTGTCGTTATGTTTCCACACGTAACAAATTTGGCTTGATCCAGGACAATACCCAGGGAAGGCCGGCGCGCACGATGACGAGACGGCCGCTGTGGCCGGTTCGAGGAGAGATCGTCATGGGAATCGCGCGCAACGTCGAAGTATGGATCTTTGGGGCTTTCGGTGCGCTGTGCCTGGCAGCCTGCCTGAGCGGACCGTCCCAGCGCGCCGCCCCGTCGGCGGGTGCAGGCATGGCACCGGGCATGGCGGAGGATGTCGCGCTGGCGCAGCCGGACATCGAGCAGATGCAGCCGATGTACGTCGTCTACGTGGTCGGCAAGCGGCCCGGCGGCGCGGCCAAACGCGCGCCGCGCCAGATCGAGGGCTGAGCAGGCGCGGTCGGCCGCGCGCTGGAACGCTCCAGCGCGCGGCAGCCTCGCCAGCCGTCCCTCTCCGCCCTAGCGCGCCAGCGCTTCCATGTCGCGCCGCACCAGGCTCGTCACCCCGCCCCAGGTCCGCCCCGTGTAGTGCCCGTAGTCTTCGCCGTCGTCGCGAAACTCCACCGAGTGAAAGGCCCACTTGGCGCGCCCACCCTGGTTCGGGCCCGACCCAAGCGTCAGGTCGTTGCAGAACCAGTCGCCCGGGTTGCACAGCGAACTGCCGCCGCCCCGGAAGCCGCGCCGGCGCTGTGGTAGGCCACCACTTCGTCGTCCTGGCCGGGCAGCGCGAACGAATACAGCGTGCCCCCGGCGCGCCGGCATACATGTAGAACCAGACATTGCGCGTGTCGTTGTGGTTGTAGAGCGCGCGCGCGGTGGTCACCTTGTGCTGCCGGGCGATCTCGTCGCTCACCGCCCAGGCGCCGATGTCGGCCAGCTCGCTGCCGCCGGCGGAACCCGCCGCGACCCGCACCCATTTGATGTTCCAGCCGGTCTGCGTGCCGCCGCCCGCGCCGCACACACCGGCCGTGTTCGGCTGGGCATTCGTGACCGGACGCTGCGAGCCGCCATAGTTGGCCAGCGTGTAGCCCATCAGCATGTCGCCGGCGCTGTGCACGGCGACATAGCACCAGTTGTTCCCCGTGCAGAAGCAGTCGAGCGCCGAGCGGATGGTGCCGCTTTGCGAGGCCACGCCGCTCTTGCCATCCCAGTTCACGGCCTTCTTGTTGACGCCGGCAGCCGTAGCGGCCGGGCCGAAGTAGGCGAAATCGTTGTAGTTGCCGATCGCGCCGCCGCCGTTGCGGCCATGGATCCAGAGCGTGTAGTTGGTGGCGTCAGCCAGGCCGGCGGCAAGCATGCCGGGCAGGCAGAGGACTAAGGCAATGCGCGCGGGACGTCCCATGTCTTCCTCCATTGTTGTGGTGACGGTGGGTTCCTCGGTTGGCCGACCGCTGCCGCCATCACATTACAGGGACGACGGCGCGTCAACCGGCGCGCGTCCGGGCGTGGGGGGAAGGATACCGAACAGCGGGGCGTGGCGGGTGTAGGCGGCGAAGTTGATTTACCACGCTGGCGAGCCTCATATCGAGCCGGTCGGCACTGTCTACCGGCGCCGTCAACGACCGCCGCGCCGCAGCTGTCCCGTAGCGGCAACGTACAAGGCATCGAGGCCCTGCCCCGATGCCTTGCATGTCCTACCGCGCCGGCGTTTCGCAGGCGCTCGCCGGCAAGGGCTGCGCCGGGTCGAACTTCGCCAGGTTCTCGCCGGCCAGCTTGCGGTCCTTGGCAAACTCCGTCAGGTAACGCTGGCGCTCCTCGCTCGTCCATTCGGCAGTCGAGATGCCCTTCAGGGTTTGCGAGCGGCTGGTCAGCACCTTGCCTTCCAGGCGCGGCATCAGTTCGCGGTCTGGATCGGCGTTTTCCTTCAGCAGGTAGCCGTCGACGTCGCGCAGCGTCAGCGGCAGCGCGGCCTTGCCGTCGTGGAGCAGCTTGCCGAAGGCGACCAGCTTGATGTCGTTCGGCCCCGGACCCAGCACCTCGTTGAAGGTCGCCAGCGCGAACGGCCGCCCCCGGGCGTCGTCGATGCGGCCGGTGACGACATAGCGCCCCGGCTGGCGCACGTCGGCACGCAGCACGAAGACCAGCGAACCGTCCTCGATCGCCTCGCGCGGCGGGCCAGCCCGTGGCGGGCACCGAGGGCGAATGGATCACGTCGAAGATCAGCGCGCCGTTCTTGCCGCCGGCCGTGTAGCGCACCTCGGTGCGGATGGTGCCGTGAAAGCCCGCCAGGCCCGTCTGGGATGGCGTCAGCACGGCGGCAAAAGCACCGTCGCCCGCCACCGGATCGGCGCCGCCGCCATCGTCGGCAAAGGCCAGCGGCACCTGGGCGGTCGGGCGGGCGCCCGCCGTCGTGATGCCGGCTGCCAGCGCGCGCGTGATCACGAGCGGCACGCCGTTGCCGCCCGGCTCGACCGCGCGCAGCGAGAACGAGACCGATTCCCCGGCCGCCAGGTAGACCCGCGACTGCGAAGTCTGCAGCAGGATGTTCGGGTTGCTGCGGCGGTCGTCGCCGCGCATCGGGTTCATCTCGGTGACGGGCCGGTTCGGATAGGCCTGGTCGGGATTCTGCGACATCGGCCGCGAGCCGGCCGGATACTGGCTGCCCTCGCGGTAGCTGCAATAGGTGTGGTCGGCCAGTTCGTAGTTTTCGACCAGCAGCTGGCGCTGGCGCGTGCGCTCGTCGGCTGCCGGCGGCGCCCCCCCGCCCGCGGCCGCGACCTGGCCGAAGAACTGGGGCCCCGGGCAGCGGCAGCGGGACCGGCGACGGGCGCCGGCCCCGGCTGCTCGCCCTTGCGCAGCACCAGCCAGCCGATGGCCGCCACCAGCGCGAACAGCAGCGCCAGCGGCAGCCAGCGGCGCCAGCGCGCCACCCTCCCGGACGATCAGAGGGCACTGTTCACCACGGCGCTGCGGACCACGCCGACGATGCCGCCCCAGTTGCCGTTGGCATAGTGGTTGTAGGCCTCGTTATCGTCGCGGAAGCTGACCGAGTGGTAGCTCCACTTCAGGCTGCCGCCTTCGTTGGCCGCCGTCCCCAGGCTCAGGTCGTTGCACAGCCAGTCGCTCGGGTTGCAGTAGGAGCCTCCCGAACTGCCGGCCACGCCGCCGGTGCTATGGTAGGCCACGGCTTCGTCGTCCTGGCCCGGCAGGATGCCCGAGTAGGCGGTGCCCTTGGCGCCGGCATACATGTAGAACCAGACGTTGCGGGTGGTGTTGTGGTTGTACATGGCACGCGCGGTGGTGGTCTTCAGGTCCTGCACCAGCGGTTCGGACGTGGTCCAGGAGCCGGCATCGGACAGCTCCGAGCCGCCGCCGGCGCCCGACGCGGCGCGCACCCACTTGATGTTCCAGCCGGTCTGGGACGTACCGTCGGTATTGCCGCAGACGCCAGAGGTGTTCGCGACCGCATTCTTCTTCACGCGCGCCGAGCCGCCGTAATTGGCCATCGTGTAGCCCATCATCAGGTCGCCGGCGCTGTGGGTGACGACATAGCACCAGTTGTTACCGGTGCAGAAGCAGTCGAGCGCGTCGCGGATCTTGCCGCTTTGCGAAGCAATGCTGCTGCGCCCGTCCCAGTTGACCGATTTCTTGTTGACGCCGGCGGCCGTGGTGCCGGGACCCCAATAGGTCCAGCTGTTGTAGTTGCCGACCACCCCGCCACCGGTGCGGCCATTGATCCATAGTGTGTAGTTCGTGGCCGCGGCAAAGCTCGAGGCGGCCATCAAACAGACGGCCGCCATCATCTGCAGTACTTTCTTCACAATCTCCTCCTTGTTTTTGAGTGGACGCCTGTCGGTCGCCATCGCTGCCGGCAAACGCAGGCGCAGCCGTTTTTTACGGCTGAGCCGACTGTATGCCTGGCTTAGATTGCTGTCAAACGCACGATTGACTGAAGAAGATTCTGTGGCGAAAACGCCTATGCAAATAAAATTTACTGTCAGTTAAATGGCACCGGGACCCGAAGGTAACAATTGGCCGGGCGCCCGCGCCGCCGGACGGGGCTAGTCGAGTTCGGCCAGCACCTTGAGGTGGGCGACGACGCTGCGCCCCAGCGCCGACAGGTCGTAGCCCCCTTCCGGGCAGCTGACGATGCGCCCGCCCGCGTGTTCGCGCGCCACCGCCATGATCTCGCGCGTCATCCGGGCATAGTCGGCTTCGACCAGCGCCATGCCGCCCATGTCGTCGTCGCGATGGGCGTCGAAGCCGGCCGAGACGAAGACCATCTGCGGCCGGTGCGCCCGCAGCGCCGGCAGCCAGTATTCGCGCACCACCGGCGCACGACGTCGCCGCCGCTGCCGGTTTGCACCGGCACGTTGACGCGGGTGCCTGTCAACGGCTCGGGCGCCGAATACGGATAGAAGGGATGCTGGAAGAAGCTGGCCATCAGCACGCGCGGGTCGTCGCGGAAGGCGTCGGCGGTGCCGTTGCCGTGATGAACGTCGAAGTCGACGATGGCGATGCGTTCCAGGCCGTGCGCTTCGAGGGCGTGGCGCGCGGCGATGGCGACGTTGTTGAACAGGCAGAAACCCATCGGCTCGCTCGGGGTGGCGTGGTGGCCGGGTGGACGGGTCGCGCAGAAGGCGTTCGCGATGTCGCCGGCAATCACCGCATCGGTGGCGGCCAGGGCTGCCCCGGCGGCGCGCAGGGCGGCATCGAAGCTGGCGTGGCAGAGCAAGGTGTCGGCGTCGAGCGCATAGGTCTCGCCGGGCGGCGGGATGTGGTCGCGCACGAGCGCCAGCGCGCCCTCGGTATGGTTGCGCAGCACGGCGGGAATCTCGGCCAGCGGCGCCAGGCGGCGCTCGAGCAGGCCGTCGAGGCGGGCCAGGATCAGCTGGTCTTCGATCGCCTGCAGGCGGCTGGGTGACTCCGGATGCCAGTCGCCCATGTCGTGGCGCAGGCAGTCGGGATGGCTGTAGATGGCTGTGCTCATGGTGGTGCGGTCGTGGTGCGGTGGTTGGTGCGGTGCCTGGTGCAGTGAGCGCGGCCGGTGCGCTGCCGCAGCGCCGCCGTGATTCCGGGATGGCCGCGCTGCTCAGCCATACACCGGGATCGGCCGTTCTCGCATAGAATCGTTTGGACGGCTTCGGCGCGGCATGGAAAGAATGCTTGCAATGGCACTAATCTACCATGCCGGGCGCGGCCTCGCATCATTCGACTTTTGGAACTCTCTATGTTCAATAAATTGCATGCCAGCGCCAGGCAAGTGGGCAAGATCGTGGTCGGCAAGGACCAGCAGGTACGCCTTGCCTTCACCTGCCTGCTGGCCGGGGGCCACCTCCTGATCGACGACGTGCCAGGCGTCGGCAAGACCACGCTGGCGCACGCGCTGGCCATCTCGCTCGGACTGAAGTTCAACCGCGTCCAGTTCACCAGCGACCTGCTGCCGGCCGATGTTGCCGGCATCTCGGTGTACGAACGCGAGAAGAACGGCTTTTCCTTCCACCCGGGCCCGATCTTCACCCAGGTGCTGCTGGCCGACGAGATCAACCGCGCCACGCCGAAGACCCAGTCGGGCCTGCTCGAGGCGATGGAGGAGCACCAGGTGACGGTGGACGGCATGACCCGCCCCCTGCCCGAACCCTTCTTTGTCATCGCCACGCAGAACCCCGCGCACCAGGTGGGCACCTTCCCGCTGCCCGAATCCCAGCTCGACCGCTTCCTGATGTGCCTTTCGCTCGGCTACCCGGACGCGGCCGCCGAACGCGCGCTGCTGATGGGCGAAGACCGGCGCGCACCCTGCGCACGCTCGAGCCGGCGATGAGCCCGGCCGAACTGGTCGAAGCGCGCCAGGCCCTGCGCGGCATCCACGCCTCCAACGCGCTGATCGACTATGTGCAGGCACTGGCCGCGGCCTCGCGCCGGGCACGCTGTTCGCCGAAGGCCTGTCGCCGCGCGCGACGCTGGCCCTCTTGCAGGCGGGACGCGCCTGGGCCGCCCTCGAAGGACGCGACCACGTGCTGCCGGAAGACATCCGGGCGGTGCTGGTGCCCGTCTGCGCGCACCGCCTGCGCCCGCTGAAATCGGCCCGGGGCCTGGCGCTGGCCAGCCGCGACCTGGTGCTGCAGTTGCAGAAATCGGTGCCGGTCTAGCATGGCGACGGATGTGGCAGCGGCGGCCGACAAAGCCGAGTCAAGCGCGAAGGGACGCGCCGGCACCGGCTGGCTGCCGCGCCCGAAGCGCGAACGGCGCCGCGGCCGCGAGGCCTTCCTCGGCCAGCGCCAGGTCTACATCCTGCCGACCGGCCCGGGACTGGGCTTCGCCGCCCTGCTGCTGGTGCTGCTGGTCGGCTCGATCAACTACAACCTGGGCCTCGGCTTCGGCCTGACCTTCCTGGCGCTGTCCTGCGCCGTGGTCGACCTGTTTTTCACCTGGCGCAACCTGGTGCACCTGCGCCTGGCGGCAGGGCGCGCGCCTTCCGTCTTCGCCGGCCAGGAAGCGCTGTTCGAACTGCAGTTGGCGAACACCACGAAACGGGCGCGCTACGCGATCCAGGTCGACCTCGCCGGCAGCGCTGATGCGGGGCGCCACCTGGTCGACATTCCCGCCAGCGGCAACACCACCGTGCGCCTGGCACTGCCGAGCGAGGCGCGCGGCTGGCTGGCCGCGCCGCGCCGGTGCTGTCCACGCGCTTTCCGCTGGGGCTGTTTCGCGCCTGGAGTTACTGGCAGCCCGACATGCGCGCGCTGGTCTATCCCTTCCCCGAGGAGGGCGCGCCGCCGCTACCGCCGGCTTCCAACAGCGGCAGCGAGGGCAGCGGCCACGGTGGCGACGACGACTTCGCCGGCGTGCGGCCCCTACCAGCCGGGCGACCCGCTCAAGCGCCTGGCCTGGCGCCAGATCGCGCGCCTCGACCCGGCTGACGGCGGCCAGCTCGCCACCAAGCATTTCGAAGGGGGCGCCCACAGCGAACTGCTGCTCGACCTGGCGCAGCTGCCGCCGCGGATGGACCTGGAACTGCGCCTGTCGCGCCTGACGCGCTGGGTGCTCGAGTGCGAACAGCGCGCCCTGCCCTATGCCTTCCGCCTGGGCGGCGACAGCTTCGAGGCCGGCATCGGCGCGGCCCACCAGGCCGCCTGCCTGCGCGCCCTCGCCCTGTATGGCGTCGGCACACCCGGAGAGGCGCGATGAATGCCTTGCTGGCGAAGTTGACGTCGCTCCCGCGCGACAAGGCCGATACCCTGCTGCTGCTGGCCAGCGCCCTGCTGGTGCTGCTGCCGCACATGGCCCACCTGCCGGCCTGGGTATCGCTGCTGTGCGGCCTGACGCTGTCCTGGCGCGCGGCCATCACCCTGCAGGGCAAGCGCATGCCGTCCTCGCTGCTGCTCCTGCCGCTGGCCGCGGCGGCCATGCTGGGCGTGGCGCAAAGCTACCAGACCCTGCTCGGCCGCGAAGCCGGCGTCGCCATGCTGGTGCTGCTGGTGACCTTCAAGATGCTGGAGATGCACGCGCGGCGCGACCTGTTCGTGGTGGTGTTCCTGTGCTTCTTCCTGGTGCTGACGAACTTCTTCTACGAGCAGGGAATCGGCACCGCGCTCCTGACCGTGCTATCGGTGCTGGCGCTGCTGACCGCCCAGATGAGCTTCCAGTTCGGCGCAGCGCGCCCGCCGCTAAGCGCCCGTTTGCTGATGAGCGTGCGCATCCTCGGCCTGGCCATGCCGCTGGCGCTTGGCCTGTTCTTCCTGTTCCCGCGCATCCAGGGTCCGCTCTGGGGCCTGCCCGACGACGCCGCCAGCGCCCGCACCGGCATGTCGGAAACCATGGCACCGGGCACGATGGCAGGCCTGGCGGAATCGACCGAGCCTGCCTTCCGCGTGCGTTTCGACGGGCCCGTGCCGGCGCAGGAACGCCTGTACTGGCGCGGCCCCGTGCTGGGTGTCTACGATGGCCGCACCTGGACCCGCGTGCGACCAAGCGAGCGCGGCGCCACCGATACGCCCGCCGACTTGTCGCTGCGCGGACGGCCGCTGGCCTATGAAGTGACGACCGAGCCGGCCGACTCGCGCTGGCTGTTCGCGCTCGAGATGCCCGCGCAGCTGCCGCAACTGGTCGGCAAGGCGGTACAGGTTTCGGACAGCTTCGAAATCACCGCGGACGCGCCGCTGCAAACCCGGCTGCGCTACCGCATGCGCTCGCATCTCGATTTCAGCCTGCAGGCCCGGGCCCGCCGCCCGGCCTGGACGACTGGCTGCAGCTGCCGGCGGGCAGCAATCCGCGCGCGCTGATGGCGGGCCTGGCGCTGCGTTCAGAGGCCGATCCACGCAGGCGGGTGGAAGCCGTGCTGCGCAGCTTCCGCGAGCAGAACTATGTGTACACGCTCAGTCCTCCGCTGCTGGGACGCGACGCCGTCGACGCTTTTTCTTTACGAGAGCCGCGCCGGCTTTTGCGAGCACTTCGCCGGCAGCTTCGTGTTCCTGATGCGCGCCGCCGGCGTGCCGGCACGGGTCGTCACCGGCTACCGGGGCGGCGAACTCAATCCCCGGACGGCTACCTCACCGTGCGCCAGTCCGACGCCCATGCACGGGCCGAGGTCTGGCTGCCGCGGCGCGGCTGGGTGCGCATCGACCCGACCGCGGCGGTGGCGCCCGAACGGGTGCGGCGCGGGCTGGCCAGCGCGATTCCCGAGAGCGCGCCCTTCGGCATCGAGGGCCTGGGCAGCCTGATGCGCCTGGACGGCGACAGCCATCCCTTGCTGGCCCAGCTGCGCTATGCGGCCGGGGCGCTCAACAACAGCTGGAACCAGTGGGTGCTGAACTACACGCCGCAGCGCCAGCGCAACGTGCTCGATTATGTGCAGTCCTCGCTGCTGGGATGGCGTTTGCCGCTCTCGCTGGCCGTCCTGATAACTCTGTTGCTGGTTGCCAGAACTTTGAAGCGGCGCCGCGAAATCGACCCGATCGATGCGCTATACTCGGCCCTGTGTACGCGCCTGGCCCGGCTGGGACTGGCGCGTTCGGCAGATGAAGGTCCGGGCGCCTACGCCGCGCGCATCGCGCAGGCCGGCAGGCTGGCGCCCCCGCGCGCAGGCGGCGGTGGCCGAGTTCCTGTCCCGTTACAGCGCCTGGCGCTACGCGCCCCCGCGCCGCCACGAACATCTTGCCGCGGTCCTGAAGCGCCTACTTTCGCAAGTTAGATGAAATTCTTCGCATCCATTCTCGCACTACTCGTTCTCGCAGCACCTCACTCCCACGCCAGCGCCGCCTCCCAGCACGGGGCGGACAAGGGCAAGGCCAGGATCACGAAGGCCACCAAGGGCAAGGGCGCCAAGGCCAAGCCGGCCAAAGGCAAGCTTGTTAAAGGCAAGGCCGCCAAGGCCGCGCCCCAGCCAGTCGCCAAAGCCGCGGTCGCCGCGAGCGGCATCGACTACGAAGGTGAACAGGTCAACTTCGCCGACTGGCAGGCCGTGCGCGTTTTCGTCGACGAGATGGCCGCCAGACACGGCTTCGACCGCGACGAGCTGGAGGCGCGCATGCGCCAGGTGCGCTTCGTCGACTCGGCCGTGCAATTGGTAAAACCGGCGCCGCCGGGCAAGCCGAAGAACTGGCAAGCCTACCGCGAACGCTTCATCGAGCCGATCCGCATCGGTGCCGGCGTGCGCTTCTGGAACGAGAACGCCGACGCCCTGGCGCGCGCCGAGGCCACCTATGGCGTGCCGGCGGAAATCCTGGCGGGCATCATCGGCGTCGAAACCGTGTATGGCCGCGACACCGGACGCTTCCGCGTGCTCGATACGCTCACCACGCTGGCCTTTGCCTATCCGGAAGCGCCGAACGCCGCCGCACGCAGCGCCTTCTTCCGCAGCGAGCTGGAAAACACCCTGCTGCTGGCACGCCACGAGAACATCGATCCGTTCTCCCTGCTGGGCTCGTTCGCGGGCGCCGTCGGCCTGCCGCAGTTCATGCCCGGCAACATCCTGAAGTATGGCGTCGACTTCGACGGCGACGGTCACGTCGACCTGCGCGGTTCGAGCGCGGATGCCATCGGCAGCGTCGCCAACTTCCTGATCCAGCATGGGTGGAACCCGCGCGAGAAAGGCCCGGCCGTGATCCCGGCCGATGTGGCCGAGCACCGCCACTGGGAAAGCCTGCTCGACCGCGGCCTCGTTGCGAGCCTGCGTCCCGACGAGCTGGCGGCGGTCGGCGTCGTCACTGGTACGCCCCTGGCCACCGACCGGCTGTACGGCCTGGTCGACCTGCAAAACGGCGCCGCGCCGACCGAATACTGGGTCGCCAGCGATAACTTTTTTGCCATCACCAAATATAACCGTAGCTATTTCTACGCCATGTCGGTGATCGAACTCGGCCGTGCCGTACGAGAAGCCCGCAGCGGCGCAGTCTTGTAGAGCAGGAAAGTTGTAACAGCATGTAACAGGCTGTCACAACAAAGCGGCGGTTTTGCTGTAGCGCAGCACTTCAAATACCGGGGTACTCCCCCGGTGTATCTCTCCCGACTCTGTTTCTGTACTCTATGGAAACATTTTTGATCGCGCATACCCCCTCCGGTCTTGTCATTCAGGCATATCAATCTGAAACGTGCGTCTCGCAACACGTGTTTCCTCTACACTCCGGTTTAACGAAAAAACAATTATTTTTTCCGTGAGTTTGTGAGAGAATTGCATTGCGGCTATTGTTGCGATTAGACAACAGGATCAACGCTTCGCACCGAATTCTATTGCTCATAGGTACTAGAGCCTAAAATAGTTGTACAATTGAGTATATTTTTTCGAAAGACGTCCGGAATCGAAACGCCGCTAGCGACTTTCCGTAACCCACAATAGGAACAAAGAGATCATGACAAACCAAGTCGGCATTGATATGAACAGCGATGCGGAGTCGGATGAATTGCTGCAATACAACCCGAACCGTCTGCTGGACACCCTCATCGAGAACCTGCGCCTGAAAAACGACGCCGCACTGTCGCGCGCACTGGAAGTGGCGCCGCCCGTGATCTCCAAAATCCGGCACCACCGCCTGCCGGTGGGTGCATCGCTGCTCATTCGCATGCACGAGGTGAGCGACCTGTCGATTCGCGACCTGCGCTACCTGATGGGCGACCGCCGCAACAAGTTCCGCATCAGCGACAAGCAGTTCAAGCCGAAAGAAGGCGCGGCACCAGGCGCCTCGAGCGGCGAGTAATTTTCCGATATTCCACACGGCCGGCCACCCGGCGCGGCCGTGACGGAAGAAGGACGAAAAAAAGGGGCGATCGGATCGCCCCTTTTGCCATTCTGCGTCCTGTTCAGGCCGGGAACACCCCGGTCGACAGGTAGCGGTCGCCGCGGTCGCAGACGACGAACACGATCGTTGCATTCTCCACCGTCTGGGCAACGCGCAGCGCCACTTCGCAGGCACCGGCCGCCGAGATGCCGCAGAAGATGCCCTCTTCCGCCGCCAGCCGGCGCGCCATCTGTTCGGCCGCCGCCTGGCCGACGTTTTCCACCTGGTCCACGCGCGCCTTGTCGTAGATCTTCGGCAGGTAGGCTTGCGGCCACTTGCGGATACCCGGGATCGACGAGCCTTCCTCGGGCTGGGCGCCAATGATGCGCACCGCCTCGTTCTGTTCCTTCAGGTAGCGCGAGACGCCCATGATGGTGCCGGTCGTGCCCATCGCGCTGACGAAATGGGTGATGCGGCCTTCGGTGTCGCGCCAGATCTCGGGGCCGGTGGTCTCGTAGTGGGCGCGCGGGTTGTCCTGGTTGGCGAACTGGTCGAGGATGATGCCCTTGCCGTCCTTTTGCATCTGCTCGGCCATGTCGCGCGCATATTCCATGCCGCCCGTCTTCGGCGTCAGCACGATCTGGGCGCCGTAGGCGGCCATGCTCTGGCGCCGCTCGATCGACAGGTTGTCCGGCATCAGGAGCAGCATCTTGTAGCCGCGAATCGCCGCCGCCATCGCCAGCGCGATACCGGTGTTGCCGGAGGTGGCCTCGATGATGGTGTCGCCCGGCTTGATCTGGCCACGCGCCTCGGCATTCTTCAGCATCGACATGGCGGCGCGGTCCTTCACCGAGCCGGCCGGGTTGTTCCCTTCCAGCTTGCCCAGGATGATGTTGTTGCGCGCAGCGATCTCCGGCCCCGGCAGGCGCACCAGTTGCACCAGCGGGGTATTGCCGATCGTGTCTTCGATGGTCTTGTAGGCCATGTTTGCTTTCTCACGGTTCTTCAAACCATCATTCTAAACCGGGAAGGGACAAGGCGTATGGGGAGGGCCAGAGGCGCGGTATGGCGCAAGGTGGGCACGCCGTGCCCACCTTGCAAGATCAGCGCAGCGGCATCGGGTAAGTCGCGACGCTGGCGTTGCCGTCCTTGTCGACAGCCTGCACGCCGAAGAAGTAATTGTCCTTCGACAGCTTGACGGTCGCCTCGGTGACGTTGCCGACGTACTGCGATCCCTGCCAGCCGGCGGCGGTGGTTTCGCGCCAGACGATGCGGTAGCCAACGACGTCCGGTTCGGCATTGGCCTGCCACACCAGCGTCGAATCGTTCACCAGTTTGTCGGTGCGTACCTTGACCTCCTTCGGCGCGGCAGGTGCCAGCGCCAGCGAGGCCAGCGCCGCGGCGTTCACCTTCGCCACCCTGGCCGTGTAGTCGAAGTCGACGAATTCAGTCAGGTCGCCATACACCTTGCCGTCCTCGGTGCGCAGGTTCTGATGCTGGTGCGAAAAATCCTCGTTCGGCTCGGTAAAGCGCAGCGCGGCATAGCCCTGCTCCAGGAAAGGCATGTGATCGCCCCCGCGCAGGTAGCGGTCGTGGCGCTGGATGACATTGACCTTGAAGCCTTTGACGTAGCGCTCGCCCTGCTCCTTGACATGGCGTGCCAGCTGGCGCGAGATCGAATCGTTCTCGCCGCCGGTGGCCACCAGGGTGCGCACGGCTTCGCTCATCTCCCTGGTTGCGGGGATCGACTGGGCGAACAGGCGCACCTGCTTGTTGTCGATGCGGCCGTCGTCGGCGCGCGAGCTGCCGATGATGTCGTTGGTGAACATGCCGGCGACGTTCAGGTTCTTTTCGCGCGCCGTTTTTGCCCAGTGGCCGGCGCCGAGCAGGCCCTGCTCTTCGGCGGCGACCGCCATGAAGACGAGGGTGGCGTCGAATTTGTACTTGGCCATCACGCAGGCCATTTCCATTACCGCGGCCGTGCCGGAAGCATCGTCGTTGGCGCCTGGCGCCTTGCCGGTGGCATCCATCACGTCGGTGTTGCGCGAGTCATAGTGGCCGCTGACCACGTAGAGACGGTCTTTCGATGCTTCCTGCGTGCCCGGCAGCGTGGCGACCACGTTGACGATCTCGGTCGGGCGCGAGATGCGCGCCGATACCGGTGCCATGTGGCTGTCGAAGGCGACCTGCAGGTTGCCGGCGCCGCAGCGTTCCAGTTCGCCCTTGATCCAGCGCCGTGCGGCGCCGATACCGGTCGTCTCGGAAGTCGTGTCCGACATCGTATGGCGGGTCTCGAAGCTCACCAGCTTGCGCACATAGCCTTCGATGCGCTTGGGCGAGATCTCGGCGACGATCTTGTCGATCTGCGCCTGGTGGCGCTTGACGTCGGGACCGGCGGGAGCCGCGCTCTTTGCAGCGGGGGTGGCGGCAGCGGCAGCGGCGCCAGCGAACAGGGCGGCAACAAGGCCGGCGATAATGCGGACGTGAGGCATGGGAATCCTTGAAATCGTTACGCTTCAATCAAGCGCTTTATCTTCTCATGCATACCCCGCCGCTTGCAGTCTTTACATGCAAAAACGGCGCGGCCGGCACGCTCGTGCGGGGCGCGGCGCCGGTCCTGCTGGCCGCGACGGCCGGGTGCGCTTATGATGGCGGCGGTCCATCTGAAAGCTATCCACATGACAACAATGCCACCGGTCCTTCCGCACGCGCCGTCGCCAGGCACCACACCAGCCACACTGCGTCCGGCGCCGCGCAACTTCGGCATCGATTGCCTGCGCGGCCTCGCCATCCTGCTGGTCATCGTGCATCACCTGGCCCTGCCCTTCCGCCTGCCGCTCGGCCCCAGCCTGCTCGGCGACTGGCTGCCGAAGCGCTTGATCGACGCCATCAGCTTCAATGGCTACGAGGCGGTGTTCATCTTCTTCACGGTCTCGGGTTTCCTGATCGCGAGCCGCATCATCGAGCGCGATGGCGACCTGGCGCGGGTGGACCTGCGCCGCTTCTATCTTGCCCGGGCGCGGCGCATCCTGCCCCTGCTGGGGCTGGTCCTGGCCGTGTTGACGCTGCTGGCATGGATGGGCGTGCCCGACTTTGCGCCGGAAGGCGAGCAGACGACCGTCGGATTGCTTGGTTCGGCCCTCACGTTCACCTTCAACTGGTACGAGGGCCGCACGGGCTGGGCACCGGCGGGCTGGGACGTGCTGTGGTCGCTGTCGATCGAGGAAGTGTTCTACCTGGGCTTTCCCATGCTCTGCCTGTGGCTGCCACGCCGGGTACTGATCGGCCTGCTGCTGGCATGGGCGCTCTGCCTGGTGCCGCTGCGTAACCTGGTACCGGTGGCCGACGAGGTGTGGCGCGAAAAGGCCTACCTGCCGGGCATGGCGGCGATCGCCTGGGGCGTACTGGCGGCCCTGCTGGCGCAGCGCTGGCGTCCAGGTGCGCGCCAGGCACGTGCCATGGCCTGGCTCGGCTTGACTGGCATCGTGCTGGTGCTGGGCTGGTCCGACCTAGTGCACCGCCACCTGTTCAAGTCCGGGCTGGTCGTCCTCTGCCTCGGGACCTGCGCGCTGCTGCTGGCCTGCCACGCCCATCCGCCACGGGCGCGCCACGGCCTGGGCTGGCTTGCGCGCATGGGGAGCCTGAGCTATGAGCTCTACCTGTCCCACATGTTCCTGGTCCTCGGCACGGTGGCGCTGTACCGGGCGCTGCTGGGCGAGGTGCAGACCTGGACTTTCCTCGTCTATCTGCCCTTGCTGCTGTGCTGTAACCTGCTGGCGCGGCTGCTGGAACGGCTAATCGCACGCCCGTCGCCCCGCTGAAGAAAGGGCACCCCACGGCGTACCTGGCATGCGTCCGCCATGTCGGTGCCCGCCACCACCGGCCGCCATTGCGGCAGCCGGAACAAGCGCGAGCTTACATTGCCGCCTTGGCCTCGCCGCCCTTGGCCTTGGCCTCCTTCGCAGGCGCCGCCTTGGCGGTCTTGGTGTCGGCCCTGGCATCGGGCTTGGACGGAGCGGCGCCTTCCTTGCCCTTGCCGTTCACCTGCAGGCCCGCTTCCGACAGCTTGGCCGCCTTCTTGTCGCCGACACCCTTGACGCGCTTCTGGAAGTCGGCCCAGTCCTTGAACTCGCCCTTGGCGCGCTCGTCCAGGATGGCCTTCGACATGCTCGGGCCCACGCCCTTCACGCCATCGAGCGCGGCGGCATCGGCCTTGTTGACGTCGACCTGGGCGAACGCGAAGCCGGTCGAAGCAACCAGCACGGCAATGGCAAGCATCAGTTTCTTGATCATCGAATCTCTCCATGTACGGGAAGTGGACGGCGGATGCCGCCCACCCGCGCTTAACGCGGCACGGCCATTCGTGTTGACGCTGAACTGTTGAGGTCAATCAAGGCACGTAAGGTGGAAAATTGGAGGCCCTGTTGAGTTTCCGGCAAAAGCATGAAACCATGGGGCTTCCCCGGCAACTCCCAGCCTGCCATGCGCCCCTCCATCCTGCTGCTGTCCGGCTTCCTGTCCTGCCTGCCCGTTTGCGCCACGGCCGATCCCGATGCCGCGCCCGCTGCCCTGCAAACCGTCGAGATCAAGGGCGCGCGCACGCGCCTGGTGCCCTACGCCGACCTGTTCTACCCTATGGCGCGGGCGGTGCAGGATGCGCTCGGCGGCCGCGCGGCGCTCGGTGTCGAATTGCGCGCCAAGCGCCGGGACGTGCGTACCGACGACCTCGAGATCTGGCTCGAAGGCGAGCACGAGACCCCTGCCGGTGAAGGCGCAGGCCGATGGCGTGTTCGTCGTCCCGGTGAATGAGCGCATCGCACGGGAAAACGGCCAGTTCCTGATCAACAAGCGCAAGGAAGACCTGTCGGTCAACCTGGTGCTGGTGCCGACCCTGCCGCGCGACGCCTGGACGGTGGGCGCGGTGCAGTCGCTGCTGGCGGATGCGCGCGGCGCGGTCGGCAAGCTGCTGCCCCGGTACCAGAAACCGGTGGTGTGGGCCGTCACCCGCAAGCTGGCCGTGGCCGTGTGCAGCCACATGCAGGGCACCCGGTGCTGCTGCGCGCGGGGGCGAGCGGGTCGTGGCCACGCTGCCGGCCAGCGAGGAATTGCGCAACCATGCGCACGAGACGGTGTTCTGCCGCCGTTTCAAGGGCGACGAGGGATATACCCCGGAAACCCGGCTGGTGATACCGGGCGAGGCCGAGGTGTTGCTGCTGTAGGGACGGCGCCAGGCCGCCCCGTGGCCCGCATCAGGCCGCGAACAATTCCTCGCGGGTGACGGTGGCCGTACCGAGTTTACCGACGACGATGCCGCCGGCGCGGTTGGCGGTGGCCAGGGCCACGTCGAGCGGCACTCCGGCACCGAGCATGGCCGCCATGGTCGCGATCACCGTGTCGCCGGCACCGGACACATCGAACACTTCGCGCGCATCGGCATGCACGTGCAGTACTTCATCGTCCGTGTACAGGCTCATGCCCTCTTCCGAGCGGGTCAGCAGCAGCGCTTCCAGGCCGAGTTCGAGGCGCAGTGCCTGGGCGCGCTCGGTCAGCTGTTCTTCCGTCTTCCAGCTGCCGACGATGCGGCGCAGTTCGGACTTGTTCGGCGTCAGGATGGTGGCGCCGGCATACATGGAAAAGTCGTCGCCCTTCGGGTCGACCATCACGATCTTGCCGGCTGCGCGCGCGGCCTTGATCATTTCGGCCACGTTCACCAGGCTGCCCTTGTTGTAGTCGGAGAAGATGAGGACGTCGTAGTCCGGCAGCAGCGCGCGGAACTGGGTCAGCTTGTCGCGCAGCACGGTCTCGGTGGGCGCTTCCTCGAAGTCGATGCGCACCATCTGCTGCTGGCGCCCGATGACGCGCAGCTTGACGATGGTCGAAATCGCCTCGTCGCGCTGCAGGTAGCTGTGGATGCTGGAGTCGCGCAGCAGGGTCTCGACCTGGCTGCCGGCTTCGTCGGCCCCGACCACGCCCAGCAAGCCGCTCTGCGCACCGAGCGCGGCGGCATTCCTCGCGACGTTGGCGGCGCCGCCCAGGCGCTCTTCGCGCCGTTCGATGCGCACCACCGGCACCGGTGCCTCGGGCGAAATACGGGAAACGTCGCCGAACCAGTAACGGTCGAGCATGACGTCGCCGACGACGAGCAGGCGAACGCTGTCGAGGGCAGGCGCCGGAGTCTGGAGGTAGTCTGCGCCGTCGAGGAGGCGGCTTGCGGTCGTGTTCATCATCGCGTATGCATTCATGTAGGGTGGGGTCATTGGAGCCGGGGGCTTGCATGACGTGCCCACTCGGAACGTGGCGTCCAGCTGGCCACCTTCAATTCATCACATTCAGTTCTTCGGTGCGGCGCGGCGGATAGGTTTCCCAGTTGCTGCAGCCCGGGCATTGCCAATAGTACTGGCGCGCCTTGAAGCCGCAATGGCTGCACTGGTAGCGCGCCAGCTTGGCCGTATAGCCGTGGATCAGGTTCTTCACCATCGACAGCTCTTCCCAAATGTGGGCCGGCGCATCCATCAGGCGCGCTTCCAGCAATTTATCCAGGCCGAGCAGGGTGGGATTGCGGCGCAGTTCGTCGAGGACGAGCTGCTTGGCCGCTTCCACGCCATCGAGTTCGATGACGGCCTTGAACACGACTTCGATCAGGTCGATCGACGAGGCTTCGGCCAGGTAGGAGCGCAGCAGGTTGACGCCCTCCTGCGCACGGCCGACGCGGCGGAAGCCATCCATCAGGCGGCCGGCAACGAGGGCCACATGCGGCACGCTCTGCTGTTCGACGCGCTTCCAGGTGGTGATCGCCCCCTCGACCTCGCCCCGGGCCAGCAGCGCGTCGCCCAGCAGCATCGTCGCGCGCACGCTGTTGCGGTCCGCGTGCAGCGCCTTGTCGAGCAGGGACAGCGCGTCGGGCAGGTCGGTGCGCACCAGCGCGTCCTGGGCCAGCTCGCAATAGAACTGGGCGATTTCCTTTTGGCGGGCACCGGCGCCCGAGGCTTGCAGGCCGGTGGCGGCGTCGATGGCACGGCGCCATTCCTTTTCGCGCTGGTAGATTTCCAGCAGCGCGCGCTGGGCTTGCACGCTGTAGCTGCCGTCGACGAGGCTGTTGAAGGTTTCCTCGGCGCGGTCGAGCAGGCCCGCCTTCAGGTAATCCATGCCGAGTTCATATTGTGCCTGCGCACGCTGCGCCGACGGCAGGTCGGGCCGCGCCAGCAGGTTCTGGTGGACGCGGATGGCACGCTCGATCTCGCCGCGGCGACGGAACAGGTTGCCGAGCGCAAAATGCATGTCGGCCGTTTCCGGGTCGAGGGTGACGATCTCGATGAAGGCGTCAATGGCCTTGTCCGGCTGGTCGTTGAGCAGCAGGTTCAGGCCCTTGAAATAGGCCCGCGGCAAGGTGCGCGATTCGGACAGGAGTTGCTTGATGTCGACCCGGGCGGCGATCCAGCCGAGGCCGAAGAAGACGGGAATGGCCAGCAGCCACCAGATTTCAAATTCCATGGGTTCTTGTTCTTGGTTGAAGTGCAGCGCTCAGCGCGGGGTCGTCACGGCGTCGGCGGGCGGTTGGGCAGTGCCGGTGCCGGCGGCGCTTTGCAGCGCCTGCACGGTATGCTTGTGCTGCGAGGCTTCGCGGCGATGGCGGAACACGGTTGGCGACATGGCAAGGATGCCCATCCCGGCTCCCGCGATGAAAAAGGCGAGCAGCATCAGCACCAGCGGACCGCGCAATTCGTAGCCGAGGAAAAAAATCAGCTCGACTTCCTTCGTGTTCTTCAGCGCGAAGCCGAAAAACAGGACGAAGAGGATGAATCCGGCGATGGTGGAGAGGAATTTCATGGGTGTTCCGGCTGGCGCTCTGCAAAGGCGCAGTGTCGCATATCTGCAAGTTTATTTCAAAGAACGGGCTGATCGACATCGATCGGGACGTTCGTAGGGTAGGCGGGTTCCCCGCCTACGCGTTCAAACCACGTCTGGGGCACCTGTTCCGTGGCTCTGCTGCACTTGCAGGGCTCCGCGGCGGGTCATGTGCCGGTTGAACGCGCAGGCGGGAGGCCCGCCTGCCCTACGCAGAACGCCATCGCCACGCAAAAAAAAAGGCGTCCGATGGACGCCTTTCTTGTTGCCTGCACGCTCGCAGACGACTTCAGTCTTCGATGATCGGTTGCCCGACCATCGCGTCGACCCGCTCGCGCAACTGCTTGCCCGGTTTGAAGTGGGGCACCCGTTTTTCGGGCACCATCACCTTGTCGCCGGACTTCGGGTTGCGGCCGATGCGGGGAGGACGGCTGTTCAGTGCAAAGCTGCCGAAACCACGGATCTCGATGCGCTGCCCGGTCGCCAGGGCGTTGGTCATCGCATCGAGGATGGTCTTGACTGCGTACTCCGCATCCTTGGCGACCAGCTGAGAATAACGCTCAGCCAGTCGTGCAATCAGCTCGGACTTGGTCATCTGGTCGCCTCAGGCAGCCAATTAGTTCTTGTTATCGAACTTGGCCTTCAGCAGGGCGCCCAGGCTGGTGGTGCCGGTCGCTGCGCTGTTGTCCGAAGCCAGCTTGCTCATCGCTTCCTGGGTCTCGACATTGTCTTTCGCCTTGATCGACAGCTGGATGCTGCGAGCCTTGCGATCGATGTTGATGACCAGTGCTTCGACCTTGTCGCCCACTTTCAGGTGGGTGCCAGCGTCTTCCACGCGGTCACGCGAGATTTCCGAAGCGCGCAGGTAGCCTTCGACTTCTTCGTTCAGGCCGATGACGGCGCCCTTAGGCTCGACCGACTTGACGGTACCGGTGACCAGCGAACCCTTGTCATTCAGGGCTGCGAAGTTGTTGAACGGGTCGCCTTCGAGCTGCTTGACGCCCAGCGAAACACGCTCGCGCTCGACGTCGATGGCCAGGACAACGGCTTCCAGCTCGTCGCCCTTCTTGAAGCGGCGCACTGCTTCTTCGCCGGCTTCGGTCCACGACAGGTCGGACAGGTGCACCAGGCCATCGATGTTGCCTGGCAGGCCGATGAACACGCCGAAGTCGGTGATCGACTTGATCGAACCACGGACCTTGTCGCCCTTCTTGTGGGTCATGCCGAAGTCGTCCCATGGGTTCGCCTTGCACTGCTTCATGCCCAGCGAGATACGGCGACGCTCTTCGTCGATTTCCAGGACCATGACTTCGACTTCGTCGCCCAGCTGCACGACTTTGTTCGGGGCCACGTTCTTGTTGGTCCAGTCCATCTCCGACACGTGCACCAGGCCTTCGATGCCCTGCTCGACTTCGACGAACGCGCCGTAGTCGGTGAGGTTCGTGACTTTACCGAACAGGCGGGTGCCTTGCGGGTAACGACGCGACAGGCCGGTCCAGGGATCGTCGCCCAGCTGCTTGACGCCCAGCGAGACGCGGTTCTTTTCCTGGTCGTACTTGAGGACCTTGGCGGTGATTTCCTGGCCAACCGACAGCACTTCCGACGGGTGACGCACGCGACGCCATGCCAGGTCGGTGATGTGCAGCAGGCCGTCGATGCCACCCAGGTCCACGAACGCGCCGTAGTCGGTGATGTTCTTGACGACGCCGGTCACGACCGTGCCTTCTTTCAGCGTTTCCATCAGCTTCTGGCGCTCTTCGCCCATCGATGCTTCGATGACGGCGCGGCGCGACAGCACGACGTTGTTACGCTTGCGGTCCAGCTTGATGACCTTGAATTCGAGGGTCTTGCCTTCGAACGGGGTGGTGTCCTTGACTGGACGGGTGTCGACCAGCGAACCCGGCAGGAATGCGCGGATGCCGTTGGTCAGGACGGTCAGGCCGCCCTTGACTTTACCGTTGACGGTGCCGGTGACGATCTCGCCCGACTCCATTGCTTTTTCCAGTGCCAGCCACGATGCCAGGCGCTTGGCCTTGTCGCGCGACAGGATGGTATCGCCGAAACCGTTTTCGAGCGATTCGATGGCCACGGAAACGAAGTCGCCGATCTGGACTTCCAGTTCGCCCTGGTCATTCTTGAATTCTTCGACCGGAATGAAGGCTTCCGACTTCAGGCCGGCGTTGACGATCACAAAGTTGTGATCCAGGCGCACGACTTCAGCGGAAATGACTTCGCCCGAGCGCATATCTTGACGCGACAGCGATTCCTCGAAGAGGGCTGCGAAGCTTTCCATACCGGAATCTTGATTGGTTGCAGTAGACATGAGTTATTTACGAGTTAGCCAGCAGGACCGTCGATGGTGCGGTTCTGAACTGGGTCAGGTTGGACAACACCGGAAGAGGCAGGATTGCACGCTCCAGGCACCACTTGGTACAACAAACTACAACAGCGCGTTCCAGTGAAGCACTTGCTCCACCGCTACATCGACCGTCATGTCCGACGTATCGAGGATGTACGCGCCCTCTGCCGGGACCAGCGGGGCGACGGTGCGACGGGTGTCGCGTTCGTCGCGCGCCTGCAAATCCGCGAGCAGATCGTCCATATTAGCAGAAAATCCTTTGCCAATCAATTGCTTATAGCGGCGCTCCGCACGTGCCTCAACACTTGCTGTCAAGAACACTTTCAGCTTGGCGTTGGGGAAGATCACGGTGCCCATGTCGCGCCCGTCGGCCACCAGGCCGGGTGTCCGCCGGAAGCCCAGCTGCAGGGCGTACAGGGCCTGGCGCACGCTCGGCAGCGCCGCGATCTTCGAGGCGCTGTTGCCGACTTCCTCGGCGCGGATCAGCGCGCCGACTTCCTCGTCTCCCAGGAAAATGTCGCCGCCGGCAAAGCGCGCCGGCAGTTCGGCCGCCAGCTTCGCCACGCCGCGCTCGTCCGTCAGCGCGATGCCCGCACGGATGGCGGACAAGGCGGTCAGGCGGTACAGCGCGCCCGAGTCGAGCAGGTGGTAGCCCAGGCGCTCGGCGACGCGGGCGGCGACGGTGCCCTTGCCGGAAGCGGTCGGGCCATCGATGGTGATGACGGGAATATGGGAATTTGGCATGTGATTACCTCTGGTACGCGCCGGGCGCGATTAAAACAGTTCGTTGCGCGCGATGCCCGCGAACGCTTCGAAATAGTCCGGGAAAGTCTTGGCGACGCACTTCGGATCGTTGATGCGCATGGCATTGCCGCGGCGCGCCTTGCCGTCCAGGGCCGCCAGCGAAAAGCACATCGCCATGCGGTGGTCGTCGTAGGTGTCGATGGTGGCGGGGCTCAGTTCCGCAGGTGGCGTGATGCGCAGGTAGTCGGCGCCCTCCTCCACCTCGGCGCCGAGTTTGCGCAGTTCGGTCGCCATCGCCGCCAGGCGGTCGGTTTCCTTCACGCGCCAGCTGGCGATGTTGCGCAGCGTGCTGGGGCCGTCGGCATACAGGGGCGGCGACCGCGATCGTCATCGCCGCATCGGGAATGTGGTTGAAGTCGGCGTCGATGGCCTGCAGGGGGCCATTGGCGCGTGCCTCGATCCAGTTCGGGCCGCGGGTGACCAGCGCGCCCATGCGCTCGAGGGCGTCGGCAAAGCGCACGTCGCCCTGGATGCTGTCGGCGCCCACGCCTTCCACCCGCACCGGGCCGCCGCCGATCGCGCCGGCCGCCGGGAAGTAGGATGCCGAAGAGGCATCGCCTTCGACGTGGATGCTGCCCGGGCTCGTGTAGCGCTGGCCCGGCTGCACCGTGAAGGAGGCCCAGCCGTTCTGCTCCACCGTGACCCCGAAGCGGCGCATCAGGTTCAGCGTGATCTCGATGTAGGGCTTGGAGATCAGTTCGCCGACGACGTCGATCGTCACCGCATGGCCGCGCGCCATCAGTGGCGCCGCCATCAACAAGGCGGTCAGGAACTGGCTGGAGACATTGCCGCGCACCGCCATGCGGTTGGCGTGGATGTGGCCGCGCTTGATGCGCAGCGGCGGAAAACCGGGCTCGCCCGTGTACTCGATGGCGGCGCCGACGGCGTTCAGGGCCTCGACCAGGTCGCCGATCGGACGCTCATGCATGCGCGACACGCCGTGCAGGGTGTAGTCGCCACCGATCACGGCCAGCGCCGCGGTCAGTGGACGGATCGCGGTGCCCGCATTGCCCATGAACAAGTCCGCTTCATGCTGGGGCAGGGTGCCGCCCCCGCCGTGCACGCGGATGCTGCGCTCGTCGACTTCTTCCCACTTGATGCCGAGCGCGCGCAGCGCCTCCAGCATGACGGCGGTGTCGTCGGAAGCGAGCAGGTCGTGGATCAGGGTCTCGCCCTCTGCCAGCGCCGCCAACAGCAGGGTACGGTTGGAAATGCTCTTCGAGCCCGGCAGGCGCACCGTACCCTCGACATGCATCACCGGCTCGAGGTCGATGTGCTGCGGATAGTGTTTCGATTGAGGCTTTTGCTGCGTCATTATTCTTCCTGAGACGGAACCGGTGGCGGCTCCGCTGTTTCGATGGCGTCGCTCCAGGCGCGCCGCGCGCGCTGGGCGTTGGCGTAGATGGCTTCCGGGGCCGGGCCGTCGCCGGCGGCGAGCTGCGCCCGCATTGCAGTCAATTGTGCCAGATAAGCATCGAGCTCGGTGAGCAGCGCGCCGCGGTTGGTCCAGGCTGATGTCGCGCCACATTTCCGGCGAGGACGCCGCAATCCGGGTGAAATCGCGGAAACCGCTGGCGGCGTACTGGAACAGCAGCTCGGCGTGCGGCTTCCGGCGATATCGTCGACCAGGGCATAGGCCAGCAGATGCGGCAGGTGGCTCACAGCCGCGAACACGCCGTCGTGCTGCTCGGGCGTGAGCGTGTGCACCACGGCGCCGCACAGGCGCCAGGCGGCGGCGACCAGGCCGACGTCGCCCGGCGCATTCTCCGCCAGCGGCGTGATCACCAGCTTCTTGCCGCGGTACAGTTCGGCCAGGGCCGCCTCGGGCCCGTTGGTCTCGCGTCCCGCGATCGGGTGCGCAGGCACGAACTGCCGCGCACCCTCGCCCAGCACCTGGCGCGCGCTGGCAACCACGTCAAGCTTGGTGCTGCCGGCATCGGTGACGACCGTGCCCGGCTCCAGGTGCGGCGCCGGGGCGGCCAGGATCGCAGCGGTCTGGGCGACTGGCGCGGCCAGCAGCACCAGGTCGGCACCCTCCATTGCTTCCTCATAAGAAGCGGTAGCGACATCGACGATGCCCAGCGCCAGTGCACGCGCCAGCGCATCGGGCGAACGCTCCAGCCCCACGATCTGGCGCGCCGCGCCGGCCGCCTTCAAGGCCAGCGCGAACGAGCCGCCGATCAGCCCGGTACCGACGACGACGACCTTGCCCAGCATTAGGCGGCGGCCTGCGCCAGGGCTCGCTTCAGGGCCGCGATGAAGGTCGCATTTTCTTCCGGCAAGCCGATCGAGATGCGCAGCCACTGCGGCAGGCCGTAGGCGGCCACCGGACGCACGATCACGCCCTGCTTGAGCAAAGCCAGGTTGACGCGCGCACCGGCGCCATCGTCGCCCCCCATGCGCACCAGCACGAAGTTGCCGAAGGATGGCACGTATTCCAGGCCGAGTTCCTCGAAGGCCGCGGTCAGCTGCTTGTAGCCCTCGGCATTGTTGCGGGCGCCCTTTTCCAGGAAGGCCTTGTCGTTCAGCGCGGCGATCGCGGCCGCCTGCGCCAGCGAATTGACGTTGAAGGGCTGGCGGATGCGATTCATCAGGTCGGTGACGGCTGGCTGGGCGATCGCGAAGCCCACGCGCAGGCCGGCCAGGCCGTAGGCCTTGGAGAAGGTGCGCGACACCACCAGGTTCGGATACTTGCGCACCCAGGCGCTCGATTCGAACTGGTGTTCGGGCGCCAGGTATTCGTTATAAGCCTCGTCGAGGACGACGATGACGCTAGCCGGCACTTTTTTCAGGAAGGCTTCGATGCCCGCGGCATCGATGAAGGTGCCGGTCGGGTTGTTCGGATTGGCCACGTAGACGAGGCGGGTGTCCGGCGCGATGGCGGCCGCCATCGCGTCCAGGTCGTGGCCGTAGTTCACGGCCGGGACCACGATCGCACGCCCGCCCACGCCCTGGGTCGCCAGCGCGTACACGGCAAAGGAATACTGCGAGAACACGACCGACTCGCCCCTCTGCACGAATGCATGGGCGGCAATTTCCAAGATGTCGTTGCTCCCATTGCCCAGCGTGATCCAGTCGGCCGGGACGTCGTAGCGGCTGGACAGGGCAGCCTTCAATTCGAAGCCGTTGGCGTCCGGATAGCGGCCCAGTTCGCTTGCTGCCTGCGCCATCGCGGTCTTGCTGGACTCGGGCACGCCGAACGGATTTTCGTTGGAAGCGAGCTTGACGATATTGGCTTCGTCGAGGCCGAATTCGCGGGCGACTTCAGCGATGGGTTTGCCGGCCTGGTAGGGGGCGATGGCACGAACGTAGTCTGGACCGAATTGCGTCATGATTGATCTCGAAAAATGGAAAATTAAAGGCCGACCGGATAGGAGCCGAGCAGCTTGAAGAAGGCGGCATTGTCCTGCAGTTCCGTCAATGCACGGTCGACTGCCTCGTTCTGGCGATGGCCCTCGACGTCGACATAGAAGTAATACTCCCAGGTGCCGGTACGGGCCGGGCGCGACTCGAAGCGCGTCATCGACACGCCGTGCTTCGCGAGCGGCGCCAGCAGATTGTAGACCGCGCCGGCCCGGTTCGGCACGGCCAGCACCAGCGAGGTGCGGTCCTGCCCGGACGGATTGGTGTGGTGCTGGCCGATGATGACGAAGCGCGTGCGGTTGTGCGGGTCGTCCTGGATGTGGGCCTGGATGACGCCCAGCTGGTATTGCTCACCCGCCATTTCGCTGGCGATCGCGGCGACGCCCGCATCGCGGCTGGCCAGCACGGCCGCTTCCGCATTCGAGGCGACGGCGCGGCGCTCGATGTCCGGGTGATGCAGGTTGAGCCAGACCTGGCACTGGGCCAGCGCCTGCGAATGGGCGCAGATCAGCTTGACGCCGTCCATGCTGCCGTTCTTGCTCATCAGGCTGTGGTGGACCGGGATCGACACTTCGCCGCTGATAATGGTGGTCGTTGCCAGCATCAGGTCGAGGGTGCGGTTGACGGCCCCTTCCGAGGAATTTTCCACCGGCACCACGCCGAAGTCGGCAGTGCCGGCCTCGGCGGCGCGGAACACCTCGTCGATCGAGGCACAGGGCAAGCCTTCGACGGCGCTGCCGAACTGCTGGTAGACGGCCTGCTCGCTGAAGGTACCGGCCGGGCCCAGGTAGGCGACCGTCACCCGCTTTTCCAGGGCGCGGCAGGCCGACATGACTTCGCGGAAAATGGTCTGGACGTCGTGGTCCCTCAGGGGCCCGTCATTGCGCTCGGCCACGCCGCGCAGCACCTGCGCTTCGCGCTCGGGGCGGAACACGGGGGCGGAGGTCTCGGCCTTGACGTGGCCCACTTCCTGGGCCAGGCGCCCGCGCCGGCTCAGCAGCTCGAGGATTTGCGCGTCGATCGCGTCGATCTGCTGGCGCAGGGGTGTCAGTTTGTCGTTCATGGTTGTGCTGATTGAAGGCTGCTGTTTGTTGGTGTTTGCGTGCGGTGATCGTTAACCGATGCGACCTCGCGACCGTAGGGTGGGCTCCGCCCACGCGGTATCATCGCCCGATCTGTTGCGGCTCATCCGTGAACGCGACCTCGGAGATCAACGCTTCGGCACTTGACGCGACGTGGTCCGCAACGGTACGACCGCGTGGGCGGAGCCCACCCTACGATTCGTGGCATGCCTACACCGTGGTCATCGGGAGCTCCCTACCGCCCCGCAAACTCATTCAAATAATCGACCAGGGCCTGCACCCTTCGATCGGCATCGCATTGTAGATCGATGCCCGCATGCCTCCGACGGACTTGTGGCCCTTCAGCGATCGTAGGGTGGGCTCTGCCCACGCGGTATCACCGCATGATCTATTGCGGCTTATCCGCGACAATCGTTCACGATGATCGAACTGTGGAATGCTGACCACGGTGGGGTCCGCAACGGTACGACCGCGTGGGCGGAGCCCACCCTACGATTCGTGGCATGCCCACACCGTGGTCATCGGGAGCTCCCTACCGCCCCGCAAACTCATTCAAATAATCGACCAGGGCCTGCACCCCTTCGATCGGCATCGCATTGTAGATCGATGCCCGCATGCCTCCGACGGACTTGTGGCCCTTCAGTTGCAGCAGCCCGCGCGCCTTCGCGCCGGCCAGGAATTGCTCATTCAGTGATTCGTCGCGCAAATAGAACGGGATATTCATGCGCGAGCGGCATGATTTCTCCACCCGGTTCTGGTAAAAGTCGTCCGCATCGAGCGCGTCGTAGAGCAGCCGCGCCTTCTCGATATTACGCGCTTCCACGGCTGCCACGCCACCCTGGCGCTTCAGGTGGGCAAATACCAACCCGGCAATATAGATCGCATAGGTCGGCGGCGTGTTGAACATCGATTCGTGCTCGGCCACGTTCTTCCAGTGGAAAGCCGAGGGGCAGATCGGCAGCGCACCGTCCAGCAGATCATCGCGCACGATCACCAGGGTCAGGCCGGCCGGGCCGATATTTTTTTGTGCGCCGGCGAAAATGACGCCATAACGCGACACATCGATTTGCCGCGACAGGATGTGGGAAGACATGTCCGCCACCAGCGGCACGCCGGGCGGCGGCTCGGGGACGAAGTCGAATTCGACGCCGTCGATGGTTTCGTTGGTGCAGACATGCAGGTAGGCGGCGTTCGTGCTCAGCTGCCAGCTATCCTGGCGCGGCACGGTGGTAAAACCGCCCGCCTCGCTCGAGGCGGCGACGTTCACCCGGGCGTAGCGCGCCGCCTCCCTGATCGACTTGCCCGACCAGGAACCGGTGTGGACGAAGTCGATCACGGCGGGGGCATTTGCCCCGCCCTGCACACGGCCGAGCAAATTCATCGGGATGATGGCATTCTCGCCCAGCCCGCCGCCCTGCATGAACAGGATCCGGTAGTTGCCCGGGACGGCCAGCAGTTCGCGCAGGTCGGCTTCCGCCCGCTGGTAGATCGAGATGAACTCGGGCCCGCGGTGGCTCATTTCCATCACCGACATGCCGCTGCCGTGCCAGTCGAGCATCTCGGCGGCGGCCTGGCGCAGCACTTCCTTGGGGAGCACGGCCGGGCCGGCGGAGAAATTGAATACCTGGGTCATGTGGTCCTCTCGATGGTGCTTACTGGTTCTGCGATTCCCGCACGGCATGAGCGAACGACGGCAGGCCGGCAAAGGCGGACGCGGCGCTCACGGCAAGGAGGATCCTGTTCATTCGTGATGTCGGTAAGGGTTCGAACAAGCCGAGGCGGCTCAGCCAAAGCAAGGACAAAAAAAAGGCCACTCGCGCAGGAGTGGCCTTACCAGGCTTATTCCGGCGCCGCTTCGAGCTCGACCTCTTCCAGGTCGGTCTCGACGATGCGTTGCAGGCCCGACAGCTTGGTGCCGTCTTCCACGGCGATCAGGGTCACGCCCTGGGTCGCGCGGCCCATCTCGCGAATCTCGGATACGCGGGTGCGGATCAGCACGCCGCCGGTCGTGATCAGCATGATCTCGTCCAGCGCATCGACCAGGGTCGCGGCGACGACTTTACCGTTGCGCTCGGACTGCTGGATCGCGATCATGCCCTTGGTGCCGCGGCCGTGGCGGGTGTACTCGGTGATCGGGGTACGCTTGCCGAAGCCGTTCTCGGTTGCGGTCAGCACCGACTGCTGCTCGTTCTCGGCCACCAAGAGGGCGATGACCTGCTGGCCCTCTTCCAGGTTCATGCCGCGCACGCCGCGCGCGGTACGGCCCATCGGGCGCACGTCGTTCTCGTCGAAGCGCACGGCCTTGCCGCCGTCCGAGAACAGCATCACGTCGTGCTCGCCGTCGGTCAGCGCGGCGCCGATCAGGAAGTCGCCCTCGTCGAGGTCGACCGCGATGATGCCGGCCTTGCGCGGGTTGCTGAAATCCTTCAGCGGCGTCTTCTTCACGGTACCCAGCGAAGTGGCCATGAACACGTAATGGTCTTCCGGGAAGGTGCGGTTCTCGCCCGACAGCGGCAGGATGACCGTGATCTTCTCGTTGTCCTGCAGCGGGAACATGTTCACGATTGGTTTACCGCGCGAGTTGCGCGAGCCCTGCGGCACTTCCCACACCTTCAGCCAGTACATGCGGCCGCGGTTACTGAAGCACAGCATGTAGTCGTGGGTGTTGGCGATGAAGAGCTGGTCGATCCAGTCTTCGTCCTTCGTCGCCATCGCCTGCTTGCCGCGGCCGCCGCGCTTCTGCGCGCGGTATTCGGCAATCGGCTGCGACTTCATGTAGCCGGTATGCGAGAGCGTCACCACCATGTCCTGCGGCGTGATCAGGTCTTCGGTGTCGAGGTCGCTGGCGTTGTGTTCGATGGCCGAGCGGCGTGCATCCTTGCCGTTCTCGGTGTAGTCGTTCTTGATCTGCGCCATCTCGTCGCTGATGATGGTCGTGACGCGCTCCGGACGCGACAGGATGTCGAGCAGGTCGGCGATGTGCGACATCACTTCCTTGTACTCGTTGACGATCTTGTCCTGCTCCAGGCCGGTCAGGCGCTGCAGGCGCATCTGCAGGATTTCCTGGGCCTGCTCGTCCGACAGCTTGTACAGGCCATCGGTCTGCATGCCGTAGTGCTTCGGCAGGTGCTCCGGACGGAAAGCCTCGATGCCGCCGATCGTGCTGCCCTCGGCGGTACGCAGCAGCATTTCGCGCACCAGGGACGAATCCCAGGCGCGCTGCATGAGCTCGACCTTCGCGATCGGCGGCGTCGGCGCGGCCTTGATGATGGCGATGAAGTCGTCGATGTTGGCCAGTGCAACAGCCAGGCCTTCGAGCATGTGGCCGCGCTCGCGCGCCTTGCGCAGCTCGAACACGGTGCGGCGCGTGACCACTTCGCGGCGGTGCGACAGGAAGCATTCCAGCATCTGCTTCAGGTTCAGCAGCTTCGGCTGGCCGTTGACCAGCGCCACCATGTTCATGCCGAAGGTGTCCTGCAGCTGGGTCTGCTTGTACAGGTTGTTCAGCACCACTTCCGGCACTTCGCCGCGTTTCAGTTCGATGACGACGCGCATGCCCGATTTGTCGGACTCGTCGCGGATGTCGGAGATGCCTTCGAGCTTCTTGTCGCGCACGTTTTCGGCGATACGCTCGAGCAAGGACTTTTTATTTACCTGGTACGGCAGCTCGTCGATGATGATCGCGATGCGGCCGCCATCCTTGCCATACTCTTCGAAGTGGGTCTTGGCGCGCATCACCACGCGGCCGCGGCCGGTGCGGTAACCGTCGCGCACGCCCGAGACGCCATAGATGATGCCGGCGGTCGGGAAGTCCGGTGCCGGGATCAGCTCGATCAATTCGTCGATGCTGCATTCCGGGTTGCGCAGCAGGTGCTGGGCGCCGTTGATGACTTCCGACAGGTTGTGCGGCGGGATATTGGTAGCCATGCCGACTGCGATGCCCGAGGAACCATTGATCAGCAGGTTGGGGATCCTGGTCGGCAGGACCGTCGGTTCCTTTTCCTTGCCGTCGTAGTTCGGCTGGAAGTCGACCGTGTCCTTGTCGATGTCGGCCAGGAGCTCCTGGGCAATCTTGTCGAGGCGGCACTCGGTATACCGCATGGCCGCCGCGCTGTCGCCGTCGATCGAGCCGAAGTTGCCCTGACCGTCGACCAGGGTGTAGCGCAGCGAGAAGTCCTGCGCCATGCGCACCAGCGTGTCGTAGATCGACGCATCGCCGTGCGGGTGGAACTTACCCATGGTTTCGCCGACCACACGCGCGCACTTCAGGTACGGGCGGTTCCACACGTTGTTCATTTCCTGCATCGCGAACAATACGCGGCGATGCACCGGCTTCAGGCCGTCACGTGCGTCCGGAAGCGCGCGGCCCACGATCACGCTCATCGCGTAATCGAGGTAGCTCTTGCGCATCTCTTCTTCGAGAGAAATGTTGACTGTTTCTTTTGCGAATTGATCCATTGGGCGGGTCGACTGCTTTCAGGCTAATGGTTATGAGTTCCAACGGATGATTCTACCATGCACGCCTATATAAGGCATGCATTCCGGGCAGTTCTGCCAACCCTGGGCCAACCGCACAATTGTTGATTTGACACATGCTTGTCATAAACCTTCGTCAAGCTAGCGTGTGTTGTTGAGCACGTTGTTGCGCAGAAACAACGTGACCGATCCCCGGCACTGCCATTGCGTCACGCCCCGTCGTGCGGATATGGCGTATGTGGCAAAATGGTCGAGAAGTTAATTGCATGTTTCACAATGCGAAACAGACAAGGCAACCGAGCTGTTAATATTCTGCCTACGTCCCTGCGAACCAGCAAAGTTTCGCAACGGAAAGATATAAAACCGAAAGGAAAGAAAAATATGAAGAAGATTGCAACCCTCATGCTCGCAGCTTCGGCAGCGATGGCTGGCAGTGCCTTTGCCCAAAGCGCACCGCCGTACGCACCGCTGACGACCGACATCCAGGCGAACAAGCCGTACAGCGCGTACGTCCAGGACAGCCGCGGCGTGATCGCGCGCGATCCTTTCGGACTGTGCTGGCGTACCGGCTACTGGACCCCGGCCGACGCGGTCCCTGGCTGCGACGCGCCGCTGTGCGTCCCGCCTGAAAAACTCGAGAACGGCAAGTGCGTCGCACCACCTCCGCCACCGCCGGCCGTCGAAGCCCCTGCTCCGGCACCCGCCCCGGCACCGGCACCGGTCCCGACCTCGGAAAAAGTGAGCTACTCCGCCGACGCCTTCTTCGACTTCGACAAGGCTGTGCTCAAGCCTGAAGGCAAGGGGGCGCTCGACGAGCTGACCTCGAAGCTGGGCGACATGAACCTGGAAGTCATCATCGCCGTCGGCCACACCGACTCGATCGGCACCGATGCCTACAACCAGAAGCTGTCGATCCGCCGCGCCGAAGCCGTCAAGGCTTACCTGCAGGGCAAGGGCGTCGATGCGAACCGTATCTACACCGAAGGCAAGGGCGAGAAGCAGCCGGTCGCCGACAACAAGTCGTCGTCGGGCCGTGCCAAGAACCGCCGCGTCGAAATCGAAGTGGTCGGTACCCGCACCCGCCAGCAGCAGTAAGCACGCAGCAGGCCTGGCCTGCTGTCCATGAACCCCGCCGCGGCGGGGTTTTTTTTCGCCTTTGCACCGGGCTGCCCGAATTTGTCGCCTCGCGTTCGTCGCAGCCCGGTATTTCCCGCTATTATTCCGACCTATGAATACGAACGCCGATCCTCTCGAAATCAACAAATTCAGCGAACTGGCCCACCGTTGGTGGGACCCGACTTCCGAGTTCCGCCCGCTCCACGAAATCAATCCGCTGCGCCTGGAATGGATCAACGCACGCGCGCCGCTGGCGGGCAAGAACGTGATCGACATCGGCTGCGGCGGCGGCGTGCTCTCCGAATCGATGGCGAAGAAGGGGGCGAAAGTCACCGGTATCGACCTGTCGAAGAAGGCGCTGAAAGTGGCCGACCTGCACAGCCTGGAGTCGGGCGTGGAGGTGCGCTACAAGATGATCGCGGCCGAAGACATGGCGCTTGACGAAGCCGGCCAGTATGACGTCGTCACCTGCATGGAAATGCTCGAGCACGTGCCGGATCCGGGTTCGATCGTGCGTGCTGCGGCCGCGCTGGCGAAACCGGGCGGCAAGCTGTTCTTCTCGACGATCAACCGCAACCCGAAGGCCTACCTGCTGGCCGTGATCGGCGCCGAATACGTACTGCGCATGCTGCCGCGCGGCACCCATGACTACGCCAAGTTCCTGACCCCGGCGGAACTGTCGCAATTCATGCGCCAGGCTGGCCTGCAGGTCGACGGCATGAAGGGCCTGACCTACAACCCGCTGACCAAAATTTACTCGCTCAACAACGACACCGATGTGAACTACATGGTGGCCTGCACCAAACCGCTGGCGTAATCAATCCTCAAGCAACCGCTCCACGCCTTCCCGCTTATCTTCCTGTGCAACCGATGACCTCCCCTGCCCCGACCCTGGCACCGCGCGCCGTCCTGTTCGACCTCGACGGCACCCTGGCCGACACCGCCCCCGACCTGGCCGCCGCCGTCAACTGGCTGCGCACCGAGCGCGGCCTGGCCCCCGCCCTACGACGTGCTGCGCCCCACAGCCTCGGCCGGCGCGCGCGGCATGATCGGCGCCGCCTTCGGCCTGGCCCCGGGCGACGAGGGCTACGAGGAGCTGCGCCTGGCGTGGTTCGACCGCTACCGGGCACACATGGCGGTCGAGAGCACGCTGTTCGACGGCGTCGCCGCACTGCTGCGGGGCATCGAGGAAGCCGGCATGGCCTGGGGCGTGGTCACCAACAAGCCGGCGCGTTTCACCGACCCGCTGCTGCCGCAAATCGGCCTGGACCACGCGGGCTGCGTGGTCTCGGGCGACACCATGCCGCATGCCAAGCCGCACCCGGCACCGCTGCTGGAAGGCGCGCGCCGCCTGAACATCGCGCCCGAACATTGCTGGTATGTCGGCGACGACTTGCGCGACATCGAAGCGGGCCAGTCCGCCGGCATGGTGACGGTAGCCTGCGGCTGGGGCTATTGCGGCAATATCGAGCCGACGACCTGGGGCGCCGATTTCCTCTGCCAGACGCCGCTCGACTTGCTCGCGCTGCTGCGTTCGCTGGGTACGACCGCCAAGTCGACCGTATCGGTGGCTTGAGCTGGCGCCCTGCTTGCCCACTTACAACTGATTACGACTGATACGGGTTGGTGTCTACCGTGTAACCGGCGCGATCGGTAATCTACCTCCATCGACAACGCAACACTGATGGAGCAGACCATGAACACCACGCAAAACGCTACCCGCATTCATCCCCTGATGGCCGCCGCAGCCGTGTCGGTGATCGTCGTCAGCCTGACGGGCGCTGCCGCCATCACCGGCATGCTGCCGAGCTCGCGCAGCGCCCCGGAACAGCAAGCCGCCCTGGCCCCGACCGCTGCCATGCCGCTCGCCGCAGGCCAGCTGCAGGCTGCCGCGCCGGCCCAGCTCGCTGCGGCACCGGTAGCGCAATACGCCGACGCACCTGCCCCGCTGGTCGTCAGCGCTGCGCCAGGCACCACCACCTACGTGCAGACCGCCAACGCAGCGGCGCCGGTCGTGGTCGTGAAGCAGGAGCCGGCCCCGTCGTGAAGCGCACCGTGGTCCGCACCGAAGCCGCGCGTCATCGAGCATCACACGACCAAGGTCGTGCACGTCCAGGAACCGAGCTACCGTCCGGCCCCGGCACCGGCCCCGATCGCTCCCGCCCCGGCTCCGGCCCAGCCGAACTATGTCGGCATCGGCACCGGTGCGGTCATCGGCGGCCTGATCGGCAACCAGATCGGCGGCGGCAAGGGCAAGAAACTGGCGACCCTCGCCGGCATCATCGGCGGTGGCTATATCGGCAACAAGGTCGCCAACCACAACAGCCAGGGTCAGTAAGGAAAGTTCGGGCACCGCGAATGGACTGCCGCGGTGCCCCTGCTCCGTTCAGTCATGGACCAGGCGCCGCTTGTTGCATCGACGGCACAGGTTTGCAACAGAACCTCAGGCTACGGGGCATGTACCCATCACACGGCTTCGCAGCACTGCACACCGTCCACGATTGGAGTACAATGGAGTTTCGTTGGGGGCGACCTGGTTTCGACGTGGGTTGCAAAGCAGCGCAGGGCATACCGAGGACTGGTTACCTCGTAAATACATCCAGAAATCAATAACTGCAAACGATAACTCGTACGCACTCGCAGCTTAATTGCTGCTAGCTCTACACTACCTCGCCTCTGGGGTGGGCCGCAAGGCAAGTAGAGTCATTTACAGAGGCTAGGACTCAACCGGGTTACTTGGTTGCTTCCGAAATTTAAGGTAACTCGCTTGTACAAAGGGTGCACATCCCCGTTGTCCAAGTTAAATTAAAAGATAGTGCTAAGTATGTAGAACTGTCTGTAGAGTGCTTGCGGACGCGGGTTCGATTCCCGCCGCCTCCACCAACGCACACAAAAACAAACCCCCGCTGGCGCAAGCCAGCGGGGGTTTGTTTTTGTGTGCGTGGCGTTCGGACGTCAGGAATCGACTCCGCGGACGGCACGGACGCGGGGCGAGCAGGGGTTTCGGGGCGCGCAAGCGACGAGCCTGCGCGCGACCTTGCGCCTCCGGACGCAAGGGGCTCTCCGATTCGCCCGACTAAGGGAAATCGCGCAGCGATTTCTTGCCTTCCGCCTCCTGCCTACCGTTCCGCAAAGGCAGAGCTCGTGTCCAAATGTCAGACCTGACCCCACTCGACCAAAAGCAGAGCTCGTGTCCAAATGTCAGACCTGACCCCACTCGACCTAAATGTCAGACCTGACCCCACTCGACCAAAAGCAGAGCTCGTGTCCAAATGTCAGACCTGACCCCACTCGACCTTTGACCCCACTCGACCTTGCGCAGCGATGGCTTCCCCTCCGCTCCCGCCCGAACAGCCGGAGCCCTGGCCTTTCGAGCTCCCGCCAGTCAACCTGCGAGCAGAACATTGCCCTCCTGGCACAACTGTCTCCACCCCGTTCAATAAATCGGAAATCAGGCTGCAACTTCCCGCACTCCGCAACACTTCAAGCCCATCCCCTTCCTAGCCAGGCAAATCTCCCCAAAGCTTGCCCCCGCCCCCCATCAATTCTCACGAATTGTTTCGATTACCCAGCCCTCAACGCCGTACATACAAAATCAAGACGCAACATCATCCAGCACCCACATAAACCAGAAACGCCCTCCCCGCTCCAGTAAATACATCAAATAAGACGCCGACGAAAAGGATGACACGAATCCGCCCCGACCTTTAAAATGCGCCCACTTCGACGGATAAAAGAAATGAAATTAATCATACAAATACCGTGCTTCAATGAAGCGCAGACACTTGCGGTCACCCTGGCAGCCCTGCCGACCGCGGTTCCTGGTTTCAGCAGCGTCGAATGGCTGATAATCGACGACGGCAGCCTGGACAATACGGTCGAGGTCGCCAAGCAGCATGGCGTGCATCACGTCGTCCGCCACGCCGGCAACAAGGGGCTAGCCACGGCCTTCATGACCGGCCTGGAAGCATGCCTGCGCCTGGGTGCCGATGTCATTGTCAATACAGATGCAGATAATCAATATAATGCGGACGATATTCCCGCATTAACGGCACCGATACTGCGCAACGAAGCAGAGATCGTCGTTGGCGCACGGCCTATTGCTACCATCGAGCATTTCTCTCCCGTAAAAAAACTGTTGCAGAAGCTCGGCAGCTGGGTGGTCCGCATGGCGAGCAAAACGGCCATTCCCGACGCGCCGAGCGGCTTTCGCGCGATCAGCCGTCCCGCGGCCCAGCGCCTGATGGTTTTCAGCGACTATACCTACACGCTGGAAACGATTATCCAGGCGGGCCAGAAAAACATTGCCATTACTTCCGTCCCAATCCGCGTCAACGGCGACCTGCGCCCCTCGCGCCTGGTCAAAAGCATTCCCTCGTATATCAAGCGCAGCATTTTCACGATTGCACGCATTTTCGTCATTTACCGGCCTTTCAGCTTTTTTGGAACGATTGGCGCCGTTCTCTTCAGTTTCGGCTTCCTGATCGGCTTGCGCTTCCTGTGGCATTACGTGCAGGGCGACGGCGGTGGCCACGTCCAATCCCTGATCCTGGCTTCGGTCCTGCTGGGCATGGGTTTCCAGACCTTGCTCGTGGCCTTCGTGGCCGACCTGTTGGCAGCGAACCGCAAGCTGCTCGAGGATATCCGCTTCAAGACCGCGAATATCGCGCCGGCCGCCGCTGTCAAACCCGTGGCGGATGAGCATGCGGCCGAGCGCAGTGTCCAGTAGACAAGACGGAAGCGACTCATGAATATCAAGATTGCAGGCGGAGCGACGGAAGATGGCATCGTCATCGGCAACACGTACGACAAATACGGCTCGAAGAACCCGATCGTCAAATGGATGATGAACGGGTTCGATACGGCCCTGTCCGAGCTCGTCACCCGCGCAGCCCCCCGCTCGATCCACGAAGTCGGCTGTGGCGAAGGCTATTGGGTCCTGCGCTGGAACGAGGGGGGAATCCCGGCTAGGGGATGTGACTTCTCGACGGCCGTGATCGACATCGCACGCGAAAACGCCGGGCAGCGCGCCCTGCAGCCGGGCCTGTTCGAAGCGCGCAGCATCTATGATCTCGAGGCCGCGCGCGACGCTGCCGACCTGGTGGTGTGCTGTGAAGTGCTCGAGCATCTCGAGGATCCGGAAGCCGGCCTCAGGGCCCTGCAAAGCGTCACGGTGCGGCACCTGATCCTCAGCGTGCCGCGCGAGCCGCTGTGGTGTGCCCTCAACCTGGCGCGCGGCAAGTACATCAGAGACTGGGGTAACACGCCAGGCCACCTCCAGCACTGGTCGCGCAAGGGCTTCATCAGCCTGGTGTCGAGCTACTTCGACATTGTTGAAACGAGAAGTCCACTGCCGTGGACGATGCTGCTTTGCCGTCCGCGCAACTGACGATGTCGCCCGCCCTGCGCCGGGGCCTGCACTGGTTCGGCGGCGCACTGGCCCTCGTGGGCATCGCGTTTGTCGGCCTGCGCCTGGATGCCTACTGGCGCGATCTGGCCTTTTCCGCCATCACCCCGGGCGGCTGGTGCGTGATGGCCCTGCTCGCCTTCGTGTATGGCGCAGCCAATATTCTGCTTGCCTTGGCGTGGTGGCACTTGCTACGCCACTTAGAGGCCGTGGCAAGCCGCACTGGGGCCATCCGCATCTACGGCTTGTCGCAGCTGGCGAAGTATGTGCCAGGAAATATCTTCCACCTGGCTGGACGGCAGGCACTGGGCATGGCGGCCGGCATTGCACCGGTGCCGCTGGCCAAGTCCATCGGGTGGGAGCTGGGCTCCATCGCCATTGCCGGGGCGCTGTCCGGCCCGCTGGTGCTGCCGCTGATCCTGCCCGGTTTCCCGGTGGCCGCCGGTGTCGCGCTCGCCCTGCTCGCGGCTGCCCTGCTCGCCGTCCCGGTGGGCCGGCTCGGTGGGCCCCAGGCGCGCCTGGCATTGCTGTGGCAAACCCTGTTCCTGCTCGTTTCCGCCGCGGTGTTCGTGAGCTTGCTCGGGGCCGTTGCTGGTGGCGCGGGACTGAAGACGGGCTACTGGCTGCCGGTGGGCAGCGCCTATGTCTTTGCCTGGCTGGTTGGCCTGGTCACGCCGGGGGCACCGGCCGGCGTCGGCGTGCGCGAAATGCTCCTGCTGTTCCTGTTGCACGGACTCGTCTCGGAGGAACAGCTGCTGCTTGCCGTTCTCCTTGGACGCATGGTCACGGTGGTCGGCGACGTATTGTTTTTTGCGGCAGCGACCGTCTTTTTTCCTACACAGACAGCATCCGGAAGCGAACATGTCTGAAAAAACATCCGCAACACCGAAGGAGCTGCTCCTTGTCGCCATCGCGGTGGCTGTCGTACTCTTGCTGCACGGAGCGGTGCCTTTCCTGATGACGCCGACGCTGGGCCAGGCCGTATGGACCACGGGTTTCTCGCAATCGTTCGCGAACGGGTCCCTGTTCGACATTCACACGCATGCGTTCGGGATTCCCCGGCCTGCCGCCATCGCCTTCGGGCTTGCCGGCGCCTGGCCCGCGGGCCTGCTGATCCGGCTCGGCCTGCATCCCGCCGACGCCTACGCCGGCATGGTTGCAGCCTGGCTGGGCCTGGCCATGTTTTCCGCCTATCGCGTCGCGCGCCTGTTCGGCGCAGGACGGCCGCTTGCGCTGCCCGGAGCGGTTGCATGGATGAGCATGCCGATCGTGTGGGCGCATGCCGGGTACAGCATGTTGTCCCTGGGGATCGCCTTGTTGCCGTTCTATTTCATGGCGGCCATCAGGCTGTTCATGCTCGCGCCGGGGTCGCGGCGCATCGGCGCGGCGGATGCGGCGCTGTATTGCGCCGCTGCCGTGCTCTCCGTGTTCATGGATGGCTACACCTTCATGATGTTCGCCTGCGGTGCCAGCATGTTCCTGCTGTATGCGTTCCTTGTGCGCCCCGAGGCCAGGCGCACGCTGGCGTGCTTCGCCGTTCCAGTCCACGTCGCCAGCTTCGGCTTGGCCTACCTGCTCTTTTCCGCGTATATCGGCAAGTCGCATTTCGAAGCCCAGCAGCTCGATTTCTTCCGGGCCTGGGGGCTGGACCTGTCGTTTGCCGCCATTCCCACGAGAGGCCTGCTGTGGCTGCCGGACCTGCTCGGCTGGAGCGTGGAGCGCAGCGACGCGCGCTATTTCGGCGACGACTCGGTCTGGCGCACCACGTTCGCGCTCCCGCTCCTGCTCGTCGCCCTGGCCGCGTGGTGGCGTGGTCGCCAGAAGGGATTCGCGACGGCCGCCGTGCTGGTCGCGGCCTTCGGCTTCTACATGGCGCTCGGGCCCGCATTGAAAATCAACGCCACCAAACCGGTGGCGGGGCACGCCGCCCCGTCCGGCCGGGCGCTGACGGCACCGCCACCAATCGGGCTCGTCCCGACCGGCAATGCCCTGGATCTCCGAGACGCTGCCAGGCTTCAATGTCATGCGCGCTTCCTACCGCTGGTCGGCCCTCGGCATCTTCGCGCTATGGCTCCTCGTCATGGTCCGGATCGGCGGCAGGGGCGGGCAGGACACGCGCCCGTGGCTGGCCGCGCTGCTCCTGATCATCCTGTTCAACCTGCCCGACCTGCGCGCGCAGTGGCGCCAGGGCGTGGACAACCGGACCATGTTCAAGCAGATCGACCAGGATCTCGTGGCCAGCCTGCGTCGGCACATCCGGCCGGCCGAAACGGTCATGTTCCTCCCATGGAATAACGACTTCATGGCGAACTACCTGGCACCGCGCGCCAACTTCCGTACTTTCAATATCGGCGGCGACAAGAACCTGGCCGCAGCCCTGCCGGGCTGGCCGGCGGCCATGCAAGGCCTCAACGGCGACCTCGATGCGGGCGCGGCCCCTGTCCTCCAGAACATCCTGGTCGACGGCACGACGGACGTGATCGTTCTTCCGTATGTCCACATGCTGTGGTCGCCCCATCTGTGGCCCTGTCCCGACCGGACCATCGCGCATGAGACCCAGAAGTCGCCTTTTCGCACCGTCCCGGGCTTTAGCTGTCCGGGGGAGCGGCGTGCGCAACTGCTGCCCCTCGTTCACGCCTTGCGCGCCCTGCCTTACCTCGAGGTCGAGGACACCGAGTACTACGCCACAATCCGATTGCGTCCGCAGTTCCAGGGCAGCGCAGCGCGCACGGCCTTGCTGCGCGCGATCTACGACGCCATTCCCTATCCGCTTGTCCTGGGGTCGGCGTTCAGGAACGCTCCGCTCGTGCTCAAGAGCGGTTGGCACGGCCTGGAGGCGCAGCATGTCTGGTCGCAGGCGGCCGCGACCTTGCAGCTGCCGCGTCCGACAGCATGTACGGCGAAGGGGTGCGAAGCGACGCTGCATTTCGCCGTCTTTGGTGCCAGCCCGGCACGTCCGGTGGCCGTCGTGGTCGCCACCGGGGACCGCGGCCGACCATGGAGCCGGAAGCTGGTGGCCAGCTCGGGTGAATCGATGCAGGTCAAGCTTCCTGTGCCCGCGGGGGATGCCCTGCTCCAGGAAGTGTCGATCTCCATACCGGATGCGATGTCGCCGCAGGCATTGCAGGGCATCCCGGACCCGCGCGTCCTTGGCATCGCGCTCCAGCGCATCGATCTCACCAGCCAATGAAGCACGACCCAGAAGAGGAATATTCGCGTAATGGAGTACAGAAACGCATGAAAATCGCGATAGCAGGCACGGGATATGTCGGATTGTCGAATGGCGTGTTGCTGTCTCAACAGCATCAGGTGGTTGCGCTCGACATCGTTCCCGAGAAGGTGGAAGCGCTCAACCGCAAGGAAGCGCCCTTTGAAGACAAGGAACTCAGCTGGTACCTGCAGCACGAGAAGCTGGACTTCAAGGCCACCCTCGACAAGCGCGAAGCCTACGAAGGTGCGGACTACGTCATCATCGCCACCCCCACCGATTACGACGCCGAGACCGGTACTTTCGACACGCGCTCCATCGAAGCGGTGATTCGCGACGTCAAGGCCATCAATCCGCGCGCAACCATGGTGATCAAGTCGACGGTCCCGGTAGGCTATACCGCCAAGACCCGGGTGCTGCTGGAAACGGACAACCTGATCTTCTCCCCCGAGTTCCTGAGGGAAGGCACGGCCCTGTACGACAACCTGCATCCGTCGCGCATCGTGGTCGGCGAACGCTCGGCGCGCGCTGAAACCTTCGCACACCTGCTGCGCGAGGGGGCGCTCAAGAAGGACGTACCGATATTATTGACAGGCAGCACCGAAGCGGAGGCGATCAAGCTCTTTGCCAACACCTACCTGGCCATGCGCGTGTCCTACTTCAACGAGCTCGACACCTACGCCGCCACCCATGGGCTGGACAGCCGCCAGATCATCGAGGGGGTCGGTCTCGACAGCCGCATCGGCACCCATTACAACAATCCCAGCTTCGGCTATGGCGGCTATTGCCTGCCGAAAGACACGAAGCAGCTGCTGGCCAACTACGAAGACGTGCCGCAAAACCTGATTCGCGCCATCGTCGACGCCAACACGACGCGCCAGGAATTCATTGTCGACAGCATCCTGCGCCGCAAGCCCGGCGTCGTCGGCGTCTACCGCCTCATCATGAAGGCAGGCTCGGACAATTTCCGCGCCTCCAGCATCCAGGGCATCATGTCGCGCATCCGGAACAAGGGGATCGACGTGATCATCCATGAGCCCATGCTGTCCGCGGCCGAGTTCCACGGCTGCCGCGTCGTCTCCGATCTCGACAGGTTCAAGCGCGAGGCCGACGTCATTCTCTGCAACCGCATGACCGGCGTGCTCGACGATGTCGTCGACAAGGTCTATACGCGCGATCTGTTCGGTAGCGACCTTTGACGCCGCGGCGCGCGCCGGGCCTGCCGGCGCAGGCGCTCCGTCTGCGTGCATGCCGAGTTAAACTTCCGCCATTGCTCATTTTCAGGACACACACATGGACTTCGAAGCCGCCAAATCCCTCTGCCGTACTTTTCCCGGCGTCACGGAAGACACGAAATGGGACAACGACCTCGTCTTTTCAGTCGGCGGCAAGATGTTCGCAGTGACCAACCTGGGCGAAGCGACGGGCATCAGCTTCAAGGTCGACGACGATCGCTTCCTGGAACTGACCGACCGGCCGGGCATCATTCCGGCGCCCTACCTGGCGCGGGCGAAATGGGTGTATGTGGAAGACAGGGATGCGCTGGGCGACGAGGAAGCGGCGGCCCTGCTGCGCAGGTCGTATGAGCTGGTGTTCGGGAAGCTGACGAAGAAGCTGCAGCGGGAGATTGGCGGGGGCTGAGCCCGCTCGGCCCCTCATGCGCACGAGGACAGGCGGCGGTTGCCGTTTCCGGGATCCGCATGGGCCCGGGGCGCCCATCCTACGAACCCCGCCATGCGGGAGAATGGAAGCGGCGCCGATCCCGCGTGCCAGTGATGATGACTCATGCCATCATCACTGCCCTCCCTACGACGACGGGCCAATGTCCGCCGCCTGCGGATCCACCTTCAGCGCCTTGAGCAGCGCATCGTTGAACGCCGGGATATCGTCCGGCTTGCGGCTGGTGATCAGCTTTTCGTCGATGACGACTTCCTGGTCGACCCATTCCGCGCCAGCGCGCTTCATGTCGTCCTGGATCTCGGGCCAGCTCGTCAGGTTCTTCGACTCGGCAATGCCGGCGTCGATCAGCGTCCACGGGGCGTGGCAGATGGCGGCGATCGGCTTGTCCTCGGCGTAGAAATCGCGGATGAAGGCGATCGATTCCGGGCTCTTGCGCAAGGCCAGGGGGTTCTGTTCGCCGCCCGGCAGCAGCAGCGCGTCGAAGTCGCCGGGCCGCGCGTCGTTGATGTGCATTTCGACCGGGAAGGTGTCGCCCTTGTCGTCGTGGTGCATGCCCTGCACCGCTTCGCCGACGGCTTTCGGCGAGATCAGGATCACCTGGGCACCATGCTGCTCGAGGAAATTGCGCGGCCCCGTGTACTCGACCTGCTCGACGCCGTCCGTCATCAGCACCGCTACCTTCTTGCCGTGCAGCGCTCCATTACCGCTCTGTTCCATGTGACCTCCTCGAAATTGGTAAATGTGAATCATCTGGCACCGATTCTAGGAGGACAGCGGCGCGCACGGCGCGCGCTTCAGGCAAGCCGTGCCCGCACCGGCAGACGCGAAACAGCCTGCACGCTTCCCGGCCGTGCGCATGGCAGGCGCTACGCCGCCCGCGGGTTGAACGCCAGGTCGCGCGCCATGGCCTGGTAGAGCGCACGCGCCTTGTCGTTATTGGCGGGCGGCAGCACCACGTCCAGCACCGGGTAGAGGTCGCCCGGCACCTTGCCCGGCAGGCCGCGGCCCTTCAGGCGAAGCTTGCGTCCGCTTTGCGAGCCCGCCGGCACCGTGACCTCGACCGTGCCGCCTGGCGTCGGCACGGACACGCTGCCGCCCAGCGCCGCCTCCCGGGGCGTGACCGGCACCGCCTGGTGCACGTGGACGCCGTCGATGCGGTAGCGCGGGTCGGGCGCGAACCGGATCTCGAGGTAGAGGTCGCCCGGCGCGGCGCCGCCATGTCCCTCGTGGCCCTGCCCAGCCAAGCGCAGCTGCTGGCCCGGCGTCACGCCTTTCGGAATCGTCACGGTGAGCTTTTTTCCTGCACGGCGGCGCGTCCCGGCCCCATGCGGCGCGGCACCTGGAGGCTCACCGTGCGCGTGGCGCCGCGGTAGGCGTCCTGCAGGTCGATCGTGATCGTCGCGTGGATGTCGTCGCCGCGCATCTCGAAGCCATGGCCGCGGCGCGGCCGTCCGGCCTGGGCAAACAGGTCGGCAAAGAAATCGTCGGCACCCACGCCGCCGAAGTCGAAGCCTTCCCAGCCTGGCGGCGGGCGGAAGTCGCCGCCGGCATGCCCGTCCGTGCCCAGCATGTCGTAGGCAGCACGCTTGTCGGGGTCGCCCAGTACCCCGTAAGCCTCGTTGAGTTCCTTGGTTTTCCTGTCCGCGTCCTCATGCTTGCTGACATCGGGGTGGTACTTGCGCACCAGCTTGCGGTACGCCTTCTTGATGTCGTCCGCGGACGCGCCCCTGTCGACGCCAAGGGTCTGGTAATAGTCCTTGTATTCCACAGTGCACTCCCGGAATGGTGAGAAGTCGGTGCAGCGCGGCGCCCTTCCGGGCCACGCTGCGGTCCCTCCATAAATGGGGACAGTGCGTCCGAAAACAATGTTTTGCCTCTGCGCCGGGGCGAGCAGCGCACGCAAGCCGCTCTCCGCCACGGCCTTATCAGTTAGACAGTAAAATCGGGCTTTCGACCGCCGTGCACCCCATGACTTCCACCGCCACGCTCAGCCCGCCTTCCTCTCCCGTCCGCGCGGAGATCGCCACGCTCTGGAAACTGTCCTGGCCGATGCTGGTCGGCCAGCTGGCCACCGTCGGCATGGGCGTGGCCGACGTGGCGATGACGGGCCACGTCAGCGCGGCCGAACTGGCGGCGGTGTCGCTGGGCACCTCGGTATGGTCGATCGTGCTGGTCACCGTCATGGGCACGATGATGTCGATCAATACCGTGGTCGCGCACGAGATCGGCGGCGCCCGCTACGACAAGATTCCGCATTCGGTGCGCCAGTCCTTGTGGAAGGGACTCTTCATCGGCCTGGTCGCCCTGCTGGCGGCGAATCTGTGCACCCTGCTGTTCGACCACATCGGCCTGGAGCAGGCCGTGGCCGACCGCGCTTCCCTCTTCCTGCACGTGATCAGCGTCGGCATGCCGGCCTTTGCCTGCTACCGCGCACTCTACGGCTACACGACCAGCATCAACCAGACCAAGCCGATCATGATCATCGCCATCCTCGGCCTGCTCTTCAACGTGGCCAGCAACTGGCTGCTGGTCTACGGCAACTGGGGCTTCCCGCGCATGGGGGCGGTCGGCTGCGCGGTGTCCACCGCCGTGGGCATGTACGGCATGCTGTTTGCCATGCTGGCCTGGATCAGGTTCTCGCCGGCCTACCGCATGACCTATCCGTTCACGGGCTGGGAAGGGCCGGACTGGCAGGAAATCCGCGAGATGCTGCGCCTGGGCATCCCGATCGGCATCACCTATTTTGCCGAGGTCAGCGCCTTCGGCCTGATCAGCCTGCTGGTGGCGCGTTTCGGCGTGGTGCAGGTGTCGGCGCACCAGATCGCGCTGAACTTCGCCTCGCTCGTGTTCATGGTGCCGCTCAGCTTCGGCATTGGCCTGCTCACGCGCGTCGGCCAGGCGATGGGCGAAGGCAATCCGGTACGGGCGCGCTTCGTCGCCTGGGTGGGTGTCGCCATGTCGGTCGCGTTCGGCGTGCTGTCGGCGGCCTGCATCGCCCTGTTCCGCTGGGAGATCGCACGCGCCTACACGTCGGATCCGGCGGTGCAGGAAGCGTGCGTGCACCTGCTGTTGTTCGCCGCCCTGTTCCAGCTGTCGGACGCCACCCAGGTGGCCACCGCCTCGGCGATCCGCGGCTACCAGGTCACGCGCCCGCCGATGATCATCCAGCTGGTCGCCTTCTGGGGCTTCTCGCTGCCGCTCGGCTATATCCTCGGCATCGCGCCTGGCTGGTTCGCCGGTTCTCCTGCCGCGCCGATGGAATCGACCGGTTTCTGGATCGGCCTCGTGCTGGGCCTGACGATTGCCGCCGTGCTGCTGACCTGGTCGTTCGACCGCCTGTCGCGCCAGAAGATACGCGCGGCCGGCTGACCCGCTCCCCGGGGCTGCGTCGCCGGTGCATTCATCACCGGTGTGTACTGCGCGGTATGTACTGCTTTTAGAGGGCGACTCTGGTATCGTCTCGTCCGTTGCATATAGCTAACTTCCTACGAGACAATCAATGCGCCTTCTCCTCTGCCTCCTGGCCGTGCTCGCGGCTGCGCCCGCTTCCGCGGAACGCCTGACCCTCGACCGCATCCATGGCGAACCCTCGCTTGCCGGCCCCGGCGTCAAAAACGTCAAGGTGTCGCCCGACGGCGAACGCGTGACTTTCCTGCGCGGCCGGCAGGACAACCAGTTCCAGCAGGACCTGTGGGAATACAACATGAAGGACAAGACCACGCGCCTGCTGGTCGACTCCAGGAAGCTCGTTCCCAACGAGAACCTGTCGCTCGAGGAAAAGGCACGCCGCGAACGCGCGCGTACGGCCGGGCTGTCGGGCATCATTACTTATAGCTGGGCACCGAGCGGCAAGCAGCTGCTGGTGCCGATCGCCGGCGACCTGTACCTGGTGGACGTGGCGACACCGGACGCGGCACGCAAGGTTGCTTCCGGCAATGTGCTGGACGCGAAGATTTCGCCGCGCGGCCGCTACGTTTCGTTCGTGCGTGACCAGAACCTGGTCGTGGTCGACCTGAAGAGCGGTGCCGAGCGCCAGCTCACGAACGATGGCAAGGGCACCGTGCACAACGCCGAAGCGGAGTTCGTGGCCCAGGAAGAAATGGACCAGACCACCGGCTACTACTGGGCGCCGGACGATTCCGCAATCGCCTATAAACGCTACGACGAAGCGCCGGTGCCGGTGGCACGCCGCTTCGAAATCTTCGCCGACCGTACCGAAGTGATCGACCAGCACTACCCTGCCGCGGGCGACCCGAACGTGCTGGTCGACCTCTTCATCGTGTCGCCGGAAACCGGCGTGTCGCGCAAGGTGGACCTGGGCCCCGAAAAGGACATCTACCTGGTGCGCGCCGACTGGAGCGCGGATGCGAAGACCCTGGCCTACCAGCGCCAGACGCGCGACCAGAAGCGCCTGGACCTGGTCGGCGTGGATGCCGCCACGCTGGCGCAGCGTCCGCTGCTCACCGAGACCTCGAAGACCTGGGTCAGCATTCACGACGACCTGCGCTTCCTGAAGAAACGCAATGCCTTTATCTGGGCCTCCGAACGTAGCGGCCGCAACCATCTCTATCTGTACGACCTGAACGGCAAGCTGCTGCACCCGATCTCGCGCGGCGAATGGGGCATCGACGGCGTGCTCGCCGTGGACGAGAACGCCGGCAAGGTGTACGTCGCCTCGAACCGCGACGCCGTCATCGACAAGCAGACCTATGCGCTGGCGCTCGATGGCAGCACGGCCAGCAAGCCTGCGCGCGTCACCCAGGGCGACGGCTGGCACGGGTCGGCATTCGCAAGCAACGGCAAGATTTTCGTCGACACCTACTCGAATCCGGACACCCCGCCGCAGATTTCCATCCGCCGCGCCGATGGCGCCATGGTGCAATGGCTCGAGCATAACGAGCTGAACGCAAGCCACCCGTACGCGAAGTACCTGCCCGACCACCTGCCCACCGAATTCGGCACCATCAAGGCGCACGATGGCCAGACGCTGCATTACTCGATGATCAAGCCGGCCGGTTTCGATGCGACGAAGAAGTATCCGGTCTTCCTCTTCACCTATGGCGGCCCGCATTCGCAGCGCGTGACCCGGACCTGGGGCAATTACTTCAACCAGTACATGGCGCAGCAGGGCTTCGTGGTGTTCACGCTGGACAACCGCGGTTCGAGCCGCCGCGAACGCGCCTTTACCGATGTCATCTATAACAACCTGGGCAAATATGAAGTCGAGGACCAGCTGACCGGCGTCGACTGGCTGGCGCAGCAGAGCTTTGTCGATCCGAAGCGCGTCGGCGTGTTCGGCTGGAGCTATGGCGGCTTCATGACCCTGCGCCTGCTCGCTGCCGCATCCGACAAGATCGCGATGGGCGTGTCGGTGGCGCCGGTGACCGACTGGTCGCTGTACGACACCCACTACACCGAGCAGTTCGTCGGCGCCACGCCGAAGTCGGACCCGGACGCCTACGCCCGTAGCGGCGTGTTCGCCCACCTCGATGGCTTGAAGTCGCCGCTGCTGCTGGTGCATGGCATGGCCGACGACAATGTGCTGTTCACCAACAGCACGCGCCTGATCGACGAACTGGTGAAACGCAACGTGCAGTTCGAGCTGATGACCTATCCGGGCGCCAAGCACGGCATCTCGGGACGCACCAGCCAGCGCCACGTGTATGGGCTGATCGAAAACTTCTTCAAGAAAAACCTGGGCGGCACGACACCGCGCTGACCTGGCATCGACAGGCGACTCTGGAAGCGCTGTTTGCCTTCCGGACTATCCGGGCCGGCACGCCAACATGGCTTGCCGGCCTTTTTTGTCTTTTTAGCTCGATAGTTGCCGGGCATTACACAAAATTTCTGACAACTCAACAAAAAGTCAACGGCCTTTGTTGCGAAATAGGGACACTATCAAAATTTTTTTTGTAGTTGCATTTGCCCGCAAATGCACTTCCTTTCCTATGAGAATTGTGAACTATGTGTCCTGGCGTTAGCAATCCACCTTGAAATATATCCACACGGAATTAATTCCTCGCGGTATTCTGCATGTTCCTGATCTACAGACACGCTCAAACGAGCGGGCACACACAAGGAAGATTCAACATGCAAGCCATCCGTATCAGCGCTACCCGCATCACCCTGGCCGCCTCCGCCCTCGTCCTGGGCGCCGCAATCGCGGCCCCGGCTTCGGCAGCCATTCTCAGCGTCGGCGCAGGCAAGACTTACGCGACCCCATGCAAGGCATTTGCCGCCGCACAGACCGGCGACACCATTGAAATCCAGGCCGCCACCTATTCGGGCGACGTCTGCGCCATCTACAAGAGCAACCTGACCATCCGCGGCGTGAACGGCCGTCCGAAGATCGATGCCGCCGGCAAGAACGCTCTCGGCAAGGGCACCTGGATCGTCGTCGGCAGCAACATCGTCATCGACAATGTCGAGATGGTTGGCGCGAAGGTCGTCGACAAGAACGGCGCCGCCCTGCGCCTGGAAGGCACCAACTTCACGCTGCGTAACTCGTTCCTGCACGATAACGAAAACGGCATCCTGAGCGGCGTCAACACCGCCAGCACCGTCACGCTGGAGCGCAACGAGTTCGGCCACAACGGCTACGGCGACGGCTACAGCCACAACATCTACATCGGCAAAGTGGCGAAGCTGACCTTCCGCTACAACTATTCGCACGATGCCAATGTCGGCCACAACCTGAAGACGCGCGCGCTGTACAACACCATCGCGTACAACCGCTTCTCGAGCCTGCGTACCGGCGAAACCGGCACGACCGCTTCGGGCCGTCCGAGCTACGAGATCAACGTGCCGAACGGCGGCACCACCTATATCACCGGCAACGTGATCATGCAGCCGACCGGCGGCAACAACCCGATCCTGGTGTCCTACGGTGAAGAAGGCGTGGGCGACCGCAAGACCGACCTGTACGTGGTGAACAATACCTTCGTGAACGACGACAGCACCCGTGGCACCTTCGTCGTGGTCAGCAAGAACGTGACCACGCCGGCCAAGCTGATCAACAACCTGTTCAGCGGCTACGGCAGCATCACCAACCAGGCGACGGCGGTCAAGACGACCAACTTCCAGTCGCTGGCACCGAGCTTCGTCAACCGCGCCGCCTACGACCTGCGCGTGACCGATAACCTGCAAATCGTCAACGCAGGCTCGACACCAGGCAACTCGGCGGGCGGCCTGTCGCTGAAGGCAACGTCGAGCTACAAGCACACCGCTTCGTACACGACCCGCAGCACGCTGGGCGGCAAGATCGACATCGGCGCCTTCGAAGTGCAGTAAGCCCGGGCACGCTGCCTTCGCAAGGCGGCAGCGGTACGCTCGTAAAGAAACGGCCCCGGCGCATCACGCGCCGGGGCCGTTTTTTCGTCAGGGCGCCGCTTGGAGCAGCTTAGAGCCTATCCCGGTAGTCCGGGGAAAGCTGGTGGCGATGCATGGCAAGCGCGGGCAAGGCGCGAGGAGGCCGCATGGCTGGCCATGCAACGACGAGCAACGCAGCACGCGTTTGTCAGGCGCGCCAGCAGCGACTCCGGACTACCGGGATAGGCTCTTAGTTGGTGGCGTCGCGCAGGGATTCCTTGGCGTCGCCGTATTTCTCCTGGGTCTTGCCTTCGACCTGGTTCTTCAGTCACTTGACCTGCTGCTCGGGGTTGCCGACCAGCTTGCCGGCTTCTTCCTGAATCTTGCCGCCGATGTCTTGCAGTTTGCCTTCGACCTGGTCCTTGTTCATGATGATCTCCTTGCGTGGCAGGCGCGGTCGGATGACAGCGCGACGAGGCCAGAATACGCCCCCGTACCGCCGCGTTCCGTGCGTGTCTTCACATAGCTCTGCAATACCGCGGGCGCGCGCCGGCAGCTCATCCATGCGGCGACGGCGCGTGACAAATGGTAGTCTTTGCTTATCAATTTGTTAATCAAGGGGCATCATGAGCGAGCATATTGAATCCCCAGGCCGGCCCGCCGCCGCGTCCACGGACGAGGTCTCCAGAGCGGCCCCACGCAGCCTGATGAAACGCGTGGCCATCATCGACGGTATCGGGGTGCTGTTCATCCTGGGGCTGGCCGCCGCCTGGTTCGCGGCCGACGCCCTGCTGCTGACCTTTGCCTGCGTCCTGTGCGCCGTGCTGTTTTACGAGCTGAGCGCAATGCTGGCGCGGCGCATCAAGTGCAAGCGCCAGATCGCCCTCGCCCTCGTGGTGGTCTTGCTGCTGGCGGCGATCGTCCTGGGCGGCTGGGCAATGGCGCCGCAGGTCTCGGAGCAGGCGACCCGGCTGGCCGAGACCGTACCGAAATCCCTGCAGCAGCTGCAAGGGGCCATCAACGAGCATCCCATGCTCAAGCGCGTAATGGCCGGGCTGCCCTCGCCCGAGCAGCTCGTCAGGCAGATGTCGGCGCTGGTGCCGAACGCCGGCCTGTTCTTCGGCGGCGTCGTCGGCGCGCTCGGCAACGTCGTCATCATCCTGTTCGTCGGTATCTATTTCGCCGCCTCGCCCACCCTGTACACGAACGGCTTCATCAGGCTGGTGCCGCAGGCGAAGCGGCAGCGTGCGCGCGAGGTGCTGTCGACCATCGGCCGCACCCTCGGCAGCTGGCTGCTGGGCAAGTCCTTGTCGATGCTGATCGTCGGCGTGGCGACCTCGGTGGGCCTGAGCCTGCTCGGGGTGCCGCTGGCACTCATCCTCGGCATCATTGCCGGCCTGCTCGATTTCGTGCCCTACCTCGGACCGATCATGGCGGGCGTCCCGGCGGTGCTGATCGCGTTCTCGATCAGCCCGGACCTGGCCCTGTACACGGTGCTGCTCTTCGTCGGCGTGCAGCTGGTGGAAGGCTACGTGCTGCAGCCGCTGATCGAGTCGAAAGCGGTCGACCTGCCGCCGGCGCTCACCATCGTCATGCAGCTGGTGTTCGGCACCCTGTTCGGCTTTGCCGGCGTAGCACTGGCGACGCCCCTGGCGGCGGTCATCAAGGTCCTCGTGCAGATGCTGTATGTGGAGGATGTGCTGGGGGATGAGGTCGGGGACAAGGCTTGAGCCCGATCCCCGCATGTTTGCGGGGCCGATGCCACACCGGGCACGCTGCCCGGTGCCCGCCTGGCGGCATTCGGGAACGCGCGCAAGCTCGACAGGAACATGACGCACCTGTTCGTCTTCGACGCCGATCTCGCTGATGTTCGCCACGCATCCTTTCCCCTTCCACCCGAAGCGGGCCCCGTAGTCCGCCCCGGCGGCGGGAATGAAGCTGCGACCGAGCTCGCACGACACCCCAGGACGGCCTTCCCAAAGTCAATCTGCTGGCGCCGCGATGGCGCCATCTGTTGTCGCTTTGCGTACCTTCATGGCGAGGCTGGCAATATTGCCGGCCAGCGCATGGCTGGCGAGCAATGGCGGACAAAGAAAAAGCCGCGACGAATCGCGGCTTTTCGTTCCTGCAGGCATCAGGATCAGTTGTTTCCCTTGAAGATATCCTTCACGTCGCCCACTTTTTCCTGCACCTTGCCTTCGGCCTGGTTCGACAATCCCTCACCCTGCTGCTGGCGGCTGCCGGTGACTTCGCCGACTTTTTCCTGGATCTTGCCGCCGATGTCCTTGGCCTTGCCCTTGATTTGGTCGTCGTTCATGCCATCACCTCTTCGGTTGAAATCGAGCTTCCAGCTTATGCCTGATCGCCGGGCAATTCTGTTCGCTGATTAACAATAGGTTTGCGCCAGACACTGGCCAGCCAGGGCTGCTGCGCGCGCGGCAAGCCTGGCGGCCGGTAGTAATGGTGCAGCGGCACGAAACCGGCCACCACCAGGTAGCGCTCCCAGGTCGGGTAATCGTAATAGCTGCCGTAGCGCGGCCCATTCCAGCCCTCCTCGTTGTGGCCACGCGGGTTCGAGCTGAACAGCACGCCGCCCGGCTTCAGGCTGGCGTGCAGCGCCGCCAGCACGCCGGGCAGCGCCGCGCTCGGCACGTGGAACAGGGACGCGTTTGCATAAATACCGTCGAACATGCCCGGGGCAGCGCCAGGTGCAGGAAATCCTGGTGCCAGACCTCGCAACCGCTGTGCCCGCGTGCCATCTCGACGAACTCATGCGCGCCGTCGAGCCCGATCGCGCGGTGCCCGAGCGCACTGAAGGTCTTCAGGTCGCGCCCGGGCCCGCAGCCCAGGTCGAGCAGGGTGTACGGCGCCGGCGCCTCGATGGCATCGAGCAGCGCCGCCACGTTCTGGCTGACATCGTGGTCGATGGTACCGGCAAAGAACTGCCGCGCACTCTGCTCGTAGTGCGCCAGCGTCCGCCGCGCGATCTCGTCCAGGTTGTCCATCGCTTACCAGATCCGCACGCGTTCCTGCGGCGGCAGGTAGAGCGACTGGCCCGGCTTGACATCGAAGGCCTGGTACCACGGATCCAGGTTGCGCACGATATAGGTGCGGTACTGGGCCGGTGCGTGGCCGTCGGTCAGCACGGCGCGGCGCAGCGAGGCTTCGCGCATCTTGCTGCGCCAGCCCCGGCGAAGCCCGTGAAGAACTGGCGATCGGCAGCCGCCACCTTGCCGGCCGGCGTGGTCTTGAAGGCGTCGTAGGCGGCCGCCAGGCCCGCCAGGTCGGCCAGGTTTTCCGACAGCGTCAGCTGGCCGTTCACCGCCAGGTCCGGGAAGGGTTTATAGCTGCCGTACTGGGCGACGAGCTTGTTCGACGCGGTCTTGAAGTGCGCCAGGTCTTCCTTCGTCCACCAGTCGCGCAGGCGGCCCTGGGCATCGAACTGGGCGCCCTGGTCGTCGAAGCTGTGGCTGATTTCGTGGCCGATGATGGAGCCGATGGCGCCATAGTTGGCCGCGTCCGAGGCATTCGGATCGAAGAACGGCGGCTGCAGGATGGCGGCCGGGAAGTTCAGCGCATTCTGCAGCGGCAGGTTGACGGCATTGACCAGTTGCGGCGGCATGGCCCAGTCGGTGCGCTCGGGCTTCTTGCCGAGTTTCGCCAGTTCCTGTTTATAGCGGTACTCCTCGGCACGCACGGCGTTGCCGAAGGCGTCGCCGGCGGCGACCTGCAAGCCGTCATAGGACTTCCAGCGCTCCGGATAGCCGATGCCGACATACAGCGACTTGACCTTGGCCTGGGCCTGGGCGCGGGTGGCCGGCGCCATCCAGTCGAGCTTGTCGATGCGGCGGCTGAATGCGTCGATGATGTTGGCGACCATCGCCTGCACTTTTGCCTTGTTCTCGGCCGGGAAATAGCGCCCCACGTAGATCTTGCCGACGGCTTCATCCATCGCCTCGTTGGTCGCGGCCAGCGCGCGCTTCCAGCGTGCCGACTGCTGCGGCGTGCCGGTGAGCGCCTTGCCGTTGAATTCGAAACGCTGGTCGGCAAAAGCCTTCGGCAGCAGGCTGGCGTACTGGTTGATCTGGTGGAAGGCCAGGTAATCGCGCCAGGTGGCGACATCGGCCCTGGCCAGCAATTTGGCCGCGCCGATGACGGCGCTCGGGTGGTAGACCTGGAAGCGTTCCTGGCCCTGCAGGCCGGCAGCCTTGAAGAAGGCAGCCCAGTCGATGCCCGGCGCGCGCGCGGCGAAGTCCTTCGCGCTCCAGACATTGTTCGACTTCTGGATGTCGGCCGATTCCTCGCGCGTGGCATGGGTTTGGGCCAGCGCCAGCTCGAGTTCGAACACGCGCGCGGCGCGTTCCTCGGGCTTGTCGAAGCCGGCCAGCTTCATCATCGCGGCGATGTGTTGCTGGTACCTGGTGCGCAGCTCGGCCATGCGCGCATTGTTCTCGAGGTAGTAGGCGCGGTCGGGCAGGCCCAGGCCGCCCTGCAGCAGGTAAGGCAGGTTGCGCGACGGGTCGGTCAGGCCGCCGGCCACCCACAGGCCGAACAGGTTTTCGGTGTAGAAGTCGGTGGCGTTGAGCGGATCGACGTCGGCCCGTACCGAGGCGCCGAGCGCGCGCACCAGCGCCGCCTTGTCCTTGATCGCTGCGATCCCCTTGAGCATCGGCTGGATCGGCGCCAGGCCGCGCTTTTCGATGCCGGCTTCGTCCATGTAGGCGGCGTAGAAGTCGGCCACCTTGCGCGCCTCGCCGCTTGTCGCCTTGGCCGCGCCCAGCTCCTCGATCAGTTTGGCGATGCGGGTGTTGGTCTCTTCGGCGAGCGCGCCCATGGCGCTCCAGGAGCCGCGGTCGGCCGGGATCTCGGTCCTGGCCAGCCAGTCCCCGTTGGCATAGGCGAAGAAGTCGTCGCCAGGCAGCACGGTCATGTTCGCCGGCTTGTCGCCCTGTTTTTCAGCCTGCTTTTCAAGCTGTTTTTCAGGGGCTTTGGCCGTGCTTGCCGTGGACTGCGCGGCGGCCAGCATCGGTGCCAGCGTGGCGGCGCACAGCGCCAGGACGAGGGCGCGCTTCATGGGTGTCGGGCTTGTCTTCATGTCTTCCTCTTCTCGCTATTTAATGTGATTGCGGTGAGTGTGGTGGCGTCTGCAGGGCGGCGCGCAGCTGGGGCAGCAGGCGCGCCTTCTGGGCCGCGCGCACGCGGATGCCGTTGCCGACCCGCTGGGCTTCGACCAGCGCGTCCGGGCCAAAATGCTTGCCAACATATTGTTCCATCATATCCGCATGGCGCGCATCGTTCGATGCCGCGACCACGCCCGCCAGCGCGCGGTTGCGCCCGACCGCATCGGTGCTCTGCAACAGCGCGTCGCGGTTGGCGGTGGCGAAGCGCCAGGCCAGGTCCGGGTGCTGGCGTCCTACCCCGGCGACGATCATCGATGCCAGGTTCGCCGGCACCTGGGGCGAGAGCGCCATGCGCAGCGTGGCCTCGGCCAGTTGCGGGTCGAGCGCGCCCGTCATGGCGCGTCCCGCGCGGTGGCGCTCTTCATCGGTCCCGGCCGCGGCGACACGCTCGCCCAGCGCCTTGTAGGTGGCGGCGTCGGCATAGCGGCCGACGGTACCGAACACGAAGTCGAGCATTTCCGGGCTGACCGAGGCCGGGTCGCGCTGATAACTGGCAAAGCGCGCGCGCGCTTCGTTGATCGCGCGCTCGTCGCCGGCCAGCGCCAGTACGCTCGCCAGTTGCGCGCGCAACTGGCGCTCTTCCAACGATTCGCCAGGCTTGTCTTCCCAGCCGAGTCTGGCGAATTTCGGACGCACGAAGTCGATGATGAAGCGCCGCACCAGGGCCTGCTCCGGCTCGCCGCGCGCCAGGTTATCGAGCGTGCCGAGGTTGACCAGGATCGAATCCCAGACAGCCAGGCGCGGCTCGTCGCCGTATTTCGCCACCAGCGCCGTGTAGGCATCGAGCGGCATGCGCCCGGCCGCAACCAGGCTCCAGGTATCGGTGAGCAGCTTCAGGCGGGTGGTGTCGGGCAGGCGCGCCGCATCGCGTGCCAGGGCGTCGAAGCTGGCGCGGTCGTACTGGATGCGGAAGAAGCCGACGCTCTGCGGATCGACCACCAGCGTACCTTCGCACGTACCCTGGGTGATGGTGCTGCTGCGGTTCGCCAGCAGGGTGTACCAGGCGCGCCCGTTGATGGTGCCGACCTGCAGCGGCACGTTCCACAGCCTTTCCTCGCGCGCAGGTTCGTCCACGCGGAACTGTTCCTGCGTCAGCGTGACCTGGCGCTTTCCGTCCTCGCAGCGCTGGCTCACCGAAATCAATGGGTAGCCGGGCTGGGTGGTCCAGTCGGCGGCGAGCTTCGACACCGGCTTGCCGGAGGTCTGTTCGATCGCCGCCCACAGGTCGGCCGTGGTGGTATTCGAGTACTGGTGCTTCGCCATGTAGGCGCGGATGCCCTTGCGGAAGGCGTCTTCGCCGACCCAGCTTTCGAGCATGCGCAGGAAGCCCTGGCCCTTGACGTAGGTAATGGCGTCGAAGGCGCCGGCAGCCTGCTCCTCGTTGTCGATGCGGGTCTGGATCGGGTGGGTGGTCTTGCGCGCGTCCAGGTTCAGGACGCTCTCGCGTTCGACGATGCCGTCCAGGTAGGGGCGCCACTCGGGATGGAAGTGGGCCGTTGCCTTGGCCGCCATCCAGGAGGCAAAGCCTTCGTTGAGCCAGAGGTTGTCCCACCAGGCCATCGTGACCAGGTTGCCGAACCACTGGTGCGCGACTTCATGGGCGTTGACCTCGAAAGTGAGTTTCTTGACCTGCTCCGGGCTCCTGTCCGGGTCGTACAGCAGGGTCGACTCGTTATAGACGATGCCGCCCCAGTTTTCCATCGCGCCATTGAAGCCGCCGGGGATGGCAATCTGGTCCAGCTTGGCGAGCGGGTAAGGCACGCCAAAATAATTGTTGTAGTAGCGCAGCAGGTCGCGCGTGCTGTTCAATGCAAAAGCGGTGGAACCGCGCTTGCCTTCGGTGGTGACGACGCCGATCTCGACGCCGTCCTGGCGCGTGGTGACGCGTTCCATCTCGCCCGCCACCAGCACCACCAGGTAGCTCGGCATCTTCGGGGTGGGCGCGAAGCTGATGCGCTGCAGGCCGCCGGCGAGCTTTTGCTGTTTTTCGATTGGCGTGTTCGAGTAGGCCTTGAAGCTGGCGGGCACGTCGACGGTCAGCTTGAAGCGCGCGCGGAAGGCCGGCTCGTCCCAGGTGGGCAGCATGCGCCGCGCGTCGGATGGCTCCATCGTGGTCGCCACCAGCTTCTTGTCGCTCGCTCCCGCCTTGTAGCGCACCTGGAACAGTCCCCTGCCCTCGCGGTTGATCTGGCCGCTGAAACGCAAGGCCAGGCGGTAGCGTCCCGGCGCCAGCGGCGCATCGAGGTCGAAGCGCAGGGTTTCGTGTTCGGCGTCGAGGATGGGCGTGAGCGCGCGCTCGGCCATGCCGCGTTTGGCGAGGGTCGCGCGCTCGATCGCCAGGTTGGCGGCATTCAGGACGATGCTGCGCGTGGGACGCAGCACCTCGATCTCGACGGTCTGTTCGCCGCGGAAGGTGTCGGCGGCCATGTCCGGCACCAGGTGGGCGTCGTACAGCAGTGGAATGACGTCCTTCGGCAGCTTGCCTGGGGTGGACTCGAAGGAAAACGGCGCTTCCGCCTGCGCGCTGCCGGCCGCCAGGGCCAGCGCGATGGCCGCGACGCAGGCCCGGTTCGTGGCCAGGCTCGAAGCTTGGTGGTCTCTCATCTTGTGCTCTCTCTTAGTATGTCGGCGCCGCGTCCGGCGCAGCAACCCAGCACGCACTCTACGTCAAGGCTGCACCTGCCAGGGGCTTGATGCGACAGGCCGCAGAATCGGGCGCTGGACTGCATAAACCCGGCAATATGCGGCATGGACAGGCGATTGCTCGTGCTGCCGCTGCCGGCTGCCCCGGCACGCCGCGCGTCGGAAAATATTTTGATTTTTTTTCAGGAACACCCTAAAGTTCCCGACAGCCCTGCCGTAAAAGGAGGACAACCGGTCATCCGACCGGAATAACATTGTCGCGGTGCTAACATGACCCCCAACGAAGTCCTCTCCATGTATGAAAACATCGCCGGCCTGACCGGGAAGATGGCGACGGCGGCGCAAACGGGGGACTGGAACAGCTTCGACCAGCTGCAGGGCGAATGTGCTGCACAGGCGAGCGTCGCGGCGACGGGCGTCCCGGCGCTGGACGGCGCCAAGCGCCTGAGCAAGATTGCCCTCCTCAAGCAGATCATGGCCAACGACCGCGCCATCCGCGACGTGACCGAACCCTGGATGGGACAGCTGGACCAGGCGATGCGTCCGCACTAAAGAGCGCCTGACAAAACCTCCAGTCCAGCGTTGCATCGTCTTGCCGTACGCTCGACCTGTCTTCGACGCCGCGCCTTGTCCTGAAGGTTTTGTATGGCGCACCAAGCCGGCATCGGCCGACATCGAAGCGCCTGCGGGCGCTTTTTTGTTTTCCGCGCCGGACGAACAGCGGCCTCGTCCCGGCGGCCGGTTCATGCGAGCGTGGACGAACTCGCGTCCGGACAGGCGCCGCCCTCTCCGCACGGGTCCGATTTCTACACGCACAAAAACTTCAAGCAAACAAATCGCGAGGCAAACAAAAAGGCGCCTCAGGGGCGCCTTCTTGCCGCGGCCCGGAACCCGGACCACTGAATTCGGAGAGCGAACACCAGGTAATCCCGGTGGTCGCCTCTTTGCCGGTTGCATCCGGCGTCAGCTGCCGCTGTTGGCAGTCAGACCGCTTCCGGAGCCAGGCGTCTTGCGACGAAAGACCGGTTCCCGCGCCACGCTATCGGTGGTGGCTGCGCCGGACCCTGGGGCCGTTTTTTTGTGGTTTTGTTAACCAGCGAATTCAGTATAGCGCAAAATTCGCAGTTGTGTAGACGATTCGTGCGCGGCTATTCGACCGCCTCCGCGGCCGGTTGCGCAGCGCTTTCCGGCGCCGTTTGCGCAGCGTCCTGCGCCGGGTTATGTCGCCTCAAGGCCATCAAGCGCGCTTTCACAGTCGCCACGAAATTGCGCTTGCCGGAGCCCGCGCCAGAGACGCCGGCCCCCTTTTCCGGACTGTCAGCTTCCTGTTGCTGCGCCATCTTGCCGCTCGCGGCACGGCGGCGGCGCACCAGCATGGCCACCAGGCCGCCCAGTGCCAGCAGCGCGGCTACCGCGCCCGCGATCGGCAGCCAGGACGTCTCCGCTTCCGGTGGCGGGGCCTTTTTCGGTTTGGCGTGGATGCGGGGCGCGGCCTGCGGGGCGGCCGGTTTGATGGAGCATGCGCCTCGGGGCCTTGTACGTCCGCATCCAGGACCGCCGTGGCATCCTTTGCCGGCGCCGACGCCGACGCGTGGCCGGCCAGCAGCTGCAGCTTGTCCATCCTGTCTTCGAGGCGCACAAGCTCGTGTCGCAGGGCGGCGTTCTTTTCGCCGAGTGCGACGCAGGCATTGACGTGCTCGGCGGCGGGTGCCGCTGCGCAGGTTGCGGGTTTGGCCGCAAGCGCGGGGGACGCAGCGGGGTTTGCCGGTGCCGGCGCGTGCCTTTTCGGCGCGCGTTCGGCATGGGTTTGGCGGTGCCTTGCGCGCGGCAGGCGCAGGCCCCGCCGGAGCGGCCGCTGCCGCGTGCGTAGCAGCAGGTACGACGGCGGCGACCGGCGCGGCTGGCGCGGGTGCTGGCACCGGAACCGGATTCGGATCGGGCGTCAGCCACAAGGTCACCAGGCGCACCTGTCTTTCCTTGCCGTCGGCCAGGTCGAGGTAGAGGTGCAGATGCCGGCCTTCCACCGGCTTGAGCGAAGTCAGATGCAGGAACTGCCGGCCATCGCGGCGCATCACAGACATGTTCAGGCTGCCCAGCACCGCCGGCATGGCGATGTTCGCGCCGCGGTACACATTCGGGTCAGCCAGGCGCACCTGGACCGGGTTGGCGGCGTCGTCGATCATCGTCAGTTCGACGTCGGCGACGAGCGGCTGGCCGATATGGGACCCGACTTTCGCCTCGCCCAGTTCGGCCGCATGCGCGCCGGCGGCCGGGAAAACGGAGGCTGCTAGCAAGCTCGACAGCAGTAGGGAAAGACGGGTCGCCATGGGATCGGGTGAATTTGTAGCCTAAGCGTAATTAACGGGTGTTCGGATACACTCTTTAGCTCCAGCTTCGAAATAACAGGACGAGTCCATGGAAAACCGGATAGAAAAAGACAGCTTCGGCCCGATCGAGGTACCGGCCAGCCACCTGTGGGGTGCGCAAACCCAGCGTTCCCTGCATCACTTCCACATTTCGACCGAAAAGATGGCGCCGGAACTGGTTGCCGCACTGGCCCAGTCAAGCGCGCCGCGGCCGCCGTCAACCGCTCGCTCGGCAAGCTCCCGCGCGACAAGGCCGACGCCATCATTGCCGCCGCCGACGAGGTGCTGGACGGCCGCCATCCCGATGAATTCCCGCTCGCGGTCTGGCAGACCGGCTCCGGCACCCAGAGCAACATGAACATGAACGAGGTGCTGGCCAACCGCGGCTCCGAGCTGCTGAACGGCGAGCGGGGCGAGGCACGCCTGCTGCATCCGAACGACCATGTCAACATGGGGCAGTCCTCGAACGACATCTTCCCTACCGCCATGCACGTGGCGGCGGCGATCGCGGTGACGAAGGAAGTGTTGCCGGCGCTGGCCCGGCTGCGCGGCACCTTGCTCGTCAAGTCGCGCGACTTCGCCGACATCGTCAAGATCGGCCGCACCCACCTGCAGGACGCAACGCCGCTGACGCTGGGCCGGAATTTTCCGGCTACGTCGCCCAGCTGGAATTTGCGGAAAGCGCGATCAAGTCCACCCTGCCCGGCCTGCTGGCGCTGGCCGCCGGCGGCACCGCGGTCGGCACCGGCCTGAACGCGCATCCGGAATTCGCCGCGCGCATCGCCGCCGAGCTTGGCTCGCGCACCGGCCTGGCGTTCAAGAGCGCGCCGAACAAGTTTGCCGCGCTGGCCGGCCACGACGCCCTGGTGAGCAGCCATGGCGCCTTCAAGACCCTGGCCGCGGCCCTGATGAAAATCGCCAACGACATCCGCTGGATGGCCTCCGGCCCGCGCTCGGGCCTGGGCGAAATCACCATCCCCGAGAACGAACCGGGCAGTTCCATCATGCCGGGCAAGGTCAATCCGACCCAGTGCGAAGCGATGACGATGCTGTGCTGCCAGGTGTTCGGCAACGACGTCGCGCTGACGATCGGCGCTTCCCAGGGCAACTTCGAGCTGAACGTGTTCAAGCCGATGATCGCCCACAACTTCCTGCAAAGCGCGCGCCTGCTGGCCGATGGCATGCGCTCCTTCGACGAGCACTGCGCGCAGGGCATCGAGCCGAACCGCGCGCGCATCGGCGAATTGATGGAACGCTCGCTGATGCTGGTGACCGCGCTGGCACCGCACATCGGGTATGATCGCGCCGCGCAAATCGCCAAGCACGCCCAGCACACCGGCATCACGCTGCGCGAGGCGGCGCTGCAATCGGGCCATGTCAACGAAGAGCAGTTCAAGCAGTGGATCGTTCCGATCGACATGACGCGGCCGGATCCGGAATGAGGGTTGGGGGCGCAAACCGAACCCAACTGTGCGCCCTACAATTTTTCCAGAGGATAGTATGCAAAAGACAACTTTCGAACTGACATCCGAGTTCGTCGAACTCAACCAGCTGTTGAAACTGGTGGGCTTGTGCGACAGCGGCGGCGCCGGCAAGAACATGGTGGCCAGCGGCGCGGTGTCGGTCGACGGCAAGCAGGAGCTGCGCAAGACCGCGAAAATCCGCACGGGCCAGACCGTGACCGTGGGCGACGTACGTATCTCGGTGCAGTAGGCGGACTGCCGGCCTCTACGGCGCACCTTTGCGCGCAGACAAACGCGACCGGTAGTCCTTGTTTTAATTTTAAGACGTGATCAACCGGCTTTAAGGTGAGAGCGATGAACACTCCGGACGAAAACCCGCAAACGCAGGAAAGGCTGATCGGCGATCTGCGCCTTGTCATTGAAAACGCGGAAGAGCTGCTGAAAAACACCGATCAATACACCAGCGTCCTGTACCAGAACGCGCGCGCCAAGCTGGCCATGGCGCTCAACGCGGCCAACGAAGAGCTCGAACGCTTCGAGGACGCCCAGCTGTGTCGCATGATGGAAGCGACCCGGCTGGCCAACGAGCGCTACGCCGACCTGACCGGCGAAGCACGGATCCTGCGCGCCTTCCATTGAGTCCATCGCGGCGCCCTCCGGCGCCGCGCTCCGCGTTGCACGAGTCCACCTCCTGTTGCGCTGTTTCATTGTCGTTCGCCCTGCTGTTCCCTCCTGATTCCTCATCCGCCCTCCGGCGCCGTACGCGGGCTTTGTCGTGCCCGCCTCGTTCGGTCCTTCCCATCGTCGGTTGTCCTTGCATCTGCCTTGCCGTGGCGGGGGAAGCGCGTGCCCGGACCAGCCGGTGCGCCGCTGCCGACGAACCGCTCCGCGCCCTCGACGGGGCATGCTCATCCGGGATTGCGCTTCTGGCGTGATCGCGCAACTGCTGTCGCGAAGAAGCAAGACCGAGGCGTTTCCGACGTTCTACTCTTATCACTTAACAATTTTTTAATTGTTAAGTAAAAGATAAAACCACAACGACGGAGACCCAGCAATGATCAAACGCCTTCCCCTCGCCCTCGCACTCCCACTGCTGCTGGCGAGCGCAGCCGGTCACGCGGCAGAACCCCTGTTCCTTGAAAACGGCGCCACGCGCAGCGTCACCGGCCAGGCCGCGGCCGCCAACTCGCCCTTCGGCAAGGACAACAAGGTAGGCCGTGCGCGCCTTGGCCTGCACGTCAACCCGGCCGCGCTGGGCGCGGCCGAATTGAGCATGCCGCTGCCGGACGGGCGCCAGTTCACCGCACGCCGCGCCCAGCGCTACGACACGCGCGGCGGCGTGGCCGTCTGGGTGGGCAAGCACAATGCCGCGGCACCCGGCACGCCCGAAGCGGCAGCGGAAGAAACCATCCTGGTCGTGCATGAAGGCCGGGTAACGGGCAGTATCCGCCACGAAGGCAAGCTGTATCGCATCCGCAGCGCCGCCGATGGCAGCCATGCGGTGGCCGAGATCGACAGCGCCGCCTTCCCGCGCGACCACGAAGAAAGCGAATATCGCCGGGAGCTGGAGCGCCAGTCCCCGGAGCGCCAGCCGCTGGAACGCCAGCCGCTGGAACGCCAGCCGCTGGAGCGCCAGCTACCGGCCACCACGCTGCCCGGCACGACGGTGACGCCGGCCCTGGCCGGGACGCCGGTCATCCGCGTGCTGGTGAACTACACGCCGGCCGCGAAGAATCGCATTGGCGACATCGTTGGCGAGATCAACCTGGCGGTGGCTGAGACCAACCAGGGCTACGTCAACGCGGGCGTGAATGCACGCGTGGAGCTGGCGCATGTGGCGCCGGTAAGTTACAGCGAGAGCGGCAGCAACAGCACCGATCGTAGCCGCTATGCCGACGTCGACGACCGCGTGATGGACGAAATCCATGCCCAGCGCACTACCTACGCGGCCGATGTGGGCGTGCTCCTGACCGACGGGAACAGCGGCTGCGGCAACGGCACCATCCACGCGTCCAGCACCTCGGCCTTCGTGGCGGTGACCGCCGATTGCGCGGTCGGCAACTACTCGTTTGGCCACGAGCTGGGCCACCTGTTCGGGGCGCGCCACAATCCGGAGGAAGACAGCAGCACGACGCCATATGCGTATGGCCACGGCTACCTGTCGCCGAGTCGCAACTGGCGCACCATCATGGCCTATGACTGCCCGAACGGCTGCCCGCGCATCAACTGGTGGTCCAACCCCAGCAAGACGCGCAACGGCGTGGCGATGGGGACCAGCACCCGTTCGAACAACGCGCGCGTACTCAATGAGCGTGCCGCCACACTCGCAGGCTTCCGGGCCGCGCCGGTGTCTGCAAGCGTCACAGTCAGCAATACGGGCGATTACACGATCCCCGACAACAACACGACCGGCGTGGCCAGCCCGGTAAGCGTCAATACGGCAGGCAGCGCGGGTGCGGTGACGGTCGATGTGCGCATCATCCATCCCTACATCGGCGACCTGGTGATGGACCTGATTGCGCCGGACGGCACGGTGTACAACCTGCACAACCGCAGCGGCAGCGGGACCGACAACATCATCCGCAGCTATTCCTTGTCGCTCGGCTCGAAGGCGCGCCTGGGTACCTGGCGCCTGCGGGTCAGCGACCGCGGGGCACAGGACACCGGCCACATTGAAAGCTGGACCTTCAAGTCGGAGTAAGGTCGCTGCGCAGGAAGACGCCCAGCGCCAGCCACTCGCGCAAGCGTGCGCCCAGGTCGAAAGCCTCGTCCAGTGCGAACGCCGCGTCGAGCGCATCACCCAGGGTGGCACCGGCGGCCAGCGCCGCCAGTGCCCCATGTGCCGCCGCATCGATATCGGTCACGCTGGGGTGCCAGCGCGGGCGCGTCACCAGGACGTAGCCCGGCGTGGCCATTTGCTGCGGAAACGGCGGACCGCCCTCCCCATGCGCTCGCCACAGTGTCCCGACCGCCCAGGGGCTGGAAACGAGGGCGCAGGCCGGATGCAGCGGGAAGCGGCCTGCCTCCAGTGCTGCCGGGTCGGTGGCGGCGAGATCGACGGCGTGCAATACCGGCGCCTCGGGGGCACTGGCGCAGCGGTGCAGCGTCCATTCCAGGCGCGCCATATCCGCCATGTAGGGATAGGCGGCCAGCGGCGCATAGGCTTCAATGAATCGAGCCAGCTGCGCGCCGAAAGCGGCCAGGTCGCCCTCCTGCGACGGGTGCGCGCGGCCATAGGCATGCGCCATAGCCGTGAAGAATGCCGTCCCCACCAGTTCGCGCAGGACCGGATAGCTTGCTGCGAGCGCGCGCTCCCAGCTGGCGTGCAGGTTGCCGCGGTAGACGGCGATGCGCCGCCCAAGTTCGACGGGATTGGCACCAAGCAAGGCCTGCGCCAGTTCGGTTTCGCGCCCGGCGTCGAACAGGGCCGCCCCAAAGCTGGCCTGCAGGCCGGCATGAGCGCGCAGTGCAGGCCCGGGCACATACGGCGCGGGTGTCTCTTCGCCTGCCCGCGGCGCCGGCACCGGAAGGCAGCGCCGATCGCCTCCGCCTTGCCGGCTTCCGCCAGCAGCACTTCCAGCGCCGGCACCTCGCTGTCCCATTCGATCAGGGTAGGCACGCGGCCAAAGCGCGCCAATGCCGCGCGGTACAGGGTCCAGACGGGCGGCGCAACCTGGGCACCGTGATGGTCGACCAGCAGGCCGCCGGCGTCGAGGTGGCCGCCCAGGTGGATTTCGCGTACGGCGTCTTGCGGCAGCGCGGCGATCGCGGCCAGCGCATCCTCGCCGTGATTCTGCTGGTTGACATACAGGTTGTTCACGTCGAGCAGCAGCGCGCAGCCGCTGCGCCGCACCAGCTCGGCCAGGAACTGCGCCTCGCTCATCGTGTCGCCGCGAAAACGGACGTAGCGCGACACGTTTTCCAGCAGCAGCTGGCGCCCCAGCGCATCCTGCACCCGCCCTACCCGCCCGGTCAGCAGCGCCAGCATGGCTTCGTCCAGCGCCAGCGGCAATAAATCGTTCAGGTGGCGTTCGCCCAGCGCGCCCCAGCTCAGGTGTTCGGAGACCGGGGCCGGCTCGACGGCATCGACGAGCGCGCGCACGCGTGCCGGTGTTCGAGCGAGAAGCCATGCACCGAGCCCAGCCCCAGGCCGACTCCGTGCAGGCTGACGGGATAGTCGCGGCGCAGCGTGCGCAGCACGTGCCAGTCCCAGCCAGCGCGGGCGAGGAAATTTTCGCTATGGACTTCGAGCCAGCCGACCGGCTGGCGCGTGGCGAAAAGGCGCGGTAGTGCGGCGCGCGCAGGCCGACGCCGACGCCGGCAGCAGCGCCCTCCTCTACCCGCACCGCTTACTTTGCCCGGACGGGCGGCTGGGTGGATGGCGCGCTGAGCTTGCCGCCCGCCTTTTCGCAGCTGCCCTTCGGCACCATCTTCCACTCGGCCGGATCGTTGTCGACACGTGCCATGCCGGCGCAGCCGTGGGTGGCGGTGCCGCAGTCGTTCTGCCCGGTCTTGGCGACACCGTAGCAGCGCTCCTGGTCCGGCTTGCTGCCATACATGGAATCGTCTTGCGCAGCAGCGCCCGTGGACGAGGCGGCGCAGAGCCCGGCAAGGGCGGCGGCGATGGCGGCTTGGCGTTTGTTCATGGAGCGGTTCCTGGCAGGGCGTGGGCGAATGGGCACCCGGCAGGATAACCCGGCCGCCGCGTGGCGGCAACCGGCGGGGACAAGATTACCAGCGCTCAGGCGGTCGTGTTGACGTTCTGGCCCAGATGCGCCGGCAGGTTCTGCGCGGGAGGCGGCGCGATGGTGCCCAGGAGCTGGGTGGCCATCGACTTCTGCATGTCCTGCTGCTTTTTCAGCATGGTCATGGCGACTTCTTCCTTGTTGCCGGTCTCGGCAATAGTGGTGGACAACTTGGCGATGCTGGCGACGTCCATGCGATGCTCCTGGTGAGGGTTATCCCCCATTAACGGCTTGTTTTTCGGAAACTTTAGGATCTGCCGTCATCCAGGATTCGAGCCAGGCCAGGACGCTTGCCGGCGCATTCAGGTCGAGCCATGGGGGCGCATGCAGGCCAGCCTCGTCGGGAGCCTCATCCGAGGCCACCGCCACCACCAGCGGATCGTCGGGATACAGCGGCGGCCGGCCCAGCGCCGGGCGATACACCTCGAGCTTGGGAAGCGCCTCCCATTTATAGCCTTCGACCAGGGTCAGGTCGGCCGGCGCCAGGCGCGCCAGCTGGGCCGCCAGCGGCGGCTCGCCCTCCCCGCGCAGTTCGCGCAGGATGGCATAGCGGTAGGGCGAGGCGATCATCACCTCGGCGGCGCCGGCCGCGCGCAGGCGCGCACTGTCCTTGTGCGGCGGCTCCAGCACGATGTCGTGGTGGCTGTGCTTGACGATGTTCACGCGCAGTCCGCGCGCGGCCAGCGCCCCGACCAGGAATTCGAGCAGGGTCGTCTTGCCGCTGCCGGACCAGCCGACCACGGCCAGCACCTTGCCACACACCGCTTTCGCGGCCGCAGGGGAATCAGTAGCCGACACGGTAGCGGGTGCCGCGGTAGTTCATCACGGCATACTTCGGCAGCAGGCGTTCCAGCACCAGGCCGGGCGCCACCTCCTCGCCCTCGCGGCGCAGCATCTTGTCGACCAGCAGCAGCCGATCGGCCGGGTTCGGCGAATAGATGTAGCCGCCGAAGCTGACCTTCGGCACCTCACGCTGGATCGCGTCCGGCAGCTGCTGCAAGGTACGCAGGTTCTCCTCGAGCGGCGGCTCGGGCGGACGCGGCGCCGGCGTCTCGGCTACGCGCGCCGGGGCCGGCAAATACACGGCTTCCGGCACGGCGTCGCGCGGCGCAGGCGCCGATGCGGCAGCGGGCTGCCCGGGCGCGCGGCGGGGCGCGGGCGCCGGAGCGGGAGGCGTCGGCGCGGGTGCCGCCGGCATCGGCCTGGCAGGCACCGGCGGGGCCGTGTCGGCGGGCACATCCGGCAAGATCAATGGCGCCTGTGGGGCAGCCGGCGCGTGTGCGACAGCCGGTGCAGGGGCCGGCACCGGCTGCGCAGTCGCTGCGGCCGGGGCCTGTGCCAGCACGGCCGGCTGAGCATCACCGGGTGCCTGCGCGCGCCAGGCCAACACGCCGACCACGCCCGCCACCAGCACGCCCGCTCCCAGCCCCAGCAGTAAGGGCTTGCGGTTTGGCCCTGGCGCCGGCGTGGCCACCTGCAGCGGTGCCGGGGTGTGGATGTCCGGGGCGTTGCCCAGCTGGCGTTCGGCTTGCGCCTTCTTGAGTGCTTCGAGAATGTACGACATTTAGTGTCCCGTCCCCGCGCCGGCCAGGAGGCGCGGCTCGTTCACGCCGGTCATCTGGTTCAGGCGCATATAGGTGCGCGGACCGGCCACGCCGTCCGCTTTCAGGTTCTGTTGCGACTGGAAGGCGCGCAGCCACTCGCGGGTGCGCGCGTCCAGTGGCCGGCCGGCATCTGGCGCCGCCACCCGGCCGAGCTGGGCCAGGCGCGACGCCAGCCAGTCGACATCCGGTCCTTCGTCGCCCTGCCCCGTGGTCGCGGAAGGCGCGCGGCATTGTCCAGAAGGTGGTGTATTCGCCGCTGAAACGCGCGACCAGCGCGGCCAGGTCGACGCGCTGGCGCTTGCCGCCGGCTTCCAGCGTGGCGCTGCGCTCGTCCATGCCCACCAGCACGGCGTAGCGCGTGGCCGCGCCCTCGCGCAGCGTGATCACGGCCGGGCGGTCGAGCTGGCGCAGTTCATAGATGCCGCCGCGCCCCCCCATGGCAGCGCAGGTCGAGACGGTAGGCCACCTGGCAGGGTTCGCCCGCCGGCAGCGGTGCGCCCCACAGCCGGGCCAGCGCGCGTAGCGCAGCCGCTTCATCAAGCTGTCCGGCCGGCAGCACCGTCGCCGCCGGCGCCGGGTGACCTTGCCGGTCGCGGACGCGGCCGGCGACACGGGTGCCGCCGCGTGCGGCAACACCTGCCAGGCCGCGGCCGCGCTCAGTGCGGCGCCAGCCAGCAGCCCGCCCGCCACCAGCGGCCAGCGCGCCCTGCGTGGCGGCGGTGCCGCCCCCTCGCCCGCGAACACTTCGGCGGCAGCCGTGAGCACGATCTTGCGCGTCACCTCGCGGCTGTTTTCCACATAGGCGCCCAGCAGCGCGCGATCGCACAGCAGGTTGATGCGGCGCGGCACGCCGTGGCTAATGCGGTGCACCAGTGCCACGCTCGCCGGCGGAAACACCGGGGCGCCGACGAAACCGGCCACCGCCATGCGGTGCGCGATATAGGCACCGGTTTCGGGCTCGGACAGCGGCCCCAGGTGGTAGCGGGCGATGACGCGCTGGGCCAATTGTTCCAACTCGGGACGCGCCAGCATCGTGCGCAGTTCCGGCTGGCCGATCAGGATGATCTGCAGCAGCTTGCGCTCGCTCGTTTCCAGGTTCGTCAGCAGGCGCAATTGTTCGAGCACGTCCGGCGCCAGGTTCTGCGCCTCGTCGATAACGAGTACGTTGTTGCGGCCCTGGGCGTGCGCTTCGAGCAGGTACAGGTTGATGGCGTCGACATAGCCCTTGACCCCGCCCTGCCCACCAGGTGCCGCGATGCGGAACTCCTCGCAGACCGACTGCAGCAGTTCGGCGACGGTGAGCTTCGGGTTGAAGATATAGGCAAGCCGGCAATTGTCGGGAATCTGCTCGATGAAGCAGCGGCAGACCGTCGTCTTGCCGGCGCCGATCTCGCCCGTCAGCAGCACGAACCCGCCGCCACTACCTATGCCGTACAGCAAGTGGGCCAGCGCCTCGCGGTGGCGCTCGCTCATGAACAGGTAGCGCGGGTCGGGCGCGATCGAGAACGGAGCCTGCTTCAGGCTGAAGTAATGGGTGTACATGAGGAGTCGACGAACTAGCGGCCTGGCGGCAGAGGTTTATACCTCGCGCAGTATATTTTGGATTTGCCGTTCTGATAAGCGATGACGCTGCCCGGATTGGAAATCCTCAAGGGCGCGGCCGAACCGTCCCGGGCCTTGTGATGCAGTCCGGCACTGACCCGGATCGCTTCTTCCAGCTCTTCCGGCCTGGCATCGACGACGGCGCCGACAAACACCATGGCGCTGGTATCGTCGCTGACCATCACCTCCAGGACCGGCTTGCCCCACAGGCTGGCATCAAGCTTGAACCAGAAGGCGCCGCCCTCGTGCTTGTAGGCCGGGCCGAAGGCGGTGGTCAGGTACTGATGGAAATAGGCATTCTCGAGATGGCTGCGGCACAGCAAGGCGCTGCCGATGACGGTGCCGAAGGTAGAGGGCGCCGCCGCCGCGCTCGAGCAGGCCAGCGCCAGCACGATGCCGGCCGCAAGCCGCGGGCGCATTGCCCGGCTGAATGCACCGGCGGCAAGGCAGGTCACAACTTGGACAGCCAGTCGCGATTGGCGGCGATCTTCGCCTTCGTGGAAGCAGGCAGCGCCTCGTAGCAGCCGGGATGCTGCTTGAGCGCGTGCTCGCGTACCTCCTTCTCGAGGCCGTTCACGATAAATACATAGACGATGGCACCTTCGCTGTTCCTGCGCGTGCCCATGTAACGAATCACTCTGTTCTCCTTGCGCGAGTGCGCATTATGACAGTTCCCGGCGCCCCATGGCAGCGCTGGCTCCCGCCACAGTGCGTCTCTGCTCAGGAAGCGCGCGTCCGGACGGGCTGCCAGGCCTTGCTGTTGTGCTCGAGCCACGCCGCGATCAAGTCCCTGTTGTCGTGCTGCCAGGGGTGGAAGCGCGGCGACAGGTAGGCCAGCGCCGGCCGCACGATGTGCCGCGCCAGCCCGTTGCGCCCGAACCAGAAGCGCAGCGCCCCGTCCAGGTACGGGCCTTGAACAGGTGGCCATCGTTGCGCAGGTTGTGCAGCGTCTGCATGAAGGCGTCGATCGCGAAGATCGCGCTCGCATGCAGGTACCACAACACCCGGCGCCGGTAGCCGCCGCCCGCCGCGACATAGGCGTCGAACGCGACGCCCTTGTGCTCGAGCTCCTCCACCGCATGCCAGGACCAGACCGTGCGCATCTGCGGCTCGGCCCCCTGCAGCCACTCGGGGTAGCGCAGCGCGCCGTCGGCCAGCATCGCCGTGTAGTGCTCGAGCGCGCAGGTAATGGCCAGCCTGTTCAGCACTCCCAGCTTATCCACACGGCGCATGCGTTTCTTGAGCTTTTCTTCGCGCGTATAGGGCAGGCCCTGGCGTTCGAGCTCGCGGTTGTACTGCACGTGCTGATGGCGGTGAGTCGCTTCCTGGCCGACGAAATCCTTCACCTGGGCGCGCAGCACCGGATCGCGCAGGCATGCCTCGGGCACGTCGCGCACCGCATCGATGAACAATTGTTCCCCCAGGGGAAAGGTCATCGACAGCGCATTGAACAGCTGGGTGCGGTAGGCATCGCCTCCATTCCAGTGGCGGCCGAAGCCCTGCGACAGGTCGACGTCGATCTTGCGGACAGTTAAATCAAGCATGGCAGCTCCTTCGTGCACCGGGGCATGGGCGGAGAACCCGCGCCGTTCATCGCCCTCTTCGACGGTTGATACCGCTATTTTGCACGTCTATCGGTTGGGCTGCGCGTAGCGGCCATGTTTCCCTTAATGTCGACGCTACCGACACCACAAAAACAACGAGGACACCCCGTGACTACCCAACACAAGCACATCGCCGTCGCCGCCTTCCTGCTCTGCGCCGGATTTGCCGGCATGCACAGCGTCACCGCCGAGGAACGGCGCCCTGCCGTCACTACCCAACAACGCCCGGTTGCCGCCTTCGACGCCATCGAAGTCTCCGGCCCCTTCCGCGTCGTCGTCAGCGAAGGCGCGCCGCGCCTGGACCTGCTTGGGGACGCCAAGCAACTGGCCGAGATCGAAAGCGAAGTCCGCGGCGGCACCCTGGTCGTGCGCCAGCGTTCGCGCTGGGGTATCCACTTCGGCAAGGACAACCGGCCGGAAGTCGTCGTGCGCATTGCCGCATCGGGGCTCAAGAAACTGGTCAACAACGGCAGCGGCGACGTCGAAGTCGACGCAATCAAGGGCGAGCGCTTCGTCCTCGCCGCGCAAGGTCCTGGCGATGTGCGCGCCCGGGGCGCCGTGCGCGTGCTGGAAGTGAACGGCAGCGGCAGTGGCGAGCTCGACCTGCGCGGCGTGCAGGCGGCCAATGTGGCGCTGACCATGTCCGGCCCCGGCGACGTGCGCCTGGGCAGTGTCGGCAACGACCTGAATGCGCGTGTGAGCGGCTCGGGCGACCTCGAAGCGGACGACGTGCGCGTAGTGCGCGCCGTCGCCCGGTCAGCGGCCCCGGCGGCGTGCACCTGCGCGGCAGCGCGCGCGAACTGCGGGTCGAGCTCACCGGCTCCGGCGACTTCGACGGTTGCAGCCTGCAGGTGGAAAAAGTCACGAGCCGCCAGCAGGGTCCCGGCAACGCCTGCGTGAGCGGCAACATTACTGCGTTCGAAGCGGACGTGAACGGCTCCGGCGACCTGGAAGCACGCGGCCTGGCGGCGGCGCGCGCCACCCTGCGCATGGGCGGCCCCGGCAACGCCAAGCTGAGCGGCAAAGTCGACGAGCTGCGCGCCGACCTCGACGGCTCGGGCGAACTGGAAGCCGACCACCTGACGGTGCGCAATGCCTTCATCGACAGCAGCGGTCCCGGTGACGTCACGCTTGACAAGGTGCAGGACACCCCGGAAGCCTCGCTGCACGGCTCGGGCGACCTGTCGGCTGCCGTCGAAGGCAAGCGCGTCGCGCTGAAGATGAGCGGCCCCGGCAAGGTTCGCTCGGAAGGCCAGGTCGAGCGCATCAGCGCCGACCTGAGCGGCTCGGGCAGCCTGGAAGCGCGCCGCCTGACGGTGCGCCAGAGCGACGTCAACGTGCGCGGACCGGGCAGCGCCAGGGTCAACCCGGTGCGCAAGGAGAGCGGGCGGGCGGAAGTGGTGGCGGTCGAGCGCAGCGGGCGCTTACTGGTGGAGTAAAGTAACTGAAGCGCGCTGCGTGGCGACGAGTCCGGCGGGTGCCCGACAGCCGCCGCCGGGCCCGTCTTTGAGGGCAGGTCCGCCATGCCTGCTCACAACTGCTTACAAACCGCGCTAACCCAATATTGAAAAGGCGCTAAGCTCTACCTTCCACCGCAATTGGAAGTCGTAGCACATCATGAAAACGCAATTGCTTGAAGACATAGGCCAAAGCGCAGCACTCCCCCTCCCGCCGACGAACACAGCGGGCAATGCGAAACGGAAGGCAGAGGTGGCGAAGGTGCCGCTGCCGAGGAAAGCGGCGTCCGCCGAGCCCCGTTCTACGCATGGCGTATGGCGGGAGCGCGCCGCAGCCGACCCGCCCATTGCCGTGGCGGAACTACCAGATTCTCAGCCGGATCCTCTGGCCTTGGAAAGCGTCTTCGAGGAAATTGCTGCCCTCGAGGCGCAGTACGTGCAACCTGGTTTGCCCCCCGCGCCTGTCGCTGCGCCCGTCGAGCCCACGGTGCCGGCCGCGCACCTCCCGCTTCTCGCGCCTGAGCACGACCTGTCCACTTCCCCGGAGGAACCCCTTCAGCAGCCGAGGACTGCCCCAGCCGGGCCAACGCTTGCGCAGTATGCGACGCAGCAGGCGGCCGCGCCGCAGGATTCATTGTTCGAGCCGGCGCTGGCTCCTCCCCCGACGCAGCAGGCGGCCGCGCCGCAAGACCCCCTGTTCGACTTCACCCCGCCACCGCCGGCGCCACAGGCTACTGAACCGTTCACGCGCCCCCGAAGCGGGCCCGCGTGGTTCAAGCCGCGCTACGTGCTGTGGGGCGCATGCGTGCTCGCCGTGGCAGCCATTGCCCGGGTGGTCGCTGGCTATACCGGAGCAACACGATGCGGGCGCGCTCGCGCTTGTCGCCACCGCAGCAAAAGCAGAGCGACCGGCGGTTCAAGCCGGCACGCAAGGCGCGAGTCAAGCGAAGCCGGTCAAGCCAGCTGCTGCCGGCGACGCGCCTGTGCCGCCTGCGGAGACCGAGACCCGTCCTGTATCCGGGGTACCGCCCCTCGTCATGCTGGAAGCGGATCCGCCTGCCGCTGCCGAGGCGGTGGAACGCCCGGCATCCGAAGCGGCTGAAGGGAGGCCGCAAGCCTCGCCCGCGCCCGAGCCCGTCGTGGAACGCGCGCCCTCCGCGCCTGTATCGAAGCCGCCGAGCCGGACCGTGCGCAAGCAGTCTGCCAGCGCCAGCAAGCCTGTGACGAAAAAGGAGCCGGCCCGTCCCGTCCGTCAGGTCGCACGTGCATCCGCGGTTCGCGCGGAAAAACCGACGGCGCCCGATACCTCGATGACGGCAACGCTGAAGGCGTGCCGGGAACATGGCTATCACGCGGCGCAGTGTATCAAGCAGGGGTGCAGCGTGACGGAATACGGGTTTGTCTGCCGCGGGCGGTAAGGGGCACCCGTCGTCCGCTTTTTATGAATGCAGGGTCAAGTTGAAATAGCTGCGATTTCATCAACATCCAAAGCCTGAGTGCAGGCCCGCACTGCCTACACAACCGCGTAACAGGACCTGGACTGTCGCTTCGCGCAAATTCTTACCCAGCCGTGAAGACGGTTTGGCTGGCTATGAGAGATGCTCCGCAACTTGTCTTGTGCCCATCGTAAGCCACTTGGACGCCCTCGACGAGGTGGGTGGGATTTCCTTCAGCAATTGTGCACCCGTCATGTCCTTTCATTGGACATGTACATACGTCGCCTACGCAAGCAACAGGGATGCCGCCGATCGTATAGTGCCTGGCTGCGACCTTGACGACCTTGCCTCCATGGCTGGTCGTGTCGCCAAGGCGGATAACATTGGGCATGGTGAGTTTGATCCCTTGCTCTAAGTAGTCGGGCCGTGGCCGCGCTAGCGTCACGGGCACGAGCGTGTCAGCTTTGCTCAGGTGGCTGCATCGTCGGAATCCGATGCCGTTGGCGCCTGGCGGGGCAGCCCACTGCCATCGGTCGCCGACTTCCCGACTGCAGCCGCATCGTAGGCGACCAGCTTCCAGACCGTCGAAACGCGATGCAGAGGCAAATCGCCGCTGAGCTTCTGCCACAGATTCGGCGTGCCGCGCACGATGGCCTTGGGCATCAGGTCACCTTGGTTGAGGAATTGGCGCTGGTCGTCCTCGATCTGGCCGGATGCATCGCATTGCCAATATCCTGTTTGCGGACAACGACGGCCCGTCGCAGCAAGTTCTCCCAGCGCTACCTGATGTTTTACGGTCACAGTGCCGGCCTGGCCCGTAGCTGACGTTGGCCGCAGCCGGATGCTTTTCGTAATGTTGTCCCACAGTTCAAGCACTGCCTCGTCTGAGAGACTGGAATTGACTGGTTCACCCGGCCGGCCTATGCCTGTTTCAAGCTCCAGCGACAACTGAGGTGCCAGTACATCCCGCGCTTTTCCCGGTGAAAACCACATGAGCGCGTGCGCACTCGTCCCATTGTCCTCCTTGTACTTGTTGGCCGTTTCATCACCTTCGATGCCATTGAGAGCACGGTGTTGCCGCCGCAAGTTCTTGATTCGGTTCGGATATAGTCTCTTGATACGGCTTCTCGCGTCACGCGCCAGCAACGATTCCTCGACCCGGTCGTCATTGACTAACATGTGGAGTCTTATTGCAATGTCGGGGTGGCCCTTCAAGGACGCGAACATCGCGATCGATTCATTATCGTCTGGCGAAATGGGGTCGTGAATCAGACCATTCTCCATGCAAAACCCGGGCTGCGGTGGAATCGAATCGGAATTGCGCGCCTCAGTTTTTCGTACTAAGTTCAGTACATTATTCTCGTTCTTCGGCGATGCCAGATGCTCCGCTCTGTAATAAAACAAAAGATTGTCATATAGGCCGAATGCTTCGAGGGAAATCCCCTCCTCCGCACCAGAAATCCTCTTCCCTAACTCAAACCAAGTCACGGGCTTTTCTCGTGCGTAATGCATAATTACCGCCTTGAAGTTCAGGGCATCGACATTGTTCTTTTTTTCCAAACTTGGCTGGTCATACTCATTCTTTTGCAGGCTCAGCTCCTGCTCGCGCAGCTCGATCTCGCTCTTCATTTTTGCATCGGTATATCCAGGTTCCACATTGATGTTTACCCCAGCTATTCGCGCAGGCGCAAATTTCACAATGGATTCCTCTGGCAAATCGATGATAAACCTGCCTACGCATACTGACTTCATTTTATGTGTCATATTTTGCGCCACGCTTCTTCCTCCAATCTCCGGCCCAGGTAAGTGGTCACAAGCTCGATCAATCACCGCTATCGCGACGGCGACTGCAGTCGCAGCCGTTATCGCGTATTTTTTTGAGCTTTTCAATTATTTTGCCTCCTGCACTATTCGAGCTATCAGGTTGAAAGTAAGACTTATCATGTGTTCGTCCTTATAGCTACCCTGATGAGAAAAGCCCGTTGTGCGGAACACGCGCTTGACCCTGCCGCGCGGTCCGTCGCCTGATTGATGCGATACAGTACCGTCGCCCGGGGCGTCTTGCGCTCCTGGCATGAAGAAATAGCTGCTTCCCGCGCCAACGAAATTCTCGGGCATAATCATGGTTTTTCCACCGTTGAAATTGGTTCCCCGGCCCTGCCCGACGATGAGCAGCGAACGTACTTGCTGGTTCAATGCACCCTGATCGTCTGTTATCCAGCGAAATACGCCGAACGAAAGCTGCTCCGGGTCGGCACCGTAATAGGCATACGAATTTGGATGATAATAGCTATCAAGCACCTGGGTATGAAACTTTTCGGCCTGGCCGACCGCGCGTATTACAGCACGTTTCGCTTCGCCGGTCTTTGGATCATATTTACGAGCAGGATCAACTAGATCCAGATCGATTACGCGGTACCACGTTGAGAACTCACGATATAGGTCGTAAACATTTTGATAGAAAAGCGGGCAAACGTCCTCGATACTGCCATCCCTCTTTCTCACTGAAGCCATCAACCACGGTTGCGGGTAAAGGTGATTGGGGAGAAGTTCCAGCGCACCACAGGCCATGGCCATTGTGGGAGTCGTTTTTTCGGTAGTATCACCGGCAATCTGAGAAAATTTCTCCATTTCGAAGTTACCTTTGATCGTCGCCGATGGAGAGCTCTTTTCGGTGCCGCATGCCATACGCCGGTAGGCCAAGGGAGCACCCAGTGCAGGCATGACGCCGTGCGATATCCCAACAATCCTGTCAGGGATTTGCTTGGCGCATGCCCGAGCTACCAGTCCGCCCATTGAATGCGTCACCAGAATGACCTGCTTACAGTCGAATTTACGCTTGATCCAAAGGTCGATAATTTCCAGCACACGGGTTTTCAGGCGTATGCCCGACAGTTCATTTGACTGCGTCCAGTTATAGCCACAGGCATAGACAGGGTATTGGTACTGCGCGAATTTTTCCAGATTCCCTACGGTGAGTTTGGACATGTCAGCAGCATTCCATTTTTCATGGTCGTATTCCATGATCGACTCCCAGTGCGAGTTGGGTTGCCGGTTTCTCAAAATCAAAGACGCTTCGAACGTGCTGTTCAGTTTGCTTTGCAGCTCGCACAGCAATGGTCCATAGCTGGACCAGTGAACTTCTCCCCACCATCTGTTGCGCAGCTGTTCGACGGTCATGCCTTCCATCTCACCAGATGGCTCAATCAGTCCCGTATTGTCGACTTCAAGTGTGTCACCATCGAGTATCTGTTGACGAACGGCCGGGCCACGCCCATCCCACATTTTCGCTTCGCGCAAACCTTCGCGGACTCCGTTTGGAGGGCGCCAAGCCGGATTCCCGACCGACAATTCAGTGTTTTGGGCTTGTTTTTTGTTTGTTGTTGCCCGCAAATTACTCCCCATAATTCCTGGCACGAGAATCACTGGAATGACTTTGTTAGAAGGAATCGCAATCGCACCGCGTGTTTTCACAGACTGCGGTGTGAGGATGCTTTTGCCCTCCAGTTTGCCGTCGGCGTTGACAATGGGATCAGGGAGTCGTCGGATCGGTTCAGCCATGGCGTCCGCTTAAGAAGTTGTCAGGCATTGTCGGAATGCGGGTCGATAATGATCCGCACCTCTCCCATCGCTACGGAATGCATCAGTTCTGTACGTCCTTCCGCATCGGTTTTCCCGGTGATTTCCTGGCCATCATCAAGAATTGCACGGTAAGCCCGATCCTTGACAGGCAGGCCCGATTGCTGGTCGAACAAGATGATGCGTTCGTCGGTCTTGATGTCGCTGGCTGGGAGATTTAAGGAGGCCACATTTCCGCCCCCACCGGTGAGGTGGGCAAACTTGGCAGACTTGATGGTGTGATTGCCGCTGCACTGCTGCACGATCTCATTGCCACCGATATCGACTTGCGCCCCTTGTGCAATGAAGCGCAGCTTCGGCGCTTGCAGCACGATTTCGTCTGCCGCGCTCAGCACGATGCGCTTGGCGGACGTCAGTTCCATATCGTCCTTATGGGTCTGCAGTTCCAGCTTGCCGGACGCCGCGATCAGTTTCAGGCCAAGCTTGTGCGCGAACAGGCTGATACTCTCGGCTGCGCGAACGAGGAAGGTTTTGCCGGCGCTGACATGGGTTGTACCCACACTGATAAGGTCGATCTGGGTTTGGGCGCCGAGCAGAACATTGTCCTGGCTGCCGATCGCTACCCCTGCCGGTGCGCTAACGGCAACGACCGCAGCCTGTCCTTCACTGGCATCGGGACTCACGTTCGTTCCGTTTTCCCACGCCTTGAGCCGCTTGACCAGGTCCCCCAATTGTGCAGCCGGTGTCGAATCGGCGTGGTGAGTCTGTGCCAGCTCCGATAGCTGCTGCTGAACGCTTTGCAGTACCTCGGCCAATCCAAGCAAGGATTCCCGCTGCAACAACGCCCCTTGCGCCCCGCGCTGGGCCTCCGCACTGATGAACACGCCGGATTTTCCGCGCACCGACACTGCGCCGTCCGAGCGTAGTTCGGCGCCTTCCCCGCGGGCGCCGCCCTGCCCGTTCTGGCGCGGCCGTGTCAGCCACCCCAGATTGAGCTGGCTGTGGCCATGTTCGCTTGCAAGCTGGGTGCTGATCTGGCCCGGGGTATCGTCGAACTGGAGCTGGTTGTAGCGTATGCCTTTTACTTCCTTGCTCTTGATACCTGCCAGGAAGCGGTTGCCGGGCAGTTCGCCTGTGTGACTGAATGCCGGCGGCAAAGGTTTTCCATACAGACTACCGACGACGACAGGTTTATCTGGATCGCCGCCGAGGAAGTCGACCAGCACCTCATTGCCAACCCGTGGCAGATGCATGCTGCCCCACTTGTCGCTGGCCCAGAAACTGGCTACGCGTATCCATGCAGAGTCGGTATCGGTGTTCGATGCGCCGGGTCCCGATGCGTGATCCTGTTCGCGGGTTCCTGGAAAGCGCAGCTTCACCCGGCCCAGTGCGTCGCAATACACTTCTTCTCCGGGTGGGCCGACGACAATGGCAGTTTGTAATGTCACACGAGGAAGGTCAGTGCGGGGGTCGAAGGCTGGGACAATTGGAATGCCGCGCCGCACACAGGCAAAGCGATTCGTGTAACGCATATCGCGCTCTACGCTTGCAGCATGAAGTTCCGCCGCTATACCATCTCCCTGCCAGCCATTCACGGAAAACAGGCGCTGAACGCGCTCGTCCACCGTCTTCGGCAGATTATTCTCTGCGCTCACCCACAACTGGGTCAGGACGAATTCACGCTGGTCGTCGTTATGCATGTCGATTTCCGGATGTCCATCGAGCCGGAACCACTGGCCAACGCAGAGGTCTCGCACCCCGCCTTCGCCGCGAAAGCACTTCGACGCGTATTCGTGCCGCCTGATGCGCAGTTCGCCCAAGCGCTGATAATCGGCGGCGTCGTGTCCTGCATGCGGCGGATCGACCACATAGTCATCAAGACTGAAAGCAAACTGGGTTCCGGCCTCACCTTGCTGCATGACGGTGGGTAGATGAACCGACATCATGCCACCGCTGCGATAATCCCAGCTCTGCCGCGTGGCACTGCCACTCCGGAGCGTCCGCAGCGCACTCCAGTTGTAGATTGCGTCCGCTGCCTGGGTAGCCCGGTCGTTATTGAAACGTACGGCACCAGCTGCATTCTGGACAAGCGAATACGACGAATCGAACAGGACGAGCGTATGAGCAGGTGTGCTGCTACTGCCATCGTTGCTGGCCTGTCCAGGCCTGATGAACCACGAAATACCCCGCCGCTTCCAGAGCCGGCGCAGGAATGCAGCGTCCGATTCGTTGTGCTGCATCGTGAATTCACGCGTGGGGTACGTGTCGCGTACGCCGGACATATCAATGTCGAAAGCTTTTGCCAGGATGGGATTCGTGTTTTTCCATTCGCGAAGCATGGCTGCTGACAGGTCGACTTCATTCAGGTTACGGAATACTCTGGTATTCACGCGCTGCTCCATCAGGGCCAACGCATCGCGCACGAACAGCTGGTAGGTCGCAAGTCCACCGTCGGCCTGCCCCGCCATCGCTTCCGCGACAATGCCGCAAACAGAACGCATCTCTCCTCGGTCGGTAACGAACTGCACTTCGACCGGAACCGCGATGAAGTCCTTGAGTGGCAAGGCAGGATCCAGCGATACACAGTACAAACGGTATTCCAGTCCGCCGCACATGGTTTCCTGTCCGCTGACCTGCTTCACTAGCAAAACGTCATCAACAATGCCCTGGCGACCTGACATGCGCAGTCGAATGGCACGATTCGCTTCGCTCAATCCACCAAACAGGCTAACCAGCTCTTTTGGCAACAACCCGCTACGGGACTCAGGAATGGGGAATGGTTTCATTTAGTTAAGTTCGTGCAAGGCACCTGGTCTCATTTCATGAGGTTTCACAAAACCGATGGGTTCTTAACGAAAATTAATGAAATAGTTCAAACAGGACATTGCGCAGCATCAAGGCACGAATGGTTTTGCCTCTCGTACTGCATGACGGCGAACCGGCACACGACTTCGTTCAGCAAAAAGCAACATCCCTGCCCGATTCACATAAATGAAGCTGCTCATTGAGCTAGCCAAGGCGAATCGGCAGCGGCACGAAACCATACCACTTCTACCCAAAAACAATACCACTTAAATACCTGTTGACAGACCCAGGCAGCCTGCCTATAGTGCCCTGACCCCTTTTCCAGCTTGCGGCAGCCTCTCCAGGCGCCCCTCAACCATGATCGAATACCTCATCGGCGTCGATGGCGGCGGCACCGGCACCCGCGTACGTCTCGCCAGCGCCAACGGCGTCGAACTGGCGCAGGCCAGTGCCGGCCCTTCCGGTCTCTCGCACGGCATCCAGAACGCCTGGACCACCATCATGCAAGCCATCGGCGAAGCCTGCGCGGTGGCCGATATCGGTTCCCCTCCCCTGTCCTCGATGGCGATTGGCCTGGGCCTGGCCGGGGTGCACAACAAGGAATGGGCCGCGCAGTTCGTGGCAAGCGATCCCGGTTTCGCCGCCCTGGTGCTGGGCACCGACGGCTTCAGCACCCTGATGGGCGCCCATGGCGGAGAACCAGGCGCGATCGTCGCGATCGGCACGGGCAGCGTCGGCGAAGCGATGCTGGAAGACGGCAGCAAGGTGGAAGTCGGCGGCTGGGGTTTCCCGGCCGGGGACGAAGCCAGCGGCGCATGGATGGGGCTGCGCGCGCTGAACCATATCGAACAGGTGATCGATGGCCGCGTCGCAGGCGGCGCGTTTGCGCGCGAGGTCATCGAAGCCTGCGGCGGCAGCCGCGATGCCGTCCAGGTCTGGCTCGGGCGCGCGCCAACCAGACGGCCTATGCGAGCCTGGCGCGCTTCGTGATCCTGCATGGCGACACCGATCCGGTGGCCCGTGCCATCCTCGAACACGCGGGCCGCGAAGTGGCCAGCATCGCCCATGCGCTCGACCCGTCCGCGCGCCTGCCGCTGGCCCCGTGCGGCGGCCTGGGCGAAGTGCTGCTGGCCTGGCTGCCGCCAGAGACCCGTGCACGCTGCCTAGCGCCGCAGGGCGACTCGGCGCAAGGCGCGCTGCGCATGATCGAACGTCACCTGAAGAAGGCCGCACCATGAAAGGCAACATCCTCACGCCGGACGGCTGGATCCACGGCGAACTGCGCTACGGCGCCATCATCGAGGCCATCGCCGGCAGCCCGGCCGACCCTGACGGGAATAACGACGACTACATCCTGCCCGGCTTCATCGACGTCCACGTGCACGGCGGCGGCGGACGCGACATGATGGAAGGCGGCGACGCGCCGCACGTCATCGCCGCCCTGCACGCGAAACACGGTACCACCAGCCTGCTGGCCACGACGATGACGGCGCCGCCGGAAGACATCGAACGCGCGCTGGATGCGATCGGCGCGGCCATCGAAGAGCGTGGCAAGGGCGAAGCGCGCATCCTCGGCGTGCACCTGGAAGGCCCCTACATCAATGCCGCCAAACTGGGCGCCCAGCCGCCGTTTGCAAAGGAAGCGACCCTGCGCGAGGTGGAAGACTACGCCCGTCGCGCGCCGCTGCGTGATCACGGTGGCGCCCGAGATCCACGGCCACCTCGAGCTCGTGCGCCTGCTTGCCGACAAGGGCATGCGCGTGCAGATCGGCCATACCAGCGGCTCGTATGAAGACGGCGTCGCCGCGCTCGAACACGGCGCGGCCGGCTTTACCCACCTGTTCAACGCGATGCCGGGCCTGCACCACCGCGAGCCGGGCATGGTGGGTGCGGCGCTGGCACACGCGCAGTACGCGGAGATCATCCCCGACCTGCTGCACGTCCATCCGGGCGCAATCAAGGTGGCGCTGCGCGCGATTCCGCACCTGTTCTGCGTGACCGATTCGACGGCCGCTTCCGGCATGCCCGATGGCGAATACATGCTGGGGCGCCAGGTCGTCCACAAGTGCATGGGTGGCGTGCGCCTGGCTGACGGCACGCTGGTCGGCTCCACGCTCACGATGGACGGCGCCCTGCGCAACCTGGTGAAGATCGGCCTGCCGCTGGCGGAAGCGTCGCGGCGCGTGTCGACCAATGCCGCCGATTACCGGGCGAACCGCTGCGCGGACGCCTGGCGCCGGGCTGCCATGCCGACTTCGTGGTGCTCGGCCGCGACCTGAACATCAAAGCCGTCCATATCGAAGGAGCAGCCGTATGAATTCCAGCAAAAGCGCGACCGACAGCGCACCCGCCACCTCGCTGATGCTGCAGGAGGCCATGTCCGCCGGCGACTGCGTCGCGCTGCAACTGAGCCAGGACACCGAACGCTACGCCGAACTCGGGCGCACGCTCAGGTCGACGAATTTCCACAGCGCGGTGACGGTGGCGCGCGGCAGCTCGGACCATGCGTCAAGCTATGTCGCCTACCTGATCATGTCGCGCCTCGGACGCCTCGTCACCTCGCTGCCGATGTCGCTCGTCACGCTGTACAAATCGCCCCTGGTCACGCGCGACACGCTGGCGATTGCCATTTCGCAGTCGGGCCAGAGCCCGGACGTGGTGGAACCGATCCAGTACTTCCGCGCCGGCGGCGCCACCACGGTGGCCCTGGTGAACGACGACAGCTCGCCGCTGGCGCAGAGCGCCGCCTGGACCATGCCGCTGCATGCCGGGAAGGAGCAGAGCGTGGCCGCCACCAAGAGTTTCATCACGAGTCTCGTCGCCGGTGCGCGCCTGGTGGCCGAGTGGCAGGACGACGCGGAACTGAAAGCCGGCGTTGCCGCCCTGCCCGAGGCCTTGCGCGCGGCGAGCCAGGCCGACTGGTCGGCGGCCATCGACGTGCTGGCGCCAGCGCGCAACATCATGGTGGTGGGTCGCGGCATCAGCTTCCCCATCGCCCTGGAGGCGGCCCTGAAATTCAAGGAAACCTCGGCCCTGCAGGCGGAAGCGTTTTCCGGCGCCGAGATCAAGCACGGCCCGATGGCGCTGATCGAGGAAGGCTATCCGCTGCTGATCTTCGCCACTCGCGGCCCGGCCCAGGCGGGTCTGCTGACCCTCGCTGCCGAGATGCGCGGACGCGGCGCGCGCGTGCTGCTGGCCGCGCCGGACGACGTGCCTGAGCGCGACCTGACCCTGCCGGTGGCCGCCACGCCCGACCTCGACCCGATCGTCGCGATCCAGGCCTTTTATGTGATGGCGGCGCAGCTGTCGAAAGCGCGCGGGCTCGATCCGGACCGGCCGCGTCACCTGAGCAAAGTCACCAAGACCAATTGAACTGAAGACGCGCATGGAAGAACTGAACCAACTCGCCGGCCAGCTGATCATGGTGCGCCTGTTCGGCACCGAACTGGACGAGGACACCGCCGCCTTCATGGCGCAAAACCGGGTGCGCGGCGCCTGCCTGTTCCGCCAGAACATGGTCGATACCAGCCAGCTGACCCGTTTCACCGGCGCCCTGCGCGCCGTGATGGGACCGCAAGCCCTGATTGCGCTCGACCAGGAAGGCGGCGCCGTCGTGCGTTCGACCTGGGTGCCGGCGCCGCCCTCGGCGATGGCGCTTGGGGCCGCCAACGACCCGGACCTCGCGCGCGAAGTCGGCGCGGCGGTGGCGCGCGCGGTGCGCTCGCTCGGCTTCAACTGGAACTTCGCGCCGGTGCTGGACCTGAACAACAACCCGCACAACCCGGTGATCGCCGAGCGCTCCTTCGGTGCCGACGCGGAAACCGCGACCCGCATCGCGCTGGCCTGGATGGACGGCAGCGAGGCCGAGGGCGTGGCCTGCTGCGTCAAGCACTTCCCCGGCCACGGCGACACCCACATCGACTCGCACCGCGCGCTGCCCACCGTCGACAAGCCGCTCGAAGAACTCGAACGCTTCGAATTCGCCCCCTTCCGCATGGCCGCGCAGCGCGAAAACCGGCGCCGGCAATGATGACCGCCCACATCGTCTACCCGGCGCTCGACGCCGAGTACCCGGCGACGATGTCGCAGCCCATCCTCACCGGCATCCTGCGGGACGGCTGGGGCTACGAGGGCGTGATCATCACCGACGGCATGGACATGCATGCGATCGCGCACCGCTACGGCGCCGGCCAGGCCGCCGTGCGCGCGCTGGTGGTCGGCGCCGACATGGTGATGGCGATCGGCTCGCGCGAGACGCAGGAAGAGACGGTCGCGGCGATTGCCGCCGCGATCGCCTCTGGCGAACTGCCGATGGCGCAGGTCCAGCAGAAGCTGGCACGCCTGGGCGCGCTCGCGGCGGCCCATCCTGCAGGTGCAACCACGGGCACGAGCGCCGGCGTCGCTGCCGGCACGGGCGCCCTTGCGGCCGAGCCCGATGCGCCGCCCGGCGCCGACGAGGCCCCGGTCTACAGCACCGATGCCGCCGACCGCGCCCTGATGGCGCGGGCATGGCGCCGCGCCCTGAGCGCACGCGGGCAAGTCGTGCGTCCGCCGGCGGGCAGCAGGCTGCGCCCGGTGGCGCGCCAGGACGTGGTCAGCGACGGCGTCTCGGAAGCCGGCGTGCCTGCTGCGCAGATCGCCGCGTCCCTCGGCCAGCTCTACGACGTCGAGCTGGTGACGTTTGCCGATGCGGAAAGCTTCGACTGGGCCGCCCTGCCCCAGACGGCCGCTTCACGGTGCTGGCCTCGACCTCGCGCCGCCGCTACGGCCCGCACGCGAAAGCGACCTGGCGCCCTGACCTGCACCTGGCCCTGTGGAACCCCTACCAGGCACTCGACTTCGACGCGCCGGCCCTGATGACCTATGGCTTCGCGGCACCGGCGCTAGCCGCCGTCAACGCCTGGCTGGCGGGCGAGATTGAGGCCGAGGGACGTTGCCCGGTTCCCGGTTTCTGAGGCCGCGCGCCCACGACAAGTTACCTGCCGTCAAGGCAGGTAACGCAATGTAACGCCACGCCCGCCCCGGTAGTCCCTGCGGCACAATTGCGGCGCAGGGTCCCGCCGGTTTATGGGACAATGCGCGTTTGCACAAGATTGGCAAATTCGCCATTTTGCCGCGGATCCACCGCTCATTTTTTTAGAAGGATCTTTCATGTCCCATTTCCGTCTCGCTCGCCTCTGCCTGCTGCTGGCTGCCGTCGGCCTGAACAGCGCGCCTGCCCTGATGACGAGCGCGCATGCGCAAAAGAACGACGCGCCGGCTGCCGCTGCCAAGAACAGCGTGCGTCCGGAGCTGGCCAAGCTGCTCGATCCGGCACAATTGCAGCCTTTGATCAGCGCCAAGAACACGGCTGAGCTGAACGCCCGCCTCGGCCAGGCCGATGCGCTGCCGAACAAGACGCCTTACGAGACCTATGTCATCACGCGCATGAAGATGGTCTCGGCCTCGATTGCCAACGACACCGCTGCCTTCGCAACCACGTCCGAACAGGTCATCCAGTCCGGTTTCGAGCCGAAGGAAATGCAGCCGAAACTGGTGCTGACCCTCGCCGACATGCAGTTCAAGGCGGCCAACTACGCGGGCGCCATCCAGAGCCTGAAGCGCTACGAGTCGATGGGCGCCGACATGACGACGGCACGCCTGATGCTCTCGCGCGCCTACTACCTGAACAAGGACTACGCGGCCGCCAAACCGCTGCTGCTGCAGGTGATCGAAGAGACCGAAAAGGCCGGCAAGACGCCGACCATGGAAGACCTGAAACTGCTGCGCAGCGCCGCCAGCGAGACCAAGGACAATGCTGCCCGTGAAATCGTGGCCCAGAAACTGGTCACCTATTACCCGGCCGATGAATGGTGGGACGAACTGATCCGCCTGGGCGTGACGTCCAAGCCGGGCTTCGACCAGAACAACCCGTTGCCCCTGCGCCGCCTGCAGTTTGCAGCAATCAAGACCCTGGACGAGAGCGAGTACATGGACCTGGCCGAGCTGGCCCTGCGCGACACGTTCGCCACCGAAGCGAAGAACGTGCTGGACGCGGGCTATGCCGCCGGCGTGCTGGGCAAGGGTGCCAACGCCAAGGCCCACGACGCCCTGCGCAGCCGCGCCAACAAGGGTGCGGCCGACGACGCGAAAAACATCGCCAGCGGCGAAGCCTCGGCCAGCAAGGCCAAGACCGGCGCCGGCCTGGTCAACCTGGGCTGGGCCTACACCACCATGGGCCAGGCCGACAAGGGCATCGGCTTGATCCAGCAGGGTATCGCCAAGGGCGGCCTGAAGCAGCCTGACGAGGCCAAGCTGCGTCTCGGCCAGGCCCAGGCCAAGGCCGGCCACAAGGAAGACGCGATCAAGACCTTCGAGAGCGTCAAGGCACGCGGCGGCCTGTCCGACATCGCACGCATGCATATCCTGCTGCTGCGCCAGCCGGCTGCAGGCGCAGCACCGGCAGCCGCGCCGGCGGCCGCTACCGCTTCGACGCAGTAACCGCGCCGCAAACGACAAGCGGGCGAGCGCCACCGGCGCCGCCCGCTTTTTATTCGCTCGAGCTCAGATCGCGGTCAGGCCGCCATCGACTGCCAGCTGGTGGCCGGTCACGAACGAGGATTGTTCCGAGCACAGCCACAGCACCGCGTTGGCGATTTCGGCCGGCTCGGCAAAGCGGCCCATCGGGTGCGCTTCGCGCAGCTTCTTCTCGGCTGCCGCCTCCGCCTTCAGGGCGCGTGCCAGCATCGGCGTACGCACCGCACCCGGGCACAGCGCATTGACGCGGATGCCGTCCCCGGCATATTCCGCCGCGGCGCTCTTGGTCAGGCCCGCCACCGCATGCTTGCTGGCCGCGTAGGCGGCCATGCCCGGCGCACCGACCAGGCCCAGCGCCGAGGACATGTTGACGATGGTGCCGGCGCCCTGCTTTTTCATCTGGCGCAGCTGGTACTTCATCGACAGCCAGACGCCCTTGACGTTGACGTCCATGATGCGGTCGAACCCGGCTTCGTCGATGTCGGCCAGCGGCACGCCCTCGTCCTCCAGCGCCGCCGAATTCACCGCGCAGTCGACGCGGCCGTAATGGTGCACCGCCTTGTCGACCAGCGCTTCGACATCGGCCGCGCGCGTCACGTTCGCCTGCACGAACAAGGCCTTGCCGCCGTTCTCGACGATCATCGCGGCCGTGGCATGGCCGCCGTCGACCGACACGTCGGCCACCACGACACATGCGCCGGCACGCCCGAAGGCCAGCGCCGTGGCACGGCCGATGCCCGCAGCCCCGCCGGTGACGATCGCCACCTTGCCGGCAAACGGCAAGCCGCCCTCTTTCGCTTCCTGCTTCGGTTCCTGCTTGATCCTGCCCTTCATCCCTGCTGCTCCCGCGGTCTTGCCACAATGATGCCCAAAGGCAACATTCTACCGGGAAGCCGGGGTTTCATCAATCCAGGCGGGGCTGCTAGCGCGGGAGTGTTGCGCTTTTGGTCCGCTGCGGCCTTCCAGGGTGCAGCTTACGGCGCCGGCCTGGCCTTTTTCTCGTCGCCGGCCATCACGACCGACAGCTTCTTCGGGTCGATGGCGCGGCGCCATGCCGCGTTCAGCTGGGGCAGGGTCACCGCCATCAGCTTGTCCTCGAACTGGCGCGACCATTCATAGGTGCGGTTGCGGTACAGGTAAGAGGTCCAGCCCGAGGCCAGGGCGGCGTCGTCGGCGCGGGTCTGCTGGCGTTGCTGCATCAGGCCCGACTTGGCGCCCGCCAGTTCGGCCGCGGTGAAGCCGCCCGTGACGGCGCGCGCCAGTTCCTCGCGCACGGCCGCGTCCAGGCGCCGCAGGTTTTGCGGTGCAGCGATGGCGCTGATCTCGAAGCCCCCTGCCCGGTCCAGGTCGCCGGCGTCGAGCTGCGAACCGCCGCCGTAGGACAGGCCATCCTTCTGGCGGATGCGGTCCATCAGGCGCGAGCGCAGGCCGCCTTCGCCGAAGATGTAGTTCGCCGGGGTCAGGGCCGGATAGTCCGGGTCGTCGATGTTCAGGTCGAGGTTCAGGCGCGCGGCGTAGAAGCCGTTCTCCTTGTCCGGGGTATCGAGCATGGTCGCCAGCGGCGCGATCTCGGCATGGCCGCGCAGCACCGGCGCCACGTTGGCGGCCGCCTTCCAGCTGCCGAACAGCTCCTCGACCAGCGGCGTGACCACTGCCGGGTCGAAGTCGCCGACCACCGCCATCTCGGCCGGCACGCTGCCGTAGAATTCGCGGTGGTAGGCGCGCAGCTCGTCCAGGCGCGCGGCCTGCAGTTCGGCCAGGTCTTCGTCGATGCTGTTCGCGTGGCGCACGTCGCCCTTCGGGTAGATGTCGAAGTGGCGGTTCAGGGCGCGCGCGGCAACCGATTGCGGTTCGCCCCGGCTGGCCTCGAGCGCGACCTGCGACTGGCGCTGCAGCTGCTCGAACTCGGCTTGCGGGAAGCCCGGTTCCTTGAGCACGTGGGCCACCAGGCGCAGTGCCTCGGGCAGGTGTTCGCGCGTGGTCTGGAAATGGGTCAGGCCGCCGGAAATGCGCAGGCGCTCGAACTCGTCGGCCAGCTGTTCGCGCGTGTAGCGGCTGGTGCCGCGCACGAGCATCGCCGCGGTCAGCTCGGGCACGGCGCCCTTGCCGAACAGGTTCTTCTCGTCGCCCATGTGCTGGCGCAGGTCGACGGTGACGGTCTCGCCACGGTTCTTCTTGGGCAGCAGCGCCAGCTTGACGCCGCCGGCAGTCGCCAGCTGGGTGCGCTTCAGGATATTCGCCTGGGTCGGCTCGAAATCCTCGGACACCAGTTTGGACTCGCGCGGCTTGAAGTCCTTCAGGATGCTCTCCACGCTCGGCGCCGGCGGGATCACGGCGCGCAGCGGGCTGTCCTCGGGGATGAACACGCCGGTGACGCGGTTGTCGCGCCGGAAGTAGCGCTTGGCGACGCCGGCCACTTCGAGCGCGCTGATGGTCTTGATGCGTTCGCGGCCGGTGAAGAACAGGCGCCAGTCGCCCAGCGCGATCGTTTCGGACAGCGCCACGCCAACCCGCTGCGGGTCGTTCAGGCTGCGGTCGAGCTGGTTTTCGTAGGTGCGGCGGATGCGCGCCATTTCCTCTTCCGTCGGCGGCGTGTCGCCGAAGTGCTCGACGGCCTCGATCAGCGCGGCGCGCACCGGTTCGAGCGGCTCGCCCTTCTTCACGACGGCGCCGACATACTGCAGGCCGGGCGCGTAGCCGGTCTCGCCGAACGTGAACACCTGGCTCGCCTTGCCGGTCTCGACCAGGCTCTTGTGCAGGCGCCCGGTCGGCACGTCGCCCAGGATGGCGGAGGCGAAGGCCATCACGTCGCTGTCGTCGTGCAGGCTGGACGGCACCTTGTAACCCAGCATGACGATCTGGACGTCGCCCTGGCGCCGCACCGCGAAGCTGCGCTCGCCGTCCTGGGTGGGCTCGACCGTCCAGAATTGCGGCAACTGGCGCTTCGGCTTCGGAATCGCGCCGAACAGGCGGTTGATCTTCGCGAGGGTCGCGTTCGGCTCGAACTTGCCGGCCACCAGCAGCACGGCGTTGTCCGGCTGGTAATAGGTGCGGTAGAAGGCCTGCAGGTTGGCGATGCGCACGTTCTCGATGTCGCTGCGGTTGCCGATGGTCGAACGGCCATAGCTGTGCCAGTCGTAGGCCACGCTCTGCATGCGCTTGGCCAGCACGCCGGTGGGCGAATTCTCGCCGCTCTCGAATTCGTTGCGCACGACCGTCATCTCGGAATCGAGGTCTTTCTGGGCAATGAAGGAACCGGTCATGCGGTCCGCTTCCATCTGCAGCGCCCAATCGAGGTTGCCGGGCGCGGCCTGGAACACCTCGTAGTAGTTGGTGCGGTCGAGCGAGGTGGTGCCGTTGAAGTCCATGCCGCGGTCGGCGAACTGGCGCGTGATGTCCGGGTTCTTCTTCGCGCCCTTGAACAGCAGGTGCTCGAGCAGGTGCGCCATGCCGGTTTCGCCGTAGTTCTCGTGGCGCGAGCCGACCAGGTAAGTGACGTTCACGGTGACGGTCGGACGCGAGTTGTCGGGAAACAGCAGGACCTTCAGGCCGTTGGCCAGGCGGTATTCGGTGATCCCTTCGACCGAGGCGCCGAGCTGCACGCCCTTGGGCAGGGGCGCGGACGCGGCGGCGCCGGCAAGGAGGAAGATCAGGGCGCCGGCGGTCAGTTGCGCGGGCAGGCGCTGCTTGAAACTCGTCAAATTCATGTCATTCCGTCAGGTGGGGCGTCGGTCCGACGCGCGTGGTCCGGGGGCGGCGCGAGAGGCTGCAAGAGCGCGATGGTAACAGATGGCTGTTCAAGATGATGCTGCGACAGAGGCATCGATGCAGCGGGCATACGTGCCTGCGCCGCCGCTGCACCCCGCGGCCAGATGCTGCCAGGCAAGTTGCCGCGAGGTGGGTCCTGCCTGGAGCGTATGCCGCGGTTCAGTGACGCGCGCGCCGTTCGTGCGCCTGCTGGTTGCCGCTGATGCGCGACAGGTCGCCCATCTCTTCGGCGAGGAACTCGAGCAGGTCGTCGGCGCTGACGATGCCGGCCAGGCCGCCGTTGCGCTTCACGACCGGCACCCGGCGGATGCCGCGCAGGCGCATGTGTTCGATGGTCTGGTAGACGTCGTCGTCCTCGCGGCAGGTGAGCAGGTCGTCGCTCATGATGTCGCCGACGAGCAGGCTGGCCGGGTCGAGACCGAGCGCGATGACGGAGACGACGATGTCGCGGTCGGTGACGATGCCGACCGGCGTGGCTTCGCCGTCGCTGCCGTCGACGACGACGAGGTCACCGACATGGTGCTTGCGCATCAGGAGCGCCACGCCCTGCACGGTTTCGTCGCGCGTGCAGCTGATCGTCTGGACGGTGCAGATGTCGCCGATGTTCATGATGCCTTCCCCTGGATGCGCAACGCAGCGCACGGTTGGCGGGCGGGACGACAGCGTTCCGCCCTCTCAAGTCCAAGCTAGTGCATGAACTTCAAGGCAGTTTAATCTGACTCAAACAGCGTGGGGAACTTGGAGCGCTTACGCCTTGCTATCGCCCGGCAGCTCGACAAAGCAGGCATCGACCAACTGCAGGTCGTTGTCCTTGGCGAAATTGATGACGAAGTGGTAGGCCAGCGGTTCGGCTTTTTGCAGGGTCTTGTCGACGACAACGGCCTTGACGCCGTTCACCATGGTCGGGTGTACGTAGGGAGAAAACTGCAGGTGGGCATTGCGCCCGCCGCTGCCTTCGGGCCGGAAGCAGGACATGACCCCGCACAGGCGCTCCGCCCAGTCGCTGGGACGGAACTGCCTGCCTGCATTCGTGAGGCCCAGGATGAAGAACTCGCCGGCGGCGGTTTCGGTCCCGGTGTGCGGTAACTCGGCCATAGTGCTGCTTGCTGATACAAGAATGCTACGTGGAGAAGGACAACCCCACTATTATATCTTATAGAAGACTTGGGGACGAAGCCTGTCCGGACATGCTCAGCCGAGCCACATCACGCTCGACAGGAGGAGCAACAGGATCATCCATAATATCAGGGCACGCCAGACAAGTCCCACCGTGCTTTGCAGGGCGCGCAGGTTCGGCTCCTCGCCCGGCAGCACCTCGGCTTCGGCATCGGTCATGTCGACCAGGGCGGCGTCGGCCGGCAGCAGTTGCGGGGCATTCTCGTACGGGGTGCCCAGGCGCACACCCATGGCGCCGCCGCCGGCAGCGAGGATGATGCCGCGCGACTCTTCCGACCAGCGGTCGGCGAAATTGCGCCAGGCGTAAATCGCATCCTCGAAATTGCCTACCACGGCAAAGGCAATCGCCGTCAGGCGCACCGGCACCCAGTCGATCCAGTAGAAAGCTTTCGCGGCGAACTGGCCGAAGGCTTCGTTACGCATATGCTCGGGCTCGTTCCAGGCACGGGCCAGGTATTCGGACACGCGGTAGAGCACGGCGCAGGCCGGGCCGCCCACGAGGAACCAGAAGAACACGCCGAACACGCTACGGTGGGTCGTGATCAGCGACTTTTCCACGGCGATGCGGGCAATTTCGCCGGCGTCCATGCCGACCGTGTCGAGCCGGGTCCATTCCGCCAGCAGGGTACGGGCGGTGGCTTCGTCGCCGTTGTTGAGGGCCAACTGGATGGACGTGAAGTAATGGCTGTAGTGGCGAAAGCCCAGCGTCAGGTAGACGATGGCGACGTTCAGGGCAAACACGAGGAATACCTGGTAGCGGGCCAGGGTCCAGTGGACGATGGCGACGGGCAGCACCAGCAATGCCATCATCAGGAACCAGCCCATGCGGCCGTTTTTCGCTTCGCCGGCATTGAACCAGCCCTCGATGCGCATCGCCAGGGTCTTGATGCCGCTGTAGACCTGGTTATCTGCGCGCAGCGGTTTCAACTGCTCGATGAGCAGGGCGCACAGAATCGATAAAAATGTCATGCAATTCCTTCTTTTGTTATGGCAATACCAGCTGCCCCGCTACGATAGCGCAGCTTCCCGCCATAATCAAATCCGGGCCCGTAAGTAAGTACTCGACCGAAAATAAATGGGAATTTTGGCAAACAGAACTGGATGCGGTGCAAGGCGGCGAGCGCGCCGCAGTGCGAGCACTGCAAGCGCGAACCGACGCAGCAACGCGCCGGTTCTGGAAGCCAAAAACACATTTATTTTTGGGTGAGTACTTAGATGTGTCCGGCGCGCAAGAAATGGAAGAGGTTGCGTAGCATGCCGGCCGTCGCCCCCCAGATGAAAAATTTTTCATAAGGCATGGCGTAGAAGCTGCGCCGCCCTGCCCCCTCGGGCAATTCGAAGGACATGCGCTGGTGATGCGCACCGCTCATCAGGAAGGCCAGCGGCACCTCGAAGATCTCGGCGACCTCGTTCGGATCGGCGAGCAGATCAAACGGCGGCATGACCAGGGCGACGACCGGACGGATGCGGTAGGCACTGGCCGTAATGTATTCGGGCAGCACGCCGAGGATCTCGATGTGGCGGCGGTGCAGGCCGATTTCCTCCTCGGTTTCGCGCAGGGCGGTCTCGATTGGCGAGGAGTCGAGCTCCTCGGCGCGGCCGCCCGGGAAGCTGATCTGGCCGCCATGGCTGCTCAGGTGTTCGGTGCGCTGGGTCAGCAGCACGGTGAGCCCTTCCGGACGCGCCACCAGCGGCACCAGCACCGCGGCGCGGCGCAGCTTCAGGCCAGGCTGGAATGGCGTTTCCTCGCCTGTTTCCGGTTCCCAGGCGCGGCGCGCGTTGGCAAAGCGGACGCGCAAGCGGCTCGGGGTAAGCAGGTCTGCGTCGATGGCCGGCTCGCCGGCAACGGCATCGATCGGCAGGTGCGAGGGGTCGAAATTCACCTTGGCCACAAGCATTTCTCCAGCGTAAATGATGACTCAAAACGAAAAAAGGCATCCCGAGGGATGCCTTTTTATTGCCGCAGACGCTATTACTCAGCGGCTGGAGCGGCCGCGACGCGACGCTGCGGCAGCTTTTCTTTGATACGCGCCGATTTGCCCGAACGCTCACGCAGATAGTACAGCTTCGCACGGCGGACATCACCGCGACGCTTGACTTCGATCGAAGCGATCAGTGGGGAGTACAGCTGGAACGTACGTTCCACGCCTTCGCCCGACGAGATCTTGCGAACGATGAAGTTCGAGTTCAGACCACGGTTACGACGCGAGATGACGACGCCTTCGTATGCCTGGGCGCGCTTGCGGTTGCCTTCGACGACGTTGACATTGACGATCACGGTGTCGCCAGGTGCGAAATCAGGAATGCTGCGGCCGAGGCGCGCGATTTCTTCCTGCTCGAGTTGTTGAATCAGATTCATTCTTATGACTCCAAAAACCATCTTGCTGGCGCTGTACTTGTTGCCCAGTAGAGGATGGGGTTGAACACAAGGGCAACATGCCCGCATGTCTTGCACCTTGACGGTGCATTTTTCCGGCCTGCTACCCCGGAGGGAGCGTGGCCAAAAACTGTTCATCGGCCGGGCTCAGCTGGCCGGCGGCACGCGCCTTGTCCAGCAGCTCGGGCCGCTTCTTCGATGTCGCTTCCAGCATGCGCTGGCGGCGCCATTTGATAATTTCCGCGTGGTTGCCGCCCAGTAGAACCGGCGGTACCGCGACGCCCTCGTACACTTCCGGGCGGGTGTAATGCGGCGAATCGAGCAAGCCGTTGACGAAACTGTCTTCGACCGCCGAGGCGTCGTCGCCCAGCACACCAGGCAATTGCCGCACTACGGCATCCATCAAGGCCATCGCCGGCAACTCGCCGCCGGAAAGCACGAAGTCGCCAAGGGAAATTTCCTCATCGACTAGGCGGTCCAGCAAGCGCTGGTCGACCGCTTCGTAGCGGCCGCACAGGACGACCAGGCCGGGCTCGTCTTTCAGCGCCATGACACGTTCGTGCGTCAGCGGCTTGCCTTGCGGCGACATGAACACCACGCGCGGCGCCGGCAGGCCGAGTTCAACCTGGCGTGCCTTGGCGGCGTTGATCGTCGCTTCGAGCGGGCGGGCCAGCATCACCATCCCGGGGCCACCGCCATACGGGCGGTCATCCACGGTGCGGTGGCGATCCTGGGTGAAATCGCGTGGATTCCACAGGGTCAGGCCCCAGCGCTCCTGCTCGAAGGCGCGGCGGGTCACACCCGACTGCGTCAACGCGGCAAACATCTCGGGAAACAAGCTCACGACGTCAAACTGCATCGGGACCTCGCTTCAGGGTGGACGGGTTAATAATCCAGGCCCCAGTCCAGGGTAATTCTTTTCTGCTTGAGATCGACGGTCTTCACGAACTGATCCACAAACGGCACGAGGCGCTCGGGCGCCTTTTCGCTGCTTTCCGGATCGGCGACGGGCTCGATGCGCAGGATGGATTGCGCGCCATTGCTCATCATGTCGGTTACCTTGCCGAGGGCTTCACCCTCGAGGTTGACCGCATCGAGGCCAATCAGGTCGGACCAGTAGTACTCGTCTTCTTCAAGCGAGGGAAACTCGCGGCGCGACACATGGACGGCGGCGCCTTTCAGCGCCTCCGCCAGGTTGCGGTCACTCATCCCGACCAGGGTGGCGACCACGTCGCCGCCATGCATCTTCGCGGTGCGTACGGTGACGCAGCGCAGGCTCGGCTTGTCGAGCCACCAGGTCTTCACGCTCAGCAGCGCATCCGCATCCGTCGAAAACGGCGTGACGCGGATACCGCCGGTAATGCCATAGGCACCGGACACATACCCGACCTGGGTCAGGTCGTCGGGGGCCTGCGCCCCTTGTGCAACTGCTGAATCGGACAAACCAGGAAAACCTTACTTAGGCAGCCGGGGTCTGCTGAGCAACCAGGCGAGCGACGGTTGGCGACAGTTGTGCGCCAACGCCTTGCCAGTAGGCCAGACGGTCCGCGGTGATCTTCAGGCCGACTTCGGCGCCGGAAGCCATCGGGTTGTAGAAGCCGATGCGCTCGATGAAACGGCCATCGCGACGGTTACGCGAATCGGTTGCAACGATGTTGAAGAACGGGCGCTTTTTTGCGCCGCCACGAGCCAAACGGATAACGACCATAATAATTCCAAAAAGTTGTACTGGACGGAGAAAGCCGACGATTATAGCGCGCAATGCCGCGCAGCAGCAAGCGTTAATGATAACGAGGTAACGACAGGCGCGCAGTCCCGGCGGAATTGCGCATTATCCCTGATTTTCGGCGCTACCGCTACCCGCGGCGGCGCGCCCTGCCGAGTGCTGCATGTTGATACATTGCATTTACATAAAAAGTGATGCTTTTGTTACCTTCTTGAACGATACTTGCGGTTTCACGTAACACATTCCGTCACTAAATTACTGCATGGCACACAAGAACAAGACGTTCGCGACCGCATTGGCACTGCTCCTGGGCACGGTCGGCGCGCACCGCTTTTACCTGCACGGGGGCGTCGACCGCCTTGGCCTGCTGCACGTGAGCAGCATTCCCATTAGCGGACTCATCTTCAGCAACGTCGATGGCGCCCATCCCTTCTATGCGCTGCTGCCCTTGCTGGTGTCCTGCATTGCCGGCTGCATTGCCGCCCTGGCCATCGGCCTGACCCCGGACGACAAGTGGGACGCGCGCTTCAATGCCGCCGGCGGCAGCCATTCGCGCTCGAACTGGATCCTGGCGCTGCTGCTGGTGGCGACCCTGATGGTGGGCGCGACCGTGTTGATTGCCACGATCGCGCGCACCTTCGACCTGATGTACACGGGCGGCGCCTACGGCTGACCAGCGGCACGGCGTCCCCCTTCCCTCCCTCACAGGCCGCTCGGCCAGCGATACTTCGGCAACACCGACGGCGGCGTGCCGCTGATGATGACGATCTCGCGGTGCGCCATCAGTTCCAGCCCGGCCGGGTCGCCGGTAAACGGCGTCAGCTTCTCGTTCTCGATCAGGTAGTAGCGAATCGGCCCGGGCAAGCCGGCGGCGCCGTTGGCACCGAGCGTCTGGTTCCATAGCCCGAAGAACTGCCCCAGCGTGAATTTCTTGGGCACGTCGGTTTCGATGTGCACCACCCCCGTCACGTCGTGGGTATGCAGCTCGTAGGCACAGCCGCTGCGCCCGATGTTGTCAGGCAAGCCGAGACGCAGGCCATTGCGGTAGATCGACACCAGCGAATGCAGGTGGTAATCCTCGTTGATCAGGCAGCCGACGCCCCCGACCGGACGCCCCGTTCCCACCCATGCAGGCCAGTTCGGCTGGCTGCCGATGGTGCCGGCGACCAGGTCGGTATAGCTGTCGGCCAGCACCACTGTGGGCGGCGGCGGCGGTGGCGGTGGTGGTGGCGGCGGATTGACCGGCGGCGGATCTGCCGGCGGCAAGGTCGGCGGCGGATCGGCCGGTGGTGGATTCGTCGGTGGTGGATTGGTCGGTGGCGGATTCGTCGGTGGCGGATTGGTCGGCGGCGGATTGGGATCGGGCTTGGGTGGTTGCGGATCGGTGGCAACCTGTCCCGGGCCAGCATCGTCGCCGCCGCCACAGGAGGCGAGCAACAGCAGGGACGAGATGGCCAGGGCCGGGACACGCAGGGTGCGCGCTGTCAGGAATGGCATGTAGGGCTCCGGAAGTAAATGGTGGAGCCAGTCTACGAACGCGGCCGTAATGCTTCGTTTATCCGAAATCAAGCTCAGCAAACCGTAAAAATCCGGATGGCGGGCGCAAAAAAAGCGGCCCGCAGGCCGCTGGTCAGGCAAAGAGGCCGCAGCCTCTGCCCGCTCAGAACTGCTCGACGTCCAGCGCCAGCACGCCGGCGCTGCCTTCGACGATGGCCGAACGCAGGCCGCTCGCGCCGGACAGGATGTGGTCGGCGAAGAAGCGCGCGGTGGCAATCTTCGCGCGCAGGAAGCCGGCATCGCCCTCTCCCGCATCGAGTTTCTTCTGCGCGACCAGGGCCGCGCGCGCCATCTGCCAGCCGCCCAGCACGATGCCGGCCAGCTTCAGGTACAGCACGGAACCGGCGAACACGCCCTTGATGTCCGACTTGACGTTGGCGACGACGAAGTCGACCACCTCTTCCGGGGCCGTGCTGCCGAGCGCCAGCTGGCGGCCGATGGCGGCGAAATCCGCGCCCTGCTGCTCGGCCAGTGCCGCCTGCGTCTCGCGCACCTGACCGATGATCGATTTGGCGGTTGCGCCGCCGTCGCGCACGGTCTTGCGGCCGACCAGGTCATTCGCCTGGATCGCGGTCGTGCCTTCGTAGATGGTCAGGATCTTGGCATCGCGGTAGTGCTGGGCCGCGCCGGTTTCCTCGATGAAGCCCATGCCGCCGTGAACCTGCACGCCGTCACGGGTGACGTTCTCGCTCATCTCGGTGGACCAGCCCTTGATGACCGGGACCAGGTATTCGTAGACGGCCAGGTTGGCCTTGCGGGTGGCTTCGTCGGCGTGGTAGTGGGCCACGTCCGAGATGCCGGCGCCGACATACGCCAGCGCGCGCGCCGCTTCCGTCTGGGCGCGCATCGACATCAGCATGCGGCGCACGTCCGGATGGTTGATGATGGCCACCGGGCCGGCGGAGCCAGCGAGGTCGCGCGACTGGATGCGCTCTTTCGCGAACGCGACCGCCTGCTGGTAGGCACGCTCGGCCAGGCCAATGCCCTGCATGCCGACGCCGAAGCGGGCCGCGTTCATCATGATGAACATGTATTCCAGGCCGCGGTTTTCTTCGCCGACCAGGGTGCCGATGGCGCCGCCGTTGTCGCCGAACTGCAGCACGGCGGTCGGGCTGGCCTTGATGCCCAGCTTGTGTTCGATCGAGACGCAGTGGGCGTCGTTGCGCTCGCCCAGCGAACCGTCTTCGTTGATCATGAACTTCGGCACGATGAACAGCGAGATCCCCTTCACGCCAGCCGGCGCGTCCGGCGTACGGGCCAGCACCAGGTGGATGATGTTCTCGGCCATGTCGTGTTCGCCGTAGGTGATGTAGATCTTGGTGCCGAAGATCTTGTAGGTGCCATCGCCCTGCGGCACGGCGCGGGTGCGCACGGCAGCCAGGTCGGAACCGGCCTGCGGCTCGGTCAGGTTCATGGTGCCGGTCCACTTGCCGGAGATGAGCGGCTCGAGGAAGCGTGCCTTCTGCTCGTCGGAACCAGCTGTGAGCAACGCCTCGATGGCGCCGTCGGTCAGCAGGGCCACCAGCGCGAACGAGATCGATGCCGCATTGAGCATCTCGGTGCATGGGGTGCCGACCAGTTTCGGCAAGCCCTGGCCGCCGAACTGTTGCGGATGCTGGATACCCTGCCAGCCGGATTCGCCGAAGGCCTGGAAGGCCACCTTGAAGCCGGCGGACGTCGTGACCTGGCCGTCGTGCCAGAAGCTCGGTTCCTTGTCGCTCGGGCCGTTCAGGGGCGCAACGACTTCGCCGCAGAATTTCGCGTTCTCTTCCAGCACGGCTTCGACGGTGTCGCGGGTCGCGTCTTCGCAGCCTGGCAGCTGGCTGACCTGTTCCAGGTTCGCCAGTTCGTTCAGCACGAACAGCATGTCTTTGATCGGGGCTTGGTAGCTCACGAGTCTCTCCTCAGTATTGGATGTGAAACAGGCCACGGTAGCCAGGCGAATGCCGGACCAGCGTGGCCTGTGTGTCTTTGGTAGGGTGGGCATTGATGCCCACGCGGTCTACGTGCGGATCAATCATCGTACCGGCATTCGGTCGCGACGGATAAACAGCGTGGGCTCGAGAGCCCACCCTACGTTACTTAAAGGGCCCCCGAGAAACCGTAGCGAGCGCAAGGAGTGGCGTTCGAGAAGCGCAGCTGCACGGAAGTACAGCCGGCCCGCCGGTGCGGAGCATCGCAGGACGCCAATTCGACGCGCAGCAGGTTTATCGGGGTTCCCCCCTTAGCCCAGTTCCTGCACCAGTTGCGGGATGACTTCGAACAGGTCACCCACCAGGCCGTAGTCGGCCACCGAGAAAATCGGCGCTTCCGGATCCTTGTTGATGGCGACGATGGTCTTCGAGTCCTTCATGCCGGCCAAGTGCTGGATCGCGCCCGAGATGCCGACGGCGATGTACAGCGACGGTGCGACGATCTTGCCGGTCTGGCCGACCTGCCAGTCGTTCGGCACGTAGCCGGCGTCCACTGCCGCGCGCGAAGCGCCCATGGCGGCGCCCAGCTTGTCGGCCAGCGGTTCGAGCAGCTTGAAGTTGTCGCCCGAGCCCATGCCGCGACCACCGGAGACGATGATTTTTGCTGCCGTCAGTTCCGGACGGTCCGACTTGGCCAGCTCGCGGCCGACGAAAGCCGACTTGCCGAAGTCCGCGGCGGCGGCGACGTTTTCGACAGCAGCCGAACCGCCGCTTGCCGGGGCGGCGTCAAAACCCGTGCCGCGCACGGTGATGACTTTGACCGAATCCGTCGACTGCACGGTAGCAATCGCGTTGCCGGCGTAGATCGGACGCTCGAAGGTGTCGGGCGAATCGACCTTGGTGATTTCCGAGATCTGGGCCACGTCCAGCCTGGCGGCCACGCGCGGCAGGATGTTCTTGCCGAAGGCGGTCGCCGGAGCCAGGATGTGCGAGTACGAACCGGCAACGGCCAGGATCTGCTCGGCCACGTTTTCGGCCAGGCCGTCGGCGAAGTAAGGCGCGTCGGCGACCAGCACCTTCGAGACGCCGGCGATCTGGGCGGCGGCTTCGGCGGCGGCGCCGCAATTCGAGCCGGCGACCAGCACGTGGACCTCGCCGCCGCACTGGGCGGCCGCGGTCACGGTGTGGTGGGTTGCGCCCTTGAGGGAGCCATTGTCGTGTTCAGCGATGACTAATGCGACCATGATGTTTCCTATATTTTTGAGATGACGGCGAGGCCGCGATCAGATGACTTTGGCTTCGGTGCGCAGCTTCTGCACCAGCGTGGCGACGTCCGGCACCTTGATGCCGGCCGAGCGCTTGGCCGGCTCGACGACCTTCAGGGTCTTCAGGCGCGGCGAAACGTCGACGCCCAGGTCTTCCGGCTTGATCGTTTCGAGCGGCTTCTTCTTCGCCTTCATGATGTTCGGCAGCGTGACGTAGCGCGGCTCATTCAGGCGCAGGTCGGTGGTGACGATGGCCGGCAGGCTCAAGGCAACGGTTTCCAGGCCGCCGTCGACTTCACGGGTCACGGTCACTTTACCGTCTTCCAGCACGACTTTCGAGGCGAAGGTAGCCTGTGGCCAGCCCAGCAGGGCAGCCAGCATCTGGCCGGTCTGGTTCGAATCGTCGTCGATCGCCTGCTTGCCGAGGATGATCAGCTGCGGCTGTTCCTTGTCGGCCAGCGCCTTCATGATCTTGGCCACGGCCAGCGGCTCGGTCTCGACCGTGGTCTCGACCAGGATGCCGCGGTCGGCACCGATCGCCATGCCGGTGCGCAGGGTTTCCTGGCACTGCGGCACGCCGATGGACACCGCCACCACCTCGGTGACCTTGCCGGCTTCCTTCAAACGGGTCGCTTCTTCGAGCGCGATTTCGTCGAACGGGTTCATCGACATCTTGACGTTGGCGATATCCACGCCGCTGCCGTCGGACTTGACGCGGACCTTGACGTTATAGTCGACCACGCGTTTGACGGGTACCAGGACTTTCATAGGTGTGCCTTTGAAAAATTGAAGAGGTAGACTGTGGCTTAAAAGGCCAGATTATAAGAGATAACAGCTTCAAGGCTGAATTAAAGCACGATCGTGCGATTTTTGGTTAGAGGGATGCTTCCAAATCGCACGTGTATTGAATAAAGGGGTTGCAGGAAAGTGTCCCTGCCAAAGATGGGCTCGCGCGCTGCACTTGCGGCCGTACCTGCCGCCGACCTTTCGAGACGTGCTCGTCACTACCTTAGCTTGCCCGCTCCAGCGACCGGTCCACGGTGCCAGCGCAGGCTACCGCCTTGCCAGCCTTACTTGCGGCGCATCAGGAAGACGAATTCGCCATTGTTCTGCGTGTGCGACAACAGCGCATTGCCGGTCTGCTTGGCAAAAGCCTGGAAGTCGCGCACGGAACCGGTGTCGGTGGCCGTGATGCGCAGCACTTCTCCGGTAGCCATTTCAGCAAGTGCCTTCTTGGCCTTCAGGATGGGCAGCGGGCAGTTCAGGCCGCGCGCGTCCAGGTCCTTCTGGAAGTGAATCGTATCGGTTTCGAGAATGGTGTCGCTCATCGCATGCCTGCTAAGGTGGGTGATTCTGGATGCATACTACTCCTATTTGCGGATTATGACGCGGCGCACCAAAATAGTCATATCCTGTTGCAATTTTGCAACCAAAAAATAGGAAAAGTTCGGAGAGATATTGCTGAGTCGCAGCGAATGCGCCCGTTGGCGGCGCATCGCTGCACGCGGGTGGTGCAAAGGCGGTGCGGGACAGGCAGCGCCTGCCACCGCCCGTTCTTACATCTCGACCAGCTCGACGCGCCGGTTCTTCTGGCGCCCCGCGTCGCTGCGGTTCGACGCCACCGGCGCATACGAGGCCGCCCCTTTCGCGCTCAGGCGCCGCGGCTCGATCTTGTAGCCATCGGCAAGCGCCTTCACCACCGCCTCGGCGCGCTTCTGCGACAGTGCCAGGTTCATGTTGGCATCGCCCTGGTTGTCGGTATGGCCGACGATATAGACCTTCAGCTTCGGGTCCTGCTGCAGCATCTTGGCCATCTCGCCCAGCGCGGGTGCCGAATCGGGCTTGACCTCGGCCTTGCCGGTGTCGAAATAGACCCCGTAGATAGCAACCTTGCCCTCGTCGGCGATGCCCTTGGCCATCTCGGCCGCGTTCAGGTTGGCCGCAACCTTGCCGTTTTCCATGGCCTTGCCTTCGACGATCTCGACATAGGCGCCGCCGTTGTAGCTCAATACCGGCCCCGTCACCCATACCGCGACGTTCACGGCCGTGCCGTCCGGGCGCGTGCCTGCCGCCGCCATGTAGCGCTGCTCGCTGGCGTGGATGAAGGTGCCCGCCGCGCCGACCTCCTTCAGGTAGCCGTTACCCAGGCGCTTGTCGTGCCAGTAATCGTTGATCCGCTCGCCGCAAGCTTCCTTGGCGCAGGCAAACACGATCTTCAGGCCGGCCTTTTCCAGTGCGCTCTGGTAATTGCGCATGACTTCGAGCGACGAACGCTCGCGCGGGTTCAGGTAGGCGATGCGGGTGTACCTGCCGGAGAGCTGCAGGGTTTTCTCGAATGCCGGTTTGCGCTCCTTGGTGAAGTAGCGTTTGCCTGCCGGCAGCGTGACCTCTTCGAATTCGGTGGCTTCGTAGCCAATCATCCGCGCGCCCTCGAAGCGCGACAGCAGGGGGTGATCCTTGCCTCCCTTGACGGTATCGGCAGCCGGCATGGCAGCCCAGGCCGGCAAAGCCGTTGCGATACAGAGAAGCAGTGCTGCAAGTCGATGAATACGCATGTCCGTCCTTGGGTTATCGATTGAACAGCGGCATTCTATGTACATATTTGCAACGACGCAACGCCTAACCCGTGTGCATAAGCCAATCGTGCGCGCGGCAAGGACGAAAAAAAGCCGCCCGCAGGCGGCTTCTCGTACAAGCCTTGAAACGGTCAGGCGCGCTCGCCCACCCAGCCAGCCACGCCGGCCAGCGCGCCAGGCAGGCCCGCCGGATCGGTACCGCCGGCTTGCGCCATGTCCGGACGGCCGCCGCCCTTGCCACCCACCTGCTGGGCAACGAAATTGACGAGCTCGCCGGCTTTCACTTTACCGGTGGCGTCCTTGGTGACGCCCGCGATCAGGCTGACCTTACCCTCGAGCACGCTCGCCAGCACGATGGCCGCGGTGCCCAGCTTGTCCTTCAGCTTGTCCATGGTCTCGCGCAGGGCCGTCACGTCGGCGCCTTCCATCGTCGCGGCCAGCACCTTGATGCCGTTCACGTCGACCGCCTGGCTCAGCAACTCGTCGCCCTGGCCGGCGGCCAGCTTGGACTTCAATGCCGCCACTTCCTTTTCCAGCGACTTCACCTGCTCCTGCACCTGGCCGATGCGGTTCGGCAGTTCGTCCGGACCGGTTTTCAGCGCAGCGGCCGCAGCCAGCAGGCGTGCATTGGTCGCCTGCACCCATGCCAGCGCACCCTCGCCCGTCACCGCCTCGATACGGCGGATGCCGGCAGCGACGCCGCCTTCCGACACGATCTTGAACAGGCCGATATCGCCGGTGCGGGTCACGTGCACGCCGCCGCACAGCTCTTTCGAGGAGCCGATGTCGAGCACGCGCACTTCGTCGCCGTATTTTTCGCCAAAGAGGGCCATTGCGCCATGCTTCACCGCGTCGTCGAAGGACATGTTCTGCGCCTGGGTCGCGTGGTTTTCCAGGATCTCGCGGTTCACGATCAGTTCGACCTGGGCGATCTGCTCCTGGGTCACCGGTGCATTGTGGCTGAAGTCGAAACGGGTCTTGTCCGGATCGACCAGCGAGCCTTTCTGCTGGACGTGGCTACCGAGGACTTCCTTCAGCGCCTTGTGCATCAGGTGGGTTGCCGAGTGGTTGCGGATGGTGCGCGCGCGCTTGGCCTGGTCGACCTGCGCGTCCACGGTGTCGCCGACCTTCAGCGCGCCGGAACGCAGCACGCCGTGGTGGCCGAACACGTCCGCCTGAATCTTGAGCGTGTCTTCGACTTCAAACTCGCCGCTGCCGGTTTTCAGCAGGCCATGGTCGCCGACCTGGCCGCCGGATTCGGCGTAGAACGGCGTGGTGTCGAGCACGACGATGCCTTCCTGGCCGGCTTTCAGTTCCTGGACGGAGACGCCTTCCGAGTACAGCGCCAGCACGTGGGTGTTGTGGACCAGCGACTCGTAGCCGACGAACTTGGTCTTCTCGCCCGCGTAGTCCACCTTGGCCGCCATCTTGAACTTGCCGGCGGCGCGCGCGGTCTTCTTCTGCTGCTCCATCGCCTCGGCAAAGCCTGCTTCGTCGAGCGTCACGCCGCGTTCGCGGCAGATGTCGGCGGTCAGGTCGAGCGGGAAGCCGTAGGTATCGTACAGGGTGAAGGCGGTGGCGCCGTCGAGGTTCTTCGCGTCCTTGGCCAGCTGCGCTTCCAGGATCTTCATGCCGTTTTCCAGCGTCTCGCCGAAACGCTCTTCCTCGGCCTTCAGGGTCTGGGCCACGCGGTCTTTCGCGTCCGCGAGTTCCGGATAGGCCGTGCCCATTTCAAGGTTCAGGTCGTCGACCAGCTTGTAGAAGAACGGACGGGTCTGGCCCAGCTTGTGGCCGTGGCGCAGCGCGCGGCGGATGATGCGGCGCAGGACATAGCCATGGCCTTCGCTGCTCGGGATGATGCCGTCGACGATCATGAAGGAAGCCGCGCGGATGTGGTCGGCGATGACCTTCAGCGAATTGTTTTCCAGGTCAGTCGCGCCGGTTTCACGTGCAGCGGCGCGGATCAGATTCTGGAACAGGTCGATCTCGTAGTTGCTGTGCACGTGCTGCAGCACGGCGGCCAGGCGCTCCATGCCCATGCCGGTGTCGATCGACGGCTTCGGCAGCGGGGTGAGCACGCCGGATTCGTCGCGGTTGAACTGCATGAACACGAGGTTCCAGATCTCGATGAAGCGGTCGCCGTCTTCCTCGGCCGAGCCTGGAGGACCGCCCCAGATGTCGGCGCCGTGGTCGTAGAACACTTCGGTGCACGGGCCGCAGGGGCCGGTGTCGGCCATCTGCCAGAAGTTGTCGGAGGCGTAGCGCGCACCCTTGTTGTCGCCGATGCGGATGATGCGCTCTTTCGGCACGCCGATCTCGTTGGCCCAGATGTCGTAGGCTTCGTCGTCTTCGAAGTAGACGGTGACGGTCAGCTTCTCGGCGGGCAGCATGTAGACCTTGGTCAGCAGCTCCCAGCAGTAATTGATGGCGTCGCGCTTGAAGTAGTCGCCGAAGCTGAAGTTACCCAGCATCTCGAAGAAGGTGTGGTGGCGCGCGGTGTAGCCGACGTTTTCCAGGTCGTTGTGCTTGCCGCCGGCGCGCACACAGCGCTGCACGGAGGTCGCGCGCTTGTACGGGCGCGAATCGAGGCCGAGGAAGACGTCCTTGAACTGCACCATTCCGCTGTTGGTCAACAACATGGTCGGATCGTTGCCCGGCACGAGGGGGCTGGACCGTACGATGGTATGGCCCTTGGACTCAAAGAACTTGAGGAACTTTTCGCGAATTTCGGAGGATTTCATGTTGGTCGGGGCGGAAAGAGAGCAGTACGTATATAAAGAGAATGATTATAGCGTAGGGTAGGCGGCTATACCCGCGTTGCTCGGCAAGTTCGCGACTTCTGCGCCGCCTACGCGTTCAACCCCGGCCGAAACAGCACCGCGGGATGCCGGAGCTGCCTGGACGCGTAGGCGGCATTGCGGCAGCGTGGTCCGTCACCTCGCGGGTGGAGCCGCCTACCCTACGCGAAATCCGGTCCGATCAAATCGATGCGGTCTGTACAAAACGCGTCTACGCCCCATGAAAGTAGTTCACGTGCCCGCTCCGGGTCGTTCACCGTGTAACAGAACAACCCATACCCCGCCGCCCTCACCTCGCGCGCCAGTTGCGGCGTCAGGTGCTTGTGGTTGGTGTGGATGGCCACCGCTTCGACCGATTGCGCGCGGCGCTCCCAGTCGGGCGGCAGTTCGCTCATCAGGCAGGCACGCGGCACCCGGGGCGCTACTTCGCGCGCCGCTTCGAGCGCCAGGTGGCTGAACGACGACAGGAGCGGCACCGCCGCCATCTCGCCGCGCGCGATCTCGTCGGCGAACAGCGCCGCGGCGATGCGCGCCACGGTGCCACCGGTCTCGATGTCATAGCCAGGCGCCGGCTTGATCTCCATGTTCATCCAGACCCCGTGCGCCTTGCAGAATCCTGCGAACTCAACAAAAAGCGGCACCGGTTCGCCTTCGTACTCGCGCGCGAACCAGCCGCCGGCGTCCAGCGCCGCCAGTTCGGCCGCGTCGTAGTCGAAAACGTTGCCGGAACCGGCCACGGTGCGCCCGAGGTAGGGATCGTGCATCACCACCGGCACGCCGTCGCGCGCCAGCATGATGTCGTATTCGATGGCACGAAAGCCGCGCCGCATGCCCTCTTTCAGGCCAGCGAGCGTGTTTTCCGGCGCCAGCGTGCCGCCGCCGCGGTGGGCCAGTACCCGCGCATGAGGCCAGCTCATGGCGACTCCGGCGCTTGCATCGACAGGGATCGGTAGGGTTTGGGCATCGCGTCAGCTTAGCGCGGTCTCCGCCCAATTGCTAGCCGGAATGGATACCGGGGTTTTCTGCCGCATGCGTTCGATACCGTACCGAATGCGGGAACCGTGCGTCCTACCCTCCTCGTTCACCTTGTCATCCAAGCAGGAGAACATCATGGCTTTTGATTTGGGCAATCTGTTGCAGCAATACATGAACGGCGCATCGGGCGCAGACAACACCCGTGCCACCGAAGATTTCGAACGCGTGGCACAGGAGGTGCCGCGCGAGCACGTGGCGCAGGGGGTCACGCAGGCGCTGCGTTCGGACCAGACGCCGCCCTTCCCGCAAATGGTCGGGCAGATGTTTGGCCAAAGCAACCCGAACCAGCGTGCGGGCATGCTGAACCAGCTGCTTGCGGCCGCCGGTCCTTCCCCTGCTCGGCTCGCTTGCTGGCGGCGCCGCCGGCGGCGGTCTGGGTGGTCTTCTGGGGAATGTGCTCGGCGGCGGCGCCCGACCCGACCCGATCACGCCGGAGCAGGCATCGCAGCTCTCGCCTGAGCAAGTGCAACAAATCGCCGAGAAGGCGGAACAGGAAAATCCGGGCGTCGTCGAACGCATGGGCGACTTCTACGCCGAGCATCCAAACGTGGTGAAAGCCCTGGGCGGCGCCGCGCTTGCGATTGCGCTCGGCCACATGGCGCAGGGCATGCGCCGCTGATCAGACCGACTTCATCGACAACAACAAGGAGAAACACATGGGTATCCTCAGCAATATCTTCCACAAGATCTTCCCGGGCCGCGACAAGCCGGCCGCCACCCAGGCCCCAGGCGCAGCGCCGGCGGCCGCACCGGGCGGACAGCAAAACATCCCGGTGCCGCCAGCCACCGCGCAAGCCCAGCAGGCCGGCCAGCCAACCCGGTGACGCCCGCCGCCACCGCACCGGCCGCCACGCTGGCCCAGCAGGTGGACGTGGAAGAAATCCTGACCAACAAGCAGAAGGCATCGGGCCAGCAGCTGAACTGGCGTACCTCGATCGTCGACCTGCTCAAGCTGCTCGACCTCGACAGCAGCCTGCAATCGCGCAAGGAACTCGCCGCCGAACTGCACTACACCGGCGACACCAGCGACTCGGCGACGATGAACATCTGGCTGCACAAGCAGGTGATGAAGAAGCTGGCCGAGAACGGCGGCAAGGTGCCGGCCGACCTGCAGGACTGATTCGCCAGGACGGCCATGCCGCCCGCCGGCTTGTTTTTCGACGATGCCCGCGATGCCCCGGTGACGCGGGCAGCGTCGTCCCTCACGCCCCGCACCTCGCGGTGGGGATCGGCAGGCCTGGCAGCCCCGGGCAAGCGCGCTAATCGGCCAGGCTGGTATTGGCCGCGGTACCGCAGGAAAAACAGAAGCGTCCGAACGCATTCTTGCGCGTGGTGCAGCCGCCGCAGCGGTTGAACAGGCCGATCCCGCAGTGCGGGCAGAAGTCGGTGGCGCCGTCCTTCAGGTCGACGGCGCGCTCGCAGCCCGGACATACGCCCTTGCCGAGGCGCGCCAGGGCGACGTCGTAGCGCAGGGTCTGGCGGCGTTCGACGTCGGGCAGCGCTTCGCTTTCCTTCTGGCGTGCCAGGTAGCGCTGCAGCGAGGCGATGGCATAGCGCCCGGCCACGACGGTCACGACGATGCCCACCACATAGCGCACATAGCCGCCGTAGCTGGGCAGGTAAGGCACCAGTTCGAAGAAGAAGGCGAACAGGGCGAAGAAGATGAAACCCCAGGCGAAAGGCCAGGACGGGCCCTTGCGTTTGTGCTTGAACAGCCAGCCGGCCGCCAGCAGCAGCGGCAGGGTCAGTGCCAGCCGGTAGCCGAACACGCGCAGCTCGAGCGCACGCACCGCCTCGGAATGGGCGATCAGCGCCGGTTGCTCGAGTGCGTTCCATCGCGCCCGGGTGCGCTCGGCCTGCTGGCCGGCGTCGAGCAGGGCCTGGTCCTGGGCCTCGACCGCCGCCAGCGCCTTGCGTTCCTCCGCTTCCAGCGCGTCGAGCGCGTGCGTCCGGCTGATGAGTTCGGGGTCCTGCTCGGGCCGCGCCGTTACCTTGCGGGTGGCCAGCCAGTTATCGAAGGTGGCGCGCGCCGACTGCGTATTCGAGCGGGCCACCTCGTGCTTCTGGACGGCCTGGTCGCGCCGCTCGCGTGCGGCGCCCTGCTTCTCTTCGGCTTCCTTCTGCTCGGCACGCAGCGCTGCCAGCCGGGCCGGATCCATGAACTGCTCGACGGTCGGCGCTTCCTCGACGTCGGCCAGGTTCTCGACCAGCTTGCCTCCCAGGCCGATCAGGAAGCCGGCGAAGGCCAGCGCCACCAGCCACAGTGCCCGGTTCAACCACTTCTCGGTCAGCCGCAATCCCTTGCTCATATTTCCTCCTGTCACAAAATTCCCGATAATCGGCGATGCCGCAAAGGGGAGCTTGACATGGCGCAAAACATGACGCGAGTGTGGAAGCGTGAGACGCGAATATCGATACCGTGGGTACCGCCAGACAGCGCGCCAGGACCTGGGGTGGACGGCCCCGCCGTGCATGGGGCGTGAAGATAAAGCCCGCGCCGCTTCGCGTTCAACCAGCTGGAGAACAGCCGCAGTCATTCGAACGTGGGTTGAACGCGTGGGCGGCGCACGCGCCGCGTGGATGCAGATGTCAGGGTGGAGCCGACCACCCTGCGTACGATTGCAGGGTGGTCGGCTCCAGCGCGGATGGCGCTTCAGGATAGTGTCCGCGCCGCCCGCGCGTTCAGCCAGCAGGCGAACAGCCTCACAGGCCTTGCGCAAGGTAGGGGGGTCGGCTCCACCGTGAACGATGCGTCAAGGCCAACGCTTGCGCCGCCCACGCGTTCAAGCGGCAGGCGCACAGCCACGCCACCTGCCGCCATGGGCAAACCAATCAGAAGTACGACAACCCCAGGGCGCGGCGCACTTCGTCGACCGTGTTGGCCGCCACTTCGCGCGCCTTCATCGTCCCTTCCCTGAGCATCTCCAGCACCTGCCCCTTGTCCTGGGCAAAGTGCTCGCGGCGTTCGCGGATCGGCGCCAGCATCTCTTGCAGCACGACATCCAGGCGCTTCTTGACCACGCTGTCGCCCAGGCCGCCACGGGTGTAGTGCGCCTTCATCTCCGCCAGGGCATCCTTGTCCGTGTCGAAGGCGTCCAGGTAGAGGAAGGCGACATTGCCTTCCAGGTGGCCGGGGTCCGACACCTTCAGGTGCAGCGGATCGGTATAGACCTGCTTGACGGCGGCGCGGATCGCGTCCGGGCTGTCGCCCAGGTTGATCGTGTTGCCGAGCGACTTGCTCATCTTGGCCTTGCCGTCGATGCCGGGCAGGCGGCCGATTTCCGGCACCAGCGCCTTGCATTCGACCAGGATGTCCTTGTTCGCCAGGCGGTTGAAGCGGCGCACGATCTCGTTGCACTGCTCGATCATCGGGATCTGGTCTTCGCCCACCGGCACCAGGGTCGCCTTGAAGGCGCTGATGTCCGAGGCCTGGCTGACCGGGTAAGTCAGGAAGCCGGCCGGGATGTCGCGCTCGAAATTGCGCAGGGCGATTTCCGTCTTGACCGTCGGGTTGCGTTCCAAACGGGCGACAGTCACCAGATTAAGATAATAGAATGTCAACTCGGCCAGTTCCGGCACCTGGGACTGGATGAAGATCGTCGAGCGTGTCGGATCGATGCCGACAGCCAGATAATCGAGCGCCACCTCGACAACGTTACGGTGTACCTTGCCGGTGTCATCCATGTTGTCGGTCAGCGCCTGGGCGTCGGCCAGCATGATGAACTGGCGGTACTGGTCCTGGTAGGCAACGCGGTTGCGCAGGCTGCCCACGAAGTGGCCGAGGTGCAGCGGGCCGGTTGGACGATCGCCGGTGAGGATGACGGGTGCAGGGGTGGTGGAGCTCATCGGGTTTCCTTGTGTTTCCTGGTAGTGCCCCGATCCTGCCGCGCCAACGAAAACGCCACCTGAATCGAGGCGGCGTTCATTGAGTCACATCTTCTCGTGGAGGCCGCGCGCTGTCAGCGGCGCCACCAGGTGCAGAACGAGAATTGTGGGTTCAGAAATTTCATGGATGGCATGGTTGCAGGTTGGCGGCGCGCTGTCAACCGCAAACGACCGGCCGCGACGGGGGGAGCGGTCCGGAGGGGTCTTCAGGCCCGGTATCGCCGTCGTCCTGGGATAAACCTGCCCGGCGGCTGGCCGACATAACGGACGTCAAGGTCCACGCAGCATCCAGACGAGCGTCCGACCGAACTTCATTTCCTGGCGGCCGTCTAAAAGCTTTTTGTTGTCACAATTTTAATAAGTGGTGAAATCATGCATAACACGAGCCCGAACAGCCAACACCGCCCACTCGAACTGTGGGGCGGTCTCGAATGCACCGTCAACCGCGTGCGCGACGAATACTTCAGCCAGCTCGACCGCAATGGCCACGCACTGCGCGCCTGCGACATCGGCCGCTTCGCCTCGCTCGGCATCCGCGCCATCCGCTATCCCGTGCTCTGGGAACGCACCGCTCCGGACGGACTCGACAAGGCCGACTGGAGCTGGCCGGACGAGCGCCTGCCCGCCCTGCGCGACGCCGGCGTCACCCCGATCGCCGGACTCATTCACCACGGTAGCGGCCCGCGCGACACCAGCCTGATGGACCCCGCCTTCCCCGAACGCCTGGCCGAGTATGCCGGCGCGGTGGCCGCCCGCTATCCCTGGCTCGAGTACTACACGCCCGTCAACGAACCCTGCACCACCGCCCGCTTCGCCGGCCTGTACGGCGTCTGGTATCCGCATGCGCGCGACGACAGGAGCTTCATCCAGGCCCTGCTGGTGCAGTGCCGCGCCGTCGTGCTGTGCATGCGCGCCATCCGCAAGGTCAACCCGAACGCCAAGCTGGTGCAAACCGACGACCTCGGCAAGACCTACAGCACGCCCGAGCTGGCCCATGTGGCCGAGTTCTACAACGAGCGCCGCTGGCTGGCCTGGGACCTCCTGTGCGGCATGATGGGCCCGGAGCACAAGCTGTGGAAGTATTTGCTGGGCACCGGCATCGACGCCGCCGAGTTCCTCTGGTTCCGCGACAACCCCTGCCCACCCGATGTCATCGGCGTCAATTACTACGTCACCAGCGAGCGCTGGCTCGACCATCGCCCGGAACGCTATCCGCAGCACCACCGCGGCGTCGCCGACGGCGTGCCTTGCGCCGACATCGAAGCCTCGCGCGCGCTGGCCACGCCGACGCCCGGCATCGGCCCGCTGCTGGGCGAGGTGTGGGAGCGCTACCGCCTGCCGATCGCCGTCACCGAAGCGCATATCGACGCCAACCGCGAAGACCAGCTGCGCTGGCTGCTGGAAATCTGGGAAGCGGCGCAAACGGCACGCCAGGTGGGCGTGGACGTGCGCGCCGTCACTGTCTGGTCCCTGCTCGGCTCCTTCGACTGGAATAGCCTCGTCACGCAGAACCGCGGCTACTACGAACCTGGCCCCTTTGATGTGAGATCAAAGATGCCGCGCCCGACGGCGCTGGCCGCCATGATGCGCGAACTCGGCAGCGGCCGCACGCCTTCGCATCCGGTGCTGCGCGGCCAGGGGCTGGTGGCGACGCCCGGGGCGCTTCCTGTGCACGCCGATCGCCACGCCGGCCGCCATCACCTCGATCTCGGCCGACGGCCACCGCCTGGTCGGCACGGGCGCCGCGCCCATCCTGATCACGGGCGCTACCGGCACCCTGGGCCGGGCCTTTGCCCGCATCTGCCAGAAGCGCAGCCTGCACTACAAGCTGCTCTCGCGCATGGAGATGGACATCGCCGACCCCGCTCGGTCGAGCGCGCGCTGGCCCACCACAAACCCCGGGCCGTGATCAACACCTCGGGCTATGTGCGCGTGGACGACGCCGAGGGCGAGGTCGAGCGCTGCATGCGCGACAACACCGTGGGCGCCGCCACCCCCTGGCCGAGGCCTGCGCGCGCCATGGCGTGCACCTCACCACGTTCTCCAGCGACCTGGTCTTCGACGGCAGCAAGGGCAGCCCGTATGTCGAGAGCGATCCGGTCACGCCGCTGAACGTGTATGGGCGCAGCAAGGCCGAGTCGGAAACGGCGGTGCTGGCCGCCCACCCCGGCGCCCTGGTCGTGCGCACCAGCGCCTTCTTCGGTCCCTGGGACCGCCACAACTTCGTCAAGCTGGCGCTCGATGCGCTCGAACGCGGCGAGCGGTTTGCGGCCGCGAACGACATGACGGTGTCGCCGACCTACGTGCCCGACCTGGTGCACACCTGCCTGGACCTCGCGATCGACCGCGAATGCGGGGTCTGGCACCTGAACAACGTGGGCTCGGTCACCTGGTACGAACTGGCGCGCATGGCCGCCGAGAAGGCCGGCATCGATGCCGCCAAGCTGGTGGCGCAGACAGCGAGCGAAATTGGCATGGCCGCGGCACGCCCGGCCTACAGCGTGCTGCACAGCGAACGCGCGATCCTGCTGCCAAGGTTGGAAAACGCGCTGGAGCGCTTCATCGAACTGCGCGGCGTCGACGATCCGGAGTACGAAGAACTGGTCAAGACCGCCGAATCGCGCCAGCCGGTGGCGAGCGGCCATCGCCAGCAGGAAGAGACGCCGGCGGAGGCGGTGGCGGGGAGTTTTTGAGTAAGCGGCGCGTCCTGTAGGGTGGGCGCCCCGTGGTGAAGCCGTCATTGAGGCCATTGGCCTCAATGACCCCACGCGCAATCCCGCTTCGCTCATGGGCGATCAATCGTCCACAATACGGGGAATGAGGGCGCAATCGCCGCGTCCGCGAACCGGCCCATCCGCGTGGACGCGGGGTGCCCACCCTGCAGATGGCGGCCGCTTCCTCTCCTCCCGGCCGTTATAAAATGCCAATGCCCTTCCCCAACCGCCAAGGCTTAGCCCCGTGCAAGAGCAACACGCCTTCCCCTTTCTGCGCGAAATCCTCCTGTTCCTGATCCTGGCCGGCGTCCTGATTCCGACCCTGCAGCGCCTGCGCATCAACCAGGTGCTCGGTTTCCTGGCAGTAGGTACATTGGTCGGTCCCTATGGCCTGGGCCTGCTGACCCACGAGATCCCCTGGCTCGGCTGGCTGACCTTCCCCAGCGGCCAGGGCGTGGCCATGCTGGCGGAGCTGGGCGTGCTGTTCCTGATGTTCATGATCGGCCTCGAGCTCTCGGCCGCGCGCCTGTGGGCGATGCGCGCCTGGGTATTCGGGGCCGGCACCGTCCAGGTGCTGGCCAGCGCGCTGCTGATCGGCGGCGCCGCCTGGATGCTGGGGCAGGCGCCGGCGACGGCCGCGATCCTCGGCGTGGTGCTGTCGCTCTCTTCCACCGCCGTCGTGATGGCCCTCATGAGCGAGCAGCAAACCACCGGCAGCCCGCTCGGCCAGGCGGCGTTTGCCGTGCTGATGCTGCAGGACCTGGCCGTGGTGCCGATCCCGGTGCTGCTCGGCGTACTGGCGCGCGGCAGCGGCGACGGCGCGGCGGCCCTGGCCATGATGACGATGCTCAAAGCAGGCGGCGCCATCGCCCTCATCTACCTGGTCGGGCGGCGCATCATTCCGCCGCTGTTCAAGGCGTTTGCCCGCCATCGCCAGCCGGACGTCTTCATGGCGCTGATCCTGCTTTCGACCTTCGGCATTGCCGGCTTGTCCGCCGCCGCCGGGCTGTCGATGGCGCTCGGTGCCCTGGTGGCTGGCTTGCTGCTGGCCGAGACCGAGTTCCGCCACGAAGTCGAACTGATGGTCGAGCCTTTCAAAGGCCTGCTCATGGGCCTGTTCTTCATGACCGTGGGGATGGGCATGGACACGCGCCAGCTGGACGAGGCGCCGCTGTGGCTGGCCGGCGCCGTCCTTGGCCTGGTGGCGATCAAGGCGCTGGTGGTCACGCTGCTGTTTCGCGCCGGCCGCCTGCCCTGGAGCCGCGCGCTCGAGGGCGGCCTGCTGCTGGCCCGGGCGGCGAATTCGCCTTTATCGTGCTCGGTTACGCCATCAACAGCAAGCTGCTCGACCCGGCGCTGGGCGCACGCGTGATGCTCGCGGTCGGCTTGTCGATGTTCATCACGCCGCTGCTGGCGCGCATCGGCAGGACCATCGGCGAGCGCGACGATCGTGCCCACCGCGAGCGCGCAGTGCAGGAACAGGCGCAGGGCTATGCCGGTGCGCGCGGCAAGATCATCATCGCCGGCTTCGGTCGCGTCGGCCAGCAGCTGGCCAAGCTGCTCGACGCCCGGGGCATCGCCTACGTCGCCTTCGAAAACGATGCGCGCCTGGTGTCGAAGCTGCACGCCGAAGGCGCGCCGGTCTACTTCGGCAATGCCGCGCGGCCCGAACTGCTGCGCCTCGTGAACGCCGACGAGGCGCCCGCCATCGTGCTGACGATGGACCATCCGGCGTCGGCACTGCAGGCGGTACGCGGCATCCGCCGCGAATTCGCCCAGGTACCCCTGTTCGTGCGCTCGCGCGACGAGAAGCATGCACGCTCGCTGCGCCGCGCCGGTGCGACGGTGATCGTGCCGGAAACGCTGGAAGCGAGCCTGCAGCTGTCGGCCTTCGTGCTGGAGGCGATGGGGCTGGACGAACGTACGGTCGATGGCATCGTCGACCGCGAGCGGGATCTGTTTGCGGCGCAGCTGGACGATGCGGGACTGCGAGAGGTGGGGACGCATCGGCCGTAGCCCGTTCGATGGCGACCGCAAGGTGACGCACTGTGGCATGCATGGGCACGACAGCGTGGGCACGGAGTGCCCACCCTACGGTACTGGGGGCCTCGGTGACGGTGCCCACCCTACGGGCAGCAGCACACCGTAGGGTGGGCTCTTGAGCCCACGCGGTATGGAACCGCCGCGTTCCCGCGGCGGTAACGAGCCGCCATCACCCCAAGGCCCGCTCCGCCGCCCTCCAACCCCACCACGACGCCTCCTCGAACACCGAAAACCCCGACAGATCCGCATGCGCGAACAGGATCGGCCCGTCCGCCTCGCGCAGCGCCGCCAGCCCCGCATTGCTGCGAAATCCCGGCCCCGGAATGGCCATCGCATGCGCCCGCAGCGTGATGTCGACCCGCTCCACGCAAGGCGCCAGCGTCCAGCCATAGGCCGCCTTCAGGTCGGCCGCCGCCAGCGCGATCAACTCTTCCTTCGACGCCGACTGCATCCATGTGCGTGCGTCCTGGGGCCTGCGGTCCGCCAGCGCCACATAGGCCGTGTACACGCTGCGCTCGGCGGGCGTGACGCGGATATCCTGGTGGGTCGAGACCACATAGCCCAGCCCGTGCGCGCCCTGCGCACCCTGCGCACCCTGCACCACGTTGTCCCGGAGAGCGGAACCGCCTCGCCACCCTGCTCGCGCTCGCGCGGCGGCTCGCGCAGCACGAAGTTCGCCACCAGCCAGGGCGCGTACTCCGGCAGGTGGCGCCGCGCATCGAACCCATGCGCCGCCATGTCCTCGACCACGCGCGCCGCCACGAACAGCGGCATCGCGCAGATCGCCCGGCGCGCGCGCACCAGGAAGCTGGTCGGCACGCCAGCTTCAAAGCGGAAGCACAGCGCCTCGACGCCGCCACCAACGCGCCGCAAGGGAGACCGCTGTACCCGGCCGCCGCGCGACGCCTGCGCGCGCAGCGCTGTCCGCCATGCCGGCCACCAGCGGCGCCAGTCCGCCGGGCCAGGTCAGCACGGCCGCATCCTCGGCGTTCGCGGCCTGGCCGCTCCTGCCGGCGAAATAATGCAGGCCCGCCCAGGCCGAGACGCGGTCGAGCGTGGCGCCGTAATCGTCGCGGCAGCAGTAGTCCAGGTACCAGCGCAGGCTGGGCGCACGGTAGCCTTCGTGCGTCAGCCAGTCGGCAAAGCTGATGCGGTCGAGCGCCGCATGTGCGGGGTCGTTCGACGACAGCGCCGACGGGAACACGAACATGCGCCGACCATCCAGCCCGTGCTCGCCGCGCAGGCGTGCCATGTGGGCGAAGAAGCGGCGCTGCTCGGCCAGCTCCGCCGGGCCCACGCCGACGGTCGGCAGCAGCCCCTCCTGCCAGCGCCCGTTCACCAGCAGCCGCTCCTCGGGAGCATGCACCAGGCGCCGCTCGTCATAGGTCGGACGCGCTCCATACGGGTCACGCTCGATGACGCCGAGATCGGAAAGGATGGCACGCACATGCGTCGACTCCATCGAGGGCAGCGGCAGGTAGTGCGCCCCGTCGGGCTTTCGAGCTCGCCGTAGCGCGCGCCAGCCGCGTTCCCGAACGCCTGGGGGCCGTCGACGACAAGCGCGCGCGCGCCCCCTCCTTCCCCAGCTTCCAGGCTGCCGTCAAGCCGGCCACGCCGGAGCCCAGCACCAGCACGTCGGTGTCGATGCGCGATGCCGGCGGCGGCGGGTGGCGCAGGTCGCGCAGGAAGTGGCCTTCGGCACGGCCCGGATAATGCACGTTCGGCGTGATTTCCTGGAAGTGGCTGAAGCCGGCCGCGCTGCCCAGGGCCGCAAGACCTGCGCCGGCACCTGCCAGGAAGGAGCGGCGGTCCATCAGCGGATCACCTGGCGCCAGTCGTTTTCGAACTCGTGCACCAGCGACTGGGTGTTGAGCCGGTTGGGCGGCATCGCACGCCGCGCCATGTCGGGCGGGAAGGCGAACATCTCGCGCGTGGTCTCCCCATTCAGGTAGCGCATCGGCAGCGTGTACTGCGACGGCGGCGCGAAATCGGCCTGGGGCGACGCCATGATGAAGCCCCATTCGCCGAACGAGGGCACGTACAGGTGGTACGGCCAGGTGCGCATGCCTACTTCGCGCAGCGTGGCGTCCACTGTCCAGTAGGCGTTCGGCGCGAAATACGGCGAGGTCGACTGCACCACCACCAGGCCGTTCGCGGCCATGTGTTTTTTCAGGATGCCGTAGAAAGGGACCGAATACAGTTTACCGAGCGAGAAGCTCGACGGGTCGGGGAAGTCGACGATGACGGCGTCGAACATGTCGCGGCTTTCCTGCAGCCAGACCGCGGCATCGGTGTTCACCACTTTCACGCGCGGGTCGGCGAAGGCACCCCGGTTCAGCTTCACCAGCTCGGGGCGGGTCGTAAACGCTCCCGTCATGGCCGGATCGAGGTCGACCAGGGTTACCGATTCGATGTGCCTGTAGCGCAGCACTTCGCGTAGCGCCAGTCCGTCGCCGCCGCCGAGGATCAGCACGCGCCGCGCCCAGGGCAGCTGCTGCAGCGCCGGATGGACCAGCGCCTCGTGGTAGCGGTATTCGTCGCGCGAGGAGAACTGCAGGTTGCCGTTGATGTAGAGGCGCAGGTCGTCCTTCCAGCGTGTGATCACCAGGCGCTGGTAGGGCGTGGTGGTGGAATACACGATGTCGTCGCCGAACAGGCCGCGCTCGCCCCAGCCGACCATGCGGTCAGACAGCGTGAACCCGAGCGCCAGCGCCAGCAGCACGGCGCAGGCGCGCAGCACCCGTCCGCCGAGGCCTGTCAGTTCGAGACGGAAGGCATACAGCGTCCACAGCGCCACGCCGACATTGAGCATGCCGAACAGGAAGCCGGTGCGCACCAGCCCCAGGTGCGGCGCCAGTACCAGCGGGAACAGCAGCGACACGGCCAGCGCGCCGAGGTAATCGAAGGTCAGCACCCGGCTCACCAGTTCGGCGAATTCGGTGCGCCGCTCGTTGAGCGCGCGCATCACCAGCGGCACCTCCATCCCGACGAACATCCCGATCAGGAACACCAGCGTGTAGAGCAGCGTGCGAAATGGCGCCGCCATCCAGGTGAAGGCCATGAACAGCAGGGCCGCCGAGACGCCTCCGATCAGGCCGACCGCCAGTTCGATGTCGATGAAGCGCGCCAGTACGTCCTCGTCCTTCACATACTTCGAAAAGTGGGCACCGACGCCCATGGCGAACAGATAGCAGCCGATGATGGTCGAAAACTGGAGGACCGAGTCGCCCAGCAAGTAGCTCGACAGGGCACCGGCAATGAGTTCATAGGCCAGTCCGCAGGAGGCGACAACGAAAACCGACAGTATTAGAATTCTTTTGGTCATGAAACAAGTTTTGCCTTAAGATCGCTCTGCCTAGACAGAAAGACACTTCTCTGGAGAAATTTGTGCCCGCCATCCTAAACTATCTGCTGCATCTCGCGACGGCAATCGCGATGGTCATGGCATTTTTTGTGGTGTACACCCGGGTCACGCCCTATGACGAGGTGCACCTCATCCGCGAAGGCAATTGCGCGGCAGCCCTGTCGCTGGGCGGTACCCTGCTCGGCTTTTCCGTCACCCTCGCCTCGGCGCTGACCTATACCGGCAACTACTATCAGTTCCTCGGCTGGGGCGCGGTCGGCATGCTGGTGCAGCTGCTGGTCTTCCTGGTCGCGACGCGCCTCCTGCGCATGTCGAAGGACCAGATCGAGTCCGGCAACAGTGCCTTCGGCGGCCTGCTGGGCGCCATTTCGCTGTCCATCGGCCTGATCAACGCCGGCAGCATCTCCTGATTTTCCCCATTCGCCACACGGAGTCCATCATGTCCCTCGGTTCATTCATCAAGAAGCAGTTTATCGACGTCCTGCAGTGGAACGAAGACACGGACGGCGTGCTGGCCTGGCGCTTCCCAATGCAGGACTTCGAAATCCAGAACGGCGCCGTGCTCAACGTGCGCGAGTCGCAGATGGCCGTGTTCGTCGACGAGGGCCGCATCGCCGACGTGTTCGGCCCGGGCACACATACGCTCACCACGCGCACCCTGCCCCTGCTGACCAACCTGAAGAACTGGGACAAACTGTTCGATTCGCCGTTCAAGTCGGACGTCTACTTCTTCAGCACGCGCCTGCAGACCGGCCGCAAGTGGGGCACGCCGCAGCCGATCACGATCCGCGATAAGGACTTCGACATGATCCGGGTGCGCGCCTTCGGCATGTACTCCTACCGCATCAGCGATCCGCGCGCCTTTTTCACCGAGATCAGCGGCACCCGCGCGGCCTATACGCGCGACGAGGTCGAGGACCAGCTGCGCGGCATCCTGATGGCGACGATGGCTTCGTCGCTCGGCAGCGCCAACGTCGCCTTCCTGGACATGGCGGCCAACCAGGCCCTGATGGCGCAGCAGGTACGCAGCGACCTTGCCACCGCGTTCGCGCGCTACGGCATCGGCCTGGACGAATTCAACGTCGCCAGCGTCAGCCTGCCGGAAGAACTGCAGGCCGCGCTGGACGAGCGCATCTCGGCCGGCATGAAGGGCGGATTGTCGGGCGCGAAAATGGCCGGCTTCACCCAGTTCCGGGTGGCCAGCAGCATCCCGCTGGCGGCCCAGAACGAGGGCGGGCTGGCCGGCATCGGCGCCGGCGTCGGTGCCGGCATGGCGGTCGGCCAGGCGATGGCGCAGGGACTTGGCGGCGCCTTTGCCCAGCCGGGCACGGCAGCTCCCGGCGCGCCGGCGGTTCCCGCCGCGGCCGATGACTCCATCGAGACGCGCCTGGCCAAGCTGAAGGGCCTGCTCGACAAGGGTTTGATTTCCGCCGCCGACTACGACAGCACCAAGGCCGAACTCCTGAAAAAGCTGATCGGCTAAGCCGGCCTCGATGCAGAACGTAGCCTGCCCTTCCTGCGGCGCCCCGGTCCAATTCCGTTCGCACGCCTCCGTCATGGCGGTGTGCGAATATTGCCGCGCGAGCGTCGTGAAAGACGCCGATGCGGTACGCGACCTCGGCAAGATGTCCGAGGTGCTGGAAGACTATTCGCCAATCCAGGTCGGCACCGCCGGCAGCCATGCGGGCCGCGCCTTTACCGTCGTCGGCCGCATCCAGCTGCGCTACCGGGCCGGCATCTGGAACGAGTGGTATCTGCTGTTCGACGATGGGCAGGCCGGCTGGCTGGGCGATGCGTCCGGCCAGTTCATGCTGACGATCCCGCAGCCGAACGGCTGGACACGCTGGCCCGCATTCGCGGAGCTCCGCCCCGGCCAGAACTACCTGGTCGGCGACGCCCGCGTCACCGCCTCCGACGTGCGCGAGGCCGACTGCATCGGCGGCCAGGGCGAGCTGCCGTTTCGCGTCGGCGCCGGCTGGCAGGCGCGCGTGGCCGACTTCCGCCGCGAGCGCGACTTCCTGACCCTCGACTACTCCGATGGCGAGGCGCCCCTGCTCTACAAGGGCTACGCGGTCACCCCTGCCGGAGCTGAAAGCCCAGCTGCTGCGCGACGAGGAACAGATCAAGACGAGCGCCGGCAAATACCGCGGCCGCGTCGAGTCCCTGCTCTGCCCGTCCTGCGGCAGCGCGATCGGCTACCTGCCGGGCATGGCGACCAACCTCGTCTGCCCGTCGTGCACGGCACGCCTGGACGCGACCACGCCGCAGGTACAGGTGCTGGAACAGGGCGAACGGGCCGAGCGCCGCAACATGTCGCTGCCGCTGGGCGCTGTCGCGAAGATCGGCAACGGGAGCTACCGCGTGCTCGGCGCCATGGTGCGGGTTGACGAAGAAGGCAGCGAATGGTCGGAGTACCTGATGTTCAGCCCGACCGGCGCGTTTTTCTGGCTGGTCGAGACCAACGAAGGCTGGTCGCGTGCCCAGGTACTCGACGCATGGCCGGTGCCGGCCGAACCCGCGTCCCTTTCGGTCAGCCTCGAGGGCATCGCCTACCGCAAACTCTACGACTACGAAGCACGGGTCGAGCATGTGGTGGGCGCCTTTGATTGGCGCGTGGCGCGCGGTGACACTGTGCGCGTAAGCGAATTCGAACGCGGCACGGCGCGCCTGGCCGCCGAATGGAACACGGACGAACTGACCTGGACGCGCTCGACGCCGGTGGCGCTCGACCAGCTGCGTGCCTGGTTCGGTACGAGTGCGCCCAAGCTGGCGCAGGCCCAGCCTTCCGCATCGCCCGACATGTTCGGCAAGGTCGGCCGCTGCCTGCTTTGGCTGCTGGGGCTGAACGTCGTCCCGCTGCTCTTCAATTTTTCCGGCGTGTTCTTCCTGCTGCTGCTCGGCGCCCTGGCGCTGGCGCTGCCGGCCATGCTTGCTCCAGGCAGCGACTGACCCATGAAAAAGTACTACATGCTCTACGCCGTTGCCGTCATCGTGGTGATCACGCTCCTCAGCTGGCTGTCGATGTTCGGGGCCAGCAGCAGCTCCGGGGGCCGCTGGTACTCGCGCGGCGGCTCGTATTCGAGCGGCTCGTATTCGGGCGGCGGTTCCTATTCCGGCGGCGGCCACAAGTGACGGCGACCGCCCTTCACCGTCCGGCTGGCCTGCACCTGCTGGCCGACCTGCACGGCATTACGCCAAGCCTGCTGGTCGACGCGGACCGTATCGACGCCCTGCTGCGCGAAGCGGCGCTGGCGGCCGGCGCGCGCGTCCTGCACAGCCACTTCCATACCTTCGGCCCCGGCATGGGCGTGACGGGCGTACTGCTGCTGGCCGAATCGCATATTTCGATCCATACGTGGCCGGAAGTCGGCTTCGCCGCCGCCGACATCTTCATGTGCGGCGCCGCCCAGCCGCAGCTGGCCCTCGCGCTGATCGAAGCGAGCCTGCAACCCGCATCGCGCACAGTCAGGACGGTCGAGCGCGGCCAGCTATAATCGCGCTTCGTTCGACTTGCCAAAGAGATCAGAATGACCCAATCCGGTTCCAATCCCGGCGCCAGCAAGGCGCTCGGGCATATCCGCGTCCTCGACCTGTCGCGTGTCCTGGCAGGCCCCTGGTGCTCGCAAAACCTCGCCGACCTCGGCGCCGACGTCATCAAGATCGAGCGTCCCGGCAGCGGCGACGATACACGCGCCTGGGGCCCTCCGTACGCCAAGGACGCTTCCGGCAAGGATACCGGCGAGGCGGCCTACTATCTCTCGGCCAACCGCGGCAAGCGTTCGGTGACGGTCGATATCGCCAGCTCCGAGGGCCAGGCGCTGATCCGCGAACTGGCGAGCCAGTCGGATGTGGTGCTGGAAAACTTCAAGGTCGGGCACCTGAAGCGCTATGGGCTGGATTACGCCTCGCTCAAGGCCATCAAGCCGGACCTGGTCTACTGCTCCATCACGGGTTTCGGCCAGGATGGGCCGTACGCGCATCGCGCCGGCTACGATTTTCTCATCCAGGGCATGGGCGGGCTGATGTCGGTGACCGGCGAACGCGACGAGCTGCCCGGCGGCGGCCCGCAAAAGGCCGGCGTGGCGTTGACCGACCTGATGACCGGCATGTACGCGACGATTGCCGTGCTGGCCGCGCTGACCCACCGCGACCGCACGGGACTCGGCCAGTACATCGACATGGCCCTGCTGGACACGCAAGTGGCGATGCTGGCCAATGTCGGCAGCAATTACCTCAACAGCGGCAGGCCGCCCAAGCGCTGGGGCAATGCCCACGCGAACATCGTTCCCTACCAGACCTTCGCCTGTTCGGACGGGCACATGATCGTCGCCGCCGGTAACGACGGCCAGTACCAGAAGTTCGTGGAAAGCGGCGGCCGCCCCGAGCTGGCGACCGACCCGCGCTTCGCCACCAACCCGCTGCGCGTGCAGAACCGCGACGTGCTGGTGCCGCTGCTGGCCGAGATGGCGGCCACGCGCACCCGCGACGAATGGATCGCGATGCTGGAGGCGGTGGGCGTGCCCTGCGGGCCGATCAACGACGTCGGCGAAGTCTTCGCGAATGAACAGGTACAGGCGCGCGGCATGGCGATCGAGCTGCCGCACCCGGAAGCGGGCACCGTCAAGCTGGTGCGCAATCCGATGAAGATGTCGGCGACGCCGGCGACCAGCGACGCAGCTCCGCCGCTGCTGGGCCAGCACACGGTCGACGTGCTGCGCGAGGTACTGGGAAAGAGCGAGGACGAAGTCGCAGCGCTGCAGGCACGCGGGATCGTCTGATCGCTTGCGCTGTCGATTGAATGAAAAAGCGGCTGCCCGCGTCATGCGAGACAGCCGCCTCCGTCGATTGGCCGGCTTTGCGCCGGCCAGACGACTCAGTGCAGACTCAGTGCAGCTTGTGCTTGAACTCCGACAGCTCGGCATGCACGCGGGTGACAACCGCTTCCAGATGCGCCGGCATCTGCGGCATAGTGCGGCTCATGCGCTTGGCCTCGTCGCCCATGTCTTCCAGGCTGTCGACGCACTGCACGATGCGCGCCTCGTCGTTCGACTGCATCACATCACGTGCCTGCTGCAATTCACGCGAAATGCGTTCGATACAATCACGCATCTGCGGCGGCGTATCCTGCGACGCGCGGCAAGCCTGCTCGGCTTCGCCGATGGTCTGCTGCAGGTGGCTGTAGCGTTGCTGGATTTCGTTTGCTTGGAGCATGATGACCTCCTTCGAAAAGAGAGCGAATAATTTTAACGCTGCGGATAAATGCGCGCGAGCGGGCGCACATTAGCGTTGGGAAACGAGAATGGCGGACCAATTCAGAATCCGGGGACGAAAATTCGGTCAAATACTGATTCGCGTGCGGGCTCACAAATGACGCCCCGTGAGAGAGATTGTTCGAAATGCCGTCACGCCGCCGGCGCTAATTCATCAGCTGTTTCGCTCGATTAGATGGGGTTGTTTTCGTACCCATCAAGGCCTTGGACATAGGAGGACCGGATGATTCCGGCAGCAAAGATAGAGTAGCGCGTCATTATCCGCCACTGGTCCCACGAGCTAGGAGTCAAGGTTGGTCGGACCGGGACGAAAAAAGGAAATGGCCTAGCTTGCTGAAGGGCTGTAGTACTGCGTAGGCCAAGCAGTCCGAAACCTTCAACCTCCTGCCGAGCTGCTTATTGACGAGGAATCAAGTGGTTGCCGCGCTCCAGTGCTTTTCTCTCAAGTATCGCTATCCGAGCTTTGGACGTCGCGATGTCCTCTTGCACCCAGCGGCCTTGACCGTCGTGCCTGTGCGTCATTGAAATTCGCGCCACTCACCGTGGAGCGGGCGAATGGCCCCGTTTGAATGCGCAAACGGCAGCTTGACGCTTACCGTTGTCCACAGGATCGATACCACTCATCTCATTGATCCAAGTCCGCAGGCAACAGCTTCACCACCAATTCCCCTTTGTCGCCCGGCACGAGGCAAAACGTGCCGTAATATCCCATGGCATTTGATTCTTTGAGTTTCGCGGCAAGGTAGACAGCGTAAGCATGATCTAAACGAAGTGTTTGCAAGGTCCGCTGTTCAGTTAAAGGCAGCGCCTACCCGTACGAAATGCAGTCCTTGGGCTTAAGCAAGAGCGGCTTCTCATCTGAGGTGACGGCCGTATACCACTGCTCTTCAGGAAGCACTCCTGGACGGATCGCTTTCGCATCGGATACAAGAATTGAATAAAGTGAGACTCCATCACGGGTTTCTTTATTCGAGGGTATCGAGAAGCACACACTTCCTTTGGTGCTCTTTACTTCAGCCTGCTCAAGGCGAGAAATGGCCAAACAATCAACGCCAACGAGCATCGTTGCGACCAATACACTGCAAACGAAAATTGCCCGTAACGGCTCAGTGCTCATGTCATGCTCCACGTAATTCCATTGCGAATTAGTTTCAAGCATGGATTGTTGGATAATTTAAAGGGCTCGAATGCTCGCCCTTCCAGCATTCGCGGTCGACATCTCAGATGGTAGCGACCTATAGCGAGTTGGCGGAGCTCATTTAAAGTCTCTCATTACCTGCGAAGTCTTCATCCCACCCCATCTCTAGTTCTGCTGACATTTGGAAACTTAGAATTCTATGATCATTGGTTCCGGCCCCGGGGCAGGACCGATCCATTCGCGCTTGAGCGGCCTAAGATTGATTACTGTCCCATTGCCAGATAGTGCGACCATACCCTGAATCCACGGTCGGCATCGCTTCACCCTTCCGAAATAAACGCCGAGATTCCGTTTTTGCGGGTGTAAAGTAAAACCCGGTCTCTGGGCAAGCCTGGCCGCCAGGAACACGGATATGTTGCGCAGCAGTCGTCGCGTCGTTCCGAACGATGCCCTGCGCACCGGAAGCGCGTTCGACGAGATACCACGTACAGTTTCGCTCCTCCAGGATTGGCTCTTCGTCATATTGCTCACCTGTTGTTGGGTGCAAGATCGGGCGCATTCCGGTGCGTACCTTCGTCGTAGGCGCTGTCTCATATCTGACGAACAAGAATTGGGCGCAACTTCCTTCCACATCGGGCACATAAATACCGCTGCGCTCGAGTTTCTGTCCCGTTGCGACCGATACGTTTGCTTGGACTTGGTACATGGGCCATTGGGCAGGAGGATTTAGTGGCCCGAAGTAATCGTTGTATTCAGCCAAATCGAATGGCCCCCACCCAGCCCGCTCAGTACGAGAAATATTGCGAGCTAGCATAATTGCCTTGTCTAGAAGCTCTCCGTAGATATTCTCGTCCGACCGGGGCATCCATCCGGACCAGTAGTCCATTTGGCCTTTGAAATCGCTCTGCACTCCCCATGAGCAAGTCAGACCAAGAAAATCACCATGGGTCAATAGAATGTAACCTGAGTGTAAACTCTCTAGGGTTTTGCGGAAGTTCGGGATAACACGATGCCCCCAGACGACATCGGGCTGCTCCGGCAAAGGACGCGAACGATAGTTCTTGGGTAAATTCCGCATACAATTGTCAAGGCAAGCTTCCAAATGTTTGACCATCTCAGCCCAAGTGTCGCGGAGTTCGCAAAAATATTCCGCTGATATGTAGCGCTCGAGAAGGAATACCTCTTGAGAATTTAGGACTGGTTTCATTTTTTCCTTAGCGAACGTGGTTGCGTTGAACGGGAACCCCGACTAGGCTATTGCTTGTCCCTAAGTCGTCGTATCCCCACCCGGTTTTTTGCCGTGGACTCAGATGGGACTTATCCATATGCGACGGGTCGACGACTATCTGGCGTGCGCCCCCTTCAAGGACAAAATCGGTCTTCTCCATCCGTTGCGATGCGGTTACCCCTTCCCAGACTTTCAGGCCTGATCCTGGTGGAACGGTATAGACAACGAACTCTCCATTGCTGTTCCAGTTTGCCCATACAGCGAAGCGTCGCCTCCAATCATCTTTCGACTTCAGCTTCTTAAACTCGGACTCGCTCATCCAGCAAATGCTGTTATCGAAAGAGGTCGGATCGACGATACGGTACAGCTTTGTCCCAGGCGGAATTGTCAACGCTTGAATGGTGTTAAACGTCTCGTGCGCATTGTTGAGTGGATGCCGCCCACGTTTTGGACCAGACACTGTACTTGTCCACCCCGGCGGGGCATTTGGCGGCACAGCGACCTGGGGGTATGCCGCGCTTGGAGTCCTATCGACCCAAGCTGGCTTTCCTTTGTTAAAAGCAGCTAATTCCTCGGCTTCAGACACCTTCGCAAAGGCATGCGGATTCACCGAGTTCAAGTAAGCGCGGTGCGCCATATCGGCTTGTATCTCCAAACGCCGCGCTAGCGCTTCCATCGCATTCCGAATGGGACCGACAGCCCCCGTCAAATGGCAATGCGCTCCCTGCCGTACCTGATCGATCTTCCGGATAAGGTCTGTCGCGTGCGAGGCTACGGTACTGCCACCCCATTTCGTCACCAGACCCAGCAAATGCTTTCCTGCTCCGGCAACGTGGTCGAATGCGCCGATCAAGGCGGTGGTGTTGACCTTCGCAGCGAGCTTTTTGACCTCTATCGCAAGAAGCCGATGAGGGTTGTCCCACTTCATGGCCTTCAGTGCGGCCACGATTTCTGGGCGGGCGAGAAATCTGTTTAGCTGAACGATAGCCTCGTCGAGATGTAAGGATAGGCGTGGCGTCACGCCGCTGACCGCACCCGCCTTTCGCATTCCGGCAAACATGACCTTGAGGGAGCCTTTCAGTAGCGAGCCAAGCCCAGGGATCAGCCCGATCAAGGTCAAGGCGAGCGTGAACCAGTGCCACTTTTGCGAAGGTTCTTCATCGAGCTTCTTGCAGTTCGCGACCAGATCACGCACGTCACACAGCTGATCGACAAACGGAATCATGGAAATGATCGTCCCGGTTACGACCTGCGCGGTGCTGGCGCTATCGTTAAAGTCCCCCTGCAGCACTTCCCAGATCCACTCGGCACCGGCGGCCAAGCTGTTCCTGCCCTCCTTGATCCATTGGGCAGGGGCAGAACAAAACCACGCTAATGCGTTTTCGAACTCGTCGTTCATGTATCGCACTCCAGGGAGATTTTCAGCCGGCGAACATCTTGTCCGCTCTGGATAACATCGCTGTCAAGGGATCCCAGGGCGGATCAGGCAGCGGCGTTCGCTCTTCGTACTCCGCAGAGATCGGCTTCTCGGGCACATTGTCGTGACGAGCATTTCCAGCCTGATCGAGCGTTCCGCTGATGACGACGCCCTCTGCGAACTTGATCTTGTAACCCACGCCTGCCATCGGTTCACCGCTGGCATCCCGGTAGTTAAGCGCGATGAAGTTATTCAGCTTAGCTCCCGCTTCCGGGAAATGAGGGAATTCAGCCGATTGCTTGGCACCTTGGTCAAACAAATGCTTCCCCCCCTTCACCGAAAACTTCCCCGGACAAGCAAACGTAATATCCCCACCCTCCAGCGTGATCGCCGACTGCCCCGCCTGCAGCACGATCTTTTCCTTGGCCTTGATTTCAATGCAGTCATTCACCGAAATCACCGTAATTTCCTTGTCCGCCAGGATCTCCAGCCCATCCGTATGCGCCTGCAGCGACACTGGCCCATTCGCCGCAATCGCCTGGATGCCCCCCGCATGCGTGAACAAGCTGGCGGCACTGCCGGCAACCGAGGACACCGTATGTGCCGCGCTCAGGTGCAGATCCGACTGCGTGGTCCACGCTAATTGTTGGCCGGCGTAGAGCACGGTCGATGCCGGCGTCGCCCAGTTGATCCCGGCCGCCGAATCCATCAGCACGAGCGCGGAACCGAACTTCTCGACCGGCCCCGCGCCATCGAGCTCGCGGCTGCCCGCCCGCGACTTGAGCGCCTGCTGGCCGCCGACTGCGCCCGCATACTTGCCCTTCGCCTTCGGATCGATCTGCTCGATGAACGCGCGCTGTGCCTTCTCCGCGTCCTTGCTGGACAGGGCGCCCTGCTGTGTGGCCGCGTCGAACAGGGTCTTGCCGAGTGCCTGCGCACCCTTCAGCATCGACACCGCTTCAAGCGTATCCATCTGCGTCGAGGGCACGCCGCAGCCCTGGCACGCACGTGCGCTGGTCGACAGCAGCACGCCCTCCCCGCCGCGCACGACACCCCAGGCGTCGGTGCGCAGCTCGAAGCCGCTGCCGCGGTAGGCACCGCGTGTGCTTGAACCCGGCGCTTGCTGGATCAGGTAGCCCAGGTTCAGTTGGGTAGCTGCGGTGCTGGTGGCAAGGCGCGTGCGCACCTGTCCCGCCGTGTCGTCCAGCTGCCATTGGTTGAAACCGCTGCCGTCGAAGTTGCGGCTGTGGATGCCCGACAGCGTTCCAGCGTGGTCGGCGCCGGACTCCACGCCGGCAGGAAACGGCGGCGTGTCGACGCCGTTGTGGAGCTGGGCGACGATGAGGGGACGGTCGATGTCGCCCTCGACGAAATCGACCAGTACTTCGGTGCCGACACGTGGCGTGAAGAGCGTGCCCCAGTTCGGCCCGGCCAGTGCTTCGGCCACGCGCACCCAGGTGCCGGATGTCTCGTTCCCTGGCGCGCAGCCGGCGTCGTCGGTGTCGTGGGCCATTCCGCCGGAGTTGGGGGACGCGCCACGCTGCCAGGCAAACTGGATGCGCACCTGATGGTCGCGCGTGGTGGTCGAAACCGCGTCGGTCAGGCCGACCACCAGCGCTGCCTGCGCGCCAAGAGCCGTCGTGCGGCGCAGCGCCGCGGTCGCTGCCGGCACGATCGCAACGGTATCGCGCACGCAGGCGAAGCGGTTGCGATAGCTGCCCTTCTCCACGCCACGCTCGCCGCCGGCGATGCCGGTCTCGAAATTATTGCGTGCTTCGTGCTCCACCCACAGCACCGTGAAGACATTCTCGCCCTCGGGATAGCGCTCGTGCTGGGTGAGCGCGAAGCCGTGACCGGCGGCCAGGCGCCGTACCGCGCCGGCGCCGCTGAACACCTTGTTGTCCCGCTCCAGCGCTTGCAGCATCAACCGGCTGTGCGCGTCAGCCGCGCCCCGGTCGGCGAAGCGCCGCTCGCCACTGCCGTCATGCACCTGCATACCCGGCAGCTCGCCGGCATCGAGCATCGACTGCTGTTCGGCGGCGGGCGCGAGCAGTTGCGCCGGGTGCCAGCTGCTGCTGGCGACCGCGTTCGCCGCGACGCTGCGGCGCGCACCGAACCCGTCGATGGCGTCGTCTTCCTCGGTGGCGCGCACGCCGTGGAAACGCAGTGCTGCCCCACCTGGGGTGGCTGGGGCCTGCGCAGCGCTGTCGAAGACGACGAGGCGGTGCCCGCCCTGATCCTCTTCCTGCGCGTGCTCGAAGCGCCAGCTCAGGCCCTCTAGTGCGAGCAGCCGGGTGAAGAAATCGAGATCGCTTTCGCGGTACTGGGTGCAGATGGGGCGCACTGGCAGCGCCTGGGTGATGTCGAAATCGAAGCGCACCTGCGGATAATCGGCCAGCAGTTCGGTGACGATATCGCGCGCGTTCTTGTCCTGGAAAATGTAGCTGTCGCGACGCAGGCCCAGCAGCGCCAGCGCCGGCTCCAGGCGCAAGCGGTAGCGGGCAACGCCGCCGTCGGCGCCCATCCACGCCGCGCCCGTGCACAGGCCATGCCAGAAGCGCCGGCTGCCGTCGGGCTGCAGCAGGCCCAGGCGCAGCTCTTCGCCAAGAAACAGCGCAAGGTCGAGGTCGGCCGAGGTGCTCAGCGCATCGACTTCGAAACAGAACAGTTCGTTGATCGCTTCGCGGCCCGTGATCCGCTCGGCGGCCAACGATTCAGGGAGCTCGCTTTCCTGCGGGGTGGTGAGGGTAATGAGCCGTGCGTGCTGGCCGAGGCCCGTACCGAACAGGGCCGAAAGTGAAAAATCGGACGCGTTCATGCGCGGCCCGGCAATGCCATCGTTGCCATCTGGAGAGCTCCTTCGGTTCGGACGAATCGGAAGGCAGAGAGCTCGCGCGGCACCCACGGCGCCGACACGAGCTGCAAACTTGCCAGCCGACGATGTTACCGAAGGTCAAGAAGGGAAAGCCACCTGCAGACATGATCTGCATCAATGCTTAAGCTAAATTTTGACTCGCAGGATCACGGCGCCGCGGGCCCGACCGGTTCCAGCGGCGCCAACACACGTAAGCGCAATGCGATGAGCATGGCCATCACCAGAATCGCCCCCAGCAGCCCCACCACGCCCAGCCAGCCGCCGTGCTCCCACAGGTAGCCCGAACCCCAGCCGACCACGCTCGAGCCGAGGTAGTAGAAGAACAGGTACAAGGCCGACGCCAGCGCCTGTGGCGCCCGCGCGCGCCGGCCGACCCAGCTGCTGGCCACCGAGTGCGAGGCGAAGAAGCCGAAGGTGTAGAGGCCGACGCCGACGACGACGGCGACCAGGTTCCTGAACAGGGTCAGCAAGAGGCCCGCGAACATCACCGACATCACCAGCCACAGCACATTGCGCCGGCCCAGGCGGTCGGCCAGGCGCCCGGCCCAGACGGAGCTGAAGATGCCGAGCAGGTAGAGGATCGACAGCGCGCCGACGGCGCTCTGGCGCAAGTTGAATTCAGGTCCGAGCAGGCGGTAGCCGATGTAGTTGTAGAGGCTGACGAAGGACCCCATCAGCAGGAAAGACAAGGCGAACAGCCAGGGCAGGCCGGGGTCGCGCAGGTGGCGGCGCAGGCCATCCAACAGGCCGCCGAAGCCGCCCTGCCCGCGACGGAAGCGCTTCGAGGGGGGAAGGCTGCGCCAGAACTCCCAGGCCGCGTACAGGCCGGCCGCGCCCATCACCGCCAATGCCGAGCGCCAGGACCAGAAATCGCTGATGACCGAGGCCAGCACGCGTCCCGTCATGCCGCCAAAGGCGCTGCCGCTGATGTACATCCCCATCGACAGGCCGAGCGAGCCGCCTTCGATCTCTTCGCTGAGGTAAGCCATCGCCACGGCGGGCATCCCGCCCAGCATGAAACCCATCAGGGCGCGCAGGACCAGCAGTTGAGAATAGTCGTGGGTGAAGGCGGCCAGCAGCGTGAGCAGGCCGCCGCTGAGCATGGAGGCGGCCATCAGGGGCTTGCGGCCGAAGCGCTCGGACAGCACGCTCGATACGAGCAAGGAGACGGCCAGTGCGCCGGTGGAGATCGACAGTGCCAGGCTGCTTTGCGCCGGGGTCAGGGCGAAGTCGCGTGCCAGCAGCGGCATCAGGGGCTGGACGCTGTAGAGCAGTGCGAAAGTGGAGAAGCCGCCGAAGGCCATGGCGCGGTTGACGCGTTTGAATGCAGGGCTGCCGGCGGCGATGGCGGGAGAAGACATGGGTGAATCCGGGTGCGGGACAGGCCATGATAACGGAGAACTGGCGTGGGTATCGGCGGACACCTCGTCGCTTGTGAGCGTATTGACGGGGCGTGATGATCGGTTGGATGCAGTTGCCGGATGCGCGCGTTCGCGTGGGGTTATCGAGAACAGGGGACTCGACAACGGCGTCGACCTACGGGGATCGATAATGCGAGCGCGAATTGAACGCGTAGGCGGGGGACCCGCCTACCCTACGGTATAGATGGTGCGAGCTTGAGGTTGAACGCGTGGACGGGGGACCCGTCCACCCTACAACGGCGGCCTATCGGCAATGCCTGCTTGCGTTGAACGCGTAGGCGTTTGCATTCCGGGCCATCGGCCCGAAATGCCCCACCTACCCTACGGGTACTCGGTGTCGAGCTCCGAGCCCGCGTAGTTTTCCATCTCGGCGACCAGCTGCTTCATCGGTGCCTTGGTGTGGATGTTCTTCAGCACGCTGCAGGTGTCGCGGTAGCTGGCGATGCGTTCGGCGATGATGGCGCGGTGCGGGGCCGGTACCTTTTCCAGCAGCGCGGCCCAGCCGGCTTCGAAGTCGGGCTGGTTCTTGCGGACGGACTTGACGAAGTTCTCGAAGGCCTTCTGGCCGGCGCGCGCGACGATCACGCCGCCGCCGTCGACCGCGAAGATGATCGCCATCGCAATCACGCCTTCGGCATTGATGTCCGGGTCCTTCACCGGGCCCTCGTAGTGGTGCTTGCGCAGCCACTTGGCGGCGTTCACGATCGCCTGCACGTCCAGGCGCTGGCGCAGCTGGCCCTGGTAGCGCTCGTAGCCGGTCCAGCTCTCGCCAGGGTCAGCCGTGCACAGGTCGACGAACAGCTCCTTCAGGCGCCGCTGCGAATACACCGGGTCCAGGTCGTACTCGCCGACCAGGCTGTCCTCGGGCAGCGCGGACAGTTCGCGCACGAGTCGGAAGCCCGCCTGGAACACGTACTCGGCGCCCTCGTCGATCAGGATGTCGAGCGCGCCGGCATCGCTGTCGTCGCCCTCCTCGGCCAGCAAGTGTTCCAGGCCCAGCGAGATGCCGCCGACGGTCAGCATCAGCGCGCGCTGGATGCCTTCGGCGGTGCGGTCGTTGGTGAACTTCTCGGAGACCATCGCGGTGACGCCGGAGAGCTCGTCGGCCAGGCCGATCGCCTCGTCGGCGTTGGCCTGCTCCGGCAACAGCTTGATCGCCCGCACCAGGCGCGGCAACCTTTCGATGACGATGGCAGGGAGCATGCTCTGGCGATCCCCGCTCACGAAAAGATGTCCGTGCCCATGCTCTTGCGCGTACTGCGGCGCGGCAGGGTGCGTACCGAGGGCACCTGCTTGCGCAGGCGGTACAGCAGGTCGCGCGTGGAGCGCTGATGGAAGTCCGGGTCTTCGTCCGGGTCGTCCGGGAACTCGGCGTCGGCCATCTCGGCGCTGTGGCGGAAGTCCGGGAACAGCTCGATCAGCGAACGCTCCCAGCCGTCTTCGCTGGCTTTCGCCAGGTCGATGGCGAGGGGCACGATGTCGCTGTCGGACGAAGTCTGGCCCGTCACGTAGCGGCCCTTGGTGTTGATCTCGCCGGCCACTTCCATGATCTCTTTTGGCGCCAGCGACCACAGGATGGCGAACACGGTGGCGCCATGGTCGGTGCTCGAGGCTTCCTGCAGCAGTTCGTGGCGGCGGTCTTCGTCGTCGTTCGCGTAGACGATGCCATGCACGTGGTTGAACAGGCCCTCGGCGATGCGCTCGGGGTCGTCCTCGATCATGTTGTCGGGCCAGGTGGCGGCCAGGTAGGCCAGGCTCTCGGCCCAGGCCTTGGGCGGCACCAGCATGGTCGCCAGCGAAGTCTTGGCGCCGTCGAAGCCGGCCAGGTGCAGCGCGGTGACCTGCGGCGGCAAGGTCGACAGGACCTCGGCCACGGCATAGTCGCCGTGCTCGTCGGCGGCTTTCGAGAACGCCTCTTCGGCGTGCTGCAGCGAACCGGCCAGCACCAGTTCATTGATCTGCCGGGTCAAGGCCGGCAGGTTGGCCTTGTCGTTGTCACTCATTCGCGTTCTCCTTCGCCGTCGAAGATCTGCGTGAAGTCGTCCGATGCCGCGGTGCCGTCCATGTCGTCGTCATCCTCGTCGCCCTCGTCGCCTTCGGCCAGCTGATCGAGCGACTGGTCGTCGTCTTCCCAGCGCTGCTGGTGCTTGTAGAGGAAGGCCGTGATGATGGCCTGGCGCGCCAGCTCGGGGTGGTTGTCGGTCATGGCCGCGTACATGGCGGCGCCGTCCTCGCCCTGGCACTCGGCCATGGCGAACACGCGTGCGGGGTCGCCGCCGGCGTAATCGGCCGCCTCGCGCATCAGGCCTTTCGGGTCGAGGAACTTGATCTTGTCAACGAGGGCGAAGGCCATCAGGTTGACGTCGTCGATGCCGGAACCGCCGGCGTATTCCGACACCAGGGCCTCGACCATCATGTCGTAGTTCTTGCGGTTCGGCGGATCGCCCAGCGTGCCGTCGATCTGGCCTTCCAGTTCACGCGACTGGTAAGCGAATTCGGGATGTACTCGTTTCATTGTTATTCCTGTGATTGCGTAAGTCGGGCCGCCTGGTTCAGGCCTGCAGCGTGACGCCATTGAGCGCGAACAGCGAGCGCCACAGCTCGAAGGCCTCGGCCTCGGCATCGAGCACGATGCGGTGGTTCACGCTCTGGTTGTATTCCTCGCGCCTGGCCGGGTCCGACAGGACCTCGTAGGCCTTGCTGACGGCCTTGAAGCGTGCTTCCGCTCCCGGCGCCTGGTTGCGGTCGGGGTGGTAGCGCATCGCCAGCGAACGGTAAACCTTCTTGATCTCTTCGTCGCTGGCATTGGGCGCGACGCCGAGGATCGCGTATAAATTTTCCACTTTTGGAACTCTCCGGCAGAGGGCCTGGCGTCAGGCCCGGAAAACGGCAAAACGGCCATTATCCTATATAAAACGCCAACATGACAGCGGCGCCGGGCGGCATGCACTGGTGTTGACGGCTTGCAAGGCGCAGTTGGCGTCCGCCTATCCGGCCAGTATGGGCACTGCATACTGAGCGAACCGTGCGCTCCACCACATAGGCGGGGCACTGGCGCACTGCCTGCGGTAAAATGCCTGCAACTTTCATACACACTCCTCTTTCCATGAGCAACGAGAAAAACAAGGCGGCGTCGGCGAATGCGCCCTCGTCAAATTTCCTGCGCGCCATTATCGACAACGACCTGGCGGCCGGCATCCACGCGCGCGAAGGCATGCCTCCGGTCATTACCCGCTTCCCGCCGGAGCCGAACGGCTACCTGCACATCGGCCACGCGAAATCGATCTGCCTGAACTTCGGCCTGGCGCGCGACTACAACGGCCGCTGCCACCTGCGTTTCGACGACACCAATCCTGAAAAGGAAGACCAGGAATACGTCGACACCATCATGGACAGCGTCAAGTGGCTCGGCTTTTCGTGGGAGCAAGGCGGCCAGGAATACCTGCATTACGCCAGCGACTACTTCGACAAGCTGTACGCGATCGCCGAGTACATGATCCAGAAGGGTGTCGCCTACGTCGACAGCCAGAGCGCCGAAGACATGGCGAAGAACCGCGGCAACTTCGGCACGCCCGGCACGAATTCGCCTTTCCGGAATCGCCCGGTCGAGGAGTCGCTGCAGATCTTCCGCGACATGAAGGCCGGCAAGTACAAGGACGGCGAGCACATCCTGCGCGCGAAGATGAGCGAGGACGCGATGTCGTCCCCGAACATGACCAACCGCGACCCGGCCCTGTACCGCATCCGCCATGCGCACCACCACCGCACGGGCGACGACTGGTGCATCTACCCGATGTACGACTTCACCCACCCGCTGTCGGATGCGATGGAGTCGATCACCCATTCGATCTGCACGCTGGAATTCCAGGACCACCGTCCCTTCTACGACTGGCTCGTCGCCACCGCGACCGAAGGCGGTTTCTTCGAGCCGCCGGTACCGCGCCAGTACGAGATGTCGCGCCTGAACCTGACCTATGTCGTCATGTCCAAGCGTAAACTCCGTCAGTTGGTGGACGAGGGCATCGTTTCCGGCTGGGACGACCCGCGCATGCCGACCATCGTCGGCCTGCGCCGCCGCGGCTACACGCCGGAATCCATCCAATTGTTCTGCGAGCGCATCGGCGTGTCGAAGGCGGACGGCTGGATCGACATGAGCACGCTGGAAGGCGCGCTGCGCGACGACCTCGATCCGAAAGCGCCGCGCGCGATCGCCGTGCTGCGTCCTTTGAAACTGATCGTGGATAACTTCCCCGAAGGCGAAGCGCACGAGTGCAGCTCGCCGGTCCACCCGCACCATCCGGAATGGGGCGTGCGCACCTTCCCGTTCACGCGCGAACTGTGGATCGAGCAGGAAGATTTCATGGAAACCCCGACCAAGGGTTACTTCCGCTTCACGCCGCCCGTGGGCGACCAGCCTGGTTCGCGCGTGCGCCTGAAGTACGGCTACGTGGTCGAGTGCACCGGCTACGACAAGGACGAGAACGGCAAAGTCACAGCCGTGCACGTGAACTACTTCGCCGATTCGAAGTCGGGCACGCCGGGCGCGGACAACTACAAGGTCAAGGGCAACATTACGTGGGTCAGCGCGGCATCAAGCATCGAAGCCGAAGTGCGCCTCTACGACCGGCTCTTCCTCGACGCCAACCCGGACGCGGGCGGCAAGGATTTCAAGGCCCTGCTCAATCCGAACGCACTGGAAACCGTGACTGCCTACCTCGAACCCGGCATGGCCGCAGCCGTTGCCGAGCAGCGCTTCCAGTTCGAGCGCCACGGCTATTTCGTGGCAGACCAGGTCGATTCGCAACCAGGCAAGCCGGTGTTCAACCGGGTGACCACGCTGAAGGATAGCTGGGGCAAGTAATTGCCGGCGTGGCGCCTCGCCCATGCTTTGTAGCGAACACATCCCGCCCCGGAGGCTCCTTCCGCGGCGGGATTTTTCCCGTCTTTTCACGCAAAAAAAACAACTAGCAGTCCTGCCAGGTTCCAGTCCCCGCCGTCTGCGCGATTCTGACTAAAATCAAGAACGAAGCGTATTCTGATGACGATGAAATCGGCGGACAACTGGATTTCCAGGATCGGCGCGATCAAGCTGGGCTCATGGCTGGGCGCGATCCTCTCGCTCGGCGTGGGCGTGGCCTTGCACGTCACCACCAGCCAGGCCATCGAAAACGATGCGCGCGAGCGTTTCGGGCACATGGCACGCGGTGTCCAGTCGATCCTCGACAGCCGCATCAAGACCTATGCCGATTTGCTGCGCGGCACCTCCAGCCTCTTCCTCACCACCGAGCACGTGACGCGCGAGCAGTTCCGCCAGTACGTGAACGGGCTCGATCTCGCCAGGCATTTCCCGGGCATCGAAACCGTGAATTTCGCCCGTCATCTGCGGGAAAGCGAACGCGCCGCCTTCGAGGCCGAGATGCGCCAGGACCTGCCCGGCTTCAGGATCATGCCTCCGGGCCACCGTGCCGAATACACGGTACTCACCTTCATCGAGCCTGGCCAGTACTGGAACGGCCGCATCGGCATGGACCTGCACGCGCGGCCGGCCGTCGCGCTGGCGCTGGCCTATTCGCGCGATACCGGCGATCCCTCGACCTCGGGCACGGCGGTCCGCATCCAGTCGACCGCGAGCGGCCTGGGCATGCGCATGCCTGTGTACCGCGCCAACACGCCGCTCACCGATGTCGCCCAGCGGCGCGCCGCCTACATCGGCTCGGTGGGCATCGGCTTTTCCGTCCAGCGCCTGGCCCAGGGCGTGCTCGACAACATGCCGAAAGACGCCACCAGGCTGATGATTTCAGGCATGAGCCCGGTCGAGGAACCCGGCGGGCCGCCGGGCGTGTACCGGCGCCGCGTGTTCTTCGACAACCATCCCGGCATGGAGACCGACGAACGGCGGGTGTTTCACGCCCTGCTGCCGGTGGGCGTGAGCGGGCGCGGCTGGGACATCGATTTCAGCGTGAAAAAGCGCAGCCTGTATTCCGAGATCGACAGCCTGCTTCCCTGGGTGGCCATGCTGGCCGGCGTGACCGGGACTGCCCTGCTGTATGCGCTGTTCCAGACCTTGAGTTCCTCGCGCCGGCGTGCCATCGAACTGGCCGAGGAGATGACCGGCGAACTGCGCGGCAGTGAAGCGAAACTGCAGAAGACCAACGACAACCTGCGGCGCCTGGCAGCGCATGCCGAGACCATCAAGGAAAGCGAACGCAAGCGCATCGCGCGCGAGATCCACGACGACCTCGGCCAGAACCTGCTGGCGCTGCGCATCGAAGTCGACTTGCTGGCCTCGCGCACCAATGAGCGCCATCCGCTGCTGCACGCGCGGGCGCAGTGGATGCTCGAGCAGATCGACGCCACCATCAAGAGCGTGCGCCAGATCATCAACGACCTGCGCCCGAACGTGCTCGACCTGGGCCTGACGGCGGCGGTCGACTGGCAGATTACCGAATTCCAGCGCCGCACCGGCATTCCCTGCGAACTGGTGTCTGACAATCACGACCTGCACGTGAGCGACCGCTGCGCCACCACGCTGTTTCGCATCCTGCAGGAGTCGCTCACCAACGTGTCGCGCCACGCGCGTGCAACGGCGGTGCGGGTGGAGCTGGCGCTCGACCCGGATGCGATCTCGATGTCGGTCAGCGACAACGGCATTGGCCTGAAAACGGGCGGCGGCCAGAAGCCCGGCTCCTTCGGCCTGGTCGGCATCGAAGAGCGCGTACGCATCCTCGGCGGCAAGTGCGTCATCACCAGCCGGCCGGGCGCCGGCACCACGGTCCACGTCTCCATCCCCGCGGCCGACAACCTCATCTCCGTGGCCTACGCGCCCGCTCCCTCCTCCCTCGCGCCCAACCCCGCCCTCAACAGCCTTTAGGCAGCTTTACCACAGGAAATTAGTTGACGTCACTCAAGTTGAGTTTAGTCAAGGAAATCCGGAAGCTTGGGGTAGAGAATCCATATCAATGCTTCTCGTCAATAACGACGACGGCAACTGAGGAGGAGGGCCGGATCATCTGCCAGCATGACTTTTCCCACAGCGCATACCACCAATACAAATAACGATGTAGTCACCAAAACTAAAGGATAAATCATGATCTCGAACAAAGACTTCAACCTGATCGCCGCCCTGGACTTGAGCCCAATCAAGGTCAAACTGATGCACAAACAATCCGGCGAAGGCTGGTCGCTGGAAAAGGCGAATGCGATGGAAATCGAATACCGCCGCTTCCTTTACCTGATGAAGGCTTTTCCGAACGAACAGACTGCGCCCCTGGTCGACGTCGATACCTTCTGGCATTACCACATCCTGGACACGATGAAATATGCCCGCGATTGCGACCAGGCTTTCGGCTACTTCCTGCACCACTATCCGTATGTCGGCATGGAAGGCGAGGACGGCGCCGAAGTCCAGCAGGAAGCCGGGCAGCGCATGCGCGACCTGTACGAGTCGACCTTCGGCGAAGACTACCTGCATGCTCAGCCGGCGAACGACCTGGACTACGGCGCCGCAGGGACGGCAGCGGCAAACAACCCCTGGTACGGCGCAGCAACGGGAGTCGAGGCCGCGGACGTGCAGACCGCCTGGTGCGGCGCACCGGCCATCAGTGCCGCCGGCGCGCAGACGGCATGGTGCGGTGCCCCGGCAGGCACGGCGGGCACTGTGCAGGCCGCATGGTGCGGTGCCCCGGCGGGCAAGGCGGCGAACATGGCGACGGCCTGGTGCGGTGCGCCGGTGAGCCAGGCGGGCAAGCCGGCGGCGAATGCACAAACGGCCTGGTGCGGGGCGCCGGTGAGCAAGGCAGCCAATGCGCAGACGGCGTGGTGCGGTGCGCCGGTGAGTCAGGCGGGCAAGGCGGCGGCGAATGCGCAGACCGCATGGTGCGGTGCCCCGTGAGCAAGGCAGCCAATGGGCAAACGGCATGGTGCGGTGCGCCCGTGAGCAAGGCGGCGCATGCGCAGACGGCATGGTGCGGTGCGCCCGTGGCCAAGGCAGCCGATGTGCAGACCGCGTGGTGCGGCGCGCCGATTGGCTCGGCTGCGGCGGCGCAGAGCGCCATCGCGCAGGCAGCCTGAGCGTCGCTGTCGGCAGGGCCCCGCCCTGCCGCATCCTGTCCAGATCGCAGCCGGCGGCAATGCGCCGGCCCTCCCCTCAGGCCGACTGGCCCAGCGTTTCCGGCGCAATCATCAGGGAACGCAGTTCGCGGATGCTGTAGTCGCTGATCTCGTGCATGCGCAACAGGATCGTCGCCCCGATCGGCAGGGTACTGTGGCGGATCTTGCTGATCACCGGCGGTGCCACGTCGAGTGCGCGCGACAGCGCCGCGTCGTTCTTCAAACCCGTTTTCAGGATGATGGCATCCAGCACACGGTTGGGGTCATATTGTGCGCCTTCCGGCAACCTTCTGATCGGCATCTAAATTCTTTCCAAATGTCACAAACCTGCATAAATTTTTCACAGTTGTCGATTCGTCGTGAAAAATTGGCCTGCGGGCTGGAAAATGCGCCATTTATATGGCGATATTCGCGGGGTGGCAATGATAATAGGAAAGATAGTTTTTACTCAAGCAACAAGCATGGTTTTTTCGCTACCGATGCTCGCTTGCAACATCATGGTTTCTTGTGGCGCGCGCGCAGTTGCTGCCGCACCTGGGTTTGCGTCTTGTTCTGCTTGCTTTCGAACAGGGCGACGGCTTCCTTCTTCGCCTGCTCGACGGTACGCATGGCGTCATGGTCGTCGTGTGCCACGAAATAATCGTTGGCCTGCGCATCGACCACCAGCTTGATCGCCGCCTCGTCGTCCAGGTCGTACATTTCGGTGAGCAGCGTGGTGATTTCGTCGAGGAAGGCTTCGTAGGTCATGGTCGTCATGGTGTGCACTCGTCGTGAATGATTTTGGGAGGGGCGCTATTCTATCAGTGCCCATTGCGCCAGGGCGTGCCCGACGTGCGAATAGCGCAGGCGCACGCCGAGTTCGCGGCGCATGCGCGTGTTGTCGAGGCGGCGCGATTCCGACATGAACGACAGCTGCATGGGCGAGACGACCGCGCGCAGTTCCGCGCGCGGCAGGCGTGGCGGATGCGGCAGCCCGAAGGCATCGGCCACTGCGTCGAAATAATCGCCCATCTTCAAGCGCGTGTCGTCGGTGGCGTGGTACACCCGCCCAGGACGCGCGCGCGCCAGTGCCAGCGCGACGATGCGCGCCAGGTCGTCGGCATGGATATGATTCGTGTACGTCGTCGTCTTCCGCGCGTAGCGCCGGCGTGCCTTCGCGCAGGCGTTTCAAGGGCAGGCGCTCCTGCGCATAAATGCCCGGCACGCGCAGGATCGCCACGCTGCCTTTGCTGCGCCTGGCCCAGTCGCGCAGCACGCGCTCGGCGTCGACCCGCCGCGCCGCACGCGCATTGCGGGGCGCCACGGGGCGCGTTTCGTCGACCAGCGCCCCGCCGCAATCGCCATAGACACCGCTGGTACTGACATAAACGAGCCGCGCCCCCTCGGGTAGAATGGCGGCCAGGCTGCGCGTGCGCAGGTCGCGCGCGCCCTCAGGCCGGGGCGGCGCCAGATGGACGACGTAGTGTGCCAGTCCGCGCAGGCGCGCCAGCGTCGCCGGCTGGTCGAGGTCGGCCACGACCGGCACCGCCCCGGCGGCACGCAGCGCCGGCGCCCGTGCCTGCTCGCGCGTGAGGGCAAAGACACGGAAACGCGGACACAGGAGCGGCAGCAAACGCATGCCGACGTCGCCGCAACCCACCAGCAAGAGGCGCGGGCGCCCCAATTTATTGTTGTTGTTCATTTTGAGGATTGTATGACGTTCCAGATCACTGTCCAGCCCAGCGGCACCCAATTCGCCTGCGAGGACGACGAAACCGTGCTGGCAGCCGCCATTCGCGCAGGCGTCGGCCTGCCCTACGGCTGCAAGAACGGCGCCTGCGGTTCCTGCAAGGGCAAGGTGGTCGACGGCGTGGTCGCGCACAAGCCGCACCAGGCGCGCGCGCTGTCGGAACAGGAAAAATTGCAGGGCATGTCGCTGTTCTGCTGCGCGGTGCCCGAGGGCGACGTGACCATCGAAGCGCGCGAGGTCGGCGGCAGCAGCGACTACCCGATCCGCAAGATGCCGACCCGGGTGCAGTCGATCACGCGCGCGGCGCCGGATGTCGCCATCGTCACGCTGCAGCTGCCGGCCAGCGAAGCGCTGGCCTACCGCGCCGGCCAGTACGTCGAATTCCTGCTGAAAGACGGCAAGCGCCGCGCCTACAGCCTGGCCTGCGCGCCGAGCCTGGAGCGCCCGCTCGAGCTGCACATCCGCCACCTGCCGGGTGGCCTGTTCACCGACCATGTGTTCGGCGCCATGAAGGAGCGCGACATCCTGCGTTTCGAAGGCCCGCTCGGCACCTTCTTCCTGCGCGAGGAATCAAGCAAGCCGATCGTGCTGCTCGCGTCGGGCACGGGTTTCGCGCCCGTGAAGGCGCTGGTCGAGCACCTGATGCATTTGAAGTCCACCCGCCCGGTGCGCCTGTACTGGGGCGGACGCCGTCCGCAGGATTTGTACATGCACGAGCTGTGCGAAGCCTGGACCACCACCCTGCCCGACTTCACCTATATCCCGGTAATTTCGGACGCGCTGCCGGAAGATGGCTGGAGCGGACGCACGGGCTACGTACACGCCGCCGTGATGCAGGACATTCCGGACCTCTCGGGCTGGCAGGTGTATGCCTGCGGCGCGCCGGTGATGGTCGACGCCGCGCGCAGCCAATACACGGCGCAATGCGGCCTGCCGGCGGAGGAGTTTTATGCCGATGCGTTCACGACCGAGGCGGACCTGGCGGCGGAATAAATCCGGCGTCTCGACGCGTCCGTGCGCTGAACGCGTGGGCGGCGCAGGTGCCGCCTCGGTCTCGTAGGGTGGGCGCCCCGTGCCCACGCCGTAGTCGAACAGATGATTGCGTTGACACGGCGGTTGTGATCGGAAATACGAGTCAAATAGCTTAAACGCAATGCACGCGTCCGCGTGGGCACGGGGCGCCCACCCTACGGCTGTTCGCCCGCGCGTTGAACGCGCAGACGGCGCCGCTGCCGTGTCGGCTCAAGCAGCGCGGGTAGAGCCGCCTACCCTGCGACCTGCGGTGTTTCGCCGATTCAGGCACAATGGACGGTCCCAGCCAGCAACGCACTTCCTTCATGTCCCTGTCTTCCCCCTCGCGCGGCCTCGGCGTCCTGCGCAACCGTAACCTCTCCTTTTACCTGTCGGCGCGCTTTCTCGGCACCCTCGCCGTCCAGATGCAGAGCGTCGCCGTCGGCTGGCAGGTATACCAGATCACCGGCAGCCTGTTCGACCTCGGCCTGATCGGCCTGGCCCAGTTCGCGCCCTTCCTGGTGCTGATCCTGTGGGCCGGCCACGTGGCCGACCGCTACGACCGGCGCCGCATCATCGTTGCCTGCATGGGGGTCCAGTTGCTGGTCAGCGCCCTGCTGCTGGCCTTTACCGCCAGCGGCAGCCACGTGGTCTGGCCCGTGTTCGCGGTGCTGGTGCTGTTCGGCAGCGCGCGTGCCTTCATGATGCCGGCCTCGCAGGCGGTGCTGCGCAACCCGGTGCCGGACCGTGATTTCGGCCAGGCCGTGGCCCTCGCTTCGTCGACCTTCCACGTCGCCGTGATCGCCGGCCCCGTGCTCGGCGGCCTGCTCTACGTGTTCGGCCCGACCGTCGTGTATGCGCTGTCGGCAGTGCTGCTGGCGGTGTCCGCCTTGCTCATGGCCTCGACCACGAGCGCGCCTCAGGTAAAAGCCACCGCGCCGGCCAGCTGGCACACGCTGCTCGAAGGCCTGCGCTTCGTGCGTTCGCGCCCGATCGTGCTGGGCGCGATCTCGCTCGACCTGTTCGCGGTGCTGTTCGGCGGCGCCACCGCCCTGCTGCCCGCCTATGCCCACGACGTGCTGCATGCCGGCCCTACCGCGCTCGGCTGGCTGCGCACGGCGCCGGGCGCGGGCGCGGCCGTCTGTTCGGTGCTGCTGGCGTTTGCGCCCATCCGCCGCCATGTCGGCGCCTGGATGTTCGGCGGCGTCGCCGTGTTCGGCGTGGCCACCATGGTGCTGGGCTGGACCGGCCAGTTCCCGGTGGCCCTCGGCGCCCTGTTCCTGCTGGGCGCCGGCGACATGGTCAGCGTCTACGTACGCCACCTGCTGGTGCAATACGAAACACCGGACGAGATCCGCGGCCGCGTCAGCGCGGTGAACGCGGTCTTCATTGGCGCGTCGAACGAGCTCGGCGAATTCGAGTCGGGCGTGACGGCCGGCTGGTTCGGCCTGGTGCGCGCCATCCTGCTGGGCGGCGCGGCGACGCTGGCCGTGACCGGGCTGTGGGCAGTGCTGTTCCCGGTGCTGTCGAAAATGGACCGTTTTCCGCACCACGAGAAAGAAGAGCAGGCAGCCCGCCAGCAGGCCTGACGGTAAAAAATGCCCGCGCGCTTGTCGGAGCAGGCCTCGTTGTAACCGTGCGGTATTCTTTGAAAATGGCAAAAAGTGTAAGATCGGCTACAAGATTTCTGACTACGGAGCTATCTATGCAAATCACTGTCAACACCGACCGCACCATCGATAAACACCAGGGCCTGGACGAGCACGTCGAAACCGTGGTGAAAAGCTCGATCGGCCGTTTCGAAGACAACGTCCACCGCGTCGACGTCCACCTTTCCAACGAAAACAGCCAGAAGCAGCTCGACGGCGGCAACTATTGCATGATGGAAGCCCACGTCACCGGCTATGCCCCGGTCGTCGTGCATGAGCACGCCGTCAACCTGCACCAGGCCATCACCCAGGCCGGCAGCAAACTCAAGCGTGCCCTCGACAGCGCCCTCGGCCGCCTGGCCGACAAGAGCCGCCGCGAAGCGCCACCGATGGACATCGATGCCGCCGCGGACAAGAACCTGACCAGCGGGATGTAAGCACCGGGAAAGCCGGCGGGACGGAATCGGCCTTGCCGCTTCAGTCCCCCCGCTCCCCCTCGACCATCGCGCGCACCTCGCGCAGGTAGCGCAGCCCGGCCAGCGCCCGGCTGCCGTACCAGGACATCATTTCTCCATCGACGAGGAAGACCGGGATACCGATCTGCTTTTCCAGCGCATCGGCATGGGCCTGCGTGAAGCGGTAGGGTTCGGTCGAGAGCAGCACCGCATCCAGCCCGGCCACGAGTTCGTCGGACCAGGAAAAGCGCGGGTAGCGTGCATCGTTCCCCAGTTGCGGCACCTGCCAGCCGAGCTCGGCCAGCATGCGCGCGATATAGGTGTCGCCGGATACGCTCATCCACGGGTCTTGCCAGATACAGTAGAGCACCGTGCGTGCGGGTCCTGGAGGGCGTGCGCGCAGTGCCGCGTACTCGGCCTCGAACGCCGCGCACCAGGTTTCCGCAGCCGCCTCGACACCGAATACCGCTCCCATCAACCGTGCCAGCGCCAGGTTGTCGCGCGGCGCCAGCGGGTGGGTGACGACGATGTGCGGAACAAAAGCGGCCAGCGCGTCCACGGTGGGCTTTTCGTTCTCGTCGATGTTGACCACCAGGTGGGTCGGCGCGAGCTTGCGGATCTTCTCGATGTTAACGTCCTTGGTGCCGCCCACTTTCGGGATCGCGGCCACGACCTCCTGCGGATGGATGCAGAAGCCGGTGCGCCCGGCCAGCTGCGGCGCCAGGCCCAGGTCGCACAGCAGTTCGGTGATCGAGGGCACCAGCGAGACGATGCGCGCACCAGGCGCCGGCACGTGGACCTGGCCGAGGGCGTCGACCAGGTGGGGTGATTGCGGCCCTGGGGCCGGGAAGTTTGTCGGATTCATCCCGACATTGGAACATTGTTGTTTCTGAAATACCAGCGGAGCCGAAGCGGCGCGATGGTTTATCATGCAATCTCGATGGCACTGCGCCAGCCGGACAGGCCATCAAGGGGGCGAATGAAGCATCGGCTCTACTCAGCGGAGGAATGCGTTTTGAAACATATCGGTACTTTTCGGGATGCAGGTTTCCCGGTCGACGAGCTCGAACTGTTTCGCGGAGCGGACATGGCCGCAGCCGCCGCGGCGCTGGCCGACTGCGAGGTGGTGCAGCTGAACGCGGGCGAGGCCATCGAGGACACGGTGCGGGCGCGGCTGTATATCGTGCTGTCGGGCATGCTCGAAGTCGAGACCGACGGCCATGCCGGCACCTCCGACGGCCACATCACCCGCATCCTGCATGGCGAGAGCGTGGGCGAACAGTCGGTGCTGGACGATGCCGCCAACCTCGACGCCGTGCGCGCGGTGGAAGACACGCGCCTGCTGGTAATCGAATCGAAGCTGGCCTGGCAACTCATCGACCATTCGAACGCCGTCGCGCGCAACCTGCTGCGCCTGCTGTCGTTCCGGATTCGCGCCGCCAACGCGCTGCTGCGCCGGCGCCAGAAGCTGGGCGAGTTCTACCGGCAATTGTCGCTGAACGACACGCTGACGGGCCTGTACAACCGCACCTGGCTGGCCGACATGCTGCCGAAGCTGGTGGCGCGGGCGCGCAACCAGGGCAGTCCGCTGGCCCTGCTCATGGTTGACCTCGACAATTTCAAGAAGTTCAACGATACCCACGGCCACCTGATCGGCGACGCCGCCCTGTGCGCGGCCGCGAACGTGATCCGCGACGGCCTGCGCCCCTCGGACTTCGCCGTGCGCTATGGTGGCGAGGAATTGATGGCGGTCTTGCCGGAAACGACAGCCGAGCTGGCGCAGATGGTGGCCGAGCGCCTGTGCAAGCAGATGCGCGAAGCCGTGCTCTTCCCCGACATGCGCGTGCCGATGCCGCACCTGACGGCCTGCTTCGGCGTGGCCGTGCTTGACCCGAACGGCGACGAAACGAGCCTGATCGACGCGGCCGATGCCGCCCTGTACCGCGCCAAGGAAGCCGGACGCAACTGCGTGAGCCTGTGACACACGGTGCTGCCGATTCTGGCCATTGACGTATCGCATGGGTAGCCCGACAATCCGGGCACCCAAGCGGGGCACCACCACTCCAAGAATCGATGAGCACTCACACCTTCCTCTGGCACGACTACGAAACCTTCGGGGCGCAGCCGCGCCGTGACCGTCCGGCGCAGTTCGCGGCCATCCGTACCGATGCCGAGCTGAACGAAATCGGCACGCCCCTGATGCTGTTCTGCCAGCCGGCGAACGATTACCTGCCCGACCCGCAGTCCTGCCTGATCACCGGCATCACGCCGCAGCAGTGCCTGGCGCAAGGCGTGCCCGAGCACGAGTTCGCGCGCCAGATCGAGGCGGCCTTTGCCGAGCCTGGCACGATCGGCGTCGGCTACAACACCATCCGCTTCGACGACGAAGTGACCCGCTTCCTGTTCTGGCGCAACCTGCTCGACCCGTATGCGCGCGAGTGGCAAAACAATTGCGGCCGCTGGGACCTGCTCGACGTCGTGCGCATGACTTACGCGCTGCGTCCGGAAGGCATCGAATGGCCGCGCCACCCGGACGGACGGCCGAGCTTCCGGCTGGAAGACCTGGCGCGCGCGAATGGCCTGGCACACGAGGCGGCCCACGACGCGCTGTCGGACGTGCGCGCCACCATCGCCCTCGCCCGCCTGCTCCGCAAGGCGCAGCCGCGCCTGTTCGACTTCTGCCTCGAACTACGGCGCAAGGACAAGGTTGCCGCCGAGATGGGCCTGCATTTCGAGCGCGAGCAGCGCCAGCCGTTCCTGCACGTGTCCGGCATGTTTCCGGTCGAGCACGGCTGCCTGGGCCTGGTCTATCCGCTGGCCCAGCATCCGAGCAACAAGAACGAAGTGCTGGTCTGGGATTGCCGCCACGATCCGTCCGAGCTATTCGGGCTCGACGTCGACACCATCCGCCAGCGCATGTTCACGCGCAGCGCCGACCTGCCCGAGGGTGTGACCCGGCTGCCGATCAAGAGCGTGCACCTGAACAAGTCGCCGATGCTGGTGGGGAACCTCAAGACGCTGAGCCCTGCCATGGCCGCGCGCTGGAACATCGACCTCGAGCAGGGCCGCGCGCATGCCGCGCTGGCTGCACGCGGACCGGACATGGCTGCCACCTGGACCCAGGTCTTCCAGAAGCCGGCGGCGGCCAGCGAGACCGATGTCGACGAAGACCTGTACGGCGGTTTCGTCAGCAAGGACGACCGCCGCAAGCTCGAGTCGCTGCGCATGCAGACGCCCGAGCAGTTTGCAACCGTGCGCCCCTCTTTCGACGACGAACGCCTGGCCGAACTCCTGCGCCGCTACCGCGCCCGCAACTTCCCGCATACCCTGAGCGAAGCCGAAGCCGAGGAGTGGGAAGCGCATCGGGCGGCGCGCCTGTTCGACGGCGCCGGCGGTGCGCGAACGGTGGATCAGTTGTTTGGGGAGATCGATGCGCTGTCGGAGACGGCGGACGAGCGCGCCGAGGAAATCCTGGGGCAGCTGTACGAGTATGTGGAGATGATTGCGCCGAGCAGGTATTGACGTGGGGCGATGCTCGCCCTGACGGTATATTGACGCTTGTGGGGCTGTTGCCTGCGCTGCTAACGGTTTCTACGATCCGCGTGGGCAGTCATGATGGCCGGGGGCCATCATGACGAAGTGCCCACCCTACGGGAGGCGCTATCGGCAGGTTCATGCAAAAGCATGGGGTTTGCACGATCTGGCCACTAACGTTTCCTGTAGGGTGGGCGGGGCCGCCGAGGCACCCCGTGCCCATGCGAATGATGCGAACCACCTGCGCCGCAGGCAACAGCCCCACCCGGCCGGCACACCGCTTTCGTCGTTGTCTTACCCCCGATACCGATTGATTTCATCCCGCGTCTCTTGCGCCACCCGCCGTGCTGCCGCCGCGAAATCTTCCCCCTCGGCCAGCGCCGCATACAAAATCGCCCGCGAGGAATTAATCATCATCCCCGTCCCCGCTGCCGTGCGTCCTGCGCCCACCGTGGCGGCCACGTCCCCACCCTGGGCACCGACACCGGGCACCAGCAGCGGCATCTCGCCGACGATCGCCCTCACCTGCGCCAGCTCTTCAGGGAAGGTAGCGCCCACCACAAGGGCGCACTGGCCATTCCGGTTCCATTTCTCGGCGACCAGGCGTGCCACGTGCTGGTACAGCGGCTTGCCCTCCACGTTCAGGAACTGCAGATCCGAGCCGCCCGCGTTCGAGGTACGGCACAGCACGATCACGCCGCGATCCGCCCACTCCAGGTAGGGCTCGACCGAATCGAAGCCCATGTAGGGATTGACCGTGACGGCATCCGCGCCGTAGCGGTCGAAGGCTTCGCGCGCGTACTGGTGGGCGGTGGCGCCGATGTCGCCGCGCTTGGCGTCGAGGATGAGCGGGATGTGCGGATAGGCCTCGCGCAAATAACGGCAGATCGTTTCCAGCTGCGCTTCGGCGCCGAGGGCGGCGAAATAGGCGATCTGCGGCTTGAAGGCGCAGGCCAGGTCGGCGGTGGCATCGATGATCGCCTTGCAGAAGCGAACGATGCCGTCCGGTTCATCCTTCAGGTGCGCCGGCAGGCGCGCCAGGTCGGGATCGAGGCCGACACACAGGAGCGAGTCGTTGCGGGTCCATGCCGCGGCAAGCTTGTTGATGAAATTCACGTCAGGCCTCCCAGATGTCATTGCAAACCCGATATTGTACCTGTCGACGGGGCGCTCGCCCCGCGTCCAGCACGACCGTGCGACCGGCGTCGCGGCAAACGGGTATATTTTTGACCATTCGACAACTCGCATGGACAAGAACATGATGACGTCTTCCATTATTGCGCGCTGGACCCGCCTGCTGGCGCTTGCCACCCTCGCCGGCTCGCTGCTCTCGGGCTGCGGCTACAACGACTTCCAGGTCAAGGACGAAGCCACCAAGGCCGCCTGGGGCGAAGTGGTCAACCAGTACCAGCGCCGCGCCGACCTGATTCCGAACCTGGTGAACACCGTCAAGGGCTATGCCTCGCACGAACGGGAGACCCTGGAAGCGGTCACCCGTGCGCGCGCAGCCGCCACCAGTTTCCAGATCACGCCCGAAGTGCTGAACAATCCTCAGGCATTCCAGAAATTCCAGCAGGTGCAGGGTGAACTGTCGAGCGCGCTGTCGCGCCTGATGGTCGTCTCCGAAAAATATCCTGAGCTCAAGGCCGACACCAGCTTCCGCGACCTGCAATCGCAGCTCGAGGGCACTGAAAACCGCATCACCGTGGCGCGCCAGCGCTACATCGCCTCGGTGCAGGACTATAACGTTACCGTGCGCAAGTTCCCGACCAACCTGACGGCAATGATGTTCGGCTATGAAGCGCGGCCATCGTTCACGGTCGAGAACGAAAAAGCAATCTCGACCGCGCCGACGGTCAACTTCGGCAAGTGACGCGATGAACTTGCTGCGACAGTGCTGGTTACTCCTGCTGGCCTGCATGCTGGCCGCGCCTGCGCAGGCCCAGCTGAAAGCGGTGCCGCCGCTGACGAGCCACGTCACCGACATGGCTGGCATGCTCGACGCCACCCAGCGCCAGCGCCTGGAAGCGGTACTGGCCCAGCACGAGGCCCAGACTGGCAACCAGATCGCGGTGCTGCTGGTGAAGTCGACCGAGCCGGAAGCGATCGAGCAATACGGCATCCGCGTGGCGGAAGCCTGGAAGATCGGGCGCAAGGGCGTCGACGACGGCGTGATCCTGCTGGTTGCGCGCGACAACCCGGGTGCGCTGCGCCGCCTGCGCATCGAGGCGGGACGCGGCGTGCAGGGGGTGCTGACGGACGCGCAATCGAAGCGCATCCTGCAGGACGTGATCGCCCCGCACTTTCGGCAAAACCATTATTACGAGGGCCTGGTCGCAGGCGTGGGCGCGATCGCCACGCTGCTGAACCGGGAGCGATTTCCCGCGGCGCAGCAACAACAGGGGCAGCAGCTAGCCCCCAACGGCGGTAACACGGAAGGAGGCGGGATCGGTATGTTCGGTATCTTGATGTTGGTCTTTGGTTTCATGCTGGTGCGTTCGATTTTCCGTCCGCGCCGTCCACGCCTGTCGCGTGGCGGCTGGGGCAGCGGCGCCACCGGTTTCATCCTCGGTAACGTGATCGGCAACATGGGCCGCGGCGGTGGCGGCTTCGGCGGCTTCTCCGGCGGTGGCGGCGGCTTTGGCGGAGGCGGTTTCTCCGGCGGCGGCGGCACCTTCGACGGCGGCGGCGCTTCGGGAGACTGGTAATGGAACACGCATCGTTTGGACAGCGCCTGGGCCGGGTCATCCGCCACTGGCGCAGCAGCAAGGCCGACGCCCAGCGCGCCTTTCCGGAAGCAACCCTCGCGGCCGCCGCGCAGGCCATTACCGCCGGCGAGCAAACGCACCGGGGGAGGTGCGCTTCATCGTCGAGGCGGCCCTGCCCACCGACGAGGCCTGGGACGGCATCAGCAACCGCCAGCGCGCCCTGGCCCTGTTCGCCGACTACGGTGTCTGGGACACCGAGGACAATTGCGGCGTGCTGCTGTATGTGAACCTGGCCGAGCACAAGGTCGACATCGTGGCCGACCGCGGCATCGACCGCAAGATCGACAGCAGCACCTGGCAAGCCGTGTGCCGCACGATGACCGAAGGCTTCAAGCGCGGCAATTATCATGAGGCCACGCTGGCGGCGATCGAGCAGGTCAACTCCTTGTTGCGCGAACATTTCCCGGCCAACGGGACGCGCCCGAACGAGCTGCCGGACAAGCCGATCATGCTGTAAACCATTGCGGGTCGACTGCCGGGACGCCGGCAGCGCCGGCATCGGCAGCTGACTTCGGCCGGCCCACCGCTGCGGAAAGGTATGCGCCCGCAGTCACCGGCTGACGGGGCAGACTCGCCGCAGCTCCCGTGCATGCGGGGCCGGGCTGCCGCTACAATGCCCTTCCCGAACCCGTGAAAGCCCGCACATGAAACTCGCCAACAAGACCGCCCTCGTCACCGGTGCCAGCCAGGGGCATCGGCCTGGCCTGCGCCCAGCGCCTCGTGCGCGAGGGCGCACGCGTGATGCTTGCCGACGTGCGCCCCGAGGGCGCCGACGCCGCCGCAGCCCTGGGCGACAATGCCCGCTTCTTTTGCGCCGACGTCAGCCAGAAGTCCGACGTGGACGCCCTCTTCCGCGCCACCGTCGACGCCTTCGGACAGCTGGACATACTCATCAACAACGCGGGCGTCACCCATGCCGCCGACTTCCTCGATCTCTCCGAGGAGGATTTCGACCGCGTGTTGCGCATCAACCTGAAATCGATGTTCCTGTGCAGCCAGGCGGCGGCGCGCGACATGGTCAAGCGCCAGAGCGGCTGCATCATCAACATGTCGAGCGTGAACGCCGAACTCGTGATACCGAACCAGATTCCGTACGTGGTGTCCAAGGGCGGCGTCAACCAGCTCACGCGTGTAGCCGCCATCGGCCTGGCGCAGCACGGCATCCGCGTGAACGCGATCGGCCCCGGAACCATCCTGACGGAACTGGCGAAGCAGGCCGTCCTGTCCAGCCCGGAAGCGCGCCACACCATCCTGTCGCGCACGCCGCTCGGGCGTTGCGGCGAACCCGAAGAAATCGCCGCCATCGCCGCCTTCCTTGCCAGCGACGACGCGTCCTATATTACCGGGCAAACCCTGTACGCCGACGGCGGGCGCATGCCGCTGAACTACACGGTGCCGGTGCGCGAATAGCTGTTTTACATCCGTCTGCGTGACCGTTTGCGCGTCGATTTCGGCGCAAGGACTGTTTTTGGAGACCATTCATCCCGTGACCGCCCCTCGCTCAAGCCCGTGCGACAAGGTTTTTCCCAGTGGAGCTGCTGGGCGGATATCTCCGGAAGTGATTCGCACCAAAGCATATGTATGACAGTTGCCGAAACATATTCACCGTTCGCATGTCTGGTATCTGAATAGACAATTAGACACGTATGTCGCGACGCAACATAATGGCACCTGTCTCCACTATTCTCCTCCAAGAAAATAGTCTTCAGCCCGCTCACGAAGCGGGCTTTTTTTTGCCCATCCAGCGAAAACTACCCCTTCCATAGATCGTCAGCCGCCGAGTTCGTTCCTGGAAGAGCTGCAGAGGTTGCGCTACGTCATACCCCGGTCACAATGCCTGCCTATACTGAATTCATCTGCAGTACACGCAACCGATATGCGTGATTGCAGACAGGTGTGCGGTGCTTCGCGCCGCACACCCACCGAACACCGTCTCTTGGCCCGGTCTTGGGTTGTGCCCACCACTCTCTCCTGGTGGGCATTTTTTTGTTCCAAATTATGTGCAAGGAATAAAAGGACGGGCAGACCTTGCAGCGCATCCGCTTTTGACTATGATGAAGTTCGCGCGCCGAAACCTGCCTTCCCCGCCGGCCCCGCCATGGGTTGCCTGCAAGGAATATCCAAGAGGACAAAGCGCAGTTGCACGGCATGTCAAAACACAAGGGAGTTCGACCGATGAATCATCATTTTCCTGAACAGACTACCCACGCATCCTCCTCCGACAGCCGCCGCCAGTGCGACGGCTTCGACTATCTGGTTCTCAGCGAGCTCAATCCTCTGGTCGTCGTCGACCATGTCGACGGCGAGCATTCCACCCTCACGCTCCTGACCTTCGGCAACGTCCGCGAAATCTGTCCCAAGTGCCAGCAAGGCAAGCTCAAGCTCGTGCTGCGCCAGACCTCGGTACGCGTGGCACACCTGTTCTGCGCCGAGTGCGAGAGCTGTTTCGACGCCCGCTACGCGGACGGCGCCCCGGCCTTGACCATCTGATGTGCGGCTAGTGCCGTGGCGGCGCCCGCCGCCCGGACATGGTATGGTTGTCGCTTTGCCATTTCGTCAACCATGCCGTCCTTCCTGACCTTCCTGCTGCTCGACCCGCGCCTGAACCGCTTGCGCTATGCTGCCGCGCTCGTCATGTTCCTGACCATCGTGATCGCCGGCTCGATCCCTGGCGCGCGCGCCGACATCGGCCAGTACGCGCCCGGTGTCGTGCTGCATTCGCTGGCTTACGCGACGCTGGCGCTGCTGTGGTTTACCGCCAGCAGCGGGAACGCGGCCAGCCGCAGCCGCGCAACGATTATTGCCATCGCGCTCATGGGTGCCATCGACGAGCTGGTGCAAAGCATGTTCCCCTACCGCGGCGCCGACGTGCGCGACTGGATGGTCGACTGCAGCGCCGCGCTCCTCACCTGCGCGATCCTCTGGATGCTGTTGCCGAAAACCGCCCTGCAGCGCAGCTGAGTCTGCAGGGAAACCCGTTTCCCGTCTTCACCCTCGCTTGATCTGGCTCATATTCAACCCGAGTCAGCTGGAACGTCGTTCCCGTTCAGCCCTCTTACCGGAGTGGCAGACGGCATCGTCACGCATCCCATCGACAAAATCAACGGAGGATCGATATGAAACAACAACACCAGAGCGTGCTCCTGGCGGGTTTGCTGGCCGTCGCGATCGGCCTGTCGGGCTGCGCCGGCATGCGCGGCGGCGGTGACAGCGGCGGCAGCAGCGCCAGCGGCAGTTCCTCGGGCGGTTCGACCGGCAGCGGCGGCATGTCCGGCACCGGAGCCGGGACCAGCACCAGCGGATCGGGTGGTTGGGGCGGCGGCTCCTCGTCGGGCTCGTCGGGCACCTCGGGAACCTCGGGCACCTCGGGCACCTCGGGAACCTCGGGCACCTCGGGCAGCAGCGGCTACGACCAGTCGGGCAGCTCGGGGACCTCCGGCAGCTCGGGGACCTCGGGGTCCTCGGGTACTTCCGGTAGTTCCGGCACCTCAGGGACCTCAGGCACTTCCGGTAGCTCCGGCACCTCGGGCACTTCCGGTAGCTCCGGCACCTCGGGCACCTCGGGCACTTCCGGCGGCGTAAGCAGCATGAGCGAAGGCGGCTCCGCCGGCGCCACGGCCGATACCGCCAGCGGCAGCTCGAGCGGCGGCAGCGCCACCGCGGTCCAGCACCAGCCCGAACAGCACCGTCATCTCGATCGAAACCGTGCCACGCAGTGCCAGCAGCACGAGCGGTGCCGGCACGGCCGCCGGGGCGGCAGTCGGCGGCAGCTCGGCAGGCAGCTCGATGTCGTCCGACCGCGTCTACCGCATCACCCTGCGCATGGACGATGGCAGCACCCAAGTCCTCACCCAGGAAACCACGCCGGACTTCCGCAGCAACGACCGTGTGAACGTAAGCGGCGGCGCCATCCGGCGCTGACAGGGCAGCAGGCAGGCCAAGCCAGGCGTTCAACCTGGCTTGTCGTCGAACGAGGCGACATGCCGGTCTGCGCTGGTTGTGGCAGGCAGCAAGGCGCTGGAAATCGTCAATACACGCGTTCGACCAGGTATCCGCGCTGCGCCAGCAACTGCGGCAGGCCGTTCTCACCCATCAGGTGCAGGTAACCGACGCCAACGAACAGCACGTCGCCCTTGCCCATCAGGGTGTCGATCCGGCTTGCCATGTCGGGGTTGCGCTGGCCGAGCAATTTGCGGCGCGTGAAATCGGCGGTTTCCGAGCCGCCGCTGGTGGCCTCGCTCAGTGCGGCATCGCGCTCTGCGGCCTTGCCCGAGCGCCAGGCTTCGATCACCCGGCCGGCGCGCCGTGCCGCGCTGCCGTCGGCCAGGCCGTCGAGCGTATCGAGCAGGTAGCGCTCGGCCTCGATGTCGCTCATGCTGTCGAACAGGCCCAGCTGCAGGTCGGCGCTTTCGAGCGTGCGGATGCGTGTACCGCGCCGGCGCGCCTGGGCCAGCATGACCTGCTCGACGCCGTCGTTACGCCGGTATCCCCGGCGTTCGAGCTGCATGCTGATCAAGAGATTGGCCACCAGCCAGGGGTTTCAGGTGGGACATGCTGGCGACGCTGATGCCTTCCGTGTGCAAGGCCGTGCGCAGGCGCGCCATCGTCGCCGGCGCCGGGTGGCGGCCGATGTCGTCGCCCGGCGTAACGGGCATGCCTGTCGAGGGCGTGAAGGAAAGCGCCCTTGGCGCCCGTATCGAGCTCGACCACGACTTGGTCGGCCCCGGCCAGCGCCCGCTCCACTTCCGGCGCCATCGGGTAGAAGGAAGGCGCGCCGACGTGCACGGTGCCAAACAGGTAGGCAACCCGTCCCCGGCCGCTGATCCGGTACAAGCCGCCGTGGTGGCGTTCCGCTACCGGTTCCGGACCGACGGGACTGGCGCCACGATGCCCGCTCGAGGCGAGCGTTTCGGCGCGGGCCAGGCGTGCGGGCAGCAGTGCCGCTGCCGGGGCGAGAACAAGCAACAAGATCAGCGCCACGGCGGATGCCACGATGCGCGCCGGCTCCCTTGCCCGCGCGGACAGCGCGGCAAGCGGAGCGGATGCATGCGGCCAAACGGGCACGGCGCAGGAAGGGGGATAAACGGGGCAGCGCAGGCCGGGCACGCATGCCCGGCAAAGCAAGCTGATCGGATAACGCAGGCACCCGGGGCATGCACGCGCTGCCCGGGCGCTGCGCTTCAGGCATGGCGCGCGGTACGCGGCAGCGACGGCACCTCTTCCTGCGCCTCGTCCATGGCGCGATCGGGACTGCCCAGATCAGCGCCGACATGGCCTCGGCTGTGCGTTCCCGGGACGTGCGCGCGACCGTGTCGCGCATGGTGGCGCGCATGCTGTCGCGTGCCTCGGGATGCAGGGGTCAGCGCCGCTTCGCAGGCGGCCACGAAGGCGTCCGCGCCGTCGGCGATCGACACCACATGCCCGTACGGATTGACGACGTCGGCGATCGCCGTGCTCACCACCGGCAGCTCGGCCGCCATGTACTCGAGCACCTTGGTCGGGCTGATGAAGCGGGTCGCCTCGTTCAGCGCGAAGGGCATCAGGCAGACGTCCCAGCCAGCCAGCAGGCGCGGCAGCGCGTCATAGGGCTGCTGGCCCAGGTAATGGATGTTCGGCCGGCGCGGCAGGCTGTCTTCGCTGATCTTCACGACCGGACCGGCCAGCACCAGCTGCCACTCCGGGCGGGCGGCGGCCACGGCGTCGACCAGGGCCAGGTCGATGCGCTCGTCGATGACGCCATAGAAACCCAGGCGCGGACCGGGAATGGCTTCCTGCGCCGGATGGCTGCTCGACCGGTCGAGCGCACTGCTGAAATGGGCGACGTCGACGCTGCTGGGGAAACAATGGGCATTCGGGTGGCGCTGGCGCTTCGCCTCGTACAGGCTGGGGCCGCCGGCAAAGACCAGGTCGGCCAGTTTCAGGAGCGCCGTCTCGCGCTGCAGCAGTTGCTTGGGCGCATTCGCGAACGAGGCCAGCTCGTCCATGCAGTCATACACCACCAGGCGCGGGCGCAGCGCCTGCAGCAGCGGCAGCGCCATCGGCGTGTAGAACCAGGCGACGGGCCGCTCGCCTGGCGGTACCAGCTCGGACAGGAGCGGCAGCACGAGTGCGATCTGGTCGTCGTGGTAGCCCGTCGCATGCAGCGGCGTATGCGGCTTGCACACCGTGAGGTTCGGGCCGCGCTCCAGGCATTCCATCCGGACCGGTCCCCCTTCATCGAGGACAGGTTCCTCGATGAACAGGACGCGGTGCTGGCGGGCCAGGCGGGTCAGCAGGTGCTGGGGACGCTGGAAAACAAAATCCCAGCGCAGGTGGCTGAAGACGACGATGGTACTCATGTTGATTCTCCTTGTCGCCCACGGCCGGGCGGTCGGTTGATGACGGTTTCTTGCGCTACTGGCCCGACCGCCCGTTTCCTCCTTGCGGAGGATCAGACGGCGCCTGGCCGGATTTCCTCTTTGGTTGTCTGGTGCACCGACGCCAGGTTGCGCGTCGCCGCATAGATGTCTTCGAACGGCAGCTTGGGCGTCCGGTCCGCGTTGAGCAGGCCGTTCGCTTCCTGGAAGGTGTCGGCGAACTGCGTGTAGCAGAAGCCGCTGAACATGAAGGTTTCGTTGACGACCTTCAGCAGGCCGCGGTAGAGGTTATGGAAGCCTTCCGCCGTGGTCGAGCGCGAATAGCCCCAGGTGCCCTCTTCCGGCGTTCCCTTGGTATCGAAGGCGATGCCGCCGAACTCGGTCAGCACGATCGGCTGGCCGCGGTGGGGGAAGCCGTCCAGCGTCAGGATGCGCCCGCCCGGACGGCGCTGGTCGAACAGCGTGCGCACCGGGTCGGTCACCGCATAGCGCGCGCCCAGCTTTTCCGGATCGCAGTCGTAGTCGTGGATGCCGAGGATGTCGGTGGCCGAAGCTTCCCAGCCGTCGTTGCCGATCACCGGCCGCGTCGAGTCGAGCGTGCGCGTCAGGTGGTACAGGGCCTCCACGGCATTGCGATGGGCCTGGGTCAGCGTCAGGTTCGGCACGCCCCACGACTCGTTGAAGGCCACCCAGACGATGATGCAGGGATGGCTGTAGTCGCGGTCGATGGCCTCGGTCCACTCGCGCACCATGCGCGAGATCGCTTTCGGGCTGAAGCGGTAGGCCGAGGGCATCTCTTCCCACACCAGCAGGCCCAGCCTGTCGGCCCAGTACAGGTAGCGCGGATCCTCGATCTTCTGGTGCTTGCGCACGCCATTGAAGCCCATCAGCTTGGCCAGCTCGACGTCGCGCCTCAAATGCTCGTCCGACGGGCCGGTGAGGAAGGATTCGGGCCAGTAGCCCTGGTCGAGCACCAGGCGCAGCTGGTATGGCCTTCCATTCAACATGAAGCGGTCGCGGTTGATCGCCACCGAACGCAGCGCCGTGTACGAGCGGATGCGGTCGAGCACCTGGCCGTTGCAGCGCAGCGTGACCTCGGCGTCGAGCAGCGTCGGGCGCTCCGGGCTCCACAGCAATTCATTGCGCGAGTCGTCGATGCCCGGGTCGGACAGCGCAATCTTGCGGTTCGCCTCGCCCGCCAGCAGTTTGTAATAATCGTCGGCCAGCAACTGTTCGCCATGCCAGATCTTGACCTCGACGAACATGTCGTCGCGGATGTCGCCGCCGGCGAAGACCTCGCAGCCGATTTCGAAGGTCTCAAAAATCGGCGTCCACTTCAGCTTGGCGATATGGGTGTTGCCGATCTGCTCGACCCAGACGGTCTGCCAGATGCCGGTGGTGCGTGGATACCAGATCGAGTGGGCTTCCAGCAGCCAGTCCTGCTTGCCGCGCGGCTTGGCCAGGTCGGCCGGATCATCCTCGACGTACACCGTCACGACCTGCTTGCCGTCCGCGCTCATGGCGGAGGTGATGTCGGCCGAGAACGGCGTATGGCCGCCCTCGTGTTCGGCTACCTGGCGGCCGTTGACCCAGACCCGCGCGGCATAGTCGACCGCGCCGAAGTGCAGGATCGTCCTTCCGTCGGTGGGCGTGAGGGTGAACTCGCGTTCGTACCAGCAGACCCTGTGAAAGCCCGTATCGCCGATACCCGACATTCTGGTTTCGGGTGCGAACGGCACTTCGATCTCGTGCGTCCACTCGGTCACGTCGTCGGGCAGCTTGAAGCGCATCGCGTCGTCGAAACAGAAGCGCCATTTGCCGTTCAGGCTGATCCAGTTGTCGCGCACCAGTTGGGGACGTGGATATTCAAACTGACTCATTATTATCCTTTCATTCAGTCGGAACGGGAATCAGGATGCGGCCCTGGCGGCCGTCCCGGTTGTAAGCGGCAAGGGCGGCCGCTGCGGCCTGCTGCGCATGGCCTGCGCGGCACAGTGCAACGCAGGCGCCGCCGAAGCCGGCACCGGTCAGGCGCGCACCGAGCACGCCTTCCTGCGCCCGCAACAGCTCGCACAGCACGTCGAGCTCGGGGATCGAGACTTCGTAATCGTCGCGCAGGCTGTAGTGCGATGCGTTCATCAGCTCGCCGAAGCGCTCGGCCGACACGCCTTCGGCCGCTTCCAGCACGCGCAGGTTTTCGCGTACCACGTGGCGTGCGCGACGGCGCTGCGGCTCGGGCAGCGCTTCCACGGCCTCCGGGTCCTGCACGTCGCGCAGCGCCTTCACCGAGCTTGCGCGAGGCTTCCCGCACTCGGCGCGCCGTTCGTTGTACTTGCTGCCGGCCAGCTTGCGCGCCACGCCCGAGTCGATGACGATGATCTCGGTGCCTTCCGGCAGCGGCGCCAGCCGGTGCTCGAGCGTGCGGGCGTCGATGAACAGCATGTTCGACTCGTCGGCCAGGCTCGAGGCCATCTGGTCCATGATGCCGCAGTTGACCCGCGCGTATTCGATCTCGGCACGCTGGGCCAGGCGCGCGAGCTTGACGTCGTCGAGTTCGAAGCCGAGCAGCTGGCGCAGGCCGCGCAGCATTGCCACCTCCAGCGCCGCGCTCGAGGACAGGCCCGAACCGACCGGCACGTCGGTCGACACCCAGACCCGCAGCGGCGGCACCTGCACGCCCTCGGCCTCGACCAGGCGGATGCAGCCCTCGATATAGCTGCCGAAACCGGCGGGGGCGCTGCCGTTCGGCGCGAAGGTGACGTTCGCGTCGAGCGTGCTCGAATAGAAATAGAAATGATCGTCGTTGCTCCGGGCCAGCGCCACCGTCGTGCGCTGGGGCGTGGCCACCGGCAGCATGAAGCCGTCGTTGTAGTCCGTGTGCTCGCCCAGCAGGTTCACGCGCCCGGGGGCGGATGCATGGACCTCGGGCGGCCCGCCGAAGAAGGAATCGGTCGTCACCATCAGCTTGTCTCCAGCCAAAGCGGCCGCTGGCGGCCATGCACGTTCACGGCAGGCCACTGCGGATCCAGGGTCAGGTTGTCCAGTCCCTGCGGGCCGAGGAGGAAGGTGTCCTCGATCTTCAGTCCCGCAAGGCTGGGGTTGAATGCGAATGCCATGCCGGGTTCCAGGCTGGCGGCCGTGCTGGGCGTGGCGACGATCTCGCGCGCCAGGTAGCCGGTGATGCCGCCCTGGTGGTGCTCGTCGATCGCCTTCTCGCGGTCGGCATGGCGGTAGGCGGCGTCGAACGCGTGGTACACCGCCGAAAGCGACTTGCCCGGTGTGACCGCGGCCAGGCCGGTGGCCTCGATTTCCATCAACATGGACTGCTCCTGCGGCGCACTGCCCTCGCCGCCGAAACTGACGAAGCGCGTCAGGTTCGCGTACAGGCCGTGGCGGCGCGCGCAGAACACCAGCATGGCGCGCGCGCCGAGCGGCTCGTGCGACGGCGTCGGATGACGGAACAAAGGCAGGCGCCGCGCCCCGGCCGCCATCACCGGGGCCGGATGGATGCCGCGCCGCCACAGCGCCGCCGCACCCGCCCCGGCCAGCTGCCATTCGGTCCACTCGGGCCTGGCCGCACGCAGGGTTTCCGTCATCGCCTCGGCCGCCTCGCGCCCGAGCAAACGGTAGCGCGCCTGCTCGGCCTCGCCCAGCACCATGCGGCGCTGGCGCAGCGGGTTCGGCAGCGGCTGCTCGCCGTTCTGGGGACGGTCCGACAGCACGGTGCCATCACCCGCCAGGCCCAGCACATAGCGCGCATGCAACTCGGTCTGGGCCCGGGGCGCGATGTGGAAGGTGAAGCCGGCCGGAATCTCCCTCTTCGCGCAGGCGCGCGGCTTCGATCTCGTCGGTCAGCACCACGGCTTCGTCGCGCGTGACCAGCACCTCGGCCACGCCGCTTTCCGCCGTCTGCAGCACGGCGCTGGAGCCGCCGGCGGTGATCCAGGCAAACCAGTCGATCCCGCGCAGGCGGATGGCGGCGGCCCCGGCCTTGTCCAGGCAGGCGCGTACCAGCGCAAGCTTGGCTTCGACCTCGGCGGCGCGCTCGACTCTGCTCATGCGCCCTCCTCCAGCGACACGGCGACTGCCTGCAGCTCGGCCGCGGTGTTCTCGGGCAGCACGTCCATCGCGAACATGCCGGCGCCGAGCTCGGTGCCGGCCAGGTATTTCAGGCGATCGCGCGAACGGTAAGGCGGATAGAACTGGGCGTGCAGCTGGGTTTCCGGATGGTCGGCACCGTCGGTGGGCGCCTGGTACCAGGCCATCAGGTAGGGGAAAGGCCGGTTCCACATGGTCTCGTACTTGAGCAGCACGGTCTTCAATGCGCGGGCCAGGCTGGTGCGCACTGGCGGCGTGAGCGCGGCAAAGTCCTTGCATGGGCTGGTGGGCATCACCCACACCTCGTAGGGATAGCGTGCGCAGGCGGGCACGAAGGCAATCGCATGCTCGTCCTGGTAGAGCACGCGGCGTCCGTCCTCGGCTTCGCGCTTCGCCATGTCGCACAGCAGGTTGCTGCCGTGCTCGGCGTAGTGCAGGCGCTCCTGTTCCAGCATGCGCGCCGGCACCTGCGGCACGAAGGGATAGGAATAGATCTGGCCGTGCGGATGGTGCAGCGTCACGCCGACCTCGCTGCCGCGGTTTTCGAAAGGCAGCACGTACTGGATGTGCGGCTGGGCGCCGATACGCTGGGTGCGGTCGCCCCAGACCTGGAACAGGAGTTCGATGCGCGACAGCGGCAGGTGCACCAGCGCCGCGTTCGGGTCCTGGGTAAACACCACCACCTCGCAATGGCCGTTGGCGGGCGCCGTCGGCACCGTCAGCGCCGGCGGGTCGTGCGATTCGAGCGCGAGCGAAGGAAAGCGGTTGTCGAACACCGCGATTTCGTAATCGCCCTGCGGCAGTTCGGTGGGATTACTCGGGTCGGTCGTCACCGCCAGCGGGTTGTACTGGGGTGGCGGCTGGAAGGTGCGGTTCTGTCGGAACCCGGCATAGGTGACCCACTCGCCGCGCAGCGGATGCCAGCGCAGGTGCGGGTTGGCGTGCATCGGGTCGGGAAAGGGGCTGGGCGCAATGAGCCCGTCCGGGATCGGCCGATTGCTGTAGAGAGTGAGGTTTCGTCCGTCCGGCTTCTTCAGTTCTTTGCTGTGCATGGCATCGCTAAATGTCGGCAGGTAACAAACGAGCGCAGGCAAAAAATGCCCGGCGATCGCGACTAGGAACCGATCCTAACATGGCGTTTCCACCACATTTTCCGACTAGAACGTATGTTTTTTCCAACAGTTAATGACCCATGCCGGGCTGATCTCAGCAAGCAAGGGGGGTGGTAGCGTCTCTCCTATGAGAACTGGTCACTTCCGCTGCTGACTTTTGCTACGCGGATGAGTTTTGTAGTCCTAAGCCTACAAAACGAATAGAATTATTGACACATTTTGGCGAGAAAAACCCTGACAAACTCTGCGGTAGCAAAACAGTGTTGCACCGGCCATTCTCGCGTTCCCCGCGGCCTGGCCTGGCACCTCACGTCACTCAGCTTGACATATAATTTCCATTACGAAACTCACCTCTCATGGAAGCCTCATGTCTCCCAGCAAATTCATTTCCGTCGCCGCGCTCGCGGTCGCCTGCAGTGCCCAGGCCAGCGCCGCATCGACGTCCACTCTGCCTTCAGCCGAACAGTATTTCCACCATGTCGCGATGGCCGAGCGCTGCCCGAGCAGCAAGGCGGCCACCGCGCCGAAGCTGGAACAGCTCAAGCTTCAGGTCCTCGGCTACTACCAGGCGCAGACCGCGAACCTGGATGCTACCGGCGCCGCGCCGCTTCTGGCCGCCATTCAGGAGGTCGAAGCCGGCCGGGTTCCCGCGCAGGTTCGAAAGCGCACCACCGGCACCTGGGCCACGCTCAAGCCCGACGCCGCCAAATTCATATGCGCGAACATGGCAGCGCTTATCGACAGCCAAATCGCCATGGGCGCACTGGCGCTGGCGCAGGAAAGCCGGGACCCGGCCGCAGGCGCCGCCGCCGAACGGCGCGGCATCGAGACCATCAAGTCGAACACGGAGAGTCTGCGCAACGCGCTCGGCGCTCAACAAGGGCATTGAGCGCGGCGGCATGATGCCGCGACACGATGGGCAGGAGCGTGCCTTGCACGCCCGCGCCAGCGCCTATTTCGCCAGTTCGGCCAGCACCGCCGTGTACATCTGCAGGTTCAGCAGCAGCTGCTTGAGGGTGATGAACTCGTGTTCGGAGTGGCCCGTGTACACCTCCCCCGGCATGCCGGGACCGAAGCTCACCGCATTCGGGAACAGGCGCGAATTGGTGCCGCCGCCAATCGCCACCGGCTTCGGATCCTTCACGCCCGTGAAGTAGGAAAACACGTTCATCAGCACCGGCACCTGCGGCGCATCGCGGCGCAGCCAGGGCTCGCCGGTACGCACCGAGATGTTCGCCAGCGGCAGGTTACGCTCCTGCCACCCCGCCAGCGCCGCATTGACTTCGTTCGTCAGCTGCTGGGCGCTCTTGCCCTGCGGGCGACGCAGGTTGACGGAGACCTCGATGCCGTCGTCCTTCTGGCGGATCACGGTCGGTGCCACGGTCATCGGTCCCATGAAGCCGTCGCGGTAGGCGATGCTGCCGAACTTCTCGCCGTACAGGCCTGTTCCCAGCAGCTCGTTGAGGAAGTTGACGACGCCGCCGGCCGTGGTGTTCGCCCATGGCCGCACGGCCAGCGCATCGGCCAGCATCGCCACCGCGTTCACGCCGTCCTCGGGTTTCGACGAATGGGCGGACACACGCCGTGCGCCGTCACCTGCAGCTCGCTGCCTCGCCAGACGAATGCATAGCGCATGCCGTCCTGCTTCGCGCCGCGCGCACGGATCTGCGCTTCCAATGCCGGCGTGGCGTTGGCGATCGTCGCGCTGGCGTCTTCCGGGATCTGCGAGCCGAAGAAACCGCCCGCGAAGGCGGCGATGCTCGGCTCGCCCGCGGGCGCGGCCTGCGCCCCGGTCTTCGGAATCGTCACGGCGATGGTGCCGGACGCCTTCTCGGCCACCACCGCCGGGTATTCGGCGTCGAGCGTGATGTTCATCTGCGGCGGCTCGTGGGTCTTGAGGAACTCGACCAGCGGCTCCCAGTTCGATTCCTCGCCCATGTACACATACAGCTCGATGCGCTTCGACAGGGGCAGCTGCTGGTCCTTCAGCGCCTTCATCGCATACAGGGCGGTGGCGATCGGCCCCTTGTCGTCCTCGGCGCCGCGCGCGAGCAGCTTGCCCGGTTCGCTGGCCTGGTCCAGGACAAACGGCGACTTCTTCCACTTGCTTGGGTCGACCGGCTGTACGTCGCCATGGGTGACGATGCCGACGCGCTCGCTGCCCTGCCCCATGCCGACGATCACCACCCAGCCATGGTCGGCGAAGTCGAAACCGAGACGCTCTGCCTCGCTTTTCAGGGTGTTCTTGAAGGCGATGTGCACGGGATTGCGGTCCGAGGGCAGGTTGGGGTCGGCCACCGTGTTGTGGCTGACCAGCCGGGCCAGGGTCTCGACGACGCGGTTGCGGTAGGTCGTGACGGCGTACTTGGCCGCCTTGACCGCGGCGGCGCTGGGCACCGCCGTTTGCCCGCCCGTGTGCTTGCCCGTGTGCGCGGCGGGCGCGGGTTTGTCCTGTGCGGGGGCGGCATTGGCGCAAGCCTGCGCACTGGCGGCCAGCAGCAGGCCGGCGAGAATGCGTGTCTTCATGTCTGTCTCCATTGCAATTTTGCAACGAGTCTAGCACAGGGACATCGGCCGCACGGGCACGCGCGTGCACCCCGGATCGGTACAGCAAAATCCGGTATCGTAGTCACAACGCATCGTATAAAGAGGCATGAGATGAGCATCAAGAGCGTGCGCCGGGTCCACCCGGCCTACCGTGACGACATCGGCGACCTGGTCACCCAGCGGCCGCTGCCCAGCGCGCACCTGGACCAGGTCGATCCCTTCCTGTTCCTGAACCACCACGGTCCCCAGACCTATCCGCCGCACAACCGCGGCCTGCCTTTCGGCCCGCATCCGCACCGCGGCTTCGAGACCGTCACCTTCATCCTCGCCGGCATGCTGATGCACAAGGACAGCGCCGGTCACGAAAGCATCATCCGCGCCGGCGGGGTGCAGTGGATGACGGCTGGCAGCGGCCTGGTGCACGCGGAAGTGTCGCCGCCGGAATTCCTCGAGCGCGGCGGCCGCCTCGAGATCCTGCAACTGTGGGTCAACCTGCCGCCGCACCTCAAAATGACGGCGCCGAAGTACACGGGGCTGCAGCAAAGCGACATCCCCGCGCTGGCGCTCGACGGCGGACGCGTCACGCTACATCTCGTCGCCGGCGAGTTCGCCGGCAGCACGGGACCGGTAGAGTCGCTCACCGGGGTCTTCATGAGCACTGTCAGCCTGCGCCCCGGCGGGCGCCTGCGCATGCCGATCCTGGCCCGCCGCAACGTCTTCCTGTACGTGGTGCGCGGCGCGCTCGAAGTGGGCGTGGCGGCCGACCGCATCGGTGCCTTCCACCTGGTCGACATGGCCATCGAAGGCGACGAGCTCGACATCGCCGCGCCCGAGGACGCGCCAAGCGACACCTTCGTCCTGCTCGGCCACGCCGACCCGATCGGCGCGCCGCTCGTCTCGCATGGGCCATTCGTGATGAACTCGCGCGCCGAGATCGAAGAGGCGATCCGCGACTATCAGGCTGGTCGCTTCGGGCCGCCGATGTAATCTCCACCAGTGCCCGGCTGCGCGTGCGCTGCGCGGCGCGGCCCTGGTTTACATTGATGACCGATTCATTTTTGCGAGAACCGAGCATGCAGGCTGTCCCCCTTGTCGCCACCACCCGTGGCTACCCCTCCTCCGGCTATGTCGTCGAGAACGTCCATGCCGGCTCGATCGCCGTCGTCGATACAAGCGGCAAGCTGCTGGCCTGGGCCGGCGACCCGCACTACCCCACTTTCACCCGTTCGGCCCTGAAGCCCTTCCAGGCCCTGCCCTTCCTGGCCGGCGAGGGCCCCGCGAAGTTCGGCCTCGAACAGGGCGAACTGGCGCTGCTGTGCGCCAGCCACTCGGGCGAGGAAAAGCACCTGGCGGGCGTGCGCGCCATCCTCGACAAGATCGGCGTGGACGAAGCCCACCTCGAATGCGGCTGCGGCACGCCGCTCTACTACGACGCGATGGGGCTGCCCGTACCGGCCACCCGCTTCACCCCACTGCACCACAACTGCTCGGGCAAGCACAGCGGCTTTCTCGGCTGGTGCCGCCAGCACGGCGCGCCGCTCGAAGGCTATGTCGACCCGCAGCACCCCCTGCAGCGGGCCATCCGCGCCGCGCTGGCCGACGCGGTCGGCCAGCCCGAAGCCAGCCTGCCGCTGGGGATCGACGGCTGCTCGGCGCCGAACTACGCGCTGCCGCTGGCGAGCCTGGCGCACCTGTATGCCCGTCTCGGCCAGGGCGCCCGCGATCCGCGCCTGGGTGCGGCACTCGGACCGCTGTTCGACGCCATGACGGGGCGGCCCGACATGGTCTCCGGCACCGAGCGCAGCGACCTCATCCTGATGAGCGCGGGCGGCGGCGACTGGGTGGCCAAGATCGGCGCCGACGCCGTGCAGGCGATCGGCGTCCGCTCGGCCGGGATCGGCATCGCCATCAAGGTCATGGACGGCAACAACCGCGGCCTGCACACCATCACCTACAAGGTGCTCGACCAGCTTGGCCTGCTCGACGACACGCGCCGCGCGGCGCTGGAGCGCTTCCGCCAGCCGCAGATCCGCAACGCGCGCGGTACGGTGGCAGGCGATATCCGGCCGCTGTTCACCTTGCAACGGGCCTGAGGCAAACGCTTTCGTGCCAGGCGGTATCGGACAGCGGCGGTCGGTAGATTCGTCTTAAGATGGACTCATCGTTGTCCCCCGTGGAGTCCCTATGCCTGTGTCTGACCAGTCCGCCATGCGGCGGCTGCTGTACATCCTTGCCCTGTTGCCGGCGCTTCTATTTGGTGGCTGCGCCAGCACGCTGTCGGCCGACGAAGCGGCCACCGTGGCCGGCAAGACCTATGTCGTGACGGGCGCCTCGAGCGGTTTCGGCGCGGCGGCGTCGCCCTGCGCCTGGGCGCGATGCACGCCAACGTGGTGCTGGCCGCGCGCCGCACCGAGGTGTTGAACGAAGTCGCGGGCCAGGTCACGGCCGCCGGCGGCACGGCGCTCGTCGTCACGGTCGACGTCGCCCGTCCCGAGGACCTACGCCGCCTGGCCGAGGAAACGGTGCGCCGCTTCGGCCGCATCGACGTCTGGATCAACAACGCGGGCGTCGGCGCGATCGGCGAATTCGACAAGATTCCGATGGAAGACCACGCGCGCGTCGTCGACGTCAACCTCAAGGGCGTCATCTACGGCAGCCACGTCGCGCTGCGCCAGTTCCGCCAGCAGGGTCACGGCGTCCTGATGAACATCGGCTCGGTGGAAAGCGAGGTACCGCAGGCCTATCACGCGTCCTACTCCTCGACCAAGGCCGCGGTGCTGGCCCCGGGACGGGCGCTGCGCGAGGAACTGCGCCTGGCCGGCCAGGACCGCATCGCCGTCACGACCGTGCTGCCCCGGGCGGCCGATACGCCCTTTTTCGAACACGCTTCCAACTACAGCGGCCACGCGCCGCGCATGCCATTGATGGACGATCCGGCCAAGGTGGTCGACATCATCGTGCGCGCCTCGGTCTATCCGCGCGAGGAAGTCCCGGCCGGCTGGAAGGCACGCAGCGCCTACTGGGGCCACCGCATCGCACCGGACATCACCGAGCGTATTTCGGCCGGCGTCGCCCGCAAGGGAGCAGTTCGAACTGGGCAGCCCGGTCCCAAGCAGCAGCAACGCCATCCACCAGCCGACGCCCGGCGGAACCGGAGTCGACGGCGGCGTGCGGGCACGCATGGAGCGCGAGGATGCGGCACGCAAGGCGGGGCCGTAGGGTGGGGTCCAGCCAACAATGTTTCCGCGGTCCACTTCCTCACTCCGCCATCCGCCGCAACATCGCCGCCAGCGCCTCGAGCACCTGCACATCCTGCCAGTAGGCGCTGTGCGACAAGGGATTCCAGCTCTTGAGCATCCAGGTCACCGCGCCCTGCCCGGCATTGATGGCGCGGTCCTCGACCAGGGCGGCGTAGCCGGGCGATAGCGGGCGCAGGGGCCAGCCCAGCACGTCGTCGGGGTCGTACAGGTTCAGCCAGTGGAAATGGGGCGTCGGCGGCGCGATCGGCTTGACGTGCATCTCCTTGTGGGCGGCGACGAAAATCGGGATGTTGCAGCCGGTCGTCACCAGGCCGCTGCAGGTGCCGGCGGCCAGGTACCACTTTTCGTGCTCGGTCAGTGCGCGCCCCACCGCCGGGCGCGCCCAGGCGTCGATGTCGCGCCAGATGCCGGCCGCCACCGGTTCGCCGGCGCGCGCCTTCTGCGCATCGTAGATGTAGCTCGACAGCACCTGGCAGCCGAGGGAGTGCGCCAGGAACACCACCGGCATGTCCGGATTCAGGGTGCAGGCACCGAGCAGGGCGCGCGCGATCTCGCCCTGGGCCAGCTCGTACACCGACCCATGCATCTCCTTGCGGTTTTCCAGCCCGGCGGCGTCGGCAAAGCCGAACAGCAGGAATTTGCGTAGCTGGTCGTAATGCACCTTGCTCTGGGTATCGACGCGCTTCCAGACGATCTGCTCGTTCTTTTGCAGGATGTGCTGGTAGTAGACGGAGAAGAAGGCGGCGCGCTCGCGCAGCTGCGGACCGAGCCTGGCGCGCATCTCGCCGAACACGCCCGCCGCGTAGTCGCGCGGGGTCTCGCCCATTCCGTGAACCGTGATCAATGCGACTTGGGGCATGCTGGCCTCCCCTCGATGCCGGCAAGTTCTTCGCCGGCGAAGCCCTTGTTTCACGCCAGCTTACCACCTCCCGCCCGCCACCGCCGGTCCCGCTGGCCCGCGCGCGGCACCCGCGACGCACGCCCCTCCTGCCCCTTTACCTAATTTTTCGCGGGAACTATAATTTTCTCAAGATTAACGCCAGCCTCCACCATGACGCCGCTCCTGTTTCCCGACTACGTCGATGCGATCCGCGCGCTCGACCTGCGTTCGGTGACGGCACCGGCGGCGATACCGGAGCGCTTCCTGCTGGGGCGCGAAGGCCGCGTCAGCGCCCACTACATCCCCTTCGAATACGTCAACCCACGCGCCCGCCTGGTCGTGGTCGGCATCGCGCCGGGCTTTGTGCAATGGAAGAACGCGCTGGCCGAGACCCAGCGCCAGCTGGCGGCCGGCAGCGCCCGGAAGACGTATTGCGCGCGGCGCGCCTGGCGGGCGCGTTCAGCGGCGCGATCCGGCCGAACTTCGTCGCCCTGCTCGACGCCATCGGCATGCAGCGCTGGCTCGGCATCGCCAGCTGCGCTTCGCTGTTCGATGCCGACGCCCACCTGGTGCAGATCGGCGCCATCCTGCGCCACCCGATTTTCGTCGACGGCAAGAACTACAGCGGCACGCCCGGCATCGTGAAGCAGCCCTTCCTGCGCGAACAGGTGCTGCGCTACTTTGCCCACGAAGCCCGGCAGATGCCGGACGCCCTCTACATTCCGATGGGCGCCAGCGTGGCCGAAGGGCTGGACTGGCTGGCGCGCGAAGGCGTGATCAAGCGCGACCGCATCCTGCACGGCCTGCCCCACCCTTCCGGCGCCAACGCCGAACGCGTCGCCTACTTCCTCGGCCGCAAGGACCGCGCCGCGCTGTCGGTCCAAGACCAACCCGCGCCAGATCGACGCCGCCCGCGCCACGCTGCTGGCGCAGATGGCGGCGCTCCAATCCTGACCCGGGCCGCGCAGCGATCTGCTACCTGGCCAGCGAAAACCGCTGCCGATACTCCCTCGGCGTCAGCGCCGCCCAGCGCTTGAACACCTTGCTGAAGCTGGCGACATCCTCGTAGCCGCAGCGCGCCGTGATCTCGTCGAGCGGCAAGGCCGTCGTCTCGAGCAAGGCCTTGGCCCGCTCCACGCGCAGCTGCTGCGCATACTGGATCGGACTATGCCCGAGCGCCTCCCCGGAAGCGCCGCAGCAGCGTCCGTTCGCTGGTGTGGCAGTGCGCGGCCAGCTGCGCCATCGACCAGGGCCGGTCCAGGCGCGCATTGAGCCAGCGGCGCGCGCGCGCGATCGTCGGCGAGGCGCCCCGGGCGACCATGGCATCGGCGATGTACGGCGCCTGGCTGGCGCGGTGGGCGTCCATCACCAGCACCTTGGCGGTGATCTGGCGTAGTTCCTCGCCGCCGAAATGCCCGATCAGCCAGAGGGTCAGGTCCATGGTCGAGCCGAAGCCGCCCGAAGAAACGAAGGGCCCGTCGTGCACGACCAGTGCGTCGGCGTCGAGCGCGACCTGCGGGAACTGCTGGCGGAACCAGGCCGACAGCCACCAGCTGGTGGTGGCCTTGCGCCCGTCGAGCAGGCCCGCGCCCGCGACCAGGCAGGTACTCGAGCAGCTCGAGGCCAGCAGGCCGCCACCGCCCAGCCAGGAGCGCAGCGCCGCCATTTCCGGCGCCAGTGTCTCCAGCACCCGCGCCACGTCGCGCGCCGAGTCGTGCGCAATGCCGGGCAGGATCAGGGCGTCGAGCCGGGCGTCAAGCAGCGGCGCCAGCGCGAAGCCCAGGCCGTCGACGCTGATGGCGGGTTCGCCGCGCGCACCCAGCCAACTGGCTTCGAAACGGACGCGCGCGCCAGCCGGACGGTAGCCGGACAGCGTGTTCGCAATGCGCAGCACGTCGAGCGGCACGACGACGCCGCTGCGCAGGCAGCCGGGATAGGCCAGCACGCCGATACGGATGGTCTTGACGCCCGCCGCTTCGGTAGAGGTAACGAGTGAGCTCATCTGGCGGATTAGACCATAACATTGTCGCTTTCGCCACTGTCGCCCCGGGCCGCCTCCTCCGATAATCCTCTCACCGCATCCGCGGCATGAAGAAAATGGAGAAAGCCGATGAGTACCTATCCCGCCTGGCAGGCCTTTGTCTGCGCGCTGATCGCCCTGTTTGCCAAGACCACCGCCACCAGCGTCCTGCAGGTCGTCAGCCGCTTGCGCGCGCGCACCTTCCTGCTACCGGAAGACGCCGCGTTGCTGCGCGTGGCTACCGCCGCCGAGGAAGCGCCGATCGTGCGCCGCTGCGCGGCCGTGTGGCGCAACGATGTGGAAAACCTGCCGCTGTTCCCGGCGCTGGCCCTGTGCTGGGTGCTGGCCGGCGCGCAGGCTCGTGAGGCCGCGCTGCTCTTCAGCGCCTACGTCGGCCTGCGCTACCTGCATACGGGCGCCTTGCTGGCCGCCCTGCAGCCTTGGCGCGCCCTCCTCTACCCGGGCAGCCTTGGCGTGCTGTGGACGATCGCCGTGCGCCTGGCCCTGCGCGTGCTGGGCACCTGACGCAGGCCGCGTCAGGCCCTTGCCACCGACTGCAGTATCTTCACCAGCGCCGCCATGTCGAGCGGCTTGACCAGATGGTGCGCGAAGCCGGCTGCGCGTGCACGCTCGCGGTCGCGCTCCTGCCCGTAGCCGGTGGCGGCGATCAGGCAGGCGCCCTGCGTCTCGGCCTGGCCGCGCAGCAGCGAGGCGAGCTGGTAGCCGTCCATGTCGGGCAGGCCGATGTCGACCACCATCGCATCGGGCCGCTCGCGCGTCGCCCGGTCCAGCGCGGCGCGCGCGCTGTACTCGACCATCACCGCGTGTCCCTGCGCGCGCAGCAGCGTCGCCAGGCTGTCGGCGGCGTCCTCGTTGTCGTCGACGATAATGAGGCGCAGCGGCCGGTAGGCTGCCGCGTCCAGCCCGCCCTGGCGCCGCGCGCCGGACGTCGTGTCCATGGCTGCCTGCTCCGTCAGCGTGCACGGCAGCACGATGGCGAAGGTGCTGCCCAGCCCGACGCCTTCGCTGTGGGCATGGACTTCGCCGCCGTGCAGGTCGATCAGCTTCTTGACCAGCGCCAGCCCGAGTCCCAGCCCGCCCTGCGAGCGCGCCAGCGTGCGCGCCCCTGCGTGAACAGGTCGAACACGCTCGGCAGCAGGTCGGACGGCATGCCCGAGCCGTTGTCGCGCACTTCCAGGCGCGCGCGCTGGCGCCATCGCTCGCCAGCGTGACCCAGATGGTGCCGGCCGGCGGCGTGTACTTGGCCGCATTGTTGAGGATATTCGCGATGGCCTGGATCAGGCGCGTGCCGTCGCCCTGCACATGGACCGGGCAATCCGGCAGGGCGACTTCCACGCGATGGGCTTTTTCCTCGAACAGCGGCCGGGTCTGGTCGAGGGCGCTGCGCACCACTTCGCACAGGTCGACCTCGCTCACCTGCAGCGTGACCAGGCCGCGGGTGACGCGCGAGACATCGAGCAGGTCGTCGATCAGGCGGCTCATGTGCTTGACCTGGCGGCTGATGATGGCGCTGGCCTGGCGAATGCGCGGCTCTTCGCGGTAGAGGATGCCGAGCATGCCGGCCGAGCTGCTGATCGGCGCCAGCGGGTTGCGCAGCTCGTGCGCCAGCATGGCCGAAATTCGTCTTTCATGCGGGAGAGGCGCTCGGCCTCGACGCGCGCGGCGCGCTCGCTTTGCAGCAGGGCGTCGCGCTCCAGGGCCGACTTGCGGGCCACCTCGTACAGGCGCGCATTGTCCATCGCCACCGCGGCCTGGGCGGCGACGCCGGCGACGATCCGTTCGGTGCGCTCGGTGAAGACACCTGGCTCGGGATGGCCGAACACCAGGCCGCCCAGCACCGTGCCCGCTTGCGAGACCACCGGCACCGCCAGGTAGCTGCGCACAGGTTGAAGATCAGGCGGCAGCCCCGGCGGCAGGTCCGCCAGCGGCGGCACGCGCGGCTCCTGCAGCCCGGCCGCCAGGTCGTCGCTGCGCACCGGCCCGTGGTGCTCGAAGGCCGGCGCCAGCAACTGCGCGATGCGCGCGCCCTCTTCTCCCGCAAAGGCCTCGCGCGCAGCGCCGGCCAGCGTAATGAGCCGCATGACGTCGCCGCGTTCCTCGTGGCCGTTGTAGAAAAAAGCGCCGAAGCGCGCGCCGGACAATTGGGTGCCGGCTTCGGTGACCGCCTGCAGCAGCGTGTCGAGGTCGAGCGTGGAGGCCAGCGCCTGGCCGGAGCGGTTCAGCACCTCGAGGATGCGCGTTTCGTCGCGCAGGGTTTCCTCGATGCGGGCGCGGCGCACCGCCTCGCGCGTGTGGCGTGCCACATCCTCGGCCAGCGTCACCTCGCGCTCGTTCCAGTCGCGCGGCATTGGCTCGTGCAGGTAGAAGATGGCCGCCAGGCGGCCCGCCTCGTGGATCGGAACGACGATCATCGCGCGCGCATCGATGCTGGCATAGCCGGCCGCGTAGGGCGCGGCCTGGGGGTCGCTGCCGACGTCGTCGAGCCGCAGCACCCGCCCCTGGCGCAGCTGATTGACGAGCGCCGGGCCGAAGCTGTCGAGCGGACGGCTCGCGCCGGTCAGGCTGGCCACCCTGCCGTCGGTCCAGTCGCGCTCCACGCTGACGACCTGGCCGCTGGCGTCGATCTCGCCGTAACCGGCCCGTCCCACCGCCAGGTACTTGCCGATCAGCGCGCTTGCTGCCCCCATGATCGCGATCGGGTCGAGCAGTTCGCGCAGCGTCGCCGCCAGCTTGAGGTGGAAGGCATGCTGCTGCTCGGCCAGCACGCGCGCCGTGGTATCGGTCAGCACGCAATATGCGCCGATCACCTGGCCGCGCTCGCGCACCGGCGAGACCGACAGCGAGACATAGCGCCGCAGCTCGCGTCCCTGCCGCTCCACGCCCGGGGGCAAGTCCTCGCACAGGACGGCATCGCCCGCCAGGACGCCTTCGACGATGGGCAGCACCTCGGTCCAGGATCCGGTGCAGGCCTCTGCCAGCGGCTGGTTCAGCGCATCCGGATGGCGCCCGCCCAGCAGGTCGACGCAGGCTTCGTTGTAGAGCAGCCGCAGCTGCGGCCCCCAGGCGACGAACATCGGGACGCGCGAGTCGAGCATCAGGTCGACGACGGCGCGCAAGGGGTCCGGCCACGAACGCCCGGTGCCAGGCGCATGTGCGGTGCCCAGCAGCGAGCGGACACGGTCACCGCCGGCGGCAAGAGAGGAAGCGCTGATCGCTGTGTTCATGCGGCTGTTTTCATGCGGGCGTGAGCGGCTGACACGATGGTCGTTCGAACGATTATAGCGGTCGAACGCCCCCGCAAGAAGGCGCATTCCTCCTAGCGTAACCGGGTCATGCGCCCCGGGTAGAAGCGCATGCGCCGCGCATGAAAAGGGCGCAAACGGGGCGCCGGCGCCCTATTTTTCGACCGAAAAACGGAAACGCGATTCGGTCTCGTAGACCTCGCCCGGACGCAGGATCGTGTTCGGGAATCCCGGCTGGTTGGGCGAATCGGGGAAGTGCTGGGGCTCGAGGCAGAAGCCGCCGCGATACGGATAGCTTTGTCCTTTGCCGCGCAGGGAGCCGTCGAGGAAGTTACCGCTGTAGAACTGCACGCCGGGCTCCTGCGTGAACAGCTCCAGCACGCGTCCCGAACCGGGGTCGCGCACGCGCGCGGCCAGGCTCATCGCACCGGGCTGCTTGTCGAGGACGAAGCAATGGTCGTAGCCGCCGCCGTGGCGCAGCTGCTCGTGCGCCTCGTCGATGCGCGCGCCGATCGGACGCGCCGTGCGGAAATCGAAAGGGGTACCAGTCGCGTCCATCAGCGTCCCCGTCGGCACCAGGTCGGCGTCGACCGGCACGATGGCGCCGGCGGCGATCTCGATCTCGTGGTCGAGGATGCTTCCACCGCCTGCGAGGTTGAAATAGCTGTGCTGGGTCAGGTTCACCGGCGTGGCACGGTCGGTCACGGCATGGAAACGCACCACGATGGCATTGTCTTCGCTCAGGCGATAGCGCACCGTCGCCTCGAGCGTGCCCGGGTAGCCCTGCTCGCCGTCAGGGCTGCGGTAGGACAGCACCAGCTCCTCGCCCTCGACGCGGGCCTGCCACTTGACCCGGTCGAAACCGGGCACGCCGCCGTGCAGGTGGTTCTTGCCGTTGTTGACCGGTAGCAGGTACTGCCGGCCATCGAGCGTGAAGCGTCCGCCCGCGATGCGGTTGCCGTAGCGGCCGATCAGGGCGCCGAAATACGGGCTGTCGTTCAGGTAGGGAGCGAGCGTGTCGAAGCCGAGGGCGACGTCGGCCAGGCGGCCTGCGCGATCGGGTACGTGGATCTCGGTGATGATGCCGCCGAAATCGAGGATATTGACCCGCATGCCGCTGCCGTTGGCAAGCGTGAACACGGTGACTTCCTCGCCGCCTGGCAGTTGGCCGAAGGGCGCTTGCACGATACCGGTTTGCACGTTGTCGATTCTCCTGGTGATGGGCGAATGGCGGCCGCGGGACGGCCACCAGGGATGGCACCGATGCTAGCATGCTCGCCCGCGGCCCAGCGCGACGTTGGCGCAGCCGCCGCGCGCCGCACAAATGAAAAAAGCCTGCGCAAGCGCAGGCTCCCTTCCAGCAGCGGCGTCATCAAGCGACGCCGGTTACCGTGACGGCGATCAGAACTCTTCCCAGTCGCCGCCATCGGCGCCAACGGTCGCCTTCCGGGCGGCCGGCTTGCGCACGGGCGTGGCGGCCCTGGCCGAGCGTGCCGGCTGCGCCAGTGCCGGACGCGCAGCCTGTTGCTTTGCCGCCGGTGCCGCCGGTGCCGCCGGCGCAGCCTGGGCACGCGCAAGTTCGGCCCCGTCGATGCGGAACACGCTCACGGCGCGCGACAGGTGGGCGGCCTGCTCCTGCATCGAAGCGGACGCGGCAGCAGCCTCTTCGACCAGCGCGGCGTTCTGCTGGGTCACCTGGTCCATCTGGGCGACGGCTTCGTTGATCTGCTCGATGCCGGCGGTCTGCTCGACGCTGGCGGAGGTGATCTCGCCCATGATGTCGGTGACGCGGCGCACGCTGTCGACGATCTCGTCCATCGTCGCGCCGGCTTCACCCACCAGCTTGCTGCCAGCCTCGACGGCCTGGGCCGAGTCGCCGATCAGGCCCTTGATTTCCACGGCGGCGGCGGCCGACCGCTGGGCAAGGTTGCGCACCTCGGAAGCGACGACCGCGAAACCGCGGCCCTGCTCGCCGGCCCTGGCCGCTTCCACGGCGGCGTTCAAGGCCAGGATGTTGGTCTGGAAAGCGATGCCGTCGATGACGCCGATGATGTCGGCGATCTTGCCGGCCGACGCATTGATCTGGTCCATGGTGCCGACCACGTCACCGATCACGCGGCCACCGCGCTGGGCCACCTGCGAGGCGGCGTCGGCCAGCATGTTGGCCTGGCGGGCGTTATCGGCGTTCTGCTTCACGGTCGAAGTCAGTTCTTCCATCGACGAGGCGGTTTCTTCCAGCGAGGAGGCCTGCTGCTCGGTACGGGCGGACAAGTCGAGGCTGCCCGCGGCCACTTCCGCCGAGGCGGTACCGATGGTTTCGGTCCCGGTGCGTACCGTGACGACCGTGCGCACCAGGTTCTCGTTCATGGTCTTCAAAGCCTGCAGCAGCATGCCGGTTTCGTCCTGGCTGGTGATCTCGATGCGGCTGGTGAGGTCGCCCGCGGCCACCGTGTTCGCCACTTCCAGCGCCCGGGCCATCGGGCGGGTGATCGAACGGGTGTTCCACCAGGCGATGAGCGCGGCCAGCGCGAGCGAGACCGCGCCGAGAAGGATCATCATGAAACGGGTGGTCTCGAAGGTGGCGTGGGCCGCCTCGGCGGTCTCGTTGCTGATCCTGGCCTGCAGCGCGATCTGCTGGGCCACGGCCATCTTCAGTTCAGCCAGCACCGGACGGATTTCCTGCTTCAGGTAGCGGCGCATTTCGGCTTCGTCGCCGGCCTCGATCCGTTTGATCAGTTCGCCCTGGCACCTGGCATATTTTTCGTGCGCTTCCGTCATGCGCGCGAGCAGCGCCTGTGCGCTGGGGTTGACCAGCATGTGGCTCAGTTTGGCCAGCTGCTCTTCGGCCGCCTGGCGCGAGGCGCTGATTTCGGCGAGCTGTTTCTGGCGGTCGGCCGGATCGGCATCGAGCATCATGTTGCGCAGGGCAATGGCAACGTCGTTGATTTCCGACTGGACAGCGGTGGTGGCGATGACGTTCGGAATGCGGCGGCCGGCCAGTTCGGCCGTGCCTGCGTTGACCCGGTCGAGCGCGTCCTGGCTGAGGATCTGGGTACCGACGAGGAGGAAGCACAAGGTGCCGAAGCCCAGGGACAGGCGTTGTGCGATTTTCAGGTTTGCGAGTTTCATGTGCGAATTCGGATAGTCATAAGGGACATCAGGCGGCTTGCGCCAGCGGATTGGCCAGGCCCATCTCGGGCGTGCCCATCAGGTGCTCGATGTCGAGGAGGATCAGCATGCGTCCGCCGACCGTGCCCAGGCCGGGCAGGCTGCCGGCGTCGATGTCGCCGCCCGAGCCGGTGTGGACCACTTGCTCGATCGCCGCTTTGCTCCCAAGGTAAAGCGGGGCACGCGGCGGTGCCGACATTGCCCCAAGGAAAAGGAAGCTTACGGTATCCGTCCGCTGAACTCGATGGACAAATGTTAATTCCACCGAAAAAAGTGCGCCACAACCAGTAGTCTATCGCGCCCCCGCAACGCTCCGGGAGCGAAGGCATCGCCTCGTTGCAAGCCTGGAATCTTGCGCCGTTTCGCAATCTGCTACAGTGGTTCTTATGATGACTACCTGTGCCTACGGAGCCCATGCCACCCAGCTTTCCCCCTGACGAAGACGAACGGCGTGCCCTGCTCGCCTCGCTCGACCTGCTCGATACCGACGCCGAGGAAGTGTTCGACCGCATCACGCGCCTGGTCAGCCGGCTGCTGAAGGTGCCGATTGCGCTGTTCACCCTGGTCGACACCGAACGGCAGTGGTTCAAGTCGCGCGTCGGCATGGATGTGAGCGAAACGCCGCGCGAGCACGCCTTCTGTGCCCATGCGATCCTGCAGGACCAGCCTCTCATCGTGCACGATGCCAGCCTCGACGCGCGCTTTGCCGATAACCCTTTGGTGACGGGCGATCCGCACATCCGTTTCTATGCCGGCGTGCCGATCCGCTCCAGCGGCGGGCTGGCGGTCGGTACCCTGTGCGCGATCGACCGCGACGCGCGCGTGCTGACCGCCGACGAGCTGTGCATCATGATCGACCTGGCCGACGTGGTGCAAAAGGAGGTCCAGCACCGCGAACGCGTGGCCGCGGTCGGACGCCACCTGATGGGCGCCAGCGAAGCGCGCTTTCGCTCGATCTTCGACCTGGCCAGCATCGGCATCGCCCTCGTCTCGCCCACCGGCGGCTGGCTCAGCGTGAACAATGCGCTGTGCCGCATCGTCGGCTATGCGCCGGACGAGATGCAGCGCCTGACTTTCCAGGACATCACCCATCCCGACGACCTCGAACTCGACATCGGTCTGCTGGGGCAGCTGCGCGACGGCGAAATCGAGCAGTACCAGCTCGAGAAGCGCTACATCCACAAGGACGGACGCATCGTCTGGATCAACCTGAACGTGAGCAAGAAGACCAATGGGGCCGGGCAGATCGAGTACTACATCGCGGTGATCAAGGAGATTGGCGCCCAGAAGGAAGCGGAAGCGGCCCTGGCGGCGCTGCATGCCGACCTGGAAGCGCGGGTGGCGCAGCGCACGGCCGAACTGCGCGAGCGCGAGACCGAACTGCGCAGCGTGATCGAGAATGCCAACGACGCCTACATCGGCCTCGACCAGGAAGGCCGGGTCACGGTCTGGAACCGGGCGGCCGAGCAGACCTTCGGCTTTGCCGCCAGCGAGACGATCGGCCTGCCCCTCGAGCGCCTGATCATTCCGCCGGAGCTGGCTGGCGCCCACCAGGGCGGCATGCTGCGCAACCTGTCCGGCCAGCCGTCGACGGTGCTGGGCAAGCGGCTCGAGTTGCCGGCGGTACGCAAGGACGGTTCGCGCCTGATGGTGGAGGTTCGCATCAATGCACTGGAAGTGCGCGGACAGCGCATGTTCAGCGCCTTCCTGCACGATATTTCGGAACGCAAGCAGCTTGAAGCCGCACGCGAATACGAAACCCGCCACGACCTGCTCACCGGCCTGCCGAACCGGCGCGCGCTGCAGGAGACGCTGCCGGTGGCGCAATCGCGCGCCACCCGTAGCGGGCGCAGCCTGGCGCTGCTGTTCATCGACCTCGACGGCTTCAAGGCCGTCAACGACAGCTTCGGCCACGAGGCGGGCGACCGCCTGCTGTGCGAGACGGCTGCCCGCCTGCGCACGGCGCTACGCAAGACCGACAGCGTCTTCCGGCTGGCCGGCGACGAATTCACGGTGCTGCTGGAATGCCTGGCCGATTCCGAGGCCGACGCCCACACGGTGGCACACAAGATCGTCGACGACCTGGCGCGCCCGGTGGCGGTGGAAGACGGCAGCGCGACCGTCGGCGCCAGCATCGGCCTGGCCGTCTTCACGCCCGGCAGCCGCGCCACGGCCGCCGACCTGCTGCGCGAGGCCGACCAGCGCATGTACCAGGCCAAGCGCGCGGGCAAGGGCCAGGTGTTCCCGCAACGGAGTTAGGAGCAGAGGGGCAACGGTACGCAGGATCGCGGCATGTCGCGTCCGCGATCGCGCGGGCGCCCAGGCGGGGCCGACTCCCTCTTAACGCTTGACGCGCCCGAACGGATCGCCCTTCTTCCAGCTCGGCATGGCGGGTGCGTTCGCCACCGCATAGCCGAGGTTGAGCGTAAACTGGGCCTGCTGCACCATGCCCGACAGGTCCCACTCCGGGTGGTACTCGTCCGTCACCTGGTGGTAGTCGCCCTTGAAGCCGACCATCTTCGCGCTGGCCTGGGCCTGGTCGTGCTCGAACTCGAAGTGGCCATCGCCCGAAAACACGGCCGAGCCGACGTTAAAGGCGGGCACGCCGGCCTTCGCGAAATTGAAATGGTCGGCGCGGAAGTAGGCGCCGGACAGGTCTGGAATGGTCGGGGCCAGCTTCAAACCCATTTTCTTCGCCACCGCGCCGGCCGTGTCGTACAGGCTGCTGCGCTCCGCGCCAGGCACGCCGATATCGCGCGTGCGTCCGACGAAATTCAGGCTGTCGAGGTTGAGGTCGGCCGCGGTTTTTGCCAGTGGCACCACCGGATTGGCGACATAGGCCGCGCTGCCCAGCAGGCCCTGCTCTTCCGCCGCCGGCCACAGGAAGACCTGGGTGCGGCGGGTCGGCTTCTTCACCGCTTCGGCGGCCATTGCCAGGAGCGCGGCAGTGCCGGTGGCGTTGTCGACGGCGCCGTTGAATACGTGGTCGTGGCCGTCCTTGCCGGCGCTGTTCGGGTCGACGCCGAAATGGTCCCAGTGCGCCGAATACACGACCGCCTGGTCTTTCAGTTTGGGGTCAAGGCCGGGAACGATGCCGACCACGTTGAAGTCCTCGACCTGGCGGATCACGGACTTGATCTCGACGTGGGCACGCGTCTTGAGGTCGACCGGACGGAAGTCGCGCTTCTCGGCCTCAAGACGCAGGCGGTCGAGGTCGAAGCCGGCGGCTGCGAACAATTCGCGCGCGGCGTCCTCGTGCAGCCAGCCTTCGATCGGGTTGCCGGGGCCGGCCAGGTGGAAGCGCTCGTGGGCGAAGCCATTGGCCGGCACGCTCCACGGGTAGGACGAGGACGGTGTGGTGTGGATCAGCAGCGCACCGGCGGCGCCGCGCCGTACCGCTTCTTCATACTTGTAGAGCCAGCGCCCGTACCAGGTATAGGCCTTGCCGGCGAAACGGTTCGGCTCTTCGCTTGTGGGCTGCGGATCGTTGACCATCATGACGAGGATCTTGCCCTTGAGGTCCTGGCCCTTGTAGTCGTCCCAGTTTTCCTCCGGCGCGCTGACGCCGTACCCGACGAAGACGAGCGGCGCGTCGAAGGCCAGCTGCGTCTTGCCGCTGCCCGTGCCGAACACGATGCCCTGGCCAATGGCGGGCGCGATGCGCTTGCCGCCGGCGTCGAAGCTGACGCTGCTGCCTGCTTGCAGCTTGCTGCCCTCGATCCGCACCGGCTGGCGGTAGCCGCCGCCGGGGATGGGTTTCAAACCGATGGCCGCGGCCTGGGTCTCGAGGTAGCGCACCGTCAGCAGCCCGCCGCGCTGGCCGGTGCCGCGGCCCTCCAGCAGGTCGTCGGCGAGGTAGGACAGGTGGGCGCGCAGGGCCGCTTCCTGCACGGCGGGAGCTTGCTGGGCCTGGACGGCGGAACACAGGCTGAGGGCGGCGCAGGTGGCCGCGACAAGGGGACGAAGGCGCATCGGGGTTTTCTCGGGCGGTGGACGATGGGGCATCTTACCGCATGCGCCGGATGCGCCTCGCAAGCGCAGCGACGAGCAATCGCGCTTCGTAGGGTGGGCACTCCGTGCCCACGCGGTATAGGGCCGACGAGCATTGCGGCGATGTTTATATGAGCGGACAGCGCTCCATGGCGATATGATCGGCGTTTCGATTACTCATCCGTAATAGTCCGCGTGGGCACAAGTGCCCACCCTACATGACTGGTACGGCGAGACGATGCAACGCCGCCATGAGCGTTTCACGCGCCCGGCGGCCGGCGATAGACGCGGACGTAGTCCACCAGCATGCGCTGCGGCAGCGGTGTCGTCGCATCCGGATAGCCCGGCCAGTAGCCGCCCACGGCCAGGTTCAGGATCACGAAGAACGGATGCTCGAACACCCACTCGCCCTTCACCAGCTTTGGCGTGGCGGTGTGGTAGAGGATGCCGTCGCGGTACCAACGGATTTCGTGCGGCTCCCATTCGACGGCAAAGACGTGGAAGTCGTCGGCATAGGCGCCCATCGAAAGCGCCGACGGGCCGCCGAAGCCGTGCTCGCCCGAGTAGCCGGGTCCGTGCAGGGTGCCGTGCACGATGCCAGGCTCCTTGCCGATGTTTTCCATGATGTCGATCTCGCCGCAGCGCGGCCAGCCGGTCGTCCCGATATCGGCGCCGAGCAGCCAGAATGCCGGCCAGATGCCCTGCCCGCGCGGAATCCTGATGCGCGCCTCGTAGCGGCCGTGGGTGCGTTCCACCAGTCCCGCGGTCTTGATGCGCGCCGAGGTGTAGGCCATGCCGTGTTCGGGCTCGCGGCGCGCCTCGATGACGAGCATGCCCTCTTCCAGGCGCAGATTGCCGGCGCGGTCGGTGTAGTACTGCTGTTCGTTGTTGCTGGGCGTGCCGGGCCCGACGTCGACGCGCCACTTCGCGCGATCGAGCGTAGCGCCGTCGAACTCGTCCTGCCAGTCCAGGACCCAGTCGGCAGGCGCGGCCGGGGCAACTGGTGCAGGCGCGGAAAACGCGCCCGCCATGACGGCACCCGACAACATGGCGACTGCCAATGCGGCACGCGCCATGCTTCTGGTCATGCTTTTTCCGGTCATGCTCCGCCTGTAGATGGAAACGTTACCAAAATCGTGCCGCCGAATGTAGCACCCTTCGATTTCGGGTGTCAACGCTGTTCGCCGGCGCGCCGTATTGTTGCGTCCAGCACGCACTTTCCAGCACTAACAATATTCCGTTGACAATTTATTTTCCTGACCCTAATATTCAGCCAGATTGTATGGAAACGTTTCCATCGTTTCCAAAAATGCCAGGCAGGTTGCGCTACCCGGCAAAGTAAAACTGGACGAATTGCCGTTTGCTCCCCTCATCGGACGCAATCGGCCTTTCGTGTTTGATCAGCGTGGATGGACTGAGTCGGATTGCGTATTGCGGCAGCGCTGCCAATGGGTGAGACACTACCCGGGATTGGAGGGGCTGCCGACCAAATCTATAAGAACGAGGAGAAGACATGCACTACCCTTTGGCAAAGCAGAAAATGATCAGCCTGGCCGTGGCTGCCGCCTGCGCGGCATTCATGGCACCAGGCCATGCGCAGGAAGCGGCCACGCAGGCGACGACGACGCCCGCCGACAGCACCTCCACCAGCGGCCGCGGCCCCGGGCGCCAGCACCAATTCGGCCGTCGTCGATGACGCTTCCGCCGCATCGGCGGCCTCCGCTACGCCGGCGACCGTCGTCGTCAAGGGCATCCGCCAGAGTATGGCCTCGTCGCTGAACATGAAGCGCAATGCCCAGGGTTTTGTCGACGGCATCGTCGCCGAAGACATCGGCAAGTTCCCGGATACCAACTTGGCCGAATCGCTGCAGCGCATTTCCGGCGTGTCGATCGACCGCGAGATCGGCGAAGGCTCGAAGGTCACCGTGCGCGGCGTCGGCCCCGACTTCAACATGGTGCTGCTCAACGGCCGCCAGATGCCGACTTCGAACCTGGGCGACCGCAACGGCCGTGCCTTCGACTTCGCCAACATCGCCTCCGAAGGCATCTCGCAGATCCAGGTCTACAAGTCGGCCCGTGCCGACACCCCGACCGGCGGCATCGGCGCGACGCTCAACGTGATGACCGCGCGTCCGCTCGAGCGCAACGGCAAGCAGGCCAGCATCGGCATCAAGGGCGTCTACGACGAGTCGTCCACGAACCTGCCGGAAGACGTCAAGCGCGGCAACAAGGTGACCCCGGAAGTGGCGGGCATCTACAGCACCACCATGGCCGACGGCACCTTTGGCGTGGCGATTAGCGGCAGCTACCAGGAGCGCAACCTGGGCTACAACAGGGCGTCGGTGAGCGGCTGGCGTGGTCCGTTCCGTGGCGACGACACGAACAGCTGGGGCCGCATCCCGCAGCCGAACGAGCCTTCGGGCGGCGACATCGTCAACCGTCCGACGGGCGCCACCCTGTACGAAGTGCCGCAGAACCTGAACTACGCGATGAGCGGCGTGCAGCGCCAGCGCGCGAACGGCCAGCTGACCCTGCAATACGCGCCGAGCAAGGCGCTCACGACCACGCTCGACTACACCTATTCCGAAAACAAGATCCAGACCCGCCGCCAGGACCTGTCGGCCTGGTTCAACTTCGGCGAATCGACCAGCACCTGGGGCAATCCGGTGGGCGGCATCGCCGAGCCAATGATCTACACCGAGGTATTCCCGAAGACCGATGCGAATGGCGTGCCCATCCCCTCGTCCAGGGACATCGCGATGGGCGGCGCCGACTTCGCTACCCGTACCCGGAACAAGTCGCTCGGCTTTAACGCCGTGTGGAAACCGAACAGCGACCTGCGCGTGGAATTCGATGCCCACAAGTCGAGCGCCGAGTCGACGCCGGACAGCCCCTACGGCTCGTCCAACACGCTGGGCACGGCCAGCTTCTCGCGCGGCAATACCACTGGCGACTTCAGGAACGACTTCCCGGTGCTGAGCATTGAGGACGCCGACTTCAACCGTGCACGCCAGCAGGTCACCGGCTCGACCTTCCAGAACGGCTACATGCGCGGCGACATCGAGCAGGCCCAGTTGAAGGGCAGCCAGAAGCTGTTCGCGGCGTCCGAACTGAATTTCGGCCTGGCCCTGACCAAGGCGGACAACCGCTCGGCCTTCTCGAACCAGCAGCGTGAGACCTGGACCGGCGCCACCAGCGCGGCCGATTACCCGAGCAGCGTCTGGCACCAGGAATCGGTGCGCCAGTACTTCAGCAAGCTGGCCGGCAGCGACAACCCGAACCTGTTCAATACCTTCTATACCTTCGATTTCGAACAGGTACGCGACATCGCAGCGCGCGCGTCGGGCCAGCCGGAACTGTACCTGCCGAAGACCACCTACGATACCGACCAGCGCTCCACGGAAAAATCGAAGAGCCTGTACCTGCAGTTCAACACCGACTGGGACACTGCGATGCCGCTGCATACCGGCATCGGCGTGCGCTACGAGAAGACCGATGTCACCTCCAGCGCGAAGGTGCAGACCCCGACGGGCATGACCTGGAACTCGGAAAACGAACTGGCCGTGAATTTCTCCGGCAACCAGTTCACCACCCTCACCGGCAAGTACGACTACCTGCTGCCGACCTTCGATGCGGACCTCGACGTGCGCAGGGACATGAAGCTGCGCGCCTCCTACGGCCAGACCATCGGCCGGCCACGCTACGACCAGATCGCCGGTGGCCAGGTGCTCGACGCCGGTGCACGCGTGAATGGCGGCGTCGGTTCGCAGGGCAATCCGGGCCTGCTGCCGGTCAAGTCGAAGAACCTCGATCTGTCGTGGGAATGGTATTACGGCAAGCAGAACTTCGTCTCGATCGGCCACTTCCGCAAGGACCTGGAGAATTATGCCGGCAGCTCGAGTTTTGTAGCCCAGCCGTTTGGCGTGCGCACGCCGATCGGTGGCGCTTACTGGAACGAGGCGATTGCCAGCGGTTGCGCCACGACGCAGATGCTCTGCATTCGCAACTACATTTTCCGCAACAAGAACGGCCAGCCGGGCGTCGTGCGCGAAAGGGACGCCGCCGGCAATTTCGTCAATGACGACAACGGCAATCCAAAGGGCACCATCAGCAGCCTGCCGACCGACCCGATCGCCAACTTCGACATCACGACCTATTCGAACGAGAAGCGCGCCAAGCTCAATGGCTGGGAATTCAACGTCCAGCACATGTTCGGCAACAGCGGCTTCGGCGTGTCGGCGAACTACACCCTGGTGCGTTCGGACCTGAAATTCGACAATGCCAGCACCAGCGGGCAGGAGCAGTTCGCGATGACGGGCCTGTCCGACTCCGCCAACCTGGTCGGTATCTTCGAGAACGACAAGTGGGCCGTGCGCGCGGCCTACAACTGGCGCGACGAGTTCCTGGCCGGTACCCGGGACGACACGGGGCCGAACCCGCAGTATGTCGAGCCATACGGGCAGCTGGACATCAGCATCGGCTACAACTTCGACAGCCGCCTGAGCGTGCAGTTCGAGGCGATCAACGTGACCGACGAGAGCATCCGGATCCACGGCCGCACCAGGAACCAGGTGCTGTCGATTACCCAGACCGGTCCTCGTTACATGCTGGGCGCCCGCTACAAGTTCTGATGGGATCGCGGTCACACGGGCGGCGGCGGTCGCTCGTGTGGATGCCGGTACCGTAGGGTGGGCAGTGTGCTGAGATGGCCCCCGGTCATCTCAACTGCCCACCCTACGTCGTTGCCGCGGATTTCCGTTACCACACGCGTTTCCTACCCTCGTCAATTGGAAACGTTTCAGGTAGACTCATTGCAATAAAGTCTTGCTGGAAACACCATTGTTGGAAGCATGTCCATGACGAGTAGTCCGATCAAGCACGTGGTCATCGTCGGCGGCGGTTCGGCCGGCTGGCTGACGGCTGCCGTCATCGCGGCCGACCACCGCGCCAGCGATGCCGATGGCCTGCGCGTCACCCTGATCGAGTCGCCCGACGTGGCCCCGATCGGCGTCGGCGAAGGCACCTGGCCCTCGATGCGCGATACGCTGCGCCGCATCGGCGTATCGGAATCGGATTTCTTCCGCGAGTGCGACGCCGCCTTCAAGCAGGGCTCGCGCTTCGACGGCTGGGCCACGGGCGCGGCCGTCGATTATTACTTCCACCCCTTTACGCTGCCCCCGGGCTATGGCGAGGCCGACCTGGCCGCGCGCTGGCAGGAAGCCCATGCGGCCGTGCCCTTCGCCGACCTGGCCAGCTTCCAGCCGCACCTGTGCACCGCCGGGCGCGCGCCGAAACAGGCGGCGACGCCGGAATTCGCGGCCGTGGCCAACTACGGCTACCACCTGGACGCCGGCAAGTTCGGCCAGTTCCTGAAAAAACACTGCCTCGAGCGGCTCGGCGTGCACTACGTGCCGGACCACGTGCTGGCGATCGCATCGCACGAGAACGGCGACATCGCCGCGCTGCGCACGGCGCATCATGGCCTCCTCGCGGGCGATTTGTTCGTCGACTGCACCGGCATGCGCTCGCTGCTGCTGGGCCAGCATTACGACACGCCTTTCCTTTCGCAGCGCCACGTGCTGTTCAACGACAGCGCTCTGGCCGTGCAGGTTCCCTACACGTTTGAGGACAGCCCGATCGCTTCGCAAACCACGTCCACCGCCCAGCAGGCCGGCTGGATCTGGGACATCGGCCTGCCCGGCCGGCGCGGCGTCGGCCATGTATATTCGAGCGCGCACACGAGCGATGAGGATGCCGAGCGCGCGCTGCGCAGCTACGTGGCCGCCACAGGTGGCCCGGCTGACTGCGCCCCGCCGCGCAGGATCGGCTTCCAGCCCGGCTACCGCGCGCGCTTCTGGCAGCGCAACTGCGTCGCCATCGGCCTGTCGGCCGGCTTCATCGAGCCGCTCGAAGCCTCGGCGCTGGCCCTGGTCGAATTGTCCGCCGCGATGCTGAGCGACGAGATGCCGGCTACCCGCGACACCATGGACATCGTCGCGCGCCGCTTCAACGAGGTCTTCCGCTATCGCTGGGAGCGCGTCATCGATTTCCTGAAACTGCACTATGTACTGAGCCGCCGTACGGACTCGAGCTACTGGCACGACAACCGTCAACGCGAATCGATTCCGGCCAGCCTGAGCGAGCTGCTGGCCCTGTGGCAGCACCGGGCGCCAATGCGCGGCGACTTCCCCCGCATCGAGGAAGTGTTCCCGGCGGCGAGCTACCAGTACATCCTGTACGGGATGGGCGCCGCCGTTCCACCGACCGGCACGCGGCGCCGCGACAGCGCTGCCGCCGACGGCTACTTCCGCGAAGCGGCCGAACTGACCCGGCGCATGTTGAAAGCCCTGCCAACGAACCGCGAACTGATCGACCATGTCCGGCGCCACGGTCTGCCGCGCATCTGACCCACCACCCTTGAAAACAACAACGCCATGTCCAAACCAGTCTTGCTGAACAATATCGACCACAAGGACCTGCGGGTGATCCTTGACCGCGGCGCGGCCTATGGCGACGCGGTCATGTCCGCCCTCACCTTCCCGGACGAATTCCGTACGCTGCAGGCCCACTACCCGGTCGTCTTCCAGAAGACGCAGGATGGCACGAGCTTCCAGGCGCTGGCGCTGTTCGGTTTCCAGGAGGGCGAAAACCTGTTCCTGGAAGGCGAACGCTGGGACGCGATCGACCTGCCCCTGACGCTCGAGCGCCAGCCCTTCCTGATCGGCGTCGATGGCGAAGAGCTGATGGTCCACGTCGACATGGCCAGCCCGCGCATCAGCGCGGCCGCAGGCGAGCCCGAGGGCGAGGCCAAGGCCGAGGCCGTCTTCATGCCGCACGGCGGCAACAGCGACTACCTGGAACGCATGAATTCGACGCTGCTGGCGATCCACCTCGGCCTGCAGCGCGCCAAGGGCTTCATGGCCGCCCTGCTGGAGCACGAGCTGCTCGAGTCCTTTGTCTTCGACATCGAGCTCGACGACGGTTCGCAAAACCGCCTGTGGGGCTTCTACACCATCAACGAGGAGCGCCTGGCGGCGCTCGACGGCGCTGCCCTGGAACGCCTGCACCGGGACGGCTACCTGCAGCCGATCTACATGGCGATCGCCTCGCTGTCGAACCTGCGCAACCTGGTCGAGCGCAAGAACCGCAGGAACCGCGAAAGCCATCAGCGCAACCAGACCCTGGCCTATGCTGCCGCAGGCTAAGCCGATACGCGAGATCGACGGCAGCGCGCCCGGGGTCCTCACCGACGCGCTGCTGACATCGCTCGAACCCGTCGTGCTGCGCGGGCTGGTGGCGCACTGGCCATTTGTTGCCGCCGCGCGCACGTCCTTCCATGCCGCCAGCAGCTACCTGCGCCGCCATTACCGCGATGCGAGCGTGATCGCAATGCTGGGCGGGCCGGACATCGGGGGCCGCTTCTTCTACAACGAGGATTTGAGCGGCTTCAATTTCGCGCCGCTCAAGGTGAAACTCGACGCGGTGCTGGGCGAGCTGCACGGCCATTACGACAATCCGGCGCCGCCGGCCATCTATGTCGGCTCGACCACCGTCGACACCTGCCTGCCGGGTTTTCGGTTTGAAAACGACGTCGGCCTGGGCGGCCGCGACGCGCTTGCCAGCATCTGGATCGGCAACCGCACCCGCATCGCCGCCCATTACGACCTGCCCGACAACCTGGCCTGCGTGGCCGCGGGACGCCGGCGCTTCACGCTCTTCCCACCCGAGCAGCTGCCCAACCTGTACATCGGGCCGCTGGATTTCACGCCGGCAGGCCAGTCCATCAGCCTGGTCGATTTCCATGCACCCGACCTGGCGCGCTTCCCCCGCTTCGCGCAGGCCATGGAGCACGCCCAGGTCGCGGAACTCGACGCTGGCGACGCCCTCTTCATTCCCAGCATGTGGTGGCACCACATCGAAGCGCTGGACGCCTTCAACGTGCTGGTCAATTACTGGTGGCGCCAGTCGCCGGAATACATGGACACGCCGATCAACGCCCTGATGCACGCCTTGATGAGCATCCGCGACATGCCGCTCGAACAGCGCCGCGCCTGGCACGGCCTGTTCCGCCATTACGTGTTCGAAGCCGATGAGGACACGGCGGCGCACATACCGGCACCGGCCCGGCGCATCCTCGCGCCGCTGGACGACGACACCACGCGCCTGCTGCGGGCGCAATTATTAAAGCGGATGAACCGCTGAGGGAGACCGAGATGCAAGAGACGAAGCATGAACATGCAGGGGGCCGGCCAATCCGGCGCGTCGTGATTGCCGGGGGCGGCACGGCAGGCTGGATGATGGCGGCCGGCCTGTCGAAATCGCTCGGCAAGCTGCTCGACATCAAACTGGTCGAGTCCGACGAGATCGGCACGGTGGGCGTGGGCGAAGCGACCATTCCGACGCTGATGAATTTCCACCACCTCCTCGAAATCAACGAGCAGGAGTTCATGGCCGCCACCGGCGCCACCTTCAAGCTCGGCATCAGTTTCGAGAACTGGCGCAACGTGGGCGAAGACTACATCCACTCCTTCGGCTCCACCGGCATCGACCACTGGACCGCGGGCTTCCAGCATTTCTGGCACAAGGGCCGCGAGCGCGGCCTGGCCGGCGACTTCGGCAACTACTGCCTGGAGCTGCGCGCGGCCCAGGAAAACCGCTTCGCGCACCTGCCGAAGGACGGCATGAACTATGCCTACCACCTGGACGCCAGCGCCTATGCCCGCTACCTGCGCAAATTTTCGGAGCGCTTCGGCGTGCAGCGCATCGAAGGCAAGATCGTCGACGTGGCGCTCGATGGCCCCGGCGGCGACATCGGCTCGATCCGGCTCGACTCGGGCACCGTGCTCGAAGGCGACCTGTTCATCGACTGCACCGGTTTCCGGGGCCTGCTCATCGGCCAGGCCTTGGGCATCGAATACGAGGACTGGTCGCACTGGCTGTTCAACGACAGCGCGGCGGCACTGCAGACGCCGCGCCAGGGACCGGCCGTGCCCATGACGCGGGCGATCGCGCGCGACGCGGGCTGGCAATGGCGCATCCCGCTGCAGCACCGTGTCGGCAACGGCATCGTGTTTTCGCGCCGCTTCACCGACGACGAGGCGGCAGTCAAGACACTTCTGGCCAACATCGAAGGCGAGCCCCTGATGGCTCCGCGCGTGATCCGCTTCCAGCCGGGCCAGCGCAAGAAGGTCTGGCACCGCAACTGCATCGCCGTCGGCCTGGCGAGCGGCTTCCTCGAGCCGATCGAATCGACCAGCATCCACCTGATCCAGCGCAGCATCATCCGCCTGATGCAGTGCTTCCCGACGCAGGGCATCCAGCCTTCCGACGTCGAGGAATTCAACCGCCAGACCGAGACCGATATCGCGTCCATCCGCGACTTCATCATCCTGCACTACAAGGTGACGAACCGCCGCGACACGCCCTACTGGCGTGCTGCCGCCGAGATGGCGGTACCGGCCTCGCTGCAGCACCGCATCGACCTGTTCCGCGAAACAGGGCGCGTATTCCGCATCGCGAACGAGCTGTTCGCGGAGAACTCGTGGATCCAGGTCATGCTGGGCCAGGGCATCATGCCGCAGCAGCACCATCAAACGGCCGACCTGATGGGCGACGAGGAGCTGGCGCATTTCCTGAACGGGATCAGCCAGGGCATCGAACGCACCGTGGCGCAGCTGCCGCCGCACGAAGCCTACGTCCGCCAGTACTGCGCCGCGTAGGGAAGCGCATGGCGTTCACCCGCAGAGCAGCGCGACCAGTTGCCCGGCCTGGGGAATCGAGGTCCGGGCGGCGCCCAGCTGGAGTACGAGATCGCGGCCGATGTCGCGGACCCGCCAGCTGATCTCGCGCAGGGCCAGCTCGCTTTCGAATACTTCGTGGTGATCGAGGGGTGCGCCCGCGAGCGCGGCGACGTGCATGTCGAGCCCCGTGGACATGAAGGCGCGCTGGACCATGTGCAGGCGTTCGCGGGTGCGCAGCATCAGGTCGAGGTGCCTGGGCGCGAGCCCGGCGCCGCGCGCCAGTTGCGCCGCCAGTTCCGCCGCGTCGGCCATGCGCTGCGACAGCCGGATGACCTCGTCGTCGTCGATCGTGGCCGAGGCGAGCTCGAAGGCTTGCGCACCGGGCGTACGGCTGGCCTGGGAGATGATGGCCGAGACCATGCGCGGATGCTCGCCGCTGACGATCTTCATTGCCAGTTCGGCGCGCTGCAGCGCGTTCGGCTTGTGCAGCAGCCCGGAGATGAGCTCGGCGCTGGCGACGAGCTGCCCGGCGACGCTGCTCTGCCCTGCGATCATGGCGCGCGGGTAGCCCGTGCCATTCAGGCGTTCATGGTGTTCGGAGACGGCAATGCCGACCGCCGCCGGGCAGGATTCCAGGTCCTGGATGAGCAGCCGTCCGATATGGGGATGCACGATCACGTGCGACCATTCTTCAGAGCTCAGCACCCGGCTCGCATTGATCAGGTCGGGATCGATATAGAGCTCGCCGATATCGTGCAGCACACCCGCCATCGCCGCCACCCGTACCCCGTCGGGCGCCAGGCGCGCGTGCGTCGCAAAGGCGAGCGACAGCGCCGCCACCTCGGCGACGTGGCGCAGGTCGCCGTTGCCGCGGCCGATCATGGTCAGCATCACCGTCATCGCCGGCGCAAAGCGCAGCGCTTCGAGTTCGCGCCGCACCGTCGCGGTCCGTGATGCCGCAGGCCCCCAGGATTGCCGCCAGCGCGGGCGATGCTTCGCAGGCGCGGTAGGCGCTGGCGGCCAGCCCGCTGCCGTCGACGCCACCCTCGACCGTGATGCAGGCTTCCAGCGGCTTGCGCAGGCGATGCACGATCAGCCGTTCCTGCAGCTGGGGCGACACCATGGCGCCCTTGGCCAGCAGCTTCATGCCACGCGCGTCGTAGATGTCCTCGGTGGCGGTGACGCCGACTTCCTGGGACAGTGCGAGTACCTTGTTCAGGTAGTGTTCGTTGACGACGGCGCCGGATGTCATGGTGTCTGGTGGAGCAATAGGGGTAATTCGAAAGCGGCGCGCGATGGCTGCTGTGCGCAAAGAGCGGTGATCATAAGGTAGCCGGTCAAAAGATTCCATACGGAAACAGTCCAGATTACGGTTCCACTGAGGAATATTCGCACATTCGTGCTATTTGTTGTCGCATGGCAACAAATTCGCCCTTCGATGCCTTTGCGCCCCAGTCGTGCGCCTCTGGACAACTTTCGGTAGCAATGCGATCCTGCACACGCTTCCCCGCCCAGGCCGGCTGCGGCCTCGCGCAATGAAAAAGAGGAGGATCGCATGGCCAGCCGTCCCGGCATTTTCCCGACATTCTTTCTCTCGGGCTTCGAGTGCTCCAGCTTCCTGTGGAGCGAGGAGCGTGTCCGGCGCGACCTGGTCGCGGAAACGGAACACGACCGCCACACGGCCGAGGATTACCGGATACTGAACAGCCTGGGCATCGGCGTGGCCCGCGAAGGCATTCCCTGGCCGCTGGTCGATCGCGGCGAGGGCTACGATTTTTCGCGTATCGATCCCCCCATCGAGGCCATGAACGCCTCGAAGATCACGCCGATCTGGGACCTCTGCCACTACGGCTACCCGGACGACCTCGATCCTTTTTCCGATGCCTTCGTCGATCGCTTCGCGCGCTATTGCCGCGCTTGCGCCGAATACGTGGTCCCGAAACTGCGCGGCCCGCACTTCTTCACGCCGATCAACGAGATCACCTTCTTTTCCTTCTGTGCCGGCGAATGGGGCTGGGCCGCGCCCTATCGCCGCAGCCGCGAAGACCGGATGCGCCTGCGCCTGGCCCTGTGCCGGGCGGCGATTGCCGGCGTCAAGGCGATCCGCGAAGTCGACCCGGGCGCGCGCATGGTCCACATCGACCCGCTGGTGCAGGTGGTGGCGCCGCGCGGTCGGCCCGACCTGGTCGAGGCGGCGCGCCACGAGACCATGGTCGATACCTTCCTCGCCTGGGACATCATCGGCGGCCGCGCGCACCCGGAGTTCGGCGGATCGCCCGAGATCCTGGACATCGTCGGCGCCAACAATTATTCCTTCGGCCAGATGGAATACCGCGAGCACGGGCCGCATGCGGCGCTGCCGCCCGGCGACGAGCGCATCGTGCCGCTGTGCGAGATGTTGGACACCGTCTGGCAGCGCTATCGCAGGCCGATGATCATCGGCGAAACCAGTGGCCTGGGCCAGGGCCGCGACAGTTGGCTGCGCGACGTCATGGGCGAATCGCTGGCGGCCGTGCGGCGCGGGATGGACCTGCAGGGCGTGTGCCTCTTCCCCGCGGTCGACATGCCGGACTGGCACAGTGGCGAGTGGGTACACAACGGCATCTGCGACCTGGTGCGGGAAAACGGTGTCCTCAAGCGGGTGCCGGACCCGGACTATGTCGCCGAATTGCGCCGCTGGCAGAAAGAGCTGAACCGGGTCACCACGCTCGACCAGGATCCCTACAGCGACCCGGTCGAACTGCAGGACGTGATCGATGCGGCGCACCGGCTGAATATGCAGCCCGATAAAAACTGGTGCTGATGATCGCGGTGCGGATGCGGAAAACTATTGTATTCAACGGAGGTCACTGTCCAAATGTAAATAGAACTCTGCTATTCTGGCGTTCCGTTATTTTTTGATCATGAAACGAACTGCCATGATGCGTCTCTCGACACTTGTCCTGCCCCTGTTCATTGCCGCCAGCCTGACGGCCTGCAAACGCAACCAGACCGAATCGCAGGAGCCGGCCAAGGAAGCGCCGGCGGCCGCTGCACAGCCCGCAACCACGCCCGCCCCCGCTGCCACCCCTGAGGCCCCTGCCGCCACCCCGGCTGCGGACGCGGTGAAGCCCTTCGACCTGAATTCGGTCCCGGTAACGACCAAGGCCTTGCCGCCTTTCCCGTATGTCGCCATGCCTGCTGAGCTGAAACCCAGCGACGTGCGCACGGACCGGGAACACGATTTCGATCGCGCCTACGTCATCGCCGGCGAAGAACTGCGCAAGGTCGAAGGCAAGGTCATCCGCCGGGAGTTCACGTTGAGCGACCTGAAGTGGTCGAGTCTGGCAGCGCACCGCAACTATGAAACGGCCCTGAAGGCCCTCGGTGCGACGCGGGTCGACACCGTCCACCCGAGGAACGAGAAATTCATCGAGCGCAATGGCGGAAGTTACCAGGCCGTGTACAACAAGATGGACCTTCCCTATATCGATGCGGGCGAGGATGCGGATACGCCCAATTTCGAGCAATGGCTGATCCGGACGCCCCAGACCAACATCTGGATCTCGTTCTGGGTTGACGGCGGCGAGATCGGTGTCTTGGCCGTCGAAGAAAAGGCAATGCAGCAGCAGGTGAGCGCCTTGCCTGCCGCAGAGCTGTCTTCCGCCCTGAAGAAGGACGGCCACGTCGCCCTGTACCTGAACTTCGATACCGACAGCCAGGTCATCCGCCAGGACAGCCTGCCGGCGGTCGACGAGGTCGTCAAGCTGATGCAGGGCGAACCGAGCCTGAAGCTGCGCGTCGAAGGCCATACCGATGCCAGCGGCGACGCCGCGCACAACCGCAAGCTGTCGCTGGCGCGTGCCGAGTCGGTCGTCAAGGCGATCACCGCCAAACAGGTTGCGGCGGACCGCCTTACCGCCGTCGGCAAGGGCCCGGACCAGCCGCTGGCCGACAACACGACCGAAGAAGGCAAGGCAAGGAACCGTCGCGTGGAGTTGGTGCGGGTGTGATTCGTCGAGCCGGCGTCCGCAGGTGGCCGCAGCCCCTTTCGCGTTATAGTGTCGTTGGAAGATCCACATTCGACTGACAGAAGGGAGCTAGACCATGAGCAAAAGCCAGGACGCGAAAAAGTCCACGAAGAAAGAACCCGCCAAAACGCCGAAGGAAAAGAAGGAAGCGAAGAAGGTCAAGCAGGAAGAGAAGAAGCGGCAGCAGTAAGCCGGTTCCTGCGCCGTCCCGCCCGGCCGCGTCTGCCGGGCGGGACGATCCCTCAAGCCGGATCCCCCTGGCGATGCAGTCCCGCGTACTTCACGCCGTAGAACAGGATGAACAGGTAGCAGGCCGCCGGTACCAGGAAGGAAGGCTGCAGGCCGATGCGGTCGGCCAGGCCGCCCTGGATGAAGGGCACGATGGCGCCGCCGACAATCGCCATGCAGAGAATGCCCGAACCCTGCCCCGTGTGGCGTCCCAGGCCGTGCAGCGCCATGCTGAAGATGGTCGGGAACATGATCGAATTGAACAGTCCAACCGCGATGAGTGCCCACATCGCCAGGTGTCCCTGCCCCAGGGTGGCGAGCAGCACCAGGGCGATCACGGCAAAGGCATTGAAGGCGAGCGTCTTGCCCGGGCTGACGTAGCGCATCACGGCGAAGCCGATGAAGCGGCCCACCAGTGCCCCGCCCCAGTACAGGCTGACATACTTGTAGGCCGCATCGTGGCTCATGCCCGCGATCTGCGGTTCGCCCAGGAAGTTCACCAGGAAGCTGCCGATACTGACTTCGCCGCCGACATAGACGAAGATCGCCACCGCGCCCAGCACCAGGTGGCGGTAGGACCAGGCCGAACCCTCGCCCGCCTGCGCCGCGGCCGGGCCTGCAGCATGGTCGACTTTCGGCAGCCGCACGACCGCAAACAACAGCGCCAGAATCGCGAGCGTCGCCGCCAGCGCCAGGTAGGGGCCCTGGACGGTGGCCGCTTCCTGCGCCCGGTGCGCCGCCTGTTCGGTCGCGGACATGGCCGCGATCTTGTCGGCGCCGACCGCGGCAGCAGACAGGATCAGCATCCCGCCGACATACGGGCCGACCGTCGTGCCGAGCGAGTTGAAGGCCTGGGTGAGCGTCAGGCGGCTCGATGCCGTGCGCGCCGGCCCCAGCACCGTGACATACGGGTTGGCCGCCACCTGCAGGATGGTGATGCCGCTTGCCAGGACAAAAAATGCGAACAGGAACAACCCGTAGCCGCTTTGCGCGGCCGGGTAGAACAGCGCGCAGCCGGCGGCGGCAATCAGGAGACCAGTGACCGCCCCCTTCTGGTAGCCAATGCGGCGAATCAGCGCGCCCGCCGGCATCGACACCAGGAAGTAGGCGCCGAAGAAGCAGAACTGGACCAGCATCGCCTGCAGGTAAGTGAGCGTATAGATCGATTTCAGGTGCGGGATCAGGATGTCGTTCAGCGAGGTCAGGAGTCCCCACATGAAGAACAGGATGGTGAGGATGACGAGCGGGCCGGTCTGCGACTGGCTCTGTTCCGGCTGCGCTTCGGCGAGCGCGGCGGGGCGTGCGATGTTTTCCATGATGGTTTCCTTATTGTGTGCTACCGGAGTGCGGGCTACCGGAGTGCGGGCCACCGATGTGGGCCGACAGCAGCGCCGCCACGCCCTGCAGTGCCGGATAGGGTTCGGTAATGACCCAGGTCGGAATGCGCGCAAGGTAAGTCGAGAGCCGTCCCTTGTCCTCGAAGCGGCGGCGGAACGGCGAGCTGGCGAACAGCGTGCCCAATCTCGGCACGATGCCGCCGCCGATGTACATGCCGCCGGTCGCGCCGAGGGTCAGGGCAACGTTGCCGGCTACGCTGCCGAGGATACCGCAAAAGGTCTCCACGGTCCGCAGGCAGGCGGCGTCGCCGGACAGCGCCCCGCCCGTGATGGCGGCCGCACCCAGCTCGTTCCCGGCGAGGACGCGGTGGATCGCCTCCAGCCCCGCCCCTGACAGCAGGCGCTCGGCCGACACGTGCCCGTACTGTTCCTGCAGGCGCTCCAGTATCAGGAACTCGTCGCGCGTGCAAGGCGCGAAGCTGGCATGGCCGCCCTCCCCGGTCAGCGCAATCCAGCGCTCCCCGGCCGGGACCACGCCCGACACGCCCAGGCCCGTGCCCGGGCCGATCAGGCCGAGCGGACGCCCGGCTTGCTCGACGCCGCCGCCGACCCGCTCGCGCTGCCCAGGGCTCCAGGTACGGCAGCGACATGGCCAGGGCCGCGAAATCGTTCACCACCAGCAGCGTCGACAGCGCGCGCTCGTCGCGCAGGCTGGAGATCGAAAAGCTCCAGTGGTGGTTCGTCATCTTGACGTGGTCGTCCTCGACCGGGTTGGCGATCGCGATCGCGGCGTGGGCGATGCCGTCGACCTGGAAGCCGCGTCCGGCGGCCGTGTGCAGGTGGTGTGCATGGCGTCCGCCAGCGTCTCGTGCTGGGCGCAGGACAAGACCTCGATGCAGTCGAACTTGCCGCCATCGTGCAGCGCGAAGCGGGCATTGGTGCCGCCGATGTCGGCGACGAGTCGGGCCGGGCTCATTGCAGCTCCTCGCAGCGAACGGCGTCCGGCTCTTTCGCGGCGCCACCCAGAATCTCGATGTTGGCAAAGGCGGCGGTGAACGCGCCGCTGCTGCCGACGACGAAGGGCGCCTCGACCCGCGCCAGGTCGACGCCTTTCGCCGCGAAGCAGGCCAGCGGCACCTTGACGGTCTGCTTGCCCTTGCCGGCCAGGCGCTTGAAGAGCGCGGTGGCGTCGAGCGGCGTGCCGCAGTTGGCAACGCAGGCCATCGCCAGCGTCAGCTTGCCGGCGGGGGCTTGCGTGACGATGGTATCGAAGCGCAACGCGCCATCCTGGCTGGCCGCCGGCGGCAGCACCATGGCCTTGCCGCCGCGTGCTTCGACCGTCGCCGGCCCGGTCCACGTGATTTGCTTCGCATCCTGCTGGGTGTTGATCTGCGATGTCTGCACGGAGACGCCAGGCAGCGCGATCGTCGCGTTCAGGTCGGCGCCGAGCGGCTTGACCTCGCTCCCGCTGCGGATCGCCAGCGGGAAGCTGGCGCGGTCGGCCTGGCCGAATACCGGGAAGCTGTTGCTGACGCCGCAGCCGCCGGGCGGATAGCTGGAGTCTAACTTGCCCAGCTGCGAGCGTTGTCCCGCGCGCAGGCCATACCCGAGCTTGAAGAGCGGCGCATAGTTGGCGCTTCCAAGGTTCAAATCCGTCTGGCAGACCGACTTTGGCCACGAGAACGACAGCGTGCCGCGGAAGTCATACCGCTTGGGACCGGCAACCAGCAGGTCGGACACGCCCTTGCCCTCGCTGCCCGGCAGCCAGGCGGCGACAAAGGTGTCCGACAGATTCAGCAGGTCGTTGACCCAGAGCGGACGGCCGGCAACGAACACGGTAATCACCGGTTTGCCCTTGCCGGCGACGGCTTCCAGCACGGCCAGGTCTTCCGGGTGGCGGCCGCTGTGGCGCAGCGTGCCCGATGGGCCGATGTCGCCGTCGCCTTCGGCATACGGGGTTTCGCCGATCACGGCAATCACCGCGTCGTAGTCGGCCACGTTGACGTCGCGTCCGTCCTGGCTGTAGCGAACGTTCGCCTCGCCCGCGGCCGCCTTGATGCCGGCAAGGATGGAGTCGGCGTGGGGGAAGTCGGCATTGGTATTGGCCGTCCCCTGCCAGGTCAGCGACCAGCCGGCGGTCTGGTTCGACAGGTTGTCGGCACTCTTGCCCACAACGAGAAGCTTCTTGCCGCGTGCCAGTGGCAGTACCGGTCCTTCGTTCTTCAGCAGCACGAGCGACTCGCGCACGGCACGGCGCGCCAGCGCGCGGTCCTGCGTTGCTGCGTCCTTGCCGGCATAGGCGTTGTTTGATGGCCGCTTGCCGAACAGGCCTGCGCGCAGCTTGACGCGCAGGATGCGGGTAACGGCGTCGTCGATGCGCGCCATCGGGATCTCGCCCGACTCCACCTGTTTCGTCGTGTTGGCGATGAATGCCTTCCAGTCGTCCGGCACCATGAACATGTCGATGCCGGCATTGACCGCCTGCGGACAGCTGTCGTTGCGGCAGCCGGGAATCTCGGCGATGCCGTTCCAGTCGCTGATGACGAAGCCGTCGAAGCCAAGCTTGCCCTTCAGGATGTCGGTCAGGGCGTGTTTGCTGCCGTGCAGCTTGCCGTGGTCCTGGCCGGCGGCGACATCGTTCCAGCTGTTGAAGGACACCATCACCGTCTGCGCGCCCGCCGCCAGGCCTGCGTAATAGCCCTGGGCATGGATATTCATCATGTCCTCGGCGCTGGCCTTGGTGACGCCGCGGTCCTTGCCCTGGTCGGTGCCGCCATCGCCCATGAAGTGCTTGATCGAGGCCACCACGTTGGCATCGGACTTGAATCTGCCCTGCAGGCCGGTCACATACGGTCCGGCATAGCTTTTCACCAGCAGCGGGTCTTCCGAGAAGCTCTCGTAGGTGCGGCCCCAGCGGTCGTCGCGCACCACCGCCAGCGTCGGGCCGAACACCCAGGCGATACCGGTGGCACGTACGGCGCGTCCGGTCGCGGCGCCGATGTCCTGTGCCAGTTTCGGATTGTGCGCGGCGCCCAGGCCAATATTGTGCGGGAAGATGGTGGCGCCATGGACGTTGTTGTTGCCGTGGACGGCATCGATCCCCCAGATGACAGGAACCTTGACCGCCATGTCGGTCGCCATCGAGGCGTCGTAATAGGCATTCGCCAGCGCCAGCCAGTCGGCGGCCGTCGCATGCTTGTTATTGTTCGGCCAGCTGCCGCCGCCATTCAGGACCGAACCGAGGTAGTACTGCTTCACGTCGGCCGGACTGGCGGTCTTGATTTCCGGCTGGGTCATCTGGCCGATCTTCTGCGCCAGGCTCATGCCCTTGACGATGGCGGCAATGCGCGCCTCGAGGGCCGCATCGCGCTTGAAGGCGCTCTGCGGCTTGGGCCAGTCGGTCAGGCGATTCGTGCCGGGCGCGGCGACGGCCGGCAGCGCCAGCGCGATCGCCAGCGCCAGCAGCGGGGGCGTAAATCTTCTCATTGTGTTGTCTCCCTTGTGTTCTGCGTTGTGTCCGGGTCCGTCATTCCTGGCGCAGGAAGCTGCGATACCACTTGCCGCTGTCCTTCAGGCGCCGCTGCTGGGTGGCGTAATCGATGTGCACCAGGCCGAAGCGGCGCAGGTAGCCTTCGGCCCACTCGAAATTGTCGACCAGGCTCCAGGCGAAATAGCCCTTCACCGGCACGCCCTCCCTGACCACGTCGCGCGCAGCGCGGCCAGGGCGGCGCGCCAGGTAGCGCCGGCGCGGTTCGTCGTGCACGGCACCATCGGCATCCACCTCGTCGTCGTAGCAGGCGCCGTTCTCGGTGATGTACATCGGGCCTGGATGGTAGTCGTTCTCGATCCGTGCCAGCAGGTCGGCCAGGCCCTGCGGCGCGACTTCCCAGCCCGGGGCCGTGGTCTCGACGTCCTGCGGCGGCAGCACGCGTGCAGCCAGGGGCCCTTCGCCCGGCGCGTCCTGGATCGTCTCCGGGAAGTAGTAGTTCACGCCGAGGAAGTCGAGCGGCACGGCAATCGCCTCCATGTCGCCCGGGTGGACGACTGGCGCGGCATCCTTGATCACGTCCAGCGTGGCGGCCGGATAGCCGCGGCCGAACAGCGGATCGAGGAACCAGCGGTAGCGCAGGCCGTCGTGGCGCAGCATGGCGGCGCGGTCCTCAGCGCTGTCGCTGGCGGCGCGCAGCGGGTGCAGGCTGAGCGCAATGCCTACCTGCGCGTCGGGGACGTTGGCGCGGATCAGTGGCACCGCCTTGCCGTGCGAGAGCAGCACGTGGTGGCAGACCTGCAGCGCCGTCTTGAAGTCGGTCAGGTCGGGAGCGTGCAGGCCCTCGTAGTTGCCGATCATCGCCGTGCACCAGGGTTCGTTGTGGGTGATCCAGTGCTGCACGCGGTCGCCCAGGCGGCGCGTCATGGCATCGACAAAGGCGAGGTAGGCATCGACGGTGGCGCGGTCGGCCCAGCCGCCGCGGTCCTGCAGGAATTGCGGCAGGTCCCAGTGGTACAGCGTGGCCCAGGGCTGCAGGCCGCGCTCGAGCATACCGTCGACCAGGCGCGAATAAAAGTCCAGGCCCTTCTCATTGGGTTTGCCGCCCACTTCCGAGAAGATGCGCGGCCAGGCGATCGAAAAGCGGTAGGCGTTCAGGCCCATGTCGCGGCCGATGTCGAAGTCTTCCGGCCAGCGGTGGTAATGGTCGCAGGCGACCGCGCCGCTTGAGCCGTCGCGTACCTTGCCGGGGGTGGCGGCGAAGCGGTCCCAGATCGACTCGACGCGGCCATCCTCCTGGCTGGCGCCTTCGATCTGGTAGGACGAGGTGGCGCAGCCCCACAGGAAGTCGTCGGCGAATTCGCGGCGCGCGGGCGGATGCGGCTCAGTGCTGTTCGGTGTCGTCATGGTCTCGGTTCAGGATGTCGGTCTTTGGATTGTTCGGAATAGGATACGATGCGATTGGAAAGCTTTCCACCCATGCGCTAAAAAAAGCGCGCCGGGCCGGCGCGCGCCGAGGCGCTCATGCCGCCCCGCGCTGATCGCCGGCGCTACCGGTCTTGGCCCCGGCGGCAGAGCGGTTCCCGGGCTTGGCGGTGTCGGCGGCACTGGCGCTGCTGCCTGCGCCGCTGCCAACCCTCTTGCCGGCCCTGGCCAGCGAGGCACGCAGCGTCACCGATACCGGGAAGCTGCGCTCGACCGGGCGGCGCAGGTCGTAGCAGCGGTTCAGCAGGGCATTCAGGCCGTTCAGGGTCATCTCGCGCCAGGGCATGCGCACGGAAGTCAGGCGTGGTGCGGAGAATTCGGCGCTCGGCGTGTCGTCGTAGCCGATCACCGACAGGTCGTGCGGCACCCGGATGCCGGCTTCCTGGAAATAGGACAGCGCACCGACGGCCATCTCGTCGTTGGCGCAGAACAGGGCGGTGCACGGATGCCCGGACTCGACCAGTTCCTTGGCCGCGTTCCAGCCGCCGGCAGGAGAAAAGTCGCTCTCGGCAACCCAGAGCTTGCGCGGATCGATGCCGGCTTCCTGCAACTCGCCCATGAAGCCTTCGATGCGCTCGACGTTGTCGACGAGGCTGGACGGGCCGGCCACGACGGCGATGTCGCGGTGCTTGTGTTCGAGCAGTGCGCGCGCGGCCAGGCGGCCGCCGAGGCGGTGGTCGACCATGAAGCACTGGTCGGCGATGCTGGCCAGGCTGTGGTTCAGCGCCACCAGCAGCTTGCGCTTGGCGCCCAGGGCTTCCAGGTCTTCGTCCAGCAGCGCGCTCGTCATCACGATCAGGCCGTCGCAGCCGCGCTCCATCAGGAATTCGATGCCCTCGATCGCCTGGCGGCGGGCGTCGCCCAGGCCGACGCCGAACGCGACCACCATGTGCAGGCCGGCGGCGCGCAGCTCGGTATCGATGATCTGCAGGATGGGCGTGTAGAAGGTGCCGGACAGGACCGGGATGTAGACGCCGATCATCTGGCTAGAACCCGACAGCAGCGCGCGCGCCGCGTGCGAGGGCCGGAAGCCCAGCTCGTCGATGGCCTTTTTCACGCGCTCGAGCGTCGCGGGCGAGACCGAACCCTTGCCGCTCACGACACGCGAGGCGGTTCCGAGTCCGACGCCGGCAAGGCGCGCCACATCTTTGATAGTTGCCACGAACAGTCCCTATTTGGTCGACATGAAGCCGTCGACATTATCGATTAAACAGAAGCATACTGCATGCCGGCGGCCTTGAAGCGCATGCCGTGCGCAGTATCGAACAGCGATACCCGCGTTGCATCGATCCCGAAGCGGACCGGCTGTCCGGGCGCGAAGCTGCCGCCCTCGTGCACGAGGGCCGACAGCAGGTGGCTGCCGCAGGCGATCCAGACGATTTGGTGGTTGCCCATCGGCTCGACCAGCGTGACCTCTCCGTCGAGCGGCCCGTTCGCGCCGATGCGCACGTGTTCCGGGCGCACGCCCAGCGTTGCGCTGCAGGGCGCCGGTGCCTCCTGCAATACCACCGCCAGCGGCCCCGCCAGGAAGCGGCCATGCAGGTCGACCTCGCCTTCGATGAAATTCATCGCTGGCGAACCGAGGAAGCCCGCCACGAAGCGGTTGGCCGGACGCTCGTAGACATCAAGTGGCGTACCGATCTGCTGCACCATCCCGCCCTGCATCACGACGATGCGCGAGGCCAGCGTCATCGCCTCCACCTGGTCGTGGGTCACGTAGATCATCGTCGATTTCAAACGCGCGTGCAGCAGTTTCAGTTCGCGGCGCAGCTCGGCGCGCAGCTTGGCATCGAGGTTCGACAGCGGCTCGTCAAACAGGAACACGCCCGCTTCGCGGACCAGGGCTCGCCCGATCGCCACCCGCTGGCGCTGCCCGCCCGAGAGCTGCGCGGGTTTGCGCGACAGCAGGCTGTCCAGCTGCAGCATACCGGCGGCGTGGGCCACGCGGCGCTTGATCTCGGCCTTCGGCGTACCTGCCATCTTGAGGCCGAAGGACATGTTGCCCTCGACCGTCATGGTCGGATACAGCGCGTACGACTGGAACACCATGCCGATGCCGCGCTCGCTGGGGTCGCACAGGGTCATGTCGCGCCCGCCAATCTCGATGCTGCCGCCGCTGGCCTCGATCAGGCCGGCGATGCTGTGCAGCAGGGTCGACTTGCCGCAGCCGGAAGGACCGAGCAGCACCAGGAATTCGCCCGGCTCGACCTGCAGGTCGAGCTCGCGGATGATCGGTTTGCCGCCGAGCGTGATGGACAGTTTGCGTAGATGGACGTTCGACATGCATCAGCCTTTGACGGCGCCGGCGGCGATACCGCGCACGAACCAGCGTCCGGAGAAGAAGTAAATCGCCAGCGGCACCGCGGCGGTGAGGATGGTCGCGGCCATGTTGACGTTGTAGAGGCGCGTGCCGGTGGTGGTGTTGATCACGTTGTTCAACTGGACCGTCATCGGCAGGTTGTCGCGCCCGGCGAAGACCAGGCCGAGGATGTAGTCGTTCCACACGCCAGTCACCTGCATGATCGCGGCCACGATCGCAATCGGCGTCGACAGCGGCAGCACCACGTGCAGGAAAATGCGCCAGAAGCCGCCGCCGTCGATGCGCGCCGCGTGGAACAGCTCCTGCGGCAGGCCGGCATAGTAATTCCGGAACAGCAGCGTCATCACCGGCATGCCGAACACCAGGTGCACCAGCACGATGGCGGGGAGCGAGCCGAAGATGCCGGCGCCGGCCAGCAGGCGCACCAAAGGGTAGATCATCACCTGCACCGGGATGAAGGCGCCGGCCAGCAGGATGCCGAACAGGGCGTTCGCGCCGCGCGGGCGCCAGAAGCTCAAGGCATAGCCGTTGATGGCACCGATCAGGATCGGCAGGATCGTGCTCGGCACGGTGATCGCGACCGAGTTCCAGAAGCCGCCGCGTATGCCTTCGCAGGCGGCGCCCGTGCACACTTCGCTCCAGGCCTGGCGCCAGGGTTCGAAAGTCAGGTCGAACGGCAGCGCCAGGATGTTCCCGAGGCGGATTTCCTCCATGCTTTTCAGCGAGGTCACCAGCATCACGTACAGCGGCAGCAGGAAGAACAGCGCGGCGGACAGCAGGAACAGGTAGATGCCGATACGCGCGGGGCTCAGGCCACGCCGGCGGGCACGCACAGGTGCGCCGGCCAGGGCGAGAGGCGGCGCGATGATGGTCTCGCGTTTCATGCGCGGCTCCGGCGGCTGCGCGCATAGGCATAGGGTGCCAGCAGCGCGATCACGGGAATGAGCAGCATCACGGCGCCCGCCGAGGCCAGGCCGATGTTCGAGCGCAGGAACAGGTGATCCATGATGAATTTCGCCGGCACTTCGCTGGCCGTGCCCGGCCCGCCGCCCGTCATGGCGACGACCACGTCGAACAGCTTGGCCACCGTGGTTGCCAGCAGCAGGAAGACGGTGGCAACCGTCGCCTTCATCATCGGCAGCACGATCGCCAGGTAGACGCGCCAGACCGGAATGCCATCCAGGCGCGCGGCCTTCCAGATGTCGCCGTCGATGCCGCGCAGGCCAGCCAGCATCAGCGCCATCACCAGGCCCGAGAATTGCCAGACGGTGGCGATCACCACGGTATAGATCGCCATGTCCTGGTCGACGATCCAGTCGAACGAAAAATCGGGGAAGCCAAGTTTTTGCACCACGCTGTCGATGCCGGTGCCCGGCGTGAGCAGCCACTGCCAGACCAGGCCCGTGGCGACAAAGCTCATCGCGTACGGATACAGGAACACGGTGCGCAGCATGCCCTCGCCCACCACGTTCTGGTCGATGAACACGGCGAGCAAAAAGCCGATGACGATGCAGGCGAGGATGAACAGTAGCCCATAGATGGCCAGGTTGTGCAGCGACAGCATCCAGCGCTCGTTGTCGAACAGGCGGGTGTACTGGGCCGCGCCGATGAATTTATCCGAGGCGAAGGTGCGCGAACTGGTGAGCGAGACGCGGAAGGTCCACAGCACCGTGCCGAGGTAGGCGACCAGCACCGTGACCGCCATCGGCAGCAGCGCAAAGTACGCTGCGAAGTGCGGAGTGGGCCGGGGGCCGCGACGGGGCGCGTTCGCGCGCAGCGGAAACGCCAGCATCTCAGTTGCGCAGCGCCGCGGCGATGTTCTTCTGCGCCTTGTCGACCGTCATGCTGGTGTTCCAGAAGGCGGTCAGCACGTCCTGCATGGCGCCGTTCTGGTCGGGCGTCAGGTAGACCTCGGAGATGCCGAGGTGGCGCGTGCGGTCCTTCAGGATCGCCAGGCCCTTCTGCGCGCAGACGTCCAGCTGGGCGGCATCGACGTCCTGCCGTACCGGCACCGAGCCTTTCAGTTTGCTGAAAGCGAGCTGGGTGTTCGGTGCCACCACCACGTTCGCCAGCAGCTTCTGGGCGCGTACGGCGTCGGCATTATCGGTTTTCGGGAAGACGAACACGTCGCCCTGCATCAGGTAGGGCGAATTCGGCGCGAGGCCGGCGATGCAGCCGAATTGCTGGCCCGGCACCTGTTTCGCGGCGATGAATTCGCCCTTGGCCCAGTCGCCCATGATCTGCATGCCGGCCTTGCCGGAGATGACCATGGCGGTAGCGTCGTTCCAGTTGCGGCCCGGCGAACGCGGATCGACATATGACTGCAGGCGTTTATAGGCCGCCAGCACGTTGCGGAAGGCGGGCGAAGCGAGCGCCTTCGGGTCGCGGTCGCGCAGCACCTTCAGGTACAGGTCGCGCCCGCCAAGATTGGACAGCATGGCGGTGAACAGCACGGTCTCCTGCCAGGACTGTCCGCCGTGCGCGAGCGGCACGATGCCGGCCGCTTTCAGCTTGTCGAGGGCGGCGAAGAATTCGTCGACCGTGGCCGGCTCCTTCGCGATGCCGGCTTTCTGGAAGGCCGCCTTCGAGTACCAGATCCAGGCCTGCATGTGGATGTTGAGCGGGACCGCGTAATAGTGGCCGTTGACCTTGATGACGTTGACGATCGGCTCGGGCAGCAGCTTGTCCCAGTTCTGGGCGCGCGCGATGTCGTCGACGTTGTTCAGCATGCCCTCTTCGATCACGTCGACGAACTGCTTCGAGGTGTTGAACTGGGCGGCGGTCGGCGGGTTGCCGCCGACGATGCGGTTGATGGTGACGGCGCGCGACTGGTCGCCGCCGGCGATCGCCGTGTCGACCCAGACGCCGCCGGCGGCGCGGTAGGCCTGCGCCACCTGCTTGACGGCGGCCGATTCGCCGCCGGAAGTCCACCAGTGGATGACTTCGGCCCCGGGGGCGGCCGGGGCGGCGGCGCCGGCCGGTCCCGCAAGGGCGGCGGCCGCTAACCCGGCGGTGAGCCAGGCGGCGGCGCGCGCCTTGCGACGTGATTTGATCCCTGCGCTCACGCCTGCCGTGAACCGCGTCTCGAACCTTGGTGCGTTGTACATCGTGTCTCCGATCCCTCGCCTTGCCTCTTGCGGTACGTTTTTGGAAACGTTACCATTGGTTTGACCCGACTATAGCACCAGGCCAATTTCGGTGTCAAACCATTACTTTTTTTGTGTCATGCTTGACCGGGATGCGCTGCCCGGTGTCGCCCGGGGGCGAAAAAGGCGACGGCCTTCGATAACAATGACAAGAGAGACATTATGCACACAGCCATGGGAACGACCGAGATCTTTTTGATCGCGATGCTGGTGATTTTTACGCTGCCCTACCTGATCTGGCGGCTCGGGAATACGGACTACTGGGCGCCGCTGGTGGTGGTGCAGATCATTACCGGCGTGCTGCTCGGCCCGGGCATCCTGGGACGCGCCTATCCCGACTATTACGCTTTTGTGTTCAACCCGCAGGTGATGGCTGCACTGAACGGTATCGCCTGGTGGGCGGTAATGATCTTCGTGATGATCGCCGGGATCGAGCTCGATCTGAAAAAGGCTTGGGAACACCGGCGCGAAAGCAGCATCACCGCTTCGCTCTCGCTGGGCGTGCCGCTGGTATTCGGCTGCGTCGCGGCCGTCGGCATGCTGGGCTACGCGGGATGGAAAGGTGCGAACGCAGAGAGCTGGCAGTTCGTGCTGGGCGTGGGCATGGCCTGCGCCGTGACGGCGTTGCCGATCCTGATCCTCTTGATGGAAAAACTGGAGATCCTGCGCGAGCCGATCGGCCAGCGCGTGCTGCGCTACGCCAGCCTGGACGATATCGCGATCTGGGGCGTGCTGGCGCTGATCCTGCTCGACTGGACCCGCGTCGGCCGCCAGCTAGGCTTCATGCTGCTGTTCGGCGTGGCCGCGTATGGATTCCGCGCGCTGATGGTCAAACTCGAAGAGCGCGACCGCTGGTTCGCCGCCCTGGTCTGGCTGGCCGCCTGCGCCTTTGCCGCCGACTGGTCCGGCTTGCACTACATGGTCGGCGCCTTCCTTGCCGGTGCCATCATGGATGCGCACTGGTTCGACCAGAAAAAACTCGACCTGCTGCGCCAGCACGTGTTGATGACGATGATGCCGGTCTACTTCCTGAGCACAGGCCTGCGCACAAACTGGGCGCTGGGCGGCTCGGCCGTGTTCGTGGCGGCGGCAGTGCTGCTGGTCGCATCGGTGGCGGGCAAGCTGGCCGGCACCCACCTGGCCGGCCGCATCCTCGGCTGGGGCCGCGGCGAAGCGACCATCATCGGCTGGCTGCTGCAGACCAAGGCCCTGATCATGATCATCTTTGTGAACATCCTGCTCGACAAGGGCATCATCACGAGCGAAACCTTCACGGCGCTCTTGCTGATGGCGATCGGCAGCACCATGCTGACGGTGCCGGTGGTGTACCCGAAGCTGCGGCGCGCGGCGGCGCTGGTATTCAAGGCCAGCTAGCCGGCCTCATGCGGCTGCGTCATCGATCGTGCGCTCGAGCGCTCGTTGAAGCGCCTCGAAGCAGCGCGGATCGAGGGCGCTGCCGACCGTCTTTTCCATCATCGCCAGCGCCTGCGGCACGGGGATCGCTCCCCGGTAGGGGCGCTCGGCGGTGATGGCGTCGAAAATATCGGCCGTGGTGATGATGCGCGTCTCGAGCGCGATCGCATCGGCGTGCAGGCCGCGCGGGTAGCCGGTGCCATCGAGCCGTTCATGGTGGGCACCGGCGATGCGCGCCAGTTCGGCGAAGGCATCGATGCGCGACAGGATCGCTTCGGTGTACTCGGCATGGCGCCGTACCTCGGCCCATTCCTCGCGGTCGAGCGCGCCGGCCTTGTCCAGGACGCTGTTGCTGACCCCGAGCTTGCCGACGTCGTGCAGCATCGCGCCGCGGCGCAGCCAGCGCCGCCGTTCCGGTGCGATGCCCATCTCCTCGGCGATCAGGTCGGTGTAGAGGGCGACCCGGCTGCTGTGGCCGCTCGTATAAGGGCTTTTCGAGTCCACTACCTGGCCAAAGGCGGTGGCGATGTCGTCCAGGTAGTCGTCGTCGAGCACCATGGTGTGCTCGGCAGGCTCCATCGCGAACACCAGTTTCTCCATGCCCGGCGCGGCCAGGGTCGACCAGAACAGGTCGGCCTCGGCCACGCGTTCGAAGGCGGCCAGCAGCGCAGGGTCGAACCAGCTGCCCGCACGCGCGCGCACCTCGGCCAGCGCGGCAGCGCGGCCGTCGGCCGTGTGGAAGACGTCCACCACTTGCGCCAGCAGGGCAATGCGGGCGAAGACAGGAATCGCGCTGCCGGCGAGGCCCGCCGGATTGCCCTTGCCGTTGAAATGTTCGTCGAGACTATAGATGCCGGCGGCAACGCCTTCGGGCAGTCGCAGCAGGCGGGCGATGTCGGCGCCGCGCTGGCAGCGCGTGGCAATCAGTTCGGTACCGGCCTTGCCACCGTCGCGCAGGGCCGCCAGGACCGTGCGCAGGCGTCCGGCCAGGCCGGCTTTCATGCCCGCGTGCTTGAACACGAAAGACAGCATTTGCGGCAGGCTGTCGCCGACGGTCTTGATGTCGTGCTTGAACAGGCGGTCGTCGGTCATGTACAGCTCGCAGATGCGCGCGGCATTGCTGCTGCAGCCAACATCCTTGAGCAGCAACACGTAATACAGTTCCCAGAGCTGCTGGGAGGACAAGCCCGCCTCGCGCCCGATGTGCATGCCAATCCAGCATGAGCGCACGCAGTGGCCGGCCGGCTGGCCTTCCGTCAGGTCGAGTGCGTAACTGAGCGATCCGATCAGTTCGGACAGCTTGAGCGCATTGGTAGGCGCCGGCTCGGCGGCCTGCGGATGTCGGTCCATGGCGAAATTATTTCCACATCGAAACATCCGATTGTACGCAGCAATCTTTATGCGTACGGTTGGACAGCGATCTGCAATGCAATTCAGCAAGATTGTGTCAGCACGCTACAACGGATGTATCAATACCGCGACGTTTGTCTATACATCATCGGGTCACTAAATACCGGGAGGAAGCCAGGCGATGTGGGCAACGCATGGCGACGGGCATGAATCGGTGCAAGGGAAGCTGTGTGCTCGGCGCAGGACCGCAGCGGCAGGGGATGGCCTTGCCGTCGGGTAGCGTAAACAATTCCGGCGCCGCGGGCACCGATACGAGGGATCGGTGCGGCGGCGCCGTGGCACGGGAATCGGCCTTGTGCCTCCCGCGTACTGCTCCCGCCTGGAGGCCAAAAACCGGCTACGGGCGGGTGGAACTGATGTAGTACTGCTCCTACATCATTGACTAAAGTAAATAGCTTGTGGCGACGGCAAGATCCACCGCCATGCGTTGCTTACTTGTCGTTCTTGTGGCTCTGGCGTCCGGCTTCGGCATGCTGTTCCGGCGTGCCGCCACGGGTGCTCTGGTTGCCACCCTGATTACCGCCCTGGTTGCCGCCGCCCTTGCCGCTTTGCTGGTTGCCGCCGCCCTGGCTCTGGCTGTTGCCGTCATTCTTGTGGCTCATCGAGCCTGCACGGCGTGCCTCTTCCGAGTCGAATTCATGGGCATTGCCCGATGCGTGCGCTGCGCGGCCGCCTTCGCTGGCGATCTCGCGTTGACGCTCCGGATCCATCGATGCGAAACCACGGTTGCTGGTATCGCCGCTCTGCTGGTTGCCCTGGTTACCCTTGTTACCGCCTTGGTTGTTCGATGCCATGATGAACCTCCTGTAGTTGGTTGATGGTGCCAGCCGTTTTCGGCTGAGGCAGGTACATCGTAGTCAGCCAGAGGGCCTCTGACCACCAAAAGCCGCCCGTGGACTTGTAGGACACCGCCCCACTGGTTTGTCGGTCAGTGCCGCCATTTCTGGAGTAACTTCTTACGCATTTGCAAGCTTGTCCGAACAGCAAAAACCCTTATGCGCGCGTCAGGGGGTGAGTCTTGGTCAGCCCCGCGATCCTGGCTGCCGGGGTGCCTGCGCAAGGTCGCACAGCAATGCCGCCAGCGCGGCAGGCGCGACGGGTTTGACGAAATGGAAGTCGAATCCAGCCTCGCGCGCCGTGCGCCGGTCCTGTTCGCGGCCATAGCCGGTGACGGCCATCAGCGTCGCATGCGCCGTTTCCGGCGCCGCGCGCAGGCGCCGCGCCAGTTCATAGCCATCGAGCTCGGGCAAGCCGATATCGAGCAGGTAGACGTCCGCCGGGCTGGCAAGCGCCGCGCCCAAGGCCGCGTTCGAGTCGAACTCGGTGCGCACCCGGTAGCCGAAGGATTCGACCATCATCGACAGCATCTCGGCGGCGTCGTGGTTGTCGTCGACGACCATCACATCGAGTACCGGGCCGTCGGCGGGTGCCTTGGCCGGCGCGTCTTCGGGCGGTGCATCATCCATGCCGGCGACCAGGGGCAGCCGGACCGTGAAGCGGCTGCCCTGCCCCGGCCCCGCTGTGCGCGGCGATCGAGCCGCCATGCAGGTCGACCAGGCGCTTGACCACGGCCAGGCCGATACCGAGGCCGCCCCGGGCGCGGTCGGCGGTGCGCTCGGCCTGGGCGAAGAGTTCGAAGGCACGCGCGATCAGCTCGCGGCTCATGCCGATGCCGTTGTCGCTCACCGCCACCTCGGCGCAGCTGCCCACGCGCCGGATCTCCAGGCGCAGCAGGCCGCCCGGCGGCGTGTATTTCGCCGCGTTGTTGAGCAGGTTGGCCACCACCTGCACCAGGCGCTTGGTGTCGCCGCTGACGATCAGCGGAGCGTCGTGCGCCGTGTACTCCAGGCGGTGGCGGCGCGTTTCGATCAAGGGGTTCACCTGCTCGACGGCCTGCGCCAGGATCGTGCGCAAGTCGATCATCTCGTGCTCGATCAGCACCAGCCCGCGGGTCACGCGCGATACGTCGAGCAGGTCGTCGACCATGCCGGTCAGGTGCCTCACCTGGCGCAGGATGACGGCGCCGGTGCGCTGTACCCACTCGGCGTCGTGCACACCCGTGCCGAGCAGTTCCGCCGCCACCATGATCGGCGCCGGGGGGATGCGCAGCTCGTGCGCCAGCATGGCCGAAATTCGTCCTTGCGGCGGTCGGCGTCGCGCAGGGCTTCCTCGGCGCGCAGGCGTTCGCTGAGGTCGAGCAGGGTCACGACCGCGGCCAGCACTTTCCCCGGCGGTCGCGGATGGGCGCCGCCGAACAGACGACCACGCGCCGCAGGTGTGGCAGGTCGAAGGTTTCGATTTCGATCAGGGCGTTCGCGCGCGACTCGCCGCGCAGGGCCTGGGCCAGCGGCCATTCGCCGGGCGCGAGCGGCTGCCCGTGGCGCGCCGAACCATCGGCCCACCAGCCTTTCCACTCGGAGAAGTCGAGCGGCACCGTCTTGCGCAGGGCACGGCGCGACCACAGCGCATCGTGCGCGGCATTCGATTCGAGCGCGGTGCCGTCGGCATCGGCCATCATGATGCCGACCGGCGCCGCCTCGAGCACGGCATGCAGGCGCGCATGCTCGGCTTCGGCCTGGCGCGCCGCATCGAGCGCTTCGCGCCGGCTCAGGAGCAGGGGCTTCCTCGGCGCGCTTTTGCTCGGTCACCTCGATCGTCATGTGCTGGATGCATAGCAGCTGGCCGCCGTCCTCGAAGACCGGCATGTTGACCGCGTTCCAGAAACGCTCGACGAACACTTCGCTACCGTCCGCGGCGACGCTGCGCACCGGATAGCGCTGGGTCGGCATCGACTGCTCCGCACCGGTCTCGATCACGCGCGCCAGCGAGGCATGCAGCGCGGCGACGCCGGTGTCGGAAGGGTCGTCGGGCGCCTCGGGGAAGATGTCGAACAGTCGCTGGTTCAGCAGCTGTTCGCGCGGCAGGCCGACGTGGCGCAGGAAGGCCTTGTTGACGTCGAGGATGACCGGGTCGGCACTGGGCGAGAGGATGACCGTGGCGATGGGCGAATGGGCGAAGATCGACTGATAAAGTGGGGAATCGAGCATGGGGTGTACGTGGGCGAACCAGCCTGTCAGGCTAACCCACGGGGGGCGCTGCGCCGGTGCGGTGCTTAACCATCCCGCATAGATTGCCCGCTAAAAGGTCCGCCCGCACCCGCGACGGGCGGAAGTGCCCCGGGGATCAGCCGCGCCGGCGCGCGGCCATCAGGCCAGCCATGCACAGCGCCGACAACATCAGCGCCAGCGACGAGGGCTCGGGGATGTCGGCCGTGATGACGAAGGTATCGCCCGCGCGCAAGCCGCGGGTGTCGAGCAGCCAGTCTGCCTTGCCGGGTTGGCCCAGCGGATTGCCGAAGTGGAACTCCGCCCATTCCGGCCGGGCGAAGGCGATGCTGGCCAGCTGCCCGGTATGGCGCACCTCGCCGACGGCGCCGAAGATAGGCGTGACGCTCCCGGCCGCGCGGAAGCCAATGCCTTTCAATTGGAGGTTGAAGTTGTGCAGCCCGGTGCCGCTCAGGTTGCGCACCAGCGCGTTCAGGCCGAGAGGGCCGGCCAGGTCGCTGTCTTCCAGCACGAAGCGCAGCGTGGTGGCGCTGAAGTTTTCCAGGTCGAGGTCGAAGGACACGCTGCCGGCGCTGCTGTAGTCGGTGACGCCGTTGGCGGACGCGCCGCCCGTGGTGAGCAGGACGGCAGCCTGGGCGGAGCCGGCCAGCAACAGGGATGCGGCCAGCGCCGCGGCGAGTTTGGTGAAGTTCATGCGTTGTTCTCTCTCGTAAGGGATCAAAGCGGGCCCTTGGCCCATGGTCCGGCGATCGCGAAGGTGATGCCGGGCGTCTGGATGTTCACGAACAGGTAGCGCCCGGTCGGGTCGAAGCAGGCACCGGCGAATTCGTTGGCGCGGTGGTCGCCCGCAAGCGTGGCCAGTTTGCCGGCGCCCTGCAGTTGCGCGGTACTCAACTGCACATTGTTCTTGGCGAAGATGTAGGCGTCGCCCCCGCCCGTGATGCCCATCAGGCGCTGGCCGAAGCCGAAGGAGTCGGTGGCGGCGGTGGAAGCGTCTTCGCAGACGAGGATGGCGTTGCGCGGGCTCACCGTCAGGTTGTCGCCCATGTTGCCCACGAGCGGGCTCGGGCTCGAATAGATGCAGGTCAGCACCTGGGTGGCGAGATCGAGTTCCCAGATGGCGCCGCGCGCGACCGCGCCACCGGCCGTGTCCATCACGTACATCTTGCCCTGGGCATACCAGATGCCTTCGCCGCGGTTCATGCGCAGCGCGCCCTGGATCCAGCCCTGGACAAAGGGACCGGCCGCATTGGTGACCGCGATGCCGCCGGGGCCAAGCGCATCGCCGCGGTTCTGGTCCGGATTGGTGATGTTCACCCATTCGAGCTGGTAGCGCGCGTCGATTGGCGCGGTGGCGAGGTTGACGTTCACCAGCCCTTTCACCCGCGCCATCTGCAGCACGCCGCCCAGGGCCAGCGAGCCGGGCGCACCGTGCTTCACGTCCGGCACATAGCGATAGAAGCCCGACTTCCCGGACGAGTCCTCGGTCTGGTAGACGTTGCCACTGGCTGGATCGACCGCGGCGGCCTCGTGCGCGAACCGGCCCATGCCGACGATCGGCAAACCGGTGGTCTGGGCCGGATCGGCACCGACTTCGAACACATAACCATGCTTGCGGCCAGTGGCGCTCATCGCATCCGACCCCACCTCTTCGCAGCTGAGCCAGGTACCCCAGGGCGTGATGCCGCCGGCGCAGTTGGTCTGCGTGCCGCCGAGGCTTGGCGTCATGCTGACCCAGTTCCCGTCGCGGAACAGCAGGTTGGTGGTACCGCCGCCGAACCGGTTGACCGAGCCGGCAGCGTTGTTGCCGGCGTCGTACACGCTTGGTGCGTCGATGAAATTCGCGGCCGCGGTGGCGCCCACCTCGTGGTTACGCACCAGCACCAGCTCGCTGCTGCGCCCGACCTTGCGCGCGACGATCACACCCATGCCATCGTGCCCTGCCGGGCAAGGCATGCCATTGGCCATGGTGTCGCCGCGCCAGCCGAAGCTTTTGTAGGTGAAGCCTGCCGGCAACTGCAGCAGCGGCAGGCCGGTGGTCAGGTCGTCCACGGGCTTGAGCGGCCCATAGGGACTGTCGATCAGCGTGGTCGCGCCATTGGCGGCCCGCGCCTGCCGCGATTTCAGCGCCATGAAGGCGCCGACGAAAGGCAGGGCGCCGGCACCGGCCACGCCCTTGAGCAGATTGCGCCGTGCGTTTGAAACGTCCTTGTTTGTCATGCTGGGCATTCTCCGAGAAGTCATCACGCCGGGCAGCCGGCGAAGCTGGGCGGCCGGCTACCTTCCCCGGCCTGTCGCGCTCCTGCTGCCGAGCGGATGGCGTCGATTACACCAAACAAAGATGTCGGCGCGATGACAGCAAGATGACAAGCTTATGTTTTCGACACGGTGGAGTGGGCTGCCCTGCGGGTGCGGTGGACACCCATGTGGGAAGGCCGGCGGGATTTGTGCTTGAACTGCCGAGAATTGTTGCTATAATAGGCGGCTTCGCGAGAGCGATGCATGCAGGAGAGATGGATGAGTGGTTTAAGTCGCACGCCTGGAAAGCGTGTGTAGGTTCATAGCCTACCGGGGGTTCGAATCCCCCTCTCTCCGCCAGTTTTTCGATCAACATGCAAGGTGTTGATTATAAAGAAGATTTGGCTCAGCCACGCTGCCATGTTGGAGTAGGCATTTGGAGTAGCACGAGTCATCAATCATCTGCTCGTCTTTTTCTTCAAAGTTCATCGCCGGTTCGTTGTTGATACTCCGGGCTACGGGGTCTTTCGACATGCCCCCTCAGAGAACGTACAGCCCGGCTAGACACTCATCCGAACATCGATTTTCGAGGCCGTGCTGCGGTCTTGACCTAAACAAACGCTTCACGCTACATTGGGTATTGCACTTGCACAATCCCGCGCAATGGCACCCTTCTTGAAATCCAATATCGATGGCCGCCAATCACTCAAACGGTTTAAAAACGCCTCTACTGGTTGTATGTGCACTGATTGCTATCTGTATTGCATTAGTTATTGGAGTGATGATCGGTGCGCTACTGCCGGGCACAGCGACTGCCGCGCCTGATTCCCTGTCGGGATGGATCACTACTGTCGCAACCGTGGTGATTTGTGTTCTGACGATCGTTTTAGCTGTTGAAACGTGGAGGCTTCGCGCCGCCCAGGCACGCCAAATTGAAGAATTCATTCTAGAAGGCATCCGGCCAAACGTCAGTGTTGAGCTCAGCGGTAGCCATGTGGGCATGAATTTTATGAACGTAAGAGTTACCAACTCCGGTAAGGGGATCGCGAAGAAAATTTCGTTTGAGTTTCTTGATCGTCTCGACCAGCCAGTTACAGCCCAAAACGAGCCAGTCGTAAAAGTGTTTCATAAGTTGACGATGTTCAGGTTGGGTATCGAGTCACTCGGGATCAATCAGGAGTTAAAAAGTTTTATTTTCAGCTTCTTAGATCTGGAACGGGAAATTGGGGTAGGGGCCTTCACACCGTTCGTCAACATCCGCATACGATTCGAAGATACCGAAGGGAACGAGTACGTAAATTCGTTTGTTATCGACTTTGCCCAATATGAGGGATTCAGCGAAATAGGAGGTAATTCTTTGCATCGACTTGCTGATGAGGTAAAGGCGATCCGAGAGCAGTTAAGCGCTGTCGTGTCAGGGAACAAACGTTTAGCTGTAAACGTCCACTCTTCCGAAGATCGGGCTGAAGAACATACGGAGCTGATCAACAGGCTTGCCGAACAGAGACAACGTCGCTCGGAACGGCAAGCGTAGAAAACTCAGGATAGCGTCTAACCACACCGCAATTCCCATTGCCTGAAACGGCGTATATGATCAAATCGAGCTTACTGTATGGATGCCCAAGTCACTGACCCGGTTATCGTTTCCTTGGCAGCGGGACTCTGCGGGATGTTAGGCGGGTTCGCAGGGGCATGGCTCGCTCGTAGAACTGAATATGAAAAGTGGCTTCGACAAGAGCGCAATAGTGCCTTCGCTGACTTCTTACAAAAGATGAACGGTTTTCAGCAACATGCTTTAGATGTAGTTCTGTCAAAGGAAGGAACCGAACTGGATCGTGGGATACGCCTGAGTGAATTGAAGGTCAACTTTGAGTCTCAGGAAAACCTTGTCCGCTTGTATCTGTTTGAAGACGACAGGGACGGCTTCTCTGCAACCGTTAAGGAACTGCGAGACGCATACGACCCAATCGTTAAGCAGAGTCGCCGCCTAGAAACCGCCCACCGGGTCACGAAGGAAGTACGCGACCTTTTTGAGCGTGTACTTCACAGGAACTACTAGAACCGACAAACGGTCCGGTAGTTAAATTGACTCAGATTAAACGCTTGACTACCTGAGGCTTTTTGACGCCCCCAAGGCTTCCTGAGGAGCGCGCCCTGCCCCGCGATGCTACCGGCGAAGACCAAGGCAAGGGACTGTTCCGGCAGTACGCCCAAGAGCGAGGGAACGATTCGGCATCGGCAGCAGTCAACAAGCACCTCAAATCCTGGGGATGACGAGTCACTCGTTCAGGCACACGATGGAAGACCGCTTGCGTGAGGCAGGGTGTCCTGAGGACGTGCGTAATACCATTCGAGACCACACCAACGGCAGCGCAGCAGAGAAGTACGGCAAGGGATTCACGTTGAGGGCAACTAGGGACTGGATGGCTAAGACTGGCATTCCCCCAGCATGACGGACACTTTCGATAGGTATGATGTCCCTATCGGAGGTATTACATGGCACGTGAAAGACGGTTGTTTTCAGAAGAGTTCAAGCGCGAGGCGGTCAAGCTGGTAGGCCAGCCAGGCGCGAGCAAGGCGGCTATCGCCCGAGAGCTTGGGATCGGTGCCAATTTGCTGGGACGCTGGTGCAGAGACGCCAACGTGGATGCACAGGTCGTCAGTGGTGGCGAGAAGATTTCTAGCCAGGAGTATGAGCGCATGCGGCGCGAGCTGGCGAAGGTCAAGACGGAGCGCGACATCTTAAAAAAGCGCTCGGCTACTTCGCAGCCGACCTCAAGTGAAGTACGGCTTCATCGCCAAATATCGAACTATCTGGCCCACACGAACGATGTGCCGTTTGCTCGGCGTATCGAGTAGCGGTTTTTACGACTGGCTCGGTCGACCACTGAGCGAGCATGAACGTGAAAACGCCTGGCTTTCAACGCAATCAAGCACAGCGACGAAGCCAGCGATGGCACTTACGGCTCACCACGCGTAGTTCGAGACCTTATCGATGCAGGCTTTTCGTGCAGCGAAAACCGCGTTGCGCGGCTGATGAAAGCAGCCGGCATCAAGGCCCGTCACAAGCGTCGCCGCGCGCCAGGGCAGCTCGATTCGCCAGTCCACGCTATTGCGCCGAACCTGCTGGACAGGCAGTTTGAAGCGACCGGCCCGAACCAGAAATGGGCAGCCGACTTTACCTACGTATGGACTGGCGAAGGCTGGCTGTTTGTCGCTGTCGTCCTCGACCTGTACTCGCGGCGTGTGGTGGGCTGGTCGATGCAGCCGACGATGACAGCTCAGCTAGTAATGGATGCACTGCTGATGGCTATCTTCCGCCGTGGCCGGCCTCGCGCAGTATTACATCACTCGGACCAAGGCTCGCAATACACCAGCGAAGACTTCCAGCGCTTACTTGAGTCGCACGGCATCGTGTGCAGCATGAGCCGTCGTGGCAATTGCTGGGATAACGCTGCGATGGAAAGCTTCTTCTCGACGCTCAAGACCGAGCGCCTGAGCAAAAAGCACTACCGGACCAGGGATGATTTACGTGCTGACGTGTTCGACTATATCGAAAGGTTCTACAATCCACGCCGGCGACATTCCACTATCGGCTATATCAGTCCAGTACAGTTTGAAAATCTAAAATGCGCCTAACGGAGGTGTCCGTGACGATGGGGGAATGCCAAACCGCTGAAGATTACGAATCGCAGATGGTGGCCTGACCATCTCTCTAATTGGGGCCACATCCTGGCCCGATCCTGTCCATCATCTGATGAAAAATCGAGCAGTCGCAGAGGGTAGGGTATCTTAGCCATAAAAAAGCTCTATCTGATGGCCTTCATTGATAACGGGATGCCATTTTTGAAAATCGCTGCATGACAGCCCCGACAACAAATGATGTTAAGCTCTGGTTTCGACATGAACTGCGGAGCTTAGAGTGGCTGAGAAGGCAATCATTTTTGTACATGGTTTAGGGGGATCTGACGAAACTTGGGGTCGTTTCGACGACCTTCTGGCCAGCGACCCAAGCGTTGACTGGGAAAGCTTCCACTTCACGTACCCGTCAGGCAAGTTTGGTCTCCGTCTTCTTCCTACCCAAAGCCACTATCAGCCAATCGAGGTCCTGGCTCAGGCGTTAAAGAATCAAATCGATAATCGATTCGAGCAATATGAGGAAATTGCGCTAGTCGGTCATAGTCTGGGCGGGCTTGTCATCCGGCAGTACTTAATGAATGAGAAGATTGCGAGCCGCCCAACAAAAGTAAACAAAATTATCCTTTATGCTACCCCTAGTACAGGTGCGTCCCTTTCTGAAATCGGAAAGCTGTTTTCATTTTGGGGGGAAAACGGGCATACACGTCAATTGTGCAAAAAGAGCGACTTTCTTAATCTCTTGAACAGGAATTGGGCTAGTTCAGGAATTGAAGCCGATCTTGAAATAACAATTATTGTTGGCGGCAACGATAGAATCGTATCCCGCGAAAGTGTGGAGGCTAGTTTTCGGACACAAGAACGAGAGCCGTTAATGATCCTCGAGGCTGGCCATTTAGATATTGCGAAGCCGACTTCGGTGGACGATGACCGCTATATCTTCCTGAAAAACGCTTTAAAAAAAAAGTTGCGCCTGACCCAGCTTAAAGCGTTAGGTGGTTTGCCGATCGGCGAATGGGGAAGGTATGCTCACAATAATACCCTGCCCTTCCACCTAGACAGCGCGCGAAGCGCCCAAATTATTGAAATTCAAAAGCACTTCGGTCAACGTCGTAAAATACTTCGTGTAACTGGGCTGTCTGGACTTGGCAAAACCCGACTTGTTTACGAAGCTGCTCTTAAGATCGAAAAGAGCCTCGCTCATCAAATAGTTTACATCGACGCCGCACCAGAATCAATCAACATCCCAGGATGGATTAGGGACGCGATAAGAAAGGGCGCAGAGGGAACTATCATTGTAGACAACTGTTCAGTTGATCTGCACTTTAGATTACAGTGTGAAGTTGAGCGAGAAGATAGCTGCATCTGCTTAGTTTCCATCGATTATTCCCCTGAACGGATTCAGGGGGTGCCAATGATTCGTCTAGAGAGATTTGCAGACGACGATATTTCGGCAATGCTTGCGCCAATTTACAGAGAGCAGATTGACGATGTGGAGATGCGAAAGATCATCACATTCGCTCAAGGCTTCCCGCAAATGGCAGTATTGTTAGCGAATGCTCGATTAAATGACGATCCAGATCTCGGAATTCTTACAGACGACCTCATTGCAACCAAATTACTTTGGGGTAACGCACTCCCTTCGTCGGAACATGAAAGAATTTTACAAGCTTGCGCTCTTTTCGAAACCTTTGGAGTTGACGAAAACGTTAGTGACCAATTTAAGTTTATTGCAGACAAGGTAGTCTGTCTTGATGAAGGCCTAGTTTATCGATGTTTGCAGGAATTCACAGAGCGCGGACTAATTGATCGTCGAGGCAGATTTGCGCAGTTGGTACCTAAGCCATTGGCCGTAAGACTTGCGGCGAAATGGTGGAAGCAGTCTCAGCGTGCTCGGCAGTTGAAACTTATAGAAGACCTTCCAGAAGTAATGGAAGGCAGCTTCTGTGCACAGATAGCTCGTATGGACACGCTACCTGAAGTCAAAGAACTAACTGCCCAACTATGCGGTGCTCAAGGCCCTTTTGGACGCGCGGAAGTGCTCTTCTCCAGGAAGGGTTCAATGCTCTTCCGCGCGCTTGTTGAGGTGAACCCTGGGGCTACAGCAGGAATGATTCGACGCATTATTGAGGCGTCCACTGGCGATGAGTTAGCTGTGATCATAGGAGATACACGGCGTAACTTGGTATGGGGACTTGAAAAACTCAGTGTACGAGCTGAAACTTTTGAGCCGGCAGCGTACTGTCTGTTACGGTTAGCGATGGCGGAGAATGAGACCTGGAGCAATAACGCCACCGGTCAGTTCCGCCAACTGTTTCGCATTCAATTATCCGGAACTCAAGCCCCTCCAAATAAGCGCTTTGCCTTTCTAAATTCGATTCTTGCGACAAACGAGAAGCCGGTCACTCTAATGGTAATCGAGGCACTTTCGGCGGGACTCGAGCTAAATGGTGGATTTCGCACTATTGGAGCGGAGTATCAGGGGATAAATAGTAAAATCGAAGAGTGGGAGCCAGCAAACTGGGGCGAAATCGCCGACTATCTTGCAAAGTGCTTAAATATGATGCGCGAAATCATTAGCTTGCCGAGCTGCGATCTCCGCGCGATTAAAAATACTGTTGGGCCTAAGATTCGAGAGCTGGTTCAATTTGATCAGGGTCCGCTTCTCGATAAGGTTATTACGGATGTGGCTTCGCGCGATGGACCATTTTGGCCGCAGGCGCTCGACTCAATTAACTCTGCTTTGGAATATGATAAAGAACAGCTCAAGCCGGAAGCCATAACGAATCTTGAGACATGGTTGCGGCTATTAGGTGGACAGGATGCTTCTCTAGAGGATAAATTAAAGATCTTAGTCATTGAGCCTCCGTTCGAACATCGTGATCGTGAAGGCGAGTTCATAGATGTCGCAGCTGAGAATGCTATTACGTTCGCGCGTCAAATTTCGCAAGACCATGCGGCGATAGAGTTGGCAATCAGTATGCTGACCCAACAACATGCGCATCGTCAAACTTTCATTTTTGGTCGAGCATTAGCTTTGGCGGTTGATGACCCGCAAGGCTTAATCCGCGAGATATGGGAGGAAACCAAAAAGTCGGCAGATCCCTCGATGCGTTTGTTTAACGGTGCTATGGCTGGTCTATCATCGAAAAATGGTGCGGATTGGCGAAACTTAATAGATGAGCTTGGAAAAGATTCGTCATTCATAAGCCGCTTATTTCCAGATGTTTTAACGACTGGTCAAATAAAAGATCAAGATTTGTCCTTGTTGAAAACACTCGTTGAACGAGAAGATATTAAGGTTCAATCGTTGGGGATTTTGGCTTACGGTTCGGTACTGCAACATCTGCCTCCTGATGTGGTTTCTGCATTTGCTCTCGAACTGCTTAATTTAAAGAATGGCACTACTAACGCCTGGGTAGCCCTCGACATTTTGTTCATGTATTGCCATAGTGACGCGGAAAAAAGGCAATCTTGCCGCGATGCGTTCCGTGACATATCTCTGCATTGCCCGCTGGGCATTGAGCTACCTAGAAAAGATCTCTACCAATGGAACGTAATCTGTAAATGGCTTTGCCCTGATGACGCAGGATTCCGCACAGCTTTAATAGAGAAGATTTGTAAAGCTGTTGAGGGAAGCGAACTTTCAAATTCCGAAATTGATGAGCTTCGATCTGTTGTAAAGTCAGCCCTACAAGAAGTCAATTGGGAAGACGCTGAAATCTTGATTGAGCCAACGTGGAAAATCTTGACGAATTCCATTGCTAATGCCACGGGTCTCCCATATCTTTATTTCTTATGGATATTTGAAGCGAGGCGCGCTAGGGGTAGTGATGGAGGAAATAGGGTTTTCGATTTAGTACCGTCCCGCGTCTTATTGAGGTGGTGCGATGATAAGCCAGATATTGCCCCGTTCTTCGTTGCAAAAACGGTTAAGGTTCTTGTGGAGAAGGAGGGGGAACTAGGGTTGAACCCTATTTTGGTAGAACTTCTTTCAAAGTTCGGCTCTACCGGAGATCTCGGCTCCGAAATTGAATCAAACTTGTTTACTCGAACGTGGAGTGGTTCTCTAGTACCGGCCCTTCAGCGCGAGCAAAATGCACTTGCAAAATTAGTGGACCACGAAAGTTTGAATGTTAGAAGATGGGCAGCAGACTTTTTGGCGAGACTTGATGAGCGTATCAATGTCGAGCAACGCCGCGACGATGAGCGAACGCTTGGCAGGTTTTAGAGCGGGTAATAGCTTATTTAATGAAGAACATTCCTAATGATGAGTTCATGGGCGTGATCACCCTTTTGTTGGAGCTAACTATGCTTCGTTACTGCTCATTGGAGGAAGCTTCGACGTCAAGCTGTTGGCGACAAATTTTGACATAAACGGCAACGGCAACGCATGATGTTAGCCCCAACGCTCGAGTGCTGTTGTTAAGCGCCAACAGAAAGTAGTAAAAATCGCTGACAGGTTTGATGAGCGGTTCTGCTTACTTTGAACACGACAACAGTATTGGTACCGTAGAATTTTTTGACGGTACCAGTGACGGTATGTGGAGAACGCAATGTCGCTGAAACGAGTGTCCATGTGGGTTTGGCGCGGGCGCCAAGGCGACCGGGTTCGAAAGCCGTCGCCCTGCAGGGCGCGGCGGGCCCGCGGAACGTGGGCGAATCGCCCATTTGCTGCCGCCGAAGGACGGCAGCGCCGCGCGGGGCGCGCGCCCCCCCATATGCTGCCGCCGCAGGCGTAGGCTCCGCGCGCCGAGGGCGCGCATCCTCTACCTAAATGCTGCCGCCGCAGGCGCAGCTCCGCGCACCGCAGGTGCGCGCCCTCCCACACTATAGCAACCCTACTCGACCAGCCTCGGCACCAGCCCCCTACCAATTCCACCACACTCCCCCACCAATTACATGCCCGTGTGTAATCTCACCTTCTATACTTCAACACACAACCACCGCGTCCTGCGGACCAGCCTGCACAGACAGGCCATGCATACGCCTCCCCCGTCTACTGTAGAGAACCATGACCCCCACCCTCCGCCCCCTGGCCACCCTGGCCCTGGCCATCACCGCATCCTTCGCCAGCACGACCAGCTTTGCCACTGAAACCGGCAATACCACCGCTCCCGCCATCATCGTCGCGCCACCACCCCTCGGCCTGTCGATCCCACGCTTCGCAACCAAAAGCCCACTCCCCCTCAGCATCGACTTCCGCAGCAAGAAGGACGAGCAAATGGACGAACTGCGCATCGTCAGGCGTGCAAGCGTCGTCGGCGCCAACGTCACCAACGTCGCCGTCGGTGTAACGCTCGCGGTGCTCGGCGCCTCAAGCGCGATCAACGGCCGTACCAAAGACGACTTCTACGGCGACGAGATCAAGGATGAACAAGACACGCGCAAGCTGGCCAGCCCCTTCCGCGTCGGCCTGCCCACGCTGCTGGACCAGAAAATCGTCGACCTGTTCGACGACGACAGCGAGGATGCCGCCAAGCCATCCTACAAGAACACCCTGTCGATCACCCCAATCGCCTGGAACCTGGTCTACCACGAGCTGAACGCCGACAAGGAACACGAGGACGACTACGTGCTGCGCTTTGCCGCCCGTTTCACCAAGGTGATCGAAGGCGAAGAAGACCGCTTCATGCACAAGGCGCGCTCCGTGGAACGCGGCTGCGAATACGTGTCGAAGCCGCAATCGCTGGCCAGCTGGCAGCAGAACGACTACGAGGCCGTGGCGGAGGCACAGAAGGTCGCGACCCAGGCCTGCATCGACCAAGTGGCGCCTTTCCTGCCGGCCTTCCTCGGCATCGACTCGAACACGAAGATCCGTGCGGCCCAACTGAACTGCAAGAACACCTTCAAGCAGTGCGTGGCCGGTACCGACGGCGCCGCAGAGCCGGGTGCGGCCAAGAAGCTGTGCAAGGAGGAATACAGCCAGTGCGTGCGCGACGACGTCAAGCCGATGATCAGCATGACGCCGATCGGACAGTGCAAGGACACGTTTGCTGCCTGCAAGGCGACCGTCATCGACAAGGCCCGCGCGCTCAACCCGAACGAGAAGCCGGCGAAGTCGGAATTCGTGCCTTGCGCGACCGAGTACAAGACCTGCGTGGCCGCAGCCAGGTAAGCGCGCCGCTCGCGCAACGGAAACGCCGGCATGAAGAGAGGAAGCCCACCTGCGGGTTAATGCCAATCAGTAAAGCCGAAGTCTTCCAGGGAGAATCGTACAGACCTGTAGGGTGGGCGGCTCTACCCGGGCGCGTGTCCGCCCGCTGCTTCGATGCCGCCCACGCGTCCAACCACACGCTGAAACCTTGCGACGAATCGCCTGCTGGTTGAACGCGTGGGCGGCACAGACGTGGCCGGTTCGCTAGCTGAAAGGGTGGAGCCGCCCACCCTACGGGCCTGTGCATCGTTCCTGGAAGAATAAGCGCTGTCACATCTGCGTCGGAACGTACAAGAGCGCCTGACAAAAGCTTCAGAACAAAGCGTGTCGTCGAAGACAGTACGAGCGTACGGCGAGACGATGCAACGCTGGACTGGAGGTCTTGTCAGGCGCTCTACAGCATGGCTTGAATGACCGGCATTCACCTGCGGGTGGGCTCTTTATTGCTCCGGCGAGTCGTTCGGCACCATGCTAGACTCGTCCTTCCACCATTCCCCCATTCGCCGTGCCCACGCTCGAAACACCGTCCGTCGACCTGGCCATCCGCAGCTACGGCACCGAGCCGGAATGGGATCGCCACGCTTTCGCCCAGTTGGTGCTGCCCTTGTCGGGCACCGTGCAGCTCGAGATTGAAGGCAGGCAGGGCCGGCTCGATCCGCTGCACGGCGCCCTGGTGGCGCCTGGCGCCTGGCATACGCAGGTCAGCCACGACGCCAACCGCTCGTTCATCCTCGATATTGACGGGTCAGCGATGGAGCACGACGCGCTGGCGCGCCTGGCCGAGCGGCCGTTCACGCCGCTGGGGCCGGCCGTGCGCAAGCTGGTCGAATTCATGGAACTGATGGCAAGTGCAAGCGCCGTTGCGCGCCCGCTGCTGCAGGGATGGGTGCCGCTGCTGCTCGACGCGCTGGCGCTGGAAACGCCGCAGCCGCGCTCGCGGCTGGCGGCGCTGCTGGCCCGTGTGGAGGCGCGGCCGGGCTTGCCCTGGTCGACCGCCACGATGGCCCGCGTCGCCCACCTCAGTGTCAGCCGCCTGCACGCCCTGTTCCGCGAGGAACTGGACATGAGCCCGCATGCCTGGCTGCTGCAGCGGCGGCTGGACTTTGCCTGCCGCTGCCTGGCCGCGAGCGCCTGGCCGATTGCCGAGGTGGCGCTGCAGGCGGGTTTCGCCGACCAGGTCCGGCCTGACGCGCGCCATGCGCCAGCACCTCGATACCACCCCGGCGACCTACCGCCGCATCCAGCGCGAACGCGGCGCATCGCAGGCAGGACGCGAGCATCCGCCAAGAACGCAGTAGTCCGTGACTATCCATGATCGAGCAACCGGTTCACCATCTCCGGCTACTGGAGAATGAACATGCTTGCAAAACTCACCTTGAACCGCACCGCGACAAAGAGCACCTCGACCGGCATTGCAGCCGCCGTCCTCGCGGGCGCCCTGTGGGGCTTCGTCTTCCTCACGCCTGAACTGGCATCCGGCTTCACCTCGCTGCAGCTCTCGGCCGGGCGCTACCTGGCCTATGGCCTGATTGCCGCGGTGCTGATTGCGCCGGCATGGAAGCGCCTCGCGCCCAGCCTGGGCTGGAGGGAATGGCGGGCGCTGATCTGGCTCAGCCTGGCCGGCAACATCGTCTATTACGTGCTGCTGGCCGCGGCCGTGCAACTGGGTGGCGTGGCACTGGCCTCGCTCGTCATCGGACTGCTGCCACTGACCGTGACCCTGGTCGGCAGCCGCGACGCCGGTGCACTGCCGCTGCGCCGCCTGCTGCCCTCGCTCGGTTTCGGCCTGGCCGGCCTGCTGTGCATCAGCTGGGAATCGCTCACCAGCGGCGCACCGGGTTCGCTTGCCGGCTTGTTGTGCGCCATCGGCGCGCTGGTGTCCTGGACCGCCTATGCCGTCGGCAACCGCCGCTGGCTCGGCACCCTGCACGCGGTGTCCGCCCACGAATGGAGCCTGTTGATCGGCGTCGTGACCGGGCTGGAAGCGCTGCTGCTGGCGCCTCCCGCCTTCCTGCTGGCATCGGATGCGCATTCGGCCAGCGAATGGGCGGTGTTTGCCGGCATCGTCACCGGCGTCGCCCTGTTCTGCTCGGTGATCGGCAACGCCTTGTGGAACGTCGCCACCCGCGCGCTGCCGCTGACGCTGGTCGGCCAGATGATCGTGTTCGAGACCGTGTTCGCGGTGCTGTACGGCTTCCTGTGGGAAGGGCGCTGGCCGACGCCGGCCGAAGGCGCGGCGATGGTGCTGCTCGTCATCGGCGTGATCTCGTCGACGTCGGTGCACAGGACGGCGAAGATCGCACCGCCCGCCTGAGCGCGGCGCCAGCCCGGTATTCCTGTTGCGAATCCTGGCAAGGCGCGCTATCGTACAGAGGTGCCCGGCCCGCATGCCGGCGCCGGCCCTTCCCTCCACCCGAACAGCAAGGACGCGACAATGAACACGATGACCGCCCCGCACCACCAGCCACCGAAGCGCTCCGGCATCCACTACGTTCGGGTCGGGTTCGCGACGGCTGTGATCCTCTGCATTCCCGCCATCGCCATGCTGTTCACGAAGGAAGTGAACTGGGGCCCTGGCGACTTCCTCGTGGCAGCCGTCTTGCTGGGCGGCACTGGCCTGGGTCTGGAATTCGCGACCCTCCGCCTGGCAACCGGCAAGAGCCGCGTGTTTGCCGGCATGGCGATCCTGCTGGCCTTCCTGCTGGTGTGGGCGGAATTGGCCGTCGGCATCGTTGGCAGCCCGCTGGCCGGGTCCTGACAGGCATTGTCCCCCCGCACAGGCCGCCCTCGAGGCGGCCTTTGTTTTATCACGTCCCGCCCAGGAAGGTCGACCTGTCTTGCGCCAGATCGTCCGCAGGCGGCTTCGCGGCGGATTTGCGCACTGTCGTTGGCGCCCATCGCGTCCCCCCCCCATGCGGCGCACATCATTGTCGTGGAGGGCGGGGCCCAAGCCGGCTCGCTCGCCCGTCCCGCAATGCCTGCGCCGGCGCATCACACGGAGGGTCACCATGAACGAAGCAGTCGACGAAAGCCACATCCGCTCACGCCAACGCTGTCCCGACGGGCAAAGCCCGCCGCTCGAGACCCCGGACCTGGCCCGCGGCCTGTTGTCGGCGCACCATGCCGAGGTGGTCGCGAAGCGGCAACGCCAGCGCCTCGAGGTCGCACGCTACCAGGACGGGGCGCGCGAACTCGCCCCGCACACGCCCGGCACAATACCGCCGAGCGCCGCCACCTGGAAGAAGAGTGGCGCAAGCTCGTCGACGAGCGCCTGAAGGCAGTCGAGCGGTTCGGGCAACGCGACACCCCCGTGCTGCAGGATGCCGGCAGCTTCCCAAGCGCCGTATTGCGCCTGGAAGCGCCTCCCTACGATTTCGACTGGGTGTCGGGCAGTGGCCAGGGCATCGAGCATGCCAATCGCCTGACCGGCAAATACGACCTGCGCACCCAGTCGATCGGGCGCGGCACGCAAAGCGTGGCCGCCGGCGTGGGTTTTTGGTTCTTCTCCGGCGAAGGCGACCCGCGCCAGCGGTTCGCCGCCCTGGTCGATTATTCCCATGTCTGGTTCGACATGGCCAGTTTCTACGTGGCCGACAACCGGCAGCACACCCGCTTGTGGGTGTTCGGCGCATCCGAAAAAGCCTGGGTCGCGCAGAGCGACGTGACACCCTCCTGGAGCGACCACGTCGGCTGGCTGGACAGCAGCGGCAACGATCCGGAAGGCGAGGAAGGCCGTGTATCGAACGAAACCGTTTTCCGCGCGGCGCCCAACAGCTGGTACCAGTGCTGGATCTGGTCCGCGATCGAGCTCTATGCCGATTCCGGCTTCTGGGGCCTGGCCGCCTCGTCGGCCGAAGTGAAGATATCGGTACCGTTCGCGGTGCTCGGCAGCCTGTAGTTTTTCTTGCCGCCGCGATGCGCCGGGCAAGTGCCGGCGCATCGTGCGCCGGCGCTCCCCTCCTCCTACAAATCGAACTTCAGCTCCGCAAGGTAGGTCCGCTGCGGATAGGGATGGAAGTTCCAGTACAGGTAATTGTTCAGGTTATCCACCCCCACGGCCAGGCTCCAGCGCGCGTCCAGGCGGTAGGTGGCCCGGACATCGGCCGTGAAGTAGCGGCTGCTGCCCTGATAGGCAAAGCCGTTGGGGTCGCTGTTGTCGAGCGTCGAGAACTGGTCGCCGCTGTAGCGCCCGGCAAGGCTGAGCGCCAGCCGGTCGGTGATGCGGTAGCTGGCCACCGCGGTGGCACGCCACTCGGGAATGCGCGGCTGGCGCTTGGCGACGCTGGCCGGGAACTTGTCGTTGCGCTTGATCGTCGAATCGGTCCAGGTCAGGCTGGCATTCAGGTCAAGCCCCTGCAGCCCTGCGTCAGCCTTCGTCAGGGCCAGCTCCGCGCCTTCGGTATCGATGCGCCCGACATTCTGCACATTGGTGACGTTCGGCGTGACCAGCACATTCGTCTGCGAATACAGGGCGTCGCGAGTACGCTCGCCGAACGCGGTCAGGCGCAGCGAGCCGCCGTCGAGTTTGCGCTCGGCCGTCAACTCGCCGGTCCAGGAGCGCTCCGGCGCCAGGTTGGGATCGTTGTTGATCAGGACGCCGGCGCCGTTCACACCGCCCCGGTAGAGCTCGGAGACGGTGGGCATGCGCACCGCGCGTCCAAGCGAGGCCTTCAGTACCCAGTCGGGCGTGGTTTGCCAGGCAAGCGCTGCCTTGGGCGACACGTGGGTCGCACGCCGCTCCGGATGGCCAACCGTGGTGCTGGCGTTGGCGGTGCGTCCGTCGCTTGCCTGCCAGCGCTCCAGGCGCAGGCCGAGCACGGCCTTCCGTGCAGAGGCGAAACGCCAGCTGTCCCGGGCATACAGCGCCTGGGTGCGGGTGCGCCCGCCAAAGGCCGCATTGCGCGCAGCAGGCGCGCCTGCGACCCAGTCCGGCGTTGCGCGTTCGATGCTGGCCAGTTGATAGGCTTCGCGCTGGTAGCCGAATTCGACGATGTGGGCACCGCCCTGCCCCTGCGGGCGCCAGACAGCTTTCGCCGACAGCGTGTTCCAGCCGGTGCCGCTGCCATCGACGATCCTGCCGGCACCGCCACCCAGCGCACCGGGCAGCGCGACGTTGGCGGCGCGCAATTCGTCTTCGTCATAGTCGTAGAGGCTGGCGGCGAGCACCCAGTCGAAGCCTCCCTTCGTATTGCTCTTGACCGACAGGCCGTGCATCAGGTGGCGCAGGTTTTCATTGGAAACGTTGAAGTCGGTCTGGCCGAGCGTATAGCTGCGCCCGCCAATGACGACTGGTCCGCTGTAGACCGGCGCGCCGGCAGCGTTACGCAGATAGGTCTCAGGGCGCCCTTCCGATTCGTTCTGCCAGATGCCGAGCACATAGCTCGCGCGCAGCGTCGGCGACAAGTCGTAGGCCAGCTTGGCCTTGAGGTGGTCCTGCACGGTGTGGTACTGGGTGCCGGTGCCGAGGATCAGCCAGTCGCGGTAACTCCGGTCCTGTCCAGGCACGGCGCCGGCCACGCTGTCGGGGCTGGTCGTGGGCGTGCCCGCGCCCGGCAGGCGGGTGACGAAGGTTTGCGGCTGGCCCTCGCTGTCGTTGCGGCTGAGGTCGATATACCGGGACCACCCGCCGCCACGGTTGCCGAGCGAGATGCCGCCCTGGCGCCCGTCGAAGCGTTCGTTCGTGTTGTACAGATGGAAGGGCTGGTGCGCCAGGGTGAACTTCGCGTGCGCCTCGAAGCGGCGCGGCATGCGCGTCACGTAGTCGACCACGGCGCCGACCGAGTTGCCGCCATAGGCTGCAGAGAACGGTCCGTAGAGCACGTCGACGCGCTCGATCTCGGCGGGCGTGACCATGCCCCAGCGCGGCGCAAAGGTGGCGCCGTTGCCGAGGTAGTTCGACAGCAGGATGCCGTCGGCGTACACGGCCGAACGCGCGCTGTTGCCGGTGCCCGAGGCACGCGTCGACAGTACCGCATGGTTGTAGTCGCCGATGTAGCGCTTGCGTACCAGCAGGCTGGGCAGGTACTTGAGGGCATCCTCGGCATCGCTGGCGTTGACGGTGCGCGCGATCTCGGCGGCGGTAATGCCCTCGATCGTGGTCGGGATCTGGGTCGGCAGCGAGCTCGGGCGGTTGCCGGTGACGACCACGGTGCCCATCTGTTTTTCGTGCGACGTCGTGGCGGGTTCTAGCGCGTCTTGCGCTTCCTGCGCATGGGCGGCCGCGGCAAAGGCCGCGAGGACGGCGGCCGCAATGGGGTGGTGTTTCATTCTTCTTGTTCCTGTTCGATACGGTGGACCGCGAGGTGACGGACGCAGTGCCGCAAAGCGCGGCGATGCAACGCGCGTGCCCGACGGCGCAGGCCGGCCAGCAGGGACAGGCGAAACGGTGCCCGCGTAGACAATCAGCCTGTGCAATGGGTGCGCCCTTGCATGCCGGACATGGGGCGCTGGTAGACGAGCTCAGGAAGAGAAAGGCGGCGCGCGCGACAGGGGCGCGGCCCAATGAAACAGCGGCTCGGGCGCCGTGTAAAACAGCGGTGGGTGGCTGGCGCTGCCAAGGGGAAGCAACCCGCCTGCGCTTTGCGGCAACAGAGCGGGCGCGTGATGGTGGTCCGCGCAATACGGACAGTGCGTGAAGGCGCCCTTGCCGGGATCGACATCGTCGCCGCCGGCCTGCACGGGCGCAGCGTGCCCGGCAGCACTGCAAATCGGGAAGCCGAAGGATTGCGCGCCAGGCTGCAGCGGCAGGGCGGACGCGGACTGTGCCGGCAGCGATGGCGCCCCGCGCGCCCGACGGCATGCGACAGGCCTGGTGCAAGCGCGCCAAACAGCATCGCCAGCAAGGCGATCCATGCAGTCAGCAGATGTCGGCGGATCCGGCTCATGCGTTCAAGTATAACCAGGCGCGGCGCACGCACGGCAGGGATCGATGTCGTCGCTGCGGCTTTGCGCGGCACCTTGCGCTGCTCCAGGTTCGCGCGGGAGAACGGCGGGCCGCCGTTCCCCCGCCACGATCGCAGCGCCACCTGCGCTAGCGCAATCCCTCCTCGTACGCCGGCAACCTGCGCTGCTCGTCAAGCGTGAACAGGCGATTGCGCAGGGCGTCGAGCGCCGGCCCTTCCTGCACGCCGCGGCGTGCGTTCAGGTAGGCCGCAATCCTGCCGCGCCACTGCGCCTCTTCCTGGTCCAGCGCCGCCAGCCGCGCCGCCGCCTCGGGGTTGAGCGCGGCGGCGCGCATCCGGAAGACCTCGTCGTCGTTCGCACCGCCCGCACGCAGCCTGTCCACGGATTCCTGCAGGTGCGCAAGTTTGAGCGGTTCCTCGCGCGCGGCCCGCACCTCCGGCGGCAGCGCGGCGTCGAGCGCGGCCAGCCGTTCTCCCTTCTGCTCGGGCGTCAGGCGCGTGTCCTGGCGGACTTCCAGCCGGGCCAGCGCATCGGCCTGCTCGGCATCCTCGCGGCCGAACATGGCGCCGCTCTCCTCTGCACTGAAGTAGCGTGCGCGCAGCTGGCGCATGGCGACCAGGCGCTTGCGGATCGCCGTGACGTCGCCGCCGACGAGACGCTTGTCCGCCTCCAGCGCCACCAGCGCATGCTTGTAGTCGAGATAGCGCGCCAGCAGGCGCTTGGCCGAATCCGAGGCTGGTGGACGCAGTCGCCGGTCGAGCTCGCGTTCGATCTCGGCGCGCACCTGTTCGAGGTTCTTCTCGCCAAGCGCACTCAGGTAATAGTCGAAGAGCTCGACGAGATCCTCGTTCGCGACCAGGGTTTCGCCCGGGCCGACCAGGGCTCCGCCGTCGGTCTGGGTGCCTTCGAGCGAGCGCACGAAGGGCCTGGCGGCGGATGCCGGCGCCACAGGGGCCGCGGCGACAACCGGCTGCTCCTGCACCGAAGGCCCGACCACCAGGGCGGCGGCCACCAGGGCCGCCGCGCCCAGGGCAAACAGGAGTTTGCCCCTCATGCTCACAGCCCCATGTCACGCAGGCGGTTGGCGTGCTGGCGGTAGACCGTCTTCGGATTGGTCTCGAACAGGTTGACGAGGCCGGCCACCTGGTTGACTTCATCCATGTGGTTCATGCCGTAGTCGTCGCGGATGACGTGGCCAAGGCGGCTCGAGCAGCTGCCGACCAGGCCGTCGTTCTTGTCGCCACGGAAGGCCAGCGACATCAGGCCGAGCGAAGCGTCGAGCGGATCGAGCACGTTGGTGAGGGAACGTGCGCCGCTCCAGGAGAAGTAATACACGTTATTGACCCGGTAGTCCCCCTCCCCGCAGGCGCTGCGCGGCACGCCGGCCGGGTGGCGGGAGTTGAAAGCCGCCGCGCCGGAGGTCGTCATCGAATTGAGCGCCGCCACCGACATCTGCTTTGTACGGTCGCCCGAGAGGAAGGCGATCGTCTGCGCGACGCCATTGACCATCGACGAGAGCACCGCCTCCGAGAACGAGCCGGGCGCCGCCACGCCGCGCAGGATGTCGGCCATCGGCGCGCCTTTATGCACGCCGCCCACGCTCGTCACCGAGGCAACCAGCTGCGGGGCCACCGAGGCGACATAGCGCACGGTCGGACCGCCGTGGCTGTGGCCGATCAGGTTGACCTGCTTGGCACCGGTCGCGGCCAATACCTGCTTGATGTAGGCGAGCAGCTGCTCCCCGCGCACCTCGGTGCTGTTGGCGGCGGTGACCTGCGCTACATGGACCTGGGCGCCGTCGCGCCGCAGCGCGTCGGTGATGCCGAACCAGTAGTCGTAGGGCCCGATGGAATCCCAGCCGAGGAAGCCGTGCACCAGCACGATGGGGTATTTGGTCTGGGTGTAGCCGGCAGCCGTCGCCGAACCTGGCAGGATTGAGAGGGCGAGCAGGGCCGCGCCGATCCATTTCATGATCTGCTTGTTCATCGTATCTCCGTTGTTGTTGGGTTTGTTTTTGCCGGCTGAGTCAGGTTACGGCGGCGCGCAAACGCATTCAAGGAGCACACGTTCCACGCATTCCGGGTACTTCAGCATGCGAAGAAACGCTCCAGCATGCGAAATGGCGCGGCCTGAAAAAAACACGATCGTCCTAAATTCCACAGAGGCGCGGAACGGACGTGATGCCTGAACGGCACGGCAGGCGGATGGCCCATCTTTACAGGGATCGATCCGGGCCGCGAAAAAGATGAGGCAGCTAAACAACACAGTGCCCGTCCGGCACATCATGCTTGCCATGGCGCGCCTCGTATGCTGCTCCCCGACGGGGCGGGAGTGCTTGTCCGCTCGGGTACACTGCACGCATGGACGATGCGAAACGAACTGAACTCATACGCGCGGCATGGGGCATCCACCGCGAGGTCGAAGCGAGCTGCCTGGCCCATGGCGCCACGCGCGGCGACGCTGCGTGGCCGGAGAAACAGCGGCTGCTGCTGGCCGACATGGCGATTCACTTGCTGCAGACAGCGCTCAAGCCAGGACCCGTCGAGCTGGACGAGCTCAGGAAGAACCTGTTCTCGGTGCTGACGATTTCCGATGGATTCCTGCCTGAGGCAGGCTTGAAAGAGGTGGCGGAGAAACTGTCCTGAGGTGACGCCCTGCAAGCTGACACCTCGGCGCGTCAAGCGACGACCTGGCGCTAGCGCAGGCAGCGGCGGGCCGCAGCGCGGACAAGCGATGCACCGGCAGCTGAAGCGCCGGCGACCACGGTGCTGAAGGCAGGCGCGCCGGCAGCGGCCCCTGCAGTGCGCAGGGCCGCACCCCTTCGTCAAGACCTTAGGCCGATTCCTTGAGCTGCTCGAGGATGGCCGGATTTTCCAGCGTCGACACGTCCTGGGTGATGGTTTCGCCCTTGGCCAGCACGCGCAGCAGGCGGCGCATGATCTTGCCTGAGCGCGTCTTCGGCAGGTTGTCGCCGAAACGGATTTCCTTCGGCTTGGCGATCGGTCCGATCTCCTTGCCGACCCAGTTGCGCAGTTCCTGCGCCAGCTTCTTCGCCTCTTCCCCGGTCGGGCGTGCGCCTTTCAGCACCACGAAGGCGCAAATTGCCTCGCCCGTGGTGTCGTCGGGTTTGCCGACCACGGCCGCTTCGGCCACGTTCGGGTTCGCCACCAGGGCCGACTCGATCTCCATCGTGCCCATGCGGTGCCCCGACACGTTCAGCACGTCGTCGATGCGGCCGGTGATGGTGAAGTTGCCGGTATCCTTGTGGCGGATCGCGCCGTCGCCGGCCAGGTAGTACTTGCCGCCGAGTTCTTCTGGGAAGTAGCTGGTGCGGAAGCGTTCCGGGTTGTTCCAGATCGTGCGGATCATCGACGGCCACGGACGTTTCACTACCAGGATGCCGCCCTGCCCGTTCGGCACGTCGGCACCGGATTCGTCGACGATCGCCGCCATGATGCCCGGCAGCGGCAGCGTGCACGAGCCCGGCACCATCGGCGTGGCACCCGGCAGCGGCGTGATCATGTGGCCGCCCGTTTCCGTCTGCCAGAAGGTGTCGACGATCGGGCAACGCTCCTGGCCGACGTTCTTGTAGTACCACATCCAGGCTTCCGGATTGATCGGCTCGCCCACCGAGCCCAGCAGGCGCAGCGAGGACAGGTCGTAGTTCTTCGGGTGGACGTCCGGGTTGACGTCGGAAGCCTTGATCAGCGAACGGATCGCGGTCGGCGCCGTGTAGAAGATCGAAACCTTGTGCTTGGCGATGGTGTCCCAGAAGCGGCCCGCGTTCGGGTAGGTCGGGATGCCCTCGAACACGATTTGCGTGCCCCCGACGGCCAGCGGACCGTAGGCGATGTAGGTGTGGCCGGTCACCCAGCCGATGTCGGCCGTGCACCAGAACACATCGTCGGGTTTGAGATCGAAGGTCCACTTCATCGTCAGCGCGGCCCACAGCAGGTAGCCACCGGTCGAGTGCTGGACGCCCTTCGGCGTACCGGTCGAGCCCGAGGTGTAGAGGATGAACAGCGGATGCTCGGCGTCGACCCATTCCGGTTCGCATTCGGCAGGCTGGCCTTCGACCAGGTCGTGCAGCCAGAGGTCGCGGCCCTCGGTCCAGGCGATGTTGCCTTTTGTCCGCTGGTAGACGATGACGTTCTGGATGGTGTCGCAGCCACCCATGGCGAGCGCTTCGTCGACGATGGCTTTCAGGGGCAGTGCCTTGCCGCCACGCTGCTGCTCGTCGGCCGTGATGACGGCGACGGCGCCGGCGTCGATGATGCGTTCCTGCAAGGACTTGGCCGAGAAGCCGCCGAACACGACCGAGTGGGTAGCGCCGATGCGGGCGCAGGCCTGCATCGCGGCGACGCCTTCGATCGACATCGACATGTAGATGATGACGCGGTCGCCCTTCTTGATGCCGCGCGATTTGAGGCCGTTGGCGAACTTGCAGACACGCTCGTGCAGTTCGCGGTAGCTGGCGCGGGTGACGGTGCCGTCGTCGGCCTCGAAGATGATCGCGGTCTTGTCCGCGTTGCCGTTCTGCAGATTGCGGTCGAGGCAGTTGTAGGACGCGTTCAGCTGGCCGTCGGCGAACCATTTATAGAATGGCACGTTCGATTCGTCGAGGGTCTGGGTGAAGGGCTTGTGCCAGTCGAGGTGTTCTTTCGCCAGGCGGCTCCAGAAACCTTCGTAGTCGCTGGCCGCTTCCTGGCACAGCTTGTCGTAAGCGTCCATGCCGGAGATGGCGGCACTCGCCGCGAACGCGGCCGGCGGCGGGAACACGCGGTTCTCCTGCAAGCCATGGTTTTCCTGGTTGGTCTCTTGCTCGGCCATGCTAGTCTCCATCGTAGTAGTTTTGCCAGACACCTTAGGCGCGGAGCCTTACTGAGCCCTTACGGCACATCGTGGCACGCGCTTCCCTATGCGTGCGATTTTACCAAGCTTGCCAGGGAGCGGGGCTCTCCAACGAGGTGGTCTGCAAGGCGGCGCGAGAGGTGTAAAATGATGGGCTGTCTTTTGTCGAAATCCTGGAGTCGTATCCGATGTCGCAACAACACCCTGGCCGCACCCCGCAGCAACTTACTCCCCTGAACCGCTTCATTTTCGCCAGCCGCTGGCTGCAGCTGCCGCTCTACCTGGGCCTGATCCTGGCGCAGTGCGTGTACGTGTTCCATTTCTGGGTCGAACTGAAGGACTTGATCGGCGCCGCCATGGGCAACGTCGATTCGCTCAATCACATCCTGGATGTCGTCACCGTTCCGGGCTCGGAGCGTCCAAAGAAACTGACCGAAACCACCATCATGCTGGTCGTGCTGGGCCTGATCGACGTGGTCATGATTTCCAACCTGCTCATCATGGTGATCGTCGGCGGCTACGAGACCTTTGTGTCGCGCATGAACCTGGACGGCCATCCGGACCAGCCCGAGTGGCTGTCGCACGTGAATGCTTCCGTGCTGAAAACCAAGCTGGCTATGGCGATTGTCGGCATTTCCTCGATCCACTTGCTGAAAACCTTCATCAACGCGGGCGCCTACGAGACAAAAGTTTTGGTCGCGCAGACCGTTATCCATAGCGTGTTCCTGCTCTCGGCCCTGGCCATTGCCTATACCGACCGCATCGTGACCTCCACTCACAATCAGACCAAGCCTCACTAACACCGTTCACCTACTCCGAGAATTTTCATGACTGTCATCAAACAGGACGACCTGATCGAATCGGTCGCCGCCGCTCTCCAGTACATCAGCTACTACCACCCGGCCGATTACATCCAGCACTTGGCGCGTGCCTACGAGGCCGAGCAAAGCCCGGCGGCCAAGGATGCCATCGCCCAGATCCTGACCAACTCGCGCATGTGCGCCGAGGGCAAGCGTCCGATCTGCCAGGACACCGGCATCGTCAACGTATTCCTGAAGGTCGGCATGGGCGTGCGCTTCGAAGGTTTTTCCGGCACCGTCACCGACGCCGTCAACGAAGGCGTGCGCCGTGCATACAATTTCGCCGACAACAAGCTGCGCGCCTCGATCGTGGCCGACCCTCACTTCGAGCGCAAGAATACGAAAGACAACACCCCGGCCGTCGTCCACATGGAACTGGTTGAGGGCAACACCGTCGACGTGAAAGTCGCGGCCAAGGGTGGCGGCTCGGAAAACAAGACCAAGTTCGTGATGCTCAACCCGTCCGACTCCCTGGTCGACTGGGTCATGAAGACCGTGCCCCTGATGGGCGCCGGCTGGTGCCCGCCGGGCATGCTCGGCATCGGCATCGGCGGCTCGGCCGAAAAGGCGATGCTGATGGCCAAAGAGTCGCTGATGGAAGACATCGACATGTACGAGCTCAAGCAGCGCGGCCCGCAGAACAAGCTGGAAGAACTGCGTATCGAACTGTGCGACAAGATCAATGCACTCGGCATCGGCGCCCAGGGCCTGGGCGGCCTGACCACCGTGCTGGACGTGAAGATCAACATGTACCCGACCCACGCCGCGTCGAAGCCGGTCGCCATGATCCCGAACTGCGCCGCGACCCGCCACGCCCACTTCGTGCTGGACGGCTCGGGCCCCTCGTACATCGAACCGCCGGCGCTGTCGACCTGGCCCGACGTGCAGTGGACCCCGGATACCCAGAAATCGAAGCGCGTCGACCTGAACACGCTGACCAAGGAAGAAGTCGCTTCCTGGACGCCGGGCCAGACCTTGCTGCTGAACGGCAAAATGCTGACCGGCCGCGATGCCGCCCACAAGCGCATCCAGGACATGCTGGCCAAAGGCGAATCGCTGCCGGTGGACTTCACCAACCGCGTGATCTATTACGTCGGCCCGGTCGACCCGGTGGGCGATGAAGTCGTGGGCCCGGCCGGCCCGACGACCGCGACCCGCATGGACAAGTTCACCGAGATGATGCTGGAAAAGACCGGCCTGATCTCGATGATCGGCAAGGCCGAGCGCGGTCCGACCGCGATCGAGGCGATCCAGAAGCACAAGTCGGCCTACCTGATGGCGGTCGGCGGCTCGGCCTACCTGGTCTCGAAGGCAATCAAGTCGGCGAAAGTGGTCGGCTTCGAGGACCTGGGCATGGAAGCGATCTACGAGTTCGAAGTGGCCGACATGCCGGTGACGGTGGCGGTCGATTCCAACGGTACATCGGTGCACAACACCGGTCCGAAGGAATGGTCGGCCAGGATCGAATCGCTCAAGGGCATTCCGGTCAACGTCGCCTAAGACACGATTGGTGCGCGCTGCGGGTCTCGATCCGCGGCACGCCCCCGCGCTCACCATGACCACGCCAACTACTTCCCCCGACGCCCCCATCGGCATCTTCGATTCCGGCGTCGGCGGCCTGTCGGTCCTGCGCCACATCCGCGCGCAGCTGCCGCACGAACACCTGATGTATTTCGCCGACTCGGCCTTCGCACCCTACGGCGCCAAGACCGAACCGGTGCTGGCCGAGCGGGTGCTCGCGATCGGCGGCTTCCTCGTCGAGCGCGGTGCCAAAGCCATCGTCGTCGCCTGCAATACGGCCACGATCGCCGCGATCGCCCTGCTGCGCGAGCGCTATCCCGACATGCCCATCGTCGGCGTCGAGCCCGGCCTGAAGCCGGCGGCCGCCGCATCGCGCAGCCGCACGGTCGGCGTACTCGCCACCGAGGTGACACTGTCCGGCAAGAAGTTCCTGCTGCTGCGCGACCAGATCAGCGAAGCGACGGGTGCGCGCTTCCTGCTGCAGCCCTGCCACGGCCTGGTTGACCAGATCGAGCTGGGCGAACTGGAATCGGAAGCGACCACGCTACTGTTGCGCAAGTACGTCGAGCCGCTGCTGGCCGAGGGCGCCGACACCCTGGTGCTGGGCTGCACCCACTATCCGCTGGTACAGGCCTCGATCGAGCGCGTGATCGCCGCCGCGACGGACAGGCCCGTCACGCTGATCGATACCGGCGACGCCGTCGCCCGCCAATTGACGCGCCTGCTGGCGGCCAATGCCAGCCTCAGGCCTGAGGCCGTCCTCCCCGCCCGCCTGGACGGCTACACCAGCGCCAGCGCTACTGCCCTGTCAGCGGCGTTTGCCAGCCTGCTGGGGCTCGATCCGCCGGTCCACGAGGTCGAATCCGGACCGGATGGCAGGATGTTGACCCGGCAGAACAATTAGATTTGCCAGTTTGCTTAGGAGTTTGTATAATCTCGTTCTGTCTCGGCAGTGCTGAGACAGAAAAGCAAGACAATGGTGGCTGTAGCTCAGTTGGTAGAGTCCAGGATTGTGATTCCTGTTGTCGTGGGTTCGAGTCCCATCAGCCACCCCAAGAATACCGAAAGGCCTCGATTTCGAATGGAATCGAGGCCTTTTTCGTTCACGACTGCCCTTGCCATGAAACGATGGACAGGAACGACCTTGCCTTTGTCCAGCGCTCTGCCGCCAGCCGCGCCGAGCCAGGATACGCACCTCTTGATCGACCTTTTTTTGCATAAATACCACTACTTTTCGTACGGAAGAGTAGCTCAAAAGCAAATATTCTGGGTTATAGTAGCTCGGCCTTCAGTCCAGGCGCTTCTGCCGCTGAAAGTCGAGTCTGCTTGGACTTGAGGTAAGCAAATGAAGCATATACCAGCACTGGTTATTACCGTTTCGCTCGTGATGTCGCCGTTGTCATCGGCTCGTGCCGACGCATCCGCCGTGCCCGCCGCTATCAAGCTGCGGCCCGACGCGCCACGATGCAAGATGCCAAAGGCAAAGTTACCCAAGCTCGACGTGGATTTTGCGAACGATGCACCAGCAGAGATCAAGGCCGATTTCAACGGCGACGGCTGGTGCGACTTCGCACTGGGTGTGCCGTATCCGCTGAACTCGAACATGGGCATGTACGACCTGAACCAGCTCATGGTGCTGGGCCACGCGGGCGGCTGGAAACCTGTTTTCAACGGCAAGAACCCGTCCCAGCTCAGGGAACAGCTCGACGACAACGCAACCTGGCCGAGCTTCCGCGTCGACCTGACCGATATCCGGCTGGTATTCCCGAAGCAGCCCGGTCCGCCGTTCGTGCTGGGGCTGTATGCAGGCAGGAGCGATGAAGGGAAACGCAACACGGGCAATGACTGCTACCAGTACCAGTCCGTGCACCGCTGGGACGACGCGCTCGGCGCGTTCAAGCGTAGCGACGACGCCACGCGCGATGCGGTGTTGAAGTACTTCTATTCCGTGATCGAAAAGCCGTGCAGCGCACGTCGATAACTTGCCGCGCCACGCCTGCGTCTCCAGGCCCGTCCAACGACCATCGCCAAGATTTTTGCAACGCCCGCGCACGACGTGACATCCAATCTCGGTAGGAACCCACCCCAACCAGAACAAGGAGCACTCGTGAAGATCCAACTGCACACATGGACCGCTATCGCCGCCGCACTCTCGCTGGCAGGCCCCGCCCTCGCCCAGTCCGCCCCGGACGACGCCCAGATTGCCGGCATCGTGGTGGCGGCCAACAGCGTCGACATCGATGCCGGCAAGCTGGCCGAACGCATGACGGAGAATGCCGAGGTCAAGGCTTTTGCCCAGCAGATGGTGACAGACCACGCGGGCGTGAACAAGCAGGCCGTGGCACTCGTGACGAAGTTGAACGTGACGCCCCGCGACAGCGAACTGAGCAAGAGCCTGAAGGCGGGCGGGAGCGATAATCTCGCGACACTGAAAGGACTCAAGGGCAAGGCCTTCGACCAGGCCTACGTGGCCCATGAAGTCGCCTACCACCAGGCCGTGATCGATGCGCTCGACAAGACCCTGATTCCGAACGCGAAGAATGCGGAGCTGAAGGACACGCTGGTGAAGGTGCGTCCGGCCTTCGTCGCCCACCTCGAGCATGCCAGGCATCTCGATGCCAGCCTCAAGTGAGCCATCATGTTTTCGTGGCCGAACATCCGTGTCGCGGGCACGCTCGCGCTGCTCCTGCTGGGCGGAGCAGCGCAGGCTGCGCCGGGCATCCATACCGTCCTCATCGATGGGATGCGCTTCATTCCGCAGACACTGGAAGTGAAGCGTGGCGACACGGTGGTCTGGCGCAACAAGGATCCGTTTCCGCATACCGCCACCGCGCCCGGCGGCGGCCCGGCTTCGCCTGCCATCGCCGCGGGCGCGAGCTGGAAGTTCGTGGCAAGGGCCCGGGGGCGTTATCCTTACCTGTGCACGCTGCATCGTACGATGACGGGCACGCTGGTGGTCAAATGAGGAGGAAGCGATGGGATTGCGCAGCAAGATCGCGCTGACGGATGCGAGCGGCACCGAGCTCATGGCCCTGGTGGCGAACGGCGACCAGGCGGCATTCGAAGTGATCATGCGCAAGCACAACCAGGCCCTGTACCGGACCGCGCGCAGCATCGTCAGGGATGACGCGGAAGCCGAGGATATCGTGCAGGAAGCCTACCTGCTCGCCTATCGCAAGGCGGCCAGTTTCCGCGGCGAGGCCAGCCTGTCGACCTGGCTGACGCGCATCGTCGTCAATGAAGCGAGTGCCAGGCTGCGCAAGGGGCGGCGCCGGGCCGGCATCGTCGAACTCGTCCAGAACGGGGACAGCGACGTGGTCGGCGATGACGCTGCGGCCGACGCCCTGCCCGCCCCATCCGAGGGTCCCGACGAAGCCGCGCTACGTGGGCAGGCGCGCAGGCTGATCGAGGCACGCATCGACGCCCTGCCCGACAAGCTGCGTACCGTGTTCATGCTGCGCGCCGTGGAGGACCTGTCGGTCCAGAAACGGCGGACGCCCCGGGCATTCCGGAAGCCACGGTGCGCAGCCAGTTCTTCCGCGCCCGCGGCCTGCTGCGCGAAGCGCTGGCACGCGACCTCGACACGGCGACCATCTCGGCCTTCTCCTTCGACGGCGCGCGCTGTGACCGCATCGTGGCCGGGGTGCTGGCACGGCTCTGAAACCCCGCGCGCGAACGCAGCGCCCAAAACAAGGGCCACCCCGCAGGTGGCCCTTTTTTTCATGCGCCGGTCAAGACCGGCCCCGCCCGATCAGTAACGATTCGGGTTGTTCGGACGGTTATCCGCCCGGTTCGGCACGCCGTCGTTGTCGCGGTCGCGGTCGAAGCGGTTCGGGACGCCGTCGCGGTCACGGTCGCCGCCGTGCGCCATGCGGTCGGTGCGGTCGCCATGCTGCCAGCCGCCGCGTGCCAGGACCCAGCCGTTGCGGTCACGGCGCCATTCCGGGCGGGTGTACACATAGCCTGGACGGACTTTTTCGTAGTGGCCGGCAACCCAGGTGTAACGGCGGCCGTTCCAGTCCCAGTAACCCGGCACCCATTCGAAGCCGCGCCGTGCTGCCGGGGTCGCTTCGTGGCGCAGCGCCGGTGGCGCCTTGTGCACGACAATGACTTCCGTCCTGGTTTGCGCTTGTGCCGGCGTGAAGGCGGCGGTGCTGATCAGGGCAGCGGCGACAGTGAGTAGGATTCGTTTCATGGTAGTGCTCCTTGTGGTTCGGTGTGAGATCACTATAGCCAACGCTTCCTACGTGCAGTAGAACTGATGCAAGTTCTTACATTCGATACATTTTGCGATGGCGGGTTAAGATTTCCGTAACACATCGGCCGTACCTTCAGCGGCCGGCGCGCCCGCGCGGGCACGCCAGATCGCCATCAGGTAACAGGCGAAGGAGAGCGCGGCGACTGCCGCCAGCAGCGCCAGCACGGCCCGTGGCGAACCGGTCTCGGCCATCAATGCCGCCACCGCCAGCGGCCCGGCGGCGCGCGCGACCAGCGCGGGCGAGACCGGGCGCCGGCGATGGCGCCGTAGTGCGCACGGCCGAACAATTCTTGGGGCAGCGTGCCACGCAGGATGGTCAGCACGCCATTGCTCAGGCCAAACACGATGCAGAAGGCGGCGACGGCCGCCAACTGGTCGATGAAGACGAACAGCAGGCCGAGCGCCAGCGGCAGTGCGGCGAAAGTGACGCTGCCGATCGTCTGCGAACGCACCCGGCGCCCGATCGCCATCTCGGCGATGCGCCCTGCAACCTGCATCGGCCCGAACAGCGCGGCCAGCATCACGACCGTCGACAAGGGGTGGCCGGCATCGTGCATCAGGCGGATCAGCCCGACGGTCAGGGCCGAGGACACCAGGCTTTGCGCGGCGAAGGCTGCGGCCAGCTTCCAGAACACGCTCCCGCGCAGCACTTCGGACAGCGCCATGCCCGTGGACGCGGCCACGGGTCCCGCGGATGCCGCCGTGTGCGAGGGTAGCAGCGCATGCAGGGGTGCGCACACGAATAATTGCAGGGCCGCATACACCAGCCAGGTGCTACGCCAGCCGAGACGGGCATCGAGCGCCAAAGTGAGCGGCCAGAAGATGGTACTGGCGAAGCCGCCGAACAGGGTCAGCGTCGTGATCGCGCGGCGCGGGGACTCGGCCAGTGCGCGGTTGATGGTGGCAAAGGCGGCTTCGTACATCGTCAGCGCCATGGCAATGCCGAGCACGCTCCAGGCCAGCCAGTACATTCCGATCGAGTCGACCCGTGCCAGCATCAGCAGCCCGCAGGCAGCCAGCAGCGAGCCGCAGGCCATCAGGCGCCGCCCGCCGATACGGTCGAACAGGCGCCCGGCCGGGGCCGCCACCAGGCCACCGAGCAGCAAGGCCCACGAGAACGGGGCCATGGCGCCCTGGGCATCGATGCCGAGCGCGCGTCCCATGTGGGGCGAGAGCACCGAGAAAGCGTAGTACAGGCTGCCCCAGGCGAGGATCTGGGTCACGGCCAGGATGCCGACGATGCGACGGGAGCGTGTGTTTCCGGGGGCGCTCATGCAAATGTTTTCTTGTAAAACATGAATTGTCCTACAAGATCGCCAGCCACGTGCGAAGGCCGGCGCCGAAAACAGCACAGCCGGCGCGAGGCCGGCTGTGCTGTTTCACGTTCAGAACAACGAACGCGGCAGGAAGATCAGTCGAGCTTCCAGGCGTAGTCGACCTTGGCCCAGGTCTGGGCTGGCGAACCGTCTTTCGTGCCCGGCTTGAACTTGCATGCGGTCAGGCCTTTCTGGGCTGCCTTGTCGAGGCCTTTGAAACCGCTCGATTTTTCCAGCTTCGAATCGGCAACGCTGCCGTCCGGATTGACCAGGAAAGACATCGAGGTCGTGCCCTGCTCTTCGTTCATCAGCGAGGCTTTCGGGTACTCGACCTTGCACTTGGCCGGGTCGAAGGAGGCAGGCACTTCGCCGGCGAATGCGGAACCGGCGATGGCGGTGAAAGCGAGGGTAGCGATGGCGCTCAGGTAAGGCTTTTTCATGATGTTATTCCCCAAAAAGGTGATTCAATCTGCCGCTGACTGCTTGCGGGCTTTCAGTGAGTCCGGCAATGCCGTAATTAAAATTCTTCCCATTCGTCGTTGCCGGCGGCAACGGTCGGCTTCTTCGGCTTGCCGGGACGCGGCGCCGCCTTGGCCGCCTGCGCGGCCGGCTTCTTCAGCGCCGGGCGGGCAGCCTGGGCACGTGGCTGCGGTGCGCGCACAGCGGGTACGGTGGCAGCTGGCGCGGCCAGGACCGGCTCGACGGCGGCCTGCTGCTGCTCGCCTTCGACCAGCTTGAAGATGCTGACGACGCGCGCCAGTTCGCCGGCCTGGTCCTGCAGGCTCTGGGCGGCGGCGGCGGCTTCTTCGACCAGTGCGGCATTCTGCTGGGTCATGCTGTCCATCTCGATGATCGACATGTTGACCTGCTCGATGCCGGCGCTCTGCTCGGCGCTGGCGTTGGCGATCTCGCCCATGATGTCGGTCACGCGCTTGACGCTCGCCACCACTTCGTCCATCGTCACGCCGGCCTGGCCGACCAGCTTGCTGCCGCGCTCGACCTTCTCGACGGAATCGCCGATCAGGGTCTTGATTTCCTTGGCGGCCGCTGCCGAACGCTGGGCCAGGTTGCGCACTTCGGAAGCGACGACCGCGAAACCGCGGCCCTGCTCGCCGGCACGGGCTGCCTCGACCGCCGCGTTCAGTGCCAGGATATTGGTCTGGAAGGCGATGCCGTCGATGACGCCGATGATGTCGGCGATCTTGCTGGCCGAGCTGTTGATCTCGCCCATCGTGCCGACCACTTGCGACACCACGTCGCCGCCCTTGCGGGCCACATCCGAAGCGCTGGCCGCGAGGTGGTTCGCTTCACGGGCATGTTCCGCGTTCTGCTTGACGGTGGTGGTCAGGGTTTCCATGGCCGAGGCCGTCTTTTCCAGCGAGCTGGCCTGCAGTTCGGTACGCGAGGACAGGTCGATGTTGCCGGCGGCGATTTCACGCGAGGCGGTGCCGATGGTTTCGGTGCCGCGGCGCACCTGGCCGACGATGCCGACCAGGCTATTGCGCATTTCGTTCATCTCGGCCAGCAGGCTGCCCTTGTCGGCGGTGCTGGTGTCGATCGCGATGGCCAGGTCGCCGTGGGCGATGCTGCCGGCGATCTTCGTGGTGTAGTCCGGCTCGCCGCCGAGCTGCTTGATCAGGCCGCGCGTGATGATCCAGGCGGCGGCGATACCCATGCCGACGGCGATGACCAGCATCACCAGCATGAAGTTACGGGCGCTCACGAAAGCGCTCTGGGCGTCGGCCTGGCTCTCGGCGCTCTGTTTGTCTTCCAGCGCGACCAGCTTGTCCAGCGCTTCGGTCCACTTCTTCTGCACCGGGCGCACTTCCTTGACCATGACGCGGGTGGCGTCCATGGCGTTGTTGGCCAGGTAGAGATCGGATGCCTTGGCAATGGCCGGCATCGCGGCGGCTTCGAAGCCCTTGACGTCGTTCAGCAGCGCCTTTTCGGCCTCGGAACCGTCGGCAGAGAAGATCTGGCTGACCTTGCGCTGGGCTTCGTCGTACTTGGCGGTCAGGTCCTTGAAGCGCTTGAGCTCAGGCTCCATGTCGCCGGCATCGGACATCAAAGTCAGCACGCGCAGCGCAGCCAGGCGATCCTGCACGTTGTTGCGCATCTCGATGACCATGCGGCTCGAGACATTGTTCACGCTCACGACGTGGTCGAGACGGTCCTGGATTTGCGCCATGCGCACGATGCCGACCACCGTCACCACCACGAGCAACACGAGGACCAGGGCAAAGCCCAGACCCAAGCGCATGCCGACTTTCATCTTCGATAAATTCATTTCGCCTTCCTGTCCGTTGATCAGATTTGCCCGGGTGTTACTGGTGCATACAGCCTGCACCACAGCAGCAGAACTTCCCGTTGGGAAATTTTAGTTAGGATAAATCAAAACGCCACTGCGAAAGCAGAAAATTGTGCATCCGCAAGAAATGCCGCGTGCGGGAGCACGCTTGGTTGGCAAATCTCAATACTGTGAGCGAAATTATGGAGGGGGACTTGCCTCAGGGCAAGCTCAGTCGTGAGTTGTCTGGACAAATAGGCGAGCTCGTGTAGTAAATTTCCTACATGAAACGAAGCTTTCCCCTGACAACATACCGGTGTGACTACAAGTTGCACCGATATGGTGCGCAGGCAGGCGCCATCCAAACGCCGGGTGCGCCGGCGTTCCGATGCCTGTAATTACGGGTTGTGAATTTGTAAAATGCGCGTAGCGCCGGCCGCCGCGGAATGGCTTCCGGTACCTGACTGGCACGGCCTGCCTGTGCGGGCGTGAAGCGATGCACCGGCGGAGAGGCCGGCGCCGCCATGCGCCACTACAGGTCGCGGATGTGGGCTGCCGCTTCGAGCAGCAGACGCGGGTCGCCGCTCGCCAGTTTTTTCGGATCGGAGAGCATTTGGCGGAAGGCGCGCGCGCCGGCCAGGCCGGCGGTAAGCCCGAGCATGTGGCGCGTGATGCTGTTGAGCTTCAAGCCATGCCCACCGTATTCCTGCAACTGGGCCGCGATGTAGGGCACCATTGCCGCCAGCACCTCGGCGCGGGTCTTGTGCGGCGCATCGTCGCCATAGAAACGCGCGTCCCAGCCTGCCATTACCCAGGGGTTATGGTAGGCCTCGCGCCCGAGCATGACGCCGTCGAGATGCTGCAGGTGCTGCGCGATCTCGTCGTCGTTCCTGACGCCGCCGTTGATGATGATTTCCAGCTCCGGGAAGTCGCGCTTGAGCTGGTAGGCCACTTCGTAGCGCAGCGGCGGGATCTCGCGGTTCTCCTTTGGCGACAGTCCTTTCAGGACGGCGTTGCGGGCGTGGACGATGAAGGTATTGCAGCCGGCATCGCGCACGGTGCCGACGAAATCGCGCACGAAATCGTAGCTCTCGTTGTGATCGATGCCGATGCGGTGCTTGACGGTGACGTCGATCGTCACCGCGTCGCGCATGGCCTTGACGCAGTCGGCCACCAGTTGCGGCTCGTTCATCAGGCAGGCGCCAAAAGCCCCGCGCTGCACGCGCTCGGACGGGCAGCCGCAGTTCAGGTTGATCTCGTCATAGCCCCACTCCTGCCCCAGCTTCGCGCTCTTCGCCAGGTCCGCCGGCTCGCTGCCGCCCAGCTGCAGGGCGATCGGGTGCTCGATGTCGTCATAGCGCAGGTGGCGCGCGACGTCGCCGTAGACCAGGGCGCCGGTCGTCACCATCTCGGTGTAGAGCCAGGTATGGCGGGTGATCTGGCGGTGGAAGACGCGGCAATGGCGGTCGGTCCAGTCCATCATCGGGGCGACCGAAAGGCGGCGAGCGGGTAGCTTGTTTGGGACTTCCATACGTAGATCTATGCGGGCAAAGGGTCGATTCTAGCGCAAAGCCGCCGGGACCAGGTCGGTGCTTGCAAAGCACGCGCTCGATTGTGCAATCCGAATCCTGCCCTGACGGCCGCCGGGATGCCCCTGCCGACACGATTGCGGCAGCTTGTTTGCATTTGCGCGTTCGTGATATTGTCTGGCACAAATACGCAGGCTTCCCGGCCGCGCTCGCCAAGCCGCTTTCCAGCGGCGAAAAGCGCCAGGCAGCCCCGCTGCCAGCGGTCCCCATCTTTCTCACCTCATCGACATCCATATGAACTTTAGCAATCAAATCGTGGAGCTGCACGAGATTGCGGTCACCCCTGACAATGCGACCGCCATGATGGACATCTGTGCGCGCATCGAACAGGAAAATCCGTACATCCCCTCCGATTTCAAATGGATACTGGACTTCAAGCGTTTCCAGATCGAGCGAATACGGGGTGAGGATGCCGCGGCACTCGTCTACCTGAAGGCGGCGATCGCACTTGCTCCCTACCGGGACGACCTGCTGCGGGTTTACCGGGAAGCCATTGTGAAAACCCCGGCGAAAGCCTCGCTTGCGCTGATCATCAGTTGCAGCCGCTACCAGGAAACGGCGCTGCGCCTGGCCGAACAATTCGAAGACGCCCAATTCCCTTACCTGATCGTGACCGGCGCGGATACGTCTCCGATCGATCATCCGCGCGCAGTCCAGGTAAATGCCCCCGACAATTACGAAGGCTTGCCGCGCAAGGTAACGGCCGCTTTGCACTGGGTATATGAAAACGTCGGTTCCCAGGTCGGCATCCTGAAGGTGGACGACGACCAGAGCCTGGTCGATCCGCAGCAGCTCAAGGCGTCGACCTTCCTGCTCAAGGAGCGCGACGCCTATGCCGGGATCCCCATTACCAGCTTGACGCATGACCGCTGCTGGCACTGGAACAAGTGTGAAGACCCGGCGCTGAACCGGCGCGCCTACGGCAAGCCTTTCTACCGTCCATGGGCGCGTGGCGGCGCCTACTACCTGGGCAGCGGTCCATTGGAAAAGTTCGTCCTGGCCACCATGCGCTTCCCCGGGCTGCTGGAAGGCGAATATTATGAGGACAAATTCGTCGGCGACCTGATGGCGCTCGAAGACATACCGCTGGTAGAGCTGCAATCGGACAGCGAGTTTGGCCTGAGCCTGGACCACCGGCATCGTTTCGGCGGCACCTGAAGCCGTACCGGATAGCAGTATGAGAATGCAGCACAGGTGTCGACGGTCGACACCTGTGCTGTGCCAACGCCGAACACCATCACACCTTTGATTAATGAAAATACTTTTATTTAACGACGAGTTCTACACCACCGGTGCCAGCATTGCGCTATTGCGTCTGGCCGAACATCTCCGTCAAGAACATGAAGTCGTTGTGATGCCGCGTGTTAACGGCGAAGGCGATATCAAGACCAAGCTCCAGGCGCTCGATATCCCGATCGTCTCCACCGTGGCTGGCGTCGACCTCATCATCGCCAACACCATCATGGGCGGCGATTTCATCGCGAAATTCGGCGCAAGCTGCCCCTGCATCTGGTGGATGCACGAGTCCGACATTGGCCCCCGCCTGATCCTGAGGATGCCGCAACTGGCGGAAGGTTTCCGGCACGCTGCCGCGGTGGTATTCCAGACGAATTACCAGAAGACGGTGTACACCAGTTTTACATCCGATTCACCTGCCCAGTTCCATGTCCTGCCTTTCTGGAACAATGGGGTCTATTCGCAAGACATCGAACCGGCATCCAAGGAAAAGCTGCGCATCGTCTCGATCGGTACCATCGAACCGCGCAAGCGCGTGCAGGACACGATCAATGCCATCGAACTGCTGGGCGACGATTTGAAGCGCGATGTCGAATTCGTCTTCATCGGTAAATATCTCCAGCTGGCCGACCGGGAAGCGCAGATCGTCAATGCCAACCCCGAGCGTTACCGCTTCCTGGGCGAGCAACCCAACGAAGCCACCTTGAGCTACCTCGCTTCGGCCGACTGTTTCGTCTTGCCGAGTTCGAGCGAATCGCAGCCGTTGACGATCTGGGAGTCGTTCGAACTGGAGATTCCGGTCTGTATTTCCGACCTGGACACGTATCGCAGTATCGGCCTGAAACATGGCGTCAATGCGCTGACACATCCAGTGGGCAATGTGGATATGCTCGCCGAGAATATCCGGATCGTCCTGACAAATCGTTCGATACGCACCAGCCTGACCCGGGCAGGAAAAAGCCTGCTTCTCAGGATGCTGGCGAAAGACTGGCGCAGCGGTTTCGACAGCATTATCCAGGAAGTGGCCACGCGTGACGAGATCCGTAAGCTGGGGTATTGAATCACCCGCGCGGCGGCCTCTTCCCCTGTCCAGGCCGGGAAGCGTGCAAGCGGCCGGCAAGCGTGTCCCGGCAATATCGGATCGCGTAGTGCAAGGTACCAGGGCCTGAATCCCTTGTCGTTTCAAGTATTTCGTTAGGAATTATCATGACTGCAGCGAATTTCTTCGTCAAACCCGGCTACCAGGCCCGTACCGAGCCTGCCTACTACGCGGATATCCATGACGACGGCACCATCTGGCAACCGGACGTCTATCCGCTGGCAGCCGTCCTGGCTTACCAGTACGAGTGCCGCTACATCATCGATATCGGTTGCGGCCGGGGACGCAAGCTGGTCGCGCTCCATCCCGAATTCGAGATCGTCGGACTGGATTTCGGCAGCAATTTTGAATATTGCCGCGATCACTATCCGTTCGGGCATTGGTTCGAGGTCGACCTGGAAAATGGCGGGGGCGTGGATATTCCGCCCGAAATCCTGCGCCAGGCGGTGGTCATCAATTCCGACGTCATCGAACACCTGGTCAATCCGACCGGGCTGATGCAACTGATCAGCTCTTACCTCGTCCATGCGAAGGTGGCCTTGATCTCGACACCGGAACGCGACCTGGAACGGGGCTACCAGGACATGGGCCCGCCCGCCAATCCCACCCATATCCGCGAATGGAATCTCGCTGAACTGATCGCACTGCTCAGCAACGCGGGTTTGCGTCCCGCCTATGCCGGACTCACCCTGAACAACGACAGGGACCGCATGTACAAGACCTCGCTGGCCGTCATCCCCGGGCAGTCGCTGACGCCGTCCGAAGCGCGTGACCTGGGCGTCTTTTGCGAACAATGGCTGGGCGCATCGCCCGAGCAACGTGAAGCGGCACACCCCAGGCATCTGAGCGGTCTGACGCATGGGGATGCGGCCGCCGCCCCGGCCGCCAGCCCGCTGGAACTGGGCACGCGCCATATCGATAAAGGCGAGTACGACGAGGCGTTCCAGGTGCTCACCGGCGCACTGGAGAAGAAAACCGCCGCCACCCCGATTCCTGCGATCCTCTTCCAGCTCGGCCGCCTGGCCGCCTTCCGCCAGCTGGACGGCGATGCCAGGGAACTGTTCTACCAGGCGGCGGTGCGCGATGTCGAATTGACCAAGGATATCGTCGACTTCTACATCGATCAGGTGACGCGGGCCCGCTCGGGCCAGCGATGACCCGAATGCCCGGCTCCGGCGCTCAAGCGCCGTGGCCGATGGCGCCTGGGCTACTGCGCCTTATTCCCTCCACTAATCCGACTTGCGCGCGCCATCCCGGCGGCGCCTCGAATCCCGTCCACGGAACCAGCACCTCGCGCTCGCGGTCGGCGCGTGCGCCCCAGCGCGCGTCGAGCGACACGCCGGCGGCTTGTTCGAAGGCCGCGACGACGACGTCGCGCAAGGGGGAGCGGCGCACCCGACGACACGCCGTAGTGCCGGTGCCCCGCCCCGCCCTCGCGCAAGGCGGATTCGGCCGCCAGGTAGGCATCGACGACATCATCCACGTACACCAGGTCGAGCAGCTGCCTGCCGCTCGACATCGCCAGCGGCCTGCCCTCGCGTGCGGCGCGCCACAGGGCCCGCATCAGCTTGGGCCGCTCGTCGCCGGGGCCGTAGGTATCGAACAGCGCCAGCGTCGCGGCGATGAAGCCGTGGGCGTTGACGTAGTAGGCAAGGATGGCTTCGAAGGCCTGCTTGGTGGCGGCGTACAGGTTGACCGGATCGTAGTCGCGGTTGCCGTAGTGTTGCCAGGCGGTGCCGGTGTTGACCAGCAGGCGCACGCCATTGACGCGCATCGCTTCGAGCAGCTGGGTGGCGAACAGCAGGTTGGCGTGCACCAGGCGGTCGATGTCGCCGGGGACGTGCTCGGCCACGAAAGCGGCGGCGAGGTGGAACACCGTGTCGGGTCGTGCCTGGGCCAGGATGTCGACCAGCTGCGCCGTCGACCCGTCGTGCCGGTGCACGGTGACGGCATCGCTTGCCCCCTTCAGCGCATCCAGGCACGATTCCGCCCGCACCAGCACGTGCACGTTCCAGCCTTCGGCCAGCAGGCGCCGCGCCGGTGCGCGCCGAGGTAACCGCTGGCGCCGGTGACAAGCGCGCGGCGTGGCTGGAGAGGGGTCATGCGTCAGCTTTCAGGATGGGCGGACAGGCCGGGAACGCCACGGCATGTCATTGGCGCCGATTCTACCCGATCGCTGTACGCCCAGGCGGCGCCGGGCGCTCTCCTCGCCTACCCGAACTGTGCGGCGAGGTCCGCCGCCACCCGGCCAGCACCGGCGCCCACTCGCCCGGTACCTCCTGGCGGTACAAACGCGCGCCCGGGTACCGGGGGCTGTCCTCGCGCCCCATCTGCCAGCGCCAGTCGACCAGGGTGCCGCCGGCCAGCAGGATCCAGACCGGCTTGCCGAGCGCACCGGCGAGGTGGGCGACGCTCGTATCGACCGTCACCACCACGTCCATCTGCTCGACCGGGGCGGCGGTGTCGCTGAAGTCGCGCAGGTACTCGCCGAACTGGCGCACGCCGTCCATTTGCAGCGCAAGCCTGTCGAGCGGACGCACTTCCTTTTGCAGCGAGACGAACTCGAAGCCGTCCAGCAGCAGCGGCTTGAGCATGTTGCAGGCGATGCTGCGGTAGCGGTCCATGCGGTGACCGGGATTGCCGCTCCAGACCAGGCCGACGCGCGGGCGCCCCTTTTCGCCGAGGCGGACCGCCCATTCGGCGCACCTGGCGCCGTCCGCCCGCAGATAGGCGCCGGGCGCGGGAATGCTGGCCTCATCGGTGCCGCAGGCCAGCGGCAGGCTCAGCAACGGACAGTGGAAGTCGAATGGCGGCAGCGGATCGCCCTTGGCCACGACCTGCGCCACGCCGGGGAGGCTGGCCACCAGAGCGGCCAGCGCCGGCTGTACCTCGAGGATCACACGCGCGCCGCGCGCCGCCACCAGCGGCGCGTAGCGGCAAAACTGCAGCGTGTCGCCCAGGCCCTGCTCCGCGTGCAGCAGGATGGTCTTGCCCTCCAGCGATTCGCACCCTCGCCACAGAGGGACGTCGAAATCGCGCTTCTCGCGGAAGGTGTTGAGGGCTTCGAAGTCCCAGCGCGACTCGTAGTCCTGCCAGCCTTGCGTAAAGTTCCCCAGCAGAAGATGCATCAACGCGCGGTTCCAGCGCGCCTGCACAAAATCCGGCGCCAGGGTCAATGCCTGGTCGTAGGCGGCGCGGGCGGCCTCGAACTGGCCGAGGTCGGCCAGCACCATGCCGCGGTTCGAGTGGCCGGCCGGTTCTTCCGGGCGCTTTTCCACGGTCCTGTCGAAACAGACAAGCGCTTCGTCCAGGCGCAGCATGGCTTTCAACAGCAGGCCGCGGGTCAGCAGGAAGTCATAGGTGTCCGGTGCCAGCGCCAGCGCGCGGTCGATCGTGGTCAAGGACGCTTCGAACTGGCCGCTTTCGCGCAGCGACAGCGCGCGCAGCTGCAGCGCCTTGGCGTCTTCGGGGTTCGTTTCGAGCAGCTTGTCGATGCTGACCAGGGCGGCCTCGAAATGGTCGAGCTGGAGCAGCAGGCGGCTGCGCTGGCGCAGTGCCTCGTCATGGTCGGGCTGCAGCGCCAGCGCACGTTCGCAGTCGCGCAGGGCTTCCGGGAAGCGCTTGAGCTGGAACAGCGCGCGCGCGCGGTTATGCCGTGTCGGCCGAATCCGCGAACAGCTGCAGCGCGTTGTCGTAGCTCTCGATCGCCTCGAGCGGGCGCTCCAGCGCATGCAGGGCGATGCCGCGGTTGTACCAGGCGTCGCCGTAGTTGCCGGCCAGCGCCAGCGCGGCTTCATAGCTTTGCAGGGCCTCGGCGAAGTTGCGCATGTCCTTCAATACATTACCGCGGTTGTTGTGTACGGCCGGAATGGCGCTCTTCAATGCCAGCGCGCGGTCGAAGCCGGCCAGGGCGGCTTCAAGGCGGCCCAGTTCGCGCAGCACCAGCGCGCGGTTGTTGTGGGCGTCGACGTCCGTTGGATTGAGCGCGAGCGCCGCGTCGAAGCTGGCCAGCGCCTCGGCATGGCGGCCGAGCGCCTGCAGCGCAGTGCCGCGGTTGTACAGGGTGTCGGCGTCGTTCGATGCGAGCGCCAGCGCGCGGTCATAGCTGGCCAGCGCTTCGTCATGGCGGCCCAGCTCCTTCAGCGCGTTGCCGAGGTTGCTGTGGGTCGAGGCCACGCCGGGGTTGATGGCGATGGCCGAGCGGATGAAGCTGGCGGCGATATTGTGCTTGCCACCCTGGAAGCAGAGGATGCCGACGTGGTGCAGGGCCTCGAAATGCTTGGGAGCGATGCGCAGCACCTGTTCGTAGGCGGCCAGTGCGCGGTCGAGCTTGCCCTGCTGGTGGCATGCCAGGCCTTCGGCGAAGAGCTGGTGGACGCTGGACTGGGCGGCCTTCGGTTGCGCGAACGCTGCTGCGCCTCTGCTGTGTCTGGACATGGTCTATAGGGAGATGGGTGGGCGGGCCGCGCGCCGCACCGCGGGAGGCGGACAAGAGGCGGAAAGCACCGGGGCTGTCGTTACGCGCCCTTTATTATAGGTGGCGCTATTTACGTGCGGCAATATATAGCGCAGCGGAAGACACAATTCTTGGGCGGGACGCGACACTCGTCGCGCATTTGATGTCACAAACGCCATGGCCGGCATTGCCGCCTGCTTGCCCCGTAGCGATATCCTTGACAGCCCGTCAATCCCGTCATCCCCGGCGCTCTTCTCATTTTGTTCACAAAAAAAAATTTAAAGAAATTTCCGTACGGCACTTAATGAATTGCTGAGCACGGTCGTCTTGTACTTGTGAGAGCAGATGAACTGCTCCTTCTGACACCAACCAAACACTGGAGCCCAACATGCTGAGCCTTCACACCAACGCCGCCTCGCTGTCCGCACAAAACTCGCTGTCGACCACCCAGTCGAAGCTGTCGACCTCGATGACCCGCCTCTCGACCGGCTACCGCATCAACTCGGCAATGGACGACGCAGCCGGCCTGCAGATCGCCACCCGCCTGAAGTCGCAGACCAGCGGCATGGCCGTCGCAATGCGTAACACCCAGAATTCGATCTCGATGCTGCAGACCGCCGAAGGCGCGCTCGACGAAACCGGCAACATCCTGCTGCGCATGAAAGACCTGGCCACCCAGGCAGCCGACGGCTCGTCGTCGAAGGACGACCAGACCGCCATGCAATCGGAATTCGACTCGCTGGCTGACGAACTGTCGAACATCATGAAGAACACCAAGTTCGGCGGCACCACCCTGCTGAACAAGGACACCGGCAAGCTGAAAGCATCGGTCACCTTCCAGATCGGCGCCGACAAGGCTGAGACGATGAGCGGTAACTTCACCACCGAACTGACCGACGTGCACGCCAAGCTGCTGCTGGGTTCGAGCCGCTTCGCAGGTGGCACCGCCGCCGGCGCATCCGCTACCGGCACCGAAATCAGCGGCACCGACGCAGCTGCCGGCGCCACCGCCGCCAACCTGACGATCCAGGATCTGTCGGACTCGATCGACTCCGTCAGCGCCCTGCGCTCGAAGATCGGTGCTGTCTCGAACCGTCTGGACCACGTCTACAACAACCTGTCGAACATCAGCACCAACACGCAGAACGCCGCTGGCCGTATCATGGACGTCGACTTCGCAACGGAAAGCGCGAAGATGACCTCGAACCAGATGCTGATGCAAGCCGGTACCGCGATGCTGAAGCAGACCAACCAGATGTCGTCGATGGTCATGTCGCTCCTGCAGTAATCACGGCTTCCCTCAACTAGCCTCTAGTTGGGAATCTCGAGGGCCAGCCGCTTGTTCGGCTGGCCTTTTTCATTTTGGGATCGCTCATGAACAGTATTCCCTCGATTGTCCCGCTGCTTCCGCCGTCTTCCCCATCGCTGCAGGTGGGCGCGGTGCCGGCGTTGTCGCCGGTCGGCTCCGCCGTCTTCGCCGCGACTGCCGAGGCCGAGCTGCCCTTGCCGCAGTCGGTGCCCGTCCCCCCGCCGCCGGGGTGCCGCTCCAGGCGGATGGCGCGGCAATGCGTCCCGACCAGGTTTTCATGTCGCGCCAGCTGAGTTTTTACGCAGGACGGGCGTACGCTGGCCGGGGCCTGGCGTTCGATGGTCGGCAACTACGGCGCCAGTTTGGTCGACCGCGAACTGCGCGCACGCGCGGCGCTGCCGCCGGCCGCACTGGTGCTGGCACAGGACGGACGCGTACCGGGCCGTGCGCTGGAGGGCCATGTATTGCCTGCCGATCCGTGGCGCTTCACGGTGCACGCTGGCAGCGCGCGCGACCAGCATTTGCAGGTGCTGCGCCAGCCGGCTGACGGCTCGTCCGGCCGCAGGAAGCGTCCGCGCGCGGCATTGCGCCTGGAGCTGGAACTGGCCGATGGCACGCAGGTGGCGCTGCAGGTCGAGCCGGTGCCTGGCGGCGTGGCGATCGAGATGGCGGCGCCGGGCGCGGTCGCCCGGCACGGCTGCGCGCGATCCAGCCGGCGCTCGAGGCGGCCGTCGAGCGTGCCGGGCTGGTGGTGGTGCGCTGGAGTTTCGTCGACGCCGTATTGCCGCCGGGGTCGGCGCATGCCGTGGTGGCAGCCGATGCGGCGGCGGATGTGCTGACGCTGCCCGTGTTCAGGGCGGTGGCGGAGATGGCGCTGGTGTTGCCGGCGCAGGGGTAGCGCGGGTTGCGTGACGGCGTGGGCTCGGGGCCCCCACCCTGCTTGTGACCGGCTTCGCAGGGTGGGCGCCTGTGCCCACGCGGTGCTGTTAGCCCACCGTCCCCACGATCGACACTTCCCGGTTCTCGGGAATCTCGTTATACGACAGCACCGACAGGCCCGGCGCGAACAGCTTGGCGTAGCGCGCCAGCAGCGGGCGCACCTGCGGCAGCACCAGCAGGAGCGGCGGCGTATGCTGCTGCTTCATCTGCTCGCGCGCGACCGGCATGTTGATCTGCAGTTGCGACAGCAGCTGCGGGTCGATCGGGTAGTTATCGAGCGCCACCTTGCCGCCGCCGCTCTGGCGTGCCTGGTTGAGCGACCCTAGCAGCATGTTCTCGAGTTCGGCCGACAGGTTAAAGGCCGGCATGTCCTTCTTCTTGCCGAACATGTTCGAGACGATCTGGCGCCGCAGCGCGCAGCGCACTTCGGCCGCCAGCAGGATCGGATCCTTGGTCGTCTCCGACGCGTCGAGCAGCGTGGTGCCGATGACGACGATGTCCTTCAGCGACACGCCTTCGGCCAGCAGCACGCGGAACACGCGCAGCAGCTGCGTATGGTTCAATGCCTTTTCCAGCGAACCGGCCAGCTTCGGCGACAGGGCGGTCAGGCGCTCCATCAGCGCCGGCACGTCTTCGTGGCGGAACAGTTCGTGCAGGTGGTCGCGGATCACTTTCGAGCAGTGGGTCGCGATCACGCTCGGCACTTCCACCACCTGGTAGCCCAGGCCGAGCGCCTCGCCCTTCTGCTGCGGTTCGATCCAGGTCACGGCCATGCCGTAGGCAGGTTCCAGGCCCGGAATGCCGTCGATCTCGCCGTAGACGTTCGGCGACGGAATCGCCATCAGGTGCTCGGGATGCACCTCCCCTTCGGCCACGACCACGCCGGACAGGCTGACCGAATACTGCGCCGGTCGCAGGGCCAGGTCGTCGCGCACGCCGATGCCTGGTAACAGCACGCCCATCGATTCGGACAGGCTCTGGCGGATGCCCTTGATGCGCTTGGTGAGCTGCTCGCCCTGCGCCTTGTCGACCATGCCGACCAGCTTGTAGCCGACGGCCACCGAGATCGGCTGCACCACCGGCAGCTGCTGCCAGTCGAGGTCGGGCGCGCGCTCGTCGCGCAGGGCCGCTTCGATGGCGGCCACGCCGGCATTGTCGGACGGGGCCACGCGCTGCGAGAGGCGCCAGCCGGCATAGCCAAGGGCTGCGGCGAAGACAAAAAAGACCAGCTTCGGCATGCCTGGCACCAGGGCCAGGATGACCATCACGCCGGCAGCCGAGAACAGCACCGCAGGCTGCGCCAGCAGCTGGCTACCAACCTGCTTGTCGAGGTCACCGGCCTCGCCGATGCGGGTGACGAGAATCGCGGCCGCGGCCGACAGCAGCAGCGCAGGGATCTGGGCGACCAGGCCGTCGCCGATGGTCAGCAGCGCATAGACGCGGAAGGCATCGCCGAGCGGCAGGTCGTACATCAGCGCGCCGATGGCAATACCGCCGATCAGGTTGATGATGAGGATGAGGATCGAAGCGATGGCGTCGCCGCGCACGAACTTCGAGGCACCGTCCATGGCGCCGTAGAAGTCTGCTTCTGCAGCGACGTCCTTCCTGCGCTGGGTGGCTTTTTCCTGGTTGATCAGGCCCGCGTTCAGGTCGGCGTCGATCGCCATCTGCTTGCCCGGCAGCGCGTCGAGCGTAAAGCGCGCCGACACTTCCGAGATACGTTCCGAACCCTTGGTCACGACGACGAAGTTGATGATCATCAGGATGACGAACACCACCAGGCCGACGACGAAGTTACCGCCAATGACGACGTTACCGAAGGACTCGATGACGTTACCGGCAGCGTGCGTGCCTTCGTGCCCGTGCAGCAGCACGACGCGCGTGGACGCCACGTTCAGCGCCAGGCGCATCAGCGTGGTACCGAGGATCACGGTCGGGAACACCGAGAAGTCGAGCGGCCGCTTGGCCGACACGGCGACGGTGATCACGATCAGCGCGAGCACGATGTTGAAGGTGAACAGGACGTCGAGCAGCACCGGCGGCAGCGGCAGCATGATCATCCCGAGCAGCAGCAGGATGAAGACGGGCGCCGCGTATTTCTGGCGGCGCAGCTCGGCGATGAAAGCGTTCATCGAATTCATGAAGGTGTTACCTCGCTCAAATGGTGTGGCACGGCCACATCGGTCGGGATCCGCGGGGGCGCCTGGCGCCGGCCATCACGGAAAGCATTCAATTGCAGCACATAGTTCAGCACCTGCGACACCGCCTGGTACAACTGGGCGGGAATCTGCTGCTGCACCTGGCTGGTGTTATAGATCGCGCGCGCCAGCGGCGGCAGCGTCAATGTCTCGACCTTGTGCTGGGCCGCGACGCGCTTGATGTACAGCGCCATCTCGTCGACGCCCTTGGCCACGACATAAGGGGCTTCGGCGCGGTCGGTGTCGTACTTCAGCGCCACCGCATAGTGTTCCGGGTTGACGATCACGACGTCGGCCGTCGGCACCGTCTTGTTCACGCTGCGCCGCGCCAGCTGGTGCTGCAGCTGGCGGATGCGCTGCTTCACTTCCGGGCGGCCTTCGCTGGTCTTGTGTTCTTCCTTCTGTTCCTGCTTGCTCATGCGCTGGTTTTTCGCGAACTGGAAGGCCTGGATCGGCACGTCGAGCACGGCGAAGATCACGAACACGGCAACGAGCGCCATGAGCGCATCGAACATCATGGAACTGCCGCGCAGGATGGCGTCGCCCAGGGGCAGGCGCTGCAGCTCGACATAGCCCGACACGCTTGACCGCATCACGTGCACCAGCACGATGCCGAGCACCACGGCTTTCGCGATCGAGGTCGCCAAGCCGATCGCATGCTTTTGCGAGACCAGGTTGCCCAGGTTCGTCATCGGGTTCAGGCGCGACATTTTCGGCATCAGGTTCTTGCCGCTCATGACCCAACCGCCCGGCACCAGGCCGCCGATCACGATCGCCACCGGGACCGCCGCCAGCGGCAGCACCATCTTCACCAGCAGCAGCGTCGCGGCCATGAAGACCACCGACATCGCATTTTCCATCGCGCCGGTCTCGCCCAAAGGGACGAACACAAGGCGAAACAGGGCTCTGAACGATTCCAGGTAGGTCGGCACCATCAGCACGAACAGCTTCAGACTGACCAGGACCCCGATCGCGGTGGACAGGTCTTTCGAACGGACGACCTGGCCTTCCTCGCGTGCCTTCCGGAGCTTCTGGGCCGAGGCTTTTTCTGTCTTGTCGCCACCCGCGCCTTCAGCCATGGGGTGCCTTCATCTGTTGTTGCAGCATCTCGAGTACGGCGTTGGTCAGCTGGATGTAGTGTTCGGGGATGAAGCGCACCAGCTGCACCAGCATCATCAGGCCGAATACGGTCACCAGCGAAAAGCCCAGCGAGAACAGATTCAGCGAGGGTGCCACGCGGTTGAGAAAGCCCATGCCGATCTGCACGACCATCGTCGAGAACACGATCGGCAAGGCGAGGAGCATCGCCGCGGCGAACACCCAGCCGAGGTTCAGCGCCACCGTCTGCAGCACCAGCGGCCCCAGGCCCTGCCCCACCGGCCAGGCCTTGAAGCTCTGCCCCAGCACGCTGGCCAGCACCAGGTGGCCGTCGATGGCGAAGAAGACAAAGATGGCCACCAGCGACAGCACGCTGGAGATCACGTCGGACTGCTGGCCGTTGACGGGGTCGTTCATCTGCGCCATCGAAAAGCCGATCTGGCTCGAGGCCAGGAAGCCCAGCATCGATACGGCGGAAGTGGCGAACTGCAGGGCGAAGCCCAGCACGCCGCCGATGACCGCCTGTTCGAACATGGCGACCACGCCGTGCAGCGAGAACGGGTCGGGCATCGGCATGCCTTTGGTGAGGGGCAGCATCAGGAAGGCCAGCACCATCGACAGCAGCGCGCGCACGGGAATCGGTACCGCGCCCTCACCGATGGCAGGGGCCGAGGACAGCAGCGCCATGATGCGGCAGAACGGCCACCACAGCGCGCCGATCAGGGGCAGCAGGTAGTTGACTAATTCCACGCTTTAGCTTGCGATGGTGGCGGCGCGCTGGAACACCGACACGCAGTAGTCCATCAGGTAGCCGGTCATCCAGTGGCCGGCCAGGATCAGCGCGACCAGCGTCACGAGCAGGCGTGGAAGGAAGCTCAGGGTTTGCTCGTTGATCTGGGTAGCGGCCTGCACCAGTGCGACCAGCAGGCCGACGAGCAGGCCCGGCACCACCAGCACCAGCACCAGCAGCATCACCACGCGCAAGGCTTCGGCGACCAGGTCGACTGCGATATCGGGACTCATTAAGCAGGACTCATGAAGAGGTTTATCTAGTAACCGTGGATCGAGCCCACGAGCGTGTTGACGGTCAGCGTCCAGCCATCGACGAGCACGAACAGCAGCAGCTTGAACGGCAGCGAGATCACCAGGGGCGAGAGCATCATCATGCCCATTGCCATCAGCACCGACGAGACCACCAGGTCGATGATGAGGAAGGGGATGAACAGCATCGCGCCGATCTGGAACGCGGTCTTCAGTTCGGACAGCACGAAGGCGGCCAGCTTGACGACAAAGGAGCGGTCTTCCGGCTTCATCGACGGGGCTTCGCCGGCCAGGTGCGCCACCTGTGCCAGCGCGCTCTTGCTGGTCTGGGCCAGCATGAAGCGCGACAGCGGCTTCTCGGCCGTTGCCAGGGCCTGCTCGAGGCCGATCTGGTCGCGGTCGTAGGGCACGAAGGCTTCGTTCCACACCTGCACGCCGATCGGACGCATCACCAGCAGGGTGAGGATCAGGGCGATGCCGGTAATGACGCGGCTGGGCAGGCCCTGTTGCAGGCCGAGGGCCTGGCGCAGCAGGGACAGCACGATCACGAAGCGCGTAAAACTGGTCATCATCATGACGAGCACGGGCAGGAGCCCGAGCAGGGTCATGAGGACCAGGATCTGCGATTTGACGGAGAGACCGGACTTCGCGCCCGGAATGACGCCGGCCAGTACGTCGGCGGCGCTGGCGGGAACGGAGATCAGAAGGAGTGCAGCCGCGACGCCGGCCGCTGCGGTCATGCGACGGCTCAGGGTCATGGGGCGATCAGGTCCAGGTTCAGGCCGTCGAGGTCGATCACTTTCAGGCCGTACTGCTCGCCCGCCACCACCACTTCGGCGCGGCCGATGGCGGCGCCGTTCACTTTCAGGACCAGCGGCTCGCCAGCGACCGAGTCGAGCGGCAGCACGCTGGCCGGGCCCAGGTCCATCAGGTCCTGCAGCGAGATGCGGGCCGAGCCCACTTCCAGCGTCAGCGTCACGGGGATGCGGCGCATCATTTGCGGCAGGCGCGGGTTGCGTACAGGCGCGGCAGCTTCGACGTTGTCATCGAGGAGGACGTCGGCAGCCAGTTGCTCGTTCAGATTCATGTCCATTTATTCAGCGTCTTCAAAAGAGGTTAAACACAGTTTTCCCTTGTGCTCGGCAACGGCTGCCGTGAACAGGCAGGCTTCGTCGAGCAGGACGTCGGCGCGGCCGACAGTCACCGGAATCACGTCGCCCACCTTCAGCCCGAACAGCGCCTCGAGCGTGATCTGGTGGCTCACCAGGCGGCCGTCGAGCTTGACCTTCAGGCCGGCGGCAAGCGGCTCGGCCGTGCGCGTCGTGCGCTGCGGACGTTCCGGCTGCAGCGCCTGCAGGATCAGGCCCATCATGCGGGCGTCCGGCGCCACGAAACAGCGCGCCGTGCTGCCGCTCTGCGGCTCGCGCAGCGTGATGGCCATCGCCCGGGCATTCCTGGCAGGCGTCACGGGCACGATCTGGGCCGCGCTGCCAGCGGGCGCCGCACGGCGCTCCACTGCCACGCCTGCCGCTTCCGCCGCCACCCGCACGCGCATCGCCAGTACTTCGGCAAGCTGCTGCGTCAGGGGTCTGCGCCAGGCGTGCCTCGGTGGCGGTTACGGGTTCAGCCGCGGGGTCGCGCAGCGGCCCGGTCGGCCCCTGCCGCCGTAGCGTGCTTCGAGCAGTCCCACCAGCAGCGAACGCTCGAAAGCGACGGCAGCCGTTCCCTGCGGACCGCCCATGCCGAGCCAGCGCAGCGACGCGCTTTCCGGCGCACGGGCGAACTCGACGCCGTCGAGCACGAAGCCGCCCCAGTAACGGCGCCAGCTTGGCGCGGCCAGCATCGCCACCAGGTCGTCGGCGAACGTGGCCGCGAAGGCCGGCAGCAAATGCACGGGCCGGCCCAGGAGGGTCGGATCGAGCACCTGGTGCGGCCGCGGCTGAGGTGTTGAATTGTTAATCGGCATTTATGGCGAATTGATTATATCTGGAGGGGAGTGTCTTTATTTCATTCCCTAGGGCAACAATTATACCTGCTTGGATGTTTCGGATCACTCGATATTCCTCTTTGAAATCAGCATTGCCGTACGGTAAGATCGTATCTTGAATCGAGCGAGTCCATAGTATCCCTCAAGCGCTGTACGAGGAGAAAGGTGAAATAAGAGGGGTTTTACGGTCGTGCTTTTGCTCTGACTTGCACTGCCCGGCATTTAACATTCGACCCGTTCAATCAGCCGCACCAGTCGTCAAATGTCTCAAAAATGCCACTGGCTGAGTCGCTCACACGCAACAATGCAACCACAGGATTTAACAAATGGGAATTGAATTGGCTGGCCAGATCAAGGCCGATCTTGCAGCACTGACAAACGAAGCGCAGCGAATTGCCAATGCACCATCGATCGCGCCGTCGATCGAATCGACCGCGCAAAGCGGACATGCCGAGTTCTCCTTCAGCGACACCATGAAGAACGCCCTGCACAGCGTCGACGCCGAGGACCAGGCAGCGGCGGTCAAGATGGCCGACGTCGACAGCGGCAAGAGCGACGACCTGGTGGGCGCCATGCTGGCCAGCCAGCAGGCCAGCCTGTCCTTCTCGATGCTGATGCAGGTACGTAACAAAGTGATGGGCGCCGTCGACGAACTGATCAAGCTCCCTGTCTGACGCGAACACCCAAGCGGAACCCACCAACGTGATCTCGAAACTCAAGAATGCACTTCAAGGCGCCAAGCTCGGTGCCCTGCCCGGCCTGCCGCCAGCGCTGCGCAACAACCTGACCCCCTTGCTGGTGCTGGCCATCGTCATCACCGCCGCGGTCATGATGTTCATGTGGCAAGACCAGGCCAACTACAAGCCGGTGTTCGGCGCGCGCGAAAAAGTCGCCGCCAGCGACATGATGGGCGTGCTCGAGGCCGAGCAGATCCCCTACCGCATCCATCCGGACAGCGGCCAGGTAATGGTGCCCTCCAACGAGCTGGGCAAGGTACGCATGCTGCTGGCCGCCAAGGGCGTGACCGCCCAGCTGCCCGCCGGCCTGGAGCTGATGGACAAGAACGATCCGCTGGGCGTGTCGCAGTTCGTGCAGGACGTGCGCTTTCGCCGCGGCCTCGAAGGCGAGCTGGCGCAGAGCATCCTGACGCTGGACGCCATCGCGTCGGCGCGCGTGCACCTGGCCATTGCCAAGAGTAATTCCTTTGTCGCCGGTGCTTCCGACCAGAGTTCGGCATCGGTCGTGATCGCGACCAAACCGGGCCGTACGCTCGGCAACGAGCAGATCGCCGCGATCGTCAACATGGTCTCGGGCAGCGTCGCCAGCCTGAGCCCAAGCCGCGTGTCGCTGGTCGACCAGGCCGGCAACTACCTGTCCTCGCGCGTCGACCTGAGCGAAGGCTTCGATGGCGCGGCCCAGGGCGACGCCGCGGCCCAGCGCGTGTCGAACGAAGTGCGCAACAACGTCAACGAATTGCTCGGCCCGGTGTTGGGCGGTAACAACTTCAAGGTCAGCGTCACCGCCGACATCGACAACGACAAGATCGAGGAAACCCAGGAGAAGTACGGCGAAGCGCCGAAGGTCACCAGCGAAGCGATGCGCGAGGAACTGGAAAAGAACCGTCTCGCCATGGGCGTGCCGGGCACGCTGTCGAACCGTCCGCCGGTAGCAGCCGATCCCGCGGCAGCACCGGGCACGCCGGGTGCCGCCGACCCGGCAGCGGCCGCCGCCGCCGAGAAGGACAACGCCAATTCGCGCAAGAACGCAACGACCCGCCAGTACGCCTACGACCGTGCGATCACCCAGATCAAGCGCTCGCGTGGCCGCCTGCGCAAGCTGTCCGTCGCCGTCGTTCTGAACAACGCCAGCGCGGCCAATGCCGGGACGGGCTTCACCCCGGCTGAGCTGAGCACCATCGACAAGATCCTGCGCGGCGGCCTCGGCATCGACGCGGCGCGCGGCGACGTGCTGGCAGTGTCGGCGATGAGCTTCCCGAAGGCGGCGCCGATTGAACCGTGGTGGCAGGAGCGCGACACCATCGTCGACGCCACCGGCTACGGCATCTGGATCGTCGGCGCCCTGCTCGGCTACCTGCTGCTGGTTCCGTCCGCTGCTGCGCACGATTACCGGGCGCATGGTCCCCGCCCTGCCGGCACCTGGCGCCGCCGCGGCGGCCCCTGCCGAACGGCGCCACCGCCTTGAGCAGCGCGGCCCCGGCCCTGGCCGGTGCGGCTGTCGCCTTGCCTGGTGCCGGTGGCGTTGCCGCCTCGCCGGTGGTGCCGCTGCTGGAAAACTACGACCTGCCGCCAGCCGGATCGGCCGTGGACGTGATGGTCGATCATCTGAAGGTGCTGGCCGGCAAGGAGCCGGAACGCGTCGCCGAAGTCGTCAAACAATGGGTGCAGAAGAAACATGGCCGAAATGAACAATAACGCTGAAGAAGGCGCTGTCCTGACTCCTGTCGAGCAGGCCGCGATCGTCCTGCTGTCGATTGGCGAAGAACCGGCCGCGGCCGTGCTGCGCTGCCTCGAGCGCGACGAGCTGATCGAGCTGACCCAGGTCATGTCGCGCATGAGCGGCATCAAGGTCGACTCGGTGAAGTACGCCGTCGGGAATTTCTTCGACGACTACCGCCAGCAAAGCGGCCTGCACGGCGCCTCGCGTACCTACCTGAAGCGCTCGCTCGACCTGGCGCTGGGCAGCGACATCGCCAACAGCGTCCTGAACACGATTTATGGCGACGCGATCCGTCCAATGATGGCGCGCCTGCAGTACGCCTCGCCGAAGTGGCTGGCCGAATTCGTCGCCCACGAGCACGTGCAGATGCAGGCCGTGTTCCTGGCTTTCCTGCCTCCCGCGCTGGCCGGCCAGATCATCGAGTCGCTGCCGGAAGGCAGCCGCGACCTGGTGCTGCTGAACCTGGCGCGCCTGGACGAGATCGACCGCGACCTGCTGCAGGAACTGGAAGAGCTGGTGGCGCGCTGCCTGGCCGCCCTCGACACGCAAAGCGCGAGCGTCGAAGGCGTGCGCCAGGTTGCCGAAATCCTGAACCGCCTGCCGAACAACCGCGCCGGCATGGTCGAACTGCTGCGTGCGCACGACCCGGACGTGGTGTCGCAGATCGAGATGTCGATGTACGACTTCTTCATCCTGTCGCGCCAGACCGAACAGGTCATCACGCGCCTGCTCGACGACATTCCGCTCGAGCAGTGGGCGATCGCGCTCAAGGGGGCCGAGCCTGCCCTGCGCGACGCGATCCTGTCGGCCATGCCGAAGCGCCAGGCCCAGAGTTTCGAGGACCTGATGCGCCGTTCGGGCCCGGTGCCGATGTCGCGCATCGAGCAGACCCGCAAGGACATCATGGTTGCCGTCAAGGCGCTGGCCGACGCCGGCGAGATCGACGTGCAGCTGTTCGCCGAGGCCACCGCTGAATGAAGCAGTTCCGGCCTTATCACTTCCCACCGCTGGCGCAAGTGCGCGCGTCAGCGGGTACTGCGCCAGGCGCTGCCTCTGCCGACACCACCCAGGACGACTGGGATGGTGCGCTGGCGGCCGGCTTTCGCCAGGGCCAGCAGGATGGCTATGAAGCCGGCCTCGAACAGGAACCGTGCCGAAGCCTGTGACGCCGGCCATGCCGAAGGTGTGGAGCGCGGCCTGGAAGAAGGCCGCGCGCTGGCGCTGGCCCAGTTCGAGGCGCTTGCCAAGCCGGTCGACGCCGCCCTGCGCGGCCTGAAAAAGCTCAAGAGCGATTTCAAGGCCGCCCAGCGCAAGGAAGTCGTGGACCTGGTCGGCAAGATCGCGCGCCAGGTGATCCGTGCCGAACTGGCGCTGCAGCCGACCCAGCTGCTCGCCCTGGTCGACGAGGCGCTGGCCGCGATGCCGCCTGCCCGCGACGAAGTCGAGGTATTGATGAATCCGGAAGAACTCAAGCGCGTGGCAGAACTCGATCCGAAGCGTGCCGGGAAGTGGAATCTGCTGGCCGATCCATCCCTGGAGCCGGGCGAAATCCGTGTCAAGGCGGGCGACCATGAAGTCGACGCCGGCTGCCAGGGGCCGCCTGAGCGCCTGCATGGACCAGGTGCGCGACGCCCTCGCCGCCGCCGAAGGAGAAGACGCATGACCGCCCTGTTGGACACTCTGCGCTCGCTCGACATCGGCGCGGTGCCGGTCGCCACGCCCACGGGCCGCCTGATCGGCGCCCGGGCCTGCTGCTCGAATCGGTCGGCTGCAAGCTGCACACCGGCCAGCGCTGCCGCGTCGAGACAGTCGATGGTGGCTGGCTCGATGCCCAGGTCGTGGGCTTTCGCGACAAGGTGTCCTACCTGATGCCGTTCAAGAAAGCGCAGGGCCTGGCGACCGGTGCGCGCGTGCTGCCCGAGAAAACCGCCGCGAACCTCATGATCGGCCCGTCCTGGCTGGGCCGCATGGTCAATGGCCTGGGCGAAGAGATCGATGGGCTCGGCAAACTCGGCGGCGACCAGCCGCTGAATTTCACCCCGCCGAAGGTCAACCCGCTGCGCAAGACGCCGGTGGACGAGCCGCTCGATGTCGGCGTGCGGGCGATCAATTCGATGCTCACGCTCGGCAAGGGCCAGCGCGTCGGCTTGATGGCCGGTTCCGGTGTCGGTAAATCGGTGCTGCTCGGCCTGATCACGCGCCAGACCGTGGCCGATGTGGTCGTCGTCGGGCTGATCGGCGAGCGTAACCGCGAGGTGCGTGAATTCGTCGAGAAGTCGCTCGGCCCCGAAGGCCTGAAACGCGCGGTCGTGGTCGTGGCACCGGCCGACGAGTCGCCGATGATGCGCGTGATGGCGACGGAACTGTGCCACTCGATCGCCGCGCACTTCCGCGACCGCGGCCAGAACGTGCTGCTGCTGTGCGATTCGCTGACCCGCTATGCGATGGCGCTGCGCGAAGTGGCGCTGTCGCTGGGCGAGCCGCCGGCCACGCGCGGTTATCCGCCCTCGGTGTTCTCGAACCTGCCGCAGCTGGTGGAATCGGCCGGCAATGGCGAGAACCCGAACGGCAGCATGAGCGCCATCTACACGGTGCTGGCCGAAGGCGACGACCAGCAGGATCCGGTGGTCGACACGGCCCGCGCGATCCTGGACGGCCACATCGTGCTCACGCGCGAACTGGCCGAGCGCGGCCACTACCCGGCCATCGACGTCGCCCAGTCGATCAGCCGCTGCATGGCCCAGGTGGTCACGCCCGAACACCAGAACGCGGCGAGGAAGCTCAAGGCTTCGCTGGCACGCCATGCGCGCGTGCGCGACCTGATTCCGCTGGGCGCGTACACGCCTGGCGCCGACCCGGAGACCGACCGCGCGGTGCGCCTGCATCCGCATATCGAACATTTCCTGTGCCAGGGCACGCGCGAAGGCGCGCCAATGGACACCTGCGTGACGCAACTGCAAGCAATGATGGCATGACGATGACGAACATGAAGGTGAAGCAGTGACCCGCCGCGACAGCATCCGCAGCATCGACACCCTGGTCCGCCTGCGCGGCACGGAAGTGGACAAATTGCAGACCGAACTGGCGCGCCAGGAAGCCACGCGCGCGCGCTACCAGGCCAACCTCGAGCGCCTGACCGCGCTGGCCGAAGGCAGCGGCGCTTCGGGCAGCAGCGCGGGCAAAGGCGCGGCCGGCCGCCTGGCGCCGGCGCTGGCACTGAACTGCGGACAGTACAAACAGGCCGTGTTCGCGCTGGCCGATACCCACCGTACCGACCTCCAGCTGCACGAGGCGAACATGGCGGTATCGCAGCGCAACCTGGCACAGGCGTGGACGCGCCGCGAACTGCTCGGCAAGGTGCTCGAGCAACAGCAGGACGCCCTGGCGCGCGAGCAGGACCGCGCGAGCAGGAAGCGTGAAGACGAGATCGCCACCCAATCGTGGCTGGCGGGCCGGGCGTAACACCCGCTCATCAAGGAGAACCAAATGGCAGGCATCAGCAATACCTACGATCCAACGAGTACCGCGCAAGCCATGGCGGAAAGCTTCACGTCCGGACGCCAGACGATCCTCACGCGCCAGACGCAGACGGCCAGCGCCACCGAAAAAGCCCTGGGCACGCTCGGTTCGGCCCTGAATACCTTCCAGAGCAGCCTGCTGGCCATGACCGGTGTGAACAAGACGATCTCGGCCTACAGCGCGGCCTTCAGCGACACGAGCGTGGCCAGCGCCACGGCGGGCGCGACCGCGACCGCGGGCAGCTACGCGTTTTTTGTGAAGCAGGTCGCGAGCGCGCAGAAGCTGTCGTACTCCAGCATGAGCGACTTCGCCGGCCAGGGCTCGCTGACCCTGGGTGCCGGTAGCAATTCGTTCACGCTGCAGCTGAACACGAAGCCCAACTGGAGCGTGCGCGACCTGGCCGCCGCGATCAATGCCGCGCCAGGCAACACCAGCGTATCGGCCTCGGTGGTCAGCACCGGCATCGTCAACGGCGTGCCCACGTCGGAACTGGTGCTGACCTCGAAGCAGACGGGCGCGGACAACGCGATTTCGCTCTCGACCAGCGGTGTCGACGCCAACCTGGCAACGCGCCTGGGCGCGCCGGCCGAGCTGGCGAAACCCCTGGACGCCATCGTGAACGTCGGCTCCGAAGCGGGCACCGAGATTCGCCAGGCCAGCAACACCCTGAACGTGATCGACGGCGTCACCATGACGCTGTCGAAAGCGCAAACCACCGGCAGCGCGCCGGTGACGCTCACCGTGGCCACCGATCCGTCGAAGACGACGTCGAACGCGCAAGCTTTTGTGGACGCCTACAACAAGCTCAAATCCGCGATCGACGGCCTGGTCAGCCCTGGCGATCCGACCGCGGGCGACGCTGCCGGTGCATTCTCCGGCGACAGTGGCGTGCGGGCCCTGCGCGATCGCCTGGTGGGCATGTTGCGCGGCAGCGGCAGCACGAGTCTTGCCAGTTTCGGCATCCTCGCGGCGCGCGACGGTAGCTTGAGCCTGGACAGCGCGCGCATGACGAAGGCCCTGGCAACCAATCCGACCGGCCTCGATACGCTGATCGGCAGCACCGCCGCCGGCAGTACCAGCGGCATCGCCGGCCAGCTCGACTCCTACCTGAAGCTGTGGACCAACAGCGCGGATGGCCAGATCGGCCGCCGCAAGGAAGTGGTCGGCAAACTGCAGGGCGACTTGACGGAACGCCAAACCGCCCTCGACAGACAGTATGACAGCGCCTACAAGCGCTACCTGACGCAGTTCACCCAACTGCAGTCCGTTCAAAGCAGTATGTCCTATAACACCTCGCTGTTCGACGCTTTGTTCAGCAGCAGCAAAGACTAAACTCATAGCCATGTCCTATCAAGAAGCCTACGGCAATTATCACGCTGTCAATCTCGATTCGCAGACCTCGCGCGCGACCCCGGTCGAGCTGGTGCTGCTGCTTACCGACGGCCTGCTCGACGAACTGGCACGCGCACGCGGCCACATCGTCGGCAAGCGCTACGAGCAAAAAGCCGCCAGCATCGACAAGTGCTGCGAAATCATCAACGGCCTGTCCAGCTCGCTCGACTTCGAGGGCGGCGGCGAGGTCGTGGCCAACCTCGCCAGCCTCTACGACTTCTGCTCGGCACGCCTGCAAGGCGCCGGCATCAAGATGGATCCGGCCATGGTCGACGAAGTGGTCGGCGTCCTGAGCACGATCCGCCAGGGCTGGCAGGGCGTACAGGCGCGCAATGCCTAGGAGCGCGGCAATCGGCAAGCTGGCCCTGGCCTTCGACCAGGCCGGCGCCGCGCGCGACTGGGAGCGCCTGGACGCGCTGGCCCGGGCGCTCGGTCCCCAACTGGCCGCATGGAAAGCGCGCGGTCCGTGGACGGCTGCCGAGCTGAAGGCGCTGGCGCAACTGCGCATCGCCCACGACAGCGCCGCGGCGGGCTGCGGCGACGCGCTGGCAAGCCTCGGCGCCCGCCTTGCCGAGATGCGTAACAACAAGGATGGCTGGATCGCGTATGCGCTCGCCAGCGAGAACGAACCGGCCGGACAACACGAATGAACCTGACTTTGACTTCCCTGAACGCCGCCACCGCCGCCAAGCCGGCTGCAAACGCTCCCGCGAACGAGGCTGCGGCCCCTGCCCTGGCGCAGGAGCGCGCGGCTGCCGTCCCCGCGCAGGCCGGCGACGCGGCGCAGCAAGCCCCGCCCAGCCGGCGCGCGCCTTTGCGCAATGGCTGGGCCTGGACCAGGCTGCGCCGGCCGCCGATGCGGAAATTCCGCTCGCGGACACCGCGCTGCCCGCTACCGAAACGCCGGCTGACGAGCAGCAACCGGCCGCCGACGCCGCCCTGCTGGGCGCGATGTCGATGGCAATGCCCTGATGCCCGTGGCCCAGGCCACGCTGGCCGCGGTCGTGGCCGCCCTGCCGGGCGCACCGGCAGCGAAAGAATCGAAGCCGTCGCCCGACGCCGGCATGTCGCTGGCGGACACCGGCGAAGGCGCACGCAAGGCCTTCGCCGGGGTTGCCGGCAAGCCGGCACTGCCGGCCGCGCCGGCGCTGGCAGTGCTGCCACCGGTCCAGGCTGCGGTACCAGCCACGGCTGCGGCAGCACCGGCCCCGGTGGCAGCTGCCGGTACGGGTACCGGCGGCGACACCCTGGCCGCAAGCGATGCCGCGCAGGAGCAGGCGGCACCGATCGCCGAGCGTTCGCCCGCGGGCAGCTTCGGCGTGGCGGCACCTGCGCCGGCGCCTGGCGGCCAGCGCAGCGCCGATACGGTCACCCTGTCCGGTCCGCCGACCGCATGGCGCCAGACGCTGCAGGAAGCCCTCGGCGAGCGCCTCCAGCTGCAGGTCGGCAAGGGCGCGGAGCAAGCCGTGATTCGTCTCGAACCACCGATGCTGGGCCGCGTCGAGATCGCGATCCGCCACAGCGCCGGTTCGCTCGAGGTGAACATCTCGGCCACCCACGGCGAAGTGCTGCGCCAGCTGCAGACGGTCAGCGAAAATCTGCGCAGCGACCTGGCCCAGCGCCAGTTCACGGACGTTGCCGTCAACGTCGCCCCTGCCCCGCGCGGCGCCAACGCGACGCCGCAGTTCGCGGGCGACGGCAGCGGTCGCGGCCGCCAGCAGGATGGCCGCGAGCAGGAACACATGCCGGGCAATGCCCTGGCCGAAGCCAACACCGGCGCGTCATCGTTCTCCCTGAACGGCCGCGCGTAATTACCAACTGACAGAACAATGAACAGCAAGCTCAAGATGATCATCGGCGTCGTTGCCGTCGCGCTGGTCAGCGCCGGTGCCGCCGGTGGCGCGATGTGGTGGATGAATGCCCAGGAAGCCCATGCGGCGCCGGCCGAGGGCAAATCCGCCCACGCCGAACCGAAGAAGAAGGAAAAGTCGGACAAGCCGGTCAAGTACATCACCCTCGACAAGGTGATCGTGATGCTCAAGCGCGGCCAGAACGAAGCGACGACCCACTACCTGTCGACCGACCTGGTGCTGTCCACCGACGAGGAGCGCGAGAAGGAAGCGAAAGACCATCTGCCGCTGCTGCGCTCGATTGTGGTGCGCGCGCTTTCGAACCACACGATGGCGGAAGCCTCGTCGATGTCGGTCGAGCAGTACGCCGCCCAGCTGAACAAGACTTTCGATGCCAATTATGCTGCCGAGGACCGCGAGAAGCCCTTCGACGAAGTCATGATCGGCAAGCTGATCGTTGAATAAATCCGGGGACCACGTGGCCTATTTTGCCGATTACGCCGACAGCGCCAGCGCCAGCGAGTACACGCAGGCTGCGGCCGCCGCCAGCATGAGCCCGCGCGAGGAGCAGCGTCACCTGGTGGCCTATGCGCCGCTGGTGAAGCGCATCGTGCGCCAGCTGAACTCGCAGCAGTCGGGCGCGATGTCGCGCGAAGACATGGAACAGATCGGGCTGATGGGCTTGCTCGAGGCGCTGCGCCGCTACGGCGAGCCCGACACCGGCTTCGGCAGCTTCGCCTCGCTGCGCATCCGCGGCGCCATCCTCGACGAGCTGCGCCGCCGGGACTGGCGTCCGCGCGGCGTGCGCCAGGATGCGCACCGCCTGCGCGACAGCATCCGCGCCCTGACCCGTTCGCTGGGCCGCGAGCCGACGCCGCAGGAAGCGGCCGATGCACTCGGGATCAGCCAGGAAGACTATTACCAGCACCTGCTCGACGACAGCGCCGAAGAGATGCTGAGCTTCGACGAAGTGCTGCAGGAAGCGACCGAGCAGGCGCACAGCGCGCCCGGCCCGGAAGAATCGCTGATGGTGCGCCGCAGCCTCGAGCAGGCGCTCGGCGCCCTGAACGAGCGCGAGCAGCGCGTCATCCAGATGATCTATGAGTTCGAGCTCAGCTACAAGGAAATCGCCGCCGTGCTCGACTTGTCGGACGCCCGCGTCTGCCAGCTCAACAAGAGCGCGCTGACCAAGATGAAGGCGGCCCTCGGGACGCGCTAACAAAAGAGAACAAATGTACCTCCTCCAGAAAGGCCTGTCATGCAGCAACTCCTAGGTATTTTCATCGTGCTCGGCTGCGTGTTCGGCGGCTTCGCGCTGATGGGCGGCACGGTCACTGCGATCTGGCATCCGGTCGAGATCCTGATCATCGTCGGCGCCGCCTTCGGTGCGCTGGTGATCGGCAACGAAAAGCACGTGCTGACCGAGATGCTGCACCAGCTCAAGAAGATCGCCTCGCGCACCAAGCACGACTCGGAATTCCAGCGCCAGCTGCTGCTCTTGATGTACGAACTGCTGCAACTGGCCGCCGGCGGCCTGAAGGCGCTCGACGCCCACGTCGAGGCACCGAGGGACAGCGCCATCTTCCAGCGCTACCCGCGCATCCTGGACGAGCCGAAGCTGCTGGCTTTCATCGTCGACAATTTCCGCCTGATGGCGATGGGCAAGATCAACGCGCACGAACTGGAAGGCGTGCTCGAGCAGGAACTGGAAGCCATCCACGAGGAACTCACCCAGCCGTCGAAGTCGCTGCACAAGATCGCCGAAGGCATGCCGGGTTTCGGCATCCTGGCGGCCGTGCTGGGCATCGTGATGGCGATGTATTCGGTCTCGGGCGGCGCGGATTCGGGCCTGATCGCCGAGAAGGTTGGCGCGGCGATGGTCGGTACCTTCATCGGTATCTTCTTCTGCTACGGCCTGCTCGACCCGATCTCGAACATGATGAAACAGCTGGTCAATGGCGAGGCGTCGACGATGGAGACCGTGAAGGTCGTGCTGTGCACCCACGTGGCCGGGAAACCCGCGCTGCTGGCGATCGACGCCGGCCGCCGCCTGATCCAGTTGAACACCAAGCCGAGCTTCGCCCAGCTGGAACAGTGGATCAACGCCATGGGAGGCGAGGACGAGTCGCAGAACAAGCGCCGCCGCAACAGCGACCGGATGACGGGGTAAAGCGTGTCCAAGCTGAACGACAAGCACCACGGCGAAACCATCGTCAAGCGCGGCGGCGGCAAGCACGACCACGACGAGCACGGCGGCGCCTGGAAAGTCGCCTTCGCCGACTTTTGCCTGGCCCTGCTGTCGCTGTTCCTGGTGCTGTGGCTGATGGCCGCGCGCGAGAAGGAAGCGGTCCAGGCCATGATGCGCGACGCCGCTGCCGGCCAGCTCGAAGGCCCGGGCAAGCGCCCGGAAATCTCCAGCAATCCGAGCGGCAGCCTGATCGAGCGTTTCCCGACCATGCATGACGGTTCCGGTCCGGGCAAGGAAGCGGGCGAGGCTGGCGCAGACGGCGCCGCGCGCGTATCCTACGATTCGCCAAGCGACCTGAAGGCGCTGTCGAAGAAGCTGGAAAAGATGAGCGAGGAAGCTGGCCTGGCCTCGAACCTGGAAACGACCGTGACGCCCTTCGGCCTGCGCGTGATGCTGCACGACACCGACAAGCAAGGCATGTTCATGCGCGGCAGCGCCCTGCCGACCGGGCGCTTCGCGCGCCTGCTGCAGCAAATGGGGCCGCTGTTCGCACAGATGGAAAACCAGATGCTGGTCGTCGGCCATACCGACTCGGTGCAGTACATGTTCGCCCAGAAGACGGGCATGTCGAACTGGACCCTGTCCACCAACCGCGCGATGGCCGCGCGCGCCCAGCTGCTCACCGGCGGCATGCGCCCCGACAGCGTGCTGCAGGTGGTCGGCATGGCCGACCGGGCGCCGCTCGACAGCGAACACACCGACGCGGACGTGAACCGCCGCATCGAACTGATGATCCTGACGCGCAAGCAATCGCGCACCGTGGCAGGCATGTTTGGCGCGCCCGGCGCGACCGAAGAGCTGGTCGACGGCGTGTCGGTCAGCGCGCCTGGCAAGGACGCGAACGAACGCGACGCGGCCACGCTGCGCGGCCAATTGGCGAAGTAACCATGACGATTCAATCGAAAAACCGAGGTACCCGCATGAAAATCACTGGAAACGGCGCATCCATCATGACGCCCGCAGTCGGCGCCACCGCCCCCGTGGCGGCACCTGCCGAAGCGGCACCGAGCACCCCGAGCGCGGCAACGGGCAGCGCTTCCCCGCTGCAGTCGAGCGTGCTGCAGCCGGCCACCGAGGCCCTGCGCAGCATGCCCGAATTCGACGCCGCCCGCGTGGCCGAACTGCGCGACGCGCTGGCCAAGGGCGAGCTGCCCTTCGACGCGAAGCGCCTGGCCGGCATGATCCAGCGCTTCCACGGAGGCCGTTGATGACGGCTGCAACCCCGGCAGCGCCGCGCCTGACGCGCCGGGGAGCGGTCGCCGCTCTCGTCGCCGGCGTCGCACAGGATCTGCACGCCGCGGCGGAGATCCACGCCCTGCTCGAGCGCCAGTTCCAGGCCGCCCTGCGCCATCGCGGTGCCGAGCTGGCCCAGCTGGCCGAGGAACTCACGCCGGCGCTGGACGCGATGGATGCGCGCCGCCGCCAGCGCGTGGCGCTGGTGCGCGCCCTGCACGGTCCTGACGCCACGATGGCGACCTTCATCGCCACCCAGCCCGAACCCGGCCGTGCCACGCTGGCGGCGAATTGGGGCGAGCTGGAACGGCTGGTGGTCGCCTGCAAGGGCGCGACCACGCGCAACGGCAACCTGCTGGCCGAGCAATTCACCACCATGCAGCGCGTGCTGCACGGCGGAGACGGTACCTATGCGCCACGCTGAGTTTTCGACAACGCCGCTGTCGGCCACGTTGCCCACCACGTCCACCCGCCCGACGGCGGCCATCGGCGGCGGCAGCGGATTCGCCAGCACTTTCAGTGCCCTGCAGGGCGAGGTGGCGGAATTCATCCAGAACGGCGGCGGCGCCTCGGCACCCGCCCCTGCGCCGGGTTTGACCGCCGAAGGCAGCCTCTGGCGTGCCCGCAGCGAGGCTTCCGTGCTGGCCGCGCCGGAAACCGGGGGCGACGGCGCCGCCAGCGGCGACCAGCAGGCTTTCCTCGACAGCATCGCGCCCTGGGCCGGGAAGCCGCCGGCAAGCTCGGCGTTGCACCGGAACTGGTGCAGGCCCATGCCGCGCTCGAATCGGGCTGGGGCCAGCGCCCGATCCGCAACGCCGACGGCGCCACCAGCCACAACCTGTTCGGCATCAAGGCCGGCAGCAAGTGGGAGGGCGCGGTCAGCGAGACCGCGACCACCGAGTATGTCGGCGGCGCGGCGATCAAGACAAGTGCACGCTTCAAGGCCTATCCGGACGCGGCCAGCGCCTTCCGCGACTACACGAAGATGCTGCTCGATAACCCGCGTTATCGTGGCGCGATCGGCACCGGCAACGATGCCCACGCCTTTGCCCAGGGCCTGGCCAAGGGCGGCTATGCCACCGATCCCGCCTACGCCACGAAGCTGGCGCGCCTGGCGGACAAGTTGCAGGGGATCGGCGGCTGATCGTTACAAGCGCATCGTTACTGGCTGGTGCGCGGCATGTCGACCGGTTCCACCGTTCCCGGCGCGCTGACCCGCATGCGCAGCGTCTGCCCGCTCGAATTGTTACGTACCCGCACGACCGCCCCGCGCGCACCCGCATCGAGTGCTTCGCCGGCCGTGCTGACCTCGATGCCTTCGATGCGCGCAATCATCACCACGGCATCGCCACGCTTGACCAGGACGGGTGCCGTGAGCGAATTGTTACGTAGAACGTCGCCCGCGCGCAACATTCTGCGGCTGGTTTGTCCTACTGCGTCACTTGGGTTCACCACAGGATCGGGAATGCTGGTAATCTCACGTTGCCCTACGGTAACATGCGTTTCAGTGAGCACTTCGTTGGCGGCAACCGGCACCGCGGTCAGGACGACCGACGCGAAAACGCGGGCCCGGACGATGTATTCCTGGCGCGCGGCGCCGGCCTGGGGGCAGCGCACACCGAAGCGCATGCGGATGGCCTGGCGGGTATCGATGGTATCGACCTCGACCGGCCCGGAACAGGCAGGTGCCACCCGCGGCGGCACGACGGTCAGCTCGAAACGGGCGTCGGCAAGGCCGGAAGCAGCGGTCTGCTTCTCGAGCTCGGCGCGGGCAGCCTCTTCGACCTGGCTGGCGATGCTCGGCGCGGCGGACGGCGCAGCGAACGCAGGCAAGGACACCGGCAACAAGGCCGACAACAACGCGACTGAGCGGACAGTACGAAAAATCATTGCAGCAACCTTGGCAATCGACGATTTACCCATTCTAACGAAACACACCGCAGCACAGCGACGGAGGATCGAACATGACGATTAATTTTAAGGAAGCCCTCGGAGTCCACGCGGACGCGCTGCATGTGCGCGCCGAACGGACCCGCGTGCTGGCCGCGAACATCGCCAACGAGAACACGCCAGGCTACACGGCGCGCGACCTTGACTTCGGCGCCGCCCTGCAACAGCGCATCGACGAGGAAGCCGGCGAAGCGACGCTGTCGACCGACGCCGAGGCCCTGTACCGCGTGCCCTTCCACCCCAGCGCCGATGGCAACACCGTCGAAATCGGCGTCGAACAGGCCGCGTTTTCGCAGAACGCATCCGACTTCCAGACCAGCCTTACCTTCATCAACATGAAGCTGCGCGGGCTGCAAAAAGCAATCAGTGGCCAAGGCTAAACAAGCGGACATCGACATATGAGCTTCAAGGATATCTCCAACATTGCCGGTTCCGCGATGGCCGCCCAGTCGGTGCGCCTGAACACGATCGCCTCGAACCTGGCCAACGCCGACACCGCCGCGCCTTCCGAGGCCGAAGCCTACCGCGCCCGCAAACCCGTCTTCGCCGCCGTCATGGAAAACGATGCGGGCGGCCGCGTGCAGGTGCTCGACGTCGTGCAGAGCGCCGACCCGGTGCGCAAGGTCTACGAGCCGGGCAACCCGCTGGCCGACACCGAAGGCATGGTCGTCTATTCGAACGTGAACTCGGTCGCCGAAATGGCCGACATGATGTCCGCCTCGCGCGCCTTCGAGACCAATGTCGAGGTGCTGGGCCGGATCAAATCGATGCAGCAGTCGCTGCTGAAACTGGGCGAAGGCTGAGCTCAAGAGGATGACAATGCTGACCAATAACGCCATCGCAGGCGCGAACAACACCGCCGCCACCGGCTTTGATCCCGTCTCGGCCAGCGCCGACGTCTCCGCCAACAAGGACATGTTCACCAAGCTGCTCGTCGCCCAGATCCGCAACCAGGATCCGCTGGCCCCGTCCGACCCGAGCCAGTTCGTCAACCAGCTCTCGCAGCTGTCCCAGACCGAGGCCCTGCAAAGCCTGTCGAAGACCACCAGCGCCAGCGCCAGCGTCCTGCAAAGCATGCAGGTGCTGGCCATGGGCGGCCAGGTCGGATCGCAAGTCACCGTCGCCACCGACCGTGTGCGCGTCGACGGCAAGGCGATCAGCGCCAGCATCAATTTGCCGTCCGCCGGCGCGACCAATGTCGTGCTGACCGGCGCCGATGGCCAGAATCATTCGGTGTCGCTGCCCTTCCATGCGGCCGGCACCCGGGGTTTCACGATCGATCCGGGCGCGCTGGGACTGGCGCCGGGCAGCTATGCGATCGCGGCCCGGACCACCGAGGGCGCGGCTGTCGGTGTGGAAGTCGCCGGCACTGTGAGCAGCGTGCGCCTGTCGGGCAGCGGTTCCGTCGTATTGCAGGTGGAAGGTGTCGGCGCAGTCGACCCGGCCGCCATCACTGGTTTCAACGGCAAGGCCGCCGAGCTGGCCTCCAACTAATTCAAGGATAGACAGTCATGAGTTTCAATATCGCCCTCTCCGGTATCCAGGCCATCAACGAGCAGCTGGAAGCCGTTTCGAACAACATCGCCAACTCGAGCACCTACGGCTTCAAGAGCAGCCGCGCCAACTTCGCCGCCATGTATGCGGGCGAGCAGGCAACGGGCGTCTCGGTCGGCTCGCTGACCCAGAACATCGAACTGAACGGCTCGGTCGAATCGACCGGCCGCTCGCTCGACGCCGCCATCGACGGCCGCGGCTTCTTCGTCAGCCGCGACACCACCGGCGCCGTCTCGTACAGCCGCGTCGGCATCTTCGCCGCCGACAATGCCGGCAACCTGGTCGACGCCGCCGGCCGCAAGGTGCAGGGTTATGGCCCGACCGTGAACGGCACCCTCGGTACCATGGGCGACATCAAGATCCCGACCGGCCAGATCGCCGCCTCGGCATCGACCGGCGTGAATTTCGTCGGCAACCTGTCGGCCGACTGGAAAGCACCGACCACCACCACCTTCGACAGCACCGACCCGTCGAGCTACAACATGGTCAAGCAATCGGTCCTGTACGATTCGCTCGGCACCCAGCACACCGTGTCGCAGTACTTCGTCAAGCAGGCCGGCAGCAACCAGGTGGCCGTGCACTACGGCTTCGACGGCGCGGCACCAGCGACTGCCGGCACCCTGAGCTTCGATGGCAAGGGCCAGCTGACCAGCGCCGCCAAGAGCGGCACCCTGACCCTGAACACGGCCAACGGCTCCGACCCGATCGCCTTCACGATCGACTACACCGGCACCACCCAGTTCGCCGGCGAAGCGACCACCACGACCAACAGCACCGACGGCTATGCCTCGGGCACCTATGTCGGCGTCGAGCTGGCTGGTGACGGTTCGGTCGTCGCCCGCTACAGCAACGAACAGAAGCAGACCGTCGGCACCATCGCCCTGGCCACCTTCGCCAACGAAGGCGCCCTGACCGCCACCAGCGAAACGAGCTGGCAGGCGAATGCCGCTTCGGGCCTGGCGCTGTACGGCACCCCGGGCGCAGGCCTGTCGGGCAAGTTGAATACCGGCGCACTGGAAGGCTCGAACGTCGACATCACCTCCGAACTCGTCGGCCTGATGACCTCGCAGCGCAACTACCAGGCGAACTCGAAAGTCATCACCACCGAAAACCAGATGATGCAGTCGCTGATGCAGGCACTGTAAGACCGGACCAGGACTGAACACGCATGGATAAACTGATCTTCACCGCCGTCTCCGGCGCCGAACACACGCTGCGTGCCCAGCAGGTCCACGCGAACAACCTGGCCAATATGGACACGGCCGGCTTTCGCGCGAACCTGGAACTGGTCTCGACCCAGTCGCTCGGCGGCTACGGCTACGATGACGTGCACATGGCGAAAACGCAGGCCGACGCCATCTCGGCCAAGCCGGGCACGATCCGTGAAACCGGCCGTCCGCTCGACGTGGCGATCAATGGCAACGGCTACTTCGCGGTCGAATTCGGCGGCCAGGAAGCCTATACGCGCGCCGGCACCATCGACATCGATGCCAACGGCGCGCTGTCGGTGGCGGGCCGCCCGCTGCTCGGCGACGGCGGCCCGATCGTGCTGCCGCCCCACTCCGCCGTGGAGATCGGTACCGACGGTACGATTTCCGTGATGGGCGAAGGCGCAACCACGATGCAGGTGATCGACAAGCTGCGCCTGGTAACGGCCGAAGGCCCGGAACTGACCAAGAACGAGGCCGGCCTGATCGTCTCGCGGAGTGGCGATCAATTGCAGGGTGACCCGAACATCACCGTGCGCTCGCGCGCCCTGGAAGGCAGCAACGTCTCGGCCATCGAAGAGATGGTGGCGACGATGGCGCTGAACCGCAGTTTCGAAATGCAGATGAAGCTGTTCCAGGCCAGTGACAAGATGAACGAGGTAGGTAACCGTCTAATCGGCGCTTAAAAGCCCTGCCCTCCGCGGCATCATAGCGTTTGGAAATACAAGGAGAAGTTCATGAATCCAGCAATGTGGATCAGCAAGACCGGCGTGCAGGCGCAAGACGCCAAGCTGCAGGCGATCGCCAACAACCTGGCCAACGTCAACACCGTCGGCTTCAAGCGCGACCGCGTCGTCTTCGAAGACCTGCACTACCAGGTCGATACGCAACCGGGTGCGCAGAGTGCCGACAACACGGTCTCGAACGGCGTCCAGCTCGGTAACGGCACGCGCCTGGTCGGCACCCAGAAGGTGTTCACCAACGGCAGCCTGCAAACGACCAGCCAGCAGCTCGACGTCGCCATTTCCGGCAACGGCTTCCTGCAGGTGCGCCGCCCGAACGGCGATGCCGCCTTCACCCGCGCCGGCCAGCTGCAGCTCGACGCCAACGGTACCCTGGTCAATGCCCGGGGCCTGCCGCTGGTGCCGCAGATCACCGTCCCGAACAACGCCACCGCGATCACCATTGCCGAAAACGGCACCGTCTCGGCCACGATTCCCGGCCAGGCCGCACCGACTGAACTCGGCGCGCTGACGCTCACCGGCTTCGTCAACCCGACCGGCCTGCTGGCTCTCGGCGAAAACCTGTTCTCGGAAACGGCCGCCAGCGGCGCGCCAACCGAAGGCCGTCCGGGCGATGGCGCCCTCGGCAAACTGAAACAGGGTGCGCTCGAAGGCTCGAACGTGCAGGTCGTCGAAGAAATGGTCGACATGATCGCTGCCCAGCGTACCTACGAGATGAATACCAAGGTGCTGTCCGCCGCCGACAACATGCTGCAGTACCTGGCACAGGCGGCGCGCTGATGAAGGGTGCGAGCATCGCGGCAACCGTCCTTGCCCTTCTGCTTGCCGGTTGTGCGTCGACCGCGCCGAAAGTGGCGGCAGTCGACGAAGCACCGGTGCCGGTCGCACCAACCGCTTCGCGTGGCGTATCCGGCGGCGTGTTCAGCAGCGACGCGCTGTCGCTGACCTCGGATGCGCGTGCCTACCGCGTCGGCGACGTCGTCACCGTGATCCTGCAGGAGACCACCCAGGCCAGCAAGCGCGCCGGGACCAGCTTCAGCAAGGGCTCCTCGGTCGGCGTGACGCCGCTGGGCGTGCTGGGCAAGACCTTCGGCAAGACCGGGGTCGACATCTCGGCTGATCGCAGCTTCTCGGGCGACTCGACCAGCACCCAGCAGAACGCCCTGTCCGGCGCCCTGACCGTGATCGTGCAGGAAGTGCTGCCCAACGGCCTGTTGCGCGTGGCCGGCGAAAAGAACATGACCCTGAACCAGGGCGAGGAATTCGTCCGCCTGAAGGGCTATGTGCGCGCCGCCGATGTCGATGCCGAGAACCAGGTGTCGTCGCTGCGCGTGGCCAATGCCCGCATCGCGTATTCGGCGAAAGGCGTGCTGGCCGATGCCAACTCCGCCGGATGGTTGACCCGCTTCTTCACGGGTCCCTTGATGCCGTTTTAACCCAGGAATGACATGATTCAGTTTCGCCGTCTTGCCCTCCTCAGCCGTATCATGTTCGCCGCCGCGCTCGCCCTGAGCGCGGCCGTGCCCGCGCAGGCCGCCCAGGCGCTGCGCAATCTGGTCAGTATCGAGGGCGTGCGCGAGAATCCCCTGGTCGGCTATGGCCTCGTCGTCGGCCTGAATGGCTCGGGCGACTCGACCCAGGTGAAGTTCGCCAGCCAGTCGGTGCTGAACATGCTCAAGCAATTCGGCGTCAAGCTGCCGGAAGGGCAAGACGCGAAGAACAAGAACGTCGCGGCCGTCATGGTCTCGGCCGTGTTCCCGCCGGGCTACCGCCGCGGCCAGGCGATCGACATCACGGTGTCCTCGCTGGGCGACGCGAAAAAGCCTGCGCGGCGGCACCCTGCTGCTGACGCAACTGCGCGCGGCCGACAACGAAGTCTATGCGCTGGCCCGGGCAACCTGGTCGTCGGCGGCCTGTCGGCCTCCGGCAAGAGCGGCTCCTCGGTGACGGTGAACACCCCGACCACCGGCCGCGTCCCGAACGGCGCCATGATCGAACGCGAAATCGCCACCGATTTCGCCACCCGCCCGCAAGTGCTGCTGCGCCTGCGCCACCCGCATTTCGAAACGGCCACCAACGTCGTCGAAGCGATCAACCGAAAGTTTGGCCAGGTCGCCACCACCGCCGACGGTACCAGCGTCGAGGTCGTGGCACCAAGCGACCCGACCGCGCGCGTGGCATTCGTGGCCAAGCTGTCGAACCTGTCGGTGGAATCGGGCGTGGAAGTGCCGAAGGTCGTGTTCAACTCGCGCACCGGCACCGTCGTCATCGCCGACGGCCTGCGCGTGAAGTCGGCCGCCGTCACCCATGGTTCGCTGAAAGTCGTGATTTCCGAAAGCGCGAAGGTCAGCCAGCCGGGCCCGTTCTCGCGCGGCCAGACCGCGGTCACGCCGCAGTCGCAGGTGTCGGTGGACCAGGGTTCGGGCCAGATGTTCAAGTGGCCACCGGGCGCGAAGCTGCAGACCATCATCGACGTGGTCAACAGCCTCGGCGCTTCGCCGGACGACATCATGGCCATCCTGCAGGCACTCGACCAGGCCGGCGCCATCGAAGGCGAACTGGTGGTGATCTGATGCAGTTTGAAAACAAGCTCAATCCGCAGCTGCCGCGCGCCGGCGTGCTCAACACCGAGGCCGTCGCCCCGGCCGCCGAGGGCGCGCCCGATCCGGTCTACCTGGCGAAAGCCACCAAGGCCGCGGTCGAATTCGAAAGCTTCTTCATTTCGCAGATGCTCAAGGACATGCGCGCGACCACGCGCGAAATGGCCGACGAGGACAGCGTCTTCAAGGACCGCGTCAACCAGGACATGCAGGACATGGCCGATGGCATCCTCTCGAAGCAGATGGCCGGCCAGCGCGCCTTCGGCGTGGCCGATGCCATCCTGCGCCAGCTCGTGCCGAAAACAAATACCCCCGGCAACACTTAATAATCTGAAGCAGTCGGTCGCCTATTTACAGGTAGACCCCTGATTCTCCAGAAAGACCTCCGCCATGACCATCATGAACAACGCGCTGTCGGGCGCGCTGGCTTCGCAGCTGGCGCTGTCGGCAACGAGCCAGAACATCGCCAACCTGCAGACCAAGGGCTACACCCGCCAGGCGGCGATGCTGTCGGCCGTGGGTGCCGATGCCAGCGGCAAGGCCGTGGGCAATGGTGTGCAGGTCAGCTCGCTGATCCGTTTTTCCGATGGTTATAAAAGCCAGCAGATGTGGCGCGCGAATGCCGAGACCGGCCAGTTTTCGCAGACCCAGCCTTACCTGACCCAGCTCGAGCGCGTGATGGGCGACGATAGCGCCAGCCTGTCGGTGGCGGTCGACGGTTTCTTCGCCTCGCTCAACGCGGTTGCCGGCGACAACGCCACCTCGACCCCGCTGCGCCAGCAGGTGCTTACCTCCTCGAGCCTGCTGGCCCAGCGCTTCAATAGCCTGAACAACGTCTTCAACGCCCAGCTGCAATCGGTCAGCCAGCAGCGCAGCGCCATCGTCGACTCGGCCAATGCCAACATCGACAAGATCGCCGCGCTGAACACGCGCATCTCGCAAGCGAACGCCGTCGGCGCGCCGACCTCGAGCCTGATCGACGCGCGCGACCTGGCAATCGACGAACTGGCTGGCCAGGTGGCGCTGGAAGTGTCCGAGCAGCCGGGCGGCGTGCGCGACATCTCGCTGAAAACCGGCCAGGCGCTGGTGATCGGCAGCGTCGCCGGCAAGCTGCACGCCACCGGCGGCATCGTCGACCAGGGGCTTCACGCTGGAGTTCGCCTCGACCACCTTCGCGCTCGACGCCACCCGCTTGGGCGGCCAGCTGGGCGGCCTGACCGTCTACGAAAAGGACACCCTGCGGCCGATGCAGCAAGGCGTGGCCGACGTCGCGCGCCAGCTGGCCGAGAAGGTCAACACCCAAATGGCGGCCGGCTTTGCCATGGACGGCACGCCGGGCAAACCCCTGTTCGTGTTCACGCCTGGCACCACCAACATGCTGCAAGTGACCGCCGGCCTCGAGCCCACAGGCCTCGCGTTTTCGAGCGACGGTACCGAAGGCGACACCGGCAACCTGCAGAAACTGGTGCAGATCAACAGCCAGACGATCAACGTGACGGGCCTCGGCACCGTGCTGCTCTCCGACGCGGACACCCAATTGGTCGGCAAGCTGGGCGTGCTCAGCCAGCAGAACCAGGCCGACCTCGTGACTGCCCAGACCATGCGTACCCACGCGGTGGACGACTGGCAGACCACGAGCGGCGTCAACCAGGACGAAGAGGCCGTCAACCTCGTCGAATACCAGAACATGTACCAGGCCAACATGAAAGTCATGTCGGTCGCTAACGCCCTGTTCGACGCCACGCTGGCGATGATGGGTTAAGGAAGCATCATGCGCATCGCCACCGCCCAGTACCAGTCGAACATGAACAAATCGCTCCAGCTGAACCAGGAGCGCATCAGCAAGCTGACCGAACAGATGGCCACGGGCAAGCGCATCCTCGTGCCCTCGGACGATCCGGTCGACAGCGTCCGCCTGTCGCGCCTGCAGCGCGAGGAAGCGGCCATCGGCCAGTACCGCGACAACATCGCCTCGATCAAGATTCGCCTGACCAAGACCGAAGGCTACCTCGGCAACATGGTCAACGACATCACTTCCGGCCGCGACCAGATCGTCTGGGCGCTCGACGGCGGCAATACGCCGGACGACCTGAAAGCGATGATCAATCCGCTCGAAGCGCTGCGCGACAGCCTGTACTACAGCGCGAATACCGTCGACCAGGAAGGCCGCTACGTGTTTTCGGGCACGATGACCTCGACCCCGGCCATGGTCTACGATGCCAGCGCCGCGCCCGGCGCGCGTTACACCTTTGGCGGCAATACGAACGAACAGCGCGTGGTCGTCGGCAACGGCCTGACCCAGGCGGCCAACGATAACCTGAAGGGCATCGAACAGCTGCTCAACCGCATGGATGCGACGATCGCCTCGCTCGGCAGCGGCAACCTGGACGTCAATGACCCGGCCACCCGCGCGACACTCCAGGCCAACCTCGACGGCTTCGACGACGCGCTCGACCTGGTTTCCGGTAAAATCGCAGTCCTCGGCGGCAAGCAGAACATCCTCGACACCCTGGCGGCCAACCACAGCAACGTCAGCCTGTCGAACCAGATGGCGATTACCGACATCGGCCAACTGGACATGGGCGTGGCTGCCACCGAACTCAACGGCTACTCGACCGCCCTGCAGTCGACCTACAAGGCCTATGGCCGGATCGGATCGCTGTCCCTGTTCTCTGCCCTGTAATCGATGGAAACTTCGCTTCGTCCCACCGTCACCAGCCCGGCGCTCAATAGCGCCACGACGACCGGCAGCCGCATCGGAACCCAAGCCGCGCCGGCGCCTGTTCCTGCCCAGCCGGTCCCTGACGCCACCGAAACCGCGGCCCTCCAGGCGGCCGAACGCCTGGTCGCGCATGCCCCCCGCACGCCGCAGCCAGCCCCATTTCGATACCCGCCTGCAGGGCGACGTCGCCAGTGCCCAGCAAGCCCGCGACTACCTCGATCGCGTCGCCAGCCAGCTCGAATCGGTCAAGGCGGCCCTGAGCGCCAGGATCGCCGGCATGAAGAGCGGCGCGCGCGACCTCGAAGCACGCGCACGCCAGCTCAGCGCGACGCTCGCCGCCCGCGCCAGCCAGGCCGGCGGCTCGGTCGACGCGGCGCTCGACTTTTCGATCGGCGCACCGGCACAGCAGCGTTTCCGCATCGGCGGCCTGGACGCGGCCAGCCTGCAGGCGGCCGCGCCCCCTGTCGCTGTCGTTCTCGATCGGCGGCGCCGGCGGCCCGCAACTGTCGGCCAGCTTCGAGCCCGAGATGAGCGCCGAACAGATCGCTGCGCGCCTGGACCGCACGCTGGCACCGCTGAACGTGCGCGCAGGCCTGGGCCGCGATGGCCGTATCGAATTTTCCACCGCCGAAGCAAACTGGCCGGCCGTGCGCGACAGCATCGCCATTTCCGGACGCGGTCGTGTCGGCACGGAAGCCGTCGCGCCTGACCTGCAGTTGCAGGATCTGAACAAGGGCAATGCCGAGGCTCTGCGCCAGAACCTGCGCGACGTGGTGCAGGCGCTCGAACGGGTGCGCCGCTCGCAAGCCGCCGCCAGCGCCGCCCTCAGCGCAGCCAGCCTGCGCGCCGTCGAGCCGGAGATCAGTCCGGAGGCCCCGGCCATCACGGCCCAGGATTTCGCCGCGACGGCCGCCAGCCACGATTACGAGTCGCTGCTGGCGATTACCTCGGCCCTGGTGGGCGTGAGCCGCGAGCGGGTGCTGGCCTTGCTGGGGATGCGTTAGCGGTCCCCACCCCGTCGCCGCTGTTCTGGCGGTGAGACCGCGTGGGCGGAGCCCACCCTACGGGAACATCGGCGCACGCTTTGCTACCGAAGTCCCGCCTATGGAAATACCACGCACCGTAGGGTGGGCGTCGCCCCCGACATTTACATGGTTCCTGTGGGAGCTCCCGGCCGCTCCCCGATCTGCTGGCGCCACATCGCGTAATACAAGCCCCTCCCCTCCAGCAGCGCCGCGTGCGACCCGCTCTCGACGATCTGCCCCTTCTCCAGAACGTAGATCGTGTCCGCATGCATCACCGTCGACAGGCGGTGCGCGATCAGGATCGTCACCTGCGCCGCCCGCCGCGATATCTCCCTCACCGTGTTCGTGATCTGCTCCTCGGTAATCGAATCGAGCGCCGAGGTCGCTTCGTCGAAAATCAGCAGCGCCGGCTGCCGCACCAGCGCCCGTGCGATCGACAGCCGCTGCTTTTCCCCGCCCGACAGCTTCATGCCGCGCTCGCCTATCACGGTATCGAGCCCCTCGGGCGAACGCTCCAGCAGGTAAGCGCAGGCAGCCTGGCGCATCGCCGCCACGATCTCCCCGTCGCTGGCCTCGGGCTGTACAAAGCGGATGTTGTCGCGGATGGTGCCCGCAAACAGATAGGTTTCCTGGGTAACAAAGCCGATCTGGCGACGCACGCGGTTGAAACGCAGGTCAGTCGTCGGTACGCCGTTGTACGAAACCTGCCCGCCGTTTGGCGTGTACAGGCCGACCAGCAGCTTGACCAGCGTCGACTTGCCTGAGCCCGAGGGCCCGACAAAGGCAATCGTCTGGCCGAGCTTTGCCTCGAAAGACACGCCCTGCAGCGCGTCCTCAGGCGCCCCCTTGTGGCGAAAGCGCACGTCCGCGAAGCGCAGTTCGGTGAGCGGCCCGATCTCCACCGGGTCGGGCGGGCGCCGCTCGACCGGCTTGTCCATCAGCGTCTTGAGGTTCAGCAGCGAGGCCTCGGCTTCGCGGTGCGCCAGGATGATGTTGCCCAGCTCCTGCAGCGGCGCGAAGATCGACACGGAGATGAACTGCATCGCGATCAGCTCTCCGGTGGACAGCACGTCGCGAAAAATCAGCCACAGGAGCGCAAACAGGATCGCGAGCTTCAACAGCGACAGCGTCGAGCCCTGCAGGAAGGACAGCAGCCGCACCCGCTTCACCTTTTCCATCTCGAGCGCGAAGATGGCGTCGGTCTGGCTGCGCAGGCGGCGGATTTCGGGAAAAGTCAGGCCCAGGCTTTTAATGAGCTCGATATTGCGCAAGGACTCGCTGATGAAGCCGGAATTGCGGTTCGTTTCGCGCACGATCGAGCGCTGCTGGGTCTTGATCTCGCGGCTGAGCAGCCCCGTCAGCCCGCCCAGCACCAATACCCCGACCAGGAATACCGGTACCAGCAGCCAGTGCTTCGTCACCGCATACCAGGCGAGAAAACTCACCCCCACCAGCGCGGCAAACGCCGTGTTAATAAACGTGTTGATGAGGCGCTCGCTATCCGCCCTCACCTTCTGCAGCAGCGACAACATCTCGCCGCTGCGCAGGTCCTCGAACTCCTGGAAGCGCAGGCGCAGCAAATGCCGCAGGCCGTCGTTGAAGATGGCCACGCCCAGCTTTTGCACCACCAGGCGCGTCACGTATTCCTGCAAGGCCTTCGCCAGGCGCGACAGCACGGCCACCAGCACGGCCAGGCCGAGCAGGCGCATCACCGGCGCCATCAGATCGGCCTGGGCCGCGTGCGGCTTCGTTACATGATCGATGATGGTGCCGAAGATGATCGGGTCGACCAGGGCCAGCACCTGGGCCAGGCCGGCAAACAGCAGGGCCAGCAGGCCAAGGCGCCAGTGGGGTTTCAGGTAAGTCCAGAGGATACGCATGAGCCAATCTTAGCAAGCTCGGCCAGAACGGCGCACACGTCGTAGGGCGGGCACTCCGTGCCCACGCGGTTGTACTCATGCATACCGCTACGTCAAAATGCTGCTGGGGGTGCATGAACGCTCTACCGCGTGGGGCATTGAAGCCGAGGGCTTCAATGCGAAGCCCACCCTACAGTGCACCGCCGCTAACATAAAAAAACCGCTGCCCCGCATTCGCATGCGGTGACAGCGGCTTTTCAACACGCGGGACGTAACATCCCGCAGTGCATTACGCTTCGCGCGAAGCCTTCTTGCGCTCGTGCTCTTTCAGGTAACGCTTGCGCAGGCGGATCGACTTCGGCGTGATCTCGACCAGTTCGTCGTCCTCGATGAACTCGACGGCGTATTCCAGCGACATCTGGATCGGCGGCACCAGGCGCACGGCTTCGTCGGTACCCGACGAGCGCACGTTGGTCAGCTGCTTGCCCTTGATCGGGTTGACGACCAGGTCGTTGTCGCGCGAGTGGATGCCGATGATCATGCCTTCGTACACCGGGTCGTTGTGCGACACGAACATGCGGCCGCGGTCCTGCAGCTTCCAGATCGCGTAGGCAACGGCGGCGCCGTCATCCTGCGAGATCAGCACGCCGTTGCGACGGCCGGCCATTTCGCCACGGCTGTTGTCCACCGGTGCGTACTCGTGGAACACGTGGCTCATCAGGCCGGTGCCGCGGGTCAGGGTCATGAACTCGCCCTGGAAGCCGATCAGGCCACGGGCCGGGATCAGGTATTCGAGGCGCACGCGGCCCTTGCCGTCCGATTCCATGTTCTGCAGGTCGCCACGGCGGCGGCCCAGTTCTTCCATCACGCCGCCCTGGTTGACTTCCTCGACGTCGACGGTCAGGTTTTCGTACGGCTCATGGCGCACGCCATCGACCATCTTGTAGACCACGCGCGGACGCGACACGGCCAGCTCGAAGCCTTCGCGACGCATGTTTTCCAGCAAAATCGTCAGGTGCAGCTCGCCGCGGCCCGAGACTTCGAAGGTGGTGTCGTCGTCGGTCGGCGAGACACGCAGCGCGACGTTGGCTTTCAGTTCGCGCTCGAGGCGTTCGCGCAGCTGGCGGCTGGTGACGAACTTGCCTTCGCGGCCGGCCAGCGGCGAGTTGTTGACCATGAAGTTCATGGTCAGGGTCGGTTCGTCGACAGTCAGCATCGGCAGCGCTTCCGGGGTGTCCGGTGCGCAGATGGTCGAACCGATGCCGATTTCTTCGATACCGTTGATCAGGCAGATGTCGCCGGCGACGGCCGAGTCGACCAGCACGCGCTCCAGGCCCTTGAAGTTCAGCACCTGGTTGATGCGGCCCTTGATCGGGGTGCCGTCCGGGCCGTTCATGACGATGACGTCCTGGCCGGTCTTGACGGTACCGCGGTTGACGCGGCCAATGCCGATCTTGCCGACGTAGGACGAGTAGTCCAGCGAGGTGATCTGCATCTGCAGCGGGCCTTCCGGATTGTCGTCACGGACCGGCACGTGTTGCAGGATGGCGTCGAACAGCGGCTTCATGTCGCCGTCGCGCACGTCTTCGGTCAGGCCGGCGTAGCCGTTCAGGCCCGAGGCGTAGACGATCGGGAAGTCCAGCTGCTCGTCGTTGGCGCCGAGCTTGTCGAACAGTTCGAAGGTCTGGTTGATGGCCCAGTCGGCGCGCGCGCCCGGACGGTCGACCTTGTTGACGACGACGATGGGCTTCAGGCCCAGGGCCAGCGCCTTGCGGGTCACGAAACGGGTCTGCGGCATCGGGCCTTCCTGCGCATCGACCAGCAGCAGCACCGAGTCGACCATCGACAGCACGCGCTCGACCTCACCGCCGAAGTCGGCGTGGCCGGGGGTATCGACGATGTTGATGTGGGTGCCTTCGTACTCGACCGCGCAATTCTTCGACAGAATCGTAATGCCGCGTTCTTTTTCGAGGTCGTTCGAGTCCATCACGCGGGTATCCACCGCCTGGTTTTCACGGAAGGTTCCCGACTGACGGAGCAGCTGGTCGACCAGGGTGGTCTTGCCGTGGTCAACGTGGGCGATGATTGCAATATTACGAATTGCGCGTTTGGTATTTGACATGTATTTTCAGCGTGATTTGCGTGATGTGCGGATGAACTCGCGGATGTGTCCGATGCTGCCAATTTCGGAAACCGACTAGTATAGCAGGTTAATGCGCGCTTTTATGGAAAAGGCCCGCATTTTCAATGGCTTGCTGAGCTTCTAACGGTTTTGTGCCGGTTTCGGCGGTTTTTGACCAGGGTCTTCGGAACGTTTGCAGCAGGACGCAGGGTAGGGCCTGGGCGGCCCTACCCTACGAAGCGGCGATCAGCCGTTCCGGCGCCAGGATGGCATATTCCTGCAAGTTCGCCGTGCCCAGCAGTTTTCCGTCGGCGTACACGCGCACGCGGCCGAGCTCGGCAGGCACCTGTACTGCTTCCTTGCCCAGCGCCAGGCGCTGGCCGTTCAGGAAGCGCTTCGCCAGTTCCGGGCTCAGCTCCACCGACGGGAAGGTGGACAGCAAGGCGTCCACCGGTGCCAGCAGCGATAGCGGAGCGGCATGCGCCTGCAGCTCTTCCAGCGTGATCATGCGCTCCGTGGTCAGCGCGCCAACCTGGATGCGGCGCAGCGCGTTCAGGTGCGCACCGCAACCGAGGGCCGCGCCGATGTCTTCGCCCAGCACGCGCACATAGGTCCCCTTGCTGCAGGTAACGCGGATCTTCAGCATCGGCGCCGCGTAATCGATCAGCTCGAGGCCGTGGATGGTGACCGGCCGTGCTTCGCGTTCGAGCGTGATGCCTTCGCGGGCGTATTCGTAATAGGCCTTGCCGTCGCGCTTCAGGGCCGAGTACATCGGCGGCACCTGCAGGATGGGACCGCGAAAGCGTGCCAGCGCCGCCTCGATCTGCTCGACCGTCACCTCGACCTCGCGCGTCTCGATGGCTTCGCCTTCGGTGTCGCCCGTGTTCGTCATGATGCCGAGGTGGACCGTGGCCTCGTAGGTCTTGTCCGCTTCCAGCAGGTCTTGCGAGAACTTGGTCGCCTCGCCAAAGCACAGCGGCAACAGGCCGGTGGCAAACGGGTCCAGCGTGCCGGTATGCCCTGCCTTCTTCGCGTTCATCACGCGCTTGGCCTTGATGAGCGCATCGTTCGAGGACAGGCCCACCGGCTTGTCGAGCAGGAGCACGCCGTCGACGAGGTCGCGCGGCTTTCTGGGCGGGCGAGCGTTCACTCTGATTTCGCCTTGGCGGCTGCGTCCGTGTCGACGTTCTCCTTCGCGCTTCCGCCTGCGCCCGCTTCATCCGCCTCGAAATCGGCCGCGCGCACGGCGTTCGCCTGGTCGATCAGGGCCGACATCTGCAGGCCGCGCGAAGTGGAGGTGTCGTGCACGAAGTGCAGCTGGGGCAGCGTGTGGATGTGCAGGCGCTTGCCCAGCATGTTGCGCAGGTAGCCCGCCGCTTTCGACAAACCTTCGAGGGTCTGCTTGACCTCTTCCTTGCTGTCTTTGAGCAGGGTGAAGTAGATCTTGGCGTGCGCGTAGTCGGGCGTGAGCTGCACTTCGGTGAGCGTCACCATGCCGACGCGCGGATCCTTCAGTTCGAAGGCGATCAGTTCCGACAAGTCCTTCTGGATCTGGTCGGCCACGCGCAGGCCGCGCTGGGGAATGGTTTTGCTGTGTTTTGCCATGGTGATATGTAAGCTTTTTTTCTAACGATGGTACATCTATCGGGTGGTGGCCGGCGCCACGAACAGCCATTCGGTAAAGCGGAGGACCGTAGGGTGGGCGGGTTTCCCGCCCACGCGTTCAATCCGGGCGAGATCACAGGCACAGGTATGTGAACCGTTGTTTAAACGGTGCCAAGATCATCCGCGCAGACATGTCAGGCCTTGTGTGAACGCATAGGCGGGGAACCCGCCTACCCTACAAAAAAAACGCCATCGGCTGGGCTGGGCCCGGCAGATGGCGCTTTCTAGGCCGCGACGCGAATTACAGCGTACGCGCCACTTCGGTCACTTCGAACACTTCCAGCACGTCGCCGACCTGGATTTCGTTCATGTTCTTCAGCGACAGGCCGCACTCGAGACCGGCGCGCACTTCCTTCGCATCGTCCTTGAAGCGCTTGAGCGAGTCGATCTCGCCGGTCCAGATGACGATGTTGTTGCGCAGCAGGCGAACCGAGGACGAACGGCGAACGACGCCATCGGTGACCAGGCAGCCGGCAATCGCGCCGACTTTCGAGACCAGGATGACCTGGCGAATCTCGACCTGACCGGTGATGGTCTCGCGCTTCTCCGGTGCCAGCATGCCCGACAGTGCCGTGCGGATTTCGTCGATCGCATCGTAAATGATGCTGTAGTAACGAATATCCACGCCATTGGCTTCGGCCACCTTGCGCGCCTGGGCGTCGGCACGGGCGTTGAAGCCGATGATGACTGCCTTCGAGGCGGTTGCCAGGTTGACGTCCGACTCGGTGATGCCGCCGACCGCTGCATGGACGACCTGCACGCGCACTTCCGAGGTCGACAGCTTCTGCAACGAACCGACCAGTGCTTCCTGCGAACCCTGCACGTCCGTCTTGATGATCAAAGGCAGGTTCTTCACCTCGCCCTCGCCCATCTGGTCGAACATGTTTTCCAGCTTCGCCGCCTGCTGCTTGGCCAGTTTCACGTCGCGGAACTTACCTTGACGGAACAGACCGATTTCACGCGCCTTGCGCTCGTCGGCCATGACCATGACTTCTTCGCCGGCAGCCGGCACTTCGGTCAGGCCCTGGATCTCGACCGGGATCGATGGACCGGCGGTGGCAATCGCCTTGCCGTTTTCGTCGAGCATTGCACGAACGCGGCCATAAGCGGAACCAGCCAGCACCACGTCGCCGCGGCGCAGGGTACCCGATTGCACCAGGATCGTCGCGACCGGGCCACGGCCCTTGTCCAGGCGGGACTCGACGACCAGGCCACGGGCCGGGGCGCCGACCGGTGCTTTCAGTTCCAGCACTTCGGCCTGCAGCAGCACTTGCTCGAGCAGGTCGTCGATACCGGTACCGATCTTGGCCGACACCGGCACGAATGGCGAATCGCCACCGTATTCTTCCGGCACCACGCCTTCGGCGACCAGTTCCTGGGTCACGCGGTCGGTGTTCGCACCCGGCTTGTCGATCTTGTTGATCGCGACAACCAGCGGCACGCCAGCGGCTTTTGCGTGAGCAATTGCCTCTTTCGTTTGCGGCATCACGCCGTCGTCCGCCGCCACCACCAGAATGACGATGTCGGTTGCCTTGGCACCACGTGCACGCATGGCGGTGAACGCCTCGTGACCCGGGGTGTCGAGGAAGGTGATCATGCCGCGCGGGGTATCCACGTGGTATGCACCGATGTGCTGGGTAATGCCGCCGGCTTCGCCAGCTGCCACTTTCGCACGGCGGATGTAGTCCAGCAGCGAGGTCTTGCCGTGGTCGACGTGACCCATGACGGTGACCACCGGTGCGCGCGAGGTCGACTCGAACTCGGCGTGCTCGCCCTGGTCAGCCAGCAGCGCTTCCGGATCGTCCTCGGCGGCAGCGAAGGCTTTATGGCCCATCTCTTCCACCACGATCATCGCCGTTTCCTGGTCCAGCACCTGGTTGATGGTGCACATCTGGCCCAGCTTCATCAGCTGCTTGATGACTTCCGACGCTTTCACCGACATCTTGTGGGCGAGTTCGGCCACGGTGATCGTTTCGGGAACGTGGACGTCCTTGACGATCGCCTCGGTCGGCGCCTGGAAGTTGGTTTCGCGGTCGTCGTTCGAATGACGGCGGCCACCGCTGCGGCCACCGGCACGCCAGCCGTCGCGTCCGCTTGGCGCGCTCGGGGCGCCACGGTCTTGGCACCGCCCGGGGCGCCACGTTTCTTGGCGTCGTCCGACCAGGTCGAGGAGACATTCGCCGACTTGATCGACTTCTTGTCGCCCGGCTTCTTGTCGCCCGGCTTGGCGGCGGTACCGTCGGCCGGCTTCTTGTCGGCAGGCTTGTGCAGCGTGCCGGCAGGTGCGGCCGGCTTTGCGACCACGGGCGCAGGCACCGGTTCCGGTGCCTTGATCACGCGGCGTGGTTGCGCCATCATCAGCTTGATCTGGGCCACTTCGTCGGCCACGGCCTTGCGTGCACGCTCGGTGGCGGCAGCGCGTTCGGCGGCTTCCTTGGCAGCTTCCCGGGCTTTCGCCTTGGCTTCGTCGGCAGCGGCCTGCTTGGCCTGCTCGCCTGCGGCCGAACTGGCGGCGGCAGCGGCAGCGGCGTCGCGCTTGGCCACTTCCGCGGCGTCGCGCCTGGCCTGCTCTTCCGCAGCCTTGGCCTGCTCGGCACGCTCGGATTCGAGCTTGGCCAGGCGTTCCTGCTTTTCACGCAGGTCCGCTTCCCGGCGCGCGACGAGTTCGGCGTGACGGCGTGCCTCTTCCTCGCGGCGTGCCACTTCAGCGGCGTCGACGACCGGCGCCGCAGGGGCGGCCGGGGTGGTGACGACGTCGTCACGTTGTACGAAGGTACGCTTCTTGCGCACTTCGACCTGGATCGTGCGCGATTTGCCGCTTGCGTCAGCCTGCTTGATCTCGCTCGTTTCCTTGCGGGTGACCGTGATTTTCTTTTTCTCGGTCCCTTCGCCGGCACCGTGGGTACGGCGCAGGTGATTCAGCAGCTTGTCCTTATCATCCTTTGACAAGGGATCTGACGTCGAGCTTTTCTCGACGCCGGCAGAACGCAGCTGCGTCAGCAGCAAATCTGCAGGCATCTTCAGTTCGGTGGCAAATTGGGCTACGTTGTTACTCGCCATTCAGTCCTCTTTTCTATGTGTCGCGGAGATGATAAAGATTTGCAAATTATGCCTTTGCCGTTTCCACCAGGCTCCAGGCTTTCGCCTGCAGCGCCTTGGCGCGGTCATCATATTTACTGTCGACCAGCTTCATCTCATCGTCGGTCACATCATTAAATTCGTTCTTGATCAGTTCACGGGCACGGTCCGACGACAGGGCCAGGATGGCGCCGAATTCGTCGTAAGCGAGACCCGCGAATGCTTCCACCGTCTTGATGCCGGCCAGGCCAAGCTTGCCGGCCGTCGTACGGTCCATGCCTTCGAGGGTGACCAGTTCCTCTTCCATGCCTTCGAGGCCTTCTTCGGAAGCGATGGCTTCCGTTACCAGGGCGTCGCGGGCACGGGTGCGCAGTTCGTTGACGGTTTCTTCGTCGAACGATTCGATTTCCAGCATTTCGGAAATCGGGACGTACGCGATTTCTTCAAGGCTCGAGAAACCTTCCTCGACGAGGATGTCCGCCACTTCCTGGTCGACATCGAGCTTTTCCATGAACAGCGTACGGATTGCCGCCGTTTCCTGGGCCACCTTGTTGGCCGATTCCTCGGCCGTCATGATGTTGATCTTCCAGCCCGTCAGTTCCGAGGCCAGGCGCACGTTCTGGCCCGAACGGCCGATCGCAATGGCCAGGTTCTCTTCGTCGACGACGACGTCCATCGCATGCTTTTCTTCGTCGACCATGATCGACGAGACGTTTGCAGGCGCCAGCGCGCCGATGACGAACTGGGCCGGATCGTCCGACCACAGCACGATGTCGACGCGCTCGCCGCCGAGCTCGCCGGTCACGGCCTGCACGCGCGAACCGCGCATGCCGACGCAGGTACCGATCGGGTCGATGCGCTTGTCACCCGTGTACACGGCGATCTTGGCGCGCACGCCGGCATCACGGGCAGCCGATTTGATTTCCAGCAGGCCCTGCTCGATTTCCGGCACTTCCAGTTCGAACAGCTTCATGATGAATTCCGGCGCCGTACGCGACAGGATCACCTGCGGGCCGCGCATGTTGCGGTCGACGCGCAGGATGAAGGCACGGACGCGGTCGCCGATACGCAGGTTTTCCTTCGGGATCATCTGGTCGCGCGGCAGGCGTGCTTCGATCTTGCCCGACTCGACGATCGCATCGCCGCGTTCCATGCGCTTGATGGTGCCGGTGACGAGCGAATCGCCACGCTCGAGGAAATCCTGCAGGATCTGCTCGCGCTCGGCATCGCGCACGCGCTGCAGCACGACCTGTTTCGTGTCCTGGGCGAAGCGGCGGCCGAAGTCGACCGATTCCACCGGCTCTTCGATGTACTCATCGACTTCGATGTCGGAAATCTGTTCCTTGGCTTCGAAGTGCAGGATTTCCTGGTCAGGCAGCTGCAGGCCCGCCTCGTCCGGCACCACGTGCCAGCGGCGGAAGGTTTCGAATTCGCCGTTGTCGCGGTCAATGCTCACGCGGATGTCGACCTCGCCTTCATAGCGCTTTTTGGTGGCCTGGGCCAGGGCGAACTCGAGCGCCCCGAACACCACTTCCTTATCGACGTTTTTTTCGCGCGCGAGCGCATCAACCAGTAACAAAATTTCGCGACTCATGCTTTGCGACTCCTAAAATCCACCTGCGGCACCAAACGTGCCTTGTCCAATTCGGCCAGCGTAAATTCCAACAACGCCGGCCCATCTTTACTTTCAAATTCCAGCCCGATCTTGTCGCCTTCCGGCGCAACCAGGATGCCCGTATAGGTCTTCCGGTTCGCGCTGCCAGGCATGGCGACACGCAGCTTCACCGTGCATTCGTGGCCGGCGAAGCGCTCGAAATCGGCCAGGGTACGCACCGGGCGGTCGAGCCCGGGCGACGAAATTTCCAAACGTTCGTAATCGACGTTTTCCACCGTCAGCACGTGCGACAACTGGTGACTCACCTTTGCGCAGTCCTCGACCGTGATCGGCCCCTTTTCGTCCGCAACATCAGCCGGAAAATCGATAAACACGCGCAGGATCCCGCGCTCGCCTCGTTCGACATCGACGAGGTCGTAGCCAAGGCCACCGACTGTTCTGGCGATCAAATCAAACTGCTGCACGATACTTCTCCAGGGCTTTAAAACGTTTTACCAAAAAAAAAATGGGCATCTGCCCATCTTTTTGTATTCACAACCCAACCAGATGAAAGCACTTGCACCAAGACACACATTGGGAAGAACTTTGATTAGGCTGCAAATTATATCCTGTTCCGGGGCATGCTGCAATCGCCATACCATTATATAAACGCGCAAACAACAGGCGCGCACGATGGCATGGCGGCAACGGTGTGGCAGGTATGCGGGGAGCATGGTAGAGCCGGCAACACCCACTGAACTGGCCCGGAAACCGTAGGGTGGAGTCCCGACTCCACGCGGCATCACCCTTCGATCTGCGGAACCGTCATCAGCACGGACACGCACTGTGGCCAGGCAATCCCAAATGAGGCTGCTTCTCCGAACTTCAAGCAGCAAACGCGACAAACGTAGGGTGGGCATTCATGCCCACGCTGTCATCCATTCGAGCACCAGCGACGGTGCACGCCGGGTGACCGCGTGGGCACAGGTGCCCACCCTACGCGAAGCCAAGGCAGATGCTTAACCCCGACGTCCGCGACGTGGCAGGCCATGCTCCGAACCGCGCGGACCCTGGCCGCCACGACGTCCACCGCCACCGGTGCCGGCAAAGCCGAACGTGGTCTGCAGCGGATCGGGCTGGCGCGGACGGCTGCTGCCGCCATTGCCACCGCTACCCGGACGGCCGGATGCAGCGCCGCCGAAGCCGCCGGCATTGGCGCCACGGCCCTTGCCGCCCGTCGGACGGCCGGCAGGCGCCGCACCGGCACGCGGCGGCGCACCGACGCGTGCCACCGGCGGGCCGTATGGATCGACGTTGCGGTTGGCGTCGGCGCGGTCGATGCGGTTGCCGTCGGAGCGGCGCGCATCATCCTGCCCCTTGCCCTGCCCCTTGGCGCCCTTGCCCTTGCCTGCGCCCTGGCCCGCGTCGCCGCCCTTCTTCTCGATGCCGAAGGCCGTCATGAAGTTGCGCACGTCGTTTTCTTCCAGCTCTTCCCAACGGCCGCGCTTCAGGCCGGAAGGCAGCGTCATCGCGCCATAGCGGGTACGGATCAGGCGTGACACCGTCAGGCCCACCGCTTCGAACATGCGGCGCACTTCGCGGTTGCGGCCTTCGCCGATGACCACGCGATACCACTTGTTGATGCCTTCGCCACCGCCATCGACGATCTTGGTGAAGGCCGCCTTGCCGTCGTCGAGATCGACACCGGCCAGCAGCTTCTGGCGCATGCCCTCTTCCAGCTCGCCCAGCGTGCGCACGGCGTATTCGCGGTCGATGTTGTAGCGCGGGTGCATCAGGCGGTTCGCCAGGTCACCCGAGGTGGTGAACAGCAGCAGGCCCTCGGTATTGAAGTCGAGGCGGCCAACGGCCAGCCATTTGCCGGTCTTCATGGTCGGCAGGCGGTCGAACACCGACGGGCGGCCTTCCGGATCGTCATGGCTGACGATCTCGCCGGCCGGCTTGTGGTACACCAGCACGCGCGGCGGCTTGTTGTTGTTCACCTTGCGCTGGATCAGCTTGCCGTTGATGCGCACGGCATCGGTCGGCAGGATGCGCTGGCCGATATGGGCCGGCTCGCCGTTCACCGACACGCGGCCGGCGACTATCAGTTCTTCCATGTCGCGGCGCGAACCGAGACCGGCTTCGGCCAGCACCTTGTGCAGCTTGGGCGCGTCGTCGTCCGCGGTCAGGTCGCGGCGGGCCGGCCTGGCCTTCTGCTGGCCCCGGCCGCCGTCGTTGGCATCGAAGGCATCGGAGGTGACAAAGGAGAACACGGCATCGGCGTCGTTCGCCTTGCCTGGCCGCGTTTTGCCGTTCTGTGCCCGGTCGCCGCCCTTGCCGGCCTTGCCGCCAGCCTGCCCCTGTTGGCCGCGGTTACCCTGCTGGCCCTGCTGGCCCTGCTGGCCCGCACCCGCAGCATTCTTCTGGCCACCCTTCTGATTCTTCCCTGTGCCCTTGCCCTGACGCGGCTCGCGGCGCGCGTCCTGCGGCTGGCCGGCTGCCTCGATCGACTCGGGGGCCGCTTCGGCAACAGCGTCGGCTGCGGCCACAGGCTGCGGCTGGCGCGCTTCGCGCCCGGCACGCTGCTCGCGCATCTGGCGCGGGCCGCGCGGCTTGCGCTGGCTCGCATCCCGGCGCGGCGCCTCGCCGGCTTCACCCGCCTCGGCTGCGGGCGCAGTGGCCGGGGCCGGCGCTGCGGCCGGGCTATCGACCGCAGCGACGGCCCTGGCCTTTGCTCGCGCGCGGCTTTGCGCGCCGGCGCGGCCGGCTCGGCAGCTGGCGCGGCGTCAGGGACTTCGCTCACGGCAGCGGCGGCCTTGCTGCGGCGCTTCGGCTTCTCGGCCGGTGCAGCATCGGCAGCGACAGCAGGTGCGGCGTCCTTGACCGCGGAGGCCGCACGGGTGCGGCGCTTCGGCTTGGCCGCGTCCTCCGGGCCCGCAGCGGCAGGGTTGGTCTCGGTGGTGTCAGTTGGATTCATCATTCGTTTCGTTGTTGTGCTGACCGGGTACCGAGCTTGAGTCCGGTTGAGGGTCATGAATCGGAACTTCAACGGGTGAAGTAAGGTGTTCGTCATCGGCGGCCGCGCTGGCATCCGCCTTCTCAAAATTCTGTTGCAGCGCCGCTTCCAGCGCCTCCAGGCTGCGTCCGTCCTGGGCATCGGCAATGCTGTCGAGCGGCGGCAATTGCCCGAGCGACGCAAGACCGAGGTCGTCCAGGAATTGCTTCGTCGTGCCCAGCAGGGCGGGCCTGCCGACCACTTCGCGGTGGCCGACGACATCGATCCAGCCACGGTCTTCGAGCAGCTTGATGGTCTGCGAGTTCACTGCGACGCCGCGGATTTCCTCGATGTCACCGCGCGTGACGGGCTGGCGGTAGGCGATGATCGCCAGCGTCTCGAGCGTGGCCCGCGAATATTTCGGCGGCTTTTCGGGCGAGATACGGTCGAGATACGGTTTCATCTCGGGCCGGCTCTGGAAACGCCAGCCCGACGCCAGGCTGACGATCTCGATGCCGCGGTCCTGCCAGTCGTGCCGCAATTCCTCGAGAAGCAGCTTGAGGGTATCGAAGCCGACACCGGCGCCGAGCTGGCGGCCATTCGCATCGACATCGGCAAACAGCTTTTTCATGCCGTGCAGGGTCATCGGCTCGCGCGCGCATAGCAAGGCGGTCTCGAGGACGCGCTTGGCCTCATCAGTCTTCATTCTCGATGTCGTCAGCTCGATGCCAAAGAAAAGCTCAATAAAACTATCCGCCCGGCGGACGGTCGGCGGACGCCTGGACGGCGCCGGCTACGCCAATGGCGCAGGCCTCGCGATCTGAACGCGATTCGCGGTACGGCTCACGCCACGACTGGTTGAAACAGGAATTCGTGGCCCGCGCTTGGACGCGCCGGGCGACAATACCGTGGCGGGACAGGACCCGGCCACGTGGCTGCCTGCGTGCCAGGCGGACAACCGTTGTGAAAGTCAAGCGAAACGCGGGCCGGGCATGCGGCTTCGAGGCGTGGCTCGTGGGCGCACCATGGCGGCAATCGACATCGTTTCTTCCAACTGCAAACCATTGTAACCGATAAAACACGGGAACGGCCATTTGCGCAAGGGGCGCAGCCGGAATTGGCCTCGGGCCGAGACGTCAAGACGACAGTTTTTCCGCCAGAATCGCCGATACCCCAAGAAATGCCGGATATTCTGCCGTGATCACGTAGGTCGGCACCGCTGCCAGCCAGGAAGAGAAGCGGCCCTTCTGTTCGAAGCGCGCGCGGAACGGCGACTGCGCGAAGCGCTCGCCGAGGCGAGGCACGATGCCGCCGCCGATGTACACGCCGCCCGGGCGCCGAGCGTGACGGCCAGGTTGCCCGCCACGGTGCCGAGCATCCCGCAGAAGACGTCGAGCACCTGGCCCGAGAGCGCGCATTCGCCGGCCAGGGCGCGGCGCGAGATCTCCGGTGCCGCCAACGAGGCGGCCGGAAGGCCCTGCACATTGGCCAGCGCGCGGTAGATCAGTTCGACACCGGCACCGGACAGGAAGCGTTCCGCCGAGACGTGCGCGAATTCGGTCCAGGCGTATTGCAAGATGGCCACTTCAAAGGGGATTGGCGGGCGCGAAGGTAACGTGGCCGCCTTCGCTGCACAAGGCGGTCCAGCTGGCGCCGGCAGGCACCAGCCCTGAAACGCCCAGGCCGGTACCAGCGCCGAGCAGGCCCAGCGGCGCACTGGCGCGGGGAGCGCCGCCGCCAACCTGCACCTTGTCGCCATCGCGCAGGTGCGGCAAGGAGCGCGCCAGCGCCGTGAAATCGTTCACCACCAGCAGGGTTGCCAGGCCGAGCTCCTGGCGCAGCGCATCGATCGAGAACTGCCAGTGATGGTTGGTCATGCGCACCTGATCGCCATCGACCGGATTGGCGATCGCAACGGCTGCATGCTGCACCTCCCCCAAGGCCGCCACCTCGGGAGCGGCCAGGTAAGCGCGCATCGCGTCCGCCAGCGACGCATGGTCGGCACAGCCGAGCACCCGTACCGCTTCGACACACCCAGCCTGGCGCTCGATGGCAAAGCGCGCATTGGTGCCGCCGATGTCGGCCAGCAGGCGGGGAGTATCGAAGACGCCGGCGTCGCGGGCAGTGGTTACGGGCAGGGAAGCAGTCATTGCGGCAAAAATTCGGGGGATGCCCAAGCTTACTGGATTTCTTTGCTCACTTACAAGGAAATTTTGTAGTTTAGGTACAAGCCCAGCTGCACATACACGACAACCACGCTGGAACCGCAAGTAGTACAGCTACGCGTAGGGTGGGCGGCTCCACCCGAGCATGTGCACTTCGGCAAAGTGAGCGCCGCCCACGCGTTCAATCCAAGCCAGCATGGCCCGCGCACATCAAGAAAGGAAAGAGAAATGCGTGCACCCTGCGCCGCATGAGCGCGTACGCGGTTTGAACGCGTAGGCGGCAAAGAAGCCGCGTTGATGCAGCTCGCCGGGTCGAGCCGCCTCGCCGGCCGCGCCTACCCTACGCCACCCTCACCTCGCCCTGAGCCTGGCGATGCGCATTCCACGCATCCAGCCCACCCTGCAGCGGCCGCGCCCGGTGAAACCCGTTGGCCAGGAATTCCTTCGCGACCTGGGCGGCGCTGACGTCGTCCGGACAGCTGCAGTAGACGACGATATGGCGCTCACGGTCGAGCGTCGCCATCCATTGCCCCGGCGGGCAGGCTTTGTACAGGAGCGCGCCGGGAATGGCGGCGTCGAGTGCCTGGGCCGTCGCGCTGCGGGCATCGATGATGAGCGGATCGTGCCCGGCCGCGATCAGGTCCATCAGCTCGGCAACCCCAATGCGGGCGATGCCCAGCGCCGCGTGATGGCGGCGGCGCTCGACATATTTATAGGCAACGAAGAGCGCCAGCAAACCGCCCAGCACCATCAGCGCGGTACTGCCCATCGTTTCCAGGCTGGCCAGCACGCGGTCGACGCTGTCGTGGAACACGGCGCCGACGGCAATACCGCTGCCGCCCCACAGCAGCGCGCCGGTCGCGGAAAAGCCGAGGAAGCTGCGCGTGCCCGTGCCGAGCGCGCCCGACATCGGCGCGGCAATCGTATTGAAGCCGGGGACGAATTTCGATACAAGCAGCGACTTGGCGCCGTAGCGCCTGAAACGGTCCTCGGTCTGGTTGACGCAGGAGTCGGGCGAGAGCGAGATGCGGCACAGCAGGCGCAGCACGCGCTTGCCGTAATAGCGCCCGGCGCGGAACCAGAAATAGTCGCAGATCAGGCAGGCCAGCAGCACCGCCAGCAGCGACAGTTGCCAGTTGCCGCCGCCATCGACCGCCAGCGCGCCGGCCACGACCAGGACGGGAAAGGCCGGGATCGGCAGGCCGAACTGTTCCAGCAGCACCGTGCCGAAGACGATCAGGACGCCGTATTGCTGGATCAGGAGGGAAAGCTGGGACATCCGTTCATGGTAGCCCAATTCCCTTTCCCCGGCTGGGCACTGCCCCTTTTACGCAACGGTTTCGCCCGCACTGACTAGGCGCTGCGAGGAATGGCCGCCAGCAGGGACTGGGTGTAGGGATGCTGCGGATTGCGGTATAGCGCGTCCGAATCGGCCATTTCCACCACGCTGCCGTGGTGCATCACCATGACCCGGTCGGCGATGTAGCGCACCACCGACAAATCGTGGGAAATGAAGATGTAGCTCATCTTGTACTCGTCCTGCAGGTCCTGCAGGAGATTGAGCACCTGGGCCTGCACCGACACATCCAGCGCCGAGACGGACTCGTCGCAGACGAGGATTTCCGGCTTCATCGTCAGGCAGCGGGCAATTGCGATGCGCTGGCGCTGGCCGCCGGAAAACTCGTGCGGGTAGCGCCCGTGGGCCGCGGCGGGCAAGCCGACGCGTTCGAGCAGCGCATGCGCCATCCGCATGCGTTCGCCGTCGTCGGCACCGATGCCGTGGATGCGCATCGGTTCCAGCAGGATCTGGCCAACCGTGAAGCGCGGATTGAGCGAGGCATATGGATTCTGGAACACGATCTGAATGCGCCGTTTATAGGCCTGGAAATCGCGGTCCGACATCGATACCAGGTCGCGCCCATCGAAGAGCGCGCTGCCGCCGGTGGCACGATGCAGCCGCAGCAGGGTCAGGCCGACCGTGGTCTTGCCCGAGCCCGACTCGCCGACCACGCCCAGCGTTTTTCCGCGGGGCAGCGTGAACGACACATCCTTCACCGCCTGGAATTCGCGCTTGCCGAACAGGCCCTCGCGCAGCCAGAAGCTTTTCTGCAGGTTTTTTACTATCAGTACGTTCTCGTCGTCCGGCGCATACCCGCGCGTGCGCTCCGGTAACGCGATCCCTGTCCCGCCATGCCCGCCCAGGAAGTCGTCGATGGTCGGCAGGCGCAGCGGCCGCGCGTCCAGCTTCGGGCGGCAATGCAGCAAGGCGCGCGTGTAGGCGTCGCGCGGCTGCCTGAAAACCTGGGCAGCCGTGCCCTCTTCGCGCACTTCGCCGTGGCGCATGACGATCACGCGGTCGGCGATCTGCGCCACCAGACCGAGGTCGTGGGTGATGAACAGCACCGCCATGCGGTGCTTCTTTTGCAGGCTGGCGATCAAGTCCATGATCTGCTTCTGGATCGTCACGTCGAGCGCCGTGGTCGGCTCGTCCGCGATCAAGAGCTTGGGCTCGCAGGCAATGGCCATCGCGATCATGACGCGCTGCTGCTGCCCGCCCGACATCTGGTTCGGGTAGGCGCCGATCTTGTTGGACGGATCGGGAATCCCGACCTCTTCCAGCAGTTCAAGGGTGCGCGCCCGTGCCTGGCGCCTTCCCATGCCCATGTGCAGGCGCAGCACTTCGCCGATCTGGAAGCCGACCGTGAACACCGGGTTGAGCGAGGACATCGGCTCCTGGAAAATCATCGCGATGTCCTTGCCGCACAGGCGGCGCCGTTCGGCTGTCGGCAGCCCGATCAGTTCGCGACCATCGAAACGCACGCTCGAACCGGGGTCGACGATCGTCGTCTCCGCCGGCAGCAAACCCATCACCGCGAGCGAACTGACCGATTTGCCGCTGCCCGATTCGCCTACCAGGGCCACGGTGGCGTCAAGCGGCACATCAAACGAAACGCCCTTGATGGCCTCGACCGTATTCTTCTTGTCGACACGGAAGGCAATGCGCAGGTCGCGTACCTGCAGCAGCGGCGGGGTTGGCATGGTCATCGCGCTCATTTCAGTTTGGGATCGAGCGCATCGCGCAGCGCGTCGGTGAACAGCGAAAACGCCGTCACCAGCAGCGCCATCGCACCGGCGGCGGCCGTCAGCTGCCACCACTTGCCGAGGATTAACTCATTCTGCGCCTCGTTGAGCATGCTGCCCCAGGACACGGTACCGACCGGCACGCCGAAGCCGAGGAAGGACAGGATCACCTCGGCCTTGATGAAGCCCACCACCAGGATCGACACCTGCACCAGGGCCACGTGCGAGACGTTCGGGAAAATGTGCGAAAACATCTTGCGCCAGTTCGAAGCGCCGATCGCATCCGCCGCCAGCACGTATTCGCGTGCCTTGTGCTTGATGTATTCGGCGCGCATCAGGCGGTAGGGTCCGGTCCAGCCGGTCAGGCCCAGGATCAGCACGATCGTCGTCACGCCCTTCTGCTGCAGCACGGCCGCCACCGTGAGGATCATCAGGATCGAGGGAATCGAGGTAAAAATGCTGTAGAACCAGTTGAAGAAATCGTCGACCAGGCCGCCATGGAATCCGGACAGCGCGCCGAACAGCGTGCCCAGCGCCACCGCCAGGAAAGCCGCCACCAGGCCGACCACGATCGAGGTCTCGCCGCCCTTGACCGTTTTCTTGAGGATATCGTGGCCCCATTTGTCGGCGCCGAAGGTCAGCGTCAAGGCTTTCGGGCGCGGCGGGTGCGTGCGCCGCACCTGCGCCTTGAGCGCCTCCAGTTCGGCCGCCAGCGGGTCGAAGGCGTTCGGCGGCACGGGCTCCGGCGGCCGGGCCAGCGCCACGGTGGCGGGATCGGCGCCCACAAACGTCGGCGGCGCGTAGTTCACCGCCACCTCCTCTTCCCAATCGGCGGCGACCATGCCGGCAGCAGACAGCGCCAGCGTCAGCAGGAACAGGACGACCACTGCCAGCGCGGCCAGCGCCAATCTGTCGGCGCGCAAGCGGCGCCAGGCAAGTGCCCACAGGCCGGGCGACACGGCGTGCTGCTGCATGGCGCCCATCATTTCAGCTGCACCCGTGGATCGACCGCCCCGTAGAGCAGGTCGGCCAGCAGATTGAATACCATCGTTGCGGCCGCGACATACACGGTGATGGCTTTGATCACCGGAAAATCGCTGCGTTCGACGGCCAGGATCACTTCGCGGCCGATGCCGGGAATGCCAAAGAAACGCTCGAGGAGAAAGGCCCCGATCAGGAGCGCCGGCAGATTCGCCATCACGTGCGTGATGATGGGAATGGCGGCGTTGCGCAGCACGTGCACCCAGACGATGCGGCGCTCGCTCAGACCCTTGGCGCGCGCCGTGCGCACATAATCCTGGTTCGCTTCATCGAGCACGAAGCTGCGGTACAGGCGCAAGGTGGGCGCGATCGATACCGCCAGGCCAATGATGATCGGCAGCAGCGCATAGTGCAGCAGGTTTTCACCCAGGCTGGCGCCCCAGCCCTGCACCGGGAACAGTCCAAGCTTGTAGGCGAAGAAATACTGGAACACGATGATGTAGACCAGGATCGAGATCGACATTCCCACCGTGCACGCTACCATCACCGCGCGGTCGGTCAGCGAGCCGCGCACGAAGGCGATGGCCAGGGCCAGCGCGATCCCGAACAGGGTTTCGAGCACGGTCAGCGGCACCAGCACCGTCAGCGACGGGCCAAGGCGGCTCGCGATGATGTCCGCCACCGGCTCGCCCGTGCTCCAGGCGTTGCCGAAATCAAAGGTCACGATCTGCTTCAGGAAAATCCCCAGCTGCACCCAGGCCGGCTGGTCAATGCCGAGCTGGGCGCGGATGTTGGCGATCGCCTGGGCATCGGCCATCTTCCCGGCCAGCAGATAGGCCGGGTCGCCGCCCACCCAGTTGAACAGCACGAAGACGAGCACGATCACGCCCGCCATGGTCGGCAGCATCTGCCACAGCCGCCTTAGTATGTAAGCCAACATGAAGCCGTCCTGTGCCACGGGCCCTGCCCGCCCGGCTTTGGTCAAAAGGCGTAACGATAACGCAAATGCAGGAAGGCGAACGCGAGGCTGCGGCCGGGCGATCCGCCGTCTTTCATGTCTGTCCGTTTCGCTTACTCGGCATCCCCGCGCAGGCGGCGCTGGCGTACCGCGGCTGCCAGCCCTTCCAGCACCCCGACGCTGGTATCCCAGTCGATGCAGCCGTCGGTGACCGACTGGCCGTAAGTCAGTTCCTGCCCCGGCACCAGGTCCTGGCGTCCCGCCAGCAGGTGCGACTCGACCATCACGCCGACGATGCGCCCCTCGCCGCCGGCAACCTGGCGCGCGATATCGGCACACACCGGCACCTGGTTCTGCGGATTCTTGCTGCTGTTGGCGTGCGAGGCGTCGATCATCAGGCGGCTGGCCAGCCCGTTCGCGGCCAGCTGGCGGCAGGCCTCCTCGACGCTGGCGGCATCGTAGTTCGGCGTCTTGCCGCCGCGCAGGATGATGTGGCAATCCTCGTTGCCGGCGGTCGAGACGATGGCCGAATGGCCCCCTTTCGTCACCGACAGGAAATGGTGCGGCTGCGAGGCCGCCTTCATGGCGTCGGCCGCGATCTTGATGTTGCCGTCGGTACCGTTCTTGAAGCCGACCGGACAGGACAGGCCGGACGCCAGCTCGCGGTGCACCTGCGACTCGGTGGTGCGCGCGCCGATTGCGCCCCAGCTGATCAGGTCGGCGATGTACTGCGGGCTGATCACGTCGAGGAATTCTGTGCCGGCGGGCAGGCCCATCTCGTTGACCGCGCGCAGCAGCTCGCGTGCCATGCGCAGGCCGTCGTTGATGCGGAAGCTGTTGTCCATGTAGGGGTCGTTGATCATGCCCTTCCAGCCCACCGTCGTGCGCGGCTTCTCGAAATAGACCCGCATCACGATCTCGAGTTCGCCTGCAAAGCGCCGGCGCTGTTCGGCCAGGCGCCGCGCATACTCGAGCGCCGCTTGCGGGTCGTGGATCGAGCACGGGCCGATCACGACCATCAGGCGGTCGTCCTGGCCGTGCAGGATGCGGTGCAGGGCCACGCGCGACGCGCTCGCGGTCTCCTCTGCCGCGGCGGTCACCGGAAACTCGCGGATGAGGTGCGAGGGCGGCGTGAGTTCCTTCATTTCGCGGATGCGTAGGTCGTCGGTGCGGGGCATGCGGTCACTCCGTGGATGGGTCTGAAATAAAAAAACCGCCATCGCTGGCGGTTTCTGGTTGTTCGGTCGGGTCTCTTTGTTGCGTGAACCTGCCGCTATTCCACCGCCTGGGGGCCGGAATGGCGAAACCAAAAATAGCAGGTAAAGAAGGCAGCGTGGCGCATGGACGGATCCGAAAAAGGTCAAAACGACTATACCGCCAAGTCGTGAGCATTGGCAAGGCTTTTTGTCCACGGCCCGCCGGGCGGCTGCACCGCGGATTTCACCGTCCCCGCCCCTGTTGCCGGCAAGCGGTTGCGTTAAACCGACAGTCCTCCCGACGGCTGACCGACGATTGAGAGATATCAGACAGGCCATTATCAGTAATGCAAAAGTCAGGACAAGCCCCCGTCCGGCAAGCGTTCTTCTTGTGTGCAATCAATTTCTTTTCGTCTAGCACATGAGATGCATCAACCGCGGCCCAGGACCGGGATTTTCATTTGACCTGGAGTCCTGACATGATTGAAACACTGTTATCCCGATCGGTCCGCCGCCTGTTCGCCGGCAGCGGCGCGATCGGCCTGGCGCTGATCGCCACTCCCGGCGCGCAGGTCCAGGAAGCGGCCGAGCGGCCGGTCGCGCGCGTGGTCGTTACCGGCAGTAATATCCGCCGCGCCGAAGCCGAAACCGCCTCGTCGGTGCTGACCGTCAACCGTGCCGACATCGAGCGCTCGGGCAAGAGCACCGTCTCCGAATTGCTGCAGACCCCGGCGGTGGACAACCGGGGCTCGGTGCCGACCACCTTCGGCAACGGCTTCGCCGCCGGCGCCTCGGGCATCTCGCTGCGCGGCCTGGGTACCGCGTCCACCCTGGTGCTGCTCAACGGCCGCCGCATGGCGCCGTATGGCCTGGCCGACGACGGCCAGAAAGTCTTCACCGACCTGAACGTCATCCCCACCGACGCCGTCGACCGCATCGAAATCCTGAAGGACGGCGCCTCCGCCATCTACGGTTCCGATGCCATTGCCGGCGTCGTCAATATCATCCTGCGGCGCGACTTCAAGGGCACCACGGTGCGCGGCGCCCTCGGCATCACCCAGGAGTGGGACGGCGAGGAACAGAACCTGGCCATCACCCATGGCTTCGGCGACCTCGATGCCGACCGCTACAACGTGCTGCTCAATTTCGAGTTCAAGCGCCTGAACGACATCTGGCTGCGCGACCGCTCGGACCGCCGCTACATCGGCCGCATCGACCTGCGCCAGTGGGGCTACTCGGCCCGTGGAAGCGCTCGGCGGCACCGGGGCGATCACCGGCAACAATGCCGCCGGCAGCGCCATCAACGGCAACGTGCGCAACCCGGCCACCCTCGATTACTTCAACCGCGGCAGCCTCGACCCGGCATCCGGCTTCACCCGCACCTTCCCCGGCGCCGCCTGCGCGAACTTCACCAGCCACCCGCAGGGCGACCCCGGCGGCGGCTGCCTGATCGACTCGACGCTGGCCTACAACCAGATCCAGCCCGAGCAGGAAAACTACAGCCTGTTCGGGCGCGGCACCTGGCGCATCACGCCCGCCATCGAAGGCTACGCCGAGCTGAACCTGTACAGCAGCCAGTCCTCGTCCTCGACCACCCCGAGCACCGTCAGCGCCAACGTCGGCTATCCCGGCGGGCCAGTCAGCAACGCCGGCGTGCGCCTCGGTCCCAACCATCCCGACAACCCCTACTTCGGCACGGCCGCGCGGCTGCGCTACCTGGTCCGGCGACGTCGGCCCGCGCGTCTCGAACATCGACGCCTTCTTCGTACGTGCGCTGGCCGGAGTCAAGGGAAGCGTCGCCGGCTGGGAGTACGACACTTCTCTCCTGTTCTCGCGCAACACCGTCTCCAACGAACGCTATGGCCAACTGCAGCGCGACGTCGCTTTCGCCCTGCTCGACCCCAGTGCCGCCAACATCGCGGCGGCGCTGGCCACCAGTCCGGCCTACGCCGCGCTGCCGATAGGTAGCGTCTGGCGTATCGGCGAAAACGCCGGCCTCAACAGCCCGGCCCTGTACGCGGCGCTCTCGCCGATGATCTCGAACGACGCCCAGACCAAGATCGTCCAGGGCGACGTCAAGGCCACGCGCGAGTTCGGCAAGCTGGCCGGCGGCGCCATCGGCGTCGCGGTGGGCGCCGAATGGCGGCGCGAGGAAACCGAGTTGCAACCCACCACTGGCACCGAGCGCGGCAACGTGATCGGCCTGGGCTACCCGCCTATCGCGGTTCGCGCAACGTCTTCGCGCTGTACGGCGAGGCGCTGGCGCCCGTGCTGCCGGGCCTGGAAGTGACCGGCGCATTGCGCTGGGATCATTTCACCGATGTCGGCAATTCCGGACGCCGAAAGTCGGCGTCAAATGGCAGCCGATGCGCCAACTGGCCCTGCGCAGCACGTTTGCGCGCGGCTTCCGTGCGCCGAGTGCGGCCGAAAACGGCGTCGGCGGCCTGGCGGCGTTTTCCACCGCCGAGGATCCGCTGCGCTGCAACCCGGGCGTGGAAACGGCCTGCGATCCGGCGGCGATCGCCGTCATCACCTCGCCCAACCCGGCACTGGAACCGGAGCGTTCGCGCAGCCTGAACTTCGGCATCATCTGGGATCCACTGCCGCGTACCAGCATTTCGGTCGACTTCTGGCAGATCAAGCGCAAGAACGAGATCAACCAGAACTGACCGATGTCGCCATTGCCCGCGGCCAGGTCGCACGCGATCCCAGCACGGCCCAGGCAGGCATCCCGGGCGACCCCGGCGCCATCACGGCCGTGCTGGCGAACTACGTGAACTCGGCCTCGACCAAGGTGCGCGGCATCGACCTCGACGCCCGCCACACGTTGCGCCTGCCTGGCGACTGGGGCAACCTCCTGCTCGACGGAAAATGGACCTTCCTCGACAAGTGGCTGCGCACCGAACAGGACGGCAGCGAGCGCGACTTCGCCGGTACCCATGGCAATTGCGACGTCACCAACTGCATCGGCACGCCCGACCACCGCATCAACCTGCGGGCAGCCTGGGACCGTGGCGACTGGCGCGTGGCGCTCAACGCCAACTACCGCGGGCCGATCGACAACGTCCTGTTCAAGGGCGACCCGGACGGCTGCGCCAGCCACTTCGCCAACGGCCAGGATGCGCCGAGCGGCTGCGAACTGCCCTCCTTTACCACCTTCGACCTGGTACTGCGCTGGAAGCCGCGGCCGGGCTGGGAAGTGTTCGGCACGATCGAGAACCTGTTCGACAAGGTAGCGCCGCTCGATCCGCTGACCTATGGCGCGCAGGCCTATAACCCGCTCGACTACCTGGGCGCGGTCGGACGCACCTTCATGGTGGGCGCCCGCTACACCTTCTGAGTGCGGCAAGCGGCCCGTGCAAGTCGTTCGGGCCGCGATGATCGGTCGCGGTGGTGGGCCATGGTGGCGGGCCGAAGTCGGGCCCGAAGTCCGGCCAGAAGCCGGGCCGAAGTCGGGGCCGCGGTGGTAAGCCCCAGTGGTGGACCTCTGTGGTGGGCCGCAGTGGTGGGCCCCTGTGGTGGCTGCGACTGCGGTAATGGGCTGCTGCGGCGGGCGGCGGGTCGCGGCCGTCGCTGCGGGCGACGGTCAGCCGCCGCGGTACGCAGTTGCCGCCCACGTCATCGTTGCGCCGGGCGAAGCGCCGGCAGCGGCAATGCCGGACCTACTGCCGCGCTCCCGGTCACCCACCTGCCTCAGGCCCACAAGGATTTGTGGCGCGCATGTGACGTCTTCCCCCATGCATCGCCTGTCGCGCCGCACTGCTTCGACAAAACCCGCTCTTTTTTGTGTGAAGTCACCCGAATCATGGGTCGCGATGCAAGACTCGTTTCGTCACCCGCAGCGCCGATGCACGTCTCTGTCGTTGGTCACTCCGCGCACGACCATGGCGAGCGGGCACAAGGAAAGCACGCATTACCGATCAAGGCAAGCACACATAACCGATACCAGGAGCCGGAAATGAATGAAACCATCTTGTCCCGTTCCCTGCGCCGGCTGTTCGGCGCGGCGGCTGGCCTGAGCCTGCTTGCGGGCCCGTTCGCCATGGCACAGGAAATGGCTGGCGACCAGCCGATCCAGCGCGTCGAAGTGACGGGTTCCTCGATCAAGCGGATCGCGGCCGAAACCTCGCTGCCCATCACGACCATCCGTGCGGCGGACTTCGCCAAGCAGGGCCTGACGACCGCACAGGACGTGCTCAATACCATCCCGATGAATCAGACCTCGACCGTCGGCTCCTCATCCGTCGGCGCCGGCACCGGCGGGCGCGCCGTGGCCGACCTGCGCGGTTCTGGGTGGCGACAAGACCCTGGTGCTGCTCAATGGCCGGCGCCTCGCGAACCACCCGTATTTCGCCGACACCGTCGACCTGAACATCATCCCGATCGCCGCGCTCGAGCGCGTCGAGGTCTTGCGCGACGGCGCCTCGGCCATCTACGGTACCGACGCCATCGGCGGCGTGATCAACTTCATCACCAAGCGCACGGTCAAGGGGAGTGCCCTCACGGTGGAAGGCTACGAGCCGCTGCGCCGCGGCGGCGGCAACGAACAGCGCATCAATCTGTCCGGCGGCTGGGGCGACCTGAACCGGGATGGCTACAGCATGTTCGGCGTGCTCGACTACCACCAGCAAAGCGCCCTGCGCGCGACCGACCGCAGCTTTTCGCGGACCGGCGTGCGTCCGGAACGTGGCATGAACGAAATCAGCCGCACCACCTTCCCGGCGAACTTCTTTTCCGACCTCGGCATTGCCGGCAACCCATATTTTGCCAGCGCTTGCCAGCCGCCGGGTGCGGCATCGCGGACCCGCTCGGACACCGCGCCCGCCACCGACGAACCGGTCTGCGAATTCGACTACACCCAGTACGTCGACAACATCCCGGAAACGCGCCAGTACAGCGCCATGGGCAGGATCAACCGGCAGCTCACGCCGAACCACCTTGCCAGCCTGGAATTCGTCTGGGGCCGCAGCACCAACGAGGCACGGGTGGCGCCACCACCGCTGTCGAACATCGGCGTCACCATGACGTCGGCCAGTCCCTATTATCCGGGCAACGGCATTGTCCCTGCCTTCCCGGGTCTGACGGGCGAAAACCTCGACATCAGCTGGCGTCCCACCGAAACCGGCGGCCGGCTCAACAAGGACAGCAGCAGCACCGCGCGCCTGCTCGCCAGCCTGGAAGGGACACTCGCCGGCTGGGACTACAACGCCTCGATCTCGCACTCGCTGGGCCGGGCGCGCAGCATTTTCGATGGCGGCTACGTGATCGACCAGCGCGTCATCGAAGGTGTGGCCGCCGGCATCCTGAACCCGTTCGGGCCGCAAAGCGCTGCGGGCGCGGACTACCTGCAAAACTCGCTGCTGCTGGGCGAATACCTGCACGCGCGCATCAACAGCAGCGCCGTCGACGCCCGCGCCAGCCGCGACCTGATGACCCTTCCGGGCGGTCCGCTCGGATTCGCCATCGGTGCCGAGTTCCGCCGCGACCGCGCCAAGTACTTCGTCAACCGGGCACTGGCCTCGCAAGCCTCGAGCTCGGGCTCGGCCGATGCCCAGGACCAGTCGGGCCAGCGCAGCATCGGCGCCCTGTTCAGCGAACTGAACGTGCCCGTCATCCGCGACCTGGAACTGAACTTCGCCGCACGTTACGACCACTACAGCGACGTCGGCGGCAGCTTCAATCCGAAAGTGTCCCTGCGTTACCAGCCGACCCGCCAACTGCTGGTGCGCAGTTCGTTCAACAAGGGCTTCCGGGCCCCCACCCTGTTCGACCTGTTCGGCCCGCAGACGACCACCAACAGTTCGGACACCTACAACGATCCGGTACTGTGTCCCGGCGGCACGCCGATACCCGGCGCCAATCCGAACATCGTCTGCGAGCAGCAGCAGAACATCCGCGGCGGCGGCAATCCCAACCTGCAGCCGGAACGGTCGCGCACCTGGAGTGCCGGGATCGTGCTGGAACCGATTCCCTCGCTGACGCTATCGGCCGACTACTGGAACATCCGCCTGAAGGACCAGATCAGCGCGCTGGCGGAACAGACCATTTTCGGCAACTTTCCGAAATACCAGAACCTGTTCGTCTACGACGCCAGCGGCACGCGCCTGAACTACGTGCTCGATATCACCAGCAACCTCGGGGAAGTGCGCACGCGCGGGCTCGACCTGTCGCTGCTGTACCGGCTGCCGCGCAGCCCGATCGGCAACCTCAGCCTCTCGATCGACGGCACCTACGTCAACAAGTACGACTACCAGAACGAGCGCGGCGGTCCTTACACCGAGAACGCCGGACGCTATGCCGACGCCACGCCCGTGTTCCGCTGGCGCCACAACCTGCTCGTAACGCTCGTCCGGGGCGACTACACCTTCAACCTCTCGAACCGCTACATGTCGCACTACCAGGACCAGAACACGGCCGTCGCGCCCGAGTTCGCCAACAATGTCGGGCACTACTCGACCTGGGCGCTGTCGACGACTTTCACGGGCAACAAGCAGTTCGAGCTGACGGCCGGCATCAAGAACCTGTTCGACGAGGAGCCGCCGTTCACCAACCAGGTGACGAATTTCCAGCTCGGCTACGATCCGCGCTACACGGATCCACTGGGGAGGACAGTGTATGCGCGCCTGACCTACAAGTTCTGAGACGTAGGGTGGGCGGGTCCCCCGCCCACGCGTTCAACAGGCTGTCGGTATCTTGCGGAACTGAAGATCGTCGGGCGCACCGCCGTAGGGTGGGCACTTTGTTGAGATCGTCCCCCGACCATCTCAACTGCCCACGCGGAACGATGCGTAGGCGGGCACGCAATGGTAACCGCCAGCGGCTGCATCGACGCTGCGCGTTCAAACGAGTTAACAGGTGCAGGCTTGCGCGTGGGCTCGGGGCGCCCACCCTACCGAGGACAGGCAAAAAAAATGCCCGGCAATGCCGGGCATGTCATCAACGCGACAAGGGCAAAAGCTCAGGCCGTCCCGCCCACCGTCACCCCATCGATACGCAGGGTCGGCTGGCCGACGCCCACCGGCACGCTCTGGCCTTCCTTGCCGCACACGCCGACACCCGAGTCGAGCGCCATGTCGTTGCCGATCATCGAGATGCGGTTCATCACCTCCGGGCCATTGCCGATCAGGGTCGCGCCCTTCACCGGATAGGTGATCTTGCCGTCCTCGATCATGTAGGCTTCGCTGGCCGAGAACACGAACTTGCCGTTGGTGATGTCGACCTGGCCGCCGCCGAAATTGACCGCGTACAGCCCGTTCTTCACCGATGCCAGGATTTCCGCCGGGTCCTTGTCGCCGGCCAGCATGTAGGTATTCGTCATGCGCGGCATCGGCAGGTGGGCGAACGATTCGCGGCGGGCGTTGCCCGTCACCGGCATCTTCATCAGGCGCGCATTCATCGTGTCCTGGATATAGCCCTTCAGGATGCCGTCTTCGATCAGCGTCGTGCACTGGGTAGGATTGCCCTCGTCGTCCATGTTGAGCGAACCGCGGCGGTCCTGCAGGGTGCCATCGTCGACCACGGTGACGCCCTTGGCAGCGACGCGCTGGCCGATCATGCCGGCATAGGCCGACGAGCCCTTGCGGTTGAAGTCGCCCTCCAGGCCATGGCCGACGGCTTCATGCAGCAGCACGCCGGGCCAGCCAGGTCCGAGCACGATGGTCATCGGACCGGCCGGGGCCGGACGGGCGTCCAGATTGACGACGGCCGACTTGACGGCTTCCTCGGCATAACGCTCGAGCAGCTCGTCGCTGAAGTAGCCGTAGTCGTAGCGTCCGCCGCCGCCCGAGGAACCGGTCTCGCGGCGTCCGTTCTGTTCGGCAATGACGGTCACCGAGACGCGCACCAGCGGGCGGATGTCGGCCGCCAGTACGCCGTCGCTGCGCACCACGAGCACCACGTCGTATTCGCCGGCCAGGCCCGCCATCACCTGCACCACGCGCGGGTCCTTGGCACGTGCTATCTTTTCCACGCGCTCGAGCAGGCGCACCTTGGCGGTGGCGTCGAGCGAGGCAAGCGGATCGTTCGGCAGGTAGAGCGAACGTCCGCCGGTGGGCGTGGTGCTCGCCGCCACCTTCACGCGGCCGCTGCCAGCGCGCGCGATCGTGCGCGTGGCCGCGGCCGCGTCGAGCAGGGCGATCTCGGAAATCTCGTCCGAATACGCAAATGCCGTCTTCTCCCCGGAGATGGCGCGCACGCCCACACCCTGGTCGATCGAGAAGCTCCCGGTCTTGACGATGCCCTCTTCCAGGCTCCAGCCTTCGCTCTTGGTGAACTGGAAGTACAGGTCGGCATAGTCGACCTTGTGGGTGAACATCGTTCCCAGCGTGCGCAGCAACTTGCCTTCGTCAAGGCCGAACGGCGTCAACAGCACGTCACGGGCGACGGCCAGGGAAGAAAGGTTGGGTTCGAATGGAGTCATTTTGCGTTCGTGTCTCGTGTGGATGCGGGCATTGTGCCATATCCGTCCGGATCGCATCGCCCCCGGAAGGCGGACACGGGAGTGCCCGCGAAATCGGCCATCCGCAGGCCGCACTCTCGTTGCCGATTTACATCTTCCGATGACGCAAGGCCGGCAGGCTCTCGCGGACGCCGGCGAGATAAGCCGCGTCGAGCTGGCCCGTGACCACGCCCTCGCCTTCCGGCAGCACGGCCTGCACCTCGCCCCGGGGTCGACCAGCATGCTGTGCCCGAAAGTGCGGCGGCCATTGGCGTGCACGCCGCCCGGGCCGCAGCCAGCACGTAGCACTGGTTCTCGATGGCGCGCGCACGCAGCAGGACTTCCCAGTGGGCGCGGCCGGTGGTGTGGGTAAAGGCGGCGGGCACCACGATCAGCGCGCACTCGCCCATTGCCCGGTAGAGTTCGGGGAAGCGCAGGTCGTAGCACACCGACAGGCCGACGCGGCCGAATGGCGCGTCGACAACGCCGACCGACGTACCCGGTACGATGGTGCGCGCCTCGTCGTAGGATTCCTCGCCCTTGTTGAAGCCGAACAGGTGAATCTTGTCGTAGCGCGTGACGAGCGCGCCTTGCGGGTCGTACACCAGTGTCGTGTTGAGCACGCGGCCCGGCTCGCCGGACACCAGGGGCAGCGTGCCGCCAATTAGCCAGATGCCGTGCTCGCGGGCCAGCGCAGCCATGCAGTCCTGGATCGGACCGCTGCCAAGCTGCTCGGCATGGCCGACCTTATCAAGATCCTGCATGCCCATGATCGGCCAGTATTCCGGCAAGGCCACCAGCGTCGCGCCGGCGGCGGCCGCTTCGCCGACCAGGCGGCGCGCGGTGGCGAGGTTTCCGTCCACCTCGGGGGTGGACACCATCTGGATCGCAGCTACGCGGGTCATCGGGTCACTCCTTGTTCGCTTTGGCCGGCACGGGGGCGTCCGGCGGGTTGTCGAGTTTGGTAATGGTAGGCGATTTCCACGGTCCCGTAATCTGCATCTGGTAGGTCAGCGCCTTCATCACCGGTGCCCGCAGGAACAGCTGGGCCAGGTAAGAGCCGAGGCCGATGACGGGGTTGACGGCCAGCCCGTAGACCAGCGGCCCGGTGCCGAGGTTGAACTCGGGAATCACCACCACGCGCAGGTTGGTCGATTCGTTGGCGATGTCGGCCGTGCCTGCCATCAGTACCGTGGCGGCCACGCCATGCATCTTGAGGTTGTCGGTCTTGACCACGCCGCGGTTGACCATGGCATTGGCGCTGATGCCATCGAAAGCCAGCCCTTCGGAAAACACGTCATGGAAGTCGAGCTTGAGGAGGCGCGGCAGCATCTGCAGGCTGAGCACGCCGAGCAGCTTGGCCGCGCCCGGGTCTTTTTTCAGGAACTGGCCGCCCCCGACGTTCAGTTCGATCTGGCCCGACAGCGTCGGGATGTCGAGCGCATACGGCAGGCCGTTCCAGGACAGATCGCCCGAGAGCTTGCCCTTGCCACGGCGCAAAGTATCGGGAAAGCCCAGGCGGTCGAGCAGGCGTCCGGCGTCAAGGATGTCGAGCGTAAAGTTCATGCCGGTATTGCTCTTGCCGTCCTTGGTCAGCCAGCGTCCGGTCGCCTTCAGCTGGCCGTCGGGATTCGTGAGCGACAGGCGGTCGATGCGCCACTCCTTGCCGGCCAGCGCTTGCACGTTGCTCGCTTGCAGGTCGAGGCGGCCGAACTGCTTGTTGAACAGCTCGAAGCGTTCGGCAACGATGTCGAGCGCCGGAATGGAGGCACTGGCACCCTTGTTCGATTCGAGCAGGTCTTTGACTTCGGCGGCCTGCGATTCCGGAATCACGAGCGAGGCCAGGCGCGCGGTGACCTTGCCGACGCCCTGTCCCTGCCCTTCGCTCCAGGCGATGTGGCCCGAGGCCTGGCGCGATTGCAGGTTCGCCTGCCGGGTATTGCCGCGGTGGCTGGCGCCGACGACCACGTCGGCCATGCGGCGTTCGCCCACGAAGAGTTCGGTCGCGCGCGCCGCGATCGTCGTCGGCACCACGTACTGGGCGAAGTTCGGCCCGGGGCTCGAGCCCGCGGCAGCACCTTCGTGCTCGTCGCCGGCGATCGCCCGCCCGGTCGCCAGCCAGGCATCGACGTTCACCGACTTCATGTCGACGTTGATCATCATGCCGTCGTCCGGCTCGGGCGCCGGCACGTTGACCCCGATGCCGCCGCGTTCGACCGTCCAGGCACCGCGCGGCTGGCGGCTGCGCAGGTAGCGCGCCGCGACCGAATTGCCCAGCGTCAAGCGCAATTCGTCGCGCCCGACGCCGTCGACCGTCGGCGCGCCGTTCAGGACGAAGTGCAGCGGCAAGCTGTCGCCCTGCGGCTTGTTGAGCGGCGCCGGGAATTCCAGGCCGAGTCCGGCCAGGGTCGAATCGAGCGTGACGTTCAGCTGGTGGTCGCGATAACCGATCAGGCCGGCATAACGGGTGCTGCCCGACAGCTTGCCCGCCAGGCGCGCCATTGCCGGTGCCGGTGCGGTACGGCGCATGCCTTCGCTCGAGAAGGTGCCGGCAAGCCGGATCGCGATCGCACCGTCTTTCTGGGTGCCGCCCGACAGCGCCAGCGGCCCGCCGAGGAAATTGGCAGCGACCCCGTTCAGGTTGACGCCGCGCTCGTTGAACTCGACCTTGCCGAGGGCCGCTTGCAGCGGCGGCAGGTCGGGAAACAGGCTCACGTCGTTGTTCTGCAGCTGCAAGCCGCCCTGCACTTTGGTTTCGCGCAGGTTCGCCAGCGGCATCTGCAGTTTCAGCCCGAGGCGGGCGTCGCCGCTGCCGCGCGCATCCTCGGTGAAGTGGCCGATCCAGCCCAGCACCGGGCTGGCCGCGACGTAGCCGAGGAATTCCTGCAGCGGGCCGGCTGCCTCGCCGTCGATGTCGAGCACCATGTCGTGCGTGCCGAGCCTGGGCAGCGTCGCGCGCACGTTCGACAGGTTCAGGCCGAGCGTGCGCAGCGTCTCGCCGCGGATTTCCATGCGGTCGCGCTCGAACACGATGCTGCCGTTGATCGCTTCGGCCAGCGGCCACAGCACCTTGTTCTCAGGCGTACGGTGCCCCGGCGCGTATTCCAGCACCGCATTGTTCAGGCGGCCGGCCACGCGGAATTCGCCGCGCCCGCGTTCGGCCGGGTTGTCTGCACGGAAGGGGAAGCGCGACAGGTCGCCGCGCAGGCGCAGGCGCACGTCGTCGAGGGTGCCCCCCTGCAGCGCCGCCGACAGCCAGCCGCGCAAGCCTTCCGGCGTGGCCAGCGGCAGGTAGCGCCCGACCTGGGCGATCTGGAAGCCGCCGAGCGTGCCTTCGAAGTCGGCCACGCCCGGACCGTGCCCGGGCTCGAGCGGCAGTTGGTGATTACCCGACAGGCTGCCGTGCAGCTTGCCCCGGACGAATTCGAGCTTGTCGAGCTCGACCAGCAACTGGCGGCCGGGCTGGTAGCGCCAGCGCGCCTGCAGCCCGAGGTGGTCGAGCGGCAGGGTCGGGTCGGCGAACCAGGCCGGCAGGTGCAGGGCCAGCGCGCTTGAATCGAGCGTGATGCTGCCGCCGGCGTCGGTGGCGTCGATGGCGCCCGACAGGTTGCTAAAGCCGGGCAAGGCCGGGAAGGCCGCCTGTGCCGGCGTCCCCGGGGTCGCGGCGACGGCCGGACGCGCCGCCTGCGGCTGCAGGCTCAGGCCGGCAACGCGGCCCTTGACGCGATAGCCCGCCAGGCGCGGGTACTGGCCATCCCGTGAAGCGGAAAAATCGAGCAGCTGGCCGCGCGGCGCGAAGTCGGCCAGGGCGCGCCGCTGCAGCGCCGACAGCGGCAACTGCGCCGCCAGTTCCGCCAGCGCGGCCAGGTCGACCTGGCGTGCCTGCACCTGCACCCGCTGCGGCTTGCCCGCGCGCGCCGGCGTGAAGACTTCGGTCAGGGTGGCCGGCGGCAGCGCACGGCCGTCGCCTGTGACGACGCGGAAATTGTCCAGGCTGATGGTATGGCCGTTGGCGCCGAAAGTGGGCTTGCCGTCGGCCACGCCCGGCACCGGGGCTTCGCTGGCCGACAGGCGGCCCGACACGCGTGCCAGCGCCAGCGGCGGCAGGTCGGGCTTGACGCGGGCGGCGACGTCGGCCAGTGCCAGGTCGGCGGTAAAGCCGGCCAGGCGCGCGTTGTCGAGCGTGATCCAGGTGCGCAGCGAACCGCGTCCCTGGCTCAGCTGGAAGGGATAGTCGAGGTATTGCTTCCAGGCCGCCAGGTCGGCCGCGCGCAGGTCGGCATACAGTTCGCCCTTCCAACGCGACATGTCGGAGACGCGCCCGCCGAAGCGCGGATGGGCGAAGCGCGCGCGCACGTCCAGCGGCTGCGCCAGCGCGCTTGGGGGCGTCGCCTTCAGGGCGAAGCGGTGCGTGGTCCAGCGGTTCTGCAGCACCGTGGTGACGTCGCGCAGGGCTAGCGGCGGCGCGGCGCGCAGGCCGTCGGTCCAGTCGATGCGCCCTTCGCGAATGACGATCTCGCGCTGGCGGAACACCCAGTCGCCGCCCGGTCCGCCCTTGTCTTCCTTCGTGTCGATGCGCATGCCGGCCACGTGCAGGGCGCCATCGGGGCCGCGCCGCACGTCCAGCTGGGGGCGGATCAGCTCGAGCGTCTCGAAGCGCGGTTCGGCCGCGACCACGCTCCACCGGAGAACGTCGCCGACACCGAGGGCAGCGCCAGCAGCCTGCGGCCGGCCTTGTCGGTCAGGGTGACGTCGCCCAGGAACAGCGAAGGATTCAGGCCGCTCCAGGATGCATAGATGCGGGCGATCGCGACCTGGTTGCCCAGCGCACGGCTGGCGGCGCGTTCGATGTCGTCCTTGTACAGGTCGATATTCGGGAGAATGGCGTAGCGCAGTGCCAGGAACAGCAGGCCGAAACCGAAATACACGAGCAGCGCCAGCTTGACGGTGAATCCGAGTACGTGGTGCGAAGCGAGGTTTGCGTAGCGGTAGGCGGCGCGCAGGCGCCGCCAGCGCTCGGCCAGCGGCACGTGCGCTGCGCTCGCCTGCGGTTCCGGATTGTGCATCAAGGTGCTAATAAAAAGGCTCGCCGTAAATGTAATTCTTTGAAAGAGGAGCGCTTGCTAGGAATGCGGCGTCTACCTTACCATCGTGCTGACCGGAGGCACGGCGGGCAATTCTACCGCAAGCGGCCTGGCCGGACCCGCTTTTATCCCTGTGCTGGAACGACCCGATGGCTCCTCGATGACACCCCCTTGCCTCCCTGGCGCGTCGCGCTTCTACCAACGCTGGATCGCCGCCGCACCCGGACGTGCCGAACGTGTCGCCGACCTGGCCCGATTATCGCTGGCTTGCCCGGATTTCGGCGCGTTGTTGGAGCACGAGCTGGCAAGCGGCCTGCCCCTGCCGCGCGCCATGCGGCGCCTGCGCAATCTGTTGCTTGCCGCCATTATCGAGCGCGACCTGGGGGGACTCGCCGACCTCGATGAAGTCGTCAGCGCCATGACCGGCCTGGCCGACTTCGCCATCCGCACCCACCTGGCCGACCTGATGGCCGAACTGGTCGGCGCCCACGGCATGCCGGTCGGCGCCGAATCGGGCCGTCCGCAGGAAATGATGGTGCTGGCGATGGGCAAGCAGGGCGGTGGCGAACTCAATGTCTCGTCCGACATCGACCTGATCTTCGTCTACCCGGAAGACGGCGAGACGGCAGCCGGGCCCGGGCAGCGCCAGCTGTCGAACCACGAGTTTTTCGTCCGCCTCGGACGCCGCCTGATCGGTGCACTGTCGGAGATCACCGAAGATGGCTTCACCTTCCGGGTCGACATGGCACTGCGCCCGAACGGCAATTCCGGACCGCTGGCGGCGAGCCTCAACATGGTCGAGGAATACCTGATCGTCCAGGGCCGCGAGTGGGAACGCTATGCCTGGGTCAAGGCGCGCGCCGTCACCGGGATGGAGGAAGACATCGCCGCGCTCGACGCCATCGTCCGCCCCTTCGTCTTCCGGCGCTACCTTGATTTCGGCGTGATCGACGCGCTGCGCAACATGCACGCCCAGATCCGCGCCGAAGTGAAACGCCAGGAGCGGCTGCACCCGGAGCGCAGCAACAACGTCAAGCTGGGCCGCGGCGGCATCCGCGAGATCGAATTCTTGGCGCAGGTATTCCAGCTGATCCGCGGCGGACGCGATCCGGCCCTGCGCGAGCGGTCCACGCGCCAGACGCTGCGCCTCCTGGGCGAGCGTGGCTTGATCGCCCCGACATCGTCGAACGCCTCCTGCAGGCCTACGCGTTCCTGCGCAACCTGGAGCACCGCCTGCAATACCGGAGGATGCCCAGACCCATACCCTGCCGGCGCTGGAGGCCGACCGCCTGGTCGTGGCGCGGATGATGGGACTGGCGGATGTGCCGGCGCTGCTCGAGCGCATCGAGGAGCAGCGCGCCTTCGTTGCCCTGCACTTCGACGAGATGTTCGCCGACAAGACGGCGCCGGCCAGCGAAGAGCGCGCGGAGCTGGACGCGATCGGCGGCGACCCCGAGGCGATCGCCGCCATCGAAGCCCACGTGGCCACGCTAGGCTACGACGACCCGGCGGGCGCGGCCCGGCGCCTGGCGGCCACCGGAACGCCCCCCGCCTGCAGGGCCTGCCCGACGCCAGCCGCACGCGCCTGCTGGCCCCGGTCAACCTGGCGCTGCCGCAGGTGGCGGCCATCGTGCGCGAGGCCGGCGTCGGCAGCGCCAATGCCACCCCGGGACGCCTGCTCGACTTCCCGGAAGCGATTGCGCGCCGTTCGGCCTACCTGTCGCTGCTGACCGAATACCCGCACACCCTCGAACGCGTGATCCGCATGATGCACGCGAGCGGCTGGGCGGCCACCTTCCTGACCCAGCACCCGATCCTGCTCGACGAACTGCTGGACGACCGCGGCGGCATCGACGACATGGCCGAGCTGGCAGCCAGGCTCGACGCCAGCCTCGGCGAGGCGCTGGGTGACACCGAACGCCAGCTCGACATCCTGCGCGAAACCCATCATGCCCAGCTGTTCCGGCTGCTGGCGCTGGACCTGGCCGGCGAACTGTCGGTCGAGCGCCTGGCCGACCACCCGTCGGCGCTGGCCGACGTGGTGGTGGCCGCGACCCTGCGCTGGGCCTGGCAAACGGTGGCCACGCGCCACCGCGAAGTGCCGCGCTTCGCCGTCATCGCCTATGGCAAGCTCGGCGGCAAGGAGCTGGGCTACGTGTCCGACCTCGACGTGATCTTCCTGTTCGACGACGAGGACGACATGGCGCCCTCGAACTACGCCAAGCTGGCCCAGCGCTTCATCACGGATGACGGCGCACACGCCGGCAGGGATCCTGTTCGACATCGACACCGCGCTGCGCCCGGACGGCGCCAGCGGCATGCTGGTGAGCTCGGTGGCCGCGTTCGAGCGCTACCAGCACCAGTCGGCCTGGGTCTGGGAACACCAGGCCCTGACGCGCGCCCGCTTCTGCGCCGGCGACGCGGCCATCGGCGCGCGCTTCGAGGCGATCCGCGAGGATGTGCTGCGGCGCGACAGGAGCGCGCAGGCCGATACGCTGAAGGCGGAAGTCGTCAAGATGCGCCGGCGCATGCACGAGGCTGCACCGAACCGCACCGTTTTGTTCGACCTGAAGCAGGACACGGGCGGGATGATCGACATCGAGTTCATCGTCCAGTACCCGGGTGCTGCGCCACGCCGCCCAGCATCCGCAACTGACTGCCAACGCCGGCAACATCGCCCTGCTCCGCCGCAGCGGCGAACTCGGCCTGATCGACCCGGGCCTGGCGGCAGCCTGCGCCGACGCCTACCGCGCGATGCGCAAGCTGCAGCACCAGTCGCGCCTGCAGGGGCGCGAGGCGCGGGTCGATGCCGGGCTGGTCACGCATCACGCACAGCAGGTGGTGCGCCTGTGGGAAGCCTGTTTCGCGCACTGAGCCGGGCAGCTTCCCTGAACGGACAACGGCCCGGCCGACAAGTCGACCGGGCCGCCAGAGCCCTGCCTCGGCGATAGACCGTTCGCGACCTCGGGCACGCCCTCGGCGGAACGGTACGATGCCTTATTTCACGTGCTTGTCGAGGAAGCGTTCGACGCGGGTCCAGAAGTCGACGTTATTCTTCTCCAGGTTGAAGCCGTGGCCTTCTTCCGCGTATTGCACCCACTCGACATTCCTGTTGCCGGCGGCGATGAGGGCATCGCGCATCTTGGTGCCGTGCGGCAGCGGTACGCGATAATCTTCTTCCCCGTAGGCCATCAGCACCGGCTGCTTGATGCGTGCGGCCTGCTTCAGCGGGGACGTGGCCGCCAGCTGTGCCGCGTCCTTGCTCGGGTCGCCGATCATGCGCGGCATGCCGTAGCGCACCCATGGATTGTCGGCATCCATGAAGTCGCTCCAGCCGATGCTGTACATCAGTTCGATGTCGGTGACACCGACGATGTTCACGCCCGCCTTGTACAGCTCCGGTTCCTTCACCAGTCCCATCATCGTCGCGTAGCCGCCATAGCTACCGCCGACGATGGCGACGCGTTTCGGATCGGCGAGACCCTGGGCGATAGCCCAGCGCGTCGCATCGGTGATGTCGTCCTGCATTGCCAGACCCCACTGCTTCCAGCCGGCCTTGAACAGCTTGCTGCCATAGCCGGTGCTGCCGCGGAATTCCGGCTCGACCACCAGGTAGCCACGCGAAGCGAGGAACTGGTTGGCCGGGTTGAAGCCCCACTCGACACCGCGCACATACGGGCCGCCGTGCACCATCACGACCGTCGGGAACGGTCCCTTGCCTTTTGGCTTGGTGACGTACACGGGAATGTCGAAGCCGTCACGCGTCTTGACGCGCTGGAAGTCCTGGGTGCCGGCCATCGCTGCCGAATCCAGCCATGGACGCGACGCGCCCAGCAGCTGCAGCTTGCCGGTTTGGTTGTCGAACAGGAAATGTACAGGCGCCTGGATATCGGAGGAAGCGGTCACGATGACATGGCGTGCCTCTACGCAGCGGCTGCACGAAATCTCGTTGTTGGTCGACGGCAGCAGCTTGTCGACAGCTTCCTGCAGACTACGCATTTTCGGATCGAACCAGGTCACGCCCTCGGCTTCCTGCATGTAGCTCACCCCCAGCAAGGCCTTGCTGCCGGCGTCGAACAGCATGCCGCCGGCGAAATCGAAGCCCGGCAGGCTGAGCATGGGCTTGTCTTCCAGCTTGCGCGCCTTGACGTCATAGCGGTACAGCGCGGACGTTCCGTCCTTCGCCTCGGTGTTCAGGGCGCGTACGTAGAGCTGGCCGTCGCGGTCGATGGCCACCGGGGTGATCGCGTCCTCGCCCTCGGTCGGGTCGAAGCGGTACAGTTCGGTCCAGCCAGGCGTGCCCGGGTCGCGCCAATGGACGGCCCCCTTGCGCTTGCCGTCGGTCGTGACCACGGCGCGCGGCTGCTTATCGCGGTCGAGCAGCCAGGCCTGGACACCATCGGGCACGGCCTCGTTGAAAATGCTGCGCGTGCCCATCGTGCGCGTGTTCAGGCGCATCATCATGGTCGTCGCCGGGTGGCCCTGGCCGGTCGGGATGTAGCGCTGGACCATGACGTCGTCCGTGCCGTCGTTGAGCGTTCCCATGAAGACATAGCGCTCAGGCAGAGGGCGGCGCAGCGAATTGCCGCTGACGCGGTAGTTGCCGGTGCGCTCGATGAGCCAGAGGAAGTCGCTGCCGTCGGCATTGACTGCGTACAGGCCGCTGCCGAGCTGCATCCCGAGCGCGGCCTGGCGGTCGGTCAGGTCGAAGACGAGGCGTTCGTCGTTCACCCAGCTGACGCTGCGAATGTCGGCGTCCGGGAACTGGGCGACGCCCTTGAATTTGTTCGGCGTGGCGATGTCGGCAACGGCCAGGCCGATGCGGCCCTCTGCGTTCGACACCAGCATCGCGATTTTCTTGCCGGAAGGCGACAGCGTGGGCGAGCCCAGCACCGGCTTCTTGAAAAAGGCTTGCACAGGCAGCGGTGTGCCGGTCGTCGCCGGAGCGGCAGTGCCCGCGGCCGATGCGTTCAGGCCAATGCCGGCTGCCAGCAGCAGTGCGGCCAATTTACCCAACAGGGGAGAATTCTTGTTCATTTATTCGAATAACCTTTACAAGTGGAAATAGCTTGCAGCCTAGGCGGCTCCGCGACTCCACACATTGCGATCAGTCAAAAAAAAGAGGGGGTACGAGACCCCCTCTTTTGCTAATCAACTAGAAAACGTTGATTTAGAACTTGTGCTCGAGGCGCACGTATGCCTGGCGGCCGTAGCCGTCGTACAGGTAGAAGTTGAAGTTACGGCCGTCATACGACACCAGCTTTGGCATCTTGCCACCCGCGTTGACCACACCAGCGATCAGCTTGGTGTTCCAAGGCATCGTGTAGGTCGCCTGCACGTCATGCGTCACGTAGGTCGGGACTGCACGGGTTGCGCTGTCGGCGTTCTTGCCGGTCACGTTGATGTTGTACGACGCGCCGAACGGACCACGCCTCCAGTTGTTCATCAGCGTTGCGCGATAGCGTGGCAGGCCCAGCGTGCCGGTCATCTCGCTGCCGTCGTCGTCGTAGCTCAGCGTGTTCGAATAACGCAGTTCGTGGTCGAAGTTGCCGACCATTGCGTTCTTCCAACGGCCAGTGACGCTCACGTCCAGGTATTCGCCCTTCAGCGTGCCTTCGTTTGCATAGCCCTGCTGGATGCGGGTGATGCGGCCTTGTGCATTGCGCACGACTGCCAGGCCGGCCGGGATCGCACGTGGATCGGTGCCGTTCGAACGGTCGATCAGGTCCTGTGCGCCGATCAGGGTCAGCTTGTTGTCGATTTCGATGCGGGCGTAGTCAACCTTGACGCTGACTGCCGGGATGACGTCCCAGACAGCACCGATCGAGAACTGCTTCGACTGCTCCGACTGCAGTGCCGAGTTGGCGCCGGTGTAGGTGTCCACCTGGACAGTCTTGCCGATGTTGCAGTCGTCTTCGTCAGGCAGGCCGCCACCGGTGCCGCCACCGAATGCGAGGCAGGTTGCCGGATCGAACACCGACTCAGCCGAGAAGGTTTCCTTCTGGTTCAGCTGTGGCAGGCTTGGCGCGCGGAAGCCTTCGCCGTACGAGGTACGCAGGGTCAGGTTCTTCATTGGCTGCCAGCGCAGCGAGATTTTCGGCGAGAAATCGTTGCCGTAGTCGCTGTACTTGTCGAAGCGGCCAGCGGCGCTGGCTTCCAGCGTCTTGGTGATCGGGAACACCATTTCGAGTGCGGCACCGCTGACGCGACGCTTGCCCGAAGCCGAGTTACCAGCCGAACCTTCGATCACGCCGGCTTCCGACAGCGAATCGTAGATATCGGCGAAGACTTCTTCGCGGCTTTCCACCGAAGCCAGCAGCGAAACGCCGCCGCCTGGCAGTTGGAACAGGTCATAGAAGGTGCCGATCGCATAGACGTCGGTCTGCTTGAACAGGCCGTCGCGGCCGACCGTGGCCTTGATCGCGCCCAGCACTTCCGGCGAGTTCGCGTTCGGGTTGTACAGGTCGTAGAGGCCCGAGTTGGCGTACTGTTCCAGGATCGGACGCACGATGTAGTTGCGGCCCAGTTCCTTGTAGGTCGAACGGGTGTAGGCGGCGCCGACATCGAGGTCGATGTTGTTGGCCAGCTTGCCCTGGAAACCAGCGGCGACGTTCGACAGCCATGCGTCGGTGTTGGTGTCGCGGTTGCCGGCAGCGGCGGTACGGTGGTACACGTCGATCGGCGCATCGGTCGGGTTGTTCGGCGTGTTGGCAGCGATGGTGAACGCCGCCGGAGTCGGCGCGTAGCGGCCAAAGCTGGTGGTGTTGGTGGTCGACGCGTTGGCGTAGAACTTCCAGTTGTCGCTGATCTGGCTCTCGCCGCGGGCGAAGAAGGCCTGGCTGTCGATCTGCGCTTCGTCCGCTGCAACAGCGTTGAAGTTGTACGAGCAAGCGCCGTTTGCTGCCAGGTAGAAGTTAGGGTCGGTACAGCCCAGGTTTGGGTCACCGCGCAGGTTGCCGATCGAGGTCAGCTTCTCGCCGTCGTCGTAGTTGTTGCCGTACGAGGTCACGCCGCGGGTCTGGCCCCATGGACGGTCCTTGGTGTACACCATGCCACGGCCGGTCTTCGACGCGCCCATGATCAGGCGGCCTTTTTCGCCGTTCACGCCAACCAGGACCGACGCTTCCTTACGTGCGCCGCCTTCGTTTTCCGGCTTGGTGTAGCCGATGACGCCAGCGACGCCTTCGAAGTCCTTGCGGGTGATGATGTTGACCACGCCGCCGATTGCATCCGAGCCGTAGACTGCCGACGCGCCGTCGGTCAGGATCTCGATGCGCTCGACCGCTGCCATCGGCACGGTGTTCAGGTCAGCGGAATCGCCGACGTTCGGTGCCTTCGGCAGGCGACGGCCGTCCAGCAGGACCAGGGTACGCTGCGAACCGAGGCCGCGCAGGTCGATGCCGGCGAAGGACTGGGCCGAGCTACCGGATTGCGGGCGGAAGTTACCAGCCGACGAGAAGGTCGAGGTACGCATGAATTCAGCGACGGTGGTCGAACCGGAGGCTTCCAGTTCTTCGCGCTTAATCACGGTAACTGGCAGGGCGCCTTCGGCGTCCGCACGCTTGATGCGGGTACCGGTGACTTCAACGCGCTCGACCTTCTGTGCTGCTGCAGGCGTGGTCGCCTGTGGCTGCGGGGTCGTTTGCAGTTGTTCTTGCGCCATTGCTGGCATGGCGATCAGGCCTACGCTGCCGCCAAACGCCAGAGCGATTGCCGTGCAGACTTGCGACTTCTTAAACATAGATCTCCTTGTTGATAGGGTCTTTCGCCCGGATTCACCCGCCATTGCTACGCGACGGGTTTGGCTCCAGTAATTTCTTGCGTCCTGCTCAATCTCCTCGCTCCAGCAGATACATTCCATTTACAAGGCCCGAAGACCCCACATTCGTACTGTATAACTACGGAAAGTTGGAAAAGGCTAACAAAACGACGGTGCAGTATTGCATGCGATATTGACAAATCGCAAGAAGAAACCATGCTCAACTGTTGCGTTTTTGCAGCCAAACCCAACAAAAGATATAGGAGTGTGGCCCTTGACAATTTTCTACTTTTATCTTCGCCTGCAAAAGAAGCAACAAGGCATGCACTTGAGCAAGTACGAATAAACCCGGTTGTGCACCGCACAAAGTTTTGTCGCCAAGCGGCGAAAGCGGCTTTGATTGCGAAACGTAGAGCGCATGTAATGACATGCATGAAGTGCAATTGGATGCACGGCCGCGCTTTTCCGGTGTGGTGCGCTGCGATAGCGGGAACCGGACCGCGGCAAAAGCGGCCCTTGTGCTTGACAATTTCTGGAAGACACAATCAGGGTGTGGATGCCCATGGCGGCGCAACGAACAACAAGGCGCCCGCCTCGCTTCCTGTGGCCTATTAATAGAGCGGGCTGATTTCGATGCCCCACCCCATCAGCACCGCATTGTCGACCACCGGGTGCAAGGATGGCGACGCCCCTTTGCCCAGCATGGTCCCGAGCTGGCGCGCGCCCGTTTCGTCCAGCGCGAAATCGCACAGCTCCTGCAGGCGCACGCGCGAATCGTCCAGCTGCTGCTCCAGTGCCGCAAAAGCCGTCGCGGCAGGAGTGGCGCCCTGCGCGTTCGCCAGGTTCAGCACATCCGCCAGCGCCATGCGCACCTCGCCCAGCACATCGGGACAATCGCTGGCCGCCGCCAGGCGCGTGGCTTCCGTTTGCAGGGCATTGAAGCGGGCGCGCAACGCGTTCGCTGCCGCATCGCCGGTCCAGCGACGCACGCCCTGCTTCGGTGCGCGCGCGGGCCATCGGCTCGATCATGCCGAATCCCGTCTCGAGCAGGCCTGAAGGTCCCTGCAGCCAGGCCAGATGCCCCAGCTCGGACCGCGCGAGCTGCACGGGCCGGGCATCGGCATGGTGGGTGAGCAGGCATACCTTGCCCCCGGGGCGCAACACGCGCAGGACTTCCGGCACGCTGCGCGCCAGGTCGGTGTACTCGAGACCATATTGGCTGGTAACGAGGTCGAAGGAGGCATCGGCAAAAGGAAGCGACTCCGCTGCCTGCTGTCCATGGAAACGGACTTGCCTGCGCCTGTTCGGCGCGAGGTCCGCGAGCCATGCGGGCTCGGGCAGGGCCAGGTCGATGGCGTCGCAGGCGACCGTGGCGGGCGCGCTGTCGAGCATCAGCTGAGGCACCGCGCCGTTGCCGGTTGCGATGTCGAGCATGCGCGCACCTGGGGACATGCTGTCGAAATGGCTGCGCCAGAAGTGCGCGAGCGCACCGTCGTAGCGATTTCCGTAGCTGCCGCCGCATGAATGCGCAACGCCGTGGGACCAGTAGCGGCTCCAGACCGCCTTACGCACCTCAACCTGAGTTTCCATTTACTGCCTTCATGACGAAAAGTGAATTGAAACAACCAACTTCAAACCTACACCACACCGCCTTTCAGTATCCCTTCCCTGTTGTTACTGGTCAACATCGAAATGACCGGGCGGCGCCCGATCGCCCTGCTCGCAACTGCCGGGCTTGCCGAGCGTTGCAAGAACAGGAACCTGCAGTACACTGGCGAACTCGACGGTGTAAATACGCACCGCTGCCCTTACCAGATCAAGGAAAGCCATGAATACCAAGCTGCACCGTTACGCAATGCTGGCCGTCGCCTCGGCGCTGTCGCTGGGCGCTACCCAGGTCCTGGCGCAATCGCAAGCGGGCAAGGCCGCGGGCGCCAGCACGTCGGAGAAGGCCGCCAAGGCCCCTGCCATCGACCGATGCCGGCAAGCGCCGCGGCAAGGGCGACCGCATCATGACCAAGGACGAGCTGCGTGCCTGCATGAGCCTGAAGGACAGGAACGATCGCAACCGGGTCGAGACCGAACGTCGCCGCGCCGCGCTCGACAAGGAACGCGCCGAACTCGCCAATGCGCCCGATTCAGGCGCCGCCTTGCATGCGGCGGTGGCGGACAAGCTGGCGGCGGCGAAGGAAGTCGACGCCACCTATGCCGTCCACGCCAAGGCCATCCAGGACTGGAATGCCCGCATGGCCGAGTTCCAGGCCAACTCGAGCACGATGCGCAACCCGGAACGCACGCACGAGGCGCTTGTGAAGGAGCAGCTGGCACTGAAGGCCACCGAGGAGCGGCTCCAGGGCGAGCGCAAGACGAAAATCGCTGCCTACGAGGCGGCGGTGAAGGAAGCGAACGACAAGGCGGCCCAGGGTGGCGACCGCAACAGCGACTGGAACAAGCGCAACGAGCAGCTCGCGGCGGCGGAACAGGCGCTGCTCGACGCGCGCCGCAAGTGGGCCTCCGAATGCGGCGACCGCCGCTTCCGCGAAGAAGACGAGACCGCAATCAAGGCCGGCAAGTGAACGCATTCGCTCCAAGCGCCGCGGCAACGACCGCGGCTGCCGTCCAGGCCGCCCTTGCGCGCGCCCAGCATTACCTGGCCGGCAACAATATGTCGGCGGCGGGCGGGACCTGCGCGCCGTCGTCGAGGAAGCGCCGGACTGTATCGAAGCCTGGCTGCTCCTGTCCGAGCTGGCAGGCGCACGCGGCGACCTCCCTCGGGCGCGCAAGTGCGTCGACGCGGCCGCGCGGCACGCGCCCGAGGTGGCCGCGGTCGCCCTGCAGCGCGGGCAGCTGCTGCTGGCCGCCGGCGAACTGGCCGACGCCGCCGACACCCTGGCGGCCCTGCTCGCGCGCCAGCCGAAACAGTATGTCGCCTGGTTGCTGCTGGGCCAGGTGTTCGACCTGGCGGGCCAGACGCAACTGGCCTTGCGCGCCTGGTCGCAAGGCTTGCGCCATGGCCAGGCGTCACGTCATCTGATGGGCATGGCCAGCACGCCGCCGGCCTTCCGTCCCCATATCCAGCAGATCATCGCCCGCGTCAACGCCCATCTCTATGCACCGGCCGTGGAGGGGTTCGAGCGCATGCGCGCGCAGTTCGGCGCCGCCGACCTGGCCCGGCTCGGGCGCGCGCTGTCGAGCTACACCGGGGTGCGCAGGGAAGTGCCGCCGAATCCCCACCAGCGGCCGAAATTCCTCTACTTCGCGGGCCTGCCCGAAGGCCCCTACCACGATCCCTACCTGCATCCGTGGACGGCGGGCCTGGTCGACGCCTTCGACACCATCCGCGCCGAGGCGCTGGCGGTGCTCGACGCCCAGGCCGGCCTCCAGGAATTCCTGGAGTTCGCGCCGGGCCAGAGCCGCGACGGCTATCTCGGCGGCAGCGGCAGCAAGCCGTCCTGGGATGCATTCTTCTTCTATCGCCACGGCCAGCGCTACGACGACAACCATGCACGCTGCCCCGCCACCTCGAAGCTGCTCGACGGCATCGAACTGTGCGAGGTGGCTGGCCAGGCACCCGAGATCTGTTTCTCGGTGCTGCAGCCCGGCACCCACATCATGCCGCACTACGGTGCCACCAATACCCGGCTGGTCCTGCACCTGCCACTGCTGGTGCCGTCCGGCTGCGCACTGAATGTGCGTGGCGGCGGCGAACACGCGTGGCGCGAACGCGAGCCGATGATGTTCGACGACACCTTCGAGCACGAAGCCTGGAACCGTTCCGGACAAGCGCGCGTCATCCTCCTGATGGACTGCTGGAACCCGCACCTGACCCCGGCCGAGCGCATCGCGACGCGGCATGTCGTCGAGCTGATCAGCGCGATCGAACACTTTGCGCCTGGCGAGCTCGATCGGGCCGTGCAGGCGCTGCGCGGCTAAGTACTCACCCAGAAATACATGTGTTTTTGGGCGCCGGAGCCAGCGTGTTGCCGCGTCGGGTCGCGCTTGCACTGCGGCGCGCTCGCCGCCTTGCACCGCATCCGAACCGGCACGTCCGGTTCTGTTTGGCAAAATTCCCATTTATTTTCGGTCGAGTACGTAGGCGATGCCCCGGCTCCTGGAAACAGGAAAGTCAACGGTCCGCAGGCGCCTCCGCGGGCCGTTTGTTTCGTTCTCCGGCAGCCGGTTCGCGCGCATGGGCGCGCTCGGGGTATCATGCTGGTTTCGCGCGGCCCGGCCGCGCCCATCTGAATCGACCATGGCAATCAAACTCAAGAACGACAAGGACATCGCCAAGATGCGCGTCGCCGGCCGCCTGGCCGCCGAGGTGCTGGAGATGATCAAGGAATACGTCGTGCCCGGCGTCTCCACCGAGGAGCTCGACCGGCGCTGCAACGAATACATCCGCAAGGTGCAGAAGGCAACGCCGGCCAATGTCGGCTACCACGGCTTCCCGAAGACCCTGTGCACGTCGGTCAACGGCGTGGTCTGCCACGGCATCCCGAGCGAGACCGAGATCCTCAAGGACGGCGACATCGTCAACATCGACGTAACCGTCATCAAGGACGGCTGGCACGGCGACACCAGCCGCATGTACTACGCCGGCACCCCGAGCCCAGAGGCCAAGCGCCTGGTCGATACCACCTATGAATGCATGATGGCGGGCATCCGCGCGGTGCGTCCCGGCGCGCGCCTGGGCGACGTCGGCCATGCGATCCAGAAGCTGGCCGAAGGCGCCGGCTACTCGGTGGTGCGCGACTACTGCGGCCACGGCATCGGCCGCGTCTACCACGAAGACCCGCAGGTGCTGCACTACGGCCGCCCCGACACCGGCCTCCTGCTCAAGGAAGGCATGACCTTCACGGTCGAGCCGATGATCAATGCCGGCGACGACGAAGTGGCCCAGCTGGACGACGGCTGGACCGTCATCACGCGTGACGGTTCCCTGTCGGCCCAGTGGGAACACATGATCGCGGTAACGAGCAATGGCTTCGAGATCCTGACGCCCTGGCCCCAGACGCGCTGATCGCGCGCAAGCGCTTCGAAAGGCCGTCCGCTTCCAGTGGACGGCCTTTTTTCATTCGCCCTCCCCTTGAGCAAACCCAACCGTTGCGATGGGTATTGACGTGTTACACCGATGAAAGAAAGGTGTCTTGATAATGGCAACGAATAAATGATGGCTGGAAATGAAAAGTTGCTAATTTCATACACTTAAGGCTTTTCCCGGCGCTCGGGAGAAGTGTGACTTGACCGTAGATATTTATTTAATCAAATTGTCTCTCAAGGCAACTGGATCGCCAGCGACCAGGATGAGCCGTTCAACCATTGGGGGAAATTTTGAAACAAGTTACTGTTTACAAGAAGAGTGCGCTGGCCATTGCATTGACGCTGGCGTACTCGCAAACGGCATGGGCCCAGCGCGATGCCACCGCCGACGCCGCTGCCGATACCGCCGCGCCGGTACAGAAGGTCTACGTGACCGGCTCGAACATCGCCAAGATCGCCGCCGAAACGGCCACGCCCGTGACCGTCATGCGCCGCGAAGACATCGTGCGCACCGGTGCCAATTCAGTCACCGAACTGCTCAACACCCTCACCGCCTCGACCGGCAGCCTGACCGACATCGGCGGCAGCAACTCGTTCGCCGGCGGCGCCTCGTCGGCTTCGCTGCGCAACCTGGGCAAGCAGTCGACCCTGATCCTGCTGAACTCGCGCCGCGTGGCGCCCTATGCGCTGGCCGACTACAACGAGGTCTTCACCAACCTCGACTCGCTGCCGCTGGACGCGATCGAACGTGTCGAGGTGCTGCGTAGCGGCGGCTCGGCCCTCTACGGTTCCGACGCCGTCGCTGGCGTCATCAACATCATCACCCGCGGCGACTTCAAGGGCGTGCAGCTCAAGGCGAGCATGGACGAGTCGCTCAAGAACAGCGAATTCGGCACCCGCAACGCCAGCATCACCGGCGGCATCGGCGATATCGCCAGCGACGGCTACAACGTCCTGGCCAATGTCGAAGTCTTCCAGCGCGACCCGGTAATGTGGCGCGATATCGTCGAGGACATCAATCCGGCCTATGGCCAGAAGTTCACCACCGTCGCCCCGGGCAGCGGACGCATGTTCGGCAACCGCGGCACGCCCTCCTCGTTCAGCTACCCGGGCAACATCCTCGGCTACGGCGGCGGCGGCGGTCCGATCGAAGGCTGCACCACCGTGGCGGCCGGCCTGTGCCAGTACGACCGCTTCTCGCGCTTCCAGGCCATTCCCGAAGCGGACCGCGTCAATGGGATGGTGTCCGGCAAGCTGCGCATCAACGAGAAGCTCGATGCCTTCGCTGAAGCGATCTACTCGCGCACCGAAACGAAGTACCAGGGCGCCTTCCCGACCTACGACTCGACCGCGTCGGATGTCGTGTGGGGCAACCCGGTCACGGGCGAGCGCCTGAACTTCACCTACCTGTCTCTCCCAGCCGAGCACCCGCTCAACGGGCTGGGTGAACCCGCGGCATTGCGCTACCGCTTCGCCGATGCCGGCGGCAACACGACCGTCACGAGCTCGCAGTACCGGGCGCTGGTCGGCCTGAAGGGCAGCTGGAACGACTATGACTGGGAAACCGCTGCCGGCGTCACGGGTGGCAAGACCAAGATGCGCGGGCGCGGCGCCTTCAGTGCCAGCGGCTTCAAACAGGTCATCGGTGACTACACGCAATTTGATGCCGACTTCACCCCGACGGACCCCACCTTCTTCAACAAAGGCTACAAGATCGGCCAGCCGAATTCGGCCGAGGTCTTGAATACCCTGTTCCCGGAACAGGGGTACGACGGCAAGATCACCCAGACCTTCCTCGACGGTAAGATCAGCGGTGAAATTGCGAAGATCGGCGGGCGCGGCGTCGGCCTGGCCGTCGGCGGCGAAGTGCGCCACGAAAAATTCGAGATCAACCCGACCGCCAACCTGCTCGCAGGCGACATCGTCGGCAACGGTTCCGCCACTGCGAACGCCAAGCGCATGACAGGCGCGGCCTTCGCCGAGATAGAAGCCCCGGTGACCTCCACCCTGACGCTGACCGGCGCCGCCCGCCTCGACAAGTACGAGGACTTCGATGCCCACGTCTCGCCGAAGCTGGCCTTCCGCTGGGCGCCGAACAGCAGCTTCCTGCTGCGCGGCACCTGGGAAGGCGGATTCCGGGCACCGAACCTGACCGAGAGCGCCCAGTCGAGCAAGTTCGCTTTCGATAACGGCGTGGTCGACCCACGCCGCTGCCCGCAGGCACTTGCCCTGGCCCAGAACCTGCGCAACCAGGCCGCCGGCCTCCCCAGCAGCGATCCGAACAGCGCCATCCTCAACGCCCGCGCCGACAGCGTCGAGGGCAACGAATGCGCCGCCGGCGTGTTCAGCAACGTGCGCAACAACCCGGACCTGGAACCGGAAACCTCGCGCAGCGCCACCATCGGCTTCGTGGTGGAACCGTTCAGGGGTTATAACGTCGCGCTCGACTACTGGCGCATCGAACGCAAGGACGAGATCGGCCTGAAGAGTACGTCCGACCTGCTGGCGGCGGAAAACGACCAGCCTGCCGGCGTGATCGAGCGTGGTTCGCTGGCGAGCGACAAGACCTTCACCCCTGCTGAACAAGTGCAATACGGCGTGACGACCGGTCCGCTGATCGGCACCTCGGGCATGTTCGAGAACGTCGCGAAAACCAAGACCAGCGGCATCGACCTGACCGGCTCGGCGCGCATCCGCACGCCGTATGGCCGCGTGACCGTGGACGCCAACGCCACCTACCTGCTCGACCTGCGCTACTTCAGCACCACGCTGGGCGGCTATGGCGACAACCTGGCTGGCCGCTACGGCGCGCCGAAAGTGGTGGCCAATACGACGGTCGCGCTCGAAACCGGCAATTTCTCGAACGCGCTGCGCGTCAACTTCAACCGCCACACCCAGCTGCGCGGCGACTTCTTCGACGAGAGCTTCACCAGCGAAGGCTGCGCGGAGCGCGGCTGGGCCGAGAACGAGTGCCGTGTCGGCTCCTACGTGCGCTGGGACTACACGATGGCCTACCGTGGCTTCAAGGGCTGGACCCTGACCGCCTTCGTGCGCAACCTCTTCAACCACCGGCCACCGGTGGACCTGCGTTCCTTCGCCAGCAGTGGCGGCGGCGTCATTCCGCAGAACTACGAGGACGTGCAGGGCCGCAGCCTGCGCCTGACGGCGGAATACCGCTTCTGATCGAACCGATTGCCGGTCCGCCCAGGCTGACCGGTTTTGCAATAACACAAGGCGGGCGCCCATGCCCGCCTTTTTTATTGTCCGGCACATCCGACGGCCGTCATTTCCGTACAAACGATGGCAACGCCCTGTCATACGACATCTTTATTGCGCGACAGGGGCCACTATGTAACATCAAGTAACAAGCCTTCACATTTCGTATGTACATTGATGCCTAAAAACAACAAGATATGTACTTGTGCATATTTCCATCTATGTTTGCTTTGACGCAAGACAAATCTCTGCGAGACTAAACTCATCCACTTTGAATAGTGGAGGTAGGAAAACAAGAAACGTTAGCCGTAACATTGACGGAGATATTTTGAAACAACCCTTAGCACTCAAACAAAGCGTCATCGCGGTTGCGATGACCATCGCTGCCGGTTCGAGCTTCGTCTCGACCAGCGCTTACGCACAGCAAGCGCCAGCCGCGACCACGACTACGACCTCGACCACGAGCTCGACCACCGCCACCAGCGCGGATGGCCAGCCCGTCACCAAGGTCTTCGTGACCGGTTCGAACATTCGCCGCATCAATGCCGAAACCGCTTCCCCGGTCCAGGTCATCACCCGCGACGAGATGGTCCGCGGCGGCGCAACCTCGCTGACCGAAGTACTCAAGGGTATTTCGTCGAACGTGGGCGGCATCAGCGAAGACCGCACCGGCGGCTTCACCGCCGGCGCCTCGAGCCTGAACCTGCGCGGCATCGGCAGCCAGGCTACCCTGATGCTGATCAACGGCCGCCGCCTGGCGCCCTATGCCCAGCCTGAATTCCAGACCACCTTCGTCGACCTGAACTCGGTGCCGATCGGCGCCGTCGAGCGCATCGAAGTGCTGAAAGACGGCGCTTCGGCGATCTACGGCTCGGAAGCGATTGCCGGCGTGGTGAACATCATCATGCGCGACAGCTTCGAAGGCGTCGAGATCAGCGGCTCGCTGGGCGAATCCTCGCGCGGCGACGGACGCCAGGTGCGCAGCACCGTCTCCGCCGGTTTCGGCAGCCTGGTCGACAACCACTTCAACGTCTATGCAACCCTCGACGTGCGCCAGCGCAAGCCGATGTTCCTGAGCAAGCGTGACGACTACATCGGTACCCAGGACTGGCGCCAGTGGGGCTACAAGGACAACCGTAGCCTGTACACCTACCCGGGCAACATCTACTGGACCGACAAGGCCACCGGCGTGTTCGTGTCGCGTACCCTGGACGGCAACTGCCCGGCCGACCGCCTGGTCCCAGCCAGCCAGGTCCTGTCCGCCACCTCGACCGGCACCGCCTGCGTGTTCGACGATCTCGCCGACGGCGACGTCAACTCGGGCGGCAAGACCGACCGTCTCGGCCTGACCAGCCGCGCAACCTGGCAGATCAACGCCAACACGACGGCGTTTGCCGAAGTGATCGCGCACCAGAACAAGGCACGTGTCACCGGCCTGTACCACTGGGTCGCAGGCCAGAACGGCCAGCCTACCGGCGCACTGCCGATCACCTCGCCACAGTATCCGCAAGACCTGATCGGGCCTGATGGCAAGACCCTTGCCGGCGGCAACGGCACCGTGCGCGTGCGCGCCAGCCTGAAGGACCTGCCAGGCCAGGGCCAGGAAAACACGACGGACTTCGCCCGCTACCTCGCCGGCGTCAAGGGCACGTTCGGCAACTGGGACTGGGAAACCGCCGCATTCGGCAGCACCAGCAAGGTCGAGTCGCACAACACGAGCGGCCTGCTGACGACCCCGTTCACCCAGGCTTACAACAGCGGCAAGTTCATCTTCGGCAACAGCGCCGGCAATGCCGACCTGCTGAAATCGATCATGACCGACTCGGTCAGCGGCTTCAAGTCGTCGCTGTACCAGGTCGATGCCAAGGTGTCGGGCGAACTGTTCAACCTGCCAGCAGGCGCCGTCGGCATCGCTGCCGGTGTCGAGGCACGCCGCGAAAAACTGGTGACCTCGCCGGATCCGCTGTCGGTCGAAGGCGAGCTGTACCACCAGGCACAAAGCCCTCCAGGCTTCAGCAATGGCCGCACCATCAAGTCGGTCTACGCCGAGACGACGATCCCGTTCCTGAAGAGCCTCGAAGGTCAGGTCGCCGTGCGTCACGACCGCTACTCGGACTACGGTAGCTCGACCACGCCGAAAGTCGGCCTGAAGTGGAGCATCACGCCACGCTACATCCTGCGTGGTACCTATGCCGAGGGCTTCCGTGCGCCGACGCTGGTAGAAAACTCGACCGACGTGCGCCACGCCTTCCTGAACGGCTTCCGCGACCCGGCACGTTGCAACGACCAGTTCACGGACGGTTGCAGCTGGAACAGCGCCTACGATAGCGGCGCCAACCCGTCGCTGGCACCGGAAACGTCGAAGAGCTACACCCTGGGCCTGGCAATGGAGCCGACCTCGTGGCTGGTCGCCACGGTCGACTACTTCCGCATCCGCCGCGACAACGAAATCGGTACCTATGACCTGACCCGCGTGCTGGAAGATCCGGCCCGTTACGCAAACGACCCGGCAGCCGTGGTCGTGCGTGACCCGCTGACCCCGGAAGACCAGGCAGCTGGCGCAACCGCCGGTGAGATCTCGCTGATCAAGTTGCTGCTGACCAACGTGGCCGTGACCGACGTCAAGGGTGTCGACATCGACCTGCGCGGCAAGTTCAACTTCGGCGAATGGGGCCGCCTGGAACCACGCCTGCAGCTGGCTTACATGCACTCGTACAAGTACGCGCCGTCGCTGGAAGACGCGCAAATCGAGTACATCGGCACCCGTGGCACGCCACGCGTGCAGGGCACCTTCGGCCTGGCATGGAAGAAAGCCGCATGGCAGCTGTCGGCTGACGCGGTCTATGTCGGCAAGATGGCACCGGTGGGCGACTACACCGTCGACTGCGTGTACGAGACCGAAGGCTATGGCGAACTGTGCGAACGCAAGATTCCTTCGTTCACCGTGTTCAACCTGGGCGGCAGCTACAAGGGTCTGTTCGGCATGAAGGACCTGAAGCTGGGCTTCGCGATCCAGAACGCATTCGACCGCAAGCCACCGTTCAATCCATCGAGCGGCCTGGGCTTCTACCAGACCCTGCATAACCCGATGGGCCGTTACTTCCAGCTCAGCGCGGATTACAGCTTCAAGTAATCGCACTGGCTGACAAGTAGTTGAAGGACAAGAAGCGTCGCACCCCCGGGTGATGACGCTTCTTTTTTCATCCATGCTGAACGTTTGCGAGAACGCATTTTGATTTCGAAAAATAACCTCATCCGCACGCTGCTGGCCGCAAGCCTGTTCGGGCCGGCCCTGGGCGTCCTGGCAGCCGATGCCGACACGCCAGTCCCGACCGTGCACGTCAACGGCGCGCGCCAGATCCCGATCGCCGATTTCTTCAAGAAACCCCAGTTCGGCGGCCAGCCTATCCTGTCGCCGGACGGCAAGAACATGGCCGTGCTGACCCCGCGTAACGGCCGCTTCGTGCTCGCCGTGATCGACCTGGCGACGCGCCAGCCGAAGGTGGTCGCGTCCGACCCGGACTGGAACATCAGCTCGCCCATGTGGGTCAACAACAACCGCCTGGTCTTCGGCATCAGCAAGGGCAGCGACGAAACGATGGAGAACAACGACGGCGGCGGCGGCCTCTACGCCGTCGACCGCGACGGCAGCCACTTCCGCAAGCTGAGCGCCAGCCTGCAGGAAGCGCGCGCCGCCAACGTGCCGTTCAAGCCGGTCAGCGTGCTCCAGCGCGCGGGCGGCGACAGCAACGACCTCTTCGTCGTCGACAATGCGCGCGGCCGCGATGCCGCGGTCGGCGCCACCGACCTGTTCCGTCTCGACACCGGCACCGGCCGCCGCAGCCTGCTCACCTTCGACAATCCCGGCAATGTGAACGAATGGGTGCTCGACCATGCCAACGTGGTACGCGTGGGCACGGCGCTGACCGTCGAAGCGGGCACCAAGCGCCTCATCCAGACCGTGTTCTACCGCGATGGCGACAAGTCGGCCTGGAAGCCTATCCATACTGCCTACGTCAACGAAGGCAAGGACATGTCCGTGCTGGGCTTCGATTTCGACAACAAGACGATGCTGGTGGCCGGCCGTTTCGACGGGCGCGACAAGTCGGCGGTGTACGTCTGGGATTTCGCCAACGGCAAGCCCGGCGAACTGGTAGCCGAGCATCCGACCGTCGACATCACCGGCGAGCTGCTGTATGACGAGCCGCGCAAGAAAATCATCGGCATCGGCTTCGAGAGCATGATCCAGGAGAAGTATTATTTCGACGCGGACTACGCGAAGATGCAGGCCACGCTCGACGCCAGCCTGCCTGGACAGCAGGTCAGCTTCTCCTGGCGCGGCGACCACGTGGTGGCGGTGGCGTACAGCGCCGCCCAGCCCGGCCAGATCTACTTCTTCGATACCGCGAAAAAAGTACTCGAGCCGGTGTTCAGCATGATGCCCCAGTTCGATAACAAGACACTGGCGGCGCAGACCGTGATCAACTACGCGGCACGCGACGGGCTCAACATCCCGGCCTACCTGACCCTGCCGCAGGGCCAGGCAGCCAAGGGGTTGCCGCTGGTCGCCTACATCCACGGCGGCCCGCATGCGCGCGACCACGCCGGCTTCGACCCGACGACGCAGATGCTGGCCTCGCGCGGCTATGCCGTGCTGCAGCCGCAGTTCCGCATGTCGACCGGCTTCGGCTGGAAGCACTTCACGGCCGGCTGGAAACAGTGGGGCATGGCGATGCAGGACGACATCACCGATGGCGTGGCCGCGCTGGTCAAGCAGGGCATCGTCGACCCCAACCGGGTCTGCATCATCGGCGCCAGCTACGGCGGCTATGCCACCATGTACGGCCTGGCGAAAGACCCTGACCTGTACAAGTGCGGCGTGAACTGGGTGGGCGTGACCGACATCAGCCTGCTGTTCTCGGTCAGCTATTCGGACACCAGCAACTCGCCGGTCATGGACGACCTGGGCGTACGCATGCACGGCGATCCGAAGCTTGATCAGGCCTACATGAAGGAACGCTCGGCGCTGGAAAACGTCGGCAAGATCAAGGCGCCGGTGCTGATGGCCTACGGCAGCGAAGACGTGCGCGTGCCCCTGGTCCACGGCGAACGCATGCGCGACCTGCTGCGCAAGAAGGGCAACGAAGTCGAGTGGATGGTCATGACGGGCGAAGGCCACGGCTGGGCCAAGGAAAGCAACCGCATCAAGTTCGGTGAGGCGATGATGAGTTTTATCGACCGGCATATCGGGCCGGAGGCGGTGGCGAAGAAGAAGTAATTTCTTCGCACGTCCTCACCAGGCGAAAAAAATCCGTCCGGGCTGGCTGGCCCGGACGGATTTTTTGTTTGCGGCCGAGACAGTTGAAGATGGACGGACTTCGAATCCTCAGACCCATGACAACACGCTAAGTCCGGACCCCAGACCTGCCGCGATGTCAAAAAAACGGCAGAGCCTGTGTCCGAATGTCAGACCTGACAACGGCTTACCCTAACGCGAATCCTTTACAAAGTCGATACGTGGGTCTGTGTCAGGGTCGCCGCAATAGAAGGCAAGTGATTTCGATTCTCCTTCGACCAACAAGAACATGCGTATTGCGTAGGGCAACGAACCCTTTAATTGCACGCTCTTCTCGAAAACGAAATCGACAACCTCGAGTCCGTTTGTCGACTTGCTCAACTTCCAGTTTCCAGTTCCGTCGACACCTGCTTCCAAAGCTGGATGGACAGGGGGCAGTATCTCAGCGGGGAGGTTCACCGCTTTGAATAGACCGTTTTTTTCCAAAATCAACTTTGCAAGAGACACACTTGTATTCGCTTTGCACGCCGATTCCCTGCCTTGCATACTCCAGCTACCTAATAGCTGCTTTTCTTCAGTCGGCCTATTCCCGCATGAGACGAGAAGGAAACAAAGTGAACAAATAAATAGCCCCATGCGAGCAATATTCATCATTTCCTCGTCCCTCCAATTTTTTCGTGAAGAATGATTGTTTGCGAAGTCTTGGACAATGGGCCGTCAGCGAACGTTCTGTTTAGTGGCTTCCCAATGTTATCGCTCCACCATTTCGTATAACCGACTACTGGCGGGTGCGTTGCCGATTCGATCGTCGATCAGATATGAAACCGCTCTGTGCGGCAGAGCCCGCGTACAAATGTCAGACCCAACACCGTTAAGTGTCGTGGCACCGTCGCGTGCCGTGATACCGCTACGCACGTGACTGTCTGGATATTTTTTGACCGTTCCTGAACTTTCTTCCCTTCAATGTTTGAACCATCACCTCTTGAAGGTCAGGTCGAAAGAGTCAAAGCCCTGCTCACTAACTAGCAGGCGTACACTTGTATTGGAGTCAAAATATAGCTCCAACCCGCCATTCTTATCGGGCTTTACATCCTCAATGCATTGGCCTATGAGCGCGATTAGATGTATCGCACCGATTCGAAATCCATTTAAATCATTATCTTTTCGGATTGTAAGGGCTCCCCACTCCCCTGCGGCCTCATAGCCTTCCTCTATGTCAACATTTGCACTGTCAGAAAACTCGCCTTTTTCCGATAATGGATATTTAACGAATTTCAACGAAATACAGTCAATTGCAACGAGAACAGAAGTAAGCTGCTGTCCAACTAGTCGGCGCGTGACATCAGAGTTGTGTGCACTATTCATGATTTGGCTTTGGTATTTCGAGGGGACAATGGGGTCAGGACAAGGGACAATGGGGTCAGGTCTGACATTCGGACACAGGCTCAGCCTTTGCTGTGATTTCGATATCGAACGCAGAAGGGCCGACGTTGCAACTTGTCTTCAACCTTTAGAGTTGATCTGCTGCTCCGTACGGTGCAAAGCTGAACGCCAAAGCCGAGGTCGTGTCCGAATGTCAGACCTGACCCCAGCATTGCGCAGGTAAAAAAAAGCCGTTCAGCTCACGCTAAACGGCTTTTTTGACGAAGTGCTGTGATTACTTCGCGTTCATCAGCGCCACAGTGGTATCGAGCATGCGGTTCGAGAAGCCCCACTCGTTGTCGTACCACGACGAGACTTTCACCAGGCGGCCCGAGACTTTCGTCAGGGTCGAATCGAAGTTCGACGACGCCGGGTTGTGGTTGAAGTCGACCGAGACCAGCGGTTCGGTTTGATAGGTCAGCACGCCTTTCAGTGCGCCTTCCGATGCAGCCTTCATGATCTGGTTGACTTCATCGACCGTGGTGTCGCGCTTGGCGATGAAGGTCAGGTCGACGATCGAGACGTTGATGGTCGGGACGCGGATGGCGAAGCCGTCGAGCTTGCCGTTCAGCTCAGGCAGCACCAGGCCGACGGCTGCAGCGGCGCCGGTCTTGGTCGGGATCATCGACTGGGTGGCCGAACGGGCGCGGCGCAGGTCTTCGTGCATCACGTCGGTCAGCACCTGGTCGTTGGTGTAGGCGTGCACCGTGGTCATCAGGCCGGTTTCCAGGCCGATGGCTTCGTTCAGCGGCTTGACCAGCGGGGCCAGGCAGTTGGTGGTGCAGGAAGCGTTCGAGATGACGGTGTCGCTGGCCTTCAGGACGTCCTGGTTGACGCCGTAGACGATGGTTGCGTCGACATCCTTGCCGCCTGGTGCCGAGATGATGACCTTCTTGGCGCCGCCCTTCAGGTGGGCCGAGGCCTTTTCCTTGGTGGTGAAGAAGCCGGTGCATTCCAGCACGACGTCCACGCCGAGCTCGCCCCATGGGATCTCTGCAGGGTTGCGCTGCGCGAACACGCGGATCGGGTCGCCGTTGACGATCATGTTGTCGCCTTCGACGGTCACGGTGCCCGGGAACTTGCCGTGGGCGGTGTCGTAACGGGTCAGGTGGGCGTTCGATTCGGCATTGCCGAGGTCGTTGATCGCGACGATCTGGATGTCCTGCTTCTTGCCGCCTTCGTAGAAAGCACGCAGGATGTTGCGGCCGATGCGGCCGTAGCCGTTGATGGCAACCTTGATGGTCATACTTTTTGCTCCTGATTAAAAAAAACCGTTAGCAGGTAGGTGCATCCAAAGGCAAGCGGTGACACGGTGCATGCGATCGTTGGACGCATAGGCGGGGGACCCGCCTATCCTACGTCGTATATTTTTAGCCCGCGATCACAGCCTTGGCCTTGGCCACGACGTTCTCGACGGTGAAGCCGAAGTGCTTGAACAACACCGGTGCCGGTGCCGACTCGCCGAAGGTGTCGATGCCGACGACGGCGCCTTCCAGGCCGACGTACTTGTACCAGAAGTCGGTGACGCCAGCCTCGATGGCAACACGCGGTACGCCGCGGGTCAACACTTGCGCTTTGTAGCTCGCCTCCTGGCGCTCGAAGACGTCGGTCGACGGCATCGAGACCACGCGCGCGGCCACGCCTTCGCCGGCCAGCGCATCGGCCGCCTTCATCGCCAGTTCGACTTCGGAACCGGTGGCGATCAGGATGACTTTTGCGTCAGCGGCATCGCGCAGCACGTAGCCGCCCTTGGCAACGTTGGCCACGGTAGCGGCGTCGCGTTCCATGAACGGCAGGTTCTGGCGCGAGAAGATCAGGGTCGACGGGCCGTCCTTGCGCGCAACAGCCGCGCCCCAGGCCACTTGCGATTCGACCGTGTCGCATGGACGCCAGTTGTCCAGGTTCGGGATCAGGCGCAGCGAGGACACGTGCTCGACCGACTGGTGGGTCGGGCCGTCTTCGCCCAGGCCGATCGAGTCGTGGGTGAATACGAAGAGCGAGCGGATCTTCATCAGGGCGGCCATGCGCAGGGCGTTGCGGCTGTAGTCCGAGAAGGTGAGGAAGGTCGCGCCGAACGGGATGAAACCGCCGTGCAGGGCGACGCCATTCTGGATCGCGGCCATGCCGAATTCGCGCACGCCATAGTTGATGTGGTTACCCGGGATGCCCGAACGCACGGCCACGCACTCTTTCCAGTTGGTCAAGTTCGAGCCGGTCAGGTCGGCCGAGCCGCCCAGGAATTCCGGCAGGATCGGCGCCAGCGCCTGGATCGCGTTCTGCGAGGCCTTGCGGGTGGCGATGGTTTCCTTTTTGTCGATGCAAGTGGCAATCGCCGCGTCCAGCGTCTGCTGGAAGTTACCCGGCAGTTCGCCCTTCATGCGGCGCGTCAGTTCGGAAGCCAGTTCCGGATGCTTGGCTGCGTACTCGGCGAACATCGTGTTCCATTCGCCTTCATACTCCGCACCGCGTGCCTTCGCGTCCCAGGCTTCGTAGATTTCGCCAGGAATGTCGAACGGGATCGCGTCCCACACCAGGTGCTGGCGCACGGCCGCGATTTCCTTGTCGCCCAGCGGCGCGCCGTGGACTTTATCGCCGCCTTCCAGGTTCGGGGCGCCCTTGCCGATAATGGTCTTGCAGCAGATCAGGGTTGGACGGTCCGACTCTTTCGCCTGCGCGATGGCGGCGGAGACGGCGGCGACATTGTGGCCGTCGACCTTCGGGATCACGTTCCAGCCATAGGCTTCGAAGCGCTTCTGGGTGTCGTCGGTAAACCAGCCTTCGACGCGGCCGTCGATCGAGATGCCGTTGTCGTCGTACAGCCAGATCAGCTTGTTCAGGCGCAGGGTACCGGCCAGCGAGGCCACTTCGTGCGAGATGCCTTCCATCAGGCAGCCGTCGCCGAGGAAGGCGTAGGTGTAGTGGTCCACCACGTCGTAGCCCGGACGGTTGAATTCATAGCCCAGCAGCCATTCGGCCAGCGCCATGCCCACCGAGTTGGCGATGCCCTGTCCCAGCGGGCCGGTGGTCGTTTCCACGCCCGGGGTGATGCCCACTTCCGGGTGGCCCGCGGTCTTCGAGTGCAGCTGGCGGAAGTCGCGCAGGTCGTCCATGGTCAGCGCGTAACCGGCCAGGTGCAGCATCGCATAGTGCAGCATCGAACCGTGGCCGTTCGACAGCAGGAAGCGGTCGCGGTTGAACCATCCCGGATTGGCGGGGTTGTGGCGGTAATGCTTGTCCCACAGCGCGACGCCGATCTCCGCCATGCCCATTGGCATGCCAGGGTGACCCGAGTTGGCTTTTTGGACAGCGTCCATCGCCAGCGCGCGGATCGCGTTGGCCATCAAGGTGGTGGTTTGCGTAGATTTCATGGGTGCAGGAGTCTGGATTGGAAAGCGACAGGCGGTACGGCTGGCCGTAGCCCGTTATTTTACCAGAGTGACATGCTGCCGAATTAAAATGCAGTTTTCGCGTTCGCAGTTTATTTGCATTTCGTTATCAGGAGCCGCATGCCCCGCTTTTACTGTCCCCAGCCGCTCGCCAGCGGCGCCACCGTCGACCTGCCGGAATCGGTTGCCCATCACTTGCACGTGGTGCGGATGCAGCCGGGCGATGCGCTGACCCTGTTCGACGGCCGCGGCGGCCAGTACGTGGCCAGTCTCAGCGAGATCGGCAAGCGCCGCGCCAGTGCCCTAATCAAGGAACACGAACCGGTCGAGGTCGAACTCCCCTATTCCCTCACCCTGGCCCAGGGCCTGCCGGAGGGAAGCAAGATGGACTGGATCATCGAAAAAGCGGTGGAACTCGGCGTGGCCGCGGTGCAGCCGCTGGCGGCCCCAGCGCAGCGTGGTGCGCCTGTCCGGCGAGCGCGCGGAAAAGCGCCACCTGCACTGGCAGGGCGTGATCGTCGCCGCCGCCGAGCAGAGCGGGCGCAACCGCCTGGCGCAGCTGTCGCCGGTCGCCGACCTGAAACCCTGGCTGGCGACGGCCTCCACTTCGCCGCGCATCCTGCTCAGCCCGCGGGCGACGCAGTCGCTGGCGGGATGGGCGCAATCGAACGCGCCGCGGGACCTGACCCTGCTGGTCGGCCCCGAAGGCGGTTTTACGCGGGAGGAAGAAGACGCGGCGCTGGCGGCCGGGGCGCTGGCCTTGTCGATGGTCCGCGCGTGCTGCGCACGGAAACGGCGGCGCTGGCGGCGATGGCGGTGCTGGGTGGCGCCTGGGGGGCGATGTAGGCAGAGCCGGCGCAAGGACGTAAAAAGCCCCGGGACGGAAGGCTCCGCCCGGGGCTTTTTTGAACCAGCGGCATTGCTGCCGCTGTGCGCATCGACTGTTTAGAACTGGTAAGCCAGGCCCAGGCTGAAGAAGCGACCGACAGCGCCTGCCTGGTGCAGCGAAGCGTTGTACGAGGTTTGCGCATTGGCGTTGCCGTAGGTGGCGACGTCATACGGTGGCTCGCGGTCGAACAGGTTCAGCACGGCAGCGCGCAAGGTCAGGTTGTCGCTGAGCTTGTACTGCACGTTCAGGTTGGTCGTGGTGAACGAGGCCACATCGCAGAAGCCCAGCGGCTGGCCGCCTGGAATACGTGCGAAGTAGCTACGGCCACCGACGTCGCCTGCGCTCGACGAGCAGCTGGTGCCGCCCACCGACGGATCCAGGGTCGAGAAGCCGCTCGTGTAGTTCACGGTGGTGGTCACGTCCAGTGGGCCGCGGTTCCAGCCGAGGGTGAACTGGGCACGGTTCTTCGGATTACCCGTTGCGCCGCCGACCACCGACGGGCCCTGGGTGCCCGCCAGCTGGAAGGTGGTGCCGGCCACTTCGCTCTCGTAGCCGAAGGTATGGGCCGCGGTCAGGTTGGCCGACAGGGTACCCATGTCGTTGGCCAGGCGCCACTTGTAGCGCACGTCCGCTTCGATACCGTGGGTCTTGGTGCTGCCCGCGTTGATGTATGGCGACGCTGCATACAGGATCGGGCCGACGGCCGGCGTGCCAAGCACGGTCTCGTCGCCGTTGCCGGTTGCTACCTGGGTCGGAACAGCTGCACCACGGATCCAGGTCGGAACGAAGGTCGGGTCGTTACCGGCACGGGTCACGATCAGGTTCTTCACCTCGATGTTGTAATAGTCCAGCGACATGTTGAGGCCGCGGACCGGCTCGAGGATCAGGCCCAGGGTGTACGACTTCGACTTTTCAGGCTCCAGGTTCTGGCTGGTGGTCTGGACGTAAGGCGGGTTGATGTCGCACTGCAGTGGGACGTCGCCAGGGCGGGTGCCAGTGCCGTCGGCGCACAGGATCGGATCGTCGATATTGTTGAAGGTGAAGAACGAACCGGCATTGCCGACTTCAGCTGGATTCGGCGCACGGAAGCCACGGGCGAAGGTGCCGCGCACACCGATCTGCTGCAGCGGGCTCCACTTGAAACCTGCCGACGGCGTGAACGAATTGCCGTAGGTATCGAAATGGTCGTAGCGGCCCGAGGCGGTGACTTCGAGGTTCTTGATCGGGTTCGCTTGCAGCTGCGCGAACACCGCCGAGTTGGTCTCGTCGCCAATCGTGAACGGCGAGGTACTGGCGACCAGACCGTTGGCGGTCAGGCTCGACGGCGGCGCGTTCTGCTTGCGCTCGTGCCAGTGGACACCTGCCGCGATGGCCAGAGGACCTGCGCCCAATTGCATCAGTTCGCGCGTACCGATCAGGTCGGCGTAGTTGAGGGTCGAGGTCAGCGTGTTGCTGAAGTTCGGCGACACTTGCGCGATCAGGGCCGGCGAGTTATTGCCCAGGACGTTCCAGGTGCCATTGTTGATGGCGTTGTACAGTGCCGGACGGTTGACATAGCCAAGGTATTCGACCTCGGTCTTGACGCGGGTAGCGCCGATGCCAGCGTCGATGTCCCAGCCGAGGGCACGGCCCTTCAGGTCGACGGCGAAGCGGGTGGAGGTGCTGGTGTTGTCCGAGGTACGTTCCGTAGCGATGCCCGGAATGTAGCCGTACAGCGAGGCTTCGCCACCGGTGCTGTTGATTACGTTGGCGCCGACGGGGGCACCTGGTGCGAAGCGGGTGTTCGGGATGGCGTTGACGCCGCCGGTCAACACACCGTTGATCAGGGTGGTGTTGCCGTTGAACGAGTTCGGCGAGTAGGTCAGCGGCACGCCACGGTTGTTCAGGCTGTCGCGCTTGAACAGCGACCCCTTGAAGGCGATTTGCCAGTCGTCGCTCAGCTTTTTCGTCATGCCGATCATGACGTTGACGTTTTCGGTCGGCGGCTGGATGAAGGTGACTTCGTCGCGGATGGCGCAGCCGCCGGCGCGGTACAGGGTGTAGTTACACTTCGGGTCCAGGAACTGGAAGTTCGCCGGGTTGGTCGCGCCGCCGGCGCCCTGGGTATTGAACAGGAAGGGGCTGTTCGCTGCCACCAGGCCATTGTTCAAGTTGGTCGGCACGCCCAGGGTCAGGTTGTTGCCGCCGCGCGAACGCCAGTCGCGGTTGGCCCAGCCGAACTGGTCGCGATCGGCCACCATGATCGGGTTCTGCTTGCGCCATTCGGCGGTGATGAAGGCGTTGTAGCCGTCAGTGTCGAGGTCGCCGATGCCGGTGCTGGCCGAGGCACGCTTGGTCTGGCCACCGCCATGCTGGGTGGTGCCGACTTCGGCGCTCACTCGGGTACCCGTCAGGTTTTTCTTCAGCTTGATGTTGACCACGCCGGCGATCGCGTCCGAGCCGTAGGTCGCCGAAGCGCCGGCTTTCAGGACTTCGATCGATTCAATGGCATCGAAAGGAATCGAGGAAACGTCGACGAAGGAACGCTGCGAGTCGTCCGACAGCGGATAAGGTGCCATGCGACGGCCGTCGATCAGCACCAGGGTGGCGCCGACGGTCAGGCCGCGCAGCGAGACGCCCGATGCGCCGTTGGCGAACGCGCCCGAGAAGCCGGTGCCCAGGGTACCGGCGCCGTTGGCTGCCAGGTCGGTCAGCAGTTCGGCGACCGAGGTCTTGCCGCTCTTCTGGATATCGGCCGCGCTCAGTACCTGCACCGGAGCCGGTGTTTCCGTGTCGGTACGGCTGATCAGCGAACCGGTCACGACCACGCGTTGCATCGCGGGCGTTTCCTGCTGCTGGGCCATTGCTGGGCTCATGCCTGCGAGTGCGCCGGTAGCAACCAGGAACGCGATCGCGTGCGGCATCGACTTCAACTTAAACGTCATCAACTTCTCCTTCTGGGCTTTTCTAAAGTGGTGGTTTTTTTCATCCAGTCCTTGCGCCGGTTGGGCAAGGCCTGCTGTCTCTCTCAACCATGACGCGCCTTGCGGCGCGGCGTGTCCAGCAACGTCGAAACGCGCGGGGCCCTTCTTTTCAGGATGCTTTGGTATAGCGTTCGAAGAACTGTTACGACTGCTTTTTGCAGCTTTGTATGCTTAATATTTCCCGGTACCCGTGGGGTTAGCACGGCCACGCTCAATTAATGCTTGAAACAAATCAAACATTATCCGAATGGACACATAAAACCATACGAAAAGTCCAAGTGTCAACAAAACGCGACAGGGCAAATGCGTAGAAACAACAGTCTGTACAAAGCTCCGCAACATGCTGCTCTGCACAAAATTGCTGAGCATAAATTATTGGTTCTATCGCGACACACCAAAGAATCGACGGCGACACTGCTTTTGAGTCGAAAAATATTTCGCTTTAAAGAAGAAAGTTAAGCTTTTTTTATCTTCACGCAATGCAGCATATCGCGCGTTCCCAGCACACGCTGACGCGCTTTCCACTCTGTCCCTCTTATGCATTTTGAATAGTGGAAATTTAACGAAGCAAAGCCAGAGTGACAAATGGTAGGGAACGGCCGAGGCGTTTTTCCGGTCGTGCGGCGCCGATCCGCCGTCCTGTACCCGGCGATGCCTTATACTTGCGCATTACACCGATTCGCCCGCCCCTGCGCGCGGCGCACTTCCCGAATAGTCATGCTGCGAATTAACGAACTCAAGCTCCCGCTCGACCACCCCGACCACGCCCTGCGCGACGCCATCCTCGCGCGCCTGGGCATCGATGCCGCCGACCTGGTGGATTTCAATGTCTTCAAACGCAGCTACGATGCGCGCAAGAAGGCGGCCATCGTCCTGATCTATGCGATCGACGTCGAAGTCCGCAACGAGGCCGCGGTACTCAAGCGCCTGAAGAACGATCAATACGTGCTGCCCTCGCCCGACACCGGCTACAAATTCGTCGACGCGGCCCGCCCGCCCGCCGGTACGCCGCGGCCGATTGTCGTCGGCACCGGTCCCTGCGGCCTGTTCGTCGCGCTGATCCTGGCCCAGATGGGACTCAATCCGCTGGTGCTGGAACGGGGCAAAGTCGTGCGCGAGCGTACCGTCGACACCTTCGGTTTCTGGCGCAAGCGCGAACTGAACACCGAGTCGAACGTGCAGTTCGGCGAAGGCGGCGCCGGCACCTTCTCCGACGGCAAGCTCTACAGCCAGATCAAGGACCCGAAGCATTACGGCCGCAAGGTGCTGACCGAGTTCGTGAAGTCGGGCGCGCCCGAAGAGATCATGTATGTCAGCAAACCGCACATCGGCACCTTCCGCCTGGTCAAGATGGTGGAGCAGATGCGCGCCGAGATCCTGTCGCTGGGCGGCGAGATCCGTTTCCAGACCCGCGTTGCCGACGTGCTGGTCGAGGAAAAGGGCGGCGTGCGCGAAGTGGCCGGCGTCGTGCTGGCCGATGGCGAGCGCATTCCGACCCGCCACCTGGTGATGGCGATCGGCCACAGCGCGCGCGACACCTTCGAGATGCTGTATGAACGCGGGGTCTACATCGAAGCCAAGCCCTTCTCGATCGGCTTCCGGGTCGAGCACCCGCAGTCGCTGATCGACGTCTGCCGCTTCGGGCCGAACGCCGGCAACAAGATTCTGGGCGCGGCCGACTACAAGATCGTGCACCATGCCGCCAACGGCCGTTCCGTCTACAGCTTCTGCATGTGCCCGGGCGGCACCGTGGTGGCCGCGTCGAGCGAGGAAGGCCGCGTGGTCACCAACGGCATGAGCCAGTACTCGCGTAACGAACGCAATGCCAACAGCGCCATCGTGGTCGGCATCACGCCAAGCGATTATCCGGGCCACCCGCTGGCCGGCATCGCCTTCCAGCGCGAGCTCGAATCCCGTGCCTACGTCCTGGGCGGCAGCAACTACGATGCGCCAGGCCAGTTGATGGGCGACTTCGTGCGCGGGGTGCCGTCGAAACAATTCGGTTCGGTGATCCCGTCGTTCAAGCCGGCCGTGCACCTGACCGACCTGGCACCTTCGCTGCCCGAATACGCGATCAGCGCCATGCGCGAAGCCTTCGTCGCCTTCGACAAGCAGATCAAGGGCTACTACAAGGAAGACGCCGTGCTGACCGGCGTCGAGACGCGCACCTCCTCGCCGATCCGCATCAAGCGCCGCGACGACGACCTGCAAAGCCTGAACACGCGCGGCCTGTTCCCGGCCGGCGAAGGCGCGGGCTACGCCGGCGGCATCATGTCGGCGGCCGTCGACGGCATCCGCGTGGCCGAAGCCGTGGCGCTGGCGATGGGGGCGGACGTCCTCGTGCCGCAGGACTGATCCTTGCAGTCCGCCGGCGCCCAGAGCACCGCCGCCCCGCTGCTGCCGGGGCTGGCGATTCTCGGTTCCATGGTGTCGGTGAACATCGGCGCCGCCTTTGCCAAGACCCTGTTCCCCCTGGTCGGCAGCGCCGGCGTCACCGCCCTGCGCGTCGGGCTCGCGGCCTGCCTGCTGGCGGCATTTTGGCGTCCCTGGCGCGTGCGCCCTGCGCGCGCGGATGCGTTCAACCTGCTCGTCTACGGCCTCATGCTCGGCTGCATGAACCTGACCATCTACGCGGCCTTTGCCCGCATTCCGATCGGCGTGGCGATCGCCATCGAGGTCACCGGCCCGCTGGCGCTGGTGCTGCTGTCCTCACGCCGCCCCCGCGACGTCGCCTGGGTGGCCTGCGCCGCCGTCGGCCTGTGGCTGCTGCTGCCGCTGCGCGCCGGCGTGGCCGGCCTGGATCCGATCGGTGTGGCCTGGGCGCTCGCCGCCGCCGTCTGCTGGGCGATGTACATCGTGTTCGGCAAGCGCGTGTCGACCCTGCGCGGCGGCCACGCGGTGGCCTGGGGCATGCTGGTGGCGTCCTGCCTCGCCGTGCCGGTCGGCCTCGCGCAAGCCGGCAGTGTGCTGTTGACGCCAGACGTGCTGGCCATCGGCCTGGCGGTGGCTGTGCTGTCGAGCATCCTGCCGTATTCGCTCGAGATGATGGCGCTGGCGCGCCTGCCGCGCCGCGTATTCGGCATCCTGGTCAGCGCCGGGCCGGCCATTGGTGCGCTGGCCGGTTGGACCGTGCTGGGCGAAATGCTCACGACCGTGCAATGGCTGGCGATTGGCTTGATCATCGTGGCCACGGCGGGGAGTGCGGCGACGGCGGGACGGGCTTGAATCGCTTGCGCGGCAGTATCCGCGCTGGTTGAACGCGTGGACGGCTTTCAGGGTGCGGGCCGATCGTATACCCTGGTGGAGCCGTCCACCCTACGCCCTCCGGCATACAGCGGCGGAGATCGGCAACCGCCGCAGCACGACGTAGGGTGGTCGGCTCCACCCGACACCGCGATCCGCCTGCACCTTGAGCGCCTGCTTCGCGTTTGCCGGGCATTTAGCCCGGCTCACCCCACGCGTTCAACGCACGCACGATCGGGCGCACAGCCTCTATAACCAGCCGGCTTTTTTGAAGCGGCGATACATATAGCCCGACACGCCGGCCATCAGGCCGAGGGCCGTCGGGTAACCGTAGTGCCACTTCAGTTCCGGCATGAATTCGAAGTTCATCCCCCACACGCCGGCAAACGCCGTAAACACCGCGAAGATAGCGGCATAGGCAGCGAGCTTCTTGTTGATGTCGTTTTCCTCGATCGAGACCATCGACAGCGTCACCTGGATCGCGGTGGCGATGGTGTCGCGGATGGTATCGAGGCGGCCGGCGATGCGCAGCAGGTGGTCGTGGATATCGCGGAAGTAGTCCTGGGTGTCAATCGCCAGTTGCGGCACACGTCCGCCGTGCAGGCGGCCGACAGCATCCATCAGCGGGATCACGGCGTGGCGCAGCACCAGGGTGTTGCGCTTGAGGTCATACAGGCGCTCGATGTTGTCGCGCTGGTTGCCCTGGCCGCCGAAGATGCGGTCCTCGATCGATTCGAGATCGGATTCGAGCTTGTCGACGACGGGGAAGTAGCGGTCGACGACGGCGTCCATCAGCGCGTACAGCACGAAGCCCGAACCCATCCTCAAGAGGTGCGGCTGGCGCTCGGCACGGGCCCGCACGCCGAGGAAACCCTGGGCGGAGTCGCGCCGCACCGACAACACGTAATTCAGGCCGGCGAAAATCGCCACCTCGCCGGAGCAGAGCTCGTCCCCGTTCAGGTTCACGGTATGCACGACCGTGAACACCGAGTCGCCATATTCCTCGAGCTTGGGCCGCTGGTGGCCGCGCGAGGCGTCTTCCACGGCCAGTTCATGCAGGTCGAATTCGTGCTGCATCTCGGCCAGCTCGGCCGGCTCAGGGTCGCGCAGCGCGACCCAGACGAAGCAGTCGGGTTGTTTCAGGTATTCGCTGATATCCTCGACCGGGATATCGGACAGTTTCTTGCCTTCCTGGTAGGCGACGCAGTTGATCAGCATGTGGTTCGGTGGATGGGTCGGCGGCGATGCGAGAGCTTACACCATTCACCGGGCCTCTTCCGCCTTCGCGTGTCTACATCCGCCGGTTGAACGCGTGCGATCACGTAGGGTGGGCGCCCCGTGCCCACGCCGTTGCGTCGTTTGATCGTCGACGTGTCTTCCGGCAAAACCTTGATGACGAGAACATAGCGGCGAGGCGTCGGCGAGCCGTCGTGGCATGGTTCATATGACCGCGTGGGCACAGGGCGCCCACCCTACGGGATCAGCACTACGCCAGGGCCGCCCCCTACTCCGCCCCTTCGATGCCCAGTTCGACGATCTTGCGCGTGATCGTGTTGCGGCCGATCCCCAGGCGCATGGCGGCGTCGTGCTTGCGGCCGTGCGTGTGCTTCAGTGCCGTCTTGATCAGGGCCGATTCGAACTGCTTGCCGAGCGTGTCCATCACTTCGAACTGGCCGGCGCTGAGCATGCTGGCCGCCTGCAGTTCCAGCAACCCGATCCAGCCGTCCGGCGAGGGCGGCACCGACAGGGATACCGGCGCGCCTTCCGCCGGCGTGGATGCGGCCAATGCCGCGGCCACCGGCGGCGCCTGCGTCAGGTCGCGCGGCAGGTCCTTGACCTCGACCGTCTGGCCGGGCGCCATCACGGTAATCCAGTTGCACAGGTTTTCCAGCTGGCGCACGTTGCCCGGCAATTCCAGGCCGCTGAGGAAACGCATCGCGGCCTCGCTCATGCGCTTCGGTTCGACGCCCAATTGGTGTGCGCTCTGCACCAGGAAGTGGCGTACCAGCAGCGGGATGTCTTCCACCCGCTCGCGCAGGCTGGGCAGGCGCAGGCGGATCACGTTCAGGCGGTGATACAGGTCTTCGCGGAACAGGCCGTCGCGCACGCGCTGCTCCAGGTTCTGGTGGGTGGCGGCGATCACGCGCACGTTGGCTTTCACCGGCTGGTGCCCGCCGACGCGGTAGAAGTGGCCGTCCGAGAGCACGCGCAGAAGGCGCGTCTGCAAATCGAAAGGCATGTCGCCGATTTCATCGAGGAACAGGGTACCGTCCTCGGCCTGCTCGAAGCGGCCGCGCCGCATGGCTTGCGCGCCCGTGAAGGCCCCGCGTTCGTGGCCGAACAGTTCCGACTCCAGCAAATCCTTCGGGATGGCGGCCGTGTTCAGGGCGATGAAAGGCTGCCGCGCACGGGGGCTGTGCTTGTGCAGGGCGCGTGCGACGAGCTCCTTGCCAGTGCCCGATTCGCCCGTGATCAAGACCGTCACGTTCGATTGCGACAGGCGGCCGATCGCGCGGAAGACTTCCTGCATGGCCGGCGCCAGGCCGAGTATCTCGGGCGTCTCGGCAGGCGCCGCTTCCACGCTCGCCTCGCGCAGGCTTTCCTCGAGGGCGCGGCGGATCAGGGCGACGGCCTTGTCGATGTCGAAGGGCTTCGCCAGGTAATCGAAAGCCCCGCCCTGGAAGGACGCGACGGCCGAATCGAGGTCGGAAAAGGCGGTGATGATGATGACCGGCAGGCCGGGATGCCTCTCCTTGACCGCCTGCAGCAAGTCGATGCCGGATTCGCCCGGCATGCGGATATCCGACACGAGCACCTGCGGCGTCTCGTGCTCGAAGGCGGCCAGGGCCTCGCGCGCATTGGCGAAGCTGCGCGTGGACAGGCTCTCGCGTGCCAGTGCTTTTTCCAGCACCCAGCGAATCGATGCGTCGTCGTCGACAATCCAGATTGGTTTCATGTGCTTCCTGCTTTCCGCCCTGCCCGCCGGTCATTCGGAATGCCATGCGGGCTGTGATTCATCGTGGACCCGGCGGACCCGCCCGCCTCAATGCAGCGGCAGGAGTATCCGGAAATCCGTCAGTCCAGGCCGGCTTTCGCACTCGATCATCCCAAGGTGCTGCTGCACGAAGGTTTGCGCCAGGGTCAAGCCCAGGCCGCTGCCGCCATCCCTGCCCGACACCAGCGGGTAGAAGATACGGTCGCGGATTTCGGGTGCGATGCCCGGTCCATTGTCAATGATATGCAAGTCTAATGCCAGCCCGTAGCGGACCTTGGCCAGCGTCACCTGGCGGGCGACGCGCGTGCGCAGCACGATCTCGGCATCGCCAGCTGCGATGCGCGTGCCCAGGGCCTGGGCGGCGTTGTGGACGATGTTCAGGACGGCCTGGATCAGCTGCTCCTTGTCGCCGCGGAACTCGGGGATGGAGGCATCGTAATCGCGCCGGATGGCCAGGCCGTTGGGGAATTCGGCCAGCACCAGACTACGCACGCGCTCGCACACTTCGTGGATGTTGACGTCGCCGACGATGTGGGGCTTCCTGTGCGGGGCCAGCAGGCGGTCGACCAGGGTCTGCAGGCGGTCGGCTTCCTTGATGATGACCTGGGTGTATTCCTTCAGCTCGGCCAGGTGCAGCGGCGGCAGTTCCAGCTCGAGCAACTGGGCCGCGCCACGGATGCCGCCCAACGGATTCTTGATCTCGTGCGCCAGGTTGCGGATGAGTTCCTTGTTGGCCTGGCTCTGGTCGAGGAAGCGCTCCTCGCGATCGAGTTTCAACTGCTGGACGTTCTCGCGCAGTTCGATCAGCACCTCGCCGTTGTCCAGGCTACTGGCGATGCTGTGCACGTGGAGGGTTTCGCGCCCGGGGCGCTCGAGCGCCAGGTCCTGGCGCAGGTCGGCATACTGGTGGGCGCGGGTCTGGCCGCAGAGGGCAGCGAGCTCGTCGCCGTTGGAGAACAGCGCCGCCAGGGTCTGGCGCGAGAGCGACTTGAGCGAGGCGTCGAGCATGTTCTCGGCCGCCGGGTTGGCGTAGCGCACGCGGTCGTGGGCATCGACCAGCAGCACGCTCGAGGCCAGCAGCTCGAGGCCGGCGAACCCGGAGGCTGGCTGTGTCGATGGCGGGCCCGGCTGCGGGGCCTGGGCCGCGCTGTCGGGTTCCGTCATCGGATGTTGGCGATTTCGCGCCGCAGCGCCTCGATGTTGCGCTCGGTGCGGCTGATGTCGTCGCGCATCTGGACGACGCGCTCACGGTACTTGACGAAGTTGCGCTCGTTGCCCTGGCGCTCGGGTTCGCCATTGTTGAAGGACTGCTTCAGGTCGGCCAGCTTCTTCTCTTCGGCGCGCAGTTCCTCGGTGAGGATGCCGCGGCGATCGTCGTCGCAGGCGCGCTGCTGCGAGCTGTCGACCCGGGGAAGTTGGTCGGGCTCGATGCGGCGGCAGCCGGCGCCGGGCTGGTCGGGCGTGCCGAGGGAATCATGGGCGAGGCCGCCACCGGACGCGGCAATGCCGGGCCGGTATCGAGCAGCTCGCAATTGCCTTTTTTCGTGTCCGTGTACAGCTTGTTTCCGCTCGCATCGGTGCAACGGTAGACCTGGGCCTGGGCCGGGAACTGCAGCGCGAGCACGCCTGCTAGCAGCGCGGCGCCATGGCGAAAACCAAACGTTATCATTCGCATCGGTAAAAGCGGCACGCAGGGCGTGCAAGGTGGAGTTGAGCCCGAATATACCGCATCCACATAAAAACGCGGGGAAAGCCAATGGCCCTCCCCGCGTTTGTTACCTGTGCTTACAGCTTCTGATGCCGTATTGCAACAGTGGAGCTATCTGCTTACGACGAGTAGTACATGTCGAATTCGGCCGGGTGCGGCGTCATGCGCATGCGCTGCACTTCCTGCATCTTCAGGTCGATGTAGGCGTCGATCATGCTGTCGCTGAAGACGCCGCCGCGGATCAGGAACTCGCGGTCCGCGTTCAGGGCGTCGAGCGCTTCTTCCAGCGAGGCGCAGACGGTCGGGATCAGCTTGTCTTCTTCCGGCGGCAGGTGGTACAGGTCTTTCGACGCCGCTTCGCCCGGGTGGATCTTGTTCTGGATACCGTCCAGGCCCGCCATCAGCAGCGCGGCGAAGCACAGGTAGACGTTGGCCAGCGGGTCCGGGAAGCGCACTTCGATGCGGCGGCCCTTCGGGTTGGCCACGTGCGGAATGCGGATCGAGGCCGAGCGGTTACGGGCCGAGTAGGCCAGCTTCACCGGGGCTTCGTAGCCCGGCACCAGGCGCTTGTACGAGTTGGTGCCCGGGTTGGTGATCGCGTTCAGGGCCTTGGCGTGCTTGATGATGCCGCCGATGTAGAACAGGGCCGTTTCCGACAGGCCGGCATAGCCGTCGCCCGCGAACAGGTTCTTGCCTTCCTTCCAGATCGACTGGTGCACGTGCATGCCCGAGCCATTGTCGCCGGCCATCGGTTTCGGCATGAAGGTGGCGGTCTTGCCGTAGCTGTGGGCGACGTTCCAGATCACGTACTTCATGTTCTGGGTCCAGTCGGCGCGCTCGACCAGGGTCGAGAAGCGGGTGCCGATTTCGTTCTGGCCGGCGCCGGCCACTTCGTGGTGGTGCACTTCGACCGGGATGCCGAGCGATTCGAGGATCAGGCACATTTCCGAACGCATGTCCTGGAAGCTATCGACCGGCGGGACCGGGAAGTAGCCGCCCTTCACGCCTGGACGATGGCCGCTGTTGCCGCCTTCGATCTTGGCGTCGGTCGACCAGGAGGCTTCTTCGGAATCGATCTTCACGAAGCAGCCCGACATGTCGACTTTCCAGCGGATGCCGTCGAAGATGAAGAATTCAGGTTCCGGACCGAAGAAGGCGGTGTCGCCCAGGCCGGTGGACTTCAGGTAGGCTTCGGCGCGCTTGGCGATCGAGCGCGGGTCGCGGTCGTAGCCCTTGCCGTCCGACGGTTCGATCACGTCGCACTGCATGAACAGGGTGGTCTCTTCCATGAACGGGTCGAGGTTGGCGGTGTTCGGGTCCGGCATCAGGATCATGTCCGATGCCTCGATGCCCTTCCAGCCGGCGATCGAGGAACCGTCGAACGCGTGGCCCGACTCGAATTTGTCGAGGTCGAAGTGCGACACAGGAACGGTGACGTGCTGCTCTTTACCACGGGTATCCGCGAAGCGGAAATCAACGAACTTGACTTCGTTGTCCTTCACCATCTGCATCACATCTGCGGCGGTCTTTGCCATGCGTTTCTCCTAATTAAAATGGTGTGTCGCGCAGCGAGGGCGCTGTCCCGTCAGCCGGTGCGACAATCTTGCAAGGAACTAATGCAGGAACCATGCCAGCTTCCCTGTCATGAACAAATGCGCATTCGTTCTTTGGCAACCCGAGAGTTTAACCATAAAATCTCCGACGACAGGCCTTGCGGCAAGCGTGCGGGCAATTGGTGCGCGGCGCACCATCATGGTGCATTTTATCCTTATTGCACCATGATGGTGCAAAACGCACTTTTTCGGCAAGGCTGGCGCCATCCTGGTGCAGTCGAATTAATCAAAGGGAATAATGATGAGCACGACCGAAGACATCCTCGCCAGTGCGCGCACCCGCGCGCCGGGCCAGCCCTACGCCGGTGCCGTCACGCCGCGCGAGGCGTTCACGCTGCTGCAAAGCGATCCGAAGGTGAAGATCGTCGACGTGCGCACGAATGCCGAACGCGACTGGGTTGGACGCGTCGCCTCGGTTTCCGAGGCGCAGCACGTGGCCGTGCAATGGGCCACCTACCCGGGCGGCCAGCCGAATCCGCAGTTCAGCGAGCAGCTGGGGCAGGTGGCGGGCAAGGACGAGGTATTGCTGTTCCTGTGCCGCTCGGGCGTGCGCTCGCGCCACAGCGCACGGGTGGCCACGGAGCTTGGCTATGCGCAGTCCTACGACATCCTGGAGGGTTTCGAGGGCGACCGCGATGCAGAGGGGCATCGCAAGACGATTGGCGGCTGGTGCAAGGCTGGCCTGCCCTGGATCGGAGCGTAGGGTAGGCGGCTCCATCGCGCCCGATGCGTTGCGCCACTGCACGCGCCGCCTACGCGTTCAACCCACGGCGGCTCATTCGCGCTGCCGTTCGGGCCATTCGTTCGAGCCCTTCGTTCAAGCGCGTTGGGGCTGATCGCGCGGGTTTGAACGCGTAGGCGGCGCAGGCGCCGCGTCTGCGGAAGTGTTGCGGGTGGAGCCGCCTACCCTACGGCGTGCAGCATGTAGCGGCGTACATCGAACGACCTATTGCCGCCCTGGCAGCCGTCCATCTACCCGGTTATGGCATCACCATCACCTGCAAGCCCGACGCGGTGCCCGGCGCGCGGTACACACGCTGGGTCGCCTTGACGAAATCTTCCGGCTTCGCCTTCGGGATGTGGGTAAACGTCTGCGGGTTCAGGTCCACCAGCGGGAACCACGAACTCTGCACCTGCACCATGATGCGGTGGCCGCGGCGGAAGGTGTGGTTGACCTGGCCGATGTCGAAATCCAGCGCCTCGACCTTGCCCGGCGTGAATGGTTGCGGCTTGGCGAACCCGTTACGGAACTTGCCGCGCAGCGGGTTGCCGCGCACCAGCTGCTGGAAACCGCCCAGCGCCAGCGCGGGCACGCCCGGGTCGGCACCGTGGGCTCCAGCGGGCGCCTCCGGGTAGGACGCCGGATAGACGTCGATCAGCTTCACCACCCAGTCGGCGTCCGTGCCCGTGGTCGAGACGAACAGTTTCGGCGTCACTCCTCCGACGATCGTCACGTCCTCCTCCAGCACTTCGCTCTGGTAGACCAGCACGTCGGGCCGCTTGGCGGCGAAACGCTGGTCCGAGACCATGTATTCCTGCGGCACGCCGGTGGCTGGATAGGCAATATAGGGCACCGGCTTTTTCGGGTCGGCCACGTATTCGTCGAAAGCGGTGCCAGCTGCCGCGGGCTGCGTCCAGCCCAGCTTGCCGTCGGCACCGAAGTACAGCGTGCGTGGCTTGGCCTGCACCGGCGGCCAGGCCGTGTAGCGGCGCCAGACGTTGCTGCCGGTCTCGAAGGCCGTGACCTCGGCGACCGGGTTCGCCGGCTTGACGCCTTTCAGGTGCTGTTCGAAAAACGGGAACTGCAACTCGCGGCGGAAGTACTCCGAGGTCTTGCTGTCGAAACTGACGTGTCCGAGGCGTGCGCCCTCCCCACGCGCCCAGCCGCCGTGCACCCAGGGTCCCATCACCAGGCCATTGGTCGTGCCTGGGTTGAGCTTTTCGATGGAAGCATAGGTCGTGAACGGACCCTGCGGGTCTTCCGCGTCAAACCAGCCGCCAACGGTCAGCACCGCCGGCTTGACGTTCTTCAGGCGCGGACCGATGGCGCGTGAGGTCCAGAACTCGTCATAGGTGTCATGCTCGATGGTGGGCACGAGGAGCAGACGCTGTTCGTCCGTCATGGTGCCGAGGATGTTCGACAGCGTCAGGTGCTTGAGAAAGAAATCGTACGCATCGGTGTCGCCGTAGTCGAAACTGTCGCGCGTTTTCGGCAGCGGCGTCGGATTCGGGCGCGAGGTGAAGGCGGCGTAGAAATCGAAGTTCGCAGCCAGCATGAAGGCGCCGCCGTGGTAGGAATCGTCGCCCATGTAGAGGTCGGTGACCGGCGCCTGCGGCGAGGCCGCCTTGATGGCCGGGTGCGAGTCGATGATGCTGGCGGAGGTATAGAAGCCGGGATAACTGATGCCGTGGATGCCGACCTTGCCGTTGTTGTTCGGCACGTGCTTGAGCAGCCATTCGACGGTGTCGTACATGTCGCGGCTTTCCTCGCCTTCGCCGGCGGCCAGCTTGGCTTTACCGTGCGGCGTCATCTCCTGCCACTTCCCTTCCGACATGTAGCGCCCGCGCACGTCCTGCTTGACGAAGATATAGCCGGCATCTTCCAGCTCGCGCGAAGGGCCGATGGACTCCGGGAACCAGTCGACACCGTAGTGCAGCTCGCCCTGTGCAAACACGCCGGCGCTGTAGGGCGTGCGCGTCATCAGGAAGGGATACGGACGCGAGGCATCCTTGGGCACATAGACGGTGGTGAACAGCTTGACGCCGTCGCGCATCGGGATCTGGTATTCGTGCTTGGTGTAGGTCTCGCGCAGGTTGCGCTTTTGAGCGGGCGCATCCGCCGCCCCGTCCGTCGAGGTGGCGGCCTGGGCGCCGGGAGTGGCGCCGAAGGCAAAGGCCAGGCTGAGTGCCAGGAGGGAGAGAGGACGGCGGATCATAATTTCCTTAAAGACAAATCACACGGCCTGCCAGTGTAATCTCATCCGCAGGAAATTGTTATCCGCCGAAGTCGCCCGGTCCGGCCGCCGCCGGTGCCGATGCGCGCAGCCGCTGGCGCACGATGTTGATATGGCCGCGCAGGCCGTACAGGCCATCGGCATAGGCCAGCGGAATCGAGATGTGGTTTACGCGTTCCTCGATGTCGTCCAGGCGGTGCAAGAGATCCTCGCGTACGATCTCGCGGCGCGCCTCTTCCGCTTCCGGCTGCACGGCCTCCCAGGCCTGCTCCACCGCGCGCAATTCGCCGTACCAGCGATACACGCGCGAACGCACGCGCCACACGTACAGCGGCGGCACGATTTTCGAGAGCGGTATCACCAGGGCGGCCAGCGCCACCACCACGACCCACAGGCGCTCGAACAGATTCGCCAGCCAGAAGCGCATGTAGCGCTGCAGCAGCGGCGGGCCGTCGCGGTAGTATTTCGCCGCTTCCTCCGACACGGGAATCTCGGTAAATTTCGGCGAGGGGAACTGGCCCTGCTGCTGGAACCAGCCGGCGCCGCCGTGGATCTCGCCGGCCGCCTTGACAAACAGGTCGACCAGGGCCGGATGCAGGTCTTCCCGCGCCACCAGGGTGGCCGTGGGCGCGATCAGGTGGTAGTCCTGGGACGGAATGTCGCGGCCCAGGTCGACGATCCCGCGCGGCAGCGTTACGTGGGTGAGGAAAGGCAGGCGCCGCGTATAGGCTTCGGCCTGGGAAAAGTTGAACAGGCGGATGCCGGGCGTTTGCAGCAGCATCTGGATCAGCGGCGCTTCCGGCGCCGAACTGAACACGAGTCCGTCGATGCGCCCGGCCAGCAGTTCGACCGTGGCCGGCGTGTTCTCGAGCGCGCCGATGGTCAGTTCGTTCGGCTCGACGCCGTTCACGGCCAGCACCTGGCGGAACAGGGTCGGCACGCCGGTACCCTCCGGCCCGAGGTTGATGCGCTTGCCGCGCAGGCCGGTGAGACTGGTGGCCTTGACCTCGCTGCGCAGGAACAGCCAGACGGGTTCCGTGAACAGGCTGCCCAGGGATACCAGGCCGAGCTGGCCCGCCTGCTCTTCGCTGGTGGAACCGCTTTGCACGAACGCGATGTCGGCTTCGCCACGCTGCAGGCGTAGCAGGTTTTCCTGGGAGCCCAGCGAGGGCTGCAGCACGACCTTGATCTCGTCGCTCTTGAGTTCCTTGGCATAGCGGGCGCCAAAGGCTTCGTAGGCGCTGTTTTCCTGGCCGCTTGCCAGGCGCACGATGCGCGGCGGGGCCGGGTCGACAACCAGGTAGGCGATGAAGCAGGCCAGCGCGACCAGGACGACGGTCGGCCCCGCCGCGACGATCAGGTCGCGCAGCGAAACCAGGCTGAAGCTGCGAATTGTCGATACGGCGCGCCGGCTTGCGCTGCGCGCCCTTTCTCCGGGACTCATCCAGCCATTATAAGGCCAGGCCCCGGCTGCTCATCCGTTTGGGCAAGCAGGCCGGCGACGGACGGGTCAGCGCACGCACTGGCGCTGCGCGGCCACGCTGCCCTGTGGCGGTTCGATCATCGGCATCAGGCTCGGCGCCAGCGTTGTGAGCAGCTGCACCGGCAAGGCGCTGGTGAAGTCGTAGTTCTCCGACTGCGGTCCGTGCACATAGGCCGTCATGCTGCCGAAGAAGCGCTCGCCGATGTTGAAGACGAACGTGGCCGAACGGTTCACGTAGCGCGATTCGATCAGGCGCCCGCCTCTAGCATACACGTCGAAGCGCTGGTCGCCGGTACCGGTCTTGCCGCCCACCGCGATGACATTGCCGTCCGATTGCGTGAAGGCGGTCTTGACGCGCTTGGCCGTACCTTCCGACACCACGCCGCGGATGGCAGTGGCCACCGCGCGCGCCACTTCCGGCGCCAGCACGACTTCGTTCTCCACTTTCGGTGCGCGCTTGACCAGGGTTTCGTAAGGCGTGGCCTTGGCAAAGTGCAGCGAGTCGATGCGCTCGACGGGTTTGCGTACGCCGCCGTTGACGATGATGCCCATCAGTTCGGCCAGGGCCGCCGGCCGGTCGGCCGAGGCGCCCAGCGTGGTGGCGTAGGACGGCACCAGCGAATCGAAGGGATAGCCCATCTTCTTCCACTGGGCATGGATCTTGAGGAAGGCTTCGACTTCGATCAGGCCGGCGATGCGCTTGTCCTGGGCGTTCTTGCGGCTGGTCTTGAACAGCCACGAATAGACTTCCTGGCGCTCGCGCACGCTGGCCGCGACCACTTCGCTCCAGCCGGCTTTCGGGTGGGTCTGCAGGTAGCCGACCAGCCACAGTTCCAGCGGGTGGGTCGAGGCGACATAACCGCGGTCGGCCAGCGACATGTTGGCCGGCGCATACTGCTCGTACATCCTGGCGATGCGCTCTTCGTCGACCTCGTTGCTCGGCAGCGAACGGTCGATGAAGGCGCCGAACTGGGCCAGCGTGGCCTTCGGCGCGATCGTCAGGTAGGCCGCGGCCAGCTTCGAGGCGGCCGGGCGCACGCCGGCAAAGAGCAGCGCCTGCGCTTCGTCCGGGGTCTTGCCCTTGTACTTGTTCCAGAACTTCGCCAGGAAGGTCTTGCCCTCGCTGTCGGCGAAGCGCGCCAGGTACTCGGCGCGGCGCGGATCGTTGGCGTCGGCCAGCAGGGCGGCCGAGGAACCGGGCAGCTGGAACATGTAGTAGCGCACGACGTCGCGCATCATGCGCACGAAGACCAGGTTGGTCGACTGCTGCAGCGCGTGCTGCACGGTCATGATCTTCGAATTGTCGAGCTTGCTGAAGTTGCCGAAGTAATGCAGGCCGCCGCCGGTAAAGAAGCCTTCACCAGGGTTGGCCGAGTACTTGCGCTCCATCGCCGCCGCCAGCATGGGCGTCAAGCCACGGTCGGCATTCGCCGGCAGCGCCAGGAAGTATTCCACCGCCCACTGGCTCAGGCGATCCTTCGGGTCGATGCGCGCTTCGCGCAGCGCCTTCGGGTCCATCGGCTCGTAGCGGCGGTGCAGCTGGTCGACGATGTCGAGGTAGGTGACGAGCGTGCGCAGCTTGGCCGTCGAACCGAGGTCGAGCTTGGCCTGCTCGTTGATGTCGAGGGGCTGGTCGTAGTTGTCGGTCTGGACGCGCAGGTAGTTGACGTTGTCGCCCCGCTCCATCAGGGTAAAGCTGTAGACCACCTGGGCCGGGTCGCCGTTGCCGAGCAGGCCCTTGCCGGTCAGGCCGGCCGCTGCGGCCGCCTCGGGCGTGGTCAGCTGGCGCAGCGTGGCGGTCACCGCCTGCTGGGCCTGGGCATCGAGGGTGGAAACCACCGACATGTCGAGGCGGTCGAGGTTGTACAGGCGCGGCTCGCCCAGCAGGTAGCCGAGGTGGTTGCGCACGGCGTTCGAGGCCTTGCGCGACACGAAGGCGTTCGGCTCGGGTGCGGCCACGCCGGAATGCAGCGAGGGCTGCAGCTTGACGGCGAGGGCCGCGTCGCGCAACTGCGGCGTGATCACGCCGGCCTGGGCCAGCACGCGCAGGTGGCTGTTCGTGAGCGTTTCGAGGTCTTCCTTGCCGGCGCCGAGGTAGTAGGCAGGACGGCGCTGCGCGATCATCAGCGACAGCGCTTCCTTGTAGATGAGCACCGCTTCGGAATTGTCCATGCGGCCCTTCAGGGCGGCACTGACCTTGGCGAAATCGCGGCCGTACCAGACCCACATGCCGTCGCCGATGCCGTTCACTTCGCCGTAGCCGAGCTTGGCCGACAGCGGCACCGTATTCAGGTAGTCGAGCACGATCTGGCGGCGTGCGCCAGTGGTGTCTTCGCCATCCTGGTAGGCGCGCAGCGTGGCCGAGGCCATTTGCACGAGCTTGTCCGACAGCGAGGCGGTACGCCCTTCCGGCGAATGGCGGTATTTTTCGATTTGCGTGGCCAGCGTGGAACCGCCGGCAACGCGCCCGCCGCTGCCGACGCCGACGGCGTGCAGGGTTTTGTCGAACACGGCTTTCGAGAAGCGGTCCCATTCGACGGCCGGGTTGCGTTTCGGGTAGGCCGGGTCGAGCAGCTCGCGGTTCTCGATGAACAGCAGGCTTTGCACCAGCAGTTGCGGGGTGTCGTCGAAGCGCTCGTAGAAGCGTTCCGGGAAGCGCGAGCCGAACAGCGGCTGGCTGCGGCAGTCGAGGATCTCGAGGCCGGTACGGGTCTTTTCGCGGTAGGTCGCGAAGATGCCGCGGTCGGCCAGCTGCACCATTTTCGGCGACATGCGCGCTTGCGCTTCGATGACGTAGTCGCGCGACTGCAGCCTGGTGAGAAACGCCGGGAGATGCGAGTAGCCAAGGCGGGCATCGTAGGGGCTCTCGGACGGGAAGCGGATCGCGTCGCTCGCGCCCTTGTGCATGCGATAGTGCACGTCCTTCATCATGCCGGCGAACAGCTTCGCCTGCAGCGTGGAGGTGCGGGTCTCGTAGACGGCGTAGGCCGAACCGGCCGCGACGACGACCAGCAGCAGGCCGAACAGGACGCGCTTGCCGCGGCCCTTGCCGGCAGGCGGCTCGCCTTCGTGTTCGGGTCCGGCGCCATCGCCTGGCGGAGCCTCGGCGGAGTTCGCGCCTGCGTCGGAGACGAGCGACAGGTGCGGATAGGTGTCGTACAGGGGCGCGTCCCGCGCGGTCGCTGCCATGGCGAGGGCGGGCGCGGCGCTGCCGTCGGCGCGCGTGCGCAGGTTGCGCATGGCGCTGAATACGTTACGTGGCCGTTTGAAACGGCGGGTGCTTTCCATGATGGCTTAACCGGTTTGAATCGTCATTCCTACGAGGGCCTCGGGCAACCTGCTGGCGGTTTCCGAATGCCCCATCCTGTCAACCTGCTCGCCATCCGTACTACTGGTCTGTTCGAGTGATCGAGGTCGTTGTTGGTTCACGTGGCTGGCGCTAAAAATCGCGATGAAAATGCGCCGCGCCCAAGCCATCATTCCACCACATCAACAGGTCTTCCACGTAGACCTGTTCAACAAATTTGACCTGCCCCGAACATTTTCGCAAAAAAACAACGGCCGAGTTATCGGGATAGCACTGATGCCTACAAGCATGGGTATTCGCCTCCTACACGGATGAGATTCGGCGTACCTGGCCTGTCTTTTCGGCCTGAGTCCGGGGTGTCCGACCGTGGAAATTCAAGCCGGCATCGGCGCCGTCGCACCCGACCCGCGCAGCCTTTCCAGCGCGTCCAGACAGTAGTACTGGAACCATAGTCCGGTGAACAGGAAGATCAGCACGTACAACCAGGCCGACAGCACCGCCAGGAAGGGAAACAGCACCATCGACAGCAGCGCGCCGCCCATCCAGGCGATGCCCGGCAAGGCGCCGAGCACGCCCGACACCATGCCGATCGCCAGCAGCGGCCAGCGGTGCGCAGCCATCAGGGCCTTGCGTTCAAGCGTGCTGGCGTGCCCGGCCAGCGCGTCGTAGCTCATCACGCGCGAGGTCACCCAGCCCCACAGCGCGGCCTGCACCAGCACCGCCACCGGCGGCACCGCATACAGCGGCACCGTACACAGCCACAGGGCCGCGAACACGAGCACGCTCGAGAGGTTGATGGCCACGCTGCCCACGAAAGACCCGCCTTCCTTGCGCTCGAGCTTCGGGTACTGGCGGCGGCTGACGTGGCCTTCGATGGCCGGCATCGCGACCACGCCCATGAACAGCAACGACGAGGCGATCATCAGGGGCAGCAGCAGCAAGATCGCCATGATCGGCACCACCATCACCTTCAGCATGCCCAGGCCGAGCGTCGAGAGGATGCTGTCGCTCGAGGTGAACCAGCCGTACTCGGCGAACAGGCCCTGCAGCCAGTCGAACAGCGGCTGGCCGAAGGCATACAGCAGCCCGCCCCACAGCAGCAGCGACAGCATCAGCGGCAGCAGCGACAACAGCAGCATGCGGCTCGAGAACTGGGCGCGCAACGCACGCGCCCAGGCGGTGGCGACGGCATTCATGAGGGGCTCCCCGGCGTGCTGGACTGTTGAGCAGGCATGATCGTGCGGCTCCAGAAGTCAAAAGCGTATTGTAGACCGGGATCGCGGGGGCGCCGCAGCGGGCGCTCGATGGCGCGGGGCGGATTGATGCACTACAATCGCCCCTCAACTTGAACAGCGAAGGAATACCATGTCCACTACCACCACCGCTTCCGGCCTGCAGTACGAAGATACCGTCGTCGGCGAAGGCGCCGAGGCGAAAGCCGGTGCCTACGTCACCGTCCACTACACCGGCTGGCTGCGCAACGACGACGGCACCCCGGGCGCCAAGTTCGATTCGAGCAAGGACCGCAACGATCCGTTCCAGTTCCCGCTGGGCGCCGGCCACGTGATCCGCGGCTGGGACGAAGGCGTGCAGGGCATGAAAGTCGGCGGCCAGCGCCGCCTGACCATCCCGGCGAGCCTGGGCTACGGTGCCCGCGGCGCCGGCGGCGCGATCCCGCCGAACGCGACGCTGATCTTCGACGTCGAACTGCTGGCGGTGTAAGCAGCCGGGCTGCAAGGCAGTCAGGCGTGCGCGAAGCCGCGTCGGCCGGGAGCTCCCGGCCGACGCGGCTTTTTTGATGTCCAGGCGCCGTCGGCGCTACCCCTTGTCTTCTGAGTAAGCCCTCTAAAATACGGGCGATTCCTGCGTGACCCGCCGCCTCCTGCGCTAAGATGCCCCGCATGCATTGCCTTACAGTCAATGCCTCATCCAGCAAACACAACAGGAGTTTTTATGAGCTTGCAAGACCAGTTCGCCCAGGCCCAGGCCGATTCGAAGAACCTGCCGGAGCGTCCGGACAACATGACCCTGCTGAAGATCTACGCGCTGTTCAAGCAGGCGTCGAGCGGCGACGTCAGCGGCGAGCGTCCTGGCTTCACCGACATGGTCGGCCGTGCCAAGTACGACGCCTGGGATGGCCTGAAAGGCACCTCGAAAGAAGACGCGATGCAGCAGTACATCGATCTGATCGAAGAGCTGAAGGGCTGATCGGTCACGGTTTGGCAGGGTGGGCACTCCGTGCCCACGCGGTATCACCGGTTGATCATTGTTCCCTTCGAAAAACGTTGCGGTATGCAAGGGTACGACCGCGTGGGCTCGAGAGCCCACCCTACGGTACTCACGCCGCGGCAAACACCCGCTTCATCTTGTCGGCCACCTTGGCCTCGATCGCCGGACCGAAGGCGCTCATCAGGAAACCCAGCTTGATCCGCAGCGCTGCGCGCTGTTCGCCCAGGGTCAACGCGCCCTCCACCCCACTGCGCTCGAAACGCAGCACGTCCTCGCCATCCCAACGGCATTCCATGCCGAACTCGGCAGCCACCTTGTCGGCCACCTGTTGCGCCGCCGCGCGCGCCCGTTCCGGGCTCAGCTTGTGTTCCTGGACGATCTGAATGTCCGCCATCTGCATTCCTTCCTTACATAATTGCTCAAGACAATCCGCCATGATGCCAGTTGCATGCGCGAGATACCAGTGCGCTGTGCAATTGACGTGGGTCAAGATCGATTCCGCCGGGGGCGCGACTATCTGATGATGTATCTCAATCACATGAGGGTGCGCCATGGAACAACGAGTCTTGCTGCCGGATCAAACAACCATTACTTTCGAGCGGGAGACGGCGCCGGTCGCCTTTGTTCCCACCCCAAGCGCGCCCTACCGCCAGCACCGCAAGGCTGCCCAGCTGCTCGACCAACCCGGCCTCCCGCGCGGTGCCGACGAGCCGCCTCCGGGTAAGGTCCCCTGCCCTATGCCTTCGGCGCGCGCGTGCTGATGTGGAAACAGGACCCGTCGGTCACGGAAATGGGCACGCGCAAGGCCTTCCTGCCCGGCATCGTGCTGGCCGGGCCGCGCGACGCCCGCATCGCCTCTGGCACGCCCGGCATCGACGCAGTCGAGCCGAACGCCTTCGGCGACTTCGTCACCATGCCGGACACGCCTCAGTTCGATGCCGTCCACACCTTTGCGGTGGTGCGCCAGACCCTGACCATGTACCAGCGCTCGCTCTCGTCCAGCGGGGTCGAGATGCCGCTGCCGTGGCAATGGAACAGCAGCATCGATACGGCGCCGCTGCAAGTTTTTCCCTACGGCCTGCCGAATGTGATGAACGCCTTCTACAGCCGCACCCAGAATTGCCTGAAGTTCGGCGAGTTCGTGCCCTCCGGGCAAACCGACCGGGTGTTCACCTGCCGCTCCTTCGACATCGTCGCCCACGAGACCGGCCATGCCGTGCTCGACGGCCTGAAACCGCACTGGCTCGAGGCCGACAATCCCCCCCAGACCGGCGGCCTGCACGAATCCTTCGGCGACCTCACCGCCATCTTCCTGGCCCTGTCCCAGCTCGACCAGTGCGAAGCGGTGGTTGCCCAGACCAAGGCGCGCCTGCATGACAAGACCTTCCTGGCCGATATCGCCGAGCAATTCGGCCTGGCACTCGGCGGCACCACGGGCCTCCGGAATGCCGACAACGACCTGACGCTGTCGCAGGCCGGCACCCAGGTGCATGCCATTTCGCAGGTATTCACCGGGGCCGTCTACGACATCCTGGCCGACCTGTTCGCCCTCGAGCGCAACCCCGCCTTCGAGGACGATGCCGCGGTGCTGCACCGGGTCGCGTCCTGGCTGCGCGGCCTGGTGCTGCGCGCCCCGGTGGCCGCGCCCGACATTGCCGCCACCTATGCCGACGTCGCCAACGACATGCTGCGCCTGACGCTCGAGGACGGCAAGCCGGCGTCCTATGCCGAATCGGTGCGGCGCCAGTTCACGCTGCGCGAAGTGCTGGCCGAGCCGGAAGCAGGCGACGAGCACGCCCCGACGGTTCCGGCCGACGAGACCGCGCCGGCATCCCCGGCGCGCGGCTTCCGGCGCCTGGCCCCGGCCGTTTGCGACGCCCCCGGAGCCCAGCAGGACCGGCGCGCCTGCTGCGGCACCATGAACCTGGCCGAGTACTACAACATCGAACGCGTCCTCGAAGCCGAGGCCGAGGCGCTGGCGCGCTGGTGTGCCGAGCGCGGTCGCAACGGCCCGGCCGGCGTCGATCTCGGGCAGGAAACCGGCGAGAGCAGCGCCGCGGTGGTGCCGATGGTCGACCCGGCGACAACAGCCGAGCTGGCCGGCGCCAAATGAAAATCACCGCCAGGTGCGCGGGCGGCTTCAGTGGTGCCGAACGCTCGGTCGCCCTCGACACCGCCTGCCACCCCGACGGCGCGGCGCTCGAGGAGGTGCTGCGGCACCTGGATTTCTTCTGCACCACACCGCCGCGCGCAGTAGGCGCCGACCTGCCGCGCTGGGAGATCACGGTCGAGGACGGCGAGCGCTGCCGCTCGCTGGTGCTGGTCGACGACGGCGCGCCGGACGCCAGCGCCTGGGCGGCGCTGCTGGCACACCTCCACGGTGCGGCCTGAGCGGCGCGGCAAAACCGGCCTCATCGTACGTCACGCAGCACATTTGCTTATGTATATTGTGTCTAAGCGTGATTTGTAGGAAAGCCCGAATTGCCCTAAAATACAGTGCTTTGCCATGTTGGCGGCCCCTCCTTGCGCGCTGACGCTGCGGCACCCACCATCAATAGGACTGTTATGACCCACGTTGTCACCGAATCGTGCATCCGCTGTCGCTACACCGACTGCGTCGATGTATGCCCGGTCGATTGTTTCCGGGAAGGCCCGAATTTCCTCGCGATTGACCCCGACGAGTGCATCGACTGCGCCGTGTGCGTGGCCGAATGTCCGGTCAACGCGATCTATGCCGAGGAAGACGTGCCGGGCGACCAGCAGCAATTCATCAAGATCAACGCCGACCTGTCGCGCGCATGGCCATCGATCACCAAGACCAAACCGGCCCTGCCTGACGCGGACGAGTGGAAAGACGTCAAGTCCAAGCTCGACCAACTGGCCCGCTGACATTGCATGTAGCAGCCGCCGGCGCGCGCTTGCGCCGGCAGTTGCGGTTTTGGTCCGGCGCCTGCAGCCGTGCGTCTTCCGTGGCACACTAGCGGCCATCGCGTCACCGCCCCCTCTTTTAAAAAATCAACAGGATTGCGTGCATGACTATCAATGCCACCCACGATGCGGGCAGCATCGCCCCTAACAGCTCGTTCGCCGGCGCCATCGAAGCCGATGCCGTCATCATTGGCGCAGGTCCCGTCGGCCTGTTCCAGGTCTTCGAACTCGGCCTGCTCGAGATCAAGGCCCATGTCATCGACTCGCTGCCGGCCGTGGGCGGCCAGTGCGTCGAACTGTATCCGGACAAGCCGATCTACGACATCCCTGCCGTGCCTGTCTGCACCGGCCAGGAACTGACCGACAACCTGCTCAAGCAGATCGAGCCCTTCGAGCCGACCTTCCACCTGGGCCAGGAAGTGACGACCGTGCAGCGCCGCGAAGACGGCCGCTTCAACGTCGAGACCTCGACCGGCACCCAGTTCATCACCAAGACCATCTTCATCGCCGCCGGCGTCGGTTCCTTCCAGGCGCGCACGATCAAGGTCGACGGCATCGAGAAGTTCGAGAACAGCCAGCTGTTCTACCGCGTCAAGGACCCGGCGATCTTCGACGGCAAGAACCTGGTCATCTGCGGCGGCGGCGACTCCGCCCTGGACTGGGCCCTGAACTTCGTCGGCAAGGCCGAGTCGGTCGTGCTGGTGCACCGCCGCGAAGACTTCCGCGCCGCGCCGGCATCGGTCGCCAAGATGAAGGCCCTGTGCGACGAGTACGAGATGCAGCTGATCACCGGCCAGGTCACGGGCTTCGACGAAAAGGACGGCAAGCTCTCCGAAGTGAAGGTCACCGGCGCCGACGGCGTCACCCGCCGCGTGCCGCTGGACATGCTGATGGTCTTCTTCGGCCTGTCGCCGAAGCTCGGCCCGATCGCCGAATGGGGCCTGGACATCGAGCGCCGCCAGCTGAAAGTGGTCGATACCGAGAAGTTCGAAACGAACGTGCCGGGCATCTTCGCCGTCGGTGACATCAACACCTACCCGGGCAAGAAGAAGCTGATCCTGTCGGGCTTCCACGAAGCGGCCCTGGCCGCCTTCGGCGCCGCCCCCTACATCTTCCCCGACAAGAAGATCCACATGCAGTACACGACGACCTCGCCGAAGCTGCACAAGATCCTCGGCGTCGAGACCCCCGTCTTCGATTAATCGGTTCAGTTACTTCAAAACCACAATGCCCCGTCTTCACGGGGCATTGTTTTTTATGTGGGATGCATCACGGACGCCCTATCAAAAACGGGTGTATAACCGGTTCAAGCGCGCATGGAACGAAGGTTCAGGCGAAACCGATATTTCCACCAGTCAAGCAAGTTACTCTATAATGAATTGATGAAATTTCGCGCACGGCGACCCGCCGGGCGACGCGTCCCGGCCACACGCTGGGGCGGCGCGCAACACCACGAAGGATTACTATGCTCTACCAATTGCACGAGATGCAACGCTCCTTCCTGACCCCGCTGATGCAATGGGCGGATGCGTCATCGAAGCTGTTCTCGAACCCCGTTTCCCCGTTCGCCCACACCCCGTTTTCCCAGCGTATCGCCGCCGGGTACGAGTTGATGTATCGTCTGGGCAAGGACTACGAGAAACCGGCGTTCGGCATCGACACCACCACGATCAAGGGCGAGCCGGTCGGCATCATCGAACATGCCGCCGTCACCAAGCCATTCTGCAAACTGTTGCACTTCAAGAAGAACCTGTCCGACGCCGCTTTCGCCGCGCTCGACCAGCCGACGGTATTGCTCGTTGCCCCACTGTCGGGCCACCACTCGACGCTGCTGCGCGACACGGTGCGCGCCCTGCTGCCCGACCACGACGTGTTCATCACCGACTGGATCGATGCGCGCATGGTGCCCCTGAGCGACGGTCCCTTCCACCTCGACGACTACATCTACTACGTCCAGGACTTCATCCGTCACCTCGGCCCGAACGTGCACGTCATCTCGGTGTGCCAGCCGACCGTGCCGGTGCTGGCCGCGATCTCGCTGATGGCATCCGATAACGATCCGAAGCTGCCGAAAACGATGACGATGATGGGCGGCCCGATCGACCCGCGCAAGTCGCCGACGGCCGTCAACGACCTGGCAACCGAAAAGCCCTTCTCCTGGTTCGAGAACACCGTGATCTACGCCGTGCCGGGCAATTACCCTGGCTATGGCCGCAAAGTCTATCCGGGCTTCCTGCAGCACGCCGGCTTCATCGCCATGAACCCGGGCCGCCATGCCCAGAGCCACCGCGAGTTCTACCAGCACCTGGTGCGCGGCGACGAGGAATCGGCGGAAAACCACCGCCAGTTCTACGACGAGTACAACGCCGTGCTCGACATGCCGGCCGAGTATTACCTCGACACCATCAAGACCGTGTTCCAGGAACACCGCCTGCCGAAAGGCACCTGGGAAGTCGGCGGCAAGCTGGTGCGTCCGCAGGACATCAAGACGGTGGCCCTGTTCACCGTCGAAGGCGAACTCGACGATATCTCCGGTGCCGGCCAGACCCAGGCAGCGCACGAGCTGTGCAGCAGCATTCCGGAAAACATGAAGCGCGACTACGTGGCGCCGAAAGCCGGCCACTACGGCATCTTCTCGGGCCGCCGCTGGCGCGAGATCATCTGCCCGAAGATCGGCGAGTTCATCCGCGAATTCCGCTGACCGCAAGACCCTTTCAACAGCCCCGGCCGCCTTACGGCGCCGGGGCTTTTTCAATGGTGCCAGGCACCTGGCATCGTGATCCCTCTGCTGCAACAACGCACACTGCCTGCGCTTGACCGAAAGCGAGGCCGACCCCGCCATCGTTACCGGCACGGCCAAGCTCGGTGCCCGCTTCGTCGTCACTCATGGCGATGCTGTCAAGTACGATCGCACCCTTGGTACCGATGCCACGTGGGAATCCTCGTTCGTGGGCGCGACGGCGATTCCGCTGGCGGCAGCCGAGTACCAGAAACTCTACCGCAAGCTGGCTGGCCAGCTGTTCGACGATCCGGACTTCCGCAAGACCCTGGCGCGTCCAGCCCCGTAAAGCCGGCGAACCGGAAAGCCCTGCCTGTGCGGGCTTCCCGGCGCGAAAAAATGCCGCAGCACGCTGCGGCATTTTTTACTGAAGCGCAGCTCCGGCAGCGCTAGCGCAGCTCGCCGCGCCTGTCCTCGCCACGGGCGAAGTCGTCGTCCTGCTCGCCCTGATGGTCTGCGCGGCGTTCGCCGCCACGGCGGTCGCCCTGCTCGTCGAGGCCATCCTCACTCTCCGCCGAGGAATTGTCCGTGGTGCCCGTACTGTCCTGGCGGTAGGTCGGCAGGCCCGTCGGGTCGACGGCCAGCAGGGGGGCGATGATCCATTCGCTCATGATGCTCCTTCTTCTGTCAGTTACCCAGCAATACACTGGCGATGATGCCGGTGGCGATGGCGGCCAGCACGTAGTCGTTGCCGACTTGCACCCAATGGTGGCCGCGTGGCGGCGCACTCAGGCGGTGCGAACGCCAGTTGTCGACCACGTACTGGCGATGATGGTAGTTCGCCGGCAGGCGTCCGCCGCGGTAGAGGTCGTGGCGCGGTCCGGCGCCGCGCATGGCACGGCGGTCGTCGCGGCGGTCCTCGCGCGCTTCCCGGCGGTCCTCGCGGCGCTCTTCACGATACTCGCGGCGGTCTTCCCGCTGTTCCTGTCGGTATTCGCGGCGGTCGTCGCGCCGCTCCTGGGCATGGCTGTGCTGCGCAAAAGCGGGCGCGTTGGCGGCCAGCAAAGCCAGGATCATGGCCTTGGCAATGAAACGATTGTTCATGTTGTTCTCCGTATGAGGGCAGGCTACGCAGGCGCGCGCCCATACCCCCATTGCATCACGCTCCCGTGCGCCACTCTGTACGGTGCTCCACTTATTGTCGGAATCATCATGCGGGATCCGGGCAGTACATCGCGCGGGACGCGCTTTTGTCGGATAATGACGGCTTTACGCCGCCCGCCATCGTGACCAAGACCCTCGCCGACCTGATCGAAGACCAGCTGCCGCAGACGCAATGCACCAAGTGCGGCTATCCGGCATGCCGGCCGTATGCCGAGGCCATTGCCAGCGGCGAGGCGGAGATCAACCAGTGTCCGCCCGGCGGCCTGGAAGGGGTACGCCGGCTCTCCGGCGTCACCGGGCGCCCGGTCATTCCCATCAATCCGGCGAACGGTATCGAGCGCCCGCGGCCGGTGGCCTTCATCGACGAGTCGCTGTGCATCGGCTGCACGCTGTGCATCCAGGCCTGCCCGGTGGACGCGATCATGGGCGCGGCGAAGCAGATGCACACCATCCTGCCGAGCCTGTGCACCGGATGCGACCTGTGCGTGGCGCCCTGCCCGGTCGACTGCATCAGCATGGTCCCGCGCATCAACGAGCCCGACTGGGAAAGCACCGGCTGGGCCGCCTGGTCGCAGGAGGCGGCCGACGCCGCCCGCGCGCGCCACGATTTCCGCACCGAACGCCTGACGCGCGAGCGCGAGGAAAACGATGCGCGCCTGGCCGCCAAGGCGGTCGAGAAGATGCGCGCCGTCACCGCGGAGACCACCAACACGCAAGAGGAGCTGGCCGAGAAGGAGCGCAAGCGCGCCATCATCGCCGCCGCCATGGAACGCGCGCGCCTGCGTGCGGCCGCAAATGCCGCCGCGGCTTCCACCGAACCGCCGCCCGAACGGAAAGACTGATCGATGAACCCGGCAAAACGCCTAGAAATCTTCACGCGCTTTCGCGCCGCCAATCCGCATCCGACCACCGAACTCGAGTTCACGACGCCCTTCGAACTCCTGATCGCCGTGCTGCTGTCGGCGCAGTCGACCGACGTTGGCGTCAACAAGGCGACGCGCCGCCTGTATCCGGTGGCGAATACGCCGCAGAAGATCCTCGACCTCGGGCTGGAAGAGCTGAAGGGCTATATCGCGACGATCGGCCTCTACAACACGAAGGCGAAGAACGTGATCGCCACCTGCCAGATCCTGGTCGACCAGTACGGTGGCGAGGTGCCCCATTCGCGCGAGGCGCTCGAGTCCCTGCCGGGCGTGGGCCGCAAGACGGCGAACGTGGTGCTCAACACGGCCTTCGGCGAACCGACGATGGCGGTCGACACCCACATCTTCCGCGTATCGAACCGCACGAAGATCGCGCCGGGGAAAAATGTCGACGAAGTCGAGATGAAGCTGCTGAAGGTGGTGCCGAAGGAGTTCCTGATCGACGCCCACCACTGGCTGATCCTGCACGGGCGCTACACCTGCGTGGCGCGCCGGCCGAAATGCTGGAACTGCATCATCAATGACCTGTGCGAGTTCCGCGACAAGACACCGATGCCGGACGGGGTAATTGCGCCCGAGGCCGTGGCACCCGTCGTGCTCGCCGCCGATGACGTGACGGGACGCTGAGGCCAGCCTGCCCGGCCATCGGCTGTGGGCGCGACGGAAAGAAGTAGACAAAACTGTCTAGATGATCGAATAATGCTGAGTCCGCATTTTTCCACTCAAGAGACAGGAATCCCCATGGAACACCGTACCCTCAGCCTGGTCATGCTGCCGCCCCTCCTTGCCACCCTCGCTGGCTGCGCGACCGCCCCCGCGGCGCCTCCCGCGATTGCCGCTACCCCGGCCGCCATCGTTTTCGGCAGCTGCCCGCAAAAACCAGCGTGGCCCGAGGCTGCGCAGCGGGAACGGCGCCGGGGATCGGTCGGTCTCGCCTTCCTCGTCGGTCCCGATAACGCGGTGCTCGATGCAAAGGTCAAGGCCAGCAGCGGGCATGCCGACCTGGACGAAGCCGCGCGCACCGGCCTCGCCAAATGCAAGTTCAAAGCCGCGACGCAAAACGGACAACCCGTCCGCGACTGGGCCGAACTCAAGTACGTCTGGACTCTCTAAACAGGCTCCGCCGGAAACCAGGCCGGCGCTTCCGGCGCGCCTGGCCCGCAGCGCCGGGGCCGGCCTGCGTTGGACTCATGGGCGAGTTGGTCACCTCGGGCGGCAAGAAAGCCGGCGCAGGCAACCCCGGCACGACGGTGGCGAAGCGCGGAAACGGCAACGTCAAGGACCCGGGCGAGTTCGGTGCTCGCGGCAGACCGAAGCGCGCGGACTCGGCCCGCCTCAGCCGCGCCCTACTCGGGCAGCCTCATGCCGATCAGGATCAGGCCCCACCACAAGGAGCCGATGATCGTCCACGCATAGTTCGCACCGCTGAAGCTGGCATTGGTCTCGCCTGTGGGGTCGCCACAGCTGGCGTTGATCATTTCCTGCGCCTGCAGTTTGGTGTACAGGATCGGCAGCAGGATCAGGAGCGCGAGAATGTCGGTGGTCGGCGAGCCGATCTCCCGCATCGATAACCGGTCGAGCAGATTGCAGGCGAGGGTCAGTATCACCAGCATCGTGGCCTGCGAGCGGTGCTCCCAGGCAGCCACAAGCGGGCTGCGGCGGCCGTGGTGCTTGATTTTTTCGAACAGGTCGTGCGTGAAGAAGACCGAGAAGATCGCACGCGGGATCGGCCATACGCCGTTCCCCGCCTGGGCCGCGTCTGGGCAATGCTTATTGTAGCAGGCCCAGTTCTTGTAATACCAGTAGATACCGTACATGCCCAAGGTGGCCAGGTAGAGGATCGCCATCTTGCGGCGCGAAACGATGTAGAACCTGGGCTGCTCGCCGGCGACAGCCGGCAGCTCCTCGTCAAGGGCAAGAGTGGAGTAAAAATCGGTCATCGCTGTCCTCTTGGTGCCTGAGATATTTCAAAAAAGAAATATCATACCGAGAAAGCATCGTTCCGTGTAGGAATCAGGCCGTGAGGAGCAGCGTTGCCCCGGTCGCGAAGGAAGCGCGGGCGATCAGGCCGTCGACGACCTCGTAGATGCACAGCATCTCGACCGTGGCGCGGCCTTCCGGCAGGTTGCGGAACACCAGTTCGACGTCGGTCACGATATTGCCGACGATGCTGCGCGTGAGCAGCTGGGCGCGCAGGTCCGGTTCGGCAAAGCGCGCTTCATAGCGGGGACGGATCTGCGCATGGCCCTCTGCCAGCAGAGTGCCGTGCAGCGCGAACTGACGGGCGTCCGGCGCATAGGTACGCATCAGGGCGTCGAGGTCCTTGGCGTTATAGGCATCGAGCTGGGCCTGGACGACGGTGGCGGGATGGGTCATGTGCGCTTTCACAGGAGGACGAGGTTGTCGCGGTGGACCAGCTCCGGTCCTTCGATATAGCCGAGGATGGCTTCGATTTCGTTCGAGGAGTGGCGCATGATGCGGCGCACTTCGCTGCTGGTGTAGCTGGTGAGACCGCGCGCGACCGGCACCCCGGCTTCGTCGACGCAGGTGATCACCTGGCCGCGGCCGAATTCGCCTTTCACCGCGGTGACGCCGATCGGCAGCAGCGACTTGCCTTCGCGCGTCAGCTTCTGCACCGCGCCGGCGTCCAATACGACCTCGCCGGAAGTGTGCAAATGGTCGACCATCCACTGGCGGCGCGCGGTCAGGCGCGTGGTCGGCGCCTGCAGTTCGGTGCCGATCGCTTCGCCATCGGCCAGGCGCGTGAGCACGTCCGGTTCGCGGCCCCGTGCAATCACGGTGTGCGCGCCCGAGCGCGCGGCGCGGCGGGCCGCCAGCACCTTGGTCAGCATGCCGCCGCGGCCGATGCTGCTGCCGGCGCCGCCGGCCATCGCTTCCGGGTCGCGTCGCCGGCACTGGCCTGGGCGATCAGGCGGGCGTCAGGGTCCTTGCGCGGGTCGGCGGAATACAGGCCGCGCTGGTCGGTGAGGATCACCAGGGCATCGGCTTCGATCAGGTTCGCGACCAGGGCGCCGAGCGTATCGTTGTCGCCGAACTTGATTTCGTCGGTGACGACGGTGTCGTTCTCGTTGATGATCGGGACCACACCCAGGCGCAGCAGCGTGGTGAGCGTGGCGCGCGCGTTCAGGTAGCGTTCGCGGTCGGCCAGGTCGGCGTGGGTCAGCAGCACCTGCGCGGTTTTCACGCCATGCACGCTGAAGCTGGATTCGTAGATTTGCGCCAGTCCCATCTGGCCGCAGGCGGCGCAGGCCTGCAGTTCGTGGATGTCGCTCGGGCGGTTGGCAAAGCCCAGGCGCAGCATGCCTTCGGCGATCGCGCCCGAGCTGACCAGCACGACTTCCTTGCCGCGCGCGCGCAGTGCGGCGATCTGGCCGGCCCAGCGCGCGATCGCGGCGTGGTCGAGGCCGCGGCCTTCGTCGGTGACGAGCGAGGAGCCGACCTTGACGATGATGCGGCCGGCAGGCTGGATGACGGAACGGGTGGCGGATGTCATGGCAGAATTCTCATGGTGTCAGTGCCAGCTTCGGCGGACGCAAGGCCAGCAAGGCCAGGCCCGCCAGCAACTCGATCGCACTGACGATGAACAGGGGCCCTTGCGGCAGGCCGATCGCGAAGGCCGCGACCAGGCGCCCGACCGGCTGGGCCAGCAGGAACATTGCGACGAGATCGCCCAGGAGGGGCTGGTCGCCCCGCCTTGCCGCGAGCAGTGCCAGCCCCGCGATGGCGAGGCGGACACCGACATACATGGCGAAGAACTGGCTGTAGCCGTTCACGCCAACGAGAAACACGCCCAGGCTCGTCGCGATCCGGTCCGGATCGAGCATGGCGACGAGCGCCGCCAGCGAACTGGCGGTGGCGACCAGCTGCAGCAGCTGGCCACGCACACCGGCGCGGGTGAGGCGCCCCTTAGTCTTCAAGGGTCTTGAAACGTGGATCGTCCGGGTCGATCGACGAAATGCCGCGCGCTTCCTCGGTCATCTGCGTCGTCGCTTCGGTGCGCTGCTCGGCGGCGCGTTTTTCTTCCAGGTGCAGGTAGATCGCGTTGATCAGTTCCTGGCAGCCTTCGCGGTTCAGTGCCGAGATCTCGAAGACCGGGCCCTTCCAGGCCATCTTCTTGACGAAGTCCTTCACGCGCTTCTTGCGTTCGTCTTCCGGCACCACGTCGAGCTTGTTCAGCACCAGCCAGCGCGGCTTGTTCAGCAGCTCTTCGTCGTACTTTTCCAGCTCGCGCACCAGCGCCTTGGCTTCCTTGACCGGGTCGACCGTCGCTTCGAAGGGCGCCAGGTCGACGATGTGCAGCAGGAGACCCGTACGCGCCAGGTGGCGCAGGAACTGGTGGCCCAGGCCCGCACCTTCGGCCGCGCCTTCGATCAGGCCGGGAATATCGGCGATCACGAAGCTCTTCTCGTGTGAAACGCGCACCACGCCGAGGTTCGGATGCAGGGTCGTGAACGGGTAGTCGGCCACTTTCGGACGTGCGTTCGACACGGCCGTAATGAAGGTCGACTTGCCGGCGTTCGGCATGCCCAGCAGGCCCACGTCGGCCAGCACCTTCAGTTCCAGGCGCAGCTCGCGCCGCTCGCCTGCTTTACCCTCGGTCTTCTGGCGCGGTGCGCGGTTGGTCGAGGTCTTGAAGTGGATGTTGCCCCAGCCGCCCTCGCCGCCCTTGGCCAGCATTTCGGTCTGGCCGTGCTCGGTCAGGTCGGCAATGATTTCGCCGTTGACGTTATCGATGATCAGGGTGCCGACCGGCATGCGCAGGTAGACATCGTCCGCGCCCTTGCCATAGCAGTCGGAGCCGCGGCCCGGTTCGCCGTTGCGCGCATGGTGGGTTTTCGAATACCGAAAATCGACCAGCGTGTTGATGTTACGGTCCGCCACTGCCCAGATCGAGCCGCCCTTGCCGCCGTCGCCGCCGTCAGGACCGCCAAACGGACGGAACTTCTCGCGCAGGAACGATGCGCAGCCGTTGCCGCCGTCGCCCGCGATGACTTCAATTCTTGCTTCGTCGATAAACTTCATTTTTGACCGCCAAAAAACTAAAGGCTCTACGTTAAGCAGAGCCTTTCGATGGAAGGCTTGCGCCTTACAAACTGCGCCGCCCGGGGCGGCGCTTGCGTGCTAATTAAGCAGCAACCGCTTCGACTTCGTTAGCGATGACGGTCACGTACTGCTTCGAACCGACGCCCTGCTTGACGAACTTGACGGTACCGTCGACCAGCGCGAACAGGGTGTGATCCTTGCCCAGGCCAACGTTGGTGCCAGGACGCACTGGGGTGCCGCGCTGACGGATGATGATGCCGCCGGCGTTGATCGCCTGGCCGCCGTACACCTTCACGCCGAGGCGCTTGCTTTCTGAGTCGCGGCCGTTACGGGTAGTGCCGCCGCCTTTTTTGTGTGCCATTTAAGTACTCCTTGATGACTTTGAAGAGAGGGGCAATTAGCCGTTGATCGAAACCACTTGGATTTCGGTGAAGTTCTGGCGGTGGCCTTGACGCTTCTGGTAGTGCTTACGACGGCGCATCTTGAAAATGCGGACCTTGTCGTGGCGACCATGGGAAACGACCTTCACCAGAACCGTCGCACCTTCAACCAGGGGAGCACCAAATTTGATGCTCTCGCCCGCGCCAACGGCGAGGACCTGATCGATCGTGAGTTCGGAACCAATGTCTGCCGGTATCTGTTCTACTTTAAGTTTTTCGCCAGCGACAACTTTATATTGCTTGCCACCGGTTTTTATGACCGCGTACATGATTGAAAACCTCATCAATTGTTTAATAAAAATCCCTACGGCGACGATGCGTCGTGCTTCTCTGGTGCCGGGGAACAGGGAATTATACATGGAGTGGCCTGTTGCGTCAAAGACCGGCGTTGCATTGTCGAGATCGTGGCACAGCGGCAACGAGGGCCGGAAAACGATGCCTACCCGCCACGCTTGGCGAAATGGCACGGCTCATGCTTGCATGACGTATAATCCGCAGCCATACGCCATCAAACCTCATCAACGTCACGCAGGTTCGCCTTGTCCGCCGCTACCCCTCACGCACAACAGAACAACATCACCCAGACGATCGCAGCCGACATGGACGCGGTGAACGCGGTGATCCGCCAGCGCCTGCATTCGGAAGTGAGCCTGGTCAACCAGATCGCCGAATACATCATCAGTGCCGGCGGCAAGCGCATCCGCCCGGTGCTGGTGCTGCTGCTGGCCAATGCCTACGGATACAAGGGCGTGGCCCACCATGAACTCGCGGCCGTCGTCGAATTCATCCACACCGCCACCCTGCTGCACGACGACGTCGTCGACGAATCGTCGATGCGGCGCGGACGCCAGACCGCCAACGCCCTGTTCGGCAACGCGGCCTCGGTGCTGGTGGGCGACTTCCTCTACTCGCGTTCGTTCCAGATGATGGTCGGCCTGGAAAACATGCGCGTCATGCAGATCCTGTCGGACGCGACCAACGTGATCGCCGAAGGTGAAGTGCTGCAACTGCTGAACATGCACGACCCGGACGTGACCCACGAGAGCTACCTGAAGGTGATCCGTTCGAAGACGGCCAAGCTGTTCGAAGCCGCCGCCGAACTGGGCGCGCTGGTGGCTGGCGCAAACGACGAGCAGATCGGCGCTGCCGGCGAATACGGCCGCTCGCTGGGCACGGCCTTCCAGCTGATCGACGACGTGCTCGACTACGCAGGCGATGCCGCCGAGATCGGCAAGAACGTCGGCGACGACCTGCGCGAAGGCAAACCCACCCTGCCGCTGATCTACCTGATGGAAAACGGCACGCCGCAGCAGCGCGAGCTGGTGCGCTCGTGCATCGAGCAGGGCGACGAGCAGCATTTCGACGCCGTACTGGCCGCCGTCACCAGCAGCGGCGCCCTTGATTACACCCGCCGCGAAGCCGAAGCCGCGGCCCGCCGCGCCGCCGAATCGATCGCCGGTTTGCCCGACAGCGCATACAAGGAAAGCCTGCTCCAGCTCTGCAGTTTCGCGGTTGACAGGAACCACTGAGTATAATTATAGTAACGCTTCCCGAGACGTCAGCTTCGGCGTCTCAAACCAGTCGGGGTGTAGCTTAGCCCGGTAGAGCGCTACGTTCGGGACGTAGAGGCCGGAGGTTCGAATCCTCTCACCCCGACCAAGGAATGCATGAAAAACAGCGGCCCAGGCCGCTGTTTTCGTTTCAGCCCTTCCTTCACATCGCAAAATTCCTTTCGGCTCGTTTTAGCTCGACGGCAATGATATAGCGCTTCCAGTAGAGCGACCTGTGCCCGTGCCGCGCTTCCATCGCCTATTTCTGGCTCTGCAGGCATGCCCCTAGGAAAGTGCTGATGTATTCCGGTTGGACGGAATCGGTCGCGAAAAATGTGCCGGGCAAGGCGCAAACCGCAGCGATACCGCGGGTATCGCGAGGATTTGCAACGCCGCGGGGCGCATTTTGTCGTGGCCGAGACGCCGTCGTGAATAGATCAGCGCTTCCCTAGCACTTTGTACAGCTTTTCAAATGAAACGTAACGCTTATGCTCCTGCCTTGACCTGGCGGTCTCGGGCATTCTCGCAAAGGGAAGCAGCAGGCCATTTCAGATAGGGAGCTGCCTATGAACGAAAGAATCAGCACACCCAGGGCCCAGCAGGCATCCGCGTCGCCTTCGCCTTCCACCGACGAGGGAGTCGTTGCCGAAAAGCGCGCTAGTGGCGTGACATGGGGAATTACGATCCTCTCGTCGATGAGTCTCATCCTCACGCTGCTCGGTTACGGTGTCTCCCTGGCCGTCGAGACGGTATTTGGTTTGCCTCATGAATCTATTTATTCGTCTGTCCTTGATCTGATCGGACTGTCGGCCTACGCCGTGATTTCACTGGTGCTGGGGCTGGGAGAAATCACTTGGTGGCCACTGTTCGAGCAGCTTCTTTTGCCCAGCCTGCTCGGCGCACTCATCCCATTTGCGCTTGTATGCTGCGCGGTGTTCCTCAAATCCCGGAGAGCGAGCGCTCGCACCAGAACGAAAAGTGTTTGGCGCTACCTCATACCGCCGAATCCGCGAGACACAACTGGTGAATTGCTTGGCAAGGGAGCGATTGCTTCGGGATTCTTCGGCGGACTCATCATGATCAGTCCATTTTTGATGGTCGGCGCTTTGATGATTACCGTAGTAGTGATTTCAATCGTGCCGATGTTTGGCATGCAACTGGGCAGTCACTATCTGCAAAAATTTGTCGTCGCCCCGGATTTTTGTGAACCAGTCAAATCACGCACGATGCTGCTTCAGACGTGGTCGAAGCCCAGGAAAAAGGACGCGCCCGCGATCACGACAGCCACCTGCGTCGCGGTATTCAACAATGACGCACAAGTCGCAAGTGGGCGATTGGTTGTCTCGACAGCGACCGCGATTATTCTCTTCGAGCCGAACAGTGGTTTGATCCGACGAATTCCTATCGGCGAAGTTACTGTCGTGCCGACGGATCTCGCTCATCAAGCAGATCCGCCGAAGCCCGCAGGCGACGAGAAAAAAGGCGAGGAGAAAAAGTAGAGCCCGGCGACTCGAATCCTCTCACGCCAACCTCGGAATTCATGAAAAGCAGCGGCCCGGGCCCAATGCCGTTCAGTCAAGCCGTGCTCGAAGATTTCTTCCGCCTTTTGCTACCGCGAGTCCGCAGCCAGGCCCGTAGGGTGGGCACTCGTTCCCATGCGGATCCAAGGCACCGTTGGCAGAACAGGCAACAGCCCAGGCTAGGGATGAGAGACTATGCATGAGTCAGTCGGGCTGCTGGCTGTAGCGTTAGCGGTCGGCATGACGACGCAGGCACAGAGTGCCCCACCGGAGCGGCCCACTCGACGATCTGTCCGAGCTGCGGGTGCTGGGGACGCACGTACCGCGTGGGCACGGAGTGCCCACCCTACCGGATACGGAAGCTTGTGGCTTAACTGAACGGCATTAGCGGCCCGGGCCGCTGTTCTTCTTGCCCGGTCTTCGTGCTCGCCACGCCTACGCATGGCAGATGAACCCGGCGCCGGCGCCGCCGCGCCCAGGCGCAGGTCAGGGCCAGGCCTTGTCGGCCGCATCCTGCGTGTAGTCCACCACGGTCTTCATGTGCTTGCCGCGTACGAGCAGGCGGAAGGCCTGGCGCAGGGTCAGGCAAGGCTCTTCCCCGATTTCCCAGGCTGGATTGAAGCACCCCAGCGCCTTGCCGACCGCTGCGACGACATCGTCCCCCGTATCGGAAAAACCTGCGCCGGTGTCCGCCATCTGCGCCAGGATCGCCGCCTCGACCTGCACGCTGCCGAGGAAATCGACGGCGGTGCGGTAGCCGAAGATCCAGTTGCTGCCGCCCTTGAGTGCTTCCTGCATGGCGCCGTCGTGGCCGGCGGCGAAGCAGGAACTCAGGAGGATGCCCTCGATTTTCTTCTTGCGCGAAAATTCGGCTACCTTCTTCATCAGGTTGCTCGAATTGGCGGCGCCGATTCTGCCCTTCGAGCCGTGCGCGCCGATGTAGAGGACGATCCGGCTTTCGGGCAGCGTGGCGACCGCTGCCAGCGCGTGCCCGAAGCTGTCGGCATCATAGAAATTCAGGCGATAGGACCGGATGTTCTTGTACAGCCGGCAGACGCCTTCGAGGAAGGGGGCGTTCGAGGCCTGTCCCGGGTTGTCGTTGAAATCGAACCAGTGGTCTTCCAGCATGACAAGCGCGATGCGGTCGGCTTCTTCCTCCTGCTTCCGGTCCGCATAGCGAACCAGGCGCCCCAGCGCCCGGCTCGCGTCGTCCTTGCCGCGATAGTCTTCGAACCCGTCAAATGCCTTCTCGTCTACTTCGATGCGCTTCATGCTGCTTCCTCTGTTTCCTGTGTTTGGCCGGCGCAAGCTGCGCCAGCCGGGTTCTGTTTGTCATAGGCCGCCGCCATCCGGCGCGCGATGCCCGCGATTTCCTCGCGCAGGCTGGCCGGTTCCTGGATCACCACGCCGTCGCCGAATCCGAGCAGCCACCAGAGCAGCGCACGGGTGTGCGGCACCGTGGCCGCCAGCTGCAGCCGGCCCTGTTCGTCGAGGGTGAGCACCTGGTCGGCGCTGAGCGGCGTCTCGAACAGGTGTTCCCCGGCCGCGCGCGTGAAGACGGCGCGCAGGGCGATCGGCTCGCCCGCGATCACGCCGAACTGGCCGGAGGCGATGTAGTCGTCGATGTCGAATCCGGGCTTGCGGCGCGCCGGCTCGTACAGGGCTTCGGCCTGCTGGACGCGGTGCAGGGCCAGGGTGCGCACGTCCTCGTAGCCGGCAAACATGCAGACCAGGTAGACCAGCCCTCCCCGCTGCACCACGGCCAGCGGATGCACGGACGGGTACACGGTCGGCGTGTCCGTGTCGCGCTTGCGGTAGTGGAGCTTCAACTGGCGGTCGTGCATCAGCGCCAGGTAGACGGTGCGCTGACACGCCTCGTCCATGAGCGGCGCCAGCAGCGGCTGCAGGGGCTCGATGCTGCGCACCTTGTCCAGCCAGGCCCGCGGCGCTGCGGTACCGTCCACCGCGGACAGGGCGCGGGCGGCGGACTGGAAATGCGGGCCGAGCGCATCGACGGCGCTGGGCGGCAGGTGGTGGCGCAGGTGCTGCTCGACCAGGGTCAGCGTCAGGGCTTCCGGCAGGGTCAGGCCGGGCAGGTCGAAACTCGAGGCATCGCGCAGCCAGCTCCAGCCGTAGGGCCGCGCCCCGTCGTCGACCGCGATCGGAAACACGGTCGAGAGTTCCTGCAGGTCGCGCTCGACGGTGCGTTTCGCCACCGGAAAACCGGCGGCATCGAGCCGCTCGCACAACTCCTTGGCCGAGACCTGCTGGGGCGCACGCGGCACCATGCGCAGCATGTGCCACTGGCGCAGCAGCGAGTACTGATTGGTCGCCATCAGAAGTTCTCTGCCCAGCGTTCCCAGTAACCCGGCGTGTCGTGTTCGGCATTCTGCATGGCGTAGTCCAGCGGCATGACGCAGAAGCGCACGCCGTCGTGGCGCATCGATCCGTCCGGGTGCTCGAGATAGTCGCGCAACTGGCGGTAGGCCGGCAGCGCTTCGTCGTAGGGCACATCGAGGTAGACCTGGCCCAGATACGGCGCCATCACACGCGGATCGGCGAAAGGGCCGCAAGCGGTCCAGCCGACGCCGTGGGCATCGAGCCAGGCGAGAACGGCCGAACGCGTCGCATCGTCCTCGTAACGGTAGTTGCGCCACTGCGCGAACGGCTGGGGATGGAACTCGATATAGAGCGCGTCGGCTTGCTGCCGGCGCGCGATCGCATCGATGTGTTCGATATGTCTTGGCATGGTGCTTTCACATCCGGTGCGTTGCCGCGACCGTTCAAAATATCATGTTACCAAATATATTTCCATTCGGAAATACTGGCGACGCGGCTGCGACTCTTCTGCACACCTCACGCCGACGGGAGGCCTGCCCGCTTGCCGGACATACCGCCACGCGGCCGTGTCCCCATCCTGGCATGCCGATGCGACAAGCGGTGTCGCTGCTGCCGCGGTAGCGAACGCCGGACCTGTACCCCATTCGGCGACTGCGCGACACCGCTTATCGCCGCCGCTACTTATCATGGCCCGCATCGACAATCCGCCATCAAGGATGAAATGAACACATCAAGACGCAGGACCATGCTCGCCATGGCGGCCGGCATCGCGGCGGCGGCCATGGCGCCGTTCGCAGCAGGCAAAGCGGGCCGCGCGCTGGACGCGGCCGGCATCGGCCCGGCCCCTGCCGGCTGCCGGCGCTGCAGCCCCCCCCCCGGCGATTGGAACGGCGCCCTGTTCGAGCAGGCGCGCGCCTGGATCGCACAGCAGCGCCGCGCCGGCGACACCACGGTGCTCTACCCGATATCGCGCTTGCAGCGAACCCTGCGAACGGGATACCGGGCAACGTGCAACGTCACCGAGATGCTGGTGCAGCAGGGGGAATGGACGATCGGATTCATGGACGACGGCACGCGCTACGCCCGGATCGCCGACAAGCGCCGCGCATGAGCGGCATGCTTTAAGACGGATCAAGATCAGCGCGGCGCGCCACCGGTAGTGTCGTGGCTTTGCCAGCAGGGGGAGAAGCCAATGCCGGACCGCTTTTACATGACGCTGGGCGCCACCACCACGGCCGGCGGCGAAGTCACCAGCGCCAGTTCCCTGACCGCAATCGATGGCGCCGCCATTGCGCTCGAGGGCGATACCGTGTCCTGCCCGCGCTGCCTGTCCGATGGCGTCATCGCTCCGGATGGCCCCCGTCTCGACGTTGCGCACGAGGGCAGGCAATACGCCCTCGATGGCGACCTGTGCCTGTGCAAATGCAATCCGCCGCCGCGCCTGGTCGCGGTGCAGACGCGCTCGGGCCAGCGCGTCGAGGCGTGACGGGCCTGCGGCGACGAAGTCCTGTCAGCGTGGCCGCTTGCAGGTGGCCAGCAGGACAGGCGATATCTTGCGCTCAGCCAGCTCCTCGGCGTCGGCGCTGCACGCTTGCCTTATTTCATGCGTTTCAATCTCTTTATCGAAGTCCATCACCGCCTCCTCTGCACTCACGCCGTCCATCGGAGCGACGTAGGCGCCGTGCTGCTTGAAGTAGGCATATACCGAGGCTGCCTTCGATCCAGGCTGCCACTTGTCGAGCGCTTGCAGGATGTTTGCGCGCGCATCCCACACTAATATCTGGTAGCCCGGCAACGCATCTCGCCTTTGGTGGCGGCGATATAGCGCGGTGATCAGGTAGCTGATCTTCTGGTCCGCGTCGTAGATAATGCCCGGCTCCTCGCCGAACAGGTAGCGCCGTTCCTCCGCCGCGGTTTTACGAAAACCCAGGACGTCAGGCTTGTCGCTCGGAACCGTGGCGCCGAACCTGATCCAGCCCTGAGGGCGGCCGAGATACAGGGTATTGATGGAATCGCGATCCCCGCCTGTCGACAGTGGCGACGACGTATTCAGATACCAGTCGCAGTAACCGTCGTTGTTGATATCGACACGATAGAAGCTGTACCAGTCACGCATCTCCGATCCGTCGATCAGCTCCCAGCCATTGCCACCTGCGGTCGGTTGGTCGCGCCTGACTTTCTGCGCCCAGGCAAAGTCCTTGTGGTGCCTGGCCAGCGCGTAGTATTTTTCCGGCAGCGCCTTGGGAGCGACCGGTTGACATTCAGGTACGCGCAGCGTCAGCCCCTGTGCGGCTGGCTGGCCGGCAGCGCCGCAGCAGGCGCTGGCCAACAGCAGACGGCGCAGGCGGGGATAAAAGGCCGCTCTCGTGATCATGGCGTCTGCAATTGGTCCTTTTCGAGACCTCAAGTCGTCAGCGCGGCCGCTTGCAGCTGGCCAGCAGGTAGGGCGAGAGCTTGCGTTCGGCCGCTTCCGCGGTGCTGGCACCGCATGCGCGTTCGCGTTCGTATGCCTCGATCTCCTTGTCGAAGTTCAGGGCCGTGTCCTCGGCACGCTCGCCAGGCCCCGGTGCGACATAGGCGCCGTGCTGCTTGAAGTAGGCGTACACCTCGGCCGCTTTCGACCCCGGCTGCCATTTGTCCAGCGCGCGCAGGGTTTTTGCGGCCGCGTCCCAAGCCAGGATCCGGTATCCCGGCTGCGTATCGCGTGCCTGGTGACGGCTGTACAGGGCGGTGACGAGGTAGCGGGTCTTCTGGCCGGCATCGTAGATCACGCCGGGCTCTTCGCCGAACAGGTAGCGCGGCTGCTGCTCCGCAGCCTTGCCGACACCGAGCACGTCGGGCTTGTCGTCCGGGACCGTGGCGCCGATCCGGGTCCAGCCCTGCGGCCCGCCCAGGTACAGGGTGTTGATGGAATCGCGGTCGCCTCCGGTCGACAACGGTGACGAGGTATCGAGATACCAGTCGCAATAACCGTCGTTGTTCAGGTCGATGCGGCGGAAACTGTAGCTGTCACGCATCTCCGATCCGTCCACCCGCTCCCAGCCATTGCCGCCTGCGAAGGACGCGTCGCGGCCGACTTTCGCCGCCCAGGCGAACTCCTTGTAGCGCTTGGCCAGCGCCTGGTATTTGTCGGGCAAGGCCTTCGGCGCGGCTGGCCTGCATTCGGGCACGCGCAGCGTCAGACCCTGGGCTGCGGCCTGGCCGAGGGTGCAGCAGGCAGCGGCCAGGATGAGATGGCGCAGGCGCCATGCAACGATTTTGGTAGTGATCATTGGAGGTCCAGTTGTTTCATTTCCAGGCCGCCGATGTCCTTGTCGGCGACGCCCGGCCGGAAGGTGCGCTCGCCGAAGCCGTCGGTGCAGCGCAGCGACTTGAAGTCGCCTTTGCCGGTATGGCCAGGCGCACCCATGAAGTTCTTCACATAGTCGTGCTGGTCCGACGAGGTCAGGGAAGCGTAGGTACGCTGCCAGTTGCCGCCGTTGTGCGCCCGCGCCACCATCGCCGCCAGGTGCTCCTCGGTTGCATTCGGCCGGTAGGCGAGCGCCGCGTTCATGTTCTTGCGCATCAGGGCGTGACTCATCACGGTGAAGGTATCGAAATTCTCGAAAATCCCCATCAGGAAGGTCTTGGTATCGGCATTACTCATGATCGCGGTGGTGATCAATGCCGCTTTTGCATCGCCCGAGAGATCGACCCCGTTGGAATTGGTCGGCGGCTGGGTCTTGATGCGCACCATGTCCGTGTATTCGCGCTGGCCCAGCCCGGTTTCGGCGGTGAACTTCTGCTTGTTCGCCGCCGACAGGTTCGACCAGGCCGCATTCGCCGCGGCGAACGTCCCGGCCGATGGTGTGCTGGCCCACCACGCCGCCATCTTGTCGCCCCTCGTCTTGGCGGCGTTCAGCATCGTTTTCCGTTCCTCCGTCAGCCCCACCGTGGTCAGCTCATTGGCGGAAAAGCTGTCGTACCCCGCCAGCAATTCGCCCACCAGCGTGCTGGCGATGAACTGCGAGCGCCCGTACGAGGGCGTGTAGACCGGCTCGGTGGTGTTTGGCGGACCGTAGGCCAGCTGGTCGCGCGGCGCGAAGCACTTGGTGGCATTGCAGTAGTAGCCGATCCCCGGGCACCCTCCGGTACTGCAGTCGCGGTTGATCCGGCCGGTCTCGTTGATTTCGGATGCGGCTTCGTATTTGGCGATGCGGCGCTTGGCCTGGTCCTGGCTCGCCCCGGTGCCGCAGGCAAGGATGCGCTGCTTGTTGGCGTTGTTCGCTGTGGCCGAGGTGACCTTGATGTCGGCGTCGCCGGCGGCGAACTTGATCTGCGGGAGCAGGTTGGCACGCACAGGACAGCTGTTACCGAACAGCGCCTGCCGGTCCGCCGCGATATAGCTGGCGATCAGTCTGGTGGCATCGTCGTCGTTCATCGTGATCGTGAACTCCGGAATGCTGATCAGGTTCCTGCCGTAGTGCTGGGTGAACAGGTTGACGTCGTTGCCGCCCGTGCCCATCCAGGTCTTGGACGAGTTGTTGCCCCCGAGGTAGTTGCCCTTGACGTCGACCAGCAGGCCGGCGCCGTTCTGCGCGTATTCATTGCGCTTCAGTCCGAGCGCGTTCAGGCCCGGGCCGGCCTGGATGTCGTCGACGATGAAGGCCCAGCGTGCCTTGGTATAGCCCTGGTTATCGCCCAGGGCGGCACCGTTGGCGCCGGTGGTGATCGCAAAATAGCGGATGCGCGCGGCGCCGTCCGGATCGAAGAATTCGTCCGGGCGCCCGCCGGCATAGGCATACAGGTCGAGCAGCATGGTGGCCGGCAGGTGGTCGAGCGCGTCGCCGACACCGCGCGGGTCCGGACTGATGAAGCGCGTCCGCGCGGGATCGAAATAGCGGGCGCCGTGGTAGGCCAGCCCGCTGTCGGCGTCGTGGTACTGGCCGACGTAGCGCAAGGGGCTGGTGCAGCCCCGGCAAGGGCGCCGCGGCGGCCTGGATCAGGCCGGGCGTGGCACGCGGTTCCTGCCACACGGTGCGTCCCCCTTCCGACATGCTCAGCACCTTGCCTGCCTGGTCCGTGTGGAGGGCGCGCACCGGTGCGCCGAACAGCCAGTTGCGGGCACGCCGCCACAGCGAATCGGCACGCGCGTCGATCTGCGCCAGTGGCCGCCAGCCGAGATAGGCATACGCGAAACTGAGCTTGCCGTCGGCGGATGCCTCCGCCGCCAGGCGCCGCCCCTCGTAGAAGAACACGGTCGCCTCGTCCTTCCCTTGCGCGCTGCTGACGATCTTGACCACGCGCTGGCCCCGGGCGTCGTACACATAGCGGCTGCCGCCATCGAGGCGCGCGCTGGCGGCCAGTTGGCCGGCGGCATTCCAGGTCAGGCGTTGCGGGCCGCGCGCCGTGTCGATCGTGGCGGGCAGGCCGGCGGCATCGTGGTTGGCCCCGGGCGCACCGCCCAGCGACGCCGCCGTCAGCACTGCGGGAGCCTCGCCCTCCTCGCCCGTGGCGGACGATGCGTCTTCCCCGGCCGGCAGGCTAAAACGGTCGACGCTGCCGTCGCCATGCACGATGTCGGTGGCGAAGCTGCGCTGCCAGCCGATGCGTGAAGCGATGCTGGTGCTGCCGCCGAGCATGGCCGGCAGTGCGCCCCTGGTCGCCATGCGCACGGGCATGCCGCGCGCGTCGGTCTCCTGGCTCAACACGGTTTCACGGCCGTGCTGGTCGACGATGCTGCGTCCAACCAGCCGGCCGGCGTCGTCGTGGCGCCAGTTGTAGCGCATGCGGATCGGGCGGATCACCCTGGCCAGTGCGCCGGCGGGAATGATCTCGAGCGACTCGCTCGTCACCAGGCCGCGTGCATCGCGCTCGCTGGTCGTCACGCGTTCGCCGTCGGCATCCCGGATGCGCAGCTGGTGCACGAAGCTGCCGATGTAGCGGTAGCTCAGGGTCTGTTCGGCTTGCGCCTGGCCTGGCGCGAAACGCTGCAGTTGCAGCATGCGGCCGGCGTGGTCCCAGCGCGCTTTCTGCACGGCGCCACGCGGATCGCGCAGCTCGACGATATTGCCTGCCGCGTCGTGGCGGGCGATGCGCCAGCCCCGGCCGGGGTTGCGGATGGCGGTGACGCGGCCGAAATCGTCGACCAGGCGCAGCGCTTCGGCCTTCCCGGTGGCGAACGCCAGTACGAAGGATTCGGCGGCGGTGCCCATGGCTCCCCACGAGGCGCGCAAGGCGCCCTGCCCGTTCGCGTCCTGCCAGGCGACCGGACGGCCGGACCAGTCGGCCTTGGCCAGGATGCCGCCGACCTGCGCTTCGGCCTGCGGCGCCTCGCCGTCCGGCGCGACGGGCACCGCGCGGCCATCGGCGGCGGTGGCGCCCAGCACTCTGCCGTTCAGGTCGTAGCGATAGCGGGTGATCCGCACCAGTTCGGCGCCGTCGGCCATCGTGGTGGCCACGCGCACCTCTTCGGGCTGGCCGCGCCAGTTGTTGCGCAGCGTGGTCGTGGTGACGAGCGGGCCGTCGGTCACGCGCGTGACGGTCGGGCGCAAGGCGGCATCGCGCGCCAGCACCTCGGTCACGACACCGCCCGGTGCGACCGTCCGCTTGAGCAGCTTGTTGCGCGCTTCGTAGCCGGCGACGGTGATGTCGCTGTTGGCAGGGCTCGGCTGGGCGGCATTCGCAAGCGGCCCATCGATTTCCACCTGCTGGCCATAGCGGTCGTAGCGGTAGCCGAGGCTGCGTTCGATCGCCACGATACCTTCGCGATTGTCCGGGGCGGCGGCGAAACCGCGCTCGGTAACGGCCACCGGCTGGCCTGCTGCGCCGCCCTTGTCGCCGTAGCGGATCAGCGTGACCTGCTCCTTGCCGGGCACCACGCTGGGGCGTGCCACCAGCGCCGGCTGGCTGGACTCGCCCACGTATTCGTAGCGGCGCTGCCAATGGCTCGATAGCGGCTTGCCGTTCTGGTAGAGGGTCCTGGTGACGCGCAGGGGTGCGGCCCAGGCTATCCGTGGTGAGGTCGGACGAGGCGATCGGCAACCCGGCTTCGTCGAGCATGGTCGTGCCGACGTGGCGGCCGGCGCCGTCGTAGCGGTAGCGCACATTGGTCTCGCCGCAGCCGGTGCAGCCGGCACCGCGCACTTCCAGCAGCCGGTAGCTGCCGGCCAGCACGGCATGCCTGAAGACGGTCTTGCGGCCGCGCTCGTCGGTGACGGTCGTCACGCCCGGCTCCGCGAAATCGAGCCGGACGGCTTCGGCCTGCGACCCGGCCTTGCCGCGGATCGACAGGATGCCCTTGCCGTTGACGTCGTAGCCGTAGGTACCGATCCGTTCCCAGGCCGGCTTGCCCGCCATGGCCGTCAGTTCGCTGATCCCGGTCAGCAGGGTGGGAAAGCGCGCGTCCTCGTAGTGATAGGTACGGGCGCCGCTGGGCATGGCGACCTTGACCAGCGTGGTCGCCAGCAGCGTGCGATCGACCTCCGCTCCCTTCGGTGCCTCGGCGCCGTAGGAATAGCTGAAGCGGCCTACAGGACTGTCGATGTGCTGGACGCCGCGAAAGCCGGCCGTGCGATCGTCCTTGCCCAGATAGTGCAGGCGCAGGCTGCGTCCCTGCGGATCGGTCACGCTCAGCAGGACGCCGCGATGATCGTGCTGGAGGGTGACGAATTGTCCGCCGGGCGCGAGGATTTGCACCAGCTTTCCGGCCGAGTTGAAACTCAGCTCGCGGCCGTTCGTCCAGCGCCACACGTATTCCTTGCCGCGCGCGGTGGCGGTCTCGGTGATGCTGCCGTCGGCGGGATTGGCACCGGCACACAGGCTGGGGTTGCGCGGATCGCGGTTGAAGATCAGGCGTGCACCGTCGGCTTGCACCACCTGCAAGGCGGTGGCGGTCACGTACAACTCGGTCTCGTAGGACAGCTTCCAGCCGCGTCCCAGCAGGTTCGTCGATGCGCCCGCCTTGCTGTAGGCGCTGTTGTAGTGGCGCACGATTTCCAGTCCGAGTACGCCCGGCAGCGGCGCCATGTCCACTTCGCGCTGGTATTTGTTGCCGTTGATGATGTTGATGGGATTGCCGGCACCAACGTTCAAGGCATCGGCGCCACTGCCCGAGGCCGGCCCGCCGCCGCCGCAGGTGTCGCCCCCGGGAGCGGGACCGCAAGTGCCAGGCGGATTCGTCGGCGGCAGGGTCGGGGTACCGGGGACGCAGCTCATGTTGGGCGGACATGGCGTGGGCAAGCCGAAACCGGGCAAGTCCGCATGCGAGGCCGCTGACACGAGCAGCAGGACCAGGGTCAACAAGGAAGGAGCGATGGCGGGGCGCGGAAGACGGGTAATCAGGGTAGTCAGTGAAGTCATCATGTCTGATTGCGAACTGAACTTTAACAGGGGCCGGCCGACAGTCTCGGGAACTGGCGGACACCGGCGCGAACGATGTCTGCGGCACTGCCGTCATGTCTGCGATGCAACCCGACTATAGCTGAGAATCTTGTCGTAAAACACATAAATTGTCACTTTCAGAGTGGTTTTACCAACAACAAAGAGTCAATAAAGCGACACTGTTGCAAGCATTTAAACAACTCATGCGTTGCCGCAAGAACGGCTGCGCCAGGCGTCCGGGAGTGCCGCTGCCGCTTCGCCGCCAGGCGCCGGGGGCTGGGCTGCCTGCCACCGCGGCACCAATCCCTATCGGGTAAGTCGTCGCGACCATGATCTGGCGCAGAGACTGTTACGGTTGGGGCCGCTACTGTGGACTTCGTTCCACGCAAATGCCGCTTTTCTTGATCAAAGGCATTGCTTTCCGCTGGAACATTCATAGTCGAAAAGGAGAACGTCATGGCAAGGTTCGGAGTCGAAGCGATCCGATACTTCAGTCACGCGCGCGCCGCAGGCGTGAGCACGGCTGGAGATCTCACCTATACCTTCAACCGAAGTAACGGCTTCGATGCGAAGCTGCGCTCGGCAGGCCACACGCGGGCCTTCTACTGGGCGAACACGGACGCCTGGGAAAACGATATCCGCGATAACGACCAGGGCGGCGACGACCGCAGCTGGGTCGACGACGTCGACCTGTTCTGGATCGAGACCCACGGCGGCCACGAGGCGGACGGCCGTGCGCGCATGCTCTATGACACGCCGCAGACCGAGTGGCGCACCTATTCGAATCGCTGGCAACTGGGCGAGGACTGGAACAACGAATGGGTGATGGCCTATTCCTGCGAAACGGTGAACCGCGACCGCGTGAGCGGCCTGTGGAACATCTTCGCGCGCATGCACATCTATTGCGGCGCCTGGGAAACCATGTGGGATGGCATTACTACCGACGAATGCGGCGAGGACGTGGCCGACAACCTGACGGATGGCGACACGGTCCACCAGGCCTGGCACAACGGCGTGTCCGACTGGTATGTCGACAACCACCCGATCACGGTCTGCGTCGGCAACGCCGCCACCTGGAACAACGGCAACATCCGCTGGGACCTGTCCTACCTGAACCGCGATCACCTGTGGGGACACGGCAATGTCGATGCCGACCTGGCGCCGGCCCAGCAGGCCTGCATCCTGTGGTACTGGACGGAGGGTTGAACCATGAACGAACAACAGCTGATCGATGGCCTGGCCGCCTCCTGCGACGGCCACCTGCCCAACCGCGCCGAGGTGCTCGCCCTGCGCCCTTTCACCCGCGACGATGCCGCCGCCCGTGCGCGCCGTTTCCTGAACCTGATCCGGGAAGCGGACGCCTGCCCGCACGACCGCGCCAATTTCGTCGTCCATGACGACCGCACGCTGGTGCAGCTGCCGGCCGGCGCCCGCGCCGTGGTGTATCACGCGTCCGGCGCACTGCAGTTCCATTCCGGGCTGGCGCCATTCGCCACGCCCTTCGCCCGCGTCGAGGAACGCGAGGCCCTGACCCGGCAGGTCGAAGCGGCCGCCGAGCGCCTGCGCGTGCGCGAATGGGCCGGCGAGCACACCCTCGCCTTCGAGCGCCTGTTCCAGTCCAAGGGCCAGGGCGCCGACCCGAACGGCCGCGTGGCCGAAGCGCTACTGTTTCGCGCCATCGGCGCCTATCGCCAGTCAATCGCCGGCATACCGGTGCTGGGCGCGGCCTCGGTTGCCGTGACGCTGGCCGGCGACGGCGTGCTCGACGCGCTGGCGGTCCGTATCCGTCCCGGCGTGGCCGAGACGCTCGACACGGCGGCCATCATCGCCCCTGAACTGGCGGCGCGCCAGGTGGCACGCAACCTGGCCAGCGTGCTGGGCAAGGCGAAAGAACGCCTGCCGGCCGAGGCCATCGTCTCGCAGACGCTGCGCTTCGGCTACCTCGACCTCGGCAAGCGCAAGGCGCAGCGCGTGCTCGCGCCGGTCTTCCTGGCCCGGTGGTGCTGCGCCATCGCCCGGAAACCCGTGGCTATGTGTTCGCGGTGCCAGCCACCGAGCAGTCCTACCTGGACCTGCCGCTGTTCGGCACCGAGGCCGGCATCACCCGTTCGCGCGCAAACGCCGGCAAGCACTGCGAGGACTGATCCGGCGCCAACGGGCCGCCCCAGGTGCGCGCTTGCGGGTGTGCCGGCAAGAACACGTCGGCGCACCTGCTATTCCCCCGTCCATACAGTTCCCTAACGGACAGACATTTGCAGCGTCAATATCTCAGCGATGGACCAGGCGCCAAACATTCACGCCGCTTATCGCTGGCATCATGAACTGAAAGTTTATTTATGCCTCGCTCCTCTTTATACTGCAACGCAACATCGCAGTATCGACCAGGAGAGCAGCATGCAACACAAGATCACCCAGGCGCAGCAAACGGGTCTGCGCCACCATTTCAGGGCCGCCTTCAGTGCGGTGCGCAGTTTCTCGAATGGCTTGTACGCGGCCCACGGTGGGTGGCACGCCGCCCGTACGACAGTCGCAAGGGGTTGATCATGACGATCCTTGAATTCCTGCCTGTCGCCCTGGCCGTCCTGGCCGTGGTTGCCCGCATCGCCATGTTCCTGCCGCGCCGTCCGAAAACGCTGCGCCAGGTGAACTGACCCGAGCGAACCCATCGCAGCGCAGCAAGCCGGCAGGCCGCTGCGCCCCCCCACGCGGCCCCGTACGTACGTACGCGGGCCGCGTTTTTGTTTCAGGACATTCGTATCGTGAGGCGCCCGGTAGCACGATGGCTGAGCTAGAATGCATGCGCATTTTCTAGCCAGAACGCTATTTCCCTCACCTCAACACACATTCACGATGCGACTTCCTGCACTGACATTTCTGAGCGCGATGAGCGCGCTGACCGTGCTGTCCGCGGCTTCCGCGACGGCTGCGCCCACGCCCGTCACGCTCGACCAGGCGATGGCCCACCCGGACTGGATCGGCAACCCCGCGGAAGCCGCCTGGTGGAGTTGGGACGGCAAGCGCGTGTACTTCAAGCAGAAGCGCACCGGCTCCCAACTGCGCGATACCTTCCTGGCAACCGGTGGCGAAGCACGGCGCGTCGCCGACAAGGAACTCGCTGGCCTGGATAGCCCGAACGTGGTCTACAACCGCGACCATACGCGCGCTGTCCTGATGCGCAATGGCGACCTGTTCGAGCGCGACCTGAAAAGCGGCGCCCTGGTCCAGGTCACGCGCGGCGTGAAGGCGGAAGATCCGCAATTTTCAAACGATGGCCGCGCCGTGCAATTCCGCGTCGGCCACGACTGGTTCGGCTGGGACCGCACGAGCCGCCTGCAGGCGCCGCTCGCCCTGCCGCGCGCGCGGCCAAGGACCCGGCAGCCACGGATCCAGACGCGCTGCGCGAGATGCAGCTGCGCCTGATCTCCACCCTGAAACGCGCCAGGACGACCGCGACGCCGGCCGTGCGCGCGCCGAGGAAGAGCGCCGCGCCGACCCGACCCGCGCGCCCTCCCCGATTTACCCGGGCGAGAAAGTCACGATCGAAGGCAGCGCCCTGTCGCCCGACGGCCGCTGGCTGCTCGTCATCACCGCCGCCAAGAGCGCGGACAAGGGTCCGCGTCGGCAAGATGCCGCGCTACGTGACCGAATCGGGCTATGAGGAGGCGGACGATGAGCGTACCCGCGTCGGCCGCAACAACCCGGCGCCGGAGCAGCTCAAGCTGATCGACCTGGGGGAGGGAAGGTCCACGACCTGTCCTTCGACAGCCTGCCCGGCATCGCCGTCGATCCGCTGGCGCAGCTGCGCGCGGCCGCCAGGCAGGAGCCCCTGAAGGGCAACCGCCCGCTGCGCATTTCCGACCGCGAAGCCGGCGCCATGCGCTGGACCCAGGACGGCAAGAGCGTGGCGGTGATGCTGCGCGCCGTCGACAACAAGGACCGCTGGATCGCCACCGTCGACCTGGGCGCCGCCAAGCTGAAACCCGTGCACCGCCTGAGCGACGAAGCCTGGGTCAATTACGACAATGCCGAATTCGGCTGGCTGCCGGACAACCGCACGCTGTGGTACCTGTCCGAGGAAAGCGGCTACTCGCACCTGTACACCCAGGACGCGGCAGGCCACGCACGCGCCTTAACTAGCGGCAAGTGGGAAGCCGGCGACGTGCAATGGAGCTTCGACGGCTCCACCGCCTACCTGCTGTGCAACCGCAAGACACCCGGCACCTATGAAGTCTGCGCGGTGAACGCGAAGGACGGCGCCACCCGCGAAGTGACCGGCCTGGCCGGCGTCGAACGCTTCGCCCTGTCGCCGGACGAGCGCAAGCTGCTGGTGCACTACTCGAACAGCTACACGCCGGCCCAGCTGGCCAGCGTGCCGGTATCGGGCGGCGCCGCGACGAAGCTGACCGACACCCGCACGCTTGAATACAAGGCGCGCGAATGGATCCAGCCCGAGTACGTGGCCGTGCCCTCGAGCGCGGGCGGCGAGCCGGTCTGGTCGAAGCTGTACCGTCCGGCCAAGCTCGAGCCGGGCAAGAAGTACCCGGTCGTGATGTTCGTGCACGGCGCCGGCTACCTGCAGAACACGACGCAGCGCTTCCCCGTCTACTTCCGCGAGCAGATGTTCCACAACCTGCTGGTGGAAAAAGGCTACATCGTGCTCGACATGGACTACCGCGCGTCGAAAGGCTATGGGCGCAACTGGCGCACCGCCATCTACCGCCAGATGGGCCACCCGGAACTGGTGGACTACCAGGACGGCGTGAAGTACATGGTGGCGAACCACCAGGGCGACGCGGCGAACGTGGGCATCTATGGCGGCAGCTATGGCGGCTTCATGACCTTCATGGCGCTGATGCGCGCACCGGAAATGTTCAAGGCCGGCGCGGCCCTGCGTCCCGTCACCGACTGGACCAGCTACAACCACGAGTACACGGCGAACATCCTGAACACGCCCGACATCGATCCGGAAGCCTACCGCATCTCCTCGCCGATCGAGTATGCCGACAAGCTGCAAGGCCATCTCCTGATCGGCCACGGCATGGTCGACGACAACGTGTTCTACCAGGACTCGGTGCGCATGGCGCAGCGCCTGATCGAGCTGAAAAAGGATAACTGGGAACTGGCCAGCTACCCGCTCGAACGGCATGCCTACACGCAGCCGGAAAGCTGGTTCGACCAGTACCGCCGCATCTTCAAGCTGTTCGAGCGCACGCTCAAGCAGTGATGTACCGGGCGCCCTGCGGGGCGCTTTTTGTTTTAATGTGCACCCATCCGTATCCAACACTGAACCACGCATGCATCCTGTCTCCGCTCCTTCCCGCCTGCGCCTCGGCCTTCGCTTACCCTTCGCTTGCGCCCTGCTGTGCCTTGGCACCGCCTTTGTTCACGCCCAGGACAAGCGGAGCAGCGCCGATCCAGGCTATGTAGGCCTGCCCGTTACCGGCAAGCTCGATGCCGGCCGCGTGCTGAGCGAGCGCCATGGCGATGCGGCGCCGGCACCGGTGCAGGAACCGGGTGCGGGACGGGCGGGCCCGCCATCGGAACCTGCAGGGAAACGCAAAGGCGGTGCGCGCGATGACGACGACGATGAGAAGGGCAAGCCAGCGCCGCGCAAGCGCTTTCGCCATTCCTGCCGGCGGCATCACCGGTGTCGTGGTCGAAAACGAAGGCCGCGGCGAACAGAAGGACGTGCCCCTCACCTTCGGCCAGGTGTTCGCGCCCGGCGACCTGCCGCGTGGCGCGGGCCTGGTCGCCAGGCTGGCCGACGGCGCCACGCTGCCGCTGCAGGTCGACGTCAAGGCCAGCCATGCCGATGGTTCGGTGCGCCACGCCGTCATCTCCACGCTGCTGCCGCGCCTCCCGGCCGGCAAGGACCCGGGCATTGCGTTCGTGAAGACGGCGAAGAAGGCCGACGATGGCGCAGCCGCGAAGCCGCGCGACATTGACGCCACCCTCGACATCGTCGTCGACGGCGAACACTATGGCGCTTCGCTCGGCGCGCTGCTGAAGGCGCAAAAAGCCCGGCCTGGCTGAACGGACCCGTCGTCACCGAGCTGCAGGTGGCCGCGCCGCTACGCAGCGCCAGGGGTGCCGAGCATCCGCACCTGGCAGCCCGCTTTGCCGTACGCTGGTACCGCGGTACCGACAAGGCGCGGGTCGACGTCGCCGTCGAGAACGACTGGGCCTACGAACCCGACCCAGGCAACATCACCTACGACGTCACGCTGTCCGTCGACGGCAAGCCGGTCTACGCGAAACAGAACCTGACCCATTTCCACCATGCGCGCTGGCGCATGCTGGCCTGGAGCGGACAGGCACCGAACGTGCACCTGCGCCACGACACGGCCTACCTGATCGCGTCGCGCGCCCTGCCGAACTACGACCAGTCGGTGCAGGTGTCGAGCAGTGCCATGGACGCCAAGTGGAACGGACCGAAGACCGAGCCGATGGGCGTCGGCCAGGCCTCGCCGGCGATGCCCAACACGGGCGGACGCCACGACCTCGGCATCCTGCCCGGCTGGGCCGCCATCTACCTGCTCGGCATGGACGCGCGCGCCAAGGAGATCACGCTCGCCACCGCCGACCTGGCCGGAAGCTGGTCCACCCATTACCGCGACAAGCGTAGCGGCCTGCCGGTCAGCCTCGCCGACTACCCGTACATGACCCTGCTCGGCGGGAAGCGCGACACCCATAACCCGAAGACCGGCAAGCTCGAAGCCTTCCCGCCCTGCCCGAGGGAAGCCTGCAAGTCGCCTTACAAGGCCGACAGCGCGCACCAGCCGGGTTTTGCCTACCTGCCTTACCTGGTCACGGGCGACCATTACTATCTGGAGGAACTGCAGTTCTGGGCGATGTACAACGTGTTCGCCTCCAACCCCGGCTACCGCAAGAACAACCGCGGCCTGCTGGCCCCGCACCAGGTGCGCGGCCAGGCCTGGAGCCTGCGCACGCTGGGCGAAGCGGCTTACATCACGCCCGACGGCCACCCGCTCAAGCGCGACCTGCTCGCCATCCTCGACAGTAACCTCGACTGGTACAACAGCGAGTACAGCGCCAACCCGCAGGCGAACAAGCTCGGCGTGATCGTCAACGGCCCGGCCGTGATCTACAAGAAGAAGACCGCCGTCGCGCCCTGGCAGGACGACTTCTTCACGGCCGCCGTCGGCCACCTGGCCGAACTGGGCTTCAAGGATGCCGAGCCGCTCCTGAAGTACAAGGCGCGCTTCCCGCTCGAGCGCATGGTGGGCGAAGGCGCCTGCTGGCTGGCCGCGGCCAACTACACCGGACGGTGCGCGCGACGCCGACGGCGCCCTATTTCGACAACATCGGCGAAGCCTATGCGGTCACCGTCGGTCCGGAGGCTGCCGCCCTGCCCTGCGACAGCCCCCAGCTCGCGGCCGCGCTCGACCACAAGCCGGGCGACATGGGCGGCTACGCGGCCACGGCAATGGGCTTTCCCTCCAACCTGCAGCCGGCGCTGGCCTACGCGGCGGGCGTGGGCGGCGAAGCGGGACGCAAAGCCTGGGCCTTGTTCATGGGGCGCAGCATCAAACCCGACTACAGCAAGGGGCCGCAGTTCGCGATCGTGCCGCGCTGAGGTCCGGGTTGCGGCCAGGAGAGCGCTGTCGCGTGGCCAAACGATTACAACATGTAACCGCGATTGCAACGAAGCTGTCCCTGTAGCACCTTGTAGTAACAATAACTCGACAAGGTCCTGAACATGCGACATCCCTCCGCCGTGCTGCCCGTCATGGCAGCCGTTTCCCTCCTGCTGGCAGCGTGCAGCGCCCCCGAGCCGAACCAGCACATGCGTGCCAACGAGGTGACCGCGGGGACGGCACCGCAGCCGGCCGCGGTGGCGCAGCCTCCCGCGGCCTCCCCTGCCGCGGAGGCTGCTGCATTGAAACAGCAGCACCAGCCGCAGCAGCGCGTTACCGTCACCGGTTCGTCGATCGCGTCGTCCTACCTGCCCGCCCCGGCGCCGCCACCGATGGCGTATTCCCGCGTGGCCCCACCCATTCAGCCGGGCATGGACAAGTTCCCGGACAAGACAGCGAACGGCGTGGTCCTGGTCGAGGAGCAGCCCGTCTCCACCTTCAGTACCGATGTCGATACCGCCTCGTATGCCTACGTGCGGCGCCAGCTGACCGAGGGGCAGCTGCCGCCGGCCGCGGCGGTGCGCGTCGAGGAAATGGTGAACTACTTCCCCTATGATTACGTCCGGCCCACGAACCGCGCCCAGCCTTTCGCGCTGACGACGAACGTCATGCCCAGCCCCGGAGCGCGGACAAGCAGCTGGTCCACATCGCCGTGCGCGGCTACGACGTCAAGGCGGCCGAGCGCGCGCCGATGAACGTGGTGCTGCTGGTCGACGTCTCCGGCTCGATGGGACCGCAGGACCGCCTGCCGCTCCTGAAGCAGGGCTTCCACCTGTTCGCGCAGCAGCTGCGTCCCCGTGGACCGGATCGCCATCGTCACCTACGCCAACGGCACGAACGTCGCGCTGGAACCGACAAGCGGCAAGGACAGGCAGAAGATCCTCGACGCCATCGATGCCCTCGGCGCGGGCGGGGGAACCGCCGGCGGCGCAGGCCTGCAGCGCGCCTATGCCATGGCCGAGCGCCACTTCGATGCGAAAGCCGTCAACCGCGTCGTCCTCGCCACCGACGGCGACTTCAACGTCGGCGTGAGCGACCCGCGCGAGCTCGAGAAATTCATCGCCGAGAAGCGCAAGAGCGGCGTTTACCTGTCGATCCTGGGCGTCGGCGAAGGCAACCTGAACGACGCGCTGATGCAGCGCCTGGCGCAGTCGGGCAATGGCAACGCGGCCTATATCGATTCGCTGCTGGAAGCGCGCAAGACCCTGAGCGAGGAACTCGGCTCGACCATGTTCCCGATCGCGAACGACGTCAAGGTGCAGGTCGAATTCAATCCGGCCCGGGTCGCGGCCTACCGCCTGGTCGGCTACGAAACGCGCATGCTGGCACGCCAGGACTTCAAGGACGACAAGGTCGACGCCGGCGACATGGGCGCGGGCCACAGCGTCACCGCGATCTACGAGATCACGCCGGCGGCCGCCGCAGGCAAGCTGGTCGACCCGCTGCGCTACGGCGCGGACAGAGGGAAAAAGGCGGCCAACGCGGCCACGGGCGACGAGCTGTGTTTCGTGCGCCTGCGCTACAAGCTGCCGGGCGAGTCCAGCAGCCGCCTGGTCGAGCAGCCGGTGCGGGCCGCCTCGGTTCCACAAGACGCTGCAGGCCGCGCCCCTTGACGCGCGCTTCGCGGTCGCCGTTGCCGCCTTCGGCCAGCGCCTGCGCGGAGAGCCGCAGGTAATGGGCTACAGCCATGCCGAGATTGCCGACCTGGCCAATGGCGCGCGCGGAGTGGACAGCGAAGGCTACCGCGCCGAATTCGTCAGGCTGGTGCGCCAGGCCGAGGCGCTGGCGAAGGTGGGAGGGAGTGGGCAGCCGTAAGCGCGCGAACGGGCACCTGCTGGTTGAACGCGTGGACGGCGCACCGGTTGCATGAATACAGGCACTCAGGTGGAGCCGTCCACCCTACGGAACGACCTTTTGTCGCTGGCAGCGGCCTAACGTAGGGTGGACTCCTGAGTCCACGCGGTACTGTGTATGCCGACCCGGAGAGCGAGCGGCGCGCACGTGCGCCGATTATTGAAACGTTTTGCCACAGCATACGCACCCAACGCGTGGACTCAGGAGTCCACCCTACGGTGCACTACCCCACGCGTTCAACGCACGCGTGTGCGAACCACGGCGCGGACCAGTTAAGCCGTCCACCCTACGGAACGACCTTTGTCGCTGGCAGCGGCATAACGTAGGGTGGACTCCTGAGTCCACGCGGTACTGCGTATGCAGACCCCGTAAGCGAGCGGCGCGCCCATGCGCCGATTATCAAGACGTTTTGCCACTGCATACGCACCTAACGCGTGGACTCAGGAGTCCACCCTACGGTGCACGACTAGCGGTGGCAACCGCGGCGCTAAGCTGCGTGTGCACCACCCTCGCGACCGAGCCGCCTACCCTACGACAGCAAATCCAGGAGCGTCAACGCCACCACCTTGGTCGCGCTGCGCAAGTCTTCCAGCGCCAGCCTTTCGTCCGCCTTCTTTGCGTTCGATTCCGGCACCGTACGCGGGCCGGCGCCGTACATCACGGCGGGGATGCCGCGCTCGCCATACAGCCGCGCGTCCGCGTACAGCGGCGTGCCGTGGGCGGAATGTCTTCGCCCAGCACCGCCTTTGCATTGCGCTGCAGGGCCGCGGCCAGCTGCCCGGACCCGGGCAGGGGACGCAGCGCATGCGACAGCAGCAGGCGCCGGATCTCGATGCGGATGCCGGGCATGCCCGCCACTGCTTCCTCGATCAGCGCGCGCACGCCCGCTTCCACCTGTACCGGATCCTCTTCCGGAATCATGCGCCGGTCCATCTTCAGGGTCACTTTGCCCGGCACGACGTTGGTGTTGGTGCCGCCATCGATGCGCCCGACCAGCATGGTGGGCGAGTCGATGCCCGGCACGGTCGACTTGATCTTCTTGAGTTCCGGCAGCTGGCCGTAGATCGCGTTCAGGATGCGCGTGGCCGCCTGCAGCGCGTCGACCGCGGTCTCGGGCATGGCGCCATGGCCGGCTTTCCCGTGCACCGTCACCTCCAGCTGCAGGCAGGCGTTGTGCGCGGTGACGATGCCGTGGCTGAAGCCGGCGGCAATCACCAGGTCGGGACGCGTGAGCTCCTGCTCGAGCAGCCAGCCCGGCCCCAGCAGGCCGCCGAATTCCTCGTCATAGGTGAAGTGCAGCTCGACGCCGCCCTTGAGCGGGCGGCCGAGCGCCTCCAATGCACGCACCGCAAAGATATAGGTCGCGAAATCGCTCTTCGACACGGCCGCGGCGCGCCCGTAGAGGAAGCCGTCCTCGACTTGCGCGCCGTAGGGCGGACGGCTCCAGCCTTCGCCCGGCGGTACCACGTCACCGTGGGCGTTGAGCGCAATGGTCGGGCCACCGCCACCGTAGGGCCGGCGCACGATCAGGTTGGTGATGCTCTCCATGCCGTAGTCGCGCACGGCCTGCTGCGGCACCGCGTGGCGCTCGGCTTCCCAGCCGTAGTTGCGCACCATGTCCGCCACCGCTTCCGCGTGCGGCGCATTATTGCCGGGCGGGGTATCGGTAGGAATGCGCACAACCGACTGCAGGAAGGCGACTTCCTCGTCGAAATGGGCGTCGATCCAGTCGAGCAGCTGCTGTCTTGCGTTGGTATCCATCAGTTCCTTCCAGTTTTTGCCCCGGCTTCGAACCAGGCGCCGACCTGCGCCCGTTCGGCGTCGGTCATGTGGGTGAGGTTCGCCAGCGGCATGGCTTTCAGCTGCACGGTCTGCTGGTAGATGCGCTGCGCATGCTGGGCGACGAGTTCGGGAGAATCGAGCATCACGCCGGCCGGCGCCGTGGCAAAGCCGGGCTGGGTCGGATGCGCCGCATGGCAGGCGACACAGCGCTGGCCGACGATGGTGTTCACCGGGCGAAACTGGCGGCGTGGTCCGCCGCCGGCTGCCCCGCAGCGACTGCCGGCGCCACCGGTGCCTTCGGTGCGATCAGCACCGCCAGTAGCGCCAGCAGGGCGACCCCGGCCGCCGGGTACTTCCACTCGATGCGGCCCTTGTGGCGCAGGTTGAAGAAGTGGCGGATCAAGACGCCCGCCGCCATGATCACGGCCAGCACTGCCCAGGCGTGTTCATGGCGGTAGGTCATCGCATAGTGGTTGCTGATCATGAGGAACAGCACGGGCAGCGTGAAGTAGTTGTTGTGGACCGAGCGCTGCTTGGCCTTGATGCCGTAGGAAGGATCGGGCTTGTCCCCCGCCATCATCGCGTTCACCATCTTGCGCTGGCCGGGAATGATCACGTGGGCGACGTTCGCGACCATGATGGTGCCGATCATCGCGCCGATGTGCAGGTAAGCCGCGCGCCCGCTCAGCAGGTGGGTCAGCACATAGCTGGCGCCCACGAGGAAGGCGAAGATGACGACACCGAACAGCAGGTCGCGCTTGCCCAGCGGCGACTTGCACAGCAGGTCGTACACCAGCCAGCCGACGACCAGGGAACCGAGGCCAATGCCGACCGCCTGCCAGCTCGACAGGTCCGCCACGCTGCGGTCGACCATCATCGCCTGCGCGTTCAGGTAATACACGATAAAGAGGAGCGCAAAGCCCGACAGCCAGGTGGAATAGGCTTCCCATTTGAACCAGTGCAGTTCCTTGGGCAGTTCGGCCGGGGCGACCAGGTATTTCTGCGGGTTGTAGAAGCCGCCGCCGTGCACCGCCCAGAGTTCGCCGGCGACGCCTTTTTTCGCCAGCTCCGAGCCCGGGGCCGGCGGCTTGATGGTGTTATCGAGCCAGACGAAATAGAAGGAGGCACCGATCCAGGCGATGCCCGTGATGATGTGCAGCCAGCGTACGAGCAGGTTGAGCCATTCGAGGCCATAGGGGCCCAGGGTTCCGAACACGTCCATGCACACGTCCTTGTCGCGAGTATTTCACTGACGATAAACCGATTTCATTTTGTACAACATGAAACATGGCGTATATTCGACATAATCGAACGGATATACGCCAAACATCGCCCACATGGCCGCCCTGCCCCAGCACCTCGATATCCACCTGATTCGCATCCTCTACCTGCTGCTGGTGGAGAAGAACGTCTCGCGCGTGGCGCTGAAATTGAACCAGCCGCAGCCCTCGATTTCCGCCTCGCTGCGCAAATTGCGCGAACTGACTGGCGACCCGCTGCTGGTGCGCGGCGCCCGCGGCATGGTCCCGACCCAGCATGGCGAAAGCCTGCTCAAACCCGCCAAGCGCATCCTCGACGAAACCGAAAACCTGTTCGTCAAGAAGTCGCCTTTCGTGCCCGAGGAAGCGGCGCGCACCTTCCACATTGCCGCGCCCGACTACCTCGACACCCAGTTCCTGCCGAATGTCGTGGCCGCGGTGCGCCGCGGTTCGCCCAACAGCCGCGTCGCCATCCACGGCATGGGTCCGGGCTCGGACTACCTGCGCATGCTGTCGGACGGCGAGATGGACCTGGTGATCGCCAACTGGGACGAGCCGCCGGCGCACCTGCACATCTCGAAGCTGTTCGAAGACCCCATCGTCTGCACCATGCGTGCCGACAGCCCGTATGCGAAGCGCACCGCCTTTGACGCGATGACGATCGAGGATTACCTGGCCCTGCCGCACGTGGCGCCTTCGCAGACCCTGCCAGGCTACCACGGCGTGATCGACTCCTTCCTCGCGCGCCAGGGAATGCAGCGCAAGATCGCGGTGGAGTCGCCCTACTTCGGCCTGATCCCCTACATGCTGACCCAGACCGACCTGGTACTCACCACCGGCCGCCAGTTCATGCGCTTTTATGAGAAGGCGCTGCCGCTGAAAACCTTCGACATGCCGCTGAAATTCCCGCCCATGCGCTTCTACCAATTGTGGCACCAGCGCGTGCACCAGTCGCCCGAGCACAAATGGCTGCGCGACCAGGTGAGCCAGGCCGCACGGGCATTGCAACCGAAGTAACCGCTTACTATATCGCTGCGCAATCCGCTCCATCATGCTGGCCATATGAGGACGCGGGTTGCAGGATTTATCATCGACTGCTCCACCACGGAACCGCCGCCATGACCACGCTTTCCAGCCTGAACACCCTTGATGCCTCCGCCTTTGCCGCCGCGCTGAACGGCATCTACGAGCATTCGCCCTGGATCGCCGAACGGGCGGCAACGCGCCGTCCCTTCGCCACCCTGGCCGCGCTCAAGCTGGCGCTGCAGGCGGTGGTGACGGAAGCGGGCGAGGACGAGCGCCTGGCCCTGCTGCGCGCCCATCCCGAGCTGGTCCGGCAAGGCGGCGGTCCGGGGCGAGCTGACGCCGGAATCGACGGGCGAGCAGGCAGCCTCCGGCCTGAACCAGTGCAGCGCCGAGGAATACGCGCAGTTGCAGGCGCTCAACGCCCAATACAACGAGAAGTTCGGCTTTCCCTTCATCCTGGCCGTCAAGGGACCGACCGGGCGCGGGCTGACGCGCACGGCGATCATCGCCACCTTTACCCGCCGCCTGAAGAAGAACGGCCGTGACGCCGAGCTGGCCGAGGCCCTGCGCCAGGTGCACCGCATCGCCGAGATTCGCCTGAACGCGCTGCTGGACGTCACGCCTGAAATCGGCGCGCTTGTGATGGACTGGTGCGAGACCATCGGCGCATGGAGCGACGCCGAGGACGGCCTGACCTGCGCCTACCTGACGCCCGCGCACCGGCGCACGGCCGAACAGATCGCCGCCCGGATGAATGAGGCCGGCATGGAAGCGCACATCGACGCCGTTGGCAACGTGGTCGGGCGCTATGCGGCGGAGGATGCGGGTGCGAAAACCCTGGTCTCCGGTTCGCACTACGACACCGTGCGCAACGGCGGCAAGTACGACGGCCGCCTGGGCGTGCTGCTGCCGATTGCGCTGGTGCGCCACCTGCACGCGCGCGGCGAACGCCTGCCCTTCCACCGGAAGTCATCGGCTTCGCGGAAGAGGAAGGCGTGCGCTTTCGCAGCACTTTCCTCGGCAGCAGCGCCGTCACCGGCGGCTTCAATCCGGCCTTGCTCGACGCGATTGATGCGGATGGGGTGACCATGCGCGCAGCACTGGTCGCGGCCGGGCACGATCCGGCTGCCATCGGCGCGATCGCGCGCCGGCGTGAAGACCTGCTGGGCTTCGTCGAGGTGCACATCGAGCAGGGCCCGGTGCTGCTCGAACGCGGCCTGCCGCTGGGAGTGGTGACAGCGATTGCCGGCAGCTCGCGTTACCTGGTGGAGCTGACGGGCGTGGCCAGCCATGCCGGTACCACGCCGATGGGCATGCGCCGCGATGCCGCCGCGGCAGCGGCTGAAATCGTCCTGCTCGTCGAACAGCGCTGCAGCGGGGTCGCATCGCTGGTCGGCACCGTCGGCCAGCTCGAGGTGCCGGCGGGTTCGGTCAACGTGATTCCAGGCGCCTGCAAGCTCTCGCTCGACATCCGGGCGGCCGATGACGCCGTACGCCTGGCGGCCGTCGACGACATCCTGGCAGGCATCAGCGCCATTGTGCCCGGCGCGGCATCGAGGAAAAAGCTGCATAAAATCGTCGAGGCGGAAGCGGCGCCTTGCTCGCCGCGCTTGATGGATTTGCTCGGCGCGGCGGTGGAACGTGCGGGCGTCCCGCGCTTCGACCTGCTCTCCGGCGCCGGCCATGACGCGATGCAGATGGCGCAGCTCACCGAGGTGGCGATGCTCTTCACCCGCTGCGGCAATGGCGGCATCAGCCACAATCCGCTGGAGACGATGACGGCCGACGATGCCGAGCTGGCGGCGCAGGTGCTGCTCGACTTCCTGCGCAGCCTGGGCTGAACACGTGGGCAAACTGCCATGATCAGCTTGCGCAAGGCCATGCCCGGCGAGATCGCGGCGCTGTGGGACCTGCGTACGCGCGCCGTCGCGCATGGGTGCGCCGGGCATTACACGCCCGAGGTACTGGGTGTCTGGCTGGCCGCGCCTGCGCCGGCGAGCCTGGCCGATCGCATCGCACTGGGACAAGCCATGGCCGCCGTCGAGGACGGCGCCCTCCTCGGCTATGCCGTGCTCGATACGCGCGAGGGCGAAGTCGATGCCGTGTTCGTCGACCCGGACGCGCAGGGTCGCGGCGTCGGTCTGAGCCTGCTTGCGTCGGTCGAGGCGGCCGCGCGCACCACGGGCCTGACGCGTCTGTTCCTCTCGGCTTCGCTCAACGCCGTGCCCTTCTACCGGTGCGCAGGTTTCATCGCCGTGCGCGAAGAGCTGTACCCGCATCGTTCGGGTATCGGCATCCCGTCGGTCTACATGGAAAAACAGCTGTCCTGAACCCGGCGGCCTGCTAGCGGCCGCGCCGGGTCAACGCGAGGGCGATGCCGCCCAGGATCGCGCTGGAGGCCAGCACCAGCCGCGGCGTCAGGGACTCGCCCAGCCAGGTCACGGCACCCAGCGCGGCCAGCGGCGGCACCGACAGCTGCACGGTCGCTGCCCGCATCGCCGACAAGTCGCGCAGCGCCGCGTACCAGAACGCGTAGCCGACACCGGAGCTCAGCGCGCGGAAACGATGGCCAGGGTGACCCCGGACGCGTCGGCATGTGCGACGCCCGTAAAAGGCAACCACAGTGCCGGGGCCAGCGGCGTGGCGTACATGAAATTGCGCGCGGTGGCGCCGAGCGGATCGGCAGTGTCTCCCCCCGCGCACCGTCCGCGCAGCGAGTACACGCCCCGGACAAGCCCGCCAGCGCCATCAGCAGGGTGCCCGGCCATGGCGGCGCGGCGACGCCCGGCAGCACAAGATAGACCAGGCCGGCGGCGGCCAGGCCAGCCCCAGCCAGCCGGGCAGTGAGAAGCGCTCGCCCTTGCGCAAGGCGGCACCGAACATCGTCAGCTGGACGGCGCCGAACAGCACCAGCGCACCCATCCCTGCCGGCAGGCTGACATACGCGAAGGAGAAGCAGGCGACCCAGGCGAACAGCATCGACGCCGACCACCAGTCGGGCCTGGCTGCCGCTTTTTCACGGCGCAGGCGGACGAAGGCGCCCAGCGCCAGCGCTCCGGCCACGACCCGCAGCGCGCCGAAGCTGGCCGGGTCGATGCTGCCGTCCTGCAGCGCAAGCCGGCACAACAGGGAATTGGCGGCGCAGGCCAGCATTGCGGCCGCCGTGCATGCCAGCGTCATCACAGGGCGACGGATGGTGGCAAGGTCACGCATGGGCCCCCCCGCGCGCGCTGCTCGGCTCGGCAGGCGATGGCGGGCGCGGCAATCCGCTCGTGTCCTCGCCTGGAATGCTTACAAGGTAGGCGCCCTGCCGCCGTCAGGCAAGCGCGGCCCCGCACAGGTGCGCGAACGGGCCCCGCTTCAGCGGCAGCTTGAAACGGCGGTGGCGCGGATGCCTCGACGGCGGGACAGCGCGAGCCTCCGGGTCACTCGACGTCCGGGGGCGGCTGGCGGCGCGATACGGCGCGGCTTTTCAGCCAGTCGCGTCCGCCCCGCTCGAGGGCGCGCTTGATAACATCCGGCGGCAGGCTGTAGACCGTCGCCCGGTGGCGCGGCCGTCCACGGCGTTCGACGGGAAGCTGCTCGTTTCGATCGGCCAGTTGTATTTGCGCTTGAGCGCGCGGACGATGGCGGCCAGGGTGACGCGCCCGCGCAGCGGTTCGGCGCCGGTCTGGTCTTCGTTCGACAGCAGCACGGCCAGCACGGCGCCGCGCGCCGTCGTCGGACCGGGATAAATGGGAGATTTGCTCGGCATGCGGCATTCTAGCCGCGTTTACCGGTGGAGATTGCACGGGTGCACGAGGCTTGCGCCCTGTTTACCCGCCGCATTGCGGGCGAGGCCACCTGCGCCGGCCGCGCCTCCGCAGGCCACCGCTCCCTTCGCCAAAGCGCCGGGCCGACCGCTTCCGTGAGCGCGTTGCGCAATCCGTCACGCGCCCGTCCGCAGCCTCAGCCTGCCGCCCGCGCCCGTTCCAGCATCGCATGCAGCAGCACGTTGCAGCCCGCTTCCAGGTGATCCGGACGCGCATCCTCGATCTCGTTATGGCTGATCCCATCCTTGCAGGGCACGAAGATCATACCCGATGGTGCCACGCGCGCCGTGTAGATGGCGTCGTGGCCGGCGCCGGAGACAACGTCCATCGTCGAGTAGCCCAGCTTGTCGGTGGCGGCGCGCACGGCGTTCACGCAGTCCGGATGGAAGGGGCATGGCGGGTAGTAGGAAACCCGCTCGATGTCGATGCCCAGCTTCGACTGCGCCCGCGTTTGCGCGATGAAGGCGAGCATCTCCTCGTGCATCGTGTTCAGCAGCTCGTCGTTCACGTTGCGCAGGTCGATGCTGAACTTGACCTGGCCGGGAATGACGTTGCGGCTGTTCGGGAATACCTGCACCATGCCGACCGTCCCGCGGCCGTAGGGCGGGTAGCGGTTGGCGATCGCCACCACCTCCTGCATGATGGTGGCGGCGACCTGCAAGGCGTCGCGGCGCAGGCCCATCGGGGTCGGGCCGGCATGCGCTTCCATGCCGGTCACCACGCAGTCGTACCAGGACAGGCCCATCACGGCCGGCACGACGCCGATCACCTTGTCGGCATCTTCCAGTACCGGGCCCTGCTCGATGTGGGCTTCGAAATAGGCGCCGATCGGATGCTGGCCGGGTTCCTCGTCGCCCAGGTAGCCGATGCGCTCCAGTTCCTCGCGCACGCTCTTGCCCTCGACATCCCTGGCGGCATAGGCCGTCTCCAGGCTGAAGGCGCCGCAGAACACGCCGGAACCCATCATCACCGGGACGAAGCGCGAACCTTCCTCGTTGGTCCAGAACGCGACCTCGATCGGCGCCTCGGTCCCGATGCCATGGTCGTTGAGGGTACGCACCACTTCCAGGCCGGCGAGCACGCCATAGTTGCCGTCGAACTTGCCGCCGGTCGGCTGGGTGTCGACGTGGCTGCCGGTGACGATCGGGGCCAAAGCGTTGTTGCGGCCGGGGCGGCGCATGAAGACATTGCCGATCCTGTCGACCGTGACCGACATGCCGGCTTCGCGGGCCCAGCGCACGACCAGGTCGCGGCCCTGGCGGTCGAGGTCGGTGAGGGCGAGGCGCTTGACGCCGCCCTTCTCGGTGGCGCCGATCTGCGCCAGTTCCATCAGGGATTGCCACAGGCGTTGGCCGTTGATGCGCAGGGTGCTGGACATGGTGATGTTCCGTTCGTGGTGGTGGCGGGGCGATGCGTGATTGCGGCTATCGGTTGCGGTCGGGGGTGCATGCGCGGGTTGAACGCGTGGGCGGCAGTGAGGCAGCGTCATCGCGGCCTGTGTTGGTGTAGCCGCTCACCCCAGGTCCGTGCCAGCAGCGCCGACGGGGTTCATGCCTGCGTCGTGCCGAAAGCGGGACGGTCGATGTGGCGGCCGGCGCCCTCCTCGGCGCGCAGGTCGCCGCGCTCGAACACGAGCTTGCCGGCGGCGATCGTGTGGGTGGGAATGCCGCGTACCGTGCGTCCCTCGAACACGTTGAAGCCGCCTTTCGCGAACTGGGTCTTGCTGGAAATGGTACGCGAGCCGTTCGGGTCCCAGACCACGATGTCGGCGTCCGCGCCGACGTCGATCACGCCCTTCCTCGGGTACATGTTGAAGATCTGGGCAGCGTTGGTGGACGTCACGCGCACGAATTCGGACGGCGTCAGGGTGCCGCTGTTGACGCCTGCGTCCCACACGATGGCCATGCGTTCTTCGACGCCGCCGCAGCCATTCGGGATGCGGGTGAAATCGTCCTTGCCGGCCGCCTTCTGCTCGGCGCAGAAGGTGCAGTGGTCGGTAGCGGTCGTGTGCAGGTTGCCGCCGCGCAGACCCTGCCACAAGGAGGCCTGGTGGTGAGCGCTGCGAAACGGCGGACTCATCACGTGGCCACGGGCGAAATCCTCGTCTTCGCTGGCATACACGCTGTCGTCGATGACGAGGTGGCCGGCGAGTGCCTCGCCGTAGACGCGTTGCCCCTTCGCACGCGCGCGGGTGATAGCCTCGAGCGATTCGGCGCAGGACACGTGGACGATGTAGACGGGCGTGCCGAGCACGTTCGCAATTGCAATGGCGCGGTTGGCCGCTTCCGCCTCCACTTCCGGGGGGCGCGACAGCGGATGCGCGCGTGCGCCGGTGATGCCCCTGGCCAGCAGCTCGCGCTGCAACTGGTAGACCAGCTCGCCGTTCTCGGCGTGGACGGTCGGGATCGCACCAAGTTCAAGCGCGCGCCGGAAACTCTTCACCAGGGTTTCATCGTCGGCCATGATGGCGTTTTTATAGGCCATGAAGTGCTTGAAGCTGTTGACGCCGTGCTCGCGCACGAGCGTGCCCATCTCGGCGTGCACCGACTCGTCCCACCAGGTGACGGCGACGTGGAAGGTGTAATCGCCGGCCGCCTTGCGCGCCCAGCCTCGCCAGGTGTGGTAAGCCTCCAGCAGCGACTGCTTCGGGTCGGGGATGACGAAATCCATGATGGTCGTGGTGCCGCCTGCCAGGCCCGCCGCGGTGCCGGTGAAGAAGTCGTCCGCGGTGACCGTGCCCATGAAGGGCAGCTGCATGTGGGTATGGGTGTCGATCCCGCCCGGCATCACGTACTGCCCGCCGGCGTCGACGACGGTGGCGTCGGCCGGCGCGTCCAGGTTCTCGCCGACGGCGACGATCCTGTCGTTTGAACAGAGCACGTCGCCGCGGAAGGCGCGGTCGGCGTTCACGATGGTGCCGCCACGGATGATCGTCGTCATGGAATCCCTTTCAGCTTTTATATGTTGGATACTTGTTGGCCGAACCGTTCACCGTGCCCAGCGCCGGCACTGTGCGGCCCTTCATCATCAACCCATAGACCAGGGCGGCAATCACGACGCCGACGAACCAGGCATAGGTATAGATGGCCTTGAAGGCCGGCCCGACATCCGGGAACGAGGCCGGCAGCGCGGCATGCAGGAAACCGGGGATGTTCGGCAGCACGCCGGCGGCAAATGCCACCAGGGCGGCGATGTTCCAGCCGCCGCGATAGGTGTAGACGCCGTCGTCGCGGTAGAGCTGCCCGACATCGAGGTTCGTCTTGCGGATGATGTAGTAGTCGATGATCATGATGCCGGCGATGGGCCCGAGCAGCGCCGAATAGCCGGTCAGCCAGATGAAGATGTAGTTCTCTGTGCTCTCGAGTATCTTCCACGGCATCATCGCCAGGGCAATGCCGGCGGTGATGTAGCCGCCGACACGGTAGGAAATGCGCCGCGGAGACAGGGCCGAGAAATCGTAGGCGGGGCCCACCAGGTTGGCGGCCAGGTTCACGCTGGCCGTGTCGATCAGGAGGATGAGAAGCGCCACCAGCACCGCCACGCCCGTCATGCGGCTGGCGACGTCGACCGGGTCCCACAGCGCCTTGCCGTACAGGACGACCGTGGCCGAGGTGACGGTGACGGCCAGCGCCGCGAGCAGCGCCATCGGCAGCGGCAGGCCGAGCGTCTGGCCGACGACCTGGTCGCGCTGGGTCTTGGCGAAACGGGTGAAGTCGGGAATGTTCAGCGCCAGCGTGGCCCAGTAGCCGATCATGGCGGTGAGCGAAGGCCAGAACACGGACCAGAACAGGCCCGCTTTCGGTCCGCCCGCGGCAAACTGGGAAGGCTGGTCGAGCAGCGGACCGAAGCCGCCGACCTTGTCGTAGACCCACCAGAGCAGCAGGAAGCAGATCGCGATTTTCAAGGGCGCGGTATAGGTCTCCAGCTTGCGGATCGACTCCATGCCGTGCACGATGAAATACATCTGGATCGCCCAGAAGGCGAGGAAGCAGGCCAGCTGGCCGGCGTTGATGCCCAGGCCCGGCAGTTTGTCGCCCTCGAGCGGGGCGCCCAGCAGCACGCCCAGCAGCGTGTAGATCATGCTGCCGCCGAACCAGGTCTGGATGCCGTACCAGCCGCAGGCGACGACGGCGCGCATCAGGGCAGGCAGGCGGGCGCCGCGCGTGCCGAAGGAGGCGCGTGCCAGTACGGCATAGGGAATGCCGTACTTGGTGCCGGCGTGGCCGATCAGGAGCATCGGCAGCAGCACGATCACGTTCGCCAGGAACACCGTGAACACCGCCTGCCAGGCCGACATGCCGCTGTCGATCAGGCTTGCCGCCAGCATGTAGGCGGGAATGCTGATCACCATCCCGACCCAGAGCGCCCCGAAGTGGTACCAGCGCCAGGTGCGCTGGGCGACGCTTGTCGGCGCAAGGTCGGGGTTCCAGAGTTCGTTGCTGACAGCGCGGTGTTCGGTCACTTGTTCCGTCACGGTGGGCCTCTCCAGTCGGGTTGCGGTGCAACCCAGTGTAGCGCAATCGATGGGGGCGGCGCGAACGGCCGGGGCCGGCCGCGCATCGTCCGCCTGTGCGCCCGGGTCAAGCGGGGACTTCGCGCTGCGCACCTTCGGCCAGCGGCGCCGGCGGCGATGGCGGCGTCGCCAGCGCGCGCGGATTGCGCGGATCCTGATTCCAGTTCATGTAGGGCTTGCCGGTTTCCTGCGGCACCATCGTGATGCAGGCTTCGACCGGACAGGTGATCTCGCACAGGTTGCAGCCCACGCATTCCTCGCGGATCACCTCGTAGCGGCGGCCGCCGTTCTCCAGCACCGCGCGCCCGATGGCCTGGTGGGACGTGTCCTCGCAAGCGACGAAGCACTTGCCGCAGCCGATGCATTTGTCCTGGTCGATGTGGGCGATGACCTGGTAGTTCATGTCCAGCGCCTTCCAGTCGGTCGTGTTCGGCACGGCCTTGCGCGAGAACGCGGCGATGTTCGGGTAGCCCTTCTCGTCCATCCAGCGCGACAGGCCATCCTTCATCTCGTCGACGATGCGGAAGCCGTGCAGCATCGCCGCCGTGCACACCTGGACGGAACCGGCGCCGAGCGCGATGAATTCGGCGGCGTCACGCCAGTTGCCGATGCCGCCAATGCCGGAAATCGGCAGGCGGGCAGTGAAAGGATCGCGCGCGATCTCGGCCACCATGTTCAGCGCGATCGGTTTCACGGCCGAGCCGCAATAGCCGCCGTGGGTACTGGCGCCGCCGACAACCGGAAAAGCAACCATGCGGTCGAGGTCGAGGTGGGTAATGGAATTGATGGTATTGATCAGCGAGACCGCATCCGCCCCGCCAGCCAGCGCCGCCCGTGCCGGTGCGCGCACGTCGGTAATGTTCGGCGTGAGTTTAACGATGACGGGCAGGCGGGAATGGGTCTTGCACCAGCGCGTGACCATTTCGACGTATTCGGGCACCTGGCCTACCGCCGCGCCCATGCCACGCTCGGGCATGCCATGCGGGCAACCGAAATTGAGCTCGATGCCGTCGGCGCCGGTCGCTTCCACCAGCGGCAGGATCGCCGCCCACGGCGCCTCTTCGCAGGGCAGCATCAAGGAGACGATCATGGCGCGGTCGGGCCATGCCTTCTTGACCGCGGCGATCTCGCGCAGGTTGATCTCGAGGCTGCGGTCGGTGATCAGCTCGATGTTGTTGAAGCCGATGACTTCGCGGTTCTTGCCGTAGTGGGCCGAGTAGCGCGAGGACACGTTCACCGCCGGCGGATCTTCGCCCAGCGTCTTCCATACCACGCCGCCCCAGCCGGCTTCGAAAGCCCGGATGACGTTGTAGGCCTTGTCGGTCGGCGGTGCCGAAGCGAGCCAGAACGGGTTCGGCGATTTGATGCCGCAAAAATCGATGCTCAGGTCGGCCATGCTGCCTCCGCGGCGAAGTCGTTATGGATGGCCAGCGCGGCCAGTTTGCCGTGCTGGACCGCCTGTACCGTCAGGTCCTGGCCCAGCGCGACGCAATCGCCGCCGGCGTAGATGCCCGGCACCCGGGTGCGGAGGGATGCATCGACGACGATGCGCTCGCCTTCACCCACTAGCCCGGCAGCGAGGTCGTCGCCCGGCGCCGGCGCCATCCCCCGGCCGATCGCCTTGAAGACGGCATCGGCGGCGATGTCGATCAGCGCGCCGGTGCGCGCCAGGCGTCCCTCCTCCAGGCGCGTCCCTTCGAAGCGCATGCCGGCGACGCGACCGCTTTCGTCGACCAGCACCTCGAGCGGCGCGGCCCAGTGCGGATGTGGACGAAGTTCGCCTTGGCGATCTCGATTTCGTGGCCGGTCGCGCTCATCGCGTCGAGGCCGCGACGGTACACCAGCGTCACCTCTTCCGCACCCAGGCGCTTGATCTGCACCGCCATGTCGATCGCGGTATTGCCGGCGCCAATGACGACGGCGCGGCGCGGCACCGGCAGCTGCGACAGGTCCTGTGCCTGGCGCAGCGCGGCGATGTAGTCGGTGGCCGCCAGCAGGCCTGGCGCGTCCTCGCCTACGAGGCCCGGGCGGCGGCTGGCGCCCAGGCCCAGGCCAAGGAAGACAGCGTCAAATCGCGCATGCAGCTCGCGCAGTTGCAGGTTCTCGCCGAGCTTCTGGCCGTAGCGGATCTCGATGCCGCCGATCGACAGCAGGAAGTCGACTTCCTGCTGGGCGAATTCGCCAGGCAGCTTGTACTTGGCAATGCCGTATTCGTTCAGGCCACCTGCCTTCAACTGGGCCTCGAAGACGACGACGTCATGGCCCAGCATGGCCAGGCGATGGGCGCAGGCCAGGCCGGCCGGGCCCGCGCCGACCACGGCGACGGTTTTGCCGGTGGAAGGTGCGCGTTCGAACGGGTGGCCGTCGAAGCGGGCATTGTCGACCGCATGGCGCTGCAGCAGGCCGATTTTCACGGGTGCGCGCTCGGCCGGATTGTTGCGCACGCAGGCGTCCTCGCAGAGGATTTCGGTCGGGCAGACGCGTGCGCAGCTGCCGCCAAAAATGTTCTGCTTGAGGATGCCGACTGCGGCGCCATTGATGTTCTGGTCGTGGATATTGCGGATGAAGCTGGCGACGTCAATGCCGGTCGGGCAGGCACGGGTGCAGGGCGCGTCGTAACAGTAGTGGCAGCGCGCCGCCTCGACGGCGGCCTGCCGTGCCGTAAGCGGCGGCGCCAGGTCGGTGAACTGCGCCGCCAGTGCGCCGTGCGAATCGGCTGCCGGCGGCAGGTGCTGGAGAGACTCGATCATGTGCATCCCTTGTTATCGTTGGATTGCTGGTGCGAGACTGCTGCTGCGGTGGTGCGGGTGGTGCCGATGACGCTGGTGGTGCTGGCGCTGGTGGTGCCTTTCGTAGGGTGGGCATTCATGCCCACGCGGTGCGGTGCATGCGTATCGAAATGCATGCCGATCGACTCGCCTCCCTGCAGTCTCCACCGGACCGGTGAGCATCGGTATGACTGCGTGGGCACAAGTGCCCACCCTACGCCCTTCGATCAAACCGTGAGACGCAAGCTTATAGCTGTTTGTCGCTTTACTTCATCTGCGGGAACGCGAACTCCACTCCGCTGCTCGCCGTATTCGGCCAGCGCTGCATCACGGCCTTGTGGCGCGTGTAGAAGCGCACGCCTTCCGGGCCATAGGCATGGTGGTCGCCGAACATGCTGCGCTTCCAGCCGCCGAAGCTGTTGAAGGCCATCGGCACCGGCAGCGGCACGTTCACGCCCACCATGCCGACCTGGATCTGGCGCACGAATTCGCGTGCCACGCCGCCATCGCGCGTGAACACGGCCACGCCGTTGCCGTATTCGTTGGCGTTGATGAGTTCCACCGCGCTGCCCACGTCCGGCAGGCGCACCACGCACAGCACCGGCCCGAAGATCTCTTCCTTGTAGATGCTCATCGAGGGCTGCACATGGTCGAACAGCGTGCCGCCGACAAAGAAACCGTTCTCGCGTCCGTCGACCCGGTAGCCGCGGCCGTCGACGACCAGCGTAGCTCCCTGCTCCACGCCTTCGCCGATCAGGCGTTCGATGCGCTGGCGCGCAGCCTGCGTCACCACGGGGCCCATCTCCATGCCCTCGCCCATGCCGTCGCCGATCTTGAGCTTGCGGGTACGTTCGGCCAACGCGGCCACCAGCTTGTCGCCGGCGTCGCCGACGGCCACCGCCACCGAGATCGCCATGCAGCGCTCGCCCGCCGAACCGTAGGCCGCACCGATCAGGGCGTCGACCGCCATGTCCATGTCCGCGTCGGGCATGACGACCATGTGGTTCTTGGCGCCGCCCAGCGCCTGCACACGCTTGCCCTTGGCGCTGCCGCGGGCATAGATGTATTCGGCGATCGGGGTGGAGCCGACGAAACTGATGGCCTGCACGGCGGGGTTGTCGAGCAGTGCGTCGACCGCCACCTTGTCGCCCTGCACCACGTTGAAGACGCCATCCGGCAAGCCCGCTTCCTTCAGCAGGCGCGCATGCAGCAGCGAAGGCGACGGGTCGCGTTCCGAGGGTTTCAGCACGAAAGTATTGCCGCAGGCGAGCGCGATCGGGAACATCCACATCGGCACCATGACAGGGAAGTTGAAGGGAGTGATGCCGGCGACGACGCCCAGCGGCTGGCGCATCGACCAGGCGTCGATGCCGCGCGCGATCTGGTCGGTAAATTCTCCCTTGAGCATTTGCGGAATGCCGCAGGCGAATTCGACCACCTCGATGCCGCGCGCGACTTCGCCTTGCGCGTCGCTGAAGGTTTTACCGTGCTCGCGCGTGATCAGGGCGGCGAAGGCGTCGGTGTGCTGCTGGCACAGCTGCAGGTACTTGAACAGGATGCGCGCGCGCGCCAGCGGCGGCGTGGCCGACCAGGCCGGAAAAGCGGCGGCGGCGGCAAGACGGCGGCGTCGACTTCGTCCACGCTTGCCAGGGTGACGCGGGCGCAAGGTTCGCCCAGCGCCGGATTGAACACGTCGGCGTAGCGATCGCCCGCGGTGTCGACCACGTGCCCGCCAATGAAATGGCCGATGATGTCGGGTTGGTTCATGCTTGTCTCTTCAGTCCAGGTGTTTGAGTACGGTAGCCAGCTTGCCGAACAACTCGTCGATGTGCTGCTTCTCGAGGATGAGCGGCGGCGACAGCGCGATGATGTCGCCCGTGGTACGGATCAGGATACCGTCCGCGAAGGCCTTCTTCAATGCCTGGTAGGCGCGCGCGCCCGGCTTGCCCGGAATCGATTCGAGCTCGATACCGGCGACCAGGCCGATCGTGCGCAGGTCGATCACGTGCGGCAGCCCCTTCAGTGCATGCACCGCGTCTTCCCAATAGGCCTGGATGCCCTTCGCGTGCTCGAGGATGCCCTGGTCCTGGAAGACCTCGAGCGTGGCCAGGGCCGCGGCGCAGGCCACCGGGTGACCGGAATAGGTATAGCCATGAAACAGTTCGATGCCGGCCGGCGCCTCCATGAAGGCATCGTGGATGAAGCGCCTGGAAAACACCGCGCCCATCGGGATCACGCCATTGGTCAGGCCTTTTGCGGTCGTCATCATGTCCGGCTCGACGCCGAAATAGTCGGCGGCAAACGGCGTGGTGAGGCGCCCGAAACCGGTGATGACTTCGTCGAAAATGAGCAGGATGCCGTACTTGTCGCAGATATGGCGCAGTTTCTTGAGGTAGCCTTTCGGCGGCACCAGCACGCCGGTGGAGCCGGAGACCGGCTCGATGATGACGGCGGCAATCGTGGACGCATCGTGCAGGGTGACCAGGCGTTCCAGTTCGTCCGCCAGTTCGGCGCCGAAATCGGGTTCGCCGCGCGAAAACGCATTCTTCTGCAGGTTGTGGGTGTGCGGAAGGTGGTCGACACCCGGCAGCAGCGGGCCGAAATGCTTGCGGTTGGGGCCGATGCCGCCAACCGACAGGCCGCCGAAGCCGACACCATGGTAGCCCCGCTCGCGTCCGATCAGGCGCGTCCGCCCGCCCTCGCCGCGTGCCTTGTGGTAGGCCAGCGCGATCTTGAGGGCGGTGTCGACGGCTTCGGAACCGGAATTGGTATAGAACACGTGGCCGAATTTGTGCCCGGTGTAGTCCATCAAGCGTTCGGCCAAATCGAAGGCGGCCGGATGGCCCATCTGGAAAGTGGGCGCGAAGTCGAGCTTGCCGATCATCTCGCGCACGGCGCCGACGATTTTCGGCTGGGCATGCCCGCAGGGCACGCACCACAGGCCGGCGGTGCCGTCGAGGACCTGGTTGCCGTCGACGTCCTGGTAATACATGCCCTGGGCCGAAACCAGCAGGCGCGGATCGCTCTTGAAATCGCGGTTGTTCGTGAAAGGCATCCAGAAGGCGGACATCGACTGGGGTCTGGACTCGTTCATGCAGGCTCTCCCTTGTTTGCAGCCAATAAGTGACCGAATGGCAAAACGATGAGGCAATCTACTAGCAATGTGCGCGCCTGCGAAGCGGATGGCAAGCCGCGGGCAAGCTGCGCCAGACCCGGCCGGCGGATGCGTTGCAAATATGCAAAAACCCGCCGTCGTTCCGGTAATATAAACGCGCGCTGTAGCCTAGTCATATCAATTTGCATATATGTGGAGTCGGCAGCGGGCACTGGACAATGCTAAAGCACTGCACCGACAGGCAGAACGGCAAAGCCCGGGCATTTGATCTAACGCAAACTCATCCATCGCGGGTAAGACCATCGTGATGACACACTGGAGACTTTCATGTCTGAGACGCTGCCGCCGCTACTGCATTCCGAACGCCTGACGCTGCGTCCACTGGGCGCCGGCGACGCCCCGGCCCTGTTCGCGATCTTTTCCGATCCCGCCGTCGTACGCTATTGGTCGCGCGGTGCCTGGACCGACATGGCACAGGCCGAGGAGATGCTCGTTGCCGCCTCCCAGGGCTATGCCGACGGCAGCGCCCTGCGCTTCGGCATCGTGCTCACCCGTACGGACGAACTGGTCGGCACAGCCAGCCTGTTCGGCGTGAATCGCGACAACCGCCGCTGCGAAATCGGCTACGCGCTCGGCAGCAGCTTCTGGGGCCAGGGCATCGTCAGCGAAGCCCTGCCGGCGCTGGTGGAGCATGCTTTCGAAGGCTTGGGCATGAACCGCATCGAAGCCGATATCGACCCGCGCAATATCGCGTCCGGCCGTGTGCTGGAAAAGCTGGGCTTCCGCCAGGAGGGCTATATGCCGGAGCGCTGGATCGTCGCCGGCGAAACCACCGACACCGCCTTTTATGGCCTGCTCAAGCGTGGCTGGGAGGCGCACCAGCGGTCCCGTTCGTCGGGCGACGCTACCGGTTAGCCCATGAAAATTGCGCTTCGTCGCAGGACGCACCAAGCGACCCTTTCGCTGGCATACAGTGTGTTCATCCGATCCACTTTTACAGGGAGAACACAGATGAAAACCACGACTTTCCGGTCCTTTGCCGCCGAACTCGAAGACGCCGCGGAAAGCTGCATGCGCGTCGTGCGTGGCGGGCTGCGCACCTTCTCCGCCCTGCCCTGGCCAGCCCTGCTGCTGGCCGCCTTCCTGGTCGCCTGCGCCATCGCCGTGATTCCGACGGCATTGACGCTCTTCGCGATCTTCCTCGCCGTCAAGTATGCGGTGCTGGCCATCAATGGCGACAAGACGACGCCCATCGCAACGCCGACCACGCACGACACGACGCACAACGGAGACTGAACGTGCAGGCAAGCCAGATCAACCGGACACTCGACTTCGTGCGCCAGGCTTTCGCCGAGGCCAAGGCGCTCTGGTGGGCCTTTTTCGACTGGCTTGCCGTCGTCGAGTGGCGTCAACTCTATTTGACCTGGTTCCTGGCGATCGTCTTCTTTGTGCTGGTCAATACCCCCGAGCCAGCGTTCTGGTATGTGTTCGTTTCCTTCGGGGTGAAGGTGCTGGCCGGCGGCAAGCGCCGCGCCGAACTCGTGGCGCGCGACGCCACCCTCAAGGCCGAGGTCGCGACGCTGGAACAGCGCCTGGTCGAGTCGCAGATGGCCGCCCTGCAGGCTCAGGTCGAACCGCACTTCCTGTTCAATACGCTGGCCCTGATCGGCCGCCTGATCGAAACCGATCCGCCGGAAGCGGCCAAGGTGCATGCGCACCTGATCGCCTATCTCAGGTCCAGCCTTCCGCAGATGCGCTCCGCTGGCGGGTCCACCCTCGGCAAGCAGCTCGAACTCTCACGGGCCTACCTGGCCATCATGCAGGCCAGGATGAAGGAAAGGTTGGCGGTGCGTTTCGAAGTGCCCGATTTCCTCGGCAGCGCACCCTTCCCGCCAATGATGCTGCAAACCCTGATCGAGAACGCCATCAAGCATGGTCTGGAGCCGAAGATCGCCGGCGGCACCATCACGGTGCGAGGAAGGGTTGAAGGCGCCACGCTGATCGTGGACGTGTGCGACGACGGCGTCGGCATCGACCTGCATGCCGACGACGGCGTGGGCCTGGCGAACATCCGCGAGCGCCTCCATCTACTCTACGGCGCCGCGGCCGAGCTCGTGATCGAAGCGCCACCGGGCGGCGGCGCCTGCGCTTCGGTGCGCATTCCGTACAAAATGATGGAGGGAGCATAATGCGCGTTACTGCCCTGATTGCCGACGATGAAGCAGCGATGCGCGAACAACTGCATGCACGCCTGCTCGAAGCCTGGCCCGACATCGAAGTCGTCGCCGTGGCCACGAATGGCATCGAAGCCGTCGATTTGGCCGCACGGTACAAGCCGCAGATCGCCTTCCTCGACATCCGCATGCCCGGCATGGGCGGCATCGAAGCGGCCCGCCAACTCTACAACCGTTGCCACATCGTGTTCGTCACCGCCTACGACCAGTACGCGGTGGATGCTTTCGAGCATGGCGCCATCGACTACCTGCTCAAACCCGTGACCGCCGAGCGGCTGTCGACGACCCGCGAGCGCCTTCATCGCAGGCTCACCCAGGCCCCTCAGGACATCGGCTCGCAACTGGCGCAGCTGGGCCAGCTGCTGCAGCAACAGGGCGCGGCGCCGAAGCGCAACTACCTGCGCTGGATCCAGGCGCAAGTCGGCGGCAACCTGCGCATGATCAGCACGCGCGAGATCCTGTTTTTCCAGTCGGATGAAAAGTACACGAGGGTGCAGACGGCCACTGCCGAACTATTGATCCGCAAGACACTGAAGGAACTGGCGGACGAGCTCGATCCGGACGAGTTCTGGCGGATTCACCGGTCGACGCTGGTGCGGGTGGATGCGATTGCCGAGGTGTCACGCGATATGCGCGGGCGGCAGATGCTCAGGGTGCGCAATTATCCGCAGGAGCTGGAGGTAAGCCGGAATCATGCGCATTTGTTTCAGCAGATGTGATGAGGCGGCCATTGACGAAGCGCGAATAAAAAAGCGCTGCTCCGCTTTCGCGTGCAGCGCTTTCCAGTACATCGACCGGTGCGGCAAGCACCGGTCCTTGCAGTCTTACTTGTTCAAATCCCAGCTCCCGAACGCATTCGGCAGCTGCGCCGCCGCGGTCGTCTCGAGGATGTCGCCCTTCAGGTTGGTCAGCACCACCGGCAGGTCATTGCCGCCCAGTTCCAGGATGACCTGGCGGCAGGCGCCGCAGGGGGCGATCGGACCATCCGTCTGGCCGATCACGGCCAGGGCCGTGAAGTCGCCCGGCTTGTAGCCGTGGGCCATGGCCGAGAAGAAGGCGGTGCGCTCGGCGCAGTTGCACAGGCCGTAGGAGGCGTTCTCGATGTTGCAGCCGCGGAAGATGCGGCCGTCCTTGCATTCGAGGGCGGCGCCGACCTGGAATTTCGAGTACGGCACATAGGCCAGTTCGCGCGCGGCGCCCGCTTCGGCAATCAGTTTTGCGTATTTCATGATGCTGCCTTCTTACGGACGGATGGTGCGGTGGATCATCGGCTGGGCCGCCGGTTTTTCAAGACCGATCTGGTACGCCGCCTGCACCTGGCGCACGGCCTGCTCGGCCGCATCAACGGTACGTGCATGGACGGTAGCCAGAGGCTGTCCGACCTCGATCGGGTCGCCCAGTTCCACCAGGTTAGTGAGACCGACGGCGAAGTCGATCGCATCCTGCGGACGCACGCGGCCGCCGCCCAGCGCCACGACCGCCAGGCCCAGGCCGCGGGTGTCGACCGAAGCAGCATAGCCTGCCTGCAGTGCTGGAACCGGCACGATGACAGGGGCCGTTTCCAGATAGGCGTCCGGCTTGTCCATCAGGCCGGCCGGGCCGCCCAGGGCCGCGACCATGCGCGCGAAGCGTTCCGCCGCTTCGCCCGAGTCGAGCGCCGCCTGCAGTTTCGCGCGCGCCTCCGCTTCCGTGGCGGCCAGGCCCGAGATGACCAGCATCTCGGCGCAGAGCGCCATCGTCACTTCATGCAGGCGTGCCGGACGCGATTTGCCGGTCAGGTAGTCGATCGCGACGCGCACTTCGACAGCGTTGCCGGCGGCGTGGCAGAGCGACTCGTCCATGCCCGTCAGGATGGCCGAGGTGCGGGTGCCGGCGCCATTGCCAACCGCGACGATGCTCTCGGCCAGTTCCACCGATTTCTCAAAGGTCGGCATGAAGGCGCCGCTACCGACTTTCACGTCCATCACCAGCGCATCGAGACCTGCCGACAGCTTCTTGGAGAGGATGGAACCGGTGATCATCGCCACCGATTCCACCGTCGCCGTCGTGTCGCGGATGCTGTAGAAACGCTTGTCGGCCGGCGCCAGCTGGGCAGTCTGGCCGATGATGGCCACGCCCACGTCCTTGACGACCTGGCGGAATTTTTCCGGATCCGGCACGGTGCTGTAGCCGGGGATCGAATCGAACTTGTCGAGCGTGCCGCCGGTGTGGCCCAGGCCGCGGCCCGAGATCATCGGCACGAAACCGCCGCAGGCCGCGATCATCGGTCCGAGCATGAGCGACACCACGTCGCCGACGCCGCCGGTCGAGTGCTTGTCGACCACGGGGCCTGGCAAATTCAGGGACTTCCATTCCATGACCTGGCCGGAATCGCGCATTGCCAGCGTGAAGGCGACGCGTTCGTCCATGCTCATGTCGTTGAAGTAGACGGCCATCGCGAGTGCAGCGATCTGGCCTTCGGTGACGCTGCCGTCAGGGATGCCGCGCACGAAAAACTGGATTTCTTCCGCGGTCAGGATGCCGCCGTCGCGCTTCTTGCGGACGATTTCTTGGGGGAGGAACATAGTTAAACCTTTCTATAACGTAGGGTGGGCGGGTCTCCCGCCCACGCGGTGATAGTTAGCGTATGCCAGCCCGCGCACGACATCGGAGCCTTTACCTATCACCGCGTGGGCGGGGAACCCGCCCACCCTACAAATGCGTCATTACAGACGCCAACCATATTTATACGCCGTAGGGAATCCAGACGTTCTTGACCTGGCTCGCATGCTGCAAGACCATGCGGCCGCAGGCCTGCTTCGGATCGAACCAGTCACGGCCCTTGCCGCCGCCGACCCAGGTGCGCTTCAAGGTTTCGCTCGACAGGCGCTCGACTTCCGCGCAGCCCTCGGCAGAGCCGTCATGACGCCACACGGCATCGACGTCGCCGTGGGTCGCCAGCGTGCGTGCCAGCTCGTCGGCCGAACCCGTGACAATATTCAGCACGCCGCCAGGCAGGTCGGAAGTGTCGAGCACCTGGTACAGGTCCGTCGCCGACAATGGATGCGCTTCCGACGGCACGGCGACCACGCGGTTGCCCAGCGCCAGGGCCGGCGCCACCAGCGAGATGAAGCCCAGCAGCGGGTTCTCGTTCGGGCAGATCACGCCGATCACGCCCACCGGCTCGTTCAGCGCGACGGTGATGCCGTGCATCGGCGGCTGGTGTGCGAGGCCGTCGTATTTATCGGCCCATGCAGCCCAGTAGAACAGGCGCTCGATCGAGGCGGCGACTTCGCGCGCCGCGTCCCTGGCGCCGGTCTGCGCGGCGATCCGCTGGGCGAATTCGTCGGCGCGGATCGCCAGGTTCTCGGCGATGTAATACAGCACTTGCGCGCGGTTGTGCGCGGTGGCTTTCGACCAGCCGGCAGCCTTGTGCGCCGCTTCCACGGCATTGCGGATGTCCTTGCGATTACCCTCGCCGACGTCGGCCAGGAAGGCGCCATTCGCACCAATGATCGCGCGGCTGTAGGCGCCGTCAGGGCGGGCCTGCTTGCCGCCGATGTAGAGCTTGGCGGTGCGGTCGACGGCGAACGGGCTCCCCTCTTCCGCCGGTTTCACCTTGCCCTTTTCGGCAATCACCGGTGCAGCCGGGCGCAGGTCTTCGCTGCGGTGGGTCAGGTATTCGTACATGCCCTCCTTGCCGCCTTCGCGCCCAAAGCCCGATTCCTTGTAGCCGCCGAAACCGCAAGCTGCGTCGAACTGGTTCGCCGTGTTGATCCACACGACGCCGGCCTTGATCTGCGGCGCGACGTCCAGCGCCAGCGAGATCGATTCCGACCACACGCAGGCGGCCAGGCCATACACGGTATTGTTTGCCAGTTGCACTGCTTCGCCAGGCGTGCGGAAGCTCATGGCGACCAGCACCGGCCCGAAGATTTCGGTCTGGGCGACGGCGGCCGAGGTCGAGGCGCCAGTGATCAGGGTCGGCAGGTACCACGAGCCGGCGCTTGGGGCTTCGCAGGCTGGCTGCCAGATCTCGCAACCTTCGGCACGGGCAGCTTCCACCAGGCCGTGGATGCGCTGCTGCTGCACCGGGTCGACCAGGGCGCCGATGTCGTTCGATTTATCCAGCGGCGAGCCGACGCGCAGGTTCTGCATGCGCACCTTGACCTTGGCGATGAAGCGGTCGTACACCGACTCCTGCACCAACAGGCGCGAGCCAGCGCAGCAGACCTGTCCCTGGTTGAACCAGATCGAGTCGACCAGGCCTTCGACGGCCGCGTCCAGGTCGGCGTCGTCGAAGACGATGAAGGGCGACTTGCCGCCCAGTTCCAGCGACAGCTTCTTGCCGCTGCCGGCGGTCGCCTTGCGGATGATGCGGCCGACTTCGGTCGAGCCGGTAAAGGCCAGCTTGTCGATGCCAGGGTGATTCACGATGGCTTCGCCCACGCGGCCGTCACCGGTGACGATGTTCACGACACCCGCTGGAACGCCGGCCTGCTGGCAGATCTCGGCAAACAGCAGGCTGGTCAACGACGTGAATTCGGCCGGCTTGAAGACGATCGTGTTACCGGCGGCCAGGGCAGGCGCGATTTTCCAGGCCAGCATCAGGACAGGGAAATTCCACGGCACGATCTGGCCGACCACGCCAACGGCGCGGTAGTCCGCGAATTCTTCCGACTGCAGCGCGGCCCAGCCGGCGTGGTGGTAGAAGTGGCGTGCAGCCAGCGGCAAATCGGCGTCGCGGGTTTCGCGGATGGTCTTGCCGTTGTCCAGGGTCTCCAGCACCGCGAACAGGCGTGCGTGCTTTTGCAGCAGGCGCGCCAGCGAGTACATGACCTTGGCACGGCCATGGCCGCCCATGGCGACCCAGCCCGGCTGCGCGCGGCGCGCGGCTTCGACGGCGCGATTCACGTCGTCCGGCGTGGCTTGCGTCACCTGCGCCAGTTCCGAGCCGTCGGCCGGATTGTTCGATGCGAAGGTTTCGAGGCCTTCAGTCCAGGCGTTGTCGATGAAGAGGCCGAAACGGCGTCCATGCTGGTCCAGCCACGCGTTTGCTTCTTTGGTGCTCTCGGGTGCGGGGCCGTAATCCATAGTTTGCAGAATCTCTTTAATTGTTGGCATGACGAATCCGTTCGGTGTTTAAGGTTGCGCGTGGCGATGGGCGGCCGAGTAAGCACCGGTCACGTAGTGCTCGAGCTGGCGCTCGATGTCGGTCATCAGGCTGGACGCGCCGATGCGGAACAGGTGCGGCTGCAGCCAGTCGTTGCCCAGCTCTTCCTTCATCACGGTCAGGTACTGCAGCGCGCTCTTCGCGGTGGACACGCCGCCCGCCGGCTTGTAGCCGACCTGGAAGCCGGTCTGCTCGTAGTATTCGCGGATCGCGCGGGTCATCACCAGCGACACCGGAATGGTCGCGTTCACGCCTTCCTTGCCGGTCGAGGTCTTGATGAAATCGGCACCGGCCATCATGCAGACCCACGAGGCCTTGGCCACGTTGTCGAGCGTGACCAGGTCGCCGGTGGCGAGAATGGCTTTCACGTGCGCTTCGCCGCAAGCCTGGCGGTAGGCCAGCATCTCGTCGTACAGCGCTTGCCAGTTGCCGGTCAGGACATGCTGGCGGGTGATGACGATGTCGATCTCGGTGGCGCCGGCGGCGACACTCAGCTCGATTTCACGCAGCTTGGTCTCCAGGCTGGACAGGCCGGCCGGGAAAGCGGTCGACACGGCGGCGATCGGCAGGCGGCCCTGCAGGATCTTCACCGCAGGCGTGATCATCTCGTGGTACACGCAGACCGCGCCAGTCGTGAGCGACTCGAGGCCGAGGGCCTGCATCAGGTCGGCGCGCAGCGGGCGCATCGCCTTCATGCACAGGCGCTCGACGCGGCCCGGGGTATCGTCGCCGCCGAGGGTGGTCAGGTCCATGCACTGCACGGCGCGGATCAGCCAGGCAGCCTGGTATTCCTTCTTGACCGTGCGGCGGTTCGCCAGGCTGGCGGCGCGGCGGTCGGCCGCATTGCGGTTGACCTTGATGCCGTTGACCCAGCCGAGGTCCAGGCCCACGGCGGTATTACGTTTGAAGTCCAGGTTCTGGGTCATAGCAGTGCGGTTCCGTTGGAGAGGGGTTTGACGCCGAGGTGGTTCGCCAGGGTGGCGCCGATATCGGAGAAAGTCGATGCGATCGGCAGTTCCTGCGGCTTGACCTGCGGGCCGAAGAAGATCATCGGGATGTGTTCGCGGGTGTGGTCCGAGCCCGGCGCAGTCGGGTCGCAGCCGTGGTCGGCGGTGATCACGACCAGGTCGCCGTCCTGCAGCTTCGCCATGAATTCCGGCAGGCGCGCGTCCAGCTCGTGCAGCGCATTCGCATAGCCGGCGACGTCGCGGCGGTGGCCGAAGTGCATGTCGAAGTCGACGAAGTTCACGAAGGTCAGCGATTTCGACGGCGCCGTATCGGCCACTTCGACCAGGCGGTCGAACAGGGCCATGTTGTCGACACCCTTGATCAATTGGGTCACGCCCTGGGCCGCGAAGATGTCGCTGATTTTACCGAGGGCGATGACTTCGCCGCCGGCTTCCTTGACGTGGTCGAGCAGCGTCGGCGCGGTGGGCGGCACGGCGTAGTCGTGGCGGTTGCTGGTGCGCTTGTACTTGCCGTTCGCGCCCAGGAAAGGACGCGCGATCACGCGGCCGATGTTGTAGGGCTTGACCAGCTCATAGGCCGCTTCGCACACTTCGTACAGGCGCTCGAGGCCGAAGTGCTCTTCGTGGGCGGCGATCTGTAGCACCGAGTCGGCCGAGGTGTACAGGATCGGACGGCCAGTAGCGACATGTTCGTCACCGAGTTCGTCGATGATGGTGGTACCCGATGCATGACAGTTGCCCAGCCAGCCAGGAACGCCCGTGAGCTCTTGCAGCTTGTCCGTCAACTCTTCTGGAAAGGACGGCACGGTCTTCGGAAAATAGCCCCAGTCGAACAGCACCGGCACGCCGGCGATTTCCCAGTGGCCGCTCTGCGTGTCCTTGCCGGTCGACTGTTCGCGCGCGGCGCCCCAGGCACCGGTAAAACCTTCGCGTTGCGTAAAACCGGCGGCCCATTCGCCGCTGGCCTTGTGGGCGGCGGCAGCCAGGCCGAGGCGCTCCAGGTTCGGCAGCGACATCGGCTTACCCTCTTTCGCGGCCCACTCGGCGATGTGGCCGAAAGTGTTGGCGCCCGTGTCGCCGTATTTGTCGGCGTCGGGCAGCGCGCCCAGGCCGAAGGAGTCAAGCAGGAGAATGAATGCGCGTGACATGGAAGTCCTCGACAGGTGTTTAAGCTGCTGCGCGCGGGATCGAACCCAGGCGCTCGGTGAAGGAATGGATCAGGGCGACCAGGTCCTTGGCGGCGACGGCCGCGTACTTCAGGGTCTGCTCGTGCGACAGCGGGAACGGGGTCAGGCCTTCGGCCAGGTTGGTGATTGCCGACACACCGACGACCTTCAGGCCGCAGTGGCGCGCCGAGATCACTTCCGGCACCACCGACATGCCGACGACATCGGCGCCAAGCGTGCGGAAGGCGCGGATTTCGGCGGCGGTCTCGAAGTTCGGGCCAGGTGCGGCGAGGTACACGCCTTCATGCAGCGTGATCGACTTGGCGGCGGCGGTTTCCTTGACGAGGTTGCGCAGCTCGGCATCATAGGCGTTGGCCATGCTGAAGAAGCGCGGGCCGAAGCGGTCGTCGTTCGGGCCGGCCATCGGGCTGCCCGGCAGCAGGTTGATGTGGTCGGTCAGGACGACGACGCTGCCTGCATCGACTTCAGGGCGCAGCGAACCGGCGGCATTCGTCACCAGCAGCATCTCGCAGCCGAGCAGCTTGAAGGTGCGTACGGCCGAGGTCATGACATGGGCGCCATAGCCTTCGTAGAAGTGGCCGCGGCCCTTCATGCAGACGACCGGCACGCCAGCCAGGGTGCCCAGCACCAGCTCGCCCGCGTGGCCATGCACGGTGCTGATCGGGAAGCCCGGCAGGTCGGCATAGCTGATCGAGACCGCGTCCGTCATCTGTTCGGCCAACACGCCGAGACCGGAACCGAGGATCATCGCCACACGTGGCTCAAACCCGGGTTTGCGGGCGCGGATGACGTCGGCGGCTTCGAATGGGGTATTGCTGGACATGAGTTTTCCTTCTGTCGAATCTGAAATGGGGAGGCTTGTCGTGCGGCTAGCGTGCGGTCTTGCGGGGAGACGGCCAGGTGCCGCGTGCTGAGATCACCGGGCGCTGCGTAGCCAAAAATTATTCTAACTATGCATTATCGCGGATATGTATGGCAAATACCATTTCTCTTGCTCATTTATACGACAGACAAATAAATAGGCTGAGATAGGCGACGCAGCCCGTTGGCATATCGCTACAATCTGGTGAAGCCGACAAGATGGGTTGATATTCGTTGACGCGGATCAAACATTTGTCTAGCATTGACAAACATTTGTTGAATGGTCCCGACCGTGACTGAACTCTCGAAAAAAGAACAGTTGTACGAGCTGATCCGTGCGAACCCCTTCATCTCGCAACAGGATCTCGCCGCCGAGCTCGGCTTGTCGCGTTCCGCCGTGGCCGGCTACATTGCCACGCTGGTGCGCGAACGCCGCCTGCTGGGACGTGCCTACGTACTGCCCGACCATCGGCCCATCCTGTGCGTGGGCGCAGCCAATCTCGACCGCAAGCTGCGCGCAAACGGCACGCTGGTAATGGGCACTTCCAATCCGGCCAGCGGGGTCGAGTCCTTCGGCGGGGTGGCGCGCAACATCGCCGAGAACCTGGCGCGGATGGGCGCGCCGGTGTCGCTGATCACGGCGGTCGGCAACGATTCCTCCGGACGCGCCCTGCTCGCCCATGCCGAAAGCGTCGGCATCGATACCCGCGGCACCCTGAAACTCGACGACGCCGGCAGCGGCACCTACACGGCGGTGCTCGACGGCGAAGGCCAGATGCTCGTCGCCCTGGCCGACATGGCGCTGTACGACCGCATCACGCCCGCCTTCCTCGACATGCGCCAGCAGCAGCGCGCCGGCGCTTCGCTGATCGTGGCCGACCTGAACCTGACGATGGATGCCATCGCCACCCTGCAGCGCGACGCCGCGCGCGACAGCATCTCGGTGGTGCTGGTAGCGGTGTCGGAACCGAAGATGAACCGGTTGCCGAAGTCCCTTGCCGGGGTGCGCCTCCTCATCCTGAACGAAGGCGAACTGGCCACGCGCGTGGGCCGCGACCTGCCTGGCGAAGCCGAACTGGCGGCGGCCTGCCGCGAAGTGCAGGCGCAAGGCGCCGAGGACGTGGTGGTGACGCTGGGCGCGCGCGGCGTGCTCTTTACCAGCGGCGGCGCCGTCGAACGCCTGCAAGCGCCGCCGGCGCAAGTGGTGGACGTCACCGGTGCCGGCGACGCCTTTGCCGCCGCGGTCGTGCTGTCGCTGCACAGCGGCGGCAGCGACCTGGCCCTGGCCTGCCGCCGCGGCCTGCAACTGTCGGCCATGACGATCGAATGCCGCCAGACCGTCTGCCCGCAACTGGCGCCGGAAACCTTCGGCGCCCTCAACTGATTATTGGATCCTGGACCACCATGCAAGCCTACCTGCAGTTTTCTCCTGAAGTCGCCGCCGCCCGCAATGCCGGCAAGCCCGTCGTCGCCCTCGAGTCGACCATCATCTCGCACGGCATGCCTTACCCGCAGAACGTGCAGACCGCGCGCAAGGTCGAACAGATCATCCGCGACGCCGGCGCCGTGCCCGCGACGATCGCCATCATGGACGGCAAGATCTGCATCGGTCTCTCCGACGAGCAGCTCGAGACCCTCGGCACCGCCCCGGATGCATTGAAAGTGAGCCGGCGCGACCTGGCCTATGTGCTGTCGCAGCGCCTGCTGGGCGCCACCACCGTGGCCGCCACGATGATCTGCGCCCGGCTGGCTGGCATCGAGGTGTTTGTTACCGGCGGCATCGGCGGCGTGCACCGCGGCGCCGAGACCAGTTTTGATATTTCAGCCGACCTGCAGGAACTGGCCCGGACGAGTGTTGCGGTGGTCTGCGCCGGCGTGAAATCGATCCTGGACATCGGCCTGACCCTCGAATACCTGGAAACCCATGGCGTACCGGTGCTGAGCGTCGGCCAGCCCGGCTTCCCCGCCTTCTTCACGCGCGAATCGGGCTTCAAGGCCGACTTCCAGCTCGACAGCGCCGAAGACCAGGCACGCTTCATCCGCACCAAGTGGCAACTGGGTTTGGATGGTGGCGTGGTGGTCAGCAATCCGGTGCCGGAAGCAGCGGCCATGCCGAAGGAAGAGATCGACCGCATCACCGAACAGGCGCTGGGCGAGGCGGCGCAGCAGGGTGTCGCCGGCAAGAAGGTGACGCCCTTCCTGCTGGCACGCATCAAGGAACTCACCGAAGGGCGCAGCCTGGCGACCAACATCGCCCTGGTCGAACACAACGCATTGATCGGTGCGCGCCTGGCCGTGGCCCTGAACCCGAACGCCTGATCCGCCGCCATGTCGATCGACCTGAAACAGTTGAAGTACTTCCTGGCCGTGGCCGAGGAAAAGAGCTTCAGCCGCGCCGCCGAACGCCTGCACATTTCGCAGCCTCCCCTGTCGCAGCAGATCATGAAGCTCGAGTCGGAACTCGGCGTGCGCCTGTTCGCGCGCACCACGCGCAGCTTCGAGCTGACGGTGGCGGGCAAGGCGCTGATGGCGGAGGCATCGGACCTGCTGGGGCGCATGCGCATGACGATCGACACCATCCGCCAGATCGACCGCGGCGAAGTCGGGCGCCTGCGCGTGGGCATCGTCGGCTCGGCGATGTGGGGCCCGATCCCGAGCCTGCTCGAGCGCTTCCAGTCCGAGTTCCCGCGCGTGACCTGGACCATCCACGAACTCGGTCCCGACGAGCAGTTCGAGGCGCTGCGGTCGAAGCAGATCGATGTCGGCTTCTGGCGCGAGCCGCGCCTCGACGACGAATCCCTGAAGGCTGCCGGCCTGCACCAGGAACTGTGCTTCCGCGAGAACGTGTGCGTGGCCGTGCACAAGCACCATCCGCTGGCGCAGCGCGAGGCGATCGAGCTGCTCGACATCGCCAGCGAACCGATGCTGACGCTGCACCTGAACCAGTCCGCCGAGCCGCGCTACCTGATCGGCTGCTGCATCGCCGCCGGCTTCCAGCCGACCATCTTCCAGGAAGCGGCAGAACCGCAAACGCTGCTGGCGATGGTGGGGGCCGGCCTGGGCGTGGCGTTGCTGCCGGAGACGACCAGCCGCATCGGCTGGCCGGGCGTGGTGTTCGTGCCGATCCGGACGAATCCGCCGTCGGCGAATCTGTACATCACGTATCCGGGGCAGGACGATGCGCCGGTGGTGCGGGCGTTTTTGAAGATCGTGAAGCCGGACGGGGATTGAATTCGTAGGGCGGGCGGCTGCATCCGGCACGATGCGCAATGGCGGCACGTGCGCCGCCCGCCCGTTCAACGGGTTCGTAGGGTGGGTGCGGCCGGCGAGGCTCCGCCCACGCGGTATCATCGCTTGATCGGCGGCGCTGTTGGTCACACCCCGTGACGCATGGGGAAGGTCTATTTGCAAACGCAATCGCAAATTGACCGCCGTACCGCGTGGGCGGAGCCTCGCCGGCCGCACCCACCCTACATTAGTGGGTCGCGCCTTCCACCTGAGCCTGTTCACCGCCACCCCGCACGGCGACTTCCACTGCCACCCTTAATCCCTCGACGATGTCGGCCAGGGCCATCGATGGCGCGCCCGGGAACGCTGCGGCCTGCTCGGGCAGGTAAGGCACGTGGATGAACCCGCCCTGGATCGCGCTGCCGTCGACATGGTCCATCAAGCCATAGAACACGTGATTGCACACGAAAGTGCCGGCCGTCTGCGACACCGATGCGCGCAAATCGCGCTCGCGCATGGCGGCAACGATGGCTTTCACCGGCAGCGTCGCGAAGTAGGCGGCCGGTCCGCCGGCGACGATCGGCGCGTCGATCGGCTGCTGCATGTCGTTGTCGACAATCGGTGCGTCGTCGACGTTGATCGCAACGCGCTCGACGGTCAGGTCGGCGCGCCCTCCCGCCTGGCCGACGCAGATCACGACGTCCGGCTTGATCTCGTCGATTGCGCCGCGCAGCACGCGGTTGGCGAAACCGAACACGCAGGGTAGCTGCAGCACTTCCACCAGGAAGTCTTCGCCACGCCAGCCCTTGAGCGCACGCACCGCCTCCCAGGCCGGGTTGATGCTCGCTCCGTTGAAGGGTTCGAAACCGGTCAGCAGCACAGTCTTTTTCATCGCTATTGATCCATCAGGAAAGGTTCATCAGGAAATACAGGAGGACGATGTTCGCCGCCAGTAAGGGCAGCGCGGTCGGAATCTGCGCCTTGATCACCGCGTTCTTGTCGGGCAACTCCAGCAGGGCCGCCGGCACGATATTAAAGTTCGCCGCCATCGGCGTCATTAATGTGCCGCAATACGCACTGAACATGCCGATGGCAGCCATCACGGCCGGATCGGCGCCATATTGTCGAACCAGCAAGGGCACGCCGATACCGCCGGCAATTACCGGGAACGCCGCAAAGCCATTTCCCATGATTATGGTGAACAGGGCCATGCCGATGCAATACAGGCAGACCGCGGCCAGGCGCGAATCGATGTCGAACCAGGCCGTGCTGACGTGGGCGACAGCGCGCCCGACGCCGGCTTCCGAGAACAGCAGCCCGAGCACGGCCAGCATGTGCGGCAGCGTCACCGCCCAGCTCATGGCGTCGACCAGCCGGTGCGCTTCGCGCACGCCCCTGCAGGGGACTGGCGCGGGTCAGCCAGCAGGCCGCCGCCACCGCCAGCAGCGCGCCCAGGCCGAGGCTGGCCAGGGTCAGGTGCGCCTTGTCGAACAGGGCCAGCTCGCCGATGTGCACATCCTTCAATAGCGTCGCTCCGAGCACGGTCACGATCGGGATCACCAGCGCAGGCAGGAACAGGCGGTTGCCCAGGGCGCGCGGCGCTGGCGGAGCGTGTCCCTTCGTCGAGCGTGCCGTGGCCGCCGGCCCTGACCAGCCCGCAGCCGGCCAGCAGCGCCATCGCGATCATGATGGCGCCGGCCAGTGCGGGTGCCATGAAGTCGCCGAACAGGTAGACGGCGGCGTACAGGCCCCAGAACAGCGCGCTCGTGAAGCGGCGAGGGTGGGCGCGGTCGAGCGCGGTGAGCACGGCGACAAAGGCCAGCAGCAGGCCGACCAGTACATACAGCAATCCGAGCGAAAAGATCACTTGCCCTCCCCTTCGCGGCGGATGGCGGCGTCGAGGCGGCGCAGGTTCCAGCTGTGGATCACGAAGGCGCAGACGGCGGTCGGGATGCCCCAAAGCGCCATGCGCATCGGGTCGACCTCGATGCCCTCGGCCCGCAGGATGGTCTGCATCAGCACGATCGCCCCGAAGGCAACAAAAATGTCTTCGCCGAAGAACAGGCCGACGTTGTCGGTGGCCGCGGCCATCGCGCGGATGCGGTAGCGCAGGCGGTCGGACAGCTTGCCGTTGCGCGCTTCGGCCGCACCTTCGGCCAGGGGCGCCACCAGCGGCCGCACCATCGACGGCTGCCCGCCCAGGCTGGTGAGACCGGCGGCGGCCGAGATCTCGCGCAGGAACAGGTAGACGATCAGCAGGCGCCCCGTGGTAGCCGAGCGGATGCGCGCGATGCTGGCCTTGGCGTGCTCCTTCAGCCCGAAACGCTCGAGCAGGCCGACCGCCGCGAGGGGCAACAGCAGCACCAGCGGCAGGTTGCGGGTCTTGATGAAGGCCGTGCCGAGCGACTCGAGCACATGCATGACGGGCAGCGCCGCGGCGGCGCCAGTGACGCCGCAGGCGGCGACCACCACCAGCACGGGATTGGCACGCAGCAGGAAGCCCGCGGCGATGACGGCCACGCCCAGCAGCGGCCACAGGTTGACGGCAGTGTGCATGCACTCTCCAGCTTGGAATTGATAGCCGGGCAAGTGTAACCGAACAGGGCTTGCACGAATGAAAGGTCGCTGCCCGTGGCGTCCGGCCGACAGGGCATTTCGTACCTGCGCACGCTTGATCGCGCTCATGCCCGCACCCCTGGCGACCATTAACCTCGATCAGACAAACAGCGGCGCCGACCGCCATCCGGAGGAGACATCATGCGCTTGCCGCCTTTCGCGCACGCCCTGCGCCGCTTCATCAGCCGATTGTTATCGAGGTTGCCGCGCTGGCTGTGGCCGCTGGGCTTGTGCGGGGCGCTGGCCGCCTGCGGTGGCGGCGTCGCCATCGGTATCGGCTACAGCGACTACGACGACGATGAACCCGACCATCCTGGCTGGCCGGTCACGGCCGCCCGCCGGGCGACAGCGGTGTGTTCCTGATCGCTGGCGGACTCTGTCCGACCTGCGGCGGTTCGCTCGACGGCTCCGGGTCGAACGCCCGCTTCGACGCCCCCGAAGGCATCGTGCACGCGCCCGACGGCAACCTGTACGTCGCCGAGAAAAACGGCAGCACGATCCGCAAGGTCTCGCCGCAGGGCGTCGCGGTCACCCATGCCGGCAGCGCGGGCGCCATCGGCAGCAGCGACGGCGCCGGCACTGGCGCGCGCTTCAATGCGCCGACCCGGCTGGAAGTCGACGCCGACGGCAACCTGTACCTGACCGACACCGGCAACTCGACCATCCGGCAAATCAGCCCGGCCGGTGCCGTCACCACCCTGGCCGGTGCAGCGGGACAGTGCGGCAGCAGCGACGGCCCTGCCCGCACGGCACGCTTCTGCTCGCCGCAAGGCATTACGCTCGACCGCCAGGGCAACCTGTACGTCGCCGATACCCTGAACCACACGATCCGGCGCATCGACCGTGCCAACAATGTGACCACCATTGCCGGGACGGCCGGTGCCTGCGGCAGCAACGACGGCCGGGGCGGCACGGCACGCTTTTGCGAACCTCAGGACATCGAGGTCGACGATGCCGGCTATCTGTACGTGGCCGACACCGGCAATTCGACGATCCGCGAAATTTCACCCTCGGGCGAGGTACGTACGCTGGCCGGGGCGGCCGGACAATGCGGCAGCGCCGACGGGCAGGCCGTGGCGGCACGCTTCTGCCGCGCCGCCGGCCTCACGATCGACCGCGGCGGCAACCTGTTCGTCGCCGATACCGGCAACGGCACCATCCGCCGCATCGGCACCGGGGGCACGGTCGCTACCGTCATCGGCGTGGCGGGCAGCCAGAACAACGTGCTCGGCCCGCTGCCGGGCGGCCTGAATTCGCCACGCGGGCTGGCAGTGATGGAGGGTGGCGCGCTGGCGGCCACGACGCAGAACCTGGTGCTGAGACTGGTGCCCCGCTGAGGTCCGCCGCGGCAGGCTGGTTGCGGCCGCTGGCCGCCGCCGGCTGCTGACGACCTTGCGCATGCCGCCTGTGACGGGCTGCCTGGCGATGCCCCAGCGGCCCTGGGCTCGTCAGCCCGGACGTACCGGGTTGAAGGCGATGTCCCCAACTACCGTATTCCACGGCCGCACGTGGAAGGCGCGCACCAGGCCATGGGTCACATACGGATCCGTGGCGGCGAACAGCTGGGGAGTCTCCGGGGTGTCGCAATTGAAAACGAGCAGTGCGCGGTCCGCCGGCTCGTCGAGCGCGCCGGCCAGCACGAGTTCGCCACGTTCCTGGGCTTCCCACGCCAGGCGCAGGTGTTCGTTGCGGAATTCAGCGCGGCGTTCGAGATAGTCGGGGGCGAGGTCGTAGGTCAGCAGGTAATGCACGATATTTCCTTGATGGTTGGCGGCACGATGAAAGGTTCATGTTACCCGATGCGGGCAGGCCGCACGGCTGCGCGGCCGCGACCATTTGCCGGTGCAGCTCCGGCCAATTATTTCCCGGATTAACCGTGCGGATGGGTTCACAGGCTTGTGTCAGACTCTTCTTCATCCAGACGACCACGAAGGAGATCCGCCATGCCCAAGTCAACGCTCGCCGGCCATCCGCTGCACCCGATGCTGATCGTCGCGCCAGCCGCCCTGATTCCATTCGGCTTCATCCTCGACGCCATGCACCGCGCCACCGACAACGACGATTACGCTAACGCCTCGTATTACAGCCTGGCGGGCGGCCTGATCGGCGGGCTGGCGGCCGGCGTCGCCGGTGCCATGGACTACATGGCCATCGAGCGCGATACCGACGTCAAACGCACGGCGAATGTCCACGCAATCCTGAACACCGGCGCGCTGGCGCTTACCGCTGCCAACGTCGTCATGCGCAAGGACACGCGCCACCATCGCGGCGGCTCGCTGGCGATGTCGGCGCTGGCCGCGGCGGGTGTACTGGTGTCGGGCTGGTTCGGCGGACGCCTGGTCTACGAGCAGGGCATGCGGGTCAAGGGTGTGAGCCCGGTGCAGGACGTACCGGAAATCAAGGCACCCGGCGACGCGGCCATGAAGCATGCCATGCTCGCGGCCGAAAAATATGTCCCCGCGAACGGCCCGGTAATGCGCTGATCCGGTTGCGCCCGGGCGCCGTCGCGTCGCAGGCCCGGCGCGAACCGCCCCGGCCCGCCTCATCCATGCCAAAACAAGCTCAGCTGTAGCGAAAAAGCGACTGCCACGCTGACCAAAACTCATGCTGCAGTGCATGGCGACATAACGCACAGAACGTTTTTCTACCGCCGAGGTAGACTGTGGTCATGGATACCTCGAAAAAAATGGCGGCAGGGATGGCGGGTTTTGCCAGCGTGTTGTGGCTGGGGCTGACGGCCGCGATCGCCGCCAACCAGCGCCGGCTGGTATTCAATCCGACCATCATCCCCGAAGTAAACAGCCCGCGCAGCAGCGGCCACCGTACCCGGCCGATCGTCCTGCGCGCGAAAGACGGTACCCGCCTGTGCGGCTGGCTGATGACGCCGCGTACGCCCGGCCCGCATCCGGCCGTGCTGTATTTCGGCGGCCGCTCGGAAGAAGTCTCCTGGGTCGTGCGCGATGCCGGCAATCTGTTCCCGAACATGACGGTGCTGGCCATGAACTACCGCGGCTACGGCAATTCCCAGGGCATTCCCGATGAAACCCTTCTGGTCGAGGACGGCTGCACCCTGTTCGACTGGCTGTCCACGGTCGGCCAGGTCGATTCGCGCCGCATCGCCGTTGTCGGCCGCAGCCTCGGCTCGGGCGTCGCGGTGCAGGTGGCAAAGGAACGCGCCGCGCATTCGGTCGTCCTGATCACCCCCTACGATTCGATCCTGGCGATTGCCAAGCGCAAGTTCCGCGCCATGCCGATCGAATACATGCTGCGTCACCGCTTCGAGTCGGTGAAGCACGCCCCGCTGCTGAAGGTACCAACCTATGTGCTGCGTGCCGAAAGCGACGACATCGTGCCGCATTCGCATACCGACCAACTGTGCGAAAAGCTGGCCAACCTGGTCGCCGACGAGATCGTGCCCGGTTCCGACCACCTGAACATTCCCTACCTGGAAGCGACCCAGGGCCGCGTCGCCGCCTTCCTCGCAGACCGCTTCCGCCAGCCGCTCGCGGCACCGCAGCTCGTCCAATCTGTGGCATAACGAAAAAAAATGCCGAATGTTGTCGGCATTTATATTTCCTCCGAATAAATTGCCAAGTAAAATCGTATTTGTCATGCATCTACTGACTGATGCATATTTGACAGCGTGAGAGCGACCGGCAAAACGCGCGGCACAAGGCACGCCGGCGCCGGCGCAGCGCATGGCTACCCCGAACTCCCCGCAATGTTGTGGTGATGGCGCGACATCCACGCGCACCCAGGGCTGGAGCGAGGGCAAGGATACAAATCGTAACCGCATGAGATGGCCGGGACTGCCACAATCCGCACGGCACCACGTTCTATCCAGGTGGGACACCCACCCGGGCTGAGCCTTGCCTCTAGGCCGTCCAGCCCAACACAGCCGTTGCGCCGGGTACAATATCGAAATTCCAGGAGCTCATTCATGAAATTCAAGCAACTCAGCATGACGATCGCGGCACTGTGCGTCGCTGGTACCGCGGCCGCTGCCGCGCCGGCCGGCGCGCCGAAGCTGGGCATCGTCTATGATGCCGGCGGCAAGTTCGACAAATCGTTCAACCAGTCCGCTTTCGAAGGCGCCGAGCGCTTCAAGAAAGAAACGAACATCCCGTACATCGAGGTGCAGGCCAACAGCGATACCCAGGCCGAGCAGGTGATGCGCGGCCTGGCGCGCAAGAAGCTCGACATGATCGCGGCCATCGGTTTCTCGCAGACCCAGGCCGTGGCCAAGGTCGCCAAGGAATTCCCGAAGGTGAAATTTGTCCTGATCGACTCGATCGCGCCTGGCGCGAACGTCAATTCGATCATGTTCAAGGAACAGGAAGGCTCCTACCTGGTCGGCGTTGCCGCCGCCATGGCGTCCAAATCGAAGAAGATCGGTTTCGTCGGCGGCATGGACATCCCGCTGATCCGCGCCTTCGCCTGCGGCTATAGCCAGGGCGCCAAGGCGCAGCAGCCGAAGATCGAGATCATGTCGAACATGGTCGGCACCACCAGCGCCGCCTGGAACGACCCGGCCAAGGGTGGCGAACTGGCACGCCAGCAGTTCGACCGCGGCGCCGACGTCGTCTTCGCCGTGGCCGGCGGTTCGGGCATGGGCGCGCTGCAGATGGCCAAGGAAAAAGGCAAGCTGGCCATCGGCGTCGATTCGAACCAGAACTACCTGCATCCGGGCTCGATGCTGACCTCGATGGTCAAGCGCGTCGACATCGCCATCTACGACTCGTTCATGCAGGTCAAGAACGGCACCTGGAAGGCCGGCACCACCTACAAGGGCCTGAAGGAAGGCGGCGTGGACTGGGTGCTGGACAAGGACAACCGCAAGGTCGTCTCGCCGGAGATGGAGAAGCGCGTCAATGCCGTCAAGGCCGACATCATCAACGGCAAGACCAAGGTTATCGACTACCGCGCAGCGAGCAGCTGCCCGGTCTGAGCCGACTCGGGATTCCATTAGTAATCAAAGCGCGCCGCGCCGGCACTCCCGGCGCGGCGCGCTTTTGAAATGACGATTTATCTTTTCCACTACTGATCGCTATGCAGCCAGCCGTAGAATTTCGCAACATAAGCAAGGCCTTCGGGCCGGTGCAAGCGAACGCTGACGTCAGCTTCTCGATCGCCAAGGGTTCCATCCATGGCGTCATCGGTGAAAACGGCGCCGGCAAATCCACCCTGATGAGCATCCTGTACGGCTACTATCACGCCGACAGTGGCCAGCTCCTGATCGACGGCCAGGCGCGCGCCATCCGCAGCAGCCAGGAAGCGATCAATCTCGGCATCGGCATGGTGCACCAGCACTTCATGCTGGTCGAGAACATGACCGTGCTCGACAACGTGATGCTGGGCGCCGAAGGCGGCTTCAAGCTCGCCAGCAAGCGCGCCGAAGTCGAAGCCACGCTGCGCGAGATCTGCACCCGCTACCGCCTCGACGTCGACCCGCTGGCCACCATCCACGATTTGTCGGTCGGCGCCCAGCAGCGCGTCGAGATCCTCAAGCAGATCTACCGCAGCGCCAACATCCTGATCCTGGACGAGCCGACCGCCGTGCTGACGGCCCAGGAAACGGCCTCGCTGTTCGACATCCTGCGCCTGTTCAAGGAGCAGGGCAAAACCATCATCCTGATCACCCACAAGCTGCAGGAGATCATGGACATCACCGACCAGGTGACGGTGCTGCGCGCCGGCCGCGTGTCGGGCGCCGTGACCACCCGCGAGACCTCGAAAGAGCAGCTGGCCAACATGATGGTCGGCCGCCCGATCGAAGGCAACCTGCCGCGCAAGCCCTTCAATCCGGGCGCACCTGTACTGAACGTGAAAAACCTGCAGCTGAAAGACGCGAACGGCGTCCAGCTGCTGGCCGACATCGACCTCACCGTGCGCAAGGGCGAGATCGTCGCCATTGCCGGCGTGTCCGGCAACGGCCAGAGCGAACTGATGGAAATCCTGGCCGGCATGCGCCTGCCCTCTTCCGGCCAGGTCGAACTCGAAGGCCGTGCCCTGCCCTTCGGCCGCCGCACGAATGCCGACGGTTTGCCCGCCACCTTCCGCAAGCTCGGCATCGGCCACGTCCCGGAAGACCGCCTGCGCGACGGCGTGATCAAGGATTTCTCGGTCATGCAGAACACCGTCTTCGGCTACCAGGACCGCGTGAAGAACCGCTGGGGCCTGTTCGACTTCGGCAAGATCGCCAAGCGCTGTGCCGGCCTGCTGCAGTCTTTCGATGTGCGTCCGAACAATCCGGACCTGCGCATCGGCCTGCTTTCGGGCGGCAACCAACAGAAGGTCGTGATCGCGCGCGAAGTGTCGGCGGCGCCGAAGCTGATGCTGGTCGGCCAGCCAACCCGTGGTGTCGATATCGGCACCATCGAATCGATCCATACCCAGCTGCTGCGCCTGCGCGACGAAGGCGTGGCCATTCTCCTGGTGTCGGTGGAGCTGGAAGAAGTGCGCGCCCTGGCCGACCGTATCGTGGTCATGTCGGGCGGCCGCGTGACCGGCGAACTCAATATCGATGAATTCGACACCACCCGCATCGGCCTGCTGATGGGCGGAATGCACAAGCATTAACACCATGAAAACAACTGAACTTCCACGCTGGGCGACAGGCTTCGTCCTGCCGGTCCTGAACCTGCTGTCGGCGCTGCTGGTCGCCGCGCTCGTCATCCACCTGCTGGGCGAGAGCCCGGTCGAATCGATGAAGATCCTGATCGACTCGGCCGTCGTCAACCCGGAAGGCCTGGGCTACACGCTGTTCTACGCCAGCACCTTCATCTTCACGGGCCTGGCCGTCTCGATCGCCATGAAGGCGGGCCTGTTCAACATCGGTGCCGAAGGCCAGATGTACTTCGGCGGCCTGGGCCTGACCCTGGCCGTGCTGGCTTTCGACGCCACGCTCTCGCCCTGGCTGCTGATCCCGCTGGCGATGCTCGGCAGCGCGGTGTTCGGCGCCCTGTGGGCTTTCCTGCCAGGCTACCTGCAGGCCAAGCGCGGCAGCCATGTGGTGGTCACGACCATCATGTTCAACTTCATCGCCGCCAATCTGATGAACTTCATCATCGTCAAGGCGCTGCTGCCCGAAGGCGAACAGAACCCGGCCAGCCGCGTCTTTACCGATGCCGCCGCCCTGCCGACCCTGAACGCCTGGTTCCCTGTCTTCGGCGATTCGCCGCTGAACATCGGCTTCCCCATCGCGATCCTCGCCCTCGTCATCTATGGCGTGATGGTGTCGCGCTCGAGCTGGGGCTACCAGCTGCGCGCCACCGGCCTGAACCAGCATGCTGCCCACTATGCCGGCGTGCGCATCAGCCGCATGATCATCGTCGCGATGCTGATCTCGGGCGCCCTGGCGGGCCTGGCGGCCGTGAATTCGATCATGGGTTCGACCCACTACCTGAGTTTGAACTTCCCGGCCGGCGCCGGTTTCGTCGGCATTGCGATTGCCCTGATGGGCCGCCAGCACCCGGTCGGCATCTTCCTCTCGTCGGTGCTGTTCGGCGCGCTGATCCAGGGCGGTTTCGACCTGTCGCTGGAAAAGCCGAACATTCCGGTCGAGACCTTCATCTTCATCCAGGGACTGATCATCCTGTTCTGCGGCGCGATGGAAAACTTCTACGCCAAGCCGCTCCTGAAACTGATCAACGCAACACGCAAAGGATAAGCCATGGAGTACTTCGATTTCCCCAGCGCGATCGTCTCGATGATCCGCAGTGCGCCGGTGCTGATGTTCGCCGCCCTGGCCGGCCTGTTCGCCGAGCGCAGCGGCGTCGTCGACCTCGGCCTGGAAGGCAAGATCCTGGCTTCCGCCTTCGTCTCCGCCGCCGTCGGCTACACGACGCAGAACCCATGGCTGGGCGTTGCCGCCGGCGTGGCTGTCTCGGTCGCCATCGCCATGGTGCAGGCCTTCGTGTCGATCACCCAGAAGGGTAACCAGTTAGTCGCCGGCATCGCCATCAACATCGCCATGAGCGGCCTGACCTTTGTCGTCGCCCAGTACATCTTCCAGCAGGGCGGCCGCACGCCAGACCTGGGCGCGGCGCGCCTGTCCGGCATCGAATTCATCGGGACCGAAGCCCTGGCCGACGTGCCTTTCCTCGGCTGGTTCTGGGGCAAGGTGCTGGGCGGCCACTCGGCGCTCGTCTATCTCGCCTTCCTGCTGGTGCCAGTGGTGCACTGGGTGGTGTACCACAGCCGCTTCGGCCTGCGCCTGCGCGCCTGTGGGGAAAACCCGCATGCTGCCGACGCCGCCGGCGTCTCGGTCGAGCGGACGCGCTACCTGGCGATGCTCATCGCCGGCGTGCTGTGCTCGTTCTCGGGCGCCTACCTGTCCATCGTCCAGAGCGGCTTCTTCCTGCGCGACATGTCTGCCGGTGCCGGCTACCTCGCCCTGACCGCCCTGGTGTTCGGCAACTGGCGCCCGCTGCACACGGTGCTCGGCTGCCTGATGTTCGGCTTCTTCACGGCGGTACAGATCCAGCTCGAAGGCAAAGAGTTTCCTGTCATTGGCGCGATCCCCGGTTCGCTGATCCAGATGATCCCGTATGTCGTCACCGTGATCGTGCTCGCGGGCCTGATGGCCAAGTCGGTGGCGCCGAAGGCGGTGGGCAAGCCGTTCGTCAAATCGCGCTGATTCGCTTCGCGCAAAGAGGAAGGCGGCCTGCGGGCCGCCTTTTTTTCGCCATCTCCAACATCACTCCCGCCGCACCGCCGTCCCGCCCGCGTCCAGCTTCTGCAGCGCATGCGCCTTGCCGCTCCTGGCCGCGTGCCAGGCCGGCAGCACGCGGAAGGTCAGCGCCAGGTCGTAGTCGCCCGGGATGCTGCCGGGGTCCATCGGCTCGGTGCCTGGCCGGTTCTGGTACCAGCGCAGCCAGGCCGCCGAGCCGGGCGCAGGCGAATCGAGATAGGGCGCGCCGGCCCTTGCGCCGGCCCCCCCCCGGCCCGACGAGCGGCATCATGAACGAGGCCATGCCCTTGCCGGGATGGGCGGCATTCCACTGCGAAGCGCCGTGGCAACTAAGGCACGAGGAATTGCCGGCCCGGCGCGTCAAGGTCCGCTTGCCCTCGGCTGCCACCGAGATGTCGTTGACGCCGTGATCGTTCGGCCCCGACAGGCGCCCGCCCCAGCCCAGCGTCTCGAGCGCGTACAGGGGCGCCTGCGGGTTGACCCAGGTTTCAAGGAGCGCCGCGCCGGCATTGGCCGCGCTGTCGACCTGCGGATCGTTGCCCCACTGCGCGCCCAGCGGCACCATCTGGTCCCAGACCCCGCGGCTGCCCGGACGGGTGTCGCGGTCGTAGACCGGGTCGTGAACACCCAGCCCGTCTGCGGCGCCGACTGGCTGTCCTTGACGACGATATCGGCCTGCATCAGGTAGGCTGGCGCCGGGGTCGGCCGCCCGAAGTGGCCGGTGGTGGCGTTGGCCGCCATCATGATCGGCCAGGACAGCGCGCCGCGCATCGCCGGCCACGCTTGCGGGCCGGCCGTGGTGAAAGCCAGCTTCACCGTCACCGAGCCGTCCGCATACTGGGTCGCACCGCCGCCCAGCTGCGGCGCCTGCGGGTCGCGCCAGATGCGTCCCAGCGTCTGCGCACCGATGCGGTTGTAATAGGTCACGACGTAGGTGGTGAAGGGTTTGGCGAGGCCGCTCTTCGGAAACAGCGCATTGTCGACCTGCTCGAGCCCGACCAGCATGCCGTGGATGGCCTCGCGCTGGCTGCCGAGCCAGGGATCGTGGTACCAGCCGCGGCTGCCGGCGTCCCAGTCGCCGTCATTGGCCAGCAGCGCCACCATGTCGCGCGCGATGCTGTCTTTCAGCGCCTGGGTGTAGGCGGCGGCATTGCCTGTGCTGATCGGGACGTTGCCGATCGCCGTGCGCCAGGGCATGCGCGGCGCCGGTAGTCCGGACGGATAGGCATGGCTGAGACGAAAGGACGGGCCGCTGTACTGGGAAGGCGGCGGCAGCTGGCCATCGTGGTCGCGAAAAGGATCGGCCGGGGCCGCCATCGCGGTGAGCAGGAACAGGGCACCCGCAATGCCAGGGCAGGCGTGGCGAAACGACATGGACATCTCCTCCGGTGGAGTGCGAAATGCCCATTCTTTGCGCTCGCGCGCCACGGTAGCTTGCGGCGGCGCAAGTGATTGAGATTAAGAAATACGTTCCCGACTGGGAGCGCCCAACAAACCTTCAGGGCAAGGAATGCGGCCGCCCGACGCAGCGGCGAAGACAGTACATCTGTACGGCAAGACGCTGCAACGCAGCTATGGAGGGCACACGCATCGCGTGTGCGGCTTCACCTTTGTCAGGCGCTCTTATTCGCTGGCCAGGGCGGCCGAACGCTTGAACGTCCACGACAGCCCGAAGCCCGCCGACACGCCATTGTCGCGCAAATGCAGCGGACTATTGTCGTTGGCACCGGCGCCGTAGTTCTCGGCGCGCACGAAGCCGTAGGCGCGCAGGTCGCGGTTGATCGCGCGCGCGACAAACAGCCCGGCGCGCACCAGCACCAGGCCGGATTTCGCCTGGTAGGCAGGCCGCGTGGCCGTCGCGTATTCCGGCCGCACTTCATAGAAATAGCGATTGATCTTGCCGTCGCCGACCACCGCGGACAGGTTGGTCTCGAACAGCCACTTGCCGTCCATGCTGCGGCGGTCGTAAGCCAGGCGCGGCTCGAAGGTATAGCCCTGGTGGCGCACACCGCTGCGCACTTCCATCACTGCGCGCAGCGGCAGTTCGGCGCGCAGGCCGCTGTAGCCGTCGAAACGGGCAAGGCGCAGTTTGAGGCGCGGGCCGAACTCGGCCAGCGCGCCCGGGTCCGGCATGCCGGCGCGCGCTTCGACGTCGTCCGACCGGGCCGGCAGCGAGGCCGCCAGGCCGACGTCGAGTTCGGCCGCGTCGGTGCGGAACAGGCGTGCGCCGATGCCGGACTGGTCGGCGCGGAAGATCTTGCCGCGGTAGATCAGCAGCGGCAATCCCAGCGCCCGCGTCTCGCGGTCATCCGCTCCCGGATACGAGGGCGCGCTGACTACGCCGCCGGCCAGGCCCAGCTCCCACAGCGGCTGGGCGGGCACCGCGGCAGGGGCATCGAGCGTGGCGGCATGGGCGGAAGTCGCGAACAGGCAGGCAAGGCCCGCGCAGCGGAGGGGATGGCGATTCATGGGGTATCCGGATGAGGGCGCGGTGCGCCGGGACCGTTATTTTAGCTGCAATACGGCCGCCCCATTGGTGCCGCCCCGAAGCGTCCTGCCGGCACGGGGCGAAAAAAAGGAGCCGGCGGCACGGGGCCGCGGCTCCATCGGGCGAGGAGCGCCCTGCCCCCTCGGACCAGGCGCATCGAGGCTGGTCTTACTTGTAGATCGCCTGCAGCACCTCGGCCAGCTTGTAGCCGCCCTTGATCAGCTGTTCCTTGGCGATTTGCGAGCTCGGCACCGGGTAGTTGGCCGGCACTTCGAGCGTGAAGGTGTAATAGGTCTCGCCCTTGCGGCCGGTCTGCGGCACCAGCTTGCCCGGCACCACGTCGGTAAAGGCCAGCTTCGAGACGGCCAGCGCGTCGTCGGCCCACTGGTAGGGCCAGGTGGCGAGCTCGCCCGTGTTCGGCTTGACGGCAGGCTTGCCGGCAATGGCCGCCTCGGCGAACTGGGCCGGGGTCCTGGTGCGGATGCGGCGGAACGCGTAGTCGACCGTGGTGCTGTCCCAGTACGAGTGGAAGGGCTTGGTCAGCGCCTTCGGCACGCCTTCCTTCACTGGCTTGGCCTCGCCCGGCGGGATCAGGTTCGCGGACAGTTCGGTGATCTTCTGGTCGTCCAGCAGCAGGTTGTTGCCGCCGCGCGAATCGAAGATCGCGACTTCGTCGACTTCGGCATGCGACTTCGGCACCACGAACTTCGCGTCCTTGCTGACAAAGGCTGCGCCCACGTGCAGCGGCTGGTGGATGTCGCCCGTCATGTGGGTCAGCAGGATCAGGGCCTGGCGCTTGGTGAACTTGTGCGGGTTCAGGGCCGGATCGGTTTTCCCCTGCAGCACGGCGATGCACTGCTTCAGGGTCTGGACGATGTCTTCCTCGAAGGTGCCGACGCCGCCTTCATGGTAGTGCTCGAGCTGGAAGGGCACGTCGGTGTAGTGGTAGCTGCCGTGCTTCGGGTTGGCGTTGACATAGTCGACCATCTCCGGCGACTGCGGGCCGCAATAGCTGCCCTTCACGCAGTCGGGCCAGTTGGCGATCGCTTCCAGCGATTCGCCCGGCAGCAGCAGCGCGGCGATCTGCTTCTCGGCGTTGCTGCCTTTCAGCAGTTTATCGGCGATGGCGCCGACGGCGCGGTGGCCGTCGTTGCCCCAGGCCAGGGCGTCGGCCGACAGGAAAGCGCCGGTCAAGGCGAGTACACAAGCGAGTTTTTTCATACGTTCTCCGAAATGGGCGATACAGCAGCAATACGGCGCAGCGGTACGTGTTACTGGCGCACCTTGTCGATGCGTCTTGTCGGGGCGAGCGCCGCATTGGCAGCGCCGGCACCCGGGTTCCTGGCAATATAGTCGCTCAGCGCGTCGAGGTCGACGATCTGCGTTGCGACACGGTTCGTGCCCTTGGCAAATTCCGGGTAGTTGTCGCCGCCTTCGGCGAGGAAGTTGTTGGCCACCACGCGGTAGGTCTTGCCATCCTCGACAGGCTGGCCATTCACCTTCAGGCTGCCCGGCACCAGACGGCTGCCCAGCGGGCGCTTCTCATCCCATGTATACGACAGGGTATGGGAAATCTGTAGCAGGCTCACGCTCGAATTGCTGGGGCGCTGCCATTGCTGCTCGAGCAGGCGGCGCAGCTGGGCACCGGTCAGGTCCATCACGAACAGCGTGTTACCGAAGGGCAGGACGGCCTGGACCTGGCCGAAGGTGGCGGTCAGGTCGGCGCTGGACGCTTCCAGGTCCTTGCGGATGCCGCCATTGTTCATGAAGCCGATCTGGGCGCCAAGGCTGCGCGTGGCCGCCAGCGCGGCGTCGGCGATCAGGTCGCCCAGCGGCGATTCGCCGGAATCGCTGGCCTGGCGCGTTACCAGCGCCGCCCCCAGCTTGCCCACGGGGCGTGCCAGTGCGACGCGGCTGCGTTCCCTGACGCTCGCAAGGTAGGCGGCAACCTTCGGGTCGGCCGGGAACTGAAGCGGGTCCATCACGACGTTGCGCACGTCGATGTCCTGTACGGTGTCGCTGGCGGGGTCGTATTTGACCGCGATGCGCGACAGCAGGTGGCCGGCCGCATCGGCCTGGGTCACGACACGGTCGTCGACCTTGCACAGGTAACCCTGGTGCGAGTGGCCGGTAATGACCAGGCGGTAGGCCGGGTCGAGCTTTTTCACGATGTCGACAACCGGCCCGGTCAGGCCCTGGCAATTCGGCTGGTCGGGTGCGTCCTTGGTGCGGCCGCCTTCGTGGATCAGGACGACCACGACCTGGGCGCCCTCGGCGCGCATCTTCGGCAGCGCGCGGTTGATCGCCTCGGCCTCGTCGATGAAACGCAATCCTGCGATGGCCGAGCTCATGGCGACCGACGCCGTATCCTGCAGCACCGCGCCGACCACGCCGACCTTCACGCCCTTGACCGACTCGATGCGGTAGCCCGGCATGAAAGGCTTGCCCGTGGCGCTGTCGAAGACGTTCGCCGCCAGATAGGGGAAGCGCGCACCACGGAAGTCTGGTGCGAGCTTGCAGGCCTTGCTGGGACGCGGCGAATCGCAGCCGCCGTGCTGCTGGCGCAGCAGTTCCTTGGCGCTGCCGTCGAATTCATGGTTGCCGACCGAGCTCATGCGCAAACCGAGCAGGTTCATCGCTTCGATGCTGGGCTCGTCCGCCCACATCGACGACAGCGCCGGGCTTGCGCCGATCAGGTCGCCGGCGCCGATGAACAGCAGGTCCTTGTCCTCGCGGCGCCAGGCCGACAAGGCGCCGCTGAGCGCTTCGATGCCGCCCGCCTGCAGGATGCGCGTGGTGCCGGTGGCGGCGCTGGTGTACTCGTACTTGCTCGGCTCGAGGTTGCCGTGGAAATCGTTGATCGCGACCAGGTTGAGGGTGACCGGGCCGCGCGGCGTCGTGGCGCAGCCGGCGGCGGCCAGCGCGAGCGCGAGGAAAGACAGACGGGCGCGCAGGCGCGGGGAAGCGATCATGGAATTCCTTTGCTGATGAAGACGGTGCCCGTGTGGGCGACCCGAATTATTGCACGTGGGCCAGCGCGAGACTATCTTTACAAGCCCCGTATTGCCCTCTCACGTAAACGAAAAAACGGCCGGTGTCGCCACCGGCCGTTTTCAGGCTTGCACCTCTGCTGGCGAGCTTAGAACTCGTAGCGTGCGGTGACCTGGAGGGCCCACTGCGATTCGCCTTTGACCTGGCGCACAGTGTAGTCTTCGACGCGGTCACGGACCTGGTAGACGTACTTGCCGTCTTGCATACCAGCGTAGTCAACGAAGTTACGCGAAGCACCACCATTGCTGGCGAAGCTGATCTCGTTGATACGGCCCCACTTCTTGTTCAGCATGTTGCCGACGTTCTGGAAGTCGATCGCAATCGCGCCCTTGTGGCCCTTGAACAGGCCAGGCACTTCCTGAGTGATACGCATGTCGATGCTGTTGGTCCATGGAGCGAACGTGTTGTTGCGATCGACGACCTTGCCGGCCGAGTTACGCAGCGCGTGGTTCGAGTTCACGATGTCCCAGAACTTCTGCTCGTTGGCGTGGTTGGTCGTCGTGTCGCCACGGAAGACGACTTCACCCGAACCGAAGGCCGACGGGATGTACATCAGGTCGTTGCCGTTGACGCCGTCACCGTTCATGTCGTTGTTGAAGGTCCAGCTGTACGGCTTGCCGCTACGGCCTTCATAGAACGCGCCGACGATCGTCTTGTAGGTGCCGAAGAATGCCTTCTCCCAGCTGACCGAGGCGTTGATACGGTCCTTCACCAGGTAAGCCGAGTTCGCTGCGACGTCTTCGTTCGGATCGAAGATGGCGCGGGCGCCGAAGTTCGAGCCCGAAGTCGACGAGCTCAGGTTGCTGACCTCGGTGGCATCGGTGTAGGTGTAGGCAGCGCTCCAGCGCAGGCCGCGCGAACGGCTGTTGGTCAGCTGCAGGGTGGCCAGGTTGCCGCCGCCCTTCTTCGTTTTCGCCACTTCCAGCACGTTGTTGAACGATGCGTTCGACAGCGCGCGTGCGCGGTAGCCGTTGCAGGCGCCACTGGTGTTGAAGGTGATGCTGGTGGTGCCGGTAGCGCAGGCGGCGTTGTAGCCAGGCGCGGTCCAGAACAGCGGACGACCGTCAGGGCCGACGCGGGTAGGATCACCCAGGTTCAGCTGGCGGAAGTAGATGCCCTTGTTGGTGTCCGTGCGCATGTATTCCAGGCTCACGACCATGCCGTACCATGGCAGCTCGTGCTCGAACGCCAGGTTGGCCTTCCACACCGACGGCTGGCTGATGCCGTTCTGCAGGACGTCGACGTTGGCTGCCGGGGTCACGCCGGCCAGGGCACGCTGGGTGTCCGGATTGGCGCTGAAGATCGGGTCGCCGGTGCCTGGGCAGGCGGCGAAGTTACCGGTGCCGCAACCGACGACGCGGGTGGCGATGCCGGCGTTGGCGAACGGGTTGCCCAGCCAGACGTTCAGGGCTGCGCCGCCGAACAGGCCGAAGCCGCCGCGCAGCTGGGTAGCACGCTTGGTGTCGAAACGGTAGTTGAAGCCAACGCGCGGCTGGATCAGGTCGTCGCCGTCGATGGTGGCGGTGTTGTCGACGCCGAAACCGCCGCTGTCGCGGGTGATGAGGCCGGTGGTCGCGTTGACAGAACCGACCACGCGTGCGGCCGCCACGACGTCATTACGCAGCGGACGGTCGTTGGTCGACGCCCTGTCGTAGCGCACGCCGTAGGTCAGCTTCAGTTGCGGGTTGACGCTCCAGGTGTCCTGCAGGAACAGACCGGTGTTGGCCAGGGTCCAGTTCGCGGCGCCCTGTTCCAGCGTGTAGCCGGTAGCAGGCAGCTGCGCCTGGTACGAGCTCGGACGGCCCTGACGGAAGGCTTCCAGCACGCAGGCATCGACCTGTGCGGAGGTCAGGCCGGCGGTGTTGTTGCAGCGGAAGGTATAGGTACCGTTCACGTTCTGCAGGAAGGCGTTGAAGATCTCGTTCTTCGTGTAGTCGGCACCGCCCTTGACTTCGTGGTCGCCATGCAGCCAGGTCGCGCCGGCATAGGCGTCCCAGGTGGTGGTGTCGAGTTCGTTGAACTGGCGGCTCGCTTCGGTACCGAAGTTCAGGAAGCGGTTGGCACCGGAGACGGACGTAGGCGTGCCGGCCGGCAGTGCGCCACCGACTTGCAATGCCATCGACGGCAGGCGCGAGTTGGTGTCGTGGCTCTTGCCCGAATCGCGGCGCGAGAGTTTCACTTCGGTCGAGAAGCTCTGGGTCCAGTCGCTGAACACCTGCGCGACGCTCGACTCGGTGGTCTTCTTCTCGGCGTACAGGTAGGAGGTCAGCGCGATGCCGCTCGACGAATTGCCTGGGAACTGGGGCTCGTTCTGCTTGGTTTTCTGCCAGCGGAAGTTGGCGCGGTGGTTGTCGCTGATGTTCCAGTCGACCTTCAGCAGGCGGTCTTCCACGGTCAGCTCGGCGCCGCCGGGAATGTCCGACGAACCGACGTCCATGCCGTAGGTGTTCTTGGCGATGTCCTGCAGGCCCGAGATGAGGGTCGGGGTGATGCCGATGTTGGTCAGGTTGCTGCCCAGCGGGCCGTAGGTCGGCGACGCCTTCGAGCTGGTCGAATCTTCAGCGCTGACGAACACGAACAGCTTGTCCTGGATCAGCGGGCCGCCCAGGGTCAGGCCGTTGGTCTTTTCCTTGAACGCAGGGGCCTGGTAGTACTCGCCCGAGGTCTCGTTGAAGCGGTCGCCGACCAGGCGGTCGTCACGGTACACGTGGTACACGCTGCCGTGCCAGTCGTTGGTGCCCGACTTGGTGACGGCGTTGATGTTCGCGCCGGTGTAACCCTTCTGGGTCACGTCGTAGTTCGAGATGTTGACCTGCACCGACTGGATCGCATCGATCGAGATCGGCTGCTTGTTGGTCGGCAGGCCGTTCGCTTCCAGGCCGAAGGTGTCGCTGATCGACACGCCGTCGACGGTGATCGAGTTGAAGCGCGAGTTCTGGCCGCCGGCCGAGATCTCGCCGCGTTCCTTGTCGGTCTGCGACAGGCGCGGGTCGTTACGTGCGTAGTCCGACAGGCTGCGGGCGATCGACGCCTGCGCCACCAGTTCGGCGCGGCCGATGCTGGTGCCCGAACCCATGTTGGAGCTGTTGAATTTGTTCGAGACGGTCTGGCCGGTGACTTTCACCACCTGGACATTGCCCAGGGTACCGTCGACGCTGGCGGTTTCGGCCAGGTTGGTGAAGACGTTGTTATACGTCTCAGCAACACCGTCCTTGGTCATCGTGATCGTGTACGGACCGCCGACACGCAGGCCGCGGGCAACGTAACGGCCTTCAGCGTCGGTCGTGACCGTGCTGACAGAACCCGACTCGGCGTGGCGAATGGTAACCTGTGCACCTGCTACCGGCTTGCCGTCCGCGCCTGCAACGCGACCGCCGATGGCGGAGGTGGTGTTCTGTGCGAAAGCCGGCGACGCCGACAGTGCAATCGACAAAGCCAGCGCCAGCTTGGTCAGCCGGATCTGTTTTTGAGTGATCATTGTTAAAACCCCAAAATAGACTGAATAGTTATTGGTCGCCCCGAAGGGTTCCCCTCTTTACAAGTACTGCAACCCTGGTTGCTGGTTCGCCCAGTCACTGCGAACACGCGGCGTACAGCTGGCCTTCGGTGGGACCGGGCAATTGTAAACAGGAAATATTTCGATCCGGTTACAACGCGCCCTTGAAAAAACTTCAAGCATATTTACTAACAACAACAAATATGCATGAGTGTCCCGACCGAGACAAATACGTTTTTGCTTGGCCATTTATAGGTCCAGGCTCTTAATCACCCAAAAAACGTGCTTTCGACCCGCCGCGCTGGGGTTTCCCCGAGCAATTCAACAAGGCGCGATTATAAGGTGTGCATTCTTTGCTGAAATATTTTGAGAATTTTTTTCGGCAATCCCCCCTGCATGAGGGGGGTTTTGTGGCGACTTGACCACAAACGTTAGCATCGAACCAACATTTGTCTGCCTGTTTATCGTGCAAGGCCGGGTGCACTTGCAAAAACGGCAGCGTTGCGCTGCCGTTAAGGAATAGCGGGAATCCTCCTCGCGGAGGCGGATCCCGTCTGTTGTTTTATGTCCCCGGTGTCGCTTATTTGTGACGGTTTTGCGTCGTCTTTGGCGCCTCCATGCGCACCGCGTTCTTTGCCAGGCCGGCAATTTCCGCTTCGAAGCTGGCAAAGCGCGCATCGAGCTGGCGCGTCAGGCGGGCCTTCTCGGGCGCCGGCAGGAAGGCGTAGCGCACGCTGTTGTAGGAAGCCTTCTTCAGTTCCGCGTAGTCGGGCTTGTAGCGGCTGGCAAAGAGCACGTATTCCTGCGACAGCGTGTGGCGCGTCACGCCGGCGTCGTCCGTTGAAATCACGTAAGGCACGCCGTACTTGCGGTAGAGCGTGATCGGGTGATTCGCGCCTTCGATGCCGCTGATGAAAGCGTTCGAAGTCAGGTTGATCTCGACCGGCACATCGTCCTGGCGCATCTTGCGCATGATTCCCACCGCATTGGCCTCGTGCGCCAGGTCGATGCCGTGGCCGATGCGGTCCGCCTTCGCCACCACGAGCGCCTGGTCGATATGGAATTTCAGGCCCTCCGGCGGCACATCGCCCAGCGCCAGCTCGCCGGCGTGCATGGCCACCTTCACGTCCGGATACACGGACTTCAGGAAACGGAACATCTTCATGTGCAGCGCGTAGTCGCGCATCGACACCATCGTGCTCTCCTGCCCGACGATGTTCACGCCCACCACCTTGCCGCCGCTGGACGCGGACTTGAAGGCCGACACCATCGACGAGAACACCTGCGACGGGCCCAGGAGGCGCAGCACATAGGTCTGGTAGCGCATGGTGAAGCGCTCGTCGTCGATGCCTTCGGCGGCTTCGTTGATCTTCGCAACGAAGTCGGCGATGTTCTTCGCGAAGACCGGGTCGCGCTCGAGCGCCTCATGGGCGCGGCGCAGCTCCGCATCGAGCGCGGCGTCGTCGTTCGCCAACTGCCAGGCGCGCGTATCGAACTCCGGATTGCTGACTGTCGGCGACATCTTGAACATGGTCTCGATGTAGCTGACGTTCTCCGCGATCGCGCGCTTCTTCAGCTCCTGCAGCCCTTCCTTGAAGTTCGCATTCGACACCGGGCCGAAGTAGCCGAAGGTCTGGAAGAAGGCGCGGTCCGGCGGCGGGTTCAGGGCGCCATGGTTGGCGAAGTCCTTGGTCGACCAGCGCTGGGCCAGTTCGCGCCAGGTGTGGTCGTCCGCATAGACCTCGGCGCTCGACAGGCAGTTGCGCTCCCTGGCCGGCTTGGCACGTTCAAGCGCGATGGCCGCCTTGTCGGTTTCGATGCGGTAGGTCCCCTTGTTCACGCACAGGCCCTGTTTATCCAGGAAGTCGAGGTACTGCTCGACGTAGATCGAACCCGAGTAATGGTGGTGCAGGTCGCCGCCCTTGGGCATCTGCGTGAAGAACAGGGTCAGCTCGGACAGCTTCGGTTCGCTGCCGGCGATGAGCGAGGCGTAGTGGCGGGCGGTGGCCGCTTCGTTGGCCTGGCGCGTGGCGGTGGACGGTTCCTTGGCCAGCGCGGGGGCGGCGGACATCGCCAGGGCGATCAGCAGGCTGGTGCCGGGTTTGATCTGCATGAGGGACTCTCGTGTTGGGTTGAATTGGCCGCGCAACTTTAACGGCTTCGTTCAATGTTGGCAATGCGGGGAGGCTGGCGCATGTGGGGCTGTTGCCTGTGGCTCTAGTGGTGCGCACTATCCGCGTGGGCACGGGGTGCCCACCCTACGGGAGGCGCCGCAAGTCGAAAAGGGTCACAGAGGCCGCAGGCCGAACCTGCGGCGCAATCCGTAGGGTGGGCGGGGCCGCCGAGGCACTCCGTGCCCACGCGGATCAAAGGGACCGATAACGGATCAGGCAACAGCCCCACGACCGTCGACACCCCGCTCGTGCACCTTCGCACCCGCCGCATAGGTCGCGCGGATCGCCCGGTCGTCGCCCAGCAGCGCCAGCGCGAACAGTTGCTCTTCCAGCGTATTGCAATGGCTGCTGCGGCGCGCCAGCAGCGGCGTCGCTTTCGGGTCGAGCACGATGAAGTCGGCTTCGGCACCCACGGTAAAGCTGCCGATCGTCCCTTCCAGGTCCATCGCGCGCGCCGCGCCCAGCGTGGCGAGATAGAACATGCGCAGGGCCGGCAGGTAGCTGCCCTTCAGGCGCGCGACCTTGTAGGCTTCGTTCATCGTCTGCAGCATCGAGAACGAGGTGCCGGCACCGACGTCGGTGCCGAGCGTGACCTGCACACCCGCGCCGTCGGCCTTCTCGAAATCGAACAGGCCGCTGCCGAGGAACAAATTCGAGGTCGGGCACACCGAGGCGCTTGACCCCGTCGCTGCCATGCGCGCGAAATCCTCGTCGTCGAGCCAGATGCAGTGGCCGAACAACGCGCGCGGGCGCATCAGGCCATAGTCGTCGTAGACGCCCAGGTAGCTGCGCGAATGCGGATACAGCTCGCGCACCCAGCTGCACTCGTCCTTGTTTTCCGAGACGTGGGTCTGGATGAAGGTGTCCGGATACGCCTTGACCAGTTCCGCAATCGCGCCCAGCTGGGCATCGCTGGACGTCGGCGCGAAGCGCGGCGTGATCGCGTACAGCGAGCGCGCGTGCTTGTGCCACTTGCGGATCAGGTCTTCGCTCTCGCCGATGCCCCCTTCCGGGTCACGCAGGAAGTCCGGGCAGTTGCGGTCCATCAGCACCTTGCCGGCCACCATGCGCAGGTTGCGCGCTTCGCTCGCCTCGAAAAAGGCGTCGACCGACTCGCGGTGCACGGTGCAGTAGACCACCGCCGTGGTGGTGCCGCAGCGGGTGAGTTCGTCGAGGAAGAACTCGGCCGTCTGGCGCGCATGCGCCGGGTCGCCGAACTGGCGCTCGGTCGGGAAAGTGTAGGTCTCGAGCCAGGGCAACAGGCCCGGGGCTGGCGAGGCGATCATGTCCGTCTGCGGATAATGCAGGTGGGTGTCGATGAAGCCGGGCGTGATGATCTGGCCGCGGTAGTCGAGCGGCGTCACATCAGCCGGCAGCGTGGCCGCCAGCGCCGCGTAATCGCCGGCCGCCTTGACACGGCCGTCTTCGATGACGAGCAGGCCATCCTCGTGCCAGGAATACGCATCCTCGGCAAAGGCGGGGTCGGCGCGAAAATGCAGCAAGCTCGCTCGGTAGGCTTGCACGGTAGTGAATGCGGTGGACATCAGGTGGATTCCGAAGAAACTTGGGAGTGGCTGGTGGCCTCGTTGGCCTCCCAGACGGTGAGCAGCTGCGCCGCGCATGAAGCGGCGATCACGGCCGGGGCCTTGCCGGTAATGCCGGGCAGGCCGATGGGGCAGACCATGGCATCGATGCGCCTGTCGTCGACGCCGCGTTCGCGCAGGCGGTGTTCGAACTGGCGGCGTTTCGTGTTCGAGCCGATCAGGCCGAACCAGTCGGCACGGGTCGAGTCTGCGATCGTGCCGGGGCGCGACAGTATCGCGATTGTAAGGCGCAGGTCAAGTGCGTGGCTATGGGTCATGACGAGGAAGCTGGTGCCGCCTGGTGCGGCTTCCACCAGCGCCTCGGGCGTATCGGTGGCCTCGACGGTGACGTTGGGCGGCACAACGGCCGGGAACAGCTCCTCGCGCTCGTCGACCCGGGTGACGCGGCAGGGCAAGTCGGCCAGCGCGCGCACCAGCGCGGCACCGACGTGGCCGGCGCCGAAGAGCATCAGGTGGGCGCGCGGGGCCGATACGAGGTCGGCCAGCCAGCGGTGGCCGGTTTCGTCGTCGAACACATGCGTGCCGCGGGTGCGGTCGAAGGCGGGGACGGCGGCGCCGGCGATGTGTTTGCCGTTTGCGTCGAACAGGGCCCACGTCGGGGATGCCGCGGCCTGTGACGCTCCCGCAGGGTTGGCGGCTCGGCCGCCTACGCGTTCAACAGACGCCAGTGCATTCGCGACATGGTGCCCGGATGGCGTTGGCACCAGTCCGGCCTCGCGCAATGGCGCAACAAGGCGGGCACCGGTTGGACGCGTCGGCGGCGAAGCCGCCAACCCTACGCGCCGGTATCCTCGTTGCGGCGCATATTGAGCAACACCATCTGCTCGCGGTCAACGACCTCGAACACCAGATGCGCCACCCCGCCACAACACTGTCCCAGGCTCGGTCCCAACGCGAAGCGCTCCAGCGTCGGCGCGGCTGCACCCTCGGCCAGCATCCCGCGCGCGATTTCGATCGCACGCAGCTCCAGGTGCCCGCCGCCGATCGTCCCCGCGAAACCGTCACGGGTAACGAGCATCTTCGCCCCCGGCTCGCGCGGCACGGAGCCTTCGGCGATGGCGACCGTGACCAGCACGGCCGGCGCGTTCAGCGCGGCAGTGAGCCAGTCGTCCATCACGCGCGGTCGGAAACGGCGGCTTCGACGGCAGCGATGGCGTCCAGGATTTCCTCGCTCGTCGCCGGCGCGTTCAGGGGTGGGCTGATTCTGTGCCCGCCCACGCTCGACACCGCATCGCGGATGGCGAAGAACACCGAGAACGGCAGCAGCAGCGGCGGCTCGCCCACGGCTTTCGAGCGGTGGATGCTGTCCTCGACGTTGCGGTTCTCGAACAGGCGCACGCGGAAGTCCTGCGGGCAGTCCGACACGCCCGGGATTTTATACGTCGACGGTGCATGCGTCATGAGTTTACCGCCCGGGTTCCACCAGAGTTCCTCGGTGGTAAGCCAGCCCATTCCCTGGATGAAGGCGCCTTCGACCTGGCCGATGTCGATGGCCGGGTTGAGCGAGTTGCCCGCATCGTAGAGCGCATCGGCGCGTAGCAGCTTCCATTCGCCGGTCAGGGTGTCGACCACCACTTCGGCCACGGCCGCGCCGTAGGCGAAGTAGGAGAACGGCCGGCCGTTCATGGTCTTGGCGTCCCAGGACAGGTTCGGCGTGGCATAGAAGCCGTCCGACCACAGCTGCACGCGCGCCAGGTAGGCCTTTTGCACCAGTTGGGGGAACGGCACTTCCATGCCGTTGACGAACACCGTGTCGGCTGCGAAGCGCACCTCGCCCGGCTCGCCGCCATAGGTGGTGGCGGCAAAAGCGGCGAGGCGCTCCTTGATCTGGCGCGCCGCGTCCTGCGCCGCCTTGCCGTTCAAATCGGCACCGGTCGAGGCGGCGGTGGCCGAGGTATTCGCGACCTTGCTGGTATTCGTGGCGGTGGCGCGGACATGGTCCATGTCCACGCCCAGTTCGTGGGCGACGACCTGCATCACCTTCGTATTGATGCCCTGTCCCATCTCGGTGCCGCCATGGTTGACCATGATGGAACCGTCGACATACACGTGCACCAGCGCGCCCGCCTGGTTCAGGTGGGTGACGTTGAAGGCGATGCCGAATTTCACGGGCGTCAATGCCAGGCCTTTTTTCAGCACCGGGCTGGCGGCGTTGTAGGCATTGATCGCCTCGCGGCGCGCGCGGTATTCGCTGGACGTCTCGAGCTCGGCCACCAGTTCGTGGATGACATTATCGACCACGGCCTGGCCGTAAGGCGTGATGTTGCGATCGGTTTTGCCGTAGAAGTTGCGCTTGCGGATGTCGAGGGCGTCGACCTGCAGGTCGCGCGCGATGTCGTCGATCACGTATTCCATTGCGATCGCGCCCTGCGGGCCGCCGAAGCCGCGGAAGGCCGTGTTCGACTGGGTATTGGTCTTGCCGCAGGCGGCGCGGATCTCGACGTCCGACAGATAATAAGCGTTGTCGTAGTGGCAGACGGCGCGCGTGGCGACCGGGCCCGACAAGTCGGCCGAATAGCCGGCGCGCGAGACCATGTCCACCTTCGCCGCCAGGATGCGGCCGCTGTCGTCGTAGCCGACTTCGTATTCGTAATAGAAGCAGTGGCGCTTGCCGGTGACGAGCATGTCGTCGTCGCGGTCGGCACGCAGTTTGACGGGGCGCTTGAGTTTATGCGCCGAGATCGCGGCGGCCGCCGCCCACAGGGCCGACTGCGATTCCTTGCCGCCGAAGCCGCCACCCATGCGCCGGCATTCGACCACGACATGGTGCGAATGCAGGCCGAGCGCGTGCGCGACCACGTGCTGCATCTCGCTCGGGTGCTGGGTCGAGCACTGCACCAGCATGCCCTTGTCTTCGCCGGGAATCGCGTAGGCGATCTGCCCTTCCAGGTAGAACTGCTCCTGGCCGCCGACGAAGAGCTTGCCGCTCACTTTACGCGGGGCTTGTGCGAAGGCGGCTTCGGCGTCGCCGCGCGCCAGGCGCATCGGCGGCACCACATAGGATTTGGCGGCGTGGGCTTCCTGGGGCGTGAGGATGGCCGGCAGCTCCTCAAAGTCGATCTGCGCCAGGCGCGCCGCGCGGCGGGCGTTGTCGTGGGTGTCGGCGACAACGATGAAGACCGGCTGGCCGACGTATTCGACCTTGCCATCGGCCAGGATCGGGTCGTCATGAATGATCGGGCCGCAATCGTTGGTGCCCGGGATGTCCTTCACCGTCAACACGGCGACCACGCCGCGCGCGGCCCGCACCTTGTCGAGGTTGATCGCGAGGATGTTGGCGTGGGCCTTGCTGGACAGGCCGAGCGCCGCGTGCAGCGTGCCCGCGGTCTCGAGAATGTCGTCGGTGTAGGTGGCCTGGCCGAGGACGTGCAAGACCGCGGATTCGTGCGGCCGCGAGCGGCCGACCGCGCTCCACGCCGCCGCTTTCAATGCTGGTGCGCCTGCGTCGTTCATGGTGATCTCCTTACGCGGCGGTTGCCGAAACTGCGAATGCGTTGACTGCGCCCGGCGGCAGCGGATTGTCGAGACGGGTTTCAAACCAGAAGCGCTTGAGCAGGTTCTGGGCCGTCTTCATGCGGTAATTGCTGGACGCACGCATGTCCGACAGCGGCGCATAATCCTGCGCCAGCGCGGCCATGGCTTCCTCCATTGCGGCTTCGTCCCAGGCACGTCCACGCACCACGGCTTCGGCAGCGGCGGCGCGCTTGGGCGTGGCCGCCATGCCGCCGTAGGCGATGCGTGCGTCCTTGACGATATCGCCGTCGAAGGCAAGTGCAAAGGCCGCGCACACGGCCGAGATGTCCTGGTCGAAGCGTTTCGCCAGCTTGTAGGTGCGGAACCGGACATTCGCACGCGGCAGCGGCACGCGCAGGCCAGCCACGAATTCATCCGCCCGCAGGTCCTTCTGCTGGTAGCCGAGGTAAAAATCTTCCAGCGCCAGCGCGCGCTCGCCGCCAGGCCCGCGCAGCACCGTGGCGCGCACCCGGGGCGATCAGCCAGGGCATCGAGTCGCCGATGGGCGAGCCGTTGGCGACATTGCCCCCCAGGGTGCCGGCATTGCGGATCGGCAGCGAGGCGAAGCGCTGCCAGAGTTCCTTCAGTTCGTCCGGATAGTGGCGGCCGAGTGCCGCGTAGGCATCCTGCAGCGTGACGCCGGCGCCGATTTCCAGCATGGCATCAAGCTCGCGCACGGATTTCAGTTCGCTCACATGGCCGAGGTAGATGATGTCGTTCAGCTCGCGCATCTGCTTGGTGACCCACAGGCCGACATCGGTCGAGCCGGCAAGGAGCAATGCCTGCGGATGGGCGGCGCGCAGCGCCACCAGTTCGTCCAGCGTGCGCGGCGAGTAAAAGCTGCGGCCCTCAAAGACATACGTCGCGCCGGCGTCGCGCTGCAGGGCGCGCAGCTGCCCGGCCACAAGCCCACGGTCGAATTGCGCGCGCGGCAGTTCGACCATCCGGCCTGCCGCCTCGATGATCGGCCGGTAGCCGGTACAGCGGCACAGGTTGCCCGACAGCGCATCGTCGATCTGGCAACGGCTCGGTGCCTGCCCTTCCGCCTTCAGGTACATGCCCCACAGCGACATCGCAAAGCCCGGCGTGCAGAAGCCGCACTGCGAGCCGTGGCATTCGACCAGGGCCTGCTGGACCGGATGCAGGCGCCCGTCCGGCAACTGCAGGTCTTCGACGGTGAACAGCGCCTTGCCGTCGAGCGTGGGCGTGAACTGGATGCAGGAATTGACCGCTTTCAGTTCGAGTTCGCCGTTCTCGAGCGAACCGACCACCACCGTGCAGGCGCCGCAATCGCCTTCGGCGCAGCCTTCCTTCGTACCGGTGCAGCGCAGGTCCTCCCGCAGGTGCTGCAGGATGGTTTGCGTGGGTGCCACGTCGGTCACTTCGTGGACGGCGTTGCGGAAATAAAAACGAATCGGTTCAGCCATGCTTGTCTCGGATTGGTCCAGCATGAAGAGTACCCGATCGGAGCCCGCTCCTACTATGGCATTAATCAGATATCGCTTATCAGAACATTCATATATCAGCCACGGTAGGGATGGGTGGCCTGCCAGTGGCGCGCGATGTCGATGCGGCGCGTGACCCAGACGGCGTCGTGCTGCAACACATAGTCGAGGAAGCGGGCCAGCGAAGCGGCGCGCGCCGGACGGCCGGCGAGGCGGCAATGCAGGCCGATGGACAGCATTTTAGGCCGATCCAGGCCATTCGGATCGCCTTCCGCGTACAGGACGTCGAAAGCGTCCTTCAGGTAGTCGAAAAATTGCGTGCCCGAGTTGAAGCCTTGCATCGCTGCGAAGCGCATGTCATTGGTGTCGAGCGTGTAGGGCACCACCAGGTGGGGCCGCTCCGCCCGCACGCCGTCGGCGTTTTGGTATGCCACGTTCTGCCAGAACGGCAGGTCGTCGCCGTAATGGTCGGCATCGTAGGCGAAGCCGCCGTGCTCGACCACGAGGCGGCGTGTGTTCGGCGAATCGCGACCGGTGTACCAGCCGAGCGGCGCCTCGCCGGTCAGCTCGCGCATGATCGCCACCGCCTCGGCCATGTGGGCGCGTTCAAGCGCTTCGTCGACGTTCTGGTACGAGATCCAGCGCAGGCCGTGGCAGGCGATCTCGTGGCCGAGCTCGCGAAAGGCGGCCACCGCATCGGGATTGCGCTGCAAGGCCATGGCGACGCCGAAGACGGTCAGCGGCAACTCCCGCTCCTCGAACAGGCGCAGCAGGCGCCACAGGCCGGCGCGCGAGCCGTATTCGTAGAGCGACTCCATGCTCATGTGGCGCATCGGAAAAGCCTGGGCCCCTATGATTTCGGATAAAAATGTCTCCGAAGCCGGATCGCCGTGCAGGACAGAATTTTCCGCGCCCTCTTCGTAGTTCAGCACGAACTGCAGGGCGATGCGCGCGCCCCCAGGCCAGCGCGCGTGGGGAGGATTGCGGCCGTAGCCGACCAGGTCGCGTGGGTAGTCAGGGTTCATGATTCGGCAAGCCGTGACGGCCGCGGGATGATGGGTATATGGAGGATCATATATTGTCGGATCGTCATCGGTATATGATCCCGCCAATAGCGTCGTTCACCACCAACATATAGGAGAAGCGATGGGCAAACTCAGCACCCACGTGCTCGACACCGCGCACGGGCGCCCGGCATCCGGCGTGGCGATTGCGCTGTATGCCGTCACGGAGACGGGCCGCAGCCTGCTGACCGAGGCGCGCACGAATGCCGACGGCCGCTGCGATGCGCCGCTGCTCGAGGGCGAGACCCTGCGCGCCGGCCGCTACGAACTCGTGTTCGGCGCGGGCGACTATTTCGCCGCCCGGGGCGTCGCCCTGCCCGAGCCACGCTTCGTCGACCGCGTGACGATCGCCTTCGGCGTGGCCGACCCGGCGCAGAATTACCACGTGCCGCTGGTGGTCACGCCCTGGTCGTATTCCACTTACCGGGGCAGCTAGTGTCTCACTGACAGAGGGTACGGAAGCGGTAGCAGAATGCTTGCCGCATCCGTAGGGTGGACGGGGGACCCGTCCACCCTACCGGTAGCCTTGCCGGGCAACCCCGACGCTCGGCCTTGCCGGGCAACCCCGACGCTCGGCCTTGCCGAGCAACCCCGACGCTCGGCCTTGCCGAGCAACCCCGACGCTCGGCCTTGCCGAGCGCACCCCCCGCGCGAAACTTGTTATCCTGTGCCTACACGACAGGAGCGCCAATGTCCTTGCATATCGTTCATTTCATCGGACCCATCAACGCCAGTTCCGCTTGCAGCGTGCGCAACATGTGCCTGCAAGCCCTGCAAAGCGGTGCCAGCGAAATCGAGCTGCACATGTCTTCCGAGGGCGGCAACATGACAGCCGGCTTTGCGCTCTACTTCTTCCTGAAATCGCTCCCCATTCCGCTGTCCACTTTCAATATCGGCAGCGTCGAATCCGTGGGCGTCGTCATTTTCCTTGCCGGCGAGCGCCGCTATGCCTGCCCCGGCTCGCGCTTCCTGATCCACCCGCTGCACTGGGGCTTCGGCAACCTGGTGGCGGCCGACCATTCGCGCGTGTCGGAATGGCGCGAATGCCTGGACTTCGATGCCGAGCGCTACGCCAGCATCTTCGACGAGGCCACCCGCGGCGCGCCGGAAGCGTGCGACATCCGCCCCCACCTGTTCGGCAATGCCCGTATTTATACCGCCGAACAGGCGGTGCGGGCCGGCCTCGTGCACGAGGCAACCCAGGCGCGCCTGCCGCCGATGGGCTCGACCACGCACTGGTGGAACTGATCTCTTACCAATACGAAATCGAAACTTGTAGAGAAAACATCGGTTACTGATTCTACTGTTTCAGCCACACAACAGAGCACCGCCTCCTGGCCTTATTTGCCTGGAATCGGTGCTCTTTTGCTTGTCAGCACTTTTGCCTCATGGATACAATCATTTCCGTCAATTCACGCTTCCGAGCGATCTGACGTACCACAACAAGAACTAAATCTTATAAACGCAGCATCTGTTACAGGTTGTCTTATGAATAAGCAGATTATCGTCGTCGCGCTGGCCCTGCCGCTGGCACTCTCGTCGGCCTTCGCCCAGGAATTGACGGCACCGACTGTCAAGATCAGTGGCTTCGGCACCGGCGCCCTGACCTTCAGCAATACCGACCAGGCCGAATTTGGCCGCGCCAATCAGGCTTCCGGCGCCAAGAGGAATTCCCCAAGCACTGGCGTCGACTCGAACCTCGGCTTGCAGGCTGACATCGGCGTCAATAGCTGGCTGTCCTTTACCGGCCAGGGCCTCGTGCGCCGCGACGCGGAGGACGACTTCGGTGCCGAACTGTCGTTGGGCTTCGCAAAAGTCCGTGTCAATGATCACTTCAGCTTCCGCATTGGTCGTACCGCCATGCCGACGTTCATGATTTCGGACTTCCGCAACGTAGGTTACGCCAACAACTTCCTGCGCGCCCCCGTCGAGATGTATTCGCAAGTACCGTATAGCGCCCTGGACGGCATCGATGCGACTTACCAGCAGAGCTTCGGCGACACCACCATTACCGGTAACGTGGGCTTCGGCCGTAGTCAGGCGAAGATCGTCGGTGGCGTGACTGCCGAGGCAAACCATACGACGAGCGTCAACCTGACGGCCGAACATGGTCCGTTCACGGCCCGCTTCAGCCGCGTCGACGCCAAGATTACCATCACGGGTTCGAGCAACTTGAGTAACCTGCTGAACAACCTGCGCGCTGCCGGTACCGGCTACCGGATGCCACAACTGAACACGCTGGCTGATCAACTTACCCCGATCGACAAGGATGGCTCGTTCACCTCGGTGGGCTTGACCATGGACTGGAACAACATTGTCGCCCAGAGTGAATTTGCCAAGCGCAAGAACAACAGCTATGTCACCTCGACCACCTCGTGGTACGTGATGGGCGGCTACCGTTTCGGCAAGGTCCTGCCGTACTTCATCCAGAGCAAGCTGAAGATCGACGACTTCCCGACCAACGTCGTGCCAGCGGCCTGCCCGGCCGGCTACCCGGCCGCCTGTACCCCGACCATGGCAACGCTGCGCGGCTACGTCGCCGGCTTGCCGTACTACGGCACCGGCCAGGGCGAACAGAGCACCACTTCGCTCGGCATGCGCTGGGACTTCCATAACTCGATGGCGCTGAAAGCCCAGATCGACCGCGTCAAGCCGGCCGTCGGCAACGGCCTGCTGATCAACGCCGCGCCTGGTTTCCAGCGCGACATCACCGTCGGCGCAGTCGCCCTCGACTTCGTTTTCTAAGGAGCACGCCATGAAAAACGCAATGACCATGGCTGTTGCAGCCCTCGCCCTGTCCGCCTCGATCCCGGCATTCGCCGAAGTCGTGGTGGTGGTGAACCCGAAGGCCGCCGAAGCCTCGATGTCGAAGGACCAGGTTGCCCAGTTCTTCCTCGGCAAGTCGAGCAGCATGACCCCGATCGACCAGCCTGAAGACGCCGCCATCCGTGGCGAGTTCTACAAGAAGGTGACCGACAAGGATGCGTCGCAAGCGAAGGCCCTGTGGTCGAAGCTGGTGTTCACCGGCAAGGCCACGATGCCCGCGCAAGTGGCCAACAGCGCCGCCGTGAAGGCTGCCGTTGCCGGCAATCCGAAGGCAATCGGCTATATGGAGAAAAGCGCTGTCGATTCCACCGTCAAGGTTGTCTTCACCGCGCCGTAAACAAGACTGGAAGCCCGCTTCCTGAACGCCGCCCTGGCCGCTCCATGAGCCGCCAGGGCTTAGTACGTAGGAAAGCGGGCATTGTCAGTTGTGTATTGTTAGTAGCGAGACGAGAGAGACGAGAAATATGAGCATCAAGCGCAGAATCTGGGCACTACCGGTCATTTCGACCCTGATTTTCGGCCTCGGCGTAGGCGTGTCCGCGATGATCGCGAACGACGCGCTGGAGTCGATCAATTCCACCGAGCGTACCGACTACCCGGTGCTTGACGCATCCAAGGCTCTCACGCTCGAGATCGGCGACATCACCGACGGTCTGCGCGACGCCGTGTCCGAAGGCGACAAGGCGCGCATCGAGCAAGTCGGCGAGCAGGCCAACAAGGTCCGCACCCACCTGCAGCAGTTCGGCCAGATCGACGGCCAGCGCGAAAACGGCGCACGCCTGCTGAAGGAATTCAACGAATACTATGCGCCGGCGCTGTCGGCCGCGCGCATCATGCTCGAACTCGAGCAAGGCGACCCGCAAGCCGTGGTGCCGAAAATGCAAAGCACGCTGGCGGCCCTGAACGCCGACCTGGAAAAGACCCAGGCCAAGGCCAAGGAACAGTTCAAGGCCGGCATCGTCAGCAGCGCCAACAACGTCAGCCGCGTGCTCTGGACCATGATCTTCACCGCCATCGTGGTGGTGGCGGCGCTGGCACTGGTGTCGTGGTTCGTCGTGCGCGCCATCTGGCACCAGCTGGGCGGCGAGCCGGAATATGCCCGCGAAATCGCCCGTGCCGTGGCCGCCGGCGACCTGGCGATGGATATCCGTACCGAACCGAGCGATACCGCCAGCCTGCTGGTGGCGCTGAAGGACATGCGCGCCCGCCTGGCGACGATGGTTGCCGAAATCAAGGGCTCGGCCGAGACCATCGCCGTTGCCAGCGCCGAGATCGCCAGCGGCAATGCCGACCTGGCCGGCCGCACCGAATCGCAGGCCGCGAGCCTGGAACGCACCGCCCGTGCGATGGACGAGCTGACCGGCGCCGTGCGCCAGAACGCCGCCAACGCCAACGAAGCGAACAAGCTCGTGGTGAGCGCGACCGACATTGCCACCCGCGGTGGCCAGGTCGTGGGTGGCGTCGTCAGCACCATGGGCGACATCAACACCTCGGCCAAGAAGATCGTCGAGATCATCTCGGTCATCGATGGCATCGCCTTCCAGACCAACATCCTGGCGCTGAACGCGGCGGTCGAAGCGGCCCGTGCCGGCGAACAGGGCCGTGGTTTCGCGGTCGTGGCCGGCGAAGTGCGCAACCTGGCCCAGCGCAGCGCCGCGGCGGCCAAGGAAATCAAGGAACTGATCGGCGACTCGGTCTCGAAGGTCAATGCCGGCAGCGCGCTGGTCGACCAGGCCGGCGTGACCATGGGCCAGATCGTCGACTCGGTCAAGAAGGTGCACGACATCATGGCCGAGATCTCGGCAGCCGGCCAGCGCCAGAGCGAAGGCATCGAGGACATCGGCCGTGCCATCGACAGCATGGACGAGATGACCCAGCAGAACTCGGCCCTGGTCGAGGAAGCCTCGGCCGCCGCCGAATCGCTGACCGAGCAGACCGGCCAGCTGACCGGCGCCCTGTCGGTGTTCAAGCTGGCCGAACACGGCGGCGCCCCGGCTGTCGCGACGCGCCCGGCTCCGCTGGCACTGCGCTGATCGAAGGACAGCTCCTGGAAAACAGCGCCTGCGGGCGCTGTTTTTTTTGCCCCATGGCCGGCGCGCCGCACCATCAAGGCAAGCCGGCTCATCCATTATTCTTTTTGCATCATCGATATCGCGATGTCCACACTCGTTGATGCGTCGCTAACATCTGCTGGCGAAACGCCAACAGAATCCTGTCCCTGAGGCGTCTTGCATATTCGTCTCCGTGGTGTGTACGCATCTTGCGCTACCTAAATGCTTTACAAAAGGAATGCCTGTAGGCATCATCCAAAGAGTCCGGCGTCCGGTTATTCCCAGGCGCCGCCTTCAGTCGCTCCTCTACTTTTACGGTTCTTATGGCAGCAGTCCTCCCGAACACGACCTCAAGCACACCGATGTCGGGTTTGGCGCGTGCGCTGGTGCAGGTCGGCCGTTTGAGCGCGGCGCAAGCCGATGCTTGCCAAAAGAAAGCCGTCGCCGACCGCAGCAGCTTCATCGACGCACTCCTCGCCAGCGGCGGCATCGATGCCCAGTCGCTCGCCGTGTTCTGCGCCGAGACCTTCGGCTATCCGCTGCTCGACCTGTCGAACTTCAACCTGGCTTCGCTGCCGGCCAGCGCGATCGACATCAAGCTGATGGCGACGCAACGCGTGATCGCCCTGGCCAAGCGCGGCAACCGACTCTCGGTCGCGATCTCCGATCCGACCAATACCCAGGGCCTGGACCAGATCAAGTTCCAGAGCGAAGCGGCAGTGGAGCCGGTGATCGTGGCCCACGACGCCCTGCTGGCGCTCCTGTCGAGCCTGACCAAGTCCGCCGACGAGAGTCTGGGCGACCTGGCCGGCGACGACAACGACATCGAATTCGCCGAGGAAGAGCAAAGCGCGGTACCGGTGGAGTCCACCAACGATGTCGAAGACGCGCCGATCGTGCGCTTCCTCAACAAAATCCTGCTGGACGCGGTGCAGCTGGGCGCTTCCGACATCCATTTCGAGCCTTTCGAGAAGTTCTACCGCATCCGCTTGCGGGTCGACGGCGTGCTGCGCGACCATGCGATGCCGCCGCTGTCGATCCGCGACAAGCTGGTCTCGCGCATCAAGGTGCTGGCCAAGCTCGACATCTCGGAAAAGCGCGTGCCGCAGGACGGGCGCATGCGCCTGATCCTCTCAGCCACGCGCACCATCGACTTTCGCGTCAGCACCCTGCCCACGCTGTTCGGCGAAAAGACGGTCATGCGTATCCTCGACGCGACCCAGGCCCAGATGGGCATCGACGCGCTCGGCTACGACCCCGACCAGAAGGCCCTGCTGCTCGACGCGATCTCGCGCCCTTACGGCATGGTGCTGGTGACCGGGCCGACCGGCTCGGGCAAGACCGTCTCGCTGTACAGCTGCCTGAACGTGCTGAACAAGCCGGGCATCAATATCTCGACCGCGGAAGACCCGGCCGAGATCAACCTGCCCGGCGTGAACCAGGTCAACGTCAACGACAAGGCCGGCCTCACCTTCCCGGTGGCGCTGAAGTCCTTCCTGCGCCAGGATCCCGACATCATCATGGTCGGCGAGATCCGCGACCTGGAAACGGCCGACATCGCGATCAAGGCCGCGCAGACCGGCCACATGGTGTTCTCCACCCTGCACACGAACGATGCGCCCTCGACCCTGACGCGCCTGATGAACATGGGCGTGGCCCCCTTCAACATCGCTTCCTCGGTGATCCTGATCACCGCGCAGCGCCTGGCACGGCGCCTGTGCACCTGCAAGCAGCCGGTCGAGATGGAACCCGAAGCGCTGCTGGCCGCCGGCTACCGCGAGAGCGACCTGGAAGGCGACTGGAAGCCCTACGGCCCGGTGGGCTGCGAACGCTGCCTCGGCTCCGGCTACAAGGGCCGCGTCGGCATCTACCAGATCATGCCGATCAGCGAGGCAATCGAGGCGCTGATCCTCGCGAACGGCAACTCGATGCAGATCGCCGAGCAGGCCGAGAAGGACGGCGTCAACTCGCTGCGCCGCTCGGGCCTGATGAAGGTGAAACAGGGGCTGACGAGTATCGAGGAAGTATTTGGCTGTACCAACGAGTAGTGACTAGATAAGCGACTGACAGGATTACTATGGCAACATCCCTCACCACCCGCGCCCGCGGCGGTGCCCAAGTCAAGGAAGCGGTCTACGCCTGGGAAGGCAAGGACAAGTCCGGCAAGACCGTCCGTGGCGAACTGCGTGCCGGCGGCGAGGCGATCGTCAACGTGACCCTGCGCCGCCAGGGCATCATGGTCACCAAGGTCAAGAAGAAGATCTACCGCTCCGGCAAGAAGATCACCGACAAGGACCTGACCATGTTCACGCGCCAGCTGGCAACGATGATGAAAGCCGGCGTGCCGCTGCTGCAGGCTTTCGATATCGTCGGCAAGGGCCACGCGAATCCGTCGATGTCCAAGCTCCTGCTCGACATCCGCGGCGATATCGAGACCGGTACCAGCCTGAACAACGCTTTCCGCAAGTACCCGCGCTATTTCGACCCGCTGTTCTGCAACCTGGTCGGCGCCGGCGAACAGGCCGGTATCCTGGAAGACCTGCTGCACCGCCTGGCGATCTACAAGGAAAAGACGCTGGCGCTGAAGGCCAAGATCAAGTCGGCCATGACCTACCCGATCGCCATTCTCGCCGTCGCCTTCATCGTCGTGGCCGTGATCATGATCTGGGTGGTGCCGGCCTTCAAATCGGTGTTCACCAGTTTCGGCGCCGACCTCCCGGGGCCGACCCTGATCGTGATGGGCATGTCGGAATTTTTCGTCGAATGGGCCTGGCTGATCTTCCCCGGCATTGCCGCCGCCATCTACTTCTTCTTCCAGTCCTGGCGCCGCTCGCTCAAGATGCAGCAGACCATGGACCGCCTGCTGCTGCGCGTGCCGGTCTTCGGCGACGTGATCCGCAAGGCCACCATTGCCCGCTGGACCCGTACGCTGGCGACCATGTTCGCCGCCGGCGTGCCGCTGGTCGAGGCGCTCGATTCGGTGGGCGGGGCCTCCGGCAATGCCGTCTACCTCGACGCCACCCGCCGCATCCAGACCGAAGTGTCGACCGGTACCAGCCTGACCGTGGCCATGCAGAACTCGAACGTCTTCCCCAGCATGGTGACCCAGATGGTGGCGATCGGCGAGGAATCCGGCGCGCTCGACAGCATGCTGGGCAAGGTCGCCGACTTCTTCGAAGACGAGGTCGACGAAGCCGTCGCCGCCCTCTCCTCGCTGATGGAACCGATGATCATGGTCATCCTGGGCGTGCTGATCGGCGGCCTGGTGGTGGCGATGTACCTGCCGATCTTCAAGCTCGGTTCGGTGGTCTAAACAACACTTGTAGGTTCTCAGAATACTTCGCAGCGTCTCAGAAAACTTCGCAGCGAATTCGCAGCGTTCTCACGTAGTTCGCAGTAGCTCTACCTCTATCTGACGTAAAGCTACTGCTGGCCTTCCCTCATCGTCACGGACACTTCCGTTAGGCGCATTTTAGATTTTCAAACTGTACCGGGCTGATGTAGCCGATAGTGGAATGACGCCGGCGTGGATTGTAGAACCTTTCGATATAGTCGAACACGTCAGCGCGTAAATCATCTCGGGTCCGGTAGTGCTTTTTGCTCAGGCGCTCGGTCTTGAGCGTCGAGAAGAAGCTTTCCATTGCAGCGTTGTCCCAGCAGTTGCCACGACGGCTCATGCTGCAAACGATGCCGTGAGACTCGAGCAAGCGCTGAAAGTCTTCGCTGGTGTATTGGGAGCCTTGGTCGGAATGATGCAGCACTGCCCGAGGACGGCCACGACGGAAAACAGCCATCAGCAGGGCATCCATTACCAGCTGTGCCGTCATTGTCGGTTGCATCGACCAGCCCACTACACGCCGCGAGTACAGGTCGAGGACAACAGCGACAAACAGCCAGCCTTCGCCAGTCCATACATAGGTAAAGTCAGCTGCCCATTTCTGGTTCGGGCCTGTCGCTTCAAACTGCCGGTCCAGCAAGTTGGGCGCAATGGCGTGGATCGGCGCGTCAAGCTGGCCTGGTGCACGGCGACGCTTATGCCGAGCCTTGATGCCAGCTGCTTTCATCAGCCGTGCTACGCGATTCTCGCTGCAAGCGAAGCCAGCATCGATAAGGTCTCGCACTACGCGCGGCGAACCATATGTGCCATCGCTGGCTTCGTAGCTATGCTTGATGGCCTTGAGCAGCTGCGCATTCTCGCGTTCGTGCGCACTCACTGGCCGGCCGAACCAGTCGTAAAAGCCGCTGCTCGATACGCCGAGTAGACGACACATCGTCCGCGTCGGCCAGATGGTTCGATATTTGGCGATGAAGCCGTACTTCACTTGAGGTCGGCTGCGAAGTAGCCGAGCGCCTTTTTTAAGATGTCGCGCTCCGTCTTGACCTTGGCCAGCTCGCGCCGCATGCGCTCATATTCCTGGCTTGAGACCTTCTCGCTCCCGCCTGTGACCTCTGCATCCACGTTGGCGTCTCTGCACCACCGTCCCAGCAGGTTCGCGCCAATGCCCAGGTCTCGCGCAATTGCCGCCTTGCTCGCACCAGGCTGGCCTACCAGCTTGACTGCCTCTCGCTTGAACTCTTCTGAAAACAACCGTCTTTCACGTGCCATGTAATACCTCCGATAGGGACATCATACCTATCGAAAGTGTCCGAGCTGGTGGGGGAAGGCCATGCCTCATACTGCAGTCGGCGCAGCCAAGCTGGACGTGCTCATGATTATAGGCTCGATCGGCATACAGCTTACCTGAACGTTTGCGCGCTCGACCTGGCAGTCCTTTAACGCCCGGGAACGCCTCGACAAACGGTAATGTAGCCCTGAGTCGTGCACTTACGCATCTAAGATCCTCGCAACGAGACAGCCGCGAAAGCTTCGTCCTTCTACGCCTGCTTCCTAATGCTTGCTGACGTCCATACTTGATCCGCGATCAACTGCCTTTAGATCTTCTAGCAGTCATGCAAGGATGACTGACTGTCGCTAGCGCAAGGGTCTTCCTCATTAGACTAATGGAAGTTCCGTTACACTAAGGAACTTAAAAGACTGGGGGGAACATGTACGTTCGTCGGATTACAGCCTGCAATTTCCGAGCATTCGGGACAGAGAAAGATGGAAAATACCTTAACCTGATTCTCAACCAAGGCCTGAACGTCCTCGTTGGCGAGAATGATGCCGGTAAAAGCAGTATCGTGGATGCCCTTCGATACGCCCTGTCCACAACTAGCAACGATTACCTGCGCATCGACGACCTAGACTTTCACGTATTCAAGGACGCTCGCGCCGAAGAGCTAAGCATCGAGGTTGAGTTTGGCGGTCTGTCCAAGGACCAGAAAGCTGCGCTACTCGATTGGCTCACCATTGAGCGCGATAAAGAGCCATATCTCGTCATCCACCTTCGCGCTCGTAGACGAACCGATACGACGGAGAGCCGCAGCCTGCAGCCGATAGTGCGTACTAATTCAGGTGCCGGCGGCCACGGCCCGGAAATCGGAGCAGCAGCCCGAGACCTAATTCGCGCCACTTATCTCAAGCCATTGAGAGATGCTGTATCCGAGCTTCGCCCCAAGAAGGGCTCGAGGCTTTCCCAAGTGCTCCGGGCTCAAAAGGCCATGAAAAACCATGGGATCAACAAATTTGATCCTAAGAACCCCGACGTGATTCCTAACACCCTCGTCGAGGTCATGGCACAAGCTCAGCACCGTATCAGTGGGTTCCCGATCATCAAGGATGTCAGGGATAAGCTCAACAAGAGCTATCTCAATGAGTTGAGCTTTGAAGATGCACCTCTGCTGTCTGACATCCAGATGGCCTCCGAGCCCTCTCTCGTGCAATTGCTGGAAAAGATGGAGCTCACCCTAGATGCCCCCTCACCTGTTGGCAATGCGGAGGCCTGCGAGCGGGGTCTGGGCTACAACAACGTACTGTTCATGGCCACCGAGCTGCTCTTGCTCGGCACGGGCATGGAACTCGCGCTCCTTCTTATTGAAGAGCCGGAAGCCCATCTCCATCCTCAACTTCAAGCTCGTGTGCTGGAAATGCTCTCTTCGAGAGCCGCCAAAGACGGTATCCAAATCGTCCTGAGCACGCACAGCCCGAATATCGCGGCTAGCGCTCCGGTGGAGAACGTCATTCTCGTCTGCAAAGGCAAAACTTTTCCTTTGCGCAAGAATGAAACAAAGCTTGATGACAGCGACTATAAGTACCTGTCCAGGTTCCTGGACGTGACTAAAGCCAATCTGTTTTTCGCGCGAGGTGTGCTGATCGTCGAAGGACCTGCAGAAGAGCTTTTGCTGCCGGCTCTTGCCGAGGCCTGCGGTCGCTCTTTCACGGCCAACGGTATTTCCGTCGTGAATGTCGGATCAGTGGGGTTGTTTCGATATGCCCGAATCTTTCAGAGCCTCACAGGTGCACATGTTCCGATTCCAGTGGCTTGCGTCACCGACCGGGACATTGTTCCAGATGGCGTAGCCTACGTCCAAGGACGATTGGACAAGGAGAAAGCCGGTGTCGCCTTGCCGAAGGGACGAAAGAAGCACAGCAATCGGAAGGAAGCAGACTTCTCACGTGAAGAGGCTGCAGCTCACGTCAAAGCGCGCGTGGATCGAGCAGCAGGCGGGAACACGAAAGTGTTCGTTTCCGACAAGTGGACGTTGGAATATGACCTTTTGACCTCTGGCTGCAGAGATGCGATGTTCACCGGAATCCAACTCGCTGATGCCGAAAATTCGGACGGAATACTAACAGCCGAAGTACGCGCCAAAACCATGAAAGAGGCAAAGGAGTTTCTCGAAGAACAAGATGAAGCTCTAGGCGCAAACGAAGCAATAGCCATCGACGCGTACGAGCTGCTCGCAGATGGATTGTCGAAAGCAATCTCAGCACAATATGCGGCCGAACTTCTCAGGAATGGGCATTGTGGCAAGGGTGAAGAGCTCTTCAACAAGCTTCCGCCTTATTTAGCGAATACCTTCAATCATCTTATGCCACACTTGGAGCCGCTCTGATGCCAGTGCAGTTAAATGTTGAGGACCTAAAGCAGTTAGGCAAATGGTTTCCCCAGCTGTCATTTGATCGCGATGACCAAATCAGGGCTTTGCTTCACATGGAGTCGGCAGATTTTCAGGCGGTTCCTGGGAGTGGAAAAACAACGCTGCTCGGGGCAAAACTCGCCTTATTATCGCGAAAGTGGCCTTACGCGAATCGCGGAATCTGTATTCTCAGTCACACTAACGTGGCTAAGCAGGAAATCGAACAACGGCTTCTGAGCCTTCCTGGCGGCGAGGCACTTCTGGCCTACCCACATTACATCGGAACCATCCAGACCTTCATCAACAAATACTTGGCAATCCCTTGGCTTAGAGCGAGGGGAGTCGAGCTAAAAGAGATTGATGACGATGCGTACGGAGATAGATTTTTAAGCTTGGCAAAGAAGGACGTAGATGTTAAAGGGTGGCTTTTCCCACAAAAATTTCAGTGGGAGCGTTCGAGCGCGATTCGAGGAATTCGATTCAGTGGCCCCGAACTGACGTTGACCACAAGCGCACGGACAGCACTTCCTGCGAATGGCAAAACCATCGATGCCCTCAAGCGGATTAAAAACCGCCTTACCAAGGATGGTTGGCTCTGTTATGACGACATGTTTGCGTTCGCAGAAAGGGCGCTGAAGTATGCTCCGACCCTAGACGACACTATTGCCCATCGCTTCCCGCTGGTCTTTATGGATGAAATGCAGGACACCAGTGACCTACAACTGGACGTGCTCAGCAACGCATTCCTAGGAGACGCCATCATTCAGCGCTTTGGGGACATCAACCAAGCGATCCTGATCCGAGGAGCCGGGACCCATGCGCACGCTTTCCCAAAACCGGGGTTCTTTGAGGTTTCGTCCAGCCTGCGCTTCGGTCCCCTAATTGCGGATGTAGCCAATCGCTTGAAGCTTGTGGGCGGACACATAGAAGGCAGTGGCGGTAGAGCAGTTGCGCAGCCTGCACTGATCCTGTATTCGGACGCAACGATACAGAGCGTGGTTCAACGGTTTGGCACATGGGCCGCCGAAAACTTCGCTCCCAACGAGCTAGCTTCACGGCCGATCAAGGCAGTCTGTGGCGTCAAGCGCGAAGGCAATGCGCAACAGCCTGTCGGGAGGCACATCAAGGACTATGTGCCGGACTTTGTCATTGACGCGAGCCGCCCTGCGGGCGCTCGATCAACGATCTGCAGGCTCGTCCGTGAGGCAGGCACAGTCGAGTACACCGCTGGGGATGTAACGAAGCGTACCGGCAGCGCGCGACTTGCCGTGTTGAAGCTATTGAGACACTGCGGGCGCCCCGATCTTCGCGATTTGGTTGGTTGGTCCCAGTTGCGGAGGGACCTCCATCAAGACTCGCAAGCCCTGCAGGCCGTGAACCGCGTCGTGCTCGACATCGTCGAAGGCCAGTACGCCACCGAAACGCAGGAGCTTTGGGATACCTCGCTAGAACGACTGTTGACGGGACTCGAGCCCCTTATCGAGTTGGATGCGCAGGTGCCAAACGTCGCTGAGACGGAGTTTGAAGCCGACGATAGGGCCCCACTTGCTGTACGGCCTGGCGGGGCTAACACCCTGCGCATTGATGCCTACGGCAAGTCTTTTGACCTTCATCTGTCGACGATTGCAGGCGTCAAGGGCGAAACGCATCTAGCGACGCTGGTGCTCGAGTCATGTGTCAACAAGCGCTACGACCTCAGTGAACTAATCCCCTACCTTCTAGGACAAGAGGCTGCAAATATGGTGACTGACCCGGTACGTAAGGCACAACTCCACAACATCTTTGTTGCGGTGACGAGAGCGACCGGCATGGTAGCCATAGCGATCCACGCTGACCGGGCACCTGAAGCATCACTACCGCTGATGCAAGCCGCAGGATGGGTTATTTGGGACTGGACCAAGTGATCCGTAAATATGGTTTGGTAGGCTGACGCTGGCCGCTGTCCAAGGATCGATACAACGCTATCCAAGTATCCTGCCTTCGGTGATCGCATGGGCAAAAACCACACGAGTAGGTCTCTCAAACGCGCAGCTCACTGTAGCCGTATCCTCCCACACCTGGACCGGCCGCGGTGGTCAGCCGAGGTAGATCGCCGAAGCGCTGGCAAGCGGCAAGCGGCAAGCGGCAAGCGGCAAGAATCTTGGCGACTTCCGCATGAAGAAGCAATGGTGTATATCAGCTCGTACCGCTGACTTAGGTCTGCTATCGGCTGCGCATGCAATTGTTCGACACGGCACACTCATAAAATCGTTGTGCAGACGGTTCGTAGTTAAGTGTCGTCTCTAATGGAAGGATTAGACATCGCTCTCCCCTTTCGATTTTGCCCGTCCAAAATGGTGATTAGGCGTATAGACGAACTGGTGTCCAACGTCCAAGGCATGGACCACTGCATATAGATTTTTAACGAAAGAAGAGCAGCGTGCGATAGCGACATACAGTTGGAATAGTGAGGGCATTTCGCCGATGGCTGTATGTATATCTACCAACTCCTGTTTCTTTGATTTCTCCGAGTGAAAGAACTCAGAGTTAAACCAGAGATCGATCATTCTTCTGTTTGAAACTGGATGACCTAGATTAGCGGATACCTGCGTGGCCTTCATTGCCTCTTTGTATTGGCCGGCCAACCAATCCATGTATCCGCCGGCCCATTCATCTTGAGTGCGTCGCCGCACCTTCGTCAGAATCTTTTGGAACTGCGTCGGCTCTTTGTCGGCATAGAAGAATCTGAAGTTCCGAGCTAGGCTCGCGACCTCTTCTACATCAGGAGTGTTAGCCTCGAATGTGAATTCATCGGGCTTCTCGGTGGGCGTAGTTCGGGAGATCGGAATTCCTTGGTACTTCCTTTGAGCGCTCGCCAGTTTCTCTACTCTCTCCCGAAAGAGCACTACATCCGAAAAATCCTCGGCGTCCATCCCAACAACGGGGCTCTGGCGCCTAATCATGTGGTCGAGAATGGGAAGAGGCATTTGGAGATGTCTAATTAATGGGCCGAAAGCGGACTATCAGAATGGCTCAGTGTACGCGAGTGTTGCTCCTGAAGCAAGTATTGGGTTTTTCAGTATGCTTGTCCAGAAAGGTTCAGCTTTCGGTCAGCTTTTATGAAAATGTTCTTGCCATGATGATTTGAGCGTCTAAGCTGGAATGACCACTTGGGTCCCGAAGGCTAGGTAATGAGCGCTAACACGTGAGCAGACGCTGCTTAATTTCGAAAATGCGCCTCCGGGGGCTCAGCGTTGTGGATCGGTATCTCGACAATCCATCAGCCCCAATTACCACAGCTGGATCCATGGCAACCCTTGGGATCACGTATAAAACGGGCACAGGTAAGCTGCTTACTCAGCATAAACCACAGCAGTTTATCGCGCGCGCCCTCGACGATGACATTCAGGCTGTACGGCTTCCTACTGCGTACAAAGGACAGCAACATCTTCCTGGCTACCAATGGGTGTTGACAGGACTCACTTCTGGTGGAAGTCTCCCGAGACGCGAGACGCGAGACGTAGACGGCAAGCTGGTCTTTTTCCGAACGTCTGAAGTTGAGGAACTTATCGAGAATACTTCAGGCGGACTAGACGAAGATATGTACGGCTGTCGATACACACATGCTGAATTTTCACCTGCTGCATTGGCGATCACACACTTCGATGGTGCCATCCGTGCCTACCGGGCAGAGGCGTACTTTGAGCGGATCGATGCACAAATCGATCGCGCTGGCAAACATTCGGAATACACGAAGCTTTTTCGTTTCGACGGACCGCTTCCTGTCGAGCGTTGGAAGCGCCTTATGAGCGACTACTTCCGAGGTAATCCACTTGTCCCAGAGTACCTTGGAGTTCCAAGCGAAGAATTTGAAGCTTCCCCCACGCTCCCGGCAGCGACCGCGGAGGTTGCCGATGAAGCGGATCTCGCATCGTTTATCAGCCTCGCGAGAAATACTATAGACGAGCGCTTCGCCCTTGGATACAACTGGGCGACAATTCCTGGGCTAGGGCGACTTCCAACAGTAGAGACCGGATGTGAGGCCGTTGACGCGTTTCTACGAACACAGATTGATATTTCCCACGTGCCCGCCGTGGGAGCAACAGATGGCGTCCTCAATCTCGCGCGAATGGGTTTCGGGGCAGACGACGATTTTCCTAAAATGATGATGGGAGTTGTCGCAGGCATCGCGAATGCCTTGCCCCAGGACATTCTCACACTGAATTTGCAGAAAGTGGCGATTTCGCTGACATGGCCATTCGGTGATCTCATGGTGACGTTGAGCATCAGGGGTGAAGCGAATCTAGTATCGCAAGCTCTGGAACAATTGTTCTCAGTCGTTGATCCGATTAAGCCCCCTTCAGAGTGGATCGAGCCGCTTTCAGAACTAGTGCAGAATCTCGCTCCACGATTCACCCCTGTTGACGGATTCTGGGGTGTCACAGAGGGAGTGCTCGAGTACGAGCACTCGGATGAACTGCCATATCACATGCTCGTTCCTGAGGCGATGATGGCAACGCTGACACGGAATAGTGTGGAGTCGGAGGGGCCTAGCGCAGGCGGCGCTCCCGCAGGGTGAGTCGTAGTAGACGGCGTCTACCACAACCCGAACCGGACCAGGCGCTAAGATGACGCCCGCGTTTGTAGACGGACTGATATCATGGTCCCAAACACTTCTCCTCGAAGCCCTTGGCCGCTTTTAGCAGCTCATCTCTCTGGATCATCCTGCGAGCCCTCGTACGGAAACAATCTACGAAGATTGCTCCTCATTGCCAGATTGGACGCTTTGTGCCGTCTGCACTCAAAAATTGCGAAGTTTTATGAGAAAAAGTACTGCGAGATACCTGAGAAGTACCATGGTTCGAACAGGAAGCCACTGCAGGTATGGTGAGTTCCTACAACTTGCTTGGCGGCGGCGGGCGACTGCAGGTTCTCAGAGTACTTCGTATGTCTCCGAAAACTTCGCGGTGAACTTGTAGCGATGTGACGTAGTTCGCGGTAGCGCTACTGTCTGGGCAAACAGTTGAGGCAGTCTTTACCGACAGTGACAGAGTCGAATGAAACTGTTCGCTGTCGATTAGCACCTACGGTAGCGTTAAAGCTCGAAATCTATTTGCGCGTTATGGCGCTTGCGGTTAAGATCGTTAGATAGTGTTAAGAACAGCAGGCGCTAATTAGCGGTGCCTGTAACCTGCCAGTCGGGTTGCTGCCGCCAACTCCATACTGGGCCTTCGCTTGACGATTGGCGTAAGAGAAATAGGCAGCAAAGTCTGGACGCCACCGCCCGGCTCGTTCAAGAGACCGGTGGCAATGTTGAAGGAGATTGGACATGTCCAATACTACATCAACGGCTCCAGCACCTTTCGGTCATGTGATGCTCGAAGTAGGAAGTGGCTTTTTGTTACTTACTCATTCGGGTGTCGCTCCCGTTTTAGCCTTTGTGCTAATTGTTGGCGCCGTGTATCTGCTGCGTCGGTGACCTAAAGGGGTAGTGCCCGGGAGCTATGTGAAAACATAGCTCCCACCCCCTCCTTCCCGCATCCCCCGTCGATCAAATTGCGCTCGGCGCCTGTTACTACACGCCCCCTTCTAGCTTACTACGCGGTGTCGTCGCCGCACCTGCCCGTTAACGTGCAAATATCGCGGCGCGGTTCCTCTTAGGCCCTGAGGATCACCACATCCCTAACTCGCCAATCAGGCCGTGAGGAGTCCAGACAAGCGAAACCATAGGCAAGCCGGGACTGTTGATACACAGACGTGCAAGTGTTTCACGGTCCAGCTCAGAGTGCTTACCTCCCATTGGGTGACTGTGCCACGTTCCTACGAAATGGAGATGCCCAGCTGAATCTGCGTGCGCCGAACGAGGTGCTACTGGCAAGTGCAATCAGGATCTAATTCCTGTCGTTCTGATCAGATGATGGCAGACGCGCATGCCGAACAATTTGCGCAGCAACTATCTCGCTAAACCCATTTTCAAGCAGTTTTGCATGAAGCTCTTCTGGTGTCTGGGCATCTATGTGCATTTCTTCGTCGGCTGATACAGGTAGCCCAATCGTGGCCACGCCGTCGCCCAGGATCTCGTCCTTGCCATAGGTTGTTACGACTTTTAAGGCGCGATCACCGCCATCGTTATACTCCTGCAATTTAAACGGACGATCGCCATCAGCACCGGCGAATACCGGCCTCCAATTCGCATTCATGTCGTTCCTCAAGTTGTTGGGCATAGGTGCAAGATTGAGGATATTACGACATTCCAAAAAACGAAGCGCACCCATGAGAGGAAGTTAGATGCGTGTTTCCGGATGTGTGCTATTGCTACGCTAGTTTGCTATTACGCCACAGTAGATACCACCGCAGAAATATTGCTACTTTATTAAAGACTCTCGGTTGCCGTAAGGATAGATTATTGACGAGATTTACGCTGGGTTGTTTGAAGTTCACCGAAGGCGATGAACCCAGCACCCTTTTTGCGCCACCTAGCACGCACAAGAGAACCAATCTTGTGCCGGATTGAAACTTCGGATGATCAACGTGATCTGTCACGACTATTTGTGGTCGGATCCCTGTTGCCTTCTCTGTTTCGTTGCAATGCTGCACTAACTGATCAAATGAGTTCGCTACCGCTGCCAAGTCTTCGGCCACTGAACGGCGCTCTTCACGCGTTGCGTCGTTAAGAGCAAGCTCCTTTGGATCGAACTCCTCCTTGGCGCCCAGAACAGGGGGAAGCCAACTTGGCTTGGCTGTCGTGATCGCTTCTAGTTGCAATCTGCAAAGGTTAGGTGTACATTCGTCTCAGTGGCGCCCGCCCGAGTTGCGAACGGCTCAATCAAGGCAAGTAGTGACCCATCTGTGCAATATCTGAAAGCCTTCCTCAACCATTGGATTTTCCACTGCGGGGATGCGTAATCGTTCGACTTCCGACCGCAGCAATGGAGAATTGCAATGAGTTTCCGTAGTATCGCTTACGTCGCGCGTACCGAGCTTGCCGCGTCGTTCATGACCGTTTCGCTCGGTCATATCCAGCAGCTAGTCGCAGCCGCTCTTGGCTATAACAGTCTGGCAGCCCTCCTAGCATCATTTGAAGAAAATCCTGGAGTAGATGGCGCGGCATATTTGATCCTCGACGATGAGTGCATCGCCAATCGTGCGAAAGACCTAGCAGTTTATGGCTACTTAGGGAAAATTATTGATGCGATTATCGTGGGCATTGAAAGTCAAAACACTGCTCCACGAGTGTTCAGGAACACTGACGATTTTTTCGAGGACGTATTGTCCGGTTTTATTGACGAGGAAATCTTCCACGACGAAGCAGTCAACACAGCCTCCGCCGAGACGAACGCCTATTTTTCCGAGGCGTTTGCAGAACTCGCTAGTGATCCAGAAGCCCTGAGAGATGCAGTGTCAGCATGGGCTGTGCCAGTGAGTGGGGTGATCGATATGGATCAAGACCCCGATAGGATGTTTTCCGGCGATAAAATCCGGTTCAGTGGTGTAATCCGTATAAAAAAAGCTGGCAGAGTCTGCTTAGCAGCGGACATGGCGCTGGACATCTCCGCAGCGGTCGATCACGACTATTATGAACGACCAGATGATGGCGACATCGAAGAAGTCGTAAGTTAAGTGTTTATCACTGCCGCCAACCGGCTTCGATATGGTTGCCAGGTTGGGGCAGCTTGATTATTTTTCGTACTACAGGAAATACTGGCGAAGGTCAGCCCGAGATCCTTCAGCAGGCGCTTGCGGAAAATACAAAGTCAGGTTTACACCGGACCTTGACCGCATCCGCTGCACATCCGTGACAAAGTTCTAGAACGCGTGCCGGATACCCAAGTCGACCGCCTTGTCGCCCGTACCGCTCTCGACCGCGCTGGCGACCGTATAACCGGCACCATGCTTGTTGGTCATGTGTCCGTACACCGCATACAGGTCGGTGCGCTTCGAGAGGTTGTACTTTTAGCCGAGAGCGAACTGGTGCGCGTCCTGATTGAAGCGGGTGCGGTCGTTCCTGCCGATCCAGGAAGCCATCAGTGTGTGCGCGCCGTACGGCACGGTCAGGCCGACCAGCACATCACAGCTGTCGGTCGAAAAAACGGGTAGTGTCGCGTAGCCGAAGGGATTGGCTGTATTGCGCGGCATCGCGCTGTTCAAACCCTTGTTGATGGCGTAGGCGAGGTGCACCCGGTTGCTGCCGATGTCGTAGGTGCCTCCGACTACGAGGTTGCGCGCGTTTCCGGTGTTTTTCAGGGTCGCGGTATCGTTGTTGTGGTAGCCAACGCGCAGCATCAACGGACCGTTGCGATAGCTCAGGCCGCGGCCGAACTGACGCCCCGCTTTGTTGTCGTTTACCACCTCGCCAGGCGCATACACCACTTCGGCGATGACGCCCGATACCGCTGGCGAAGTGTACTTGATGGTATTGTCCATGCGGCCGGGGCCGTTGTCGGTCGGGATCATCAAGTTCTTGCTGTCACCCGCGTAGCCAGAGCCGAAGGGATCAAGCGCGGCCACCGCCAAGTATTGCGGCGTGTACTAGCGTTCCAGCGTCACCATGCCGAAGCCGCCCTGCGGGCCAACGTAGGCCTTGCGGCCGAACAGCAGCCCACCCTGCCCCATGACCCCGGCATCGGCCTGGAAGCCACTCTCCAGCAGGAACAGCGCCAACATGCCGTTACCGGTGTCCTCGGTGCCCTTGAACCCAGGCGCGAGCCGGTGCTAACGCCGCTGCTGATCTTCGTGACCGAGCTGGCCGTGCCGCCGCTTTCTCGGACTAGGGCCACGTCGACCAGGACGTAGACCGCAACGCTCGATTGCGCCCATGCGCCGCCCGAGGTCGCGCACAGTACCGATAGTGCTGCAATACTTCTTTTCATCTGTGTTTCCTTCGTGTCTGGATAAAAAGCCGCATAGGATATGCAAGGACTGCGTTGACAGGCTTCCGATTCGACGCCGACGGCACGCGTGAGTATTTCGCCTTCTTGGCCAGCACGCAATTCGGGCCCGGCGATCTTTTTGTCTTCGAGATCTGCGCGGTCGGTGTACCGTGACGCCAATGGCGCCGTCACCGCCGTCGGCAATCCGGTGGACACGGCACCGACAAAAAAAGGACCGGTTAATTTGAGTCAGGCCGGATGTTCGTCCGCACGCCCCCTACTTGCCGCTGGTCTCGAGCCGGTAACAGGCTGTCTTTTCCTGACCGAACACCCCAAGCTGGCTTAGCACGTAGTGGCAAACTGCGGAGTTTATGAGAAGAAGTGCTGCAGAGCGCGTGAGAAGAGATAGAAAAAGCGCCTAAACCTACCGGACAGCTCGCCAGCCAAAGCTGCGCTCACACTACAGCGAACACATCACCCTGTCCCTGTTAAAAAAAATCCCGTTTGAGCGTAAGGATCGTTCTGGCATCCTGAATTCAGTCCTGGACTTTACCCGGGAATTCCGAACTCAAGAAGGGAAGCCATGCAGTCAAATGCCATGAAATCAATGCTGCTGTATCAGATCGCCAAGCTGCCTCACCTCAAGGACAAAGGCCTCTGTCGCGAGTATATGCTCGGCAGAGAGTACGCCGAGCATCGTATCGGCCGAATCGTCGGTCGCAAGTCGTCAAGCGTGCTGCAGTTCCTGCTGGATCACCTCACCGAGGACGAACGCACTCGCATGTTCCCAGGCGATTTCGACCTGGGCAATATGAATTCGTCGTCGCCGGCCACCATCGGCGCGCTCAAGAACGAACTGGAGCCGGACGAGAACTGCAGGACAACCGGTCCGGAGAACTTCTTTAGAGACGCCCGCAAAAAGGTTCCGGTCCTCACTGGACACGCGCTAGGCGACTACATGGAGCAGGATGCGCGCAAGACCTTGAAAGTGCTCAAGCTGCTTTACCAGATGAACGCAGCAAGCCCGGTTCAGTTGTTTGCGTTCCTGACTCCTCCTGGCGACGATAACGCGGCGTCGTTCGAAGTGGCTACTTCCTACCCGGTCAAGGATGAGAAGGCCGTTGCCGGGACCGCTTTGCTCGCTGATCTGATTACGCAGCTGGCGGTCGAACTGCCGGCGGAAAGGCGCGAAGAGATCGAAGACTTGTACATCGCGTTGCGAGAGAAGGTTGACAAGATAGAGAACGCCTTGTTCAGTGCCGCGGCCCAGCGCTCGGGTGGCGACTTCGCGCGCCTCGAAAAAATGCTGGCGCTGGTGCGCGATATGCTCGCCCGCCAGGCGACCACCGACGATATCGAAGCCAAGCCCGCGTTCGTCCCACTTGACGAGCAACTTTGCCTGCATTGCCATGGACTGGAATTTCTTAACTATGCTCAGGCGCAGCGCGAGTTGACCGAGAAGATGACGCCGACGGTCAAAGTCAAACCACCCACCGGGAAACTGGCCATCCTCGATGGGGCCGTACGCGCTCGCACCGGAGACAGTGCACGCTATCCAAAACTGCCGCTCTCGATGTTCGTGGCGTTTGCACACGCAAATGCAGAAACTTTCATCACCATTTTGTCGGACTACCTGGGCCACGAAATCCGGGCCGTGCACTACGTTAAGGCTATTCCGTTGGCGCTGAATCTACTCGAGATATGGGTCGCGTTCGGCCGCGCGGACGGTCTTCGCGCTCTCGCCAGCGACGCACCGCTCCAGCCTACGTCCATGCTCGCTGCGCTGGCCGCCGTGTGCCACCAGTTGTGCCATCCGACGCGTTACCGGCCCTACTGGCAAGGGCAGCCCAACGACCGCGGCAACGTCATTACGGCGTTGGAGAAGATCGACATTCGCAACGCCAAGACGAGGGTGCCGGAAGGCGTCATGCGCTTTTGGGACCACCATCTCAAGTGGCACGCACACGCTCTGTATGGCCAGCTGTCAATCTACGAGCACAAGCTCGCGATTACACAATACCTGGTCGCGGCACTCGAGCATCCGGTGCGCTGCCATAACACAGACTTGCTTCGTCGACGTCTCGACGACCATGTGAAGCTGGCCGCACAGGCGGCAAACATTCTCGACCGCGGGCTCGACTAATCACCAAGGAGGACTACATCATGCGCATTGAAGCACACTGCCCGGACGGCACCGATCGCAATTGCCACGGCACCGTGACCATAGATCTGCCGTACACCAGGCTCACTGACGAGAACATCGAGCCGGAGTGGGTCGGGGATGAATTCGACGGAGAGCTCGAAAGGGTGACGATCACGCCGCCGGCCGACCCGCAGTGGCTGACCGAAAACGCGCCTTGGCTCAGTGAGTGCGAAGTCGACAGCATTAACACCGATGGATTCTTTGTACTCGAGGCGAGCAACTTCCCGGCCCACGATAGCTGCCCGGCTTGCGGATCGTCAGAAACGTATGATCGCGAGGGAAACAACATCACCGCCCTCTGAGGATAGTCTTAACCGCGCCAGGTAACGGCTGGCGCGGCTAAGCTCCGGCGCCGGGGAATCAACGGATGAGAGTGCGAGACATGCCTGAAACCTACGGCAACTGCAAGTTCTCATTGCAGGATATGTTCCACTGGCTGGAAGCGTACCTCAGATCCTCTTCAAGGGCAGCCGAGCAAGTCGGCTACTTGAACTGGGCTTCACGTCCTGCTGACTGCGTCGCGTCTTGCGTTCGGATTGGCAATCTTCTCCTCCTCGCATTTCAAAAAATGCGAGGTTTTATGAGAATATGCACTGCGAGGTATCCGAGAAATGGTGGCCGTTTCGAGGGGAACTACTGCGAGATGTCGTGAGTCCCTACATATCGCCGGTGTAGGTGCTCAGAATACTTCACAATGCCTGAAAAACTTCAGTGAATTCGCGGTGTTCTCACGTAGCTCGTAGTAGCTTTATCTACTATCAGACGTAGAGCTACTGCGCAGTAACTCACTCTCCAAAATATTTATTTGCTGCTACTGTAAAGAGCGTCATTTGGTTGTACGGATCGGTCCAATCTGCCTTGCGATGCTAATCGCTCAAGGATGCCTTCCCAATATCGTTGAGTGCCGCGCATATTTCGTCTGCCGTAGCCGCCCCTGCAGCAATCTTTATCGCCGTAGCGGTTTTGAATGGCGCTTCCTTATGACAGCGTTCGGCGAACCGTACAAAATTCTTGTCTGCGGAGAGGACGGAGTCAACTTCCGCTAAATGCGACGCGAGAAGAGAATCACCTGGGGTACCCGAGGTCACTTTATACCAGCGCTGCAAGTATTCAAACGCGCCACGCAACCACTGCCGTTTCATATTCTCGGCTTTGACCTCGTAATACCAGAAGCTCTTAAAGCTCTGTGAATCCCAAAGCATTTCTATGTGATCAACTTCGCCATCAATCCATTCCCGGTAGGGACTCGTGTAATACATCAGCTCAGATGTCCATATATAGCACGCCCCGGCCCGCCAGTATTCAACTGGATGGGCCCAAGAATCATCGGGCGGAGCGTAGTAGACGCTCGTCAGCGGTATCTCGGCCTCTTGGGGCTTATATTGCGTTTTGACGATTTCGCGTAGCGCGATTGCCTCCCTACGCGCTGCATCGACTTCTGTAGCGCCACGCATCGATTCATCGGTCACTGGAGGAGCGATGTCGAGCCGCGCACGCTCCCAAAAGCCTCCTTTTACACGTGTCCAGCTATATTTCAGTCGATTGACCTCTTTCATATTTGGGTTTTCCCGAAGCCATTTAGGACGCAAGCGGCGGACTTCGCTTTTGAAGTCTTCTGCCTCCGAATATGCTTCTGGCATAAGCCGGTTCAGTCGAGGGTCGGCCGCTAATCTCAGCATAGCCTTCCTTGTTGCATCGTCCTTCAACTCTCTTATTTCGAAAACTGTACCAGGGGCTACAGAAATTGCCACGCGATTTTCTTGCGCGACCGACATTACTCGTTCAAATCCTCCAAAATCGGAAAGATATCGCCATAAATTGGTATCGAGCATTACTGTTTTTTGAACACGAGTGCGTTGATTCTTGGCTCTAGGCATGGCTGCTTACTTACTTATGGATCGTCTGACCGGATGAACTTGAGGACGTATCTTAGCCGAAAAGGCTGAGCTTCCCCGTTGGGGGTGCAGCACCAACACAGATTGTGCAAGCGGGCACTAAGATCCCTAGCTCATGCCTCCGCCGCTACCGCGCTAGCCTGGGAAGTGAGCGGGGCATCATTGCCGCCAGCATTGCGGGACATGCGCCCCCCACGGAAGCGATTCGGAGGCGGCTCAATGCCGCGCCTTGGCGGCGTAGGGATCTCCGGCCTTCACACCTGGAACACGCGCATCCGTCGCTACCGGCGCTGGCATCGATTCTCCGTCGAACGCTGGCAAGACGGACAATGGCGCAAACTCTCAGGCCCACCGTACAGGTCATCCCCAAGGTTGCACCGACAATGCTCGTGTCGCCGCACGTCGGACATCGCGCGAGAATGATGGCGAGCGAGAGATCGTTTCCAGCAGAGTGACGACGCTCGCAACGGTTTCCAAACGCTTTTGTGTTCCAAATCGACCGACGATCCACTCGTCGGTTGCCGGGCCGCGCGCTTCACCGTCACCGGCAGAGTGATCTCGTCCCGAGCCCGCTTGGTTCAAGAGGAGGTGGCATGCCCAAGTCGCTATCTTGCCGAGCCGGCGATTGTCGACGCTGGGCAGTTCGACCTTCAACAAAGCGAAGACCTCGGGCTTCACGGCACGCAAACGATCGTCTGCGTCGATCTGCTCTTCCAATAAGCTGAAAGGATCGATGTCAAAGGAAGGAATGGTCGAGACAGCGCTGGGAACGACGTCTTCGGGCATCGTACGATTACGGAATTCCCACCTTGCCTCTGCCACGGCGAGATCGCGTTCGGTTATCGGTGTCGCCTGCATCCATTGTCGATCGAACCATGTGGTCATCCTTTGATAGTCGGGCGTGGATGGGGGCACAAAATATCCGGCCTCGATCGTACCGCTAGAATCGGCTCCTTCAGCACCCAAACCATTGGTCGACATATTTGCCGATGACACCACTGCCCCTGCCGACCCGATCACCACCTTGGCATGCAGACCGTTGAGTTTCAAAGTGACACAATTTTCTCGATCGAGCAGAGATCTGATCACTGACGGGTTACATGCACCTGATTCCAGGTCACAGATGATCTTGCAAGCGCCCCGTAGTCGATAGTCGGCGCCGGCGCCCCAAAACGCGACCGCCAACCTCAGTGGCTGAGAAATTTCCTCATCCATCAACGCTTGAATCTTTTGCGCGATATCTCTACCCGATTCTAAAAACATCTACTACCTCCGTGATTTGGCTGCTCGGTTCTGTCTTGCCTCGCTCATTTAGCTGAACACAGCAATCGTGTCAGGACGTATCGGTCTCGAGGATCGTTGGGTCGATCGTGTCCCAGTGTGAGCAGCGCGAATCGAACCTTTCGTATAGCCGAGCTACTCACCTGTTCTCACCGTAGCTCCGCTACACAAAGCGGTGAGGACGCGTCGATGTTCGCATGCTTCGGTGCCAGATTGCATGCTTCCCGCCGCCGTAGTTGAAAAACTGCGAGGTTTTATGAGAAAAAATGTTGCGAGATACCTGAGAAGTACTTTTGAACGAGCGGGCGGCTACTGCGAAGTATTCTGAGAACCTACAACACTTGCGGGAAATGGAGGCCGAGCCGCTGGGCTCGGCCTTTTTTTTAACGGCGAGCCACCTGGACACAAGGACGGAACAGGCCACGATCCGCCCGCTCCGGTCGTCAATGCGTTCGATGATGGCGCGCAAACGACGGGCGCGATGGGCCGCTGGCGGGCGCCGCCAGCCGCGGCCGCTCAGGCGCTGTGCAGACCCGCCATGAACGTTCCGAGGCGCCGCACAGCTTCCTGCAGGTTCTCCGCGCTGGTCGCATACGACAGGCGCACGTAACGATCGGCGCCGACATGGCCGAAATCCTTGCCCGGCGTGAGCGCCACATGCACCTCTTCCGGGGCGCGCTCGCAGAATTCCCGTGCCGTGAGGCCCGTTCCGCTCACATCGAAATACACGTAGAAGGCGCCGTCCGGCGGCACCGGCACCGGCAGGCCGATGCCAGCGAGACCTGCGAGCACCAGCGCGCGGCGGCGGGCGAACTCGACCCGGCGCGCTTCGCAGACGTCCAGCGATTCGGCCGTGAAGCAGGCCAGCGCCGCGCCCTGCGACAGGGTTGATGGGCAAATATAGTAGTTCTGCGCCAGGCGCTCCATGGTCGGCACCATTGCTTCCGGCACCACCGTCCAGCCCAGGCGCCAGCCGGTCATGCCGAAATACTTCGAGAAGCTGTTGATGACGATGGCGCCGTCGTCGAAGGCCAGCACCGTCTGCGGCGGCCGGCCGGCTTCGTCGCGGTCGCCCAGGTTCAGGTAGATCTCGTCGACGATGCGCCAGGCGCCGTGCTCTCGCGCCCAGTCGCAGATGGCGCGCAATTCGGAAGGGCTTACCGAGGTGCCGGTCGGGTTGGAGGGAGTGGCGATCATCAGCCCGCGGGTCTGCGCCGTCCAGTTGGCACGCACGCTGTCGCGGCTGAGCTGGAAGCGGCTGGCGGCATCGGTCGCGACCAGTTTCACCCGGGCGCCGAAGCTGCTGAGGAACTGGCGGTTGCATGGATACGAAGGGTCGCCGACGATGACTTCGTCGCCGGCATCGACCAGCGCCGCCGTCACCAGCAGCAACGCCGCCGAGGCCCCGGCGGTGACGATGATCCGGTTCGGATCGATCGTCACGCCATGCTCGCGCAGGTAGAAGCCGGCAATCGCCGCACGCAGGGCCGGCGTGCCGAGCGCCGCGGTATAGGGCAGCGCGCCGCCGACGAGCTCGCGCGCGGCCTCCAGCACGGCGGGCGGCGGGCCGAAATCGGGCTCGCCCAGGCTGAGCTTGATGACCCGGTGTCCCTGCGCCTCCGGGACCGCGGCGCGTTTGCCGAATTCCATGGCGAAGAAGGGATCGATGGACTGGGCGCGTTGGGATAGTTTCATGTCGATATCGGGTAAAGAAGGTGCCGCTGAAAAACGTGCGGGGAGTGAATCAGGTGTGCTGCATTCTACTGTCCCCTGCCGGCGCCTGCTCGGCGCGCCCGCGACGCTAGCTGCGGCCCGGCACGATATCGACGCCGATCTGCTCGGCCAGCGCCAGCAGCTCGCCATAGGCTTGCGGATCGTTCGCCAGGCTGCGCGAGGGCGCGCTCTGGCGCAGCAGCCCCTCACCGACGCGGTCGCCGAACAGGACGACGGCACGGGCGCTGTCGTCCTGGCGCGAAATCCAGCACAGCCCCTGTACCTGCGGGTGGGCGGCATGGATCGCTTCGGCCCACAGGCGCGTGGTCGGATACTGGTCTTTCTCGGTGTCGATCAACTGGCTGCGCAGTGCGCCGAGCTTGCGCAAGGCGCGGCTGCCGAGGTCGGCCAGCAGCAGGTCTTCGCTCGCGTCGAATTGCGAATGCACCTGGCCGGCGAGCTTGCCCTTGTCATAGAACTTGAAGCCCGGTGCGAAGGGAACGTCGTGGAACACCGATTCCATCGCCGCGCAGGCAAAGCTGGCGCCGCCATACAGGGTGGGAATCGGTCTGCCGGCGGCATCCTTGACCGGACTGAAGCGCGCGTTGCCCTTCAGGCCAGGGTTGAATTCGACGGCGCCGTAGGCGTCGGCATGCACGCGATGGAGGATGCTGCCTGCCGGCCAGCGCGTGGTCGACAGGTGCAGGGTGGGCGGCGGCGCGATGGCCACGCCCGGGATGACGGCCTTCCCGTCCGGACCTGGTTCAGGAACGCCTGACAAACCGTCATGGCTGCGTTGCAGCGCCTTGCCGTACGAGTGGACTGTCTTCGTCGCTGCGCCTTGCTCTGACAGTTTGTCAGGCGTTCCAAGACCCGGCTTGCGCGCGTCCGGCCTGGCGGCCGGCCGTTTAACCATGCGCCACGCCGGCCACTTCGTCGGCGGCAGCCGCGATCACGCGCTCGGGGTCGGTGGCGATCAGCTCGCGCGGAGCTTTGCCACCAAGAAAACTGTTTGCGGACATGAACCAATACGACAGCCCCCAGGCATCCTTGGTGTCGCCGAAGGTCTTGATGAGCTGTGCCAGCGCCTTGCGCGGCCGGTAGCCGGCCTGCGGGTCGAGGCCGTAGCTGGGGAAATAATCGATGCCGTTGTGGCGGATCGCAAAGATGCTGCGCTCGCGCTTCCATTTATTGGGCTGGGCGCTGGTGTTGGTGGTGCTGAAGCCTGCCGCCGAGGCGATCTCGGCCGCCGTCATCCAGTCGCCGCTGTCGATCACGGCGGTGCGCGCCCGCGCCAGCATGGCCGCTTCGCGCAATTCGTTCGGCGTCGGCGGCGCCTTCGGCACCAGCGCCTCGACGATCGCTTCGAGCGATGCGCGGTGGTGCTTGCCGACGATGGTTTTCACGAGGTCGGCTATGCTGGCAAACGTTTCCGCGATCGCCGCCGCTTCGCGCGGTGTGACGTGGGTGATGGCGACCGCCACCGCCTGTTTTGGATCGACCTGGTGCAGGCGCCGGCCGACCTCGTCGGGGTCGCCCGCCAGGGCCGAGATACCGGGGCCCTCGTATTCCAGTGTGCGCATGCTCCCTCCTGCTGAGATTAGATCGGTTCGATCACCCTCATCATAACCCACATAACCTATTTTAACTACAGTTTATGCAGGCATGCGTCAAGGATGGCATGCAGGCGGGCAGGAAAACAGGCAAGTACCCATGCTGCCCTGTCGGTACAAAACCGCCCAGGTGCACGCGTCGGCAAGGAATACAGCCTGGCCTACCTCGCAAGCCTGGCGCATCCATGCGACATACGTGGCAGCGGCGGCGCCCGCAAGCGACGGCGGCTTCGCCAAAACGGCCGAAAACCCCTAAAATAGATTGATCTACGGAACCATTCATCTTTTCGGAAGCCAGCCTTTGGAAACTCTTCTCTTCGCCGACCCGGCATCGTTTGGCCCTACCCTGGTGGCCGGCCTGTTCGGCCTCCTGATCGGCAGCTTCCTGAACGTGGTGATCCACCGCGTGCCGAAGATGATGCAGCGCGAATCGGACAATTATGTCGCCCACGAGAGCGGCAAGGAATTGCCGCACACGGACCGCTACAACCTGATGGTGCCACGCTCGGCCTGCCCGCACTGCGGCCACCAGATCAGCGCGCTCGAGAACATTCCCGTGGTCAGCTGGCTGGCGCTGCGCGGCAAATGCCGCAACTGCAAGGCGCCGATCTCGCCGCGCTACCCGGCCGTCGAACTGCTGACCGGGATACTGTCGGCCCTGCTGGTCTGGACCTTCGGCAGCGGCATCGCCGGCCTGGCGACGCTGCTGTTCCTCTACCTGCTCATTGCGATGACCTTCATCGACTTCGACACCCAGCTGCTGCCCGACGACCTCACCTACCCGCTGCTGTGGGCGGGCCTGCTGGTCAACCTGAACGGGACCTTCGTGCCGCTGCGCGACGCCGTCATTGGCGCGGCCGCCGGCTACCTGGTGCTGTGGAGCGTGTACTGGATCTTCAAGCTGGTGCGCGGCAAGGAAGGCATGGGCTATGGCGACTTCAAGCTGCTGGCCGCGCTCGGCGCCTGGCTCGGCTGGCAGATGCTGCCGGCCATCATCCTGCTGTCCTCGGTGGTGGGCGCTGTCGTCGGCATCAGCCTGATCGTGTTCGCTCGCCGCGGCCGCGACAATCCGATCCCGTTCGGGCCCTACCTGGCAGCCGCCGGCCTGATCGCCCTGCTCTACGGGCCGCAACTGACGGCCGGCCTGCAGCAGTTCCTGGCGGCCTGACATGCCCCCTGCGACCGCTCCCACCGCTTTTTCCGTCGGCCTGACCGGCGGCATCGGTTGCGGCAAGACGACCGTGGCCGACATGTTCGGCGCGCTCGGCGCGACGCTTGTCGACACCGACCAGATCGCCCACGCCCTCACCGCGCCGCACGGCGCCGCCATGCCGGCCCTGCTGGCCGAGTTCGGCGACGGCTTCGCCACGCCCGAGGGTGCCCTCGACCGCGCGAAGATGCGCGAGCTGGTGTTTGCCGACCCGGGCGCCCGCGCCCGCCCGGAAGCGATCCTGCATCCGCGTATCCGCGAGGCCACCGCGGCGTCCGCGGCCCTTGCCACCGGTCCCTATGTCATCTACGTGGTGCCGCTCCTGATCGAGTCCGGCACCTGGCGCGAACGCGTGACGCGGGTGCTGGCGATCGACTGCAGCGAAGCGACGCAGGTGGCGCGCGTGATGGCAAGGAATGGCTTATCCGAAGCTCAAGTGCGCGCCATCATGGCGGCGCAGGTGACGCGCGAACAGCGCCTGGCGGCGGCCGACGACGTGGTCGTCAACGACAACGGCATCGATGCGCTGGCGCCCCAGGTGGAGCGCCTGCATGCCTTTTACCTGGCCGAGGCCGCCCGCCTGTCCGCTACAACGCAGCGGAGTTTGTAATTTTGCTGCGCATGGTTCAGAATCACGGAGTTGCTCGCCAGCCCACATTCAGGGGAATGTCACTTTGATCGTCTACGAATATCCTTTCAACGAGCGCATTCGCACGTTGTTGCGGCTGGAGGACCTGTACGAGAAATTCAAGTTCTTCGTACAACAGGACCATCCGATGCAGCACCACGTCGCGCTCGCGACGATCTTCGACATGCTGGAAGTGGCCGGCCGCGCCGACCTGAAGTCCGACCTGCTGCAGGAAATCGAACGTCAAAAGCAGAGCCTGCTCACCTACCGCAGCAACCCGGCGGTGGCGGCCGACGCGCTCGACGCCATCCTGTCCGAACTCGACCAGGTCAGCAGCGCCCTCGTGGGCAGCCAGGGCAAGACCGGCCAGAACGTGCGCGACAACGAATGGCTGATGAGCATCCGCGGCCGCACCATCATTCCCGGCGGCGCCTGCGAATTCGACCTGCCTTCGTATTACGCCTGGCAAAAGCGCCCTGCCGAGCAGCGCCACGCCGACATCATGGGCTGGTTCGGGCCGCTGGCGCCGCTGTTCGACGCCCTTGCCCTGGTGCTGCGCCTGCTGCGCGACTCGGGCCGTCCGAGCAAGATGGTCGCGGTCTCCGGCAGCTACCAGCAAATGTTGCAAGGCAAGATCTACCACATGCTGCGCCTCGGCCTGGACGAGTCGCTGGGTGCAATCCCCGAGATTTCCGCCAACAAGTACATGCTGTGGGTGCGCTTCACCAGCCAGGACGGCGACCTCAAGCCGCGCTCGCTGGAAGAAGACGTGCCTTTCGAGCTGACGCTCTGTAATTTCTAAGTTTTCGCGCCGAGTTTAAAAAGTACCGCCATGACCGTTGTAGCCTGCCCCACCTGCGCCAAGAAAGTCGAATGGACGCCTGAGAACAAGTACCGTCCCTTCTGCTCGGAGCGCTGCAAACAGATCGACCTGGGTGCCTGGGCCGAAGAAAAATACACCATCCCGGGTGCCGCGCCGAACGAGTTGCAGGACAATCCGCTCGACGACGAAACGCACTGAGCTTGGCGACCCAGCCCGGATTGCTTGCCAGCCTGGCTTTATCCGCGATCCGCGGCTACCAGCGCTTTCTATCCCCGCATAAAGGGTTTTCCTGCGCCTACCGCTGCGCCACCGGCCAGGCCAGCTGCTCGGCCCATGGCTATCGCGTGATCGAACGGTTCGGTGTGTGGTGGGGTGTGGCGCTGTTGCGGCGCCGCCTGCGCCTGTGCGGCGAGACCCATCGCCGCCGTCCCGTGGTGCCCAATCCGGTGCTGCATCACCAGCGCGGAGTCTGCGATCTCCCCTGCGACGGCGCCTGCCTGCCCGACCTGTCGTGCGACTTGCAGGACCTGTCCTGCAGGAACGCCGATTGGGCCTGCGATGTGTGCCAGTGTGCCGATTGCGGTAACTGCCGCGGCTGCGACGATCCCAAACAGGCCTGGCGCGACTGGCGCGAACGCCGCCGGCTGCGCCGCCAGCGCAGCGAACGGCGCCTGTTCAGGTAGTTAGTAGGGTGGGCACTCCGTGCCCACGCGGTTACGCACGCATCCTTTTGCCCACTGCGACGAGATATCGCTCACATGGCAAGCGAAAACGTTGACGCCTCCGCTCACGAGCGACGATTCGCCGTATGCGATGCGAGGACACGCCCGTACCGCGTGGGCACGGGTGCCCACCCTACGCGTCATGCCGTAACGCTGATCCCGCCCGGCACCAGCACCGGTTTGTTGACGCGGCCGTAGCGGTCCATGAACAGGCCTTCGAGGCCGATTTCCGGCTGGCGTCCCGAAACGATGTCGGCCAGCACGCGGCCGGAACCGCAGGCCATGGTCCAGCCCAGGGTGCCGTGGCCGGTATTGAGGAACAGGTTGCGGTAAGGGGTCGGACCGACCACCGGGGTGCCGTCCGGCGTCATCGGACGCAGGCCGCACCAGAACTCGGCCTTCGACACATCGCCGCCCTGCGGGAACAGGTCGGTGACCGAGTGTTCCAGCGTGTCGCGGCGTGCCTTGTGCAGGGTCAGGTCGTAGCCGGCGAGTTCCGCAGTGCCGCCGACGCGGATACGGTCGCCCAGGCGCGTGATCGCCACCTTGAAGGTCTCGTCCATGACCGTCGATTCCGGCGCACCGGCGGCATCCGTGATCGGCACCGTGATCGAATAGCCCTTGACCGGATAGACCGGAATCCTGATGCCGATCTGTTTCAGGACGAAGGGCGAATAGCTGCCCAGCGCCAGGATGAAGGTATCGGCCTTCAATTCGCCCTGCGAGGTGACCACGCCCGTGACCTTGTCGCCCTCGACGGACAGCCGCTTGATCTCGACGCCGTGGCGGAATTTCACGCCCAGTTCCTTGGCCATCCCGGCCAGCTTCTGGGTGAACTTGAAGCAGTCGCCGGTCTCGTCGTTCGGCAGCAGCAGGCCGCCGACGAACTTGCCGCGCACCTTGGCCAGTGCCGGCTCATAGGCTTCGCAGCCGGCCGGATCGAGCACTTCATAAGGCACGCCGTACTGCTCGAGCACGGCGATGTCGGTGGCGGCGCCGTCCAGCTGCTTCCGGGTGCGGAACAGCTGCAGGGTGCCCTGGCTGCGCTCGTCGTAGGCGATGCTGGTGTCCTTGCGCAGCTGGACGAGGACGTCGCGGCTGTACTCGGCCAGGCGCACCATGCGACCCTTGTTGATCGCATAGCTCTTGTGGTTGCAGTTGGCCAGCATCGAGAGCATCCAGCGCCACTGGTTCGGATCGAGCTTCGGCCGCACGACCAGGGGGCTGTGCTGCATCATCAGCCACTTGACGGCTTTCGCCGGCACGCCGGGACCGGCCCAGGGCGAAGCATAGCCGGGCGAGATCTCGCCGGCGTTGCCATAACTCGTTTCCATGCCGGCGGCCGGCTGGCGGTCGATGACGGTGACATCATGCCCGGACTGGGCCAGGTAATACGCAGTGGTGGTGCCGATGACGCCACTACCCAAGACGATGATTTTCACGAAGATCCTTCAACAGATTGGTTGACTGCTTTTTATCTTGCGTAGCGCAGCTGATCGAGCCACTCGAGCAAGGGAATGGTAGCGGGCAGCAGCGGGGTAACGCCGACTGCCCCTTGCCACGCAAAGGCCTGGCCTTCCAGGCTTTGCGGTTCGCCGCGCCAGTCGCGGCTGATGAAAAAGTGGAGCCGCACATGGGCGTGCTCGTAGACGTGTTCGACCCCGCACCATTCGGTGGCGCTGAGGATCTGCACGCCCAGTTCCTCGACAAACTCGCGCTGCAGCGCGTGAAAAATATCCTCGCCCGGCTCGACTTTACCGCCAGGGAACTCCCAGTAGCCCGCATACGGCTTGCCCGCCGGGCGTTGGCCCAGCAGCACGTCGCCGTTCGGGCGCATCAGGATGCCGACCGCCACATCGATCGGCCGGGTGGTCGCTTGTTGCATGGGCTGGTCCGGTCCGGGAAACCCGATATTGTACGCCAGCCTGGAGCGGCCGGCACGCGGGGTGTTGCGGCGGGCGATACAAAATGGATGAGGGGGATAAGCTTGGCGAATGGTTCGTAGGGTGGGCTCTTGAGCCCACGCGGTATGGCACTGTTGCAAGTCGAATTAAGGTTTGTACCCTAAACGCCCGCCCATACATTTCTATTGTCTCTTCGATATCACTACCGTGCCATACCGCGTGGGCACAGGTGCCCACCCTACGTTCATTGACGATCCGGTTCCGTGGCGAGCTTGCCCGCATAATCCTTCGCAAACTGCCAGGCCACCCTGCCCGAGCGCGAGCCGCGCCCCAGGGCCCATTGCAGCGCCAGCGGCCGTGCCGCCGCGATCTGCTCCGGCGTGCACCCGAAACTGGCCAGCCAGTGCGCCACGATCCCCAGGTAATCGTCCTGCTTGAAGGGGTAGAAGGACAGCCACAGCCCGAAGCGCTCGGACAGCGAAATCTTCTCTTCGACCGTTTCGCCCGGGTGCAGGTCGCCATCGTCCGAGGTCGAATACGCCGCATTGTCCGACATCTTCTCTGGCATCAGGTGGCGCCGGTTCGAGGTCGCGTAGATCAGCACATTGTCCGATTGGGTGGCGATGCTGCCGTCGAGCGCCACCTTCAGCGCCTTGTAGCCGGCCTCGCCTTCCTCGAATGACAGATCGTCGCAGAAGATGATGAAGCGTTCCGGCCTGCTTGCGACGAGGTCGACGATGTCGGGCAGGTCGGCCAGGTCGGCCTTGTCGACTTCGATCAGGCGCAGGCCCTGGCCGGCAAAGCCGTTCAGGCAAGCCTTGATCAGGGAAGACTTGCCGGTGCCGCGTGCGCCCGTCAGCAACACGTTGTTGGCTGGACGGCGCGCCACGAACTGGCGCGTGTTCTGCTCGATCCTGTGCTTCTGCGTTTCGATATGCTGCAGGTCGTCGAAGCGGATGGAGGCCGCATGGGCCACCGGCTGCAGCACATGCCCGCCGCCGGCACGGCGGCGCCAGCGGAAAGCAAAACCGTGCTTCCAGTCCGGCTCGCGCGGCTGGGCCGGCGGCAGCAGCGCCTCGACCCGCGTCACCAGGCCGTCAAGACGCTGGAGTAGCTGGTCGAGCGATGTCATGGCAGCGGCGCGCTTACGAGCGGTAGTCGGCGTTGATGCTGACGTAGTCGTGCGACAGGTCGCAGGTCCAGACGGTGGCCGATGCGTCGCCGCGCTTGAGCGTGACGCGGACCGTGATTTCCGACTGCTTCATCACGCGCTGGCCGTCCGCTTCCTGGTAGTCCGGATTGCGCCCGCCGGCCTTGGCGACCCAGACATCGTCCAGGTACAGATCGAGCTTGGTCACGTCGAGGTCGTCCACGCCGGCATAGCCGACGGCGGCCAGGATGCGGCCCAGGTTCGGGTCGGACGCGAAGAAGGCGGTTTTCACCAGCGGCGAGTGGGCGATCGCGTAGGCGATCTTGCGGCACTCTTCCAGGCTACGGCCCTCTTCCACCGTGATGGTGATGAACTTGGTCGCGCCTTCGCCGTCGCGGATGATCTGCTGCGCCAGGTTGCGCGAAATATCGGTGACGGCATCGCGCAGGGCTTCGTAGTCGGCGCCGGAAGCTTCGTTCACGACCAGGCTGCCGGCGCCGGTGGCGATCAGCATGAAGGAATCGTTGGTCGAGGTGTCGCCGTCGATGGTGATGCTGTTAAACGACTGGTCGGCCGCATACTTCACCAGTTCGTCCAGCACCGGCTGCGCCACTTTCGCATCAAAAGCCAGGTAGCCCAGCATGGTCGCCATGTTCGGCTTGATCATGCCTGCGCCCTTGCTGATGCCGGTCATCGTGACCGTGTGGCCGCCGATGGTGACCGTGCGGGACGCCGCCTTCGGCTGGGTGTCGGTGGTCATGATCGCTTCGGCGGCATTGAACCAGTTATCCGCCGTCAGGCTGTCGACCGCCTGCGGCAGGCCGGCGACGATCTTCGCGAGCGGCAGCGGTTCCAGGATCACGCCGGTCGAAAACGGCAGCACCTGCTGCGCTTCGCAGCCGAGCAGGCGCGCTACTTCCGCGCAGGTGGCCTGCGCATTGGCCAGGCCCGGCTCGCCCGTGCCGGCATTCGCGTTACCCGTGTTGACCACGAGCGCGCGGATCGGCGCGCCGCCATTGCCGACAGCGGCGAGGTTGGCCTTGCTGACCTGCACCGGCGCGGCGCAGAAACGGTTCAGGGTAAACACGCCGGCAACGGTGGCACCGTCGGCCAGCTTCATGACCAGCAGGTCCTTGCGGTTGGGCTTCTTGATGCCGGCTTGGGCAAAGCCGATCTCGAAGCCGGCGACCGGTTTCAGGTCGGCGGCGACGGGCAGGGGGGAATTCACGGCCATGGCGGTTCTCTGGGAATGTTGTCGAATCCGATATTGTACTGCGCGCACCCTGCGATGGGCGCGACCCTGTTCCATGCACCCCACGCCGCGCCGCCGCTGCCGGCCTTTTGTACTCATCCGTAACGCCAATCATCTCCCTTTGTCAACTCCCCGTAGGGAGAGTCGCACGCCAATTGTGCGCCCTCCAGGCGTACATATACTCGATCGCACCTGGCCTGCCGAGTTGCCCTCGGTGCCGGGTAGGTGCCCACTCCACGGGCTAATAACATGCATGACAGGAGACGGAAAATGAAGCTAACGATAAAGGCGCGGCTGCTCGTCGCGCTGTGCGCCGGCACCATGGCCGCGCCATCCGCATTCGCCGATGGCCAGCCGCGCGAACTGAGCGCCGCAGCGAAACGCTATCAGCAGTATTTCAGGGAGGCGTCGAAAGAGTTCAACGTCCCGGTCGAACTGCTCGAGTCGATCGCCTACGCGGAAAGCCGCTGGATTGCGCACGTACCGAAAGGCCAGCTGAAGAAAAGCGACGAGCCGCAAATCGAAATCGACACCGACCCGCACGGCGGCATGCCGCCCACCTACGGCATCATGGGCCTGCGCAACGACACCTATTTCGGCACCTCGCTCACGCAGGGCGCGGCCCTGATCCGCGTCTCGCCCGATGTCGTCATGACTGACGTGCGCAGCAACATCCGCGCCGCGGCCGCCCTGCTCTCGCAGTACGCCGCGCGCAAGACGAAGAACTTCCCGATCGAACAATGGGAAAGCGCGGTTGCCCGCTACAGCGGCATCCCGCAGCCGGAAGTGGCGCAAATCTACACCTATGAAATCCTGACCGCGATCCGCCAGGGCCGCGAGGGCAGCGGCTACAAGATCGGCCAGCGCCACGTCGAGATGGAAAAAGTCTATGGCAAGGACAAGCTGAGGAAGCTGTCGGCGCGCCGCATCACTTTAGAGACCGGCGTGCCCGATCCGAAGATCTCGGCACCGGACTTCGTCGACACCCCCGCCTACAACGAGTAAGCCACCCTCCTCAGGACATACCATGAAAAAGAGCATGAACGGCTTGCTTGCAGGCCTGGCCCTTGCCGCCCTCGGCATGCAGGCCCTCCCCGCCGCCGCCTCGACCGACTACCCGCCGGCGATCTGGAACCCGGCGGCCAGCTGCAACTACTCGGCGCGCACCGCCTCGGTCACCCACGTGACCATCCACACGACCCAGGGCTCCTACGCCGGCTCGATTTCCTGGTTCCAGAACTGCAGCGCGGGCGTCTCCGCCCACTACGTGATCCGCTCCTCGGACGGCCAGGTGACGCAGATGGTACGCGAGTCGAGCAAGGCCTGGCACGTCGGGAACTCGAACGGCTACACAGTCGGCATCGAGCACGAGGGCTATGTCAACGCCCCGGCCACCTGGTACACGAGCGCCATGTACAACGCCTCGGCGGCACTGACGCGCGACATCCTGGCCTCGCGCGGGCTGGCGCAGAAGGTCTACAACGGCAGCAGCGGCTGGAACGCGGTGCCTTCCGACTCGCTCTACAACGTCAAGGGCCACGTCAACTACGCCGGCCAGAGCCACACCGACCCGGGTTCGGGCTGGGACTGGCCGCGCTACAAGACCCTGGTCGCCGGCGGCACCAGCGGTGGCGGCGGCACCGGCAGCACCCTGTCCTGGCCGCTGGTCCAGTACGGCAACACGGGCGAGCGCGTGCGTACCATCCAGTACCTGCTGCAGCAATGGGGCTACAGCCTGACGGTGAACGGCAGCTTCGACACGGCCACCCAGAACGCCGTCAAGAACTTCCAGTCCTCGCACGGCCTGGGCGCCGACGGCGTCGTCGGCAACGCCACCTGGCCGGCCCTGACCATCGTCACCCAGCAGGGCGACTCGGGCGCCAAGGTGCGCGCCGTCCAGAGCCAGCTCAACGAAAGCGGCTATGGCCTGGTAGTGGACGGCATCTTCGGTTCGGGCACCAACAGCGCGGTACGCAGCTTCCAGAGCGCCAAGGGCCTGGGCGTGGATGGGATCGTTGGGGACAATACCTGGAACAAGATGGCCTGGTAAAGCGCGGGTTGTCCCGCGGCCCGGCAGCGGCGTCCCTCGGGACGCCGTTATTGCCTCGATCACCCCTGGCAGGCGCCGATGCGGGTCAGGCGCTGCACCGTTTTCTGCTCCAGCGCGCCCCTGCCGGAGCGCATGGCCGCCGCTGCCTCGGGCGGTATGTCGGCCTGCCCCATCTCGCTGGCGCTGGCCTGCATCTGCTTGAACAGGGCCAGCGAGCGCTGGGCTTCGGCGCGTTCCTGGGCATTGCCTTCCCGCGCCATCTTCTCGGCCATCGCACGCAGGAAGGGCAGGCCGCCCGCCGCTTCGGAGCCCAGCGGCGGCCGTTTGATGACCGATTCGGTCACCGACTCCCAGGTCTTCTCGTCGAGCCGGCGCAGCGTGGTCTTGATCCGGCCCCACGGGCAATCGTTGACCGAGACCATGCTGTCACCCACGACTTCGCCCTTGGCCGCCTTGCAGCCGTCCTTGAGCAGCTCCCTCGGGATGTCGACGGTCTTGACGGGGCGGATGCAGACACGCTGCGGCCCTTCCCCTGCCACGGCGTAGCTGCCGCGGCTGCCGTCGCTGCGGCGGAACCGGCTGTCGACGTTGCCGGTCCGGGGATCGGTCACGCTGCGGATGTCCGGGGAGCCGGCGGCATCGCTGCGGCTGGTGTCGCTCACGGTCTCGACACGGGTACAGCCCCGGCGGCATCAGGAAACGGCTGTCGGGCGCGGCAACGGCGCCCTGCGCGAGCGCGAGCGTGCAGACGGCTGCAAGGAATATACGATGCTGATTCATCCTTTTTCCCCATCAACGCAGCACCAGCTCGACGCGGCGGTTGCGCGCGCGGCTGTCGTCGGCTTCGTTGGATGCCACCGGCGCCAGGTTGGCAACGCCGCGCGCCGTCATGCGGTTTGCGGCGATGCCGTAGCGGGTGCTCAGGGCCTCGGCCACGGCCTGGGCGCGCCGCTGCGACAGTCCCAGGTTGTTCTCGAAGTCGCCCTGGTTGTCGGTGTGGCCGACGATGAACACCTTGAGGTTCGGGGCCGCCTTCAGGGCTTCGGCCATCTGCTTGAGCTGCTCGTCCGAGTCGGGGCGCAGCACGGCCTTGTTGGTATCGAAGTTCACGCCATACAGGGCGATCTTGCCGTCACGCTTGAGGATGTCTCCAATGGCCTTGGCATCGACCGTCACCTTGCCGGTCTGCGCGGTGGCCGGTTCCACGACCTGGACCAGCTGCTGCACACGCCCAGCCGTCTTGCCGGACCCGGAATCGATGGACATCGCGACCTGCACGTAGACATGGCCGCTTCCGGCCGCCTTGCGCGCGCTGACCAGGTTGAAGCCGGGCTGGTAGCCGCTGTTGAACATGCTGCGGGCCATGACATTGCTGCCGATTCCCCTGGCTTCCTTGGGCAGTTCCTGCACCAGCTTCTGGACCTTGTCCTTCACGCACTGGGGTTCTTCGCAGGCGTAGACGACCTGGAAGCCTGCCGCTTCGAGCGCCTGGCGATAATTGCGCAACACTTCCAGCGCAGCGGCGCCCTTCGGTCCGAAGTAGAAGCGATTGGTGATGCGCCCTTCCACCTGGCGCAGGACCGGCTTGCCTTTCTCCAGGTCGACGACCCGCGTGAACCCGAGCGGCTCGCCGCCGGCCGCGTCCAGGATCGAGCCCTGGTAGCGCGACACCACCGGGCTGTCGCTCGCGCCCGGGATATCGCGCAGCTCCGCGGCGGACGCCATGCCCAGCGCCAGCGCTGCCACACCCAGCATGCCTGCGCGCGCGATGCGTCCCGAGTGGATGCGCCACAAGGCGCCGAATGTCCTGTTGATCTGCATGCCCGCCTCTCCCATGGTCTTGACGTACCGAAGAGCCGGATTGTAGCGCGTTACGAACGCGCAAAATCTCACGAAATTACACTTTTTACAACAATTGCGCGGGGCATGGCAAGGCAGCCCATCGGCCAAAAAAAACGGCCGGATTGCTCCGGCCGTTCTTGCTCATGCGAAACGCAATGCTGCTTACGCCAGCTTGCCGTGGCAAGCCTTGAACTTCTTGCCGCTGCCGCAAGGGCAAGGGTCGTTGCGGCCGACTTTCACGCCCATGTAGGTGCTGTGGTCTTCAGCCGCCACCGCGCTCGACGAGCCCGTCGGGTTCGGTGCGAGCAATTCTTCCGGCGCCGCGGCCGGGTTGAAGTCGGCGTGCTGGTAGTTGATGTTTTCCAGGTGCGCCGCCTGGGCCGCCATGGCCGCTTCCGCCGCCTCGACTTCCTCGCGGGTCTGGATACGCACGGTCATCACGGTGCGGATGACTTCGTTCTTGATCTGGTCCAGCATGGCGCCGAACAGTTCGAAGGCTTCGCGCTTGTATTCCTGCTTCGGGTTCTTCTGCGCGTAGCCGCGCAGGTGGATGCCCTGGCGCAGGTGATCCAGCGCCGACAGGTGCTCGCGCCAGTGGGTATCGACGCTTTGCAGCATGACGTTGCGCTCGAAGCCGCCGAAGGCATCCTTGCCGACGATGGAGATCTTGCTGTTGTAGGAAGCGTCGGCCGCGGCCAGCACTTTTTCCAGGATGTCGTCGTCGTTCAGGTTCGGCTCGTCGACCAGCATCTGCTCGAGCGGGACGTCCAGCGCCCATTCCGCAGCCAGCACCGACTGCAGCGACTTGATGTCCCACTGCTCTTCGACCGACTCGGCGGGCACGTAGGTGCGCACGACGTCGGTGAACACGCCGGCGCGCAGCGAGGCGATCAGCTCGGAGATGTCGGTCGCTTCCAGCAGCTCGTTACGCTGGCTGTAGATCACCTTGCGCTGGTCGTTGGCGACGTCGTCGTATTCGAGCAGCTGCTTGCGGATGTCGAAGTTGCGGGCCTCGACCTTGCGTTGGGCGGTCTCGATGGAGCGGGTCACGATGCCCGCCTCGATCGGCTCGCCTTCCGGCATTTTGAGGCGTTCCATGATGGCGCGCACGCGGTCGCCCGCGAAGATGCGCAGCAGCGGATCGTCCAGGCACAGGTAGAAGCGCGAGGAACCCGGGTCGCCCTGGCGGCCGGAACGGCCACGCAGCTGGTTGTCGACGCGGCGCGACTCATGGCGCTCGGTACCGATGATGTGCAGGCCGCCGGCGCCGACCACGTGGTCGTGCAGCGACTGCCATTCGTCGATCAGCTTCTGCGACTGGGCGGCCTTGTCGGCTTCCGAGAGCTCGTTGTTCGCTTCGATGATCTGGATCTGCTTCTCGACATTGCCGCCCAGGACGATGTCGGTACCGCGGCCGGCCATGTTGGTGGCGATCGTGATCATCTTCGGACGGCCCGCCTGGGCGATGATTTCCGCTTCACGGGCGTGCTGCTTGGCGTTGAGGACGTTGTGCGGCAGCTTGGCCTTGGTCAGGATGCCTGAGAGCAGTTCCGAGTTCTCGATCGAGGTGGTACCCACCAGTACCGGCTGGCCGCGCTCGTAGCAGTCGCGGATGTCGATGAGCATCGCGTTGTACTTTTCCTGCGCCGACTTGTACACCTGGTCCTGGCGGTCCTTGCGCTGCGAAGGACGGTTCGGCGGGATGACGACGGTTTCGAGGCCGTAGATTTCCTGGAACTCATAGGCTTCCGTGTCGGCGGTACCGGTCATGCCGGACAGCTTGGTGTACATGCGGAAGTAGTTCTGGAAGGTGATCGAGGCCAGGGTCTGGTTCTCGTTCTGGATGCGCACGCCTTCCTTGGCTTCCACGGCCTGGTGCAGGCCGTCGGACCAGCGGCGGCCCGTCATCAGGCGGCCGGTGAATTCGTCGACGATGGTGACTTCGTTGTTCTGCACCACGTAGTGCTGGTCCTTGTGGTACAGGACGTGCGCGCGCAGGGCCGCGTACAGGTGGTGGATCAGCGTGATGTTGGCTGCGTCATAGAGCGAGGCGCCTTCCGGCAGCAGGCCCATTTTGGTCAGGATGGCCTCGGCCTTTTCGTGGCCGGCTTCGGTCAGCAGCACGGTGTGCGCTTTTTCGTCCTTGGTGTAGTCGCCCGGGACTTCGACCTCGCCCTTGCCGTCCGGCGTTTCTTCACCGATCTGCAGGGTCAGCTGCGGCGGTACCTCGTTCATGCGGTGGTACAGGTCGGTGTGGTTCTCGGCCTGGCCGGAAATGATCAAGGGCGTACGCGCTTCGTCGATCAGGATCGAGTCCACTTCGTCGACCACGGCAAAGTTCAGGCCGCGCTGCACGCGTTCGCGCGCCTCGTAGACCATGTTGTCGCGCAGGTAGTCGAAACCGAATTCGTTGTTGGTACCGTAGGTGATGTCGGAACCATAGGCGGTCTGCTTGCTGTCGTGGTCCATCTGCGACAGGTTCACGCCCGTGGTGAGGCCGAGCCAGCCGTACAGGCGGCCCATCGAATCGGCGTCGCGCTGGGCCAGGTAATCGTTGACGGTGATGACGTGCACGCCCTTGCCCGACAGTGCGTTCAGGTAGACCGGCAGGGTTGCCATCAGGGTCTTGCCTTCGCCCGTGCCCATTTCGGCGATCTTGCCCTGGTGCAGGACCATGCCGCCGATCATTTGCACGTCGAAGTGGCGCATCTTCAGCACACGTTTCGCGGCTTCGCGACAGACGGCAAAGGCTTCCGGCAGGATGTCGTCGAGCGACTCGCCATTGGCGACGCGTTCCTTGAACTGGGGGGTCTTGGCCTGGAGATCGGCGTCCGACAGCTTCTCCATCTCCGGCTCGAGCGCGTTGATCTGACGCACGGTTTTTTGGTATTGCTTGAGCAGACGCTGGTTGCGGCTGCCGAAAATCTGGGTCAGTAATGACATGCTAAGTTTCTTAAAAAGGACGCCGCTAAAAGAGCAAGGATGATATCAAAAAGATACCGGCCTGAGACCGCCTATGGCGAAAAGCGACTGATTTTATCATGCGATCCGGCCACACTTGGGGGTTGTGGGCTAGATAACAAGGTTCGTGCGCGAAAGAATGTTATCAAATTGCATCGTCCACTGCCGCATGCTACGGGAAGTGCCGGCTTGTGGTATGTTGGCGCCTGTTTTCACCGATCTTCCGGGCGCGCCCCGCGCCACCACCTTCCACCGACCCATGCATATCTACGGCACCCGCGACCGCCAGACGTCGAAAGAGGCGACCGACTTCCTGCGTTCGAACGAACGCATGGCGCGCCTGCTGCCGACCGCCATGCGCATGGCCGACCTGCAGCGCGACGTCGGCGCCGCCCTGCCCTCGATGTTCGGCAACTGCGACGTCCTGTCCTTCCGGGAGGGGGTGCTGGTGCTGGTCGTGCCGAGTTCGGCGGTGGCCGCGCGCCTGAAGCAGCAACTGCCCAAGCTGCAGTCCACCCTGCTCGGGCGCGGCTGGCAGGTCAGCTCCACGCGCCTGAAGGTGCAGGTGACGCGCGCGATGCCCGAGCGGGTAGAGACGCGCGTGCTGGAATTGCCGCCGACGGCGGTGGATGCGTTCGAGGAACTGGGAGAAAGCCTGCCGGAGACGCCGCAGAACGCGGCGCTGGTGGCGGCGATCAAGCGGCTGGCCGCCAGGCGGCGCGCGGGTTGAACGCCGCGCAACCGATCGAAGGGCCCAGGGCAGGGGCCGCCGAGGCAGAACCGTAGGTGGAGTCCTGACTCCACGCGGTCCCACCCTTCGGATAGCGGCGCCCTTGCACCGGCCGGTGCGCCTGCGAATACGATGTCTCATCGGTTCGACTATGGCGCACTTCGCCTTTGATCATGTGATGACCCCGCGTGGAGTCAGGACTCCACCCTACGTCGCCAATGCGCCCGTCAAACGGCGAGCACATGGTTCCCGTCACGCCGCACCCGTCAGCTCCAGGCCCACTCTTCCTTCATCTGCTTCACATACGAAGCCGGCGCGCCCTCGAGCGCGTCGAAGGACACGATCTCGTAGGCATCCGGCCGCGCCAGCAAGGCGCGCAGCAGGTCGTTGTTGAGGGCGTGGCCGGACTTGTGCGCCTCGTAGGCCGCCAGCAGCGGGTGGCCCACCAGGTAGAGGTCGCCGATGGCGTCGAGGATCTTGTGGCGCACGAACTCGTCGTCGTAGCGCAGGCCGTCCGCATTCAGGATGCGGTATTCGTCCATCACGATCGCGTTTTCCAGCGAGCCGCCACGTGCCAGGCCCATGCCGCGCAGGCTTTCCACATCCTGCATGAAGCCGAAGGTGCGGGCGCGCGCCACGTCGTGCACGTAGGACACCTGGGCGAAATCGACCGAGGCGTTCTGGGTCGTGCCGTCCACCGCCGGGTGGTTGAACTCGATGAAGAAATCGAGCTTGAAGCCGTCGTGGGGTTTCAGCCGCGCCCATTTTTCGGCATTGCCGGTGCCCTGGCGCACTTCGACTTCCTTCAGCACGCGGATGAATTTCTTCGGCGCATCCTGATCCTGCACGCCGGCTTGCTGCAGCAGGAAGACGAAGGACGAGGCCGAGCCGTCCATGATCGGGATTTCCTCGGCCGTCACTTCAATATAGAGGTTGTCGATGCCCAGGCCGGCACAGGCCGACATCAGGTGTTCGACCGTGGACACGCGGGCGTCGTTCTTGACCAGCACCGAGGCCATGCGCGTATCGCCCACCACTTCCGCGCTCGATGGGAATTCGACCACCGGGTCGAGGTCGACGCGGCGGAACACGATGCCGGTATTGCTGGGTGCCGGGCGCAGCGTCAGCTCGACCTTGCGGCCCGAATGCAGGCCGACGCCGATGGTGCGCACCAGTTCTTTGATGGTTCGTTGTTTGAGCATGCGCCGATTATATATGCGCTTGCCAATCGGTGCCGGGCTCGGCCCTTGCAGAGAGGCAACAGCTCAGCCATACGCTGCGGACGCGCGACACACTGAAGCGTGTCTCAGGGGTGCTCGGCTTCGCTGTGGCTTTTCTCGTGGCGAATCAGGTACAGCCCGCTGCCGACGATGATCGCCGCGCCCAGCAGCGTGTAGCCGTCGGGCAGGGTTTGCCAGAGTAGCCAGTCGATCGCCACGCCCCAGGCCAGGGCGGAATACTCGAACGGCGCCACGACCGACGCCTGCCCATGGCTGAAGGCCTCGGTGATGGCCAGCTGGCCAAAAAAGCCGCTCACGGCCAGCCCGCACAGCAGCCACGCATGGGCAGGATCCAGGTCTACCCACTCGGGCGCGGCCAGGACGGTGGCGCCGACCGCCATCATCAGCATCAGCCAGAACATGATCTGCTCGCTGCTGTCGGAGCGGGCCAGCACGCGCGCGCCGATGGCGGAGATGGCATAGCAGACGGCCGAGCCGAGGATGGCCAGGCCGCCGAGCGTGAGCATGCCCTCGCCTTCCGGCCGCAACACAACCAGCACGCCGCCCATGCCCACCGCGATCGCCATCCAGCGCGCCAGGTTTACTTTTTCCTTCAGTACGAACACGGACAAGGCCGTGATCAGGGCCGGTGCAATGAAGAAGATCGAATACGCCTCGGCCAGCGAGAGTTTCTTGAGACCGTAGGCGAACAGGGCCAGCATCGCGATGCCGACGGCCGCCCTCAGCAACTGCAGCGACCAGCGTACCCGCAGCATCGAGCCGAAGCGTCCGCGCCAGGCCACCCAGGCGCACACCAGCGGCAGGGACGACAGCGAGCGCAGCGCCGCCACCTGCATTGCCGGGTAGTGCGCCGACAGCAGCTTCATGGCCGTGTCCATCAGTGCGAACATGGCCACTGCGGCCAGCATCGCGTAGATGCTGCGCAGGTTGCCGGAAATGTGGCGCATGTGCCGGGCCTTTCGGTGATTCGATGAGAACAAAAACGGCGCCGAGGCGCCGTTCTGGTGGTATCTGAACTGCGAGCTCGACTGCGAGCCGGACCGGGATCAGCCCAGTTGCGCCAGCAGCGTTTCCGCCTTCGACAGTTCGAAACCGCCCTGCTCCACGTTCAGCTGGGTGACGACGCCGTCTTCGACCAGCATCGAATAGCGCTGCGAGCGCGTGCCCATGCCGTGCTTGGAGAAATCGGCGTCCAGGCCGAGGGCCTTGCTGAAGGCGGCGTTACCGTCGGCCATCATGCGCACGATGCCAGTGGCCTTCTGTTCGCGGCCCCAGGCGCCCATGACGAACGCGTCGTTGACCGAGATGCACCAGATTTCGTCGACGCCCTTGGCCTTGAACGCCTCGGCATTCTGGACGAAGCCCGGCACGTGCTGGGCCGAGCAGGTTGGCGTGAAGGCGCCCGGCAGGCCGAAGATCGCGATCTTCTTGCCAGCGGCCAGCTTGGTTACCTCGAAGGTATTCGGACCGAGCGCGCAGCCTTCGGTTGCGGTCTCGATGTATTCAGCCAGGGTGCCTTCCGGCAGGCGGTCGCCAATCTTGATGCTCATGCGGTACTCCTCAAGTGTTATTTTGGAAAGGCCGCAGTATGCCTGAACTGGCGTGGGCTTGCACGGGACGCCCCCGGAAGAGCAAGAAGGATCGCTGGGCGGCGCATGGCCGCCCAGCTTGTCACAACGGGAAGGGCTTACTTGATCTGCTTGTTATCTTGCAAGCCAGGCCAGATATCGGAGGCTTCGGCCATGGCGGCCGCACTTTCCTCCTCGAATGCCGGACTGGTCTGGTTCGTATCGTCCGTGGTCGTCTCGATCGTGATCTTGTCGGTGGGCGTGGGCTCGACACCGCCGCCGATGGCGACTGCGGTAGACATCGCCAGGATGACACCAATTACAACGGTCTTGTTCATGAAATTTCTCCAGTGAGATCCAAAAATGCTCTTCGTTGTTTTGATTAAAAGCACCGACAATGCCAGCGCCAGGCGATACCGATCAAACCGATAAGCCGGGCAACATGAGGGTGGGAAAATTATGCCACGATTGTTCATGGAACTTGTGCTTCTGGAAAAATTTATTATTTTCTCGTCCAGACTCCTGTTGCGCGACCGACATTGCGGCGGCGCACGCCCGCACAGCCGTGACGGCCAGAAAAAAACCGGGACCGCAGCTTGCGCCACGGTCCCGGTTTTGAATCGAACTGTCGACAAGCTTAGTCGGCTTGCTTGCGCAGGAAGGCCGGAATGTCGTAGGTCTCGACGCCGTTGTTCTGCATCGCACGCACCTGCTCGGATGCCTGCTCGCGGCGCCACACGGCCGGCTGCTTCATGCCGTCGTTGCCGCCGATACCGGCCGCACCCATGGTCACGCCCCCGGTCAGCGGGGTCGTGCCCATCATCGGCGCGTTGTAGGTACCGGTGCGCAGCACCTGCTGCGGCTGCACCAGCTGCATCTTCTTGTTCTTGCCCAGGCCGGTCGCGACCACGGTCACGCGGATCTCGTCGCCCATCGAATCGTCGTAGGCGATGCCCTGTGCGATCGACGCGTCCGGTGCGGCAAAAGCGCGCACGGCAGCCATGACTTCCTTGATCTCCTTGCCTTTCAGGCCGCGCGACGCGGTGACGTTCACCAGCACGCCCTTGGCACCCGACAGGTCGATACCGTCGAGCAGCGGCGAAGCGACCGCCTGTTCGGCCGCGATGCGCGCGCGGTCGACGCCGGCGGCGGTGGCCGTCCCCATCATGGCCTTGCCCTGCTCGCTCATGATGGTCTTGACGTCGTTGAAGTCGACGTTGATGTGGCCCGGCACATTGATGATCTCGGCGATACCGGCGACGGCGTTGTTCAGGACGTCGTCGGCGTGCTTCATCCACTCGAGCATCGATTCGTCTTCGTAGATCTCTTCCAGCTTTTCGTTGAGGATGATGATCAGGGAGTCGACGTGCTTCGACAGTTCTTCCAGGCCCTGCTCGGCGATGTCCATGCACTTCTGGCCCTCGTAGGAGAAGGGCTTGGAGACCACGGCCACCGTCAGGGCGCCCATGGTTTTCGCCACTTCGGCCACGATGGGCGCGGCGCCGGTGCCGGTACCGCCGCCCATGCCGGCGGCGATGAAGACCATGTGCGCGCCGCGCAGCGAATCCTCGATGCGCGAACGGGTCTGCTCGGCCAGCTGGCGGCCGACTTCAGGACGCATGCCGGCGCCGAGGCCCGACTCGCCGATCTGGATGATGTTGTTCGCGCTCGATGCGGCAAGCGCCTGGGCATCGGTGTTGGCGGCGATGAACTCGACGCCGGAGACGCCCTTGTTGATCATGTGCTGCACCGCGTTGCCGCCTGCACCACCCACGCCGACGACTTTGATCACCGTTCCCAGTGCTGCGTTATCGACCATATCGAACTCCATGATGTGACTCCCTAATATTCAAGTGCAGTATCTACGCGTCAAGCTCGTAAGGTTATCAGGCTTGAAGGCCGGACACTGCTAAGTAATGTAAAAAAATATGCTTTTTGTATCGAATCAAAGACGCTGAATCGGGTGCTGTACGTGCTGCTTAAAAATTCCCCAAGAACCATTCCTTCATACGCTGCCACACCGCCTTTACCGAGCCGTCCTGCCTAGTCACGATGTGGCCCCGCAAATACTGTTTTTTCGCTTCCAGCAGCAGGCCGAGCACCGTGGCGTAGCGGGGGCTACGCACGACGTCGGCCAGCTGGCCGCGATACTCCGGCGTGCCAAGGCGCGCCGGTTTCAGGAAAATGTCTTCCGCCATGTCGATCATGCCGGGCATGATCGCGGTGCCGCCGGTGAGGACGATGCCCGACGAGAGCACGCCCTCGTAGCCCGATTCGTGCACCACCTGCTGCACCATCGCGAACAGCTCCTCGACGCGCGGCTCGATCACGGCGGCCAGCGCCTGGCGCGAGAGCGCGCGCGGACCGCGGTCGCCCAGGCCCGGCACTTCCGGGGTTTCGCCCGGATCGGCCAGCGCCTGCTTGGCCACGCCGTAGCGCAGCTTGATTTCCTCGGCTTCGCCGGTCGGCGTGCGCAGCGCCATCGCGATGTCGCTGGTGATCTGGTCGCCGGCGATCGGGATCACGGCCGTGTGGCGGATGGCGCCATCGCTGAACACGGCGATGTCGGTGGTGCCGCCGCCGATGTCGATCAGGACCACGCCGAGTTCCTTCTCGTCGTGGGTCAGCACCGCGTCGGCCGAGGCCATCGGCTGCAGGATCAGGTCCGACACTTCCAGGCCGCAGCGGCGCACGCACTTGACGATGTTCTGCACCGCCGACACCGCGCCGGTGACGATGTGCACGCGCACCTCCAGGCGGATGCCGCTCATGCCGATCGGCTCGCGCACGTCTTCCTGGTTGTCGACGATGAACTCCTGCGGCACCGTATGCAGCAGCTGCTGGTCGGTCGGGATATTCACTGCCTTGGCCGTCTCGATCACGCGGGCGACGTCGGTGGCGGTGACTTCCTTGTCCTTGATCGCCACCATGCCGCTCGAGTTGAACGAACGGATATGGCTGCCCGCGATGCCGGCATACACGTTGCGGATCTTGCAGTCGGCCATCAGCTCGGCCTCCTCGAGCGCGCGCTGGATCGATTCGACCGTGGCCTCGATGTTGACGACCACGCCCTTCTTCAATCCTTTCGACTCGTGCTGACCGAGGCCGATGACCTCGTGGCGTCCGTCGGACATCACCTCGGCCACGACCGCCACCACCTTCGAGGTGCCGATGTCGAGGCCGACGATCAGGTTTTTCGCGTCTTTTGTCATTGCTCGCCTGCTTTAGATATGCTTGGTTGTCTTGTTGGTACTTGGTTTTTTCTTTGCTGCCTTGACCGGCTTGCTCGCATCGGCCGGCACGCTCAGGGCCGCGGACGACAATGCCAGTCCGTTCGCGTAACGCGTGTCGATCGTGTCGATGCGGCCTTCCTGCAATCGCGCCACCAGCTGCGGGTAGACACCCACCAGGCGCAGTACGCGCGCCTTGACGGTGTCCTTGTCCTGCTCGCGGCCGAGCTCCACGCTCATGCCGTTGTCCAGCTTGACCGTCCAGGCGTAGCGCGAGGACAGCGACAGCGCCTGCGGCACCAGCTGCACCGGCGCAAACCAGGAACGCAGCTCGGAAAAGCGCGCCAGCACTTCCTTCTCGCTGCCGACCGGGCCCGCGAAGGCCGGCAGCTCGTGGTCGTCGTCGGCTTCGGCCAGGTTGGCGGTAAACACATCGCCCTTCACCGACAGCAGGCGGCCTTCGCCCCAGGTGCCGAGCGCCACGTGTTCCTCGACCTCGACGATCAGCTGGTTCGGCCACTCGCGCCGCACCGTTGCGCGGCGCACCCAGGGCACCGCCTCGAAAGTCGTGCGTACCTGGTCCAGGTCGGTCGTGAAGAAGTTCCCGCGCAGCTTGCCCAGGACGCTGTTCCTGACCGTCAGTTCGTTCACGTGCTTCAGTTCCATGCCGTACAGGCTCTCGACACGCACGCCGCGCAGGGTGAACATCGGGCGCTGCGACAACCACCACACCCCGCTTGCGATGGCCGCGAGCAGGGTTGCCGCCAGCAGTGCGCTGGCGGTGGCGTTGAGGGCGCGTACGTCATGCCACATGCTTATCCTTGTGCCTTCACCATCTTGCAGCGCGCCGAGCGCAGGATCTCGATGCACAGGTCTTCATAGCCGATGCCCACCGCGCGCGCCGCCATCGGCACCAGCGAGTGGCCCGTCATGCCGGGCGAGGTATTCACCTCCAGCAGGAAGGGACGCATGTCGCTCTCGCGCACCAGCACGTCGACGCGGCCCCAGCCCTCGCAGCCGAGCGCGCGGTAGGCGGCGACGGCGTGACGCTGGATTTCCTCGGTCAACTCCGCGGGAAGCTGGGCCGGGCAGTGGTATTGCGTGTCGTCGGTGAAGTACTTGTTCTGGTAGTCGTAGTTGCCTTCCGGAGCGACGATTTCGACGATCGGCAGCGCGCGCGCGTCCTTGCCCGAACCGAGCACGGCGACCGTGAACTCGCGGCCGGTGACGAACTCCTCGACCAGCACGGTTTCGTCGAAACCGGCGGCCAGGGCGACCGCCGCTTCCAGTTCCTCGGCGGCGTTCACCTTCGTGATGCCAATGGTCGAGCCTTCGAGCGGCGGCTTGACGATCAGCGGCAGGCCGAGGTCGCCCACGATGGCGTCGAGGTCGGCGCCCGGCGCCACCGTCGCATAGCGCGGGGTCGGGATGCCTTTCGACAGCCAGATGATCTTGGTCGTGATCTTGTCCATGCCCACCGACGAGGCCATGACGCCGCTGCCGGTGTAGGGAATGCCGAGCTGCTCGAGGGCGCCCTGCAGGCTGCCGTCTTCGCCGTAGCGGCCGTGCAGCGCGATGAAGACGCAATCGAATCGTTCGGCCGCCAGCTCGGCGATGCTGCGCTCGGCCGGATCGAAGGCATGGGCATCGATGCCGCGGCTCGTCAAGGCGTTCAGCACGCCGGTGCCCGACATGATCGACACATCGCGCTCGGCCGAACGGCCGCCGAACAGGACGCCGACCTTGCCGAAGTTGGTCAGGATTTCACTCATGATGCGACCTTCAAGGTTGGTTGTTGCGCTGGCTGTGGCGCTTGTTGCGCAGTCCGTTGCGCAGTCAGCTGATTCGGAATGCCGCTGATCGAACCCGCGCCCATGGTCAGCACGACGTCGCCGTCACGTGCCACCTGGCGGATCGCGTCGGGCATCTCGGCGATGGTTTCCACGAAAATCGGTTCGACCTTGCCGCCGGCGCGCAGCGAACGGGCGAGAGTACGCCCATCGGCGCCGACGATGGGCATCTCTCCCGCTGAGTACACTTCCGCCAGCAGCAGCACGTCCGGGGTCGACAGGACCTTGACGAAGTCTTCGAACAGGTCGCGCGTGCGGCTGTAGCGGTGCGGCTGGAAAGCCAGCACCAGGCGCCGGCCCGGGTAGGCGGCGCGCGCCGCGGCCAGCGTCACCTCGGTCTCGACCGGGTGGTGGCCGAAGTCGTCGACCAGGGTGAAGCTGCCGCCACCCTCCAATGCGACTTCGCCGTAGCGGGTGAAGCGGCGGCCGACGCCGCGGAATTCCAGCAGGCCCTGGGCGGTGGCCGCGTCATCGATGCCGATCTCGCGCGCAATCGCAATGGCCGAGCAGGCGTTGAGCACGTTGTGCATGCCCGGCTGGTTCAGCACGAACTTCGTATCCGGATAGCCTTCCTGGCGCACCGTGAAGTGCATGTGCACGCCGTCGGCATAGGCGTCGAGAGCGCGCACTTGCGCATCTTCCGAGAAGCCGTAGGTCGTCACGGGTTTCGTCACCTGCGGCAGGATCGCGCGCACGTGGCGGTCGTCGATGCACAGCATCACGCGGCCATAGAACGGCAGGCGGTGCGTGAAATTCACGAAAGCGGCCTTGAGCTTTTCGAAATCGTGCTCGTAGGTCTCCATGTGGTCGGCGTCGATGTTGGTGATGACCTCGATGATCGGCGTCAGATTCAGGAAGGAGGCGTCCGATTCGTCGGCTTCGGCGACGATGTAGTCGCCGGTGCCGAGTTTCGCGTTCGCGCCGGCGCTGTTCAACTTGCCGCCGATGACGAAGGTCGGATCCAGGCCGCCCTGGGCCAGCACCGAGGCGACCAGGCTGGTCGTCGTGGTCTTGCCGTGGGTGCCGGCAATGGCGATGCCGCGTTTCAGGCGCATCAGCTCGCCCAGCATGATCGCGCGCGGTACGACGGGCACCTGCGCGGCGCGCGCGGCCACCACTTCCGGATTGGCTTCGTTCACCGCGGTCGAGGTGACGACGGCGTCGGCACCGAGGATGTTGTCGGCGGCGTGGCCGAGGTAGACGCGCGCGCCCAGGTCCTTCAGGCGGCTGCTGGCGGCATTGCTGCCCAGGTCCGAACCCGACACCTTGTAGCCGAGATTGAGCAGCACCTCGGCGATGCCGCTCATGCCGCTGCCACCGATGCCGACGAAGTGAATATGCTTGATCTTGTGTTTCATTGTCTGTTCTTCGCTTGTTCTTATTTGTTATTCGCCAGTTGCTCAAGGACGCCGGCAATCGCCGCGTTGGCATCGCGCCGGCCGACCGCTTGCGCCGCCTGCGCCATCGCCAGGCAGTCGGCGCGGCTCGTGTTCTGCAGCAGCTGCGCCACGTGTTGTGCCGACAGGTCTCCCCGGGCCAGGTGCACGGCCGCGCCCTGCTGCGCCATCCAGATCGCGTTGTCGCGCTGGTGGTCCGTGGTGCTGGCGACGAACGGCACCAGCACGCTGGCCACGCCCGCGGCGGTCAGTTCCGACACCGTGATCGCACCGGCGCGGCAGATCACCAGGTCGGCCTGGGCATAGGCGCCGGCCATGTCGTCGATGAAGTCGACCACGTTGGCGGACACGCCCGCTTGCGCATACGCCGCACGCAGTGCATCGATGTTCTTCTTGCCCGACTGGTGGGTCACGATGGGCCTCACGTTCGCGTCGATCAGCGCCAGTGCCGCCGGCACGCTGTCGTTCAGCACCTTCGCGCCCAGGCTGCCGCCGACGACCAGCACGCGCAAGGGACCCGTGCGCCCGGCGAAGCGTTCGGCGGGCGCCGGCAGGTCGAGGATCGCCTGGCGCACCGGGTTGCCGGTGACGACCGCTTTGCCGGCCGCCTTGCCGAAATCGGCCGGGAAACCGAACAGCACACGGTCGGCCATCGGTGCCAGCGTCTTGTTCGACAACAGCAGCGCGGCATCGGCATTCACCAGGGCCAGCGGAATGCCGCGCAGGCGCGCCATCATCCCGCCCGGCACCGTGACATAGCCGCCCATGCCGAGTACGACGTCGGGTTTCCTCTGCTTGATGAAACGCAGGCAGGCCGTGAAGCTGGCCGCCATCTTGAAGGCGCCCGTCACGGTGTGCTTCAGGCCCTTGCCGCGCAGGCCGGCGAAATCGATGGAGTCCATCGGGATGCCGTGCCTGGGCACGAACTCGCGTTCCATGCCGTGCGCGGTGCCCAGCCAGCTCACTTCCCAGCCGCGCTCGCGCATGGTCTGGGCGATCGCGACGCCAGGGAAGATGTGGCCGCCGGTGCCGGCTGCCATGATCATCAGCTTTTTCACGGGCTTGCTCACAGGCGCCCTCCCCGCATCAGCACACGGTTTTCGTAATCGATGCGCAGCAGGATCGCCAGGCCCACGCAGTTGAGCATCACGCCCGAACCGCCATAGCTCATCAGGGGCAAGGTCAGGCCCTTGGTCGGCAGCAGGCCCAGGTTCACGCCCATGTTGATGAAGGTCTGGGCGCCGAGCCAGATGCCGAAGCCCTTCGCGGCCAGGCCGGCGAAGATCTGCTCGAGGGCGATCGCCTGGCGGCCGATGTCGAAGGCGCGCTTGATCAGCCAGTAGAACAGGGCGATGACGACGAGCACGCCGATCAGGCCGAGTTCCTCGCCGATGACCGCCATGATGAAGTCGGTGTGCGGCTCCGGCAGGTAGTGCAGCTTTTCCACGCTGTTGCCGAGGCCAACGCCGGTGATTTCGCCGCGGCCGAAGGCGATCAGCGAGTGCAGCAGCTGGTAGCCCTTGCCGAGCGCGTTCTCGCCGGTCCAGGGATCGAGGTAGGCGAAGATGCGCTCGCGCCGGAACGGCGAAAGCGCGATGATCGAGACGAACAGCGCGACCAGGACCGAGGCGATGCCGCCGAACCAGATCATGTTGAAGCCGCCCAGGAACAGGATGCCCATGGCGATGCAGACGATGACGCCGAAGGCGCCCAGGTCGGGCTCGAGCAGCAGCAGGAGGCCGACGAAACCGATTGCCACCGCCATCGGCAGGAAGCCCTTGGTCAGCTTGTGCATGTATTGCTGCTTGCGCACCGTGAAGTCGGCCGCGTACAGCACCACGGCCACCTTCATGATCTCGGAGGGCTGCAGGTTGAACACCTTCAGCGACAGCCAGCGGCGCGCGCCATTGACCGAGACGCCCACGTTAGGAATCAGGACCAGCATCAACAGCACCAGGGTGCCGACGAACATCAGCGGCGCCATGCGCTGCCAGAACACGACCGGCACGCGGAAGGTGATGTAGGCGGCCAGCATCGACACCGCGATGAAGCCGGCCTGGCGGTACAGGAAGTACTCGTGGCGGCCCTGCACATAGGCGAACTTCGGGGAGTCCGGCAGCGCGATCGAGGCCGAATACACCATCACCATCCCGAACAGCATCAGCAGCAGCACGACCCACACCAGCGGCTGGTCGTAGTCCATCATTTTCGACGGGCGCGCGCGCTCGGCGATCGCCGCATCGCTGCTCGAACCCGAGAACTTGAAGGGAATCTGGAAGGCCATCAGATCTCCATTCCCTTGTCGAGGGCCAGTTCGCGCACGGTGTCGACGAAGACCTGGGCGCGGTGCGCGTAGTTGGTGAACATGTCGAGGCTGGCGCAGGCCGGCGACAGCAGCACGCAGTCGCCACCACGGGCCAGGCCGGCGGCGCGGCGCACCGCCTGCGGCAGCGATTCGAAGTCGAAGCACGGCACCCCGGTCGGCTCGAGAGCCAGCCGGATCGCCGGCGCATCCTTGCCGATCAGGAGCACGGCCCCGGCATGGCGCGAGACGGGACCGGCCAGCGGCGCGAAGTCCTGGCCCTTGCCGTCGCCACCGGCCACCAGCAGGATCTGCTGCTCGCCGGTGAAGGCCTTGCCCAGGCCCTCCAACGCGGCAACGGTGGCGCCCACGTTCGTGCCCTTGCTGTCGTCGTAGAAGTCGACGCCCTCGATGCTGGCGACCAGCTCGACGCGATGCGGCTCGCCGCCGTATTCGCGCAGGCCGTGCAGCAGCGGCGCGAGCGGCAGGCCGGCGGCGCGGCACAGGGCCAGCGCGGCCAGCGCGTTCGAGGCATTGTGCAGGCCGCGGATTTTCAGGGCGTCGGCGGGCATCAGGCGGTTCACCGTGAACTCGACGGGTTCGGCGACTTCCCCTTTTTTAACTTCTTCTCGCTCGCTTCGCCCGGCACGGCGGTGGCCAGCCACAGCACGCCGCGTTCGTTGACGATGCCCATCGCGTGCGGCGCGTCCGGCTCGTCGATGCCGAAAGTCGTGTGCGCGGCACCCGCGGCGGCCATCTGCATGACGAGCGCGTCATTGCGGTTCAGGACGCGCACGGTGTCGGCACCAAAAATGCGCGCTTTGTCCGCCGCGTAGGCGGCCATGTCGCCATGCCAGTCGAGGTGGTCCTGGGTCAGGTTCAGGACGGTGGCCGCGTCCGGATTCAGGCTGACCGTGGTGTGCAGCTGGAAGCTGGACAGTTCCAGCACCCAGGCCTGCGGCAGCGTGTCGGCCGCCAGCACTTCGCGCAGCACGTCGAGTGCCGCCGGGCTGATGTTGCCGGCCACGCGGGTATCCAGGCCGGCGCGGCGGCACAGCAGACCGGTCAGGCTCGTCACCGTCGTCTTGCCGTTGGTGCCGGTAATGGCGATGACTTTCGGCGCATAGCCACGCTCCGCCTTCAGCGCAGCGAGCGCCTGGGCGAACAGTTCGATCTCGCCCCAGACGGGGATAAGGCGTTCAGCCGCCGCCGGGACGATCCCGGCCAGCTCGCGGTTCGGTGCCAGGCCCGGGCTCACGGCAACGAAATCGGCGCCGTCCAGCAGGCTCGCCGTGAAGGCGCCGCCGACGAATTCGGCATTCGGCACGGCCGCATACAGCGCCGGCAGGCGCTGTGGCTCGGTACGCGTATCGGCCACGCGCACGCGCGCGCCGCACTGGCCCAGCCAATGCGCCATCGCGAGCCCGGATTCGCCGAGCCCCAGTACCAGTGCGAGTTTGCCTTCGTAGTTCATCGATTGCAGTTTCAGTTAAGGCGGTTTCAGCGCAGTTTCAACGTGGACAGGCCGACCAGGACCAGGACCATCGTGATGATCCAGAAGCGAACCACGACCTTGGTCTCTTTCCAGCCCTTTTGTTCGAAATGGTGGTGCAGCGGCGCCATCAGGAACACGCGGCGGCCGGTGCCGTAGCGCTTCTTGGTGTACTTGAACCAGGACACCTGGATGATCACCGACAGCGTCTCGGCGACGAACACGCCGCCCATGATGAACAGCACGATCTCCTGGCGCACGATCACGGCGATGGTGCCGAGCGCGCCGCCGAGGGCCAGCGCGCCGACGTCGCCCATGAACATCTGCGCCGGGTGCGCGTTATACCAGAGGAAGGCCAGGCCCGCGCCCGCCATCGCACCGCAGAAGATCAGCAGTTCGCCGGCACCCGCGATGTGCGGGATGAACAGGTATTTCGAATAGGTCACGTTACCGGTCAGGTAGGCGAACAGGCCGAGGGCGCCGCCCACCATCACGGTCGGCATGATGGCCAGGCCATCGAGGCCGTCGGTGAAGTTCACCGCGTTCGAGGAGCCGACGATCACGCAATAGGTCAGCGCGATGAAGCCCCACACGCCCAGCGGATAGCTGATGGTCTTGAAGAAGGGGACGATCAGGTCGGCTTTCGGCGGCAGGTCGAGCGAGAAGCCGGACTGCACCCAGGTCCAGAACAGCTGGGCGACGCCCCAGGGGGTCGATGCCGACACCGAGAACGCGAGATACAGCGAGGCGGTGATGCCGACCAGCGACATCCAGAAGTATTTTTCACCCGAACGCATGCCTTCCGGGTCTTGGTAGACCACCTTGCGGTAGTCGTCCACCCAGCCGACGGCGCCGAAGCCGAGGGTCACGATCAGCACCGGCCAGATCAGGCGGTTCGACAGGTCGCACCACAGCAGGGTCGAGACCGCGATGGCGATCAGGATCAGCACGCCGCCCATGGTCGGGGTGCCGTGTTTCTTCAGGTGGGTCTGCGGACCCTGGGTGCGGACCGCCTGTCCGACTTTCATCTCGGTCAGCTTGCGGATCACGGCCGGGCCGGTGAACAGGCCGATCGCGATCGCGGTGATCGTGGCGAAGACCGCGCGGAAGGTGATGAAGTTAAAGACCCGCATCGGACCGATATAGTCCTGGAGGTATTGTGCAAGCCAGAGCAGCATTTAGTGAGCGTCCTTGGGAGTAGCTGTTGATCCAGTCAGGTGATGGACGACGCGTTCCATTTTCATGAAACGCGAGCCCTTCACCAACACAGTTGCGTCCGAATTGCCGCCCAGTTGCTTGTCCAGTGCTGCCAATAATTCGTCAAACTGCTCGAAGTGTGTTGCGCCGTGCGCCACCAGGTGGGTGGAGAGTTCACCCGTCGCCAGCACCGTTTCGATGCCGCGGCTTTGCGCATAGGCGCCGATTTCCTCGGTAAATTCGCGGCCCTGCGTGCCGACTTCCCCCATGTCGCCGATGACCAGGAAGCGCGGCGCCGGGTAGGCGGCCAGCACATCGATCGCGGCGCGCATCGAATCCGGATTGGCGTTGTAGGTGTCGTCGATGACGAGCGCGCCGTTGACGGCCTGCTTGCGCTGCAGGCGCCCGCCCACCGGGGCGAAGGCCTCCAGCCCGCGCACGATCACGCTTTGTTCGATGCCGGCCGCCAGCGTGCAGGCGATCGCCGCCAGCGCATTGCGCACATTGTGTTCGCCGGCGGCGGCCAGGTTCAATGCGAAGCCGCCTTCAGGGGTCGTCACCTGCAGCGCGTTGCCGAAACCGGTGCTGCTGAAGGTAGCGCGCACGTCGCAGGCATCAAGCAAGCCGAAGGTCAGGCTACGGCATTTGGCCAGGCCTTGCCACAGCGGGGTGTAGGTGTCGTCGCCCGGATAGACGGCCACGCCGCTTGCCGGCAGTGCCGCGAACACCGAACCGTTTTCCAGCGCGACGGCTTCCACCGTGTGCATGAATTCCTGGTGCTCGCGCTGGGCATTGTTCACCAGGCCGACGGTTGGCTCGGCAATCGCCGCCAGGCGCGCGATCTCGCCGGGATGATTCATGCCCAGTTCCACCACCGCCGCGCGGTGTGAGGATTCCAGGCGCATCAGCGTGAGCGGCACGCCGATTTCGTTGTTCAGGTTACCTTGCGTGGCCAGGCGCGCATCGATGCCGACCGCGGCGGCCAGGATCGAGGCGATCATTTCCTTGACCGTGGTCTTGCCGTTGCTGCCGGTGACGCCGATCACGGGAATCGCATACTGACGGCGCCAGCTGTTGGCGATGCGCCCCAGGGCCACCAGCGTGTCGGGGACGACCAGTGCCGGCAGGGTCCAGCCCTCCGGCAAACGCTCGGCCACCACCGCGGCGGCGCCATTCGCGGCCACCTGCGGCAGGAAGTCGTGGGCATCGAAACGCTCGCCGCGCAAGGCGACGAAGAGCACGCCGGCATTGGCGGTGCGGCTGTCGGTCGAGACGCTCTCGAAAGCAGCGTCGCCCTGCAGGACGGCGCCGTCGATCGCGCTTGCCAGTTGTGCGAGCGAACCGCGCATCAATGCGTCCTCATCATGGTGAGCCGTGCGCTCAGGGCCAGCGTGGCGTGTTCGGCATCGGAGAACGGCATCTTCCTGCCCTTGATCTCCTGGTAGGGCTCATGGCCTTTACCGGCCAGCAGGATCACGTCCTGTTTACCAGCATGCTTGACGGCGTACAGGATGGCGGCGGCGCGGTCCTCGATCGCCTGGCGACGCGAAGCGGCCTGCCCGTCCATGCCGGCCACGATCTGCTCGATGATGGCAGCCGGGTCTTCGCTGCGCGGGTTGTCGCTGGTGACGATGGCCTGGTCGGCCAGCTGGGCAATCGCGCCCATCTGCGGGCGCTTGCCCGGATCGCGGTCGCCGCCGCAGCCGAACACGCACCACAACTGGCCAGCGCGTTCGGTCGCGACCTGGCGCAGCGCGCCAAGGGTCTTTTCCAGCGCGTCCGGCGTATGGGCATAGTCGATCACGACCAGCGGCGCATCCTGGCCGCCGACCTGCTGCATGCGGCCCGGGGCCGGCACCAGCGCTTCGATGGCCGCGACGGCGCGCTTGAGTTCGACGCCCTTGGCCAGCAGGGCGCCCAGCACGGCCAGCGCATTGCTGATGTTGAAGTGGCCGACGAGTTGCGTCCTGACCGGCAGGCTGCCCTGGCTCGTTTCCAGCACGAATTCGGCGCCGGTAGGACGGCTGCGCTTGTTCGCCGCACGGAGGATGGTCACACCCTCGATGGCCGGCTGCGCCGCTTCGTCCTGCAGCGTGTAGCCGGTAATGGCCAGCTCGGGGCGGGTGGCGCGCAGGTGCGCGACCAGGCGCCGGCCGGCCGCGTCGTCGAGGTTGATGACGCCCGTTTGCAGTTCCGGCCACTCGAACAGCTTGCGCTTGGCCGCTTCGTAGCTGGCCATGTCGCCGTGGTAGTCGAGGTGGTCGCGCGTCAGGTTCGTGAAGATGGCCACGTCGAAGTGCATGCCGTTGGTACGGCCCCGTCCAGGCCGATCGACGAGACTTCGATGGCCAGCGAACGGGCGCCGGCTTCGCGCACGGTGGCCAGGCGGCTGGCCAGCAGCACGGCGTCGGGCGTCGTGTAGCCGGTTTCGATGAAGGTCGGTGCGGCAGCGCCCTTGTACATGCCCACGCCCAGCGTGCCGATCACGGCGGCGGTCTCGCCCAGGCTGGCAATCGCCTGGCCGAGCCAGACGGCGCAGGAGGTTTTACCATTGGTGCCGGTCACGCCGACGGTGAACATGTCGACGTCCGGCATGCTGAGAAACGCGTGCGCGATCGGGCCGGCCTGGCGCTTCAGGTCGGGCACGGCCAGGTGCGGCACATCGATGGATTCATCCCGGTGAAGTCGCGGTCGTCGTAGACCACGGCGGCAGCGCCGGCGGCGACGGCGGCGGCGATGTAGCGGCGGCCGTCGCCGGCGTCGCCCGGATAGGCGAAGAAGACGTCGCCCGGCTGCAATTGGCGCGAGTCGGAAACGAGTTTGCCGCCTGGTGCGGCGGCAACTACCCAGCGGGCCAGGTCTGACTGGCGAATCTGGTGCGGGCTAAGCGCCATCCAGGCTCTCCTCGAGTGGTTCTTCCGGAATGATGATGTCGGTGACCGACGAATCCGGCGGTATGTTATCGGCCCGCAGCGCACTGGCTGCGAGGTCGGCGAAGGTTGGCGCGGCCACGCCGCCGCCGGTGTGCACGGCACCCTTTGGGTCGTCGACCATGACGGCGATGACGAAGCGCGGTTTCGACATCGGCGCGATGCCGACGAAAGAGCCGACATAGCTGGTTTGCGAATAGCGGCCGTTGACGATCTTTTGCGCGGTACCGGTCTTGCCGCCGACGCGGTAGCCGGCCACCTGGGCGCGCGAAGCCGTGCCTTCCGGGCTGACGACGGATTCGAGCATGGTGCGCACCTGGGCCGCCGTTTTCGGGGAGATGATCTGCTGGCCGACCGGCTCTTCGCTGAGCTTGACGAAGGACAGCGGGATCATGTCGCCGTTGCGCGCGAAGATCATGTACGAGCGTGCCATCTGCAGCAGCGACACCGACAGGCCGTGGCCGAAAGCCATGTTCGCGTATTCGACCGGGCGCCAGGATTTCCATGGACGCACGCGGCCGGCGGCCGGGCCCGGGAAGCCGAAGCGCGGTGCCTGGCCGAAGCCGAGTTTGGTGTAGAGCTCCCACATTTCCTGCGGCGGGATCATCTGCGAGATCTTCACGACGCCGACGTTCGACGACTTCTGGATGATGCCGCTGGTGGTCAGCATGGGCTTCGGGTGCGAGTCGCGGATGGCGTGGCCGCCGACGACGATGCGCCCCGCTCCCGTGTCGAACACGGTGTTCGGGGTGACGCGTTTCGTCTCCAGGGCGAGGGCCACGGTCATCGGCTTGATGATGGAACCCGGCTCGTAGGTATCGGTGATGACGCGGTTGCGCAGCTGCTCGCCGGTGAGCTTGGTGCGGTCGTTCGGGTTATAGGTCGGGTAGTTCGCCAGTGCCAGTACCTCGCCCGTGTGCACGTCCAGCACCACGGCGGCGCCGGCCTTGGCGTTGAATTTCTCGACCGCGTTCTTGATGCTGGTGAAGGCGATGTACTGGAGTTTGCTGTCGACCGACAGGGTCAGGTTCTTGCCGTCGTGCGGCTCGCGCAGGATGCCCAGGTCTTCGACGACGCGGTCGAAGCGGTCCTTGATCACGCGGCGGCTGCCGGGCACGCCGACCAGGCTTTTCTGCTGCGCCAGCTCCATGCCTTCCTGGCCGACGTCTTCGACGTTGGTGAAGCCGACCATGTGGGTCATGACTTCGCCCTGCGGGTAAAAGCGCTTGTATTCCTTGTTCGTGTCGAGGCCTTTGATCTTCAGCTTCTCGATCTTCGCGATGACCTCCATCTCGACCTGGCGCTTCAGGTAGACGTAGGTGCGGTTCGAGTCGAGCTTCTTGCGCAGTTCCGCTTCCGGCATCCCGAGCAGGCGCGCCAGTTCGGCGATCTTCTCCGGCGGCGAGGCCAGCACGTCTTCCGGCACGGCCCAGACGGCCTTGACCGGCAGGGACGAAGCCAGCACCTGGCCGTTGCGGTCCATGATCTTGCCGCGCGTGGCCGGCATCTCGAGCGTGCGCTCGTAGCGGTTCTTGCCCTGCTTTTGCAGGAATTCGTCGTTGATGACCTGGCGGTAGACGGCGGCGCCGGCCAGCGTCATGAAGCCGGCGAAGAGCACGAACAGCATCACGCGCGAACGCCAGTCCGGCAAACGCACGGCCAGCACGGGGCTCTTCGAGAAAGCCATGCCCTTCGAAGCGGCGACGCGATTGGCGTTGAACGGCTTGTCGCGCTTCATTTGGCGTCCTCGGTCAGGTATTGGGTGCGCGCAGGCGTCAGGGGCGTCATGTTCAGTTCAGTACGCGCGATCTGCTCGATGCGCTCGCTCTTGCCGAGGGTGGACTGGTCCAGCTGCAGCTGGGCCCAGTCGATGTCGAGCTGGCGCGCGTGCTGCTGCAGGCGCTCGAGCTCGATGAACAGGTGGCGCGCCTGGTAGCGCGCGTTGACCAGGGTCAGGCCGCAGGCGATCAGGCCGGCTGCGAGGAAGATATTGAGCTTGTTGCTCATCGTGCCGTGTCCTCCAGGCGCTCGGCCACGCGCAGCACCGCCGAGCGGGCGCGCGGATTCGCGCCGACCTCTTCATCGGACGGCTTGATCTTGGCGATGAGCTTCATCAGCGGCTGCGGCAGATCGACGGCGCGGATCGGCAGGCGGCGGTCCGGCTGGGCGACCTTGGCTTTGCTGGCCAGGAACTGCTTGACCATGCGGTCTTCGAGCGAATGGAAGCTGATGACGGACATGCGCGCACCGGGCGCGAGCATGGCGTAGGCAGCGGTCAATCCTGCCTCGAGGTCCTCAAGCTCCTGATTGATGAAAATCCGGATAGCCTGAAAGGTACGGGTGGCCGGATCCTTGCCCTTTTCCCGAGTCTTGACCGCGTCTGCCACGATTGCGGCAAGCTGTCGTGTGCTTGAAATTGGTTCGACTGCCCGGCGAGCAACAATCGCCTTTGCAATCTGAAAAGCAAACCGTTCTTCCCCATAATCGCGTATTACCTTTTCCAGTTGTTGTTCGGGCGCCGTGGCAATCCATTCGGCGGCCGAGAGTCCGCGGGTCGTATCCATGCGCATGTCGAGCGGGCCGTCGTTGCGGAAGCTGAATCCGCGCGCGGCATCGTCCACCTGCGGCGACGAGATGCCCAGGTCGAGCAGGATGCCGTCGACGCGGGCGATGCCGCGTTCGGCCAGCGCCGCGCCCATGGTGGCGAAACTGTCATGGATGATCGTGAAGCGTGGGTCGTCGATGGTCTCGGCGGTGGCGATCGCCTGCAGGTCCTTGTCGAAAGCAAACAGGCGGCCCTTCTCGCCCAGGCGCGACAGGATCAGGCGGCTGTGGCCGCCACGGCCGAAAGTGCCATCTATATAGATACCGTCGGCACGTGGGCCGGCCAGGTCGAGGGCGTCGACCGCTTCGTCGAGCAGCACCGTGCGATGCTGGAATTCGGGCACCGAATGCGCAGGAATCATCGGTGCCTCAGAAAGAGAAGTTGGAAAGGACATCAGGCATGCCGCCGGCCACGGCCGCGGCTTCGTCGGCGGCCAGCTTGGCGGCGTCCCAGATCTCGAAGTGGGTGCCCATGCCGAGCATCATCACTTCCTTTTCCAGGCCGACGGCGGCGCGCAGTTCGGGAGAAATCAGGACACGGCCGGCGCTGTCCATCTCGACATCGCAGGCGTTACCGAGGAAAATGCGTTGCCACGCACGGGCGGACATCGGCCAGGCGGCGATCTGGTCGCGGTGGGTTTCCCACACGGGACGCGGGAAAAACAACAGGCAGCCGTGGGGGTGGCGGGTCAAGGTAAGCCGTCCTTCGCATTGCAGCGCGAGGGCGTCACGATGCTTTGCCGGAATGGACATCCGGCCTTTCGCATCGAGATTGATCGCTGACGCGCCTTGAAACACGTTTTACCTAGCTTTGGAGAGTTATCAGTTTAGTTGTTTGCGCGCCGGGAGACCTGAACTTCTCCCACAAAACTGCACTTTTTCACACTGTTTCCCACTTTAGAGGAAGCGTTGTTACTGGTCAAGCGAATTCCAACAGGAAAAATTCGCATTTTTCCAATGAAATTAAGGACTTAGACAACTTCGCTCAAGCAGTATGAATAGAAAATCTCTCGGAAAATTAAGCACTTAGGATTAACACTGAAAGTGCAACCTCATCTGGGATGAGGTGTTGTATCGTTGACGTTAGGAAAATATTTACAGGCTTAGGACTTTTCCGACAGCAAGATCAGCAGGCGCGCAGGGCACGGTTGGGAAATTGCGGATTCATGCGGAAAGGGTTAGGATTTCTCCATCGCCCGACAGTTCGGCGACGGCCGGCAGTCGGGATGTGATGCGTGCACAGGAGAAATAAAGTGAGTTTCGCCACCCCTCTCACCCTCGCCCGGACCCGCGCCGTCTACGACCTGCTCGACGTGCAGGACGCCCTCGACCGCAGCCGCGGCCGCTCCCCCGAACTCGACGCCTTCTACGAGCGCATGCTCGATACCGGCCCCGAGCGCTTCGTGACCACGCCTTCCTCGATCGACGCCCTGTCTCCCCTGTTCGAGGAATGCCCGAACTTCGATGAAGTACTGGATGACCTGGCGCGCTACCTGCGCCTGGCCCATGCCGGCAACAAGGGTTTCAATGTCATGCCGATCCTGCTGCTGGGCGGGCCCGGTGTCGGCAAGACCCACTTCGCCAAGCGCCTGGCGCGGGCGATGGGTACCGACTGCGAACTGATCAGCATGAACGCGCTGTCGGCCGGCTTCGTCATCACCGGCAGCTCGGCCAGCTGGCGCGGCGCCAAGTGCGGCAAGGTGGCCGAGCGCCTCGTGCGTGGTCAGTATGCCAACCCGGTCGTCGTCCTCGACGAAGTCGAAAAGGCGACCGGTTCCTCCCAGTCCGACCCGCTCGCCGCCCTCTATCAACTGCTGGAACCGGAAACGGCACGCGCCTTCCGCGACGAGTTCATCGACGTCGAAGTCGACGCCAGCCAGATCTTCTGGGTGCTGACGGCGAATTCGGTCGAAGGCATTCCCGCTCCCCTGCTCAATCGCATGGCCGTCTACGAGGTGCCGGCGCCCACGCCAGACCAGGCGGCCGGCATCGCCCAGCGCATGTATGCTTCGCTGCTGGAGGAACTGAACCTGACCGGTTTCGACGCGCTGCTGGGCGACGCCGTGCTCGATAAACTGGCGCCGGTCTCGCCGCGCGACCTGCGCAAGACCCTGCTCGACAGCCTGGGCTATGCGGTCGCGGGTGGGCGCGGGCACATCATGCTCGAGGACGTGCGCCTGCGCGGGCTGCCGGGACGGAGCCGGATCGGGTTCTGAACCCGGGCGTGGTACGGCGCGCGAGGAGTGCGCAGGCGCCGGTAGAATGAAGGCTCCACCGTCCACGCGAGATCCCATGCCCGACTACGCCATCACGCCGCCCGCCACGCCTTCGCTCGCCATTTACGGCAGCAGCGCCCGTTTCCCGATCCGCCGCGTCTTCTGCGTCGGCCGCAACTACGCCACCCATGCCCGCGAGATGGGCAGCGATCCGAGCCGCGAGCCGCCCTTCTTCTTCACCAAACCGGCCGACGCCGTGGTGCCGGCCGAGGGCACGCTCGCCTACCCGCCGGCGACGGAAGACCTGCACCACGAGATCGAACTGGTGGTGGCCCTGCGCGCCGGCGGCGCCGACATTCCCGCCGACGAGGCACTCGGCAAGGTCTGGGGCTATGGCGTCGGCATCGACCTGACCCGGCGCGACTTGCAGGCCGTCGCCAAGGAGCACGGCAGGCCCTGGGACATGGCGAAAGGCTTCGACGCCTCCGCGCCCTGCTCCCCGCTGCGTCCGGTCAGCAGCTTCGGCCACCCGTCCGAGGACGCCTGCATCCGCATGACGGTCAACGGCGAAGTGCGCCAGGATGGTTCGCTGAACGAAATGATCTGGCCGATCGCCGACATCATCAGCCACCTCTCTCGCCTGGTAACGCTGGCGCCGGGGGACTTGATCTTCACGGGGACGCCGGGCGGGGTCGGAGCCCTGAAGCCTGGCGACCGGGTGCATGGCGAAGTGGCGGGGGTGGACGAGTTCGACCTGGAGATCGTCGAGCGGTAAGTCCTTGCCGGCTCAGGGGTGCAGGACGGCAGCTGCGGATGCCGGGTGCGTGCCGCGTAGCGCCGCAAGAAACGCTTGCGGCTGTTCGACGCTGATCAGCAGCGACGGCCCGCTCTTCGCCGGCAGGAACACGACGCTGCTGCGGTCCGTCAGCAGCGCAAAGATCGTCGATTTGCCAGGTCCCATGAAGCGTCCCGCCGCGTAGCCCGGCAAGCCGATGCCGTTGCGGCGCAGGCCGAGCTGCGCTTCCATGATCTCGTCATAGCCGCCGACGCGCGCCCGCGCGAGGTCGAAATCGGCGAGCGGCCGGTCATGCTGATAGAAACGCGCCGCGCGCAGCAGGATCCTGCCGTCCTCCACGCGCAAGCTGTTGTCACGCACCCCATAGGCCAGCGAAGCCGTGAACGGCAGCACCGGGGATGGCGGCCAGGCCAATGTTCTTCAAACTGAGCCCCAGGCCATCGCGGCGGATCACGACCGGGGGCGCGGCGCAGGCCAGCAGCGTGATCGCGGCGAGCAGCCAGTACGCGCCCGGTCCCGCGGGCGCGATCGCGAACGCGACTCCCTGCCCCGCGCTCAATGCTCCACCCATCCCTTGGCATGCTCGACAGCCCGCGCCCAGCGTGCGCGCAGTTCGGCACGGCGCTCGGCCGCCATCGCCGGCTCGAAGCGGCGCTGGGCGCGCCACAAGGCTTCGATTTCCTCGCGCGAGCTCCAGAAGCCCTGCGCCAGCCCGGCCAGGTAGGCCGCGCCCAGCGCCGTCGTCTCGGTAACCGCCGGGCGCACCACCGGCACGCCGAGCAGGTCGGCCTGGAACTGCATTAATAAGTCGTTGCGGGCGGCGCCACCGTCGGCGCGCACTTCCGTTACCGGGCAGGCCGCGTCCTTCTGCATGGCCGCCAGCAGCTCCGCGCTCTGGTAGGCGATCGCCTCCACCGCGGCGCGGGCGATGTGGGCGGCGGTGGTTCCGCGCGTCATGCCGACGATGGTGCCGCGCGCATACGGGTCCCAGTGCGGAGCACCGAGGCCGACAAAGGCCGGCACCAGCATCACGCCGCCGCTGTCGGGCACCGACATGGACAGCGCCTCGACTTCGTTCGATTGCTTGATGATGCCGAGGCCATCGCGCAGCCACTGGACCGTGGCGCCGCCCATGAAGACGCTGCCTTCGAGCAGGTAGTCGACGCGGCCATCGACCTTCCAGCCGATGGTGGCCAGCAGACGGTTGCGCGAGACCGGCGGCACATAGCCGGCATGCATCAGCATGAAGCAGCCGGTGCCATAGGTATTTTTGACCATGCCCTTGGCGTAGCAGGCCTGGCCGAAGGTGGCGGCCTGCTGGTCGCCGGCAATACCCATCAGCGGGATGGCCGCGCCCAGCCACTCCTCGCGCACGGTGCCGATGCGGTCGGCACTGCGCACGACTTCCGGCAGCATCGCTGCCGGAATGCCGAACAGGTCGAGCAAGGCCGGCTCCCAGCGCATCGTGTGGATGTTGTAGAGCATCGTGCGCGAAGCGTTGCTGACGTCGGTGACGTGGCGCCCGCACAATTGAAAGGCAAGCCAGCTGTCGACCGTGCCGAAGCAGAGCTCGCCGCGCTCGGCGCGGTCCCGCGCGCCCGGCACGTTCTCCAGCAGCCACTGCAGCTTGGTGGCGGAAAAATAAGCGTCCAGCTCCAGGCCGGTGCTGCGGTTGATCAGTCGTGCATGGCCTGCTTCACGCAGGCGGTCGCAGGCGCCGGCCGTGCGCCGGTCTTGCCAGACGATGGCGCGCGCGATCGGTTCGCCCGTGGCCCGGTCCCAGACAACGGTGGTCTCGCGCTGGTTGGCGATGCCGATGGCGGCAATCTGACTGGCGGCGATGCCGGAGTCGCGCAGCACCTGGCGCGCGCAGGCAAGCTGGCTGTTCCAGATGTCGAGGGCATCGTGCTCGACCCAGCCGGGCTGGGGAAAGTGCTGGGGATATTCCTGCTGGGCGCAGACGACGACCTGGCCTTCGCGGTCGAACAGGATGGCACGGGAGCTGGTCGTTCCCTGGTCGAGGGCAAGGATGTATTGAGGTACATGTTGAGGCATGACCACTCCGCCGCTGACGAGATGGCACCCGGCGTGAGACCGGGCACAAGAATTAGTGTAAAGCAGGCCGATAGGCCGGATTCTGTGTAGTGGTCTCCCTTGCGGGACGCCCCTATGACAGCCATTCCTCTAGGCGCCGAATTACTCCGGCGCTCAAGCTTCCTACCCGCACGCTCCGCGAGCAACATCAACGCGTGCCTATTTGGAATTGCTCCGAGTGGAGGTTACCGCGTTTCACCGTAACTGAATACGCTCGTCTCTGTGGCCCTGTTCCTCGCCTTATACCCGGCTTGCGCCTGGCTTTCAGCGGACGGCCGTTAACCGTCACCCCGCTCTGTGGAGTCCGGACCTTCCTCCCGCCGGCACCCTTGCAGGTGCCAGCCAGCGGCTGTCTGGCCTGCTTCACGGTCAGCATTGTAACCGATGCGCGATCTTCCAGGCGATCGGAGATGGCCTGGCGACACCTTGACACGCCTGCTACAGGTGAGCGTTCAGCCTGGCGGGATAGTGACGGTGTCATTACTCTGCTTGTTTTGCCGGCCCGTGATCAAAACTGAGCATCCGCCCAACCTGCCACTGCCCATCCTTGAGCAGCAAGGTATGCGTAAAACGCGCCCTTCCCTCCACCCGCTCGGGCTGGCCCTTGTTCAGGTGGTAGAAGTAATGCTCACCGGTGATGACCGCACCATATACAGTCCCATTGTTCCTTAGCGGGTAGTACTGGACCGTTCCGGGCACTTCTCCCCTGCGCAGGCGCCAGTCCGGCTTGCCGCAGATATTCCTGCTGGTCGCATCCGCAAATGCCTGCCGGCCGCGCATCGGACCACCAAGGTCATGATAGAACTCCAGATCCTCGGCATTCATCATCGTCATTTTCTGCACTTCGCAACTGTTAAAGGCTTTCCAGTAGTCGCTGTCAAACTGTCGTAATGTGGTTTCCCAGTTGTCATTGGTGACTTGCGCGGCTGCGGTGAGCGGATGGACGAGCGTGGCCAGCAAGGCCGCGGTGAGAGCGAGTTTCATATGCCGGTTGGAGTGAGTTCATCGAGCCGACAGCATATGCAGCCGGTGACCGTAGCACGAGCCTGCCGAGACAAGCGGTGGACTCGATGGGTTGAACGGCACTGGTCGGCGACAAACGGCGCAGCGCTTCAAGGCGAGTAAGCCTGCCACACGATCTTCAGAGGCCGCGTCTGGCCCCATGCCGGTGCTATTGACTCCTTGAGGGCCGGACGACCGAGGAGAAACTGCGTGTATCCAGTGAGCTTGGCAGCAATTACTGCATTCTATTGCCGGCATTCTTCCACTCATCGCAATATAGACCAGGTTGCCATCGCGCCCGCTACACTTCGGCTACCAAAATCAAAAAAAGGGATTCAGTATGCTGAAACGATTTCTCTTCGGCGTTGCCGCCTTCAGCCTGGCTGCAGTAGCTGCCGCGACCCCATCGGAGGAGCTGTCGGCCGCCATCGCATCGGCAAAGTCCGGATCGAAAGTGCCTGCTGTCGGCGCCGTCATCCTGCGCGACGGTGCCGTCTCGGCGCAGACCGTGCTGGGCGTGCGCGAGGCGGGAAGCAAGGCCGCGGTGACGCTCGACGATGTGTGGCTGATCGGTTCGACGGGCAAGGTCATGACAGTAGCCATGATTGCCCGCCTGGTCGAACGCGGCGTGCTTGCATGGGACACTCCGCTCGACGCCATGCTCCCCGACATGGCGGGAAGCATGCGGCCGGAATACCGCAAGGTGACCCTGGTCGAACTGCTCTCGCACCGCGCGGGCTTTCCGCGCGACCTGCGCAACGATAAGACGATGGTGAAATTTTTCCGCGACGGCCGCCCGAGCGCGGAGCAGCGCTTGAGCTATGTAGCCGTCGCACTCAAGGACAAGCCTGAAGCGAAAGCAGGCACCTTCAGCTACAGCAACGCCGGCTTCATTGTCGCCACCGTCATCGCCGAGCGCGCTGCGCATGCAAGCTACGAGGAGCTGATGGGCGCAGAGGTATTCAAGCCGCTGGGCATGACGCGTGCCGGCTTCGGCAACACCGGTGAGGGTCAGAATCGTGGCCACCAGCACGGTAAGCCGATGCGCCACATGGCGCGACTCAACGACGGCGCGCCCCGCATGTACGCGCCCGCGGGCTTCCTGCACATGAGCCTGGAGGACTGGGCGAAGTTCAATCTGGACCAGCTGGCCGGGGCGGCAGGCAAGGGCAAGCTGCTCTCGCCTGCGTCCTACCGGCTGATGCAGACGGCGCAGCCGGGCAGTCCAGCCGGCCTCGACTGGGGGGTGCAGCAATCGATCGCGGGCCGCCAGGGTCCCGTCCTGGTGCATCAGGGCTCGGACGGCAACTGGCTGGCCATTGCAGTGCTGTTTCCCGAGCAAGGGACCGGGGCACTGATGGTGGCCAATGCAGGGCCGGACATGGGCGCCGACCAGGTGTTGATGGGCTTGGCCGGGAGTTTGTTTGCGCAGTTGAGTCCGGCCAAACCGAAATGACCGGCTTTGTCGGTGGAGAAATAGCCGCCGCGCCGGTCTGGTTTCTCTGAGCGCAACGGTACGCACGGTGCCGCAGCCTGGCTGAGGCATTGACCTCGACACCGTGCAAGGGCCTGCTCCTCGCCTGTTCCTAAACGGCGGGGTCATTCCTACCGGCGGGCTCATAACGCCGGGGTCAGGTCTGACAAATAGACACGAGCTCTACGGTTGAAAACTTCATCAAGATGTATGGCTGAGATCGTGTCCAAATGTCAGACCTGACCCCAGTTCGCCACGGGGTCAGGTCTGAAAAATAACGCCGGGGTCAGGTCTGACAAATAGACACGAGCTCTACGTTTAAAAACTTCATCAAGATGTATGGCTGAGATCGTGTCCAAATGTCAGACCTGACCCCGGTTCGCCACGCGTCTCGCCCATACCGTGCTACCGGGCCCCAGGGGTCGGACGCCTGAGCATCAGGAGATGCTCAGTGTTCCCCCAGTTGTCCTGGCTGGAACGGCACCTCGGAAGCGCCGTCTTTTTCCTGATTATCGATGCCAATCGATCAGGATTGGGCAGCGCGCTTGCGGCCGACGATACCGGCGCCGAGCATGGCAATACCGAACAGGGCCAGGGAACCCGGCTCTGGCACTTCGGATACGATAAATTGACCGTTATTTCCAACGAAGAAGTATTCGCCTGGCGCATTGGCGAACTCCGTACCATTGCACCCTGGGCCCGTAAAGCCGGCGTATTGGCATGCAACTTCATCGACCAGGAATGCATTGGGAAGGCCGATGACATTTGCGTTCGCGAAACGGAATTGCACGACTGTCTTATCCCACAGGTCGCTGCCGTCGCCACGGAAGAAATAACCTGGCATGAGCGAGTCCATGTTCACGCGTGCCAGCACATTGACCTGACCGCTCGCGGTCGGGCTGCCGCTCGCGTCAACATCGCCTCCACCGCCGAGCACATCGAAGCTCGCGATGAGATTTCCAAGGTTGGCGCCGTAAATGCCTTTGGTGCCGCCGTACTCCAAATTCGTCGGGTTCTGATACATCCTGATCGTCCCGCGGCTGAAACTGAGCGCATCTCCAAAGCGTCCTGTGCCGTCCGCTTCAAACATCGCAGTGATGTTGCCGCCTGGGTAGCTAATGGGGAACAGCCTCCCGTTCGAGTCGGCTTGCACGATGTTGAGACGGCATGCTGGCTGAACGTGTAGCTATTCCCGTCCGTTCGCGTCAGGGCAAAAAAGCTGTTTCCGTTCACGTCCAGGTATTCAAAAACCTGCTGACCGTTGTCGAAGCCGCCGCCATTCGGGTTGAATACCCATTCATTGACGATAGGAGCAGCGTGGGCAGTACACATCGACATCGCAACGGCCGCAGCGTAAACCAGTTTCTTCAGAATTTTCATCTTGTCTTCCGAGATAAATTGATGTTGCACAGAAAATTTCTAACAAGCAATTTACATGCCAAGCACAAAGATGCTTAAATAACAAGTACTTAATAGAACCTGGTTTTATGAAGCCGTCCAAGCTGTCAATGTCGTCGACAAACAAAGGCGCATTGGATTGCATGTGCACGCAAGTCCTGAACAGCCGGCGATAACGACGAAGTCACAATAACGACAGCAATAACGACGGCTCAAAACGCCGGGGTCAGGTCTGACAAATAGACACGAGCTCTACTTTTGGAAACTTCATCAAGATGTATGGCTGAGATCGTGTCCAAATGTCAGACCTGACCCCAGCTAGCCTGTGACCCCAGCTAGACTGACCCCAGCTGGCCTGACCGCGGTTCAGAGAACCTTGCCGCCGGCTGATTCGACACTGCCGACAATGAGTTGTCGTAGTTCCGGCGAAAGATTTGCGACAGGCAGCGTGCTGAACTGGGCTTTCGAAAATAGCAGAAGCCACACGTCTTCGAATTTCCAGACCTCTTTCACGGCAGCCCAGTGAAGAGTGGATGTTCCAGCACTGGACTTCATCGTGAACGAGTTATTGTCCGCGTGAAATGTAACCATCGCATCTTTGAAACGACGAAATTTTGCAAGCGAGTTCCTGTAGTGAACAACATACAGACTGGCCGAGATGAGATAACCGAAACCAATGACCGTTCCGATCATCCCCGTTATCCACGAGAGATCGCGCTGCATGAGGAGTACAAGGAAGCACGCTGTCAGCGCCAGCAGCACCGGCACAAAAAATACGCCGACTGTTCGACGCCAGTAGGCAAACGTCGCTTGCCGAATCAGCGACTCGCTATAGATGAGGGTTGTTTCGAGTGGCATGGTGTATGAGTCTGGTTGAGTTTTCTACCGTCTACTTCTGCCAATTAAAAACCTTCGAATGGATCACCAAACGGTATTGTCGCTGCCAAAACAAACCGATGTGTCGCCAGGCGCCTGAAACCTGCAGCTAAGTACTCGACCGAAAATAAATGGGAATTTTGGCAAACAGAACCGGACGTGCCGGTTCGGATGCGGTGCAAGACGGCGAGAGCGCCGCAGTGCGAGCACTGCCCCGCAAGCGGACGCGAGCCGACGCAGCAACGCGCCGGTTCTGGAAGCCAAAAACACATTTATTTTTGGTTGAGTACTTAAATCGTCGTCGTGCGTGGCGTTTGCGCCGGCGCCGCGCCAGCCGGAGCGCGCTCGCGGTGCCCGGAGGTCGATGCGGTCGATATCGGCCAGGTTCACCAGCGGCGCGTACATCAGGTCCGTCGGATCGGGCGAGCGGCGCCAGCCCGGTGCAGTTCGGCGATCGCGCGCTTGACCATCTTGTGCAGGCGCAGCGCGCTGCGTTCGCTCATGCGGGGTTCGCCGTCCTTGTACTCCAGCAGCCGCGCGAGCGACACCACCGAGCAGGCCTGGCGGGGCGCGTGGGTGGCGAACTGGAAGCGGAAGTTGCCCGAGCGTGCGTTGATGTCGCGCATGGTGAGGAAGACGCGATAGCTGTCCGATCCGGTCGCCATTTTTGACGCCGGCAGGGCCAGGCGCAGCAACTCTTCGCTGATGGCCTGGTCGGTCCCGGGCAGGGTCGGGATATCCAGCGGCGGCAGGCGCCCGCTGGCCCTGAGCTTGATCTTCAGGTCGGCCTGCAGGATTCTTGCCAGCGTCGCAGCCATTTCTTCAGGGAAGTCGTCCAGCGGCACCAGCCAGACCGCCACCTTGTCGAGCGGATGCTCGCCGGCCGCATGTCCGATGGTGGGCAGGACGGTGCCCGCGGCCAATGCTCCCAGCACCAGCTGGCGTCGTGAAATCGGCATCGCGCGCTCCCTCGAATGATTAATTTGACAAGTCTAGCGCGGGAACCATTGCAGGTCGACAATTATTTTCGGCGCGATTGGCTGCACCGCCGGCCCTTGTCGTTTCTGAAATTTCGTGTCGCCATTTCAAAAGCCTGAGCTGGGGCACTCGCATAGAATGCCCTGACTATTAATCCACAAGGATGACAGAGACATGACGCACCCTTCCCGCAGCGGCGGCCAGATCCTGGTCGACGCGCTCCACGTCCACGGTGTCGATACCGCCTTCGGCGTGCCTGGCGAAAGCTACCTCGACGTGCTCGACGCGCTGCACGATTCGGATATCCGCTTCGTCATCAACCGCCAGGAAGGGGGCGCCGCGTTCATGGCCGAGGCCTACGGCAAGCTGACCGGCAAGCCCGGCATCTGCTTCGTCACCCGCGGTCCGGGCGCGACCAACGCCTCGATCGGCGTGCACACGGCTTACCAGGATTCGACACCGATGATCCTGTTCATCGGCCAGGTCGGCAACGACTTCGTCGACCGCGAAGCCTTCCAGGAAATCGACTACCGCCGCATGTACGGCGAGATGGCAAAATGGGTGGCGCAGATCGACCGCGCCGACCGCATTCCCGAGTACATCGCACGCGCCTTCCAGGTGGCCACCAGCGGGCGCCCCGGCCCGGTCGTGCTGGCCCTGCCGGAAGACATGCTGATCGACACGGCTGAAGTGGCCAACACGCGCAGCTACCAGCCGGTGCAGGGCGCGCCGTCCGCGCAGCAGATCGACACCCTGCGCGGCCTGCTGGCCGAAGCGCAGCGCCCGGTCGTGCTGCTGGGCGGCGGTACCTGGAATGCGCAAGCCTGCGCCGACCTGCAACGCTTCGCCGAGGCGAACGCGCTGCCAGTGGCCTGCACCTTCCGCTTCCAGGACCTGCTCGACAACGAACACCCCCACTATATCGGCGACGTCGGCATCGGCATCAATCCGAAGCTGGCCGCGCGCGTGAAAAATGCCGACCTGGTCATTGCCATCGGCCCGCGCCTGGGCGAAATGACAACCGGCGGCTATACCCTGCTGGCCTCGCCCGTCCCGCAGCAGCGCCTGGTGCACATCCACGCCGACCCCGAGGAACTGGGCAGCGTCTACCAGGCCGACCTGATGATCGCCAGCGGCGCGCCGCAAGCCTGCGCGATGCTGGCGGCGATGGCACCGGTCGATAGCAGCGCCTGGCGCCACACGGTCGAGGAAGCGCGCGCGGAACTGGCCGCCTGGCAGGCGCAGCCGCCGATCTTCCGCGATGCGAGCCCGCTTGATGCCCCGCTCGACCTGTGGCAGGTGGTGCAAGACCTGCAAAGCGCCCTGCCGCGCGACACCATCGTCACGAATGGCGCAGGCAACTACGCCTCGTGGGCACACCGTTTCTGGCGCTACGGCGGCATGCGCACCCAGCTGGCGCCGACCAATGGCGCGATGGGCTATGCCGTGCCGTCCGGCGTGGCGGCGAAGATCGTCGATCCAGAGCGCACGGTGCTGACCTTCGCCGGCGACGGCGAATTCATGATGACCGGCCAGGAACTGGCGACTGCCGTGCAGTACGGCGCCGGCGTCATCATCCTGGTCTTCAACAACAGCATGTTCGGCACCATCCGCATGCACCAGGAAAAGACCTATCCGGGCCGCGTGTCGGGCACGACCCTGCATAACCCGGACTTCGCGGCCCTGGCACGCGCCTATGGCGGCCATGGCGAAATCGTCGAACGCACCGCCGACTTCGCCCCTGCGCTGGCGCGGGCCCTCGAACATGCCAACGGCAAGGGAATGCCGGCGCTGATCGAACTGCGTTACGACGGCAACCTGATTACGCCGAACATGACGCTCGACGCGATGCGTCAGGCGGCCGAGGCCGCCAAGGCCGGCTGAGCCCTCCAGCCTCTCGGAGGCGCTGCCTGCGCCGCATCCCGGTGAACGGCGATGCGGCGCAGGCCCATGGGTGCGAAGGATGAGCGCGGCGCGTTCCGCTCGGACGCCTTCGCCCCGTGGGTCTTTGCCCGCACGCTGCTGATCAATCCGCTCGGCAATACAGGGCGACACCCGATCTGCCTTTCGTGCAACACTCTTCCTGTACTGGATTGCGTATCCCGCCCATATCCATGGGCCGGCTGCGCCATGAGGAGACCCACCGACATGAACGACACACCAGAACTAATCCTGTGCATACCGGGACCATGGGACAGCCAGCAGGCGCTGGCCGACGACATCGCCGACGGCGACAGCGGCCACCTGCTGATTGAAAACCTGCTGCGCGACGCCGAAACAGGCTTTACCTGCGAACTCGTGTACGGCGCCGCCGATCCCGAGGTGAGCGCCGCCTTCCGCGTGGCCGGTCCGCATTGGGCCGCCTCAGGGGCAATGGACGACGTGGGCGAACACCGCTGCGTGGTGTACCTGATCGGCAAGGGCGGCTCGCGCGAGGCGGCCGAGGCGATGATGCGTGCAGGCGCGGCCCTGGTCGACGCCGGCGGGCTGGGCGTGAAAGTGGAAAGCACCGGCATTGCCCATGGCCCCGCTTACTGGACCGAGATGTGCGAGCAGCTGCCCCTGCTGACCGCGCACCGCGCCCTGGTCGTGTTCGTCGTGTCCGGCCACGAGGTGTATTCCTGCGGCATGCACAACTTCGGCCTGCCGGAAGCCGTCATGGCCATCGGCAAGGGATCGATCGACCGTACCGCTGCCGCCGACCTGCTGCGCACCTTCACGCGCTACCTGCTCGAGGCCCACGACATCGAGGTCGGGCATACCTTCTCGGTCAGCGAAGGGGCGCCGGTCTACCGCATCGTCGCCGCGACGCCGGTCGACTACGGTCCGGACTCGCTCTTCAACAACCCTTATGGCAGCTGGCGGCTGGAAGCGGTCGCGCCCGAGAAAAAGGGCAACTGGTGGGGCCGGCTGGTGCACTGAGCGCCCTCCCTGTCACGATCTTGCGGGGCCGGCTCCAGGCCCGGTCCGGCCTGCAGCGGCAGCGCATGGCCGGCTACCGGGCACGCGCAACTGTCGCGTTTGTGCACAGCTCGCGCCTCCGGACTTGACGATTCGGAAGGTTTGCCCTCTGGTAGAATACGCGCGACCCCATTTCATCGTGCCGGCCCCAGGTCCGGCATGTGCATGCATTACCTCCACCAATCAATTCATGTTTAGTTTCTTCAAGAGAAAAAAAGCTGCCCCCGAAACGCCGGCACCGGCGCAGGACCTGCCCGTCCCGGATCGGCCTGTAGTGGACTCGCCTGCCGAGGATATCGCCGCCGCGCCTGTGGCGGAAACGCCGGCGCCTGGCTTCACCCGCGCCCTGGCCCCGATCTCCGAAGCGGCCCTTTTCATCGAGGAAACGGCCGAGCGCCCGACCACCGAGGCGGAGAAGAAAAAATCCTGGATGGCGCGCCTGAAGGCCGGCCTGTCCAAGACCTCGAGCAACCTGTCGCTGCTGTTCGTCGGTGCGCGCATCGACGAAGACCTGTACGAGGAACTCGAGTCCGCGCTCCTGATGTCGGACGCAGGCATGGACGCCACCCAGTTCCTGCTCGATAACCTGCGCCGCAAGGTCAAGGAAGACAAGCTGCTCGACGCCGCTGCCGTCAAGGCCGCACTGAAGCAGCTCATGGTCGACATGCTGCGCCCGCTGGAAAAACCGCTGGAGCTGGGCCGCCACGAGCCGCTGGTGATGATGATCGCGGGCGTCAACGGCGCCGGCAAGACCACCACCATCGGCAAGCTCGCCAAGCACATGCAGCGCTCCAGCCAATCGGTGCTGCTGGCCGCCGGCGACACTTTCCGCGCCGCTGCGCGCGAGCAGCTGATGGTCTGGGGCCAGCGCAACAACGTCACCGTGATTTCCCAGGCATCGGGCGACCCGGCTGCCGTCGCCTTCGATGCCGTGCAGTCGGGCAAAGCGCGCGGCGTCGACGTCGTCATGGTCGATACCGCCGGCCGGCTGCCGACCCAGCTGCACCTGATGGAAGAGCTGAAGAAGATCAAGCGCGTGATCGGCAAGGGCATGGATGGCGCCCCGCACGAAACCCTGCTCGTCATCGACGGCAATACCGGCCAGAACGCGCTGGCGCAAGTGAAAGCCTTCGACGATGCGCTGCAATTGACCGGCCTGGTCATCACCAAGCTCGACGGTACTGCCAAGGGCGGCGTCATCGCCGCAATCGCCCGCACCCGTCCGGTACCGGTGTACTTCATCGGCGTGGGCGAAAAGCTGGACGACCTGCAGCCTTTCAGTGCAGACGAGTTCGTTGAAGCGCTGCTGGGATAACAGTAAGGTCCACTGAACCGATGATCGAGTTCCATTCCGTTTCCAAGAAATATTCCCTCGACGCCACCGCCCTGCGCGACGTCACCCTGAACATCGACAAGGGCGAGCTGGTGTACCTGGCCGGCCCGTCCGGCGCCGGCAAGTCGACGCTGATGAAAATGGTGGCCGCCATCGAACGCCCCAGCAGCGGCCGTGTGGTGGTGTTCGGCCAGGACATCGGCAAACTGCGCAAAGCGGGTATCCCTTTCCTGCGCCGTAAGCTGGGCCTGATCTTCCAGCACCAGCGCCTGCTGAACGACCGCGACATCCTCGCCAATACGATGCTGCCGCTGCTCGTGTCCGGCGCGCCGAGGTCGCAGGCCGAGGGCCGTGCCCGCGCCGCGCTCGACAAGGTGGGCCTGCTCGATCGCGCCCGCGCGCACCCGCTGGAACTCTCCGGCGGCGAACAGCAGCGCGTGGCGATCGCCCGCGCCATCGTCAACCGCCCGCAGATCATCCTGGCCGACGAGCCGACCGCGAATCTCGACCGCGTGGCCGCCGACAAGGTGCTCGACGCCCTGCGCGCTTTCCACGCCGTCGGCGTCACCTGCGTCATCTCGACCCACGACGAGCAGGTGCTCGACGGCGCCGCACGCGTGATCCGGCTGGAACATGGGCAACTCGTCGATGCCGGCCGCGTCGACGCCCGAGCCGATGCCGGCCATGCGCCCGCCTCCGAGGGAGGTGCGGCATGAGCCCCTGGATCCGCCAACACCGCTTCGCCCTCGGCGCGGCCCCTGGCCCATGTGCGCAAGGCGCCGGGCAGTTTCCTGTTCAACGTGCTGGTGGTGGCGGTGGCCCTGGCCCTGCCCTTCGCCGGCATCACCCTGCTCGACAACGTGCGGCCGATGTCCGAGCAGCTGTCGGTGGACCCCGAGATCAGCCTGTTCGTCAAGCCGGGCGCTTCGCGCGAGGACGCGCAGGCAATCGAGCCCCAGCTGCGCCAGATCCTGCAGGGCAGCCACGCCCGCATCGCCTTCGTGCCGCGCGAGCGCGCGCTCGAAGACCTGAAGGAACGCAGCGGCCTGTCGGCGGCGCTCGACACCTTGGGCGACAACCCGCTTCCGGACAGCTATGTAATGAAGCTCGAGGGCTTTTCCAGTACGGCGGACGCGGCGCGCATCGACAGCATCGTCGAGCAGATGGGCGCCCTGCCCAGTGTCGATACGGTACAAGTCGACTCCGCATGGGTGAAACGCCTGGCCGCCTTGCTGGGCATCCTGCGCCTGGCCCTGCTGCTGCTGGCGATCACGCTGGGCGTGGTGGTGATTGCCGTCGTGTTCAACACGATCCGCCTGCAGGTGCTGACCCAGCGCGAGGAAATCGCCGTGTCGAAACTGCTGGGCGCAACCGACAACTTCATCCACCGCCCGTTCTACTATACGGGCGCCCTGCTCGGCATCTGCGCCGGCGCGGTGGCGCTGGGCGCGGTGCTGCTGGCCCTGCGTCCGTTGAACGCGGCCATTGCCGAATTCGCACGCCTGTATGCCTCGGAATTCCAGTTGGCACCACTGGGAGGCCTGGAAATCGCCGGTTTGCTTGCCATCAGCGCCGGCCTCGGCCTGATCGGCGCCTTGCTGTCTGTGCAACGCCATCTTGCGCGCTTGAATTAAGTGCAAAAGGCAGTACTGGCTGCCTTCCTCCCAGTATTTCCCTGAACCGTCCTGCTTTGTGCGTCAACGTGCAATGCACAAGTAGGACGATGCCTCGCTCGATTCGGAACTTTGCTCTCTGTGCGGCATTTAACAGAATGCGCCTGTCGCGACCACTTAGGCTGTGACCTAAGGTGATTTATCGCCCTAGACGCTTGATTTAGATCAATAGTCGCGCATTGTTCCGCTCTACAGTGAGAATCCAATAGCGACTGAACAAAGCTGATTCAGCGCAATACTTTAGCCAGACTTAAACAGCCGCCCGTCGCCAGGGGCTCGCTAGCACTCACCCTGTGAGAGTGCTAATATATGGTTCAAGTGAATGTAAACGGTATCGCGAGCGCCCGCTTCGAGATGGGGCGGTCACCGTCGGGATTGTCCCGGCCGGGGTGCCGGCGCAGCACAGATTACTCTACGAGGAAAACAACATGTCCGCACAATCCGCATTGGTTCCAACCGGCAGCCGTGCTCTGGGACTCGGTTTCACTGGCAATCTCGGTAACATCGACGCGTATATTTCCGCGGTGAACCGCCTGCCAATGCTGTCCCATGAGGAAGAAGTTTCGCTGGCGAAGCGTCTGCGGGAAGCGAACGACCTTGATGCCGCGCAAAAACTGGTGCTCTCGCACCTGCGCCTGGTGGTGTCGATCGCGCGTGGCTACCTCGGTTACGGCCTGCCGCATGCCGACCTGATCCAGGAAGGCAATATCGGCCTGATGAAGGCCGTGAAGCGTTTCGACCCGAACCAGGGCGTGCGCCTGGTATCGTACGCGATGCACTGGATCAAGGCCGAGATGCACGAGTACATCCTCAAGAACTGGCGCCTTGTGAAGGTCGCCACGACCAAGGCCCAGCGCAAGCTGTTCTTCAACCTGCGCAGCAACAAGGTGGGCCTGGATGCGATGACCCCGACGCAGGTGGACGATCTCGCCAAGCTCCTCGACGTCAAGCGCGAAGAAGTGATCGAGATGGAAACCCGCCTGTCGGGCCGCGACATCGCGCTGGAAGCGCCGACCGACGACGAAGACGACAAGTTTTCGCCGATCGCCTACCTGTCGTCGGACCAGCAGGAACCGACCCGGGTGCTGGAAGCCGAGCAGGTCACGCGCCTGCAGTCCGAAGGCCTGGAAACGGCCTTGGGCAAGCTCGACCCGCGTTCGCGCCGCATCGTCGAAGCGCGCTGGCTGGCGAACGACGACGGCTCAGGCGCCACGCTGCACACGCTGGCCGAGGAATTCGGCGTGTCGGCCGAGCGCATCCGCCAGATCGAATCGGCGGCGCTGAAGAAAATGAAAGGCGCGCTGGCCGCCTACGTGTAAGCATCAGGCTTTTACCGGGCGTTGGGCAAACGCCGAACGGCGACTCCGCAAGGGGCCGCCGTTTTTTATTGGGCGCTTGGAGCGTCACCGCCCCGCGATTTTTGTTCTGTCGGCAACAAATGCAGTACCATGAATAAATGAACACGTTCTCGTTTATGCATGGATAGCCCGAGCACCATCCCTTTCCGCGGCGCCGAGCTGAGTACCTCTTCCTCGCGCGACTACTGGCTTTTCCAACTCAGTGGTTGGGGCGGCCTTGCCCTGGTGGCCATCCTGTCCACCCTGAACAACTTCGGCGAGGCCGCCCTGCGCTTCGTCCTCGCCAAGCTCATGTGCATCGTCAGCGGCCTGCTGGTATCGCACTGCTGGCGCCTGTTCCTGCGCCGGCGCGGCTGGATCGACCGCCACGGCCCGCCACCGCTCAAGGGTATCCTCAGCGGCCTGCTGGTCCTGAGCGTGGTGCAGACCGGCGTGCTGGCGCTGTCCGACCTGGTGTTCCGGCATGGGGCTTTGCTCGCCGATCCGGAGGCGCCAAGCCTGCTGTTTTTACTCTGCCTGCTGTGGTACGCGCTGTTCGCGGTCTGGACGCTCTGCTATTCGACGATGCTGGCGCGGCGGCGCGCGCTGCGCTTCGAGCTGGAAAAGCTGCAGCTCGAGGTCAGCGTCAAGGACGCCGAACTGCGCGCCCTGCAGGCCCAGGTCAATCCCCACTTCTTCTTCAATAGCTTGAACAGCATCCGCGCGCTGATCTTCCACGACCCAGAGCTCGCCGCGCGCGCGGTCGGCCAGCTGGGCGGCATGATGCGCCACAGCCTGCGTGCCGGGCAGACGGCCACCGTGCCGCTCGCGGACGAACTGGCGGCCGTCGAGGCCTACCTCGGCATGGAAAAGCACCGCTTCGACGAACGCCTGCGCATCACGATGGACATCGAGCCGGGCCTGGAGGCCGTCGCGATTCCGCCGATGGCGCTGCAAACCCTGGTCGAGAACGCGGTCAAGCATGGGGTCGAGCCCAGCATCGGCCCTTGCGAACTACGTATCGGGGCGCACCGCAAGGACGATGGGGTCGAGCTGACCGTGGCCAACGAGGGGCGTCTCGCGCAGGCCAGCGACTCCACCCGCCTGGGACTGGCCAATACCGCCAGGCGGCTGTCCCTGCTGTTTGGCCCCCGCGCCGGCTGCACCCTGGCCGAACGCGATGGCTGGGTCATCGCGCACGTGGTCCTGCCACTGGAGAGCACATGAATGTCCTGATCATCGACGACGAGCGCCTGGCACGCCTCGAACTGCGCCGGCTGCTTGCCGTCCACCCTGCCCTGCAGGTGGTGGGCGAAGCGGCGAACGCGGTCGATGGCCGCGGCGCCATCGAGGAACTGCGGCCGGACCTGGTCTTCCTTGACGTGCAGATGCCGGGCGGGAGCGGCTTCGACCTGCTCGCTTCCCTCGACGATCCGCCGCCGGTCATCTTCACCACCGCCTTCGACCAGTACGCCTTGCGTGCCTTCGACGTCAGCGCGCTCGACTACCTGTTGAAACCCATCGAGCCCGCGCGCCTGGCGCATGCCGTGAACAAGGCTTCGAGGGCACCGGACGCGCAGAAGAACGAGCGCCAGGCGCCGGACGGCAAGGTGTTCATCAAGGATGGGGAGCGCTGCTGGTTCGTGGCGCTGGAGCAGATCGTGCTGTTCGAATCGGAGGGCAACTACACGCGGGTCTACTTCGACCGCAACCGTCCGCTGCTGCTGCGCTCCCTGAACCAGCTGGAAGCGAAGCTCGATCCGGAGCGCTTCCTCAGGGTCAGCCGGCGCCAGATCGTGAACCTGGATTTCGTCGTCGGCATCGCGCCATCAGCAGCGGGGAGCATGGTGCTGACGCTGAAGGACGACTTGAAGGTGCCGATGTCGCGGCGGCGTGCGGCGCAGTTCAGGCAGCTCAACGGATTGTGATGCCGGCGGATCGTGCCATCGGCACCATCCGCCTTGTCGATACGGCCTGTCTCAGTTCAGGCTCACCGCCTTGCGGTTATCGCCTGGCACCGGGTCGATCAGGATGTTGTAGGGATCGACACCCACCTCCGACGGCTTCTCCCTGACCGTGACGGTCACGCTCGAGTCACCGCTGGGCATCATGCGCTTCCCGCGCATCAGCTCACGGTCACCGGCGAACACGGCGATTTCCACCGGCTCGTCGTAGGTGCGCAGGCTTTCCTTGCCCTTGCCGTCCGCCTCCAGCTTGGCCAGCTGCAGCTGCATCGTCACGTCCCACTGCCCGTCCGGGCGCTGCACCGCGGCCGCCGCCTTCACGCGGTTGTCGTAGACGACGATGCGTTCGAACAGGTCGGTCAGCAGGTCCTGCTTATCCGCCGGGGTCTCGGCGCGGATTGCGGCCAGCAGGTCGCGGCTGGTGACGTAGGAAGCGGTCTGGTAGCGGTGCGCGCTCACGAAATTCTTCAGCGCGCGGTTCAGGGCTGCCTCGCCGATTTCCTCGCGCAGGCGGTAGAACACCATGCTGCCCTTGCGGTAGCCGATGTACAGCTGGCTCTCCACCTTGACGAGCGGCTGCTCGACCACCAGTTCCTTGCCGCGTCCCGCCAGGTATTGGTCGAGGTCGAAACGCAGGATGCGGCGGGTCTTCGCGGCCCCGAACTCCTTCTCGAGCGCCATCAGCGCCGCATACTCGGCCACCGATTCCGTCACCATCATGCTGCCCTGGGCGTTGGCGGCGATGACCTGGTCGCCCCACCACTGGTGCGCCACTTCGTGCGCCGTCACGTAGAAGACGTGGTCGACGCCATCGGGATCGCGCAGGTCGTTGATGAAGCCGAGCGACTCCGAGAACGGGATCACGCCGGGGAAGCTGCGCGCATACTGCTGGTAGAGCGGGAACTCGGTGATGCGCACGTCCTTGTGCGGGTACGGGCCGAAGCTGGCGCTGTAATAGTCGAGCGCGCGCCGGGTGCCCTTTACCATGCTGTCAACGTTGTACGGGTGCCTGGCATCGTAACGGACGCTGATCGGCACCCCGTGCCAGTCGGCGCGTTTCACGTTCCAGCGGCCCGACTGGTAGACGAAGAAAGGCAGGATCGGCCCGTCCATCCGGTAGTGGAAGTAGCGGCGGCCGCCCTCTTCCCAGCTGCGCACGAGCGTGCCGGGTGCAATCGCTTCCTGGTCGGCGCTGGTCGAGACCGTGGTCTCGAAGTCGACCAGGTCGGCGTCGAAGCCGAACAGCTTCCAGAAGTTGGCCTTGCGTGCGGCCGGGTCGTCGAGCAGCGGCATGCGGTGCGGCTCGCCCAGCCCGCGCTGGCGGCGCTCGGCGCGGTCGTCGATCTCGTTTGCCTGCACGTAGCCGAATTTCGGGAAGAAGTTCTCGGACGTGAACATGGTGCCGTTATGGTGGATGTTGTCTGGCGCCCCGCTGCTGGTGAAGCCCTCCCCCTGCACCTCGACGGTGAAGCCGAAGGGCAGGCTGGCGCCGGGCGCGATCGGTTCGCGCAGTTTCAGCACGCGCATGCCATGGCGCGCATCGTCCAGCGTTACCGTGTGCGCAGGCACCAGGGTCAGGCGGGTGATGGCGGCCGGGTCCAACTGGATACGCAGGGTGTCCAGCGGCGCACCGGTCTTGTTGCGGAGCTGGTAACTGCCACGGATGGTGACGCGGCGCTCGGCCGGGTAGATCGCCACATCGGCGCGCACCGCCGTCAGGCTGGGATTGGGCAGGTCGAGGAAACCGCGGTAGCGCTTCTCGTAGTCGGCCGCCCTGTCGAGCAGGGCCGCGCTCGACTCATAGCGGTTGATCACGTTCGTGTTGGTGTAGATCCAGCCACCCACCGCCACGCTGGCGGCCACGCTCAGCGCCAGGCCGAGGCCTGCGCCGCCGCGCAAGCCGCGCAGGCCGCTCTTGAGGTGCGCGCGCCAGCCTGGGGCCGGACCACGCACGCGGAAAGCCTGCGCCAGGAACAGCAACGCCGCGCCGACCAGGCTCCAGTAGAGCGCAAACCAGCACCAGCCGGCCAAAGCGTGGCCATAGCCGTTCAGGTCCGAATACACGAGCTGCGGCATGGCGGCGAAGCTCACCAGCTTGTGTTCCAGGCCCAGCACGCTGCCGGATGCGACCAGCGCGGCGCCCAGCAGGTAGCCCGCATACTTGTTATTGGCCAGCGTCTGCAGCGCCAGCAGGGCCATGCCGGCGATGATGAAGTACGCAGCGTTGAGGAGCGTGCCCTGCACGTACAGCCCTGCCTCGACCGGCGCACCGCCCTTGAACAGCTGGATCGCGACCGCGGTCAGCACGCCGGCGCCCAGGAAGGCCAGCACCACGGCAGCGAGTGCGCCGGTCTTGGCCAGCAGCGGCATCCAGCCCGGCACCGGCGTGGCGTCGCTGACGTCGGCGATGCGCAGCTGGCGGTCGCGGTGCACCAGCTCGCCGCTGTAGAACAGCAGCACCAGCACCAGCATCGCGTTGATGCCGCCGGCCAGCTCGTCCAGCATCAGGCGCGTCAGCGGATACGGCACGCTGTCGAAGCGCGCACCGCCAATGGTGTAGTTGGCGATGAAGTTGGCCAGCGCCAGCAGCAGCATGACCAGGAAGGGCAGGCTGCGCATCGTGGCGCGCAGGTCGAAACGCAGCAGATGCCAGGCCTGGCCCGGGGCGGTCCAGCCGTCGAAGCGCGGCGCAATGCGGCGCACCGGAGCGACCCTGGCGAACGACGCCGGCGCAGCCCCCTACCGCCGGCTGGCTGCGCGCCTTGCCGAAGCGGCGGCCGCTGCCGGCATGCTGCGGCTTGAACAGCGCGACGGTGGCGCCTGCCATGGCCAGGGCGATGACGGTCCACAGCACACGGTTGGCCAGCAGGAGGCCCGACAGCGGCGGCAACTCGGCATTCAACTGGGCACTTGTAAAGTAACGGGTCAGGTGTGCCAGCACGCGCACGCCGAAGGGATCGAGCAGCAGGGAAAGCGACGCGCTGCCATTCCCCGCGTCAAGCACCGCCGCGACCGACCACAGCACCATGAAGGCGAGCACGCCCACGTACACCATCATCATCGAACGGGTCACGGTCGCCAGCAGCATCAGCAGCGCCGCCACGAACAGCAGGTTCGGCACGACCAGCACGACGAAGCTCCAGGCATAGGGCCAGAGCGAGAACGCGCCCAGGCGCGCAGGGTCGATCGACGGCAGCAGCGAGCCAGCCATCATCGCCGCCGTGATCGCGGCAAAGATCAGCAGACAGACCGTGAAGCCGGCCAGGAAGCGCCCGAACAGGTAATCGCGTTTCCTCAAAGGCGCGGCATACAGCAGGTCGGCCATGCCGCTTTCGCTGTCGCGCAGCACGGCGCCGGCGATGAAGACGGTCACCAGCAGCATCGCGATCATGGACAGCACGCCAAGCTGGTTGGCGATCACGCCCGGCGCGTTCAGGTGCACGTTGCCGATGCCGGCGGGGCCGGCGCCGATGCGGAAGGACGTGCTGCCGGCGCTGGCGAAGGCCATGGCCGCGAGGACCACCATGACCAGCCACAGCATCGGTTGGCGCAACTGGTAGCGCAGGTCGAAACGGAAGAATTCTTTCCACATGTTGGAAGCTCCTCAGGCCAGCGCGGCGTTGGACTGCGTCGCGCGCAGCTGCAGGAAGTACACGTCTTCCAGGCTGGGGTCGACCATCGTGAAGCCCTCTTCCGGCTGGGTCTCGGCGTACACGTTGATCTGCGGCTTGCCGGCCACAAGCCGCGTCGACAGCACGGCGAAGCGGCGCTGGTATTCGTCCAGCTGGACCTCGTCCACGCAACTGCGCCACACGCGGCTGGCTAGCTGCGCGATCGCCTCCTGCGGCTTGCCCGAGACCAGTACTTGGCCGCGCGCGATCATCGCCATGCGCGGGCACAGGTCGGTCACGTCTTCAACGATATGGGTCGAGAGGATCACGACCACCTGTTCGCCGATGCGCGCCAGCAGGTTCAGGAAACGGTTGCGCTCATCCGGATCGAGGCCCGCGGTGGGCTCGTCGACGATCACCAGCCTGGGTGCGCCGATCAGGGCCTGGGCGATGCCGAAGCGCTGGCGCATGCCGCCGGAGAAACCAGCCACCGCACGCTTTCGCGCATCCCACAGGTTCACCTTCTGCAGCAGCGCCTCCACCATCTCCTTGCGTTCGCCGCGCCGCGTGAATCCCTTGAGCACCGCGAAATGGTTCAGCAGCTCGAGCGCGCTGGTTTTCGGATAGACGCCGAACTCCTGCGGCAGGTAGCCCAGCTCACGGCGCAGGCTGTCCCTGTCCGCGAGCACGTCGCGGCCGTCGAAGTGGATGCTGCCGCTGTCCGGCTCCTGCAACCCGGCGATGGTGCGCATCAGCGAGGACTTGCCGGCGCCATTCGGCCCGAGCAGGCCGAACATGCCGGTGGGGATCTCGAGGCTGATGCCGTTCAGCGCGTGCACGCCGTTGGCATAGGTTTTATGAAGCTGGTGTATCGATAGCATGGCGGGGCTCCTTGAAGGTCGAATGGATACGTTCAAGGTAGCGGCGGATGCGGTGTGCTTCTATCTGGAAACAACGAGTGGCGGTTTTTCGTGGTGAACGGTAAAAAGCCGGGATGAGTGGACAGGCTTTTTGCGGTGACAATTCACGCATTATCGGGCTGGTCGTATTGCTATGATGACGGGAATTGGCATACCCGGCATGCGAGCCCTGGCCTGCTGAAACAGATGGACCACATCGATATCACATGGAGACACCGATGGATTGGAATGACTGGCCTGTCGTACTCTGGATAGCGGCGACGTTCATGTCGCTTCTGCGACGGCGCTGGATGGACGCCACCTGGTCCGCATGCTTTGCCGCGTTCGTGGTGTTCGACAGGCTGTTGCCGACCGCGATCCCCGCGCCACTGAAATACATGTTCTTGATCGTCGGCGTGGCATTGGTCGTCACCGAGGTACTGAAAGATTATGCGCGAGACAAAAAGAGCCTGGTAACGAAATAACCCGTTCTGGTTGATGAGGTTTCTTCCTGGCGGCCTGCCGGGCGATGTCCAGCGACCAGCCGATGCATGAACATGGGCAGAAACACGATGCGCATTCCGCTACCTCATCCGGTATTCCAGGCGGCCCTGAGACTGTGCCTGGCAATATCGCTCGCAGGCGTATTACCGCTTTCTCATCTATGGTGGGGTGAAACGTATCCGGGCGATGGCCAGCACGCCTTCGGCGCACTGGTCTTCATGGCGATGATCGGGCTTGGCATTGCTGTCGTGTTCTTCGTTGTCGGTAGCGCCGTTCAGTTTGCCCTCCGCAAACGCAAGCACAGACGCGCGATATTGACGGACCTGGTGCTTTGGACGCTGCTTGCAGGCGTGCTGACCTACGCCGGCATCAGCGCTCGCTACAGTGATACGCAAGAGGAAGCAGGAAACCGGGCAAGCTTGCGCGGGCAGGCTAGTACACTGACATCTGCACGAACGTCTGTTATCGGCCAGGAGCCAACGGTCGATATCGCTTCGATTAACCCTGCATTTGAAAGCCATGACGCAAGAACGCCCTGACACGCTCATCAAAACAGCCAGGATTTTCTGGCGCGACTTCGCGCCAGCTTGGGGATTTCCGTTTGTCTTTCTTTATGGTTTCCTTGCATCGGACAGACTTGGGTACCCATTCTTGTTCTTCTGGCTTGTCGCGGCACCTCTTTTCTTTTGGAGCGGGAACCGTGCATCGCGTCCGTATTTCCAAAAGAAGGCTCGCTATTGGCATGTCGTGTTTTGGGGAATGCTGATTCCGTTCATTGTCTGGGCGTTTGCCGTATTCTCCAGACTCCATGTTCTCCGTCTTCTGGACGAAGCATAGCGATTCCATCGGGTTTTCACTCGACGATTTGAATGTACGCAATGGATCGGTAGCGGATGTCCACCAGGCAGGCATCCACTTGCAAACACATCCTTGCCGACAACCTGTCCTGTACACTGGCCGCTTCACGAAGGACTGTCATCGGCCAGGAGCGGACGTTTTACGACAACGAAGCAGAAGGATTTCAACGTAATGCGACTCTCTACCGGTATGCCTGCGATACATCGCGTTCTCGTTTGCGCGTTCATACTCTTTTCCTCTGGCTGCGCTTCTGCCGCCGAAGGTGGGAACGATCTTGAGACGGTGGTGAAGAACCTGTATGCGGAGCATCGAAACGACGAGCCTGTACAGAAGGCGTCGGTAGCCATCCTTGAAAAGTATTTCCGGCCAGACCTGGCACGCGCGCTTGTTCGTGACAGGCAGTGCGCTGAAGCTTCCAAAGAAGTCTGTCGAATTGATTTCGACGTCCTTTATGATTCCCAAGACCCTGATTACAAAGCCCCACTTTCGATAAGGCGAACTTCCTCATCGCGTAGAGTCCAGATGTGCCTGGAATCGACCGCTCCAGAAAGGCGATGCATCAGCTATCTAGGCTACAGCTCTGCCGGGCGGGTGCGCGTTGCCGATATCATCTATGCTTCAGGTTCGTCTTTAAGAGCAATCCTTGGGCTCTCTCCGCTTGAACATGCTGGAGCGAACACTGCACCGTGAAACTGTGTCAGATTTCGCAGTGCCCAAGGTCTGCAATAGGGTCGAGAGCAGACCTTCGACAGCCAACCCAAGTCTCCGCCATAAAAATTTCCTGACAGAAAACGAATCCGGTAGACCGCGGTTTCGTTTCGGGTCGAAACGAGTCGCTCAAATATGATGAGATCGAAGAAAACGAGGCGTGTAGGCCGAACTGGCGTATTGCTAGCGATCGTTCTGACAGCCGTGGCCGGTATGTGCGTGGCGGGCGAGCGCGAAAAGCTCGAGGCCCAATGTGCCGGAGGATCTCCTGAGGCCTGTTATAAAGCCGGAACGTATTTTGAGTATAGGTTGAACGAGGCCGCTACCGCGCTTCCTTACTACCGGAGAGCATGCGATGCCACCTATGCCCTCGCGTGCACCAATCTCGGTTCGCTCTACGGCCGCGGTATGGGAACCCCGGTAGATAACCCGAAAGCCGCGACCTTGTATCGCAAGGCATGTGAGGGCGGGGATATGATGGCCTGCACGAACCTTGCAGACTTTCTGCTTAGAGGTGTCGGCGTCCCAGCAAATAGTGCAGCCGGACTCGCGCTATATCGCAGGAGCTGCGAGGCCGGGGATATGGTCGCCTGCCGGGACCTCGGCATCAGGTATGTGTTTGGACAGAATGTCAGCGCGGACCCTGTGCTGGGCGCCACATGGCTCAGAAAGGCTTGCAATGGAAACTCGGCGCAAGCATGCGGCGACCTCGCATACCTGTATCACAATGGAATTGGCGTACGCAGGGACGTGGTTACTGCGCAGCGTCTTTTCAAGAGCTCGTGCACTGGAGGATACAAACAAGCTTGTCAGGCGGTTCGCTAGTAGAGAAGCAAGGCCGCCTACGAGAAACTAGCGAACGGCTTGCGCTTGTTGTGATGAACACGAATTGTCACAAAGGGATTTCAGCCCTGGCGGCTCGCGCCGCGGGTCGGCGACGAGCGCGCTCGCGTAGCCAACAACCATTGCCGCCGTCATCAACGCTACAAGACTTTTCATCGACACGTGTCACGATGCGTGCGCACAAGCAGCCTGGACGTGCGATACCGCTACAGGCTCCCAATCTGCCGAAAAAGGCTGCTCCAGCAAAGCGCAAACCAATGCGCCCAATTCAACGTTCATGTGCTCGCGGGCAGCCAGCCCGCCGCCATCTTCGCGCTGTGCATGGGTGACGAATCGCGTAAAGCGGTCCCAGTCAGCGGAAAGATGCGAAACCAGGATGCGTGCCAGTTCGTAGGAGAGCAGGTTCCCATCGTCGGTGCGGAAGAAGGATTCGCCGGTCCAGAATTGCTGCATTTCCGCCGTGCCCCAATAGCGCAGGTGCTTTTCATGCAGCTCGTGGGGCGTGTAGATAAGGCGAGGCACACCGGTCAGGCGCTGCTCGGTATTCACGGCCAGGCCTTCATCGAGCCATCGCGGCAAAGTCAGGTGCGACAACGCGCTGTGGGTCATCTCGTGCGCGATCACCGCTTCAATGGCAGCGAGTTCGGCGAGCGGGACGACAAAGTGAGGCACACTGGAATTAATGAACATGCCGCTACTGAAGGAGAATTCGCCGTTGTCCGGATAGTAGGCCGATACGTACTGGTAGTACGCGTCTTCGTCATGCAGCACCAGCAGAACGCTCTTGCTACCCGCCGGGAATACGGCCAGGTCACGCAGCACGGCCGTAATGCGCCTGCGCGTGGTGGCCATGAAGATGCCGGTCGCCCGCAGAACGCCGCTTTCCAGTGGCGACAGGATAAAGGCGTGCTCAGTTTCAAAGAGCCGGAACTCTGGTCCACAGGCTTCACGCATGTGCATCAGCCATGCCTTGGCAACGCAGGCCATGTCGGCTGTGGAGGCCTGCGGGCTGGCGGCGAGCCAATGATCAAACGCGTCCGCAGAGATGACGGGGAATCCGTGTACTTCCACGAGCTGCCTTTGGACATCAAAGTCGGGGCAGCCGGCAACCCGAACGATCATGGGCGCAGAGCCGTCAACTGTACCTTGCAGCGGTTCATGCTTCCTGGCCGTAGGCGCATGCTGCGTGATGTGGCCGGTCGCCATGAACAGGCCAATGAAGGGCACCAGCCAGATCATCGCAATCAACATGTTCTGTTTGTACCTGGTGTCGGCGCCACGCCGGATCGACCGGCTGGCGGACAGGTTCAGGATGATGAGGCCTATAAGCAGCAGGAAGATATAAAGCATTGAGAGAAGTCTCTGGTTGCGCAGGAAAGCAGGTGCGGCGTGCGGCTGGATCAGCGTGAAGATTGCTCAGAACACGACGATAAAGGCAGGAATCATGATTGCCAAATACCCGAAGGGAAGCAGGTTGGAGGTGGGCCCCAACGGATGACTTTTTTCGTCCAAAAAGGGGTGATCGTGCGCGTACCCTTTCCCATCGAGCAGCAAGCCGGCGAGATATTTAATCGGGGCCGATATCTCGGCCGTCATCAGGAACACACCTACCGGCCTGTTCAGCGTGATGCCGTACCTCGTGTTCGGCTTGGGCAGAATCTTGCTCGCCTGGGGAGTGACACCACCCGAACGACCGAACGAGCCCGCCCATACGCGTGAATAAGAAAAACATGAATCACTTTTAGGTATGAGTTCGACAAGTTGCGGAAGTGATCGAGCTAGGCAGCGCGGACAGTCATCACGAAGAACTCTACCGGAGTGTTGGTAAGCCAGCAACTAAAATATCGCCGTTGTTCAACTGCTTTTCAAAACTGGGATGCGGGCTTCAGTGGAATGTGGTTGGGCCGCCCTCGTCGACGGCAATTTTCGGCTGCAAAAAGGATTTGCATGGATGAGACGGGTAACGGTGAAGGGAAACAATCACCCTCTGCAAATCAAGGATTGCAGCTTGTCGGTGGGGTCTGTTTGCTCGCATTTTTGATGTACTACGCCTATACATACCCTTCAGTCAGTGGACCACCGATTAGCTTGTAGTCCTTCATCGCTTTTTGGCTTCGAGAATTTTTACTGCTTGGTTTTTTCGCCATCGCCATCGTCTTATTAGTTGTCCGTAAGTTGGTTTTGGTTATGAGACGGGCGTTTTCAAGGCTGAAGTGACCGTCGGTTGTGGGTCAGTTGCGGACATCCGGATCGACGAAATCATCGCCTCGTACGGCAGTGATCCGGAAATAATCCCTAGATTGTTCGTTGACGCAGTCGATCGAAACGCCTGGCCGCCCTGCGCATGCTGCAATTCCCCCACATAGTCGCAATTGCCATGTAGCAAGCCCGCACACCACGTGCGACAATCGCCAGGCATACCACGTTGCACACCCCATTGAACCTTTTCCAGGCCGGCGGGTATATACCGGGCAGCGGAAAGATGCGGGGAGAGACGTGCGTGGAAAAAACGAGCGATGACATTGCAAGCCTGGCCAGGACGCCGGCGGGCGAAGCCTGCCTGGTCGGCCGGGTTGCGGCCGGCGACCGGCGCGCTTTCGAGACCCTGTACCGCGCCTATTTCCCGCGACTGACGCGCTTCCTGCAGCGGATGACGCGCAGCGCGCCGCTGATCGAGGAAATCGTCAACGACACGCTGCTGGCCGTCTGGCGCAAGGCGGCGACCTTCGACGGCAGCAGCAAGGTGTCGACCTGGGTTTTCGCGATTGCCTACCGGCGCGCCTGCAAGGCATTGCAGGCACTGGACGAACCGGTCGAGGCCCTTGCCGACGAACGCGAAGGCCTGGAGAGCGACCGCCCCGAATGGCAGTTCGACCAGGGGCGCCTGGCGCATGCGGTCGACGCTGCCCTTGCCACGTTGCCGCTGGCGCAGCGCATTGCCTTCCAGCTGACCTTTTATCATGACATGACTTATCCGGAAATCGCCGACATCATGGAGTGCCCCGTCAACACGATCAAGACGCGCATGTTCCACACGCGTAAACGTCTCGCCGTCCTGCTCGACGGCCAGCTGGAGAACCGGCCATGAATACCCCTGCACACCAGGAAGCCCAGGAGCTGCTGCCCTGGCTGGCGAACGGCAGCCTCACCGGCACCGAACGGGACCGGGTGCAAGCCCACCTGCAGGTGTGCGCCGCCTGTCGCCTCGACCTGTCGATGCTGCACACGCTGCGCGCCGCAGGTCCGGCGCCAGCGCCCCAGCTCGACGCCGAGGCGGCGCTGGCGCGCCTGCTGCCGCAGCTGGACGCGCCGGCCGCCTTGCCGCCGGTCGCGGACCCGGCGCCGCCCGTGCCAGGCTGGCGCACGCGCCTTGCAGCGAACGACGGCCGCTGGCTGCGTACCGCCGTCGCCCTGCAGTTCGGCGCCATCGCCGTGCTGGCACTGCTGCTGGCACGCGCGCCCGCAAGCCCCGACGCAAACACGGATGCCTATCGCCTGCTCGGCGCCGATGCCGGCCAGCGCAGCAGCCTGGTCGTGACCTTCAATCCCGATACGCCGGAGCGTGAATTGCGCCGTATCGTGCAGGCCAGCGGCGCACGCGTCGTCGGCGGGCCGACCGTCACCGGCGCCTGGCTGCTCGATACCGAGGACGAACCGGGCAAGACCGTGACCCGCCTGCGCGCCGAACCGGCTGTCACCCTGGCCGAGCAGCTGGGCGCGGGAGGCCAGCCGTGACACGCGTCCTGGTCCTGCTGCTGGCCTTCGTCCTCATGCTGGCCTTCTCTGACGGTGCCGGCGCGCAGGAGGCGAACCCTGTGCCGGCGGCCGAGGCAGCGCCTGCGGTTGCCCCTCCTCCCGCGGCGACGCAGCGCCAGCTCCTGGTCATGCTGCGCCTGCCGCCAGACCACTTCCACGCCGACGGCGCCTACGGCGGCGGCTACAACGACGACAGCGGCGGCGCCGCACGCCGCCGCCTGGCGCAGGCACTCGCTGCGAGCCACCACCTGCGGGTACGCGACAACTGGTCGATGCCGGCGATCGGCGTCGACTGCTTCCTGATGGAGGAAACCGACGACACGCCGCTCGAACGGGTGCTGGACGCCCTGGCGCACGATGCGCGCGTGGTGTGGGCGCAATCGATCGAGGATTTCCAGGCCCTCGGCAGCGCCGACCCGCTCTACCCGATCCAGCCGGCCGCGCGCGACTGGCACCTGGCCGACCTGCACCGCATCAGCACCGGCCGCAACGTGCACATCGCCGTGATCGACAGCGGCGTCGATGCATCGCACCCCGATCTCGCCGGCCAGCTGGTCCTGCGCCGCAATTTCGTCGACGACGTGCCCGATGCCGCCGAGACCCATGGCACCGCGGTCGCCGGCGTCATCGGCGCGCAGACGGGCAACGGCGTCGGTATCGCCGGTGTCGCCCCGGGTGCCAGGATCATGGCGCTGCGCGCCTGCTGGGAACAAGCGCGCCAGCCGGCGCGCTGCAACAGCTTCACGCTGGGCAAGGCGATCAACTTCGCGCTCGAGAACGGCGCGCGCATCATTAACCTGAGCCTGGGCGGGCCACCCGACCGGCTGCTGCAAAGCCTGCTCGATGCGGCACTGGCGCGCGGCGTCATCGTGGTCGGCGCGGCCGATCCGCAGCGCGCCGACGGCGGCTTTCCGGCCGCCCACCCCGGCGTGATCGCGGTCGGGCGCGGCGGCGAACGGCGCTTGCCGCTGTCGACCATGCTGTATGCGCCCGGCACCGACATCCCCAGCTGCATGCCGGGCACGCGCTGGGGCGTCGTGTCCGGCTCGTCCTATGCCGCCGCCCACGTCGCGGGCCTGTCCGCCCTGCTGGCGCAGCTGCAGCCACGCGCCAACGCCCAGTCGCTGCGGCGCATGCTCGACGCCGCGGCGGCCTCCTCGGCTGGTAACATAGACGCTTGCGCCGCCCTCCGGCGGGCCTTCGACGCCTGCGTTTGCCAATGTTCCCAAAGCTCCGCCACAACCCGCGCCGTTTCACCCTAGCCGCCTTCGTCCTGCTGTGCGGCGCCGGCAGCGCGCACGGCCAGACCAGCGCCAACCTGTCCCTGCTCTCGGCCTATGCGGCGCGTGGCGTTGCCCTCGATACGCGGCCGGTGCTGCAGTTGCGGGTGGAGCACGACGCCGCGGCCGGCTGGTATGTGGGCGGCTTTGCGTCTCCCGTCCGGCTGGAAGGACGCAGCGGCAGCCAGTTGATCGCCTATGGCGGCCGCGCCCAGCGCATCTCGCCCACAATAACGCTGGACGCCGGCATTACCCGCAGCGCCTTCCCGCGCAGCAGCCAGTTCGACTACAGCGAACTCCATGTCGGCCTGCTGATGGGGCGCGCCAGCGCGCGGCTGTTCTACTCGCCGCGCTACTACGGCGAAGGGCGCAGCGTCTACCTCGACCTGAACGATGCCTATCCCCTCACCGACAACGTGAGCCTGGCCGTCCATGCCGGCCTGCGCCGTCCCTTCGGCGAGTACCGCGATGCGACTGGCGATGGCGGCGACCTGCGCGCAGCGCTCGCCACGCGCACCAAGGGCTACCTGCTGCAGGCGGGCCTGCAGAAAACCTGGCATCCCTACCTGCCGGCCGCCCCTGCGCCGGCCTTCACCGCCAGCGTCAGCCGGCAGTTCTGAATTTTTTTCTCCGCGACGTGAACCTTCGGGCGACTGACCGGTATTAACGGGTTGAAGCACCTGGCAAGGCCGACGCGCCGGGTGCGAACGAAGCGTCATCGTCAACGGACCGGTCCCTGCACCGGTCCAACCCTCAGGAGAAAAGAATGAAAAAATTGATCTCGGCTTGCTGCATCGGCCTGCTGTTTGCGGCACAATCGTCCTTTGCCGCCGACTCCACCGGCTGCGAAGGCGGCGGCTTCACGGTGCTCGGCAAGAGCGGTTCGCAAACGACCAGCGTCGCAGCCGGCAGCGTGGGCTCCGTGTTTCGCGTGCAGGGAAAATATATCCAGTTCGACGTCGACGCCGCCAGCTTCGGCGTGCTGAACTACACGATGACGGGCGCGCCGAATCCGGTCGACATCACCGGCGGCAAGGCGACCCCGGTATTCGAGAGCAAGATGCCCGACCATCGCGGCCTGGTCCTGAACGGCAGCGTCAGCGTGGAACTGAGCAGCTCGGCCGACATGGTGCTGACCCGCAGCGGTCCGGGCCTCACCATGAAAATCCAGGCCAAGGACTGCGCCAACGGCGGCCTGTTCCAGATGGAAGTGCAGCGCACCGACGAGACCAAGACCGTGTTCACGCACAAGCTGGCCGAAAGCGCCTTCTACTACGACAACCGCAACTTCCGTAACCGCGAGGGCGACACGGTCGCCTACAAGGACACCACGCTGAAGGTCACGCCGCGCATCAACTTCGGCAACGACTACTCGCGCAAGTTCGTCGGCCGCGACAGCCCGCAGTTCGCCGACCGCATCACCGCACCAAGCTGCACCAACCAGATCGTGACGCGCACCGGCGCCATCAGCAACGTGCTCCATTGCGGCGGCGTGTCGCAATGGTCGGTCGCCAGCGGCGGCCGCATGGGGCAAGTGATGGGTGAAGACGCCACCGAGGTCGCGCCGCCGGCAACGGTCTGCACCCACAAGTGCCAGGCCCGCAACCGCACCCGCGGCGAATCGACCGTACTGGGCTCGCCCTTCCCGGTCGCCGAGGCGGATCGCCTGAAGCCGCGCTATCCGCAGTAATGCTGTTCTTAGGGTGGGCACTCCGTGCCCACGCGGTGTCATCGTTTGAGACTGGCGGCCTGTCCTGTACCCGGTCAGTTTTCGTAGCGTGGGCACCTGTGCCCACGCGGTCTCATCACTAATGAGACGGCGCTTCCTGAACTCGCATGAAGACAGCCACACCGTGAACGGGAGCAGCGAGATCAAACATGCTCCTTGATCGACTGCCGTACCGCGTGGGCTCGAGAGCCCACCCTACGAGAATCCCACCCCAAAAAAACGGCGGCCTCCTGTAAAAGACCGCCGCCAGCCCTACGGTAAATCTGCGGCTCTGCGTCCGCCCGCAATCAGTAAATTGCCGCGCCCGACGCGTCCTTCAACTGCACTTTCCACACGCCCTGCACCAGCTTGATGACCGATGCCGGCAGCGGCACGTAGTCCAGCTCGGCCGCTGCGGCGGCGCCGTTCCTGAAGGCGTATTCGAAGAACTTCACGACTTCCCTGCCCTTGGCGGCATCTTCCTGGGACTTGTGCATCAGGATGTAGGACACGCCCGTGATCGGCCAGCTGGCCTTGCCCGGCTGGTCGGTCAGCACGACGGCGAAGCCGGGGGTCTTGGTCCATTCGGCGCTGGCGGCGGCGGCCTTGAAGTGCTCGTCGTCGGGCTGCAGGAACTGGCCGTCACGGTTCTTCAACTGGGTGTGCGCCAGCTTGTTCTTCCTGGCGTAGGCCCATTCGACGTAGCCGATCGAACCCTTGATGCGCTGGACATTGGCGGCGACGCCCTCGTTGCCCTTGCCGCCCACGCCCGTCGCCCACTTCACGGCGGTGCCGGCGCCGATCTTGCTCTGGAATTCGGGATTCGTCTTCGACAGGTAGTCGGTGAAGAGGAAGGAGGTGCCCGAGCTGTCGGCGCGGTGGACGACGGTGATGTCGTCGCCAGGGAGTTTCACGCCCGGGTTCAGGGCGGCGATTTCCGGCGCGTTCCACTTGGTGATCTTGCCGAGGTAGATGTCGGCCAGCACCGGGCCGGTCATCTTCAGCTGGCCAGGTGCCACGCCTTCGACATTCACGACGGCGACGACGCCGCCCATGATGGCCGGGAACTGCATCAGGCCCGCTTCGTCCAGTTCGGCCGCTTTCAGGGGCATGTCCGAGGCGCCGAAGTCGACCGTCTTCGCCTTGATCTGCTTGATGCCCGCGCCCGAGCCGACCGACTGGTAGTTCATGCCGGTGCCGGTGGCGGCCTTGTAGCTCTCCGCCCATTTCGCATAGATCGGATACGGGAAGGTCGCGCCCGCGCCGGTGACGTCCGCGGCGAACGAGGAAGTCATCGCAAAGGCAGCGGCGGCGCCGGCAATCATCGTCTTGAACATGTGCTTGGTTTTCATTATTGGCGAAACTCGGGTTGGTTGAGAGACGAGCGCAGTCTAGCGAGCGAATATGACGCCTGTATGACCGGCACCATGCGCCGGTGGCCTGGCATTTTTGCTATCCTGCACTGACCGACATCTTCGCGATCCGAGACCAGATGCGCCATCTATTCGCCCTGCCCGTCTTCTGCGCCGCCATGGCTGCCTGCGCCGCACCCGGCGGTGGGCCGCCGGGCCCCATCACGCTGGCGCTGCACGCGAGTGCGCAGATTGCACCCGGCCTCACGCTGACCTACGACAGCGTCGAAGACAGCCGCTGCCCGCCGGGCGTGCACTGCGTCTGGGCCGGCGTCCTCGCCTACCACTTCAGCTTGCAGGGCAAGAACGGCCCCGCTGAACGCTTCGAACTGCAACCCGGCAAACCCGGCCATGCGAGCGCGCTGCTGCCCGGCGCCCGCATCGAGCTCGACGAATCGATCGCCGCGTCGCCGCCACCGCAGGGTGCGGCGCCAACCCTTCCCGTCAGGCTGCGCGTCAAGCCGGCGTGAGTCCACATTCCTAGCCACCATAGCCCATCCATGACCCGTCCAGCCACCGCCCTCGCCTGCACCCTGACCCTTTCCATTGTCCTGCAGGCGCCGCCGGCGCTGGCCAGGACCCCGGTTGCTACCGGCAGCGGCGGCGCCGTCGCCACCATCAGCGAAAAAGCCTCGCAGTCGGCGCTCGCCATCTTGAACAAGGGCGGCAATGCCATCGACGCCGCCGTGACCGCGGCCGCGACGCTGGGCGTGACCGACCCGTACAGCTGCGGTATCGGCGGCGGCGGCTTCATGGTGATTTATCTTGCCAAGGACAGGCGCGTGGTGACGATCGACCACCGCGAGACGGCACCGGCCAGCACGACGCCGAACGTGTTCCCCGGAAAACGGCGCGCCCATCGACTTCGAACAAGCGGTCGCCAGCGGCGCCTCGGTCGGCGTACCGGGCACCGTGCGCGGCTGGCACGAGGCGCTGTCGCGCTATGGCAGCATGGATTTCAAGCAGGTGCTGGCGCCGGCCATCGACGTGGCATCGAAGGGTTTCGTCGTTACCGACCATTTTTCCAGCATGACGGCGCTGAACGAGAAAAAATTCGCCCAGTTCACGACGAGCGCCGCGCTCTACCTCGGCCCTGACGGCAAGGCGGTCAAGCCCGGCACGCTGCTGCGCAACCCCGGCATGGCCAGGGCCTACCGCGAGATCGCCGCCCACGGCCAGAAAGCCTTCTATGAAGGCCCGCTGGCGCGCGCCATCGTCGACACCGTCAACAAGCCACCCGTCGCAGCGGGCCTGCGCGTGCGCAGCGGCGGCATGACGCTGGCGGACCTGGCCAACTACGAAGCCCGCATCCGCCAGCCGGTCAAGAGCACTTACCGCGGCTACGATATCTACGGCATGCCCCTGCCGAGCAGCGGCGGCGTGGCCGTGGCCGAAGCACTGAACATCCTCGAAGGCTACGACCTGAAAGCGATGCCGCGCGCCCAGGCCGAACACCTGTACCTGGAAGCGAGCCGGCTTGCCTTCGCCGACCGCAATGCCTACCTGGCCGACCCCGAGTTCGTCGATGCGCCGGTGCCTGGGCTGCTGACGAAAGACTTCGCCGCCCAGCGCCGCAAGCTGATCGACATGCAGCGCGCGGCCGGCGTGGTGGCGGCGGGCGACCCGTACGGCTACCAACAGGATCCGAGCGTGCCGCTGCGTCCGCAAACGCGCCCGCTGCAGCGCGAGAGTGCGCACACGACCCACTTCACAGTGTCGGACAAGGAAGGCAACGTGGTGTCGTACACCTTTACCATCGAGTCCTGGGGCGGCAGCGGCATCGTCGTGCCGGGCTACGGTTTCCTGCTCAATAACGAGCTGACCGACTTCGATTTTTCAGGCCCGCACCCGAACGTGCCGGAAGCGGGCAAGCGTCCGCGCTCGAGCATGGCGCCGACCATCGCCCTGAAAGACGGCAAGCCCGCCTTCACCATCGGCAGTCCGGGTGGGTCGACCATCATCACCACCGTCCTCCAGACCATCGTCAATTACCTCGACCTCGGCATGCCGATGGACGCGGCGCTGAACGCCCCGCGCCTCTCGCAGAGAAATAGCGCCGTCACCTCGGTCGAACCGGGCTTCGCCGGCACGGCGCAGGCGAAGGCGCTGGAAGCCTTCGGCCACAAGTGGGAAGAGCCGGCCGAGGAAATCGGCGCGGCGAACGCCATCGTGTTCAATCCGGATGGCACCGTGACGGCGGTCAGCGAAGGCCGCCGTCACGGGGTAGGCACGGCGCTGGTGCAGAAGCGCGGCCATTGAAGGTCAGCTGAACATCGGCTGCAGTTCAGGCCAGGCGCCCCACCGGGAAGGCGTGGGGAGCGCCCGCCACGCGGCGCCAGCGCAGCGTTACCGCCAGCGCTCCCAGCGCGATTGACACCAGTGCTGCCACCGGCAGGACCGGCGTATCCAGCATGCGCCCGAGCGGGACTGCGACAGCGAACGACAGGCCCAGCGAAGCGGCCAGCCCCAACGCGATCCACCACCCGGCCGAGCCGCTGCGGCGGGCGTGGTCGCGCAGGTTCGATGCAATCAGCGGCAGGGCCAGGCAGCAGATGAACAGTTCCCGCCACAAGGTCTCGTTCGATCCGCCAGTGATGGCGACGACTGCCACCGCGACCGCGGTGATGCAGGCCCACTCGAGCAAGGCAGCGCGCAGCAGGCGCCAGCCCAGCTTGCGGTTGAACGCGGCAGCGCTGCCCGGAATGCCGGGCGCCAGCCGTACCAGCGACTGCTCGCCGCGGGTGTGCACCAGACGCATCGAGCGGCCCTCGTAGTCGAACAGCTGGACCAACAGAGCCGATGAGGCGGCTACCCAGCTGCCCTCGGCGATCATCTCGAGCGTGGCGGCGCTGGACTGGTAGCGCAGCAGGAACATGGCGATTGCGGCACCCGGAACCAGGGCCAGCAGCGACAGGTTGCGCTGGGTCCAGTGCGTAGCCGGGCCGAGCACGTGCATCAGGAGTGCCCCGTCCCTGCGGCCTGCGATATCGCGACGCAGTACCGCCTGGTAGGCCCACAGCCCCAGGCGCGGGGTGCGTGCCTGCCTGAACTGGCCGTCCATGCTCATCTGGTCGGTCATCAGCTTCTGTTCGGCCTGCAGCCTGTAATGACGGTCGCCACCGTTGGGGAACATCGTCTCCAGCGTGTAAGCCGCCAGCGCCAGCATCAGCATCGTGGCCACCGCCAGCACCGGTGCGGTGACGAGCAGCGCGCGCCAGTCGGGCGGTATCGACGAATGCAGGATGGGGAACAGCGGCAGCACGAACAGCAGGCACTTGCCCCAGAAGTTGCCGCTGCGTCCAAGGGCCATGGCGGCCAGCCAGAAGCCGGTGCCGAGGAAGACATACGACACCCGCATCGGCGTGCCAATCGTCATCAGGGTACTGAGTACGATCGCGGAAACCCACACCAGCACCGTCAGCTCGCGCAGCCGGCGCCGCATGCGCGGCACCAGGATGGCATTCGCCGGCGTGTTGAGCTTCATCGCGCCGGGAACGAAATACATCAGCCAGCCGAATGCCAGCACCACGTAGACGGCGCGCAGGGCGTAGGCGAGTGCGGTGACGGGATTCCCGTTCTTGAGCATGACCAGGGTGGCGACGGTAGCGCCCAGCACCAGGCCCATGCAGCCCAGCATCAGGTTGGTGCGCCGGTGGCTGATCGCCAGCGCGGCACGCCACAGCATCGCGTAATCCCTCAGGGCGGCGATCATTGCGTCACCTCGATGAACAGGTCTTCCAGGCTCAATGGCTCGACGCGCACGCCGGCCTGCTGGCCCACCGCACCGAGCACGGCGCCGCCATGGGTGACCACGCTGACGGTGCCGTCACGGCTACGCTGGCGGCGCAATTCGCCGGCCAGTTTCACGCCGTCGAGGATCGCACCGGGGCCGGTGACGCGGCGTGCGCCCTCCAGCAATTCGTCGAGCTGGCCCTGCAGGGTGATGGTACCGTCCTTCAGGAAGGCGATGTCCAGCGCCACCCGCTCCAGGTCCGACAGGATGTGGGTCGAGAACACGACCGTGGTGCCGTGCTCGATCACGCCGTCGATCAGTTCGCGCAGGAAGTCGCGACGGCCGATCGGGTCGAGCGCCGATACCGGTTCGTCGAGCACCAGCAAATCCGGGTCGGGGCCGAGCGCACGGATGATCGACAGGCGCTGCTGCTCGCCGCCCGACAGCTTGCTGATCGCCTTGTTCTGCATGCGCTGGTCGAAGCCCCAGCGGGCCAGCAGCGCATCGACCTTGGCATCGTTCCAGCGCGGGTACAGGGCCTTGAAATAGTCGAGCATCTGGCGCGGCGTCAGCCAGTCGAACAGGTCGGACTTTTGCGGCACGTAGCCGATGCGGGCACGGCTCGCGTCGGACAGCTTGCGCACGTCCTCGCCGAAGATGCGCACGCTGCCGCCATCCGTTTCGCGCAGGCCGAGCAGGCATTCGAGCAGGGTCGACTTGCCGGCGCCGTTACGCCCCAGCAGGCCGATGACCTGGCCCGGCATCACTTGCCAGTCAAGGCTGGCGAGGATGGGGGTAGTGCCGAATTGCTTGCTGATCGAAGACAGCTGGACGATCGGTGTATTCATGCTTGTTCCTTCAGGATCTGGGTGAAGAGGGAGAGGACGGTGTCTGGATCGAGTTCGAGCTGACGCGCTTCCATGGCGGCGCGTTCTAATGTGGGTCTGAGCAGTTCGGCGCGTTCAAAGGCGCTTTGCCTTGTCTGCACGCGGTCGGCGACGACCATGCCCATGCCGCGCCGGCGCGCCAGCAGGCCTTCCATTTCGAGCAGGCTGTAGGCTTTGGAGACGGTCATCGGGTTCAGCGCAAGCGACTGCGCCACTTCGCGTACCGAGGGCATGGCATCGCCGGGCGCCATCTGGCCGGCGGCCACCATGCGCCGCACCTGCTCGACAAGCTGGCGATAGATCGGCTCGGAGGAGCCGGTGGTGATGGAAAACAGCTGGGCGGTGTGGGAGGTCATGGTGTCTACTGTATTAGTTAATTAATACAGTAGACTCGCTTCCCTATCATGTCAAGAAATATTGAACGTAGGGTAGGCGGCTCGGACCGCAATGTGCGCATTCCCGTTGCCCATGCGCCGCCTACGCGTACAACCCATGCCTGCATGACGCCAGAGCGGTCAGCATGGACAACTTGAACGCGTAGGCGGGGAACCCGCCTACGCTACGAATGATCCGCTTGCGAACGGATCCGCAACCCGCGGCACAGCTTGCCAAAATACCAATCGGCAATACTATAATGACCGAACTTAATTTCCGGTTAACAACATGAACGCTGTCGAGCTCGAATCCGTCACCCACCGTTATGGCCGGGTGCAAGCCCTCGATGGCCTGAACCTGACCGTGCGCCAGGGCGAAATGTTCGGATTCCTCGGCCGTAACGGCGCCGGCAAGACCACGACCCTCAAGCTGCTGATGGGTTTGCTGCGTCCGGACAGCGGCAGCATCACCGTCCTCGGCCGCCCTGTGAAACGCATGCCGGCCGGGCTCAAGCAACGCATCGGCTACGTTTGCCAGGAACCGAATTTCTATCCCTGGATGACGGCCGACCAGTTAGGCGATTTTGTCGGCAGCTTTTATCCGACCTGGGACGCGCCCGAATTCCAGCGCCTGCTGCGCATGCTCGACGTGCCACGCGACCGGCGCGCGTCGGAGATGTCCGGCGGCACACGCACCAAGCTGGGGCTGGCGCTGGCGCTGGCGCCGCGCCCGGAATTGCTGCTGCTGGACGAACCGACGGCCGGGCTCGATCCGGTGGCACGGCGCGAGTTCAACGATCAATTGCAGGCCTTGCAGCGCGAACAGGGCACGACGGTGATGTTTTCCTCGCACCTGGTCGGCGAGGTGGAGCAGCTCGCACAGCGCGTCGGCATCGTGCAGGCCGGCAGCTGCCGTTTCGAGGGCGAAGTCGGTGCCTTGCGCACGCAGGTGCGGCGCATCGTCGCGCTTGACGACGCGATTCCCGGCGAGGGTTTCACGCGGCTGCGCGGCGATATCTGGCAGGCCGATCCAACGCTATGGGACGGGGCCACCTTGCCGCCAGGCGCCGTCGCCGAGCGGCTGTCCCCGGAAGACATCTTCCTGGCCTTTGCCCGCACCGACAGCGTGACCGCCTGATGCGCGCCCTCCTCTACAAGGAGTGGCGCGAGCACCGCTGGGTGCTGCTGGCCATGCTGCTGTTGCTGGCGCTCGGGCAGGCTGTCGCCTTGCGCGCGGCGGGGATCATGGGCAGCCCGATGGTGGCCTATCAGAAAATTGTCGCGATCATGGTGCCCCTGATGGCGCTGGTGCTGGCCAACCGCCTGGTCGTGCGCGAATACATGGGCCGTACCCAGCTGTTCCTGGAAACCCTGCCCGTCAGCCGTACCCAGGTGCTGGCGGTGAAATGGCTGCTCGGGTGCGCACTGCTCTTGCTGGCGATGGGCGCCTGCCTGGGCGCAACCCTGCTCCTGGCGCGCCACAAGGTCACGCTGACGCCGCACTACGTCGCCATGGTGGCCATCCGCAGCGCCAGTTTCGCCTTGTTCAGCTATGCACTGGCCTTCGCCATCGGCTTGACCGGCCGTTACCGTTACGTCATCTGGAGCATGCTGGCTGTCTGCACGATGGCGGCGAACGCCGTCGGGCAACTGGCTATCCAGAACTGGGCGCCTTTCTACCTGGCGCAGGAATCGATGGTTTACGAAAGGCTGGTGCTGCCCCTGTCGGAGGTGCTGGTCACCTGCGGCATCGCCGCGGCGCTGGTCGTGGCGACCTTCGCGCTGGCGCTGTCGGCCGAAGGCTCGCTGGTGGTGGCCTTGTCGCGCCGGATGCGCTCGCGCGAAAATCCGCCGTCACCATCAGCTTCCCCGCAGTGATCATGGCGTTCACGGTGATCGAGGCACGCAAACCCAAGCCGCCCTACAAACTGGCGCACGCGGTGCGCAGCGAGGGCGGCCCGGCCGTCGCGGTCGGCGACGCCGGCCCCGAAGGCGTCGCCCAGCAGCTGGCCAATGCGATCTCAATCGACCTGGCGCGCATGCAGGCTTTCCTGGGCCTGCACGACACTCCCGCACTGACGGCGCTGCCTGACGATGCCCTCGATGGCGATGCCTTCCAGCGCGCGGTGCTGCCCAATGCCGACGGGGTGGTGGTACGCGCAGCTTTTACCAGCGACAGCTTCGACCGCGAAGGATTCCGGGCCTATGCGCTGGCCTCGTGGATGGAATGGTATTCGCATGGCCGCGCCGCCGAGGAAAGCCGGCGCTGGCTGCTCGACGGTACCGCGCAGTGGCTGGTGGCGCGCGACCTGCCGCAACAGCAGGACAAGCTGGCGCTGCGTGCCGCTTTCGCGGCGCGCCTGTTGCAGGCCCGGGGCCGCGGTGCCGAACGCGCGGTACACGCGTGGCTGAGCGTGCGCGAGGAGCTCGGCCCCTGCCTTGCCGATGCGCTGGCGTGGAGGATGGTCGCTTCGCTGGCCCAGCAGATGGGCGAGCCGCGCTTCCGGGTACTGAGCCGTTCGGTGCTGGCCGAGCGCCCGCCGGGCGACGCCCGTGCCTCGCTGCTCGACCCCGGTTTTGCGGCGCTGCTGGCACAGGCAGGCGCGCCGGGCCAGGCCAGGTTGACGCGGCAGTTCGACGCACTGTTCAAGGCCGAACAGGCACGCATGGCGGGCACGCTCGACCGGATCGCCGTACCGCAGGTGCGTTTCAGCGCGCAGCGCATGGCGGGGAACACCTTCGAGGTGCATTACCGGACCGGGCCGGCGGCCGGCGAGGTGCCGCCGTTCTCGGTCCTGTACCGGACCCCGGGGCCATGGGATGGCGAAATCGCGCCGGAAGCGCTGTCCGGGTCGACAGCACCCGCGCCGGCGTGCTGCCGGCGTCGTTCGCGCGCGGCACCCGCCTGTTCACCGCGGTGGAGCGGCGCGACGCGCTGCTCGGCTGCAGTGCCAGGCTGGCGGCACAGCGCTGGGAGGTGAAATGAACGGCGCCCTGTTGCGCAAGGAGCTGCGCAGCCTGCGCCCCTTTGTCTGGGTCGTGCTCGCGCTTCTGCTGATGGATCTCGTCGATGTTTTCCTCGTCCCCTTCGGCACCCATTCCTTCGCGGACCGGCTGCAACTGGTGTCCGACGAGCTCGGGGCCATGCAGATCCTGCTGGGATTCGCCCTGGGCGTCAACCTGCTCATCCGGGAGATCGACGAAGGCACCCTGCAATTCCTCGACGGCCTGCCCGTGACGCGCCGGGCCATCTTCATGGCGAAATTGAACGCCGCGATGCTGGTATTGCTGATCTTCCCTGCCGGCGCACTGCTGATGCACGCCTGTCTGCACGCGGCCACGCACGACTCGCTCAACCATGCCTTGCGGCCCACGCTGCTGCTGACGATGTTCGCGCTGTGCTGCCTGACGACTGCCGTCGCGCTGACGGCGGGCATGCTGCTGGGCTTCCTGCGCCATGTGGCCTGGCTGGCACTGGCGCTGTGCGCGATCGGGATCAAGCTGTTGCAGGAATGGTCGCCGTCGATCGCGGCGCTGCTCAACACCGCCGACCTGCTGGGCCTGCGCTTTACCGGGACCACCTGGCGGCTCCCCATGGCCACCATCTGGACCCAGCTCGGCGCGGCGCTGCTGTTCGCCTCGTTCTCCTTCGTCCTGTTCTCCAGCGCGGGCAAGGTGCGCGCACGGGTGCAGCGTATCGGCATGGCGCGCCGATGGCTCGTGCGGCTCGGTATCGCACTGATGGTGGCCGCCATGCTGGCGGGCTTCATGCTGGTGGCCAAGCGCGACAGGCAGGGCAAGGATGGGAGCGCCGGCGACAGCGATCGCGCCGATGCCCTCGAATTCGTGCCCATCGCCGGTGCCCATGCGAGCACGCGCCACTACAGCTTCAGCTACCCGGCCCTGAGCAGCGCACGGGTGCGTCCCCTGGTCGACGAGGCCGACCGCACCTTCGCCGCCGTCGCCTCCCCTGCTCGGTATCGAAGGGGCGGCGCCGATCGACGTCGACCTGTCCGGCACGACCGAGAACCACGCCGGCACGGCCTACCAGGACCGCATCCGCATGCACGTGAACGGCAAGGACGCGACCTCCACCCCGGCGCACGAGACGGCCCACGTGTTCGCGGCGCGCCTGGCCGGCGGCGCCCGTTCGATCGAACTGGACAAGATGATGGTGCTCAATGAAGGCCTGGCCGAATGGGTGGAAAACACGCTGGACCGGCAGGCCGGGGTGACCCCGAAGCAGGAGCTGGCGGCGGCCACCGTCTCGGCACGGCGGATGCTCGCGCCGCGCCAGCTGGCCGACCAGGAAGCCTTCGCCGGGACGGTGGACGACAACCTCAAGTACCCGCTGGGTGCGATTCTGGTCGACCGCCTGGTCAAGCGCTACGGCGCGGCAGCGCCGAAAACCCTGCTGCAAGCCCTGGCAAGCGCGGATTTTCCGCGCGACCTGAACGGCTATGCGCTGTGGCAGACAGCGTTCCAGCTGGCCGGGTTCGACCTCGACCTCGTGCTGGACGATTATGCGCGCCACCTGAAGGGACTGGAAGCGAAGTATGCGCGCCAGATCGCGCAATTGCCGCGGCCGCGCGGCAGCCTGGTCGAACAGGAGGACGAGGACGAGGACGGCGCGTACGCCATTGCGCTGCGTTTCGACCTGCCCGTGCCAGAGGATGCCACGGTGCTGGTGCGCTACCGGCCCGGCAAAAGCGCCGACTCGTCCAGCTATCGCCACCGCTACGCCAGCCGGTCGGAATCGGGCACGTATTCCGCGGCGGTGCCCATGGACCTGATCACGCGCGGCGAAATCTGCTTCCAGCCAGGCATCAGGGTGGAAGCGGTGATGATGTATGAGCCATGGGTGTGCCTCCCGGTGGACCCGGCAAGCGACGACTGAAGCGGCAGTTTTCGCGCACGTAAACAAAAAAACCGGGGACGCGTCCCCGGTCTTTTTTACACAACGATCAGATTACAGGTGGGGCGTAATCGACGGCATCAGGTCGTCGAAGGTGCGGCCGCTGGCGTTTTCGCCGATGGCGTGCATCTTCCACTCGCCGTTGTGGCGGTACAGCTTGGCCATCACCTGGGCGGTGTGGGCGCCCTGCACCGACAGGTCGTAGCGCGCCACTTCCTTGTTGCCGGTCGCGTCGAGCAGGCGGCAGTAGGCGTTCTGCACCTGCGAGAAGTTCTGGCCGGTGAAGCTGTTCACGGTGAAGACGAGCGATTTCACGTTGCCCGGCACGGCGGACAGATCGACGTTGATCTGCTCGTCGTCGCCGTCGCCGGCGCCGGTGCGGTTGTCGCCCGTATGGACGATGCTGCCGTCCTTGCTCTTCAACTGGCGGAACCAGACGGTATCGACCACGCGGTTCGATTCGTCGAACATCACCACCGAGGCGTCGAGGTCGACGCTTTCGGTTTTGGCGCCGAAGCCGAGGAAACCCTTGGACTTGATGGCATCCCAGCCCAGTCCCATGGTGACACGGGTGAGCGAACCGCCGCCCTCTTTCGAGAGCGAGATTTTCTGGCCTTTTTGCAGACTGACAGTCATTGTATTTCTCCTTGTGCGCGTAAGAGCGACGTTACTTGGCGGGCGCCTGCATCCATGCCTTGAAGGCGGCACGGTTACGCGAACACACGTAGACCTTGCCCTTGCCCGAAAAGCGCAGGACCATGCCCTCGCCGCTGGTTTGGCTGTTGATCAGGTTACCGAGGAAGCCGCCACTGGTACCGGTCGTGATCGAGATCTCGTAGCGCAGCGTGCTGTCCCAGCACACGACGTGCGAGTTGTCGATGATGGCGTCCTTGCCCGGCTCCACGTCGAGCACCGACATCGAACCGAATCCCGACACCACCACCTGGCCCGAACCCGAGGTCTCGGTGACAAAAAAGCCGCCGCTGTTGGCGAACAGCGCATTGCCGACGCTCTGGGTGCGCACCTTCAGGTCCACGCCGGACGTGGCGGCGACAAAGGCGCCGTCGCTGATGATGTAGTTGTTCGGGCCGACATCGACGACCTGCATCGCACCCGGCAGCGTCGGCGAGAGCAGGCAGTCGCCGTCGCCGCGGGTCGCTTCGATGTGCTGCTGGAAGAAGGACTCGCCGTTGGCGAAGGTACGCATCAGCGCGCTGCCGAGCCCGCCCTTCATCTTGCCTTTCAGGTCGAGCGTCGATTCCATCATCACCATCGCATCGGATTCGCAATAGATGGTCTCGCCGCGCCTCATCGACACATGCAGGAAGGGATCGACATCCCCGGTCACGGTAAAAGTTGGCATTTTTTTAAGGCTTCCTCTTTTTTAAAGACAGCCCCCGCTGGCGGGGACTGCAAACCTATCAATTAGACGTTGACGCCGTAGTTCTTGGCCAGTGGGCCCAGGCCGCCCTGGAAGCCCTGGCCGATTGCGCGGAACTTCCAGTCGGCGCCGTTACGATACACCTCGCCGAAGATCATTGCAGCTTCCGTCGAGCCGTCTTCCGACAGGTCGTAGCGGGCGATTTCCGCGTCGCCGCTGGCATTGATGCAGCGGATGAAGGCCTTGCCGACCATGCCGAAGTTCTGGCGGCGGGTGTCGGCGTCGTGGATGGTCACGGCCAGCACGATCTTGTCGACGTCGGCCGGCACCTTCGTCAGGTCGATGGCGACGGTTTCGTCGTCGCCCGCGCCTTCGCCGGTCTTGTTGTCGCCCGAGTGGACCACGGAGCCGTCGCTTGATTTCAGGTTGTTGTAGAAGATGAAGTCGGCGTCCGAGCGTACCTTGCCCGACGAGTTCAGCATGAAGACAGCGCCGTCCAGGTCGAAAGCGGCGCCATCGGTGGCGCGGGTATCCCAGCCTAAGCCGACTTTCAGGTTGGTCAGGCCAGGGGCTTCTTTCGACAGGTTGACGTTACCGCCTTTTTGCAGACTGATTGCCATTTGTGTATCTCCTAAGTTAGGACTTCTTGTTGAACACCGGTTTTAACCACGCACAGCGAGCTGGTGTTCTGCCGCTCGCCGTGCGGTTCGTTGTGCGCAGCCGTTGTGGCGCTGCGCGTTGTTCTGTGACTCTGTTTTTGCTCGGTACCGCGTGGAGTCGGGAGCCTCGCCGGCCGCATCACGCTACGACTACGCTGTTCTGCCGGGGCGACAGCGTGGGCACGAGTGCCCACCCTACGAAAGTCGTGCACCGTAGGGTGGGCTCTTGAGCCCACGCGGTACAAGGTTTCCGCATCCGGGACGGCGGCAAACACCACCACCGCCCCGTCACCCCTTACGCCAGCTCTTTCACACCTTCACGTGCTTCCAGCGCCGCATGCTTCTTCTTGTAGCGGATCGACGACCACAGCGAAGCCGCGATGAAGGCCACACCCGTCAAACCGGTCACGATCTCGGGCACGTGGATGTCCATCATGCCGGCCATCATGATCACGGCCAGGATACCGATCGCATAGTGCGCGCCGTGTTCCAGGTAGACGAACTCGTCCAGCGTGCCCTTCTTGACCAGGTAGACCGTCATCGAACGCACGAACATCGCGCCAATGGCCAGGCCCAGCATGATGATCACGACATCGGTGGTGATCGCGAAGGCGCCGATCACGCCGTCGAAACTGAACGATGCATCGAGCACTTCGAGGTACAGGAAGCCGCCGATACCGCCCTTCTTGACCATGTCGCCGACGTTACCGCCCTCTTCTTCTTCCTTCTCCAGCAGGCTGCTGATCATGTCGACACCGACGTAGACCAGGATGCCCCAGATACCGGCGGTCAGGACGATCATCTGCTTGGCTTCCTCGACAAAGCTCATCGAGAACAGCAGCGAAGCGAGCGCGATCATCACCGAGATCGACGACACTTTACCGAGCGAACCGAGCTTCTTCTCGAAGTTACCCAGCCAGTGGGTTTCCTTGTCCGCGTCGAGCAGGAAGTTCAGGAAGACCAGCAGCAGGAACATACCGCCGAAAGCCGCCACTTCAGCATGGTGCGCCGTCAGGTGGCTTGAAAAACCTTTCGGATCGGACAGTGCCAGGTTCCACACTTCGGTCAGTCCCAGGTCGGCTGCAACGGCCACGATCACCAGCGGGAACACCAGGCGCATGCCGAACACGGCGATGATCATACCCAGGCCCAGGAACAGCTTGAGCCAGAATTCGTTCCAGCCCTTCAGGACCGAGGCGTTGACCACGGCATTGTCGAACGACAGCGACACCTCCATGATCGACAGGATGGCGGCAACGCCGACTGCCGTCAGCGCGCCCGACAAGCCCGCGTGTTCGTAACCCCACCAGCCGGCCAGGCCCAGACAGATGATCGCTACGAGGAAAGATCCTCTAAAGTGCTTCATATTGATTTCCCTTCGTTGTGAAAATTGATAAAGCGCAGTGTAGAGTCGTGCGCTCAATTGAAAAAGCGAAGATAATCGAAGCATTACTTCGGAAAAACGGAAGAGATGAAAAACGCGGGAACGAATTTTCGCCACCTGTACTATTTCTGGGTGGTCGCCAAGGAAGGCAGCATCACGCGCGCGGCCGAGCGCCTCGGGCTGGCGGTACAAACCGTCAGCAGCCAGATCACCCTGCTCGAGCAGTCCGTCGGCAAGTCCCTGTTCACCCAGCAGGGCCGGCGCCTGACGCTGTCCGAGGCCGGGCGCCTGGCGCTGGGCTATGCCGACCAGATCTTCCTGCTGGGCGAGCAGATGCAGGAAGCGCTCGACCAGGCCGGCCACCTGCGCACCCGTTTGACCGTCGGCATCTCGGACTCGCTGCCGAAACTGACGGCCTTCCGCCTGCTGGAAGCGACCGCCACGCTGCCCACGCCGGTGCGCCTGGTCTGCTTCGAAGACCAGTACGAGGCGCTGCTGGCCGACCTTGCCCTGCATAAATTGGATGTCGTGCTGACCGACCGCGCCCTGCCCAGCGGCAGCACCCTGCGCGTGTTCAGCCACATGCTGTTCGAGAGCGAGATGATGGTCGTCGGCACGGCCGAGCTGGCCGCACGCTACGCGGAAGGCTTCCCGAAAAAACTCGACGGCGCGCCCTTCCTGCTGCCGACCCGGAACAACGCGCTGCGCACCCGCATCGACGAATGGTTCGAGATGCAGGGCGTGCATCCCGACGTGGCCGGCGAATTTGAAGATAACGCGCTACTGAACACCTTCGGCCGGCGCGGGCACGGCCTGTTCTTCGCGCCGGCGGCGCTGGCCGACGACCTTGCCGAACAGCTGAAGGCGGTGCTGGTCGGGCGCGTGCCGGAAGTGCGCGAGCAGTTCTACGCGATCTCGAACGAGCGCAAGATCCAGCATCCGGCGGTCGAAGCGATCCTGGCGGCGGCGCAGCACGGGGGCCTTGCCGCCGCCTGAGCAGCACGCGGGCTGTACAATGTCTTAGAGCGCCTAACAAAACCTTCATGGCAAGGCGCACCGTCGAAGACAGTACGCCTGTACGGCGAGACGGTGCAACGCCGCCATGGAGATTTTGTCAGGCGCTCTTGGTAGTACCTTTTATTCACTTACCCTTCATATGGAAAATATTTTATTTGTCGTTCTCGCCCTGTTCCTGGTCGCGTTGAACGGCTTCTTCGTGGCGGCCGAATTCGGCATCGTCACGCTGCGCAAGACCCGCGTGCGCGCCATCGCCAAGACCAGCGGCCTGCGCGGACGCATCCTGGCCAAGGTCCACGACAAGCTCGACGCCTACCTGTCGGCCTGCCAGCTCGGCATCACCCTGGCCTCGCTGGGCCTGGGCTGGGTCGGTGAACCGGCCTTTGCCAGCCTGCTCGAACCGGTGTTCGGCATGCTCGGCGTCACCTCGCCGCAAATCATCCACGGCGTTTCCTTCGTGGTGGCCTTCAGCGTCATCTCCTTCCTGCACATCGTCGTCGGCGAACTGGCGCCGAAGTCGCTGGCGATCCGTATCCCCGAAGTGGTGGCGCTGTGGACCGCGCTGCCGCTCTATGGCTTTTACTGGGCCATGTACCCGGCGATCTGGCTCCTGAATGCCAGCGCCAACCTGGTGCTGCGGGTGGCGGGACTGTCCGGCACCGGCAGCCATGAAACCCATTATTCGACGGACGAGCTGAAGCTGATCCTGCGCACGAACACGAGCACGGGCAAGGAGAAGTTCACCCACGACGAACGCCAGATCCTGGCGCAGTCGCTGGAATTCTCGGAAATGGCCGTATCCGACCTGATGCGGCCGATCAACGAGGTAATCGCCCTGCACGAAGACCAGCCGATCGAGGAAAACCTCGACACCGTGCGCCGCAACCGCTTCTCGCGCTACCCGTATTTCGACGAGGAAGGCGAGGAAGTGCTGGGCGTGATCCACCTGAAGGACCTGTTCTTCGCCCAGCAGTCGGGCAAGGACCTCAGCGACCTGTCGCAATTCCTGCGCCCGGTCGAGACGATTTCGGCGCGCACTCCGGCGCAGGACATCTTCCGCCGTTTCCGCAGCGGCGCGCCCCACTTCGCCCTGATCGGCGAAAAGGGCAAGCGTCCGGTCGGCTTCATCACGCTCGACAACCTGCTCGGCGCGATGGTCGGCGAAATCCGCGACGAATTCCGCATGAACGAGAACGACTGGCTGCCGCAGTCCGACGGCACCTATATCGGCAAGGCCAGCCTGCCGATCTTCTCGCTCGAACGCCTGCTCGGCATCGACATCGACAACGAGGAAATGGGGCTGGACGACGTCGAGTCGGTCGGCGGCCTCCTGATGGCGAAGCTGGGCGATATTCCGAAGCAGGGCCAGCGCATCGAATTCCCGAAGTTCGACGTGGTGGTCAAGAAAACCAATGGTCCGCGCATCCTGCTGATCAAGGTGATCCCGCAGCTCGAGCGCGACGAGGACGACGAGCACGGCTGAGCGTCATGACGCACCCGTAAAGCCTGCCCCGGCAGGCTTTACTCCTGCCCCGAGGCAGGATTTTTCATTTTTGCAAATCCATAACGCGTGCAAAACGTTACCTGATGTACACTGTTGCGCAACAAAGTTAAAAAAATGATTAGCCGAGAAAACGATGAGCGTGCTCCAGCGTAATAACGTATCTGTTTCCGGAAGCGGCGCCACCACGATGGTATTCGCTCACGGCTTTGGCTGTGACAAGAGCATGTGGCGCATGTTGACGCCGGCCTTCGCCGAGCGCTACCGGATCGTCACTTTCGACCTGGTCGGCAGCGGCGGCTCGGATTTGTCGGCCTACGACCGCGACAAGTACGGCAGCTTGCACGGCTACGCCGCCGACCTGCTGGAAATCATCGACGAATGCGCCGCCGATGGATCCGTGATTTTTGTCGGCCACTCGGTCAGCACCATGATCGGCCTGCTGGCGACGATCCGCGCGCCCGAGCGCTTCCTGGCGCAAATCATGGTCGGCCCCTCCCCCTGCTACATCAACGACGGCGACTACGTGGGCGGTTTCGCCCGCGGCGATATCGACGAACTGCTGGAAACGATGGACGCCAACTACCTCGGCTGGTCGAGCAGCCTGGCGCCGGCGATCATGGGCGCTCCGGGCCAGCCGCAACTGGCGACCGAGCTGACCGACAGCTTCTGCCGCAACGATCCGGAAATCGCCAAGCACTTCGCCCGCGTCACCTTCCTGTCCGACCACCGCGCCGACGTGCCGCAGTCAAACACGCCGGCCCTGATCCTGCAATGCAGCGACGACCTGATCGCGCCGCGCAGCGTCGGCGACTACCTGCATCGGCACCTGCCGCACAGCGTCTTGCACATCATCGACAACGTCGGCCACTGCCCGCACATGAGCGCACCCTGCGCCAGCTCGCAGGCGATCGACGCCTTCCTCGCACAGCAGCTGCCCTGAACATGGACGCCACGCTGCCCGCCGACGCTGCCCTGTACGAGGACGCCGCCTGCGGCTTGCTGCTGACGGATACGGCCGGCCTGGTACTGCGCGCGAACGCCACCGTCTGCGGCTGGCTCGGCTTCAGCCAGGACGAACTGGTCGGGCAAATGCGCATCCAGGAGCGCCTGCCGATCGGCGCGCGCCTGTTCCACCAGACCCACTGCACCCCCATCCTGCAGATGCAGGGCTCGCTGGCCGAGCTCCAGATCGACATGCTCGACCGTGCCGGCGTACGGGTGCCGATGCTGGTCAACATCCAGCGCCGCCGCCGTGGCGACGGAGACGACGCGCGCGTCGTCGACGAGTGGGCGCTGTTCGTCGTCAAGGACCGCCGCTCCTACGAGCGCGAACTGCTGGCGGCGCGCCAGAGCGCCGAGCGCGCCCTGTCGGTCCAGCTGGAAGCCGAGCAGCAGCTGCGTGCACTGAATGCCGAACTGTCCGACGCCGACCGCCGCAAGGACGAATTCCGCCACGCTGTCGCACGAGCTGCGCAACCCGATGGCGCCGATGCGCAGCGCGCTCGAGGTACTCAAACTCGGCCGCAGCGACGGCCCGCCGCCGCAGCAGCTGCTGGCCGTGTTCGACCGCCAGCTGCACCACCTGACCCACCTGGTCGACGACCTGATGGATGTCTCGCGCATCACCCAGAACCGCACGGAATTGCGGCGCGCGCCGATCGCGCTCGCCGACGTGCTGCGCAGTGCCGCCCAGGATGCCGCGCCGATGATGAAGGCGGCGCACCACAGCCTGAGCGTCACCCTGCCCGCCGATGACGTCATCGTCGACGCCGACGTCACGCGCCTGACCCAGGTCGTGGTGAACCTGCTGACGAACGCCGCCAAGTACACGCCCGACGGCGGTGCCATCACGCTGCGCGCGTGGTGCGAAAACGGGCAGGCAGTGGTGGAGGTGAGCGACAACGGCATCGGCATCCCGCGCCACGCGCTCGACGCCGTGTTCGGCATGTTCTCCCAATTGAAACCCGCGCTCGACCGCTCCAAGGGCGGCCTGGGCATCGGCCTGGCGCTGGTGCGCGGCCTGCTGGCCCTGCACGGGGGCAGCGTCGAGGCGTACAGCGCCGGCGAAGGCCGCGGCAGCACCTTCACGGTACGCCTGCCGCTGGTGAGCACGCCGCAGGACTGCGCGGCACCGGCCGAGGACAGTGGCGCCCTTGCGCCCAGGCGCATCCCGGTGGTCGACGACAATGCCGACGCCGCCCAGACGCTGGCCATGTTCATGGAACTGCATGGCTGTACCGCGCGCGCGGTGCACAGCGCGCAGGACGCATTGATGGCGCTGGACGAATTCGCGCCCGAAGTGGCCCTGTTCGACATCGGTCTGCCCGACATGAACGGCTACGAACTGGCGCGCAAGGCGCGCGCCCTGCCGCGCGGCGCCGGCATGCTGCTCATCGCCGCCACCGGCTGGGGCCGGGAAGCGGACAAGCGCCTGGCCGTCGAGGCGGGTTTCGACCACCACCTGACCAAGCCGATCGATTTCGACAAGCTGCGCAGCCTGCTGGGACGAGGGGCCTGACCGCGCCGCGGCGCCCTGTCCGGCCCAGGCCTGGCCTCCAAAATACGCGGAACTGCGCAACGCCTTCGAATTCGTCGCCGCCCTCGTCTGGGGTAGTGCCGGGATCGGCTTTGCGGCGGGCTGCGTCCTGCCCGCGCGCGCGCGTGCCGGCAGCCGCTAGGGCGCCAGGTCGCCCTGCTGCTTGACGATCGGGTCGCGCGTGCCTGTCCATTCGCTCATCAGCGAGTAGCCCACCGCCAGCAGCACCGGCCCGATGAACATCCCGACCACGCCGAAGGCAATCACCCCGCCCAGTACCCCGAGCAGGGTCAGCAGGAACGGCAGGCTGGTGCCGCGGCTGATCAGCATGGGCCGCACGACGTTGTCGACGCCGCTGATCAATACCGTGCCCCAGATCACCATGAAGATGCCCCAGCCGGTGCTGCCTTGGGAGAACAGCCAGATCGCCGCACCGCCCCAGATGATGGGTGGCCCCACCGGAATGAGCGAACTGACGAATACCAGCACCGACAGCAGGGGCACCGCCGGCACGCCCGCCATGAAGAAGCCGATGGCCGCCACCAGGGCCTGGGCGAGCGCCGTGCCAAGCAGGCCGTACATGACGCCGCGGGTGGTCTGGCTGACGATGTCGGTGACCGATTGCGCGCCCTCGCCCATCACCTTCGCCATCGTCACCGAGACCACGGCGGTCAAGGCCTGGCCGTCGCGGTAGAGGAAGAAGCTCACGAAAGCGGCCAGGCTCATCTGCACGACGCCGGTGCCCAGCATCAGGCCGCCGGCCATCAGGTAATGCCGCGCCGGCTCGACCATGCGCTGGGCCAGCGCCAGCATCTGCTCGCGGCTGGCGACCAATTGGCGCAGGTAGTTGTCGACCGTCTCACCGAGAAACGGCAGGTCGCGGATCCAGCTCGGTGGCAGCAGTTCGCCGTGCTCCAGCGCATACCGGATCTGGCCGAAGGTGGTGGCGACGTCGTCGGCCAGGTTGTAGGCGACGGTGGCCAGCGGGATGATGACGAGCAGCGTCAGCGAGAGCGTCATCGTCAGCGCGGCCAGCGTGCGCCGCCCCTGCATCGCGTGCAGCAGGCGCAGGTAGAGGGGCCAGGACGAGATGACGACAGCGGCGGCGAACAGGATGGCCGGCAGGAAGGGCTTGAGGACGTAGAGGCAGCCCAGCGTGAGCAGGACGACGGTGGCGATGCGGGTGTAGTTCCTGCCGGAGCGTGGTTCCATGCCGTCGGAGATGATGAGGTAGTCTTACCTCATCATAGCATCACAACAAACCATCACAACAGCTGGCGCAGGTCGTGGACGATGGGTGCCGGACCCTGGCCATGGCGCAGGAACAGGCGGATGCGGCCGTCGCGGTCGAACACGTAGCTGCCAGCCGTGTGGTCGACCGTATAGCTGCCCGGCGCCGATCCTGGCACCTTCGCGAAGAAGACCTTGAATTCCCTGGCGGTGGCCGCCGTCTGCTCCGGTGTACCGCGCAGGCCGAGGAAGCGCTTGTCGAATGCCGGTACGTAGGATGCCAGCAGCGCCTGGGTGTCGCGTTCGGGGTCGAGCGTGACGAACAGCACCTGCACGTCGTTTGCCGCCGGGCCGAGTTCCTTCATCACGGCGGCCATTTCCGCCATCGTGGTCGGGCACACGTCGGGGCACTGGGTGTAACCGAAGAACAGCACCACCACCTTGCCCTTGAAGTCGGCCAGGGTACGCGGCTTGCCGTTCTGGTCGGTCAGCGAAAAGCCCTTGGCATAGTCCAGGCCCGTCAGGTCGGTGTTCCGGAAGACAGGCGGGGTCGAGGCCAGCTTGTCGCAGCCGGACAGCATGGGCAGGCACAGCATGGCCGCCAGCGCGAGCGCGGAAAACGGTGTTTTCATGTTGTCAGAACCTGAAGTAGTGGTCGACCAGCAGCGCCGCGAACAGCAGCGACAGGTAGAGGATGGAGTACGCAAACGCCTTGCGTGCGACCTGGTCGGTGTAGTGCTTGTGTACCCGCCAGGCGTGGCGCAGGAACACGGCATTGAGCAGGACCGCCGCCACCAGGTAGATCAGGCCGCTCATGCGCACGGCGTAGGGCAGCAGCGTCGTGGCAACGAGGGCCAGCGAATACAGCCACACCTGCTGGCCGGTATAGGCCATGCCGTGGGTGACCGGCAGCATCGGCAGGCCGGAGCGCGCGTAGTCCTCGCGCCGGTACATCGCCAGCGCCCAGAAATGCGGCGGCGTCCACACGAAAATGATCAGCACCAGCAGCCAGGCTTCCATCGGCACCGCATCCGCGACCGCCGCCCAGCCGAGCGCCGGCGGCATCGCGCCTGACAGGCCGCCGATGACGATGTTCTGCGGCGTGGCGGGCTTGAGGTAGATGGTGTAGACGACGGCGTAGCCGACAAAGGTGACGAAGGTCAGCCACATGGTCAGCGGGTTGACGAAGGCATACAGCACCCACATGCCGAGGCCGCCGATGATGCTTGAAAACACGAGCGTCTGGTTGCGCGTCAGTTCGCCCCTGGCGGTGGCGCGGCGCGCGGTGCGGGCCATGCGCGCGTCGATCTCGGCCTCGATCAGGCAGTTGACGGCGAAGGCGGCACCGGCCAGCAGCCAGATGCCGGCCGTGCCGGCAATCAGCGGGCGCCAGCCGGGGAAGCCATCGGTGGCCAGGAACATGCCGATGACGGCACAAAACACCGCGAGCTGGGTCACGCGGGGCTTGGTCAGCGTCCAGTATTGGGAGATGCGGCTGGTCGGCGGGAAGGCGGTCTGGGTGGTCATCGATACGAGTTCGCAGCCGCGGCGCTCTTCACGCCAGCGTACCGCGACGCTTCGAGTAAGTACTTGACCTTGTAGTTTAACATGGTCACCAGGAGGACGAGGAGCGCGGCCCCGGCGTTATGCAAAACTGCAATGGCAAGCGGGAAGGCGAAGAACACCGTCGCGACGCCCGTGAACAGCTGGACCAGCAGCACGAGCGCGATCAGGCGGGCGGTGCGGCGCAGTTGCGGCTCGCGCCAGGCGCGCCAGGCGGCCAGCCCCAGCACCACGGTCACGACCAGCGCGAAGTTGCGGTGCACCCAGTGAATGGCCACCGGGGCCGAAAACTGCAGGTAGTGGCCGGCGGCGGTCTTGCCCAGTTCGCGCCAGAGCGTGAAGCCGTGCTCGAAGTCCATATCCGGCACCAGCTTGCCGTCGCAGAAAGGGAATTCGTCGCAGGCCAGGGTGGCGTAGTTGGTGCTCACCCAGCCGCCGAGGGCGATCTGCACCAGCAGCACGGCGGCGGCGAACAGGGTCAGCCAACGCAGGCGATGCAAGGCGGCCAGGTTCCGGCTCGGTGCCGGCGGCGCCATCAAGGCGTTTTCGCGCTCGCCCAGCCAGGCCAGCATGGCCAGCAGCGTCATGCCCAGCAGCAGGTGGATGGTGACGATGACAGGCTGCAGCTTCAGGGTCACGGTCCAGGCACCGAAGGCGCCCTGCACGCAGACCAGCAGGAACAGCGCCACCGGCAGGCCGGGGGCAAAAGCACGCCGGTGCGTCTTGATCCATTGATGGATCGATCCGCACATCAGGACCATGATCAGGAAGCCGATGCCCATGGCCAGGTAGCGGTGGATCATCTCGATCCAGGCTTTCGCTTTCGTCACCGGCCCGGTCGGCATCAGCGCTTCGGCGGCCGCGATCTGTTCGTGGGCGATGAAGGGGTTGGCGGCGCCATAGCAGCCCGGCCAGTCGGGGCAGCCGAGCCCGGAGTCGGTCAGGCGCGTAAAAGCGCCGAAGACGATCAGGTCGAACGTGAGGAATACCATCACCCAGACCAGCTTGCGGTACTTGTTCGCGTCCGACGACAGCAAGACAATACACAGCGGAACACCCGCCACGGCCAGCGCCGTGAGCGCCATCGCATACAGGGAAGAGGCGTCCATCGCCTAGCCGATCGCCGAGGCCCGCAGCAGCTTCGCCAGGTCCTTGTGGACGCGCCGCGGCTCGGGGTGTTTCGGGAAGCGCATCATGAGGTTGCTGCGCGGGTCGACCAGGAAAATGTGGTCTTCCAGCTTGCCGCCCGCCTCCACCGGCAGCCAGTTGCCCAGGGCCGCGCGGGGGACGCGCAGCAGGTGCATGCCGTCATATTTGCGGATCAGCGTGTTGTCGAGCTGCGCGTCGTCGGTGATCAGCCAGACGCGCTCGACCCGCTCCATGTTCTTGCCCTGCATGGTCCGCAGCTGGCGCATCGCGAACAGCTGGGCCTCGCACTCCTGGTCGCAGGCGGCGCCGCCCACCTTCACCATCAGCCACTTGCCGGCATAGTGCTCGAGCGTCTTGGGCCGGCCGTCGAGGGTGGTGCTGGGCAGCTTCGGCATCGGGTGGCTGCGCTGGTCGATCAGGGTGCCGTAGTTGGTACGGCCGCTCGGCTTGATGACGTAATAGGCGAAGTAGGACGCGATGATGGGCGACGCGCATACCAGCAGCACGGCGAACAATTTCCAGCGTCCCGTTCGCTTTGCCTGGGCGCCCATCTGCCCTGCCCCGCTCTGCTTTTCAAGCGACATGTGTTCTTCCACTACGAAATCCCGTGATCACAAAAAATAAGGCTGCCATGGCCGCCAGCGCGTACCACTGGAAGGCATAGCCGCGGTGCTTGTCGACGCCGCTGGCGGGCAGCGGCCAGTCGCGCACCAGCGTCTCGCCCGGCTGGTCAGGTCCGGTCTGCTGCACGAAGAAGGGCAGCAGCGCCAGGCCGCTGGCACGCGCCACCTCGTCGACGGCCAGGTTCTGCACGCGTGCCCCCGGCGCCAGCTTGCCCGGCGTACCAAGCTGCATGACGTGGCCGGCACTGCCGACGACCACGCCTTCGATCTCCACCGTGCCGGAAGGCGTGGCAAAGGAAGGCAGGCGCGCGATGTCGGCAGGGTCGCGCGGCAGCCAGCCGCGCAGCACCAGCACATGGGTATCCGAACCCGCTATTCTAAATGGCATCGCCAGGTAAAAACCGGCGCGGCCATTGTAGGGGCGGTTCTCCAGGAAGACGGGCCAGGCGGCGACGAATTCGCCTTGTACCCGCGCCCGTCGATATTCGAGCTGCCTGACGTTCGTAGGGTGGAGTCCCGACTCCACGCGGTCCGCCGCTTGAACCGCCGCGGCGTCGAGGACGACCGGCGCCGCCGCGGACCGCTCGGCAACCCGCGCCGCAATGGCCAGCTTCTCCTCCGCACGCCGGGTTTGCCAGTTGCCCAGCGCAATACCGAGCACCACCAATAACACCGTCACCACGAAAGGGATGAGCCTAAAACGGAAAGCCAAACGCATTACAATGAAACCCTTCTCTCGATCCCGCCAGGCCGTCCATGAAAATCTTCGTTGCCATCGCCTTTATCCTGATCATCGCCAGCCTGGCCTCGGCCCTGTTCTTCCTGATGCGCGACAAGGGGCGCAGCAACCGCACCGTGCAGGCGCTGGCGATACGCGTCGGCCTGTCGATCACCCTGTTCCTGATCCTGCTCTTCTCGTACAAGATGGGCTGGATCCAGCCGACCGGCATCCGCTGAGCGGGGCAGATATGACAAGGGACAGCCGGCTGGCTGTCCCTTCGCCAAGCGAGCTTGCGGCAGCTTACAACCAGTACACCACCACGTACAGCCCAAGCCACACCACGTCGACGAAGTGCCAGTACCAGGCGGCGCCTTCGAAGCCGAAGTGGTTATCGGCCGTGAAATGCCCGCGCAGTACGCGGTACAGGATCACCGACAGCATGATCGCGCCCAGGGTCACGTGGAAGCCGTGGAAGCCGGTCAGCATGAAGAAGGTCGAGCCGTAGATGCCCGAGGTCAGCTTCAGGTTCAGTTCCGAATAGGCGTGCATGTATTCGTAGGCCTGGAAGCCCATGAAGATGGCGCCGAGCAGGATGGTGGCGAACAGGAACACGGCGGTATTGCGGCGGTGGCCGGCGCGCAGCGCGTGGTGGGCGATGGTCAGGGTCACGCCCGAGGTCAGCAGCAACAGGGTGTTGATGGTCGGGATCGGGAACGGGCCCATGGTATTGAAGCTCTCGACCACGCCGGCAGGACCGGTATTGCCCCAGTTGGCGGCGAAGTCGGGCCACAGGACCTTGTGGTCGAGGTCGGCCAGCCAGGGCATGGTGATCGAGCGGGCATAGAACAGCGCGCCGAAGAAGGCGGCGAAGAACATCACTTCCGAGAAGATGAACCAGCTCATCGACCAGCGGTAGGACGAATCGATGCGGTGGCTGTACTGGCCCGATTCCGACTCGCCGATGGCGTCGCCGAACCAGTAATACAGCACCACCAGCATGGCAGCGATGCCGGCGAGGCAGACCGCCGGGCCCCACGCGGCACTGTTGACCCAGCCGGAAGCGCCGACCATGGTGACCAGCATCGAGATGCCGCCGGCCATCGGCCACATGGAAGGGCCGGGCACGAAATAGTGCGGCGCGGTTTTTGACACACTCATCTTCATCTCCTAGATCAATCTTCTAATGCGTTGAATTTGTGGCTGCTGCAAAAAACCCTTGAATCTGACTCTGTTACTGCGCTGTTACTGCGCTGTTACTGCGCTGTTACTGCGATACCGCGAAGCGCACCAGCATCAGCAGCACGCCGATGAAGATCGCCACCCCGAGCAGCGCCGCGACGATCACGTGCAGCGGGTTCAGGTTGGCCGCGTCGTGCTCGTAGTCGCGGCGCTTGCGCACCCCGAAGAAGGACCAGAACACGGCTTTCATCGAGGCCGCGAACGAGGCCTGCCTCTTTCCCGGCGCATCGCCCTTCCGGCCGCCCTGCCCCGGCTCCTGCCCTTCCATCAGTTCGCCGCCACCGCGCCGGCGATCTCGAAGAAGGTGTACGACAGGGTGATGTTCTTCACCTCCCTGGGCAGCTTCGGATCGATGAAGAATACCACCGGCATCTGGCGCGCCTCGTTCGGCTTCATGAGCTGCTCGCGGAAGCAGAAGCACTCGACCTTCTTGAAGTGCGGCGTCGCCGACTGCGGCGCGTAGCTCGGAATCGCCTGGGCTTTCACGCTGCGCGCCTGGGTGTTCACGACTTCGTAGACCACGGTCGCCAGTTCGCCCGGATGCACCTGGATGCTGCGCTGGGTCGGGCGGAAGCGCCACGGCCCCTGGGCGTTGCCGTCGAGCTCCACCGTGATCGTGCGCGTCTTGTCGACTTGCGTGTTCGCCGGGCGCTCCACGGTGCCGTCCTGCTGGGTCAGCACGTTGATGCCGAGCTCCTCGCAGATCTGGCGGTAGACCGGCACCAGCGCATAGCCGAAGCCAAACATCCCCAGCGCCACCACCACCAGCTTGACCAGGGTGGAGCGGTTCAGGCGCAGGCGCTGGCTCGGGGTGTAACTCATGGTGCGTGGCTCATGCTGCGTGGCTCATGCGATCAGGCGCTGGACGATCACCGCCGCGAAGAAGAAGGCGGCGATCGCGGCCAGCACCAGCGCCGTGCGCCGATTGCTCTTGCGTTGCACGGACTTGCGCGAATCGTTCATTACTTCACCAGCGGCGGGTTCTCGAAGGTGTGGAACGGCGCCGGGCTCGGCACGGTCCACTCCAGGCCTTCCGCGCCTTCCCACGGCTTGGCCGAAGCCTTCTCGCCGCCGCGGATGGTCGGCAGCACGACGAAGAACAGGAAGTACACCTGCGACAGGCCGAAACCGAAGGCGCCGATCGTGGCGATCATGTTGAAGTCGGTGAACTGGGTCGAGTAGTCGGCGTAACGGCGCGGCATGCCCGACAGCCCGAGGAAGTGCATCGGGAAGAAGGTGACGTTGAACGTGATCAGCGAAGCCCAGAAGTGGATCTTGCCGCGCAGTTCAGGGTACATGTGGCCGGTCCACTTCGGACCCCAGTAGTAGAAGCCCGCGAACAGCGCGAACAGCGAGCCCGCCACCAGCACGTAGTGGAAGTGCGCCACCACGTAATAGGTGTCGTGGACGATGATGTCGATCGGGGTCACGGCCAGGATCAGGCCGGTGAAGCCGCCCATCGTGAACACGAAGATGAAGCCGACCGCGAACAGCATCGGGGTCTCGAAGGTCATCGAGCCCTTCCACATCGTGGCAACCCAGTTGAACACCTTCACGCCGGTCGGCACCGCGATCAGCATGGTCGCATACATGAAGAACAGCTGCGAGGTGACCGGCATGCCGGTGGTGAACATGTGGTGGGCCCAGACGATGAACGACAGCACGGCAATCGAGGCGGTCGCATAGACCATCGAGGCGTAGCCGAACAGCGGCTTGCGGGCAAAGGCCGGGATGATCTGCGAGACGATGCCGAAGGCCGGCAGGATCATGATGTAGACCTCGGGGTGGCCGAAGAACCAGAAGATGTGCTGGTACATGACCGGGTCGCCGCCGCCGGCGGCATTGAAGAACGAGGTGCCGAAGTGGCGGTCGGTCAGGGTCATGGTGATCGCACCAGCCAGGACCGGCATCACGGCGATCAGCAGGAAGGCGGTGATCAGCCAGGTCCAGCAGAACATCGGCATCTTCATCAGGGTCATGCCGGGTGCGCGCATGTTCAGGATGGTGACGATGATGTTAATCGAGCCCATGATCGACGAGGCGCCCATGATGTGCATCGCGAAGATCGCCATGTCCATGCCCGGGCCCATCTGGGTCGACAGCGGCGCGTACAGGGTCCAGCCGGCGGCGGTGGCGCCGCCCGGCGAGAAGAAGGACCCGGCCAGCAGCAGCGCCGCCGGCGGCAGCAGCCAGAACGAGAAGTTGTTCATGCGCGCGAAGGCCATGTCGGACGCGCCCACCTGCAGCGGGATCATCCAGTTGGCGAAGCCCACAAAAGCCGGCATGATCGCGCCGAACACCATCACCAGGCCGTGCATGGTGGTGAGCTGGTTGAAGAACTCGGGACGGAAGAACTGCAGGCCAGGCTGGAACAGCTCGCTGCGGATCATCAGCGCCAGCACACCGCCCGAGAGCAGCATGATGAACGAGAACCACAGGTACAGGGTACCGATGTCCTTGTGGTTGGTGGCGAACAGCCAGCGGCGGGCGCCGGTCGGCATGTGGTGGTCGTGATCGTGGTCATGCGCGTGATCATGGCCGTGATGGTCGTCGTGTGGGTGGTCGATAATGCTGGTAGTCATGTCAGTATCCCGGGTACTTGTTACTTGCTACGCGCAGCCATGATCTCGGCCGGTTGAACGATGTTTTCCGCGGCCTTGTTCGACCAGGTGTTGCGGGTATAGGTGATCACGGCGGCGATCTCGGTGTCCGACAGTTGCTTCCAGGCCGGCATGGCCGTGCCGTAGCGCGGGGTGTCCTGGCCATTGAGCAGCACGGCGATCTGGTGGCCCTTCTCGCCGTTCACGACTTCCGAACCGTCCAGCGGCGCGAAGGCATTCGGCACGCCCTTGCCGTTGGCCTGGTGGCAGGCCACGCAATTGGCGGCGTACACCTGCTCGCCCCTGGTTTTCAGTTCGTCGATGGTCCAGACCTTGTTCGGATCGTCCGCCAGCGCAGCCATTTCCTTCTTCTTGGTGTTGACCCAGGCAGTATAGTCCTCGCTTGATACGACACGCACGACGATCGGCATGAAGGCGTGGTCCTTGCCGCACAGCTCGACGCAGTTGCCGCGGTAGACGCCGATCTTGTCGGCCTTGAACCAGCCATCGCGCACGAAACCGGGAATCGCATCCTGCTTCATGCCGAAGGCGGGAATGGTCCAGGCGTGGATGACGTCGTTGGCGGTGAGCACCATGCGCACCTTCTTGCCGACCGGGACGACCACTTCGTTGTCGACTTCGATCAGGTAGTTTTCGCCGCGCGCTTCGGTGGCGGGGGTGCCGGGCGCGCCGATCTGGGTACGCGGGGTGGCCAGGTTCGACAGGAAGCTGATGCCTTCTCCTTCGCCCTTGAGGTAGTCGTAGCCCCATTTCCACTGCATGCCGGTGGCCTTGATGGTCAAATCGGCGTTGGAGGTGTCCTTCAGTGCGATGACGGTCTTGGTGGCAGGCAGGGCCATGCCGATGACGATCAGGAAAGGAACGACGGTCCAGGCGATTTCGACGGCGGTCGATTCGTGGAAGGTGGCCGGTTTGTGGCCGAGGGATTTGCGGTGCTTGAACACCGAATAGAACATGACGCCGAAGACGCCGATGAAGATGACCAGGCAAACCAGCATCATCCAGTTATGCAGGTTATAGATGTCTGCGCCGACCGCAGTCACCTGAGGCTGCATGTTCAACTGGTGTTCTACCGGCCGTCCCGTGATCTCCGGGGCTGCCAGCGCCGGGATGCTGGTCGCTACCGCGAGACCGAGCACCATGGCGTGAAGTCGCTTTGCATATGTCATGTTGTCCCCAACCACCCAAAATAAGAATATTTTTAAACGGTCAGCAATTCCATGAACGAACCGCCGCCGCTCCGAAACCAAGTGCAAGTTCCAAGTCCCGGCGGCGCGGCGTGGACGTGCATAGTACGAAACCTTGCAACGTCCACCAGCAACTGCAAACACACTGGCGGGCGCGAAACTTGCTGATGCTGCTTTTCAATTTTCTAAATGCCGCCCTGTTTTGCCCGCTTTTTCAGCGTTTCTGGCTCATAGGGCGAAAAAATAGTCATTGATTATACTCAAATGGCTAATTTTTATTCAAGGAAAATCCTTGTTCTGGGCAACTGTTGTGGTGCGTGCGGGAACAGGATGCCCACGGCACGCGCTCGTTCCCACACGGCGACGATCGGCACCGGGCGGGGGCCAGCCGGTCTACGGCTTACGTGGCTGGAAGCGCACGATCGATTCGCCCGACGCCGTGCTCTTCGGCACCGGCCGGAAGGCGTGGCCGTAGATGACTTCGAAGCTCAGGTCAATCTTGCCGTCGGCGCCGCGCCCGGCCTCGAGCGCGTCGCGCATGCGGCCCCATGCGGCGCGGCCGACCAGCCCGCGCCGGCGCGTCGCCAGCGGATTGCCGCCGACCGCGCGCACGTCGGCCAGCAGCGCGTCCACCGTGCCGTAGGTGACGGTGATGCGCTCGGCGTCCATGACCGGCGTCGAGAAGCCCGCTTCGATCAGCTGGTCGCCGAAATCGTGCATGTCGACAAAAGGCAGCGTGTGAGGGGTTTCGTCCATTTCAGCAAAGGCGGCGCGCAGCTCCTTGAAGGTATCGGGTCCGAAATTGGAGAACATCAGCAAGCCGTCCACGCGCAGGGTGCGGCGCCACTCGGAGAAGACGCGGTCGGGTTGCGGATGCCAGTGCAGTGCCAGGTTCGACCAGACCAGGTCGAGCGAGTTCGGCCCGAATGGCAGGGCACCGAAGTCGCCGCAAACCAGGTCGACGCCGGCCTTGGCGGGCATCAAGCGGCTGAGCATCTGGTTCAGCGAACGCATGCCCGAGCCTGCCTGCGGTGCGGCCGCCCGCGCCGCCGCCAGCATGGCGGGCGACGCATCCAGGCCGACGATATGGGCAGCCGGGTAACGCTTTTGCAGGAGTTCCAGGTCGGGCCCGGCGCCGCAACCGGCATCGAGCACGCGCTGGGGCACGATTTTCACCAGGCTCAGGCGCTCGTGCATGCGTTCGGCAATCTCGCGGCGCAGGAAGTCGCCTGGCGCCACGCGCCCAGGTTCCGCGAACAGCGCACGCACGCGCGACGCGTCAATCGGCGCACTCATTTTGGAGGGAGACTGGGGAGAAGCCATGGTCTTGAAGCTTTGAAATGAGATAATGGCGGGAGTGTACATGTTTGTGGGGAGTCGAGCCGATGGCCGGGCAAGCAGGTCTGTGGAGGGGCCGCTGGCCGCACAATGCCTGGTCTGGCCTGGGGAAAACCTTGTTGTCCTCGCTGCTGCCCTGCTCCTGCGCGCTGTGCGGCGAGCGCGCCGACGAGGTCGTCTGCACGCCCTGCACCGCACGCTATGCCACGCGGGGGAGCCGCGTCCCCGGCGCGCTGCGCGTGCTGCGCCAACCCGCTCGGCACGGCAGACGACGGGGGCAGTGTGGCGCCTGCCTGGCGGACCCGCCGGCTTTCGATGCCACCCTCGCCGCCTGCGACTACGAAGCGCCGCTCGACGGCCTGGTGCTGGCGCTGAAGTTCGGCGCGCGCCTGCCGCTCGCACCCTGGTTCGGCCAGCGCTTGTCCGGGGCTGTGCTGGCCCGGCCCGGCTGGCCCCTGCCAGACGTGCTGTGCCCGGTACCCCCGGGGCCCGGCCGCCTGGTCGAACGCGGCTACAACCAGGCGCTCGAGATCGCCCGGCCGCTGGCACGCGGGCTCGGCATCGCGCTGGCACCGCGCCTGCTCACGCGGGTCGTCGAGACGGCGGCGCAGTCCGGCGTCGCGCCGCGCGAACGGGCACGCAACATCCGGGGCGCGTTCGCCGTCACGCCCGGGATGGCGCACCTGGTATCCGGCCGCCACATCGGCGTTGTCGACGACGTCATGACCAGCGGCCACACGCTGAACGAAGTAGCGGCCACCTTGAAGGCCGCCGGCGCGGCGCGCGTGTCGAACCTGGTGTTCGCGCGCACGCCGCCGCATTGATGCCGCCGCATTGATGCCACCGCATCGATGTCACCGCATCGATGCGCCATCTTGTCAACGAAGGAGAATTGCTTGTTTCACGTCGTCCTGGTCGAACCAGAAATTCCGCCCAACACGGGCAACGTCATCCGCCTGTGCGCCAATACCGGCGTGCAGCTGCACCTGATCGAACCGCTCGGTTTTCCGCTCGATGATGCCAAGATGCGGCGCGCGGGCCTCGATTACCACGACTACGCGACGATGAAGGTGCACAAGCACTGGGATGCTTTTCTGGCGGACGCCCAACCCGACCCGGCACGCATGTTCGCGCTCACGACCCATGGCTCATCGCCCTTCGCGGACGCGGCCTTCCGGCCGGGCGACGTCTTCGTGTTCGGTGCCGAATCGCGCGGCCTCGACCCCGCCCTGCGCGAAAGCTTCCCGCCCGCCCAGCGCATCCGCCTGCCGATGATGCCGGACAACCGCAGCCTGAACCTGTCCAATACGGTGGCGGTGGTGGTGTATGAGGCGTGGCGCCAGAACGGGTATGCGGGCGGGGCCTGAAAGCACGAGTCCGATGGCAATCCCACCGCTACTTCGCGCCCCTTCCCCCGTCCTGCTGCTCGTTGGTCTGGCTGCTTATCTCGCAAGCTTGTCGCTTCCTGCTTTTACCTGCGGGCAAGGTGAGGCCTCCTGGGGTATCAGGTCCTGATAATGGGCGGGCTAGTCCTTGATCCGCGCTGGTTCGCCAATCTCGGCGTCCTGTTGATCATCGAAGGTGCTTGGGCCCGTCGGTCCCTGACCAAATTGCATACAGTCATCGCTCGGGTAGCGATCGTGCTTGCCTTGCTGTGCCTGGTGCTCCCTGCTGGTGGATGTGGGAGTGGAGACAGCTTTGCTCTGTCTCGCGGACTTGCCATCGGCGGATACTTGTGGGTAGCAGGGACAATCCTCATCTGCGTGCATCGACACTATCGCAGGCAATAAACTCCGGTTCCAGCAGGCAGCCGACATGCGGAAGATCTCACTACTGGAAGACGCTCCTGGGCTGAGGATATTGCTTTAAAACCGGTCGTCCCCTCATTGGCGCACAGCCGTATAGCCGCTCGCTAGCAGGCGCTCGCGCATCATGGCGCGGGCGCGGTGCAAGCGGCTTTTGACGGCAGGCACGGAAATCCGCAGCGTCTCGGCGACTTCCGGCGCCGTCAATTCATCGACATCACGCAAGATCAGCACCTCGCGGTACGCCGGCGGCAGGGCCGCCATCGCACAGGCGAGGTCGCGCCGGAGGGCATCGTTTGAAACCGGTTGCTCCAGGGAGTTGCACATCGATTCGGTGAGCTCCTCGGTCTTTCCTCGAATACGCAGCAAGCGGTAGCACTCGCGCTCGATGATGTTGAACATCCATCCGGCCAGGGCGGCAATGACCCGAATGGCGCCAATATTGCGCTGCAAGTTCCATAAGGCTACCTGTACCGCGTCGTCCGCGTCTTCGCTGGTGGCGCAGGAGCGCCGCGCGAAGCGGCGCAAATCCGGCTGGGACAGCGCCAACAGCTTCTCGATCGCCGCGGCGTCTCCGCTACAGGCTGCTTCGACAAGGGGTAGGTCGAACTGGATCATGTGCGCTTGTTTCCGATCGTTTGCACCAGGCCGATCAGCCAGCACATGGGACAACCGCGCAGCAGCAGCACGGCTCCCAGGATGAGTGGCACTACGTGCAAAGGCTGGCTCGAACCTGGATGGATGGCAAGCGCGATCAGCGCCAGCGCGCCTCCTCCCCGCAATAGGTGCATCCCGACCGACGTGCTGCAAAACATGGCTCCCTCCTTAATAGATGTGAACAGGGGATCGACCTGCAGTGTGCGTCCGGCCATGGCACACATCGGGCAAAAACCGATGAAGCCGGTGCATGCGGCGATCACGCCGGCACCGATGGCGGACCATGTCATCCAGCCGTGCTGGGCGAAAAGCAGCCCGAAGCAGATCAGGCAGAAGCCAATGGCAACACGGATGGCACGCTCGATACCGGGGAGGTTCTTCTGGAAAAACATTGTCGACTCCTTTTGTAGGTCAGAAAAAGTGCTTCTGCTCCTAAGTGGCGGACGACAAGCAAAAGGATTCAACCAATGCGAAAAAAAAGCTGCGCTGGCGGAAAATGTCGGTGCAATGGAACGCGGGCTCTATTTCGCCCACTTCAACGACTCAACATACGCGCTGGCATCCGAGATCGTGTTATGCCCGCTTCCTTCGATGACCGTCATGCTCGCCACGCCGGGGGCGAACCGCGTCAGCAGACGCCGCGTGCTGGCGGCGGGAATGATCTCGTCGTGGTCGGCCGCCAGCAGCAGGGTAGGCGCGGTCACGCGCGGCGCATGGCGCCAGGATTCGTATTTATCCTGCAGCAGCGAGCGCACCGGAAACCAGGAAAACCGGTCCGCGGCGAGCCCCTGCAGGCTGTCGTAGGGCGTGACCAGCACCAGCCTGGACAAGGGCCGCGCCGCCGCGACCTGTACGGCAATGCCGCTGCCCAGGCTGCGGCCGATCACGACGACATCGCCATGCTGGGCATGGACGCGGTCGAACAGCGCCAGCGCGTCCGCCACCAGCGCTTTCTCGGTCGGCTTGCCGGTGCTGCCCGCATAGCCGCGGTAATGCATCAGGTAAAGGGCGCGGTCGGGAAAGACGCTGTCCAGCTGAGGCAGGCTCATCGTCACATCTTCGGCGTTGCCGCCAAAATAAATGAGGGCCCTGGTTCCCTGCAGCGGCCGCTCCGACACCCTGACCCGCGCGCCGGTCACCTCCAGCGTGGACGTCTTCGGCGCCGGCACCGCCGCGCCCTGCGGCGGGAAGTAAATCAGGGAACGCTGGAACGCGAACAGGGCCACGCAGGCCAGGGCATAAAGAACGCCGAGCAGCAGCAGGAAATGGAAGATTCGTTGCATGGGCGCTCTTCTCATGGGTGGTTCAGGCGAGGCTGCGTAGCGCCGGCACGACCTCGTCCAGATGCGCCACGACGCAGCTTGGCACGGCCTGCGTGTCGTTAAGCTGGCCGCCCGGATTGAACCAGCAGCTGGCGATCCCGAAGCGGTTGGCGCCGAGGATGTCGGCGTCCAGGCGGTCGCCGACGATCACCGTTTCAGGCGGCGAAAAGTGGCGCGCCATGCCCACTGTGTAGTCGAAGAAACGGCTGTCCGGCTTGGCATGGCCGCAGGCCTCCGAAGTGGCGACGAAGGACACGTGCGCGTGCAGGCTGGACGCGGCCACCCGCTGGTGCTGGATGTGCTCGATGCCGTTGGTGATGATGCCCACTTCGCCGATGGCCGCCAGGCTCGCGCACAGTTCGGCCGCGCCCTCGATCAGGACCACCGTGTTCGCCAGCGCATCGAGGTATAGCGCGCTCGCGGCCTCGGGGTCGAGATCGAGCCTGCTGTCGGTGAAGGTACGGCGAAAGCGTTCCACCTTCAGGAAATCCTTGGAGACCGTGCCCGCCTCGAAGGCCTTCCACAGCGCGATGTTGATGGCCTGGTAGCGCGCGAACAATTCCGCCGGAACGGCATCCAGGCCAAGTCCAGCCATCGTCCGTTCGAACGACAGCCGCTCCGACGCCTTGAAGTCGAGCAGCGTGTCGTCGAGGTCGAACAGGAACAGGCGGTGTCGCATCAAGCGGCCCCGTCAGCCGCGAATGCGCGCCACCAGCTTCGTCGTCGAGCGGTCGTGCTCGAAATCGATCGCTACCGCCCGCCCGCCATAGGCCAGCACCGCCTGCCCTTCGGGAATGGCCGTCATGTCGTAATCGCCGCCCTTGGCATAGATCTCCGGACGCGCTTCGAGCACGGTTTCCAGGGCCGTGTCCTCGTCGAATTCGACCACGAGGCTCACCGATTCCAGCGCGGCCAGCACCGCCATGCGATCGTGCAGGGTGTTCAGGGGCCGGTCGTCGCCCTTGCCCAGGCGTTTTACGGAGGCGTCGGTATTGGCGGCGACGACCAGCGAGGCACCCAGTTCGCGCGCCTGCGCCAGGTAAGTGACGTGGCCGCGGTGCAGGATGTCGAAGACGCCGTTGGTCAGGACGACGGGTTTCGGCAGTGCGGCAACGCGCGCCTCGAGCTCGGCGCGCGAGCAGATCTTGTTCTCGAAATGGGGCATAAGGTTCGGCTTGGGACCGGTCAGGTCGGATTGGCAGGGTCTTGTGGTTCTTCTTCGAGCATCATCGACAGGCCCGGGCCTTTTGCACTCGTGCCCGTATCGGCCTCGCGGCGGTCGCCGGAGAGCTTGATCTGCAGGCGCAGGCCGTTGGCCGAGTCGGCGTTGCGGATCGCCTCGTCATACGTGATGTCGCCCTTGTTGTAGAGCTCGTACAGCGCCTGGTCGAAGGTGCACATGCCCAGTTCGCGCGACTTCTGCATGATTTCCTTGATGCTATGGAAATTCCCCTTCAGGATCATCTCGCTGATGGTCGGGGTGTTGAGCAGGATTTCGATGGCAGCCTTGCGGCCAAGGCCGTCCGCGGTGCGCACCAGGCGCTGCGAGACGATCGCGCGCAGGTTCGCCGACAGGTCCATCAGCAACTGGTTGCGCCGCTCTTCCGGGAAGAAGTTGATGATGCGGTCCATTGTCTGGTTGGCATTGTTCGCGTGCAGCGTGCCGAGGCACAGGTGGCCGGTTTCGGCAAAGGCAATCGCGTGCTCCATCGTCTCGGTGTCGCGGATCTCGCCGATCAGGATCACGTCCGGCGCCTGGCGCAGCGTGTTCTTCAGCGCGTTGTGCCAGGAATGGGTGTCGACGCCGACTTCGCGGTGCGTCACCAGGCAGTTCTTGTTCTTGTGCACGTACTCGACAGGGTCTTCCACCGTGATGATGTGGCCGGCCGAGTTGCTGTTGCGGTAGTCGATCATCGCCGCCAGCGTGGTCGACTTGCCGGACCCCGTGCCGCCGACGACCAGCACCAGGCCGCGCTTGGTCATGACGACGTCCTTCAATACCTCGGGCAGCTCGAGCTTCTCGAAGTTCGGAATTTCCGAGGCGATCGTGCGCACCACCATGCCGACGCTCTGCTGCTGCACGAATACATTCACGCGAAAACGGCAGACGTTCGGCAGCGAGATCGCGAAATTGCACTCCATTTCGGCTTCGAACTCGGCGCGCTGGCGTTCGTTCATCAGCGACAGCGCAAGCGCACGCGTGACTTCGCCCGTCAGGCGCTGCTGGCTCATCGGTTTCATCGCGCCCTGGTGCTTCATGCTGGGCGGAAAGTCGGCAGAGATGAAGAGGTCGGAGCCGCCCTGCTGGTGCATGACGGTGAGCAGTTTATGGATATAGGCCTGGGCATCGGCCGGACCGAAGGGGGTAGACATGCTTACCTTTCTGAACGTCTTTCTGTACTGCGTGTACAACGTCGGGCAATATTCGCCCGCCCGGCAATTATATCGACTAAGATTCCCCGTGAAGTTTCTCGTTAAAATACACTTTCCAAAACGACCACGCCGGCGCGCTGCAGCTTCCTTGCGGCAATGATCGGCCACATGCCATGACACTGACCGAGCTGAAGTACATCGTTGCCGTCGCGCGCGCCAAACATTTCGGCCATGCCGCCGAATCCTGTTTCGTGGCGCAACCCACCCTGTCAGTTGCCATCAAGAAGCTCGAGGACGAGCTCGGCGTGACGCTGTTCGAGCGCGGCGGGTCGGAGGTGTCGGTGACGCCGGTCGGCGCCCAGATCGTGGCCCAGGCCGAGCGCGTGCTCGAGCAGACGGCCGCCATCAAGGAACTGGCCAAGCAGAACAAGGACCCGCTGGCCGGTCCCCTGCGCCTGGGCGTGATCTACACCATCGGCCCCTATCTGCTGCCGCCTTTGGTAAAGAACCTGATCGACAACGTGCCGCAGATGCCGCTCGTCCTGCAGGAAAACTTCACGGTCAAGTTGCTGGAACTGCTGCGCCAGGGCGAGCTCGACGCGGCCATCATGGCCCTTCCCCTTCCCGACCACGGCATGCTGATGCAGACGCTCTACGACGAGCCCTTCGTGGTGGCCACGCCGCGTACCCACCCCTGGGCGCGACGCCGCGACATCCCGGCCGACGACCTGAAGGCGGAAACCATGTTGCTGCTGGGCAGTGGTCACTGCTTCCGGGACCAGGTCCTGGAGGTTTGCCCGGAAATGGCGCGCTTTTCCTCGCCGGGCAACGGCATGCAGCGCACCTTCGAGGGATCGTCGCTGGAGACGATCCGCCACATGGTCGCCAGCGGCATCGGCCTGACCGTCCTGCCGCGCGCCTCGGTACGCGACATGGACGACCCGAACGGCATGCTTTCCTTCGTGCCATTCGCGGCGCCGGCGCCTTCGCGCCGCGTCGTCATCGTCTGGCGCAAGAGTTTTACCCGGCGCGCAGCGATCGAAGCCGTATGCAATGCGGTGGCGCAGTGCGATTTGCCAGGGGTGGATATGCTGGCCCTGGAAAAGGCGGCCTGACCGGCGTCGCTACCGCCGGGAATTATCCGGATGGTATCGGAGTGCGTAGGGTGGGCACTCCGTGCCCACGCGGTATAGCGCGGTGGCGTGTCGAGACTGTGCGACGTACGCGACCGCTGCGCCTTCGCTTCGCATTCGCGGTCGCGTTTCGACATGCGGCTGTTCCATACGGCGTGGGCACTCCGTGCCCACCCTACGAACCCGCCGCTCTGCATGCCTCCCTATTTCCGCACCGGCATCGCATGTCATCCGGTCGTTTCCCCAAACGCAGTAAAATCGCTGTCTTGTACACAATATTCTTGCGCGACAAGAAAGCGAAACAATGAACAAGCTGGCGCTCTATTTCCGGCTGGTCCGTGCTGACAAGCCGATCGGCATCCTCCTCCTGCTCTGGCCCACCCTGTGGGCGCTGTGGATGGCGTCGAACGGCAAGCCCGATCCGATGATCCTGGTGATCTTCGTGCTCGGCACCGCCCTGATGCGCTCGGCGGGCTGCGCCATCAACGACTACGCCGACCGCGATTTCGACAAGCACGTCAAGCGCACGGTCGACCGGCCGCTCACCAGCGGGCGCATCCGCGGCTGGGAGGCGGTGATGGTCGCCGTCGTGCTCGCCATCGTTTCCTTCCTGCTGATCCTGCCACTTAATACGCTGACCAGGCAGCTGTCGGTGGTGGCGGTGATCGTCGCCGGCAGCTATCCCTACTTCAAGCGCTTCTTCGCCATCCCCCAGGCCTACCTCGGCATCGCCTTCGGCTTCGGCATCCCGATGGCCTTTGCCGCCGTGCAGGGGCAGGTTCCCGCCGTGGCCTGGTGGCTGCTGGTGGCGAACGTGTTCTGGGCCGTGGCCTACGACACGGAATACGCGATGGTCGACCGCGACGACGACCTGAAGATCGGCATCCGCACCTCGGCGATTACCTTTGGGCGTTTCGACGTCGCCGCCGTCATGCTGTGCTACGGCATCGCGCTGGCGATCGACCTCCTGTGCGGCTGGATACTGGGCCTGCGCTGGTGGTTCGTCGCCGGCGTAATCGTGGCAGCCGGCATGGCGCTCTACCACTACACCCTGATCCGCGACCGCGACCGGATGCGCTGCTTCGCCGCCTTCCGCCACAACAATTGGTTGGGTGCGGCACTATTTCTTGGTGTCGCGTTAGACTATGCATTAGGATAATATTGTCCGAATAGCAAAGCGTCGCTGCCCACGAGGCAGCGCTTGAACTCCCACCACAAAGAGGTCCACCATGATGGAAAAAATCCCGACCCAGACCGGCGCCCGCGACCAGCTGCTGGCCGACCTGAAAACCGTGATCCAGGACGCCGAAGCCTGGCTGCGCCACGGCGGCTCGCTGACCGGCGAACAGTTCGACGCGGCCAAGGCCAAGTTCGAAGGTGCCATCGCCAGCGCCAAGGAAGGCCTGGCGAACCTGGAAGTCGTCGAAAAGTCCAAGGCCGCGGCCAAGGCGACGGACGTCTACGTCAAGGAAAATCCGTGGAAAGCGGTCGGCATCGGCGCGGCAGTCGGCGTCGTGCTGGGCATGCTGATCAACCGCCAGCGTTGATGCATTGCAGTTCATGCTGATGCGCGAGACGGTCGGCCGGATCGGCACGACGCTGGTCGCCATGGCGCGCACGCGCCTCGAGCTGGCGGCCGTCGAGGTGCAGGAAGAAGCGGGGCGGATGCTGGGCTACCTGGCCTGGACGCTGCTGGCCGCCTTCCTCGGCGCCGGCGCCCTGCTGCTCATGGCGCTGTTCGTCATCGTCCTGTTCTGGGACACGCACCGTTTGCTGGCAACTGGCGGCATGGCGGGTCTGTTCGCCCTCGCCGCCCTCCTCATCCTGCTCAAGGTACGTGCCGGCTTCGCCGCGCGTGGACCGATGCTGGCCGCCACCCGCGCGGAACTGGGCAAGGACCTTGCCTTCATCAAGGGAACGGGAGCGGCCCATGAATAGCGAGACGACACCGCTGGCCGTGCGCCGCGCCCACCTGGTGGCGCAATGCGCCGCGCAGCGTGGCGACATCGCCGATGCCTTGAATGTGCTCAAGCTGCCGGCCGAGCGTGCCGCGCATGCGGGCGGTTTCCTGTTCGAGCACCGCAAGTCGGTGCTGGTCGGTGCCGGCGTGGCGCTGGGTCTGCTGATCGCGCGGCCGAAGCGCGCGTTGGCCCGGCGGCGGCGGGGGTGTCGGCGTGGAAGATGGTGCAGGGAGCGCTGCCGACCGTGCAGCGGGTGCTGCCGATGATCCGGGCGCGGATCGGCACGTAGGGTGGACGGCTATTTTGATGCACCTGATCCCCGGACCGCGTGAGCCGTCCACGCGTTCAAGCACCATTTGAAACCCGCGTCGCGTCTATGCCGGCGTGATTTGAACGCGTGAGCGGCGCTTACGCTGCGTATTAGCACCTGGACGGGTGGAGCCGATCACCCTACGAGTCCGCGTGGGCACGGGGCGCCCACCCTACGGGCTGCGGCGGTGACCGTAGGGTGGGCGCCCCGTGCCCACGCTGTAAAGTTCAAGCGCCGTCTGAACCTCGCGCCGCGTCACTACCGGCATGCGTTGCATTACCCGTCGCGTCCCAACTCGTCGCCCAGCTCGCGCCCGCGGGCCGCTGCCGCCTTCATCGCGGCCATGATCGCTTCCTTCACGCCCGACGCCTCCATGCTGATGATGGCTGCGTGCGTGGTGCCGCCTTTCGAGGTCACGCGCTGGCGCAGCACGTCCAAGGGCTCGTCCGACTGCGCCGCCAACTGGGCCGCGCCCATGAAGGTGGCCAGCGCCAGCGCCTTGCCTTGCGCACTGGAGAGGCCCATCTCGGCGGCCGCCGCCTCCATCGCTTCCAGAAAATAGAAGACATAGGCCGGCCCGCTGCCCGACACCGCCGTCACCGGGTCGATCAGCGCTTCGTCGTCCAGCCAGACCGTCTGCCCGACCGCCGCCATGACCTGGTCGGCCGCGGCGCGCTGGGCCGGGCTGACTGCGGCGGTGGCCACCATGCCGGTGATGCCCATGCCGATCAGGGCCGGGGTATTGGGCATCGCGCGCACGATGGTGCCGTAGCCGAGCCAGCGTGCGAGGTCGGCGCTGCGGATGCCGGCCGCGATCGACAAGAGCAAGGGCGCGCCGCCCAGCCGCGGTGCCAGCGTGGCGGCAACCTCGCGCATCTGCTGCGGTTTCACGGCCAGCACGATCACCTCGCAGCCGGCCACCGCGCCGTCGATGACTGCCGCCGTCGTCACCCCGTAACTGGCCGCGAGACGCGCCAGCGCTTCCTGGTTCGGGTCCACGACGTGGATCCGGGCCGCGCCGCCCAACTGCTTGACCAGGCCGGCGATGAGCGCAGTGGCCATGTTGCCGCCGCCGATGAAAGCGATGTTCATGTCGTGTCGATTCCTTAGTGGTATTCGCGCGCACCGAAGATGGCACTGCCGACGCGCACGATGGTCGCGCCTTCGAGGATGGCGGCCCCCATGTCGCCCGACATGCCCATCGACAGGGTGTCGACCATCAGGCCGTCGGCGCGCAGGCTTTCGCCGAGCCGGCGCAGCGTGGCGAAGGCGGCGCGCTGCAGCGCCGGGTCGCTTTGCGGTTCGGGAATGGCCATCAGGCCGCGCAGGCGCAGGTTCGGCAGCGCCGCCACCGGCGTGCCAGCTCGGGCAGTTCGGCGGCGGTGGCGCCGCTCTTGGTGACTTCACCGCTGATGTTTACCTGCAAGCAGATGTTCAGGGGACCGCGCTCGGGCGGGCGCTGCTCGGACAGGCGCTGGGCGATCTTGATGCGCTCGACCGTGTGCACCCAGTCGAAATGGGTGGCGATCGGTTTTGTCTTGTTGCTCTGGATCGGACCGATGAAATGCCACTCCAGGGACAGGTCAGGTTGCGCGCGCGCCACGGCGGCGATTTTTTCGACGCCTTCCTGCAGATAGTTTTCGCCGAAGGCGCGCTGGCCCGCCGCGATGGCTTCCAGCACTGCTTCCGTGGGGAAAGTCTTCGACACGGCCAGCAGCTGGACGGTCGAACGGGGCCGCCCGGCAGCCTCGGTGGCGGCCGCGATTGTCGCTTCGACAGCTTGCAAGTTGGCAGCGATTGTGGACATAATCGTTTTCTATGGGGCAATATTCGGGACGATGCTGGAGAGCGTCTGCCGAAGAGCGGCCAGGAGCGCCCTTCACTGCACAGGATTATAAATGGACATCTCAGAATTACTCGCCTTCTCGGTGAAGAACAAGGCTTCCGACTTGCACCTCTCGGCCGGCCTGCCGCCGATGATCCGCGTGCATGGCGACGTACGCCGCATCAACCTGCCGCCGCTCGAGCACAAGGACGTGCATGCCATGGTGTACGACATCATGAACGACGGCCAGCGCAAGCAGTACGAGGAAGTCATGGAGGTCGACTTCTCGTTCTCGATTCCGGGCCTGGCGCGTTTCCGCGTCAACGCCTTCAACCAGGAGCGTGGCGCTGCCGCTGTGCTGCGTACCATTCCGTCGAAGATCCTGACGCTGGAAGAACTGAACGCCCCGAAGATCTTCGGCGACCTGGCCCTCAAGCCGCGCGGCCTGGTGCTGGTCACGGGCCCTACCGGCTCGGGCAAGTCGACGACGCTGGCGGCGATGGTCAACCACCTCAACGAAAACGAATACGGCCACATCCTCACCATCGAGGACCCGATCGAATTCGTGCACGAGTCGAAGAAGTGCCTGATCAACCAGCGCGAAGTCGGCCCGCACACGTTGTCGTTCTCGAATTCCCTGCGCTCGGCGCTGCGCGAAGACCCCGACGCCATCCTGGTCGGCGAATTGCGCGACCTCGAGACCATCCGTCTCGCCTTGTCGGCGGCGGAAACCGGCCACCTCGTCTTCGGCACCCTGCACACCTCGTCGGCGGCCAAGACCATCGACCGTATCGTCGACGTCTTCCCGGCCGAGGAAAAAGAGATGGTCCGTGCGATGCTGTCGGAGTCGCTGCAGGCCGTCATTTCGCAGACCCTGCTGAAAACCAAGGACGGCTCGGGCCGCGTGGCCGCGCACGAGATCATGATCGGCACGCCGGCAATCCGCAACCTGATCCGCGAAGCGAAGATCGCGCAGATGTACTCGGCAATCCAGACCGGCAGCAATACGGGCATGCAGACGCTGGACCAGAACCTGACCGACCTGGTACGCCGTAACATCATTTCGAGCTCGGCTGCCCGCGCAGCGGCTAAAATCCCGGAAAACTTCCCGGGTTAAGCGGGTCTCGACAAGCCTCTGGCGGCGTCGCCGCCCGCGGCTTTGTGAACGCGACAATCAACACGTTTCAATACCTAAAGGACCGCGATGGAACGCGACCAGGCCTCAAAATTCATGTTCGACCTGCTGCGCCTGATGGTAAGCAAGGGCGGCTCCGACCTGTTCATCACGGCCGGCTTCCCGCCCGCGATCAAGATCGACGGCAAGATGACGCCGGTGTCGAACCAGCCGCTGACGGCCGCCCACACGTCCGACCTGGCGCGTTCGATCATGAACGACAAGCAGACCGCCGGCTTCGAGCTCACGCGCGAAGCGAACTTCGCGATCAGCCCGGGCGACCTGGGACGCTTCCGCGTGTCCGCCTTTGTCCAGATGAGCAACGTCGGCATGGTGCTGCGTACGATCACCACCCAGATCCCGAAGCTCGAGGACCTGGAATTGCCGCCCGTCCTGAAGGACGTGATCATGACCAAGCGCGGCCTCGTGATCATGGTCGGCGCCACCGGCTCGGGCAAGTCGACGACGCTGGCGGCCATGGTCGGCTACCGCAACGAGAACAGCTACGGCCACATCATCACCATCGAGGATCCGGTCGAATTCGTCCACCCGCACAGGAACTGCGTGATCACCCAGCGCGAAGTGGGCGTGGACACCGACTCGTTCGAGGCGGCGCTGAAGAACTCCCTGCGCCAGGCGCCGGACGTGATCCAGATCGGCGAGATCCGCGACCGCGAAACGATGGAACACGCGATCGCCTTTGCCGAAACCGGCCACCTGTGCCTGGCCACGCTGCACGCCAACAGCGCCAACCAGGCGCTCGACCGCATCATCAACTTCTTCCCCGAAGAGCGCCGCCAGCAGCTCCTGATGGACCTGTCGCTGAACATGCGCGGCCTGATTTCGCAGCGCCTCATCCCGCGCAAGGAGGACAAGGGCCGCGTGGTGGCGATGGAGATCATGCTCAACACGCCCTTGATTTCGGATTTGATCTTCAAGGGCGACGTCCACGAGCTCAAGGAAATCATGAAGAAGTCGCGCGAGCTGGGCATGCAGACCTTCGACCAGGCCCTGTTCGACCTGCACGAGGCCGACAAGATCAGCTATGAAGACGCGCTGCGCAATGCCGACTCGGTGAACGACCTGCGCCTCACCATCAAGCTCAACAGCAAGCACATGAAGAACCGCGATTTCTCGGCCGGAACCGAGCACCTCGGTTTGGTGTAGGCGCACGCGCCTCTCTGGAGATACCGGGACTTCCGGTATCGTCCGCGCATCGTTTTCGGATGATAGCGGGACTCTTGGTATCATCCAGGAATGAACCCATCCAACGTCTTCGATTTCGAGGCCACGCTGCTCGACGGTAGCGCGGCCGACCTGTCGCGCTACCGCGGCAAGCTGCTCCTCATCGTCAACACCGCCAGCGCCTGCGGCTTCACGCCGCAGTACAAGGGTCTCGAGCAGGTCTACCAGCAGTTCCGCGCACGCGGGGTGGAGGTGCTGGGCTTCCCCTGCAACCAGTTCGGCCAGCAGGAGCCCGGCGACGCGGCGCAGATCGGGGCGTTCTGCGAAAAGAACTACGGCGTCAGCTTCCCGCTGTTCGCCAAGGTCGACGTCAACGGCGACGGGGCCCATCCCCTGTTCCAGTACTTGAAGCGCGAAGCGCCGGGCCTGCTCGGCACCCAGGCCATCAAGTGGAACTTCACCAAATTCCTCGTCGGCCGCGATGGCCGCGTCCTCAAGCGCTACGCGCCGACGACGAAACCGGAACAGATCGCAGCCGATATCGAGCGGGAACTCGGCGCCTGATTCCGCCCCGGGCAAGCCACGCGGCTGGACAGCTTGTCCGCGCGGCGCACGCTCGTGCGCTGCGCCTGCTCCCTTTCCATTAGTCTGGGGACCTTGTCCGATAGTCAAAGCGTGCCCAGCGTGACCTCCAGAAGCGATTCGCCATCCGTTACAGAGTTATTGACCATTACCGAGGTAGAACGCCAGACTGGAATACGGCCGGCAACACTGCGGATGTGGGAAAGGCGTTACGGCTTTCCACAACCGCTGCGTGACCGCAACGGCGACCGGGTCTACCCGCCTGGCCAGGTCGAGCGTCTCCTCGCCGCGCGGCGCCTGATGGCCCAAGGCGTCCGCCCTGGCAAGATATTCGCGGGTGGAGAAACGGTCCTTGCCCCCTCCCTGGCAAGCCTTGCGAATGCCGGCGCCTCAGATGCGCAGTACCAGCAGATCATGGACCTGCTACGCGAATACCGCGTCGCCGAACTGCACGGCCATCTCCAGTACCGTCTGCTCGATCTCGGCTTGCGCCGTTTTATCCTGGAGTTCCTCGCGCCCCTGACGACGGCCGTGGGCGCGGCCTGGGCAAGCGGCGCGCTGCCGGTACGTTGCGAACACTTGTACACGCAGATCGCCAAATCGATATTGCATGCCAAGCAGGCGGCCGTGCGGACAGCCGGGGACCGCGGGCCGAAAGCCTTGCTGGCCACGCTGACGGGCGAACAGCACGTGCTGGGGAACATGATGGTGGAGGCGGTCCTGGCGACGTTCGAGGTGGAGTGCATCCAGCTCGGCAGCGACCTCCCATCGGGCGAAGTGGCGGCTGCAGCGACCGAAGCTGCAGCCGACATCGTGGCCCTGTCATTCAGCGCTTCTTTCCCAAGAAGGAACGTTGCGCGCTCCATCGCGGCGCTGCGCGCAGCCCTGCCCGCGCGGTGCATGCTATGGGCCGGCGGCGCCGGTGCGCCTGCCGGCCTTCCGCGTTTGCCGGGTGTGTACGTCTTCCAGTCTCTCGACGCCATCGAACCTGCCCTGCATTTCTGGCGCGTCGAGCACGGTGCCGGTGCCGTCACTGCCCAGCACCGGACGGCGAAAGCTTGACAGGCCCGCACTTTTTCGTTGCGCCAAAGAAACGCTCAGCAATTTTGTCGCGTTTAGCCTGTCCGTCGCTTGTATTGGACAACAAAGTGTTTCGACACGGCAATAAGGACCGGCTCCCTGCTTGTATTGTACAAACGCCTTGTTGATGACGTTTCGCTAGCGATTTCGGGCTTTTGTTTCCTATTGGAATCAATCACATGCACTGATATCGTGCATGCGTGCGAACAGGCGCTGCCTGCTCCAATTTTGAAACCATCGGCCATGACAATCAAACAAGCTACGATCGAAGCCCTTGCCTTCCGGCTCGGCCAGGAAGAATACGGCGTCGACATCCTGAAAGTGCAGGAAATCCGGGAATGCGGTACGGCGACCCGCATCGCCGGCACCCCGCCCCATATCAAGGGCGTGATCAACCTGCGCGGCATCATGGTTCCGATCGTTGACCTGCGCCTGCGCTTCGGACTCCCCATGCCCGAGCAGGCCGCTGGCGGCGTCGTCATCGTCCTGAACATTGCCGGCAGCGTGATCGGCATGGTGGTCGACAGCGTCTCGGACGTCATCAGCCTCGGTGCTGACGAGATCCGCCCGGCACCGCGTATGGGCACCGGACTCGATACCGACTTCCTGCGCGGGATCGGTACCGTCGAGGGACGCATGCTGATCCTGCTCGATATCGAACGTCTGCTGTCCTCCGAAGAACTCGGCCTGGTCGAACGCCTGGCCGCCTGATCCCTCTATTTAACCTGTCCCTGGAACAATCCCATGTTTAACCATATGAAGGTGGGTACCCGCCTCATCGCCGGCTTCCTGATCCTGTCGGTGCTCAGTGCGGTCGTCGCTGCAATCGGCATTTTTAATATGTCGCGCATCAATGACAGCGCGAGCAAGCTCTATGAACAGGAGCTGCTAGGCGTTTCGTATGTCAAGGAAGCCAACATCAACCTGATCTATGTGGGCCGCGGCGTGCGCAGCCTTTTGCTGGCCTCGACCGAGCAAGAGCGCCAGAGCGCGGCGGCCGGCCTCGACAAGGCCCGCGCCCAACTGAAGGCGAACCTCGACAAGGCTGGCCCGCTGTTCTACACGGACAAGGGCAAGCAGATGCTCGCCGAGGTTGGCGCCGGTGTGCGTGAATACGAAGCCATGATCGCGGAAACGACAAAGCGCGCAGCGGGCGAGGCATTGCAGGAAAAGCGCGCCTCGGTCGACTATCTGTTCACTACCGTCGTGCCTGTTGCCAACGCGGTCGACAACCGCATGACCGACCTGGCGAACCTGAAAGCGCAGAATGCCGCCGCCGCCGCTGTGGACATCGCCGCCCTCTACCGTTCAAGCCGAACGATGATGCTGACGCTGGTGCTCGGCAGCGCCGCAGCCGGCATCGCCCTGGGCATGCTCATCACCCGCGGCCTGACGCGCCAGCTCGGCGGAGAACCCGCCTATGCCGGCGCCATCGCCAGCGCGATCGCCGGGGGCGACCTCACCGTTTCCGTCGAGCTGCGCCAGGGCGACAGCAACAGCATGCTGTTCGCCATGAAGGCCATGCGCGACAGCCTGGCGGGCATCGTCGGCCAGGTACGCAGCGGCACGGACACGATCGCATCGGCATCGAGCCAGATCGCCGCCGGTAACCTGGACCTGTCCTCGCGCACCGAGGAGCAGGCCAGCTCGCTCGAAGAAACGGCATCGTCGATGGAAGAACTGACCTCGACGGTCAAGCAGAACGCCGACAACGCACGCCAGGCCAACCAGCTGGCTTCGTCGGCCTCGGCAGTGGCCGAGCGCGGAGGCGCGGTGGTATCGCAGGTGGTCGATACCATGGCCTCGATCAACGCGTCGTCGAGGAAGATCGTCGATATCATTGGCGTGATCGACAGTATCGCGTTCCAGACCAATATCCTTGCCCTGAATGCGGCAGTGGAGGCGGCACGTGCCGGTGAACAGGGCCGCGGCTTCGCCGTCGTCGCTTCCGAAGTGCGCACGCTTGCACAGCGTTCGGCGGCGGCGGCCAAGGAAATCAAGCTCCTGATCGACGATTCGGTGTCGAAGGTCGATATCGGGGCAAAGCTGGTCGACCATGCGGGCGCCACGATGGATGAGGTGGTGGCGAGCGTGCGCAGCGTCACGGACATCATGGGCGAGATCACCGCGGCCAGCCAGGAGCAGACGGCCGGCATCGAGCAAATCAATATGGCCGTTATCCAGATGGACCAGGTCACGCAACAGAACGCGTCGCTCGTCGAGGAAGCGGCAGCGGCCGCCGAAGCGATGCAGGACCAGGCGGCCCGGCTGGCCCGTGTCGTGGCCGTGTTCAAGGTCGCCGCCGCGGAACAGACGCGCGCAGCGCTGCCGGTGCCGGCAGCAAAGGCAGCGCCCGCGCCACGCCTTGCCCGGCGTCCGGTGGCATCGATCCGCCAGACGGCGAGCATCGAGGCCGGCTGGGAAGCGTTCTAGGACGTAGCTGTCAACGCTTGTCGAACCAGGCCATGAAGGCGTCGTATTCCTTCTGCGCCTCCGGCAGCGGCCTGCCTTCCGGCGCCAGGTTGTGGGCCGCAGCCGGCACGCGCCGGAAACTCACGTCCCTGCCCTGCGCACCCAGCTGCGCGTACATCACCTCCGTCGACAGGACAGGCACGCGGGTGTCCTGCATGCCGCTGGCGATGTAGACACGCGCCTTTGCGTGCGCCAGGTCGTCGGCCGGCGCATGGGCGAAGAAGCTGCTCCAGCGCAGGTAGGTGTGGCCCCAGGCGAACTTGCTGGTGCTGGCCGGATCGGCCTGGATGGCATTCACGATGGCATCGAGCTCCTGCAGGCGCAGCAGCTTGACCTCGTCGCTGTCGGCCGAGCGGTAGATCTTGACGGCCTGGTCGTACAGCTGCGTCGGTCCGTTTGCGCCGAGCAGCACGACATCGGTCACCTCTGGAAGCGCCCGTGCCAGCCCCGCCGCCATGACCCCGCCTTCCGAGATGCCGACTACCAGTACGCGCGTACGGTCCACCTCAGGCCGCGCCAGGGCGTGACGCAGCGCCGTCTTCAAGGTGGCAAGCCAAAGGTCGTACGAAAAGTGTTCGTTGAAGGCGCCGGCGCAGCCCAGCGCGCTGCCAGGCTCCCCCTGCTGCGGTGCGTCCGACTGGTAGGGCTTGTCGACCGCCATCACTGCGTAGCGTCCTTGTTGCGCCAGCGGCAGCCAGGAATAGATGGTCAAAAAAAAGCCCGCGATGACGCGGGCTTGGGGTCTGCTACGACAAGGCTTACTTGGTTGCGGACGGGCTGACGGTCGGGGTGACGGTCGGCGGCACGGCTGGGGTGGCAGGGGTATCGGTGCTGGTCGCGCCGGTAGCGGCAGCGCCCGCGGTGGCGCCCGTTGCGCCGGTGCTGCCGGTGGCGCCAGTTGCTTCCGTGCTCGTGGTCACGGTGGTGTTGCCGACATCGGTGTTGGCGCTGGCAGGCGGGGTGGCGCTGCTGCCGGTCATGCCGCTGGCACCGCTGGTGCCGGTCGCCGACTCGGTGGCGGTATGCGACTTGGATTTCTTGCTGTGTTTCGTGTCATGCCTGGCCGTTGCCTTGGACTTTTTGTCGTCCGACTTCACTGCAGCCGCAGCGCCGGCGTCCTTGCTCTGGTCGTTCGCGGCAACTTTGGCTTCGCCATTCACGGTAGCCTTCACGTCCTTGTTGTCCACCACGACAGCGGTCTTCGAGTCCATTGCCTTGGTATCGGCTTTCGCAACCGGCTTGGCCGGGGATTGGGCGTATGCAGCGGTGGCGAACAGGCCGGCGATCAGGGTGGCGGTCAGTTTCTTCATGTGCAGCTCCTCGGTGTAGTTACTCAGCGTAATTGCTGGATGTGTTCTCGTGTGTAGTGCACGAAATGCATGTCACTGCACCAAGAACGGGGCCCGGACAGACGCTGTTGACCGTTTTAACAATTCCTTACAATCGTGGCATTTGCTTACAGACGCTGCAATGCCCGTTGCTGGCCGTCAAGCGCCCTTCTGCAGCCGCTCAGCCAACGTTCAATCCCAGCGCCCGCACCAGCTCCGCCGCCTGGCGCGGCGAGATGGTGGCGCCGGCAAACTGTTTCGCGTTCACGAGTTTCAGGCCGCCGAGGTCCGCTTCGCGCAGGTCGGCGCCGTCGAAGCGGGTGTCCTTGATGTGGGCCTCGCGCAGGCTGCCGCCTTCGAACACGGCCTCGCGAAAGTCGCAGCCCGACAGGTCGGCGTCGGCGAAGTCCAGCCCGACGAGCGTCAGCTTGCGAAAGGACATGCGGCGCAGGTCGGCGCCCACCAGCAGGCAATCGTCGAAGGACAGGCCGAGGTAACTCACCTCTTCAAAAGAGGCACCGGTCAGCTTGCAGCTGCGAAAGCTGCACGCGGCCAGCCTGGCGCGGCGCCAGTTCGTATTGTTCAGGTCCGAGGCGGCAAAGCGCGCGTCGACCAGGTCGCTGGCCTCGAAATCGGCCTGGCCCGCACGGCAGCGCTGCCACACGGTACGTGCCAGACGGGCGGCAAAGAACACCGTCTCTTGCAGGACGCAGTTGCGAAAGCTGCTGTCCTGCAGGTCCAGGCGCGAGAAATCGGCGCCGCTCAAATCGCAATTGTCGAATACGAGGACGGCGCCTTCGCGCAGCAGCGCTTCGATGCGCGCGCGGGTCGGCGACTCGCCTTCGATGGTGATGGTGGGACGTGGCATGGGTATCGCTTCTGGTCGAACGCCGCAGCGTCACTTGGGGATGCCGCGCCTCAGCGCGTTTCGATGCGCGCCGTGCCGTGGATGACGCAGGCACGGTTGACGTCCTCGAGGAAGCGGATCGCTTCGCCCTGGGACAGCGAGGAAGGGATCAGGCGCGCCAGCGCGGCTTCCTCGCTGATGCGATCCAGGCCATAGGCGATGCTGCGCGAGACGTCGCGTGCGGGTTTGCCGTCGCTGTTGTAGAGCGAATCATAGACGCCGACTTCTTCCCACAACGGAACAAAACCGGGGCTGGTGGAATCCTCGAAGACGACGACGGGCGCGTCGCCGCCCTCTTCGCGCACGAGGCGAAATACGAAACTCATTGCTGGCTCTTGTGGATCAGGAATGGGACGGATGCTATCACGGCCATGCCGGCGCTGCTGCCGGCGCGCCGAACCATGCGCTGCCTGCGGCCACGTAAAAAGACCAGGCCGCAGCCTGGTCCCCGATGCGCCGTACCTGCCGACCGTCAGAAGGTGTAGCTGGCTGCCAGCGCGAAGGTGCGGAACTGGGGAGACGTCGCGCTCCAGCCGCCGCGCCAGGCGATCGGACGCTTCTCGTTGAACAGGTTGTTCACGTAGAAGCTCAGCCTGACGTGCGGGATCCCCGAGTACGCCAGGCTGTAATCCACGGTCGTGTTGTGGCCGACGCGCTCGCAATCCTCCATGTACTGGGCAGCGACTTTCTGCGTCACGCAATAAGTCGGCTGGTCCAGGCTGTTGTTGCTGTAGCCGCTGCTGTAGTTCCAGGTGAGGCCGTGGTCGAACTCGCCCTGCTTCACGTAGGCACGGGCGATCAGCGCCAGGCGCGACCCGAAATCATAGGTGCCTGCCTGGTCCGGATCGTAGGCATTGGCCGCGACGCTGTACTGCTGGAACTTCAGCACATAGGTACCGTCCAGTTTCAGGCGTACGTCGGTGCCGCCGAGCTTGAAGCGGCCCGTCGCATCGAAGTCGAGCCCCGATACCCGGGTCCGGCCACTGTTGACGTAGGGGTTGTAGAGCATGCCCAGCTGGCCGACACCGCCATAGTTGAGGGTATTGTTCGGCGCATACTTGCGCACCAGGGCCAGGAACTCGTTGTCGGTGGCGGAGTTGTCGACACGGATCAGCTGGCCGGCCGGGAGGTCCGCCTCGCTCTTCAGGATGTCGGTAATCGCGCGGGTGCCGATCTCGTTGCGGCGCTCGAGGAAGTAGTAGTCGATCGCCGTCGACCAGTTCTTCACCGGCTGGAACACGAGACCGCCCGTGAACGAACGCGAGGTTTCCGGCTTCAGGTCCGGGTTGGACGAGACGAAGCTGGGCAGGTTGGCGAGGCATTCCGCGCTGCGGAAGCTGTTGGCCTGGGCCTTGTCGGCGGTGGTGGCGCCAGCCGCGCCCTGCACCAGCGCGTTGAGCTGGTTGGCGATCGGGCAGCGGCGCGGGTCGACGACGCTGCCGGCGACCGAGCTGCGGCCCAGGCCGTTGCCGGACTCAACGATATTCGGGGCACGGAAGCCGCCCGATGCCGTCGCGCGCAGCAGCAGGCTGTCGGTCACCGTGTATTTCAGGCCCAGCTTCGGCGACAGGTGCGCCTCGAAGCCATCGGTCTTGTCGGCACGCAGGGCCGCCTGCAGCTCGATGCGGCGACTCAAGGGAGCGGCGGTTTCGGCGAACAGCGCGTACTGGCTGACGCGGTCGTCGACCTGCAGGCCGAACACGCCCACCAGCTCGCCACGCAGCACATTTTCCGAGCTCTTCATCCAGTAGCCGTTGCTGCGCACGTCGGTGCCGAGCGCGAATTTCAGCGGGCCGGCGGGTAGCTGCAGCAGCGTGCCCTCGACGGTGGCATCGAAGAACTTGACGTCGGACTCGCCCTCGGTGGTACGCACCGGGAACATCGCCTCGAGCAGTGCCGGGTCGTTCTGCTGCCCGAACTTGTAGGTGCGGTTGAGGATCGCATCCGTGTAACCCCTGGCGCTGACGGCGCGGGTGGACTTGGTTGCGTTCGAGGTCGTCCAGCCCACGGCCGAGCGCCAGTCATAGGTGCCGATCGTGCCCTGCAGCGACAGCATCACGCGCGACTGGTCCGCTTCGGTGCGGTTGAAGTTGAAGCCGTTGCCGGTGTCCATCATGCGCGCACGGTACTCGGTCGGCACGTTGTAGGGGTTCATCGGATGGCCGACCGGCAGTTTCGGGTACGAGAACGGGCCGACCATCTTGCCGCCATACACGTCGTACCAGATGCTCGTCGCGCTGGTGGCAGTCTGGTTGCTGACGCTGAACGGCGCCACGATGTAATCGGTCTCCGTACCGGCCGTGGTGATCTCGAAGGTGGCATCGGCGACACTGCCGATCCGGAAGTGGGTCATGCTGGCGATGGCATGGCGCTTGTTATCGGTCGTGATGCCCGTGTACGGCAGCACATCCCATTTGCACAGCTTGTCGGTCGGGTCGATGTTTTCCGGCGGGCAGCCTGGGGCTCCGACGATGTTGGTGGAGCTGCGGAAGTAGTTGCCGGTTGGCGAGAACGAACTCTTCGCGTCCCAGGTCGAGCGGCCTGGTGTCTGGCGGTGCCATTCCGGGTAAAACGGGCGAATTTCGCCTTGCGAGTAGCCGTCGCGCTTGTAGGCTTCGGCGGTGAGGTAGGTATTGAAACCCTGCTCGGCGAGGTCGCCGTAGCCGACGATGGCCGACACGTTGCGGCTGCGTAGGTCGTGAAAGTGCTGGGCTTCCTGGTACTGGGTGCGCACGCGAGCGCCCTGGAAGTCCCTGCGCAGGATGATGTTGACCACGCCGGCAATGGCGTCGGAACCGTAGATGGCCGACGCGCCGTCCTTCAGGATCTCGATGCGCTCGATGGCATCGCTGGCGATGGCGTCGAGGTTGGTGAAGTTCTCCTGGGCGCCGTCGGCCAGGCCATATGGCGCGATGCGGCGGCCATTGACCAGGACCAGGGTCGAGACCTTGGTCAGCCCGCGCATGCTCACGCCCGAGGCGCCGGTGGCGAAGCTGCCCGAGCTCGCGGTGGCCGAGTTCAGGTCGGTGTCGATGGCGGCGGTCGAGGTCAGGATGCCGAGCGCGGTCATCTGGCCGGTTTTTTCGATGTCCTCGCGCGTGAGCACCTGGACCGAACCGGCTGCTTCCGCTTCGGTGCGTTTGATGCTGCTGCCGGTGACCTCGACGCGCGCCATCTTCGGTTCTGGCGCGGGCGCCACTTGTGCGACCGCATAAGCCGGGAAAGCCAGGCTCAGCGCTATCGCGAGGGTGTTCTTGTTCAGGTTGTTGTTGTGCTTCACGACATCTCCGAGGTATGGATTTTTTATTGTGGTTTTGCTTCTCCCATGCGATGCCGGGCTGGAACGTATGCACGGCATGCATATGAATGACTCTTGCATAACATTGCACGGACGCAAAGTTACCAAGATGAATAGTTTGACAAGACGCCCACTTTGATAGTAGGCGCCGGATTGTTCATGGCTTCAGGAAGATCGGAGGCGGGCGGCCTCCGGGGCAGGACGCAGGCAGGCCCTCAGGCGAGCGCCCGGTCGAGCAGTTCGATCCAGTGTGTCACCGGGGTCTGCGTGCCCGCCTGCAGGTGGCTGATGCAGCCGATGTTGGCCGAGACGATTGCCTGCGCGCCGGTGGCGTCCAGGTTGGCCAGCTTGCGCATCCGCAATTCGTCGGCGATCTCCGGATGCAGCACCGAATAGGTGCCGGCCGAACCGCAGCACAGGTGGCTGTCGGCGCACAGCACGACGTCCACGCCCGCCGCGCGCAGCAGGCCCTCGACCTTGCCGCGGATTTGCTGGCCGTGCTGCAGCGTGCAAGGCGGGTGGAAGGCGACGCGTTTGCGCAGCTTGCCGCGCAGGCGCTCGGCCAACTGTTCCTCGAACTCCGGCAGGATCTCCGACAGGTCGCGCGTGAGCAAGGCAATGCGCGCCGCCTTGGCCGCATAGTCGGGATCATGCGCCAGCAGGTGGCCGTATTCCTTTACCGTCACGCCGCAGCCGGACGCGGTCATGACGATCGCTTCGACCTGCCCGTCCTGCTCGACGTACGGCCACCAGGCGTCGATATTGCGGCGCATGTCGGCCAGCCCGCCGTCCTGGTCGTTCATGTGGTAGCGCACCGCGCCGCAGCAGCCGGCCTTCGGTGCGCGCAGCAGCTGCACGCCGAAAGCGTCGAGCACGCGCGCGGTGGCCGCGTTGATGTTCGGCGCCATCGCCGGCTGCACGCAGCCGTCCAGCACCAGCATCCTGCGCGGGTGCGCGCGCGTCGGCCACCGGCCCGGGTCGCGCGCCGGCTGCAGCTTGTCCTGCAAGCCTTTCGACAGCAGGGGCCGGAGCGCGCTGCCAGCCCTGAACCCCGTCTTGAACAACGCGCTGCGCGGCAGGAGTTCCTTGAGGGTGGTGCGCTTGATGCGGTCGGCGGCCGTGCGCGGCACCTTCTGCTCGACGATCCGGCGGCCGATGTCGACCAGGCGCCCGTACTTCACGCCCGACGGGCAGGTCGATTCGCAGTTGCGGCAGGTGAGGCAGCGGTCCAGGTGGAGCTGGGTCTTGCGGGTCGGCTCCACGCCTTCCAGCACCCCCTTGATCAGGTAGATGCGTCCGCGCGGGCCATCGAGCTCGTCGCCCAGCAGCTGGTAAGTGGGGCAGGTGGCGGTGCAGAAGCCGCAGTGCACGCAGGCGCGCAGGATCGCTTCGGCTTCCTCGCCCTCGCGCGTGCCCTTGATGAAGTCGGCCAGGTTGGTTTGCATGTCAGGGCATTCGTCCGGGATTGAAAATGTGGGCGGGGTCGAAGGCATCCTTCAGCCGCGCGTGGATGCGCGCCACCGCGGGCGCCAGCGGCTGGAACACGCCGACCGACTTGTCGCCACCACGGAACAGGGTGGCGTGGCCGCCGGCGGCAACGGCGGCGCGGCGGATGACATCGAAGGCGGCGCTGTCCGCGCGCAGCCAGCGCTGCGCCCCGCCCCACTCGATCAGTTGCGGCCCGCCCAGCACGATGGCGCTCGTCGTGGACGGGACCGACAGGCGCCACAGCGGCGCGTCGCCCTTGAAAAAGGCGTGCTGCTGCTCGCGCAGCGCCGTCCAGAAGGCGTCGGCGTCATTCAATACCGTGCCGCCGAGCGAAACGACGGCTGCGTCCACCGCCGCGCGCGCGCCGGACAGGCGCAGCGCCAGCACGCCTTCGCACCAGCAGCTGGCGGAAATCGGCAGGGGCTGGCCGCCCCACTCGTTCAGGCAGCGCAGAGCCTCGATCTCGCTCATCTGGAATTGCAGCGTGGTCTCCGCAAAGGCGCGCGGCAGCACCTTGACCGACACCTCCAGCAACAGGCCGAGGGTGCCGAGCGAACCGGTCAGCAGGCGCGAGACGTCATAACCCGCCACGTTCTTCATCACCTGCCCGCCGAACTTCAGGACTTCGCCCTTCCCGTCCATCAATTGCGCACCCAGTACGAAGTCGCGCACGGCGCCGCTATTCGCGCGGCGCGGGCCCGACAAGCCGGCCGCCACCGCGCCGCCGAAGGTGGCATGTTCGCCGAAATGCGGCGGCTCGAAGGCCAGCATCTGGTTCCGTTCGGCGAGGGTCGCCTCGATCTCGGCCAGCGGCGTGCCGCAGCGCGCCGTTATGTCGAGTTCCGTCGGCTCGTAGTCGACGATGCCGGTGTGGACGCGGGTGTCGAGGATGGCGCCTTGCAGCAGCCCGCCATACCAGTCCTTGCTGCCGCCACCGCGGATGCGCAGGGGGCGCTTGCCTGCCGCGGCCGCGCGTACCTGGTCCCTGAATTGTTCGATTGCTGCCATGGTCGACTTCAAAAGCGTGGAAGGTCCGGGAACGGCACGTTCCCCTTGTGCACGTGCAGCTTGCCGAATTCGGCGCAGCGGTGCGGCGTCGGGATCGCCTTGTCCGGGTTGAGCAGCATCGGCTCATCAAAAGCGCGCTTCACGGCGAAGAACATGTCCAGCTCAAGCCGTCCGAACTGCACGCACATCGAATTGATCTTCTCCATGCCCACGCCATGCTCGCCCGTGATGGTGCCGCCCACTTCCACGCACAGCGCCAGGATGGCCGCGCCAAAGGCTTCGGCACGGGCGAATTCGCCCGGCTGGTTGGCATCGAACAGGATCAGCGGATGCAGGTTGCCGTCGCCCGCGTGAAACACGTTCGCGCAGCGCAGGCCGTAGGTCTGCTCCATTGCCTCGATGCCGGACAGGACCTGCGCCAGCTTCTTGCGCGGGATCGTGCCGTCCATGCAGTAGTAGTCCGGCGAGATGCGCCCCGCCGCCGGGAAGGCGTTCTTCCTCCCCGACCAGAAGCGCATGCGCTCCGCTTCCGTCTGCGACACCGCGATCGCACTGGCGCCGGCCGCCTGCAGCACGGCCGTCATGCGTTCGATTTCCTCCACCACCTCCAGGGGCGTGCCGTCCGCCTCGCACAGCAGGATCGCCGCCGCGTCGAGATCGTAGCCGGCGCGGACGAACGGTTCGACCATGCGCGACGAGGTACGGTCCATCATCTCGAGGCCCGCGGGGATGATGCCGGCCGCAATCACGCTCGCCACCGCGTCGCCGCCGGTGACCACGTCATTGAAAGACGCCATGATGACCTGGGCCGCCGCCGGTTTCGGCACCAGCTTGACGGTCGCTTCCAGCACGATGCCGAGCATGCCTTCCGAGCCGATGAAGACCGCCAGCAGATCGAGCCCCGGCGCGTCCAGCGCCTCGCTGCCCAGTTCGATGATTTCCCCGTCGATGGTGGCCACGCGCACGCGCAGCACGTTGTGCACGGTGAGGCCGTATTTGAGGCAGTGCACGCCGCCCGAGTTCTCGGCGACGTTGCCGCCGATGGTGCAGGCGATCTGCGAGGACGGGTCGGGCGCGTAGTACAGGCCGTACTGCGCGGCCGCGTCGGAAATGGCGAGGTTGCGCACGCCCGGCTGCACGACCGCCGTGCGCGCCAGCGGGTCGACGCGCACAATCCGGTTCAGGCGCGCCGTGGACAACACCACGCCGTCGGCAATGGGCAGCGCGCCGCCGGACAGGCCGGTGCCGGCGCCGCGCGGGACGATCGGCACGCCAAGTTCGCGGCAGACGGCCAGGATTGCCAGCACCTCGTCTTCGCTGCGCGGCAGCGTGACGACCATCGGCAACTGGCGATAGGCGGCAAGGCTGTCGCATTCGTAGGGACGCGTGTCTTCGGGGGCATGCAGGACGACGCCATCGGGCAGCCTTGCGCCCAGCGCCGCGGCGACCTGGCGGCGGCGCTCGGGGGGGACACGGTGGGGGACGCTTGGAGAGGGGCGGACATCCTGCGATTCTAAGCACAATCACATCGATTTGTCGTATCCTCGGGCTATCTTTTTCAGGGTCTGGACATAATCATGGGTAATCGACTTTCCAAAATCGCCACACGCACCGGAGACGACGGCAGCACGGGCCTGGGCGACGGCAGCCGCACCGGCAAGGACAGCGCGCGCATCCATGCACTGGGCGAAGTCGACGAACTGAACTCCTTCGTCGGCCTGCTGCTGTGCGAGGACATGCCGCCTGACCTGCGCGAAGAACTCGTCACCATCCAGCACGACCTGTTCGACCTCGGCGGCGAGCTGTGCATCCCCGGCTACCAGATGATCAAGGACGAGCACGTGGCGCGCCTGGACGGCCTGCTGGAAAAATACAATGCCGACCTGCCGATCCTGAAGGAATTCATCCTGCCGGCCGGCTCGCGCGCGGCTTCTACCGCCCACGTATGCCGCACCGTCTGCCGCCGCGCCGAACGTGCCATCGTCGCCCTGTCGAAAGAAGACACGATCAATCCGCAGCCGCGTCAATACGTGAACCGCCTGTCCGATTTGATGTTCGTGCTCGCGCGCGTGCTGAACCGCTTTGCCGGCGGCAGCGACGTGCTCTGGAACCACCAGCGCCAGCGCGGCTGAGGGACGTGCCGGTGGGAGTGAGTGCACGCTTCGACGTCCGTTTCTACATGGCCGGTTCGCGCTGGCCGACCAATCCCTTCCGCTTCCGCGGTCCGGGCACGCTCGAGGTGCAGGACGACTTCGTGATCGTGCGCGGCAGCCGCCAGCGCTCCTTCCGCCTGCCCCAGCGCTGCGAAGAACGGCTGCGCATGGCCGACATCGTCAACGCCTATGACAATGGCCAGGACGTCTGGTTCGACGTGCTGGGCGTGGACGAAGACGTGACGGTGGGCTTTTCCGTCGCCGATGCGGCAACGGCGCAGCGCATCGTCGCCCTGCTGCCGGCGCGCCAGACCGAACGTTTCAGGCAGGAACACGAGGAAAACGCCGTTTTCCACGACCGCATCGACTACTGGACGCCGTCGACGCCCGTGATCTGGGGCCTGCTGGCGGCGAACGTCGGCCTGTTCGCCCTGATGTGGCTGGCACGGCGCCATTACGAGGCCGCGCTGGTGGGCCCGATGCGGCGGATGTTCGCGCTGTATCCGGCCGCGGCCGACGCATCGCTGCAGGCTTCCCTGCTGCGCGACTGGGGCGCGAACATCGGCCGCCTGACGCTGGGCCAGGGCGAGTACTGGCGCCTGGTGAGCTCGATGTTCCTGCACGGGAGCATCTGGCACCGGGCTTCAACATGCTGGCGCTGTGGCAGGTCGGCACGCTCGCCGAGCGCATCTTCGGCAGCACGCGCTTTGCCGGCCTGTACCTGCTGGCCGGCGTCAGCGGCAGCCTGTCGAGCGTGTTGTGGAGCGTGCTGCGGCATGCGCCGGTCAGCAGCGTGGGCGCGTCCGGCGCCATCTTCGGCATCATCGGCGGCCTGCTCGCCTTCCTCTCGCGCCCGCACAGCGGCGTGCCGCCGACGGTCGTTACCGAACTGCGCGGCTCATTGCTGCCCTTCCTGCTGTTCAGCCTGTGGATGGGGTTTGTGTATCCGCACACGGACAATGCCGCGCATATCGGTGGGCTGATCGGGGGCTGGCTGGCGGGGCATTTGCTGGCACGATCGATTCATGTGCCGGAGGGACGTGGCGTAGTGAAACCTGGTGGATGAGCGGCTTCGCTGGCGGACAAGAAATGAAGAAATACGCGAAACCGCGAAACCGAAACCGGGGGTCAGGTCTGACATTCGGACACGATCTCAGCCGCACGCCCTTCACTGCCGACTTAAAGGCAGAGCTCGTGTCCATTCGAAACCGGGGTCAGGTCTGACATTCGGACACGATCTCAGCCGCACGCCCTTCACTGCCGACTTAAAGGCAGAGCTCGTGTCCATTTGTCAGACCTGACCCCAGCGGTTGGGGCTGGATCAATGCTTACTGCGGCGGCTGCCCGTTCGATGCCAGCAGGCCCGCATCGACCGGCAGATTGACGCCGGTAATGAGGCGCGCGTCCTCGCTGGCGAGAAAAGCCATCGCCGCCGCGACACCTTCCGGATCCTCGGGCGCGCCGAGCGGCATGCGTTCCCTGAACTTGGCGACCAGTTCGGGATCGCTCACCATGTCCTCGGTCATGCCGGTTTTGGTGAAACTCGGATTGACCGCATTCACGCGCACCCCGTCCTTTGCCGCATCCATCGCCATCGCGCGCACCATGTTGCTCACGGCTCCCTTCGAGGTGTTATAGGCGAACAGATTCCAGTCGCCGCCAAGGCCCGAGACGGAGGAAGTCATGACGATCGAACCGCGTGTTTTGACGAGTTCTGGCATCGCCGCCTTCGCCATATGGAAGTAGCCAGCGACATTCACGGCCATCACGCGTTCGAAGTCTTCCTCACTGGTTTGTGTGATGTCGCCTTCGGTGGCCATCCCGGCGTTATTGACCAGGATATGCAGCGCGCCGAAACGCTCGACCGCCGCCTTGACGGCAGCCGTTGCCGTCTTCCTGTCGGCCGTGTCACCGACCTGGACGAGAATGCGGTCCTGCGGCAGTTTCGCGGCCGCTTTCCTGAGGCTGGCTTCGTCGATATCGAGCATCACGACACGGGCGCCTTCGTCGAGGAAGCGGTGGGCAGCCGCCAGGCCGATGCCGGAAGCGGCGCCCGTGATCAGTACGGCTTTATCGGTGAAACGCTGCATTCTTTCTCCCTTTGGCTGTCCAGAATGTGAGCACGACGATATCACAGGCGAAAACGCACGGTTTTTCAGGAGAAATCGAAGTCCGGTTCCACATAGTTCCCAGCTTGAAGTCCCGCACTGTGCCGGCAACGCTCCCGCGCTCGCGGAATTCATGCAATGTGAGTATTCAATAGTTTCCTTACGGAACTTTGCGTCTACCATAGCGGATTGCTCGCTGCCCTCCCGGCAGCTTCCACGATTCATCAGGAGAACTACATGGGATTCTTTAAATGCCTCGCCTACGTCGCCGGCGGCGTCGGCGCCGTCGTGCTGGCGCCGATGACCGGCGGCAGTTCGCTTGCCGTCGCCATTGGCGCGCTCGGCACGACGACCGCGGCCGGAGCGGCGATTGGCGCCGGCATCGGCGCCCGCCGCCGCGGCGGTCGATCACGCGTCCAGCGCGAGCGATACGGCCTACCGGAAAGGGGTGGCCGAAGGCACCAAAGCCGGGGAGCGCGCGGCCCAGACGAAGTATGAAAAGAAGATGGCCGCGCTGGCCAAGCGCCTGCAGGCTTACCAGGACTTCGAGAAGAAGCTCGTCGCCATGTACGCGGTGGGCCTGGCCATCGCGAATGCAGACGGTGTCATCTGCGACGAAGAGCGCCAGGAACTCGACCAGTTCATTGCCGGCTGCAGCGCCGCCAACCTGCCGCCCGTCCTCAGCGAGCGCGTGGCCAGGCTGACCGCCAAGCCCCCTACCCTGCCGCAGGCGCTGCAGTATGCCAAGCACGCCGGGCTGCCGAAACGGGATATCGACGATATCGTCGACGTGATCGCCCATGCGGATGGCGTCGTCAACACGCACGAAGAACAATTCATCGCGCGCTGGAAATCGATGTCGGTCAACTACGAAGCCAGCCTGGCATGAAACCGTCACGCGCCGAACTGCACCGCAAGCAAAAGGCCCGGCTCGATACCTTGCGGGAGCACCGCGCCGGCATCGCCTCCTACCGCGTGCCCACCGACGGAACCGACAGCACAGGCACCAGCCATGCGGCCCATGCCATCCTGGACGAGATGCTCGAGGAGCACGCGGCCGAAATGGCGGCGTGGAATGCGCCGGTCGGCGTCTCGAACCGCGAGACGCGCGCACTGCTAGCCCAGTTGCGCACCCGCTGGGATAGCGAACGCATGGACGCGCTGCTTGGCGATTGCCGCAATGCCGTGCTGCGCGGGATCGCCGGTCCCTTCGGCCTCGGCCAGGTTCTCGCGGCGGCCGACAAGGCGGGCGGCAACGTCACCACCGTGCACAATGCCAAAGAAGGCGTGTATGCGCGCAGCGAGGACGAATTCAAGCGCGAAGAATACGCCGGGCAGGCCTACAAGACGGCGCGCGGCACATACCGGGATGCGAGCATCCATCCCGATTCCCAGATGATCGTGGACGAATACTCGGGCGAGCTGCTCGATTATTCGCAGGCGGACTGCGACCACATTTACTCGGTCAACCAGTACCACAATGAAGGCGGCTTCATGCAGGACAAGGGGAAAAAGGAGGCCTTTGGCGCCGACCCTGACAACTTTGCCATGACCGCGAATGGCGCCAACCGCTCCAAGCAGCAAAAAGCGCTCGACCAATGGCGCGACAGCCAGGCCACCGACGGCAGCGGCCGCAACAACAAGGAGCGCTACGGCCTCGACGACCGGCGCGTCAAGCCCGCCATCGGACGCGGCCAGCGCGCCGCTTCACAACACGCACCAGGCCTGGGCGACAAGGCGGCCTACTATGGCGAGCGTGCGGTCGCAACGGGCACCGGGCAAGCCGGCAAGATGGGTTTGCAGCAGGCAGTCGGCCTGTTGCTGACCGAATTCCTTACCGCGAGCTTCGATGAAGTCCTCGACGCCTACAGGAAAGGCCTGCGTGGCGATACCGGCAGCGCGGGCTTTTTCGACGCGCTGCGCAAGCGGCTGGGAAGGATCGTCAAACGCGTCGCGGCGAAATGGCAAGACACGCTGGCCGCATTCAAGGATGGCGCCATCAGCGGCTTCCTCAGCAACCTCGCCACCATGCTGATCAACATGCTGGTCACCACCGGCAAGCGCGTCGTGCGCGTCATTCGGGAGGGGATGATGGCGATCCTGTCGGCCCTGAAGCTGGCGCTGTTCCCACCCAAGGGCATGACGCGCGCGCAGGCCGGCGACGCGGCCCTCAAGCTGTTGGCGACCGGATTGACGACTTCGCTGGGCATCATGGCCGAGGAAGTGGCGGAAAAGGCGATCACCGCCCTGTTCGCCACCCACCTTCCCCCGCTGGCGCCCCTGGCCGGACCGGTTGCCGCCGTGCTCGTTGCCACCATGACCGGCCTATCCAGTGCCTTGCTGGTGTATGCCATCGAGCGCCTCGACCTCTTCGGCGTGCGCCGCCAGCGCGAGCATGGGGCTGTCCTGGCGGAACTGGATCTGGCGATCGCGGATGGCGACCGGCGTATCGACGCGATGGTCGACAGTGTGCTCGATGACGAGCATTTGCGGCTGCTCGGGGCGGTTTGACGCCCGGTGTAGCCAATCCACGAAAATTTACCGCAACAAGTTAAAGCAACATGAAAATAGTATCGATCGTTCTGAGTGCCCTGTTACTGTCCGGCTGCGCCGTGACGCCCTATAAAGACCTGAATCTGGATACGACATCCAACTTCACGAAACCCACCGAAGGAAAAGCTGGCGTTTATGTCTACCAATGGAAAACGGGGATCATCGGGTCGCTGATGGACGTGAATTTCGAGATCAAGGGCCAGCCGAAGATTCCCCTGAATACGGGCGAATATGGGTACTACGAGGCCAACCCGGGGACGTACGAATACAAACTGCAGGGGTTTCCGAGCTTGTACATTCCCGTCGAATTTGAAGCGAACAAAAACTATTTCTTCCGCGCCGCTTTAGCCAACGGGTCCGACATCTCGTACCTGGTGCGCGACCAGGATGAGATCGAATCGGCAAAGAAGAACATCTCGAGTGGACGGTACGAACTCTACAACATCGATTGAGTTTCAAAACGCATCCCACTCCGGATGCTCGCCAATCTTCTCCACCAAAAAATCGATGAATACCCGCACCTTCGGCGGCAGGAAGCGGTCCTGCAGGTAGATGGCATAGAGCTGGTCGCCGAACAGTCCCAGTGGCTGCACGTCGGGTAGCAGGCGTTCGGCGCGGCCGTGGGCGATGTCCTCGCCGACGATGTAGGTCGGCAGCAGCGCGATGCCGGCGCCGCCCAGCATGGCCATGCGCAGCGACTGGCTGCTGTTGGCGGCCAGGGCACCTACTACCTTCAGCGGCGAGCGCTCGCCGTCCACCATGAAGGTCCAGGTGGCGCTGCGCGATTCGCCGAACACGATGCATTGGTGGTCGCGCAGGTCGGCCAGCGTTTGCGGCCTGCCGCGGCACGCGAGGTAGCCCGGGGCGGCCACGAGCGCGTGGCGGAGCCGCCCGACGGGCCGCGCCACGGCGGTCTGCAGGTCGACCTGCGCGGTCAGGCGCAGCGCGATGTCGAAACCCTCTTCCACCAGGTCGACGCGGCGATCGTTCAGGTTCATGACGACCGTGATGTCCGGATAGCGCGCCATGAACTCGGGCAGCAGCCGCGCCAGCTGGGCGTTCCCGAAGGCCATCGAGGTCGTCACACGCAGGGGTGCCGCTCGGCCCCTGCTGCAGCCCGGCGATCGTCGCTTCGATCGCCCTGGCCTCTTCCACCATGCGCACGGCGTGCTGGTGGATCTCGCGGCCCGCTTCGGTCATGCCGATGCGGCGCGTCGACCGGTTCAGGAGCTTGGTCTGCAGCGCGTGCTCGAGGCGCGCCACCTGCTTGCTGATGGCGGCCTTCGTCGTGCCCATCTGGCGTGCGGCTTCCGAAAACGTGCCGGTCTCGACGACACGAACGAATGCCCAGATGTCGCTGAACTCGCGTGGTTTGATCTCTTCCATGGTATCCAATTCGGAAACAATGTTTTATCCAGTCGAGGCATTGTATCGGAACTGATGACATCTTAAGCTCGATGCATCGATCCCACCGGAGATACCCATGACCGCCCCGAGCATCGCCAAAGCCTCCACCGCCACGCCGTCCCTGCCGATGCTGCCCGCCCTGCCCACCCTGTTCGTGCTGACCTGGAGCACCGGCTACATCGTCGGCAAGATCGGTTTGCCGTATGCGGGGCCCTTCACGCTGCTGTTCCTGCGCTTCGGCGTGGCGGCCCTGATCCTGCTGGCGGTCGCGCTGGTCACACGCGCGCCCTGGCCCGCCACCCGGCGCGAGTTCGGCCATCTGGCCGTGGTCGGCCTGCTGCTGCAGGCGCTGCAGTTCGCGGGGCTGTATTCAGCGCTCAAGCTCGGCGTCAGCGCCGGCGTATCGGCGCTCGTCGTCGGCACCATGCCGGTGTTCACGGCACTGGGCGCGGCGCTCTTCCTCGGCGAGAAAACCAGCACCCGGCAGTGGATCGGACTGGCCGGCGGCTTGTGCGGTGTGGCGCTCGTCGTTGCCGACAAGGTGGGGACAGGCGGCGCGAGCCTGGCCGGTATCGGCTCCTGCCTGCTGGCCCTGGCCGGAATCACCCTCGGCACCCTCTACCAGAAGCGCTACTGCGCGGCGATGGACCTGCGCACCGGCGGCTTCGTCCAGCTGTTTGTGGCCAGCATGGTGGCCTGCGGCCTGTCGCTCGGCTTCGAGGGCTTCGCGGTGGAGTGGACGCCACGCCTGCTGTTCGCCTCGACCTGGCTCTCCACCGTCAACTCGATCGGGTCGATCAGTTTGTTGTTCGTCCTGATGCGCAAGGGCGAGGCCAGCAAGGTCGCCAGCCTGTTCTACCTCATTCCCGGCGTGACCGCCTGCATGGGCTATGTCCTGCTGGGCGAAACGCTCAGGCCGATGGCGCTGGCGGGCTTCCTGGTGACGGGCGGCGCGGTGTATGTCTGCACCCGCAACCGCTGAGGCAGTGCGGGCAGCTCACCTGGCCGGCTCGATCAGCATCAGTTTGCCCGTCTTCGGATCGCGGTACACCTCGCCGACGCGGTCGTAGCCGCTGCCGGCCTGGCTCGCGCCGCTGGCCGGGCGCTCGATCTGGCGGCCCTTCTCGACCGGGCGCGGTGCCTTCAAGGCGCCCCCTGGCTGCCGGCGATCGCGGCGATCAGGCCGCAGGCGAACACCAGCATCACGTCGACCAGGTTGACCAGGCTGGCGCGCGGATCCTCGTCGTCCTGGCCGAAGCGCGCGTCCAGGCGCGCGAGTACAGGCGCAGGCGTTTGCGGCCGGCGATCATGCCGCGCCTTCCATCGCTTCGAGGGTCTCTTCGTACCAGCGGCGGCGCAGCTTGCCGATCACCATGCCGCCGATGCCGGCGACCAGTCCCAGCACGGTGGCGTCGAAGGCGACGGTGACGGCGCTGGCCAGCCGGGCCGGATCGCCCCTGGCCCAGCGCGGCCAGGCCCGGTCCGAGCGGGATAATCGTGGCCATCAGCCCGAGCATCGGCGGGATGCGCGCCAGCAGGTCGGCGCGTTCCAGGCGCCGCCGCGCCACCGCCTGCACGCGGGCGAGGTCGCCCGCCGCATGCAGCCGCGCCAGGCCGTAAAAGCGCTCGCCGACGGCGATGCCGCCTTCGAGCAGCGCCAGTGCGCAGCCCAGCAGCAGGGCTGCGAGGGCCGGCGCCAGCAGCCAGCTGACGGCGTCGTGCAGCCAGGCGAAGGAAAAGAAGTCGATCATGGAATGCTCCCGGAAGGTTGAGGAAGAATCGGTCGAGCGCCGCGGCGCACGCCGAGCGCGAACAGGACGCAGGCACAGGCGAGTGCGCCAAGTACACCGGCGACACGCAGGCCGACAGGTGCGGGCGCGTCGGGCGACGCCAGCAGTTCATAGGCACGCACGGGCGCCGGCGCCGGCGCGGGCGTGGGCGCAGGCGTGGCGCCAGCCGTGCGCCGCGCCGACAGCGGCGCAGTCGCCGCTGCCCCAGCATGCGCGGTGGCCCGAGGGGTCGGTGGCGCAGGCAGCCCTGCCTCGCCGCGCGCGCGTGCCAAAGCCACGCCCAGCAGGCGCGCGTCGGCGTCCTCCAGCTGCGGCGCCAGCCACTGCCACATCGGATGCGCGGGCGAGGTATGCCCGCTGCCGGGCAGCCCGTTGGCGGCCACCAGGCGCGCCAGCTCGCCGCCCATGCGGCGGACGGTGGCGCGGTCGGTCTTCCAGTAGCCCTTCTCGGCCGCCACCATGAACACCGCCAGCATGTGCGCCTTCACGTGCACGTTGTGGCGCTCGCCCAAGAATTGCGGCAACTGGAGGCCATGGGCGTCGTCGAAGTAAACCGCCTTGACCTCGTCCCACGCCCAGCTCTTGACCAGGTCGGGGCGCGTCACCTGCCAGCCCCACAAATTCTCGACGAATTCCTGGCCCATCGTGCGCGCGCCGGCATAGCCGTGTCCCATCAGGGGCTTGAGCCAGGCGGGATTGAGGAAGCGCCCGCGCAGCTCGCCCAGCAGGGCGGAGGCCAGCGGCTCGACATCGGCCTGGCCGGGCTGGCCGTGCTGCAGGATCATCGCGTCCGGCACCCGCCCGGTGCGCGTCTCGACAGCAAGCGACAGGCCGCCCGGGTAGTCGAAGGCATCGTTGTTGTCGAGCAGGCCGTAGAGATTGCTGGCACGGCCGTGATAGGTGCGCGCGATACCGCTTAGTGCGACGTCGAAGGCGGCGTGGTTCGCCTCGCCGCTCGCGTCCAGGCCATAGGCATGGCCCATGCGGTTGCGGTAGGCGCGCCCGAGCTCCTCGCGTTCGCGCCAGGCGCCGGAGCGCTCGGTCAGGCGATTCACGCCGGTGCCATAGGCGCCAGGCGCATCGCCGAAGACCCGCTGCGCCGCGGCCGTGCCGGCGTCCACCAGCGGCATGCCGCCGCTGCGCAGGGTCCTGGTGCGCGCCAGCCACCCGGCTGCCACGCGGTTGTCCGCCAGCGTTTCGTGGCCCCAGCTCGCGCCCGGCAGCGGCGCCAGTGCCGCCGTCAGCGGCTCGCGCAGCTGGGGTCCTCTTCCACCGGGGGTGGCGGCCGATGCGGCCAGCGCCAGCCTGCCGGCGCGGTCGATCAGGCGGATCAGGTTCGGATACAGGTCGCGGAACAGTCCCGAGGTGGTGACGATGGCATCGCGCCGTGGTGCCCCGGGCTTCAGGCGCACATCGGTCACGATGCCGCGCGCATTCCACACCGGCTCGGCGCCCATCATCGCCAGCGCAAAGGCGACCATTACGCCCTCGTCGCGCACCGCGTCGGAGGCCCACAGGATGATGCCCTCGCTGCCCTCCTTGCCGTTCGCGCGCGCGGCCGCCTTTGTCGCCAGCCGCTCGCCCAGGCCATAGCCCAGCCGCGTCGGCAGGATGTCGCCATCGACCGCATGGAAGTTGCGCCCGGTAGGCAGCGCCTCGGGCGAACGCAGCGGGTCGTTGCCCTTGCCCGGCTCGATGTAGCGTCCGTCCAGGCCGGCCAGCAGGCCCGCCATCTCGAGACGCGGGGAGTCCACCAGCTTGCGCTCGACGTCAAGGTCGAGGATGCCGCCCTTGCGCATGGAATCGAGCATCAGGTCGAGCGACTGGCGTTCCCATGGGCGCCCGAACACGTGCAGGCCGTAGGGCATGAACTTTTCCTGCAGCTTGGTCAGGTAGTGGCCCACTTCATGCGCCAGCAGGTCGTCGTCGGCGGCGTCGAAACCGATGCCGCGCACCTTGAGCACATCGGCCATCGAGGCTTCCAGTTCGGCGCGCAGGTTCAGTTTGGTCACGCGCTCGCGCATCACCGCCGCGGCCTGCGTTTTCAGCGTCTCGGAGCTGGCCGCCTCGTAGCTCTCGACCACCTGGCGCAGCGCCAGCAGCTCGTCGTACAGGGGCGTGGCCGCCAGCGGTGGCGTCAGGTGGTCGACCATCACGGCCAGGCCGCGCCGCTTGGCCTGGGTGCCCTCGCCCACGCCGTCGACGATGTACGGGTAGATGCCCGGCAGGTCGCCGGCGATCAGGCTGGGGTAGTCGTCCGCCGCCAGGCCGACGGCTTTGCCCGGCAAGAATTCATAGGTCGAATGGCGCCCGACATGGACCAGGGCGTCGGCCTTGAAGCGGTCGCGCAGCCAGTGATAAAAGGCCAGGTACTGGTGCGGCGGCGTGATGCTGGTGTTCGCATGCAGCAGCTCTTCGTCCACTTCCCAGCCGCGCGGCGGCTGCGGGCCGATGAACACGTTGCCGAACACGATGCCCGGCACCAGCAGCCGGCCGCCCTCGACCATCACCTTGCCCGGCACCGGTCCCCAGCCGCGCAAGCCTTCGATGCCGTAGCCGGCCAGGCGCCGCTGCAGGGGGCCCAAAGACCGGCAGGGGCGTTGGGCGCGCTCGTCGAGACAAGCGGTATAACCCGCTTCCAGCGCCGCCAGGTCGCGCAGTGCCAGCGCCCGCTGCGGGTGGTCGGCGCCTTCGACCAGGTGCAGCAGTTCCTTGATGACGACATTCACCTGCTTGCGTCCCAGCGCCTGTTCTCCGGAAGCTTCCGCTTCCAGCACGTCGGTCTGCAGGCGCCCGAGCAGGCCGCTTTGCATCTCGCCCTGCACGCGCGGCGGCAGTGCGCCGAACCAGCGCGCATAGTCGGCGGATTCGACGCCGGCGACCTTGTCTGCCAGTTCGCGCAGCGCCGTGCGGTCCTCCGGCAGGTTGACGCCCTGCGCCATGATGCGGTCAAGCAGCGCTTCGGGCGAGGCCGGCAGCTCGCCGACCGTATAGCCGGCCGCCTTCAGTGCGACCAGCATGTCGAACAGCGAGGCCGGCACGTCGAGGTTGTCGGCGCCGATGTTCTGGCGTCCCGGCGGATGGTTGTAATAGATGAGGGCGACGCGCTTGTCGCGGTTCGGCTTGGCGCGCAGGGCCAGCCAGCGGCTCACACGGGCGGCGACCCGCTCCGCTTCCGGCGCCAGCACGACCGGCGGCCGGTGTTCGATGCCGGTCAGCGGATCGTGGCGCGGCTGCCCCAGCGCCGCCACCACGATCGGCTGGCCGATCCCCTGCAGCTCGGGCAGCGCCACCCGGTACTGCACCGAATCGGGCGTGAGGCCGTCGGGCGAGAGGCGCCATTGCACGGCACTGCGATCCATCAGGCGGATCGCCTTGAACACCGGGATGTCGAGCCGCTTGAAGGCAGCCTCCACCGCCTCGCGGCCCTCGGCCGCGCCGACCACGAAATCCTGCAGCACGACGAGTGCCGCGGGCCGCGCCGGCGCGATCAGTTCCGGCAGGCGCTCGAGGGCCTCGCGCGAGGCGCCGCCCCAGCGCGCCGCCAGCTGCACGCAAGCCTGGCCGTGCGCCTCGATGCGCCGGCACAGCGCGGCCGGGACCTCCTGGTCCATGTTCGCCAGATCGAGCACGACGACCGTCGGCCGCTCCTTCAGGCCCAGGCTGGCGGCATGGCCCCAGGCGCCGGCATCGGCCAGCTCGCGTGCGCCGACGCGCAGGCGCAGCGTCGGTTCCGGCTGCGGCGCGGGCAGCGCACCGGCACGGTCCGGCTGCGCATCCAGCAAACCGTCCAGCAACGCAGCCAGGTTGTCGCCCCCGCCGGCCTGCCACAGGCGCCGCGCAGCCAGCCAGTAGGCCGCGGACGCGTGGGCCTGCGCCGCCGCCAGCGCGGCCTCCGGCGGCGCCTCGGCGGCGAGCTGGCGCAGGGTCTCCGGCGAAAAATCGTGCAAGCGGCCATGCCGCCCTCGCGTCGACAGGCTGAGGGTCGCCTCGCCGTTGAAGGCGAGGATGGCAGTGGCGGGACGCGCGTGGCGGCCCGGGGCATCCTTCAGGCGCCGCGCCGGGTCGCCGAAAACGGCGACGGCCAGCACGCTGTCGGCCTGGCCGATCCAGCGTCCCAGGTCGCGTTCGCTCGCCGCCATCAGCTGCGCCGTCGTGCGCAAGACGATGCGGTCGTGCGGATGCGCTTCCGGTGGCGGTGGGCGGCATCGACGGCGGCCGGGGCGGCGCGTTCGGTAACGGCGGCGAACAGGGTGGCGGCGCGCGCGGGCAGCAGCGCCAGGCAGCACAGCAGCATCGCAAGGACGCGGGAAGATAGACGGGCACTCATCGACGTCGACGGGTAAGGCACGCGGGGCGCGCATGAAAACCAGGCTACCCATGCCCTTCGCGGGAAGTCGCTTGCGCGCAGCAGCGCGCCGCAACGGGCGCGCACGAGCTCATGACCGGAACGAAGGAAAACGGACAGCCAACCGGCAACGCCACACCCCGGGCGCTGCAAAGTACTGCACGACTGGCCGGTCTTCTGGCTTGCCTTCGTCCTTCCCTGTCCTTGCCTTCCCGTGCGATGCACAGTGGCGTATGGCCAGGGTCGTCAGGCCTACAGCAGCGGGGGCTGCGCCGGACTGGCGGGGGATGGCTATCCCGCGCGTCACCGGCTTCCCGTTTCACCCTCCGGCAGACAAGCAGGAGGGCACCAATCGCGTAAAGGGCGAATTCTACATGCACCCTGCCGTGTTGTCACATCGCCATGGCCCCTACCCTGCCCGGATACGGGGGTGCGCAGCCCTGGCATGGCGCGGTACACTGGCACAAAAAAACAATCACCCCATCACGGAAAAGAGACGACCTTGGACGACTTCATCGGCATCTACGACAACGCCCTCAGCCCCGAACAATGCGACGCCATCGTGGCGCGCTTCCATGCCAGCGACAAGGTCGTGCGCGGACGCACCGGCAACGGCGTCGACACGAACAAGAAGGACAGCTGGGATCTCACCATCGGCCCGCACAAGGAATGGCATGACATCGGCAACCTGATGATGGCGGCCGTGGCCCAGCACCTGGCGAGCTACATCGACCGCTACCGCGCCCTCGTGCTGGGCGCGCTCGCGCCCATGGTGGCGCATCCGCGCACGGGCGAGCCGGTGGCGCTGTCGCTGGCGAACTTCGACGAATGCGGCAGTCCGCACCTGCCCGCCCTGCTGCAGGCGATGTACCGCTGCGGCCCGATCAACCTGCAGAAGTACCTGCAGGGGACGGGCGGCTACCACCATTGGCATTCCGAGATCTATCCGCAGAACGCCAGTTGCGAAACCCTGCACCGGGTGCTGCTGTTCCAGTTCTACCTGAACGACGTGGCCGAGGGGGGCGAAACCGAGTTCCTCTACCAGGACCGCAAGATCGAAGCGCGCAAGGGCCGCCTGATCATCGCGCCGGCGGGCTTCACCCATACGCATAAAGGCCACGTGCCGGTCAGCGGCGACAAGCTGATCGCGACCTCCTGGATCCTGTTCCGGCGCGCCGAGGAGTTGTTCGGACAGGGCCGCTGACAAGACGGCGCCTGCTGCCGTTCGGCCGATAGCCGGATGGACATGCTTTCGCCCGCCCCGATAACAAAAAATTTGTTGAGTAGTGAGATTGTCTTCACTACAATACGACGCATCCCACGGCTCTTGTCTATACAAGCGCCCCGCATCCTGCCCGCCTGGCGAATGACGCCGGCCGGACTTCTGCCCGGAACGTCCACAAGACCGTTCCGGACCTTCCAGGGCGCGACTTTGCCGGACCCCGGGTCCTGCGGCACTCCCTGTCGTCACCACGCGCTCCATTTGTTTCGCCTGCTTCGGGCAGGACCGGCCATACCCGCCGCATCCGTATAGCCGCCGCCTCGCTCCTTGCATCATCGCTCACCGCCGGTCCGGTGCCCCGCGCCGTGGCCAGCACCCGATGTCCTGCACGCAGCCCGCGTGCATGTTTGTCGCAGCACCTCCGCGCCCGTCCGGACAGGCGGGTTTCGCTTCAACATTTGAGGAGTCAGCATCCATGCAACACCCACATCGGCAGCACCTGACCTATCGACACGCGCTCGGCGCCCCGGCACTCGGCGTGAGTCTCGCCTTCGGCAGCGCGCAGGCCGGCCCGCAAGCGGCCGACCACACGGCGGCGCAGCAGGCCAGCGCCAGCAACGGCGCCGCCCTGGCCGCCGCGCAGCGCGACCTGAGCACCTTCATCAACCAGCTGCTGCAGCAGCGCGCCGGCAGCCCGCTGGCCGACTTCCCGCTCGACGTCAAGGATGTCAGCGAACTGAAGGACGCCCGCATCGGCTACGGCTTCCCGGTCTACACGATCGATCCGGACAAGATCCTGGGCGCGAAGGGCAAGATGAAGGACATGGCGCGCCATGCGAACCAGTGGCGTTTCGTCGTCATGGCAGGCGAGCGTCCGGTCGGCATGGCCACCGTCGAGCGCCAGAACGGCCGCTTCGAAACCGTCGCCTATGGCGCCGCCGTGCTGTCGAAGGACCTCGACAGGCTCGTTGCCCAGCACGGCAATGCGGACCGCTCGAACCTGCGCCTGGTGCGCATCTACCAGGCGCGCTCGGACCTGCTGGAAGTGAGCGGCGTCGGCGGCAGCGCCCGTTTCGCCCCGCTGCTGTCGGCGCGCACCTCGCTGTCGATGGCGAAGGGGACGGTGAATGACGCCAAAGCGGTCGCGCCCCCTGCTCGACGATGCCGAGATCCTGCCGGCGCTGCGCGTGGCGGTGAAGGGCAACCTGGACCAGCACCGCTAAGACGATCCCCACAACTACAACATGCAGCTTACGGAGACCCCTATGAAGAAGAATGTCACTCAACTCGTGCTCGGCCTGGCGCTTGCCGCCGCCCTGCCCGCCGCGTTCGCGCAAGCGCGCGCGCTGAACGTTCCGCTGACGACCCAGGAACACAGCCAGTGGTGCTGGTCCGCCACCAGCAAGGCCATCCTCGCCGTCTACCAGCGCACGCCCAGCCAGTGCCAGATCGTGAACTGGGCCTTTGGCCTGAACTACGCCTGCGGGAATGGCACCTTCAACTGGAACAGCTACGCCAACCAGCCCAACAGCATGTATGGCACGGCGGGCAGCGTCCAGAACATCCTCAATGCCTGGGGCGTGCCGAATACGGCCTACAACTCGGCTTCGTCGTGGAGCAGCGTGGTGTGGGACATCAACGCGAATCGCCCCTTCGTGATCCGCTATGGCTGGACCAACGGCGGTGGACACATCATGGCCGGCCGCGGCTACCAGAGCTACAACGGCGTGAACTACATCTACATGATGGATCCATGGCCGGGCGAGGGGCTGACCTACCGTACCTACAATTCGGCGGTGGCGGCATCGGATCACCGCTGGACGCATACGCAGCGCATGAACGTCAGCGCGTTTTGATTGGTTGTCTCGGAGCCTTGCGTTCATGCGTGTCGTGGACGGTGGGCTCGGGGCGCCCACCCTACGGAGTCTGACCTACCGCATCGACAATTCGGCGGTGTCGGCGTACGTCCATTGGTGGACGCATACGCAGCGGATGAACGTCAGTCAGCAGGGTGGGCGCCCTGTGCCCACGCGGTAGGCACGATAATGGACGCCGCAGTCCCGCGTGGGCTCGGGCGCTCACCCCACGGGTCTGGAGAGCCCACGCTACGCCCCAGGCAACATACCCGTAGGGTGGACGGCTCTACCGGGACGGCCGTGTTCATGCGACGCCGATGCCGTCCACGCGTTCAAGCAGCGGCCGATACGCCGCGACGATGCGTATACAGGTTGAACGCGTGGACGGCAGCAAGGCCGCGGGTGTACCAGCCGTCGGGTATAGCCGTCCACCCTACGGTCGACGAAGCGGGAAAAAAAAGCGGCGCCTCGGCGCCGCTTCTTCGTTTCATCCAATTGAATCAGGTGTTGTTCACCACCAGCCGCGGCTCGCCCGCCGCGCCGAAGCGGGTGCGGATCGAGGCGGCGATGCCTTTCGCGTCCAGGCCGACGGAGGCCAGCAGCGCGGCCGGGTCGCCCCGGTCGATGAATTTATCGGGCAGGCCGAGGATCAGCAGGGGGCTTGACGATGCCGGCGGCGGCCATCGCTTCGGCCACGGCGCTGCCGGCGCCGCCCATGGTCGCGCCCTCTTCCACCGTCACCGGTGGTAGTCGTGGCTGGCGGCCAGCTGCTCCACCAGCGCGGCGTCGAGCGGCTTCACGAAACGCATGTTGGCGACCGTCGCGTTCAGGTCAGCTGCCGCGCCCATGCTCGGCGCCACCATCGAACCGAAGGCGAGGATGGCGATCTTCTCGCCCTGGCGCTTGATGTCGCCCTTGCCGATGGCGATCGAGGTCAGCTCCTCCTGCAACGGCGCACCGATACCGGCGCCGCGCGGGTAGCGCACCGCGGCCGGGCCCGGATAGTGGTAAGCCGTCGTCAGCATCTGGCGGCATTCGTTTTCATCCGACGGCGCCATGACCACCATGTTCGGGATGCAGCGCAGGTAAGGCAGGTCGTAGTTGCCCGCGTGGGTGGCGCCGTCGGCGCCGACCAGGCCCGCGCGGTCCAATGCGAAGGTCACGTCCAGGTTCTGCAGCGCCACGTCGTGGATCAGCTGGTCGTAGGCGCGCTGCAGGAAAGTCGAATAGATCGCCACCACGGGCTTCAGGCCTTCGGTCGCCAGGCCCGCGCCGAAGGTCACCGAGTGCTGCTCGGCGATGCCGACGTCGAAATAGCGCTCCGGGTACTGCTGGTGGAAGCGCACCATGCCCGAGCCCTCGCGCATCGCCGGCGTGATGCCGACCAGGCGCGAATCGACGGCTGCCATGTCGCACAGCCAGTTGCCGAAGACTTCGGTATAGGTCATCTTGGCGGGCGCCGTGGCCGGCTTGATGCCCTCGGTCGGATTGAATTTACCCGTGCCGTGGTACAGGATCGGCTCGGCCTCGGCCAGCTTGTAGCCCTGGCCCTTCTTCGTCACAACGTGGAGGAACTGCGGCCCCTTGAGCTTCTTGATGTTTTCCAGCGTCGGGATCAGCGAGTCGAGGTCGTGGCCGTCGATCGGGCCGATGTAGTTGAAGCCGAATTCCTCGAACATCGTGGCTGGCACCACCATGCCCTTGGCGTGTTCCTCCAGCTTGCGCGCGAGGCCCAGCACGGGGCCCGGCAGCACGGTCTTGCCCACGCTCTTGGCGGCGGCGTAGAACTGGCCGGACATCAGGCGCGCCAGGTAGCGGTTCAGCGCGCCGACCGGCGGCGAGATCGACATGTCGTTGTCGTTCAGGACCACCAGCAGGTTGCAGTCTTCCTCGACGCCGGCATTGTTCAGGGCCTCGAAAGCCATGCCCGCGGTCATCGAGCCGTCGCCGATGACGGCAATCGCGTGGCGGTGTTCGCCCTTGATCTTCGCGGCCGCAGCCATGCCCAGCGCTGCCGAAATCGACGTCGACGAGTGCGCGGTGCCGAAGGTGTCGTATTCGCTTTCGTCGCGCTTCGGGAAGCCCGACAGGCCATTGAGCTGGCGCAGCGTGTCCATGCGGCCGCGGCGGCCGGTGAGGATCTTGTGCGAATAGGTCTGGTGGCCGACGTCCCAGACGATGCGGTCGTGCGGCGTCTCGAAGACATAATGCAGCGCGATGGTCAGTTCGACCGTGCCCAGGTTCGAGGACAGGTGGCCCCCCGTCTTCGCGACCGACTCGAGCAGGAACTGGCGCAGCTCGTTCGCCAGGGGCGTGAGCTGGGTGCGCGGCAGTTGGCGCAGGTCCGAGGGGTCGTTGATGGTTTCTAACAGGTTCATTTATGCCTTCCGCTGCACGATCAGATCCGCGAGTTCGCGCAGCCGCAGTGCTGGTTCTCCAAATGGCGCCAGCGCATCGATCGCCTCGCGCCGCAATTGCTCCGCCAATGCCTTCGACTGGTCCAGGCCCAGGATCGAGACATAGGTCGGCTTGTTGTCGGCCGCATCCTTGCCCGCCGTCTTGCCGAGCGTGGCCGAATCGGCCGTCGCGTCGAGCACGTCGTCGACGACCTGGAAGGCCAGCCCGACCGCTTTCGAGTAGGCACCCAGGGCTTCGAGCTCCGTCTGGTTCAGGTCCTTGCCGCACAGCGCGCCCAGCAGCACCGAGGCGCGCAGCAGCGCACCGGTTTTCAGCTGGTGCATGCGTTCGAGCTGGTCCTGGTCGAGCGCAAGGCCGACACTGTCGAGATCGATGGCCTGGCCGCCGCACATGCCGCTTGACCCCGCCGCTTCGGCCAGCAGGCGCAGCATGGCGACCAGCCGTGCCGGGGCAGCGTATCGGCGCCTGCCAGTACGCCGAAGGCCTGGGCCTGCAGGGCATCGCCGACCAGCAGCGCCGTCGCTTCGTCATAGGCCACATGCACCGTGGGTTTGCCGCGGCGCAGGTCGTCGTCGTCCATGCAGGGCATGTCGTCGTGCACCAGCGAATAGGCGTGGATCATTTCCGGGGCGCAGGCGGCGCGCGCCAGTGCCGCCGGGTCGGCGCCGAACAGGGCGCCGCTGGCGTACACCAGCAAGGGACGCACGCGCTTGCCGCCACCGAGCACCGTGTAGCGCATGGCTTCGTGCAGCTTGGTCGGCACGCTCGTGGCCGCGGGCAGGAAGCGCGACAGCGCCTCCTCGACCTCGGCCTGGACGCCGCCCATCCAGCTGGAAAAGGACAGCGCGCTCATTGACTACCCTCGCCGACGCCGTCGGCACTGAAGGGTTTCAACATGTCGCCTTCGAGGACTTTCACCTGCGACTCGACCTTGTCGAGCTGCCCCGCGCAATACTTCACCAGCTCGGAGCCGCGCGCATAGGCGGCTACCGAGGCTTCCAGCGGCAGCTGGCCGCCTTCCATCTGGGTGACGAGCTGGGCCAGCTCGGCCATTGCTTCCTCGAACGAGGCCGGAGCCGTCGTCGCTCCCGCGTTTGCATTGATTGCCATAGTGTCTTCTTGTTGGGCCAGCGATCCCGTCATGCGCATCGGGTGCGCCGCGCGGGACTTGAATCGCGTATTTTAAAACAATACACACCCTTGGGGTGGTCTTGCGCGATTGCCGAGCTCAGTCTAGAAGGGTTCGTCGGAAGCGCCAGCCCCCGCAACTTCATGAAAACCATGCCCTTCTGGCACTTTCTGCGCCATTCCGCCCCGCAGTCCCGCGACGGCCCGCACCCCTGAACGCCAACCGGCGCGAGCAGCACGCGATCGCCATGCCCCCTTCACCGCGCCAATTCGGCGGACGGGACAACAATCCAACGCGCAACAGCTTATCCATCCCGGTTGAGCTCGTAACACGCTATAATCTCCGGTTCTGTCCGAATTACCGTATTTCCTCAGCGAAAAATACTGGTCTTTGGATTCTTTCTTCTCTTTGGCACGCTGCTTCTATAAGGGGGGTTGGGATGTCCGATCTGGCTACCCACGCCAAGCTGGCGCGCTCGTGCGCGCAGCTTCCGGTAAATGTTTATTTTGACGACGCACTGTTGCAGCGGGAAATCCAGCAACTGTTCCAGAAGGGCCCGCGCTACGTCGGTCACGAACTGATGGTGCCGGAAACGGGCGACTTCGCGACCCTGCCTTCCGAAAACGAAGGCCGCATGCTCGTGCGCAATGCCAACGGCATCGAGGTGCTGTCCAACGTCTGCCGCCATCGCCAGGCGCTGATGTTCAATGGCCGCGGCAACGCGAAGAACATCGTCTGCCCGCTGCACCGCTGGACTTACGACCTCAAGGGAGAGCTGATCGGCGCGCCGCACTTCGCGGAAACGCCCTGCCTCAACCTGGCGAAATCGCCGCTGCAAAGCTGGAACGGCCTGCTGTTCGAGCAGAACGGCTACGACGTCATGCAGCAGCTGAAGGCGATGTCGGTCTCGAAGGACCTCGACTTCTCCGGCTACCTGTTCGACCACGTCGAGATCCACGAGGTCGACTACAACTGGAAGACCTTCATCGAGGTCTATCTCGAGGATTACCACGTCGAGCCCTTCCATCCGGGCCTGGGCAACTTCGTCTCCTGCGAAGACCTGAAATGGGAATTCGGCCGCGACTTCAGCGTGCAGACCGTGGGCGTGAACCGCGGCCTGCAGAAGGCCGGCTCGCCGACGTATAAAAAGTGGCAGGAGCAGGTACTGAAGTTCAATGGCGGCAAGGAACCGAAGCAAGGCGCCATCTGGCTGACCCTGTACCCGAACATCATGGTCGAGTGGTATCCGAACGTGCTGGTCGTGTCCACCCTGTGGCCGCTGGGTCCGCAAAAGACGCGCAACGTGGTCGAGTTCTACTACCCCGAAGAGATCGCGCTGTTCGAGCGCGAACTGGTCGAGGCCGAACGCGCCGCCTACATGGAGACCTGCGTCGAGGACGACGAGATCGCCCAGCGCATGGACGCCGGCCGCAAGATCCTGGTCGAGCGCGGCGTCAACGAAGTGGGACCCTACCAGTCGCCGATGGAAGACGGCATGCAGCACTTCCACGAGTGGTACCGTAGCAAGATCGCGCTGTAAGCCGTGTGGATGCTCTTCGCCAGCTTCGCCTTTGCCCTGATGGGCACCTGCGTGAAGCTGGCGTCGACCCGGTACTCGATCGCCGAGATCGTGCTGGTGCGCGGCCTCGTCGGGGTCGCGCTGCTCTTTTTCCTGGCCCGTATCAAGGGCCGATCCCTCGCCACCCCTGAACCGCTGGCCCACCTGTGGCGCGGCCTGCTGGGCGTGGCCTCGCTCTGGCTCTGGTTCGCGGCGATCGCCCGCCTGCCGCTGGCGACGGCCGTCACCCTGAACTACCTGTCGCCGATCTGGACCGCCGTGGCCCTGATCGTTGCCGCCCTCTGGCGCGGCGAGCGGCGCTTCCCGTGGGCGCTGCTGGCTGCCATCCTGGCCAGCTTTGGCGGCGTGGTGCTGGTGCTCCGTCCCGCCTTCGCCGCCAACCAGTGGCTGGGCGGACTGATGGCGCTCGCTTCCGGCGCGCTGGCGGCGCTGGCCTACCTGATGGTGCGGCGCCTGAGCCGCAAGGGCGAGCCCGAATACCGGGTCGTGTTCTATTTTTCGCTGCTCAATGTCGTCGCCGGCCTGGCGGGCACGCTCGCCTTTCCCTCCTCCGGCTCGCATGCGCCCGACTGGCGGGGCGCGCTGCTGCTGCTTGGCGTGGGCCTGACCGGTACCGCCGGCCAGCTGGCCCCTGACCCGCGCCTACCGCCTGGGCCGCACCCCGGTGGTGGCCAACCTGCAGTACAGCGGCATCGTCTTTTCCAGCCTGCTGGGCGGCTGGATCTGGGGCGACGCTTTCCACTGGACGGTCTGGGCCGGCATCGCCGTCATCCTCGCCTCCTGCATTGCGGCCAGCGTGATCGGGCGCCGCACTGTGGCGCCAGGCGCGCCGGCGCAAGCTGCTGTATCGTCTACCCTGGTTTCATCATCGTAGGAAAGTAATGCCCTCACTGTGGATGTTGTTCGCCAGCTTCGCCTTTGCCGCCATGGGCGCAGGCGTGAAGCTCGCTTCCGAGTTCTATACCACCTCCGAACTCCTGTTCTACCGCGGCATCATCGGCTCGCTCGTGCTGCTGGCCATCGTGCGCCACCAGGGCGGGAGCTTCCGCACCCCCTTCCCGAAAGCCCACCTCTGGCGCAGCCTGGTCGGCGTGACTTCGCTCTGGCTGTGGTTCTTCGCGATCGGCAAACTGCCGCTGGCCACGGCCATGACGCTGAACTACATGGCGCCGATCTGGATCGCGGCCGGGATGTTCCTGGCCGGCTGGTGGTCGCGCGCGGCAACCGGCGCCAATACTGTCGAGTGGCCGCTCGTCGTGGCGGTCGGCGCCAGCTTCGTTGGGGTGATCCTGGTGCTGCAGCCGGCCATCGAAACCCAGCAGTGGCTGGGCGGCCTGGCCGGTGTGTGCTCGTCGGTGATCTCGGCGATGGCCTACATGCAGGTGCGCAAACTGGGGCAGATGGGCGAACCCGAATACCGCGTCGTGTTCTATTTTTCGCTGACGACGGCCATTGCCGGCCTGGTAGGCGTAGTGAGCGGCGACGGCAAACCGGTCGGCCTTCCCTTCCACGAGCACACCCAGGGCGGCGCCCTGCTGCTGCTCGGGATCGGCGTGGCCGCGCTGATGGCGCAGATGGCGATGACGCGCGCCTACCGTGTCGGCAAGGTGCTGGTGGTGGCGAACCTGCAGTACACCGGCGTCGTGTTTTCCAGCCTGTGGGGCCTGGCCCTGTGGGGCGACCGCTTCGACTGGCACGTCTGGCTGGGCATCACCGTGATCCTTGCCTCGGGCATCGCCGCCACGTTCTACAATACGCGCAGGACGGCGCGCGGCGCCGTCCTGGAAAAGACCGATCCGATCGCAAGCGAACTGTGAGGCCACATGTACACCACTCTGATCTCCGCTTCAGACCTGGCACAGCACATCGACGACCCGGACTGGGTCCTGGTGGACTGCCGCCATGACCTCGTCAACCTGACCGCCGGCCGCGCCGCCTATGCCGCCGGCCACCTGCCCCATGCCCTGTTCGCCGACATGGAGACGGAACTGGCCGGCCCCAAGCGCGGCGAGGACGGCGTCTTCCGCGGACGCCACCCGCTGCCTGACAAGGACGCTTTCGTGTCGACGCTGCGCCGCTGGGGCGTGGGCGACACGACGCAGGTCGTCGCCTACGACGCCCACGGCGGCATGTACGCGGCGCGCCTGTGGTGGCTGCTGCGCTGGATCGGCCACGAGGCCTCGGCCGTGCTCGATGGCGGCCTGCCGGCCTGGCAGGCGCTGGGACACCCGCTGTCGAACGATCCGCCCGAACCGCGCGCCGCCGGCGGCATCGCGGCGCGCGCGCCCTTCGTACCGACGGTGACGGTGGCCGAGGTGCTGGAGAACATCGAGAGCGCGAAACGCACCGTGATCGACGCCCGCGCGGCCGACCGTTTTCGCGGCGAGAACGAGACCATCGATCCGGTCGGCGGGCATATCCCGGGCGCGCGTAACCGCTTCTTCAAGGACAACCTGCAGGGCGACGGCCGTTTCAAGGCACCAGAGCAGCTGCGCGAGGAGTTCGGTGCCGTGATCAGCGACCCGAAGGACGCGATCATGCAGTGCGGGTCGGGGGTGACGGCTTGCCACAATCTGCTGGCGCTGGAAGTGGCGGGGATGCCGGGAGCGGCCCTGTATCCGGGGTCGTGGAGCGAGTGGTGCAGCGATCCGGGGCGGCCGGTAGCGACCGGGGATCGATGATTTTCATCGGTTTCGACTGATCGAATGCCGTACCGCGTGGGCTCGAGAGCCCACCCTACGGGCGGTGGTATGCGCACCTCACGTATGGAGTTCGGCGATAGGCAGGGTGGGCTCTTGAGCCCACGCGGTCGTACGGTCGCATGCCGCACTGCCACGCGGAGCCATACCAACGGCAATGCCTTGGCATGTGGACGTCACCCGGTGCGCCGGAACAATCCAGGGTAATCAAGCACAAACCCGTCCCCGTCGACCGTCAGGTCGGCCTGGAAACCCGTTCCGACGCTCTCGAAGCGCACCCGCGCGTCGTCCAGGCGGGTGTAGGCCTGGCGGGCCTTTTCCACCCGCAGCTCCGGTATCCAGACCCAGGCGACGTCGATCGGCTGCCGTTCGGTCAGCGCGGCGCCGAGGCGGCGGATCGGCAAGGTATTGGTAAAGCAGCTGGCGGTCAGGTCGATGTCGATGCAACCGTCCAGCGCCGCCGGTCGCGCCATCCTGGCCGCGCCAGTGGCCGGCACCGTCGGCAAACAGCGCCAGGCGCGCGCCGCCGGCGACCTCGATGACGGCATGGCGCACCCGCCATTCGCCATCGCATTCGATGGCATAGCGTGCGCCAAAATTGGCGCCGCCCTCGCTGCCGATCACCACGCCCTGGGCGGTGATCGTGTCGCCATCGCGGCGCACGACGAGGTGCTCCAGTCCAGTACCCGATTCGGGCATCCAGCGATAGCTGTGCATGGCACGCTCCTCTCGTCGGCACGACCGGAGCAGCGTGGAACGACAGCCCTTAGTGCCCGGTCAGGAACAGCACGATGATAACGCCAAGTCCGATCAGCAGCACCTGCGGAATCGACTCCTTCACCGTCGCCCTCCTCTGCATCTGCGGCATCAGGTCGCTCACGGCGATGTAGATGAAGCCCGACGAGGCGAATACCAGCACGTAGGGAATCAGGCCGCTGGCGCGGTCGAGGGTGTAGTAGCCGAGCAGGCCGCCGGCCACCGCCAGCAGGCTGCACAGCAGGTTGAAGACATACGCCCGCATGCGCGAGAAGCCGGCATTGAGCAGCACGATGAAGTCGCCGATCTCGGTCGGGATTTCGTGGGCGACGATGGCCAGCGCGGTGACGATGCCCAGTTCCGGGTTGGCGAGGAAGGCCGCTGCGATCAGGATGCCGTCCGTGAAGTTGTGCATGCCGTCGCCGATCAGGATCATCCAGCCCGACTTGCCCGCTTCCCGCGCATCGTGGCCGTGGGCGTGGTGGTGGCCATCGCCCTCGTGGTGGTGCGAATGGCGCAGCAGCGCCAGCTTCTCCAGCATGAAGAAGACCAGCAGCCCGGCCAGCAGCGTCGCGAACAGCTTGTGCGGGCTGGCGCCGGACTCGAAGGCCTCGGGCAAGGCATGCAGCAGGGAGGTCGACAGCATGATCCCGACGGACAGGCTCACCAGCCGCTCCACCATTTTGGAGAGCAGCGTGAAACTGAAGACAGCCGCGGCCGAGATGCTGACGACGCCGGCGATCAGGGTCGCCAGCAGGATGGAAATGAGAATCGGGTCGATTTGGAAACCTCTAACTTTGCAAACCCCGGCAAACCTGCTGCGCGTCGGTTTTCCGGGGATCGCCGGATCGTGCGTCGTGTGGCAAACCGGGCATTGTACCGCTCCAGGCCGCTACGCGGGCTCGATTACACGACGCCGTGCCCCTTGAACCAGTCCAGCGCACGCCGCCAGCCATCCTTCGCGTCTGCCTCGACGAAGCTCGGACGGTAGTCGGCATGGAACGCGTGTCCGGCATCCGGGTAGACCACGAACTCGGACTTGCTGTTGCCCTTGGCCAGTGCCGCCTTCATGCGCTCGACCGATTCCAGTGGAATGCCGGTGTCCCTGGCGCCGTACAGGCCCAGCACCGGCACCTTCAGGTTCTGCGCGATGTCGATCGGGTGTTTCGGCGAGTTGGCCGTGGCCTCGCCTACCAGGCGGCCGTACCAGGCCACGCCCGCCTTGACCTTCGGGTTATGGCTTGCATACAGCCAGGTGATGCGTCCGCCCCAGCAAAAGCCGGTGATGCCGAGCTTCTCGGTATTGCCGCCGCGCTGCCTTGCCCAGGTAACGACGGTGTCGAGGTCCGACATCACCTGCGCGTCCGGCGTCTGCGACACGATGTTCTTCATCAGGTCGGCGATGTTCGGCACCTTGCCGGCGTCCCCCGCGCGCACGAACAGGTCGGGTGCGACGGCCATGTAGCCCTGCCTGGCGAAGCGGCGCGCAACGTCCTTGATGTGCTCGTGCACGCCGAAGATCTCGGAAATGACGAGGATGACCGGCGGGTTCTCCTTGCCCTCGGGCTGGGCGCGGTAGACGGGGACGTCCTGGCCGTTGATGACGATGATGTGGTCCGCGGCGGACAGGCCGGCGGTATCGGTCTTGACCAGGGTTTGCGCTTCCACCGGCAGCACCGCGGCGGCAAAACCGGTGCCGACGGCGGCTTTCAGGAACACGCGGCGGTCGACGCCGTCTTCGAAACTGCTGGCGGCGAGCAGGCTGTCGCCATCCTGTACGAGATCCTTCATTGCATCCCTCCAGTCCAAGGTTGTAAGGCTGACTATCTTAACAGCGAGGCAGCGATCGTGCGTCCGCAAGGCTGGCCTGGCCCGGCAGCAGATTTGCCTCGGCGCTCTGCAAGTTGCACTGTCGACATTCTTTACAACTGGCAGTTGTCATAAACAGTTGACAAACAAGACAGCCCGGCAATCCAGGGTGTACGGACAGGTGGCGCGGGAATTGCTAGAACGATTCCTGTCCACAACGGGAGTCCATACCATGAACATCAAATCCTTGCTGGCCGCTGCCAGCCTCAGCCTTTTCTGCGCAAGCAGCCACGCCGGCGTCATCTACGAATGGCAGCCGACCAACGAAGAAACGCCGCGCGGCATCACGCTGCAGCTCGAATTCGACGAAGCCACGGTCAATAGCGGCGCCTTCAGCTTCAACCTGGCCGACTACCTTGGCGCGCACAAGCGCCCGCGGCAGGGCCTGCTCAGCCTGACGTACAGCTTCGATGCCGAGAACGGCGACGGCCTGATGTCCTACTCGTCCAGGACCGGCTTCGACAGCGGGTACGGACCCGACGCGCTGCTGGAACTGGACCTGCGCTTCGGAAGCGATGGCCTGCTGTCCGGCTACATCTACGCGAACGACACCGAACACCATGTCGGCCTCGATTCGAGCGGCAGCCTGTTCACGGTCTTCACCGCCAACAGCGACGCCGGCATGGGCGGCGCCGGCTGCGGCTGGACCACCGACGTCGAGTGCGGCGGCGCCTCGGGCTACCTGCGCCAGACCGGGATCACGCCCACGGTCCCGGCAGGCGAAGTCCCGGAACCGGCCCTCGCTGGCCCCCTGCTCGGCCTGGGCGTGCTGGCCGCCGCTGCCACGCGGCGCCGCAAGCAACGCTGAGCCACCGCTCGACCGCTGGGAACGCAAACGACAGCGCCCCGGCTGCCTGCAATGGCAGCCGGGGCGCTGTTTTATTACCGACCTGATTTACGGGGTCAGCGTGAAGTTGACGCCAGTCGCGTTGGCGGTAGCGATGCTGACGGCGTCGACCGACTTGGCCGTGTAGCCGGTCGCCGATGCGTCCACGCGGTAGGTACCGGCGGTGACGTTCGCAGCCGGTTCGAAAGCCAGCGGCAGCGTGGCGCGCTGTAGGCCGCGTACCGGGGAGCGGCGACCGGCAGGTTGGCGATGGTGTAGGCACCGGTCGCCAGGTCCGCGCCCCGGTACTTGATGGTCACCGGGGTACCGGTGCCGAAGCTCTGCTTGGCCGCCACATACGCGGCTTCAGTGCTGCTCGGCGGCGTCATGGTGACGGTGCCGCCGATGCTGCCCATGGTGCTGGTCGCCAGCGTGATGGGCGCGGCCGCGGTGCTCAGGTTGGTCTTGCCGGTGGTCGAGGCAACCGGCACGGCGCCCACCACGGCTGCGGCGCTGTTGTCGGCGGTGATGACGACATCGTAGTTGCCCGGCGCCAGGCGCGAGAGCAGGAATTCGCCCGTGGTCGCGTTCGGCGTGGTCGCGCTGACGATGCTGCCGTTCTGCTGGGCCGATACCGTCACGTTTTGCGCCAGCAGCGCCGGGCTGACAAAGCCGCCGATGCCGTTGACCAGGGCCGGCAGCATCTTGATGACCGGCTTGAGTGCGTAGGTGCCCTTGCCGCCACGGGTAACGACCGATTTGCAGGCGTCGAAGTCGATCACGACGTCCGCGGTCTGGCCGGCTTCCACGTTGAAGGCGCCCACCAGTTTGATGCCGCTTTGCAGCGCACTCGGGGTCTCGAGCGGCTTTTCGCCGGTGCCGCCGGTCGGCACGACCGTGTTGGCATTCGCCGCCGTATCGAGCACCAGGCGCAGCTGGTTGTATTGGCCGGCCTCGAGGGTGGTCTGGCCCAGGTTCTCGAGCACGCCGTTGGTCAGGTTCAGCAGGTTGATCTTCTTCGGCGTCGCCAGGGCGATCTCGGTCCAGCCGGCATCAAGTTCGCCGGCGGTGGCGCTCTTGTTGACGCGTACCTTGCTGACGCTGACATTGACTGCGTCGAAGCCGCAAGCCGGGGCGTCGGTCAGGCCGACCTTGAGCGTGCCCATGGTCGACACCGGAGTTGGCGTCGTGCTACCGCTGTCGCCACCGCCGCCGCAGGCGCTCAGGGTTGCCGCAGCGATCGCGCCGAGGAGGAGAGTAGAACGGAGTGGGGTAATACGCACGGGATACCTTTCAAAATGTTTCGCCTGTCACGGCGTCGAAAAGATCCTAACATTCCGCATGGCAACTTATAAGTTAAGCAGCGTACATTGAAACGTTTCATTACAACTGAAACGGTTTACTGTTGCCTTTGCGCAACTTCACGAATGACTGCCCAGCAGGAGTACGAATATGCGGGGCGCATCGATTTCGGCCGAACAGATCGTGTGCATGGTTTTTTTACAAACGACCGTCCTTTTTTCAGTCCCGATGCGCTATATTTTCGAGCCGCAACCGCTGTGTCAGGCACGCTCGCCCGCCTGACGTCTCCGGTGCCCGAAGGTTCCAGCAAGATCCTCGCGAGCCTGTCGCTAACGAGTTCTTAACCGACCCGCCTAGGGTGCGTGACCGCCCCACCGGACCATTCCGGCGGACGCGATGACGATCAGATTGGACGAATGAACGGACATGAGCAATCGCACCACGTCCGCAGCCTGGGTCAAAGGCATCTGCGGATTGTTCGAGCACGAAGGACTCGATGTGCAGGACTTGTTCGGCGAGGCCGGGATGTGCCTGGCGGACCTGGACAATCCCGACATGCGCTGCCCAACCGAAAAGGTGAGCCGTTTGTGGAACCTGGCGGTGCAGCGTTCCCGCAATTGCATGATCGCCTTGTCCAGGCCCCCGTCCTCTTCGCTCGCCAACTTCGATGTCATTGGCTATGCCATGATGTCCTGCCCCAACCTGCTGGCCAGCCTCGAATGCCTGGTGCGTTACCTGCGCGTCGTCAGCGAAGCGGCGACGCTGGTGCTGCGCGAGGAAGGAGACGCGGTGTCGATCGAGATGACACTGTGCGGCGGCGGCGACAGCGTGCCGCGGCAGCGCTACGAATTCGATACGCTGACCTTGCTGTCTTTCCTGCGCTGGATTTCGCAACGGGATATCCTGCCCCGCTTTGTCGAGTTCGACTACCCGCCACCGGCGCACCCGCGGCGTTACGAGGAAGCCTTCCAGAGCCCCGTGCGCTTCGATGCCGCCGCCAACCGGCTGGTCTTGTCCGCCGCCGACCTGCGCCTGCCGCTGCCGACGCATAACCCGGCACTGGAAAAGTTCCATGCCCAGTTCGCCGGCCAGCGCCTGATTCGCCTGGACAACCGGCGCATCAGCCGCAAGGTGAGCGACCTGATCGCCGGCAAGCTGCTCGGCTGCGAACCCCGGCGCGAAGACATTGCCAGGCTGCTGTGCCTGGGCGACCGCACCTTGCGCCGCCGCCTGGAGGACGAGGGCACGTCCTTCAAGAAGATACTCGACGAGACCCGGCGCGAACTGGCCCGGCAATATTTTGCGCAGCGCCGCTATTCGGTCGGGGAAATCGCCTACATGCTGGGGTTCGCCGACCAGGGCACGCTGTTCCGTGCCTGCCGGCGCTGGTTCGACGTTTCGCCCAAGCAGTACCAGGCCCGCTACGAGGCCTGAGCCCGGAGGTCCGCCCTCAGCGCGGCGGAGGAGCCGGTGGACTCTGCATGCGCAAGAGCTCCTGCGCCCGCTCCGCCTTCTGCTGCTGCGTCAGGTTCGGATCGTCCTGCGCCGCCATCAGCGCGATCAGCCGGCGCGCCGTTGCCTCCTCCGCGCCGAACATGGCCTGGGCCGCGTCCGCTCCCAGGTAGGACACGCGCAGCGCATGCAGTTGGTCGAGCAGCTTGAGCCCGGCCTGCTCGGTTTCCGGCGCGTTATCGGGCGGGATGGTATGGGCGAGTGCTTTGCTGTATTGCTCGAACTGGCCCAGCAGTACTTTCAGCTCGCCGGCGGCCTGCGGGGGCAAGCCTTGCACGATGCGCTCCAGGTTCGCCTGCCTCCTCTTCGGATCCAGTTCGAGCAGGAATTTCTCGAGATTGGCATGGGTATCGGCGTCAAACACCAGCCTGCCCTGCCTGTCGGCGGCGAACCGGGGCGGCGACATCGTGCTCAGCGGCGACTCCATGGCTGGCTGGCCTCCGGGAAGATCGGGCCACGAGGCTGCCGGGGCCGGCAAGGCCTGGCCGTACATGGTGCCGTCGACCGGCACCTGGCCTTTGCCGGCCACGCTTGCCACGGCAGGCGCGGCCGGCTTGTCGGCGACAAAAGTCGCCAGCAGGAAGACCAGCCCCAGGCAAGCCGCCACGCCCAGCGCGGCAGCGACCCACTTCTTCGACTTCGTCATGTTCGCTCCAGTATGACAGCTTGCCTTGGGATTGACAGCGCCGCGTGCCGCCGGCTCAGAACGGCCCGGTCGAGCGGAAGGTCGTGAAGCGCGTATCGCCCTTCAGGAACTGGGCATAGCGCGTATCGCCGTCGAGGAAGCGCTTCATCCAAGCGACCTGGGTATAGCTTGCCGGCTGGCTGGCCGTTTTCGGGAAGTTGTGGTCGGCGCCCGTGATCACGCCCAGCAGCTTCTTCGTCGTGGCCGGGGTGGCGTTGTAGAACACGCTGGCGTGGCTGCCGGCCGGGGCGACGGTATCGGCGGTGCCGGCCAGGTAGGCCATCGGCACGGCCGAGCGGCTCACGTTGTTGGACTGGCTCCAGGGAGCAAACGCGACACCTCCCTTCAGGCCCGGCGTCATGCCCGCCGCCAGCATGGCGCCGCCGCCGCCCATCGACCAGCCCGCAACGCCTTGCCGGGTCGTGTCCATCTTGCCCGCGACCGGACCGGTCGCCAGCGCCGTGACGGTGCGCAGCGCGGCCAGCAGCTGGTTGGCGCGGCTGGACGGGAAATCGTACACGCTGGTGGTATTGATCGTCACGACGACGAAGCCATGGGTTGCCAGGCGCCGGCTGATGGCGGCGATCGAGGACTGGGTGGCGGTAAAGCCCGGGCAGACCGCAACGACCGCGTACTTGCCGGCGGTATTCGGCGAATACACGGTGCCCCCGCCGAAGCCGCTGCCGCTCACGGTCTGGGTGGAGACGGCATAGGGCCCGTCGGCCTGGATGCTCGCCAGGCTGGGGGCTGGACCGTTTTCGACGGCAAGTACCTGGTTTGATACGGCAAGGCCGGCACATGCCAGCAGCAAGGCGGCACAGCATGAACGCGTTTTGTTTAGTCGTTGCATTGAAGTCTCCTGGATTGGCTTGGAATGGATCGCCCGGCCGACCGGCCCCTGGATCCTGCTACGTAAAGAAACGGCCAGCTGCCAGGCGTGACGCGACTGCGTAGCGCTTTCGGCTGTGCCGCCTTTACGTAAAATATTGTCAATCAGGGAGAGGTGCGCGGTAGTGGCGCGCGTGGACAAATTAGTGGCCTTGGGCGTCCAATCGTCCTTGCCGCGGACGTCTTCGAACGCCCTCAGTCGCCGGCATCGACGCTGCCAATGCCCTGCACAGAATTGTTGATGTTGCGCGGCTTGCCGTAGTAGGTGAGCGTGCCCATGCCTTGCACGACGGTGTCGAGCCTGTCCTTCGCGTGGACCTTGACGTCGCCGATGCCCTGGAAGCGGACGTCGGCCTCGTTCGCGACCAGGGCCTTGGCATCGACCTCGCCCACGCCCTCGGCCCGCATCTTCAGCGACTTGACCTGGCCATTGATCACCAGGCGCCCGGCGCCGCGGTAGCTCAGGTCGAAACGCTCGCCGCGTATGTTGTTGAGCAGGGTTTCGCCCGCGCCTTCGGCCTTGAAGGCGCGCAGCGCCGGCACCGTGACGAGCACGCGCTGCTCGCCCTTGCCGGCGGAGAGGTTCTTGTCGCGCATGCCCAGGCGCAGCTCGCCATTCACGACTTCGCTGGTGAGACCACTGACGAAACGGTCGTTGCCGCGCACCAATATCGTCTGCGCCTTGCCGGCATCCACGGTGACGCTGATCGGCCCCTGCACGCTGATCGAGGTGAAGGGCGCGGCTGCACGCACCTGCTCGGCGGCGCAGGCGGCAGCGCAGGAAAGGGACAAGGCAAGGACGAGGGCAAGGCGGCGCATGATGAATTCCCGGTAGTGTTGGACAATGAAATCATTGTAGGCAGGCGCTTCATGGCGCCGCCGCCTTTTGCGACGAACTGCACGATTCGCCGGACCAGCGGAGGCGGCCTGCACCTTCAGCTCGCCGCCACCAGGTAGGCGGCAATCGCCTCGCCCACCTCCGTCGTGCTGGCATTGCCGCCCATGTCGGGCGTGCGCGGCCCGCCGGTCAGGCAGCGTTCCATCGCCCGCAGGATGGCGTCGTGCGCCTGCGTGTACCGTTCGTCGCCCTGCCCCAGGAACTCGAACATCATCGCGCCCGACCAGATCATGGCGATCGGGTTGGCGATGTTCCTGCCGTAGATGTCGGGCGCGGACCCGTGGACCGGTTCGAACAGCGAGGGGAAGCGGCGCTCGGGGTTCAGGTTGGCCGAAGGCGCGATGCCGATCGTGCCGGCGCAGGCCGGGCCCAGGTCGGACAGGATGTCGCCGAACAGGTTCGAGGCCACCACCACGTCGAAGCGCTCGGGAGACAGTACGAAGCGCGCGGCCAGGATGTCGACGTGGTACTTGTCCCATTCGACGTCGGGGTACTGCTCGCCCATGGCGGCCACGCGCTCGTCCCAGTAGGGCATCGAAATGGCGATGCCGTTCGACTTGGTCGCCGCGGTCAGGTGCCTTTTCGGACGGCGCCGCGCCAGCTCGAAGGCATACTTCAGGATGCGGTCGACGCCATGGCGGGTGAACACCGCTTCCTGCAGCACCAGCTCGCGCTCGGTGCCTTCGAACATGCGTCCGCCGACCGACGAGTATTCGCCCTCGGTGTTTTCGCGCACCACATAAAAGTCGATGTCGCCCGGCTGCTTGTTGGCCAGCGGGCATGGCACGCCGGGCATCAGGCGCACAGGGCGCAGGTTGACGTACTGGTCGAACTCGCGCCGGAATTTCAGCAGCGAGCCCCATAGCGAGATGTGGTCCGGCACCGTATCCGGCCAGCCGACGGCGCCGAAGAAGATCGCCTCGAAGCCGGATAGCTGCTCCTTCCAGTCGTCCGGCATCATCTTGCCGTGGCGCGCATAGTAGTCGCAATCGGCCCAGGCGAAGGTGGTCAATTCCAGCCCGATACCGAAGCGGGCCGCTGCCGCGCGCAATGCACGCAGGCCTTCGGGCATGACTTCCTTGCCGATGCCGTCGCCGGCGATCACGGCGATCTTGTGGGTTTTCATGGTTGCTCTTCCTGACACGCATGCAAAGAATCAGCATAAACGAATCCAGGAGCGCGCATCATCCGCTCCTGGATTGCGACGGCGGCCAGGCAGTGACAGCCGTTGAAGTTTCCTGCTTGACACATCGCCCCGATGATCTTAAAGTGATATCACTTTAATATACATAGGGAGTCCACCACCATGACCACGCATGTCAGGCAGGAAGTGCACGTTTCGTCCGTGAATGGCTATCTGGCCCTGGCCGGTGGCCTGCTCGCCATCGCAGCCGGATTCTCGCTCAATGTCCTGGTAGTAAAGCAGGCCCTCCCTTTCATGGCCTCCATTGCTGGTATCGTGCTGATTGCAGCCGGTATTTTTGCGTGCACGGGCCTGTACATGCTGCAGCCGAACGAAACGGCCGTGCTGACCCTGTTCGGCCGCTACATCGGCACCGACCGCAGCGAAGGCCTGCGCTGGGCGTTTCCCTTCTATCGCAAACACAAACTCACCGTACGGGCACGCAACCTGAACATGCCGATGCAGAAAGTGAACGACAAGCGTGGTAATCCGGTCGAAATCGCCGCCGCCGTCGTCTGGCGCGTGCGCGATACCGCCCAGGCCATGTTCGAGGTCGACGATTTCGAGCGTTATGTGGCTGTCCAGGCGGAAGCGGCCCTGCGTCACCTGGCGGCGCAATACGCTTACGACGAAGGCGAGGATTTGAAGGACGACGAAATGACCCTGCGCGGCGGTGCCGCCGAAGTGGCGCACGCCCTGATGAACGAATTGACGGCGCGCTTCGAAGCGGCCGGCGTGGAAACGGTCGACGCCAAGCTGACCCACCTGGCCTACGCACCGGAAATCGCCCAGGTCATGCTGCGCCGCCAGCAGGCGCAGGCCATCATCAGCGCCCGCGCCCGCATCGTCCACGGCGCCGTCGCGATGGTCGAAGACGCCTTGAAAAGGCTGGCCGAGCGCGACATCGTCGAGCTCGACGCCGAGCGCAAGGCGGCAATGGTCAGCAACCTGCTGGTCGTGCTGTGCTCCGACCAGAACGCACAGCCCATCATCAATACGGGCACGCTGTACAACTGACGCCCCCGAACCGAGAACCTGATGGCAAGTCCCGGCAAGAAGGCCTTCCCGCTGCGCATCGATCCCAACCTGTGGGAGCAACTGCAGCGCCTGGCCGCGAACGACCTGCGCAGCGTGAACGCGGAAATCGAGTTCCTGCTGCGCGAAGCCCTGGCACGGCGCGGCATCCGCATTGCGCCTACCCAGCCTGGGGAAGAGGGCGAAGCATGAAGGCGGCGCCGTGACGGTAAACTTTACAGTCGCGGCCTGTCCAAGCACGAAACCGGAAGCAAGTGCCTGATCTATAACAAATCTTTATTATTGGCATGATTCCTGCTTGAAATAGTGATTATAAAAATCACATTCCAGGGAAATCATGAAACAGATCATCACGACGGCGCTGGCTGCCATTGCTCTCTGCGCCGGCAGCGCGCAAGCGGGCGTCATTAACGACACCGGCGCCGGTGCCTTCTGGGGCGGCGACGCCCACGGCTACGGCGACGTCATCGGCAACAGCACCTTCGACATCCATGGCGCCACCATCGAGCGCAACGGCAACGAGCTGAAAATCGCCATCGCCACCAATTTCGCCGGCCACGCGGGCGTGGATACCTGGGCAGCCCAGGGCGGCATCGCTTACGGCGACCTGTTCCTGGCCGAAACCTGGAACCCCTACGGCGGCGACGCGAACCATGCAGGCAGCAATTCGGCGAATGGCACGCTGTGGTCCTATGGCTTCCACCTCGACAACCGTTTCAGCAACACCGGCGGCAGCTTCAAGCTCTACCAGCTGAACGGCGCGACGAACGCCGCCAACACCAAGGGTTCGGAAGCCTTCATGAGCTGCGGCCTGGGCGTGAGCTGCTACTACCGCAACGGCCAGGCGACGGCCGTGAACACGGCATCAAACACCGTGACGGACACGGGCCTGGTGGGCACCTGGACGGTCACGCCGAACGCGGCGCTGGAATTCACCATCATGCTCTCGTCGGTCGAGTTGGCGCGCTACTCGTCGTACGCGCTGCACTGGGGCGAAACCTGCCAGAACGACGTGATCGAGGGGCAGGTCGACATGCCGGTACCGGTACCGCTGCCGGGTGCGCTGCCCCTGATGGCGCTGGGGCTGGCCGCGCTGGGCATGGCCCGCCGCCGCCGCTGATTCCCCTCATCGTTTGATTCGCGCAGCCGGCGCCCGTCCCATAGACGGCGCCGGCTTTTCTTTGGGGCTTACTTCACGCGGTACACCGCGCACAGCTTGTTGCCGTCCGGGTCGCGCACATAGGCCAGGTGCATGGCGCCGAGGCTGCCCTCGCGCAGGCCCGGCGGATCTTCGATCGAGATGCCGCCATGGGCGACAGCCGTGTCGTGGAACTGCCTGACCTGCTCGGGCGACTGGCATTTGAAGCCGATGGTCGCGCCATTGGCGCAGGTGGCCGCTTCGCCGTTGATCGGCAGGGTGATGCCGAGGCTGTTGCCGTCATGGCGGTAGAACAGCCGGCTCTGGCCGGTCGGCGCCTGGTTGCGCATTCCCTCGCCCGCTCCAAGTACGCCCAGTACCGCATCGTAGAAGCGTTTCGAGCGTTCGATGTCGTTGGACCCGATCACGACGTGATTGAACATCCTGTCTCTCCTTTTCCCAAGTTGGCGGCAACTGCCGCATTGATGATGCTATCGTTTTAGTGCGCTTCTTCCCAGTTGCTGCCCACGCCGGTCTCGGCCACCAGCGGCACCTTCAGCCGGGCCACGCCCGCCATCAGTTCCGGCAGCTTGCCCTTGACCAGTTCCAGTTCGCCTTCCGGCACTTCCAGCACCAGTTCATCGTGCACCTGCATGACCATGCGCGTGGCCAGTTTTTCGCTCTCCAGCCAGTCCTGCACCGCGATCATCGCCAGCTTGATCAGGTCGGCCGCCGTGCCCTGCATCGGCGCGTTGATCGCCGCGCGTTCGGCACCGGCGCGGCGCGGGCCGTTCGGCGAATTGATCTCGGGCAGCCACAGGCGGCGGCCGAAGACGGTTTCGACATAGCCGCGCGCCTTGGCCTGCAGGCGCGTTTCGTCCATGTACTGCTTCACGCCCGAGAAGCGGGCGAAATAGCGGTCGATATAGCTGGCGGCAGCGGCGCGCTCGATCCCCAGGCGCGCCGCCAGGCCAAAGGCGCTCATGCCATAGATCAGGCCGAAGTTGATCGCCTTGGCATAGCTGCGCTGCTGGTTGTCGACTTCGTCGGGCGCGACGCCGAACACTTCGGCGGCGGTGGCGCGGTGGATGTCCTCGCCCTCGGCAAAGGCGCGCAGCATGGCTTCGTCGCCCGAGATATGGGCCATGATGCGCAGCTCGATCTGCGAGTAGTCGGCCGAGACGATCACCTTGCCCGGAGCGGCAATGAAGGCTTCGCGGATGCGCCGGCCTTCGCTTGTCCGCACCGGGATGTTCTGCAGGTTCGGGTCGTTCGAGGCCAGGCGGCCGGTAATGGCCACGGCCTGCGCATAATTGGTGTGCACGCGGCCGGTCGCCGGGTTGACCATCGTCGGCAACTTGTCGGTGTAGGTGGACTTCAGCTTCGACAGGCCGCGGTGTTCCAGCAGCACTTTCGGCAGGGGGAAGTCTTCGGCCAGCTTCTGCAGCACTTCCTCGTCGGTGGAAGGCGCGCCGGTGGCCGTCTTCTTGATCACCGGCAGGCCGAGCTTGCCGAAGAAGATCTCGCCGATCTGCTTCGGCGAACCGAGGTTGAAGGGGCCCCCGGCCAGTTCATAGGCCTGCGCTTCCAGTTCCACCAGGCGCGCGCCGATCTCGCGCGATTGGGCCTGCAATTTTTCGCTGTCGATCAGCACGCCGTTGCGCTCGATCGTTTGCAGCACGATCTGGGTCGGCAGCTCGATTTTTTCGTAGATATAGGTCAGGCCGGCATCTTCCAGAACGTGCGGCAGCATGGTCTGGTGCAGGCGCAGCGTGATGTCGGAATCCTCGGCCGCGTATTCGGTGGCGCGGTTCAGTTCCACCTGGTCGAAGCAGATCATGCTCGCGCCCTTGCCGCAGACGTCCACGAAGGGAATGGTCGTGTAGCCGAGGTGGCGCATCGCCATCGTGTCCATGTCGTGCGGCTTGTGCGACTCGAACACGTAGGACTGCAAGAGCGTGTCGTGGACGATGCCGCGCAGGGTCACGCCGTGGTTATTAAAGATGTGCATGTCGTACTTCAGGTTCTGGCCCAGCTTGGGTTTGCTCGGATTCTCCAGCCAGCCGCGCATGCGTTCCAGTACCTCTTCACGCGGCAATTGCTCCGGCACGCCGGCGTAGCGGTGCGCCACCGGGATGTAGGCGCCCTTGCCCGCCTCCACGGATAGGGAGATGCCGACCATCTGCGCCGTCATCGGGTCGAGCGAGGTCGTTTCGGTGTCGACCGAGGTGAGTTCGGCGGCCTCGGCCAGCGCCAGCCATTTGTCGAGCTGCTCCCAGGTGGTCACGAGCTCGTATTCTCCCTTGATGATCGGCATGCCGGGTAGCGTATCGTCCGAGCGCTGGGCGCCTTCCGGGGAATTCAGTACCGGTGTGCCGGGGGCCGGGTTGCCCAGCTCGCGCAACATGGTCTTGAAGCCATAGCGCTGGAAGAAGTCGCGCAGCGCATCCTTGTCTTCCGGACGGCCGACCAGGCTTTCCTCGATCGTCACGAGATGGCCCATCAGGTTGCAGTCGGTTTTGACGGTGATCAGTTGACGGCCCTGGGGCAGCCATTCCAGCGCCGTGCGCAGGTTCTCGCCGACCGCGCCGCCAATGGTATGGGCGTTCTCGATCACGCCGTCGAGCGAGCCGTGCAGCGCCAGCCATTTCAGCGCCGTCTTCGGGCCGCACTTGTTCACGCCCGGCACGTTGTCGACCGTGTCGCCGATCAGGGTCAGGTAATCGATGATGCGGTTCGGCGGCACGCCGAATTTCGCGACCACGCCGGCTTCGTCGAGTTTTTCGTTGCTCATCGTATTGATGAGCGTGACCTTGTCGTTGACGAGCTGGGCCAGGTCCTTGTCGCCGGTCGAAATAATCGTGTTCATGCCCTTGGCGGCGGCCTGCACGGCGAGCGTGCCGATCACGTCGTCGGCCTCGACACCCTCGACCGTCAGGATCGGCCAGCCCATGTGGCGCACCACTTCGTGGATCGGCTCGATCTGCTTCCTCAGGTCGTCCGGCATCGATGCCCGCGTCGCCTTGTACTCGGGGTACATGTCGTCGCGGAACGTTTTGCCCTTGGCATCGAACACGCAGGCGATATAGGCCGCCGGGAAGTCGGCGCGCAGGCGGCGCAGCATGTTGACCATGCCGTGCATCGCGCCGGTCGGGTGGCCGTCGGGGCCGCGCAGGTCGGGCAGCGCGTGGAAGGCGCGATAAAGATAGCTGGAACCGTCAACGAGCAGCAGGGTATTTTGCATAGGAATAAATGGGTGAGCCGGCGGCGAGCCAGGGTGGCTGCATTATCGCAGAATCCGGCATGGTGAAAGTGCAAGGGCTGCGCACGCGGGCACTCCCTGTACAGTCCGTATGTGGGGCTGGACCGCGTCAATAACAGACACTTTTCACAGGGAACGGTATCCGTTTGTTACAATGGTCTAAACGACACAAGGTGACCACCATGCTGCGCACATTTCCCCGCTTGAGCCTCCTGACGATCGCCCTGCTCGCCGGCGCCGGCACGGCCGCCGCACAGACCGGCAACCCGACGACTGCCACGCCCGCCACCGCAGGCGCCCAGCAGGCGGGCCAGCCGCCGGGAACCGAGCCCATCGAGCGTGGCAGCGACGAGCCGGCCACCCGCATCGAACCGCGCCGCGGTACCCAGATCAAGGAAAAGCGCAACAACGGCCAGGTCACCGAAGTCGAAGTGCGTAGCGGCAAGAGTCACTACATCATGCGTCCGAACCAGGCAGCCGGCAACGCGCAGGCGGGCGATGCCCAGAGCAGCGCCTTCCGTGCGCCGCAATGGCAGGTGATGGAATTCGACCTCAACGCGAAGAAAAAAGCCAAGGCCGATGCCGACGCGGCGGCCGCTGCGGCAGGCACGACGGCGCCTGGCGCGGCTCCGGCCGGCGCATCGGCGGCCCCGCGCACCCCGGCCAGCGGCGCACCCCCGCCGGCAAGGTGCCGCCGGCCACCGTGCCGATGAGCAAGCCGGCCGACGTTCCGCCACCGCCGCCGCTGCCATCTACCCAGCAGTAAGCTGCCAATCGCGGGCGCCTGGCGCCTGCCAGTCCGACCCTTAACCTGTACTTCCATAATGGCAGTTTTCACCGCGGTCACACTGGAGCACCTCACCCAGTGGATCAAGCAGTTTCCCCTTGGCCAGGCGCTGGCGCTGCAAGGCATCGCCTCCGGCATCGACAACAGTAATTTTTTCCTGACGACCGAGCGCGGCGAGTTCGTGCTGACCGTCTTCGAAAACCTGGATTTTTCCCAGCTGCCCTTCTACGTGCAGCTCATGCGCCACCTGGCCGAGCGCGGCATTCCCGTGCCGGCCCCGGTCGCGAATGCCGAGGGCGAACTGGTCGTGCCGCTGCAGGGCAAGCCGGCCGCCATCGTCAGCAAACTCGCCGGCAGCTCGCAGATGGATCCGCAGCCGGTCCACTGCGCCGAAGTCGGCACCATGCTCGCGCGCATGCACCTGGCGGCGCGCGACTTCCCTGCTGGCGCAACCGAATTTGCGCGGCCTCGACTGGTGGCAAGCCACCGCGCCCCGTGCTGCCGCACTTGCCGGCAGACACGGCGCGCCTGCTGCAGGACGAGGTCGCGTACCAGGCCGACTTTGCCGGCACCGAGCGCTATGCGCAACTACCGCGCGGCCCCGTGCATGCCGACCTGTTCCGCAACAACGTGATGTTCGTCGGCGAACGCCTGACGGGCTGCTTCGATTTCTATTTCGCCGGCGTCGACACCTGGCTGTTCGACCTGGCCGTCACCGTCAACGACTGGTGCATTGCCGCCGACGGCAGCCGGCTCGACGAGGCGCGCGTGCACGCCCTGCTGGCGGCCTACCGCGCCGTGCGCCCCTTCACCGAGGCGGAAAGCGCCGCCTGGCAGGCGATGCTGCGCGCGGCGGCGCTGCGTTTCTGGCTGTCGCGCCTGTACGACCTGCACGCCCCGCGCGCGGCGCAATTGCTGACGCCGCACGACCCCACCCAATTCGAGCGCATCGTGCGCGACCGTATTGCCAGCCCGGCCCCGAGCCTGGCGGCCTAGATAATGAACAACATGCCCGCAATCACCGGCTGGACCTGGCTCAAGCAGGGCACCGGCCTGTTCCGCAAACAACCCGCCGCGCTGACCACCCTGCTGTTCGCGAACATCCTGATCAGCATCCTGGTCAGTGCCGTGCCGCTGCTCGGCCCCTTGCTCGCCATCGTGCTGGTGCCCTCGTTCTCGATGGCCTTCATGAAGGCTTGCCTGATGATCGAGGAAGGCGAACGCGTCACCCCGGCCGTGCTGCTGACCGGCTTTCGCTGGCCGGTGCTGGGGCAGCTGTGCAAGATCGGCCTGGTCTACCTGGCCGCCTCGATCCTGCTGACCCTGCTTGCGCGCGCCGCCATCGACCTCGACCTGATGCGCCAGGTCGCGCAGCCGGTCGACCCGAAGAACGTGCCGCAGGTGGCGGTGTGGGAGCTCGTCAAGATGTTCGCGCTGTCGAGCCTGAACGTGAGCGTCCTGATCGCGCTGTCCTTCGCCGCGCCGCTGATCTACTGGCAGCAGATGGGGCCGGGCAAGGCCATCTTCTACAGCTTCTTCGCCGTACTCAAGAGTGCGCGCGTGTTCGTGGTGCTGCTGCTGGCCTGGTTCGGGCTGTTGCTGCTGTTCTGCTTCCTGATCGCCCTCCTGATGGGCGGCTCGGTACTGGGACGCGTGCTGCTGATGTGGCTGATCTTCCTGTTCGTCCTGCTGCTGCAGTGCGCGATGTATGCGGGGTACCGGCAGATTTTCGGCAAACCGGTGGACGGCGCTTCCAGGCCCGTCGACCTCAGTAAATAAGGCTCCCGGAAAACCCATGCGCATTCTCGTCCTCGCCCTTGCCCTGCTGCTGACTCTCGGGGCGCTGTACCTCACCGTCTTCGGCAGCAATGCCTTGCTGGATATCTTCAGCGCGCTGACGGATCGCCAGCAAAGGCTGGCGAGCGGCGCGATGTGCGCGCTCACGGCGCTGCTGCTGAGCGTGGGCGGATGGCTACGGTATCGCAAGGCCGGACCTGCCGGCCACGGCCAAGGGTAGAACGGTTCGAAATATACTGTGTGCACTTTTACGAACGCAAGATTACATGCCTGACCTGTCGAACTACACCGGTGCCCCGCTGAACGCATTCGCAACGCAGTTCGTGCGCACACTCGAAGCCGAACGGTTCAGGGTCGCCACGACACCACAGGGGCCGGTAGCGCGCGAGCGCAAGACCCTGCGCATCTACTGGGGCGATGTCTGGGTCGGCCAGATGAAGGCGGACCTGTGGGGAGCGAAGGAGCCCTTCGCCTGCCTGTACCGTTTCGAAAAGGATGGCGCGCCGCGCAAGGACGTCGCCCATGTTCCGCCTGGTTTCGACAAGCACGATTTCGCAAAGCGGCACGGCTGCAATCCTGGGCAGCTCCATGTGCACCGGAGCGAGAACGACAAGTCCTACCTGTGGGTGCGCGACGCCGGCACGGCGATGCTGTTGTTGCGTGACCGGGCCAGGCGCATCGACGGGATGTAGGCTGGATCGGAAACGCTGGTCACGCGCCAGGTGGCCGCGGACCATGTTGCTGTCGACCGCACACCGCCACCGGACAGGAAGATCGTGAAAGCAAACAAACAGTTGAAAGCGTCGTGGCTGGTTGCACTCATGGCCGCCGCGCTGCTCGTATCCGCCCCCGCGCGCGCCGACAAGGTGCTTTGTGACGGCAACCCGCTCTGCCTGGTTGTTGCGGTGCCCTACCTGCTCGGACGCGTCGCGATCGACGAGCTGACCAAGCCGCCAAAGGATCAGGCGGCCTTGTATGTCCATCAGGGAAAAGTCGCCGAACTGGAGCGGCTCTTGCGCGCAAAGCCCGACCTGGCACGCGATCCGGACATCGGGCACGGCCTCCTGGTGAATGCGGCGGCCACGGGCAATCTCGCCATGACCCGCTTGCTGGTCGAAGCGGGCGCATCGCCAACCGCCGACCATAGCCGTGCGCTGGGCGCCGCCACCTCGACCGAGGTGATCGCCTATCTCATCGCCAGGGGAGCGGTGGCCTCGGACGTCAACCTGGCGTATATCAGCATGCACATGACGCACGAGCGCCTGCCCGAACTGCTGACAGCCCTGCTCGACGCGCGCGGACCACTTGACCCCAACGATCCCGGTGCGGTGTTTCTCCTTCACTCTGCGGCGATCAACGCGCGCGCTGACGTCGCCAGCTTGCTGCTGCAGCGCGGCGTCGATCCCAACGGCGGCATCAGGAGCGTCCTGCTGACCGTGGCCGACGGCTGCGCCCAGACGCGGCAGGTGTGCGATACGCAGGGGCGCGACATTGCGCGTGCACTGATCGCGAGCGGCGCCAAGGCAAGGGTCATTGAGGCCAGGACAGGGCGCAGCGCGTCGGAAATAGCGCGGCAACACGATTACCAGGAACTGGCCAAGCTGCTTGAGGACGCCGGCGGCTAGGCCGGAATAACATGCCTGGGGCGCTGCCGTCCAGGCCAGCACCGGCACCGGCATGAGAATGTGGCGCAGCCACACGAAGGGACCCGATGGAGCGACACCATGCGCAGTGATTCGAAGCGAAAAATCATCTCGCTCGTTGCGGGATGCCTGTTCACACCCTATCTCCTGATCGCGATATTGTCGATTCCGCCCGCGGGGCACATGCCGGGGCACTACAACATGGGCAACAACCTGGTGGCGGCGGTCTTCTTCAGCTATGGGCCAATCACGGCCTTCCTGTCGCCCCTCATTGCTGTCGTCGTTTCCGTCGGCATGTACTGTGTCTATACCTATGTGGCGCTGGCGGGCATGCGGCGTGCCGGGCTCATCCTGTTCGCGCTGCACTATGGCTACGCACTCGCGGCCGGGGTACCGATGTCGCTGCACCAGGAGCCGAACCTGATCGAGACCTCGCGCGTGCAACTGGCGATACTGGCCAGCCGTCCCGGCCTGATGCTTTTCGTGTTCGGTCCCTTCGTGCTTGCCAACCTGTGCTACCTGGCGCGGTTGGCGCTGGCGCGTCCGCCTGCCCGGCCAGGGGGTGGCGCAACCGAATTGCCCGTCGCATGAGCGACGTCATCGTCGCCGAGCTCGAATGCGCACTGCGGGCCGCCGCATCGGAGGAGCTGGCGCAGTCCCTGCAGCGCTACTTTCCCACGCCGGTCACTGCGCTCGGCGTCTCCAATGCCTGCGTGACCGGGATCGCCGCGCAGGCGTTCGCGCGCCATCGGACGCTGTCGGCGGACGACTGGCTGGCGCTGGCGGAGCATTTCGCGCGATCGCAGGCGTATCACGAACATCTCATGCTGGCGTCGGCGCTGGTCGCGAAGCTAGCGCCCCGCCTGGACGATGAGGGGCGCCTGCTGGAACGGGTGCAGGCATGGCTCGAGAACGCGGTCGGCAACTGGGCGCAATGCGACGACCTGTGCATCAAGCCGCTCCATGCCTACCTCAAGCGCCACCCTCATCTCGTGGAGCGTATCTACCCATGGGGACAGTCAAGCAGCCCGTGGTGCCGGCGCGCGTCGAACGTTGCGCTCGTCAAGTTCGTGGGCCGTAGCGCGCATGTCGATCTTGACTGTGTATTCGCCAACTGCGCGCGCCTGCTGGCCGATCGCGACCCCTACGTGCAAAAGGGAATTGGCTGGGTGCTGAAGGTCGCCGGCAAATACGAACCGGGACTGGTAGTGGCCTTCCTGCGCCAGCACCTGGCATCAATGGAGCGCGCGACCGTGCGCTATGCGATCGAGAACCTGCCTGCCGATGTGCAGCGGACATTCATGCACGCCTGATGCGGGGATTCGCCAGAAAACCTGTTTGTCCGGCACGGCGCCAGACCACCATTTGCCAGCGCAGGCAAAGCGGAGCTTCCCGAATATTCATGCGTACCATGCGGCACGAGCACGGGTGCCTCGGCGGCCCCGCCCACCCTACGGGCGTGTGCATGGGGGCCCGGCCTTGTGAATGAAACCTTCGGCTTCGTGAATGAGGCCCCGGCCTCATTTACCGGCCGCATTCGCGCTAGCGTGAAATGCGCTCGAGCTTGGCCACCGACAGGTCGAGCACTTTCATGCCCGCCGCACCGAAGTTGATCTGGGCGCGGGCGGCGCCGGCGCCGCCTTCGATGTTGACGATCACGCCTTCACCGAACTTGGCGTGGGCGACCGACTCGCCAATGCGCCAGCCGGAGCTGCCGGCGGACTTCTGGGTGATCTGGGCGGCGATTTTATTGTCGCTGCCGGCGTTGCGGAAGGCAGCGTCGTCCCAGGCGGTGGCGGCTTTCTTGTTGGCGAACCAGTGGCTCTGCACGCGCGGCGACAGCCATTTCAGGGCTTCCTCGGGCAACTCGTCGAAGAAGCGCGACTTCATGTTGAAGCGGGTCTGGCCGTGCAGCATGCGCTGCTGGGTAAAGCTCATGTAGAGGCGCTTCCGGGCGCGGGTGATCGCCACGTACATCAGGCGCCGTTCCTCGTCCACGCCGTCCGCCTCGCGCGCGCTGGTTTCGTGCGGGAACAGGCCCTCTTCCAGACCGGTGATGAATACGGCGTCGAATTCCAGGCCCTTGGCCGAGTGCACCGTCATCAGCTGCATGGCGTCCTGGCCGGCCTGGGCTTGCGCATCGCCTGCTTCCAGCGAGGCGTGGGCAAGGAAGGCGGACAAGGGCGACATGACCGACGGCAGTGGCGCGTCGGCTTCGAGGATGTCGATGCCGTCCTGGTAGACGACGGCCTCGCCGGCCTGGGCCTGGGCTGGCGGGCCGAGGTGGGCCGGCGCGAACTGCCCAAAACCTTCTTCCTGCACGAACTGGGTGGCGGCGTTGACCATCTGCTCGAGGTTTTCGATGCGGTCGGCGCCTTCCTTCTCGTTGGCGTAGTGGGTCAGCAGGTTGCTGCGCTCGAGCACGACGCGCACCATTTCCGGCAGCGCCAGTTGCTGGGTCTCGAAACGCGCGCCTTCGATCAGTTTCACGAAGCCGCCCAGCGAGGTCCCCGCCTTGCCGGTCATGTAGGGCACGGCCGCGTACAGCGAAACGCCATAGGTATCGGCCGCCATCTGGAGTTGCTCGATCGAGCGCACGCCGATGCCGCGCGTCGGGAAATTCACCACGCGCAAGAAGGCCGAATCGTTGTGCGGGTTGTCCATCAGCTGCAGGTAGGCGATCGCGTGCTTGACCTCGGCGCGCTGGAAGTAGCGCAGGCCGCCATAGACGGTGTAGGGAATGCCGGCCGCGAACAGCGCATGCTCGATGACGCGGCTTTGCGCGTTCGAGCGGTAGAGGATGGCGATTTCCTTGCGCTCCAGGCCTTCGGCCATCAGGCTTTTTGCTTCCTCGATGATCCACTGCGCCTCTTCCAGGTCGGACGAGGCCTCGTAGACGCGGACCGGTTCGCCCTGGCCGGCGTCGGTGCGCAGGTTTTTACCGAGGCGCTTGGTGTTGTTGGCGATCAGGAAGTTGGCACTGTCGAGGATGTGGCCGTGCGAGCGGTAGTTCTGCTCGAGCTTGATCAGGTTCTTGACCTGGAAGTCGCGCTCGAAGGCCTGCATGTTGCCGACGTTGGCGCCGCGGAACGCATAGATGCTCTGGTCGTCGTCGCCGACGGCGAAGATCGCCCCGCCGCTACCCTCGCCATGGCCGGCCAGCAGTTTCAACAGGTTGTATTGCAGGTCGTTGGTATCCTGGAACTCGTCGACCAGCACGTGCTTGAAGCGCATCTGGTAGTGCTGGCGCAGCGGCGCGTTGCGCGACAGCAGCTCGTACGAGCGCAGCAGCAATTCCGCGAAATCGACCACGCCTTCGCGCTGGCATTGCTGGTCGTAGAGCTCGTAGAGCTCGACCATCTTGCGTTCGATCGGATCGTAGGCCTCGACCTGGCCGGCACGCAGGCCATTGTCCTTGGCGTTATTGATGAAATACATCAGGTTCTTGGCCGGATATTTTTCATCGTCGACATTCGCCGCCTTCAGCATGCGCTTGATCATCGACAGCTGGTCTTGCGAATCGAGGATCTGGAAGGATTGCGGCAGCGCGGCGTCGCGGTAATGGGTACGCAGCAAGCGGTTGCACAGGCCGTGGAAGGTACCGATCCACATGCCACGGGTATTCACCGGCAGCATGGTTGACAGGCGCGTGAGCATCTCCTTCGCCGCCTTATTGGTAAACGTCACGGCCATGATGCCGGCGGGCGAGACCTGTCCGGTCTGGATCAGCCAGGCGATGCGGGTAGTGAGGACGCGAGTCTTCCCCGAACCGGCGCCGGCAAGGATGAGTGCGCTTTGGGGAGGCAACGTAACGGCGGCCAATTGTTCAGGGTTCAGGTTGTGAAGGAGATTCATGCGGCCATTATACCGCCGGGATTTACTGTATGCCCATCCAGCGTCGCCGGGTGCTCATGGGTGTTTGAAAGGATATTTCATCCGGCATCGAAAATTGAAACAGGATTTCAATCGTAGTCAATTTTTTCCGTCGAGCTTGTCCCGCTCATTCGCCGTGCATCCTGCATTGCTCATCCATTACCCGCCCCGGTTACAATAATTTCCTCACAAAAAGTTAAACGCCTCTCATTATCTTCAGGTAACGTCTTCCAACTCAGCAGTATCGTCATGCATTTTCTCCCGCGCGCCCCCTGTTCAGAAATTCGCTTAACTTAATCGCAAATGCGCGAACTATCGCGTGGCCCGGTACGACCCAGCCATATCCGGTCGAGTCCTGCACGCCCATGGGGTCGGGCTCATAGCGTTTTTGCGTGCAGGCCGTCTATTTGTCAAAGGAGAGTCACATGCTAAATCGAGTGGTTACTGTCGCCGCACTCGCAGTCGGCGGAATGATGTTGTCGAAACAAATGAAGAAGAACCGTGGTTCGAACATGGGTTCCTCGATCATCGAATCGATCGAAGTGAACGTGCCTGTGCGCACCGCCTACAACCAGTTCACGCAGTTCGAGGATTTCCCGCAGTTCATGAAGAGCGTGCATGAAATCCGCCAGCTCGATGACAAGCGCCTGCACTGGAAAGCCAATGTGGCCGGCGAAGAGAAGGAGTGGGATGCCGAGATCACCGAGCAGATCCCGGACAAGCGCATCGCCTGGCGCAGCATCGGCGGCGTGCCGAACGGCGGTGTCGTCACCTTCCACAAGATTTCCGACTCTGTCACCCGCGTGACGCTGCAGATGGACTACCAGCCGGAAGGCGTGCTGGAAACCCTCGGCGACGCCCTGGGCGCGGTGCGCATGGAAACGCGTGCGAACCTGTCGAACTACAAGGAAATGCTGGAAAAGCGCGGCTCGGAAACGGGCGCATGGCGCGGCAAGATCAGCCAGCACTGATGACAGTCGCGGCGGTCTCCGCCGCGTAAAAGCGGTCGATGTCAAAGCCCGGGGCCACTCGCCTGCGGGCTTTTATTTTGCCTGGCGAAAGTGCACGCCCAGCCCATCCGATCGAGGCGATCGCCTCCGGTCGTATCGCCGACTTGGAGCGCCTGACAACACCGTCAGTGCAAGGCGCAGCGTCGCATCGGCGAAGCGCGAAGACAGTACGCCTGTACGGCGAGACGCTGTAACGCAGCAATGGCGGTTTATCAGGCGCTCTTTGCCCCTGCCACAGCAACATACCCTTCCGCCCCGCACCCGAGCAGGACGCGATACTGCTGGGTTGTTTTTTGGTAGCTATTCTACTTTTACAAAGTTTATCTTGCGACTGTATTTACAGTGCATATAATTTCATCCGTTGCGCATATTGCAACGAATCATTTGTTCCCTAGTAAAGAGTTGTTGTCCTGCTCATCAACCGCGGGAGGCCCGGTGCCGCCCATTTACAAGGAGTTCCCATGAAACGTATTACCCTTGCGCTGGCCATTGCCCTGACACTGAGCACGGGTGCCCAGGCCGTCATCCTGCCTGTCGGCACCACGCCACTCGATGGCACCACCGTTGACGAGAGTCCGCAACTTGCCGGCGTCGTCCTCGAAGACGATGTGATGGCTTTCAGCTTTGCGGCTTATGGCGGTACCGTCTCCGGCACCGTGCAGTCGCGCGTCGTACGTTCGAGCGTCGACGGCACCCTCGATTTTTATTGGCGCGTGGTCAATGATCCGAACTCGAGCGGCGCGATCACGAGTTTTCGTATTGGGAACTTCGTGACCGGCATCTACAACGGCGACTACCGGATCGACGGCATCGGCGAGGTGGCACCCGACAGCGTCCTGCGTTTCGATACACCGAACCTGAATTTCCTGTTCGGCGCCGCCGGAGGCGGAACGCTCGGGCCGGGTGCCGGCAGCAACTTCATGTTCCTGGACACGAATGCGATCCGTTATGGCCGTACTGCCTCCTACGACTTGACCACGCTGGAGAATGGGTCGATCTCGGGCCTGTTCCCGACCTTCGCGCCACTCCCGGCACAAGTGCCTGAACCCGGCAGCTATGCCCTGCTCGCCGGCGGCCTGGGCATGCTTGCCCTCGGACGGCGGCGCCGCAGCTGAGCGTTCGCCTGCCATGCCCCGGCTGCAGACCGGCTGGGGATGGCACGCAGTCTTCTTCTTAGAGCCTATCCCGGTAGTCCGGGGAAAGCTGGTGGCGATGCATGGCAAGCGCGGGCAAGGCGCGAGGAGGCCGCATGGCTGGCCATGCAACGACGAGCAACGCAGCACGCGTTTGTCAGGCGCGCCAGCAGCGACTCCGGACTACCGGGATAGGCTCTTACCAGACGCGGCAACGCTTGACCGGCGCCATCGGCTGGCCCGGCTTGCACGCGAAGGCCTTTTCGAACTCCGGCATGTTGATGACCACGCCATTGATCCGGTACTTGCCCGGCGAGTGCGGGTCCGTCGTGGCCGACACGCGCAGGCTTTCCGGACGGTTGTTTTCGCAGGCCCATTGTGCGAAACCGACGAAGAAGCGCTGCTCCGGGCTCAGGCCATCACGTAGCGCGCTGCCCTTCGGCTGGGCCTGTTGCGGCATGCTGGCCATCTGCGTCTTCCATGCCATCCAGCCCAGGATCAAGCCGCCCAGGTCGGCCACATCCTCGCCCAGGGTCAGGCGGCTGTTGATCTTGATGTTGTCCACCACGGTGTATTTGGCATACTGGTCGACGATGCACTGGGCGCGCTCGTTGAACGCCTTGTTGTCCTTCTTCGTCCACCAATCCTTGAGGTTGCCCTTGGCATCGAACTGGCGGCCCTCGTCGTCGAAGGCGTGGGTCAGTTCGTGGCCGATGGTGCCGCCCGTATTGCCGTAGTTTGGCGCATCATCCATTTTCGGGTCGAACAGCGGCGGTTGCAGCACGCCGGCCGGGAAGTTGATGTCATTCATCTGCGGATTGAAGTAGGCGTTCACCGTCGGCGGCGTCATCCCCCATTCGCTGCGGTCGAGCGGCTTGCCGATCTTGGCCAGCTGGCGCCGGTTCTCGAACAGCGAACCGCGCACGACGTTGCCGGCGAAATCATTGGCGCGCACTTCATACGTCGAGTAATCGCGCCAGGTATCGGGGTAGCCGATCTTGTTGACGATCGCGTCGAGTTTCTCGCGAGCGCGCTTCTTGGTGTCGGCACTCATCCAGTCGAGCGACTCGATGTCCTTCGCCATCGCCTCTTCCACCTGGCGCGTCATGTGCAGCGACTTGGCCTTCAGTTCCGGCGAGAAGGCGCGGCTGACGAACTCCTGGCCGAGGGCTTCGCCGAGCTGGTAGTCGACCAGCTGCACGCAGCGCTTCCAGCGCGGCTGCTGGCGCTCGACGCCGCGCAGGGTCTTGCTGAAGAAGGCGAAATGCGGCTCGTCGAACTGCGGCGACAGCACTGGCGCCATCGTCGTCAGGACATGCGCACGCAAATACGTCTTGATGTCGGCCAGGCTCTTCGTGCGCAGTTGCCCGGCAAAGGCGCGCAGGAACTTTGGCTCGGTGACATTGAAGCTGTTCAGGTCCGGCTGGCCAAGCTCGGCAAGGAAAGGCTTCCAGTCGAAGCCGCGGGTGTGTGCCTGCAGACCTTTCAGGTCGGTCTTGTGGAACAGTTTATAGGGATCGCGCTTCTCGACGGGAGCGAGCGAGGCCCGCGCCAGCGCCGTCTCGATGCGCATCACGCTTGCCGCCGAACGCCGGGCCTTGCCCCGATCCTCGCCGATCAGGCCGAACATGGTTGCCAGGTGGGCGACATATTTGGCGCGGATTTCCTTCGAGCGCTTGTCGGTTTTCAGGTAGTAGTCGCGCTCGGGCAGGCCCAGGCCGCCGGCGCTGGCAAAGGCGATGACGCGGGTGGAATCGGCGAAGTCCTGGCTGGACGTGAAGCCAAAGAAGAAATCGGTGTTCGACATGGTCAGTTGCAAGGCCGCGAGCACGCGCGGCAGCTCGCTCCTCGAGCGCATCGCGTCGATCTGCTGCAGCCAGGGCGCCAGCGGTTCGCCGCCCCGTTTGGCGATGGCGCCTTCGTCCATGCAGGCAGCGAAATAATCGCCGATCTTCTGCTGGGTGGCGTTGCGCCCCGCCTTCTGCTGCGCCAGGCCTTCGAGGATGCCCCACAGGTAGCGCTGGTTGTCCTGCGCCAGCTTGCTGTACACCGACCAGCGAGCCTGGTCGGCCGGCACCGGGTTGTTCTTCAGCCAGCCGCCGCAGGCGTACTGGTAGAAGTCGACGCAGGGGTCGGCGCTCTTGTCCATCGAGTTGACGTCGAGACCGGGGGTATAGGGGAAAGTCGTGGCCGGACGCTCCGGCTCGGTGCTCTGGGCGCAGGCAAAAGCGGCGCTGCCTGCCAGCGCCAGCGACAGGGCAAGGCGGGTAATGTGGGACATGAACGGGCTTCCAGGGAATGATCCAGCATGCTGACATACAAATGTTGCTAAAGCAATATCAGCCAGCCGCCGGCGCTGCCCTGTCGCGGCATCGCCGCGCCGCGTTCCCGCTTACTCGAGGCGGATCGCCATGTCGAAGATCCAGGTGCGGCGGATCTCGACCACGTCGTACTGATTGGCAAGCGCCGGCGGGAAGCGCCCGTACGGCGCCTGGCTGGCCACGACTTGCCGGATCGCTTCATCGAGCGCGGGCAGGCCGCTGGAAACGACGAAAGTCACTTTCTCCACCGAGCCGTCGGCGCGTACGGCCACCGTCACGACCGGCTGGGCGTGGGTCTGCTTGACCAGTTCGCGCACCGTATCGAAGGTCATGTTCATTTCGATCTTGCGGCTCATCGCCGCCGCGTACTGGACCAGTTCGGCGTTCGGGTCGGCGCGGCCGAACATCCAGCCGCGGCGCAGGCTGCTGGTCGTGGGCGGCAGCTTGGCGGCGTCGCGCTTGTTTGCCTCCTCGTCGAGCTGCTTGCCAATTGCGCGCAGGCGCTCCTCGCGCTGTGCCTCCTGGGCGGCGCGTTCCTGACGCGCCGCTTCCTGGCGCGCTGCTTCCTGGCGGGCTGCTTCCTGGCGGGCTGCTTCCTGGCGCGCTGCTTCCTGACGTGCCGCTTCCTGGCGGGCTGCTTCCTGACGTGCCGCTTCCTGACGTGCCGCTTCCTGACGTGCCGCTTCCTGACGAGCGGCCTCCTGACGTGCCGCTTCCTGACGGGCTGCTTCCTGGCGGGCTGCTTCCTGACGGGCTGCTTCCTGACGTGCCGTTTCCTGGCGTGCCGCTTCCTGACGTGCCGCTTCCTGGCGGGCTGCTTCCTGGCGTGCCGCTTCCTGACGGGTTGCTTCCTGACGTGCCGCTTCCTGGCGGACTGCTTCCTGACGTGCCGCTTCCTGACGGGCTGCCTCCTGACGTGCCACTTCCTGGCGTGCCGCTTCCTGACGTGTTGCTTCCTGGCGTGCTGCTTCCTGGCGTGCCGCTTCCTGACGTGCCGCTTCCTGACGTGTTGCTTCCCGGCGTGCTGCTTCCTGACGTATTGCTTCCTGGCGTATTGCTTCCTGGCGTGCTGCTTCCTGGCGTGCTGCTTCCTGGCGTGCTGCTTCCTGGCGTGCTGCGTCCTGGCGTGCTGCGTCCTGGCGTGCTGCGTCCTGGCGTGCTGCTTCCTGGCGCGCTGTCTCCTGACGTGCTGCTTCCTCGCGTGCCTTCTCCTGACGGGCCGCTTCCGCTTGCGTCAGTTCGGCAAGCCTTGCCTGTTCCTGCCTTGCCTGTTCCTGTTTCGCCTGCTCGCTCCGCAGCGCTTCGCGCGCCAGGCCTTGCTGGCGCTCCGCTTCCACGCGCGCCGTTTCGGTTCCGGCTGCTTCCGCGGCGCGGGCAGCATCCTGGCGCAGCTGTTCCTGGCGTGCCGCCTCCAACCGTGCTGCTTCCTTGCGCGTTGCTTCCAGCTGCAGGGTGTCGAGGCGCTGCTGCTCCTGGCGGGCCGCCTCCTGCTGCTCGGCCAGCCTCGCCTGCTCCTGCTTCAACGTTTCCTGTTTCAAGGCTTCCTGTTTCAGCGCTTCCTGTTTCAAGGCATCCTGTTTCAGCGCTTCCTGCTTCAGCGCCTCACGGGCCAGTTCCTGGCGCTCGGTTTCTTTCCTGGCTTCCTGCTCGGCGCGGACGGACTCCGCGCGCTCGCGCTTCTGGCGTGCCGCTTCGCGCTGGGCGTCAAGCAGTTCCGCCTGGCGCCTGCGCTCTGCCGCCTTTTTCTCGACGCGTTCCTGTTCACGTGCCCGCGCGCCGTCCTCCCGCGCTGCCGCCTTGCCTACTTCGGCATCCTCCCCGGACGCCTGCTGGCCTGCCACGAAGCCGGGCGCCGCCTTCAATAGCTCCGCGGTGGACACCGGCGTTGGAAGGGGCGCGACCGATGCCACAGGCACCACAGGCGCGACCGGTTCGGCCACCGCGGCAGGTTTGACTGGTACAGGAGGAGGCGCCGTGCGTGGGCGCGGCGCGGGCGCCGCCTTGACGTCATTTCGATGCGGCGCTGGCGTAACGGAAGGTGCAGGCGCCGCCGCAGCGGGCGCGGCTTTCGGCACGGCCGGCGCCAGCTGGATGCGCAACTCGTTCGCTCCCGTGCGCCGCTCTTCCTGGGAAAATGCATGCCGGGCAGCCCGAAGGCCTGGCCGCCGATGGAAATACTCAGCAGCAAGCCATGCACGAGCAGCGACAGCAGCATCGCCGCCTGCATCCGCTCGGGTCCGCGCCCGGCGACGACTGCCCTCCCCAGCCGGAAACGTCCCGGCGCAGGCGCGCGGCAAGGTCTTGCAAGACCGCCTTGCTTCTGCCCTGCGCGAACTGGATCGATTTGGCCATGGTGACGAGTACAAAGATGCCATTGAGGCAACGAACTCGGCGATGCTATCACAAGGGCAGGTTTTCTAGATTTCAGGAAACGTGCGCGCCCCTGGCCGCGGGCGGGATGGCCGCCCGCCCGCCGCCGGTTCAGCCTCCCGGCCCGCCCGCACCGCCCATCGGACCTATGCCCCCCATGCCGCCAGGGCTGCGGGGACCATCCGGACCACCGGGGTCACGCATGCCCGGTCCACCAGGACCGCCCGGACGCCCTGCGCCGGCGCTGAAACCGCCGAAGCGGTAACTCAGGGCAACCATCACGCGGCGGCCGTCGGGGCGCCGGATGCTGTACTCGCGCAGGCGGTCGGTCTCGGTGATGATTTCGGTTTTCTGCGAATCGAACAGGTCGCTGACGTTGACCACCAGGCTCAATGTCGGCGTCACGCTACGGCGGTAGCCGATGTCGGCGGTATAGCTCGGCTGGCGGTAACCTTCGCCGAACAGGGTCTTGCCCTGGGCGTTGAGCGACAGGTTGAAGTTGTTCTCGCGGTTGTACTGGTAAGCGATGCGTGCGCGCCCGGTAATCGAGGTCGCGCTGCGCGTGGCATCGCCCTGCCTGCCCAGCACCGTCTGTTCGGCATGGCCGACGTTGCCGCTGGCGCTGATGTTGAGCTTTTCGGTGGCCTTGCCGCCCAGCGTGAACTCCAGGCCGCCGGAGCGGCTGCTGCCGGCATTCTCGCGCGTGGTCAGCAGGACGTTGTCGGCGATGAAAATGCGGCGCTCGGAGATCAGGTCGGTCTCGCGCCGTCCGTACAGGCGCACCGTCGTGTCCACCTTGCCGAGCTTGGTCTCGAGGCCCAGCTCGAGCGAATGGGAATCGCTCGGCTGCAGGCTCGGGTTGCCCGATGAAACGTTGAACTCGTCGACATAGACCACGAAGGGGTTCAGGTCGCCCGCGCCCGGACGACGGATGCGCTTGGCATAGTTCAGGCGGATCGTGGTGTCGTCCGACCAGCCATAGGTCACGAAGGCGCTCGGGATCGCATCGAGGTAGTGGTTGCCGGCGCGAACGTTCGTCGTCGCCTGGAACATGTCGACGTCGGTGTATTCGGTGCGCAGGCCGCCGCTCACGCTCCACGCGCGGTCGATGCGCCACTGGTAGGAGGCGTACAGTGCGGCCGTCGTCTCGTCGAGCTCGAAGCGGTTGGTGCGTGCCGTGTTGCTGCGTTCGGCCCCACCCGGCGCGTCGATGTCGAAGTAGGCGTTGTCGAAGACATTGCTGGTACGCGCCAGCTTGTAGCCGGCCCTGAAGGTGCCGTGCTCGCCCGGCAGTTCATAGTCGCCGGTGAAGTCGGCGATGCGGTTCTCGGACAGGTTGTCCAGGCGGCTGCGCGGGGCTTGCGCGCGCAGCGGGCGCACCGTGTAGTCGGTGGCGTAGCGCGCGTCGCCCTCAATCCTCGCACCGGACAGGCGCAGGTCGAATTTCATGACTTCGTTGGGCGCGTCGCCCTTGTGGTCGAGGCGTGCGCTGACGCCGTAATTGCGGTTGCGCCCGTCGCGCGCCCCGGTACGCAGATAGTCGCTGTCGACCAGGCCGGCCGTATTGGTGCCGAGGTAGCGCTCGCTCGAGACGCCCTCGGTCGATTGCGACATGAAGTTGGCGCCGGCGGCCAGCACATCCTTGTCGCCCAGGTTGTAGCTGACCATGCCCTGCAGGCTGGCCGTCTGCTGGCGCGCGTCGCTGGAGGTGTCCTGGCTGCTGTGTGCACACGCGCACCGGTCAGCGGATCGATGCGCTCGCGCCGGGTTTCGCCGGTGCCGTGGCGCTCTTCCTTGCGGATGTAGCCGCCGCCCTGGATGCTCATGCGCCCGGTCGTGTAGCTGCCCGCGGCATTCACGCCCGCCCGCCCGCCGCTGCCGGCGATGGCGGTCACGCTGCCGAAACCGCCCGGCCGGCGCTCGCGCCGCATCACCAGGTTGATGATGGGACCGCCGCCGCCCTCGTTGCCGAACTGGGCGCCCGGATTGTTGATGACCTCGACCGAATCGAGGTCCCCCGCCGGCATCGAACTGATCGCCATGGCGCGGTTCTCGCCCTGCATCATGGCCGAGGGCTTGCCGTCGACGTAGATCTGGACATTGGTCTTGCCGCGCAGGGTGACGGCGCCATCGGCATCGACCGCCACCGAGGGCACCTTGTTGAGGGTATCGGCGACGGTATCGCTCACGGTGGCCGGATCGGCCTTGACGTCATAGACCTGGCGGTCGGTGCGGTTGCCGCTCCGCTGGGCGGTCACCGACACCGTGTTCACCGGCTGCCCGTCGGGCGAGCCCCGGGGTTGCGCCGGGGTGGCTGCCGTGGAGACGGGTGCGGCAGGCGCCGGGTTGGCCGCTGTCGCCGCCGGGGTGGCGGCAGCGGCGCACTCCGTCGTCGTGGCCTGCCCAGGCCCCGAACTGGCGGCCGCTGCGCATACGGGCGTCCGGTTCTGCGGAGCCACCGGCGCTACCGCCGAAGCGGGCGCCTCCTGCGCCAATGCGGCGCCCGACAAAAACAGCGCGCCAAGAACGGCGCAGGGCAAGGGGCGCAGCAGGGGGATAGCGCGAAGCGACGGGGACGGCGAACGGTGTGTATGCGGCATGGATGGCGTGCGAATGCTGAGTGTTAAGCAACAGGGATTGTCGCACGGACTTGCCGCAAATTAACCCCCGAACGGTAACGATTTCTCGTAACGCAATGTTTCGAAAGGGGCAGGTTTGTATCGCACAACACCCTTTTTGCATAAGCAGATGAAACAATTGGTGAATTTTCGCGCGTTTCCAAGCAGTAAAATCAAGCCAAGGTTTGCCAATTCCAGAGGTTCGCGCATGATGAAATCCGCTTTGCCGGGCACCCTGCTCGCTGTTACCTGTTCGATCGCCCGGTCGCTGGCGCGCGCCAACGCCTGCCGCTAAAGTGGCAGCCTGCCCCGGAGTGCGCGCCATGCGAGCCACCTGCGCCACACCCCTCGCCTCGCCCGCCACCGGCTACCTGCACCGGTGCCGGAAACGCCGCCGCCCGCGCTGATCGACGTGCCGACGCGCGTCATCGTCATCGTCGACGCGCAGGTAACGCCCGCCTGGCAGACCCTGGTGAGCCAGTGGCTGGTGCGCGCCGGCTGCCTGTACATGCTGGCCTGGGGCACGGACTGCAGCTCCTGGGACAACTCCGTCGACTGGGCCAACATCGCGCGCTTCGGCGGCAAGGCGATTCCCGACGACGGCTTCGTGGTCACCACCTGGCACCTCGACAAGCCCCTGGAAGAGGTGTTCTGGTACGCGAAAAACCTGGCGGTCCACCCCGCCGTCAGGCTCGAGCGCACCATCCTCCTCGAGATCTCGGCGCACAGCCGCCGCGACGAACTGCTGCAGGCCTACGCGTCGACCTGAGGCGGCGCCGCGCGCGTCTGCGTGGACGGTGCCGGACGCCGCGGGCCGCGGTTGAAACAGGTGCCGCAATCATGGCGGCGCTGGCCCTCAGTCCGGGAACACGCCGATCGCCTCGACTTCGCCGGCCTTGTTCACGGCAAAGCGCATGACTGCCGTATCGTGCTCGCCACGCAGGCGGTAGGCATACTGGCGCAAGTTGTCCTTGGCCTTGCGCTCGATCGGCTCGATTGTGCCGATCTTGCCGAACTCGCCCATGTCCTGGGCGACCATGGCCATGAACTCCGGCGTGAACTGCTTGCGCGCCGCTTTCGACAGGCGCGGCGGCGCCACCCCACGTTCGAAGTGCGTCACGATGTCGCGAGCGTGTGCGTTGGCTTCCGGGTCGGTATCGGGCAGTACCGGGGGCACCAGGCCGGGCAGGTAGTGGGCCGCCACCAGGCTGGCGATCTTTTCCGCCGGCGCCGAACTCGAATTGCCCAGCACGACCACGGTCAGGCGGTCGTCGACGAAGCGGCTGAACTGGCTGCGAAAGCCCTGCCACAAGCCGTTGTGGGCGATACGCCGGTGCCCGTTCACCGGTGCCAGGTCCCAGCCGAAGCCATACGGGAAGCTGCCGCCGTCCTTCAGCCTGACCGGTGTCCAGCTCGCTTCCCTGGCGGCGGCATCGAGGATCTTGTCGTCATACAGTGCCAGGTCCCACAAGGCCAGGTCGCGCGCCGTCAGGTACAGGCTGCCGTCGGCGGTGCGGTTCATCGTCGGCGACACCCATTCCTGGTTCGTCAACTGGCCATCGCGCCATTCGTAACCGGCGGCCCGGTGCGGCACGATGTCGCGCTCGCTGATGATGCGCGTGCTCATGCCGAGCGGGGCGAAGATGCGTTCGCGCAGCTGGTCGCCATAGAACTTGCCGCCTGCCCGGTTGCAGATATAGCCCAGCAGGTGGTAGCCGGTATTGCTGTACTCCCATCTGGCGCCCGGCTGGAAACGCAAGGGCATGGAGGCCGCCAGCGCGATCATCCGGGTGTCCGTGTAATCCTTGCGCAGGTCGACCTTCTTCTCCGGGTCGCCCACGCCGGAAGTATGCGTCAGCAGGTGGCGCACCGTGATCGCGCTCCATGACTTCGGGGTATGCGGGAGGTAGCGCGCAATCGGCGCGTCGAGCTGCAGCTTTCCATCTCTGGCCAACAACATGACAAGCGCGGCGGTGAACTGCTTGCCCACCGAGCCGGACTGGAACAGGGTGTCGGGCCCCACCGGCACCTGGTGTTCGACATTCGCCAGGCCATAGCCCTGTTCGCGAATGATTTTGCCATCACGCACGACCGCCAGGCTGAGCCCGGGCGTATGGGTGCGCTGCATGTAGGCGTTGACGATGTCATCCACTTCATCGGCGTTTGCCTGCGTGCATAGGGCAAGCAAGGACAATACAAGGGCCAACAAACGCATGGAGCTTCCTTTCTATGGTAATTTTGATTACCGAACTCTAGCATTAAACTTACTATAACGTAGCAAACATTTTTGCCAAATCGTTTGTTAGGGCTTGGCTGGCGGATGGACTCTACTCCCCGGGCATGCTTGCGAATTCACAAATACTTTCCTAAAAAGGGCATACTCATGCACGCGGCCGCCACGCGCCGCGCTGCCGGTACGCCGCGCGTCCGGCCCTGTCCCTACGCCCCGACCAAAGGGAAACGCATGCTGCCCGCCCGTCCCCGCACCCTTCCCTTCAGCCGTACCCTCGTCGCCGGCCTGCTGGCCGCCGCGCTGTCCTTGCCCGCCTTCGCCGCCGAACCGGCCTGGGTCACGAAGAGCAACACGAACGCCAAAGTGCTGCTGAACGTGATGGCCAGGTATTCGCCCGAGGAGGCCAGCACGCTCGGGGTGGACGGCTTCGACGAACAGATCACCGACCTGTCGCGCGACCAGTTCGACGCCATCAACCGCGATACGCGCGCGGCCGTCGCCGAACTGCAGAAGCGCCTGCGCAGCGAGACCGACCCGAAGGTGAAGCAGGATTTGCAGATCCTGATCGACAAGGCGCAAGACCAGATGAAGAGCGCGGCGCTCGAGCGCAAGTACTTCATGCCCTTCACTGACCTGACACGCATGATGTTCGGCGTCGTGCGCGCCACGCTCGATCCGCGCATTCCGAAAGAGCGCCAGCAGGCGCTGCTGGTCCGGCTCGACAAGTACACGGGACAAGCCAAGGGCTACCGCCCGGTGACGGAACTGGCGCAGGAACGCCTGCAGGAGCGCCTGAAGGCGAACAAGAACCTGATCGGGCCCTACAAGGGCGAAGTCGAACAGGCGCTGAACGACGGCCCGACCCTGATCAAGGGCATGCGCGAACTGTTCGCCAAGAGCGAACTGAAGGGCTGGGAAAGCCGTGTCGACCTGCTGGAAAAGCAGCTGACCGCCTACAACGCGCGCCTGAAGACGGAGATGCTGCCGCGCGCCCGTAGCGACCACCGCCTGCCGCCGGAAGTGTATGCCGACAACCTGAAAAACTTCGGTGTCGACATCAGCCCGCAGGAGCTGATCGCCAAGTCGCTGACCTCGTTCGCCGAGATCCGCAACCAGATGCAGATCACGGCCAATCTGATCGCGAAGGAACGCGGCTTCAAGAATGCCGACTACCGCGCCGTCATGCTCGAGCTGAAAAAACAGCAGATCCCGACCGAACAGGTGATGCCGCTGTATGCCGACCGCCTGGCCGCGCTCGAGGGCGTGGCGCGCTCCCAGCGCATCGTCACCCTGCCAGAGCGCAAGGCCGTGATCCGCCTGGCCTCGATGGCCGAGAACGCGGCCCAGCCGGCGCCGCACATGAGCCCACCGCGCCTGATCGGCAACACCGGAGAATATGGCGAGTTCGTGCTGACCACCGGCATGCCGCCGGACGCCAGCGGCAAGCGCCTGGTGTTCGACGACTTCACCCACCAGTCGGGCACCTGGTCGATCACGGCGCACGAAGCGCGTCCCGGCCACGAACTGCAGTTCGCCAAGATGATCGAAACCGGCGTGTCGACCGCGCGCGCCGTGTTCGCTTTCAACAGCGTCAACGTCGAAGGCTGGGCGCTGTATGCCGAGGCCGAAGTGCAGCCCTACGAGCCGCTCGACGGCCAGCTGTTCGCGCTGCAGGCCCGCGCAATGCGCGCCGCCCGCGCCTTCCTCGACCCGATGGTCAACCTGGGCGAGATCACCCCGGACGGCGTGAAGAGCTTCCTGATGAACGACGTCGGCCTGTCCGAAGGCATGGCGACCCAGGAAATGCAGCGCTACACCTTCCGCGCGCCGGGCCAGGCGACTTCCTACTTCTACGGCTACCAGCGCCTGATGGAAACGCGCCAGGCAGCGGAAGTCGCACTGCGCGAAAAATTCGACCGCCAGAAATTCAACGACTTCGTGCTGGCCCAGGGCCTGGTGCCGCCGAAGCTGTTGCGCAAGGCGGTGATGGAGGAATTCGTTCCGTCGCTGCTGGGTACGCATTCCGCCCAGCGCTGAGGCCGGGCTGGTCCCCAGCCCGGTGGTGATCGCTGACGTCGGTATCAGCGCTCACTAACCGGCATCATGCGTCGAAAGGCCGGGATGCCATGTGTCCCGGCCTTTTGTTTTGCCGGCTGCCGGGACGCCGGCATGATACGAAACGGGAGGCCATGCCGCCATTTCCGTGTCATGTCCGTTTGATCTGCTTTTTCCGAAACCGAGACTGTTTCGTGATGTCGTCCCTTCCTGGCTTGTACTGGCCATCAAGCGACCTAGACTGAGGAACCCGCGATCCGCTCTGCCCGCTTCGCGGCACTCGTCGAGACCCGGCCCGCCCTGGGCGCGCCGGAAGTGACAGCGTCCTCCTGCTCTGTAAAGGAATCATCATGCGTCCCCTTCCTCTTCTGCTTTCCGCCTCGCTCCTCGGGCTGGCCTTCGGTGCCGGCGCCCAGGATCTCCCCTATCCGCGTGAAATGGCACCGGTGTCGACCGTGCAGGTGACGGCGCCCATCAAGCCGGTCTGGCTCACGACAGAGCAGGAAGAGAATGTGGGGGGAGCCTATGCCATGTCGAATGGCTGGCGCCTGAACGTGGAGACCAGTACAGACCACATCAATGCGCGCATCGATAACCAGCGCCCGCTTCGACTGGTCGCGGTCTCGCCGGACAAATTCGTTTCACGGGACGGCAACGTGACCATGGAATTCAACCGTGGCAGCTCCGGCACGGACATGGTGATGAGCTATGTGCCGAACCCGCTGCTGGGCCAGGTCATCGTGATCTCGTCGACACTGGCGCAACGCTGAGGCCGGTGGGTTCCCCGCCCGGTAGCGCGGGCTGGCAGCCAGATGATCGGTCCAGGTTGTCGGTGCCGACAACGATCGCTGTGTGGGCGCGGGGCGCCCACCCTACGTGGCGACGCCGGCGTCCTTGCGAACGGTGGTTGGCACGTTCATCCACTCCCGCCTGCGCGGCTGTACGGCGGCACCTGTTCCCTGTCGTGCATCCCGTAGTCGCGCACGACATGGGCGATGCGCAGCCGGTAGCCCGCGAACAATTCGGTGCGCCCTGCTCGTTGCGCGGCGCGATGCGCGTCCAGCCGGCGCCAGCGCGCGACCGCCTCCTCGTCGCGGAAGAAGGAGAGCGACAGCACTTTCGCAGGGTCGCTCAGGCGCTGGAAGCGCTCGATCGATACGAATCCGTCGATTTCTTCCAGCCGAGGTCTCAGTTGGGCGGCAATGTCCAGGTAGCGTTGCCGGCCATCGGCATACGAAACGGTTCTCGGCGCCGCCCGCGCCCTCGTCCAGCAGCACCGCTACCCGCGCCACGCACTGCGGTCGCGTCCTGCGTGACCGCATCCAGGGCCCCGTTTGAGCGCCGCCTTGTGCGCCGTGTGGTGCTCGCCATCGTTCATGCGTGCGAGCGCGTCGGTGGTGGCGGAGGTGAGCCCGTCGACGGCGAGCGCGCACCTGTTACGACCACATGGCCGGTAGACTGGCGGTGACGCTGCACGACGACTTCGTCGAGCAGGATTGGCTGGGTGTGGATGCGAACGGAAACCATGCCTTGTCGGCCGCAGGCGAGACACAGTTCATGGAAGCCGGCATCGATGTGGAAGGCTTGCGCCGGCAGCGGCGCCGCCTCGCCTGTTCCTGCCTGGACTGGAGCGAGCGCCGTCCGCACCGGGCGGTGCGCTGGGTGCCGCGCTGCTGCGCCTGGCGCTGCGGAAGGGCTGGGTGGCACAGGATCTCGACAGCCGCACTCTGGCCGTGTCGCCGGACGGACGGCGGCGCATGCTGGCCGCCTTCCGGCTGGGTGGGTCGTCAGCTGCGCAGCGGCAGCGGCCTGGCCGTGCCTTTGCTGAGCGCATCGCGGATTTCGACGCGCATGGCGCGTTCGGCCTTGTCCTGTTCGCGCTCCATCTCCTTGCCCAGCTCTTCCATTTTCTTGCCGGCCGCTTCCATCGGCTTGCCCGCCGCTTCCATTTCCTTGCCGAGTGCTTCCATCTTGTCGCCGTCGAAGGTGATGGCCGCCAGCGCCATCTTCGCGCCGATCGAGCCCATGGCGGCGCCGTGGCGGCCCATTTCGGCGCCCTGCCCGCCCATGCGCGCGCCGATCGCCTCCAGCGGCGCCCAGGCCGCGAGCACGCGCCCCATCGTGGCCGGGTCCTGCACGACGTATTCCTTGCCGCCGTCGCGGAACCAGAGGAAGTCGCCCTTGATGCTGCGCCTGAGTTCCTTGATGCGCGCGCTATCGGCGCGCTCGCCCGCCACCACGTCGTCCTTGCCGCGCACCACGGCGTAGGGTGCGCCGCCGTCGCTGGCCTGCAGGCTGCGGCTCACGTGGATGCCTTCGCCCGCCTGGACCGGCAGCAGGGGCAGCGCGCAGGCGGCGGCCAGGGCGCACAGCAGCAGCGGGCGCTTGAGGGAAAGTGAGGCGCGGTGGGTGTCTTGCATGATCTTCTCCAGGACGGTTGTCGATGGAAGAAGAGTAAGACAGGGGACTGGCGCCTGCCCCCGCTGTGCGACAAACGGTCGCTTTCGCGGGACAGGCCGTCAGTGCGACTTGAAAAGCGGCGTAAGTCAGTAGACCACGACGGAGCGGATCGACTCACCCGACTTCATCAGGTCGAAGCCCTCGTTGATGCGCTCGAGCGGCAGGTGGTGGGTGATCAGGTCGTCGATGTTGATCTTGTTTTCCATGTACCAGTCGACGATCTTCGGCACGTCGGTGCGGCCGCGCGCGCCGCCGAAAGCGGAACCCTTCCACTCGCGTCCCGTCACCAGCTGGAACGGACGGGTCGAGATCTCGGCGCCCGCTTCGGCCACGCCGATGATGATCGACTGGCCCCAGCCCTTGTGGCAGCATTCCAGCGCCTGGCGCATGGTGTTGACGTTGCCGATGCATTCAAAGGAATAGTCGGCGCCGCCGTCGGTGATCTGGACGATCGTGTCCACCACGTTCTGCACTTCCTTGGGGTTGACGAAATGGGTCATGCCGAACTTGCGCGCCATGCTTTCCCGCGCCGGGTTGATGTCGACGCCGATGATCTTGTCGGCACCGACCATTTTTGCTGCCTGGATCACGTTCAGGCCGATTCCGCCCAGGCCGAACACGACGACATTCGCACCCGCCTCCACCTTGGCCGTGAAGATCACGGCGCCGATGCCGGTGGTGACGCCGCAACCGATGTAGCAGATCTTGTCGAAGGGCGCGTCGGAGCGCACCTTGGCCAGCGCGATCTCGGGAACCACGATGTAGTTCGAGAAGGTCGAGGTGCCCATGTAGTGGAACAGCGGCTGGCCGTCCAGCGAAAAGCGCGAGGTGGCGTCCGGCATCAGGCCACGGCCCTGCGTGGAGCGGATCGCCTGGCACAGGTTGGTCTTTTGCGACAGGCAGAATTTGCACTGGCGGCATTCCGGGGTGTAGAGGGGGATGACGTGGTCGTCCTTCTTCACGCTGGTCACGCCCGGCCCGACGTCGACCACCACGCCCGCGCCTTCATGGCCGAGGATGGCGGGAAACAGGCCTTCCGGATCGGCACCCGAGAGCGTGTAGTAATCGGTATGGCAGATGCCGGTCGCCTTGACTTCGACGAGCACCTCGCCGACACGCGGGCCGTCGAGATCGACTTCTTCGATACTCAAGGGCTGGCCCGCCTTCCATGCAATCGCTGCCTTGGTTTTCATGTGGGATTTCCTGTGACATGGGATGGATGGACGCGGCACGGCGCCGCGCGAGTTTGCCATCATACCAAGCCGGAACGATCCCTGCAGTCTTGCCCGCAAGGCAAGAATTGCTGCATTTGCACAAATGTCAGGGCCAAAAATATAGCACCTTTTTTGTTGTCGAACTGTTTTCCAATCGTGCGCGACCGCAACATTGCAACATCGCCGCGCACGATTGGGTTTCAATTGCACGTACATATGTTTCGTGCCTAAACTGGCTCAGCCGTGCTTACGGCGAAAGACGCACTACATAAACGTGCACGCGATGAAAAAATCGCGGCATACCTATAGGCTTTTATACGGAGAAGTCACCATGGTTCAACGTTTCACTCGCGCTTCACAAACCCTCAGCCTGTGCCTGATCGCGGCTGCCACCAGCATCGTCTGCGGCACCGCCAGCGCGGCCCCGGCCGACACCACCCGCGTCATCGTCAGCTTCAAGCCGGGCGCCAAGGCGGCCATGAAGTCGCTGGCCTCGACCCTGCAAGGCACCGTGAAACATGAGATCTTCGGCGCCAACGCCGTCGCCATGGAAGTGCCGCGCACCGCGCTGAAAGGCCTGGAGAACAATCCGAACGTCGAATTCATCGAAGAAGACGTGAAGCGCTATCCGTTGGCCCTGGCGACGCCCTCCACCGGCACCCCCTACGCCACCGGCCAGCTGGTCCCCTACGGCATCAAGATGGTGCAGGCCGACCAGCTGAGCGACTCGGCCGCCGCGAACCGCAAGGTCTGCATCATCGATTCGGGCATCGACCAGAAGCACGAAGACCTGTCGGGCAACAACCTGACCGGCGAGTACGACTCCGGCACCGGCTGGTGGTACACCGACGAGAACCACCACGGCACCCACGTCGCCGGTACCATCGCCGGCATCAACAACAGCGGCACCGGCGTCGTCGGCGTCAACCCGAACAAGCAGCTGAAACTGCACATCGTGAAGGTGTTCGGTGCCGACGGCTGGGCCTATTCCTCGACCCTGGCCACCGCCGCCAACAAGTGCAAGGCGGCCGGTGCCAACGTGGTGTCGATGTCGCTGGGCGGCCCGACCAAGAGCCTGACCGAGCAGCGCGCCTTCGATTCGCTGGCCTCGGCCGGCATCCTCTCCATCGCCGCCGCCGGCAATGACGGCAATACCAAAGTCTCCTACCCGGCCGGCTACACCAGCGTGGTCTCGGTCGGCGCTGTCGACGAGAACAAGGCCTGGGCCACCTTCTCGCAGTACAACAGCAAGGTCGAGCTGGCCGGCCCTGGCGTCGGCGTGCTGTCGACCGTTCCAATGGGCGCGGGCCAGGAAGCCGTCCTGACGGTCGGCTCGAGCACCTACGCCCCGGGCGCCATGGAAGGCTCGCCGGTGAAGACCGCGACCGCGCCGCTGGCCGACTTCGGCATCGGCGACAAGGTCAACACCGCGGTCTCGGGCAAGGTCTGCCTGATCGCCCGCGGCACCGTCGACTTCGCGGTCAAGGTGCAGAACTGCCAGAACAGCGGCGGCGTCGGCGCCGTGGTGTACAACAACGTGGCAGGCGCATTCGGCGGCACGCTGGGCACCACGGTCACCAGCATCCCGTCGGTCACCGCCACCGACGTCGAGGGCACGGCCATGAAGTCCCAGCTGGGCCAGAGCGCCACCGTCGGCATCAAGGCATCGAACTACGCCTACTACGACGGCACCTCGATGGCGACGCCGCACGTGTCGGCCGTTGCTGCCCTGGTGTGGAGCTACTTCCCGACCTGTACCGCCGCCCAGATCCGTACCTCGCTCGGCAAGAGCGCGCTGGACCTCGGCACCGCCGGCCGCGACACCAAGTACGGCTTCGGCCTGGTCCAGGCGAAAGCCGCCTACGACCGCATCAAGTCGCTGGGCTGCGGCATGTAAGCGGGTGTCATCGGGAAGCCTCGCAGGCTGGCCGCCGTCAAGCAGTCAGTATTGTCAGGTAACCAACAGGGCCGGGATTCTGTAGCTTACAGGTCCCGGCCCTTTTTTACTCCGTGAGAGCGCGATCGGCATTGCCGGTGGCGGGAAGAAGGGAGTGGCCGGGACACACCCAGCGCACGCGACGCGCCAAGGCGCGGCGTTCGATCAGCCCACCCATGGAGAACCAATGGTCCAACACTTCCAGCACGCACCGGCAAGCCTGCGCCTGTGCCTCGCCGCCGCCGCTGCCGCCCTCCTGTGCAGTTCCGCCCACGCCGCCGATACCACCCGTGTCATCGTCGGCTTCAAGCCTGGCGCGAAGATGGCGATGAAGAGCGCCCTCGGCGGCGCCGCGGCAACGGCCGCGCGCCCCATCTTCGGCACCGACGCCGTCGCCATGGAAGTGCCGCGCAGCGCGGTGCGCAGCCTGCAGGACAACCCCGACGTCGAGTTCGTGGAAGAAGACGCGAAGCGCTATCCCTTCGCCCTGGCGACGCCCTCGACCGGCACCCCGTATGCGACTGGCCAGCAGGTGCCCTACGGGGTCAAGCTGGTCCAGGCCGATCAACTGAGCGATGCGTTCGCCGGCAACCGCAAGGTCTGCATCATCGATTCCGGCTTCGACCGCCGCCACGAAGACCTCATCCGCAACCACGTCAGCGGCGAATACGACGAGGGCACCGGCTGGTGGTACACCGACGAAAACAACCACGGCACCCACGTGGCCGGCACCATCGCCGCCGTCAACAACAGCGGCAAGGGCGTGGTCGGCGTCAACCCCAACAGCCAGCTCAAGCTGCACATCGTGAAGGTCTTCGGCGCCGATGGCTGGGCCTATTCCTCGGACCTGGCCACGGCGGCCAACAAGTGCAAGGCGGCCGGCGCCAACGTGGTCAGCATGTCGCTGGGCGGCGGGACGCCAACCCTTACCGAACGGCGCGCCTTCGACGGCCTGGCCGCAGCCAGCATCCTCAGCTTCGCGGCTGCCGGCAACGATGGCAATACGACCGTGTCGTATCCGGCTGGCTACCCGAGCGTGGTGTCGGTCGGCGCGCTCGACGAAAACCGCCAATGGGCCAGCTTCTCGCAGTACAACAGCAAGGTCGAGCTGGCCGGTCCCGGCGTATCGGTGCTCTCCACCGTGCCGATGGGCCGCGGCCTGGACACGGTGCTGAGCGTGGGCGCCACGGGCTATACCTCGAGCAGCCTGACCGGCGCGCCGATCAAGGTGGCGACCGCGCCGCTGGCGGACTTCGGCATCGGCGACAAGCTCGACCCGGCCATGGCGGGCAAGATCTGCCTGATCGGGCGCGGCAGCATCACCTTCGGCCTGAAAGTCCTGAACTGCCAGAACAGCGGCGGCGTTGGCGCCGTCATCTACAACAACGTGCCGGGCGCGATCAACGGCACCCTGGGCGAGGTCGTCACCACCATTGCCTCGGTGAGCACCACCGATACCGACGGCGCGGCCTTGAGGACCCGGCTGGGCCAGGAGGCGACGGTAGGAACGAAGCGCAGCAACTACGCCTACTTCAACGGCACCTCGATGGCGACGCCGCATGTGGCGGCCGTGGCGGCACTGGTCTGGAGCCACTTCCCGACCTGTAGCGCGGCGCAGATCCGCGCGTCGCTGGACAAGAGCGCGCTCGACCTGGGCACGGCGGGGCGCGATCCGCAATACGGCTTCGGCCTGGTGCAGGCCAGGGCGGCCTACGAGCGCATCAAGTCGCTGGGCTGCGGCATGTAAGCACCGTCATGCGCTGCCGGCCGCGTTCCACGCGCGCCGGCTTGCCAGGCGATCGGGCCAGGACCTGTCTTGCACAGGCCTGGCCCGATTGTTTTTGTGACGTGGGTCAGGGAAGGCCTTATGCGCCACGGATATCGAAGCGTGCGAGCCGCGCGCTGCAACATGGTCAGGGGTCCGGCAGCGACGTCGAGAAGCGGCCCGGCGCTTGCTGAAATTGTTGCGTATGCACAATCGAGAGGGCGAAAAATATAACATGCACTTCGGAAAATTTGTAAATCTCCTTTAGCAAGCGTGCAACATTGCAACACGCGCCACGCACGTTTGGACTGTCATTTGCTCAGCTGTATGGTTGCGCCTACACTGGCTCAGCCGTTCTACACGGCAATCGTTTTTCAAAAAACGTGCATGCGACCGAAGAAATCGCGGCATTTAACAGGTTTATATACGGAGAATTAGATGGTTCAGAAATCGAAGCACGCCCTTACCACCCTCAAGCTGTGCGTGGCCGCCATCGCGGCCGGCGTGTTCTGCAATGCCCATGCCGCAGCACCGGACACCACCCGTGTCATCGTCGCCTTCAAGCCAGGCAGCGCCGCCGCCCTCAAAGGCGTGGTCAAGGCCGCCAGGGGTTCGGTCAAGCACGAAATCTTTGGCACGAACGCCATGGCCATTGAAGTGCCACTGGTTGCGCTGAAAGGCCTGGAAAACAACCCGAACGTGGAGTACATCGAGCCAGACGTGATCCGCCGTCCGTTCGCGCTGACCAGCCCGTCGACCGGCACGCCCTACACCGCGGGCCAACTGGTCCCTTACGGCATCAAGCAAGTCCAGGCCGACCTGCTGAGCGACGCCAACGTCGGCAACCGCAAGGTCTGCATCATCGACTCCGGCTACAACCGCGACCACGAAGACCTGACCGGCAACGTCGTCACCGGCGAATACGATGCCGGCACCGGCTGGTGGTACACCGACGAAAACCACCACGGCACCCACGTTGCCGGCACCATCGCCGGGGTCAACAACAGCGGCGTCGGCGTGGTCGGCGTCAACCCGAACAAGCGCCTGAAGCTGCATATCGTGAAGGTCTTCGGCGCCGACGGCTGGGCCTACTCGTCGACCCTGGCCTCGGCCGCCAACAAGTGCGGCGCGGCCGGCGCGAACGTGATCAGCATGTCGCTGGGCGGCGGCGGATCGAGCACCACCGAAAGGAATGCATTCGATGCGCTCCAGGCCAAGGGCGTGCTGAACATCGCCGCCGCAGGTAACGACGGCAACACCGTGGTGTCCTACCCGGCCGGCTACAGCAGCGTGATGATGGTTGGCGCCGTCGACGAGAACAAGCAGTGGGCGAGCTTCTCGCAGTACAACAGCAAGGTCGAAATCGCCGGTCCCGGCGTCGGCGTCCTGTCGACCGTGCCGATGGGCAGCGGCAGCGAAGGCGTGCTGAAAGTCGGCACCACCACCTACGTCCCGGGCGCGATGGAAGGCTCGCCGGTGAAGACCGCGACTGCTGCGCTGGCCGACTTCGGCATCGGCGACAAGGTCAACACGGCCGTTTCCGGCAAGGTCTGCCTGATCGCCCGCGGCACGGTCGACTTCGCGACCAAGGTCTCGAATTGCCAGAGCAGCGGCGGCGTCGGCGCGGTGGTGTACAACAACGTGGCCGGTGCCTTCGGCGCGACCCTCGGCACCACCGTGACCAGCATCCCGTCGGTCACCGCGACCGATGTCGATGGCGCATCGATGAAGACCAAGCTGGGCCAGAGCGCCACTGTCGGCGTGAAGGCAACCAACTATGCCTACTTCGATGGCACCTCGATGGCCACCCCGCACGTGTCGGCCGTCGCCGCACTGGTGTGGAGCTACTTCCCGACCTGCACGGGCGCGCAGATCCGTACCTCGCTGACCGCCAGCGCCCAGGACCTGGGCACCGCCGGCCGCGACACCAAGTACGGCTATGGCCTGGTGCAAGCCAAGGCTGCCTACGACCGTATCAAGTCGCTGGGCTGCGGTAAGTAATCGACGCCTTCGGGTGAAAAAAAGGGACGCTTCGGCGTCCTTTTTTTTGCCTCGCGGTAGGGTAGGCGGCTCGGCCCTGCCCTGTGCGTCGACGTTGCATCCGCGCCGCCTGCGCGTTCAATCAGTGCATGAACCGCCAGGCAGATGAGCTCGGCCACTATCGAAGTTGCCATTCTCTATTTACAGACCTGTCACGCCTACCGCTTCTTCAGTTGCAACAGAACCACAAACAAGAGGCAGGCTTACTGGAATGTTGCCGCATGGAACTAGCGATGCTATCGTCCACGGTCGGCCGTGCATGCGTACACAGTACGCAAGCGCTCGGCCTCCTGTCCTGACCTGACTTTTTTCCGATTCCATATCAAGCATGTGAGCAAGGCGCCAGTGCCTGGCTCACGACACGAAGCCGCCCAACATGATCCGCGAACGCAGCTCGACCCAAGAACCGCTTCTTCACCTCGCATGGTCCATCGATGCCGAGGGCCTGTGCGAAGCGCCGCTGGCGTGGTGCCCGGGACTGCTGCCGGACATGGCGGGCATGCCGCTGCCTGCCTGGCTGGCAACGGTCGCCGTGACAGACGGTCCTGCGCTCGCGCGCGAACTCGATGGCGTGCTGGCGCGGCGGCAAGCCTTCGAATGCCAGCTCGAGATTGCCTGCGGCGATGGCCGCCAGCGGCACGGCCTGATCACGGCCCTGCCCCGGCAACAGGATGGCGGATACGCGTGCACGCTGGTGGACGTGACGGGACGACAGGTAGCGCTGGATGGAGCGACACGCGATGCGGCTACCCTGCGGCTCATGGTCGACAACGCGACCGACCTCGTGGCCTTCTGCGACCTGGACGGGCGTTACATCGACATTTCCTCGTCCTTCACACGCAACCTCGGCTGGACAAGGGAACAATTGATCGGGCAACCGGCGATCGATTTCGTGCATCCGGACGACCATGCCCATGCCAACGACGACATGCGGCGCATCCTGGCCGGCGAACCGCGGCCGGATGCGATCGAACTGCGCAAGCGCGACACGCAGGGCCAGTATCGCGCGCTGGCATCGAAGACGCGCATGGTGATCGATCCGGTGACGGGCGACTGCCTGGGCGCCGTGTTCGTGTCGCGCGATATCACGCGCGAAAACGAGATGCTGCGGCGCCTCGAGCGCATGGCCGAACACAACCTCACCCTGATCGAGAGCATCGACGACGGCTTTTTCTCCGTCAACTCGTCGTGGGAAATCGTGTATGCGAATAACCGCGCGGCAGCCTTCGTCGGTGTCGACCGCGACGCGGCGCTCGGCAAGGTCGTGTGGGACGTTGCCCCGGGCCTGGCCGAGTCGGTGGTCGGCCAGAACCTGGTCAAGGCCATGGCAAGCCGCGAAAGCATCAGCTTCGAAACCTTCTATGAACCGGTCGGTGTCTGGGTCAGCGAGCGCATCTATGCGCACGAAGAAGGCCTGTCGGTGTTTTTCCACGACATTTCCGATCGTGTGGCGCGCGAACAGCAGATCCGCGACAGCGAACGGCGCTTTCGCGAAACGATCCAGATCACGCCGGCCGGCTACATGCTCCTCAACGGCGACGGCATCGTCGAAGACATCAATCCGGCACTGTGCCAGCTCTCCGGCTACTCGCGCGAGGAACTGGTCGGCAAGCCCGTAGCGGCCATCCTGGTTGCCGGCGACGCCAGCCCGGCGCTCAACGTCCGCTGCACCGGTCATCGCGAACGTGCACTCGAGACCGTGCTCCTGCACCGCCAGGGCCACCATGTCGTCGCCCTGGTGAACCAGACCGTCGAGCTCGATGCGCAGGGCGAGGCACGGTCGCTGACAGCCTTCATCATCGACATTACCGAGCGCAAGCGCGCCGAGGCGCGGCTGGAAGAACTGGCCACGCGCGACACGCTGACGGGCCTGCCGAACCGGAACTGGATCAACCGCCGCGTATCGAGCATGCTCGACCAGGGCCAGGGTGGGACGACGGTGTTCTTCATCGACCTGAACCGCTTCAAGGAAGTCAACGATTCAATGGGCCACGCCACCGGCGACCGGCTGCTGCAACAGGTGGGCAGGCGCCTGCAATCGTGCATGCGGCCGGGCGACGTCGTGGCGCGGCTGGGCGGTGACGAATTCGTCGTGGCAGCGAGCTGCATGGGCCGCGAGGCCGCGACCGCCATTGCGCGGCGCCTGCTCGCCACGATGGATATGCCTTTCGTTGCGGACGGCATGGAAATGCGCGTGGGGGCGTCGATCGGCATCAGCCTGGCCGGGGGCGAGGACACGTCGACCGACGAGCTGTTCCAGAAGGCAGACACGGCCATGTACAAGGCCAAGGCGCAGGGCGACGGCTCCTTCCAGTTTTTTGAGCCGGAAATGAGCCTGGAGGCGAAGCGCCGCCTGCAGCTCGAGGCGGCACTGCACCGGGCGCTGGAGCAGAACCAGTTTGCGGTGCACTACCAGCCGCGCGTCGACCTGCGCTCGCTGCGCACGCTCGGCGTCGAAGCGCTGCTGCGCTGGGACCATCCCGAATTCGGCCGCGTGGCGCCGCTGGAATTCATCCCGCTGGCCGAGGAGCGCGGCCAGATCGAAACCATCGGCCGCTGGGTACTCGGCGCGGCCTGCCGCGACGTCCAGCAGATCAACGAGCAGTTCGGCCTGCACCTGCACGTTTCCGTCAACGTCTCGGCGCGCCAGTTGCGCTCGCCGGACCTGATCGGCCACGTGCGCACCGCACTGGCCGAATCCGGCTTGCCGGCAGGCGCACTGGAACTGGAATTGACGGAAAGCGCGCTGATCGAGGACCTCGACCAGTCGGTGGAAGTGCTCAGGGGCCTCAAAGCCTTGGGCGTGCGCCTCTCGATCGACGATTTCGGCACCGGCTACTCGAGCCTGTCCTACCTGAAACGCCTGCCCATCGACGTGCTGAAGCTGGACCGCTCCTTCATCTCCGACAACCCGGCCGGCGACGGTTTCGTGGGGGCGCTGATCGACATGGCCCACGTGCTCGACCTGTCCGTGGTGGCCGAAGGGATCGAAACCGACGAGGTGGTGGAGACCCTGCGCGAAGCCTTGTGCGACGAAGGCCAGGGCTACCTGTTCGCGCGGCCGATGCCGCTGGCCGAGCTGGAGGCATTCCTGGTGCGCGAGTACACCGGCATGCCGGTTGGCGAAGAGTAGGACTGACGCGGCTGCTCGTATGACGGTTGAACGCGTGGGCGGCATTGACCTCGTCGTCGATCCGCCATCGCGGATACAGCCGCCCACCCTACATTACTTATTCGGCTGCATCGTCAGGCCGATCAGGCGCGCCACCACGGCGGCAAGATACATCAGGCCGACGAACATCTCGATGCTGGCGAGCGAGCGCGCGTGCACGGTAAGCGGGATGACGTCGCCGATGCCGGTGCTCGAGAGCAGTGCGAAGCTGAGGTAATTCAGTTCGCTCCAGGTGCGCGGCAGCTCGGGGTGCACCGCGGCGCCGTAGGAGCCAGGCGCCAGCGCCTGCACCAGCAGGTAGAGGTGGGTAAAGGCCCAGGCCAGCAGCGTGAAGGTGGCGCCGGCGGCGAACAGTTCGTCGGTGGTCACGTGCCGGTCTTCCAGCATGTAGGCGATCAGCGAGCCGGCGGCATAGAAATAGAAGATCACTTCCAGTCCGGATGACCAGGCGCGCAGCTGCGGCAGGTCGTAGAGCATCTGCGCGATCAGCAGGGCAATGATCGGCACCGCCAGCATCACGCTGATGCGCGTCAGCCCGGGCGTGCGCCGTACCATGTTGGTAGTCAGCGTCAGGATGACGATGCCGAAGGCGTTCAGGGTCACGTGGCCGGCGGCCGTGTGCTCGACAAACGGGTACAGCACCATCGCGAGCAACTGCACCATCAAGAGGATGGCGGAAGGATGGCGGCGGGTGCGATTGAACAGGTGTAGCAGGTGCATCGAAATGTTCTCGGTAGGTGCAATAGCGCTATTGTAGGCACAAGAACAGGGACGGTGCGCGCGGCGCCGGGCGGCCTTCATCGGCGGCGGGCGAAAAAAAACCCCGCCTTGCGGGCGGGGTGTCGGTGCGAAGCGGCTCAGGAGCGCACGGACGCGCTTGCCGGCACCGGGCGGTCACGGACGATGTCTGCGCACGCACGGGAACCGCGTCTTCCTCGCCCAGGCGGAACAGGGCCACCACCTGGCTCAGGCGCGCGGCCTGGTCCTGCATCGATTCGGCGGCGGCGGCGGCTTCCTCGACCAGGGCCGAATTCTGCTGGGTCACCTGGTCCATCTGGGCGATGGCGCCATTGACCTGCTCGATGCCGGCGCTCTGTTCGGCGCTGGCGGCACTGATCTCGGCGACGATGTCGGTCACGCGGCGCACGCTGTCGACCACTTCCCGCATCGTCGTCCCGGCCTGCGCCACCAGCGCGCTGCCGGCGTCGACACGGTCGACCGAAGCGTGGATCAAGGCCTTGATTTCCTTCGCTGCCGCAGCCGAACGCTGGGCCAGGTTGCGCACCTCGGAGGCGACGACGGCGAAGCCGCGTCCCTGTTCGCCGGCACGCGCCGCTTCCACGGCGGCGTTCAGGGCCGGATATTGGTCTGGAAGGCGATGCCGTCGATGACGCCGATGATGTCGACCACCTTGCGCGAGGAAGCGTTGATCGCGTCCATGGTCTCGACCACTTGCGCCACCACGTCGCCGCCGCGCACCGCGACCTGCGAGGCACTGGCACCGAGCTGGTTGGCCTGGCGCGCATTGTCCGCGTTCTGCTTGACGGTCGCGGTCAGCTCTTCCATCGACGATGCGGTTTCCTCGAGCGAGGAAGCCTGCTGCTCGGTGCGGCTGGACAGGTCCTGGTTGCCGGCGTTGATCTCGGCGGACGCGGCGGCGATGGTGTCGGTACCGAGACGCACCTGGCTGACGATGCCAGCCAGGCTGTCGCGCATGCCCTTGATGGCAAACAGCAGGCTGCCGGTGTCGCCGGCGCGGGTGGCGATCGGCACGCCGAGGTTGCCCGCGGCGATCTGCTCTGCGACGTCGGCCGCATAGGTCGGTTCGCCGCCCAGCTGGCGCAGCAGGCTGCGGGTGATGACGGTGGCGGCCGCCACGCCGCCCAGCAGCGCCAGCGCGCCCAGGATCAGCATGGCGTTGCGGCCGACGACATAGGTCTGCTCGGCCGCCTCGTAGGTGGCCTGCATGGTCTTGCCCTGGTGGTCGATCAGTTCGTTGGACGAAATGAAGACCGCGCTCTGGATCTTGCGTGCAGGGCCCAGCAGATGGGCGACGGCCGCATCGTGCTCGCCGGCGGCGCGCAGGCGCATGACTTCATCGAGGGCCACCATGTACTGGTCGTAGGCGGCCTTGTAGGTGCGCAGGTTCCTGACCCCATCCTCGGATACCACCAGCTTGTCGAGCCCGGCGAACATCTCGGCCGCTTCCTTGCGGCTGGTGGCGATCACGCCGAGGTTCTTGGCCACGGCCTGGGCATCGTCCGTCAACAGCAAGTCGCGCACCGAGCGCGCGCTGCGGTTGATGCGGTCGGCCAGGCTCTGGGCCAGCACCACCTTCGGATAGGCGTCGGTCGCCATCGTACGGGTGCCGGTATGGAGCGCACCGAGCTTGCTGATGCCCATCGCAATCACGGCCACGAGAAAAGCCAGCACCAGCACAAAGGCCAGCGCCAGTCGGGTTCCTACCTTGAGTCGGCTCAGCATGATCACTCAGCTCGCCGGGGTCTCGATGACGCCCATTTCCTCGGACGTCATCAGGCGGTCGATGTCGACCAGGATGATCATGCGTTCGTCCACCGTGCCCAGGCCCAGCAGGTAATCGGTGTTGAGCGCGCCGCCCATGTCCGGCGCCGGCTTGATCTGCTCGGCCGTCAGCGAAATCACGTCCGACACCGCGTCCACCACCATGCCCACCACGCGGTCCTGGATGTTCAGGATGATCACGACGGTAAACTGGTTGTAGGTCGGCTCACCCAGCTTGAACTTGATGCGCATGTCGACGATCGGCACGATCGTGCCGCGCAGGTTGACCACGCCCTTGACATGTTCCGGCGCGCTGGCAATGCGGGTGACGGCCTCGTAGCCGCGGATTTCCTGCACCTTCAAAATCTTGATGCCGTATTCTTCGTTGCCGAGCTTGAATGCGAGCGCTTCCAGCACGCCGTCGTTCATCAAGGTGTTGTCCATGTCATTCCTGCTGTAGAAGAGGGGGATATCCCCGGAGATCCCCTATTTTTGCTCATGAGCAATAAATAGGGAAGTCCAGCATAGCCGATCTGTCTCGCCCCTACAACTGACTGTCCATCAAACCCCCTGCGCGTGGGCTGCAGCGGCCCCCTCGAACAGTGTGGCGAAGCGGCGCGCCGCGCTTTCCGGGTCGGCTTCGCCATACACGCTCGTGATTGCCGCCACCATGTGGGCACCCTGCGCCACCAGGGGGTGCGGCGTTCGATGGGGTCATGCCGCCGATGACGACCAGCGGCAGCTCCAGTTCGGCGCGCGCGGCGGCCAGGATCGATGGCGCCGTGACGAAATCGTATTGTTTGACGGGCGAGGGATAGAAGCCGCCGAAGGCAGCGTAGCTCGCGCCCGCCGCCTGCGCCGCGCGTGCCAGCGCCAGCTCACCATAGCAGGAGGCGCCGACGATCTTGTCGCGCCCGAGGCCCCAGCGCGCCTGCTGCAGCGCGGTGTCGCCCCCGCCCAGGTGCACGCCGTCGGCATCGATGCGCATGCACAGGTCGAGGTGGTCGTTGACGACCAGCGGCCGCTTGTGGCGCCGGCACAGCGCCAGCAGCGCCGTCGCCTGCTCCAGGCGCAGTGCCGCGCCGGCCTCCTTGTGGCGGTACTGCACCGGGGCCGCGCCGCCGCGCAGGGCCGCTTCGGTGGCGGCCAGCAGCCGGTCGGTGTCGTCCCAGTTCGGGGTGACGAGATACAAGCCGTGCATATTGGATCCTTTCATGTGGTGGGCAGCGCCTGCACGCCGTCCTGGCCTGTGCGCTGTAAAAAGCGGCGGGGAATGCGCTGGCCCGGCGCGATCGCGAAGGCCTGGGCCAGGGCTTCGTGGCAGTAGGACTGGGCGGCTCCCAGCGCCTCGAACATCGATTCGCCCAGCGCCAGGCGTGCGGCCAGGGCGGCCGCCAGGGTGCAGCCGCTGCCGTGGTAGGCGCCGGGCAGGCGCGGCCAGCGCCAGCGCTGTTCCAGCTGTCCGTTGGCATACCAGCGGTTGGTGACGAACTGGCCATCGCCATGGCCGCCCGTGACCAGCCACTGGGCGCCGGGGAAGGCGCCGATCGCGCAGGCTTCCGGCTCGTTCGGCAGCACGATGGTGGCCAGCGCCAGCAGCTCGGCGACGGCATCGAGCGGATCGCCGGACGCCAGCGCATCGCCATGGCCGCTGGCGAGCACCGGATCGAGCACGACCGGCAGCTTCGGATCACGCTTGCGCAGGCTTCTCAGCAGCCCGGCAATCGCCAGCGCATTTGCGCGGTTGCCGGGAATGCCGATCTTGACCGCGCGGATGGCGCAGGTATCGATCAGGGCCTGGGCCTGGTGCAGCACGAACTCGGTCTCGACCGGACGCACGGCATGCACGCGGTTGTTGTCCTGCACCGTCAGCGCGGTGGCCACCGGCAGCGCGTGGGCACCCTGGGCGGCGATCGCCGGGATGTCGGCGGCCGAGGCCGGCGCCGCCGCCGGGATCGAGGCCGGCGAAGACCAGCACCGCCGGCGCCATGCCGGGGAGATGCCGGCCGCGCTATGCGACGCGCCATGCGACGCGGTACCCGGCGCGCTATGCGACGCGGTACCCGGCGCGGTAACCGACGCCGACCCGGTCGCCAGTCCGATGACAGCCGCCCTATGGGACGCCCTATGGGACGCCCTACCGGACGCCGTCACGCGAGGCGCCCGTCGCTTGGTGACGAGGGCGACGCGGCGAAGCGGCGCGGCATGCGTCCGGCGAGGTAGGCCTCGCGGCCCGCTTCCACCGCCAGCTTCATCGCGCGTGCCATGCGCACCGGCGCGCGTGCGCAGGCAATCGCGCTGTTCATCAGCACGCCGTCGCAGCCGAGTTCCATCGCGATCGCCGCATCCGACGCGGTGCCGACGCCGGCGTCGACCAGCACCGGCACGCGGGCCTCCTCGATGATCAACTTGAGGTTCCAGGGGTTGAGGATGCCCATGCCGGAACCGATGAGGGAGGCCAGCGGCATCACGGCCACGCAGCCGATCTCCTGCAACAGTTTCGCCTGCACCGGGTCATCGCTGCAGTAGACCATGACGTCGAAGCCGTCGCGCACCAGGGTCTCGGCCGCCTTCAGGGTTTCCGGCATGTGCGGGAACAGCGTGGTCTCGTCGCCCAGCACCTCGAGTTTCACGAGCTTGTGCCCGTCCAGCAGTTCGCGCGCCATCTGCAGGGTGTAGACCGCGTCCCTGGCGTTGTAGCACCCGGCGGTATTGGGCAGGATGGTGAACCGGGACGGCGGCAGCACGTCGAGCAAATTTGGCGCCTTCGGATCCTGGCCGATGTTCACGCGGCGGATTGCCACCGTGACGATCTCGGCTTCGGCCGCCAGCGTGGCCTCGCGTGTTTCATCCAGGTCGCGGTACTTGCCGCTGCCGACCAGCAGGCGCGAGCGGTATTGCTTGCCCGCGATGGTGAGGAAGTCTTCGCTCATGTTCATCCTTTGTTCATCCTTTCAGCCGCCGCCGATGGCGCGCACGATGTCGACCTTGTCCTGGCGCGCCAGCACGCGCGAGGCCCACTGCTGGCGCGGCACCACCTCGCGGTTGACCGCCAGCGCCACCGCCTGCTTCCCGACGCCGAGCGCCTGCACCAGGTCGCCCAGGGTCTGGCCGTCCAGCAAACTGTAGGGTTCGCCATTGAGTTCGATGTCGAACATGCTCAGACCTCGCGGTACAGTTTCGCGCCGCCGCGCACGAATTCGATCGCCTTTTCCTGCATGCCGCGCACCAGAGCCGTGTCTTCGCCCACGCCCTGCTCGGCCGCGTAGGCGCGCACTTCCTGGGTGATCTTCATCGAGCAGAAATGGGGGCCGCACATCGAGCAGAAATGCGCCACCTTGGCGGAATCCTTGGGCAGCGTCTCGTCGTGGAAGGCGCGCGCCTTGTCCGGGTCGAGCCCGAGGTTGAACTGGTCTTCCCAGCGGAATTCGAAGCGCGCTTTCGACAGCGCGTTGTCGCGGATCTGCGCGCCCGGGTGGCCCTTCGCCAGGTCGGCGGCGTGGGCCGCGATCTTGTAGGTGATGATGCCGTCCTTGACGTCGTTCTTGTCGGGCAGGCCGAGATGCTCTTTCGGCGTCACGTAGCACAGCATCGCGGTGCCGTACCAGCCGATGTGGGCCGCGCCGATGCCGGAGGTGATGTGGTCGTAGCCGGGCGCGATGTCGGTGGTGAGTGGCCCCAGCGTATAGAACGGCGCTTCCATGCACTGTTCCAGCTGCAGGTCCATGTTCTCCTTGATCAGGTGCAGCGGCACGTGGCCGGGCCCCTCGATCATCACCTGTACGTCGTGCTTCCAGGCGATTTGGGTCAGTTCGCCGAGGGTCTTCAGTTCGGCCAGCTGGGCCTCGTCGTTGGCATCGTAGATGGAACCCGGACGCAGGCCATCGCCCAGGCTGAAGGCCACGTCGTACTGCTTCATGATGGCGCAGATGTCCTCGAAATGCGTGTAGAGGAAGGACTCCTCGTGGTGCGCCAGGCACCACTTGGCCATGATCGAGCCGCCGCGCGACACAATGCCTGTCAGGCGCTTGGCCGTCATCGGCACATACGGCAAACGCACGCCGGCGTGGATGGTGAAGTAGTCGACGCCCTGCTCGGCCTGTTCGATGAGGGTGTCGCGGTAGATTTCCCAGGTCAGGTCTTCGGCCTTGCCGTTCACTTTTTCCAGCGCCTGGTAGAGCGGCACGGTGCCGATCGGGACCGGGCTGTTACGGATGATCCATTCGCGCGTCTCGTGGATGTGCTTGCCGGTGGACAGGTCCATCACGTTGTCGGCACCCCAGCGGATCGCCCAGGTCATCTTTTCCACTTCCTCGCCGATGGACGAGGTGACGGCCGAGTTGCCGATGTTGGCGTTGATCTTCACCAGGAAGTTGCGGCCGATGATCATCGGCTCGCTCTCGGGGTGGTTGATGTTGGCCGGGATGATGGCGCGGCCACGGGCGACCTCGGAACGCACGAATTCCGGCGTGATCTCCTCAGGAATGGCGGCACCGAACGACTGGCCCGGATGCTGGCGGCCCAGCAGCGCGGCCGTGCGCCGGCCCATCTCGCCGCTCGCTTCCAGCGACGCCAGGTACTCCTTGCGGCGCAGGTTCTCGCGCAGGGCGATGAATTCCATCTCGGGGTGATGATGCCGCGGCGGGCGTAATGCATCTGGGTGACGTTGGCGCCCTCTTTCGCGCGGCGCGGCTTGCGCTGCAGCTCGAAGCGCAGCGCGTCCAGGCTCGGATCAAGCAGGCGCCCGGCGCCGTGAGGTCGAGCTCGGGCCGGACAGCTCCTCGGTGTCGCCCCGTTCGGCGATCCAGGTGCGGCGCAGTGCCGGCAAGCCGCGGCGGATGTCGATGGACGCTGCCGGGTCGGTGTAGGGGCCGGAGGTGTCGTAGACAAAGACGGGCGGGTTGGTCTCGCCGCCGAAGCTGGCCGGGGTGTCGCTTTGGGCGACGGCGCGCATCGGCACGCGGATATCGGGGCGGCTGCCTTCGATGTAGACCTTGGTCGAATTCGGGAAGGGGGCAATCGCGGCGCTGTCCACCATGGCGGTGGCGGCGTCGAACTTCAGTGGTGCATTCATGCGGCTCCTTTGCGTGAGGAGCCAGCAAAGGAGGCCGAGAGTGGCGTCAGGCGCGTGCGTGGGCACGAATCCGCATCTCGAAAGCTTCCCTTCGCTGGCATTATCCAGATCAGGTTCAGAGGGTATGTCTCACCCGCGCATCGATCGACGCGCAGGACCCCTAGCGTGTGCTGCCTTGCGGCAGCGGGCGGATTATAGCCTGCGAATTGGCGTTAGCAAAAAAATATTGAGCGCTTACTCGGGACGGGTGCTCCCCTGGACATGGGGTTGTTGCCTGTGCCGTTCGTGATGGGTTCAATCCGCGCGGGCACAGGTGCCCACCCTGGGGGACATGTGCGTTGAACCGGGGGTTGCCTGGGCTTGCCAAGAGGGCCTCCTGTAGGGTGGGCACCCCGTGCCCACGCGGATTGGGCATACCGATACCAACACACGCAACACACGCAACAGCGCCACGAACGACAACGATTCGACGCCGAATTTCCCGCTATCGCCTGACCTCACCCCCGCCCTCCTCCTCTATAATGGTCGTTTTCGCACCTCACACTGCCACATCATGGAATTAGCCAAGTCTTTCGAGCCAGCCGACATCGAACAACACTGGCGCGCCGCCTGGGAAGAGCGCGGGTATTTCGCCGCCACGCTCGACGCCGGCAAGCCCGCGTTCAGCATCCAGTTGCCGCCACCGAATGTGACGGGCACGCTGCACATGGGCCACGCGTTCAACCAGACCATCATGGACGGCCTGACGCGCTACTACCGCATGCGCGGCCATAACACGGCCTGGATTCCGGGCACCGACCACGCCGGTATCGCCACGCAGATCGTGGTGGAGCGCCAGCTCGACGCCCAGAAGGTCTCGCGCCACGACCTCGGTCGCGACGAATTCATCAAGAAGGTCTGGGAGTGGAAGGAAAAATCGGGCAACACCATCACCGGCCAGATGCGCCGCCTGGGTGCCTCGGCCGACTGGAGCCGCGAATACTTCACGATGGACGAGACCCGCTCGAAGGTCGTCTCGGAAGTGTTCGTGCGCCTGTACGAGCAGGGCCTGATCTACCGCGGCAAGCGCCTGGTGAACTGGGACCCGGTGCTGGGCACGGCCGTCTCCGACCTGGAGGTCGATTCGGTCGAGGAAGACGGCTCGATGTGGTATATCCAGTACCCGTTGGCCGACGGCTCGGGCCACCTGACGGTGGCCACCACCCGTCCTGAAACCATGCTGGGCGACGTCGCCGTGGCGGTCGATCCGACCGACGAGCGTTACACTCACCTGCACGGCAAGATGCTGAAATTGCCGCTGACGGATCGCGAAATCCCGATCATCGCCGACAGCTATGTGGACAAGGAATTCGGCACCGGCTGCGTGAAGATCACCCCGGCGCACGACTTCAACGACTACGCCGTCGGCCAGCGCGCGAATCTCGCGCCGATCACGATCATGACGCTCGACGCGAAGATCAACGAGAACGCCCCCGCGCAATACCAGGGCCTGGACCGTTTCAAAGCGCGCAAGCAGATCGTCGCCGACCTCGAAGCGCTTGGCCTGCTCGAACAGGTGAAACCGCACAAGCTGATGGTGCCGCGCGGCGACCGCACCGGCGTCGTGATCGAGCCGATGCTGACCGACCAGTGGTTCGTCGCCATGACGAAGCCGGCCCCGGAAGGTAGCTTCAATCCGGGCAAATCGATCACCGAAGTGGCGCTCGAAAAAGTCGCCAGCGGCGAAATCAAGTTCGTGCCGGAGAACTGGTCGACAACCTACAACCAGTGGCTGGGCAATATCCAGGACTGGTGCATCTCGCGCCAGCTGTGGTGGGGCCACCGCATCCCGGCCTGGTTCGACGAAGCCGGCAACATCATCGTCGCCCGTGACGAGCAAGAAGCCAAGGCCAAGGCCGCCGCGCAAGGCATCACGGGTGAACTGCGCCGCGACGAAGACGTATTGGACACCTGGTTCTCCTCGGCCCTCGTCCCCTTCTCGACCATGGGCTGGCCGGAGGAGACGCCGGACATGAAGATGTTCCTGCCCTCGTCGGTGCTGGTGACGGGCTTCGACATCATCTTCTTCTGGGTCGCGCGCATGGTCATGATGACCGCGCACTTCACGGGCAAGGTGCCCTTCGAGACCGTGTACGTGCACGGCCTGGTGCGCGATTCGCAGGGCCAGAAGATGAGCAAGTCGAAGGGCAATACGCTGGACCCGATCGACCTGATCGACGGTATCGACGTCGAGTCGCTGGTGGCCAAGCGCACCGCTGGCCTGATGGACCCGCGCGCCGCCGAAAAAATTGCGAAAGCCACGCGCAAGGAATTCCCGAGCGGGATTCCGGCCTTTGGCACCGATGCCGTGCGCTTCACGATGGCAAGCTACGCGTCCCTGGGCCGCAACATCAATTTCGACCTCGGTCGCGCCGAGGGTTATCGCAACTTCTGCAACAAGCTGTGGAATGCGACGCGCTTCGTGATGATGAACACCGAGGGCAAGGACTGCTCGGCGCCGAACCCCGAGGACCTGTCGCCGTCGGACCGCTGGATCATCTCGCTGATGAACCGGGTCGAGCTGGAAGTGGCGAAAGGCTTCGAGGACTACCGCTTCGACAACATCGCCAGCAGCATCTACAAGTTCGTCTGGGACGAGTACTGCGACTGGTACCTGGAAGTGGCCAAGGTCTCGGTCCAGCAAGGTACCGAGGCGCAGCAGCGCGCCACCCGCCACACGCTCCTGCGCGTGCTGGAAGTGATCCTGCGCCTGGCGCATCCGGTCATTCCGTTCGTGACCGAGGCACTGTGGCAGGCGGTGGCGCCGCTGGCCGGCAAGTCGGGCGACAGCATCATGCTGCAGCCCTACCCGATCGCCAATCCGGATGCGATCGACGAGTCCGCCGAAGCCTGGATGGCGCAGCTGAAGGAGCTCACGAATGCGACGCGCAACCTGCGCGGCGAGATGAAGCTGTCGCCGTCGGTGCGCGTGCCGCTGATCGTCGAACCGGGCAATGAAGCCGACCGCGCCAACATGGCCGGCTTCGCGCCTTTCATCGCCTCGCTCGGCAAACTGGCGGAAGTGCAGATCGTCGATGCCCTCCCGGAATCGCCGGCCGCCGTGTCGGTTGTCGGCACGACCAAGCTGATGCTGAAAGTGGAAATCGACGTCGCCGCCGAACGCGAGCGCCTCTCGAAAGAGATCGCGCGCATCGAGGGCGAGATCGCCAAGGCCAACGGCAAGCTGTCGAGCGAAAGCTTCGTCGCGCGCGCGCCGGCTGCCGTCGTGGCGCAGGAGAAGGAACGCCTGGCGAACTTCAGCGCGACCATCGAGAAGATGCGCGAGCAGCTGGGCAAGCTGCCGCCAGCCTGATCGGGCGGGCTGCCAGCCGCATGAAACCGGCCGCCGGGTGCAAGCCCGCCGGCCGGTTTTTTTCATTCTGTGCTGCTACACTGCCGTGCTCTATTCCACCTCAAGCAACCAGCTATGAAACCTCGCGCAAACGGCGGCCTGGTCTATTCCACCGATGGCGGGCGCATGTGCCCGGAATGCCGCCAGCCCCTCTCCCAGTGCGCCTGCAAGGCGAGCACCGTGCCCACCGGCGATGGCGTCGTGCGCGTGTCGCGCCAGACGAAAGGCCGCGGCGGCAAGAGCGTTACCCTCGTCAAGGGCCTCACGCTCGACGCCTCCGCCCTCGCACTACTCGGCAAGCAGCTGCGCACGGCCTGCGGCTCGGGTGGCACCGTGAAGGATGGCGTGATCGAAGTGCAGGGCGACCACTGCGAGCTCGTCATGGATACGCTGACCAGGCTTGGGCACCGCCCGAAGCGCACCGGCGCCTGACGCACCAACTGAGAGGCTGGGGTCAGGTCTGACATTCGGACACGAACTCGACTATAGGGTGCATCGTCCGGGGCTGTTTTTGTACGATGTGCCACTGGAGTGCAAGCTGACACGTGTGAGGCCTGAAGCCAAGGCAGAGGCCGTGTCCAAATGTCAGACCTGACCCCAGCCTGTATGCCGTCTGTCGGTCTTCTGGACTAGGCTGGCCGGTGCTGGGTATCCGCGCCACGCGTCACATGCAGCATGCGGCTCGGGGAGCGCACTTTGGCGGTGTGCCACACTCCGCGCGGCACGAGCGCCGCAGCGCTGCCTTCGAGCGTCACCGTTTCCACCGTCCCGTCGCGCTCCAGCAACAGTTCCACCGCGCCGGAGAGCAGATACACGAACTCGTCGCCCTCCGGGTGCATTTCCCAGGTCGGCCAATCCTCGGTGAACGCAAATTCGGTAATCAGCCAGCCTTTGTCATAACGTGCGCTCTCGGGTTCGGGCAGCTGCCAGAAGCCGTTGCCATCGAGCGCCCGGGCGCTGCCGTCTTCCGAGAGGTGGACATAGGTTTCGCGGAGATCGAGAGGCATGGCGGCTCCATTGGCGAGGAAGGTCAGTCAATGCTATCACCTCCGAAGCCCGGTCCCACGAAGGCAGGCCGTGGCGACGGCAGGTCCATCACACCGCCGCCGTGAGACCGATTGCCGGCGCCCTGCCTATTCCTTGCGGCGTGCACGCCGGCGGGCCGCCAGCAGCGCCCCCAGGCCCAGCCCAAGCATGCCCGCATGGGCCGGTTCCGGCACCGGCGCCACCCGCGTCACGATGTTGTCGATCCGCCCCCAGTCTTCGCCATAGATGTCGTCCGGGTCGGGCGTGGTCATGTACCAGTTGATGTAATTGACGTTCTGGAAGCTGGCCGGCAGTTCGACGTGGGTCAGCGGCACTTCGCCGACGATATTGAAGGTGGCGCCGTTGTCGGCAATGAAGGTCGAGGTGCCGCCCAGGTACTCGAAGCCGAGCACGTCGAAATTCGCCCCGTCCGTGCGCCGGATCTGGTAGGGCGAAGAGCCGAACTGGCTGTGCAGCCAGAGGTCGCCGCTGCCCGGGTGCAGGTGGCCGCCGCCGACGCCTGTTTCCAGCGAGACGATGTCGAAGCCGGACTCGCTGTAGGAGTCGATGTAGATGCCGCTGATGTCGTCGAAGTCGATGACGACGATATCGGCGGAGGCGGTCCCTGCCCCCAATGCCAGCACGGACGCAGCAAGGAGCTGCCTCATCAATCTGGATACACTCATGATGTTTCCTCAATGGTTGAGTTGAGAACGCGCAAAGACTTTGCGCCTGAGTTCCAGCATATGGACGAGCAGTGCTCCGATATTGATGTGTTTCAAAGTGTGGGGCCGCACGAAATCGGCGTGGGCGCGTCGCGCGTGATGCGACACCAGACGATTCAGGCCAGTGCGGGATAAGGTCGCCGCCAACGATCGCCGCGCCGGCATGCGCCTTGCCGCCGTCTGCAAGGCGATGCTGCGGCGGATGGTCTCGCGCTGCGCGCCGGCGCGGTACAACAGGTTGTAGCTCTCGAAGGGAATCATCTTGCCGTCCGGCTGGGCGAAGTGGATGCAGGATTTCTTCAGCGCGCGTACGTCCAGCGATGGAAGCCGACGGCCATCGCCAGCCATTCCAGCACGAGGTGGACCAGTTGCGCGGTCGCGGGCGCAAGCACGGGTGCGCTCATGGTGGCGAATCGAAAGACGAGAAGCTGCCCTTGATCCCTTTCTACACGACAGAGCCCAGCGTGAAGAGCAAGAAGACGAGCACCGCTCCTACCACGACCAGGATGGCGGTGCGGGTTTCGCGGTTTGCGTCCGCGATGACGATCCCACAAAGACCGAAGCCGACAACGGCCAGCATCGCGGCCAGGAGGCCGAATATCTTTAGCAAAACCATGTTCGTCCGCCCCGCAATCGTTTCATCGTGAGTAATCTGTTCAAGATTGTGCCGCTACGCTCTATCCTTCAAGCAATTTTGACACGCGGAGTTGCCACATCAACGGAACGGTTTGCTACACTCTGGCTTATTCATAACAAATTGGAGACCGAACATGCGCAAGCTGATCCCCGCCAGCCTGATTGCCACCATGCTGCTCACCACCGCCGCATGGGCACAGAACCCCGGGTCGCCGGTCGGGCTGTGGAAGACCATCGACGACGAAACCAAGCTGCCGAAAGCGCTGGTACGCGTCACCGAGGAAAACGGCGCCCTGCAGGGCAAGATCGAAAAGCTGTTCCGCGGTCAAAACGAAGACCAGAACCCGAAATGCACCGCCTGCACCGATTCGCGCAAGAACCAGCCGATCATCGGCATGACGATCCTGTCGGGCCTGAAGAAGGACGGTAACGAATACTCGGGCGGCGAAATCCTCGACCCGGCCAAGGGCAAGGTCTACAAGAGCAAGGCCACGCTGCGCGACGGCGGCCAGAAGATGGAAGTGCGCGGCTACATCGGCATGCCGATGCTGGGCCGTTCGCAAATCTGGCAGCGCGAGCAGTAACAGCCCGCGCTCCATCGAAGCGGCCCGCGTGGCCGCTTTTTTATTACGCCGGACGCGCGAAAAAAAATCCCTGCGCCAGGGGCTGGCGCAGGGACTCGTGCGGGATGCTGTGCAACCGGCGGTTACTGCACCGAGAGCAGCACCTTGACGCTGCCGTCCACCGCATCCTTGTCGATATAGCCGATCGCGTTCGGATCGGCCGCCAGGGCTTTTTTGACGGCCGCATCGGATGCGTGCACCTTGGGGCGCATGCCCTTGCCGGAAAACTCGATCTTCGCCCAGGTCGCTTCGTATTGGGCGCCCTTTTTCGAGGCCACTTTTTCCAGGAACTCGGTGCGTGCCGCCGAGTTCTTGTCCTGGTCGATCAGGGCAGGACCGCTGGACTTGCCCAGGTAGAGGTCAGCGACCTGGTCGCTCGTCATTTTCGCGACCGGGCTGGCGGCACCGGCCACCACGACCACTTCGGCGCCGGCACTGGCGGCCACGGCCAGTCCCAGCGACAGGCCGACAATGTTGATCATCTTTTTCATCTTGTTTCCTTTGCTCAGAACACCATTTCGTAGGCCGCGCGCAGGGCCTTGAGGTCGTCGCCGAAGTTATGGGTGGTGTCCTTGTACTTGTCGAACTGGACTTTCACGCTGCTGGTTTCGTTGATGTCGTAGCGCAGCGTCAGCGAGGCGCGCTGGTAGGCGGCGGGCTCGTACCAGTCGTGGTCGGTGCTCTTCTCTTCGTAGTGCGCGAAGTTGAGCATCGGGGTCCAGCTGCCCCAGCGGTAACCGGCGCCGATGGTGTAGGCCGGCGCGTCGACGCGGTAGGCGTCGTAGGTACGCGACAGGCGGGTCACTTCGCTCAGCACGAACCAGTCGTCGAAATCGAGGTTGGCCGCCAGGCCAAAGGCGCGCAGGCGTGCGGTATCGCTCCATTCGGTGGTGGCGTTGCTGGTATCGACTTGCGCCTGCATGTACACGGCGCGCACGGTCAGCGGGCCACGGCTGGCCTCGAGGTCGCCGCCGACCAGGTTGCGCCAGGTGACCTTGGTGTCGCCCTCGGTGAACATGGCGTAGTACGGCGTTTCCTTCTTGGTTTCCTTGCCGCCAAACACGCTCGAGCTCAGGTTGATACGGCCCAGCTTGGTCTTGTAGCGAACGCTGGCGCCGTTGTAGTTCGTCACTTCCCAGCCATACAGTTCGGGCGGGGTGCCGATCCATGGGTAGGCCGTGCCGACGTCCTGGAAATCGGAGTAGTAGTACAGCGGAATGCGTTTGCGGCCGGCCTGGACTTCCAGGTTATCGTTGAGCTTGTAGCTGCCGTAGGCCCACTCGACCGCTGGCTTCGGTTCGACCGCACGGGTGACGACCTGGGTAACGAAGTACAGCTTGTCGGTGGCGTTGTAGCGCAGCTGGATGCCGGCGCGCGATTCCGGCTTGAAAGTCAGGTCGTCGCCATACACGCTGCCATTGGTCCAGTCGGTGATATAGCAGGGGCAGGCACGGCCACCGAGGGTGCTGGGGCCGGCATAATCGGGCTGGGTCGGCGAATCGATGTTGCGGCCGGCAACGATCGAGGCAAAACCACTGACGTGGAGGCGCGACGCCGCCGTGTCCTCGTCCGCGGCACTGGCAGCGAACGGGCTCAGGCAGGCGGTGGCCACGAGCGCCGCCAGGGCGCGCTGGCGAAAGAACTGGGGAACAGCCATGATGATGGTCCTTTGCTCCGATGCGCAAAGGCACCGGAAAATAGAAAGTAAGAAGCGGGGAAAAGGTCAGATCGACCTTGTTCGGCTTTTACATTCTAAGAAGGGACTCGGCCTTGGAGGAAGCAAAACCTCGCTCACATCCAACTTATGTTGGTGTACGGCAACATAAATACGGGAAGATTGTTTCGGTTGCAAGGGCTTACCTGGCCGCGCGGCGGCGATCGGCGCAGCGCTGCTGCTCGGGCAAACTCAACACACGCATGGCGACGCGCCGCGGCACGCCGACCAGCTGCATGAATTCCAGCGCGGGATTCATGCCATCCTTGCGCAGGATATTCAGGGCATCGTTGACGCGCGCAGCCGTGTAGCTGTCGGTCCGTGGGTCCGCTTGATTTCCTGACATGGGCGCCTCGCCACAAGGTTTTCACCAGGCGAGTTATCCTAGCAAACCGGCACGGACGAGGCGCCCGCTTGCCTGATGAAAACGAATGCTGGCGAACCTAGCGGTCGCGCCCCTGCTTGTCGGCGCCCCGCTTAGGGCTGGTGCGCAGAATGGCAAGGATGACGAGGGCAAACAGCGCGCTCAGCACGGCGGTCGCCTCGCGCCCCATGCCGGCGGCAATACCGATGGCCGACGTCAGCCAGACGCTGGCGGCCGTCGTCAGCCCGCGAATGTCGTTCTTGTTGCTGTGCTTGAGGATGGCGCCGGCGCCGAGGAAGCCGATGCCGGCGGTGATGCCTTGCAGCACGCGCGACAGGTCATCGATCTCCATGCCTGCCTGCAGCGGGATCAGCACGAACATGGCCGAGCCGAGCGACACCAGCATGTGGGTGCGCAGGCCGGCCGAGGCGCCGACCGATTCGCGCTCATAGCCGAGCATCCCGCCCAGCACCACCGCCACCAGCAGGCGCACGACGACACGGGTAATGCCTTCCACATCGCCCAGGTCGGAAAACTCCTGCACCACGATCATCCAGCTACGTTCCATCCACACTTGCCGCTCCTCTCGCGCATCCGTGGGGATGATGACAGATAAGCAAGCTGGACGGCGCTACGTTCCGGCTGGCCGCAGGTACTCCTCAGAGCCATCCGGCGTCGCGCGCGAGGCGATAGGCTTCGACCCGGTTGCCCGCGTTGAGCTTGCTGATGGCTTCGGACAGGTAGTTGCGCACCGTGCCTTCGGACAGGTGCACCTGGCGCGCGATGTCGGCGCTGCTGCTGCCCTCCCCCGCCAGGCGCAGGACCTGGCGTTCGCGTTCGGTGAGCGGATCGGTTCCGCCGCTCCAGCTGGCCACGGCCAGCTCCGGCGCCACCGTCATGCCGCCGCCGTGCACGGTACGGATCGCGGCTGCCAGCGTCTCGGCGGGCGCATCCTGAGCAGGTAGCCGCGTACCCCGGCCGCCAGCGCGCGGCGCAGGTAGCCGCTGCGCCCAAACGTGGTTACGATCAGGACGCGGCAGGCGGCGCCCTCCTCGGCCAGGCGCGCCGCCAGCTCCAGGCCGGTCAGGTGCGGCATCTCGATGTCGGTCAGCACCACGTCGGGTTTGAGCTCGGCACACAGCCCCAGCGCCTGCCTGCCGTCGGTTGCGGTGCCAACCACTTCGAGGTCCGGTTCCAGTCCGAGCAGGGCCGCCAGCGCGCCCCGTACCAAGGCCTGGTCTTCGGCGATCAGGACCCGGATCATGCCGCGCCTCCGGCGGGCACGCGCAGTTCCAGCGCCAGCCCGGCGCCGACACGCAGCGCCAGCCTGCCGCCAAGGGATGCGGCACGTTCCTGCATGCCGGCCAGGCCGTTGCCGTGACGTAGGTCGTGTTCGCCGCGCAGGCGGGTGCCGTCGTCGGCAACGCGCAGCACCGCATTGCCCTCCTCCAGCCCCAGCGACAGCGTGCAGCGGCGCGCGCCGGCGTGGCGCACCACGTTGGTGACGGCTTCGCGCAGCGCCAATGCCAGCACGTGTTCGGCGGCCGGTGCCAGCGGCACGCGCGCGACCTGCTCGTCCAGTTCGACATCGGCCGCGGCGAGGCTGGCGCGGGCGCTGGCGAGGGCTTGTGCCAGGCCGCTCTCGCGGTAGCCGCTGACGGCCGCGCGCACTTCGGCCAGCGTCTGGCGCGCGGCCTGCTCGATGTCGGCGATCTCGCGCCTGGCGGCGACGCGGGCGGCGTCGCCTCCGCCCTCATGGTCCAGCAGCTTGCCGGCGAGTTCCGCCTTCAGGGTAATCATCGACAGCGAATGCCCCAGCAAATCGTGCAGGTCGCGCGAGATCCGTTCGCGCTCGGCGATGGTGGCCATGTGCTCGACCTCCTCCTGCTTGCGCAGCAGCGCCTCGCGCGAACGGCGCAGGCGTGCGTCCAGCACGGCGCCGATGCCCACCGGCAGGCTGACGGTCAGCAGCGGCATCAGGAACAGCCAGCACATGCGCGTTTCCTCGATCAGCAGCGCGGCCAGCCCGCCAAAGGCGATGACGCCGGCGATCGACAGCATGGCATGCCGCACCGAGACGATCTGGCCGGCCATGGCACAGGCGAAGATGAAGAAAGTGGCGGCGCCCACGTTCCAGCGCACCCAGGCAGCGCCGATCAGGCAGCTGACCAGCATGCAGGCGGCGACTTGCCTGCCGCGCGCCCAGTAGCTGGCGCAGTACAGCCAGAAGAAGACCACCAGGGTCAGCGACAGCAGCAGCGCCTCGCGCAGGCTCGGTGGTACGTAGGCGTACTTCCAGAACATGTAGCCAAGGCTCAGCAGCCAGAGGTAGGGCCGCTTGCCCTGCTCGGGCGGAAGCCAGGGCCCCGTCCATACGCGCCGCATCGCCTGCGTGATCGTGTTCATCTCTTCCTGTGGTAGTCGTTATTGTGCCAGCAGGCGCACGTCGGCGATCTCGAAGCGATAGTCGCCCGGCTGCGGACCGGCGTTGAATCCTAACATGGTCATCGCCGACGGATCGAAGCCTTTCAGCTCGCTGAAGGGAACGGACACTTCCGTCCATTCCGGTCCCGCGACAAAGGACTTGGCGGCGGGAATGCGTACACCGTCCGTCATCGCCATGATCTGGTAAGTCTTGCCGTCGCCGCGCACCTTGAAGCGCACGCTGTTGGCGGCGGACAGGTTCACCGGCTCCATCGGCCGCGCGCCAGGCATGAAGGCCACGCCGGCCCAGGCGAAGGGCAGGCCCGGCGCCACCTTGGCCTCGATCGCGAGCGGCACCTCGCCATCCGCCAGCACCGCTCCCGTCTTCAAGGCCACGGTGGATTTGCCGCCCGCGAAACCGTCGGTCGACGGTCCCCATCCCATGCCGAAGGGACTGGCCAGCCCCTTCTCGCTGAAGCGGCTGATGCGCCCGTCCGCCGGCAGGGAGATGCCGCCCTGCCCCTGGCGGCTTCCTGGGCGGCTTGCGCCACCTGCTGGCGCTGGCCCGCGCGCAGCGCGTTCGCGCTCGCCGTCCTTCCACACTTCGACGATGCGGCGCGTGGCCGGGATGTCGGCCGCAGGGTTACCCTCCACCAGCAGCAGGTCGGCCTTGTAGCCCTTGTCGATGCGGCCGCGCCCACCCAGCTTGAACACTTTCGCCGGCACGCTGGTGGCGGCGGCCAGAGCCTGCGCCGGGGTCAGGCCCGCTTCGACCAGGCCGCCATCTCGCGGTGCATGCTCACGCCGTACTGGGTGCCGGGGTTGCCGGCGTCGGTGCCGGCCAGCACCGGTACGCCCGCTTTGACCAGCGCCGCGGTGACGGCCTTGGGCGCCGCCAGCCGCTCGGGATGCGACGTATTGCCGTAGCGTGCCTTGAGCGGGGCCTGCGCGTCCTTGCCGAGCAGGTTTGGCCAGAGCGGGATCGGCCAGCAGGTCGTCGCCGCGCCAGCCCGCCATGCTTTCCAGTACGGTGAAGGTCGGGATGACGAAGGCGCCGCGGCTGGCGGCCAGGCGCGCCAGGCCTTGCGCATCGGCGGATGCCGCCGGGAACAGGTGCACCAGGCCGTCGGCGCCCGCTTCCAGCACGGCGCGCGCATCCTTCTCGGTGCCGATGTGGACCACGGCCAGCTTGCCGCGCCGGTGCGCCGCCTCGATTACTGCCTTCGCCGTGGCCAGGTCGAGCGAGGGGAAGCCGTAGCCGCTTTCCATGACGATCTTGATGAAGTCCGAGCCTTCGGCGATGCGCTCGTCGACAAAGGCCTGGGCCTGTTCCGGCCCGGTGATGGTGGGGATGGCGACGCCGAACTGGGTACCATGGCCGTGCGGGGCGGTGACCAGGGTGCCGGCCGAAAACAGGTCGGCGTGGTCATGGCGGCGTCCCTGTGCCATCTCTTCCCTGGCCTTTTTCATCATGCCAATGTCGGTGAACATGTCGATCTGGGTCGTCACGCCGAACAGCACCGGCAACTCCTGGAAGGCAAAGGCGTGGGTGTGGGCGTCGATCAGGCCGGGCAGCAGCGTGCGGCCGGCGCCTTCGACGATGCGACTGCCGGCGGGGGCGGCGCCACGGAAGTCGGCGTCGGCGATCTTGCCGTTTTCGAACAGCACCGAGCGGCGCTCGTGCACTTTCTCGCCGTCGAAGACGCGCACGTCGCGTACCAGGGTGGCGGCGGCCAGGGCGGCCTGGCTGCAAGCGATGCCGGCGCACAGCAGCAGGGTTTTCAGGGTGGTGGTGTTCATCAGGGCTCTCCCGTGTTGGTATGAGCCCAGTATGCGTTTGGCGAGGACGCCGCAACAGAAGCAGCTGCCACCAGTTTAAGGTGACAAATGTCAGCTGCGGTCAGCTGCGGTCAGCTGCGCGGACGGTGGCGTGCCAGGTGCCGGTCGAGGGCATTCGCGAATTGCTGGCGGTCGGCCTGGCTGAAGGCGGGCGGGCCGCCGGTGTCGACGCCGCCGCTGCGCAGTTCTTCCATGAAGGCGCGCATCGTCAGTTGCTGGGCGATGGTGTCCTTCGTATAAAAGTCGCCGCGCGGGTTGAGGGCGTAGCCGCCCTTCTCCAGCACCTGCGCCGCCAGCGGGATGTCGCCGGTGACGACCAGGTCGCCGGGGCTGAGGCGTTCGACGATCTCGGCGTCGGCCACGTCAGGGCCGCTGGGCACCTGAAGCGCACGGATGAATTTCGAGCCCGGCACGCGCATCAGCTGGTTCGCCACCAGCGTCACGGGGATCTGCGTGCGCTCGGCCACCCGGTACAGGATGTCCTTGATGACGGCGGGACAGGCGTCGGCGTCGACCCAGATCTGCATCTGGCCAGGATTCGTGCTCAACGGAGGCTCATCGCAAATTGTCCCAGAGGTCGCCGGTCGGGCTGATGCGCGGTGCGGCCACGCCGAAGTGTTGATACGCCGCCGGCGTCGCGATACGTCCGCGCGGAGTGCGCTGCAGGTAGCCTTGCTGGATCAGGTAGGGCTCGAGCACGTCCTCGATGGTGTCGGCCGCTTCGCCGATCGCCGCCGCCAGGTTGCCGATGCCGACCGGGCCCCCGCCGAACTTGAACAGCACCGCTTCCAGCAGTTTGCGGTCCATGACGTCGAAGCCGACCGAGTCGACGTCGAGCATGAGCAAGGCGCGGTCGGCCATGTCCTTGGTGATCTCGCCATTGCCCTTCACTTCCGCATAGTCGCGCACGCGGCGCAGCAGGCGGTTGGCGATACGCGGGGTGCCGCGTGCGCGCAGCGCCACTTCGCGTGCACCTTCCTGGTTGATCGGTGCTTCCAGCAGGGCTGCGCTGCGGGTGACGATCTTGGTCAGCTCCTCGACGTTGTAGAACTCGAGGCGGGCGACGATGCCGAAACGGTCGCGCAGCGGGTTCGTCAGCATGCCGGCGCGCGTAGTGGCGCCCACCAGCGTGAACGGCTGCAGGTCGAGTTTCACCGAACGCGCGGCAGGCCCTTCGCCGATCACGATGTCGATCTGGTAGTCCTCGAGCGCCGGATACAGGATTTCCTCGACGACGGGCGACAGGCGGTGGATCTCGTCGATGAACAGCACGTCGTTCGGTTCGAGATTGGTGAGGATCGCGGCCAGATCTCCCGGACGCTCCAGCACCGGGCCGGAAGTCTGGCGCAGGTTCACGCCCATCTCGCGCGCAATGATGTGGGCCAGCGTGGTTTTACCGAGGCCCGGCGGGCCGAACAGCAGCGTGTGGTCGAGCGCCTCGCGGCGCTTGCGAGCGGCGGAGATGAAGATCTCGAGCTGGTCGCGGATCTTGACCTGGCCGACATATTCGTCGAGCTGCTTCGGGCGCAAGGCGCGCTCGATCGCCTCCTCGTTGGGCGAGGCCGGGGCCGCGTCGATGACGCGGTGCTCGGTGAAATTGTCGGTCTGGATGCTCATTGCTTAATCTCTACAATACCGTGTATGGTCGCAGGCCAGGGTTCGCCCTGCATGGCGAACCCGTTCGGCAGGCGCGCGGCGTGCCGCGCGAAAATCCTGCCTCATCCTTTGGACAGCGCTTTCAGTGCGAACTTGATGGCGTCCGACACGCTTGCGCCTTCGGGCAGGTTCTTGGTCGCGACCAGCGCTTCCTTGTCAGAATACCCTAATGCCAGCAGCGCATTCATGGCGTCCGCTTGCGTATCGTCGCGCGGGGCGCCGCCGCCGACCACGCCGAGGTCGGCGCCGATCTTGCCTTTCAGTTCCAGCAGCAGGCGTTCGGCGGTCTTCTTGCCGATGCCGGGGATCTTCACCAGGCGGCCGGCTTCCTGCAGCGTCACCGCCTGCGACAGGTCGGCCACCGTCATGCCCGACAGGATCGCCAGCGCGGTGCGTGCGCCGACGCCGGTAATCTTGATCAGCTGGCGAAACAGTGCCCGCTCGCTGGCCGTGCCGAAGCCGAACAGCAGGTGCGCGTCCTCGCGGATGGCCTGGTGGGTGAACAGCACGACTTTTTCGCCGGTATGCGGCAGGTTGTAATAGGTGCTCATCGGCACGTCGACTTCATAGCCGACGCCGTTGCAATCGACCAGCAGTTGCGGCGGGGTTTTGTCGAGCAGGATTCCGGAAATGCGACCGATCATGGTGGGCCTTTCTTTTTGATGTTCAGTTAGACGAGGCGGCCGTTCTTCATGCGCAGCGTGGCCTTCTGCGGGCTGAGCACGTTCAGCAGCGCCAGCGTGTCGTGGGTGTGCGCGTGGCAAATGGCCACGCCCAGCGCATCGGCCGCATCGCTGCCGGGCAGGCCGGGCAGCATCAACAGGCGCGCGACCATGTCCTGGACCTGCGGCTTGGCGGCCTTGCCGGTGCCGACGACGGATTGCTTGATCTGGGTGGGCGAGTATTCGGCCACGTCGAGGTCGGCGCCCACCAGCGCGCTGATCGCGGCGCCGCGCGCCTGGCCCAGCAGCAGGGTCGACTGCGGATTGACGTTCACGAACACTTTTTCGATGGCGGCGCAGTGCGGGCCGTAGGTGGCCACGACTTCGCGCACGCCGTCGAGGATGATCTTCAGGCGCGGCGGCAGCGCACCCTCGAGTCCGGTCTTGATGGTGCCCGAGGCTATGTAGCGCAGCTTGCTGCCGTGTTTTTCAATAACCCCAAAGCCGGTGGTGCGCAGGCCTGGGTCGATGCCGAGGATAATCATGGACGAATGTTATACCGGCCAGCAACGTTCGTGGGAAAAATACTGGGTAAAAACCCAGTAGGGTGGGCACCCCGTGCCCACGCGGAAGGGTGCACAGTGGTAGCCTGACAACAATAAACCAGTTACGGCGAGCGCAGAGTCCATGTATAGCATGCCATGGACGTAGCGTGGGCGGCTTTGCCGCCCACGCGTTCAACGGTCGGTGACAAACCGCTGCAGGAATTTCATGTGATGGTTGAACGCGTAGGCGGGGGACCCGCCTACCCTGCGCGAATGCGCATGCGTGCGTTGAACGCGTAGGCCGCAGAACAGTCCACTGGACTATTCCGCCCCGCCTACCCTACGCGGACAACGGTCAATCAGTGCCTGAAGTGACGCGTTCCCGTGTACAGCATCACCACGCCACGTTCGTCCGCCGCGTCGATGACTTCCTGGTCGCGCATCGAGCCGCCCGGGTGGATGACGCAGGTGGCGCCGGCATCGACCACCACGTCGAGCCCGTCACGGAAGGGGAAGAAGGCATCCGAGGCGACGGCCGAACCGGCGAGCGACAAGCCGGCGTTCTGTGCCTTGATCGAGGCGATGCGGGCCGAATCGATGCGGCTCATCTGCCCTGCCCCGACGCCCAGTGTCATGCCGTTGGCGCAGAAAACGATGGCGTTCGACTTGACGAATTTGGCGACGCGCCAGGCGAACATCAGGTCCGCCATTTGCTGCGGGGTCGGCTGCTTTTTGCTCACCACGCGCAGGTCGGCCATGCCGACGTTCTTCGCATCCGGCGCCTGCACCAGCAAGCCGCCGCCGACGCGCTTCACGTCGTAGGCGTTGTGGCCATTGCCCAGCGGGATTTCCAGCAGGCGCACATTCTGCTTGGCCGCCATGATCTGGCGCGCTTCAGCGGTAAAGGACGGTGCGATCAGCACTTCGACGAACAGCTTCGCCAGCGCCTCCGCGGCGCGGCCATCGACTTCGACATTGAAGGCGATGATGCCGCCGAAGGCCGAGGTGGGGTCGGTCTGCAGGGCGCGGGCATACGCGTCCAGCGCATCGACGCCGATGGCCACGCCGCAGGGATTGGCATGCTTGACGATCACGCAGCCGGCCGGTTGCTGGAAGCCACCCAGTGACTTCACGCATTCCCAGGCCGCGTCCGCATCGGCGATATTGTTGTACGACAGTTCCTTGCCCTGCAGCTGGCGGTAATTCGCCAGCGCGCCATCGATCGTGACGATGTCGCGGTAGAAGGCGGCGCCCTGGTGCGGGTTCTCGCCGTAGCGCATGTCCTGCACCTTCTCGAACGACATGTTGATGGTCTGCGGATAGCTCGAGCGGGTGGCGTGTGCCTTGTCTTCGCCCAGGCTGGTCAGGTAGTTCGTGATGGCGCCGTCATACTGGGCAGTGTGCGCGAAGACTTTCTTGGCCAGGCGGAACTTGGTGTCGTAGCTCACGGCGCCGGCGCCCTCACCGGTCCCTTTCATTTCCGCTAGCACCACGCCGTAGTCGCTCGGGTCGACGATGACGACCACGTCGCGATGGTTCTTGGCCGCCGAGCGCAGCATGGTCGGGCCGCCGATGTCGATGTTCTCGATCGCGTCTTCCAGCGAGCACGCTTCCCTGGCGACGGTCTGCTGGAATGGATACAGGTTGACCACGACCATGTCGATCTGCGGGATGCCGTGCTCTTCCAGCTTGGCGACGTGCTCGGGGAAATCGCGGCGCGCCAGGATGCCGCCGTGGACTTTCGGATGCAAGGTCTTCACGCGGCCGTCGAGCATTTCCGGGAAGCCGGTGTAATCGGCAACTTCCGTCACCGGCACGCCATTGTCTTGCAGCAGCTTGGCGGTGCCGCCGGTGGACAGGATATTGACGCCGAGCGCGGAAAGCGCACGGGCAAAATCGAGCACGCCGGTCTTGTCGGAGACGGAAATGAGAGCTTGTTTGATCATGGGGAGTGGCCGTTGTTGATGGGAATTCTGTGCGGAATCAGGGCACGCCATATTGGCCGCGCCCGCGCACGGCCACTCGTGCCGGCAGACTTTACAGCAGTCCGTGCTCTTGCAGTTTCTTGCGCAAGGTATTGCGGTTGATGCCCAGCATCTGGGCGGCGTGCGACTGGTTGCCGTCGGCGCGCGTCATCACCACTTCCAGGATCGGCTTCTCGACGGTCAGCAGCATCATGTCGTAGATGTTCGTCGGTTTCTGCTCGCCCAGGTCATTGAAATAGTCCTCGAGGCTCTTCTGGACAACTTCCTGGATACTCTCTTTGCTCATGTCTGCTGCTTCGTCCTGGTTAGTGATTGCTGTGCCGATGTGCCGGCACTGTCCCCAAATCGTTTTTCTTGTTTGACTACTTTTACTATGCCGCTATTGCATCTTGCATAAGCTCTGCGGGCCGGTATTGTAACCGCTCGCCATGTCGGAGTTGGGATTGGAAAAAATTATCCACGGCCGCGAGCTGCTCGGCCGTCGACTCGAGACGGTTCATCTGCTGGCGGAACGCCTCGCCGCCGGGCAAATCCTCGACATACCAGCCGATGTGCTTGCGCGCGGTGCGCACGCCGACATACTCGCCGTAGAAGGCATAATGTGCCGGCAGGTGTTCGTTCATGAGGGCGCGCACCTCTTCCACCAGCGGCGGCGGCAGCAGTTCGCCGGTACGCAGGTAGTGGTCGATTTCGCGGCAGATCCAGGGCCGGCCCTGGGCCGCGCGGCCGATCATGACGGCGTCCGCACCCGTGTAGTCGAGCACAAATTTCGCCTTTTGCGGGGTCGTGATGTCGCCGTTGGCGACCACCGGAATGCCGACCGCCGCCTTGACGGCGCGGATCGTGTCGTATTCGGCCTCGCCCTTGTAGCCGTCGGCCCGGGTACGCCCGTGCAGGGTCAGCATCTGGATGCCGGCCTGTTCCGCCATGCGCGCAATATTCAAAGCATTCTTGTTTTGGCGATCCCAGCCAGTACGGAATTTCAGGGTAACGGGCACGTCCACCGCCGCGACGACCGCATGCAGGATGCGTTCGACCAGGTCTTCGTGCTGCAGCAGGGCCGAACCGCACCAGCTATTGCAAACCTTTTTCACCGGGCAACCCATATTGATGTCGATGATCTGCGCGCCGCGCTCGACGTTATGGCGGGCGCAGTCGGCCAGGTCCTGGGGGTCGGCGCCGGCGATCTGTACCGCCTTCGGCTCCATCTCGCCCGCGTGGTCGGTGCGGCGGCTGGTCTTTTCGCTGGCCCACAGGCGGGGATTGGAGGCCGCCATCTCGGACACCGCATAGCCGGCACCGAGCTGCTTGCACAGCTGGCGGAACGGGCGGTCGGTCACGCCGGCCATGGGCGCAACGAAGACATTATTGCGGAGGAGATAAGGACCGATTTGCACAGCAGGAATATGTTGGGAAGGCACGGGAACCTGCTATTTTACCCGATCCCCTGCTCAATTAATCAGCAAATTTTTTTCCAAACTGTAGCGAACGCGATAAATGGTGCTGGACAGAATGGAAAGAAGTGGCTAGCCGACATCATCCAGCGTGGCGTCGCGCAAATGCTCAACCTCGCCCCAGTTCACCAGCTCGAGCTTGCTATCTTTCACCAGGAAGCGGTTGATGCTGGCGTTGTGGATTTTAAAATCGCGCGGCGTTACCAGAGACAGGCCGAGAGCGGCCCGGTAGGCGCACTCGAGCACACCGCCATGGGCCACCAGGGCCAGCGTCCTGCCGGGATTGTCCGCAGCCCAGCCGAGGATGGCGCCGATCGACCGGTCATAGAACTCGCGGAAACTTTCGCCCCGATTCTTACCAGGCGGCAGCACTGCATCGACATCACGCCCCTGCCAGGCAGCGAACGCGTGTGGAAAACGTGCGGCGATCTCGGAGTACAGCAGGCCCTCGAAGCCGCCATAGCAGCGCTCGCGCAGGCGCGCATCGATGAACAGCGGCAGGCCGCGCCCGTCGCCAATGGCTTTTGCCGTCTGGCTGGCGCGCGCCAGGTCGCTGGCGACGAGCACGTCGATCGGCTCGTCCCCCAGCGCCGCGGCCAGGGCCCGGGCCTGGCGCCTGCCCTCTTCGTTGAGGTCGATATCGAGGTGGCCTTGCAGGCGGCGCTCGGCGTTCCACGCCGTTTCGCCGTGGCGGATCAGCAGGATCCGCGTGGTCTTGTCGTCTTGCATGAGTTAAGTGTGCGCCGGGATTCCCGGCGCTTCAGGTGGACAGCGTCGAGGCGACGTCGGGGTTGAGCGAGTACACGCCGAAAATCTGGGCTTCGTCGAGGATATGGCCGATCAGCGCCTCGCGTACTTCCGCACAGGTGAACTCGCCATCGAGCGCCAACTGCGGAACGTCGAGTGCGTAGATCGTAAACACATAGGTGTGCACGCGCTCGTCGTTCCACGGCGGGCAGGGTCCGTCGTAGCCGAAATACTGGCCAGCCATGTCGGGATCGTTCGCGAACCAGCCAGTATAGTCATTGATACCCTGGCGCAACTGGTGCTCGGTGCCGTTCTTGACGAGGAAAGGCAGGTTCGGCCCGCTCTTGCCGCCGGGAGTCACCATGTCGGAAAACTGCCCTTCTGCAATTGACTTCAGGCTGGGCGGAATGTCGACCAGTGCCCAGTGATGGAAATCAGCCCGTTTCAGGCCTTCGGGCACGGTGCGCCCTTCCTTGTTGACGTCGGTTCCATCCGAAGGCGCGTCGCCATCGACGCAGAGGATGACGAGCGATTGGGTGCCGGCCGGCACCTCGTCCCAGGCCAGGTGCGGATTGCGGTTGCTCGACAGGCGCACATGCCTGGCCGCATCGGCGACGGCAAACGCGCACTCTGGCGGGATCAGCCCGCCTTCGGTAAACGAATCACTCCAGATCTTCATCGCAGACTCCCGGTGGGCCTCCTCATATTGACCGCGGCTGGCAAGGCAGGTTTCAACGCGCGACAACGACGGGATCAACGCGCAGCCAGATCGTCACGGGACCATCGTTCGTCAATGCCACCTGCATGTCGGCGCCAAAACGCCCTGTTTCCACCTTGCCATGGGAGGCCCTGGCCTGGCGCACGACATGGTCGAACAGGCGCCGCCCGTCTTCCGGCGCCGCGGCCGGCGAAAACGAGGGCCGGGTGCCGGAACGGGTATCGGCCGCCAGCGTGAACTGGGGCACCAGCAGCAGATCGCCGGCGATGTCGCGCAGGCTGCGGTTCATCTTGCCGGCCTCGTCGGCAAAGACGCGGTAGCCGAGCAGCTTGGCCAACAAGGCTTCGGCCTCGCGCTCGGTGTCGCCCTTCTCGGCGCAGACCAGCACCAGCAAGCCCTTGTCAATCGCGCCTACCGTGGCGCCATCGACCACGACGCTTGCGTGGCTGACGCGTTGCAGCAGTCCGATCATGCGCTGAAATTCACACGCGCGAACTTGCGCTTGCCAACTTGCATCACGAAGTTGCCGGCCTCGACCTTCAGGTTCTTGTCGCTCACGACAGCGCCATCGATGCGTACGCCGCCCTGGTCGACCATGCGCATCGCTTCCGAGGTGGACGCGCACAGGCCGGCAGCCTTGAGCAGTTGGGCCACGCCAAGCGGCGCGCCCGCGACCGTGACTTCCGGCACCTCGTCCGGGATGCCACCCTTCGAGCGGTTGACGAAGTCGGCCAGCGCATCCTGGGCCGCCTGCGCCGAATGGAAACGGGTGACGATTTCCTGGGCCAGGGCGACTTTCGCGTCGCGCGGATTGGCGCCGGCCCCGGTTGCGGCTTTCAAGGAGGCAATGTCGTCCAGCGAGCGGAACGAAAGCAGCTCGTAGTAACGCCACATCATGACGTCGGAAATACTCATCAGCTTGGCGAACATCGTGTTCGGCGCCTCGGTGATGCCGATGTAGTTGTTCTTCGATTTCGACATCTTCTCGACGCCGTCCAGGCCCTCGAGCAGCGGCATGGTCAGAATGCACTGCGGTTCCTGACCGTAATCTTTCTGCAATTCACGGCCAACGAGGAGGTTGAATTTTTGATCTGTTCCACCCAACTCAAGGTCTGCTTTCAAAGCAACCGAATCGTAGCCCTGCATCAAAGGATAGAGGAACTCATGCACAGCAATCGGTGTCCCACTCTTGTAGCGCTTGGTGAAGTCGTCGCGTTCCATCATGCGTGCCACGGTGTAGCGCGAGGCCAGCTGAATCATGCCGCGCGCGCCCAGCGGGTCGCACCACTCGGAGTTGTAGCGCATTTCGGTACGCTCGGCGTTCAGCACCAAGGCTGCCTGGCGGAAGTAGGTCTGGGCGTTTTCCTCGACCTGCTCGCGCGTCAGCGGCGGACGGGTGACGTTGCGGCCCGACGGGTCGCCGATCATCGAAGTGAAGTCGCCGATCAGGAAGATCACCTGGTGCCCCAGGTTCTGCAACTGGCGCAGCTTGTTCAGTACGACGGTGTGGCCCAGATGCAGGTCCGGGGCGGTCGGGTCCAGGCCCAGCTTGATGCGCAGCGGCGTACCGGTCGCTTCCGAGCGGGCCAGCTTTTGTGCAAATTCGCTTTCGATCAGCAGTTCGTCGACACCGCGTTTCGTGATGGCGAGCGCCTCTTGCACCTTGTCGGACAGGGGCAAGGTAGAGGTGGCGGACGCAGGGTTGTTATTACTACAAGACGCGGGCGAGGTCATAAATTATTTGTAGGAAATTGGCTAAAGCGGTTGTAGGACCACGTATTTTGGTATAATGCTCGATCCCATCAATCTTGCCGTAGGAAAACTTTTCAAAACAACAAGAATAAAAGTGGCCCGAAGTTGAAGCGGCAAATTTTAACTGATTGCATGAATCCTATACATAAAATCACTGGCAACAGCCCGTTCCGCTTGGCGAACATGAGTCGCAAGACCCGTATCGTCGGCGCTGGCGCGCTCGCCCTGGCACTGTGCGCATTCGGCGCCGTGGCTACGGCGCCGATCGCGCAGGACGACGCCGACGTGCCGGTCAAGTCGGTTGCCGAGAACCTGGCCCTGCCCAATCTCTCCGACCAGATCGCCGCGCTCCAGCAGGACGAGCAGCAGTTCATCCACGAAGAGCGCGTCCGTTCGGGCGACTCCGTTGGCACCATGCTGGCACGCCTGGGTGTGGAAGATGCACAGGCACAGAACTTCATCCGCTCCGACAAACTGGCCCGCCGCATCCTGTCGCTGAAGAACGGCAAGCGCCTGCAGGCCGAGACCGACGAAAACGGCCTGCTGCTGTCGCTGCGCGCCACCCTCACCGACAAGAACAACGCCCCGACCACGCTCACCATCGCACGCGATGGCGACAGCTTCAAGGCTTCGGAAGCACCGGCCAAGCTGGAACGCCGCGTCGAAATGCGTTCGCGCGAGCTCAACAGCTCCTCGCTGTATTCGGCGACCGACGCGAATGTCGACGGCGGCTCGATTCCCGACTCCGTCGTCGGCGAAATCGTCAAGATGTTCTCGACCAACATCGACTTCCGCGGCGACATCAAGCGCGGCGACCGCTTTAATGTTGTCTACGAAACCTTCTGGCTCGACGGCGAACTGGTGAAAACCGGCCGCATCCTGGCAGGCGAATTCATCAATCGCGGCGTGAGCTACCAGGCTGTCTGGTTCGAAGACCCGGTGACCAGGCAGGGCGGCTACTACAGCCTGGACGGCAAGTCGCTGAAAAAAGCCTTCCTCAAGTCGCCGCTGGAATTCTCGCGCGTCTCGTCGGGCTTCGCCAACCGCGTGCACCCGATCTCGGGCCAGTGGAAAGCCCACAAGGGCATCGACTACGCCGCTTCCCTCGGCACCCCGATCCACGCCTCGGGCGACGGCACCATCGACTTCATCGGCGTCTCGAACGGCTACGGCAACATGGTCGTCATCAAGCACTGGGGCAATTACAGCACCGCCTATGCCCACATGAGCCGCTTCAACAGCGGCCTGCGCAAGGGTGCCAAGGTCAGCCAGGGTGAAGTGATCGGTTTTGTCGGCTCGACCGGCTGGTCGACCGGTGCCCACCTGCACTATGAGTTCCGCGTTGCCAATGTCGCGCGCGATCCAAGCACGCTGAAGGACCTGATGGCCGCCCCGCTGAGCAAGGGCGAGCTGGCCCGCTTCCGCATGGCAGCTGCCGAGATGAACCACCGCTTCTCGCTGCTGACTCCAGGCGGCAACGCCATGGCGGCCCGCTAAAGCGATTCGCCTCTTCGAGAAAGCCTGCCCTGCATTTGCACGGCAGGCTTTTTTGTTGCCTGCCGCAGCCACGGCGGGCATTTTGCAGTCACGCTTTCATCTATGATGCGCATATGACGACCTCATCTTCCTCCCTGTATATCGGCCTGATGTCCGGCACCAGCCTCGACGGCGTGGACGGCGTGCTTGCCGATTTCGCCGATGGCGCGATCCGCACCCTGGAGTCTGCCTTCGTCCCCTTCCCTGCCGCGCTGCGCACCGAGCTCATGGGGCTGCAGGCAAACGGCCCCAACGAGATCGAGCGCGAGGCGATCGCCGCCAACGGCCTGGCGCATGCCTACGCGCAGTGTGCCGGCATGCTCGCGACGCGCGCCCCGGGACCGGTTGCTGCCGTCGCCGTGCACGGCCAGACGGTACGCCACCGCCCGGAACGCGGCTTTACGCGCCAGACCAACAATCCCTCCCTGCTGGCCGAACTGACGGGCATCGACGTCATCGCCGACTTTCGCAGCCGCGACATCGCCGCCGGCGGCCAAGGCGCCCCCGTGCCGGCCTTTCACGCGGCGGCCTTCGGCAAACCCGGCACGACGCGGGTGGTGGTCAATATCGGCGGCATCGGCAACATCAGCATGCTGCATGCCGACGGCCGCGTGACCGGCTACGATACCGGTCCCGGCAATGTCTTGCTGGACGGCTGGATCGGGCGCCACCAGGGCAAGGAGTACGATGCCAGCGGCGCCCGGGCCGCGAGCGGGAAGGTGGACGCCGCCCTGCTGGCCTACCTGCTGCAGGAACCCTATTTCCATCAGCCGGCACCGAAGAGCACGGGCCGCGACCTGTTCCATATGGACTGGCTCGACGCCCGCCTGGCGGGTTTCGCCGGCGTGGTCGCGGCCGACGTACAGGCCACGCTCACCGCCCTGACCGCGCAGACGATCGCGCGCGCCATCCTCGACGAACAGGTCCGGATCGACGCCGTCTACGTCTGCGGCGGCGGTGCCCATAACGGCACCCTGCTGCGCATGCTGGGCGCCGCCCTCGGCGGCCAGGTGCTGGTCGAATCGACGGCGGAACTGGGCATTGCCCCGAACCACGTCGAGGCACTGGCCTTTGCCTGGCTGGGCTATCGCTTCAACCTGCGTCAGCCAGGCAACATGCCGGCGGTGACGGGCGCAACAGGTCCGCGGGTGCTGGGGGCGCTGTACCCCGCTTGAAGATGGCCACAGGCGCAGCGGGCATGTACGGCATGGACGAAAAAAAATCCGGGCAATGCCCGGATTTTTCATTCTCGCCCAGAAAAAACCGGGCGGCAGATTGGCTTATCAGGCCGAGAACGACGAACCGCAACCGCAGGTGCTGGTGGCGTTCGGGTTCTTGATGACGAACTGGGCGCCTTCGAGGTCGTCCTTGTAGTCGATTTCGGCGCCCACCAGATACTGGTAGCTCATCGAGTCGATCAGCAGTTGCACGCCGTTCTTCTCCATGGTGGTGTCGTCTTCGTTCACGATTTCGTCGAAGGTGAAGCCGTACTGGAAACCCGAGCAGCCGCCGCCCTGCACGAACACGCGCAGCTTCAGGTCGGGATTGCCCTCTTCCTCGATCAGCTGGGCCACTTTTTCGGCAGCGCTGTCGGTGAAGACGATGGGGGTCGGGATGGTGTCAAAGTCTTGCGCTTCGGCTACTGCGGTCATGGGATAAACTCCTGATTGGATTCAACAATTCCCATTATAGACTGTTCGCGCCGGTCATGCTCCGGTCGCTACCGCCGGCGCCAGATGAAACACGGGTTCCCCGGCCGGCTGGTGCGTGAGCTTGCCGGTCACCAGGGCGCCGCCGTGCATCTCGAGCAGCTTGTAATGGACATCCCCATGTATGCGGCCTTTCGGCTGCAATTCAAGCAGTTCCGTCGAATGCACCGACCCGGCGATGAAACCGTTTACCACCAGGTTGGCGCAACGCACCTCTCCCTCGATGCGCGCGTGCTCGGAAACGATGAGCACGCTATCCGGACCCTCGTTGGCGATGACATTGCCGTGCACCTCGCCGTCGATGCGCAGGCCGCCGCTGAAACACAGGTCTCCCTCGATACGGGCGGCTACGCCGATCAGGCTGTCAATTTCGCTTTTTGCGTTGCGACCGAACATGGAGCACCCCTGTAGTAGATGGAAGTTGCGACGTGTAAACCGACCAGTGCATCGGTCAATTTACCGTTCTCAACAGTTGCCACCTTGATCTAGCTCGTGTCCGGCAATGCCGCCAGGAATTCTTACATTACGGCAACAGCGCGATACCTTGCAGCCCGGTCGTTTCGTCCAGGCCAAACATCAGGTTCATGCATTGCACCGCCTGGCCGGATGCGCCCTTGACCAGGTTGTCCTGCACCACCAGCAGGACGACGGTGTCGCCGCCGTCCGGACGGTGCACGGCCAGGCGCAGCATGTTCGAGCCGCGCGTCGAGCGCGTTTCCGGGTGCGAGCCGAAAGGCATGACGTCGACAAAGGGCGAATCCTTGTAGGCATCCTCGAACAGCGCCTGCAGGGCGTCGTCGTCGATGTCTTTCGTCAGGCGCGCATACAGGGTCGCGTGCATGCCACGGATCATCGGCACCAGGTGCGGGGTGAAGATCAGGCCGACCTTCTGGTCGGTGAAGCGCTGCAGCTGGGCCGAGGTTTCGGGCGTGTGGCGGTGACCGGCCACGCCATAGGCCTTGAAGTTGTCGCTCGCTTCCGAGAACAGCGTGCCGATCTCGGCCTTGCGGCCAGCGCCGGACACGCCCGACTTGGCGTCGGCGATCAGGCTGCCGGCATCGATCAAGCCGGCTTTCAGCAGCGGCACGAAGCCGAGCTGCATCGTGGTCGGGTAGCAGCCGGGATTGGCGATCAGGCGCGCCTTGCGGATGTCGTCACGGTTCAGCTCGGGCAGGCCGTAGACGGCTTCCTCGATCAGCTGCGGCGCCGTGTGCTCGATCTTGTACCACTTCTCGAAGCTTGCCCTGTCCTTCAGGCGGAAGTCGGCCGCCAGGTCGATGACCTTCACGCCGGCTTCCAGCAAGGCGGGCGCCTGCGCCATTGCCACGCCGTGCGGGGTGGCGAAGAACACCACGTCGCAGGCCGTCAGGTCGGCCTTGTCGGGCGCCGAGAAGGCCAGGTTCACGCGGCCACGCAGCGAGGGGAACATGTCGGCTACGGGCAGGCCGTCTTCCTTGCGCGAAGTGATCGCGGTCAGCTCCACGCCGGGATGCGCGGCCAACAGCCGCAGCAATTCCACGCCCGTGTAACCGGTTCCGCCAACGATGCCAACTTTGATCATGTCTGTTCCTTCCATGAAATATGAGCCCTTGCAGGACGAGGCCGCAATTTTAACAGCCTGTCAGGTAGCGCGTTTTCGCGCCCGTACGACTGGCAAAGGGGATGCCGCCGGCGAACAGCCAAGTGCCCTCAGGCCGTTCACCGCGCGCGCGCCATCTGGCGCTCGGGGTAGTACACCGCCTCGGTGTCGATGGTCGAACGCAGGCCCACGTTCCCGGCGTGGACATCGAGCCAGTCGCCCGCCGCCTTGCGCCCCGCCTCGCGCAACTGCAGGATGAAGGGCCATTCCAGGTTGAACTTGCTCGAGATATCGAGATTGGCCAGTTCGCCATTCCCGCTGATCATGTGCAGGCGCACGGCGGCCGCGTGCGTCTGCTCGATACGCTCCTCGTCGACCACGGCACGGACGTGCTCGATGGCACTGACTTCGCGCACGAAGCTGAGATTGAAGGCGATTTCGCTGGCGCGGTTGCCGATATCGGCCAGGCTGCGCGGCAGTTGCTCGCGAGCGATCGGATTGTTCTGCACGATCAGGATATCGGTGCCGTCGCCCTGCTCGACCAGCGGAGACAATGCCGGATTGCCGACAAAGCTGCCATCCCAATACGCTTCCCCGTCGATCTCGACGGCGGCGAAGACCTGCGGCAGGCAGGCCGAGGCCGCGACCATGCGGGCATCGAGCTCGTCGCGCAGGAAAATTTTCGCTTTGCCGGTGCGCAGGTTAGTGGCGGGAATGAAAAGGCGGATCTCTTCGCAGCTGCGCACCCGCTCGAAATCGATCAGCGACGAGAGCAGCGCATGCAGGGGATTCATGCTGACTGGCGTCATTTGCGGCGGCAAGACCGCGCTCATCGCCTGCATCAGGTGGTAGGCCGGGGACGCCTGCATCGAGCCGGCGCCGCCCAGGATATCGAAGGCGCTCGGGCGCAGCGGGCTGAGCATGCTGGCGCTGCTGAGGGCGCGCCAGAAGCGCTCCGGGGCCGCGCGTGCGCCCGCGCGGCCGCCGCCCCGGGCATAGCCGTCCGCCAGCACGGCGGCATTGATCGCGCCGCCGCTGGTGGCACTGATGGCGGCAATGTCGAAACGCTCGTCCTCGAGCAGGCGGTCGAGGACGCCCCAGCCGAAGGCGGCATAGGCGCCACCGCCCTGCAGGCCGAGGCTGATCTTCCTGATTCCATTATTCACGACGAAAGGTCTCCGGCGAAATGATCGACGGGCCAGTCTACAATGCGTCTCCCAGCGATGCCGCAGCATTGACGGACGAAAAAAAAGCCGCCCGAAGGCGGCTTTCTGTCCAACAGGTCAGCAGCGTGAAGCTGCTGACGCCCGAAGGCTGCAAGCGATTAACGCTTCGAGAACTGCTTGGCGCGACGTGCTTTACGCAGGCCGACTTTCTTACGCTCGACTTCACGGGCGTCACGGGTGACGAAACCGGCACGTGCCAGGTCGCCCTTGAGGCCTGCGTCGTAGTCGATCAGGGCGCGGGTGATGCCGTGACGGACGGCGCCAGCCTGGCCCGACTCACCACCGCCGTGCACGTTGACCTTGATGTCGAAACGCTCGACGTTGCCGGTCAGTTCCAGCGGCTGACGGATGACCATCAGGCCGGTTTCGCGCGAGAAGTACTCGTTCGCAGGCTTGCCGTTCACGACGATCAGGCCGGTGCCGGCTTTGATGAACACGCGAGCGACTGCACTCTTGCGACGGCCGGTGCCGTAGTTGTAGTTACCGATCATGTCAGTTCCTTAGAGGGTCAGTGCTTGTGGTTGCTGTGCTGCGTGCGGGTGGGTACCTTCCGCGTACACTTTCAGCTTCTTGATCATGGCGTAGCCCAGCGGGCCCTTGGGCAGCATGCCCTTGACAGCCTTCTCGAGCGCGCGGCCCGGGAAACGCTGTTGCATTTTCAGGAAGTTGGTTTCGTAGATACCGCCCGGGTAGCCCGAGTGACGGTAGTACGTCTTGTTGGTGGCTTTGGTGCCGGTCACGCGCAGTTTGCCTGCGTTGACGACGACGATGTAGTCACCGGTATCGACGTGAGGAGTGAATTCTGGCTTGTGTTTGCCGCGCAGTCGGAGTGCCACTTCGCTGGCAACACGTCCGAGGACCAAGTCCGTCGCGTCAATCACGAACCAGTCGCGCTGGACTTCATGGCCCTTAGCGGAAAAAGTTTTCATGTTGACTTCCTAAAATAGGTAAATTGCTCAAATGGCGGTTCCGCAATTGTTGCTGCGGACTCATCCTTATTGTCTTTTCCAGAGCAAATGGAAAGCCAGCGATGATACCTCAAGCGCAGGCACCCGGTCAAGATCGGCCCCAGGCCGGCTGTGGCATTCCCGCACCTCCGTCGCATGCGACACGTTCATATCCGAAGGCTAATGATTTTGCGCAACCATTCTCAAGCGAACCCCACTAGACTTCCCTCAAGTAATTTCTTGCGCAAGCATGAGTTGACCGTGCAAACGAACCCAAATTACTATTGGTCAACTACTGAGGAGTTCGAGTGAAAACCAGTCCCATCCTGCCTGCCCTGCTGGCGCTGTTGCTGTCGTCGGGAGGCGCCGCTGCAGCCGCGCCGGCGGACGCGGCGCGTCCCGCTCCGCGCAGCTGCCACCTGCCGGGTGCCGAAGAAGCGCTGCGCTGCGTCAAAGTCCCGGTGCCCCTCGATTACGCGAAACCGGCGGCCGGCGCGCTCAAGCTGCACGTCACCGTCGCCCCGGCCTTCCGCGAAGGAGCCAAACCCGATCCGCTGTTCGTGCTCGCCGGCGGTCCCGGCCAGGCCGGCAGCGACGTCATCGTCCTGCTGTCGGCGGCCTTCAAGCGCGTGCGCGCCACCCGCGACATCGTCTTCATCGACCAGCGCGGCACCGGCCTGTCGGGCAGGCTCGATTGCGAGGACCGGCCCGAGCACGCCACCATGAGCGATGACGAACTGGGTGCCGAGGTCACGCGCTGCATCAAGGCCAGCCGCGCCCCCTTCGCCGCCTACACCACCGCGAACGCCGCGCGCGACCTCGACGAAGTGCGGCGCGCGCTCGGCTACGGCAAGGTCAACGTCTGGGGCGGTTCCTACGGCACCCGCCTCGGCCAGGCCTATGCGCGCGCCTTCCCGGACAGCGTGCGCTCGCTGATCCTCGACGGCGTGGCCGCGCCCGACCAGGTGATTCCCGCCGGTGGGCGCGACGGCCAGGCCGCCCTCGACAAGCTCTTCGACGGCTGCGCGCGCGACCCCGCCTGCCACAAGGCCTATCCGAACCTGCGCGCCGAATTCGGCAGCCTGGCCGCGCGCGCCGAAGCCGGCATCAAGCTGTCGATCAGCGACCCGCGCACCGCCCAACCGGCCACCTTCAGCATGACCGGGCAGCGCTTCACGGGCACCGTCCACAACATCCTGTATTCGCCGGCCGACGCGCGCCGCCTGCCTTTCCTGATCCACAGCGCCTACCGGGGCCGCTGGGAGCCCTTCATCGCCCGCCATAACATCAGCGGCGACTTCGCCAGCGAGGCCAGCAGCGCCTTCCTGCTGCACCTGGCGGTGGTCTGCGCCGAGGACGTGCCGCGCATGACGCCTGATCTGATGAAGGAAAACACCGGCCAGTTGACGCGCGCGCTGGCCGAACGCATGCCGGCCATGTGCAAGACGATGAACGTGCCGGCGGTGCCGTATGCCGCCCCGGCCACGATCGCCGCGCCCGCCCTGCTGCTCTCGGGCGCGCTCGACCCGGTGACGCCGCCGCGGCGCGCGCAAAGTGCCGCGCGCCACATGTCGAACGCACGCCAGCTGGTCGTGGCCAATGCCGGCCACGGCGTCTCGCAGCTGGGCTGCGCGCCACGCTTGCTGCGCGAATTCCTCGACAAGCCCGGCGCCAAGCTCGACGCCACCTGCCTGGACGAGATTCCGGCCCCGACCTTCCAGCTCGGCAGCGCCGGGCCGCAACCCTGACATCGAGCCGCCCATGATCGAAGTTCAAGAAGTACGTAAACAGTTTGGCACCGTGCAGGCGCTTGGCGGCGTCAGTTTCAGCGCCTGCGACGGCCACATCACCGCCCTGCTCGGGCCCAACGGCGCCGGCAAGACGACCCTGCTGCGCACCCCGGTGGGCCTGCTCAAGCGCGACCACGGCAGCGTGTCGATCGACGGCGTCGACCCCGAGCGCGACCCGCTCGCGGTACGCCGCAATATCGGCTTCCTCACCGACCAGTTCGGCCTGTACGAACGCCTGTCGACGCGCGAATACCTCGCCTATTTCGGTGAGCTCAACGGCATGGGCGGCGCCGCCCTGGCCGCGCGCATCGACGAGGTGTCGGACCTGCTGGCCATGGACGACATCCTCGAGCGCCGCACCAAGGGGCTTCTCGCAGGGCCAGCGCATCAAGGTGGCGCTGGCGCGCACGCTGCTGCACCGCCCGCGCAACCTGCTGCTCGACGAACCGAGCCGCGGCCTGGACGTGATGAGCACACGCGCGCTGCGCCGTGCGCTCTCTTCCCTGCGCGCCGACGGCTGCTGCGTCATCATGGCCACCCACGTGATGCAGGAAGTGACCCACCTGTGCGACGACGTCATCGTCATCGCCAAGGGCCACACGGTGGCGCAGGGCTCGCCCGACGAATTGTGCCGCCGTACCGGCATCGACAACCTGGAAGACGCCTTCGTCAGCCTGGTTGGCGAAGAAGGGATCGCCGCATGAAGCCGCGCTTCCTCATCATCTACCTGAAAGAACTGCGCGAAACGCTGCGCGAGAAGCGCAACGTCGGCCTGCTGCTGCTGTTCACGCTGATGTATCCGGTGATGTTCGGCTTCCTGATGCAGCAGCTGATCGACCGCGCCACCCGCTCGGAACGCGAGGGCATCGAACTGGCCGTGATCGGCGCCGACAAGGCGCCCACCCTGATGGCCCAGCTCCGGCAGAAGAACATCACGATCACCAACATCGCCATGCTGGACGAGGCGGCGATCGAGGAGAAACTGCAGGGTGACACCAAGCTGGCGGCCGTGCTGCGCCTGTCGGAGAAGTTCGGCACCAACTACGCGGCGATGCGCCCGGCGCGCATCGAGCTGTGGTACGACTCGGCGGCCGAAAAGGGCGCCCAGCGGCGCGAGATCGAGGAAGTGCTCGAGAACTACAGCGCCAACGTCGCCAGCGCGCGCCTGCTGGCGCACGGGGTGTCGCCGGCGACGCTGGCGCCGATCAACGTGCAGCGCTACGACACCGGCACCAACGCCTCGCGCTCGGCCGGTTCTGATTGGCGGGATGCTCAGCATGCTGTTCTTCCCGGCCTTCTTCTGCGGCATGTCGGCCGCGGTCGACAGCACCGCCGGCGAACGCGAACGGCGCTCGATGGAAGTGCTGATGGCGCAGCCGGCCCGGGCCCGGGAAATCGTGACCGGCAAGTGGCTCATGGCCGGCACCCTGGCCGTGGTCGGGCTCACGCTCGAACTGATCCTGGCGCACATCGTCCTGTCCTGGGTGCCGCTGGAGGAACTGGGCATGTCGTGGAGCCTGAACTGGTTCGACGTCGCGCTGGTGTGCTTCCTGGCGCTGCCGCTGGCGCTGCTGGCGGCTGCCGCCCAGATCGCCCTGGCGATGAACGCCAAGTCCTTCAAGGAAGCGCAAAGCCTGCTCAGCATCGTGCTGCTGCTGCCGATGCTGCCCGGCCTGGTGGTCTCGATGATGGAACTGAAGACCTCGCTGTGGATGTACGCGGTGCCGATGCTGTCGAACCAGACCCTGCTGCGCGAAATGTCGAAGGGCGTCGAGCTGGGCTTCCTGCCCTACCTGCTCACCTTCGTCAGCGCGGCGCTGCCGGTGGCGGCGGTGATCGCCTTTGCCACCTGGCGCATGAAGAGCGAGCGCTACGTGCTGGCCGTGTAGCCACGCGGCGCCCCTGCCAGAACAGCCCACCCCGGCATGCCGCGGTGGGCTGTTCTACAATACAGGCACCCTTAGATAGCGGAGAATCTGCATGGAAGTCAAAGTCAGCTGGAACGGCCCGTCGGGCATGAGTTTTCGCGCCCAGACCGGATCGGGCCACATGGTGGCGATGGACGGCGCGCCCGGGGGCGGCGGCCACAACCTGGCGCCGCGTCCAATGGAAATGCTGCTCGTCGGTACCGGCGGCTGCACCGCCTACGACGTCGTCCTGATCCTGCAGCGCGGCCGCGAGAACGTGCTCGGCTGCGACGTCACCCTGCAGGCCGAGCGTGCCGCTACCGACCCGAAGGTGTTTACCAAGATTAACTTCCACTTCGTCGTCACCGGCCGCAACCTGAAGCCGGCGGCGGTGGAGCGCGCCGTGAAGCTGTCGCACGAGAAGTACTGCTCGGCCTCGATCATGCTGGCCCATTCGGTCGAGATGACGCACTCCGTGGAGATTGTCGAGGCGCCTTAGGGTGTGCAGGGTGGACTCCCGAGTCCACCCTACGATGATCGAAGATCAGACGTAATACGCCGTCGTCGTCATCACCTTCGCCATCGCGCGCATGGCCAGCTTCACCGGCACCGGCATCTCGGCCGCGCCGAGCGCCTGGGCGGCGCCGCCGTGGGCGATCTCGTCGACCCGCATCTGCTCGACGATCGCGCGCGACTTGGCATCCTTGATCGGCAGCGTCTCGAGGTGGCTGTTCAGGTGCGCCTCGACCTGGCGCTCGGTCTCGACGACGAAGCCAAGGCTGCGCGCGTCGCCCAGCCCACTGGCCGCCACGGTGCCCATCGCGTAGGCGCCCGCGTACCAGAGCGGATTGAGCATGCTCGGCTGCGAGCCGAGTTCCGTCAGGCGCTGCGCGGTCCAGGCCAGGTGGTCTTCTTCCTCGCGGCCGGCCTGCGCGAACTGGGCGCGCATGGCCGGGCTTTGGGCATGGCGCGCCTGCGAATCGTAGAGCGCCTGGGCGCAGACTTCGCCGACGTGGTTCACGCGCATCAGGCCGGCGCTATGGCGCTGCTCGCGTTCGTCGAGTTCGCAGTCGACCGAGTTGGCCGCGGGGTTCGCGCGCGAGGCCGAGGCCACGCCGCCGACGACGCGCAGCGCCTTGTCGAAGCCGACGATCAGATCATCCAGGGGGCCGAAGAAACGGTTCGCTAACATGGGGGTCCTTCATTCGCGGCAAAACGCCATTATATGCGCCAGCCGACCCCGCTGCCGTCCGCCTGCCGGCCAGGCGCCGCGTGCAGACCGTCCCCGCTTTTCTGCACTCTGGAACGCACATCGCGCCGTGCGTCGCATCGGTCCGCCTGAGTCAGCCGTTAGCGCATACAATGCAGGCGTCAAAAAGGGCCTGGCGGAAACGGAAATGAACGCCATGCAAAGCTGCTAGGGGAGTCCGCATGGAATTACGCATCCGCAATCTGTCCAAGACCTACGCCAACGGTGTGGTGGCGCTGGACAAGGTCACGTTGAACATCCCGCCCGGGATGTTCGGCCTGCTGGGCCCGAACGGCGCCGGCAAGTCGACGCTGATGCGCATCCTGGCCACGCTGCAGGAGTGCGACAGCGGTTCCGTGTTCGCCGACGATATCGACGTCCTCGACGAAAAGGACGCCGTGCGGCGCATGCTCGGCTACCTGCCGCAGGACTTCGGCGTCTATCCGCGCGTCTCGGCCTGGGAACTGCTCGACCACTTCGCCCAACTGAAGGGCATTGCGAATAAAAGCCGGCGGCGCGAAGTCGTCGACGGCCTGCTCCAGCAAACCAACCTGTTCGAGGTGCGCCACCAGAAGCTCGGCAGCTTCTCCGGCGGCATGCGCCAGCGTTTCGGCGTGGCCCAGGCATTGATCGGCGACCCGCGGCTGATCATCGTCGACGAGCCCACCGCCGGCCTGGACCCGCAGGAGCGGGTGCGCTTCCATAACCTACTGTCGGACATCGGCAGCGACAAGACCGTGCTGCTCTCGACCCACATTGTGTCCGACGTGGCCGACCTGTGCGCCAACATGGCCATCCTCCACAAGGGCCATGTGCTGCTCTGCGGCGAGCCGGCGCGCCTGATCGAGGGCATCGAGGAGCGCATCTGGGCGCGCTTCATCGACAAGGCCGAGCTGCCGCTGTTCCAGAAGCAGCATGCGGTGATTTCGACGCGCCTGCGCGCCGGGCGCACGCTGGTGCACGTCTATGCCGAGCACGACCCGGGCATGGGCTTCGAGCCCGCCCACGCGAGTCTCGAGGACGTGTATTTCGCCACCATCGCCGGGCGCCACAACGCCCAGGCCGGGAACTGCTGATCGATGTCCGCTTTCCTCGCCATCGTCCGCTTCGAGCTCCGCCAGCGCGCGCGCAGCCTGCTGGCCTGGAGCTGCTTCGGCATCTTCGTCGTGCTGGCCCTGCTGTGGACGGCGGCCGCGGGCGGCGTGTTCAAGGACACCATCGTCGCCTTCGGCGCGCGCATGCTGATCGACGCGCCGCGCCAGGTGGCACTGTCGACCGCCTTCCTCGGCTGCCCGGCCGTGATCGTGGTGGCCGCCATCATGGGACGCGCGATCCAGCAGGACTTCGAGCACGGCATGCACCATTTCTTCTTCAGCGCGCCCGTCAGGAAGAGCGCCTACGTGTTCGGGCGCTTCCTCGGCGCCTACCCGGTGCTGGCCCTGATCTTCAGCGGCATCCTGCTCGGCCAGTGGCTCGGCAGCCTGGTGCCCGGCGTCGACCCCGACCGCGTCGGCGGCGCCGCCTTCGGCACCTACCTGCTGCCCTGGCTGTTCACGCTGCTGCCCAACCTGTTCGTCTTCGGTGCCATCTTCTTCGTGCTGGCGGCGCTGACGCGGCGCATGCTGCCGGTGTACGTGGCCAGCATCGTCCTGATGCTCGGCTACACCATCGCCCCCTCGCTCGCGCGCGACTTCGACTACAAGACGCTGGCGGCGCTGATCGACCCGTTCGCGACCACGGCGGTGCTGCGCCTGACCGAATACTGGCCGACCGCCGAACGCAACGCACGCCCCATCGGCCTGGAAGGCGTGTACCGGGTCAACCGCCTGATCTGGTGCGGCTTCGGCCTGGCCGTGCTGCTGCTCGGCTACTGGCGCCTGCACCTGGTCGGCATGCTGGAAACCCGCGCCGCCGACGCGCCCGCCGACAGCGCAACGACGCCCCTCTCGCAGGTGGCCGTGCATACCCGCGAGCGCCCCGACTTCGCACGCCGCAACACACTGGCACTGCTGGCGCGCACCACCCTCCTGCACCTGCGCCAGACGGTGGCCACCCTGCCCTTCGCCCTGATTGCCCCGGTCGCGATGGCGATGCTGGCGGGCGGCACTTTCGAGCTGGGCATCCTGCACGGCGCCCGCACCTATCCGGTCACCCGGAACATGCTGGCCCTGATCCGCGAGATGTTCAGCAGCTTCATGCTGGTCGTGACCGCATTCTACGCGGCCCAGCTGGTGTGGCGCGAACGCGATGCGCGCGTGGCCCAGCTGTTCGACGCGTTGCCGGTGCCGGCCTGGCTGGCGCCGCTGTCGAAAACGCTGGCACTGGTGGCGATGCAGGCGCTGCTGCTATTCCTGGTGATGCTGTGCGCGATGCTGTGCCAGCTCCTGCGCGGCTACTTCGCGCTCGAGCCAGGCCTGTACCTGCGCTTCCTGTTCACCATCCTGCTGCCGCAGTACGCCCTGCTGGCGGTGCTTGCCATCGCCGTCCAGGTGCTGTGCGCACGCAAATACCTCGGCTATGCGGTGCTGGTGGCGCTCTACGTCGGCTTCACGGCCGTCCAGGGCCGCGGGATCGACCACCCGCTGCTGCTGTACGGCGTGTTCCCGCAGCTGGAGTATTCCAGCATGAACGGCTTCGGCCACCACCTGCTGCTCGAGCGCACGCTCGAACTGTACTGGGCCGGCGCGGCCCTGGTGCTGCTCGCGCTGACGGTCGTGCTGTGGCCACACGGCGTGAATGCCGAGCTGCGCAGCCGCCTGCGCATGGCGCGCCAGCACCTGACGCTGCCCATCCTCGCCACCTTTGCGGCCGGATTGCTGCTCTTTGCCGGCAGCGGCGCCCTGGCCTGGTACGAACTGGACGTCGCCGGCAGCTACCGCATGGCGCGCAGCGAGGAAGCGCGCCGCGCCGATTACGAAACCCGCTACCGCCGCTTCGCCGGCCTGGCGCAGCCCGCCCTTGTCGCGGTCGACCTGCGCGTCGACATCCATCCGCGCAGCCGTACGCTGGCCGTGCAAGGCGTGTACCAGCTGGAAAACCGCGGCACGGCGCCGCTGGCCGACCTGGTTCTCTACCAGCAGCCAGGTGCCGACCTGGTGGCGCGGCTGTCGCTGCCGGCGCGCCTGGTGACGGCGGACCGCGCGCGCGGCTTCTTCCATTACCGCCTGGCGACGCCGCTGGCGCCGGGCGCGCGCATGGCCCTGCAGTTCGACCTCAGCTACGCGCCCGGCGGCCTGTTCGGCTTCGGCAGCGATACTCCGGTGGCGGCCAACGGCACCTGGTTCACCGACGAGGCGCTGCCACGCATCGGCTACCAGCCGCTGGTGGAACTGCGCGACGCGCGCGACCGCCGCCACCACCGCCTGACGCGCCCCGCCAGCAGCGCCGCTCTCCCCCGCCGCCAGCGTGCGCTTCAGTGCCATCGTCAGCACCACGGTCGACCAGGTGGCGATCGCCCCCGGCGCGCTCGAACGCGAATGGATCGCGAACGAACGGCGCCATTTCCACTACCGGGTCGAGCAGCCGATCGCGGGCGGCTACGCGGTGGCGTCGGCCCGCTACGCGGTGCGCCACGAGCGCTGGCAGGACGTCGCCCTCGACGCCTACTTCCAGCCGGCGCACGACGACAGCGTCGACGGCCTGCTGCGCGGCGCGAGCGCGGTGCTCGACTACGGCACGCGCCAGTTCGGCCCTTATGGCCTGCACGACCTGCGCGTGGTCGAGACGCCGCGCAATGCCGGTCCCGCGCGTGCTTTCCCCGGCATGCTGGCCCTGCCCGAGGATGGCGCCTTCATTGCCCGCGTCGACGGCGGCGCGGCCCAGACATCGACTACCCCCTCTACATGGGCGCGTATGGCACCGCGCGCCAGTGGTGGGAAGAGCGCCTGCCCGGCGACGCGCTGGTGGACGGACTGGCCGAATACACGGCACTGATGGCGCTGCGCCGCAGCGAGGGCTCGACCGGGATGCGGCGCTACCTGCGCCACGACCTGCAGGCCTACCTGATGGGACGCGCGCTCGTCCTCGGCCGCGAACAGCCGCTCATGCAGGGCATGGACGAAGCCTGGCTGCAGCAGCGCAAGGGCGGCATGGCGCTCTACCTGCTGCAGGATATATTGGGCGAAGAGCAGCTCAACGCGACGCTGCGCGAGATGCTGCGCACGGCGCCGGCGGCAACAGGACGCACGGCCGCGGCCACCGCGCTGGCGACGGCGCTGCGCGCGGCCGCGCCGGCGGACAAGGCCTACCTGGTCGACGACCTGTTCAAGGCGATCGTGCTGTATGAAAACCGCGCCGACAGCGCCAGCGCGCGCCGCGCCGGCCGGACGGCAAGTACGAGGTCACCCTGCATGCCAGCGCGGGCAAGGTGCGCGTCGGCGGCGCGGCCGAGCACGACGCGGCGCTGGCCGACTACATCGAATTCGGTGTCGACGACCGCGACGGCAAGCCTCTGGTGCGCGAGCGGCGCCTGGTGCGCGAGCGGCACCGGGACGTGCGCTTCGTCGTCGACGCCCCTCCGGCGCGGGCCGGCATCGACCCGGACCATAAGCTGATTGACAAGAAACCCACAGACAACATGGTTCCGGTCGACAGCCGATAGAACTCGGGCTATGATCAAATCACCGTTTTCCAGTGAGGACACCGATGTCGACCATGCTTGCCGAAATCTGCGAGAAGATTCAGCTGCTCTCCGCTGAAGACAAGCATGTAGTACTGCGCCTGCTGTCGCAGGACGTCGACGGCCCGGCCGACCTCGATGCCGAGGAAGCGTGGCGCGACGAGGTTGTTCGCCGCGTCAAGGCGATCCGCAACGGAGAAGCTGCGATCCGCGCCCTGCAGGACTGGCAGGAATAAGGCGCCGGGCAACAGCGCAGGCACCCCACACAACCGCGACGCAAGGCTCGCGGTTTTTTTATTTCCGCCGCCGCTAAGTACTCGACCGAAAATAAATGGGAATTTTGGCAAACAGAACCGGACGTGCCGGTTCGGATGCGGTGCAAGACGGCGAGAGCGCCGCAGTGCGAGCACTGCAAGCACGAGCCGACGCAGCAACGCGCCGGTTCTGGAAGCCAAAAACACATTTATTTTTGGGTGAGTACTTAACACAGGCATTGCGCCCGCCGCCGGCCTAGCGGCATTACCCTGTCCAGACGAAAAAAAACCGCGGAACAAGTCCGCGGTTTTTGTTTGCGCCGTCCTGGTCAGCCGGCCGCATCCTTCTTGGCCGACGCACTGGCGCGCTTGACGGCGGTCTTGGCCGGCGCCTTGCGGGCGGCGGGCTTGGCGGCCGTCTTGGCGGCGGCCTTGGCTGGCGACTTGCGTGCGGCGGCCTTGATCGGCGCCGTCGCTTCGGCGCCATCGGCACCGTCAGCACCACTCGCGGCCGCGGCCTTGCCCTTGGCCGCCGGCTTGGCCTTGCGTTCCTCGAACTCGAAGCTGATCTTGCCGTCCTTGCCGCGCGTGAGGAAGGCCTTGAACGGACGGCGCGTGCGCTGCGAAACGAAGCCCGGCAGCAGGTCGGTCTTGCCGTCGTTCAGGAGCTTGGCCATCTGCTCGGGCAGGATTTCCTGCTGCAGGATGATGCGGCCGCTGCGGAAGTCGCAGCTCTTCGGCTTGGCCACGCTCTTCTCGCAGACATAGGCCAGGCCCATCTCGTAGACACCGCCGAAGCACTTCGGGCAGGGGCCGAGCGCGGTCTGGCCGGTGAAGTCGACGCCCTCGCCGTCTTCGCCGCCCTCCTGGTCCTGGCCGAAATCGAATTCGAGCTTGAAGTTGCCGATTTCCTCGTCGCGCACGATACGCAGGATGGCCGCGAACGGACGGCCCATCTTCGAGCGGAAGCCCTGCAGCGGTCCGATGGTGCGCTTTTCCAGCAGCTCTTCGACTTCCTCGATCTCGAACTGGCGGCTGCCCGGCGTCTTGCTCATCGAGAAGTCGCACTTGGTGCAGGCGAAGCGGCGGTAGTTTTCCTTGACCACGCCGGCGCAGTTCGGGCAAGGCGTCCGCAAGGTGGCGTACTCGCCGGGAATCGTGTCGTTGTTGTATTCCTTGGCACGCTTGACGATGATCTGCGTCATCTGCGCGATTTCGCGCATGAATTCCTCTCGCGAGATCTTGCCCTTCTCCATTTGCGACAGCTTGTATTCCCACTCGCCCGTCAGTTCCGGCGCCGTCAGTTCGTTCACACCGAGGCCGCGCAACAAGGTCATCAGCTGCGACGCCTTTGCCGTCGGGATCAGTTCGCGCCCTTCGCGGATCAGGTATTTCTCGGTCAGCAAGCCCTCGATGATGGCGGCGCGCGTGGCCGGCGTGCCCAGGCCCTTGCCGGCCATGGCGTCGCGCAGCTCGTCGGAGTCGACCAGCTTGCCGGCGCCTTCCATGGCGGAGAGCAGCGTCGCTTCGCTGTAGCGCGCAGGCGGTTTCGTCACCAGGCCGTTGGCGGTGATCTTGTCCGTCAACACCTTCTCGCCCTTCGCGACCGGGACCAGCGTGGCGCCATCCTTGTCGTCGCCGGTGGTGTCCTTGCCGTAGATGGCAAGCCAGCCCGGGTTGGTCATGACCTTGCCTTCGGTCTTGAACTGGTGGCCCGACACTTCGGTAAAGCGGGTCGTGACCAGGAACTCGGCTGGCGGGAAGAACACGGCCATGAAGCGGCGCGTCACCAGGTCGTACAGCTTCTGCTCCGGTTCCGTCAGGTTTTTAGGGGCGACGCCGGTCGGGATGATGGCGAAGTGGTCCGAGATCTTGGTGTTGTCGAAAATGCGCTTGTTCGGCTTGACCCAGCCGTTCCTGGTGATCTGCTTGGCGAACTGGTTGTAGTTATTCGTGTCGGCCAGCGCGACCATCGTTTCCTTGACGGTCGCGATATAGTCTTCCGGCAGGTGGCGCGAATCGGTACGCGGGTAGGTCAGCACCTTGTGCTTTTCGTAGAGCGCCTGGGCCAGGCCGAGCGTGTTCTTGGCCGAGAAGCCGAAACGGCCGTTGGCCTCGCGCTGCAGGCTCGTCAGGTCGAACAGGGCCGGCGCCATCGAGGTGGTCGGCTTCGATTCCTCGGTGACCACGCCCTGCTTGTCGCGGCAGGCGGCGGCGATCGAATCGGCGGCCGTCTTGCTCCAGAGGCGCTCGGCGCGCTTTTCCGGATCGTTCTCGTCCTTCTTGAAGTTCTGGTCGAGCCAGCGTCCTTCATAGACGCCCGCGGCGCAGACGAACTCGGCGCGCACTTCCCAGTAATCGCGCGGGACGAACTTCTTGATCTTTTCTTCGCGCTCGACCACGATCGACAGGGTCGGCGTCTGCACGCGGCCGACGGTGGTCAGGTAGAAGCCGCCCTCCTTCGAGTTGAAGGCGGTCATGGCGCGGGTGCCGTTGATGCCGATCAGCCAGTCCGCTTCCGAACGGCAGCGCGCGGCGTCGGCCAGCGGCAGCATCTCTTCGTCGCTGCGCAGCTGCTTGAAGCCTTCGCGGATCGCATTGGCCGTCATCGACTGCAGCCACAGGCGTTTCACAGGCTGCTTGGCTTTCGCGTGTTGCGCGATCAGGCGGAAGATCAGTTCGCCCTCGCGCCCGGCGTCACATGCGTTGATGAGGGTGGTGACATCCTTGCGCTTGATCAGCTTGTTCAGCACCTTCAGGCGCGACTCGGTTTTCGCGATCGGGTTCAGCGCGAAGTGGGGCGGAATCATCGGCAGGTGCGTGAAGCTCCATTTGCCGCGCTTGACGTCGTACTCTTCCGGCACCGCGATTTCCAGCAGGTGGCCGACAGCCGACGACAGGATGTATTCGTCGTTCTCGAAATACTCATCGTGCTTGGTGAAGCCGCCCAGCGTCTTGGCGATGTCATTCGCGACGGAGGGCTTCTCGGCGATGATGAGGGTTTTGGTCATAAAGTTTCTCGTCGTACTTATATTAGGTGTGTGGCCTGCGCATCATACATGCTTGGCGGCCGGACCGCGTCGGCGAACTGCGCCGCAATTCTGTTACGCGGGTAGGTTCTTAGTAGTAACAGTCCTGAATGAGCGGCCAATGATAAGCGCGTTATCGCGCTGTTCGCAAGTAGCCTCTGCACCATGCTTGTGTCGTGCAAGCCGTTTGCGTCGCCCCGCGCGCCCTTAGCAAGGGACAATGTTGTGTGCGCGCTTCATGCCTTGCCGCCGTGAAGTGGGCGCTTTCCTACATCGGTCCGGACACGATTCCGATACAAGTGCCACGGTTGCGCGCGCATGATCGTCCCGTTGGCGTGCACGGGCCACGCCGTTTTACGGGAGGAAAGTACCATGAGCGACAAACACAAAGGCATGGTGAACGAACACGGCCGCAGCATGGCGCGGGAAAAGATGGTGCCGGTGGCCGAGGGCAGCCAGCAGGGCCGTGCGCCTGGCGCGGTGGCGGCGTCGGCACCGAATTCGCAATCGTGGACGCCCAATTCCGAACAGCGTCCCTCCGGCAACATGCAATCTGAAAACCTGAGCGCCGGTCGAGCCAGCGTCGGTGGCCAGCGCGACCGCGGACGCGGCGGTGTCGGCACCCGGGGAGGCGGATGGAGCGCGCGCCAGAAGGGACAGCGCATGCAGGCACGCGCCGAGGAAGACCGCCCGGGCATGTCGCAGCAGTCCGGCTACGGCGGCCTCGAGCAGAACCAGCGCGCGGGCTCGCAGGAATCGCCCGCCGGTCCGGGTTCGCGCCAGTCGGGTGACCAGGGCTCGGAAAACCGCGGCCATCCCGAACAGCCGGCATCCAGCTACGGCAGCGCCAATTCCGGCGGAGGCAAGGATAACACTTGAGCGCGCAAGTGATACTGGCCGTCTCGGATCGGGCGGCCGGCATCACGGCTGCTTGAATCGGAAGGACAGGGCCGGTGGACGATGCGCAGGCCCAAAATGACACCTGCCGCAATGGCGGCAGGTGAGGGATTCATGTCAGTGCAGCATCCGTGGGATCTGCTCGTCGTCCGACCCGAACAGGTCGTCGAAGATCAGGGCGTCCGGTTCCTTGTTCTGGGTCCACATGAGCATGAGGATGATGATTTTGAGTTTGCTCAGCGTGACGGGCGATTCGTCCACGGCCAGCGCGCGTTCGATGACGATTTCGCGCTGCACCGGCGTGAGCAGTTTGGCGCTTTCAAGGAACTGGATGAAGCCGATTGCATCGCTGCCAAGCTCCATGTATTCCTCGTCCACGTAATAGCGCATGCCGGTGGAGGCCGTCACGTCGGCAAGTTCTTCGCCGGCCATTTCAGTAAGACCCGTGAGCCAATCGATGGCCTCGCAGATCTCGAAGTCGTCGAAGCCGACGGCGGAGAGCTTGCGTGCCAGGGCAGCCGGCTCGGGGCAGGCTTCGGGACGATAGTACGTCTCGTAGAGGTAGACCAGGATGTCGAACATAGTGACGCTACTGTAGCAGCTAAGCTCGCACGCGTACAAGCTTGCTGCGTGCACGGGCATGCGGCGAACAGATTTCGTCGTTTTTCAGCCTTATCGGTTCATATAGCCGTGTAAGTAACGATCAGGATGACATGGCTTTTCCGATGGCTATTCGGGCAGCATGATGCGTTTCCCTGACCGATGGTCTGCGCCGCCGTCACCCCGCCAGCGCACCCCCCGTTGCCCCGACCACGCGCTGCACCCTGCTACCCGGAAGGCGCTCCACCATGCCGGCCAGTTCGAGTGCGAGCAGCGCCATGCTCAGCTGCCCGATCTGCAAGCCACTGTGAGACAGCAGGCTGTCGACTTCGAATGGGTCGTGTCCCATCTTTTTCAACACCAGCATGCACTGCGCATCGAGCGGCACGGCAGTGTCAGTTGCAGGCTCAATGCAGGCCAGGGGCGACACGCGCATGGCCTCGAGGATCTCGTCGACGGTTTCAACCAGGCGCGCGCCTTCGCGTATGAGCTTGTGGCAACCGCGCGCCAGCGGCGCATGGATGGAACCCGGCAAGGCGAACACTTCCCTGCCTTGCTCGCCTGCCACGCGCGCGGTAATCAGTGAACCGGAGGCGGCCGCCGCTTCGACCACGAGCACGCCGGCGGACAGGCCGCTGATGATGCGATTGCGGCGCGGGAAGTTGCCGGGCGTGGGCGGCGTGCCGAGCGCGTATTCGGAAACGATGCAGCCCTCCTGCGCGATGCGTTCGGCCAGCGCCCGGTTGCGCGCCGGATAAACCAGGTCGGCGCCGGTGCCGATCACGGCGACGGTGGCCCCGGCCCGCGCAGTGCGCCCTCGTGCGCGGCTGCGTCGATGCCCAGCGCCAGGCCCGACACCACGCAGACGCCGGCAGCGCTGAGCGCGGCGGCGAAGGCGGCGGCATTCGCCTTGCCCCGGGCCGTGGCATTGCGGCTGCCGACGATGGCCAGGGCCGGGCGCGCCAGCAGGTCGATGCGCCCCCTTTATATAGAGCAGCAGCGGCGGATCGGGAATGTGGGACAGTGCCTGCGGATAGGCGGGATCGCCCAGCACGACGACATGGTGGCCGGGCTGGCTGCACCAGGCAGCGGTGGCGTCGGCCTGCTCGAGGATGGCGCGCGTGGGCGGCGCGCAGAGCGCACGCGCCAGGCGCTCGCCGACCTGTGCGGCAAGGTCCGCATGCCCGGCCGCGAAGATGGCACCGGGCGAGCCGAAACATGAGAGCAGCGCATGCGCGCCCTGCAGCCCCACCCCGCTCGCGCCTTGCAGGCGCAGCCAGTCGGTAAGGAGAGCGAGGCGGCTGGCGGGGGTGGGGTCCGTGTCCTGCACGGCGGGTTTACTCCGGTGATTTGGCCACGTCGCCGACTTCCACCGGCGCCGCTACTTGCATGATCAGGCCGTAAGAAACACGGTCGAACACACGGAAGACGAACAGGTTGCCGTACTGTTCATCGGGAAGCTTCAACTTGGCGCGTCCGAAGCCCATGAAACCCTTGCGCTCCGGGTCGGCCACCGTCTTCCCGAAATGATAGAGACGCAGCACCGAGCCGACATCGAGTCCGTCAAGCGAACCCCGATTGACAGTGACGACCTGGCTCTGTCCGGCATGGGTCACGCCCGAATAAATCGACATCACGCGCGCGTCGACCTGCCGTTGCGGCGCATGCGGCACATAGTTGCGCAAGCTTGGCGGCGGCGTCGGGACCAGACGGTCGCCTACGCCGATCTCGCTCTTTGCGCTGGTGATGATAAAGGTATGCACGTCCACGCCCGGCACTGCGGCCTTGACCAGCTTGACGGTGCCGAGATAGCTCGCCTCGTAGGCCAGCACGGCGCGGGTCTGCGGGTCGCGCAGCGGACCGCCCGGACGGAATACCTGGAAGTCGGTTGCGCCTTGCAGGTTGCCGCGGACATAGACGCGGTCGCCATCGCCGAGGTAGACACGGCTTTCCTCGGAAGCGGCAATGCGCGGCGCGCCGGCCAGCGCGTTCTTGTCGACCACGAGCGGCTGGGTCAGGTAGGGCTCGATGGCGCCGGCGGGAATCGTGTCGATCGCCGCCTGCTCCAGGCCTTCGCTGCGCACCTGCGGCGACAGGCGCTGCAGCGGCGCGCCGGAATCGTCGCCCGGCTTGGTCAGCGAGAGGCGGCCATGCTTGCGGTCGAAATACACGATCTGGCCCGGATAGATCCAGTGCGGATTGCGGATTTCATCGCGGTTCATGCCCCAGACCTGGGGCCAGCACCATGGATGCTCGAGGAATTTGCCCGAAATGTCCCACAGCGTATCGCGCTTGACGACGACGTGCTGGTCTGGCGCGTTCGGCTTGAAGGCGCAATCGGCGGCCTGCACAGGACCCGCCACGACACACGCGACGAGCGCCGCGCCTGCAGCGCGGGTCATGACTGTGCTAAAATTTTTCATTGAAGACGTCCGTAAAATGCGGCATTGACAACGGAATAGCTGGCTGCCCGTCACTCGGCCAGCCGCGGCGCAAGAGACAGCACGATCGAACGCTCCCCTGATCGCAGTGGCGGATCACGAAGAGTTGCCGAACTGAATCAAATTCTGCACACAAATCCTTGAACTAGCAAGACAAACCGCGTCCTGCTGACCAGGTTGCGTGTTGCATTTCTGTTCTCGCACCCCATCTATTGCCTGTTTCCCACTATCCTTATCGAACTGTTATTAAAGAAGCTGCCATGGCTCTCCTGAATATCCTGCGCTACCCCGATCCCCGCCTGCACAAGGTCGCCAAGCCGGTGACCGAATTCGGCGATCGCCTCGCCAAGCTCGTGGCCGACATGAGCGAGACCATGTACGACGCGCCCGGCGTCGGCCTGGCCGCAACCCAGGTCGATGTGCACGAACGCGTGGTCGTGATCGACATCAGCGAGACCCACGACGAGCTGATCGTTTTTGTGAATCCGGAAATCACCTGGGCCAGCGAAGAAAAGCAGGTCTACGACGAAGGCTGCCTGTCGGTGCCCGGCGTCTATGACGGCGTGGAACGTCCGGCGCGCGTGAAAGTGCGTGCGCAGGACGCGAAAGGCGCGTTTTTCGAGAAAGAATGCGATGGCCTGCTGGCCGTGTGCATCCAGCACGAGATGGACCACCTGATGGGCAAGGTCTTCGTTGAATACCTGTCGCCGCTGAAACGCAACCGCATCAAGGCCAAGCTGCAGAAGGAAGAGCGCGGCATGGAACGCGAGGCCGCCATGCGCGCCGCCGGCCGTCGTTGAACGGCCGCCCGATGAAAGTCGTCTTCGCCGGCACGCCGGAATTTGCCGCTACCGCCCTGCGCGCGCTGATCGAGGCCGGCTTCGAGATTCCCCCGGTGCTGACCCAGCCCGACCGCCCGGCCGGCCGCGGCATGCAGCTGCAGGCTTCCAGCGTCAAGCAGCTGGCGCTGGCGCACGGCATCGAGGTGCTGCAGCCGCTGTCGCTGCGCATGGATAGTAAAGACCCGCAGCGTGCCGAGGAAGCGCGCGCCGCCCATGAACGCCTGGTGGCACTCGACTACGACGCCATGGTGGTGGCGGCCTATGGCCTGATCCTGCCGCGCAGCACGCTCGATATCGCACCCTGCATCAATATCCACGGCTCGCTGTTGCCACGCTGGCGCGGCGCCGCGCCGATCCACCGTGCCATTGAAAGTGGCGACGTCGAGACCGGCGTGACCATCATGCAGATGGAGGAAGGCCTGGATACCGGCCCGATGCTGCTGATCGAGCGCGTCGCGATCGGGCAGGACGATACCACCGCTTCCCTGCACGACAAGCTGGCCGGGCTCGGCGGCAGGATGATCGTCGAGGCACTCCGACGGATGGCGCGCGGCGACCTGCCGGCAACCGTGCAGCCCGAGGAAGGCGTGACCTATGCGGCCAAGATCAGCAAGGACGAAGCCCGGCTCGACTTCACCCTGCCGGCGCCCGTGCTCGCGCGCAAGGTGCGTGCCTTCAACCCCTTCCCCGCCGCACAAGGCACGCTCAATGGCACTGTGATCAAGATCTGGGAGGCAAAGCTTGCCGATGGCAGGGGCACGCCTGGACAAGTGCTGGCGGCCGACGCCGACGGTATCGTGGTGGCCTGCGGCGAAGGCGCGCTGCGTCTGCTGCAATTACAAAAGCCCGGCGGCAAGCGCCTGGCTGCCGCGGAATTCCTGAAGGGCTTCCCGCTCGAAGGCCTGCAGTTCGCGTGATGCATGGGTAGTCCCGCCTTGATAGCCCCGGCTGTCACGACTGCCTACCCGGACATCCGTACAACCGTAGGGTGGGCACACTGTGCCCACGCCGACATCCGCACCGAGTTGGCCATGCCGACGGCATACCACCAGCGCCTGCAAAATGACATGCGCAGCAGCGCGAACCCCACCTATCCCCCACAAACGAAAAACGCGCCCCTCGGACGCGTTTGCACTTGCACCTTACTAGCGCTTACTCGGCGCTGGCGACCGCAGCGCGTTGCGCGTCCATGTGTTCGCGCAAGACCTGGTTGATGCGGGTCTGATAACCTGGACCGGCCGCCTTGAACCATTCCAACATGTCGACGTCGAGGCGGATCGTGACGATCTGCTTCACACCGCTTGGCTGGTGCTTCGAAGGAGCAGCCACAACGTGGCTTTGCAGTGCAGACTGGTCCCAATCTGGTTCGTACTCTTTGTTCATGCTCTCGATCCCGTGTTAATACGTGCCACACTTCTCATGGCATGTATTCATTGTCACCGCTGTATGTATCGGCAAAATTGCGAAACAGCCACGATTTGTAACGTCGTGTAACAATCGGGCGCATAAATACATAACGATACAATCTGCCGACTATCCCGGCGGTCCGGAAAACAATGCCCGGCATTGACGTATAATTTCAGACCGCCCCATTCGTGCCGCCGTCCCAGGTGGCCAGCCTCCAGAAAGCGACCGATGACTGCCCCGAACGCCACCTTCTCCCCGATCGAAACCCAGCTGCGCGAGATCCTCGCGCGCCGCATCATGATCCTGGATGGCGCGATGGGCACCATCATCCAGCAATACAAACTCGACGAAACGGCTTACCGCGGCGGCCCGGATGGCCGTTTCGCCGCCTTCGCCGCACCGGAAAGCGCGGGACATCGCGAACTCTTCGTCAAGGGCAACAACGAGCTGCTGACGCTGACCCAGCCGCAGGTCATCCAGGAAATCCACGAGCGCTACCTTGCCGCCGGTGCCGACCTGATCGAGACGAATACCTTCGGCGCCACCAGCGTGGCCCAGGACGACTATCACATGGGCCACCTGGCCTATGAGATGAACGTCGAGGCCGCCAAACTGGCGCGCGCCGCCTGCGACAAATACAGCACGCCGGATAAACCGCGCTTCGTCGCCGGCGCCCTCGGGCCGACCCCGAAGACGGCCTCGATTTCGCCCGACGTGAACGACCCGGCAGCGCGCAACATCACCTTCGATCAGTTGGTCGCGAGCTATCACGAGCAGGTCCGCGGCCTGGTCGATGGTGGCGTCGACGTGCTGCTGGTCGAGACCATCTTCGATACCCTGAACTGCAAGGCCGCGCTGTTCGCCATCGACCTGTATTTCGACGAGCATCCCGAGCAGGTCCGCAAACCCATCATGATCTCGGGCACCGTCACCGACGCTTCCGGCCGCATCCTCTCGGGCCAGACCGTTCCGGCCTTCTGGAATTCGGTACGTCACGCCAAGCCGCTGACCATCGGCCTGAACTGCGCGCTGGGCGCGGCGCTGATGCGCCCGTACGCCGAGGAGCTGGCGCAAATCGCCGATACCTTTGTCTGCATTTACCCGAACGCCGGCCTGCCCAACCCGATGAGCGACACGGGGTTCGACGAGCTGCCCGCCGACACCTCGGCCCTGCTGCGCGAATTCGCCGACGCCGGCTTCATCAATATCGCCGGCGGCTGCTGCGGCACGACGCCCGAGCACATTCAGGCGATCTCCGGGCTGCTCTCGACCGCCAGGCCGCGCACGGTGCCGGACGTGCCGGTTGCCATGCGCCTGTCGGGCCTGGAGCCGTTCACGGTCGACGAATCCTCGCTCTTCGTGAACGTCGGCGAGCGTACCAACGTTACCGGCTCGAAGGCGTTTGCGCGCATGATCCTGAACGAGCAGTTCGACGAGGCCTTGTCGGTGGCGCGCCAGCAGGTCGAGAACGGCGCGCAAGTTATCGACATCAACATGGACGAGGCGATGCTCGACTCGCAGGCGGCGATGACGCGCTTCCTGAACCTGATCGCCTCGGAGCCGGACATCTCGCGCGTGCCGATCATGATCGACTCCTCGAAGTGGAGCGTGATCGAAGCGGGCCTGAAATGCGTGCAAGGTAAAGCCATCGTCAACTCGATCTCGATGAAGGAAGGCGAAGCGGAATTCATCCGCCAGGCGAAACTGTGCCGCCGCTACGGCGCCGCCGTCATCGTGATGGCCTTCGACGAGCAGGGCCAGGCCGATACCTTCGAGCGCAAGACGGAAATCTGCGCGCGCGCTTATACCGTGCTGACGGAGCAAGTGGGCTTCCCACCGGAAGACATCATCTTCGACCCGAACATCTTCGCGATCGCCACCGGCATTGAGGAACACGACAACTACGCGGTCGATTTCATCAATGCCACCCGCTGGATCCGCAAGAACCTGCCGCACGCGAAAGTGTCGGGCGGCGTTTCCAACGTCTCGTTCAGCTTCCGCGGCAACGATCCGGCGCGCGAAGCGATCCACACCGTATTCCTCTACCACGCGATCCAGGCCGGCATGACCATGGGTATCGTGAACGCCGGCATGGTCGGCGTCTATGACGATTTGCCGGCGGAGCTGCGCGAGCGTGTGGAGGACGTGGTGCTGAACCGTCGCAAGGACGCGACCGAGCGCATGATCGAATTCGCCGGCAGCCTGAAGGCCGGCGGCGGCAAGCAGGAGCAGAACCTCGAGTGGAGGAATGCCCCGGTCGCGAAACGCCTGGCACATGCGCTGGTGCACGGCATCACCCAGTGGATCGTCGAAGACACCGAAGAGGCACGCCTGGCCGTGGCCAGTAGCGGCGGCCGCCCGATCCACGTGATCGAAGGCCCGCTGATGGACGGCATGAATGTCGTCGGCGACCTGTTCGGCCAGGGCAAGATGTTCCTGCCGCAGGTGGTGAAATCGGCGCGCGTGATGAAGCAGGCCGTGGCCCACCTGGTGCCGTATATCGAAGAAGAAAAGGCGCGCGAGGAAGAGCGCACCGGCGTCGTGGCGAAACCGAAGGGCAAGATCGTGATCGCCACGGTGAAAGGCGACGTCCACGACATCGGCAAGAACATCGTCTCGGTGGTCTTGCAGTGCAATAACTTCGAGATCGTGAACATGGGCGTGATGGTGCCCTGCTCCGACATCCTCGCCAAGGCCAAGGAAGAGAATGCCGACATCGTTGGCCTGTCCGGCCTGATCACGCCCTCGCTGGAAGAAATGGCCCACGTCGCGCGCGAGATGCAGCGCGACCCGTGGTTCCGCGAGCGCGGCATCCCGCTGCTGATTGGCGGCGCCACCACCAGCCGCGCCCACACCGCCGTCAAGATCGCGCCGCACTACGATGGCCCGGTGGTCTATGTGCCGGACGCCTCGCGTTCGGTGTCGGTCGGCCAGTCGCTGCTGACGGAGGAATCGCGCCTGCAGTACATGGCCGAGATCAAGGCCGACTATGAACGCATCCGCGAGCAGCACGCCAACAAGAAGGCGCTGCCGATGGTCACGCTCGAGCAGGCGCGCGCCAACAAGGCCAAGCTGGACTTTGCACCGGTGAAACCGAAGTTCATCGGCCGGCGCGTGTTCAAGAACGTGGAACTCGGCACGCTTTCGCGCTACATCGACTGGGGTCCGTTCTTCCAGACCTGGGACCTGGCCGGTCCTTTCCCTGCCATTCTCACCGACGAAGTCGTCGGCGAAGCGGCCTCGAAAGTGTTCGAGGAAGGCCAGGCGATGCTCAAGAAGATCATCGAGGGCCGCTGGCTCACGGCGAATGGCGCCATCGCGCTGCTGCCTGCCAACACCGTGAACGACGACGACATCGAAATCTATACGGACGAAACCCGCGAGAAAGTGGCCTTCACCTGGCACGGCCTGCGCCAGCAAGGCGTGAAACCCGTGGTGGACGGCGTGCAGCGTCCGAACCAGTGCCTGGCCGATTTCATCGCGCCAAAAGCGTCCGGCGTGGCCGACTATATCGGCATGTTTGCCGTCACCGCCGGTCTCGGCATCGAGAAGCACGAGCAGCGCTTCGAGGATGCCCACGACGACTACTCGTCGATCATGCTCAAGGCGCTGGCCGACCGCCTGGCCGAGGCCTTCGCCGAGTACCTGCACGAGCGCGTGCGGACCGATTTGTGGGGCTATGCGGCGGGCGAAGACCTGAACAACGCCGAGCTGATCGCGGAAGAATATCTTGGTATCCGTCCGGCCCCGGGCTACCCGGCCTGCCCCGAGCACACGGTCAAGAAGGAATTGTTCGAGACCCTGCAGGCCGAGGAGATCGGCATGCAGCTGACCGAGTCATATGCCATGTATCCGGGCGCGGCGGTGTCCGGCTTCTATCTTGCCCATCCGGACTCGAAGTATTTTGTCGTCGGCAAAATCGGCGACGACCAGGTAAGCGACATGGCGCGCCGCCGCGGCATGGAGAAGAGCGAGGTCGAACGCCACCTGGCGCCGAACCTGTCCTGAGCGCCGTGGCCCGACCGGGCCGCAAACGCAACAATGCCTAGCGGACGATCGCTCGTCCCCAGGCATTTTTATCTCCACCGCTCTCGTGCGCCGGGCTGCCTCCCACGCAGCGGCGACGCGATGCGCGCTGAACTTTTCCCGTTAAATATTGCCTAATTCCGTGGGGCCTCGGCCCTCATCAGGAGAAGGACATGCAGGGAGGACATCATGGCAATGCACCTCGCTACCCGGCGCTGGCAGGACCAGGGCATCCTGCTGCTGGGACTCTGGCTCTTCGTTTCGCCCTGGGCGATGGGCTATCCGAGCTATTCGCCCCCCGCAATCAATGCATTCATTGCCGGCGGCATCATGGCCGTTCTTGCCGCTTTCGATCTCTACAAGACCTATATCTGGGCAGTGCTGGTCAATATCCTCGTCGGTGCCTGGGTGGCGGTGTCGCCCTGGCTGGTCGGCGTGGTGCCCGACCGCCCGATGAGCACCAGCATGCTCGTTGTCGGCATCGCGGCCATCGTGCTCGGACTATGGGAAATGCGCACCGATCCCGACCTGCACCAGCAGTGGATCGGTACAACGGGCTGAGCAGGCTCGCCTGAGGGTTTTACGGGCGCTACCAGAAAGCGTCTGACAACGCCTCAGGCCAAGGCGCACCGTCGCAGACAGTACGCTAGTACGGCAAGACGGTGCAACGCCGGCATGAGGCGTTTTCAGGCGCTCTCAATCTTCTATACGGCGGAACTTCCATACGGCCAGCACCGCAAACAGCAAGGCAAAGCCCAGCTGCGCCGCCATCGCCGGCATCACCGCGTCCAGGTCGAGGCCGCGCCAGGTGACCGCGTCCAGCCCTTCCACCGCCCAGCGCGTCGGCACGGCCACCGAGGCCTTTTGCAGCCAGACCGGGAACATGAAGGACGGCATCCACGCGCCACCCAGCATCACCATCAGCAGCGTGGCGAACAGCGCCAGGCCGCGCGCCACCTCCGGCGTCTTGCCGAAGGCGGCAATCAGGACGCCGAAGCTGGCGGTAACCAGTGCAAAGCACAGCGCGACGCCGGCGAAACCGGCGACACTGGCGATCTCCACATCGAACACGAGCACGGCGAAGGCGAAGATCGCGCACATGACGCCAAAGGCGATCAGCGCGCTCGAGGCGGCGCGCGCCAGCAGCAGGGTCGACAGCGGCACGGGCGCGGCCAGCAGGCGGTTCCAGACGCCGCTGCGGCGCGCCTGCAGCAGGCCCGCCCCCATGTCGATGCCCATGAACAGCAGGAACTGCACGCCCATGCCGGCAAACGCATGGGCAAAGGCGTTGTAGCCCTCCGGGCCGGCGCGCTTGCCGCCGCCCACGCCTTCGTCGCTGGTGGTAAACGGCACCGACATCCCGCGCGCGGCGGCCGCGCCGTCGGTCGGCTGCGGCAAGGCCTGGTACTTCTGCACGCTGACGAGGATGTCGCGCAGCGCCAGCGTGTCAGCCGATTCCGGCTGTTCCTTCAGCATGGCCAGGTTGCGCTCGGTGGCTTCGCGGCCACCGGGGCCGCCGAACATCTCGCTCGATACCACCTGCATCACCTGCTGGGTGAGCATGCCCTTGACCATCGACAGCACGGCCGGCTGCGAGGGGTCGTACAGCAGGCCGATTTCCGGCTTCTCGGCCGGACCGAACAGGGCGCCGCTGGCCGCTTCGCCAAAGCCCGCCGGGATGACGATGGCGGCCTTGCGTTCGCCCGTGCGCACCGCCTGGCGCGCCTGCTGCGCCGTCATGCGCACCAGCGCCAGGCCAGGGTCCGCTTCCAGGCCGGCGGCGATGGCTTTGGCGGTGCCGCTGTCGTCTTCCATCACCAGGGCCAGTTCGATGGCGCTGTTCTGCTTGTCGCCGCCGCCGAACAGGAAGCCGAAAAAGGTGGCGATGATGATCGGCAGCGCCAGGCTCACGAGCAGGGCGCGGCGGTCGTGCACGAACAGGATCAGGTCCTTGCGGACCAGGGCGAGAAAGGCGGTCATGTCAGTCGCGCAGGCTGCGTCCGGTAAGGTGAAGGAAGATGTCTTCGAGACGGGTGCGCGCGGTGGCGAAGCCCTGCGTGCGGCAGCTGGAACGGTCCAGCCAGCCCATCACCGGCAGGGCGTCGCTCTCGTGGGCCAGGCCGATCTCGAGGTGGGCGCCGTCGATGTGCACGCCCGTCACCCCGGACAATGCGCGCAGGCCGGCCAGCAATGCCGCCTCGGGCGGATCGATCAGTTCGACGTGCAGCGCGGCCTGCGATGGCAGGCGCCGCTGCAGGCCGGCCGGGGTGTCGTCGGCCAGCACCTTGCCGCCGTCGATGACGACGATGTGGTCGGCCAGGCGTTCGACTTCCTCCATGTAGTGGCTGGTGTAGACGAGCGCGCAGCCTTTGGCCTTCAGAGCTTCGAGGATGTCGAAGATGGCATTGCGGCTTTGCGGGTCGACGCCGACGGTGGGCTCGTCGAGGATCAAGAGGTCGGGCGCGTGCATCAGGGCGGCGGCGATGTTCAGGCGCCGCTTCATCCCGCCCGAGAAGGTGGCGGGCCGCTCGCGCGCGCGGTCGAGCAGGTTCACCTGCTCCAGCACCCGCGCGGCGCGCACCCGTGCTTCGCTCCGCCCGATGCCGTAGAGGGCGCCGAACAGCATCAGGTTGTCCCGGGCCGGCAAGTCCTCGTACAGCGCCAGGTCTTGCGGCACCAGCCCGATGCGGCGCTTGGCCGCGTTGACGCCGGGGCCGACGGCAACCCCGCCGAGGCGCACTTCGCCGGCATCCGGGCGCAGCAAGCCGCACAGCATGCCGACCGTGGTCGACTTGCCGGCGCCGTTCGGACCGATCAGGCCGAGCGTCTGGCCGGCGCGCAGGCGGAAGGACACGCCATCGACGGCGCGGCGCGCACCATAGGACTTGGCCAGCCCTGACACTTCCAGCAGCATTTCCATCACACCTCTGTTTATCTCGTTCGTCTGCGCGCGGCGGCGCCACCGGCGGTGGCCAGAGCGCCCCACAAAACCTTCAGAGCAAGGCGCGTCGTCGCAGACAGTACAACAGTACGGCGAGGCGACGCAACGCTGGGCTGGAGGGCGCGCGCATCGCGCGTGCGGCTTCACCTTGGTGAGGCGCTCTACAGCGCGTAGCGCACCACCTGCTCGCTCCACTCGAAAGCCGCCATCTCCAGTTCCGCCAGGTCGTCGCCGCTGGCGGCCAGTTCGCGCAGTGCCGGCAGCACGTCGCCGCCCTCTTCCATCTGTTCGAAAGACTCGGCCAGGCGCAGCAATTCGCCGAAGAAGCCGGTGCGGCGCAGCAGCGCGTCCGCCACCTCGTCGCTCACCCCCATCTGTTCGGCCAGGTCCGCCATCGGCACGCAAAACAGCGTGTCCATCAGGGAGGTGATACCGACCGTGAAGGCGATGTCGGCCACCTGGCGCTGACCAGGGCGCAGGCGCTGGGCCAGCAATTCCATCAGGCGCGCACGGGTACTGGCCAGCATCAGAAGAGGCGTATGGCCGGGCCCGCGCGTGCCCGGCTCGGCATAAAGCATGATCTGCAGCCAGCGCTGCAGTTGGCGCCGTCCGAGCACGAGCAGGGCCTGGCTGAGCGAATCGATACGCTGACGCAGGCCGGCCGCCGGCGTGTTGACGATCCGCAGCAGGTTGATCGAGAGCGTCATGTCGCGCTTGATCGCACGTTCGATGTCGATATTGTCGACGTCGGACATGACCAGGTTCATCAGCTCGACCAGGGCTTGCTGCGAGGGCGACAGCTTGCGTCCGGTAAGTACCGAGGGCCGCGCGAAATAGAAGCCCTGGAAGTAATCGAAGCCGAGGTCGAGGCAGGTCTTGTACTCGGCCTGGCTTTCGACCTTCTCCGCGATCAGGCGCTTGCCCGTGCCGCGCAGGCGCGGCACCAGCGCCAGCATCGTCGCCGCCGGCATCGCACGCAGGTCGACCTTGACGAAGTCGATGAGCGGCAACAGTTGGCCCAGGCGGCTGCCATGGCGTGATGCTTCGGCGGCGAAACGGAAACCGTGTCCGGTCAGCTCGGCCAGGCGCCACAGCACCGGCTCGCTTGCCTCCACCGTGCCCACCAGTTCGAGCACGGTGCGCTCGCGCGGCAGGAAGGCGAAGATGTCGCTCATCAGCACTTCGGTGTCGACATTCAGGAAGGCCTGGGCATCGCCCACCGCGCGCGCCAGGCCGAGCTGGGCGGCGTGGGCGAGGACGCCGGCGCTGGCCGACAGGTCGGAATCGATGTCGGCTTCGTTTGCCGAGGTATTGCGGAACAGGAGTTCGTAACCGAAGAGCGCTCCGTTGCGGTCGAGCAGCGGCTGGCGCGCCAGGAAGAAATTGCGCAGCTGGAGAGGCTGGGATGCCTGGTCGAGGCTGGCGGTATCGGTCATTGCGGTCCGGTGGTCAGGTAGAGCCGATCACTCTACCTGATTCTCGGCAATTAGTGGCTTTTCGGCATCGACGTGCACGAAAAAAGTGCCCGGCACTAGGCCGGCGCGACCGGCGCCCCGTCCACGAACACCAGCAATTCACCCGCCGCGAATGGCGTCCAGGTTTCGTTGGTGGTGAGTGGCTCGGTGACGATGATGGCGACGCGGTCGTTCGGCGTCGTCACCTGGGAAAAGTCGACCGACAGGTCTTCGTCGGACAGGCAGGCGGCGGTGAACGGATACTGGCGCACCACGTAGCACAGCTTGGTGGAGCAATGCGCGAACAGCGCCCTGCCGTCGGACAGCATCATGTTGAAGGTGCCGTAATCCGAGACAGCCTGTACCAGTTCCGCGAGCGCGGCGCGCAGGGCCGGCAGCGCGGGGGGCATGTCGCCGAAGCGGCGCCGCAATTCCTGCAGCAGGAAGCAGAAGGCCAGTTCGCTGTCGGTGGTGCCGACCGGGCGGAAGGCGCCGTCCAGGTTCGGCTGGAACTCCTTGAGGTCGCCATTGTGGGCAAAGACCCAGTAGCGGCCCCAGAGTTCGCGCACGAAGGGGTGACAGTTCTCGAGCGCGACCCTGCCCTGCGTGGCCTTGCGGATATGGGCGATGACGTTGGTGGACTTGATCGGGTAACGCTTGATCAGCTCGGCGATCGGCGAGGCGATGGCGGCCTGGTGATCGACGAAGTGGCGTACGCCGGCGCCTTCGAAAAAGGCGATGCCCCAGCCGTCGTGGTGGGTATCGGTGCGGCCGCCGCGGTGGGCGAAGCCGGTGAAGGAAAACACAATGTCGGTCGGGACATTGCAGTTCATTGCAAGCAGTTGGCACATGGCAGGCAGCTTACCATGGCGCGGGTTCGCGGAGGGGCGGCGCGGGCGGCGTGGACTCACGATGGCCCGCGCGGGGCATGGACCTGCGGGCTGCAGGTGGGGCGGCAGGGCGGGCACGGCGCCGGGTGCGCCTGCGTCCTGTTGGAGGTCCCTGGCCCTTCTTGTGTCTGGCTCTCCTGGTGGGTGGACGGACTGCTTAGTGCAGCACGACCGGCTGGCTCATCAGGGTGTCGTAGGAGCCCAGGAAATCGTCGATTTCCTCCATGGTCGGCTCGCTGGCGATGAGATTGTTCACATCGCGACGGAACGATTGTGCCAGTTTGCCGCCGATGAACGCTTCGCGACGGCCGGCTTTGTCGACGATCTCGTAACCGCCGAAGCGCAGGGCTTCGAGGTCGCGATCGACGCCAAATTCGACGACGCTGTACTGTTCGCTGTTGTAGATCATGTTCATGATGACTCCTTCTCTCGGTCAGTGTTGGACCAGTCGCGCGGCGGCGGGCGGCTGGCTTTCGACTTCATTGAAGAGGTGGGGGTCGCCCACCCGATTTCAAGAGTCGAGGTCAGGCGTAAGAGCCAACAGCTGATCGTATGGCGCGGTGCTCAACCACGATCTCAACTGGTCAAGATGCTCCGCGCTCGCCACGCCGATGAACAGGCGCGCCGGTCGCTGGCGCAACAGACGATTCAATGTAACACGCATCACGAGATTCCCGGCGCAGCAAAGGCACCCCGGAGCAATGCGTGAAATCAGGAGATTTTCAGAAGATTCGAAGGGGGAAGTGCCACTTGGCATGCCTTCAAGGAGGATAGCGACGCGATCTTCGCGCAAATCCGGTAATTCCAGCGCTTGTGCAATCGCCGCTTCGCGACGGGCGGCGTCGGGGCCGACAACCAGAGTAGTCATCGTCCGACGAACTGACGAGACAGCGGAAGATGAGACCGACGGGGCCGCGGGCGAGGAGCCGCCCTGCCCCGTCTCCTCCATCATCCGCCGCGTTTGCCCAGCTTGCCCGGTTCGACGCCGAGCTGCTTGAGCTTGCGGTACAGGTGGGTGCGCTCGAGGCCGGTCTTTTCGGCCACGCGCGTCATGCTGCCGCCTTCGCGGCCGAGGTGGTGTTCGAAATACATGCGTTCGAAGGCGTCGCGCGCCTCGCGCAGCGGCAGGTCGAACGAGAGCGTGTAGCCCTGGGTCTCGCCATGGCCGACCACGCCGACCCCGGCGCCGTTCAGGGGCGCCGCCATCGGCTGGGCCGCGTACATGGGCGCGCTGGCAGGGGCGGCTTCGATGCTCGGGGCCGCCATCACGGGGCGCGGCGGCGGCACCGGGGCGCGTGCCACTTCCCGGGCGCGGGTCAGGCCCTGCTGCACGGCTTTCAGCAGCTTTTTGCAGCGCGATCGGCTTTTCCAGAAATTCAGGGCGCCGATGCGGGTGGCCTCGACGGCCGTGTCGATGGTGGCGTGGCCCGACATCATGATGACCGGCATGGTCAGCAAGCCGTCGCGCTGCCACTCCTTGAGCAGGGTGACGCCGTCGGTGTCGGGCATCCAGATATCGAGCAGGACCAGGTCCGGCGCGCCGGCCGCGCGCGCTTCCCGTGCCTGCTGCGCGTTCTCCGCCAGCGTGATTGCATGACCTTCGTCTCCCAGGATTTCCGAGAGCAGCTCGCGGATGCCCATTTCATCATCAACTACGAGTATGTTTGCCATCGTTCGCTTTCCGCCTCCACCCGTTATCCAGTCGTCAATGCAGCTGATATTCAGGCGTGATTCTATGCCCGTTTTACACTTCGGCCAAGTTCGCCTCTTGTGCTAACTTTAACAGCAAAATGAATACTGACGCGCCAGAACCGTCCGGACGGTTCTGGATATCGATGCGGCCACCGTGCTCATCGATAATCTTCTTCACCATCGGCAGGCCGAGGCCGGTGCCGCGGGCTTTCGAGGTGACGTAGGGTTCGAAGGCGCGGGCGAGGATTTTCGGGGCGAATCCAGGGCCGTTGTCGAGGATGGCAAGGCGTACGGCGGTCCCGGCCGTGCCGTCCGCCCCGGTGTAGTGGATGATCTCGGTGGCGACGTCGATGCGCGGAGAAGGCGCGCCCGGCGCGCGGTCCGCAAAGGCGTCCTGGGCGTTCTGCAGCAGGTTGTGGATCACCTGGCGCAGCTGGGTCGCGTCGCCCATCACGCGCGGCAGGTTCGGTTCCAGCGCCGCATGGATGATGTCGGACGCGTCCTCGGCCAGGTACAGGTTCAGGATTTCGCCGATCAGGTCGTTCAAATCAAGCGGTTCGAGCACCGCCGGCGGCGTGCGCGCATAGTCGCGGAAGTCGTCGACCATGCGCTTCATGGCGTCGACCTGGTTGACGATGGTGGTCGTGGCGCGCTCGAGCAGCGCCTTGTCGCCCGCTTCCAGGCGGTCGGCCAGCTTCATCTGCAGGCGTTCGGCCGACAGCTGGATCGGGGTCAGCGGGTTCTTGATCTCGTGCGCCAGGCGCCGCGCCACTTCGCCCCAGGCCACCGAGCGCTGTGCCGAAATCACGTCCGAGATATCGTCGAACACCACGATGAAGCCGCTGCCCACCCCCACCGGCAGGCGCGAGCCGCGCGCCAGCAGGGTCGTGTCGTGGTCTTCGCCGGCGGCGCGGCGCGGGATTTCGATCTGCTGCTGCCAGTGCGTCCGCTGGCGCGCGGTGCCCGCGGCCGACTGCGCGCTCTGCGTCGAGAAGGCACGGGTGACGGCGTTGGCGAAATTCTCCGTGCCTTCGATCTTGTTCAGCGGCCCGTGCAAATTGCAGTGTTCCATCTGCAGGATGCGGCAGGCGGCGTCGTTCGAGTTGACCACTGTCCCCTCGGCGTCGAGCACGAGCACGCCCGCCGACATGTTGGCCAGCACCGACTCCAGGTGGGCCTTGGCGCTTTGCAGCGCTGCGCGGTTGCGTTCGACCGCGCTCCTGGCCTCGAACAGCTGGCCGGTCATGGCATTGAAGGATTGGGTCAGGGTACCGAGTTCGTCGCTGGTTTCGACGATCGGGCGCGGCGACAGGTCGCCCTCGGCCACGGCTTGCGTGCCCTCGGCCAGCACCAGCAGCGGCTGCGCCAGGTTGCCGGCGATGAGCACCGCGCTGCCGATGGCGCCGAAAATGGCCAGCAGCAGCGTCAGCGTCAGGGTGTGCAGGTACATGCGGCGCAGGCTGTCGCGCGACCAGGAGCGCTGCTGGTATTCGCTGTAGGCGCTTTTCAGCACGGCCGCGTTCGAGGCCAGGTTGACCGGCACCGCCTGCATCACCTGCAGGTAGCGCGGCGCCGCACCGGGCGGCTCGGGCACGGCCAGCACCACGCGCAGGCGCAGGCCGGTGGCGGCGTCGAGACCGTTCGCCTCGCCGTTGGCGCCCTCGCGGAAATCGAGTTCGATGCCCCCTTCGGCGCGCGCATAGCCGCCCGGCATGCCGGCCTGGCGCACCATCTGCGGGTTCGGCAGGTCGGCCGTGAGGTCGGCACGGCGGTCCTGGCTGGCGCTGGCCACCAGCTTGCCGCTGGCATCGAGCAGCATCGCGCTCTGCATGCCTTCGGTGTCGCTCACCAGCTGCGACAGCGTCATCTGGGCGCCGACGTCATCCTGGCCGGACAGGGTTGCCGCCACGGTCTGGGCACTGTTGCCCAGTTCGCCCAGCGCCTCGTCGAGCGCGGCATGGCCGAGGTTCAGGCCGGACTGCAGGGCGGACTCGATCTTGACGTCGAACCAGGATTCGATCGAATGGGAGACGAACTGCACCGACACCATGAAGATGATCAGGCCGGGCAGGATGCCGATGCCGGCAAAGAGCAGCACCAGCCGCGCCATCAGGCGCGAACCGAAGCGCCCCGCCTTGTAGCGCGAATACAGGCGCCCGAGGGCGACCAGCACCAGGATCAGGAGCAGGAAGGCGATCGTCGCGTTCAGGCCCAGCAGCCAGGCATAGTAGCGCTGGAAGAAGCCCGAGTTGTCCGAGGCCGAGGCGAGCAGGAACAGCAGGATCGAGACGATCGCCCCGCCGACCACCAGCGCGTAGCGCATGGCCTGGTTCACGGCTTACTCCGCACGGTAGGTGAAGGTCTTCCAGTTCGAAGCCAGGCGCCAGTCCGAATTGCCGAAGGCATTGACCTGCAGCGGCTTTTGCAGCAGGTCGCGGTCCATGTACATGCGCAGGCTGACCTCGTAGGTCTCGCCGTGCTTGAGAGCCCCTTTCGGTGCAATCAGCCAGCGGCTCGGACGCCGGATCTGGAACATGGCTTCGTCGAGGGTCTGGTAGGTCTGCTGGACGCTGCCGCCGACCGACACATAATACTGGCGCAGCAGCACGTCGTAGGAGATGCTGACCGTGCGCCGGGTGGACACGGCGCGGTCGTCGCGCCAGTACCAGCGCGGGCGGGTCAGTTCGATCTCGGTCGTGAAGAACAGCTTGACGCCGTGCTGCAGGGCGTCTTCCAGGTCGCGATTGAGGTCGAATGCGTAATTGGCGCCGAGGCGGTAACCCTCGTCGGTCGCCTCGATTTTCGCCAGCGTGATCTCGATCCCGTCGGCCGCCTGCGCCGTTGCGCACGCGAAGACCAGCAGCAGCTGGCAGGCGAGGAGGCGGAAGAATCGTAATGTCACAGGTGGGCCGGAACCTAAATTAATTGAGCGCAGAGCGTGTTTAAAAATCGCCATGGCCGCGTTGCATCGTCTCGCCGTACCAAGGTACTGTCTTCGACGATGCGTCGGTGGGCCGCATCCCCTGCCCTGACGAGCGTTAAACAAGCTTGCGTGTGAAAAGTTACGCCACGCGCTTGTGGAACAGGGCATAGAACAGCCCGTCATGATCCAGCCCGGCGCCGCTCGTGGGGAGCAGCTGGCCCGGCGCGTCAAGGCGGATGGCGTCCTCATGGCGGGCCGCAAAGGCGGCCGCCTGCGCCTCCGACTCCTGGGGCCAGAGCGAACATGTCACAAACAGCAATTTACCATCGGGCAGCAGCATCTGCCAAAGATTGTCGAGTATCTGCGCGGAAAGTGTTGTAAGTTGGCGCGTGTCGGTCTTGCGGCGCAGCCAGCGGATATCCGGGTGGCGCCGCACGATGCCCGACGCCGTGCACGGCACGTCGGCCAGGATACGATCGTATTGACGGCCATCCCACCAGCCGGCCGCCTGCGCTTCGGCCGCCACCAGCGTCGCCTGCAGGCCGAGACGGCCGAGGTTGTCGCCCACGCGCGCCAGGCGCTGCGGGTCGGCGTCGACCGAGGTCAGCTCGACGTCGGCGCTCTCGAGGATATGGCCGCTCTTGCCGCCGGGCGCCGCGCAGGCGTCGAGCACGCGCATGCCCTCACGCAGGTCGAGCAGCGGCGCGGCGAGCTGGGCGCCGGCGTCCTGCACCGACACCAGGCCCTCATGGAAACCGGGAATCTGCGCCACGTTGGTCGCCTGCTTCAGGCGCAGTGCGGTCGGCCCGACCACGTCGGCTTCGAAACCGGCATCGGCCAGGCGTCCCGGGTAGTCCTCCACCGAAGTCTTGCGCGTATTGACGCGCAGCGTCAGCGGCGGATGGGTGTTGCCGGCCGCGAGGATGGCTTCCCAATCGCGCGGATAGGCGGCGCGGGTGGCGTCGATCCACCATTGCGGGTAGTTCCACTGCGCCAGCGGCTGCTGCAGCGCGCCGGCGACGAGCTGTTCGCGCTCGCGCAGGAAGCGGCGCAGCACGGCGTTGACCATCGCCTTGGCATGGGCGAAATCGGGGTGGCTCGCGGCCGCGTTGACCGCCTGGTCGACCACGGTGAAGGCCTCATAAGGAGCACTCTCCCCTTCCGGCGGATCGAGCAGTACCAGCGCGCAGCACAGCAGGCCGGCCAGCATCGGTGCGTCCGGCGCCTTGCTCGTCATCTGGCCGAGCAGGGTCTCGGCGCGGCCGAGCCCGCGCATGCTGCGGTAGGCCAGGTCCCGGATCGCGCCGCGCGTTTGAGGAGCAGCGTCATAGGCCTTGAACACGGTAGCGAGCGCCTGGGGCAGCGCGGTACCGGCGCGCACCCGTGCCACCGCCGCGGCGGCGCCCAGCAGCGCCAGCGCCAGCGAGTCGCCCGACAGCGCGGGACGGTAGTCGAGCTGGAACTGCTGCTTCATTTCATGGCTTGGACGGGGCGCCTCGGCGCGCGCTGCCGGCGCGCGGGCGGCTGGGGGCCAGCCTCGGACGGGCCTGCCTGAGCGGGCGCGGCCGGCTTGGCTGCCGGCTTCGGCGTGGTGGCCTGGGCCCGGGCCTGCGGCCTGGCGTGCTGCGCCGCCGGGTTGGCGACCGGTCGCGGAGCGGGCTTGGCGCCGCTGCGGGCCTTGGGCTTGATGGAGAGCGTGGGGCGCTTGTCGGTCATGATGGCGGGCAGGTACGGTAAAGACCCGCATTGTACCGGCTCCACCTTTGGCCGGGCTTAAACAGCCGGCCAGGGACGGGCGCCAGCGCCACAACCGGAAGCCCCGGGCATATTCGGCGCTGCAGCAAACCAGTATAATGAACCACTGTTTGCCGTGGCCGCGGCCACCGCCCTGCTGAACTTATCGACTTCACCCTCCGAACCTATGCTCGCCCAACAAAAACAAGAAATCGTCGCCCTGTTCCAGGCCGCCCTCGCGCCGATCGTTGCCGGCAGCGATCTGACGCCGAATATCGTGCTGGAACGCCCGCGCGACCCGGCCCATGGCGACATCGCCTGCAACGTCGCCATGCAGCTGGCCAAGCCCCTGAAAACCAACCCGCGCGAGCTGGCCACGCGCCTGGTCGCCGCCCTGCTGGCCGAGCCGGGCGCTGCCGGCCTGGTGGAATCGGCGGACGTCGCCGGTCCCGGCTTCATCAACCTGCGCGTGGCCGCCAGCGCCAAGCAGTCGGTGGTGCGCACCATCCTGCAGACCGGCGAAGCTTTTGGGCGCGGCCAGTCCGGCGCCGGCCACCATGCCATCCTCGAATTCGTCTCGGCCAACCCGACCGGCCCGCTGCACGTCGGCCACGGCCGCCAGGCCGCGCTGGGGGATGCCCTGGCCAGCCTGTTCGAGTCGCAGGGCCATGAAGTCACCCGCGAGTTCTACTACAACGATGCCGGCGTCCAGATCGCCACGCTCGCCAACTCGGTGCAGGCGCGCGCACGCGGCTTCAAGCCGGGCGACGAGCAATGGCCCGAGTCGGCCTACAACGGCGACTACATCGCCGAGATCGCCGCCGACTTCCTGGCGAAGAAAACCGTCGCGGCCAGCGACGGCGAGCCGGCCACCGCCAGCGGTGACGTGAACGACCTCGACTCGATCCGCCGCTTCGCCGTCACCTACCTGCGCAACGAGCAGGACCAGGACCTGCAGGCCTTCGGCGTCAAGTTCGACAATTATTACCTCGAATCCTCGCTCTACGCCGACGGCAAAGTGGAGCAGGCCGTGCAGGCCCTGGTCGACGCCGGCGTCACCTACGAGCAAGATGGCGCGCTGTGGCTGAAAACCACTGATTATGGCGACGACAAGGACCGCGTGATGCGCAAGTCCGACGGCACGTTTACCTATTTCGTGCCGGACGTGGCCTACCACATGCAGAAGTTCCGCCGCGGCTTCGACCAGGCCATCAACATCCAGGGCAGCGACCACCACGGCACCATTGCCCGCGTGCGCGCCGGCCTGCAGGCCGTGAACATCGGCATCCCGCAGGGCTACCCTGACTACGTGCTGCACAAGATGGTCACCGTCATGAAGGGCGGCGAAGAGGTCAAGATCTCCAAGCGCGCCGGTTCCTATGTCACCGTGCGCGACCTGATCGAATGGTCGGGCGGCGGCGACATCACCCGCGGCCGCGACGCGGTGCGCTTCTTCCTCATCTCGCGCAAGGCCGATACCGAATTCGTGTTCGACGTCGACGTCGCCCTCAAAACCTCGGACGAAAACCCGGTCTATTATGTGCAGTACGCCCACGCGCGCATCTGCTCGGCCCTGGCCAACTGGGGCGGCGACGAAGCGCAGCTGGCGAACGTCGACCTGTCGGGCTTGACCACGCCGCACGAAGCGAGCCTGCTGTCGAAGCTGGCCGCGTATCCGGAGATGCTGCAGCGTGCCCAGGCCGAACTCGGCCCGCACCAGGTGGCCTTCTACCTGCGCGAACTGGCCGGCGAACTGCACAGCTACTATTTCGCGCACAAGTGGCTGCTCGACGGCGACGAGCCGCTCAAGCTGGCACGCCTGGCGCTGGCCACCGCGACGCGCCAGGTGCTGCGCAACGGCCTGGCCCTGATCGGCGTCTCGGCACCGGTCAAGATGGAACGCAACCCTACCGAACCACAAGAGCAAGACGAGTAAACGCGATGACCGCTATCACCCGCATCCCTTCCCTGCGCCTGCAACGCGGCAGTACCCTGACCGGCATCATCATCGGCCTGATTATCGGGCTGGGGATCGCGGTGGCGGTCGCCCTGATGATCACCAAGGGCACCTCGCCCTTCACCGACCGTTCCACGAAAATGGGACGGCCGGCCGACCTCGAACCGAGCCAGGCCAACGATCCGAACAAGCCGATGTACGGCAACCGCGACGCCGCGCGCGAAGCGGCGCGCCAGCTGGCCGAACGCGAAGCCAAGCAGGCAGCAGCCGCCGCCGCGACCGCCACGACGCCGGCGCCGGCGCCGGCCGCCGCCACCGACGCCGACCCGCTCGGCCAGGCGATTGCCGGCATGACCGAGGCGGGCAGCGCCAAGCCGGCGGCAGCCGCTGCTCCAGCTCCCGCTCCGGCGGCGGCGCCTGCCGGTGCGCCGGCTGCAGCCACCCCGGCCGCCGCGGGCGCGGACGAGAAATACATCTATTACTTGCAGGCGGGCGCCTTCCGCGAGATGTCCGATGCCGAGGCCACCCGGGCCAAGCTGGCCTTGCTGGGTTTCGAGGCGGCGATCAGCGATCGCAGCAGCGACAGCGGCGTGCTGCACCGGGTGCGCCTGGGGCCGTTCAACCAGGTCGAAGCCGTGAACAAGGCGCGGGCGAAGCTGCTCGACAGCGGTATCGACGTCGCCATCGTCCGCAATACCAGATAGGTCCTTGATAAACCTACTGCGCGTCGGATTGTCGGCCTGCGATGCTCCGCACCGGCGGACCGGCTGTACTACTCGTACAGCTGCGCTTCTCGGCCAACACTCCTTCCGCTCGCTACGGTTTCTCAAGGCCCCGTGACGTTCCTGACTAGATAAGGAAAACCATGAATTTGCTTCGTCGTTTGTTCGTTACCACTGCATTCTTCGCCCTGAGCGGTGCCGCTTTTGCCGCACCCGTTGTTCCGGCCCAGGGTGTGCACTACCAAGTGCTGCCGCAGCAGGTCAATCCGATGGCGGGCAAGCAGGTGGAGGTGATCGAGTTCTTTGCGTATTACTGCCCGCATTGCAATGTGTTCGAGCCGCTGCTGGCGGAATGGGTCAAGAAGCAGGGCAGCAATATCGTGTTCAAGCGCGTGCACGTGGCCGGTGGGCCGCGCGTGCTGCCGCAGCAGAAGCTGTTCTATACGCTCGAGGCGCTGGGACTGCTCGAGCAGTACCATGCGCGTGCGTTCGCGGCCATCCACGAGCAGGACCAGCGCTTTGCCAACGACAAGGAAGTGCTCGACTGGGCCGCAAAGGCCGGGATCGACCGCGCCCGCTTCGCCAGCGCCTATAACTCCTTCGGCGTGCAGGCCCAGGTGCGCCGTGCCGGCACCATGATGAACGAGTACCGCGTCGACCACTGGCCGATGGTGGTCATCGATGGCCGCTTTGTCACCTCGCCGTCGATGGCCAATCCGGAAGGCTCGAGCGCCCGTACCGAGACCGAGCAGCAGCAGGTCGCGCTGCAGGTGATGGACACCCTGGTGGCGAAAGCCAAAGCGGACAAGAAATAAGCATGGACGCCGGGACCGCCGAGCGCGTCTTCATCACCGGCGCCTCCAGCGGCATCGGCGCGGCGCTGGCGCGCGAGTACGCGGCGCGCGGCGCCACGCTCGGCCTGCTGGCCCGGCGCGGCGATGCCCTCGCTGCGCTGGTCGCCACCCTCCCCCATCCGGAACGCCACCGCACCTATGCGGTCGATGTCTGCGACCATGCGGCGCTGGCGGCCGCCGGTGCCGACTTCCTGGCGGAGATGAACGGCGCCGACATCGTCATCGCCTGCGCCGGCATTTCGCATGGCACGCTGACTGAACGTCCCGAGGACTTGCCGGTCTTCGAGGCGGTGTTCGCCACCAACGTCACCGCCACGGTCGCCACCTTCGCCCCCTTTATCCCGGCCATGCGCGAGCAGGGGGCCGGCGTCGGCTGGTGGCGATCGGCAGCGTCGCCGGGGTACGCGGCATGCGCGGCGCGGGCGCCTACTGTGCGTCGAAAGCGGCGGTACATGCCTATTGCGAGTCGCTGCGCCTCGAGCTGAAACGCTCGGGCATCCGCGTCGTCACCATCGCGCCCGGCTATATCGCGACCCCCATGACCAGCAACAACCCCTTCCCCATGCCTTTCCTGATGCCGGCCGAGCGCTTCGCGGCCGCAGCAGTCCGTGCCATCGCGCGCGGCGACAGCTACCGCGTCCTGCCGTGGCAGATGGGCGCCGTCGCCGCCTTGCTGCGCGCCCTGCCGAACCGCGTCTTCGATGCGCTGTTCTCGCGCGCGCCGACCAAGCGCCGCAAGGGGGGGCCGCATGAACGCAGCCGACATCGCGGCCCGATCGGTTTCAGGCGTCGCGGTCGAGGTGGTCGAGGAAACCGGCTCCACCAATGCCGACCTGCTGGCCCGCGCGGCAAGCTTGAGCGGACCGCTGCTGCTGGTGGCACGCCACCAGACCGCCGGCCGTGGCCGGGCCGGGCGCAGCTGGTTGTCTTCAAACGAAGGCTCGCTCACCTTCTCGCTGGCCTGGCATTGTGCGGGCGGCTTGCCGCGCCTGGCCGGCCTGCCGCTGGCAGTCGGCGTGGCGCTGGCCGAAACGCTCGAACGCCTTGGCGTGCAGGTGCAGCTGAAGTGGCCGAACGACGTGCTGCGCGACGGCGACAAGCTGGCCGGCATCCTGATCGAGACGCAAGCCGCACCCCGGGGCGGTACCGGGCCGTGATCGGTATCGGCCTGAACCTCCTGATGCCGGACGAGCTGGAAGCGCGCATCGGCCGCCCGACTGCCTCGCTGCCCTGGCTGGCGCAAATGGACCGCTCCACGCTGCTCGCCGCCCTGCTCGACGGCCTGGCCTCGAACCTGCGCGAGTTCGAGGCGGCCGGTTTCGCCGCCTTTGCGCGCGCTGGAACCTGCGCCATGCCCGGCAGGGCGAGCTGGTGACCATCCTCGATGGCGGCGCCGTGATGCAGGAGGGTATAGCTGCCGGGGTCGACGAGGCCGGGCGCCTGCTGCTCGACAGCGCGGCGGGGCGCAGCGCCGTGCTGGCGGGCGACGTGTCGCTGCGCGTGAAGGGCGCCTGATGCTGCTGCTGATCGACGCCGGCAATACCCGGGTGAAATGGGCACTGGCCGCACCCGGCGCGCCCCCCTTTGGCGACTGGATCGAACAGGGCGCGGCCCCTGCATGCCGACCTGGACGCGGTGGCAAGCAGCTGGCAGGCGCGCGGCACCACGCGTGCGCTGGTGTCGAACGTGGCCGGCGCCGCGCTGCGCGCACGCCTGGCGCAGCTGCTCGGCACGGTCGACACCGAGTGGTTCGCATCGAACGCACGCCGCGCCGGAGTGGAAAACGGCTACCGCGAACCGGAGCGCCTCGGCTGCGACCGTTTCGCCGCGGCCATCGGCGCGCGCGCGCGCTGGTCCCCTGGCCGGCCGCTGGTGGTGGCTACCTGCGGCACCGCGACCACGGTCGACGCGGTCAGCGCCGAGGGCCGCTTCATCGGCGGCATGATCCTGCCGGGACTGGCATTGATGGCCGGCGCGCTGGCGAGGAATACCGCCCAGCTGCCGCAGGCGACCCCCCCGGTGCGACGCCGCCACCGCTGTTCGCCGACAATACGAACGACGCCATCGTCTCGGGCTGCCTGTCGGCCCAGGTCGGGGCGATCGAGCGCGCGCTGGCGGCACACGGCGGCCAGGACGCGGCATCCTGCGTGCTGTCGGGGGGCGCGGCCCCGTATATCGCTCCCGCCCTCAAGGTGGAGCACAGGATGGTCGATAATATCGTGCTGGTGGGCCTGCACGCGGTGGTGCGGTCCGAGTCCGCATACGGAGGATAGGTTTTGTTGAGATTCGTTTTCTGGGCTTTGCTGTGCGCCAACGTGGTGCTGTTCGCACTGGGCCGCGGGCTGCTCGGCAGTGTGGACGCCGAAGTGCGCGAGCCGGCGCGCCTGCGCAACCAGCTGGCCGCCAACCGCCTGGTGCTGCTGAGCGGCGCCCAGGCGCAGGCTGCGGCCGACACCGCGGAACCGCCCGTCCCCGATGACAAGGACGAGGAGCCGGAACAGGCGCCGGATGCGCCCCCTGGCTGCCGCCCCGGCGGCGCCTTCCGGCACGCCGGTCGCCTGCGTCGAGACCGACGCCTTTGCCGCCGGCGACGCGCGCCGCTTCGAGACGCGCCTGGCGCCGCTGGACCTCGGCACGCGCCAGACCCGCCTGACGGTGCCCTTCCAGGAAGTGACGAGCTACATGGTCTACCTGCCATCCCAGGGCAGCAAGGAAGCCGCCGACCGCCGCGTCGCCCAGCTGCAGGAGCAGGGCGTGACGAGCTTCTTCGTGGTCCAGGGCGATTCGCCGATGAAATGGGCGATCTCGCTGGGCGTCTTCAAATCGGACGCGGCCGCACATGCGGAAGTGGCGAACCTGGCGAAAAAAGGCGTCCAGGGCGTGCGCATCCTCCCGCGCGGGCCGCAAACCCAGCGCTTCGCCTACCGCTTCCGCGGTATCGATACCGGCATCCGTGCGAGCATCGTCGAAGCCGGCCGCAACATGCCGGCTGCGGTGCTGCATATCTGCAAGTGAGTACCTGCTAGCGTTGGCAGCCGCGATCCGGACGATCGGGGCGTGCCTGTCGGGTTTGACGTCCAGGCTGATCACAATTCGGCCCGCGTGGAGTCGGGACTCCACCCTGCGTGTACTGCTGTTTCGCAGGGTGGAGTCCTGACTCCACGCGCTTGCACGGGCCGCGCCCGGTCATCGCCAGCAAGGCCATTTGCATGCCAAGCAGCCTAGCGCTTCACCACAATCGGCTTCAAACCCCATTCCGACGGCAGCGCCCGCGCCGCTTCCTGTGCCTGCTCGCGCGAGCCGAAAGGTCCGCCGTACAGGCGGTGCACGCTGCCGGCCGGCGCCACCTCCAGGCCGGCGATGGGAACGCCGGCATCGGCCAGCTGGCGGCTCATTTGCCTGGCTTTGTCCCGGGCCGTGTCGGCGCGGCTGTAGGCGCCGAGCTGCAGGTAGAAGCCGCCACTGGGCGCGCCCTCTTCGGTCGCGGCGCTGTCGGTTGCCGGCTTGAGCGGCACCGGCAAGGCTTGCGCGACGGCGGCGCTGTCGGACTGCACGCGGTCTTCCAGCATCAGCGCGGCGATTTCCGGCGGCGCAGGTTGCGCTTTTGCAGGCGCGGGCCTGCCGGCGCCGGCGAAGCGCGGAACATCGCCGGCGAACAGGCGTTCGACCGTGACTTCATGGCTGCCCCTGCCCAGCAGGCCCAGTTTCAGCGCCGCCGTGTACGAAACGTCGATGACGCGGCTGGCATGGAAGGGCCCGCGGTCGTTGACGCGCACCACCACAGACTTGCCGGTGGCCACATTGGTGACGCGCACATACGAAGGGATCGGCAGCGTCGGGTGCGCCGCCGTCATCGCGTACATGTCGTAGGGTTCGCCCGAGGAGGTGCGCTGGCCATGGAACTTGACGCCGTACCAACTGGCCACGCCGCGCTGGACAAAGGCTTCCTCGTTGAGGATGGGGGTATAGGTCTGGCCGAATACTTCGTAGGGCCGGTTCGCCCATTTGGCATAGGGTTCGGCCTTGACGACGGCGTCGGGCACCAGTTCCAGCCCCGGCGGGATGTTGCGGCCCGGGCCGTCGTCCCGGTAATAGCCGCCGCGGCCGGAACCGGCCGCCGGCAGCTTCGCCGCACCCCGGCCGGCGCCGGCTTTCTGTGCCGTGCCCTTCTGGCTGCCAGTGGTGCCGCATCCGGCCAACAAGGCCGCGAGGACAATGACCGCTGGGAGATGTCTCGAAGCGGTCATCGCGCCTCCTCCATCACGTTTGCACCAGTTTCCGGTGCCGTTGAATACTCATCAATATGCCAGCGCCCAGGCCCAGCGTGATGAACGCGGTGCCGCCATAGCTCATGAACGGCAGCGGAACGCCGACCACCGGCAGGATCCCGCTCACCATGCCCATGTTGACGAACGCATAGGTAAAGAAGATCATCGTGATCGCGCCGGCCAGCAGCCGCGAGAACAGATTCGGGGCATTCGCGGCGATCATCATGCCGCGGCCGATCAGCAAGAGATAGATTACCAAAAGAAATAGGTTGCCGACCAGCCCAAATTCTTCGGAATACACCGAGAACAGGAAGTCCGTGGTTTGTTCGGGAACGAATTCGAGCTGGCCCTGGGTGCCCTGGGCATAGCCCTTGCCGGTGATACCGCCCGAACCGATCGCGATGGTCGACTGGATGATGTGGAAGCCCTTGCCCAGCGGATCGGAAGTCGGGTCGATCAGGGTCATGACGCGTTCGCGCTGGTAGTCGTGCAGCATCGACCAGGCAATCGGCATGCTGGCCGCGGCGCCCACGGCAAGGGCGATCAGCACTTTCCACGACAGGCCGGCCAGGAAGATCACGTAGAAGCCGGAAGCGCCGACCAGCAGCGCGGTGCCGAGATCGGGCTGCTTGGCGATCAGCCCGAACGGAATCGCCAGCAGCACCGCCGCGACCGCGAACGACTTCCAGTTGCCGACCCGGGCGCGTTGCTGGAAATACCAGGCCAGCATCAGGGGCGTGGCGATCTTCATGATTTCGGAAGGCTGGATGTCGACACCCACGTGCAGCCAGCGGCGCGCACCCTTCTTGATGATGCCGAACACGGCGACCGCCACCAGCAGCGTCACCCCGAAGGTATAGATCGGCACGGCCAGGCGCATCAGCGTTTGCGGCGGCACCAGGGCGGCCAGCCACATGACGACGAAGGCGAGCACGAAATTGCGCATCTGCGATTCGACGCGGCCCGGGAACTCGAGGCCGGCCGAGGACATCGTGATCATGCTGGTCGTGAGCAGCATGAACAGCACGATCGCCAGCGGCCAGTCGAACACCGTGAAATAGGGCTTGAGCCGGCGGCTGAGGGAGCGCCGTTCCGGGTAATAGGCCATCTGCTTACTCCTTGTCGGGTACTGCGGCGCGCGGCGGCGGCGGGCGGGAACGGCGGCCGGCAGCGTGGCGGGGGCCGGCGCCTTCCGTGCCGGCGCCGGCTGTGGGGCGGCCGCGGTCGTGACAGGCGTGCCGCGTGGCGTAGCGGAAGCGGCCGTCGGCACCAGCGCAGGCGCCGTACCGGGCGCCGTAGCGGGCGCCGGCTTCGCCCCGGCTTGCACCGTGCCCGGCTTGGCGCCAGGCGCCCCCTCCTCGGCCGGCTTCGGCGGCGGCGGGCGCTTGCCGAGCAGGTAGTAGTCGAGCGCCTTGCGCGCGATCGGCGCGGCCGAGGCGGCACCGAAGCCCGCGTTCTCGACTACCAGCGCGATGGCGATGGTCGGCTTGTCGGCCGGCGCGAACGCCGTGTACAGCGCGTTGTCGCGGTGGCGCTCGTCAATCGCGTGGGCGTTGTACTTGCCGCCCTTCAGGCCGATCACCTGGGCGGTACCGGTCTTGCCCGCCGAGATATAGCCGGCGTTGGCAAAGGCGCGGTGGCCGGTGCCATAGTTTTCCTGGGTCACGCCCACCATCGCACGCTTGATGAAATCGATGTTTTCCTGTTTCAGCGCGATGCGCCGGCTTTCCTTCGGCACCGTCAGCGTGCGCTGGCGCGTGGCGCCGTCCTCGATCAGCTTGACCAGGTGCGGCCGCATCACCACGCCGTTATTGGCCAGGTTGGCCACCGCATGCGCCAGCTGGATGATGGTGTAGTTGTTGAAGCCCTGCCCGATCGAGACCGAAATGGTGTCGCCGCCAACCCACTTCTGGGCCGCACGGTTGCGCTTGAAGCGATTGGCCTTCCACTCTTTCGATGGCAGCACGCCGATCTTCTCGTGTTCGAGGTCGATCCCGGTCGGCACGCCAAAGCCGAACGGTCGCATGAAGTTGGAAATCCGGTCGATGCCCATCTCATTGCCGAGCTGGTAATAGAAGGTGTCGCAGGACTCGGCGATCGAGCGGTACATGTCGACGTAGCCGTGGCCGCCCGGCTTGTCGTCGTTGAAGCGGTGGCCGCCGAGGACGAAAAAGCCGGGGTCGCGGATCGCGTCCGACGGGCGGCGCAGGCCGTACTCCAGCGCGGCCAGCGACATGAAGGGCTTGAAGGTCGAGCCGGGCGGATAGGTGCCCGACAGCGGGCGGTTCATCAGCGGCTTGTCGAGCGAGGTATTGAGTTCGTTCCAGCTCTGGCTGTCGATGCCGTCGACGAACAGGTTCGGGTCGAAACCGGGCCGCGACACGTAAGCCAGCACGTCGCCGGTGGCCGGATCGATCGCGACAAACGCGCCGCGCTGGTCGCCGAAGGCTTCCTCGACCACTTTTTGCAGCTCGATGTCGATCGACAGGATCAGGTTGCTGCCCGGGACCGGCGGACGGCGCGACAGCGTCCGGATCGCCCGCCCGCCCGCGGTGCGCTCGACTTCCTCGTAACCGGTAGTGCCGTGCAGGTAGCTCTCGTATTTCTTCTCGAGGCCTTCCTTGCCGATGTAGTCGGTGCCGTTGTAGTTGGCCGCGTCTTCGCTCTCCTCGAGCGCGGCCGCCTCTTTCTGGTTGATGCGGCCGATGTAGCCGATCACGTGCGAGGCGACCTCGCCCAGCGGGTACTGGCGGAACAGGCGCGCCTGCACCTCCACGCCGGGGAAGCGGAAGCGCTGCGCGGTGAAGCGCGCCACTTCGTCGTCGGTCAGGCGGGTGCGCAGCGGCACGCTGGCGAAGCTGCGCGATTCTTCCAGCAGGCGCTTGAAGCGCTTGCGGTCCTTCGCTTCGATCGCGACCAGCTTGGCCAGCTCGTCGATCACCGAGTCCATGCTCGCCTGCAGTTTCGAGGGCGTGATCTCGAGCGTGTAGGCCGAGTAGTTGCGCGCCAGGACGACGCCGTTGCGGTCCACGATCAGGCCGCGATTGGGCACGATCGGCACCAGGGCAATCCGGTTGTCCTCTGCCTGGGAGGCATACTGGTCGTGCTGGATCACCTGCAGCCAGACAAATCGTGCGACCAGGCAGCCGAAGCAGACGAACACCAGCACCGCCAGCGCGGTCAGGCGCAGGCGGAACAGGTGGATCTCGCGGTCGCTGTCTTTTATTTCAGTCATTTACTGCGTCAATCATGTACTGCGACGGTCAGATGGGGCGCGTATGGTCGCGGTCGACGGCGCGGCGCTGCGGTGCCAGCAGCAGCCAGGTGATGAGCGGCCAGAGGGCAACGGCGACGGCACTCTCGACGAAGTGCAGCCAGCCGGCGAAGCGGCCGGTGGCGAAGAAATGCACCAGCGCCTGGATCGCCTGGGCCAGCAGCAGCAGCGGGAACACGTGCATGGCCTGGGTCAGCACCGGGAACCACAGCACGCGGCGGTGGATCATGATGGCGACATAGGACAGCAGCGTATAGGCCAGCGCGTTTTCGCCCAGCAGCGCCGCATCGTGCACGTCCATCAGCAGGCCCATGCAGAAGGCGACGCCGATGCCGACCTTGCGCGGCTGGTGGATGCCCCAGAAGATCAGCGCCAGCGCGACGAAATCGGGCGCGCCGATCCAGCGGCCCCAGGGCAGCAGGTTGAGCATGAAAGCGCAGGTCAGGCTGAACGCGATGAACAGCGGGCTGACCGGCAGCAGGATGTAATGGGGACGGTTACCGGTCATGGAGCGCCTTCCTTGCGCAGCGCCGGCTGGACCGGCTGGGTGGTGGCCGCGGCGGGGGGGCGGCGTTCAAGCGGGCCGCATCACGCGGCGCGGCGGTGCGTGGCGCCGTGTTCGCGCCCGGCGTGGCGATTGCCGTCGCTGGCGCAGCACCTGCCGGTGCCGTCGTCGGCGCCGTGGCTGGCGCGGCAGCGGGCACCGCCGCGGGCACGCCGGCCGCCGGTTGCGTCGGCGCACCCTGCGCCGGCAGCGGCGCCGGCGCCAGCGGTGGTGTCGGTACCGGCTCCATCTTCGGCAGGTTGCGGCGCGCCGCGCCATGCGCCGGCGGCACAGGCAGGTCCTGCGGACGCGCCGCGCGTGCCGCCTGCGACATCACGATCAGGAGCTGGCGGTTGCGGTCGACGCCGCCCAGCGGCTGGCAGGTCACGCGCCCGAAGGCACCGGCCGCCACTTTCTCGACCTGCACGACCTTGGCCACGGCCAGGCCGGCCGGATACATGCCGTCCAGGCCCGAGGTGACGATCACGTCGCCCACCGGATATCGGCGTCGGGCGCGACGAAGCGCAGGTCGAGCAGGCCGGAACGTCCGCGGCCATAGGCGATGCTGCGCAGGCCCGAGCGCAGCACCTGCACCGGAATGGCCTGGTCGCGGTCGGTGAGCAGCGTGACTTCGGAGGTGAACGGGAATACGCGGGTGACCTGGCCGATGACGCCGGCATTGTCGATCACCGGCAGCCCGAGCTGCACGCCGTTGCGCGTGCCGCGGTCGAGCACGATGCGGCGGGTGGACGGGTCGCGCGCGTCGTACAGGATCTCGCCCATGATCGACTGCACCGGCAGGTGCTCGCGCGCCTCGAGCAGGCGCCGCAGGTGGGCGTTTTCCGCCATCTGGAGCTGGGCCAGCTGCATGGACTGCGCCTGCGCGACCTGCTGGTTCTTCAGCTCGCGCACTTCCTTCTGCAGGCTGGAAATCGAGGAAAAGTAATCGCCCATGCTGAACATGGCATCGCGCGGCATCAGCGCGGCCATCTGCAGCGGGTAGAGCACGGTGGCGGCGACCTGGCGTACCGTGCCGAGCAGGTGCATGCGGGCATCGATCAGCAGCAGCGCGAGCGACACGAACGCGAACACCGTCACCTTCACCCGCGCGGGGGCGCCCTGTTTGAATAGCGGCGGAGGACTGTATTCCATGACTTTCGATTATGACGGACGGCCCGTTAGATGGGCACATGGGCAGGTGCACGGTTCGACACCGTCCACCTGCCCACGCTGTAGCTTGCGAGGCTGTCGTGCTTACTCGTAGGAGAAGATCGAGCCCAGCTTGTCGTTGTGTTCCAGCGCCATGCCCGAACCGCGCACCACGCAGGTCAGCGGGTCTTCGGCCACCAGCACCGGCAGGCCGGTCTCTTCCATCAGCAGACGGTCGAGGTCGCGCAGCAGCGCGCCGCCGCCGGTCAGCATCATGCCCTTCTCGGCGATGTCGGCGCCCAGTTCCGGCGGGGTCTGTTCGAGCGCATTCTTCACGGCCGAGACGATGTTGTTGAGCGGGTCGGTCAGCGCTTCCAGGATCTCGTTGCTCGAGATCGTGAACGCGCGCGGGATGCCTTCGGACAGGTTGCGGCCCTTGACTTCCATTTCCTTCACTTCCGAACCCGGGAAGGCCGAACCGATGGCCTTCTTGATCGCTTCCGCGGTCTGTTCGCCGATCAGCATGCCGTAGTTGCGGCGGATGTAGTTGACGATGGCTTCGTCGAACTTGTCGCCGCCCACGCGCACCGAACCTTTATAGACCATGCCGCCCAGCGAGATGATGCCCACTTCGGTGGTGCCGCCGCCGATGTCGACCACCATCGAACCGGTCGCGTCCGAGACCGGCAGGCCGGCACCGATCGCGGCGGCCATCGGTTCCTCGATCAGGTAGACCTGCGAGGCACCGGCGCCGAGGGCCGATTCGCGGATCGCGCGGCGCTCGACCTGGGTCGAACCGCAAGGCACGCAGATGATGATGCGTGGCGACGGACGGAAGAATTTGGAATCGTGCACCATGCGGATGAACTGCTTGAGCATCTCCTCGGTGACGGTGAAGTCGGCGATGACGCCGTCCTTCATCGGGCGGATCGCCTCGATATTGCCCGGCACCTTGCCCAGCATCTGCTTGGCTTTCTTGCCGACCGCCTGGATCGTCTTCTTGCCGTTCGGGCCGCCCTGCTGGCGGATTGCCACGACCGACGGTTCGTCCAGCACGATGCCCTGGCCGCGCACGTAGATCAGCGTATTGGCGGTACCCAGGTCGATGGCCAGGTCGTTCGAGAAGTAACTGCGTAAAGAACCAAACATGTGTGTCCTGATGCGCGCTGTATGCGCCTAACATTAATCGGGAGAGTCCTCGCCGCATCGGCCCTGCCTGCGCCCTGCGGTCTTCGTTCGTACTGAGGGGCCGCGCTCATTCGGCGCAGACCACGCATTAGCCCGCCATTCTACCTTATAATTTGCCGATTAAACGCTGAAAACAGGTGGTTTTACCCCCTAGTTCTCGAAGCGAGATCGACGGGATTAGCAAGGTTTTATCGACCGTAGCACGCTGTTCAACAGTCTGCGCTTGCCATTCTGTCATTCTCCCAACCCCATTTTGAATGCGGCCCCGGCCGCGCCTTTTGCCATGTCCCTGACTCTTTCAGACGTAAAACGCATCGCCAACCTGGCCCAGCTCGATATGGACGACGCCCATGCCGAAACCGCGCTGGGTGAGCTCAATGGCATCTTTGCACTGGCCGAACAGATGCAGGCGGTCGATACAACAGGTGTTGCGCCCTTGTCGCATCCGCTGGCCGCGATCCTGTCGCTGCCGCTGCGCCTGCGCGAAGACGTGGTGACGGAAGAAAACCGCCGCGAAGCCTACCAGGCGCCGGCGCCCAAGACTCAGGACGGCCTGTACCTGGTACCGAAGGTCATCGAGTAATCCTGCATCCACGAACAGAAAACGCACCATGCACAACAAAACCATCAAAGAGCTGTCGGCGCTACTGCATGCGAAGCAGGTCTCGAGCACCGAACTCACCCGTCACTACCTGGCCCGCATCGAGAAAAGCAGCCACAACGCCTTCCTGCACCTCGACCCGGAACTGTCGCTGGCCCAGGCTGCCGCCGCTGACGCGCGCCTGGCCGCCGGCAGCGCCGGCCCGCTGACCGGCATTCCGATTGCCCATAAGGATATCTTTGTCACGCGCGACTGGCGCACGACTGCGGGTTCGAAGATGCTGGCCAACTACGTCAGCCCCTTCGATGCCACCGTCGTCGACCGCTTCGGCGCCGCCGGCATGGTCACGCTGGGCAAGCTGAACTGCGACGAATTCGCGATGGGCTCGGCGAACGAGAACTCGGCTTTCGGTGCGGTGAAGAACCCCGGGACACGCAAGCCGTACCAGGCGGTTCCTCGGGCGGTTCCGCCGCCGCGATTGCCGCGCGCCTGGCCCCGGCCGCCACCGCCACCGATACCGGCGGTTCGATCCGCCAGCCGGCGGCCTTCTGCGGCGTCACCGGCATCAAGCCGACCTATGGCCGCGTCTCCCGCTTCGGCATGATCGCGTTCGCCTCCTCGCTCGACCAGGGCGGCCCGATCGCCCAGACCGCCGAGGATTGCGCGCTGCTGCTCAATGAGATGATCGGTCATGACGAACGCGATTCGACCAGCCTGACCGTGGAACAGGGCAACCTCAAAGAAGACTTCACGCGCGACCTGCACCAGCCGCTCACCGGCCTGCGCATCGGCGTGCCGAGCGAGTACTTCGGCGAAGGCCTGGCGGCCGACGTGGAAAGCGCCGTGCGCGCCGCGCTCGATCAATTCGTGGCGCTGGGCGCTCAGTTGGTGGATATTTCGCTGCCGAAAACGGCCCTGTCGATCCCGACCTACTACATCATCGCCCCGGCCGAAGCCTCGTCGAACCTGTCGCGTTTCGACGGCGTGCGCTACGGCCACCGGGCGAGCGAGTACAAGGATCTGCAGGACATGTACAAGAAAACCCGCGCCGAAGGTTTCGGCCGCGAGGTCCAGCGCCGCATCATGGTCGGCACCTACGTGCTGTGCCATGGCTACTACGACGCCTACTACGTGCAGGCGCAAAAGATCCGCCGCCTGATCGCCGACGACTTCCAGGCCGCGTTCGCGGACAAGTGCGACGTCATCATGGGCCCGGTGGCCCCGACCGTCGCCTGGGACCTGGGCGCGAAGGCCAACGACCCGGTGGCAAACTACCTGGCCGACATCTTCACGCTGTCGACCAGCCTGGCCGGCCTGCCCGGCATGTCGATCCCTTGCGGTTTCGGCCAGGGCGACAAGAACGCCAAGCGCCCGGTCGGCCTGCAGATCATCGGCAATTATTTTGCCGAAGCGAAGCTGCTGAACATCGCGCACCAGTACCAGCAAGCGACCGACTGGCACCAGCGCGCCCCCGAAGGCATCTAAGGTCGCAGGGTAGGCGGGTTTCCCGCCTACGCGTTCAACCAACGCCTGCACAAAGAATACAAAGAGAGAACACCATGCAATGGGAAGTCGTCATCGGTCTTGAGAACCACGTCCAGCTCACGACCAATTCGAAAATCTTCAGCGGCAGCGCGATCCAGTTCGGCGCCGCGCCGAACACGCAGGCCAGTCCCGTGGACCTGGCCCTGCCGGGCGTGCTGCCCGTGATGAACAAGGGCGCCGTCGAGCGCGCGATCCGCTTCGGCCTGGCGGTCGGTGCGAAAATCGCCCCGCATTCCGTCTTCGCGCGCAAGAACTACTTTTATCCCGACCTGCCCAAGGGCTACCAGATCAGCCAGTTCGAAGACCCCGTGGTCCAGGGCGGCACGATCACCTTCGGCTACGAGAAGGATGGGAAACTCGAGACGAAAACCGTCAACCTGACCCGCGCCCACCTCGAGGAAGACGCCGGCAAATCGCTGCACGAGGACTATGCAGGCATGACCGGCATCGACCTGAACCGCGCCGGCACGCCGCTGCTGGAAATCGTCTCGGAGCCGGAGATGCGCAGCGCCGCCGAAGCGGTCGCCTACGCAAAAGCCCTGCACGGCCTGGTGATGTGGCTGGGCGTCTGCGACGGCAACATGCAGGAAGGCTCCTTCCGCTGCGACGTCAACGTTTCGGTGCGGCCGATGGGCCAGAAGGAATTCGGCACCCGCTGCGAGATCAAGAACCTGAACTCCTTCCGCTTCATGGAAGAGGCGATCCACTACGAAGTGCGCCGCCAGATCGAACTGATCGAGGACGGCGGCAAGGTCCAGCAGGCCACGCGCCTGTGGGACCCGGACAAGAAGGAAACCCGCGCCATGCGCTCGAAAGAGGACGCGCAGGACTATCGCTACTTCCCCGACCCGGACTTGCCGCCCTTGACGATCTCGGAAGACTGGATCGAGCGCGTGCGTGCGTCGATGCCGGAACTGCCGGGCGCCATGCGTGCACGCTTCACCGGCGAGTACGGCCTGCCGGAATACGATAGCCTGATCCTGACCTCTTCCCAGGCGATGGCGACCTACTACGAAGCCGTGGTGGAGAAAGCCGGCAAAGCGAACGCGAAAGCAGTGGCGAACTGGATGATGGGCGACGTCTCGTCGACCCTGAACCGCGAAGGCGTCGACGTCAGTGAAGCGCCGGTGCAGGCGTCGCAGCTGGCCCTGCTCATCCAGCGCATCGCCGACGGCACGATCTCGAACAAGGCCGGCAAGGAAGTGTTCGCGGCGATGTGGGAAGCCAAATCGCTCGACGACAACCTGGCCGACACCGTCATCGAGCAAAAAGGGCTGAAGCAGATTTCGGACACGGGCGCCCTGGAAGCGATCGTCGACGAGGTGCTGGCGGCGAACGCGAAATCGGTCGAGCAGTACCGCGCCGGCAAGGAAGCGGCGATCAACGCGCTGATCGGCCAGGCCATGAAGGCCTCGAAAGGCAAGGCCAATCCGGCGCAGGTGACGGAGCTGCTGAAGAAGAAGCTGGCGGGCTGAAGCGAGCTGCACGCATGAAAAACCGGAGCTCGCTCCGGTTTTTTTTCGGCCTTCATGCGCCCGGCATGCATCCACCGCCCGCTGAGACCACCGAGCCCTGGAGCACCTGACAAAATCGTCAGAGCAAGGCGCGGCGACGAAGACAGTACATCTGTACGGCCAGGAGCCGCAACGCGGCCATAACGGTTTTGTCAGGCGCTCCTGAGCAGCGCCGCAGCAGTGCCGACGACTATCGAACCTGCGCCTGAGCGGCGCGCTTTTTGCAGAAGGAGGAATGCCATGCACCAGCACGACGAAGTCCTTGCAGCCATCGACGCCTATTGCCGCGGCGTGTACCACGGAGACATCGGGCTCCTGCGCTCGGTCTTCGATCCCCGTGCGCAGCTGTTTGCCGAAGTGCGCGGACAAGCTTATTTCCGGCCGCTGGACGATTATCTCGCCGTGGTCGCAGGACGCGCATCGCCCGCCTCGCTCGGGCAGGCATTCGCGATGAAGCCGCTCCACATCGAGATTACAGGCGAGATCGCTTTTGCGAAAGTTCATTGCCCGATGTTCGATTTCCATTACATCGACTACCTGAGCTTCGTCCGGCAGGAAGGACAGTGGAAAATCGTCAACAAGACGTTTACCGATGTGCCAGTTGCGCAGGATCGCCCTGCACCATTGACCTAGCACGACGGCGCTGCCCTGTTCACCTGGACCGGCCCTGCTGCCTACCCGTCGAGCAGCACCAGCGCCTGCTGCCGCGCCGCCACGCGCAGGGAACGGCGCAGTGCCAGGTCTTCGGCGGTACCCGCGAGCACCATGGCGCCCACGCACAGCGAGACGATGGCCTGCGCGCGCTATACGGCACGGCAGGCGTTCAGGAAGACGCTCGCCGACCAGTGGCCCTGTATGCGGGCGAGGCGTGCTCGCATGAGGCGCCAGCGCCGTCAGCGCTTCCTGGCCTCGCTCATCATGCACACATAGTCCGCCAGTGGCATGACACCGAGTACACGCCGGTTTTCCTCGACCGCGCGCAGGCTCGCTGCGTCGTCCAGGCCGAAATGCGGGGCGCGCCAGCCCTCGGGCGAGAACTGGGTGCCGTAGCGTTGCGGCCGGCCATAGGCGACCAGCACGCGGTCGGTAAATTGCGCCAGCCTGGCGGCGCGCAGCTCGCCGGCGGCGGCGCGCTCGCCCAGCGTCGGCAGCAGCGCCGCCCGGAAATCCGGGCTGCTGTCGGCGTGCTGCAGCAGGGTCCATGCAGCATCCACGCCCGTCTCCCCCCACCGGGCAGCTGTCGGAAAACCTTTCGTGCGCACCAGATACTTCAGCCAGTCCAGGTTGTTGTCGTCGACCAGTACGACCATGCGCTGGGCGTCGCGATCCAGTCGGGCGGCAAGGTAGGCCTTGCGCACTTTCTGGTCGACGGCAAAGCGCTTGTCCAGTTCCGCACGCAGCGCGGGGTCGCCCAGTTTGCGCGTGGCGTCGCGCGCAGCCTGGGCCTCGTCCGATTCGTCAGGGTGGGCCGCGGCCCAGGCTGTGGCGCCGGGACAGGGATCGGCACGCGGCAGGTCCGTCGCCGCCGCGTGGGACGCACCGGCCAGGACCGCGCACAGCAACGCGAGGCCCGCTTGCAGACGCTTCACCTTCAGACGCCGTAGCGGCTGCGATACGCCGCCACCGCGTCCTTGTGCTGTCCCAGTTCGGCCCCGGCCCCTTCGCCCGACAGGTAAGTAAACAGGTCTTCCAGGTTGGCGATCGAGATGACGGGTATGCCGAATTCCTCCGCCACCTGCTGCACCGCCGACCCGTTTGATAACGCGTCGTCCTTGCCGGAACGCTCCATGCGGTCGAGCGCGATCAGCACGGCGGCAGGCTCGGCACCGGCGGCGCGGATCATGGTCACCGATTCGCGCACCGAGGTGCCAGCCGAGATCACGTCGTCGACGATCACGACCTTGCCCTGCAGTGTGGCGCCAACGATGGTGCCGCCTTCGCCGTGGTCCTTGGCTTCCTTGCGGTTGTAGGCGTAGGAGGTGTTGCGGCCCTTGGCGGCCAGCGCGACCGCGGTGGCGCTGGCCAGCGTGATGCCCTTGTAGGCAGGGCCGAACAGCATGTCGAACTCGACGTTCGAGTCAAGCAGGGTCTGGGCGTAGAACTGGGCCAGCTGGCCGAGGGTCGCGCCGTCGTGGAACAGGCCGGCGTTGAAGAAATACGGCGAGAGCCTGCCCGCCTTGGTGGTGAACTCGCCGAACTTGAGCACTCCCGTCGAGACCGAAAAAGCGATAAACTGTTGGCGCAAATTGTTCACGGTGACCCCAGATTAAAAAAGTGGCTGTATTTTAATCCAGCACCCATTCCGTGCCCACAGCCGCCGTTCCCTCTTCTTCTCATTTCCATGCCACGAATTATTTCCGCCAACCTGAACGGCATCCGTTCGGCCCACAAAAAAGGTTTCTTCAACTGGCTGGCGTCCGTCGACGCCGACTTCATCTGCGTCCAGGAACTGAAGGCCCAGGAAGCCGACATGACCGAGGAATTCCTGCGTCCGCACGGCTACCACGGCCATTTCCACTATGCCGAAAAGAAGGGTTATTCCGGCACCGGCGTCTACAGCCGCGTCGCCCCGGACAACAAGCGCATCGGCTTCGGCTGCCAGGAATTCGATGCCGAGGGCCGCTACACGCGCTGCGATTTCGGCAACCTCACCGTCATTTCCGTCTACTGCCCCTCCGGCTCGTCCTCGCCGGAGCGCCAGCTGGCCAAGTTCCGTTTCATGGAAGTCTTCCTGCCGCACCTGCAGGAATTGAAGGCCGAGGGCCGCGAAGTCGTCATTTGCGGCGACTGGAACATCGCCCACAAGGAAATCGACCTGAAGAACTGGAAGAGCAACCAGAAGAACTCGGGCTTCCTGCCGGAAGAGCGCGCGTGGATGACGCGCCTGTTCGACGAGTTGGGGCTGGTGGACGTGCACCGTGTCGTGGCGCCGGATGCGGCGGACTATACCTGGTGGAGCAACCGCGGGCAATCGTGGGCGAAGAACGTGGGCTGGCGGATCGACTATCATGTGGCGACGCCCGGCATTGCGGCCAAGGCGCATGCGGTGGCGGTGTACAAGGACGAGCGGTTTTCGGATCACGCGCCCCTGATCATCGACTATCACCCTTGATGCATGGCCGGTTGTGACGCTGAGGATGGTGGGCTCGGGGCGCCCACCCTACGGGTCTGGCACGACAGCGACTGGTAGGGTGGCCGCGGCCGGCGAGGCGCCCCGTGCCCACCATTCACGGCCAATCGAGCGTGCGTTCGCTGTTGAACGTGCGCGGTTCCCCCGTCAGGGGATCGTCAAAACTGATCGAGCGCGCCAGCAGCTGCAGCGGCGCCGAAAAATCGTCGCCCTTGCAGGGCAGCGCCACCGGGTAAAACGCGTCGTTCAGGATCGGCGCGCCCAGGGACGACAAATGCAGGCGCAGCTGGTGCTTGCGCCCCGTGTGCGGGTGCAGGCGGTAGCGCACCACGTCGCCGCGGCGCTCGATGACCTCGATCAGCGTTTCCGAATTCGGCTCGCCCACCACTTCTTCGCTGACGAAAAACTGCGCCGCGTCCTGCATGCGGCTGCGGTAGGTGAAGGGGAACTCCCTCCCCTCGATCGGCCCGGCCAGGGCCTCGTACACTTTTTTCACTACCCGCTTCTGGAACATCGACTGGTACTTCCCGCGCGAATCGAGGTTGTGCGAGAAGATGACCACGCCCGCCGTCTCGCGGTCGAGCCGGTGGATGGGCGTCAGGTGCGGCAGCTCGAGCTGGGCTTTCAGGCGCACGAGCAGGGTCTCGTGGAGAAAACGTCCGCTCGGGATCATCGGTAAAAAATGCGGCTTGTCGACGACCAGCAGGTGCGCGTCCTGGAACAGGATGCGTTCCTTGAACGGGATCGGCGTTTCCGCTTCGTCGAGTTCGCGGTAGTACCAGATGCGCATGCCCTGGCGCACATGGCTGTCCGCCTGCAGCGGCTTGCCTGCCGCATCGACCACTTCGCCGCGCTGCAGGCGCGCGGCCCAGGACGCGGGCGCCACGTCGGGAAAGCGCTCGCTGAGAAAGCGCAGCATGCCGCCGGCGCGCGTTTCGGTCAGCCACAGGTAGCTGGGCGCGACGCCGCTCTTCACCGGCAGCGGAACATGGGAATTGGCGTCGGCCTGGTGTCCCATCGGTCAGCGCTGGAGGGCCGTGGTGCGGTAGGACGGCAGGCGATTGACGCTCGTGCCCTTGCTGCGCGCATACAGCGGCAGCAGCACGTTCATGTGCTTTTCCATGTCGCGGATGCGGGTTTCGCCGCCCGGGTGGGTCGACATGAATTCAGGCGGCGCCGACTTGTTCAGGGCGCCCATCTTGCGCCACAGCGCCACGCCCGCGCGCGGGTCGAAGCCGGCGCGGGCGGCGATGTCCAGGCCCACCAGGTCGGCTTCGCGCTCTTCGTCGCGCGAGAATTTCAAGACCACGCCCTGCCCGACCATGCCGGTCACCGCGTTGGTGATGTTCGGGTCGATCCCGAAGATGGCCGCACCGAGGGCACCGGCGCCGCGCGCGACAACCGAGGTGATGCCGGATTTCGCCGCGCGCTCGCGGCCATGCTCGCGCAGCGCGTGGGCGATCTCGTGGCCCATCACGGCGGCCATCTCGTCGTCGGTCAGGCGCAGCTGGTTGATGATGCCGGTGTAGAAGCCGATGCGGCCGCCCGGCATGCAGAAGGCATTCACCTGCGGCACGTCGAACAGGTTCACCTGCCAGTTCCAGTTCTTGGCCGAGGCGTTCCAGCGCGGTGCATACGGGATGATGCGCTGGGCGACCGCACGCAGGCGCCGCACTTCCGGATGGGTGGCCGGCACCAGGGCCCCCTTCTGCTGGGCTTCGGACATCATCGCCTGGTATTGCTGGGCAGCCTGGGCGTTGAGCTGCTCTTCCGGCACCAGCACGCGCACGCGCGAGAGCGGCTTGACGGCGATGCCGTCCTGGACGACCTGTTCGCCCTTCTGGGCATGGGCGCCGCCGAGCGTCGACAGCAGCGCGATGCAAACGGCTAAGTGTTTGAATTTTTTCATGATAGTTACCAGTATGCTGTTTTTGTCAACAACATCGTCGCAGAAAAGCGCGGATGGGGTACGCACGATATGGGCGGAAGTATCTCGCAGGGTGGGCGCGGCCGGCGAGGCACTCCGTGCCCACCCTACGATCCGCCAACGATCAAGCCCGCTGCGCCTTCTTCCTCAACCTGAACACCGCCAGGCTCCCGCGCAGGTTCGGCAGGAAGCTGACCGGCTTGCCTTCGGCCAGCGCCACGTATTCCAGCACCTCCAGCCCGCATTCCTCGGCCAGCTCCTTGAAGTCGTAGATCGTTGCGTAGCGCACGTTGGGCGTGTCGTACCACTGGTAAGGCAGCGTGCGCGAGACCGGCATGCGGCCCTTGAGCAGCGCCATGCGGTGCGGCCAGTAGGCGAAGTTCGGGAAGGAGACGATCGCCTCGGCGCCCACGCGCACGATGTCGCGCAGGCGCGCCTCCACGTGCAGCATCATCTGCAGCGAGGACAGGCAGAGCACCGTGTCGAAGGAGTTATCGCCGAACAGGTCCAGGCCCTGCTCCATGTCGTGCTGGATGACGGCGATGCCGCGCCGCGTGCTTTCCAGTACCTTGTCGTCGGCGATCTCGATGCCGTAGCCGCTGCAGCCCTTGCCCTTTTCCAGGTAGCGCAGCATGGCGCCGTCGCCGCAGCCGACGTCGAGCACGTGCGAACCTTCGCGTACCCAGTGCGCGATGAAGGCCAGGTCGGGGCGCAAGGTGGTCAAGTCTTCGAATTTCATGCCTGTGCTCCTTCGCCTTCTTCCCAGATGCGGTCGTAATAGGCCCGCACCACGCCCATGTAGCGCGCGTCTTCCAGGAGAAAAGCGTCGTGCCCGTGCGGCGCGTCGATTTCCGCATAGGTGACGCGGCGGCGATTCGAGATCAGGGCTTCGACGATCTCGCGGCTGCGCTCGGGCGAGAAGCGCCAGTCGGTGGTGAAGGAAGCGATCAGGAACTGGGCACGGGTGGCCGCCAGGGCTTTGGTGAGGTCGCCACCGTGCTCGCGCGCGGGGTCGAAATAGTCCAGCGCCTTGGTGATCAGGAGGTAGGTATTCGCGTCGAAGTATTCCGAGAATTTATCCCCCTGGTAGCGCAGGTAGGACTCGATCTCGAAGTCGACGCCGAAGTCGAACTTGTAGTCGGAGCGGCCAGCGTCCCGGCTCTCGGCCGCGTTGCGCAGCTTGCGCCCGAACTTTTCCGCCATGTCGTCGTTCGACAAATACGTGATGTGGCCGACCATGCGCGCCACCTTCAGGCCGTTCTTCGGCACCACGCCGTGCTCGTAGAAATCGCCGCCGCGGTAGTCCGGGTCGGTCAGGATGGCCTGGCGCGCGACATCGTTGAAAGCGATGTTCTGGGCCGAGAGCTTCGGCGTGGAGGCGATCACGATGCAGTGGCGCAGGCGCTCGGGGAAGAGGATGCTCCACGACAGGGCCTGCATGCCGCCGAGCGAACCGCCCATCACCGCGGCGAATTGCGCAATGCCGAGGCGGTCGGCCAGGCGCGCCTGCGCCGCCACCCAGTCTTCCACGGTCAGCAGCGGAAAGGCGGCGCCATAGGGCTTGCCGGTGGCGGGATTGGTATGCATCGGGCCGGTCGAGCCGAAACAGGAACCGAGGTTGTTGACGCCGATGACGAAGAAGCGGCTTGTATCGAGCGGCTTGCCCGGTCCGACCATGTTGTCCCACCAGCCCGTGCTTTTCGGCTCGTTCGCGTAGGTGCCGGCGACGTGGTGCGAGGCGTTGAGCGCGTGGCAAACCAGCACCGCGTTCGACTTGTCGGCGTTGAGGGTGCCGTAGGTTTCATACATGAGCGTGTAGTCGCCGATGTGCGCGCCGCTTTGCAGGCGCAGCGGCTCGGCGAAATGCATCGCTTGCGGAGTGACGGTTCCGATGGATCCCATGAGGTTTTCTTTGCTGTGTGTGTCGCGGCACTGACGGCCGCTTGGGTAAAACTGAGGTAAAGCTGGGGTATTACGTGAGCTGGAGCTGTTCGACCGCTTCCATGATCTCGGCCGGCTCCATCGAGCGCATGATGCGTCGCATTCGCGGCGTGATCTGGCCGAGGTCGGCGTTCAGGATTTCCTGCTTCACCGCCAGCAGCTGGGCCGGGTGCATGGAGAATTCGCGCAGGCCCATTCCCAGCAATAAGCGCGTCAGCTTGATGTCGCCCGCCATTTCGCCGCAGACCGCCACGTCGATGCCCGCCTTCTGGCCGGCGGCGATCGTCATGCCGATCAGCTGCAGCACGGCCGGGTGCAGCGGGTCGTACAGGTGGGCCACTTCGTAATCGACGCGGTCGATCGCCAGCGTGTACTGGATCAGGTCATTCGTGCCGATCGAGAGGAAATTCATGCGCCGCACGAACATCGGCAGCGCCAGCGCGGCGGCCGGGATCTCGATCATGGCGCCGACCTCGATGGCCGGGTCGTACTTGATGTTCTGTTCGCGCAGCTGGAACTTGGCCTGCTCGATCATGTTCAGGGTCTGGTCGATCTCGTAGGCATGGGCCAGCATCGGGATCAGGATGCGCACCTTGCCGAAGCAGGAAGCGCGCAGGATGGCGCGCAGCTGGGTCAGGAACAGCTGCGGCTCGGCCAGGCAATAGCGGATCGCGCGCAGGCCCAGCGCGGGATTGAGGGCCGTGTGTTCGGTCGGGTCGAGCGGCTTGTCGGCGCCGACGTCGAGCGTGCGGATCGTCACCGGACGGCCTTTCATGGCCACCACGGCGCGCCGGTACTGCTCGAACTGCTCGTCCTCGCTCGGAATTTTCAGGCCGTCGGCGCCGCGTGCCATGAACAGGAACTCGGAGCGGAACAGGCCAATGCCGACGGCGCCGGCGTCGAGCGCATGCGGGCAATCGTCGGGCAGCTCGATGTTGGCCATCAGGCGGATCGCGGTGCCGTCTTTCGTCACGGCCGGCGTTTTCTTCAGCTTGAGAAGACGCTTGCGCGCCTTGCCCAGCGCCGCCTGGCGCGCGCGGTACTGCTCCAGCACCAGCGGGCTCGGACTGCAGATGACGACACCGGCATCGCCGTCGACGATGACCCAGTCGTCCTGCTCGATCAGGCGCGAGGCCTGGCTCATGCCGACCGCCGCCGGGATGTCGAGCGAACGGGCGACGATCGCCGTGTGCGAGTTCTGTCCGCCGACGTCGGTGACGAAGCCGACGAAGGGGCGCGGATCGCCGCCGCGGTCGCGGAAGGCCAGCATGTCGGCCGGCGAGATGTCGTGGGCGACGACGATCATCTGCGGCTGGTAGCCGTCGTCGCCGGCCAGCACGGGCGGCACCGACAGCGCGGTGCCCATCAACACTTTCAGCACGCGTTCGGCTACCTGCTGGATGTCGTGCTTGCGCTCGCGCAGGTACTCGTCCTCGATCTCGTCGAACTGGCTCGAGAGCTCGTCGATCTGGGTGACCAGCGCCCACTCGGCGTTGTAGTGGCGCGAGCGGATGATGTCGAGCGGCGCTTCCGAGATCATCGGGTCGGACAGGATCAGCGCGTGGACGTCGATGAAGGCGCCCAGTTCGGTCGGGGCATCCTTGGGCAGATCGGTCCAGAGCTCCTGCAGGTTGCGGTGCACTTCGGCGATCGCGTCCTGCAGGCGTTTTACTTCCGCTTCGACCTGCTCTTCCGGAACCAGATAGTGCTTGACGTCGAGCGCGGCCGGCGTGAGCAGGTGCGCGCGGCCGATCGCGATCCCGCGTGACACCGGTATGCCGTGCAGCGTGAACGAAGCCATCGAGGGTCCCCGGGAGCGGGCGAATCCGGATTCGGGCATTACTCGCCTTCGCCGAACTTGTCGTTGACGAGGGCGGCCAGCGCGACGATCGCGTCATGCTCGTCGGCGCCGTCGGCTTCGAGCGTGACCTTCGCGCCCTTGCCGGCGGCGAGCATCATCACGCCCATGATCGATTTCGCGTTGATGCGGCGCCCGTTACGGGTGAGCCAGACATCGCTCTTGTACCTGGCGGCGAGCTGGGTGAATTTGGCCGATGCGCGCGCATGCAGGCCCAGCTTGTTGATGATTTCAAGTTCTTGCTGAATCATGTTCTCGTTTTCTTTTCCATCGTCAGGACGGCGCTACACCAAAAGACGGGCTACCTGCGCGAGGCGCCCGTCCACATCCACATCAGGAGCCGACCCGGATGCGGTTATCGACCCGCACCGCGCCGTTCTGGGCACCGGCCAACGCCATTTCCACCACCACGTCGAGCGTGTCGCGGCGATAGGTGATTGCGCGCAGCAGCATCGGCAGGCTGATGCCGGCGATGACCTCCACGTGCCCGGCATCGGCCAGCGAATTGCAGCAGTTCGAGGGCGTGCCGCCCTTGATATCGGTAATGACGAGGACGCCGTCGCCGTCGTCCAGCCGTGCGATCGCTTCCCTGGCCTTGCAGTTGACGTCGACCAGGTCCTGGTCGGCCGCCACGTCGATGGCCTCGAAGCGTTCGGTCGGTCCGCGAAACACGTGCGCGACCGCCGCGATGAATGCCTGGCCCAGCGGTGCGTGGGTCAGGAGCAGGATGCCTACCATGATTTACTTTCTTGTCGCCTGCTGTTCGACCGCGTCGATGAACATCGCGGCCACGTCGAAACCGGTTTGGTCGGTGATCTCCTGGAAGCAGGTCGGACTGGTGACATTCACCTCGGTCAGGAAATCGCCGATCACGTCTAATCCTACCAGCAACAGCCCGCGCTCGGCCAGTACGGGGCCCAGCGCCTCGGCGATCTCGCGGTCGCGCTCGGTGATCGGCTGGGCCACGCCGATGCCGCCGGCCGCCAGGTTGCCGCGCACCTCGGTCCCCTGCGGGATGCGCGCCAGTGCGAACGGCACCGGTTTGCCGCCGATGACGAGGATGCGCTTGTCGCCCTTGACGATCTCGGGAATGTATTTTTGCACCATGATGGTGCGTTTACCGTTGTCGCTGAGCGTTTCGATGATCGCGCCCAGGTTCATGGCGTCGGCTTTTACCCGGAAGATGCCGGTGCCGCCCATGCCGTCGAGCGGCTTGAAGATGACGTCGCCGTGTTCCGCATGGAAGGCGCGCAGGCGCTTTTCCGAGGAGGTGACCAGGGTCGGCGAGGTATACTCGCTGAACTGGCCGATCGCCAGCTTCTCGTTGTGGTCGCGAATTGCCGACGGCCTGTTGAACACGCGCGCGCCCTGTTTTTCCGCCAGTTCCAGCAAATAAGTGCCGTAGACATATTCCATGTCGAAGGGCGGATCCTTGCGCTCGATGATGGCGTCGAACTCGGCCAGGCGCGCATCAACAGCCGGGTCGGCGCGGTACCAGTCGACCGGATCGCCGGTCAGGTGCAGGCGCGCGACTTCGGCGCGCACGACACCCTGCTCGAGCGCCATGTCGCGCTGCTCGAAGGCATAAACCTCGTGACCACGGCGCGCGGCCTCGCGCATCATCGCGAAGGTCGAGTCCTTGTAGATCTTGAAGCTGGAAACCGGATCGGCGAGGAAGGCGATTTTCATGGTGGGTCCATTGATGGCAATGGATGCGATTTTATCGTGATTCGCAAAGGCGCGCGGCCGCGGGCCCCGGGGCGCATAGTTTCCTCAGGCATATAGTGCTGATGAGCAAATTGCGCGGGATCGGGAGTTGGGCTGAGCGGGCGCAAACCGGAGTGCGATTGGCTGGGCCACGATGGGGTCATGGACGCTCAACTCGACCCTCAGCTTCACCATCAGGCAGAACAGGAACGCATCGGCCAGGTCTACCGTGGCTGGCATGGTGGCGCGGCGCTGGCGCGCTATGCCTGGCACCGGCCCGACGTCGTGCGCCAGCAGGGCATGCGCAGCCGGGTACTGTCGCACATGCTCGCCACTACCCTCGGTACCGACCTTGGCGGCGTACGCGTGATCGACGTCGGCTGCGGCACCGGCGGCTTCCTGCGCCAGCTGATCGACTGGGGCGCTACCCCGCCCATCTCACCGGCACGGAACTCCAGCAAGACCGGCTCGACCTGGCACGCCCGCGCACCGCGCCCGAGGTGAAGTGGGTATGTGGGCCCTTGAGCGCGCTGCCCGCCGCCAGCGCCGACCTCGTCAGCGCGCAAACGGTGCTGTCCTCGGTACTCGACCCTGAACTGCGCCAGCGCCTGGCGTCCGACATGTGGCGCGTACTAAAACCCGGCGGCTGGTGCCCGGTCTTCGACTTCCGCTACAACAACCCGCGCAACCCGCACGTGCGCAAGGTCAGGCGCGAGGAGTTGCGCGCCTACTGGCCCGGCCACCGCGAACAATACCAGACGCTGCTGCTGGCGCCGCCGCTCGGCCGCGCCTTGGCCGCCATGCCGGTTCCCTGCTCACCGAAGCGCTGGCCAGCCTGGCACCGCCGCTGCGGTCGCACTTCGTCTATATGGTGCAAAAGGAACGATGAGCCGCATGCAGGCTGGGGCATGTCGTGCATGGGACGGCCGGCTTCGCGTCCAGACACCGTCGTCCGGGCAGTGTGAACACCCGCGAATATTGTGTTTCGTTACAATACGATAGATTTCCTCACGGAAAAACTGAGATACTCGTAGGATCGGTCCTACGAACGGTACAGCGCTCTACAGCAGGGCATGGCGCCACGGACCGGACAAAACTATAAGCACTCAGTTCAACTCGGGAGAAAATCTTGGCAACACGTATCAGCATGCGTCACAAGGAATCGGGCATCGTCAAGGATGGCTTCTATGGCTTTTCCTGGACCACCCTGTTCTTCGGCTTCTTCCCCGCCCTGTTCCGCGGCGACTTCATCACCTTCATCGGTGGCTTCGTGGTCTCGCTGATCATCGCCTTCCTGACGATGGGCGTTGGCGCCCTCTTCATCGGCCTGGTGTGGGCTTTCATGTACAACAAGTACTACACCCGCAAGCTCATGGAACGTGGCTATGTCCTCGCTGGTAGCGACGGCGACAATATCCGCGCCGCAGCTACCCTGGGCGTTGCGATTCCTGCTGTTGCCCCTGCCGCTGCGCCAGTCACTCCCGCCGTTCCTGCCTGACCTTTCCCACTGCGCCGCCCCCCGGGGCGTGCGCAGGCAGCCGCACCACCGCCGGTTCTTCCGAACCCAGCCGATGGTGCGGCTTTCATCACCCCCCTACCGCTGTTGTCAATCCGCCCGCACGCGCATGGCGCTGTGCAAACCGCGCGCCGGGAAGCCGCCGATGCGCGCCTCATACTCCTGCCGGGCATAGCCGTACAGATCGACGTGTGCCGCTCCCGGCACTTCCCAGCTTTCCCGCGGCGCCGGCGCGGCTGCCACGATGCGGCGGGTTTCCGCGATCGTCGTATGGCGGTCCTGGTCGCCTGCCGCCACCAGCACGGGCGCCGTCAAACCGGCCATGGCATCGATGGGGCGCAGCTGGGCCGGCAGAATATCCAGCCGCAAGGGCAGCTGCGCCAGCAACAGCGTCGACAGCGGCACCGCCAGCGGCCCGACGCGCATACGCAGGCGATCCTCGACCGCTTCGTGAATCGTCGGGTACATCGATTCCAGCACGACGGCATCGACCGCCAAGCAGTCGCGGCACAGCATGAAGGACGCGGCCCCGAGCGAGACGCCGATGACCCCGAGCGGCTGCGCCGGCGCTTCACGCTCCAGGTAAGCCAGCGCAGCGCGTACGCCATCGGCTTCGCGCAGGCCGAAGGTGATGACAGGCGCGGCACTCTCGCCGTGCCCGGGCAGGTCGACCAGCAAGACCCCATAGCCCGCCGCGTTCAGGAATCGCGCCCGTCCCAGCATCTGGCGCCGGTCGCCGCGTATGCCGTGCAGCAGGAGAATGGCGCCCTTTCCCTTACCCGGCAGGAACCAGCCGGCCAGGGTGCGCCCCTCCTCCAGTGCCAGCGCCACCTTGCGTGCCGCCAGGCCAGCCGGCAGCGGCACCGGATGACGAATCGGTGCCACCAGCCTGCTGCCGGCGAACCAGGACAGGGCTGCGGCAGCGAAGATAAGCATCAGCAAGGCGAACGAGAAGCGGCGCATGGTGTCTTTTCGTAAAAGCCTGATGACAGTCGCAATATTGTTGAGCGAACATTATCGCCGCATACACAGGCGCCAGGCACGCCGCCAATGAAAAAGGGACCCGCAGGTCCCTGTCGATGTCTTTGGCTGCCTAGCCGCGGCGTTCAATACACTTCCGGATTTGGATCGGTGCGTTCCAGTTCCAGCGAAGCCGCCAGCAAACCCAGGCGCGCCACGACGCCGTACACGTAGAAGCGGTTCGGCGCGGCCGTGCCCGGCTGGGCCTTCAGGTCCGGTACCGCATGCTGCTGGGCAAATGCCAGCGGCACGTATTGCGAACCGGGCGCGTTCAGGTTCTGGTCGATGCCGCGCTCGGCGTGCACGCGGTAGAAGCCGCCGACGACATAGCGGTCGATCATGTAGACCACGGGCTCGGCCACCGCGTCATCGATGTTTTCAAAAGTAGGCACGCCTTCCTGCACGATCAGGTCGGTCACGGCCAGGCCGTCCTTGATGACCGACATCTTGGCCCGCTGCTTGAGCGTCAGGTCGCGCACTTCGCTGGCGTCCTTGATCGTCATGATGCCCATGCCGTAGGTGCCGGCGTCGGGCTTCACGATCACGAAGGGCTTTTGCTCCTTCATGCCGTATTCCTTGTACTTCTTCTTGATCTTCGAGAGCAGGCTCGATACGGCATCGGCCAGCGCTTCCGTGCCCTGGTCGTGCTCGAGGTCGATTTCGCTGACTTTCGCGTGCAGCGGGTTGACCATCCACGGATCGATGTCGATCAGTTTGCCGAACTTCTTCGCGACCTCGTCGAACGCCTTGAAGTGGTTGCTCTTGCGGCGCACCGCCCAGCCGGCATGCACCGGCGGCAGCAACGACTGTTCGTGGATGTTTTCCAGGATCGAAGGAATGCCGCTCGACAGGTCGTTGTTGAGCAGGATCGTGCACGGGTCGAAGTCCGCCAGGCCCAGGCGGCGGCCGTTGGGCGAACGCACCAGCGGTTCCACTACCAGCATGTTCCCGTCTGGCAGCGCCAGCGGCGTCGGCTGGGTGACCTCCGGCGACAGCGAACCGAGGCGCACGTGCAGGCCGGTCTGGCGGAAGATCTGCATCAGCCGCTGCACGTTCTGCAGGTAGTGGGGATTGCGCGTATGCGTTTCCGGGATCAAGAGCAGGTTGCGCGCGTCCGGGCAGTACTTGTCGATGGCCGCCATGGCCGCCTGCACGGTCAGCGGCAGCATTTCGGTGGACAGGTTGTTGAAGCCGCCCGGGAACAGATTGGTGTCGACCGGCGCCAGTTTATAACCGGCGTTACGCAAGTCGACCGAGCAATAGAACGGCGGCGTATGTTCCTGCCACTCGAGGCGGAACCAGCGCTCGATGGCCGGGGTGGCATCGAGGATTTTCTTTTCTAGATCGAGCAGCGGGCCGGTCAGGGCCGTGGCGAGGTGCGGAACCATGGAATGCTATCCTTATTGGCTTCTTGGCAATCAATGCATTTATCTTGGGGCAATACTCCCATTTTAAAGGCTTATGCTGCACCGCACCTAAGGTTGCTGAAAACAAAAAGGCGCCCCGCAGGGCGCCTCTGTCTCGATCAGCTTGCGGTATCAGGCATGGTACGCCGATTCGCCGTGGCTGGTAATATCGAGGCCCTCGCGTTCCTGCTCTTCCGGCACGCGCAGCCCGATCGTCAGGTCGACGATCTTGAAGGCAAGGAAGGCAATGACAGCCGACCAGACGATCGTCACGCCCACCGCCTGCGCCTGCACCCAGACCTGGTGGCCGATCGAATACACCTCAAGCGACGCCTTGTTGGTGACATAGTCCCAGATGCCCTGCCCGCCCAGTTGCGGCGCGGCGAACACGCCGGTCAGCAACGCGCCGACGATGCCGCCGACACCATGCACGCCGAACACGTCGAGCGAATCGTCCACGCGCAGCATGCGTTTCAGCCCATTCACGCCCCACAGGCAGACGATGCCGCCGATCAGGCCAATGACGAGCGCGCCCATCGGGCCGACGAAGCCGCAGGCCGGGGTGATCGCCACCAGGCCCGACACCGCGCCGGACGCCGCGCCCAGCATCGACGGCTTGCCTTTCGTCATCCACTCGCCCAGGGTCCAGGCCACGGTTGCGGCGGCAGTCGCCAGCAAGGTGTTGATGAAGGCCAGCGCAGCGATGTCGCCCGCTTCCAGGGCCGAGCCGGCATTGAAACCGAACCAGCCCACCCACAGCAGCGAAGCGCCGATCATCGTCATCGTCATCGAGTGCGGGGCCATCGATTCGCGGCCATAGCCGACGCGCTTGCCGATCACATATGCGCCGACCAGGCCGGCAACGGCCGCGTTGATGTGCACAACGGTGCCGCCGGCGAAGTCGAGCGCGCCCTTCTGCCACAACCAGCCTGCGTCCGCCGTGACGGAAGCCAGGGTGGCGGCATCCTTGATCGCATCCGGGCCGGCCCAGAACCAGACCATGTGCGCCACCGGGATATAGCCGAAGGTGAACCACAGCACCACGAACAGCAGCACCGCGGCAAAGCGGGCACGCTCGGCAAAAGCGCCGACGATCAGGCCGCAGGTGATCGCGGCGAACGTGCCCTGGAAGGCGACGAAGATGAACTCGGGGATCATCGTCTCCTTGCTGAAGGTGGCAGCCATGCTGAACACGCCTGCGGCCGGATCATAGATGCCGTTCAGGAAGGCACGGTCGAAGCCACCGATGAAGGCATTGCCACCGGTGAAGGCCAGCGAATAGCCGTACAGGCACCACAGCACGATGATGATGGAGAAGATCATGAAGACCTGCAGCAGCACCGACAGCATGTTCTTCGCGCGCACCAGGCCGCCGTAGAACAGCGCCAGGCCCGGGATCGACATCATGATCACGAGCAGGGTGGCAACGAACATCCAGGCGGTATCGCCCTTGTTGATGGCGGGCGCGGCCATGGCGGGCAGCGCCAGGCCGAGGCCGAGCAGCAGGCCAGCGGATTTGGTGAACAGTCGATTCATCGTCAGCCCCTTACAGTGCGTCGTTGCCGGTCTCGCCGGTACGGATACGGATGACCTGGCCCAGGTCGGATACGAAGATCTTGCCGTCGCCGATCTTGCCGGTGCGGGCGGCGCCCTGGATGGCGTCGATGACCTGGTCGACCAGCGCGTCATCGATGGCGGCTTCGATCTTGATCTTCGGCAGGAAGTCGACCACGTACTCGGCACCGCGGTAGAGCTCGGTGTGTCCCTTCTGGCGCCCGAAGCCTTTCACTTCGGTCACCGTCATGCCCTGCACGTTCATGTCCGACAGCGCCTCGCGCACTTCGTCGAGCTTGAAGGGCTTGATAATGGCGGTAATCAGTTTCATCGCATTGCCTCTTTCAGAAAGTTTTCGATACGGTCAGCACGGCCGCCGACTTGCCCAGGTTGCGGCCCTGGGGGCTGAGATAGCTTTCGGTGTCGGCCTTGACCCAGGCCAGCGCCACGCTGGCGAAACCGACGTCTTTCGTCAGGCCGATCTTGTAGTCGGTGTACGAGAGCGCGCCGTTGTTCTTCACGCGCTGGCGGCCCGCGTGCAGGTTCAATACCAGTCCCTCGGCCACCGGCACGTTCGCCCCCAGGTCCAGGTAGCCGCTCTGCTTGCTGTCGGGCGTGCCGAACAGGTTGGTGGTCGCATGCGAATACTTCAGGTAGGCCGGCCCCACGCCCACCTGCCCGTACAGCTCGAAGGTGTTCGCGTTCGGGTGCAGGTCGTTCGACGGATACCAGTAGTACAAAGCGCCGACGTCATAGGTGACGGCGCCGCCAGGGATGCCACTGAGCGTCCCGCGCTTGCCGGCATACAAGTCCACTTCCACATTGCCGTCGCCGCCCAGGTCCTTCGTCCATTTGACGGTGGACAGCCAGGTACCGGCATAGAAGCCGCTGGGAGTGTGGGTATAGTCGGCGCCCCCTTGCAGGGCCGGGTCGAAACGCGTCTGCGAGAGGCCGCGGTAGCGGTATTCGCTGGCGAGCGCGACGTTGTAGCCGAGCTGGTGCTCGGGCGCCGCTTCCTCGGCCCGGGCCAGCGTCGCTCCCGTCATTACCAGCGCCAACACGGCCGCCTTCCCTGCTGCCTTGCTCTTCATGATCGATACCCCTCGAAATGGAACGGATGGTCGGATGGTTTACAATCTGTCGCTGTAGCGTCGCGGCTTTCTCCTTCCTTTAGCAGGATGCGTGCCAGCCTTTGGCAGCAAAGCCATGTGCTTGATTTCTCGCCAAGACGCCCCACTTCTGCTGATAGACACAACAAAATCACCATAAAACCGTGCGCGCTGGCCGGGCACACCGCCACGACGCACCAAACCTGGCCGCGGCGCACCACCCTGGTGCGCGGGCTGATTGACTAGGACTGATGGACATGAACAACTTCTTCAATGACTTGCAGGGCAAGATCAACCAGGCCATGGAAAGCTCGCCCGCCAAGGACATCGAGCGCAACGTCAAGGCGATGATGACCCAGGGCTTTTCCAAGCTCGACCTGGTGACCCGCGAGGAATTCGATATCCAGGCCCAGGTCCTGGCCAAGACGCGCGCCAAGCTGGAAGCGCTGGAGTTGCGCGTGGCCGCGCTGGAAGCACAGCTGACGGAGCGCGCTCCGAAGGTGTAAGCGTGCTTTCGGCATTCATGCAGGAGCGAACCCATGAATGCGAAAGACCAAACGCCCGGCACGCGCCTGCCTCCCCAGGAGGTATCGACGCAGGAAATCTCGATGCATGTGCTGCGCGAGAAATACGCGAAAGACGGCGAAACGACGATCGCCGATGTCCGCCGGCGCGTCGCCGACGCCCTCGCCGCACTGGAGCCGGCTGAACACCGCGCCGGATTCGCCGAGCAGTTTTACGCTGCCCAGGAAGCCGGCTTCATTCCGGGCGGACGCATCAACTCCGCCGCCGGCCTCGCCATCAAGGCAACCCTCATCAATTGTTTCGTGCAACCGGTCGGCGACTCCGTCACGGGCGTTGACGACGGCCTGCCCGGCATCTATACGGCACTGTCCGAGGCAGCCGAGACCATGCGCCGCGGCGGCGGCGTCGGCTACGATTTTTCCGCCATCCGTCCCCATGGCAGCCTGGTGCGTGGCACCCGCTCGCGCGCCTCGGGGCCGGTGTCGTACATGGAGCTCTTCGATGCCTCCTGCAAGACGGTGGAATCGGCCGGCGCCCGCCGCGGCGCCCAGATGGGCGTGCTGCGCATCGACCATCCCGACATCGAACGCTTCATTGCCGCCAAGGACCACGGCGCTCTCACCAACTTCAATATCTCGGTGGGCGTGAGCGACGCTTTCATGCATGCGCTCGAGGCCGACGCCGATTTTCCGCTGGTGCACCGCGCCGAGCCGGGAGAAGAACTGGTCGCCGCCGGTGCCTTCCAGCGCGGCGATGGCCTCTGGGTCTACCGCAGCGTCCGCGCACGCGCGCTGTGGGACCGCATCATGGCCTCTACCTACGACCATGCCGAGCCAGGGGTGCTCTTCCTCGACCGCATGAACAGTGAAAACAACCTGTGGTACTGCGAGCGGCTGGCGGCCACCAACCCTTGCGGCGAGCAGCCGCTGCCCGCCTACGGCTGCTGCGACCTCGGCTCCATCAACCTGACGCGGTTCGTCCAGCAGCCTTTCGAGCCCGATGCCGGCTTCGATTTCGCCAGGATGCGCGAGGTCGTCACCGTGGCGGTACGCATGCTCGACCTGGTGCTCGACGCCACCGAGTGGCCGCTGCCCCAGCAAAGGGACGAGGCGCGCGCCAAGCGCCGCATCGGCCTCGGTTTCCCTCGTCTCGGCAGCGCCCCGGTGATGCTGGGACTGCGCTACGATGCGCCGGAGGGCCGGCTGCTCGCCGCGCGCATCGCCGAGGAACTGCGCGACACCGCCTATGCCGCCTCGGTCGAACTGGCGCGCGAGAAGGGTGCCTTTCCCCTGTTCGATGCGGACCGCTACCTCGAGGGCCGTTTCGTGGCGCGCCTGCCCGAGGCGCTGCGCGAGGCCATCCGCACGCACGGCATCCGCAATTCGCACCTGCTGTCGATCGCGCCCACCGGCACCATCTCGCTCGCCTTTGCCGACAACGCCTCGAACGGCATCGAGCCACCCTATTCCTGGACCTACCAGCGCAAGAAGCGCATGGCCGACGACAGCATGCGCAGCTACGAGGTGAAAGACCACGCCTGGCGCCTGTACCGGCAGCGCCAGCCTGGGGCGCAGGTGGGCGAGGCACTGCCGCCGCAATTCGTTACCGCCCTGCAGATGGGGGCAAGCGACCACCTGCGCATGCTCGAGGCGGTGCAGCCCTTCGTCGACACGGCGATCTCGAAAACGGTGAACGTGGCGGCCGACTACCCCTACGAGGACTTCCGCAACCTCTACCTGGAAGCCTGGCGCGCGGGGCTGAAGGGCCTGGCCACCTACCGCCCGAATGCGGTGCTGGGCAGCGTGCTGGAGAACGCGGCTGGCGGCTTACCGACGGCGACACCGCAGCCCGAGGTCGCCAGCCACGACACCCCGGCGGCGCTGGACAACGACCCGCTGCGCAAGCGCTTCGAGGGCCGGCCGCTGGGCGAACTCGAGTCGGTCACCTCGAAAGTCGAGTACTCGACCCAGGAAGGCCGCAAGACTTTCTATCTCACCGTGAGTTTCATCCGCGTCGAGGGCATGGTTGACGGCGTGCCGGTGACGATCGAGCGCCCCTTCGAATTCTTCATGCCGGCCGGCCAGCGCACCGAGGGCCAGCAATGGATCACCTCCTCGATGCGCTTGTTGTCGATGCTGGCGCGGGCCGGCGGGCCGATCGCCAAGGCCCTGGCCGACATGCGCGACGTCGTGTGGGAAAAGGGCCCGGTGCGCTGTGGCCACCTGACCCGCGAGGATGGCACCCGGGTACCGGTCTACCACGACTCGGAAGCGGCGGCGGTCGGCTTCATGCTGCAGCGGATCCTGATCAAGCGCGGTTTTCTCGATGCGCAGGGCAACGGGGTGCCGGTCGCGCAGCTGGCGCGAGCGCTGGCGGCGCGCTGTGGCGAGACTGAATCGGACGGCATGCCGGAAGGCGTGGCAACGACAGGCCTGCCCGTCGTCTCGGCTTCGGCGGCGAAGTGCCCCGAATGCGGCGCGCGCGCCCTGCGCAAGGCCGAAGGCTGCACGCGCTGCGACAACTGCCAATATGTGGGCGAATGCGGCTGAGCGCCGTTCCAGGATGCCGGCGGGGTGATACCATCATGCTCATCCGGCAGCCTCGAACGAACGCATGACCACCGAACTCCTCTCCACTGCACCACACGGCGGCATCAACGAAGACCTGCTCACCGTGATCGAAGGCAGCGGTCGTGTCGACCTGATCGTGCTCGACGGCGCCACCTCGGTCGCCGACACGAACCATATCGATACGGTCCAGGGCGACGTCGCCTGGTTCACCCACGCTTTCGCCGCCGAACTGGCGCTGGCGATCGGGCGCGGCCTGGAGCAGGCGCAGGCCGTGCCTGAGGCCCCGGCGGCGGTGCGCGCGCACTACCTTGCCGCCGCCGGCGGACGCGCCATTCCCCTGTACGCCTACCCGCTCGCGGCCTTGACCTGGATCCGCGTGCAGCCCCGGTCCGGCCATCTCGCCCTCTCGCTCTACTGCCTGGGCGACTGCAAGACGCTGGCGATCGGCGCCGATGACAGCGTCATCGACCTCGACCCGTATGTGAATCCGCACGAGGACGTGCTGCGCACGGCGATGGCGGAGCTGACCGCGCAAGGCATCGTCGACCCGGCGCTGCGGCGCGAGCGCCTGTTGCCGATGCTGCGTGCCCGCCGCGAATCCCAGCACCAGGCCGACGCGCCGAACGTGCTGTGCCTCGCGCCCCGGGCGCCTTCGCGGCGCGCCAGGTCACGCGCGAGCTGCCGCCGGGTTCCGCGGTGCTCGGCATGACCGACGGCTTCTATCGGCTGGTGGACGTGTACGGCCTGATGACACTCGAACAGCTGGCACGTCGCTGCCGCATCGAGGGCGTGGCCACCTTGATGCGCGAACTGCGCGGGTTCGAACAGGAGAAGGCGCAGCAGCCGGCCCCCGGCGGCGCGCAGGCGCTGAAAAGCGCCGACGATGCTTCCGCCCTGCTCTGGCAAGGCATGCCTGCCGCGCGCACGGCGCAGGCGGCGCACGCCGATGCGCAGGCTTGAGCACACCGCACTGCATTCATCGCAAAGGACGATCTTGAAAACGATTCCGAAAGCCCTCGCCAACATCCTGCTCGGTTCTGTGCTGCGTGCTCGGTCTGGCGGATCTTGGCGCGGCGCCGGCCGCGGCGCAACCCGGCCGTGCCGGTGACGTGCGGGCCGTGGTGGTCAACGTCGAACGCCTGCTGGTCGAATCGCCCCAGGCCCGTGCGGCCGCCGCCGGGATCGAGGCCGAGTTCGCGCCGCGGCGCCAGCAAGTGGCGGCGCAACTGCGCCAGTTGCGCGACAGGTCCGAGCAGCTCACGCGCGACGCGCCCGGGCTGAGCGAGCGCGAGCAGCTGCTGCGTTCGCGCGAGCTGGGCGAACTGGAGCGGGCAGTGCGCCGCGCCCGTGCGCAGATCGGCGAGGATTTTGCCGAACGCAAGGCGACCGAACGCGCCGCACTTGCCAGCCGCATCCACGAGGTCATGCAGACCCTGCCCGCCCGGCTGGGCGTCGACCTGGTGCTGACGCGCACCATCTGGCATCGTCCCGCGATCGATGTCACCGAGAAGGTGGCGGCCATGCTGGATCGCTGACCGGTCGCCGGTGGGTGTGGCGCTCGCCTGACATGTTACCCAAGCCTTATTGTTGGCGTGTTTTTATCCGGGTAATATTAGGACAAGCGTTCCGCCGGCGCGCTGCCCCGCATGAGGAGTCACCCATGTTGCCCACCGATTGCATTGCCTTTCTCGGTACCGAACGATTGGCCAGAGGCCCCCTGATCGAGGTCGTGCGCGCCGTCAAGGCGGCCATCGACAGTGGCAGCGAACAGTCGATCGCGCTGCTGGACAGCCGCACCAGTCGCCCCGTCGAGATCAATTTCACCGGAACGGAAGAAGAGGTCCTGCAGCGCATCCCGCGCGCAGCGCCGCGTAGTGCCGGCCGGCCGAAGCTGGGCGTCGTCGCCCGGGAAGTGACCTTGCTGCCGCGGCACTGGGAATGGCTGGCCTCGCAGCCGGGCGGCGCCTCGGTGGCCTTGCGCAAGCTGGTCGAACTGGCGTCGCGCGACGCCAGCGGGGACGACGCCCGGCGTGAAGCACGTGACGCGGCCTACCGCTTCATGCACGAACTGATGGGCGACGCGCCCGGTTTCGAGGAAGCTTCGCGTGCGCTGTTCGCAGGCGATGGCGAACGGTTTCGTGCGCTGGTGGCAGCCTGGCCGCAAGCGGTGCGCGCCCACCTGCTGGAACTGGCCGAACCTTCCTTTGTCGCCGCTGGCCGAGCCGGCGCCGGCGGTGCCGCACGCTCTTCGAAGTAGCAGCGCCGCTCAGGCGTGACCAACCTCGGCACACCCGACACGCAGGTGCGTACTTTCAAGCCCGGGAGACCGTTCCCGCCATGAAAAACGCCCGGTACCTGACCGGGCGTTTTTATCGGAACAGGCGCCCTTACTTGGCGCCGCCCACCGCCTGCGGCTCCGCCTTCGCGAAGTCGCCCGCCGCCACGATCGAGATGGCGTCCGGCTTGATGAACTGGCGCATTGCCTCGTTCACCTGCGCGAGCGTCAGCTTGCGCACCTGGTCTTCGACGGCCGCATCGAACTGCATCGTCCGGTCCAGCGACAGGTACTCGGACAGGGCGCCGGCCAGCGCCTCATCGGAGGTGCGCGATACTTCCTCGCCCTGCAGCCAGCCCTTCTTCGCTTCCTGCAGTTCGGCTTCGGTAAAGCCTTCGCTCACGGCGCGCTGCAGTTCCTCGCGCAGCACCGCTTCCACCTTGGCCGTGTTCTGGGGTGCGCTCATCGCATAGGCCATCCACATGCCTGCCGGGTCGCGGCGAGGTACGTTCAGCTGCGAACCGACGCCATACGACAGCCCTTCCTTCTGGCGGATGCGGTCGGCCAGGCGCGAACGCAGTGCGCCGCCGCCCAGCATGTAGTCCGCCATCAGCAGCGCGGGATAGGCCTTGGCATCGTCCTTCAGGGGTACCGGCACCACGGCGAGCAGCAGGCTGCTGGCCTTGTCCGGGGTCGCCAGCGTCAGCTTCTGGCCCGCCACGGCTTTCATGGCCGACGGCACCCGCACATACTTCTGCTGCGCGTGCCAGTTACCGTACAGGCGCTCGACCTGCGCCTGCAGCGCCGCGGCATCGAAGTCGCCTACCGCGGCGAAGGTAGCATTGTCCGCGCCGTAGAAGGCGGCGTGGAAGGCCTTGACCTCTTCCACGGTAACGCCCTTCTGCGCGGCCAGGGTTTCCTGCAGCGTGCGCACATGCTTGACGTGGCCTTCCGGTGTCGGGTCGAGCAGGCGGCCGAGCGCGGTGCTCGCTTGCGGATTCGGTTCCGGAATGGCCTGCTCCGTGGCGTTGACGTTCGCACGCTGGAACTCGCCGAATCCGGCCGGCGCGAAGGCCGGCTTCTGCAGCATTTCGGCCAGCAGGTCCATCACGGCCGGCAGGTTTTCGCGCGTGGTCGTGACCGTCGCGTTGAGATTTTCCGCACTCCCGAACACCTGAATTCGGGCCTTGAGCTTGTCGAACGCGTCCTTCAGCTGCTGGCGCGATTTCTCCTGGGTGCCGTAGCTCAGCAAGCCCGCGGCGAAGCTGCCGGCCGTTGCCGTGTTGCGCAGCGCTTCTTCCGAACCGAAGCGCAGTTTGATGGTCGCGGTGACCACGCTGCCCTTGGTCTTCTTCGGCAGCAGCGCGCCCTTCAAGCCGTTGGCGAGCTGGAAGCGCTGAGTACGTGCTTCGATGTTGGCCGGGCTCGGGTCGAAGGCTTCGCCCTGCGCCACCACGGCGCGGCCCTTGTAGTCCTTGACCATGGCCGCGACATCGGTCACGCCAGGCACGGCGGCGCGATCCGGGGCATCGGTGGGAATGAACACGCCCAGGGTGCGGTTCGACGCCTTGAGGTACTTCTCGGCCGCCGCCTGCACGGCCTTGACGTCGGTCTTCTCGACCTGGTCGCGGTTGAGGAAGAACAGGCGCCAGTCGCCCGCCGCCATCGACTCGGTCAGGGCGATGGTCAGGCTGGCACTGTCGTTCAGGGCCAGTTCGATGTTCTTCGCCACCGCCTGGCGTGCGCGTGCCACCTCTTCCTCGGTCACGGGATTGGACTTCAGGTCTTCCAGCACCTTGAGCAGGGCTTCCTGGGTTGGTGCCAGCGGCTGCCCCGTCGGCACCACCGCGCCGAAGATGCGGTAGCCGGGCTCGAGATTGCTGACGCCGCTGTAGTCGAGGCTGGTCGCAAGTCTGGTTTCCACCAGCGCCTTGTGCAGGCGGCCGGAAGGCGCGTTGGTCAGCACGTGGGCCAGGAGCTGCAGCGCGGCGGCGTCCGGGTGTCCGCTCGGCGCAACGTGGTAGCCGGCGCCGACGAACTGGGTACCGCCGGCGCGGCGCACGGTGACGGAACGTTCGCCGTCCTGCACCGGCTCTGCCGTATAGGTCGGCTGGATGACGCGCGACGGTTTCGCGATCTTGCCGAACAGGGCATTGATCTGCGCGAGGGTTTTCGCTTCGTCGAAGCGGCCGGCGACGATCAGCACGGCATTGTCCGGCTGGTAGTACTGCTTGTAGAAGGCGCGCAGGCGGGGAATGTTGACCTGCTCGATGTCCGAACGCGCGCCGATCGTCGACTTGCCGTAGTTATGCCAGTCGTAGGCCACGGCCTGCAGACGGTCGGTGGTGACGCCGATCGGATTGCTCTCGCCAATCTCGAACTCGTTGCGCACGACCGTCATCTCGCCCTTGTTGGTCTTGGTGTTCCACAGGTCGTCCTGGGAGATCGGGGCGTTCACCATGCGGTCGGCTTCCAGCGCCAGCATCGTACGCAGGTTGTCGTCATTCGCCGGGAAGGTGGCGTAATAGTTGGTGCGGTCGTACCAGGTGGTGCCGTTGAAATCGGCGCCGAGGGCCTTGAGTACCTCGACCGGGCTGCTGGTGCCCTTCTTGACGCCGAAGTTGGCGGTCGGCTTGAACAGCAGGTGCTCCAGCAGGTGGGCCATGCCGGTTTCGCCGTAGTTCTCGTGGCGCGAACCGACCATGTAGACCATGTTCGTCGTCAGCGTCGGCTTGGACGCATCCGGGAACAGCAGCACGCGCATGCCATTGGCCAGGCGGTATTCGGTGATGCCCTCGACCGACGTGACCTTGAGCGGCTTGTTTGAAACGGCGGACCTGGCCTGGACAGGCACGGCCGCGGTGGCACCTGCGGCGAAAACCGGCGACAGGATGCCGGCACTGACCATCAACGCAACGAGTACTTTCACGTATTTATCCCGATTTTATTTATTGAGCGAAAAAACGAGGATGAGCATCCTTCGTTTCGCCATCAAGCAAAAAGCTGCGCCCCTCGATACACCGATCGCGCAAACGCCGCTTCCCGCATCCCTCATTGGAATTTGAACAATGAAGTCTCAGTTACTGGAAGTCAATACCAAAAAGCCTTTGGAAACATGTTGGATACAAAATGGACAAGGTCGTGCTGGCTGGATCCCCATGGCGTCAGCGTCAGCGGCGCCGCCTTCCTGCAAACCGGCGATAATACGAGCCATTTGCCCCACCGGCACCACGACTGCACTCTCATGAACGATTTCGACAGCGTTCCGCTGGAATTTTTTCAGGACTACCCGGAGCCGGGCGTCAATTTCATCGACGTCGGCTGCATTTTCGATAGTCCTGAGCATTGGCGCCTCGCCATCGACACCCTGCACGCGAAGACCGAGGCATTGCACTTCGACTTCCTCCTTGCCATGGATGCGCGCGGATTCATGATCGCCGGCGCGCTTGCCTATGAGCGCAAGGTCGGCTTCGCGATGGCGCGCAAGGCTGGCAAATTGCCCGGCAAGGCCATCAGCATCGATTACAGGCGCGAGTACGGAAGCGCGACCATCGAGATCCAGCCGGAGCGGATCAAGGGCCAGCGCGTCCTGATCGTCGACGACGTGCTGGCCACCGGCGGCACCATCGAAGCGGCGGCATCCCTGCTGCGCCAGCTTGGCAAGGAGGTCGTCGGCGCGGCGGCCCTGTTCGATATCGCGTTCTTCAAGGACAAGCGCGTGCTGACGATGCCCGTCGTGAGCTTGCGCGACGTGTGACGCTTCCTTCCGCCCCCTGAGCCGGCGCGACACGGGCCTGGGTGCGCGCTACGAGGGCAAGCGAAACCGGGCCACAACGCGCGGTTGGAGCGTTTGATAAGGCGTCGGCCCCCCCCCATCTTGCCGGTTCAACATCTACACATCGTCCTCACTGCACGCGTAGTGGGAGATCACCCCTGCGATGCGGAGAATGCAGCTCAATCGAGTCCTCTTTTTGATCGGAAATCGCGTTTTGGGGATGGTAAGCGTATCGCAAACTTTCCCAGTAGTACCGAGTATCGCATCAACACGCGCACCTCTGCTCGCTCGCAAACGTCCCTCCTCAATACTTCTTAAGATGTGGCGACTTTGCCCAGCCCCATGAAGGAAACCGATGAGTCTCGCCGTGTTGAGAAGCCGCGCCCTCGCCGGCATGGAAGCCTTGCCCGTCAGCGTCGAGGTGCATCTGGCGAACGGGCTGCCCAGTTTTACGATCGTCGGCCTGCCCGACGCCGAGGTGCGCGAAGCCAAGGACCGTGTACGGGCGGCGCTGCAGAACGTCGGTTTCGAGATTCCGGCAAAACGCATTACGGTCAACCTGGCGCCGGCCGACCTGCCGAAGGAGTCCGGCCGCTTCGACCTGCCGATCGCCCTCGGCATCCTGGCCGCGTCGAACCAGATTCCGGCTGACGAGATCGACCGCTATGAGTTTGCCGGCGAACTGTCCTTGTCGGGACAGCTGCGGCCGGTGCGCGGCGCGCTAGCGATGACGTTTGCAATCGGACGCAGCAGCGCCGGCAGCCGGCGCCGCTTCATCCTGCCCCGGGCGAATGCCGACGAGGCCGCGCTGGTTGCCGACGCCGAGATCCATCCGGCCGACACACTGCTGCAGGTGTGCGCCCACTTCGCCGCCAGCGAAGACGGGGCGCGGCTGCCGCGTTATCGCCACGTCCTGCCGCCGGTGCCGCCCAGCTATCCCGACTTTTCCGAAGTGAAGGGGCAACAGCATGCCAAGCGCGCCCTCGAGATTGCCGCGGCGGGCAACCATTCGCTGTTATTGATGGGCCCGCCAGGCGCCGGCAAGAGCATGCTGGCCTCGCGTTTTCCTGGTTTGCTGCCGCCGATGACGGACGAGGAAGCGCTGGAAGCCGCGGCCGTGCAATCGCTCACCGGCAGTTTCTCGGCCGAGCGCTGGCGTGCCCGGCCGTTTCGCAGTCCGCATCACACCAGTTCGGGCGTGGCCCGGTGGGAGGCGGCAATGTGCCGCGGCCGGGCGAGGTGTCGCTGGCGCATTGCGGCGTGCTGTTTCTCGACGAGCTGCCCGAGTTCGACCGCAAGGTACTCGAGGTGCTGCGCCAGCCGCTCGAGTCCGGCCGGATCACGATTTCGCGCGCGGCGCACCAGGCCGAGTTCCCGGCGCGCTTCCAGCTGATCGCGGCGATGAATCCCTGCCCCTGTGGCTGGCAAGGCCACCCGTCCGGCAAATGCCACTGCACCAACGAGAGCGCGCAACGCTATCGCGACCGTATTTCCGGCCCCCTGCTCGATCGCATCGACATGCAGATCGAAGTCAATGCAATGTCGCCCGATGCGATGGGGGCGCGTCCCGATGGCGAAAGCACGGAACATATTGCGCAACGTGTGGTCGAGGCGCATGCGCTGCAGCTGGCACGCCAGGGCAAGCCGAACCAGCGTCTGGGCACGCACGAGATCGAGCGCCATTGCGCGCTCGATGCGGGTGCGGCGCGGACGCTGCGCTCGGCCATGTCGCTGATGAACTGGTCGGCGCGCGCCTATCACCGCGTGTTGAAGGTGGCACGTACGATTGCCGACCTGGCTGGGGCGACGGCAATCGACGCCAGCCACATGGCCGAGGCCGTGCAGTACCGCCGGGGGCTGAACGAGCGCTGAGGCGGCGCCGTCCGTGGTGGCGCCCGGCCACCCGCCCTGCTACCATCGGGGCATGCAAAAACGACCATTTCTCGCGCTCGCGCTGGCGGGCGCCCTGCTGCTGGGCTGCAACCCTACCTATAACTGGCGCGACTACAGCAGTCCGGAAGCACCTTTCCGGGTCATGTTCCCGGCCAAGCCCTCGACCCACACGCGTAGCGTCAACCTGGACGGCATGCGGGTGGAGATGACGATGACGGCGGCCGAGGTCGAGGGTGTGACCTTTGCGGTCGGTACCGGCATGGCACCGGATACGGCCCGGGCCCAGGCCGCGGTGGCCGCCATGAAGACGGCAATGGTGCGCAATATCGGCGCGACGGTACAACGCGAAGATGCGCGCGCGGCCAGCGGTAGCGGCGAGGAAGCGCGTACCAGCATCGACATCGAGGCCCTCGGCAATGCGCACGGCCAGCCGACGAGGCTGCGCGGCCACTTCGAAGCGCGCGGCAAGCGTTTTTACCAGTGATCGTGCTCGGCCGCGAGAAGGCGGACGGCGCCGAGCAGGCCGACCAGTTCATCTCCTCGTTCAAGCTGCTCTGATGGCGGACGCACCCGCACTCGTGCTGGCCGGACTGCGGAAGGCCTACGGACGCCCGGCAGTCGATGGCCTGGACCTGACGGTGCGGCGCGGCGAGCTGTATGCCCTGCTGGGACCGAATGGCGCCGGCAAGACCACGACCCTGCGCATGGTGACGGGCCTGGTGGCGCCGGATGCTGGACACGTCGCCGTCTTCGGTATCGACCTCGCGCGCGACCCGGCTGCCGCCAAGCGGCGCATGGCCTATCTGCCGGACGACCCGATGTTGTACGGGAAGCTCAAGCCGACCGAGTACCTCGAATTCGTCGCCGGCCTGTGGGGTGTCGACGCGGAAGTGGCCGAGCCGCGGGCGCGGGCGCTGCTGGCCTGGCTCGACCTGGAAAAGCATGCGCACGAGCTGACCGAGGGTTTTTCGCGCGGCATGAAGCAGAAGCTGGCGCTGGCGGGTGCGCTGATCCACGAACCGGAGCTGCTGATCCTGGACGAACCGCTGACCGGGCTGGATGCCGGCGCCGCGCGCCAGGTGAAGGACCTGCTGCTCTCGCATGTCGAGAAGGGCGGCACGGTCATCCTGACCACCCATATCCTCGAGGTCGCCGAGCGCCTGGCACAGCGCATCGGCATCATCCAGCATGGCCGCCTGATCGCCGAAGGCACGCTCGAGCAGTTGCGCGAACTGGCGCCGGGCGCGACCCTGGAAGACATGTTCCTGCAACTGACGGGCGGCGCATGAAGCTGCGGCCCGGCAGTACCGGATGGCTGCTGCGCCATGAAATGCGGCTGTTCTGGTACGCGACGCTGGGCAGCAGCCACGCCGGTACGCGGCGCACGCGTTGGCGCGTGATCGTGGGTGCGCTGGTATTGTGGACACTGCTGCACCTGGGTGCGCTGGCGCTGCTGCGCACGACCGCTGCCGGGGCAGGCAACCGGCCGGCCACCCTGCTGGCGGCGGTCAGCGTGATCCTGCTGGCGACGGCGCTTTTCATGGTCTCGACTGCGCTGAAAAACAGTGTCGAAACCCTGTTCGACCGCTGCGACATGGACTTGCTGCTGTCTTCGCCGCTCTCCACGCGCAGTGTCTTTGCCGTCAAACTGGCTGGCATGGTACTGGGCGTTGCGGCACTCTACCTGTTTTTCCTGGCGCCTTTCGCCCATGTTGGACTGTTCCTCGGCCAGTTCGACCTGCTGGCCATCTATCCGCTGTTGCTGTCGATGGCGGCGTTGGCCACCTCCGGTGCGATGCTGCTGACCCTGGCGCTGGTGCGCATGTTCGGTGCGCGCCGCACCCGGGTGATCGCCCGGTGATCGGCGCACTCGCCGGCGCCCTGCTGTTCCTGTTGTCGCAGGCGGGAAGCATGATGTCGCAGGGCGATGGCACCGCGCGCAAGACCACCGCCGAGCGGGCGATGGCCGCCGTCGCCACGCTCGGGGAAGGCCATCCGCTCTGGTTGCCGGCGCGTGCAGCGCTGGGGAACCCGGGCGCGGTGGTCCTGATGGCGGCACTTGCCCGGCGGCAGCCTGGCTGACGGTACGCATGACACACGGCTTCTTCGCACGCGGCCTGCAGCTTGCCGCGGGCAGCGGACAAGCTGCCAGCCGTACCCGCGCTGCCCGCTACCGCTTCGGCCGGCCCCTGATGGCCATCGTCGTCGTCAAGGAATGGCGTTTGATTGCGCGTGACCCGCATCTGATTTCGCAGGTGCTGCTGCAGCTTCTGTATCTGCTGCCGCTGTGCCTTGTCGTTTTTCGCGAGGGCAGCCTGCAACTGCCGGGTACGGGGGCGGGACTGACGATGCTCTGCGGTTCGCTGAGCGCTGCGCTGGCGTCGATCATCCTGCTGGCCGAGGAGGCGCCCGACCTCTTGCACACCGCGCCGGCCAACGCCGCTGCCGTGCGCTTTGCGAAACTGGCAGCGGCGGTGATGCCGGTGTTGGCGCTGGTCGCCCTCCCCTGCTCTGGCTCACGGTGCGTGCGCCCGCAGCCGGTGCGCTGACCGCGGCCACGGTCAGCGGCGCGGCCGTCAACGCCGCACTCATCAACCTGTGGACGGGACGGCCGATCGCGCGAGGCGAGTTCCAGAAGCGGGGCAAACGCAATGTCGTCACCACCTTGCTTGAATTGTGCAGCCTGCTGGCCTGGGCTGCGCTGGCGATGTTGCTGTTGAACGCGGCAAGCGGTGCCGAGGTGAACCTTGGTGCGGTTGCCGGCACCGGTGCCGCAGCCGGGATCGCGCTCGGGATGGCGCCGCTGGCTTTCCTGCTGCGCCATCGCGTCGGCCGGGGCTCGCGCGACTAAGAGCGTCTAACAAAACCGTCAGAGCAAGGCGCGGCGACGACGACAGTACATTTGTACGGCTAGGAGCCGCAACGCGGCTATGGCGGTTTTGTTAGGCGCTCTAACTGTGTGCGGGCCGTGACCGTCTCGGGTAGTCGTGTTATCGTTTAGTTACGACAAAAACACGACGAGAACGCATTATGTTAATCACTTTTAAATGCAAGGCCTATCCTGACGTGATGATGTATCAGGATCATGCCAAACGGATCCTGGACCTGCTGGGCAAGGAACCGGAGATCGGTGTCATCACTTCGGAAGAAGCTGGCCGTGCGGCCCAGTTGCTGGAAAACGAGATCGAAGAGAGCCGCAAGCACCCGTCGAGCGACGAGGTCGAGCAGGACGTTAAAGCGCATACGGGCGATGATGATGACACGGATCATGAGCAGGCCCAGGTCGTGAGCTTCTCGACCCGCGCTTACCCGATGCTGGAAATGCTGCGATCGGCGCGGGATCACAAGGCTGACATTCTGTGGGGTGTTTGATCAGGTGACGAATGCGCTGTGTCTTGAAGCGGCGTGTTCCGACTGACCATGTCTTGCCTTTGAGACGAGGGAAGCCCTGCCACATTGGCGGGGCTTTTTCTTCGAGCGTGCATTTGCCGAGAATTGAAGCGCGGCAGTTCCGGAGAAGGCGGCTGTCGGCGCAGTCTTGACGTAGCCAATCCCTGCATGGGCGACGCAGCTCGGCCATCGAGACCAATCAGGGATCCAAAAACAGCCGCCCGAACGCGAGAAAACCCCGCAGAGGTGAGGATCCACAGTATGGACATGAACCGGCGGCGTTTTTTCAAGACGAAAAAAAACCCGCTGATCGCAATCAGCGGGTTTTTCTCTTATAACTAGCCTGACGATAACCTACTTTCACACTGGTTGCAGCACTATCATCGGCGCAAAGTCGTTTCACGGTCCTGTTCGGGATGGGAAGGGGTGGGACCGACTTGCTATGGTCATCAGGCATGACTTGTACGAGCATCGTTTCCCTTGTGGGTAACGCTACTCTGAATCTGGAAGAAGTAAGTGGTAGCAGCTGTATCAACAAACAGCGCTGTATTCTTGAATCCATATCCTGCTAAGGTTATAGGGACAAGCCGTACGGGCAATTAGTACTGGTTAGCTTAATGCATTACTGCACTTCCACACCCAGCCTATCAACGTCCCGGTCTCGAACGACCCTTCAAGGAGCTCAAGGCTCCGGGAAATCTCATCTCAAGGCAAGTTTCCCGCTTAGATGCTTTCAGCGGTTATCTCTTCCGAACTTAGCTACCCGGCAATGCCACTGGCGTGACAACCGGTACACCAGAGGTTCGTCCACTCCGGTCCTCTCGTACTAGGGAGCAGCCCCTTCAAATTTCCAACGCCCACGGCAGATAGGGGACCAAACTGTCTCACGACGTTTTAAACCCAGCTCACGTACCACTTTAAATGGCGAACAGCCATACCCTTGGGACCGGCTACAGCCCCGGGATGTGATGAGCCGACATCGAGGTGCCAAACTCCCCGTCGATATGAACTCTTGGGAGGAATCAGCCTGTTATCCCCAGAGTACCTTTTTATCCGTTGAGCGATGGTCCTTCCATACAGAACCACCGGATCACTATGTCCTACTTTCGTACCTGCTCGACTTGTCGGTCTCGCAGTTAAGCACGCTTATGCCATTGCACTATTAGCACGATGTCCGACCGTACCTAGCGTACCTTCGAACTCCTCCGTTACACTTTAGGAGGAGACCGCCCCAGTCAAACTGCCTACCATGCACTGTCCCCGATCCGGATAACGGACCAAGGTTAGAACCTCAAACAAACCCAGGGTGGTATTTCAAGGATGGCTCCACGAGAACTGGCGTCCCCCCGCTTCAAAGCCTCCCACCTATCCTACACAGATTGGTTCAAAGTCCAATGCAAAGCTACAGTAAAGGTTCATGGGGTCTTTCCGTCTAGCCGCGGGTAGATTGCATCATCACAAACATTTCAACTTCGCTGAGTCTCGGGAGGAGACAGTGTGGCCATCGTTACGCCATTCGTGCAGGTCGGAACTTACCCGACAAGGAATTTCGCTACCTTAGGACCGTTATAGTTACGGCCGCCGTTTACTGGGACTTCAATCAAGAGCTTGCACCCCATCATTTAATCTTCCAGCACCGGGCAGGCGTCACACCCTATACGTCCACTTTCGTGTTTGCAGAGTGCTGTGTTTTTATTAAACAGTCGCAGCCACCAGTTTATTGCAACCCTTTCACCCTTCCACAGTAAAGTGGTCAAGCTACCGGGGCGTACCTTTTCCCGAAGTTACGGTACCAATTTGCCGAGTTCCTTCTCCCGAGTTCTCTCAAGCGCCTTAGAATACTCATCTCGCCCACCTGTGTCGGTTTGCGGTACGGTCTCGTATGACTGAAGCTTAGAGGCTTTTCTTGGAACCACTTCCGATTGCTTCGCAGCACAAGGCCGCTCGTCCCACTCCCTTGAATTACGCACCCGGATTTGCCTAAGTGCCTTCTATGAAGCAGAAACTGACTATTCCAACAGTCAGACAACCTTCCGCGATCCGTCCCCCCATCGCATCATACGACGGTGCAGGAATATTAACCTGCTTCCCATCAGCTACGCATCTCTGCCTCGCCTTAGGGGCCGACTCACCCTGCTCCGATGAACGTTGAACAGGAAACCTTGGGCTTACGGCGTGCGGGCTTTTCACCCGCATTATCGCTACTCATGTCAGCATTCGCACTTCTGATACCTCCAGCATCCTTTACAAGACACCTTCGCAGGCTTACAGAACGCTCTCCTACCATATGCATAAATGCATATCCGCAGCTTCGGTGACTGGCTTAGCCCCGTTACATCTTCCGCGCAGGACGACTCGATCAGTGAGCTATTACGCTTTCTTTAAATGATGGCTGCTTCTAAGCCAACATCCTGACTGTTTTAGCCTTCCCACTTCGTTTTCCACTTAGCCAATCTTTGGGACCTTAGCTGGCGGTCTGGGTTGTTTCCCTCTTGACGCCGGACGTTAGCACCCGACGTCTGTCTCCCAAGCTCGCACTCATCGGTATTCGGAGTTTGCAATGGTTTGGTAAGTCGCAATGACCCCCTAGCCATAACAGTGCTCTACCCCCGATGGTGATACTTGAGGCACTACCTAAATAGTTTTCGGAGAGAACCAGCTATTTCCAAGTTTGTTTAGCCTTTCACCCCCCCTACCCACAGCTCATCCCCTAATTTTTCAACATTAGTGGGTTCGGACCTCCGGGGCGTGTTACCGCACCTTCATCCCGGTCATGGGTAGATCACTTGGTTTCGGGTCTACACCCAGCGACTGTCGCCCTGTTCGGACTCGATTTCTCTACGGCTCCCCTATTCGGTTAACCTCGCCACTGAATGTAAGTCGCTGACCCATTATACAAAGGTACGCCGTCACGGAACAAGTCCGCTCCGACTGTTTGTATGCACACGGTTTCAGGATCTATTTCACTCCCCTCCCGGGGTTCTTTTCGCCTTTCCCTCACGGTACTGGTTCACTATCGGTCGATTACGAGTATTTAGCCTTGGAGGATGGTCCCCCATGTTCAGACAGGATTTCTCGTGTCCCGCCCTACTTGTCGTACGCTTAGTACCACCGTCTGAATTTCGTGTAAGGGGCTATCACCCTCTATGGCCGGAGTTTCCAATCCGTTCCACTATCCAGTCGACTATCACGTACAGGCTCTTCCCATTTCGCTCGCCACTACTTTGGGAATCTCGGTTGATTTCTTTTCCTGCAGCTACTTAGATGTTTCAGTTCGCCGCGTTCGCTTTGCATGCCTATGTATTCAGCATGCAATGACCTAAAAGAACCGGGTTTCCCCATTCGGAAATCTGCGGATCAAAGTGTGTTTGCTCACTCCCCGCAGCTTATCGCAAGCTACTACGTCCTTCATCGCCTGTAATCGCCAAGGCATCCACCATGTGCACTTATTCGCTTGTCCCTATAACGTTAGCCCCTGGTTCGCACCGGGGAGCGTCATAGTTCAAGGAGTACAGCTTGTTGCATGTTTGTTGATACTTTTACTACTACCCTAAGTGTGCTCACTCATCATTGCTGATGCGTTTGCACGCTTAAAAAAAACTTTACTTCTTCCAGATTGTTAAAGAACAATAACTACACTTAGCTCAAGCTTTCCGCTTCAGCTAAATACAGTTCTTATTGACAGTCGATAAGTGTGAACGCTTGATGATGGAGCGTTAGCTCCCGGTGCTACTCTAGAAAGGAGGTGATCCAGCCGCACCTTCCGATACGGCTACCTTGTTACGACTTCACCCCAGTCACGAATCCTACCGTGGTAAGCGCCCCCCTTGCGGTTAAGCTACCTACTTCTGGTAAAACCCGCTCCCATGGTGTGACGGGCGGTGTGTACAAGACCCGGGAACGTATTCACCGCGGCATGCTGATCCGCGATTACTAGCGATTCCAACTTCACGCAGTCGAGTTGCAGACTGCGATCCGGACTACGATACACTTTCTGGGATTAGCTCCCCCTCGCGGGTTGGCGGCCCTCTGTATGTACCATTGTATGACGTGTGAAGCCCTACCCATAAGACCATGAGGACTTGACGTCATCCCCACCTTCCTCCGGTTTGTCACCGGCAGTCTCATTAGAGTGCTCTTGCGTAGCAACTAATGACAAGGGTTGCGCTCGTTGCGGGACTTAACCCAACATCTCACGACACGAGCTGACGACAGCCATGCAGCACCTGTGTTCAGGTTCCCTTTCGGGCACTCCCTGATCTCTCAAGGATTCCTGACATGTCAAGGGTAGGTAAGGTTTTTCGCGTTGCATCGAATTAATCCACATCATCCACCGCTTGTGCGGGTCCCCGTCAATTCCTTTGAGTTTTAATCTTGCGACCGTACTCCCCCAGCGGTCTACTTCACGCGTTAGCTGCGTTACCAAGTTAATTAAAACCCGACAACTAGTAGACATCGTTTAGGGCGTGGACTACCGGGGTATCTAATCCTGTTTGCTCCCCACGCTTTCGTGCATGAGCGTCAATCTTGACCCGGGGGGCTGCCTTCGCCATCGGTGTTCCTCCACATCTCTACGCATTTCACTGCTACACGTGGAATTCTACCCCCCTCTGCCAGATTCAAGCCTTGCAGTCTCCATCGCAATTCCCGTGGTTGAGCCCGGGGCTTTCACGACAGACTTACAAAACCGCCTGCGCACGCTTTACGCCCAGTAATTCCGATTAACGCTTGCACCCTACGTATTACCGCGGCTGCTGGCACGTAGTTAGCCGGTGCTTATTCTTCAGGTACCGTCATTAGCAGAGGATATTAGCCCCCACCGTTTCTTCCCTGACAAAAGAGCTTTACAACCCGAAGGCCTTCTTCACTCACGCGGCATTGCTGGATCAGGCTTGCGCCCATTGTCCAAAAATTCCCCACTGCTGCCTCCCGTAGGAGTCTGGACCGTGTCTCAGTTCCAGTGTGGCTGGTCGTCCTCTCAGACCAGCTACTGATCGTCGCCTTGGTAGGCCTTTACCCTACCAACTAGCTAATCAGATATCGGCCGCTCCAGGGCACACAAGGCCTTGCGGTCCCCTGCTTTCATCCATAGATCGTATGCGGTATTAGCGTAACTTTCGCTACGTTATCCCCCACTCTTGGGTACGTTCCGATATATTACTCACCCGTTCGCCACTCGCCACCAGGCCGAAGCCCGTGCTGCCGTTCGACTTGCATGTGTAAAGCATGCCGCCAGCGTTCAATCTGAGCCAGGATCAAACTCTTCAGTTCAATCTCTGTTTGTTGACACTTTCGTGTCATCCGCTATTGCTAGCGGAGTCGCTCACTCAAGATACTGACCGTTATCTCATTGCTGAGACAACGCTTAATACTTTTGTGAACATTTGATAATTTAAGTAATCAGCTGAACTAGTCAGCTGGCACCTTCATCAAACGCCCACACTTATCGACTGTTAATTGTTAAAGAACTTTGGCTCCCGCCGAGGGCGGTACTGCCTTGCTGCTTTGTCGCGAATCGTTTTGTTCGTCAGCAGCAGAGAAGTGAGATTATGCAGTGTTTCGTTTGCGTCGTCAACTTCTTTTTTTCCTCTTCTTCGCCTGTTGCATACTTAACTACTTGATTTCGTTAACGTTTTGCACTGAGCGCCGAAGCGGAGGCGAATCATAACAAAGCCGCAGGCAGCTTGCAAGCCCCTCGCCTGTGCTATCTTTGCGCGGCCCGTTCACTATATAAAACGACAACAATGTTTATTCCCGCTGTGTTTCCTATCGAGAATCCCAAACTGTCCAAGTCGCTTGCCCTTGCCGTCGACAATAAGACCAAACCGCTCGGAAGCCTGGGGCGCCTGGAAGCACTGGCAATACAGGTTGGCCTGATCCAGGAATCGGCCCAGCCGCATATCGATACCCCTGCCATGCTCGTGTTCGCCGGCGACCACGGCATTGTTGCCGAGGGTGTTTCCGCCTATCCGCAGGAAGTAACCTGGCAGATGGTCGAGAACTTCCTCGCCGGCGGTGCGGCCATCAATGTGTTCGCACGCCAGAACGGCTGGACCATCCAGGTCATCGATGCAGGCGTAAACCACGTATTCGGCCAACGCGCCGGACTACTCAACCGCAAGGTGGCGGCCGGTACCCGCAATTTCGCCAGGGAAGCGGCCATGTCGCCTGACGAGTGTGCGCAGGCGATGGAAGGCGGCATGGCACTCGTGCGCGACTTGCCGGGGAACGTGGTGGGTTTTGGCGAGATGGGCATCGGGAACACCAGCTCCGCCGCGGCGCTGATGCACAAGCTGAGCGGCATCCCGCTCGCCAGCTGCGTCGGTGCGGGCACCGGCCTGGCGCCAAGTGGCGTCCTGCATAAACAGAAGGTGCTGCAAGCGGCTATCGAGTTGCATCGCGACGTCTCCGCACCGCTCGACGTGCTGGCCACCTTCGGCGGCTTCGAAATCGCGACGATGGCCGGCGCCATGCTGCAGGCGGCGCACCTGCGCAAGGTGCTGCTGATCGACGGCTTCATCGTCACGAGTGCCCTGCTCGTTGCGGCGCGCCTGCAGCCCGCCATCCTCGACTACTGCGTGTTTGCGCACTGTTCCAGCGAACATGGACACCGCTTGATGCTGGAGCACCTGGGCGCCCAGCCCTTGCTGCAACTGGGCTTGCGCCTGGGCGAAGGCACCGGCAGCGCCCTCGCCTTGCCCCTGCTGCACGCGGCTGTGAACTTCCTGAACGAGATGGCGACCTTTGCATCGGCCGAAGTCAGTACCCAGGCCGGCACCGGCGCGGCATAAGCCATGCAGCAGCTGCGCCTGTTCTTCATCGCCCTGCAGTTCTTCACGCGGCTGCCGATCCCGCGCTGGGTCGGCTTCCAGCCCGAGTGGCTGCACCATGCGTCGCGCTACTTCCCCCTGGTCGGCTGGGTAGTGGGCGCTATCGCGGCTGCCGTGTACGCGCTCGCCGCGCTCGTGCTGCCCGCGCCAGTAGCGGCGGTGCTATCGACCGCGGCGTCGATCTACCTCACCGGCGCCTTCCACGAAGATGGCTTCGCCGATACCTGCGACGGTTTCGGTGGCGGCCTGACGCGCGAGCGCGTGCTCGAGATCATGAAGGATTCGCGGGTCGGCGCCTACGGTGCGATCGGCATCGCCTGCATGCTCGGGCTGAAATGCACGGCGCTGGCGATGCTGCCGCCCGCCGGCGCCATCGCCGCGCTGCTGCTGGCGCACCCGATCTCGCGCCTGGCCGCAACGAGCCTGATCTGGCGCATGACCTACGCCCGCGGCGAAGGCAAGTCCAAGCCGCTCGCGCAGGAAATAAGCGGCGGCGAATTCGGCATCGCCTCGGCGACCGCGCTGCTTCCCGCCGCCGCGATGGTGGCGTACGGCGTGTTCACGCCCTGGGCGATCGGCGGCGCCCTCGTCGCCGCAGCCTGCGCCGCCTTCTGGCTGGCACGTATCTTCCAGGCGCGCATTGGAGGCTATACGGGTGACTGCCTCGGGGCCGTACAGCAGCTGGCCGAGGTGGCCGTGTACCTGGCGGTGCTCGCGAGCTTCAAGCACGGCGCACTGGCTTAGTATGCGGCTGTTCCTGGTACGCCATCCACGGCCGGATATGCTCCCCGGCCTGTGCTACGGCAGCAGCGATGTGGAGGCAGACGAAGCGCAGGCCATGCAGGTTCACGCTGCACTGCGCGCCCAAGGCCTGCCCGGCAGCATGCCTGTATATGCCAGCCCGCTGCGCCGCTGCGCCGAGCTGGCGCGCCGACTGGGCCCGGCGCCCGTGTTCGATGCACGCCTGTCCGAGATGGACTTCGGCAGCTGGGAGATGCGCAGCTGGGACGCAATTCCTCGCGCCGAAGTCGACGCCTGGGCCGCCGACCTGCTGCGCTACCGTCCCGGCGGCGGCGAAAGCGTGCTGCAGGTGGCAGAGCGGGTGGCGGCATTCCGGCGCGACCTGCGTGCGCGCGGCCACGCGCAAGCGCTGGTGCTCTGCCACGCCGGCACCATTCGCCTGTTGTCCGCCCTGCAGGGCGGCCAGTCACTCGAGATGGCCGCGCTGCAGGCGGCGAGTACCCCACACCAGGTCGGTTATGGCGAAGTCATCTTGCTGAAAGACTGACAACGCCGGGACGACACCGTATAATCGTCCTGTTTTGGTGCTCGCGCCTGTGTCCACAGGTGCAGTTAAACGGGAAACACGAAGCCTGCTTTGCAAGCCAACGTGTGCTGCCCCCGCAACGGTAAGCAAGTGCCGCGTTCACGCGGCAAACCGTCTACCCAGACCACTGTGCGTTTGCATGGGAAGGTCGGACGGCCCCACTTGCCAGCCCGGATACCGGCCAAAAGGTGGAGGCGCGCGTGCGCGCTTCTGTTCAATCTGGCCTACGGGGACGTGGGCTGGTTGTCCAACCCATACTTCGTCATGCACTTTCACCGTACCCGGCAAGCGGCCGCCTCGTCGCTTGTCTTCGCCATGCTTGCGCCTTTCGCGCAGGCCTCCGCCCACCCTTCCGCCGATGCCGTAACGGACGCCGTAACGGACGCCGTATCGGACGCCACCATCGATACCGTCGTCGTCACCGCGACACGCACGCCGCAACGCGCGGCCGACGTCATCGCCCAGACGACCGTCATCGAGGCTGAGGAAATCGCGCGCCTTGGGGCTGGCTCGGTCGCCGATGTGCTGCAGCGCCAGCCCGGCATCGAAATCACCCGCAACGGCAGTGCCGGCGCCAGCACCAGCGTCTACCTGCGCGGGGCCAACAGCAACCAGGTCGTCGTCCTGCTCGACGGCGTGCGCATCGGCTCGTCCACCAGCGGCGTCGCCAGCTGGAATGCGATTCCGCTGGAAGCGATCGAGCGCATCGAAGTCGTCTACGGGCCGCTGAGCACCCTGTACGGTGCCGATGCGATCGGCGGCGTCATCCAGATCTTCACGCGCAAGGGGTGAAGCCGGCCTGGCGGCCACCGCCGCGCTCGGCGCCGGCAGCGATGCCACACGCCAGGCCAGCGCCAGCATTGCCGGCGCCAGTGGTGGCGAGCATGCCGTCAGCTACGCGCTCGGGGCCGGCCACGAAGAATCCGAAGGCTTCTCCGCCACCAAACCGGGTGCCTTTGGCTACAACCCGGACGACGACGGCTACCGCCGCAGCAGCGTGCATGGCCGCGTAGGGGTCCTGCTCGCGCCTGGCCACGAAGCCGGCGTCCAGTTCCTGCACAGCCGCCTGCGCGCCCAGTACGACAGCGGTGCCGGCAGCTTCGACACGAACAATCGCCAGGACCTGAACAGCGCCTCGCTCCACATGAGCAACCGCTTCCTGCCGAACTGGCAGAGCACCGTGCAGCTGGCGCGCTCCGAGGACAAGCTGGGCAGCTTTGCCAACGCGACGGCCAGCGGCACCAGCCAGATCGACACCCGCCAGGACGAACTGACCTGGCAAAACACGATCACGCTCGGCACCGACCGCCTGCAGCTGCTGGCCGCCCATCGCAAGGAAGCGGTGGAAGCGAGCGCCACCCGCGCCTTGGGGCGCGAACGCATCACGAATTCCTATGCCGCGGCCTATGCGCTGCGCCGCGCGCGCCACCTGTTCGATGTCAGCGCGCGCCAGGACCGCTCGGACTACGGTGCCAGGAACACGGGTGCCGCCGGTTACGGCTACGACTTCGGCGGTGGATTGCGCGCCAGCGCCAGCGTCGGTACCAGTTTCCGCGCCCCGACCTTCAATGAGCTGTACTACCCGGGCTATGGGGTCGAATCGAACCAGCCGGAACGCGGCCGCAACGCCGAACTGGGCCTGCGCTACGACAGCTCCCTTGTCCAGTTGGACGCCACCTGGTTCCGTAACCGCCTGACCGACATGATCGTGACCGCTACGCCCTGCCCTGACCAGAGGGACGGCCGCACCGGGAGCTGCGCCTACAACGTGGCGTCGGCCACGCTCGAAGGCGTCACGCTGGCGGGCGGCACCCGCATCGGCGCGCTGAACCTGCGTGCTAGTCTCGACTGGCAGGATCCGCAGGATGAGGGCACCGGCAAGCGCCTGGCGCGCCGCGCCGGCAAGCATGCCAACTTCAGCGCCGCGTATCGCGCCGGCAGCCTGGACCTTGGTGCCGAATGGGTGCTGTCCGGCGAGCGCTTCGACGACGCGGCCAACCTGCGCCGTCTCGGCGGCTATGGCCTGCTCAACCTGTACGCGACCTGGCGCATCAATGCCGACTTCTCGCTGCTGGCACGCGTCAACAACGCCGCCGACAAGTCATACGAGCTGGCGCGCAACTATGGCAGCGGTGGCCGCAGCTGGTTCGCCGGCCTGCGCTACGGTATCCGTTAAGGTTGGCGCCTGTGAGCACGCCCCTCAGCCTGCCGCCGCAACGACGCGCCTTTCTAGTCACCGGTTCGCTGCTGCTGGTCGCCCTTGCCGCCCTGCTGTATGCGGGCATGACCGGTTCCATCGCGGTGGCGGTGGCCGAGGTACCGGCGGCGCTGGGCCAGCTGTTCGAGGGCCGGCCGCAGTCGCTGGCCGCCTCGCTGCTCGAGCTGCGTGCCGGGCGCGCACTGGTTGCCTTTGCCACCGGCAGTGCGCTGGTTCCGGCCGGGGTGCTGATGCAGGCCTTGCTGCGCAATCCCCTGGCCGACCCCTACATCCTCGGCATCTCGGCGGGCGCCTCCGTGGGCGCGCTGGCCGCGATGCTGTTGATGTGCGCGATGGCGACGGTGGAGATGGCGGCGGTCGGCGGCGCCATCGCCGTGTCGATGCTGCTGTATGCGCTGGCGCGGCACGACCTGCGCGGCGGCGCCGGCGCGGCTGGCGGCACGTCGACGCTGCTGCTCACGGGCGTCATCATTTCCTCGCTGTGCGTGGCCCTGATCACGCTGATGCTGTCGATTGCGCCCGAAAGCCGGCTGCGCAGCATGGTGTTCTGGATGATCGGCGACGTCGCCGGCGCACCAGTGCGCGCGCTGCCCTGGATCGTGCTGGCGGGCGCGCTGCTGTTCGCCCTGCGCAATGCGCGCGGCATGAACGTGATGGCCCTGCATGCGGAAAGCGCGGTGACGCTGGGCGTGCAGGTCGGCAGCCTGCGGCGCTCGCTCTTTCTCGTTTCCGGGATCCTGACCGCCAGCGCCGTCACCAGCGCCGGATCGATCGGCTTCGTCGGCCTGATCGTGCCGCACGCCTGCCGCTTCGCCTTCGGTCCCGATCACCGGGTGCTGGTTCCCGCTGCCGCGCTTGCCGGCGGCAGTTTCCTGGTCCTGTGCGACACGCTCGCACGCACCGTCGTCGCGCCCCAGCAGCTGCCGGTCGGCGCCGTCACCGCCATCATCGGCGCCCCCATCTTTCTCTACCAATTGCATCGCCTGCGCCGCGGCTAGCGCCGGCACAGACACCCAACGGAGCCCCAGCATGAACGACATGACACCCGAACAGACGGCCGCCCTGAACGAACGCCACCGCGTGCGCATGGAGCGCAAGAAGGCCATCATCGACGCGCGCATCGCCGCGGCCGACAAGGAGATCGGCCTCATCATCGTCAACACCGGCAACGGCAAGGGCAAGAGCTCGAGCGCCTTCGGGATGGTGGCGCGCGCGCTCGGCCATGGCATGCGCGTGGGGGTGGTCCAGTTCATCAAGGGCGCGATGTCGACCGGCGAGGAACTGTTCCTGCGCCGCTTCCCCGAGGAGGTGAGCTTCCACGCCATGGGCGAAGGCTATACCTGGGAAACCCAGAACCGCGAACGCGACATGGCCAAGGCTGCAGAGGCCTGGGCGCAGGCGAAACGCTTCCTTGCCGACCCCGCGGTCAAGCTGGTCGTGCTCGACGAATTGAACATCGCCCTGAAGTACCGCTACCTCGACCTCGATACCGTCATCGGCGACCTGCTCGAGCGCCCGCCGCTGCAGCACGTCGTCATCACCGGCCGCGGCGCGCCGCCGGAACTGGTGGCGGTGGCCGATACCGTCACCGAGATGAACGTGGTGAAGCACGCTTTCGCGGCCGGCATCGTCGCCCAGGCGGGTACCGAATGGTAAGCGGCGCGCGCATGGTGCTGGTGGCGGCCATGGCCTCAGGCCGGGGCAAGACCACGGTCACGGCCGCCCCGGCACGCAGCCTGGTACGGTCCGGCCAGCGCGTGCGCGTGTTCAAGTGCGGCCCGGATTTCATCGACCCGATGCTGCTCGAACGTGCCTGCGGCGCGCCAGTCCACACGCTCGACCTGTGGATGGTCGGCCTGGAGGAATGCCGGCGCCGCCTGGCCGAGGCCGCGCGCGAGGCCGACGCCGTGCTGGTGGAGGGTGTGATGGGCCTGTACGACGGCAACCCGTCGGCGGCGGACCTGGCGCGCGCATTCGACATGCCGGTGCTGGCCGTCATCGACGCTTCGGCGATGGCGCAAACGGCGGGCGCGGTGGCGCGCGGCCTGCGCGACTATGGCCCGGTGCAGCTGGCCGGCGTGATCGCGAACCGCATCGCCAGTAGCGGGCACGCGCAGATGGTCGCGCAATCGCTGCGCGACATTGCGCTGCTCGGCGCGCTGGGGCGCCAGCCGACGCCGCTGCCCGAACGCCATCTCGGCCTGGTGCTGCCGAACGAACTACCGCAGCTCGACGCCCTGCTCGACGAGCTGGCCGATGCGCTGCAACTGGACGCGCTGGCGTGGGAGGCGCTACCGCGGCTGCTGCCGCAGGCCGATGCACCCGAGCCGATCGCGCCCCTGCTGGCGGGCCGCACCATCGCCATCGCGCGCGACGCGGCTTTCGCCTTCCTGTATCCGGCCAACCTCGATACCTTGCGCGCGCTCGGTGCCGAACTGGTCTTCTTCTCGCCGCTGGCGGACGATGCGGTTCCCGCGGCAGCCGATGCCGTCTACCTGCCCGGCGGATATCCGGAACTGCATGCGGCCACGCTGTCGAACGCAATGCGCTGGCGTGCCTCGATCCGTGCGGCACTGGATGCCGGCATGCCGATCCTGGCCGAATGCGGCGGCATGATGGCCCTGGCCGACGAGCTGGTCGACGCCGACGGCGCGCGCTGGCCGATGGCAGGCCTGCTGGCTGGCAGCGTCCAGATGCAACAGCGCCTGGCTGGCCTGGGTGCCCAGGCGCTGGCGACCGAGGCCGGCGAGCTGCGCGGCCATACTTTTCACTATTCGCGCATGGAGACGGCGCTGGCGCCAAGCGGGCACACGCGGCGCAATCCGTCCGGCACCGAGGGCGAAGCCGTGTACCGGGTCGGCTCGCTCACCGCCTCCCTATTTCCACGGCTACTTCGCCTCGAACCCGCAGGCCGTGGCCAGCCTGTTCACGCGGGCCACGGCATGAGCTGCACCCCTGATCCTGGGCGGCGCCCGTTCCGGCAAACGCGCTGGCCGAACGCATCGCGCACGAGGCCGGGCGGCCGGTGAGCTATATCGCTACCGCACAAGCAGGTGACGGCGAGATGCGGGCCCGCGTCGCCCTGCACCGCGCGCGGCGCCCGGCCACTGGCGCACGGTCGAAGAAACGCTGGGACTGGCCGGCGCGCTGCGTACGGCCTGCGCGGACGATGGCCTGGTGATTGTCGACTGCCTGACGCTATGGCTGACCAACCTGATGCTGGCTGGCGGCGAGGCGGTGCCGGAGGTCGGCGCTTTCAAGCTGCCGCCGCGTTTCGATACCGAGCGTACCGCCTTGCTCGACGCCCTCGACGCGGGCCTGCCCGGCGAGCTGCTGCTGGTATCGAACGAGGTCGGCATGGGGATCGTGCCGATGGGGGCGCTCGCGCGCCGCTTCGCCGACGAAGCCGGCTGGCTGAACCAGGCGGTGGCCGCGCGGGCGGACCGGGTCATCCCGGTGGCTGCCGGGTTGCCACTGGTGCTCAAGGGCGCGCCATGCTGAGCGGACTGTCCCTCGCGAACCTCGCCTGGCTGCTGATGCTGGGCGTGCTCCTCGACCTGCTGCTGGGGAAGCGCGGCGCTGGCATCCGCTGGTCGGCTTCGGCAAGGTCGCGGGTCTGCTCGAGGACAGGTTAAATCGCGGCGCGTTGCGCATCGGACGCGGCGCCCGGGCTGGTCGCTGGCCGTGCTGCCGGCGACCGCGCTGGCAGGGGCCATCCTGTCCCGGCTGCCATCGGATATCAGCCTGCTCGGGCATGCGCTGCTGCTGTACTTTTGCCTGGGCCTGCGCAGCCTGCGCGAGCATACCTTGCCGATCCACGCGGCGCTGTGCGGCGGCGACTTGCCAAAAGCACGCATGCTGACCGGGCGTATCGTCAGCCGCGATACGGCGCACGAAGACGCCTCCAACCTGGCGCGCGCCGGGGCCGAGTCGCTGCTTGAAAACGGCAACGACGCCGTCTTCGGCACCCTGTTCTGGTTCCTGCTGGCCGGCGGGCCCGGTGCACTGCTATTCCGCCTGGCGAATACGCTCGACGCCATGTGGGGCTACCGCAATGAACGCTACAACCTGTTCGGCAGGATGGCTGCACGCGTGGACGATGCACTCAACTTCGTGCCGGCACGCCTGACCGCCCTCACCTATCTGCTGCTGGCGCCCGCCGGCGGCCAGCTGCGCGCCTGGCATTGCTGGCGCACCCGGGCGCCCGCATGGAGCAGTCCGAACGCCGGGCCGGTAATGGCCAGCGGCGCGGGAGCCCTCGGCATCGCGCTCGGCGGCGCCGCCCGGTATGGCGGCGTATTGGAAGATCGCCCGCCGCTGGGAATCGGTCCCGCGGCGGCACCTGCAGATATCCTGCGCGCCTGGCAGCTGGTGCTGCGCGGCGTCGTCCTGTGGCTGGCCGCATTTGCCTGCCTGGCCCTGCTGGTTTGGGGGGATGCATGCTTGAACACGGCGGCAACCTGCGCGAGGCGATGCGGCTTCACCCACGCAGCGACTGGATCGACCTCTCCACCGGTATCAATCCACGGGGATATCCGGTGGCCCCGCCTTCACCATCTGCCTGGCACCGTTTGCCGGAAGCCGATCCTGCGCTGGTGCGGGCGGCCTGCCGCTATTACGGCGCTGTCGACATGCTGCCGGTCGCGGGCACGCAGGCGGCCATTCAGGCGCTGCCGCGCCTGCGCGTGCATTCGCGCGTAACGGTGTCGGCGCCCTCGTATGCCGAGCATGCGCATCACTGGTCCCGGCACGGACACACGCTGCGCCGGTGAATTACGCGCACCTTGGCGAAGCCGTCGACAGCAGCGACGTACTTGTCGTCTGCAATCCCAACAACCCGACCGGCGAGACGGTCGCGCCGGAGCAGCTGCGCGAATGGGCGGCTCGGCTGCAGCGGCGCGGCGGCTGGCTTGTCGTCGACGAGGCCTTTGGCGACACGCAGCCGGAAGGGAGCGTCGCCGCACTGGCTTACCAGCCGGGGTTGATCGTGCTGCGCTCGATCGGCAAATTCTTCGGCCTGGCCGGGCTGCGCCTCGGTTTCGTGGCGGCCGAGCGCGCGCTGTTGGGCGAGCTGGCCGACCTGCTCGGTCCCCGGGCCGTCAGCGGCCCGGCCCAGTCGATTGCCCTGCAGGCGCTGGATGACGAGGCATGGCAGGCGACCATGCGTGCACGACTGGCGACAGCGGGCGGATTGATGCGCGAGCTGCTGCGGTCGCACGGAATCGAAGCAGCGGGCACGGACCTTTTTTACTACTGGCCGGAAGCACGGCCGGAAGCCTTCCACGCGCACCTGGCGGAGCGCGGCATCTGGTGCCGCCTGTTCCGGGACGCCGCGCGCGGTATCCGGCTCGGTCTGCCGGCGAACGAAGACGAATGGCTGCGCCTGGCGCGCGCCCTGGATGAATGGAGCTACCCATGAAGCGATGTATTTTGCTGGCCAGCCTGGCGATCAGCACTGCCGCAGCGGCGGTAACGGTGCGCGACGACGCGGGCAATGCCGTTACCCTCAACAAGCCGGCGCTGCGCGTGATCTCGATGGCGCCCCACGTGACCGAACTGCTGTTCGCGGCCGGCGGCGGCGAGCGCATCGTTGGCGCCGTCGACTACAGCGATTACCCGGAAGCGGCCAAGCGCATCCCGCGCATCGGCTCGAACCGCGAGGTCGACATCGAGCGGGTCATGGCCCTGAAACCCGACCTGATCGTGGCCTGGATGCACGGCAGCTCGGAGCGCCAGATCGACATGGTGCGTCAGCTCGGCATCCCTGTGTACCACAGCGACCCGCAGTCGCTCGAGGGCATACCTGAAGCGGTGGCGCGCCTTGGCCAGCTGATGGGGACCGAGGACAAGGCGCGTCCGGCGGCGGCCGCGCTGCGTCAGCAACTGGCGGCGCTACGGGCCCGATATGCAGGCCGTCCCACTGTGCGCGCCTTCTATCAGGTGTGGGACAAGCCACTCTATACGCTCAACGGCAGGCATATCGTCACCGACGCGCTGCGCCTGTGCGGCGGCGCGAACATCTTCGACAAGCTGCCCATCACCGCACCGGTTGTCACGGTCGAAAGCGTGCTGCAGGCCGATCCGGAAGCCATTTTCGGTACCGCCGAAAAGGACTACGGCGGCGTGAACCTGTGGCGCCAGTACCCGACCATGACGGCGGTGCGCAATGCGAACCTGTTCACCGTCGACGGCAACCTGCTCAACCGCGCGGGACCGCGCATGATAGCCGGCGCCGCCGCCATGTGCGAAAAGCTGGACCTGGCACGGCAGCACCGCAAATGAGGCGCCTCCCTGTGCAGACCCTGATGGTGCAGGGTACGACGTCGGACGCCGGCAAGAGCACGGTCGTCGCGGCCCTGTGCCGGGCACTGTACCGCGAAGGCGTGCGCGTGGTGCCATTCAAGCCGCAGAACATGGCGCTCAACAGCGCGGTGACGGAGGATGGCGGCGAGATCGGCCGCGCCCAGGCGCTGCAGGCGATTGCTGCCGGGCTGGCACCGCATACCGACATGAATCCGGTACTTCTGAAACCCTCGAGCGATACCGGCGCCCAGGTCATCATCCACGGCCGTGCGCGGGCGCAGATGGATGCACGCGACTACCACCAGTACAAAACCGTGGCCATGGCGGCGGTGCTGGAATCGCATGCGCGCCTGTGTGCGCAGTATGAATGCGTGATCGTCGAAGGGGCCGGCAGTCCGGCCGAGATCAACTTGCGCGAGCGCGACATCGCCAACATGGGCTTTGCCGAAGCGGTGGATTGCCCGGTGATCCTGGTGGCGGACATCGACCGCGGCGGCGTGTTTGCCCACCTCGTCGGGACGCTGTCCTGTCTGTCGGAGAGCGAACGCGCCCGCATCGTGGGTTTTGTCATCAACCGTTTTCGCGGCGATATCGCCCTCCTCGAGCCTGGGCTGGACTGGCTGGAACGGCAGACCGGCAAGCCGGTGCTGGCGGTACTGCCCTACCTGCATGGGTTGTACCTGGACGCCGAAGACGCTGTGCAGCCGATGCAGGCCGGGCGCGGCGCCTTCAGGGTGATCCTGCCGAGCCTGCCCCGCATGAGCAACCATACCGATTTCGATGCGCTGCGCGTGCATCCCGACGTCGACCTGCGCTTCGTACGCGAGGGCGAAGCGATCCCGCCCGCTGACCTCATCATCCTCCCCGGTAGCAAGAACACGCGGGGCGACCTCGCCTGGCTGCGGGCGCAAGGATGGCACGGGGCGATCGCGCGGCACCTGCGCTATGGGGGAAAGCTGATCGGCATTTGCGGTGGCTTCCAGATGCTCGGCACGCAGATTCGCGATCCGCATGGAGTGGAAGGTGCTGGCGGGAGCTCTCCAGGGCTTGGACTGCTGGAACTTGAAACCGTCATGGAAAGCGACAAGCGTTTACAGCAGGTCAGCGGTGTCTGTGCCTTTGAAGAAACGGCGCGCGTCGAGGGCTATGAAATCCACATGGGTGTGTCGAGCGGGAATGCCCTCGCCAGGCCTGCTTTCCTCATCGCCGGTCGCGCCGAGGGTGCGTTATCGGCGGACGGCCAGATCCTCGGCAGCTACCTGCATGGTTTGTTCGACCATCCTGATGCGGGCGCTGCACTGCTACGCTGGGCTGGCGCACGCACGCATGAACGCGTCGACCCGCGCCGATTGCGCGAGGCGAGCCTGGACCGCCTTGCCGATACGGTGGAGCCGCTGATGAAACGCTTGCGAGAAATACTCAGAAAATAGCACTAGACTATCGACTTCTTCGCGTTAATTTATTTTATCTTCTATGTGAGAATGGCTATCATTTGCTCCTGTTTGTCAGGAATGGAGCAGCACAATGATGACCGCGGCAAAACGACTCAGCCAGGTGGCGGCGCACATGGGTATCGGCTATGCGCTCGCGTACGCCATGACGGGTTCGCCGATCGTCGGTGGCCTGGCGATGCTGATCGAGCCAGCCGTCAACGTCATGCTGCTGCCCTGGCATGAAGCGGCATGGGCGAAATGGCGTCGCCTGGCCGGCGCCGCGGGCGCACAGGTTGCCGCGGTAGCAGCCGAAAAGCTCAGCCAGACGGCATTTCACGCAGCGATTGCCTTTGGGGTGATGTTCATTGCCACCGGTTCGTTTGCGATGGGTGGCATTGCCGCGGTAGTCGAGCCAATATGTAATGTGCTCATCCTTCCACTGCACGACCGCCTCTGGCTTCATTTCGAACGTGCGATCCTGGACAATGGCCGCTTGCAGGGAGGCTGACGCACCTGTCATTGCAAATACGGCCGCCCCAAACGCAAGAGACCCCGCGGAGGTGAGGGTCCGCAGTATGGACCTGACCCGGCGGGGTTTTCAAGACGAAAAAAAACCCGCTGATCGCAATCAGCGGGTTTTTCTCTTATAACTAGCCTGACGATAACCTACTTTCACACTGGTTGCAGCACTATCATCGGCGCAAAGTCGTTTCACGGTCCTGTTCGGGATGGGAAGGGGTGGGACCGACTTGCTATGGTCATCAGGCATGACTTGTACGAGCATCGTTTCCGCAATCGGTAACGCTGCTCTGAATCTGGAAGAAGTAAGTGGTAGCAGCTGTATCAACAAACAGCGCTGTATTCTTGAATCTACATCCTGCTAAGGTTATAGGGACAAGCCGTACGGGCAATTAGTACTGGTTAGCTTAATGCATTACTGCACTTCCACACCCAGCCTATCAACGTCCTGGTCTCGAACGACCCTTCAAGGAGCTCAAGGCTCCGGGAAATCTCATCTCAAGGCAAGTTTCCCGCTTAGATGCTTTCAGCGGTTATCTCTTCCGAACTTAGCTACCCGGCAATGCCACTGGCGTGACAACCGGTACACCAGAGGTTCGTCCACTCCGGTCCTCTCGTACTAGGAGCAGCCCCCTTCAAATTTCCAACGCCCACGGCAGATAGGGACCAAACTGTCTCACGACGTTTTAAACCCAGCTCACGTACCACTTTAAATGGCGAACAGCCATACCCTTGGGACCGGCTACAGCCCCAGGATGTGATGAGCCGACATCGAGGTGCCAAACTCCCCCGTCGATATGAACTCTTGGGAGGAATCAGCCTGTTATCCCCAGAGTACCTTTTATCCGTTGAGCGATGGCCCTTCCATACAGAACCACCGGATCACTATGTCCTACTTTCGTACCTGCTCGACTTGTCGGTCTCGCAGTTAAGCACGCTTATGCCATTGCACTATTAGCACGATGTCCGACCGTACCTAGCGTACCTTCGAACTCCTCCGTTACACTTTAGGAGGAGACCGCCCCAGTCAAACTGCCTACCATGCACTGTCCCCGATCCGGATAACGGACCAAGGTTAGAACCTCAAACAAACCAGGGTGGTATTTCAAGGATGGCTCCACGAGAACTGGCGTCCCCGCTTCAAAGCCTCCCACCTATCCTACACAGATTGGTTCAAAGTCCAATGCAAAGCTACAGTAAAGGTTCATGGGGTCTTTCCGTCTAGCCGCGGGTAGATTGCATCATCACAAACATTTCAACTTCGCTGAGTCTCGGGAGGAGACAGTGTGGCCATCGTTACGCCATTCGTGCAGGTCGGAACTTACCCGACAAGGAATTTCGCTACCTTAGGACCGTTATAGTTACGGCCGCCGTTTACTGGGACTTCAATCAAGAGCTTGCACCCCATCATTTAATCTTCCAGCACCGGGCAGGCGTCACACCCTATACGTCCACTTTCGTGTTTGCAGAGTGCTGTGTTTTTATTAAACAGTCGCAGCCACCAGTTTATTGCAACCCTTTCGCCCTTCCACAGTAAAGTGGTCAAGCTACCGGGGCGTACCTTTTCCCGAAGTTACGGTACCAATTTGCCGAGTTCCTTCTCCCGAGTTCTCTCAAGCGCCTTAGAATACTCATCTCGCCCACCTGTGTCGGTTTGCGGTACGGTCTCGTATGACTGAAGCTTAGAGGCTTTTCTTGGAACCACTTCCGATTGCTTCGCAGCACAAGGCCGCTCGTCCCACTCCCTTGAATTACGCACCCGGATTTGCCTAAGTGCCTTCTATGAAGCAGAAACTGACTATTCCAACAGTCAGACAACCTTCCGCGATCCGTCCCCCCATCGCATCATACGACGGTGCAGGAATATTAACCTGCTTCCCATCAGCTACGCATCTCTGCCTCGCCTTAGGGGCCGACTCACCCTGCTCCGATGAACGTTGAACAGGAAACCTTGGGCTTACGGCGTGCGGGCTTTTCACCCGCATTATCGCTACTCATGTCAGCATTCGCACTTCTGATACCTCCAGCATCCTTTACAAGACACCTTCGCAGGCTTACAGAACGCTCTCCTACCATATCCAATAAAGGATATCCGCAGCTTCGGTGACTGGCTTAGCCCCGTTACATCTTCCGCGCAGGACGACTCGATCAGTGAGCTATTACGCTTTCTTTAAATGATGGCTGCTTCTAAGCCAACATCCTGACTGTTTTAGCCTTCCCACTTCGTTTTCCACTTAGCCAATCTTTGGGACCTTAGCTGGCGGTCTGGGTTGTTTCCCTCTTGACGCCGGACGTTAGCACCCGACGTCTGTCTCCCAAGCTCGCACTCATCGGTATTCGGAGTTTGCAATGGTTTGGTAAGTCGCAATGACCCCCTAGCCATAACAGTGCTCTACCCCCGATGGTGATACTTGAGGCACTACCTAAATAGTTTTCGGAGAGAACCAGCTATTTCCAAGTTTGTTTAGCCTTTCACCCCTACCCACAGCTCATCCCCTAATTTTTCAACATTAGTGGGTTCGGACCTCCAGGGCGTGTTACCGCACCTTCATCCTGGCCATGGGTAGATCACTTGGTTTCGGGTCTACACCCAGCGACTGTCGCCCTGTTCGGACTCGATTTCTCTACGGCTCCCCTATTCGGTTAACCTCGCCACTGAATGTAAGTCGCTGACCCATTATACAAAAGGTACGCCGTCACGGAACAAGTCCGCTCCGACTGTTTGTATGCACACGGTTTCAGGATCTATTTCACTCCCCTCCCGGGGTTCTTTTCGCCTTTCCCTCACGGTACTGGTTCACTATCGGTCGATTACGAGTATTTAGCCTTGGAGGATGGTCCCCCCATGTTCAGACAGGATTTCTCGTGTCCCGCCCTACTTGTCGTACGCTTAGTACCACCGTCTGAATTTCGTGTAAGGGGCTATCACCCTCTATGGCCGGAGTTTCCAATCCGTTCCACTATCCAGTCGACTATCACGTACAGGCTCTTCCCATTTCGCTCGCCACTACTTTGGGAATCTCGGTTGATTTCTTTTCCTGCAGCTACTTAGATGTTTCAGTTCGCCGCGTTCGCTTTGCATGCCTATGTATTCAGCATGCAATGACCTAAAAGGCCGGGTTTCCCCATTCGGAAATCTGCGGATCAAAGTGTGTTTGCTCACTCCCCGCAGCTTATCGCAAGCTACTACGTCCTTCATCGCCTGTAATCGCCAAGGCATCCACCATGTGCACTTATTCGCTTGTCCCTATAACGTTAGCCCCTGGTTCGCACCAGGGAGCGTCATAGTTCAAGGAGTACAGCTTGTTGCATGTTTGTTGATACTTTTACTACTACCCTAAGTGTGCATTTTTACATGCACGCTTAAAAAAACTTTACTTCTTCCAGATTGTTAAAGAACAGAACAACAGTGATCTCTAAAAGACCAAACCTAAGCGGCAGTCTTCAACGACTTGCTTACGTTTGTACTTTCAGGCTCTTCGATACTACCAAGTGGTGGTGGAGGATGACGGGATCGAACCGACGACCCCCTGCTTGCAAAGCAGGTGCTCTCCCAGCTGAGCTAATCCCCCTTATCGGATACTTCCAATAACTTGGTAGGGCTGGTTGGACTCGAACCAACGACCCCCGCGTTATCAACACGGTGCTCTAACCAGCTGAGCTACAGCCCCGAAACTGTGTTCTTCTTGTTCAACAGTCGATAAGTGCGGACGCTTGATGATGAGTTCAGTTTTGAGGCTGACTCCGGTGCTACTCTAGAAAGGAGGTGATCCAGCCGCACCTTCCGATACGGCTACCTTGTTACGACTTCACCCCAGTCACGAATCCTACCGTGGTAAGCGCCCCCCTTGCGGTTAAGCTACCTACTTCTGGTAAAACCCGCTCCCATGGTGTGACGGGCGGTGTGTACAAGACCCGGGAACGTATTCACCGCGGCATGCTGATCCGCGATTACTAGCGATTCCAACTTCACGCAGTCGAGTTGCAGACTGCGATCCGGACTACGATACACTTTCTGGGATTAGCTCCCCCTCGCGGGTTGGCGGCCCTCTGTATGTACCATTGTATGACGTGTGAAGCCCTACCCATAAGGGCCATGAGGACTTGACGTCATCCCCACCTTCCTCCGGTTTGTCACCGGCAGTCTCATTAGAGTGCTCTTGCGTAGCAACTAATGACAAGGGTTGCGCTCGTTGCGGGACTTAACCCAACATCTCACGACACGAGCTGACGACAGCCATGCAGCACCTGTGTTCAGGTTCCCTTTCGGGCACTCCCTGATCTCTCAAGGATTCCTGACATGTCAAGGGTAGGTAAGGTTTTTCGCGTTGCATCGAATTAATCCACATCATCCACCGCTTGTGCGGGTCCCCGTCAATTCCTTTGAGTTTTAATCTTGCGACCGTACTCCCCAGGCGGTCTACTTCACGCGTTAGCTGCGTTACCAAGTTAATTAAAACCCGACAACTAGTAGACATCGTTTAGGGCGTGGACTACCAGGGTATCTAATCCTGTTTGCTCCCCACGCTTTCGTGCATGAGCGTCAATCTTGACCCAGGGGGCTGCCTTCGCCATCGGTGTTCCTCCACATCTCTACGCATTTCACTGCTACACGTGGAATTCTACCCCCCTCTGCCAGATTCAAGCCTTGCAGTCTCCATCGCAATTCCCAGGTTGAGCCCGGGGCTTTCACGACAGACTTACAAAACCGCCTGCGCACGCTTTACGCCCAGTAATTCCGATTAACGCTTGCACCCTACGTATTACCGCGGCTGCTGGCACGTAGTTAGCCGGTGCTTATTCTTCAGGTACCGTCATTAGCAGAGGATATTAGCCTCTACCGTTTCTTCCCTGACAAAAGAGCTTTACAACCCGAAGGCCTTCTTCACTCACGCGGCATTGCTGGATCAGGCTTGCGCCCATTGTCCAAAATTCCCCACTGCTGCCTCCCGTAGGAGTCTGGACCGTGTCTCAGTTCCAGTGTGGCTGGTCGTCCTCTCAGACCAGCTACTGATCGTCGCCTTGGTAGGCCTTTACCCTACCAACTAGCTAATCAGATATCGGCCGCTCCAGGAGCACAAGGCCTTGCGGTCCCCTGCTTTCATCCTTAGATCGTATGCGGTATTAGCGTAACTTTCGCTACGTTATCCCCCACTCTTGGGTACGTTCCGATATATTACTCACCCGTTCGCCACTCGCCGCCAGGGTTGCCCCCGCGCTGCCGTTCGACTTGCATGTGTAAAGCATGCCGCCAGCGTTCAATCTGAGCCAGGATCAAACTCTTCAGTTCAATCTCTGTTTGTTGACACTTTCGTGTCATCCGCTATTGCTAGCGGAGTCGCCCACTCAAGATACTGACCGTCGCTCATTGCTGAGCAACGTTAATACTTTTGTGAACATTTGATAATTTAAGTAATCAGCTGAACTAGTCAGCTGGCACCTTCATCAAACGCCCACACTTATCGACTGTTAATTGTTAAAGAACTTTATTCGGTACTGCCTTGCTGCTTTGTCGCGAATCGTTTTGTTCGTCAGCAGCAGAGAAGTGAGATTATGCAGTGTTTCGTTTGCGTCGTCAACTTCTTTTTTCCTCTTCGTCGCCTGTTGCATACTTAACTAGTTGATTTCGTTAACGTTTTGCATCAGCGCCGAAGCGGAGGCGAACTATAGCAAACGCTCACCCGGCTTGGCAAGTGCTTTCGATTGCACAGGTATACCCCCGCTCCCCGGCTGCGAACGATACCGACACCGGAAGGAAACGCTCGATCACGGCCGCGTTCGTGCTGGCGTGACCGGAAACGGTGGATGTCGTGAACCGGCCACCTCCGGCCAACGCCATCGGCAACATCAACTGGTCGGCCAGGTGTTCGCCCACGGCCGCGCCCGAGGCCAGGTAGGCACGCGCTTCGGATGCCGCATGGCGCGCCACGGTCTCGGCGCTGACGCCTTTGGCGCCAAAGCCGGCAAACACTTCGGTGACCGCCTCATGTTCGACGGTGATGAGCAAAGCGTTGCCCGGCCCCTGCTCGCGCGGCAGTTGGCGCATGTGCAACTGCGCCTCTTCCCACTTCAGGATTTTTGCAACCGTGTCCAGCTCTCGCGTGCCGACACTTGCTGGAATGCCGGCAAAATATGCCTGCGCCTGCCCGCTCACCAGGCGCCCTGGCGCCATCAGCTCAATCCGGCCTAGTCTCGCGCATGGCTTGATGCTTGCTGCGACACTGCCTCCGCCGGCCGGATAAAAGCCGTAACGCAGAAGTTCGATCTCTACCTCCGCACCCATGGATGCCAACAATGGGCAGTAAGCCAGCTGCAGGAACTGTACCGGGGGCGCCATGGCGTTATGTGTGCCGCCACTGATGCGAATGGTCGATGGACCGTCTGCATGCAGCAAGGCGAGCATCAGGGTTTGCAAGACCAGCGTGCAGCTGCCGGCCGTGCCGATCGCGAACTGGTAATCGCCCGCGCGTATCCGCCCAGGCGTAAAGGTCAGCTCGGTCGAGCCAACCTGCGCATGGGTGACAGTCGCGCCGCTTACCTCGGCCGCCGCCTGGACCGCCACCAGGTGCTGACGCATCAATCCGGGTTTGGGCCGGTTCGCCCTGATATTCGCGATATGGAAAGGCTGCCCGGTAATCATGGACAGGGTCAAGGCCGTGCGCAGTATCTGGCCGCCGCCTTCGCCGGTGGCGCCATCGAGTTCTATCATTTTTTACATCCCATTTCTTATTGTTATAGGGCGAACGTCAACCTTTGACGCACACCACCTGCTTGAGCGTATGCACCACCTCGACCAGGTCGCGCTGGGCATGCATCACCGCGTCGATATCCTTGTAAGCCATCGGAATTTCGTCGATGACATCGGCATCCTTGCGACATTCGACACCTTCCGTCGCCCGTACCTGGTCATCGAGCGTAAAACGGCGCTTCGCCTCGTTGCGGCTCATGGTACGCCCGGCCCCATGGCTGCAGCTATTAAAACTGTCCGGATTCCCTTTGCCGCGTACGATAAAACTCTTCGCGCCCATCGAGCCCGGAATGATGCCCAGTTCGCCCGCACGTGCCGACACCGCGCCTTTGCGGGTGACTAGCACCTCGCGCCCGAAGTGCTCTTCCTTCTGCACATAATTGTGGTGGCAGTTCACTGCTTCCACTTGCGTCTCGAAGGGCTTGGTGATCACCGTGCGCACGGCTGCGATCAGGTTCCGCATCATGACCTCGCGATTCGTGCGCGCGAATTTCTGCGCCCAGCTTACCGCGTCGACGTAATCGTCATAGTGCTGCGTGCCTTCCGCCAGATACGCCAGGTCCTCGTCGGGCAGGTTGATGAAATGGCGGCGCATGTCCTGTTTGGCCAATTCGATGAAATAGGTGCCGATCGCGTTACCCACGCCGCGCGACCCCGAGTGGAGCATGAACCAGACAAACCCCACCTCGTCCAGGCAGACTTCGACGAAGTGATTACCTCCGCCGAGCGTACCCAGGTGACGATGGTTATTCGTATTGCGCAGCCGCGGCGTTTTGAGGCAGATCGTATCGAATTCTTCAGCCAATTGGGCCCAAGCAGCGTCGACGGCCTGCGGCGGCGTGTTCCATGAACCCTGGTCGCGGCCACGGAATCCACGGGTCTTCGGCGACATGCCGTGCGGGATCGCGCGCTCGATTGCAGTACGCAAGGGGTTCAAACTGTCCGGCAGATCGTTCGCCGTCAGGGTGGTCTTCGCCGCCATCATGCCGCACCCGATATCCACGCCCACGGCCGCGGGAATGATCGCGCCCAGCGTTGGCACAACGGAACCGATGGTCGACCCTTTACCGAGGTGGACATCGGGCATCACGGCGATGTGCTTGTACACGAAGGGCATCTTCGCGGTGTTCGTCAGCTGCTGCTTTGCCGCCTCTTCGACCGGCACGCCGCGGGTCCACATCTTCAGGTGGCGGCCATCGGGAACATCCATCACATCGTAGTCTTGATTTTTCATTCTGCGTTCTCGTCTTATTGAAGGGACTGCGCCCAGGTTGTCGTTTTCGTGTTGTACCTCTTCTATTGCAAACACTGTGCCAGCACCTTGCCAGAGCCCCACCCTCTTCATATAAGTGCTTGTTATTGCTGCGTTTTTACTGCAAAGAGGTAAACGACACACTATTTTGCTAATTCGTTTCCAAATGGTAAATTATCCGGATAGATAAGAATTTATACGGATACGCATGAAGAAAACGGTGGTACTCGGCTTCGTTGGCACCAATCTCGATAGCGGCAAGGATCCAAAACGCTGGGAGCGCTGGCGCCCGACCGTCGCGCTGACCCAGCATGAAGACGTGCTGGTCGACCGTTTCGAGCTGCTCTATAGCGGCCGTATCGGTAACCTGATCGATCAGGTCACGGCTGATATCGGCTCGGTATCGCCCGAGACGCGGGTAGTACCGCATCAGCTGGCAATACGCGACGCCTGGGATTTCGAGGAGGTGTACGGCGCGCTGTTCGACTTCGCCAAAGGCTATCCCTTCGATCCGGAAAACGAGGATTACTGGATCCATATCACGACCGGCACCCACGTTGCGCAGATCTGCATGTTCCTGATGACCGAGGCACGTTTCTTCCCGGGCCGCCTGGTACAGACTTCACCCCCGCGCGCGGGACAAGTAGCGCCTGGAACCTATGCCCTGATCGACCTGGACTTGTCGCGTTACGACCAGATTGCCCAGCGCTACTCGCGCGAACAGGCCGAAGGCGTCGCCTTCCTGAAGTCGGGGATCGCCACGCGCAACCCGCGCTTCAATGCCATGATCGACGAGATCGAGCGGGTCGCCATCCGCTCGCGCGCGCCGATGCTGCTGATGGGACCGACCGGTGCCGGCAAGTCCTTCCTGGCACGCCGGGTGTACGAGTTGAAAAAAGCGCGCCACCAGATCGATGGCCGTTTCGTCGAAGTGAACTGTGCAACGCTGCATGGCGACGGCGCCGCCTCCACCCTGTTCGGACACACCCGAGGCGCCTTCACCGGGGCCGCCGCCGATCGCCCCGGCCTGCTGCGTAGTGCCGACAAGGGCCTGTTGTTCCTTGACGAGATAGGAGAACTGGGACTGGACGAGCAGGCGATGCTGCTCACTGCCATCGAAGAGAAGCGTTTCCTGCCGGTCGGCAGCGACAACGAAGTGCGCAGCGATTTCCTACTCATTGCTGGCACCAATCGCGACCTGGCACAGGAGGTGCTGGCGGGACGGTTTCGCGAAGACCTGTACGCGCGCATCAATTTGTGGACCTATGCCTTGCCGGGACTGCGCGAGCGCGCGGAAGACATCGAACCGAACCTGGAATATCTGCTCGCGCGGTTCGGCGAGGAAAACGGGCAGATGGTGCGCCTGAACCGCGAAGCGCGCGAGCGTTACATGCGCTTTGCGATGTCGCCCGATGCTGCCTGGAGCGGGAATTTCCGTGACCTGTGGGCGTCGGTCACCCGCATGGCGACCCTCGCCGAATCCGGGCGCGTCACGCAAGCCATTGCCGACGACGAAATCGCCCGCCTGCAGCGGCTATGGCGTCCTCGCACGGCGCGCGCGATCGAGGGGCCGGTCGCGCTGGCGGACCTGGTCGGGCAGGAAGCGGCCGATGGTCTCGACCTGTTCGATGCGCTGCAGCTCTCCAGCGTGATCGCCATATGCCGCCAGTCGAAAAGCCTGTCCGATGCTGGACGCAAGCTCTACAGCGTTTCACGCGAGGCAAAAGCCAGGCCGAACGATGCGGACCGCCTCAAGAAATACCTGCTGCGCTTTGCGCTGAGTTGGGATCAGGTTGTCGCGCCGGCAGCCTGATCCGTGTGGGGGCCGAGCGCGGGCGCATTGGTGGGCGCTATCTAGCTCAACCGTGCGCGGAAATCGCCTGTTTGCAGGTACTGTCCACCTATGGAAAGTGCGACAGTAGAACAGGACAGCGACGCGGAAATGCGTCATATCATCGAGGAAGCGCGGGTCATCCTTCCTGGTGTCCAGGCATTATTCGGCTTCCAGACGATCGCCGTATTCAGCGAACGGTTCGCGGAACTGGCGAACTATGCCAAGGCTTGCCATGTGCTCGGGCTGGCGACGGTGGTGACCGCGATTGCCATGGTAATGACCCCGGCGGTGTATTACCGCACCTGCCATGGCCAGGCCAACCGGCGAATGGCCCGGCTCTCTGCCTGGCTGATCCGCGGCGCCCTCCTGCCCCTGGCCGGCGGCCTGGCCCTCGACATGTTCACGGTCGTTCATGCGGTCACAGAATGGCTGCCGCTCAGCCTTTTGTCGGGGGCTGGCACCTTTGCACTGTTGATCGCACTGTGGTTCGTGCTGCCTACTCATGCACGTCGGCACGTTCTGGCTCGAGGCCGCACGCCTTGATCTGCAGGCTTGCAGAGAAATCGATGAGGGAATGGAACCGCCGGGTTATCGGAATGTCGTACATAAGCCAGCTGTTTTTTTAGTTGGGTACAGACATACCAGAACTGGGCGGCACTTGTTTACCCGAGGTCCTGATAATCGGGGGGGATGCGACGGTGACAAGTGTCTGCCCAGCCTGTGTTGAAGCGACGGATGAGTGATGACTCGGTCTCCGCGTGCGCTTGCAGGGGTGGATCGCGTGTTCACAAGTCCGCTGCTGGAGCAATGCATAGACTACCTCCGCGTTGGCGTATCGAGACCAGCGGCCGCGAGGACGGGTTGCGAACCTTACGCAAAAACAGCCGCCCGAACGCAAAAACCCCGCGGAGGTGAGGCTCCACAGTGCGGACCTGACCCGGCGGGGTTTTCAAGACGAAAAAAAACCCGCTGATCGCAATCAGCGGGTTTTTCTCTTATAACTAGCCTGACGATAACCTACTTTCACACTGGTTGCAGCACTATCATCGGCGCAAAGTCGTTTCACGGTCCTGTTCGGGATGGGAAGGGGTGGGACCGACTTGCTATGGTCATCAGGCATGACTTGTACGAGCATCGTTTCCCTTGTGGGTAACGCTGCTCTGAATCTGGAAGAAGTAAGTGGTAGCAGCTGTATCAACAAACAGCGCTGTATTCTTGAATCTACATCCTGCTAAGGTTATAGGGACAAGCCGTACGGGCAATTAGTACTGGTTAGCTTAATGCATTACTGCACTTCCACACCCAGCCTATCAACGTCCTGGTCTCGAACGACCCTTCAAGGAGCTCAAGGCTCCGGGAAATCTCATCTCAAGGCAAGTTTCCCGCTTAGATGCTTTCAGCGGTTATCTCTTCCGAACTTAGCTACCCGGCAATGCCACTGGCGTGACAACCGGTACACCAGAGGTTCGTCCACTCCGGTCCTCTCGTACTAGGAGCAGCCCCCTTCAAATTTCCAACGCCCACGGCAGATAGGGACCAAACTGTCTCACGACGTTTTAAACCCAGCTCACGTACCACTTTAAATGGCGAACAGCCATACCCTTGGGACCGGCTACAGCCCCAGGATGTGATGAGCCGACATCGAGGTGCCAAACTCCCCCGTCGATATGAACTCTTGGGAGGAATCAGCCTGTTATCCCCAGAGTACCTTTTATCCGTTGAGCGATGGCCCTTCCATACAGAACCACCGGATCACTATGTCCTACTTTCGTACCTGCTCGACTTGTCGGTCTCGCAGTTAAGCACGCTTATGCCATTGCACTATTAGCACGATGTCCGACCGTACCTAGCGTACCTTCGAACTCCTCCGTTACACTTTAGGAGGAGACCGCCCCAGTCAAACTGCCTACCATGCACTGTCCCCGATCCGGATAACGGACCAAGGTTAGAACCTCAAACAAACCAGGGTGGTATTTCAAGGATGGCTCCACGAGAACTGGCGTCCCCGCTTCAAAGCCTCCCACCTATCCTACACAGATTGGTTCAAAGTCCAATGCAAAGCTACAGTAAAGGTTCATGGGGTCTTTCCGTCTAGCCGCGGGTAGATTGCATCATCACAAACATTTCAACTTCGCTGAGTCTCGGGAGGAGACAGTGTGGCCATCGTTACGCCATTCGTGCAGGTCGGAACTTACCCGACAAGGAATTTCGCTACCTTAGGACCGTTATAGTTACGGCCGCCGTTTACTGGGACTTCAATCAAGAGCTTGCACCCCATCATTTAATCTTCCAGCACCGGGCAGGCGTCACACCCTATACGTCCACTTTCGTGTTTGCAGAGTGCTGTGTTTTTATTAAACAGTCGCAGCCACCAGTTTATTGCAACCCTTTCGCCCTTCCACAGTAAAGTGGTCAAGCTACCGGGGCGTACCTTTTCCCGAAGTTACGGTACCAATTTGCCGAGTTCCTTCTCCCGAGTTCTCTCAAGCGCCTTAGAATACTCATCTCGCCCACCTGTGTCGGTTTGCGGTACGGTCTCGTATGACTGAAGCTTAGAGGCTTTTCTTGGAACCACTTCCGATTGCTTCGCAGCACAAGGCCGCTCGTCCCACTCCCTTGAATTACGCACCCGGATTTGCCTAAGTGCCTTCTATGAAGCAGAAACTGACTATTCCAACAGTCAGACAACCTTCCGCGATCCGTCCCCCCATCGCATCATACGACGGTGCAGGAATATTAACCTGCTTCCCATCAGCTACGCATCTCTGCCTCGCCTTAGGGGCCGACTCACCCTGCTCCGATGAACGTTGAACAGGAAACCTTGGGCTTACGGCGTGCGGGCTTTTCACCCGCATTATCGCTACTCATGTCAGCATTCGCACTTCTGATACCTCCAGCATCCTTTACAAGACACCTTCGCAGGCTTACAGAACGCTCTCCTACCATATCCAATAAAGGATATCCGCAGCTTCGGTGACTGGCTTAGCCCCGTTACATCTTCCGCGCAGGACGACTCGATCAGTGAGCTATTACGCTTTCTTTAAATGATGGCTGCTTCTAAGCCAACATCCTGACTGTTTTAGCCTTCCCACTTCGTTTTCCACTTAGCCAATCTTTGGGACCTTAGCTGGCGGTCTGGGTTGTTTCCCTCTTGACGCCGGACGTTAGCACCCGACGTCTGTCTCCCAAGCTCGCACTCATCGGTATTCGGAGTTTGCAATGGTTTGGTAAGTCGCAATGACCCCCTAGCCATAACAGTGCTCTACCCCCGATGGTGATACTTGAGGCACTACCTAAATAGTTTTCGGAGAGAACCAGCTATTTCCAAGTTTGTTTAGCCTTTCACCCCTACCCACAGCTCATCCCCTAATTTTTCAACATTAGTGGGTTCGGACCTCCAGGGCGTGTTACCGCACCTTCATCCTGGCCATGGGTAGATCACTTGGTTTCGGGTCTACACCCAGCGACTGTCGCCCTGTTCGGACTCGATTTCTCTACGGCTCCCCTATTCGGTTAACCTCGCCACTGAATGTAAGTCGCTGACCCATTATACAAAAGGTACGCCGTCACGGAACAAGTCCGCTCCGACTGTTTGTATGCACACGGTTTCAGGATCTATTTCACTCCCCTCCCGGGGTTCTTTTCGCCTTTCCCTCACGGTACTGGTTCACTATCGGTCGATTACGAGTATTTAGCCTTGGAGGATGGTCCCCCCATGTTCAGACAGGATTTCTCGTGTCCCGCCCTACTTGTCGTACGCTTAGTACCACCGGTCTGATTTCGTGTACGGGGCTATCACCGTCTACGGCGCCTATTTCCAGAAGCTTCCACTATCAGTCCGACTATCACGTACAGGCTCTTCCCATTTCGCTCGCCACTACTTTGGGAATCTCGGTTGATTTCTTTTCCTGCAGCTACTTAGATGTTTCAGTTCGCCGCGTTCGCTTTGCATACCTATGTATTCAGCATGCAATGACCTAAAAGGCCGGGTTTCCCCATTCGGAAATCTGCGGATCAAAGTGTGTTTGCTCACTCCCCGCAGCTTATCGCAAGCTACTACGTCCTTCATCGCCTGTAATCGCCAAGGCATCCACCATGTGCACTTATTCGCTTGTCCCTATAACGTTAGCCCCTGGTTCGCACCAGGGAGCGTCATAGTTCAAGGAGTACAGCTTGTTGCATGTTTGTTGATACTTTACTACTACCCTAAGTGTGCTCACCCATCATTGCTGATGCGTTTGCACGCTTAAAAAAACTTTACTTCTTCCAGATTGTTAAAGAACAAAAACTACACTTAGCTCAAGCTTTCCGCTTCAGCTAAATACAGTTCTTATTGACAGTCGATAAGTGTGAACGCTTGATGATGAGTTCAGTTTTGAGGCTGACTCCGGTGCTACTCTAGAAAGGAGGTGATCCAGCCGCACCTTCCGATACGGCTACCTTGTTACGACTTCACCCCAGTCACGAATCCTACCGTGGTAAGCGCCCCCCTTGCGGTTAAGCTACCTACTTCTGGTAAAACCCGCTCCCATGGTGTGACGGGCGGTGTGTACAAGACCCGGGAACGTATTCACCGCGGCATGCTGATCCGCGATTACTAGCGATTCCAACTTCACGCAGTCGAGTTGCAGACTGCGATCCGGACTACGATACACTTTCTGGGATTAGCTCCCCCTCGCGGGTTGGCGGCCCTCTGTATGTACCATTGTATGACGTGTGAAGCCCTACCCATAAGGGCCATGAGGACTTGACGTCATCCCCACCTTCCTCCGGTTTGTCACCGGCAGTCTCATTAGAGTGCTCTTGCGTAGCAACTAATGACAAGGGTTGCGCTCGTTGCGGGACTTAACCCAACATCTCACGACACGAGCTGACGACAGCCATGCAGCACCTGTGTTCAGGTTCCCTTTCGGGCACTCCCTGATCTCTCAAGGATTCCTGACATGTCAAGGGTAGGTAAGGTTTTTCGCGTTGCATCGAATTAATCCACATCATCCACCGCTTGTGCGGGTCCCCGTCAATTCCTTTGAGTTTTAATCTTGCGACCGTACTCCCCAGGCGGTCTACTTCACGCGTTAGCTGCGTTACCAAGTTAATTAAAACCCGACAACTAGTAGACATCGTTTAGGGCGTGGACTACCAGGGTATCTAATCCTGTTTGCTCCCCACGCTTTCGTGCATGAGCGTCAATCTTGACCCAGGGGGCTGCCTTCGCCATCGGTGTTCCTCCACATCTCTACGCATTTCACTGCTACACGTGGAATTCTACCCCCCTCTGCCAGATTCAAGCCTTGCAGTCTCCATCGCAATTCCCAGGTTGAGCCCGGGGCTTTCACGACAGACTTACAAAACCGCCTGCGCACGCTTTACGCCCAGTAATTCCGATTAACGCTTGCACCCTACGTATTACCGCGGCTGCTGGCACGTAGTTAGCCGGTGCTTATTCTTCAGGTACCGTCATTAGCAGAGGATATTAGCCTCTACCGTTTCTTCCCTGACAAAAGAGCTTTACAACCCGAAGGCCTTCTTCACTCACGCGGCATTGCTGGATCAGGCTTGCGCCCATTGTCCAAAATTCCCCACTGCTGCCTCCCGTAGGAGTCTGGACCGTGTCTCAGTTCCAGTGTGGCTGGTCGTCCTCTCAGACCAGCTACTGATCGTCGCCTTGGTAGGCCTTTACCCTACCAACTAGCTAATCAGATATCGGCCGCTCCAGGAGCACAAGGCCTTGCGGTCCCCTGCTTTCATCCTTGGATCGTATGCGGTATTAGCGTAACTTTCGCTACGTTATCCCCCACTCTTGGGTACGTTCCGATATATTACTCACCCGTTCGCCACTCGCCACCAGGCCGAAGCCCGTGCTGCCGTTCGACTTGCATGTGTAAAGCATGCCGCCAGCGTTCAATCTGAGCCAGGATCAAACTCTTCAGTTCAATCTCTGTTTGTTGACACTTTCGTGTCATCCGCTATTACTAGCGGAGTCGCCCACTCAAGATACTGACCATCGCTCATTGCTAAGCAACGTTAATACTTTTGTGAACATTTGATAATTTAAGTAATCAGCTGAACTAGTCAGCCGGCACCCTCATCAAACGCCCACACTTATCGACTGTTAATTGTTAAAGAACTTTGGCTCCCGCCGAGGGCGGTACTGCCTTGCTGCTTTGTCGCGAATCGTTTTGTTCGTCAGCAGCAGAGAAGTGAGATTATGCAGTGTTTCGTTTGCGTCGTCAACTTCTTTTTTTCCTCTTCTTCGCCTGTTGCATACTTAACTACTTGATTTCGTTAACGTTTTGCACTGAGCCCCGAAGCGGAGGCGAATCATAACAAAGTTCGCGAAGGGTGCGCAAGACCTTGTTGCGCACTTTTTTTTCTGCAATTTCCAGCAAGATATTACCAGGCAGACTCGGCTGCCTGATTGGCCGACGGGAATCTACATCCCCTCGAAATTCGCTTTGCGTTTCTCCAGGAACGCCGCCATTCCCTCTTTTTGCGCCGGCGTACCGAATGCGGCGTGGAAAAAGCGCCGCTCGTAACGCACGCCCTCGGTGAGGGTGGTCTCGTAGGCACGGTTGACGGAATCCTTGATCGCCATCGCCACCGACACCGGCATCTCGGCGATGGTATTGGCCACCTTGAGCGCCTCTTCCATCAGGCTGTCGGCTGGGAAGACGCGCGACACCAGCCCGGTGCGCTCGGCCTCGGCCGCGTCGATCATGCGCGCCGTCAACAGCATGTCCATGGCTTTCGACTTGCCGATCGCACGCGGCAGGCGCTGGGTACCACCCGCACCCGGGGTGACGCCGACCTTGATTTCCGGCTGACCGAACTTGGCGGCGTCGGAGGCAATCAGGAAGTCGCACATCATGGCCAGCTCGCAGCCGCCGCCCAGGGCATAACCGGCGACGACGCCGATCACGGGTTTGCGCACATTGAGGATATGTTCCCAGTTGCGGCCAATATAGTTACCTGGATAAGTGTCGGCATAGGTGTAGTTGGCCATGGCGGCGATATCGGCGCCTGCTGCAAAAACCTTTTCGCTGCCGGTCAGGACGATGACGTTGACGGCCGGGTCGGCATCGTACTGGTAGAGCGCATGGCCGAGCTCGTTCATCATGTTGTCGTTCAGCGCATTCATCGCCTTCGGACGGTTCAGGCGAATGACGACCACCTTGCCGTGGTTTTCGATCAGCAGGTCACTATATTCCATGGGGCACCCTTCAAGTAGATTGAACACCCTGCGATTGTAGCGCCTCCTCCCGCGAACAAGGCGGGTATCATTGCTGTTTCAGCAATTTCGACGCGAGCTCATCATCGTCTCCCTCCGCAAGGCCCTCAGTGCCCTGGCCAGCGACCGCCTGCTGCAAAACAGCGACTTCCGTCGCCTCTGGCTCAGCAGCACGCTGATGAATTTCGGGTCCCAGATCACCCTGCTGGCCCTGCCGATCTGTGCCGTCCTGCTGATGCATGCGACGCCAAGCCAGATGGGCACGCTCGCCGCACTCGAATCGCTCCCCTTCCTGCTGTTCGGGCTGCCTTCCGGCGTGCTCCTCGACCGCCGGCGGCGCCTGCCGATCATGATGTGCAGCGACATCATGGTCGCCACCGCCCTCGCGAGTGTGCCGCTAGCCTGGTGGCTGGGTCTGCTGAGCATCCATTGGCTGTATGCGGTCGGCTTCGTGATCGGCAGCGGCCTGGTCGTCGGCGGCAGTGCGGAACAGGTGTTCCTCACCTTTATCGTCGGCCGCAACGGACTGGTCGATGCCCACTCAAAGCTCGCCGCCACCGAATCGGCAGCGCGCCTGGTCGGCCCGGGCATGGCGGGCGTGCTGGTGCAGCTGCTCGGCGCGCCGGTCGCGCTGCTGTGCACGGTCGGCGCTTTCATTGCCTCGTTAGGGAATTTGCGCCGGATTCGTGCCCGCGAGCCGCAGCCCCCGCCCACCAACACCCATCCCATGCACGAAATCCGCGAGGGCCTGGTCTTTGTCTGGAATCACCGGCTGCTGCGCACGCTCGCCTGGACGGCGGGCTTCTGGCACCTGCTGTTCTATGGCTACCTCGCGCTGCACGTCCTGTTCGCCACGCGCGTGCTCGGCATGGCGCCGGGCGTGATGGGAACGGCGCAAATGCTGGGCGGCCTCGGCATCCTGGCCGGCTCGATCCTCGTCAAGCCGCTATCGGCACGCTATGGCACCGGCCGCGCAATCCTGGTCGGCCTGTGCGTCTGCACCCTGGGCTTCGCCCTGATGCCCGCCATTCCGGCCGGCCTGTTCGGCAGCGGCGCGGCGACCGCGATCGCCTACGGCATCGTTGTCTTCCTGCTCGATTGCGGCGCAACGCTGTTCTTCGTGCCCTACGTCGCCTTGCGCCAGCGTGTCACGCCCGACGCCGTGCTGGGCCGGATGGTGGCGACGATGCGTTCGCTGACGGTGGCCAGCGCCCCGCTCGGCGCCATGACAGCGGGCATGCTGGCCGAGCGCACCAGCGTGCGCACCGCGCTGGTCCTCGTCGCCGCCGGCGCGGTCGTGCTGGCGATAAGCGCCGTGAGCGGTACGCGCCTGCGGCATGTGAACGAGTGACGCTGTCTATATAGGAGGTCGATTACCGGATGCGCAGCGTTACCGGGCCCCAGGCAACACCACCCGCATCTCCGGACACCCCGTCGCCTGGCACGCATCCGGCAGCGTACGCAGCCAGGTAACGATGGAATCGACCGTGACAAGCCGGATGTGTCCCTCCCGGCGCAACGCGGATGGATGGTCGTCGAAAGCGATATTCGCCTTGATGACGCGCGCACCGAACCGGAGCAGCGTGCCGACTTCGACCTGGCTCGGCACATACGCGTGCGTTTTCAGCCAGGCCTGGGCACCCGCCCGGTCAGTTACCTCGCCTTCCTCGGCAAACGCGAAGGCCAGCATCTCCAGCACCCAGCCGTTCGAATTCTGGTAGCGCGCGCTGAAGGGATAGGCCACCGCGCTGTAGTGCCGCTCATGGTAGTCCTTGGCCTGCGTGCCAAGCAAAGCGGTTTTCAGGCGGCGCTGCGCGTGCGGCGCCAGGCGCCAGATGCCGGCCTGGTAGCGAAATGGCGCATCGGCGAAAAAGTTGACCAGCCCTTCGTCGTACAGCGCCGATTCGCCGGTGCCGCAACGATTCAGCTCGTGCACGACCGACCAGGCCCCATCCGGGTGCTCGCGCACCGCAAACGCCATGTGCGAATAGGTCAGCCCGTATTTCGACAAATCCTGCCCGACGCGTGCGATGAGTACGACCTCGTCATCGATCGCGCCGAGCGCGGCGCGCGTCGCATCGCCGATGTGCATGCTCAGGCGCGACAGCTCAGGCGCTACCTCCTGGCTTACGCACTGCCGCCCCGCCAGCGCCATTTCCGCCGCGGTGGCGAGAACGGCTGCCAGCACGAGGCGGCGCAGGATCACGTGCGGGCCTTCGAATGCAGCAGACCGGTGTCGGGACGCACCATCACGACCAGGGTGGCCCCCGCTTTCTTGACTGCGAAGCCGGTCTGGCCGATCGCTTCGATCTCCAGGGTGTCATGCAGCTTCACAGCGTGCGCGCGTGCGATGGCGCTGCTCACCATCGTGTCGACCCGCGTCGCCCCATCCTCACTGCGCAGTTCGAGTGCCGTCCTGTCGCCCTCGGTGCGCATTGCCGCGACCTGCCACTGCTTGTTCTTGGCCGGGTCGCCCGACGTCGACTTGGACAAGTCTCCAGCGGCCTGGGAAGACATATAGAAAGGTGCGATCGACAGGGCAAGAGACAAGGCCCATGGCGGTATCTGCTCGTCGGCGGATGCCGGTGTCGCGATGCTGGCGGAAAGCAGGAGGGCAATGAGGGATGCGGCGCGCATGGTCTGTCCAATCAGGTCTTGGCAGCGGAACATTCGCATGGCAGATTCCGCCAAAGTTGCATTTTCGGAAACATGCAAGCTTAGCCGATATTGAACAGCAGTGCAACGCCACGCCTTGTTCGGGCTTACCTCGCAGCCCCCGGCAACACCACGCGCGCTTCCGGACACCCCATCGCCTGGCAGCCATCCGGCAGCGTACGCAGCCAGGTGACGATGGAGTCGACCGTGACGGTCTGGATATGGCCGCTCCAGCGCAGCTCGGGCGGATGGTCGTCGAAGGCGACGTTCGCCTTGGTCATGCGTGCGCCCAGGCGGGTCATGGTGCCCAGTTCGAGCTGGGTCGGCCGGTAGCCGCTTCCCTTCAGCCAGGCTTGGGCACTCAGACGGGTGTTCGCCTCGTCTTCCGGCGCGACGGCAAAGGCCAGCATTTCCAGCACCCAGCCATTCGAATTCTGGTAGCGCGTGCTGAATGGATAGGCGACCAGGCTGTAGTTCGGTTCGAAATAATCCTTGGCCTTCTTGCCGAGCAAGGCTTTCTTCAGCCGTGCCTGCGCGCCGGGAGCCAGGCGCCAGATGCCGGCCTGGTAGCGAAACGGCGAGTCCGAAAAAAAGTTGACCAGGCCTTCGTCATACAGGCCGGACGTGGCCGTGCCGCAGCCGTTGAGCTTGTGGACGATCGACCAGGCCCCTGCCGGATGCTCGCGCACGGCAAATCCCATGTGCGAATAGGTCAGGCCGTACTTGCCCAGGTCCTGGCCGACGCGGGCAATCAGCACCACTTCGTCGTCGATCGACTCGAGTGCGGCGCGGGTCGCGTCCGCCATCTGCAGGCTCATGCGCACCTGTGCGGGCGTGGCGGGTGTTCCTTCACAGGGCGTGCCGGCCATCGACGTGCCGGCCGCCAGCGCCAGGACCAGCGTCAGCAGAAAGCGGCGCATGCTAAGTACTCACCCAAAAATAAATGTGTTTTTGGCTTCCAGAACCGGCGCGTTGCTGCGTCGGCTCGCGTCCGCTTGCGGGGCAGTGCTCGCACTGCGGCGCTCTCGCCGTCTTGCACCGCATCCAGTTCTGTTTGCCAAAATTCCCATTTATTTTCGGTCGAGTACTTAGCTGCGGGCCTTCGAATGGACCATGCCCGCGCCCGGGTCGGACAGCACGCCCACCGTGGCCTGCCCCTTCCTGACCGCGAAGCCGGCCTTGCCGACGCGCTCCATCTCGAGGGCGTCGCCAGCCTGCAGGGCGTGGGTGCGGGCGGTTGCGGCCGGCACGTTCATGTCCAGCGTGACCTTGTCGTCGTCGCTGCACATCCGCACGGTCGTGTTCCGGCCTTGCGGTTCGATCTCGGTGACGTGCCAGCGCTTGCGGGAACTGAGCTCGTCCACCGTGTTCGCGATGGCTTGCGAGCCGACCACGACCACACTGAGCGGCACCAGGACGACGATGGCCGATGCGCCAACGCTGGCTTCGGACAGGGAATAGGTTTGACCGGCGCTTGCGCTGGACGTCAGCAAGAGGGCGGCAAGTGGCAAGGCAAACAGTGCGTGGCGCATGCGAACTCCTTCGGGGTGGACGACCCGGCCGGGTGGCCGTGTCATGTCGTTCAAGACTGCGCCACCCTATTCGAAGCCGCTATCGCACGCAATTTGCCTCCATCTGGTATTGCCTGGCACGCCGCCACGGTGCGGATTCCGATACCAGCCCCTGGCGGAAAGATCGCAGGGAGCCGATTCGTCAGGGACCCTTGGGCAACAGCACCCAGATCGCCCCGCGCTGCTTCATCCGCCCCGCGTACTCGGCCGCATTGCCGCCGAAACCAAAGAAGAAGTCCGCCCGCACCGCGCCGCGGATTGCCCCGCCGGTGTCCTGCGCCATCATCAGGCGCTGCAGCGGCGCCTCGTTGGTCGGGTGCGTGGTGGACAGGAAGAGCGGCGCCCCAGCGGCACCTGCGAGGGGTCGACCGCCACCGAGCGCTCGGGTGTGAGCGGCACGCCGAGCGCGCCCTTGGGTCCTACGCCCGGGTCGGGCAGGCGCTCCTCGCGGAAGAAGATATAGCTCGGGTTGACGTTGAAGAGTTCCTGGCGGCGCTGCGGATTGGCCGCTATCCAGGCCTTGATGCTCTGCGCCGACACGCCGTCGGCCGGCAACTGCCCCTGCTCCACCAGCCAGCGCCCGATCACTTTATACGGGTGGCCGTTCTGGTCGGCGAAGGCCAGGCGCACCGTCTCGCCGGTTTCCTCGATGCGCACCCGGCCCGAACCCTGCACCTCGAGGAAGAAAGCCTCGACCGGATCGTCCACCCACACCAGTTCCTTGCCTGCGATGGGGGCGCGGTCGATCTCGGCGCGGGTGCTGTAGGGCACCACCGTCTTGCCGACCAGGCGGCCACGCAGGCGCATGTTCTTCAGGCTCGGGTAGACGGATCCCAGATCAACCGTGATGAGGTCGTCCGGCACCCGGTACAGCGGCGTCTGGAACGCGCCGCCGCGCTTGCGCGCACCACGCAGCATCGGCTCGTAATAGCCGGTAATGAGACCGTAGTCCGCGCCGTCGGGCATGCGCATCTGGTTCGGCACGAAATACGTTTCGAAATAGCGGCGGATGGCGTCGCTGTCGCCGGCATCCACGCCGCCTGTCGCCGCGCAGGCCGCGCTCCAGTCGGGCTTTTTCGCCAGCACGCGGCAGGAGGCGAGAAAGGCCGGCCAGGCCTGGCGCAGGTCGTCCTGCTGCCAGCCCGGCAGCGTGTCGAAGGACACCGGCGTCATCGGCGGCACGGGAACAGGTGCAGGCGTGGGAACGGGAATGCCGACCGGCCCCACCGGCGGCGGCATCACCACATCCGGCTGTTTCGGGGGCACCGGTGCCGGCGGCTGCTGGGGTGGCGTACCGCAAGCGGCCAGCAAAAGGGCCACGGCGGCCAGGGAGGCAGGTACACTGCGCACTATTCTGCGGCGTATCGATTGCATAAGGACAGTCTATGTGGATCTTGATGGTGGAAGCAGGCGTGGCATTCTTCCTGCTCGTGTTTATCGTGTGGTGGACGATGTTCTCGGGCCGCCCTGACGAGCGCAAACGGCCGCTGCGCGAAGAACTGCCGACGCGCCCCGCGGAACAGGGCGAGCCGCCACGCGAACCATGATCAGTGCAGCATGCTCGGCTGCGTCAGCACGAACTCGGGAATCCTGACTTCGAAACGGTGGCCATCCTCGGCCACGCAGAAGTACTCGCCGTGCATCGAGCCCTGTGGCGTGGCCAGCTGGGTGCCGCTCGAGTATTCGAACTGCTCGCCGGGTTTGAGCAGCGGCTGGTGCCCGACCACGCCCAGGCCCTTGACCTCCTGCACACGGTTATTGGTATCGGTGATCACCCAGTGGCGCGCGATCAGCTGGGCCGGCACTTCGCCGCTGTTGCGGATCGTGATCGTATAGGAGAACACGTACAGGTCGCGGTCAGGCTTGGACTGTTCGGGCAGGTATTGGGTACGGACGTTGACGGTGAAATCGTAGGCAGCCATCGGCTTCCCTCTTCTCGTTATTAGCAGGAACGCGGACAGGCCAAGGCATGCCACCGCGCGTAAAGGAACATGATACTCCGTGTGCCAAAACCGGGCTGCGCGCGACTGCGGGGCACGTCGGCGTAAAATAGCGGCTATCCCTAACCGCACGGCCACCGCAATGACCACTTACCGCATCGCTCCCAGCATCCTGTCCGCCGATTTCGCCCGCCTGGGCGAGGAAGTCCGCAACGTCGTCGAGGCAGGCGCCGACATCATCCACTTCGACGTGATGGACAACCATTACGTGCCGAATCTCACCATCGGCCCGCTGGTCTGCCAGGCGATCCGCCCGCACGTGCAGGTGCCGATCGACGTGCACCTGATGGTCAAACCGGTCGACCGCATCATCCCCGACTTCGCCAAGGCCGGCGCCAACATCATCACCTTTCATCCGGAAGCGTCGGAGCACATCGACCGCACCCTGCAGCTGATCCGCGATAACGGCTGCAAGGCCGGCCTGGTGTTCAACCCGGGCACGCCAATGCACTACCTCGAGCACGTGATGGACAAGATCGACATGATCCTCATCATGTCGGTGAATCCGGGTTTCGGCGGCCAATCCTTCATCCCCGAAGCGCTGAAAAAAATCGCGATCGCGCGCCGGCTGATCGACGAATCGGGCCGCGACATCCTGCTGGAAGTCGATGGCGGCATCAAGGCCGACAACATCGCCGCCGCCGCCGCGGCCGGTGCCGACACCTTTGTCGCCGGCTCGGCCATCTTCGGCAAGCCCGACTACAAGGCCGTGATCGACGCCATGCGCGCCGAACTGGCCACGGTCGGGAAATAAGGGTGCAAGGCGCTGCCCTGAACAAGGCCATTCGTGCCGCCATCATCGACCTCGACGGCACGATGCTCGACACCGTGCCCGACTTCGAGCTGGCCCTGAACGCCATGCGCGCCGAATTCGGGCTGGCGCCGATCACGCAGGCGGTCATCACGCCGATGGTCGGCAAGGGTTCCGAAAAGCTGATCCGCGACGTACTGGCGCTCGACTACGACGCGGCGCGCATCGACGCCGTTTTTGAGGAGGCGATGGCGACCTACCAGCGCCACTACCTCGCCATCAATGGCCAGAAGAGCGTCCTGTACCCGGACGTGATCGAGGGCCTGCAGGAGATGAAGCGCATGGGCCTGCGCCTGGCCTGCGTGACCAACAAGCCGATCGCCTTTGCCACGCCGCTGCTGGCGCAGAAAGGCCTGGCGCCCTGGTTCGATCTGGTCTACGGCGGCGATTCGTTGCCGAAAAAGAAGCCCGATCCCCTGCCGCTGCTGCAGGTCTGCCAGGATTTCGACCTGGCGCCAAGCGAGGTGGTGGCGATTGGCGACTCCTCGAACGACGCCGAAGCCGCACGTGCCGCGCGTTGCTATGTGCTCACAGTGCCATATGGTTATAACCACGGAATGCCTGTTCAAACTATCAATTCCGATGGTATAGTTGATTCGCTGCTCCAAGCGGCGAAGTGGATATCTGCACACAACGGCACCACAAACTAACTTATCTATACATGTTCTTCACCAAAAAACACACTGTCAACGCAACCGGCGCCCTCGAGGCCTGGCTGTGGCGACGCTGGCAATCCTGGGCTAACTAACCCGTACTGATTGCTGCCGGCTGCATACGCGCATCCGGCAGGTTTTTTGCACAACACCGCCGCCCTCCTCCTGTTCACATACTGGCGGCCTGGAGAAGAACATGACCGAACTCGAATTCAAATCGCTGGCGAGCCAAGGCTATAACCGCATTCCGCTGATCGCCGAAGCCTTCGCCGATCTCGAAACGCCGCTTACCCTGTACCTGAAGCTGGCCCAGTCGCAAAACACCGGCAAGCACACCTTCCTCCTCGAATCGGTCGTTGGCGGCGAGCGTTTCGGCCGCTATTCCTTCATCGGCCTGCCGGCGAAGACCCTGCTGCGCAGCAGCGGCGAGCTCACCGAAGTCGTCACCAACGGCCGCGTCGTCGAAACCCACGAGGGCAACCCGCTCGCCTTCATCGAAGCATTCCAGTCGCGCTTCAAGGTCGCGCTGCGCCCGGGCATGCCGCGCTTCTGCGGCGGCCTGGCCGGCTACTTCGGCTACGACACGGTGCGCCACATCGAACGCAAGCTGGCCGGCAAGGCCCCGCAGGACGACCTCGGCCTGCCCGAGATCCAGCTGATGGTGACGGAAGAACTGGCCGTGATCGACAACCTCTCCGGCAAGCTCTACCTGATCGTCTATGCCGACCCGTCCCAGCCGGAAGCCTACAGCCGCGCGCGCCAGCGCCTGAAAGACCTGCGCATCATGCTGCGCCGGAGCGTCGATGCGCCTGTCACCACGGCCTCGGTGCGCACCGAAGCCGTGCGCGAGTTTTCCAAGGAAGACTACCTGGCAGCAGTGGCCAGGGCCCATGAATACGTGATGGCCGGCGACCTGATGCAGGTGCAGATCGGCCAGCGCATCAGGAAGCCGTACGTCGACTCGCCGCTGTCGCTGTACCGCTCGTTGCGCTCGCTGAATCCGAGTCCGTACATGTATTACTACAATTTCGGAGACATGCAGATCGTCGGCGCCTCGCCGGAAATCCTGGTGCGCAACGAGACCCTGCCCGCCGGTGGACGCAAGGTCACGCTGCGCCCGATCGCCGGCACCCGTCCGCGCGGCGCCACGCCGGAACGCGATACGGCACTCGCGGCCGAGCTGCTGGCCGACCCGAAGGAGATCGCCGAACACGTGATGCTGATCGACCTGGCGCGCAACGATGTCGGCCGCATCGCCGACACCGGCAGCGTCAAGGTAACGGACCGCATGGTCATCGAAAAATACTCGCACGTGCAGCACATCGTCTCGAACGTCGAGGGTACGCTGAAGGAAGGCCTGTCCAACCTGGACGTGCTGCGCGCGACCTTCCCGGCCGGTACGCTCACGGGTGCGCCGAAAGTGCGTGCGATGGAAGTCATCGATGAGCTGGAGCCTGTGAAGCGCGGCATCTATGGCGGCGCCTGCGGCTATCTCTCCTTCGGTGGCGAGATGGACGTTGCGATTGCCATTCGCACCGGCGTGATCAAGGACGGCAACCTGTATGTGCAGGCCGCGGCCGGCATCGTCGCCGACTCGATCCCCGAGATGGAATGGCAGGAGACGGAAAACAAGGCGCGCGCCGTGCTGCGCGCGGCCGAACAAGTGCAAGACGGACTGGATGGGGAGTTCTGACATGCTGCTCATGATCGACAACTACGATTCCTTCACCTACAACATCGTCCAGTATTTCGGCGAGCTGGGCGAAGAAGTGCGCACCGTGCGCAACGACGAGATCACGATCGAGGCGATCGCGGAAATGAAGCCGGACCGCATCTGCATTTCGCCGGGACCGAAAGCCCCGGTTGACGCCGGTGTCTCGGTCGACGCTATCCGCGAGTTCAAGGGCAAGCTGCCGATCCTCGGCGTCTGCCTGGGCCACCAGGCCATCGGCGAAGCCTTTGGCGGCAAGATCGTGCGTGCCAAGGAAGTCATGCACGGCAAGACCTCGCTCATCGCGCACACCGGCGTCGGCGTCTTCAAGGGCTTGCCCAGCCCCTTCACCGTGATCCGCTACCACTCGCTGGCGATCGAGCGCGCCTCCCTGCCCGCCTGCCTGGAAGTGACCGCCTGGACCGACGACGGCGAAATCATGGGCGTGCGCCACAAGGAATACGACATCCAGGGCGTGCAGTTCCACCCCGAGTCGATCCTGTCCGAGCACGGCCACGCGCTGCTGAAGAACTTCCTCGAGGGCTGAGCACCTTCGCGGCGCCCCCGGCGCTGCGCGAAGCTGCGGTCCTTCACCTATTGCTACTGGAACGCCCATGCCGATCACCCCGCAAGAAGCGCTGCTGCGCTGTATCGAACACCGCGAGATCTTCCACGACGAGATGCTGCACCTGTTCCGCCAGATCATGTCGGGCGAGATGTCGCCGACCATGGTCGCGGCCCTCACCATGGGCCTGCGCGTGAAAAAGGAAACCATCGGCGAAATCACCGCCGCCGCGCAAGTCATGCGCGAATTTTCCACCAAGGTGCCGATGGCCGACACCCGCAAGCTGCTCGACATCGTCGGCACCGGCGGCGACGGCGCCCACACCTTCAACATCTCGAGCGCGGCGATGTTCGTCGCGGCCGCCGCCGGTGCCCGCGTGGCCAAGCATGGCGGGCGCAGCGTCTCGTCCTCGTCCGGCAGCGCCGACCTGATCGAAGCGCTCGGCGCCGACATCGACCTGACGCCCGAGCAGATCGCCCAGTCGATCGCCCAGACCGGCATCGGCTTCATGTTCGCCCCGAACCACCATGCGGCGATGAAGCACGTGGCGCCGGTGCGGCGCGAGCTGGGCGTGCGCAGCATCTTCAACATCCTGGGGCCGCTCACCAATCCGGCCGGCGCCCCGAACATCCTGATGGGCGTGTTCCACCCGGATCTCGTCGGCATCCAGGTGCGCGTGCTGCAGCGCCTCGGCGCCCAGCACGCGCTGGTGGTCTGGGGCCGCGACAACATGGACGAAGTCTCGCTCGGCGCCGGCACCCTGGTCGGCGAACTGGTGCACGGCGAAATCCGCGAATACGAAATCCATCCGGAAGACTTCGGCCTGTCGATGATCGCCAGCCGCAACCTGAAGGTGGCGAACAAGGAAGAGTCGAAGCTGCGCGTGATGGAAGCGCTGCGCGGCGAGCCGGGCGCGGCAACCGACATCGTGGCGCTCAACGCCGGTACCGCCCTGTACGCCGCGGGCGTCGCCTCCTCGATCGAGGAAGGCCTGGCCAAGGCGCGCGCCACCATCGCGTCCGGCGCGGCACTGGCCAAGCTCGATCAGTTCGTCAACGTCACGCGCCAGCTCGGCGCCCATTGAAGGGAGCAGCATGTTCGGTATCCATGACCTTCCCCTGTTCGTGATTTCCGGCCTGCTGCTCAACATCATGCCGGGCCCCGATTCGCTCCTGATCATGACCCGCAGCGCCACCGGGGCTGGCGCGCCGGCTGCCCGCGGCGCTGGGCATCGGCGCCGGCACCCCGGTGCACATCTTCGCCGCGGCCCTGGGTTTGTCGGCGATCCTGGCGACCTCAAGCGCCGCCTTCCTGGTGGTGAAACTGGTTGGCGCGGCTTATATCCTGACCATGGCCGTCGGTCTGCTGCGCAGCAGGAAGGCCGACGGCACCACGGCCGCCCCGGTGCTGCCCGCCCTGCCCTACCGCCGCATCTTCTCGCAGGGTTTCCTGACCAATGTGCTGAACCCGAAGGTCGCACTGTTCTTCCTTGCCTTCGTGCCGCAATTCATCGACGCCCACGCGCCGAGCACGGCACTCGCCTTCATCGTCCTGGGCTGCATTTTCAACGTCAACGGCATGCTCTGGTGCGGCGCGCTGGCGCTGACCACCGCCAGGGCGAGCGAGCGCCTGAAAATCAATCCGGCGGTCTCGCTCTGGCTGAAGCGGGTCACCGGCGGCCTGTTCGTCTGGCTTGGCGTCAAGCTGGCGCTGTCCGAGCAACACTAAAAGGTTTTAGCAAGCATGTCCGATATCCTGAACAAGATCCTGGCTGTCAAAGCCGACGAAGTCGCCAGTGCGCGCAAGCACCGCGACCTGGCCAGCCTGCGCCGCGAGGTCGAAACCGATACCGAACTGCGCACCGGCCTCCGCGGTTTCGGGGCCAGCCTGCGCAAGAACATCGGCGCCGGCCGCGCCGGGGTGATTGCCGAAATCAAGAAGGCCTCGCCCTCGAAAGGCGTGCTGCGCGCGGATTTCCGTCCGGCCGAGATTGCCGAAAGCTATGCCGAGGGCGGCGCGTCCTGCCTCTCGGTGCTAACGGACGTGAACTTCTTCCAGGGTCATGCCGACTACCTGCGCCAGGCGCGCGCCGCCTGTGACCTGCCGGTCATCCGCAAGGATTTTATCGTCGACATGTACCAGGTCTACGAAGCGCGGGCGATGGGAGCCGATGCCATCCTGCTGATCGTCTCCGCGCTCGATCACGGCCTGATGGCGGAACTCGAAGCCTGTGCCCAGGAACTCGGCATGGATGTGCTGGTCGAAGTACATGACGGTGATGAGCTGACCGCGGCGCTGCGCCTGAAAACGCCGCTGCTCGGCATCAACAACCGCAACCTGCGCACCTTCGAGGTCACGCTCGATACCACCCTGGGCTTGCTGCCGAACATTCCGGCCGAACGCCTGGTCGTCACCGAGTCGGGAATCATGGTGCCAGGCGATGTAGCGCGCATGCGCGCGGCGAACGTGCATGCGTTTTTGGTGGGCGAAGCGTTCATGCGCGCTTCCAACCCGGGCGCCCAACTGCGACGATTATTCGACTGACATGACCACCTCCATCCGCACCCGGGCCGCTCTCCTTCTTCTACTGGCAGCCCTGGGCGGATGTAGCACGGTCCAGCCCCTCGCTTCCACGGCGAAGCGTATCGCGGCGGCCATACTCCCCGCCCCGAGGATCGAAGCACCCGTTCCCCAGCCCTGGCATGCGCTCGATGCCTACAAGGCCGAGGTGGCGCAGCACGTCATGCGCCGCAACAGCGAACGCACGTTCAGCGGAAAGCTGCCGCCGATGCTGCCGGCGATCGTGGTGGTGAACATCACGGTAGGGGAAGATGGCGAATTGCAGGACGTGGCCGTGCAGCGTTCGCGCGACGACGGCGCGTCGCGGGTAGCGCTGGCATCGATGCGGCGCAGCGGTCCCCTGCCCCGTCCGACCAATTTGCTGGCCACGCATGCGCGGGCACTGACGTTTTCCGAGACCTTCCTGTTCGACGACCAGTATCGCTTCCAGCTGCGCAGCCTGGCCGGCCCCCAGTAGAGTGGGCACTCCGTGCCCACGCGAACACTTGCGCTGTGTTGGCGGACGAGCGCGGCGATAACACCATCAAACCGGACGCGTTATCGCGGTTCACCCGGATACGTCTCCGCCATGCAGGGGGAACGAATGTAAAACGGCCGCCACGGTGCCACGTTCCGCGTGGGCACGAGTGCCCACCCTACGCCAACGCAGCCTGGCCGAGCCCAGTAGGGTAGGCGGCTATATCGCGTAGGTCGGGCATACGTTCCCTCAACGCCGCCTACGCGTTCAACCAGCCCATGCGCGTTCGCGCAATGCACTGGCCGGCCCCCAGTAGGGTGGGCACTCCGTGCCCACGCGAATATTTGCGTTAAGTTGGCGGGCGAACGCGGCGATAACACCATCAAACCGGACGCGCTATCGCGGTTCACCCGGATACGTCTCCACCATGCAAGGGGAACGAATGTAAAACGGCCGCCACGGTGCCACGTTCCGCGTGGGCACGAGTGCCCACCCTACGAAAACGCAGCCTGGCCGAGCCCAGTAGGGTAGGCGGCTATATCGGGCGCGTCGAGCATACGTTCCCTCAACGCCGCCTACGCGTTCAACCAGCCCATGCGCGTTCGCGCAATGCACTGGCCGGCCCCCAGTAGGGTGGGCACTCCGTGCCCACGCGAATATTTGCGTTAAGTTGGCGGGCGAACGCGGCGATAACACCATCAAACCGGACGCGCTATCGCGGTTCACCCGGATACGTCTCCACCATGCAAGGGGAACGAATGTAAAACGGCCGCCACGGTGCCACGTTCCGCGTGGGCACGAGTGCCCACCCTACGAAAACGCAGCCTGGCCGAGCCCAGTAGGGTAGGCGGCTATATCGCGCAGGTCGGGCATACGTTCCCTCAACGCCGCCTACGCGTTCAACCAGCCCATGGGCGTTCGCGCAATGCACGCGTGCGTTGAACGCGTAGGCGGGGCATAGGCCGCGTCGATTTCACAAGCACGATGGAGCCGCCTACCCTACGCGTTTCGGCAACGCATGTTCACCGCCCCATCACATTCAACACCGCCAGACTCATCGCCTGTGCCGCCGTCTTGATCGACGGCTCCGGCACCGGCGCGTAAAACGGCGAATGGTTGAAGGCGATCGGCTTGCCGCCTTCGCGCTCGGCGTCCGCCACCGCCTTCGGGTCGTACACCCCGGTGAAGAAGAACATCGACGGCACGCCTTCGTTGACGTACATGGAAAAGTCTTCGCTGGCCGTCATGGCCGGCATGCGCTGGGCCTTGGCGTCCCCAAACGCATCCTTGAACACGGCTTCGGTCCTGGTCACGAGGGCTTCGCTGTTGACAATGGCCGCGCCGCCTGCGATCAGCTGCACGTCGGGTGCCGGAGCACCCGCCATCGCGGCCGAGGCGGTCGCCACGCGGCGCACGCCGTCGAGCAGCCTGGCGCGGGTCGCCGGGCTGTACGAGCGGATGGTACCGCGCACCTGCACGCTGTCGGGAATGATGTTGCCGACCGTGCCGCCCTGGATCGCACCGATGGTGACCACGCCGAATTCCTTCGGATCCTTCTCGCGGCTGACCACGGTCTGTACGTCGACCACGAAGCGCGCGGCGATCGCGATCGGGTCGATGGACTTATCGGGCGCCGAGCCGTGGCCGCCGCGGCCCTTGAACACGATCTCGATCGCGTCCGAGTTCGACGACACGGCGCCGACGTTGTAGCCGACCGTGCCGTGGGCCAGCGGCCAGGAATGCAGCGCAAACGCATAGTCGGGCTTCGGAAAGCGCGTGAAGAGGCCGTCGGCCAGCATCGCTTTCGCGCCCGAGACGGTTTCCTCGGCCGGCTGGCCGATGAAGACCAGGGTGCCCTTCCAGGTGTTCTTCAGTTCGGTCAGCGTGCGCGCCGCGCCCAGCCAGGCCGACATGTGGACGTCGTGACCGCAGCTATGCGCCACGAAACTCTCGCGCCCGTCGCCAAGCGCCCTGGCGCGGCTGGCGTAGGGCAAACCGGTCTTCTCTTCCATCGGCAAGCCATCGAGTTCGGTGCGCACCAGCACCGTCGGGCCGGCGCCGTTCTTGTAGACGGCCACAATGCCCGTCTTGCCGACCTTTTCCGTCACCGTGAAGCCGAGTTTACGCATTTCGCCGGCCAGCTTGCCCGCCGTGCGCACTTCCTGGAAGGCGATTTCCGGGTGCGCGTGCAAGTCCTTGTAGACCGTGTCGAGCCACGGATACATGGCATTGACCCTGGCCGCCACCTCGTTCTTCAAGGGTGCGGGGGACTGGGCCAGTACCGGAAGTGCAAGGGAAGCCAGGACGGTGGCGGCGACGGTTTTTTTCACGGATAGCCTCTTCGATGGGCGGGGATGCAGGAAAGGCGAGAGCGCGCGGCGCGGGCTCCCGACAGCAGGATTACACCGCGCTCGGGCGCGTGATCGGTGAAGATTTCTTGCCCGGCACCGCCTGCGACAGGGTAATCCCCGGCACGCGCTCGCCCTGCAGGGTCAGGTCGAAGGCCATCAATTCGTCGCGGCGGAAGGCATGCACGACGACCTTGTCGCCCACGCGGTAGCGTGCCAGCAGCGCGTCGACATTCGGCGGGTTGCCGCTCACGCGCAGGCCGTCGATGGCGATGATGACGTCCAGCGCCGACAGGCCGGCCTGGTGCGCCGCCCCGCCCTCGTGCACCTGCGTCAGCTTCGCGCCCAGCGGGTCGCGGCCGATGCTGGCGTCCAGCGAAGGCTTGCCCTTCTTGCGCTCGTCGACCAGCTTCACGCCCAGCGGCGCAAACAGCTTGGCCAGCGGCAGGTCCTCCGTGCCGCGCACGTATTTGTCGAACATGGCGCGCAGCTTCAGGCCGCTGACCTCGTCGAACAGGGCTTCCACCTCCTGTTCGGTGACGCCGCGGCCGGCGCCTTCGTAGAAGTCGCGCCCGTAGCGTTCCCACAGCGCGCGCATGACGTCGTCGAGCGACTTCGCACCATTCGTCTTCGCACGAATCGTCAGGTCGAAAGCCAGCGCGATCAGGGAACCCTTGGTGTAGTAGCTGATGATCGCATTCGGCGAATTCTCGTCCTGGCGGTAGTACTTGCTCCAGGCATCGAAGCTGGAATCGGCCACGCTCTGCTTGGTGCGCCCGCTCCCGCGCAGCACGCTGCCGACCGTTTTACCGAGCAGCTTGAAATAGGTCGGCTCGCCAATGATCCCGGCGCGCACCAGCATCAGGTCGTCGTAATAGCTGGTGAAACCCTCGAACAGCCACAGGAGCGGCGTGTAGTTTTCCGCCTGCAGGTCGTAGGGCGCGAACGCGGCCGGCTTGATGCGCTTGACGTTCCAGGTGTGGAAGTACTCGTGGCTGCACAGGCCGAGGAATTTCAGGTAGCCCTCGTTTGGCTCCCCGGCCTGCACCGTCGCGCTGCCCGGCAAGTCGCCACGCGCGCAGATCAGGGCCGTCGAGGCGCGGTGCTCCAGGCCGCCGTAGCCGTCGCCCACTGCCATCGTCATGAAGACGTAGCGGTCCATCGGCGCGCGTTTCGTGCTCGGCTCGAAGAAGGCGATTTGCGCTTCGCAGATCGCTTTCAGGTCAGCCTGCAACCGCGCCATGTCGAGGTTCGGCACGCGCCCGGTGATGACGATGTCGTGCGGGATCCCGTGGGCTTTGAACGTGCTTAGGGCGAAGTCGCCCATTTCCACCGGATGGTCGATCAGCTCGTCGTAGTCGGCGGCGATGTAAGTGCCGAAGCCGTAGCGCTTGGCGCCGGCTTCCTTCATCGCGGTCGCGACACGCCATTGCTTGGCCGCCGGGTCGGCTGGCCGCTGGATGTCGACCGTATGCGCAACCGCCTCCTGGCCAAGCACGCGCAGGAACACGCTGGTGCCGTTGAAGAAGCCGTGGGTCTGGTCGAGGTGGGCGGCGCGCACCGACAGGTCCCAGGCATAGACCTCGTAGTGCAGCGTGAGCGGGCCTTCGGCCGGTGCGGCCTGCCAGGAGTGCTTGTCGAGCTTGGCGAGGGCGACGGGAATGCCGTTCGCTTCGGCGCGGATGCGCACGATGTTGCGCGCGAATTCGCGGATCATGTAGCTGCCCGGGATCCATGCCGGCAGCGCGAACACCTGGCCATCGGCGCTTGGCGTCGCGACCGTGACGCTCACATTGAACAGGTGTCCCGCCAGGTCTTTCGGGACGATGGTGTAGTGGATCGCAGGCTGCTTTTTCTGGGTTGTTTTTTTCATGATGACGAAAGAAGTCGTGCCGATTCGTCTAGTGTAACGGATTCAACACGCTCGGCAACATGCGCCAGGGCACCCACAACAGCAAGGAAGCGGGGCCTACAGGTCGGCGGGGGTATCGATGTCGCGCAGGATGCCAGGGTCGCAGACCGCTACCTCGCGCACCGGGCAGGACCTGAGCAGGCCGCGCGCGCCGGCGTCGCCTTCCAGCGCCAGCAGCGCAGGCAGGTGTCCTTGACCGAATGCGACCGGGTTGCCGCGCTGCCCGCGGTAGGTAGGCGCGGCAATCTGCGCGCCCGCGGCCAGCGCTTCGAGCAGGGCACGCAGGGTGGCCGGCGCCACGTGCGGCATGTCGCCGAGGGCCACCAGCCAGGCGTCCGCCTGCGGCAGCGAATGGCGGATGGCGTGGACGAGCGACGCGGCCATGCCGCTGTCGGCGTCAGGGCACACGGTGACCTCGACGCCCAGCGCGCGCAAGGCCTCGCCCACGCCGCCATCCTCGGGCGGCACGACCGCGACCACGCGCGGAAGAACGGCAAGCAGGTGGCGTGCACTGGCCACCACCACGGCGTCGCCGCCGGGCAGCGCTTGCAGCAGTTTGTTCTGGCGGCCGAGCGGATCGAAGCGGCGCCCGCGGCCGGCCGCGAGCAGGATGCCGACCGGGTTCATCGAGTCGTCGCGGGGTTCAGGCCAGGGGTGGTGGCGGCATCCTGATGGCCGCGCGGATGCGCTGGTAGGTGCCGCAGCGGCAGATGTTGCCGCTCATGGCGGCGTCGATGTCGGCGTCGGTTGGCGTTTTATTTGTGCGCAGCAGCGCGGTGGCGCTCATGACCTGGCCGCTCTGGCAGTAGCCGCACTGCGGCACGTCGTGCCGGATCCAGGCGGCCTGCACCGCCTTGCCGACCGGATCCTGGTGCATTGCCTCGATGGTCGTGATGCGGTGGCCGACGGCCGAACCGATCGGCGTGACGCAGGCGCGTACCGGCTGGCCGTCCAGGTGCACGGTGCAGGCACCGCACAGGGCGGCGCCGCAACCGAACTTGGTGCCGGTCAGGTTCAGGTTGTCGCGCAGCGCCCACAGGATGGGCGTGGCCGGATCGGCGTCGACCTGCGTTGCGCGCCCATTGATTTCGAGCTGGACCATATCGGCTACCTGTAGACGTGCTTGCGTTACTTCTTGATCGACTTCAGCTTCGCTTCCAGCGCAGGCAGGTCGACCGCGCCCGGGATGCGGGTGCCGTCGGTGAAGAAGATCGCCGGCGTGCCCTGGATATTGAGCTTCTGGCCCAGTTCCAGGACCTGTTCGTGCGGCGCCTTGCAATCTTCCGCTGCCGCCGGCGGCAGCTTGTTATCGATCATCCAGTCGTCCCAGGCCTGCATCTTGTCCGGTGCGCACCAGATGTTGCGCGACTTCGCGATCGAATCCTCGTTCAGGATGTTGTACATGAAGGTGTAGATGGTGACGTTATCCAGTTCCTTCAGGGTGGTCTGGCGCAGGCGCTTGCAGTAGCCGCAGTTCGGATCCTCGAACACGGCGATGGTGCGCTTGCCGTCGCCCTTCACCTGCTTCAGTGCCAGGTCCAGCGGCAGGTCGGAGAACTTGACCTTGCTCAGCTGCTCCATGCGCGTGCGCGTCAGGTTCTGCGACGACTTGGCGTCGTACACATGGCCGATGAACAGGTACTGCCCCTTCTTGTCGGCGTACAGGATGTCGCCGCCGACGCGCAGTTCGTACAGGCCGCTGTACGGGGTCTGGCGGATCGACTGGATCTTGGCGCCGCCCAGGCGTGGCTCGATGTTCTTGCGAATGTTCGCTTCCGCGCTGTTTTCGGCACCGACGCACGATGCCATCATCCCCAGCGCCAGCAGCGCGGCGATCTTCGTTTTTACCATCACGATGGATCCTTAAAGTTTATTTGCCGAGGGCGTGCGCCATCAGTTGGCGCTTAACGAAGGGCAATTTATCGAGCAAGTTTAAACCCAAATTGCGCGCGACGCGCAGCGGCTCGAGGTTGGCGCCGAACAGGCGCTCGAGGCCGTCGGTCGCCAGTTGCATGAGAAGCACGTCTTCCTTGCGTGCCCGTGCATAGCGCGCCAGCACCCGTTCGTCGCCAACCGAGCGGTGCTCCTCGCGCCCGGCCACCACGCGCAGCAAGTCCTTGATGTCGCCGAAACCGAGGTTCATGCCGTGGCCGGCGAGCGGATGGACCGCGTGCGCGGCGTCGCCGATCAGGGCGACATGGGGCGCGACCAGCGCGTGCGGACGCACCAGCGCCAGCGGCACGGATTTCACCGCTTCCGGCTGCAGCGGTTTCAAGGTACCAAGCGGGGCGTCGGCGTATTCGCACAGGCGCACCGCCAGTTCCCCCATCGATTCGTCCATGAGGGTGGCAGCCAGGGTTTCCGGTGCCGACCACACCAGCGATACGCGGTTTCCCGGCAGCGGCAGCAGGGCGATGATGCCGTCGCTGCAGGTGAACCACTGGTGGGCCACGCCGTGGTGCGGCTTTTCGCAGGAGAAATTGGTGACGATGGCGCGCTGGTGATACGAGCGGTAGTCGATGCCGATGTCGCATTGCCCGCGCACCCAGGAATCGCGGCCGTCGGCGCCAACGACCAGGCTGGCATCGAGCTTGCGGCCATCCTCGAGCGCGACCTGCGCGCCTTCTGGACCGCAGGTCAGGCAGCTGGCGACACCGCTGACGACCTGCACCTTGTGGGCAAACTTCAGGGCGGCGTCGAGCGCGTCGTTCAGGTTGCTGTCCTCGACGATCCAGGCCAGCGCGCCGGTATGGGCGCCAAAGGCATCGAAACCGAGGCTGCCGCCGTTCTTGCCGTCGCCGTTCACCGCCATCGCATCGACCGGCGCCACGCGCGCCCCGTCCAGCGCGCCCCAGACCTTCAGCGAGTCCAGCAGCGCCTGGGCCGTGTGGTTGAGCGCATAGACGCGCACGTCCCAGGGCTTTTCACTCCCGCTGGAGGCAGCACCCTCACCCGGCGGCCTGGGCGGCACCAGCAGCGTGACGCTGTGCCCGGCCTGGGCGAAACCGAGGGCCGCCGTCTTGGCGATGGCACCATTGCCGACGATGCAGACATCGCTGATCTGGTGTGCGGTAAAGGTAGGTGTCGTCATCCGAGCATTATAGCGGCATGTCAAAACCGGTAGCGCAGCGGCCGCGCCAGTCTTCGGCCGCCTGGACTCCGAAGAAAGTTGCAGCGGGGACTTGCACGGCGCGCTACGGCTGGCTATAATCATGCCTCTCTTGGCCTGGTAGCTCAGTTGGTAGAGCAGAGGATTGAAAATCCTTGTGTCGGTGGTTCGATTCCGCCCCGGGCCACCAAGAATTCAGCATCGGTCACGATGCAAACAAGACGCCACCTTCGGGTGGCGTTTTTGTTTTCCACTCAGCCAGTTCCAGTGACGAGCGCAGTGTGCATGCGCATCGCCAGGCAGGCGCTCCCAAGCCTCACTTGCGCTCCCAGGGCAAGGGCAGCCCTTCGGCGATGGCGAGTTTCTCCATGGCCTGTTCCAGCACCATGCGGGCCTGCCCCGCCGCCTGCCCCAATTGCGCATGCAGGCGCGCATCGTCGGGGTTGCGGTTGGCGCAGCTGGCACTGTAGCGCTCAAAACTGAACAGCATCATCAGCAAGTCCGACAGGTGGCGAGGGCATTCGCACATCAGGCGCTTGCTCGCGGCCGACATTGCCGCCAGCGCTTCCTCGTCGAAACGAGGGGGCGCGACCGTCTCCGCTGCCGATTCCAGGGCCGCCTCCGGCTGGGGCAGCCGTTGTCCAGTCAATGCCGAACGGCACAGCAGCGCCAGCTCGCCGAGGTCGCCCGGAACGCGCACCACGAGGCAACCCTGTGCGCGCAACGCACGAATCGTGGCGCTGCCGCAGAACCGGTACAACACGACAACTGCTGCCACGCCGGAAAACGCGCGCGCCGCGGCAAGCAGGGGCAGGATCGTTTCGTCGATCTCGGATCGTTCGACGACGAGCACCTGCGCGCCACTTCCCTCTTCGCCCTCGGCAACCTGCTCCAGACTGGCATAGCTGGCCCGAACGTCGAGGCCGAACCCTTCACGCTCGGCCGCCACGCGTCGCGCCAGCCCGGTCCCGACCAGCAGGACCGGCACCCTGGCGCTGCCCGCTTGTACGCCTGCTCCCGCTGACGCGAGCATCGCCTGCAACTGCTCGCGCGACAGGGCTGCAAGCACGCCAATCGCATGTCCCTGGTCGACCAGCTGCTTCAGCAGTCCAAGACGCGCCACCTGCTCGGCCGAATACAGGCGCTGTCCACGCTCGGAACGTTGGGCATTGGACAGGTCGTAGCGACGCTCCCAGATGCGCAGCGTTTCGACTGGCAAGCCAGCCAGCCGGGCTGCGGCGCCACTACGGTAGGTGATGCGATCTTGTTCCATTGCAGTGGAGGTAGTCATAGTAGTGTCCCGATATTGTCCCATTTAATTCTGATTATACTGCGACAAATCTTAGACAAAGCGGCCGCGACGAACCAAATCGTGCGCATGTCAATTCACGACGGACTGCCACTACTGACAGGCGCCTTTCATGAAAAAAGTCTTGTTCGCCCTCCCGCTGGCTTTTGCGATCGGTGCAACGCTCCACCCTGCCGCATCGACGCCGATGGCAGCCGAGCGATTGCCTACTTCCCCGCTTGGCCACGACGGTTGTCGCGATCGGCGATACCGTATTCGAAAAAAAGGCGATACCGCCCGAACGAACAGCGGTAGAATAAAACCAGAAGTCAAATCCAGATAACTCCCTCGAGTAACGCACATGACCACGGCGTTTATCCACGGGCCAGTGCCTGCATGGTGAATTCAATCCGCAAAGGTAAACAGATGAAAACATGCCTCCTTCTCTGGGTCGTTTTTGCAGCGTTCGTACCTGATGTTCGTGCTGGTGCTGTCGACAAGGACAAGTTTTACGAGCGGTGCAAGCCGGCATTCCCGAAGCATGTTTTCAGCGGCAAATCGCGGGAGGGCTTTGAACATATCTTCGGCTATTGGGAAAAGACCGAACATACCGACCCGCGCTGGCTTGCTTACATATTGGGCACCGCCTACCGTGAAACCGCGGGAATGATGCAGCCGGTGCGCGAGGGATTATGCAAGAGTGACGCGTGTTCGATCCGTGCAGTCACGCAGCTGGTCAACAAGAGAAACGTCGAGAGAAACATCAAGAAGAAAAAACTCATGGCGAATTACGCGCTGCCGGACGAACACGGACGCTCGTATTTTGGCAGGGGCTACGTGCAGCTGAGCCTTAAGGAAAATTACCAGACAATGTCGAAAACCATGGGGTGGAAAGATGAGCTGGTGGGGAATCCGGGTCTGGTGCTCGATCCGGAAAGATCGGTTGCGATCCTGGTCGAGGGCATGACGCGCGGACTGTTCACCAAACGCGCATTGAAAGACGATTTCAACGAGCATAGAGAAGACTGGATTACAGCCAGAAAAATCGTGAATCCTTATTCATCCCGCGCTGAAATCACTGCGGCGCACGGTAAAGCGTTTTACGCTTGCCTTCAGTAGTCGGCAGTAAAAAGCACTGGACTTCCCGCACACGAGAACGCCACCTTCGGGTGGCGTCATTGTTTCTGCGTGCCCTCTCCTACTGGCATTCATGACCCTGGTGCCGGGGTTCATGGCAAAAACCACCCCCTTCGTCCCTTCGCCGGGGGCAGCCGCAGCGGATCGGGCTACAGTCGAGTCCTTTCCAACGACCACCTTATCGCCATGAAGACTATCTTCACCACCCTGGCAGCCATGCTTGCCATGTCCATCGCTCCCGCGCAGGCCGAAGACGCCCAGGGCGTCTGGAGCGGCACCATCGCCAATTCCCTGCGCGTGATCGTGCAGTTCACCAAGCCGGCGGACGGCCCCTGGCAGGCCAGCATCACCGTCCCCGCCCAGAACTTCAGTGCGCCGGTGGAAAACGTGGTCGTCACGCCCGAACAGGTCAGCTTCGCGCTGCCGAGGCTGAAAGCCACTTACTCCGCGACCTGGAACGCGCAGGACGGGCTGTGGAAAGGCACCTGGAAGCAGGGCCAGGCCACGCCGCTGGACCTGAAGCGTACCAGTGCCGAAGCAGTCAAGCCGAAGCGTCCCCAGGAAGCAGCGATCGCCGCCAGCCCTGCCACCTACACCAGCAGCGAGGTCGGCTTCGACAACGTCGCGGCCAAGGTCAAGCTGGCCGGCACCTTCACCGTCCCGCAAGGAAAAGGCCCCTTCCCGGCGGTGGTGCTGGTGCACGGTTCCGGCCCGCTCGACCGCGACAGCGAGGTCTTCGGCCACAAGCTCTTCCTGGTACTGGCCGACCACCTGAGCCGCCAGGGCATCGCGGTGCTGCGCTACGACAAACGCGGTATCGGCAAGTCGACGGGCACGCTGCGCGAGTCCACCACGCTCGACCTGGCGGACGACGCCGGGGCGGCCGTGCGCTTCCTGCGCACGCGTCCCGAGGTCGACAGCGCGCGGATCGGCGTCGTCGGCCACTCGGAAGGCGGCTTGATCGCCCCGCTGATCGCCTCGCGCGATCCAGCGCTCGGCTTTGTCGTGATGCTGGCCGCCCCCGGCGTGCGCGGCGACCGCATCCTGGTGGAACAGATGGCGCTGGCGTCGAAAGCGCGCGGTGCGTCGGAAGCGCGCATCGCCCGCGAGCGCGCCCTGAACGGGCAGCTCTTCGCGGCGATGGTGGCGGAACCGACCCTGGACGGCGCCCGCAGCCAGGCCAGCCGCATCCTTGGGGAAGCCGAGGGCCGGGGTGAATTGCCGGCCGGGACGGCCAAGTCCCTGGTCGATCGCTTCGGCACGGCCTGGTTCCATGCCCTGCTGCGCTATGAACCGGCGCCGGTCCTGCAGGCGGTGCGCCAGCCAGTGCTGGCCCTGAACGGCGAGCGCGACCAGCAAGTCCTGGCCAGCATGGACCTGCCCGCCGTGCGCACGGCACTGCAAGGCAATCCGCGTGCCGTGGTCAAGGAAATGGCGGGCATGAACCACCTGTTCCAGGAGGCCCGCACCGGGGCAGTGAACGAGTACGTCGACATCGAGCAGACGATGGCGCCGCAGGCCCTCGCGACGATCGGCAACTGGATCGGCAGTGTTATTGCCACCAATAAATAATTGACAGCGTAAAATCCATCCATGGACAACAGCACCGCTTCCCGCCAGGACCAGCCGCTACCGCACAGCATGAGCACCCGGCTGGCGGGCGCGGCAAGCATCGCGCGCCAGTATCCGATCTTCGGCCGGACCTGGTTCCGCTACCGGATGCGTTCTTTCCTGCTGCCCTTGCTGCTGCTGGCGCTGATGCTGGGGCTGATCGGCTTCTTCGCCAGGCAGGTACCCGGCATGCTGCTCACCCTGACGGCGATCTGGTGCATCGTGGCGCTTGCCCTGTCGCTGGGCCGCGCACTGGCGGTGCTGGTGCGCACGCGCGGGTGGCCGGCACAGCGCGAAGCGGTGGGCGTCGTCTGCGCGCTGGCCTTCGGCATGCTGGTCCTGCTCCCGCTCACGCCCTATACCCGCATTGCCGAAGCGCCCGGGAAGCGCCCACTGACGCCGCGGCAACTGCAGCTCGAACGCGAGGGAGAAGTGGTCAATCTCGTCATCTGGTCGCTGGCACTGGCCTGGCTGGGGGGCACCACCGACCTGGTGGCGTATTTCCGCCAGCGGCGCCTGCTGCGCGAGAGCGAGCTGCTCGGCCAGGTCGAGCGCTACAAGGACGAACGCAACGAAGTGGCGATGCAGCTGGCCGTGCTGGCCAGCCAGGTCGAACCGCACTTCCTGTTCAATACACTCTCGGGCGTGCGCGCCGCCATGCTGTCCGACCCGGCGCGCGGTATCGCGATGATCGACCACCTGGTCGACTACCTGCGTGCGACCATTCCGCAACTGCGTGCCGACGGCGCCCAGCCGTATGTTGCGCTTGGCGCCCAGCTCGACGCGGCCCAGGCCTACCTCGGCATCATCGAGGCGCGCATGCCGCGCCTGCGCTCGCGCATCGCCTGTCCGCTTGAACTGCGCGACGCCGCCATTCCGCCGCTGATGCTGATCTCGCTCGTCGAGAATGCGGTCAAGCATGGTATCGAGCTCAAAAAGGGGCCGGGACGGATCGAGATCAGCGCCACCCGGCGCCAGGGCGAGCGCGGCGATCTGCTGGAAGTCGCGGTGGCGGACGACGGCATCGGCTTCGGCACGGCCACCAGCGGCAGCGGCATCGGCCTGGCGAATATCCGCGAACGCCTGAAGCACCTGTACGGCGGCGAAGCGGCGCTGTCGCTGCGTGCGGGCGATGCCGGCGGCGTGGTGGCGAGCCTGGTCCTGCCCCTGCGCACGCTCTCCACAAGAAAGAACTGACATGCCCACCGCCATCATCGCCGACGACGAAGACCTGCAACGGGGCGACCTGCGCCGCATGCTGGCCCTGGCCTGGCCCGAGCTGGAGATCGTCGCCCTCTGCGAAGACGGGGCCGATGCCCTCGAAGCGATTGCGCGCCTGCGCCCGGACATCGCCTTCCTCGATATCCGCATGCCGGGCGCGAGCGGCCTGGAAGTCGCGGGTGCGAGCGGCGGCAGCTGCCGCGTCGTCTTCACCACCGCCTACGACAGCCACGCCATCGAAGCCTTCGGCCTGGGCGCCATCGACTACCTGCTCAAACCGGTCACGCAGGAGCGGCTGGTCCAGACCGTGGCGCGCCTGCGCAGCCAGGTCGGCCAGGGCAGCGCCGCCCTGCTCGACGCCATGGCCGAACTCGACCGGCGCCTGCGCGCGCCTGTGGCGGAACGCATCCGCTGGATCAGCACCACGGCCGGCAGCACCATCAAGCTGTTCGCGGTTGACGAGGTGCTGTTCTTCGAATCCGATTCCGGCTATACGCGCGTGGTCAGCGCGCAGGACGAGGGCCTGATCCGCACGCCCCTGAAGGAACTGCAGGCGGGGCTGGATCCGGACATGTTCTGGCAAATCCACCGCGGCACCGTGGTGGCGGTGCGGGCAATCGCGCGCGTTCGCCGCGACGAGCTGGGCACGCTGACCGTGGAGCTGCGCGGCCATCCGGAACAGCTGAAGGTCAGCCAGACCTATGCCTGGCGCTTCCGGGGCGACGGCCTGGTGCGCCGGGAGGGCGCGGCTTCCCGCTAGAGCTGTTCCATTTCACCAACGGCCTGAATGTTTGCCTTTGGACAACTCAAATGCGCATGGTATCCTTTAGGAAAGACTAATTGGCAATGGTGAACATTGCCTGAGGTCTTCCTCAATTTTTTTCCGATAACGATACCGAAAGCCTCCATGAACCGTTTTTCCTCGACGATTGCCATCGCCGCCACCGCGCTCGCCCTGACCGGCTGCGCCAGCATGCACTCCGGCACCACGCAGCAAGTGAAAGTGTCCAGTAACCCGGCGGGCGCGACCGTCTACACGGCCATCAAGAAGGATGGCGTGGTCTCGAACAAGGTCGCCGTCGGCGTCACCCCGCTGACCGTGACCCTGTCGCGCAAGCACGGCGCCCTGTTCGTCGAAAAAGAGGGTTTTGTCGCCACCGAAGTGCAGCTGACCACCAGGATGAATCCGTGGGTGTGGGGCGATATCCTGCTGACCAGCCCGCTGAGCACCTCGATCGACACCTCGACCGGCGCCGCGCGCGAATACGACCCGGGTGAATTCATGGTCGACCTGCAGCCGGTCGCCAAGTAAGTCATGTCCCTGTTCGGCGCGAGCCAGCTTGCCGCCCTCGCCCTGGCGGGGCTGCAGGCGACAGCCATGGCCGCGCCCCCTGCGGCTGCGCGCCATTCGCGCCCGATGCCGAACAGAGCGTTCCCGCCCCCGCCGCCCTCTCGCCCGAAGCGCGGACCTTGCGCGACTTCGTCCTGTTCGCCCACCGCCGCATCGGGGCCGACCTGATCCGCCAGCAAGGGCCCCACCTCGACACCGTGTCGACCTATCTGTCGTCCTGCCCGGACGAGACGCTCAAGCGCGCCTGGCTGCGCCGCGCCCTTGCCGCAACGAGCGACACCAGCCAGTTCGCCGAACGCATCGCGCACGCCTACGAACAGGCCCGCGCCTGCCCTCCCCGGCACAATGAATTTTCTCCGCAGCTTCCTGGCCGGCGCCTGCCTGCTGTTGTGCGCCGTCCAGCCTGCCCTGGCCGGGCTGCATGAGGACCTGCAGCGGGTCGAGGCCGAACGCCTCGAGCGCGACCCCGCCTGGCTGGCCCTGCTGCACTACCGTCCCGATGGCAGCGGCATCGAAAGCCAGGCCGACCAGCCGCGCTTCTTCCTGGCCGATGGCGCCCGCCATTCGCCGCGCGCCGAGCTGCTGGCCGCGGTGGCCGCGCTGCACGACGCCGCCGCCGCACAGGACTTCGCCTGCCGCTTTCCCGCCCGCTTTGAGTGGCTGAGCGCGCGCCTGGGACGCGAAGGCGCGGAGGCGCTAACAAGCCAATGCGCCGCCCTGGCTGAATGGCTCGCGGCCTTCCCGGGCCGCCGCGTCAGCATCGACTTTGCGTCGAGCTACCTGGAAAATCCGTCGTCCACCTTCGGCCACACCTTCCTGCGCATCTATCGCGAGTCAAGCGACGAACTGCTCAGTCCGACGATCAACTACGCGGCCCGTACCGACGCGCGCGAGGGCGATCTCGCCTTCGTCACGAAAGGCCTGTTCGGCGGCTTTCCCGGCGTGGCCGACACGCTGCCTTTCTACCGGCGCCTGCGCACCTATACCGAGATCGAAGGGCGCGACATCCATGAGTACGAACTCTCACTGACGCCCGCCGAGGTGCGCCGGCTGCTGCTGCATACCTGGGAGATCAAGGACGGCGTCTTCGACTATTACTTCATCCACGAGAACTGCGCCTACCGCACGCTGGCCCTGCTCGACGCGGCGCGCCCGGGCACCGGGCTGCTCGATCGCTTCGGCGCCGTCACGGTACCCGTCGACACCGTGCGTGCCCTGCGTGCGGCCGGCATGCTCGGCGCGCAGCGTCTGTGGCCGTCGCTCCCGAAACGGGTACGCGACCTGGAGACGCAAGTCGATGGCGAGGACGGCGCGCTGGCGCGGCAGCTTGCGCTCGGCCTGGCCACACCCGCACAAGTGCGCACCCTGTCCCCGGCGCGGCAAGCCGGCACGCTGCAGCTGGCCTATGAATATGGCGCCGTCCTGATCGACCGCGACGAAGGCGACCGCGTGCGGCGCAAGGAGATCCCGGGCGCCATCACCAAGGCCCGCCTGGCGCTGGCGCAGCCGGAGGTGCTGGCAAGCCGCAGTACACCGAACGGTCCGGAAGATGGCCACGATGGCGGCCTGCTGGCGGCCAGCCTGCGCCAACGCGGCGGCAGGCATGCCCCGGCACTCGACTACGCGGCCTTCCAGCACAGCCTGACCGATCCCCTGCCCGGCTACGAACCGCATGCCGAGATCACCGTGCTCAACCCGGAAATCGAGATCGGCGCAGATCGCGTGCGCTTGCGCCGCATCGACTGGCTCGTGGCGCAATCGACGATCCCCTCGTCGACGCTGTTTGCACCGCGCGCCTGGCGGGTCGAACTCACCACCCGTGCTACGCCTTTTGCCGGGCGCGACCACATGGCCACGCGCCTGGCCTATCACACGGGCCGCGCCTGGCTGCTTCCGGGGATACCGTGCTGGCGCTGCTGCCCGGCCTGGGGCTTGAAGCCGGCAGCGGCCTGCCGCACGACGCCGCCCTGCTCGGTGCGCTGCGCACCACGCTGACACGGCAAGGAGCGCATTGGTCCGCCCAGCTGGAAGCCGTGACCGAGCGCTACTTTGCGGGTGCTTCGCTGCGCCGCGAGAGCCTGCGCGCCACTGCCGAATTCCGCGTGTCGCGCAACCTGTCCGTCGCGATTGGCGCTGCCACGCGCCAGGCACCGCGGCGCGAGCAGGAAGCATTCGTCGGCCTGAAGTGGCGCCAGCCCAGCCTGGTCCGTCCCTGGCAGAAATAGGACCTTCTCCGGCGTGCCAGGACAGACCGGTTCGTGGTGCGTGTCGGGGCGCTAGGCCTTCTTCAGCGCCGAGGCTTTATGGGCAGCCTCGGCGCCGGTCTTGTCGCTGACGACCAGGTATTCGGGATTCTCGGGCGAGGCCGCGACCTCGTGCCCCTTGATGCTCGTGTGCGCGGTGAGCTTTTTCTTGACGGTGCCGTGCACCGTGCCTTGCGGCGAATGCCACTGCACCTTGTCGCCTGCCTTGAATGCGTCGGTCATGCTCGGGTCTCCCAATGAGTGACAGCGGCGCACGCCGGCCGCTGACGGTATTGGAACACAGCGGCGCCGCGCGGCATGCACGCTTGGGCGGTGGGCGAGCGGGAAGCCAGCGATGGTCATGCGGCCGACTGTTCACGGTGCGTGAGGGCAAAGTGGCGCGCTTCGAGAGCTACAACGACACCGCCGCGGGCGAACGGGCCTTCCGCCCGGACCAGGCCGGACAGGCGCAAGCCGCATCCGCGCCCATGCACCATTGAGGCAAGCGCAGGCTTGCTGTGAAAACGCCACCTTGCGGTGGCGTTCTTCCTGGCCAGGGTTGGCGGCGACGCGCCAGCCGCTTACCACATCAGGTCGTCGGGGATCTGGAAGGCGGCGTAAGGGTCGTCCTCCTCGACAGCGGTCTCGACCTTCTTGACCCGCACCACGAGCGAGGCATCGCGTTCGGCGATCTTGTCGGCAATGACACGCGGCACCAGTTCGGTGCTATCGCCCAGGCGCACGATGACCAGGCGGCCGGCCATCAGGTGTTCCTGTACAGCCTGCGAGACGTGAATGCGCTCGATCCTGGTGCCGTGCGTGAAGTTGTAGGGGACGTCGCCATTGCCCTTGCTCTGGCGATTCTTCTGCACCATCTGGACGATCTGGGCCATGATGGCCTTCTGCTGCGCCTGCGCATCGCGCTGGGCATTCAGTTCGCGCGCGCGCTCCGCATTCTTGCGCTGCAATTCGGCCGCCGCCAGCTTGGCCTCGTCGACGCTTTGAGTGCCGGTACGCAGCTCGATCTTGTGCTGCTTGCTTTTTTCCTGTTGAACCTGCTTGGCCTTGTTCTTGTTGACCAAGCCCGCTTTCAAAAACTGATCCTGCAACGATGCCATGTTCGGCGCTCCATCGGTGACGTTCCGGCCCCTGCCGGTGTAAATCTTTCGCTAGCATAGCAAACCGCGGGACACGCATCCTTGCGCGCAGCTTATTGTTGCCGGCCCGCGCGGCAATCCAGCCGTGCCTCAGACGTCCGATAGGCCGGCTTGTGCCAGCACATGCCGCCACTGCTCGCGCCAAGACTGACTGGCGCTGGCTGTCAGGGGCTGCAATGCACGGCCCTGCAACAGCAGCGCCAGTCGTTCACGCTGCTCACTGCCGAGCCGGGCCCAAGCGTTCGAGCTTCGTGCGAGCCAGCGGCACAACTCCTCCTGCAAGCGCAGCATGCGCTGCCGATCGGTTGCTTGCTCGGTGGCAAGGCGTGCAATTGTCTCGAGCCAGTTCCAGGGATCGAGTGCGGCCAAAGTCAGCAGTTGTTCCGTATCCCCATGCGCGTCCAGAAGGGCACGTGCCTGCTTGAACGGCACATAAGCACCGTACCTGCGGATCAGGGTCATTGCGACCGCCCGCACGCGTCGGACCGGGTCAGCCAGCAGATATGCCGCGACCTCGTCTTTCGCCTGAGGCGCCAACTGGAGCCAGCATTGCGCGGCCGCCACCCGGATCGACGGGCTGGCATCGCCGAGCCAGGTGCGCACATCGTCGAGCGCGTCGCGGCGCTTCAGCCTGCCCAGTTCCACCAGGCAGATGACGATGCGCCTCTCCTGTTGCACAGGCTCGCGCAAGGCCTGCGCATACAAGGCACCGACGTCGGTTCCCTGTTGCGCGAGGAACGATGCCGCGATCGAACGCAACTGGCTCTGGCGTGCGAACAGAGCTTCATCGGCATATACTGTTGCACCTCGAGCGATCAACGCGCGCAAGGCCTTGGCCCGATTAGGTGCCACGCGCGACCGGAAAGCCCGCACCAGCATTTCCTCGTCGGGCTCCCCGCGGGCGGCCAGATGATCAAACGCCCAGGTCGCCAGCACCACGTCGCGGCTTGCGGGCACAATCGCGCGATACAACAATGCCGGGTCGATCGTGTCGACCCTGGCGAGCAGCCGAAACGCGGCACGCGCTACCTGGACCGGCGCCACGCGCACTGCCTGCAACAGTGCATCGGTGCCGACCATGGCGAACACACTCGCTTCGAATTCGGCGATCCATGCCGCGTGTTGCTCGCGGCGTGCCTGGTCCAGTCGCTGAACAGCGGGCAGCGCCGCGATGATATCGGCCGCGTCGGCAAGCGGCAGTGCCTGACTCAACGCGTAGCGAGCAGCCAGGCGCACCTTCGGCACCCAGTCGTTCAGGCGTTCGACGAGCAGGGCCGGCAGTCCCGGCAATGCCATGCCCGCCGCTCGCTCGACGGCGGCCTGACGTACGAAGCCATCGGGGTGATGCGTATAGTGGCGCAAGCGCTCGACGCTGCCAGCTTCGTAAAGCCCCGCCAGCTCACGCTGCCGCCACGCAAACCTGGAATCAGGCGCAAGCGCAGGCACCGCCACCCGAGCAGGTGACGATTTCGTCAGGAACAAAAAAAACTGCCGAATGATATTCATGGAAGCATCATAAACCGGTGTTTGTAGCCCGAGCGTGCCGCTATGCGCCCTGAGCCCCGGTCCAGAAGGCCAGGCCGACCAGGTCGGCCACGGAGTGCGCGACGACAGCCGGCCAGAGACGACGGGTACGCCAGTACACGGCCCCGAGGACGATGCCAAAAACGACAACGGATACGGCGCCGGACGGTCCCTGGTACAGGTGGTAGAGCAAGCGTACCAGCACGCTCAGCCCGACCGCCAACGAGGCGCCCAGCGTGGCGAAGCGGCGCGTCAGGTAGCCGAGCAGGAAGGTCTCCTCATACAGGCCGTTCAGCATCGAGACCAGCAGCACGACGACAAGCGATGGCTTGGCGTTCGTCAGCATCTGGGCAATCGGTTGCACCAGGTCGGACCTGGAGGGGACCAGCCAGCCCACGACAAAGCATGCCGCCGCCGCAGCGGCGTAGAGCAGCAAGCCTTCCTGTAAACCGCGCCAGCTTGGCGATGGCAGGGTATCGCTGATCCGGTAGCCGCGGGCCCGCAGGAAAGCCAGGGCCAGTGCGCCGAGCACGAGTTCCAGCATCATCGTTTCCATCAAGGCTACATCGGAGAACGACCCGGAGGAGGGAAATTCGTAGATGACGGAAAGAATGGACCCGAAGATGAACCAGCCGAAACTGATCGCAATGAGCAGGGCAGCTTCGCTGAAAGGAGGGTGATCTGAAGCAGCAGCCAATCGGCACTCGCAAGATAGGACGGTAAGGGATTCGACTCGGTAAGGATGAGTGTACGAGGCTTGTTGCTGAGGTGGCAAGCAATGTGTCTTGGCAAGTATTTCGCGCTGCGAATCCCATGCCCCGTCCTGTGCCGGTAGCGCGCGTTGCATGCCGCCCCGTCGGAGCGCCCAACATCAGCGGCCGCTAGCGCGCTCTGGCCCTCCAAGGGAAGACATATACTGGGGACAAGCCTACTGCGAGAGATTCCCATGCCGAACCTTGGCCTTGTCTGCATTACCGCCTCGAAAGACATCCGCTACCGTACCGTCACGCGCAAGCGCCTGCTGGAGCAGTCACCCGATGGACAGCGCAAGATTCTGGAAGATATTTACCGCGACAACCTGCAGACCCTCGACGCCGCCATGCGCTACTGCGCCGCGAACGGCATCCGCCTGTACCGCCTGCCGTCCTCGATCTTCCCCTTCGCCGACACGCCCGAGGGCCTGGACCTGCTGCGGTCGCTCAGCCCTGCCCTGGCCCGCTCGGGCAAGCGGGCGCGGGAAGCGGGCATTCGCCTGGTGATGCATCCGGATCAGTTTGTCGTGCTCAGTTCCGATTCGCCCGACGTGGTAAAGAACAGCATCACGATCCTGCAGATGCACGCCGACATCATGGATTTGCTGGAGCAACCCCGTTCGTCCTGGGCCCTGCTGGAAATCCATGGCGGTAAATCGAACCGCAGCGATGCCCTGGTCTCCGCCATCGCCGCGCTGCCGGACGCGATCCGCTGCCGGCTCGGATTGGAGAATGACGAGTACTCATATAGCGCGCAGGAAATCTACGAGATCTGCATGCGCAGCGGCGTGCCGATGGTGTTCGATGCCCACCACCACATCGTGCATGAAGACCTGCCCAGCTACGATCATCCGAGCGTGGAGGAAATGCTGCTCAAGGCGCGCGCGACCTGGGCCGACCCCGCCCACCAGCTGGTGCATATCTCGAACGGGCGCAGCGGTTTCAACGATCGCCAGCATGCCGACCTGATCGATACCATGCCCGCCTCGTATGCCACTGCGCCCTGGATCGAGATCGAGGCGAAGATGAAGGAAGATGCGATCGGCGGCCTGCAATCCTGGTTGAGCTCAGTGGGCGCGACGGTCGGCTGAGCCGGCGCAGGGGCGCACCGAAACAGGCTGGCAGCGCAAACTGCCCAGCCTCTTCGCTGCGGCGCGCTGTCAGTGCGTCGTCATGCGTTTCGAGATCACCGCCTCCAAATACTCGACCGGCACCACCAGCGACGAGCTGCCTGCGATATTTTCGCGCTCGAGCAGCGCCAGGATGTCGCGTTCCAGCGCAGCCTGGCCAAAGGCGTCGAGGGCGCCGAAGGCTTTGTTTACCGGACCATAGAAATCGCGGAAGACCTGCAGCCAGTGCGCCGGCGAGGCATAGCGCATGTTGAAGTGGCGGCGCGCGCTACGGATGTCCGCTGCCGCATCGCCGAACAGCTCGCCCAGGTAGGCCTCCGTGCCCCACAGCAAGGGCGACATCAGGCCCGCCGGCGGCGGCACCATCTTGCCGATGATCTTGAAGAGCTGGCCGATGGTGCTGTCCGGCGTCCAGTTCGCGACGGCGACACGTCCGCCCGGCCGCACCACGCGCATCAGTTCACTGGCACAGCGCATCTGGTCGGGCGCAAACATGACGCCAAACGTCGACAGCACGGCATCGAAGCTGTCGTCGGCGAACGGCAGGTTCTCGGCATCGGCCACCTGGAACTGGACATCGAGCCCTTCGGCCGCGGCCCGCTGGCGGCCTTTCTCGAGCAGCGCCGGCACGTAGTCGGTCGAGGTGACGCGTGCAAAGCGGCGCGCCGCGGCCAAAGTCGCGTTGCCGTTGCCCGCTGCCACGTCGAGCACGTTCTCGCCGGCGCGGATGTCGGCCATTTCCGCCAGCGATTCGCCGACGATCTGCAAGGTCACGCCGACAACGGCGAAGTCACCGCTGGCCCAGGTGGCCTGCTGGCGTTGTTTGATGGCGGCGAAATCCGGCGCCGCCGCCTGCATCCCCTGCCCCGCAGCCGGGGACGATTGCGTTGTGTGGTCCATGATGTCATGCTCCCTTTTCGACATTAAAATTTTCAGTATCGCGGGTGCGGGCGCCGGCCGCTTGTCCGGGCGTCGCGCCGGTTTGCCCGCGCGTCCTGACGCCATGCAGACCGATACCCTGTCCGATGTGCTGCGTTCGGTGCGCTTGCGCGGCGCGGTCTTCTACCAGATCGGCTTCCCCGCGGTCTGGGCAGTGGAAGCGCCGCCGATGAGCGAGCTCGGCCGCCTGCTGTTTCCCGACGCCGAGCACGTCATGGAATACCACGTGCTGGCCAAGGGCAGCGGCTGGGCCACGATGGCAGGACTGGCGCCGGTACGGCTACGCGAGGGCGATGTCGTCATCGTTCCCCACGGCGACGCCCACGTGCTCTCGAGCGACCAGTCCTTGCTGCCGACCCGCATCGACCCGGCCTGGGTCGCCGCCACGCGCGATGCCCCGAAACCGATCCCGGTGGTGTTCCATTCGCAGTACGAATTTTCCCCGGGCGAACACGCGACGCCGGCGGACAACGAAGTCGTCTGTGGCTTTCTCAGCTGCGACCGCCACCCCTTCAATCCGCTGCTCGACGCCCTGCCGCGCCTGCTGCACCTGCCGGCCGGCACGGCTGCCGCGACCGATCCCCGCTCGCCAATGAGCCTCGGACAACTGGCGCTGCGCGCCGACCGTGGCCAGCCGGGCGCGGCCGCGCTGCTCGAGCGCGCCAGCGAAACCATGTTCATCGATGCCCTGCGGCGCTACCTCGAATGCCTGCCGGCGGGCAGCACGGGCTGGCTGGCCGGCCTGCGCGACCCGCAACTGGGACGCGCACTGGCGCTGATCCATCGCACCCCGGCGCGGCCATGGACGATCGACGACCTGGCGCGCGCCGCCGGCCTGTCGCGCTCGGTGTTCTGCGCCCGTTTTCTGCGCCTGCTGGGCCAGCCGCCGATGCAGTACCTGGCGCGCTGGCGCATGGAAGCGGCCGCCGGCCTGCTGCGCGGCAGCCGCGCGCCAGTGGCCTCGGTCGCGCTCGACGTCGGCTACGAATCGGAAGCCGCTTTCGCCCGCGCCTTCAAGCGCGAAATCGGCACCTCGCCCGCGCGCTGGCGGCGGATGCAGCACGCGCAGCACAGCGCTTGAGGACCTGCGGGTGTTGGCGCCAACGCAAGAAATGCTGGACGCGGCGCCACTTCGTGCTAAAATGCGCCGCCTTGGCCTGGTAGCTCAGTTGGTAGAGCAGAGGATTGAAAATCCTTGTGTCGGTGGTTCGATTCCGCCCCGGGCCACCAAGAACATCCTTGACGAAACGCCGATCCACGCAGATCGGCGTTTTCTTTTCCTGCGCAAGAAGTCCTCGTGTCCGGTCCATTACCGGTCGCCTTTCACTCTTCCACACGAACTGCCAGACCGCCCGGTCACCCAGTCGTTCTGGCCCCACACGCCTGCAAGCGACGACAGCCGTGCGAGGCGCCGGCATGCGTGGCGCGGCTGGCAGGCCATGCACGGTATGATGTAATGATTCCATCGACTACGCACCGCCGCCCCACGGGTTCGGGTTACCTCACAATGGCCACAACCGGATCCACACTTCCCTCGTCGGTGTACCAGGCTGCTTTCAACTCCTCGCCGGTTGGCGAATACCTGCTGTCGCCCACGCCGGAAGCGATCATCCTGGCGGTCAACGACGCGTTTCTCAAAGCGTCTTCACGCACGCGGGAAGAGCTGGTCGGCACCAGCCTGTTTGTCGCCTTTCCGGAAAACCCCGACGACCCGGCCGATACCGGCGTGGCAGCGCTGCGACTATCCCTCATGCGGGTCATCGCAAGCGGTAAACCGGATACGCTTGCGCTGCAACGCTACCCGATCAGCGTCACCGGAGCCGATGGCATTACCCGTTTCGAGGAACGCTACTGGAGCGCCGTCAGCACGCCGATATTCGGCGATGACGGCAGCCTGGAGTGCATATCGCACAGCACGATGGACGTCACCGAGATGGTCGCCCTGCGCGAAGATCACCAGATCGCCACCGACAAGCTGGCGCACCTCGAGGCCAGTACGTTCGTGCGTGCGAAAAGCGTCCACGAGGTCAACACTGCCCTGCAGGCCGAGCGGACCCGCTTGCAAATGTTGTTCGAGCACGCCCCGGGTTTTGTCTATTTCACCAAAGGCGAGGACCATGTCATCGAACAGGCCAACAATGCGTATCAAGAACTGATCGGCCAAAAGGAAGTCATCGGCAAAGCCGTCACGGCCGCATTACCCGAACTGGCAGGACGCAAATTCCACGAACTGCATGACGAGGTCTGGCGCACCGGACAGCCCTACATCGCACATGCGCAGCGCATCGTGCTGCAGGCAGCACCCGACGGGTCAACGACCGTACGCTACGTGGATCTTGTCCTGCAGCCAATCACGGACGCGATCGGCACCGTGACCGGCATTTGCGGACAGGGCGCCGACATCACGGAAAAGCGGCGCATCGAAGCCGAACTGCAGCGCACCGCCGCGCTACAGTCTTTCCAGCTCGCATTGGCCGACCGCTTGCGGACACTGGTCGCCCCCGAAAATATCGTCCAGACGGCTTGCGCGCTACTGGGCCGTCACCTCGACCTGTCGCGCGTCGCGTTTTGCGAAGTGGACGACGCAAAGGGAACGTTTGTTGTCCGCAACGACTGGACCAGTCCAGGCCTGCCCAGCTTGGCCGGCGACGCCAGGCGGCTGGACGATTTCGGTTCAGAAATCATCGCCGCGCTACGCGCCGGCCAGCTGGTCGCCGTGCCGGATGTCATGCTCGATCCACGGACCGCGCCGCACGGCCTTGCCTACGAAAAGATTGGGGTGCACGCCAATCTCGCCGTTCCGGTGGTCGGCGAGGGCCGGCTCCTCAGCGTGCTCACGCTGCACCAATCGACGCCGCGGCACTGGAGCGACGCCGACATCGAAGCGGCAAGCGATGTGGCGGCGCGCACCTGGCTGGCTGTCGAGCAGGCCCGGATCCACGCGCAACTGCGGACCGAGCACGCGCGTAACAAGGCGATTTTCGACAACATGACCGAAGGGTTCGTGCTGATCGACCGTGACTGGACCGTATTGCAGATGAATGCCGCTGGATTGCGGATCTGCCACCGTACTGCGGAACAGGCGATCGGCCACAACCACTGGGAAGTATGGCCGGAGACCATCGACTCGGAGGGCGGCCAGCTGTACCGCCGCGTGAAGGAAACCGGCATCCCCGACACGCGCGTGTATCGGCAAACGTTTGCCAATGGCCACGTCATGTGGTCCGAAATCAGCGCCTATCCCACCCTCGACGGTGGACTTGCCGCCTTTTTCCGTGATATTACCGAGCGCAAGCAGGCCGAGGAAATGCTGCGCGAAGCCAACCAGCGCAAGGACGAATTCCTGGCCATGCTGGCGCACGAGCTGCGCAATCCGCTGGCCCCGATCCGCGCGGCGGCCGAGCTGATGGCGATCGCGCGCCTGGACGAAGCGCGCTTGCGCAAGACCAGCGAGATCATCAGCCGCCAGGTGGGTCACATGACAGGACTGGTGGACGACCTGCTCGACGTGTCGCGTGTTACGCGCGGCCTGGTAGCCCTCAATAAATCACCACAGGATATGAAGCAGGTCGTATCGAATGCGGTCGAACAGGTCCGTCCGCTGATCGAGGGGCACCGGCACCGCCTGTCCGTCGACCTGCCTTTCGACCCTGCCTACGTTTGCGGAGACGATAAGCGGCTGGTCCAGATTCTCACCAACCTGCTGAACAACGCGGCCAAGTACACGCCGCCGGGCGGGCACGTCCGGCTAAGCATTGCGTTGGAGGACGAGCGCGTGCTCGTGCACGTGCTCGACAATGGCGTCGGCATGACAGCGGAGTTGCAGAAGCATGCCTTCGATTTGTTTGCGCAGGCGGAACGGACTGCCGACCGGGCGCAAGGCGGACTCGGCCTTGGCTTGGCCTTGGTTAAGAGCCTTGCAGAACTGCACGACGGAACCGTCCGGTGCGAGAGCACGGGGCCGGGCCAAGGCAGCTGCTTTACCGTATGCCTGCCGCGTTTGGCGGTGCCGGCGCTGAGCGCCCCGGAGCGAGTAACGGCGGCCCCGGCGGCCCGGCCGGTGCGCGAGCGCCCGCGTATCCTGATTGTCGACGACAACGTCGACGCCGCGCACATGCTATCGCTGGTGCTGGAAGCGTCCGGCTACGCAGTGAGCGTCGAGCATCGGCCCGGCCCCGCGCTCGAGCAAGCGCTCCATACCCGGCCGGCCGTCGCGATCCTCGATATCGGCCTGCCGGAAATGAATGGCAACGAGCTGGCGCGGCACCTGCGCAGCCAACCCGAGACAGCGCACATGCTGCTTATCGCCGCTACCGGCTATGGTCACGACCAGGACCGGCGCAGCTCGCTCGACGCTGGTTTCGACCACTATTTGGTCAAACCGGTGGATTCGGCGAGGCTCATTTCCTTGCTTGATGAAGCATGTGGGTCGTCGTTGACGGTTGCCAGGGACGAGAATTGAAAATCCTGGTATCGGTGGTTCGATTCCGCCCCGGACCACCAGGAATTCAGCAGTAAAACAAAAACGCTACCTCCGGGTGGCGTTTTTGTTTTTGCAGCCGCTATTCGGCCAAGTTTCCGTTATCCGGCACGAATCGCTACTGGCCACCTGCAAACTGGCTCGTCCACACACCCGCGGCGTGGATCGGGGCCTTTTTCTATTTCCCGCTGTGCTACGCGGTCACATGGACTCCGGCGTGTCGACATCCAGCGATGGCCCTCCTTGAACCCCGGCGCGCAAACACTTCTTACTGTAATATGTTGCCGTACGGCATTTCAGCGCATTCTTGTGTATCGGGCGACGTCCTTTTCCCCAACAAGACGAAGAACATGGCGGCAAGATATTCCCTGGGAATCCGAATGCGCCATGCCCCATACCCGCCTCATCCATCATCCCATTTTTCGAACAGCCTCCTCGATGAAAAACCTTCTCCTGCCTGCCCTTCTTGCGCTTTGCGCCAGTCTCGCCAATGCCTCTGAAACTGTCACGATCGGCGGTGTGAAAACCTTGAAGTACTCGGAATCGGAAGTGCGCGAGTACGTGAGGAAAATGAATTCCTTGAAGACGGACATGTCCGTGGACGAAGTGCTTGCCATTATGGGACGGCCCTATCGCGAGCAACCGGTGTCGTCTACCCAGCGCATTTTCGTCTACCCACTCTCGATCATCGTCAGCTTCTACCAGAATCGCCAGACCGGGAAATGGCAGGTGACCGCGCCCGCGTTGTACACGAACCCATATTGCCAGCGAATGGACGGCACCCCACAAACGGGCGCCCTTGGCCAGGATGCCAGTGAATACCCTAATGTGAACTGCATTCCCAAACCGGGTAGCAAGCCACAAGCAGAGGAGGCTCCAAAGCCGGTGGTGAAGCGGATCGCCATGTCCAGTCTGCCAAAACCCGAATGGAAATTGCTTAATTCTTTTGCCGGTAACAAGTGGACGTCGGCAAGCAAGACCTATTACGATACCCACCCTGTGAAAAATGGTAACAATGTCATGGTTCGACAAATGATGAGCTACCCTGTCGACCAGGGTGCCGGTTATGCGACCTACCGTTTTCGTTCACAGATCTATCTGCTTCTGGTTTCCTGCAAGGCCAAGGATGAAGAAAGTGTCTTCATCAAGGGGACGGAATCGTACAGCGGAGAGATGGGAACTGGAAACCGGGTCAACGTTTTTGACAACACGCCTTCGGAATCGAGCAAGGAATCCTGGACCTCCGACGACAACGGTTTAAAGAAGATCGTTTGCAAATAAACGCTTCACCCTGACCTTGAACGGAGCTTTGATGCAAGAGCCGGTTTCGGACGAGCACTGGTAGGCGTTCGACTTGGCAGTCCATGTGTCGATGCGTTGCTTGCGCCCAGGGCCATCAGGCGGCGCGCATAGAAAACGCCACCTTCCGGTGGCTTTTTTGTGTGCGAGTCCTTATTCCTTCTTTTCCCTGAATTCACCCTCAATCACCGTGTCGTCGGTGCGTTGGCGCGGACTGCGGCCAGCTGCGAATTTGACGCCGGACGATACCATGCGAGCGAAGACCGCTTTTCTCATCCAGGGGTAGGTCAGCAGAAACAGCGTAGCGAAACCGGTGAACAGTGCGGGCACGTAGTCGCTGCGCGACAGGAAGCTCAGCAGAGAGAGTGCGAGCAGGCTCACGATGAGTGGCCGTCGCACAGGTTTGGGTAACAGCCCGACGATGCGCAGCTTGCCCTTGCTGATCCAGGGGAACCGTGCGAACAGCGCGCCAAGCAGCAAGCCTGCCGTTGCCCGGCCCGTGCCCAGCTGAGCGGCCAATTCGCCGATGACAAGGTAACCGGTATAGGTCATCGTGCTGGCCAGGGCTGCCAGCAACACCAACACAAGGGCGATCGCCAGCTTCGGCTTGCCTATCGCCGCCATGACTAAATAACGTAGGATTTGCGTACTCCTGCAAGTGGGCATCGGATGGCTGCCGTAAATTCTAACAGCAGTCTCCGATGGCATCGCTTTCCCATCACTGCCGGGCAAGGCACTGCATGGGTGGGGTGCGTGATTCCAGGCGTCGTATCGGCTGGCGAGTCATGTTGCTGTTCAGGTTGAAGCGTCGTCTACAATCGGGCGGCATGCCACCACATCCAATACCTGCCCGCCATGAACGTTGAAGAGCTGAAGTTATTTTGCCAGGGATTCCCTGGTGTCACTGAAACACGCTATGCGGCCCCACCGAACATGCTCGTCTATTCCGTCGGCGACAAAAAGTTCGCGTACTTCAAGACGAGTGAGCCGGAGAAGTGGCGTTTCAGCACGAGAGTCTCGCCCGACCGCTTCGTGGAGCTGACCGGTATTCCTGGCGTAAAGCCGGCCCGGTACATGGGGCGCTTTCATTGGGTGACCATCGTCCACGTCGACCGCTTTCCGCCGGCATATTTGACCGAATTGGTGGAGTGGTCGTATCGCACAGCGCTCGACTCGCTCAGCAAGGCCAAGCGGCATGCCATCCTCGCTCGGTAAAACCGAGCTCCTCGCTGCATTCGATGATTCACGCCGCGGCGTACAATCGCCGGCATGAAGATGCGCCGAAAATCCGACCTGCCCACCAAACTCTGCGCGCACTGCCAGCTGCCTTTTACCTGGCGCAAGAAGTGGGAACGCGACTGGGAGCAGGTCAAGTATTGCTCGGAACGCTGCCGCCGTGCCGCGCCCGCGGCCGCGAAAGAGCGGGACTAGCCGCTATCGATTCTCTTGCGCCTGCGCCATCTCCAGTGCCGGCAAGGTCACCGTCAGGAAAGCCGATATCTGCGCGATCAGGTCGGCGGCCTGCTGGCGCATCTGCCCCATCTGCAGCATCGACAGTTCCGCCTGGCGCACGGCCTGCTGGATCAGCGTGCGGCGCTGCGTGAACGCGTCGAGCAGGAACCGGGTCGGGCGCGCTGGCGGCCAGTTTGGCCACCACGGCAAGCACCGCCCCGTGCAGGCTCAGGTTCTGCGCCGATTCCTCCAGCGCGCGCATGGCGGCCTCGCTGTCGGCCATCAGCTGCAGCAGTTGCGCACGGCTGGCGCTCAGCGCCGGTTTGTATTGAAAGGGCGACTGGCCGCGGCGAAACAGCTTGTCGAACATGCCCGTTGGCGCCCGGGTACTCTCGAGCGCACTCTCCAGCAGCGCCGGCACGCCCATCTGCGAAAATGTCACGACCTGCTCGGTGATGGGCTGAAGCAGCGCGGCCTGCTCCATCAAGGGTGCCTCCGCCCAGTCCGTCACCAGTGACAGTTTTACGGGCAGGATGCGGCGAAACAGCGCCGCCAGGCGCGCCTGCGCGTGCGCGAACAGGGTCGGATAATCGACGCTGGCCATTGCCAGCGCATCGCGTACGGCCGGATGGTCTTCGCTGTCGAACAGCGCCCTGGCCGCGCCTTTCGCGGTCATCCCTGTGGATGCCGGCGCCGGGGAAGGTCGTCGAAGGACAGCGGCCTGGGCGCGCTGCTGGCGGCGGACGACGCGGCGCTGCCCTCCTCGTCGCCGAAGTCGAATGCGCGCGGTGCGGCCGGAGGCGGCGCGGGAGCAGCGGGCGGTGGCGCCGCCTCCTCGCCGAAATCGAATGGCTTGGGCGTCTGCTCGGTCATCGGCTACTCTGCGGCGGGACTGATGCGCACTTCGACGAACGGCGGCTGCGGCAGGCGCGCGACGGTCCTCAGACGGTGCCGCCGAGCTTGCGGATGAAGGTAGCGAGATTGAGCTTGAAGCCGGCGCCGACGGCCTGGAAGCGCCATTCGCCATCCCTGCGGTACAGCGAGCCGAACTGCAGCGCGGTCTTGTCCGAATAGTCCGCGTCCAGGTCGTACTCGGCGATTACTTCACCGGTGTCGTCGTTGTACACCTTGATATAGGCGTCGTTGACGGCGCCGAAGGTCTGCCGGCGGGCCTCGGCCTCGTGGATGGTGACCACGATCGGCATTTCCACCACGGCCGGGTCGACCCTGGCCAGGTCGACCGTGATGACTTCGTCGTCGCCATCCTTGTCGCCGGTGCGGTTGTCGCCCGAGTGCACGACGGCGCCATCGGGCGAGGTCGTGTGGTTGTAGTAGACGAAATGGGCGTTGCTGAGCATGACCGGATCGTCGTTCGCGTTTTTCCCGCACAGGAACACCGACGAATCGAGGTCGAAGGCCTGGCCGGCGGTTGCGTTGACCTTCCAGCCGAGGCCGATGCGAACACGTTTCAAGCCCGGGGCGGTTTTTTTCGAGGTTGATGCGGTGGCCGGTTTCGAGCGTCGTCGCCATGGACTTTCCTTGAATGGTAAAAATACTATTTTTCGCCCGAATGGCCACCCTCGGCAATGGGTGGCCCCGGGAATCAGGTGCCCGACGGCGAGAACCGTTCGATCAGTTCGCGTTCCAGTGCCTGCAGCTTCGGCAGTTCGTCGCGGCGGCGCTGCTGGCCTTCGTTCGAAATCTGCTCGAGCTTGTCGAAAGCGGTAATCAGCTGGGTCTGCACGTGCTGGGCCGTTTCCAGGCTGACCGGGGAACGCTGCTTGGCGCGGGCGACAGTCTCGGTGTTTTCCAGCAGCATGTCGGCCTGGGCGCGGAAGGCGGCGTCGGTGGCGTCGTAGGCGGCGTTGGCGACGGCCGCGCTCTGCTTGGCTTCCAGTTGCAGCAGATAGAGCGAGAACACGTTGCGCCAGGCCGGGATCGACACGTTGACGATGTCGGTGAAGGTGTCGGTCAGGGCACGGGCATTGTCCTGCGACAGGCGGATCTGCGGCACCATCTGCGTGGCCATCAGCATGGCGCGCTTGAGGTCGTCGATGCGCTTTTCCGGGCGCTCGAGACGACGCTTGAGTTCGGTCGCCTGCTGCGCCTCGAAGGCGTTCGCCGCCGCCCCCCCTGCTGCGCAAGCGCCTGGCGCAGCCGCTCGGCCCAGGCTTCGCCCTTCTTCACGTCGGCATCCAGGCCCCGGTAGTAGATTTCCGGGCCCTTGTACATCTCGTCGAAGTCCCGGATGCGCGAGCGGTGCAGGTTGGCATGGCGCGTCATCTCGGCCACCAGCGTATCCATGCGCGACTCGACGACCTGGTACTGCGACAGCATCTTCTCCTTCACCGAGCCGAACATGTTCGTCACGCGCGACAGCAGGCCGCCCGAGCGCAGCTTGGCCGGGTCCAGTCCCTTCGAAGTGGCAATCAGTTCGTTCAGCTGCGTGCCGAACACATCCGCATCGGAGGCGCGCACGGTGCCGAGCAGCTTGGCCGATACCTTGGCCACGCCGGGGCCGGCCGAGCCGCCCGGGGTCTCGATGGCCTTGTCGTCGATGCCGGAGATATCGACACGCACCTGCGGCGCTACTTGCGGCGCCACGCTGGTTCTCGGGACGCAGCGCCGGCAGCGCGTCGGACGTGCGCAGGGGCTCAAACAGGGGCGCCAGCGTCGGCGCGGGCGTCGCCGGCGCCGTGGGTGCGGCTTTCGCTTCGTCGTCGGAGGAGAACAGCGGTTTCATAGCATTCCTTCAGGTGTGAAGTGACAATATGAATAGCTTACCATCGAGCAACCCTGCTGAGTACGTTTCACTTGCGGCAGGTCCTGGCGTCGGCATCGCCGTGAGTAGCGCAGATGGAAGGCTCCTGTGCCGCAGGGCTTCATTCAGTATAACCAATCGGCACAGCGTCAATCGTGCCTGGCGGGAGGATACGCCCGCATCCTGGCCGCGCGCCTCTTTTTGCATGCAAGGCCGTCGCCGTCCAGCGCATTGTCGCGCCACGTCCACACCTCGCCAGGACTGCCATTCGAACAACACATCCTTGTTTCGCTAGTATTTTCCCTATGCAATAATGTATTGCAGCACTATCAATACAATTACATAAGGGGAAGTCATGAAGAGCTGGAACACGTCTTTCACGCGCGCGGCGGCAGCAAGCCTTGCGCTGGCGGTACTGAGCGGTTGCGCGGTCAACATGCCGGTGCCGATCACCGAGCCCGCCGCCTCCACCGTCGCCTACACCAAGGGCAGTGCGCTCAAGCCCTTGAACCTGGCGTTCAGGAACGACCAGTCGGATGCGGACAAGGCGGCCTTCATGACCGGCACCATTCCGATGAACCCGATGTACAAGGACAAGCCGCTCGAGAGCGTCAACTGGATTGCCGAGCAGACGGTCAGGGAAATGGTGGCACGCGGCCTGCCGGTCACGCTGGCGCAGGACGGCAGCGAGGCGACCAGGGTGTCGGTGAAGCGTGTGCACATCGAAAACTATCGCGCCAGCGGCTTTTCTCCCTTCGTCACGTTTACCTCGGCACGGGCCGACGTCGAAACGCCGCAGGGCATGCGCCGCGTGACGGCCTACGTGAAACGCGCCAAGGTGCCGGTCTGGTCGTTCAATGAAGTCATCGACCCGACCTTCAACGAGCCGCTGTCGCTGCTGACCAAGGAACTGGCGGCAAAGCTGAACCAGCAGTTCTTCCAGCAGGTGGTCGGCACCGACCAGGTGGAAAGCCTGGCCGCGAAGATCGACCGCGACGCGGCCACCCGCGGCGATGCCTATCTCGACGTCTACCAGCTGGGCTTCAGCAACAACCCGGCCGCGATCCCGCATCTCGTGAGGCTGAGCTCGCACTCGAGCGAGTACGTGCGCCTGGCCGCCCTGTCCTCGCTGGGCATCCTGAAAGCGCAGGGACAGCTCGGTTTCCTGATCGGCCGCTTCGAAGCGCCGGCCGGCATCTGGCAGGACCGTGCCATGGCCCTGAAGGCCATCGGCGACCTGGACACCCCGGAAAGCCGCGCCTACCTGGAAAAGCAGCTGTCCAAATTCAGCGCGGGCACCGACAAGGAAGCGATGTGGACCAAGGAAATCATCGGTCTCTACCTGTAATCGGTCACGCGTCTTAAGCTGATGATGCCACCCTCGCGGTGGCATTGTCGTTTTCGGACGTGCACGCTGGCGGACAGTACCGGCGCGGGTGGCGATGCGATAATGACGGGACCATTGCCAATCACTGCGGAGAAGCCCATGCCCCATATCGCCGGTATCGACCACGTCCAGGTTGCGATTCCGCCCGGCAGCGACGACGCCGCGCGCGCCTTCTACGGCGGCGTGCTGGGCCTGCCCGAAACGCCGAAACCGGCCCCGCTGAACGCGTCCGGCGGCGCCTGGTTCATGACCGGCGCCACCCAGTTGCACATTGGCGGCCAGGTCGGCTTCGTGCCCGCAAAGAAGGCGCATCCAGCCTTTATCGTCGAAGACTTCGACGACTACTGCGCGCTGCTGCGCGAACGCGGCGTCGACGTGCGCGAGGAAGTGCAGGTGGCCGGACGGCGCCGCGCCGGTATCGAAGATCCATTTGGCAACCGCATCGAACTGATCGAGGCGGCGCCGCGCTGAGCTGCCGGCATGCGCGCCCAAAACGGCCGGGCTAGATGGCCTGCGCGGTACTTGCGTCGCGCGCCATGCGCCGAATCGTCACCAGGTTAACCACGGCAATCACCAGCTCGAGCGCCGTGCCGCCGACCGAGCCGGCCAGTACATTGTTGACGATCCACAGCGCGGTCCCGCACAGCATGGCCAGGCGCATGCGAATCCCTTCCAGCAGGAACAGTGCCAGCGTGCCGATGCAGGACGCGGCCAGCGGCAGCCAGTCGGCGGCCCGCGTCGCCAGCGCCATGCCAAGCGCCAGGTTCGCAACGATGACGATGAAGGCAATCCACCTGGAACGGGTGTAGAGCGCCAGCACCGAGCGCAGCAGCGACATGGTCGAACTGGCGACCGCGGTGGGCCGGCCGAGCAAGGTGAAATGGATGATGTAGGCCAGGCATTCGGCTGCCATGAACAGCTTGAAACGGCGGTCGTCCTTCTGCATGAAGGAGGCGACGCCGAGCACGAATGCAACATAGCCGACGTACTGCGCCGGGGAAAACCAGTCTATCGTCATCGAATACAAAAGAGTCGGAGCAAGGCTGCGGTAAGTACTCGACCAGAAATAAATGTGAATTTTGGCACACAGAACCGGACGTGCCGGTTCGGATGCGGTGCAAGGCGGCGAGCGCGCCAAGGCGGCGCGCCGCAGTGCGAGCACTGCCCCGCAAGCGGACGCGAGCCAACGCAGCAACGCGCCGGTTATGGAAGCCAAAAACATATTTATTTTTGGGTGAGTACTTAGCGCAATACCTGCAGTTTGGTCTTCTGCCCCTTGCGGTAGGTGTACAGGGTCAGCGCGGCATTGTTCAGGTCGCCCTTGGCGTCGAACGCGATGCTGCCGGTGACGCCTTCGTAGCGGATGCCGGCCAGCGCCGGCAGGAATTTGGCCGGCTCGGCGGAGTTCGCCGTCTGCATCGCCCTGGCAAACACCATCACTGCATCGTAGGCATAGGGCGCATAGGTTTGCAGCGGGATCCTGTAGCGCTGGCGGTAGCGCTCGGTAAACGCATTGAAGCCGGCTTCCTGCGCCCCGCTGACCCCGCCCGCCACCACGCAGAACACCTTGTCGTCGACCAGCGCGTCGCCCGCGAGCAGCGGCATTTTTTCGGAGCAGACGCCATCACCCGACACCAGCTTCGCACGCAGGCCAAGCGCCTTCATCTGCTTGAGCATGGGGCCGGCCACCGCATCCATGCCGCCATAAAAAATCACGTCCGGATCCCTGGCGCGGATCTGGGTCAGGATGGCATTGAAGTCGCTCGCCTTGTCGTTGGTGAACTGGCGGCTGACGACGGTGGCCGCCGGACCGGCGCGGCGCACGCCCTTGACGAATTCGTCGGCCAGGCCCTGGCCGAAGGCGGTGCGGTCGTCAATCACGGCAATCTTTTTCGCCTTCAGGGTGCCGATGGCATAGGTTGCCAGCGTGCGCCCGACCAGGTTGTCGTTGGCGACCACCCGGAACGCGGTCCTGAAACCCTGGTTCGTATACAACGGCGTGGTCGCGGCCGGCGAAATCTGCGGGATGCCGGCATTGGCATAGATTTTCGACGCCGGCACCGTCGTGCCCGAATTGAGGTGGCCCACCACGGCCGCCACCCTGGCATCGACCAGCTTTTGCGCGACCGCCGTGCCGGTTTTCGGATCGGCGGCGTCGTCTTCCGGCTGCAGGATCCACTGCACTTTTTTCCCGCCCAGCACGATGCCTGCGGCGTTGAGCTCGTCGATCGCCATGCGCGCGCCGTTCTCGATGTCCTTGCCCTGGTGGGCACCGGTGCCGGACAAGGGAGACGCCGTGCCGATTTTCACTTTCAACATCGGCGCGGCGGGCTGGGCGTGGGCGGACGAGATGGCCGACAGCCCCAGCAGGCAGGTAATCAGGGAATGGGCGATGCGCATGGATGGCTTTCCAAAGGACAGTGCTGTCGATTGTAATGCGCTACGGCAGCCCGCCTGAAAACAAGCGTGCGATGCCCGGATCATGAAGAAAGCGCCCGAGCTCCTGATGAGGACTACAATCGGACTTTAATGGCTGAGGAGCTTGAATGGATGCACGCCTGAACTGCGACAGACGAAACATTGTTGTCATCGGGGCCTCCGCAGGCGGTGTCGAGGCGCTACGGACGCTGTTTGCCGGTTTGCCCACAGATTTATCCGCAAGTTTTTTTGTGGTGCTGCACCTGAGCCCGCATTCGCCAAGCCAACTGGATCGCATCTTGCAAAAGACTACGTCCATGCACGTGGCCTTCGCGCGCGACCGGCAGCCGATCGTGCCCAACACCGTCTATATTGCGCCGCCGGATCGCCACCTGATGATCGAAGGCGACCAGGTGCGCGTGACGCGCGGCCCCAGGGAATGCCGCTCCAGGCCGGCAGTCGACGTCCTGTTCCGCTCTGCCGCGCTGGCCTTCGGGCCACGCGTGATTGGTGTCATCCTGACCGGGAGCCTCGATGACGGGACTGCCGGACTGTGGCAGATCAAGGACCGCAAAGGCCTGGTCTTCGTACAGGAACCCGACCAGGCCGCGCACAGATCGATGCCGGATAGCGCGATCGAACACGTCGAAGTCGACTGCCTCGGTTCGATCGAGCGCCTGAGCGCGGAAATCGCGCAGGAAACAACCAGGGAGCCGGAACTGCCACAGGTCGGCCAGCCACGTCATGCCCAGCAGGTCGAGAATGCAGTCGCACTGGAGGGGAAGGGAATGTACGCTGGCGTAATGAACCTTGGAAAAGTCTCGCAATACACCTGTCCCGAATGCCATGGTGTCCTGGTGCAGATCGAGGAAGGCAAGCTTGTGCGCTTTCGCTGCCATACGGGTCATGCGTATTCGTTCAAGTCGCTGCTTGTCGAGGTGAACGAGGCCATCGATTCCAGTTTGTGGTCGACGGTACGTGCAATCGAAGAGCGAATCCTGGTTTTGAAGCAATTGGCAGAAATCGCTGAGGAGGCGGGACGCACGACTGATGCCTCGCGGCTACGTGCCAAGGCAGCCGAAGCGGAGGAAAAATGCGCGCCCTTGCGCGAACTGGTTCTCGATGCGGATTTCCTCGCTGTGGAGGAAGCCTCCTGAACGTCGCTTCAGAACGGGCGTCGCGTACGCTCCCCCGCACGCCGAGAAGCCGCAAAACAACCCTGGCGATTTGTCACGCGCTTCGAACGTCCTGGGGCATGACGTACGGGCGCGCGTCGATGGGGACGCTTACCGTAAACGTCGTGCCTCTGCCCTCGGCACTGTCGACGACGACACTGCCGCCGTGGCTTTCGATGACGTTCTGGACGAAAGGCAGACCGAGGCCCCAGCCCTTTATGTCGACATCTTCAAGACGTTGAAACGTGTTGAAAAGACGCGAGATGTCGGTCTCGGGAATGGGCCGGCCTTCGTTATGAACAGACAGCAGCATCCTGTCATCGGCTTTGCTCACAGTCACCGTGATCGGCTTGGACGGATCGCCATACTTATGTGCATTCGAGGCCAGGTTCTCCAGCACACGCTTCATGGAAACGCGGCACCACTGCCCAACCAGATTCTCTCCAGCAACCTGGACAGACTGCCCGACGAGCGGCATGTCGGCGCACACCTCTTCCACCAGGGGCATGATGTCGAACGCAGTCAAGTGGAGCTTGAGCTTCATTCGCCCCCTCAGCTGCGCCGCATCGAGCAAGGTCTGGATCATTTCATCCGTCTCCCGGATCTTCTGGACGATGCTTCCGGCCAGGCGGAGGATGCCGGGATCGGATGTCTTGAGCGAAATGAGCTGGGCAGACGCGTTCGCTACGTGGAGCGGATTCCTCAGGTCGTGCGACAGGCTCATGATGAAGGCTTCGTTGACCTCCTTGTTAACGGCGCTGTAACCGCTGATGGACTCGCGTGTCGCGTGCTCGATCGCGTGGCCGATCACGTCGGCATTGGCCTGGCTTAAACGCAGCCCTTTCGTTTTGGCGACCGAGAACAAGACCTCGCGAAATAACTGCAGTTCGTGAATCAAGTCTTGCGGGCCATACTCGGTCATGTTGGCGCGCTCGCGGCCATGAACATTGCCCAGGTTGGTACCTGCAGTCGCGGTGTGACGCCTATCGCTGACGGAAAGCGCTTCGACAATATTCTCGTACAGGATAGGGAGTGTATCCGTCAGTATCGGGCTGCCGAGTTTCGCGGCCGCCGGCACCTCGGCAGCGACACGTTTTCTCCAAAGATCGAGTACCTCGTCGCGGCAAGCGGCAAACGAAGGTACAACATCATTCGTGGGCGCAATCTGGCCACTGATGTCGCTCGAGTGCATCGACCTCTCCGGTTAGTGCTGTCGCGCGAGTGGCGATCCACGGAATCGGACCGTCGAGAATAAGCTGATCCAGGTACGCGGCCAGAACTCGATGCGCATTAGGCAAACAGAACCGGATGCGGTGCGCCGCAGTGCGGGCACTGCAGGCGCGCCAAGGCAGCAACGCGCCGGTTCCGGCAGCCAAAAACACATGTAGTCTGGGTGAGTACCTGTGACGGCAGTGTAAGCGCATATTCCCTATACGGCTACATTTCTGTACTGCATGATTTCTCTGGGCGCGCATCGCGCGAACAAAAACGCCAACCCTCAGGTTGGCGTTCTCACTGGTCCTGGCGACTTCCCAGCCGCTCAGGCCGCCTGGTCCAGCGTCGGGTAATCGATATACCCGGCTTCGCCCGGCACATAGAAAGTCTTCGGGTCCGGCGTGTTGAGCGGCGCGTTCAGTTTCAGGCGCTGCACCAGGTCCGGATTGGCGATATACGCACGGCCGAAAGCCACCGCATCGGCGCGGCCCGATTCCACCGCCTCGATCGCCATGTCGCGGGTATAGCCGTTGTTGGCGATATAGGTACCCTTGAAGGCCTTGCGCGCCCAGGCGAAATCGAAGCCGGGGATGTCGCGCGGGCCGCCGGTGGCGCCTTCGACGAAGTGGATGAAGGCGATGCCGCGCTTGTCCAGCTCTTCGACCAGGTAACCGAACACGGCTTGTGGATTGGTATCGGACAGGTCGTTGGCCGGGGTGACGGGCGAGAGGCGGATGCCGACGCGGCCGGCGCCGATCTCGGCCACCACGGCGTCGACGACTTCCAGCGCGAAGCGGGCACGGTTCTCGATCGAACCGCCGTAGGCGTCGGTACGTTTATTTGCGCCATCGCGCAGGAACTGGTCGATCAGGTAGCCGTTGGCGCCATGCAGTTCGATGCCGTCGAAACCGGCGCGGATCGCGTTGGCGGCGCCGCGGCGGTACTCGTCGACGATCTGCTTGATCTCGTCGAGGGCCAGTTCACGCGGCACCGGTGCGTCGACCTTGCCGGCGTGGGTGTAGGCCACCACTTTCGGCGCCACCGCCGACGGGGCGATCGGCTGCACGCCGCCGGTGAGAATCGGGTGCGTCACGCGGCCCACATGCCAGATCTGGGCGACGATCTTCGAGCCGGCTTCGTGCACGGCCTGGGTGATCGGCTTCCAGCCTTCGACCTGGGCATCCGAATAGATGCCCGGCGTGGCCATGTAGCCCTTGCCGACCGGCGAGACCTGGGTGCCTTCGCTGATGATCAGGCCGGCGTTGCTGCGCTGGCGATAGTATTCGATGTTCATCGGGCTGCCCGGGATGTCGCCGGCGGCCTCGTCGGCGCGGCTGCGGGTCAGCGGGGCCATCACGACACGGTTGGCGACGTCGATGTCGCCGATGCGGGTAGCTTGAAACAGTTTCTGGGTCATTGTCCGTTCCGTTTCTAGAAGTTGGATGATTGGGCCGCCGGTCGCTACGCCATGGGAGGCGGTCGCCGGCGGCCACGACAATGAACAGTATGCGTATTCCCATAAGCATTGGGTAGGCCGCACGAATGATATGATCTATTCCTGACCGGAATGGATGGAGACAAGATGGACCGCTTGCGCCTGATGGAAACCTTTGTCCGCGTCGTCGAGACCGGCAACTTCTCGGCCGTCGCGCGCGAGGAGCGCAGTACCCAGTCGGCCATCAGCAAACAGGTGCAGGCGCTGGAAACCCTGCTCGGCGCCAGGCTGCTGGTGCGCTCCACGCGCAGCCACGCGTTGACCGAAGCAGGCAAGCGCTACTACGAGCGCTGCCGCCAGGTACTCGACACGCTGGAGGAAGCGCGCGTCGAAGTCCAGCGCACCGAGAACGAGATCACCGGCGTGCTGCGCGTGGCCGCGCCGGTCTCCTTCGGGCGCCTGCACATCGTACCGCGCCTGGCGGCCTTCTTTGCGCGCTATCCGCAGCTGAAGATCGACCTGCAGCTCGACGACAGTTTCGTCGACCTGGTCGTTGGCGGCATCGACGTCGCCTTCCGCGTCGGTGAACTCAAGGACAGCCGCCTGATCGCGCGCCGCATCGGCACCGCCCACCGCGCCGCCCTCGCTTCCCCGGCTTATCTTGCGCGGCATGGCGAGCCGCAGCACCCGGAGGACCTGGCCCGCCACCAGTGCATCGTCTACACGGGCCTCACCAACCTCAACGAATGGAACTTCCAGGACGAGGACGGCGCTCACCACACGGTGCGGGTGAATGGCCACCTGCAGTCGAACAGCTCCGAAGCGATCCGCCAGGCCGTGGTCGAGGGCCTCGGCATCTGCTACACGCCGCAGTGGGTGTACGGCGACGACATCCGCGCCGGCCGCGTGAAACCGATCCTGACGAACTACCGGCTGCCGCCGCTGCCATTGAACGTCGTGTTCCAGCCGGCGCGCCGGCCCTCACTCAAGATCAGCCATTTCGTGTCTTTCTTTGCCGAGGAATTCGCACGCGACCCGGATATTTCGCCGATGCTGGCGCGGGACGGGAAGGACGATGCGCTGGCGACGCTGGGCGACTACGGCGGCAGGGACGCCAGGCAGCACTGACCATTTACCGCTTGGCAACGCCGATCGGACGCGATTCCCGATGCCCGTGCCGCGAAGGCAAGCCGGACTGCAGTCACAAGCCGCGCCGACTTGCCAATCGCAGGAGCGTCCCCATGTGCAGTGCATGGGCATCCTGTTCCGGATACCGCTTTCCGATAGTGACATGCAACATTTCGTTTCCACCTCCCTGCTCGCCACTGCCTTGCTGGCAACGGGTGCCGCTCATGCCCAGGGCGACCCGGGCCTGGTCGCCCTGATCAACGACTACCGCGCCCATCCCGACGCCTGCGCCGGCAGGCCCGCACCGCCCTTGCGCGCCCAAGCGACGCTGGCGCGCGTGCGTTTCGGCCCCGGTGCCTTTCCGGAATCGGTGCTGGAGCAGGCGGGCTACCATGCCGCCAGCGTGGAGGTGATCGGCGTACGTGGCGCAGCCGACGCGGCGGCGGCAATGGAGGCGATTCGCAAACCCTATTGCCGCGCCCTGCTGGATGCGAGCTTCACGGAAGTCGGCACCAGCCGCCGCGGCGAGGAATGGACGATCGTGCTGGCGCGGCCGCTGCCGCCGGTAACGCTGCCTGGCCAGCAGGAGGTAGGCCGCGAGATCCTCGGCCTGGTGAACGCGGCGCGCGCCAGCCCGCGCATGTGTGGCGAGCGCTCCTTCGGCCCGGCCGCACCGGTGCGCTGGAACGATGCACTGGCCGCCGCCGCGCTGGTGCACAGCCGCGACATGGCCACGCACCGCCATTTCGCCCACCGGGGCAGCGACGGCAGCGAAGTGGGCCTGCGCTCCAGCCGTGCCGGCTACAACTGGCGCCAGGTCGGCGAAAACATCGCCGCCGGCCAGACCACGCCGAAAGAAGCGGTCGAGGGCTGGCTGGACAGCCCCGGCCACTGCGCCAACCTGATGAACCCCTCCTTTGTCGAGATGGGCGCCGGCTACGACATCAGCCGCGCACGCATGCCAGGCTTCGTGTACTGGACCCAGGTATTCGCGGTGCCCCGGTAGGGTTGGCGCGGCCGCGGGGCTGATTGCAGCGCGAGCGCTCGCGCAGGAGACTTGCGGCGACCCGGCATCGCGCCGGATGCGCCGCCCCGCCCTACCAGAAGATGACGCGTTCTTCCGGCGCCAGATACATCTTGTCGCCCGGCTTGACGTCGTAGGCTTCGTAGAAACCAGGATGGTTGCGCAGGCTGCCGTTGACGCGGAATTCCGACGGCGAGTGCGGATCGGACTTCACCTGCGAGATCAACGCCGCATCGCGCGCCTTGCCGCGCCGGACCTGGGCCAGGCCCATGAACAGGCGCTGCTCGGCGGTGAAGCCGTCGATGACCGGCGCCGGCTTGCCGGCCAGGTAGATTTTATAAGCGCGGCTGGCCATGATGGCGCCGGCGTTGTCGGCGATGTTCTCGCCCAGCGTCAATTCGCCGTTCACGTGGTAGCCCGGCAGCGGGCTGTAGGCGCCGTACTGGGCAACGAGCACCTTGCCGCGTGCCGCGAACTTGTCGGCGTCCTCTTTCGTCCACCAGTTGCGCAGGTTGCCGTCGCCATCGAACTGCGAACCCTGGTCGTCGAAAGCGTGACTGATCTCGTGGCCGATCGAGATGCCGACCGCGCCGTAGTTGACCGCCGGCTCGGCGTTGGCGTCGTACAGCGGATACTGCAGGCGCGCGGCCGGGAACACGACCTCGTTCAGCTCGGGGCTGTAGTAGGCGTTGACGGTCTGCGGCGACATGCTCCAGGCGCTGCGGTCCACCGGTTTCCCCAGCTTGCCGATGCCATACGCGTGCGCGAATTCGCGCGCACGCATCACGTTGCCCACCAGGTCGCCGCGTTCGATCGCCAGGCTGGAGTAATCGCGCCACTTGTCCGGGTAGCCGATCTTCGCCTTCATCTTCGAGAGCTTCAACTGCGCCTGCTTCCTGGTCTCCTCGGTCATCCAGTCCAGCTTCTCGATGCCTTCGCCGAAGGCCGTGACGAAGTTCTTCACCATCGCTTCCACCTGCGCGCGGCGCTCGGCCGGGAAGTGCTTCTCGACATAGACCTTGCCGACGATCTCGGACAGGTCGCGGTTGACCTGGGCAATCGCGCGCTTCTCCAAAGGACGGTTCACCTTCGCACCCGACAGCACGGTGCCGCGGAAGGCGAAGTTCTCGTCCACGAAGGGCTGCGACAGGTAAGGGGCGTAGCTGCTCAGCAGGCGGAAGGCGAAATAGGATTTCCAGGTATCGAGCGGCGTGGCGACGATGAGTTTATCCAGCTTCTCGAGGTAGCTCGGCTGGCTGACGATGAGCGAATCGACCTTGCCGGCAATGCCGGTGCCCTTCGCGTAGGCCTGCCAGTCGAAGTGCGGGGTCAGGGTTTTCAGCTGGGCGAACGAGAGCTTGTTGTAACCCTTGACCGGATCGCGGTTTTCCACGGCGCTCCACTGCACGCGCGCGATCTCCGTTTCCAGCGCGAGGATCTGCGCGGCTTTGGCAGCGGCGTCCGCGTGTCCGGCCAGCGCCAGCATCTTCTCGACGTGGGCCTGGTACCGGGCGCGGATGTCCTTCAGGCGCGCCTCGTCCTGCAGGTAGTAGTCGCGGTTCGGCATGCCCAGGCCGGACTGGTTGATGTCGACGATGTAGCGCGTCGAATCGCGGTTGTCCTGATGAACGACCATGTCGAGCGGCGCACCGGCATCCAGGCGGGAAAAGCGCGCCGCCAGTGCCGCGATGCCGCGCTTGTCCTTCAGGGCCTGGACACGTGCCAGCTCCTGCTTCAGGGGCGCCAGGCCCAGCGCATTGCGGCGGGTCTCGTCGACGTAGCTGGCGTAGTAGTCGCCCATCTTCCGGATGTCGGAACCAGGACGGGCGTCCTTGTCGCCGGCCGCGCCCTCGACGATGTCGCGCACCTGGCCCTCGACCTTGTCCTGGGCGACGTTGAAGGCGCCCCAGCTCGAGCGGTCCGACGGAATCTCGACGTCCTTCAGCCATGTGCCCTGGCTGTAGCGGAAGAAGTCGTCCTGTGCACGCACGCTCCGATCAATCGCAGCGACGTCGACGCCGGACACCGCGGCCGCGGCCGGTGCCGGTGCCGGTACCGCATCGTGGGCGCCAGCGTGGCTGGCGGCGGCAAACAGCCCCGCGATCAGGGTGCTGCACAGGGTAGGCTTCATGGTCTCTCCGCTTTCGAATCATGGTCAACCGGCCGATGCTAAAGCAAATGGCTGGCCCTGCCAAGGGAAGCAGGGGCGATTGCCGGCGCATGCCGGCATGGCAGGGCGCCCGTACGTACGGGCGCTATCGAAAACGGCGGGCGTGTATTGACGGGAATGGTCGCCAGCACCGCGGACTTCAGCCATAATGAATAGAACTTTGCCAACGATCGTTCCAATGCCGCATTCCCGCCCATCCATCGCCAGAGAGCTGCGTCCATGAAGCCCACCTCGCGCGTCTCGCGCCTGTACGAGGTCATGGACCTGATGCTCGACTCGGTGGGCGACCCGCTGGCGCTGAAGAACCTGGCCGCCTCGGCCAGCTATTCCTCCTTCCACTTCGACCGCATCTTCCGCGAGCTGACCGGCTTTTCCGCCGTGGAATACCAGAGAAAACGCCGCCTGCGCCGCGCCGCACACCTGTTGCGCCACGAGCCCGACGTCTCCATCCTGCGCATCGCCCAGGACTGCGGTTTTCCGTCCAACGCCGCCTTCGCCAAGGCCTTCAAGCAGCAGTTCGCGATGTCGGCCAAGGCCTGGCGCGAAGGTGGCTGGCGCACCTACATGGACCAGCAGGTCGGACGCGAGAGCGACGTCAGCTTCTTTGTCGCCGAACCGGGCAACCTGGACGTGATCCTGGCGCCCTATTCTCCGCCGGCGCCGGGCAGCGTGGTCCGCGCGCATCCGGGTGCAGGCGCTGGCGCCGATCGCCCTGCGCTACCAGCGCTTCTTCGGCCAGTCGGGCGCTGCGCTGTCGATCGCCTGCAACGATTTCATCTGCGAGCGCGAACGCCGCGGCGACGTCGGGCGCACCACGCCCGGTACGGCGTGTTCGACGAAGACCCCGGTTTCACGGGCGAGCGCGAGTACTGCTACGACTTCGGCTTTGCCGGCAGCGACAGGCCGGACCCGTCGCTGGGCACGCGCGTGCTCCCGGCCGGCAGCTACGCCTGCCTCGATTTTTCCGGCGAGTGGCCGCGCTTTCGCTCGATGTACGAAGACTGGCTCGACCGCCAGAGCGTCTGGCGCCTCGACAGCACGCGCCCGCATATCCAGAAGGTCGAGCGCGGGCAGGACGATGGCTGGCAGGGCTGGCTGGCGCTGCCGGTCAAGAAGCGCTGATCGTCCGTAGCGTGGGCACCCCGTGCCCACGCCGAATCATGGTCATTGTTGGCAATACCGCGTGGGCACAGCGTGCCTCGGCGGCCCCGCCCACCTTACTTGTCGTCAAAACGCAGGAAGCGCGTCAACACCAGCCCCGGCAACGCACACACCAGCACCCACAGGAAAAACGAGCGGTAACCCAGCGCCGCCTGGATATCCCCGCTGACCATCTTCGACAGTACCAGGCCAAGCTGCATGAAACCGGTGCCGAGCGCATAGTGCGCGGTCTGGAAGCGCCCGCGCGCCACCACCTGCATGATGAACAGGATGATGCCGACGAAGCCGAAGCCGTAGCCGAACATCTCGATCGACAGCGCCGCGGCGATCAGCGTGAGCGAGGCCGGCTGCGCCGCGCTCAGGTAGCAGAACACCAGGTTCGGCAAATTCATCGCCAGGATCAGGAAGGGCAGCGCACGGCGCAGGCCCAGCCAGGCCGTGAAATAGCCGCCGCCGATACTGCCCACCAGGAAGGCAACCGTGCCGGCAGTGCCATACACGATGCCGACTTCCCCGGTGCTCAAGCCCAGGCCGCCGAGCGCACGCGCATCGCGCAGGAACAGCGGGCCGATGGTCTGGATCTGCCCCTCCGCCAGGCGGAAGGCGACGATGAAGACGATGTACATCCAGATCCCGTCCTTGGCGAAGAAATCCTTGACCACCTCGACCAGCGTGCGCGCGACGCCGCGCAGCGACGCATCGGCCGGCGGCACCGTCAGGGTGCCGGGCAAGGCCCAGCCGTGATACAGGCCCAGTCCCGCCATGGCCGCCGCCATCAGTGCAAACACCACGGTCCATGCCGGCGCGACACCGATGCGTCCTTCCAGGTAGCCGGCCAGGATCACCAGCCCGCCCAGCGACAGGAATTTGCCGGTATTGAAAAAGGCGCCCTGCCAGCCCGCGTACATCGCCTGCTGGCGTGCCGACAGGCTGATGATGTACAGGCCGTCGGCAGCGATGTCATGGGTGCTCGACGCCAGCGACACCACGGCCAGCGCCGCGATCGCGAGGGCGAACCAGGCCGGCAGCTGCAAGCCCAGCGCGAGCGCCGCCAGCGCCGCGGCACCGAGCAGCTGGAAGGCGACCACCAGCCGCTTCTTGCTGCGCGCCAGCTCGAGGAAGGGACTCCACAGGGCCTTGAACACCCAGGCCAGGCCGAGCAAACCCGTCCAGCGGGCGATCTGCTCGTTGGGCACGCCCATGCTCTTGAACATCAGGCCCGCCACCAGGGCTACCGCATAGAACGGCAGGCCCTGGGCCAGGTACAGGGTCGGCACCCAGGCCAGCGGGTGGCGCGGCGCCGCTACCGGCACGGCAAGAGGAGGAGCATTACGCATCGGGAGCATCCTTCAGGTCGAGGGTGACAACGCGGCTGGCGCGGCCGCGCGTGTCGAAACTGGCAATCCGCAATGTGCCGGCACCCGGCGGCGGCGTCAACGGTCCAGTGTAGCGGGGACTGGCGCCGTCAAGCTCGCCGTTATCGAATGCATAGCGCAAGCTCAGTCCGGGCAGCGCGACGTTCGCCCGGATGACGCCGTCGCGTCGCACGACACCGGGTGGCGGCAGCCGATAGCCGTAGCCGGGCGGATCGCGGTCCAGGCGCGGCAGTTCGCGCTGGCCGAGGCGGTTGGCGAATGCGTTCCAGTCGGCCGCGATCCGCTCGGCGCGCCGGGCCGGATCCGCAATCCGCTGCCAGCCGGGGTCAAGACTCCAGGCGCGCTCGGCCAATGCCAGCAGCCGGGGCGCCACCGGTATTCGATGCGCGCGCGCGAGTGCGCGTTCTCGCCCCACAGCTGGCCCTGCAGGCCGAGCACGCGCTCCGGCGCCGCCAGCGGTACCAGCCGCCCCAGCGCATCGGGGACAGCGGCCGTCCCATCTGGTCGGCACCGGGCAGCAGCGTCAGGTCGAGCGGGCTGAAAAGGAAGGCCTGGCGCGTGTCGACGAAGCCGGCCCAGTAATAGCCGGGCTCCTGCGGGTCTTTCGCATAGGCCAGGTCGAAGTAGAGGTTGGCGGCGTTCGCCAGCACCACCTCATAGCCGGCATTGGCCAGCTTGAAGGCGCAGTCTTCCTGGCCCGAGCCCCAGGCATTGTTCCACACATACACCTGGAAGCCGGGTCCGGCAAAGCGCGGGTCGGGCTCGGCGCCCGGATTGTTTGAAGCCTCGGCGCCGCCGGGCGTCGGGTGCAGCAGTGCGGTGTCGTCCCAGCCGGCAAAGGCCAGGCCGTGGACTGCCAGGATGGCGCGGCAGCGTGCCACGAAGTCGGCACGCAGCTCGGCCACGTCCTGCCAGCCCTGTTCCGCCATGCGCGCGCGGCAGATTGGGGGAGCCGAGCCAGGCACCGAGTGGCACCTCGTCGCCGCCGGTGTGGATGGCGCGTAGCGGCACTCCGGCCTCGCGGTAGAGGGCGCGTACTTCAGCCACCACCGTATCGATGAAGCGGTCCACCGCAGGCAGCGCGATGCAGATCACGTTGTCGTGCCACAGCTGCACCGATTCGTAGCGGGACGTGTCGTCCGGATCGTCGAGGCGATAGGCCATTGCGCCGGCCACATCTCCCTGCGCCAGCAGGCGGTCGTGGCGCACACGCATCGCCTGCACGGCGGCGCGCGCATGGCCCGGCATGTTGAACTCGGGGATGACCTCGATATGGCGCGCATGTGCGTAGCGCAGGATGGCGATGAATTCGTCCGCGTTGTAGTAACCGCTGCCGGCCGAGCCATCCACCTGCGCGCCCGAGCCGAAGGATGGCGGCAGGCGGGCCTTGCCGGCAGCGGCCACGCCGCGCCGGGCCCCGACTTCGGTCAGTTCGGGCAGCGCGGCGATTGCGAGGCGCCAGCCTTCGTCGTCTGTGAGGTGAAAATGAAAGCGGTTCAGTTTGTAGCGGGCCATGCAGTCCAGCAGGCGCAGTACCGTGTCGACACCGGCGAAATGGCGCGCCACGTCCAGCATCATGCCGCGGTAGCCAAAGCGCGGTGCGTCGACGACCTCCCCCCGAGCGGCACGCTGCCGTCAGCTTCGATCAGCTGGCGCAGCGTCTGCAGGCCGTTGAAGACGCCGTGCGCCGAAGCGCCGCGCAGGCGGATTTGATCGAGCGCGATATCGAGCCGGTAGGCTTCTTCCGGCACGCCCTGCCCCACGTCCACCGGCCCCGTCTCGAGCGTGATGCGCACCCCGGCGCCTCCGGGCGCCAGCCCGGCCAGCAGCGTGCGCAGGAAAGCCGCTTCGCCGGCCAGCGCCGCCTCGTGCAGCAACGGACTGTCGCTGCCGATGCGGCAGGATGCGTCCGTGAAACGGCTCGCCAGCGGCTGTGGCGTGATGCGTCCGACCTCCTCGATGGGTAGCAGGCGCAAGCCGGCATTGTCGTCGAAGCGGCGCGCGGCATCGTTCGTCGGCACGCGGTCTTCGCTATGGCGTGCACGCTGCGCCGCACGTGTGAAAGGGACAATGTGCGGATCGCCCAGGTCGATTGCCTCGCCCTCGCCGGTGACGAGGTAGAAGCCGAGCGGCGCATCGGTGATGCTGATGGCCCAGAAGCGCGCTTCGTAGCGGATGTCGAACTCCTCGCCCGCCTGCCAGGGTGCGCGTTCGCGCAGCGTCAGGCGAAACAGGTCGCCGTTCACATGCTCGATGAGGAAAGCGGGGCTGACGGTGTCCGCCAGCACCTTGCGGCAGGTATTGAAGTACAGCTGCCAGCCCGCCGCGATCGGCGCCTCGCCTTCGTTGCGCAGCGCCAGCCGCGCCGCGAAAGTATTCTCGCGCACGCCGTTGGCCAGGCATTCCCACTCGATGGACACTGGAGACCTTGTCGGCATCGTTTTCCCTTGTTCCAGAAAAAAGGGCAAGACCGCAGGCGGCCTTGCCCGAATCACCGCCGGCTACGGAACCGGCGGATGCACCGCAGGACAGAGGTTTACAACTTGCCGCGAATGCCGACGTAGAAGGTGCGGCCGTTGGAGTAGAAGGCCCGCGGACGGTCCTTGTTCTCGGCATACATCTTGATGGTCTCGTTGGTGAGATTGAGCGCATCGAAGGTCAGCGTGAGCTGCTCGGTCAGCTTGACGTTGACGGACGCCGCCAGCGAAGGCATGTCGTCCACGTGCTGGCTGGCGCCGCGGTCCACGCCGGCCTTGTAGGCCGAGCGGAAGTTGTAGGCCAGGCGCGCGCTGAAGCGTTCGTTCTCGAAGAAGCCGGTCAGGTTCCAGGTGCGCTTCGAGGAGTTCAGCAGCTCGCCGCCATCATCGAGTTCGCCATCGGCGTAAGTGTAGTTGGCGAGGAAGCCGAAGTTGTTCCACAAGGGCTGCTGCCAGCTCAACTCGATGCCCTTGTTGGTGCCGGTGGTGTTGAAGGGCGAGGTGATCTGGTACTCGGCCGGGGCGCTCCTCTTGTTGTTGTAGTAGGTGCCGGTGCTGGTGCCCTGGGCGACGATCGAACGCAGGTCCATGTAGAAGAAGCCTGCCGAGAGCAGCGCTTTCGGTGCGAAATACCATTCGGCCGAGAGGTCGAAGTTGGTCGAGCGGACCGGGTCCAGGTTGACGTTGCCGCCGCTGCCGCTCAGGGCGTCGTCGTTGAGCGACACCGAACCTCCGAGCGCCGAGTAATCCGGCCGGGCGATGGTCTTCGCCAGCGCCGCGCGCAGCACCAGGTCCTCGCGTGCATCGAACTTGACGTTCACGCTCGGCAGGTAGTCGCGGTAGGTACGCTTGAAGGTGGTCGGCGTGTAGGGACCGAAGGCTGAACCGGTGACCGGGTTCGGGCCGCCCGGCAGGTTCACCACCGTGTTCTGGCGCGTTTCCACCGCGCGCAGGCCGGCGTTGCCGCTCCAGCGGTCGCCGCCGAATTCAGCCATGCCGTATAGGGCCGAGGTCTTTTCGCCGACCTGGAATTCGTCGGTCCAGTTGTGGCGCAGCGTGTAGTCGAGCAGGCGGTTGCCGGGCACCGCACCCCAGGCGCCGAGCGCGGCGCCGTCGTATTTGAAGTAGTTCGACGACAGGTTGCCACCGAGGTCCCTGGCGAAATCGGACGGGTACATCTGGCCGTTCCAGGCCGGGCCCGGGTTCGAGAATCCGTTCGGTCCCGGACGGGTTTCCAACGGGTGCTCGGCCGTGCGATGGTGGTCGGTGAAGCGCGCACCAAAGCGCAGCATGGTGACGATGGAGTCGCGCACGCGCCAGTCGGCATCGACCTGCGCATACTTTTCCTGGTCGACCGATTGTGCCTCGCCGCCGCCGGCCCAGGCGGTGGAGCCGGGCACCGCGGTGTTCCCGCCGGGGTAGCTGACCGAAGCCGGCGACAGGCCATTGAGGGCATACACCATGCCGCCGTCGACGTTGTTCTGGTAGAAGACATCGTCGCGGTCGTAGCCCACGCCGTGGGTTTTGCCCAGCTTGCCCGACACGGTGAGATCGTCGTTGACCTTGAACTTGCCGTTGAAGTCGAGGTACCAGGATTCGCCGCCCGCATTCGGGCGGTAGATGTTGTCGACTTCGCCGCTGTTGGCGGTAAAGCCGGCACCGACCAGGGTATTGTTGCGCACGACAGGATTTTGCGGAATCAGGCCGTCCCGGTTGATTGAATTGGCCGGCGCGGCCAGCCAGTTGGTGTTCAGGTGCGGGGCCTTGAGTTCGGAATAGAAGCCGTTGACGTCGAGGCTGAGGCCACGCATCGGGCGCAGCTCGAAGTCGAAGGCGCCGCCGCTGCGCTTCTTGGTCTGCTCGAACAGGCTGGCGCCGATAAAGGTCGGCATCACCACGCCGGCCAGCGATGGATTGGCGACGGCCGCGGCGCTGGTCGGGTCGATCGGGGTGTAGCCGAGGATCTCCTGGCCGTCGCGGCGTACGGCGGCTTTTTCGGAGAAGCCCTGCAGCAGGAAGCCGGCGGTGTTCGCGGCGTTCTTCCAGGACACCAGGCCGGAGATGTGCGGCTCGGTCTTGCCGGACAGGTCGTTGTAGTTCGCCTGGATCGAGCCCTCGACGGTGAGCGGCTGGCGGAAGTCGAGCGGACGGCGCGTGATGACGTTGATGGCGCCGGAAACGCCCCCCTCCACCAGGTCGGCGGTAGGACTTTTTTGGACGACGATGGAGCCGACCAGTTCCGACGGCAGCAGCGAAAAACTGCTTGAGCGGCCGACGTTGCCGCCGATCTGGTTCAGCAGGAACCAGTCGCCGGTGCTGATGGCGTGGCCGTTGAACAGGGTCTGCTGCAGGCTGGGGCTGGTGCCGCGCAGGCTGACGCGGTCGTTCTCGCCGAAGCCGCCCTCGCCGCCGGCCGAGGACTGGGTGTTCACGCCGGGCAGGCGCTGGATGGCATCGGCCACGTTTTTATCGGGCATCTTGCCGATGTCCTCGGCGGTGACGACTTCGACCACCGAGTCGGCGCCGCGCTTCTGGCGCAGCGACTGTTCCAGCGCCGCGCGCACGCCGGTGACAACGACCTGCTGCACCGGTTCGCCCGTGCCCGGCGCCTGTTCCTGGGCGTGGGCCTCGAAGGCGCTCCCCGCCACCAGTAGCATGACTGCGGCCGCGATCGCGGTATGTTTGGTGTGATGCCGTGCCTTCAACTCGTTCATGTCGTCTCCAAAACATTCATGGTGGCCGGCACGGCGTGACGCCGGTGCAGCCGTTCAGTTGCAGTACCAACCCGTTTCGAATGTGGCGGACGCTGTGCGCCTCTCCTCTTCGTATGGACGGCATTGTGTTGTTATTTTTGTGGCCATGTTTGTCAAATCTTGCTGAGCGTACAGGGGTGTCACATTTTGGACATGGGGGTGTGCTAGCAGCGTGGGCAAAAAAAACGCCACCCGGAGGTGGCGTCTTGGCTGCGTGGATGCAGGTTGCGGAGCGGCTCAGCGTTTGAATAGCCAGAGAATGACCGACACCACGATTGAAATAACGATGCAGGTCACGACCGGAAAACTGAAGCTGAAGCCTTCGCGCACGACATGGATGTCGCCCGGCAGGCGGCCGAAGGGGAGCCGGCGCAGCCGGGGCCAGGCGACGCCGATGGCGGCGATCGCCAGGCCCGGGACGATCAGGGTGCGCTGCATGGTGGTGCAGGCTGCCGTCCGTGCGGAGCGGGCCCGCTCAAGGCTGGCCACCCTGGCTGCCGCCACCACTGCCGCTGCCCCGGCTGCCCGTGCCGCGGCTGCCGCCGCCGGCGCCGCCGCGGTTGCCCGCCAGCGTATTGCCGCCGCTCGGATCACCGCCCGCTGCCATCGAGCTGGCCTGACCGCCGGCGCTGCCGTTCTCGCGCGTGTCGTCGCCGGCCGACGCTTCGCCCAGGCCAGTACCGCCCGCCGCGCCCGCCCCTGCTGCCGGGCTGATGGCTTCCCCGGCAAGGGTGCCGCCAGGGGTACCGGGGTTACCGGCGGTGTCGTCCATGTGGCGCAGGTTTGGCACCGCCGGGGCCGCTGCTGCCGGCCATCTTCGCGCCGGCTGCCGCATCGGTGCCGCCGGCGGCGCCGACGATGTCGGCCCCAACCGGGCGCTGCTGGCCCTGCACGGGCCGTGCGCCGCCTTCGGCCAGCGTATCGGCATTGCTCACCTGTTGCCCGGGTGCGCTGCCGGCGCCCTGTTGCGTATCTCGTTGCTCGTTTGCCATAGTCGATCTCCTGTTCAGTGCGACGTAAAACGTACCGGATGATTGTGCCGAAGTCGTGGCCGGACCGGCGCGCAGCAGGCGGCGGCAGCGGTGCGTCGCGGATCGAAACCCCAGTGCTACACTGGCCTCGACGCGACAACCGGCATGCATGGGCTGCAAGCTGCACCGCGCAGGACGCGCAGCGCCGGCCACAGCCCCTCCGTATGCGTACGGGTTGTTCGCTTACACGCTCGTTCCCGCACCTGTCACGGATAGCGGGTGCGCACATCATTCACGACTAAAATTCACAGGGGGTAACATGCCAACAACCTGGATCATGACGGCCAATGCAGGCCGGGCACGCTTCTTTTCCGAACAGGACCCGGCAGAGCCGCTGCAGGAACTCGAGGACATGGTGAACAACGGCGCGCGCCTGCGCACCGCCGAAAGCGAAACCGACAGGCTCGGGCCGACCTCGGCCGGCAAGAGCAGCCACAATATCGGTACCAACGCGGTGGCGATGTCGCACAACGGCCATGGCGCCGGCGCACCGAACAAGCAGTACGAGCCGAACCAGACGCCGGTCGAACACGAGACCGAACTCTTCGCGAAGGAGATCTCGCAATTCCTGCTGAAAGCCCAGCAGGAAGGCCGCTACAACAACATCGTGCTGTCGGCCTCGCCGCAATTCCTCGGCACGCTGCGCCTGAACCTCGACCCGCACGTGAAGGCGGCGATCAAGCAGGAGTTCAACAAGGACTACACCCACGTCGCCCCGCACCAGCTGCGCGAGCAGCTGCAGGCTCAACAGGCGAAGTCGGAGTAAGGCCACGCCCGGCATGACCGTCACGCCAACCTGCGGGTTGGCGTTTTTTTTGCCCGTCCGCGCGGCGGTCAGGCACCTTATTGCCCGACCGGGGTCATGAGGCAAGCCTTGCGCCAGGGAGAAGCGACATGATCGTGCGCGACCGGCCGACCGGCCTGCGCCTGTTCATCACCATGCGCGGCTCGGTCATGCCGAGCATCTGGAAGAGCCTGCTCTTCACTGTCGTGCTGGCCGTGGTCGTCACCGCGACCCACGGTGAACTCTGGCACCAGAAAATCCGCGTGACCACCATCCCGTTCACGCTGATGGGCTTGCCGCTGGCAATCTTCCTGGGCTTTCGGAACAACTCGGCCTATGACCGCTACTGGGAAGGACGCAAGCTGTGGGGCGAACTGGTCACGCGCAGCCGCAATCTCGCGCGTCAATGCCTGAGCCTGGTGGACGACGGGGCCGGCGACCCCGCGCCCGGAGGCGTCCTGCGCAGCCGCATGCTGCGCCGCGCGGTGGCATTCGCCCATGCGCTGCGCCATGGCCTGCGCCGCAGCGACCCGGCCCCCGATGTGGCACCGCATCTCGACCCTGGCGAATGGCAGTCACTGTGCGGACGCGTCAACCTGCACCAGGCGCTGATGCTCGAGATGGGCGCCGATATCGCGCGCTGCCGCCGCGCCGGCCTGCTCGACAGCGTCAGCGCGGCAACACTCGACACCACCCTGTCGGGAATGGTCGCCACCGCCGCCGCATGCGAACGCATCAAGAATACGCCGGTGCCGTTCTCGTACACGCTGCTGCTGCACCGCACCGCCTACCTGTATTGCTTCCTGCTGCCCTTCGGCCTGGTCGATGCCATCGGCTACATGACGCCGCTGGTGGTCGGCATCGTCGCCTATACCTTCTACGGCCTCGACGCGCTGGGCGACGAAATCGAGGAGCCTTTCGGCCTGTCGCCGAACGACCTGCCCCTCGATGCCCTCTGCCGCGTCATCGAGATCGACCTGCGCGACGCCCTGGGCGACCCGGACCTGCCGCCACCGTTGAGCCCTGTGAACTACTGGCTGCGCTGACCTGGCACGCGCACGCCGCGCCGCGGTGCGCCGGCGCTATACTGGCGGCTTTCCTTTCCGGTACCGCCATGTCCCTGCCTCCCTGCCCCGTCTGCCAATCCGCGTACGCCTACGAGGATGGCGCTCACCTGACTTGCCCCGAGTGCGGCCATGAGTGGTCGCCGGCGGCCGGCGCAGCCGCAGCCGAGACCGTGCGCGAGTACCGAGATGCCGCCGGCAACCTGCTGCAGGACGGCGACACCGTCACCGTCATCAAGGACCTGAAACCGAAGGGCTCGGGCGGCGTCATCAAGCAGGGCACGAAGGTCAAGAATATCCGCCTGGTCGACAGCGACCACGATATCGACTGCAAGATCGAGGGTTTCGGCGCGATGAGCCTGAAGTCGGAGTTCGTGCGCAAGGTGTGAGCGCCGTGCACCGGCCTGTGCGTGCTCCAGGCCCAGCGCCGGTTCCGAACCCGCACGCATGAAAAAACACCAGCCCTGGGACTGGTGTTTTTTCTTCATGTCCAGACCTTGGCCGCGGGTGGGCGGCCTGGAACCGGATCAGTAGCCGCGACCGCCGGTGCCGCCACCGGTACCGGTGCTCGTGCCGGAGGTGCCGGAGGTGCCGGACGTGCCAGAGGTGCCCGAGGTGCCCGAGGTGCCGGACGTGCCTGAGGTGCCGCTGGTGCCCGAGCTGCCCGAGCTGCCCGACGTGCCGGTAGTGCCGGTAGTGCCGGTGGTGCCGGCGCGGCCGCTGCTGTCCATCGTGCCGGTGCCGCCACTGGTGCCCATGGAGCCGCTGGTACCCATGGCGCCGCTGCTGCCGCTGGTACCCGACGCGCCGCTGCCCATCGAGCCGCTGGAGCCGCTGGAGCCAGAGCTGCCGCTGCCCATCGACCCGCTCGAGCCGGAGGTGCCGGTGCCCATCGAACCGCTGGTGCCGCTCGAGCCGGAGGTGCCGGTGCCCATCGAGCCACTGGTGCCCGAGGTGCCGGAAGTGCCCGAGGTACCGCTGGTACCCGAGGTGCCGCCGGTACCGCTGGTGCCCGACGTACCGCCGGTGCTGCCGCTGCCCGAGGTGCCGCTGGCGCTGCCGCTGCCGCTGGTGCCCATCGAACCGGTGCTGGACGCGCCGCTACCCGAGCCCGAGCTGCCGCTCTGGGAGCTGCCGCTCTGCGAGCTGCTGCCTTGCTTCTTGCTGCGTTTCTGCTTCTTCTTGGTGGAAGACGTGGTGCCGGTATCCGAGCTGCCGCTCTGGCTGCTAGCCTGCGAACCCGAGCCGCTCGAGCCCGAGGTGCTGCTCGACTGCGCCTGCGCACCGAAGGAAGCAACCATCGCCGCGGCAACCGACGCGCTCAGCAGACCCTTCAACAGTTTATGCATTTTCATGTCTTTCTCCTAAATATCATGGGGGCAAAAAAAACTCAGCAATTTCAACGACCTATGTCAGGTCATTGGAGGAAACCAAGTGTAGAGAGGTCGACATGAATGCAGCGCGCGGTAGCCTTTTGGAAAGTTAAAGCGGCATCGTCACGGGCGCGAAACAGCCCGGCCCGCACCGGGCGGACCTGTCCAAAAACGGTCGAATTTGAACAGTCTGCTTCGCTAAAGTGTCATATCAATAAAGAGCTGTGCCCATTTGAAACGAGAAAACCATTAACCTGCACCAAGATTCATTACTTTTTATATCCAATATTTCAACTGGGCAATTATTTCATTATAAATTTAATGCTACTTGCATGAAAAAACGCTATTTATTCATCTTGGGTAAATTATAAAAATAATATCTTCGAGGAAAGGTAAGTATGCCTATAATTTACGATCTCCTTTGCTGATGAGGTCATCGTGCGCATTCGTTTATGTCCGTCTGTCCTGAACCTTACGGTTCCTGTCCTCGTAGCTGCTTCTCTGTTTTCGACGAATGCCGTCGCAGATCCTGCGTAGGAAGACGCAACCTGTTTCCCTTTATATCGGAAGACGGGAGCCGTTCCTGGAACCGGACTGCAGTGCGAGCGTAGCGCTGCTACCTGATGGAAAAGATTGGAAGTAGAGAGGAGGTCAATAGTGGAATCTACAGTGTCGGTTCTTGATCAGTTAAACGAATATCGTGACTGCAGTCGTGGTTTATGGAATCGAGCCTTTATGGCCAAGTTCCAGATAAATCAAGATTGGGCGATATCTGATTCATTTGCGAGAATAAAGAACGAGCTTTTTCGTAGTATCGTTCTACGCCAACTTGATTGTAGTGACGACGATTATGTCCTCGGAAAATCTTCGCGATTAATCAAAGTAAAATTACGTAGCCGACGTAAAACAGCTGTTATGATAAATCGCGAGAAGCGGGAGTCTGCTGGCTATTGGGATCATCCGGTTAAAGAACTAGATTCTAATGTTTCCCTTCAATTCATCGATCTATTCGACTGGAATCCCTACGGATTCCTCGATATGAATTTCGTTATGTGCGAGATTATAGATAGTCCTGATTGCCCAGATATCGAAGGTCATAAATTGCTAGTGGACCTGAGCTATGTTGACGTATTGGTTGAATGTTCATTTTAGCAGGGCGGCTGCGAATCTATAATCGTACTGAATTGCTTGGAGAAACGCTGCGCGTGCTCGAGCGTAGTGCACGGCCCAGCTACAGACTGGCAATGAGTAGCAGCATCCGATCAGCCCAAATCAAAAGCAGCAGTGGCACCAATGCTGTCGCGCTGAACAGCGGAAGGACTACAGCCCAGCAGACGTGTCGCCGCTGGTAGCCGCGATGCACGCCTACCTCATGCGGGAATATGGGGATGAGTTGCCGCCACTATAAGTTCACCTGGACAGGCATGGAGAAGGACGGTACCGGCACTTCGCAGTCCCGATAAGCGGGCGCGTGCGCTCAACTGCTTGCGCAGCCGGCACCTAATTGACTTAGTAGTTGGGCCCATTCGTGGGCAAAGTAAGACAGCGCAAAATCGAGCATGGCCAAGGTGGCCGCTGATTCGCTAGTTACAGAAATGCACTGGCATCAACGTTGAAACGTTTTGCTAAGCTCTTCGCTAAAACTCGGCTTATTTCACGACGACCTGCCAAAATATCGCTAATCAAAGTAGGCGACGCGATATCAGCCAAGTCCTTTTGCTTTAGATCATGTTCTTCCAACAGAAAGCGGAATACCTCTTTTGGTTCCGTATCCGGAATTTCTACATGCTCGTCTTCCCACTTTTCTATTAGCAACATTGCTAGCTCAAAAAGATCAAAGAGGGGATGACTCTCGTCATCCCCTACTTCGTAGGCCAGCTCGTTAACTAGAGCATGTACACGTTCAAAATCAGTGTCGTTCCGAATCGGGCGTAACAGGGCTTGATCCTGCAGCGTAGCCCAAGCCATTTTAAGGCCGGGCGTTACGCTGCTCGACTGGTTTTGATGATTCATTTTTTGCGATTATCTTTCGACCATTTATCGTCTTCAGAATGTGTGCCTACAAACTGTATTTGCACCCTCTGGACACCATAAAATACCAATGCAACTTCGCAAGATGCGTAGTTGTATTTTTGCTGCTGTGCCGTGCGATGAGTTGTGGCAGCTCACAGGTGTGCCGGTGGTGACCTGGCCAAACGTGGGATCGCCATGCTTAGGCGACTAGGGCAGCAGGTAGACCTGGCAGGGCTGCAGCTACGCCAACGGCGAGGATGAGTAGGACGACCATTACGGAGCCAAAACGGTTCCTGCCGAGCACTTGGACAAGCAAGGCCAAGGCTGTGATGGTGGCCGGAGTGAGATCGAATTGCATTAGGAAATTCCTTCTTCAGGTTTAGGTAGGCGCACTTTGCCAGTCGCGCGCAGCTGGTCTTCGGCAAGTTTTCCTAACCAGCTGCAGTTAATCATGGTGTCACGACTCGGCGGTACGTATGCGGGCCGAAGTGTTTCACTTTCGACTGCTGCCTTCCTCTGGTGGGTTTTCCATCGACACTGCCCGGCCTACCATCACGACTCGCAAAAAGGCGCACCCGAAGTGTCCCAGTACAGCGTTTGGCGATCCTCTTGTGGTTTTTCCGACTCGGGCATCCTACGGCCACGGCATTTGCAACCACGTCCAGAGCGACATGGTGAAATGTAGAAGCTGCACCACGCAGCCCATGGCGCGGTGCTGTATTGGGAGCAGCGCAAGGAGGCAAACCGGTGGACGAAGATCTACCCGGGTGACCCTGTCGCGAAACTGGTAGCCGGTTTCGCCGGCGGCGTCGACACATACCTGACCGTGAACGAGTTTCACGGCTGGCGCCACGTTCGCCAGCTGCGTAGCCTGCGCGCGTGTTACGTCGACGTCGACGGCTCCGGCAACCTCGAGGATGCGCTCGACCTGCTCCGCGCTGCCAAGCTGCCGGCGCCGTCGTTTGCCGTCTTCTCAGGCCGCGGTATGCACCTGTATTGGCTCCTGGAGCCGCCCCCCGACAAGGCCCTGCCGGTCTGGCGCCTCGTACAGGGCGCCCTTATCCGCGCGCTGGCCGGCATCAAGGCCGACCCGTCCGCGAGTGATTGCCTGCGCGTGCTTCGCCTGGTAGGAACCACCAACGGCAAGAACGGCCGGGAGGTGCGAGGCGTGGTGCTGACCGATACCGTGTGGACGATGCACGAGCTGGCCGACGAGGTGCTGGGCACCCGAGAGCCAAAAAAGGCGAAGGTCTACGACCTGGCGGCCGCCGCAGCGCGCAAGGGACGGAGTGCCCGCCCATGGGGCAACAGCATCTATCACTGGTGGTACCTGGTCTACAAAGACCTGTGCGCGATCACCGACCACCACTGGTTCGGGGGCTGGCCGCGCCCATGCCCGCAGCCTGGGCCGACAGCGTGCCGAGCTGGGTGTACAGGGGCAACACATTGCTCCTGTCGTCGGGATAAACGCGGTTCGACAGGAACACGTAGAACGTGCGCGAACCGGGGTCGATCCACAGGATGCAGCCGGTAAAGCCCGTGTGGCCATAGCTGCCCAGCGGGAACAGCGTGCCGCGCGGACGCTCGGCATAAGGCGAATCGATGTCCATGCCGAGGCCGCGCAGGGAGGCGATGCCGGGCGGGCTGCCGACGGTGGTCAGCAGGCGCACGCTCCCGGGCGACAGCACGCGCACCCCCTCCGGCTCGCCTTCTCCCGGCAGCATGCGCGCAAAACGGGCCAGGTCGCGCGCGGTGCTGAACACGCCGGCCGAACCGGCGACACCGCCGATGCGGCGCACGGTCGGGTCGTGCACCACGCCCTGCAGCCGCGCGCCGCCGCGCACGTCCCCGTGTGCACCGGCCGCGTCGCCACCGGCGGGCGCCCGGTGGGTGGGAACGATGCTGGACGCCGCCATGCGGCGCAGCGGCAGGTAGCCGGTGTCGCGCATGCCCAGCGGCGTGAAGATATGGCGCTGCGCGTAGGCATCGAGCGGCTCGCCGGACAGGTGCGCCACCAGCTGGCCGAGCAGGATGTAGTTGATGTCGGAATAGCGGAAGAAGCTCCCCCGGCGCGTGGGTGACGGTCTGGGCACAGGCGAGCGCATGCGCGGCCGCATCGCCCTGCCAGGATGGCCTGGCGGGCAGGCCGGCAGGCAAGCCAGAGGTATGGGTCAGAAGATGGCGGATCGTGATCGCCTCCTTGCCGCCACCGCCACATTCGGGAAAATAGTCGACCAGCTTCGCGTCGAGCTCGAGCTTGCCCTCCTCGACCAGCAGCAGGACGGCGGGCGCGGTGGCCAATACCTTGGTCAGCGAGGCGGCGTCGAACACGCTGTCGGGCGTCACCGCCGCGGCGCCGGATTCGTAGCTGAACTGGCCGTAGGCGCGTTCGTGCACGGCGCCGCCCCGCTCGAGGTGGAACACCGCGCCCGGCAGGCGGCGCTCGGCGATGGCGGCGCCGATTGCCGCGTCGATGCGTGCGAACTGGGCAGGGTCGAGTTGCCCATGTGCAGCCAGTGTGCCCCCCTGCAGGACTGTCCCCGGACAGCGGCGCACACCCGGCCAGCAGCGCCAGGCAGGCGCCAATGGCGTATCGGTGCCGGGAACGTTTGGACGAAGAATGACGACGCATGAACATCCGGGCCTGGAGCAGTTGGCGCGCGCCGCGGCGGCGCGGCGGCAGGAGCCGGGAATCATAGACAGGCAATATCTGCTGGTCAATCTTTACAGCGGGACCGCGCCGGTCCGAGGGCCGCATGCTGTCAACCGCTGCACCGGCGACAAGCCGCCTGTGCAGTGGCGCGCAGCGGGAAAAAATCCTTCGGCGTATCATGCGGCTCATGATTCCCTTTTCGATACTCGACCTCTCGCCCATCGCCGAAGGCAGCGATGCGCGCGCTTCCTTCCAGCATTCGCTCGACCTCGCCCAGCATGGCGAACGCTGGGGTTTCAACCGTTTCTGGCTGGCCGAACACCACGGCATGCCGGGCATTGCCAGCGCCGCCACCTCGGTGCTGATCGGCTATGTCGCGGCCGGCACCTCGCGCATCCGCGTGGGCGCCGGCGGCATCATGCTGCCGAATCACTCGCCGCTCGTTATCGCCGAACAGTTCGGCACGCTCGAGTCGCTGTTCCCCGGCCGTATCGACCTGGGCCTGGGCCGTGCGCCGGGTTCCGACCACGTCACCGCGCGTGCCCTGCGCCGCAACCTGGCCTCGGACGCCGACGAATTCCCCCAGGACGTACTCGAGCTGCAGGACTATTTTGCCGACTCGCCGCGCCGCCAAGTCAAGGCCGTGCCCGGTGCCGGGCTGAACGTGCCGCTGTGGATCCTCGGGTCCAGCCTGTTCGGCGCCCAGCTGGCCGCCCACTTCGGACTGCCCTACGCCTTTGCCTCGCACTTCGCACCGCAGATGATGATGCAGGCAATCGACATGTACCGTGCGAATTTCAAGCCGTCGGCGCAGCTGGACAAGCCGTATGTAATGCTCGGCTTCAACGTGTTCGCGGCCGACAGCGACGAGGAAGCCCGGTACCAGGCCACCTCGATGCAGCAGGCCTTCGTGAACCTGCGCAGCGGTCGCCCGACGAGGCTGCAACCGCCCAAGCGTGGCTATCTGGAAAGCCTCGGCATGCAGGAACGCGCGATGCTCGACAGCGTGTTGTCGTGCTCGGCCATCGGTGCGCCGGAAACGGTGGCGGCCCAGCTGCAGGCCTTCGTTGCCCACACCCGTGCCGACGAGCTCATGATTACCTCGCAGATCTTCGACCACGCGGCGCGGCTGCGTTCGTACGAGATCACGGCGGCGATTCACGCGGCGGCGTAGCGATTTCGCAGTTCGCAGGGTGGGCTTGCAATGGAAGCCACCGGCTTCCATTGCCCCACGCGGTCTCAGCGTGCGCGCTCTTGCGGCGTATCCCTGACCCGCGAACCCTGTCCAGGCCTCAGGCGTCGCCCGTCCCCTCCTGCAGCATGTCGATCAGCACTTTCGTGCTGCGCACCCGCCCCATCACGCGAAAGATGTTGGCGCAGGCAAAATTGTGCGCCTCGGCCGTGATCCCGCTCATCGCATCTTCCGCGAACACGATCGCATAGCCACGGTCATGCGCCGCCCGCGCCGTCGACTCGACGCCGAAATTGGTGACGATGCCGCCCAAAATCAGCGTCTTGATGCCGCGCCGCCGTAATAGCTGGTCGAGTTCGGTGCCATAGAAGGCGCCCCACTGGCGCTTGGTGACGACGATGTCGGTGGCCTCGACGCCCGCGTTGTCCGCCAGGTGCGAGGCATCCGGCGGTGGCGCCGGGCTGCCGGGCGCGCGCAGGGGCGCGTCGCTCGGGCCGGGCTGCAATTCGTTCATCAGCACCCGTACATAGACGACCATGGCGCCGCGGTTGCGCATTTCCCCCGCCAGCAGCACGCAGTTGCCCACCACCTGCTCGGCCGAATAGGGCGCCAGTTCGCGTGCAACGTTGCCGTTTTGCAGGTCAACCAGTACCAGGGCGGTACTGGCGAGATCGATCGAAAAGTGTTCCATCTCTCTCCTCCTTTCGGGCGAGTATCGGAGAAAGCCGCGCGCTGCGGCGCACGGCCCGGCAGGCGATCAGGATTTGTCCGGTACCACGCGCAGGATGCGCGAGTGGTCCTCGTCCGTCAGCAGGTACAGGTGGCCGTCCGGCCCCTGGCGCACGTCGCGCACGCGCTTGCCGATCGCCAGCTTTTCCTGCTTCACAACTTTACCGTCCGCGTCGAAGGCGATGCGGCGCACGTCCATGCCGGCCAGGCTGCCGCTGAACAGGCTGCCCCGCCATTGCGGGAAGGCGTGGCCCGTGTACCAGGCCAGGCCCGAGGGCGCCGGGGACGGGGACCAGGCGACCAGGGGATCGACCATGCCCGGCACGCTGGGCTTGCCGACCGGTTCGCGCGTCTTGTAGTCCAGGCCAAAAGTCTGGATCGGCCAGCCGTAGTTCTTGCCGCCCTCGATGCGGTTGATCTCGTCACCGCCGCGCGGGCCGTGTTCGCTGGCAAACACCTGCTTGCCGGCCGCATCCACCACCAGGCCCTGGATGTTGCGGTGGCCGTAGGACCAGATTTCCGGCAGGGCGCCAGGTTTGCTCGCCAGCGGATTGCCCGGCACCGGCTTGCCCTCGCTGGTGAGGCGCAGGATGGAACCGTTGTGGCTGCCCAGGTTCTGGGCCTGGTCGCGGGCCAGCATCCTGCCCACGCGCTGGGGCGGGTTGCCGCCATCGCCAATGCTCATCAGCAGCGTGCCGTCGGCCAGCCAGGCGATGCGCGAACCGAAGTGCTCGCCGCCGTTCTTCGAGGGTGAGGCCGTGAACAGGGGCACGATGCCGGTCACCCGCTTGCCATCGAAGGTGCCGCGCACCAGCATGGTCCGGTTCTCGGCCTCGGTGCCGTTGGCCATCGTCATGTAGACGCGCACCTGCGGCCCCTTGTCGGCCGGATGCACGGCGATGTCGAGCAGGTCGCCCTGGCCGCCCGTCATCAGCTTCGGCAAGCCAGCCAGGGGCAGGTCCTGCACCTTGCCGCCCGCTACCGGTGCAGCGTGCCTTCCTTGCCGGTAACAAGCATGCGCCCGTCCGGCAGCCATGCCATGCCCCAGGCCTGGGGCAGCGCGTCGGTGACGGTTTCGAGGCGCCAGCCTTTGACTTCGGGCGGGGCGCCACTCGCCTGCACCTGGGCGTGCGCGGCGCTACTGGCGGCGATGAGGAAAGGAAGCGCGCACGAGGCGGTCCGGACGCGTTGCGAAAAACTGCCGTGTTGGCGGAATTGCATGCAAATCTCCGTTAAAAGTTGTTATTCAACCGTCATCGTGTCGCATTTACCCGTCATCCCCTGCAAGCTCGACGAAAACGGGGTATCATCGTTGTTTCCGAACCTGCGTAAAGGATGCTCAATGAACCAACGACGCTCTTTCCTCAAAAGCTCTGTTGCACTCGCGTCCGCGATCGGCATGCCCGCCCTGGCGAAAGCCGCCCAGGCCGCTCCTGGCGAACGTACCCTGCGCTTGTACAACACGCATACCGGTGAAAGCCTGCGTAGTGTTTTCTGGGCCGAAGGCCAGTTCATCCCGGACGCGCTGCAAGACATCAACAAGCTGCTGCGCGACCACCGCAACAACAAGATTGCCGAAATGGATACGAAGCTGATCGTCCTGCTCAACGAGGTCAGCACCAAGTTCGGCGACAACCAGACCCTGCACATCATTTCCGGCTACCGCTCGCCGGAATCGAACGCGAAGCTGCACGCCAATAGCAGTGGCGTGGCCAAGCACAGCATGCACATGGACGGCAAGGCCATCGACATCCGCCTGCCGGGCAAGGACCTGGCCCAGCTGCGCAAGGCGGCCGTGTCGATGCGCGCCGGCGGCGTCGGTTACTACCCGGACTCGCAGTTCGTGCACATGGACACCGGCCGGGTCCGCTACTGGTAAGCAGCATGGGGCCGCTCGCGCAAGGCACCGGCCTCACCCTCCTCTGCGCGCTTGCCTTCGCCACCACGGCAGGCGCGCAGGAAGCCTCTTCCTCGCCTGTCCCTTCGCCGAGCAAGGTCGCCACCGTCAGCGTGAAGGGCACCCGCGACCCGGTCGACAAATCCTACCGCAAGATGATCAAAGGCATGGAACGCTTCGAACGCGAACATGCGCTCGCTCCTGCGGCCAGCCTGCGTTTCCAGTTGTTGCCGCGCACGCCGGACGTCAACATGACAGGCATCACCCTGCGCATCGCCGGCGACACCCTGTCGGTACCGGTGCCGGTCGCGCCCGACAACAGTTTCGTGCTGCCCCGCAACGAGCAAGCCCTGCGCGAAGACGCCGCCGTGCTCGCCAACCGCAAGACCACCAGCATGACCTGGCGCGCTACCATCGCCACCCCGGGCTTGCCGCCTGGCACGCGCCGCCTGGGCGATTTGCGCCTGGAATGCCGGGTCGGCATGGAAGCTGGCCTGGTCTCGAACAGCTCGCCGCTGTTTGGCTGGCTGGCGGATGCCTTGACGAGCGCCGACGGGGTCTGCAACAGCCCCGACGGCAACTACCTGTTCTTCGCCGAGCGCCCCCTGTTCGCGGTGCGCCTGCGCTTTGGCGACCGCTCTGAAGTACTGCCCTTCAGCATGCTCTATGCCGGCGGCGGGCAGACCCGCGAGATGCTGCCCTTTTGCGACTGCCAGGTGCTGCTCGACCGCACCTATTACGCACCGATCTGGGACAGCCGCTGGCCGGACGACACGCTGGTCGAGTTCGACTACATGGTGGACGTGCCGGCCGCGTCGGTCACGGCGCCGGCCGAGGTGGCGCGATGAGGCGCGCTGCCCTCCTGCTCGCGGCCCTGCTGCTGGCCGGCTGCGCCACGCAGGCGGTGCCGCCCGGCAGGTCGGTCGCCGCCGAGCGCCTGGCCAGCGGCATCGTCCCGGGCCGCACGACGAAGGCCGAGCTGCTGGCTGCCTTTGGCAAGACCAGGTCGGTCGTGTTCGATAGCGGCTACGAAGCCTGGCTGTACCAGTCGCCCGCCGGCGCCGGCCGCTTTGCCGAGTTCGTCGTCCTGATCGCCCCGTCGGGCGTGGTGGCCAAAACGCGCCAGCGTCCGCCGGCCGCACCCTGAACGTCCGCGCGACGCGCCGCCTTCCTCCTCCGAACAGAATCAATTGTGCGCCGGCTAACGTGCGCGCGGCACGGCCCGGCAGTGGCAGAATGGCCGCGTCGATTGCCGTTCCCCGTGGAGGCTGCCATGCTGGTCGATCGCGTACGGATATTCCTGCTCTGCCTGCTGTCCTCCTTCCTGCTGGCGGCCTGCAGCGGTGGCGGCGGCAATCCCGGCACCCTCGGCCCCACACCTGGCGACGGTACCGGCAGCGGCGCCACGACCGGCAGCCTGCAAGTAACGATCACGGCCCTGCCCGCCGGCGTCAACGGCGCCGTGCGCGTCACCGGTCCAAATAATTTCGCCCAAGACCTGACCGCCACGCAAACCTTGCCCAATCTCGCACCCGGCAGCTACAGCGTGGCCGCGTCCAACGTCGCCGTCGGCGGCGCCACCTATGCGCCCACGCCCGCTACCCAGAATGTCGTCGTCGCGGCCGGCGCCACGGCCACCGCCAGCGTTACTTATGCCAGCGGGCCAGTGACACTGACGCTGACCGACATCGGCCCCACCTTCACCCGACCGGTCTTCGTCACTGCGCCGCCCGGCGACGAGCGCCTGTTCGTCGTCGAGCGCGCGGGCCTGGTCCGCATCGTGCGCAACGGCGCCGTGCTGACCCAGCCCTGGCTCGACATCAGCGACCGTGTCTTCACCGGCGGCGAAGGCGGCCTGCTGTCGATGGCCTTCGACCCGGATTTCGCCCGCAACGGCTACGTCTACCTGTACTACACCGACCTCGCGCAGAACATCGTCGTCGAGCGCTATGCCAGCTCGCCGCTGCCCGACGTGGGCGATCCGACCTCGGCCCTGGCCATCCTGCGCGTGGCCCATCCGCAGTTCGACAACCACTTCGGCGGCCAGGTCGCCTTCGGGCCGGACGGCATGCTGTATGCCGGCACGGGCGATGGCGGCGGTGCCGGCGACCCCTTCGGCAATGCCCAGAACCTCGATTCGCTGCTCGGCAAGATCCTGCGCGTGGACGTGCGCAATGCCAGCGTCGCCCAGCCCTATGCCATTCCGCCCACCAACCCCTACGTCAACCAGGCCGGGCGCCGTCCCGAAATCTGGGCCAGTGGCTTGCGCAACCCATGGCGCTTCAGCTTCGACGGCGAACAGCTCTACATTGCCGACGTCGGCCAGGATACGCGCGAGGAAGTCGACATCGCCGCCGTTTCCCAGGGCGGCCTGAACTACGGCTGGGACATCATGGAAGGCAGCATCTGCTACAACGCCGCCAGCTGCGACCGCACGGGCATGACCCTGCCCGTCTTCGAATACGAACACGGCGCGAACGACGTCAACGGCTGCTCGCTCACCGGCGGCTACGTCTACCGCGGCACGGCCCTGCCCGAACTGGTCGGACGCTATTTCTATTCCGACTTCTGCCGCGGCTTCGTGAAAAGCTTCTTCGCCACCGGCGCCGGGGTCGTCGAGCAGCGCGACTGGGGCTTGAGCGCCACCCAGGTCGTCTCGTTCGGGCGCGACGGCGCGGGCGAGCTGTACGTGGTCAGTGCGGCCGGGCGCATCTTCCGCATCGCCCGCGGCAGCTCGGGGTAGAATCGCCCCATGGCCCGACTACACCTCCACTTCCCCGAAGACCAGTATTACTATTCCACGCCGCTGACGGTGCGCGTCACCGACATCAACGCCGCCAACCACCTCGGCAACGACTCGATGATCTCGATGATCTCCGAGGCGCGCGCACGCTTCCTGTTCGAGTTCGGTGTCGCCGAAACCGAGCGCGACGGCACCGGCATCATCGTCACCGACCTGGCCACCACCTACCGGGCCGAAGCCCATGCGCGCGACCAGCTGCTGTTCGAGGTCGGCGTCATGGACTTCAACAAGTACGGCGGCGACATCACCTTCCGCGTCACGCGCCCGCGCGACAAGGCCCTCGTCGCCATGGCCAAGTCCGGCTTCGTCTTCTACAACTACAAGACCAGCCAGGTCGTCGCCATGCCCGAGGAGTTCCGCACCAAGTTCGAGCGGGTGAACTGGATCGACTGAGCTGGATCGACTGAGCTGGATCGACTGAGCTGGATCGACGGCGCACCTCCCACAGGCGCCGCGGTGCCGCCGCGCTCCGTCAAGCAGACGCTGCGCGCCGCATACGGAGCCGAGGATCTCCCGGCATGCACGGCGCCAGCCGCCGGCCGCCCGCGCCAGGCCAGCCGCCCCTCCTTGCCTCCCGGCCAGCAAAATAGTTGGAACTTTCCGGGCGCTGAGTTGGAATATGGGTAAGAGACCACCCATGAACATCACGCCCTCCACTTCCGACGATGAACTGCTGCGCCGCATGCGCGCCGGCGAGGCCGCGGCCTTCGCCGCGCTGTACCGGCGCCACCGGGGACCGCTGTACCGCTTCGCGCTGCTACGCGCCAGCGCCAGCGGCACCGCCGCCGACGTGGTGCAGGAAGCCTTCATGGGCCTCCTGAACGGACGCCTCGCCTACGACCCGCTGCGCGGCTCCCTGCCCAACTTCCTGTTCGGCGTCGTGCGCCTCCTGATCCTGAAGCAGGAGGAAGGGCGCCGGCGCGAAGCCGCCCTGCCCGCCCAGAAACCGGCGCCGACGGCGACGCGGACGAGATCGACCTGCCCTGCGAGGACGCCGACCCGCTCGTGCGGGTGCTCGCCAACGAGTCCGCCGAACAGACCCGCCGGGCGCTGGCGCGGCTGGCACCGCACTACCGCGACGCCCTCATCCTCTACGAACTGCACGACCTGTCCTACCTCGAGATCGCGACGATCTGCGCGGTGGATATCGGCACCGTGCGCTCGCGCCTCGCGCGCGGACGTGCGGCCCCGGCCAAGGCCCCTGCGTGCCCACGCCGAGCATGCCTGAATCGACACGGATACCGATCACATCATGGACACCAGACACCCTCCCGACCACCTGCCCGACCCACTTGGCGACACCGCGGAACTCGACCTGCGCCTGGCCGGCCTGCGCGAGGCGCTCTCTGCCGTCGACACGCCGCGCTGCGTCGACAAGGAATTGATGCAGGCCTTCCAGGCCCAGTTCTCCCGCCGGCCCCGGTACCGCCGCCTCGGCGCGCTCGAGTGGATTGCCACCGCGCTCGCCGGTGGCCTGGGCGCCGCCATGCTGGCATTGCTGCTGGTGCCGCCGCGCCTGGCCGGCGATGGCTATCCGCAGGCGCCCCTGCTGCGCCTGGACGACGGCGGCGCATTTGTCGCCCTCGATTCGCTCGAACGGATCGAACGCGAGCCCGCGCCGCGCCTGGTCGCGGCCGACCTGCCACGTACGGTATTGGCCACACTCGGCCTGCCGATCGATCCGGAATACGCGGGCGACAGCATCCGCGCCGAAATGCTGGTCGACGCGGCCGGCGAGCCGCTTGCCCTGCGCCTGGGCGCCTTCGAATGATCCATGACACCTGGAGCTTCTAACAAAACCGTCAGAGCAAGGCGCGGCGACGCGGACAGTACGCCTGTACGGCAAGGAGCCGCAACGCGGCTATGGCGGTTTTGTCAGGAGCTCCTGACTTTCCAATCACTACAACCGAGGACACCATGAACAAGAACCGATTGCTGCTGGCGGCCCTGCTGGCCTGCCTGTCTTCTCCTGCCTTTGCCGCCGAAGAGCTGGAGAGCCCGGAACCGCCGGCCATGGCCGGGGCCATGCGTTTCGAGAACGTCCCGCGCCTGCACCTGCGCGGCCATGGCGCGGCCGTCAAGGATGCGCCCTACAGCGCGCGGATCGTCTCCGAGCGACTGCAGCAACTGGCCGACGGTAACGGGATCGAGCAGCGCACGAGCGCTGCCAGCTATCGCGACAGCGCCGGCCGCACTCGCCACGAAGTGCGCGATGCGAAGGGGGGAATTGCGCAGCGTGACGATCAAGGATCCGGTAGCGAACGCAACTTGGCTGCTGAGCCCGCAAACACGCACGGCGAGAAAACTTCCCTCGGGGCCGGATGTCGCCCGCATTGCCGAGGCGGCGCGGGCGCGAGTCGAGCAATTGCGCAAGGAGGGCCGCCTGCCGGCCCTCGAGCGCGGCGGCGAAGGCCGCACCGTGGTCCGGATCGAGCGCGGGGTGGCGAGCCCGGACGTGCCGGGCAAGGCAGGGAGGCGCGCGAAGGCATGCGTGAAACCGTGCGCGTGATCCGCCTGCCGCGCGAACTCGGCGCCGAGCTGCGCGGCCTCGGTCCGCAGCTCGGCCAGCTGGGCCCGCTGATCGCCGGCGCCGCGGCAGACGGCAAATGGGCAAGCAAGGCCGTCAGCCGCGACCTCGGCACGCGCGACTTCGACGGCGTCAAGGCCGAGGGCAAGCTGCGCAGCTACGAAATTCCGGCCGGCGAAGTCGGCAACCGCAATCCGATTATCGTCGCCGACGAAAGCTGGTATGCGCCCGACTTGCAGCTGACGGTGTATGCCAAGCACAGCGACCCGCGCAGCGGCGACTATGTCTACCGCCCGGAAGGCCTCAAGCGTGGCGAACCGGACCCGGCGCTGTTCACGGTGCCGGCCGACTACCGTGAAGGACAGGGGTGCCGGCGCCCGGCCGCGGTCAGGGCGCGAGCCCGGCAAGCGTGGCGAGTAAAACCCGGGGAGCAGGCCCGGGCGGGCCACCGCCGCGGGTGCAATAAAAAACCGCAAGCACGGCGGCGCCGGCTTGCGGTTTGTGGGGCGTGCCGGGGCTGCGTTCAGCGCCGTGCGGCCTGCTCGCGCGGCACGATCGTCGAGTAGAACCATTCGTCGATCATGCGTTTCTCGAATCGGAGCGAGCCGCTTTCGTTGGCGCGGGTGAAGCGGTCCATGAAGGTCATGTCGCGCAACTGTGCATCGCCGCTGCGCAATACCTTGCCATCCTGCTCGATGGTGTAGCGCAGGTCGATGCGCGGCCAGTCGATCTGCTTCACGATGCGCAAGTCGCGCGGCCCGCGTCCCGGATACTCGCGGCCGGCAAGGTCGACGTCGATCACGTCGATCTTCAGGTTCTGTCCGGCCGGCAGCTGGGCACCGAGCCTGGTGAAGTGGTTCGTCAGGTCTTTCAGGGTGGCCTCGCGCTCCCAATTCGTGAACGGCAGGTCCGTGAAGTTATCAGGCTCCACGTAATTGACAGTCACGTCGGCCGAGGCGGCGCCGGCGGCCAGCGCCAGCAGGCTTGTTACGGCCAGGTGTCGAATCTTCATGGCGATTCCTTTCGCTATCTTGTTTAGCTTCTCATGCAACCACTCAATATACCTTGCTTCGAGGCGCCATGCGGTAGCCTCCATGTAAATCCTGTTTCAGTCTGTTAGTCCTCGCACAGCCGGCCCTGCCTGAGTTGGGCAAGAATGGGGACAAGGAGGCTCACCGTGCCAGAAGGACCATCGCTCGTCATCTTGCGGGAAGACACCGCCCGTTTCGTCGGCCAGGAAATCGTCGAGGCCGGCGGCAACACGACCGCCATCGACCCGGGGCGCCTGGTCGGCCAGACGCTCGTCTCGCTGCGCACCTGGGGCAAGCACTTCCTGATTGTCTTGCCGAACATGGTCGTGCGCATCCATTTCCTGCTGTTCGGCACCTACCGCGTGAACGAGCGCCGTGACAAACCGCCGCGCCTCTTCCTACGTATGGCCGATGGCGGAGAAATCAATTTCTATGCGTGTTCGGTACGCGAAATCGAGGGCGAGCTCGACAGCCTGTACGACTGGCAGGCCGATGTCATGTCCGAGGCCTGGAACCCGCGCCGCGCCCTCAAGAAGCTGCGCGCCAGGCCCGACCTGCTGGCCTGCGATGCCCTGCTCGACCAGGACATCTTTTCCGGCGTCGGCAACATCATCAAGAACGAAGTGCTGTTCCGCATTCGCGTGCATCCGGCGTCGACGGTCGGCGCCCTGCCCGCGCCCAAGCTGCGCGCCCTGGTCGAGCAGGCGCGCCAGTACAGTTTCGAATTCCTGGCCTGGAAAAAAGAATATGTACTGAAACAGCACTGGCTGGCCCATGCCAAAAAAATCTGCCCGCGCTGCAATATTCCCTTCCACAAGGCCCACCTCGGCCGCACCAACCGGCGCAGCTTTTTCTGCGAACGCTGCCAGAAACGCTATACCTGACTCATCCGCCCCACATTCCTTGACAGTTGCACCAGGACTTCATCTATTGCTTGTTGTTAATGCCGTAGACCCATACTACAATCGATTCATCCTGCATGTTCGTGCAGAAACTCCTGTTCGTTCGTCTCGATTGATTACGGTATCGGAACCGCCATGTCCTTTCTGTCCCCTGCCGCGCCCAAGCTCGCTCCCTGGAAGGTCTTGCTCGTCGACGACGAACCGGATATCCACGACATCACCAAGCTGACGCTGAACCGCTTCCGCCTCGATGGCCGTGCGCTGACCTTCCTGCACGCCCACAGCGGCGCCGAGGCGAAGGAAGTGCTGGCGCGCGAGAGCGATATCGCGCTGGTGTTCCTCGACGTGGTGATGGAGCGCGAGGACAGCGGCCTGGAAGTGGCGCGCTGGATGCGCCAGGAACTGGACAATCAATTTACCCGCATCGTGCTGCGCACCGGCCAGCCGGGCCAGGCGCCGGAAGAACGCGTGATCGTCGACTACGACATCAACGACTACAAGGAAAAGACCGAGCTCGATCGCACCAAGCTGTTCACGACCACCTTCGCCGCGCTGCGTGCCTACCGCGACATCATGAAGGTCGAGGAAGCACGCCGCGTGCAGCAGAACTACCGCGAGGGCCTGGAACGGGTACTGGCCGCTTCTTCGCACATCTTCAAGCAGCGCAGCCTGAAGGATTTCGCCAGCGGCCTGCTGCAGCAGGTGGTGGCGCTGCTGCGCCTGGAGCAGAGCATGCTGCTGCGCCTGAAGGGCGCGAGCATGATCAGCGGCGAGAGCCAGTACGAGGTGCTGGCCAAGATCGGCGACTTCGGCGACGACATCGACCCGGCCCTGGTGGCCCAGCTCGACGACGCGCGCCACAACCGCATCTCGAAACTGCACGGCGACACCTATGTCGGCTACTTCCCGAACAGCAGCGGCAAGGCGTCGCTGCTCGTGCTGCAGGGCGTCGAGGAAATCTCGGAGATCGACTCGCAATTGCTGGAAGTGTTCTGCTCGGGCGTGGCGATCGCTTTCGACAACATCCTGCTGAACCAGGAAATCACCGATACCCAGGCCGAACTGATCCTGCGCCTGGGCGACGTGGTCGAATCGCGTTCGCAGGAAGCCGGCAACCACGTGCGCCGCATGGCGCAAGTCTGCCACCTGCTGGCGCAAGCTTCGGGCATGCCGGAGGATGAAACCGCGACCCTGATGCACGCCGCGCCCATGCACGACATCGGCAAGATCGCCACGCCCGACGCCGTGCTGCTCAAGCCCGGCCGCTTGAGCCCGGACGAATGGGAAGTCATGCAGCAGCACCCCACCGTCGGCCTGCAGATCCTCGACGGCTCGACGCGCCCCATCCTGAAGGCCGCCGCCGTCATCGCCCACCAGCACCACGAAAAATACGACGGCAGCGGCTACCCGCAAGGCCTGAAGGGCGAAGCGATCCACCCGTACGCCCGCATCGTCGCGGTGGCCGACGTGTTCGATGCCCTCTGCCACGAGCGCTGCTACAAGTCCGCCTGGCCGGTGCCACAGGTGACCGACTACCTGCGCGAAGTCGCCGGCCAGCACCTCGACCCGTATTACGTCGACCTGCTGATCCAGAACATCGACAAGGCGGTGGAAATCAACCGGCAGTGGCCGGATTGAACCTGGCCGCTTCCCCGCCGTGAATGAACGCCGCGGGTGGCAAGCCTGGCACCCTTCATGCGGCCGGCGCTCAACGTAGGGTAGGCGGCTCCACCCGTCCGTTCAATCGTCCCGCTACGTCACTGCCGCCTACGCGTTCAAGCAGCGACGGCACAGCCGCATCCTGGCGGTTCCACCCTCGTCCAGCACGCCCGCGGAACAGAACAAATGTTGCCGCAATTATATGTTTATTGTTTACCACAAGTAGCAAAAAAATATCTCCGAAGTGTTGCAGGATAGGTAACATCACGTCCTTCTTCAACTTACCTCGGAGCTGATACATGTTCAAATCCATCGTGCGCGCTGTTGCTGGTCCCGTTGCCGCTACCCTCCTTTTGGCAAGCTCGGCCACTGCATCGGCACAGGTGTTGCAGCCAACCTTCGCCATCGAAGGCGTTTTGCAAGAAACCGTGGGGTTTTCTTCACGTTGTCCGGCGAATTTCGGCGGCACCATCGCCGGCCACGGCGACAGCAAGCGGATGTACGGCAAGGTCGTCTTCATCGCCACCGACTGCATCACGCCACAGGGACCACTGTTCAACTTCAGCGATGGCAAATTCATCGTCATGGACACCTCGGGCGACCAGCTCTTCGCCACCTATAGCGGCCAGTTCGTCCCGACCGGCGAAGGCACCAAGTTCGTCTTCTCCGGCGCGACTTTCCGTATCACCGGCGGCACCGGCAAATACCGCAATGCCCTGGGCGGCGGTACCCTGAGCGGCGGCGAAGACATGGCCACGGGCGCCGGCACGATCAAGCTGCAGGGCAATCTTGCCTTCAGCCCGAAAACGGCCTTTTGATCGCTCGCGCCGCCGCGTGCGGCGCACGGTGGACGGCGCGCAAGCATGAACGCTCGCAGTATCGTGGCTGTCCAGGCGTTCGACTCCTTTGCCTGGTCGCGTCCATGCATGCACCGTTTGAACGCGTGGACGGCGCCGGCGGTGCGTTGATGCACCGTTCGCGTGGAAGCCGTCCGCCCTGCCGTCGACCCCGTCTTTCAGGCGTTCCGCGTCACACTGGCGCCTTTTCCGCCCGCCGGCTGCGCGGAAAGCTCAGGTCGTAGCGCAGGCCCTGCCCCGGCGCGCTTTCCACTTTCACGGTCCCGCCCAGGGCTCCCGTCACCAGGTTGTACAGGATGTGCGCGCCAAGCCCGCTGCCGCCGCTGCCGCGCTTGGTGGTGAAGAAGGGGTCGAACAGCTTATCGAGCGTTTCCTTGTCCATGCCGGCGCCATCGTCCGCGTAGGACATGGCCACCTGCTCGCCCTCCACCGCTACCCGGATCGCGATATGGCCGGGCTGGTCGCGTTCGAAGCCGTGGATGAGGGAGTTGATCACCATGTTGGTCACGATCTGCGACACCGCGCCCGGGTAGCTTTCCATCGCCACGTCCGGCGGGCAGTCGACTTCCACCTTCACCGGGCGCCCTTTCAATCGCGGCTGCAGCGACAGCAGCACTTCGTTGAGGTAGGCGCGCAGGTTGAAACTGCGGATGTCGCCCGAGGACTGGTCCACCGCCACCTGCTTGAAGCTGCGCACCAGGCTGGCCGCGCGCTGGGTGTTGGTGGTCATGATGCGCAGCGACTGGTCGACGATGTCGAAGAAGGATGCCAGGCTCTCCTGCGTCATCTCGCCCGCGGCCAGCTCGGCGCGCGTCAGCCGCAGTTCCTCGACGAGGTGGCTGGTGGCGGTGACGCAGATGCCGAGCGGGGTGTTGATTTCATGGGCGACGCCGGCCACCAGTTCGCCCAGGGAAGCCAGCTTTTCCTGGCGCACCAGTTCGCCTTGCGCTTCGCGCAGCTGCTGCAGGGCCGTGTTCAGCGCCGCGTTCTGCTCTTCCAGCAGTTCCTTGGTCTTGCGCATGCTGCGGTCGGCCTGCATGCGCGCGATCGCCACGGCGACGTGGCTGGCAACGAAGGCCAGCAGGTCGAGGTCGGCCTTGGTGTACACCACCGCCGGGTCATAGCTCTGCACGATCAGGACGCCATACGGCTGGTCGTGCACCAGCATCGGTACGCCCATCCAGCTGGCGATATCGACATTGCCGAGCGGCTCCTTGACCAGCCCGCTCGCCACCAGGCGCGTGAAGCTGCCGGCATCGTGCAGCTGGGCCTGGCGTGAGGCGAGCACGTAGGAACACATCGCCTTGCCATAGGGGAAACGCTTGACCGGAGGCTCGGCATCGTGCTGGTCGACGAAATACGGGATGCTGATTTCCTGGGTGTCCGGGTGATACAGGCCGATCAGAAAATTTTTCGCCACCATCAGTTCGCCGATGATGCGGTGCAGGCTGGCCGTCAGCACGTCGGTGGACACGGCACTGGCCGACAGGTTGGCGATCTGGTACAGCGCATGCTGGATCTGCTCGGCGCGGCGGCGCTCGGCCACTTCATGGGCCAGGCGCGCAGTGCGTTCCTGCACGGCGCGCTCGAGCCGGTCCATGCTCTGCAGGCTCTGCAGGGCAACCGACACATGGTTGGCAATCACCGCGAACAGGGCCTGGTCTTCCTCGCTGTAGGTGTGCTGCGGGGTATAGCTCTGGATCACCATCGCGCCCAGCGATTGCTGCTGCTGGTCCAGCAGCGGACAACCCATCCAGTGTTCGGCGTTGCTGCCCGCGCCGAACACCCCTTGCGCTTCGCGCGCTTCGAAGTCGGCGGCCGTCATCACCAGACGCTGCCGGTTCAGGATCACCCAGGACGTCGGCGACTCTTCCGGAGAAGCCAGGCGCACCGTCTGGTCCATCGCCAGCGCGTCCAGTGCATCGCGTTCATCGACGAAATACACGAAGCGCACGGTCCCTTCCTCGCGGTCGGACAGGGCAACATAGAAATTGGCCGAATACATGATGCGGCCGAGCGCGCGGTGTACGGCGCGCAGAAACACGCTGATGTCGCTGCAACTGGTCGACAGCTGCCCGATTTCGAGCAGCATCGATTGCACCGCTTCCAGGCGGGCGAGACGGTCCATGGATTTCCCTGACAATTAATTCCAGGTGGAAATATTAGCAGCAGATCGTCGCTGCATACAGCTTCCTGGAGGCCCGAACAGAGCAAGACAGCAGAAACGCAACGCCGGCTAGACCAGGGGCCTATTCCTCCCAGGGCAGCGTGCCGATTTCCTGCTTCAGCAGGGCGAGGAAGCGCTCGGTACGGGCCGAGCGGCGGCCGCCGTGGGCGCCGAGCAGCGCGACGATATCCGCATCCGGCAGCGCATGGTCGGGCAGGACCTGCACCAGTTTCCCCGGCGCAGTTCGTGCGCGACATCCCAGCCCGAGCGCTGGATGATGCCGTAGCCGCCCAGCGCCCAGCCCTTGATGACGCGCCCGTCGTTGCTCGACAGCGCAGGCTGGATGCGCACCGCCTCGTAGCCCGTACCGCCCGGCGCACGCAGGCGCCACAGGCCCAGTGCTCGGCGTTTTCGCGCAGCATCAGGCAGCGGTGGTGGCGGAGATCGTCGACCGTGCGCGGCGTGCCATGGCGTTCGAGGTAGGTTGGTGCCGCGCACAGCAGGCGCCGGTTCTTCGCCAGCACGTGACGTTGCAGGGTCGAGTCGCGCAGTTCGCCGATGTGCAGCACGATGTCCCAGCCGTCGCCGGTTGCCAGGTTGGGGCGGTCGGACAGCTCGAGCTCGACCGACAGCAAGGGATGATCGGCCTGGAAGCGGGCGGCCAGCGGCGCCACATAGGCATTGCCGAAGCCCAGCGGCGCCAGGGATGCGCAGGCAACCGACCATGTCGTTCTTGCGGTCGCCCAGCGCATTCGCCAGCGCGTCCATTTCGTCGAGGATCAGCCGGGCGCGCGCCGCCAGCAGCTGGCCTTCGTCGGTCAGGCTGGTGCGCCGGCCGAAACGGTCGAGCAGGCGCAGGCCGAGCCTGGCTTCCAGCCCCTGCAGCCGCTGGGTTACCGATGGTGGTGTCACGTGCAGCAGGCGCGCGGTGGCCGCCAGCGTCGGCTGGCTCGCCACGGCACAAAAGAAACGCAGGTCATCGCTATTGAGCATATGGTCCAGCCTTAATCAAGCAGTCGGTTGAGGTAAACCCCTACCCAAATAGCGGACTATACAATAGGCGTTTTCACAACACGAGCGTTCGATGCGACTGCCTTTTCCCCTCCTGATTGCCGGCCTGCTGGCCAGCGCCGCCGTCCATGCGGCCGAGCCGGAGTTCACCGTGGAGCAACTCCAGCAGGACGTGGCGTTCATCCGCAAAACGATAGACGAGATCCACCCGCAGCCCGAGTCGTCGATCCCGCGCGAACAATTGGACGCGGTGCTGGACACCGCACGGCGGGACTTGTCCGTACCGATGGGCCGCGACGAAGCCTGGCGTGTACTGGCCCGGCTCAATCCCCCCTTCGCCGATGCCCACTTTGCCGTGGTGCAGCCGGAGTGGCGCACCCAGGCCGAAGCGTTCCTGGCCTCGGGCGGCGCCTTCTTCCCCTTCGAGGTGCGGGTGACGCCGGAAGGCAAGCTGTTCGTCCGTTCCGAACTGGGCGGCAAAAGCAGCGCGCTGGCGGGACGACGGATCGAGCGCATCAATGGCGTGCCCGTGGCGCAGCTTGCGCCGAAGCTGCTGCAACTGGCGCATGGCGACACGCCGCAATTCCGGGCCGAGCTGATGTCGCGGCGCTGGTGGTTCTTCTACTGGAAGCACCACGGCGCGCCGGCCCGCTTTACCCTGTCGATCGACGGCAAACCGCTGACCCTCGCAGCAAGCCGGGCACGGCCCGAAGCTGTCGTCGGCACGCGCGCCGCGGACTTCGACCAGGTCTTCCGTTTCGAGCTGCTGGGCAAGCGTGCCGCCCTGCTGACCATCAACCAGTTCCTGTGGCCGGATCCGGAAAAGTTCCATGCCTTTACCGCCGCGGCGTTTGCGCGCATGCGTGAAGCGGGCACGACGACCCTGCTGATCGATGTGCGCGAGAACGGCGGTGGCGACGACGAACTGTGGAAACGGGGCATCTTGCCGTATATCGCCACCACGCCCTACCGCCACACCTCGGCCTATATAAAGAAGGTGTTGCCGGGCCGGGGCAGCGAGACGGAACGCGAGGGCGACATCGTCCAGGCGAACTACGACAAGTGGGAGCAGCCCGAGCCGGGCAATCCGCTGCGCTTCGGCGGCCGGGTCTATGTGCTGGTGGGCGGCATGACCTACTCGTCAGCGGTGCTGTTCAGTAACGTCATGCAGGATTTCGGGTTCGGCAAGCTCGTCGGCACCGGCGGCTATGCACGCGCGCGCCAGAGCGGCGGCCTGCAGAGCCGCACCCTGCCCCATACCGGACTGGAACTGCTGGTGCCGCGCATGGTGCTCGACCGGCCGGCGGGCGCGGCGGGCGCGGTCATGGTGCAGCCGGACATTGTCCTGGCCGACGATCCGTACAACCGGCACGCGCTGGTCGAGGCCTTGTTGCGGCGTGAAGGCGAGCCGCCAGCGCAGGCACGTTGATCGTTGTAAATATTCGCAGGGCCGGGGTATGGCAGCCCGGCCCCGCGTGATAGAACTCAGCGCGGCGCGCGGAACTCGTTCTCGATCCAGGCGTAGGCCGAAGCCGGCGTCAGCTTGAAGCTGGCGGCCACGCGCACCCGTGCCACCTGCTCGCCCATCTCGTCGATGGCGGCAAGCATGGCATACGGGTCGTCGTCGTCGGGCACGATGTCGAGCGTGACTTTCAGCTCGCCCTGCTCGGTCGACACCACCGTGCTCTTGTGCAGCATCGCGTGCAGGTGCTGCTCGTGGCGGCGGATCACCTCGGACGCCGTCTTGACCAGCGTATGGAAGGCGTTCACGTCCAGCGGCTTCGGGTTTTTCTTGTCGCGCCCCATGGTCCAGGGGCCGACCAGGGCCGGTTCCGGCTCGCCGTCCTTGTACATGGCCACGGCCCAGCCTTCGTCGTCCTCGTTCTTGATCACGCGCGCGGTCCAGCCGTTGGCTTGCCACAGGCGCGCTTCCTGGACCAGGGCGTCTTCGCCACCGTTTTCCAGGCTATTTTCTTCGTCGTTCATCGCTCACTGCTTCCATCTGCAGGGCTTTCGCCCAAAGCACAGATCATAGTGCAAATGGAGAGGCCAATGGGATATCAGACACACAAGATTCACAAATTTGGAGCGTGGAAACCTGCGCCGCGGGCCGCTACGGGCCGGCAGCGCGGAGGCGCATGCCAGGCAGGCCTGGCCGCCGTACCGGAGGCGGCAAGGGCGTGCGCAAGGGGTCGATACTGGACTGGCGCGGCGCCTCGCGATTGAACGGATTGATGATGATCGGCGGGATGGTGGGCGGTGCCGATGGCGGTCCCTTCGGCCCGCCGCCTGCCCGCATCTGGTGGCAGCCGGATCGCTGCAGTTTCATCATTGAGCTGACGTCATGCATGGGGTCCCTCCTCCAACAGAGCAGGCTGTCAGTATAGGCGCCGAGCCGCGCATTGCAAGGTCGGCAATGCATGAGCAAGGGGCCGCATTCATCGGCGCCTGCTGCGCTCCGGCCCGTCCAAAACACCATCCGTCGCAGTCCGCTGGCACGGCCTGCGCCTCGTCCCTAAAGTGAATGCATTCCAGCCCAATTCGAGGACCCTGCCATGAAAAAGATCCTTCCCTACCTGATCCTGCTGCTGTGCGCCCTGCTGCTGTGGGACATGCTGTTTACCTTCGGCGACGCCAGCTTCCACATCGACGGCGAAGAGTTCGATGGGCCGCTCGGCGCCATGCTTGGCATCCTGCTCGCAAGCGGGGGCACGCTGATCGGGGTACTGGTGGCGGTCGTGGTCGCCGTCGTGCTGGCGGTGGTGTTCGCCGGCGTCGGCATCGCGGTGCTGGGTGCCCTGTGCATCGCCGGCATCGCGGTGGTGGCGGCCATCGTGCCCTTCCTGCTGCCGCTGCTGTTGCCGCTGGCGCTGATCCTTTACCGGCAAGCCGCTCGCGCAAGCGCCAGGCGATGAGCCAGCCCGTGAGCCACGCCGTCAGCGAACCGGTGAGCCACCCGACGGCCTGAGGCAAGTCATCCGGCGGCGCCGATCCCGATCGCGCCGCCGCCCGCAGCACTTCAGATCAGGCAGCTTTTTCCGCCGCAAACTGTTCGTAACCCCGTGCCCGCAGCGCGCAGGGCCGGGCAGGTACCGCAACCATAGCCCCAGTCGTGGCGAGCGCCGCGCTCGCCCGGTAGCAGGTGTGGGTGTCGAAACGCACCAGGTCGACGAGGGCCTGGCCGCCGGCCTCTTCCGCCAGCTGCCAGGTCTGCTTCTTGTCGATCCACATCAGCGGCGTTTCGACCTTCAGGCGCGTGGCCATGCCCAGGTTCAGCGCCACCTGCAGGGCCTTCATGGTGTCGTCGCGACAATCCGGATAGCCGGAAAAATCGGTCTCGCACATGCCGCCCACCAGGACGGTCAAGCCGCGGCGGTAGGCCACGGTGGCCGCCACCGTCATGAACAGCAGGTTGCGGCCGGGAACGAACGTGTTTGGCAAGCCATTCGCCTGCATTTCGATGGCGACATTGCTCGTCAACGCAGTGTCGGAAATGCGGGAAATCAGCGACAGGTCGACCAGGTGGTCTTCGCCCAGGCGCGCATTCCACTCGGGCGACAGCGCGCGCATCTTCTCCAGCACGGTCGGGCGCACGTCCAGCTCGATGGCATGGCGCTGGCCATAGTCGAAGCCGATCGTTTCCACGCGTGCATAACGCTGCAGGGCCCAGGCCAGGCAGGTGGTCGAATCTTGTCCGCCGCTGAAGAGGACGAGGGCGGTATCGGGAGCGTGCATGGGGGTCATCCGGTAGTCAGTCGCGACGGTGATCGCGAAAGTTGCATTAACAGTTAAGCGTTCGCCATCATTTTTGCAATTCCGTTAAGATGCGCTCAGCATTGATACTGACACTGAGACGGAGAGACATGGTCCTCGCGACACCCCACCGGAGCGCACAGGCGCCAGGGAAACCACGGATTTTGGCACAATTCATGCTGTCCGTGTACCTCGCGTTGGCCGCGCCGGCCGGGTTCGCGCAGGGCATCGACTACAACGTGCGCATCGATGCGCCCGGCCGCCTCGACAATCTGCTGGAAGACAATCTCGAGCTGCTGCGCTGGCGCGGCAACCCGCGCGTCGACCTCGACCAGTTGCAACGCCTGGTCAAGTCCGCCCCCGAGGAAGCGAAGACGCTGCTCGAAACCGAAGGCTATTACTCCCCGCAGATCACCGCCACGCTCGACACGAGCGGCGGCACCCCGGTGGCACGCGTCAATGTCGACCCGGGCCAGCCCACCGTCGTCTCCGACCTCGACCTGGTGCTGCAGGGTTTCGTGCCGTTCGAGGAAGGCGGCGCCCCGTATGATGCCGGCGCCCTGCGCAACCGTTGGTCGCTGCCGGTCGGCGCGCGCTTTCGCATGGGCGACTGGGAAGCGGCCAAGCGCGACCTGCTGCGCGAAGTGATGCAGTCGCGCTTTCCGCGTGCCCAGCTGGTCGAACACAGCGCCACTGTCGACCCGGATGCGCGCCAGGCCTCGCTGCGCGTGGTCATCGACAGCGGCCCTGAAATGCGCTTCGGCGAACTGCGCATCCGCGGCCTGAAACGCTACCCGGCCACCGTCATCACCAACCTCAACAAGATCAAGCCGGGCGACCTCTACAGCGAAGCGGCGCTGCAGGCGCTGCAGGGGCGCCTGCAGGAAACCGGCTACTTCTCCAGCGTCGAAGTGAGCGCCGACATGCGCGCCGTGCTCAACGCCGAGATCAAGGAAATCAAGGAAGACCAGGACGGCGATGCGCCCGCCGCGCCCGCGCCCGTGCAGGCGGCGCGCGACGATGCGGCCGCAAGCAATACAGCGCCCGGCCAGGCCGTCACCGGCGTCAAACCGCCGAGCCCTGGCCCCACCATGCTGCCGGTGCTGGTGCGCGTGGTCGAGAACAAGCAGAAGAACGTCGAAATCGGTGTCGGCTTCTCGACCAATACCGGCGGGCGTGCTTCCGTCAGCTATGACGACCTGAACGTGTTCGGCAAGCGCATGAAGAGCGACCTGGTCTACGAGCAGAAGCGCCAGAACGCGCGTGTCGACTTTTATTGGCCGACGACGCCGGACGGCTACAACGACAGCGTCGGCGGCGGCATCGAACGCACTGACCTGCGCGGCGAACTGCTGACCGTGGCCACCGTTGCCGCTCGCCGCGCCTGGGGCACGCCGGAACTGGAACGCAGCCTGACGCTCGAGGCGCTGCTGGAACAGCGCGAAGTCGAGGGCCTCGACACCACCCGCAGCAAGAGCGTTCCGCTGACCTACAACGTCACCCGCCGCAAGCTCGACGACCTGGTGCAGCCGACGCGCGGCTATGCCCTCAACTGGCAGGTCAGCGTGGCGCCGCTGCCGCTGTTCACCGACGAGAAATTCATCCGCGGCTATACCCGCGGCATCTACTACCGCCCGGTCGGCACCAGCGGCACCCTGATCCTGCGCGGCGAGGCCGGTGCCGTGCTCGCGGGAAAAAGCTGGGCGTGCCGAGCACCCTGCTGTTCCGCGCCGGCGGCGACCAGTCCGTGCGCGGCTACGGCTACCAGCAGCTGGGCGTGCGCGAGGGCGAAGCCATCGTCGGCGGGCGCTACCTGCTCACCGGCGGCGCCGAATACCAGTACTGGTTCCGTCCACCATGGGGCGTGGCCTTCTTTGTCGACGCCGGTAACGCCGCCGACAAGTTCAAGGAACTGAAACCCGAAGTCGGCTACGGCGTCGGTGCGCGCTGGCGCAGCCCGGTCGGTCCGATCAATGTCGACATCGCCTACGGCCAGGCGGTACGCAAGGCGCGCCTGCACTTCTCACTTGGATTCACGTTCTGATGGACGACCACACTCCCCCTACTCCCGCCACGCCGGCGCCGACGCCGGCGAAAAAACCGCGGCGCTGGTCGCGCCGGGTCGCCATCGGCCTGGTCGCGACCGGTTTCGTCATCGGCGGCGCCGCCTGGTACCTGGGCCGCGAGACGACCCTGCAAATGATCGCCGAACGCGTCGCCCGTTCCACCGGCGGCAAACTGACATTGAGCGGCGTGCGCGGCTCGCTGTATGGGGCCATGCACATCGACCGCATCGTCTGGCGTACCGACGAACAGCTGGCGATTGCGACCAACATCGATTTGAAATGGTCTCCACGCCAGCTGCTCTCGAAAGGCATAGCGATCAACAGCCTGCATGCGGCCGACCTGCGCATGGAGACGCTGAAGGAAACCGACGAGAAGACCAAGATGCCGGCCTCGCTGGCTTCTCCCTTCCCGATCTCGCTCGACGACGCGCGCCTGGCCAAGGCGACGTTCGTGAGCAAGGGCGCGGCCACTGAAATCACCAACGTGCGCATGCGCCTGCACGGCGACAAGCTGCAATGGCAGCTGCGCGACGCCGCCGCCACCACGCCCCGGGGGCAGCTTGCGGCCAACGGCAATATCGCCGCCGCCCGTCCGTTCAAGCTGGACGCCACGGCGAGCCTGTCGCAGGCCAAGGTGGGACCAGGCGCCACGCCGGCGCAACTGAAACTGCGTGCCGGCGGCGACCTGAATCTCACCACGCTCGATGCGACCGGCAACGCCGGCCGCGCGGGCGGTGAAGCGCGCCTGACGCTGTCGCCCTTCGCCGATATCCCCTTGCGCACGATGAACCTGAATGCGCGCAATATCGACCCCGGCTTCTTCAATCCCGCGCTGCCCACCGCCGACCTGACGCTGACGGTGGCCGCAAAGCTCGACGACGCGCGCGCCATTTCCGGCAGCGTCAACCTGGTCAACGACGGCCCGGCCGGCACCATCGACCAGCAGCGCCTGCCGCTGCGCGCCTTCCGCGGCCAGCTCGGCGGCAACCTCGATGCCATGCGCCTTGCCGACGTGCTGATCGACTTCGGTGACGCGGGGCGCTTCACAGGCAGCGGCAGCGTCCAGCGCGGCAAGGACGAAGAAGGCCTGGGTGCCGCCAACTTCGCGCTGCACACCGACCGCTTCGACTTGAAGGGCATCCACGGCAGCATGAAGCCGACGAAAATCGCCGGCGACATCGCGGTAGCGAACGTGGGCAAGGTGCAGACGCTCGATGTCAAGCTGGTCGAAACAGGCCTGGTCGGTAGCGGCCTGCGCTTGAGCGCACACGCGAAACTCGAAAACAATGTCGTCGACGTGCCGGAAGCACGCCTCAGCGCCGGCAACGGCAGCATCGCCTTGAGCGGCAGCGCCAAGCTCCTCGACGACAAAGCCTTCAAGGTGACCGCCAACGCCAGCCGCTTCAACCCGGCGGCACTGGGCGACTACCCGCAGGCCGACATCAATGCCCTGGTCAATGCGAAGGGCGTGCTGGCGCCGGCATGGAAGGTCAACACCGATTTCACCCTGCGACCGAGCCGCCTGTTCGACCAGCCGCTGTCGGGCCGCGGCAAGCTGGCCGCCGATGCGAAGCACGTCAGTGGCGTCGACGCCGACCTGGCCTTGGGCCAGAACACGGTGAATCTGAAAGGCAGCTTCGGCGCGCCTGGCGAAAGCCTGGCCTGGCACGTGGACGGCCGCAATCTCGCCGCCCTGCGCAGCGATCTGTATGGCGCGCTGCTGGTCCAATGGCGTCGTCACCGGCACGATGGCCAATCCACGCACCACTTTTGTGGCCGACGCGAATGGCCTCGGCTGGGTGGCGGCACAACGCAAGGCCAATACCAGCAACCTGCACGTGAGCGGCGAAGCCTGGCTGGCCGGAGGCGAAGGTGCGCGCTTTGTCGAAGGCAAGGCGGGCGGCACCATGGCACGCTTCAATCCCGCCGCCTTTGGTAGCCCGATCCCCGGCAGCATCAATGGCCGTTTCGATGCCAGCGGCCGCTCGGGCGCCGACTGGCACGGCGCGCTCGACCTGGCCGTGCAGGACTCGACGCTGGCGAAATCCCCCTTCTGGGGCCGCGCGCGCCTGGCGGCCGACCGCCGTCACGTGTCCGGCGCCGATGTCGACCTGCACGTGGGTGCGAACGTGGTGGCCGCGAACGGCAGTTTCGGCGCCGGCGGCGACCGCCTGGATTGGCGCATCGACGCGCCCCAGCTGGCCGCACTCGGCCCCGACTACGCGGGCGTGCTGCGCGGCGCCGGCCGCGTCGAAGGCACGATGGACACGCCTTCGCTGGCGGCCAACCTGGAAGGCCAGAACCTGCGCCTGATGGGCAAGCATTCGCTGCGCACGCTGCGCGCGAACGTCAACCTCGGTTCCGGCCGCGGCGGCGCCGACCCATTGAACAGCGATATCCAGATCACGGAATTCGCCAGCGGCGAGACCCGCGTGGCGGCCGCCAGCCTGCAGACCACCGGCACCCGCGCTTCGCATACCCTGCGCGCAGCAGGCCGCGGCGACGACTACGACGCCCCGGGTCGAGGTGCGTGGCGGCTGGAGCGGCAATGCCTGGGCCGGCACCCTGGCCGCCCTGCAGAACAAGGGGCCGTTTCGCGCTGACGCTGGCGCAGCCGGTGCCCTTGAGGATCGGCGTGGCGCCGGGATCCGGCGTGGCCGGCCTGGCGAAGCCGGAATCGGTGGCCTTCAACGGCGCGCTGATCCGCCTGCCGGCCGGCACCGTGCGCATCGAATCGCTGACCAAAACCGGGCCGCGCTGGAACAGCCGCGGCGCCGCGGCCGGCGTACCGCTGAACTACCTGGCGCAGTTCTCGCCGAGCCTGCGCGAGAACGTGCGCGGCAACCTGACCCTCGGCGCCGACTGGTCGCTGGACCTGCGCACGGCCAGCGCCACCGGCGGCACACCTGCCCTCGCCGGCGGCGTGCACGTCTTCCGCGAAGCGGGCGACGCCAGCGTCGGCGTCGATTCACCGGTGCCGCTGGGCCTGCGCACGTTCGATGCGCGCGCCGATGTGCAGGGCAGTTCGCTGCGCACCCAGCTGACGCTGGACGGCGCTCGCACCGGCACGGCAAAGGTGGACGGCACCGTGCAAATGATCGGCGGGCGCGTCAACCGCGACAGTCCGCTGCGCATGACGGCGAACGCCGACATGGCCTCGATCGGCTGGCTGGCGCCGTTTGCCGGACAGCGCGACCTGGAACTGGACGGCAACCTGAAGCTGGCCCGACGGGCGCCGGCACCATTGGCACGCCTTCGCTGAACGGTACGGTGTCCAGCGACGCGCTGGCCGTGCGCTGGCCCGAGCAGGGTGTACGCCTGCGCAACGGCCAGCTGCGCGCCCAGCTGACGGGCGACCGCCTGGTGCTGCAGCGGCTTTACCCGGAAGGCAATACCGGCAATGCCACGGCCGACGGCTCGATCCGCTTCGGCGCGGGCGACCCGGCCATGCAGCTGAACCTGGTGGCGAATCAGCTGGAAGCGCTGTCGCGGCCGGACCGCACCGTGGTGCTGACGGGGAATGCGGCACTGGTGCGCGATGCGACCCGGTTCTCGCTCGAAGGCCGCTTCAAGGCCGACCGTGCGCTGATCGAATTCGCGCCCCGGGGCCGCCCGACCATGTCCGACGACGTCATCGTCCTCGGCCGCGGCAAGCCGGCGCCGCCGCAAAAACAGGAAGCCGAAGTGCCCTTGAGCGTGAACCTGGCGGCCGACCTGGGCGACAACTTCCACCTGCGCGGCCTCGGTATCGACGCCATGCTCGAGGGCAGCGCCCGCGTGCGCATGACCGGGGGGGGGCGCCCCGCGTGAACGGCAGCATCCGCGTGGCCAGCGGCAACTACGCGGCCTATGGCCAGAAGCTGGCGATCGAACGCGGCGTGATTACGTTCAACGGTCCCTACGACAACCCGACACTCGACGTGCTGGCCGTGCGCAAGCAGCCCGAGGGCGAGCAGCTGAGCGAGACCAACGTCGAGGCCGGCGTGCAGGTGCGCGGCACGGCGCGCTCGCCGCAGGCGCGCCTGGTCTCCACGCCGAACGTACCCGACAGCGAAAAACTGTCCTGGCTGGTGCTGGGGCACGGCATGGAAGGCACGAGCGGCAACGAGAAGGATGTGCTGAGCGCCGCCGCGGGTGCCCTGCTCGGCGGCAAGGGCGGCACCGGCGGCATCCAGTCGAAGCTGGCCAATGCGCTGGGCGTGGACGAACTCGGCGTGGGCCAGGGCCGCAATGGCGAGGCCGAGGGGCTGGCGAATACGGTGGTGACCGTGGGCAAGCGGATTTCCTCGCGCGCCTACATCAGCTTCGAACAGGGCGCGACCACGGCATCGAGCCTGGTGCGCCTGCGCTATAAACTGACGCCGAAGTTCACGCTGCAGTTCCAGACGGGGACGAATACGGCGCTGGACGTGCTGTATGCCTGGGCTTTTGATTGAAGCTAGCCCCACGGGACCTCGAGAAACCGTAGCGAGCGGAAGGAGTGCTGTCAGAGAAGCGCAGCTGTACGGCGGTACAGCGAGCATCGCAGGACAGCAATCCGACGCGCAGTAGGTTTATCGAGGTTCCCTCAGCTCGGTTTGGGATCCGGCACTGGATCTTCGTTTTGCGGAGTATGGATGGGCGTGTGATGCGGATGCGGCGCATCGAAGGGCTCGGGCACGGGTTCCTCGATCGGCACGGGGTCGGGGGCGCGGTGCAGGCGCAGCGGTGCCGAACTAACTGCGGGGCTTGCTGAGATCATCTTCAGGTCTCCTGATTCGGTGAAGTGAACACCTTAGCATGAGCGCCTTGGTCTCGACGCCCGCATCGCGCGCCCATCCGGCAGTCGATTACAATGCCGCTTCAGCTCAACCCAGGTACCCGATTCACATGGACATTTCCACCCTCGCCCTGCTCCTCCTGACGCCGATTCTCGTCTGGCGCGTCTACACGCGCCTGAAGACGCAGATGTCACGCCAGCGTTCGATCGTCTCGCGCCATTACACGGGCGTGCTGGTGTTCGCGGCGATGATCCTGGTGTCGCTGTCGAAAGTGCTGACGCTGCCCTACGAGCTGGGCGCGCTGGCCGCCGGCACCGCACTGGGCGTGTTCTGGGGTGTCTTCGCGCTGCGCCGCACCGTGTTCGAGGACACCGAAGGCGGTTACTTCTTCACCCCGCCGATGCGCCTGGGGATCCTGATGGCGATGATCCTGGTCGCGCGCGTGCTCTACATTTTCTTTGGCGTCTACGCCAACCGCGGCAGCGGCGCACCTGCACCGGGCTTTACCGACAGCCCGCTGACCATGCTGTGCGTGGGGCTGACGGGGGCGTATTTCCTGAGCTATTCGATTGGTCTGCTGCTATGGCGCAGGAAGATGCGCCAGGAAATCGACCGGGTGTGATCTTGTAGGGTGGGCGGGTTTCCCGCCCACGCGTTCAAATCACGCGTGAACTGCCTGCTCGCTCGCACGCGTAGGGTGGGCGCCCCGTGCCCACGCGGTGCAACGCTTCCCGATCGCGCAAGCGTGTCGACGCGCATACGCCATACCGCGTGGGCACAGGGCGCCCACCCTACGGATCGACGTTTCATCCGACAGGTACAAGGAACACCGCCAGCAAAAAAGGGACCCGCGGGTCCCTTTCGCTTTACGCGGCTTTCGCCTCTTCCTTCCGCCTCTGCAGCACGAAAATCGGCTGCGCCCACTGCGTGTCCTTCTTCTTCTTGCTCGTGATGAGCGTCAGTTCCGAAGGATCGTAGACGTCGGTGTTGTGCGTCAGCGGCGTCGTCATCAGGTACTGGGCGTCGGTATTTTTCAGGAACTCGCCGACCAGCTGGATATTGCGGATGTCCAGGTGGGCAAACGGTTCGTCGATGAAGACGAAGCCGCCGGAGCCCTCTTCCGACTTCAGCAAGCCAATCAGGAGCACCAGCGACTTCATCACCTGCTGGCCGCCGGAGGCTTCGCCGTCGTTCATGCCGATCTGGTCCTTGCCGTCGAACTTGAAATGCACGTGCAGGCCGGTAGCGCGTTGAACTACTGTGTCCCGACACTATACCAAGCGAGAGATTCGCCTTCGCAGCCAGTTAATCAGGATCGACCGAAAATCAAGACGAATGACTAGTTCGTCTTCAGTCAATGAACCTCTTCGCACATATTTTAAAGCAAGCCATTAATAGCATTGCCAGAGCTAACCATATTAAGAACAGAATCACGAAATATGCATCACTTGGACACGGAATATTATTAAAATCGTAGTACTCGCTAGAAGTTGTATAACTTTAGTGCTCGAAGTCGTCGCGAATATGTGCTTCAAACTGGGGACCAACCGGAGTTTCTGCCCTCCGAATTGAATATGTATAATTTCCTTTTCCTAATGGTTTTTCTCCATAATGGTCATCTGGCATCCACTCGAACTTTTTGTTAGCTACCTCTAATCGCAAGTGCGCATATGGATAAGCGTTAGTTAATGGCTTATATTCGCTTATTTGCTTATTCGACAAATAACCAAATGATACGTCATTTAGAATAATATTGTTTATTGGCACGCCAGTGTCATTTGACACCCTTACCATTGAAGTTTCGGGGTCCATTCGAACATGAGGCCGGACAAAGATAAGAACAAGCATGACCGCAGCGAGCACCGTCAAGCTTACGGCGCCAAAGACGGTTAGAGAACTTCGAAAGCAACGTTCATTTTCAGTATTCATTTATTTCTATTTTTTAGCTTCAACACTTCAGTAAATCTGCTACTGAGCGAGTCGCAAATTTCCAATTGCTCCGTCAGGTTAGCAGGTATATTTCTGCTGTCAGCCGAAGTCGATTTTTAGGCGCTCAGCCTACGGAATAAGTTGCTAAGACGGAAATTTTTTGCTTGTTGAACTAGGCCATGCGCACGCCCGGCCACTATTCAGGCATTGCCTACTCCTCTACGTTGGCAAGGATGCGAACTCAGCATTCGGCAACACATATGCGCGCCATTATCGCCCGAACGATTGAAGGCCAACATAAAAGCGACATTATTTTTTGCATTTGCAGAGTTTGTCTCGTAAAGCCTTAAAGTCCTTCCAACTTCTCTCCAAGTTGGCTCTTGCGTAAGGGTAAATAGTTTCGTGACCAGCATCCGGCCATGTAAAATGCCCAGCCTCGTGATAATAGTTTTCTAACACTCTGGCTTGCATGGCCAGATCGAGCGGTTCAAGAAATTTTATAGTCATATGTATATAGCCATCGTAATGTGGCTGCCTACCTATAATTTGCGCTTCCCCCCACCAGCCGCCCCCAGCGTAGTCTGCTTTTGGCGGACCGGCGCCGACATTCAAATTTGGAAGATACCGCTTTGCTGTTACCCTGGCAGCATCAATATCACATTGCTCCAGTCCTAATGGATCAATTCTACTTACGGGATTTCCGCCAACATAACCATAGGTGTTGATCCCGCCGCGCAAACCAATAGGGTCACTTTCGACATACCGCCCCGTCTGCGGATCATAATCCCTGTAATAGTTGTAGAACAGATTTGTGTTCTTGTCGAAGTACTGCCCAGGCATGCGCAGGTTCATCGTAAACACACCGAGGCCAGCCGGATTGTCGTTCGGTGGTAGCAAGCCAAACGGGTCGGTGCTGTCCCAGCGCCACGCTACCTTCCCATCCGGCGAACGCGTGATAAAGCGCGGCGTGTTTAAGTGGTCGACATACAAATAGTACATGTTCATTGCATGCACCTGATTCGGAGCGGTGCTCGTGACCACCTGCTCAAGGACCCCGACTGGCATGTCACCCAGATAGATGAATTCCTTGCTCGCCTTCCCAGTTGAGCTGTTGTACTCGCCGATGATATGGCCAGCTTCGTCGTACATGAGCAATCCTGCTGCATTGGCTTGCGTACCGGCCACCTGTCTGACGCGCTGTCCCATTCCGTTGTAGAGATACGAAGTCTTGACCGCACCGATGGTGGCACTGCTCATTCGACCACGGGCGCTATAAGCGTAGACAATGGTTCCATCGTTGGTCAGGTTTCCCGCCAGATCATGGGTATTGGTCTTGGCGGGCGTGGGACCTGTGGTGGCTTCGAGACGATTACTGCTAGCAGCAATCGTGTTCGTGTAGCCGGTCCCTCCGAACGTGGCAGCGGTTCGGTTGCCGTTCGCGTCGTAGGAAAACGATTGGGTCGCGCCGTTTCCGATGAAGCTCGTCAGGCGGTCGAGATCGTCATATTCGAAGCGCTGGTTGAGCACCGCTGCATTGGTGCCCTCCCCGGTGCTCACATGCGTATAGGCTTTGATACGGCTTGCTGCGTCCCACTCCACCGTGCGCATAACACCAGTCGAAGCGGGGTTACCGAGGTTGTAGCGTATTACACGCCCGTCGAGGTCGAACGCACGGCTGTAACCACTTGGACTGGCGTCCGTGCTGTTACCCCATTTCCAAGCCTGGACAGGACCGTGCGCCGCGTACTCGACGTTCGTAAGCAGGGCGTACTCCACGCTCAGGTTGGTACCTGTGCCATTCGTGTTCACCGGGTTCACTGTGATCATGCTCACGCGGCCGGCGTCGTCGTAGCGGTAGTTCACTCGATTGCCGCTCGGGTAGGTCATCGCGGTGAGCTTGCCGGTCGATGTGCCCTCCGTACCGTAGGCATATGACACTACCTGCGCCAGCGATTTGCCTCCCCCTGTTACCGTTTGGGTCTTGCTCGCCACTTGGCCCAAATCGGTATAGGAGTAAACGGTGAAACCCGACTCGTCGGTGATCTTCGTGAGTTTGCCGACCGTATTGGGTGCTCCGCCGGTGCCTCCGTCATATTCGAAAACGGTCGCGGTACCGGTTCCATAGCTCTCACTCTTGATCCGCCCCAAAGCGTCGTATTGATAAATCGTTATCTCACCCCGAGCATCCTTGGATGTAGCTACTGCGCCAGCCAGATCGAAGGTACGCGTGGTCCCGCCTGTATCCGGGCTGGAGAGACTGACTGCATTACCCAGGCCGTCGTGACCATACTTTGTCACCAAAGCACGTGGATCGCTTACCGTAACTGGCTGATCGAGCAAATCAAACGTGTAGTCTACTGCCGGCCTTGTTGCGGTAGCCACTGGTGCTGGCTGCAACTGCTGTTTGATCCGTCCAAGCGTGTCAAAGCTCAGATTTGTAACTCTGCCTAATGGGTCAGTTATCTGTTTGACATTCCCGTTCGCGTCGTACAGGTAGCTGTAGCTCGTATTCTGCGTTGCCTGCGCATAGGCCGCTGAACTGTTGAGCGAAGCAAACAAAGGCGAATACGCCGTAACTAGCGTCATCACGGCCGCGACCGTGCGTTTTGCAGGCGAATGCTTCACAGGGCACCGCCAGTCTGACCCAGTGCATTCCTGATAACGGTATGGTTAGCCAGCCTGCCATAGCTATGGAAGAAAACAGTGTTCTGGATTTGAGCACTCACCGAATTGGATGCCAGCAAGATAACGGCTGGCATATGTCGCCAGCATGTATTATCGGCCATGTTCGCGATCATTGCGTTCCCCCGGTAACTTGTTGCAAGCGATTCATTTTGTCGTATTGCCGACTAATTTTCCGAATCACCAATCCCTCTGCATCACTTACTTCTTCCTTAATCCGATTTCCCTTCAAATCAAGTGTGTAGTGAATCTTATTTCCTCGACTATCGGTCACATCTGTCAATCGGTGTGCGTCGTCATATTCGTAGCGAATATATGATTCATCCGGATTGACCACGGCCTTCAACTGCCCCACTCCATCGTATTCGTAACGCGTTACGTGCTTGACTCCCCCGGCCTCAACAGTTTTGGTTTCGAGCCAACCTCGCGGATGATATGTCAGATCGGTGGTCACCTTATTTGGCTCGATAATACGGCCAACCCTCCCATTTGCATCATAGTTCGATAACGTCGTTATCTGAGCGAGGGCGTTGGTTATTTTTTCCAAATTACCCTTCTGATCGTAATCATAAATGGTTGTGTATTTATTTGGATCGGTGGCCGTGGCAATTCTTCCTGCAGTATTATATGTGTAGTTCCACACTCGGAATTTCCCTAACAATACAGCGGAAAATTTTTTGCTCCCATCGCTATCGTCCGTCGCCTCTTGTCGCCTTGAAAGCAAGTTTCCTTGGTTATCGTAAGTGTTAATGGTGATACGTTTTGGCTCAGCTATCCTGACTGGCAAACGGAATTTAGGATGCCATTCGGTCGAGATCGTTCTAGGTGCCGTCGTTCCGTACGCTTCAATACGTACTTTCTCCAGGTTGCGGGTGAGGTTATATTGATAACTTGTTTTACCCCCATTCCAATCCTCAGTCTGTGAAACGTTGCCGTTGGCGTCGTACAGCCTGGACTTGAAAAGTCCACACCCCACACAGGAACCGCTTAACTTGGAATTCTTTACGTCATCCAGCACTCTCTTGTATGTGAGTGTACTCGTCACAGTGCTTGGAGCGTCCGGAGACCCGATATACTCAGTAACGGTTCGCCCCATGTTGCTGGAATAGGTGATCCTGACCTTGTCTACACCGTTTCCCAAATAGGAAGATGTAGCGCGACCCATGCAATCGTATTCCCAAGTGATATAACGCTGACCGTTCTCGTCAATAAGTCCAGTCAATGCATTGAGCGACACATCACCTGCCCCGGAAAAATCTCCTGAGGAACAGGACTGTCCACTATTGATTTTGGCCGATTCGTGATAAAAGTAAGTGCGACTTTTCTCGTCTGGAAAAGTAACTTTCGTTAGATTATTTGCTGAGCAGCTCGCGCCGCCGAAGCCAGGCCCCAAACATCCTCCGGATACCCCATCGTACTCATACAGGTAAGATTTTCCGTTCGGATCGATCACTTTTGTAATTCGGCCAGCCGGATCATGCTCGAACTGGATTTGCTGTCCCCACTGATCTGTTACGCAGAGCAGCCTCCCGCTGGGTAGAGTCTCACCGTCCTGCACGTGTGAGCAAACTGGGGCGTCAGCAGGCCACCTGGATATGGCAGTGTTATTCGTGTCACCGCTACTGTATGTCAAACTCTGTCGAGCACCTGCTCTCGAGCTAATCGAAATTAATTTACCGCCCGCATCGTAACGTTCAGTGAAGTCGCCAGGCGCTGCTGTGTAAGACCAGCCGACGATTGCCTTAGATGTGGAATCGTATAGAGGTGCAATACGGTCGTTTGTCGCAGCACCGCTTACCCATTCGCTATTTATCAGCTTGAAATAGGACCGCTTACCGTTGCCGCGCAAAATAGAGATAGCAGAAGGGTTGTTCGTGAATTTCGTGTAAAGGAATGGTTCACACCAAATGAATTCAGTATCCATACGTTGCCAACACTGCTTACCCCACGCATCCTCAGACGTTGGGGGGGGCTGCTCGTGCCGGAGCATAGCATCGTATCGAAAAACCCAATTGGCACCGAAACTATGCATGCCACGAGTTTCTTCGCTAAGAGGGGAACTGTTATATGTCCGTTTTACCTCGAGTCCGCCTGGAGCAACTGCCGCAAAATCCGTTTCCACGTGCCACATATTTCCCGTAGCGGGATCGATCGGTTCACCGAACTGTGGACCATCTTTACTATTGCAAACGTCGCAATCCGGTGGGCCGACGTTCGTTGGGACTACTTTTTGAACCTCAATGCATTGTTGCACATCGGCAAACCACCGTGCCGGTGGCTGGCATTCGCATTTAATCGTTGCGATATTTAGGACAAGTCCCTTTGAGCTAAAAGGGTATGAGAAATCGCCACCGCAGATTGCCCACCCGGCGGTAGCCGGGATGTCTACGCTCTGGACAGAGTACCACCAAAGGCAATCTAATTGCTCCTGGGCAACATAATCACTGTCAATTTCGCCAGTTGCATGCCATGGGACGACACGTGGGTTAGAATAACCTGGATCTGGCGCGGCTAACGCGTTATGCGCATTCATAGAACCAATACACGCTTCGGCATGCGAACCTACTTCAGTCCAAACTAATTCGTTCCGGCCGGGTTCGAAAAAGGCGTACCGTGGCTTCACCTCAGGCGGTTGAGATGGAAGTTGCGCCCAAGCACTGCCCTCACCAAAACAAAACATTATAAATATTCCACATAGGCATATCGGCCAAGAAAAGGCTCGCGACTTACCGGCAGGAAAAAATAGTTGTTTCAAATAAATTGTATAGTTTTTACCGTAAGGTGAGTAATTCTTCATTTTATTTTCCGAATTCACGAAGCAAGTTATCTTAACGTTTGCACAGAGGAAAAGAAACAAGCCAATTGTCAAATTTTCTTTTCCTCACCTAGACGTTTTGTAATCTGTCATGAATCGTTTATAAGCAATCCCCATTCGGTTATCTATGATCCATGCATAGATACCCACCGTGGGTAGATTGACTTCAAATCTCGAATACACGAACAAAAAAAAGGAGCCCATCGGGCTCCTTCCATCAAGCGGCTTTCGCCTCTTCCTTCCTTCGCTGCAGCACGAAAATCGGCTGCGCCCACTGCGTGTCCTTCTTCTTCTTGCTCGTGATGAGCGTCAGTTCCGAAGGATCGTAGACGTCGGTATTGTGCGTCAGCGGGGTCGTCATCAGGTACTGGGCGTCGGTATTCTTGAGGAACTCGCCGACCAGCTGGATGTTGCGGATGTCCAGGTGGGCGAAGGGTTCGTCGATGAAGACGAAGCCGCCGGAACCTTCTTCCGACTTCAGCAAGCCGATCAACAGCACCAGCGACTTCATCACCTGCTGGCCGCCGGAGGCCTCGCCGTCGTTCATGCCGATCTGGTCCTTGCCGTCAAACTTGAAGCGCACGTGCAGGCCGGCTTGCGCCAGTTGCACGTCGTCGTTCTCGAGGCGCACCGGGTCGGCCTGCACGTCGATACCCGCCAGAGCGCCCAATTCCTTGATGTTCTTCGAATAGGTCTTGATGGTATAGCGCAGGCGCTCGATGTAGGCGCCACGGGCGTTGCCGGTCGCTTCGATCGCACGGTTGTTCTGGTAGCGGCGCTCCTCGGTCTCCACCTGGCGGCCGGCCAGCTGGTCGTTCAGGCGTGCGTACTGGTCGATGACGGTGGCGTCCAGTTCCCAGTCGTCGCGCGCCAGGGCGTGCTCGAGCGAGGAAATGCGCAGGTTGACCTGGTGCGCGTTCTGGTGCTGCGACACCAGCGCCGCGCGCCGTGCCGGACGGCGCCAGCTGGCCGGGATATTGCGCCAGCCGCGGCGCAGGGCCAGCAGCGCCTTCGCGTGTTCGGCACGCTGCTCGATCTGGCGGCGGTGGTTCAGGCGCAGGCCCGCTTCCGCTTCCGACAGCGCCATGCGCGCGTTCTGCCAGACCGTGTCGGCGCGGGTGCGTGCGACCGTCGCGTTTTTCGTCAGCGTCTGCAACTCGCCCAGGCGCGCGCCGACTTCCGTGCGCTCGGCCTTCAGCGGCGCGATCGAACGGGTCGCTTCCTCGAATTCGGCCTGGCGTGCCGCCAGTTCCTTGGCCGCGTCCACACCGGCGATGCGCGCCTTCAGGGCGCCCACTTCCGCCGCGAGTTTGCTGATAGTGAGCGTCAGCGCGTCTTCCTTCGCTTCCAGCGCAGGGAGCGACTTCTGGATCGCCTCTAAACGCTGGGTCTTGCCCGCAGCGCCGAAACGGTAGCGCGAGGGTTCGACGAACAGCGAGCGGCCGCCGCGGCGTTCGCGGTGGTAGGCGTCCGGCGTGATCCACTCGTCGGTGCCCGACTTGAAGCCGGCGTCGACGGAATCGACACGGTCGATGCGTGCCAGCTGGTCGATCAGCCAGCCAGGGGCCGGTGCCGAGAAGTTCACCACCGACAGCAGGCTGTCGTCCTTCATTTTCGGCGCGTCGATGCAGTCCGGGACGATGAAGTGGCGATAGCGCTCCTTCTCCGCCAGACGGTAAGCCGCCGGCGCATCCTTCGCGCGCTCGAGCAGCACGACCGAGGCATAACCGCCCAGCACGCCCTCGACGGCGCCCTGCCATTTCGGGTCCGTCACTTCGACGATATCCGACAGCATCGCGTGCGGGATGCCCTCGTCGCGCAGCGCACGGCGCATCAGGCGCTGGGCTTCGGGCTCCGGCATCGCGCTCTTGCCCTGCAGGGCGGAGATGGTCGCCATTTCGCCGGCGATCTTCGCCGTGATGGCTTCGCGCGCGGCGCGCTGGCGTGCCAGTTCCGCTTCCTTTTCTTCCAACTGGGTCGCGACTTCGGCCAGGTCCGCGCCGGCCTCCGCCGCCAGCTTTTGCAAGCGCTCTTTTTGCTCGAGCAGGTTTTCGAGCGGCTTGAGTTTCTGGTTGACGGCGGTCAGGCGGCTCGCCAGGACAGTGCCTTCCTGCTCGAGCAGGGTTTCCTGCTGCTGCGCTTCGGTCAGCGCGCGCTGTTGCGCGGCCAGGGCCTGGCGCTTTTCGTTCAGGATGCTGTCGGCCTGCGCCATGGGCTTGCGCTGCTCGCGCAGGTTGCGGCTGATCGCCGCCGCCTTTTCGCGCGCCTCGTGGTACTCAAGGCTCGGCAGCACTTCTTCTTTCAGATCGCGGCGTTCCTTGTGCAGGTCTTCCCACTGATGGTAGTTCGCCACGCGCAGGCGCAGGCCTTCCAGGTTGATGCGCGAAGTTTCCAGTTCGGCCTCGAAGCGCTTCAGTTCCGTCTCGGTGTCGCGCTGGTGGCGCTTGGCTTCGTCGTAGGCATCCAGCACTTCCTTGTCGCCGAAGACCTGGAACACCAGGTCGAGCAGCTGGCGCGGCGCGTATTCGCACAGTTTATCGGTCTCGCCCTGCTCCAGCGCCAGCACCTTCGACATCGCCGGCGACAGGCCGGCCGAAGCCAGGCGCTTGCGATAGTTCTCGACGCCGAGCCAGTCGGTGGCCTCGGTCACTTCCTCGATCTCGACATTCCCGGGGCGCATCAGGTACTGGCGCTTCCAGTCGCCGCCGTTCTTCTGCACCTGGCAGAAGAGCGTGACTTCGTCGTCGGCGAAGAAGCCGGAATGGCGGAACGGGCGGTTCGACAGCTGGCGCCCGACCGGCTTGTTGTCGACCACGGCGCGCAGCCAGGCGCTCTGCTGGCCGGAGTGGCGCGCATAGTGTTTATAGGTGCGGCCCATCGAGCAGTCCAGCCCGAACAGGGTGCGCAGCGCATCGAGCAGGGTCGTCTTGCCGGAGCCGTTCTGGCCGGCGATGGTGATGATCTTGGCGTCGAGCGGGATGTTCTTGATCCGCTGCCAGTAATCCCAGTGGACCAGTTCGAGTGATTTAATGTGGAACATGCTGTCTCAGTTCGAAGTGTCTGTTGGCTCGAGGACTTCGGCGTCGTTAGCCGCGTCGACCTTGCGCGGCACTGCCGCCAGCGGTGCGCGCTTGAACACGTCCGACAGCGCGCCGTTGATGATGCGCTCCTTGAGCACGTCGGTGTCCATCATCAGGTCGAGCAAGGGGCCTTCCAGGATGACGTCGCCGCGGCGCTCGATGAAGCCGAGTTTACCCAGCACGCCCAGGTTCATGTCCATGCGCGTCTTCTTGCCCAGCTTGTCGCCGAAGTCCGACAGCAGCGCCGTGTAGGAAATGCCGATCGAGGCGTCTTCCGCGCGCGGGATCGGGTTGTCCTTGTCGAACAAATCGTTCTGGTCGTCCGCCACCGTGGTGTGGGTTTCCTGGCGCTCGCGCTTGGGCAGGATGATCTGCGCCCACAGCACCACCAGCAAGGCCACGCCGTCGCGCGTCAGGCCGAAATTATTGTTTTGCCAGATGTCCTTGGCGCCGAAAATCTTCGGTTCGACATTGCGGTGCAGCGCGATGGTGACGTGGTCGGCATAGACGTTGTCGAGCAATTTGAGGCCGGATTCGAGCAGGCGCTTGTCGACTTCGGCGCGGAACTGCTCGTCCGACAGCGCGCGCTTGACCATCTTGTCGTCGCGGCGCAGGGTCTGGTGCGTCAGCAGCCGCGCAATCAGGATTTGTGCATCGTCATTCATGGGGCGTGCCGCTATCTAAATCTAGTGAAAGGGTTGCAAAGGACATGGCCGCCACTTCCGGATCGTCCAATTGAATCAGTTCGTCGCGTGCTTCGAAGCGGATCGGCAGGCGCGCCAGTTCGGCCGTGGCACCCTGCAGGCTGGCCTCGGCGGCGTCGCCCAGCAGCGGCAAGAGCGAGGCGCGGTAGGACGCGACGGCGAAGCCGGTCGGCAGCAGCGACTCGTGCAGCTGCACTTTTTGGGGCCGGTCTCCGAGAATTCCGGGAAGTTGCCGAGGTTGGCGAAGTCGGCCAGCTTGTTGATCCAGTCGTCGAGTTCCGCCTGCATGGCCGGGTTGTCGTTGACCGTGAGCGGCGCATCGGCACCGCTCGGCAGACCCCCGGGCCCGGCGACGACCACCCGTTCCGTCAGCAGTTCGGTCTCGGCGACGTCGATCATCTCGGCCGGCGTGCCGAACAGCGGCACCACCGGACGGTCGATCGCACCGGCGGCGAGGCTGGCCAGGTCTTCGTGCGCCAGCAGCCAGCGTTTCACGTCGGTGGTCGACAGGCCCGACTGGCCCAGGTGTACGCGCTGGCGTTCGATCTGGTTCAACGCACGAGAAAACATGCCTTGCATGTTCAAGAGCGCACTCTGGGCGCGGCCGATCGCCTGGGCCGCCTTGTGGGTGGCCGAATCGGCGCGTTCGTCGGAGGTGATCGCGCGCAGGATCACGGAGCCCTTCTCGACCCAGTCGCAGGCCATGTGCCACTTTGCCTGCGAGGTGCGCAGCTTGAATTCGGAACCGGAGGCGATCGCATCGCGGAATTCCTCGGTGAGTTCCACCAGGCGGCCCAGCAGGTGCCGCAACTGTTCGACGGTGACGCCGCCGACCGCCTGGGCGCCGGCCACCTGCGACAGCAGGAAGCCCATCTCGGCATCGTCTTCCTCGGGTTTGGCCAGCGCGATCAGGGTGTCCAGCGCCGAGAGCACGTTGCGCGCCAGCGGCGTGATGCGGTACACGGCCGAGGGCGCGTCCCAGGCCAGCAAGCCGTGTGAGCGCAGGCGATTGAGCACCGTTTCCGTGCTTTCCGGGATCAGGTAGGCCAGCTTCTGGTTGATGTCCGCGCGCGAAAAGGCGGAACTGGCCGTGTCGGCCGCCAGCTCGCGCAGCACCAGCAGGCGCACCAGCACGCCGTCCTGGCTGCCGTGGAACAGCGCCGAGAAGGCGGACAGCATCGGTTGCGCACGCTTGAGGTGGAAAACCTGCTCGATTTCGTCCGGAGCGATGCCATTCTGGAAATGCGCGGCGAGCGGATCGAGGGTGTCGATCTCGTCCTGCGCCACTCCATGGGGTTCCGCGGCGAGGGCCGCGCCTGCCTGTATGTCGATCATGTGGGATACCAGTTTCGCGAATGCGCAAAAATCCGGCAGCTTGTCGGCCGCCCGGCGTTTTTCGCGGGGGCGCCAGTATAACAGTTAAGGAAGGGCAACTAGCAGCGGAAAGCGGCCCGGGCTGGGCGGGTTGGCGAGAATGACACAGTCCCCAGGTTGAACGCGCTCAGCCCACGAGGATCAGGCCGGGTCGAGCGTCAACGCCAGCGCCGCGTAGGCACGGGGCGCCCACCCTACGGTCCGCGGCGCGGGTGGGCGGTGCCTGAGCCCGGGACGCTCACTTGCGCGTAATCTTCGTCACCGTCTGCTCGATCGTCTCGCGCTCGTCGTCGCGGAAGCGCAATTTCACCGGGTACCACTCCTGGCCAGGTGCCAGCCAGATGTCGACGCCCTCGCTTTTCCCCTCGGCGCGCGGCTGGCGCGTGACCAGCAGGGTGTCGAGCGCGCCCATCGCCGTCTGGATTTTCTCGCGCTTGACGACCTTGAAGGTCCGGGCTCGGCATCGCGGCGGCCGGCGACAATGAAAGTCCATTCGCTGCCCGGCTTGAAACGGGTGGCGCCGGCGGCGCGTGCCACCGAAGCGAGCTGCCAGGTCACCGAGGCGCGGTCCTGCTCGCCGCCCTTCATGGTGTACTGCTCCTTGCCCTCGGTAAAGGCGATGGTCTTGCCTTCGCGGTCGAAGCTCGTGGTGGTGGCTTCCTTGCGGTAGCGCTTTTCGTAGAACTCGCTTGGGGCCAGACCGTAAGCGTCGATCGTGCCGTGGCTGCGGTATTCGGTCAGTTTGCCGAGCAGGGAGACGCTGGCCTCGACGTTGACGTCGTACTTGCCCTCGTCCGCGCGCCAGGCGATCTGCGCGTCGCCCTTCAGGCCGAAGCCGCGCTGCTGGGCCGTCAATTCATAGGCCAGGTCGGCCGATGGCGGCAGCTCGACCGCATGTTTGGCGGGCGCGGCAAGCGCCAGGCCCAGGTTGAGGGCCAGCGCGGCAAGCAGCCCGGTCCGCATCCAAAAATTGCTTCGCATTATCGTTTTCCGTTATCGGTGAGGGCTATATTATTCACGGTTTGCGTGGTCACTGCACCGTTGGACTCGGTATTGCGAATCTGCACCGGATACCAGCCCTTGTCCGGTGCCAGCCAGACGTCCAGCCTCGAGCGGTAGGAGCCTTCTTTCGGCGGACGCGACAGGTGTACGGTCTGCAGGCGGCCGAGTTTGGTATCGATCTCCTCCTTGCCGACCACGACGAAGCGGAACACGACCGCGTCGCGGTCTTCGCCCACCTGGATATCGATGTCGCCGTTCAGTTGCGTAGGGTCGCCCCGGGCGATCGCCGCCAACTGCAGCGGCACGCTGGCCTTGTCCTGAGCGCCGGCCGTCAAGGGCACGTTCTTCTGCGAGGAAGAAAAAGTGATCTTGTTGCTGCCCCAGTCGAAATGCGTGGCCGTCAGTGCCCGGCCGCGGCGCTTTTCCGTCATCCTGACCGGCGCAAACCCGGTGGCGCCAAGCGCCCCTTCGCTGGTCAGCACCGCGAGATTGACGCGCGTAAATACGATGCGGATGCCGGCTTCGAAATCGATGCGGTAGCGGTCGTCGTTGAAAGTCCAGGCAAGTTGCGCTTCGCCGCTCCAGCGGGTGCCGTCGGCGTCGACCCGGGCGACGTCCAGCGTCACCCTGGCCGGCGGCGGCACGTCGACCTTGTAGCGGCGCGGCTCGGGCACAGGCGGCGTGGGTGCTGCCTCGGGTGCGGCGGGCTCGGCAGCGGCAAGGGCCGTGGACTCGGGTGGCGGGTTGCCCTCGCCGGCGCCGCCCTGGCCCGGCTCGACCGCGGGCGCGACGGCGTCGTCCACAAGTGCGGGAGGCGCGGCATCAATCGGCGCCAGCTCCGGCAAGGGCGGCGGCGGTGGCGGCTTGGGCAGCGGCAGCGGCACTGCAGCCGGCGGCGGCGTGGGCGTAGGCAGCACGCGCACCTGCACCAGGTCCATCCCGGGCATGGCAGCCGGCATGCGCGGCAGCCCGACCTGGCCCATGAACGAAAACAGCAGTGCGTGCAGCACCACGATCAGCGTTCCGAGGAGGACGGGGCGGCGCCGGCTTGCGATGTAGGAAACAATACCCATGACGACTAGTGTAACCGCCCGCGTCCGGGCTTGCTGTCCGGCAGTCTGTTCCATGCCTTTGTACGCGTGTTATTTATCTGCTACGCTAGGAGCCCTCATGAAGCCCATGGCCTGCGGACTTTGCCAGGCGCTTCCCATCACACCAACACGACCACTATCGGAGACCACCATGCTCAAACCTCCCTCGCAGAACGTTCCCGGCATGACAGATACGCTCGAGTTCGTGAAGAATTTGTGGGGCGGCATGGGCGTGCCCGGGGTCGGCATGTCGGGAATGGGATCCTCCAGCCTTGGCGTGCCCAGCATGTCCACCGAGGACCTCGACAAGCGCATCGCCGACCTGAAGGCCGTCGAAAGCTGGCTCAACCTGAATCTGTCGATGCTGCGCACCTCGATCCAGGCACTCGAAGTGCAGCGCGGCACCCTTGCCGCCTTGAAATCGATGAGCGACAGCATGGCCCAGGCCATGAGCAAACCAGGCGAGCAGACCGCGTCCCTGCCGCCCTTCGCCGCTTTCTTCGGTGCGAATGGCGCCCCCCGGGGCGGTACCGGCGCCGCGGCAGCCCAGCCCGGGGCCGATGCGCCCGCGCCCGACGCGGCGATGCCGGCTGCAGTTGCGTGGTGGAACATGTTGCAGGACCAGTTCCGCCAGGCGGTGAGCAGCGCGATGCCCGCCGACGGCACGGCCGGCAACCAGGCGGCCCAGGTCGGGGCGCGCCCGACCCGGCGCCGCGCGCCACCACGGGTGGCGATGTCGGCGGCACGCCAGGCACCTCGGCACCGAAACCGGGGCGCACGAAAGCCGACAAACCTTAATCATCCGGCACTTAATCGGTCTTGCCGCGCCCGTCATTTGATTTGACGGGCATCACACCGCTATCCGCCGTGCTGAACTTGACAGCGCGGCCCGGACCTCCCGCCGCCGCGTTCTCACGTTGGAGGCCGGCATGTCCGCCACTGATCAGTTCCACAACCTTCCCCGCGATTTTTCCTACCTGTCGGCCGAGCAAGTCGCCGACCTGCGCCGCAAGCTCGAGAGTGCCGGTTGTCCGGTGCCGCCGCGCGCCCACACGCTCGACGAACTGGGCAGCGCCATTGCCGCCTTCCGCAAGCAGCAGGACATCGACACGACCGGTCCGCTCGACGAAGCCACCTGGCGCCGCCTGAACGCGCACAGCGGCAGCGTATTCAGCGAAGTGTTCCAGAACGAGCTCGACCTGCTGCGCCCCGCCGTCGCGCCTGGCAGCGCGGACGATGTACACCCCGCCTGCACGGGCGAACTGCTGGGACGGGCGCATGGCGCCCAGCTGGCCGGACTGGTTCCGTCCGGCGGCGGCGTGCGCTCGGCCACCTTCAACCTCGGCGCCCTGCAGGCGCTGGCCGAAGCGCGCCTGCTGCGCGACTTCGATTACCTGTCGACGGTGTCGGGAGGCGGCTTCATCGGCGGCTGGCTGTCGAAATGCATCCGCGAGCGGCGCGGCGACGTGGCCGCCGTCGAGGCCCTGCTCACGCCCGGCGCGGCCGGCCAGGCGGTGGCGGCCGAGCCGGTCGAGATCCAGTTCCTGCGCCAGTACAGCAATTACCTGTCGCCCCGCAGCGGCACCTTCAGCGCCGATACCTGGACCCTGATCGGCACCTATGTGCGCAATACCTGCCTGAACCTGGCGATGCTGGTGGCCTGGCTGTGCGCGCTGCTGCTCCTGCCCCGCTTCGCCGTCTGGGCCGTGCACCGGGTCATTGGGCCGCGAGCGCCCCGGGCCACCTGGTCGGACGCCATCTGGCTGGCCGGCACGCTGCTGTTCCTGTTCGCCGTGTTCTGCATCGCCCTCTCCATTTCGAGCAAGCCGGAAAGCTCGCGCGGGCTGCGCCGCTTTCCGCTGCAGCAGGGGGGCGGTGCTACGCTACGTCAACCTGCCGCTGCTGGCGGCCGGTTTCCCTCGTGAGTATCGGCCTGTGGCGCCATGGCGGCGTGGTGCCGGCCGTCTGGGAAGTGGGGCTGCCGGCGCGCTTCCGTGGCTGGGGGGGGCTGGCTGCTGGTGCCGGGACTGGTCTACTTCATTGTCTGGGCCAGCGGCTGGTACCTGGCGCACGACCGCACCAGCCCGTATCGCGCCGCCGGCTACGTCATCTGCGGCGCCGGCGCGGCGGCCGTCGCCGCCATGTCGCTGTCGGCCGCGCTGGAATTCGCCGCCGGCGCGGTCGCCCACTTCGTGCCGATCGACGTCGCCCAGCTGCTGGCCTGGCGCGTTTTTCCCGGGCTGTGCGCCGTGCTGCTGCTCCATGGCCTGGGACTGGCGCTGGAACAGAAATTGCGCCGCCACCGGCCGATCCCGGACATCTCGCGCGCCGAACTGCTCGAAGGCCTGGGCCACTTCCTGTGCGCGATCGGCGCGCTCGCGGCCGGTACCCTGCTGCTGCTGGCCGGCCTGGCGCTGCTGCCCAATCCCGCCGCGCATCCGATTCTGAACAACGCCATCGCGCTGGGCAGCTTCGGCATGCCGCTGATGACGACGCTGTTCTCGGTGACGATGACGCTGATGATCGGCCTGATCGGCTCCCTGTACAGCGACGCCAGCCGCGAGTGGTGGAGCCGCCAGGGCGCCTGGTCGACGATCTTCTCGCTGGGCTGGGTGGCCATGTTCGGCATCGCCTTCTTCTGCGCACCGCTCCTGCACTGGGCCTGGCTGACCTATGAACCGATCGCCAACGCCGGCACCGCGCTCGGCTGGCTGGTGATGACCTGGATCGGCCTGAAGGCCGGCAGCGGAAGCGCCACCGGCTCGCGCGACGGCAACTGCGCCAAGCGCGAAATCGTCGCGCGCCTGGCGCCCTACTTTTTCACGATCGGTATCTTCGCGCTGCTATCGAGCCTGGTGCAGGCGGTGGTGGCGCTGCCAGAGGTGCGCTGCCCGGCACCGGTGTCGCTCCCCTGCGTCTACGCGGCGCACGCAAACGCCACCCTGGCCACCGATGGCGGCACCCTGCTCATCGCGTTCGGCTGCTTCCCCGGGCGCGGCGCTGCTGCTGGGCTGGCGCGTCGACATCAACAAGTTCTCGCTCTACATGCTGTACCGGAACCGACTGGTGCGCGCCTATTTCGGCGCCAGCAGCGCCGCGCGCAAGCCGCATCCGTTCACCGGCTTCGACCCGGAAGACGACCCGCAGCTGGCCGACATGGCCGACCAGCGCCCCTACCACATCGTCAACACGGCGCTGAACCTGGTCAGCGGCGAAGAACTCGCGTGGCAGACCCGCAAGGTCGCCGCCTCGTTCGCCTTCACGCCACGCTTCTGCGGCTTCGAGATGCCGCTGATGCCGGCGCAAGGGGCGACGCCCGGCGTGGCATCTACCGGCCCACGCGCGAATACGCGTCGAAGTCGGGCGCCGGCGACGACGACGCCACCGTGCGCCTCGGCATGGCGGTGGCCCTGTCCGGCGCCGCGGCCAGTCCGAACATGGGCACGCACTCGTCGCCGCCGCTGAACTTCCTGATGACGATGTTTAACGTGCGCCTCGGGCGCTGGTGCCCGAACCCGCGCAAGGCCACCTGGACCCACTCCTCGCCCGGCATCGGCCTGTTCAGCCTCATCGCCGAGCTGTTCGGCATGACCAACGCCGACGCCAACTACGTCTACCTGTCCGACGGCGGCCACTTCGAGAACCTGGGCATCTACGAACTGGTGCGGCGGCGCTGCCGCCTGGTCGTCGCGGTCGATGTCGCCAGCGACAAGGAGATGGCTTTCGAGGACCTGGGCAATGCGATCCGCAAGTGCGCGACCGACCTGCATGTGAGCATCGAGATCGATGTCTCGAAGATGGACCTGGTGAAGGACACGGGCCTGTGCGGCGCCAGCTGCGCCGTGGGCGCGATCCGCTACAGCCACGTCGATCCGATCGGGGTCGACGGCACCCTCCTGTACATCAAGCCGGCGATCGTCGGCTCCGAGAACGCCGACGTCCTGAATTATCGGAAGGCGAATCCCGCCTACCCGCACCAGAGCACGGCCGACCAGTGGTTCGACGAGGCGCAGTTCGAGAGCTACCGCGCGCTCGGCTACCACATCACGAAAGCAGCGCTGGCAGGGGCGGCGGGTGCATCGGAGATGGCGGGCGGCGGGCACGATATCGCGGCCCTGTGCGCGCATCTGATGCGGCCGCATGGGCTGGCGCTGGCGGAATCGACATCCGGCCGAGCCCCGTCGAGCGAAGCCGCATGCGGTAACGAACTGCCCTTGTAGGGTGGGCACCCCGTGCCCACGCGGTACGCACTGTGCTTTCGACCCGCAGCGGCAAGGCGTCGGCACTCGCGTCCAGGCATCCGGCGAACAGGCGCGAACGAATCAGGCGTGCGTTGAACGCGTGGACGGCGCTACCGTCGCGACCATGCGGGTCCGACGAGGTGCAGCCGTCCACCCTACGCCGTTGTGTCGACCTCAAGCGCCTCAGGCCGCGGCGCCAGCGCCGCCAGCTGCTCCATCAATTGCGCAAAACGCGGCTGCCCCGGCTGCAAGCGGTCGACGTGCATCAGCACCGCATGCGCTTCGTCCGCCAGCGCGGCGTCAAAGCCCTGCTCGCGCAGCTGCGATACCAGCACCTGGGCGGCGTTGAACAGGATGCGCTGGTTGTTCGGCAGGCGCGCGCGGGCCTTGCGCATCCACGCGACGGCTTCACCGAGCTTGCCCGTTTTCCAGAGCAGCACGCCGCCGTTCATCAGGTCCGCCGCTTCCTTCTTCGCTTCCCGGATCAGTTCACCACCCTCGTCGCCCATGCGCGCTTGCTCGAAGATGGCCTGCACCTCTTCCAGCAAGCTGGCGTTGTCGTGGTTGTTGCGGGTGAGGTAGCACAGCAGCTCGACCGGCGCGTCCTTGACGCCGACCGCGAACAGCAGGGTCGCCATCTCCAGGCAGGTCGGCACGTCGGGCCGCTCCTCGCTCGAGGCCAGCAGCGCTTCGAGTTCGTCGCCGGCCTTGCGCGCGTGGCGGTAGTCGCCGCTTTCGTGATAGACCAGCCCCTCGGTGATCTTGGCGCGCAGGGCCAGGTCCGGATGGGCTTCTCCGAACTCGCGCAGCGCACCCTGTAGCAGCACGACCGCTTCCTTCGGATCGTTCTTCAGCCCGCATACGCGCGCCAGGCCAAGATAGGCGTCGGGCGAGCGGAGCACCGACCAGGCGCCGATGGCGATGCATTTGCGGAAGGCCCTCTCTGCCAGCGCGACATTGCCGAGTTTGAGACCGAGTGTGCCCAGCTTGCGCTGACGCGGCACCGAGTTTGGCGACAGTTTCGCCGCCCGTTCGAGGATGGCGCAGGCCTCTTCCAGCTTGCCCATGGCGGCGTAGACCTGCGCCAGCTGGTCGTAGGCATCGATGTAGTAGCGGTTCTCCGCGATCACGCCCTGGAACATCTGGCGCGCCGCTTCCAGGTCGCCATTGGCCATGCGGATCTTCGCCAGGCCGACGCGCGCCCATTGATATTCACGCTGGGCCAGCACGCGTTCGTAGCACGCGCGCGCGCGTTCCGGCTCGCCGCTCTTTTCCATCAGGCGCGCCTGCATGCGCAGCAGGTCGATCTCGTGCACGCGGTGACCGCCGTCCTGCCCGTCGATCTGCTCCTGGCACAGACGCGCCGCGCGCAGGTAATCCTTCTCGGCGCAGGCCTGGTCGATCGGGCGGAAGATCTGCTTGCGCTGCCAGGCGCGGTTCAGGCGCGTGAGCAGCACGCCCTCGGTGATCGGTTTGACCAGGTAGGCGTCCGGCTGGTGCTCGGCCGCGCCCATTACCGACTCGACGCTCTTCTCGGCCGAGACCATCATCCACACGGAGGACGGCAGCAGCAGGTTGCGCACGCGCGCTTCTTCGAGCACCTGCTGGCCATTCTTGCCTTCGCCCAGGTTGAAGTCGCACAGCACGACGTCGTAGCGGGTCCTGGCCAGCAGGGCGATGGCTTCGCCGCCGCTGGCGGCCTGGTCGATGTTCTTCGCGCCCAGGCTGCGCAGGGCCTCGCGCAGCAGCTGGCGCACGCCGGCGACATCGTCGGCCACCGGTAGTGCTTGCCGGCCCAGTCCAGGGGATGAGGCGTGTCGTCCATGCGACGGCGCCCTCCACTGGCGCAAAAAAAGTTGCCGTACGCCAATTATACGCAGATAGAGGCCGGGGTGCGCCTTGCGCCAGCGCATCTTCGCTTATTCGAGGGCGCCACTCCCCATTTGGGCAGCCGGCCCGCGCCGATTGCGGCGCGCACGCAACACGAAACGGGCCGGGTCGAGCGCATCGACCAGCGCGGCCTCCAGCGGCAGCGGTTCGTTCTCGAGGCGCGCCGCCAGCAATTCCGCGCACAGCGGCGCCCAGATCAGCCCGCGCGAGGCGTAGCCGAGCAGACCGTACAAAGCCGGGATGGCGCGGCACGTCGCGCAGGCGTTCGGTGCCGCCCCGGGCCGCGACATCGGGCAGCGCGCCGACCAGCGGCAGGCGGTCGGGGGCAACGCTGCGAAAGCCGACCCGGCCTGCCAGTGGCGCGTCCGCCGCCACATCGGGATCGGATACCAGCACGCGCAGGCGCGCCACATTCTCCTGCTGGCTGGTTGCGCGCAAGTCGGGGTCGGCGTCGCTGTCATAGGTGGCGCCGGCGCAGGCGATGCCGCCGGCGGCAGGGGTCAGGTAGGCTTCGCGGCAGAGAACGAAGGGCAGGCGTGGCAGCGTGGCGGCGTCGAGGTGGGTGACCTGGCCCCTCAGCGCGGCCAGCGGCAGGGATTGCGCCTGCGCCAGGCGCACGGACTCCGCCCCGCCGGCCAGCACCACCGTCGCGGCGCTGGCGACGATGTCGCCGCCGGCGCCACGAACGGTCCAGGCCTCGCCATCGCGCGCCAGGCTGACCTCGCCGACACCGAAGCGGCGCGTCAGCCGCGTACCGCAGGCGTCCAGCATGGCCTCGCACACGCTGCCGGGACGGGCCCAGCCGCCCTGGCGAAACAGCCAGGCGCCCAGCGGCGCGGGCAGGCCCAGCAGCGCCCCGGCCTGCGGCGCTTCCAGCCATTCGGCAAACTCCGGCGGCAGCGTGCCATCGGCGGCGATCGCGCGCGAAGCCTCGGCGTGGTCGCCGTCGCGCGCCAGCTGCAGCACGCCGCAGGCGGCGCCTTCGATCGCGCGGCCGATGCCGCCGATTGTCTCCCAGTAGCGCAGCGCGTACAGGTAGGCGGCGCGCGTGAGCCGCGTCGGGATATTGTCGTCCTTCGACAAGATCGGCATGAAGATGCCTGCGAGGTTGCCCGAGGCGCCCCGGGCCGGCCCCGCATGGCGCTCGACCAGCGTCACCTGCCAGCCGCGTGCGCACAGCTTGTGCGCCGCCGCGCAGCCGGCCAGCCCGGCGCCGATGACGATGGCGTGGCGCGCCGGCACGGGGTCCAGCGGCAGGCGCGGCTTGCGGCTGGCGAAGCGCGCGCGGGCTTCTGTCCCGCTGCCGCCCTCGAACACGAAACCCTGCGCCGCCAGCGCCGCGCGCTGCTCCGCGTCCAGCCCCTCGGCCGACAAACGGGCATCGGCCGCCACCAGGCGCGCCAGGCCGCGCGCGAAGGCGCCGCCCTGCCCGCGCACGTCACGCAGCTGGACGTAATCGATGCGGGCCGACAGCTGGGCCAGCGCCTCCTCGAGCGGTGCGCACACCAGATCGAAGGTGACGGCCGCATCGACCTGCGGGATGCGGTGGAAACCCGGCAGCAGCCCGGTAGCGAGGGCGACGATGTGCAGGCGTGCCGGCCGTGCCGGATCGGCGCGCCAGGCGGCAATCAAGGCTGCCACCGCACCCGGCTCGTGGCGCGTGTCGAACACGGTATAGCGTTCGCGTCCCTGCCAGCAGTCTGCCGGGTTCACGCCGCTCCCTGATGGCGGAAACAGCCGGGATCGTGGTCGTCGACCATGCCGATGCCCTGCATGTAGGCATACACGATGGTCGAGCCGACGAACTTGAAGCCGCGTTTGCTCAAATCCTTGGACAAGCGGTCCGACAGCGCCGTTTTTGCCGGCCGCAGGCCATCAGGCCAGTGACCGACCAGCGGCTTGCCGTCGACGTAGGCCCACAGGAAGTCGTCGAGCGTGCGGCCCTCGTCGCGCAGCGCCAGATAGGCACGCGCATTGCCGATGGCGGCAGCCACCTTCAGGCGGTTGCGCACGATGCCGGGATTGGCCAGCAATTGCGCCACCTTGGCCTCGTCGTAGCGGGCGATCTTTTCCGCGTCCCAGCCATCGAAGGCGGCACGGTAGCTCTCGCGCTTGTTGAGGATGGTTTCCCAGGACAGGCCGGCCTGTGCCCCTTCAAGGTTGAGCATCTCGAACAGGCGCAACTCGTCGTGGCAGGGCACGCCCCACTCATGGTCGTGGTAGTCGAGGTAGCGGGGATTGGCCGGGTTGGCCCAGCGGCAGCGTGGCGTCGTCATGGGTCAAGTATACCTGCGCAGCGGCGTCACATCGTCAGCCGCCAGCCCGGCTCCTCCTTTATCGGCACGCTTACTCGACGCGCACCGGATCGCCGTCGGTGGCCCTGCGTGCCTGCGTGTCCGCGTGCCGCTTGCCCTTGCGGGCCGAACGCGCCTTCGTCGCTGGCTCCGAGATGGGCAGGTACACCCCATCAATACAGGCGGCATCATTTCGGGCACGAGCGAGACTTCCACCACGGAGGGATGGGGCCTGGCGCGGCCCGGCGGCAAGGGCGCCACATGCGCGACGGCCACCGCAACCGCCGCCGCCGCGGCCACGCCCGCAGCGCCCGCCGCCGTTCGTGGCAGCGTACGCATGGCGCGGTGCAGCCGGACGCGCGGGCTCGTGCTGCAATCGCTCGTCATCACGCTGCCGTCGCTGCGGCGGTAGAAACGCACGCACAGCTGGCCGTCGACATCCCCGGCCAGCAGCGCGGCCGCTTCCGCCTGCGGCAGCGCGGACAGGTTGTACACGTTCTTCCTGCACAGCCCGCAGTGCCGCACCCGTTCGTCGCCCTCCATGGCGTCCCACGACTCCGTGCAGGGAACGGGAATCTCGAGGTGGGGCAACGGGGGCGTGTTCGGATCGGGGGTACGGCCGGCGGTCATGGCGAGCTCCTGGTCAAGGAAAATCATCCGCACAGGCAAGATGGCCGTATGGACAAGCCATCATAGCGCGGGACCGAGTTGAACATGGGAAAAACCTGCGCGCCGCCAAACCGGAAAACGAAAAAGGCGTACGCAAGCTGCTGCCTGCGTACGCCTGTTCGGCCAGGCCCGAGGGCCCGGCGTGCACCTGACTACCTGCTTACTTGCCCGAGGTGGTGCCGGACTTCGCTGCCGGCATCTGCTGGGCAGCCTTCAGATGCTGCTCGACAGTCGGCATCATCTTGGTGGCCAGGCCCTTGACGTCGGCATCCTTGGCGGACTTCTCGTTTTTCTTCAGCAGGGCATGCGCTTCCTTGTGCGATGCCACGCCGCCGACCTTCATGTACTCGCGATCGAAGGCGTCACCGCTGAGCTTGGCCAGCTTGGCCGACATGGCCTTGTGCTTGGCGTCGAGCTCGGTCGGCAGGGTGATGCCCTTGGCCTGGGCGACGGTCTGCACTTCCTGCAGGCCCTTGGTGTGGTCGTCGATCATCTGCTGGGCATAGGTTTTCACCTCGGCGCTCTGGCTCTTGCTCTGGGCCAGCTTGCCCATTTCGATCTCGGCCATGTTCACCATCGCCATGTCCATGATGCCCTTGCTGTCGGCCTTGCTCATCGTCGCGCCGCCGGCGGCGGTGGCGCCAGCCGCACCCGACTGGCCCGAGGTCTGGGTCGACATGCCGGCCGCGCCTGCGCCGGTGCTGCCGCTCATGCCGGCGGTACCGGCGGTGCCGCTCTGGTGGCCCGCTGGCGCCGTGGGTGCCGGCAGCGGTGGTGGAACCGGCCGTGCTCGAGCCGACCTGGCCGCTGCGGTCTTCCATGCCCTGGCTGTTGGTGTTGCCGACGGTGCCGTCGCGGGCGGCCTTGCCCGTCAGGTTAGGTTTGCCCTGGTCGCTCTGCTTCTGCAGGTCGGCTGCGCTCTGGGTGGAGCTGGTGGCCGTTTGTGCCTGGACGCCGAAGGCGCTCAACATGGCTGCTACTGCCGATACGGCGAGCAGTCCTTTCAATGCTTTGTTTTTTTGCATGATGCTCTCCTGGGGGTTGGGGATGGAGCCGGCATCACGTCCTCGCTGTGCCGCTCCACTTACATTGGCATCGGCATCTCCGCGCGACGCCCCGACGCTGCCTGCGTCACGGTGCGCGCATTCTCGAGCCGAAAATCAGTGTACCGCCGCGTTCCGGAACCCAGCGCGCGGTAGCCTTTTGGCAATAGAAAATCGCATAAGCATATGAAAAAGCCGGCGCATGGCCGGCTTCGTGGGTGCAGCGAGCGGTGCAGGCGCTAGCGGAAGCTGAGCGTCGCCGTCAGGTCGCCAGGCCCGCGCGCACCGCGCTTGGCGAATGCGGCATCGCGCGCGGCCAGGCCTTCCAGCAGCGGCAGGCCGTGCAGGCGCGTGATGAAGCGCAGGACCGAGGTCGTGTCGTAGAAGTTGTGGTCGACGGCGCCCTTCTTCGCATGCGGCGACACCACGATGGCCGGGATGCGCGAGCCCGGTCCCCAGCGGTCGCCCTGGGGCGGCGCGACGTGGTCCCACCAGCCGCCGTTCTCGTCAAAGGTCACCAGCACCACCATGTCCTTCCACTGCGGCGATTTTTTCAGGTGCTCGATGACGTTCGCCACGTGGGCGTCGCCCGACTCGATGTCCGAATAGCCGGCGTGCAGGTTCAGGTTGCCTTGCGGTTTGTAGAAGCTCACCGCCGGCAGCTTGCCAGCCACCGCATCGGCGATGAAGCGGTTCGAGATCGGGCTGTCGCCCAGCCCGCCGTCAAGCAGGTGTTCTTCGCGCGCGCGGGTGCCCGGTGCGAACTGCCTGAAGTAATTAAAGGGCTGGTGATGGTGCTGGAAATTCGGCCGCTGGCCGGCGCCGCGGCCGTCGAGCGCCGCTTGCCAGGCGCCGCCATACCAGGCCCAGGCCCAGCTCACGCCCGCGCGCGAGCAGGTCGCCGATGGTGTCGTAGCTTTGTGGCGGCAGCACCGAGGGGTCGTTCGGATCGGCCGCGTTGGCGTCGCCCCCGGGGCCGGGCGCACCCAGCTCGGCTGGTAAGGCGGCGCCATCGTGTTGACCGCGTAGCCGTCCGGCGTGATGGTGCCGGCGTTGACGAACTTCGGCTTGCCCGCCAAGGCCGACTTGGGCGACTCGGGCGCCACGGCCAGCCGGTGGCCGAGCGGGCCGTCGGCCAGCACCGTGATCTTCTTCTTCGCCGGCGTCTCGGCGGCGTTGAAGAATTCCGGCGTGCGTCCGCTGATCAGGAACTGGTGGTTCAGGTAAGAGCCGCCAAAGGCGCCCATGAAGAAGTTGTCGCACAGCGTGTACTCGCGCGCGATCTGCCACAGGCCGAGGTTTTTCGCCGTCTCGCCGTAATAACCCATCACCAGCGCGCCGGAGTCGCCCCAGGCGACGAAGCCGTCGTTCCTGCCGCCGTTGATCTGCATCTGGTTGTGATAAAAATTGTGCACCAGGTCGCGTGTGACGAGGCCTTCCGGCAGCGGCTTGCCTTCGGTATCGACCAGCTTCCAGGGCCCGTTCGGCAGGTGGACGATCTTGTCCTCGCCGATCTGGTATTCCTTGCCGCCGATGTCCTGGCGTCCCGGCACCATGCCGCCCCAGATCTTCGGCAACTCGGCCAGGGTCGAGCCGTCGCGGTCCTTCTGCGGTGCAGTAGCAGGCATGGGCTCGGCCAGTCCCGGGAAGCCGGCAAACAGGTTGTTGAAGCTGCGGTTCTCCAGGAAGATCACGACCACGTTCTTGACATGCGCCTTGAGCTTGGCGTCGAGCGAGGCAGCCGGTTTCGCGGGGCGCCTGGTCGCGGCTTCGGCGGCACCCGGCAGGCCGGCGCCGATGCCGACGGCGGCCGCTGCCTGGAAGATGCGGCGGCGGCTTGGGCTGGCGGGCTGATCGGCCTCGTCGTGATGGTCGTGGTCTTGCACTGGCTACTCCTGTGATGTCAGCGGACAGAAGCGGGATTATCGCTTCTTTTCTTGCAGGTAGGGAAGAGGAAGGCGAGCACCGCCGGACAGGCGCGGCGCCCACGGGCAAAGCTGCCGAAAGATTGGACTCAGGCGCCCTGGCCGGCGGTGCGGCGGCGCGCGGCGTCGTCCAGCAAGGCCGCAGCGGCGTCCACCAGCAGGGCCGGCGTGACCGGCTTGACCAGGTAATCGGTGAAGCCGCACTCGACCGCGCGCTGGCGGTCTTCCTTGCGCGCGAAGGCGGACAGCGCCAGTGCCGGCATCGCCGCCAGCTTCGGGTCGGCCAGCGCGCGCACGCGGCGGATGAGCTCGAAACCGTCGAGTCCCGGCATGCCGATATCGCTGATCAGGAGCTGCGGACGTTCTTCCTCGAGCACGCGCAGGGCCTCGAGCGGATTGCGCGCGGCGATCACGCGGGCACCGGTGGCGGACAGGATCTCCTGCACCACCTCGAGCGAATCGGGTTCGTCGTCCAGCGCCAGGATGGTGAGGCCGGCCAGGTCGGCCTGCGCCCGGACGGGGGTGACACCGTCGTCGCCCCGCGGCGTATCGGATGCCACATCCCGGGGCGGCAGCGCCGGCTGCAGCGGGATGCGGACGGTGAAGGTGGCGCCCTGCCCTTCGCCCGCGCTCTCGACACCGACCGTGCCGCCATGCAGCTCGACCAGCTGGCGCACGATCGACAGGCCCAGTCCCAGGCCGCCATGCTGGCGCGTGGTCGAGGTATCGGCCTGGCGGAAGCGGTCGAACACGTGCGCCAGGAAATCGGCCTTGATGCCGGCGCCGTTGTCGACGATGGCAATCGCCAGCTGCTCGCCTTCGCGCCGCATCGACACCCGCACTTCGCCACCGGTCTGGGTGAACTTGACGGCATTCGATACCAGGTTCCACATCACCTGCTGCAGGCGGCCGCCGTCGGCCAGCACCGGGCCGGCCGCGGCATCGAGTTCGGCTTCGAGGCGGATGCGCTTGGCCAGCGCCGTCGGCCGCAGCGACTCGACCACGGCGCCGACAATCTCGGCCGGCCAGGCCGGCTGCAGGTCGAGCCTGACCTTGCCCGAGAGGATGCGGCTCATGTCGAGCAGGTCGTCGATCAGCTGCACCTGGGCGCGCGCGTTGCGCTCGATCGTCTCGAGTCCCTTGCGCAGCATGACGTCGCTGACGGGCCCTTTCTGGGACAGCAGTTGCGACCAGCCGAGGATGGCGTTCAGGGGGGTGCGCAGCTCGTGCGACACGGTGGAGAGGAATTCATCCTTCAGCTGGTTCAGGCGCTCGGCCTCGACCCGTGCTTCCAGTTCGTGCAAATACAGGTGCTTGCGCTGCTCGGCGATCTGCATCGACGCGTACAGGCTGGCGGCGCGGGCTTCCAGGCGCGCATCGTAGACCGACACCAGCAAGGCGACGAGCAGCATGCCGACGATGACGACGGTGACGATCAGGGCCAGGTTGTGCTGGCTGATCCAGCCGGTCGCCGCCGAACAGACGCTGCCCGCCGGGAAGCCGGCAGCCGCCATGCCCGTGTAGTGCATGCCGGCGATGGCGAAACCCATCACGACCGCGGCCGCGGCCTGGACCGAGCCGGCACCCACCGCGCCCTGGCGCAGGCGGAAGGCGATCCACAGGGCACCGAACGAGGAGGCGATGGCAATCGCCACCGACAGCGCGAACAGCCAGGGATCGTAGACGATGCCCGGTTCCATGCGCATCGCCGCCATGCCGGTGTAATGCATCGCATTGATGCCGATGCCCATCAGGATCGAGCTCGACGCGAGTTGGCTGCGCGCCAGTTCCGGCTCGCGCAGCTGCCACAGCGCCATGCCGCACACGACGATCGGCAACAGCAGCGACAGCAGCGTCAGCCACAGGTCGTAGCCGAGCGTGATGGGCAGGCTGAAGGCCAGCATGCCGATGAAGTGCATGGCCCAGATGCCGCTGCCCATCGCAATGGCGCCGCCCGCCGTCCAGGCCAGGCTGCCGTAACCACGCGACTGCTTGACGCGGCCGGCCACGCTGAGCGCAGTGAAAGAGGCGAACACCGCCACCAGCACCGACACCAGCACGAGCGACGGATCATAGCGTCCGATGAGCATCAAAAGGGCAATCTCCAGAAACGGGGCAGCGCCGGGCACGGTCGTGCCCGCGGTGTTCCACGCTGCCAGTATAGTGCCCCGCCGGCTTCCTCGAACTTAAATTGTTTCCGCAAAGCCACAAAAGATACTGTGCGCATGCCTTCGCTGGCAAAAATACGACGCTCGACAGTGCGAAGATTGCTGCAATTTCCAGCATGACCGGCAAGGCGATGACTGGTTGTCAAGCGCCGGCCCATTGCGGGCATCACGGAGGGCGACAGGGCACGGCGCTCGTCGCCCATTCTCATGCGGTAGTCAAACGCCGGTCACATTCGACAGGCACGATGTCGCTGTTCAAACGAACATGGCAGCCCTGCTGCCCTACCGGCGCCGGCGGTCGGGAAACATACCGGCACCAGATTTTCTGCTCTCCAGCGCATTGGCCACGCATTGCGCCAGCCTGCACATCCTTTGACCTGCATTAGCACCTATCTCGACAGCGCTGCCTAAGCTATAGGCAGTCGCCCATCTACCACCCATTCCCGCGTGGCATCTTGATCAGGCGCACGATTCTGAACCAGGAGGAACAAATGCAAATGAGAACTGCAAACGGTCCGGCGCGCGGTCCGCAGCGCTGGCGGCTCGCTTCCCTCGTCGCCACGGCCTGCGCCACGATGGGACTGGGCAGCGCCATCGCTGCCGCTCCCGCCTCGGCGCCGGCGACCTACCGTGTCGTCCCGCTAGCGCCCAACAGTTTCCCTGCTGGCATCAACAACAGGGGCCAGGTGGCGTTCACCGAGTTCGTCGGTGACAATCCGCGCGCGCGGTTCTATGACGGAGCAATCGTGCGCGACCTGGGTACCTTCGGAGGACCGGACTCCTTCGCCAGCGCACTCAACGAGCAGGGGCAGGTTGCCGGGACGGCATCGACGGCCACCGAAGGGCTGTATCACGCTTTCCGCTGGAGCAGGCACAGCGGCCTGGTCGACCTCAACAGGCCTGGAGCCGGGTATTCGAGCGCAAACGGCATCAACGAAAAGGGCCAGGTCGTCGGTGCGGCGCGTTTCTCCGGCGCGTCGCCGATTTTCCACGCTTTCCGCTGGAGCCCCCACACCGGGATGGTCGATCTCGGCTCGCTCGGCCCCACGGCGAGCTCGTCTGCCCTCGCGATCAACGATGCCGGGACTGCTACTGGCTTTTCCGACGAAGCCGCGGGGCCGCTCCTGACCCTGGCCGTCAAATGGCCGGCCGGCGGCGGCGTGATCCCCCTCAACAGCTTCCCCAGCATCGCCTCGATCGGGTACGACATCAATAGCGCCGGCCAGATCGTTGGCGGCGCCGCGTTCGACGCGCGGCTGAGCGACCAGGCCTTCTTCTGGACACGGGCAGGCGGCTTGCAGGGCCTGGGCACCGAGCCTTCCTACCTGTCCTGGGCGGATCAGATCAACGAAAAGGGACTCGTGATCGGGCAACTGTATTCTTCCCCGGTCGACAGGAACGGCTTTATCTGGAGCCGTGACAGCGGCTTGCTCTTGGTCGGGACGCCCGCCGTGGATTCGTCGGACGTGGCAGACGTCAACAACCGCGGCCAGGTGGTCGGCAGCCTGAACGGCCGCGGCTACCTGTGGACGCGCAGCGGCGGCTTCGTCGACCTCACCTCCCGCGTCGTGGGTGCGCCGCCCGAGCTGACGCTGTTTAGCGGCATGGCCATCAACGACAACGGGACCATCGTCGCCGCCACCAATGCCGGTACCCTGGTGCTGCTGGTACCGAACACCTGCCATGCACTGGCGCCGGTGGCAGGCCCCGTCAAATACACGGATTCGGCGCGCGCGAATGCCCTGCTCTCGTTCTCGGCCGGCTTCACGGACGTCGACCTGCGCGACACGCACAAGGCCGTCTGGTCCTGGGGCGACGGCAGCAAGACGGTCGGCACCGTCAGCGAACGGGGTGGCACCGGCAGCGTCAGCGGCCAGCACGCCTACCGCGCCGCCGGCATCTACACCGCGCGCCTGACCCTCACGGATAGCAGCGGCAAGAGCAGTAGCGTGGAACGCAAGGTCATCGTCAGCGGCACCGGCGCCGCCATCGCCGGCGAAGGTGCGTTCGCCGCGCCTGCCGCCACGGTCACGCCGGGCGTGCGCAAGCCGTCGATCGGCAACTTCGCCTTCCTGTCCGAGGGACCCGGCGCGCGCAAGGCCGCGGTCGAAGTGAACGTCGCCGGCATGGCGCTGCGCAGCAGCCAGGTCGAGTCGGTGACGAACGATGGCACGCGCGTCCAGTACGCAGGCCAGGGCAGCGTCAACGGCAAGGTAGGCTACCGCTTCACGCTCACGGCGACGGCCGGTGCAAAAACGGGCGGCAAGGACCGGATCCACGTGCGCATCGCGCATAGCGAGCCGGGGACACAGCGCGAGGTGGTCGACTACGACAATGGCGCAAGCGCGGGGGGCGAAAGCCGGCACGGCGCAGGTGGCAACGGCCGGCGTCGAGGGCAGCGTGGTGCTGGGTGAGGGAAGGATCGCACTCGGCGCCGAGTAGAGGCCTCGGCAAGCGAGGAAAGGCAAGGAAGCGGAGTCGCACCGGAGCGCACTGCCCATCTGCGGGCAGTACGCTTCGTTCACATCAGTCGAACTTCGAAAAGTCCGGTTTGCGCTTCTGGAAGAAGGCGGTAAACGCTTCCTTCGCTTCCGGGCCGACCAGCATCGCGCTGAACTGCTTGTTTTCGACGCCGATGGTATCGGCGACGATGGCGGCGCGTGGGCGGCGCATCAGGGCCTTGGTGGCGCGGATCGAGGCGGCCGGCAGGGCGACGAGCTTGGCGGCTTGGGCGCGGGCGAAGGCGACCAGTTCGGCGGCCGGCAGCACGCGGGCGACGATACCCATTTCAAGCGCTTCCTGGGCGCCGAAGGCTTCGCCCAGCATCAGCTTTTCGGCCGCACGGGTGTAGCCGGCAGCTTGTGCCACCAGCAGCGAGGACGCGAATTCCGGGCACAGGCCGAGCTGGGTGAAAGGCATCGAGAATTTGGCGTTGTCGGCCGCATAGACCAGGTCGCAGTGCATCAGCATCGTGGTGCCGATGCCGACGGCCGCGCCGGCGACTGCCGCTACCACGGGCTTGGTGCAGCCTTCGAGGGCCTTCATGAACTGGAACACCGGGCGGTCTTCGGTCATGGCGCCTGCGCCCACATTATTCAGGAAGTCATCGAGGTCGTTACCGGCGGTGAAGATTTCCGGTTTGCCGGTGATCAGGACGGCGCGCACTTGCGGGTCCTGTTCCGCGTCCAGCAGGGCCTCGGCCATGGTGGTGTACATGGCGCCGGTGATGGCGTTCTTGCGCTCGAGGCGGTCGAATTCGATGCTCAGGATGCCGTCGGTTTTGGTGGTTTGGATGCTCATTTCTTGTGTCCCCAGTGGCGAATCATTGGTGGTTTTCGGAAGCACGAAAGACAGCGTGGGCACGGAGTGCCCACCCTACGGTTCGGTAGGGCGGGCATTCATGCCCACGCGGATTACAAGCCGCATCAACGCAACACGCTGACACGGCCACGGCCACGGCCGAAAATTAAACGCGCTCGATGATACCAGCCGCGCCCATGCCGGCGCCGACGCACATCGTCACCATGCCGTACTTCAGGCTGTTGCGGCGCAGTGCGTGCACGACGGTCGCGGCGCGGATCGCACCGGTGGCGCCCAGCGGGTGGCCGAGAGCGATCGCGCCGCCCATCGGGTTGACCTTGCTGGTGTCCAGGCCGAGGTCACGAATGACGGCCAGCGCCTGTGCTGCAAACGCTTCGTTCAGCTCGATCCAGTCCAGCTGGTCCTGGGTGATGCCGGCGGCGCGCAAGGCGGCAGGAATCGCCTCTTTCGGGCCGATGCCCATGATTTCCGGCGGCACGCCGCGCACGGCGAACGAGGAGAACTTGGCCAGCGGGGTCAGGTTGTGCTCGCGCAGGATCTTTTCGCTGACGACGATCAGGGCGCCGGCGCCGTCCGACATCTGCGACGAGGTCGCAGCGGTGACGGTACCCTTGGCGGCGAAGACCGGTTTCAGCTTGGCCATGCCTTCCGGGCTGGCGTCGGCGCGCGGGCCTTCGTCCATGTCGACGGTGCGGCGCTTGACCGATACTTCACCGGTGGCCAGGTTCGGCGTGCGGGTGATGATCTCGACCGGGGTGATCTCGTCCTTGAAGTAGCCTGCCTGCTGGGCAGCGATGGCGCGGCGGTGCGATTCCAGGCCAAAGGCATCCTGGTCTTCGCGCGACACTTTCCACTGCTGGGCGACCTTTTCCGCGGTCAGGCCCATGCCGTAGGCCAGGCCCACGTTCTCGTCCCTGAACGTGTCCATGTTGATCGACGGGTGGTGGCCCATCATCGGCACCATCGACATCGATTCGACGCCGCCGGCGATCATCACGTCGGCTTCGCCGACGCGGATGCGGTCCGCCGCCATGGCCAGGGCCGTGATGCCCGAAGCGCAGTAGCGGTTGACGGTCACACCGCCGACGGTATTCGGCAGGCCAGCCAGCACCACCGAGTTACGGGCGATGTTGAAGCCCTGCTCGGCTTCCGGGAACGAGCAGCCGACGATGGCGTCGACGATCAGTGCCGGATCCAGGTTCGGCACGGCGGCCATCGCACCACGGATCGCGGCAACCAGCAGGTCGTCCGGGCGGGTGGTCTTGAACATGCCGCGCGGCGCCTTACCGATCGGGGTGCGGGTCGCTGCGACGATGTATGCGTCTTGAAGTTGTTTGCTCATGTTAGTCGTCCTGTATGTTCAGCGTTAGTTCCGCACTGGCTTGCCGGTCTGCATCATGCCCATGATCCGCTCTTGCGTCTTCGGGTGGTTCAGCAGTTCGATGAAAGCCTTGCGTTCCATGTCCAGCAGCCACTGCTCGGACACGACGCTGCCCTGGTCGATGTCGCCGCCCGACACGATCTCGGCGATCATGTCGCCCAGCTTGTAATCGTGGGCCGAGATGAAGCCGCCGTCACGCATGTTGACCAGCTGGCCGCGGATCGTCGCCCAGCCGTAGCGGCCGGTGACGGTGACCGGGCGCTGCATCGGTGCGCGGTAGCCTGCGTCGAACATCGAGCGCGCGGTGACTTTCGCCACGTGCAGCAGTTCGTACGGGTTGAAGACGATGATGTCGTCTTCCTTCAGGTAGCCCATCGCCTTGGCTTCCAGTGCCGACTTCGACACCTGCGCGGTGGCCGCGTTGGTGAAACCGGTCTTCAGGAATTGCAGGATGTCGTTGCCCTTGGCTTCGGTGAAGGCGCGCACTGCCGCTTCCTTCAGGCCGCCGCCGGCCGGCACCAGGCCGACACCGACTTCGACGAGACCAATGTAGGACTCGATCGAAGCGACACGTTTTGAAGCGTGCAGGGCCATCTCGCAGCCACCGCCCAGCGCCAGGCCGGCAACAGCCGCAACGACCGGCACGTTCGAGTACTTCATCTGCATGAAGGTGTCCTGCAGCTTCTTGACGATCGGGTCCATCGCTTTCGCGCCGCCGGCCATGAAGGCAGGCATGGCCGATTGCAGGTCGGCGCCGGCCGAGAAGGCACCGCCTTCGGTCGCGTCGGTATTCCAGATCACCAGGCCCTTGAAGTTCGCCTCGGCTTCCGCCAGGCCGCGCTTCAGGCCTTCGATGACGCCGTCACCGATGACGTGCATCTTGGTTTTCAGCGAGATGATCAGCACATCGTCGCCGCTGTGCCACAGGCGCACCGAGTCGTCCTCGAACACGGTGGTGCCGGCGGTTTTTGCGTCCGTGACGCCGGCGCCCAGCACCGGTGCACGGAAGGCCTGGCGCTCGTAGACGGCCAGGTTCGAACGCGGCACGTAGCTGTTCGAGGCGGCGGAATAGGAACCTTCAGGGGTGTGCACGCCCTTCTCGGCGACTTGTCCTTCGAAGACCCAGGCTGGCAGCGGAGCATTGGTCAGCGCCTTGCCGGCTTCGATATCCTCTTTTACCCATTCGGCGATCTGCGTCCAGCCGGCGGCTTGCCAGGTCTCGAAGGGGCCCACGCTCCAGCCGAAGCCCCAGCGCATGGCGAAGTCGATGTCGCGTGCGTTGTCGGCGATGGTGTCCAGGTGGATCGCGATGTAGTGGAAGGCGTCGCGGAAGATCGCCCACAGGAACTGTGCCTGCGGGTTGGTCGATTCGCGCATGGCCTTGAACTTCTTGACCGGATCCTTTTCCTTCAGAATGCGGGCGACGATGTCGGCCGCTTTCGCGCCGCCGGCGACGTATTCGCCGGTAGCGAAGTCGAGGCGCTGGATCTCTTTACCGACCTTTTTGTAGAAGCCGCCGCCGGCCTTCTGGCCCAGCGCGCCCTTCTCGATCAGCTTGGCCAGCACGTCCGGCGTCTTGTAGACGGCGAAGAACGGGTCGTCCTGCAGGTTGTCCTGCATGGTCTTGATGACGTGGCCCATCGTGTCCAGGCCGACGACGTCGGCGGTACGGAAGGTACCCGACTTGGCACGGCCCAGCTTGGCGCCGGTCAGGTCGTCGACCACGTCCACCGACAAACCGAATTTCTCGGCTTCGTGGATGGTGGCCAGCATGCCGAAGATGCCGACGCGGTTGGCGATGAAGTTCGGCGTGTCTTTCGCACGCACGACGCCCTTGCCGAGCACCGAGGTCAGGAAGGTCTCGAGCTGGTCGAGGATTTCCGGATTGGTCGACGTGGTCGGGATCAGTTCGACCAGGTGCATGTAGCGCGGCGGGTTGAAGAAGTGCACGCCGCAGAAGCGCGCTTTCAGCTCGTCGCCGAAACCCTCGGCCAGCTTGTTGATCGACAGGCCCGAGGTGTTGGACGCGAAGATGGCGTTCGGCGCAATGTGCGGCGCGACCTTCTTGTACAGGTCGTGCTTCCAGTCCATGCGCTCGGCGATCGCTTCGATGATCAGGTCGCAGCCAAGCAGCACGTCGAGGTTGTCCTCGTAGTTGGCGACTTCGATCAGCGCTGCGTCTTCCTTGTTGCCCAGCGGGGCTGGCGACAGCTTCTTCAGGCCTTCGATGGCCTTCAGGACGATACCGTTCTTGTTACCTTCCTTGGCAGGCAGGTCGAACAGGACGACAGGCACCTTGGCGTTGATGCAGTGCGCAGCGATCTGCGCGCCCATCACGCCCGCGCCCAGGACGGCGACTTTCTTGACGGTGAAATTGGTCATGGTTTTTATCCCTAGAAGTTCTTAGAACAGGTCGGCGTCGAGCGCCAGCAGGTTGCTCGCGCCCGAACGTGCCTGGCGGATCAGCATGGCGGTTTCCGGGTACAGGCGGGCGAAGTAGAAGCGCGCCGTGTGCAGCTTGGCTTCGTAGAACTTGTCGCCCGAGTCTTTCTTGGCCAGCGCGATCTTCGCCATCTGGGCGAAGAAGTAGGAAAACACCAGGTGACCGACCACGCGCAGGTAAGGCACGGCGGCGGCGCCGACTTCATCCTGGTTCTGGAAGGCCTTCATGCCGATTTCCATGGTCAGCTTGGTGACTTTTTCGCCCAGTTCGCCAAGCGGCGTCACGAATTCGGACATGTTTTCGTCCAGGCCGTTCTCTTCGACGAAGTTCTTGATCTTCTCGCCGAAGGCGCGCAGTTTGGTGCCGTTGTCCATCAGGATCTTGCGGCCCAGCAGGTCGAGCGACTGCACGGTGTTGGTGCCTTCGTAGATCATGTTGATGCGCGCGTCACGCACGTACTGCTCCATGCCCCACTCGCTGATGTAGCCGTGGCCGCCGTAGACCTGCATCGCTTCCGAGGTAGCGATCCAGCCGTTGTCGGTAATGAAAGCCTTGACGATCGGGGTCAGCAGCGCGACTTCGCCGGCGGCGGCCTTGCGCACTTCTTCGTCCGGGTGGTTCAGTTCGCGGTCGATCTGCAGCGCGATGTACGAGGTCAGCGCGCGGGCGCCTTCGGCATAGGCCTTGGCGGTGAGCAGCATGCGGCGCACGTCCGGGTGCACGATGATCGGGTCGGCCGGCTTGTCCGGTGCTTTCGGGCCCGACAGCGAACGCATCTGGATGCGGTCTTTCGCGTAGACCAGGGCGTTCTGGTAAGCCACTTCGGTCAGGCCGAGCGACTGCATGCCCACGCCCAGGCGGGCGGCGTTCATGAACACGAACATCGCGTTCAGGCCTTTATGCGGCTGGCCGATCAGGGTGCCGACGGCGCCGTCCAGGTTCATCTGGCAGGTCGAGTTGCCGTGGATGCCCATCTTTTCTTCGATGGCGCCGCAGAAGATCGGGTTGCGTTCGCCGATCGAACCGTCCGCGTTCGGCAGGAATTTAGGGACCAGGAACAGCGAGATGCCCTTCGAGCCTTCCGGTGCGTCTGGCAGGCGTGCCAGCACCAGGTGGACGATGTTTTCCGACACATCGTGTTCGCCGGCCGAGATGAAGATCTTCGAACCGGTGATTTTATAGGTGCCGTCGGCTTGCGGCTCGGCCTTCGAGCGCAGCAGGCCCAGGTCGGTACCGCAGTGCGCTTCGGTCAGGCACATGGTGCCGGTCCACTCGCCCGAGACCAGCTTCGGCAGGTAGAACTTCTTCTGCTCTTCGGTGCCGTGTTCCTTCAGGCACTCGTAGGCGCCGTGCGACAGGCCCGGGTACATGGTCCAGGCCTGGTTGGCCGAGTTCAACATCTCGTAGAACGAATTGTTCAGCGAGACAGGCAGGCCCTGGCCGCCGTATTCCGGATCGCAAGCCAATGCCGCCCAGCCGCCTTCGACATACTGCTTATAGGCTTCCTTGAAGCCTTTTGGCGTGGTGACGGTCTTGGTGGCCGCGTCAAAATGGCAGCCTTCGCGATCGCCCGAGTGGTTCAGCGGGAACAGCACTTCCTGCGTGAACTTCGCACCTTCTTCCAGGACCTGGTTGATGATGTCGGCATCGATTTCCTGGTATGCCGGCAAGTTCTTGAATTCTTCGGTGACGTTGAGGAACTCGTGCAGAACGAACTGCATATCCCGGATTGGCGCGACGTACTGACCCATGGTTTTCTCCTGACGAAGGTAAGATGATTTGACTGACTGAAGCGGGCATCAGCCCGCTTGTTGGCCTTGAGTGGGATTACGGTAATTCTCGATCAGCCGCACGAAGCCGCGGTTGGCGCGCTCGACGGCGCCAGGGATCCGCAGGAAACGTGCGTCGTGGTGCAGGGCAAGGATCATCCCGTACATTTCGAACACCAGCTGCTGGGGATCGGTGCCGGGCTGCAAGGCGCCGCAATCGATGGTCTGCTGGACACAGCGCAGCAGCGCGCCTTGCCAGGCACGCACCATCGACACCAGCGCTTCGCGGATGGGGCCTGGCCGGTCATCGTACTCCACCGCGCCGCTGATATAGATACAGCCGGACGCGATTTCGACCGATACCCGCTTGACCCAGCGTGCGAACATCGATTCCAGGCGCGGCAAACCGCGTGGCTCTTTCACGCTGGGGAAAAACACTTCCTGCTCGAAACGGTGGTGGTAGAGCTTGAGCACTTCCATCTGCAGGTCTTCGCGCGAACCGAAGTGCGCGAACACGCCGGACTTGCTCATGTTCATGCGATCTGCCAGCAGGCCGATGGTCAGGCCTTCCAGGCCATTCCGACTGGCGAGTTCCAGCGCGACGTCGAGAATCGCCGCCCGCGTCTGCTCGCCCTTGCGCATGAATTTGGCTGAAGTGTTGATGACTGTCCCCTGCGTGAATCGAAAAATCCGAACGCTCGTACTATTATCTATCGGCCGTGGAATGTCAAACGGGAACTTAGAGGTGGGGTTCTAGTAGCCTGGGCACCCTGTGCCCAGGCTACGTGTAGGGTGGGCACTCCGTGCCCACGCGGAAATCTGAGCAGTGTTGGCCTCGCTTAACGCAGGTGATGTGCAAGCAAAATGCAGGGAGCTGTCAATGACACCACGTTCCGCGTGGGCACAGCGTGCCCACCCTACGATGCCATCCTACCCACCCGCCCGCGAAATCGCCCGCCGGTCGCGCTTGGTCGGCCGCCCCTTGATGTCCAGGCTCGGTTCCGGGAACAGCCGGCGCGCCGTCTTGTCGTTCTCGCGCTTGGCGATGCTCTCTTCGGTTTCAAAGTAGAGCTCGCGGGCCACCGGTGCCGGGCCGCGCTTGTCCGAAACGGCGGCAACGATCACTTCCCAGCGATCGGAACCGTTATCGATCACCAGCTTGTCGTTGACCTTGACGTTGCGGGCTGGCTTCACCGGTTCGCCACCGATGCGCACCCTGCCCCGCTCGACGGCGTCGGCCGCCATCGAACGCGTCTTGAAAAAGCGCGCCGCCCACAGCCACTTGTCGATGCGTACGTTATTGTCTTCCATGCCTTACCCTTGTATCAACGCGCAGCAGGTTTATCGAACCCATCACGCGTAGCCGATGGCGAATATGCGCATCGTCAGTTTATAGAGAAGGTACGCCATTTCATATGCAGCACGGCGCACCCATCCCATGCCCTCGAACTGCTGGGGAAGCACGGGCACGCCGTCGGCGATACCTTTCTGTATATGGGTACGTACGGCGCGGGCAAAAGAGGCGTTGCGCACGACGATATTGGCTTCCTGGTTCAGGAACAGCGACAGGCCGTCGCAGTTGCTCGATCCGACCGTCGCCCAGTCATCGTCGACCACGGCGATTTTCGCGTGCAGCTGGGTCTTGCGGTATTCCACGACCTCGATGCCGGCCGCCAGCAGTTTCGGATAGAAGGACCGTGCCACGGCGTCCTGCAGGTGGAATTCGCCGACGCCGATGAGCAGGGTCACCTCGACACCGCGGCTGGCCGCCTGGGCCAGGGCGTCGCGGAATTTGCGGCCTGGCGCAAAATAGGGATTGGCCAGCAGCACGCTTTTACGGGCCTGGCCGATGGCCTGCAGGTAGGCGCGCTGGATGGTGCGGCGGTTGCGCAGGTTGTCGCGCACGACGAAACCGGCGCGCATCGGCCGCGCGCCCTCGGTCGGCGGCTGGCGCCGCGTCTCCCGGAACAGCTCCATGCGGTGACGCAGGTCGAGGTGGCCGGCGCGCATCCACTGGGCCTGGGCCTCGAAATGGATCTGCGCCACCGGGGGCCGGTCACGCGTACCGCGAAATCCCAGCGCGGCGCGGGCAGCGCCTTGTCGGGATCGTAATCGCAGAGCATGTCGTCGTTGATATTGATGCCGCCGACAAAGGCGACCGTGCCGTCGACAACGGTGATCTTGCGGTGGGTGCGCGCGATGCCGCGCCTGAACCAGCGGTTGAAAATGCGGTAATGGACGCCGGCGGCGGCGAACACCTCGCCCAGGCGCCGGCAGGCGCGGCCGCCGGTGCCGAACCAGTCGACCAGCACGCGCACCTTGACGCCGCGCGCGGCGGCCCGCACCAGCGCGGCCTCGATGCCGCGCGCGACCGTGTCCTCGGCGAAAATATAGGTTTCGAACAGGATTTCGTGACGGGTCCGCGTCGATCGCCTCGATCATTGCCGGGAACAGCTGGCGGCCGGTTTCGAGGAGGATGACGTCGTTGTTCGCTACGTAGGTAACGCTACGCATGCTTCAGTTAGCTGCAGTTCGGCCACGATCGGCGCATGGTCGGACAGCCTGGCCCACATCGGCCCGGCCATGACCCGGGCATTGTCGACCTTGAAGCCGCGCACATAGATGCGGTCGAGCCGGAACCAGGGCAGCGCGGCCGGGAAGGTGCGCGCCGGCGCCAGGCGCGGCTGGCGGCCTGCCCAGCTGCGCACCATGTCACCCAGGGCCGATTTCGGCCCGAGTTCGTCGAATACCTCGACAACGCCCAGCGCATTGCGCAGGCGCGCGCTGAGGGTATTGCGCCAGTCGTTGAAGTCGCCCGCGATGATCACCGGCTCGCCGTGCGAGGATCGCTGGACGGCCTCGATCAGCTGTTCGGCCTGGCGCCCGCGTCCGCCTTCGAACAGGCCCAGGTGGACGACATAGCAGTGCACCTTGCCCGCCGGGGTTTCCAGTACGCAGTGCAGGATGCCGCGCTGTTCGTAGGCGTGGTCGGAGACGTCGTGGTTATGGCTGTTTTCGATCGGAAAACTGCTCAGCAGCGCATTGCCGTGGTGGCCGTGGTCGTAGACGGCGTTCATGCCATAGGCCGCGTGGTGGGAGTCGCCGGCGAAATATTCGTATTGGGCGGCTTCGGGCCACACCCGGTGCGGGCGCTTGTGGTTGCCGTAGCGCTCCTGGTGGCGGTCATGCCGCCCCTGCACTTCCTGCAGAAAGACGATATCGGCGTGGAATTCGGAAATCGCTTTTTTCAGCGCCAGCACCCGCGGGGTACTGCGCAGCGACGAGACGCCCTTGTGAATATTGTAGGTTGCGACACGAATCTTCATGGGAACATTCTAACCCCATCAGTCCGTGTTCATTTTAATAAGGTCCGCAATCGTGCGGCACGGGGTGCGGCCTCTTGGGGCCGCTACCCCGCGAGGAGGAAATCGTTCAGCTCACTCTCCCGCGCATTCGAACGCGGGGGCTGCTTCCCATTCCTGGCGCAGCGCGGCATTGCGGGGCGACGCCAGGTTCTCTGCCTCGGACAGCGGAACGGAAACCAGACGCGGGCCGCTCAAGCGCAGGCCGCATTGCAGGTCGATGTAAAAGCACTCATCGTCCACGCTCACTGCTTTCACTTTTTCCTCGTGCTTCTGTTCGGATGGTTCCATGCGTATCTCCAGAATCTAGTTGGACTGTGTTGCAGTTCAAAAACTCGCTCGACGCGAACCGATGACGATATGCGACCCGTTTCTGAATGTCAAACGCAGAATCTATTGTGCGCTAGGCCACATAGCGAATTTCCTATAGGTAACTTACGTTGCATAATTGATTTAATTAGGCAAATATTAAATTTTCCTAGAAGAAAATATTCTACTCAGGCTGCATATTTGTATCTAAATGTAGGGGATTTCACCCGGATTTTTCGCTGTTCTGGCCAACTTTCACTGTGTCAAGAAAGACAAGACGGCGACGCAAGCGTGGAAACTTTTGCCATGGGCCATCAATTTGTCCGACAAAATCTTGTTAAGTTGTAGGATTAATACTTTCTGACTGTTGTATTCATGCATGAACTAGCGAAAACGCTTGACTTTTTTAAAGCCACAGAATTGCGGCACTTTTATTGCTCTTGAGATGTAAATACAGCGATACGGCGCCAGCCCGCCGCCTGCGCTGGCTGCGCGAACACTCGGCCGTAAAGCAACCCGCCCGGCCTTCAAGACCCCGTACCGAGCACGCAGTCCAGCAATGCGCGCTCGAGGGCGGCAAACGCACTGCTGCCGCGCTCCCGGGGATGGGGGAGCGTGACGGCCAGGTCATGCGCGATGCGCCCGTCCTCGACAACCAGGACACGGTCGGCCAGCGCCAGTGCTTCCTGGACGTCGTGCGTGACGAGGACGGCGCTGAAACCCTGCTGCCGCCAGAGCGAGGCGATCAATTCCTGCATCTCGATGCGGGTGAGAGCGTCGAGCGCGCCCAGCGGCTCGTCGAGCAGCAGCAGTTGCGGCGCATGCACCAGCGCGCGCGCCGGGCGACGCGCTGGCGTTGCCCGCCCGACAGCACCGCGGGCCACTCGCCGGCACGTTCGGCCAGGCCGACGGTCGCCAGCGCCCCCCTGGCCTTCCGGATGCCCTCGGCGCCCTTCAACCCGAGCGCGACATTGTCCAGCACAGTCTTCCGGGGCAGCAGCCGCGCTTCCCCGGAACATCAGGCGCAGGCCCCGGCCGTCGCTGCCGGCATCGACGACGAGCTCGCCGCCGTCGGCACGCTCGAGGCCGGCGATCAGGCGCAGCAGCGTGCTCTTGCCAGAGCCGCTGCGCCCGACCACGGCAACGAATTCGCCAGGCGCGATGCGCAGGTCGATCCCTTCCAGTACGCTGCGCCCGCCATAACGTTTCGACAAGCCGCGCAGCGATACCGCCGCGCCGCGCGCGCCCTGCCTTGCTGCCAGGCTGACCCGGGCCGCTTCTTCCGTTGTGATATGCATCGTGGGTCCTATCAAAGGTAAGCGGGATTCCAGCGCAGAAAGTGCCGCTCGAGGAGACGTGCCGCCAGGTCGGCCAGCTTGCCCAGCAGGGCGTACAGCAGGATGCCGACCAGCACCACGTCGGTTTGCAGGAATTCGCGCGCGTTCATGGTCATGTAGCCGATCCCCGATTGCGCCGAAATCGTTTCCGCCACAATCAGCAGTACCCAGACGAGGCCCAGCGAAAAGCGCATCCCGACCAGGATCGAAGGCAGCGCCGCCGGCAGGATTACGTCGCGGTGCAGCGCCCAGCCGGATAGCCCGTAGCTGCGCGCCATCTCGATCAGGCCCTGGTCCGCCGAGCGGATGCCGTGGAAGGTGTTCAGGTAGACCGGGAAGAAGACGCCGACGGCGAGCAGGAACAGCTTGGCCGTCTCGTCGATGCCAAACCAGAGGATGACCAGCGGGATCAGCGCCAGCGCCGGGATGTTGCGGATCATTTGCAGGGTGGTGTCGAGCAGCGTTTCCGCCCGCCGCGAACTGCCGGTGAGCAAGCCCAGCAGCAGCCCCAGTCCGCCGCCCAGGCCAAAGCCGACGGTGGCGCGCCACAGGCTGGTGCGCAGGTGGGTCCACAATTCTCCCGACTCGGCCAGCGACCAGAAGGCCGTCAGCACCTGCCAGGGCGCGGGCAGGATGCGGCTCGACAGCCAGCCGAGCTGGGCTGCCAGCTGCCAGCCCAGCACGAGCGCGACCGGCAATGCCCAGCCGGCCAGCGCCGCGGCCAGGCCGCGTCCACGCTCCCCGTGCCGGCGCCTGCCGCGTGCCGGCCGCGGCTGCCCCAGTCAGCTCGGCCGCCGCCATCAGGCCGCCTTCTTCGGCACGATGTCGCTGGCCATCATCTCGCCGAAGGGACCGGTCAGCGACTGCTCGCCCTGCTGTTTCCCTTTGCCGAGCAACGGAAACACCAGTTCGGCGAAGCGGTAGGACTCTTCCGGTGCGGATAGCCCGACAGGATGAAGGTCTCGATGCCGAGGTCGGCGTACTCGCGCATGCGCGCCGCCACCGTTTCCGGGTCGCCCACCGGGGCGGTGCCGGCGCCGCCGCGCACCAGGCCGACGCCCGCCCACAGGTTCGGCGACACCTCGAGCTTGTCGCGGCGCCCGCCATGCAGCGCGGCCATGCGTTGCTGGCCGACCGAATCCATCTTCGCAAACGCGGCCTGCGCCTTGGCGATGACCTCGTCGTCGAGGTGACTGATGAGCTCATCGGCTGCCTGCCAGGCCGCTTCATTGGTCTCGCGCACGATCACGTGCAGGCGGATGCCGAAGCGCACGGTGCGGCCGCGCCTGGCGGCGCGGGCACGGATATCGGCCAGCTTCTCGGCCACCGCCGCCGGCGGCTCGCCCCAAGTCAGGTACACGTCCATCTGATCGGCCGCCAGCTCGTGCGCCGGTTCCGAGGAGCCGCCGAAATACAGCGGCGGATGGGGTTTCTGCACTGGAGGGTACAGGGTGCGGGCGCCCTTCACCTGCAGGTGCTTGCCCTCGAAATCGAAGCCGGCCGCGCCACCTTCCCCGGCCATGCTGGCGCGCCAGATGCGGATGAACTCATCCGAAATTTCATAGCGCTTGGCGTGGTCGGCCACCAAGCCATCGGCTTCCAGTTCGCCCGGGTCGCCGCCGGTGACGACGTTGATCAGGAGGCGCCCGTTCGACAGGCGGTCAAAAGTGGACGCCATGCGCACCGACAGGCCCGGCGTCGACAGGCCCGGCCGGATCGCCACCAGGAATTTCAGCCTCTGGGTGGCGCCGATCAGCGAGGAGGCGACGATCCAGGGATCTTCGCAAGAGCGGCCGGTGGGCAGCAGCACGCCGTCGTAGCCGAGCGTGTCGGCCGCGACCGCGATCTGGCGCAGATAGTCGGCGTCGACCGACCGGGCACCTTTTGCCGTGCCGAGATAGCGGCTGTCGCCGTGGGTAGGGAGGAACCAGAAAACGTCAGGGGTGGACATGGACTTTCCTTCAGAGCGGGGTCGCCAGCTGGGCGTCTTTTACCGCGATGGGTTTCGGAATCAGTTTCAGGCCGTGGAAGGCGTCGGCGATGCGTTGCTGCTCGCGGATCACTTCAGGCGACATCGGCTTGACGCCATAGGCATAGCGCTTCGCGGCAAGTTCGACGACATTCGGCGCGAGGCCCGTCTGGGCCGTCAGGATTGCGCTCACCTCGGCCGGATTGGCGCGGCCCCACTCGTCGACCTTGGCGATTTCCTCGAGCAGGATGCGGTTCACGTCCGGGTGCGCCTCGGCGAAGCTGCGCGAGGCCAGGTAGAACTGGTGGTTCGACACCAGCCCGCGGCCGTCAGCCAGTACGCGTGCGCCCAGCTGCTGCTCGGCGGCGGCCAGGAACGGATCCCAGATCACCCACGCATCGACGCTGCCGCGCTCGAAAGCGGCGCGCGCGTCGGCGGGCGGCAGGTAGATCGGCTGGATCTCGTTGTAGGCGATGCCGGCTTTTTCCGGGGCGCGCACCAGCAGGAAGTGCACGTTCGAGCCCTTGTTCAGGACGATTTTCTTGCCGCGCAGGTCGGCCAGCGTGCGCAGTGTGGAACCCTTCGGCACGACGATCGCCTCGCTGCCCGGGGAGGCCGGTTCGTGACCGACATAGACCAGGCGCGCGCCGGCAGCCTGGGCGAAGATCGGCGGCGCCTCCCCTACCGTGCCGAAGTCGATGCTGCCGACGTTGAGCCCTTCGAGCAGGACCGGGCCGGCCGGGAATTCAGTCCACTTGACGGCGATCTTGCGCGCCGCCAGGCGCTTTTCCAGCGTACCGCGGCCCTTGAGCAGGGTCAGGGTGCCGTATTTCTGGTAGCCGATGCGGACTTCCGACAGCGGGGCGGACTGGGCAAGGACATGGCCGTGCAGGCCGGCGGCGATGCCCGCGGCAAGCAGGTCCAAGGGCGTGGCGGCGCGCGGGCCGCGAAGGATGGTCGGGAGGCATGTGGTGTTCTCTCTTCTATATAGATGGGAATTCAGGCGTGGGCGTGGACGCGGTCGATGGCGGCACTTGGCGCCGGTGCGCCGCCCTGGAGTTCGGAGGCGAGCTGCTCGACGCCCGCGGTGACGCGCACGGCGATCGGGGCGGCCAGCACCAGGCTGCCGTCGCCGCCGCGCCCCAGCTGGTCCGCCGTCGCATAAATGCTCGGCAGGATGAAGCGCGCCGCCAGCGAGGCCAGCACCGGGCGCAGCGCGCATAGTCGAGCGCCAGCATGTGCGACTGGCTGCCGCCGGTGGCCAGCGGCAGCACCAGCTTGCCGGCCAGTCCGTCCTGCGGCAACAGGTCGAGGAAAGCTTTCAACAGGCCCGTGTGGGACGCTTTATAGACGGGAGTGGCCACGATCACCGCTTCCGCCTGGCGCACCAGCGACAGGGCGCGCGCGATCTCGGCGTCGGCAAGGTCGGCGGCCAGCAACGCCTGCGCCGGCAGTTCGCGTACTTCGATGGCCGCGATGCGATGGCCGTGCAGGGCCAGGCGGTCGCCGATGTAGTGCAGCAGGCGCGAGGAAGAAGAATGCGGCGAGGGGCTTCCGCCCAGCAGGATGACGCTCATGATGTTGTCCGATCAATATGGATGAGGACAGCGTAGAGCCCTGCGTGTTGAAAGAAAACTAATCGTTTCGCACATCGATATGCGCTCGGCGTTTTAAGGTTTTGCGCATATCGAAGACCGGATTTCTTCGTTCACGAACGCCGTTGGGCGGTGCAATACTGGCCGCCACTTTCTCGACAATGCTTCCCCATGCCTTCTCTTTCCTCGGCCGTGCAGGCCACCGCGGACGCTACGCCGGCCGCCACCGCCCCGCAAGACCCGTTGGCGCTGGCGGCCGAACTGGCGGCGCAGTTCGCCCTCACCGCCGCCGAGCGCGACCGCGCCGGCGGCCATGCCGCGCACGAACGCGACCTGATCCGCGCCAGCGGCCTGCTGACCTTGTCGATCCCGAGCGCCTTCGGCGGCCAGGGCGCGTCCTGGCAGACCGTGCTGGCCGCCGTGCGCACGCTGGCGGCCAGCGACAGCGCCCTGGCCCACGTGTTCGGCTTTCACCACCTGCAGCTGGCGGGCATCCTCTTGTACGGCACCGCGGTCCAGCAGCGCAACCTGCTGGGCGCGACCGTGCAGCAGGGCCTGTTCTGGGGTAATGCCTTGAACCCGCTCGACAAGCGCACCGCGGCCCGTGCCATCCCCGGCGGCTTCGTGCTCGACGGCGTCAAGAGCTTTTCGTCCGGCTCGGTGGGTTCCGACTGGCTGACGGTGTCGGCCTGGGTCGAGGAGGCAGGCGCCGCCCTGATCGGGGTGCTGCCGACCGACCAGGTGGGCGTGCGCGTCGAGGCGGATTGGGATGCCTTCGGCCAGCGCCAGACCGACAGCGGCAACGTCCACTTCGACGGCGTCTACCTGCCGTCGGCGCTGGTCCTGCAGGCGCCCGGGCAGACACCAACACCCCAGTCGACACTGCGCTCGCAGGTGGCCCAGCTGATCATGACCAACCTGTATCTCGGCATCGCCGAAGGGGCGTTCGGCGCCGCGCGCACCTGGACTTTGGACCACGCGCGGCCCTGGTTTGCATCAAGCGTCGGCCAGTCCAGCGACGACCCGTTCGTGCAGCACCGCTATGGCGAGTTCTGGCTCAAGCTGCGCCCGGCGCTCCTGCTGGCCGACGAGGCCGCGCGCCTGCTCGACGCGGCCTTCGACCAGGGTGCCGCCCTGAGCGCGCAGGAACGGGGCGAGGTGGCAGTTTCCGTCGCCGCAGCCAAGGTGCTGGCGCACCGCGCCGCGCTCGACATCGGCAGCGAGATGTTCGAGCTGACCGGTGCGCGCTCGACCTCGAACCGCTTCGGCTTCGACCGCTACTGGCGCAACGCCCGCGTGCACACGCTGCACGACCCGGTCGACTACAAATTGCGCGACCTCGGACGCTATGCGCTCGAGGGCCGCCTGCCCGAACCCACGCCCTACTCCTGACCCATGGACAGCTATCCGAAACCCGCGGCGGCGAGCGCGATCCGCCTCGACGGCGTCGCCAAATCCTTCGCCCTGCCCGATGGCGGCTGTTTCGATGCCGTGCGCGATGCGAGCCTGGACATCGCCAGCGGCGAGATCTTCGGCCTGGTCGGGCGCAGCGGCGCGGGCAAGTCGACCCTGCTGCGCATGATGAATTTGCTCGAGCGGCCCGACCGCGGCACGGTCAGCGTCGACGGCGAGGAACTCACGCGCTTGGGCAAGCGCGAGCTGCGGGCGGCGCGCCGGCGCATCGGCATGATCTTCCAGCAGTTCAACCTGCTGCAGAACGCCAGCGTCTTCGAAAACGTCGCCTTCCCGCTGCGCATCCACGATGCGATGAACGCCCCGCGCCTGCAAGCGCGCGTGGAAGAATGCTCGAACTGGTCGGGCTGGCCGACAAGTCGACCGCCTATCCGGCGCAGCTCTCCGGCGGGCAGAAGCAGCGCGTGGCGATCGCCCGCGCGCTGGCCAGCCATCCGGCCGTGCTGCTGTGCGACGAGCCGACTTCCGCGCTCGACCCCGAAACCACGCGCGCCCTGCTCGAGACCCTGCGCACCATCAACGCCCAGCTGGGCGTGACGGTCGTCATCGTCAGTCACGAGCTGCCGGTGCTGGGCACGCTGTGCGGGCGCGTCGCCGTCATCGAACACGGCCTCGTTGCCGAGGAGTTCGCGCTGGCCGACCACAGCGTCGCGCGCCGCACCGCACTGGGACGCGAACTGGCCTATTACGGTACCGAGGCCTTCGCCGCGGCCGCCTGGGGAGCGGCCCATGCCTGAACAACTCATCGCCATCCTGCCCGAACTCTGGACCGCTTTCCTGCAAACCGCGCTGATGCTCGGCATCGGCCTGGGCGCGGTTCCCTGCTGGTCGGCGGCCCGCTGGGGTGCTGCTGTTCCCGGTATCGCAGGGCCAGGCGTTGGCGCATCGCCCCGCCGCGCTGGTGCTGGGCTGGATCGTCAACACGGTGCGCTCCTTCCCCTTCATCATCCTGATGGTCGCGCTGGTGCCGGTCACGCGCACCCTGGCCGGCACTTCCATTGGCCCGCTGGCGGCCGCCGTGCCGCTGTCGCTGGCGGCGATCTTCTATTTCGCGCGCCTCGTCGAACAGAATCTGCGCGACGTGCCGCGCGGCGTGATCGAAGCGGCGCAGGCGATGGGCGCCTCCGAATTCCAGATCGTCATCCGCGTGCTGCTGCCGGAAGCGCGCGCCGCCCCCGTGCTGTCGCTGACGGTACTGGCGATCAGCTTCCTGTCGTATTCGGCCGTGGCCGGCGTGGTGGGCGGCGGCGGCATCGGCGACCTCGCCATCCGCTACGGCTACTACCGCTTCGAGACCGAGGTCATGGTGCTGACCGTCGCCCTGCTGGTGCTGCTGGTGCAGCTGATCCAGTTCGCCGGCAACCGCGCGGCGCGCCGCCTCGACAAACGCTGATCCAACCCACAAGGACCCCTCATGTTTTCTGCCCGCCGTTCCCTGCTCGCTACCATGCTCGGCCTGTCGCTGCTCGCCGGCGCCCAGGCCAGGGACCCGAAGGAACTCGTCATCGGCACCAGTGCCGGGCCGTACGCCGACCAGGTCCGCCTCGGCATCAAGCCGATCCTGGAAAAACAGGGCTACAAGGTCAAGCTGGTGGAATTCAACGACTACATCCAGCCGAACTTCGCGCTGGCCGAAGGCTCGCTCGATGCCAACGTGTTCCAGCACATCGTCTACCTGACCCGCTTCGCCGAGCAGCACAAGCTGGCGCTGTCGGAACTGGTCAAGATCCCGACCGCGCCGATCGCCATCTACAGCCGCAAGCACCGCTCGCTCGACGAGGCCAGGGCGGGCAGCACGGTCGCGCTGCCGAACGACCCGACCAACCAGGCGCGCGCACTGGTGATGCTGGACCAACTCGGCTGGATCCGCCTGCGTCCCGGCATCGACCCGATCCGGGCGTCCGAGAAGGACATCGCCGCCAACCTGCGCGGCGTGAAACTGCTGCCGCTGGAAGCGGCGCAGCTGCCGCGCTCCCTGCAGGACGCAGACTACGCTTTCGTGAACGGCAACTTCGCCCTGGCCTCGGGCCTGAAACTGCGCGACGCGCTGCGCACCGAGAAGATTTCGCCCAGCTATGCCAACCTGGTGGCGGTGCGCACCGCCGACAAGGACAAGCCCTTCGCGCGCGACATCGCCGCGGCCTACCGCTCGCGTGAGTTCCTGGAGGTGACGAACCGCCTGTTCGCGGACTACGCCAAGACCGACTACCAGCTGGCGATGGAGAAAAACGCAAAATGACAGCGGTGCACACTCTTTCGAAACCGGTCCGCTTCAACGCCTTCCAGATGAACACGCCCAGCCACCAGTCGCCAGGGCTGTGGCGCCATCCCCGCGCTGATGGCTTCAAGCGCGGCGCCGACTACCGCGATGCCGGCTACTGGGCCGAGCTGGCGCGCCTGCTGGAAGCGGGCGGCTTCGACGCCATCTTCCTCGCCGACGTGCTGGGCGCCTACGATGTCCATGGCGGCAGCCTGGACGCGGCGCTGAAACACGGCGTGCAGATCCCGCTGAACGATCCGCTGCTGCTGGCACCCGTCATCGCGGGTGCGACCACGCGCCTCGGCATCGGCGTCACTGCCGCCGTCACCTACGAACATCCGTACACTTTCGCCCGCCGCATGTCGACGCTCGACCATCTGACCGGGGGGCGGATCGGCTGGAACATCGTCACCGGCTACCTCGACAGCGCCGCGCGCAACCTGGGCCAGGCGCAGCAGCTTGGCCACGACGCCCGCTACGACCTGGCCGACGAATACCTGGAAGTCGTCTATAAACTGTGGGAAAAGAGCTGGGACGAGGACGCCGTGGTGCGCGATCGTGCGCGCGGCGTCTACACCGACCCAAGCCGGGTGCACCCGATCAATCACGCAGGGGTGCATTACACCGTCCCCGGCATCCACCTGTGCGAGCCGTCGCCCCAGCGTACGCCCTTCCTGTATCAGGCCGGGGCCTCCCCGCGCGGGCTGGCGTTTGCCGCGCGCCACGCCGAAGCCACCTTTGTCAGCGCGCCCACCCGCGCCATCGTCAAGCGCTATGTCGACAGCGCGCGCGCGGTCGTCGCCGCCGCCGGGCGCGATCCGCAGGCGCTGCTGGTGTATGCGCAGGCGCTGGTGGTCACGGGCGCCACCGAAGAGGAAGCACGCGCACGCCTGCGCGAATACGAAGAGCACATCGACATCGACGCGTCCCTCACCCTGCTCTCGGGCTGGACCGGTGTCGATTTTTCCCGCTACGACCTCGACGCCACGATCGACTACATCGACACCGAGGCCGGCCGCTCGGCGCTGGCATCGCTTTCCGTCGCCGATCCGTCGCGACGCTGGACCGTGCGCGAGGCGGCGCGCTTCATCGGCCTGGGGGACGCGGCCCCGTGATCGTGGGCGACCCGCGCCAGGTAGCGGACGAATTGCTGACATGGTTCGACGAGACCGGCATCGACGGCTTCAACCTGGCCTATGCGCTGGCGAAAGAAGACATGCGCAACGTCGTCGAACTGGTGGTGCCGGAACTGCGGCGGCGCGGCCGCTACAGGGTAGACGAAGCCGGTGCGGACAGCGCCACCACCTTGCGCGAACGCCTGCTCGGCACCGGCCCGCGCCTGCAGGAAAACCACCCGGGCCGCCAGGTCCGGATCGACATTGCGCTGCGTCCCGCAGCCTGACCGAAAGCGAACACCATGAAAAGAAGAAGCCTGCTCCAGCTAGCCGCCAGCGGCGCCGCCCTGTCCATCCTGCCGCTGTCGGCCCGTTCGGCATCGGCCCGGCTGGAAGAACTGCGCCTCGATTACGCCTATTATTCGCCCACCAGCCTGGTGCTGCGCCATTTCGGCTGGCTGGAAGAAGCCTTCAAGGCCGACGGCACCCGCATCAAATGGGTGCTCAGCGCCGGCAGCAACCGCGCGCTCGAATACCTGAATGCGAACAGCATCGACTTCGGCTCGAGCGCCGGCCTCGCCGCCCTCCTGGCCCGCGCCAACGGCAACCCGATCCGCACGCCCTATATCTATTCGCGCCCGGAGTGGACCGCGCTGGTGGTGCCGAAGCATTCGCCGATCCGCACGCTCGCCGACCTGAAAGGCAAAAAGATCGCGGCCACCAAGGGTACCGATCCGTATCTCTTCCTGCTGCGCGCACTGCACAGCGTGGGACTCGGGCGCAAGGACATCGAGCACGTCAGCCTGCAGCACGCGGACGGGCGCACGGCGCTGGAGCAGGGCCGCGTCGACGCCTGGGCCGGGCTCGATCCGCACATGGCGGCCAGCGAGCTCGAAGGCGGCGCGCGCCTGCTGTACCGGAACGTGGCCTTCAATACCTATGGCTTCCTGAACGTGCGCGAGGAATTCCTGGCCAACTATCCGCAGGAGACGGCGCGCGTGATCGGGGCCTACGAGCGCGCCCGCGCCTGGACCCGCGCCAATCCGGTCGAGGCGGCCAAGATCCTGTCGAACGAAGCGAAGGTGTCGCTGCCGGTCGCCCTGCTGCAGGTGAAGCTGCGCAGCGACTTCAGCAACCCGCAGCCGTCCAACGAACACATCAAGGCCTTGCAGCTGGCCGCGCCCATCCTGCGCGACGAGGCATTGGTCAAGCCGGGTACCGACCTGGACGCCGCGATCTCCAGCCTGATCGACACCCGTTTCGCTCGATCGCTGATCGCGCGCGCCTGAGCATGAAACGCGACGCGCCCCAGTCGATCGAACTGGCGCCGCCCTCGGCCCGGCCGCGGCCGCGCCTGCGCCTGCCGCTAGGACTGATCCTGCCTGCGCTGGCGCTGGCCGGCGCCGAGGCAGGCGTACGCAGCGGGCTGGTGCCGGCCAACCTGATGCCGGCGCCCAGCGAGATCGCCGGCACCCTGGCCTGGCTTGCGCACAATGGCCTGGGCGGGCACCTGGCCAGCAGCTGCCTGCGCGTGGCGGCAGGCTTTGCGGCGGGGTCCACGCTGGCGCTGCTGCTGGGCGCCCCGGTGGCGCTGAGCAGCCATGGCGCGCGCCTGCTCGACCCCAGCTTCCAGGCCCTGCGTGCGATTCCCTCGCTGGCCTGGGTGCCGCTGCTGCTGCTCTGGTTCGGCATCGACGAGACGCCCAAGCTGCTCCTGATCGCCATCGGCGCCTTTTTCCCCGTCTACATGGGCGTGGTGGCGGGCATGCGCGGCGTCGACCGCAAGCTGGTCGAGGTCGGCCAGCTCTACGGACTGCGGCCGGCGGCGCTGGCAAGGCGGGTGCTGCTGCCCTCGGCGCTGCCGTCGATCCTGACCGGACTGCGCAACGGCCTGAGCCTGGCGTGGATGTTCATGGTCGCCGCCGAACTGATCGCGGCCAGCCAGGGCCTGGGCTACCTGCTGTCTGACGGGCGCGAATCGAGCCGCGCCGACATCATGCTCGCCGCGATCTTCCTGCTTGCCCTGCTGGGCAAGGCCAGCGATACCGCGATGGGGGCGCTGGAGACACGCCTGCTGTCCTGGCGCGACAGCCTTGGCAACCGCGTCGGCTACCGCACCGGCTACCGCGCCGGCTACCGCACCGGCTACCGGGAGGCCCGATGAGCGCCCTGCTGGATGTGGCCATCGACGAAAAGCGCCATGGCGAGCGCACCATCCTGCGCGGACTGCGCCTCTTCCTCGAGGCTGGCGAGATCGTCAGCCTGGTTGGGCCCAGCGGCTGCGGCAAGAGCACGCTGCTGTCGATCGCCGCCGGTCTCGATCCCCATTACCGCGGCGGCGTGCGCCTGCGCGGCGGACAGGTCAGCGGGCCGCAGCGCGAGATCGGCCTGATCTTCCGGGAGCCGCGCCTGTTTCCCCGGCTGACGGTGGAAGAGAACATCGTCTTCGGTGCGGCACCGGGGGCGTTTGACGCGGCACGCGTGGCGGCGCTGCTCGACGAAGTGGGCCTGGCCGGCTATGCGCAAGCGCTGCCGAAGCAGCTGTCGGGCGGCCAGGCACAGCGGGTGGCGCTGGCGCGCGGGCTCTACCCGGAGCCGCGTGTGCTGCTGCTGGACGAACCGTTTTCGGCGGTGGACGCGTTCACGCGCATGCGCCTGCAGGACTTGCTGGCGCGCGTGGCCGAACAGCGCCGCTTGACGGTGCTGCTGGTGACCCATGACATCGACGAAGCCTTGCAACTGAGCGACCGCGTCGTCCTGCTCGATAAGCTACCGGGCCCGCCGCGCGAGGAGTTCGAGGTGGGCCTGGCGCGGCCGCGTGCGCGCGCGGCGCTGGCGGCCTCCTCCGTAAAAGCGGACATCCTGGCCAGCCTGCATGCGATGCACGCCGTGTAGCCGACGCTGGCCGGTACCGCCGCGGGGCGGGCCGGCGCCCGGTCTAGCAGCCGCGCATCTGCGCCTGGGTGACGTTGCTGCCCGGTGCCACGCTCTGGGTGAGCCAGACATTGCCGCCGATGGTCGAGCCGGCGCCCACCGTGATGCGGCCGAGGATGGTGGCGCCGGCGTAGATGACGACGTCGTCCTCGACGATCGGGTGGCGCGGCGCACCTTTCACCGGGCGCCGTGTTCGTCGGTGGGGAAACGGCGCGCGCCCAGCGTGACGGCCTGGTACAGGCGCACGCGCTGGCCGATGATGGCCGTCTCGCCGATCACGACGCCGGTACCGTGGTCGATGAAGAAGCTGGCGCCGATCTGCGCGGCCGGGTGGATGTCGATGCCGGTGAGCGTATGGGCGATGTCGGCCGCCAGCCGCGCCAGGAAAGGCACCCCAAGCCGATGCAGGCAATGCGCCAGCCGGTGGTAGAGCACGGCAATGGTGCCGGGATAGCAGAGCATGATTTCGGCGACCGAGCTGGCCGCGGGATCGCCGGCAAGGGCCGCCTGCACATCCGACACCAGCAGCGCGCGGATTTCCGGCAGGCTGGTGGCAAACGAGCGCGTGATGGCGCAGGCGCGCGTCGTCAGCTCGGCCTCGCCCAGGTCTTCCTGGCCAGGATTGAAGCGCAGCGCGCGCCGCACCTGCTGGACCAGGCGGTCGAGCGCGACGTTCAATGTGTCGCCGACGAAGTAATCGATGCTTTCGTCGTTCAGGTCTGGCCGCCCGTAATGCGTGGGGAACAGCGCCGCCGACACGCCTTCGATCACCTGCTGCAGCACCGCGCGCGACGGCAGTTCGCGCACGCGTCCCTGGTGGCGGATGTTGTGGGTCGATTCGCGCGAAGTGCGCAGCGCGTCGATGATGGGGCCGAGGTGCCAATGGCTGGAGCCGGCCTGCTCCGTCTGATCGTTGTTCATTTGACCAGACTACTCCAAGCCGGGCCAAAAGCGAACGATTTTGATCACACTTTCTTATATCGAAATGCGGACGTCGTGCTAACGCATCGGCGGCTATTCATGTCGCATGGACGGCGGCAGCTAACGCTCCTCGAGGTTCCGCGTGGGCTCGGGGCGCCCACCCTACGGCGCGGCAGGCGTAGGGTGGGCTCCCCGGGCCCACTCGGTCATCTACAGCAAAACAATCCCGAAACGCTTCACCACCATCGCAAACGCCGCAAAGCAGGCCACCGTCAGCGCCGTGCAGGCGCCCAGCGTCCACCAGAACCCGAGCCGCTGCAGCAGCCAGGGAAAGGCCAGGAACATCGGCAGGGTGGGTACCACATACCAGAAGGTGTACCAGGCGTGGTTCGCCAGCTTGGCCTGCGGCTGGTGTTCCAGGTACAGCCATACCAGCGTCAACAAGGTCACCATCGGCAAGGCGGCAATAAACCCGCCAATGCGATCGCTGCGCTTGGCCGCTTCGGACACGAGCACGACGACGGCCGCCGTGATCAGGTATTTCGTGATAATCCACTTCATTGTGTTGCTTTCTTTTATTCTGAAACAGGCGGCGTCCTCGCCTCAGGAGGCGCCGTGCAGGTGCCGCGGCAACTGCAGCACCGCTTCCGCATTCGACGAGGAAAAGCAGCGGTCGGCCGCTTCCAGCAGCGGCAGCCAGGCGTACTGCAGGTGCTCGCGCGGGCTGAGCGTGATGGGAATATCGCGCGGCACGCAGACCGAAAACACGTGCTCGGTGTTATGGGTGACGCCCGGCGCGTAGCGGTGGCGCCAGGTCGGATAGATCTCGTAGACGTTCGACAGCTTCCAGTCGTGCAGGCGGATACGCTCGCCGTCGGCAACGATGCCGGTCTCCTCGAACAGTTCGCGCGTGGCCGTCGCCAGCAGCGGCTCGTCAGGCGCATCGAGCGAACCGGTGACCGACTGCCAGAAACCCGGACGGTCGGCCCGCTCGATCAGCAGCACCTGCAAATCCGCGGTGTGGATGACGACCAGGACCGATTCGGGAATCTTGTGCACGCTTGGTTTCTCCGTGGGACAAACAAAAAAGGCTGGAGCCCGTCCTGCGACGTGGCGCCAGCCCCTATTCTACCCAGCCGTACGGCCGAGCGTGTTTAGCCCACTTTCGGCTCGTTGCGCAGGCGGATATGCAGTTCCTTCAACTGCTTCTCGTCCACTTCCGACGGCGCATTGGTCAGCAGATCCTGTGCGCGCTGGGTTTTCGGGAAGGCGATCACGTCGCGGATCGATTCCGAACCGGTCATCAGGGTGACCAGACGGTCCAGGCCGAAAGCCAGGCCACCGTGCGGCGGCGCGCCGTATTGCAGGGCGTCGAGCAGGAAGCCGAATTTCAGCTGCGCTTCTTCGGCGTCGATCTTCAGCGCGCGGAACACTTTACTCTGCACGTCTTCGCGGTGGATACGGATCGAGCCGCCACCCAGTTCCCAGCCGTTCAGGACCATGTCGTAGGCTTTGGCGATGCAGGCACCCGGATTGGTTTCCAGCATGTCTTCGTGGCCGTCCTTTGGCGCGGTGAACGGATGGTGGGTCGCGGTCCAGCGGTTGTTTTCTTCGTCGTGCTCGAACATCGGGAAGTCGATCACCCACAGCGGTGCCCAGACGTCGTCGAACAGGCCGGCCTTCTTGGCGAATTCCGAGTGGCCGATCTTCACGCGCAGCGCGCCCATGGCATCGTTGACGACCTTCGCCTTGTCGGCGCCGAAGAAGATCAGGTCGCCATCTTGCGCACCGGTCATTTCCAGGATCTGGGTCAGCACCTCGTCGGCGATGTTCTTGACGATTGGCGACTGCAGGCCGTCACGGCCTTTGGCTTTCTCGTTGACCTTGATGTAGGCCAGGCCCTTGGCGCCGTAGATGCCGACGAACTGGGTGTAGGCATCGATTTCCGAGCGCGGCATCGAACCGCCCTGCGGCACGCGCATGCCGACCACGCGGCCACCGCTCATGTTCGCGGCGCTGTTGAAGACCTTGAACTCGACCGACTTCATCAGCTCGGTCAGCTCGGTGAATTCGAGTTTCACGCGCATGTCCGGCTTGTCCGAACCGTACTTGCCCATGGCGGTGGCAAAATCCATCACCGGGAACGGGTTCGGCAGGTCGATGCCGGCGGCGTTCTTGAACACCACGCGCATCATGTCTTCGAACAGGTCGCGGATTTCCTGTTCGGTCAGGAAGGAGGTTTCGCAGTCGATCTGGGTGAATTCCGGCTGGCGGTCGGCGCGCAGGTCTTCGTCGCGGAAGCACTTGGTGATCTGGTAATAACGGTCGAAGTTCGCCACCATCAAGAGCTGCTTGAACAGCTGCGGCGACTGCGGCAGCGCGAAGAAGTTGCCCGGGTTGACGCGCGAGGGCACCAGGTAATCGCGGGCGCCTTCCGGGGTCGACTTGGTCAGCATCGGGGTTTCGATGTCGATGAAGCCCAGGTTGTCGAGGTACTTGCGCACTTCCATCGACACTTTATAGCGCAGGCGCAGGTTGTGCTGCATCTGGCCGCGGCGCAGGTCGAGCACGCGGTGGGTCAGGCGGGTGGTTTCCGACAGGTTGTCGTCGTCCAGCTGGAAAGGCACCGGCACCGATGCGTTCAGCACTTCCAGCTGGGTGGTGTTGATCTCGATCTTGCCCGACTTCAGGTTGGCGTTGGCCGTGCCTTCCAGGCGGTTGACGACGGTACCGGTGATGCGCAGGCAGTACTCGTTGCGCACGTGCTCCGCGGCCTTGAAGACATCCGCATTGTCGGGATGGCAGACCACCTGCACCAGGCCTTCGCGGTCGCGCAGGTCGATGAAGATGACGCCACCGTGGTCGCGGCGGCGATGCACCCAGCCGCACAGGCTGACGGTTTGGCCCAGCAGTTCTTCGGTGACGAGGCCGCAGTAGTTGGTACGCATGGAGGACATATTTTTCTCTATTCCAGGTTGGTATATCGGTGCCGCCTGCGGCGGCCTTGATGCTATTTTATTCGGGAGCGACGACGCCCATGGAAACGATGTATTTCAACGCCGCGTCGACGGTCATGTCCAGCTCGACGACCTTGCTGCGTTCCATCATCAGGAAGAAGCCGGAAGTCGGGTTCGGGGTCGTCGGCACATACACGCTCAGGTAGTCGCCGACCAGGTGGTTCTTCACGTCGCCGCCGGGCGCGCCGGTGACGAAGGCGATGGTGTAGGAATCGGCGTGCGGATAGGGAATGAGCACGGCCTGGCGAAAGGCATTGCCGGACGACGAGAACAGCGTATCGGACACCTGCTTGACGCTGCCATAGAGGGAGCTGACCACGGGAATACGCTTGAGCAGGCGTTCGCCCAGGCGCACGACATAGCCGCCGACCAGGTTATTTGTCAGCAGGCCGGTCAGGAAGACGATGGCGATCGTCAGGATGGCGCCAATACCCGGGATGTTGAAGCCGACCAGGGTGGCGGGGCGCCAGCGCACCGGCACCAGCAGCAGCGACTGGTCGAGCGTGCCGATGACGAGGTTCAGCACCCAGGCCGTGATGGCCAGCGGGACCAGGATCAGCAAGCCGGTAAGGAAATATTTGCGCATTGTTTCTCGTTGTTCTTATTGCTGCGGCCCGGGGGCCGCAGTGCATCAGGAAGCGCTCGGCTCGCTTTTCGCGGCTGGCGCCGGCGCCGGCGCAGCGGCGGCATCAGCAGCGGGTGCGGCGACCGTACCCGCCGTCGCCGCAGGCGCCGTGCCGGTGGCCGGGGCGCTGCCGCCACGGAAGTCGGTCACATACCAGCCAGTACCCTTGAGCTGGAAGCCAGCCGCGGTCACCTGCTTCTTGAACGCAGGCTTGCCGCAGGACAGGCAGGTCGTCAGCACAGGATCAGAAATTTTTTGCAGTACATCTTTGGAAAAACCGCATTCGTCGCAGCGGTAAGCGTAAATCGGCATTTGATACTCCGCAAAAATCTTCAAAACCCTGAATTATAAAGCTTTTACGGCGGGTGTTGCCGATTCCGCGGAAAGGCCTCTGGCATGGCGAACACGCCCTGCCCCGGATGCCCCGGTGCCGCCCTCAGGTGTTGTATTTCGTCAGCATTGCATTGCGCACAGTTTGCCAAGCGTCAACTATGTGATTAAATACCATCCCTGAACAGCACACCTGTCGGCAGGCCTGCCTGTCGACCGCATGGTTTAAGAAACAGAAGTTTGCGCGATGCAGATCGCCGCATGGCCGTACAAGAACGCTGTACTTCAGTCGCCCGCATCAGCGGGCATTTTTTTTGGCCCTGTCGTCGCCCCTTCCCGCGCGGCTACCAACATGTCGATCAGCGCGCGACGCCCCCGACAAGCCGCGGCGGGGCGGACAGGCAACCGGGAACGTGCGCGTCCGACCACCCGGCTGCGGCAACACCTCGACCAGCCGTCCCGCCGCCAGGCGGGCTTGCGCAAACAGGCGCAGGCACAGTGCGCTCCCCCTCCCCTGCTCGGCCAGCCAGATGACGCCCGTCGCGTCGGTCGACACCGTCACCGACCTCACCAACGAGATGCTCGGTTTCCGCAACGAAGGCCGGGAAACCTGCCGCCGATTATGCTGCCGCTGGGTTATCGCAAGGCCGAGCAGGACTGGCTGGTCGACCTGGCGAAGCTGCGCCACTCGCTCGGGCATTTTGCGAGCGTGATCGACAGATTCCATATCGCCGCATGGGATAGCCGCATTAATGCCTCCGCAATTGAAAACCGGGAGTATTGAACTCAGCAATTCAATCGCCCGGCATAGCCTTTATAGGGAACCGGCCCGCTACACGACGGGAATATGACCGCGCGGAATGGCACACCCAATTATTACAAATTGGGAATGTTGTCACATTTCATCTTTAAATTTCTCGCAGCCCGCTCATCGATACGATGCGAATCTCCGTCGTGAAGCGAAAAGCGCGTCCGGTAGCTGCGGTTCAAGACAGCTTCGTTGCCTGCCGTATTCGGCATGTCGCCTCGCTCCGCTCTGGATTCAATCGACGCATGAATGCGCAATCGCATAGCTTGGGCCCATTTGTTTTATACGTGCTTTCTACGCAGATATTGTCGATGTGCTGCTGCACCCGCATTTGCATCAGCGTATTAAATAGCCAGGAAAATATCCTCGACGGTTGGCGGTGTTCCAAATCCGACACGGCAAATAATGCGCCATGCGTTTCCTGTTGACTCCGTTTAGTCCAGCAACCTATCGTCTCTAGGCAAGTCAGAAATAAAATTTTATTAATAACTGGAGACGGAAAAATGATTTTGCAGAAGACTTTGATTGCAGCTGCCCTCGCATTGGCAGCAACCGGAGCTTACGCAGGTAATGGCAATACCGATAAGGTGGTCAACGCACTGAACGCTGAACGCCTGAGGAATGGCCTGGACAACAACCACGGCTATGCAAAAAGCATGGAATACCCGGGGCCCGAGGGCCTGCAGGTGACGCGCTTGCATCACACGTACAAGGGCATCCGCATTTTTGAATCGGAATCGGTGGTGACGACGGATGCGCGCGGCAGCATCGTGAGCCAGTCCCATTCGGAACGCCGCGACAAGATTTCCAGGTCGGGCGTGTCGCTTGTTGCCGCAATCAGCGCCGACGCAGCCATCAAGGCAGCCGTTGCCGGCCTGGGCGGTGCCGACAAGCATGTGGTGGCGCCAAAGGCTGAAACCATCATCTTCCCGATCGTGAAGCAGCAGCGTGTCGCCGGCGCCGCCAACAAGAAGGAAGCCGAGCTGAACGCACTGGACGTCGAAGACGTGGTCGAGGGCTACAAGCTGGCCTATCTGGTCGAGACCCGTGCGAACAAGGGCAACAAACCCGTCTACTTCAACACCGTGATCGACGCTGCCAACGGCGCCGTGCTCGACCAGTGGAGCATGCTGCACACCGTGGCCGGCACCGGCTACAGCCAGTACAACGGCACCGTCCCGATCCAGACCACCCTGAGCGGCACCCAGTACAAGATGCTCGACACTACCCGTGGCGTGGGCGGCACTTTCGGCGGCATGGCCATCACCAACGCCAACCACAGCTCGACTTCCAACCCGCAGCCGGGGCTGATCTACACCAACGCGAGTAACAGCTGGGGCGATGGCAAGCAATACATCAGCGGCGGCAGCACCACCAATGCCAACGGCCAGACCGCAGCGGTCAACGCCTTGTGGGGCATGATGAACACCTACGACACCATGAAGAACGTCATGGGATGGAGGTCCCTGGACGGCAGAAACACGGCGACCTATATTGCCGTGCACGTCGGCACCGCCTATGACAACGCCTTCTATACCGACACCTGCAGGTGCATGTACATCGGCGACGGCAACAGGTTCTACAGCCTGGGTTCGATTGACGTGATCGGCCACGAAATGGGCCATGGCGTGACTGCCGCTACCTCGAACCTGACCTACCGTGGCGAGTCGGGCGGCCTGAACGAGTCCTCCTCCGACATCAATGGCGAGGCGGTGGAAGCGTATGCCCGGAACGGCGGCACCGGCACCGTGATCCCGGCGGGCAAGAACGACTGGATGATGGGCAAGGAAATCTCGAAGACCGGTACCCCGCTGCGCTGGATGTGGAAACCATCGAAGGATGGCGTCTCCAAGGATGCCTGGTCGACCAGCCTGAGGAACCTGGACGTGCACAATAGCTCGGGCCCGAACAACCGGATGTTCTACTTCCTGTCCATGGGGTCGAATGCCACCTCCACCTCGGAGATGTACTCGTCTTACCTGACCCAGCTGCCCAGGGCCATGACCGGTATCGGGATCGACCATGCCTACCGCATCTGGTTCCGCGCCAACACGACCAAGCTGACCTCGTCGTCGACCTATGCTGACGCACGCGCCAAGATGATCGCCGCGGCGACGGAGCTGTATGGTGCAGGCAGCAAGGAAGCGAAGGCCGTGACCCGTGCCTATGCTGCCATCAACGTGGGCGCAGACGTCGCCGAATAATCGGAGCGCCTCCCGCTTGCCATAGCCCGCCGGTTCGCCGGGCTGAACCCCGAAAGTTGGACACCAACTTTCGGGGTTGTTTCAATGACCGGGTACACCGGGCAGTTCAAGCCCGAGCTTGTCCGCGACGATCCGGACCAGGGTTCCGCTGGCGCGAGGGCTCAGCGGCGCCGCCACACCATCCAGCGCTCGCCATCGCCGAACACCGGCAAGGAATCGGTCACCGCCTCCTCTTCCACCAGGTCGAAATCGGGCGACAGCAGCGTCGCGAGCGCGGCGCGGTCGATCCCGAACGGCGGTCCCTTCAGCGTTTCTCCAATGAAGAAAAATCCTGCTAGCAAGCCGCCCACTGGCAGCAAGGCCGCATAGCGCGCCGCGACCCGCGGCCACATCGCCGGCGGCATCGCACACAGGAAAGCGCGTTCGTAGATCAGCGCGAGCGGACGCGGCGGTTCCCAGGCGAAGAAATCCGCCTCTTCCACCCGTGCCGCCCAGGGACCGACCTGTTCCCGCGCGCGGCGCACGGCCGCCGGGGAAAAGTCGATGGCGATGGCGTCCCAGCCGGCTTCGCACAGGAAAGCGAGTTCATAGGCGTTGCCGCAGCCGGGAATCAGGGTCGTGCAGGCCCCGGGCGACCGCGCCACGAAGTCGCGCACGGCGGCAGGCACGCCGCCGCGGTCCCGTAGGGCGTGAAATCACGTTCGAAGCGCTCGTCCCAGAAATCAGGGGCGAGCGGATCGCGGCTCCGGAACGCAGGGACGTCAGAGGTGCTGGCCATAACGCGCGAACAGGGCCGCGAAGATGATGCCGGAGGCGATACCGCCGGCCAGCCAGGCGACGAAGCCGATCATGCGGTTCGTGCGGCGCTGCTCGACTACCAGCATGCTCAGCAGTTCATGGGTGGCCAGGTGCGGCTGCGCCTGCTGTTCCAGCGCGCGGTGCGCCAGGCGCGGCAGTTGCGGGAAGATGTGGGCGTAGCGCGGCGCCTCGGCCTTCAGGCGCTCGACGAAACCGCGCCAGCCGACCTGCTCGGCCATCCAGCGCTCCAGGTAGGGCTTTGCCGTCTTCCACAGGTCGAGGTTGGGGTCGAGCTGGCGCCCCAGACCTTCGATGTTGAGCAGGGTCTTTTGCAGCAGCACCAGTTGCGGCTGCACCTCGACATTGAAGCGGCGCGAAGTCTGGAACAGGCGCAGCAGGATCTGGCCGAAGGAAATGTCTTTCAGGGGCCGGTCGAAGATCGGCTCGCAGCAGGCACGCACGGCCGATTCGAGCTCGTCGACGCGGGTATTCCTCGGCGCCCAGCCCGATTCGATGTGGGCTTCGGCCACGCGCTTGTAGTCGCGCCGGAAGAAGGCCAGGAAGTTCTGCGACAGGTAATCCTTGTCGAAGTCGTTCAGGGTGCCGACGATGCCGAAATCGAGCGCGATGTAGCGTCCGAAGGTTTCCGGCTCGACCGACACCAGGATGTTACCGGGGTGCATATCGGCGTGGAAAAAACCATCGCGGAATACCTGGGTGAAGAAGATCTCGACGCCATCGCGCGACAGCTTTTGCAGGTCGACACCTTCCGCTGCCAGGCGCTCGATCTGCGAGACGGGAATACCCTTCATGCGTTCCATGACGATGACGCTACTGGAGCAATAGTCCCAGTACATTTCCGGCACCATCAGCAGTTCCGAGTCCGCGAAATTCCGGCGCAGCTGGCTGGCATTGGCCGCCTCGCGCATCAGGTCGAGCTCGTCATGCAGGTATTTGTCGAATTCGGCGACCACTTCGCGCGGTTTCAAACGCCGGCTTTCCGCCCACACCCGTTCGATCAGGCCGGTCGCCATGTGCATCAGGGCAATGTCCTCGTCGATGGTTTTCTTCATGCCCGGACGCAGCACCTTGACGGCGACTTCCTTGCCGTTTTTCAGGGTCGCAAAGTGCACCTGGGCGATCGAGGCCGAGGCGACGGGCACCGGGTCGAAACTGGCGAACAGCTGGTCGGGGTGGGCGCCGAGCGAGGCGGTGATCTGGGCAATGGCGAGCGCGGAATCGAAGGGCGGCACCCGGTCTTGCAGCAGAGACAGTTCGTCGGCGATATCCTGCGGCATCAGATCGCGCCGGGTCGACAGCACCTGGCCGAACTTGATGAAGATCGGGCCCAGCTCTTCCAGGGCCAGGCGCAGGCGAATCGCGCGTGGGGTGGTAATGCGCCTGCGCCAGAAAAACATGCCGCTGACAAAGCGTGCCGTGCGCGGGGCGTTGAAGCCGGACATTGCAATTTCATCGAGGCCGTACTTGGTTGCGACCGTGAAGATTTTAAGCAGGCGCAGGAATTTCAATATCATCAGCTATCCAGGGTAGTGTCCCCGCTGGGGCGGGTTGTCGGAATGAGGGCGGCAGGTGGCGTCGGTGGCGGCAGGGCCGTGCCGGGTGCGGGGGCTGACGCCGATTGCGCGGATTGCGCCAGCGCCTGCTCCAAACGGGCAATGCGCTTGGCGGTGCGTTCGATGTCGTCGCGCAGGCGCACCACGCCGCTGCCGAACTCGTCCACGTCGGCGGGGCGCACCAGCACCGGGCGCTCCTCGACCAGGAATTCGGCCAGGTTTTCGGCCAGGCGCCGGCTCGTCGTGCGCGCATGGCTGAAGGCAGCGCGCGCGCCGCCGGCCAGGCGCACGGCGCCGATCGGGCCGAACAGGCGCTCGAGGTCATGTTCCGGCTCCCAGCGTAAACCTCGGCTGAGCTGGGAAATCGTGTTGGCAAATTCCGCATCGCCCTCGATGCGCACGTAGGAAAAGGCGCGCTCGCGGTTCTGGGCAATCAGCGGCAGGTCGGCCAGCCTGACGTGGATCGTCACCGTCGGCGTCTGCGCTTCGTCGGCGGCCTCGAGCAGGCCATCGGCGCCGACGTGCATGCGCAGCGCCAGGTGGCCGGTATCGATGCAGGCAGTCTTGCCGGCATGGCGCCGCAGCGACGCGCGCGCCCAGTCCTCCCCGGCCAGCAGGTGGTTGATGGTGGCGACGGCGGAACCCGTCAGGGCACGTTGCGGCGACAGGAAAGTTGGACTCGGGAACATGGTTATCGACTCAAAAAACAAAACCGCCCTGTGAAACGGGCGGTTTCGATCTTACCAGTTTGCCGGGCACAAACCCGAGCGCACGGGAAACTTTGCAAGAAATTATGAAATCCGGACAGCGAGACGTTGCACCGCACGCATGAACAATTTTCCCCGTGCGCCACGCTAGGATAGCTGCTGGATCCCGGCAAGTACCCAGCCGCTGCTGCCGTCGAGCGGCTTTTCCATGTTCCACACTTCGGCGAAGGGTTCGGCCGGCGCGTTCGGTGCGGTGCGGATGCTGCCGTTGAACTGCACGCTGGCCAGGTAGTCGGTGGCGGAGGTCTCGATGCCGAGCAGCTGGGCGTCGATGTTCACCACATCGGTGAAGTCGGCATTGCCGCCGCGCTCCTGGATCTGCATCCTGAGTTCCGCAAACACTTCCGGCGTGGTGAATTCGCGCAGGTCGGCGACATCGCCCTTGTCCCAGGCGGCCTGCATGCGGATAAAGGAGGACTTGGCATGGCGCAGGAAGGCCTCGCTGTCGAAGTCCCCCGGCACGCCCCATTGCACATGCGGCGCGGCGGCGCCCTTGTCCAGCGATACGCTCGAGCTGGAAGGCTGGGTGTTGAACGACTGCGGCGCCTGGCGCAGGCCGGAACCGATCTCGGGCGTGCCGCCAGCCGGTACGGGCTGGCCGTAGCCGCCCCGGAAGGCCGGGTTGGCCGGCGTGTCCTTGCGGCGGAACATGCGCACGATGAACATCACGGCCAATGCCAGCAGCGCGATCATCAGGATGCTCGACAGCATCGACGCCATCGCGCCGCCGATGCCGAAGTGCGAAAACAGCGCGCCCAGGCCCAGGCCGAGCAGCGCGCCGCCCAGCAAGCCCTTCCACATGCTCGGACGCCTTTGCTGCTGCATGGCGCGGCTACCGGCGGCACCGGCGGCGGCGCCCGCCATCGGCGCGGCGGGATTCGGCTGCGCCGCCTGGCGCCCCATCGGCGTCATCGGGGCGGGAGCGGGAGCAGGGGCCGGTGCACGCATCTGGCGCACCGCCTGCGACTGGCGCCCGATGGAGCGTTTACCGCCCATCGGGCGCGCGGTGGCCTCGGCAATCATCGATGCGGCGGTCAGCGCCAGCATCGTCGTGACCAGGAATTTTTTCATCGCGCTCCCTCCCAGGTGAATCGTCAGAGTTTGATACCCGTATGCAAGGCCGCGACCCCGGCCGTCAGGTTGAAGTATTGCACCCGCTCCAGGCCCGCATCCTGCATCATGGTCTTCAGCGTTTCCTGGTCCGGGTGCATGCGGATCGACTCGGCCAGGTAGCGGTAGCTGTCGGCGTCGCCGGCGATGCGCTGGCCCAGCCATGGCAGCACCGAGAACGAATACAGGTCGTAGGGCTTCTGCAGCGGCGCCGCGACTTTCGAGAACTCCAGCACCAGCAACTTGCCGCCGGGTTTGAGCACACGGCGCATTTCCGCCAGCGCTGCATCCTTGTGCGTCATGTTGCGCAGGCCGAAGGCCACGCTGACCCGGTCGAAATAATTGTCCGGGAACGGCAGCTTTTCCGCGTCACACAACAGGGTGGGGGTCACCAGGCCCTTATTCAATAGGCGGTCGCGGCCCACGCGCAGCATCGACTCGTTGATGTCGGTCAGCCAGACCTCCCCGCTCGGCCCGGCCTGTTTCGCAAAGGCTTTCGACAGGTCGCCCGTGCCGCCGGCAATGTCGAGCACCTTGAAACCCGGACGCACGCCCGCCTGGGCGATGGTGAAGGTCTTCCAGATGCGGTGCAGGCCGCCGGACATCAGGTCGTTCATCACGTCGTACTTCGACGCGACCGAATGGAAAACCTTGGCGACCTCGTGGACCTTGTCGTCCTCGGAAACGGTCTTGTAGCCGAAATGGGTGGTATTGGTCATAGGCGTAGGCAGTTTAGTCTTGCCACATTATACAAGCGTGCAGCATACCGGCGCCCGGCTGGGGCGTGGCCAGGGCCACGCGGCGGGGCGGGCTCTGCCGCGCGCGGCGCGCTCATCAGTGCGACAGGCAATAGTTAGCTCTTGTATAATTCCTCTCTTCACTTTGTTTTTCCCGTTAGGCAACACTCTTCGATGAGAACCAGGAGCCGTTTCCTGCTGCTTGTGCTGTCCGTCCTGGTTCCTTCGTTCATCGCGGCGGCACTGGCGGTGGCTTACGTCTATGACGACGCCCAGCAGGCCCAGCACCGCAGCATGACCGAGACGGCGCGGGCCATGGCCCTGCTGGTCGATAACGAACTGGAAAAGAAGGAAGAAATCCTGCGCGCATTGGCCGCGTCGCCGGCGCTGCGGGAAGGACAGCTGGCCGATTTCTACGGCCATGCCAGGAGCGTGGTGCCACCGCCGGCGACGACGGTGGTCCTGTTCGATCCGCAGATGCGCCAGCTGATCAATACGCGCCGCCCCTTCGGCAGCGCCCTGCCCGCACGTACCAGTTCGAACCTTGCCGAGCTGGCACAGCGCTACGGCGCCGGACGCACGCTCGTATCCGATCTGTTCGTGGGCCAGGTGGGCCAGCACTACGACTTTGCCATCCAGGTGCCCGTCCAGATCGACGGCACGATACGCTACCGGCTCGCGATGGGCGTGAATGCCAGCGCGCTGCAACCGCTGCTGCTGCGCCAGCGCCTGCCCGATGCCTGGCTGGCGACAGTGGTCGACCGCAAGGGCATCGTTGTTGCGCGCACCCGCGCTCCGGAACTGTATGTCGGCAAGCCGATGAGCGAGGGGACGCGCGCCCGCGTCATGGGTGCCCGGGAAACGACCTTCGAATCGCGCACCCTCGACGGTGTCGACGTGCGCGTCTATGTGGGCACGGTACCGGGCGCCGGCTGGAAGATCCTGCTCAGCGTTCCGTCGAGCGAGCTGCGCCAGGCACCGCTGCGCGCGGCCGCCCTGCTCGGTGGCCTGATGGCCTTCCTGCTGCTGATCGGGCTGGCCGCGGCGCGGCGCTTCGCCAACCGCGCCATCGTCCCCCTCGAGGCGCTCGGCCGCAGCGCCGAGGCCCTCGGCAAGGGCACCGAGGTCCCCCTACCAGCGCGCCGGCTGGGCGGAAATCGACAGCGTCGCCGCGCGCATGGCGGAAGCGGGCACGCGTATCGGGCACGCCCACGCCGAGATGGAAGCACGCGTCGCCGCGGCCATCGCCGCCACCGAGCGCGCGCAAAGCGCCCTGCTGAAGAACCAGAAACTCGAGGCGCTGGGACGCCTCACCGGCGGCATCGCCCACGAATACAACAACCTGCTGCAAACGCTCACCACCGCGCTGCAGCTGGCCGCGTTCAGCACGCGCGAGGAAAAGGTGCGCAGCCTGGTCCAGACCTGCCAGCGCACCGTCGCGCGTGCCACCGCGCTGACCGGCCAGCTGGGCGCCTTCGGCCGCCTGCAGGAAGCCCGCGTCGCCACGGTCGACGTCTGCGAGCAGCTGCACAGCGCCGTGCAATTAATGAAGGGATCGCTGCGCAACGATATCGTCGTCGAAGTGCACTGCGAGGAAGACCTGTGGCCGGTCACGGTCGAGCCGCTGCAGTTCGACGTGGCGCTCCTGAACCTGGCACTGAATGCACGCGACGCCATGCCGAATGGGGGCACGCTGCGGGTGGACGCGAGCAACCTCGCCCACGACGGCAGCGGCAACCTGGCGCGCGGCGACTATGTATTGGTGCGCATGACCGACAGCGGCAGCGGCATGACGCCAGACGTCATGGCCCACGCGCTCGACCCCTTCTTCACGACCAAGCCGCCCGGCCAGGGCACCGGCCTCGGCCTGCCGCAGGCCTACGCCTTCGCCACCCGGGGCGGCGGCACCCTCGTCCTCGACAGCATTCCCGGTATCGGCACCCGGGTCGACCTCTACCTCGCCAGGGCGAAAGGCGAACCGGCCTTGCCCGCCGCGCCGCTTGCCGCCACGGTACCGGTACGCGGCAGCGGCACGGTGCTCTTCGTCGAGGACGACGCCCTCGTGCGCGAAGCGGTGATGCGCGCGCTTGGCGAAAGCGGTTTCGACGTGATGGTGGCCGACAGCGGCGAAGCCGCACTGCGCCTGCTCGAGAGCGGCGTGCGCACCCCGGACGTGGTGTTTTCCGACATCGTGATGCCGGGCCAGGTCAGCGGCATCGACCTGGCCGGCATCCTCCAGCAGCGCTACCCCGCGGTGCCGGTCGTGCTGGCGACCGGCTACACCGAACAGCAGATGTCGCTGCCGGGCGTGCAGGTGCTTGCAAAACCCTACACCATCGAGCAGCTGGTGACGCTGCTGTCGCGTTCGACGACGAACAAGGTAAGCTGAGCCGTTCGGCACGCGCCCTGCGCCGCTCATCAGGGCCCGGCGCCGTCCGGCACCTCTTTCGCCGCACGGGCGCGCGGACAGGGACACTGGTGGCATTTAACCGAACCAGGGTGCCCATTTGTCCCACTACTTCCCTCGCCTGCGCGCCGGCCTGCTCCTGACGCTTGCCGCCACCTGCAATGCCCACGCCTTCGATCCGGCCCGTATCGATCCCCTCGTCCGCCCGTCCCAGAACCTGTTCCGCGCCGCCAACGGGGCCTGGCTGGATGCCCCGATTCCGCCGGACCGCGCCGAAGTGTATGGCGCCGACCTCCCCGCCACCGTCAACGCCCGCATTTTGGCCATCGTCGACGACCTGCGCCGCCAGCCCCAGCCGGCGGGCAGCATCGGCCGCAAGCTGCTCGACTTCCACGACAGCCAGCTCGACCTGGCGGCGATCGACCGTGCCGGCCTGGCGCCGATGCGGGCGCGGCTTGCCGCCATCGATGCCATCGGCAGCCCGCGCGAACTGGCGGCGTGGCAGGGAAAGATGCAAGGCATACTGAAAACGCCGCTCTGGCTGTGGGGCGGCTTTGCCGATTTCAAGCAGCCGGACCTCAACCGCGCCATCCTGATGCAGGGCGGCCTGGGCATGCCCGAGCGCGACTATTACCGGGCGAGGACGCGCGCCTGCTTGCGACGCGGCGCGCCTACCTCGATTACCTTGCCGCGCTGGCGCGGCTTGCGGGCGAGCCGGATCCGCAGGCCGCCGCCGCGCGCGCTGGCTGGCGCTGGAAACGCGCCTGGCCACGGCCCACCTGCCCGCCGCCCAGGCAATGAATCCGGCGCAGGTGCAGACCATGGATGCCGGCGCGCTGGCGCAAACCGCCGCCGGCCTGGACTGGCAAGCCTTCCTGGCAGGCGCCGGCATCGCACGGGGTGAAGCCGTGAACGTCGCCCAGCCCCCCGCCGCCGCCGCGATCGCCGGCTTGCAGCGCGAACTGCCGCTCGCGGACTGGAAACTGTATTTCCGCCTGCGTACCACGGACGTGGCGGCGCCCTTGCTGCCCACGGCCTTTCGCGATGCCCATTTCGCTTTCCGCGGCAAGGCCCCGGGTGGCCAGTCCGCTCCACGCGCGCAACAGGAGCGGGCCCCGGACGCCTTGACCGAGGCGCTGGGCGATGGGCTGGGCGCGCTCTACATGGAACGCCACTTCCCTCCCGCGCAAAAGCCCGGGTAGAGGCGATGTTCGCGCAGCTGCGCCAGGCGGCTGCCGAAGCGGTGGCGCAGATGGCCTGGCTGACGCCGGCGGCGCGCGCGGAAGCGGCGGCAAAGGTGGCGCGCATGACGGCCAAGGTCGGCTACCCGGCGGCCTGGCGCGACTACGGGGCGCTGGAAATCCGCCGCGCCGATGCCCTCGGCAATCGCGACCGCGCCCGCCGCCATGAGTGGCTGCGCCTGGCCGCGCTATCGGGCAAGCCAGTCGACCGCCAGGCCTGGGCCATGAGTCCCCTCGAGCCGAACGCCTTCTACGACCCGATGCTCAATCAGATCAACCTCCCGGCCGGCATCCTGCCGGCGCCGTTCTTCGACGCCAAGGCCGACGACGCGGCCAACTACGGCGGCATCGGCACCCTGATCGCCCACGAGATCAGCCATGCCTTCGATTCGAACGGCGCCCAGTTCGACAGCCGTGGCGTGCAGCGCGACTGGTGGAGCGCGGCCGACCACGCCGCCTTCGACGCCTTGACCACGCAGGTGGTGGCACGCTTCGACGCGATCGAGGTCTTGCCCGGCGCACGCGTAAATGGCAAGTTCACCCTGCCGGAAAACATGGCCGACCTGATGGGCCTGCAGCTGGCCTGGCGCGCCTGGCGCAGTCTGCCGGAGACAGGCCAGGCTTCCGGCGGCGCCGAGCGCTTCTTCCCGGCCTACGCCCAGCAATGGGCCGCCAAGCGCCGCGACGAGCGCACCCGGCAGTTGCTGGCAAGCGACCCGCATGCGCCGCCTTCGCTGCGCGCCAACTTCCCCGCCATGCAGCTCGACGGCTTCCACGAGACTTTCGGCACGCGCGAGGGCGATGCCATGTTCGTGCCAGCGCAAGATCGCCTGCGGGTCTGGTGAACGGCTATACTCGCCGCGTGAATTTGCCGCAGTACAACAACGAGACCCTGATGGCCCTGCGTTTCTTCCCGCGTGATTCCCTGTTCTGGCGCTACCACCTGGGCGCAAGTGCCTTCTGCATGGCGGTCACGCTGCTGACCATCTTCCTGTGGAGTCCGCTTGTAAAACAGGACAGCGTGGCTACCATCGTCTGGCTGCTGCCCTACACGCTGGCAGTGCTCGGGTTTCGCTGGCTGTACAGGGCACGCCGCTGGCAGGCGCTGCCGATGGCGCGGCTCATCGCCATCGCCGTCGCCTACGCCAGCGCGACGGCGGTACTGGTAGCGCTGGCCGTCGCCGCCTTCACGCTGCCCTTCTTCTGGGATGCGCTGATCGCCTGGTATGCCGTGCGCGACGTCAGGCTGTCGCTCGGTCCGCACCTGCTGCAGACGGTCAGCAGCGCCAGCCTGCAGGCGCAGGTGTTCATCTGCGCCTGGATCTTCATCTACATCAGCTTCACAGGCAGCCGCGACGTGCGCGAGCGCGAGCTGGACAATGCGCGCCTGCAGGCGGCGCTGCGCGAGGCGCAGCTGCACAGCCTGTCAAACCAGCTCAATCCCCATTTCCTGTTCAATTCGCTCAACAACATCCGCTTCATGATCCACGAGGATGCGGACCGCGCCGATGCGATGCTGGTCGGCCTGTCGGACATCCTGCGCTATTCGCTGCGCGCCGGCGAGCACGGCAAGGTCAGCCTGGGCGAGGAGCTCGAGGTCATCGAGCGCTACCTGGCGATTGTCGGCGTGCAGCTGGAAGCGCGCCTGCGCTGCCGCATCGACATTCCCGCCGACCTGAGCGGGTGCCTGGTCCCGCCCCTGCTGCTGCAAGGTTTGGTGGAGAACGCGGTCAAGCATGGCATCGAACCACAGCGCGAAGGAGGAACCTTGATAGTGAGCGGCAGGCGCAGTGGGAAGAACGCCCGGGAGCTGCTTGTCGCGAACGACAAGCCGGTAGCGGGCAGCGGCCCGGGGCTGGGCATCGGCCTGCCGCACCTGGCCCGGCGCCTGGCGCTGCTGTACGGCGAGCGCGCCATGCACACCGTGGCCGACAGCGGCAGCGAGTTTCGCGTGACGCTCACCCTGCCCCTGGAGAGGAGCGCATGAAGGCCTTTGTTGTCGACGATTCGCGCCTCGCGCGCAGCGGCCTGATACGGATGCTGGCCGCGCACCCGGAAATCGAGGTCGTGGGCGAAGCGGACCACCCCGACAGCGCCCTGCCGCTGATCGGGGCCAGCAGCCCGGATGTCCTCTTCCTCGATATCCAGATGGCCGGCGCCGATGCCTTCGACCTGCTGGCGCGGCTCGACCCGCATCCGCGCATCGTCTTCACCACCGCCCATGCGGAATATGCGGTGCGCTCCTTCGACTTCGATACGGTCGACTACCTGCTCAAGCCGATCAGCAGCGAAAGGCTGGCGCAAGCCATCGGCAAGCTCGGAGCACGCGCCCTGCCCGTGCCGGACGAACCCGTGCGGGCGCCGCTCGACGAGCACAGCCGCATCTTCATCAAGGACGGCGAGCGTTGCCACATGGTGCCGCTAGCAAGCATCCGCTGCTTCGAGAGCTGCAAGAACCACGTGCAGGTCTATTTCGGCGACGGCCATGCGTATGTGAAGAAATCGCTGAGCAGCGTGGAAGAACGCCTGCCGCGCACTTTGTTCCTGCGGGTCAGTCGCCAGCACATCGTGAACTTGTCGGCCATCGTGACGATGCTTGAGGCGATGAGCGGCGGTTACCTCGTCACACTCGATACCGGAAAGAAAATCGAGATATCGCGGCGCCATGCCGCACTACTGAAAGAAACACTAAGTCTCTAAGAGCAACGCTTCTCATGCGCCCGGGGTGCCCCGTCGTCGCTATCCAACTCAACAATAAAAAAATGTCACGAAATGTGCTTCACAGAGGGCAAGTTATCCCTATAATTAATTCGCTTTGTTGAGATCGGCGCTGGCGTCATGCGTTCAACACCGTAGTACGAGCAAGGCATAACAACAATTAATCTTTGGGGAGTAACAACATGACGAGCGGTACCGTTAAATGGTTCAACGATGCAAAAGGTTTTGGTTTCATCACGCCTGACGGCGGCGGTGAAGACGTGTTCGCCCACTTCTCGGCGATCAACGCACAAGGCTTCAAGTCGCTGGCCGAAAACCAGCGCGTGACCTTCGAGATCACCACCGGTCCGAAGGGCAAGCAGGCTGCGAACATCCAGCCGCAGTAATGTTTTCGTGGCGGCGGCGACGTCGTCATCGGGAATAAAAAAAGCGCCTGCGGGCGCTTTTTTGTGTGCATCACCTGGCACGCCGGGTTCGCGTAGGGTAGGCGGCTCGGCCGCCTACGCGTCCAACCGGCCCTCGATCGATCGCGGCCGCTCGGACAAGCGTTGAACGCGTAGGCGGCATTGCTGCTGCCTGGACATGACGGTCGCGGCCGAGCCGCCTACCCTACCAATCCACGGGTGACAACTCAATGGCTGTGGCACCCGGTGCGCACGGTCGCGCCTGGCAGCACGGTCCCTGTCTCGCGCCCGCTGTCGCCCTCGAAGCCGGCCGCATGCAGCCGGTTCAGGTAATCCTGCCACAGTGCGTCCTGCTCGCTGCCCAGCTTGTACAGATAATCCCAGGTAAAGATGCCGCTCTCGTGGCCGTCGGTAAACAGCGGCTTGATCGCGTAATTGCCGACCGGCTCGACGCCGCGGATGCTGACTTCGCGCTTGCCGACTTGCAGGGTTTCCTGGCCCGGACCATGGCCTTTCACTTCGGCCGAGGGCGAATAGACGCGCATCAGTTCCAGCGGGATCGAAAAGCTGCTGCCATCGTCGAAAGCGATCTCGAGGACGCGCGATTGCTGGCGGACGGTCAGGTCGGTTGGGATAGGCATGGTGGTTCTCTCAAGCTTGTTTCATGTAGCGGACAATCGCGTCCGCCAGTTGCGGCAGCAGCGCGCGGCGTGCGGCCAGGACGCTGTCGTCGGTGGCGCGGCTAGCGGTGGCCCAGACCGGCGCGGGGAAATGGGCATCGTCGGGGTAGCGCGGAATGACGTGCCAGTGCAGGTGGGGTACCACGTTGCCCAGGCTGGCGACATTCACTTTGGTAGGTGCCATCACCTCGCGCACGGCCAGCTCCACGGCGTGCACGGCGTCCATCAGGCGCAGGCGGTCATCCTTCGCCAGGTCGCTCATCTCGCGCACGTGGTCGCGCCAGATGACGCGGCAAAAGCCGGGATAGTTGGCGTCGTCGACGATGATGACGGCCAGCTTGTCGTCTTCCCATACGGTCGGCATGGACAGGCTGCACAATTCGCAGCCCGGTTCACGCAGGCTTTGTTCGGTCATACCAGCACCCTTTCGATGCCGCCGCTGTTGGCGCGCGCGACGTAATCCGGCAGCCAGTTCTCGCCCAGCAAATGCCGCGCGATTTCGACCACGATGTAATCGGCCGAGGTGCCGGCGTCGGCATTGTAGCGCGACAGGCCTTGCAGGCAGGACGGGCAGCTGGTCAGCACCTTGACCTGGCCATCGAAGCCGTCCTCACGCAGCCTGGCCGCGCCCTTCTCGACTTCGCTCTCCTTGCGGAAGCGCACCTGGGTGGCGATGTCCGGACGCGTCACGGCAAAGGTGCCGGACTCGCCGCAGCAGCGCTCGTTCTTCTCGATTTTGACGTTATCGAAGGTCTGCACCAGCGCGTTCACGGTTTTCACCGCATCCTGCTGCTTCATCGGCGTGTGGCAGGGGTCGTGGTACATGTAGCGCGTACCCGATACGCCTTCCAGCCTGACGCCCTTTTCGAGCAGGTATTCGTGGATGTCCATGATGCGGCAGCCCGGGAAGATCTTCTCGAATTCGTAGGTCGCCAACTGGTCGTAGCAGGTGCCGCACGAGACCAGCACCGTCTTGATATCGAGGTAGTTCAGGGTATTCGCCATACGGTGGAACAGCACCCGGTTATCCGTCATCATCTTGTCGGCCTTGTCGTACTGGCCCGCTCCCCGCTGGGGGTAACCGCAGCACAGGTAGCCCGGCGGCAGCACGGTCTGCACGCCCACTTCCCACAGCATCGCCTGGGTCGCCAGTCCCACCTGCGAGAACAGGCGTTCGGAGCCGCAGCCGGGGAAGTAGAACACCGCTTCGCTGTCGGCATTCGTCGCCTTCGGATTGCGGATGATCGGGATGACCTTGTCGTCCTCGATGTCGAGCAGCGCGCGCGCCGTCTTCTTCGGCAGGTTGCCCGGCATTTTCTTGTTGATGAAGTGGATCACCTGCTCGCGCACGGGCGCCTTGCCCGTGGTCGGTGGCGGTGCCGCGGTCTGCTCTTTTGCGAACTTCTTCAGCAGGCGGTTGCCCATGCGCTGGGCCTTGAAGCCGATGCCGACCATCGCCGCGCGGGTGGCGTTGATGGTGGTGGGGTCGGTCGCGTTCAGGAAGAACATCGCTGCGCGGTTGGCCGGTTTGAAACTGCGCTTGTCCATCTTGCGCAGCAGGTTACGCATGTTCATCGAGACGTCGCCGAAGTCGATGTTCACCGGGCACGGGGTCACGCACTTGTGGCATACGGTGCAGTGATCCGACACGTCCTCGAACTCTTCCCAGTGGCGGATCGACACGCCGCGGCGGGTCTGCTCCTCATACAGGAAGGCTTCGATCAGGGCGGACGTCGCCAGGATCTTGTCGCGCGGCGAGTACAGCAGATTCGATTGCGGCACGTGGGTCGTGCAGACCGGCTTGCACTTCCCGCAGCGCAGGCAGTCCTTGATGGAATTGGCGATCTCGCCGATGTCGCTCTGCTGCATGATCAGCGACTCGTGCCCCATCAGGCCGAAGGACGGCGTGTAGGCGTTGCGCAGGTCGGCGTGGGCATCCTTCAAATTGAGGAGCTTGCCCTTGTTGAAGCGCCCTTCCGGGTCGACGCGCAGCTTGTAGTCGCGGAAGGACTGGATTTCGTCTTCCATCAGGAATTCGAGCTTGGTGATGCCGATGCCGTGTTCGCCCGAGATCACGCCGTCGAGCGAACGCGCCAGCTTCATGATGCGCTCCACCGCCTTGTGGGCGTCCTGCAGCATCGCGTAATCGTCGGAGTTCACCGGCAGGTTCGTATGGACGTTGCCGTCGCCCGCGTGCATGTGCAGCGCGACGAACACGCGCGAGCGCAGCACGCGGCCGTGGATGGCCGTGCACTCGTCGAGGATGCATTTGTAGGCCGCGCCATTGAAGATCTGGCGCAGCGGCGCGCGCAGGTCCGTCTTCCACGAGATGCGCAGCGTATGGTCCTGGACCAGGTCGAACAGGGTGGCATGGGGATGCTGGCCGATGCGCACATCAACAGCGTTCGACAGTTGGCCGAGGCCGAGTTCGTCCAGCCGGGCGTGGACGGCGCGCAGCGGCTGGTCGAGATTGGCCAGCACATAGCTCCAGCGCGCGCGCACGGCGTCGACGAGGGCCACGGTTCTGCTGCGGGCGGTCGCCCATGATCTCGTCGCGTGCCACGCCGTCGCCGGTGGCGTCATCGCTCTTCTCCAGCGGCAGGTGGCCGCCCGAGAGATAGGTGTGCAGCTGTTCGGCCAGTTGCAGCTTGTTCTTGATCGACAGCTCGATGTTGATGCGCTCGATGCCGTCGGTGTATTCGCCCATCCGGTTCAGCGGAATGACGACGTCCTCGTTGATTTTAAACGCGTTGGTGTGGCGGGCAATCGCCGCGGTGCGGGCGCGGTCGAGCCAGAATTTTTTTCGCGCTTCCGGGCTGACGGCGATAAAACCTTCGCCGACGCGGGTGTTCGCAATGCGCACGACTTCCGAGGCCGCGATTGCCACCGCGTTCTCGTCGTCGCCGACGATGTCGCCGAACAGCGCCATCTTGGGCAGCACGCCGCGCTTGGACTTGGTGGCATAGCCGACCGCGCGCAGGTAGCGCTCGTCGAGGTGCTCGAGGCCGGCGAGACGCAGTGTCTCGAATTCCGGCTTGCCGCTTTTCGGCAGGCTGTCGAGGTAATCCTTGATTTCGACGATCGAGGGAATCGCGTCGCGCGCCTGGCCGAAGAATTCCAGCGCCACCGTGCGCGTGAACTTCGGCATCTTGTGCAGGATCCAGCGGCTGGAGGTGATCAGGCCATCGGTGCCCTCCTTCTGGATGCCGGGCAGGCCCGAGAGGAACTTGTCGGTGACGTCCTTACCGAGGCCCTCCTTGCGGAACTTGCGGCCTTCGATGGTCAAGGTCTCGGTGCGGAATGGTTCGCCTTTCGGCGCACCCTTCACGGCGGGATGGGTCCATTCGAGCAGGAATTCGGCGGTCGGCGCGTCGTGGATCTTCGACAGATTGTGATTGATGCGCGTGACTTCCAGCCAGTCGCCGTTCGGGTCGACCATGCGCCAGGAGGCGAGGTTGTCGAGCGCAGTGCCCCACAACACCGCTTTCTTGCCGCCGGCATTCATCGCGATGTTCCCGCCGATGCAGGACGCGTGCGCCGAGGTGGGGTCCACCGCGAACACGAAGCCGGCCTTTTCGGCTGCCTGCGAGACGCGCTGGGTGACGACGCCGGCGCCGGTATGGATGGTCGCGTAGTCGCGCTCGAGGCCCGGCAGGCGTGTCATCTCGACTTCGCCGAGACCAATCAGCTTTTCGGTGTTGATGACGGCCGACTTGGCGGTCAGGGGAATCGCGCCGCCCGTGTAGCCGGTGCCGCCGCCGCGCGGAATGATGGTCAGCCCGAGTTCGATGCAGCCTTTCACGAGGCCCGCCATCTCTTCCTCGCTGTCGGGTACCAGCACCAGGAAGGGATATTCGACGCGCCAGTCGGTGGCGTCGGTCACGTGCGAGACGCGGTGCATGCCGTCGAAGCGGATGTTGCGTTTGTCGGTATAGGCGCCGAGCACGGCGCGGGCGCGCTTCCTGAGGTCGTACATCTCGCGGAACTCGCGGCCGAAGTCGTCCACGGCCTGGCGTGCGGCGGCCAGCAATTGGGCGACAGCTTCGCTGCGGGCGAGCGCGCTGGCGCCCTCGCCTTCGCTCCCGCCTTCGCTCGCATCCACACTGGTGCGGCGCTTGTCCACTTCGGCCAGGCGATGGTGCAGCGCGTCGATCAGCTTCTGGCGCCGCTTCGGGTTGTCCAGCATGTCGTCCTGCAGGTAGGGGTTCCTGCGCACTACCCAGATGTCGCCCAGGACCTCGTAGAGCATGCGCGCCGAGCGCCCCGTCTGGCGTGCGCCGCGCAGCGTATCGAGCAGCTGCCAGCAGGATTCGCCGAGCAGGCGAATGACGATTTCGCGGTCCGAGAACGAGGTGTAGTTGTAGGGGATTTCGCGCAGGCGTGCCGGTGCGTTATCGGCGAGCAGGGTGTGGACGTGTGCTGGGGCGTTCATGGATGAGATCGCGGTATAGGACTGGCCCGAAGGACAACCATTCTAGCTTATTGCGGCGCACAACGCTGGGTTCGGGTTATTGCATCCAAGGCCGCTACGCAACTATATTTGCATAGGCAGCCCTGCATGCAAATTTGCTTTGCAAAAAACGCCGGTTGAGCATGGAATATATCTCGTGTGTAGATAGTACCCAAATCGCGTAGGGTAGGCGGCCATGCCGCCTGCGCGTCCAATGCATGCTTGATGCACCAGGAAGCTTCACGAAGGGAGAGCGCAAGGTGTAGACCGATCACGCGTCGCTTGAACGCGCAGGCGGCGCATATGCCCCGTAGGTGCAGGCTCCGGGCGGAGCCGCCTACCCTACATCGCCGCGTCCGCCTACCCGGTCACCTGCGTGATCATGTCGCCCACCCGCTTCCAGAATCCGTCCGGCACATACAGCAGCACCGCCGTCATCGTCAGGTAGCGCCCGAACTTCCCGATCGCCATGTACATCACGCTCGACCAGAACGGCAGGTGCAGCCAGCCGGCCAGCGTGCACAAGGGGTCGCCGATGCCGGGCACCCAGGACAGCAGCATGGTTTTCGAACCGTATTTCGCCAGCCAGCCGAACCAGCGGCTCTGGCGCTCCCTGGCGAAGGCGATCTTCGCGCGGTAGCCGAGGTAGTAGTCGACCGCGCCGCCCAGGGTATTGCCGATCGTGGCGACGATGATCGCCGGCCAGAACATGGCCTCGTTGGCCTTCACGACGGCGAACACGGCCGGCTCGGAGCCGAGCGGCACCAGGGTGGCCGACACGAACGCGATGAGGAATACCGATGTGAGACCGACTGTGGGAGCGGCAAGGACCTTGAGCAGCCAAAGGACGGCGGTTTCGATCATCGGTGGAATTTCGAGTGGGAGGTGTTTATTATAGAGATGAAAACTCATCGCCCCGACACGATACGGTGCGCTGTCACCCAGCGCCGCGTATCGCACTGCACACCCCGGTCATCCGCCAAGGGAACACAGTCTCGCGTCACAGGAACCAGGACACTGGCCGCCCATTCACGCCTGCCCCGCTTTTTGACCCGACCATGACCATCGACTACCTGAAAAAAATCCTCACCGCCCGCGTCTACGACGTGGCCGAGGAAACCCCGCTCGAACTCGCCCCTACCCTGTCCCAGCGCTTCGGCAACCGCATCTATTTCAAGCGCGAAGACATGCAGAGCGTCTTCAGCTTCAAGCTGCGCGGCGCCTACAACAAGATGGCGCACCTGCCCCAGGAAGCGCTGGCGCGCGGCGTGATCTGCGCCTCGGCCGGCAACCATGCGCAGGGCGTGGCCCTGTCGGCCTCCCGCCTCGGCTGCCGGGCCCTGATCGTCATGCCCACCACCACTCCCCAGGTGAAGATCGATGCCGTCAAGGCGCGCGGCGGCGCAGCGGTGGAAGTCGTGCTGCACGGCGACTCGTATACCGACGCCTACCACCACGCCCTCATCCTCGAACGCGAGCAGGGTTTGACGTTCGTGCATCCGTTCGACGACCCCGACGTGATCGCCGGCCAGGGCACGATCGGCATGGAGATCCTGCGCCAGCATTCCAGTCCGATCCACGCGATTTTTGTTGCCATCGGCGGCGGCGGCCTGATCTCCGGCATCGGTGCCTATGTAAAAGCGGTGCGGCCGGATATCCGCATCGTCGGCGTGCAGAGCGTCGACTCGGACGCGATGGCCAGGAGCCTGCAGGCCGGAGAGCGCGTGACGCTGCCGGACGTCGGCCTGTTCTCCGACGGCACCGCCGTGCGCCTGGTGGGCGAAGAGACCTTCCGCGTGGCGCAGCAGGTGGTGGACGAGATCATCCTGGTCGACACCGATGCGATCTGCGCCGCGATCCAGGACGTGTTCCGGACACGCGCAGCATCCTCGAGCCGGCCGGCGCGCTGGCGGTGGCCGGCGCCAAGGCTTACCTGGAGCGCGCGCAGGCGGCAGGACAGGCGCTGCGCGAACAAAGCCTGGTGGCCGTGGCCTGCGGCGCCAACATGAATTTCGACCGCCTGCGTTTTGTCGCCGAGCGCGCCGAACTGGGCGAAGCGCGGGAAGCCGTGTTCGCGGTCACGATCCCCGAGCAGCGCGGCAGCTTCCGCCGCTTCTGCGCCCTGGTCGGCCCGCGCAACGTCACCGAGTTCAACTACCGCATCAGCGACGAACGCCAAGCCCACATCTTTGTCGGCGTGCAGGTGGGCAGCCGCGGCGAATCGAAGCTGCTGGCACGTACCTTCGAGGAGCACGATTTCCCCACGCTCGACCTCACCCACGACGAACTGGCCAAGCTGCACGTACGCCACCTCGTCGGCGGCAAGAGCGCACTGGCGCGCGACGAATTGCTGTACCGCTTCGAATTCCCCGAGCGCCCCGGCGCGCTGATGCGCTTCCTCGACAGCATGGCGCCGAACTGGAATATCTCGCTTTTCCACTACCGCAACCAGGGCGGCGACGTCGGGCGCATCCTGGTCGGGCTGCAGGTGCCGGCCGGGGAGATGGGCGAGTTCCGCGAATTCCTGGCGACGCTGGGCTACCGGTATTGGGACGAGAGCGGCAATCCGGTGTACAAGCTGTTCTTGTAACAATGCAAGCGCGATGAAGCCTGTAGGGTAGGCGGCTCTACCCGACCATCAGATCATCGCTTACCTTGGCGCCGCCTACGCGTTCAAGCGCCCTCGGAAAACTCGCACCCGTTCATGCGTGCGCTGAACGCGTAGGCGGCGCATGCGTTCACCATGTTCAGCCGTCGCAGTCGAGCCGCCTACCCTACGCCTTGTGCACGCGTCACGTGTCTCTCCGCACCGCAAGCAACCCCGACGCGCAGCACCCGCGATTAAGGTGTACGATACGCCGCTTTGCCGCCGCCGGCCCGGCATTCATTACGCGCGAGCAAGCTTTCGCGCGGTGCCGGCGTATCGAGAGAGACCATGAACAATACCCCCGATCAATCGCCCCTTGGCAAATCCTCCGCCTACCAGACCGAGTACGCGCCGGAGCTGCTATTCCCGATTTCGCGCCAGCAAAAGCGCGACGAGCTGGCCATCGCCGGCACGATGCCCTTCTTTGGCCTGGACATCTGGAATGCCTACGAATTGTCGTGGCTGAACATGCGCGGCAAACCGCAGATCGCGATCGCCACCGTCAGCGCCCCGGCGGATTCGCCGAACATCGTCGAGTCGAAGTCCTTCAAGCTCTACCTGAATTCCTTCAACCAGACCCGGGTCGCGGGCATCGAGGCCCTGCAGGCGCTGCTGCGCGAGGACCTGTCGAACGCCTTTGGCGCGCCGGTCCACATCACGCTGACGGAACCGGAAGGTTTCGGCAAGCTCAAGATGGGCGAGCTGGAAGGCCTGTCGCTCGACCGTCTCGACATCGACGTCGACAACTATGCCCCCGCGCCGCACTTGCTGACTGCCAATTTCGAGGAAGCCCCGGTTGAAGAAACCCTGGTGTCGAACCTGCTCAAGTCGAACTGCCTGGTGACGGGCCAGCCCGACTGGGGCAGCGTGCAGATCCAGTACGCCGGCCCGCAGATCGACCAGGAAGGCCTGCTGCGCTACCTGATCGGCTTCCGTGAACACAACGAATTCCACGAACAGTGCGTGGAACGCATCTTCATGGACATCCTGCGCCAGTGCAAGCCGAGCAAGCTGTCGGTGTATGCCCGTTATACCCGCCGTGGCGGCCTCGACATCAATCCATGGCGCGCCAATTTCAGTACAGGCCGTCCCCATAACCTGCGCGGCGCGCGCCAGTAGGCACTGCGCCATTACAGCCGGGTTCGCCGTACCTTTTGCGCCACAGAAACTGACGAGAAAACAACAGTTACAGAGTGTTTGAATTTTGCACAAATTTTGTGCAAATACAGGGAAAAGACGGCAAAACCGGCCCCGCTCCCGCGATTCACCCAGCGCGCATTACTTTTCGTATCAGAAATTGCGCCACCTCTTGTGGAAGCGCAAACAAGCCTTTGCGCACGGCTGACCAGAGGCTCGAAACGCGGGCCGGACGGGGGTAGCATACCGACGCGAAATCGCAAGCCACGGCCGGGAAACAGGCCTATAATTCTGCACGGCAAGTGGCCTGTTGTGCGCCGCAACATTTGAAGCGTGTTATGACCAATCTCAGCAAAATCCTTTCGCTTGAAAACGTCCAGCTCGATATCGAAGTGTCGAGCAAGAAACGTGCTTTCGAGCAGGCCGGACTCATCTTTGAAAACAATTGCGGCATTGCCCGTTCGACCGTGACGGACAACCTGTTCGCACGCGAACGCCTCGGTTCCACCGGACTCGGGCATGGCGTCGCGGTGCCCCACGGCCGCGTCAAGGGCAGCAAGAGCCTGAAGAATCCGATCGCCGCCTTTGTCCGCCTGGCCTCGCCGATTCCCTTCGAATCGCCCGATGGCCAGCCGGTCAGCCTGCTGTTCTTCCTCTTGATTCCTGACCACGTGACCCAGCAGCACCTGGAAATCCTGTCGGAAATCGCCGAGCTGTTCTCGGACGAGGCGATCCGCACGGCGCTGGCTACCGATGCCGATCCGCGCAGCGTGCACGAGCGTATTATCAACTGGCAACCAAGCTTGCAGGCCATGGGTTAAACTTGGGGGGCCGACTCTTCCAGGCCTTCCCTACCGACCAAGACCATGCTGCAGACTCCCCTCACTATCCAACGGCTGTACGACGATAACCGGGACAGCCTGCAACTGGGCTGGTTTGCCGGTTTTCCCGGTGGCGAGCGGCTGATCTCGGGCGACGTCGCCTCGGCCGCCGACCAGGTCGGCCACCTGAATCTGATCCACCCGGGCCGGATTCAGGTGTTTGGACACCAGGAACTGAATTACTACACCCGCCTGAAATCGAGTTCGCGCAGCCACGTGATTGGCGAACTCATCGGCGGCGGCCCGCCGGCGCTGATCATCGCGCAAGGCCTGGAAACGCCGCCCGACATCCTCGCCATCTGCGACGAGCAGAACATCCCCCTGTTTTCCACGCCGCTGCCGGCCGCCCAGGTAATCGACTTCCTGCGCGTGTATCTGTCGAAAAAGCTGGCGCAGCGCGTGATCATGCATGGCGTCTTCATGGACGTGCTCGGTGTCGGCGTGCTCATTACCGGTGACTCGGGCCTGGGCAAGAGCGAGCTCGGCCTGGAGCTGATCTCGCGCTCGCACGGCCTGGTGGCCGACGATGCGGTGGAATTCTCGCGCATCGCGCCGAACATGATCGAAGGGCGCTGTCCGCCGCTGCTGCAGAACCTGCTCGAAGTGCGCGGCCTGGGCCTGCTCGACATCAAGGCGATTTTTGGCGAGACCGCCGTGCGCCGCAAGATGCGCCTGAAACTGATCGTCCACCTGGTCAAACGCGGCGTGCTCGACGAGGAAGTCGAGCGCCTGCCCTTCCACTTCCCGACCGAGGAAGTGCTGGGCCTGCCGATCCGCAAGGTCGTCATCCCCGTCGCCGCCGGCCGCAACATCGCGGTGCTGCTCGAAGCGGCCGTGCGCAACACCATCCTGCAACTGCGCGGCATCGATACGCTGCAGGAGTTCATGGAACGCCAGAGACAGGCGATGAGCGGCGATTGAATTTCGTAGGGTGGGCGGGGCCGCCGAGGCGCCCCGTGCCCACGCGGACATCGGCGTCGCGTTGGCGCATCGTTCCGCGTGGGCACGGAGTGCCCACCCTACGCTCCATATTTCGCTCAACGCACACGATCAGCCTGTATTGACGCCGATTCCGCGAAATTTCGCGGGCACCCGTCCGTCACAAGCCCTTGCCGTTGCGGTATCATCGAGCCATGCACATCGTACTCATCACCGGGATTTCCGGATCGGGCAAATCGGTTGCCCTGAAAGTCATGGAAGACGCGGGTTACTACTGCGTCGACAACCTGCCGCCGGCACTGTTGCCGCAGCTGGTAAAGGCCGTGCGCGGCGAAGGCACGCGCGAGCTGGCCGTCGCCGTCGACGCGCGCAGCTCGGAATCGCTGACCGAACTGCCGCTCACCGTGCGTGCCCTGAAAGAAGAAGGCCACCAAGTAAAAGTGATCTTCCTGACCGCGAGCACCCATTCGCTGGTCGCGCGTTTTTCGGAAACCCGGCGCAGCCATCCCCTGTCGCACGCGCTGCGCCCCGGCGAAAATCCGGCATCGCGCCGCACCCTGATCGAGTGCATCGCCGAAGAGCGCGAGCGCCTGGCCGCCATCGAAAACCTGGGCCACGTGATCGATACGTCCGAGGCATCGGCCAACAAGCTGCGCGCCTGGATCAAGGAGCTGGTCGATGTGCAGCATGCGCCGCTGACCCTGTTCTTCGAATCCTTCGCCTTCAAGAAGGGCGTGCCGCTCGACGCCGACTTCGTCTTCGACGTGCGTGCCATTCCGAACCCGTATTACGACCTGTCGCTGCGCCCGCTGACCGGCAAGGACGCGCCCGTGATCGCCTTCCTCGACGCCCAGCCGAGCGCCACCGACATGCTGGAAGACATCCTCAAGTTCGTGAAAAAGTGGCTGCCTTCGTTCAAGACCGATAACCGCAGCTACCTGACGGTGGCCGTCGGCTGCACCGGCGGCCAGCACCGCTCGGTCTACATGGCCGAACGCCTGGCGGCCTATTTCGGCGACACCGAGCGTGTCGTGCTGCGGCACCGCGAGCAGTCGTAGAGGCCTGATCCATCCGGCCCGCGTTCGCGGCCGGGTTCGCGTAGGGTGGACGGCTCCACCCGGACAGGTGCATCGACGCGCCCTCAACGCCGTCCACGCGTTCAAACCCAGCGTGTGGGAACGCGGCCTCTCACGAAGCCGGTTGAACGCCAACGCGAGCGGCGCGACGTTTCCAGCGCCGGTTGAACGCGTAGGCGGCGCATACGCAGCCTGATAATTTTCTACCAGGTGTAGCCGCCTACCCTACGACTGCGCATCCGTACGACCGCGTGGGCACGGAGTGCCTCGCCGGCCGCGCCCACCCTGCAGGGTCAAGCCAGATGCCGCAGCGGATGCGCGTGATCCGGCCACACAGGCTCGAAGAAGCGCGCCACCATCTCGGGCGTGACTTCCTCCAGCGTCGGCGGATTCCATTTCGGCGCATTGTCCTTGTCGATCACCAGCGCGCGCACGCCTTCGAGCACTTCGCCATGCTCGAAATTGCGGCGCACCAGCGAGCGTTCCATGCGCAGGCACTCGGCTACGTCCATCGAGGCGCCCTGCTTCAGCATCTCGAGCGTCACGCACATCATCAGCGGCGAGCGCTGGCGCATCGCGTTCAAGGCCTTCTGGGCGAAGGGGCTGTCGTCGCCCGCGAGCGAAGCCATGATGGCGTCGACCGAACCGGCGCCGAAGTGGCGGTCGATCGCAGCGCGCGCGGTGGCCAGGGCGCTTTCTCCGGCCTGGGGGGCGAAACCGGCAGCAAAGGCGCGGATCGATTCGGCCAGCTGCGCACCGGGCGTCGACGCGATCAGCGCGTTCAGTTCACCCAGCTGCGCGCTCGGCACGAACAGGTCGGCCAGGCCGACATACAGGGCGTCGGCTGCGCCGATCGTGAGACCCGTCAGGCCCAGGTAATTGCCCAGCTGGCCAGGGGCGTGCGACAGGAAATGGCTGCCGCCCACATCCGGGAACAGGCCGATGTTCACTTCCGGCATCGCCATCTTCGTGCGCTCGGTCACGATGCGCAGGCCGGTCTCCGGGCCGCCCTGGGCGATGCCCATGCCGCCGCCCATCACCACGCCGTCCATGATCGCGATATACGGTTTCGGGTAGAAGTGGATCAGGTGGTTCAGCGCGTATTCCTCGGTAAAGAAGTCTTCCAGCAGCGCGCTGTCGCCCATCGGCGTGGCGTGGCCGGCTTCGTGGAAGAAGCGGATGTCGCCGCCGGCGCACAGGGCTTTCTCGCTGCTGCTGGTGAGGACAACGGCAGCGACATCGGCGTCGTCGCGCCAGGCCAGCAGGATCTCGGTCAGGCGGCGCACCATCGCCAGCGACAGCGAATTGAGGGCCTTCGGGCGGTCGAGGGTGATCACCCCGGTGCCATTGGCAACGCGGGTCAGGACGTGGTCGGTCATGGTGGATGATGTGATGGAAAAGACATGCATTTTACAGAACAGGGAGCGCTCCCGGTGCGCCATGAAGCGGCGGGCTCAAAATGAAAAGGGCGCCCTCCCGGCGCCCTCGTTCAGATGATACTTGGCTTGCGATCAGAGGGCAGCAGCCTCTCCGCTATCCGGACGGCGCTTGAGCGACTCGTGATTATGGTTCTGCAGCATCGATTTGTATTTGACGACCTGGCGGTCCACCCTGTCCATCAACAGGTCGATCGCGGCGTACAGGTCGTGCGCCACGCTTTCCACGTGCACCATCTTGCCTGACATATGCAGGTTGATCTCGGCTTTCTGCCTTTTTTCTTTTTCGGTGAGATTGTCGATCGCGAGGATGACGTGGGAGTCGATCACTTGGTCGAAGTGGCGGGTGATGCGTTCGAGCTTGTTCTGTACGTACTCTCGGATGGCGGGGGTGACTTCGAGGTGGTGGCCACTGATAGTGAGATTCATACACACTCCTTTGAGAAGATAGCGGCCGCCGCGTTACGCATTGTGCATAAGGGTGCCGCTGTTACAAGGATTTGCGGAGACTGACTGGGGGAATCTTGAGTGCCTCACGGTATTTGGCAACCGTGCGGCGCGCGATGACCATGCCTTGTTCACCGAGCATTTCCGCGATCTTGCTGTCGGATAATGGGTTCCTGGGGTCCTCTGCTCCTGTCAGTTGCGCAATGAGCGCCCGTATCGCTGTTGACGATGCTTCGCCCCCCGCTTCGGTGGCGACATGGCTTCCGAAGAAATATTTCAACTCAAACATGCCGTGCGGGGTCAGCATGAATTTCTGAGTTGTGACACGAGAAATCGTGCTCTCGTGTAGGCCTAGTGTATCAGCTATCTCGCGAAGCACAAGGGGACGCATGGCAACCGCGCCATGGCTGAAAAAGTTGCGCTGGCGCTCCACAATGGCCTGCGAAACACGCAGGATCGTGTCGAAACGCTGGCGCATATTCTTGATGAGCCACTTGGCTTCCTGCAGCTGCGCGCTCATCTGCGCCTCGCCTTTTCCCTGCTTGAGCAGGGCCGCATAGAGGTTGTTCACGCGCAGGCGCGGCATGACTTCGTGGTTCAGCGTGACGGTCCAGCCGGCGCCGTTCTTGCGGACGATAACGTCCGGAACCACATAGTCCGAGGTGCTGGCCGCGAAGGCGGCGCCCGGGTGCGGATTGCAGCGGCGGATCACGGCTTGCGCTTCGCGCAGGTCTTCGTCGTCGCAGTCGAGCGCCTTTTTCAGCTTGGTGAATTCGCGCTGGGCGAACCAGGTCAGGTAGCCCTCGACGATTTTCAGGGCCATGCGCCGCGTCACCAGCGGCACGCCCGGCATGGCGCGGATCTGCAGCGCCAGGCATTCACCGGCACTGCGCGCGCCGACGCCGGTCGGATCCAGGCTCTGCACCAGCGCCAGCGCGCAGCGCAGCTCATCCATCTCGACTTCCAGCTCCTCGGGCAGGCGCGCGTGGATCTCATCGAGCTGCTCTTCCGGGTAGCCGTTGTCGTCGATGGCGTCGATCACGAGTTCGGCCAGCGCGCGGTCGCGCGCCGTCACGCCGGTGACGCGCACCTGCTCGGACAGGTGCTCGCGCAGCGTGACCCCGCCCGCTTCCAGCTGCGGCCGGCCATCCTCGTCGTCGCTGCCGCTGTTCGATGCGCGGCTGGATTCTCCCAGTCGCCATCGGACTCGCCGCGCTCGACATCGCCGCCGCCGTCAGGCGCGTCGCCGCCCTCGCCCGCAGGCGCAGCTTCCTCGCCGCCCGGTGCCGGCGCGGGTGCCTCGCCCCGGGCCGGACCATTCTGGATGGCGCCGTCGGCCAGCAGCCGCACCGAACGGTCGAGCGGATCGTCGAGCCGCTCGAGCAGGGGATTGTCGTGCAGGATCTGCTCGATCTCCTGCTGCAATTCGAGCGTGGACAGCTGCAGCAGGCGGATCGACTGCTGAAGCTGCGGCGTGAGCGCCAGGTGCTGCGAAGTCCGGAGTTGCAGGGATTGTTTCATCGCTTCTTGCTGTGTCGTTGCTGCCGGGCTTACATGCGGAAGTGTTCGCCCAGGTAGACGCGGCGAACCGATTCGTCGGCGATGATGTCGTCAGGGCGGCCCGAGGCCAGGACGGCGCCCTGGTTGATGATGTAGGCGCGGTCGCAGATGCCCAGCGTTTCGCGCACGTTGTGGTCGGTGATCAGGACGCCGATGCCGCGCTCCTTCAGGAAGCGCACGATGCGCTGGATCTCGATCACGGCGATCGGGTCGACGCCGGCGAAAGGTTCGTCGAGCAGCACGAAGCGCGGATTGGTGGCCAGCGCGCGCGCGATCTCGACGCGGCGGCGCTCGCCGCCCGACAGCGACAATGCAGGATTTTCGCGCAGCTTCTCGATCTGCAGTTCGGCCAGCAGCGAATCGAGGCGCTCGTCGATGGCGCTTTTCGACAGCGGCTTGCCCTCGTCGGTGCGCTGCAGCTCGAGCACGGCGCGGATGTTGTCCTCGACCGTCAGCTTGCGAAACACCGAAGCTTCCTGCGGCAGGTAGGACAGGCCGAGCACCGCGCGGCGGTGGATCGGCAGGCTCGAGATGTCGGTGCCGTTGATCTCGATCGAGCCGGCGTCCGACGGCACCAGGCCGACGATCATGTAGAACGAGGTGGTCTTGCCGGCGCCGTTCGGTCCCAGCAGGCCGACGACTTCGCCGCATTTCACCTGCAGCGACACATCGCGCACGACCAGCCGCTTGCCGTAACTTTTCTGCAGCCCCTGGACCACCAGGGTGCTGCCCTTCTCGCTTGCTGCCATCATTATTGTTTTCCCGCCGCTGCCGCCGACGGCGTCGGTGCGGGCGCCGGGGCGGCCGGCGCCGCTGCCGCCGCCGGTGCCACGCGCCGCGGCGCGATGATCAGGGTGCCGCGTCCACCGCCTGCCTTGCTTTCGCCGCTGGCGTCGTTGCGCACGGAGGCGACTTCCTTGCGGTTGTCGTAGGAGATGAAGGGACCGTCGATCTCGTTGGTCAGGCGGCCGTTTTCCAGCTGGCGCACGTTCGCCTTCGAGAACAGCTTGACGATCTCGCTGCGCTCGTCGTATTCGATGCGCTCGGCCTGGCCTTCCATCCACAGGTCGGGGCCGCCGTCGCGCTTCTGGCGGAAAGTGGCGACCTTGCCCGGCGCCGCGATCAGCGTCACGTGCAGGTAGCCTTCCGGCGTTTCCTTGACCAGGGCGCGCTCGGACTTGAGCAGCAGCGTGCCGCGCGTGACGACCACGTTGCCGGTCAGGATGCGCGTCTGCGTGACTTCGTCCATGTCGGCGTTATTGAAATCGATGACGGCCTGCTTGAGCGAATCGGCGCGCTCGGCGTGGGCCGGCAGCGACAGCAGCGCCGGGGCAGCGGCGGTGGCGGCGAGGATGTTTTTCATGTTTGCTCGTTCCTGTTATTGGTTGGGTGCGGCTTGTCCCCGCGGCGGATAGACGATCTGGCCACGGCCGCCCAGGTGCAGCTTCTGGGTGGGATTCTCGGCCACCATGCCGACGGCTCTCACCTTCGCCGCGCCCAGCGTCATCTGCACCGGGCGGCTGGTCTTGACGATTTCGTCGTCGACCAGCACGGTCAGCGCCTCGGTGCGCGCGTGCATCGCCTGGCTCGTGGGCGTGGCCGGACGCACGATGTTCACGTCGTCCATCAGTTCCACGCGGTTCTCGCCATGGAAGACCTGGGCGCGTTGCGCGCGCATGCTCATGCGCGGACGTCCCGGCGCCATGCTGTCAACGATCGGCCGCGTGACTTCGGAGACGTCGTTATCGGGATGGTGCACCAGCTTGGCGCCGGACATCACATAGCGCGGCGCGCCGGACTCGGTCATGCGCACGAAGCTGAAGTTCTCGACGATGTAATCGGGCTCGGTCAGCGAATTGACGGGGTTGGCGCCGTCGCCGGCCTGGATCGCCTGCAGCAGCCAGAAGCTGCCGAAGGCGAAGAACACGGCCGTGAGCATCAGCGCCAGCAGGCGCCAGCGGTGCGCGGTACGCTTGTTCACGTAGGCCGCCATCCGGTCACGCGAAATACGGGGCAAGCACCCGCTCGTAGTTGCCCTGGGCGCGCAGCACCAGGTCGCAGACCTCGCGCACGGCACCACGGCCGCCGCCGGCTTTCGTGACGTAGTGGGCGCGGTGCTGCACTTCCGGGTGCCCGCTCGGCACCGTCACGGCAAAGCCAACTTTCGACAGCAATGGCATGTCGATGACGTCGTCGCCGATGTAGCCGCATTCCTCGGCAGTGACGCCCGTCTTCGCCAGCAGCTCGGCAAAGGCGATGCGCTTGTCGTGGAAGCCCTGCCAGACGTGGGTGATGCCCAGGTCGCGTGCACGGGCGTTGACGATGGGCGAATTACGCGCGCTGATGATGGCCGTGGCCACGCCCGACTTCTGCAGCAACTGGATACCCAGGCCGTCGAGCACATTGAAGGTTTTCGTGACTTCGCCGTCGGGACCGTAGGTCAGGCTGCCGTCGGTGAGGATGCCGTCGACGTCGAAAATCATGACCTTGATGCGCGCGGCGCGCTCGACGTGGGCCAGCGGGGTCAGCGCGTTCATGAGCTCACTCATCAGATCACCTTGGCGCGGGTCAGGTCGTGGATGTGCAGCGCGCCGACGAGCACGCCGTCGCTGTCGACCACCAGCATCTGGTTGATGCGGAATTCTTCCATGATGGCGACGGCGTCCACGGCCAGCTGGTCGGGGTGCACGGTGCGCGCGCCGACGTGCATGACGTCGCGGATGGTGAGCTTGGTGAAATCCTGCTCGCGTTCGATCAGGCGGCGCAGGTCGCCGTCGGTGAACACGCCGAGCGGATGCATGGCGCCGTCGACGATGGCGGTCATGCCCATGCCCTTCTGGCTGACTTCAAGCAGGGCTTGCGCCAGCGGCAGCTCGGGCGCCACGGCGGGGATCGCGTCGCCGCTGCGCATGACGTCGCGCACATGGGTCAGCAGGCGGCGGCCGAGCGCGCCGCCCGGGTGCGAACGCGCAAAATCTTCTTCGCGAAAACCGCGCACGTCCAGCAGCGCCACGGCAAGCGCGTCGCCCAGCGCCGGGTGACGGTGGTACTGGCGGTCGGCGCGAGGTTCAAGGGGCAGGCTTCCTTCGCAACGGAAATGTCGAGGTGAACGTCGGCGAGCAGCGCCAGGCGCGACTGCGGCCGCCCGGTCATGGCGATCAGGGGCGCGCCCATGCGTTTGACGACCGGCAGGATGTCCATCAGTTCCGACGACTCGCCGGAATTGGAGATGGCGATGAAGACGTCTTGCGCCGTCACCATGCCGAGGTCGCCATGGGCGGCTTCGCCCGGGTGCACGAACATCGCCGGGGTGCCGGTGGAGGCCAGGGTCGCGGCGATCTTGCGCGCGATATGGCCGGACTTGCCCATGCCCGAGACGACCACGCGGCCGGTGCAGGCGTACAGCACGTTCACGGCGCGCACCAGGCTGTCGTCGGCATCGAGCCGTGCATGCAGCGCGGTGATGGCGTCGGCTTCGATCGCCAGGGTCTCGCGCGCCAGTTCCATCACGCGGCGGGACTGGCTCTCGTCAAAACTGTTCAGCATTGTTTTTTCATCGGTTACACTCATCACCGAAGTATAAACGAATTGAGAAAGCAAAAAACTTGCCAGACGTATCAAACAACGCATCCCTTACAAAAAGTTACTCTTACTTAATACTGAACGCATGGCATCTGGCCTCGAACTGACCCTGCTGCTGCTCGGCAGCGCCGTGCTGGGCGTGGTCGTGTTCCGCTCGCTGCACCTGCCGCCCATGCTCGGCTATCTCGCCGTTGGCGTGCTGATCGGCCCCCATGCGCTGGGCCTGGCCGCCGAAACCGGCGCCACCCACGCGCTGGCCGAATTCGGTGTCGTGTTCCTGATGTTCTCGATCGGCCTCGAATTCTCGCTCTCGCAGTTGCGGGCGATGCGGCGCATCGTGTTCGGACTGGGCCTGGCCCAGGTGGTATTGACGATCGTCGCCGCCATGCTGGGCGCGATCGCCTTTTCCATCTGGGCCCCTGGCCTGCACGTGGGCTGGCAGGCGGCCTTTGCCCTTGGTGGCGCGCTGGCCATGTCTTCCACGGCGATCGTCGTGAAGCTGCTTACCGAGCGCCTGGAACTGGAAAGCGAGCATGGGCGCCGCATCATCGGCATCCTGCTGTTCCAGGACCTGGCCGTGGTGCCGCTCCTGATCCTGATTCCCGCATTGGCGCGCAATCCCGAAGACCTGGCACCGACCCTGGCCTGGGCCGGCGTCAAGGCGGCGGCGGTGCTGGCGCTGCTGCTGTTCTTCGGACAGAAACTGATGCGCGGCTGGTTCACGCTGGTGGCCAAGCGCCGCTCGCAGGAACTGTTCATGTTGAACCTGCTGCTGGTGACGCTGGGCGCGGCCTGGATCACCGAGCGCGCCGGCCTGTCGATGGCGCTGGGCGCCTTTGTCGCCGGCATGCTGATCTCCGAAACCCAGTTCAAGCACCAGGTCGAAGAAGACATCAAGCCCTTCCGCGACGTGCTGCTCGGCCTGTTCTTCATCACCATCGGCATGCTGCTGAACGTACGCCTGGTGCTGGAACATTGGTGGCTGGTGCTCCTTTTGCTCGTTCTCCCTGTTCTGCTGAAATTCGCGCTGATCGCCCTGCTGGCGAAAGCCTTCGGTTCATCCGACGGCGTGGCGATGCGCACCGGTCTCGCGCTGGCGCAGGCCGGCGAATTCGGCTTCGTGCTCTTGAACATGGCCTCCGGCTCGAAACTGATCGACCCTTTCCTGATGCAGCTGGTGCTGGCCTCGATGGTGCTGTCGATGCTGGTCGCGCCGCTGGTGATCGCCAACTCCGACAAGATCGTGATGAAGATCGCCTCGAACGAGTGGATGATGCAGTCGCTGCAGCTGACGCAACTGGCGAGCCGCACGATGGCGGCGCAAAAGCACGTGATCCTGGCCGGCTTCGGGCGCAGCGGCCAGAGCGTGGCCACGCTGCTCTCCGACGAAAAACTGCCCTGGTACGCGCTCGACCTGGACCCGGAAAGGGTGCAGGAAGCGCAGGCCGCGGGTTCGAACGTGTCGTATGGCGACGCCGGCCGGCGCGAAGCCCTGATCGCGGCCGGCATCAACCGGGCCAGCGCCTTGGTGATCACCTTTGCCGACACCCGCGCGGCGCTGAAAGTGCTGCACCTGGTGCACGAGCTGGCGCCTTCGCTGCCGGTAATCGTGCGCAGCCACGACGACAGCGACCTCGATGTGCTGCGCCAGGCGGGTGCGACGGAAGTGGTGCCGGAAGCGCTCGAGAGCAGCCTGATGCTGGCCTCGCACGCGCTGGTGGTGGTGGGCGTACCGCTGCGGCGCGTGGTGCACCGGGTGCAGAGCGCACGCGACGAACGCTACGCGGCGCTGCGTGGCTACTTCCACGGCTCCAGCGACGTCAGCGACGACCCCGAGCACATGTACGTGCGCCTGCATTCGGTGGTATTGGGCGAGGATGCACAGGCGGTGGGCCGGCGCATCGACGAACTCGGACTGGAGGAACTGGGCGCCGAAGTGAGCGGCATCCGGCGCGAGCGCGTGCGCATCGAACCGGCGCCGGAGACGGTGCTGCAGGCGCGCGACGTGGTGGTGCTGCGCGGCGGCGCCGATGCGGTGACGCGGGCGGAAGGACGGTTGTTGTAGGGTAGCGCCGACATCGCAACCGGCACGTAGGGTGGACGGCTCCACCGATCCGGCGGTTGAACACGCGGCCGTGGCGCCGTCCACGCGTTCAACCCACGTTCGAGATAGTGCGGCCGAGCACACGTGCGTTGAACGCGTGGACGGCGCCCATTGTGCGATCCATCAAATGTCCGGACGAAGCCGTCCACCCTACGGTGCATCCGGCACAAGCGGCTACCCCGCCGTGACCACCCGGTTGCGTCCCGCTTCCTTCGCCTGGTACAGCGCGGCATCGGCCTGCGCCACCAGTTGCTGGGCCACGCCTTCGATGGCGTGGTCGCGGGCGTAGTCGTCCAGCACCGACACGCCGATCGACACCGACACGTTCAGGTACTGGCCGCCGGCCAGGTCGATCGGCCGGTCGGCGATGCCGGCGCGGATGCGGTCGGCCACCATCGCCGCCGCGTCGAGATCGGCGTCGATCAGCAGCACGACGAATTCCTCGCCGCCGAAGCGCGCCAGCGCGTCCGACAGGCGCAGTTCCATCTTGATACGCGAGGCCACCTCGCGCAGGACATCGTCGCCGCCCTGGTGGCCGACCGTATCGTTGACGGCCTTGAAATGGTCGACGTCGATGAACATGAAGGAAATCCGGTAGCCCTGGCGCCGCGCGCGGGCGATTTCCTCGACCAGGCGGCGGTCGATGTAGCGGCGGTTGTAGATGCCGGTCAGCGGGTCGGTCAAGCCGATGTACTTCAGCATCTCGTTGCTGATCACGTTTTCCAGGCAGATGGCGATGATCGAGGCCATGTGCTCGATGAATTCGGTGCCGTGCGTCGCCGTGAAGCGCTGCGGGTCGAAGCTGCCCAGGTTCAGGCTGCCGATCAGGCGCTTGTTGCGCAGCAGCGGCACCAGCGCCACGCTGGCCAGGCCGGCGGGCGGCTGCGGGAAATGCGCGCCGTGCAGGACGCGTTCATAGGCCCCCAGGCGCGGACGCGGCGGCGCGCCGTCGGTCGCGCCAAAACCCAGCTCGACGGCGTGCTCGCAGAACAGCAGGTCGGGCAGCAGCTCGAAGTCCACGCCCAGCTTGTGCATCACGGTATAGATGTCGGCGTCGGTATCGACCAGGGACAGGGTAACGCTGTCAAGCTCTGAAATGATGGGCAGGCGCCGGAAAATCGTGCCGACCAGCTCGGGAAAACTGGACGCGCCGACGATTTCGAGGTCGAACGCCTGGTGCCGGCACATGATGTCGTGATTGCGCTGGGCCTGCTCGAGCACATAGGTCATGCGCGCGCGCAGGGCTTCGTTCTCGGCAATCAGGTCGCGCGACGTCGCGTCCGGCTGGTGCATGATCATTCCTTTCAGCAATACCCATTACATTACGCGATCCGCCAGCGCTTGCAAACGGGATTACCGCTTTTTTCGGTTTTGAACAGCCCCGGCGCTGCCTTAAAACGACAGGCTGGTCTCGAGCACCTGGCCGATGCGCAGTTCGCCGCCCGCCCCGCCGCCCACGATGCAGTTCATGCCGACGCAGACGGCGCCATCGAGCACCGCCTTCGTGCGCCAGGCTTGCAGGATGTCGAGCGGATCCGGCCCGGGAATGCCGGTGGCCTGGTCGACCGCCGGGATCGGGCAGCGCGCGCAGGGTTTCACGGGCTTGACGACGATGTCCCCGCAGACCAGCTCGGCGAGGTAATCCTCCTCGAACGGGTCAAGGCCGTCGACCACCAGGTTGGGACGGAAGCGGTCCATCGGCACGGCCGCGCGTCCGGCCGCGCGCAGGCGGAAGTTGATCTCCTCGAGCGAGGCGGTGCCGATCAGGAGCAAGGGGTAAGCGTCGGCAAAGCGTGCCGACGATGGGGCGCCGGCCGTCCATTTGGTGCTGGTCGGGCGCGCCCCTCCGCCCGGAAAACGCACCAGCCGGCAAGGCGTGCCCAGCACCTCCCCGAACCATCGCGCCGCGGCGTCTCCGCAGTCGGCTGCTTCGACGAAGTCGTCCCAGATCTGCACCCGCAGCGTGGACGGCGCATCGGGCCGGGCCAGCGGCAGGCGCAGCACAGCCACGCCCGGTGCGCTTACCAGCAGGGCGCCCTCTTCCACCCGGGGCACGATTGTTGCCATGCGCGGAAACTCGCGCTGGGTCAGGAACTGGCCTTCCGGCGTGACCAGCATCCACTCGCGGTCGTGCACGCCGCTCGCCTGCAGGCCGGAAACCGAGACGCGCGCGGTGTCCACCGCCATGCCGGCGCAGGATTTGATCGGATACAGGATGAGCTGGGAGAGCGTGGCCATGGCGCAAAGGGAATCGAGGGGCCGACAGTATCGCACCAAATCCGCCGGACGAAGCCGGAGCGGCCACAGGCCGGTTTCACCTTTACGAAACGTGCTCGGCAATTCTTGCCGAGTTTTACACATACCGTTGTTGCCGCCCTACAAAATTACCGGATTTATCGACTCTGTAAGACGGTTCCTACACCAAAGTATAGAATCACGGCATCTATAGTTGCCTAAAATCATGAATAATACCTATCGCCTGGTCTGGAACGCCACCCTCGGCCTGTGGCAAGCTGCCCCCGAAACCGCCAGGGGCCGTGGCAAAAGCAAGTCAGCGCGCGCGCTGCGGCCCCGTCACGCCCTGAGCACGATCGCCCTGGCCGCCGCTGCCCTCGTATCGGCCCATGCCGCGCCCCTGCCGACCAACGGAATCATCGTCGCCGGCGAAGGCAGCATCACCCAGTCGGGCGAGGTCATGACGATCGACCAGACGACGAACAAGATGGCGATCGACTGGCAGAGCTTCTCGATCGGCAAGGGCAACACCGTTGTCTTCCGCCAGCCCTCGACCACCTCGGTGGCGCTGAACCGCGTGCTCGGACCGGATGCCTCCAGCATCCAGGGCGCATTGCGTTCGAACGGCCAGGTCTTCCTGCTCAATCCGAACGGCGTGCTGTTCTCGCCGACGGCGCAGGTCAATACCGGCGGCCTGCTGGCCTCGACGCTGGACATGAAGGTCGGCGACTTCCTCGCCGGCCGCTACCAGCTTGAAGGCGACAGTGCCCGGGCCGTGGTCAACCAGGGCGCGCTGCGCGCAAGCGAAGGCGGTTCCATCGCCCTGGTCGCCGCCACCGTCAGCAACGCCGGCAGCATCGACGCCCCTGGCGGCGCCGTGGCCCCGGGCGCGGGATCGCAGGTGCTGGTCGACCTGGGCGGCCCGGTCAAGCTGCAGCTGCAGCGCGCAAGCGTCGACACCCTCGTCGAGAACGGCGGCGCCATCCGCGCCGACGGCGGCACCGTGCTGCTGACCGCACGCGCGGCCTCCGACCTGCACGCGAGCGTGATCAACCAGGTGGCACCATCCAGGCACAGACCCTGGCCACCGGCGCCAAGGGCGAGATCCTGCTGCTGGGCGACATGGCGAACGGCCAGCTGAACGTCGGCGGCACGCTCGACGCCAGCGCCCCGAATGTCACTAACGTCGGCAATGGCGGCTTCATCGAGACCTCGGCCGCGCACGTGACGACGCAGGATGGCCTGCTTGTGAACGCCGGCGCCGCCAACGGCCGCGGCGGCGAGTGGCTGGTCGACCCTTATGATTACGTGATCAACGCCACGGCGGCGCAGAACATCGGCGCCACCCTCAACACCGGCACCAGCGTCACCATTACCACCCAGTCCGCGAACGCCGCCTACGGCAGCGGCGCCACGAGTGCCGGCAGCGGCGACATCACCGTCAGCAGCGCGATTACCAAATCGGCCGGCGGCGACGCCACGCTGACCCTGCGCGCGGACCGCAACGTGATCGTCAGCGCCGACATCAAGGCCACCAGCGGCAAGCTCGGCGTGACCCTGAGCGCGGGCAACGGCGCCGGCAGCTACGGCGGCGTGCGCGTGGGCGGCAACCTCACCTCGAACGGCGGCGACATCCTGGTGGGCGGCGCACGCGGCGTGGCCAACCAGGGCATCGGCTTCGCCGCCAACCTGAACGACTCGGAAGCGGCGATCGTCGTCGAGCAGGACAAGACCATCCTCTCGGGCGGCGGCCACATCACCATCAACGGCCGCTCGACGGTCGGCTCGAACAACGGCAATTATTCGGGCGTGACCGGCGGCGTGTACGTGAAATCGGGCGCGCAGATCCTCTCCGGCACCGGCGACCTGTACATCACCGGCGACAGCGCCGGCGGCCTCAAGACCTTCGGCATCGCCTTCGAAGCCAATGCCGGCAGCAAGACCGTCGTCGGCAGCGCGACCAACGGCGGCAACATGCTGATGAATGCGGTGAACAGCTCCGGCGGCACCGCAGCCCAGCGCGACGAAGGTGCGATGGGCCTGGTCAACAACGGCAGCACCGACCGCCTGTCCTTCTAAGGCCCGTCGGTGGCGAGCTGGCTGGTGTTCATCAACGGCGTGCCCCAGCTGTCGGGCTACACGCGCGCGCCCCAGCTGAACTGCGCGGCCGGATACCTGAACTGCGGCTACCTCGTCGTGCCCGGTTCGAACAACAGCTACCTGTACGCCGGCTACAACGCGGTCGACATGGCGACCAAGGCGGCCTACGTGATCCAGAGCGGCGCCGGCACCAAGGTCTACGACGGCTCGGACCTCGCCACCAACCTCACCCTGACGCCGCTCGGCGGCCCGGTCGGCTTTACGCCGGCCAGCCTGCAGCCTTACCCGCTGTTCCACACGACCAGCAAGAACGTCGGCACCTATACGCGCCTGGTCCGCGACGCCGCCAATCCGACCCGGCTCGTCTCGGGCAGCGACACCTATGCGGTGGGCTACTTCAACAGCGGCACGTATGCCATCACGCCGCGTACGCTGACCCCGGTCGTCACCAGCAAGGTCTACGACGGCAGCAGCACGGCTGCAGTGAGCGCCCTCGGCGTCATCGGTACGGACAACGTACGCCTGGTCGGCAGCGGCAGCTTCGGCGGCACGAACATTGGCGACTATGCCAACGTCAGCGCCAGCGGCATCACGCTGCAGGGCAGCGACGCCGCCAACTACACGCTGGGCAGCAATTCTGTCGCCGGCATGAGCGCCAGCATCACGCCGCGCCAGCTCACGCTCACGGCACAAAAGACCTATGACGGCAGCGACAACCTGGACGGCCACGTCACCTTCGGCAACCTGGTCGCCGGCGAGGACCTGAACTACAGCGGCGCACTGGCCAACAGCCTGCACGTGGACGGCGCGACGCACGTTTCCGCCATCGTGCTGGCCAACGGCAGCAATGGCTCGGCGTCCAACTACGCGCTGCCGTCGCTGGCCGGTGCTTCGAACGCCAACAGCGCGGCGATCACCCCACGTGTGCTCACCGTGCAGGTGGGCGGCATGACGAGCAAGACCTATGATGGCACCACGGCGGTCCGTCCTGGCTACGTACCGGCCTACTCGACCAGCGGTCTGGCCGCGGCGGACCTCGGCGCCCAGGTTACGGTCGGCGCAACCGGCATGGCCTTCAACAGCCCGAATGCCCCGGACGCCGACCGCGTGATCGTGTCCGGCCTGAGCGTGACCGGTGTCACCGGCGGCGTCGCCAATGCGCGCGACTACGTGCTCGATACCTCCAGCAAGTACATTGCGGCCAACATCAATGCGCGTCCGGTCGGCGTCGCCGTCAACAACGCCACCAAGGTCTATGGCGACGCCGATCCGCAGCTGGGCTACAGCGTCGTCTCCGGCGGCCTGCTCGGCAACGACGTCCTGACCGGCCGGATCGTGCGCGCGGCCGGCGAGAACGTCGGCACCTACACGCTCGACGCCTCGAACCTGTCGAATCCGAACTACGCGGTGATGGCGAGCGACGGCGCCCTGACGGTCACGCCGCGCGCCATCACGGTGGCGGCGGACAACAAGACCAAAGCCTACGGCGACGCCGACCCGCAGCTGTCCTATCGCCTGGTGGCGGGTAGCCTGGTGGGCAGCGACAGCCTGGCGGGCAGCCTGACGCGCGCCGCCGGCGAGAACGTCGGCAGCTATGCCATCGATGCCGGCAGCCTCGCCAACGGCAACTACCGGTGACGGTGCAGAACGGCAGCCTGACGATTGCGCCGCGCGCGCTGTCGATCGCACTCGATCCGCAATCGAAGACCTATGGCGACGCCGATCCACAGCTGGCCTACCGCCTCCTCGGCGGCAGCCTGGTGAACGGCGACACGCTGGCCTTGAGCCGCGTGGCCGGCGAAGACGCCGGCAGCTACGCGCTTGCCGCCAGCGCCAGCCCGAACTATGTGCTCACGACGAGCGCCGGCGAGTTGACCATCCTGCCGCGCGCCTTGAACCTGGCCGTCGACGACGCGACCAAGGTGTATGGCGACGCCGACCCGCTGCTGTCCTATCGCCTGGTGTCGGGCCAGCTGGTCGGCAACGACACGCTGGGCGTCAGCCTGCAGCGCAGCGCGGGCGAGAACGCCGGCAGCTACGCGATCGCCGCCAGCAGCCTGGCCAACGGTAACTACGTGCTGACGGTAAACGACGGCACGCTGACGATCGCGCCCGCGTCCGCTCACGGTCAGCGCCGACAACGTCGCGAAACAGCTTGGCGCCGCCGACCCGCAACTGAGCTGGCGCCTCACCGGCGGCAGTCTGGTGGGCAACGACAGCCTGGCCGGCGCGCTTTCGCGGGCACCCGGCGAAGCGGCCGGCAGCTATGCCATCGGCCAGGGCACGCTGGCCAATTCGAACTACGCGATCGCCTTCAATGGTGGCGCGCTCGACATCGCCGCGGTACCGGCTCCCGTGGCCGTTCCGCCGGTAGTGGTTCCGCCAGTGGCAGTGGTTCCGCCGGTCGCCGTGGTTCCGCCGGCCGTGGTGCCGCCTGTCGTGGTGCCAGCCGTGCCGGCACCGGCACCAGTCGTCGCCGAACAGCCCGCACCGGCACCGGCACCGGCCGCAGGTCCGGTCGTGGTCCCGTCGATCTACACCAACATGGTGCCCGAACTGGTGCCGCCGACCGTCGGTGCCCTCTCCTACGTCAACGTGGCCGACCGCAGCGCGCGGGTGGCGAGGCGGCCGGCGACGGCAACGCCAGCAAGGAAGAAACGGGACTGGACCGCGCCGCGTCGCACGCACCGACCTCGGGCCGCGACGTCAAGTTCCTCGACGTGATGGTGGTCGGCGGTGGTATCAACATGGGCGAGGCCGACAAACGGTCCGGCGCCCCGGCCGCACCCGGCAACTGAAGAACAGCATACTGACTGAGCAACCATGAACAAGCTTCCCCCCTCCTGCCGGCTGCCCTGCTGGCCCTGTCGGCCCATCCGGCGCTTGCCCAGCAGCTGCCCGACGCCGGCCGCCTGCTGCAGGAAAACACCAGGTCCGCCCTGCAGCTGCCGCGTACGGCCCCCCGGCGTCGCGGTCGAGTCGCCGGCGCAGGCCGCGCAGCGCGGCGGCGTCAAGGTCGTGCTGCGCGCCGTCGTCATCGAAGGCAACAGCGTCATCGCCACGCCGGCGCTGCTGGCCGCCCCGGGCGACGTCGACGGCAAGGAATTCGACTTCGCCGGCCTCGATGCCCTCGCGGCGCGCATCACCGCGCATTACCGGGCAGCCGGCTACCCGTTCGCACGCGCCGTGCTGCCGCAGCAGGACGTCTCGGGCGGCACGCTGCGCATCCGCGTCATCGAAGGCCGCTACGGCAAGATCGCCGCCACCGGCACGCCGCAACTGGTGCAAGGCGCCCAGCCTTTCCTCGACCACTTGACGACCGGTGCGCCGATCGAAAGCGGCCAGCTCGAACGCGTGACCCTGATCCTCGACGACCAGCCGGGCATCAAGACCACGCCGTCGATCCGCCCCGGCCAGGCCTATGGCAGCGGCGACCTGATGGTGGGCGTGGCGCGCGAGCAGCCCTACAGCGGCGAAGTCGCGCTCGACAACCACGGCAACCGCTACACCGGCAAGTACCGGGTTCGCGTCGGCCTGGAGCTGAACAGCCCTTTCACCTTCGGCGACCAGATCGCGGTACAGGGCCTCGTCACCGATGAAAAAATGTGGTTCGGTTCGCTCGCCTACAGCCTGCCGCTGGGCTCCTCGGGCCTGCGCGGACGCGCAGGGGTCACCCACTCCTACTACACGCTGGCGGGCGACTTCAGCGCCCTCGACGCCACCGGCACCGCCGACATCGCCAGCGCGGGACTGAGCTACCCGATTGTGCGCTCGCAGCGGCGCAACCTGTCGCTCTCCGGCCAGGTTGAGCACAAGCGGCTGAACGACCGCCAGGGCGCGCTCGACACGCAAGCGGATAAATCGAGCAAGCTTGCCAGCATGGCGCTGAACTTCGACGCCAGGGACGAATTCATCCGCACCGGCATCACCTTCGGCGCCCTGCGCTGGAGCCTGGGCGACCTGAAGCTGGACGACTCGCTGGCCGCGGGCGACCGCATCAGCGCCCATAGCGCCGGCGCTTTCCGCAAGGTCAACCTCGACCTGGCGCGCATCCAGGCGCTGAGCGAACACATCGACCTGTATGGCCGCCTGTCGCGCCAGTGGGCATCAAAAAACCTCGATTCGTCGGAAAAATTCGGCCTCGGCGGCGCCCAGGGCGTGCGCGCCTACCCGAGCGGCGAAGGCTTTGGCGATGCCGGCAGCATCATGCAGGTGGAACTACGCTACACGGCGCAGGACTTCGCGCCTTTCGTATTCCACGACGCCGGCAAGGTCACCGTCAACCGCAAGCCGTGGACCGGCGACAGCAACAAGCGCAGCCTCTCGGGCAGCGGCATCGGCCTGCGCTACCACCACGGCCAGTGGTATGCCAACCTGGTCGCCGCCTGGCGCGGCCGTGGCGGGGTGGCGCAGTCGGATGCAGAAGCCAAGTCGCCGATGGTGCTGGTGGATGTGCAGTACCGGTTTTAAAGCGACGGCGCCTTGTTGGCGCCCGTTTTTTGTGCGCCGCGGGCGTGCCGGCCTTGAAAAGCGTGGAGTCAGGACTCCACCCTACGGTCATCTCGTTTCGTAGGGTGGAGTCCCGACTCCACGCGTTCCCCCCCAATGTCCACGCGGCGCGCGCGTCATCACCCCTTCGCCACCTTCATCTGGCTCAACTCCGCCGTCAGATACCCCACCGCCGCCCCGAACTTGTCCTTGTAGTTCGCCCGCACCAATGGATCGAGCGTGCCCTTCACCACGTTGTGGATCCCACCCCAATCCCCCGCGTGCTGGAAGTTACTCATGATGTAGGTCCAGCCATTGAGTTCGTCGACCGCATGCAGCCCGGTCGACTCGCCACCCGCCGGAATCGACATCACGCGCGCCAGCTGCTTCGTGTCGACGTTATAGGCCCACAGGAAGTTGTTGACGTGCTCGCCGCTGTCCTCGCCGATGAACAGGGTGCGCATCTTTTCCGAGAACTTCAAATTGTCCGGATTGCCGATGCGCTCCGGATTGGCCGTGTTACCCAAGGCGTCGGCGGCGATGTCTTCGCCCGTCAGCAAGGCCTTCAGGTCGACCGGCATCCACTCGCTGTCGATCGCTGCGCCATTCGTATCCTTCTGGCCGCCCTTCAGGTTCAGCGCCATCACCGCGCCGGCATTGAGCGCCTTCGGAATCGCCACGCCATTGCCCGGCACGTTCAGCGCGTGGCCCGCCACCATCGCACTCTGGCAGTTCTGCAGCGCCGAGTAGGCGATCTTGTCCCTGGCGTTGACGGTGGTGCCCTCCATCTTGGTAAATCCCATCGACGCGCCCACCAGGGCGGCGTAGAGGTGGGTCTCGAGGAAAGCCGCCGCCTTCTCCATGCCCGGCACCAGCTTGATCCATTCGATGGCGCCGTTCGCCGTCACCTTCGTGAACGACGCGTCCTGCGGATCAAGCGTGCGCACGTCCATGATCTGCTGCGGCTTGATGCTGACGGCCAGCGCGCGGATCTCGTTGCTGGTGGCTGAACCGAGCTTGATCCAGGTGAGCGGCGCGGCGGCACCCTGCGGGTCGAGCGAGAAGCCGGCGCCGACCTTCGCCACGTACAGGGTGCCCGAGGACAGGTCCCTGGCCTTGTCGGCAACGAAGACGAAGTAGCCGCTGTTGGTGGCGTCGTCGCCCATCAGCACGGTGCGTTCGTCCGGCATCACCTGCACCAGCTCGTGCGAGATGCGGCCCAGGCAGAAGTGCTTCTTGATGGACGCCGTGCCGTCCGGCTTGACCGTCACTTCCGGCAGGTGGCCGTAGTTGTAGGGATTGGCCTGGGTTTCGCTGCCGTATAGATTCTTGCTGAAGGCCCTGAACTGGGCGTCGCTTGCGGCAGTAAAGGCGTTCGGCTCGTACTCTTCGCTCGACAGGTGGGTTCCCCAGGGCGACAGGCTGGCGCCGCAGGTGATCCACAGGCCCTCGACGCTCGAGGTATCGACGTTGTGGTACTTCACCAGGGTGAGCTTGCCGGTGGCCCCGTCCTGGTCGAGCGTGAGCACGCCGATCGGCGACGGCAGGCGGCCATACATGCCCGTCTTGCCGTCCTGGGCGAAGGTCGTGTACTCGAACTGGACGACTGCGAACACGGGCTTGCCCTTCACGCCGGGCACGCTGGCGTTCGGTACGCTCAAGAGGGACGTGCCATCCGGCGCATCCGAGAAGAACTGGCGCTCCTTGCCCGGCACGGTGGTGTCGATGATGGGCTGGTTGCGGATGTCATAGTAGCCGCCGGCCAGCACGTTGCCGCCGCTGCCGTTGGGGACCATGTCGCCGGTGATGAAGAAGGGTTGATAGGCCAGCTTGAAGTCCAACTTGCTGGAATCGCTGAAGTTCACCGTCATGGTCGAGCCGACGGTGTTGGTCGCCATCGCGGCCGGGTTGGCCAGGGTCGGCGCCGGCATCGAGGCGAAGGAGACGGAGCCGAGGGTGACGACAGGTGCCGGCAGGGTCGCCACGGGCGTGTCCTTGTCGTCGTTGCCACCGCAAGCGCTCAGCAGCGAAGCGCCGGCGACGCCCGCCAGCGGCAGCATCGGCGTGGCACCCAGCATGCGCAGCAGGCGGCGGCGGGACAGTTCGGGGGTGGCGGGGTTGGAACTCATGCGTCTTCTCTCCAGGTCGTACGGCGGGTGCCGCGTTCATGGAGGCGCAGAATAGTGGAGGCGTGTGTCAGCTTGATGACAGGACGGCATCGTGCTTCGGCGTATAAACATTCATCAGTACAACAATGGCGTCGATGCCGACGGTGCACTACCCATCACGTTGCTCCCGCCCTTCCCTCCTTTTGATGCCCGACAGGTTTCAATAAACACAACACAGCCAGAATGCCTCACCACATAACGGAGGCATCATGGCAGTAGACTACTACCTGCAGCTGGACGGCATCAAAGGCGAATCGACCGACAGCAAACACCAGGGTTGGATCGAGTGCACGATGGTGCACTGGGAAATCAAACAACCCAGAAGCGCGACCGCATCCACTGGCGGCGGGCACACCGCGGAGCGGGCTGAACTCACCGAAATCAGCATCAGCAAACTGATCGACATCGCCTCGCCGATCCTTGCGCAAACCTGCGCATGCGGCAAGACGATTCCAAAGGCAAAGCTCGAGATGCTGCGCGCTGACGGTAACGGTGAGCCGATCAAATATTTCGAAGTCGAGCTCGAGAATGTACTGATCGGCCACCTGGCGCCCAGTTTCGGCGGCGACTTCCCGGCCGAGACCCTGGGTCTCAAGTTCTCCAAGGTACGGTGGAAGTACACCCAGCAGAAGATCGCAGGCGGTAGCACCGGCAACACGACCGGCGGCTGGGACCTGGCGACGAACAGGATCGCGTGATGCGCGCGACCGGCTCCTCCCCCATGCCTGGGGCGCCGAAGTCGCGCAAGCTCATCAAGGTCGACCTGAGGGCGCAGCTGGTGGATGCTTACGATGGAAGCGAACGCGTCCACCGCTTCGCATGCGTCAGCGGCGACAAGGATCACGCGACCGATCGCGGCAAGTTCAAGGTCCAGCGCAAGCACCCGATCTACCGCAGCCGTGCCTACAATGTGCAAATGAACTACGCCATGTTTTTCACCGCCGACGGCAAGGCTTTGCACCAGTACCATGGCGCAGTGCCACTGAGCGTCGTGCGTACGTTCCGCAGCAAGGTCAGCGAATGGTTCGGATCGCACGGCTGCGTGCGCTTGTCGGAAACGGATGCGCGGATTCTGTTCGAGTGGACACCGCTCGGCACCACCGTGGAGGTATTCTAATGCGGCCGCGACCTGTTACTCGCTTACTGCTCTTTGGCGCCGGACTGTTTGTGACAGGGCTGGCCACGGGTATTGCGATCACCAGTTGGGCGTCGTCACCTTCACACGTGGCGATCGGTGAAGGCGCCACGCTGGTGAGTTTTTTGCCGGACGCGGTGATGTCCCTGAGCTATGCAACGCCGAACGGCATGACCACGGCGCAGCGCTCCGCAGCGAGCGCGCCCTATCACATCCTTTCTACCTTTACAGATGGCCGGCCGGCCCAGCGCTGCAGTGCATCCGAGGACATGGCGAGGCGTCTCGGCAAGCTGGCAACGCTGACGGCGCGGCGCGGCCTCTCGCGCGAGCAGCGCGAAGCCGCGTTTCCCGATCAGCTGGGCGTCATCGACGTCCGCGACACGGTCATCGCCGAGCCGGCCGGGCCGGTGCTGGTGTTCGCGAACAAGGACCGGACCGCGCTTGCCGTCGTTGTTGATGGCGGCGCCGCCGAGGTGACGCTGCAGGCGGCGGAACTGGAATGGATGGAGAAGGCTTGCTTGGGATTTCCCTCGACAGCACAAAGATAGATATGTGATGGGGTCTGGCGGCATGAGGGGCTGCCATGGCGACATGCCCCCACCTGATCAGCACCACCAATAAATTGATCAATGCCCGCAGCCGGCCGATCATGCATGCAACAACGCCCCGGCTCCAGAGGAGTGCGGGGCGTTTATTGTTCAGCGGGATCCGTCAGGTTCTGGCTTGATGCTTAGACGTTGAACAGGAAGTTCAACACATCCCCATCCTTGACAATATATTCCTTGCCCTCGGCCCGCATCTTGCCCGCTTCCTTGGCGCCCGCTTCACCCTTGTAGGCGATGTAGTCGTCATAGGAAATCGTCTGCGCGCGGATGAAGCCGCGTTCGAAGTCGGTGTGGATCACGCCGGCCGCCTGCGGGGCGGTGGCGCCGACTTTCACGGTCCAGGCGCGTACTTCCTTCACGCCGGCGGTGAAATAAGTCTGCAGGCCGAGCAGTTTATAGGCGGCGCGGATCAGGCGGTCCAGGCCCGGCTCTTCCATGCCCATGTCGCCCAGGAAAGCGGCCTTGTCGGCGTCGTCGAGGTCGGCGATTTCCGATTCGATCGCGGCGGAAATGGCCACGATCGGCGCGTTCTGCTTCTTCGCGAATTCGCTCAACTGGTCCAGCAGCGGGTTGTTGGTGAAGCCGGTGTCGGAGACATTGGCCACGTACATGGCCGGCTTGGCCGTGATCAGGTGCAGTTCGCGGATCAGGGCCATTTCGTCGGCATCCAGGCCCATCGTGCGCACTGGCTGGCCTTCGTTCAGGTGCGGCAGCATGCGCTCGCAGATGGCGACCAGTTTCGCCGCATCCTTGTCGCCCGAGCGCGCCTTCTTGTTTTCACGGTGGATCGCCTTTTCGACGGCGCCCAGGTCGGCCAGCGCCAGCTCGGTCTGGATGACTTCGATGTCGTCGATCGGGCTGACTTTACCGGCGACGTGGATCACGTTGTCGTCCTCGAAGCAGCGCACCACGTTGACGATGGCGTCGGTTTCGCGGATGTGCGACAGGAACTGGTTGCCCAGGCCCTCGCCTTTCGACGCGCCCGCCACCAGGCCGGCGATGTCGACGAATTCCACGATGGCCGGCACGATGCGCTCGGGCTTGACGATGTCGGCCAGCGCCTGCATGCGCGGGTCCGGCACCTCGACCACGCCAACGTTCGGCTCGATGGTGCAGAACGGGTAGTTCTCAGCCGGGATGCCGGCCTTGGTCAGCGCATTGAACAGGGTGGACTTGCCGACGTTGGGCAGGCCGACGATGCCGCATTGGAGACTCATGGAAATTCTTTCTTTCGGATAGGGATGGAGCGCGAGCTTGCACGACAGCGCGCAACTCGGAAACCCCACATTGTAACCGGGGATGGCCTCGCATGCCGCAAAAACAGGCGGGGCAGCGACCGCGTCCGCCACAGTCTGCGCCGTGCCGCGCGCTGCCCGGCAAGCTCAGATCGCGCGCAGGCGGCTTGGGTCGGGATTGGCGACGAAGTCGGCGAACTCGTCGCGCAGGCGCTGCCCTTCGCGCATGGCCGTGGTCCAGGCACGTACTCTGGCATCGTGGTCGAGTCCATAGCGATTGAAGTCGCTGCGGTCTGGCAGCTTGCCGTTCGGCAGGGTTTTCAGGAACGCGGGCGAAGGTGAAACGATCAGCACGTTATCGAGCCAGGCACGGTTCGGCCCACGGGCAGCGCGGCGCCAGGGCATCGCCTTGTCGAGCCAGCCAGGCACGATGTGCTCGTTGAAATGCGGGTAGAGGACGACGGCGCCCGGCTCGTTCTGCTCCAGCCGCGCATAGGGCAAGGCCAGATGGTAGTCGATGATGCCGCCATCCCAGTAGTGGCCATCGGGCGCACCGGGAATTCCCCTTACCGGCGGCATGATCAGCGGCAGTGTGCCGGAAGCAAGCAGGCTCGAGGCCAGGTTGTTTCCGGTGAGCGGCGCGAAATGGGTAGTGAAGGCGTCGAATTGGTCGCGTAGCCAGTTCGCCGGGGCGCGGCAGTCGGCAATGACCACGCGCTCGAGCAGGCCGGCCAGGCGTGCACGCGAAGCAAAGTTGGTGAGCGCGGCGGCAGCGAAACCGCGCATTTCGGCGCGGCGGTGCGCGGGCGCGCTGAGCGCTCCCTGCCGCGCACGGCCAGCAGGTGCAGGCGGTGCTGCGGGTGCGCCACGATGTCGTCCTCGTGGTCCGCGGACGAATTCGTGCAGGAAGCCGCGCACCACCTCGTCGATCTGCTGGGGGCTGGGCTTGGTGTTGGTGTAGCGCTGGCCGGCATACAGTTCGCCCAGGCGGGCAAATGCGCGTACCGGATCGCGCTGGCAGGCGGCGGCCATGCGCCAGGCGCCGATCGAGGAACCGATCAGGATGCGCTCGCGCGGCGCGCCAGGCAGCCAGTCGCCGAACACGAACTGGTCGAGCGCCCTGGAAGATCAGGCCCTTGGGGCCGCCGGCGGCGGCGGGGATGACGGCAACGTCCGATGCACGCAAGCCATGCGCGCGGATCTGGGCCAGCGCACGGGGGCCGGCGTGGAAATGAAGTGCACTCATGGGCTGGATTATCGCAGGACGAGCGGGGTCTTGCCGACGTGGCCCCTTTGCATGCGGGTCAACAGGCCTGCCGGGTTAATTGTCCAGCAAGCGCAGGAATTCATCGGAATCGAAACCGTTCTTCATTTCCTGGTTGCGCACAAGCAGATAGGGAGTCCCGGTCGCGCCACGGCGCATGAATTCGTCCTGGCAACTGCGGTCGACAGTCATATTGCATTCCTTGAAGGGAAAGCCATATTGGTTCAGCCACGCCTTGGCCTGATGGCAATAGACGCACGTGGTGGTGGTGTACATCACGACATCGCCTGGCCGCACGGTCGCCGCCATGGCGCGCGGATCGAGGGCCACGAACTCTTCCGTTTCCTCGCTGCGCAGCTTGTTCCAGTGCTGATAGGAAGCCCATCCCGCGCAGGCCAGCACGCCAAGCAGCAGCAGCTTGCCCCAGGGGATATCCCAGGCCTGGGCAGGCGGCGGCGCCGCCGTACTCACGACTGCCTGCGCTTGCCCGACTTTGGCATAGCAGACACCGCAGACCGGACACTGCCACTCGGGATTGGTCGCGTTGGGCGGGCGCACATGGGCGCATTTGGGGCAGATGGTGGGCATGGGTGGAGTCGGCAGCGCACGCCGCCTTCGGTCTGGGAATATACAAAAAACAAGTATAGGTTTCCGCCAAATTTCCTGTCAACAAGTATCCCGCTACCTCAAGTGTTGCCAGCGCCCCATGGCAGGCGCGCCGACGGTTCCCTGTACTAATGGGCAAGCGGAAAGATTCTCGTCAGCACATTAATGCTGAGCAGAATTCGTGCTGGGCGAAGTCAAGCCGGATCGCTGTTCCGCTTGTCTTGCAGCTCGTCCGTTCCTAAGCTCGACTTCACGACCGGGGACCGCACTGTCTGCCAGAGCGCCCCGCCATTTCGACTCGGGTACCATTTCCGACAGGAGAGTCACCATGAAGTCGCGCGCTGCGCTGTTGTACTCGCTGTTGTGCTGTTCCCTGTTCACCTCCTTCGCCCCCCCTGCGTCGGCTTGCAGCCCCCCATCGGCGGCGGGCCTGTCTACCGCACCCAGCCGGGCACGCGCGAGTTGCCGCCACGCTACGCGCCCCCTGCCGGGCCGAACGCCACGGCGCGCCTAGCCTATTGGAACGAGGTGGCACTGCGGGCCGTCGCCGTCGACCATACGCCAGCCGTGGTGGGTAGCGTCGAGCGCGAAGCCGAGCAGTTGGGGCCGACACGCACGTCCCGGGCGATGGCGATCGTCCACCTTGCCGTGTACGACGCACTCAATGCCATCGCCCGGCGCTACCCCGGCTACAGCGGGCAGTTGGACGCGCTTCCCGACAGTTCGCAGGATGCCGCCATCGCCCAGGCGACGCACGACACCCCGGTTGCGCTCTATCCGCGCCAGAAGGAGCGCTTCGACACCTGGCTGCGCGCCGACCTGGCGCGCCTGCCGGGCGGGCGCGCCAGATTCAACGGCGCCGACGTGGGCCGGCGCGCCGCGGCGGCAATCCTGGCGCTGCGCGCCAATGACGGCAACTACGAGCACGAGCCAGTGGTCGGCGAGGACTACCCGGTGAGCAACGCGCCTGGCAGCTGGCGCCCGGATCCGGTCAGCCGCAGCCCCATCGCGCTCGGCGCCTGGTGGCCGCGCGTGCGCCCCTTTGTCCTGCAGTCGGGCGACCAGTTCCGGGTGCCGCCACCACCGGCGCTGACGAGCGAAGCCTATACCCGTGCCTTCTACGAAGTGAAGCAGCTGGGCGGCGATGGCGTGGCTACGCCGACCAAACGTACCCGCGACCAGACCGTTGCCGGCATCTACTGGGCCTACGACAGCACCGGCTGGATCGGCACGCCGGCGCGCCTGTTCAACCAGATCACCACCCAGCTGGCCCTGCGGCGCAGCAGCGACGCGCTGGAACTGGCGCGCACCCTGGCACTGGTGAACGTGGCCATGGCCGACGCGACGATCGCCGTGTGGAACGCGAAGTACGACTACGATTTCTGGCGCCCGGTGACGGCGATCCGCGAAGCAGGCCCCGGTACGGGCCCTACCGGAACTGGCGACGGCAATCCGCGCACCCATGCCGCCCCCGCCTGGACACCGCTGGGCGCACCCGCCAGCAACCTGACCGGCCCGAATTTCACGCCACCCTTCCCGTCCTACGTCTCGGGTCACGCCGGCTTTTGCGGCTCGACCTTCCACATGCTGCGCAAGCTCTACGGCGACAAGCTGCGCTTCAGCTTTGTTTCGGACGAGTTCAACGGCATCACGCGCGACAACCAGGGCCGGGTGCGGCCACGCCTGCCGCGTAGCTATGGATCGCTGACCCAGGCCGAAGAAGAAGCCGGCCAGAGCCGGATCTACCTGGGCGTGCACTGGCAGTTCGACAAGACAGCAGGTTGGGACCTCAGCCACCAGGTGGCCGAGGCCATCCTGGCGCGCGGGCTGGTGCAGCCGGATGCGGCGCCGCCGACCCAGCCTTGATGAAGCGATGTAGATGCCGGCAGCGCACCGGGCTGGAACCACTCCCCGTTGCGCTGCCGGGCCCGGGTGCAAATCAGTGTGCCTGCCGGCCTGCTTGTTCCATGCGGGCGCGCCGCCACATCGCCCAGAATACACAGGCGGAGAGTGCGCCGGCCGGCACCATCCCCGACAGATCGTCCGGATTGAGGGGGTTTGGAAGGCGCAGAATCGCCGCAACCACCACAGGCACGACCAGGCCGGCGAGGAAGATCGTGAAAAAATTCACGAGCCGATAACGGCTTAGCAAGAAGTACGCGGGTACGGCGACTCCCAGGCTCGATATCGCCGCAAAGATGTAGAGGATGGGAATGAGGCCCAGTGAGAGCCGCCAGTTGGTTCGTCCCTGGACAATGTCCGCCAAGGCCAGGGCCAGGACGGCGACCAGCGGCGCAGTAGCGAATGCCACGAGGAGCCGTGGTCGCGGAATGTGGATGTCGTCGCGTGCCACCGCTTCTTCTTGCCTGGTCACGTCAGCACTTCGTGCACATCGCCCACGGCGTCGTCCCAGGGGTCAGGCCGTACGGGCCGCATGGCCGCCCGGCACCGTGCAGATGCGGTTACGTCCGCCCTGCTTCGCTTCGTACAGCATCGCGTCGGCGCGCAGGAACAGTTCGTTCTCGCTCTTGTATTCCGGGTAGGCGGCAAGGCCGCCACTGAACGAGAAGTGGCGCACCTCGCCCGGCTTGACCTCGAAGGCGATCGCGCCGAAGCTCTGGCGCATCGCGTCGAGGCGGCGCCAGCCTTCGTCCAGGGTGCGGCCCCAGAACACGACGACGAATTCCTCGCCGCCGAAGCGGCTGAGCAGGTCGCCGTCCTCGAGCTGGGCGGCCAGCGTCAGTGCCAGGCGCTTGATGACGATATCGCCGAAATGGTGGCCCCAGGTGTCGTTGATGGTCTTGAACTTGTCGATGTCGACCACGCCGAAGGCGAGCGGCTGCCCTTCCTGTCCTGCCTGGCGAATCAGTTCCTGGGCTTTCCGTTGCAGGCCGACCTTGTTCAGGAGGCCCGTGGCGCGGTCCTTGCCGATCAGGTCCTTGTTGACGCGGATCTTGTTGGCGCGGTTGACCAGCTGGGCGGCGACCAGGTCGGCGTCGCCCAGCATGACGATGGCGTCGAAGCCGCTGGCCAGGGCGCGCCGGGTCAGGCCCGGGTCGAGCTGGCGCTGCAACAGGATGATTTCGCGCACCGGATCGGCTTCCATGTTCTTCTTGAGCACGCGCACCAGCGCCTCGGTGCGTTCGTAGTCGGCGTCGGTGATGAGCACCAGGTCAGGCTGCTGCTCCTTCACGCACAGGTGCAGGGTCTGCGGATCGGGATGGTGCTTGAGCTCGAGGCGCTGCTCGAGCAGGGCGGCGGCGTCCAGGTGGGCCGGCACGTTCAGGCCGACAACACGGATCAGGTCGCCGCGCTTTCGCTGGACGAACAGGTTGAACAGCTTGTCGACGAGGACGTCGTTGGCGATCGGCTTTTCCGCATAGGCCAGGCAATTGCTGTCGACCAGGCGCTGCTGCAGCAGGAAGCGGCCGCCCTGGCGCGCGCTTTGCAGGTAGACATAGCTTTTTTCGTTCGGCAAGCGCTGCAGCAGTTCGCCCAGCATCAGCGTCTTGCGGCTGTCCTGCATGTCGGCCTGCATGTTGTGCAGGGCGTCGAGGTCGATGACGTACAGGCTGTTGCCGTGGTCGCCCTCGACGGCGGCGACGAAGTCGCGCAGTTCGCTGAAGAACAGGATGTCGAAGTCGTACTTGTGCGCATGCAGCAGCAGTTGCGCCCGGTTGTCCTTGATGAAGAAGTTCTGCGACAACAGCATTACGTGATTCCGGTACAGCGGCGCATCGCTCATCATGTCGGTTCAGCTTTCAAAATCGTCGGAATATCTGTCTTTCTTTGCAACCATACAGAAGAATGGGGGCGACGGGAACAGGCGACAAGCCTTTTTTCGCCGCCGCGGCAAGGTCGTCCGCGCGCCCGTTGCCGTGGGGCGGCACTGGCCTGCCGCCGTCAAGCCGTGTGGAGCTGCATTGTTGCCGTGTCGAGCTTGCCGTCCACCGCCAGCGGAACGATGCGCAGTGCCTTGTCGATCGATTCCTCGATCAGGCTTTGCTCTTCGCGGCGCGGGCGGTGCAGCACGAAGTCGGCCACTCCCTGCTGCAGGTTCAGGCTGCGCGGGTGGCCGATGCCGATGCGCAGTCGCCAGTATTCCTGGGTACCGAGCGCAGCGGTAATGTCCTTCAGGCCATTGTGCCCGCCCGAGGAACCGCCCTTCTTCAGCTTGGCCACGCCCGGCATCAGGTCGAGTTCGTCGTGCACGACCAGCACCTCGTCGGGATTGATTTTATAGAAACGCGCCAGCGCGCCGACCGATTGGCCGGAGCGGTTCATGTAGGTCAGCGGCTCGAGCAGCCAGACCTCCTTGCCGCCAATGGACGTCTTCGCCATCAGCGCATTGAAGCGCGATTCGCGCTGCAGACGGCAGCCCGGCAGGCTGTTGGCAAGATTGTCGACCAGCCAGAAGCCGGCATTGTGGCGGGTTTGTTCGTATTCGGGGCCCGGATTGCCGAGGCCGACGATGAGGCGGATGGACATAGCGGTCGCGTCAGGAAAAAAGGGATTATCGCTTAAGAACGTCCAACAAAACCAGCCTGCCGGGCTGCAGTGCGGGCGCTGCGGTTTTGTTGGGCGCTCTCAAAGAAAAAGCCCGCCGGCTTGCGCACGGCGGGCTTGCTTTCGCTCGCGCCGCTCACGCGGCAGGCGAAGATGACTGCTTACGCTTCGGTGGTGGCGGCGCCACGTGGGATCGACGAGGTGACGACGGTCAGGTTCTGGCCGTGGGTCATCGGGGTCACGCCTTCCGGCAGCTTCAGGTCGTTGACGTGGATCGAGGCACCGGCTTCCAGGTTGCCCAGGTCGACTTCGATGAACTCTGGCAGCTGGCCTGGCAGGCAGGACACTTCCAGCTCGTTCATCACGTGCGAGATGACAGCACCGCTCAGCTTGACGGCTGGCGAGGTCTCGGCGTTGACGAAGTGCAGGGTGACCTTGGTGTGCATCTTCTGCGATGCATCGACGCGCTGGAAGTCAGCGTGCAGGACCAGTTGCTTGTATGCGTGCATCTGGAAGTCGCGCAGGACGACTTGCTGGGTCTGGCCTTCGATTTCCATGTCCAGCACGGAACCGTGGAAAGCTTCTTTCTTGAGCGCGTGGTACAACGCGTTGCCGTCCAGGGCGATCAGCTGCGGAGCTGCGGCGCCACCGTAGATGATGCCAGGGGTCTGGCCAGCGTTGCGCAGGCGGCGGCTCGCTCCGGTGCCCTGCAGGTTGCGATTGAATGCGACTACTTTCATGTGAAACTCCAAGAGTTGTGGGCTCGAATGCCAGGATCTTTCCCGGCCCGGTTGCCCGATGTTGACCGGCTCCCGCGACCAGGAACCGGCTATGATTGAGCGCCAACAGCGCACTCAAGAATTCTTAATCACTGACAGTACAACGGCGCGCCGGCTTTTCAGCCCGGCGCGCCGTGTGGTGAAGCTGGTGTCGATTAGTCGATGAAGAGCGACATCACCGAATCGCCCTTGACGATACGTTTGAACGTTTCGGCCAGCAGCGGAGCACAGGTCAGCTGGCGGATCTTGCCGCAAGCACGGCCGGCTTCGCTCAGCGGGATCGTGTCGGTAACGACCAGTTCATCGAGCGGCGAGTTCGAGATACGCTCGATCGCCGGGCCCGACAGGACCGGGTGGGTGCAATACGCCACGACTTTCTTGGCGCCGCGTTCCTTGAGCACTTCGGCGGCTTTCGTCAGCGTGCCCGCGGTGTCGACCATGTCGTCCATGATCACGCAGTTGCGGCCTTCGACTTCACCGATGATGTTCATGACTTCCGACACGTTCGCCTTCGGACGGCGCTTGTCGATGATCGCCAGGTCGCAGCCGAGGCGCTTGGCCAGCGCACGGGCACGCACCACGCCGCCGACGTCAGGCGACACGACCAGCAGGTCGTCGTAGTTGCGCTTTTGCAGGTCGCCCAGCAGCAGCGGCGATGCGTAGATATTGTCGACCGGGATGTCGAAGAAACCCTGGATCTGGTCGGCGTGCAGGTCCATGATCAGGACGCGCTCGACGCCGGCTTCTTCCAGCATGTTGGCCACCACCTTGGCCGAAATCGCGACGCGCGCCGAGCGTGGACGGCGGTCCTGGCGGGCATAACCGAAGTAGGGAATGGCGGCGGTAATGCGGCCAGCCGATGCGCGCTTGAGAGCGTCGACCATCAGCATGATTTCCATGAGGCTGTCGTTGGTGGGAGCGCAGGTCGACTGCAGGACGAAGACATCCTTGCCACGAACGTTCTCGTTGATTTCGACCATGACTTCGCCGTCGGAGAACTTCGAGACGACTGCTTTACCGAGAGGAATACCGAGGCTTTTTGCGACCCCTTCTGCTAGCGCCGGATTGGCATTGCCGGTAAAAACCATCAGGTTTTCGTAAGCCATGGGAGTCCCAGGAGGTGAGCGTGATTCTTGAAAAACAATCAGCCGGACATGCCGGCTGATTATGCGTTCATTGGTGGATCGCGAGAGCGCTATCACCAGGTTCATCCGCTGGACGCATGGCATCGACAGACCGGACAAATCGAATGGCAGGGGAACAAGGATTCGAACCTTGGTATGCCGGAATCAAAATCCGGTGCCTTAACCAGCTTGGCGATTCCCCTACGCAACTTACAGCTTACCGCAGCATCACATTTTACGTCAGACGCTGCGACAGGCGAAATTTTATTCTACAACATACTGTTTTGCAAGAGCTTTTTCAGCGGGTGTCGTGCCAGCGATCTCGCTTTCCAGGCACGCCAGCGACTCGGCACTGCCTGCAACACCTCATCCGCCTGCGCTTCATCGGGCAGTGCGCAAAACACACACGCCCCTGAGCCAGTCATCCTGGCAGCGCCGTAACGCCCCAGCCATTCGATCGCCTGAGCTACTGGCGGGAACAAGCGGCTTGCCACTGCTTGCAAATCATTCTTCCCAAACGCACTCAACAACTGCGCTTCAGGAAAGTCCGCTATTCTGACGGCTTTCGACTCTCTTGTCAAATCGGGCGCGGTAAAAATTGCCGGCGTCGGGACATGCACTCCCGGTTCGATCACGGCATACCAGCAATCCGGTCCTTCCACTGGCTGCATTGCCTCCCCGACTCCCTCGACAAACGCCGTCTGGCCGTAGATAAAAAAGGGAATGTCCGCACCCAGCGGCAGGCCGATTTCCATCAGTTCGCTGTCCGTGAAACCGCCCTGCCACAGGTGGTTCGCCGCCATCAGGGCGGTGGCCGCATCCGACGAGCCGCCGCCGAGTCCCCCGCCCATCGGCAGGATCTTGTCGATCGCGACATCGATGCCGGGTACGGCGCGGCCATGGCGCTGCTGGAACGCGTCGGCCAGGCGGGTCAAGGCACGGACGATCAGGTCGCTCGCCTCCGGCACCCCGGGAACGTCATTGGTGCGGCGGATGCGGCCGTCATCGCGCAGGTCGAAATGCAGCGTGTCGCCGCGGTCGATCAATTGAAAGACGCTTTGCAGCAGGTGGTAGCCGTCGGCACGGCGGCCGACCACGTGCAGGAACAGGTTCAGCTTGGCCGGGGCCGGGCAATCGTGCAGCGACCTCATCATCACGCGGGCGGGTTGATCGCGATGCGGATTGCCAGTTCACCACCCGTGGCGGTGGCGCTGCGCTCGGCATTGATCACGCTCGGCATCGGCGTGGCACTCCCTTTTTGCCAGGAGACGAACCGCAGGCGCCAGCCGTCGGCCGTGAAGACCTCGCTCCTGGTCCGGCGAGGCGGCGAAGCGCTGGCCGTTGGCGTCGGTCGCATAGCCCCTGCAGCCAGTCGCGCAGGTTCGAGACCGGCAGCGACCAGCCGAGCACCTGCGCGGTCAGGGTGTCGATGTCCTTCGCCGTGCGCGGCGGCGCCGGTTCGCCTGGGTCAGCGTGGCCTCGTCGGGCGTGACCTTGACCATGGCGACGGTCTGCCCGGTGGGTGCGGCCAGGGTGACGTCGATCCGGCCCGGTTGCTGCGACCACTCGAAGTTGACGGTCACGGAACCGGGCTGGCCGTCCTGCTGGTAATTCGCCGACAGGCGTCCGGCGAGCTCGATGCTGTCGCGGTAGGCTGCGGCGGACGTTGCGGCGCCCGGCGCGGCATCCGGCTGCCTGGTGGCGGTGGTGGCGCAGCCGGCAAGCGCGGCGGCAAAGATGAAGGCGGTAAGACGGCGGGTGATCGGCATCGGTCAACAGGAAAGTGGATGGGACGGCGGACGGCATGCGTCCGCCGCGTGACACGCATTCGCGGATTATTTCACAGGGACAAACGCAGGCGCGCCAGCGTGCTGCGCAGGGGGTGTCGTTCTGCGGGTCCTTGGCGCGCGCTTCCAGCCACAGTTGCTGGGCGTCGCTGCGCTTGCCTTTCTGCCACAGGACTTCGCCCGGTGCACGGCGATCTCGGGGTCGCGGCGCAGGCCGTAGGCGCGGCGCAGGTGGGCTTCGGCGGCGTCGAGGTTGCCCAGGCGGTATTCGACCCAGCCCATGCTGTCCATGATGAAGGGGTCTTCCGGCGCCATCGACAGGGCCTTCTCGACCAGCACGCGCGCTTCGTCCAGGCGGGTGTTGCGCTCGGCCAGGGAATAGCCGAGGGCATTGTACGCATGGTGGTTTTCCGGCGCCATGCGCATCACCTCGCGCAGGCTCTGCTCCATCACGTCCAGATGGCCGGTCTTTTCAGCCAGCAGGGCGAAGTCGTACAGCAGGTCCGCGTTGTTCGGGAAGCGCCTGGTGGCGGCCTGCATCAGGGTATAGGCTTGCTCGGCCTGGCCGGCGTCGCGCAGGATCTGCGCCTCGGCCGCCGCCAGTTGCGCCCGGGGCTGCCGGCTCGGCGGGTTTGAGGGAGGCCAGCAGGCGGCGCGCGGCCGGCAGGTCGCCGCCCTTGCCGAGCAGCTGGGCACGGCGCAGCTGGGCGCCGAACAGGGTTTTCTCGTCGCTCTCGGGCAGTTTATCCAGCCAGTCGACGGCTGCCTTCAGGTCGCCGCGCTCCTCGGCCAGCTGGGACAGGATCAGCAGCGCCTTCGAGGGGTCGCGCTCGTCGTCGGGATTGCGGCCCAGCACCTCGACAAAGCGCGCGAAATAGCGCTCCGCCGCGGCCGGGTCCTGCAGCTGGGTCGACAGCACGCCGAGCGCATACAGGGTGGTGACATTGTCCGGCTGCTGCTTGTCGAGCAGCAGGAACTGCTGGCGCGCATCCTCGAAACGCTTCTCGTTGACCAGCAGGCGCGCGTGGGCCGCGCGTACTTCGCGCGCCTCCGGGTTCGCTGCCAGGAATTGCTGCAGCAGGTTGCGCACTTGCGCTTCGTCCTCACCTGCCTGGGCCAGCGTCAGCACGGCGATCTCTGCCTTCGGCTGCAGGGCCAGCGCGGCCTGCGCCTCGCTCCTGGCGCGTGCACGGTCGCCCCGTGCCAGCGCGTTCTGGGCCAGCACCACGTGGCCTTCGAGGCTACCTCGGTAAGGCGTGGCCAGGCGCTCGACCATGGCGGTGGCAGCCTCCTTGTCCTTGGCACGCGTCAGCAGTTGCTGAACCTGGTAGAGCACCACGCCGCGCACGCCGGCCGGCGCGCTTTCCAGGCGCTTGCGGAAGATCTCTTCGGCATCGGCGATATTGTCGGACAGGATCACCATCCCCAGATAGTACTGGGTCGCTTCGTCGGACTGCGGGTCGAGCTGGCGCCACTGGCGCACCGCGGCCAGGGTGTCCTCGGGCTGGCGCGCGGCCATGGCCATTTCGGCGGCGCGGCGCGCCAGGCGCGGATCGCGCGTCTGCTGCGCCAGGCTCATCATCGTCAGGTAGGGCCCCTGCCAGTCGCCGCGGCGAAACGCGAACTCGGCGCGCAGCAGCTGGTTCAGCAGGGTGCTCGTCAGTTCCACTTTCGGCAGGCGTGCCTTCTCGGCGTCGGCGGCGGCCGTCGCTGCCGCCTCGGCGGCGGCCTGGGCGGCGCTCTCGGCATCGGCGGCCACCGCGTCGGCAGCGGCTGCGGCTGCCTGCGCCGATTGCGCAACAGGCTGCGGTTGCGGCGCCACAGCACACGCCGACAGCACCCCGGAGAGAGTTACAATGACGAAAGCGTTTTTCAAGGCAAGTCCATGTGTGGAAGGATGTCCGATTCTACGCTCAAGCCCCGTTTCGCGTGCGGCCCGGCTCCGCCAATTTACAAGAATTTTGTCAGATTTTCATGCCTGAACTCCCCGAAGTAGAAGTCACGCGGCGCGGCGTCGCACCGCACCTGGAAGGACGCGTGGTCGAACAGGTCGTGTTCCGGCGCGAAGGCCTGCGCTGGCCCTTCCCTGCGCACATCGCCGACAAGCTGGTCGGGCAGCGCATCAGCGGTGTCGGCCGGCGCGGCAAATACCTGCTGCTCGGCTTCGACACGGGGACCCTGATCATCCACCTGGGCATGTCGGGCCACCTGCGCGTGCTGCCGCCCGGTGTCGAGCCGAAGAAGCACGACCATTTCGACCTGGTCGTGAGCGACGGCAGCACACAACAGGTATTGCGCCTGCACGACCCGCGCCGTTTCGGCGCCGTGCTCTGGCATGCCAACGACGATGGCGAGCTGGACCAGCACGTCCTGCTGCGCGGCCTCGGCGTCGAACCGCTCGAAGAAGGCTTCTCGGCCGAGCTGCTGTACCGGCAAACGCGCAAGCGCAGTGCGCCGATCAAGGGGGTACTGTTGTCAGGAGACATCGTTGTCGGGGTCGGGAACATCTATGCCTGCGAAAGTCTGTTTCGCGCCGGAATCAGCCCGAAAACACCCGCCGGACGCATCAGCCGCGCCCGCTACGAGCGATTGGCGACGGCAATTCGCGAAGTATTGGCCGCCGCGATCGTGCAGGGCGGCAGTACGCTGCGTGACTTTATTGCAGTAAATGGGCAATCTGGATATTTCCAGCAGACATATTTCGTCTATGATCGTGCTGGAGTGCCTTGCCGCAACTGTGGTGCACTGGTGCAACAGATCAAGCAAGGGCAGCGGTCGACGTTTTATTGCGCGACCTGCCAGCGGTAAGGCCAACTGGATAGAGCGGGCGGAGAAATGCAAGACATTCAAGAATACGGCAATTGGCGCGCGGGGATCGTCGCGACGCTGGAAGACTATCGCGCGGCGCTCAAAGCGCATGACCTGGCCGACGCCGGCGTCATGGCGCGCCTGGCGCAGGCGCAATCGCGGGTGCGCGACGACCGGCTGTCGGTCGCTTTCGTCGCGGAGTTCTCGCGCGGTAAATCGGAGCTGATCAATGCGATCTTCTTCGCCGATTATGGCCAGCGCATCCTGCCCTCCTCGGCCGGCCGCACCACGATGTGCCCGACCGAGCTGCTCTACGAAGAGAACCTGCCGCCCTGCATCCGGCTGCTGCCGATCGGCACGCGCGCGACCCAGCTGTCCACTGGCGACTACCGCGACATGCCTGAAGCCTGGACCATGCTGCCGCTCGACCTCGAGTCGCCCGAGCGCATGCAGGAAGCCTTCCGCCAGGTCAGCCTGACGCGCCGCGTCGCGCCCGAGGAAGCCCAGCGCTACGGCCTGTACGACCCGGAAGACCCGGAACTGGCCGATGCGCTGGGGCCGGACGGCCTGGTCGAAATCTCGCAATGGCGCCACGCGATCATCAACATGCCGCACCCGCTCCTCAAGCAGGGCCTGGTGATCCTCGATACGCCGGGCCTGAACGCGATCGGTACCGAGCCGGAACTGACGCTGAACCTGATTCCGAATGCCCACGCGGTGCTGTTCGTGCTGGCCGCCGATACCGGCGTCACGCGCAGCGACATCGACGTCTGGCGCACCCACATCGGTGCCGGTCCGGGCCGCATCGTCGTGCTCAACAAGATCGACTCGATGTGGGACGCCCTGCGCAGCGAAGAAGAAAACCAGGCCGAGATCGCGCGCCAGCAGGCCAGCGTGGCGCAGCAGCTCGGGCTCTCCCCCGGCCAGGTCTACCCGGTATCGGCCCATAAAGGGCTGGTCGGACGCATCCAGGGCGACGCGGCGCTGTTCGAACGCAGCCGCCTGGGCCAGCTGGAAGCGGCGCTGCTGCACGGCCTGATCCCGCAGAAGAAAACCATCCTCGGCAAGCAGCTGCACGAAGACCTGGTGGCGCTGGAAGCGGCGCTGGCCAGCACGCTGGCGTCCCGTTCGCGCAACCTGGTCGAGCAGCTGCAGGAGCTGAAGAGCCTGCGCGGCAAGAACCAGAACGTGCTCACGCACATGATGCGCCGCATCGAAGCCGAGCGGAAGGACTTCGACGCCGGCCTGATGCGCCTGCAGGAAGCGCGCATGAAGTTCGCGGCCCTGTCGACGCGCCTGTACACGACGCTGGCCCCGACAACCTGGCGCGCCAGGCCGACACGGTGCGCCTGGCCACGACCACGGTGCGCTTTGCCACCGGCATGCGCGGACCGGTGCGCGACTTCTTCGCCGCCGCCCGCGAGAGCATGGATTCGGCCATCGAGCAGGTCGCCGAAATCGGCAGCACGATGGATGCGCTGGTGCGCGGCTTCGCGGCCGAGCACGGGCTGACCCTGTCGCCACTGACGCCCCTGTCGCTGGCGCGCTACCGCGAAGCGATCGACACCATCGAGGGCCTGTACACCAAGCAGTTCAGCACCGCGACGCTCCTGATGACCAGCCGCGCCAGCCTGCTCGAGCGCTTCTTCGATTCGATCGTTTCCAGCCTGCGCCGCCTGTTCCGCGCGGCGAACGCCGAGGTCGAGGCCTGGCTGAAGGTGATGATGGTGCCGCTCGAGACCCAGATCCGCCAGCACAAGGAACAGCTGCGCCATCGCCTGGCCTCGATCCAGCGCGTGCACGACGCCACCGACAGCCTGGAGCAGAAGATCTCGGCCTTCGAGACGAGCCAGGACGAGCTGGATGAACAGCGCCGCCACCTGCAGGGTCTCGGCCGCGCGGTCGGCGTGGCGCTCGACGACCCGATGCTCAGGCAGGCGGCGTGACCGGGCTTGCATGAGGCTGGTGCGGTGAAACGCCTGACCGAATTCGACACGCTGGCCGACCCGAGCTTTTCGCAAGCCGTGATCGACTGGCAGCGCGCACACGGCCGCCACGCGCTGCCGTGGCAAAACACGCGCGACGCCTACCGCGTCTGGCTGTCCGAAATCATGCTGCAGCAGACGCAGGTCGCCGCGGTGCTCGGCTATTACGCGCGCTTCCCGGAACGCTTCCCCACCGTGCAGACGCTCGCTGCGGCGCCGGTCGAAGACGTGATGGCCTGCTGGAGCGGCCTCGGTTACTACACACGTGCGCGCAACCTGCATGCCTGCGCGATCCGCGTCGTGCGCGAGCATGGGAGCGTGTTCCCTGCCGATCCGGCCATGCTGGCCGAACTGCCCGGCATCGGCCGCTCGACAGCGGCCGCGATCACCGCGTTTTCGAACGGCACCCGCGCCGCCATCCTCGACGGGAACGTGAAGCGCGTGTTCGCACGCGTGTTCGGCGTCGATGGCTACCCGGGAGAGAAACGCATCGAGGAAGGCTTGTGGCGGCGTGCCGAGGCCTTGCTGCCTGTCGAAGGCATCGAGGCCTACACGCAGGGCCTGATGGACCTGGGGGCAACCCTGTGCACGCGCTCAAGGCCCGACTGCGGACGCTGCCCGCTGCAGGCGCGCTGCGTCGCCCATGCCACCGGCCGTACCGCCGAGCTGCCCGTGCGCAAACCGAAGAAGGCGACGCCGGAAAAACGCGCCGATCTGCTGGTGGTCGTGCATGACGGCCACGTGCTGCTCGAGCAGCGGCCGTCCAGCGGCATCTGGGGCGGCCTGCTGTCGCTGCCGGAAGTCGACGGCCACCTGGGTATCGACACGATGCGCGACGGAGCAGTCCGCAACGCAGCCATCGCCGCTTTCGGCGCGGTCGAGGAGGTCCAGGCCCTGCTGCCGCTGGTGCACGTATTCACCCACTACAAACTGCACATTCATCCGCACAAGGTGACGCTGGCTGCACGGCCGGCAAGCATGCCGGGACAGGTGTGGGTGCCCTTCACGGGCATCGAGGACGCCGCGCTGCCGGCGCCGGTGAAGAAGCTGCTGCTCGACCTGACGCATCCCAGTTTGTTCTAATCCTCTTGTAGGGTGGAGTCCTGACTCCACGCGGATCACCGGTTGAACGGTGTTGGCCCGCGTTTCGACACGCGAACGTGCTATACCGCGTGGGGTCAGGACCCCACCCTACGACGGCAACGGTTCGCTGTCCTCGTCCATCGATGCTTCCAGCGCGTGGCGCCCGGCCTTGATTGCCAGCAGCGCGGTCGCCATGCACAGCAGCGGACCGCCGCCGCCCCAGTACAGTTTGTTCAGCGCGGTCCGGTAGGCGCCCGCCTCCCAGGCGTCGAACACTATCCGTGCGCTAAAGCCACGGACCGTGAAGAACATGCCCAGCGCCAGTCCGAACCAGACCAGGGGTGGGATGCGGTCGAGCGTATAGGCCTTCAGGCGCAGCACCAGCAGCCACAGCGCCAGCAATCCAATGCCCGGGGGCGCGAGCCGGGTCGCCGGTACGAACAGCAGCAACAGCAGCACCGCCAGCATGAGGAGCGCATGCCGGATGGTGTAGCCCTGCCGGCAGGTCCAGATGCCCACGGCAAGCGCCAGGATCGCCAGCAAGGCCTCGCCATGGGCAAGGATGGCCCCGCCCAGCGGCAGGGACAGCGCCAGTAACAGCACAATCACGATCAGCCGCACCAGATGGCGCCGCCCGTCCTGCCACAGCGAGTGCAGCAGCCGCACGACCATGGCGAGGATCGCCAGGCCGGCGCCGCCCAGCACGACGGCCGCGACGGTCCCGCGCAGCGCGCGCGCATTCGCATCGACGAGGTGCACGGCGAAGACGAAGGCCGTGACACCATAGGCGAAGGTCATCGGCAGCACGCACAGGATCAGCTGCACCCAGGCCAGGTAAGCGAGTGCGCGCGCCGCGTGGGCGGCGCGATTGCTACCTGTCGTCACGCGCTACAGATGGTCGAGCGAAAAGATCCGCTTGTGTTCGCGGATGGCATAGCGGTCGGTCATGCCGGCGATGTAGTCGGCGATCTTGCGCGCCTGCTTGAGCGTGTCCCCACCCGCCGCCTGGTAGTCCGGCGGCAGCAGCACCGGGTCCGTCATGAAGGCGTCGAACAGTTCGCGCACGATGCGGCTTGCTTTCACGCGCATGCGGTTGACCTGGAAATGGCGGTACAGATTCGCATACAGGAAGCGTTTCAGGGCTGTGGTCTCGGCGCGCATCTGGTCCGAGAAGCGGATCAAAGGCGCACTGGCGCGCACGTCGTCGATGCTCTGCGGCGCAGCCTCGAGGAGGCGCGCGGCCGAGGTCTCGACCAGGTCGGCCGTCATCGCCGTGATCATCAGGCGGATCGTCTCGTACAGGGCGCGCCGGCCCGGCAGCCCCGGATACTGGGCCTCCACCGCATGGCGGTGGCGCGCGAACAGTTCCACCTCTTCCATCTGCGCCATCGTGAGCAAGCCCGAACGCAGGCCGTCGTCGATGTCGTGGTTGTTGTAGGCGATTTCGTCGGCCAGGTTCGTCAGCTGCGCTTCCAGGCTCGGTTGCGTCTTGTCGAGGAAGCGCTGACCGAGCTCACCGAGGGCACGCGCATTGTTCAGCGAGCAGTGCTTGAGAATGCCCTCGCGCGTCTCGAAGGTGAGATTGAGGCCGTCGAAGGCGCCGTAGTGTTCTTCCAGCTGGTCGACCACGCGCAGGCTTTGCAGGTTGTGCTCGAAGCCGCCGTAATCCTTCATGCATTCGTTGAGCACGTCCTGGCCGACGTGGCCGAAAGGCGTGTGGCCGAGGTCGTGCGCGAGCGCGGTGGCTTCCACCAGGTCTTCGTTCAGGCGCAGGCTGCGCGCCAGCGTGCGGCCGATCTGCGCCACCTCGATCGAGTGCGTCAGGCGCGTGCGAAACAGGTCGCCCTCGTGGTTCAGGAACACCTGCGTCTTGTATTCCAGCCGGCGAAAGGCCGTCGAATGGATGATGCGGTCGCGGTCGCGCTGGAACTCGCTGCGCGAGCCCGGCGCCGGCTCGGCAAAGCGGCGTCCGCGCGACTTCGCCGAATGGGCCGCATACGGGGCCAGGTTGCAGTCGAAATCGATCATGCGTGGCTCCTCATGCTTGTGTGCAGGCGGCCAATGTCGCCCGCAGCGCATCAAGCGGCACGCTCGCGATGCTCGGGCTGCCCGGGGGTTTTCAGGAGGATGAACTTGATGTCGCCACCCTCGTTTTTCTTGTCCACTTCCATCAGCTCGATCCAGCGCTCGGCGCCGAGGCTTGGGGCGACCGTCGGCAATCCCGCGGCCGCCACCAGCGCGCGCACACGCGCCACCGTGGCCTCGTCGACCAGCTTCATCCGGCACGACAGGTCGGCCGCCATCACCATGCCGCAGCCGACCGCTTCGCCATGCAGCCAGGTGCCGTAGCCCAGGCCCGCTTCGATGGCGTGGCCGAAGGTGTGGCCGAAGTTCAGCACCGCGCGCAGGCCGCCTTCGCGTTCGTCCTTGCGCACCACCTCGGCCTTGATCTCGCAGGAGCGCGCGATCGCGTGTGACAGCGCTTGCGGGTCGCGTGCCATCAGGCGCGCGATGTTCGCCTCGATCCAGTCGAAGAACTCGGCGTCGAGGATGGCGCCATGCTTGATCACTTCAGCCAGGCCGGCGGACAGTTCGCGCGCGGGCAGCGTCGCCAGCGTCGCGGTGTCGGCCAGCACGGCGCGCGGCTGGTAGAAGGCGCCGATCATGTTCTTGCCGAGCGGGTGGTTGATGCCGGTCTTGCCGCCGACCGAGGAGTCGACCTGGGCCAGCAGCGTCGTCGGAATCTGGATGAAGGGCACGCCGCGCATGTAGCTGGCGGCGGCAAAGCCGGTCAGGTCGCCGATCACGCCGCCGCCCAGGGCGACCAGCGTCGTCTTGCGGTCGCATTTGTGGGCCAGCAGCGCATCGAACACCTGCATCAGCGAGCCCCAGTGTTTATGCTCCTCGCCGTCGGGCAGCACGATCTCGACCACCTCCTTGCCGGCGGCGCGCAGGGGCGCTGCCACCTGCTCGAGATAGAGCGGCGCCACCGTGGTGTTGGTGACGATGGCCGCCTTGCCGCCGCCGACATGGCGCAGCAGGGCCGCGCCCTCCTGGATGACGCCGGGGCCGATCGCGATCGGGTAGCTGCGCTCGCCCAGGTCGACGTTGAGGTTGATGTGTGCTTGTCCGTTCATCGATGCCGCCCTTGCGCGCCGGGCACGCCCGCCTTCGAGCGCGTCCAGCTGGTCCAATATGGTCTGAACCATGGATTGTACGTTAGGTCGGCCGGTATCGATGACGAGGTCGGCGACCTCGCGGTAGAGCGGCTCGCGCTGGGCCAGCAGCTCCTCGAGTTTTCTCCTCGGGTCGGCCGTCTGCAGCAGCGGGCGGTTCTTGTCGTGGGAAGTGCGTTGCAGGATGCTGCCGATGCCGGCACGCAGGTAGATGACGGTGCCGCGTTCGGCGAGATAGGCACGGCTGGCGGCGTCGAGCACGGCGCCGCCACCGGTGGCCAGCACGATGCCGTGCTGGCCGGTCAGTTCGCGGATCATGTCCGCTTCACGCCGGCGGAAGCTTGCCTCCCCTTCGATTTCGAAGATCCAGGGGATCGTGGCGCCGGTACGCGCCTCGATAGCATGGTCGGAATCGATGAAGCGCTTGCCCAGCCGGCGCGCCAGCAGCCGGCCGATGGTGGTCTTGCCGGACCCCATCAGTCCGACAAGAAACACATTTTCGGATTTCACATTAGTTAGTCGTGTACGGGAACTGGCTAATATTACCCTTTGGCGTCTTGACCTGGAGCGTAAACGAGCCGGCGGCGCAGGCGGCGTCGGCTTTGTTCGGCTTGATGGACAGGAAGTGATAGGTACCGCCGGCCCCATTAGTCGAGGCAACATTGTCCGGCGAAATCAGCGACACGGTGACGTTGCTGCCCGGGATGGCCGACAAGGTCGTCCCGTACGGCATCGGGTTGTTGTTCCTGTCGGCCAGGCGCACGGCGAGCAGTCCATCGCCGCAGGTGCCGGCGGTGCCTGGCAGAGTGATCGCCGATGGATTGTTGCCATCGCTGAGGGTCCAGTCACGGCAGCTGTTGCCCGAGCAGACCTGGCGCGTCGCATCGGCGTAGGAACCGCTGAACACCACTTCCGCCGTACCGTAGATGTAGTTCATGCCCCACTTGCCGTTACCGGTAGCCGAATAGCTCGGATGGCCAAAGGGGAACGGCAGGTCGCCGGCGCTGCCGTCGTAGCTGCGATCGAAGTTGGTGTCGAGGAAGGCGTCGCCCTGGTCGACGAAGGGCTCGCCGCCGGAGAGACAGGTGTCCACCAGCGGACGGTAGGCAACCGGGTTGCTGGCGTCGCCCGCGGTCCAGTTGGTGCAGCTGTACTGGCCGTCGCCGTTGGTGTCGGTGAAAGTCTCCACGCCCTGGACGTAGGCCAGCACGGTGACGCGGCCGTTGGCCGGGCGGAAGTTCTGGCTGCGCAGGTCGACCGAGCAGGCGCCGTCGACCGTGGTGCAGGCGCCGCGCGCCGAGCTGCCGACGGCGCCGCCTTCGGTCACGAAGTTGACGGCGGTGTTGTCGGAGACCGGGTTGCCATACTGGTCGGCCAGCATGACGGTGACCGAGGTCCTTTCGTTGTCGTAGCTGTCGCCTTCGATGTTGTAGCGGGCCACACTCATCGACAGCGATTTCTGGATCGGCAGGCCGGTCGACACGGTCAGCGCGTCCGACAGGCCGGTGATGTTCACGCCGTTGCGGCGGGCGCTGGCGATCACGCGCACCGGCGTCGGAATGGTGCCCGACGAAACGGTGGCGGTGACGTTGCCGGTTGCGTCGGTGGTGGCGCGCAGCGGGGTGACCGTCAGGCCGCCGGTATTCGTGGTGGCGCTGAAGTCGACGTCGACGCCGGCCAGGCCATTGCCCTGCTGGTCGACCACGCGGAAGTTCAGCTGGGCCGATTCCGAGCGGCCTTCGCCGCCCGAGCCCTTGAGCACGATCGAGGTGCCGGCCAGGCTGGAACCCGAGAACTGGATGGCGCCGATGTTGGCGGCACCGACATCGATGCCGATGGTCTGGCTCGAGCTGCCCATCGTGGCGGTAATGGTATCGCGGCCGCGCACGCAGCCGTTGTTGGTGTAGGTCGCCAGCTGCACGCCGTCGCTGATCGCGCCCTGTACCAGGGTGGCGGTGCCGTCGGTCACGCATTGCGAGTTCAGGACCAGGCCCGCCGCGGTATCGGCAGGCTGGCCATTGCTGGTGACGGGAATCTTCAGCGCCACGGCGTTAAAAAGCCGGCAGCGGGCCGGTCGGCGCCGGCGAGAAGGACATCGTGCCCAGCGTCAGCGGCGCCGCGCCGATGGCGATGTTCACGCCGTTGGTACCGGTCTTGCCTTCCACGACCGCGGTGGCGCTGATGCCGACCGCGCCCGCTGTGTTGTAGCTGGCAGGCTTCACGCTGACCGTGGCCACGCCCTTCGAGTCGGTCAGGGCCGAGCCGGTTCCAGGGGTGAAGACCACCATGTTGGACGAAGCCGTGGCGAATTCGACGATGGTATTGGCCGCAGGCTGGCCGCTCGGCGACACGACGGTCGCACGCAGGGTGGCGCTCTGGCCACCGGCCAGGCTGCTGATGGGATTGCCGGAACCGTCGACCATCGTCACCGCGACCTTGGTCTCGCTGACGACAGGCGTGGTGGGGTGGTGCCCGTGCCCGTGCCGGGATTGGTCGGGGGTGACGCCCGACTTCGGCGGCACGGCGCCAGGATCGCCACCGCCGCCGCCGCAGGCGCTCAGCACTGCGGCGGCGATCAGGGTCAGGACCGCCACGCGTGAGGCGGAAGAGATGCGGGTGGATGACTGCAACATGGTTGTTCCTATTCTTTGTCGGCTAAAAAAATGCCGGCACGTCGACAGGACGCGCCGGCATGGTCTGGTCTGGAGGAGCCTCGCTGGCGTGACCGCTCAGCGGCTCGTCGTCGCGCGGTCGGCAGCGATCTTCGGCGTGATGAAGATGAGCAGCTCGGTCTTCGTGTTTTCGCGCGCCTGGGTCTTGAAGAGGTAGCCCACCACCGGGATGTCGCCCAGCAGCGGCACCTTCGATTCGCTGTTGCGCTCGGCCTGCTGGTAGATACCGCCGAGCACCACGGTGCCGCCGTTTTCGACCATCACCTTCGTCTTCACGTGCTGGGTGTTGATCGCCGGGCCGGCGCGCGTTTCTTCACCCTTCGAGTCCTTGTTGACGTCCACTTCCAGCACGACGTTGCCGTCCGGGGTGATCTGCGGCGTCACTTCCAGGCGCAGGTTGGCTTTCTTGAACTGGATCGAGGTCGCGCCGCTCGAGGAGGCCACCTGGTACGGCAGTTCGATACCCTGCTCGATCACGGCCACCATCTTGTCTTCGGTGATCACGCGCGGGCTGGAGATGATCTTGCCCTTGCCGTCGGCTTCCAGCGCCGACAGTTCCAGGTTCAGGAAGCGGTTGTCGGCCGAGGAGAACAGCGAGAACGCGATGCTCGTCGGCGACAGGCCGTTGATCGCCGCGGCGGGCAGGTTCACCATCGTGGTATTGGTGTAGGCGTCGCCCTTGTCCGGGGTCTGCAGCGTGTCCTGGCCAATGCCGACCAGGTTGCCGCCGATCGCGACGCGGTTGTTGCCGCCGATGCCGAAGCCCTGGTCGCCGCCGCGCAGGGCGCGCATGTCGTTGAAGCCGATCTTGGCGCCCAGGTTACGCGAGAAGCCGTCGTTCGCTTCGACCAGGCGCGCTTCGATCAGCACCTGCCTGGAGGCGACGTCGGTCTTCTGGATCAGCAGGCGGATGTCCTCGATCTTCGAGACGATGTCGGTCACGAACAGCTGGTTGGTGCGCGGATCGATGATGGCGCTGCCGCGCTTGGACAGCACGCGGTTGCGGTCACTGCCGGTGGCGCCGCCATTCGCATCCAGGCCGAACACGGTACGGAAGGCTTCCGCCTTCTGGTAGTTCAGCTGGAAGATTTCGGTTTTCAGCGGCTCGAGGTCGGAGATCTGCGCGCGCTGCTCCAGTTCCAGCTTTTCCTTGGTCAGCAGTTCGTCCTTCGGCGCGATCCACAGCACGGTGCCGTTCTTGCGCATGTCCAGGCCCTTCGACTGCAGGATGACGTCGAGCGCCTGGTCCCAGGGCACGTCCTTCAGGCGCAGGGTCAGGTTGCCGGCGACGGAATCGCTGGCGATGATGTTCAGGCCCGAGATGTCGGCCACCGCCTGCAGCGCGGCGCGCACTTCAATGTTCTGGAAGTCGAAGCTGATCTTCTCGCCGCGGTAGCCCTGCGGGCCCGTGGACAGCTTGTTCGGGTCTTCCTTGACCGGACGCACGGCCACCACCAGCTGGGTATCGCTCTGGTAGACCGACTGTTCCCACAGGCCTTGCGCTTCGATGATCATGCGCGTGTTGGCGCCCTGGCTGCTGGTCGTCACGCGGGTCACCGGCGTGCCGAAGTCGGTCACGTCGAGGCGGCGGCGCAGCGTTTCCGGCAGGCCGGTATTCATGAAGTCGACCTGGACCCGGTTGCCGAGCTGGCGCACGTCGACCGCGACCTGGTTGTGCGGCAGGTCGACGACGACACGGCCTTCGCCCTGGCCGCCGCGGCGGAAGTCGAGGTTGCGCAGGTTGGATGACGGCAGTCCGACCGCGGCGCGGTTGCTTGCGACGGCCTGCGCCGGCACGGCCGGTCCACCGCTGGCGCCCTCGACCGTCACGACGACCGACTTGCCCTCGATGGCGGTCTTGTAGCCCGTCGGACGCTTCAGGTTCATCACCAGGCGCGTGCGTTCACCGGCCTGCACCACGTTCACGCCGCGCACTTCGCCGAGGTTGATCTCCTTCGAGCTGGAGCCGGTGGCATTGCTGGTGGCGCCGAAATCGAGCGCGATGCGCGCCGGGTTGGTGATCGCAAAGCCGAGCGGCAGCTTCGCTGGTGGATTCTTCATGGCGATGTTGACCACCACGTTGCTACCCTGCTGGTTGGCCGTGATCGCCTCGATCGCGTTTTCCTGCGCACGCGCACCGGCGCCCAGCGCCAGCAGCAGCGGCAGCAGCACAAGGCGCGCGCCTTTGATTCCAAATACGGTCATTTACCCGACTCCTTACTTTCCTGCAGCTCCAGCTTCGATATCCGTTCGACCCAATCGCCGGCGGCGTCCTGTACCATTTCCCTGATCTCGACCGCCACCGGCGTCACGCGGGTGACCTGGCCGAAGTTCTGGCCCAGGCGCTGGCCGGCGCGTACGCGATACACGCTGCGCTCGATCTGCACCAGGGCAAATGAAACCCCGCCCTTCTCCATCATGCCGACCATGCGCATGGTGTCGAGCGGGTAGTTCTCCAGCACTTCGCGCGGCCGGTTCAGGTCCGGCTGCAGCGGATCGTGCTTTTCCTGGCCGACTCCGCCCGGCCCGGCCAGCTTGGCGGGATTGAAGGGGTCGACCGTCCCGGCCTGGTTGTAGGCGTAGGGAACAAATTCCTTCGACGCCGGCAGCGGCTTGACGGCCGGCTTGGTCTGCGCCTTGGTTTCTTCCATCCAGCTGCGCACTTCGCGCACGTCGCTGTCGCCGCACCCGGCCAGCAGCAGGCCGGACAGCGCCAGCAGCGCTCCGTTCATCTTCTTCATGAGGCGCTCCCCGCGTCTTTCGTGCCCTTCTTGTCCTTCTTGTCCTTCTTCGCCTTCAGGCGCGCGGCCTTCTGCGAAGCCAGTTCCTCGGCGTCGAGGTAGCGGAAGGTCTTGGCGGTCGCTTCCAGGGTCAGGATGTCCTTCTCGGTCTTCACCTTCATGTTGTTGAGGGTGACGATGCGCGGCAGGTGGGCCATGTCGGCGGCGAAGGCACCGAGGTCGTGGTAGCTGCCGGTGAGCTTGATCGCGATCGGCAGCTCGGCGTAGTAATCGCGCACGACGACCTGGTCGGGGCGGAACAGTTCGAACTGCAGGCCGCGGCCGACGCCGGCCTGGTTGATGTCCGACAGCAGCGCGGCCATCTCGGCCTTGCTCGGCAACTGCTTCTCGAGGCGCTCGACCGACTGGTCGACCTGCAGCTTCTGGGCTTGCAGGGCTTCGAGGTTGACGGCCTGGGTGATCTTGCTGCGGTATTCCTCGCGCAGGGTCGCTTCCTGGGTGGCCAGCCTTTCCTGGTCCTCGAACTGGCCGCTCCAGTACGCGAAGTAGCCAACCACGACCGCCCCTGCCAGCACGCCGGCGGCGCACAGCAGGCGCGGCGCCAGCGGCCACTGGCCGGGCTGGCGCCCCTGCAGGCCCGGAATTGCGCCGACAGGTCGGCAAAAGCCTGGTTCAGGTCGATGTTCATGGTTTGCTTCCTTCCGTGGCGGCGCCGGATTTCTTGCTACCCGGCGGGCTTTCCGCGTCCTCGGCCTCGCGGGCGCGCTTGACGGCCACCGCCAGCTTGAACTCGACGGCCTTGCGGGCGATCTTGTTCTGGGTCAGCGTGGCCGCCTTCACCTCGTTCAGTTCGGGACGCTCGAGCCAGGGCGAATTGCCCGACAGGTTGCGCAGCAGTTCGGCCACGCGTTCCTGCGACTGGGCATAGCCGGTGATCGCCACGCGCTGGCCATCCTGGGTGAATTCCTTCAGGTACACGCCTTCCGGCGTCTGGCGCACCAGTTCGTCGAACAGGTAGACCGGCTGGTTGCGGTCGCCCTGCAGGTCCTCGACCGCCTGCTGGCGGGCCTTGAGGGCCTCGATCTCTTCCTTCAGGTTGGCGATGTCCTTGATCTTCTTGTCGAGGGCAGCGTTTTCCTGGCGCAGCACGGCATTGCGCTGTTCCTGGATGGCGATGCGGCCGGCATTCCAGCCGCCGACCAGCAGGACCACCGCGGCGCCGAGCAGGCCGCCGAGTACCAGCATGGCGACGAAGGCCGCCTGCTTCTGTTTGCGTTTCGCTTCCCGGTGCGGGAGCAGGTTAATCCGGATCATCAGCCAAACCTCCGCAGGGCCAGCCCGCAGGCGACCAGATAGGCAGGCCCCTCGCTGCGCAGCTGTTGCTCGCGCAGTCCGGGTGCCAGCAGCATGCCTTCGAACGGCGTCACGATGGCAGTCGGGATGCGCGTGCGTCCGCTGATCAGTTCGACGAGGCCGGGCAACTGGGCGCTGCCGCCGGCGAGCCAGATCTGGTCGATGCGCGTGTAGGGAGTCGACGTGAAGAAGAACTGGATCGCGCGCGTCACTTCCAGCGCGGCCGTCTCCAGGAAAGGCGTGAGCAGGTCGGCATGGAAGTTTTCCGGCAGGTCGCCCGACTTCTTGCGCGCCTCGGCGTCCTCGTAGCTCATGCCGTACGAACGGACGATGTCCTGGGTCAGCGTATTGCCGCCGAAAGGCTGCTCTTTTTCGTAGACGGTGTCGCCATCCTGCAGCATCGACACATGGGTCATGGTCGCGCCGATCTGGAACAGGGCGACGATCTTTTCCTTGCCGCCCGGCGTCGCGCGCTCGAGGGCGGCACGCGCGGCGTAGGATTCGATGTCCATCACGGTGGCCGTCAGGCCGGCGGCCTCGGCGATCGCGACGCGGTCCTCGACCTTTTCGCGGCGCGCGGCGGCCAGCATCACTTCCATGTCCTCGGGCGAATTCGGGGCCGGTCCGACGACGTCGAAGTCCAGGCTCACCTCGTCCAGGGCGAATGGAATGTACTGGCTGGCTTCGGACTCGACCTGGATCTCCAGCTGGTCTTCGGCCATGCCGGCGGGCAGGATGATTTTCTTGGTAATGACGGCAGCGGGCGGCATGCCCAGCGCGACGTTACGGGCACGGGTGCCGCTTTTCTTCCAGATGCGGCGCACGGCCTCGGCCACCTGGTCGAAATTTTCGATGTTGCCGTCGACGACAGCGCCGCGCGGCAGCGCCTCGAACGCATGGCGCTCGACGCGCAGCACACCCTTGCCGGCGTCCGCCAGCTCGACCAGGCGCAGGCCCGACGTGCTGATGTCGAGGCCCGCCAGCGGCGGACTCGACTTCCCGAACAAGGAAGCTAGATTGATCACGAGCGTACTCCTCAGCTGCTGTCTGCCCCTGGCAGACTTATTTTTTTCAACGCCCGCGTGGGGGAATGTCTTTTAAAAAGCGCTTACTTAGTGCACATATATGAGGCACCGCTTTAAATGCTATCGACAATAATGCGCCGCGACAAGATATTTCTATCTTGGAACATTACAATCCGGCGCCCATACGACATTCTGATATGCGCTTGTACATACCCGTTGTCATCCGCACCACAAAATGCGCACGGATGAGTCCGCGCCGCGGCGGAAGAGCGCCTGACAAAACTGTCAGCGCAAGGCGCAGCGACGAAGACAGTACGACTGTACGGCAAGGAGCTGCAACGCAGCGATGACGGTTTTGTCAGGCGCTCCAAGGCGTGCCTTATAATGAGGCGGCTCAACACTGTGAACCCCAGCATGAAATCTTCCCAATCATCGAATTCTCCGGCCCCGAACAAATACAGCCCGAAACGGCTCATCCTGATGGCGCTGGCCGCGCTGGCCGGCCTGGCCCTGGTCGGCGTGCTGCTGGTCGTGTTCGCACTGGCGATGGCCTACCCGAACCTGCCGGCGCTCGACACCATCACCGACTACCGCCCCAAGATGCCGCTGCGGATCTTCACGGCCGATAACGTCCTCATCGGCGAGTTCGGCGAGGAACGCAGGACCCTGGTGCGCTTCAAGGACATCCCCGACGTCATGAAGAAAGCGGTGCTGTCGATCGAGGACGACCGCTTCTACCAGCACGGCGGCGTCGATTACTGGGGCGTGCTGCGCGCGGCCCTGCACAACGCCACTGGCGGCTCGCGCCAGGGCGCTTCCACCATCACCCAGCAGGTGGCGCGCAACTTCTTCCTCTCGTCCGAACAGACCCTGAAACGCAAGGCGTATGAGGCGCTGCTGGCCTGGAAGATCGAGAAGAACCTGAGCAAGGACCAGATCCTCGAGGTCTACATGAACCAGATCTACCTGGGCCAGCGCGCCTTCGGCTTCCAGTCGGCCGCCCAGATCTATTTCGGCAAGGATTTACGAGACATCACGGTGGCCGAAGCGGCCATGCTGGCCGGCCTGCCGAAAGCGCCGTCGGCCTACAACCCGGTGGTCAACCCGACGCGCGCCCGCACCCGCCAGCAGTACATCCTGCAGCGCATGCATTCGCTCGGCTACATCACCGACGCGCAGTTCGAGACCGCGAAGAACGAGGAACTGAAGATCAAGTCCGACAGCACCGCCTTTGGCGTGCACGCGGAATACGTGGCCGAGATGGCGCGCCAGCTGGTGTATGAACAGTTCAAGGAAGACACCTACACGCGCGGCCTGAACGTGTTCACCACGATCACCAAGGCGGACCAGGACGCGGCCTACCTCGCGGTGCGCCGCGGCGTGATGGACTACGAGCGGCGCCACCCCTACCGCGGCCCGGAGTCGTATATCGACATCCCGAAGGACAAGACCGAAGCCGACGAGGCCATCGAAGCGGAACTGGCCGAAAAGCCCGACAGCGACGACATCGTGGCCGCCGTCGTGCTGTCGGCCTCGCCGACCGCCGTGACGGCGGTGCTGGCCTCGGGCGAAGAGATCAAGATCAGCGGCCCGGGCCTGTCGTTCGCATCAAACTGGTTGTCGAGCAAGGCGGCGCCGAACCGCCGCATCCGCCGCGGCGCCCTGATCCGCGTCACCCAGGAAGGCGGCGCCGCCTGGAAGATCACGCAGATGCCGGAAGTGGAATCGGCCTTCGTGTCGGCCAATACCGAGGATGGCGCGATCCGCGCGCTGGTCGGCGGCTTCGACTACAACCGGAATAAATTCAACCACGTGACCCAGGCCTGGCGCCAGCCGGGTTCCTCGTTCAAGCCCTTCATTTATTCCGCTTCGCTCGAGCGCGGCCTGTCGCCCTCGACCCTGGTCAACGACGCGCCGATCTCCTTCGACGCCGGCCAGACCGGGGGCCAGGCCTGGGAACCGAAGAACTACGACGCGAAATACGAAGGCCCGATGACGATGCGCCGCGGCCTGACCAAATCCAAAAACATGGTCTCGATCCGCATCCTGAACCGCATCGGCGCGCGCTACGGCCAGGAATACGCGACGCGCTTCGGCTTCGACGCTGAGAAGAACCCGCCCTACCTCACCCTGGCCCTGGGCGCGGGCGCGACCACGCCGCTGCAGATGGCGGGGGCCTACGCCGTATTCGCCAACGGCGGCTACCGCATCAGCCCCTACCTGATCTCGAAGGTGACGGACAGCTCGGGCAAGGTGCTGTCGGAAGCGCGGCCCGAACGCGCCGGCGTCGACGCCAACCGCGTCATCGATGCACGCAACGCCTGGCTGATGGACAGCATGCTCAAGGACGTGGCGCGCTACGGCACCGCGGCCAAGGCCTCGCAGGTGCTCAAGCGTCCTGACATCGCCGGCAAGACCGGCACCACCAACGACTCGATCGACGCCTGGTTCGCCGGCTACCAGCCGAAGGTGGTGGGCATTGCCTGGATGGGCTACGACCAGCCCAAGAACCTGGGCAACAAGGAAACCGGCGGCGGCCTGGCACTGCCGATCTGGATCGGCTACATGCAGACCGTGCTCAAGGGCATGCCGGTCGAGGAACGCCCGGCGCCGCCGGGGCTGATCCTGGCCAATGGCGAGTACTACTACACCGAGAACCCGCCAGGCACCGGGGTGACCTCGCTCGACGTCGGCACGACGCCGCCGCCGGCGCAGCAGAAGGCGCAGGACGCGGTGAGGAATGAGTTGTTCTAAAGGGTGGGGTGAAAGGATATTTCACTGGCGGCACCTAGTTGAAATATCCTTTCATGGTTGACGCCACCGTAGGGTGGGCTCTTGAGCCCACGCGGGATGGCGTTCGCAAGTGGCACGAAATATTTTCGGAAGGTACCGCTGCGCCCAGGAAGCGCGCTTCGTCCAAGGTCTCGACATGCCGGGTACCGCGTGGGCACGGAGTGCCCACCCTACGTTTCTACCCTACCGCACGCGCACCGTACCCGGTTCGTCTCCGGGCAGCGGTGTTTACCCCAGCTTCACCGGCGCCCCGCCCTGCTGCGTGGCCACTTCCGACAGCGCCGTAAAAAACTCGGTGTTGTCGCGCGTGTTGCGCCACTCGTCGCCGACGCGCTTGTAGTGGTAGCCGCCGGCGCGGGCCGCCATCCACATTTCCTGCAGCGGCGCCTGGCTGTTGACGATGATCTTGGTTCCGTTGTCGATGAACTCGATCTCCAGCACGTTGCCGTTGCGCTTGCACTCGACGTCGACGACGTCCTGGTCGTTCAGGTTGTCGAAACAGGTTTCGATACGGTCCAGCGTCTCTTTGGCCAGCGCCAAAAATTCGGAATCGGTCATGCTACACTCCAAGGTCTTAATCAAACCGTGATTCTAATCGTGAAGTCACCCATCGCGCTTTCCTTCGCCTCCGCGCTCGCCCTCGTTCTCGCAGGCTGCGGCCAGACCGGCCCGCTGTACATGCCGAAGCCGCCTGCCCGCGCCGGTGCGCCGACGCCGCCTGCGGCGCAGACCCCGGCACCGGCGCCCGCCAAGCCTGTCACGCCGAACCGTCCCCGCCTCGACCCAATAAGATCCATGTCGCATTTCTCGTACCAAGACGGCGTCCTGCACGCCGAACGCACTCCCTTGTCCGCCATTGCCGATGCGTTCGGCACGCCGACCTATGTCTACGCGAAGTCGGCGCTGCTGCGGAACTTCGCGGCCTACGCCGATGCCTGCGCCGGCCGCGACGCCCGGTCTGCTATGCGATGAAGGCGAATTCGAACCTGGCGATCCTCGACCTGCTGGCGCGCGCAGGCGCCGGCTTCGACATCGTCTCGGGCGGCGAACTGCAGCGCGTGCTGGCCGTCGGCGGCGACCCGCAGAAAGTGATCTTCTCTGGCGTCGGCAAGACGGTGCCCGAAATGCAGCTGGCCCTCGAACACGACATCCTGTGCTTCAACGTCGAATCGATTCCCGAACTGCACCGCCTCGACGAAGTGGCCGGCAGCATGGGCAAGCGCGCGCGCGTGTCGCTGCGCGTGAACCCGAACGTCGATGCCAAGACCCACCCCTACATCGCCACCGGCCTGAAGGCGAACAAGTTCGGCGTGGCCTTCGACGATGCGCTGGCCACCTACCGCACAGCCGCCAGCCTGCCCCACCTCGACGTGGTCGGCATCGACTGCCACATCGGCTCGCAGCTGCTCGACGATGCGCCCCTGCTCGAAGCGCTGGACAAGCTGATCGAGCTGATCGATACGCTCGATGGCGAAGGCATCCACTTGCACCACCTCGACATCGGCGGCGGCATCGGCGTCGACTACGGCGCGGCTGGCGACAAGCCGCCGGTGCCGGTGGGCGACTATCTCGCGCGCCTGTTCGCCCGCATCGACGCCTGGCGCGCCGAACGCCATGCAGGCCGCCCGATCAAGGTCATCTTCGAGCCGGGCCGTTCGATCGTCGCCAACACCGGCGTGCTGCTGACCCGCGTCGAATTCATCAAGCCGGGCGTGGAAAAGAACTTCTGCATCATCGACGCCGCCATGAACGACATGATGCGCCCGACCCTGTATGGCGCCTGGATGGACATGAAGCCGGTCACCGCACGCGCGGGCGAAACGGCCGTCTATGACATCGTCGGCCCCGTGTGCGAGTCGGGCGACTGGCTGGCGCGCGAGCGCGAACTGGCGGTGCAGCCGGGCGACCTGCTGGCGATGATGAGCGCCGGTGCCTATGGCATGACGATGGCATCGAACTACAACACGCGCGGCCGTCCGGCCGAGATCATGGTCGATGGCGACCAGGTCCACGTGATTCGCCAGCGTGAAAATCCGGCGGAGCTGTTCGCACGCGAGACGACGCTGAAATAGGACGCCTCCCGTCTGGACGAAAAAAAGCCGCGCCCTTCTTCAGGGACGCGGCTTTTTTGTTCTTCGAACCCGCTTAATTGTTCAGCAGGACCTGGGCAATGATCCCGGTGGCGATCGCGGCCAGCACGTAGTCGTTACCGGCGCGGACCCAATGGTGGCCATAAGGCGGCGCGCTGAGGCGGCGGGCGCGCCAGTCGCTGACGACGTAGCGGTCGCTGCGGTATTCCTGGCTCAGGCGCTCGCCGCGGCGGAAGTCATGGCGGGAACCGCCACGGTAGTCGTCGCGATCATAGCGGCGCGCGTCGTTGTCGCGGCGGCCGTCATGGCGGTCATAACGGTCATCGTGACGGTTATAGCTGTTGTCATGGCGGTCGTAGCGGTTGTCATGCCTTTGCTCGGTCCGGCCGTTGCGGTCGTGGTCGTAACGATCATTGCCATAGTCACCGCGCTGGGCAAACGCGCTGCCGCTGGCAGCCATGCTCAAGGCGATCAGTGCGGATGCGATCAGTTTGGTTTTCATTTGTCGTTCCTTTCGATGTACGCTGGACTGCGTCAGTGAAGCCATTACACCGCGAATCGGACCGGGCAGGTGAACCAAACCGGTAAGGAAAGTGACCAAACGTTTCAGAGGGTAAATACAACTCGACCATACTGAAAAGACCGGTCGACAACGCTTGGTAGAATGATAAGATGCTCCAGTTCAACAACCCGGAGCATCGTTCATGCAGCCAGCGGCTTCTTCAGGCACCCTGCCGACAACGGAATCCCCCATTCCGCGACGCATTGCCTTCCTGCGCCTGGGCATCGGCCTGCTCCAGGGTATCGCGCTCTACCTGCTCTACCTGGTAGGCGCCTACGATGTCTGGCCGGCCATCGAACCCCTGCTGTACGCGCCGATGCTGCTGGTGGCCCTGTTTTGTCCGCTGCTGCTGGTGAGCGGCCTCGGCCAGTTGACGCGGCGCCAGGCGCTGCTGTGGGTCGCGGGCGCCGCCGTCGCGGTCGCCGGCCTGGCGCTGTACGATATCTGGCGCAGGGGCAGCCAGCTGGATTTCGAACGCAATCCGCACGTGGCCATGCCCTCGCCGGCACTCTGGGGGATGCTGGTTGTCGGCCTGTTCATCGCGCATGCGCTGGTGCTGTCCGGCGCGCGCGACCGCCGCCGCATCGCCAGCTACGCCACCTATTTCGACATCGCCTGGAAGCTGGGCGTGCAACTGGCCTTCAGCGGCCTTTTCGTCGGCATCACCTGGCTGGCACTACAGCTCGGCGCCGAGCTCTTCAAGCTGGTGAAGCTCACCTTCTTCGCGGAACTGATCCGGGAACCCTGGTTCTCGATTCCGGTAACGTCCTTCGCCTATGCCTGCGCCCTCCACCTGACCGACGTGCGCCCTGCCATCGTGCAGGGCATCCGCGGCCTGCTGTTGATGCTGGCCTCGTGGATCCTGCCGGTGCTGACGGTATTCGTCGGCGCCTTCCTGCTCAGCCTGCCGTTCACGGGACTGGCGCCGCTGTGGGCGACGCGCCAGGCCGCCACCGTGCTGCTGCTCGCCGCGGCCGCCCTCGTCGTCCTGATCAATGCGGCCTGGCAGAACGGCAGCGCCCCGGTCGCGCGTCCCGTACGCCTCAGCGCACGCGTGGCGGCCCTGCTGCTGGCGCCGGTGGTGGCCATTGCGGTCTACGCGCTGGCGCTGCGCGTGGGCGACTACGGCTGGACGCACGACCGCATCGTCGCCGCCGCCTGCACGCTGGTGGCGCTCTGCTACGCGCTCGGCTATGGCGCGGCGGCCCCTGCGCCGCGGCTGGTTGAATGGGCTGGCGCCAGTCAACGTCGCCACTGCCTTCGTCGTGCTCGGCGTGATGCTGGCGCTGTTTTCGCCGCTGCTCGACCCGGCGCGGCTGTCGGTGAACGACCAGATGGCGCGGCTGCAAGCGGGACGGATCACGCTCGAGAAATTCGACTTTGCCTACCTGCGCTTCGACGGCAAGCGTTTTGGTAACGCGGCTTTGGACCAGCTCGAAGCGCGGGCCGGCAACTACCCGGGAAGCAGGGTGCGCGAGCGGATCGCGGCCGTGCGCAAGATGCAGCACGCTTGGGACAAAAAAGAGCTGGCGCCGGTGGGCGATGTGATCGCCGCGAACCTGCATCCCCGTCCGCAGGGCATGCGCCTGCCGGACAGTTTCCTGCATACCGACTGGACGACGCTGCCGGGCTATCCGTTTCCGCCGAACTGCCTGAGCAAGGCAGGCGAGCCTTGCGAGGTCTACCAGCTCGACGTGAGCGGCGACGGCAAGGCGGAAATCCTGGTGGTCGGCAGCGCCGAGAAGCGCACGCTGGTGTTCGGCGAACAGGAAGCGGGCAAGTGGCGCGTCATCGGCAGCACGGGCAACGAGCGCGAATGTATTCCCGATGCGCAGGCCGCCGGGGAGTTGCCGCGCGCCGTGCCGCCGCGCCTGTCGGACATCGCCTTTGCCGGCAAGCGCCTGCGGCTGATCCCTGTCGTGGACAGCGACACCACCTGCAACGTCGATTAGAAGCTCAGGCGCGCGCCCCCGTGCGCGCCTTGCCGCGGCTCCACAACACGCGCAGTCCCAGCAGCAGCGCGACGATCCCCGCGAACAGCATCGGCTGCGCCAGGTTGTTCTTGGCCGCCTTCATCCACCAGTAATGCAGCACCGCCAGCGGCGCGACCAGGTAGATCAGGCGGTGCAGCCATTGCCAGCGCTTGCCGCCCAGCCGGCGGATCATGCCGTTCGTGCTCGTGGCCGCCAGCGGAATCAGCAGCACGAAGGCGGTGAAACCGACCAGGATGAAGGGCCGCTTGCCGACGTCGCGCAGCATGGCGCCCACGTCGAAGAAATGATCGAACCAGAAAAAAGCAATGAAATGCAGCAGCGCGTAGAAAAACGCGAACAGGCCGAGCATGCGCCGCAGTTTAATTAACCAGTTCCAGCCGGTCAGGCGCCGCAACGGCGTCACCGCCAGCGTGATGGTCAACAGGTACAGGGCCCAGTCGCCCGTCTCGTGGGTGATGAATTCGAGCGGATCGACCGGCACCTGCCGGAACACGAGCCAGGCGATGCGAATGAAGGGCAGCAGCGCCGCGACGAAGAGGAGCGTCTTGATGAGCGAGAGCTGCTTCGGGGCTGGAGCGAACGCCACGGTTAGAAGAACTTTTTCAGGTCCATGCCGGCGTACAGCGAGGCGACCTCGGGATAGCCGTTGAACATCAGGGTGTCGCGTTTCTTCTTGAAGAAGCCGTCTTCGCCGATGCGGCGCTCGGTGGCCTGCGACCAGCGCGGGTGGTCCACCTTCGGGTTCACGTTCGAGTAGAAACCGTATTCGGAGGGCGCCGACACGTTCCAGGCCGTCTTCGGCTGCTCGCGTGTAAAACGGATGCGTACGATCGACTTGGCGGACTTGAAGCCGTATTTCCAGGGCAGGACCACGCGCACCGGCGCACCGTTCTGGTTCGGCAGCACCTGGCCGTACATGCCGACGGTGAGCAGCGCCAGCGGATGCATGGCTTCGTCCAGGCGCAGGCCTTCCACATACGGCCAGTCGAGCACGCCGGAGCGCAGGCCCGGCATCTGGCGGCTGTCGGCCAGGGTCGTGAATTCGACGAATTTGGCGTTGCCGTTCGGTTCCACGTGGCGGATCAAATTCGACAGCGAATAGCCGACCCAGGGAATCACCATCGACCAGCCCTCTACGCAGCGCAGCCGGTAGACGCGCTCTTCCAGCGGCGCGAGCTTGGTCAGGCTATCGATGTCGAGGCGCAGCGGCTTTTTCACTTCGCCTTCGATGGCCACCGTCCAGGGCCGCGTTTTCAGGGTGTGGGCGTTCTCGGCCGGGTCGCTCTTGTCGAGGCCGAACTCATAGAAATTGTTGTAGCCCGTCGCATCCTTGAAGGCGGTGCGCGGCTCGGTGGTCGACATGCTTGGGTTGGCGCGGGCGGCGAGCTTCTGGCCAGGCGCCGTCTGGGCGAAGGCTTCGCGGTTGGCCATTTCCCAGAGCGCGCTGCCGACGGCGGCGCCGGCCGCCATTTTCGCGATGAAGCGGCGCCGCTCTTCGTACACGGCGCGCGGCGTGATCTCGGAAGACGACGGCGGATTGAGGCCGTCGCGGGAGGATTTGATGAGCATCGCTAACTCCAGGCAATTGAATCCTGACTGTACACGATTTCGTCAAATCGCTTTGCCACGATGGATGTTCGTAGCGTGGGCGGGTCCCCCGCCCACGCGTTCAACGAACGATGGCACACCCTCGCCGGCTTACAGTTCCCCGTACGAATGCAACCCCGACAAAAACATATTCACGCCCAGGAAGGCAAAGGTCGTCACCAGCAAACCCACCACCGCCCACCAGGCCGCCATCCGCCCGCGCAGGCCCGCCATCAGGCGCATGTGCAGCCAGGCCGCGTAGTTCAGCCAGACGATCAGCGCCCAGGTTTCCTTCGGATCCCACGACCAGTAGCCGCCCCAGGCCTCGGCCGCCCACAGCGCGCCGAGCACGGTGGCGACGGTGAAGAAGGCGAAACCGACGGAAATGGCCTTGTACATGACGTCGTCGAGCACTTCGAGGCTTGGTAAGCGGTCGGCCAGGATGCCATGCGATTTCAGCAGGTAGGCGGTGCCGACCATCGCGGCCAGCGCGAAGGTGCCGTAGCCGATGAAATTGGCCGGCACGTGGATCTTCATCCACCAGCTCTGCAGGGCGGGCACCAACGGCTGGATCGTCGCGGCGTCGCGGGAGACGGTATACCAGAGCAGGAAGCCCACCGCCGCGGCGATGATCAAGAGGACGAAGGCGCCCAGTTGCCGGGTGGCATAGCGGTCTTCGTAGTACAGGTAGAACAGGGCCGTGATCATCGCGAACAGGATGAACACCTCGTACAAATTGGACACCGGGATGTGGCCGACGTCGGCACCGACCAGGTAGGACTCGAACCAGCGCACCATCATGCCGGTAAAGCCCAGCACCACGGCAGCCCAGCACAGGCGCGAACCGAGCACGGCACCGGAGGGCGAACGGCTCAGGAGCCCAATCCAGTAGAACACGGTCGAGAACACGAACAAGGCGCTCATCCACAGGATGGCGGACTGGCTCGACAGCATGTATTTCAGGAAGAAGCGCCCGTCGGCCGCTGCCAGGTTGCCGTCGTACAGCCCGATCGCCCACAGCGACAGCAGCGCGATCAGGGGAATCAGCCAGCGCACCGGCTTCCAGTGCCAGCCCAGCGCGGCAAAGGTGGGCGCGGCCAGCAGCAGGATGGCGCGCTCGTAGATGTCCATGAAGCCGGCGTAGCGGTTCAATGCGAACAGGGCGGCGGCCAGCAGCGCGGCGCCATAGACCCAGTCGAAGGCTGTGAGGCGGCGGAAATAGCCCGGCGCTTGGGTGTAGGTGACGGGCGTTTTCAGGTGGGATGCTTCCATCGTTGTCTCCAGTGCCTGTATCTTGTGCAACTTGTTCAGATTACGCCGATTGCGGCAATGTGGTGGCCAGTTCGGCGAACTCTTTTTCGAAATCGAGTGTCTTGCGCTGGGTGCTCATGGCGAACAGCGCATGCGCCCTGCCCGCGTCGCCCCGTACCCAGATCCAGATGCGGCGGTCGCGGATGTAAAACATCGCGAAGATGCCGGCAATCAGCAGCGCGCAGCCGAGGTAGACGATTTTCTTGCCCGGCGAGCGCGTCACCTGCAGCACCGAAGCTTTCACTTCGTTGAATTCGTCGAGCTGCAGGTAGACCGGGGCGCCGTAGAAGAAGCTGTCCGACAGGGTATTGGTCGCCAGTTGCAGGAAGCGGCCATGCTGTTCGCTCGGTTCGATCGGCGCCAGCCCCGCTTGCGCGCGGGCAGCCTGCCACAATTCCCACAGCACGCCGTTCAGCATCTTCATGACCACGCCCGTCGCCTTTTCCTGCTCGGCCTGCGGGATCTTTTCCAGGAACTGGGCCACGGCGACGAAACCGCCCGGCGTGCCCTCGCCGGCGAACATGCCCAGCGTACGCGCAGCCGACTGCTCGAGCTGCCCGGCAAAGCCCGCGGCCTGGCCGGGCGCCAGTGCACGGGCGGCATAGCTGCGCGCCGCCTGCGCGCGCAGGGCGGGGTCGTGCAGGGCGGCGCGCAGGCGCATCCATTCGCGCACGCTGTATTCGTCGTCGGCGGGAATGCGCAGGAAGCGGAATTCCTCGGCCGGGCTGGATCGCACGCCGGCCAGGTAGACCTGCACGCCATCGAGCGTCACCGGCTGCATGTAGTTCAGGAATTCTCGCGCCTGCCCGGTCTGGTCGCGCAGCTTGTACTGCACGCTCGGACCCACATTCTTCAGGTCCTTGTTGGCGCTGTTCTTGGCTGCCGAACCGGAGGCCTTGCCCAGCGTCGCGGCGAACTGCTCGTTGAAGGATTTACCGGTCGCGACCGCGCGCACGTCGTTGCCGGCCGCGGTGTTCTCGACATTGAAGGGGCGGAAGCCCGACCACTCGACCGAGAAGGTGGCGCCGCCCGCTTTCAGTTCCGTGCTGCCGTTGACTTCGCCGGCGATGGTAAAAGCCTTCGCGTCGGCGCCCGCCATCGGGAAGCCCGTCAGCTTCAGTTTGCTGCCACCATCCTCGAAGCTCGACTGGTAGACGGCCACGCCCTTGTAGATCAGCGGCTGGTTGACCTTGATCGTCGCCGGGAAGGTGGTGTTCGCTTCGCGGTCGTGCACGATGACGTCGCTGGCGAACAGTTTCGGCATGCCGGTCGAGTAGAAATCGATGTGGAATTTCTTCAGTTCGATCTCGAAGGGCAGTTCCTGCAGCAACGAGCCGCCCGACTGCGCGATCGTGGCGATGCGGCCGACCTGCCCTTCGGCCAGCAGGATATTGCCGCGGTAGGTCGGGTTCGACACGCTCAGGCGGTGCTGCTCGGGAATCTGGGCGATCAGGCCGCCACCACTGTACGGAGTCTTGCCGTATATCCATTGCTGCAAGCGGATGGGCAATTCGGAATCGAGCATGCCGCCCAGCAGGATGACGATGATGGCCGTGTGCGCGAAGATGTAGCCGAACTTGTTGCCGGCGCCTTTTTTCGCCGCCACCAGCGTGCCCGTGTCCTTCTCGATGATCTTCACCGCATAGCCGGCATGCTGCAGGCGCGCCGCACTCTGCGCCGCCAGCGCGGCCGGGGCCAGGTCCGCGTGCCACTCGCTCTTGTGGTGAAAATTGCGCAGCGAGTCTTCGCGTACGCTCTCGCGCCAGCTGCGCATGTCGCGCATCATCTTCGGCGCATTGCGCACGACGCAGAGCGTGGTCGAGACGATCAGGACCAGCAGGATGAGGAGGAACCACCAGCTGGTATAGACGGTATAGATGCCGAACTTGCGGAACACCTCGTACCAGAAGGGACCGAACTGGTTGACGTAGTTCGGCATGATGTCGCTCTGGCGCACCACGGTGCCGATGATGGCGGCAATCGACACCAGCACCAGCAGGCTGATGGCAAAGCGCATCGACGACACCAGCTCGACGGCCTCGGCCAATGCGCCGCGGCGCGACTTCAGTTCAATTCCGGTGGTGCTCATTGTTCTACCAAACTTCCTCTTGCGGCACGGTTCGCCGCGAGCTTACAGCAAAAAGGGCGCCAGCTTGCGCTGCCGCCCTTCCCTCACAGTTCTGTCCGACTCGAAGCGCCTGGCAAATCAGCGCAGGCCGGCGATATAGTCGGCCACCGCCTTCATCTCCGCTTCCGACATGCGCTGCGACAGCGCCGTCATCTGCGGGCTGTTGTTGCGGGTGCCGTTCTTGAACGAGACCAGCTGGGCCAGCGTGTAGTCCTGCTGCTGGCCGGCCAGGCGCGGATACTGCACCGGGATGCCGGCACCGGCGGCGCCGTGGCAGCTGGCGCAGGCAGCAACGCCTTTCTCGGCAATGCCGCCGCGATAGATCTTGCGGCCCAGTTCGACCGTGTCCTTGTTCTTGGCGGCGCCCGGTTTGGTTTTCTGGGTAGCGAGGTAGGCGGCGATGTTGCGCTTTTCTTCCTCGGTGAGCATCTTGGCGTAGGTGGTCATGACCGGGTGCTGGCGGTTCGGCGTGGTGAAGTCGACCAGCTGCTTGTGGGTGTAGGCTTCGATCTGCGACGACAGTTTCGGATTGACGGCAATGCTCGAATTGCCGTTGGCGCCGTGGCAGGATACGCAGGCCGGCAGGCCTCTAACGTTGTCGCCGCCGTCGTACAGGGTGGCGCCCTTGGCGGCGTCGGGCTTGGCGGCAGCCGGGGCGGCGGCGTGCTGTGCATGGGCAGCGCCGGCGAACGCCAGGCTTGCAACCAACAACGATTTCACGAACACCGCAGCAGCGGACGATACAGACACACGATTCATTCGAGCACCCTGAAAAAGTCGACAACAGATTGTAAAGAACTAAAGCGGCCCCCACCGACAGCGTAACGGGGCCTCGAGCAACCGTAGCGAGCGGAAGGAGTGGTGTCCGAGAAGCGCAGCTGTACGAGGAGTACAGCCGGTCCGCCGTTGCGGAGCATCGCAGGACGCCAATCCGACGCGCAGTAGGTTGATCGAGGTCCAACCACCAACCCCTTATTGTACAATAGCTTTGTTTTTTCATTGCTTCAATTCATTGCCTTTTTCACCTCTCCCCATGTCCAAACTCTGGCAAGCCCGCTTCTTCACGACCGTCAACCAGCTGCGCGATCTCCCCAACACCGTGGTGCCCGAGATCGCCTTCGCCGGCCGTTCCAACGCGGGCAAGTCGACCGCGATTAACATCCTGACCAACCAGAAGGGCCTGGCATTCGCCTCCAAGACCCCTGGCCGTACCCAGCACATCAACTATTTCTCGATCGGCGGCGCCCACGTCGGCCAGCACCGCAAGGATCCGACCATCGTCGAGGAAATCCGCGCCCTGCTGGTGGACTTGCCGGGTTATGGCTATGCGGAAGTGTCGGGCAATGCCAAGCTGCACTGGCAAAAGCTGCTGGGCGACTACGTCCAGCGGCGCGAGCAGCTCGCTGCCCTGGTGCTGATCATGGACTCGCGCCGTCCCTTCACCGACCTCGACGTGCAGATGCTCGAATGGTTCGCCCCCACCGGCAAGCCGATCCACTGCATCCTCACCAAGGCCGATAAGCTCAACCGCAACGAGCAGGCCAACGTGCTGCGCGAGGCGAAAGGCGTGCTGGAAAGCTATGTCGACGAGGATGGCGAAGGCTTCCCGTTCACGGTGCAGCTGTTCTCGGCCCTGAAGCGCATCGGCATCGAGGAAGCGGACGCCAAGATCCAGGAATTGATTGGACTGGACCGCGACGAGGTCGACGAGGCCGATGCGCAGGACGAAGGCGACGCCGCCCCAGCCCCCGACCAACCCTGACGAAAGCGAGCACGATGTCTTCCATCATTACCGGCCAGTATCCGAACACCCGCATGCGCCGCATGCGCCGCGATCCGTTCTCGCGCGCCCTGATGCGCGAAAACACCGTCACGGCATCGGACCTGATCTACCCCGTCTTCATCCTCGACGGCGAGAACCAGCGCCAGCAGGTGGCGTCGATGCCGGGCGTGGAGCGCGTGTCGGTCGACCTCCTGCTGAAGGTGGCCGAGGAATGCGTGGCATTGGGCATTCCGGTGCTGGCGCTGTTCCCGGTGATCGATGCGTCGCTGAAAACCTATGATGGCGTGGAAGCGACCAATCCGGACGGGCTGGTGCCGCGGGCTGTGCGCGCGCTGAAAAAGCATTTCCCGGAACTGGGCATCCTGACCGACGTCGCGCTCGATCCCTACACCACCCACGGCCAGGACGGCCTGCCCGACGAAACCGGTTATATCGTCAACGAAAAGACGATCGCCATGCTGACGCGCCAGGCACTGGCCCAGGCCGAAGCCGGTGTCGACGTCGTCGCGCCCTCGGACATGATGGACGGGCGCATGGGCGTGATCCGCTCCGCCCTGGAAGAACGCGGCTTCATCCACACGCGCCTGATGGCCTATTCAGCCAAATACGCGTCTGCCTTCTACGGCCCCTTCCGCGACGCCGTCGGTTCGGCCGCCAACCTCGGCAAGGCCGACAAGAACACCTACCAGATGGACCCGGCCAACAGCGATGAAGCCCTGCGCGAAGTGGCGCTCGACATCGCCGAAGGTGCGGACATGGTGATGGTCAAACCAGGCATGCCCTATCTCGACATCGTGCGCCGCGTAAAAGACGAATTCAAGGTGCCGACCTTTGCCTACCAGGTCAGCGGCGAGTACGCGATGATCAAGGCCGCCGCGCAGAACGGCTGGTTAGATCACGACAAGGTCATGATGGAATCGATGATGGCCTTCAAACGCGCCGGCGCCGATGGCGTGCTGACCTATTTTGCGCTGGACGTGGCGAGGAAGCTGAAGGCAGGCGGGTAAGCGGTGGCCGGCGAATGGGTACCGGTGCTGGTGGGCGTTGCTATTGCAGCAGTTGGCGCGGCCGGCCTGTACAGGTACCGCGGGTCGGCCAGCTGGCCGCAAGTAGCGGGAACGGTCGTCGAAGTGGCGGTGGTGAAGACCCGGGGCGACATCGGCAGCAGCCAGAACGCGGTCTTCTACTACCCTGTCCTGCATTACCGATACGTCGTCGACGGTAAAGTCTACCGGGGCAAGAGCAGCCTCGGTTCCGGGGTGTCCAGCCGCGCCAATGCCGCTGAGTCCGGCAGCGGATACAGTTCCGGCCAGCGGCTCCCTGTCGCCTTCAACCCGCGTAATCCGCATCGCAGCACCATCCGCCCCGGCGCCCATCGCTGGCTCTGGCTGGTGGTGATCTTCGGACTGGGCTTTATTGCGCTGCCGTTCTGGCTGGTGCAGCGATAAAATAGAAGCCGTGCCGGGGCAGGGTTTCCGGTCGCGTCGCTTCCAATCTGGGCCGCCCCCTATGCCGCCCGGTCGACGCAGAAATTGACTGCGATCTCATCCCAGCCAGGCATCTCGCGCCGCCACACGCGCGGGCTGCGCACGCCGTCGGCCGCGCGCAGGTAACACCTGAGAAGATCGGCGCCCGAGAACTCCATCCGGTTCGGGGCATCCCCCATTGCCGCGACGAGTGCTACCGGCGGGCGGATGTGCAGGAAGGCGACGGCGTGGGGCAAGGAAGAGCCGAATACCGTGAATGCCCACCCGCTCTTCTGTGCGCACAGGTGCCTGATCGGCACAGCCGCGACGTGCTGGTAACGGACGTGCTCCGTCGTCAGCGTTACGACCTCGTCGGCAGTGAGCACGGCCCAGTGCGCCCCGTCCGGTCCCAGTTTCATGCTCGGATCTTGCAGCGTCCCGCCAGTGAAGGTGCAGACTTTTTTGCCGGGGCCGCGCTGGCCCACGGGGCCGTTCAGTATGTAGGTAGGCATCTCGCTTCCAGTGTGACAGCAGGTGATCGTACCGGACGGTATGTACTGGAAAGACTACCGGAAGTTTCGTCAATACAGAAAGCAAATTTCTCCTGCGTAAGGCGCTGTTGCAAGTGCGCCCATATGGCAGGGAGGCCGGAGGTCGGCCTCCTCCTGCCGGGATGCCAACAAGCACACATTCAAGACACACCATGCCGGGACGCGGTGTGTCTGGTGCTGGCTTGTCGGCTCCGGTTCAATAGGCCTCGACATTCACCGCCAGCAGTTCCACCGCACTCGCCTCCCCCATCCCGTGGTGCCCCATTGCCGTGTGCAGCGGCACCACGCGCACGCGCAGCGTACCGTCGCTGCGCGGGCCGGACGTGCCTGACGAGGCCAGTTTCTCGCCCAGCGGCAGCGCATAGGTCAGCGCGCCGCAGTTGGCGTGGTGGCCGAACATGACGATGGTCGCCAGGTAAAACGGGCTGGTGGCGTCGATGTTTGATAAGTCGTCGGGGCCGTTGAGCACGACGACATACGGATCGTGCGCCATGCCGGCGAAGTTCAGCGTGATGTTTGCTACCAGCGTGACGCCGGATGCAGCGGCGGAGGCCAGCGTGGCTGCTGGCACCGCGACGGTGGCGCTGGCGGGCTGCTCGCCATGCACCTGCCGGGTTTGTACCGTGCCGGGGAAGACGCGCCGGCCAGCCGAGCGTGCGCGCGGCTGCGACGTGGTACGCGGGACCGAGTCCTCGCCGGAACCGGGCTCGTAGTCGTAGTTGAACGCGGCCACCGAGGCATAGTCGCCGGCCTCGGTCTTCGTGACCGGCGCGCCATTCTTGTCGACGAAAAACAGCATCGGTTCGCGCGCCCAGCGGTAGTAATCGGTCGCCTTTTCCTCGGGCGATTTCTGGTTGTCCGGCAGGTCGGTACGCAGTTCCACGCCTGCCGGCAGGGTAGGCAGGCCGAGGCGCTTCTGCTTGCGTTCCCACACGTCCCACAGGCGGTCCATGTTGGCGTGGTGCAGGAAGAAGACGGGGTCGACGGGCGAGAGCATGTCGGCCATGAAGCCCTGGCCCTCGACGAAGTTGCAGTCGCGCGAGCCGACGCAGCGGTGGACGGAGTTGTGCGGCTTCGCTTCCAGGATGCCGAAGCCGGCCGGCGTGCCGTGGTTCGAACTCTTCGGGCTGGCGAAGGTGGGAAAGTCGGGTGCGTCGAGCGCGGCGCGGATGGTGGCGATCGAAACCGAGTCGCCTGTGGCGGCATTCAATTGCGGACGTTCGCGCCGCAGTCCGCGCGCGCCCGGCTGCTCGTAGAACAGGCGGCCGGACGGATCGGTGATGATGTCGAACATCAGGTCCTGCTCGAAGCGCACGCCGCGCGCGAGCAGCTGGCCGTATTGGCTGCGGCGGGTGAAGGTGCCGCCCGGGGAGGTCCAGTAGCCGGAATTGGCAATCGCCGTGCGCAGGCGGTTGTCGAAGTCGGCTGCGGTCGGGATATAGGCCTCGTGATTGGGGTCCAGCACGTCGTAGAACATGCCATCGGGGATCTTCGGTTCGGCGGTCCAGTCCCAGTACGGCAGCGCGAAGCGCGGGTCGCCGGAGAGTTCGCGGCAGATCTGCTCGAACCAGCCGAGGTAGCCGCGGTGCCAGGGCAGGAACCACCAGTTGCCGTGCGGGCAGTCGAGCGTGTGGACGATGGCGTGGCGGTACCAGTTGCGCGGGTCCTCGGGCGGCAGCGCCAGCATGGCGCGCACGGCTTTCGCATAGCTCTTGAGCATGCGTTCGCCCGCCTTGGAAGCGGAGGCGTTATAGCGGCGGAAGGCACGGAAATAGGGTGTCGGAATGACCGGCTGCGCCGAGGGCAGGCCGAAGGGCAGCATGCTCGTGGCGAGCACCGCGCCGGTCTTGAACAGGGTTGCGCGACGTGACGGGCTGAAGGCAGTGTGTGGCTTCTTGCTCATGGGACGCTCCGTGGAGGACCGCCCGCCTGCGCCCGGGGTGGGCACGAACCGGCTGGGCTTGGAATCAGCCTAGCTCGTCCGTATGCGGGATAACTGGCGCACCGCAAAGGTGCGCGCCGGCGGAGGCGCCGGCCGTTCGCAGCCATTCCCGGTAAAAAAACACGCTGCGGCAAGGGTCTAGCGCCGCGCAAAGTGTGCCGTTATCGGTCGTGTCGCCCTGTATGCACGGGATGACACCGCGTGGGCTCAAGAGCCCACCCTACGATTTGAGCAAAGCATGCCGATGCCGCTCATGGCGCTTGAACACATACCGTGACACCGCGTGGAGTCAGGACTCCACCCTACGAAATCGAGGCGCTGGCCGTGAACTTATTTCACTGGGGGCTTGTAGTCCGGGAACATTTCCTTCAACAAGAAGGCTTGCAGTTCCTCGGTATCCTTGACGCGCGCGCTCATCGTCACGACCCGTCCCAGGCGGTGCGAGTCCCAGTCGAAGTCGCCGGTCTTTTCACGGCGGATCAGCTCGATCATCTTCTTGACCACGGCCGTTTCCAGATCGGACTCGCTGCCCTGCTCCACCGTCACCGAGGTCAGCCAGCGGCGCTTGAAGTTCGGGTTCCAGCCGCGGAACTTCAGGTCGAGGCTGTGGAAGGTCCGGTTCGATATCGAGAACACGCCGCCGGTTTCGTTCGCATCGTCGCGGCCGCGGTTGTTGATGGCGGCAATGTTCGCCAGCGCATTGCGGGTGCCGCGCGCGGCTTCGCTTTCCTCGGTACTGGTGCTGGGGTCGACCGCGCCGCGGGCCTGGCGGCGCCTGGCGATGTAGGCGGCCATGTCCATTTCTGGCGGAATTTCTTCGCGCTTGGCTTCGGGCTTGGGTTCCGGCGTCGGCTCCTTCGCCACCTCGACCGGCTTCTCGTCCGGCAAGGTGATGGTGTCCGGCAGGCGTTCCACGCGCGGGCGCGTTGGCTGCGTTTTCGGCGTCTTCTTCGAGGGTGTGGTGGTCGGCGTGGACGACTTTTGCGGCGGCGGCTTGCTCAGCGGCGCGACGTAGACGATTTCGCTGCCGCCGCTCGGCCGGGCTTTCTTCTCGGGGCGATCGGGCTGGTAAAAGTACAGCGCGACCAGCAGCAGGTGCAGCAGGATGGTGACGGCCAGGCCCGTGCGGCTGGCGCGGCGCTCGCCATACTGGAGCGCCGGGCGTGCGGACAGAGGCTGGCCGCAATGTGCGCAGACATCGCTGTCGTTGCTGCAGGTATGGAGATTGTCACGCAAGTTCAATAGCACTTTCCAGGTAGCCAAATAAGCGAAAGGCGGCCAATGCGGAGTCTACCCGGTTTGGGTCTTCCACGCACGGCCGCGTTCCGAAGCAATATTTCCTGGCTCAGCTTACAGGCAGGCTATCCTGATGGTTGTTACAACTTGTTTCAGCGGGCCTGGAGCGGGTGCTTGGCGGCCTCGTGGGCGGCATGCCCGGCATGCGCGCTTTCCGCGGCCGCCACGTCGTCGTCCGTCATCGGCCCGGTGCCGCTGTACTTGTCGAGGTAGAGGTAGATCACCGGCGTGATGTAGAGCGTGATGACCTGCGAGAAGATCAGGCCGCCCACCACGGCCAGGCCCAGCGGCTGGCGCAGTTCCGCGCCAGCGCCGATGCCCAGCGCGATCGGCAGTGCGCCCATCATCGCGGCCAGGGTCGTCATCAGGATCGGCCGGAAGCGCAGGATACAGGCCTCGCGGATCGCCTCGACCGGGGTCATGCCGGCATTCCTCTGCGCGTCGAGGGCGAAGTCGATCATCATGATGGCGTTCTTCTTGACGATACCGATGAGCATCAGGATGCCGATCATGGCAATCAGCGTCAGGTCCATGTCGAACAGCCACAGGGTCAGCAGCGCCCCGACCGCCGCCGACGGCAAGCCGGCAAGGATGGTCAGCGGGTGGATATAGCTTTCGTACAGGACGCCGAGCAGCACGTAGATGACGCCGATGGCCGTGATGATCAGGATCAGCTGGCTCGACTGCGTGTCCTGGAACACCGCGGCGTCGCCGCCATATTGCGTGATGATCGAGGCCGGCAGTTTCATGTCGCGCCCCATCTCGTCGATGGCGGCGGTGGCGTCGCCCAGCGGCACGCCCGGTGCCAGGTTGAACGCGAGCGTGATCGCCTGCAATTGTCCCTGGTGGTTGATGGCGATCGGGCCGACCGTGCGGCGCACGTTCGCAAAGCTCGACAGCTTGACCAGTTCGCCCGATTTCGAACGCACCGATACTTTCGACAGCGCATCGTCGTAATGACGGTCGGCCTCGGCCGCTTCGAGGATCACGTAGTAACTCGCCGCGCTCGAATAGATGGTCGAGACCTGGCGCTCGCCGAAGGTGGCATACAGCACGGTGCGCACGGCGGCCATGTCGACGCCGAGCAGCGCCGCCTTGTCGCGGTCGATGTCGAGGGTGGCCTGCAAGCCGCGGTTCTGCGAATCGCTGGTGACGTCGCGGAAGATCGGATTGGCGCGCATGCGCTCGAGGAACTGGTCGGCCCAGTTGCCGATCTCCCCGCCCGATACGCTCTGCAGCGAATACTGGTAGCGGCTCTTGCTCGGGCGTCCGCCCAGCTGCAGGTTCTGCACCGGTGCCATGTAGACTTGCACGCCGGCGATGTTGCGCGTGGCCTTGCGCAGTTCGTCGAGCACTTCCGGCATCGCCGGGCGCTGCTTGCGCGGCACGAGCACCAGGAACATGCGGCCGGTATTGCCGCCGCCGGTGAACGCGGTCACGCTCTGCACGTGCTTGTTGGCGCGGATGGCCTCGACGGTCTTGTCCTGCAAGGCCAGCAGCGCGGCCGACGAGGTGTCTTCCGAGGCTTCGACGGTCACCCGCAGCTGGCCCAGGTCTTCCTCAGGGAAAAAGCCTTTCGGCATGGTCGAGTACAGCAGCCCCGTCAGCACCAGGGTGCCGAGCGCCAGCATGAGCACCAGGAAGCGGTGGCGCAGCGCGCCGTCGAGGGTGCGGGCATAGGCGTTGCGCACGCGGGTGAACATGGCCTCGAAGCGGCGTCCGATCCACGACATCTCGTGCGGCTCGACGTGGCCGCCGTCCTTGATCAGGCGCGAGCACAGCATCGGCACGAGTGTCAGCGACACCGCGGCCGAGACCAGCACCGCCAGGCCGACGACCACGGCGAATTCGCGGAACAGCAGGCCGATCACGCCCGGCATGAAGAAGATCGGGATGAACACGGCGACCAGCGAGATCGAAATCGAGACGATGGTGAAACCCATCTCGCGCGAGCCGACCAGGGCCGCATGGAAGGGTTTCTTGCCCAGCTCCATGTGGCGCACGATGTTTTCCAGCACCACGATGGCATCGTCGACCACGAGGCCGACAGCCAGTGTAATGCCGAGCAGCGAGATATTGTCGAGGCTATAGCCGAAGGCATACAGCAGCGACAATGCACCCAGCAGCGAGATCGGCACGGTGACCGCCGGAATGAGCGTGGCGGTCAGGCGGTGCAGGAACAGGAAGATCACCAGGATGACCAGCACGACGGTGCCGGCGAGGGTGAGGTTGACGTCGTGGATCGCTTCGCGGATCGACACCGAGCGGTCGTTCACCAGGTGGATCTTGATCGAGGCCGGCAGCTGCGTTTCGAATTTCGGCAGCAGCGCGCGCACCGAGTCGACCACCTGCACGGTGTTCGCGTTCGGCTGGCGCTGCACCACCAGGACGATCGATCGCTCGCCGTTCAGGCTGGCCGCGGACTTGACCGACTGGTAGCTGTCTTCCACCTGCGCCACGTCCTGCAGGTGCACGGGCAGGCCGTCACGCGTGGCAACGATCAGTTTGGCGAAATCGGCCGCCTTCATCAGCTGGCCGCCGCCCTGGATGGTGAGCGTCTGGGCCGGACCGTCGAGCACGCCCAGCGGCGCGTTCGAGTTGGCCGCGCGCAGGGCCGCTGCCAGCTCATCCATCGAGATGTTGCGGGCGTTCATCATGTCGGAGCGGGCCCGCACGCGCACGGCAAAGCGCTTGCCGCCATTGACCGAGACCTGCGCGATGCCCGGCAGGGTCGAGATTGCCGGCGAGACCACGTTTTCGGCGTAGTCGTTCAGCTCCGACAGGTTCATCGACGGCGAGGTCATGTGCATGAACAGGATCGGCGAGTCGGCCGGGTTGACCTTGCGGTAGGACGGCAGGTCGGTCATTTCCAGCGGCAGCTGGCGCTGGGCGCCGAGCAGGGCCGCCTGGACGTCGACGGCAGCCTTGTCGACGTCGATCTCGGTGGCGAATTCCAGCGTCAGCGAGGTGCTGCCCTGGGTACTGGTGGACGTGATGAGCTTGATGCCGGCAATCGTCGAGAATTGCTTCTCCAGCGGCAGGGCCACCGATGACGCCATCGTCTCCGGGCTGGCGCCGGGCAGGTTGGCGCTGACGTTGATGACCGGGGTGTTATAGCTGGGAAGTGCCGCGACCGGGATGTGCATGTAGGCGAGGATGCCGACCAGCACCAGGCTGATCGACAGCAGCACCACCATGACCGGGCGGCGGATACACAGTTCGGACAAATTCATGCCGCTTTATCCTTTCGTGCCGCAGGCGCATCCTGCGCGCCGGGCTTGCCTTGTTGCCTGGCACCAGCCAATCGCACCTTGCCGCCCGGACGCAGGTTCTGCTTGCCTTCCGTGATCACCTGCTCGTTGCCGGCCAGGCCAGTGACCGCCGCGTTCAGGCCGAAGGCGTGCAGGCGCGTGATCGGCACCATGCGCGCCGTCCCATCGTGCTCGGCCACGTAGACGAAGGTGCCTTCCGCGTTGATGATGATCGCACTTTGTGGAATCACCACCGCATCCTTGATCGTGCGCACCGTGACGCGGGTGTTCACGTACTGGCCCGGCCACAGCAGGCCGTCGCCGTTGCCGAACTGGGCTTTCACGCGAATGGTGCCGCTGGTCGGGTCGACCGTGTTGTCGACAAAGCTCAGCTGGCCCGTCACCGGCTTGGCGTCCCCGCCGGTGCTGGCCTCGACCGGTACCGTGCCCTGCTTCTGGGCCGCCAGCAGCGAAGCCAGGTTTGACTCAGGCAGCGTGAAGGCGACGTCGATCGGGGCAAGCTGGGTCACCGTGGTGAGCGAGGTGGCGGGTTGCACCAGCGAACCCGGATAGACATTGATGGCACCGACCCGGCCCGCCATTGGCGCGCGGATGGCGGTGTAGCTGGCATTGACCTGGCTGGCCTGCACGGCGGCCGAATTCGCGGCCAGCGCGGCGCGCGCGGCGTCGACCTGGCTGTGCAGGGTGTCGACGGCGCTCTGGGCAATAAATTTCTGTGCAAACAGTTCCCCGCTGCGCTTGTACTGGCGCTCGAGGTCGGCCAGGGTGGCGCGGCCGCGTGCCACTTCCGCCTGGGCCTGGGCCACGCTGGCGCGGTCGCTGCGGTCGTCGAGCGAGAACATCAATTGGCCGGCCTTCACGAACTGGCCTTCCTTGATGTGCACCTGGCGGATCGTGCTGGTCGTTTGCGGACGCAGGTCCACCGTGCGTTGCGGCGTGACGGTGCCATTCGAAGCGACGTCGACGCCGACGTCCTGGCGCTGCGGGGTCACCACGTTCACCGTGGTCGGCCCCGGCGCCGCCGCGGCCTCCGCCCTTGCCGGTTTCCTCGTGGGCCTGGCCTGTCCCCTTCATGGTCCAGGCAGCGCCGGCTCCGGCGGCAACGACGATGGCGATCACAGCGAGCGTATTCTTTTTCATTCGATTCCCTTGCCGCGCGTCCCGGCGGCTTCCTCAATCATTAATCCAGCAAGACCGACATTATGACGCCTGCGTGTAAGGCGCCTACTTTCCCGGATAATACGCCGGTAGCATCAGCGTGACTTCCAGGCCGCCGTCCGGGGGGTTCGCCAGCGCGATGCTGCCGCCATGCTGTTCGGCGATGTTGCGGGCGATGGTCAGCCCGAGGCCGGTACCGCCCGATTCGCGCGAACGCGAGGTTTCCACCCTGTAGAACGGATCGAACACGCGGGTCAGCTCGGCCTGCGGAATGCCGGGCCTGTTGTCGCGCACGCGGATGCGCGCGGCGCCGTTCACGCGGTCGACCACGACCTGGGCCTGCTGGCCATACTTGACGGCGTTGTCGATCAGGTTGCCGAGGCAACGCTGCAGGTCGAGCGGGCGGCCCAGCAGGGCCATGTTCGAACGGCCGGCCAGCGTGACGGGCAGGTTGGCATCGGCGGCATCGTCGCAGCTCGAGGCCAGCAGCGAGTCCAGGTCGAGCATCTGCATGCTCTCGGTCGCGTCCATGCTGCGTGCCAGGTCCAGGCCCTCGCGCACCATCGCCTGCATGGCCGAGAGGTCGCCGATAAGGCGTTCCTGCAGTTCGCGGTCGTCCACCTTTTCCAGGCGCAGGCGCATGCGCGTGAGCGGCGTCTGCAGGTCGTGGGTGATCGCCGCCAGCATTTGCGTGCGCTGGAAGATGTACTGGCGGATGCGCGCCTGCATCGCGTTGAAGGCGGCGCTGGCCTGGCGAATCTCGCTGGCACCGGTCAGGTCGAGCGGCGCGCGGTTGATGTCGTTGCCGAGGTCTTGCGCGGCCTGCGCCAGCTGTTTCAGGGGACGCGTCGTCATGCGCGCCACCGGGTAGGCCAGAAAAGCGGTGCTGACGAAAAACAGCGCGAGCACGGCGCGGTAGTCGGTATCGGCCGGAGCGAGCGCCCGCGGCGGCAGCACGGCCAAGTGCAGCTGCTCGCCATCGCGCAGGCGCACGTTGAGGTTTTCGCAGGCGCCGCGCCACTCCGCGCTGAGCAGGCCGTACAGGATGGGCATGCGCGGCGGATGCGCGCAGGCGTCGGGCGCGGCGGCCGCGGGGACGATCTGGTAGTCCTTGCCGAGCCGCTCGGACAGGGTCTTCGAAAAGCCCGTGGGCTGGGCTGCACTCGGATGCGGCGAACCGACCGCGAGCAGCAGCCCCGGACGGTTGGCGACGGCCAGGTAGGCGCGCCGCGTCGATGCCGGCACGATCTCGGTGGCCATGATCAGCTGCTCGGCGCGCTCGATCAGGGTCTGGTCGCGCTGGCGCTCGAGCACGCGCTGGCGCTCGACGTCGGCCAGCCACTGGGTCAGCGCGGCCGATACCGGGATCCCCAGCAGCAGGGTGGCGAAGACACGGCCCGTCATCGAGCCGATGAAAGCCCTCACGCGGCTGGCTCCACGGTCACCTGGCCGGCCAGCACGTAGCCGCCGTTGCGCACGGTCTTGATGATCTGCGGCATGCGCGCGTCCTCGCCCAGCTTCTGGCGCAGGCGGCTGATCTGGATGTCGATCGAGCGATCGAAGGGGTCGGCGTCGCGCCCCTGCGTGAGGTTCAGTAGCTGGTCGCGGTTCAGTACCCGGTTCGGGTGCTCGAGGAAAACGCGCAGCAGCCGGAACTCGGCGCCCGACAGCATGATCACGAGCCCGTCCGGGTTGACCAGGTGGCGTGCGGTGAGGTCGAGCGTCCAGTTCGAAAAACGCATCTGCTGCACGTTCTCGGCCGGCGCATTCGAAGGCATGGCATGCGAGCGGCGCAGTACGCTGCGGATGCGCGCCAGCAGTTCGCGCGGCTCGAAGGGTTTCGGCAGGTAGTCGTCGGCACCCATCTCCAGGCCGAGGATGCGGTCGAGCGGCTCGTTGCGGGCGGTCAGCATGATGACCGGCAGGCTCGAGCTGGCGCGCAGCTTGCGGCATAGCGTGAGGCCGTCGTCGCCTGGCAGGTTCAGGTCGAGCACGATCAGTTCGGGACGCGACTCGTCGAGGATTTTCCACATCGCAGTGCCGTCGCCGGCGGCCAGTGCGCGGTAGCCGTTCGACTCGAGGTAGTCGGCCAGCAGCTGGCGGATGTCGCGGTCGTCGTCGACGATGAGGATGGTAGAGGGATTGTCCATGAACGCAATTATCCCTGCTTCATCCGAGCCTGCACAGACCATTTGTATCGGTATGTATATGGATTCAGGAAGGAAACATATTGATACAAAGTACGTGGCAGGGGACACGCTGGGGTTACAGTTTTTAGAGAAGATAGGTCCTGTGCAGCGAGAGGTTCGGATGCACAAACTGATCCACTTACACATCCAAGGACATCACATGAACACCCTCCGCAAGAACATCTTCATCGCCCTGACCGCGCTTGGTATCGCCGGTACCGCCCTCGCGCAGACGGCAGCCGTGACGGCGACCGTGCCGGCGTCGGAAGGCCGCCATGGCCACGCCGTCAGCGCCGAGCAGCGCGCAGCGCACAAGGCCGAGCGCCAGGCGAAGCGGGTCGAACGCCGGGAGCAGCGCGTCGCCAGGCTGCGCGCCGAACTGAAGCTGACGCCGCAGCAGGAACCAGCCTTCTCCGCCTTCGTTGCCGCAGGCAAGCCGGCCCAGCGTGCCGACGCGCGCGTTGGAGGCGAGCGTGGCAAGCTTGCCGCCCTGCCGGCACCGCAGCGCCTGCAGCAGCACATCGAGCGCCAGAAGCAGCGTACCGCGCGCATGGAAGCACGCCTGGCTGCCCTGAACAACCTGTACGCCGTGCTGACGCCGGAACAGAAGCAGGTGCTCGATAGCAAAGCCACGCGCTTCGGCGGCCGTCACCATGGTCATCGTGGCCACGGCGGCCGTGGCGGCGAGCGCGGTGCGGCGCTGCAAAGCTGAACCGTTCAGCCGATGAGGAAAAGGGATGCCGCGGCATCCCTTTTTTTGCGCTGGCGGCCGGGCCGCCGATGTTTTCGCAGGGTGGGCTCTCGAGCCCACGCGGTGCGGTGTTTGCTTGACGAACAACTGGGCGACATCGCCATCGCGTGCGTGCCGCCATCGCGTTGCGAGCGGTCACGCGCCGTACCGCGTGGAGTCGGGACTCCACCCTACGGACGCCGCTATTCGAGCTTCTGCAGCGAGCCCAGGAACTTCTCCGTGCCCTGGTACCCGATCACGCGGCTGTCCGCGATCTCCTTGCCGTCGCGGCCAAAGAAAATGATCCCTGGAGGGCCGAACAGGCCAAAGCGCTTGAGCAACGCCTTGTCGTGGGCATCGTTGGCGGTGACGTCGACCTGCAGCAGCAGCGTGTTCGCCAGTTTCGCCTTGACCGCCGGGTCGACGAAGGTCAGTTTTTCCATCTCCTTGCACGACACGCACCAGTCGGCATAGAAGTCGAGCATCGCGGTCTTGCCGGGATTGGCGGCCAGGGCCGCGTCGAGGTCGGCGACGGTCTTCACGCGGCGGAACTCGAGACCCTGGTGCGCACCACCCGTCAGTGTGGCGAGCGGCGCCAGGACGTCGCGCGCGCCGCTGGCCAGCCCCACCACCTGCACGGCGCCCAGCAGCCCCAGCGCGACGCCGAAGGCCATCGCCAGCGGGTGGCCACGGCGGCTCAGCAGCCAGGCGCCGTAGCCCAGCAGCAAGCCCGCCCACAGCAGCATCTGCAGGGCGTTCGCCAGCACCGGCGCCACCAGCCACAATGCCATGCCCAGCATCAGCACGCCGAAGAAGCGTTTGACGTTTTCCATCCGGGGGCCTGCGCGCGGCAGCAGCCAGCCGGCCGAGACGCCGACCAGCAACAGCGGAATGCTCATCCCGACCGCCATCGAGAACAGCGCGGCGCCGCCGACGACCACGTCGCGCGTCTGGCTGATGTAGACCGGGCACCGGCCAGCGGCGCGGCCACGCAGGGACCGACGATCAGGGCCGAGATCGCGCCCATGGCGAACACGCCGGCCAGTTTGCCCGGGCTCTGGCGGTTCGACGCGCCCGCGAGCTTCGTCTGCAGGGCAGCGGGCATCTGCAGTTCGTAGAAGCCGAACATTGACATGGCCATCGCCACGATCAGGAGCGCGAACGTGCCCAGCACCCATGGGTTCTGGAGCGAAGCCGACAGGCCTTCGCCGGCCAGGCCCGCGCCGACGCCGAGGGCGGTGTACACGACCGCCATGCCGAGCGAATAGGTGGCCGAAAGCAGGAAGCCGCGGGCGCGGTGCGCCTGGCCGCCCTGCCCGACGATGATCGACGACAGGATCGGCACCATCGGCAGCACGCAGGGCGTGAACGCCAGGCCCAGGCCCAGCAGGGCGAAGGCTGGAACGATCGCCAGCAGGCGCCCGCCCCGGAGGATGGCCCCGATGCCCGCCATTTCCGAAGGCGCGTTGGTACCGGAGGTGGATGCGGCGGCCGGGACGGCAAGCGGCGTCGCGGCAGACGCCGCCTTGCTTGCCGGCGCGGGTGTTCGCACCGTCGGCTCCGTGGGCGCTAACGCAGCCGCGCCGGGTTCAGTGCGGGCACTGGCGCCGGCGCCGGGGCCGGTATTTGCGCCGCTACTGGCCGCGGTATCGGGCCCGGTGCCGCCGCCCGCGCCGGACAACGGATGCGCGGGCGCGGCGGCCGGGCGCGTTTGCGGCGCGGTTTCCCCAACCGTCAGCTGGGCGCTCGCCTGCTGCGGCGGATAGCACAGGCCGGCGTCGGCACAGCCCTGGCTGGTGGCGTTCAGGGTGAACGGTCCCTTGCCTTCGACCGGGATGCGGATGGTGACGTTGCCGTGGTAAGTCTCGACGTCCTTGCCGAAGGTTTCGTCGAACTTGATCTTGCCGGGCGGGATGTCGGGCTCGCCCAGCCTGGCGCCGGTCGCGGTGAACTTGAAGCGTTCGCGGTACATGTAGTAGCCGTCCGCGACCGCATAGGTAACGACGGCGTCGTTGCCGTCCATGCGCGCCGAGAAGCGGAAAGCCATGGCCGGGTCGAGGAAGTCCTGGGCCGCGCGCGCGGGCAGCGGCAGGCTGGCGAACAGGATCAGCAGCGACAGGATGGCAAGCAGGCAAGCCTGCGCGCGGGACAGGAGACGGGACATGACTTCTTTCGCTTATTTCTTCGGATGATGACGGCGCAGCGGAATGGTACACCGGCTTCGTACCGCTGGGTGACAGGTGGCCGATCACGGCTGCCACAGGCGAAAAAAAACCAGGCGCGAGGCCTGGTTTTTCTTGTCGAACGGAGCAATTACTCGGCGGTCGGTGCTTCTTCAGCCGAGGTGACTTCCGGACGGTCCAGCAGCTCGATGTAGGCCATCGGCGCATTGTCGCCCACGCGGAAACCCATTTTCAGGATGCGCAGGTAGCCGCCATTGCGGTTGGCGTAACGTGGGCCCAGTTCGGCGAACAGCTTCTGCACCATTTCGCGGTCGCGCAGGCGAGCGAAGGCCAGGCGCTTGTTTGCCAGGGTGTCGGTCTTGCCCAGGGTCAGGATCGGCTCGATGACGCGACGCAGTTCCTTCGCTTTCGGCACGGTGGTCTTGATGGCTTCATGACGCAGCAGCGAGACGGTCATGTTGCGCAGCATGGCGAGGCGGTGGGACGAGGTACGGTTCAGCTTACGGAGGCCGTGACGGTGACGCATGGTACTTCCTTTCGAGTGTTTAATTTCCAGTTCTTCGATCGTTCATGCCAAGGCATGACCGCGGACCGGTTCATAAGGGTTAAAACTGCCCGGACAACATTGTTCGGGCAGGTGGTGCAATTACTTTTCCAAACCGGCTGGTGGCCAGTTCTCGAGTTTCATGCCCAGGGTCAAGCCGCGCGAAGCAAGGACTTCCTTGATTTCGTTGAGCGACTTGCGGCCCAGGTTCGGCGTCTTGAGCAGTTCGTTTTCCGAACGCTGGATCAGGTCGCCGATGTAGTAGATGTTTTCCGCTTTCAGGCAGTTTGCCGAGCGGACGGTCAGTTCCAGGTCGTCGACCGGACGCAGCAGGATCGGATCGACCAGCGGAGCACGCGATGGTGCTTCGGCGGCGGCTTCCGTGCCTTCCAGGGCAGCGAACACGTTGAGCTGGTCAACCAGCACGCGGGCCGACTGGCGAATCGCCTCTTCCGGGGTGATGACGCCGTTGGTCTCGATGTTGATGATCAGCTTGTCGAGGTCGGTACGCTGTTCGACACGGGCCGATTCCACGGCGTACGACACGCGGCGCACCGGCGAGAACGAAGCGTCCAGGATGATGCGGCCGATGGTCTTGTTGGTGTCTTCCGACAGGCGGCGCACGTTACCAGGAACGTAGCCACGGCCCTTCTCGACCTTGATCTGCATGTCCAGCTTGCCACCGGCGGTCAGGTGAGCGATCACGTGATCCGGGTTGATCAGTTCGACGTCATGCGGCAGGTCGATGTCCGATGCCAGGACGGCGCCTTCGCCTTCCTTCTTCAGGGTCAGGGTGACGGAGTCACGGTTGTGCACCTTGAACACGACGCCCTTCAGGTTCAGCAGCAGGTCGACAACGTCTTCCTGCACGCCGTCCAGCGACGAGTACTCGTGCACGACACCGGCGATGGTCACTTCGGTCGGCGCGTAGCCGATCATCGACGACAGCAGGACACGGCGCAGGGCGTTGCCCAGGGTGTGGCCGTAACCGCGCTCGAATGGCTCCATCACGACTTTGGCGTGACCGGCACCGAGGGCTTCGACGTCGATGATACGTGGCTTCAACAAACTATTTTGCATGAAATGTCCTTTTCAATACCCTCGGCTCGTTACACCGATAAGGCTGATGGCATGTGGTGAATTCTTGGGTGAATCTGGCGTAGCAGCGAAAACGCAAAGAAGGCACGCCCCCTCGGATACCGAGCAGGCGCGCCTCTTCAAAAACGATTAACGCGAGTACAGTTCGACGATCAGTGCTTCGTTGACGTCGGCGGCGATCTCGTTACGCTCTGGGAACGAACGGAAGGTGCCTTCCATCTTCTTGCTGTCGACCGAGACCCAGCTCGGCATGCCGACTTGTTCAGCCAGCGACAGCGCTTCGACGATACGCACTTGCTTCTTCGCCTTTTCGCGCACGGCGATGACGTCGCCGGTCTTGACAGCGTACGAAGCGATGTTCACGACGTTACCGTTGACGGTGAAGGCCTTGTGGCTCACCAGCTGACGCGCTTCAGCGCGGGTCGAGCCGAAGCCCATGCGGTAAGCGACGTTGTCCAGGCGCGATTCCAGCAGCTTCAGCAGCGTTTCGCCGGTGTTGCCCTTGCGGCGCGATGCTTCAGCGAAGTAGCGGCGGAACTGGCGCTCGAGGATGCCGTACATACGCTTGACCTTCTGCTTTTCGCGCAGCTGGTTGCCGTAGTCGGAGGTGCGGGCACCCGATTTCACGCCGTGCTGGCCTGGCTTGACGTCCAGCTTGCACTTCGAATCGAGCGAGCGACGTGCGCTCTTGAGGAACAGGTCAGTGCCTTCACGGCGCGACAGTTTTGCTTTTGGTCCGATATAACGTGCCACGTTGAATCCTTTAATGTATTAATCACGCCCCAGAGGCATCGTTGCCGATGCGGCAGGCGCTAGTCCGACCCGTAGATGAGCGGACGTGGCTGAAAAAAGATGCCCGAGGGAGCGCTTGACAAAACTTTCAGGGCAAGGCGCGTCGTCGAAGGCAGTACGCCTGTACGGCGAGACGATGCAACGCAGCCATGAGAGTTTTGTCAGGCGCTGGGCCCAAGGCGACAACAGCCGGGCAGTATACCCGAATTCGGGATACTGCACCGGCTTTTGATACTGCTAATCGCTTGCGCGATGTATCGAAACAACTGGGCAGCGAAGCCGCCCGGCGGTTCTTAGATACGACGACGCTTTGGAGGACGGCAGCCGTTGTGCGGAACTGGCGTCACGTCCTGGATCTCGGTGATCTTGATGCCCAGGTTGTTCAGCGCGCGCACAGCCGATTCACGGCCTGGGCCTGGGCCCTTGATACGCACTTCCAGATTCTTCACGCCGCTTTCCTGCGCGACCTTGCCGGCTGCTTCAGCAGCGACCTGTGCCGCGAACGGGGTCGATTTACGCGAGCCCTTGAAGCCAGCGCCACCCGACGTCGCCCACGACAGGGCGTTGCCCTGGCGATCGGTGATCGTGATGATGGTGTTGTTGAACGAAGCGTGGACGTGGGCAATGCCCTCAGCCACGTTCTTCTTCACTTTTTTACGAACGCGTGCTGCTGCTGCGCTGCTTTGTTGCTTAGCCATGGTCGGTTCCTAGATTATTTCTTCAGCGATTGAGCGGCTTTACGCGGACCTTTGCGGGTACGTGCATTGGTACGGGTACGCTGGCCGCGCACTGGCAGGCCCTTACGGTGACGCATGCCGCGGTAGCAGCCCAGATCCATCAGACGCTTGATGTTCATGGACAGTTCGCGGCGCAGGTCGCCTTCCACGACAAACTTCGCAACTTCGTCGCGCAGCTTCTCGAGTTCGTTATCGTCGAGATCCTTGACCTTCTTGTTGGTCGCGATACCAGTCGAATCGCAGATCTTCTGCGAGCGTGGACGGCCAATACCATAGATCGCCGTCAGGCCGATAACAGTGTGCTGATGATTTGGGATGTTAACCCCTGCAATACGTGCCATTCGTTATTCCTCTTAACCTTGACGCTGCTTGTGACGCGGCTCGACGCAGATCACGCGGACCACGCCCTTGCGCTTGATGATCTTGCAGTTGCGGCAGATCCGCTTGACTGAAGCATTAACTTTCATGTTGTACTCCTGGTGAGTTTACTTAATGTTTTTTACTTGGTCCGGAATACGATGCGTGCCCGGGACAGGTCGTACGGGGTCAGTTCCACCGTTACCTTGTCGCCCGGGAGAATGCGGATATAGTTCATCCGCATTTTACCCGAGATATGCCCCAGGACCACATGCCCGTTTTCCAGCTTTACGCGAAATGTCGCATTTGGGAGATTCTCGAGAATCTCACCTTGCATTTGGATGACGTCGTCTTTTGCCATTCGGTATCTGCACTCCCCGCTTATCGCGTCGGAATCCCGCCCTTGAAGTTAGCCTTGCGCAGCAGCGATTCGTATTGCTGCGACATGACGTAGTTCTGCACTTGTGCCATGAAGTCCATCGTGACTACCACGATGATCAGGAGCGAGGTGCCGCCGAAGTAGAAAGGAACTTTCCAGATCGACTGCAGGAACTCCGGCACCAGGCACACGGCCGTGATGTACACGGCGCCAGCCAGGGTCAGGCGCATCAGGATCTTGTCGATGTAGCGTGCGGTCTGCTCGCCCGGACGGATGCCCGGTACAAACGCGCCGCTTTTCTTCAAGTTGTCCGCCGTTTCCTTGCTGTTGAATACCAGCGCGGTGTAGAAGAAGCAGAAAAACACGATCGCCACCGCATACAGCAACGCGTGGATCGGCTCACCGGTACCCATGGATGCGGCCAGGTCTTTCAAGAACCCGATGAACGGGCCATTGGCGTCCTTGCCGCGGGTGTACCAGTCAACGATCGTCGCCGGGAACAGGATGATCGAGGAAGCGAAGATCGGCGGAATCACGCCGGCCATGTTCAGCTTCAGAGGCAGGTGGCTGGTTTGGCCACCGTACACCTTGTTGCCGACCTGGCGCTTGGCGTAATTCACGAGGATCTTGCGCTGTCCGCGTTCAACGTACACGACGATAAACGTCACTACAGCCACCAGGATGACGATGAAGATCGCGGCAAAATTACCGATCGAACCGTTCTGCACCAGGGTGAACAGGCTACCCAGTGCCGATGGCAGACCGGCAGCGATACCGGCGAAAATAATGATCGAGATGCCGTTGCCGAGGCCACGTTCGGTGATCTGCTCGCCCAGCCACATGAGGAACATGGTGCCGGTCAGCAGCGTCACGACGGTGACGAAGCGGAAAGCCAGGCCCGGATCGATCACGAGTTTCGGTTGAGCCTCGAGCGCGACGGCGATGCCGAACGCCTGGAACAGAGCCAGTGCCACCGTGAAGTAGCGGGTGTACTGGGTGATCTTGCGGCGTCCTGCTTCGCCTTCCTTCTTCAGCGCTTCCAGCTGCGGCGAGACGATCGACGCCAGCTGCATGATGATCGAAGCCGAAATATAGGGCATGATCCCGAGTGCGAACACGGTAAAGCGGGACAACGCGCCACCCGAGAACATGTTGAACATGCCCAGGATGCCGCCTTCGTTCTGCTTGAACAGCGCCGCCAGCTCGTTCGGGTCGATCCCGGGGACCGGGATGTGAGCACCGATACGGTACACGACCAATGCGCCAAGCAAAAACCACAAGCGACTCCAGGGGAAGCCGGCAGCGGCGCTTTTACCAAGTTGTGAATTAGTCGCCAATTTTTGCTCCGATCAGGCAGCGGTCGCTTTAGGCGACCGAACCGCCAGCTGCTTCGATGGCCGCTTTCGCGCCCGCGGTCGCCTTCAGGCCCTTGAGGTTCACCGCACGGGTGATCTCGCCCGACAGGATGACGCGCACGTCGCGTGCCACCACTGGCAGGATGCCTGCTTGCTTGAGCACCAGAATGTCGATGTCGCCGACCGCCAGGGCGTTCAGGTCCGACAGACGGACTTCAGCCTTGAAGGTTGCGTTGAGCGACTTGAAGCCGCGCTTCGGCAGACGGCGCTGCAGAGGCATCTGACCGCCTTCGAAGCCGACCTTGTGGAAGCCGCCCGAACGCGACTTCTGACCCTTGTGACCGCGACCAGCGGTCTTGCCCAGGCCGGAGCCGATACCGCGGCCGACGCGGCGCTTGTAGTGCTTGGCGCCGTCAGCTGGTTGAATGGTATTGAGTTCCATTGTTTTCTCCGTTCGTAAGCCGAGGCTTACGATACAACTTTAACGAGGTACGCGACTTTGTTGATCATGCCACGCACGGATGGGGTGTCCTGCAGCTCGGAGACCGAGTTGACACGACGCAGACCCAGGCCGCGCACGGTGGCACGGTGATCCTGACGGGTACCGATCAGGCCCTTGACGAGCTTGACTTTGACAGTGTTTGCCATGTTTGTTCCCCTTAACCCAGGATGTCTTCGACCGACTTGCCGCGCTTGGCTGCGATGTCGGAAGCAGTGCTCATTTTCGACAGGCCGTCGAGCGTGGCGCGAACCAGGTTGTACGGGTTCGACGAACCGGTCGACTTGGCGACCACGTCGGTCACGCCCATCACCTCGAAGATAGCGCGCATTGCGCCACCAGCGATCACGCCAGTACCTGGCTTGGCCGGCGACATCATGACGCGCGAGGCGCCGTGACGACCGGTAACGGTGTGGTGCAGCGTACCGTTCTTGAGGGGCACCTTGATCAGGTTGCGGCGGGCTTCTTCCATCGCTTTTTGCACGCCGACTGGAACTTCCTTCGACTTGCCTTTACCCATGCCGATGCGGCCATCGCCGTCACCGACAACGGTCAGCGCTGCAAAACCCATGATACGACCACCCTTGACCACTTTGGTCACGCGGTTGATCGCGATCATTTTTTCGCGCATGCCATCATCCGGCTTGTCGCTTGCCATTTTCGCTTGCATTTTTGCCATGACGATTCTTCCTTAGAACTTCAGACCGGCTTCACGCGCGGCTTCTGCCAGCGCCTTCACACGGCCGTGGTAACGGAAACCCGAACGGTCGAAAGCGACTTCGGTGATTCCTGCCTTCAGTGCTTTTTCTGCGACGCGCTTGCCAACCAGGGCAGCGGCGGCAGCGTTGCCGCCCTTGCCGCTTTGACCGGCCAGTTCGGCGCGCACTTCTGCTTCCAGCGTCGAAGCCGAAACCAGGACCTTCGCATCCGGGCTGATCAGGTTCGCATAGATGTGCAGGTTGGTACGGTGCACCGACAGGCGGTTCACGCCCAACTGCGCGATCTTGATGCGGGTTTGGCGTCCGCGACGCAGACGCGATTCTTTCTTGTCCATCGTCAGCTCCGATTATTTCTTCTTGGTTTCTTTAAGCTTCACCACCTCGTCCGAATAACGGACGCCCTTGCCTTTGTAAGGCTCAGGGGAGCGGTAAGCGCGCACTTCGGCGGCAACCTGACCAACCTTTTGACGATCGATACCCTTGATCAGGATTTCGGTCGGGGTCGGGGTTGCTGCGGTGATGCCTTCTGGCATCGCGTGCAGCACCGGGTGCGAGAAGCCCAGCGACAGGTTCAGGGCATTGCCCTGCACTGCCGCCTTGTAGCCCACGCCGACCAGGTTCAGCTTCTTCTCGAAGCCCTTGGTGACGCCGACAACCATGTTGTTGACCAGGGCGCGCAGGGTACCCGACATGGCGTTCGATTCACGCGAATCGTCCACCACGTCGAACGTCAGCGTGCCGTTGTTGTTTTCAACCTTGACCATGCCGTTCAACGGCTGGACCAGGGTGCCCAATGGGCCTTTGACCGTGATCGCTGCTGCAGTGATCGCCACTTCGGCGCCCGCTGGAACTGCGATTGGCATCTTAGCTACTCGAGACATCGTCTACTCCTTAAGCCACGTAGCAGATAACTTCGCCGCCGACGCCGGAGGCGCGGGCTTTGCGGTCAGTCATCACGCCTTGCGGGGTCGACACAATGGCAACGCCCAGGCCGTTCATGACGGTTGGGATCTCATCTTTGCCTTTGTAGACACGCAGGCCAGGACGGGACACGCGCTCGATGCGCTCGATAACCGGACGGCCGGTGTAATACTTCAAACCGATTTTCAGTTCCGACTTGCCACCTTCGGTGGACACGGCGAAATCCTCAATGTAACCCTCGTCCTTCAGGACGTTGGCAATGGCAACCTTGACTTTGGACGACGGCATTGCGACCGTGGTTTTCTGAACAGTTTGTGCGTTGCGAATGCGGGTCAGCATATCGGCGATAGGATCGCTCATACTCATTGCTTATTCTCCTATTACCAGCTGGCTTTGGTCATACCCGGGATTTCGCCTTTCATGGCGAATTCGCGGAGTTTGGTACGGGCGAGGCCGAATTTACGGAAGGTGCCACGTGGGCGGCCGGTCATGGCGCAGCGGTTACGCTGGCGGGTCGGCGCCGAGTTACGTGGCAGTGCCTGCAGTTTCAGGCGCGCTTCGTAACGCTCTTCTTCGGTCTTCGACTGGTCGTCGATGATTGCTTTCAGAGCTGCACGCTTTGCGGCGAATTTCTCCACCAGGTCTGCACGCTTCTGTTCGCGGTTAATCAGTGCAAGTTTTGCCATGCTCTTAGTTCCTGAACGGGAATTTGAAGGCGGCGAGCAGCGCTTTGGCTTCATCGTCGGTCTTAGCGGTCGTGGTGATCGAGATGTTCATGCCACGCAGCGCGTCGATCTTGTCGTAGTCGATTTCAGGGAAGATGATCTGTTCCTTGACACCGATGTTGTAGTTGCCACGACCGTCGAACGATTTGCCATTCACACCGCGGAAGTCACGCACGCGTGGCAGGGCCACGGTGATGAAACGGTCCAGGAACTCGTACATACGGGCGCCGCGCAGGGTCACCATCGTACCGATCGGGTAGCCTTCGCGGATCTTGAAACCTGCGATTGCCTTGCGCGACTTGGTGGTCACTGGCTTCTGGCCGGCGATCTTGGTCAGGTCGCCCACAGCGTGCTCGAGCACTTTCTTGTCGGCGATCGCTTCACCAACACCCATGTTCAGGGTGATCTTGGTCAGGCGCGGCACTTCCATCACCGACTTGTAGCCGAATTTTTCGGTCAGGTCAGCGACGACTTTGTCTTTGTAGAATTGTTGGAGACGGGCCATTTCTTACACCTTCACTTCTTCGCCGGAAGACTTGTAGACGCGGACTTTTTTACCGTCCTGGTCTTTGAAGCCTACGCGGTCAGCCTTGCCGGTCGCGGCGTTGAACAGCGCGACGTTGGAGACGTGAATCGGCATCGCCTTGTCGACGATACCACCTTGTACGCCGGTCATCGGGTTTGGCTTGACGGCCTTCTTGGCAACGTTCACGCCATCGACGATGACGTGCTCGGCGTCGACGCGACGCGAAACCACGCCACGCTTGCCCTTGTCTTTACCGGCCAAAACGATGACTTCGTCGTTTTTACGAATCTTATCCATTGCGACTCCTTACAGTACTTCAGGTGCCAGGGACACGATCTTCATGAACTTTTCAGTGCGCAGTTCGCGGGTCACTGGTCCGAAGATACGGGTGCCGATCGGTTCCAGCTTGGCGTTGAGCAGCACTGCGGCATTGCCGTCGAACTTCACCAGGGAGCCGTCTTGGCGGCGCACACCTTTAGCGGTACGCACAACCACAGCGTTATAAATTTCACCTTTTTTGACACGGCCACGTGGCGCGGCAACCTTGATGGTTACCTTGATGATGTCGCCAATGCTCGCATAACGGCGCTTGGAGCCGCCCAACACCTTGATGCACAAAACTTCTTTTGCACCGGTGTTGTCGGCCACTTCGAGCCGGCTTTCAGTTTGAATCATAGTATTTTCTTTCCCAACTTAAGCCGAAGAAATCCCACGGAAAACCGTAGGCCTGCGGTCAGTCTTGGTCCCGCCGTACCGCCCCTGCTGGAGCACTACGATTGGGTGATTGGACTTTCCAATTGCTTCGTACAGGCCGCAGTTACCGAGGGGGACAAACTGCGGCAACACATGAACGAAGCCCGCTAGTATCCCAGATACCAGCGGGCCACGCAAGACAATTTTTAAGGCTTAGATGACCTGTGCAACCTGCACAACACGGGTCACGGTCCACGCCTTCGTCTTCGAGATCGGGCGACCTTCCGAGATCTCGACCGTGTCGCCGGTCTTGGCCTGGTTGGTCTCATCGTGCGCGTGGTACTTGTTCGAGCGGACGATGATTTTGCCGTACAGCGGGTGCTTCACGTGACGTTCGATCAGTACGGTTACCGTCTTGTCCATTTTGTCGGACACGACCTTGCCGACCAGCGTACGCTTCAGCGCCGTTTTAGTGGTGTCGTTCATTTGGCTTCCTTCTGGTTCATCACGGTCTTCACACGTGCGATGTCGCGACGTACTTTCTTGAGCTGCGCGGTATTGCCCAGCTGCTGGGTAGCGATTTGCATGCGCAGGCCGAATTGGGCCTTCAGCAGCTCACTCAGCTCCTTTTGCAGCGCTTCCTGGTCCTTGCCGCGGAGTTCCGATGCTTTCATATTCAACTCCTGTTATTGGCCGACTTGGCGCACGACGAACGTGGTAGCCAGTGGCAGTTTGGCAGCGGCCAGGCGGAATGCTTCGCGCGCCAGTTCTTCTGCGACGCCGTCCATCTCGTACAGGACTTTGCCTGGCTGGATTTCAGCGACGTAGTACTCCGGATTACCCTTACCGTTACCCATACGGACTTCGGCCGGCTTGTTCGAAATCGGCTTGTCCGGGAAGATACGGATCCAGATACGACCGCCACGCTTGATGTGACGGGTCATGGCGCGACGTGCCGCCTCGATCTGGCGTGCGGTGATACGGCCGCGGGCAACTGCCTTCAGACCGAATTCGCCGAACGAGACCGCGGTGCCGCGGGTGTGCGAAATGCCGGTGTTACGGCCTTTCTGCTCTTTACGATACTTCCTGCGCGATGGTTGCAGCATGCTTATTCTCCTGCTTTCTCAGCTGGTGCAGCAGCGGCCGGGGTCGCCAGCTTGACGGCTGGGCGAGCACGCACGGTTGGGGCTGCAGCTGGACGGGCGCCGCCGGCCGGACGTGGGCCGCGCGATGGCTTGCCGTCGTCACGACGTGGGCCGCGTGGCTTCTTCTCGTCTGGCGGGGTGTCGATGACCGGGGCTTCGCCGGTGACCGAACGGTCGCCCTTGTAGACCCAGACCTTGACGCCGATGATGCCGTACGTGGTCGATGCTTCGCTGGTGCCGTAGTCGATATCGGCGCGCAGGGTGTGCAGAGGCACACGACCTTCGCGGTACCATTCGGTACGGGCGATTTCGATGCCGTTCAGACGGCCCGACGACATGATCTTGATGCCGACGGCACCCAGACGCATGGCGTTTTGCATGGCGCGCTTCATCGCGCGGCGGAACATGATGCGCTTTTCGAGCTGCTGCGAGATCGAATCGGCGATCAGCTGCGAATCGATTTCCGGCTTGCGAATCTCTTCGATATTGACGTGCACAGGCACGCCCATGATCTTCGCCAGCGAAGTCTTCAGCACTTCGATGTCTTCGCCTTTTTTACCGATCACGACACCTGGACGCGACGAGTAGATGGTGAAGCGCGCGTTCTTGGCTGGACGCTCGATGACGATGCGGCCGACCGAAGCGTTCTTCAGCTTCTTCTTCAGGAAAGCGCGGGCTTGCAGATCTTCGTTGAGCATTTCAGCGAAGTTGCCGTTGCCGGCGTACCAGCGCGACGCCCAGTTACGGGTGACGGACAGGCGGAAGCCTGTTGGGTGAATCTTCTGTCCCATCGTGTGACTCCTTAGTTACCGACAGTCACGTAGATGTGACAGGATTGTTTCGAAATGCGATCACCGCGGCCTTTGGCGCGAGCCGTAAAGCGCTTCAGGATCGGACCCTTTTCAACGTAGATCTGGGTGATCTTCAGTTCGTCGATATCGGCGCCATCGTTGTGTTCCGCGTTGGCGATTGCCGACTCGAGAACCTTCTTGATGATGGTTGCGCCTTTCTTCGGGCTGAACTGCAGAATGTTGAGTGCTGCATCAACCTTCTTGCCGCGGATCAGGTCAGCAACGAGGCGGCCCTTTTGTTCCGACAGGCGCACGCCTTTGAGGATAGCTTTAGTTTCCATTATTTTTTCGCCTTCTTGTCAGCGGCGTGGCCCTTGAACGTACGGGTCAGCGCGAATTCGCCGAGCTTGTGGCCGACCATGTTCTCGGAGACGTACACCGGCACGTGCAGCTTGCCGTTGTGAACAGCGATCGTCAGACCGATGAAGTCAGGCGTGATCGTCGAGCGACGCGACCAGGTTTTCACTGGCTTTTTGTCTTTGTTCGCTTGCGCGGTCTCGACTTTTTTCACCAGGTGGGCGTCAACGAACGGCCCTTTTTTCAATGAACGAGTCATGTGTTATCCCTTATTTCTTGCCGCGGCGCGAGACGATCATCGAAGAAGTGCGCTTGTTCGAACGCGTCTTCTTGCCCTTCGTCTGTTGGCCCCATGGCGACACCGGATGGCGACCAGCAGCCGTACGACCTTCACCACCACCGTGCGGGTGGTCGATCGGGTTCATGACGACACCGCGGACGGTCGGACGGACACCGCGCCAGCGCATCGCACCAGCTTTACCAATCTTGCGCAGGCTGTGCTCGGCATTGCCGACTTCGCCAACCGTTGCGCGGCACTCGATGTGCACGCGACGGACTTCACCCGAGCGCAGGCGAACCTGGGCGTAGGTGCCTTCGCGGGCCATCAGGACCACGGCGGCGCCGGCGGTACGGGCCATCTGGGCACCCTTACCTGGCAGCATTTCGACGCAGTTCATCACGGTACCGACCGGGATGTTACGGATTGGCAGGCAGTTGCCCGACTTGATCGGCGCTTCCGAGCCGTTCATGACGCTGTCGCCGACAGCCATGCCTTTGGTGGCGATGATGTACTGACGCTCGCCGTCCGCGTAGCACAGCAGTGCAATGTGCGCGGTACGGTTCGGGTCGTATTCGATACGCTCGACCTTGGCAGGAATGCCGTCCTTCTGGCGCTTGAAGTCGACCAGACGGTAGTGTTGCTTGTGACCACCACCGATGTGACGGGTGGTGATGTGGCCGTTGTTGTTACGGCCAGCAGTCTTCGATTTCTTCTCAACCAGTGCTGCGAACGGGCGACCCTTGTACAGGCCCTCGGTCACAACTTTCACCATGCCGCGGCGGCCTGGGGAGGTTGGCTTCATCTTAACGAGTGCCATTATTTAGCCTCCTCGACAAAATTGATTTCCTGGCCTGGCTTCAGGCACACGAAAGCGCGCTTGGTGTGGTTGCGACGGCCATTGAAACGGCCCGAACGCTTTTGTTTGCCTTCGCGGTTCACGGTTTGCACCGATTCCACTTCGACCTTGAACAGCAGTTCGACGGCAGCCTTGATTTCCGGCTTGGTCGCGTCTGGCAAGACCTTGAAGACGATCTGCTCGTTCTTTTCCGCGACGAAGGTAGCTTTCTCGGAAATGACCGGAGCCATCAGCACCTTCATCAGGCGCTCTTCGCTAAATTTGATTGCGGTGCTCATGCGTACATCTCCTCGATCTTGGCCAGTGCAGCTTTGGTGACCAGGACTTTCTTGTAGAACACCAGCGACATCGGGTCAGCTGCTTTTGGCTCGACAACCAGCACGTTCGGCAGGTTACGTGATGCCAGCAACAGGTTTTCTTCGATGGTGTCGGTGATCACCAGGACCGATTCCAGACCCATGCCCTGCAGCTTTTGCGACAGCAGCTTGGTTTTCGGAGCGTCGATCGACAGGTTCTCGATAACGACCAGACGGCCTTCACGTGCCAGTTGCGAGAAGATCGAGCAGATACCTGCGCGGAACATCTTCTTGTTGACCTTGTGGGTGAAGTTCTCGTCAGGCGAGTTCGGGAAAATGCGACCACCGCCGCGCCACAGAGGCGACGACGACATACCAGCACGAGCGCGGCCGGTGCCTTTCTGGCGCCATGGCTTTTTCGTGGTGTGGCTGACTTCTTCACGGTCTTTCTGCTTGCGGTTGCCGCTACGTGCGTTGGCAGCGTAGGCGACGACGACCTGGTGAATCAGTGCTTCGTTGTATTCGCGGCCGAACACGGTATCGGCAGCTGCAACAGCGGCGCCAGCTTGACCTTGCTCATTCAGGAGCTGAAGTTCCATATTTAAGCTCCTTTCTTGGCTTTGACTTTGACAGCCGGCTTGACGATCACTTGACCGTTCTTGGCGCCAGGAACGGCACCTTTTACCAGCAGCAATTGACGCTCGGCGTCGATACGGGCGATTTCCAGGTTCTGGGTGGTGACAGTGACGTCGCCCATGTGACCGGTCATGCGCTTACCAGGGAACACGCGGCCCGGATCCTGCGCCATACCGATGGAGCCTGGAACGTTGTGCGAACGCGAGTTACCGTGGGTTTGGCGGCCCGATGCGAAGTTGTGACGCTTGATGGTACCGGCGTAGCCCTTACCGATCGAGGTGCCTTGCACGTCGATTTTCTGGCCGACTTCGAACAGCGAGACATTGACTGCGTCGCCAGTTTTCAGTTCAGCTGCCTTGGCAGCGTCAACGCGGAATTCGCGCAGCATGGTGCCAGCTTCGACGCCTGCTTTTGCGTGGTGACCCGCAACTGCCTTGGTCACGCGGGAAGCGCGACGTTGACCGAATGCGACCTGGACTGCAGCGTAGCCGTCAGTTTCAGGAGTTTTGATTTGTGCGACACGGTTGTTCGACACGTCGAGCACGGTAACTGGGATCGAATCCCCGTCATCCGTGAAGATGCGCATCATGCCAACCTTGCGACCGAGAAGGCCCAAGCTCATTTTTTCTCCATTCCCACCTACGATTGGGCGGGGGTAGTTGAACTACTAAAAACGTACGGACTCTGCAACGACGAGTCCATACCGAAGCCGGCTAGTATAGCGCGCAAAAGGGCTTGACGCAACAAGATAATCGGGGGTATGTCGACCCTGTTGCGCGTTTTTCGCAGTAGCGTGGAGAAGAAGGAATCTGGCCTGGCTGGCCAGCACAGAAAAGGCACCGATGCGCCTTTTCTCTGCGCCGATCACAAGAGGATCGACGCGAACTTTGAAGTGTCTTTGGTGGGCGGTGCAGGATTCGAACCTGCGACCCCTTGGATGTCGACCAAGTATTCTAACCAACTGAACTAACCGCCCGGGGAGCCGCATTATGCCAAGGGTTGCCGTGGTTTGCAATAGCTGAGTGTTGAAAGGCGTGCGCGGATGTCGGTGGGGCTGTTGCCTGCCCTGCTGTGGGTGGGCTTCGTCCGCGTGGGCACAGGGTGCCCACCCTACGGATGAGGCCGCTGACTGCCGGCCGCAAAAATCGGGTTTCGCGACCGGAGCCCCTGGCGCGTCCCGTAGGGTGGGCTCTCCGAGCCCACGCGGATCATGCATCCCGATAACAGCACAGGCAACAGCCCCGCCTACCCATGCCTCCCTTCCATGGGCAGCCCCGCCTGAGTCTCGTAGAGTGGGCTCTCCGAGCCCACGCGGACCATGCATGCCCATGCCAGCACAGGCAACAGCCCCATGGACCCATGCGTTCCCCCCTCCCGCCCCCCGCCTAAGTCTTCCGTAAGCCCCGATGTGTAATATTCGTCAATTAGCGCTATATTCACGGCAGCGACCGCGCGGCCGCTCCAGGGGCCGCGCGACAACGAGTCCACCGACAACCCGCGACAATCACGAAAGGAGCTGTAATGGCAATCAGTCTGCAAAAGGGCGGCAACGTCAACCTGAGCAAGGAAGCGCCGAACCTCACCAAGGTCATCATCGGCCTGGGCTGGGATCCGCGCTCGACCGACGGCGCCGCCTTCGACCTCGACGGCAGTGCCTTCATGCTCAAGGCCGACGGCAAGGTTCGTGGCGACGCCGACTTCATCTTCTATAACAACCTGAAGTCCAGCGACGGCTCCGTCGTCCACAACGGCGACAACACCACCGGCCAGGGCGAAGGCGACGACGAAACCGTCACCGTCGACCTGACGCGCGTGCCGGCCGACATCGACAAGATCTCCTTCTGCGTGACCATCCACGAAGCCGACTCGCGCCGCCAGAGCTTCGGCATGGTCAGCAAGGCCTTCATCCGCTGCGTCAATGCCAACGGCAACGGCGAAATCGCCCGCTACGACCTGTCCGAGGACAGCTCGACCGAGACGGCAATGATCTTCGGCGAACTGTATCGCGCAGGCGGCGACTGGAAATTCCGCGCCGTCGGCCAGGGCTACAACGGCGGCCTCGGTCCGCTGGCACGCTCGTTCGGCGTCAACGTCTGACGCACCCTTCCCCCATACCGCGCCGCCGCCTGTCCGGGGGCGCGGCCTGCTCTTCCTGCTAGCGAACGATTCTTCATGCGTGTCTGGTTCAACCGCGGTTTTTCCTCCGTCCACACTGCCCTCTCCCTGATCCGCCAGGCAGATTCAAGCGGGCGTTTCCACCTCCTGCACAGCCATCCGAACCCGCATTCCGCCGGCGCCCGGCTGGCCGACGCCTTCCATCCCGAACCGACCGGCCTCACGCCAGCGCAGTACATCGACTGGTGCCTCGACTTTTGCCGCGCGCAGCAGGTCGACATCTTCGTGCCAGGACGCGAGGCCACGGTGCTGGCCGGCGCCCAGGCGCGCTTCGACGCGATCGGCACGCGCATGCTGAACGTGGCCTCGGAGGCGGCGTTGCAGCTCATCCACGACAAGGCGCGCTTCTACGCCGAGACCGATCTGCCGGTCGCACCGGTGGCCGAGTTCCGCCACTTCGAGAACGCGGCCGCTTTCGAGGAAGCCCATGACGCGCTGCGCCGCCGCCATGCGCGCCTGTGCGTGAAACCGGCGCATTCGATCTACGGCCTGGGCTTTGCCGTGCTCGACGAAGAGCGCAGCAGCGCCGAGATCCTGATGGCTGGCGCCGAATACCACGTCAGCCTGGCCGACTTCCGCCGCGGCCTGGCGAACATGGGCAACTTCCGCAGCATGCTGCTGATGGAATACCTGGACGGGCGCGAATACAGCGTCGATTGCGTGGGCGACGCCGGCCGCCTGGTTGCCGCCGTGGTGCGCCGCAAGTCAGGCACCGCCGGCGCCGGCCAGCGCATCGACCAGCGCGCCGACATCCTCGAGGCGACTGCCAGCCTGGCCGCCACCTATGGACTGAACGGCCTGTTCAATGTCCAGTTCCGTGAAGGCGGCGGCCGCCCCGTCTGCTGGAAATCAACCCCCGCATGTCGGGCGGCATCGGCATGGCCTGCGTGGCCGGGCCCAACCTGCCCTGGCTGGCCATCAAAGGCTGCGCCGACGGGTTCGAGGGACTGGCGGTGCCCGCCGTACGCAACGGCATCCGCGTTGCCGAAATGGCGCAGGCCGTGGAGCTGGCATGAACGCGCGCAGCGACGACGGCTTGTCCATCGGGCGCAGCGCCGAACTGCCGACCGGCCTGCTCGAGCTCACGCTGCACGAGGGCGCGCACGAGCTCGACGCGCTGCTCGGCTTTGCGGCGCGCGCGAATGCCAAGCGCGGTTTTCTGTTCCTGAGCAAGGTGCTGGGCAAGCACTGGCCGGTGCGCCCGCGCGACATGCTGGCCGTGCACGAACGCCTGGCTACCGGCGTTCCCGTGACTGACAATGCGGCCGACGCTCCGGTGCTCTTCATCGCCATGGCGGAAACCGCGGTGGGCCTCGGCCAGGGCGTGTTCGAAGCCTGGCTGCGCGCCAACCCGGGCCGCGAAGCCCTGTTCCTGCAGACCACACGCTACCGCGTCGGTAGCGGCCCGCTGCTCGAATTCGAGGAGGCGCACAGCCACGCGCCGCGCCAGTTCCTGCACCTGCCGCAGGGAGAAGCCGAACAGGCGCTGCTGCACCGGGCGCGCAGCATCGTGCTGGTCGATGACGAAGCCAGCACCGGCAACACCTTCCTGAACCTGACGCAGGCCTGCCGGCGCCTCAATCCCGGCATCGAGCACGTGCACCTGGCCGTGATCACCGATTTCATGGGCCAGGCGGCCAACGCGGGCTTGAGCGCTCGCTTCGGCCTGCCCACCACCCTCGGCGCGCTCATTAGCGGCGCCTACCGCTTCACCCCTGGCACCCTGCCGGTCGACGCGGCGCCGGCCCAGCGCTACGATGCGAAAGCCGAACGCGGCGCCAGCACCCGTTTCGGCCGCACGGGGATGGCGCGCGCGCTGCGTACGCCCGAAGCGCTGGCAGAGCGCCTGGCCGCAGGGTTCGCACCTGGCGAGAAAGTGCTGGTGCTGGGCACCGGCGAATTCATGCACCCGTCCACGCTGCTGGGCGCGGCGCTGGAGCGCCATGGCGTCGACGTCGTGGTGCAATCGACCACGCGCTCGCCCATCCTCACCTGGGGCGCTGTCAGCCACGCCTTGCGCTTCCCCGACAACTACGGCGAAGGCGTTGCCAACTACCTGTACAACGTGGCGCCAGGCCAGTACCAGCATGTGCTGCTCTGCCACGAGACAGCTCCGAACGACGCCCTGCATGCGCTGGCGCGCCAGCTCGGCGCGCGCCTGTTCCACTATCACCTGGAAGACGATGTTGAAGAAGTTCCTGTTTGCTGACCTGGACGATACCCTGTTCCAGACGCTCGAGAAATGCGCCGGCCGCGCGGAGCTCGAGCCGGCCGCCTATTACAGCGATGGCAGCATCTGCTCGTACACCACGCCGGCGCAGCGCGCCTTTTTTGCGTTTGCCAGCGAAGGCACGACCGTGATCCCGACCACGGCGCGCAGCCTGGACGCGTTCCGCCGCGTCGACCTGGGCTTTTCCAGCTACGTCATCCTGAATTTCGGCGGCGTCATCCTGCTGCCGGACGGCGCCATCGACCGCGAATGGCAGGCGCAAATGCACGGCCAGATGACGACCGCCCTGCCCGGTTCTGCAGGGGCTGGCCGCCCACGTCGACGCCTGGGCCGTGGACTGCGGCTACCGTGGCCGCGCGCGCCTGGTGGAAGACGCGGGCACGCCGTTTTCGTGGTGCTCAAGGATCCGGACAAGGACCACGACACGCTGGCGCGCATCGAGCGCGAGGTCGTACAGCCCTGGCTCGATGCGCATGCCGGCTACTGCGTGCACCGCAACGGCAACAACCTGGCCATCCTGCCGCGCAGCCTGGACAAGGCGCATGCGGTGGCCCACGTGACGGAGCGCCTGCGCCGCGAGCACGGCGAGATCGTCACCTTCGGCATGGGCGATAGCCGCTCGGATGCGCGCTTCATGGCCGACTGCGACTATGCGATCGTCCCGCGTGGCACCCAGCTCTCCAGACTGACGCTGGAGGCCCTGTGAGTTTTTCGGGCAGCTATGCGAGCGGGGACGTGCGCTTCCTCCTGACGCCCCTGGTGCTGGCCGATTTCGTCGATATCGGCGAAAAGGAGGCGTTGATCCAGTCCGGCCGCCGCCACTACAGCGAAATGCTGACTCCCGAACGGCCGCCGTCGCAGCGCTACCTGGCCTTGTTCGACCAGGCCTGCCGCGACAATGGCGAGCGCATGGCACTGGACTGCCTGCGCCTGGCGAGCCTGATCGCGGCACGCCGCAGCGGGCCGGTGACGCTGGTATCGCTGGCACGCGGCGGCACGCCCGTCGGCGTGGTGCTGCAACGCCTGCTGGGCCCCGTTTTCAAGCGCGCCAGCACCCACTATTCGGTCTCGATCGTGCGCGACCGCGGCATCGACGCGAACGCCCTGCGCCACATCCCGGCCCAGGGCCACGCGCCCGAATCGATCGTGTTTGTGGACGGCTGGACCGGCAAGGGCGTGATCGCACGCGAGCTGGCAGCCTCGATCGCGCGCTTCAACCGTGAACACGGCGTGGGGCTCGACGCCGGCCTGTACGTGCTGTCGGACCTGGCCGGGGCGGCAAGCGTCGCCGCCTCCTGCGACGACTACCTGATCCCCTCGAGCATCCTGAACGCGACGGTGTCGGGCCTGGTCAGCCGCTCGGTGCTGAGCGATGCGATCGGTCCGGCCGACTTCCACGGCTGCGTGCTCTACGAGGCGTTCGCGCCGCAGGACCGCTCGCGCGCATTCGTCGACCTGCTGGTGAAACTCGCGCTCGCGCAGGCGCCGTCGCTGGGCCAGGTGGAAGCGATCGATACCCGCGCGGCCGCCGCGCGCTCGCACGCCTACATTGCCGGCGCCATGGCGCGCCATGCCATCGGCGACGTCAACCTCGTCAAGCCGGGCATCGGCGAAGCCACCCGCGTGCTGCTGCGCCGCGTGCCGCGCCTGCTGCTGCTGCGCCAGGCGCAGGGCGCGGCGACGGCGCACCTGCGCCTGCTGGCCGAAGAAAAGGCGGTACCGGTCGAGATCGACCCGGCGCTGCCGTATGAAGCTGTTTCCCTGATCAGGAGTGCCTCGGATGCATGAATCGATGGGCGCGTCGCTGTACGTGCCAGCCAACCACAAAGACCTGCTGCAGGTGGCCAACGGCGAGAAGCTGCCACAGGCGCGCTCGCTGATCTTCTGTACCGAAGACGCGGTGGCAGACCGCGACCTGAGCTGGGCGCTGTTCAACCTGTCGGTGGTGCTGCAGAACATGCACCCCGATGTGCATGCGCAGCGCTTCGTGCGGGTGCGTAATCCCGAGGTGCTGGCGCGGGTGCTGGCCATGCCGGGCGTGCACAAGCTGGCCGGCTTCGTGATCCCGAAAGCGACGCGCCAGAATTTCGAATCGTATTACCGCCAGGTGCGCGACACGCGCCACCTCTTGATGCCGACGCTGGAAACGGCCGAGGTGTTCAGCGAGCGCGAGATGGAAGCCTTCCGCGAGCTGCTGCAGGCCCCGGGCGTGCGCAACCGCATCCTGGCGCTGCGCATCGGCGGCAACGATCTGCTGGCCCTGCTGGGACTGCGCCGTCCGCGCGGCATGACGATTTATCGCACGCCTCTGGGTCCCGTGATCGCACGCCTGGTGACAATCTTCCGCCCCTGGGGCTTCATGCTGACCGCGCCCGTGTTCGAGCACCTCGATGCACCGGCCCTGCTCGACCAGGAAGTGCTGGAAGATATCGCCTACGGCATGGTCGGCAAGACGGCCATTCACCCGAGCCAGATCGCACCGATCGAACAGCATTACAAGGTGAAGCCGCAGGACCTGGCGGCGGCCCATGCCATCCTCGACGAGAACAGCCCGGCCGTCTTCAAGCTGCACGAATCGATGTGCGAGGTGGCTACCCACCGCGCCTGGGCGGAGCGCCTTGTCGCGCAGTCGCGCCGCTTCGGCGCCGAGGCATCTTCCATTGAAAGGGAAAGCACATGAACATCTTCTCGCGCGGCCAGAAGGGCAAGCTGGCCGACCTGGGCCTGGGCGCCTCCTTCCCGGTCGAAATCGATATCGCGGCGCCAGGCATGACGCTCGACGTCTCCTGCTTCGGGCTCGATGGCGCCGACAAGCTCTCGGACGAGCGCTACATGGTCTTCTACAACCAGCTCGCCAGCCCCGGCGACGCCGTGCGCCTGCAACTGGCTGGCAGCAAGGCCCGCTTCGACCTGAAACTCGACGCCCTGCCTTCGACCATCGCCAAGCTGGTGTTCGTGGCCGCCATCGACGGCGCGCAAACCATGCGCGCGCTCGGTGCCAGCAGCCTCACCGTCGGCAGCGCGCTGCGCTTTCCGTGGTCTGGGGCGGACTTCGGCGACGAAAAGGCGGTGATCGTGGCCGAGCTGTACCGGCGCGACGGGCAATGGCGCTTCGGCGCGGTTGGCCAGGGATTCAATGGCGGGCTGTCGGCGCTGCTGAAGCATTTCGGTGGAAGCGAGGCGGCACCGCCGTCTTCCACGCCGGCACAGCCGGCACCCGCGCCGGTTTCTTCTGTCCAGCCTAAAGTCTCGCTGTCGAAAGTCACGCTCGAAAAGCGCGGCGACAAGGTCTCGCTCGAGAAGCGCGCCGGCGGCGGCTTCGGACGGATCCACGTCAACCTGAACTGGAACCAGTCCGGCGCCGTCAGCCCGAGCACGCAGCCCGAGAAGACGGGCTTCCTCGGCCGGCTGAGCGGCGCGCTGGGTGGCGCCCCGGGCGGACGCCGGCGTTCAGGTGGCATCGACCTGGATCTGGGCTGCATGTTCGAACTGGCCGATGGCCGCAAGGGCCTGGTGCAGGCGCTCGGCAATGCCTGGGGCGACTACGACAACGTCCCCTATATCAAGCTCGACGCCGACGACCGCACGGGATCGTCGAGCAATGGCGAAAACCTGTACATCAACGGCGAGCGCTTCGACGGCATCCGCCGCGCGCTGATCTTTTCCTTCATCTACGAGGGTGTGCCGAACTGGGGAGCGACCGATGGCGTGGTCACCATCGCCGTACCGAACCAGGCACCGGTCGAGGTACGCCTGGACGGTGGCGGCAGCCAGATGATGTGTGCGATCGCGATGATCGAGAACCAGGGCGGACGCCTGCAGGTGACGAAGCTGGCCGAATATTTCGAACAGCAGGGCCGGACCAGCGCGCACGAATTGATGGACCAGCGCTTCCAGTTCGGGCTGCGCTGGAAGACCGGCAGCAAGGATTGAGGGGACGGGCGGCATGCCCTGCGCGCCGGGAAACGGCGCCGCGTCGCTTGCCTTTCTTCCTCTTCCATATCGACGAGGTGGATTCAAAAGATGTGAAATTCCGCGCATTTTCGTCGAGAGGCGGCAGGGTATGATCGCTACGGTCGAGCACTCGAGCATCCGTGCCGGGAAGCCGACGACAACCCCACCTGAAAGAAGAACCCATGAAGTGTGTAGTCCACGCCGTATTCGGTCTGTCGCTGCTTGCCGCGGCGCCTGCGTTTGCCGCTTCCGTGCCGACCGCCGCACAGGCGGCCGTTACCGGTCCCGCCCACGTGCAGGCCGTGCAGGATCTGCTGGGCGCGATGCAGGTCGAAAAAGTGCTGCGCGGCGTCGCGGCCCGCAGCCGCTTCCCGAGCCAGGAGCAGCGCCAGGCCGTGTTCGCCAAGCTCGACAAACTGCCGGCGACAGAGGTCTACCGGCGCCTGGCGCCGCAGCTGGTACAGGCGATTTCGGCGGATACCGCCATCGAGATGACGCGCTTCTACGGCACGCCCTACGGCAAGCAGGTCATTTACAAGCGCTACAACCACTCTGCCCAGTTCGTCGATCCATACGCGCGTCCATCGGTAGCGCCGGAAGAGAAGAAGGAGCGCAAGCGCGCCGCCTATGTCCTGGCAAGCAAGGAACTGGCGGCTGCGGAGCCGTCCATCGAACGCGAAGCGTTCAAGCTGCTGCAGACGATCAGTCGGGAAAAGTAAGAAGAAGCGGCCGGCGGACACTTTCGCATAAAGGAGAGGCAATGACAGCCTGGCGCCGCGCTCTGCTGCTTGTCATGGCAGGCTTCCTGAGTTCCTGCAGTCTGTTCGATTCCGGGGTCGAATGGCGCGGCGGCCCCTATGCATTGCTCTGGATCGATACGCCGGAAAACGTCTCGCTGGCCCGCGACGAGGGCGAAGGTAGTTGGGATGTGCTGGTCGACAGCACGGTGTTCGCGGTCGGCTGGGACGGGCGTTACCTGGTAGCGAAACAGCATCCAGAAGGCAATCGCGGCACGACGAGCTATTTTATCGTCGATACGGCGACGCGGTCGCCGCAGGGAGCCGTTCGCGAGACGGTGACCGGTCCGCTGACGGCGCCAGCGTTCGAGCAGAAAGCGATGGCGATGGCGCTGCCGGCATTCTCGACGGTGCTGGACCATTTGCAGTAGGCCGGCTGTCCGTCAGCTTTCCTTCCTCGCAATAAAAACGTGCTCGCTTCCTGCGCGCGCCCAGCTTGGCCCCGTTCTCCTTGCGCGGGAGCTGTCGTCGCGGGCGCGCTGTCCTTGGAAACCGGTCAGCTTTTTCCTGGTTCCTGGCGCGCATCCAGGGCCGCAATCAGTTGCTGCGGCCGGTCGAGATACAGGAAGACATACCGCACTCCGCTGCGCACCACGCCGTGGTGCACGATCGCGCAGCCGGCATCCGCGCGCAGCGTCAGGACCAGGTTCGGCTTGTCGAATGGCGTGATCGAGACCCTTTCCATCAGTCGGCATGGATGGGCCTTGCGCCACGCATCGACGGAGTCGCGCAGCAGTTGCGCATGCTCCACCCCGCCCAGCGGAATGCGGGCGCTGGCGCGCGCGCCGACCTGCAGGTCGAGATGGGTGTCGGTGAGCACGTGGCAGCTGCCACGCACGAGCCAGCGATCGCCCAGCAGCCAGACGAGGCTGTACAGGCTGCCCAGGCCGAGCAGGAGATGGATAGTGCGCAACTCGTCGGGATCCTTCAGGAACAGCGGCAGGATGGCGGCGTCGAGCGGCAGCTCCACGAGGACGGCGAACAGGCCGATGGCGATGACGGTCGAATACGCGCCCTGGGCCTGGAAGCCGAGCTGGACGCCGCCTGGGCGGGCCGGCTGCGGCTGGCGGCGCAGCCAGCAAAAAGAAACCGCGCCAGATGGCTCGGTCGAGACGCACCATGCCGATGACGCCGGGTGGCAGGCAGGCTGCAAGCAGGCGTAGCGGGTTGGCCCCCTGGGCGCGCAGCGTGCGCAGGCGGATGGCGACGTCGGGAATCTGGGCCAGGTCCTTGGCTACCAGGAACAGCAGGGGCAGCACCAGGGGAAGCCCCTTCGTGGCCTCGCGCCACTGGGCAGGCAGGGCCATGCTCAGCAGCATGACGGTGAAGGAGGCCGCGTAGGCGTAGCCGAACAGGGTGACCCAGGAGGTGTCGTTCAGCTTGGCGGCCGATTCGCGCCAGCTGGCTTCAATACTGTGCATGCACGTCTCCTTGACGGGCCGCGCGGCAGGTTGCCGCTGTGCAGCCCAGGAGAGTATAGCATTTTGGCAATATGCAGGCACCGTTGCGGCCGGTTTTGGCGCCCGCACTGGCCGTCGACAGCGAACACGAACGGGCGACGTAAACGGCATCGGGGCCGGGAAGCTTCGCCAGATGGCGGCCCTTCCCGGCCCCGATGTTCCTGGCCTCGCGGATCGCTCCGCGCTGGCCGTGGAAAGTATTACTGCAGCTTGATTTCGACGTCGACGCCAGCTGGCAGGTCCAGCTTCATCAGTGCGTCAACGGTCTTGTCGGTAGGATCGACGATGTCCATCAGGCGCTGGTGCGTACGGATTTCGAACTGGTCGCGCGAGGTCTTGTTGACGTGCGGGGAACGCAGGATGTCGAAACGCTGGATGCGGGTCGGCAGTGGGACCGGGCCCTTGACCACAGCGCCGGTGCGCTTGGCGGTGTCGACGATTTCCAGTGCGGACTGGTCGATCAGCTTGTAGTCGAACGCTTTCAGGCGGATGCGGATTTTCTGGTTTGGAGCGGACATGCGATTTCCTTAGAAAAGAGCGAACCGGCTCGGGGCCGGCAATGATTTGTCAGGTGCTACATACTGCAAAGGAGCGGAAGTATATCACCGTTCCTACTTGAACAGAGGGGGCAGAATCGAAATTCTGCCCCCTCTGTTGTACGATCAGGACGCCCTTGCGGGCGGCCCGATGCGCCGATCAAACGCTATCAGGCGATGATCTTGGCAACGACACCCGCGCCGACGGTACGGCCGCCTTCACGGATTGCGAAGCGCAGGCCTTCTTCCATCGCGATCGGGTTGATCAGCTTGACGGTGATCGACACGTTGTCGCCTGGCATAACCATTTCCTTGTCCGCTGGCAGCTCGATCGAGCCGGTCACGTCGGTGGTACGGAAGTAGAACTGCGGACGGTAGTTGTTGAAGAACGGGGTGTGGCGGCCGCCTTCATCTTTCGACAGAACGTAGATCTCGCCGGTGAAGTGGTTGTGCGGCTTGATCGAGCCTGGCTTTGCCAGAACCTGACCACGCTGGACGTCTTCACGCTTGGTACCGCGCAGCAGCAGGCCGACGTTGTCGCCAGCTTGACCTTGATCCAGCAGCTTGCGGAACATTTCCACGCCGGTGCAGGTGGTCTTGACGGTATCGATGATGCCGACGATTTCGATTTCTTCGCCGACCTTGATGATGCCGCGCTCGACACGACCGGTGACGACGGTGCCGCGACCCGAGATCGAGAACACGTCTTCGACTGGCATCAGGAAGGCGCCGTCAACAGCGCGCTCTGGCGTCGGGATGTAGGTGTCCAGGGCTTCAGCGAGCTTGACGATGCAATCTTCGCCCAGTTCGCCTGGCTGGCCTTCCAGCGCCATACGTGCCGAACCCTTGATGATTGGCAGGTCGTCGCCTGGGAACTCGTACTTCGAGAGGAGCTCACGCACTTCCATTTCGACCAGTTCCAGCAGTTCCGCGTCGTCGACCAGGTCGCACTTGTTCAGGAACACGATGATGTAAGGAACGCCAACCTGACGCGCCAGCAGGATGTGCTCGCGGGTCTGTGGCATCGGGCCGTCAGCGGCCGAGCACACCAGGATCGCGCCGTCCATCTGGGCAGCACCGGTAATCATGTTCTTGATGTAGTCGGCGTGGCCTGGGCAGTCGACGTGCGCGTAGTGACGATTCGCGGTTTCGTATTCGACGTGCGCGGTGTTGATGGTAATACCACGTGCCTTCTCTTCCGGAGCCGCATCGATCTGGTCGTATGCTTTAGCTTCGCCGCCGAACTTCTTCGACAGAACGGTTGCGATTGCAGCCGTCAGGGTGGTTTTGCCGTGGTCAACGTGACCGATGGTGCCGACGTTGACGTGCGGCTTGGTCCGTTCGAATTTACCTTTTGCCATTTTGATCTTCCTTTAAAAGAACGATTTACTGTGTTGTTATTGTAGCCGCGGCAGACACCCGCCGCGGCACGTATTTCTATTACTTGGCTTTCGCGGTGACGATTGCGTCGATCACGTGCTTGGGCGCTTCCGAGTAGTGCTTGAATTCCATCGTGTAGGTTGCACGGCCCTGGGTCGCCGAACGCAGCGAGGTCGAGTAACCAAACATTTCCGACAGAGGCACTTCGGCCTTGATGATCTTGCCGCCGCCGCCTGGAATTTCGTCCATGCCCTGCACCATACCGCGGCGGGACGACAGGTCGCCCATCACGTTACCGGCGTAGTCTTCCGGCGTTTCCACTTCCACGGCCATCATTGGCTCGAGGATGACTGGCGATGCTTTGCGGCAGCCGTCCTTGAATGCCATCGAACCGGCCATACGGAACGCGTTCTCGTTCGAGTCGACGTCGTGGTACGAACCGAAGGTGACGGTGACTTTCACGTCAACGACCGGGTAACCAGCCAGCACGCCGGCGGTCAGGGTCTCGCGCACACCTTTTTCGACCGCAGGGATGTACTCGCGAGGAATCACACCGCCCTTGATGGCGTCGACGAACTCGAAGCCCTTGCCCGGCTCTTGCGGCTCGATCGACAGCACGGCGTGACCGTACTGACCACGACCACCCGACTGCTTGACGAACTTGCCTTCGACGTCGGTGACGGCCTTGCGGATCGTTTCGCGGTAGGCAACCTGTGGCTTGCCGACGGTTGCTTCCACGCCGAATTCGCGCTTCATGCGGTCAACGATAATTTCCAGGTGCAGCTCGCCCATACCACCGATGATGGTCTGGCCCGATTCTTCGTCGGTACGCACGCGGAACGACGGATCTTCCTGTGCCAGGCGGTTCAGCGCCAGGCCCATTTTTTCCTGGTCAGCCTTGGTCTTCGGCTCGACAGCCTGCTGGATGACGGGCTCCGGGAACACCATCTTTTCCAGGGTGATGATCGACGAAGGATCGCACAGGGTTTCGCCCGTGGTCGCTTCTTTCAGGCCGACCGCAGCGGCGATGTCGCCGGCGCGGACTTCCTTGATCTCTTCACGCTGGTTGGCGTGCATCTGCAGAATACGGCCCAGGCGTTCCTTCTTGCCCTTGACCGGGTTGTAGACGGTGTCGCCCGAATTGACCATGCCCGAGTAGACGCGGAAGAAGATCAGCTGGCCGACGAACGGGTCGGTCATGATCTTGAATGCCAGCGCCGAGAATTTCTCGTCGTCGGCAGCGCGGCGGGTGGTCGGCTGGTCGTCCTCGTCGGTACCGGCGACTGGTGGAATGTCCACTGGCGACGGCAGGTATTCGACGACGGCATCGAGCATGGCCTGCACGCCCTTGTTCTTGAACGCGGTACCGCACATCATCGGAACGATTTCCGATGCGATGGTACGCTGGCGCAGGGCGGCCTTGATCTCGGCTTCCGACAGTTCGCCTTCTTCCAGGTACTTGTTCATCAGCTCTTCCGACGCTTCAGCGGCGGTTTCGACCAGCTTCTCATGCCACTCGTTGGCTTGATCGACCAGTTCGGCCGGGATCTCGCGGTAGTCGAACTTCATGCCCTGCGATGCGTCGTCCCAGATGATCGCTTTCATCTTGATCAGGTCGACCACGCCGAGGAAGTTTTCTTCGGCGCCGATCGGGATCTGCAGAGGGATCGGATTCGCCTTCAGGCGAGCGCGCATCTGCTCGTAGACCTTGAAGAAGTTCGCACCGGTACGGTCCATCTTGTTGACGAAGGCCAGACGCGGGACCTTGTACTTGTTAGCCTGGCGCCACACGGTTTCCGACTGTGGCTGCACGCCGCCGACTGCGCAGTACACCATGCAGGCGCCGTCGAGCACGCGCATCGAACGTTCCACTTCGATGGTGAAGTCGACGTGGCCCGGGGTGTCGATGATGTTGATGTGGTGCGGCTCGAAGTTGCCGGCCATACCTTTCCAGAAGCAGGTCGTCGCTGCCGAGGTAATGGTAATGCCGCGCTCCTGCTCCTGCTCCATCCAGTCCATCGTCGCAGCGCCATCATGCACTTCGCCGATCTTGTGGTTCACGCCCGTGTAGAACAGGACGCGTTCGGTCGTCGTCGTTTTGCCGGCGTCGATGTGAGCGGAAATACCGATGTTGCGGTAGCGCTCAATGGGGGTCTTGCGTGCCATAATTTTTCCTAAATCTTTGAATGGACAAAACCGGGCGGCATCTTGGAGTCAAAATGTGCCCGGCCTGAACAACTGATGCTGCAGGGTTCGCCCGACTGGGACACCCGATGAGGTGAACCCTGCAGGAATAAACCCCTACTATCCCGTAATGCTTAGAAGCGGAAGTGCGAGAACGCCTTGTTCGCTTCAGCCATACGGTGGACTTCGTCACGACGCTTCATCGCGCCACCGCGCATTTCAGCCGCTTCCATCAGTTCACCGCCGAGGCGTTGTGGCATGGATTTTTCGCTGCGCTTGTTTGCGGCTTCGCGCAACCAACGCATGGACAGCGCCATACGACGGACCGGACGAACTTCCACTGGCACCTGGTAGTTGGCGCCGCCGACACGGCGGGATTTCACCTCGACCATCGGCTTGCAGTTGTTGATCGCGGCCGCGAACACTTCCAGCGGGTCCTTGCCCGATTTTTGCTGGATATGTTCAAACGCACCGTAGATGATGTTTTCAGCGACCGACTTCTTGCCGGACAGCATCAGAACGTTGACGAACTTGGCGACATCCGTGTTGCCGAATTTTGGATCTGGCAGGATCTCGCGCTTGGGTACTTCACGACGACGTGGCATTTCAATTCCTTTATCTTCAGTTGAGTGCTTGTTCCGCACTCGCGAGGGGCCCTCATGACCACTCACTTACTCGGCCTTCCGGCCGGCTCAACTTAACGTTTATATGTGACCTCGATATGACCGAGACCGCAGATGATTACTTCTTGGCGCCGGCCTTGGCGCGCTTCGCACCGTACTTCGAGCGAGCTTGCTTACGGTCTTTCACGCCCTGGGTATCCAGTGCGCCGCGGACCATGTGGTAACGCACACCTGGCAAGTCTTTCACACGACCGCCGCGCAGCAGCACGACCGAGTGTTCCTGCAGGTTGTGGCCTTCACCGCCGATGTACGAAATGACTTCGAAACCGTTGGTCAGACGCACTTTGGCGACTTTACGCAGTGCCGAGTTTGGCTTCTTCGGCGTGGTGGTGTACACACGGGTGCACACACCGCGCTTTTGCGGGCAGTTTTCAAGTGCCGGCGACTTGCTCTTCACAACCGCGGCAACGCGCGGCTTGCGAATCAGTTGATTGATGGTTGGCATCGTTCCTAATCCAACAAAGTACTACAGTTGATAACCCGGGCAAGCTTGCCCGGGGACTGAAACCTAGTCCCGTATCGGTCTGACAGCCGAGGCGCCGAAAGCCACTCACCGAAGGAGCGGCTGTGAATGCGTATACGACCCGCAGAATAAATCGAGAACTCGCGAGTATAGACTCCTCGCAAAACGCGGTCAACCGATTTGCTGTCGCAGCAGTGGCTACAGGGGAGGAAAAGGCGGGCTCCTGTGGTAGTCATGACACAATTGACGGGCATGCAGTTGGAATTCTTGCAGCTAGGGAATAGCTTTTCCGGTGATAAAGGCCGGATAATGGCTGCCCCTCTTGTCGCCCACTATTCTGCCTCCATGCTCAACCCGCCGCGCCGTGCCCTGTCGCGCCCGCCCCTGCCGCAGCGCGCCCCCTGCTGCGCCCCCGCAACCTCTACCTGCTGCTGAGCTACCTGGCCTTGTCGGCGGTCGCTTTCCTGCCGCTGGCGCTCGGCCTGCCTTTGGAGCGCCCGGGACAGCTGGCCGGCATCGCCGTGATCGGCTGGATGGCACTGTGGGCCGTGTTCAAGCGTCCGGCCTGGTTCCATCCGCTGCTGCTGCCGGCCTTCCTCGCGCTCCCGGTCGAGCTCTACCTGTACCTGTATTACGGCCAGGGCATCTCCACCCACCACCTGGGCATCCTGGCCGAGACCAGCCCGATGGAGGCGATGGAATTCCTCGGTGGGCGCGCCTGGCTGCTGGTGACCGTCTTCGTCGGCGTGCTGGCCTGGTGGGGCAGCAGCTGGCGCGCAGCCTGGACGACGCGCGACCTCGACTGGAACGACCGCTCGCGCTGGCTGGTGGTGGGCCTGCTGGTCCTGGCCGTGGCCATGTTCGCGTATGGAAAGCGCTACGGCGTCGCGCCAGGCGAGCGTGCCGCCGCCAGGACGGCGCGACCCGGCGTGCACCTGGTCGCGGCCAGGGCGCACCCGGCGGGCAGTGCCGCTTCCGCCGCAGCCACGTCCGTGCACGGTGCCGCGCCGCCCCTGCCGCACTGGGCCCGGCTGCCCTTCCCGGCCGAGGCTTTCGCGCGCTCCTGGCCCTTCGGCCTGGTGGCGCGTGCCAAGGACTTCTACAAGGAACGCGTCTATCTCGCCGAGCTGGACCGCCGCAGCGCCGCCTTCCGCTTCGACGCCGTCCAGGCCGACCCAGGCAATGCGCCGGCGGTCGTCGTGATGGTGCTGGGCGAATCGGCCCGCTTCGATCGCTGGAGCCTGAACGGCTATGCGCGTGAGACGAATCCGCTGCTGGCACGGGAAACGAACCTGGTCTCCCTGCAGGACCTGATCACCTCGGTGTCGGCAACGCGCCTGTCGGTGCCGGTCATCATTTCGCGCAAACCGGCGATGCAGAGCCTGAAAGACGGCTTCAGCGAAAAATCCTTCCTCAGCGCCTTCAAGGAGGCCGGCTACAAGACGTACTGGCTGTCGAACCAGACCTCGTTCGGCAAGTTCGATACGCCGGTCTCGGTGTTCGCCAGGGAAGCCGACGCGACCGAATTTTTCAACCTGGGCAGCCTGCACACGAAGCCGAGCCTCGACGAGGTGCTGCTGGGCCCGTTTAGCCGCGCCCTGGCCGACCCGGCGCCGAAAAAGCTGATCGTGCTGCACACCATCGGCAGCCACTGGAACTACGCGCACCGCTATCCGGCCCGTTTCGACCAGTGGAAGCCGTCGCTGCTGGGGGTGGACAAGCCGGTGCTGACCGACGACGCGATCGAGCCGCAACTGAACAACAGCTACGACAATTCGGTCCTGTACACCGACTGGTTCCTGGCCCAGCTGGTCGGGCGCCTGAAGGAGACGGACAAGGCAGCGGCCCTGATGTACGTGGCCGACCACGGGCAGACCCTGTTCGACGGCAGCTGCCGCCAGGTTTTCCATGGCCACAACAGCCAGTACGAGTTCCATGTGCCGGCCTTTGCCTGGTATTCGGATGCGTATGGCGCGCGCTTTCCCGCCAAGGTGGCGCAACTGCGCGCCCACCGGGCGGCGCGCCTGTCGACCGAGAACGTATTCCACACGCTGGTCGACCTGGGCGACATCCGCTATCCCGGCGAAGACCCCACGCGCAGCATCGCCAGCGCCCGGCTGACGGCGCATAAACGCTATGTCGACAGCTATGGCTGGGCCGACTACGACAATGCGCGCATGCGCGGCGATTGCCGCGAGGTGATCGACAAGGGCAAGCCGCTGCCGCGCAGGTAGGGTGGCGGACGTTGGGGATCACAGGCGGACGTGGGGCTGTTGCCTGTGCCGTTCGTGGTCTCTCCAATCCGCGTGGGCACGGGTGCCCGGTGAACCTGTCATCAAGGCCACTGGCCTCAATGACCCCTACGGTCACTGATATCAGCGAGATCATACGGAACTGCGATATGCAGCGTCTCCTGTAGGGTGGGCACCCCGTGCCCACGCGGATGATGCGGACCGATAACGGCACAGGCAACAGCCCCACACCGCGTGAACACGGCGGTGGGCACACCCGTGTCCGCGTACGTACGCACCTCCCCGTCCGGACACCCGGACACCCGTCCGCGCTTCGTGTGCCCCAATGAAATCAAGGACTTAACCCCTGGCACGGATCGTGCAACAACGACAGCATCCACGTCGTTATTGAAACCACCATGATCCGCGATACCTCCCATCAAGACACCGTCGTCGCCGCGCCACCCGGCCAGAAATTCAAGCGCCGCGCGATGCTGGCCGGTGGCGTCGTGCTCCTCGCCGTCATCTCCGCCCTGCTGCTGAAAAGCTGGGGCGACAGCGAACACGCCGTCAGCGCCAGCCGCCTGCGCATCGCCGAAGTCGGCCGCGGCACCTGGTGCGCGACGCCTCCGTCAACGGCCGCGTGGTCGCCGCCGTCAGCCCGACCCTGTTCTCGACCGCGCCCGCCACCGTCAACCTGAAGGTCGCCGCCGGCGATACGGTGAAAAAGGGCGACGTCCTCGCCGTCCTCGAGTCGCCCGACCTGTCCGACGCCCTGAAACGCGAGCAGTCGACCTACGAACAGTTGAAGGCGGAAGTGGCGCGCCAGCAGATCCTGTCGCGCAAGCAGAAGCTGCTGGCCCAGCGCGAAGCCGACGTCGCCGAGATCGAGCGCCTGTCGGCCCAGCGCACGCTGGAACGCTACGACAGCGTGGCGCAGGTGGGCGTGATCGCCAAGATCGACTACCAGAAGGCCAAGGACGCCCTGAACTCGGCCGGCATCCGCGCGAAGCACGCGGCCCAGGCGGCCAACCTCGAAGGCGACGACGTGGCCCTGGCGATTCGCACCAAGACCAACGAGATGGAGCGCGCGCGCCTGTCGATGGCGAATGCCCAGCGCCGCGTGGACGAGCTGACCGTGCGCGCCCCGGTCGACGGCTTCATCGGCACCCTGAACGTCCAGAACCGCATGGTGGTGGCCGCGAACGCGCCTCTGATGACGCTGGTCGATTTGTCGCGCCTGGAAGTCGAACTCGAAGTCCCGGAAACCTATGTGTCCGACATGGGCCTGGGCATGACCGCCGAAATCGCCCTGCCTTCCGGTACCGCCACCGGCAAGCTCGTCGCCCTGTCGCCGGAAGTGGTGAAAAACCAGGTGCTGGCGCGGGTCCGTTTCGATGGCGCCCAGCCGAAGGGCCTGCGCCAGAGCCAGCGCGTCACCGCACGCCTGCTGATCGAGGAAAAACCGAACGTCGTGATGGTGGCACGTGGTCCCTTTGTCGAAAGCGAAGGCGGACGCTATGCCTATGTCGTCAGGGACGGCGTCGCCGTACGCACACCGGTACGGCTGGGCGCTACCAGCATCTCGGCCGTGGAAATCGTCGACGGCCTCAAGCCCGGCGAGAAGATCGTCGTCGCCGGCACCGACGCCTTCGAGAACGCGGCCCGCGTGTCGATCAACTAAGCCATCAATCGTCAATAAGAACCTCTCCTGAAAGGACATCCCATGCTGCGCATGACCAAGCTCTCCAAGGTGTACCGCACCCACATGATCGAGACCCACGCGCTGCGCGGCTTCGAAATCCAGGTCAACCAGGGTGAATTCGTGACCGTCACCGGACCCTCGGGCTCCGGCAAGACCAGTTTCCTGAACATCGCCGGCCTGCTCGAGGAATTCACCAGCGGGGAATACGTGCTCGATGGCGTCAACGTGAAGGGCATGAACGACGACGCGCGTAGTCGCCTCCGCAACGAAAAGCTCGGCTTCATCTTCCAGGGGTTCAACCTGATTCCCGACCTGAACCTGTTCGACAACGTCGACGTGCCGCTGCGCTACCGCGGCTTCAACGCGGCCGAACGCAAGGAACGCATCGAAGACGCGCTGGCGAAAGTCGGCCTGGCCTCGCGCATGAAGCACTTCCCGGCCGAGCTCTCCGGCGGCCAGCAGCAGCGCGTGGCGATCGCCCGTGCGCTGGCAGGCTCTCCCAAGCTGCTGCTGGCGGACGAGCCGACCGGTAACCTCGATACGCAGATGGCGCGCGGCGTGATGGAACTGCTGGAAGAGATCAACGCGGCCGGCACCACCATCCTGATGGTGACCCACGACCCGGAACTGGCCGTGCGCACCCACCGCAACGTGCACATCATCGACGGCCAGGTGTCGGACCTGGTGCGCAAGGGGCCGTCGCTCGCCACCGGCGCGGTGGCGTAAGGGAGGCACCATGTTCAGCTACTACTTCAAGCTCGGCCTGCGCAGCCTGCGCCGCAACCCGGCGCTGACCGCCCTGATGGTGCTCACGCTTGCCGTCGGCGTGGCCGCCAGCGTCTCGACGCTGACGATCCTGCACATGATGTCGGGCGACCCGATTCCGCACAAGAGCGACCGCCTGTTCGTGCCCATCTTCGACGTGGCGCCCCTCGACGGCTACAACCCCGGCGAAAAACTGCAGGAAAACCAGGTTACCTACAAGGACGTGGTCAACCTCCTGAAAAGCGGCCAGGGTGTACGGCGCACCGGCCTGTATGGTGTCGGCGGACCGATCGAGCCGCCGCGCAAGGAGCTGCCGGTCTTCACGGCCCAGGGCCTGGCGCCCACGCGCGACTTCTTCGCCATGTTCGATGTGCCCTTCCTGCATGGACAGGCCTGGAGCGCCCAGGACGACGAGCGCGGCGCCGACGTCGTCGTGCTCAGCCGCGAAACCGCCGAAAAACTGTATGGCGCGGCCGATCCGGTCGGCCAGCGCCTGAACCTGCTGGGCTTTCCCTATACGGTCGTCGGCGTGCTCGACAAGTGGAACCCGCAGCCGCGCTACTACAAGCTGGTCGGCGGCGAACAGTTCGGCGACGCCGAGGAATTCTTCATTCCGCTCGCCAGCGCCATCCGCCACGAAACCACCCACAACGGCGGCATGAACTGTTCCGAGCGCTCGGACCCGGGCTTCGAGGGCCGCCTGCGCTCGGAATGCACCTGGTTCCAGTTCTGGTTCGAGACGCGCACCGCAAGCGAGCGCGCGGAGCTGAAGAACTACCTCGACGGTTACGCGGCCGAGCAGCGTAAACTGGGCCGCATGAAGCGCGCCGCGCCGATCGGGCTGTTCAACGTCACCGAATGGATGGAAGAGCGCGAAGTGGTCGGCAAGGACACGAAACTGTCGGCCTGGCTCGCCTTTGGCTTCCTGCTGCTGTGCCTCGTGAACACGATCGGCCTCTTGCTGGCGAAATTCTCGGTACGCGCCGCCGAAGTCGGCATCCGCCGCGCGCTGGGCGCCTCGCGCCGCGAGATCTTCCGCCAGTTCCTGGTCGAGAGCGCGGTGGTCGGGCTGGCCGGCGGCGTGCTCGGCCTGGTGCTCGCCTTCGGTGCGCTGGCCCTGATCGCGATGCAAAGCAGCGAAGTGGCAGCGATTGCGCGCATGGACCTGACGATGCTCGCCTTTACCTTTGCGCTGTCGGTGTTCGCCGCCGTGCTCGCCGGGCTGCTGCCGACCTGGCGCGCCTGCCAGGTGACGCCGGCGCTCCAGCTCAAGTCCCAATAATCGAGAAGAGAGACCCATCATGGAAATCCGTCCCATCCTCTCCGCGCTCCTGCGCAACAAGACCGGTGCGATCCTCGTCGCGCTGCAGGTGGCGCTGAGCCTGGCCATCCTGGTCAATGCGCTGCACATCGTCAGCGAGCGGCGCGACGCCGTGGCGCGCCCCAGCGGCATCGCCGACGAACAATCGGTGTTCTCGATCGGCGTGCGCAATCTATCAAGCGGCGGCCCCGAGCAGCAACTGGCCACGCAAAAACGCGAGATGGAAGTCATCCGCGCCGTGCCCGGCGTGGCGGCGGCGGCGAACGTCAACCAGATCCCGATGTCGCAGTCGGGCTGGAACAACAGCGTCGCCATCGACCGCAAGCAGGTCGACGAATCGGCCGGCTCGTCCTTCTATTTTTCGCCCGATTCCCTCATCAAGACTTGGGGCCTGAAGCTGGTGGAGGGCCGCGACTTCCTGCCAGGCGAGTACATCGAGGTCGACGACAAGACCGAACCCAATCCGCGCGTCGCGATCATCACCAGGGCACTGGCCGCGAAGCTGTGGCCGGGGACGGCCGCCACCGGCAAGACCATGTACTTCGGTACCGGCGAGGATGCCACCGAAGTGCGCATCGTCGGCATCGTGGAACGCCTGCAAACCACGAGCGCCGAGGTGACCGAGCGCGGCGAATTTTCCAGCATCACGCCGATGCGCCTGTACGGCGCCTACCCGGGTGCGCGCTACACCGTGCGCGCCGAGCCCGGCCAGCGCGAGCGCGTGATCCGCGAAGTCGAGGCGGCACTGCGCAAGGCCTCGCCGAACCCGGTGGTCCTGAAATCGACCACGCTCGACAAATACCGCAAGGACCGCTACCGCGCCGACGTGGCCTTGTCGTGGATGCTGGTAACGGTGAGCGTGCTGCTGCTCTTGATCACCGCCAGCGGCATCGTCGGCATGGCCAGCCTCTGGGTTACCCAGCGCAGGAAGCAGATCGGCGTACGCCGCGCGCTCGGCGCGCGCAAGATCGACATCCTGCGCTACTTCGTCACCGAGAACTTCATGATCACCAGTGGTGGCGTGGCGGGCGGCGTGCTGCTGGGCGTCGCGCTGAACCAGCTCCTGGTGAGCAGACTCGAGATGGCGCGCCTGCCGCTCGAATACCTGGTCGCGGGCGGCATCGTATTCTGGGCGCTGGGCGTGATCGCCGTGTATGGGCCGGCCTGGCGCGCGGCGAGCATTTCGCCGGCGCTGGCGACCCGTAGTGCCTGACCGGGGGGCGCATGCCCAAGCCCGCAGCAGTGCTATCCTGACGAACATGCCTACTGTACTCATCATTGACGACAACGCCGCCGTCGGCGTCGCGCTCGACGTGCTGTTTTCGCTGCACGACATCGCGGCGCTGCATGCGGCCTCACCCGAGGAAGGGCTGGCGCTGCTGGCGCGCGAGCCGGTCGACCTGGTGATCCAGGACATGAACTTCACGGCGGACACCACTTCGGGCGAGGAAGGCGTGGCGCTGTTCCGGCGCATCCGCGCCAGCTACCCGGACCTGCCGGTAATCCTGCTGACCGCCTGGACCCACCTGGACGCGGCGGTCGACCTGGTGAAAGCGGGCGCCGCCGACTACCTGCCGAAACCCCGGAACGACGAGCGCCTGCTCGCCACCGTCACCAACCTGGTCGAACTGGGCCAGGCGAATCGCGCGCTCTCCCAGCGCGTCGGGCGCGAGCGGCGCGAACGGCGCGAGCTGGAACAACAATACGACCTGCGCGGCCTGGTCTGGGCCGACCCCGCCACCGAGCGCGTGCTGCAACTGGCCTGCCAGGTGGCGCGCGCCGACGTGCCAATCCTGATCACGGGGCCGAACGGCACCGGAAAGGAACGCATCGCCGAGATCATCCAGGCCAATTCGCAGGTGAATCAAGGCCCCTTCGTGGTCCTTAATTGCGGCGCACTGCCTTCCGAGCTGATCGAAGCGGAACTGTTCGGCGCCGACGCCGGCGCCTATACGGGCGCGACCAAGGCGCGCGAAGGCAAGTTCGAGGCGGCCGACGGCGGCACCCTCTTCCTCGACGAGATCGGCAACCTGCCGCCGGCGGGACAGATGAAACTGCTGCGCGTACTGGAAACCGGCCGCTTCGAACGCCTCGGTTCGAACCGCGAACGGCAGGTCAAGGTGCGGGTGATCAGCGCCACGAATGCCGACCTGGCGGCGATGATCCGCACCGGCAGCTTTCGCGAAGACCTGTTCTACCGCCTGAACGTGATCGAATTGCGCCTGCCGGCGCTTGCCGCGCGGCCGCTCGACATCCTGCCGCTGGCCTTGAGCTTCCTCGCGCCAGGCAAGCGCCTCGACCCCGGTGCCGAGCGCGCGCTGCTGGCGCATCCCTGGCCGGGCAATGTGCGCGAGCTGAAGAACGTGATGGCGCGCGCCAACCTGCTGGCGCTGGGCGAGACCATCCTCGCGCCCGACCTCGGGCTGCCGGCCGCACCGGCGGCGGCTCCCGTGGCGGCGGCGTTCGAGGTCCGAGCCGGACCGCGACGCCATTGCGGCGGCGCTGGCCAGGGCCGGCGGCGTGGTCTCGCAGGCCGCGAGCGAACTCGGCTTGTCGCGCCAGGCCCTGTACCGACGCATGGAGCGGCTGGGCATCGGGCGCTGATCCGATGCGCCTCTCCCTCGTCACCCGCTTTTCCGCCCTGGTCGGCACCCTGCTCGCGGTCGGCATCCTGATCGCGCTCGGGCTCGACCACCTGCTGCCTGGCCGGCCGCTGCTCGTCTTCGGCCTGTGCCTGGCCTGCGTGGTGCCGATCGCGATCATTACCGTGCGCTCGCAGGTGCAGCCGATCCTGTCGCTGTTCCGGGCGCTGGAAGGCACCGTCACCAGCTACCGCGACGGCGACTTTTCGTTCAGCCTGCACTGGCCGCAGAACGACGAGCTGTCCGATCTCATCGAGGCCCACAACGCGCTTGGCACGGTGCTGCGCGAGCAGCGGCGCGACCTGGTGCAGCGCGAACTGCTGCTCGACACGATGGTGCAGAACACGCCGGTGGCGATGCTGCTGGTGGCCGATGCCGGCGGACGCGGCCCCACGGTCGTGTATGCGAACCTGGCCGCGCGCCAGTTGCTGGCCGAGGGCCGCAAGCTCGAGGGGCATGCCTTGCAGGACCTGCTGGCGGGAGCAACGCCGGCGCTGGGCGAAGCATTGGCGCGCGGCGGCGATGGGCTGTTTACCGCCGGCCAAGGCGAGGACGAGCAGGTGTATCACCTGGCGCGCAGCCACTTCAGCCTGAACGGGCGGCGCCACGAACTGCTGCTGCTGCGCCACCTGACGGCCGAACTGCGGCGCCGGGAAGTGCAGACATGGAAAAAAGTGATCCGGGTGATCAGCCATGAGCTGAACAACTCGCTGGCGCCGCTTGCCTCGCTGGCGCACTCCGGCGCGGAACTCGTGCGCCGGGGCCAGACCGAGCGCCTGCCGCAGATCCCGGAAACGATCGGCGAGCGCACGCGCCACCTGGAGCGCTTCATCCTCGGCTATGCGCGCTTCGCCAAGCTGCCCACGCCGCGCCTGGAGCAGCTCGACTGGGCCGCCTTTTGTCGGGCGCCTGGCGGCGCAGGTCGATTTCCGCGTGGTCGGCGAACTGCCGCCGGAACCAGCACTCGCCGACCAGGCGCAGCTGGAACAGGCTCTCCTCAACCTGCTGAAAAACGCGCACGAATCGGGGTCGGCGCCGCAGGAAGTCGCACTGCAGGTGCGCCGCGTCCAGGACGTGCTGCGCATCGACGTGGTCGACCGCGGCGCCGGCATGAGCGAGGCCGTGCTGACCAATGCGCTGGTGCCCTTCTACTCGACCAAGCGCAGCGGCACGGGCCTGGGCCTGGCGCTGGCGCGCGAGATCGCCGAAGCGCACGGCGGGCGCATCCTGCTGTCGAACCGCGACGGCGGCGGGCTGGCGGTCACGCTGATCCTGCCCGCGCCGTAGATCGGCGGCCCTCTGGTAAGATCGGCTCCTCTCGCCGACGTCCCGAACCATGTCCAGCAAGCCCCCTCCCTTCGATCCGCGCTTCGCCCAGCCGGGCCACCCGCCCGCCACCATCACCGAATTCGAGGGCGTGCGTTCGCTGCACCTGGGCAGCTCCTGGGAACAGGGGGCCATGCGCCTGGCGCGTCCGGATGCGATCGAACTGGAATACGTGCAGATGATGATGGCCTGGCTGCTCTTCATCGAGCGGCCGCGCCAGATCGTGCAGCTGGGCCTGGGCAGCGCCGCGCTCACCAAGTTCTGCTACCGGCGCTTTCCCGATGCCCGGGTCGAGGCGATCGAACTCAATCCGAACGTGATCGCGATCTGCCGCGCCCTGTTCGAGCTGCCGCCGGACGACGCGCGCCTGCAGGTGCGCGAGATGAATGCGCTCGACTACGTGCTCGACGCATCGAACCACGGCAGGGTCGACGCGCTGCAGGTCGACCTGTATGACGAAGAAGCGCGCGGGCCGGTACTGGACTCGCTCGACTTCTACCAGGGCTGCTTCGACTGCCTGGCGCCTGGCGGCATCATGACGACCAACGTGTTCGGCGAACTGGCCAACTACGACAAGAACCTGGACGCCATGCGTGCCGTCTTCGATGCCGTCGTCTGGCTGCCCGAAGTGCACGACGCGAACATCGTCGTCATCGCCTTCAAGCACGCGCCCCGGATCGATTTCGCCGTCCTCTTCGAGCGCGCGGGCGAGATCAGGCGGCGCTACAACCTGCCGGCGAAGAAATGGGTCGAAGGCCTGAAACTGTGGATGCAGGACCAGGCCGACTAGCCCCGCAGGCGCCCTAGCGGCAGGCCTCGGGCAAGGCCTCGTGCGGGATGTTCTCGCCACTGCAGGACCACGACAGCTTCCTGTTCTCGTCCATCGTCGGCTCGAGCACCAGCACGCCCTGGCCTTCGCCGCCCGCGAGGCGGGTGACGACGCGCAGCGCCGCACTTTCCGGATCGATCGCCAGCGAACGCACGGCCGCGCCCGGGTTGGCGGGGTCCAGCTTGACCTGCTCCAGGGTCGGAACCGTGCCGGTCTCGGTCACATAGGCGCCGATCTTGCCGGTCGCGTCAAGGGCGGTCTGGTAGGCGCTGGCGACGACCGCCGTCTGGTAGCGCTGCTGGCTGGCGTTGCCGGTCGCCGCTCCCTGCCCGTTCTGCTGGTACCCCAGGTCCATCCGTGCCGGGGCCGCTTTCTGCGTGTATTTCTCGTAGGCGGGGATGGCGACCGCAGCCAGGATGCCGACGATCGCGACGGTCATGATCGCACCGCCGCCACCGGTGGCGCCGGTGCGCGGCACGAACAGCGCCATGATCGTTGCCAGCACGTGGCGGCGCGGCTGCCGCACTTCCTGGCCGGCCGCCAGCGCGCGTACCGCCGCCATGCGCTTGACCAGCCATGGATAATCGCCGACCAGCTCGTGGAAGGACATCCAGAAGCCCTCGGTCTCGCGTGCCTGGTCGATATAGGCGCCCTTGTTCATCGTGCGCCAGCGCTTGCCGCCGGCAGCCAGCGCCGCGATGCCGAATTCGGCGTTCAACGGGTGCTCGCAGGCCGCCAGGTCCGTGGCGGTCGCAGGTGTACTCGCGGGCGCGCGAATAGGCTGCGCCCACCAGCGGCAGGAAGGAAGCCGGCAGCAGCACGGTCGCCCAGCTCAGGTGGCGCCGTTTGATGTGGCCGATCTCGTGGCCGATGTAGAAGTTCAGCGCATCCGGGTTGTCGTGCAGGTTGTCGATGACGTCCGAATACAGCACCAGGAAATCGCGCCCCAGGAAGCGGGTCGCGAAGGCGTTGAGCGAACCGCCCATTTGCAGCACATAGGCTTCCGGCACGCGCTCCAGTCCCAGCTTGGCGCAGCAGGCGCCGATCTGCTGGTGCAGGTCGGGGAACTGCTCGTGGGTGATGCGTACACCCGTGCCCTTGATATAGGAAATCAGCGCCGACTGCGCGAAACAGTAGAACAGGAAGAACATCAGGCCGTAAACCAGCACTACTCCGCCAGCACCGAAAATCATGCCCGCCCAGACGAAGATCGACAGCACCAGCATGATGCCGAACAGCGTTTTTTCGTTTTTGTACACTAAATCCATGGCCTTGCCTTTCTATTGGCTATTTATTATTACAACTTAGCAACTCTATCCTATTGCTATCGGTAAAGTCACCTGCCGCTGTGCTGGCTGTTGCCACTTAGATACAGGAAACGGTATAGCACTGGCTGCATTGTCCTAACGCAAGTCCGTAGAGGTTACCGCGAGCAACATTCTCAGGTCACTGACCATGTTCAACGAGGATTCGCGATGACCGCTACGAAGTTGCACCCGACCCTGCTGGCCGCCGCGCTGCTGGCCGCCTTTCCGCATGCACATGCGCAATCCGACCCGCAAGCGCCTGGCCCGGAGGCGGCCCAGAGCGTCGTCGTGATCGGTTCGCGCGGCGCGCCGCGCTCCGCGCTCGATACCGCCGTGCCGGTGAGGTCTGGTGAGCGCGAAGGACCTGGCCTCGACCGGCACCCCGGAGCTGGGCAAGGCCTTGCAGGACCTGGACCCCTCATTCAACTTCAGCACCACCTTCATCAGCGACGGCACCGATATCATCCGCCCCGCCACGCTGCGCGGCCTCGGCCCGGACCAGCTGCTGGTGCTGGTAAATGGCAAGCGCCGCCACCAGCAGGCGCTCGTCAACGTCCAGCAAACGGTCGGCCGCGGCTCGGCCGGCACCGACATCAATGCGATCCCGATGTCGGCGATCGACCATATCGAGGTCCTGCGCGACGGCGCCGCCGCCCAATACGGTTCCGACGCGATCGCCGGCGTGATCAACATCGTTCTCAAGAGCGGCGCGGGCAGCGGCCTGGCCATGGCGAGCGCCGCCACCACTGCGCAGGGCGATGGCGACACCTATGGCGCCAGCGCGTCGCGCGGCTTCGCCCCCCGGCAGCGACGGCGGCTACCTGTCGCTGGCGCTCGAGGGCCGGCGCCGCGGCGAGACCAACCGCGCCGGCGTCGACACGCTGCGCGTCGATCCGCCGCGCGTGACCCAGCGCATCGGCGACAGCCTGGCCAGGGATGCCTACCTGTGGACGAACGCGATGCTGCCGGTCGGCCGCGGCGGCGAGCTGTACCTGTTCGGCGGCGTCTCGAAGCGTACCGGCGAAGGGGCCGGCTTCTTCCGCCCGCGCGAGGACGCACGCAATGTGCCGGCGGTGTACCCGAACGGCTACCTGCCGGCCATCCACACCGAAGTGCGCGACGCCTCGCTGGCCTTCGGTTACCGGGGAAGCCTCGGCGGCAGCTGGAATGTCGATGCCAGCTTCAACCACGGCCGCAGCGAACTGGTGTTCCACGAACGCGATTCGATCAACGTCAGCTACTGGTACGAGCAGAAGTGCCCCTGCGGCATCTACGGCGAGTCGCCGCGCGAGGCCTATACCGGCACGCTGGGCTTCCAGCAGTCGACCTTCAACCTCGACGCCAAGGGGCAGCTGCACTTCCTCGGCCAGCCGATTTTCGTGGCCACCGGTTTTGAATACCGGCGCGACAGCTACCGCATCGAAGCGGGCGAACCGGTCTCTTACCAGTACGGGCGGACCAACAACCCGGCCCTCGTCATCCGCGACCAGCATGGCGGCATCGCGCAAGCCGGCATCCAGGGCTTCCCCGGCTACACGCCGGCCACCCAGGTCTACGCGGGCCGCCACAACACCGCCTTCTACATCGACGCCGAACACAAATGGAGCGAGCAGCTGACGCTCGGTTCGGCCATCCGCCGCGAGCGCTATTCCGACTTCGGCAATACCACCACCGGCAAGCTGATCGCCCGCTTCGACCCGACCCGCGGCTTCGGCCTGCGCGCGAGCACCTCCACCGGCTTCCGGGCACCGTCGGTACAGCAGAAGTTCTACAGCTCGGTATCGACAAATCTGAACACTGCAGGCGTGCTGACCGAGACCCTGACCGCGCGCGAAGGCAGCGCCGTCACCCGGGCCTTCGGTATTGCGCCGCTCAAGGACGAGACCTCGCGCAGCGCCAGCATCGGCATGGTGCTGCGTCCCGTCTCGAACTTTTCGCTGACGGCGGACCTTTACCGCACCGACATCGACGACCGCATCGTCTTCTCCAGCACGATCGCGCCGGAGCGCGGTGCCTGCGCCAGCCGCACGGCCTGTCCGATCAAGGCCATCCTCGACCCCTTGCGCGTCGGCCAGGCGCAGTTCTTCACGAATGCGGTCGATACAAGGACGCGCGGCCTCGACATCGTGGCCGAGCATCGGGTGCGCGACGTCGCCGACGGCACCCTGGTGCTCTCCGGCCAGCTCGGTTTCAACCGTACCAGGGTCAAGGCACGCCATTCGCAGTCATGGGTCCTGAGCGGCGAGCAGCTGTTCGACGACGCCCAGGTGCTGCTCCTCGAACGCGGCCAGCCGCGCCGCCACCACGTACTGGCGGCCGACTACACGCGCGGCGCCTGGAACGCCAACCTGCGCGCGAACTACTACGGCGAAGTCCAGGGCCAGGGTTTTACCGCACCGTATGTGCAGACCTGGGAAGCGAAATGGCTGGTCGACCTGGCGCTGCGCCATGCGCTCACCCGCAGCCTGAGCCTGGCCGTCGGGGTGAACAACCTGTTCGACACCTATCCGACACGCTGGGACCCGACCGGCGCGGCACCCTTCCCGCAAATGGGTTTCACCCACTGCTGGGAGACCTGCCCGTTCGGCGTGAATGGACGCACGATGTACGTGCGCGCGGAGTACGCGTTCTGATGGCTCCTTGACAAGCTGGGGAAGTGTGTGGCTTTTCCGTCAAATTCGGCAAAAAACGCTCATTTCCCCAGGGTAACCAAGTCTATAATCTGGGGCGGTGCCCCGCTCGGGGACTTGTCGCAGTCCCTGAGGATCTATGTCGTTTCCCCCATTTCGCACGAACTGGCGCAGCCTTGCTGCGCTGGCGGCTTTTTCGCTGGCGGCCGGCAGCGCCGTCGCCGCCGGCAAGCCGCTGCACGCGCGTTTCGTCGAGATCGAGGAAGTGGCCCGCATCACGCCGCAGCGCGCCCCCCCCTGCTTGCGCAGCTGGAAGCCGAGGCCAGGCGCGGCACGCCCGCCGAGCAGGCGGAATTCCCGGTTGCCTCGAGCGACGCGCTGCATGGCATGGGCAGGCATGCCGAGGCCCCTCGTCCTGTGCGACCAGGCCCTTGCCATCGGCCGCCGCACCGGCGACAACGACATCATCGCCCGCGCCACGCTCTCCAAAGCCTATTCCCTGTTCAGCCTGGGGCAAACCACCGTGTCGCACGCGCTGGTATGGCAGGCGGAGAAGCTGGCGAGCACCAGCGAGGACGTGCGCCTGCGCGTCCTCACCCTGATCTCGTCGGGCGAATCCTTCGTCGAGGATGGCAACTTCCCCGTCGCCCTCGGCAAGCTGCAGGCCTCGGCCACGCTGGCGCGCGAGAGCGGGGACCCGCTGCTGATCGTGATTTCGCTGCGTTCGCTGGCGATTTTGCACGACCGCATGCGCGAGTACGGCAAGGGCTTCGAGCTGCTCGACGAGGCCATGCGCGCGGCGCGCCAGATCCATTCGGAGGGCCGGCTGGCACTCCTGAAAAGCACCGAATATGCGCTGGCGATGGATTCGAACCAGATCGAGCGCGCCCTGCAGGCCGAGCTGTCGGCGCTGGCCCTGCAGCGCAAGCTCGACGCCGGGCCGATGATCGGCATTTCCCTCGTCAACCTGGCCGATTGCTACCTGAAGCTGCGCGACTTCCCCAACGCCCTGTCGTATGCGCGGCAGGCGCTCGAACAGGCGCGCCTGCTCAACGACCAGGCCCTGGCCGCCACCGCACGCATCAATATCGGCCAGGCCTACCTGGCGATGGGACGCATGGCGGAGGGCAGGAAGTCGGTGCAGGCGGGCCTTGCCTGGTTCGAGAAGTCGGGCAACAAGCCCGACCTGCAAATGGCCCTGGGCGAATATGCCGATGCGCTGGCGCGTGCCGGCGACCAGGATGCGGCGGTCGTGGCTTACCAGCGAGAACGCGCGCTCTTGAACGAACTGTTCGAGCAGCGTCGCCAGAAAGCCATGGCCGAGCTGCAGGAGCGCTACGAGACGGACAAGAAGCAGCGCCAGATCGAACTGCTGAGCCGGGAAAACCAGGTGAAGTCGATCGAGATCGACAACCGCCGCCTGCAACAGCGCGTCTGGTGGCTGCTGGCGCTGGTGCTGGCGCTCGGCGCCATCGTCGTCGGCACCCTGTACCGCAAGGTGCGCAAGGCGAATGCCCAGCTGCAGATCAGGAACCAGGAGCTCAGCGAACAGGGTGCGCGCGACCCCTTGACGGGACTGTTCAACCGCCGCCACTTCCAGGAATTCATGCGCACCTGCCACGACAGCACGCAGCATGGCGCCGGCGGCGACACGGTGGGCGCGATCTTCCTGCTCGACGTCGACCACTTCAAGAGCATCAACGACAAGCATGGCCATGCCGGCGGCGACGCCGTGCTGCGCGAGATCGCCGCCGCCTTGCGCGACATCCTGCGCGAGACCGACATGATCGTGCGCTGGGGCGGCGAGGAATTCCCGGCCTTCCTGCCGTCCGTCCCGCGCGCCCGGCTGGACGAAGTCGCGCGGCGCCTGCTCACAGGGATCCCGACCAGGACGATCGAACATGGCGGCGCGCAGGTGTCGGTGCAGGTCTCGATCGGCTTCGCACCTTTCCCGCTGCTGCCGGGCACCGACGTCTCGTGGGAACGCGTCGTCAACATCGTCGACATGGCGCTGTACCTGGCCAAGGGCCATGGCCGCAACCGTGCGTATGGCATCAGCCGCGTCGAGGACGCGGGAGAGGCGGGCCTGGCCGAGATCGAACAGGACCTGGAGCAGGCCTGGCGCGCGGGCCGGGTCGCGCTGGCGGTCGTGCCCGGGCAGCAGCCGCAGCTGCACGCTGTCTAGCCCTGCCGCCCCCGGCACGCTACCAGCCCGATCGCGCATCCTCCGCTTTTTCCGCAATTGTTGGTTGCTATTTGTCGAAAAATCTTACACCTCGAATTAATCAAATTTCTAAGTGATTGATATCAAACTGTATTAATTTCTGGCATAGAAGTTGCTTATAGATAACAAGCAATTCCACATTGTAAAGTTTGTTTGTTTGAATTTTGCAATTGGAAAATATCGTTGCTTGGTGGGGACACCCACTGCCTCTACAAGCACTACCTCCCTGAAAGAGAAAACAGTATGTTCATTCAAAACGCAATCAAGGCCGCCATCGCCGCTTCCCTGTTCGGCGCCGCCGCCCAGGCCAGCGCGAATGTCGTTACCCTCGACGCCAGCCTGACCCCGGGCTACCTGAAAGCTGGCGACTACAAGGGCAGCTTCGACGCCTCGTTCCTGCCGAAGAACTTCATCGTCAACGGCCTGAATTTCACGTTCACGTTCGCGGACGACGCGACCGACTCGTTCGCTTCGGTGGACGGCGTTTCCCGTTCGAGCTCGAACACGACGACCACGAGCATTGCCGGCAGCGGCGGCGACACCCGTACCCTGACCACCACGACCGTCACCAAGTCGGTGCTGCGCACCGGCGAACAGGAATCGGCAGCCCTGCTGTTCGGGTCCGACCTCTTCTCCGGCTCGACCGAAGCTTCGGACGCCTCGCTGAATCGCACAGTCGTGTCCGGCAAGGAAGTACAGGGTGTGACCAAGTACGCCAAGAACAACGGCCAGAGCTGCGTCCCATCGCCAGGCAACTCGTCGTGCAAGGCGCACTACCAGTACAGCGTGACGAACACCGTCATCAACACCACGACCACCGACTTCACCGGCGGCTTCACGCTGAACGGTTCGCTGCTGGGCAACGAGGCCGCGCTGGCATCGCTGCTGCGCGACAGGGCGCTGGGCTTTGGCCTGAACATCAAGGGTGACCTGAACCTGGTAAACGCCTCGGTCAGCCTGGACTACAAGGAAGTGCCGGAACCGGCATCGGTGGCCCTGTTCGGCATCGCCCTGCTGGGCGTCGCCGGCATGCGCCGCCGCGCACAGCGCGGTTAAACGCGCCGTCCGGGCAGCCCGTTCGTGGGCTGCCTGCCTAATGAAAAACACCCTGCGGCGCGCAAGCCTGCAGGGTGTTTTTCATTGGGCGCACACGGATGGTGTCAGCGCCGTTCGCGCCACCAGAGCGCCAGCATGGCCAGCGCGAACAGCACGGCGAAAGGCCAGCCGGCAGCCCGGCGCTCGCTTGGGGTGAACGGCACCGGTGCCCGGGCCGCATAGCGTGCGGTGGCCGCGCGCCGTTCGGCCGCCTGCCACTGCGGCCAGTCGCCCGGTGCATGCACATACACCTGTCCAGTCACAGGCTGCGCGCCGGCGCTCTCGACGGTCGTCACCTGCAGCCAGCCCGGTCCGGCCGGCCATACCGCCACGCAGGATGCGTCGACATGGTCAAGCCGGCGCTGCCAGGCCAGCGTCTGGCCCAGCTGCGGGAAGACCGCCATGCCGCGCACGCCGCGCGCGCAGAGTTCCGTGCGTTGGCCCGGCAGCGGCATCTCGGCCGGCGCCAGCCACTCGACCGCTTCGGTCCGTTTCAGCTGCAAGGCATCGAGCACGTCCTGCCACCACAAGGCCAGCGCCTGCGGTTCGCTGATCGCGTGGCGGTGCCAGTCGCTTGCCCCCAGCCAGCCGATGCGGCCCTTCCCCCAGCCGCGCGACCAGAGGCCGGTATCCGATCCCAGCCAGGCCCCGGCCTGGCGCGTCGCCGGATTGAGTGGCGCCGCCGCCAGCGTCAAGGGCGTGTGCAGCAGCTTGTCGGCGGGTTGCGCCTGCAGGCGCAGGTCCAGCGTGCGCGCCCACACGGCGGCATCGTTGGCGCTGCCGCCCAGCACCAGCAGGGCGCCGCCGTCCTTGACCTGTTCGAGCAGCGCGTTGCGGCTGGCCGCCGGCGCACGCTCGAACCAGGCGGCATCGATCACCAGCAGGTCCGGCGTGGCGATCCTGTCGCGCGCACGCTCGCTGCGCGTGACGGTCTTGCCGAGCGCCACCTGCCAGTCCACCGGGGCGCGGCTGTTGGCGAACAGGTCGTTCAGCACACGCAGGTCGAACGAAGGCGCGCTGAAACGGCCGCGCACCCGCAGCGGCGGCGATTCGACCACCTCGACCGGTATCGGTCCCGGGCCAGCAGCTTGCCGGCTTCGTCCAGCAGGCGTGCCTGCAGCAGCAGGGTTTCGGCCAGCGGCGGTAGCCAGGCCAGGGTCAACGTGCCTGTTCCACGCGTCTCGGACAGCAGGCGGCCGTTTTCATCCAGCAGTTGCAGGCGCGCCCGGGTCTTGTCGTCGCGCTCGAGCGTCAGCGCGAACATGCGTCCGAGCGGCAGGCGGCGCGGGAAGTCCAGGCGCAGCGTGGGCGAGCCAGGTGCCGTCCAGGCGAGCGGACGCGCGGGCAGGTCGCGCCATTGCGCTTCGCGCAAGCCGTCGCCTGTCAGCTGCAGCGCACGCACGCCCTGCAGCGAGACCGGGGGGCGCGCCGGATCGAGCGCCAGCGTGGCTCCACCCCCCCCGGCAGCGGCCAGCCATGGGCCAGCAGCGCCAGCGCGGCAGTGGCGACTGCCGCCAGCAGCGCATCGACGATCTTCCTGCGCCAGAGGTAGAAAACCACGCTGGCCAGGCCGGTCCAGCAAGAGCGCGATCGTCATGGCATCCATCATTGCGCTCCTCCTTCTTGCCAGGCGCGCGTGAACGGCGTGACGGCGACCGGGCGCGCCTGCAGCAGCACCGGCGCCTTGTCGATGCCGGCGCGCAGCCAGGCGCGCAGGGCCGGCCGGCATGCGGCACAGCCGTCGGCCACGTCCCGGATCGCGCGCTGGGCGGCCAGGCGCTGCTCGTCCTCACGCAGGCGCTCGCGTACCCAGTCGTGGGCCGTGCGCGTCCACAGGGCCGGCAAGGGCCCTCGCCAGAGAGCGCCTGCACCAGCTCGCGCAGCGCCGCGGGCACCGCTTCGTTCGCCTCCCCTGCGTGCGTTCATAGCTGGCGGTGCCGACCACGTCGCCCGTCATGCGGATCTCTTCCTTGATCGGCGGCGGCACGAAGGCGGTCTTGTGCAGGTAGATGCGGTCGGCCTGCTGCAATTCCTTGATGGCGGCGAGTGCCTTGTATTCCGGCGCCAGCGCGGTCCTCGGCGTGATGGCGCGCAGCGCCTTCTCGGCGTCCCACATCGCCACCAGCGCGCGGCGCAACACCTTCTTCGTGCCCTCGTCGTAGAGCGTGGCGTTTTCGGCTTCGTCGTGGGCATGGCCGAAATCGTGCAGCACGTCGACCTGGCCGCCCGACTGTTTCGGCTCCTCGTGGTCGTCGTGCTCTTCGCCGGCGAACAGGGTCGACTCCTCGCCCAGGAACTGGCCATAACGGCGACGCAGCTGCGCCTGGTCGGCAGCAATCGCCTCGCTGCGTTCGCGCACGGCGCCAAGCCCCATACGCGAGGACTTCATGTCCGCGATCAGCTGCTCGGTGTCGATGATGATCTGGCGCTGGCTGCGCAGGCTTTGCGGTTTCACCAGCACCGGCATGGCCGAGGTTTCCTCGCTCTCTTCCTGTTCGGGCGCGGGCAGGCGCAGCGTGTAGGTGGGCGACTGCACCAGGTGCGGCCTGGCGGCGTTGTCCTGGGCGCGCACGAAGAAATACAGCTCGTCGCCCGGTTCCATGCCCAATTCAGGCAGCGCCCAGCGCTTGGCCCAGTTGCGCAATTTCGGGTCCTTCGACGCCGGCAACGGCATTTCGCGGTCGGTGAACTTGATGTTTTCGCCGCTGCCGCGTGCCAGCGTCAGGTGCAGCGTGGCGCGGCTCACCGCGTAATCGTCGCGCACGGTCAGCGCCATCGTCACGCCGGACGCGTCGGGTTTCAATTCCTGGATCATCTGGGTCGGCTGGCTGATCGTGATAAGCGGCGCCGCATCCGGCGTCACGCGCAGCAGGTAGCGTGCGCCGCGCCAGCGCCAGAACAGCGACTCATTGACCACCAGCGAAGCGCACTTGCCGCCCACCGCCAGGCTGCGGCCGTCGCTCAGCTCCACGACCGTGCTGCCCGCTTCAGGGTTCTTCAGGCACCACGCTACCCTGCTGCCCTCGGGCAGGTCGAGCTTGCGCGGCGCGCCGCTGCTGGGCGCCGCGCCCGTGTAGGCGGGCGGCGTGGCAGTCAGCACCAGTTGCGGCACAAGGGCCGCCTTGCCCGGCTGCGCCACGGGCGCCGGCGCCGCAGGCAGCGCCGCTACCGGTTTCTGGCCGATGAACCAGACCAGGCAGGCAAAGGCAAGCCAGGGCGCCAGCCAGGACAGCCCCATGTCCACGCGGCCGCGCACGATGGCGCGCACGGTGCGCGCATCCAGGCAGGCATCGACGCGGGCCAGCAGGCGCGCGCGCTGCAGCCGCGCCAGCGGGGTCTGCGCTTCCGCCAGCAGCGCGCTGCTGTCTTCCAGTTCAGGGACAGCCGCGTCCAGCCAGCCGGTCCAGCCGTAGGCGACGCGCTGGCGCAGGCGCGCCGCATCCCACATGCACCAGGCGGCCCAGGCCAGGAGGCCCGGCAGCAAACGCAGGGTCAGCCAGGGCAAGGCGCCCAGCACCCACAGGGGAGCCCGGCGCAACAGGGCGGCGCGCCACAGGCGCCGCGCGATGTCAGCGTCGCCTTGCATGGGTCAGGATCCTCTCGAGAATGAACAGGGCGATCAAGGCCGACATCAGGATGGCGCGCAAGGCGCCGCTGGCGTGCTCGAACGCCGATGCTGCCGACGGCGCGAACGCCAGCGGCGGCGCGGTGTAGGGCTGGGGCGGGTATTGCAGGCTGCGCCAGGTCTCGAGCAGCGCGCGCGCCGCCGCCGGGTCGGCCGGCGGCCAGTCCTTCGATGTCCAGACGCGGCCGCGCGCGCCCTCGGCATAGCGGATGCTGCCCACGGATTTCGCTTGCGCCAGTTCGGTAAAGCCGCCGGGGTCCGCGGCCCACCACAAGGTGCCCGCAGCGCCGGCGGCGGCGCGTCAGGCATGTCCCAGACGATCAGCTCCGTCCTCAAGCCCGGCGCCGGCTCGACGATGACGCGCATCGGGCCGTCGAGCGCGGCGAACATGCGGCGCCATGCCTGCGCACGCCCGCTGACAATGGCGACGCGCGCTTCCACGGGCGGCTGCGCCTTCGCCAACGTGCGCAGCGTGAGCGGGTGCCGGAACTGGGGCCTGGTCGCCGGCATCGGAATATCGCCCAGCACCAGCAGGCGCGCCTCGGGCTTGAACTCGCGCTCGTGCGCGCGTAGCCACGCCAGTGCGTCCGGCGCCGGCAGCACCAGGCGCGCCGCTTCCTTGAAAGGTGGATCCTGCAGCTGGCGTTCGACCCAGCCCGCATCCGTTCCCTCGGCCACGAGAACCGTATCGCCGCGCCGGGGAAAGACCGGATCGGCCAGCCAGGCGATCAGGCAGGCCAGCAGCAGGCAGCGCACCAGCAGCAGGATCACCTCCTGCCAGCGCCACGCGCCGTTGGCGCGGTTCGCTCCGCGGCAGGAAGCGTGCGCTGGCAAGCGGCTCGGCCCGCACCTGGATGCGCTTCTTGCGGTGCCACCAGATCGGCAGCAGCAGGATCGGCAAGGCGAACCACCACAGGCTGTTCATCGGCGCCCCCTTGGCTTGAGCCACTGGCGCAGTACTTCGCCCGGCGCCTGCTCGATGCGGGCGTCGACTTTCGGGATGTCGTTGGCGCGGCAGGCGGCGCTAACCGCGGCGAAATGCGCTTCGCGCTCCCGCAGGTAGCCTTCGCGCAGGTCGCTGCCGAAGCGGAACACGCCAGCCTGCCCTTCCGGGTCGCGGTAGGCCGGACCGCTGTCGAAACCGCCCGTGCATTCGGCCTCGGTCTGCAGGCAAGCCACGCGCACGTCGTGGCGCATATGGCGCAGTCGCACCAGGACGTCCGACAGGGACGAAGGCCAGTCGAGGAAATCGCTGGCGGCAAATACCAATGCAGGCGCGCCGGCAAAGCGCAACCCGGAGCGCAGGGCCGCGGCATCGGGCAAGGCGCCTTCGGCCTGGGTGCGCGCCAGCTGTGCCAGCACCCTTTGCAGCTGGCGCGGTCCGCGCGCGGCCGGCAGGAAGTGAACGCGGCCGTTCCCCAGCACGGCCAGGCCGAAGGCATCGCCCCTGGCGCTGCGCGATCGCGGCCACGCAGGCGAGGAGGGTGCGCGCATAGGCCAGCTTGTCCAAGCTGGGGATGGAGCGGCTGGGTTCCGCCATCGAGGCGCTGGCATCGAGCAGCAGCCAGACCGCGACGTGGCTGTCGCGCTCGGCCTCGCGCACATAATAGCGGTCGGCGCGCGCCAGCAGCTTCCAGTCGACGCGGCGCCACTCGTCCCCCGGCGCATACGCCCGGTACTCGGAGAACTCGACGCCGGCACCGCGTTCGCGCCCGGCGTGGATGCCCTGCCCGAGTCCGGTCAGCACATGGCGGATCACGAGTTCCAGGTTCGTCGTGTGCGCGATCAGCTTTGAGGTTACCAATGCCATTCCGGTGCCGTTGCCAATACCCTAGCCGACCTTGATCTCGCTCTGCAGCGCCTGCAGGATGTCGGCCATCGCCACGCCGTCGGCCTCGGCCTCGAAATTGCGCAGCACGCGGTGCGCCAGCACCGGCAGCAGCATCGCCTGGACGTCTTCGCGCGTGACCGCCAGGCGCCCCCCCATCAGGGCGCGCGCTTTCGAGGCCAGCACCAGCGCCTGGCCGGCGCGCGGACCAGCGCCCCAGCCGACGTGCTTTTTCACGGCGGAGACCGTGGTCTCGTGCGGCCGCGTCGCCCGCACCAGGCGCGTGGCATGGCGCACCGGTGCGCGCCGATTTCGATGTCGCGCACCAGGGCTTGCAGGCGCAGCAGGCTCTCCAGGTCCATCGCCGGCTCGGCATCCTGGAGGCCGGCCTGGGTGGTCATCGCGACCATGGCGACTTCCTCGTCCTCGGTCGGGTAGCCGACGTCGATGCGCAGCAGGAAGCGGTCGAGCTGGGCTTCCGGCAGCGGATAAGTGCCGCTTTGCTCGATCGGGTTCTGGGTCGCCAGCACGAAGAAGGGACGCGGCAGCATGTGGGTCTGCCCGGCGAAGGTCACCGAACGCTCCTGCATCGCCTCCAGCAGGGCCGACTGGGTTTTCGGCGGCGCGCGGTTGATCTCGTCGGCCAGCAGCACCTGCGTGAACACGGGGCCCGGCTGGAAGCGGAAGGAGCGCTGGCGCGTGCTGGCATCCTCTTCCAGGATCTCGGTGCCGACGATATCGGAGGGCATCAGGTCGGGCGTGAACTGCACCCGGCGGAACTGCATGTCGGTCGCCTGCGCCAGCGATTTCACCAGCAGCGTTTTACCGAGTCCCGGCACGCCCTCGACCAGCGCGTGGCCGCCCGCCAGCAGGCAGGTGATCAACAGCTCGACCACGTTTTCCTGGCCGATGATGACGCGCCCCATGCTGCGTTTCAGTGCCGCCGTCTTGTCCACCAGGTCGGCCACTTCCGACTCGCTCCACTCCACCTTGCCGTGCTTGCCTTCAGCCTGTTCCGCCACAACTACGCTCCCAACGCATATTGAATGATGTTCACCGCGAAGCGGGTATTGTCGACCGCCAGGAAGCGCTTGTTCCGGAAGTCGTAGTCCCACTCGCAGCCGTAATCCTTGTTCGAGTACAGCACGCGCACGCGCCCGCCTATCTCGATCGCCCGCAGGTATTCGTGTACCAGGTCGTCGCCCCAGCCGTTCAGTTCCACCGAGGTGTTCGGCGGCCCGTCGAACTTGAAGAAGCTCGAATACACCGGGTGGTTGTTCGGGATCTTCTTCAGGGCCGAGGCGCCGAAGATCTTCGCCATCTCGGCTTCGAAACTCTTGGCGAACAGGCCGTCGATGTCGTGGTTGCAGTCGTCCACGAACACGAAGCCGCCGCCCTTCACGTAGCGCTCGAAGTTCTTGCGCTCGGCGGGCGTGAACTGCACCAGCTTGTGACCGGCCAGGTAGCAGAACGGCGCTTCGAACACCTTCGGGTCGGCCAGCTGCACCATGCGCTCGGCCGGATCGACCTTCAGGGTCGTGTACTCGACCAGCGAATTGAGCACATTGCTGGGCATGCGGATGTCCACATCCCAGTCACCCGACTCGTACAGCAGCCGGGTGAAGTAAAAATCGTAACGGGCCATCGTGACAGCTTACATTGATGCGGACATTTACACCGCGTCGGACAGCGAGGTGAAGTTGAAATCGCGGACCTTCATCGGCGGCAGCACCATCTGGTACGGTACCTCGTCGCCGCTGATCACCTCGGGCCTGCCGAGTTCGTCGACGTTGTTGAGGATGGTGACCGGGCTTTCGTTGAAGCGGAAGTTCTTGATCGGGTACTTGATCTTGCCGTTCTCGACATAGAAGGTGCCGTCGCGGGTCAGGCCCGTCAGCAGCAGCGACTGCGGATCGACCATGCGGATATACCAGGTGCGGGTGACGACCACGCCTTTCTTGGTCGAAGCGATCAATTCTTCCAGCGACTTCGACCCGCCTGCCATGATCATGTTGCCGTGGCTGGCCGTCGCCAGCTTGCCCTGCTTCTGCGCCCAGTAGCGCGAATACTGGAGCGAAGCGATGCGGCCGTTCTTGATGATGTCGGTACGCTGGCGCGCCAGGCCCGAGTTGCCATCCCATGGCAGCACCGGCGCATCCGTATTCCACGGATCGGCCCAGACGTTGATCTGCTCGTCGAACAGCTTGTCGCCAAGGCGGTTCTTGCCGCCCGCCTTGGTGAGGAAGCTGCGGCCCTCGTCGGCGTCGCGCGCGTCGAACGCAGCGAACATATTGCCCAGCACTTCGGACGTGGCCGCCGGTTCCAGGATCACCGTGTAGCGGCCCGGCTCGAGCGCTTTCGCGTCGACCGAACGCAGCGCCTTTTCGATGGCGACGTTGACGGCCTCGCGCGCATCGAACCGGTTCGCATCGGTTGCCGAGCGCGTGACCCAGCCCGAGCCGCGGCCATCCTCGGTGCGCACGGTGCAGGTATAGTCCAGTCCCGTCGCTTCCTGGAAGCCGAACAGGCCGTTCGAATTGGCCACCGCATTGAAGCGCGTGCTGTCGTTGAAGAAGCCGGCCGAGACCAGCTTCGCCTTCTTCGCCGCCTCGATGCTGTAGGCTGCGACCTGGGCCCGGTATTCCGGATCGATGGCGGCGGTGGCACGCACGAAGGTCGGCGTGGCCTTGTACTCCTGCTTGCCGACGGCCGGCATGAATTCCGGATTTTCCGGCGCCAGGCGCGCCAGCTCCTCGGCGCGGCGTACGGCTTTCTCCAGCGACTTGTCGTCGAACTCGTTAATCTGGGCGATGCCCGATTTCTTGCCGAAGGCGACCTGCACGGTCAGGACCATGTTCTCGTTCAGGCCCGCCGTCGAGATGCCGTTGCGCGCAAAGCGCACATTGCCTTCGCGCCTGCCGCTGATGTCGACGCTGCACTCGTCGGCTTTCGAAAAACCGATGACACGGTCGCAGATGCGTTTTGCTTCTTCCTGGTTCAGCTGTTTCATCGTTTTCTCCTTAACCGATCTTGCGTGCAGTGTTGATGACGTTGATGCCGTTGAAGCGCGTCGTGCTCGAGCCGTGCGACACGGCGCTGACCTGGCTCGGCTGGCCCTTGCCGTCGAAGAAGGAGCCGCCCATGCGCCAGTCGCGTTCGTCGCAGATCGCGCTGCAGGCATTCCAGAATTCCTGGGTGTTCGACTGGTAGGCGACGTCTTCGAGCGGGTTGGTGATCTTGCCGTTTTTGATTTCGTAGAACAGCGTGCCGCCGAACTGGAAGTTGTAGCGCTGCTGGTCGATGGAGTAGGAACCGCGGCCGATGATGTAGATGCCCTTTTTGACGTCTTTGACCATCTCGTCGGGTGTCATGCGCGCCTTGCCGGCGGCCAGCGACACGTTCGGCATGCGCTGGAACTGCACGCTGCTCCACGAATCCGCATACGAACAGCCATGCGATTCCTTCTCCCCGATGATGTGGGCCTGGTCGCGCGTCGCCTGGTAGTTCACCAGCACGCCGTCCTTGATGATGTCCCACTCTTTCGCGCGCACGCCTTCGTCGTCGTAGCCGATCAGGCCGAGCGAAGCCGGGGTGGTGCGGTCGGCTACAAAATTCACGCGCTCGGAACCGAACTTGAATTTCTTGCTCTGCCATTTATCGAGCGTGGCGAAACTGGTGCCCGCGTAGTTGGCTTCATAGCCGAGCACGCGGTCCAGCTCCGTCGGGTGGCCGACGGCTTCGTGAATGGTCAGGAACAGGTGTTCGGGCGCCAGCACCAGGTCGTACTTGCCCGGCTCGACCGATTTCGCACTCAGCTTTTCGCGTGCCTGCTTGCCCGCCAGGCGTGCGTCTTCGACGATGTCGTAGGACTTGGTGTAGAGCGTGGTGACGCCGCCGGCAGCCTGCACCTTGCCGCCGCCGGCCAGGTCGAAGTACTCGTAGCCCATGCTGACCGGGCTGCCCAGGCCCCCGCGCGAACGGAATTTACCCGTCGCCTTGTCGACAGCGGTGGCGTTGATCGGCGCCCACAGGCGGTGGATGTCCTGGTCGATGTAGGAACCGTCAGTCGAGGCGAAATACTTCTGCTGGTTGATCTGGAAGAGGTTCGCCGTCATGAAGCTGGCGCCCGCTTCCAGGCCGGCCTTGTTCGCGGCGACCAGCATGTCCGCCTTTTCCTTGACCGGTACCGCGCGCCAGTCCTTTTTGAAAGGCGTGGCCCAGGCGACTTCGCCCACGCCTTTCACCGGTGCCAGCTGCACGGGTTCGGTCTGCAATCTGGCGTTGGCTTTCGCGATTGCCACGGCCTGGCGCGCGGCAGCGGCCACGGCGTCCGGGTTCATCGTGTTCGTCGCGGCGAAACCGTAGGCGCCGGCGATGACGCGGATACCGACGCCGGTCGACTCGGTATTCGTGATGTTCTCGACGTTCAGGTCGCGCGTCGTGATGAACTGGTTCAGGTAGCGGCCGATGCGCACGTCGCAATAGGAGGCGCCGGCCTTGGTGGCCGCGTTCAGGGCGGCGTCGGCCAATGCCTTCTTGAAGCTGACCGCCATGGGGTTCAAGAGGTCTTCGGCCGCGATGGCGTTGCCGAATACCGGAATGAGCATGGCGCCGGCCGTGCCGGCACCGATTTTGAGGAAGCTGCGTCGTTCCATTGTGTCTCCGTGTCGTGGCCTGCGCGGCCACGTTTTTCGTAGGGTGGGCTCTGCCCACGCGGTGCGGCGTACGCGGGTCGAAATGCATCTCGATGAGGAAGCGTTGCACCGCGTGGGCACGGAGTGCCCACCCTACGTTACTTTGTTTTTCGTAGGGTGGGCGGGTTCCCCGCCCACGCGTCCAACCGGCAGCTGCCGTTCCGAAACGTGCTCGAGAACGCATGCGTGCGTTGAACGCGTGGGCTCAAGAGCCCACCCTACGATGCGCGACCGTTCACCGGCCGCGCCCTTTGCTTACACCGCGTCCGACAGCGACGTGAAATTGAAATCCCGTACCTTCATCGCCGGTACGACCATCGGGTTCGGGCCTTCGTCGCCACCGAGCACCGTCGGCTTGCCGAGTTCCTCGATGTTGTTGAGCATCGAGACCGGGCTTTCGTTGAAGCGGAAGTTCTTCACCGGGTACTTGATCTTGCCGTTTTCGACGTAGAAGGTGCCGTCGCGGGTCAGGCCCGTGAGCGCCACCGATTGCGGGTCGACCATGCGGATGTACCAGGTGCGGGTGACGAGCACGCCCTTCCTGGTATTGGCCACCAGCTCCTCGATGCTCTTGTCGGAACCGGCCATGATGAAGTTACCGGCGCTGCCTACCGCGCGCTTGCCCTTCTGCTTGGCCCAGAACTGCGAGTATTCGAGGTCGGCCACGCGGCCATCCTTGACCCAGCTCTGGCGCTCGCGCGGCAGCATGTTCTGGTCCCAGGGCAGCACCGGCACCAGCGGATCCCAGGGGTCGGACCAGATGTTCACTTGCTGGTCGAACAGCTTGTCGCCGACGCGGTTCAGGCCACCCGTCTTGGTGAGGAAGCTGCGGCCCTCGTCCGCGCGGCGCGCGTCAAAACCGTTCATCATGAAGGCCAGCAGGTCGCTGGTGGCGGCCGGCTCCAGGATCACGGTGTAGCGGCCCGGTTCCAGCGCTTTCGCATCGACCGAACGCAGCGCCTTTTCGATGGCGACATCGGCCGCTTCGCGCGGATCGAAGCGCGCCAGGTCGCGCGCCGAGCGGCGCACCCAGCCCGAACCACGGCCGTCCGCGGTGCGAATCGTGCAGGTAAAGTCGAGCGAGGTGGCGGCCTGGTGGCCGAACACGCCGTTCGAGTTGGCGATGGTCTGGAACGAGGTCGAATCGCTCAGGAAGCCAGCGCTGACCAGGCCCTTCTTGCGGCAGGCCTCGATGGCGTAGGCGGCGGCCTGTGCGCGGATTTCCGGGTCGATGTCGGCGGTCTTCTGCACGAAGGTGTTCGAGGCCTTGTACGCCTGCTTCGAGACGGCCGGCATGAACTCCGGGTTTTCCGGTGCCAGGCGTGCCAGGTCCTCGGCGCGGCGCACGGCCTTTTCCAGCGACTTGTCGTCGAACTCGTTGATGCTGGCCGTTCCCTGGCGCTTGCCGAAGGCGACGCGCACGGTGAGTGTCGTGTCGTCGGTCAGGCCGGCGGTCGAGACGGCGTTGCGGGCGAAGCGGATGTTACCGGCGCGTTCGCCGCCGATGCCCACGATGCATTCGTCGGCTTTTGAGAGCGACAGCACGCGGTCGGTGATGCGCTTGGTTTGTTCCTGGGTCAAGATGCTCATGTGCGTTCCCTGCCTTAACCGATCTTGCGAGCGGTATTGATCACGTTGATGCCGTTGAAGCGCGAGGTCGAGGAGCCGTGCGAGACAATGCTGATCTGCGGCGGCTGGCCTTTGCCGTCGAAGAAGGAACCGCCCATGCGCCAGTCGCGCTCGTCGCAGATGGCGCTGCAGGCATTCCAGAATTCCTGGGTATTGGCCTGGTAGGCCACGTCTTCCAGCATGTCGCCGATCTTGCCGTCCTTGATCTCGTAGAACAGGGTGCCGCCGAACTGGAAATTGTAGCGCTGCTGGTCGATCGAGAACGAGCCTTCGCCGACGATGTAGATGCCCTTCTTGATGTCCTTGACCATCTCGTCCGGGGTGAGCTTCTTCTTGCCGGCGGCGAGCGAGACGTTCGGCATGCGCTGGAACTGCACGTTGCTCCACGAGTCCGCATACGAACAGCCGTGCGACTCCTTCTCGCCGATGATGTGGGCCTGGTCGCGCGTCGCCTGGTAGTTCACCAGGATGCCGTCCTTGATGATGTTCCACTCTTTGGTCTTGACGCCTTCGTCGTCGTAGCCGACCGCGCCCAGGGAACCCGGCGTGGTCTTGTCGGCGACGATGTTCACGATCGGCGAGCCGTACTTGAATTTCTTCGACTGCCATTTGTCCAGCGTGGCGAAGCTGGTGCCGGCGTAGTTGGCCTCAAAGCCCAGCACGCGGTCCAGTTCCGTCGGGTGGCCGACCGATTCGTGGATCGTCAGGTACAGGTGCTCCGGCGAGAGCATCAGGTCGTACTTGCCCGGGGTGACCGATTTCGCGGTCAGCTTGCGCTTGGCGTCGCGGCCGGCCGCGCGCGCATCCTCGACGATGTCGTAGGACTTGGTGTAGAGCGTGGCGACGCCGCCGGCAGCCTTGATCTTGTGCTCCGGGCGGGCGTCGAGGTATTCGTAGCCCATGCCGACCGGTGCGGCCAGGCCGCTGCGCGAGCGGAATTTGCCGCTGGTCTTGTCGACCGCGGTGGCGGTGATCGGCGCCCACAGGCGGTGCAGGTCCTGGTCGATGTAGGAACCGTCGGTGGAAGCGAAGTACTTCTGCTGGTTCACCTGGAACAGCATCGACTGCATGAAGTTGGCGCCGCCGTCCATGCCGGCCTTGTTGGCGGCGATCAGGAGTTCGGCCTTTTCCTTGATCGGCACGCTGCGCCAGTCCTTCTTGATCGGCGTCGCCCAGCTCACCTCGCCCACGCCCTTCACCGGCGCCAGCTGGATCGGTTCGCTCTGCAGCCTGGCGTTGGCCTTCGCGATCGCGACTGCCTGGCGCGCCGCGTTGGCGATGCCGTCCGGCGTCATGTCGGAAGTGGCGGCAAAGCCATAGGCGCCGTTGCAGATCACGCGCACGCCGACGCCGGCCGATTCGGTATTGACGACGTTTTCGACGTTCAGGTCGCGCGTGGTGACGAACTGGTTCAGGTAGCGGCCGATGCGCACGTCGCAGTAGGAAGCGCCGGCCTTGGTGGCGGCGTTGAGCGCGGTGTCGGCCAGCGCCTTCTTGGCGGCGACGGCCATCGGGCTCAGCAGTTCTTCGGCCGCGATCGCACGTCCGGCCACCGGGATGAGCATCGACCCGAACGCCACGGTGCCGATGTTGAGAAAGGTACGACGTTCCATGTTGTCTCCTGAATTCAAGCTGCTGATTCGACCTGCCTTGGGGCGGCGCGCACACCGGCAGTGCCGCATATGTATATGTAGGACGCGTGGTCGCCGCCAGACCCATGCGCGCGGCAAACCGCTCAACATTAGCAGCAACTCAAGTATTTGAATAGGCAATCTTTGTACCAGCGCAATGTGTACATACGCCCCTTGTGGCATGGCAGTGACAGCGCTGGAGGACGTGCGGGAGGCGGTATGCACAAGGGTGTCCGCGGGGTGTCCGCCTGTCCGCGCGGACAAGGGACGGACAGGCCATGCACTTCTTCGCTTGACGTGCAAAGTTGCTTGTTCGATCATCAGGCGCAACGGCGGCGGCCATCCGGGTCGGCGCCAGACAACCAACGGAGACCCCATGAAACGACTGATCCTGGCCACGCTGCTGGCCGTGAGCGCCGCCGGTGCCACCGGCGTCGCCCACGCCGACGACGCCCTGAAAGCCGTCATCGCCGGCGAGCACCGCGCCGACAACGCCAAGCGCGACGGATACCGCCACCCCTACGAGACCCTCACCTTCTTCGGCATCAAGCCGAACATGACGGTGGTCGAGCTGGTGCCGTCTGGCGGCTGGTACACCGAGATCCTGGCGCCCTACCTGCGCGAGAAGGGCAAGTACATCGGCGCGGGCGAGGCGATCGAACCGGGCAAGCGCTATGGCGCGGCGTTCAGGAAGAAGCTCGACTCCAACCCGGCGCTGTTCGACAAGGCCGTCCCTGCCGTGTTCGAGCCGCCGACCCGTTACGAGATCGCCCCGGCCAATAGCGCCGACATGGTCCTCACCTTCCGCAACCTGCACAACTGGGTGGGAAACGGCGACGAGGCGGTTGCCAAAACCTTCAAGGAAATCTACAAGGTGCTCAAACCAGGCGGCGTGCTGGGCGTGGTCGACCACCGCCTGCCAGCTTCGATGAAGCAGGACGACAAGGCCTCGAGCGGCTACGTGCATGAGGCCTATGTGATCAAGATGGCGGAAAGCGCGGGCTTCAAGCTGGCGGCCAAGTCGGAAGTCAACGCCAATCCGAAGGACAAGGCGGATCACGAAAAAGGCGTGTGGACGCTGCCGCCGGTGCTGGCGAACAAGGACAAGGATCGCGAGAAGTACGTTGCCATTGGCGAGAGCGACCGCATGACTTTGAAGTTCGTGAAACGATAATCGCCGGTCCGCGTGGGCACGGGGCGCCCACCCTACGGCCTCCGGTCACCGCCAACGTTGGAATCGTAGGGTGGGCGCCCTGTGCCCACGCGGTACATCGTCACCTTGTACCGGCGCCGTGGCAATATCGATCGCTTTGCGTACCCTACAGCGTGGGCACGGGGCGCCCACCCTACATCAAGGGCGTTCGCAATAATCGGGGCCAGCGGCCCCGTTTTCGTTATTGCTTCTCTTTCGCCTTCACCGGCGTGAACAGCAGATCATGGAAGTCGTAGCTGAAGTCGGTCTCGGTCGACACCGCCTTCATCTTCATGCTCGCGATACTGCCGTCGTGGTCGAGCGAGAAGGTGGCATACGAGTCGGCGTTGAAGTTACGCTCCTTCCAGCGCACGATGAAGGTGTCGTGCTGGTAGTGCTCCATCTCGCCGGTCAGGTCCGGCGTGCGCGAGAACGACATCGTCAGCTTGCTGCCATTGCGCTTGACGGTGGCGGTGCCGTACCACGGATCCTGGTACTGGCCTTCGTAGGACGCCAGCGGAAGCGACGGTTTCGATGCCGCCGCACGGGTCTTCGACTCTCCCTTCAGGCGTGCCAGCTCCTTGGCATGCATCTCGTCTTCGATATCCGCGACCAGCTTGATCCAGTCGGTCGGCGTCGATCCGCTCATGTACTGGTCGAGCAGGCGATACTGCAGCGCGCTCAGCGAACCGCCGCTCTCCGCATTGGTGAGGATCGCGATGCCCAGCTTCGATTCCGGCACCAGCAGCACGCGCGAATAGAAGCCCTGCAGCGCGCCGCCGTGCATGGCCACCAGCTGGCCACGGTAGTCGCGCAGCTGGAAGCCCAGGCCGTAGGCATAGAAATTCGGCTTGGTCGCAGCCAGCGGCGGCTTCGGCGTGTTGATCTTCATCGGCGTCTGCGCCGTCCACATCTCGCGCGACTGCGCTTCGCTCCACAAGCGGAGCGGTTTGCCGTCCGCGCCCTGCTTGCCTTCCACCACGCCGCCATCGAGCAACACCTTCATCCAGCGCGCGATGTCCTCGGCATTCGTGTTGATGCCCACCGCGCCGACCGCATTCGCCACCGGCATCGATTTGACGGCGGCGATTTTGTCGTTGATCTTGCTGTGCGCGTTCGACGCATTTGGCTTGCCAGCGTTTTCCGCCAGGCTGGTAGTGGTACCGGTCATGCCGATGGGGTTGAGGATGCGCTCGCGCACGGTATCGCCCCAGGATTGTCCCGACTTCTGGGCGATGATCTTGCCCGCCACGATGTACAGCAGATTGTCGTAGGCATAGCTGCTGCGGAAACTCGTGGCCGGCTTGATGTAGCGGAGGCGCTCGATGATCTCGTCGGTGGTGAAGGTCGTGGTCGGCCACCACAGCAGGTCGCCGGCACCGAGTCCGAGGCCACTGCGGTGGGTCAGCAGGTCGCGCACCGTCATCTCGCGCGTCACGTAGGCGTCGTACATCTGGAAGTCCGGCAGGTGTTTCACGACCGGGTCGTCCCACTTCAGCTTGCCTTCGTCGACCAGCATCGCCAGGGCCGCTGCCGTGAAGGCCTTCGAGTTCGAGGCGATCTCGAACAGGGTCTGGCCGTCGACCCTGGCCGGCTCGCCGAGCTTGCGCACGCCGAAGCCCTGCGCGGCCACGACCTGCCCGTCCTTGACGATGGCGATCGCGATGCCCGGCACGTCGAAGGCTTTCATCACGCGGGTGACGTCCTGCTCGAGGTCGAAGCTCGATGCGACGGCCGGTTCGGCCGCGGGGGCCGCCGGTGTCTCGGCCCAAGCGTTGGCGCCGGCGCTGGAAAACGCGATCAGGATCGCGGCTGCAATGCGTTTCATGTGTTGCACTCTTGATTTCCTTTGCTTTCGGTCGGTTCGACCTTCGTTTGAATCTTGTTAGCGCATCGCAGCGTTGAGAAACCGTAGCGAGCGGAAGGAGGTTTGGCCGAGAAGCGCAGCTGTACAAGCGTACAGCGAGCATCGCAGGCCAAAGATCCGACGCGCAGTAGGTTTGTCAACGCTGCCTTATGAGCTTGTCGACGCTGGTTTGCGTTTCGGGGTGATAGCGCTCGCGCGCAGATTTGTAGAGGTTCTCGGCCCAGGCGCGGTCGTCAAGGTTCGCGCGCAGCGCCGTGTACAGCGGCACCACGAACTTCTGGCGGCCGACGCGCATCAGGAAGGCTTGCAGCTGCGGACGCACTTCGCGGTAGCCGGCGTGGATGGCGGCGCGGTGGAAGCGGAAGGCCACTTCGTCGTTGCTGCTTTTCGCCAGGCCGAAAGCCGCGTCGAGCTGCTGCAGGCGCGCCTTGTCCGCCTCCTTGTCGATATCGTTCAGGAACTTCATCCACTCCAGCGCCGTCCAGGCTTTCGTGTCGAGCTGCGCGGTCGTCAGCTCGCCCTTCAGCCAGGCGGTGGTGGTCGCATCCAGCGCCACCAGGCGCTGCGACTTCGCGTGCTGCGCGCCCGCCGGAATGCCGGCGCCGTGCAGCCACTCGCCCAGTTCCGCTTCGCTCATCACCTCGGGGTGCTGCGCCAGCAGATTGCTGCGCAGGTAGGCCACGAACTGCTCGGTCGTCACGCTCTGGAAGGCATGCCTGTCGAACCAGCCACGCAGGAAAGGGTCGAACACGGCGCGGCCGGCGCGCCCCTCGAGGGTGCGCAGCAGCCAGGCGCCTTTCGGGTAAGCCAGGCCTTCATCGGTGTAGGTGCTTGACCCCGTATCGGGGTCGCGCGTGAGCAGCGCCTGCTTCGCTTGCGGGATGTCCTTCAGCGATTCGATCGCCTCTTCCTGCTCGAGCTGCAGGTTCATGGTCGCCACTTCCTCGCCGTACAGCACTTCCAGGATGCGCGTCGTCACATAGGTGGTAAATCCTTCGTTGAGCCACCAGTGCTTCCACGAAGCGTTGGTCACCAGGTTGCCCGACCAGCTGTGCGCCAGTTCATGGGCAATCAGGTCGACCAGGCTGCGGTCGCCCGCGATCATGGTCGGGGTGAGGAAGGTCAGGCGCGGGTTTTCCATGCCGCCGATCGGGAACGAAGGCGGCAACACCAGCATGTCGTAGCGCCCCCAGCGATACGGACCGTACAGCGATTCGGCGGCGGCGACCATCTTCTCGGTGTCGGCGAATTCGTAGGCTGCGGCGCCGATGCGGCCCGGCTCGGCGTAGACGCCGGTGCGCCCGCCCAGGGTGCGCGCCTCCAGCTCGCCGATGCCGATCGCCAGCAGGTAGGAGGGAATCGGCTGCGGCATGTTGAACTTCCAGCCGCCTTTGCCGGTAGCCTTCGGGTCGTTATCGGCGCTCATCACGACGCGCAGGCCGGTCGGGGCCTGGATGCGCGCCGTGTAGGTGAAGCGCATCGAGGGCGTGTCCTGCACCGGCACCCAGGAGCGCGCGTTGATCGTTTCCGACTGGCTGAACATGAAGGGGCGCTTGCCCGACAGGGTTTGCGCCGGGGTCAGCCACTGCAGGGCGCTGGCGGTGGGCGCGGTGCGGTAGTAAATACGCACCTTCGGCGCCTGGGTGGCGAGGTCGATGTGCAGGGCCTGGCCTTTTTCGGAGTCGAAGGCGTCGAGCGCATACTTCACCGGCGCCCAGCGCCCGCGCGCGTCCTGGGCTTCGATCTTCGCGATCGTCAGTTCGCGCGTGTCGAGGTCGAGCCGGCGCGCGGTCTTGTCGAGCCAGTCGAGCGTCAGCTCGGCGTGTCCGGACAGGGTCTTCTTCGTGAAGTCGGCTTTCAGGTCGAGGTGGAGGGCGCGCGTGCGCACCTGGTCGATATTGGCATAGCTCAGGGGGTCGCCGGCGAAGGCGCTGCCGCCGGCTGCGCCGAGGATGGCGCACAGGCTGGCGCGCAGGAGGGGTCGGGTGTGCATTGGATCGTCGCTGTGAATGGCTGGGCCGGAAGGGCGCGAGCAGAATAGCACTTCCCGCGGCCGGGCGAAAGCGAGTCCCGGCCGCGTGCCTGGGCGGTTCGCGTAGGCGAGTCTGTTATGATCCGCCCTTTGCCAGCAGTACTATGGATGCCTTTCTGGTCGCAACCGGCATCGTCGCCCTCGCCGAAATCGGCGACAAGACGCAGCTCCTCGCCTTTTTGCTCGCCGCCCGCTTTCGCCGGCCGCTGCCCATCGTCTGCGGCATCTTTGTCGCGACGCTCCTGAACCACGCCTTTGCCGCCGCCGTCGGCGCCCTCGTCAGCGAGCTGCTCGGGCCCCAGGTGATGCGCTGGGTGCTGGGCCTGTCCTTCCTCGGCATGGCGGTGTGGACCATGATTCCCGACGAAATCGACGAGACCGAAGCTTCGCTGGCGAAATTCGGCGTGTTCACCACGACCGTGCTCGCGTTCTTCATCGCCGAGATGGGAGACAAGACGCAGGTGGCCACCGTGGCCCTGGCGGCGCGCTACACCGAGATGGCCTGGGTCGTCGCCGGCACCACCTTCGGCATGATGCTGGCGAACGTGCCGGCCGTGTATTTCGGCGAGCGCATCGCCAACCGGATTCCGCTGACGCTGGTGCACGGGATCGCGGCGCTGATTTTCGCGGGGCTGGGAATTGCGACGCTGCTGGGGATGGGCGAGAGCTTCGGGTTCTGAACGTAGGGTGGGCGCCCCGGGCCCACGCCGTGAAAGCACAAAATGCCGTACAGACGACATGGATCGCTGACCTGTCATCGAAGAAAAGCGTCCATGCCATTGGAGTCCCGACGTCCGCACTGCGTGGGCACGGGGCGCCCACCCTACAACGCCGAACGACGCGCGCCCTTCACGCCTTCAGATGCTCAACCGGCCCGCGAAACCTCGCATTGATGCATACGGGGATTGAACGCGTGGACGGGAAACCCGTCCACGCTACGTTACTCCGATCACCGTTTTACCGCCAGCGCGCTACCCAGCCGTCGTAGAAGCCCAGGTCGCGCGGGACGGCGCCGGGGATGGCGCAGATGGCGCCGGCAAAGGCGTTGGCGCGTGCCAGCGTGCGTTCGAGCGGCCAGCCGCGCAGGCGGCCCAGCAGGAAAATGGCGGAAAAGGCGTCGCCTGCGCCCACCGTGTCGATGACATAGGGCGGCGCCGGGGTGTCGCGGGTGTCGACCGTGCTGCCGTCGGCGCCGAAATAGACCGAGCCGCGGTGGCCGAGCGTGACGACCATCGCCTGCAGGCCGAACATTTTTACCAGTGCGGCGCAGGCCGAGCGCGTGTCGCCCGGTGCCAGCGGAGGGTCGCCTGGCCCGTACTGGAAAGTCCACTCGAGCAGCGTCTGCAATTCTTCCTCGTTGAGCTTGGCGATGTCGGCCGCATGCAGCGAATCGAGCACGACGCGGCGCTCGACCTGGCCGTCGCGCAGGTTCAGGTCAAGGAAGCGGGTGGCAGCGCTGGCCGCCAGCACCGTCCTGAGCGCGCTGCGCGAGCGCTCGCCGCGCTGGGCGAGCGTGCCGAAATAGATCGTGTCCGGGCTGAGGCCCGCCATGGCCGCCAGCGCCGCCTCGGGTTCGATGACATCGTAGGCCTGGTGCGGCACGATGACGAAGCGGTGGCCTTTCGGGGTGCGCTCGACCAGCACGCGGCCGGTTTCTTCGATCGCATCCACCTGAAGGCCGGCCTGCGACATGGCAAAGCGCTCGAATTCGGCGCGGATGATGTCGCCGTTGCGGTCGTTGCCGACGCGCGTGATCATCAGGCTGGGCGCCATGAAGGCGGCCAGGTGGCGCGCCACATTGAAAGGCGCGCCGCCGACGACCTGCTCGGTGGCGAAGTCGTCGACCAGGGCTTCGCCATAGACGACCGTTGCGACCGCGCCTACCGCATTGCCGGCAGGGTTCATGCCTCGAAGGGCACGGTGTCCTTGAAGGAGGCGCGTTCGTTCAGCTTGTCAGCCAGGCGGGCCAGGTTGGGATAGTCGGCGCGCCAGCCGATTTCCGGGAAGCGGAAGCTCAGCCAGCCGAGTGCGCAGCCGACCGCGACGTCGGCCAGCGTGTAGGCCTTGCCCATGCAGAAAGGCTGCTCGCCGAGCTTGTCGGACATGACTTGCAGGCCGGCGTGCACCTTGCCCAGCTGGCGGGCGATCCATTGCGAGCTTTGCTGCTCTTGCGGGCGCAGCGTTTTTTCCAGGCGCACCAGCACGGCGGCATCGAGGACGCCGTCGGCCAGCGCTTCCCACACCTTCACGTCGGCGCGGTCGCGCCCGTTCGTGGCGGGCAGCAGCTTGCACACAGGCGTGAGGGTATCGAGGTATTCGGCGATGACGCGCGAGTCGTAGATGGTGCTGCCGTCTTCCATCACCAGGCAAGGCACCTTGCCCAGCGGGTTCGACAGGTGCACCTGGGTTTCGGCGCTCCACACGTTGTCGAGCTCGAACGAGTAGTCGAGCTTCTTTTCCGCCATGACGACGCGGACCTTGCGCACATAGGGACTGGTGTTCGAACCGATGAGTTTCATAGATGCTCGGAAAGAGGAATTCAATAAGAGTATAACATCGGCCGAGTGCCCGAATCCGGCCATGCGAGCCGGTTTTGCTGTGTCCACAACAAGGCTTGACAAGCCCGCAAGTGGTAAAATCCGCGTTTTTGCACGGACCGCCCGCCATGACCGCTACCGCCCCACTTTCTTCCCTGTCGGCCCTGTCGCCGCTCGACGGCCGCTATGCCGCCAAGACCGACAAGCTGCGCCCGATCCTGTCCGAAGCCGGCTTCATGCACCACCGCGTGAAGGTCGAAATCGCGTGGCTGCAGGCGCTGGCGCTGGCGGGCTTTGCCGAGATCAAGCCCTTTTCCAGCGAAGCGAGTGCTTACCTCGACAAACTGGCGGCCGATTTCAGCGAAAGCGACGCCGCCCGCATCAAGGAAATCGAGGCCGTCACCAACCACGACGTCAAGGCGGTCGAGTACTGGCTGAAGGAACAGGTGAAGGACGTGCCGGAGCTGGTGGCGGCATCGGAATTCATCCACTTCGGCTGCACCTCGGAAGACATCAACAATACCAGCCACGGCATGATGCTGAAGGCGGCGCGCGACGGCGTAATGCTGCCGGCCCTGCAGAACATCATCGCCAGGCTGACCGAGATCGCGCACACGAATGCGGCGCTGCCAATGCTCTCGCGCACCCACGGCCAGACCGCCAGCCCGACCACGCTGGGCAAGGAATTCGCCAACGTCGTCGCGCGCCTGCAACGCGCCGTCAAACGCATCGCCGACGTCGAGATCCTGGGCAAGATGAATGGCGCGGTCGGCAACTACAACGCCCACCTGTCGGCCTACCCGGGCTTCGACTGGCCGGCGTTCTCGAAAGACGTGATCGAATCGCGCCTGGGCTTGACCTTCAATCCGTACACCATCCAGATCGAGCCGCACGACTACATGGCCGAGATGTTCGACGCCATCGCGCGCGCCAACACCATCCTGCTCGACCTGAACCGCGACATCTGGACCTATGTCTCGCTGGGCTACTTCAAGCAGAAACTGCGCGCCGGCGAAATCGGCTCGTCGACCATGCCGCATAAAGTCAACCCGATCGACTTCGAGAATTCCGAAGGCAACCTGGGCCTGGCCAATGCCGTGCTGCGCCACATGGCCGACAAGCTGCCGGTCTCGCGCATGCAGCGCGACCTGACCGATTCGACCGTATTGCGCAACATTGGCGTCGGCTTCGGCTACGCCCTGCTGGCCTACGACAGCTGCCTGCGCGGCCTGAACAAGCTGGAAGTGAACGCCGCCCGCCTCGAAGCGGACCTGGACGCGAACTGGGAAGTGCTGGCCGAGCCGGTGCAGACCGTGATGCGTCGCTACGGCATCGAAAACCCGTACGAGCAGCTGAAAGAACTGACCCGCGGCAAGGGCATTACCCGCGACGCCCTGCAGGAATTCGTCAGGACGCTGGCCATTCCCCAGGACGCCAAGGACCTGCTGCTGCAGATGACGCCGGCGAACTACATCGGCCTGGCGGCGGAGCTGGCCAAAGCGATTTGATGTCGCGTTTCGCTGGCTGACAGCCCACGCCGCAATGGCGTGGGCTTTTTTTACCCGTCACCGCTGCCACACCAGCTTGACCGCCACCGTGCGCGGCGCTTCCGAGCGCGTGGTGACGCCGCCGTATTCGGCGTGGGTGCCATTCAGGTTCCTTCCGGCGATCGAGAGCTCGAGATCGGGCCGCAGGCGCCAGCCGAAACGCGCGTCCAGTGCGGTATAGGACGGCACCGGTCCGATATCGAGTGCGCCTACCCTGCGCAGGCCGAGCTCGACTTCACGCGTTGCGTCGATGCTGTAGGTGGAACGCAACTGCAGGCTGTGCGACGGGTCGAAACCGGTACGGAGCAGGCCGGCGGCATCGTTGCTGCCGGGCTTGAGCTGCATGCGTTCGCGCATGGCCATCCAGCCGCCCGTGAGGCGCCAGGACGAGCTTGCCTGGAAGTTGCCCCACATTTCGATACCGAGCGCATGCCCCTTCATCAGGTTGGCGAAATCGACCATGGTTCGGCTCGGCGCCAGCTCCTGGGTGCGCAAGTGATCGTAATCGTTATAGAACACGGTTGCCGAGTACGACAGGCGCGGCAAGGGCTGGCCGCGATAGCCCAGCTCGAACACCTTCGCCACCTCGGAGCGCACGCGCGTGCCGCCTTCCAGGATATAGGGCGGGCGGCCGGGGATGTAGGCATCGGCGTCGAGACGCGAGGGCGCGCGCACGGCACGCGAGGCCGCCGCCCAGAATGCATGGCCAGGTGCCGCGCTCCATGACAGGCGCGCGCTTGGCAGGAATTCGGTCCCCGTGTAGTCGTTGCGTTCGACGCGCGCCCCTAGCGTCGCGCGCAGTGTCGGCGTGAGCGTGATCTCGTCCTGTGCGAACAGGCTCAGCCAGGTCTGGTTCAGCCGTTCGGGCAGGAAGGCGATATAGTCGCTGCCCTGCACGCGATCCCAGCTGTAGCGATAATTCGCACCCCAGGCAATGCTGTGGGCGCCAACAGGCGCCAGCGTGTGCTGGAACTGCAGATCGACAATGTCGAGCGATTCGGTAAAGGTCGGCGGCACTTCGCGCCGGGTATAGTCGTAATACAGCTGCAGGTTGAGACCGCCACCGCCTTGCAGCGCATGCTCCCAGCGGCCCGTCAGGTTCAGGCCGCGCGTGTCCACCGTGCCGAGCACGGGATTGGTGCCGCCAACGGCGATGGTACCCGGCGCCGGCTGGTCAAAGGCACCGCGGTTGGCGTTGCCGTTCAGGCTGAACCGGTCGGCACCGCGCTCCCAGTCGGCACGAAAGCCCAGCTGCCCCGACTGCCAGGCGTCGTCGACGGCTGCACCGCTCGCCAGTTCCGTATGCGCGCGCCCCTGCACCTTGCCGTACACACGCCAGCTATCCTCGCCACGGCGTCCGCCCTGGCGGAACGCGATGTCCGCGCCGTCGCTGGCACCGCGCAGCACCGCCAGGCTGCCCTGCGTGTCGCGCGCCGCGCGGGTCGTGATGTTGATGACGCCGTTGACCGCATTCACACCCCACAGCGTACCGCCGGGGCCGCTGATCACCTCGATGCGTTCGACGTCTTCCAGCATCAGATCCTGCACGTCCCAGAACACGCCGGAAAACAGCGGGGTATAGATCGAACGCCCGTCGATCAGCACCAGCAGCTTGTTCGGAGCGCTATTGCCGCCGCCATTCAGGCCGCGTGCCGTGATCGCATAGCCCGCGCCATTGACCTGCGCTACCTGCAAATTGGGAGCCAGGCGTAACACCTCCGGCAAGGTGGCGGCGCCGGAACGGCGGATGTCGTCGGCGGTGATGACGAACACCGAGGCAGGCGCATCGAGCAGGCGCTCCGGCTTCTTCGACACCGAGGTCACCTGGATGTTGGCGAGTTCCTCGATCGACAGGTCCGCAAAGTCAGCGCCCTGCGGCGCGGCGGGCTGCGGCTCCTCGGCCTGGGCGGCGCCGGCAAAGACGCAGGCAAGCAGCAAGGCCAGCATGCGTGGCCGCGGCAGACTCGGGTAACAATTGTGCATACAGTTCCTCAACACTGTGCGGGCAGCCCCTGCGTTCGATGGACGCGCTATATCGCGATTTTACCTGCGCGGCCCAGGCGGCTGTGCACGTTTAACAACCGGTGCTGCTGTAGAAAAAGAAATAACCGGCAGGTGAACATCGGCTGGTGCTTTTTGCTATAGTTTGGTTCTAACCAGAACCAAACCCCACCTGATCAAGCATGCAGCGCTACTCTCCCATTGCCATTGCCCTGCACTGGCTGATTGCCGTCCTGATCGTCGCCACCTTCACGCTCGGCCTGGTGATGACGGACATTCCGGGGCTGACGCCCACCAAGCTGCGCTATTTTTCCTGGCACAAGTGGGCCGGGGTGACGGTACTGGCGCTGGCCGCGCTGCGCCTGTTGTGGCGCCTGCGCAGGACGCCGCCGGCCTATCCCGACCCGATGATTGCCTGGCAGCGCAAGGCGGCCGGCGCGCTGCACGGCCTGCTATACCTGTTGATGTTCGCGGTGCCGCTGTCGGGTTATTTCTACAGCTTGTCTGCCGGCGTGCCGGTGGTATATTTCGGCCTGTTTCCGCTGCCGGCCCTGATCGATGCCGATCCGGCCCTGAAACCGGTGCTCGGCGCCCTGCACTACTGGCTCAACATGCTGCTCGCCGGCCTGGTCGTCCTGCACGTGCTGGCCGCGTTCAAGCACCTGCTGGTGGACCGCGACGGGGTCATGCAGCGCATGCTGCCCGGCCGTGCCCACTAATATCCAGTCGTTCCACATCAAGGAGTTGCGATGAAACCCCTGCGTGCCCTCGTAGCCGCTTCGCTGTTCGCCAGCGCCCTCGCCGGCGCATTCGCCACCGCCGCCGCACTCAAGACCGACCCGGCCAGGAGCAGCGTCGCCGCCGTATTCAAGCAGATGAACGTGCCGGTCGAAGCGAAATTCAAGTCCTTCACCGCCAACATCGACTACGATGCGGCGCGCCCGGAAGCATCGAAAGCGGTCGTCGAGATCCTGACGGCCAGCATGGACCTGGGCGACGCCGAATACAATCGCGAGGTTGCCAAGAAAGAGTGGTTCAATACGGCGCAGTTCCCGAAAGCGAGCTTTGTCTCGACCGCGATCAAGTCAGCCGGTCCGGGCAAGCTGAACGTGGCCGGCAAGCTGACGCTCAAGGGGAAAACTTCCGACGTGAATTTTCCGCTGACGGTGAAGACCGAAGCAGGCAAACAAGTGTTCGAGGGACAGTTACCGATCCGTCGGCTGGCTTTCAACATCGGTGAGGGCGAGTGGAAAGACACGAGCATGGTCGCCGACGAAGTTGTCATCAAGTTCCGCATCGCTGCGGGCCAATAATCACACCAACAAGGGATACCACCACGATGAAATTCAAGCTCCTGATCGCCGCCACCCTCGCCACCAGCGCCGGCATGGCCTGCGCCGCGGCCGATACCTACAAGATCGAGCCGGGCCACACCTACCCGAGCTTCGAAGCCGACCACATGGGCATTTCGGTCTGGCGTGGCAAGTTCACCAAGACCGACGGCAGCATCGTGATCGACCGTGCCGCGAAAACGGGCAGCGTCGACATCACGGTCGACATGAACAGCGTCGATTTCGGCCACGAAAAAATGAACGAACATGCCCGCAAGCCGGACATCTTCGACGTCGCCAAGTACCCGACCGCCACCTTCAAGGGCAACAAGATCCGCTTCAACGGCGACACGCCGGTGGCCGTCGACGGCGACTTCACCCTGCACGGCGTGACCAAGCCGCTGACCCTCACCATCAACAAGTTCAAGTGCATCGACCACCCGATGCTCAAGCGCGAAGTCTGCGGCGCCGACGCTTCGGCCACCTTCCAGCGCAGCGACTACGGTGTCAACGTCGGCCTGCCGCGCTTCTCGCCGGAAGTCAAACTGGCGATCCAGGTCGAGGCCATCAAGCAATAAGGTTTTTGTGGCCGTAGTCAGCGGCGGACACGGTAGGGTGGGCATTCATGCCCACGCGGATCCTGCGTGCTGCTAGCGGTACAGGCAACACCCCCACAAGCGTTTGCATGCCTTGCTGGGACTGTTACCTGCGCTGTCAGCGACATGCATCGTCCGCGTGGGCTCAAGAGCCCACCCTACGGTCGAGGCCGCGGACTGGCGGTAGGAAACCCAACTGCGGTTCCAGCACCAGTCCGTAGGGTGGGCATTCATGCCCACGCGGATGTTGCGTGCTGCTAGCGGTACAGGCAACAGCCCCACAAGCGTTTGCATGCCTTACTGGGGCTGTTGCCTGCGCTGTCAGCGACATGCATCGTCCGCGTGGGCTCAAGAGCCCACCCTACAGTATCTGCCGCGGACTGGCGATTGCGAACCCCAAACAAAAAGCCCCGCTACCTTCCGGCAGCGGGGCTTTTTACATCGAGAAACTCAATCGGTCGAATTAACGGCCGTCACGGTCCGAGTCGCCTGGAATGGCGCGCTCGACCTTGTCCCAGGCAGCGCGGCTGGCCACCTTGGCCTGGTCCCACGACAGGCGCGATTTGCCTTTCGTGGTGTTCCACTCGTCGGCCAGGTGCATCTCGTTCTGGTCGTAGCTGCCTGGATAGCGGCTCTTGCCGTTGTAGCCCAGCGCATAGGCCGGCTGGTAGTCGTCGTAGGTGTAGCCCGGGGTGTAGTGCGACTGGGTCTGGTAGTTGTCGCGCCAGTGTGCGTCTTCCTGGGCAGGGTTGACCATGCCGCCCACGCCCTTGCCGGCCATGCCGCCGACCGCGGCACCGATGCCCGCGCCAACGACCGCGCCGATCGGACCGCCAACGGCGCCGATCGAGGCACCAGCGGCAGCACCGCCACCGGCACCGACGCCCTTGGCCAGGTTATGGTCGTGCAGTTCGTCGCCCGGCTTCGAGTTGACGACTTCGCCCGTGCCCTTGCCGGCTGCACCGCCAGCCAGGCCGCCGATGACGGCACCAGCGGCCATGCCCACCGGGCCGCCGACTGCGCCGACCGAGGCACCGGCCATTGCGCCACCGGCGCCGCCGACGCCTTGCGCCAGGTTGTGTTCGTCCAGGCGGTCATCGCCTTTCGGATTGACGACTTCGCCCGCGCCGCGGCCGGCAGCACCGCCCGCCAGGCCACCGACAATCGCGCCGGCTGCCATGCCGATCGGACCGGCAACGGTACCGGCAGCCGCACCGGCGGCGGCACCGGCACCGGCGCCAACGCCCTTGGCCGGTGATGCTGCGAGAGGTCGTCACCGCCTTTTGATTGATGACTTCGCCGGCGCCCTTGCCAGCCATGCCGCCGGTGATACCACCGATGGCGGCACCGGCAACGGTACCGACCGGACCGGCTGCCGAGCCGATCGCGGCACCAGCGAGCGCACCGCCGACGGCGCCGACACCGGTACCGATCACGTGCGAAGCGCCGTGTTCGTTGAACGAACGCTCGAAGTGGGCAGCGTCTTCGTCCGAACGGGCATGCACGCCCATCACGATGCCGCCGCTCTTGATGCCTTCTTCATAGTGCGCAGCGCGCTCTTCAGGGATGCCGGCACCGATCAGTGCGCCGATCAGGTCACCGGTGATGCCGCCTGCGCCGGCACCGGCCAGCGCCGCTGCCAGAGGACCTGCCACGACCAGGCCGAATCCAGGCAGCACCGGGGTGGTGCCGACGGCGGCGATACCGGCCAGGACGGCGCCGATGGTGCCGCCGATGCCGGCGCCGATGCCCGCGCCTTCGGCAGCCTTGCTGCCCAGTTCAGTATCGGTATCGCCAAAATGGGTCTTGCGGGTCGAGTCCGACATCATCAGGTTGACGTCGTCCTTGGAGTATCCACGGTCCGACACGGTGCCGTATGCACGTTCGGCGCTGGCGCGGTCCGGGAACAGACCGGTAACCATGCGCGAATTCTGGTTGTTCGAGTTGTAGCTCATGACGTATCCCTTTCAAAGGTTCGTGGTGCGATCAGGTCCTGCAACATAGGGCGCCTAACAAAATCCTCGACAAGGCGCATCGGCAACGACGGTGCGCCATACGGCGCGACCCTGCAACGCGCCGCCGAGGGCTTGGCTAGGCGTCCTTGGGGTTGCCAGTGGTCGAACAATATGCCCCTCATCCATGCTCTTCTGTACGCTGACGCACCCACTCCAGGACATTCCAAATGGCAATCAAATGCATGCAATGTGCGCTAAAAAACACGCATTGAACGCGACATGCAGATTCGTCGTCTAACGTTCGTTGCCGCACCGACCCGCTGTGCTGTAGGTCCGTAGACTTTTTCACATGGCCAAGGCAATCAATTGGTCCCCGGTAGGTTTTTTTCACTAAAGGAGGAATCAAAATGCTCTTCATTATCTGGATCGTTGTGGGTGGTATCCTGGGCTGGCTCGCCAGCATGGTCATGAAAACCGACGCAGAACAAGGCATGATTCTGAACGTCGTCGTTGGTATCATCGGTGCATTCCTGGGCGGCTGGCTGCTGTCGCCACTGTTTGGTTCCGGTACCATCAATTCAGACGACTTCAGCGTTTCCTCGCTGCTGGTCTCGTTCCTGGGTGCTGTCATTCTGCTGGCTATCGTCAACCTGCTGCGTCGCGGCCGGGTGCGTTAATCAAAGCAATAAGTGGTAAGCCCTCATAACCAACGCTTCCACGCGTTGGTTTTTTTTTGCCTGGAAGTGTCATGCGCGCCAAGCCCGTCACCATCTCGATCGTCACCTGCCTGCTCACGCTCATCGCGGGTTTTCTCGCACTCAATTTCATGCCGAGCGAGAAGCAGATCGAGACCCAGCTGAAACACCAGTACGATGTCGCCGACCCGCAGTTCCGCCGCTCCATGGGCGTACTGCTGGGTCCGCCGATTATCGAAGGCAACCAGATCGACACCCTGCTCAACGGAGACCAGATCTTCCCGGCCATGCTGGAAGCAATCCGGGGGGCGAAACAGACGATCACGTTCGAGACCTATATCTACTGGTCCGAGTCGATCGGCCATGCATTTTCCGAAGCGCTTGCCGAACGCGCACGTGCCGGCGTCAAGGTTCATTTGATGCTGGATTTCGTCGGCAGCATGAAAATGGATGACGCGGCCATCCAGCGCATGCGCGATGCAGGGGTGCAAGTGCAGCGCTATCACAAGCCCGTCTGGTGGAAGCTGGCACGCCTGAATAACCGTACCCACCGAAAACTGCTGGTCATCGATGGCCGCATCGGCTTCACCGGCGGCGTCGGCATTGCCGACCAATGGCGCGGGAATGCGCAGGACGCCGACCACTGGCGCGACACCCATTTCCGCATCCAGGGGCCGGTAGTAGGCCAGATCCAGGCCGTGTTTACCGATAACTGGACCAAGGCCACCGGGGTCGTGCTCGACGGCCCCGCGTATTTTCCGCCACTGGAAGCGCATGGCTCCATGCCGGCGCAGATGTTTTCCAGCTCGCCCACCGGCGGTAGCGACAGCATGCACCTGATGTATTTATTGGCCATCACCGCTGCACGCAAGTCGATCGATTTGTCGGCCTCGTATTTCGTGCCGGACGACCTGGCCATCCGCGCCCTGACCGCGGCGGCCAAACGGGGCGTGCGCATCCGCATCATTACACCCGGTACCAAGATCGACGCCGAAGCGGTACGCCAGGCCTCACGCGAACGCTGGGGCCCGCTGCTCGAAGCAGGTATCCAGATCGCCGAATACCAGCCGACGATGTACCACGTGAAAAGCCTGGTCGTCGACTCGCTGATGGTCTCGGTCGGTTCCACCAATTTCGACAACCGCTCGTTCAGTATCAACGACGAAGCCAACCTGAACATCCTTGATCCCGATTTCGCACGAGCGCAAGTGGCAATTTTCGAGGAGGACTGGCGCCGGGCGCGCCCGATCACGCTGGAACAGTGGCGCGACCGGTCGTGGATCGAAAAACTGGGAAGCGAGATCTTCTCGCTGTTTGGCTCGCAGTTGTAAAGACAGCTTTATCCCCTGGCGCAGGCGGCGGGAAATAATAACGGTTGACGAGCCAACAGCGGATTACGGATACTCTCGGGTGCTTTTCCCGAACACTCCGATAATCTTCTGACCGAACGCGAATGAAAAAGACCCTCCTCTCGCTCGCCATCCTCACCAGCTTCGCCGCACAAGCGGACGAAGGCATGTGGATGCCGCAGCAGCTGCCACAAGTAGCCCAGCAACTGAAAGCCGCCGGCCTCGAACTCGACCCGGCCACGCTCACCAAACTGACCGAATTCCCGATGGGCGCCGTCGTCAGCCTGGGCGGTTGCTCGGCCTCGTTCGTCTCGCCGCAAGGCCTGGTCGTCACCAACCACCACTGCGTCTACAATAGCGTCGCCGTCAACTCGACGCCCGAGCGCGACCTGCTGGCGAATGGCTTCCTGGCCAAGACCCTGGGCGAGGAACTGCCGGCCGCCCCAGGCAGCCGCGTGTTCGTCACCGAGGAAGTGGCCAACGTCACCGACCAGATCATCGACAAGAAAGTCGCCAGGCTGACCGGCAAGGCCCGCATCGACGCCATCGAAAAGAATCAAAAGGAAATGGTCGCCGCCTGCGAGAAGGAAGCCGGCTACCGCTGCACCGTGGCCAGCTACTACGGCGGCCTCGAGTTCTATCGCCTGAAACAGCTGGAAATCCGCGACGTGCGCCTGGTGCACGCACCGCCGTCGGGCGTCGGCAAATTCGGCGGCGACACCGATAACTGGATGTGGCCGCGCCACACCGGCGACTACGGTTTCTACCGCGCCTACGTGAGCCGCGACGGCAAGGCCGCCGACTACGCGCTTGATAACGTCCCCTACGTGCCGAAGCACCACCTGAAAATCGCCAGCGAAGGCTCGAAAGAAGGCGATTTCATCATGGTCGTCGGCTATCCAGGCCGCACCAACCGCCACCGCCTGCCGTCGGAAGTCGCGTCCACCTTCGAGTGGAACTACCCGGCCTTCGTGCAAGCGTCGGGCGACGTGCTTGCCATCATCGAGCGCGAGACGAAGAACGATCCTGCCGCCAAGCTGAAGTACGCCGGCCAGATCGCCAACGTCAACAACTACTACAAGAACCGCAAGGGCATGCTGACCTCCTACGGAGACAGCGACTTCCTGGCACGCAAGAGCGCCGAACACAATGCGCTCAAGACCTGGGTGAACGGCGACGCCGCCCGCAAGAAGCAGTTCGCCGGCGACATCGACGCCGTCGAAAAACTGATCGCCGAGCGCGATGCCCATGCCAAGGAAGGCTTCTACCTGGGTTACGCCCAGCCGAAGTTCCTGAGCTCGGCACGTTCGCTGTACCGCCTGGCCAACGAGCGCACCAAGCCGGACGCCGCCCGTAAAGCGGGTTACCAGGAACGCGACATGGCGCGCCTGACTTCCGTCATCACCGGCCAGGACCGCACCTACGACGAAAAAGTCGACAAGGCGCTGGTGCTGCACTTCCTCACCAAGTACCTGGCCCAGCCGGCCAAGGAACAGGACACGTCCTTCAACAGCGCCCTCGGCATCCGCGCCGGCATGAGCCAGGACGAGCTGAAGGCGGCGATCGACAAGGTCTACGCCGGTTCGAAACTGGCCAACAAGGAAGAGCGCACCGCCTGGCTGAAGAAGACCCCGGCCGAGTTCAAGGCCAGCAACGACAGCTTCATCAAGGCCGCCGTTGCCATGTATGAGGCCGACCTGAAGGACGAAGCCAAAGAGGAAGAGCTCGCTGGCAAGATCCAGAAGTCCTACTCGGGCTACATGAAGGCGAAGATCGCCTACATGAACAGCAAGGGCCAAGCTGTCTACCCGGACGCCAACGGCACCCTGCGCGTTACCTTCGGCAAGATCGCCGGCCGCGACCACGGCGCCGACGGCACCGGTTCCTGGACTGCGTTCACCACCGTCAAGGGCGTGGTTGCGAAACACACCGGCGAAGGCGAGTTCAATGCACCGGCCGCCCAGCTGGCCGCGATCAAAGCCAAGGACTTCGGCAAGTTCGTCGATCCTGCCTTGAAAACGGTTCCCGTGAACTACCTGGCGACGCTGGACATCACCGGCGGCAACTCGGGTTCGGCAGCGCTGAACAAGCGCGGCGAGCTGATCGGCCTGGCCTTCGACGGCACCCTCGATTCGATCATCTCGGACTGGGACTTCAACGCCGCCAACACCCGCGACATCCAGGTCGACATCCGCTACATCCTGTGGAACATGAAGCATGTCGACAAGGCGGATAACCTGCTGAAGGAAATGAACGCCCAATAAGCGTCGTCTCTCAAGAGAAAAGCCACGCTGCCGGGAGGCGCGTGGCTTTTTTTATTCGATCAGATTGCTACAAGCTGCCTGACAAAAACCGCTTCCGGTGGCGCCGCAGGTGGACAGCTGACCCGCGAAAGAAAAGCCGCTTTCCGCTGCCAGCTTCGCCTCAAGGGTTCGTTGCAGTGCCGCTTCGCATCGCTGCGATCCGCTTGCGCAAATAGGCCGCTACCTGCGGATCGAAACGCTCCAGGTCATATTGACCATGTTCGATGATGCCTGCGTTCGCACCACATACGAAAGCCTTGCTGGCCCAGCCATTTGATGACCCTGGCGGTAGCAGTTTCTTGTAGTCGCTCTCTACCTGCTGCGGCATGCGTTTGTCGAACATCTCATCGAATTCGGCTTTCAGGCCCGGAGGAGCGGTCGGAGCATAGGCCTCGGCCTGTATTTCTTGCCGCACCCGCGCATTTTCCGGCAACAGATCGGCGTGACGTTTGTGCCAGGCCGATACCGCACCGATTAGCTTGTCGCGTGCCGATCGATCGGACAAGGCAGGTCCTTGGCGGAGACGAAGGAAACATCCGGTTTCGCCTGGCGGATCGTCCGCCCACGCATCTTTCTAGCGGCCCGGTGTCTTGCTACTTTCGGAAATCCACTCACTGAGAATTTTGGACGGGATCTTGTCAATCGATAAATTATGGTGATTTCTATTGCACGCGTTGCAGAGAAAAGTGATCAGCATTTCCAGATGCAACTCTCTAGCTTTTCTGAGGACCGCAGCTATATCGCAATCCTTGAGACCCATGTCTTTATCACCTGCTTCGACAGGGTTCAATGCATCAATGGCTTCGCGAATAATTTGCGGCCTGGATCTACCCACGGGATGCGCTGTATCGAAGGATGTGATCTGCTCATCAGGAATGTCGCAATCCGGGTTGTAGCATTTCAGTAAATTAAGCGCAGCGAGTCTCTGTTTGGTACGCGCTGTTTTCGCTTTTAACCAGTTCGCCACGTGTGGATTCAATATGGCAACCAAGGTTTCGCGTGGGCCTGAGAATGTGCCGCCCAAATGATTGATGTATTGTCTTGTTTCGGATGGCACTATCATCGACGCATCTGTCTTTTTCATGGTTGAGCACAGCGGTAGCTTATCGATAGCCCATTTTAACGTGACCAGCTGAGTTCCCGACGATGCGTTTGCCAGATTGCGGCCGATCAGCCTCGTTGCACAAACACGCGGGACGTCCCGCCGACCGTTGGCCGCGGACTTGAGGCATCTGCATGCCCAATGAGAAAGTGTTGTGAAATCTTGACAACACCCGCCGACAAGGCCTTCTTGTCGAGCCACCAGCAGATTTTTCAGCAATTTAGTTGCAATAAAGAACTTCGGTAAGGTCTAATCTTTCTGTTCAACAACACGAAGACCATACCATGAGTTACGAGTTCAACAGTTCCGACACCCTCCTCAACGATTTCCCGAATCCCTTTAAGTTCGAAAACATCTTCATGTTCGCCACTGGCGCGGTCACGATGATCGGCGCCATTGGCGTCGTGATGACGGCAAAGCGTTACTTTGGTGCGCACGAGGACAAGCTGGCCTTCATGGCGCTGGTCCTGGCCGCCATCCTCCTGAGCGTGTCCGTGAAGACGCTGGTGCGCGCCCTGTCGCAGGCGCGCTTCTTCCTTGGGCGTAAATTCCCGCTGGGCCTGGCCGCCGAGCTGCCGGTGGCGGGTACCGGCGTCGGCCGCGGTACCGAAGACCTGCTCGACACCATGCGCCACCGCGCGATCGATTTCCCCGAACCGCAGGGCGCGCTCAACGGCGTGCTGTATTCGCTGGTCAAGAACCTGATCACTTCGCCGCCGCAGGTGCAGGCGGCAGCCGTACTGCACTTTCATTCGCTCATCGCAATGGGCGCGCTGCTGCTCTCGCTGGCCGTGTCTTACCTCGTCTTCTCGGGCAGCGAATACGAGGGACTCGCGTCCTGGCTCTACCTGCCGATGTGCGGCCTGTCGCTGCTGGCGCCCTTCACCCAGGCGAACCGCTGGAACCCGAAGGCGCAGGCCGGTGCCCAGACGGCCGGTGCCAACACCTCTCTGTGGAAGCTGGTCGGCCTGGTCGTGTTTTCGATCATGGCGCCGGTGCTGATTCCGCGCCTGCTGCCGGCGTTTGCGATCGTGCCGCTGTGGATCGCGCCGACCCTGCTGTTGCTCGGCTCGCTGGTCGCCTCGCTGCTGTTCTTCGGCGCCCTGCTGGCGCGCCTGGACAGCGCCGGCCACACCGGCGTCTCCTGCGAACAGACCACCATCGCCATGAACTGCGCGCCCGCGCAGCTGTGGACGGCAATCGGCCGCGACTTCCAGAGCGCCTGGGAGCGCGCCATTCCGAATCGTGCCTACGCCAACGTGCCGCCGGATGTCTCGGGCGGCGAACGCGGCTCGTTCAAGGGTTACATCGTCGAGGAAACCCAGCCGGTGCCCACCACCACGCTGCAGTTCCGCAGCTGGGGCGAAGCGTTTGCCCAGACCTCCTCGCGCCTGCTCGTGCTGCTCGGCGCATGGGGGACGTTCTGCGCCACCGCCGGCAGCATCGTCGCCTGGTACTACGCGGGCCAGTTCGCGCAGATGGAGCGCATGCAGATCACGCGCGTGCTGCTGGTCGTCGTCGCCTTGAGCCTGGTGACGGTGCTGAGCCACAAGATCGGCCACCTGCTGTGGTCGCGCATGCAGTTCAAGTCGCGCCTGTACTGGATCGAGACGGCGGGCACCTACCAGACTTCGCAGCTCAATATCGGTAACCAGTTCCATGGCCACACCCAGTCGAGCTCCACGCTCACCCGCATCGAGGACGCGACCCTGCGCGTCTGGGTGACGGATATCGTGTCGGTCGTCTTCGGCAAGGATGGCCAGCGCAGCATCATCGCCATGGCCACCGCCGACGGCGTCGCCAAGAGCATGGCCGAACGCCTGGTCGCCTTTGCCGCCGACCAGAGTTCGGTGGCCACGCCGACCTCGCAGCGCGACCTGGCCCGTGCCCAGTCGATCGGCATGCTCGACGCGGCCGTGCGCGGCGCCGCAGGCAGCGCCCAGGCGGCCGTCGCTGCCCCGGCCGCCGCCATGCCATTGGCCGGCAATGTGGCGCGCGAGCGCGGCAAGGTCAAGTTCTTCAGCGAGGACAAGGGATTCGGCTTCATCGTCGACGGCGAGGGCAAGGAATACTTCTTTAATGCGAACTATGTGCGCGGCGAGTTACCGAGCGCCGCCAGCGAAGTCGAGTTCGAGCCAGGCCAATCGGCAAAAGGACCGATCGCGAAGCACGTGCAGGTAATGGTCGCGGTGTAAGACCGGCGGCCGCATTTGCCAAAGCCACGCTGCCGCCAGGCGCGTGGCTTTTTTTCGGCCTCCGTGTCGGCCATCCATTGCAAGCGTGATGCCCCCAACACGCGATGGCGCTATGCTTGCGCTACGAACTCATCGTCTTTGGAGGATCCATGAAGCATGCATGGTGGCTTTGCCTGGGTGCGCTGGCCGTCGCAGTCGCGCCGCTGCGGGCACAGGAGGCGGCGCAGGGGCGCGCCGTCATCGCCGACCTGCCCGGTCAGCCTGCTGACCCATGTGCGTCCGCTGGCGCAGGATCCGCCCGCGCGCGGCCCGAAATGAACACGCCGCGACGGCCGCGGCGTGGATCGGGACAGGGCGGGCTCAGGCCCAGTGCCGATGCGCGTTGGCGTGGCGCTGTGTCACGATGACGACATAGCCGGCGAACATCGCCGCCACGTTCGTCGTCAGCGGATTGAAGGCTTCGGCCAGCAGCCCCGGCATCACGATCATCACGTCGAGCAGCAGTCCGAACAGCAGCAGCAACGCCGCATACACCGGCACCAGGCTGCCGCGCCAGGCCAGCAGCGCCACGCCCAGCACGATTTCCATCCCACCGGCCAGCGGCGACAGGACCGTGGGATCGACACCATGGATGCTCGTCAAGGCCGTCTCGATGGGGCTGAGCCAGAGGATTTTCGGTACCAGGCCGTGATAAATGAAGACAAAGGCGAGCACCGCGCGTGCCGCCAGATGGATGCGCCTCAGCAGTCTAGTGTCCACTCAAGTACCTTCCTGCGTGCTCAGGGTTGGGCAGCGCGCAATAGTCATATCTGCCGAACAGCCGGTAGCGGTTGCGCGCGATGCGGTCATAAAGCCAGTTGCGCAGCAGCCCCGGCACCACCCTGGCGAGCAGCGCCAGGCGCCAGGGCCAACCCAGCATGCGCATCACCAGCAGGAAGGCTTCGCTTTTTTCATAACAGGCACCGCCGTGCACGACCAGCATGGTGTCGTAATGGTCGAGCGGATAGCCGAAATGCGCCAGGATCGCCTGGCCTTCGCTGGACTGCACGCTCGCCAGCTTGAACCTGCGTTGCCGGTCGTGGCGGACGATGAAGTGGTTCCATGCATTGCACAGCTTGCATACGCCGTCGAACAGGATCAGGTTTTCCCCCTCCCGCAGATGCGGCACCTTGCTGTTGGCTTTCATATGGTCTCGATCGCTGGTTCTGCCGGCCAGTGTACGGCGAGTGTTGCACTGACGCAAGCACCCTTCTCTGCCAGGAAACAACAACGCCGCGTCGAGCGCGGCGTTGGGTCATCCTGGCGAGGTGGGCTAGGCCTTCTTGTTCAGCCGGCTATTGCGCATGCTGTACAGGAAGTAGGTCGCCACCGCGGCCGCCATCCAGATGAAGAATACGCGGTAGGTCGCCAGTGGCAAGTCCTTCATGATGTACAGGCAGGCGAGGATCGAGAGGCCCGGAATCACGTAGGGACCGAAAGGCACCTTGAACCCGTGTTCGGCATTCGGGCCCTGCTTGGCGCGGATGACCGGTACCGCGATCGAGACGACGATGAAGGCGGTCAGCGTTCCCATGCTGACCATGTCCCACAGGAAGGTCGAGTCGACCAGGCCGGCCACCAGGCCCACCACCAGGCAGACGATCAGCGTGTTGCTCACCGGTGCGCCGGTACGCGGATTCACTTTCTGGAAAGTCTTCGGGATCAGGCCGTCGCGGCTGATCGCGTACAGGATGCGGGTCTGGCCGTAGATCGTCACCAGGGTCACGGAGAACACGGAAACGACCGCGCCGGCCGACAGCACCAGCGCCGGCCAGGCTTTGCCGGTCACGTTCTGCAGGATCACCGACAGGCCGGCCTGCTGGCCTTCGAACAGGTGGGCAGGCTGCGCGCCCATGGCCGCCAGCGCGACCAGCAAATAGAAGGCGGTAACGATGACGAGGGCAGCCAGGATCCCGATCGGCACGTTGCGGCGCGGGTCCTTGACCTCTTCACCGGCGGTGGCGATGGTGTCCAGGCCGATGAAGGAGAAGAACACGGTACCGGCGGCGGCCGTCACGCCGGCCATGCCGGCGAAGCCCTTGCTGTTGTCGGTATTGAAGAAGGGCTGGAAGTTATTTGCGTCGAAACCGGTGAAGGCGATGACGGCGAAGAAGGCCAGGATCGCCAGCTTGATGACCACCATGATCGCGTTCATCGTGGCCGATTCCTTGGCGCCGCGCACCAGCATCACGCAGCACATCATCACCAGCAGTACCGGCGGCAGGTTGAAGTTGCCCGAGTGGACGCTCAGGTTGCTGTGGTCCGAGACGAACATCGGCGAGCGCAGGTGGGCCGGGATCTCCCAGCCGAAAGCGTTTTGCAGGAAGTTGTTCAGGTAATCGGACCAGCCGATGGCCACCGCACTGCCGGCCAGGCCATATTCCAGCAACAGGCAGGCGGCGACGATGAAGGCGGCGAATTCGCCGACGGTGGCGTAGGCGAACGAATAGGACGAGCCCGAGGCCGGCACGCGCCCCGCCAGTTCGGCGTAGCACAGCGCGGTCAGGCCGGCGGTCAATGCGGCGATCAGGAAGGACAGGATCACGGCCGGGCCGGCCTTGGGCACGGCTTCGACCATCGTGAAGAAGATGCCGGTGCCGACCGTGGCGCCGACGCCAATCATCGTCAGCGGGAACAGACCCAGCGAGCGGGTCAGGCCGCCGCCGTGGGCCTGGCTGTCCTCGTGCGCACGCTCAGCCGATTTGGTACGAAACAGCTTCTGGCCCAGTGTCAAATTCACGAAAGTGTCCTTTAGTCGCGCAAGTAAACAAGAAATGGCTGAGCAGGAAAACCCGCCAAAGTTCGCGATTATAGGGCCGTTCCGCTGTTGTTGAGAAAATAGTTTTTCGTAAAATATGCATTACTGATGCTAGTTTTCGCGTTAGAATAAAACTGTTCTTTCCAAACGACATCCAATGCGCCTGACCCGCTTTTCCGACATCGGCCTGCGCGTGCTGATCTACCTCGAGCGCGCCGGCGAACGCCCCCATCCGGTGACGGTGGCGGAGATCGCCAAGCAGTTCGATATTCCGCTGAACCACCTGGTGAAAGTGGTCGGCCACCTCGCCCGCGCCGGCTGGGTGCAGGCCACGCGCGGACGCAATGGCGGCCTGCGCATGGCGGCCGACCCGAGTACGCTGACGGTTGGCCAGGTATTGCGCGAACTCGAGGGCGATGACGAACTGGTCGACTGCGAAGCGGCGAAATGCGGCCTCAGCCTGGATTGCCAGCTGCGCGGCATCCTGAAGGCGGGCATGCGTGCCTTCTACCAGGAGATGGACCGCCACACGCTGGCCCATGTGACGGCCGGCGCCACGGGCGAGCAGATCGTCCGCATGCACCGGATGTTCTGGAGTGGAACAACCGCCGGCTCTGCCTGAACCGGCAAAGGATCGCTCGCGCTGCGGGCGTTTTTTTGAAGCTTAAAGTTGCATTCAAAATGCACCATATAAGGAACCTACCATGATTTCCGCCGCCTCCCGTCCGTATATCGATGCCAGCGTCCCTGTCCTGCGCGACCATGGAATGACGATCACCACCCTCTTCTACAAGAACATGTTGGGTGAGCATCCGGAATTGACGCGCCTGTTCAACATGGGCAACCAGGCGCGCGGCGCCCAGCAGCAGTCGCTGGCCTCGGCCGTGTTCGCCTACGCCGCCAATATCGGCACGCCGGAGGCGCTGGGACCCGTGGTGAAACGCATCGTCCACAAGCATGTGTCGGTCGGCATCCGCGCCGAGCACTATCCCATCGTCGGGCGCCACCTGCTGGGCGCCATCAAGACGACGCTGGGCGATGCGGCCACGCAGCCCCTGCTCGACGCCTGGGCCGAGGCCTATAACTCGCTGGCGAATTTGCTGATCGGCGCCGAGGCCGAGATGTACAGCACGGCCGGTGTCGAACCGGGCGAGACGCGGCCGATGCGCGTCACGGAAGTCAAACGCGAGAGCGACAACGTGCTGTCGGTGCGCTTCGTGCCGAATGACGACAAGCCGCTGCCGCCCTTCCAGGCCGGCCAGTACGTCAGCGTTGCCGTCGACCTGCCGGGCGGGCGCCACCAGCTGCGCCAGTACAGCCTGTCCGATGCGGCGGGCAAGGACAGCCTGCGCATCTCCGTCAAGCGCGAGGATGCGCTGGACCAGGTGCCGGCCGGCGAAGTCTCGAACTGGATCCATGACAACGTCACTGTCGGCAGCGTGCTGCAGGTGACCCATCCCTTCGGCGAATTCACGCCCGATACCGAGTCCGATGCGCCGATCGTGCTGCTGTCGGCGGGCGTCGGCATCACGCCGATGGTATCAAGCCTGAACCGCATCGCCATGGTGCACCCGCAGCGCCGGGTGATCTTCGCCCATGCCGCGCGCGACGCCCGCCATCACCCTTTGCGAAGCGACGTTGCCGCCGCCCAGGCCGTCATGCCGAACCTGCATGTGGCGACCTTTTACGAGGAAGCTGGCGACGCCGCGGGTGTGCTGGCGGGCCGCATGGACGTCACACGCCTGCCGGCCTGGGACCTCGCCACGACCGACGTCTGGCTGTGCGGCCCCTTGAAATTCATGCAGGCGCAGTGGCTGGCCTTGCTGAACGCGGGCGTCCCGGCCGAGCGCCTGCACCGCGAAGTGTTCGGGCCTGAGCTGCTGGATCATTTGCTGTAAACCATGCGCCGTCGACCACGGCTACGTGCACCCGTAGCGTAGGCGGGTCTCCCGCCTACGCGTTCAGCCAGATCTCGAAACCTCGCGTCAATGCTGGCGTGCTTTGAACGCTTGGACGGCACAGCCGTCCAGCTACCGCTGCCCCAGCCGCGTCTCCCCGAACAGCTTCTTGTACTGGTGCGGCTGCGAGCGCCAGTATTGCGGCGGCGCATCCACCTGGGCGCCCAGTTCGGCGGCGGCGTGCCAGGGCCAGCGCGGGTCGTACAGCATCGCGCGCGCCAGCGCCACCATGTCGGCCTGGCCCGATTGCAGGATGTGTTCGGCCTGCTGCGGCTCCGTGATCAGGCCGACGCCGATCGTCGGCATGCCCGTTTCGCGCTTGATGCGCTCGGCGAAAGCGATCTGGTAGCCGGCACCCACCGGAATCTTCTGCTGCGGCGACAAGCCACCGCTGGACACGTGCATGAAATGGCAGCCCAGCTTTTCCAGCTCCTGGGCAAAGCGGACGCTTTGTTCCACTTCCCATCCTCCTTCCACCCAGTCGGTGGCCGAAATGCGCATCCCGACCGACATCGACGAGGGCACCGCCGCGCGCACCGCGCTGAACACCTCGAGCGGGAAGCGCATGCGGTTTTCCAGCGAGCCGCCGTATTCGTCGCTGCGCGTGTTCGACAAGGGGGAAAGGAACTGGTGCATCAGGTAGCCGTGGGCGCCGTGCAGCTCGATCGCATCGAGCCCCAGCTCGCAGCTGCGCCGGGCCGCGTCCACAAAACCCTGCTTGATGCGCTGCAGGCCGGCCGCATCCAGCGCCTCGGGCACAGTCTCGCCCTCGGCATGCGCCAGGCTTGAGGGTGCCACGGTCTGCCAGCCGCGCGGCTCATCCGGCTTGATGTTGGCGCCGCCCAGCCAGGGCGCGGCACTCGAGGCCTTGCGGCCCGCATGCGCCAGCTGCACCGCGATCTTGATCGGGGAATGGCGGCGGATGGCGGCAATGACCGGCTTCAGGGCGTCGAGCTGGGAATCCTGCCACAGGCCCAGGTCGTCCGGCGAAATGCGGCCTTCGGGCGTGACGGCGGTGGCCTCGATGATCAGCAGCGAGGCGCCGGACAATGCCAGGCTGCCGAGGTGGATCATGTGCCAGTCGGTGGCGTGGCCTTCATCGGCCGAGTACTGGCACATGGGGGCGATGGCGATACGGTTGGACAGCGCGAGCGGTCCGAGTTGGTAGGGGGAAAACAGCAGGCTGCTCATGCGGCGACTCCGGTGCTTGTTCGAAGCGCAAAGTCTAGCGAACATGGCTCAATTGTGCAGGCGCAAGGGAAAACCCGGGCTCGCGCGTATATCGTAGGGTGGGCGCCCCGAGCCCACGCGGAGGCGTGCACAGTGGCGCGCTCAATCGAGGTAACTGCGCAGCGCCACCGGAGCTGGCGGCGTCACGACGCAGATGTCCGCGTGGGCACGGGGCGCCCACCCTACATAAAAAAGCCGCGATCACTCGCGGCTTTTTCGAAGACAAAACGCAGCTTATTCCACGCGCACCACCATCAAGCCGGCGCGCAATCCGACCCGCACATCCGGATTCGGAAACACCACCAGCTCCTCCTCATGGAACACCGTGTACACGGTATCCCCATCGGTGGCGATCACCTCGCCCCGCTTGAGCGAAGCGAAGTTCGGTGTCTCGCGCGAGAAGCCCATCTTGAAACCGTCGGACAGCTTGACTATCTCCTGCGCCACCTTGAACACATGCGGCTGGGTTTTCGCTTCCACCGGCACACCGCGCAGCAGGCCATCGAGCGCCGCGGACGAATCGGCGAACTGCGCCATGTTGTTCTGCCCCAGCGTGCCGACCCGACCCAGCTCCACGGTGCTGCCTGCCGCGCCATGGTGCTCCGCCGAATAATAGCTGTAGGTACCCGCCGACTTCGGGTTCATGACGAGCGCACCGATCGCCGCCTGCCCCAGCCAGTCGATCAGCGCGCGCTTGGCCCCCTCGGCGATCAGGTCCGGCACGATCGCGAACATCGGATAGTGCGAGGCGCGGATCGCCGTGTGCAGGTCGAGATGCCAGCGCACCGGCCCGGCGCCGGCAAAAAAAGCGTCGGTGGCGGCGATCAATTCATCGGCGCGCGCGCTTTCCGCGCTGCCCGCCAGCGCGCCCCGGTCCGGTTTGAACATGCGGTTCAAGTCGGCATCGAGGAAACGCTTGCCGGCGGCGATGGCATCGATGTTGCCGACGCAGAGCATCAGGTCAACGGCGAGGGCCTGCGGCTCGCGCGACAGGGCTTCGATCACGTGCGCGACCATTTCGATCGGCCCGGTCTCGTCGCCATGCACGCCAACCGACAGCAGCACAGCCGGCCGCGTCGCCGGCTGCACGCCCTTCACCGTCAGGATGCCCCTGGCGGGCAGCCCGACGACGAAGCCGGCGTCCGTGAAGCGCTGCGCGACCTGGCCGAAATCGGCTTCGGCCAGCGCGCGCACCGCGTCAGCTACCACGGGGGTCGAGGGTGCGCTCATTGCCTCAGGCAGCCAGGCGTTCTGGGTTCGAGCCTTCCGACAGCGACCAGACGTCCAGCATTGCCTGTTCGAGGTCGGTGGCCGGCGCGTAGCCGGTCAAGCCCATGTCCGTGGTCACCGTATCGACTGCCGCCAGCGCATCGCCGCTGCCGGCACGCTCGATCACCTGCAACAGCAGGCGCTGCTGGGTGCGGCGCAGTGCCTGCATCGCGTAGTTGCGCAGCTGTTCCTGCGACTTGCTCTGCGGCGGCAATTTGAGGCCGCGTTCCAGCGTGTCGATGCCGGCTTTTTCACGCAGCGCCATGCCGACCTGCAGGAACTGGGCCAGCGACATGCCCGCTGGACGATGTACCGACACGGCGGCGAACAGGAAGGTGGCCAGCGACTCGATGGTTTCGACCGCCTTCCAGGCCTGCACGAAGCCCGCGTTCAGGCCGGCGTAGCCGTCGGCTTCCGTCTTGGCCGGCATCAGCTGGCGCAGCTGCTCGCCGTTGGCGAACAAGGAGGACAACTCATCCATTCCGTCCGTGCCCTGCGGCAGCGACAACACGCCTTCGATCACGGCGCGCAGCAGCGCACGGGTGCGCGCATCGACCGCCACCGACACGTCACGCGGCACCTTCAGCGCGTCGGCGTCGAGCGCGTCGAATACCGGCGCCAGGTTCAGCGCGGACCAGGCACGGCCCCAGGCTTTCACGACTTCGGCTTCGTCGACGCGGTGTTCGGCGGCCAGGTCGCGAATCATCAGCGGACCGCAGCGGTTGACCGCCTCGTTGGCCAGCACGGTGGCCAGGATGGCATTGGCCAGCGGGTGGTCGAGCGGATCGCGGGTCGCGACCAGCTGCGCCGGGAAGTAAGGACGCAGTACGGTATCGGCCCATGGCTCGTCCGTCAGCGGCAGCGCGGCCAGGATGCGCTTGAAGCGGTTCTTGACGTTGGCAACCACCACCGCCAGTTCCGGCGTGGTCAGGCCGGCGCCCAGCGCTTTGCGGCGCTGCAGTTCGGTGTCGAGCGGCAGCTGTTCCAGTTCGCGCGAGACGGCGCCTTCCGATTCCAGGCTGGTGATCAGGGCGGCGTAGCTGTCGACGATCGCGCCGTTGCTCTGCGCCTGCGCTTCGCGGGTCAAGAGGTGGGTCTGCTGCGTGTTGTCGCGCAGGACCAGCTTCTCGACGTCGCCGGTCATGTCGTTCAGGATGCTGTTACGCTGGCTTTCCGGCAGCTTGCCGGCGCTGACTTCGGTATCGAGCCAGATCTTGATGTTGACTTCGTGGTCCGAGCAGTCCACGCCCGCCGAGTTGTCGATGGCATCGGTGAAGATGCGGCCGCCGGCAAGGGCGAACTCGATGCGGCCGGCCTGGGTCGCGCCCAGGTTGCCGCCTTCGGCGACCACCTTGCAGCGCAGTTCGTTGCCGTTGACGCGGATGCGGTCGTTGGCACGGTCCTTCACCTGCGCGTGGGTCTCGTTCGAGGACTTGATGTAGGTACCGATGCCGCCGTTGTAGAACAGGTCGACCGGCGCCAGCAGGATGCGGTGCATCAGCTCTTCCGGCGCCAGCGAGGTTTCCTCGATGTCGAGGGCAGCACGTACCTGCGGGGTCAGCTCGATCGAACGGGCCGAGCGTGGGTACACGCCGCCGCCCTGCGAGATCAGCGATTTATCGTAGTCTTCCCACGAGGAACGTGGCAGCGCGAACATGCGCTGGCGCTCCTTGAACGAGACTTCGACGTCCGGGGTCGGATCGAGGAAGATGTGGCGGTGGTCGAATGCGGCCAGCACCTTCAGCTGGCGCGACAGCAGCACGCCGTTGCCGAACACGTCACCCGACATGTCGCCCACGCCGACCATGGTGATCGGGGTCGTGCTCATGTCGTGGCCGATCTCGTAGAAGTGGCGCTTGACCGCTTCGAAGGCGCCCTTCGCGGTGATGCCCATCTTCTTGTGGTCGTAACCGTTCGAGCCGCCCGACGCGAACGCGTCGCCCAGCCAGAAGCCGCGCTGGACGGCGATGCTGTTGGCGATGTCGGAGAAGGTTGCGGTGCCCTTGTCGGCAGCCACCACGAGATACGGGTCGTTCTGGTCGTAGCGCACGGTCGATTCCGGTGCCACGATGTCGCCGCGCACGCGGTTGTCGGTCACTTCCAGCAGGCTGGCGATGAACAGGCGGTAGACTGCTTCGCCTTCGGCCGCCACGACTTCACGGGCGGCGTCCTTCGGCATTTGCTTGCAGACGAAACCGCCCTTCGAGCCGGCCGGCACGATGACGGCGTTCTTGACCATCTGCGCCTTCACCAGTCCCAGCACTTCGGTACGGTAGTCTTCCATGCGGTCCGACCAGCGCAGGCCGCCGCGGGCGACCGGGCCGCCGCGCAGGTGCACGCCTTCGAAGCGGCGCGAGAACACGTAGATCTCTCGGTACGGACGCGGTTCCGGTGCCAGCGCCAGGTTGCTGGTGTCGAACTTGAAGATGATCTTCTCGCCGCCGTTCTGGAAGTAGTTGGTGCGCACGGTGGCCAGGGCCAGGTCGACCAGGGGCCGCCATGATTTCCTCGGTGTCGGCGTGGTTCACGCTCGACAGGCCGGCGCGCAGCGAGGCCAGCTTGGCGCTGCCCGCGGCGCGTTCCGACTCAGCGAGTGCCGGGTTGAAGCGCTGCAGGAAAGCGGTGACGAACTCCTTGACCAGTGCCGGCTGGGCGCGCAGGGTCTCGGCCATGTAGCGCACCGAGAACTTCGAGCCAAGCTGGCGCCAGTAGCTGATGTAGGCACGCACCAGCTGTACTTCGCGCATCGACAGGCCGCCTTCGATCGACAGGCCGTTCATGCGGCCGTCTTCGGCTTCGCCATTGAACAGGGCTGCGAACAGCTCTTCGGCGACATTGACGATGCCGGGTTTCGCCAGCTTGGCGGCCGATTCGGCATCGACTGCCAGTGCGGTCACGTAGTGGCGGGCGCCATCGGCGGTGGTGATCTTGTAGGTCTGCTCGCGGTCGATGGCGACGCCGGCGTTATGCAGGGCCGGCAGGATGCGCGACAGCGGCGGCACGGTGTCGCCCGAGTACAGGCGCACCGAAGCGCCTCCTGCGTCGCCGGCTTCGATACGGACCGACACGTGGTCTGGCTGGCCGTTCTTCATGACGGCCTGCAGGTCGCGGAAGGCAACCGACGGTTCCGTCGCGGTGATGTAGTTCACGGGCAGCGTTGCGACCAGCTTGCGCAGGCTGCTGCGCAGAGCCGGATCCTGCACGTCGTCGTTGGTCAGCGCGGCGAAGCGGTCATGCCAGTCGTCCATTACCGACAGCAGCGGACGCTGGATATCGGTTTCCAGGTCGAGCGGGTTGCGTGCGCCATGGGCGATCAGGTAGACGCGGGCCAGCGGGCCGTCGGCGACCATGGTCTGCTGGCGCACGTCATGCGCGCCCGAGCTTTCCTTCAGGGCCTGCGCCAGCGGGCCGCCACCGCGGCGCTGTAGCGCTCGCGCGGCAGGTAGACCAGCACGTTCAGGTGACGCCCGTAGACGTCGCGGCGGGCGAAGACTTTCGCGCGCGGCTGCTTGTACAGCGAGACGACCGAGCTGCAGACTTGCGCCAGCCATTCCGGATCGGCTTCCAGCGCTTCGGTGCGCGGCAGCGATTCCGGGATCTCGAGGAATTTCTCGGCACGGAAGCCTTCCTGGCGCACACCGGCCAGGGAGAGGACTTTCGCCACACGGCCGCGCGCGAACGGCAGGCGCGCCAGCGGGGTCGCCGTGGCGGCGCGGCTGAACAGGCCGACGAAGCAGTGTTCGCCGAGGATGTTGCCTTGCGCGTCGGTGTTACGCACGCCGATGAAGTCGAGCGGCTGGTCGCGGTGCAGCGTGCCTTCGACGTCGGCCTTGACGATCGACAGGGTCTCGGCACGTGCCGAGAGGGTATTGAGTTCGCCGGGGATGTTGGCCAGGCAGGTGCCGTAGACCGGGTGCGAGGTGTCCTTCAGCACGCCGATGCGGCTCGGCACGTCGCGTGCCAGTTCGTTCTGGCCCGGCTGCACGACATAGTAGGCGTAGCCGAACGGCTCGAAACCTTCGTTCTTGGCCCATTCGAGGAAGGCGGCCACTTCCTGGCCGGCCGGGCTACCGTTGGCGGCGGCCGCGGCGGCCACCTCGGTCAGGCGGTCGCCCATGGTGACGGCATCGCGGTGCACGACGGCGGCGTCGTTGGCGACCATGCGGATGCGCGCGGTCAGCTTGTCGAGTTCTTCGAAGCTCGGCTCGTCGTTGAGCAGCACCAGCACATAGGATTCGAGCGGGGCGCCGGCATCGCCGACGCTGGTGACGACGCCGCTGGCGTCACGCTGGACCGGCAGCACGGCGTTCATCACGCCGGCGGCGCTGACGCGCTCCTTGCGCAGGGCCATGACGAAAAAGAGTCGACCAGGTAAGGCATGTCTTCGTTCAGGATCAGCAGTGCCGTGTCCTTGTTGCCCTTGGCGTCCACATACTGCAGTTGCGCGATCTGGCAGCCAGGCACGGTGCGCCTGGCCGCTTGCGTGAAGCCTTCCCACAGCACGGGCGCCAGCGATTGCGGCGCGGTACCGGCCAGGTCTTCTTCGTCGAGCGAGCCGAGCCAGGCGCTGATCAGCGCGCGTACCTGGTCGGATGCGCCGCCGGCTGGCTGCTGCTGGTTGCTGACCAGGGCCAGGGTCTGGGTACGCAAATCTTGCGACATGTCGTTCATTGTTGCTTCTCCAAAAGCGAATGTTGTCGCCTGTTCGCGCTACGGCTTGTGGCTCTGCGCGGACCGGCGTTTGGTGGACAGGGTTGTCCCGTCCAGGTCTCTCGGCTTCCTTGTCCCGGAAGCGTGTTTCGTTATCAAGGCGGCGCTTATGCGTGCCGCGTTAAGTGTTCCTTGCTGCTGGCGGCGCGTTCACGTGCCGCGTTATCTCTGTTTTGCTGCCGTACCGCGTGGGCTCAAGAGCCCACCCTACGAAACGCGCGGCGCTACGCGTGCCGCGTTGACTCTGTTCTGCTGCCGTACCGCGTGGAGTCAGGAGCCTCGGCGCCATCACAAAAATCATACAGCCCGGCGACCGTAGGGTGGGCTCTTGAGCCCACGCTGTGTCACCGTTCGAACATCGGCGCCATCACGAAAAATCGTACAAGCCCGGCAGACCCAAAATGCCCTCCAGCGCCTGCAGCGCCGTCATGCACTCGATCGCCAGCTGCGGATCCGCCAGGTCCTTCGGCTCCACATGATCGCGATAATGCTTCTCGACCCAGGCCACCAGCTGCGCATAGAGCGCGTCGTTCATGATCACGCCGCCGTGCAGGCTGGCCGCCTGTTCGTCGGTCAGCGCCACGCGCAGGCGCAGGCAGGCGGGGCCGCCGCCGTTGCGCATGCTCTGGCGCAGGTCGAATTCGAGCAGTTCGTCGATCGGCCCGCCGCTTGCCACCAGCCCCGCCAGGTAGTTCGCGACCGCCGGGTTCTCGCGGCATTCGTGCGGTACCAGCAGCGCCATCCTGCCGTTCGGCTTGGACAGCAGCTGGCTGTTGAACAGGTAGCTGGCCACCGCATCGGCCACCGGCACCATGCCGCCGTCGACGCGCACCGGCACCAGGTCGGCCTCGACACCGGCGACAGACCGGCGCAGCGCCTCGAGCGTTGCCGCCTCGTCCGCAAAGGCCTGCTCATGATAGAACAGGACGTTGCCGTTGCCGACTGCGATCACGTCGTTGTGGAACACGCCCTGGTCGATCACGTCCGGGTTCTGCGCCGCGAACACGGTACGGGCCGGATCCAGGCCATGCAGGCGCGCGACGGCCTGCGAGGCTTCCAGGGTCTGGCGTGCCGGGTATTTTTTCGGGAACGGTGCCGACGGGTCGAACTCGACGCGACCATACACGAAGAACTCGACGCCTGGCGCACCGTGGTCGGCCGCGAAGCGGGTGTGGTTCGCCGCGCCCTCGTCGCCGAAAGCCGGCGTTGGCGGCAGCGGGTCGTGCACCACGAAGTGGTCGTGGTTCGCAAAAATCGCGCGCAGCGTGCGCGTGGCCTGCACATGCTCTTCCGAGCGGTGCAGCTTGTTGTTCAGGTTAGCGGCGGTGAAGTGCACGCGGCCGTCGCGGGTGTCGGCGGACGGGCTGACGGTGGCCGCATTGGCGGTCCACATGGGCGCGGCCGACCAGGCGCAGGACAGGATCACCGGCGCTTCGCGCCAGGCTTGCGCCAGCACGTCGGCGTCGGTGCCCGAGAAGCCGAGCTGGCGCAGCAGGCGGAAGTTCGGACGCGCCTGCGGCGGCATCACGGCCTGCGCAAAACCGCGCGCGGCCAGGTCGCGCATCTTGGCCAGGCCCTGCAGCGCGGCCAGTTTCGGGTTCGAGGCGCTGCGCACATTGCTGAACGAGGCGACGTTGCCGAACGAGAGGCCGGCGTAGTTGTGGGAAGGCCCTACCAGGCCATCGAAGTTGTATTCGCGAGCGTTACGCATAATCAGAAGGAGAGGCCCGGCGACAGCTTGGCCGGCATTTCGAGTTCAGCCGTCTCGATCGAGGCGACCGGGTAGGCGCAGTAGTCCGCGGCATAGTAGGCGCTCGGACGGTGGTTGCCGGACTTGCCGACGCCACCGAACGGTGCCGAGCTGGCCGCGCCCGTGGTCGGGCGATTCCAGTTGACGATGCCGGCGCGCGCACGCACGGCAAAGCGCTTCCACAGCTCTTCCGACGGCGACAGCAGCGCCGCGGCCAGGCCGAATTCGGTGGCATTCGCGGCGCGCACGGCGGCGTCGAAATCGCTTACGCGGATGATCTGCAGCAGCGGGCCGAACCACTCTTCGTCGGGAATGCCTTGCGCGTCGGTGACGTCGACGATGCCGGCCGTGACGAAGCCGGCGTTCGGGTCGAGCTGGCGCATCTGCAGCAGCACCTTGCCACCCTTGGCTGCCATGTCGAGCTGGGCCTGCACCAGGCGCGCGGCCACGGCGCTTGACACAACAGGGCCCATGAAGGGCTGCGGCTCGGCGTTCGAGGCGCCCACCTGCAGTTTGGAAGCCACGTCCACCAGGCGGTCGATGAATTTGCGGCCCTGCTCGTTGTCCTGCACCACCAGGCGGCGTGCGCAGGTGCAGCGCTGGCCGGCCGAAATGAAGGCCGACATCACGGCGTGGTGCACGGCCGCGTCGATGTCTTTCGGGTTGTCGTTCAGGTTCCAGACCACCAGCGGGTTGTTACCGCCCATTTCCAGCGCCAGCATCTTGCCCGGCTGGCCGCCGAACTGCTTATGCAGGGCGGCGCCGGTCTGGCTGCTGCCGGTGAAGAGCACGCCGTCGATCAGGTCATTCTGGCCGAGGGCGATCCCGGTGTTGCGGCCGCCATTGACCAGGTTCAGCACGCCCTTCGGCAGGCCGGCCTGTTCCCACAGCTGCACCGTTTTCACGGCGGTGCGCGGCGCGTATTCGCTCGGCTTGAAGACGACCGTGTTCCCGGCGATCAGAGCCGGCACGATGTGACCGTTCGGCAGGTGGCCGGGGAAGTTATATGGACCGAACACGGCGAACACGCCATGCGGACGGTGGCGCAGCACGGCGTTGCCGTCGGCGACCCTGGCGGCCGTCTCGCCGGTACGCGCGCCGTAGGACTGGACGGAGATGTCGATTTTATTCGCCATGGTCGTCGCTTCGGTACGCGCTTCCCACAAAGGCTTGCCCACTTCCTCGGCGATGATGGCGGCCAGCTCCTCGCCGTGTTCCTTCAGCAGGTCGCGAAAGCGCGTGGCGATGGCGATGCGCTCTTCCAGTGGGCGCAGCGCCCAGGATTCGAAGGCGTCGCGCGCGGCTTCGGCGGCGCGCTGCACATCCTCCGCAGTGGATTCGTTGCTGGTCCAGGTCTGGCGGCCGGTGGACGGGTCGACGGTAACCAGCTCAGCGCCACTGCCAGCAAGCCATTCGCCATTGATGTAGTTCGACAGGTTAGCCATTGTTCTTCCTTACGTTGAGTGACAGCGTGCGCACCGGGTCGCCCGCCTGAACATGCAGCAGCGCCAGTTCCTGCGCCGACAGCGCGATGTCGGCGCCGTCGGTCGTGGTCTGGGCCAGCACCATCCGGAAATCGTCCAGCTTCGTGTTCGACACCAGCAGGCATTCGGTTTCGCCTTCCGGGCGGGCCTCAAGGGCCACGCGCAGCACGCTGTCGCGCACACCGCGCAGCTCGGCCACGCGGCCCTGCAGCACCGGGCCGGCGTCGAAGATGTCGACATAGCCCTCGTAGTGCATGCCTTCCTGCTCGAGGAGCTTACGCGCCGGCAGTGTCGAGCGGTGCACCTGGCCGATCACTTCGCGCGCCGACTGCGGCAGGTAGTCCACGTACAGCGGCTGGCGCGGCATCAGTTCGGCGATGAAGGATTTCTTGCCGATCGCGGTGAGGCCGTCGACGTGATCGAAATCCATCTTGAAGAAGTGGCGGCCCAGGCCTTCGTAGAAGGGGCTGGTGCCGTCGTCGGTCAGGTAACCGCGCATCTCGGCGATGATCTTCTCGGTGAACAGCTGCTGGAACTGGGCGATGAACAGAAAACGGCTTTTCGACAGCCACTTGCCGTTGTAGCCGGTACGGTAGTCCGGCTGCAGGAACAGCGAGCACAGTTCGGACGCCCCGGTCAGGTCGTTCGACAGGTACAGCGTCTCCATGCGCGTAAACACGTTCAGTTCGCGGCTGGAGTGCACCAGGGTGCCGATGCGGTAGTTGTAGAACGGTTCGGTCAGGCCGACAGCGCTCTTGATGGCGCACACCCCGGCCAGCTTGCCGTTGGCGGTGTCTTCCATCACGAACATGTAGTCGCGCTTCTCCGGCGAAATCGCTTCGTGGAAGGAGGCGACGGCGCATTCGACGCGGTCGCCCAGCATCTTGCGGTCGGGCTTGAGGGTGGTCATGCCGCTGCCGACCTGGGTCGCCATGTCGATCAGGGCGTCGAGGTCGGAGGCTTGAATGGAACGAATGACGAACATGGTGCCTCTTTCAGATTCTGACGCAGATGACGGAGTCGCCGGCGCGCACACCGAGCGCCTCCTGCGCTTCGCGCGGCAGGAAGACGACGTCGGAGGTATCGACCGGCGGACAGGCGACCGTGATGGCGCGGAAGCGTTCGGCATTGGTGGCAACCGCATAGGTGACCAGGTTGTCGCCAGGCGTTGCAGGCGCATCCTCGACACGGCGCTGTTGCGAGCCGCAGAACGAGCGCAGCGACAGTTTATGCGCCGCCAGGATCGGGCCGCCGTCGAAGATGTCGACATATTCGTCCGCTTCGAAGCCCTCGGCGGTGAGCAGGTCGAATGCCAGTTGGCCGCTCGGGTGGATCTGGCCCATCGCCGCCTGGGCATCGCCCGGCAGCAGCGGCACGTAGACCGGATAGTGCGGCATCAGCTCGACGATCATGGTGCGATTGCGCGCACCACCGATGACGCGTTCGGCGTCGAGGAAATCCATCTTGAAGAACTTGCGCCCCAGAGCATTCCAGAACGGCGACTGGCCTTCGCTGTCGGTCACGCCGGCCAGCGGCACGAAGAAGCGGTCGCCGAAGCGGTGCGGCGCCAGCACCGCGTACAGCAGGCGCGCGCGCGACAGCAGCGCGGCCTCGATGCCGGCGCGTTCGTGCTCGCGCAGGTGGAAGCCGGCCAGCTGCGAGCAGGCGGTCAGCTCCGAGCACAGCGTCAGCGCATGGACGCTGTGGCAGATGTTCAGGTCGCGCGAGACCTGCTGGATGACGTCGTTGCGGAACGCGAAATACGTGCCGTTCGAGCCGGCCGAGGCGTGCACCGCTGCGGTGCCGAGGACTTCGCCGCTCGCGGTGTCTTCCAGCACGAACAGGTAGGACTCCTCGCTCGGAATGTCTACCTGGGCGGCGAACGAGGCCATCGAGCGCTCGACGAAAGCGGCGATGGTATCGCGGGTGCGCGGCAGCGTGTGCACGCCGGGCGTCATCACGGCGGCCAGGGACTCCAGCGCGCCGACATCCGTTAGTTCTACCGGACGGACTACATACATGGGAACTCCTATCACTGCGACACCTTGCTACGAACGAAGCACGGCCCGCATCGAGGTGCGGGCCGCTCTGGCGGGACGACTGGCCGGTGGATCAGGCGGCGGCCAGGAACTCGTCGACCGCGGCGCGCAGGATGCGGTCCGCTTCCATGATCTGCTCGTCGGAGACGATCAGCGCCGGTGCCATGCGGATCACATCCGGGCCGGCGATCAGCAACATCATGCCCATCTTCTCGGCGATCTTGGTGATGTCCTTGGCGCGGCCTTTAAAACCTTCGGCCAGCGGCAGGCCGATGAGCAAGCCCTGGCCGCGCGCCTTGCCGAACAGCTGCGGGTAGTCGGCGCTCAGCTTTTCCAGGTTGGCGAAGATCTTGCTGCTCGCTTCCTTGACGCGTGCCAGGAAAGCCGGCTGGTTGATCATCCCGACCACGTTCAGTGCGACGGTGGCCGCCAGCGGGTTGCCGCCGTAGGTGGTGCCGTGCGAGCCGACGTTGAAGTGCTGGGCGATCTCATTGGTCGTCAGCATGGCGCCGATCGGATAGCCGTTGCCCAGTGCCTTGGCGCTGGTGAGGATGTCCGGGGTGACGCCGGTGTCCATGTAGGCATAGAAGGCGCCGGTGCGGCCGACACCCGACTGCACTTCGTCGAAAATCAGCAGGGCGCCGGTCTTGTCGCAGAATTCGCGCAGGGCTTTCAGGTAGTCCTTGTTGCCCGGGATGACACCGCCCTCGCCCTGGATCGGCTCGACGATCACAGCGGCGACGTCGTCGCCAATCGCAGTGCGCGCCGCTTCGATGTCGTTGTACGGGATGTGGTTGATTTCCTGCGGCAGCGGCTCGAAGCCTTCGGTGTACTTCGGCTGGCCGCCGACCGAGACGGTGAACAGCGTGCGGCCGTGGAAGGACGACAGGCAGGAAATGATGCGCGATTTATGGGCACCGAATTTGGTGTGCGCGTATTTACGGGCCAGCTTCAGGGCCGCTTCGTTCGCTTCCGCGCCCGAGTTGCAGAAGAAGGCGCGGTCGGCGAAGGTCGCTTCGGTCAGGGCCGTGGCCAGGCGCAGCACCGGCTCGTTGGTGTAGCCGTTGCCGAGGTGCCAGAGGGTGTTGATCTGCTTCGTCAGCGCGTCGACCAGCACCGGGTGGGCGTGACCCAGGCTGGAAACGGCGATGCCGGAGGTGAAATCGAGATAATGCTTGCCGTCCTGGTCCCACACATCCAGGCCCGATGCGCGCACCGGCACCATGGCTGCCGGGGCGTAGGTCGGGACGAGGACTTCGTCGAAGGTCTGGCGAGTGACAGGCCGCGTGGTGACACCAGTTTCCAACTTTGCATTCATCTCTTTTTCCTCATCCGGTGAGAGTGACAGGCGCACCAGGACACGGGCGCCGAACCTGATCATTATAGGAAGGCGGTCTGTCAACTTCTTACATAAGTGCGACGGGGATTTTCATTTTTGGCCGAGGCAAAAAGCGGCAACAAAACCCCGCGATCGGGCGTTCCTGGTGCAAACTGCGTCAACAGTCGGCAATACGCAGCCAAGATCGCGCTATCGTGCGGATCTGGAGGAAGCCAACAGGTAAACGGAGAGAACATGATCACCCTGTACCATTGCATCGCCGCGCGCTCGTTCCGGGTGCTCTGGACACTTGAAGAGCTCGGCCTTCCCTACGGGCTGAACATGCTCCCCTTCCCGCCGCGCGTCCACGACCGGGCCTACCTGGAAATCAACCCGCTGGGAACGGTGCCGGCATTCTTCGATGGCGAGCTGCGGATGACGGAATCGGCGGCGATCTGCCACTACCTGGCCGAGCGCTACGGACCGGCATCGATGACGGTGGCGCGCGAGGAGCCTGACTACGGTCCTTTTCTCAACTGGCTGCACTTCGGCGAAGCGACCCTGACCTTCCCGCAAACCCTGATCCTGCGCTACGCGCGCTTCGAGCCGCCCGGGCGCCGCAACGCCCAGGTCGCGGAAGACTACACGCGCTGGTTCCTGTCGCGGCTGCGCAATCTGGAAGCGCCGCTGAGCACGCAAGATTACCTGTGCATGGGACGCTTCACGGTCGCCGACATCTCCGTCGGCTATGCCTTGCTGCTGGCCGAATACCTGGGATTGCGGCCGCAATTCTCCGCCGTCGTGGATCGTTACCTGGAGCGGCTGAAGGCGCGTCCGGCCTTCGCACGTGCCTGCGCGGCGGAACGCGAGGCGGCCGCGGCACAAGGCGTCAGCCTGACGCCGGCGCCCGCCATGCCAACCCAGGCTCCGTGACACGTTCCGCTGCTGAGTCACGTAAAATGATGCGTATTGACACAATGGGAGCGGCTCTTGACGAGTAACGGAACATGCCATTGCGGCGCGATCGCGTATGCCTTCGATGGCGACCCGGTCCAGGTATTGAACTGCCATTGCACGATGTGCCGGACGATGAACGGCGGCGCGTTTTCCACTTATGTCGTGATTCCCTCGCAGACCCTGCGCTTCATACGTGGCGAGGCAGACCTGGGTGCCTATACCGTCACCGAGCGCACCTCGAAGCATTTCTGCCCTCATTGCGCCACGCCCCTGTTCAATGCCAATCCCACGACCTATCCGGGTTTGCGCATGCTCTACCTGGGCACCCTGCGCGACGCGGCGCAGCTGCGCCCTGCCATCAACATCTATTGCGACAGCAAGCTGGCGTGGACCGACAATATCGCGGACATGAGGAATGTTGCAGAGGGGCCGCGCCGGGGCCAAGCCGCGTCGCCAGCGTCAGGGGCAAGCTGACAAGCGCGTGCTCCCTTCCCGGGCGGTTGGGTAAGATTATGCATCTTTTGCCAACCTCGCTAATCCATGTCCGCTACTTCCCCTGCCCTGCGCCACGTCGTCCTGTTCGCCTTCAAGCCGGAAGCCTCCCCTGAACAGGTCGACGCCATCGTGTCCGGTTTCGGCAAGCTCCCGGGTGCCATTCCCGGCATCGTCTCCTACGAATGGGGTACGAACGTCAGCCCGGAAGGCCTGAACGACGGTTTTACCCACTGCTTCACGCTGACGTTTGCGAACAACGAGGACCGCGATGGCTATCTGGTCCATCCGGCGCACGAGGCGTTTGTCGGTACGCTGGGCGCTGTGCTGGCGCGCTCGCTGGTGATCGATTACTGGGCGCAGTAAGTCACTCGGCCAGGCGCCGCTGCCGCTCTTCCCGAGGGGTGTTGCCAAACAGCGCCCCAAAGGCCGTCGAAAAGTGCGAGCCCGACGAAAAGCCGCACATCAGCCCCACCTGCACGATCGAGTGATTCGTATCGAGCAGTAGCTGTCTCGCCCGTTGCAGGCGCAGTTCCAGGTAGTAGCGTGAGGGCAGCGTGCCGAGGTATTGCTTGAAGAGGCGCTCGAGCTGGCGCCGCGAGACGCCGGCCAGCTGGGCGATTTCGTCGGTCGACAGCGGCTCCTCGATGTTCGCTTCCATCAGCGTCACCGCTTCCGTCAGCTTCGGCTGCAGGGTGCCGAAGCGCGCCTGCAGGGCCACGCGCTGGCGCTCTTCGCGGCCGCGCACGCGGTCGACGCACAGCAATTCCTTTACCGGCGCCTGCACGCCGGCTCCAAAAATGATCTCGATCAGGGTCAGCGCGAAATCGATGCTGGCAGCGCCGCCGCAGCAGGTCAGTCGGTCGCCGTCGATGTCGTACAGGTGCGGGGTGAACACTGCCTGGTCGGCACGGCTGTCGGCATCCGCATACAGCGACCAAGGCAGCGCGGTGCGCGCGCCATTCAGGGCGCCCGCCTCGGCCAGCCACAGCACGCCAGCACCGACCCCGCCCCAGAAGGGTGCGGCGCGGCAGCGTGCGACCGGGGCGCGGAAGTTGGCAGGGGTTAAGCCGGCTTGCGCTTCGTCGGCGGCCAGCAGCACCGGTGCCAGTGGCGCTGGCTGTCGCCCGTGAATTTATCGGGGCTGCGCACATCGACGTGCAGGCGTTCCGGGCCGAGGATCTTCGCGGCCATGCGCAGCGGCTGCACCAGACCGGACCAGGTCAGCGTGTCCGGCTCGCCGGCGTTCACCAGCAGGACGCGCAGCGGCCTTTCCTGGGCCAGGAGGGACAGGTCATGCGGCATCGGTTAAGCGGGGCAAGATCATCACTCGGGAGCGAGCGCGGCGGCGGGCCGGCTTTCGGAGTTCCATTGACTGACTATCATACCGGAGATCAACAACAAGCCGCCGAGCCAGCCGCGCAGGCTCAAGGCTTCGCCCAGCCAGAAGTAGCCGAAGAATGCGGCGGCGGCCGGCTCGAAGGCGTAGACGACGGCCGCTTCGTTGGCCGAGGTGCGCGACTGGCCCCAGGTCTGCAGCGAGATGATGGCGGCGGTAGCGACCACGCCCGTGTAGGCGAAGTTCCAGCCGTGCTGGCCAATGCCGGCCACCACGCCGTCCAGCCAGGCGGTGCGGGTCACGGCGTCGCCCGGTAGTTCGCGCGCCAGCAGCCACAGCAGTGCGCACAGGGCGACAGTGCCGATCTGGCTGGCGGTCACGCTCAGCAGGCGAGTCGCGTTGCGGGTGCGCACTTCCATCGCCTTGATGTACACGCCGAAGCACAGGGCGCTCATCAGGGCGAGCGAATCGCCCGTGCTCCAGGCGCCGCCGTCCCAGCACAGGGCGGCCAGGCCCGCGATCGACATGACGAGTGCCAGCACGATGCGGCGCTCCGGCAGGCGTCCGCCCAGCACGCCGAGCAGCGGCACCACCAGCACGTTCAGGCCGCAGATGAAGGCGTTGCGGTTGGACGTCGTCAGCGCCAGGCCCTCGACCTGGAACACGAAGCAGAAGAACAGCAATACGCCCAGCAGCATGCCCGAGCGCAGGTCGGCCAGGCGCGCGCGCCACAGGAAGGGAGAGAGCAGCAGCGCCGCCAGCGCGAAGCGCACCAGGATGATCCACACGGCCGAGAAATGGCCCGTCAAATCCTTCATGGCGGGGAAGGTGGTACCCCAGACGAGGGTGACGACGAGCAGGGCAAGGATGCCGTGGAGGTGGCGGGTCATGTGGTGGATCGGCAAAAACGCGTATGGTACGCCGCTCGGCCGTAAAAGGCGAACGGCGGCGCCCTTCCCTCTGCTGGAGACAATGAGACAACGATGGCATATTGTTAAGCGCCGCCAGGGCTGCCGGCGGCTATAATCGCTGTTCATGGGGGAACGATATCTAAAGAGCGTCCGTTTGCTGGCCGAGTGCCTGCAGGGCTTCGAGCGGTTCACGGGCGAATCGGTGCGGCAATACGGCCTGACGCACCCGCAGTTCGACATCATCGCCACGCTGGGCAATACGCCTGGAATGAGTTACAAGGAACTGGGCGAGCGCACCCTGATCACAAAGGGAACGCTGACGGGCGTCATCGAACGCCTCGAACAGAAGGGCCTGGTCGTACGCGCACGCAGCAGTGACGACAAGCGCTCCTTCCATGTCAGCCTGACGCCTGCCGGCGAGGCCGTCTTCCGGGAGGTGTTCCCGCAGGTGGTGGCGCATGGCAAGCAGCTGTTTGTGGACTGTAGCGACACCGAGTTCGACGAGATGGATGAGGTCCTGAGGAAGCTGCGCGAGCGCATAGTCCGGGCCGGGCGTCCTGCCCCCTTATCACCACAACAAAAGGAACAATCTTGAAAACGACCCTTCTCGCAGGCAAAAAGCCCGCCCATTTCGACAAGCACATCATCGGCAACATCCTGCTCGATGTGGCGCCGGAAGAAGAAGTGCGCCAGGAAGAAATGCTGATTGGCGTGCGCAACGAGGCCGGCGAAATCTATCGCCTCATCGGTGCCACGAAGCTCAACAGCTTCATGAATGCCGTCGAAGAGCTGTTCGACCTGGGCCTCGTCGACGAACTGCAGGACACGGAAGAACCGAAAGACGGCTGCGACGCGATCTTCAGCGAAGCATGAAGCGCGTTGTAAAAAGTGCTCTGGGGCAAAATTTCTGATAGTTGGTTTGTCGAAGGAGGTATAATTTTTCGATGGACAGACTCGACGCCCTCAAGAGTATCGCGGCCCAGGCTACCCGCGGCGAACTCAGTTTCCCGACCAATGTGGACGCCACGCTCAGGCTGCAACGGGCCCTGAACGATCCCGATTGCCACGCCGACGCCGCCGCGCGCTTGGTGCAGGCCGAGCCCCTGCTGGCGGCGCGCACGGTTGCGATCGCCAATTCCGTGACCTATAACCGCTCGGGCAACGACGTCACCAACGTCCGCGCCGCGGTCCAGCGCGTCGGCTTCCGCACGCTGGGCGCGCTGGCGGCCAGCGTCATCGTGCGCCAGCTGAGCAGCGAAATCACCGACCCCGGCCTGCGCGCCCGCGCCGATGCCCTGTGGCGCCATTCGGCCCACGTGGCCGCGCTGGTCCAGTGATCGCGCGCCGCGTCTCCTTTGTCGATCCGGAAACGGCGATGTTCGCCGGCATCGTGCACGAGGTGGGCGGCTTCTACATGCTGTCGCGCGCCCATGAATACCCGGGCCTGCTCGACGGCGATGCCGACGACTGGCTCGAGCACGGCGAAGTGGCGATCGGCCGCGGCGTGTTGTTGCGCCTGGGCGTGCCGGCTTCCGTCATGGGGGCGATCGAAGCGATGTGGAACGGTCTGCGCGCACTGCCGCCGGAAACCCTGGGCGACACCCTGTTGCTGGCCAACGACTTGTCGCCGGTGCGCTCGCCCCTGCTGGAACGCCCGGGCGCCACCACGGTCTATGCGGCCGCGAGCATCGATTTCGCGGTGGGCGACGGCACGCTGGCGCGCATCATGGAAGAGTCGGCTCACGAAGTGAAGAGCCTGACCTCGGCGCTGTTGTGAACGTAGGATAGGCGGGTTCCCCGCCCATGCGTTCAAATCACATTGGCAATTCCGCGCCTGATCACCCGCCTGTTGGACGCGTAGGCGGGGGACCCGCCTACCCTACCTGTACCTGTCAGCTCACCCGCCGGTTGAACGCGTAGGCGGGGGATCCGCCTACCCTACGTTACCCGATCTGGATAATCTGCAAAAAAAATGCCCGCTCAGGGAGCGGGCAAAGTCCAAAACTAGGGATGTCCTGAAAGAGACGGTTCCACTATAGTTCTCGGCTCCCGCACAATCTGTGCGCCATTTCACATTCGTGACATTTTTTGTCGTCGTGCCCGCGGTACCGACGGGACAAAAAAAAACCCGCTCCAAAAGGAGCGGGTGAAGTCCAAAACTAGGGATGTCCTGAAAGAGACAGGTTCACTATACGGTTCGGCTTGCATGCTGCTCTGTGCGTCAACTCACACAACAGCAGGAAATGTCACATTTCTAGTAAGTCGATGACAAAATCTTGAAGAGCGAAAAGAAAATGCCGCCGGGCGTGAGCCGGGCGGCATTTTCTTTTCATGCACGTCATGCAGTCGGATGGCGGCGCACGGCACCGCCCGGGTTCAGACGACGGCGCCGTCGGTCTCGTCCTTCTGCTTGACCGGCTTGATCAGGTCTTCACGCTTGACGCCGAACCACATGGCCAGCGCGGCCGCCACGAACACCGACGAATAGATACCGAAGCAGATGCCGATGGTCAGCGCGATCGCGAAGTAGTGCAGCGACAGGCCGCCGAAGAACAGCATCGACAGCACCATCATCTGGGTACAGCCGTGGGTGATGATGGTACGCGAGATGGTGCTGGTGATCGCGTGGTCGATGACTTCGGAGACGCTCAGCTTGCGCTCCTTGCGGAAGGTCTCGCGGATCCGGTCGAAGATGACGACCGATTCATTGACCGAGTAGCCCAGCACCGCCAGCACCGCGGCCAGCACCGTCAGCGAGAATTCCCACTGGAAGAAGGCGAAGAAGCCGAGGATGATGACGACGTCGTGCAGGTTCGCCAGGATGGCGGCCACGGCGAACTTCCACTCGAAGCGGATCGCCAGGTAGGCCACCACGCCCACCACCACCATCAGCAGCGCGTGCAGGCCGTTCTCGGCCAGTTCGTCGCCGACCTGCGGGCCGACGAAGTCGACACGCTGCAGCGTCACCAGTTCGGCGCCGGCGGGGTTCACGCAACCGCTGCGCGACACCTGCTGGCCCTTCTCGGTGACCGTCACCTGCTTCGGCGAACCGCCCTCGGCGGCGCAGACGGCATTGAACGCCAGGGTCGATGCGGCCGAGCCGTTCGCGCTCTTCACTGGCGGCAGGCGCAGCATGATGTCCTGGGCGGTGCCGAAGCTGGCCACTTCCGGTGCTTCATAGCCGATGCCGCGCAACGAGGCGCGGACCTTTTCCTGGTCGGCCGCGTGCGGGAAGCGCAGTTCCATCACGGTGCCGCCGGTGAACTCCACCGAGAAGTGCAGGCCCTTGGTCACCAGGAAGAACACCGCGGCGACGAAGGTCAGCGCCGAGATCACGTTGAAGATCAACGCGTGGCGCATGAACGGGATATCCCGCTTGATTTTGAAAAATTCCATGACGTTTCCCTAGTCTTTATTTCTTGTCGACCGACACACCGGGTGTCCAGACGGTACCGATCGACAGCTTGTTCAGTTTCTTGCCACGGCGGCCGTACCACAGGTTCACGACGCCGCGCGAGACGAAGACGGCCGAGAACATCGAGGTCAGGATGCCCAGGGTGTGGACCACGGCGAAGCCGCGCACCGCGCCCGAACCGAAGACCCACAGCGACAGGCCGACGATCAGCGTGGTGACGTTCGAGTCGAGAATCGTCGCCCAGGCATGTTCGAAGCCGTGCGAAATGGCTTGCTGCGGCGTGGCGCCGGCACGCAGCTCTTCGCGGATACGCTCGTTGATCAGGACGTTGGCATCGATCGCCATACCAAGCGCGAGCGCGATTGCGGCGATACCCGGCAAGGTCAATGTGGCCTGCAGCGTCGACAGGATCGCCATCAGGAACAGCAGGTTGGCCGCCAGGGCCATCACGCTGAAGAAGCCGAACAGGTGGTAGTAGATGATCATGAAGACGGCGATCGCCACGAAACCCCACAGGGTCGAGTGCAGGCCCTTGGAGATGTTCTCGGCGCCCAGCTGCGGGCCGACCACGCGTTCCTCGACGAATTCCATCGGCGCCGACAGCGCGCCCGAGCGCAGCAGCAGGGCCAGCTCGGCCGCTTCCTGCGGGTTGCCGATGCCGGTGATCTGGAAGGTCGAACCGAGTTCGCTCTGGATGGTCGGTGCCGACGGCACGGTGTACTTGCCCTTTTCCTTGAGCAGGATGGCCATGCGCTTGCCGACATTTTCACGGGTGACCCGGCGGATCTTCTGGCCGCCCTCGCCGTTCAGGTCGACCGACACCGAAGGCTGCTGGTTCTGGTCGAAGCTGGCGACGGCGCCGGTGATGTAGTCGCCGGTGATGATGATGTCCTTCGACACCACGACCGGTGCGCCGCGGCCTTCGGTGAACAGTTCCGAGTTCAGCGGGATGGCGGCGGTCAGTTCGGTGCCTGGGGTGACGGTCGGGTCGAGCAGGCGCAGTTCGAGGGTGGCGGTGCGGCCGATGATGTCTTTCGCACGCGCGACGTCCTGCACGCCCGGCAGCTGGACCACGATGCGGTCGGCGCCCTGGCGCTGGATGACCGGTTCGGTCACGCCCAGCTCGTTGATGCGCTTCGACAGGGTCGAGATGTTCTGGTTGACGCCTTCCTCGACGATGCGCTTCAGCGCTTCGGGCTTCATCGTTGCCACCAGCCTCGGTTCGCTGCCGTCAGCGGCGTCGGCCAGGGTCAGGTCGGCCAGCTGGCGCGCCATCACGTTGCGGGCGGCGTTGCGGGTTGCCTCGTCGCGGAAGGCGACTTCGATGGCGTTGCCGTTGCGTTCGATGCCGGCGTGGCGCACGTTGGCGTCGCGCAGGACACTGCGCACGCTGGTCTGCATGCCCTTGACGCGCGTTTCCAGCACGGCCTTGGTGTCGACCTGCAGCAGGAAGTGGACGCCGCCGCGCAGGTCGAGGCCGAGGTTCATCGGCAGCGCGTGCAGCGCCTGCATCCAGCCTGGGGTGTTCTTCACCAGGTTGACGGTTACGATGTAATCGGGGTCGGCCTGATCGCGGTTGAGCTGGCGCTCCAGGGCCAGCTTGGCCTTGAACTGGGCATCGGTGGAGTCGAAGCGGGCACGCACCGCCGTCGAGTTGCCGCTGCCATCGAGCGTCACCTGGTTTGCCGGAACACCTTCGCGCTTGAGCGCGTCCGCGACCTGCGCCGTGGTATCGCTCGTGATCTTGACCGTCGTCTTGCCGGTCGTCACCTGCAGGGCCGGCGATTCGCCGAAGTAGTTAGGCGCCGTGTACAGCGCGCCCAGCAGGAGCGCGACAGCGATCAGTATGTATTTCCAGACGGGATAGCGATTCATAGTGTTCCAGCGTTCAATATTGAGCGGCGTGCGGCCGGCGGCCGCGGCGCCCGCTTACAGGGACTTCAGGGTTCCGGTCAGCATCGGAGCGGTGATCGCGTTCTTTTGCACGACGATCTCGACACCGTTTGCCACTTCCAGGCGCACGTACGCATCGCTGACCTTGGTGACACGGCCGACGATACCGCCGATGGTCACGACCTCGTCACCCTTCTTGAGGCCCTCGATCATCTCCTTGACTTCCTTCTGGCGCTTCTGCTGGGGACGGATCATCAGGAAGTACAGCACCGCGAACATGATGATGAAGGGCGCGAAGGTCAACAGGTTGCCCGTCAGGCCAGGATCGGCAGCGGTGGTGGTTTGCGCGTACGCGTTGGAAATGAACACAAGGACTCCGATTATGAGATAAAAAACAGCGCTGTATTCTAGCACCGGCGAAGTGCCAGCGGCCATTCCGCGGTAGATGGGAATGACAACTAAAATTTGCAAGCTGGAAATCGGAGTGTTGGCGCAGGGATGGCCTGGCCTGGCCTTTGTAGGGTGGGCACTCCGTGCCCACGCGGTATAGAACCGTTGCGTATTCATGCCGCCTTAGAACACCGGGCATACGCATCGATGAGAACGGCGTCTCGATGGCTCATGCGTGCCATACCGCGTGGGCACGGAGTGCCCACCCTACTGGAGCTGTTGTAGGGTGGGCGCCCTGAGCCCACGCGGAGCAAGCAGTGCGCCATATCCGGTGGGCACAGGGCGCCCACCCTACGGGAGCTTAGACCCCGCGGGAGCGGTCGGCGGCGAACTGCAGGCGGAAGGCGTGGAAGCCGTCCGCGTCGATCGCGTCGCGCATCTCCTGCATCAGCTTGAGGTAGTAGTGCAGGTTGTGGATCGTGTTCAGGCGCGCGCCCAGGATCTCGTTCGAGCGGTGCAGGTGGTGCAGGTAGGCGCGCGAGAAATTCTTGCAGCAGTAGCAGTCGCAGGATTCGTCCAGCGGCGCCGTGTCTTCTTTATAACGCGCGTTCTTGATCTTCACGTCGCCGAAGCGGGTAAACAGCCAGCCATTGCGGGCATTCCGGGTCGGCATGACGCAGTCGAACATGTCGACGCCATTGGCCACGCCGTCGACCAGGTCTTCCGGCGTACCGACGCCCATCAGGTAGTGCGGCTTGTTTTCCGGCAGGCGCGGGCCGACGTGGGCCAGGATGCGCTGCATGTCTTCCTTCGGCTCGCCCACCGACAGGCCGCCGATGGCCAGGCCGGGGAAGTCGATGTCTTCCAGCCCGGCCAGCGATTCGTCGCGCAGGTGCTCGTACATGCCGCCCTGGACGATGCCGAACAGCGCGTTCGGGTTTTCGCCGCCGGTGAATTCGTTCATCGAGCGCTGGGCCCAGCGCAGCGACATACGCATCGATTTCGCCGCTTCCTCGCTGGTCGCCGCGCGGCCGTCGATCTCGTACGGCGTGCACTCGTCGAACTGCATCACGATGTCCGAGTTCAGCGCGCGCTGGATCTGCATCGACACTTCCGGCGACAGGAATTTGCGCGAGCCGTCGATCGGCGAAGCAAAAGTAACGCCCTCTTCCGTGATCTTGCGCATCGCGCCCAGCGAAAACACCTGGAAGCCGCCCGAATCGGTCAGGATCGGCTTGTCCCAGCCCATGAAGCCGTGCAGGCCGCCGAACTTGTTCAATACTTCGACGCCCGGGCGCAGCCACAAGTGAAAGGTATTACCGAGGATGATCTGGGAGCCGACGGTTTTCAGTTCGATCGGGTCCATCGCCTTCACGGAGCCATAGGTCCCGACCGGCATGAAGATCGGCGTCTCGATGGTGCCGTGGTTGAGCGTCAAGCGGCCGCGGCGCGCGTTCGACAGGCCGCTGGTGTCTTTTTTGAGCAGGGTAAATTCAAGCATCGGTGTTTATTGGCGAGATTCGGTAGTGAGCAGCATGGCATCGCCATAGCTGAAGAAGCGGTATTCGTTGGCGATCGCGTGGGCATAGGCCTTGCGGATCGCGTCATAGCCGGCAAAGGCCGACACCAGCATCATCAGCGTCGACTTCGGCAGGTGGAAATTCGTGATCAGGCGCGTCACGGTCTTGAAGCGGTAGCCCGGCGTGATGAAGAGGGCCGTGTCGGCGCTGCCGGCCACCAGTTCGCCCGACTGCGAAGCCGACTCCAGCGCGCGCAAGGACGTGGTGCCGACGGCGACCACGTCGCGGCCAAGCGCTTTCGCGGCGCGCACGGCATCGACCGTCTCCTGCGCGATCGTGTACCACTCGGAATGCATCTTGTGCTCGGACAGGTCTTCCACCCGCACCGGCTGGAAAGTGCCGGCGCCGACATGTAGCGTCACGTAGGCGATGTTCACGCCTTTTGCCGCCAGCTTATCCAGCAGCGGCTGGTCGAAGTGCAGGCCGGCGGTCGGCGCCGCCACCGCGCCCGGCTCCTTCGAATACACGGTCTGGTAGCGCTGCTCATCGAATTCGTCGGCGGTGTGCTCGATATACGGCGGCAGCGGCAGGCGGCCGTGCGCTTCGATCAGCTCGAAGACGTCGCCGCCGAAATGCAGGGTGAAGAACTCGCCCGCGCGCTCGCCGGTGGTGACGTCGAAAGCGTCGGCCAGGCGGATGCGGTTGCCGGGCTTCGGCGATTTGGAGGCGCGCACCTGGGCCAGTACGGTGCGATTGTCCAGGACACGCTCGACCAGCACCTCGACCTGGCCGCCGGTTTCCTTGACGCCGAAGAAGCGCGCTTTCAGCACGCGCGTGTTGTTCATCACGAGCAGGTCGCCGGCTTGCAGCTGGTCGAGGATGTCGGCGAAATGACGGTCGGTGATCTGGTCGCCATCGAGCTGCAACAGGCGCGAGGCGCTGCGGTCTGGCAGGGGCACCTGCGCGATGCGCTCGGGCGGCAGGTCGAAATCGAAGTCGGAGAGCGAGTACATTGTCGTTCAATTCTGGGAAAATGGCCGCTGGCCTTACAATATGGCCCCAAGTAGTGCGGCGAACCCTCTATTTTACGCCAGCCAGCATCAATCTGCCGCTTTTATGCCCGCTCCCAAGACCCCGCCCGCCCCGAAAACGACACAAACCAAGCTCGCCAAGCTCGGCCTGCGCAGCGACATGGACCTGGTCCTGCACCTGCCGATGCGCTACGAGGACGAGACGAAGATCGTGCCGATCCGCGAAGCCTGCCTGCGCGGCGGCCACGTGTCGCAGGTCGAGGGCGTCGTCATCAAGAACGAGATCGCCATGAAACCGCGGCGCCAGCTGCTGGTGACGATTGCCGACGAAAGCGGCGAGCTGCTGCTGCGCTTCATGAATTTCTATGGCAGCCAGGTCAAGCAGCTGGCCGAAGGCGTGCGGGTGCGCGCGCGCACCGAGATCAAGCATGGCTTTTTTGGTGCCGAGATGGTGCATCCGACCTATAAAGTGGTGAACGAGAACGCGCCGCTGCCGACCTCGCTCACGCCCGTGTATCCGTCGGGAGAAGGCCTGTCGCAGCCGATCCTGCGCCGTGCGATCGCCGAAGCGATGCGCAGGGTTAGCTGGATGGATACGGTGCCGCCCGGCGTGCGCCGCCAGCTCGGCCTGCTCGACTTCGAGCCGGCGGTAAAACTGCTGCACTACCCGCCGGTCGACGTCGACGAATACGCGCTGATGGACAAATCGCACCCGGCCTGGACGCGCATGAAGTTCGACGAGCTGCTGGCGCAGCAGCTGTCATTGAAACGCGCCCAGCGCGCACGCCGCGACAAGGGCGCGCCCCATTTGCGCGCGGTGGGCGCGCTGTCCGAAGGTTTTCGCCGCCCTGCCCTTCGCGCTCACCGGCGCGCAGCAGCGGGTCGTCGAGGAGATCCGCCGCGACCTGCGCGAGGGCTATCCGATGCAGCGCCTCCTGCAGGGCGACGTCGGCAGCGGCAAGACCGTGGTCGCCGCGCTGGCGGCCGCGCAGGCCATCGATTCCGGCTACCAGGCGGCGCTGATGGCGCCCACCGAAATCCTGGCCGAGCAGCATTTCAGGAAGATCGCGGCCTGGATGGAGCCGCTCGGCGTGAAGGTGGCCTGGCTCACCGGCAGCCTGAAAAAGAAGGAAAAGACCGCAGCCAATGAGCTGGTCGAATCGGGCGAAGCGCACCTGGTGATCGGTACCCACGCCCTGATCCAGGACACGGTGCAGTTCGCGAAACTCGGCCTGGTGATCGTCGACGAACAGCACCGCTTCGGCGTCGGCCAGCGCCTGACCTTGCGCAACAAGGGCAGCGACGGCCTGGTGCCGCACCAATTGATGATGTCGGCCACGCCGATTCCGCGCACCCTGGCCATGACCTATTACGCCGACCTGGAAGTGTCGGTGATCGACGAGCTGCCGCCGGGGCGCACGCCGATCGTCACCCGCGCCATCGACCAGAACCGGAGAGACGAAGTCATCGAACGCGTGCACGCGGCCGTGCTCGAGGGGCGGCAGGCCTACTGGGTGTGCCCGCTCATCGAAGAGTCGGAAGCGCTGCAGCTGCAAACGGCCACCGAAACCTACGAAACCCTGGCCGAAGCGCTGCCCGACCTGCAGGTGGGGCTGGTGCATGGCCGTATGAAGCCGCTCGAGAAACAGGCGGTGATGGATGCGTTCTCCGCCGGCGAGGTGCACGTGCTGGTGGCCACCACCGTGATCGAGGTGGGCGTCGATGTGCCGAATTCTTCATTGATGGTGATCGAACACGCCGAGCGCTTCGGCCTGTCGCAGCTGCACCAGCTGCGCGGCCGCGTGGGCCGCGGCTCGGCGGCGAGCGTCTGCCTGCTGCTGTACCAGAGTCCCCTCGGGCAGGTGGCCAAGCAGCGCCTGCTGACCATGCGCGAGACCACCGATGGTTTCGAGATCGCGCGGCGCGACCTGGAGATTCGTGGCCCGGGCGAATTCACGGGCGCGCGCCAGTCCGGCCAGGCCATGCTGCGCTTTGCCGACCTGGAAACCGACCAGTGGCTGGTGGAAGAAGCGCGCGACGTGGCCTCCAGCCTGCTCGAGCGCGAGACGCCGGAGCACATCGCGATCGTCGATGCGCACCTGGCACGCTGGCTGGGCGGGCGCGAGGAATTCCTGAAGGTGTGAAGGGATTTTGTAGGGTGGGCACGACGTGCAATCGCTGAATTTTTGCGCCCTCGTGACAATTCGATAGACATCGACACCGCCATTGCGGCTATCGTGTCGCCGGCGCGCGTTGTACGTACGCGTCCATCCATCGAATACACATCAGGAATCGGTCATGCCCTTAGGAATCGGACTTCACATCCTCGTCGCCCTGTTCTTCGCCGTGCACGCGGTGCGCCAAGGGCGCCAGCTGTACTGGCTGATCATTCTCTTTTCCTTCCCGCTCCTGGGCAGCATCGTGTACTTCGCGGTGGTGTTCCTGCCGCATTCGCGCATCGAACGCCAGGCGCGCCTGGCCGGTCGCGCCATCGGTCGCAGCCTCGATCCGGGACGCGACGTGCGCGAGGCCCAGCGCGCCTTCGACCTGACCCCGACCGCCCACAACCAGATGCGCCTGGCGGGCGCCCTGCTCGACGCCGGCCAGCCGGCGCAGGCGGTGGCGCAGTTCGACGCCTGCCTGGCCGGCCCCTTCGCTGGCGATCCGGAAGTCCTCCTCGGCGCCGCGCGCGCAAAACTCGCCCATGGCGACGCGGCGGGAGCAGCCGGCCTGCTGGCGCCCCTGCAGGCGAAGCAGCCGGGCTTTCGCGCCGAAGAAGTCGGGCTGGCACTGGGCCGCGCCTACCTGGCCAGCGGCCGCCAGGAGGAAGCCGGCGCGCAATTGGAGAATGTGGCCGAGCGCTTCGGCAGCGTCGAAACGCGTGTCGAGCTGGCGCTGTGGGCACTCGCGAACGGCAAGGAAGCGCTGGCGCAGCGCGAACTGAAGGAAATCGAGCACGCGCGCCGTCACATGACGAAGTACACGCGCGGCCTGTACCAGGATTTGTTCAAGCGGCTGGATGCGGCCGTGAGCGGCAAGGGATCACCGGCATAAGGTTGGCGGCTCCGCCGCCGATCCTACCCGCTGAAGGTCAGGCGGTTCCCGAATGGATCCTTGACCGACATCTCGCGCGTCCCCCAGGGCGTGTCTTCCACGCCCGGACGTGCATACCCATACGCCTTGGCGCTCAGCTCGGCGTGATAGGCATCGATGCCGGCGACCTCGATGCGGATCGCCGCGCCGGGGCAGCAATCGCCATGGTGTTCGCTCAGGTGCAATACGCAGCCGTCGCGTGCCACTTGCAGGTAGAGCGGCAGGCCAGGCTCGAAACGGTGCTCCCAGTCGACCGCGAAGCCGAGGAAGTCGACATAGAATTCGCGCGCCTTCGCTTCGTCGAAGATGCGCAAGACCGGCGTCACGGCGCCCAGCGTCATCTCAGTCGACCCGCGTCAGCTCGACGCCATCGACCGTCATCTTCCACTTGTCGCCCTCGCGGTGCGGGGGCTTGCTGACGACGAAGCGCGAGCGGATGAGACTCGTGCCGACTTCGAAATCGTTGCCATCGAAGCGCTGCAGGTCGACACTCAGGTCGAGCTTTTTGCCCGGCCGATCGCGCTTGTACTTGACCTGGCCATCCTTGGCCAGTTGCAGGCGCATGTCCTTGCCCTGCCAGTCGCCGACATAGGCCATCTTTTCAGCGGGAACAGGAACTGGCTCGGCAAAGGCGGCCGGCGACAGCAGGCAGAGGGCGAGCAGGCTGGTGCGAAGTAAGCGCATGGGAGGTCCGGGAGAAAGGGAATTGGAACAGCATCGACAGTATTCGCCCGCCCGAAAAAGCTGTCAACATGCATACATTTTCCCGCGCGGCCCGTTATGGTGTGGCCTTTGGAGCGCCTGACAGAAGTCCTTGCCTGTCCAGACAGCAGCACCGTACACTGAGCCATTCTGGAGGTCTGTTTTCGGGCATGCGCGGACATTCGTAAGGCGTCGCATGTTCTTTGAATAAAGTTCTGCTATCGCCTGCTTCCAGCTCTCGAAGGAGGTTTTTCGCCTGATGAATCCAGGAAATCCCAATAGTTCTCTTGTCGCTGCACTTCGTTTGCGCTTTCCAATGGAAGCGGCCCTGACAGACCATTGGCTTCGAGAGAGGGGATGGGACCCCGTCGATGACAACACTGCACTCACTTGGGTAGAGGCGTTCGCTGACAGGACAACCGAAGCTGTAAAGCGTAGGGATGCGGAGACGATCCGAGCACACACCGACTTTCTCGCTGCCGCGTATCGTGCCGAACCGAATGCATTGCGGACCATTGTCGATGTATCGTATGCCGAGAACTTAATGTGGGATTCCAGCGCTTCTGACAAGCAGTGGGCCTGGAGGTTTATTGCGGCAGAAATTCGACAACTGTTCACTGAAATGTGGGGTGACCCTACTAGCGCTCAGGACTAGTGGTCCGATCGTGCTGTCGCCAGTGTCCGCTTCGGGCCTATTGCGTTGAAAAACTCGGCAACGTAGACCTCCTGACCGAAATTTTTTCAGCCTCGACTGACCAGAACCGCCGCTATCGAGAGATCGTGGAGCGGTTGGATGTCTGAGACCACCTAAAATTGTTGCCGTTCGACTTTTTCAACACAATAGGTCGGAAGCGAACGTTCACCAAACTTTCCTCTCGCTGCCCTGCATGCTTATCTGCTGGGGGCAACCGAGAGCGTTTGTCAGGCGCTCCTAGTCGACCCGCGTCAACTCCACGCCATCGACCGTCATCTTCCACTTGTCGCCCTCGCGGTGCGGCGGCTTGCTGACGACGAAGGTCAGGCTGACAATGCCCCAGCCGACGCTGAAGTTGTTGCCATCGAAGCCCTGCAAGTCGACGTTCAGGTCGACCTTCTCGCTCTTGTGCTTGCTCTTCTCTTCACGCTTGTATTTAACTTTGCCGTCGCGGGAAAGCTGCAGGCGCCTGTCGCCGCCCTGCCAGTCGCCGACATAGGCCAGCTTGTCGGCCGGGACCGGCGCCGCCCACGCGGCAAGAGGGAGCAGGCAGGCGGCGATGAGGGCGGGACGAAGGAGGTACATGGTGGCCGGAAGAAGTTGACTGGACAGCGGCCGAGTATTCGCTGCCCTGGCCGTCATGTCAACATGCATACGCCCGATGCGTCGCGAATCTAGCGCGCGCCGTCGGCCTCGTAGACCAGCCCGATCTGGCGCCGGATCTCGTCCATCACGCCCATCAGCGCCAGCGTTTCGTCATGCGTCATGTGCGGGCTTTCGAGCAGCCCCGCCAGGTAGCAGCGCTGCGCTTCGATCACCTGGTGGACGTAGCCGTTGCCGACATAGGGCGTGGCGATCGTGCGCGTCGTGCCATCTTCCAGCTCCACCGTCACCGAGGTGGCGCGATGGAACATCGTATTCATGCGCACATGGCCGCGCGACCCCGACACCGTCAATTCGCCCGGCGTGCGCGCCAGGAAGGAGCAGCTGCAGACCGACATGGCGCCACCCTCGTGTTTCAGGGTGAAACCGGTCTGGACGTCGACGCCGGTCGGCCCCATCTCGGCTTGCGCCCGCACCTCGAGGACGGGGCCAAGCAGGCTGGCGGCGATCGACAGCGGATAGATGCCGAGGTCGAGCAGCGCGCCGCCGCCCAGTTCTGGGTTGAACACGCGGTGCTCGGGACCGAAGCTGGCCGTGAAACCGAAATCGGCCACGACCTGGCGCGCCTCGCCGATCTCACCCAGAGCAATGATGCGTTTGACTTCCGCCAGCGCCGGCAGGAAGCGCGTCCACATCGCCTCCATCAGGAACAGGCGACGCGTGCGCGCAAGCGTCACCACCTGCTCGGCTTCGCGCAGGTTCATCGTGAACGGCTTTTCGCACAGCACGCCCTTGCCAGCGCGCAGGGCCAGCAAGGCGTTCTGCGCATGCTGCGGATGGGGTGTGGCGACATAGACCAGGTCGATGTCGGCGGCCGCCACCAGTTCCTCGTAGCTGCCGTAGGCGGCACCGGCCTTGACCTCGCCGGCAAAGCCGCGCGCCTTGTCCAGGCTGCGCGAGGCCACGCCCGCAAGCACGGCACCCGGCACGTCCGGCACTGCGCTGGCAAAGGCGCGCGCGATCTTGCCGGTGCCGAGGATGCCCCAGCGTACCGTGTCAGCCATGGGCCTGCCCTTCCCTGCGCTTTGGACGGAAGACGGTCGAGTCCAGGTAAAGTCGCGATCCTGCCCAGGCCACCAGCCTGGCACACCGAGCACCGGCAGCGGCGTGAAGCCGCTTGTGGCCAAGCCTTCGTCGCGCAGCTGCGCGCGGCCAGCAGGGCATCGAGCCAGGCGCGCTGGCCGGCGTCGTCCGGGGTGAAATACGCGTCATCGGCGAAGACGATGCGCACGTGTGCGGTGATGGCCTTGCGCGGGACGACCAGCTTTTCCATCAGGGCGTGGCCGAACAGCCAGAGGCGCGCATCGCGGCCGAACAGGTCGCGCTTTTCGAACAGCGCCGCTTCCCAGCAATGGTCGCGCAATTCGTCGACCAGCGCGCGCCCGGCGCTGGAAGCGCGCACCACCAGCAGCGCCGCGTTCTCGTCGAAGATGGTGGCGGCGTCGCGCGCCGGTCCACGCGATTTCCCCACGCCAGCCGCTGCAATCTGCGCCGCCTGCAGGGCATTCAGTTCACGCTTGATCAGCGGGAAGGTCTGCCACACGAGGCCATTGAAGAAGTCGTGCAGATTCTCGCGCGTCGGTACATTGCCGGTGGCGCTGATGAAGGCTTCATAGGCCATCCCTTCCGGCAGCGATTCCTGCGGCACGAAGGAAATTGGCAGGTCGCGGTGGTTGCGCAGGGCCAGCAGCGCGGCATGGCGATTGAAGGCGGCCGCGAAGTCGCCGCCTTCCAGCGCGAGCGCCTCGAAGGCGGGACGCACCGTGTCGTACCAGGGCCGCGTCCAGTCGACCTGCGCCGGCACGTCCTGCGCTTGCGCCGTCACTGCCGCTGTCACTTACAGCATCTTCCAGTCGATGCGCTCGCCGGCGTTGAGCGGCACCAGCTCGTTCTCTGCCATCGGCACGGTGGCCGGCAGGTTCCACGATTCGCGCACCAGCGTGATCGTATCTTCGTTGCGCGGCAGGCCGTAGAAGGCGGGGCCATTGAAGCTGGCGAAGGCTTCGAGCTTGTCCAGCGCGCCCGCCTGGGCGAAGGCTTCGGTGTAGAGCTCCATCGCGTGCAGGGCCGTGTAGCAGCCGGCGCAGCCGCAGCTCGATTCCTTCGCGCCGATCGCATGCGGGGCCGAATCGGTGCCGAGGAAGAAGCGCTCGTCGCCGCTGGTGGCGGCCGTGACCAGCGCCAGGCGGTGTTCTTCGCGTTTCAGCACCGGCAGGCAGTAGTAGTGCGGGCGGATACCGCCGCGGAAGATCTCGTTGCGGTTGTAGAGCAGGTGGTGGGCGGTGATGGTCGCGGCGATCGGGCCTTCGGCCTCGGCCACGTACTGGGCCGCGTCCTTGGTGGTGATGTGTTCGAAGACGATGGCGAGGGCCGGCAGGTCGCGGCGCAGCGGGCGCATCACGCGTTCGATGAAGACAGCTTCGCGGTCGAACAGGTCGATGTCGTTGTCCGTCACTTCGCCATGCACCAGCAGCGGCATGCCGACTTCCTGCATCACTTCCAGTACCTTGTAGCAGTTGCGCAGGTCGGTGACGCCCGCATCCGAATTGGTGGTGGCGCCGGCCGGGTACAGCTTGACCGCATGGATGAAACCGCTGTCCATCGCGCGGCGGATCTCGTCCGGATCGGTGTTGTTGGTCAGGTAGAGCGTCATCAGCGGCTCGAAACGCATCCCTTCCGGGAGCGCGGCCAGGATACGGTCGCGGTAGGCGGCGGCCGCCGCGGTCGTGGTGACCGGAGGTTTGAGGTTCGGCATCACGATCGCACGCGCGAACTGGCGCGCCGTATGCGGCAGCACGCTGGCCAGCGCCGCGCCGTCGCGCAGGTGCAGGTGCCAGTCGTCTGGACGGGTGATGGTGATGGATTGCGGGATCTCGATGGTGGACATGGCGGCTCTCGGATTGCGGGACGGCGTCATTTTACCCTTATGGGGCATCGAGAGCGCGCCAGCCTGCCCACCGGCCAGGTGTGATCAGGTTGACAATCGGTGACCGGGCATGGGGCGGACGGCGTGGGCTCGAGAGCCTGTCCGGCGGCGCCCATCCGCGCAAACGCATCAATGCGTCACCACCTCGACCGACGTGATCTTGCCCTGCTCATCGAAAGCGATGTCGAGCGTATCCGGATCAAAGCTGGTGGAGCAGTAACCAAGGTAATAGCTGGAGACGCGCTCGCGCGAAGGGTGCGGTTCTCCAAGCACCGCGGTAACGCCCCGCATGTCCTGGCCGCGCCCGAGCAGACGGCTACGCAGGTCGTCGACCATGCCGCAGCGCGCGTCCTCGTGCTCCGGACTACGCCAACGGGCGGCGTCGAACGGGGCTTTGTTGAACGGGCTCAGGTAACTGCAGAAGGACAGCAGGCCAAGAACGGCCACAGCGCCGATGGCGCATTGAATGACCCGGCGGCGCGGGAAGTGCAGGCGCATTCCCATCTCAATGAATGATCTTCGCCAGGAATTCGCGCGCCCGTTCCGACTGCGGCGCACTGAAAAAGGCATCGGTCGGACTGTCCTCGAGAATGCGCCCGTGGTCCATGAACACGACGCGGTCCGCCACCTTGCGCGCAAAGCCCATCTCGTGGGTCACCACCATCATCGTCATGCCGTCCTGGGCCAGGCCCACCATCACGTCGAGCACTTCGCCGATCATTTCCGGGTCGAGCGCGGAAGTGGGTTCATCGAACAGCATCGCCACCGGATCCATGGACAAAGCGCGCGCGATCGCCACGCGCTGCTGCTGGCCGCCCGAGAGCTGGCTGGGGAACTTGTCCTGGTGCGCCAGCAGGCCGACGCGGTCGAGGTAGGCCAGGCCGCGCTCAATCGCCTCGCCCTTGCCGCGCCCCAGCACCTTGATTTGGGCCAGCGTCAGGTTCTCGCGCACCGACAGGTGCGGGAACAGCTCGAAATTCTGGAACACCATGCCGATCTTCGCGCGCAGCTTGGGCAGATCGGTCTTGCGGTCGGTAACCGGCACGCCATCGACGCGGATGGATCCCTGCTGCACGGGCTCGAGGCCATTGACCGTCTTGATCAGGGTGGACTTGCCGGAACCCGAGGGCCCGCAGACCACGACGACGTCGCCGCGCGCCACATGCGTACTGCATTCGGCGAGTACCTGGAAGTCGCCGTACCATTTGCTGACCTTGTCAATTTCAATCATGTTTACCCGTCGATTCAACAGCTTGCGCGTGCTTGACAGCACCAACACCGCCTAGGATACTGCGGAACTTGCCAAGATACTCAGAACGCACCGCGTTCGCACGCAGAATCACCCGAAATTGACCACTCCGGCGCCCGGATCGACTCGGCGCGCCGGGCGCACGCACAGGCCGACCACTGGACGCATATGAATAATCGAAACCGCCTCACTACCTATATCCTGATCGGACTCGTGCTCGGCATCGTCGTCGGCTATTTCGCGAACGCCAAGCTGGCCGATCCGAAAGCCTTCGCCGACACGCTGTCGCTGGTGACCACCCTGTTCCTGCGCCTGATTAAGATGATCATCGCGCCGCTGGTGTTTTCGACCCTGGTAGTGGGCATCGCCAAGATGGGCAATGCGGCCGAAGTCGGCCGCATCGGCGTCAAGGCGCTGGGCTGGTTCGTCATCGCCTCCATCCTGTCGCTGTCGCTGGGCCTGATCCTGGTGAACCTGTTCCGCCCGGGCGACGCGATGCACCTGGCCGGCATGGCGCCGCCGATGGACGCGAAGACCGATATCGTCACCTCCGGCCTGACGCTGAAGGAATTCGTCACCCACCTGGTGCCGTCCTCCATCGTCGACGGCATGGCGAAGAACGAGATCCTGCAGATCGTCGTGTTCTCGATCTTCTTCGGCACTGCAGCCGCCGCCGTCGGTGCGCGCGCCACGCCGCTGATCGACGCCGTCGACGGCATCGCCCACGTCATGCTGAAGGTGACGGCCTATGTGATGAACTTCGCGCCAATCGCCGTGTTCGCGGCGGTGGCCGCCGTGATCGCCAAGAGCGGCCTCGGTGTGCTGCATACCTACGGCATCTTCATGGCCGAGTTCTACCTGGGGATCATCCTGCTGTGGGTGGTCCTGATCGGCATCGGCATGGCCTTCCTCGGCCCGCGCGTGCTGCGCCTGATTGGCCTCTTGAAGGAACCGACCCTGCTGGCCTTTACCTGCGCCTCGTCGGAAGCGGCCTTCCCGAAAACCCTGGAGGGCCTGGAAAAGTTCGGCGTCAAGAACCGCCTGGCCGCTTTCGTGCTGCCGATCGGTTATTCGTTCAACCTCGACGGCTCGATGATGTACTGCACCTTCGCCTCGATCTTCATCGCCCAGGCCTATGGCATCGAGGTGCCGCTGTCGACCCAGATCATGATGATGCTGGTGCTGATGCTGACCTCGAAAGGCATGGCCGGCGTGCCACGCGCCTCGCTGGTGGTGATCGCCGCGACGCTGGCGCAGTTCAACATCCCGGAAGCGGGCCTGCTGCTCCTGCTTGGCATCGACCACTTCCTCGACATGGCCCGTTCGGCGACGAACGTGATCGGCAACGGCATCGCCACCGCGGTGGTGGCGAAATGGGAGGGCGACCTGGCCGAGACCAGCCCTGAAAAGGACGTCGCCACCTCGCCGCTGCGGTAAAAGCGCGGGCACGCACACAGGGCCTTCCAGCGATGGGAGGCCTTTTTTTTGACAATAAAAAACACACGGAGGAGAACCGATGAAACAGCTTTATGCAGCAGGAATCCTGCTGGCGATGGGCGGCGCGCAGGCGGCCACCCAGACGGTCGATTGCGGCCGCCTGCTCGACGTCAGGAGCGGCAGCTGGCGCGAGCGCGTCAGCATCGTGATCGAGGACGGCACCGTGAAATCGATCGGACCGATGGGCGCCGCCGCTGCCACGCCCGGCCGCATCGACCTCTCGGGCAAATCCTGCCTGCCGGGCCTGATCGACATGCACGTGCACCTGACCAGCGAAACCCAGCCGGTGGTCGACTCCTACCGCGACCGCCTCACCGCCGACCCGGCCGACCTTGCCTACCGCTCGGTGAAGTATGCCGAGCGCACGCTGATGGCGGGTTTTACGACCGTGCGCGACCTGGGCGCCGAGCAGGCGCTGAACGTGTCGCTCAAGCGCGCGATCAATGCCGGTGCGATTCCCGGCCCGCGCATGTTCACGGCCGGGAAGTCGATCGCCACCACCGGCGGCCACGCCGACCCGACCAACAACCTCTCGCACTTCCTGGGTGAAGCGATCGGCACGCCGGGGCCGAGCGAAGGCGTGATCGACAGCCCGGAACAGGGCCGGCAAGCCGTGCGCATCCGCTACAAGGAAGGCGCGGACCTGATCAAGATCACCGCCACCGGCGGGGTGCTGAGCCAGGCGGCAAACGGACAGAACTCGCAGTACACCGAGGACGAGCTGCGCGCGATCGTCAGCACGGCCAAGGACTACGGCTTCCGCGTGGCCGCGCACGCGCACGGTGCCGAAGGCATGAAGCGTGCGCTGCGTGCCGGCGTCGATTCGATCGAACACGGCACGCTGATGGACGACGAAACCATCGCGCTGTTCAAGAAAACCGGCCACTGGTACGTGCCGACGATCTCGGCCGGCCGCTACGTCGCCGACAAGGCCAAGGATCCGCATTACTATTCGGCCCTGGTGCGCCCGAAGGCCGCGGCGATCGGCCCGCAGCTGCAGGCGACTTTTGCGCGTGCCCACAAGGCCGGCGTCAAGATCGCCTTCGGCACCGATGCCGGCGTGTTCCCGCACGGAGACAACGCGAAAGAGTTCGGCTACATGGTGGAAGCCGGGATGACGCCGCTCGAGGCGATCCGCGCCGCCACCGTCCACGCGGCCGAGCTGCTCGACCAGCCGAAACGCCTGGGTGCGATCGAGCCGGGCTTCGCGGCCGATATCGTCGCGGTCGATGGCGACCCGCTGCGCGACGTGAAACTGCTCGAGCAAGTCAAATTCGTCATGAAAGAAGGCGTCGTCTACAAAGGACTGTAAGACCGCGCCACGTTTAAGGAGAAGTCCCATGCTGTTCCAACATACCACCCGCTCGGCCGCCGCGCTGTTCGGGTTCCTGTACTGCCTGGCCTTGGTTGGCACATCGTCCGCACAGGCGCAAACCCAGGCTGCGCCGGCGAAGCTGCCGAACGTGACCATCCTCGCCACCGGCGGCACGATCGCCGGCACCGGCGCGACCAGCACGACTACCGTCGGCTATACCGCCGCCAAGATCGGCGTCGATGCGCTGATCCAGGCCGTGCCGGAAATGAAGAAGATCGCCAATGTCAGCGGCGAACAGGTGTTCCAGATCGCCAGCGAGAACATGGGCAACGAGCACTGGCTGACCCTGGCCAAGCGCGTCAACACACTGCTGGCGCAAGCCAACGTCGACGGCATCGTCATCACCCACGGCACCGATACGCTGGAAGAGACGGCCTATTTCCTGAACCTGGTCGTCAAGAGCAGGAAACCGGTGGTGCTGGTCGGCTCGATGCGCCCGTCGACGGCGCTGTCGGCCGACGGCCCGATCAACCTGTACAACGCGGTGCTGCTGGCCGGCTCGCCCGAGTCGGTAGGCCGCGGCGTGCTGGTGGCGCTGAACGACCAGATCAACGGCGCGCGCGATGTCAGCAAGACCAACACGATCACGGCCGACACCTTCAAGGCGACGGAGCTGGGCATGCTCGGCTACATCGTCGGCGGCAAGCCGTTCTTTTACCGCGCCTCGACCCGCAAGCACACGGTGGACACCGAGTTCGACGTGATGAACCTGGCGGCGCTGCCGCAGGTGGAAGTGGCCTACGCGCATGCGAACGTGGGACCCGTCGCGATCGAGGCGCTGGTCGGTTCGGGCGCCAAGGGACTGGTGCATGCGGGCGTGGGCGACGGGTCGCTGCCGGCCAAGGTGCGTCCCGCACTGAGTGCCGCGCGCAGGAAGGGCGTGATCATCGTGCGCTCGAGCCGGGTCGGCCAGGGTGTGGTGGCGAGGAATGGCGAGGCGAATGACGACGAGCTCGATTTCGTGGCGGGGGATAACCTGTCGCCGCAGAAGGCGCGCATTTTGCTGATGCTGGCGCTGACCAAGACGAACAATACGGGGGATATTCAGCGGATGTTCTGGACGTATTGATTGGATTGCACCGGTACGTGGGGCTGTTGCCTGCTCTGTTATCGGTGCCTTGAATCCGCGTGGGCACGGGGTGCCCACCCTACGGGAAACGCTACGTATCCGGGTTTCGTATGATCTCGCCGATAGCGGTCGGATTGATTGGATTGCACCGGTACGTGGGGCTGTTGCCTGCTCTGTTATCGGTGCCTTGAATCCGCGTGGGGTAATCGAGGCCAATGGCCTCGATTACGGCTTCACCACGGGGTGCCCACCCTACGGTCATCGCTAACGGCGAGTTCATACGAAAACCGGATACGTAGCGTGTCCCGTAGGGTGGGCTCTTGAGCCCACGCGGATCATGCGGGCCGAAAGCGTCTCACGCAACAGCGCCACGTACTACTTCACTCCCCCTGCAACTCCACCGGCGGCGACGCCAACTCCTCGTCCGGCCGCGCCAGCTGGCGCTCCCACATCTGCGCATACAGCCCGCGCGCCGCCAGCAGACTGCCATGCGTGCCGCGCTCGACGATGCGGCCGTGATCGAGCACGATGATCTGCTGCGCGTCCGCGATCGTCGACAGCCGGTGCGCGATCACCAGCGTGGTGCGGTTCTTCGCGATCTCCTTCAGCTGCGCCTGGATCGCCTGCTCCGACTTCGAATCCAGCGCCGACGTTGCTTCGTCGAAAATCAGGATCGCCGGGTTCTTCAGCAGCGTGCGCGCAATCGCCACGCGCTGCTTCTCGCCACCTGACAATTTGAGCCCGCGCTCGCCCACCATCGTCTTGTACCCGTCCGGCAGGGTCTCGATGAAATCGTGGATCGAGGCCGCGCGTGCCGCCGCGACGATGTCGGCGTGGCTTGCGCCCGGTCGGCCGTAGGCGATGTTGTATTCGATGGTGTCGTTGAACAGCACCGTGTCCTGGGGGACGATGCCGATCGCAGAGCGTAAAGACGCCTGCGTCACCTTGCGGATGTCCTGGCCATCGATGCTGATCGCGCCCTTGTTCACGTCATAGAAGCGGAACAGCAGCCGCGACAGGGTCGACTTGCCCGAGCCGCTGTGGCCGACCACGGCGGTGGTGGTGCCGGCCGGGATGGCGAAGTCGACGTCGAACAGGATCTGGCGCTTGGTCTCGTAGCTGAATTCCACGTGTGAAAACTCGACGCGTGCGCCCTGCGCCACCAAAGGCTGGGCACCCGGCGCATCGGCCACTTCGCGGTTCTGGTCGAGCAAACCAAACAGCCGCTCCATGTCGGCCAGCGCCTGCTTGATTTCGCGGTAGATCACGCCCAGGAAATTCAACGGAATGTACAGCTGGATCATGAAGGAATTGACCAGCACCAGGTCGCCGAGCGTCATGGTGCCGGCAATGACGCCTTCGGTCGCGCGCCACAGGATCAGCGTGACGGCGGTGGCGATGATCAGGGACTGGCCCGTGTTCAGTACCGACAGCGAAGTCTGCGAGCGCACGGCCGCGTTCTCGTAGTGCTGCAGGCCCTGGTCGTAGCGTTTCGCTTCGTAGTCTTCGTTGCCGAAGTATTTCACCGTCTCGTAGTTCAGCAGCGAGTCGATCGCCTTGGTGTTGGCTTTCGAATCGAGCTCGTTCATCGTGCGGCGGAAATGCGTGCGCCACTCCGTCACCATTACGGTGAAGGTGATGTAGGTGCCCAGCGCAACGGCGGTAATGATCGAGAACCACTTGTCGTATTTGACGACCAGGTAGCCCAGCACCAGCGTGATCTCGACCAGGGTCGGCAGCACGTTGAAGAGCGAGTACGAGATCAGCGAATTCACGCCGCGCGTGCCACGCTCGATATCGCGCGTCATGCCGCCGGTTTGCCGGTTCAGGTGAAAGCGCAGCGACAGCGCATGCAGGTGGCGGAACACTTTCAGGGCAATCGTGCGCACCGCCCGTTGCGTGACGCGCGCGAACAGGAATTCGCGCAGCTCGGTGAACACCGTGGTCGACAGGCGCAGCAGGCCATAGGCCGCCAGCGCGCCCACCGGCAGCACCAGCAATGCCTGCGGATGGGCCGGGTCGATCGCGAGGGCGTCGATGAGTTTTTTCAGCACCAGCGGCACGCCGACATTCGCCAGTTTCGCGCCGATCAGCGCGCCAAGCGCCGCCATCACGCGCCACTTGTAGACCCACAGGTAGGGGAACAGGGTACGCAGGGTGGCCCAGTCGGTGCGCTGCCTGCCGGGTGCGTCGGGTGGCGGGAGGGAGCTGGGGGAAGAGCGTCGCATGGCAGGGGTCCGGGATTTATGGTTCAATTCGGGACGATTGTAGCTTTTCATGAGATTTCAAGATGACCACGCCCGAAAACACCCCCCCCGCCCACACCAACCGCCTCCCGGAAGGAAAAATTCCGCAACTGCGTGTGATGCCGGGACCGCCTGACGCCAATGTGTATGGCGACGTCTTCGGCGGCTGGATCATGGCCCAGGTCGACATCGCCGGCTCGCTGCCGGCCACCCGCCGCGCGAATGGCCGCGTGGCGACCATCGCCGTCAATTCCTTCCTGTTCAAGAACCCGGTGTTCGTGGGCGACCTGCTGTCCTTCTACGCCGATATCGTCAAGGTCGGCAACACGTCGATCACCGTGTATGTCGAGGTGTACGCCGAACGCAACCGCCTGCAGTCGAATATCGTGAAAGTCACCGAAGCGACGCTGACCTATGTCGCTACCGGCCCGGACCGCAAACCACGCCAGCTGCCGCCGCTGGAAGAGCTGATCTCGCATCCCGAATAATGCAGCAGTCCGGCCGGGATGCGCGCCGCGGCTTCCTGCTGGACGCGGCGCGCCTGACCGCTGCCGCGGTCACGGGCGCAAGCTTCAGCGCCACCGCGGCCGGCTCGCGCTACCCATTCTCCCTTGGCGTCGCCTCCGGTTCGCCGCTGCCGAATGCAGTGATCCTGTGGACGCGCATCCTGCCCGATCCGCTGAACGCGGCCTCGAACCCGCCGCTCGCGCTCACGGTGCGCTGGGAAGTGGCAGAGGACGAGGGGTTCAGGAAGATCGCCGCGCAGGGCAGCACCGTCGCATCCCCGAGCTGGCGCACAGCGTGCACGTCGACGCGGCCGGCTTACGGCCCGACCGATGGTACTGGTACCGCTTCATGCTGGGCGAAGCGGTCAGCCCGGTCGGCCGCACGCGTACCGCGCCCGCGCCGGACATGCTGCCGAGGCGCCTGAAGCTGGCGGTGGCGTCCTGCCAGCACTGGGAATTCGGCCACTATGCGGCGCACCGCCACATCGCGCAGGCAGCACCCGACCTGGTCGCCTTCCTGGGTGACTACATCTATGAGTGGGGGCCGTACCAGCTGCAGCATCCGGCCCGTGCGATCAGGACCAGCGAGTCGTTCACGCTGGACCAGTACCGTGCGCGCTATGCGCAATACAAGACCGACCGGGATCTGCAGGCGGCCCACCATGCCGCCCCCTGGATCGTCACCTGGGACGACCACGAGGTGGCCAACGACTACGCGGGAGACATCGACGAGCGTTTATCAAGCGACTTCGCCGCCCGCCGCGCCGCCGCTTATCAGGCCTTCTATGAGCACATGCCGCTGCGCCTGCCACCACTCCGCGCCGGCCTCAAGAGCATGCGCATGTACCAGCGCTATGACTGGGGACGGCTGGCGCGCTTTCACGTGCTCGACGACCGGCAGTACCGCTCTCCCCTCGCCTGCCCGAAACCGGGCCGCGGCGGTTCCAACGTCGTGCTGGCGCGCGCCTGCGCGGAACTGCGCGACCCGCGCCGCACGATGCTGGGAGAGGAACAGGAAGCCTGGCTGGTCCAGGGCTTGTCGACTTCACGCGCGCGCTGGAACATCCTGGCGCAGCAGACGCCGCTGGCGCAGTCGAGCGGCGTGCCAGTACGCTCGGCCGAGGATGGCCGCTTCTGGACCGATGGCTGGGATGGCTATCCGCTCGCGCGCCGGCGCCTGCTTGACACGCTGGTGAACAGCGGCGCGGGCAATCCGCTGGTGCTGGCGGGAGACGTCCACACGTTTTATGCGAGCGAATTGCGGCGCGATTTCACGCGGCCGGTCTCAAAAGCCAATCCCGTGCTTGCGCCCGAATTCTGCGGTACTTCGGTGACCTCGAGTTCGCGGCCACAGGCGCGCACCCAGGAAAATGTCGAGCGCAATCCGCACATGCTGTACGGAAGGAGCGACCGGCGCGGCTATATGCTGCTGGAAATCACCCCCGAGACAAGCCAAGTGCATTTCATGGCGCTCGACGATGTACGCGACGCGCGCTCGGGACAGGCAAGGCTTGCCTCGTTTGCGCTGGACAATCGATCGGTACGCATCGCCCGCGCGTGAGCGCCGTGTTGCGCTGGTGTCTGTTCAGGCCTTAAGGCTAGCGCCCGACGCCGATGCCAATGCCGACGCCGGAGCCACCCCAGCTGCCGAAGCTGCCGAAGATGGAGGTCGAGACGCGTCCACGGCCGTCACCGTTCTTTGCCGCCAGCTGGACGACGCAATTGCGCCAGGGATCGGTGTTCATTCCATAGCCCAGCTGGCTGCATGCCGGTCCATATTCAGCGATCATGCGGTCCATTTCAGCCTGCTGCTTCATTGCCTGTTGTTCCGGGGTCGAGCATCCAAGCAAGCCGATGACGCTGGCTGCCATTATGATCAAAGCGCGCATGGTGGTTCTCCTTCTGCAATCGATCAGACTCGCCCGAGCCTGGCGAGCCATGCAAAAATGATACCTCTCAATCGCCCCGCCGGCTTTCGCCGAGCGCTACAGAGGAATACGTCCAATCGCCCGTCGCGGCGTAGGCGCAGTCCTGCTGTGGCCCTCCGTTTCGAGGATACACAGCACTAAGAACCTGTCCCAGTAGGGAGGGGGAAGTTGATGACGATGCATGGCAAGCAGAGGCAAGGCGCGAGAAGGCCGCATGGCGAGCCATGCAACGACGAGCAACGCAGCATCTGCTTGTCAGGCGCGTCAGCAACGACTCATCTCCTACTGGGATAGGTTCTAAGTACTCACCCAAAAATAGATGTGTTTTTGGCTTCCAGAACCAGCGCGTTGCTGCGTCGGTTCGCGCTTTTAGTGCTCGCACTGCGGCGCGCTCGCCGCCTTGCACCGCATCCAGTTCTGTTTGCCAAAATTCCCATTTATTTTCGGTCGAGTACTTAGAGCCTATCCCGGTAGTCCGGGGAAAGCTGGTGGCGATGCATGGCAAGCGCGGGCAAGGCGCGAGGAGGCCGCATGGCTGGCCATGCAACGACGAGCAACGCAGCACGCGTTTGTCAGGCGCGCCAGCAGCGACTCCGGACTACCGGGATAGGCTCTTAGCCAAAGAAAAACGCCCGACCAACCCGGCGCCGCAAGGCCAGGGTCAGTCGGGCGTTTGTGCCTGTACAGGCGGGATATGCGTCAGGCGCTCTGCTTCTCGTCGCGCAACTCGCGGCGCAGGATCTTGCCGACGTTGGTTTTCGGCAGCGTCTCGCGGAACTCGATCTGGCGCGGGCGCTTGTAGCCGGTCAGCTCTTCCTTGCAGAAGTCCATCAGCGTCTCGGCGGTCAGCGCCGGGTCCTTCTTGACCACGTACAGCTTGACGGCTTCGCCCGAGTGTTTATCCGGCACGCCGACGCAGGCCACTTCCAGCACGCCCGGATGCGAAGCAACCACGTTTTCGACTTCGTTGGGGTACACATTGAAGCCCGAGACCAGGATCATGTCCTTCTTCCGGTCGACGATGCGGGTATAGCCCTTCTCGTCCATGATGCCGATGTCGCCCGTCTTGAGGAAGCCGCTGGCGGTCATGACTTTCGCCGTCTCGTCGTCGCGCTTCCAGTAGCCGGCCATCACTTGCGGGCCGCGCACGGCGATTTCTCCGGACTGGCCGAAGGGGACCGGCTGGTCCTGCTCATCGAGGATCGCCACTTCGGTCGACGGGAAGGGCAGGCCGATGGTGCCGGTGAATTCGGTGATGTCGCAGCGGTTACCGGTGACCACCGGCGAGGCTTCCGACAGGCCATAGCCCTCGACGATGGGCACGCCGGTCAGTTGCAGCCACTTGTCGGCCACGACTTTTTGCGCCGCCATGCCGCCAGCCGGGCAGACCAGGTAAGTGGAATGGTCGAGCTTGGCGAATTCCGGGTGGTTGATCAGGCCGTTGTACAGGGTGTTCACCGCCGGGAAGACGTTGATCTTGTATTTGCCGAGCTCCTTGATGAAGCCGTCCATGTCGCGCGGGTTCGGGATCAGGAGGTTCATGGCGCCGAGGCGCATGCCGAGCAGGCCGCAGACCGTCAGCGCATAGATGTGGTACAGCGGCAGCGCGCAGGCGAACTGCAGCTGCTGGCCCGCCGGCTGGCGTACCAGGGACGGCGAAAACCAGGCTTCGTTCTGCAGCAGGTTGGCCAGGATGTTCCGGTGCAGCAGCACGGCGCCCTTGGACACGCCGGTGGTGCCGCCGGTGTACTGCAGGAAGGCGATGTCGTCGTGGCCTTGCGTGACCGGCTTGAAGGACAGGCGCGCGCCGTCGGCCAGCACCTTGTTGAAGGAGACCGCGCCGGGCAGCGACCAGCTCGGCACCATCTTCTTCACTTTACGGACGACGAAGTTGACGATGGTACCTTTCACCGTGCCCAGCATGTCGCCCATGCTGCCGACGATGATGTGCTTCAGGGCCGGGGTGTTGGCGATCACCTGCTCCACCGTATTGGCGAAGTTTTCCAGCACCACCAGCGCTTCGGCGCCGGAGTCGTTCAGTTGGTGCTGCAGTTCGCGCGGGGTGTAGAGCGGGTTGACGTTGACGATGGTGTAGCCGGCGCGCAGGGCCGCAGCCATCGCCACCGGATATTGCAGCACGTTCGGCAGCATGATCGCCACGCGCGCGCCCGGCTGCAGGCCGCGGCTTTGCAGCCAGGCCGCCATCTGCGCCGACAGGCGGTCGAGGTCGGCATAGGTAATGCGCTTGTCCATGCAGGCAAAAGCGTCCTGGCCTGCGTACTTGCGGAAGGATTCTTCCAGCAAATGGGTCAGGGAGCGGTACTGCGTCGGGTCGATCTCCGCCGGTACGCCCGCCTGGTACGACTTGAGCCAAAACTTGTCCATCTGTTGCCTGCCTTCCTGAATGCTGTGTCCAATAAAATGCAAAGCCGCCCGAAAAAGCCGGGCGGCCGGTTCAGCCTGCGCGCCTGCGGCGCATCAAGCTGCTTGCTTCTGTTTCTGCTGCTGTTCGTCGCGCAGCGCGCGCCGCAGGATCTTGCCGACATTCGTCTTCGGCAGTTCGTCGCGGAACTCGATGTACTTCGGTTTCTTGTAGCCGGTGAACTGCGCCTTGCAATAGTCCATCAGCGCCGCTTCGGTCAGGTTCGGGTCCTTCTTGACCACGAAGACCTTCACCGCCTCGCCCGAATGCTCGTCCGGCACGCCGACCACGGCGCATTCGAGCACGCCCGGGTGCGCGGCAATCACGCCTTCGAGCTCGTTCGGGTACACATTGAAGCCCGAGACCAGGATCATGTCCTTCTTGCGGTCGACGATCTTCACGTAGCCGCGCTCGTCCATGATGCCGACGTCGCCCGACTTGAAGAAGCCGTCGGGCGTCATGACTTTCGCCGTTTCGTCCGGGCGGTTCCAGTAGCCGGCCATCACCTGCGGGCCGCGGATGGCGATCTCGCCCGGCTGACCGAGTTCCACCGGATTGCCGGCGTCATCGAGGATGGCGATATCGGTCGACGGGATTGGCAAGCCAATGCCGCCGGTGAAGCCCTGCTCGTCCGCGCGGTTGCAGGTGGCGACCGGCGAGGTTTCCGACAAGCCGTAACCCTCGATGATACTCTTCCCGGTTATTTGTTTCCACTTGTCATTAACTGCCTGTTGTACGGCCATCCCGCCGCCATTCGCCGTCTTCAGGTGCGAAAAGTCCACGCTGGCGAAATCCGGGTGGTTCACGAGGGCGTTGTAGAGCGTATTCACGGCCGGCAGCATCGTGATCTTGTACTTGCCCAGTTCCTTGATGAAGCCGGGGATGTCGCGCGGATTCGGGATCAGGATGTTCAGGGCACCGACGCGCATGCCCCACAGCGCACAGGCCGTCAGCGCGAAGATGTGGTACAGCGGCAGCGCGCAGACGATGGTCTGGAAGTCGACCAGCGGCGGCTGCGAGGTGGCGGGTTCGGCCCAGGCTTCGGTCTGCAGCACGTTGGCGATGACGTTGCGGTGCGTGAGGGTGGCGCCCTTCGACACGCCGGTGGTGCCGCCGGTGTACTGGAGGAAGGCGACGTCGCTGGACACGATGGTCGGCGCCGTGAACGGCATTTTCGCGCCCTGCGCCAGCGCGTCCTTGAAGCGCACCATGTTCGGCAGCGCGAAGTCCGGCACCATTTTCTTGACGTTGCGGACGACGAAGTTGACGAGCATGCCCTTGGCCGCGCCGAGCATTTCGCCCATGCTGGCCACGACCACGTGGCGCACCGGGGTGTTCTTCAGCACCTGCTGCACCGTGCTGGCGAAGTTTTCCAGCACGATGATCGCTTCGCTGCCCGAGTCCTTCAGCTGGTGTTCGAGTTCGCGCGGGGTGTACAGCGGATTGACGTTGACGACCGTGTAGCCGGCACGCAGGATGGCGGCGATCGCGATCGGGTATTGAAGGACATTCGGCATCATCACCGCCACGCGCGCGCCCTTGGCCATGCCGCGGCTTTGCAGCCAGGCTGCCAGGCGCTTCGAGCAGGAGTCGAGCTCGGCATAGGTCAGGAACTTGTCCATGCACACGTAGGCGTTGTTCTGCGCGTACTTCTGGAAGGACTCTTCCAGCATGTGGACGAGCGAGGTGTACTGGTCGGGATTGATCTCGGCAGGTACACCAGGGGGATACGACTTCAGCCAAATTTTGTCCATCAGGTGCCTCTGTCTCCAATAGAATCGTTATCGTCCATGGCTCCCCTCGCAACGCGATTGGCGCCATGGCATGCAGCGTACAGGCGCGCGCAGACGCTTGCGCCTTTGCTATTGCTGATTGTGATGCTATCGGGCAGCGCTCGCATACGCAAGCGCTTTTGGCGCGATTGGAACAGGCCCTCTACCGCAGCGCTCCATTGGTGCGTTGCACCATGAAAGTGGCGGGTGCGGTTGGCACGTCGTAGAGCTTCAGCGCGCGCTGGCGCTCGGCCTTCTCGAGCTTGGCCAGGCGGTTCACCTTGCTGTAGAAAGCGCCGAAATTCTTCTCGCCGCGCAGCATCGCGCGGAAGGCCGGCACGTAGTCGTTATAGGTGGCGATCGAGGCCAGGTGGGCGTTCGACAGCGGCTCGGCGAAGAAGCGGTCGTAGCCGGCATAGCCGCCCCAGTTCACTTTCAGCACCTGGTACTCGTCCTTCAGGGCGGCGAACAAGCGCGTTTTCTCGACGCGCTTGTGCGCGTCGTCCAGCGGCGAGGCGTAGGCCAGCTCGAGCTCCTTGCGGTATTTGAGCAGCAGCGCCAGGAAGTCCTTGCGCCGCGCCGTGTAGCGCGCGTAGCCGTCTCGCATCTGTGGATTGCCGAAGCGCTCCAGCCACAGCTCGACGCCCTCTTCCTCGACCGCGCTGGCAAAGGACTCGTTGAAACGCGAGTCACCCGGCACATAGCTCATCTGGTGCGCCAGTTCGTGGAAGATCAGGCGTGCCAGTTCGGCGTCAGGATAATTGATGAAGGTGGAAATGAGCGGGTCGCTGAACCAGCCCAGGGTCGAATAGGCGCTCACGCCCCCGACTTCGACGTCGCGGCCTTCGGCGCGCAATTGCTTTGCGTAGGCTTGCGCGTCTTCCTTGCTGTAGTAGCCGCGGTAGTTGACGCAGCCGGCTACGGGGAAACACCACTGCAGGGGTTTCAGCGACAGCTCGGGCGTGGCGACCACGTTCCACAACACGTAGGGGCGCTTCAGGGCGGCGTAGTTCTTGTAGCTGCCGTTGTCCGGCAAACCCATCTGCTGGACGGCGAAGCGGCGGATCTGGCGCGCGGCCTCGAGGCGGTGGCGCAGGGAGGTATTCGTGGCGGGATCGGCCAGCCAGTCGTCGATTGGCTTGGCGTCGGAGAGGAGTTCGAGCTGGCCCTGGGCGGCCTGGGAGTAGTAATTCAGAGTAGAACAACTGGCAAGCATTCCGGCGGCAGCGCCGAGGATCAGCGCGTGCCGGAAAAAGCGGGGGAGTCTAGAGGTGAGTTTCTTCATGTCCGTGAGGGGGCGCGGCCTTTTCGACCTGCACCAGGGTGTCGTAGAAAGTGGGCGCCCGTCCCATGTCGGTCAGGCGCTGGCTGGTGACTTCGTTGGCATTCTTGCCGTCGGTGGCCAGCTTCTTCCACCAGATCGACAAACCCACCACGAGGCCCGGTCGCGCTTTCTCGGTCACGCGCGCCTTGGCAACGAAGGAGCCGCGATCGTTGAAAATACGTGCCATGTCACCGTGAGCGATGCCGCGCGGGGCGGCGTCAATCGGGTGGATGTCGAGGTGCGGCTCGCCCTCGGTTGCACGCAAACTCTGTACATTGACAAAGGTTGAGTTAAGGAAGTTCCGTGCTGGCGGAGAAATCATTGCGAGCGGATATTTCTTCGCCAACGTCGGATTCGAGGCCACGGATTCGTAGGGTGCGATATAGGTTGGCAGCGGATCCAGGCCATCCTGAGCCATTGTGCTCGAATAGAACTCGCACTTGCCCGAAGGCGTGGGGAAACCGCCCTGCGCAAAGGGCGCGTCCGGCATGTTCAGCTTTTGCCAGCCCTTCTGTTTCAGCGATTCCCAGTCGAAGTGGATCGCGCGCTCGTGTTGTTTGTCGAAGGCCTGCGCCGCCAGTTCGTCGTCGCTTTCGAGGAAGCAGGAATCGGTAAAGCCCATGCGCGCGGCCAGCAGGCGGAAGATCTCCGTGTTCGGCCTGGCTTCGCCCATCGGGGCAATCGCCGCGTTGTTCGCCATCATGTACAGGTGGCCATAGGCCAGGTGCGCATCGACGTGCTCGAGCTGTGTCGTGGCCGGCAACAGGATGTCGGCATAGTCCGCGCTGTCGGTTTGAAAATGTTCCAGCACTACTGTGAACAGGTCGTCACGCTCGAAGCCGGCCTGCACCTTCGCCGAATCCGGGGCAATCGCCAGCGGGTTCGCGTTGTAGACGATGACGGCTTCCACCTTCGGGCCGAATTCCGGCGAGGCGTCCTTCAGCAGGTCGTCGCCGATGGTCGTCATGTTGATCGTGCGCGGCTTGCGCTCGCCCAGCAGATCGGGGCGCTGCAGCGCCGTGCGGTTGGCCGGGAACGAACCGGAAGTCGACAACTGGATGCCGCCAGCGGCATGGCGCCAGGCGCCGACCAGCGCCGGCAGGCAGGTCATGTTGCGCACGGCCATGCCGCCGCCGCGGGCACGCTGCACGCCATAGTTGCAGCGGATCGCGACCGGCTCGCCGCGCTTGGCCATGCCGCCGTACAGGCGTGCCAGGTCGGTCACTTCCTGGGCCGTGATGCCGCAAGTCTCGGCGGTGCGTTCCGGGGTCCATTCCAGCGCACGCGCTTTCAGTTCCGCGAAACCGAGGGTGTAGTTGGCGATGTAATCGTGGTCGAGCAGGTCTTCATTGATAAGGACATGCATCAAACCCAGCGCCAGCGCGGCATCCGTGCCGGGCAAGAGCGCAATGTGCTGGTGGCATTTCTCGGCCGTGAGGGAGCGGTAGGGATCGATCGCGATCAGCTTGGCGCCACGGCGCTTGGCTTCCTGGGCGCGCATCCAGAAGTGCAGGTTCGAAGCGATCGGATTGCCGCCCCAGATGATGATCAGCTTCGCATCCTGGAACTGTTCCATGTCGGTACCGATCGAAGCACCGACGGTGTACTTGTAGCCGGTGGCGCCGGCCGTGGCGCAAATCGTGCGGTCGAGCAGGGACGCGCCCAGCTTGTTAAAGAAGCGCATCGACATCGCTTCGCCCTGGACCAGGCCCATGGTGCCGCAATAGCTGTAGGGCAGAATCGCTTGCGGATCGCGCGCGGCGATCGGCTTCAGGCGATTGGCGATCTCATCGAGTGCGGCATCCCAGCTGATGCGCTCGAACTTGCCTTCGCCCTTCTTGCCGACGCGGCGCATCGGATACAGCACCCGGTCCGGAGAATAGGTCCGTTCGACGTAGCGCGACACCTTGGTGCACAGCACGCCCGCCGTGGTCGGATGCTCCGGATCGCCACGCACCTCGGTTGCCACGCCGTCTTCGACGGTAACGAGCAAGGCGCAGGTATCGGGACAATCGTGGGGGCAGGTGGCGCGAACTTGGGTGACGGACATCGGATTCAATTCTCGGAAAAAACTTCGATAAACCAATACTTTATCTGATTCCGCCGGGGCCGGTGACCAAGGCTGGATTTCGCATGATGAGGCGGGCTACAATGTTATGAGAGCGTCTAACAAAGCCCTTGGGAGCCTCGAGAGCTGGGCTCTTGAGGCAACGCGCATTGTCGAAGACAGTACGAAAGTACGGCGAGACGATGCAACGCAGTCATAAGGGTTTTGTTAGATGCTCTACATGCATGAAAGCCCATGCAAACAGGGAGAATAAAATGAGACTCGTCGAACCGATCCTTGCTTTCCAGACCGAACTGGAAGCCATCCGCCGCGACCTGCACGCGCACCCGGAACTGAGCTACGAAGAGCAGCGCACCGCCGATGTCGTGGCCGCGCGCCTGACCGAATGGGGTATCCCCGTCGTGCGCGGGCTGGGCGTGACCGGCGTGGTTGGCATGATCAAGAATGGCAACTCGAACCGGGCCATCGGCCTGCGCGCCGACATGGATGCACTGCCCATGCAGGAACTCAACACATTTGACCATGCGTCGCGCCACCCCGGCAAGATGCATGCATGCGGGCATGACGGTCATACTGCGATGTTGTTGGGTGCAGCCCACTATTTGTCGCGTCATCGCAACTTTGATGGGACGGTGTATCTCATTTTCCAACCCGCCGAAGAAGGCGGTGCCGGCGCACGCCGCATGATCGAGGATGGCCTGTTCGATAAGTTCCCGATGGACGCGGTGTACGGCATGCATAACTGGCCAGGCCTGCCGGAAGGCAGCTTTGGCGTGATTCCCGGTCCGATGATGGCATCGAGTAACGAGTTCCGCGTGGTCGTGAAGGGCAAGGGCGCGCACGCGGCGCAACCGCACCGCGGCATCGATCCGGTGATGGTGGCGGTGCAGATCGCGCAGGCCTGGCAGACCATCATTTCGCGCGAACGCAATCCCCTGGAGACGGCGGTGCTGTCGATCACGCAGATCCATGCGGGCAGCGCCACCAATGTCATTCCCGACGAGGCTGTGTTGATCGGCACGGTGCGCACTTTTTCGACAAGCGTGCTCGACCTGGTCCAGCGGCGCATGGAAGAGATGGCGCAGGGCATCGCGACCGGCTTCAATGCGAGCGTCGAGTTTGGCTTCAAGCGCAATTATCCGCCGCTGATCAACCATCCCGAGCAGACCGCGTTTGCGATCGAGGCGATGCGTGCCGTCGTGGGCGAGGCGAACGTGAATACCGCTGTCGAACCGACCATGGGCGCGGAGGATTTCGCCTTCATGCTGCAGGCGAAGCCGGGGTGCTATGTTTTCATCGGCAATGGCGACGGCGACCACCGCGCCGGCGGGCATGGGCTGGGGCCGTGCCAGCTGCACAATGGCAGTTATGATTTTAACGATCAGCTATTGCCGATCGGGGCGAGCTATTGGGTGCGGCTCGTCGAGATGGGCTTGAAGGCGGGTTGAAGTACTGGACAGACGGTCCGGTCAATGTGATCGGGCTGGTCTGCATATTCCGATACCGCGTGGAGTCAGGACTCCACCCGACGAGGATCGGTATGTAGGGTGGAGTCCTGACTCCACGTGTTCGTACCTTCGAACAGCGCAACGTGTTCCGGCTGCTGCTACGCCAACTGGTCGGCGCCGCCCCCCAATCTCTGCCCCGGATTGATCCGCTCCAGCGCCAGCAGCACTGCCGCATGGTCGGCGCCACCCAACTCGTCCGCGATCGACTCGTAACTGCGCGTGGCCGCCGCTGTCAGCGGCAACGCCAGCCCGGCTTCGGCCGCCGCCGCGAGCACGTTGTGCAAATCCTTCAGTTGGCTCTTCACCTGCCCGCCCGCCACGAAATTCCGCTCCAGCATGCGCTGGCCATGCAGGTCGAGGATGCGGCTGCCGGCGAAGCCGCCGCGGATCGCCTCGCGCACGGCAGCCGGATCCGCGCCGGCCGCCTGCGCCAGCAACAATGCCTCGGCCACGATGTGGATGGTGGCGCCGACAATGAGCTGGTTGCACAGCTTCGCCACCTGCCCGCTGCCGGCCGGGTTCACCAGGCGCGCGCTGCCCAGTGCACCAAACAGCGGCAGCGCTTCGTTGAAATCGTGCAGGCTGCCGCCGGCCATGATGGCCAGCGTGCCGCCTTCGGCACCGGCCACCCCGCCCGACACCGGGGCGTCGAGAAAGCGCATGCCGTGCCCGTCCAGGCGCGCATGGAAGGCCAGCGCTTCGTCGTGGCGGGTGGAACTCATGTCGATCCACAGGGCGCCGGGCGCCGGGGAAGGCAAGGCTGCGGCGATAGTGGCGCCAACCGCCGGGCCGGCCTCGAGCATCGAGACCACGACCGCCGCGCCCGTCACCGCCTGCCCCAGGTCGGCGCAGGGTACGGCGCCTGAACCCGCGAGCGCGGCCGCCTTTGCGGGGCTGCGGTTCCAGACACGGGGAGCGAACCCGGCCGCGGCCAGGCGCAGCGCCATCGGCCGGCCCATCAGGCCAATGCCAAGAAATGCGACAACCGGAAGTGTCATGTGGTTCCCTCGCACGATTGAGCGCGCGCGACCTTGTTTTATTAACAATAGTACAATTATTGCACGTGCCAGCGTGGACTGGCGCCTACCTCATGAAAGCAATTATGTCCTCTCTCCAAACACGAATTGGCATCTTTCTTGGCGCGGCGGTTCTGGCGGCAAGTCCGGCATTCGCTGCCGATAACGGCCTGATCGACTCGGCATCTGTCGAATTCGGCAGCGGCAAACATGTGCGCCTGGCGCGCGTGGCGCTGCAGTCGAACTGGGAAGCGCGTTGGCTGGCCTCGAAGGGCCGCCACCTGGGCGGCTACTGGGATGTGTCGGCCGCCTACTGGCGCGGCAGCGCCTATCGCAATGAGGCGGGACGGCACCAGAACCTCGCCGTCATCGGCTTCACGCCGGTCCTGCGCTACGGACGCGACGATGGCCTCGGCTGGTACGCCGAGGGCGGCATCGGCGCCAACCTGTTCTCGGAACTGTACCGCAATGCCGACGACCGGCTCTCCACCGCGTTCCAGTTCGGCGACCACTTCGGTGTCGGCTATGTCACCGCCAACAAGTGGGACCTGACTGTGAAATTCCAGCACTACTCGAACGCCAGCATCAAGCGCCCCAATACCGGCGTCAATTTCCTCGTCGCCGGCGCACGCTACAAGTTCTGATGCGCGGGACGGCAGCGCGCGCCGCCTGTATTGACGGCGCTTCCTTGCGCCGTCCCCTTGAATTCAGCCTGCATAAATTTATGTAACAATCCGGCAGAGCGCGCGCATCCGTGCGCGCAGGACTGGATGAGCGCCGATTGAATCCTTCCACCATCAAGACCTATCTGCCATGGCTGGTTGCAACTGCCCTGTTCATGGAGCAGCTCGATGCCACGGTCGTCAACACCGCCATTCCCAGCATCGCCGCCAGCCTCGGCGTCACGCCGCTGAGCCTGAAATCGGTCGTCACCAGCTACATCCTCGGCCTGGCCGTCGGCATCCCCGTCAGCGGCTGGATGGCCGACCGCTTCGGCACCCGGCGCGTGTTTCTCATTGCGATCGGCATCTTCACCCTGGCGTCCATGCTGTGCGGCTTGTCGCCCAACGCGGAAATGATGACGGCGGCGCGCCTGTTGCAGGGACTCGGCGGCGCGATGATGATGCCGGTCGGCCGCTTGGCCATCGTCCGTACGTTCCCCAAGAACGAACTGCTGGGGGCGATGAATTTCGTCATCATTCCGGCGCTGATCGGGCCCTTGCTGGGCCCAACGGTCGGTGGCCTGATGGTGCACCTGACTTCCTGGCGCGCCATCTTCTTCATCAACGTGCCCTTCGGCCTGATCGCCATGTTCCTGGTCTGGCGTCACATGCCGGACTACCATGGCGACGAGCGCCGGCCGCTCGATGTGCCCGGACTGATCCTGTTCAGTTCCGGCACCGCCATCCTGTCCTGGCTGCTCGAGATTTTCGGCGAGCACTCGCTGAGCGGTGTCACCATGGCCTTGCTGCTGGCGCTGTCCCTCGGCCTGCTCGGTACCTACGCGTGGCACGCCGAGCGCAGCAAGTTCCCGCTGCTGCGCCTGAATCTGCTCAGGGTCAGGACCTTCCGCATCTCGGTCGTCGGTGGCTTTGTCACGCGCCTCGGGGTTGGCGGCCTGCCCTTCCTGTTGCCGCTGCTCTACCAGCTCGGGCTCGGCTTGCCGGCCTGGCAGTCGGGCTTGCTGATGATGCCGTCGGCGGCAGCAGCCATGGGCATGAAACTGATCGCGCCGAAAGTGCTGGCACGCTTCGGCTATCGCCAGGTGCTGGTGGTCAATACGCTGTGCATCGGGCTCACCATTGCCCTGTTCGGGCTGGTCGGGCGTGAGACGCCGCTGATCCTCATCGTCTGCATCAGCCTGATGCAAGGCTTCTTCAACTCGCTGCAATTTTCCAGCATGAATACGCTGGCCTATGCCGACATCGACGCCAAGGATTCGAGCATGGCAAGCACGATCTCGAGTTCCTTCCAGCAGCTGTCGATGAGTTTCGGCCTGGCCACCGGTACGCTCGTGACCGCCTGGTTCCTCGGCCATGTGCCGCAAACGAACCCGGTGCTCGTCACCGGCGCCCTGCATCACGGCTTCTGGGCGCTGGCGATGATGACGATCTTGTCGGCGGTGATCTTCTGGCGACTGCGCCGGCGCGACGGCGACAGCATCAGCCGGGCCGCGCCGCCGCGACCACGGCCGAGCCGGTTGCCACGCAATAATCAGGCAGCGCGCGCAGCCTGCCCTGCCAGGCGCGCCAGCAGCAGCTCGCGGTTACTCATCACGAAGCCGACAAACGCACTTTCCTTCACCGCCAGGCGCACCAGGCCGGGCAGCAAGGGGTAGCAGAACTGCGCCACCTTGCGCACCGCCTCGTCGTTGGCCAGGACACCCTGGGCCGCCGTTCCGCCTTCCCCCAGCAGCGGGCGGATCGCTCCTTCGTATTGCGTGGTGATGCGGCCCAAAGGGGCGATCAGCATCCTGGCCAGTCCGGCTTGCTCGTCCATGGAAGTCATCCTTTCCCAAAAGAAAGATAAAAGGATGCAATACGGACAAGATCGTGCGATGATGCGACGCAAACCACTGCGCTGCCGACCGCAACTTCGGTACGCCATTCGGACTCATAACTTCGTTGCGGCGTTGGCCGCCCTGGAGCATCCATGATGAAAACCCGCCTTGCGGTACTGGAACTGGCGGCGCAGCAGCGTCTCGGTCCCGACGCATTCGCCTCCCTCTGGCGGCTCGCCGCCTTCGACGCCCAGCCTGGCGGCCTGGCCGGCCGACTGCGCCGCGCGCTGCTGTTGCTGGGGGCACTGATGATCGGACTGGGCCTGGTCTTCTTCGTTGCCGCCAACTGGCAGTCGTTCGGGCGGACAGGACAGTTCGGCTTGCTGGAAGGCGCGGCCGTGTGTGCCTGTGCCGGAGCAGCGCTGTGGCGTCCGGCGCGCGTCCCGCTTGCCCTGCTGGCGCTGCTTGCCATCGGCGCCCTGTTCGCCTTCTTCGGCCAGACTTACCAGACCGGTGCCGATGCCTGGCAGCTGTTCGCTACCCGGGCCGCCCTGGCGTTGCCGCTGGCATTCGGTGCCCGTTCCGACAGCGTCTGGAGCGCCTGGACCCTGGTCGCGATGACGGCGCTCGGCCTGTGGGGCGGACGGCTGGATCTGTTCGGGTTCGAGCCCGCGCTGTTCCTGATGGCCTGCGCTGCCTTGCTCGCCTGCGCGCTGGCCGCCCTGCTGACCGTGTTCGGGCCGCGCGCCGGTGCGGGGTCGGCGTCGATGCGGCTGGCCACATTGTCGGCCGCGCTCCTCGTCGGCGCGGTCGGCGTGACCGACCTGGTCGGCCGCACCCCGGGCGGCTACTACCGGCGGCGCTGCTGCTGTTCGCGGCGGCGGCCTGGCTGACCCACAAGGGCCGGTGGTTCGACCTGGTGAGCCTGTGCATCGCGGCGCTCGGCCTGAATGTGCTGATCGACGGTGGCTTGATGCGCGCCCTGCTGAGCGGCAGCGGTTCGCAAGGAAGCGGAGTCCTGCTGCTGCTGGGCCTGGTGGCCGCCGGCCTGCTGGCGCTCACGGTCTGGCTGATCCTGCCGCTGGCAAGGCAGCACGGTACGGAGGACCAGGCATGAGCAGGCGCATGGACCATCTCGTTCGCGAAGGCGTGGAACGCGGCATCTTCGCCGCCGGCACGCAGGCCGATACACACCGCCCCTGGCCGGTACTGGTGATGAGCGGTATCGGCGCCTGGTTCGCGGCCATCCCGCTGGTGGCGTTCATGGTCGCGGTCGTCGCCAGCGGAAGCTCGAACGCCGGCCTGGCAATTGGCGGCGCGGTCGTGCTGGTGGCCGCGGTGCTGATCTTGCGTGTGAAAACGCTGCCGCTGTTCGTTGAACAGCTCTGCTTGCCGCTGCTGATCGCCGGCATGGTGTTGCTGGGCGCCGGCCTGCCCGATCTGCTGTCACGCAAGGACATCACGCCGGTGCTGCTGGCGGTCGCCTGCGTACTGGCCTGGGCCACGCCGCGCAACTGGCTGCGCACGCTGTGGGGTGTGGCGATCGGCGCGCTGCTGGTTGCCGCACTCGCACCCTCGCTGCACGGCGGCTGGCCGAATTTCTGGCCCGCCCTGTACGGCGCGTCTGCATCCTGGCTGCTCGGCTGTGCCGGCAGCCACTGGAGCCGCCAGCGCCACCTGATCGGCACGGCTGCCATGAGCGAAGCCGTGTTGTCCGGCGCTGCGGTGTCCCTGCTGTGCTCGCTCGCCGTCCTGTCCAGCCTGGCCGTCGTGGTGGGCGGCGCCGTCGACCCGGCCAGCTCCTTCCACGATGCCGGCTCCACCTTTACCCTGTGGCGCGGCGTCTCCGTCGCCGCCGCGGTCGCCGCGCTGGCCTGGGCCGCATGGCGCTGGCCCGTGCTGCGCAGCATCCCGTTCGCGGCGGTTTGCCTGGTGCTGGCTGCCCTGTCGGCCTTTTCCTCGGCGCTCGGCGCCACGGCGCTGATCGGCATCGTATCCCCTGACGAGCGGCCGGCGCGTGCTGGCGTCGCTGGCCGGACTCTGCGCCCTGTGGCTGCTCGGTCACTTCTACTACCAGCTGGCCTGGCCGCTGGCGCACAAGGCGCTGCTGCTGGCAGCGGCAGGGGCGGCGCTGGCGCTGATCGCCGGCTTCGCGCTTCCGCACGAGCGGGTTCGCGAAACGACGTCGCCGGAGCCGGTGCCGGCGCTGCGCGAAGGCCGCCAGCGTTGGCTGATCGGTGCCGCCACGTTGGCCGTGCTCGCCGTGGTGAATTTCTCGATCTGGCAAAAAGAGGCGCTCATCAGCCAGGGCGCGCCCGTCTTCGTCGAGCTGGCACCGGTCGATCCGCGCTCGCTGATGCAGGGCGATTACATGCGGCTCAATTTCTCGCTCCCCGGCGCCAACGGCCAGGCCACGCGGCGGGCAAGTCACGTGGTGGCGCGCGTGGGCCCGAACGGCGTCGCCAGGCTACTGCGACTGCACGACGGCGGCGCACTGGCACCGGGCGACATCCTGATCGAGCTGGTGTACAAGCACGGGCACCCGATGCTGGTCACCGATGCCCGGTACTTCACCGAAGGCGAAGCCAAGCGTTGGGAAGCGGCCAAATACGGCGAGTTCCGGGTGCAGCCCGACGGCCGCGCCCTGCTGGTCGGCCTGCGCGGAGCGAACCTGCAGCCGCTGTAGGCACAGCAGACAGGCAGGGCCTGCGGGGCAAGGGATGCCGTTCGGGACAGCGGCAAGAGACTCACGCGGCAGGTCGCGCCCGCAACGCCGCGATGGCGGCCTTGCGCCAGGCTCACGCGGCTTCGTCGACCGGATCGTCGATGAAGGGCGCCAGCGCTTCCTGTCTCCGGTAGCCCAGCTGCCACTGCAGTGCGAGCACGACCAGCAGCACCACGGCGCAGGCGATCCAGACCGACCACAGGGTGTGGGTCAGGAAGTGCGCGCCACGCAGCTGCTGCATCCAGCCGACGATGCCCCCGGCGGCCAGCGCGCACAGGGCAGCCTTTCCCGCCGCGCCCGGGCGGCCCGGCAGCCAGTAGACACACAGCGCCACCAGCCATAGCGCGCTCGAAGCGTGTCCCGCAGGCAGGCAATGGCCGGGCAGCACGCCGGGCGGCAGCGCATCGAACAGCCGCAAGTAAGGCGCATGGCCGCCGTAGCGCGCCAGGTCCCACGGACAATACGCGTCGCTTGTCTGCTTGAGTGCGCTGATCGCGAGCGGCACCAGCAGCGCCGACAGTCCCACCACGCGCAGGCGCAGGCGGCTTGCGGCGTCACGCGCGGCGCGTGGACGGAAAGCGTCGAAGGCCGCCGCCAGCATGAAATAGGCCGCCGCCAGCGTTAGCAAACCCTTCAGGATGACGTGGCTGAAGGTATCGGTCAACCAGGCGTGGCGCCACGGGAAGACGTGGTTCGCCGTGTCGTAGACCGCGTCGGCCAGCATCAGGTCGATGTCGGTGCAGCGGCCGATCCAGAGGATGACAAGGGCAGTCAGCGCCAGCCAGGCGCACAGGCGCGCAACTTGGCGCGCGCCGAGCAGCGCCGGCGCCTGGGTCAGGTCCGTGTGCCGCATCAGCTGCCCCGGGTGCAGGCGCGGAACAGGTCCAGCTTGGGATTGAGCACCGCCGTGTTCACGTCCAGCATGCCGAGCACCGAATGGAACACGTTATCGTGCGACACCGGCTGGTCACGGCGCGCCATCAGGCAGGTACGGTCGATGCCGAAGCGCGATGTATAACCGTCGGACATCCACAGCATCATCGGCACCCGGGTCTGTTCGCTGGGGGCGAACATGTAGGGCGCGCCGTGCAGGTACATGTTGTTCTCGCCGAGCGACTCGCCGTGATCCGAGAAGTACAGCATCGCCGTGTCGACGCCGGCATCCTGCGCCGTCTCGCGCAGCAGGTCGATGGTCTTGCTGAGGAAATAATCGGTGTACAGGATGGTGTTGTCGTAGGCCGCGGCGATCGACTCGCGCGAGCACTGCTCGAACTCGTTACTGTCGCATACCGGACCGAAGCGGCCGAAGCCCCGCGGATAGCGGTGCGCATAAGCCGGACCGTGGCTGCCCTTCTGGTGCAGCACGATGACCAGGTCGCCATGGCTGTTGCGGATCAGCTGGGGCAGTCCGGCCAGCAGGCGCTCGTCATGGCATTCCTCGCCTTCGCAGAAGGGGTCGCCCGCTGTCGGGTGCGACATGTCCTGGTACGCGACGCGGTCGCAGACGCCCTTGCAGCCGGAATTGTTGTCGCGCCACAGGACGTCGAAGCCGGCATGCTTGAGCACGTCGAGCAAGCCCTCCTGGCTCGACGCCTTTTCCTGCGAAAAGCGGTCGTGGCCGAGTGCCGAGAACACGCAGGGAACCGACACGGCGGTTGCGGTGCCGCAGGAACTCACGTTCGAGAAATTGATCAGGCCGGGTTGGCGCGACAACAGCGGATTGGTCTCGCGGCTGTAACCGTTGAGGGAGAAATTCATCGCACGCGCCGTCTCGCCAACCACGATCACGGTGACCGTCCTGCGTGCCTGTCCGGCCCACGACGTCCCCTTGATCGCATCGCGTCCTAGCGGCGCCACCACCACGGGCGTGCTCCACTTGTTGCGCAGGTAGCCATGCAGGGCCTGGATGGTATTGGTGGGCGTGAGCAGGAAGCGCAGCTCGCGGTGTTCGCGCACGGCCGGTGCCAGGCTTTTGAACAGCAGCACGAGCAGCAGCACTGCCGCCAGCAGGGAGCCGCCGGCAATGCCGGCCCGTCCCAGCAAACCGCGCACACCTTGCGGGAAGCGGATCTGTGCACGTGCAATCAGGATCGACGGCAACACGCCGAGCAGGCCGACGGTCAGCACCATGTGCCAGTTGAACAGCTCGGCCGCTTCGCGCGTGTCCGTCTCGAACACGTTCTGGATCATTGCCTTGTCGATGACGACGCCGTAGGCGGCAATGAAATAGCTGGCGGCCGAGGCGGTCAGCACCAGCACGATCAGCACCGGCTTGGCGACGAAGCGGAAGCTGGCCAGCGTCAGGCAGGCATTGAAGAACAGGACGATGATCGCGAACGCGCCTGCCAGCAGCGGCAGCCTGGCGAGCGTCAGCCCGCCGGCGGCCTGCGCGAAGGTCGTCCAGAACTTGATGTTGCTGAACGTGGCCAACAGCAAAGCCACAACCAGCGTGAGGAAATGCGCATTGATGCGCCGAGCGAAGAACTTGTCCAACTTTGCCATCCGTCCAAACGTTGCGGCCGCAACTGGCCACCCTGTTGGGCAGGATAGGATGAGGGACGTCAGCGGGGGATCAACCCCGTGTTAAGAAGGCGTGAAATCGGCGAAGCGGATGGTAAAACGGCTGCCGCCCCCAAGCCGCTCTTCGTAATCGAGCGAGGCGTTCAGGTATTCGCAGATGCGCATCACCAGCGACAGGCCCAGGCCCGTGCCGGCGGATCCCTGCGACGGCACCCCCGCGTGGCTTCCCGCCTGGACCAGCGTGTCGCGCACGGCTGCGGGCAAGCCGGGGCCGGTATCTTCGACGATGACACGTCCCGGCTCGAGCGCGACGATGACCTCGCCCTGCTCGGTGTACTGGCAGGCATTGCGCACCAGGTTGCCGATGGCGGCGGCGCACAGCTCGGCGGGCGCCTGGATGCTGAACTGGGCGCCGTCGCTGTACTGCATCCGTACCGGCCGGCCGGCAACCAGCGCGCGGTAGCGCTCTACTTCGCGCGCGGCGATGGCATCGACCTGCACCGGCGCCAGGCGCCCGAGTTCCGGCCCGCGCGCCAGCAGCAACAACACGGTCACGCATTCGGCGGCGTCGCGCGCCGCCCGGTAGATGCGCTCTGCCGGTGCGCGCGTGGCGGCATCGGCCGCATTCGCCACCGGGATCTCGGCCGCGCCCATGATCACCGTCAGCGGACTGCGCAGTTCGTGGCTGACGTCGCCCGTGAAGAAGCGTTCGCGGTCGAGGAAGGCACGCAGTTCGGCGGTATGCGCTTCCAGCGCGCGCGCCAATATGCCGAGCTCATCCTTGCGCGCGGTCGACGGCAGCGCGTTGCGGCCGTGGGCGACGGCATCGGCCAGTTCGCTGATCGGGGTCACCACCCGCCGCGCAAAATAGCCGCCGAGCGCCGCGGCCAGCAGCACGAAGCCGAGGAAGCAGACGGCGAACATCGCATATACGACCAGCTCGACCTTTTCGTAATCGCTCTCGTGGTCGACGACGACATACGGGCCCCGTGCATCGCTACCGCTGAGCACGTGCAGGCCGACCCCGTCGACGTCGACCTCGGCCACGCCTGGCGGCAAGCCGCGCAGCAGCGGGGGATGGCATTGCCGCGGTGGAAGCGCAGCCCGGCCGGCAGGTCGACCGCCAGACCGGCGGCTTCGCGCGGCAATGCCCACTGGGCCACCTCGGCCAGCCGATTGTCGACAAGGTGCACTTCGATACCCTCGACCGCGACGATCGCAATGGCGGCAAAGAACAGCGACAGCACCAGCCCGAAGGAGATGAAGGCGACGACGATGCGCCTGCGCAGCGAATCAGCCGGCTGCATCGGGAAGCGCCAGTCGGTAACCGACGCCGGCGACGGTGCGCAGCATGGCGTGGGTAAAAGGTTTGTCGATGGCCTGGCGCAGTGCGTGGATGTGCGTACGCAAGGCGTCGCTGTCGGGACGGTCGTCGCCCCATACGGCGTGCTCGAGCGTCTCGCGCGAGACGATGCGTGGCGACGCGGCCATCAGCGTGCGCAGCAGCACGTAACCGGTTCGGGTGAGCGTGATCGGCTGCCCTTCGCGGGTCGCCTCCTGGGTATCCGGATCGAACACGAGTTCGCCGACGCGCAGCTTGCTGCTGGCGGCGGTACGGCCCTCGGAGCGGCGCACCAGCGCCTTCAGGCGCACGTCGAGCTCGACGAGGGAAAACGGCTTGACCAGGTAATCGTCGGCGCCGCTGTCGAAACCGGCGACTTTGTCGGCGAGGCTGTCGCGCGCCGTCAGCATCAATACCGGCGTGCGGCTGGCCAATTCGTTGCGCAGTTTCTGGCACAGCTCCAGGCCGTTCAGGCCGGGCAGGCCGAGGTCGAGGACGATGACGTCGTATTCGTTTTCGGACGCCAGCGCCAGGCCCGCATAGCCGTTGCGCGCGGAGTCGAGCACGTGGCCTTTCGGCTCCAGGAAACCATACAGGTTCGCCAGGATGTCGGGATGGTCTTCGACGATAAGGATGCGCATCAAGCTATTTTAGCGGCTAATGCTGCGCCAGGTCCGGCTTGGCGCCGCAGATTTGTGCTGCACGCATCGACACCGTGCGCATGGCGTGCCTCCGGGCCTCGTCATCGCCGCCGCCAACAGCATTCAATAAACTTTATACAAATCAGATTCAGAATTAATAATCGATATTTTAATTGAGCAATATTCCATGCGCTTTACATAAACGGCCATGCCATTCGCATATATTAAAACGTAAAATATATCCGAGCGTAACGAGACATTTTACCGTCTAAATATCGTTTGACATCGCGCAAAGGGCCCGCGTATATTTACGCAGTCACCAGCCGGTGGCACATTATAAAAACTGGAGAAAACAATGAACCAAATCGAGCTGAACGGCGAAGCACAACAAGAAACCACCGAAGTCGTCGCACTGGACATTTCGGAAATCACCCGCCGCGAAGAAATGGCTGAAGACGCAGGCATCTGCATCTGCAGCACGATGTTCTAATAAAACAAATTGAGCCAGCTATGAAAATAGTCTGGCTCTTTTTCTATAATTCTTTACTGGATACCAAATGGACGCCCTGAAAAAATTCGCATCGATCTTCGCCGACAAAGAAAAAGCTGCCGCTGTTGAAGCAACCGACACCACCGCAATCAGCATCGAAGAAATCGCGATGCGCGAAGAAAAAGTCTGCGGCTGCATCTGCGAATACGACGCTTCGTAATTGATTGTTCGATAGACCAACTGGTGCTGAGGTAGAGTTGAAGACGAGTAATTTAAATCGTGCACTGGCGATTGCCAATTTAATTAATCTTGGAAAAACCCCGGTTGAGTCTTTCGAGATCTCGAGAGACTGGGCAGCGCGTCAATTTGCCCAGTCTCTCCAGATGGTTCGGAATGTCGTTCGGCAAACACAGGTAGAAATGCCCTGGCCGGAAGCGCCGCAGCCGGGCCGCATGTTCGCATCCTTTCATTTCTCGCTTTATCCCCTGCTCTATCGGGCAATGGCGCAGCGCAGCGGGCCCGGTGTCGTGTATAGCCTGATCGGCGAGCAGCAGGAAGGCCATCGGAATTCCCTGAAGCAGCTGGCGGTCCAGCACGGCTTCCAGCTCGAATTCATCCAGAGTAATCTCGGCATGGTGAAAACCTTGCGCCGTGCCATCCACGATGGGATACCGGGCATTCTCCTGCTGGATATTCCATGGACACGGCTCGATAGTCCGCCGGATGTCCGTTATCCGATCAAGGGCGGGCATTTCAAAGGACACTCCTCGCTGGGACGTTTGCTCGAGATGATCGATCCGGGTTATGAAATCCTGATAACGAAAAGAATAGGCAAGGATTTCAGGATCGAGAACGCGGGCCACCTGGATCTTCCTGCCGCTTTCCAGGCCTTTGGACAGGCGCTCGAAGAGGACCCGGCCGAATACGAACGCCTCCATCAGTTCCACCGCTTCTTCGAATTCGATCAGGCGCAGAATTGTGCGGTCACGTTCTGCGTCCAGGACCAGCGTTATGTCGTGCACACCAGGACCATGCAAGCGTGGCAAGTGCCGGCAAAACTGCAATTCAAAAACATCCAGGACGGGATCGATACGTTCAGCGACGATCCAGCGGTCGTCGCGCACTTCGGAAAAGAAATCAAGAATGAAATCGACTACGTTATATCAATTTGACGTCGATGATGTAGCGCTCGGCGATACGTTCGCCGTGCTCAGTCAGGGTACCCGCCGTTTGTTATTGAAAAACCTTACCGCAGACGAAATGCGGACCTTTTCCGATTTGAACCGCAACCGGATTTTCGGACGCGAACAGGTGTCGGAAAAGATGTTTGCCTCCTTGACATCCCATGGCCTGGTGTGCGATACGCCGCAAGCGCCGGACTTGCGCCGCCGTATCGCCCGCAGGCTGCGTATCTCCTCGCGCACTGTCAGCCAGCTGGCGCGTCCCCTGGGACCGCTGTTCTCGGCACCTGGACTGTTGTTTCTCGTCCTGCTCCAGGTGGTACTCTACAGCCTGCCAGGCGTCCATTTCGCAAGGATCCACGACTTCGCGCATTGGGCGATGCAAGTGACCTTCGTCGACGCCGCGATCACGATTGCGGTTCTCTTGCTGAGCATGACGATCCATGAATTCGGCCATGCCACCGCCTGCCTGAGGATGACGGGTGCCACGGGCTCGATCCGGGTCATGACCTTCCGCGGTACGCCAGCGATGGCGGCGGACGTATCGAGCATTTGCCTGACCGACGAGCGCGGCAAGGCAGTCGTTGCCATGGCAGGCGCGCTCTTTCAGAGTAGCTTCGGCGCCTGCCTGCTCGCCTTCGGGCCCCAGCAGGTGCAGATGGCGGCGACGATGGCCATCCTGGGCGCGATCTTCAGCCTGACGCCGCTGCCGAATACCGACGGCTATTGGCTGATCCGTGACTTTTTCAATCTCCGTCTGAAGCCGCGCCTGTGGCCAGTCCGCAAGGAGCGTGCCTGGACCGATGTGCTCTATGGTTACGGACTATTTGCGGCGACCTGTGGTTTTGCCCTGGTATTGTTCAGGCAGTGCGCTTACCTGTACGGCATCATCGCGGAAAGCCCTGACTTCATCACTTTCAAGATCGCAGCCGTTGCGCTGTTATTGGCTTACCTGGGGATGGTTACGTGCCTGTTCATGTGGAAGAACTTCCGCCTGTTCGTGCGTGATCTTCCGGATGGGGGCTGATGTTCCGGATGGCGTCCGCGTGGAGCACAGGTGCATCGCGCGATCGTCTCATCTGCTTACAATCGTCATATGGATCGCGTACCAATGAAACTGACAACCTTCTCGCTTCTCGCACTGATGGCTTCGGCCGGCGCCTCTGCGCAGGAAACCGACGCTGCGCCCGCATCCACCGAAGCCGTACAGGTGGTCGAAGTCAGTGGCGTCAAAAACCCCGAACTTAAACCTTATCGGCAGATGCTGAAAGGTCTCGATGCATTCGAAAAACTCCATTCGCTGGCCCCTGCGGCTCCGCTGAAGTTTCAACTCGTCTCCGACACCAGGAAAATCGCCTTCGACACGGTGACGCTGAAACTGTCGGGCAAGAATACCGACGTGCCGCTGCCGGTCGCCGGCGACGGCACGTTTATCCTGCCGCGTTTGCCCGGCGCGGCGGAAGACAACGCCGAGCTCGTTTCGAACAAGTCGAAGGGCGTGCTGCGCTGGCGCGGCGATATCCATACGCCGGGCGTGCCTGACAACGCGCGCCGCCTGGGCGACCTGCGGCTCGAGTGCGAGATCGGCTGGGCGGTCAATCGCGAGGACATGCCTTTCCTGACTCGCAACAGCTTGTCGGCGATCGGCGGCATGTGCCGTTCGAAAATGGTGGGTCTGCGTTACCAGGCGCCACGACCACTTGCGAACGTTGCATTCGTCTCCGGAGAGCGCAAGCTGAACCTGCGGATCGACCCTGCCAACAAACGCGTTTACTACCCTCTGCTGGCCGACAGTAGCTGGAACGACGACACGCTCATCGTGTATGAGTTTGAGGACGTTGTCGCAGCCAATCCATAACGCGGCAGCTGACTGGCTGGTCGCGCGTTTCCCGGCGCGCGTTCCCCTACGTCCGTGCAAGACCGTTTCTCCGTCTGCGCACACGGCCTGCAGGGACGGTGTGAAAGGCAGGTCAAGGCTATCAAAGCTGTCAGTGTCCGCGCGCCCGCGCTTGGGCTACGCTGTGTAGACGTGGCGTATCGCGCGTGACGGGTTCCACGCTGCAGTCCGATACGCACGCGCTATGTCGAGCGACACCATCCATTGCGGCGGCGAGGAGGTGCGAGATGGCGATAACAGAGTTCGATCTATCGGGATATGGAAAACAAAGCGGTTGTCCGCTCGTCCTGCCCGGCTTCCGCCTGTATGCGGAACGCGATCTGGTGCGCATGCGGGGACCGTTCGTCCAGGCGCTCCTGTTCGCGCACACGCGCAGCGAGTGGCTCGACGTGGTCCCGGTGTTCTACGTGGCTGGCGCCAACCCTGCCGATGCGGCGTTGTTCCAGACCATGTCGGTGCCGCTTGCGGGAGCGTCCGAGAAGCGGCGCTGGCTGTTTCCCGCCGATGCGCCCGTTGAAGAGGACGCGGCGCAGCGCCTGGTCGTCCAAATCGAGCGCGACTCCCCGCTGTCTTTCCTGGCTCCGCTGGACGACGGCGCGATTGCCGGCCTGCTTGATCATCTCGTCACGCAGAGCCAGCACTGGCTCCCCGCCCTGTCCAAGGCTTTCTTCGGAATGTGCACGGGTTCGGCTGCGTCCGCCGTCGACCTGGCCTCTGCACGCGACGCATTCATCCGCTTCAGCAATGTCGGCCGCGGTGGTACGCCCCGTGGTTTCGAGCGCGACATGATGGCGCGCTTCGATGTCCTCGAGCATCGATTGCACAGCCAGACGTGCATCGTGCAGTGCCATCATGAGGCTGAAGAGCACGCTGCGCGCCTTGGCTTGCCTCCGATCGAATGGCCTGTGGAATGGCCTACCTCGGTCGATGTCGACGGCGCTGTCAGGAACAGGTGGCTTGACGCACTGCTGGGGAAACGCGGGAATGCACGCAGCAATGCGCGGGGACAGGGGAAGGATGCGCGCTAGGACGAGCTGGTTGCGCACGCTCGTTATAAATCGGGCGGATCCATAGTCCACCGTCGACGCAGTACCAGCGTTACCGATTCTCGTGTCGGCTTATCGAGGCCAGTGGACGACGAGCCGCCAAGCCCATATGGCGAAGCATGACCGCCAAGGCCAATGCAGGGGACGAAAAACAGCCGCCCAAACGCAAAAAACCCCGCAGAGGTGAGGGTCCACAGTGCGGACCTGACCCGGCGGGGGGGGTTCAAGACGAAAAAAAACCCGCTGATCGCAATCAGCGGGTTTTTCTCTTATAACTAGCCTGACGATAACCTACTTTCACACTGGTTGCAGCACTATCATCGGCGCAAAGTCGTTTCACGGTCCTGTTCGGGATGGGAAGGGGTGGGACCGACTTGCTATGGTCATCAGGCATGACTTGTACGAGCATCGTTTCCGCAATCGGCAACGCTGCTCTGAATCTGGAAGAAGTAAGTGGTAGCAGCTGTATCAACAAACAGCGCTGTATTTCTTGAATCTATATCCTGCTAAGGTTATAGGGACAAGCCGTACGGGCAATTAGTACTGGTTAGCTTAATGCATTACTGCACTTCCACACCCAGCCTATCAACGTCCTGGTCTCGAACGACCCTTCAAGGAGCTCAAGGCTCCGGGAAATCTCATCTCAAGGCAAGTTTCCCGCTTAGATGCTTTCAGCGGTTATCTCTTCCGAACTTAGCTACCCGGCAATGCCACTGGCGTGACAACCGGTACACCAGAGGTTCGTCCACTCCGGTCCTCTCGTACTAGGAGCAGCCCCCTTCAAATTTCCAACGCCCACGGCAGATAGGGACCAAACTGTCTCACGACGTTTTAAACCCAGCTCACGTACCACTTTAAATGGCGAACAGCCATACCCTTGGGACCGGCTACAGCCCCAGGATGTGATGAGCCGACATCGAGGTGCCAAACTCCCCCGTCGATATGAACTCTTGGGAGGAATCAGCCTGTTATCCCCAGAGTACCTTTTATCCGTTGAGCGATGGCCCTTCCATACAGAACCACCGGATCACTATGTCCTACTTTCGTACCTGCTCGACTTGTCGGTCTCGCAGTTAAGCACGCTTATGCCATTGCACTATTAGCACGATGTCCGACCGTACCTAGCGTACCTTCGAACTCCTCCGTTACACTTTAGGAGGAGACCGCCCCAGTCAAACTGCCTACCATGCACTGTCCCCGATCCGGATAACGGACCAAGGTTAGAACCTCAAACAAACCAGGGTGGTATTTCAAGGATGGCTCCACGAGAACTGGCGTCCCCGCTTCAAAGCCTCCCACCTATCCTACACAGATTGGTTCAAAGTCCAATGCAAAGCTACAGTAAAGGTTCATGGGGTCTTTCCGTCTAGCCGCGGGTAGATTGCATCATCACAAACATTTCAACTTCGCTGAGTCTCGGGAGGAGACAGTGTGGCCATCGTTACGCCATTCGTGCAGGTCGGAACTTACCCGACAAGGAATTTCGCTACCTTAGGACCGTTATAGTTACGGCCGCCGTTTACTGGGACTTCAATCAAGAGCTTGCACCCCATCATTTAATCTTCCAGCACCGGGCAGGCGTCACACCCTATACGTCCACTTTCGTGTTTGCAGAGTGCTGTGTTTTTATTAAACAGTCGCAGCCACCAGTTTATTGCAACCCTTTCGCCCTTCCACAGTAAAGTGGTCAAGCTACCGGGGCGTACCTTTTCCCGAAGTTACGGTACCAATTTGCCGAGTTCCTTCTCCCGAGTTCTCTCAAGCGCCTTAGAATACTCATCTCGCCCACCTGTGTCGGTTTGCGGTACGGTCTCGTATGACTGAAGCTTAGAGGCTTTTCTTGGAACCACTTCCGATTGCTTCGCAGCACAAGGCCGCTCGTCCCACTCCCTTGAATTACGCACCCGGATTTGCCTAAGTGCCTTCTATGAAGCAGAAACTGACTATTCCAACAGTCAGACAACCTTCCGCGATCCGTCCCCCCATCGCATCATACGACGGTGCAGGAATATTAACCTGCTTCCCATCAGCTACGCATCTCTGCCTCGCCTTAGGGGCCGACTCACCCTGCTCCGATGAACGTTGAACAGGAAACCTTGGGCTTACGGCGTGCGGGCTTTTCACCCGCATTATCGCTACTCATGTCAGCATTCGCACTTCTGATACCTCCAGCATCCTTTACAAGACACCTTCGCAGGCTTACAGAACGCTCTCCTACCATATCCAATAAAGGATATCCGCAGCTTCGGTGACTGGCTTAGCCCCGTTACATCTTCCGCGCAGGACGACTCGATCAGTGAGCTATTACGCTTTCTTTAAATGATGGCTGCTTCTAAGCCAACATCCTGACTGTTTTAGCCTTCCCACTTCGTTTTCCACTTAGCCAATCTTTGGGACCTTAGCTGGCGGTCTGGGTTGTTTCCCTCTTGACGCCGGACGTTAGCACCCGACGTCTGTCTCCCAAGCTCGCACTCATCGGTATTCGGAGTTTGCAATGGTTTGGTAAGTCGCAATGACCCCCTAGCCATAACAGTGCTCTACCCCCGATGGTGATACTTGAGGCACTACCTAAATAGTTTTCGGAGAGAACCAGCTATTTCCAAGTTTGTTTAGCCTTTCACCCCTACCCACAGCTCATCCCCTAATTTTTCAACATTAGTGGGTTCGGACCTCCAGGGCGTGTTACCGCACCTTCATCCTGGCCATGGGTAGATCACTTGGTTTCGGGTCTACACCCAGCGACTGTCGCCCTGTTCGGACTCGATTTCTCTACGGCTCCCCTATTCGGTTAACCTCGCCACTGAATGTAAGTCGCTGACCCATTATACAAAAGGTACGCCGTCACGGAACAAGTCCGCTCCGACTGTTTGTATGCACACGGTTTCAGGATCTATTTCACTCCCCTCCCGGGGTTCTTTTCGCCTTTCCCTCACGGTACTGGTTCACTATCGGTCGATTACGAGTATTTAGCCTTGGAGGATGGTCCCCCCATGTTCAGACAGGATTTCTCGTGTCCCGCCCTACTTGTCGTACGCTTAGTACCACCGTCTGAATTTCGTGTAAGGGGCTATCACCCTCTATGGCCGGAGTTTCCAATCCGTTCCACTATCCAGTCGACTATCACGTACAGGCTCTTCCCATTTCGCTCGCCACTACTTTGGGAATCTCGGTTGATTTCTTTTCCTGCAGCTACTTAGATGTTTCAGTTCGCCGCGTTCGCTTTGCATGCCTATGTATTCAGCATGCAATGACCTAAAAGGCCGGGTTTCCCCATTCGGAAATCTGCGGATCAAAGTGTGTTTGCTCACTCCCCGCAGCTTATCGCAAGCTACTACGTCCTTCATCGCCTGTAATCGCCAAGGCATCCACCATGTGCACTTATTCGCTTGTCCCTATAACGTTAGCCCCTGGTTCGCACCAGGGAGCGTCATAGTTCAAGGAGTACAGCTTGTTGCATGTTTGTTGATACTTTTACTACTACCCTAAGTGTGCTCACTCATCATTGCTGATGCGTTTGCACGCTTAAAAAAACTTTACTTCTTCCAGATTGTTAAAGAACAGAACAACAGTGATCTCTAAAAGACCAAACCTAAGCGGCAGTCTTCAACGACTTGCTTACGTTTGTACTTTCAGGCTCTTCGATACTACCAAGTGATGGTGGAGGATGACGGGATCGAACCGACGACCCCCTGCTTGCAAAGCAGGTGCTCTCCCAGCTGAGCTAATCCCCCTTATCGGATACTTCCAATAACTTGGTAGGGCTGGTTGGACTCGAACCAACGACCCCCGCGTTATCAACACGGTGCTCTAACCAGCTGAGCTACAGCCCCGAAACTGTGTTCTTCTTGTTCAACAGTCGATAAGTGCGGACGCTTGGTGATGGAGCGTTAGCTCCCGGTGCTACTCTAGAAAGGAGGTGATCCAGCCGCACCTTCCGATACGGCTACCTTGTTACGACTTCACCCCAGTCACGAATCCTACCGTGGTAAGCGCCCCCCTTGCGGTTAAGCTACCTACTTCTGGTAAAACCCGCTCCCATGGTGTGACGGGCGGTGTGTACAAGACCCGGGAACGTATTCACCGCGGCATGCTGATCCGCGATTACTAGCGATTCCAACTTCACGCAGTCGAGTTGCAGACTGCGATCCGGACTACGATACACTTTCTGGGATTAGCTCCCCCTCGCGGGTTGGCGGCCCTCTGTATGTACCATTGTATGACGTGTGAAGCCCTACCCATAAGGGCCATGAGGACTTGACGTCATCCCCACCTTCCTCCGGTTTGTCACCGGCAGTCTCATTAGAGTGCTCTTGCGTAGCAACTAATGACAAGGGTTGCGCTCGTTGCGGGACTTAACCCAACATCTCACGACACGAGCTGACGACAGCCATGCAGCACCTGTGTTCAGGTTCCCTTTCGGGCACTCCCTGATCTCTCAAGGATTCCTGACATGTCAAGGGTAGGTAAGGTTTTTCGCGTTGCATCGAATTAATCCACATCATCCACCGCTTGTGCGGGTCCCCGTCAATTCCTTTGAGTTTTAATCTTGCGACCGTACTCCCCAGGCGGTCTACTTCACGCGTTAGCTGCGTTACCAAGTTAATTAAAACCCGACAACTAGTAGACATCGTTTAGGGCGTGGACTACCAGGGTATCTAATCCTGTTTGCTCCCCACGCTTTCGTGCATGAGCGTCAATCTTGACCCAGGGGGCTGCCTTCGCCATCGGTGTTCCTCCACATCTCTACGCATTTCACTGCTACACGTGGAATTCTACCCCCCTCTGCCAGATTCAAGCCTTGCAGTCTCCATCGCAATTCCCAGGTTGAGCCCGGGGCTTTCACGACAGACTTACAAAACCGCCTGCGCACGCTTTACGCCCAGTAATTCCGATTAACGCTTGCACCCTACGTATTACCGCGGCTGCTGGCACGTAGTTAGCCGGTGCTTATTCTTCAGGTACCGTCATTAGCAGAGGATATTAGCCTCTACCGTTTCTTCCCTGACAAAAGAGCTTTACAACCCGAAGGCCTTCTTCACTCACGCGGCATTGCTGGATCAGGCTTGCGCCCATTGTCCAAAATTCCCCACTGCTGCCTCCCGTAGGAGTCTGGACCGTGTCTCAGTTCCAGTGTGGCTGGTCGTCCTCTCAGACCAGCTACTGATCGTCGCCTTGGTAGGCCTTTACCCTACCAACTAGCTAATCAGATATCGGCCGCTCCAGGAGCACAAGGCCTTGCGGTCCCCTGCTTTCATCCTTAGATCGTATGCGGTATTAGCGTAACTTTCGCTACGTTATCCCCCACTCTTGGGTACGTTCCGATATATTACTCACCCGTTCGCCACTCGCCACCAGGCCGAAGCCCGTGCTGCCGTTCGACTTGCATGTGTAAAGCATGCCGCCAGCGTTCAATCTGAGCCAGGATCAAACTCTTCAGTTCAATCTCTGTTTGTTGACACTTTCGTGTCATCCGCTATTGCTAGCGGAGTCGCTCACTCAAGATACTGACCGTTATCTCATTGCTGAGACAACGCTTAATACTTTTGTGAACATTTGATAATTTAAGTAATCAGCTGAACTAGCCAGCTGGCACCTTCATCAAACGCCCACACTTATCGACTGTTAATTGTTAAAGAACTTTATTCGGTACTGCCTTGCTGCTTTGTTGCGAATCGTTTTGTTCGTCAGCAGCAGAGGAAGAAGAGTATGAAGCAATTTCTGATTCTCGTCAACTTCTTTTTTTCTTCAGCTCGCTGTCCAAGCTCTCGAAGTTGTCAGCTTAACTAGCTGATTCCTTTAGGCTTTTCCTGCAGCGCCGAAGCGGAGGCGAATCATAGCAAAGTTCGCTGATGCTCTGCAAGAGGGCGGCACGAACTTTTTTGTGCACTGCGAAATCGTACCTGCAACGCGAAATCGAGGGCAGGACTATCATTGTCGCCTGATCAACAATGGCGCGACGACGATGCCCTCTTTCCTCTTCCGCTTACGACTGCTCCCGGCTACGCTCGCTGCCCTGCCGGCACTCGGTGCGGCCCAGCCGGCAAACGCTCCGCTACCGCCAGCGCAGGTCGTGGTCGTCACCGGCAGCCGCTCGGAGCAGGCGAGTGTCGACCTCCCCGCGGCAATCGACGTGATCAGTGCGGACCGGATCGGTGCCGCCCAGCCGCGCGTGAACCTGTCTGAAGCCTTGGCCGCCGTTCCCGGCGTCGTGGTGCAGAACCGCCAGAACTATGCGCAGGACTTGCAGATCTCCTCGCGCGGCTTTGGTGCGCGCTCGGCTTTCGGCGTGCGCGGCGTGCGCCTGATTACCGACGGCATTCCCGCGACGATGCCGGACGGCCAGGGGCAAGCTGCAACCTTTAACCTGGACATGGCCGAGCGCATCGAGATACTGCGTGGCCCCTTCTCCGCCCTGTATGGCAACCATTCCGGTGGTGTACTCCAGTTATTTACACGCGAACCGGGGCAGGCGCCGGAGCTGGAGTTCAGCGCCAGCGCCGGCAGCGACGGCATGCGCAAGGTCGATATCAATGCGGGCGGGCAGGCCGGCCATGTCGGCTACCTGCTCGACGCGTCGCGCTTCCAGACGGATGGTTACCGCGCACATAGCGCCGCGACCCGCGAACAGGGTTATGCCAAGCTGACGATGCCTAACTCCGGGGATGGCAAGCTGACGATCGTCGCCAACGCACTGCACCAGCGCGACACGCAAGATCCGCTCGGCATCAGCTGGAGCACCTATGTTCGCGATCCGCGTGCCGGCGAAATCGATACGAGCGACCCGCAGTCGCCGCAACGCAGCTTCGCCGAGCGCTACGACACGCGCAAAAGTATCGATCACCAGCAGATCGGCCTGCAATGGCAACAGCGCTTCGGCGCCAACCGGCTCCAGGTCACGGCCTATGGCGGCAACCGCCAGGTGATCCAGTACCAGGCGTTCTCGCGCGCCTTCCAGCAAGCAGGCAGCCATTCCGGCGGCGTGGTCGACTTCGACCGCCGCTTCCACGGTATCGACCTCAACTGGCGCGATGTACGCCCGCTTGCCGGCGGCACATTGCGCACCACCGTCGGTTTTGAATACGCCAGCTCGGACGATGACCGCCAGGGTTTCGAAAATTTCATCGGCAATCAATTCGGGCTGCGCGGGCGCCTGCGCCGGGACGAGCAGAACAGCCTGTCCAGCCTTGACCCCTATCTGCAAGCGGAATGGACGACGGATAAGTGGGTACTTACTGCTGGGCTGCGCCGCAGTTCGCTGAAGGTCGACGTAAGCGACCGTTTCCTCGACAACGGCAACGACAGCGGACATGTCGACTATAGCGGCACCGCCCCAGTGCTTGGGATCCTGTATAAAGTGACGCCAGGCCTGAACTGGTACGCCAGCGCCGCACGCGGGTTCGAGACGCCGACGCTGAACGAGCTGTTCTATTCCGGCAACGGCGGCGGCTTCAATTTCCGCCTGCGTCCAAGCCGCAGCACCCACTTGGAGACCGGTGCCAAGCTCATGCTGGGCAAGGATGCGCGCCTTGACCTTGCCCTGTTCCAGGTGCGTACGACGGATGAGCTCGTGGTAGATGCCGCAAGCGGCGGCCGCACCAGTTATCGCAATGCCGGTGCCACACTGCGCCGCGGTATGGAGCTGTCGTTCGATAGCCAGATGGCGCACGGTCTGCACACGCGGATTGCAGCGAATCTGCTGCGCGCGGTATACGAAGAGGGCTTCGGCAGCATCCCGGCCGGGAACCGCCTGCCCGGCGTGCCGCGCGCCAACCTGTATGGCGAACTCGGCTGGGCCACTGCCGACGGACGATTCAAGGCGGCACTGGAAGCGCTGGCCAGCAGCAAGGTGCACCCGGACGATGCCAACACGGCGGTGCCGGCGCCGGGTTATGGCATCGTGAACTTGCGCCTGCAGGCGCACCAGCAGTCAGGGCAATGGCGTTTCAAGGAATTTGCGCGCCTGAACAACCTGTTCGACCGCGACTATGTCGGTTCCGTCATCGTCGGTGACAGCAATCGCCGCTTCTACGAACCGGCGCCAGGTCGCAATTGGGTGGTCGGCTTCAGCGCGCAGTACGGATTTCGCTAGACGGCGGCATTGTCCCAGCCACATCTTTCGCCGCAGCCAGCAAGCCCAGCTGCGGCGCAGCGTCCGGATACAGCCGCGCCAGCGTCGCGTCGGTGACGCGGCTGACGAGCTCACGGACCGGCGCCAACGCCGCTTCGCTGTCGGTGGCAGCGCGCATCGCGCCAGAGTGCCGGCAAGTCAGCCCCTTGCGCGGCCAGCACGGCCTCCACTTCCGCCTGCCAGAAGGGCGGCGCCTCGCCCTCTACATAATTGCCGCGCCCACGGCCGAAGTGGGCAACGGCCAGGTAGCGCAGCACCGCGCCCACGAGCAAGGTCTGCAGGAAAGCGTCGGCGAACTGCACGCTCGGCTTGTCGCGGTCCTTGCCCCGTTGAAACCCCGGGCGGCACCGGCCGCGGTGAGTCCACCGACAAGCGCCCCCCAGCAGCGCCCCGCCACCCGGGGTCAGACCGCCAGCCATCAAATCGGCCGACAAGCCCGTTGCCGCGCCCGACACCACGGCACCGAGCAAGCCCGCCTGTGCCCTGTCGATCGGCGCCTTGATCGCGAAATTCTCGCGCACGCGCGCATTGACCTTGGTCGCCTCGCCCGGATCGATCTTGTGCAGCACCAGCATGCGCATCGTTGTCTTGCCGATCTCGCCATTGAGCCGCTCGACCAGCGCCGCCATCGCCGCCTCCCGGCGTTTCTGCTGGTCGCGCCCCAGTCCGACCGCCTTCATGGCACCGCGCAACAGGCCGCCGCCCTCCTCCAGAACGGCTTCGCTGTCGCGCGCCGCATTCGTCACCTGCTCGGCCGTCATGCGCAGCGCGCTGGCATAGCGTTGCCGGTTGTGGCTGTCCCAGGCCGCCCGCAGGCGTGCGTAGCCCGGCTGCTTGGCGGGGTCGAGCAGCGGCGCGACCGTTTCGTAAAATACATGTTCGTGCACCCAGCAGCGGGCGAAGGCGTCCAGTGCCAGCACCTCGCGCACGACGGGAAAACGCGCCAGGTGCGACTTCCACTCCTGCTGCTCGGCACTTTCCACGGCGCCGGGCCGGGGCGGGCCTAGCTGGTTGAGCAGCACCACCACCGGTTTGCCCAGCCATTCGAGAATGTTCATCTCCGCCGGCAGGTAACCGGCGTCGCCCGGCGCCTCGGAGGAATTGACGAGATACAGCACGATATCGGCTTCTTCCTTGGCCGCGCGCAAAGCCTGCTGGCTGAGCCAGAACGGACGGTCGCGGTAGCGGTCGAACACTTCACGCAAGAACCAGCCGATCGGGTTGCCGGCGAGGGCCAGGCGTTTCAGCAGGCGTACCGAGTCGCCAAAGCCGGGCGTGTCCCACAGCAACAGGGTGTCGCCGGCCGCGCTCGTCTGCAGCGGATGGGCTTCAGCGAAGGTGGTGACGTGGGCCGCGTCGCGCACTTCGCCTACGTCCGCGCCCACCAGCGTGCGCGCGAGCGTGGTCTTGCCGTTGTTCGTATGCGATACCAGCGCAAACTGGATCTTGACCGGGGCGTCCATCAGCGCAGCTCCGGCAGGGCCAGTCCCGCGCCCAGTTCGATCGGCCGTTTCGCCGGGTCGAGCAGGTTCACGATCGTGGCTGCGGTGCCATGGAAACTGCAGAACTGGCGCCACAGGGCAATGCGCTCGGCAAGGCGCGCTTCCAGACCGGCTTGGCCGGCACCGCGCTCGAGCAGGCCTGATTCGTCGAGCAGTACGGCCACGCCGCGGCGGCTGGAACGTACGAGATGGTCGAGGAAGGCGCCGTGGTTTTCCTTCTCCGGCGTGGCAGACAGGCTGAACAGGGCGGCGGTGACGGTGACGCCGGCTTCGTCGAAGCCGTTCTCGCGCAGCGCCTCCTTCGGTTCCTCGCCATAGGGCACGGTCGGGCGCAGCAGCACCCGCGCCTGGGCGCCGAGGGCCATCGCCGCCACGGTCCAGAGGCCGCGGTCGCGCGCCTCGTCCAGCGTGAAGCTGTACGGCAGCACGCGCAGGACGGCGGGCGTACCGGCGCCGATGCTGTCGGCCAGCTTGCGGAAATACGGGTGCTCGAGCTCCAGCGGGAAACGCCGCTTCAGGCGCGCCGCGCGCATGGCGGCAATGGCGGCCAATACCGGGCGCGGCAGCACCACCAGCAGCAGGATCGTCGCCCCGTACAGGTGTACCCAGCGCTCGCCACCGCCGGGCGGCGTGTTGGCCGTGAAGCGCAGCGCCTCGATGTCTGCCAGCGAAAAACCTTGCAATTGCCGGAACACGAACAGCGCCGGCGCGAACAGCCAGGACAGCAGCGTGTGTACCTGGTTCGCGTCGAGGAAGGTGCTCTCCCAGCCGGCAATATATTGGGTCAGCAGGCCACGCGCATACAGGGACAACACAGCGCCGAGGGCGAATGCGGCAGCCGCCAGGTGCACCGTGCGCGACAGCCGCGCGCGGGTGAGCGGCTCGCTGAGGAGTGCCCACTCGCCCATGAAGTTGGCAACGCCGGTGGACAGGGCCGAGGGCAGCTTGCGCGGCACGGCCGGCTTGCCCACACTCAGGCGGCGCAAGAGACCGCCACCCGCAGGCCCCGTCTTGCGGCGGGGAACCAGAGCCCACACCAACAGGGACAGGTAGACAAGGAGATTCCAGGCCACGATACCGATGAGCGGCGCCGACAGCAGGTCGACTCGGTGCGGGTCGGCGATGCGGTCGAGCAGCGCACCGGCGAGCAAAGCCAGCAAGGGTAAGGCAGCCCACACGCCCGGCATGCCCAGGCCGCGTTTCTGAAAAGCGCCGAATGCAGGCGTGCGCTCGGCCAGGCGCTTGAGGATTTGCTCGGCGCGCTGGCCCAGGAAATGCTCCTGCGTGACGGCGCTTTTGCTGTCCGCCGCCTGCCAGGCCGCCAGCTCGCGCGCGCTGCGGCTGGCATATTTTCGATCGTCTTCACTCAAGACCTGATGCTGCGTATCGGCCGTTTCGATCGCCCGTACCAGTACGACGCGCCGTGCAAGCTGTTCGTTCATGCTCGTCCTGTTTATTGGAATGGCAACATTACAAGACATTGTGCCCCAGATTCGTCCGCGACCGCAGCACCGACCATTAGCGCCAGATCGCGCGTAGCAAAACTACCTGAACACGATTGACTTGGAATGAGCACGGGAGTAGCGTCGCCTTGATGTATTGATGAGCGGCCCAGTAGAGGTAGCGAAAGTACATGTCCGCCTGAGAGGCAGTCAGGAGACTCCATGTTGGCTCGCCGCGGCAGGCCAGTCTCCGGCTAAACGATGCGATAACACACAATACGGAGACACGATGATGAAGCTGCACCGCACCCTGCTATCCGCCCTGATCACGGGCGCTCTGCTTGCCACGCCGGCCTGGGCGGCAATCAACCCCAACAAGCTCGGCGCCGCCTACGACGCCACCAAGGCGAATGTCACCTTCAAGGTGCACTCGAGCAAAGCCACCCGGATCGAGCTTTACCTGTACAGCACTGCCACCGGCAGCGCCGAAAAGGCGCGCTACCTGATGACCAATACGGGCGGCGTCTGGAGCGTGACGATCCCGACCGCGACCCTGGGCGGCCAGGGGCTGGGCGGCACGCTCTATTATGGCTACCGCGCCTGGGGACCGAACTGGCCGTATCACAGCAGCTGGACCAAGGGTTCCGGGCTTGGCTTCATCAGCGATGTCGACGCCGCCGGCAACCGCTTCAATCCTAATAAACTGCTGACCGACCCCTATGCGCTTGAGCTGAGCCATGACCCGACCACGTCGACCATGAGCAACGGCACGATCTACGCCAGCGGCCCTACCTACCGGAACATCGACAGCGGTTCCTCGGCGCCAAAAGGCATCGTGCTCGCCGGCGACAGCCAGTCGATCGGCACCAAGCCAACGCGCGCGCTGAAGGACGACGTCGTGTACGAAGCCCATGTGCGCGGCTTGACCATGAACGACACCTCGATCACGGCAGCCTACCGCGGCACCTACAAGGGCGCCGCCTTGAAGGCGGCCGCGCTTGCCAGCCTGGGCGTGACGGCGATCGAGTTCCTGCCGGTACAGGAGACGCAGAACGATACCAACGACAATGTCCCGACTACAACGCAAGGCGACAACTACTGGGGCTACATGACCCTGGCCTATTTCGCGCCCGATCGACGTTATGCCTACGACAAAAGCCCGGGCGGGCCGACGCGCGAGTTCAAGGAAATGGTGAAAGCGTTCCACGACAAGGGCATCAAGGTGCTGATCGACGTCGTCTATAACCACACGGGCGAAGGCGGGGCGTGGAACAGCGCCGACAAGACCACCTATAACCTGTACGGCATGCGTGGCCTCGACAACCCCACTTATTACAGCCTGACGTCGGATTTGCAGAATTCCTGGGACAACACTGGCGTAGGCGGCAACTACAATACGCGCAACCCGATCGCCCAGAACCTGATTGTCGATTCGCTCGCCTACTGGCGCGACAAGCTGGGCGTGGACGGCTATCGCTTCGATCTCGCTTCGGTCCTGGGCAACAGCTGCCAGCACGGCTGTTTTAACTTCGACAAAATGGATGCGGGTAACGCGCTGAACCGCATCGTCGCCGAACTGCCGCCGCGGCCCGCGGCCGGCGGCAGTGGCGTCGATCTGATCGCCGAGCCCTGGGCGATCGGCGGCAATTCCTATCAAGTGGGCGGCTTCCCCAGCGGCTGGGCCGAATGGAACGGCGCCTACCGCGACGTCGTGCGCACGGCACAGAACAAGCTCGGCACGGTGGCGACGACAACCGGACAAATGGCGACGCGCTTTGCCGGCTCCAGCGACTTATATGGAGACGATGGCCGCAAGCCCTGGCATTCGGTGAACTTCATTACCGCGCATGACGGCTTCACCCTGAAAGACCTGTATAGCTGCAACAGCAAGAACAATAACCAGGCTTGGCCGTATGGGCCGAGCGATGGTGGTGAGGACAATAACAACAGCTGGGACCAGGGAGGCATTGCTGCCGACCAGAGAAAGGCTGCGCGTAACGGCATGGCGCTGATGATGCTGTCGGCCGGCGTGCCGATGATGGTCGGCGGCGACGAGGCTTTACGCAGCCTGAACTGCAACAACAATCCGTATAACCTGGATTCCTCCGCCAACTGGCTGAACTGGAGTCGCACCACGGACCAGGCGAACTTCCAGGCCTTCACCAGGGCGATAATCGCCTTCCGCAAAGCGCATCCAGCCCTACGTCCGGCGGACTTCTATTCGAGCGCCGATAACAACGGCAACATCATGGAGCAGCTGCGCTGGTTCAGGCCGGACGGCGGTGTCGCCGATGCCACCTATTTCAATAACTCAGCCAATCATGCGATTGCCTGGCGCATCGATGGCACCGAGTTCGGCGATCCTGCCTCGAGCATTTATGTGGCCCACAATGCCTGGAGCGCCCAGGTGAATTTCACGCTGCCATGGCCGGGCACCGGCAAAAACTGGTACCGCGTGACCGATACCTGCAACTGGGCGGAAGGCGCCTCCCAAGTGCAGGCGCCGGGAACGGAGGTCCTGGTAGGCGGCGAAAATGCCGGTTATGGCGTGTGCGGGCGCGGGACGCTGGTGCTGATCGCTAAATAAGAACGCCTGACAAAACCTTCATAGCAAGGGATGCGGCCACCCGACGCAGCCGTCGCATCGGCGAACCGGAAGACAGTGCGCCCGTACGGCGAGCGGGTGCAACACAGCGATGGAGGCTTGTCAGGCGCACCAAGGCTTGGGCGCGGTTCGATACGCCGCCTATTCCTGCGTGCCATCGAACCGCCGTCCCTCGTTGCCAATTTGGCCGGACGACCTAGCGTCTTCCCCAACCGTGGCCTCGGCCATACCCATGGTGCCGGCCATGACCGTAGCCACCGCCGTGATAGCTGTGGCGGTGCTCGACATATCCGAAGCCGAGGCCGACGGAGACAGGCGGCCCGACGTAGGCAGGGTAGCTGTAGCCGGGATAATAGGGATCGTAAGCGCCATACGGCGGCGCATACACGCAGCCTCCCAGTCCACCAGCAAGCAGCAGTGCGGCAAGAGAGCGCCGTAATCCATGTCGCTTCATCCGGTTGCTTGCCTGTACGCCTGCGTGCCCGTCGAGTTGCGTGTCCATGTTCGCCTCCGAAACTGCCAATCTGATTGGAGTGTAGTGCGGGGACGCGGACTTTCAACGGGCGTTACATTCGGTTGCGCGTTGGCGGCTCTGCCGCAGTCCCTGGGCAAAAACAGCCGCCCAAACGCAAAAAAACCCCGCGGAGGTGAGGGTCCGCAGTATGGACCTGACCCGGCGGGGTTTTTTCAAGACGAAAAAAAACCCGCTGATCGCAATCAGCGGGTTTTTCTCTTATAACTAGCCTGACGATAACCTACTTTCACACTGGTTGCAGCACTATCATCGGCGCAAAGTCGTTTCACGGTCCTGTTCGGGATGGGAAGGGGTGGGACCGACTTGCTATGGTCATCAGGCATGACTTGTACGAGCATCGTTTCCCTTGTGGGTAACGCTACTCTGAATCTGGAAGAAGTAAGTGGTAGCAGCTGTATCAACAAACAGCGCTGTATTCTTGAATCCATATCCTGCTAAGGTTATAGGGACAAGCCGTACGGGCAATTAGTACTGGTTAGCTTAATGCATTACTGCACTTCCACACCCAGCCTATCAACGTCCTGGTCTCGAACGACCCTTCAAGGAGCTCAAGGCTCCGGGAAATCTCATCTCAAGGCAAGTTTCCCGCTTAGATGCTTTCAGCGGTTATCTCTTCCGAACTTAGCTACCCGGCAATGCCACTGGCGTGACAACCGGTACACCAGAGGTTCGTCCACTCCGGTCCTCTCGTACTAGGAGCAGCCCCCTTCAAATTTCCAACGCCCACGGCAGATAGGGACCAAACTGTCTCACGACGTTTTAAACCCAGCTCACGTACCACTTTAAATGGCGAACAGCCATACCCTTGGGACCGGCTACAGCCCCAGGATGTGATGAGCCGACATCGAGGTGCCAAACTCCCCCGTCGATATGAACTCTTGGGAGGAATCAGCCTGTTATCCCCAGAGTACCTTTTATCCGTTGAGCGATGGCCCTTCCATACAGAACCACCGGATCACTATGTCCTACTTTCGTACCTGCTCGACTTGTCGGTCTCGCAGTTAAGCACGCTTATGCCATTGCACTATTAGCACGATGTCCGACCGTACCTAGCGTACCTTCGAACTCCTCCGTTACACTTTAGGAGGAGACCGCCCCAGTCAAACTGCCTACCATGCACTGTCCCCGATCCGGATAACGGACCAAGGTTAGAACCTCAAACAAACCAGGGTGGTATTTCAAGGATGGCTCCACGAGAACTGGCGTCCCCGCTTCAAAGCCTCCCACCTATCCTACACAGATTGGTTCAAAGTCCAATGCAAAGCTACAGTAAAGGTTCATGGGGTCTTTCCGTCTAGCCGCGGGTAGATTGCATCATCACAAACATTTCAACTTCGCTGAGTCTCGGGAGGAGACAGTGTGGCCATCGTTACGCCATTCGTGCAGGTCGGAACTTACCCGACAAGGAATTTCGCTACCTTAGGACCGTTATAGTTACGGCCGCCGTTTACTGGGACTTCAATCAAGAGCTTGCACCCCATCATTTAATCTTCCAGCACCGGGCAGGCGTCACACCCTATACGTCCACTTTCGTGTTTGCAGAGTGCTGTGTTTTTATTAAACAGTCGCAGCCACCAGTTTATTGCAACCCTTTCGCCCTTCCACAGTAAAGTGGTCAAGCTACCGGGGCGTACCTTTTCCCGAAGTTACGGTACCAATTTGCCGAGTTCCTTCTCCCGAGTTCTCTCAAGCGCCTTAGAATACTCATCTCGCCCACCTGTGTCGGTTTGCGGTACGGTCTCGTATGACTGAAGCTTAGAGGCTTTTCTTGGAACCACTTCCGATTGCTTCGCAGCACAAGGCCGCTCGTCCCACTCCCTTGAATTACGCACCCGGATTTGCCTAAGTGCCTTCTATGAAGCAGAAACTGACTATTCCAACAGTCAGACAACCTTCCGCGATCCGTCCCCCCATCGCATCATACGACGGTGCAGGAATATTAACCTGCTTCCCATCAGCTACGCATCTCTGCCTCGCCTTAGGGGCCGACTCACCCTGCTCCGATGAACGTTGAACAGGAAACCTTGGGCTTACGGCGTGCGGGCTTTTCACCCGCATTATCGCTACTCATGTCAGCATTCGCACTTCTGATACCTCCAGCATCCTTTACAAGACACCTTCGCAGGCTTACAGAACGCTCTCCTACCATATCCAATAAAGGATATCCGCAGCTTCGGTGACTGGCTTAGCCCCGTTACATCTTCCGCGCAGGACGACTCGATCAGTGAGCTATTACGCTTTCTTTAAATGATGGCTGCTTCTAAGCCAACATCCTGACTGTTTTAGCCTTCCCACTTCGTTTTCCACTTAGCCAATCTTTGGGACCTTAGCTGGCGGTCTGGGTTGTTTCCCTCTTGACGCCGGACGTTAGCACCCGACGTCTGTCTCCCAAGCTCGCACTCATCGGTATTCGGAGTTTGCAATGGTTTGGTAAGTCGCAATGACCCCCTAGCCATAACAGTGCTCTACCCCCGATGGTGATACTTGAGGCACTACCTAAATAGTTTTCGGAGAGAACCAGCTATTTCCAAGTTTGTTTAGCCTTTCACCCCTACCCACAGCTCATCCCCTAATTTTTCAACATTAGTGGGTTCGGACCTCCAGGGCGTGTTACCGCACCTTCATCCTGGCCATGGGTAGATCACTTGGTTTCGGGTCTACACCCAGCGACTGTCGCCCTGTTCGGACTCGATTTCTCTACGGCTCCCCTATTCGGTTAACCTCGCCACTGAATGTAAGTCGCTGACCCATTATACAAAAGGTACGCCGTCACGGAACAAGTCCGCTCCGACTGTTTGTATGCACACGGTTTCAGGATCTATTTCACTCCCCTCCCGGGGTTCTTTTCGCCTTTCCCTCACGGTACTGGTTCACTATCGGTCGATTACGAGTATTTAGCCTTGGAGGATGGTCCCCCCATGTTCAGACAGGATTTCTCGTGTCCCGCCCTACTTGTCGTACGCTTAGTACCACCGTCTGAATTTCGTGTAAGGGGCTATCACCCTCTATGGCCGGAGTTTCCAATCCGTTCCACTATCCAGTCGACTATCACGTACAGGCTCTTCCCATTTCGCTCGCCACTACTTTGGGAATCTCGGTTGATTTCTTTTCCTGCAGCTACTTAGATGTTTCAGTTCGCCGCGTTCGCTTTGCATGCCTATGTATTCAGCATGCAATGACCTAAAAGGCCGGGTTTCCCCATTCGGAAATCTGCGGATCAAAGTGTGTTTGCTCACTCCCCGCAGCTTATCGCAAGCTACTACGTCCTTCATCGCCTGTAATCGCCAAGGCATCCACCATGTGCACTTATTCGCTTGTCCCTATAACGTTAGCCCCTGGTTCGCACCAGGGAGCGTCATAGTTCAAGGAGTACAGCTTGTTGCATGTTTGTTGATACTTTTACTACTACCCTAAGTGTGCTCACTCATCATTGCTGATGCGTTTGCACGCTTAAAAAAACTTTACTTCTTCCAGATTGTTAAAGAACAATAACTACACTTAGCTCAAGCTTTCCGCTTCAGCTAAATACAGTTCTTATTGACAGTCGATAAGTGTGAACGCTTGATGATGGAGCGTTAGCTCCCGGTGCTACTCTAGAAAGGAGGTGATCCAGCCGCACCTTCCGATACGGCTACCTTGTTACGACTTCACCCCAGTCACGAATCCTACCGTGGTAAGCGCCCCCCTTGCGGTTAAGCTACCTACTTCTGGTAAAACCCGCTCCCATGGTGTGACGGGCGGTGTGTACAAGACCCGGGAACGTATTCACCGCGGCATGCTGATCCGCGATTACTAGCGATTCCAACTTCACGCAGTCGAGTTGCAGACTGCGATCCGGACTACGATACACTTTCTGGGATTAGCTCCCCCTCGCGGGTTGGCGGCCCTCTGTATGTACCATTGTATGACGTGTGAAGCCCTACCCATAAGGGCCATGAGGACTTGACGTCATCCCCACCTTCCTCCGGTTTGTCACCGGCAGTCTCATTAGAGTGCTCTTGCGTAGCAACTAATGACAAGGGTTGCGCTCGTTGCGGGACTTAACCCAACATCTCACGACACGAGCTGACGACAGCCATGCAGCACCTGTGTTCAGGTTCCCTTTCGGGCACTCCCTGATCTCTCAAGGATTCCTGACATGTCAAGGGTAGGTAAGGTTTTTCGCGTTGCATCGAATTAATCCACATCATCCACCGCTTGTGCGGGTCCCCGTCAATTCCTTTGAGTTTTAATCTTGCGACCGTACTCCCCAGGCGGTCTACTTCACGCGTTAGCTGCGTTACCAAGTTAATTAAAACCCGACAACTAGTAGACATCGTTTAGGGCGTGGACTACCAGGGTATCTAATCCTGTTTGCTCCCCACGCTTTCGTGCATGAGCGTCAATCTTGACCCAGGGGGCTGCCTTCGCCATCGGTGTTCCTCCACATCTCTACGCATTTCACTGCTACACGTGGAATTCTACCCCCCTCTGCCAGATTCAAGCCTTGCAGTCTCCATCGCAATTCCCAGGTTGAGCCCGGGGCTTTCACGACAGACTTACAAAACCGCCTGCGCACGCTTTACGCCCAGTAATTCCGATTAACGCTTGCACCCTACGTATTACCGCGGCTGCTGGCACGTAGTTAGCCGGTGCTTATTCTTCAGGTACCGTCATTAGCAGAGGATATTAGCCTCTACCGTTTCTTCCCTGACAAAAGAGCTTTACAACCCGAAGGCCTTCTTCACTCACGCGGCATTGCTGGATCAGGCTTGCGCCCATTGTCCAAAATTCCCCACTGCTGCCTCCCGTAGGAGTCTGGACCGTGTCTCAGTTCCAGTGTGGCTGGTCGTCCTCTCAGACCAGCTACTGATCGTCGCCTTGGTAGGCCTTTACCCTACCAACTAGCTAATCAGATATCGGCCGCTCCAGGAGCACAAGGCCTTGCGGTCCCCTGCTTTCATCCTTAGATCGTATGCGGTATTAGCGTAACTTTCGCTACGTTATCCCCCACTCTTGGGTACGTTCCGATATATTACTCACCCGTTCGCCACTCGCCACCAGGCCGAAGCCCGTGCTGCCGTTCGACTTGCATGTGTAAAGCATGCCGCCAGCGTTCAATCTGAGCCAGGATCAAACTCTTCAGTTCAATCTCTGTTTGTTGACACTTTCGTGTCATCCGCTATTGCTAGCGGAGTCGCTCACTCAAGATACTGACCGTTATCTCATTGCTGAGACAACGCTTAATACTTTTGTGAACATTTGATAATTTAAGTAATCAGCTGAACTAGTCAGCTGGCACCTTCATCAAACGCCCACACTTATCGACTGTTAATTGTTAAAGAACTTTGGCTCCCGCCGAGGGCGGTACTGCCTTGCTGCTTTGTCGCGAATCGTTTTGTTCGTCAGCAGCAGAGAAGTGAGATTATGCAGTGTTTCGCGATCTTCGTCAACCCCTTCTTTGCTTCACCGCAGATTTTGTGTTTGCTGTTGTCAACTCAACTACTTGATTTCGTTGCAGTTTTCATCAGCGACACAGCTTGCTGCGAAGCGGACGCGAATCATAACAAAGGTCTGACGTCGTGCGCAAGAGCGTTGCAGAAAAAATCTTCGCCGCCTCTGGCATCTCGCTTACCAGGGGCGACGATGCAAATTTCTTGAAGCCCTCTCTGCCAGGTGTGGGGCAAGCGCAATAAGGATGCGGCCTTGTTGTCTGTGCTTTTTTACTCGACAGCGACAGGATCACGAGAAGGCTGGGTGGCCGCGATCGTCTTCTTCTGCGCCTGCTTACGCCGGCGCCAGGCGACAGCTCCCAAGACTAAGGTCGCGCCTATGCCCGCGATCGGGAGCGGCACGACTGATGGGTCTTTCTCTGCGACGAAGCCTTCTCCCTGCAGCGCTACCGGGAAGGGACGGTCGGCCACGGGTACTATCTTCCATTGCGACTGGTCTTGCGGTACGCGCGACCTGAATTCGTCGAACGAGAACACGGGGGCGGAGCCATTGGCGCGGCTGGACGGCACTTGCGCAATACGGACCAGCATGATCGCTTCGACGTCGTCGCGCAGTTGCTGCTCGTACGTGGACAGGGCGCGCGGCTGGACTCCATCGGCACTGACCAGCTGCAGGAGGTCCTGCCCCATCGCATCGAAGGCGACGGCAGGGAACAGGCGGGTCTGCTCTTCGTTCAGATAATCGTAAATCTTCCTGCCGCTTGCGAAACTGACGTCCTTGGCCGATAAATAAGCATACGCCCCGAGCGATTTGATAGGCGCGGTCGGGCCGCGTTTCGGAACATGCCAGCCAAGTGCTTCGAACACGTCGACGCTGATGCCCGTGCAGTTGGCGGCCGCGTGGCGGTAGCGGAAATCGTGCCGGTAAAAATGGTTGAATACGCGCTGGACGCCGCCCTGGAAGGCCACGGCGGTACGCTGGTTGTTCAGTACCGCCACCAGCATATAGGACGGCCGGTAATATTGCTGCCCGCTGTTCACGTCCATGAGATAGTTATCCATCGGGACGGTGGCGGCGACAATGCCTTTTTCGCTGACCGAATCGAGATTGTAGAAATTATTCACCGCCCAGCCCGACCAGTCGCCATTTTTCCCAAAGCGTCCGGTCGCGATGGCGAAATGACCGCCCAGGGATTCGTCGTCGTCACCCTGCGCGCCGTTGAGCACAATGCCGAGGACAGGTTTGTCCTGCCAATTGCGCGCTTGTCCTGGATGACGCTCCCATAACAGCCGCGTATCGACGCCCTGTTGAGGCTTGAGCGGCTCGCGCACGAGCGCGGTCAGCTCAGCTGAGTCTTTCAGTGGCGCGTTCTTGAGCCTGGCGGTATCGAGCGAAAAGTCGGCAGGCCAAATGGTGCGCGCAGTAAAGACCGGGCGTCCGTTTTCGCTACCGAGCGCGCCGCGCAGTCGGACCTGGCGCCCTTCGAAATAGGAAAACGTCGCGCCGTTAGCGAACGAGCGATTGGTGGACAGCTTGGGAACGAGCCGCATGTCCAGGTCCTTGCCGTCGACAGTGCGCAACGTGCGCGCGCCCGGCAGAACGGTTGCCCCCTCGAGGACCTGGGGGGCACCCATCCAGACAAGCGAGGGATGGGCGAGCTGTGCGGACGCAGGTGTCGCCGCCCAGTTGGCAACGTCGCGATTCCTGTCGCTGCCAGGTGTGAAGCTTGCGGTGGCGGCCGAGCTCGCCGGTACAGCAATGATCTCGTTCTCGAAATACCACAGGTTTTGCTTCGGCACCGGGCAGTCCGTGCACTTTCCCGTGCGTAGCTGGAATCCCGCGCCCGGCAGCAAACCGATGGGTTCATTCGCTAGCGCATCCTTCACGCCGGCTGGGGCAGAGGCAGCGCTGGCGGTGCTGGCCAGGGCAAGAGTGGCGAGGCCAAAGACAGCGCGCAAGATGTTTCGAGACATGGTCATTCCCATTCACGGCAAAGTTAAAAACTTATACCGGATGATGCTGTAAGGAATTGATTTTGACCATCAGTATGGAGAGCGCGGCAGGGAAACGCGGCTGGGATCCGACAGAAGCATTCGTTTGTATATAACAGCCGCCCAAACGCAAAAAACCCCGCGGAGGTGAGGGTCCACAGTATGGACCTGGACCGGCGGGTTTTTTCAAGACGAAAAAAAACCCGCTGATCGCAATCAGCGGGTTTTTCTCTTATAACTAGCCTGACGATAACCTACTTTCACACTGGTTGCAGCACTATCATCGGCGCAAAGTCGTTTCACGGTCCTGTTCGGGATGGGAAGGGGTGGGACCGACTTGCTATGGTCATCAGGCATGACTTGTACGAGCATCGTTTCCCTAATGGGCAACGCTGCTCTGAATCTGGAAGAAGTAAGTGGTAGCAGCTGTATCAACAAACAGCGCTGTATTTCTTGAATCCATATCCTGCTAAGGTTATAGGGACAAGCCGTACGGGCAATTAGTACTGGTTAGCTTAATGCATTACTGCACTTCCACACCCAGCCTATCAACGTCCTGGTCTCGAACGACCCTTCAAGGAGCTCAAGGCTCCGGGAAATCTCATCTCAAGGCAAGTTTCCCGCTTAGATGCTTTCAGCGGTTATCTCTTCCGAACTTAGCTACCCGGCAATGCCACTGGCGTGACAACCGGTACACCAGAGGTTCGTCCACTCCGGTCCTCTCGTACTAGGAGCAGCCCCCTTCAAATTTCCAACGCCCACGGCAGATAGGGACCAAACTGTCTCACGACGTTTTAAACCCAGCTCACGTACCACTTTAAATGGCGAACAGCCATACCCTTGGGACCGGCTACAGCCCCAGGATGTGATGAGCCGACATCGAGGTGCCAAACTCCCCCGTCGATATGAACTCTTGGGAGGAATCAGCCTGTTATCCCCAGAGTACCTTTTATCCGTTGAGCGATGGCCCTTCCATACAGAACCACCGGATCACTATGTCCTACTTTCGTACCTGCTCGACTTGTCGGTCTCGCAGTTAAGCACGCTTATGCCATTGCACTATTAGCACGATGTCCGACCGTACCTAGCGTACCTTCGAACTCCTCCGTTACACTTTAGGAGGAGACCGCCCCAGTCAAACTGCCTACCATGCACTGTCCCCGATCCGGATAACGGACCAAGGTTAGAACCTCAAACAAACCAGGGTGGTATTTCAAGGATGGCTCCACGAGAACTGGCGTCCCCGCTTCAAAGCCTCCCACCTATCCTACACAGATTGGTTCAAAGTCCAATGCAAAGCTACAGTAAAGGTTCATGGGGTCTTTCCGTCTAGCCGCGGGTAGATTGCATCATCACAAACATTTCAACTTCGCTGAGTCTCGGGAGGAGACAGTGTGGCCATCGTTACGCCATTCGTGCAGGTCGGAACTTACCCGACAAGGAATTTCGCTACCTTAGGACCGTTATAGTTACGGCCGCCGTTTACTGGGACTTCAATCAAGAGCTTGCACCCCATCATTTAATCTTCCAGCACCGGGCAGGCGTCACACCCTATACGTCCACTTTCGTGTTTGCAGAGTGCTGTGTTTTTATTAAACAGTCGCAGCCACCAGTTTATTGCAACCCTTTCGCCCTTCCACAGTAAAGTGGTCAAGCTACCGGGGCGTACCTTTTCCCGAAGTTACGGTACCAATTTGCCGAGTTCCTTCTCCCGAGTTCTCTCAAGCGCCTTAGAATACTCATCTCGCCCACCTGTGTCGGTTTGCGGTACGGTCTCGTATGACTGAAGCTTAGAGGCTTTTCTTGGAACCACTTCCGATTGCTTCGCAGCACAAGGCCGCTCGTCCCACTCCCTTGAATTACGCACCCGGATTTGCCTAAGTGCCTTCTATGAAGCAGAAACTGACTATTCCAACAGTCAGACAACCTTCCGCGATCCGTCCCCCCATCGCATCATACGACGGTGCAGGAATATTAACCTGCTTCCCATCAGCTACGCATCTCTGCCTCGCCTTAGGGGCCGACTCACCCTGCTCCGATGAACGTTGAACAGGAAACCTTGGGCTTACGGCGTGCGGGCTTTTCACCCGCATTATCGCTACTCATGTCAGCATTCGCACTTCTGATACCTCCAGCATCCTTTACAAGACACCTTCGCAGGCTTACAGAACGCTCTCCTACCATATCGATCAAAGTACAAGTACTTCGAAAAATATCCGCAGCTTCGGTGACTGGCTTAGCCCCGTTACATCTTCCGCGCAGGACGACTCGATCAGTGAGCTATTACGCTTTCTTTAAATGATGGCTGCTTCTAAGCCAACATCCTGACTGTTTTAGCCTTCCCACTTCGTTTTCCACTTAGCCAATCTTTGGGACCTTAGCTGGCGGTCTGGGTTGTTTCCCTCTTGACGCCGGACGTTAGCACCCGACGTCTGTCTCCCAAGCTCGCACTCATCGGTATTCGGAGTTTGCAATGGTTTGGTAAGTCGCAATGACCCCCTAGCCATAACAGTGCTCTACCCCCGATGGTGATACTTGAGGCACTACCTAAATAGTTTTCGGAGAGAACCAGCTATTTCCAAGTTTGTTTAGCCTTTCACCCCTACCCACAGCTCATCCCCTAATTTTTCAACATTAGTGGGTTCGGACCTCCAGGGCGTGTTACCGCACCTTCATCCTGGCCATGGGTAGATCACTTGGTTTCGGGTCTACACCCAGCGACTGTCGCCCTGTTCGGACTCGATTTCTCTACGGCTCCCCTATTCGGTTAACCTCGCCACTGAATGTAAGTCGCTGACCCATTATACAAAAGGTACGCCGTCACGGAACAAGTCCGCTCCGACTGTTTGTATGCACACGGTTTCAGGATCTATTTCACTCCCCTCCCGGGGTTCTTTTCGCCTTTCCCTCACGGTACTGGTTCACTATCGGTCGATTACGAGTATTTAGCCTTGGAGGATGGTCCCCCCATGTTCAGACAGGATTTCTCGTGTCCCGCCCTACTTGTCGTACGCTTAGTACCACCGTCTGAATTTCGTGTAAGGGGCTATCACCCTCTATGGCCGGAGTTTCCAATCCGTTCCACTATCCAGTCGACTATCACGTACAGGCTCTTCCCATTTCGCTCGCCACTACTTTGGGAATCTCGGTTGATTTCTTTTCCTGCAGCTACTTAGATGTTTCAGTTCGCCGCGTTCGCTTTGCATGCCTATGTATTCAGCATGCAATGACCTAAAAGGCCGGGTTTCCCCATTCGGAAATCTGCGGATCAAAGTGTGTTTGCTCACTCCCCGCAGCTTATCGCAAGCTACTACGTCCTTCATCGCCTGTAATCGCCAAGGCATCCACCATGTGCACTTATTCGCTTGTCCCTATAACGTTAGCCCCTGGTTCGCACCAGGGAGCGTCATAGTTCAAGGAGTACAGCTTGTTGCATGTTTGTTGATACTTTTACTACTACCCTAAGTGTGCTCACTCATCATTGCTGATGCGTTTGCACGCTTAAAAAAACTTTACTTCTTCCAGATTGTTAAAGAACAGAACAACAGTGATCTCTAAAAGACCAAACCTAAGCGGCAGTCTTCAACGACTTGCTTACGTTTGTACTTTCAGGCTCTTCGATACTACCAAGTGATGGTGGAGGATGACGGGATCGAACCGACGACCCCCTGCTTGCAAAGCAGGTGCTCTCCCAGCTGAGCTAATCCCCCTTATCGGATACTTCCAATAACTTGGTAGGGCTGGTTGGACTCGAACCAACGACCCCCGCGTTATCAACACGGTGCTCTAACCAGCTGAGCTACAGCCCCGAAACTGTGTTCTTCTTGTTCAACAGTCGATAAGTGCGGACGCTTGGTGATGGAGCGTTAGCTCCCGGTGCTACTCTAGAAAGGAGGTGATCCAGCCGCACCTTCCGATACGGCTACCTTGTTACGACTTCACCCCAGTCACGAATCCTACCGTGGTAAGCGCCCCCCTTGCGGTTAAGCTACCTACTTCTGGTAAAACCCGCTCCCATGGTGTGACGGGCGGTGTGTACAAGACCCGGGAACGTATTCACCGCGGCATGCTGATCCGCGATTACTAGCGATTCCAACTTCACGCAGTCGAGTTGCAGACTGCGATCCGGACTACGATACACTTTCTGGGATTAGCTCCCCCTCGCGGGTTGGCGGCCCTCTGTATGTACCATTGTATGACGTGTGAAGCCCTACCCATAAGGGCCATGAGGACTTGACGTCATCCCCACCTTCCTCCGGTTTGTCACCGGCAGTCTCATTAGAGTGCTCTTGCGTAGCAACTAATGACAAGGGTTGCGCTCGTTGCGGGACTTAACCCAACATCTCACGACACGAGCTGACGACAGCCATGCAGCACCTGTGTTCAGGTTCCCTTTCGGGCACTCCCTGATCTCTCAAGGATTCCTGACATGTCAAGGGTAGGTAAGGTTTTTCGCGTTGCATCGAATTAATCCACATCATCCACCGCTTGTGCGGGTCCCCGTCAATTCCTTTGAGTTTTAATCTTGCGACCGTACTCCCCAGGCGGTCTACTTCACGCGTTAGCTGCGTTACCAAGTTAATTAAAACCCGACAACTAGTAGACATCGTTTAGGGCGTGGACTACCAGGGTATCTAATCCTGTTTGCTCCCCACGCTTTCGTGCATGAGCGTCAATCTTGACCCAGGGGGCTGCCTTCGCCATCGGTGTTCCTCCACATCTCTACGCATTTCACTGCTACACGTGGAATTCTACCCCCCTCTGCCAGATTCAAGCCTTGCAGTCTCCATCGCAATTCCCAGGTTGAGCCCGGGGCTTTCACGACAGACTTACAAAACCGCCTGCGCACGCTTTACGCCCAGTAATTCCGATTAACGCTTGCACCCTACGTATTACCGCGGCTGCTGGCACGTAGTTAGCCGGTGCTTATTCTTCAGGTACCGTCATTAGCAGAGGATATTAGCCTCTACCGTTTCTTCCCTGACAAAAGAGCTTTACAACCCGAAGGCCTTCTTCACTCACGCGGCATTGCTGGATCAGGCTTGCGCCCATTGTCCAAAATTCCCCACTGCTGCCTCCCGTAGGAGTCTGGACCGTGTCTCAGTTCCAGTGTGGCTGGTCGTCCTCTCAGACCAGCTACTGATCGTCGCCTTGGTAGGCCTTTACCCTACCAACTAGCTAATCAGATATCGGCCGCTCCAGGAGCACAAGGCCTTGCGGTCCCCTGCTTTCATCCTTAGATCGTATGCGGTATTAGCGTAACTTTCGCTACGTTATCCCCCACTCTTGGGTACGTTCCGATATATTACTCACCCGTTCGCCACTCGCCACCAGGCCGAAGCCCGTGCTGCCGTTCGACTTGCATGTGTAAAGCATGCCGCCAGCGTTCAATCTGAGCCAGGATCAAACTCTTCAGTTCAATCTCTGCTTGTTGACACTTTCGTGTCATCCGCTATTGCTAGCGGAGTCGCTCACTCAAGATACTGACCGTTATCTCATTGCTGAGACAACGCTTAATACTTTTGTGAACATTTGATAATTTAAGTAATCAGCTGAACTAGTCAGCTGGCACCTTCATCAAACGCCCACACTTATCGACTGTTAATTGTTAAAGAACTTTATTCGGTACTGCCTTGCTGCTTTGTCGCGAATCGTTTTGTTCGTCAGCAGCAGAGAAGTGAGATTATGCAGTGTTTCGCGATCTTCGTCAACCCCTTCTTTGCTTCACCGCAGATTTCTGTATTTGCTGTTGCAAACTCAACTACTTGATTTCGTTGCAGTTTTCACTCAGCTACACACGCTGCGAAGCGGAGGCGAATCATAGCAAAGCCGATGAGCTGTCCGCAAGACCGTTTCGAAAAAATCTCCAAAAAAAGACAGAGGTGGCTGCCTTGCAGCTGCCACCTCCTGCCGACTCCCCTTGTTCCGCTATTGCTCTGCCGTCAGCGTCTGCGCCTGGTAGCCCGGGTCGCTACGGATCTTCTCCTCGCTAAACGGCAGCACCGGCCACCCCTTGCGGGAGAATACATTCGTCTGGTCCGTGTAATACGGCGACGCCGGATTAGTCGACTGCCCATAGGTCAGCATCGCTTGGGCAACCGGTCCCTGGTCGTCAAAACCCACGGTCTGGATATAACTTTCGCCCCAATGCACGCCGTTATAGCCGGTAGCAGTCAAGCCTGTACGCATCGTCAGCGAGTTATAAGAACCGTCGATGTTACCGATGCCGCCATGCAGTGGAATGCGCACGCCGTTCCGGGTTTCGGTCTGGTAGTCGCCCAGGCGGCCGTCGAGCGGAATGCCCATCGATTGCAGTTTCGTGGCCGTGTTCCTGAGTGCTGTGAGCATGGCCGGGATGGCGGCCGGCGCCACGCCGGACGGCGTATTGACCGGATCGATCGGATTGAACGGTACCGCCCATTTGTTCGGAATGGTGGCCGCCGTGTTCCAGAACTCGCGGAACAGCACGGCACCACGGCTGTCGATATCGACATGGCGATCCCAGGCCCCCAACACGGTACAGGCCTGCGCCAACAAGGCATCGGCGCTGCCGGAGCAGGCGGGAAGCAGCTCGGGCAGGACCAGCTCGGCCGCATACAGGCGGTTGGCGAAGGCCAGTTGCTGCAGGTCGGCCAGGCCCAGCTTCCCGCGCTGCGCCGCCTGTTCCTCGAACTGCTTGAAACCGATGCGGGTACGCAGCGACTGCTCGACGCCGACGCGGCCGTACAGCGGCGAGAAGCCGTACGGTGCCGGCCCGGTCAACAGGGCTTTCGGATTGCTCAGCCAGTAGCTGTCGTTCGAATTGCCGACGTAATCGCTGCGGATCAACCACGGACCGTTCGCCGGCGAGAAGATACCGGCGGGGGCGTTCGCATCCAGCCCCCAGGCGCAGCTGCTGCGCGAGCCGTCGAACATCAGCGCCGCCTGCAGCAGCATGCAGTCGCCAGCGAATTTTTGCGGTGCCATGTGCGGCACGACGCTGGCGTCGGCATACAGCGCGTTGCCGTTACGGTCGGCCGCCACCGTATTCACCCAGGGCAGGCCGACGGTCTTGTCGAGCGAAGCCTTGATGCCTTGCACGCTGGTGGCGGTGCCAATGCCCAGCCACTGCTCGAGCATGCGGGTGTTGTTGCGGTTCGGATCGGCGAGCACATAGGCGGCGCTGGCGGTCCAGGTCATGCCGGCCTCCGGCTTGACGATGACGGCGCCCTGCTGGCTGAACCAGAAGGTCTTGCTGCGCCTGTCCACGGAGCCATCGGCCTGCAGCACGTCGACGCTGACCGTCTTCGACGTCATCTTGACGGGCTGCCCGTCATACAGATAGGTGGTGCCGCTGGTGTCGCGCGGATCGAGCGCGAGGCGGAAGGTCGTGAAGTGCACGGCCGTCGTCACCGTATGGCTCCAGGCGATGTCGCGGTTGAAGCCGATGACGATGGCGGGAATGCCGCCGATGATGACGCCCATCGCATCGTAGCGCCCGGGGACGGTCAGGTGGGCCTGGTAGAAGCGGTCGGCCGTGGTCCAGGGGTAATGCGGATTACCCAGCAACAGGCCGCGGCCGTTGCTGGACAAGTCCTTGCCGACCGCCAGCGCATTGCTGCCGAAACCCTGGCGGTCGAGCTGGTCGAGGCGGGCCAGCAGGAAGGCTGGATCGAGCTTGCCGGTCCTGGCGCGGGCTGCCACGGTCTGCGTACTGGCGGCGCGGCCGGCAGCGACGAATTCTTTCGAGAACACCTGGCCGGTCGCATGCAGGGCCTTTTCGGCCATCACCAGGTACATGTCGTCGACCGTGATCGGGCGCACCCACTTGGCGCCGTTGCATGCCGCCGGGTATTGGCCCGCGAAGCTTTTCACGTAGCGGTTGTAGCCTTCGACATAGCCCTCGACCAGTTCGCGCGGCTCGGCCGCACCGGCGGCGTAGCTGGCGCGCAGCTGGGCGATGTCGAGATAGCCCTTGAAAAAGAAATCGCTGTCTTCGTTCTTGAGGTCCATGAAGCCGCTGGCCGCACCATAGGAGTCGCCGCTGCGCACCGGCGCCCTGGCGTCGCCGCCGAAGAAGAACGAGCGCTCGCCCCGCACCGTCAGCACGGAATCGGCAAACATGCACAGGTTGTCCTGGGCATAGGCATAAGCCAGTCCGTAGCCGAGGCTGCGGAAATCGTTCGCGCGCACGTGCGGCACACCGTAGGTTGTGCGAGCAAGGTCCACCTTGATGCGCGGAGCCGGCGATACTGGCGGGGGCGGCGTGATCGTACCCTTGTCGTCCGGGTCGCCATGACAGCCGGCAAGCAACAAGGCAAGGGCAGCCGCGCTCGCGGCCCGCAGGGAAAGGGAAACAAGGCGTCGGTGTCCGCCCGGCTGACGTTTCATGTTGGCGCTTTCTGCGGCGGGGCCGCGTGCGAGATGAAAAACAGGTGCCGCCTGGCTTAGCGCGCCTGACAACACCTTCAGAGCAAGGCGCGCCGACGAAGACAGTACGCCTGGCGGCCCAACGCGGCTATGGAGGGCGCGCGCATCGCGCGTGCGGCCTTACCTTTGTCAGGCGCTCTTGGGCGAGCTGCACTATATTGATGCGGATAGTCAGTGTGAATGGCGGCTGGACTTTCCAAACCTATTCATTTTGATGGGTTCGGTACCGGCTTGTCGGCTTCATGCGACATCTCGTCGGATACCGATCGTGCAATCAGGGACGATAGCAATAGACCATCGAGCGCCTCGTCTGCGCTTGCCTTGGGGGCCTTATTTCGAGGTATCGAACGGCCGTACCGCCCCCGTCTTCATTCCCGCCGCGGCGGCCTCCGACCGCATCGCCGCGATGCGCGCGCCCATTTGCGGGTGCGAGGCGAAATAGTGGGAGCCGGGGATGGCGCTGTCGTGGCTTTCCTGCAGCGATTCGAAGAATTCGGTCGCGCCGCCGACGTGCCCATAGCGGCACTGCAGCACCTGCAAGGCGGTAGCGTCGGCCGCCGCTTCACGTCCGCGCGAGTAGCTCGCTTCGCCCGCCTGCTGCACTGGCGCCAGCACGCCGGCCAGGGCCGAACCGTCGCCGGTCGCCAGCGTTGCCAGGCCGTAGAGCACGATGCCGCGTCCCAGCGCCCGCAGGTGGTCGCGGTGGGCCAGGTGCGACAACTCGTGCGCCAGCACGAAGGCCAGGCCGTTTTCGGACTGCACGTGCTCGAACAAGCCTGCGAAGACATAAATCGTCCCGCCGGGCACCACCACCGCGTTTGGCACAGTGGAATCGGTCAAGCGGAGCGTGGCCGGGCCCTGATGCCGGCGCAGGCGCGCAGGCTGTCGGCCAGGGCCTGCACGCGTGCGACACGGGCGTCGTCCCCGCGGTCCCCTGGCGGCATGGCCGGGGTCTTCTCGGCGATGATGCGCGTGAGCGAGGCCTCGGTGCCTGCATCCATGTGGTCGACCACGGTGTCAATCAGCAGGCCGAGCACGAAGAAACCGGCCAGCGCCAGCACGCCCAGGCCGGCCAGGATGCGCAGGAAATCCGCGAGCGGATGCTCCTGCGTCACATTGTCATTGTGTTCCGGCAGCGAGGGCGTGTATTTCATGCCGCGTGCCTGGCGGGCTGCTCGGCAAAATACAGCGCGGTCGCGAAGGCAAACACCTCCACCGACCCGATGGCGCCTTGCATGTTCTTCGACAGCGAGGCCGTTTCCAGGCGCAGGTTGACGATCTCGTGGGCGCCCGGGCAGCTTTCTTTCAGGCGCAGCACGGCCTCGCGCTTGGCGCGGTCGAGCAGGCTTTCATAGGACTTCACAGGGCCGCCGACCACCTTGCGCAGCGCCGCGGCGGCGCGCTTGAAATAGTCGACCGAGACGACAACGCTGCCGCTGACGAGCTCGCAGCGCACGGGCTGGCCGGGGCTCAAAGGGACGCGGCTTGCCGTCGTCGGCAGCGCCAGCCAGGTTTTCTCGCGCGCGTATATCGAGCGGTAATGGCGCTTCTCGTTCATCTGGCCGAACACGTACCCCAGCACCAGCGGCACAACCCAGAACACCAGCAGGAAGATCAGTTCCATGTCAGCTCACGGTAACCGCGGTGCCGTAGACATAGATCTCGGCGGCGCCGACTGCCACCGACGAGGTCGAAAAGCGCACGTTGACGATGGCGTTCGCGCCCATCTGCCGGGCTTGCGCCTTCATGCGTTCGATCGCCTGCACGCGCGACTCTTCCAGCAGCTCGGTATAGCCGCGCAGTTCGCCGCCGACGATGTTCTTCAGGCCAGCCATGATGTCGCGGCCGACATGCTTGGCGCGCACGGTGCTGCCGGAAACGACGCCATGCGCCGCGGTGATGGTCTTGCCCGGAATGGTTTCGATATTACTGAGGAACATGGTCTGCTTTCAGGAAGAATGGCCGAGCGGGCATTCTAGGCATGCTTCTTTGATAATTGCAATATGGAAAGCAACCTGTTGTAACGAGCACAAAGCGCGCGGTGGTTGTGGGCGGGCGCGGCAAGGGGATGGGAATGGCGAGCGCCAGCGTCGTGCCGGCGCGAGGCGGTCGCCCGGGAGGCAGGCCTGTGCAGGCGGCAGGCGAAAAAAAACCCCGGCACACGGGCCGGGGCTTTTCTTTATAACTAGCCTGACGATAACCTACTTTCACACTGGTTGCAGCACTATCATCGGCGCAAAGTCGTTTCACGGTCCTGTTCGGGATGGGAAGGGGTGGGACCGACTTGCTATGGTCATCAGGCATGACTTGCTGGGCGTCTGTTCCACAACGGGGCAACAGATCCCTGAATTCCGGCGTGCATTCTAACAGGCAATATCGGCCGGCGCCAGCCCCGATTGCGTCGCGGACGCGTAAAATGCTCCCTTTGCCGTTTCCCTCCCTCTTCCTTCCCCCATGACGATCCTCCTTTCCACCCTGAACGCCCGCTATGCCCACGCTTCGCTGGGACTGCGCTACCTGCTGGCGAACATGGGGCCCTTAGCCGCCACGACCCGCATCCAGGAATTCGTGATCGGCGCCAAGACCACCGAGGTCGTCGAACGCCTGCTGGCAACGCGTCCGCGCATCATCGGCTTCGGCGTGTATATCTGGAACGTCGAGGAAACGACGAAGATCGTCGCCATGTTGAAGCGCGTCGCCCCCGAGGTGACGATCGTGCTGGGCGGACCGGAGGTATCGTTCGAAACCAATGAGCAGGAAATCTGCCGCCTGGCCGACTACGTCGTCACCGGCTGGGGAGATATCACCTTCCCGAAGCTGTGCGCCGAGATCCTGCACGGCCCCAAGCCGCTGATGAAGACCCATACCGGCGTGCAGCCGCCGATCGCCGAGATCGCCCTGCCCTACTCTTTATATAGTGCGGAGGATATTGCGCACCGTACGATCTATGTCGAAGCCTCGCGCGGTTGCCCTTTTAAATGCGAATTCTGCCTGTCCTCCCTCGACAAGACGGCCTGGCCCTTCCCGCTCGATGCCTTCCTCGCCGAGCTGGAATCGCTGTACGCCCGCGGCGCGCGCCTGTTCAAGTTCGTCGACCGCACCTTCAACCTGAACGTCAAGACCAGCCAACGGATCATGGGCTTCTTCCTGGAGAAGCTCGCGGCGAACCCTGACGACCCGGTCTATGCCCACTTCGAGCTGGTACCCGACCACCTGCCCGAAGCGCTGAAGCAAACCATCGCCCAGTTTCCGGCGGGCGCGCTGCAGTTCGAGATCGGCATCCAGAGTTTCAATCCCGAGGTGCAGGCATTGGTGAGCCGGCGCCAGAACAACGAGAAGGCGGCCGAGAACATCCGCTGGCTCTGCGAACACTCGCAGGCCCACCTGCACGTGGACCTGATCGCCGGCCTGCCGGGCGAGGACGTGCCGAGCTTCGCGCGCGGCTTCGACCAGCTGGTGGGCCTCGGTGCGCACGAGATCCAGTTCGGCATACTAAAACGCCTGCGCGGCACGCCGATCATCCGCCACACCGGGCCCTACGCGATGGTCTACGACCCGTATCCGCCCTACACCGTGCTGGCCACCAGCCTGATCGATTTTGCGACCATGCAGCGCCTGGTGCGCTTTGCCCGTTACTGGGACCTGGTGGCGAACTCGGGCCGCTTCGCGCACACGGTCAAGGAATTGCTGGGCGCGCGGCCGTTCGAGAACTTCATGGCCTTCTCCGACTGGCTGTACACGAAACTCGACGCCACCCACCGCATCGCCCTCGACAAGCTGGCCAAGCTGGTGGTCGAGTGGCTGCAGGTGACGGGTATGGGACGCGAGGCAGCGCAGGCGCTGGTGGCGAGCGACTACGCCGGCAGCATCGACGCCGGCGCCAAGGCGCAGGAGCGCCACGCCCGGGACAAGACGACGGCGGCCGCCGCGGTCGCGGCACCGGCACGCCAGGTACGCCACCTGGCAGCCTGAGCACGCTAGGGGGACCCTCAATGCAGAGTCGGCAAATTCCTTTTACACTGCAACAATGCAGATTGAAAATACGCCAATATTGACGATTCGACCTTCCGCCGGCGGCGCGGCGCAATCTGTCATGGCGAGCGGGGTCTGGCAGGTGCACGCGCTGAGCCAGAAAGGCATGCTCAAGCGTATTAACCGCACGCTGGCAGGCCTCAAGAACAAGTCCTCGCTCGACTGGGACCTGACCGAAGTGGCCAGCATCGACCACATCGGCGCCCAGATGCTCTGGAATGCCTGGGGCAAGAAGCGCCCCGCCAGACTGCAGCTCAATCCGCGCCAGGAAGAACTGTTCGCCCGCATCGAGAAGGCCAGCCGCCACAACTTGCCGCGTGCCAGGATTAGCCCGCTGAACTGGATCATCGCGCTCGGCGCCGGCCTGCTCAACTTCTTCGAACACCTGCACGGTTTCGTCGAACTGATCGGCCGCCTGGTCCAGGACCTGGGACGCTTCATCCGCCGTCCGAATACCGGGCCCTGGCGCGAAATCTCCGCCAATATCTACCACTCCGGGGTGCAGGCCCTGGGCATCACGGCGCTGGTCGGCTTCCTGATCGGCGTGGTGTTTGCCTACCTGGCGGCGCAGCAGCTGCGCATGCTCGGCGGCGACATCTTCGTGGTCAACCTGCTGGGCATGAGCGTCATCCGCGAGCTCGGGCCGCTGCTGGCGGCGATCCTGGTGGCGGGCCGCTCGGGCTCCTCGATCACGGCCCAGCTGGGCGTGATGAAGGTCACCGAGGAACTCGACGCCATGCTGGTGATGGGCATCTCGCATGGCTATCGCCTGATCATGCCAAAGGTGGTGGCGCTGGCGGTCTCGATGCCCTTGCTGGTGGTGTGGACCGACGCCATGGCGCTGATCGGCGGCATGGTATCGGCCAAGATCGAACTAGGGCTGTCGGCGCGCTACTTCCTGCAGAAGCTGCCGGACGCGGTGCCGCTGGTGAACTACACCATCGGCCTGCTGAAAGGCGTGGCTTTCGGCATGCTGATCGCGCTGTTGTCCTGCCACTTCGGCCTGCGCATCAAGCCGAACACGGAAAGCCTCGGGCGCGGCACCACCACCTCGGTGGTGACGGCCATCACCGTGGTGATCCTGGCCGATGCGGTCTTCGCCATCATCTTCAACGGGGTCGGCTTCTGATGGCGGAGAACCAGCGCACACAAGAGCTCAACCGCAAGCCCGAGGAGGACGTCGGTCCGCCGGTGGTCGAGATCCGCAACCTGTGGACCAAGTTCGGCAAGACCGTGGTGCACCAGGACCTGAACCTGGAAATCTATTCGGGCGAAATCCTCTCCATCGTCGGCGGTTCGGGGACCGGCAAGACCGTGCTGCTGCGCCAGATGCTGGGCCTGGAGCGCCCTACGCGGGGTTGCGTGCGCGTGTTCGGCGAAGACATCAGCGAGGCCGGTCCCGAGCAGCTCCAGCGCATGCGCAACCATTGGGGCATGCTGTTCCAGCAGGGCGCGTTGTATTCGGCGCTGACCGTGTTCGACAACATCGCCTTGCCGATGCGCGAACTGCGCGCGCTGCCCGACGACGTCATCCGCGATGCCGTGCTGCTGAAAATGGACATGGTGGGCCTGGGCGCCGAACACGCCAACAAGATGCCGGCCGACCTGTCGGGCGGCATGACCAAGCGTGCGGCCCTGGCACGCGCGCTGGCACTGGAGCCCCGGCTGCTGTTCCTGGACGAGCCCACCGCCGGCCTCGACCCCGACGCGTCGGACGCCTTCGTGACCCTGATCCACGCGCTGCACAGGGAGCTGAAACTGACTGTCGTCATGGTCACCCACGACCTCGACACGCTGTTTGCGCTGTCCTCGCGCATTGCGGTCCTGGCCGAAAAACACGTCCTGGCGGTGGGGCCATCGCGCGACGTGGTGGAGGTGGACCACCCATTCATCAAACAATTCTTCCTCGGCGGCCGCGGCCTGCGGGCACTCGAAGTGCTCGATGAACGCGATGAGGAACGCGAAGAGGAACGCAACGGCGCCGCCGAGGAACATCCAAAGGAGTGACATGGAAAACCGATCTTATGCCCTGATGACGGGTGTCTTCACGATCGCGCTGCTGGTGGCCGCGATCCTGGTGGGCCTCTGGCTGAACCGCGACAAGAACGAGTTCGCGCCCTACGAAATCATCACCACCCAGTCGATCCCGGGCCTGAACCCCCAGGCGACGGTGCGCTATCGCGGCCTGGAAGTGGGCCGCGTCGACGAGATCGTGTTCGATCCGAAGGTCACCGGCCAGATATTGATCCGCCTGTCGGTGGAAGAAGGCTCGCCGATCACTACCACCACCTTTGCCTCGCTGGGCTACCAGGGCGTGACCGGCATCGCCTTCATCCAGCTCGACGACGACCGCACCGGTTCGCCCCTCCTGAGGACCGACCCCGAGCACGTCGGCCGCATCCCGCTGCGTCCGGGCCTGCTCGACCAGCTGGAAAAGCGCGGTCTCGCCATCCTCGACCGCACCGAACAGATCACGGCGCGCATCAACAACCTGATGAGCGACGAAAACCAGAGGATCATCATCGGCTCCTTCGACAACATCAGCCGCGCCGCCGAGGCCTATGGCAAGATTCCCGAGCGCCTGGGCCCGACCATCGACAAGCTGCCGCGCCTGGCCGACAAGCTCGAACAGAGCCTGACCTCCTTCGACACCTTCGCCGACAGCGCCACCAGCACCGTGCGCAACTACGACCGCCTGGCCACCGGCCTGCAGGCCCCGGACGGCCCGCTCAACCGCCTGAACGACGCCATCGGCTCGCTCCGGGCGTCACCAGCGACCTGGAATCGGACACCCTGCCGCACCTGACCCGCATGACCGACGAGGCGCGCACGGCCCTGCGCTCGGTGCGCCGCACCTCCGACGCGCTCGGCGACCGTCCGCAAAGCATCCTGTTCGGCGGCCCGAATGCCCAACCCGGCCCCGGCGAACCGGGCTTCGTCGCCCCGACCAAATGAGGATTACCCCCATGAACCTGTCCCGCATCCTTGGCGCCGCCCTGCTGCTGTCGCTTGCCGGCTGCGCCTCCGAAAAGGCCGCGCCCACCACCCAGTTCGATTTCGGCCCGCTTGGCCCGCCAGCGAGCCAGGTGGCGCAGGCGCCACTGGCGGCCATCGTCGTGACGGACGCGACCGGCTCGCCGGCCTTCGAGAACGAACGCATGGTGTATCGCCTGGACTATGCCGATCCGCTGCAGGCACGCACCTATGCCAACAGCCGCTGGACGGCCAACCCGCTGCTCCTGGTGACCCAGCGCCTGAAGTCGCGCCTGGCCCAGGCCGGCGTGAAGGTACTGTCGGCAACCGACACGGCGACCACGGTGCCGATCCTGCGCATCGAAATCGACGACTTCAGCCATACCTTCGCCAGTACCAGCGCCAGCGAAGGCCGCCTGGTCCTGCGCGCCTCGCTCTTCAACGGCCATGCCCTGGCTGACCAGCGTACCTTTACACGCGCCACCCCGGCCCCCAGTGCCGATGCCGCCGGCGGCGCACGTGCCCCGGCTGCCAGCACCGACGGCGCCGCTGCCGACATCGTCGCCTGGCTCGCCGGCTTCGACAACCGCAAGCGATGACCGGGACCGACCCGCAGCACGCGGCGCCCGAGGACGCGCGGCCGCGCGGTTCTCCCCGTGGCGCGCGCCGCGCTGCTGGCGTATCTGCTGCTGATCGTCTATGCCAGCTGGTATCCGTTTACCGGCTGGCGCAGCAATGGCCTGCCGCTGCTGTCGTTCATGAACCTGGTCAAGCAGCGCTACTGGACCGGCTTCGACGTGATGGTCAACATCGTCGGTTACGTGCCGCTCGGGATCCTGCTGGTGCTGGCCCTGTATCCGCTGGTGCGCGGGATCTGGGCGGCGCTGCTGGCGGCCATCCTCGGCTTCCTGGTCTCGGGCTCGATGGAAGCCGTGCAGAATTTCCTGCCCAGCCGCGTGCCCTCGAACCTCGATTTGCTGACCAATTCCGCCGGCGCCTTCGTCGGCGCCTGCATCGGCCCCTTCATTTCGCGCAGCCTGCTCGACCAGGGCCGCCTGTACCGGCTGCGTAAAAAATGGTTCGCGCCCCATGCCAGCCAGGGCCTGGTGCTGCTGGCCCTGTGGCCGCTGGCGCAGATTTATCCGCAGAGCTTCCTGTTCGGCCACGGCCAGGTGCTGCCGATCGTGTCAAGCTGGCTATCAAGCTGGTTCGACGAGGACATCGACCTGATCGCCATGCTGCGTCCCGGTCCGGCGATGAGCGTCGAACAGTACTGGCTGTCGGAAACCATCATCACCGCCTGCGGCATGGTCGGCGCCGCGCTCACCCTGCTGTGCCTGCTGCGCCGTGGTGCGCCGCGCTATACCCTGATGCTGCTGATGCTGGGCGCGGCCCTGCTCCTCAAAACACTGTCGAGCTCGCTGCTGTTCCGGCCCGACAATGCTTTCGTCTGGGTCACGCCCGGCGCCGAGGGCGGCTTCCTGATCGGCCTGATCATGCTGGCCGGGCTCGCCTTCGCGCCGCAGCTGGCCCAGCGCCGGCTGGCCGTGGTGACGCTGGTATTGAGTTTGATCGTGGTGAATACGATTCCGGCCAACCCGTATTTCACCTCGACCTTGCAGGGCTGGGTGCAGGGCAAATTCCTGAACTTCAACGGGGCGGCGCAGTTCCTGTCATTGCTGTGGCCTTTCTTTGCGCTGTGGTTCCTGCTGCTGCCTTCGCATAAATTGAACCGCGGGTAGATGCGTCCGCCCTGCGGTGATTCGGCCTTGCCCCAGAACGCGTATCATGGCGGCTGGCCATGCCGCCGATACCTGGATGAAAAGACATGAGCGACGAAAAACCTTTTTATGAACATCACGTGTTCTTCTGCATGAACGTGCGCGACGGCGAGAATTGCCGCCAGAGCTGCGGCAAATCCGGCGCCGAGATCGCGCAGAAGCATGCCAAGAAGCGCATCAAGGCCCTCGGCCTGAACGAGCCGGGCAAGGTACGCATCAACCAGGCCGGCTGCCTCGAGCGCTGCGAAGAGGGCCCGGTGGTCGTCATCTACCCGCAGGGCACCTGGTACACCTATGTCGACACGAGCGACATCGACGACATCATCGACACCCATATCCTTGGCGGCAAGATCGTCGAACGCCTGAAAATCTGATTTCCCAACGAATGAACAAGTTTTCGAAACGCTTTTTCCTGGATGGTCATGCAGGCAAGATGGAATGCATGCTCGACCTGCCCGAAGACGCGCCGCGCGGCATCGCGCTGGTCGCCCATCCGCATCCGCTGTACGGCGGCACGATGGAAAACAAGGTCACGCAAACGCTAGCACGCACCTTCGTCACGCTCGGCTATGCGACCGCCCGCTTCAACTTCCGCGGGGTCGGCCAGTCCGAGGGCGAGCACGATCGCGGCCATGGCGAGGTCGACGACATGCAGCTGATGATGGAACACATGCAGGCGCAGTATCCCGGCCTGCCGGTGGCCCTGTCCGGTTTTTCCTTCGGCACCTTTGTCCAGGCCCAGCTGCACGCGCGCCTGCTCAACGAAGGCAAGCCCGACGCCATCGAGCGTCTGGTGCTGGTCGGTACCGCGGCCGGCAAATGGCCGATGCCGAGCGTGCCGGAAGACACGATCCTGATTCACGGCGAGCTGGACGATACGATCACGCTGCAGATGGTGTTTGATTGGGCGCGGCCGCAGGAAATCCCGGTGATCGTGATCCCGGGCGCCGACCACTTCTTCCACCGCCGTCTCAATCCGATCAAAAATCTTGTCGTACAAATGTGGCGCCGTGACAATTGAGCGTAGTACTGACCTATAATGTGGCACTGCAGTGAACCCGTGCTGTCGGGCAACACCTGACGCTTGACGCGTAAGGGCGTGACGATGGCATCCGCACCACCCCTACTGACTTCTGATCTCCCATGAAAAAACTGATTGCGGCCCTGGCCGCCAGCCTCCTGACGCTGTCGGCGAGCGCGCAAACCGTGCCCGCCCCACAGATCGCCGCCAAGTCCTGGCTGCTGCTCGACGCCACCAGCGGCCAGGTCATCGCCGCCCAGGACCCGAATGCGCGTATCGAGCCAGCCTCGCTGACCAAGGTCATGACGGCCTACGTCACCTTCCAGGCGATCCGCGACAAGAAGCTGGCCCTGAACACCATGGTCAACGTGTCGACCCGCGCCTGGAAAGTCGACAACAGCAGCTCGAAGATGTTCATCGATCCGGCCACGCCAGTGAGCGTGAACGACCTGCTCCACGGCCTGATGGTGCAATCGGGTAACGACGCCGCCGTCGCCCTGGCCGAAGCCGTTGCCGGCGACGAAGGCACCTTTGTCGTGCTCATGAACCGCGAAGCGCAGCGCATGGGCCTCAAAAACACCCGTTTCGCCAACCCGCACGGCCTGCCGAGCCCGGACAACTTCTCGACCGCGAGCGACCTGGCGCGCCTGGCTGCGACCGTGATTGCCGACTTCCCCGAGTTCTACAAAATCGACTCGGTCAAGCAATTCACCTATAACAAGATCACCCAGCAGAACCGTAACCGCCTGCTGTGGCTCGACCCCACCGTCGACGGCATGAAGACCGGCCACACCGAATCCTCTGGCTACAGCATGATCGCCTCGGCCCGCCGCCCGAACGGCAATGCCGGCCAGCGCCGCCTGATCTCGGTGGTCTCGGGCGCCAGCTCGGATGCCGTGCGTACCCAGGAAAGCCAGAAGCTCCTGAACTGGGGCTTCCAGAACTTCGACACCGTCAAGCTGTACAGCAAGGGCCAGGCCGTGGCGACGCCGGAAGTGTGGAAAGGCGCGCAATCGAACGTCAAGATCGGTTTCACCAATGACGTCTTGATCACGGTGCCGAAAGGCGTCGCCGGCAAGCTCAAGCCTGTGCTCGAGCGCAAGGATCCGCTGGTGGCACCGCTGGCCCGCAACGGCCGCGTTGGCACCCTCAAAATGATGGTCGACAACAAGCCGCTGCTGGTGCTGCCGGTGGTGGCGCTGGAAGAAGTGCCGGAAGCGAGCATTTTCGGCCGCGCCTGGGATTCGATGCGCCTGATGATGAAGTAAGCGTTTTTTCTCGCACACGATGCCCGCCCGCTTCGCGCCGGCGGGCATTTTTTTTGCCGCTACTTGGGTCAGGCCGGGCCGTTATAATGAACCGTTACCATTTCTACAAATCCCGACCGATGACCCACTCCGCCGCGCCCTGCCCCCGCCTGTCCACCCGCAAGGATGGCCTCGAACTGTCGCGCATCGTGGCCGGCATGTGGCGCATGAACGAATGGGACATGCCGGTCGCGGCGCGCGTCGATTTCATCGAGCGCTGCCTCGAGATGGGCGTGACCAGCTTCGACCACGCCGACATCTACGGCAACTACAGCGTCGAGGGCCTGTTCGGCGAGGCGCTGCGTGCCTCTCCCGGCCTGCGCGCGCGCATGGAAATCGTCAGCAAGTGCGGCATCAAGCTGGTCTCCACAGCACGGCCAGCGCACAGCATCCAGCACTACGACACCTCGGCCGCGCACATCGTCGCTTCCTGCGAGGAATCGCTGCGCCAGCTCGGTACCGACTATCTCGACCTGCTGCTGATCCACCGCCCCGACCCGCTGATGGACTTCGACGAGGTCGCCGAGGCGTTTACGCGCCTGCAGAGGGAGGGCAAGGTGCGCCATGTCGGGGTATCGAATTTCACGCGCCACCAGTTCGAGTCGCTCAACCGCCGCGTGCCGCTGGCAACCAACCAGGTCGAGTTCTCGCCGCTGTACACGGGTCCGATGTTCGACGAGACCTTCGACGGCCTGCAAGACCTGGGCATCGCGCCCATGGTCTGGTCGCCGCTCGGTGGCGGGCGCCTGTTCACCTCGAACGACGCCCAGGCCATCGCGCTGCGCGACGTCGTCAAGGAAGTGGCCGGACGCACGGGACAATCGTTTGCCAGCGTCGTCTTTGCCTGGATCATGGCCCTGCCAAGCCGCCCGTTGCCGATCACGGGCAGCGGACGCATCGACGCCGTGGCCGACGCCGTCGCCGCCACCGGATTCGCGCTGGAACGCAGCGACTGGTTCGCCATCCTGCGCGCCGCGCGCGGGCACGAAGTGGCCTGAGGCAGCCATGGCCGAGCCCGTCAAAATCGTCGAGGGCCGCGCCCTCTCGGCACAGCAAAAGAAAGACCTGCTGAACCGCTTGGCCCGCATCGAAGGCCAGCTGCGCGGTGTGCAGAAATTGATCGCGCTGGCGGCCGAACCCGCCGATTGCGAAGCGGTGGCCCAGCAGATGGCGGCGGCGCGCAAGGCGCTCGACCGCTCCTTCGTGCAGCTCCTGACGGCCAGCGTGGTGACCCATAGCGAGCAGGCCGAGGACCTGGACGCGGCCCGCGCCAGCGCCGTCCGGCTCGCTGCCCTGCTCGACAAGTTCGCCTGATCTGCTGCCCGCCGCGGCGGGATTTAGGACGCGGCAAGCCCCTTGCGGAAGAACACGACACGTTCCGTTTCCTCGAACCCCAGGGCGCAGTGCATGGCATGGCTGGCCACGTTTTCCAGCAGCGCGTCCGAGATCATGGGAGCCCTTCCGCGTCGAATCAGACCTCGTCGTCCTCATACACCAGCGGCGGCGCAATGCCGCGCCAGCCATTCATCCAGGCGATGTTGAGCAGGAGCGTGGCGCTGACGTACAACAGGAAGAACAGCACGAAGAAACGTGTGCGCAATATGATCAGCAACAGGATCGCGATCGCCAGGACGATATACATTCCTTTGGTCAACTTTTGCTTGCTGCTAGGAAAGCGTACGGTCGAGACCATCAGCGTGCCGACAGCCACCATCAGCGCCATCACGGCAAACGCCTGCGCATTGTTGACGACCGGGTCGGGCCAGGCGACGACGACCGAGGCGACGCAGGCGGCGCCGGCCGTGATGGGCATGCCGACGAAGTAGCGCGGATCGGTGCGTCCGACCGAGATGTTGAAGCGCGCCAGGCGCAGGGCGCCGCAGGCAACGAAGATGAAGCAGGCCAGCCCGCCCATGCGCACGATGGTCGGGTGCGCCGCGCTCATCTGGGCAAAACCGTAGCAGTACAGCAGCAGGCCAGGAGCGCAGCCGAAGTTCATGACGTCCGCGATTGAATCGAGCTGCACGCCGAAGGCCGACTGGGTGTTGGTGGCGCGGGCGACGAAGCCGTCGAGTGCGTCGAATACGCCGGCCAGCACCAGCAGGATCGCGGCCAGCCGGTAGTCGCCAGGTGCGCCGACCTGGGCATTGTCGACCGAAATGACGATGCTGCCGAAGCCGCAGGCGATCGACAGCAGGGTGACGAAACTCGGCAGGGCGAACTTGGCGCGTGCCAATCGGGCGGGGCGGGCTTGGTTCAAAGGATGTCCGGACAAGAAAATGATGTCCTTATTCTACCGTGGCAGGGCTGCTGTGGTCGCGCACGTACCGGCGCAGTATCCGACGCGGTAGCCGACGCGGTATCCGGCGCGGTAGCCGACGCGGTATCCGGCGCGGTGGCCGACGTCATACGTACAGAATTTCGCCTAGAATGGATTTTCCTTGGTTTGACCTTGATCAGGAGTGCACGGATGAGCGAGCTGCTGCGCGCGCGGATGATACTGGCGGGATGCGTGACCGCCCTGACCCTGGCTGCCTGTGGCGGTGGCGGTGGCGGCGACGCGAGCCCTGCTCCTGGCGTGGTCGGCAATACGCCGCCGACGGCGCCACCGACGGCACCACCGACGCAACCGGTAATTCCCAATCCACTCACGCCGGTACCGCCGGTCACCAACAACCCGCCCATCCCCGGTGCGCCGAATGCGCCTGTCGCCACCGGCAATATCGCACTCGACGGCCGCGAATGGATCAATTACCGCCGCGGCCTGATTGGCATGTCGACGCTCACCCACAGCAGCGTGATCGATATCGCGGCCCAGGGCCATTCCGACTACCAGCGCATCAACAACACCATCACGCACGTGCAGACGCCCGGCAAACAGGGCTTCACCGGTGCGGAACTCGCCGACCGCCTGCAGAGCGCCGGTTATGTCTTCAATGTCAACGCGAGCCGTGCCTATGGCGAAGTCATTTCCGCGACCAACAACGGCTCGGGCCAGTACATGGCCGAGGAGCTGATCACCGCGATCTACCACCGCTTCGTGATTTTCGAGCCGGTGTTCAAGGAAATCGGCACCGGCGCGGCGACGACGGCCCAGGGCTATAACTATTTCACCGCCAACTTCACCGCGAACAACGGTTACGGTACGGGCCTGCCCAGCGGCCAGGTAGCTGTATGGCCTTTCAATGGCATGGCGGCCGTGCCGCGCAATTTTTATAGCGACACCGAATCGCCCGATCCCGTCCCGGACCGCAACGAGGTCGGCTATCCGATCAGCGTGCACGCCAACATCGACAAGTCCGTCCGCGTGACGAGCTTTACGGTGCGTCCCCGTGGCGGCGCCGACCTGGCGGTGCGCCTGCTGACCGAGACCAACGACACCCACACCGGCGGCTCGTCGGCGGCGATCGTTCCGCTGGCGCCACTGGCGCCAAACACCGTCTACGAAGTGAACTTCTCCGGCACGGTCAGCGGCGTCGCTGTCAGCCGCAGCTGGACGTTCACGACCCTGTGAGCGGATGACGACGCCCGATCCGGCCCTCGCTTCCCCTTCGAAGGACACCGCAACGGTGCCCGACGTGGACGTGGCGGCCGGCATCGAGCGCCTGATGGGCAACCGCACGATCTACCTGCGCGCACTGGCGCGCTTTCGGGGCGATTACCGCGTTGCCGGCCCGGCCATCGGTCGTGCGCTGGCAAATGCCGACCTGCCGCTGGCGCGGCGCCTGGTGCACACGCTCAAGGGTGCGGCCGGCATGATCGAGGCTGGACCCTTGCATGGCGCGGCGATGGCGCTGGAGGAGGCATTGCGTCTCAGGACACCGGCGCCAGGCACGCCCCTGTTCGACGCCCTGCTCGCGCACCTCGATGCCGCCCCGGCGCGGTGCCTGCATACCTGGACGACTTGCTGGCGCCGGAGGAGCGCAGCGCACCGCCGCTGGACACCGGCACCGACGTCGTGGGCCGGCTGCGCGCGCTGCTCGGCAGCGGCGACGGCGCGGCGATCGAACTGGTGGAGGCGGCAGGCGCAACCCTGCGCAGGGAGCTCGGCGAGCGTACCAGTGCCGACCTCAGCGCGGCTGTCACGGCTTTCGACTACGAACGCGCGCTGGAACTGCTCGGCCGGTCACGCAATGCGGGAACGGAGCGCCACCTGGGCGGCAAATGAGCGGCAAATGCGCGGCACCTTAGCCGCCGGAAAGCACACCGCCCGGCGTTCGGTCTGACACATTGCCGGACGCAATGCCAGACACAAGAGCGGCGCCAACAACCCGACGCTGAAAACGGCGGCGTGCCGCGAAAGACGCGGAGCGAGTTGCGCCGCCATATGGATGAGGTGAAACGCGCTCAGCGCGTGTATTCGGCTTCTTCGTCGAAGGCGTCGGTGCAGTCCTTGCCGCAGAAGCGGCGTACGCTGTCGACCGGCTTCTCGCAATACCAGCACGATCCTTTCGGTGGCAGGCTCAGGCGTGTGGGACGTGCCTGGACGCCCCCCGCAGCCAGCGGTTCCGCTGCCGCACTGTCGTTCATCAAACTGTCTTGTATCGTTTCCAAGGTCTACCCCTTACCGGCAGCACGTCAAGTCATCAAACAAGATTACTTCAGTGGAACATCCCAGGCATGATCAATCGCAAATCCGGATTCCGTGCGCGGCAGCCCTGCCACAGCCGTTATCGATGCCCAGTGTGCGCTCAACCTGCCTGCGCCGCAATGACGTTGTTCCTGTCGTCCGACAGGTGCAGCAAGGGAACAACAGATCGCGGAATAGCCTGCGCGAACGGCACGGAAGGCCGTGCCAGCTGAGAAAAGCTTAGCATTATTGATAAGGTTTTTCGCGCCGAAGCAAGCGTGCGCGCTGCCATGGACGGCTTGTTGGCAAGGGGGCGTGCGGTTCAGCGCTTTTCGGGCTCGAGCGACACGCGCAAGCCGTTCGCCGTGGTGGCGATCCGGGTTGGCACATACTGCACGCCGGCATAGCGCAGCTCCTCCATGCGGAAACTGTAGATGGGGATATCCACCATGGTCCGGTCGAGCACGCCGTTGGCGGCGCGTGCCAGCTGGGCCTGCACTCCGGAATCGAGCCCGCCAATGTCGAAGCGCTCGATGCGCGGCTCGGCCAGGAAGACGCCGCTGCGTGCCGGGTCGATGTTCAGGCGCCCGGACAAGGCCAGCGTGCCGGCGAGGGATTGCGCAGGAAGGATTGGGCCACCGTCGCCTCGACCGTCAGCGACACGCGGTCGCCCGGCAGCAGGCGCAATTGCGGGCGCGCCAGGCGCAGGTCGAACAGCTGCAGCAGGCGATGGTCGAGCGGGAAGCGGCGCTCGAGGCCGGCCTGCAGTGACGACAGCGGGATGTCGACATCGCGCGGGCCAAGGATGGACGCGCAGGAAGCCAGCAGCGTGGCGCCGGCGGCCACAGCCAGGCCCGTCAGCAGTGTGCGCCGTGCGCGGGTGTTCATCTCAGGCATGGTCACTCCTCTGTTTGCTCAGGGAGAGCCTAGCACGGCCGCGCGGAGGCATGCGCCGGGCTCGCTGCATGCACGGACTACATGGCTTCGATTTCGTAGAGTGGGTTCTGACCCCACGCGAGATCATCGCCAGCCAGTACGCGGCATGAAGCATTTGTAGGGTGGGCTCTCGAGCCCACGCGGGATCATCGCCAGTTGGTACGGGGCATGAAGCGGAGCTACCTCAGCTGGAGCGGGATCATTGATGGTGATCCCACGTGGTCAAGCGCCTCGCCTGCCGCGACCCGACGAAAGACCATCACTTCCCGATACAGAACCGGCTAAAAATCACCCCCAGCAAATCATCCGGCGTGAACTCCCCCGTAATGCTCGACAGCTGATCCTGCGCCAGGCGCAATTCCTCGGCAAAGAGGTCGAGCGACTGGTCATCCTGCGCCGCGTGCTGGCGCGCCATCTCCAGGTGCTCGCGCGCGCCACGCAACGCGATCAGGTGGCGTTCACGCGCCAAGTACAGCGATTCGCCGGTCTGCTGCCAGCCCGCGATGCGCAGCAGTTCCGCGCGCAACAGGTCGATGCCGGTCTTCTCGTTGGCCGACAGGTACAGGTGGGTCGCGTCCGGCGCGGTGTCGATCGCCGCGCGGTGGCCGGACAAATCGATCTTGTTCCAGATGCGCAGCACCGGCACGCCGGGCGGGAAGGCGGCGACGATGGTTTCGTCCGCGGCGCTCGGCCCGAGATTGGCGTCGAGCAGGTGCAGGATCACGTCCGCCTTGCCGACCTCTCCCCAGGTGCGCTCGATGCCGATGCGCTCGACCACGTCGATGCCCTCGTCGATCGCGCGGATGCCGGCGGTGTCGATGATGTTCAGCGGGATGCCCTCGATCTGGATCGTCTCGCTGACCTTGTCGCGGGTGGTGCCGGCGATCGGCGTGACGATCGCCACCTCCGCCCCCGCCAGCGCATTCAATAGCGAGGATTTGCCGACGTTCGGCTGGCCCACCAGCACCACGTTCAGGCCCTCGCGCAGGAGCGCCCCTTGCGCGGCCTGGCGGAACACGTGTTCGAGCGATTCGACGATCATGGCCAGCTGGCCGCGCGCATTCGATTTTTCGAGAAAATCGATTTCTTCTTCCGGAAAATCCAGCGTGGCCTCGACCAGCATGCGCAAATTGATGGTCTGCTCGACCAGGCGGTGCACCACCTGGGAGAACGCGCCCGACAGCGACTGCGACGCCGATTTCGCCGCCGCCTCGGTCGAGGCGTCGATCAGGTCGGCCACGGCCTCGGCCTGGGCCAGGTCGAGCTTGTCGTTGAGGTAAGCGCGGCGCGTGAATTCGCCCGGCTCGGCCAGGCGCAGGCCATGCGCGCGCCCCCGCTTCCAGCACGCGCGCCAGCAGCATCTGCAGCACGACGGGGCCGCCGTGGCCATGCAGTTCCAGCACGTCTTCGCCGGTGTAGGAATGCGGTCCCTTGAAGTACAGGGCCAGTCCCTGGTCGATGACGCTGCCGTCGGCGGCCTTGAATGGAATATAGGTGGCATGGCGCGGCGCCAGCGTCGTGCCGGGGAACAGCGATTCGATCAGGACGCCGAGCGACTTGCCCGAGGCGCGGACGACGCCGATGCCGCCGCGTCCGGGTGCGGTGGCGATCGCCGCGATGGGAGAGGTGTCTAGCTTCATAGGAAAAGTGTAGCTGATAAAAAAAGCCCGTGACATGCACGGGCTTTCAAAGACGGCGTTCGGCTTACTTGGCGGCCGGCGTCATCTTCTTGGTAATGACCCACTGCTGCGCGATCGACACAAGGTTGTTCACCACCCAGTACAGGACCAGGCCGGACGGGAAGAAGACGAACATGACCGAGAACGCCAGCGGCATGAACATCATCATCTTGGCCTGCATCGGGTCGGCCGGCTGCGGGTTCAGCTTGGCGGTGACGAACATCGAGATCGCGTACAGCACCGGCAGGATGAACCACGGGTCAGGCTGGGTCAGGTCGGTGATCCAGCCGATCCACGGCGCGCCGCGCATCTCGACGGAGGCCTGCAGCACGTAGTACAGGGCCAGGAACACCGGCATCTGCACCAGGATCGGCAGGCAGCCGCCCAGCGGGTTGATCTTCTCGGCCTTGTACAGCTCCATCGTGGCCTGCTGCATCTTCATCGGGTCGTTCTTGAAGCGCTCGCGGATCGCCTGCATCTTCGGCGTCACCACGCGCATCTTCGCCATGCTGCGGTAGCCGGCGGCCGACAGCGGGAAGAAGGCCAGCTTGATCAGGATCGTGAAGACGATGATGGTCCAGCCCCAGTTGCCCAGCAGTCCATGAATAAAATCGATGATCATGAACAGCGGTTTCGCGATGATCGCGAACATGCCGTAGTCTTTCACCAGTTCCAGGCCCGGGGTGATCTTTTCCAGGGTCTTCTCGTCCTGCGGGCCCGAGTACAGGCGCGCCGTGTTCGAGACCGTGGCGCCAGGCTGCAGGGTGCCCAGCGGCTGGTTGGTGCCGATCGCGTACAGGTTGGTCGCTTCCTTGCGCGTGTAGATGTCGCGCGAGGCATTGTCCGCCGGGATGAAGGCCGAGACGAAGAAGTGCTGGGAAATCGCTACCCAGCCGCTGTTGGCTTTCTTCGAATGGTCGGCCTTGTTCTTCTCGATGGCTTCGAAGGACAGCTTCTGGTACTTGTCTTCCGGCGTGAACAGGGTCGGGCCGGTGAAGCTCGGGCTGAACCAGGAGCTGCCTTCCGGCTTGTTGCCGTCGTGCTGAAGCTGCAGGTAGAGCCATGGCTGGACCGGGGCCGCGGTCAGGTTCGTGACGTCATGGCGCATGTCGATGACGTAGTCGCCACGCTTGAAAGTCAGCGTCTTGGTGAGCTTGACGCCGCCCTGCTCGGCGTCGAGCACGAGCTGCACGGTGTTACCGTTGTCGAGCGTACGCGCGCCCGGACGCGGCACGAACACGGTGTTATGGTTCGGCATGGCGCCGGCCGGGGTCGCACCACTGAGGCCGGTCTGGCCCAGGTAGACGTTGTTGCCGCCCACATTGAACAGCACCTGGTTCTTCGTCTTGTCGAAGTGGTCCGGGTACTTCAGCAGCTCGAGGCGGCGAATCACGCCGCCGACGGTGTCGATTTCCGCCTTGACGACGTCGGTGGTGATGGTGATGCGTTCGGCAGGCGCGGCTGCGGGCGCTGCGGCCTGGCCAGGCGCGCCTGGCGCGGCACCTGCCTGGGCGCCGGCGGCCGGCACACCGGTGGTGGCATTGGCGGCGGGTGCCTGGGCGACCTTGGCCGGCGGCGCGCCCGAGAACATCGACTGCTTGCCGTTCGCTACCATCCACTTATCCCAAAGGATGAAGATCGAGAAAGCGAAGACAACCCACAGAATGGTACGTTTATTGATTTCCATTGAGGTATTGATCAGGAGTGGTTGCAACCGCAAGCGGCTGAGTGGGAATGCCCGTCCCGGCGCGGAGGCACGGGATCGAGCCCGCCCGGGTTCCGGGGATGGCAGCGGCCAAGGCGGCGCGCGGCCAGCCAGCTGCCGCGCAGCGCGCCGTGCAACTGGAGCGCCTCGAGGGCATAACCGGAACAGGACGGATAAAAGCGGCAGTTCTGCCCGAGCATCGGCGACAGCACGAGCCGGTAGGCACGCACGATCCAGATGAGCAGGGTTTTCATGGCGTTGGCGGCGTTGGCACCGGCGCCGGCGGGGCCGGGCGGCGTGGACGCTGGGCGTCCGGGTGCTGCGACCCAAGCAAGCGCGACAGTTCGGCGTGCAGCAGGCGCTTGAGCGCGCTGTTGGTGGCCGGGCCAGCCTTGGTGTTCACCGGACGCGCCAGGCGCACGATGCAGTCGACCGCCACGATCTGGTTCGTACGAAACAGTTCGCGGGTGACGCGCTTGATGGTATTGCGGGTGACCGCCCGCGGTGCGAAGCGCTTGGCCGCGACAATGCCCAGCCGCGCATGGGGCAGCGGGCTGGGGCGGGTATAGAGCACGAAATGCGCGGACTTTTGCGTGGGCCGCAAACGAAAAACGGATGAAAACTCATCCGTTTTTAGAATGCGCCGAGCGCGCGCGAAGTCGTGCGAACCTTCGCCTGGCATGACCGGCCGCGGGTCGAGCAGCGAACTGGCTTAGACAGCCAGACGCTTGCGGCCCTTGGCGCGGCGTGCGTTCAGGACTTGACGGCCACCACGGGTAGCCATGCGTGCGCGGAAGCCGTGCGTGCGCTTGCGACGGACGACGGAAGGTTGGTAAGTACGTTTCATGGTGGTCTCGCTTAAAGCAAAATAGTGTGCAAATCGGGTCTGACGTCTTCTCGTCAGGAATCGGCGCCAATGACAGTTCGCAGTTGTTAAGCCAGCGTCACGCCTTAGCATCGTCCGTGCATTTATCAACCATCAATTGCTTGGCTGACAGGTGGGCGGACAGGGAACCCTGAATTAGACTCTATTTGGCGCAAGGCTGTCAAGGCAGCTGTTGTTTCCACTGAGGATAACTTCGTCTTTATCCCCAGCTCGCGTTGAAAAATCTGCGGCAACCTGTGGATAACTTGCGGCGAGACGGGTAAAATAGCGTGTTACGTATCATTAAGCACCGCACATGGAAAACTTTTGGCAGACCGCTTCCGCGCAGCTGGAGCTCGAGCTGACGCCGCAACAATATAGCGCGTGGATCAAGCCACTCGTCGCCCTCGACTACGAGGACGGCAAACTGCGCATCGCGGCGCCCAACCGCTTCAAGCTCGACTGGGTCAAGACGCAGTTCGCCAACCGCATCACCGCCCTCGCCTGCCAGTACTGGGAAGCCCCGGTCGAGGTGCAGTTCGTCCTCGATCCGCGCCTGAACGCGAAAAAGCCGGACGCCGTGCGCCCTGCGCCCGTGAACCAGGTAGAGCCGGGCCAGCTAAGGCCAATGAACCCGGCGCCGGAACCCCAGCAGAACTTGAACATCGCCAACTCGCCGAAGCGCGAGCAGAGCCGCATCAACCCGGACCTGACTTTTGACAGCTTCGTGACCGGTAAGGCCAACCAGCTGGCGCGCGCCGCCGCCATTCAAGTGGCGAACAACCCGGGCGTGTCCTACAACCCGCTGTTCTTCTACGGCGGCGTCGGCCTCGGTAAAACCCACTTGATCCATGCGATCGGCAACCAGGTGATGGTGGATAACCCAGGCGCCCGCATCCGCTACATCCACGCCGAGCAGTATGTGCGCGACGTCGTCACCGCTTACCAGCGCAAGGGTTTCGACGACTTCAAGCACTATTACCACTCGCTCGACATGCTGCTGATCGACGATATCCAGTTCTTCGGCGGGAAAAGCCGCACGCAGGAAGAGTTCTTCTATGCGTTCGAAGCGCTGATCGCGGCCAAGAAGCAGATCATCATCACCTCGGATACCTATCCGAAAGAAATCACCGGCATGGACGACCGCCTGATTTCGCGCTTCGACTCCGGCCTGACGGTCGCAATCGAACCGCCGGAACTGGAAATGCGCGTGGCCATCCTGCTCAAGAAAGCGCAATCGGAAGGCGTGGTCCTGTCGGACGACGTTGCCTTTTTTGTTGCGAAACACCTGCGCTCGAACGTGCGCGAGCTGGAAGGCGCACTGCGCAAGATCCTGGCCTATTCGCGCTTCCACGGGAAGGACATCACGATCGACATCGTGAAGGAAGCCCTGAAGGATTTGCTGTCGGTGCAGAACCGCCAGATCTCGGTAGAGAACATCCAGAAGACGGTTGCCGACTTCTTCAACATCAAGGTCGCCGACATGTATTCGAAGCGGCGCCCGGCGAACATCGCCCGCCCGCGCCAGATCGCGATGTACCTGGCCAAGGAGCTGACGCAAAAGAGCCTGCCGGAGATCGGCGAGCTGTTCGGCGGCCGCGACCACACGACCGTGCTGCACGCGGTGCGCAAGATCGCCGGCGACCGACAGAAAAATGCCGAGTGCAACCACGAGCTGCACGTGCTGGAACAGACGCTGAAGGGTTAAAACGTAGGGTGGACGGGTCGTAGTTCAGGCCCCCGGCCTGAACTACTCCACGCGTTCAACCGGCGGAAATGAACCATAACAGCGTATCGACATCCGGGTGCTTGTCGAACGCGTGGACGGCCAAGCCGTCCACCCTACATAAGTTTGTATTTGTACCCAGCACACGGCAAAATAGTGCTACAGCAACATTTCGAAGTAGATCTTTAAGTTACCACCCACTGAGGACAATTATGCAATTGGTCAAAACCACCCGAGACACGCTTCTCCGGCCACTGCAGATCGTGAGCGGTATTGTCGAGCGTCGGCACACCATGCCGATTCTGGCCAATATCCTCATCCGCAAGGACGGCGAAAGCGTTTCCTTCCTGTCGACCGACACCGAAGTGCAGATCACCACGCTCGCGAACATCGGTTCCGGCGAAGACGTGACCGGCACCACCGTCGCCGCCCGCAAGCTGCTCGACATCCTGCGCGCGCTGCCGGAATCGGGCGACGTCACCATGACGCTGCAAAACAAGCGCCTGACCGTCCAGAGCGGCAAATCGCGCTTCGCCCTGCAGACCCTGGCCGCCGAAGAGTTCCCGACCGTCTCGGTCGCCGAAACCCACAACGCCTCGGTCACCCTGCCGCAAAAGACCTTGAAGCACCTGTTCAACATGGTGCACTTCGCGATGGCCCAGCAGGACATCCGCTACTACCTGAACGGCCTGCTGCTGGTCCTGGACGGTAACAAGGTCATCGCGGTTGCCACCGACGGCCACCGCCTTGCCTTCTGCCAGGTCGAAGCGGACCAGACCTTCGAGCGCCAGGAAGTCATCATCCCGCGCAAGACCATCATCGAACTGCAGCGCCTGCTGGAAGAAAGCGACGAGACCGTGCGCCTCGACATCGCCGCCTCGCAGGTGAAACTGACTTTCGCCGACATCGAACTGGTGTCGAAGCTGGTCGAAGGCAAATTCCCTGACTACACCCGCGTGATCCCGAAGGGTTACAAGAACGACTTCACGATCAGCCGCGATGAACTGCTGCGCTCGCTGCAGCGCGCCGCAATCATGACCAGCGATAAGTTCAAGGGCGTGCGCTGCATCATCACCCCGGGCAGCATGAAGATCAGCTCGACCAATGCCGACCAGGAAGAAGCAGTCGAAGAACTGGAAATCGACTACGGCGGCGACCAGATCGACATCGGTTTCAACGTGACTTACCTGCTCGACGTGCTCAACAACCTGAAGTGCGACCAGGTGAACATCGCGCTGGGCGATTCGAATTCGTCTGCCCTGATCTCGATTCCCGACAATGGCGACTTCAAGTACGTCGTCATGCCGATGCGTATCTAAGTCTCGCCGGCTGCCTCTTGCTTATTTGCTTGAATAATCAAGGGGCAGCCCCGAACTGAGCAGTTTGAATACACAGTTTTTTGAGAAAGCAGTCCATGTCCGATAACGCCAATAACATGCCCCAATCGCCGATGCCCTCGGACGAGTACGGCGCCGCCTCGATTCAAATTCTGGAAGGCCTGGAAGCGGTGCGCAAGCGCCCAGGCATGTACATTGGCGATACCTCGGACGGTACCGGCCTGCACCACCTCGTCTTCGAGGTGCTCGATAACTCGATCGACGAATCGCTGGCGGGCTACTGCACGGAAATCCACGTCACCATCCACGCCGACAATTCGATCTCGATTGCCGACAATGGCCGCGGCATTCCGACCGGCGTCAAGATGGACGACAAGCACGAGCCGAAGCGCTCGGCCACCGAAATCGCCCTGACCGAACTGCACGCCGGCGGCAAGTTCAACCAGAATTCGTATAAAGTCTCGGGCGGCCTGCACGGCGTCGGCGTCTCCTGCGTGAACGCATTGTCGAAACTGCTGCGCGTGACCGTGCGCCAAAAAGGCAAAGTGCACCAGATGGAATTCGTGCGCGGCGTTCCGCAGAACCGCGAAATCGAAATCGTCGACGGTTTCGAGGTTTCCCCGATCAAGGTCATCGGCGAAACCGATAAACGCGGCACCGAAGTGCACTTCTGGGCCGACGAAGAAATCTTCACCCACGTCGAATTCCACTACGAGATCCTGTCGAAGCGTATTCGCGAACTTTCGTTCCTGAACAACGGCGTCAACATCAAGCTCTCCGACCACCGCACCGGCAAGGAAGAAGTCTTCGCTTTCGAAGGCGGCACCCGCGGCTTCGTCGAATACATCAACAAGACCAAGAGCGTCCTGCACCCGACCGTGTTCCAGGCCACCGGCGACCGCATGTCCGAGCACGGCACGAACATCTCGGTCGACGTCTCGATGCAGTGGAACGATGCCTACAACGAGCAGGTGCTGTGCTTCACGAATAACATCCCGCAGCGCGACGGCGGCACCCACCTGACCGGCCTGCGTGCGGCGATGACCCGCGTGATCAATAAATACATCGACGAGAACGATTTCGCCAAGAAGGCGAAAGTCGAAATCTCGGGCGACGACATGCGCGAGGGTCTCACCTGCGTGCTGTCGGTGAAAGTGCCGGAGCCGAAATTCTCGTCGCAGACCAAGGACAAACTGGTGTCGTCGGAAGTGCGCGGCCCGGTCGAGGAAATCGTCGCGAAAACCCTGACCGACTTCCTCAACGAAAAGCCGAACGACGCGAAAATCATCTGCGGCAAGATCGTGGAAGCCGCCCGCGCCCGTGAAGCCGCCCGTAAAGCGCGCGACCTCACCCGCCGCAAGGGCGTGATGGACGGCCTGGGCCTGTCGTCGAAACTGGCCGACTGCCAGGAACGCGACCCGGCACTGGCCGAACTGTACATCGTCGAGGGTGACTCGGCAGGCGGCTCCGCGAAACAGGGCCGCGACCGTAAATTCCAGGCGATCCTGCCGCTGCGCGGCAAGGTGCTGAACGTGGAAAAAGCGCGTTTCGAGAAAATGCTGTCGTCGGAGCAGATCACCACCCTGATCGCCACGCTGGGCACCTCGATCGGCCCGGACGAATTCAACGTCGACAAACTGCGCTACCACCGCATCATCATCATGACCGATGCGGACGTCGACGGCGCCCACATCCGCACCCTGCTGCTGACGCTGTTCTACCGCCAGATGCCGCAGCTGGTGGAACGTGGCCACATCTACATTGCCCAGCCGCCGCTGTACAAGGTCAAGGCCGGCCGCGACGAGCGCTACCTGAAGGACGACATCGAGGAAGCGAGCTACATGATGACGGTGGCGCTGAACGGCGCTTCGCTCATCCCGCGTGACGGCGCCGATCCAATCAACGGTGACGCCCTGGCCGAACTGGTGCGCCAGTACAACCTGGCGAACGCCATCATGATGCGCCTGACGCGCGTGATCGACCGCGCCGCACTGACCGCCATCATGAGCGGCACCACGCTCGACATGTCGACCCTGGACGCGGCCGGCGCCTCTGCCCAGGCGATGGAACAGGCGATCAACGACCCGGCCGTGCGCGTGGTCGTGCGTTCGGACGACCTGTCCGAAAAGCATTCCCTGCGCATCGAGCGCATGCGCCACGGTAACGTCTACGTCACCTCGATCGACGCCGACTTCGTCCTCAGCAACGATTACGCCGTGCTGGCGAACGCTGCAGCGACCTTCCAGGGCCTCATGGGCGAAGGCGCCATCATGCGCCGCGGCGAAGGCGAAAAGATGAAGGAATTCGCCGTACGCGAATTCCACGAAGCGATGATCTGGCTGCGCGAAGAAGCCGAACGCGGCGTCTCCAAACAGCGCTACAAAGGCCTGGGCGAGATGAATCCGGAACAGCTGTGGGAAACCACGATGGACCCGACCGTGCGCCGCCTGCTGAAGGTGCAGATCGAGGACGCGATTGCGGCAGACCAGATCTTTACCACGCTGATGGGCGATGACGTGGAGCCGCGCAGGAACTTCATTGAGTCGAATGCGCTGCAGGCGGGGAATATTGACGTTTAAACGTCGGTTATTAACATCCACATTCGGACCCGAGTGCATAAAAAAACGGCCTAAGTAGGCTAATGCCGTTCAGGTCAGTTAAGGTCCTTTTTTTAGGACGCGAACGGTATAGCGTTGAGGTAAGGCCTTCACGGCCCGGTCGAGTTTTCGACCGGGCCGTTCTTCATTGAGCAGCATGACAAGTCGCTGGCGAAGGCGTTGCATCAGGTGCGCGTTCGGCAATGCCAGATCCAGGTCGTCGACTACCTCACTGAGGGACTGGTGACGGTACAGCGCTAAAGCGACGACCAGCCACACCACCTGTTCGGCAGGCAAGCGGCGCTGCCGAATACTTGCTTTACCAGTGTATGCAACCGCTTGCTCGATCCACTCGCACGGCAAGTGTTGTCCCAAGCGTGCCCAATCCGGGTCTTCCTGGGCTTGCACGAGAAAATGAAGCGCGTCATCAAACATGATGACGCAGGTGAACAGCCTCAGCTACCGTTTACAACACCCAAAAGAAAAATGCCGTCCAGTCTTAACTGAACGGCATTAGCCTAATTAGGCCGTTTTTTATTCCTCGAACGTTGCATGTCTTGGCGGACCGCGGAACTTGGACGATCAAGCACTCAGACGCTTATCTGGCTCTTCAAAACCCTCTTTGATCAACTTGGACCGTATTGACCAAATCCGCTCGCATTCCTTCACTGATGGGACGAATTTCGGAATTCGGGTGGCAGACCGGAGCAGTTCTGCTTCACGCGCATCGAGCATGGCGTTCGCAGCGCCCCATTGCCGCAGCTCTTCCCACTGAGCTGGCCGAATTCCCAAGACAGCCGTTCTCGCGAAAACGCCATACCCAACCTCCTGTACCCCACTGCCTTCGGCGTATTTGCGCGAGATTGGATCTACCAAGTTGTCGAACACCGGCTCGCTCAGCGGAACAACAGCATCGCGCGCCCGCTCCCAGCAAGCTTCCTGCTTGGCCCATTCGGTCACGTTCGCACGGGGCCGCTCCGGGTCAGTCAAAACACCAAGAACGGCCTTGGCAATGCTCGCGATGTAGTCGCTGAGCGCATCAGGAACACGCTGCGTTTTCCAGATCTCGTCAAGATCGAGCTGACGCCCCTTCCCACTCTTGAGCACCGTGAACTGAAGCACAGCCAGAGCGTACGTGACGATATTGGCGCGGTATGCTCCTTGATACCAGGGCTGTTCACCGACGAGACGCTCGGTATGGCGGAACAGGATCGACATCGCAACTAGATTCCTGAAATAGAGTTCGTCGAACGCGCTGTCGTTCTCGGTCCAACGCTTCGCCAACCAGCCAGCGAAGAAGACGAAATTTTTCTGAGCTCCACAGCTGACCTTGTGCGGCAATCCCTTCCAAGTGTTCTCGTACTTGGCGACATCGAGTTTCGTCAGCAGCTGCGATTTCGGGTTTATCGCGAGGAAGCGCTTTTTGCCATTGCTGTCGAGATTCTTCTGCTCGTTGACGTATTGCCCCCGCGACCGTTCGTAATACCATCGCGTCTGCTCCTCTCCCTCGACAGCCGGCGCCATAACGCGCTGGGAGAGCTGTTCAATCCTGTGATGGTACGGGTGGTTTGCGAAAAAGTCCGACTCATTGACTTTGTTCTGGCTATTGGCGAATCGAGCAATCAACGGTATCAGTTCGCCCGCGCGAGCCGGCGAGAGTACTGACAGCTTCATCTGCACGCAGATTTTCGACAGGTCGTGCCCAGCGCGCCATGCGGCCGCGAGGGACGCTGTGGTCTGACCGCCATTGACGATCTGAAGATTGACCGCCCTGACGATGCGCGACGAGGCAGAATCGAATTCAACTGCCTCGGCGGTTGCAGCGATGCCGTTGTTGTACGCGAAAAACATCTCCGGTTTGTCGGAAATGGTTGTCTGGATAGCTGAGTTGATCTTCCCCTTTGTGCTAAGGAAGGATCGAACGTTCCCCTCAAGAAGGCGGCTTCCGTGGCGCTCATAAATCGCGGCCAGCACCGCCCCGCCAATAGTGCAGAGGTACCCCTCATAGTCACCGTCGGCTGACCCGGCATGCAGAGCGGGAACCCCGTTGCTACCGTCGACACAGAAATCGACTTCGAGATCATCCCGCCCGCTGACGGATTCGGAAGCGCGGTGAAAGCGTGCTGCATCCCACACATACCGTTCCAGAGCAATCCCGGACAGCTCGTCGCTTCCTTCAAGTTCCCCGCCGAAGTCCGACAGCCGATCAGTGACCAGATACATCCGAATGCGCAGAATGCCGGGCCGCATGCGAACGATGTCCGCCGCAAGGCCGGCGATGGGGGTACCCGCCAAACCGGGGTCCCTAGACACATCGCCGTGCAACGACGCGTCGATGAATGTCTCCAGCATGTCGAAGTGCAGGCGAGCGTCATTGGTTCCGAGATAGTCGATATCCTGAGCGCCGGAAAAATCAGTGACCATTAACGCCAGAGTGCCATCTGTATCGTCAAATGCATGGCCATTTACACGCATCGGGCCGCGACCTGCAGCGGTTCCGTTGAAATCACAGCGCTGGAAGTCCGCGAACTCCTCTGCATCGGTCAAGCGTGCCGCGGCATCGTCGGCAAAGATGGCACTCGCGCTTTCGCCACTGGCCTGAACGTCGACCGCAATCGATGCCATCCATTCTTCGCGAAAAGTTGAGAGGGCACGAAAACGTGATTGCAACTCAGCACCCTGCTGCTGATCGAAGACGCGTTCGATATCCACTACCTCGACGGCGACGGTCTTTCCCCCAATTTCAAGCGATGGCAAGAGCATCGTTCCGGCGCACATATCCGTCAGCACGTGGATACGCACGTGCGACATATCGGACCACGCGCTGGCGATGGTGGAAATCAACAGAAATGCGTCATGCGACGCGTCGACGTGCGCGGCCAGCGTGCCACGCGCCGACATCTCGAGAAAACGCCCGCACTGCTCAGCAGCATCGAGGGCGTCCTGCTCGCTGATGGAGCGTGGCTCCTCATCGCCGCTGTACACACTGACAAAGGCGTCGAGTCTGTCGAGCTCATCGGAAAGAGCGTATCCGCTGAGCCGGAGGTCGTGATGGTCGATGGAAGCGAAGTAGCGGCATGGCTGCGAGTCATAGGTAATGCCCCGTTCGGCCATGTGGCGAGCAAATACTGATGTGAACACAAGTTCGGCGAACTGGGGCGCGCCGCCTGTCGATGCGGCATCCGCTGCCATTCGGTCGCGCACCTCGTCGTGCACGGCCGAGAGAAAATCCTTCAATACCATTCTTGCTCCTGGAACTGCGTTGTAGTGTGATCAGAGAACGGGCCGTGAGCGTGACGCAGCCACTTCAGGGATACTCTGATCAGGATTCGACCATGCGTGCTTCGACAGCATCTCCCAGCACTCTTTCTTCTTTGCCCATTCGGAAAGCATTCGACCGTTAGCCGTACGGTGAAGCATGTCGTTTACTTCGTCCGACCACGTGACGATCTGATTGCCGAGTTCCGTCGAAATTCCCTGCTTCTGCCAAATGGCGTCGAGACTGATCCGGTCGCCCAGCATCAGCGAGACGACCGCCACGGTATAGGCAGTCACGTTCGCCTTGAACGCCGGGAAACGGCTCTTCAGCAGACGTGTCGCCGTTTTGAAGATGATCACTTTCGCGATCATGTGCCGGTACTCAGCGGCGTCAGGAAGATTCGGCGTCTCGTCGTCGGCCTGCATCACCCGTTTCATGAAGATCGGGAATGCCTTCTGCCCCCCTAGACTGACTAGATCCGGGAGCTGCATCCAGCCGCAGAGGTACTTGGCAAAATCGGTCTTGGTCAACTTGCGGCTTGGCGGCATCGAATCCTGCAGGCGCCGAAGGTCGACTGCCGATTTGGCTTCTCGATCCAGCATCACTTTGTAGCTGCCCGCAGCGCGCTCGTAGTACCAGCGCCCAACGCCGTCCGGACAGTATGTAGTCATCGCCAGCTTCTCCATCTGGACATGGAATGGCTTGTTCGCGTAATGGTCCGAGCCCTTTACTGCACTCTGTGAGTTCGCATAGCGAGAGATGTCGGCGATCAGCGCGTCCTCGGAAACTTCGTCCGACCGCCGCAGAACGATAACCTTGGCAGGCACACGGACCTTGCGAAGATCGACTCCGGCGAACTTCTTCTTCGTGAAAAAGATCGAGGCCATGGTTTGCCCCCCGTTGACGACCTGCATTCCCTTGAGCCATGCAATGCCCGGACTGCCGTCGGCAGCGCGCTCCAAGTGTGCTTCGTCTGCGACGATGACGACACCGTTGTTGTACGCCATGAACCGCTCTGGCTGATCGCGCAGAGTGTCACGGATCCCCTTGTTGACTGTGTTGGTCTGGCTAAGGAAAGACCGCACGTTCGCTTCCAGGATGCGCGGGCCATACTTTTCGTAGAGAAAGCGCAATGCTTCACCGGGGAACACGGTCATTGCGTAGTCGTATTCCGCCTCGCTGTCCGATACCCAGACACATGGAAGGGAGCTGCCGCAGACATCGCTGAAATTTACAACCAGTTCGTCCCGCGGCTTGCCACCCTGCCAGTGATTGAACAAGCGTTCGATGTCCATTACCTCTAGCTTGACTGTCTTGCCCTGGATCTGGCGTGCTTGGAAGTTTCGAGTTTTGGCCTTGCGATCAGTGAGAACGTAAATGCGGATCTGCTCGAGGCCTGCGTACGCCTTCTCGATCGTCTGGACTAGTGCGAATGCATCGTGAGACTCGTCCATTTTTGCAGACAGCGTGCCCGATACGCACTGGTTGAGGAAGCGGGAGCACTGTTCCGCTGCGCGGGTGGTTTCGGAGTCAGGGATCCCAACCAGGTCGTCGCAGCCCTCGTACAGACTGACGTACAGGTCGAGCTGGTCGACGTCCTCGGACAGCGCGTAACCGCTGAGCTTCAATATCCCTTCCCCTACTCGAGCAGAATAGTGGCAGATCTCGGGTTCGAAAGTCATCCCGATATCGGACATGTGCCGTGTGACCACCTCGGTGAAAACCAGCTCGGCGAATGGTGTTTCTCCTCCAGGTTCGGCAGCGCGTGCCGCCATTTCCTGCCTTACGTCATGTTGCGTCTGGTGCAAAAAATCGATGAGTTCCATACTCAGATGGCTCCAGTCATAGTGAGGATATGTTCGATCGTGGCTGCGGGAACATCGACCCCGTCCAGATCGATTTCATAGCGGGCGTGGCGGATGGCAGCGGGCACGTTCGCGGCAACGAGGCGTGGAAAGCTTTCGTCGACACGCAGGAATCGCCCTTCCGACACCGTCAGACAGCGGGTGTAATGTTCTGCATGCGCGTCCACGAACCCGGCATGCAGCAATGCATTCTCGAACAGGGCCGCCGCCGCAGGGTCGCTCTCGAGCACACTGCGCAGCGCAGCCACCTTGGCGGCAAGCGACAGACCATCAGCCGCAAGGGCGAAGCGGCAGCCGAAAAGGAATAGCGGTTGCCGCACTGAATCATCCAGCTGCGCCAGAGACATGATGGTGACCGGGAAGCCGTCGTGAGCCAGCGTGCTCTTAACCTCGATGGCACCCGATCCGACCTCGAAATCCTGGAGGCCATTAAGCGGCCCACGCCAGCCCTCGACTGCCGCATGCAGGTCCAGCCCAGCGGAAACCAGCCGTTCGAGACATACAAGCTCGCCGCTCAACCCCAGTTCGGCTTCAGCGCTTAATGCTCCCGAGCTCCTGCTCATGAAGTGTTGCCATGCTCGAATGCGACCAAGGAAAATCTGCATCTTTCGCTGATGGGACGACTCCGCGTTCGCCGCGATTGCTGCCACGACATCGGTTACCATTCTCGAGAACAGTTCGATACCCCCCTCCTCCTGACGGACCAGCGCAAGCCATTCGCCTGGCAGTCCCACCGAAGCGCGTTCAACGCGAAAGCCAGCCGCGGCGGGTAGCATCGATGGTGCAGGCAGGGCGACTGATGAGAACCCGATGATGAGGGCTTCACTGTTTTCCGGGAACCGCCGAGCCGCCTGGAGACGCCCCCCTGCCAATCCTGAAATCGGAATACAGCGCCAGCCGCCCTCGCCACGCGTGTCGCTGGCGAGCGCACGCCAGGCAGCGAGTACTTCCTCGTTAATCAGCGGCGCCATATTCCAGTTCCCAAAGAACGTTATTGACTTTGTATTCGACCTTTGTACCGGAACGGCTTCCGGGGAAGCTCACTCCGAAAGCGACCACCGGCGTTTCACCTGTAGCCGGTTCGCCTTGAATACCTTCGACATCGACCAGATACACGAGCAGTACGCCCCGCTCGGGATGGGCTTGTACTCCAGGGGCACCATGCCCCCGTACTCGCCGCAGAATAGGGCCGCTCGGAACATCAGGCTCTGCCTGATTCTTCAATCGAGCAGAATCTTCCTTCCAGATCTTGCGTGTCTCCGCCAGTGCGGCTTCCCACGCCTCAATGCCGAAATCAATACCCTCGTCTTTGGGCGACAGCAGACGACCGATAGACTGCCGGTCCACCGTGTGCGACTTCGCCGAACGCTTCGCCCGTTGCACGGATACGCCGGCAACGTTGACGGGGTTGTCCGGCTTTCCGCCACCAATCACTGCCACAGTCCATTCTGTCAGTTCGTTTTCCTTGACCATCTTGACGATGAAGTCACGAAGCAGGAGGCTGTTCGCCTTCATTGCCTCAGGATGCGTGCTGTATGCGCTGAGGAAATCAGTCACGTGTTCATGCGACACCGCCTCCCAGAGCACCCCGCTCCAACGGTCGTCCGTTGCGGGGCGCTGCTGTACCGGATCCCGCTTGCCTTCGCCCATGGCCGCGACCAGTTCATTGAACGCCGCGAAGTTCGTGTCGAGCTGCCGTTGCTGTCGATGCAGCGCCACGGTTTCGATGACATGCCCGCTGAACGACAGGTACAGGCTCCGTGCCGAGCGCATCTTCAGGCGCGAGGTAACCATCAGCACCGGATGCGATACGACCTTCAGGCCATAGTCGCGGGGTGTGCCGCCGCTTTCCACCATCATGTCGAACTCGTCTCGCAGCTCCTCGGACGCATCGGCGATGTGTTCAAACCATTCGATCAGGTCCGAAGTGGTGTAAAGGCGGCAGAGATCGAGATAGCCCGGACGATAGCCGAACCAGCGTCCCATCTGCATGAGCGTGTCGTACATCCGCGAAGCGCGCAGGAAGTAGCTCGTGCACAGTCCTTCCAGCGTCAGTCCCCGTGCCAGCTTGTCGCCCCCAATTGCGATTACCTTCAGGCCATCAGCGGTTTCGGTGTAGTCCAGCACGTCGCCAGCTGTGCCATTGATTACTCGCACGCTGATCTCGCTGACTACGAGCGGCAGAACCTCAGCGATTTCTCCCCATGTGCTGAAGCTGAAGGGACCCGCGTCGGGTACCTTTTCCGCCATCTCTGCCGTAGTGGGCTCGAAATCATTCGCCCACAGTTCGGCCAGCCTGTCCAGAACCGGCTGATGCCCTATCCGCCGCGACAGGCGCTGATCGATGGAGCGCACGTATTGTTCGACGCGCGTGTGGACTTCGAGCTGAACTGCGTTGAAGCGGGTCACGTGGACCAACATCGAGCTGTGCTGCGCTTTCTGTCCCCGTACCTGACGCGCGGCACAGGAAAGGATGAACGCGTCGATGGCTTCACGCAGAGAGGCTGGCAGCGCGCTTTCATCGGCATCCGATGGAACATGGGTATTCTTGTGCCCAACCGGCATCCAGCCGGATCGTCCATCCTTGCTGCAGTGATCGTCGACGGTGCGCACCAGCGGCAGGCTGCCCTGACGCTCATCTCCATTGTAGAGACCGAACACACGCGCCGGGCCAACGTAGTTGGAAGGCGAACCAAGATTGTGAATGAATGCTGCCGGGAAAAGGTCTGGCCCTGCCTCTGCGGTGGTGCCACGTTCGTGAATGAAAATGTTGGCAAATGGCGTGGCCGTATATCCGACGTAGGCCTTGCGATGAAACGCGTGCAGGATCCGCCGGATAAGACCATTGATGGCCGTAGGCTGGTGGTCCTCGTCAGCCTTGCCGTCGGCATCGAAGAGCTGCGCTCCGGTATCAACGGAGGCATGATCGGCTTCATCGTCGATGATCAGGAGAGGCAGGTGCGTGACCACCTTGCGGCCGGTCTCCGGCTCCACCGCGTCGGCAACATGCGTCTGAATCCAGCGTAGCAGCCGGGCCAGCACGGTCTTGTTCTTCTTCACCACGAACAGCCACGGGAGCGCTTCTGGCGATACCCCTAGATTCTTGACATTGCTGGCAATGAAATCGCCCTTGTCCGTCCGGTTGGTCGCGTAGTTCGGCCGGATCGACGGATCCTGATCAATGGTGCCTACTCCGATGAGCCGCATGCCTTCGGCAGATGGGTTGGTCTCGAATCCGAGGAAGCCCTCGTCGAGACGCATCTGCGTCTGCGTACGGAGGTTGTTGTGCATCCCGGCGAGGACGATGATGATCTTGTAGCCGGCATCGGCTGCCTTGCAGATGAGGCCAGTGTAGTTACCGGTTTTGCCGGACTGAACGTGGCCGACAACAAGGCCGCGGCGGTCCCAGGGGCCCTTGCGCTGTGGGTCTTCCAGCATGCCAAGAATGCGGTCGGAAGACTTGTCGAGGCCGTCGACGGCCTCCCATGCCATGCGGGCCTCCTGGAACTCCCGGTACCGCTGCCAGTAGCGCCAGTCCTTCTTGCGCTCGGGCGTCAGCCAAGGCACGTGACCTTCATTATTCTCGAGCCAGCTGTCCTGGCTGCGCCACACGCTGAACCGGCGAATCAGCTCGTCCGACACCGCGTCGCGGTCGAGGCCTTCACCCCAGCGCTGATTCATCATCAGCACCAGCGCAATCTTCTCCGCGATCAGTGCGGGCGTGATGGCGCTCTTGTCGGGTTCATTGAACAGCAGCTCCTGCACGATCTTGATAACGCTTGTCTTGTTGGCTTCGACTTGTGACGTCATGGTTTCTTTTCCAGTTCGGGAGGCTGGTCGGGCAGCGAGCCCACCAGTTGAGGGTAATTCTGAAATGGCTCGGACAGCAGAAGACGGGTGCGGGCCATGGCCGGCGACATGCCCTTGAGCAGAACCATGTTGCGGTACATGACCATCAGCACTTCGGTGACCGCCGCGGGTGGCTCGCCGGAAAAGCTCGTGCGCGGAGTCTCCCGGTTTTCCGCCGTATCGAGCCAGATCCGCTGAACCGGTACGGTCTCCTCGATCACACGCAGCATTGCCAGTACTTGGGGGGCCAGCGCGCGCGCGTCGTCAAGCACGGCGCGCACGGCGGGATGGTCGGTGTCGATGCGGTAGCGCATTCCGCCCGAGAACTTCTGCGAGCGCCATACCTGGCTGACTTCTTCGCCGTTTCGGTTCCGAGGAGCCTGGCCACGCAGTGCGAACGCCTTGCGTGCCCTGCTGCGCGTCTCGTCAGCAAGCCTTGCGAGCCACGCGCGGACCTCCACCGGGGGCCTGGCGGTCGATTTCCGGATATCGATTTTCCATGCTTGGTCGGCCGAATTCGGTATGTCGAGCCGAATGCGAGCAAGTCGGTGTGCCTCGTCCTTGGTCCACCCGCGTCCTTGGCCGAGCCCAAGCCAGCTTCCTGCCACTAGCAACCGCTCGTTACGGTAAACATAAAAACCCTGTTGTGCCGTCCAGCCGTCAGGCCCTTGGGCCGACTCATGCTCCTTTGAGGTCAGCCGATCCTTGTGCGGAAGGACATGACATTCCACCTCTACCCCGGGCATTCCAGGAGCCGACGCCGGCGGGGAATGCCACGGCTTTGCCGGATGGCCTGACAGGAACGGGTCCCAGGGATTGACTGGCTTGCCGCCGATGCGCAGCCGCAGACGAGGACGCGTGCCCTCGAGATACCGATGAAACACCATCGCCAGATGCCGCTCGACTCGGTCGATCATGTCGAGGAAATCCTGTTCGCCATAGCTGTCCGTAACGATTCGATCAAGGACCTCCCACAACACCAGGGTTCCATGCGAACGACTACCGAACTGTTCAACCAGCTCGCCGGCGCTGTCATGCGGCCCTTCCAGCAAATGCCAGCCATCGCCTTCGCTGGCGGCCAGAACATCGAGATCCCAGCGCAGGCACTGCAATCCATCCGGCCCAACGGACGCAACGGTCAGGCGTCGGCACTGGGAGAAGGAGGCCGTCTTCAGCCCAAGACCGAATCTCCCGAGGTCATTTTCGTCCCGGCGGTCCAGTGGGTTCTTTTCCCCCAGACGCATTGCAGAGTCGAGCTCGACGGCACTCATGCCGTCGCCGTCATCCTCTACGCGGACTCGGCTTCCCTTGCCACTCCATTCGAATGTCAGCTCGACATTTTTCGCTCCGGCAGCGATGCTGTTGTCGATGATGTCGGCAAGCGCCGTGGCGGTGCTGTAACCCAATCCGCGCAGCGCTTCTATCATTGCGACCGCGCGCGGAGGCGCGTGGCGGAATCCGTTTTCTTTCATTCTTCTTCCTGCGGTTCGGTCCCTGTACGGGCCATTGGCGCGTAGGGAGCAAGCACATCGGCACGGGATGGATGGTTGAGTTTTCGAAGAGTCTTTGCTTCTATCTGGCGAATGCGTTCCCGTGTCACGCCGAACTGCTGCCCCACCTCATCGAGGGTCCGGCCACCCGCGCCATCGAAGCCAAAACGCGCTACGATCACTTGGCGTCCTCGCTTGTCGATCCCGGCAAGCAAGCGTTCGATTGCCGTAGCCAGACTACGGTCACACGCTCTCTGCAACGGATCACATTGCAGGTCAACGATGCTGAAGGGATCCGGAGTAAATGGTTCGAGATCCGGACCGCACTCCTCAATAGAAATTACCCGGATATCAGCACGGATGATCTGCTCAACCTGCCGCAACGAAAGAGAGAGATGATTGGCGATTTCTTCGGGACGCACCTCTCCTGCGCGACCGTATTCCAGCTCGCGCTGCACCCGGCTGACCTGATATATTTTTTCGCCTTGGTGAACCGGCACTCGAATTGTGCGTGAGGTGTCTTGTACACTCCGGCTCATGCCTTGGCGTATCCACCAAGTCGCGTACGTGGAGAACTTGAAGCCGCGCCGGAAATCGAATCGTTCCGCAGCACGCATGAGACCGATGTTCGCTTCCTGAATCAAATCTGCCAGCGGCAGACCACTGTAGCGATACTTGTGCGCGAGCGAGATCGCCAAGCGAAGATTGGCAGTCACCAAGCGATCGCGTGCACGCTCGTACCCGGCAATCGACGAGTTCACGAGATCGGCGGCAACGTCATCAAGCCGCGATGCTGCGTCAAGCATCCTCTTCAGGTCGACCGGGGCGGGCCGCGGCACTGCCCTGTCACGGCCATTCTCCGGTGCGCCGCTGCGGACGAGCTGCACGTAGGATCGGAAATCGCCCTCAACGCTATCGGCGCCCTTCTCTTCCGAAGCAGCTTCGAGCGACTCGCCGCCTTCAGCCATTTCGTCACCATCCTCCAGCTCATGGATGGCGACACCGCCGCCTTCACCAGTCTGTGCAAAGTAAAGCAGCCAGTCGCGCTCGGGCAGCGAAGCAAGGGCGCGGGTCAATTGGCCGAGGGTGCTGTCCATCTGCCGCCCCAGCCGTTCCTCGTCCTCGCGCTTGATGAGGTCGTACTTGCGTGCCTCAGTGAAGTACATATGCTCCGGCCCGGTGGGTTCGGCGAGACGATCGTGGAGCACATGAAGAACCTCGATTAACTCCTCGTTATTGGCGCTGAGGCTCACTTGGGGAAGGGGTGTGCCGACAGTCTCCAGCAGAATGCCGAGATCGTCGAGAAGCCCCTCCATGACAACCCGCACACGCTCGATCTCAAAACCAAAGTCCTTTTCGAGCGCCTGTTGAAGGTTGTCGTCCGTCACGTAGCCGTCGCGCAACCCGGATGCAATGAGGCCTTCAACTGCGGCTAGATCCTCGATCCGGGGCGAAAGCTGGGCTGCGCGAGCTTCAGGAAGTTCGAAGTCGATTGCTGACCAGTCAGCATCGTCGCTGATTCTGCGGTGCTCAGAGATACGCCGCTGAACTCCCTCGGCTGCCATTACGCAGTCTGCATCGTGAACAGGCACACTAACGTTTGCGTCGGCAGTCCATCCGGATAGATCATCAGTAAATTCTAACGGGTGGATTTCTGCGCTCTGCGCCAACGTGGTGTCAACGGAAGCCATTTGAAGGCCCTCTGCGCTGCAGTGTTGAAGAGGCAGGAGATGCGTGCCGCCGATCGCGGGAGGCGAAGAAGATCCGTTGCTCAACAGGACATTGCCAATCTCAGCGGTGTGAGGCCCGTCGGAATTCGGCGCACCACGTGGCAGGAGAAGTGTAGCAAGCGTAAGGTGGCCATGGTCACGCGCCAGCTCGACGGCCGTCTTACCGCCGGCACTGAGCAGCGACGCATCTGCACCCAAGGCAAGAAGCTTCGTGCACGAATCCTGCTGGTTGTGAATGGCCGCGATCATCAGCGGCGTGAGACCGGCAGAATCGCGGCCATTTAGCGATTCGCCGCGATGAATGTGGAGCGCAATCGCCTCCACTGCCCCCGACTTGAGGGCAAGCCGGAAAAGCGGACTAAGCTTTCTGTCCGCCTGCATTATTGCGACCTGGATTTCAGCCACAGGAGCAAAGGGCGAGGATGAAACACCAAGTGGTGGTGATGGGCCATGCAGTGATGCGCTTCAAAGTGACAAGGGAAACTTATTTCCTTTCATTATCACTTATTTTGCGCACTTAAAACTAACAAACAATCACCGCAGCATTTTTCCAACACACGCTCTGTTTTCACTCTGACTGACAGCCGGCACAGAACGGTTACGGAACTCTTGTCGCCCAGAGATCCTGTTGTGCAGGGGCCGTAGAGCCTGCATCCCCACCACGTAACAGGGCAATAACGATGTCGCCGATCTTTTTCGCAAGTAGCGGAGGCACTGCGTTCCCGACTTGGTGAAACTGCTCAGTTCTATTTCCCTGAAAAAAGTAGTTATCTGGAAAAGTTTGGAGCCTTGCGGCTTCCCGCACAGTCAGGCTCCGGCACTGTTTCGGATCGTAATGGATGAAATAGTGGCCGTCTTTCGAAATGTGACTGGTTACTGTCGTTGCGGGCCGATTTTGCAGCTGAACTCGAAAGCGATCCGAGAACTTTCCTGTCTCCCAGTTGTCATGGTTCGGCCGCAAACCTTGCAACGAGAACTCGGCATGCCCCTTCGGCGACCAGCCGAACGCATCAGCAAATGCTGCCGCAAACGCATACCGTCGCAGATCGGCGCGCATGTGCCCTCGCGCATCGTGATTCAGCCAGACTTCAAGGCGAGGGTCGTAATACCAGCCATCAAGCAATGTCGGATCATCTTCGTCGGAACCGATCTTGCGAAGCTGGTTGCCGCCCGTCCCTAGTCCCCGAGGGATCTCCGCGGACACCTCCTCGAGCACATGCCGCAATTCAGCCTGTGCTTTGCTAGCCGTGACCTCTCGAGCCATTTCGCGGAAGTGATTCGCCACGACCTCCCCCCAACTCTCGCTTGAATCGAGTTCCTTGCTGAGCCGGCTGCGCAACTTGGGCAACGAGCCTATGACCCGCGCGACTGTGACCTCGGCAACCTTCTCGATCTGCCCGGGCGACCCAAGGCCGATGTCATCGCGAACACCGATGAGAATTACGCGGTGCCGTGCCTGGGGAATTCCGTGCTGTTCTGCTTTAATCACGAAATCGTGCACATCGATTTTTCGGGGCGCATCCTTGGTGGAGAAGCTGGTACGGCAGGTCAGCGAGTGTATTCGGTATCCACTTCCGGAAGCCGGCATTTCCATTGCCCTGTCGGGATCCGAAAGATCGTGAAGGATCGTTTCAAAAATCTTTCTCCCGCCCACAGTCGCCGTAAGAATGCCCTTCACGTTCTCCATGACGAACACCGCAGGGCGGTACTTCTGGATGATCCGCAGGTACTCCTTGTAGAGAAAATGACGATGATCGTCTTCCGCGCGGTACTCGACCTTTCCGCGGTTGCGAGCCCGTCCGACAAGCGAATATGCTTGGCATGGCGGCCCACCGATCAGGACCCAAGGTATATCTGGCCCGAGTTCGTAAGCCGAGATTCGGCGGTCGAGCTCGTCATTGTCGGCAGGGTTACCGAGCTCCAGCTGCCGCGCTTCTTCGCCTGCCTCTATCCATTTGTCAAGGTTGGTATCGTCATGGGGAAGGTCTGCCTGCCCATTGCAAAATCGGTAATACGAATCGAGCGCATTCCCGCTTTGGCGCTTGAGCAAACGATAAAAGGCACGCAGACGAAGCGTATTGCGCGCAGAAGAATTCATTTCTGCGGATACAATTATCCTGAAAGGATCGCCCTTTACCGACGAAAATCCTTCACCAAGACCTCCCGGTCCAGCAAAGAGGTCAACAATCGGGATAGTACCCGCAAGATTGGATAGCGGTTCGATGAGCAACTTGGCCTAACGTGAAAACTTGCGTGGGGGAACAGGATACCAGGAAAAATGGACGTAGTCGATTCAGCCACGCGGTCGAGAATGATGGCCGGAATTCGTTCAAAAGACACAAAGCCGGAGATGACTGTGCGTAAATATCTCCACGCACAAGGTTTTCGCTTCCGTCTCCATACTCGTGACTTGCCTGGCTCCCCAGATCTGGTTCTCCCGAAGTACAAGGTCGCGATTTTTGTTCATGGTTGCTTCTGGCATCGGCATCATGGTTGCCGCTACGCCACGACACCCGCATCAAATGCCGGGCAATGGAACGAGAAATTCAACTCCAATATAGAGCGAGACATGCGAAAACAATCAGCACTTGAAGCAGCAGGGTGGCGAGTGCTTGTCGTCTGGGAGTGCGAGCTCCGCCGAAACTCGCAAACTCGGCTAGATCAGCTGTCCGTCGAGATCACCTCTTCGCCACTTCGAAAAGGCGTGTGTTAACGAGCAGTCTTGCATTCTGACGTGAGGCGCTTGCATTGTAAAGCAACCGCGCCACATCCATCTTTACTTGCCCATTTTCAGCGGGTTGCATTGAATGCAAGTGCATCCCTCGAGCTAGGGCGCAACTTCGCCATCTGCCCTAGCGGCCTCTCAATCCAGCGGAAGAACAATGCCCCCGCTGCCAAGCTAGCGATCCAAGCGAACAGCGTGCCGGCCGCCTGTAGGTGGGACTGGGTGGGGACAAACTGAGTGAACGCGGCATTGACCACGAGGCATACTGGGAAGTGAATCAGGAATACCGAGTAAGAAATCTTCGCTAAGCGATTCACCAGCGGCCACATTCCTGTTGGAGCAGTTTGCGTTCGTCCGCACAACATCAACACACAGGCCACCGCCAGGGCCACCGCGATACGGCTGCGAAAATCCAGCGTCAACGCCAGCAAGGCGGGCACCACCATCATCAGCAGCAAGAGCGCAACGGCGCGCGGGCGGCGTGCAGGATCGCTTGCCCACCATGCCAGCGCGCCCAGGCCGTAACTACCCAGGAAATACGGCGCCCACACATCCCAATCCGAATCCAGGTTGAAGTACAACAGTGAAGCGGCGACCACGATCGTCATCACGATCGGCATCAGCCAGGGCAGATTGCGCCCGCCAGCGAAGCGTCCGCATCCCCACAGCAGCAAGCTCATCGCCGCATACAACTGGAAATCGATCGCCACATACCAGGCCCCTGCGGACAAGGCTTCATAGCCGAGCACATCGTGCAGCAGCAAGGCATGCGCGCTCAGCTGGCCGAAACTCGGCGGTGCGGCGATGGAGTCATGGGTCATCCAGGTCGATGCCAATGCCGAGGCACCAATGGCCAGCAGCATCGCCACCAAGAACGGAGGCGCCAGCTTGAGGTAGCGGCGCCAAATGGTGGCAAGGGGATTGCTCAGGCCGGGCAATCCGCGCGGCGACAAGGATTTGGCAGCCAGGAAACCGCCCACAACAAGAAACACCTGCACCGCAATCCGCGCATCGGCGGCCAGCCAATCGAACAGCGCGGGCGCCAACTGGCGCGCGTGATCCGCCATCGGTCCATAGAACGCCAAGTGGTGCAACACGATCAGCTGCGCCGCCCCTGCCTTCAACAGATTGATCAAGAAAAATTGGTTACCACCGGCCCCGTTCGCTCGGGGCGCTGTTACGCCTGCTGCGCTCATTCCCACCTCATGCTTCGCACTATCGTCAACAATGCTTTCCGACCCTACCAAAGCACGCATTGATGCTGATATTGCCGACCGGGCCGCCATCATAGCCGAGCTTGTACAAGTGCTACCACGAGAAAGGTTAGCAATTGTTTCACGCTGACCAGAAGTTGCTGTGATTAGAGAAACAATTCCAGTCGCGCCAACCCGGCGCTGACGAGACGCGAACCGATTTTCGTCAGCGGGGCGTCCGCCTCACAACCGCCCGCAACCCCGCTACGCACCAGACCTTAAATCGCCTATGGCCTGTGATAACCTACCCTCATCAGGTAGCGGCTGCCGCAGAATGCCGTGGGATTGTGGGCTGGCCGGCAATGAAGCCGCGTTAGCCCAGCCTCCACAGATGAAATTCGAATCCAAGATCAAACTCGCCGCCTGCGCGATCATCCTTGTCATGTCGACCGTCGCTGCTTTGCCGATGGTCGTCAACAACCAGGTGACGACCGTGATGTCACAGCTGCGCGCCGCTGCCGACGTCGAGCGGCTGCAGATGACCTTGCTGGAGCAGCTGCTCAATGCCGAAACCGCGCAGCGCGGTTTCGTTGTCACCGGAAACGAACGCTTTCTCGAGCCGTATCACACGGCGATCAACACGATTCCTGCAACCCAGGAGGGGCTTCGCAAAGGCATGGCCAGCCCTGGCGAGGTTGCCCGCTTTGCCGTCATCGAGCGTGCCGCGGCAGCGAAAATGCATAACGTCGAGCAGGCAATCGTCCTGCGCCGTGAACAGGGTTTTGCCGCTGCAGCCACCTTCATCGCCACCGGCACCGGCAAGGCGCAGATGGATGGGCTGCGCCATTTGATCGGCGAGGAACTGGCAATGTATTCGCACCGGCGTGCCGAACTCGGCAATCAATTGTTGGCGACCTCGAATTCCGCCGCAAACGCCAGTCTCGTGGCAACGATTACGAACATCCTGTTCCTGGCCGGGGTGCTGGTTGCCGCTTCGCGCGTGCTGCGCCAGCGTGACGCGGCCGAGCGCAAGGCGCAGGACGCTGCCGACCAGACCCAACTGACAAGCGAGCGCATCTCGCTGCAAAACGCCCTGCTCTTCCGTAGCGCGGAACTGATGCATTCGCTGGAACTGGCCGAGACGGTCGACGAATCGGCCGGCGTCATCGCCAGCTATCTGCCGCGCGTGCTGCCGAAATTGTCCGGCAGCCTGTATCTGTACAACAACTCGCGCGATATCCTCGAGCGCAAGGCCGGCTGGGGCACGACCGAACACGAGCCGGACATCATCGAAGCGACGGATTGCTGGGCGCTGCGGCGCGGCAGTCCGCACCAGTTCGGCCCGAACGGGGGCCTGGCCTGCCGCCACGTGCCGAAGGTCGATACCGGCCGCCTGTGCCTGCCGCTGGTGACGCAGGGCGACGTGATCGGCTGCCTGACGGTGGCGGGCGACGAGCTGCTGGACGCGGCCGAAGACCAGCGCGCCTGGATCGGCCAGCTCGCCGAGCAGCTCGGCCTGGCGCTGAGCAATGTGCGCCTGCGCGTGTCGCTGCGCCAGCAATCGATCGTCGATCCGCTCACGCAGCTCTACAACCGGCGCTACCTCGACGAGGTGCTCAAGCGCGAGATGGCGCGCGCCAGCCGGAACGATGCGCCCCTGAGCGTGCTGATCCTCGACCTCGACCATTTCAAGCGCATCAACGATACCTTCGGCCACGAGGGCGGCGACGCCATCCTGCGCAAGGTGGCGCTGACGCTACGCGAAGGCATCCGCGCCTGCGACGTCGCCTGCCGCATGGGCGGCGAAGAAATGGTGGTGCTGCTGGCCGACTGCGGCCAGGACAATGCGCTCATGCGCGCCGAAGCCCTGCGCCTGGCGATCGCCGCCGGCGACGTGCTGCACGACGGCAAACGCATCGGTGCGACCGCATCGATCGGGGTGGCATCCTATCCCCAGCACGGCAACAACATGCAGCTGCTGATGCACGCGGCCGACCTGGCGCTGTACGAGGCCAAGCACGAGGGCCGCAACTGCGTACGGGTGGCCAAGGAGCATAGCGGGACGCAGGTTCCCCCCGCGGCGCAGGACGGGGCCGGGATCTGACCGCGGACGGCGGGCTACATCCGGTCCAGCAACTGCAGCGCCGCCCGGTCACTCATCACCAGCACCAGCTTCAACCGCGCGCGCGTCATGCCGACGAAGAGTTTACGCAGCACCAGGTCCGTCATCTCCTCGAAGTCGATTTCCGTGAAAATCAGCGCCGGCGCTGATTGCCCCTTGAAACGATAGACGGATTCGGCCAGCAGCCCGCCTTCCCGAAATACCGGGTTGCCGAACAGGTCATACGAACCCGTGAACAACTTCAGCGTATGCGCGTCGCTCAGCTTGTCGATATTCAGGATGGCCGACTTTTCCCGCCCCCTGAACGAGCAAATGGCGATGTCGTGGCGGCCGAAGCCTGCGGCCAGGCAAGTCGTCACGGCACGCCGGGTCTGCGCCAGCATCGCCTCGACGTCGCCTTCGGGATAGGTCAGCTCCTCGATGTCGGCGCCCTTGAAGGGGCTGCCGGCCTCCACCGCTTCGCTGGCGGCGCCGATCGATTTGAGCATCTGCACGATCTGGCGCGGGCTGCGGTAATTCGTGTCGGAATGCAGCTTCACCCAGCCTGGCAGCGTCACCATCTGCTTGCCATACAGGTTCTGGTCCGGGTCTTCCAGCCAGATCGCACGCCCGCCGGGTTTGACCATGCCCAGCACGATGTCGCGCCAGGAACTGGAAAAATCCTGGCCTTCGTCGACGATCAGCACGTCGTACTGCCAGGTTTCCGGCAGCGCCACCTCGGCCAGCGCCTTTTCGATGTCGTTCCAGACTTCGGGCGAGGAGTAATCCGGCGTGACGTCCTGGGCGCGCATGTAGGCGTCGCACAGCATGTGGAAGGTCGACACGCGTCCGCCCGGCGGCACCAGGCGCTCGATGTGGTCGGCCAGCGGCCGGTTGAAGCACACATATAGAGGGCGCAGGCCGGCGTCGAGCGCGGCGGTATATTCGGCCAGCGCCAGCTGCGTCTTGCCGCTGCCGGCCGTGCCGGCCACGCGCAGGCGGTAGGGAGAAAACTCCAGCCGCCGCGCCCAGGTGGCCAGGCCGCCGGACAATCTCGTCACCATCTGCGTGGCCGAGCCGATCATCGAACTCGGGTCGGGCCGCAGGCTGAGCGTGTCGCCGAGGAAGCGCGTCACCTTGTCGAAGTCCTCGGTTTTCTCGGTAATCGGCAGCGCCTCGCGGATGATGCGTCCCAGCCGGCCCTTGTTGGTGGCGTCGATGATGTGGCGCGGGTCGATGCCGGCCAGGTTCGGGTCGCGCACCGTGTAATCCGGGCAGTACAGCAGGTAGTCGATCGACAGCTCGCCCTGGTAACGGCGCGTCAGGCCCTCGATGGTGTGCAGGATATGGGCGCGGATCTTGCGCGGTTTACCTTGAAAATTCTTCAGCAGGCCGTCGCGCGTTTCGTTGAGGAGGCCCGCCACCTGCTCGATCAGCAGCATGCGTCCGTTCGGGGCGACGATGATGAAGTCGACGTCGCCATATACCGAGTAACCCTGCTCGACGTTCGTCCAGTGCACGCCGTGGTAGATGTGGTAGGGCGTATCGGACAGGCGCTGCTCGAGCAGGGCCAGGGTTTCGATCTCGCGTGCGGCATTCCCGGTGACGGACATCTCGCGCCAGCCGGCAGGATGGATTTGGGCCATGGGATCGGGCTTCGCAGATATAAAGGTAGCAAGATTGTAAGGCTGTTCACGCGAAGGAAACACACCTTTCAAACCGTGCGCGCGTGGAGCGCGGCCGCGGGGGCCGGATACGGGCGCCGCAGCCCCGCAAAGCCTCCCTGAACGGTTGGGCCGTGCGCTACAATCGGATATTTTCCACTTGCGAATGCCCATGATGAGGCTACATCCGGAAGGCCTGGATTTCGGCGGATTGAAACACATCCTGTCGGAAGCGGTGCGCGGCGCGTCCCATGACGCCATCCTGCACAGCCTGCTGGAAGAAGCACGCCGGCTGATCGGCGACACCTGGGCGGCGCTCTACGTCATCGACGAAGTGGAAGGCGACCTCACCATGGCCGCCGCCAGCGGCCTGCCGGCGCAGCTCGCGGCGGCGCTGGCGCGCTGCCGATCGGCCCCGACGGGGCGTATGCGGCCGGGCCGTGCACGGCGCCGCGCCCGTCGTCGTCGCGGATGTGGCGCGCGATCCGCTGCCACCTCCTTACCGGGACCTGGCCGCGGCCCACGGAGTCGGCGCCTGCTGGTCGTTTCCGCTGCATTCCCCGAGCGGACGGGTACTGGGCACGCTGACGTTCTATCACGCGGCCGCGCGCACACCGAGCCCTGCCCTGGCCGCCGAAATCGGCTACTTCACGGATCTGCTGGCGCTGCTGACCGAACGCCACCTGCGCGAACAGGACAGCACCGCGCGCCAGGACGCCGCCGAGCGCGAACTGGCCACGCTGCACGAAGAGTCCGAGCGGCGCCGGCGGCTGTACGAAACCGTGCTGTCGGCAACGCCCGACCTGGTCTATGTGTTCGACCTCGAGCACCGCTTCACCTTCGCCAACGCCGTGCTGCTGAAATTGTTGGGCAAGACGCTCGAGGAAGCGGTCGGCAAGACCTTCCTGGAACTGGGCTACGAGCCCTGGCATGCGGCCATGCACGACCGCGAGATCGAACAGGTGAAGGCGACCAGAAAGCCGATCCGTGGCGAAGTGCCTTTTACCGGCACTGTCGGACCGCGCATCTACGATTACATCTTCGTGCCCATCCTCGGGCCCGACGGCGAAGTCGAGGCGGTGGCCGGCACTACCCGCGACGTTACCGAACGCAAGCGCTTCGAAGAGGAATTGCGCGACAGCGAACTGCGCTTTCGCACCATCACGAATGCCATGCCGCAGATGGTGTGGACGGCGCTGCCCGACGGCACGGTCGACTACCACAACGAGCAGTTCTACGCCTTTGTCGGCATGGCGGCCGGCACCGCCGAGGGCACGGCCTGGGCCGAGAGCCTGCTGCATCCCGACGACCGCGAGCCCGGCCGGGCGCGCTGGGAGCACAGCGTGGCGACCGGCGACCCCTACGAAATCACCTACCGCGCGCGCCACCACTCGGGCGAGTACCGCTGGATCTTGGCGCGCGGCCGTCCGCTGCGCGACGAGAGCGGCGTCATCGTCAAGTGGCTCGGGACCGACACCGACATCCACGAGAGCAAGCTGAACGAAGAAGCGCTGCAGGCCGCGAACCACCGCAAGGACGAGTTCCTGGCGATGCTAGCGCACGAGCTGCGCAATCCCCTGGCGCCGATCAGCGCCGCCGCCCAGGTGCTGCGCCTGATGCCGCACAACGCCGACAAGGTGCGCCAGTACAGCGAGGTCATTTCGCGCCAGGTCAGCCACATGACGACGCTGGTCAACGATCTGCTGGACGTCTCGCGCGTCACGCGCGGCATGGTGCAGCTGGAACAGAGCGAAGTGGACGTCAAATCCGTCGTCACCAGCGCCGCCGAGCAGGTGCATCCGCTGGTGGAGGGCGGAGGGCATGCGCTGGCGCTGCAGCTCGGTTCGGCCCGTGCCTGCGTGCTGGGCGACCGCGCGCGCCTGATCCAGGTCACGGCCAACCTGCTGGCCAACGCTGCCAAGTACACGCCGCGCGGCGGCACCATCACCCTGGCGGTCGATGTCGAAGACGGCAAGGTGCGCATCGTCGTCAGCGACAACGGCAACGGCATCGACGCGGCGCTGCTGCCGCACGTGTTCGACCTGTTCGTGCAGGGCAAGCGCACGCCGGACCGGGCCCGGGGCGGCCTTGGCCTCGGCCTGGCGCTGGTAAAGAATATCGTTGGCATGCATGGCGGCCAGGTCGCGGTGCACAGCGAGGGGGCGGGGCGCGGGGCGCGCTTCACGGTCGAGCTGCCGTCGATGGCGGCGAGCGCGCCGCAGGCGCCATCGGCCCCGTCCTGCCCGCGGCCACGGCAATGTGCGCCGCGCGGCCGCTGCGCATCCTGCTGGTGGACGACAACGTCGACGCCGCCGCCACCCCGGGTGCCCTGCTGGGCGCGGCCGGCCACCAGGTCGACACGATCAACGACCCCTACCGGTACAGGACGCCGCGCTGGCCGCGCCGCCCGACGTCTTCATCCTCGACATCGGCATGCCCGGCATCGACGGCCACGAGCTGGCACGCCGCCTGCGTACCGCACCCGCGCTGCAGGTGGCGCGCTATGTCGCACTGACCGGCTACGGGCAGTCAAGCGACCTCGAATCGTCGCGCCAGGCCGGCTTCGACCACCATTTCGTCAAGCCGGTCGACGCCGCCGCACTGATCGCCGCGCTCGCCGAGATCGCGCCGTAGAGCGTGTGAAAAAATGGTCAGGGCAAGGCGCATCGTCGAAGACAGTACGAGGGTACGGCGAGATGATGCAACGCGGCCATGGCCATTTTTTCACACGCTCGTAGGGTGGCGCAGTCGCCACCGTTTGCCACGCGCAACCGCTCCTGCGCACGCGGGTGGGTGGTAAACGCGACGGCAAACTGCCGGGTTGCCATTGATGCTAGACTGCTGGGCGCCGGCCCTGCCGGTTCAGCGACCACCACAACGCAGCAGCAATGCCGGAGTTCCCGTTCCCGATGCGCGATTCATCCCTGCTCAACAACCTGACCTCGAGCTCGGTCGTCACCGCGACCTGCATTCTCGGACTGCTCTACTTCGGACGCGACGTGCTCGAGCCGCTGGCGCTGGCCTCGATCCTGAGCCTGGTGCTCGCGCCCCTGATCCGCGGCCTGCGCCGCGTCGGCTTCCGGCGCCTGCCGGCGACCCCGGTCTCGGTGCTGCTGGCCGGCACCTGCGTGATCGGCGCCGGTACCATCCTCGCCTTCCAGCTGGTCGCCGTCACCGGCGATTTGCCGCAATACCGCGCCGCCATCCGCTCGAAGATCGAACGCGTGCGCGAGATCACCGAGCGTCCGTTCGCGCGCCTGGAGGCCGAACTGAGCGCGGTGGCGCCGCAGGCACCGGTGCCGCCCCCGCCGCCGGTGACGGTCAAGCGCGGCACGCTCACCACCGGCGCCAATCAACCGCTGCCGGTGGAAATCCGCGCCCCGCGCGCCACCACCCGCGACACGCTGGCACGCCTGTTCGCGCTGGCCTGGGGGCCGATCGGCGAGGCCGGCCTGGTGCTGGTGCTGCTGGTATTCATCCTGCTCGAACACGAATCCCTGCGCGACCGTGCGATCCGCCTGGCGGGCCAGGCCGAGATCAGCCGCACCGTGCGCGCCCTGTCCGACGCCACCCGCGGCGTGTCGCGCTTTTTCCTGTCGCAATTCGTCGTCAACCTCACTTTCGGCAGCCTGATCGGCGTGCTGCTGTGGGGCTTCGGCGTGCCGCATGCGGCGCTGTGGGGCGCGCTCAGCGGCCTGCTGCGCTTCGTGCCCCACCTCGGCATCATGGTGGCGGGGGGTGCTCATCGCCACGTTCGTCGCCGCCATCGATCCGGGCTGGAGCCTGGCGCTGTCCTGCCTGGCGGTATTCGTCGCGCTGGAACTGTTCGTGGCAAACGTGGTTGAGCCGAAGGTATATGGGCACAGCTCGGGCCTGTCGCCGCTGGCCGTGATCGTCTCGGCCCTGTTCTGGGGCGCCCTGTGGGGTCCGGTCGGGCTGCTGCTGTCGACGCCACTGACCCTGTGCCCGGTGGTGGCGGGGCGCCACGTGCGGGCGCTGGAACCGGTCACCATCCTGCTGGGGAAGTGCCGAACGTGAACACGGCGCAGCGCTTTTACCAGCGCGCGCTGGGCGGCGAGACCCACGCCATCCTGGCCGATGCGAAATCCTATCTGGCGCGCCACAGCTTCGCCCGCTATTGCGACCAGATCCTGCTGCCGGGCATTTCGCTGGCCGCGGCCGAACAGCGCAGCGGCCAGATCGAAATGAACCGGGGCGCGCGCATCCGCAGCACCATCGCCGAGGTTGCCGCTACGCTGACGCCGGTGTCGGGCTCGTCGCGGCGGCGGCGCCAGCGTGTGTCGCTGCTCGATGCGAATGTCGGCGCCCACCTGCGCCAGATGCGCGAAGCCCGCCTCGGCCGCTGGCAGGGCTCGCTCGACGTGCCGGCGCATTCCGTGGTGCTGTGCGCGGGCCTGGGCACCGAACGCGACGACCTGCTCAGCGAACTGCTGGTGCGCGCCCTGCGCGAACTCGACATCGATGCGCGCAGGGTCGTCGTTGGAACCGAGCAGGACAATCCCGGCCCGCAGACGGCCGACCTGGTGTCGACCGTGTTCATCACCTATCCGGTCGAATCGATGCTGGACCAGTGGCAGCGCGTGGCCGACGAATTGCGCGCCGCCCTGCCGCACGCGCTGCTGGTGACGATCCGCCTGCCCTTCGGCGAAACCGCCGCCAACCAGAACGTGGTGCAGCAGCATGTCGACATGGTGCTGCGTTCGTTCGAGGAAAGCCTGGCCTTCGTGGTGCCGGAACGCGCCGCCCAGGCGTGAAGGCAGGCGTCAAGGCGGCGCGGGCGCGCTTGTGTATCATGCAAGCGCGCCCTCCTAAGTACTCGACCGAAAATAAATGGGAATTTTGGCAAACAGAACCGGATGCGGTGCAAGGCGGCGGCTGCGCCGCAGTGCGAGCACTGCAAGCAGGAGCCAACGCAGCAACGCGTCGGTTCTGGCAGCCAAAAACACATTTATTTTTGGGTGAGTACTTAAACTGCCATGACCTACCGACTCGCCATCTTCGACTTCGACGGCACGCTGGCCGACTCGTTTCCGTTCTTCCTGAGCGTGTTCAACCAGATCGCCGACCAGCATGGCTTCAGCCGCATCGACCCAGGCCAGGCCGAACGCCTGCGCCACGCGGGCACGCGCGAGGTGATGCGCCACGTCGGCATGCCCGCCTGGAAGCTCCCCTTGGCCGCCGCCAGCTTCAAGAGCCTGATGAGCGCGAATGCGGGGCAGATCCGCCTGTTTCCCCATATCGACCACGCGCTGCGCGAACTGGCCCGCGGCGGCATCACGCTGACCATCGTCTCGTCGAATTCGGAACAGAACGTGCGCCGGTGCTGGGGCCGGAACTGGCCGGCCTGATCAGCCAGTACGAATGCGGCGCCTCGGTCTTCGGCAAGACCGCGCGCATCCGCAAGGTGATCCGGCGCGCGGCGGTGGTGCCAGGCGCGGCGCTCTACATCGGCGACCAGGCCACCGACGCCGACGCCGCCCGCCGCGCCGGCATCGCCTTTGCCGCCGTGCACTGGGGCTATGCGCCAATCGAGGCGCTGCGCAAGGTGGAGCCGGAACACGAGTTCGAGGCGCCGCTGTCGCTGGTGGCGATCGCGTCGATGGTGGCGGAACGATAAGACGTCGGGCAGTATCGATTGGCGAACAGGTGCGGGCGTCAGCAAGAAATTACTTCGCATGCTAAACTTTCGCAATCAAACCAAAATGCGAAGCGCATGGACTCCCTCGACCACACCCTGATGCAACTGACCACCGCCCTCACCCAGGCCTCCCGGGCGTATAAATCGATGGCCGACAAGGTTGCCTCCGAATACAGCCTGTCGCAGGCCACAGCGCTGCCCGTGCTGATCCTGGGCCGTCTTGGCGCGGAAGGCGTGCGTCCCGGCGTGCTGGCCGACGCCTTGGGGCTGGAAGCGTCCTCGCTGGTGCGTGTGGTCGACCTCCTGATCGACAACGGCCTGATCGAACGCCGCGAGGATCCGCAGGACCGGCGCGCGAAGATCCTGCAACTGACCGATGACGGCACCACCCGCGCGGCGCAGATGGAAGCGGCCCTGATTCCGTTTCGCCGCAGCGTGTTCGGCGAATGCGACCCGGCCGACATCGATGCCTGCCTGCGCGTGCTGACCTGCATCCAGTCGCGCATTGGCAAGCCAAGCGAGCAGAATCCAGACAAAGCGTGAAGCTGCCGTCGAAAAACGAGGCGCTCTTTTCGCTGAAAAGTTTCGCCGCCGCGATGCTGGCGCTCTACATCGCGATGCGCATCGGCTTGCCACGTCCGTTCTGGGCGCTGATGACGGCCTACATCGTCGCCGCGCCCTTCGCAGGACCCACCCGCTCGAAAGCCGTGTACCGCTTCGGCGGCACGCTGCTGGGGGCGCTGGCCACGGTGCTGATCGTGCCAGCTTTTGCAAATTCTCCCGAACTGCTGTCGCTGGCGCTGGCCTTGTGGGTGGGCGGCTGCCTGTACCTGTCGCTGCTGGACCGCACGCCCCGTTCCTATGTCGTGATGCTGGCCGGTTACACCGCGGGCCTGATCGCTTTTCCTGCCGTGAACGATCCCGGCACCATCTTCGACATCGCGCTGGCCCGCGTCGAGGAAATCCTGCTCGGCATCAGCTGCGCCACCGTCGTGCATTCGCTGGTCTTTCCGCAGGGTTTCGGCCCGGTGATGCTGGCCCGCCTGGACCACGCGCTGCGCGACGCCCAGGCCTGGATTGCGGACGCGCTGGCCCCCCGGGCGGCACGCCGCAGAGCGCGCTCGATCGCAGGAAGCTGGCCGGAGATATCACGGAATTGCGCATGATGGCCGTGCACCTGCCTTTCGACACTTCGCACCTGCGCTGGACCGCGCAGGCCATCCACGCGCTGCAGGAAAGGCTGGCGGCGATGGTGCCGCTGCTCTCCGCAGTGGAAGACCGGCTGCGCGCGCTGCGCGAACTGGGCGCCCCGGAAGCCTCGTCGCGCTGGCACGCGCTGCTGGCCGATATCACCGCCTGGACCGGTGCCCGCCGCGACGCAACCCTGGCCACCACGCCGGCCGCCCTGCATGGCGCCATCGCTGCCCTCACACCACAGCCGGGGCGCCATGCGGACTGGCCGCAACTGCTGGAACTGAATGTGGGTGCCCGCCTGCGCGCGCTGGTCGACCTGTGCGTGGAAGCGCGCACGCTGCGCGGCCAGATTGGAGAAGGTGCGGACGGCCGCATGCCGCGCCTGGGCCGCGACCTGGCCGGCGTCAAGCCGCAGGCGCTGCACCTGGACCGCGGCCTGGCGATGGTTTCCGCGCTGGCGGCCGTGATCGCGACCCTGGTTTGGCTGCGCCTTCTGGATCCTGACCGGCTGGCCGGCTGGCGCCGCGGTGCCGATGATGGCCGCCGTCATGTCCTGTTTCTTCGCCACCCAGGACGACCCGGTGCCTTTCATTAAAGGCTTCCTGGTGTGGACAATCTATTCGATCCCGCTGTCGGCCTTTTATCTGCTGGCGGTGCTGCCGGCCATCCACAGCTTCGAGATGTTCGTGCTGGCGGCCGCGCCCGTGTTCCTGGTGCTGGGCGTCCTGATTGCGCGTCCAGCCACCTTCGGCAAGGCCATGCCTTTCATGTTCGGCATCGCCGGCACCCTGGCCATGCAGGACACGAATACCGCCGACGCCGCCTCCTTCATCAATGCGACGCTGGCGCAACTGGCCGGCCTGGCGCTGGCGGTGCTCGTCATCGGCATGTTCCGCAGCGTCGGTGCCGGCTGGACCGCGCGCCGCCTGCTGCGCGCCGGCTGGGGAGAACTGGCGCGCATCGGCGATGGCCGGCAAGTGCCTTCCGTGCCGGAATTCTCGGCACGCATGGTCGACCGCATCGCCCTGCTGACGCCGCGCCTGGCGATGGCCGGCTTTCACGCGGATTTGCAGGCGGCCGATGCCCTGGTCGACCTGCGCATCGGCCTGAACATGACGCAGCTGCGCGCCGCCAGCGGCGAACTCGGCCGCAGCCAGGCCGCGCTATGGGCGCTGCTGGAACACCTGGCGCAGCATTTCGCGGCGCGGCCGCAGGTCGACACGCTGGAAGACGCGCACCTGCTCGCTTCGCTCGACAATGCGCTGCGCTCGGTGGCCGCCGCCCAGGGGGCAATGCGCGGCAGCAGGCGCTGGCGGCGCTGGCCGGCATCCGCCGCGACCTGTTCCCGCAGGCGCCCCCGTACCAACCCTCACCCCTGCTTGAAAAGGAGATCCGATGATCGGCGAAGTCAGCCTCTACGGCATCTATTTCCCGCCGCTGTTGCTGCTGGCCCTGCTCGCGCTCGTGGTCTCGCGCCTCGTCAACCGCGTGCTGGCGCGCACCGGCTTTTATCGCCATGTCTGGCATCCGGCGCTGTTTGATTTTTCGCTGTTCGTCATCGTGCTGGGCATGCTTGCCTACCTTTGTTCCAACCTGTTTTGAGATGGTCATGAAATTCAATCCCCGAGCAATCACCCGCGTCGGCATCACCCTGCTGGCCACCGCCGGCGCCGTCTATGCGGGCTGGCAGCTGTGGCGCCACTATGAAATCGAACCCTGGACGCGCGATGGCCGCGTCAAGGCCTATGTGGTGCAGGTCGCGCCCGACGTCACCGGCCAGGTCACGAAGGTGTATGTGCACGACAACCAGCAGGTGCAAGCCGGCGACGTCCTGTTCGACATCGACCGTGCCCGCTTCGAACTCGCGCTGCGCCAGGCCGAAGCGGCCGAGCAGGCGGCGCGCGCGTCGCTCTCCCAGGCCGAACGCGAGGCGCGCCGCAATGTCCAGCTGGGCGACCTGGTGGCCCGGGAAGCGCGCGAGCAGGGCCAGTCGCGCGTCGAGCAGGCCCGTGCGGCGCTGGCGCAAGCGCTCGTCAACCGCGATACCGCGCGCCTGAACCTGGAACGTACGCGGGTGGTGTCGGTGGTGAGCGGTTCCGTCACCAACCTGGACCTGCGTCCCGGGGCGTATGTCAGCGCCAGCCACCCGGTGATGGCCCTGGTCGACCGGGCCTCCTTCTACGTCGAAGGCTATTTCGAGGAAACCAAGCTGGGCGCAATCCACCTCGGCGATCCAGTCGCGGTGTCGCTGATGGGCGCAGGCCAGAAACTCAGCGGCCACGTCGAAAGCTTCGCCGAAGGCATCTCGGACCGCGACCGCAGCACCGGCACCAACATGCTCCCGAATATCAACCCGACCTTCAACTGGGTCCGCCTGGCCCAGCGCATTCCGGTGCGGGTGGCGCTCGACCCGGTGCCGGCCAATGTGCGCCTGGTGGCGGGCCAGACCGCGACCGTGCAGGTGCTGCCGGCCGTTGCGCGCCCCCTGCCACGCCGGCACCGGCGCACACCATGGCGGCCTCACATAAGCGGGGCGCATGATGGCTGCCCGCCGTACTTTCCTCAAGCTGCTGCCGCTGCTGCTGGTCGCCGCCTGCTCGACCACGGTCGGTCCCGACTACCGGGTGCCGGCGCAAGCCGTCGTGGCGCGTCCTGAAGCGGCCACGCCTTTCCTCGGCGCCGCCGACAAGCCGTTCAGCGCGCAGCCGCTGCCAGCGCAGTGGTGGCGCCTGTACCGCGACGCCACGCTGGACGGCCTGGTCGACAAGGCCCCGGCGGCGAATACCGACCTGCGCGTGGCGGCCGCCAACCTGGAGCGTTCGCGCGCCGTCGTCGCCGAGGCCGAGCAATTGCAGCGCCCGGGCGTGGACCTGTCCGCGGCGCCCGCGTTCGGCCGTGCGGCCGGTGCTGTCAGCGGCGTGCCGCACGCGCTGCCGGACCGCGCCAGCTACGACACCGGCCTGCACGTGTCGTACCAGCTCGACCTGTTCGGCAAGATCCGGCGCGCCGTCGAAGCGGCCGGCGCCGATGCCGACGCCGCCCAGGCCGCGCTCGACCTGGCACGGGTGACGGTGGCCGCCGACACCGCGCGCGCCTACGCCCGATGCCTGCGCCACCGGCCAGCAGATCGTGATCGCGCGGCAGTCCGTCGCCTTGCAGGACAAGTTCGTGCGCTCCACCGCCCAGCGGGTGAAGCTTGGCCGCGGCACCGCCCTCGACAACAGCCGCGCGCGGGGCCAACTGGAACAATTGCGCGCAGCGCTGCCACCATTGAAGCACAGCGGCGCGCCGCCCTGTACCGTCTTGCCGTGCTGACCGGTGACGTTCCCGGCCGCTTTCCGCCGGCGGTGGCCCAATGCGAACGCGCGCCGCAACTGGCATCGACCATTCCAGTCGGCGACGGTGCCGCCCTGCTGCGGCGGCGACCGGACATTCGCCAGGCCGAACGCCAGCTGGCCGCCACCACCGCGCGCATCGGCGTGGCCACCGGCGAGCTGTATCCGGCGATCAGCCTGGGCCTGTCCGCCGGCAGCAGCGGCACCCTGTCCGGCTTCGGCGAAGGCAACACGCTGCGCTACAGCCTGGGCCCCCTGATTTCGTGGAGCCTGCCGGCCACCGGCACGGCGCGCATGCACATCGCCCAGGCCGAAGCGGGAACGGGCGGCGCGCTGGCGCGCTTCGACGGCGTGGTGCTGAACGCCCTGCGCGAAACCGAGACGGCGCTCAGCACCTATGCGCGCGAGCTCGACCGCAATGCGGCCCTGCGCGCGGCACGCGACCAAAGTGCGCTGGCGGCACAGCAGGCCGACAGGCTGTACCGCTTCGGCCGCACCGATTTCCTCACCACCCTCGACGCCCAGCGCACGCTGGCGACCAGCGAGGCGGCGGTGGCGGCATCGAATGCGGCGCTGGCGAGCGATCAGGTGACGCTGTTCCTGGCGCTGGGTGGGGGGTGGGAAGGGGCACCACGCTGATCACGGATCGTTGGCGGCTCCGGATTTCGGTAGGGTGGGCACCCCGTGCCCATGCGATAACTGCGCGCGTATATCGCTTGCGGTGAATGGTCGCTGCCGCGGTCTGAAACGTATGGACTGGCTGATCGATATCCGGTACGGCTCGCGGAGCCGATGCGAGCGCTCAGTCATCGATCCGGAACTGGCGGACACGACGGTACCGCGTGGGCACGGGGTGCCCACCCTACGAAACCGTCCACGGTGACCGTAGGGTGGACGCGGCCGGCGAGGCGGCTCGGCCGTCCACGCGGTGATTGTCGGCAGCAAAACCCTCGCGCACGATGATGCTACCGCCAGCGATTCCCGCGTCGGGGTACGCAGGCTGGATGCCCGCGTGACGAGTCGCCCCGCAGCCCGCACCTCGCCGGCCACACCTCGCCGGCCGCACCAACCCTACAACAATTTATCGAGCGTAATCGGCAACGCGCGGATCCGCTTGCCGGTCGCGTGATACACGGCATTCGCCACTGCCGCCGCCACGCCGGTGATGCCGATTTCGCCGATGCCCTTGGCGCCGAGCGGATTCACGTGCGGATCCTCTTCTTCGACCACCTGCACATCGATATGGCCGATATCCGCATTCACCGGCACGTGGTATTCCGCCAGGTTGCCGTTGACGGCGCGGCCGTTGCGCGGGTCGATCACGGTTTCCTCGAGCAGCGCCATGCCCAGGCCGCCGACGATGCCGCCCATCAGCTGGCTGTGCCCGGTCTTCGCGTTCATGAGTTTCCCCACGCCGTACACGCCGACCACGCGCGGCACCCGCACTTCGCCCAGCGCTTCGTCCACATGGACTTCGACGAACACCGCACCAAAAGCGTGCATCGAGAACTGCTTGCTGGCGTCGCCCGGTTCGGCCTCGGCCATGGCTTCCACCGGCCCACCGCCATGGCGCCCGACGATGCTTGCCATCGCCTCGCGCCGGGATGGATCGGCACGCAGGAACAGTTCGCCATCCTGTGCATCGACCTCGTCGGCGGTGACGCCGTACAGTGGCGAGCGTTCGTCCGCCACCGCGATGCCGATCAGTTTCAGGCGCAAGGCGCCACCCGCCGCCAGCACCGCCGACCCCACGCTCGCGACGGTTGTCGAGCCGCCGGACACGGGAGCCTCGGGCAATTGCGAATTGCCCAGCTCGAAACGGACGCGCGCGACCGGCACGCCCAGGCCATCGGCGGCGATCTGCGTCATGACGGTATAGGTGCCGGTGCCCAGGTCCTGGGTACTCGAGCGGAACACGACACTCCCGTCAGGCGCCATCGTGGCCGAACAGGCGCCCTTGGAACGGTTGGTCGGATAGGTGGCCGTCGCCATGCCCCAGCCAACCAGCTTATCGCCTTCGCGCATCGAACGCGGCTGCGGGTTGCGCCGGCTCCAGCCGAAGCGCTCGGCGCCGACTTCGTAGCACTGGCGCAGCGATTTGCTGGAGAACGGCAAATCCTTGCCCGGATCGCGCTCGGTATAGTTTTGCAGGCGCAGCTGCAGCGGGTCGATGCCGAGTTCATGGGCCAGTTCGTCCATGCCTGACTCCAGCGCGAACGACCCCGAGGCTTCACCGGGCGCACGCATGAAGGTCGGCGTGCCCAGGTGCATGCGCGCCAGGCGGTGCGAGGTTTCCTGGTTCGGCACTGCGTACATCATGCGCGTCATCAGCCCGCAAGGCTCGATCCAGTCTTCGATCATCGAGGTGTAGGCGACGGTGTCATGGGCGCTGCCGGTGAGGCGGCCGTCGCCCATCGCCGCCAGGCGCATGCGCTGCTCGGTGACCGGACGCTGGCCGACCGGGCCAAACATCTGGTTGCGGTCGAGCACCAGGCGCACCGGCCGGCCCGCCATTTTTGCCGCCATGGCGGCCAGCACCACGTGCGACCACACCGAGCCCTTGCAGCCGAAGCCGCCGCCCACATACGGACACAGCACGGTGACGTTTTCCGGGTCGATGCCGAGCGTGCCCGCCACGGTGCGCTGCACGCCCTTCATGTACTGGGTCGAGTCGTACAGCGTCAGGTGTTCGCCGTCCCAGGCCGCAATCGTCGCGTGCGGCTCGATCGGGTTGTGGTGCTCGATCGGCGTGCGGTAAGTGACGTCGATGCGACTGCTGCCGGCCAGCAGGCCCGTCTGCAAATCGCCACGTTTCGTGTCCGGCTTTTGCGTGAGCACTTTTTCTGGAGGATGCACGTGCTGCTTCGCTTCCTCGAAGTCGAGCAGGGCCGGCTTGTGCTCGTACTCGACACGCAGGCGCGCCGCCGCCTCGCGCGCGGCCTCGAAGGTTTCGGCGACGACAACGGCGATCGGCTGGTTGTTGTAGTGGACGTCGGCGTCCTGCAGCAGCGACAGCACGCGGCCGATCGGCGGCGATACCTTGCCGGCCCTGGTCTCGCGCGGCAGCCGCAGCACGTTTTCATGGCTCATCACCAGCAGCAGGCCCGGCACCTGCTGCGCGTCGCTGCTGTCGATCCGCTTGACGCGTCCGTTCGGGATGGTGCTGGTAACGAGCACCGCATGGGCCAGGTTATCGACCGGGTGCTCGGCCGAGTAGCGCGCCGCGCCGCTGACCTTGTCCCAGCCGTCGGTACGATTCATGGGTGCGCCGATGCTGTTCATGCGCGTCCTCCCGCAATGCGCAGTGCCCGGGCGATGGCACGCGGCACCAGCTCGACCTTGAAGGCATTATGGACATAGGGCTGGGCGCCGGCCACGGCAGCCGCGCCGGCACGCGCGATCGCATCCTCACTCAAGGGCTGGCCACGCAGCAGGTCCTCCGCCTCGACGGCCCGCCATGGTTTATGGGCGACGCCGCCCAGCACCAGGCGCAGGTCGCGCACGACATCACACTGCAAGTCGAGGACGGTCGCCACCGACACCAGCGCGAAGGCATAGCTGGCGCGGTCGCGCACTTTTACATAATGCGATTGCGCGGCAAACGGCGGCGGCAGGTCGATGGCCGTGATCAGTTCGCCCGGTGCGATGACGGTGTCAAACTGCGGCTGATCGCCCGGCAGGCGGTGGAAATCAGCCATCGGCACCACACGTTCGCCATCCGGCCCCGCCAGGCGCACCCTCGCGTCCAGCGCCACCAGGGCCACGGCCATGTCCGAGGGGTTGGTGGCGATGCAGGACGGACTGGCACCAAGAATGGCGTGGATGCGATTGAAACCGTCGATGGCCGCGCAGCCGGAACCAGGCACGCGCTTGTTGCAGTGTTCGAAAGCAGGATCGGTGAAGTAATAGCAGCGCGTGCGCTGCAGCAGGTTGCCGCCCACGGTGGCCATGTTGCGCAACTGCGCCGTGGCACCGTTCAGGATCGCTTCCGACAGCACGCGATAGCGCGTGCGCACCAGCGGGTGATTCGCCGCGACCGTGTTGCTGGCCATCGCACCGATGCGCAGTCCGCCGTCGGTCAATTCCTCGACCCCGTTCAGCGCCAGCCGGCTGACGTCGACCAGGCGCACCGGCCGCTCGATGCCGCTCTTGTACAGGTCGAGCAAATTGGTGCCGCCGCCGATGTACTTGCTGCCGGGCTCGCTGCCCAGTTCGATCGCGTGGGCGAGGTCGCGCGCCCGTTCATAGCTCAGTGAATGCACGCTGCCTCCCTCATTGACCGGCGACGCTGGCCGCAGTGCGGATTGCCGCGACGATGTTCTGGTAGGCGCCGCAGCGGCACAGGTTGCCGCTCATGCGCTCACGGATTTCCTCCTCGCTGAGTTGCACCAGCCGCTCGCCGCGCGTGACGGCGCTGGCTTGCCCTTCAGCCAGTTCGCGCAGCAGCGCCACCGTCGAGCACACCTGGCCGGGCGTGCAATAGCCGCACTGGAAAGCGTCGTGGTCCATGAAGGCTTGCTGCACCGGGTGCGGCTTGTCACCCTGCGCCAGCCCCTCCACGGTGGTGATCTCGCGGCCGTCGTGCATCACCGCCAGCGTCAGGCAGGAATTGATGCGCTGGCCATCGACGAGCACGGTACAGGCGCCGCACTGGCCGCGGTCGCAACCTTTCTTGGTACCGGTCAGCCCGATACGATCGCGCAGCGCGTCGAGCAGGCTGACGCGCGGCTCGACCAGTAGCTGGTGGTCTGTCCCGTTAATGCGCAGGGTCAGAGGCTGCGGTGGAACGTAGGGCGGCGCCTGCTGCGCCATGGCATGTTGATCGTCGTCTGGCATGGTCTTCTCGTCGGTTGGATGGATCCGGGACGTGGTGCACCTGCGGCCCGCCGCAATGCGCCTGCTGGTTATCCTTTCACGCAGACAATCTGCTTCAGGGTATGCACCACCTCCACCAGTTCGCTTTGCGCCCGCATGACGGCATCGATGTCCTTGTAGGCCATCGGGATTTCGTCGATCACGGCATCGTCCTTGCGTGATTCGACGCCCTGCGTGGCGCGTTCCATGTCGGCGCGGGTAAAGCGCCGCTTGGCTTCGGTGCGGCTCATCAGGCGGCCGGCCCCATGGCTGCAGCTATTGAAACTTTCCGGGTTACCCTTGCCGCGCACGATGAAGCTCTTTGCGCCCATCGACCCAGGAATGATGCCCAATTCGCCGGTGCGCGCCGAGACCGCACCTTTGCGCGTGATCATCACGTCGCGGCCGAAGTGGCGCTCTTGCTGCACATAGTTGTGATGGCAATTGACCGCCTCGACATGGGTCTCGAAGGGCTTTGGAATCACGGCACGTACCGCGTGGATCAGGTTCTGCATCATCACGTCGCGGTTGGTGCGCGCGAACTTCTGCGCCCAGCCGACGGCTTCCACGTAATCGTCGTAGTGCTGGGTGCCCTCCTGCAGGTAGGCCAGGTCGTCGTCGGGCAAGTTCACCATGTGGCGGCGCATGTCCTGCTTGGCCAGTTCGATGAAATGGGTGCCGATCGCGTTGCCGACTCCGCGCGAGCCGGAGTGCAGCATCAACCACACAAAATTGTCTTCATCGAGGCAGATCTCGACGAAATGGTTGCCGCTGCCGAGCGTGCCGAGATGCTTGTAGTTGTTCGTGCCGCGCAGTTTCGGCCACTTGCGGCACAGCGCGTCGAATTCGTCCTTCAGTTTCGCCCAGCCGGCGTCGACGGGCGGCGGCGGGCGGTCCCATGAGCCGACGTCGCGCCCTCTTGCATTGCGCGTCTTCGGCGACATTCCGTGCGGAATCGCCTGTTCGATGGCGCTGCGCAGTTTGCCCAGGCTGTCGGGCAAGTCAGTCGCACGCAGCGTGGTTTTTGCCGCCATCATGCCGCAGCCGATGTCGACCCCAACCGCGGCCGGGATCACCGCGCCCAGCGTCGGAATCACGCTGCCGATGGTCGAGCCCTTGCCAATGTGCACGTCGGGCATGACAGCCACGTGGTGGTAAACGAAAGGCAACTCGGCCAGTTTGGCGAGCTGGTCCTTGGCACCGGGTTCGACGGGCACGCCGCGCGTCCACATCTTGACCGGTTTGACGGTCGACCTGGCACTTGCGCCGGTGTCGAGCAGTTCGTATTCGGGTTGCTTCATTGCAGGAAGGGTGAAAACGACATGAATTCATCATCGCCGATTTCGCAAAAACGGGGAGTCCGGGAGAGTCCCGCTGTGTCGGCCGCCGACCTGTCTTCCAGGTGCTGTGTTGCAAGGCAAGAATGACGCGTTCTATACTGGCCGCGGCGCCGGCGCCTGCCGGCCCCCACCTGGACTCCATGCATGCGTAAACTTCTTCTGCTCGCTCCCCTGTTGCTGGCCGGTTGCGTCGACGATTCGGCCACCTATTACATCGAAGGGAACCAGCACGCGCTGACGGTGCGTGCGCGGCAGGAGCAGTTCTGGAAGAAGGACGTCACGCTGGAGCTGATTGCCGCGCGCATGCCGGATTGCCAGCGCCGCATCGAACTGGGCAGGCTGCCGATGTCGGACGTGGACCTGGAATTGTTCGCCTCCGGCGAGAACATCTATACGCTGCGTGCGGGCGAACAGGCATGGCGGGTGGAAACGCAGGGCTGCAGCAAAATGGACGCGCCGGAACAGGTTACCGGGCAGCCGCTCGGCCTGTTCCACCTCGACGAGAACAAGAAGCTGGTGTTCGAGGAAGCGGCGGCGCCAACGACGCAGTAGGGATACAGCGCGCCCGGGGTGTATGGCTCAGCGCTAAGGACGGATCCAGCCGCGCGCGATCGGCAAAGCCAGTACACGGCGGTAAATCGAACGCATCAGCGGCACCAGCATGGCCGCCAGCGCCAGGCCGAAGCGGCCATTGGCCAGCAGCGCGCCCACCAGCGACACCACCAAGGCCATTGCCATGTCCAGCGGCCAATGCACGCCCAGGAAAACGCGGGCCCAGGCCACCACCACGGCCAGTCCCAGGAGGACATAGCCGAAGCGGCGCGCCTCGCCCACGCTGCTCAGCACCAGAGCCAGTGCCACCGAGAACATGCCGGTCGCGTGGTCGCTCGGAAAGGAACTGTCCGGTGCGTGATGCAGGAAAGTCTGACCGACCCCGACCATGAAGGGACGCGGATGGAACCACATCAGGCCGATGACTTTGCTCAGCGTGAAGGCAACGATGGCCGCCAGCAGCGCGCGTACGGCCGCTTCGCGCTGTGCCGCCGTGCCATTGGTCCACATCAGCACCAGGCCCAGCGGCACCGCCAGGACGATCCACTCGGCAGCAAACAGGGCGCCGTGCAGGCGCCAGCCCGCGAGGCCAGGAGCGGCGTTAATAAAGGAAAACAGGAACTGGTTCAGGTGATCGAACATGGCTGGATGCAATAAAGACAATAGTCCAGCTTAGCCCAGCCGGCAGATGCGCACGATTCGAAATCGCAACAGATTGTGACAAGCGGCGTGCAGTGGTGAAAAGCTCTGTCGCAGCGCAGACAAACGCGTTCGATGAAGGGAACTTTTGTGGCTAACAGTGCACACAGCCGCTGAGACACTGCACGCGCCTGGGCATGCGCAGCATCGGGACGGCTGCCTCTGCGCCGCCCTCGGTATCCGGAAACCTCCGCTCAGTGCGGCCTCAGCAGCCTGTGCAATTGCGCGATCTCGGCATCGCGGCCGATGCGGTCGAGCGTCTGCTCGAGCAGGGTGCGATCGCCCTCGCGCAGCATCGTCCATTGGGTGAAATACTCGTGCACGGTGCGCCAGGGAGGGAATTCACGCGGCAGGCTGCGCCAGGCGATGCCCGTGTGCAGGAAATACAGCACCGCGCAATACACATCGTAGAGGTCATGCTTGCGCGGGCGCGTCTTGCGCCGTGCCGCTTCGAGCATGTCGCGCACGAGCTCGAACTGCTCGCGTGGAATATCGCTGGGGAATTCGGGCCTGGCCATGTCGTCGCCCCAAAATCCCTTTGAGGGCGAAGTTCCGGAACAGGTTCCCGAACTGCAGCGCCGGCCCGCGGAAAGCTGTTCGGCCAGGGCCGGCAGGGGTGCAGGTCAGTCGCGTGCGAGTGCGAGGAATTCGGTACGCAGCGCCAGGTTCGGCTGCAATTCGCCCAGCATGCAGGAGGTGATGGTTTCTTCGCCCTGGGTACGGATGCCGCGGCTTTCCATGCACATGTGGCGGCACTTGACGACCACGCCGACCGCCTTCGGTTCCAGCACTTCCATCAGCGCGTTGGCGATCTGCATCGTCATGCGCTCCTGCACCTGCAGGCGCTTCGAGAAAATGTCGACCAGGCGGGTCAGCTTCGACAGGCCGACGATCTTCCCGTTCGGCAGGTAGCCGACGGTGGCCTTGCCGAAGAATGGCGCCAGGTGGTGTTCGCAATGACTGTAGACCGGGATGCCGCGCACCACGATCAATTCGTTGTATTGCTCGGCACCGTCCTCGAAGGCTTTCAGGACTTCGACCGGGTTCTGGTCGTAGCCGGAAGTCCAGTGCTTCCAGGCTTTGGCAACGCGCGCAGGCGTTTCGTGCAGGCCAGGGCGGTTCGGATCCTCACCGAGGCTGGCCAGCAGGCGGCGCCAGTCGTGCTCGGTGAATGCTTCTTTGTCGGACATGGGGAAACCTTGGAAAGTGCGCCTGAAAAATGCGCTGAAAAATGCGATTGCCGCCAGTATATAGAAAATGCGCGAAAGCGACTGGAGGCTGCCATTTTCTTGAGCAAACCGAACTCAACGCTGACAAGCTTGGGCTAGCGTGAATCCGTTCTCATGCGACGGAGGCGGCCTATGTTCGGAAGCTCGGTACTGGAATTGGCAATCGGTTTGACGTTCTGCTATGGCACGGTGGCGCTGATCGTGACCACGGTGCAGGAGGCACTGGCGGCGGCTTTTCGCCTGCGCGCCAATACGCTGCTGGCCGGCATCAAAAGCATGCTGAACGACCCACGCTTCGAGGCGCTGGCGCAGGCCGTGTATGCCCATCCGCTCGTCAATCCGCACAGCGACGGCAGCACGGTCGCCGAACCGGCGCTTGCGGCGCGCCCATCCTATATCGAACCGGCGCACTTCGCGATCGCGCTGATCGACAGCATCCAGCAGGTACCAGGCAACTTCGCGCGGCTCGGCGCGGATATCGATGCCGTCAGCGACCCGCAGGTACGGCGCGCACTGCACGCCCTGCACGCGCGCGCCGGTGGCGACCTGGAGCGCTTCCAGCGCCTGGTCGCCGGCTGGTTCGACAATGCGATGCAGCGCGTGTCGGGCAGCTACAAACGGCGCCAGCTCCTGATTTCCTTCCTGGTCTCGCTGCTGCTGGCGATCCTGTTCAATATCGACAGTATCGCCCTGTTCCGCACCCTGTGGCAGCAGCCTCAGCTGGCCGCGCACATCGGCGCCGTGCCCAGCGCGCTGGACGCGCAAACCCTGCGCCAGCTGTGGGCCCTGCCGATCGGCTGGCAAAGCTTTCCGCCGGTCCTGAATGCCGCTTTCGCGCTGCAGGTGGCGGGCTGGATCGTGACGGCCGCCACGACGCTGTTCGGCGCCCCGTTCTGGTTCGACCTGCTGCAGCGCGCGGTGCAGCTGCGCGGTACCGGCGCGCGCCCCGACGACAGCGCGCGGGTGGAGCTCGTGCCGTCGTTCGCACCAGCCCCGGCCGGCGCACAGGTCGGCAGCGTCGCGCTGGAAGTGCGTGGCGCGCCGGCCTTGCCGCCAGCGGTGCAGTAATCCTCGCAGCTCGACAAAGTGCGCACGGCAAGGCGCGGCGGCACCGCAGTACGCCGCCGCGCAGCCAGCGGCTTATATGCGTCGCGCCTAGCGTCCCGGTGGCCGGTGCGCGTCGACCAGCACGCTCGACACCGACACCTGCGGCACGCGCTCGGGCCACTCATCATCCGGTCCGAACCAGCGCGCCTCGGCAATCTCGGTGGGATCGACGCGGATCTCGCCACCCGCGTAGTCGGCCGTAAAAGCGATCATCAACGAATGCGGGAAGGGCCATGACTGGCTCGCGAAATACTGCAGGTTCCTCACCTGCAATCCTACCTCCTCGTACACCTCGCGGTGGATCGCTTCCTCGATCGATTCGCCCGCTTCCAGGAATCCCGCCAGCGGCGTGAAGCGTTTCGTGGGCGAGGCCACGTGCATCGCCAGCAGCACCGCGTCGCCCTTGCGGATCAGGACCATCATCGCCGGCGAAATGCGCGGGTAGGCCAGGTGCCCGCAATGGGCGCACCTGAAGCTGCGTTCGTGCAGCACGCGCGCCATCGGATGGGCGCAAGCGCCGCAGAAACGGTGCGTGCGCGCCCATTCGGCGATCTGCGCGGCGCGCCCGGCCACGCCCATCAGCTGCTCGTCGAAGGCGCCGAACAGCAGCGAACGCAGGCCGTGCCAGGCGTAGCCTTCGAGCGCCGCCTCCTGGTCGAGCCAGCCCGCCTGGCAATAGCGCTCGCCGAGCAGGCCGACCGGCTGGACCCGGGCCGGGTCGAGCCCGATTTGCGCCAGGGCCGCGGCGTCCGGCAGGGCCAGGTCGTGTTCGCGCACGAGCAGGCGCCCGCCATGGAACAGGAAAGTCAGGGGGGCGTCGTGTTGCTGGGGCGCCATCAGCGGCGTGAAGGTCGGGGGCGTTTGCAGCATCGTCGGTCACGGATGAGGATTCAAGCTTCCATCATACCGTGCCGGACCGGCGCGTGCCGACGCTGCGCTGCTCAGGGATGGCCAGCGTCTTGCCGAGTTCGTGCGCCATCTGCAGGTGCCCGGCCAGCGCCTCGCCGATCTGCCCTGCCAGCGCGCGAATCTCGCTGTCGCGCTGGTCCAGCGCATGCTGGCGGAACAGCTTGACGTCGCGTTCGTGCAGGTCGATGTTGTACTGGATCCAGCGCTGCTCGAAGTCGCGCCCGGACAGGCTGGCCAATTCCTCGACCGTCATTTCCTGCTCCGGCCGGATGGTCTGCGGTGTCGGCAGGCCCTTGCGCGCGGCCAGTTGTTCGATGTCGCGGCCCATGCGGCCGTGCTCGTCGATCATCGCCTGGGCAAAGGCGTGCACCGCGTCCTTGCCGGATTTTTCGAGCGCCAGTTCGCAGACCTGGATCTCCGCCATCGCATCCTGCATGGCCAGCACCAGGAAGGCATCGCTGCCGTCCCGGGGCAGTCCACCCGTCGGCGTGCCGGCCACGGACGCACCGTCGGCGCCGGAGGACCACGGCGCGCCACCCGGCAGCAGGCGCCCGAGGGCCTGGCTGACATCGGCCGGCGTCTGGTACGCGTCGCCAGGCAATTGCTCGATCGAGGCACAGAGCGCTTCGTCGGCGCCCATGCTGCGCGCACTGTCGAGCAGCGCCGCGCGCGACACCGGGTAGTCGACTCCCTTCAGGTATTTCCGGACCTGGACCGGATTGAGCGACGCCATGGTCCTCCCCCGTTTGGCGTGGGCACGCACTTTCTCAGACCGTGTTTGCGCGTCCGGGTTTCCGAGGCCGGCGCGCCGTGTGGCCGCGTCCGCTGCCTGACCGCATCGCGCCGGCATGGCTGAACTAATCCCAGCTCATCATGCTCAAAGAGTCACTGGATCGCTGCATCGCCCGAACAATACCGAGGAGAACACGATGAACGATGCACCCGTTGTGCTTGGCATTAACCGCACCCAGGACGCCAGCATCTGCCTCATGCATGGCTCGCAGCTGGCCTGGGCGATCCAGAAGGAACGGCTCACCCGAAAAAAACACCACTGGGGCAAACCAGGCGACCTGCGCGCGCATTACCTGCCCTCCCTGCCCGGCCTCGAGCGGCCGATCGACGTGCTGGTCGAATGTTATTCGTCGGATGCCGAAATCGGCTCGCTGGCCGAATACGAGGCCGAGCTGGCCGAAACCCTCGTGCTCGCCCCCGGCTGCCGCCGTGCCCGCATCTCGCACCACGTGGCCCACCTGTACAGCGTGTTCCACCCGTCGCCGTTTCGCGAAGCCGCCGTCATGATCGTCGACGGCCAGGGCAGCCCCGTCGCCGGCTTCACCGAATACTGGAGCGGTGCAAGCGAGGTACCCGGCGACTGGCGCGAAGTCTCGTCCTTCTATGTCGCCAGCCGCGAACGCTTCGCCTGCATCGACAAGCAGCTGTGGGACCGCGATGACGCCCGCCCGGCCGGGCTGGGCATGTTCTACTTCCTGCTGACCCAGGCGCTGTTTCCCGGCGAAGGCAACGAGGGCAAGGTGATGGGCCTGGCGCCGCACGGCAATCCCCAGGCGCTGGGACTGCCCCCGCTCGCGGTCGAGGGCTGCCGCGTCACCATCCCGCCGGCCTGGCGTGCGCTGCTGGGAGAGCGCGGCCGCTTCCTCTACGGCACGCCCGGCGTCGGCTTTTCCGATTGCGCCAACCTGGCGGCGGCCGGGCAACGCGCCTTCGAGGAAGCCCTGCTGGCCCCGGCACGCTGGCTCCATGCCGCCACCGGACTCGACAACCTGTGTTTCGCCGGCGGCACTGGCCTGAACTGTTCGGCCAACGAGCGCCTGCTGCGCGAAACCCCGTTCCGGCGCGTGTTCATTCCGCCCGCACCGAGCGACGCCGGCACCGCCCTCGGCTGCGCCATGTATGGCCTGGGCGAACTGGCCGGCCAGCCAGTGGAATTCCGCTGGACCCACGATTACCTCGGCCCGGAACCGCAGTTTGACGACATCGATACCGCGGTGGATGCGCTGCGCGACGCCCCCGACCTGCTGGTCGAACGCCTGCCCGGTCGCGACGCCCTGTGCGCACGCGTGCTCGACCTGCTGTGCGCACGCAAGGTAGTGGCGCTGTACCGGGGCCGCAGCGAATTCGGCCCGCGCGCGCTTGGCCACCGCAGCATCCTGGGCGACCCGCGCCGCGGCTATATGCGCGACTGGATCAACGCCCGCGTCAAGGCGCGCGAGTGGTTCCGCCCGCTCGCACCGGTCGTGCTGGAAGAACAGGCCGGGGACTGGTTCGACGTGCCCGGCCCCTCCCCTTTCATGCAGTTCGCGGCACCGGTGCGGCCCGAGCGCGCCAGCACGGTGCCGGCCATTACCCACGTCGACTGTACTGCCCGCCTGCAGACGGTGGGGCCCGGCGGCGATCCCCTGCTGCGCTCGCTGCTGCTGGGCTTTGCCGAACGCACCGGGGTGCCCGTGCTCCTGAACACCTCGTTCAACGGCAAGGACGAACCGATCGTCGAAACCCCGGCCCAGGCCGTGGCATCGTTCCGGCGCATGCCCTTGCACGCGCTGGCCATGCCGCCCCCTACCTGCTGCGCAAGCGCATCGAGCCGGAGCTGCCCGAATGATCCGTGCCTATCCGGGCCAGGCCAGCGTCCTGCCAGGCGAGCGGCTGGTGCTGCACGTCGCCACCGACAGCCGCCGCTTTCGCGTCCACTTCCATCGCTGGCGCGACGGCTTCGAGGCCCTGCACAGTTCAAGCTGGCTGCCGGGCGAACGGGCCGGCGAGCGCGGCGCCGGCGAAGACTGGGACTGGCCGGCCTACGCGTTCGAGGTGCCGGCACACTGGCCATCCGGGGTCTACATCGCCCACCTGGAAGAGGCCAAGGGTCCGCAGCCGCTGTCGCTTGCGCTCGACAGTGCCGCTGCCCTGTTCGTCGTGCGGGCACCGGCATGCCGCGGTGCCCGTGCCGGCCTGCTCTACAAGCTGCCGCTGGCCACCTACCACGCCTACAATTTCACGGGCGGGGGCTGCTACTACAGCAACCCGCCACGCTCGATCGACCCGCCTGGCGCACGCGTATCGCTGCGGCGGCCGGGCGGCGGCATCGGCGGGCCCACCTGGGGCGCGCCGGACCACTACGACGCCACCTCGCCGCGCCAGACCTTTGCCCATTGGGACGCACGCTTCATCCGCTGGCTGGCGCGCCAGGGCTATGCGCCCGATTTCTGTACCGATCTCGACATCCACGCCGACCCGGCGCTGCCGCTGCGCTATCGCTTGCTGCTCGCGGTCGGCCACGACGAATACTGGACCGAACAGACACGCGATGCCGTCGAGGATTTCGTCTCCTCCGGCGGCAACGCCGCCTGGTTTGCCGCCAACCTGTGCTGGTGGCGCGTCCACCTGGTCGACAAGGGCCGGGCCCCGGTCTGCCACCAGGGGCGGACCGCGCGGCGCCTTCGATCACTGGTGGCCGTCCAGTGGCGCCGCCCGTCCGGAAGACAGCCTGGGCGGCGTCAGCTACCGTCACGGTGGCGGCTGGTGGGACGGCGCACGCCAGACGTCCGGCTTCATCGTGCAGCAGCCCGGGCACTGGGTGTTCGAGGGAACCGGCCTGAGGCATGGCGACAGCTTCGGCGCCGATACCTGGCCGCCGCTGGCTGGCTACGAATGCGACGGCGTACCGCTCGACAAATTCGACCCGACGAGCGGTGTGGCGACACTGTCGGCCTGGTCCGACCAGGACGGCACGCCCGACGACTATCAGCTGCTGGCAGCCTGCCCGCTCGATCACCGCTGGCAGGAGCTCCCCGCACGCGCGCGCCATGCGGCTGGCGAAGGCGTGCACGCGGCGACCCTCGGCCTGTTCCATCGCGGCGGCACCGTGTTCTCCAGCGGCACCACCGACTGGGCGCAGGTGCTCGCCGACGGGCGCGACCGCCGGGTCGAGCGCATCACCCGCAACGTGCTGGACCGGCTGCTGCGCTACTGAATTGCAGTGGTCGATGGCGCAGCGTCGGTGGACGGAGAAGCCGCGAAGTCGGCGGCGCCGGCTGACGCCGCCCGTCAGGTTCTACAGGACACGCAAGCTTGGCACGACAGGACGATGTGGGACTCATCCATCAGACATGCATCCGAAGGAGGAAACTGTGTATCGGCGTCCGCTGTTTCACCGGCTCGACATCGAGTCCGTCGTCGTGTTTCGCGCGCTGCACCTGGGCGACATGCTGTGCGCCGTGCCCGCCCTGCGTGCCTTGCGCGCTTCGCTGCCAAAGGCCCGGGTCACCCTGGTCGGCCTGCCCTGGGCGCGCCAGTTCGCGCAGCGCTTTCGCAGCTATATCGACGACTTCGTTCCTTTCCCTGGCCACCCCAAGCTGCCCGAGCAGGAGGTCCGCCACGAGGCGCTGACGCCTTTCTATGCCGACATGTGCTCGCGCCGCTTTTCGCTGGCGCTGCAACTGCATGGCAATGGCCTCGTCTCCAACGAGATCGTCGCCGGCTTCGGCGCCGGCACCATGGCCGGCTATTGCCGCGACGAGCCGGTCGCCACCGAACACACCGTCCTGTTCCCCTATCCTGAACTGGGTGCCGAGTCCGAGCGGCTGCTGAGCCTTGTTGAACGCCTGGGTGCGCAAGCGGTCGGCGATTACCTGGAATTCCCGCTCGCCCAGGCAGACCGCCAGGAGCTCGAGGCCAGCGGCGTCGCCCCCGACCTGGCACCCGGCAGCTACATCTGCGTCCATCCTGGCGCCCGCAAGCGCGACAAATGCTGGCCGCCGCAACGCTTCGCCGAGGTCGCGGACCGCCTGGCCGCGGAATTCGGCGTGCGCGTGGTGCTGACCGGCTCGGCAGACGAAGCCGGACTGGCAAGCGAGGTCGCCAGCAACATGCAGGCCAAGGCAATCAATGCGGCGGCGCCGATCTCGATCGGCGCAATGGCCGCGCTGATGAAGAACGCCCGCCTGCTCGTGTGCAACGACACCGGCGTGTCTCACATTGCGGCCGGACTACGCCTGAAAAGCGTTGTCATCTTCAGCAAAGCCGATATCGCGCGCTGGGCCCCCCTCGACCGCGACCAGCACCGCTGCATCTGGGATCCCGACGCGCAGCGTTCGGCTGCCGTGCTCCAGCATGCACGCGCCTTGCTGGTCCGGCACCGACCCGGGACGGCAGCGCACGGCGGGGATGTGGCCCTACTGGTAAAGACCTGGAAAGCGGCCAATGCGGCGCAAACGCCAAGGAGCGCATGGCTCATCGATGCGATGCGGCCGGGTTGCCGGGCTGCCGGGCTGCCGGGGTTGCGGGTTGCAGGGTTGCGGGGTTGCGGGGTTGCGGGGTTCCGGGGTTGCGGGGTTCCGGGGTTCCGGGGTTGCGGGGTTCCGGGGTTGCGGGGTTGCGGGTTGCGGGGTTGCGGGGTTGCGGGGTTGCGGGGTTGCGGGGTTGCGGGGCTGCGGGGCTGCGGGGCTGCGGGGCTGCGGGGTTGCGGGGCTGCGGGGCTGCGGGGTTGCGGGGCTGCGGGGCTGCCGCCATGTTAGCCGGTGTCGATACACTGATCACGATGGCCCGGCGCTACCTCACGATGGCCCGGCACCCGCCTGCGCCAGCACGTCGCTCGCCAATACCACTACCTGCTCGACCGGCACGTCGGCGACGAAACTGGTGTCGTGCGCGCAACGGCTGCTCAGGTTGGGCAGGCCGCAGACGGGGCAATCCGTGCGCAGGGATAGGGCCAGCCGCAACAGGTGGGGCCGGAGCGGCATGCCGTCGATCAGGTTCGTCAGCCAGAAAATCCCGACGCACGGTGTGCCGATTGCCAGCGCCAGGTGCAGTGGACCGGTGTCGTTCGACACCACGCAGGTGGCACGCTCGATCAATCCGCACAGGCCGCCCAGGTCCAGCTTGCCGGACAGGTCGAGCGCCGGTGCGCGCATGGCACCGATCACGGCGCGCACCCGCGGTGCTTCGGCGGCCGTGCCGTTGACGGCGATGCGTGCCCCGAGTACGGCCAGCGCGTCGCCGACAGCGGCAAAGGATGCCGGCGGCCAGCAACGGCGCGGATCGGTCGAGCCGGGCTGCAGCAGCACCAGCGGTGCCTCATCCGGCCCGGCCCCGGCACTATGCTTGCGAGGGCAGCGGGAAGCCCCGCGAGATGTTGCAGCTGGTGTTGCGTCCCGCATCGAGCCGCGAACCTGGACGGGAGGTGGGCCGGGGACCGGATCGGAAAGCGGACCAGGAACTGGGCTGGGAATCGAGCCGGCGATCGGAGCCGGGACTGGAGCCGGGACCGGAGCGCGGATCGGGCCTGGCCACGGGCTGGAAGTCCAGCCGGTAACCGGCTCGACAACCGGGCAGGAATTCGGGCCGCACGCTGGGCCGGAGATGGGAACGCAACCTGGCGTGTGAAGCGAACCAGGCCCCGGGCGACCAGCCTCGCCACGCGTTGTCCCAGGCCTTGGGCCAGAACCCATGCCGAAAGTGAGCCGGAAATCGGGCCGTCAATCGAGCCGGGAGCTGCGCCGGCGACTGCATCGATCGCGCGCCCGGGAGCAGCGCCGACAGGCATCGCCGGCATCCCTTCCAGCACGCATGCCGCCGCATGCCGGTCTTCCTGCGTCACCGCCAGCTCCTGACCCATCACCAGCCCACCGGCTCCCGCCAATGCAGCGATATCGAGCAGGGCCAGGCGCCGATTGGTCGGTTCCGTGTAGCGCACCCAGCGGTCCAGCGGCTCAGCGTCCTCGGCGCGGGCACCGATCGTCACCCGCGCGCCGAATGCCCTCACCAGCGGATTGGCGTAACGGCCGCCACCGTACATCTGGCAGGCGAGGTCGAAGTCTTCAGCGCGCATGGCCTCGACAAATGCATGGCGGGCACCGTCGTCGGGAGCGTCCGGCGCCAGGCCGATGCCGGCCATCGGCGGCACCACCAGTACCCGGTCCACTGGCCCCGGGCGATGCGCCAGGAAGGCGCCATGCCAGGGCAAGCCCAGCAGTATCAGCTCAGCTTCTGGATAAGTTTGCTTGAGCGCGTGCAGGGCAGGCAGCGCGAACACGAAATCGCCCACGGCATTGGGCCGCAGTACGGCGATCTTGCGCACCCCGACGAGCTTGCCGGTGCGCCCTGGCGCCATCATGTCTCCTCCGTCGGCCGCCATGCCATCGGCAGGATGAAGCACTCAAGATGGACGGCGCGGGCAGGCGGCAACGACACCGCGCAGCTTGCGCTGCCTGGAAGGCGGAGGCGGGCACACAACGGGTGCGCCGGGCTCATCGCACCACCGCGCCCACCGGCGTAGTGAATTGCGTATCGACTTGCATATCGAATTGCGTATCGACTTGAATATCGACTTGCGTATCAATCGTCGTACCGCTTCGCGTGCCAGTTTGCGTATCGATTTGCGTATCGACTCGTCCATCGACCCGCCTGTCGATTTGCGTGTCGAGCTCCGTATCGCTTCGCGTGCCGGTTTGCGTGCCGCTCCCGCCAGGCGGCAGCCCCAGCAGGACGTGCGGCGCATCGACCTCGCGCATCGTGACGGTAGTAGGCAGCTCCATGTGATACGCCCCCGACGGCAAGATGCCGCAGCCGCCGTAGCGCTCCATGACGCGCAGTTGCGCCAGCACGTCTTCGCCGCAATGTTCGGCCGGCAGCGCCTGCCAGAAATCGAAGCCGCCGCAGTCGCGCAGCTTGGCCGCATCGAACAGGACGCAACCGCCGATCCAGGCAACCCGGTACAGGCGCGGCCCGCTCCGCTGCGCCAGGCGCGACTGCACATGGAACAGGTTCGCCGCGCTGTGCAGGTGATGGCGCGCCCAGGCGGCCGTGCCGGGACGCACCGTTTCGGGTACGACCGGCCCGTCCCAGAATTCGATGGATTCCTGCTCGGGCCGCAGCTGCCCCAGGTAGCTCAAGCCGTGCACGGCGCTGCCGACAAAGCCGCAGCCTTGCGCGCGCAGCGCAGTGTGCAGGCGCGCCAGCAGGCCGGGTTCGACGATGACGTCGTCGTCGAGAAACAGGCAGGCCGGTGCACTGGCCTGCGCCAGCAGGAAGGCGCGCTGCTCGGCCATGCCGCGGCGCGGCAGGTGGCGCAAGGTGTCGACCGCGATGCCGCGCGCACGCAGGTAGCGCAGCACGGCGCGCACCTCGGGGCTGCTCGCAGGCTGCCGCGCCTTCGGACTGGTCGGAGACGACGATGCGCATCGTCGGGCCGGTCTGCGCGGCCAGGGCCGTGAGCGTGACCGCCAGCGCGGTCGGGCGGCCGCAGGTGGGTACCAGCACATCGACGTCCGCCGTCACGGCACGCTCCGGCCCGCCGCCGGCGGCATCGGTGGACGCTGGGCTTGCCCGTACAGGTAGGGGATTCAGGGCCGGATCGTTGTACATCTTGTATTGTCGATAAACCTTGAAGTAGGCCCGGCCTTCCTGTGCCTCGCGCAGCAGGCGGTCGAGGCAGCCGGCCAGGTCGGCGCGCTGCGTGACGAGGCGCCCCAGCCTGGCCGTACAGGCATCGACATGGGTGGTGCCGGCATCGAGGCGCACCGTCTGTTCGCGCATGTGGTGGATCTTGAGCGCGAGGATGGACAGGCGGTCGATCATGGCACCGGCGGTCTCGCTCGACAGGCGTGCGTCGGGTATGGGCGTGACCCCCTCCAGCGCGGCGAGGATCGCTTCGTCGATGGCTTCGACGGCGTCGTTGCGCTGCTGGTTGTAGCTGTCGATGCGGCGTTTGCCGGCCGCGATCTCGGTGGCGGGTACATCCTGCCGGCGCGCTTTGTCTTCTTCACGCCACAGCAAACCATTAAATTGGTGGTTCGCGGCGATTGCCGGCCAGGCGCCGGCGGCGTCGACGGAAGGCGCGTCGGCGTGTGCCGGCAGGCCCAGGACAGCATCGTGATACTGGGTAATCGCGCGTGCATCGAGACCTTGGACCATCGTTGCCTCCGCCGTGAGCTATCGTTCCATACCGGTTGATGAGTGGGATGTGAGCGCATGTTGGAGGCCACGGGGGGCTTGTAAGTTCGACCGCTTTCAGGTGTACTTTATTCAAGCGCAAATCCAGGCAGTCCCGGTTTCCCCACCACGGTTTCACCCATATCATGCGCAGCAACGACAGCCCCAGCGCGCCCTATCCGCGACCGCAGATGGTGCGCCAGGAATGGTCCAGCCTCGACGGCTGGTGGGAATTCGCTTTCGACGATGGCGACCACGGATTGGCACAGCGCTGGTTCGACGGCCGCACGCTGCCCGAGCGCATCCTGGTTCCCTTCCCCTACCAGTCGCAGGCCTCCGGCATCGGCAGCCGCGAGATCCACGAAATCATGTGGTACAGCCGCGGTTTCGCATTACCCGAGGACTGGGACAGCGGCGCCCTGCTGCTCCATTTCGGCGCGGTCGACTACCGCGCCGACGTCTGGGTGAACGGCCGTGTCGCCGGACGCAACCGCGGCGGCCACGTGCCCTTCTCCTTCGATATCGCGCCCCACCTGCGCCCCGGCAGCAACCGCGTGACGCTGCGCGTCGAGGACCGCCAGGACCCCTATCAACCGCGCGGCAAGCAGTCGGCATCCGGCACCCCGGTGCGGATCTACTATTACTGCACCAGCGGGATCTGGCAGAACGTCTGGCTCGAGCCGGTCGCGCCGCTGCGCATCGACCACCTGCGCGTGCTCGAGGCGCATCCCGACGGCAGGCTGGCGCTGGCGGTGCAGGTCCACGGCCCGGCGGGCGAATGGGAAGCCGAGCTCGACGTGCTGGAAAGCCCCGACTGCGCCCGCCTGGTGACCGGCACGCGCAGTACCAGCAACGGCGCCAGCCTGGAGCTGCGCCTGCAGATTCCCGATCCGAAGGCCTGGTCGCCGGCGAGCCCCCACCTGTACGGATTGCGCGTGCGCCTGCTGCGCCGTGGCGAGCTGGTCGACACGGTGGAATCCTATGCCGGCCTGCGCTCGATCGAACTCAAGGACGGACAATTCCACCTGAACGGCAAGCGCTGCTTCCTGCTGATGGCGCTCGACCAGGGCTACTGGCCGGACACGCTGCTGGCCGCTCCCTCGGACGACGCCCTGCGCGAAGACGTCGCCTGGGCCAAACGCTTCGGTTTCAACGGCGTGCGCAAGCACCAGAAGATCGAGCACGAGCGCTGGCTCTACTGGTGCGACCGGCTCGGCCTGATGGTGTGGGAAGAAATGCCGAATGCGCGCTCGTGGTCCGAGGCCTCCGAAGAGCATCTCGAGGCCGAATGGCTGCGCGCCGTCATGCGCGACGCGAATCACCCGTCGATCGTCGCCTGGGTGCCGGTGGTGGAAAGCTTCGGCTTTCCGGAACTGGTGCGCCATCCGCACCAGCACGATTTCCTGGAACGGATGGTGGCGCGCACGCGCCTGGTCGATACGACGCGGCCCGTGATCGACAACGACGGCTGGCAGCATACCGACGTGACCGACATCTGCACCATCCACGATTACTCTCACCCGGTCGAGAAACTGCTGGAACGCTACGCAGGCACCCTGCAGACCGGACTGCCGCCGGACGCCACCTGGGTCAAGGGCCGCAGGCTGTTCCTCGAGGGGACACAGTACCGCGGCCAGCCGATCGTGTTTTCCGAGGTCGGCGGCTACCTGCTGGTGCCCGAGGGGCCGGAACGGCGGCGCGACCGCCTGTACGACCAGTACGGCAACGTGCGCAACGAGGACGAACTGGCGCAGCGCTACCGCACCTTGATGGAAGGGCTGGCCTCGCTGCCCTTCCTTGCCGGCCTGTGCTACACCCAGCTGACCGACGTCGAGCACGAGCAGAACGGGCTCCTGAGCGCGCAACGCGTGCCGCGCCTGCCGCCGGAACAACTGGCCGACCTGCACCGCAGGCTGTGGCCGGATGGGTGACGTGCCTGCCCTTCACGACAAACGCTGATTTCGCTTTATCACTTTGCAAAGGATAGCGGATCGTCCAGAATAGGCTGCCAATAGTCTGAATGGAGCTTATGGACAAGATTTCGTCGCTGGTCGGCCGCTATTCGTTTCATGCCCGGGTGTTCTTCAATGGCGTCTTCTGCGACGCCAACACCTTTGCGGAGAACCCGGCGTCCGGGCAGCTGCACCTGGTGCGCAGCGGCCCGGTGATCTTCCGCCAGGATGGCTTGCCGCCCCTCCGTGTGGACACACCCGCCATGGTGTTCTACCCGCGCGGCAGTGCGCACTCGCTGGAAGTGGCCGATGGCGCCAGCGCCGGCCTGCTGTGCGCCGACATCAGCTTTGCCGACGGCGGCGACAATCCGCTCGCGCGCGCCTTGCCGGAACGCCTGCACGTGCCGCTGGCAGGCATGCCGGCCCTGCACCACACGCTGGAACTGCTGTTCGCCGAAGCCTCCGCCAACAGCCAGGGGCGCGAGGTCATCCTCGACCGCCTGTGCGACGTGCTGATGATCCAGGTGCTGCGCCACGAATTCGAGCACGGCCAGCTGTCGATCGGCCTGCTGGCCGGCCTGGCGGACCGCCAGCTGGCGCTGGCGCTGGGCGCGATCCATGCCCGCCCGAACGAACCCTGGCAACTCGAAACCCTGGCCCGCGAAGCCTGCATGTCGCGTGCCCGCTTTACCGAACACTTCCGCAACGTGGTGGGGATGCCGCCGGGCGAATACCTGACGCGCTGGCGCATCGGCCTGGCGCAGGAGCTGCTGCGCCAGGGCATGCCGGTCAAGGTGGTCAGCAGCGAAGCCGGTTATACGAGTGCGCCCGCGTTCACGCGGGCGTTCACCGGACTGGTGGGAAGGTCGCCACGGCAGTGGCTGAAAGAGGCAACGCCGGATACGTGATCCGGCGCTGAAGGCGGGGAGAGCGTCACAGGTGCTGCGGGACGCTCGCGAAGCAGCTTATTTCAACAGGCGGGTACGGCTGGCCACGAAAGCGATCACCAGCGACAGCACGCCGACATAACCAATGGCCATCTGCATGCCCACGTGCTGGGCGATGGCGCCGATGACTGGCGGGCCCATCAGGGTGCCGCTGTAGGCCATGCTGGCCACGCCGGCCAGGGCGACCGGGCCCTGGGCACCGGCGGCGCTGAACACGAACGGGAACAGCAGCGACAGGCCGAGGCCGGCGACAGCGAAACCGCCCAGTGCGAAGTGCGCATTCGGTGCCAGTACGGCGAAGAACAGGCCGGCAGCCGAGACCAGAGCACCGGTGGCGATCAGGCGCTGGGCACCAAAGCGGGCCTTCAGCTTGTCGCCAACCAGGCGCGAGACCAGCATCATCACCGAGAAGCACGACAGGGCCAGCGGCGCCAGGCCGTCGGTGGCCTTGAAGTGTTCTTTCAGGAACACGCCGCTCCAGTCGGCGATGCTGCCTTCCGACATCGAGCCCAGGAAACCCAGCAGACCCAGCAGTGCCAGCGGACCGCGCGGCAGGGCGAACTTCTTCTTTTCGACCTTTTCGATGTCGTCGCTGATATCGAGCACCTGGTAGGCACCGAACAGGATCGCGGCCATCGGACCGGCAACCATCATGAAGTGAATCGCCGGAGCGACTTTCAGGCCGGCCATCAGGCTGCCCAGGGTCGCGCCCGCCAGGCCGCCGGCGCAGGCCAGGCCGTGCAGCATCGACATTTCCGACTTGCCAGTGGCTTTTTCGCGCTTGCTCGCGGCCGAGTTCATGGCGACGTCATAGGTGCTGGCGGTAACGCCCAGCATCAGCACCGCACCCATCAGGGTCTCTACGGTCGGGGCGATACCAATTGCCACCAGCACGGCCAGCAGGGCCAGGCCCGACATCAGCAGCGATTTACGGGCGCCAAACTTGCCCATCAGGAAGGACGAGACCGGGAAGGACAGCAGTGCGCCGACACCGCCGCACAGCAGCACCATCGACAGCGATGCGTGCGAAATATTCAGACGCGACGCCATGGCCGGGATGCGGCCGGCCCACGAACCCATGATCACGCCGAACACGGCGAACATCACCGGCAGCGACAGTTGCTGAACTTGTGCGACAACTTTGCTGCGGCGCGATACGGCGGCAGTGGCGGTGGTCGGAGCGGAAACGGCTGGAACAGAAGTTTGCATTTGGTATGAAATTATTTGTAAGTGCTTGTGCGGCAGATGTTTCTTAAGAGTTCGTTCTCGTCAGAAAAGTTTCTAACCGGAAGAAATTATTTTTTGCTGCTCTGCCGTTCGTAACTGACTGCTAACTGGGGCAGAAAAAACAAACGCCAACCGAAAAAAAGTTGGCGTCAGGAAGCTGATGGGAGGCAATTTTACGGGGTCTGACGCGGTTTTTCATTTTCCATGCGGAAAAAATTTATACGCGTTGCGTCACGTTCACACTCAAGGAATTAACAATTAACAGGGCATCACCACCTGTTAAAACTATTGAATGCAGACGATCCATTTTTGTGCGTTTGAGTGTAAAAGACTGTTGCCAGGCCTTGCCAATAGCCCCGCACGCTGTGCAATTCAACGCCATATAACGGTAATAAGAAAACCGAATAACAGTTAAGCCGGGAAGGTTTTCTTATTGCAGAGCACCAAAATATTTCACAAGGCGGAAGGAAAGAGCAGTTCGCATCGCGCATGTACTTGGCGAACGCGGCAATAACCTTGTGCCAGGTCAGCAAACCCGCGCCATTGCGTAATGTCACCATCCTCAATCCATGCACGCGGTAGCGTTAAAGCTTCCACACGGAAACTTTTTCGAGGAGAGCGCGATGTCCCGTGCGTACCGTTTGCCGCTGCTGGTCAGCGTCCTGGCAAGCCTGCTGGCCGATCCGGCCCTGGCGGCGCCCTATCCCAACGTCTATGGCGCGCCGCCGGAAGTCATGCGGGGTGCCGACTGGTACCGCCAGTGCATGCGCGTGCGTGCGCTGAGCATGCCGCGCGAACATGCACCAAGGGGGCAAGCCGACGGCAAGCGTTGCGATGCCGCTTCTCTCTATTACGACACGCTGAACATGCCTGAACCCGGCAAGGCCGACTGGGAACGCGTACATGCCTGCGCGGCCCGCACCAATGCGAATGGGGTCTTGATGATGTTGTATGCCAACGGCGTGGCCATGACGCCGCGCTTCGACCTGGCCTTGAAATACGCCTGCAGCATCCAGAGTCCGGTCGACGAGATGAAGAGCCGGGTGCAGCACCTGCGGCGGCGCGCCAGCGGAGAAGACGGCGCCCCGCTCGACGTCTGCGACGACGTCGCCAGCGCCGACAGCCGCGGACACTGCGCCGCCATGCGCGAGCGCCAGCGCGACAAGTCGCGCGGCGCCCAGCTGGCCGCCCTCAGCCGCAACTGGAACGCCAAGGAGCAGCTGGGCCTGGAGATGGCGACCAAGGCCGTGCATTATTTCGCCCAGCACCGGGTCGACTACGAGACCGACAGCAGCAGCGGTGCCACCCGCTCGCTGCAGCTCGACGCCCAGGCCGCCGAACTGGACATGTTCGCCGCCGACGTCCTGGCTGCCGAGGCCGGCAAGCTGCAGCGTTTTTCGGAAGCCGAGTTCGCCAGTCTGGACGAGAAGATGAACGCGACCTACCGCCAGTTCATGCTGACCCGGCCGGCCGGCAATTCCTACCTCGGCAGCATCCGCAAGACCGGCGTCGAGAAGACCCATCGTGCCTGGCTGGCCTACCGCGACGCCTTCGAACTGTTCGGCTCGATTCGCCATCCGCAGGTACCGGGTGCCACCTGGCGCGCCATGCTGACCGCACGCCGCATGGAGCAGCTGACCGAGCTCGACAACGCCGCCGCCGGGCGCTAATCCCCAACCCGGAAGAGCGCGCGCGATTCGAGCGGCAGCTCTTCCGTGCTGAGCACCACCAGGCGGTGGCTGGCGCGCGTCATCGCCATATAGAGTTTGCGCGCATCGCTTTCGCTCTCCCCTCCTCCGGCCAGCAGACTCTCCATCCCCAGCAGGAATACGGCGCCACCTTCCAGGCCCGTCGCCGTCTCCAGGTTCGCCAGGCGCAGGTAATCGGGACCATAGCCGCCAGGCGGCTGCTTCTTGTCCTTGTTCAGCCACCAGATCCGCTCCACCCCGAGCGCACGGCACAGCCGTTTGTACAGCAGGTGCTTCGGCGTGTCGCCGCCATAGATGACGAGGAAGGCCGACAGCGGCAAGCCGTGGGTCTGCGCCAGGCTGACGATCTCGTTGACGGCGCGGTCGACCGCGTCCTGCGGGCTGTCCACGCGCAGCAGGATCGGCGCGGCGCCCTCCTCCATGTCCGTAAAATCCGGCTCCAGGTAATGTTCCGGGTCGGCTTGTACCGCGCGCGCCAGCAAGGTCCCCGCCGTGTGCAGGATGGCCTGGGTGGTGCGGTAGGAACGCAGCAGCTTCTTGGTGCGCCCACTCACGTCCAGCCCGGCGTTGCGCCAGCTGAGGCGGCTTTTCATGAAGCCCTGGTTCGGATCGGCGCAGAGGAACAGGCGCCCGCCTGGCGCCAGCGCCAGTTTCACCGTGTGGAACCAGGAGGGCGCGAAGAACTGCGCCTCGTCGACCAGGATATGGGCATAGCGCTCGAGCGCCGCATGCGAGCCGGCGCGGCACACCTCGGTGGCAACCGCGCTCCACATGCGCAAGCCGTCGGCGCGCAGCGCGCCGGTGACCGCCGCGAACAGCTGCCAGACCTCGGCGCGCTCCTTCGCCCGCAGCGAAAACCCGCGGCCGGCGCGGCTGGTGTCCATGTACTCGGCTTCGCTGGCGACGAGCAACTCGTTGAGGAAGTCGAACTCCTCGATCAGTTGGGCTTCACTCAATTTCAGTTCGGGCCAGCGCACGCGCAAGCTGCGCACCAGGCCGGGTAGATGCTGCGGATCGCCCGGCATCTGCAGCGGCGCGCGGTACAGGCGGCGCCACTGGCGGTGCACCCAGGCGGAATAGGTCGCGATCTCGAGGTTGGCGGGCAAGCCGCCACGGCTGCGGTGCAGGCGCTCGCGCACATCCGCCACGATCGGCGTGTTGTGGATCAGGACCAGGATGCGCTCGTGCGGGCGCATCTCGGCCAGCAGCAAGGCCCGGCTGAGTGCAATCAGGGTCTTGCCGGAACCGGCGACGCCGTTCACCGGCGCACGTGCAAATCGCTTGCCGCCTGCGCCTGCTCTTGCGGAAGCTCCAGGTCGAGTTTGCTTGCCCATTCCTGCTGCGGATCGAGGAACAGCCCGCCCAGGCTGGCCAGGTTGTCGCGCCGGAAGCGGCGCCGCGCCACCGGCACCAGCGGCAGCGCCGACTCGGGGAACAGGCGCGTGCGCAAGGCGTCCTCGTCTTGCGGGTCGAGTGGCCGCTGCAGCGCCGCCAGCCCCGGCGCGCCGCGTTCAATAAAACGTTCGCGTGACAGCAGGCGCAGCCCGGGCAGGTCGCCCAGCTGGCGCGCCAGCAGCATGGTGTCGTCTTCGCTGCAGGCCCACAGGATCACCAGCTGCGGCAAGCCGGCGGGCAAGGCGGCGCGCCAGGCGGCCAGCTGGGCGTCGAAAGCCGCACGGGCTTCCGGGGCGAACAGCTGGCCGGCGTCGAGCGCGTCGAAGGGAGTGTCCACAGTAGCCAGCGCCAGCCAGCCGCGCTCAAGGTGCTCGATAAACAGCTCGGGCGCGGCGCTGCCCTCGCGCAGCACCTTGCGCACGCTGGTCGCGTCGTCCAGCCCGTTCAATACACGCTTGATCTGCAACTGGCGCCCGCTGGCGCGGGTCCATTCCGGAATGAAAAGGGCCATCGCTAGATGCCGATGTGGCGCGCTTGCTTGAGCAGCCCGCGATACAGCGCGAGGTGGCGCGCCAGGTGCTCGTCGACCGCGACGAAATCCGGCGGCAGCTCGGGACCGACGATCACCAGTTTCGTCATCGCGCGCGTGACCGACACGTTCAGGCGCTCCGGCTGGAAAAAGAACCCGGCGATCGCCGCCAGGAAGCGCAGGCTGCCCGTCGCCAGCGACAGGATGATCAATTCGCGTTCCTGGCCCTGCATGCGCTCGACGGTGTCGGCCACGATCGCGCGCGCCGTGTGCCAGCCGAACTGCTCGACAAGGGCGTTGCGCAACGTGCGGCCGTGCGCACGGAAGGGCGTGACGATGCCGATCTCGTGCGGCTGCAAGCCACCCTCCAGGGCGGCCGCGCACAGGCCGGCGACCAGTTGCGCATCAAGCGGGTTGCGGCTGCGCGCTGCGTCGTCGAGCGTCGGGATGAACACCAGGCTGGCCGGATCGCGCAGCACCGCGTCGTACGGGTCGCCGTCGCTGCGCGGGTGCAAGGCCAGCTTGCGTTCGCGGTTCGGACCGGCCGCGCGCAGGCGCCCACCATAGAAGGAGGCGCTCGGCCAGGCCGTCAATTCGCGGTTCAGGCGATAGGTATCGGTCAGCATCACGCTGTCGACGTTGTGCAGGGTGAGCTTGGCGAAGATCGAGCCGGGAATATCGTCCAGGATCGAGCGCGCCAGCAGCACCGGCGGCAGCTGCTTCTGGTCGCCGATGAAGACAAAGCGTGCGCCGCGCCGCATCGCCATCAGCGCCAGCGGCAGCGTCACCTGGCTCGCTTCGTCGAACACGACGGTGTCGAACTCGCAATTCTCCAGGCGGTAGCCGCAGGTGGCGAAGGGCGTGGCGCCGACCACGTAGCCGCCATCCATCGGCCGGCCATGCCAGGCGGCGAAGCTGTCGACGCTGGTCACGCCGGGTTCCAGCGCCGTGCCCCGGGTCTCGCGGCCGATTTTCGCCGTCGGTACGCCCGGGGCGGCGATCTTGTTCAGCGCGTTGTTGATTGCCATGTGGGTGTGCGAGGTGACCAGCACCCGCTCGCCGCGCGCGGCCAGCAGGCGTACGGCCAGCGCCAGTACCCGGGTCTTGCCGGTGCCGGGCGGGCCCTGCACGCAGGCGACCTGCTCGGCCGCGGCGATCTTGCCGACCGCCTCGGCCTGGGCCGCGTTCAGGCCCTCCGCCAGCGCGATGCTTTCCGCTTCCTCGAAGTCGCGCGGGTCGAATGCACTGTTGATGCGCCCATCAAGCAGAGGCATGAGGTGGCGGTGTGCGCGCGAGGGCGGGAGGGTTTCGCCGATATCGTCCAGCACCTCGTCGTAATAGCGCGACAGGTCATAATCGTCCGGGTCGGCATAGCAGGATTGTTCGCCGACCGCTTTCAGCACGCTGCCGGCATGGCGCAGCCGCAGCAGCCAGCGGCCCTCCTCTTCCATCTCGAAAGCCGCTTCGCGCGCCAGCATGTCCACCAGCGGTGAGCCGCCGTGCAGGCACACCAAGTCGCCTTCGCGAAAGCGCGATTCGCCCTCATCGGGATAGGCCCACACGGTGCCACTCACCGGACCCGCTTCCAGGCGCAGGAAGCGTTGCGACGCGCCCTTCGCCAGGCGGTCGGCCAGCGGCTGGCGCCAGGCCTCGACCAGCCTGTCCTGGGCCGCGGCGCGCTCGCGCGCCAAAAACCGCGCAGGCCGTCAAGCAGGCGCGCGTAGCGGCGTGCACGTGCGGCGCCCTGTGCGGCTTTTTTGTCTTCCTGCTGCGGCGATGTGCTGGCGTCCTGTTTCACACGGAGGCTTATAAGATGCCGCGTGCGCTGCCGTCAAGCAGCTTCAGGGCCGGGCGTGGCGCCGCCGGCACGGTTTTCCATCACGCGGTAGGATAGGCGTTCTGCATAATGAGGACCGACCACATGAGCACCACTTTGTTCGACATCCCGCTGCGCCGCCTCGAAGGCCAGCCGGCGACCCTGGGCGACTACCGCGGCAAGGTCATGTTGATTGTCAACGTTGCATCGCAATGCGGCCTGACGCCGCAGTACGCCGGCCTGGAAAAATTGTTCGAGGGCTACGAGGAACGCGGCCTGGTCGTGCTCGGCTTTCCGTGCAACGATTTCGGCGCCCAGGAACCGGGCTCCGAGGCCGAGATTGCAGACTTTTGCCAGCGCAACTACGGCGTACGCTTCCCGATGTTCGAAAAGGTGGAGGTGAACCGCGAGGCACGCCACCCGCTCTACCAGGAACTCGTTGCGGCCCAGCCGCAGGCACGCCAGGCGGAAGGAAGTACTTTCGGCGCCAAACTGGCCCAGCACGGCCTGAGCCCGAAGAATCCAACCGACATCATGTGGAACTTCGAGAAATTCCTCGTCGGCCGCGACGGCCAGGTGCTGGCCCGCTTCGCGCCGGACGTGAAACCGGACGATCCGGCGCTGGTGGCGGCGATCGAGGCGGCACTGGGCTGAGCGCAACGCTTCCACAAAGGGCATCACGCCCTTTGTGGCGCCACAAAGGGCATCACGGAATGGATCGCGGCCGATGAGGTCTGACGAACACCCTTATAAAAGGAGAACGTCATGGCCTATGTCGATGGTTTCGTGGTTCCGTTCCGAAAGACAAGCTCGACGCCTACCTGGACATGTCCAGACGCTGCGCCGCGATCTGGCGCGAGTTCGGCGCCCAGGAGTTCCGCGAGTGCGTCGCCGACGACGTCAAGCCGGGCAAGCTGACCTCGTTCCCGCAGAGCGTCGATTTGCGCGATGGCGAACTCGTGGTCTTTTCCTGGATCGTCTATCCCTCGCGCGCCAGGCGCGATGAGGTCAACGCGAAAGTCATGGACGACCCGCGCATGGCCGAGTTCATGAAACCCGAAAACATACCCTTCGACGGCAAGCGCATGATGATCGGCGGCTTCGAGATGGTGGTGGACGCCTGAGGGCTGCGGCAGGGAACATGGCTATGCGCATCGGATAGAGCATCGATGAGGGTTAGGCAGGGCACGGTGAGGGACGGCCGCGCGCAGTAAGCTGGCCTCATGTTGAAGAAGGCCTCCCCACGAAAGCTGTACGCGATGAAGCGCATGTCGCTGGCACTTGCCCGTGCTGCCGCTGCCAGGCCTTTCGGCCCGGCAACCGACAAGGCGCTGCGCTGGGCGACGGCCTGGGGCATGGCGTCGGGCATCCGCACGCCGCATGCGCCGCTGCGCTTGCGGCGCGATACGCTCGTCGGGTCGGCCAGTTAGCGCGCTGACAGGCGGGCGCAGGCGGGCACCTTCCGCAAACGCCGCACGCCCGCAGGCACAGGCGAAAAAAAAACGAAGCCCGCAGGCTTCGTTTTTGTTCAGGCGATGCGCAATCCGATCAGAACGGAATGTCGTCGTCCATGTCCGAGAAGTTCGGTGCCGGACGCTGTGGCTGCGGACGGGCTGCCGGGGCCGGCGGGGCCTGGCGCGGGGCAGAACGCTGTGGCGGCGCGTCGTAGCCGCCGCCGTCGTCCATGCCCATGTCGTTGCCGCCGCCCATGCCCTGGCGGCCGCCCAGCATCTGCATGTTCTCGGCGATGATGTCGGTAGCGTAACGCTCGATGCCGTCTTTATCCGTGTACTTGCGGGTCTGCAGGCGGCCTTCGACGTAGACCGACGAACCTTTTTTGAGGTACTGGCCGACGATTTCAGCGAGACGGCCGAAGAAGGAGATGCGGTGCCATTCGGTCAGCTCTTTCTGCTCGCCGGTGTTCTTGTCCTTCGACTTGAACGAGGTAGCGACCGCGATGTTCGCGATGGCGTCGCCGCTCGGCATGTAGCGGATTTCCGGATCGCGGCCGAGGTTGCCGACGATGATGACTTTGTTGACTGATGCCATGGTAAGACTCCTTCAGGATGATGTGAGCCCTGGCTCTGCAACTTGACTAAGCGCCAGGGAACGGGGAGCGCCTAACAGAACGTTCATGCAGCCATGAAGGTTTTGTTAGACGCTCCGGGTGTTTCAGCACGCTATTATGAGGCCAGCCGCCCACTTCTTAAAGTGGATTTTTTGCGTTGAATCAAGCATTTTTATGCCGCGCGCATGGTCCAGCCAAGCTTCTTTTGCGACCTGATCCATGCACAAAGGGACATGCCGCCTGGCTACCGAACGCCACGCTACGCTGCGTCCCCCTAGAATTATTTTCAGTTCCTGAACAGTTTGTCATTGAAGCGCACGCCGATCGGCCCACATAGGCCAGACCGGTTCGTTCCAGCCTGCGCCCGGCATGTCGCATGGGCATGCCAGGCTGGCATCGCTGGTACACATGCTACCCGAATAGTACTGGATGCATGTACAGCCAGTGCGAAAAAGCGTTAAACTAACAGATTCCCCAGACTGGCCCGCCGGTCGCGACAACGCCGCTCATCAAGGCGTCTTGCGCGGTCCGCACAACTTATTGAAAGCCTGCCAAAACTTAATGGAAGAAATTCGAATCCGCGGTGCCCGTACGCACAACCTGAAGAACATCAACCTTGACCTGCCCCGCAACAAGCTGATCGTCATCACGGGCCTGTCGGGTTCGGGCAAGTCTTCCCTCGCTTTCGACACCCTGTATGCCGAAGGCCAGCGCCGCTATGTCGAGTCGCTGTCGGCCTACGCGCGCCAGTTCCTGCAGTTGATGGAAAAGCCGGATGTCGACCTGATCGAGGGCCTGTCGCCGGCGATTTCCATCGAGCAGAAGGCGACTTCGCACAATCCGCGTTCCACCGTCGGTACCGTCACCGAAATCCACGACTACCTGCGCCTGCTGTACGCACGCGTGGGCACCCCGTATTGCCCGGACCACCCGCACGAGCCGCTGGCGGCGCAGACCGTGTCGCAGATGGTCGATTCCGTGCTGGCCATGCCGGAAGGCACCAAGCTGATGATCCTGGCGCCGGTCGTGGCCGGCCGCAAGGGCGAGCACAGCGATCTGTTCGCGGGCATGCAGGCGCAAGGCTTCGTGCGTTTCCGCATCCAGAGCGGCGTCAACCCGGCCAAGATCTACGAGATCGACGAGCTGCCGAAGCTGAAAAAAACCGAAAAGCACTCGATCGACGTCGTCATTGACCGCGTGAAGGTGAACCCGGAAATCAAGCAGCGCCTGGCCGAGAGCTTCGAGACCGCGCTGCGCCTGGCCGACGGCCGCGCCGTCGCCTACGAGATGGACACCGAGCAGTCGACCGTGTTCTCCAACAAGTTCGCGTGCAATGTCTGCGGCTATTCGCTGCAGGAACTCGAGCCGCGCCTGTTCTCGTTCAACAACCCGATGGGCGCCTGCTCGCAGTGCGACGGCCTGGGCCACATCGAGTTCTTCGATCCGAAGCGCATCGTCGCCTTCCCCAACCTGTCGCTGGCCTCGGGTGCAGTGAAAGGCTGGGACCGCCGCAACCAGTTCTATTTCCAGATGCTGTCGAACCTGGCGGCCTATTACGAATTCGACCTCGACACGCCCTACGACAAACTGCCGAAGACGGCGCAGGACGCGGTCCTGTTCGGTTCCGGCAAGACCGCGATTCCGTTCACCTATGTGAACGAGCGCGGCCGCACCGTGATCCGCGAGCACACCTTCGAAGGCGTGGTGAACAACCTGCAGCGCCGTTATCGCGAAACCGATTCGATGGCGGTGAAGGAAGAACTTGCCAAATTCATCAACGAAAAGAAATGCCCGGCCTGCGACGGCGCGCGCCTGCGCACGGAAGCACGTTTCGTCAAGATCGGCCAGGGCGCCCAGCAGCGCGCGATCTATGAGGTGTCGGACCGTCCGCTGCGCGAAACGCTGGAGTTCTTCGAAACGCTGGTCCTGACCGGCGCCAAGAAGGACATCGCCGAGCGCGTCATCAAGGAAATCACGGCGCGCCTGAAGTTCCTGAACAATGTCGGCCTCGATTACCTGTCGCTCGACCGCAGTGCCGATACCCTCTCGGGCGGCGAAGCCCAGCGCATTCGCCTGGCCTCGCAGATCGGTTCCGGCCTGACCGGCGTCATGTACGTGCTCGACGAGCCGTCGATCGGCCTGCACCAGCGCGACAACGACCGCCTGATCGCGACCCTGAAACACCTGCGCGACATCGGCAACAGCGTGCTCGTGGTCGAGCACGACGAAGATGCGATCCGTACCGCCGACTACATCGTCGACATGGGTCCCGGGGCGGGCGTGCACGGCGGCCGGATCATCGCCGAGGGTACGCTCGAAGAGATCATGCGGAACGAGCATTCGGTGACGGCCCAGTACCTGGACGGCCGCCGCAAGATCGCCGTGCCGAAAAAGCGTACCCCGGCCAATCCGGAGCGCCAGCTGGTGATCACGAATGCGACCGGCAACAACCTCAAAGGCGAAACCCTGACGCTGCCGGTCGGCCTGATGACCTGCGTGACGGGCGTGTCCGGTTCGGGCAAATCGACGCTGATCAACGACACGCTGTATCCGGCCCTGTCGCGCCACCTGTACGGCGCGCAGACGGAACCGGCGCCGCACGACGCGATTTTTGGATTAGAACACTTCGACAAGGTCATTTCCGTCGACCAGGCACCGATCGGCCGCACCCCGCGCTCGAACCCGGCCACCTATACCGGCGTGTTCACCCCGATCCGCGACCTGTTCGCGACGGTGCCGACGGCCAAGGAACGCGGCTACTCGGCCGGACGCTTCTCGTTCAACGTGAAGGGCGGCCGCTGCGAAGCCTGCCAGGGCGATGGCGTCATCAAGGTCGAGATGCACTTCCTGCCGGACGTGTACGTGCCTTGCGACGTCTGCCACGGCAAGCGCTACAACCGCGAAACGCTCGAAGTGCACTACAAGGGCAAGAGCATCACCGAAGTGCTGGAGATGACGGTCGAAGACGCGCACGAGTTCTTCAAGCCGGTGCCGGTGATTGCCCGTAAACTCCAGACCCTGCTCGATGTCGGCCTCGGCTACATCAAGCTGGGGCAGAGCGCCACGACCTTGTCCGGTGGCGAGGCGCAGCGCGTAAAACTGTCGCTGGAGTTGTCCAAGCGCGATACGGGACGTACCCTGTACATCCTGGACGAGCCGACCACGGGCCTGCACTTTGCCGACATCGACTTGCTGCTGAAAGTGATCCACCGCCTGCGCGACCAGGGCAATACGCTGGCGATCATCGAGCACAACCTCGACGTGATCAAGACGGCGGACTGGATCGTCGATTTGGGTCCGGAAGGTGGCGCCGGCGGCGGCAAGATCGTCGCGACGGGCACGCCGGAACAGGTGGCGAAGAATCCAGCCAGCGTCACCGGCAAATACCTGGGGCCGTTGCTGAAGCAGTAAGCAGAGCCAGGAAATGAAAAAGCAGAGCTGCGGCTCTGCTTTTTTTTGACCTCGTTACAGCTGCTAACTTGCCCGCAAGGACTCCAGCCCCGCCCGGATAAACCCGCGCATGCGCGCATCCACCATCCCGCCCACCTGCAGCGCCGGCTCGTTCTCCAGCGCCTGGCGAATCTTGCGTTGCGTTGCCGGATCGTCTCCCGCAAACGAGCGGAACAGGCCATACCACTCCCGTGCCAGCGCCTGCCCTTCCGGCGAGTCGGGTGCACATCCCGCATCCATCGCCGTGCGCACGCGGGCGAACAGCGGCGGCCACTCGCTGGCGCGTTTGCCAAAGTTGGCGCGCATGAAGGCCAGCTCTTCCTCATCCAGATAGCGAGCGAAGACAGCCAGCTGGTTCTCCTTGGAGGCCGCTTGCACGAAAGCCATCACGGCAGGCGTGATCCCGGTACGCTCCTGCACCGCGGCTTCCTGCTCGTGCATCGCATTCAGTTTGGCGAACAGGACCGGATTGGCCGCCGTGTCGCGGTTGACCATCGCCATCCAGCGTTGCGCCAGTTCCCTTGCGCGAGGGTCGTTTGGTGCCACGCCGCCATCGAGCAAGCCGCGCACCTCGGCCACGAGCGCCTTCCATTCGCCCTCGACCTCATCGAGCCGCTGATACAGCGGCAATTGCTCCAGTTCGTCCTTCGTAAAATAGTTGTCGTACATCGTCATCTGCTCCAGGGTTGTCAACCAGTCGGCCGGATCCGGTTCCTGCCGGTCGGCGAGCTGCCCTCGCAGGCGTTGCAAACGCATACGCAGGCGGCTGGCGCCGTCGATCTGGCTGCTCAATACGGCGATCTGGCGATCGACGATGGCAGCCAGCGGCAGGTCGGTTCCGGTGAGATAGCTCGCGATGTCGGCCAGCGCCATGCCGAAGCCGCGCAATGCCAGGATGCGGTGCAGCCGGGCGAGGTCGGCCTCGTTATACAGCCGGTAGCCGGCATCGGAACGCGCCGAAGGGGACAGCAGTTTGATGTCGTCGTAATGGTGCAGCGTGCGCACCGTCAGGCCGGTGCGTTTTGCCAGTTCGCCAATTTTCAACAGCATCGGTCTCTCCTCTTCATGCGTGCAACCATGCTCGGGCCTCACGCCGCGTGAGGGTCAAGCACTCCCTGAAACAAGTAATATTAATACCCGACGGAAATCACATACACGACGATATGCGCTTACTCATTATTGGCAACTCGGGCTCGGGCAACTCGTACCGGGCGAAAGCACTGGCCGCCCAGCACGATCTGGCGCACCTGGACCTGGACACCATCGTGTGGGAGCCGGGGCAGATCGCCGTGCCGCGCGCGCCGCAGCAGGTACAGGCCGACCTGCTGGCCTTCGTCCACGCGCACGGCAGCTGGGTGGCGGAAGGCTGCTACGGCGACCTGGTCGAAGCGGCGCTGCCCTGGTGTTCCGAACTGGTGTTCATGAACCCGGGGCGAGAAATCTACCTGGAGAACAACCGCCGCCGTCCGTGGGAGCCGCACAAGTACGACTCGATGGAAGCGCAGCAGAGCAAACTGCCTTTCCTGCTGGACTGGGTGGCGGGCTATTACGAGCGCGACGATGCGATGTCGTATGCCTGCCACCGGCACTTGTTCGACCGCTTCGACGGCAACAAGACCGAGGTGACCGCGCTCTGAGGAGCGCCGCCGCTATTCGGCGGTATACAAGGGCTGCGCCATGCGCACCGGCCGCACGTCCATCCGGATGCGGTAGATGGAATAGGCGTCCTCGCGGTTCGCGACGTATTCCCCGCTGTCGGGCATGCGAGTGAAGGTGAATTCGAAACCGCGTTCCGGCGCGGCGCTGGCCGGCCCCTCGAAGGCCAGGCCGACGGCGCGCTGCAAGTCGCTGTCGACCAGTTTGACGAGCAGGTCGAGCACCGCGGTATTGCCGAGGATATCGGGATAGAACAGCGCAGCGCGATGTTCGGGGCGGGTCTTGTCGACCGCTTCCTTGCCGGTACCATGCTGGAAACTGCGCTTGACCAGATCGAAGCGGTCGCCGTTGTCCAGGTAGCTGATGCGCGCATTCGACAGGTTGAACTGCGGCTGCGCCTTGTCCGTCGTGGCGCCCTTCAGGTCGAGCACGATGGCGCCGGTGCGGCCGATCATTGTCACCTGGCGGTCAGGCGCCACCACCGCGGCCGTGTCCTCGTCGATGCCGAGGCCCAGCGTGTAGCCTTTGTTCAGCATCGCCGGCAGCATGCGCGCGAAGCGGCCGCGTGCCAGCAGGTGCTGGTCGATGAAGATATCGTCGCCGATGAAGCCCAGCCCCGGGGCGATGTCCTTGCCCTCGACCACGCCATGCTTCAACAGCGGCGCGACATCGGGGGGCGGATCGAAGAACATGGTGCTGCTCATGATGGCCGCGCCCGCGCTGGTGCCGGCGATGACGCCGCCGCGCCGGTACATGCTCCACAGCGCGTCGAGTACCGCGCTGTTGCTGCCGTCCGGGCGCCGCAGCGCGCCGGTGATGCGCGCCTGGTCGCCGCCGGTGAAGAAGGCACCGCCGGCGCTGCGTACGAAGGCCGCCAGCGCCGGGTCCTCGGCCACCTTGCGCACATAGCGCCCCGCCAGGCGCGGTGCGATCGGCACCACGACGGCTTGCGCGCCGTGGCGGTTCAGGTTGGCAACAGTCAGGGCGCCTTCGCGCTCGGGATTTTCGGCGGCGGTCGGGAACACCGCGATGCGCGCCCCTGCCGCCGGCCAGTACCACGATCTTGTCCCAGACCGCGGCGTTCTCGGCACGCAAGCCGCCGCCGATGATGACCAGCGAACCCTTGGGCGCTTCCGCGGTCCGCGGCTCCCGTCGTGCCACCCAGGCCGGCCAGCGCCAGCGCCAGCGAAAAAGCAACTCCCCTGAACATCCCCCGGCTCCCTAGCGGAACGAATAGTTCAGGCTGACGAAGCCGCTGCGCCCGCGCGGATCCGTATAGCTCGGGTCGTACCCGGCCAGGAAGAAATAGGCCTGGTTCGAGAACGGCGGATCCTTGTCGAGCAGGTTCAGCACGCCGGCGCGGAGTTTGAGGTGCTTGCTGATGGCCCAGCTGCCGGTCAGGTCCCACAGCGAATACGACTTCACCTTGTTCGGCGCCAGCAGCTCGTCGGTGTAGGGGTCGTAGGTCGTGTTCTGGTCGGTATAGCTGGACGAATACTGGTTCGCCAGGGTCAGGCTGACCGGACCGCTGTCCCACTCGAGGTTGATCCGGTGGCGCCACTTCTGGATCGCCTGGTCGTTCAGGAAGACGCCGAGGTTGCTGCGGTAGGGCTCGGCTGGGCCGAACTGGCGGTCGTAGCGCAGGATGCGGGTGCCCGACAGGCTCAGGCCAAAGCGTCCCCAGGGTCCGCGCTCGCTGCGCCAGTCGGCGGCCAGGTCGATGCCCGAGGTCTTCAGGCGGCCCTGGTTTTCCTTCATCAGGAGGATGTTCGAGATGAAGCCGTCCTCGTCGCGTTCGATGTACTTGCCGTTGTAGGCGGCCGGGTTCTCGATGATGACCTGTTCGCCCAGGGTGCTGATGACGTCGCGCTTTTCGATGTTCCAGTAGTCGATCGAGAAGTTGCTGCGCTTGTTCAGTTCGACCACGGTGCCAAGCGTGAACTGGCGCGATTTCTCCGGCTTCAAATCCGGGTTCGAGCGGCGCTCGACGTTCCACTGATCGGTGCAGGTATCGATGCTGCCTTCCTGCGCCACGCATTGCGGGTCGGTCAGGATGCCGGCCGAGGTGCCGAAGATGGTCGGACGCTTCAGGTCGGACAGCGACGGCGCGCGAAAACCCGTGCCGGCCGAGGCGCGCAGCAGCAGGGTCCGCGTTCGGCTGCCAGCGCAGGCCGATCTTCGGATTGGTGGTGCCGCCCACTTCGCTGTAGCGGTCATGGCGCAGCGCGAACTGCATTTCCAGTTCCTTCGTGAAGGGCGCATTCAGTTCGGTGAAGACCGAGCCCACACGGCGCCTGTTGTCCGCCGTCTCGACTTCGAGCAGCTCGCCGGCCGGCACCGTGCTGTCGCGGTCGCCGGCGATGTTGTTCGACTGCAGCAGGCTTGATGGCGTGAAGAGTTGGTGCTCGCGCCGGAATTCGCCGCCGATGGCGATGGCCAGCTCGCCGCCGGGCAGCGTGGCCAGCGCACGCGACATCTTGCCGTCGATCGAGGTCGAGATGCCTTTCGCCTTGCGCGCTTCGTCGTTGATCTTGATGCTGTTGATCAGGTCGATGCCCGCCTGGGACGAGGGTGCGAAGGGGTTGATCGTGCCGTTGCGCACGGCGGCGTCAAACTGGTCGAACAGCACGTAGCCATCGACATACTTGTCGGTGCTGCGGTTTTCGGCGCGCGCCAGCGCCAGGTCGTAGTCCCAGCCGGCCAGGTTGCCGCTGGCACCGAGCACGAGGCGCTGGCCTTCGCTGCTGACCTCGTTGCTGCGGTTGCCGGCTTCCTGCATGCGGTAGCGGATGCCGCTGAAGGTGTCGGGCAGGCCTGGGCCCGTCAACGCACGGCGATAGGCCTCGGGCAGGATACTCACCGGCAGGTTGCGGATGCGGACCGGGTTCGGCGACAGCACGTACTTGCTCTTCGCTTCGGTCTGCACCAGCTCGGCGAAGAGCTGGTTGTTGGCGTCGAGCTGGTAAGTCGCGCGGCCGATGAAACCGATCTTGCGCGAGTCCGGATAGATCTCGGTGTCTTCCATGTAGTCGTAGCTGCAGCCCGCCGCCCCGCCTGGTCCCTTCTCGGCATACACGGTGGCGGGCGGATTGCATCCAGGTGCGCTCGGGTTGATCCGGCTGACCGTGCTGCCCGCCGGCAGCAGGCCCGCGGCTATCAGCGCGGCGCGCTGGGCGCTCGAGATATCGACGTTGACCGGGAAGGTATTGCTCGACATTTGCGCCGGCAGCGTGGTGGCCAGGGCACGCTCAGCGATGAAGCTGCGCTGGCGCGAACGCAGGCGGTCGAGCTGCTGGAAGTCGAGCACGCCGAACACGTTAAAACGATCGGTCGTGAGGTCGCCGAAGCCGGCGCTGAGGCTGGCGGTGCGTTTGCCGGCGCCGCCATGCTGGGTGCCCGCGGCGGAGGCGGCCAGGTCGATGCCCGTATAGTCCTTGCGGGTGATGAAATTGATCACGCCGCCGATGGCGTCGGTGCCGTAGATCGCCGAGGCGCCGTCCTTCAATACCTCGACACGCTGGATCGCCCCGGCGGGGATGTTGTTCAGGTCGACGCCGGCATTGTCGCCGGGGGAGGCGAAGTTGGCCAGGCGGCGGCCGTTGAGCAGTACCAGTGTCGACGACACGCCCAGGCCGCGCATGTTGGCGCTGTTCATGCCGCGCTGGCCCGAGGTGCTGTCCGAAATGCTGGGACCGTCCGTCAGGGGCGCCGTGTTGGCGCTGATGTTGCGCACCAGTTCGGCCGCGGTGGTGACGCCCATCTTGTCGATGGTTTCGCGCGAAATCACTTCCACCGGCAGCGCCGCTTCGCTGTCGAGCCGCTTGATCGAGGAGCCCGTGACCAGCACCCGCTGTATTTTCGGTTCCGCCGGCGCGGCCTGCCCTGTCGTCTCCGTCTGTGCAACCGCCTGGTTCGCCAACAAAACCAGTGCGGCGACAATGCTCGAGGCCAGGATGGTTGGCCGCAAGGTATTCGATTGTTGCTTGCTCATGCATTGCTCCCTCAGGTGGTGGCGCAGGATTGTTCTCGACGTGTCTCTGTTCGCAGTGCTTTCGTGCAATTCTTTTAACTATTTCCAAATGTAATGCATGTTCTGTTGCAGGCTCAACATGAATTTGGAAAAATGTCTCGATCCATCCACCTTGCATGAAAAACGCGCAAGGATGTCCCTGCGGCCATGCCGGCGCCCGCCCATAAAAAAAGGCAGCGCCATATGGCACTGCCTTTTTTATGTGCGGCCGCATGACACGGCCGCCCTCCTCAGAAATTTTATTGCGCCAGCTGCTGTTCCAGCTTCTGCTTGGTCGCCACCAGCTCTTGCGGCAGGTGGTAAGCCAGCTTCTCGAACAGTTCGGTGTGCAGTTTCAGCTCTTCGCGCCAGGCGTCCCTGTCGATCGAGGTGATCTGGTTGAACTGCTCCTGGGTGAAGTCGACGCCGTCCCAGTTCAGGTCGCCATAGTTCGGCGAGGTGCCGAACAGGTGCTGGGTGCCGCCTTCGGCCTGGCCCTGGGCACGGTCGAGGATCCACTTCAGTACGCGCATGTTCTCGCCATAGCCCGGCCACACGAAGTTGCCGGACTCGTCGGTACGGAACCAGTTGACGCAGAAGATCTTCGGCAGCGCGGCCGGGTTCTTCTCCGCGACTTTCCGTCCGAGATCGAGCCAGTGCTGGAAATAATCGCTCATGTTGTAGCCGATGAACGGCAGCATCGCGAGCGGATCGCGGCGCACGACACCCATCTGGCCAGCAGCAGCGGCGGTGGTCTCGGAGCCCATGGTTGCTGCCATGTAGACGCCTTCGACCCAGTCGCGCGCTTCGGTCACCAGCGGCACGGTGGTGGAACGGCGGCCGCCGAAGATGAAGGCCGAGATCGGCACGCCGGCCGGATCGTCCCAGGCCGGATCGATCACCGGGTTCTGCGTCGCGGCGACGGTGAAGCGCGCGTTCGGGTGGGCAGCCTTGGTGCCCGAGGCCGGGGTCCAGTCCTTGCCCTGCCAGTCGATCAGGTGGGCTGGCGCTTCCTTGGTCATGCCTTCCCACCAGACGTCGCCATCATCGGTCAGCGCGACGTTGGTGAAGATGACGTTCTCGCGCAGCGACAGCATGCAGTTCGAGTTGGTCTTGTCATTGGTGCCCGGGGCCACGCCAAAGTAGCCGGCTTCCGGATTGATCGCGTACAGCTTGCCGTCGGCGCCCGGCTTGATCCAGGCGATGTCGTCGCCGATGGTGGTGACTTTCCAGCCATTGAACGAGTTCGGTGGGATCAGCATGGCGAAGTTGGTCTTGCCGCAGGCCGAAGGGAAGGCGGCGGCGACGTATTTCTTCTCGCCTTGCGGCGATTCCACGCCCAGGATCAGCATGTGTTCGGCCAGCCAGCCGGTGCCGCCGGCTTGCGCTTCCTGGTAGCCCATGTTCGAGGCGATGCGCAGCGCGAAGCATTTTTTACCGAGCAGCGCATTGCCGCCGTAGCCCGAGCCGAAGGACCAGATTTCGCGGGTTTCCGGATAGTGGACAATGTACTTGGTGCTGTTGCATGGCCATGGCACGTCTTGCTGGCCGGCAGACAGCGGCATGCCGACGGTGTGCACGCAGGGCACGAACTCGCCGCTTTCGCCCAGCACGTCGTACACGGCCTTGCCCATGCGCGTCATGATGCGCATGTTCACCGCGACATAGGGCGAATCGGACAGTTCGACGCCGATGTGGGCGATCGGCGAACCGAGCGGGCCCATCGAGAACGGCACGACGTACAGCGTGCGGCCAGCCATGCAGCCGTCGAACAGGCCGTTCAGGGTGGTGCGCATTTCGGCCGGGTCCATCCAGTTGTTGGTCGGGCCAGCCTGCTCCTTCGTTGCCGAGCAAATATAGGTACGGTCTTCGACACGTGCCACATCCGACGGATCGGAATGCGCCAGGTAGGAATTCGGGCGTTTTGCCGGGTTCAGGCGCTTCATCGTACCGGCTTCGACCATCTGTGCGCACAGGCGGTCGTACTCTTCCTCGGAGCCGTCGCACCAGTAGATGGCGTCAGGCTTCGTCAGGGTGGCGATTTCCGCGACCCAATTGAGGAGCTTCTGGTGTTTGATGTAAGCAGGGGCGTTCAGTGCGGCGACGCCGCCCATCACGGGCTGGTTCATGTGGTACCTCCAATGCCAATTAAGAATTCTTTCTTGTCCCGGCACGGCAGGATCGTCGTCTGCGGGGATGGCTACGGCATCCCAGGTTCGCCAGCGGAAGCGGCGGTACGGCGGTCATGTCGATGGCCTCGCGGGCGAGGCTGGGTGGAACGATACAGCGGGGGTTGATATACACTTTGATGGTGTCAAACCCTTAAGATTCGGCCGATTGTACACCTGTAAAACGGCGATTCAAGCTGTTCCGATCGAAAAATGTAGGAAATATAGTTGACTTTTGTAGTGGGCTACTTCGATTCCGCGCGAACCCGTTATTCCTTTACGCGCTCATCCATAACTTCGCTCAATTTCCATGAAAATAGCCATTCTTGACGACTACCAGAACGCTGTGCCCGGTCTCGACTGTTACAAAATATTGGACGGCCACGAGGTCAAGGTGTTCAACAATTCGACGCGCGGCCTCGGCCAGCTGGCCATCCGCCTGGCACCGTTCGATGCCCTGGTGCTGATCCGCGAGCGCACTGCCTTCCCGGCCGCGCTGCTGAACAAATTGCCGAACCTGAGGCTGATTTCGCAGACCGGCAAGGTCAGCGGGCATGTGGATGTGGCCACCGCGACGGCGCGTGGCATCGCCATTGCCGAAGGCGTCGGCTCGCCAACGGCCCCGGCCGAGCTCACCTGGGCGCTGATCATGGCAGCCAGCCGCAAGATCGTGCCTTATGCGAATAACCTGAAGGAAGGCACCTGGCAGAGCGCCTCCTTCAATGCCGCGCTGAACGGCCTGGGACGGGTGCTCAAGGGACGCACGCTCGCGATCTGGAGCTACGGCAAGATCGGGCGCCTGGTAGCCGGGTATGGCAAGGCCTTCGGCATGCGCGTGCTGGTGTGGGGAAGCGAAGCAAGCCGTCAGGCGGCGGTGGCCGATGGTTTCGAGGCGGCTGCATCACGGGAAGCATTCTTCGCCGAGGCCGACGTGTTGACGCTGCACCTGCGGCTGGCGGAAGCCACCCGCGGCCTCGTCACGGCGGCCGACCTGGCGCGCATGAAGCCGGACGCGCTGTTCGTCAACACGAGCCGGGCGGAACTGGTGGAAGAGGGCGCGCTCGAGGAAGCCTTACATCGCGGCATACCCGGCAGCGCGGCGGTGGACGTGTTCGCCAACGAGCCGCTGGCCGCGGATGCGCCCATCCTGCGCATCCCGACCGTACTGGCCACGCCGCACCTGGGTTATGTCGAGCAGGATAGTTACGAGATGTATTTCAGGGCGGCGTTCGAGAATATCGTGAATTTTGCCGCGGGCGAACCAAGCAACATATTGAATCCCGAGGCGTTGAGGTAGGACGTAGGGTGGGCAGATTCTGCCCACGCGTTCAACGGGCGTTTGCAGAGCCGGTAATCAAATGGGTCGCTGCCCGATCAACTCGCGTTGAACGCGTAGGCGGGGAGAACAGTCCGCTGGACTGTTCTCCCCGCCTACCCTACGGTTCAGCGCAGCTCCGGCTCGCCCGTCAGGTTGATGCGCCGCGCCGGCATCACGTGGGTACCCGTCCACAGCCCCGCCCAGCCTGGCGGCCAACCGATGGCGGGACCGGCATACGGCTTCACGCCGGCGCGTACCGGCACCACCGGCACCGGTGGCGCCTCGATCAGGCCGCCACCAGGTGGCCTTTCCATGTTCAGGCTATACATGTAGCCCGGCAGCAGTTGCTCGCAAACATCGGCAAACCAGGCAGTGTGGTCTTCGTCGCGGCCCAGGGCCTGGGCCAGACCCTGCGGGTCGAACTTCGCCAGTGCATGGATCAGTTCATCGGTGCTGGCGCCGGGCAAATCGCCCCAGCCCATCACCGGGTTATTGTTGTATTCGGCGCCGGAACCGTACCAGCCTTCGCGCCAGGAACGCTGCATCCAGTTGCGCTGCCCGGTAAACAGATGCCAGCGCCAGTGCAGGCCCGACGGTTTGGGCCAGGAATACAGGTACAGCTTCTGGTAGCCAGCCTTGTGCAGTTCGCGCACGACAGCCATCAGGCGCGCATGGGGCATGCGGTCCGGCGGCGTACGGCGGAACAGGATCGCTTCGCCGTCGGCGTGCTGGACTTCATCGGTCGACAGGTTCAAATCGAGCGCACGCGCTTCGTTGCCGAAGCGTGCGGAGATCCAGCCGGTCAGCAGGTTGACGTGGGTGATCACGCCATACCCGCGATGTCGGTGGAAAATAACGGTACCTGGAGCAACGGCTTTCATGGGAAATTAGGTAGGGCAATGCCTGGAGAAAAGAGGAGTCTACTCATCCGATCCGGTTGATTCTAGCCTAGTCACATATGGATACACACCCATTTGCGGCTATCATTACCCACCTTTTTTTACTGCGTTTATAAACCGATATGACTTTGCGACTCATCGCCACCGGCGGCACGTTCGACAAACACTACAATGAACTCAACGGTGTGCTCGGCTTTGCAGACAGCCACATGCCGGCCGTCCTGCAGCGTGCGCGCATGACGATTCCTGTCGCGCTGGAAGTGCTGCCCCTGCTCGATTCGCTCGACATGCAGGATGCCGACCGCGAGCGCGTACTGGCAGCCTGCCAGGCGGCAACCGAAAAAGCCATCGTCATCGTGCACGGCACCGACACCATGCCGCAAACGGCCGCCGTGCTCGGCGCTGCCAGCCTCGGCAAGACGATCGTGCTGACCGGCGCCATGATTCCCTATGAAATCGCCAATTCCGACGCCCTCTTCAACCTCGGTTTCGCCTGCGGCGTCGCCCAGACCCTGCCGCCGGGTGTATACGTCGGCATGAACGGCCAGGTGTTTACTTGGGACAACGTGACGAAGAACCGTGCGGCCGGCGTCTTCCAGCCGCTCTAGCAAGCGGACTCAAACACACAAATAGATATTCCACGGGGCAGCAGAGCGCTGCCCCATCGGCAAACTTCCTATACTTTTCTCTCCTATGAACCGCGAGGAGAGTGCCATGTCCGACCGTCCCATCCTGACCACGCGCCAGGGCCACCCCGTGCGCGACAACCAGTCGCTGCGTTCCGTCGGCGAGCGCGGTCCGGCGACGCTCGAGAACTACCAGTTCATTGAAAAGATCACCCATTTCGACCGCGAACGCATCCCCGAGCGCGTCGTGCATGCACGCGGCACCGGTGCCCACGGCTATTTCGAAGCCTACGGCAAGATCGGCGACGAGCCCGCCAGCAAGTACACGCGCGCGCGCGTACTGAATGAAACCGGGGTGCAGACGCCCGTCTTCGTGCGCTTCTCGACCGTTATCGGCGGCAAGGATTCACCGGAAACGGCCCGCGACCCGCGCGGCTTTGCGGTCAAACTGAAAACAGTCGAGGGCAACTGGGACCTGGTCGGCAATAACCTGAAGGTCTTCTTCATCCGCGATGCCATCAAGTTCCCGGACATGATCCACGCTTTTAAACCCGACCCCGTCACCAACCAGCAGGAAGCCTGGCGCTTCTACGACTTCGTCGCCAATTCTCCCGAAGCCCTGCACATGGTCACCTGGGTCAAGAGTCCATGGGGCATCCCGGCGAACTACCGCGAGATGGAAGGTTCGGGCGTCAACACCTATAAGCTGGTGAATGACCAGGGCGTGGCCCACCTGGTGAAATTCCACTGGCAGCCACGGCAGGGCGTGCGCAACCTGACCGCGGCCCAGGCCGCCGAGATCCAGGCGCACGACACCAGCCACGCCACCCGCGACCTGTATCAGGCGATCGAACGCGGCGACTATCCGGAATGGGAATTCTGCGTACAGATCATGGCCGACGGCGAGCATCCCGAACTCGACTTCGACCCGCTGGACGATACCAAGCGCTGGCCGGAAGACCAGTTCCCGCTGTTGCCGGTCGGCCGCATGGTGCTCGACCGTAATCCCGAGAATGTCTTTGCCGAGACTGAACAGTCCGCCTTCGGCACCGGCGTGCTGGTCGACGGCATCGACTTTTCGGACGACAAGATGCTGCAGGGCCGCACCCTCTCCTATTCCGACACGCAGCGCTACCGCGTCGGGCCCAACTACCTGCAACTGCCAATCAACGCACCCCAGGAGCGGGCACGCCCGCGCACCAACCAGCGCGACGGCCAGATGACCTATGTCGTCGACGACAGCGGCGCGAACAAGCACATCAACTACGAGCCGAGCCTGCTGGGCGGCACCCAGGAAGCGCCCAAGCCGCAGCGCGAGTACCACCAGCACGTGGAAGGGTATCTCGGCCGCTACCAGACCACGAATACCCGCAGCGACTACAAACAGGCGGGCGACCGCTACCGCACGTTCGCGGACTGGGAGCGTGACGAGCTGGTGAACAATGTTGGCGGCGACTTGAAAGCCTGCCCGGAGCCGGTACAGCTGCGCATGGTGTGGCACCTGTGGCATTGCGACGAGGACTACGGCCGCCGCGTGGCGCAAGTGGCCGGCATCGACCTCGAGAAGGCCAAGGCGCTGGCGCCGTTGCCGGGCAAGCCGATGCCGCACGCGAATCGCCAGGGAGCGACGTTGACGGATGGGACAAGTGCCGAGCCGGCGACGAGCGACGAGGTGGCGGGGGCGAAGTAAGCAGCAAAGCAAAACGGACCCAAATGGGTCCGTTTTAACGTAGGGTGGGCACTCGTGCCCACGCGGAACTGTGATCATTGTTGGCGGCATTGCTGCGCAGAGTTAACCGAGGGAGCAACTGGCCAACAAATGCATGTGGTTAGCGTTAACACTATTCACGCTTTCGCGTGGGCACGGAGTGCCCATCCTACAAACGCTTACGCCTTCGCTTCACCGCCCAGCGCTTCCACCACGTCGGTCAGCATCTTGGACAGCTCGCCCGTCATCAGCATGATGTCGTTGTCAAAGCGCTCGTCGTCGCTGTAGGTGACGGTTTCGCCTTCCTTGATCACGTCCAGCGGTTTCACGCCCTTGATGGCCAGCGCTTCGGTCAGGACAAACGACACGCGGCTGTTCCAGGTCATGGCCAGGCGCGTGCACTGTTTACCCGACGCGATGTGGCGGCGGATGTCTTCCGGGTCGAGCGAATGCTTCACGTAACGCACGGCGGCGCGGCTTTCGCCGGTGGCACGCAGTTCCGTGTCCTGGTCGATCGTGAAGTTGTATGGCGCTTCGTCCGATTCCAGCCAGCCCGTCATCACGGCCACCGGCGAGCGCTGCACGCGCAGCGATTCGAGCGGCAGGCGGTCGACGGCTTTGAGCAGCAGCTTGATGACGTCATCGGCTTTCGCCGGGCTGGCGGCATCGACGACCAGCCAGCCGTTGACCGGGTCGATCCAGGTCCAGGTGTTGCTGCGGATCGTGAATGCGCGCGGCAGCAGTTCGTCGGCCACACGTTCCTTCAGTTCCTTCATCGCCTTCTTGCCTGGCGGGAAGCCCTGCTGCTCTTCCAGTTCGGCCGCCTTGGCCTTGGCGACCTGGTTGATGACCGAGCTCGGCAGCAGCTTCTTTTCGGTGCCCAGCATCATCAGCATCTGCTTGTTGACGACGTGGACCAGCTTGCCATTGCCGCGTGGCGAATCCCAGCCCTGGCGCAGCAATTCGTTGCTGCTGGCCGGCGAGAATGCCTGCGTCTGCAGCGCCTCTTCCATCTGCTCGGGGGCAAACGCCCAGTTGGCGGGAAGACGGTAAATCTGAAGATTCTTGAACCACATAGTTGCTTTCTGTTGTCTCAGTATTTCAGGGGAACGACATTTTACACGCTGATGTCCGCGTATTTTCAGCGGGCAACAATATCGTTTTAATGTGTTGTGCGTTCGTCAAACAGACTGAGCTGCTCGACGTTTTCGGTCTCGCCCAGGCGCACCCCGACACCCAGCAGGCGCACAGGGCGGCTGGCGCGTTGCCAGCCGATTTCCATCAGGCGGGCGAAGGTGGGCAGGTGTGGCGAAAAGCCCACGCACTCGACCGTGGTCTGCTGGAAGTCGGAGAATTTGATTTTTACAAATAGCTTGTTGATGAATTTTTCGGCAGCGTTGCGCTTGATGCGCCCCAGCAGGTGCTCGTATAAATCCGGCAGCAGCGCCAGGCAGGCTGGCAGGTCGGGCACGTCCGGCGTATAGGTTTCCTCGGTGCTGATCGACTTGCGCTCGCGCTCGGGGCTGACTTCGCGGTAATCGATGCCGCGGCACAGGTCGTACAGGCGCGCGCCAAAACTGCCGAAATGATGCTGCAGCTCCTGCAGCGTCCAGCCGCGCATGTCGAGGCAGGTCTGCACGCCGAGTTTGTTCAGCTTGGCGGCGGTCACTTTCCCGACCCCGTGCAGTTTTTTCACAGGCAGGGCCGCGACGAAAGCATCGACCTCTTCGGGACGCACGAGGAACAGGCCGTCGGGCTTGTTCCAGTCGCTGGCGATCTTCGCCACGAATTTATTCGGTGCGACGCCCGCCGAGGCGGTGATGCCGACAGTCTCGAAGATGCGGCGCCTGATTTCCTGCGCGATCAGGGTCGCACTGCCCTTGCAGTGCGGTGAATTCGAGACATCCAGATAGGCTTCGTCGAGCGACAGCGGTTCGACCAGGTCGGTGTAGTCGCTGTAGATCTCCATGATCTGGCGCGAGGCAATGCGGTATTTTTCCATCGCCGGCGGAATGACGAGCAAGTCCGGGCACAGTTTCATCGCCTGGGCCGTGGCCATGGCCGAATGGATGCCGAAGCGCCGGGCCTCGTAGTTGCAGGTCGCCACCACGCCGCGCTGGTCAGGACGGCCGCCGACGGCGAGCGGACGCCCGCGCAGGGACGGATCGTCGCGCATCTCGACCGACGCATAGAAGCAGTCGCAATCGCAATGGATGATTTTACGGGCGGGGGCGTTCACTCGGGCGACAGGGCCACTACTGTAATTCTGTACAGTATCTCGTCAATTGAGGAGAGTTGCAAGGGCCCGTAGGGCGGGCACTTAGAATGACGCCGCCTGCAGGCAAAAAAAACGCGCGGCAAGCCGCGCGTTTTTTGCCTTGCTGACTAACCAGCGCTTACCAGGTCAGTTTCAGCGAGTAGGTGCCGGTGCTGCCGGTTGGGCCGCTGTAGTACTTCACGCGCACATAACGTGCCACGGTCGACGTGCCCGTGTTCGACACCGAGGTGCTGTCGGTTGCGCCGGCGCCGTTCTCGCTGGCGGCCAGCTGGGTGCCCGACGAGTTGTAGACATACAGGTCGTAGTCCGCGGTCGAACCCATGCTCAGCGATGCCGACAGGGACTTACCGGCCGGCAGCTGGACCACGAAGTAGTCGCTGTCGGTCGAGCTGCCCATGGTGCCGTTGACGGTGGTGCCGCTGGTGCTGACGGCGTTCGCGGTCGAGATCGAGCCGTTCGACTCGGTTTCGTTGATCGTCGTGCCGGTGGTACCGCCGCCGGCCGAGACCACGGCTGCTGCCGCGTCGACGATGCCGGTGCCGCAGCCCGAGCAGGTGCCCGGGAAGGCGCGTGCGGTGCTCTTGAGCTTGGCTTCGATCTGGTCAGGCGTCAGGGCCGAGTTCTTCGCCAGCATCAGCGCAGCGACGGCGGCGACGTGCGGGGTCGCCATCGAGGTGCCCTGGTAGGCGGCGTAGCTGTCCGAGCCTGGAGCACGGGTGCCGCTGTTGAGCGTCGACAGGATGCCGTAGGAACCGTCGCCGCCTGGTGCAGCGACGTCGACCACGGTGCCGTAGTTCGAGTACGAAGCGCGGGCGCCGGTCTTGCCGGTTGCCGCCACGGTCACGACGCCGGCGCAGTTGGCCGGATTCGAGTTGCTGGCGTTCTGGTTTTCGTTACCGGCCGCGACGACGACCACGGTGCCGCGCGAACGGGCGCTGTTGATCGCGTTCTGGGTCGTGGTGTCGCAAGCGCCACCGCCGCCGAGCGACATGTTGATGACCTTGGCAGGATAGGCATTTGCCGGCACGCCGCTCACGGTGCCGCCCGAAGCCCAGATGATGGCGTCGGCGATGTCGGAGGTGTAGCCACCGCATTTGCCGAGCACGCGGACAGGCACGACACGCGCGTTGTAGGCGACGCCGGCGACGCCGACACCGTTGTTGGTCTTGGCGGCGATGGTGCCGGCCACGTGGGTACCGTGCCAGCTCGAGTTCGATGCCGGGCTGCCGGCGTAGCACTCGTTGGCAACGATCCAGTCGCCCGGATCGGACGGGTCGCTATCGCGGCCGTTGCCGTCGTTGCCCATCGTCGCGTCGGAAATGAAGTCGTAGCCGCCGACATACTGGCCGGAGAGGTCGGCGTGAGGACGGATACCGGTGTCGATGACGGCAACGCGCACGCCGGTACCGGTCGACAGGTCCCAGGCGCCAGGCACGCGCAGGCCGCCGGTGGTGTCGAAGAAGTCCCACTGCTCCGAGTAGCGCGGATCGCTGGCGGTGGCCATCTTGGTCATGATGCGGTCTGGTTCCGCGTACTCGATCGAGCTGTCGCGCGCCATCATTTCCTTGGCCAGCGCGTCGGCTTCTTTCAGCGAGACCTTGCGGTCGATCTTGAACACGTGGGCACCGTTGGCGGTCGTGCGCAGGGCTTGCAGCTTCATGCCGAACTGCTGGCCGGCACGGTCGGCCACTGCCTGGCGCGCAGTGCTCATGTTGGCGCCGAGTTGGGCAGCGACACTGCCGCCCTGGGCAGCCTTGTATTTCACGATCAGGCGATCGGTGTTCGTGATGTATTGCGTGGTGCCGGCGGCCTGGGCGTCCAGGTTCACAGCGGCGATGGCCGAACCGGCGCACAGCGAACCGGTGGCGATGGAGACAGCTACAGCGACCTTCAACAACGGGTAAATCGAATGCGTCGACTTCATGTTGAGTCCTTTGATGTGTAGTTTTCCGTCAAGGCAAAATGCCCTGTTTTATGATCTCCGGCGTTGATTCCGAAGTGCCCTCTGCTGGCGGCTCAAGAAATGTACTGCGGAGTAAACATGTGCGCCGGGAATTTCGAAGCGCGTGCGGCACTTTCGCAACGGTTTACACGCTTGAATTAACAAAAACATGATTTATTTGCCAATACATAATGTGTGCCAAATAACATACGGTGGAAATTCGTTACTTTCATCACAAAACCAATTCTCGACTGCAATGAATGAGAGTTTGTGTGATGCGAATCCATGCAAAAAGGCCGTGCAGAGCACGGCCTTTCGAGAAAACTCACACAAACTAGCGTTCAGTTGTGTGAATTGTCATCACGCTGTCATCAGAAATTGCCCTTGAACTGCACACCCCAGGTACGCGGTTCGTTGGTAAATCCCGTCAGTTGTTGAAGTCGATGGCACCGGTAATGCGGCGCTCGTCGAGGATGTTGCGGCCGAACAGGGCCGCTTCGTACCTGCCGTCGGCCCAGGTGTAGCCCAGGCGCAGGCCACCTTCCGTCAGCGGCTTGCCGGTGAATCCGCCGCTTCAGCTGCTGGTCCTTCACCGTGTAGTCATAGACCGAGAAGGCAACCCGGCCGCGGCGTTCGAACAGGTCGGCCTTGATGCAGGCCTCATACGAGGTGATGGTCTCGGCGTCGGCCACGGTGATCGGCACCGAAGCCGAGGCAGCCGCGATGCTCGGCGCGCGGAAACCCGTTGCCACGCGGCCGTACAGGTTGGCGCTCGGGGTGAGCTTATAGGTGCCGCTCAGGTCCCAGCTGAACTTGGCCTTGCTGGTGTCGACCGACGGGTTGCCGATCTGGGTCACGTTCTCGGCGATGACGGGATTGAAATGCTTCTTGTCGAATGAAGCCGGGACCGGCCGGGGTACGCCGTCGAGGTCGCCACGGCGCTGGGTCATGGCCAGGTCGCTGTAGTTCTCAACGTAGTCGTCGCGGTGCTGGCGCAGGGTCGACACGCGCATCGCCCAGTCCTGCGACAGCGGCACGTTGACCGCGCCTTCGACCTTGATCGTGTTGTGGGTGGCGACCGAGGCATTGCAGTTACCCTCGACCTTGCTCGTGTTCGGCTTTTCCGACTCGAACTTCACCACGCCGGCCGGGGTATTGCGGCCGAACAGGGTGCCCTGCGGGCCGCGCAGCACCTCGACGTTGGCGACGTCGAAGATCGGGAAGCCTTTCAGGATCGGGTTTTCCTGCACCACTTCGTCATGGATCAGCGAGACCGGCTGCGAAGCGAAGGTATTGAAATCGGTATTGCCGTAGCCGCGAATATAGAAGCGCGGGAAGGTGCGGCCATTCGAGGATTCGACATTCAGGCTCGGCAGTTTGCCGGCCAGCAGGCGGATGCCCTGGCCACCGGACGTGAGCACGTCGAGCTTTTCGCCGCGCAGCGCGCTGACGGCCAGCGGCACGTCGCGGATGTTTTCGGTGCGGCGCTGGGCCGTCACGGTGACGGTCTGCAGCGCGGCGCCATCGCTGCTCTGGGCCAGGGCCGGCACGGCGGGCAGGGCCGCCAGCGCGAGCGCCGCCAGCTCTGCCTGCAGGACGCGGCGGTGCATCCTGGACATCTTGGCCATGAGTTTTTCCTTGAGGTCGAAAAGCCGTTACCTCTCCTCCTGCGCCGCGAGCGGCGTGGGCACATGTCGCCCGGCACCCGCATCTTGACGATGTCTCAAGGTTGCCGTCCTTGCAAGGCGATATTGTTGGCGATGCCATGGTCGATCGCAAGGGGACATCGATGGCGGGACTGACTAACAACAGGGCAGGGTCTAGGCGCCGATCAGGATGGCCCGTAAATCGTTGACGTTGGTGCGGGTTGGCCCGGTCACGACCAGGTCGCCCAGAGCCGCGAACAGGCTGTAGCCATCGTTGTTCGCCAGCAGGGCACGGGCATCGAGGCCGGCGGCCGCGGCGCGTGCGAGCGTATCGGGGGTCACGATGGCGCCGGCATTGTCTTCGGTGCCGTCGATGCCGTCGGTGTCGACCGCCAGCGCGTGGATGCCGGGGCGGCCGCCCAGCGCGAGCGCCAGCGCCAGCAGGAACTCCGCATTGCGCCCGCCCCGTCCGCTGCCGCGCACGGTAACCGAGGTTTCGCCGCCGGACAGCAGCACGCAGGGCGCGGCCAGCGGCTGCCCGTGCTCCAGCACCTGCCTGGCGATCGCCGCGTGCATGCTGGCGACATCGCGCGCTTCCCCTTCGACGCTGTTCGACAGGATCAGCGGCGTGACGCCGGCGGCACGCGCCGTGGCCGCCGCCGCTTCCAGCGCGTCCTGGGGTGGCGATGACGCGCACTTCGTTGCCTGCCAGGCGAGGATCGTCCGGCAGGGGGGCGGCGTGGGACGGGTTCGCCAGGTGCGCGCACCCGCGTCGGGCACCGCGATAGCGTAGCGTTCGAGGATGGCCAGCGCATCGGCCGGACGGCTGCTGTCGGGTACGGTCGGGCCGGAGGCGACCGTTGCCGGATCGTCGCCAGGCACGTCCGACACGATCAGGGTGACGACGCGCGCCGGGTGGCAAGCCAGCGCCAGGCGCCCGCCCTTGATGGCGGACAGGTGCCGGCGCACGCAATTCATCTCGCCGATGGGCGCGCCGCTACGCAGCAGGGCCCGGTGGATCGCGCGCTTCTCCTCGACCGTGATGCCGGGCGCGGGCAGCGACAGCAGGGCCGAGCCGCCGCCGGAAACCAGGCACAGCACCAGGTCGTCCGCGCTTAGGCTGGACACCAGCGCCAGCATGCGCTCGGCTGCCGCCAGCCCGGTTCTCGTCCGGCACCGGATGGCCGGCCTCGACCACCTCGATATGCCGCGTCGGCGCGCCGTGTCCGTAGCGCGTCACCACCAGGCCCGACAGCGCCGACGGCGCCCCCCGCCACGCACGCTCGACGCCCTCTGCCATGCGCGCGGCCGCCTTGCCGGCGCCGACCACGACCGTGCGTCCCCGTGGCGGCGGCGGCAGGTGGCGCGCCACCGGGGCGCCGGCGTCGACCGCCACGAGCGCGCTGTCGAACAGCCGGGTCAGGAACTGGCGGGGATCGGGGACGGGCATGTGTGCTCCTCGTTGCGTGAAATGCGACCCAGTTTGGCATGAAACTGGTACGAAGCGGCCGGCACGCGTCCGCCATCGAAAAACGCTGCCTCGACATTTTTTCGGAAAAACCCTTGCACATTCGCGAACCCATACGCTATGATTCGGGCCTCTTCAGACGCGATGACAAGTGTCAGACGAAACGAATACGGTGAGCGGGGCGCTTAGCTCAGTTGGTAGAGCGGATCCCTTACAAGGATTAGGTCGGGAGTTCGAGCCTCTCAGCGCCCACCAGATATCGTTTCAACGAGGAACCGATCAGTAAAAACGGAGCGGTAGTTCAGTTGGTTAGAATACCGGCCTGTCACGCCGGGGGTCGCGGGTTCGAGCCCCGTCCGCTCCGCCAGCATCAAGAAAAAGGGAACCGCAAGGTTCCTTTTTTCGTTTACGCGACGGTTTCATTTTCATCCTGCTTTTATCTTCCTGCAGACTCTTCCCATACCCGCCATGGGTTATCGAACGAACAGTTCCGCTCTTCCGCCCGTGCTATAGATAGCCCCTGCGCCACGGCGTTTTCCCCATGAGCGAATGCACACTGGAACCAGCGAATGCAGGACGACAGCCACCACTCCTCCCCTCTCGACACGAACGCCCTGGGCCTGCAGCTTTTCGAAAGCAGCCCGGATTGCGTGAAGTTGCTCAGCAATGAAGGGCACCTCCTGGCGATGAACCGCAACGGGATGTGCGCCATGGAGATCGACGACTTCGGCATCGTTGCCGGTGCGCGCTGGGAATCGCTCTGGCCGCGCGACAGCCAGGGACAGCTCCATGCCGCCATGGCCCAGGCCAGGATCGGCACGACCGGCCATTTCAAGGCCTTCTGCCCGACCGCCAAAGGCGCGCCGCGCTGGTGGGAAGTGATGGTGACGCCGGTGCATGGAGACGATGGCCAGCTGCGTCACCTGCTGGCAGTCTCGCGCAATGTCACCGGCCAGGTCGAGGCCGAGGCCGAACGCGAACGCCTGCTGCGCGAAGTGCAGGCCGCCAATGCGCGCATGGAAGACATCTTTCGCCAGACCCCGGCCTTCATGTGCGTGCTGGCCGGGCCGGACCATGTCTTCGAACTCATCAACGAACACTACCTGCAACTGGTTGGCAACCGCAACCTGGCGGGCCAGGCAATGCGCGACGCGCTGCCGGAAATCGCCGCGCAAGGCTACCTGGAACTGCTCGACCAGGTCTACCTGACCGGGGAACCCTTCTTCGGTACCGACCTGCCCGTCATGCTGCAGCGCCAGCCCGGTGCCCCGCTCGAGCAGCGCTTCATCGACCTGGTCTTCACTGCCCTGCGCAATGGGGACGGCCGCATCACTGGACTGCTCGTCCATGGCGTCGACCAGACCCACCGCAAGCGTGCCGAAAGCGCGCTGCTGGAAAGCCGCGAGCGCTTCGCGAAGATCGTCCACCAGGCCGCGACCGGCGTGGTGCAGATGGACCAGCAGGGCCGCATCACGCTGGCGAACCAGAAGTATTGCGGCATGCTGGGATACACCGAGACCGAGCTGCTCGGCAAAAGCGCGGCCAACGTGACGGCGCCCGACTCGCTGGCGGCGACCTTGGCGGCGATAGAGAAGCTGGTCGCAGGCGGTCCGGATTTCGTCATCGACAAACACTACCTGCGCAAGGACGGCTCGCTGCAGCCGGCCACCAGCAGCGTCAGCGCGCTGCGCAGCGCCGAGGGCGAATTCCAGGGCTTCGTGGCGATCGTGCTCGATACCACCGAGAGCCGCCGGGCGGCGGAAAAGCTGCGCGCCAGCGAGGAACGCTACCGCACCCTGTTCGAATCGGTCGACCAGGGCTTCGCCATCCTCGACCTCATCTTCGATGCCGGCGGGCAGCCGGCCGACTACCGTTTCCTCGAAATGAACGCGATGTTTGCGCGCCATACCGGCGTGACCGGGGCGACCGGCAAGACCGCCAGGGAACTCGTGCCGGAACTCGACCCCTTCTGGTTCGACACCTATGGCCGCGTGGGGCTGACGGGCGAGGCGGTACGCTTCGAACGCGAGGCGCCCGCGGTCGGGCGCTGGTTCGACGTGTACGCCACACGGATGGGCGATGCCGACAGCCGCAAGGTCGCGATCCTGTTTTCCGACATCACCGAGCGCAAGCGCTCGGAAGCCCGGCTGCGCCAGCTGGCCGACGACCTGTCCGATGCCGATCGCCGCAAGACCGAATTCCCCGGCGACGCTGGCCCATGAGCTGCGCAACCCGCTGGCACCGATCCGCAGCGGGCTGGGCGTGCTGCGCCTCACTGGCGACGATGCCGCGGCCGTGCGCAAGGTCAGGGAAATGATGGAACGCCAGGTCGGCCACATGGTGCACCTGATCGACGACCTGCTCGACGTCGCCCGCATCAGCGGTGGCAAGCTGGAACTCAAGCGCGAACGGGCGGAACTGCAGCACATCCTGTCGAGCGCGCTGGAAACGAGCCTGTCCCTGATCGAGGCCAGCCGCCACCGCCTGCATGTCGACCTCCCCGAGGCCCCGCTGATGGTCGATGCCGACGTCACCCGCATCGCCCAGGTGGTGGCCAACCTGCTCAACAACGCGGCCAAGTACACGCCCGGGGGTGGGCGCATCGACCTGAAAGTGAGCCGGGACGGCGACACCGCCGTCATCGAGGTCAGCGACAGCGGCGTCGGCATCCCGCCTGACGCCCTGGCCAGCGTCTTCGACATGTTCAAGCAGGTCGACCACCATGCCGAGCATGCCCGGGCGGCCTGGGCATCGGCTTGTCGCTGGTACGCCGCCTCGTCGACATGCACGGCGGCAGTGTCAGCGCAAGAAGCCCCGGCGCCGGCCGCGGCAGCACGTTTATCGTCAGGCTGCCGCTGGCAGGGGAGACGCGCAGGTGCACCGGACACGGTTGACACGCCCGCCGCCGGCGCCGGACCGGTGCGCGTGCTGGTGGTGGACGACAACGTCGACGCCGCGCTGACGCTGTCGATGATCCTCGAGGTCAGCGGGCACACGACGCGCATCGCCCACGACGGCATCGAAGCCCTGGCCGCCGCCCGCGAATTCCTGCCGCAGGTAGCCTTTCTCGACATCGGCATGCCCGGCATGAACGGCTACCAGACAGCCAGCGCCATTCGCCGCACGCCCGGGCTGGCGGGCATGACGCTGGTGGCGCTGACAGGATGGGGAACCGAAAGCGACCGCCTCCGTTCAGCCGAGGCCGGTTTCGATCACCATCTCACGAAGCCGGTGCAGGTGAAGGTGGTGCAGGAGCTGCTCGCTGCACTGGCAAGCGACGGGCCTGGATCAGCTTAAGCGCAGCGGCGCGTCGGGCCGACTTCCACCCGGTTGCGCCCGCCGCGCTTGGCCGCATACAGGGCCTGGTCGGCGCGCGCCAATGCCGCCGACAGGGCTTCGTCCGGCTCGATCACGACCAGGCCGATACTGACCGTCATCGTGTACTGGTTGCCGCAGGTGAGCAGGCGCGTGTCGACCACGGCCTGGCGCAGGCGCTCGGCCGCGTTGACGGCGCCCGCCAGGTCGGTGCCGGGCAGTGCCAGCGCGAATTCCTCGCCGCCCATGCGACCCAGGATGTCGTGCTCGCGCAAGGCGGCATGGCAAGTGGCGGCGAACTTGACCAGGGCCTCGTCGCCGGTAGCGTGGCCGAAGCGGTCGTTCAGTTGCTTGAAATGGTCGATGTCGAGCATCAGCAGGGCCATCGGCTGGGCCTGGCGCAGCGCCAGCATGCGCGCCGCTTCGGTCTGCGCATAGAAGGCGCGCCGGTTCAGTAAACCGGTCAGGTCGTCGGTGGTGGCCAGGCGCTCCATGCGTGCATCGTCGCGCTGCTTGCTCATCAACATGAAACCAAAGCCGTTCACCAGCATGAGCAGGTAGCCCGAGATATAGGCCACGGTACGGCCCCACTCCGGTTCGGGCATGCCGGCGGCGACGATGCAGCCCCACAACGCAAGGCCGGCACCGGAGACGAGGTCGCTCGCGCCGATCAGGCGTTTCAGTGGAGTGATGCCATGCAGGTGCGGATGCACCAGCATCATGCCGGCCAGCAGGGTGCCGCATCCCATGACGAGCGACACGGCGCCGATCAGCTGCGCGTAGGCGAAACCGTTCAGTGTCGCCGCACAGGCCAGCAGCAGGCATAGTCCCCAGACCGGTACCAGGGTACGGCGCCAGTTTTTGTAGCCGAAGAAAATCGCATAGGCAGTCGACTCGAGGGTCAGGCCGGCAACCCAGCCGGCCGATTCCATTGCTGCCAGCAGGGGCGAGCCTTCCAGCGGACGCGCATAGGCAAGCAGCTGGGTCAGGCCGAAGGCCATGCGTGCCCACATCCATACCGGCAGGGCCGGACTATTGGCGGTGCAGCGTATATAGGCGGCCAACAGCAGGGCAAACGACAGGTTGCCGATGCCAACTGCCAACATATAAGTTTGATGATCGATCACTGGAATCCTCATGGGCAGGTTACGGCAGAGCGACTACTGCAACTGCTCCATCCACCTGGCATGCATGCCAGGAATGTAACTCTTGTTTCCCAAAAGAATTATGTTACACCGTTTCACGAATCAGGTATGCACGATTGGCGGCTTTAGAAGAGGTCCTCAGCCGCATCGCAGCACGACGGTGCAAGCTTGATAATGTTACGTAGTCAATCTGCAACGGACATAAAAAAACCAGCGCCTGCGTGAACGCAGGCACTGGTTTCGTATCGATCGCAGCTTGGGCGACGCTGCGAAGCGCGCCCTTTGACTCCGCTTACTTGCGTCCCGCTTTCGGCTTGGTCTTGATGGTTCCCAAGATCGACGGCCGGGTCTTTTCCACGGGAGCGGCCACGCGCGCGCCAGGCAGGGCGCGGCCTGCCGGCGCACGCTCGGGCTGGCGGCGGGCGTTGGCTGCGATCTGGTGCGGCGCCGGCGCCGGCGCCGGCATGGCGTTGCCGCGCTTGGCGGGCGCGCCCGGCTGGCGTGCCTGGCGTGCGCCGGTTTCGCGCACCGCGGGGGCGGCGCCCTCTTCCGACGGATGCCAGGCGGGCACCAGGTGGCGCTCGCCATTGCCGATCAGGTCGCCACGGCCCATCTTGACCAGGGTCTCGCGCAGGATCGGCCAGTTCTCCGGGTGGTGGTAGCGCAGGAATGCTTTATGGGCTTTCCTCATCTTGCCGCTCTTCGCCGTTTCCACGACTTCGGAATCCTCCGTGACTTTCTTCAGCGGATTCTTGCGGCTGTGGTACATGGTCGTCGCCATCGCCATCGGCGTCGGCGTGAAGGTCTGCACCTGGTCCAGCTTGAAGTTGTTTTTCTTCAGCCACAGCGCCAGGTTCAGCATGTCTTCGTCCGTGCTGCCCGGGTGCGCGGCAATAAAATATGGAATCAGGTACTGCTTCTTGCCGGCCTCGATCGAATACTTCTCGAACATGCGCTTGAATTCGTCGTAGGCGCCGATGCCCGGCTTCATCATCTTCGACAGGGTGCCCTGCTCGGTGTGCTCCGGTGCGATTTTCAGCAGGCCGCCCACGTGGTGGGTCACCAGTTCCTTCACGTATTCCGGCGAGCGCACTGCCAGGTCGTAGCGCAAGCCCGAACCGATCAGGATCTTCTTGATGCCGGGAATCGCGCGTGCCTTGCGGTACAGCGAGATCAGCTTGCTGTGGTCGGTACCGAGGTTGCTGCAGATCGTCGGGTACACGCAGGAAAGGCGGCGGCAGGATTCCTCGATGCTTTTTTCTTTGCAGGCCAGGCGGTACATGTTCGCCGTCGGGCCGCCGAGGTCGGTAATCGTGCCGGAGAAGTTCTTGGTCGTGTCGCGGATCAGTTCGATCTCGCGCAGGATCGACGGCTCCGAGCGGCTCTGGATGATGCGGCCCTCGTGCTCGGTGATCGAGCAGAAGGTGCAGCCCCCAAAACACCCGCGCATGATGTTGACCGAATAGCGGATCATTTCCCAGGCCGGGATATGGGCCTTGCCGTAGCTCGGGTGCGGGGCGCGTGCGTAGGGCAGGTCGTAGACATTGTCCATCTCGTCCATGGCCAGCGGCAGCGGCGGCGCGTTCAGCCAGACATCGCGGTCGCCATGGGCCTGCACCAGCGCCCGTGCATTGCCCGGGTTCGATTCCAGGTGGAACACGCGCGAGGCGTGCGCATACATCACCGGGTCTTCGCTGACGGTGTCGAATGAGGGCAAACGCACGACCGTCTTCAGCGCCTTTTCACGCGCTGCGGCTTGCCGCTGTTCGCGCGTCATGATCATGATCGGCTTGACTTCCGGCTCCGGCCCGGCGTTGTCGAGCGCGCAGGCTTTCGGGTCTTCCAGCGCCATCGCATACGGATTCGGCTGCTTGTCGATGCGGCCCGGCACATCCACGCGAGTGGAATTGTGCACGCTCCATTCTTCGTCCGGCAGCCAGCCCTGCGGCACCAGGAAGGCCGTGCCGCGGATGTCGCGGATGGATTTGATGCTTTCGCCGGCGGCGATGCGGCGCGTGACGTCGACCAGTGCGCGTTCGGCGTTACCGAAGATCAGCAGATCCGCCTTCGATTCGAACAGCACCGAGCGGCGCACCTTGTCCGACCAGTAATCGTAGTGGGCGATGCGGCGCAGCGAGGCTTCGATCGAGCCGATCACGACCGGCACGCCCGGATAGGCCTCGCGCACGCGCTGGGCGTACACCGTCACCGCGCGGTCCGGGCGTTTGTTCGGTTCGGCGTTCGGGGTGTAGGCATCGTCGGAACGGATCTTGCGGTCGGCCGTGTAGCGGTTGACCATCGAATCCATGTTGCCGGCGGTAATGCCCCAGTACAGGTTCGGCTTGCCCAGCGCGCGGAAGGGCTCGGCAGAGGTCCAGTCCGGCTGGCTGATGATGCCGACCCGGTAGCCCTGCGCTTCCAGCAGGCGGCCGACGAGGGCCATGCCGAAGCTCGGATGGTCGATGTAGGCGTCGCCGGTGACGAGGATCACGTCGCACGAATCCCAGCCGAGCGCGTCCATTTCGGCGCGGGTCATCGGCAGGAAAGGCGCGGCAGGTGCGCGGCTGGAGCGCTTCGGGACGCTCGCGAAAAGATTGGTTGGGGAGTTCATTGGCCGGTATTTTACCGGAAAACCGCTTTACCGGCTCATTCCCGTCCGAAAAATGGCTTGAATATCAATGACTTGTGGCTGAGAAGCCATCTCAGCAGCAGCGTTGTGGCGCTGCCTTGCCGGTTGGCTAGATACCCATGCTCGACAGGATGTTGCCAAGCTCGCTCAGGGCCGAGGACACGGTCGGGTGGCGCGCGGCGAAGCGGGCGCTCAGTTCCTGGGTGCGGGTGCCGAGGCCATAGGTGTTGGCGTCGAGGTCGGCATCTGCGCGGCGCTCGAGCACGTGCTTGATATCGCCATCGAGCTGGCGCAGCAGCATCTGCAACTCCTCGTCGACCTCGTCGGTCTCGGACAGGCTGCGGTGCAGGGTTTTCAGGTGCGCTTTCAGGTTCGAATCGTTCTCGTTCAGCATGGCGTTCTCGCTCTAGTTGGTGAAGCGGGTCTCGAGGTACAGCTGCTCGACCTGCTCGCGCGCCCACGGCGTGCGGCGCAGGAACTTCAGGCTCGACTTGATGCTCGGGTCTTTCTGGAAGCAATTGATGTCGATCCGGCGGCCGAGTCCCTCCCAGCCATAGTGCTCGACCAGGCGGGTTAACAGGGATTCTAAGGTAATACCGTGGAGGGATTGAACACTCATCGCTGGGCTTTGTTTTTCATGGTGGGAACCCGGTGATTTATACACCGGATTCGTGGGGGTATGCGTGCACACGAAAAAACGCGTGGGCTCAAGAGCCCACCCTACGTTATGCCGCAGCCACTGGCCGTCGCGTAACGTAGGGTGGGCACCCGTGCCCACGCGGTACAACATCAATGCATTCGCGACGGTGGCAAACAATCCGCCACCGTCATGCAACTATTACTGACCAGTCAACCCACGACGCTCCAGCAACGGCTGCACTTGCGCATCGCGCCCGCTGAAATTGCGGTACATCTGCATCGCATCGAGCGTGCCGCCGCGCGAGAGCAGGCTCTTGCGGAAGTGATCGCCATTCTTGCGGGTCAGGCCGCCATGTTCCTTGAACCAGTTCACGGTATCGGCGTCGAGCTTCTCGGCCCACAGGTAGCCGTAGTAGCCGGCCGAGTAGCCGCCCGAGAAGGTGTGCGAGAAGTAGGTGGTGCGGTAGCGCGGCGGTACCAGCGCGAAGTCGACACCCGCCTTCTTCAGTGCCTCAGCCTCGAAGGCCAGCACGTCGGTCGGGATCTGGTTAGGGGACAGCTGGTGCCAGGCCTGGTCCAGCAGCGACGCCGCCAGGTACTCGGTGGTGCGGAAGCCTTCGTTGAACTGCTGCGAGGCTTGCACCTTGTCGAGCAGCTCCTTCGGCATCGCCTCGCCGGTCTGGTAGTGCTTCGCATAATTGGCCAGCACTTCCGGCCAGGCCATCCACATCTCGTTCACCTGCGAGGGGAATTCGACGTAGTCGCGTGGCACGCGCGAGCCCGAGAAGCGCGGGTATTTCACGTCCGAGAACATGCCGTGCAGGGCGTGGCCGAACTCGTGGAACATCGTGCGCACTTCGTCGTAGGTCAGCAGGGTCGGCTCGCCCGCGGCCGGCTTCGGAATATTCAGGTTATTCGCGATGACCGGCTTCGTGCCCAGCAGTTTCGATTGCGCCACCCAGGCATTGGCCCAGGCGCCGCCGCGCTTGATCGGGCGCGCGTAGGGGTCGAAGGTGAAGATCGCCAGCTGTTTGCCGTCGGTGTCGAACACGTCGAAGACGCGCACATCGGCGTCATAGGTCGGCAAGTCCTTGCGTTCCTTGAAGCTGATGCCGAATTCCTTGTTGGCGGCGAAGAAGACGCCGTCCTGCAGCACGCGGTTCAGTTCGAAATACGGACGCAGCTGGCTGGCGTCGAAGGCATAGCGCTGCTGGCGCACCTTGTCGCTGTAAAAGGCCCAGTCATGGGCGGCGGCCTGGAAGCCACCCTTCTCGGCGTCGATCACTTTCTGGATTTCGGCCGCTTCCTTGCGCGCGTTGTTCACGGCCGGCTTGGCGAATTCGGCCAGCAGGCTGTTGACGGCGCCAGTGGTCTTCGCGGTCTGGTCTTCCAGGTTGTAGGCGGCGTGGTTCGGGTAGCCCAGCAGCGTGGCGCGTTCGGCGCGCAGGCGGGCGATTTTCAGCACGACCTCGCGGTTGTCGAATTCACCGCCGCGCGAGCCGCGCGCCAGCGATGCAGCCAGCAGCTTTTCGCGGGTGGCGCGGTTGGTCAATACCGACAGGGCCGCCTGCTGGGTGGTGTTCACGACCGGCAGCACGAACTTGCCGTCCAGGCCACGCTTCTTTGCCTCAAGGGCGGCGACGTCGATCTGCTTGTCCGACATGCCGGCCAGCTCGGCGCGGGTGTCGACGACCAGTGCCGACGCATTCGCTTCCTTCAGCACGTTCTGCGCGAACTGGGTCGACAGCGCGGCCAGTTCACCGTTCATCGCTTTCAGCTTCTGCTTGTCGTCGCTTGAGAGTTTGGCGCCGGCGCGCACGAAATCGGTGTGGTAGCGCTCGATCAGGTACTTCGATTCGGCGTCCAGGCCCAACTTGTTGCGCTTGTCGTACAGGGCTTTCACGCGCGCGTACAGTTTCGGGTTCAGGCGGATCGCATCGCTGTGGGCCGACAGCTTCGGCGCCAGTTCCTTGTCGAGGGCGATCAGGGTGTCGTTGGTGTACGAACCGGTGAGCGTGTTGAACACGCTGCCGACGCGGTTGAGCAGCTGGCCGGAACGCTCCATCGCGACGATGGTGTTGTCGAAGGTTGGCGCGGCGCGGTTAGCGGCGATCTTCTCGATCTCGGCGGCCTGCTGGCGCATGCCTTCGGCATAGGCCGGGGCGAAATGCTCGTTCTTGATCTTGTCCCAGGCCGGGTAGTGGAAAGGCAGCGCGCTCTCCTTGGCGAAGGGGTTCGAGGCTTCCAGTTGCGAGGCCGGGGCCGTGGGGGCGGCGACGGCGAAATTGGCGACAGCGGCGCTGGCCGCGGCGATCAGGAGGATGTGGGGACGGTTCATGGTGTCTCGTGTGGTTTTATGTTGCAGAAGAGTGAATGTCTTACGGAGGCGTGGGTGCACTTCTTGAAGCGCCAACGAGGCGCGACCGTTTTCGGTGTCTAAAGGCGCCAGCATGATGCCGGCTTCCGCGTGCGCACGGGGTGCGCACCCTACGGTCGCATTTGTAGGGTGGGCACTCCGGGCCCTGCCCTGTCGGGCAGGGCGCTTCGCTGGCGGGCAGCATGCTGCCCGAATTCCCAGCTCCGCCCCACGCGGAACGATGATCATTGTTGGCGCAGGCCGCAGCCCGCGCCGGCAATCACTGCCCGGTCAACCCGCGCCGTTCCAGCAGCGGCTCGATGATCGGATCGCGGCCGCGGAAATCGCGGAACAGGTTCATCGCCTCGGTGGTACCACCGCGCGAGAGCAGGGTCTTGCGGAAGTGGTCGCCGTTCTTGCGCGACAGGCCGCCGTTTTCCTTGAACCACTCGACCGTGTCGGCGTCGAGCTTTTCGCTCCACAGGTAGGCGTAGTAGCCGGCCGAGTAGCCGCCGTTCATCGAGTGCGAGAAATAGGTCGTGCGGTAGCGCGGCGGCACCGGAGCGTAGTCGACGCCGGCTTCCTTCAGCGCCTGCGCCTCGAAGGCCAGCACGTCGGTCGGCACCTGCGCCGGGGTCAGCTGGTGCCAGCGCTGGTCGAGCAGCGAGGCGGCCAGGTATTCGCTGGTCATGAAGCCCTGGTTGAATTTTTTGGAAGCGACGACCTTGTCCAGCAATTCCTTCGGCATCGGCGCGCCGGTCTTGTGGTGCTTGGCGTAGTTCGACAGCACCTCGGGCCAGATCGCCCACATCTCGTTGACCTGCGACGGGTACTCGACGAAGTCGCGCGGCACGTTCGTACCCGAGAAGTGCGGATACTTCACGTTCGAGAACATGCCGTGCAGCGCGTGACCGAATTCGTGGAAGGCGGTGCGCACTTCGTCATAGGTCATCAGGGTCGGCTCGCCAGCGGGCGGCTTCGGGATGTTCAGGTGGTTGGCCACCACCGGGTGTTTGCCCAGCAGGTGCGACTGCGACACGTATTCGTTCATCCAGGCGCCGCCCTGCTTGTTGGCGCGGGCATACGGGTCGAAGATGAAGATCGCCAGCTGCTTGCCGTCGGCATCGATCACATCGAAAGTGCGCACGTCCGGGTCGTAGACCGGCAGATCCTTGCGCTCCTTGAACGACAGGCCGAATTCCTTGTTCGCCGCGAAGAACACGCCGTTGAGCAGCACGTTATTCAGTTCGAAATACGGACGCAGCTGGTTTTCGTCGAAGTTGTAGCGGGCCGCGCGCACCTTGTCGGTGTAGAAGGCCCAGTCATGGGCGGCGATCTGGAAGCCTCCCTTCTCGGCATCGACGATCTTCTGCATCTCGGCAGCTTCTTTTTTCGCGTTGCCGATCGCGGGCTTGGCCAGTTCGGCCAGCAGCTTGTTGACGGCGGCCGGGTTCTTCGCCGTTTCCAGTTCCTGCGAATAGGCGGCGTAGTTCGGGTAGCCGAGCAGGGTGGCGCGTTCGGCGCGCAGCTTGGCCAGCTTGAGCACCAGTTCGCGCGTGTCGAATTCGCCGCCGCGCGAGCCGCGGTTCATCGAGGCCGCCTGCAGGCGTTCGCGCACGGCGCGATTGGTCAGCTGCGCGAGCGGCGCCTGGATGGTGGTGTTGGCGATCGTCAGGACGTACTTGCCGTCCAAACCACGCTTCTTCGCTTCCGTGGCGGCAGCCGTGATTTCCGCGTCCGACAGGCCGGCCAGCTCTTCGCGGGTGTTGATCACCAGTGCCGAGGCATTCGCTTCCTTCAGCACCCGCTGCGAGAACTCCGACTGCAGGCTGGCGATCTGGCCGTTATAGGCTTTCAGCTTTTCCTTGTCGGCGTTCGACAGCCTGGCACCGGCGCGCACGAATTCCTTGTAGTAGCGCTCGAGCAGGAAGGTCGACTCGGCGTCCAGGCCCAGCTTGGCGCGCTTGGCGTGCAGCGTTTCGACGCGCTTGAACAGTTTCGGGTTCAGGTAGATGGCGTCGTTGTGGGCGGCCAGTTTCGGCGACATTTCGCTGTCGATGGCATTCAGGCGGTCATTCGTGTTGGCGGTCTGCAGGTTCGAGAACACGGCGCCCACGCGCGACAGCATCTGGCCCGAACGCTCCAGCGCGACGATGGTGTTGTCGAACGTCGGCGCCTTCGGGTTATTGGCAATGCCTGCCACTTCGCGCAGCTGCTCGCGCATGCCCGCGGCATAGGCCGGCAGGAAGTGCTCGTCCTTGATCTTGTCGAAGGCCGGGTAGTTGAACGGCAGCGCGCTCGGCTTGGCGAACGGGTTGGACGCGTCCAGCGTGGCGCCGGCAGGTGCCGCGGGGGTAGCCGCAAAGGCCGCGCCGGCGAACGCCAGGCTGGCTGCGATGATGAGCATTTGTGGTCGTTTCATGGTCTCTCTCACGAACTCGAAAAGGCTGTCCGCGACGATCGCCGCCGACAGGTGCGCGCCAGATCATAGCAGGCTTTATTGTCGTGCAATCACCATGAAACAATCTGCATACAAAAGTGTATAGACAGCTCCGGCGCGCCTGCTCGGGGGCTCCTGCTGTCTGTCGCAGCGGGCGGGCGGCGGATGCTAGGCAGTGCCGGCATGGCCGGAAAAGCGGCTGCGGTACTGCCCCGGGCTGACGCCGAGCTGGCGCTGGAACACGCGCCGCAGGTTCTGCTCGCTGCCGTAGCCGCTACTGGCAGCCACCGTTTTCAGCGGCAGCGCGGTGTTCTCGAGTGCGCGGCAGGCCGCTTCCAGGCGCATCGCTTCCACCATCTTGGCCGGGGTGCGTCCCAGCTGGCTGGCATAGCTGCGCGCAAAGGTCCGCGCCCCCATGCCCGCCTGCTCGGCCAGGCGCTCCACGGTCAGCTGTTCGCGCAGGTTGGCGGCCACCCAGGCGTGCAGCGCGTCGAAGCGTCCGCCTTCGCGCGCCTGCGCCGCCAGCGGCACGCTGAACTGCGACTGGCCGCCGCTGCGCTTGACGAACATGACGAGCTGGCGCGCCGTTTCGATGGCGACCTGGTGCCCGTAGTCCTCCTCGATCAGCGCCAGCGTCAGGTCGATGCCGGCGCTGACGCCGGCGGAGGTCCATACTGCGCCATCGCGCACGAAAATCCGGTCGGCGTCGACCTCGACCTGCGGATGGCGCCGGCGCAGGCGCTCGGCCCATTCCCAGTGGGTGGCGGCGCGCCGGCCCTGCAACTGCCCGGCCGCGGCCAGCAGGAAGGCGCCGGTGCAGACCGAGCAGATGCGCCGCACGTCGGGTGCACGGCGGGCAATCCAGTCGACCAGCGCCGGCGGCGCATAGAAGTCCCGGCCCTTGCAGCCTCCTGGCGCGATCAGGGTGTCGATGGCCAGGTGATCCAGGTCCGCTATGGCAGCCGTCATCAGTGGCAGGCCGGCGCTGGTCGTGATCAGGCCACCGGCGGCGGAGGCGACGACCGTCTCGTAGAGCGGCTTGCCACTTCCCGCATGGCGGCGGCTGGCGGTGGCCAGCGCCTGCAGGGGGCCGCAGAGGTCGAGCAGGTTCATGTCGTCGTGGCCAGCAGGACGACACGCAGGGTGGGTTTCGATGACATGAGGCAGGCCCGGCGCATCAGCGGCGCATTAGCGATATTGTGGATACTCGAATTCTAGCGCGACCAGCCGCGCCGTCTGCCGGCCATAGCGCCCGGCCAGCGCATCGAGGGCGCGTGCCGGGGCCTGGCCTGGAGAAACTGCCAACGCGCTCGCGTCCAGCATCTCCGGCGCGTCCGCCGCCCCCGCCTCCAGGTCGGGCAGGATCGTCAAGCCATGACGTGAGCGCAGCGGCGCATTTGCGCTCGCCACCGCCAGCACCCGACTACGCTTCGAGCGCGCCCAGGGCATCGGCGGTAAAGGCGAGCGTGATTTCGTCGACGCCGTCCGCCACCCGGATGCCGACCCGCTCGGGCGTATGGAACCAGCCGTTGGCATAACCGGTCAGGTAGGCGCTCAGATTGACGCCGAAGCGCGGGCGGAACACGCCGCTGTCGTGCGCCGGACTCCAGTCGCCGGCGCCGATTTCGCGCGCCAACCCGGCCGCGCGTTCATGCCCGGCGATCGCTTCGACCAGCGCCAGCGCCGTTGGCAGCGCGGCGCTGATGCCGGCGCTGGACACGAGTTTGCCGTCGGCGACATAGCGCACATTCTCGTCCCAGTGCGTATCCGGATAGTGCTGCCTGCGGTAGGAGGCGGTCGCCCAGTGGGCCGTGGCATGGCGCCCCTTGAACAGGCCGGCGTTGGCCACGACCAGCGCGCCGTCGCAAATGCTGACCACCGTGGCGCCTTTGGCCGCCTGCGCCGCGATCCAGGCCACCAGCACCGTGTCCGCAGGCTTGACCACCGCGGGCACGATCACGTAGTCGGCACCGTCGGCAAAGCGGGTGTCGAACTGCGCGGTCGTCAGGTCGGGCTGGAGCCGCAAGGCCGGCCGCATCATGAGGGGGCCGGGTCCGGTGGCGACGGCCAGCACCTGCGCCACCCCGGCCCACGCCAGCACGCCATACGGGACGACGAAATCGGTCAGCTCGGTGCCGCCATTGAAACCGACGACGGCGACCACGGGTTGCTCGCGCCCCGGGCGCGCCTCGTAGGGGGCAATGACCGCGGCGGCGGCGAACTGACAACATAGCAACAGGACGAACAGCAGATGGCGCATGGGATGATCCTCGGGTTGACGTATCGGGATTATCCGGGCCGGCAGGCGTGGCGAAATGACATAAAACGGTCAATTCCTGCCAATGCTGTCATCTGCGCCGATGCGCCACGCATACCAGCCTGGCCGCACGCACGGCTACCCTCCGGAACGAAGGGACAGGAAGCCCGAAGCTATAATCGGGCGCAGTGCGCCAGCCCCGTTCCACGCTCCGGGCATGGTTTGCCGCCACCACGGAGTCACCATTGAAAACGCTTTGCTTTGCCATCGTCTTGTCCTGGGCTGGTAGCGCGGCGGCCGCGGCATCCGCACCGCCAGCCCCGGCCGCGCCCCGGCCCCTACGTCCCGGAGAACACGGAAGTGCGCGACGTGCGCGCGCCGGCGCTCAAGCGCGACTACCAGGTGTTTGTTGCGTTGCCCGATTCCTACCGCGATACCACGCGCCGCTATCCGGTCGTCTTCGTCACCGACGCCAATTATGCGTTTCCCATCGTGCGCGGCATCGCCCAGCGCCTGACCAAACACGCGGGCATGGAAGAGACCATCGTGGTGGGCCTGTCGTATGCCCAGGGCGATACCGGCGTGTACAGCCGCCGCCGCGACTACACGCCGTCGGTGCCGCGCAAGCACGACTACCGCTCCGACATGCCCGGCCGGCCAGTCGCGCTGGGCGAAGCGGCCGCCTATGCGCGCTTCCTCAAGGACCAGGTCCTGCCGCTGGTGGCGAAACACTACCGCGCCGACATGGGCCGCAAATTCTTCGTCGGGCATTCCTACGGCAGCCTGCTCGGCCTGCAGATCCTGCTCACCGAGCCGCGCACCTTCGAACACTACATTCTCGGCAGCCCCTCGCTGTGGTACGACGGCGGCGTGATGTTCGACCGCGAAAACGTCTATTCGGAGCGGCACCGCGACCTGCCGGCCAGCGTCTTCTTCGGCATCGGCGGCCTCGAACGGCTTGCGCCCGGCAAGAAGCGCTCGCGCGCCGAGGAAGAGGCCGACATGGTGGCCGACCTGCAGGACCTGCACGGCACCTTGAAATCGCACCGCTATCCCGGCCTGCGCATGCAGATGAAGGTGTTTGCCGACGAGGACCATGCCAGCGTGTTCCCGCTCGTGGTGACGCACGGCCTGCGTTCGGTCCTGCCTTCGAAGAAGTGACCAGCCATGCCCGCCGCCCTCCCCCTCTCGTGTGACGCCATCGTCGTCGGCAGCGGCCCGGGCGGCGCCAGCACCGCGCGCGAACTGGCACGGGGCGGCCTGCGCGTGCTGGTGCTCGAGCGTGGCGGCGCCGAGCCCCCTTGACGGGCACGGTGACGCAGATGGCGGCCATGGTCCGCCGTACCCGGCAAGGGCGCCTACCTGCACCGCGATGCCTCGCTGCTGGTGGCCGGCATCACGCTGGGCGGCAGCTCGGCGATCAACTTCGCCACCGCCGCGCCACCGCCGCAGGCGCTGTTCGCCCGCCATGGCATCGACCTGGAACCGGCGCTGGCGGCACTGCGCGCCGACCTGCCGCTGGCGCCCCTGCCCGACGAGCTGGTCGGCCCGATGGCGGCGCGCATGATGGCGGCGGCCCGCGCGCTCGGCCTGGCGTGGCGCAAGCTCGACAAGATGATCCGGCCCGCGTCCTGCCGCGCCGGCTGCTGGCGCTGTGCTGTACGGCTGCCCGTACGGCGCCAAGTGGACGGCGCGCGACTTCATCATTGAAGCCTGCCGCGATGGCGCGCATCTGGCCGACCGTGCGCGGGTACTGCGCGTGCTGGTGGAGAATGGCCGCGCGGCCGGCGTCGAGGTGGAGGTGCAGGGGAAGGTCCATGCGGTGCGGGCGCCGGTCGTCGTGCTTGCGGCAGGTGGCCTGGGCAGCCCGCGCCTGCTGCATGCCTCCGGCCTGGGGCCGCGCTGCTCTCCCTTTTTCAGCGACCCGGTGGTGGCGGTGATGGGCAGCGTCGACGACATCGACGGCGGTGCCGAAGTGCCGATGGCGGCCGGCCTGTCCCTGCATGAGGAAGGCATCGCGCTGGCCGACCTGACCTTGCCGCAACCGATGTACGCGGCCTTCGCGGCGCAGGTCGGCCGCGTTGACCGCCTGTTCGCGCACAAGCGGACGCTGTCGATGATGGTCAAGATCCGCGACGAGATCGGCGGTGGCGTCGGGCCGCGCTGGGCGGACAAGACCCTGGCGGACAGCGACCGCAAGAAGCTGGCCCATGGCGTCGGCATGGCGAAGGCGATCCTGCGCGAAGCGGGCGCGCATCACATCTTCAAATCCTGGCATTTCGCGGCACACCCGGGCGGCAGCGTGCGCATCGGGGAAGGCGTCGACGCCGATTTGCAGACGTCCACGCCCGGGCTGTACGTGTGCGACGCGTCCGTGATTCCGGAGCCCTGGGGCTTGCCGCCCACCCTCACGTTGCTGTGCCTGGGCAAGCGGCTAGGAAGCTCGCTAGCCGCTACACGTAGGGCGGAGGGGGCCGCCTAGGCTCCTGACTCCACGCGGTACGGGGCGTGCGTATCGATGCATATAAAAAGCATCGAGATGGAGACGTGCCGATGTCAATTAACGGTGCGGCCCGTTACGGTACGACCGCGTGGAGTCAGGACTCCACCCTACGGTGCCAGGTGGTTAGGTAGGGTGGGCTCTTGAGCCCACGCGGTACAGCGCGTGCGGATCGGAACGATTGAAACATTGAACGCGGACGCACCGATCCTGGGTTATCCATGCGGCGCACGACGGTACGACAGCGTGGGCACGAGTGCCTCGCCGGCCGCACCCACCCTACAACCCCATCAATAATGCGGCGGCCTTTCGTTCACCGGCATCTGCTGCCCCGCTTCGCGCAAGGTGCGCACATGCTCGGCCAGCTGCTGCACGATGCCCTCGAGCTGGTCGATGCGGCGCGCCTGCTGGTAGACGGTGGTGTTCAAGGTGTCGACCAGGTCTTCCATGTGCGCCAGCTTGATTTCGATATCGACAAAACGGTCTTCGTGTTCCACGGCGCTTCCTGTTGAGATGTCTGGCAAATAGGTGGGCCGCATTATGACATCAGCTTGGTGGCGTCCGGCTTCGGCGTGTTGAGCAGCGCCTTCAAACTCGCCAGGCGGTCCTTCGGGCTGATGATTTCCGATTCCTGGGGCGCGGCGATGCCCTCGTCGAGGGCCATCTCCTTGATGAAGCGGGAAGGGTCGCAGTGCACCAGTTCGCCGGCGCGCTTCCGCTTCTTGCACCAGGTGATCTGCAGCGTGCGCTGGGCGCGCGTAATGCCGACGTACATCAGGCGCCGCTCTTCCTGGATGCGCGCGGCGATCTTTTCGACCGCATCGTCCGGGTCGCCCTTGTGCGGCAGGATGCCCTCTTCCACGCCCACCAGGAACACGTGCGGATATTCCAGCCCTTTCGAGGCGTGCAGGGTCGACATGCGCACCGCATCCTGCTCCTCGTCCTGGCCCTCGAGCATCGACATCAATGCCACCATCTGCGTCAGTTCCAGCAGGTTTTTCTCTTCGCCGTCGCGCTCGCGCCCGCCGCGGCCGCGCTCCTTCAGCCAGTTGGTGAACTCCATCACGTTCTGCCACTTGGCTTGCGCCGCGCGGTCATCGAAGCCCTCGTACAGGTAGTGCTCGTAATTGATTTCTTTCATCATGTCGTCGAGCACTTCGGCGGCATGGTCGCCGCTGCCGGACGGGCCGGGACGCGTGGCACGGCTTTCCAGGTCGTCGATGAAGCGGCAGAAGTCGCGCAGCGGGTGCAATTGTCGGTCCTGCAATCGCGCTTCCAGGCCACCCTTGCTGGCGGCGGCGAACAGCGAACAGTTCCACTGCTTCGACACTTCGCCCAGCACTTCCAGGGTCGCCATGCCGACGCCGCGCTTGGGCGTGGTGACGGCGCGGATGAAGGCAGGATCGTCGTCCTGGTTCGCAATCAGGCGCAGGTAGGCAATGATGTCCTTGATTTCGGCCTTGTCGAAAAAGCTCTGGCCGCCGGACATGGTGTAGGGAATGCGCTCCTTGCGCAAGGCCTGCTCCATCACGCGTGCCTGGTGGTTGCCGCGATAAAGAATCGCGTAGTCCGACCACTTGTTCTTGCGCTGGAAATGGTCCGCCGAGATCATGATCGCAACCTGCTCGGCTTCCTGGTCGTCGTTCTGCATGCCGAGTACCTTGATCGGCTCGCCCAGGCCATGCTCGGACCAGAGCGACTTCTCGAACAGCTTCGGGTTGTTGCCGATGACGGCGTTGGCCGCCTGCAGGATGCGCGTGGTCGACCGATAATTCTGCTCGAGTTTGATCACGCGCAGGTCGGGGAAATCGGTCTGCAGCGTTTTCAGGTTTTCGACAGAGGCGCCGCGCCAGGCGTAGATGGCCTGGTCGTCGTCGCCGACGGCCGTGAACATCGGCTTCTTGCCGATGCCCGTCACCAGCAGTTTCACCAGTTCATATTGGCAGGTATTCGTGTCCTGGTACTCGTCCATCAACAGGTAGCGCAAACGTCTCTGCCAGCGGTCGCGGATCGGGTCATTGTTGCGGAACAGTTCCACCGGCAGGCGGATCAAGTCGTCGAAGTCGACCGCCTGGTAGGCCTGCAGGGTGGCGACATAGCTGCGGTAGACGCGCCCGGCCTGGGCTTCGTCCTCGTCCTTGGCCTGCTTGATCGCGTCGTCCGGATCCACCAGGCCGTTCTTCCACAGCGAAATCGCATTCTGGATGCGGCGCACTTCCTGCTTGTCGGTCGTGAGCGCGAGGTCGGAGACGATGGTGTAGCAATCGTCGCTGTCCATGATGGAGAACTTGTCCTTCAGGCCGACGCCAGCCGCTTCTTGGCGCAGGATTTTCACGCCCAGCGAGTGGAAGGTGGACACCGTCAACTGCTTGGCCTGCTTGGGCTGCTTGAGCAGCTTGGCGATGCGCTCCTGCATCTCGAGCGCGGCTTTGTTCGTAAACGTCAGCGCGGCGATGGTGCGCGGATCGTAGCCGCAGTGCTCGATCATGTACGCGATCTTTTGCGTGATCACCCGCGTCTTGCCCGAGCCGGCACCGGCCAGCACCAGGCAGGGGCCGTCGAGGTAGAGCACGGCTTCGCTTTGCGGCCCGTTCAGGCCGAACTTTGGTGCATTGGACATGGGAAATATTCTTGAAGGCAGCCGAGCATTGTAGCGAAGCCGCCAGGGCTGCGCGCTACAATGTTCGGCATGAAAAAAGTGCTTATTCTGTTGCTTGCAAGCATGCTGACCCTGCCGGCGCTGGCGCGCCCGCTACTGGTCGCTGCCGCCAGCGATCTCGGCTATTGTATCGATGAACTCGTCGCCGCGTACCGCAAAACCGCGCCCGACGTCGAGCCGAAGGTATCGCTTGGTGCGTCTGGCAACTTTTTTGCACAAATTCGCAACGGTGCCCCGTTCGACGTCTTGCTCTCGGCCGACATGGACTATCCGCGCGAACTGGCCAAGCTCGGCGCCGCCGATGGCGCCACGCTGACCCCCTATGCGATCGGCCGCCTGGCACTGTGGTCGCTCGACCCGCAAGTCGACCCGCACCGCGGCCTGGCCGCCCTGGTGGCGGATGCCCGTGTAAAACGCGTTGCGATTGCCAACCCTGCCACGGCACCGTATGGCCGCGCCGCCAAGGCCTTACTGGAGCTCGATGGCCTCTGGGACAAGGTGCAGCCGAAACTCGTGATTGGCGAAAACATCGCGCAAACGGCCCAGTTCGTCCAGACGGGGAATGCGCAGGTGGGCATCGTCTCGTACGCCACCCTGCACGCCACCAAACTGAAGGGCGTCGGCCGCTTTGCGCTGATGCCGCAAGACGGCCTGGCCCCGCTCGAGCAAGGCGCCATCGTCACCCGGGCCGGCGCCGGCAATCCGCATGCGCTCGGCTTCGTGCGCTTTCTCGGGTCCCCCGCGGCACGTGCCATCCTGGCGCGCAACGGTTTCGCCTTGTCGACGGGCACGCGCGAATGACCGACTGGCAGTTCCCGCCCGAGCTGTGGGACGCGATTGGCCTGACGCTGCGCCTGGCGGCCGTTACCTCCATTGTGCTGCTGGTGATTGGCATTCCGCTGGCCAATTGGCTCAACAACAGCCGGATGCGCGGGATCATCTTCATTGAAACCCTGGTCAGCCTGCCCATCGTGCTGCCGCCCACCGTCATCGGCTTTTATTTGCTGACCTTGATGGCGCCGACGCAACCCGTCGGTGCGGCCTGGCTGAAGGCCTTCGGCCATCCGTTGCCGTTTTCGTTTGCCGGCCTGGTGGCGGGCTCCGTGCTCTACAGCCTGCCCTTCGCGGTGCAACCCTTCCAGGCGGCGTTTCGCGGCGTCGGGCGCGAGATGGTGCAGTCGGCGCTGGCGCTGGGCCTGACGCGCCGGCAGGCCTTCTGGTCCATCGTGCTGCCGCTGTCGAAGCACGGCATTCTCACCGGCGTCTCGCTCAGCTTTGCGCACACGATGGGCGAATTCGGCGTCGTGCTGATGTTGGGTGGGAATATCCCGGGCCAGACGCGGGTGGCCTCGATTGCGCTCTACGATGAAGCGCAGAAGTTGAATTATGGCGCTGCGCACGCATATGCATTGGTATTGCTGGCGATTTCCTTCGCCATACTGGTCGGGATCGCCTTCCTGCAACGACGGCAGAACGCGATCCTGCTATCGAACTAGACTTCCCCCACCGATTCGATCGGTTACCATCGCCCCTTCGGCCACGCGCCCACGAACACGAGCACGAACAATGAAATTTGAACACCTGATTGAAATTAACGACCCACTCAACCCGCTGATGGACACCATCACCCGCGAGCAACTGTGGCGCGGCCTGGTCATCCGCGCGGAATCGCCGAAGCTGTTCGTGCCGCACCTTGACGAATGCGAAATCGGCGAGCGCGAGTCGGGCAGTTTCCAGCGCCGCCTGCGCTACGGCGATTTGGTGGTGCTCGACACGGTCCTGCTCACGCCGCTGCAGGAAGTGCGCTACGAGGTGCCGGCCCAGGGCGAGATCCAGGCATCCCTCCTCACCATGACGATCGAGTGCCCCGCCGAAGGCCGCCTCTACGTGCGCTTCAGCTACGACGACGGCACCGGCGAACATGTCGACGCCGCCAACAAGATGTACGACGAATTCAAGAAATCAGCCTACCAGGAAGCGGACCTCGACACGGTGCGCATCCTGCGCCAGATGGCGGCGGCCGGAAAGCTCGATGCGAGTTATCTGAACTGAACGGCTCGGGTGCGCTGAGGTGCGCTGAGGTGCGTCGAACGCGTGGACGGAAGCGGAACCGTGCTGTGGAAGGGTGGGCGCCCCGAGCCCACGCGGACCCGGAATACGCGTTTCATTGGCTGCTTTCTTGCAGCACATTCAAGGTCGCGTTGTCCCGCCATACCTCTGCGCGAGCGGCGATACCGCGTGGACCCGGGGCGCCCACCCTACAAGTTCGTTTTCAGGTTCCCGGCTCGGAATCGGCCGGGTCGGTGTGGTTCGCGCCCTTGGCCAGGTTGGCGGCCAGGTCGCGCAGCGCGGTGCGCACGCCTTCCTCGATCACCGGATGATAAAACGGCATGTCGAGCAGCTGCGGGACCGTCAGGTTCGCCTGCACGGCCCAGGCCAGCAGGTGGGCGAGGTGCTCGCCGCGCGGGCCGATCATCTCGGCACCGAGGAAACGGCAGCTGCCGTATTCGGCGTACACGCGCAGCATCCCCTTGTTTTGCAACATGACGCGGCTGCGGCCCTGGTTCTCGAACGAGACCTGGCCGATGGCGAACTTCGGCCGCCCGCCCTCGCACAGCGTTTTATAGCTCCTGCCGAGCGTGGCGATGTTCGGTTCCGTAAAGGCGATCGCCAGCGGGGTGCGGCGCAGGCCGGGGCGCACGTCCGGATAGCGGCCGGCGTTTTCTCCGGCGATCTTGCCGTGGTCGGCCGCTTCGGCCAGCAGGGGCAGTTCGTTGTTGGCGTCGCCAGCAATGAAGATGTGGCTGCTCCCGCACTGCATGGTGCGGCTGTCGAATTCCGGCACGCCATTTGCCTGCAGCGCCAGTCCCGTCTCTTCCAGTCCCAGGTCCTTGACGTTCGGGCTGCGTCCGGTTGCCAGCAGTACGTACTGGAAGGATTCACTTGTTTCCTTGCCAAGCGCGTCGCGCGTGGTGAGCAGCACCTGTTCTCCCTGCTGCTCGGCGCGCACGACTTCGGTCTGGAATTGCAGATCGAGTTCCTGGGTCAAAGTGCGGGTGGCCGCGTGCAGTACTTCCGGATCGCTCAGGTGGGCGACGCTGCCGCCGCGCGCGAAGATGCGCACGCGCACGCCAAGGCGGGTCAGTGCCTGGCCCAGTTCCAGGCCGATCACGCCGGTGCCGATCACCGCCACCGAACGCGGCAGATCGTCCCAATAAAAGACGTCGTCGCTGGTGACGATGCCGGGGCCGACGTCCTGCAACTGCGGCAGCACGACCGGCGTCGAACCGGTGGCAATCACGAAGCTGGCCGCCTCGATCTCGGTGTGCTCGTCCACCTGGAGCGTATGCGGGCTTGTAAAGCGGGCGTGGCCGCGAATGCGGTCGCTTTCCGGAAAACTCTCGACGCTCTCGAGCACGAAGCCCACAAAACGGTCGCGTTCGCGCCGCACCCGCTCCATCACGGCGCGACCGTCGATGCGTTTTTCGCCCGGATGCACGCCGAAGCCCGGCGCCACGTCGAGGGTATGGGCGGCGTCTGCCGCCGCGATCAGGAGTTTGCTCGGCATGCAGCCGACGCGGGCGCAGGTGGTGCCGTACGGGCCGCCCTCGATGACGACGGTGCGCGCGCCTTGCGCGTGCGCGGCGCGGTAGGCGGACATGCCGGCGGTGCCGGTGCCGATGACGGCCACGTCGACCTGTAGTTTTTTCATCTTGTACTCCGTTTGCTGTGCCGCCATGACGATACGCCTATTTTGCCAGTTTCACAGCGGTGGCCCGAGACTGGGCGGGCGCGCTCAGATGTCCAGCGGATCAACCTCGAGCGACCAGCGCACGCGCGTCTTCATCGCCCGCAGCAGGTGCAGCCACTCCTTCAGGTAGCCCTGCAGCGCCGGGCGCGAATTCGATTCCACCAGCAACTGGGCGCGGTCGACATTGTGCACGCGCGTCATCGTCATCGGGATCGGGTCGTTCAGCGTGATCGATTCGGGATCGACGGGCAGGATGCCGCGCGCCTCTTCAAGAAAAGCGATGGCGGTGGCCAGTTCCGGCGCCTCGGCACGCAGCAGCGCCTGGTACATGTAGGGCGGCAGCGCGGCCTGGTGGCGCTCTTCCAGCAGGTTCATGGCGAAGCGCTCGTAGTCGTGGCGCACCACGGCCGAATACAGCGGGTGGGCCGCGTAGCGGGTCTGGATCAGGACCTCGGAGGCCAGGCCGGCCCGGCCGGCGCGGCCCGCCACCTGCATCAGCTGCGCGAAGAGGCGTTCGCTGGCCCGGTAGTCCTGCGAGAACAGGGCCGTGTCCGGATTGAGGATGCCGACCAGGGTCAGCTTCTTGAAGTCGTGCCCCTTGGCGACCATCTGCGTGCCGATCAGGATATCGACCTCGCCGCGGTGCACGGTATCGAAAGCTTCCTGGGCGCTGCCCTTCTTGCGGGTGGAGTCGGCATCGATGCGCAGGATGCGCGCGTCGGGAAACATCGCGGTCAGGTTTTCTTCGAAGCGCTGGGTGCCGCGCCCGAGCGGCTGCAGGTCGACGTTGCCGCAGGTCGGGCAATGGCGCGGGATGCGCAGCTCCAGGCTGCAGTGGTGGCAGCGCAGCCGGTGTTCGGGCTTGTGCAGCACCATGAACGAGGTGCAGCGGGTGCAGTTGCTGATCCAGCCGCAGGCTTCGCAGGTGATCACCGGCGCATAGCCGCGCCGGTTCAGGAACAGCAGCGATTGTTCGCCACGCTCCAGGCGCTGCCTCAGTGCCGCCAGCAGGCCGCCGGTCAGGCCTTCCTTCGGCTTGTCGCGCTCCATGTCGATCAGGCGCACGCTCGGCAGCACGGCGTCGCGCACGGCGCGTTCGCGCAGCGGTAAAAGGTCGTAACGTCCCGTCTGGGCATGGTGCCAGCTTTCCAGCGAGGGCGTGGCCGAACCGAGCACGATGGGAATGGCGAGCTGGCGCGCGCGCCACACGGCCAGGTCGCGCGCCGAATAACGCAGCCCCTCCTGCTGTTTATAGGACGGGTCGTGCTCCTCGTCGATGACGATCAGCTGCAGGTGCGGCAGGGACGCGAGGATCGCCAGCCGGGTACCGAGCACGATGCGCGCCTGGCCCTGGTGCGCCGCCAGCCAGTGCAGCATGCGTTCGCCTTCGGACAGGCTGCTGTGCAGGGTCGCCAGCATCAGGCCCGGGAAGCGCGCGCGGATATTGCCTTCCAGTTGAGGCGTGAGGTTGATCTCCGGGACCAGGATCAGGATCTGCGCTTGCGGGTCGCGCGCCAGCACCTGGGCGCAGGCCTGCAGATACACCTCGGTCTTGCCGCTGCCGGTAACGCCGTACAGCAGGATCGGCGTGAAACCCCGGGCACCGCCGATGGCATCGGCCGCCGTCTGCTGCTCGCGATTCAAGGCCGGCATGCCGCAAGGGGCCGGGTCGCCCGCGTTTGCGCTCTTGGCAAGCTTTTTCAGCGCGCGGTCGAGCGCGACGGTTGTCGGCACGCGCAGGTTTTTCGGCAGCCCCGGCAGCGCCACTTCGCCGAGCGGACGCTGGTAGTAATCGGCGGCGAAAGCGGCAAGGGCGATCCATCGGCTGGACAAGGGAGACAACTGGTCGCGCACGGCGATCGCGTTCTTCAGCTTGTCGGGCGGGACCGTGCTTTCGGTGGCGATGGCAACGATCAGGCCGACGATTTCGCGGCGTCCGAAACTGACCAGGACCAGCTGGCCGACCTGCGGCGCTGCGCCTTCATAAGGCCAGCCGTAATCGAACACGCTGTTGAGCGGCGTATCGATCGCGATTTGTAAAATGCAGTACGCCAATGTCGACCTTGCTAAAGAGCCTGTGGAAAACTTTGTGGAAAGCGCTGTACTTGACCAGTGGAGAAGTTTACGTTAAGTCAAACCTTGGCGGCATCAGCGAAACTCATGTCGCAATTAGCGCTTTAATTTCAAACACTTACAAGAACTAAAGTAGTCCACAGCAACCTACTTCCTCTGACGCAACGATTGTGTATAACTTCGATTTTTCTTCTAGTAAATGCGCGAAACGCATGTCCAATTAAACAAGTATCTGCACTGCATAGCGTAAGTGCCCGTAAACGCAGCACTTTTTATTGATGAGTGGCGCATGCTGTTGATAACTTTGTGAACAAGGCTGGCACAGCTATGATTTCTGTTACGAAAAATCTGCTTCCGGAAGCGCATTCTTCAGCGAACTGAAGCATAAAACCCAGCAATTTCAACCACTTAGAATAATCAAGGTTGCGCCTGACATGTCCACAGGTTCAAAGCCTGCATTTTTAAAACTTGTGAACAAGTGTGATTTTGCTGCGCTGCGAAGCGATGTGTGGTGTCATAAAGACATCGCCCCCGCAAACCGGCCCGGCTAGCGAGTGGTACGTTGCGCGCGGCTGAAGTTGTGCACTGCTTCCACCATGGCGCTGACCGATTCGGGCGGCGTAAATTGTGAAATGCCGTGTCCCAGGTTGAAGACATGGCCGGCCCCGGCGGCAGGCGTCCCGTAGGCCGTGAGCGAACGTTCCACCTCCGCACGAATCTGCTCGGGGGAAGCGAACAGGATGGCCGGGTCGAGATTGCCCTGCAGCGCGACGCGGTCGCCCACCAGCGCACGCGCATGGCCCAGGTTGACGGTCCAGTCCAGGCCCAGCGCGTCGGCGCCGATGTTCGCCATCTCGTCCAGCCAGATGCCGCCGCCCTTGGTGAAGACGATCGCCGGAATGCGCACGCCATCCTTCTCGCGCTGCAGCCCGCTGACGACTTTCTCCATGTAGCGCAGCGAGAATTCCTGGTAGGCGCCATCGGCCAGGGCACCGCCCCAGGAGTCGAAAATCATGACAGCCTGGGCGCCGGCGTCGATCTGCGCGTTCAGGTACTGCGTGACCGCCGTGGCATTGATGTCGAGGATGCGGTGCATCAGGTCCGGACGCGCGTACAGCATCTTCTTGATCGTGTGGAATTCGCGCGAGCCCTGCCCCTCGACCATGTAGCAGGCCAGCGTCCACGGGCTGCCGGAAAAGCCGATCAGGGGCACGCGGCCGTTGATCTCGGTGCGGATCTGCGTGACGGCCTTGAAGACATAGTCGAGCGACGCCATATCCGGTACCTGCAGCGCCATGACCTCGGCTTCGCTGCGCAGCGGACGCTCGAACTTCGGTCCTTCGCCGTCGGCGAAATACAAGCCGAGACCCATTGCATCGGGCACGGTCAGGATGTCCGAGAACAGGATCGACGCGTCCAGCGGATAGCGGTCGAGCGGCTGCAGGGTCACCTCGGTCGCATAGTCCGGGTTCTTCGCCAGGCCCAGGAACGAACCGGCGCGCGCGCGCGTGGCGCGGTATTCCGGCAGGTAGCGCCCGGCCTGCCGCATCAGCCACACCGGGGTGTAGTCGGTCGGCTGGCGCAGCAGCGCGCGCAGGAAAGTATCGTTCTTGAGCGGGGCAAATTGTGGCATGGCTGACAATGGGTGGCGTCGGAGGACGGCTATTATCGCATTCTCCGCGCATGGCGGGAGCCCCGCGGACGCAGCGCACGAGCGTGTGAAAAAATGGCCATGACGGCGTTGCATGGTCTCGCCGTACCTTTGTACTGTCTTCGACGATGCGCCTTGTCCTGACCATTCTTTCACACGCTCCACGTGGCGCGTCGCCCTCCCTACCCTGCGCTCTTATAATGTGGTTCTCCCTATTTTCGAATCCCGCGCCATGACCGAGCCGACAAGCAAGCAGGCCGCCCCCTGCGGCACCTGGACTTCCCCGATCAGCGCCGCCGTCGTCGCGGCCGGTGCCATTCCGCTGTCGCAGATCGCGCTCGACGGGGAGCACGTGTTATGGCTGGCAGGACGCGCCAGCGAAGCGGGCCGCACCACGCTGCAGCGCCTGCGCATCAATGCTGCTGCCGCCACCAGCGCCGTTGGCGAACCGACGCCGGCGCCCTTCAACGTGCGCAGCCGCGTGCACGAGTACGGCGGCGGCGCCTATGCGGCCGATGGCGGCACGGTCTGGTTCTCGCACTTTGCCGACAACCATCTATATGCGGTCGAGGGCGACGGCACACCCGTCATGCTCACGCGCGAGGAGCAGGTGCGCTACGCCGACTTCGTGCCCGACCGGGCTCGACACCGCCTGGTGGCGGTACGCGAAGACCACCTGGCCGGCGAGGCTTATCCCGTCAATACGATTTGCGCGGTCGGCTTCGATGGCGCCGAGACCATCCTCGTCGAGGGCAACGATTTCTATGCGGCGCCGCGCCTGTCTCCCGATGGCCGCCAGCTGGCCTGGCTGTGCTGGGACCACCCGCGCATGCCCTGGCAGGGCACCGAACTCTGGGTGGCCGATTTCGCCGACGACGGCAGCCTGGTCAACGGCCGCCTGATCGCGGGCGGCCTGGAAGAATCGATCTGCCAGCCCGAGTGGTCGCCCGACGGCCTGCTCTACTTCGTTTCCGACCGCAGCGGCTGGTGGAACCTGTACCGCTTCGAAGGGGGCGTGGTGCACCCGCTGTGTTCGCGCGAGGCCGAATTCGGCGGGCCGCACTGGAGCTTCGGCAATTCGATGTACGGCTTCCGCTCGGAAGACGAGATCGTCTGCACCTATATCGAGGACGGCGTCAGCCGCCTGGCACGCCTGTCCACGCGTGACTGCAGCCTCACGCCCATCGACACCCCCTACGAGGAAATCCGCGAACTGCGCGTGTCTCCCACCGCGGTGGCAGTGCTGGCCGGCTCGCCGACGCTTCCCGTCGAAATCGCCCTGATCGACCCGATTACCGGTGCGCGTACCGTGCTGGCGCGCTCGATCGCGGAGCTGCCGGAGCCGGGCTACCTGTCGGTCCCGCACAGCATCCGCTACCCGAGCGCGAAGGGCCGCAGCGCCTATGCTTTCTATTATCCGCCGGCGAATGCCGATTTCCAGGCGGTGGACGGCGAACTGCCGCCATTGATCGTCATCGGCCACGGCGGCCCCACCGGCATGGCCACCAGCACCCTGAAGCTGGCCACCCAGTTCTGGACCAGCCGCGGCTTCGCCGTGCTCGACGTAAACTACGGCGGCAGCACCGGTTTCGGGCGCGCCTACCGTGACCTGCTGAAGGGCCAGTGGGGCGTGATCGACGTGGAGGACTGCGTGGCCGGCGCGCGCCACCTGGCGCAGCAAGGCCTGGTCGACCCCGAGCGCCTGCTGATCCGCGGCAGCAGCGCCGGCGGACTCACGACCCTGTCGGCCCTCACCTTCCACGACGTCTTCAAGGCCGGCGCCAGCTATTACGGTGTGTCGGACCTGGCCGGGCTGGATGCCGACTCCCACAAATTCGAGTCGCACTACAACGAATACCTGATTGCGCCGAAAGCCCAGGCCGATGCGATCTACCGCGCGCGTTCGCCGATCCACCATACCGATGCCCTCAACCGTCCGATGATCTTCTTCCAGGGCCTGGACGACAAGGTGGTGCCGCCGCAGCAGTCGGAAACGATGGTCGACGCCCTGCGCGCACGCGGCGTGCCGGTGGCGTACATCACGCTCGAAGGCGAAGGCCACGGCTTTCGCAAGCTTGATAGCGTCGTGCGCACCCTGGAAGCGGAACTGGCCTTCTACCTGCGCGTGTTCGGCATTGCCCTGCCACCCGGCCTGCCTGCGCTGGAGATCGAGAACCTGGCTGCATGACCGAAGCCGCACTGCACGAGGCCTTCGCCGCCACCAGCACGCGCCAGAAACTGATCCTCGGCTTGCTGGCGCTGGCGGGAGAGCCGTTCGGATTCACGCGCCTGCGCGAGCACCTCGAGCCGCTCGGTGCCTACGAAAACGAAGGCGCGCTGGTCGGCGACCTGGCGCAGCTGCGCACGCTGGGCCTGGCGACTGAGGTGGCCGCGCGCGGCAGCGTCAATGCACCCGGCGTGGCCTGGCCGGCCATCGATTACCTGCTGCGCACTGGCCGCTTCAATGAGCTGCGCGAGGTCTACGACAGCACCACCCTCTTGCGGCGCGACTGGCAAGGCAACCCGGTGCTGCGCAGCTACCGCCAGGGGTGGCGCTCTTGCGCATGGCCCTGGTCGGCGGCGACGGCCCGAAGACGGTGGCGCCGCTGCTGGCGGCCTGCCTGCGCTGCCATGAAGCGGCCTACCTGCATCCGCTGGTCGACATCTGCGCGCGTCCCTTCGAGCCGGGCCTCATCGAACGCATCAACCCGGCCCTGCGCGATGACGTGCTGGCTATCCTGGTCGACCATGTCCAGCGCGAACCTGCCAGCGCGCCGGCAATTCGCGCCCATGCCCTCGACCATGCCGCGGGCAGCGCGCCGTCGATGGCATTGCGCGCGGCACTGGCCGAGCACCTGATCCTGTGTGGGCGCCTCGACGAGGCGGCAAGCCTGCTGGTGGACCTGGACGATTCGAGCGCGCTGTTCTACCGCAGCCTGCTGCTGCTGCTCCGCGACGACGTCGATGCCGCGCTGGCCGGTTTCGATGCTGCATTAAAGCTGCTGCGGCGCGAGACCGGCAAGCGAAAGGCCGTGTTCGGCGGCATCGGCGGCCACTTGTACGTGGCGGCCCTGCTGCGGCGCACGGAAAGCAAGTACCAGAAGGCGGCGGAAAGTTATCTCGACAGCGCCACGCGCGCCGTGCAAAGCCACGACACGGCCGTCTACCAGCAACTGTCGATGCTGCGCCAGATCCGTGGCGGCACGGTCGATGCCGAGGTGCTCCCCTCGCGCAACTGGGAAACGGCCCTGCAGCCGGTGCTGTTCCGCGCCCTGCTGCACTGGTGGCTGGGCATGCCGCAACTGTCCAGCCGCCGCGCCCAGCTGGAAGAAGCGCTGGCGCTGGCGGAAAGCGCCGGCTTCGACTTCCTTAGCGCCCAATTCGCCAGCCTGCTGGGGCAGCTGGGCGGCGTCAAGCACGAACAGCGCGCGATTTCGCTGCGCCAGCAAGGCCGCTACACCGACATGACGCTCTGGTTCGAGCGCGAGCAGCCCTGGGAGCGCCAGCTGAACGCGCTGATCAACCTGCAGCCGGCGACCAATGTCGAAGTGGTGAAGGAATCGCGCCTGGTCTGGCTGATCCGCTACGACCCGCACCTGGGCGTACAGGAAATCGAGCCGCGCGAGCAGAAGCGCGATGCGCAAGGCGCCTGGAGCCGCGGCCGGCCGGTAGGCCTGAAACGCCTGCTCGACGAAGCCGCCACGCTCGACTTCCTCACCGCGCAGGACCTGCTGGTGGTATCGAGCATCGGCGCGGCGCGCCAGTACTACAGCAGCGGCCTGCGCTACGAAATCGACCTCGACAAGGCTTTAGCGGCCCTGATCGGCCATCCGCTGCTGTTCTGGTTCGACGCGCCCGGTACCCGCGTCGAACTGCTGCCGGGCGAACCCGAACTGCTGGTGAAGGCCGCGCAGGGACAGGTGACGATCTCGCTGCGTCCGCCGGTGCGCGGGGCGTCGGCGACGTCGTCGTCACGCGCGAGACGCCGACGCGCCTGCGCGTGGTGCGCATCCGCGACGAGCACCGCCGCATCGGCGCCATCGTCGGCGACGGCTTGCAGGTGCCGCTGGAAGCCGAGGTGCGCGTGCTGCAGGCGATCGGCGCGATCTCCTCGATCGTCACGGTGCAGTCGGACATCGGCGCCAGCGCCGCCGACATCGAGCGCATCGATGCCGACGCGCGCCTGCACCTGCACCTGCTGCCTTATAACCGGGGCCTGCGCCTGCGCATCCTGGTGCGGCCGCTACCGGACACCGGTGCGTATTACGCGCCCGGCAGCGGTGCCGAACGTGTCATTGCCGACGTCAATGGCGTGCGCACCGAGGCCAGACGCATTCTCAACGCCGAGCGCGAGGCCGAACGCCAGCTGGTCGCCGCCTGCCGCGCGCTCGAATTCGCCGAGCAGGAACACGACGAGTGGCTGCTCGGTCAGCCGATGCAATGCCTGGAACTGGTGAGCGAATTGCAGGAGCTCGACCCGAACGCGGTCGTCATCGCCTGGCCGGAAGGCGAGCCTTTCCGCGTCAGCAAGAAGGTGACGTCGAAATCCGTACGCCTGAATATCAAGCGCGACAAGGACTGGTTCGCGGCCGACGGCGAAGTCGTGCTGGACGAAGGCCGCATCCTCGACCTGCGCTCGCTGCTCGACAAGGTTCGACATAGCGAAGGCCGCTTCGTCGCCCTGGGGGACAACCAGTTCGTGGCGCTGACGAACGAACTGCACCGGCGCCTGACCGATCTCGCCGCCTACACGGACGCGAACGACGAGGCGCTGCGTGTGCATCCGCTGGCCAGTTTTGTACTGGAAGAGCTGGCGCTGGAAGCCGGTGGCGTCGAAGCCGACAAGGGCTGGCGCGCGCACCTGAAAAAGATGGCGGACAACGCCCACTACGAGCCGCAGCTGCCGTCCACGCTGCAGGCCGAACTGCGCGACTACCAGCGCGAAGGTTTCGCATGGCTGGCACGCCTGGCCCACTGGGGCGTGGGCGCCTGCCTGGCCGACGACATGGGCCTCGGTAAAACGCTGCAGGCGCTGGCCCTGATCCTGCTGCGCGCTCCGGACGGCCCTACCCTGGTGGTGGCACCGACCTCGGTGTGCACCAACTGGATCGCGGAAGCCGCGCGCTTTGCGCCGACCTTGAACGTCACCCTGTTCGGGCCCGGCGAGCGTGCCGCCGCCATCGCGGACGCCGGTCCCTTCGACGTGGTGGTCGCCAGCTATGGCCTGCTGCAGCTGGAAGCGCCGCTGTTTGCGAAAAAGCGCTGGCACACGATCGTGATGGACGAAGCGCAAGCCTTCAAGAATGCGCACACGCGCCGTTCAGCTGCGGTGATGGCGCTGCAGGGCGACTTCCGCATGGTGGCCACCGGCACGCCGCTGGAAAACCACCTGGGCGAGTTGTGGAACCTGTTCAGGTTCATCAACCCGGGCCTGCTCGGCACGGCCGACCAGTTCCAGCTGCGCTTTGCCGGGCCGATCGAAAAAGCCCAGGACAAGCGGGCCGAGAGCGCGGCCCGTGCGCGCCTGCGCCGCCTGACGCAGCCCTTCATCCTGCGCCGCACCAAGAGCCAGGTGCTCACCGAGCTGCCGCCGCGTACCGAGATCGTGCTGCCGGTCGAACTCACGCCGGAAGAAACAGCGCTGTACGAATCGCTGCGGCGCGAGGCGCTCGATAAGCTGGCCTCGCTGGAAGCACCGCAAAGCCAGAAGTCGATTGCCATCCTGGCCGAGATGATGCGGCTGCGCCGCGCCGTCTGCAATCCGGAACTGGTTGCGCCGGGTCTCGGCATCGGCAGCAGCAAGCTGGCCGCATTCGCGCGCCTGGCGGACGATCTGCTCGAGAACCGCCACAAGGCGCTGGTGTTCAGCCAGTTCGTGGATCACTTGTCGTTGATACGCAAGCACCTCGACGCGCGTGGCATCAAATACCAGTACCTCGATGGTTCGACCTCGATGCAGGAACGGAAAAAACGCGTCGACGCTTTCCAGGCCGGAGAGGGAGACCTTTTCCTCATCAGCCTGAAGGCGGGCGGCGTCGGCATCAACCTGACCGCCGCCGACTACGTGATCCACATGGACCCGTGGTGGAACCCGGCCGTGGAAGACCAGGCCTCGGACCGCGCCCACCGCATGGGCCAGCAGCGTCCAGTTACCATCTACCGGCTGGTGGCGCGCCATACGATCGAGGAAGGCATCGTCGACCTGCACCACCACAAGCGCGACCTTGCCGACAGCCTGCTCGAAGGCGGCGACCTGGCCGCGCGCCTGTCGCCCGGCGACATGCTGGCGATGCTGCGGCAGGGTTTCAATAGCTGACGCGAACAGCCCCGCTTCTGGCATTGTCGGGCAATCCATGTGATCATGCCGCCTTTGTGGCCGATTCATCCATATCGGGTGACGCGGCGGCGCACATGCCGCGGCCACAAAACCGTGGTCTCCCGCTAGAAGTGCGGGCCGACCAGCAACGGGGGCCTCGGAAAACCGTAGCGAGCGGCAGCAATGTTGGCCGAGACGCGCAGCTGTACGCGAGTACAGCGAGCATCGCAGGCCGACAGTGCAACGCGCAGTAGGTTTGCCGAGGCCCCCGACGTGACGTATTGTTTCAGCCTCCCGCAGGGAAGGCGAATGGTGCTACTCTGGCGCGCTGGCCTGTATTGGGCGGCGCCTTGAACTCCATTTCACAGGGCCGATGAAGATGATGAAGACGAAACTCGCGCTGGCAGTCATGCTTGCCAGCCTGGCACTGGCGCCCGCCAGCGCCGCACTTGCCAAGACCGCGACGAAAACCGCCAAACCGAAGGCGGCGAAGGTCGTGAAATCCAAGGCCTCTGCCAAGCGCAGCGCGCCGGCCGCTGCCAAGGGCACCTCGAAGAAGAGCACATCGAAGAAGGGTAAAGCTGCCGCAACCGGCGCAGCAGCCGTCGCGGTCACCGCCGCAGTCGCCGCCCCGAGCCGCGAAACCGTCGCGAGCACGGCGCCGGCGTCGGGCGAAAAACGCCTCGACCGCCGCGCCGACAGCCTGTCGATGCAGTTCCTGACCGCGCTCTGGCGCGTCGACCCGGAAGGCGGCATCGCCGTCGGCAAATTCGACGCCGCTGCCACGCTGACCATTCCTGATGCCTCCACGCGCGCGAAAAAGCTCGCCTTTGCCGAAGAATGGCTGGAAAAATTCCGCAAGCTCGACCAGCGCCAGATGTCGCCGCGCCAGCGCACCGACATCGCCCTCCTGATCAATAAACTCGAGAACGACCGCTGGCGCCTGACCACCTTCGGCGAATTCGAATGGAATCCGGCGCTGTACAACATCGCCCAGCCGCTCGACCTGATCCTGACCACCGAGTACGCGGCCAAGCCCCAGCGCCTGCGCACCCTCCTCAAGCGCCTGGCCAACGTGCCGGCCTATTACCAGGCGGCGCAGGCGAGCATCGTCAACCCGACGCGCGAACACACCCAGCTCGCCATTGCACAGGCGCCGGGCACGCTGGTGGTGCTGGCTGATATCGGCCAGGCTGCGGCGGAATCGACGCTGAACACGCAGGAAAAAACGATCTTCGCCCAGCGCGTTGCCAATGCCGGCGCCGCGGTGCTGAACTACGTCGACTTCCTGACCAACCTGGAAAAGACGCAGGCGGCCAACGGCCAGGCGCGCTCGTTCAGGATCGGCAAGGCGCTGTATGAACAGAAGTTCGCGCTCGAGATCCAGTCGGCCAGCAGCGCCGAGCAGACCTACCGCAAAGCGCTGGCCGCGCGCGAGGAACTGCTCACCCGCATGAACGCGATCTCGGACGAACTGTGGCCGCGCTACATGGCCGACACGAAGAAGCCGAACGACCGCTTCCAGAAGATCGGCATGCTGATCGACCGGCTCTCCAGCCGCCACGTCGCGCGCGAAAACTTCTTCCCCGAGATCCGCCGTCAAATCCCGCAACTGCAGGACTGGGTCGTCAAGAACGACCTGCTCACGCTGGATCCGAGCAAACCCCTCGAAGTGCGCGAGACGCCGATGTACCAGCGCGGCGTGGCCGGCGCCAGCATCGATGCGCCCGGTCCTTACCGTTCGAAGGACAAGACCTGGTACAACGTCACGCCGCTCGACGGCCTGTCGAACGAGCAGGCCGAAAGCAGCCTGCGCGAATACAACGAGTGGATCCTGCAGATCCTGAACATCCATGAAGCCATCCCTGGCCATTACGCCCAGCTGGTGCACGCCAATCGTTCGCCTTCGCTGATCAAGTCCCTGTTCGGCAATGGCGCGATGGTCGAGGGCTGGGCCGTGTACGGCGAGCGCATGATGCTGGAATCGGGCTACGGCGGCAACGCGCCCGAGATGTGGCTGATGTATTCGAAGTGGAACCTGCGCAGCGTGACCAACACCATCCTCGACTACTCGGTACACGTGAACGGCATGGAACGCGAGGAGGCCCTGGACCTGCTGACCCGCCAGGCCTTCCAGACGCGCCAGGAAGCGACCGAAAAATGGCGCCGCGTGCAGCTCTCGTCGGTGCAGCTGACCAGCTACTTCAGTGGCTACGCCGAGATCATGGAACTGCGCGAGCAGCGCAAGCAGGCGTTGGGCGAGCGCTTCAACCAGAAGGCCTTCCACGACCAGTTCCTCAGCTACGGCAATGCGCCGGTGAAAGTGATCGCGGAGCTGATGCGCAATTAAGCCGGCAGGCGCCGCACATGACAACCGGGACACTGTGTCCCGGTTTTTTTATGCCTGCAAAGATGTTGCCAACTCATCAATATCGACCTACACTGGCGCATTCCAATCCGCCTGCGCTGGCCATGGTCCGGCAAGCTTGCCGCCGCAGCGCCCCGACCCGAGAAGCCCATGCGTATCATTGTCGCCGCCATCGCCGCCGCCCTGGTTCAGCCACTGGTGTTCGCCGCCCTCCACCCCGATGCCTTGTCCGCTGCGCAGTCCCAGCCGAACTTCATCGGCGCATTCGCCGTCATGACCATTGCCGTCGCCGCTGCGGTGGTCCTCGTTGGCGGTGTACCCATCTTCCTGGTGATGCGCAAGCTTGATTGGCTAAGCTGGCCATCGCTGGCCCTGGCCGGCCTGCTGGCGGGCGCGCTTCCGGTGGCAGCCCTCTTCTGGCCGCGCCCGCTCGGCGACTACTCGGACGGGCACAACTGGCACGGCGTGTATGTCGACACCTATATCGCGGGCCAGCCCACGACCTATGCCTGGCTCAGCTACGGCGAAGAGATCCTGCGCTTCGGCTGCCACGGCCTGGTCGGCGCGCTGGTTTTCTATGGGGTCTGGCGCCTCCTCGGCGGACAGACGGCCTAAGTGGGCCTAACAAAACCTCCATAGCTGCGTTGCACCCGCTCGCCGTACAGGCGTACTGTCTTCGCGGCTGCGCCTTGCTCTGAAGGTTTTGTTAGGCGCTCTAAGAGCCTATCCCGGTAGTCCGGAGTCGCTGCTGGCGCGCCTGACAAACGCGTGCTGCGTTGCTCGTCGTTGCATGGCCAGCCATGCGGCCTCCTCGCGCCTTGCCCGCGCTTGCCATGCATCGCCACCAGCTTTCCCCGGACTACCGGGATAGGCTCTAAGTCACGCCGCTTCCGTCCTGCTCCGCGCGCTGTGCAAAAGCGCACAAACGGCGTGCCTGTGCGCCGCTTGTGGGCGTTTCGTCGAAGCCTAGAATAAGTTTGGCGACTTCACGTCGCCACAACAAAACTATATCTACATGCGGAGACCATCAATGAAAACCCTTCCCTCGCCCACCTCCTAGCGCTGTTCGCGCTGCTTCCCCTTCTCTTTTTGTCTCACCGATCCGGCGCGATCCGAGTGGCCTCGTCACGTCCTTACGCCCGGCTCTTCAACGTGCTTCACGCAACGGAGGCTTCCATGACATTCAGCTTTTTCAACAGGACCGCGCGCCAGGCGGTGCTGCTCGCCGCACTCGCCCCCTGGGCCATCGCCCAGGCCCAGGTTCAAGCAGGTCCCGGCACCTGGTCCGGCAACCAGACCTGGGCGAGCGACACCGTCAACGGCGGCGCCCTCACCGGTTACTACTACTGGCCGGCCACCGCGCCGGCATTGGGCGGCAAGCGCGCGCTGGTGCTGGTGCTGCACGGCTGCTCGCAGACCGCCGCCGGCGACGTCATCGACGGCAGCAGCGACAGGGGCTACAACTGGAAAGCGGCCGCCGACCAGTACGGCGCCGTGATCCTGGCGCCGAATGCGACCGGCAATGTCTATGGTGTGCACTGCTGGGACTGGGCGAAATCGACGCACAGCCGCAGCACCGGCCACTCGGGCGTGCTGCTCGACCTGATCAACCGTTTCTTGAGCAACCCGCAGTACGCGATCGACCCGAAACAGGTGTACGTCACCGGATTGTCCTCGGGCGGCGCCCAGACCATGGTGATGGGCTGCCTGGCGCCGGACGTGTTCGCGGGCCTGGGCATCAATGCCGGTCCGCCGCCTGGCGTGTCGACCTCGCAGATCGGCATGGTCCCCTCCGGCTACACGGCCACCACGGCCGCCAACAATTGCAGGAACCTGGCCGGCACCAATGCGTCCCAGTTCGGCAGCCAGATCGCCGGCGTCATCTGGGGAACCAACGACTATACGGTGGCGCAGGGCTATGGTCCCCTCGACGCGGCCGCGATGCGCATCGCCTACGGCGGCAGCTACACCAAAGGCGCGGCCGTGAGCGTGCCCACCGGCGGCAGCAACATTCCCTATACGGATGCAAACGGTAAAGTGCGCACCTCGGAAATCACGGTCACCGGCATGGGCCACGCCTGGCCCGCCGGCACTGGCGGCCAGAACGGCAACTACGTGGATGCGACCAAGGTCAACTACCCGTCCTTCGTGATGGATTTCTGGTTCAGGAACAACCTGCGCGTGGCCCGCGTGGCGCCGCCAACCATGGCCTCGTGCAGCGCCAGCGTGTCCGGGTCGACCGTGACAGTCAATGGCGCGGCGGGCAGCGGCACCATCGGCAGCTACAAGGTGGTGCTGAACGGGCCGACGCCGGTGAACGACGCCGCCGCCGGCAGCGGCGCCAGCTTCAGCAAGGCGTATGCGGGACGCGCCGACGGCTATTACAGCGGCAGCGTCACGGCCACCGACAGCAGCACCGGCTTGACCTCGAACGCCTGCAGCATCAGCCAGTTCCTGGTCGGCAGCGCACCCGCCCTGCAGGCGCCCGCTGGCCTGGCAATCAGCGCGCGCAGCGCCAGCAGCATCAGCTTGACCTGGAACGCTTCGAACGGCGCCGTTGGCTACAACGTTTACCGCAACGGCAGCAAGGTCAATGGCGCGGCCGTGACGGCGACCGGCTACACCGATACCGGCCTGGCCGCCTCCACGGGCTACAGCTACCAGGTGTCCGCGCTCGGCAACGGCGGCGTGGAAAGCGCACGTTCGGCCAGCGTCACCGCCAGCACTACGGGCAGCTGCACCGCAACCACGTCCAGTAACTATGCCCACGTGACGGCCGGTCGCGCGCATGCGAGCGGCGGCTATGCACTGGCGAACGGCTCGAACCAGAACATGGGCCTGAACAACACCTTCTATACGACCACGCTGGCGCAGACCGCGCCCGGTTACTACGTCATCGGCAACTGCCCGTAAATCCCGTCAGGTGCAAGTCTTGCCGGGGCTGCGGCCCCGGTTTTTTTATGGCTGTCCCTCTGGCGATGGCGCCGCCCCAGCGTCAGGCCGCCGCATGCATATTTTCAGATGAGCAACAATTGGTGAGTATTTGCCAGTTCCACGCCGCTTAAAATACAAGCAGACGCCTGCACCGTCCTGCGTTCACCCTCATTCGATCACCACCGCCGGCGCGGCCGGCCATCCAACAGGAACGTCATGAACACTGCCCGGTTTGCACGCACGGCCTGCGCCGCCCTCCTCCTTGCCGCCACGAGCGCCGGTGCACAAACAGGCAAGATCGACCAGGAAGCCGAGATGAACGCGGCCATCGCGGCTGCCAAGGCGGTGGCGAAGACCGGACCGGCCGAGATCGCCCTGGGCAAGCAGGCCAGCCTGAAACTGCCCGCAGGGTATGCCTTCATCCCCCAGCCGCAGGCAAACGGGCTGATGAAGGCGATGGGCAATGGCGAGGATGCCTCGCGCCTGGGCATCATCGTCCCGCCCGACAGCAACAGCTTCGTGGTGCCGCGCTACATCGACGCCGGCTATATCAAGGACGACGAAGCGGCCGACTGGAAGGCGGACGAACTCCTCTCCAGCATCAGGGAAGGCACCGAAGAGGGCAACAAGGAGCGCCAGGCGCGCGGCATGCCGGAAATGGAGATCGTCGGCTGGAGCCAGAAACCGGTCTACGACAAGGCCTCGCACCGCCTGGTCTGGGCCATCGAAAGCAAGGACAAGGGCGCGTCGAACGAGGAACACGGCGCCAACTACAATACCTATGTGCTGGGCCGCGAAGGCTACCTGTCGATGAACCTGGTGTCCGGCTTCGATTCGCTGGAAGCGAACAAACCCTTCGCCCAGGCCCTGCTCGCGCGCACCAGCTTCAATCCCGGCAAGACCTATGCGGACTTCAATGCCTCCACCGACAAGGTGGCCGAATACGGCATCGCCGCGCTGGTAACGGGCGTCGCCGCCAAGAAGCTTGGCCTGTTCGCCGTCATCGGCGCCTTCGCCCTGAAATTCGCCAAGATCATCGCCATCGCCGCCTTCGGCCTGCTGGCCGCGATCGGCAAGTTCTTCAGGCGCGGGAAGGCATAAACCTGCATGCGCGCCATGCGAATGAAATTTTCAGGAAGACCTACCATGACGAGCAAGATTGCATTACGGGCGTATGTCCTGCTCTTGGTCGCCAATACTGCCATCGTGTCCGATGCGCTTGCATGCCGACCCGTGACGCCCGAGCGCCCCATTGTCGAGATAGCGCCCAAGTCCCTGCTGGCCGTGTATCGTGCGGCGTATCACCAGGCTGGCTTCCAGTATGTGAACGAAAATCGCTTTCGCAATCATATCGAAATGCATTTCAAATTCGCGCTGCCAGGGTTTGCGGAAAGAAACGACGGAAAACTCGACATCGCCTTTGACCTAGGCGCGAGCCGCACCTGCAATCCGTGCGGGGTCCATTTGATGCATGTGAACGTAGGCGACGACTACGGGCTTGAGCAATACGGCGCGGCACAAAAGCTCATCAGGCAAAAACTGGACATCGCTGAATCCGAACTGGTCCGGCAACTGGGCGACAAGATCAAACCGACGCCGCGCATGGCGTCATGTGTCGACGCTACTCTGCCTCGCGAAATCCCAACTAGCGCGGCGATGGGAAAACAAGATCAGAACAGCGTCGATTGACCATCCCAAGCTTCGAGTGCACTTCGGGCAGAACCTGCGTTAGGTCATCTGACCAAAGACATTCGGAGCGACCCTCCAAATACGACATGAAATCCCGATGATGAAACTCGCCGCATTTCTGTTTGCTGTTGCTTCCTGCTGCAACGCGCAGGCCGCCTGCTCTACTGCGATTCCATTGCAGGGAGCCGTCAACGTTAAACAGTGCGACCCTGCGAGCGGCCAGTGCAGGCGCGCGGATGAAGTTCTGCAAGAATACATGCGTGCAGTCCCTGACGACGGGCCTGAAGTGCTTTCCATCGCTAGCCATAGCAGTCCATGGCATTTATATGATCAGGACTACCGCATCCTCGACATTGATGAGGTAGCGGCCATGGTGAGTCAGCAAGGTAGCAATTTCAAGCGCGTCGATCTCGTCGCGTCCTGGAGCGATGCTGCACCTGCCCCTGGCTCCAGGTCCTTGGCGCAGAAACTGTCGGCGGCACTCGGTGGAAAACCTGTTACCGGCCAGGATGGGTTTGTGTGGATATCGCAGAACGGCGCGCTGCGCACAACGCACCAGGCGTTTACTGCCCGTCTCAGCGGCCCTTACTGGGTGGGCAAAAATGAGGATGTGATGGCCTCGCTGGTAGCCGGCTGGGCAATCGATCTGGAAGCCAGATTCAAGGAAACCCGTGATGCCGCCGGCTTGTTGCAGGTAGCTGCCGCGAAGGAAATCTTCATGCTTTGTCCTGAAAGCGCACTGGAATCGTACGAAGAGAGTGCTGCGCTGAATAATCCAGTGGCAGCCTATAACGCCGCTATCATCCGGCTGGAGCGCAAACAACCCGGGGATGTGGCTGCCGCCATGAAGCTGCTCAAGCAGGCGGCCGCTCAGGGTGACAAGAAGGCCGAGAAGAAGTTGACGTCACTGGCCAGCATAAGCGGAGCGAATTGAAATTCGAAAATCGGGGTCAGGCCTGACATTCAGACACGGCCTCAGCAATCCGCTGCATGGGGCCAGGATGATTGGCGCACGCTGAGCGCACGTAATGACCGCATTGAGACGGAACGTACACATGGATGAGAGTCAAGCAGGAAGTGCACTTGTCGATGCAGCGTATCGCCTGGGATACCTGCGCGGGCGCATCCGGCGCCTGCCGGAGGGTCCGTCGAAGGGAATGTATATCGAGTTCTACCTGGACCAGCGCCGCGCCCAGCGCGAAGTCGGTCCCATGTCGATGGGTGCCGTTGGCGAAGCGTTCGCACGTGGTGTCGCGGACGGCGAGCGCAGCCTGCCGGATCAGCCCGACCCTTCCATTCCATCGACTGCGCAAAAACGCTGACCACTCCAGCGTGAACTCCCCTAAAAGTGGTGCCTGAATTCAGAGATAGCTCGTCCAGGTCTGCTCTGGGCCCAAAACGGACGCTACGATGCGTCCACAATCCGCGAAGAGCTCCGTTCACCCAACCCCACCATACGGACACCATGTCAGATTCCCAGTTCACGGTCGCCGCCGCGCTGTTCGAGGTCGGTACCACTGCCATGATCCTGCTGTGCGTTATCGCCGGTTACATGCGGCACAAGGCTGTCGTTGTCCTGGGAGCGCTCACACCGGCCATCCTTGTGCTGGCCTATCTTGCCTACCCCCAGTTGACCGAGCCGGCGCCCGGCAATATGGCGAGTGCCAGCTGGGTGATGGGCTTTGGCGCGTACGTGGCCATTCTCATTGGCGGGATCGTCCTGTCGTTCATTCCCCGTCCAGCACATCTGCCGAGCCGTTACTTGCTTGGTTTTGCGTTGGCGCCGGTCTTGTTTGGCTTACTCCAGATTGTCTAGCGTGTCCTTGGGCGGATAGGCAGATGGCGACGGGAGACCGTGGGCAGGTCCGACATTGAGAAATGGGTTCAACGATACGGTTCCGTGAAAGGCAATGTCCCTGCTTGATTGCCAGGCCTGATGCCGGCAAGTCCAATGTTCTACACAACCTGTCCTGTGCCATACTTGCCGTATTTACAAGGAGGCCAGATGCCGTACTCGCCCGTCGACACACCGAAGCATCGCCCAGCCCAGGGAATCGACATCGTCCGCATCGGGGTAGCGCTGATCATCCTGATGCATCCGCTGCACGGCTTCGCCCATTACGCGGACATCGCTGGTTTCGGCAGCTATCTCGGGTCGCTGGGCTATCCTTTCGGGCTGGTCCTCGCGTGGACCGTGCTCGTCCTGCAAACGGTTTGCAGCCTCGCGCTGCTGGCGAACCGCTGGGTCGTACCGGCTTGCATCGGCCACATGGTCGTGGTCGGCTTCGGGCTGGTGCATTTCCATTATCCGAATGGCTGGTTCGTGGTCGGCGGCGGCACCGGCGGCATGGAATGGCCCTTCATCCTGCTGGCCTGCCTCGGCGGCGTGCTGTGGACCTACTGGCCGCGCCGCGGCACCGGCGCAGGTAGGAATACCGTGGCCGGATAAGCGCCAACCTGGCTTGGCCGCTTGCCCCTGTGGTATCGGCAGAAAACAAAAAGCCGGCCCCAAGGGAGCCGGCTTTTTTATCGTCCGCTTGAACGCCGCGGACGTTTGCACCCACGCCGAATCAGAAGTTGACCTTGAACTGCGCGCCCAGCGTGCGCGGTTCGTTCAGGATGCCGGTCAGGTTGTCGAAGTCGATGGCGCCGACGACCTGCACCTCATTGGTGATGTTGCGTGCGAAGGCGGCCACTTCATATTTGCCGTCACCCCACTTGTAGCCCAGGCGCAGGCCGCCTTCGAGCAGCGACTTGGCCTTGTATTCCTTCGCTTCGTACAGGAACATGTTGTAGGTGCTGCGGTAGGCCCAGTCGGTGTAGGCGAAGAAGTCGCCATCGCCCAGCGGCACGCTGTAGCGCAGCGTGAAGTTCGCCTGCCACTTCGGTGCGCGCGGCATCGGGTTGCCGTCGATGCGCACGGTGCCCGGGAAAGGACCGGCCGGGTCGGTCACGGTGCAGCCGGCGACGCCGGCCGTGTTGGCGAAGTTGCCGCACTGCTGGACGAACAGCGAGCCATCCTGGATCTCGGTATCGTTGTAGCTGCCGCCCAGGCTCATGCGCAGGGTGTCGCTCAGCACGGCCTGGAAGTCGAGCTCGACGCCCTGGCCAGTGACCTTGTCGGCGTTGATCAGCTGGTTCATGTTGACCACGCCGCTGCCGGCGGTGAGCTGCTTGTCTTTTACACGGTACTGGAACACGCTGGCCGAGACGCGCGCGCGGCGGTCGAACAGTTCCTGCTTGATGCCGGCCTCGTAGCTCAGCGCCTTTTCGGCGTCGGCGAAGGACGGACGGTCACCCAGGCCGTTCAGGCGGCCCTGCATGCTCGGCGCGCGGTAGCCGGTGGCCACGCGGGCGAACAGGTTGGTGTCCTTGTTGAGTGCATAAGTGCCGCTGACGTCCCAGCTGACATTGTTCGAATCGCTGTCGATGCCGAACGGGCCGGCTGTCGTCGCTTCGACGCGCTTGGCCGAGAATTCCTTCTTGTCGCTGGTGTAGCGCAGGCCGGCGCGCAGTTTCAGCTTGTCCGACACCGTGTAGTTCAGCGAACCGAAGGCCGCCCACGATTTGGTGTCCTGGTTCTGCGTCGCGTAGAACGGGTTTTGCGGGTTACCAGGTGCCAGCGAATCGAAGCTGATGCTGTCGATCTGGATGTCTTCCTTGAAGTAGAACAGGCCGCCGATCCACTGCAGCGGGCCCGACGAGTTGGACTCGGCGCGCAATTCCTGGGTCAGCTGCTTGTGCTTCGGCAGCAGGTCGGCCGTCTCGACGACGAAGGGGATGAAGCCAGGGCCCATCGGCTGCGCGTACACGGCGCCGTAGCCGCCATCGACGTCGGCGCGGCTGTAGAAGTCGGCCGACTCGTAGCCGGTGATCGAATGCAGGGTCACGCCGTCGAGGTTCCAGCGCAGGCGCATGTTGGCGCCCTTGGTGCGCAAGGTCTGCTTGTTGACGCCGTCGGTCGGGTAGCTGTCGTAGTCGAAGCCGTCGACCAGTTCGTTGGTCCCCTGCTTGATGATGTTCGCGCGGAACAGGGTGGCGTTGCTGTCGAGGTCACGGGCGTGGACGTTGAACAGGGCCGAGAACTGCTTGCTCGGCTGGACCAGCACCTGGAAACGGGCCGCGTTATCGCTGTAGCCTTCGAGTTCGCGGGTACCGGTCGGACGCGGATTGTGCACGCGGTTGTCGCGGTTCTGGCTCTGCAGCGACAGGCGCGCGGCGACCGTGTCGCCCATCGGCAGGTTGTACGCGCCCTCGGCATTGAAGGCACCGTAGTTGCCGAAGCCGGCGCTGGCATAACCTTCGGTTTGCTTGAGCACCGGCTTGACGGAATCGAACTTGACGACGCCGGCCGGCGAGTTACGGCCGAACAGCGTGCCCTGCGGGCCGCGCAGCACTTCCACCTGCTCGGTGTCGAACACCGGGAAGCCCTTGAGCATCGGGCTTTCCTGGACGATGTCGTCGACCACCAGGCCGACCGGCTGCGAGGCGTTCAGGTCGAAATCGGTATTGCCCTGGCCACGGATGTAGAAGCGCGGGAAGGAACGGCCGTAATCCGATTCCACGTTCAGACTCGGCGAACGGCCGGCCAGGAAGCGGATGTCCACGCCGCCGGCCGAGATCGACTCGAGCTTGTCGCCGCTGAGGGTGGTGATCGCCATCGGCACGTCCTTGATGTTCTCGGCGCGGCGCTGGGCCGTCACGATCACGACGTCGAGGCGCTGGCCGCCCTGGGCGTTTTCCTGGCCCGCAGGGGTTTCCTGGGCCGCAGGGGTTTCCTGGGCCGCGGCCGCTTCCTGCGCCAGCGCGGCGCCCATCGGGAAGGCAGCGGCAATCGCCATGAACATCAGGGTGCGGCAACGGGGCAGCGACAGGGCGGATCGGGAATCTTTCATACTGTTCCTTGGCTAGTGAGCAAACGGGCGATTGACAGGCAGGCAGCAGATAGCTATTGATTTTCTGCTAATTGCGAACCGCTAATTATATCAATTAGATATGGATGTATATACAAAAGCGAATATATGATGCTTTTTTGCACTTAGAGGATGTCCTCCACTGACAACCGTTCCGGTATCATCCCGGAATGCGCTAGGCACCAAACGACTGTGGAATTTCATGAGCAAAGACGAACCGATCAGCAGTACCTCGATGGACGCATTGCGGGCGCGCTTCGAAGCGCAATCGCGCAAGGCGCAGGCCTATTACACGGTGATGCATGCCGCCCGTGGGGTGCTCGGAAGCGACGATGCCGCCGATGCCTGGATGAATGCGCCGCTGGCGCCGCTGGGCGGGCAGACGCCGGCCGTGCTGGTGAACGAGGGCCGCACGCAGGAATTGCTCGAGCATGTCGGCAAGCTAAAGCCGGGCGCGCGTTAGGCGCCGGCTTTAGCCGATCGGGGACGAAAAAAAACCGGGCGTGCCCGGTTTTCCTTTTTGGCCCGCCGGCGTCAGGCCGCCTCTTCCGGTGCCTGGGTCATGCGCACGAACAGCGGCGCCACCAGCAAGCCCAGTTCGAACAGCAGCCACATCGGAATGGCCAGTGCCAGCTGGCTCACCACGTCCGGCGGCGTGACGATGGCGGCGATGACGAAGGCGCCGACGATGATGTAGGGGCGGATCTCCTTCAGCTTCGCGATGCTGACGATGCCCATGCGCACCAGGATCACGACGACGATCGGCACCTCGAAGGTGGCGCCGAAAGCCAGGCACATCGACATCACGAAATCGAGGTAGTTCTCGATGTCGGGCATGACCGCAATCGATGAGGGCGAGAAAGTGGCGATGAAGTGGAAGACGCGCTTGAAGACGAAGAAATAGCAGAAGGCGACGCCGGCAATGAACAGCAGCGAGGACGAGATCACCAGCGGCAGCACCAGGCGCTTCTCGTGCGCATACAGACCAGGCGCGACAAATGCCCACAGCTGGTAGAACACCCAGGGCAGCGCCACGATGAGGGAGAACATCAAGGTCACCTTCATCGGCACCAGGAAGGGCGAGATGACGCCGGTGGCGATCATCTTGGCGCCGGTCGGCAGCGACTCCAGCATGGGCGCGGCCAGGTAGTCGTACACCTCCTTCGGCCCCGGCCAGATCATCAGCACGATGCACACCGCCGCCACGCCGATGATGGCCTTGACCAGGCGGTCGCGCAGCTCGACGAGGTGGGAAATGAAGGTTTCTTCGACCGGTGCTTCGTCGCTCATTTAGAAAAAGGAAGAATTGGATTTGACGCCCGGGCGGAACTTGCGCACGCGCGCGGCGCCCGACAGCACCCGGGTCTTGCCGCCGTGGCGGTGCTTGTACCAGGCGGGAATGGCGGACGAACGCACCAGCTTCTTGCGCCGGAAGTCCTTGGCCTTGCGTTCGAGGTTATCGACCGTGGCGCTGGGTGGCGCAATCGAGGGCTGGATGTCGCCATGCCAGGCCGACTCGACTTCCTTGGCGGCGTTCGAAAAATGGTATTCGACGTCGGCACGGAACTCGTCGGCGCTCTCGTGCACTTCCTTTTGCAGGTTGCGCAGTTCGTCGAGCTCGATCGAGCGGCTGACTTCGGATTTGACGTCGTGCAGGTAGCGCTGGGCGCGGCCGTACAAGGTACCGGCCATGCGCGCCACCTTCGGCAGCTTTTCAGGGCCGATCACGATCAATGCCACCACGCCGATGATGGCAATCTTCGACAGTCCCAGGTCGATCATGGAGCGACGGCCGGATTACGAGCGGTGCTTTTCGCGGGTCTCGACGTCGATCGTCGATTTGTCCGCCACTTGCTGGGGCGGCTGGGCCGTCGTGCCAGGATTGACGACCGTCTTGTCTTCCTCGCCCTTGACGCCGTCCTTGAAGCCTTTCACGGCCTTGCCGATGTCGGAACCGACATTGCCCAGCTTCTTGGTACCGAACAGCAGCACCACCACGACCAGCACGATTACCCAGTGCCAAATGCTCATCGAACCCATCATTTTCTCCTCAGCGGGCGCAGGGCGCCCTTCGATCATTGAAGCGTACCGCACCAGTATAAGCCATGCGGGACGACCGCGGCAGCTTCAAAAGTTGCAGCTACGTATCAGGTACCCAGGCCGCGCCAGGGGCGCTGGCCGCCATACATGTGCAAGTGCAAGTGGTACACCTCCTGGCCGCCGTTCGGACCGCTGTTGATCAGGGTCTTGAAGCCGCCGCTGGGCTTGCCATCGGCGTCGATCGTCACGCCCACGCCGTGCTCGGCCGCCAGTTTCGGCGCCAGCGCCAGCATCTTGCCCAGCACCGCCGTGTGCTCGGGCGTCACGTCCGACAGCGTGCTCACGTGCTGCTTTGGAATGACCAGCAAATGCACCGGCGCGGCCGGGTTGATGTCCTTGAAGGCGAGTACGTCCTCGTCTTCGAAGACGACGGCGGCCGGAATCTGCTTGGCGACGATCTTGCAGAAAATACAGTTATCCATGTTGTCTCCAGTCTGTGTTGCTGCGGCAAGTGCTGCTATCTGCGCCGGGCAATCCGATCCATCTTACATGCGAACGGTGACGCTGCGATGACGATCGCACAGCTTACGCGTCTTTGCGCGCCGCCTTTTCTTCCAGTCCGGACAGGCCTTCGCGCCGTGCCAGTTCGTCCAGCACCTGCTGCGGATGCAAGTCGAATTTTGCCAGCAGCACCATCGAGTGGAACCACAGGTCCGCCACTTCATAGAGCAGGCCAGCAGGGTTCCCGGAGACGCGCGCATCCTTGGCGGCCATCACGGTCTCGGTGGCTTCCTCGCCGATCTTTTTCAGGATCGCGTCGTCGCCCCTGGCGAACAGTTTTGCCACATACGAGGTGGCCGGGTCGCCACCGTTTTCAAGCTTGCGCGATTCGATCGTCTGCGCCAGGCGCGCGAGGGTGGTGCTCATGGGGTCTTCTTCGTGTTCGAGTAAATCGTTTCCGGATCCTGCAGCACGGGCTCGACCGCCTGCCACTCTTCGCCATCGAATTTCTGGAAGAAGCAGGAGTGGCGCCCGGTGTGGCAGGCGATGCCGCCGGCCTGCTCGATTTTCAGGAGCACCACGTCCTCGTCGCAATCGAGGCGCATTTCCAGCACCTTCTGGGTGTGGCCGGATTCTTCGCCCTTGTGCCAGAGTTTCCTGCGCGAGCGGCTCCAGTAGACGGCTTCGCCGAGTTCCACGGTGCGCGCCAGGGCGTCGCGGTTCATCCAGGCGAACATCAAGATGTCGCCCGTGGAGGCTTCCTGGGCGATGACTGGCACCAGGCCGTTCTCGTCCCAACGGACTTTTTTGAGCCACCTGGCATTCGCCGCGGCGCTGGTTGTGATCGTGTTCGGCATAGTCAGGCCAGGCGCATCGGGATGCCGCGTTCGGCCATGAAGCGTTTCGCTTCACCGACCGTGTGCTGCCCGTAGTGGAAAATCGAGGCCGCCAGCACGGCATCGGCATGGCCCCGCAAGATGCCGTCGGCCAGGTCCTGCAAGCCGCCGACGCCGCCCGAGGCGATCACCGGAATGCCGACCGCATCCGACACGGCGCGCGTCAGGCCCAGATCGAAACCGGACTTGGTGCCATCGCGGTCCATGCTGGTCAAGAGCAGTTCGCCCGCGCCCAGCTTTTCCAGCGTCGTCGCCCACTCCACCGCATCCATGCCGGTGGCATTGCGGCCGCCGTGGGTGAACACTTCCCATTGACCAGGCGCGACCTGCTTGGCGTCGATGGCGACGACGATACACTGCGAGCCGTGCTTGTCCGAGGCTTCGCGCACCAGCTGCGGGTTCTGCACGGCCGAGGTGTTCATGCTGACCTTGTCGGCACCGGCATTGAGCAGACGGCGCACGTCTTCGACCTTGCGCACGCCGCCGCCGACCGTCAAGGGAATGAAGACGGTGGAGGCCACCGCTTCGATGATCGGCAGGATCAGGTCGCGCCCGTCGCTCGACGCCGTGATGTCGAGGAAGGTGATTTCGTCGGCGCCCTGGCCGTCATAGCGGCGCGCGATCTCGACCGGGTCGCCGGCATCGCGCAGCTCGGTGAAATTGACGCCCTTGACGACGCGCCCGCCGGTCACGTCCAGGCAGGGGATGATGCGTTTTGCCAGCATAAGTATTCGATTGAAAGCCTCAGGCTTCCTCGCCCTCGGTCAGTTCGTCGGCGCGTGCCTGCGCCGTTTCCAGGTCGAGCGTGCCTTCGTAGATCGAGCGGCCGCAAATGACGCCCTCGATGCCTTCGTCCTGTACCGCGCACAGCGCTTCGACGTCGGCCAGGTTGTGCAGGCCGCCGGAGGCGATGACCGGAATGCGCACGGCTTGCGCCAGGCGCACGGTCGCTTCGATGTTCACGCCGCCCATCATGCCGTCGCGGCCGATGTCGGTGTAGACAATCGATTCGACGCCATAACCCTCGAATTTCTGGGCCAGGTCGATGACCTCGTGGCCGCTCATCTTGCTCCAGCCGTCGGTGGCCACTTTCCCGTCTTTCGCGTCCAGGCCGACGATGATCGCGCCGGGGAAGGCGCCGCAGGCGTCGTGCAGGAAGCCCGGGTTCTTCACGGCGGCGGTGCCGACGATGATGTAGCTGATGCCGTCGTCGAGGTAGCGCTCGATGGTATCGAGGTCGCGGATGCCGCCGCCCAGCTGCACGGGGATCTCTTCGATGTCGTTCTCGAGCGCGTAGGCCTGCACCGTTTTCAGGATAGCCTTGATCGCCGCTTCGTTCTTTGGTTTACCCGCAAAGGCGCCGTTCAGGTCGACCAGGTGCAGGCGGCGCGCGCCTTTCTTGAGCCAATGCAGGGCCATTTCGGCGGGGTCTTCGGAGAAGACGGTGGCGAGGTCCATATCGCCCTGTTTCAGGCGAACGCAGTGACCGTCTTTCAGGTCGATGGCGGGGATCAGCAGCATGGTCGTAGTGAGTTAGGTGACGAAAAAGTGGGCGTGGAGATCAAGGATTCCAGTGGATGAAATTCGCATACAGGCGCAGGCCGGCGGCCGCGCTCTTTTCAGGGTGGAACTGGGTGGCGACGATGTTATCGCGCGCCACCGCGCAGGTGTACGGCCCGCCGTAGTCGGCTTCGCCGATGGTGTCGGTCGCCACTTCCGGGGCGACGTAATAGCTGTGCACGAAGTAGAAATAGCTGCCGTCCTCGACGCCGTCCCAGAGCGGGTGGGCGCGCGTCTGGCGCACGCGGTTCCAGCCCATCTGCGGTACCTTGAAGCGCGAGCCGTCCGCCTGCAGCTTGCCATCGAGCTGGAAGCGCACGACTTTCCCCGGCAGGATGCCCAGGCCCGGCGTGCCCTCGTTTTCTTCGCTCGCGTCGAACAGCATCTGCTCGCCGACGCACACGCCCATGATCGGGCGGGTCTTCATCGCGCGCAGCAGCGCTTCCTCGGCACCGGACTCGCGCAGGCTGCGCATGCAATCGCGCATCGCGCCCTGTCCCGGCAGCACGATGCGGTCGGCCACATCGATATCGGCGGCCGTGTTCGACACCAGGATGTCAGCCTCGGGCGCGGCTGCGCGCAGCGCCTGCGCTACCGAACGCAGGTTGCCCAGGCCATCGATCACCACGATCTTGTTTGTCATCGCTTCGTCAATCCCTTTACAGGCTGCCTTTGGTCGAAGGGATGATGCCGGCGGCGCGCTCGTCGAGCGTGGTCGCCATGCGCAGCGCGCGCCCGAACGCCTTGAAGACGGTTTCGCACTGGTGGTGCGCGTTCACGCCGCGCAGGTTATCGATGTGCAGGGTCACGCCGGCGTGGTTGACGAAACCGCGGAAGAATTCACCGGTCAGGTCCACGTCGAAGCTACCGATCATCGCGCGCGTCCAGGGAATGTGCATTTCCAGGCCGGGACGGCCGGAGAAATCGATGACCACGCGCGAGAGCGCTTCGTCCAGCGGCACATACGAATGGCCGTAGCGCGTCATGCCCTTCTTGTCGCCGACCGCCTTGGCAATGGCCATGCCCAGTGTGATGCCGGTGTCCTCGACCGTATGGTGGGCATCGATGTGCAGGTCACCCACGGCCTCGACTTCCAGGTCGATCATCCCGTGGCGGGCAATCTGGTCGAGCATGTGGTCCAGAAAAGGCACGCCGGTGTTGAGCTTCTGGCGGCCGGTACCGTCGAGATTGAGCGCGACGCGGATCTGCGTCTCGTTGGTGTCGCGGGTGATGTCTGCGGTGCGGGTCATGAAAGGGTGCTCGTGAAGTCAGGTGTCGGGCTGCAAGGCTGCCCGCAGGCCGTCAAGGAATGCGGAATTTTCTTCCGGCGTACTGACCGTCACGCGGATGCAATTGGCCAGCATCCCGTGCATTTTACTCAAATTTTTGATCAGCACCTTCTCGTTGAGGAGTTTCTCGCAGACGGCAGCCGCATCGGGTACGCGCAGCGAGATGAAATTCGCTGCCGACGGAAATACTTCGACTCCAGGCAGCGCCGCCAGTTCGCTCGCCAGGCGCTCGCGCTCGGCATTGATGCGCTCGGCCTGGGCGTCGAGCACGTCCACATGCTCGAGCACGAACTCGGCCGCCACCTGGGTCAGCACGTTGACGTTGTAGGGCGGGCGCACCTTCTCGAATTCGGCCAGCAGGCCTGGTGCGGCCGCCATGTAGCCGAGGCGGATACCGGCCAGGCCCAGCTTCGACACCGTGCGCATCACGATCAGGTTCTCGAATTCGCCGAGGCGGTCCATGAAGGTCGCGCGCGCGAACGGTTGATAGGCTTCGTCAACCACGACCATGCCGTTCTCGCCCACCGCGTGCAGGATCGCTTCGATGTCCTCGACGGCGAACAGGTTGCCGGTCGGGTTGTTCGGATAGGCCAGGAACACGACAGCCGGCTGGTGCAGGGCAATCGCCGCCAGCATCGCTTCCATGTCGAGCGAGAAGTCTTTATTGAGCTTCACGCCGACGAAGTCTGCGCCGGCAAACTGGGCCGAGCGGGAATACATGACGAAGGCCGGTACCGGCGCCAGGATGGACGCGCGGCGCTCCTGGTTGGCCACCGTGGTGGCGATGATCTGGATCAGCTCATCCGAACCATTGCCGAGCAGGACGTCGTAGCCCGCCGGTACGCCCAGCGTGGCGCGGACCTTTTCTTTCAGCGTCGCGTAGGAGCCGAGCGGGTAGCGGTTCAGCACCGCGTCGGCCAGGCGCCGGCCCAGTTCCGCACGCAGCGCGTCCGGGAGTTCGTACGGGTTTTCCATCGCGTCGAGCTTGATGAAGCCGCTCGCATCGGGCACCGCATAGGCGCCCATCGAACGGATGTCGGCGCGGATGACGTTGGCGATCAGGTTGTCGATGAAGCTCATGCTTGTTCCTCGGTGGCGGGGTCGATGGCGGGCTCAGTGGCCGGCTCAGTGGCTGGCTCAGTGGCTGGCTCAATGAGGCGATTGACGGCCGCCTTGGCTGCGCGGGCGATGCTCTTGCGCTGTTTGATGGTGAGCGGCAGTTCCGGCGCGGCCAGGCGTGCTTCGATGATCTCGCAATACGCGGGATTGAGTTCGAAGCCCGCGAACCGGCGCCCCAGGCGCTTGGCCGCCAGCGCCGTGGTGCCGCTGCCCATGAAGGGGTCGAGCACGACGCCGCCCGCCGGGCAGGAGGCCTTGATCATGCGCTCGATGATCTCGAGCGGCTTCTGGGTCGGATGGTCGGCGCGTTCCGGATGCTCGCGGTGCAGGCGCGACACGCTCCAGACGTCCTTCGGGTTGTAGCCCACTTCGAGCCACTTGGCGCCCACAAAAATCGAGCGCGAGCGCGCCTTCTTGGTCGCCTCGTCGTAGGGGATGCGCACCGCGTCGAGGTCGAAATAGTAATCCTTGCGGTTCACGAAAAAACCGATGGTGTCGTGCACCGACGAGAAGCTGCGCACGCTGCCGCCCATCGAGGGCACGCGCCGGTCCCAGATGATCTCGTTCATCATCGTCATGCGCTTTTTCAACATGACGAAGATCTCGGGCGCGAAACGCCAGGTCAGGAAGATGTACAGGCTGCCGTTGGGTTTCAGCTTGGGCAGCGCCGCGGCGATCCACTCCTCGGTCCAGGCGAGATAGGCCTCGACGCTTTGCTGGTCGGAGGCGTTGCCGTAGTCCTTGCCGAGATTGTAGGGCGGGTCGGTCAGGATCAGGTCGACCGAGGCATCAGGGATGCGCGCCAGCCCGGACAGCGCATCCTCGCAGAAGACCTGGTCGACCCAGTCCGTCATGATGCTTGTTTCAGGGGGACGGGTTGCAGCCTTAATTCCGCACTACGTGCGTGCGCCTGCAAGCCTTCGCCATAGGCCAGTTCGGCCGCCACTTTTCCAAGGGTCTGGGCACCCGCTTCGCTCACCTGGATGATCGACGAGCGTTTCTGGAAGTCGTACACGCCCAGCGGCGAAGAAAAACGCGTCGTGCGCGAAGTCGGCAGCACGTGGTTCGGGCCGCAGCAATAATCGCCGAGCGATTCGGACGAGAAACGGCCGAGGAACATGGCGCCGGCATGGCGGATCTGCTCGGCCCAATGCTGCGGGTTCTCGGCCGAGATTTCCAGGTGCTCGGCGGCGATGTCGTTGGCAATCGCGCAGGCCTCTTCCATGTCGCGCACCTTGACGAGCGCGCCACGGTCGGTGAGCGAGGTCGAGATCGTCGCGGCGCGCGGCATCGTGGGCAGCAGCTTGTCGATGCTCGCATGGACCCGGGCGATGTAGCCGGCGTCGGGGCACAGCAGGATGGCCTGGGCCAGTTCGTCGTGTTCGGCCTGCGAAAACAGGTCCATCGCCACCCAGTCCGGGTCGGTGGTGCCGTCGCACAGCACCAGGATCTCGGACGGTCCGGCGATCATGTCGATGCCGACCGTGCCGAACACGCGGCGCTTGGCGGCGGCCACATAGGCGTTGCCGGGGCCGACGATCTTGTCGACCGCGGGGATTGTCTCGGTACCATAGGCCAGCGCGCCGACTGCCTGGGCGCCGCCGATGGTGATCACGCGCGTGACCCCGGCAATCGCGGCGGCGGCCAGTACCATCGCGTTTTTCACGCCATCCGGGGTTGGCACCACCATCACGATGTCCTTCACGCCCGCCACCTTGGCGGGAATGGCGTTCATCAGCACCGACGAGGGATAGGCGGCTTTCCCGCCGGGGACATAGATGCCGACGCGGTCCAGGGGCGTCACGCGCTGGCCGAGCAGCGTGCCATCCTGCTCGGTGTAGGTAAAACCGTTCAGTTCCTGCTTCTGGCGTTCGTGGAAGGCGCGGATGCGTTCGGCGGCCGTTTGCAGCGCGGCGCGCTGGGCGTCCGGCAGCGAGTCCAGTGCCACCTGCAGCTCGTCCTGGCTCAGGTCGAAAGCGGCCATGCCCGACGCGTTCACGCGGTCGAAGCGGTTGGTGTACTCCAGCACCGCAGCGTCGCCGCGCGTTTTCACGTCGCGCAGGATCTGCGCTACCGCGGACTCGATCGCATCGTCGGTGGCGGCCTCGAAGGCGAGCAGCGCATGCAGCTCCTCCTTGAAGTTCGCTGCGGTGGAATCGAGTGTGCGGATCTGGACAGCCATGGCTCAGCCTTGTTGCGTTCGTTTGGAAGCTCGTTCGAATGCTTCGATGATGGGTTGCAGGCGCTCGCGCTTGAGTTTCAGCGCGGCCTGGTTCACGACCAGGCGCGAGGAGATCTCCATGATCTTCTCGACTTCGACCAGGTTGTTGGCGCGCAGGGTGCCGCCGGTGGAGACGACGTCGACGATCGCGTCCGACAGGCCGACCAGGGGCGCCAGCTCCATCGAGCCGTACAGTTTGATCAGGTCGACGTGCACGCCTTTGCTGGCGAAGTGCTGGCGCGCCGTGTTGACGAACTTGGTCGCCACGCGCAGGCGCGCGCCCTGGCGCACGGCGGTTTCGTAGTCGAAACCGGCATTGACCGCCACCGACATGCGGCAGCAGGCGATGTTCAGGTCGACCGGCTGGTACAGGCCCTCGCCGCCATGCTCGAGCAGCACGTCCTTGCCGGCCACGCCGAAGTCGGCCGCGCCGTGCTGCACATAGGTCGGCACGTCGGTGGCGCGCACGATCAGCACGCGCACGGCCGGGTCGTTGGTTGCCAGGATGAGTTTGCGCGAGGTTTCCGGATTTTCCGTGACGGTGATGCCTGCCGCTTCGAGCAGCGGCAGCGTGTCCTCAAAAATCCGGCCTTTCGAGAGCGCCAGGATCAGGCCCTGGTCGCTCGATTGCGTTGCAATGCCCATAAGCACCTTATTTGATGCGCACGATGTCGGCGCCGACCTTCGACAACTTCACTTCCATGCGGTCGTAGCCGCGGTCGAGGTGATAGATGCGGTCGATCAGGGTCGTGCCTTCGGCGGCCATGCCGGCAATGACCAGCGAAGCCGAGGCGCGCAGGTCGGTGGCCATGACCGGTGCGCCTACCAGGCGCTCGACGCCCTTGATGAAGGCGGTATTGCCTTCGGTGGCAATCGATGCGCCCAGGCGGTTCATCTCCTGCACGTGCATGAAGCGGTTCTCGAAAATCGTTTCGGTCACCTGGCTGGGGCCCGCTGCGATGGTGTTCACAGCCATGAACTGCGCCTGCATGTCGGTCGGGAAGCCCGGGTATTCGGTGGTGCGGAAGGATACCGGCTGCGGGCGCGCATCCATGCGGGCGCGGATGGTGTTCTGCTTGATGTCGAGCTGCAGGCCGACTTCGCGCAGCTTACCCAGCGCGACATCGAAAATGTCGGTGCGGGTGTTGGTCAGCAGGATGTCGCCACCGGTCGCCGCCACGGCGCACAGGAAAGTGGCCGCTTCGATGCGGTCGGAAATCACGGCGTGCTTGGCGCCATGCAGCTCGGCCACGCCCTGGATCACCAGGCGGTCGGTGCCGATGCCCTCGATCTTCGCGCCCATCGCCACCAGCAGGTTCGCGAGATCCGTCACTTCCGGCTCGCGCGCGGCGTTTTCCAGTATCGTCTCGCCTTCGGCCAGGGTCGCGGCCATCAGCAGGTTCTCGGTGCCGGTGACGGTGATCATGTCCGTCAGGATGCGCGCACCCTTGAGCTTTTTGGCTTTCGCATGGATGTAGCCGCCTTCGATCGTGATCTCGGCGCCCATCTGGCGCAGGCCCTTGATGTGCTGGTCGACCGGACGCGAACCGATCGCGCAGCCGCCCGGCAGCGAGACCTTGGCTTCGCCGAAGCGCGCCAGCAGCGGCCCCAGGACCAGGATCGACGCGCGCATGGTTTTGACCAGCTCGTAGGGTGCTTCCAGGCTGGTGATGTTCGCGCCGTTCAGGGTGACGTTCTCGTCGTCCTGGGTCACCTTCAAACCGGTCTGCTCGAGCAGCTTGAGGATGGTTTTCACGTCGTGCAGGCGCGGCACGTTGGAAAGCTCGACGTCGCCGGCGGTGAGCAGGCCCGCGCACAGGATAGGCAAGGCCGCATTCTTCGCGCCCGAGACGGCGATCTCGCCATTGAGGCGTTTGCCGCCCACGATCTGCAGTTTGTCCATGCTTAGCCTCCGTATTCTTCAGGCGTCAGGGTTTTCATCGACAGCGCGTGGATTTCCTCGCGCATGCGGTCGCCGAGGGCCGCGTACACCAGCTGGTGGCGCTGGATCGGACGCTTGCCGGCAAAGGCGGGCGACACGATCAGGGCAGTGAAATGCTGGCCGTCGCCTTCCACCTGCAGGTGGGTGCATTCGAGGCCATTGCTGATGTAGCTGTGGATCAGTTCGGGAGTGGTCGCCACGTTAATTCCTAGTTATCTGTGTGATGCTTGTCGGGTGCTATACGTTCAGTGGCGCAGCTTGTAGCCGCGCTGGAGCAGGTTGATCGCTACCGCCGCCAGCACGGCGAAGAATACGGAGACGACGGCGAGGCTGGTCCACGGCAAAACATCGGACTCGCCGAAGAAGCCGTAGCGGAACCCGTCAATCATATAAAAGAACGGATTGAAATGCGAGACCGCCTGCCAGAAGGCCGGCAGCGAGTGGATCGAATAGAACACACCGGCCAGGAAGGTGGCGGGCATGATCAGGAAATTCTGGAACGCGGCCAGCTGGTCGAATTTATCGGCCCAGATGCCGGCAATGACGCCCAGCGTGCCAAGAATGGCTGCGCCCAGCAGCGCGAACACGATGATCCACAATGGCTGGGCAAAGGAGAGGTGCGCGAACCAGGCGGTAATGGCGAACACGCCGGCACCGACGGCGACGCCGCGCACGACGGCCGCGAGCACATAGGCCGACAGGATTTCCCAGTGCGACAGCGGCGGCAGCAGGATGAACACCAGGTTGCCGGTGATCTTCGACTGGATCAGCGACGAGGACGCGTTGGCGAAGGCGTTCTGCAGCACGCTCATCATGACCAGGCCCGGAATCAGGAAGGCGGTGTAGCTCACGCCTTTATACACCTCGACGCGGCCCTCGAGCACGTGGCCGAAGATCAGCAGATACAGCATGGCGGTGAGGATGGGCGCGGCGATGGTTTGCGTAGCGACCTTCCAGAAACGCAGCATCTCCTTGTAGAACAGGGTGCGGAAACCAGTGGAAATGAAATTCACAGTGCGCCCTTTCCGGCTTGGCCGTCGCCGACGATCTGCAGGAAGATGTCTTCCAGGTCGGCCTGCTGCAGCTGCATTTCGTCGACGACGGCGCCGCTCGTGCGCAGGCGCGCGAGGATCGGCTCGACTTCGGAATAGTCGTTCACGCGCAGGCTGTATTTGTTGCCAGTACCGTTGCCATGCTCGTCGTGCGAGACCAGGTGGCGCAGCTCCGGCGGCAATTCTCCGCTTTTCAGGTGCACGATCAGCTGCGAGCCCGACACGCGGCGCAGCAGTGCGCTCATGCTGTCGAGCGCGACGACCTGGCCGAGCTTGAGCATCGCCACGCGCTGGCACATGGCCTGCGCTTCTTCCAGATAATGGGTGGTCAGCACCACGGTGTGCCCTTCGCGGTTCAGGCGCGCGATGAACTTCCACAGGGTCTGGCGCAGTTCGACGTCGACGCCGGCGGTCGGCTCGTCGAGCACGATCACGGGCGGTTTATGGACCAGGGCTTGCGCCACGAGCACGCGCCGCTTCATGCCGCCCGAGAGCGCGCGCATATTGACGTCGGCCTTGTTCGTGAGGTCGAGGTTGTCCATGACCTCGTCGATCCACTTGTCATTGTTCTTGATGCCGAAGTAGCCCGACTGCAGGCGCAGCGTCTCGCGCACCGTGAAGAAGGGGTCGAACACCAGTTCCTGCGGCACCACGCCGAGTTTCCTGCGCGCTTCGCGGAAATCGGTGACGACGTCGTGGCCGTGGATGGTCACGCTGCCGACATCGGGCCGGATCAGGCCGGCGATGGTGGAGATCAGGGTGGTCTTGCCGGCGCCGTTCGGCCCGAGCAGGCCGAAGAACTCGCCCTGTTCGATCGTCAGGGAAACGCCCTTCAGGGCCTGGAAGCCCTTGTAGCTTTTCTCGACGCTGTTTATCTGGATCGCTGTCATTCTTGTTCGGGGTGGCCGCGGCGACAGGCGCGCAAGGGCCGAGCGGGGAAACGACCCATTATAGGGGAAATCAGGAATGCAAGAGGCTGGAGGTGCCCCGACCGTTACTGGGGCGTGGAGACGTAGGGTGGGCACCCCGTGCCCACTCGTAAAGCAGTGTCATCGAAAACGTTCGCGGCAGTGGAAATGTTTGCTCCGCGAATTCAGTGCCAAATGCGGACCGATAACTTACGCAGCAGGGAATAAGCGTTATCGGACTTGCTCCCAGGTGACGCGTCGCAGGTGCGCAAATTTTACGCGTGGGCACAGGGTGCCCACCCTACGAAAATCATCGCGTCAGCGCCATGCGTAAACCTCACGCCCGCTCGAGCACCCCGTCCAACCCATACAGCTGCGTCAGCGCATCGATATTCGCCGGCACATTGATGAAGGTGAGCTTGCGTCCGGCGGCACGCGCGTGGCGCTGCCAGGCCAGCAGCAGGGCCACGCCGGACGAGTCGGCCTGGCGCACGCCGCCCAGGTCGAACACGGTTTCGCCGGCGGTGATGGCCGCGTAGCCCTGCTCCAGCGCCGCGTTCGCGGTCTGGAAGGTCAGGGCGTCGAGCGAGAGCATGGGGTTTGCTTCGGCCATTTACTTCGGTGCTTTCAGCGGCTTGCTGGCCAGCTGCTTGTTGCGGTCGGCCAGTTTGGTGATCAGGCCGTCGACGCCGGATTTGTTGATCTCGGCGGCAAAGGTACCCTTGTAGGTCTCGACCAGCCAGGCGCCCAGCACGTTGATGTCATAGATCTTCCAGCCTTGTGCACCCTTGGCCAGGCGGTAGTTCAGCGTGATCGGCTCGCCGCGGGTGACGTTCACCTGCGAGCGCACCTCGACGTCGGTGTCTTCGGCGCTGGCGCGCATCGGCTTGAACTCGATGGTTTCGTTCTTGATCTGCGACAGCGCGCCGGAATAGGTGTAGACCAGCAGCGTGCGGAATTCTTCCGACAGGCGCTTTTGCTGGTCCGGGGTGGCCTGGCGCCAGAAGCGGCCGGCGGCCTGCGCCGTCATCTTTTCGGCGTCGACATACGGCAGGATCTTCGAGTTGACCAGTTCCATGATCTTGTTGCGGTTGCCGGACTGGATATCCTTGTCGGCCTTGACGGTGTCGATGACGTCGGCGCTGATGCGCTTGACGAGCACGTCCGGGGCTTCATTGGTGGCCGGGGCCGGGGCGGCGATCACGCTGGTGGCGAATGCGACGGTTGCTGCGGTGGCGATGAGGTGGGCGATTGGTTTCATTGGGATCTCTCTTTTCTGGTCGGTTGCGGGGTGAAGCCGGGCGCGCGTTATGCGATGCACGGGCTTCCTACAACATTACTTGCGCTGCGTTTCGGTCTCGGTCGAGGCCGGCTCGGGCGTCACCTGGGTATTCGATGCCGGCGAGTCTGACGCCGCCGCCTTGGCGGCGTCGGCGGCGTCGGCAGCCGCGTCGTCGTCCCCGGCCTGCGTGGCGTCCCTGGCGTCCTTCGCCTCGTCCGCACGCTCGCTGTCCCCGTCGAATACCCGGCTTTCGCGGCGCTGCAGGTAACCGTCGCGGATGAATTCGTAACGGTCGAGGGCGGCTTCCTCGAACAGGTTCGATGCCTCGAGCACGGATGCGCGCTGGTCGACCGCACGCACGCCGGTGCCGACATTGCGCCAGTTCACCGGCGTCTTGTGCGACCAGGGATCGGCCCACATGTCTGCCGGCAATGCAGCGGTATCACGGATGGTAGATGGGCCCAACAATGGCAACATCAAGTAGGGACCGGAAGGAACACCCCATACGCCCAGCGTCTGGCCGAAGTCTTCATTGTGTTTTTGCAACCCGGCTTCCGAGGCGATATCGAGGATGCCGGCGATGCCGAAGGTGGAATTGAGCGTAAAGCGGGTCAAATCGGTCATGCCCGCTTCGCCCTTGCCTTGCAGCAGGTTGTTGACACCACTCCAGGCATCCGACAAGTTACCGAAGAAATTGCCCACGCCCGTTTGCACGAAACCCGGCAGCACTTTCTTGTAGGCGGTCGCGGCCGGCTTCAGGGCGACGCGGTCGACCGTGTCGTTAAAAGCAAAGGTCGCGCGGTTGAATTTTTCCAGCGGATCGCGCGGGTTGTTCGGGCTCGCGCAACCGGCCAGCAGGGCGCCGGCGGCAAGCGCCAGGGCCAGGCCACGCCAGCGCGGCGTGTTCATGTTATTGCTGTTCATTCGCCTTCCTTTCCTTCGGCGGCCTTGCTGTAGATGAACTGATTGATCAGGTCTTCCAGCACGGTGGCCGATTGCGTACGGTTGATTCGATCGCCGTCGACGAGGTTCTTGGTGTCGCCGCCCGGTTCGATGCCGATGTATTGCTCGCCCAGCAGGCCCGCCGTCAGGATCTTGAGCGACGAGTCTTTCGGGAAGTTGTAGCTTTGGTCCATGTCGAGGCGCACCAGCGCCTGATAACTCTTATCGTCGAACGAAATCTCGCCCACGCGACCCACCACGACACCGGCGCTCTTGACAGGCGCCTGCGGCTTGAGGCCGCCGATGTTGTCGAACTTGCCGACGATGGCATAGGTCTTGGTGAACGACAGCGTGCTCATGTTGCCGGCCTGGAGGGCGAGGAACAGCACGGCGGCAGCGCCCAGCAGGACAAACAGGCCGACCCAGACGTCGATGATTTTACGGTGCATAGTATTTCCTAATAATCCGGCCGTCTGTGCGCGGCCAAACGAAACAGTTAGTGATTAAACATCAGTGCGGTCATGACGAAGTCCAGCCCCAGCACCATCAGCGATGCGATCACGACGGTGCGGGTCGTCGCACGCGCCACGTCGGCGGGGGTGGGCTTGACCTGGTAACCCTGGAACAGCGCGGTGAAGGTGACGGCGATGCCGAACACGAAGCTCTTGATGATGCTCGAAATCACGTCTTTGCCGACATCGACGCCAGCCTGCATCTGCGACCAGAATGCGCCCTGGTCCAGGCCGAGCAGCTTCACGCCGACCAGGTAGCCGCCGATGATGCCGACCGCCGAGAACACGGCCGCCAGCACCGGCATGGCGATGACGCCACCCCAGAAACGCGGTGCCAGCACGCGCTGCACCGGATTGACGGCCATCATTTCCATGGCCGACAGCTGTTCGCCTGCCTTCATCAGGCCGATCTCGGCCGTGAGCGAGGTGCCGGCGCGGCCTGCGAACAGCAGCGCCGTCACGACCGGGCCGAGTTCGCGTACCAGGCTCAGCGCCACCACCTGGCCGAGTTTCTGCTCGGCGCCGAACTGGGTCAAGGTGTAATAGCCCTGCAGGCCCAGCACCATGCCGACGAACAGGCCGGAGACGATGGTGATGAGCAGCGAGTAATTGCCGATGAAGTGGATTTGCTCGGAAATCAGCGACGGACGGCGAAACGCGCCCGGCGAAAACCGCAGCAGGGTGAAAAAGGCGCGCGTGGCAAAGCCGAGGCTTTCGATGGCTTCGCGCGCGGTGCGGCCGGACGCTTCCATGATACGGACGATCATCGCTTCGCTCCCAGGCCCAGGTCGTCGGCCAGCGATTTACCTGGATAGTGGAAGGGCACCGGACCGTCGGGCTCGGCATTGACGAACTGTTTTACGTACGGGTCTTGCGAGACGCGCAGTTCGGCCGGCGTGCCTTCGGCCACGATCTTGCCTGCGGACATGAAATAAACGTAGTCGGCAATGGCGAAGGTTTCGTTGACGTCGTGCGAGACGAGGATGGACGTGGAACCGAGCGCATCGTTCAGGTTGCGGATCAGGTTAGCGGTCACACCCATCGAGATCGGATCGAGGCCGGCGAAGGGTTCGTCGTACATGATCAGTTCCGGATCGAGCGCGATGGCGCGCGCGACGGCGACGCGGCGGGCCATGCCGCCGGAGATTTCGCCCGGTTTCAGCTTATGGGCATTGCGCAGTCCCACCGCGTTGAGCTTCATCAGCACCAGGTCGCGGATCAGTTCTTCCGGCAAATCGGTGTGCTCGCGCAGCGGGAAGGCGACGTTGTCGAAGATGGTCAGGTCAGTGAACAGGGCGCCGAACTGGAACAGCATGCCCATGCGGCGACGCAGCCGGTACAGGCCTTCGGTGCGCAGCTCGTGAACGACCTCGCCGCCGACCCGCACTGCGCCACGTTGCGGACGGATCTGTCCGCCAATCAGGCGCAGCACCGTCGTCTTGCCGCAACCGGAGCCGCCCATGACGGCAATGAGTTTGCCGCGCGGGAAGTCCATGCGCAGGTTCGACAGGATCTTGCGATCACCATAGGCGAACTCGAGATCACGTATTTCTACAAGGTTAGGCACTGGGGCTATTCGGATTTGGGGAATCCCGTATTGTAGTGCAGAAACGGCAATCCCTGCTTGGCGCACCCCCGTTTCCGCCAGCCCTCCGACGTATGCCTACAACACTACTAACCGAAAAGTCAGATATTTCGTGCCGTAAGTCACTGTTTTTGTTGAGATATGCATATTTGTCAAGCTTGCATTTCGTTGACGCAAGCTAACATTTCCTTACAACATCAGTGTATTGACAGGCGCTGCGCATGGGGCCAGGGTTCCCGATGCGCAGCCGAGCACGGCATGTCAGCGCGGCAGCACCGACGTGCCCATCAGGAATTCGTCGACGGCGCGGGCGCACTGGCGTCCTTCGCGGATTGCCCACACCACCAGCGACTGGCCGCGGCGCATGTCGCCGGCAACGAACACCTTCGGCACCGAGGTCTGGTACGCCGTCTCGCCTTCGACCGGCGCCCGCGCATTGCCGCGCGCATCCTTCTGCACGCCAAAGGCGTCCAGCACCTGCTGTACCGGCGACACGAATCCCATGGCCAATAGCACCAGGTCGGCTTTCATTTCGAATTCGCTGCCGGGAACTTCAATCATCTTGCCGTCCTTCCACTCGACGCGGCAGGCGATCAGCTTTTCCACCTTGCCGTTCCTGCCCTCGAAGCGCTTGGTGGCCACTGCCCAGTCGCGCTCGCAGCCTTCCTCGTGCGAGGACGAGGTGCGCAGGCGCGTTGGCCAGTAAGGCCAGACCAGCGGCTTGTTTTCGAGTTCCGGCGGCTGCGGCATCAGTTCGAACTGGGTGACGGAAGCGGCGCCATGGCGGTTCGAGGTGCCGACGCAGTCCGAACCGGTATCGCCGCCGCCAATCACGACCACGTGCTTGCCGGCCGCTTTCAACTGGTCTTTCAATTTATCGCCGGCATTCACGCGGTTCTGCTGCGGCAGGAAATCCATCGCGAAATGCACGCCCTTCAGTTCGCGCCCGGGTACCGGCAAGTCGCGCGGCTGCTCGGCGCCGCCAGCCATGACGACGGCGTCGAAGTCCTTATGCAGGTCTTCCGGGAAGATGGTGTCGCGTGCCATGTTGCTGACGCTGGCGGGGAAATCCTTGCCGATCAGGACGCTGGTGCGGAAGGTCACGCCCTCTTCCTGCATTTGGGCGATGCGGCGGTCGATCAGGTCCTTTTCCATCTTGAAGTCGGGGATGCCGTAGCGCAGCAGGCCGCCGATGCGGTCGCTCTTCTCGAATACCGTCACGGCGTGGCCGGCGCGCGCCAGTTGCTGGGCGGCGGCCAGGCCGGCAGGACCGGAGCCGACGACCGCCACCGTCTTGCCTGTTTTTACGGCAGCCGGCTGCGCCGTGATGAGGCCGCGTTCCCAGCCGGCATCGGCGATCTTGCGCTCGATCGACTTGATGCCGACCGGTTCATTGTTGATGTTGAGCGTGCAAGCCGCCTCGCAGGGGGCCGGGCAGACGCGTCCCGTGAATTCCGGGAAATTATTCGTCGAGTGCAGGTTCTCGACCGCGGCCGCGTAGTTGCTGTGGTAGACCAGGTCGTTCCAGTCCGGGATCATGTTGTTGACCGGGCAGCCCGTGTTGCAAAAGGGGATGCCGCAATCCATGCAGCGCGCGCCCTGCACCTTGGCCTGCGCATCGGTCAGGGTGATGACGAATTCCTTGTAGTTCTTGAGGCGTGCGCCAGGGTCGAGGTGATCTTCTTCCTGACGCGCGAATTCCATGAAGCCGGTGATTTTGCCCACGTTGTTATCCTTTGATGCGATGCCGGAATAAACCGGTTTTATCATTTGCGCAGTACAGCATGCGATCGTTGAACGCGTGGGCGGCAAAGCCGCCCACCCTACGGTATGCGCATACGTTTACGCCGCGAGCTCGACCTTGTCGTTCGCTTCTTCCATGCTGCTGTTGTGCATTTCTTCCAGCGCGCGCTTGTAGTCGGTCGGGAAGACCTTGACGAACTTGCCGCGGCTGTTGGCCCAGTCGTCGAGCAGGTTGCGTGCGCGGGTGCTGCCCGTGTACTTGAAGTGACGCTCGATCAGGCGGCGCAGGATCGCTTCGTCCGATTCGCGTGCGCCGTTGCGGGTGGCGCTGTGCCAGCTCGACACATCCGACTGTTCCTTGGTCGACGCCACACGCTCGAGGTTGACCATGGTCGTGTTGCAGCGGCCGGCGAACTCGTCCTTCGGATCGTAGACATAGGCGACGCCGCCGGACATGCCCGCTGCGAAATTGCGCCCGGTTTCGCCCAGCACGACCACGGTGCCGCCAGTCATGTACTCGCAGCCATGGTCACCCAGGCCCTCGACGACGGCCGTGGCGCCCGAATTGCGCACGGCGAAGCGTTCGCCGGCCACGCCATTGATGAAGGCTTCGCCGGAAATCGCGCCGTACAGCACGGTGTTGCCGACGATGATGTTGTCCACCGCCCAGCCGCGGAACTCGGTGTTCGGACGCACGATCACGCGCCCGCCCGACAAGCCCTTGGCGACGTAGTCATTACCCTCTCCCACCAGGTCGAGCGTGATGCCGGCCGCCAGGAAGGCCGCCGCCGATTGCCCGGCCGTACCCTGCAGCTGGATGTGGATGGTGTCGTCGGGCAGCCCGGCATGACCGTAGCGCTTGGCCACCTCACCCGAGAGCATGGTACCCACCGTGCGGTTCACGTTTTTCACCGGCGAAATGAAGGAGACGCGTTCGCCCTTCTCCAGCGCCGCCTTGGCCTGCGCGATCAGCTTATGGTCGAGCGCGCGGTCGAGGCCGTGGTCCTGGGCGTCGCTGTGGAACAGGTTATGTGGCGCATCGCTCTTCGGCTGGTAGAAGATGTTGCTGAAATCCAGACCCTGCGCCTTCCAGTGGCCGATCGCCTGCGATTTGTCGAGCAGGTCGGCGCGGCCGATCAGTTCCTCATAGGTGCGGATGCCCAGCTGCGCCATCAACTGGCGCGCCTCTTCGGCGACAAAGAAGAAGTAATTCACCACGTGTTCCGGTTTCCCCTGGAACTTCGCGCGCAACACTGGGTCTTGCGTGGCGACGCCGACCGGGCAAGTGTTCAGGTGGCACTTGCGCATCATGATGCAGCCTTCCACCACCAGCGGCGCCGTCGCAAAACCGATCTCGTCGGCGCCCAGCATGGCGGCAATCACCACATCGCGCCCCGTCTTCATTTGTCCGTCGGCCTGCACGCGGATGCGGCTGCGCAAGCCGTTCAGCACCAGGGTTTGCTGCGTCTCGGCAAGACCCAGCTCCCATGGCGTGCCGGCATGCTTCACCGACGACAGCGGCGAAGCGCCCGTGCCGCCGTCGTGACCGGCCACCACCACGTGGTCGGCCTTGGCCTTCGACACGCCCGCGGCCACGGTACCGATGCCCACTTCCGACACCAGCTTCACGGAAATCGAGGCGTTCGGATTCGCATTTTTCAGATCGTGGATCAGCTGCGCCAGGTCTTCGATCGAATAAATATCGTGGTGCGGCGGCGGAGAGATCAGGCCGACACCCGGTACCGAGAAACGCAAGGACGCGATGTATTCCGATACTTTGTGGCCCGGCAGCTGGCCGCCTTCGCCCGGTTTCGCACCCTGCGCCATCTTGATCTGGATTTGATCGGCCGCGTTCAGGTATTCGGCGGTCACGCCGAAACGGCCCGATGCTACCTGCTTGATTTTCGAGCGCAGCGAATCGCCGTCTTCCAGAGGAATGTCCACCGCGACGCGATCCGATCCCAATACCGAAGCCAGGGTCTCGCCCTTGCTGATCTTGATGCCCTTGAATTCGTTCAGGTAGCGGCGCGGATCTTCGCCGCCCTCGCCCGTATTGCTCTTGCCGCCGATGCGGTTCATGGCGATTGCCAGCGTCGCGTGCGCTTCCGTCGAAATCGAACCGAGCGACATCGCGCCGGTCACGAAACGCTTGACGATTTCCTTCGCCGGCTCGACTTCACCGAGGGGAATCGCTTTGCTCGGATCGATCCTGAATTCGAACAGGCCGCGCAGCGTCAGGTGGCGGCGGCTCTGGTCGTTGATCAGCTGGGCATATTCCTTATAGGTGCTGAAATTGTTGGCACGCGTCGAATGCTGCAGTTTCGCGATCGCGTCCGGCGTCCACATATGGTCTTCGCCGCGCACGCGGAAGGCGTATTCGCCGCCGGTGTCGAGGGCATGGGCCAGCAGTGGATCGTTACCGAAGGCCAGCTGGTGCAGGCGCAGCGCTTCTTCCGCCACTTCAAACAGGCCAATGCCCTCGACGGTGGACGAAGTGCCGCGGAAGTATTTGTCGACCAGCGACTTGTTCAGGCCGACGGCTTCGAAAATCTGCGCGCCGCAATACGACATATAAGTCGAGATACCCATTTTCGACATCACCTTCAGCAAGCCCTTGCCGATCGCCTTGGTGTAGTTATAGGTCGCGGTGGCTGGCTCCATCGGGTGCGGCAGGTGCTGGGCCAGGTCGACCAGGGTTTCCAGCGCCAGATAGGGGTGCACGGCTTCGGCGCCATACCCTGCCAGCAGCGCGAAATGGTGGGTTTCGCGCGCCGAACCGGTTTCCACCACCAGGCCGGTCGAGGCGCGCAGGCCGCGTGCCACCAGGTGCTGGTGGATGGTGGAGGTGGCCAGCAGCGCGGGAATCGCGACCCGTTCGCCGGACAGTGCGCGGTCAGACACGATCAGGATGTTGTGGCCGGATTTCACGGCGTCGACCGCTTCCGCGCACAGCGAGGCGAGCGAGGCTTCGATACCCTCTTTGCCCCAGGCGGTCGGGTAGCAGATATTCAGTTCGTAGGATTTGAATTTGCCACCGGTGTGCAGGCTGATCGCGCGCAGGCGCGCCATGTCGTCGAAACCGAGCACCGGCTGCGACACTTCCAGGCGCATCGGCGGGTTGACGTTGTTCGTGTCGAGCAAATTTGGCTTTGGTCCGATGAAGGAGACCAGCGACATCACCATGCTTTCGCGGATCGGGTCGATCGGCGGATTCGTTACCTGTGCAAACAACTGTTTAAAGTAGTTATACAAAGGTTTGAGCTTGTTCGACATCACGGCCAGGGGCGAATCGTTGCCCATCGAACCGGTTGCCTCTTCGGCCAGTACCGCCATCGGCGCCATCAGGAATTTCAGGTCTTCCTGTGTATAACCGAAGGCCTGCTGGCGGTCGAGCAGCGAAATGGCGGCCTTGTCGCCCTGTGCCGGCTGGTCTTTTACCCGGCCCTGCGCCAACTGCGACTCGGACAGCTTGATTTCGCCGAGCTTGATGCGCACCGACTTGATCCAGGCTTTATACGGCTTGGCGTTGGAATAGGTGTCTTTCAATTCCTTATCGTCGATGATGCGGCCCGCTTCGAGGTCGATCAGGAACATTTTCCCTGGCTGCAGACGCCATTTCTTGACGATGCGCGATTCCGGAATCGGCAACACGCCCGATTCGGACGCCATGATGACCAGGTCGTCTTCGGTGACGACATAGCGCGCCGGACGCAGGCCGTTGCGGTCCAGCGTGCCGCCAATATGGCGCCCGTCGGTAAATGCCATCGCGGCCGGGCCGTCCCAGGGCTCCATCATCGCCGCATGGTATTCATAGAATGCCTTGCGGTTGTCGTCCATGGACGTATGGTTTTCCCAGGCTTCGGGAATCATGATCATCATCGCCTGGGCGATCGGATAACCGGCCATGACCAGCAATTCGAGCGCATTGTCGAAGCAGGCGGTATCGGACTGGCCTTCGTAAATCAGCGGGAAGAGTTTATGCAGGTCGTCGCCGAGCACGGCGGACTTCATCATCCCTTCGCGCGCGCGGGTCCAGTTGAAATTGCCCTTGACGGTGTTGATCTCGCCGTTATGCGCGATCAGGCGGTAGGGGTGGGCCAGCGGCCATTCCGGAAAAGTGTTCGTCGAAAAACGCTGGTGCACCAGTGCCAGGGCCGAGACACAGCGCGGATCCTGCAGATCCTTGTAATAGACGCCAACCTGGTCGGCCAGCAGCAGGCCTTTATAGACGATCGTGCGCGCCGACATCGAGGGCACGAAGAATTCCTTGCCGTGCAGGAGTTTCAGCGCCTGAATCGCGTGGCCGGAGGACTTGCGGATCACGTACAGCTTCCGTTCCAGCGCATCGGTCACCATGATGTCGGGGCCGCGGCCGATGAAAATCTGGCGGATCACCGGTTCCTTGGCGCGCACGCGCGGCGACATCGGCATGCTGTCGTCGACCGGCACGTTGCGCCAGCCGAGCACGACCTGGCCCTCGATGCGCACGGCGCGTTCGATTTCCTGTTCGCAGGCGATGCGCGAGGCGTGTTCCTTCGGCAGGAACACCATGCCGACGCCGTATTCGCCGGGCGGCGGCAGCTCCACGCCCTGCTTTGCCATCTCGTCGCGGAAGTATTCGTCGGGAATCTGGATCAGGATGCCGGCACCGTCGCCCATCAGCGGATCGGCGCCGACGGCACCGCGGTGGTCCAGGTTTTTCAGGATCAATAAACCCTGGTCGATGATGGAATGGCTTTTGTTGCCCTTGATATGGGCGATGAAGCCGACACCACAGGCGTCGTGTTCATTGGCGGGATCGTATAAACCTTGGGCAATCATGCGCATCTCTCCACAGCTTTTTCAGGGGTTGAAAGCCGAGAATAGTGCAACGCAACAGAGACGGCAAGAACAACAATAGGGGTCGGAGTAGAATTAACTGCTGACTTGGATCGTGAACATCCAATTGGGGACAGGTCGGAAAGCAGCGAAACAGACGCCCTCTCGACAGCGAAAATTCATTTTTGGCGGAGCTCGGCGGCAGGAAATTGCGAGCCCGCTTTTTCGTCGTTTCCCCTGTGCTGAACTGGCGGACGGCAGATGCGGGCGGACGCTACGCGCTGCGCTGCAGCGCGGCAGTGATCTTTACAGGGAGAGCGGCGGCTGGACCTTGAAGGGTCGTCCACGCTTGGCGGGCAGGATGCGGCGCCCGCTCTTGCGCTCGAGCTCGAGTTTGAAGGCGTGCGAGCCGAGCGGCTGGCCCTTGCGCACGGCGCCGGCGATCTGTTCCAGCTCGTCCGCGGCAATGCCCTGCCCGACCAGGTCGATATAGGCTGCTTCGCGCTGGAAGGGCGTATTGCCCAGTCTCCAGAACAGGGCGTGGTCCGTAACGACCTCGCTTGGACGCAGCCCGGCGTGATGCGCATAGCTCGACCAGGCGTGAAAGGCCGGGTCGGCCACCTCGCCTTCGCGCACCGGCGCCAGCTCGATAAAACGGCTACACATCAGGAAATGACGGTCGGTATCGACCACGGCGGTACGGAAACGGCCTTCGAACAGGCCGCCGGTGCGGGCGTATTTGTTATTGAACCAGGGAACATAGAAGCGGCCGAGCTTTTGCATCATGGCCGCCAGACCTGCCTCGTCGTCGGGCGTGGCCAGCAGGTGCACGTGGTTCGGCAGCAGGGCATAGGCGTGGATGGCGACGCGGTAGAACTTCGCCGCTTCCTTCAGCCAGCCGAGAAAACGTTCGTAATCCTCGGGTTCGCGGAACACGGCCTGTGAGTTATTGCCGCGCTGGACGATATGGTGGGGCTGTTTCGGGAGGATGAGGCGAGGTTGGCGGGCCATGATGAGGATCGATATAGGCGGATTTGCCTATTCTAGCGCGCTCGTGCGGCTGTGTCCCCAATTGATTTGGCACGGCCCGGGATCAGATACGACTCTGTCCCGATTTTGTAGGGTGGGCGCGGCCGGCGAGGCACTCGTGCCCACGCTGTCCAACGTTCGCGCATCGGGGTGGTTGCCAAGTCCCTCGCATGCAATAGTCCTATACCGCGTGGGCTCGAGAGCCCACCCTACAACTGCAAAGCAACTACGCCAGCGTAAACCCCGCCGACAAGCTATACCCTTCTCCATACGCACTGCGCAGCGGCAAATCTTCGCCCAGCACGGTACGCGCCTTCTTGCGCAGGCGATACACCAGCATGTCGACGCGGCGGCTGGCGTCCGGGTCGTCGCCGCCCATGCCGGCGACGATCGTCGCGCGCGGAACCGGGCGGGTGTTGATGGTCAGCAGGTGCAGGAAATTGAATTCCTTTTCGGTCAGGTCGATCACCTTGCCGGTCAGTTCCAGCTGGCGCGCGCTCACGCGCAAGGTCCATTTGATGGGCGCCGGGGCCGGTTCGCTCGGACGCACGCGCCGGCCCAGCGCCTCGATGTGGGCGGCCAGTTCGGGGAACTTGATCGGCTTGGTGAGATAGTGATCGGCCCCCAGCTGCAAGCCGAGAATGCGGTTATCGAAGGCGACACGTCCGGTCAGTACCAGTAAACCGATTTCGGGATACAGCTGGCGCATGCGCGGAATCACGGTAAAACCGTCTTCATCCGGCAGGCCGAGGTCGAGCACGACGACGGCGGCCGGCGTGCGGGTCAGCGCGGCCCACATTTCGCCGGCAGACGTGGCGATGGTGACTTCGTGGTCGAGTTCGCGGAGGAACTCGGCCATGTCGCCGGCGTAGTCGCCATTGTCTTCAACAATCAGTATCTGCGTCATGGAGTGGCCATGTTCTTCGTGTTGGCTTCCCTGTCCGTAATGACAGGTCGCACGGGATTATCACTGCTCGGCTGTTGCCGCGCAAGCTGCCTGGCGCCGGCGAGGCTGGACGCCGCCACCGGCAACCAGATGCGGAACTCGGCGCCGCCGCCCGGCGGGCTGACGAGGCTGAGCACGCCGCCATGGACTTCGACCACCGAGCGCGCCATGTACAGGCCAAGCCCGCTGCCGGGCAACCCGGCGGCGTTGCTGCCGCGGTAGAACTTTTTCGAACACGCGCTCGGCTTCGCCCGGCGGCACGCCCGGGCCATGGTCGCGCACCGCCAGTTCGATGCCGCTGGCGGCCAGGCGGCCGGACAGGGTGACGGTCGATAGCGGCGGCGAATACGCAATCGCATTATCGACCAGGACCTTCAGAACCAGGCGCAAGCCTTCCGGCTCGCAACGCAGCGCGGCCGGCAGTTCCCGGTGTGGATGCTGGCGACGCGTCCGGCGGCGCGCACCGGGCCGCACCTTCTTCCAGCAGCACGCCTGGTGCCAGCGAGGTCGGCTGGCGCTCGGCGCCGATACTTGCCATGCGCTCGGGCGACAGATAGTCGTCGAGCATGGCGATCAGGCGATCGGTGGCGAGGGCAATCTTGCGGTAGCGGGCACGGGTGGATTCGTCGGCATGGGTCGCGGTCGCCTCAAGGCGCTGGATCGCTCCGTCGATGGTCGAGAGCGGCGTGCGGAACTCGTGGTTGAGCATGCTGGCAAAGCGCTTCTGCTCGGCTTCGCGCAGGCGCCGTGGCGACAGGTCGCGCACCAGGCCGACGAGGGCCGACGGTTCGCCGTCATCGCCGCACAGCAGCGACGAGATGATCTCCACCGGCACCGGATAGCCGTGCGGACCGCGCAGCTCGGTCTGGCGCACCAGGCGCAAACGGCTGCGGTCGCCGGCACGCAGGCGGCGCATCCGTTCCGGCAAGCCGGCGACCAGCCCGGCAAGCGGACCACGGGCGTCCGGCATGAAGCCGGCGATGACTTCGGCAGGGGTGTATCCGAGCAGTTGTTCGATCGCAGGGCTGACGTAGCGCAATTCACCGCTGGCGCAATCGATGCTGAAGGCGATGTCGCCGCCGAGCTCGGCGATGACGCGGAACTGCTCGGCCAGTTGCGGACCGGCATTGCCGGAACAGTCGATGCTGGCACTGCGGTTCATCCAATACCTTCCAAAAATGTGGAAACCTGGCTTACCCAGGATGCTTGCAGCCAACGAGTATATCGCTGGCAACGGCTTTTTGTATAGGCAGGCGTTGCAGCAATATTATTTACTTAAAATTGAACATTACTACAAAACGTTAAACGTTGTTAAATGGCAGCGTGCCGGGACCCATCCGGCGCCCCGAAATGCACGCCGCCCGCCAGCCGCCTTCTGTCCCGGAACAGCCAACAAGGCCGGGAAAAAGGTGGCGTGGCGGGCGGCCGGGGCACTGCGTCGCGTGTGGCCTACTGCTCGTCGAGCGGGGCGAAGATCGCTTGCAGGTCTTCCTGGGTGAGCGCCATCTTCTGCGACTCGCCTTCGGCCAGGATCGACTGCGCCAGTTCCGACTTTTTCTGCTGCAGCTGCTGGATTTTTTCTTCCAGCGTGCCTTTCGCGATCAGTTTATAGACGAACACCGGCTTGTCCTGGCCGATGCGCCAGGCACGGTCGGTCGCCTGGTTTTCCGCCGCCGGGTTCCACCACGGGTCGTAGTGGATGACGGTGTCGGCGGCCGTCAAGTTCAGGCCGACGCCGCCCGCTTTCAGGCTGATCAGGAAAATAGGCACCGCACCCTGCTGGAAGGCAGCCACCTGCGCCGAACGGTCGCGCGTTTCGCCGGTGAGGAGGGCATAGCGGATGCCACGCGCAGCCAGTTCTTCCTCGATCAGCGCCAGCATGCTGGTGAACTGCGAGAAGACAAGAATCTTGCGGCCTTCTTCCAGCAAATCGTCAACCATCTGCATCAGGTCGGTCAGCTTGGCGGATATCGCGGCCGTGTTCTTTTTGGAAGGCATGGTTTTCACCAGGCGCGGGTCGCAGCAGACTTGCCGCAGTTTCAGCAAGGCTTCGAGAATGACGATCTGGCTGCGCGCCACGCCCTTGCGGTCGATTTCCTCGCGCACCTTCTTGTCCATTGCCAGGCGCACGGTTTCGTACAGGTCGCGCTGGGGGCCGGTGAGTTCCACGCGGCGCACCATTTCCGTTTTCTCCGGCAATTCCTTGGCCACATTGTCTTTCGTGCGACGCAGCAGGAAGGGGCGAATGCGGCGATTCAACAGGGTGCGGCGCACCGGGTCGTCCTGGCGCTCGATCGGGTGGCGGAACTGGGTATTGAAGGCTTTTTCTTCGCCCAGCAGGCCCGGCAGCAGGAAATGGAACTGCGACCACAATTCGCCCAGGTGGTTTTCCAGCGGCGTGCCGGTCAGGCACAGGCGGTGGTTGGCACTGAGCGAGCCGGCCGTCTGCGCCGCCTTCGAGCGGGTGTTCTTGATGTAGTGCGATTCGTCCAGGATCACCAGGTGGTAATGGTGCTCGCGCAGCTTTTCCTCGTCGCGGGGCAGCAGCGCGTAGGTGGTCAGCACGATGTCGCTTTGTTCAATCTGGTCGAACAGGTCCATCCGTTCCTTGCCCTGCAGCAGCAATACGCGCAGGCTCGGCGCGAAGCGGGCGGCTTCCTCCTGCCAGTTGGTCATCAGGCTGGTCGGCGCGATGACGAGAGCCGGGTGCGTCAGGCGGCCCGCTTCCTTTTCCGTCAGGATATGGGCGAGCGTCTGCACGGTTTTGCCGAGACCCATGTCGTCGGCAAGGATGCCGGCCAGGTCGTATTCGCGCAGGAACTGCATCCACGACAGGCCGTCGAGCTGGTAGTCGCGCAGGGTAGCCTGCAGGCCGGCGGGCGCAGCGACCTTCTTCACCGAGCCGAACTGGCTCAGCTTGCGGCCGGTTTCGCGCAGTTGCTCGCCGCCGGACCAGCGCAATTCGACGCTGCGCGCCAGTTCTTCCAGGCGGCTGGCGTCGAGCGTCGACAGGCGTACGCGGTTCTTGATCTTGTCGTTGAAATACAGTTCGCCCAGCGTGGCCAGGATCGGTTTCACGCGCGCCCACGGCAGGGCGACGCGCAGGCCTTCCGGCAGCGTAGCCAGCATCTGGTCGGTTTCGCCGTGCGCGGCCAGCACGGCCGGGTCGAATTCGAGCGGCGCGTTGCGGATGAGTTGCACCAGCACCGGCAGCAGCGGCACGCGCTGGCGATTGACGATGATCCCCAGTTCCAGTTCGAACCAGGCTTTGCCCGCTTCCTCGGGTTCGTCGATCTCGGCATACCAGTCCTCGACCGGCACCACGTCGTAGCGGTATTTGTTCGATTTCTGCAGGTGCCAGCCGGCATCGAGCAAGGCATCGAGGTCGTTTTCGGCAAAGCGCAGCCAGTGCGCCTGGCTGTCGAGCTGCAAGGCGCCAGCCACACCGTTCAGGGGCGCGGTGGCGGGCTTGCGGAAGCCGAGTTCAGTCAGTTTCTCGAGCGCCTGCGCCTCCGCGGCGGCATGGCGTTCGATGATTTCGGTGACGTCGCCGATCTGGCGCACCACGCGCTGGGCCGGATCGAAAGACACCCGCTGGCCGTCGTAATCGAACGAAAGCACGGCGAAATCGTGCCAGCGCTGGCTGCCGCTGTCGGCCAGGGCCACCGCATCGAGCATCAGGAAAGGCTGCGGCAGCACGTCGTCGCGCAGGCGCTGGGTCAGCGGCTGCGGCAAGGGCATCAAGGCTTGCAGGCCATGGGCCAGCAGCAATTGCGAGACGCGTTTCTTGTCGTTGCCGGTGAGGACAGGCGCTTGGGCCACCAGGGCTTGCAGCTCGGCCAGGGAAATGTCGACGCCGCCACGGTTCAGGGACAAGGGCCCGCAGGACAGGTTGTCGATGTACCAGGGCGGATCGGTCGGCAGCATGTAGTCGATCAGGTCGGCGCCGGGGTGATTGGCGCCATTGGCCGGCTCCACCGACCAGCCGAGCTTGACCGCGCGGCCTTCGTCGCGCCAAGCAAGGTTGGCTTGCCGGGTCGGCCCGGCCTGCAACGGGTACACGAGGCCATTGGCCATATCGGACCAGGAGTTCGCCCACAACAATTTTCCTTGCGCGAGCAGCATCTCGAGCAGGATGGCGCCAACCTTGCCCTTCGGCTCGGTGGCGCTGGTGCTCTGCGAGGAACCGCTGCGCATGGCGATGAAGAAACGCACCAGGTCTTCGTCTTCACCCTCCAGATAGGCCGGCGGTGCCGACAGCAGCGAAAACACTTCGTTGACCGGGCTGGCCGCCGCCACCTCGCCATTTGGGCGCAACCTGGCCTTGCACAGGCAGACAGCGACGTGGCGACCGCCACTGGTGGGCGCCATCACGTACACAAATTTGTACTGGGTGGCCTTCGGATCGGCAACTTCGATGGTCAGCTTCGGTTGCGGATGGGCAGCCGCCTCCACCCGTTGCAGCCAGGTCGCCACCGGTGCGGGCAGTGCAGGGGCGCGTGCCGGCGTCGCGCGCGGTGCCGGGGCATCGCTCGCGTGTTCGCGTGGGGAATCAACTGTGTGCATGGGTCTCTGGAGTCTGTATGAAAAAAAACAACAAACGACATTATCTCTCATACGGGCACTTCAGTTTTGTTCGGAATCGCACGTAGCCGAGAAATCTTTACTGCATGAAATTTCACCACATCCACGATGCATGGGTGCATGTTCAGGGGTGGCTGTCAAGACTGGCGCATTGCGCCGGTTTGCGTATCATTGCCCGCCTGACTCACGCTCACCACGGATTGCTGTCCCATGCTGCCTACCATCGAACAACGTCTCGCCATTGAGCTCGCCGCCAAGCCGGCGCAAGTGGCCGCCGCCATCGCCCTGCTGGATGAAGGCGCCACCGTTCCCTTCATCGCGCGCTACCGCAAGGAAGCCACGGGCGGCCTCGACGACATCCAGTTGCGCCTGCTGGAAGAGCGCCTGCGCTACCTGCGCGAGCTGGAAGACCGGCGCGCCGCGATCATCGAATCGATCACCGAACAGAACAAGATGACGCCGGCATTGCTCGAAGCGATCGCACTGGCCGAGGACAAGACACGCCTGGAAGATTTATACCTGCCCTATAAACAGAAGCGCCGCACCAAGGCGCAGATCGCGGTCGAAGCGGGCTTGTCTCCGCTGGCCGACGCGCTGCTGGCCGACCCGACGCTCAACCCGGAAACGCTGGCGGCGCAATACCTGCGCGAGGCGTTCACGAATGCCGACGGCGTCAACAATCCGGGCGTACCGGACACCAAGGCAGCCCTGGACGGCGCGCGCCAGATCCTGATGGAGCGTTTCGCCGAAGACGCGACCCTGCTGCAGTCGCTGCGCGAATACGTGCAGGAGCATGGCGTGGTCGACTCGAAAGTCGTCGAGGGCAAGCAGGACGAAGGCGAGAAGTTCGCCGACTATTTCGATTATTCCGAGCCGCTGGCGAACATCCCTTCGCACCGGGCGCTGGCGCTGATGCGCGGACGCCGCGAAGGCATCCTCGACGTCACCCTGCGCCTGGACAGCGAGGCGGAAAAGCCAAAGTGGGACGCGCCCCTGAACCCCTGCGAAGGCCGCATCGCCGCGCGCTTCGGCATTAGCGCGGGCGGGCGTCCGGCCGACAAATGGCTGCTCGACACCGCGCGCTGGACTTGGCGCGTGAAAAGCTTCATGTACATCGAGACGGAATTGATGGGCGCCCTGCGCGAAAAGGCCGAACTCGATGCCATCCAGGTGTTTGCGCGCAATTTGAAATCCCTGCTGCTGGCGGCACCGGCCGGCCAGCGCGCGACCATGGGCCTCGATCCCGGCCTGCGCACGGGCGTGAAGGTCGCCGTGGTGGATGCCACCGGCAAGGTGGTCGACACCGCGACGATCTACCCGCACCAGCCGCGGAACGACTGGGATGGTTCCTTGCACGTGCTGGGCCAGCTGGCGGCCAAACACAATGTGTCGCTGATCTCGATCGGCAACGGCACCGCTTCGCGCGAGACGGATAAACTGGCGCAAGACCTGATCAAGGCGAGACCCGAACTCAAGCTCACGAAGATCGTCGTTTCCGAAGCGGGCGCCTCGGTGTACTCGGCCTCGGAATTCGCGTCGCGCGAACTGCCGGATCTGGACGTCTCGATCCGCGGCGCGGTGTCGATTGCCCGGCGCCTGCAGGATCCGCTGGCGGAACTGGTGAAAATCGACCCGAAATCGATCGGCGTCGGCCAGTACCAGCACGACGTCTCGCAAACGCAATTGGCGCGCTCGCTCGACGCCGTCGTCGAGGATTGCGTGAACGCGGTGGGCGTGGACGTGAACACGGCCTCGGCACCGCTGCTGGCGCGCGTCTCCGGCCTGTCTTCCAGCGTGGCCCAGAGCATCGTCAGCTACCGCGACATGAAGGGCGCCTTCCCCTCGCGCGCAGCCCTCAAGAAGGTACCGCGCCTGGGAGATAAAACCTTCGAGCAGGCGGCGGGCTTCCTGCGCGTGGTGGGCGGCGAAAATCCGCTCGACGCCTCGGCGGTTCACCCTGAGTCCTACCCGGTGGTGGAAAAGATCCTGGCCGACGTCAAGCGCGACATGAAGGCGGTCATTGGCGACACTTCCCTGATCAAGACCCTGAATCCGGCCAAATATGCGGACGAGACATTCGGCGTGCCGACCGTGAGCGACATCCTGAAGGAACTGGAAAAGCCGGGGCGCGACCCGCGGCCCGAGTTCACCACCGCCACCTTCAAGGAAGGCGTGGAAGCCATTTCGGACCTGCGTCCGGACATGATCCTCGAAGGCGTGGTCACCAACGTGGCCGCCTTCGGCGCCTTCGTCGATATCGGCGTGCACCAGGATGGCCTGGTGCACATCTCGGCGCTGTCGAACACCTTCGTCAAGGATCCGCACACGGTGGTCAAGGCGGGCCAGGTCGTGAAAGTCAAAGTGCTGGAAGTCGACCCGAAGAGAAAACGCATCGCGCTGACCATGCGCCTGTCGGACGCGGCGCCGCAGCCGGGCGCGCAGCCGCAGCAGCGCGGCGACCGCGAGGACCGCAAGCGCGTGGCCCAGCACGGGCGCCAGGAACGGGAGGCGCCGGCGCCGAGCAGCGGCGCGATGGCGGCGGCGTTTGCCAAGCTGAAGAAGTAAGCCATGCTCGCCTGCGCGCCCGCCGATCCGGACAGCCTGGAGGCCCGGGCGCTCATCGCGGCGCTCGATGCGGCGCTGGCCGCGATCTGCGGCGACAGCGGAGCGGCATCCTTCGATGCCGGCGACGTGCGCATGCCGCGTGCCGTGTTCCTGCTGGCGCGCGACGCGTCAGGCACGGCGCTCGGCTGCGGCGCCCTGCGTCCGCTCGATGCCGACGTTGCCGAGATCAAGCGCATGTATGCGCAGCCCGGCAGCGGCGCCGGCCGCCAGCTGCTGGCCGCGCTGGAAACGCAGGCACGGGCTTTCGGTTACCGCGAGATCTGGCTGGAGACGCGCCGCGTGAACCTGCGCGCGGTGGCTTTTTATGAACGCCACGGCTACCGCGTCATCCCGCATTACGGGCGCTATGTCGGCCGCGAAGATGCGGTTTGCCTGGGCAAGCCTACATCATTGCCGGACCATTCTTGACCAGCACGCCAACGAAATACAGCGCGAGGCAAGCCAGGCCGATCGTGTTCAGGCGCCGGCGCGGCATGGCGGGCTGGCCGGTTTTCCTGATGTGCAGGGCGTCGCGTACCAGCACGAGGGCATAGGCCAGCAGCGCCAGCCCTTTCAGGATGCCGCCAAGGCCATCGCCTTGGGCGCCGGTCGCCAGGTGGAACACGCCGAGGGCGCCCAGCAGCACGCCCAGCAGGAGATTGAAACCCGCGGAAGGCGCGGTACGGGGGGCTTGTTGCATGAATGACTCCGAGCGGTACGGGAAGAGGAAAAGCGGAAAGGGAAAGCGGGGGCGATCATACCGCAATTGCCCCGCGGCGGCGGACCCTGGCGCCGCACCGGCGCGGGCGATTTCTTATAGAATGGCGCCATCCATTCCATTTCTCACCGAAGGCATACTCACATGAGCGACGTACAAACCTGGATCAAAGACACCGTGACCAACACCCCGGTCGTGCTGTTCATGAAGGGCACCGCCCAGTTCCCGCAGTGCGGCTTCTCGGGCCGCGCCATCCAGATCCTGAAAGCTTGCGGCGTCGACAACATCGCCACCGTCAACGTGCTGGACGATCCGGAAGTGCGCCAGGGCATCAAGGACTTCTCGAACTGGCCGACCATCCCGCAGCTCTACGTGAACGGCGAGTTCATCGGCGGTTCCGACATCATGAATGAGATGTACGAATCCGGCGAACTGCAGGCAATGTTCAAGAAGTAATGAGCAGCACCCGACCCCGCCGGGACGCCGGCCGCCGTATTGTCGTCGGCATCACCGGCGCGACCGGCGCGGTCTATGGCGTGCGGCTGCTGCAGCGGCTGGGCGCCCTGCCCGGCGTCGAGAGCCACCGGTGGTGTCCGACGCGGCGGCATTGACCCTGCACCAGGAAGTGGGCATGGCACGGCGCGAGGTCGAAGCGCTGGCCCACGTCGTGCATAAACACCGTGAAATTGGCGCGACGATTGCCAGCGGTTCATTCCAGACCGACGGCATGGTGATCGCGCCCTGCTCGATGAAGACCCTGGCCGCCGTGGCCCATGGGCTGGCGGACAACCTGGTCGCACGCGCGGCCGACGTGATCCTGAAGGAACGCCGGCGCCTGATCCTGATGGTGCGCGAAACGCCGCTCAACCTCGCGCACCTGCGCAATATGACGGCCGTCACCGAAATGGGCGGCATCGTGTTTCCGCCCCTGCCCAGCTTTTATCACCGTCCGGCCAGCATCGATGAGCTGGTCGACCATAGCATCGACCGCGTGCTCGACCTGCTCGGGTTCGAAAACGGCGAAGCGCCGCGCTGGTCGGGCATACGCGGGGCTGCCGACAGCGGCAACTGACGGACAACTGGAACCACCCTGCCACATCGGCAGCCGGTCTCCTCAGCCCGGTTCGATACCGGACCGGCGGCTCGACCGGATACCACCCCGGCGCCAACCAGGCACACGGATACGCCAGACGGCAAACCAGCGACTTGCCGCGCCAGCGCCCACCTCAACGCTTAACGCTTCAGGTAGTCGCTTTCGGCCTTCTTCAACTCCCTTGCTTCCTCCAGCATCCTGCGTTGGGCGATACGTTTGCGCATCACCTCGGCATGGCGCGCAGCCGTCATCGGCGGCGCGGTCATGAGTTCCTTCAGCTGGGCGGTATTCATGTAGTTGCTTTTCATTGGCGGCACGATCCTCTGCTGTGACGAATTGATTATGCGCCAGTCACAGGCGTTTGTACTGCCTGATTCGGAGGAAAATTTGTAAGCGAAAAAGCAATAGTAGGGAAGGAACCGGCTTACTTCGTCGTTGCCTGGTGGTTGACCCGTACCAGCATGCGGATGAATTCGCGTGCCAGCTGGCGATGGTGCTCGTCCAGGCGCTGCAGATCGGCGATCAGCTTGACGTCGGCCGATTCGAAGCGCGCGCCGCCGCCGCTGTCGGCCTGGGCACCCGGGTTTTCCGGGCCGCCGAAGCGCAGCCAATCAGCCGGCACACCCAGCCATTGCGCAATCATGCGCAGCTTTTCCTGGGTCGGAATGGCTTCGCCCACCAGCCATTTGCGGGCAGCGTGGACCGTGATCGGACGGCCTTCGAAGCGAATATTGAATTCGCGCGCAAGGCGGGTCGGGCTGTCCGGTGAGTAATGGGCGTTCTTCAGCGCCTGCTGGAGACGCTCGCTAAAGCTCTCCCGTTCGTTCGTGGAGTTCATGATGGCACTATTTCATGCTCGACCATAAATGTCAGTTGCATAGCCGTTAAGACCATTTGTGTGACATCGGGCCGAGCGTTACTTAACAAAGAAGTGGAGATTGAAGAGATTTTTCGCGGAACTCGCGATCATGCCACAAAATTTCTAGTCAGCATGAATGTATCTGAATTGTATCTAATAGGAAACAACATTTGTCGCACGATAGATACGCGTGTGGGCAAATCGCGGTCTAGTCGAGGCCGGAGTGGGCTGGGACACCCACGGAATCCGGCTCTGGCTGGTTTAAGATCAGTTGATCAGTGATCAATCAGATTAGTTGGAAACGTAAAACGCCATCGGCACCGGTTACTCGCTCCAACATACCATCATTCCAAAGTTTGTGCAGGTGCGCGAGTGCCTCGCCCAGTGCAAAGCTGAGCTGGTGTGCGTCGAGCTGGCGGCGGAACATGATCGGTACGATGTCCACCGCGCTGTGCGGCGTGCGGCAGGCTTCGAGTACCTCGGCCAGGCGCGCCACGTGGTGCTGGCGCAGCTGCGCGATGCGGGTGTGCAGGCCGCGGAAAGGCCGCCCGTGCGAAGGCAGCACCAATGTGTCTTCCGGCAGGCCGGCGAATTTGTCCAGCGAGTCGAGATATTGCTGCAGCGGATTGCCCTCCGGTTCGACGGCAAACACGGACACATTCGTCGAAATGCGCGGCAGCACCATATCGCCTGAAATCAAGACCTTCAACGCGTCCGAATACAGGGCCGCATGTTCCGGCGAATGGCCGAAACCGGTAATCACGCGCCAGCCGGCCTGCCCGATCCGGAGCTGCTGGCCATCCTGCAGGCGGGTATAGGCTTCCGGCACGCTCGGCACCAGCGAGGGATAATAATTGCGGCGGCTGCGCATCTGTTCGAGCATGAGCGGGTCGGTCAGGCCGTGGCGCTCGAAATGGGGAATGGCCGAGGGGCCATCGACGCCCGGCAAGGCGGCCGCCATCATGCGGGCGAAGCCGAACTCGCCGGCCGTCGTCCAGAACGGCGCCGCGAAACGCTCGCACAGCCAGCCCGAGAGGCCAACGTGGTCCGGGTGGCAGTGGGTTGCGAACAGGCGCAGCACTGGCTTGTCCGCCATCGTCCCTGTGAAGATTTGTTCCCAGGCGGCGCGGGTGGGATCGGTGGCGACGCCGGTATCGACGACGCTCCAGCCGGCGCGGCCCTCGCGCTCGTCGTCCAGCAGCCACAGGTTGATGTGGTCGAGCGCGAAGGGCAGCGGCATGCGCAGCCAGCCCAGTCCGGGCGCGACCATGCGCACCGTGCCGGGCGTGGGCAGTTCGTCGCCGAAGGGATAGGCCAGCTGGGACTCGAGCGGGTTCATGATGACAATCTTTCGTATTCGTGATGGGTCGGGCGCGCTACAATGGAGTTGACGTTGACGTAAACGGAAACGCAACCGGCCCGAATCGGGATTCTAAGCGATTCCGCGCTCTGCCACTTTCACCCGCACTTTCATGGCCACGACCTACACCATCGCCGAACTGGCACGCGAATTCGACATCACCGCGCGCGCCATCCGCTTCTACGAAGACCAGGGACTCCTCAGTCCCAGCCGCGAAGGCGTCGGCGGACGCAACCGTGTCTACACCCCGCGCGACCGCACCCGCCTGAAACTGACGCTGCGCGGCAAGCGCCTGGGCCTGACTCTGTCGGAAATCAAGAGTATCGTCGACATGTACGAGTCGCCGAAAGATACCACCGCCCAGATCGACCGTTTTCTCGGCGTGCTGGCGCACCAGCGCGAAACCCTTGAACAGCAGCGCGCCGACATCGAGATGGCCCTGGAAGAAATTGCCGCACACGAGGAAGAATGCCGCCGGCTGCTGGCCGAGAACGCGGCGGACAACCGGCCGACCGGCGCCAGCAAAGCCGCCTGATCGGCTCGGCCGAGGGCGCCCTGCCCCCGCCTTTACTTGACGTTTACGTTAACGTCACACGCGAGTATGATAACCAGGTTCAAAATTGCTAACCCGTTCACCGAGAGGACGACGACATGCTGCATCTTCCAGGCTTGACCTTTGACCATGGCGAAGACATCGCCGCGCTGCGCGAAGCAGTCCAACAGTTTGCAGCAAGCGAAATCGCGCCACGCGCTGCCGAAATCGACCGCAGCGACCAGTTCCCGATGGACCTGTGGAAGAAAATGGGCGAACTCGGCCTGCTCGGCATCACCGTCAGCGAGGAATACGGCGGCGCCAACATGGGCTACCTGGCCCACATCGTCGCGATGGAAGAAATCTCGCGCGCCTCGGCGTCGGTCGGCCTGTCCTACGGCGCCCACTCGAACCTGTGCGTCAACCAGATCAAGCGCAACGGCAGCGAAGAGCAAAAGCGCAAATACCTGCCAAAACTGATCTCGGGCGAGCACGTCGGTGCCCTGGCCATGTCCGAGCCAAACGCCGGTTCCGACGTCGTCAGCATGAAACTGCGCGCCGACCTGAAGGGCGACCATTACGTCCTGAACGGCACCAAGATGTGGATCACCAACGGTCCGGACGCCGACACCCTGGTCGTCTATGCCAAAACCGACCTGGAAGCCGGCCCGCGCGGCATGACCGCCTTCCTGATCGAAAAAGGTTTCAAAGGTTTCTCGATCGCGCAAAAGCTCGACAAACTCGGCATGCGCGGCTCGCACACGGGCGAACTGGTGTTCCAGGATTGCGAAGTGCCGGTCGAAAACGTGCTGGGCGGCGTCGGCAAGGGCGTCAACGTGCTGATGTCGGGCCTCGATTTCGAGCGCACCGTGCTGTCCGGTGGCCCACTCGGCATCATGTCGGCCTGCATGGATGTGGTCGTTCCCTATATTCACGAACGTAAACAGTTCGGCCAGGCGATCGGCGAATTCCAGCTCATGCAAGGCAAGATCGCCGACATGTATTCGACCATGATGGCTTGCCGCGCCTATGTGTACGCCGTCGGCCAGGCCTGCGACCGCGCCGACAACGCCGCTGCCGTGCGTGCCCTGCGCAAGGATGCCGCCGGCGCGATTTTGTACAGCGCCGAAAAGGCCACCTGGATGGCGGGCGAAGCCATCCAGACCCTGGGCGGCAATGGTTATATCAACGAGTATCCGGTCGGTCGTCTCTGGCGCGATGCGAAGCTCTACGAAATCGGCGCGGGCACCAGCGAAATCCGCCGCATGCTGATCGGCCGCGAGCTGTTTGGCGAGACGGCGTAAGCTGAACGGTCGCGCATCGTAGGGTAGGCGGGTCCTCCCGCCTACGCGTTCAAACAGCGGATGCACACCACGTCGCCGTTTAGCACCTTGTCGTTGAACGCGTAGGCGGCAGAGCCTCCTACCCTACGATGCAATAAAATAGCCGCTCCACCAGACACCGCGCGAGACGAACGATGACACAAGTTGCGTTCCCCAAGCTGCTATCGTCCCAGATAGCCTTCGACGTCGCGCGCACCATTCTCGATGGCTTCGACAAGCATTACCGCCTGTTCCGCGCGGCCAGCCAGGCGGCGCGGCGTCATTTCGAGCGCGGCGACTGGCCAACCGCCCAGGCTGCCGCCCGTGCCCGCATCGATTACTACGACGAGCGCGTCAAGGAAGCCGTGCAAGCCCTCGAAGCCGAATACGTGCCGGAAGAATTGCACGAAGGCGTCTGGCGCGAGATCAAGCTGCACTATATTGGCCTGCTGTCCGGCCACAAGCAGCCGGAACTGGCGGAAACCTTCTTCAATTCGGTCAGCTGCAAGATTCTGCACCGCAGCTATTACCATAACGATTACATCTTCGTGCGCCCGGTGATCTCCACCGAGTACATCGAAACCGACGAATTGCTGCCGACCTACCGCGTGTATTACCCGGCGGCGGACGGCCTGCATTTCGCCCTGCGCCGCATCGTCACGAATTTCCAGCTCGATCGCCCGTTTGCCGCACTCGAGCGCGATATCGGTTTAGTCGCCGCGCGCATGGTCGAGAAATTCGGCCTGGATCGGGCCGAGCCGAACCTGCAGTTCCAGGTGCTATCGAGCCTCTTCTTCCGCAACAAGGGCGCCTATGTCGTCGGTCGTGCCGTGAATGGCGCACGCGAATATCCTTTCGTGATCCCGATCCTGCACAAGCGCCGCGGCGAACTCGTGCTCGATACCGTGCTCACCGAGGTGGAACAGATCGCCGTGCTGTTTTCGTTCACGCGCGCCTATTTTTTGGTCGACATGGAAGTGCCCTCGGCCTATGTGCAATTCCTGCGCAACCTGCTGCCGCGTAAACCGCGCAGCGAAATCTATACCGTGCTGGGCCTGCAAAAGCAGGGCAAGACGCTGTTCTACCGCGATTACCTGCAGCATTTGAAGCACAGTTCCGACCGTTTCCAGAGCGCGCCCGGCATTCGCGGCCTGGTGATGCTGGTCTTCGAATTGCCCTCTTTCCCCTATGTCTTCAAGGTGATCAAGGATTTCTATCCGGCGCCGAAAGAGACGACCCGCGCCCAGGTCAAGGAAAAATACCTGCTCGTGAAACACCACGACCGCGTCGGACGTATGGCCGATACGCTGGAATATTCCGATGTCGCCTTTCCGCTGGCGCGCTTCAGCGAGGAATTGCTGGCCGAACTGCAGCACCATTGCCCTTCGCTGGTCGAGATCGAGGGCGAACGCATCATCATCAAGCACCTGTACATCGAGCGGCGCATGGTGCCGCTGAATATTTTTCTCACGAATGCGGAAAAAGCGGGCGACGAGGCCATGCTCGAGCATGGCATCCGCGAATACGGCAACGCCATCCGCGACCTGGTCGCCGCGAATATTTTTCCCGGCGATATGCTGTATAAAAATTTCGGCGTGACGCGCCAGAACCGCGTCGTGTTCTACGACTACGACGAAATCGAATACCTCACCGATTGCGTCTTCCGCGACATTCCCGAAGCGCGCAACGAGGAAGACGAAATGGCGTCCGAACCCTGGTACCCGATCGGCAAGCACGACGTCTTTCCGGAACAATTCGGACGTTTTCTACTTGGAAATCCGAAGATCCGGCACTACTTTATGAAGCACCATGCGGAACTCCTGACGCGCGCCTATTGGCAAGCGCACAAGGACCGCATCCTGGGGGGCGAAGTGCAGGACATCTTCCCCTACCCGCAGCAGATCCGTTTTCATCACGCCACGCATACCGCGCATACCACCCCGGCGCCCGCCTTCGAAGCGGCGCCATCCTCTTTGGAGACCTTGCAATGAATGATCCAGTCGTTATCGTTGGCGCCGCCCGTACCCCGATGGGCGCCTTCCAGGGCGATTTTTCCTCGAAGTCCGCGAGCGACCTCGGCGCGGTAGCGATCAAGGCCGCGGTCGAACGCGCCGGCGTCGATGCCCAGTCGGTCGAACACGTCTACTTCGGTAACTGCCTGATGGCGGGACAAGGCCAGGCCCCGGCGCGCCAGGCCCTGATCAAGGCCGGCCTGCCGCTGTCGACCGGCGCCGTCACCCTGTCGAAAATGTGCGGCTCTGCCATGCAGGCCGCGATCTTCGCGCATGACCAGCTGGTGGCCGGCAGCGCCGACATCGTCGTCGCCGGCGGCATGGAGTCGATGACCAACGCTCCTTACCTGATCCCGAAAGCCCGCGGCGGCTACCGCATCGGCCACGCGCCGATGTTCGACCACATGATGTACGACGGCCTGGAAGATGCCTATTCGCGCAACGAAAAGACCGGCGAAGGCCGTTCGATGGGTACCTTCGCAGAAGAATGCGTGGCGACGTACCAGTTCTCGCGCGAAGACCAGGACAACTTCGCCATCACCTCGGTGAAACGCGCCCAGGCCGCCAACAGCGACGGCTCCTTCGACTGGGAAATCGCGCCGGTCAGCGTGGCCACCCGTACCGGCGAACTGCTGGTCGAAAAGGATGAAGGTCCGATGAAGGCGAAGATCGACAAGATCCCGTCCCTGAAGCCCGCATTCAAGAAGGAAGGCACCGTCACGGCCGCCTCGTCCTCGTCGATCAATGACGGCGCCGCGGCCCTGGTCATGATGCGCGAATCGAAGGCCAAGGAACTGGGCCTGACTCCGATCGCCCGCGTCATCGGCCACGCCACCCACGCCCAGGAACCGAACCTGTTCACGACCGCCCCGATCGGCGCGATGCACAAGCTGTTCAAGAAGACCGGCTGGATGCCGGGCGATGTCGACCTGTTCGAGATCAACGAGGCCTTTGCCGCCGTGCCGATGGCGGCCATGCGCGACCTCGAGATCCCGCACGAGAAGGTGAACATCCACGGCGGCGCCTGCGCCCTCGGCCACCCGATCGGCGCTTCCGGCGCGCGCATCATCGTCACCCTGCTCGGCGCGCTGAAGAAGACCGGCGGCAAGCGCGGCGTGGCATCGCTGTGCATCGGCGGCGGTGAAGCGACGGCGATGGCGATCGAGATGGTGTAAGTTGTAGCGGTCTCCGGGGTGTCTTCGACTCGGAGACCTTGTACCGCGTGGGGCCATTGAAGCCAGTGGCTTCGATGGCGCGCCCACCTGGCGTAATTTGTACCGCGTGGGGCCATTGAAGCCAGTGGCTTCGATGGCGCGCCCACCTGGCGTAATTTGTACCGCGTGGGGCCATTGAAGCCAGTGGCTTCGATGGCGCGCCCACCTGGCGTAATTTGTACCGCGTGGGGCCATTGAAGCCAGTGGCTTCGATGGCGCGCCCACCTGGCGTAATTTGTACCGCATGGGCATGAATGCCCACCCTACGATGCGCAACCGTCGCGTGAAAAGAATCGAGACCGCGGCGTAACGTAGGGTGGGCATTCATGCCCACGCGGTCGTACCGTCGCAAACTGCAAAGCAAACCGGAGCAAACGATCTTGCCAACTGCCCTCATCATCGGCGCCTCGCGAGGCATCGGCCACGAGCTGGCGCGCCAATACCGGCTTGATGGCTGGCGCGTGATCGCCACCGCACGCAAGGCGCAGGACCTGGACGAACTGGCCGCGCTCGGCGCCGAGCCACATCAACTCGACGTCACCGATGCCGATGCCATCGCTGGCCTCGGCTGGAAGCTCGACGACGAAAAGATCGACACCGCCTGGCTGGTCGCCGGCCTGTACGGCCCGCGCCACGACGGCTTCCCCACCCAGGATGAATTCGACGCCGTGATGCACACGAACGTGCTGGCGGCGATGCGCCTGCTGCCGGTCGTCGCGCCGCTGGTGGCCGCCACCCGCGGCAAGCTCGGCGTGCTGTCCTCCGTCATGGCCTCGATCGGCGCGCGCACGAGCGGCAACGGTTCGCTCTACCGCGCCAGCAAGGCGGCCCTGAACTCGGTGCTGCGCGACACCGCGCTCACCTATGGCCCGCAAGGCGCCACCTGCATCGCCTTCCACCCCGGCTGGGTCCAGACCGACATGGGCGGCGCGAGCGCCCCGGTGCCGGTCGAGCAGAGCGTGCGCGACCTGCGCTCCCTGCTGGCAAACGCCGGCCCGCAAGCGAACGGCACTTTCCTGAACCACGACGGCAGCCCGATTCCCTGGTAAGCCGCGAACGACAAGCTGAATAACACCTCAACGAGACACCATGATCCTGACCGAAGAACACCAGATGATCCGCGACGCCCTGCGCAGCTATGCCCAGGAGCGCCTGGCGCCCAACGCCGCCCGTTGGGACAAGGAACACTATTTTCCGAAGGCCGAACTGAAGGAGCTGGCAGGACTGGGCGCCTTTGGCGTGGCGGTGCCGGAACAATATGGCGGGGCCGGTCTCGACTACGTGTCGCTGGCGCTGGTGCTGGAAGAGATCGCGGCCGGCGACGGCGGCACCTCGACCATCATCTCGGTCAACAACTGCCCGGTCTGCTCGATCGCGATGATGTACGCGAACGAAGAACAGAAGCAGCGCTGGTTGCGTCCCCTCGCGCAAGGCGAACTGCTCGGCGCCTTTGCCCTGACCGAACCGCATACCGGCAGCGACGCCGCCGCCCTGCGCACCACGGCGGTCCGCGATGGCGACCACTACATCATCAACGGCACCAAGCAGTTCATCACCAGCGGCAAATACGGCGATGTGGCCATCGTCATGGCCGTCACCGACAGGGCGGCGGGTAAAAAAGGCATCAGCGCCTTCTGGGTGCCGACCGATACCCCGGGCTACATCGTCGCCGGCCTGGAACAGAAGATGGGCCAGCACTCTTCCGACACGGCGCAGATCGTCTTCGAGAATTGCCGCGTGCCTGTCGAAAACCTGATCGGCGAAGAAGGCATGGGCTACAAGATCGCCCTGTCCGGCCTGGAGGGCGGACGCATCGGCATCGCCTCGCAGTCGGTCGGCATGGCGCGTGCAGCCTTCGAGGCGGCGCTTGGCTATGCAAAGGAGCGGGAAAGCTTCGGCAAGGCGATCTTCGAGCACCAGTCGGTGCAGTTCCGCCTGTCGGAGATGGCGATGCAGATCGAAGCGGCGCGCCAGCTGATCCTGCATGCGGCCTCGATGAAGGATGCGGGACTGCCCTGCCTGAAGGAAGCGGCAATGGCCAAGCTGTTCGCCTCCGAGATGGCCGAGCGCGTGGTGTCGAACGCGATGCAGGTCTTCGGCGGCTATGGCTACGTGGCCGATTTCCCGATCGAGCGCATCTACCGCGACGTGCGCGTGTGCCAGATCTATGAAGGCACCAGCGACATCCAGAAGATCCTGATCGCGCGCGCGCTGTGAACGAACGGCGCAAGCGCAATCTGGTCCTCCTCGGCTTCGCCTTTGCCGGCACCGTCAGCGGCGGCCTGCTGCTGGCGAGCCTGCTGTTCCTGCTGCGCTGACATGGGCGACCAGTTCATGCCCGCCATCCGCGAGGTCAGGGAAGCCGACCTCCCGGCGCTGTTCCTCTACCTGGACGACCACCTGCAGGACAACGGCCGCGACAGCACGCCCCTGTTCCAGCCGATGGCGCGCGCCGACTCGCGCTTTCCGCTCGATAAACGGGGCGCCTTTTGCCATCGGCCTGGGCGCCGCGGTCGGCGCGCCCGGCTGGCGCCGCGCCTGGATGGCGCTGGCGCCGGACGGCACCATTGCCGGCCACGTCGACCTGCGCGCCCGCCCCGAGCGCGCCGCCAGCCACCGCTGCCTGCTCGGCATGGGCGTGCACCGCGACTGGCGCCGCCGGGGTCTTGGCGAGCACCTGATGGCCGCTGCGCTCGACTGGGCGCGCGCGCAGGAGACCATCGACTGGGTCGACCTGGAAGTGCTGTCGCAGAACGCCCCGGCGCGCCGGCTGTATGAGCGCTGCGGTTTCGTCTTCGCCGGAGAGCTGCCGGACCTGTATCGCATCGATGGCGAGCAGCACGGGTATGTGTACATGACGCGCAAGCTCTGAGCCACCGCGACTGGCTCGGAAAATAGTTTCTGATTATCAAGATGACATGGTAGATTCTTGGTAGTTGAAACTATTCCCGGTGTCCGCATGCCTAGACTTCTCCTCCTTCTCACCACTTCACTGCTGGCCCAGGGCGTACTCGCCGCCGAACCGCCGGCTCCCCTTGGCAAGGCCGATTGCCGCATCGGCGCGCTCGATACCGTTCCCGCCGGCGCCGAGCTGCGCTGGAACGGTGCCTGCACCAACGGCCACGCCCAGGGCAAGGGCGTGCTCAAGTGGCGCGATGCTGCCGGCAAGCCGGTCACGCTTGCGGCCACGCTCGAGCGTGGCGAAGTCAGCGGCGAGGCCGAGCTCAAGACCAGAGAATACGACTACGCCGGCACGGTCCGTAGGGGCGTGCCGCATGGCGAAGGTTTCTTCAAGTATGCCGGCGGCGAAGGCATGTACGAAGGCGGTGTAGTGAACGGCAAGCGCGAAGGCAAGGGCATCTTCATCAGTGCCGACCGTTCGCGCTACACGGGCGAATGGAAGAACGGCGTACGCGAAGGCTGGGGCGAAGAGACCTTCACGCTGGGCGGCAGCTACAGCGGCACATGGGAAGACAACCGCTTCCACGGCAAGGGCAAGATCGTGTATGCCGGCAGTGGCCGCCAGTACGAAGGCCGGTTTGCCTATGGCTATGTGGCGGGCCAGGGTCCGCGCGAATTCGACGACACCAAACGCACGCTCGCCACTCCCACGCGCTGGAGTTCGAGCAGCACGACCTATGGCGGCCAGCACGACGCCGCCTGGGACAGCTTGACCGAGGCGCAAAAGAACACGGCGCGCTACCCCTACACCACGCTCGCGGCCGGTGACGATCCGCCCTACCCGAGCAAGGGCCCGGAAGAAGTCATGAAAGCTTTCCAGAAGGCGTCAAGCAACCTGGACAGTGCCGATGGCATGCTGCGCATCCATGTCCTGGTCGGCAAGGACGGCAAGGCCAGGAGCGCGGCCGTGTACCAGATCCCCGAGGGCGGGAACGGCCACCCGAACAAGGAACTGGCGGAGGCCTACGCGAGCCTGCTCATGCTCGACAAGTACAAACCCGCGCGCTGTCAGGGCGAACCCTGCGAGATGGCCTACGAAATGGCGATCCATTTCGGCACGCTGCCGCGCGTGCCCTTCAACTTCCACAAGGACTGATATGGCCATGATGAAGACGGCTATCCTGCCCCTGCTGCTTGGCCTTGCCGCGATGCCGGAGGCACTGGCTGCGCCGGCGCGCCTTGCCGGTCATGCCGGTACCGACGATTGCCAGATTGCCCCGCTGGAGCCGGCTCCGCGCGAGAACCGGGTTGACTGGAACGGGATGTGCAAGGACGGTTTCGCCAGCGGCACGGGCACGCTGGAATGGAAGGACGAGAAAGGCCGCCGCTATGCATTGAAAGGCAGCCTGCTGCGTGGCGAGCTGCAGGGCGAAGGCGAGCTGAAGACCGTAAGTTATACCTATACCGGCACACTGCGCCGCGGCAAGCCGCATGGGAACGGCTATATCGAATTCGTGAACGGCAACCAGTACGAAGGCGACGTGATCGACAACAAGTATGAAGGTAAAGGGATCCTGGTGCGCTACGACCGCTCCGAGTTCAAGGGCGAGTGGAAGAACGGCCAGCTCAACGGCTGGGGCGAGGCGACCTATAGCCTCGGCGGCAGCTACGCCGGCCAGTGGAAAGACGACAAGCCGCATGGACGTGGGATCATGACCTTTGCCGGAAGCAATCGCAAGTTCGATGGTCAGTTCGAAGATGGCCGTCCCGCCGGAATTCCGGCGCCGGTAATCGACTCTACTCCCTATTTCAGCACTACTAAGCCAGGGGCATACCCGGTGACGGGACCCACCCCGGTTGACGCGACCTGGGAAGCCCTAACCGAAGGACAGCGCAACAGGGTCCGTATTCAATACCCCGCGCTTGAACAGGGTGACGACCCACCTTATCCACGCAATGGGACGCGCAAGGTATTCGAAGCGGTTCACAAGCTCAATCACTCCGCGGGCAACGCGGTAGGTGACCTGTTAATTCGCATCATCGTCGGCGCGGACGGCAAGGCAAAGCAGGCGATGGTCTTGCGCAAACCGACCCTGGAAGACCAGGAAGACGGGGAAAAACTGGTCAAGTATATCGCCAGCGTGATGATGCTCGATGAGTACAAACCTGCCATGTGCCGGGGGGCGCCCTGTGAGATGGCGTATGCAACCTATTACAGTTTTACGGTGGTAGACACCATTGACGACGTTCGGCCTCCCATGTTCCGCTGACGCGCCGCAGCGTGACGCCGGTCAGCTGACGGCCGCTTCCAGCAACGTCAACGTCTGCCGCTCCGTATCGAGCGTGGCGCGGATACCCATCGGGACCGTGAACTGGTCGCGGATATGCCCGATCGAATAGCCGGTCACGGCGGGAATCGCCAGCGGCTGCAGGTGGAGGTCGAGCGTCTGTTCCAGCGTCAGCGAAATCTCTTCATGCTCCGGGCCGCAGTCGTCGCAGATGCCCACCATCAGCGCCGCCGCTTTTGACAAGCCGCCGGACAGGTCGAGCTGAGTCATCCAGCGGTCGATCCGGTAGGGCGCCTCGTTGACCTCTTCCAGGAACAGGATGCTGTCCTTGAAATCGGCCGCATAGGGCGTGCCGGCCAGCGCCGCCACCAGGCTCAGGTTGCCGCCCACGAGGGGGCCGGTCGCCACGCCGCCGTGCACGGTGTGCAGGCCGAAATGGGGTTTTTCCAGGGCGCGCCGGCTGTTTTCCAGTGCCATCGGAATCGTGTAGCTCGGCTGCGGATCGGACAGCACCGCCAGCATGTGCTCGCGCGTGTAGTCGCTCAGCGTGGACGAGGCCACCGGCCCGTGGAAGCTCACCAGGCCCGCATGCCTCAGGATGGCCAGGTGCAGCGCCGTGATGTCGGAGTAGCCCAACAGGATTTTCGGGTTAGCACGGATCAGCGCGTAATCGAGGTGCGCCAGCAGCGAGATGCAGCCGGAGCCGCCGCGGATCGGCCAGATCATCTTCACGTCGGGGTTCGCGAAAGCGGCGTGCAGGTCCGCCAGGCGCTGTTCGACGGTGCCGCCATAGTTGCCGTACACCTCGCGCAGGTGCGCGCCTTCGTGCACGCGCAGTCCCAGTTGCTCGATATTCGCGCGGGCCTTGGCGATCAGCTTGTCGGTGGCGTAGCCGCCGGGCGCGATCAGGGCGACGCCGTCTCCCTGGCGCAGGCGTGGGGGTTTGATCAGGGTTGTCATGGCGTGGTGCGTTGTGCGACGTCCAGCCCTGCGCGGCGCGGCCAGGGCTGGCGCGCAGCTGCCCGCCAGCGCCAGCGCCGCCAGGCGGGCGCAAAACGCGCGCCTGCCCAGCGCTTCGCCGAGAAGAGGTTCACCCTGCGGAGGCGGGCTGCGGAACGTGGGCATCGATGGCGTGGTGGCGGGAATCGGAAATGAAAAAAGCTGCAGGCCAGGCGCGTGTTCGCCCTGCCTGCAGCTTATCGCCTCCTGCGATCAGAGGAAGGTGTACTTCAGCGTCAGCGAGTACGAACGGCCGCGTGGATCGGCCACGCGCGGATCCCAGCCGGCACCGACGACTTCGTCGACGTTGTGCGCCGTGAACGGCGGGTCGCGGTCGAACAGGTTCTGGATGCCGAAAGTGATCGACGTGTTCTTGAAGCCGGTGTAGGTCGTCGACAGGCCGAAGCGGGTATAGCTCGACACGTCCGGATCGAAGCCAGCCGGCGGCGTGCCCTTGCCGCCGTTCGGTACCTGGTCCTTGTAGCCGCTGGCGAAGTAGTTGCTCAGCATGGCGCTCCAGTCCCCGCGGGTGGCCGTCAGCGTCGCGCTGTGCTTCCAGCGCAGGTACAGGTCGCGCGTGTAGAACTGGCCAACGTATTCCTTGTACGGCTGGCCGGCGATCTCGGCGAACTTGAAGCTCTGGGTCCAGGTACCGTCCAGGGCGGCGCTCCACTTCACGTCGGTCCACTTGCCGTCGGCACGCAGGCCGAGGTCAAGCCCGCGCGTCTTGGCGCCACCGGCATTGATCCAGCCCGAACGCACGTACTCGATGGTGCCGATGTTGGCGCCGTTGGCCGGGTTGCGGATCACGTTTTCCGCCAGCGCGGGCTGGTTCGCGAGGATGACCTGTGGGGTGCGGTTCAGGATCTTGTCCTGGGTGTTGATCATCCAGTAGTCGAGCGAAGCCGAGAAGCCCTTGACCGGCTCGACCACCACACCCAGCGTACCCTGCTTCGAGGTCTCCGGACGCAGCGACGAATTGCCGCCGGCCTTGAAGTCGAGGCGCGCGATGGCGCAGTAGTCGGGGTTCCCCGGGTTCAGCGGGCAGCCGACCGGATCGATCGTCCCGTTCGGCAGTTCGCCGTCGAGGGAGGCCGAATACAGCTGGGTGAAGCTCGGCGCCAGGAAGCCCTTGTTGGCCGAACCGCGGAAGAGCAGCCAGCTCGCCGGCTGGAAGCGGAAGGCGACCTTCGGATTGGTGGTCGCGCCGATCACGCTGTAGTCGTCGCGGCGCACGGCCAGCTGGACTTCCAGGTTTTTGAATACCGGCAGGATCAGCTCGGCATACACGGCCTTGACGTCGCGCGTGGCTTCCTGCAGGGCGGCGTTGCCCGGCGCCTGCCAGACGACCGTGGCGTCGGCATCCTGGCCATAGCCATAGCCTTCGCGGCGCAGGTCGAAACCGACGGCAGCGGCGGCGGCGCCGGCCGGCAGGTTGAACACTTCGCCCGACACGGAACCGTCGAGCTGGGTCAGCGAGGTGCGGCCGTGCTGCAGGTCGCCACGGAACTTGGTCGACTCGATCAGCGCCATCGCCTCGGCGGTCTGGGTCTGGCCGGGAGCGAGCCAGGGATTGATCTTGCCGGTGCCCAGCGCCTGGTACATCGGCGTGGTGTAGGCATAGCCGTTCGTCAGCGTGGTTTGCGTCTTGCTGATCGCGCGCGACAGGCCGAGCTTGTAGTCCCACTTGTCGACGGTGCCCTCGAGGCCGACCAGCAGGCGTGCGCTGTCGGTGGTGTTGTCCATCTCGCGGTTGCCGAAATCGACGGCGCGCCACTTGTAGGCGATCGGCTTCGTTCTATCGAAGGTGGCGACGTATTGCGACAGGTCCTGGTAGTACGGGCCGCCGACAGGGTAGACGGCGCCGTTGGCCAGCGAGGCCGAGATCTGCATTGGCGTCAGGATCGACGTCACCTGCGAGCGCGAGGCCATGCCTTCGACGAACAGGCGATGGCCCGGCGCGATCTGGAAGGAACCGCGGGCGATCGCGTTGGCGCGCTCGGCCGGCGGCATCATGACGTAGTCGGCGCCGTAGTCATAGGCGCAGGAGAAGCGCGTGCGCGTCACCGGCGTGACGTCCGGCCAGAGCTGGCTCTGGTATTGCGACATGTAGGGAATCGTGTCGCACTTGTTCTGGAAGCTCAGCAGGTTGGCCTGCAGGTATTTGGTGGCGTCGCCCGGTACCGTGAAGTTCGCGCCCAGCGCCGTGCCCGCGCCACTGAGCTGGTTCGCGAACGGCGTGCCGGTGGTGTCCGGCGACAGGCCGCGCTGCGGCTGGAAGCCGTTGGCGAAGCCGCGCTGGTGCGAGTGCAGCATGTCGTTCTTGTCGACCGTGACCGCCGCCATGACGTTGAAGCGGTCTTTGTCCAGGTCGCCATGACCGGCCAGCAGGGTGGCACGGCGGGTAGTGCCGCCGCCGGCTTCGGTGGCGTTGACGGTGGCCGACGCTTCGATGCCCCGGTAATTGGTGCGCAGGATGAAGTTGACGACGCCGCCAACCGCATCGGTACCGTAGATCGCGGAGGCGCCATCCTTGAGGATCTCGACGCGGGCAATCGCGGAGAGCGGGATCGAATTCAGGTCGACCGCCTTGCCGCTGCCGCCGTGGGTGGCGATGCGGCGGCCGTTGAGCAGCACCAGCGTGCTGTTCGGGCCGAGGCCGCGCAGCGAAGCGAACGAGGCGCCGCCGCTGACGCGGTCGGCATCGGCGCCGAAGACGTTATTACCGGAGGTCATGTTGTCGGCACCGGTACCGTTGGCCGAAATCGTCCGCACCAGCTCTTCAGTGGTCGTGATGCCCTGCTTCTGGATCTGGTCGAAGGTGATCACCTGCACCGGCAGCGCGCCTTCCCTGGCAATGCGCTTGATGCTGCTGCCGGTCACCTCGACGCGCGCCATCGGGGTGTTCTGTTGCAGCTCCTGTGCGACTGCCGGGCTTACTGCCCCGATCAGGGCAATCAGATGTGCTAGCTTCTTTAACTTCACGCGGTCTCTCCTAAGGTGTCGCGATCTTGATCTGTGGATAATGCGGCGGTGCGTCGCTTGTTGGGTCCGCCATGTCATGACGGCATGGTTCGTTTCGAGAGTACGCGCGGGGTGTGGCGCCATCCAATGAAATAACCGGCGGGAAGTATAACTTCCGGGAATGTTAATAGAGGGAAAACTCACACTTTCTATCAAGGCTGCCGGGTCGAGCGTGCCCTTTGCGCAACATCGATGTCCAGGTAGCGCCAGTTGGTGAATTCCACTGGATGGCGCTTGTAGTTTTTTAGCCACGGGTGCCGCAGATCGGCCGACAGCACATGGGTCAGCGGTACCCAGGGGTTATAGGCGTGGATCAGCTGGTTCATTTCGCCATACAGCTTCTGGCGTGCAGGGCCGTCCCGGAGCTGGCGCGCCGCTTCATAGCGTTCGTTATAGGCGGGCAAGTTGAAGCGCGCGTAGTTGGCGCGGCCGGCATTGGGGCCGTACAGCAGCTGGTAAAAATTGTCGCCGTCTGGGAAATCCGCGATCCAGTTACTTTCGAACATCGTCACCTGGCCCAGGCGCGAGGCCTTGATGATCTCCGTCTTCTTGTCGGACTTGAACACCACGCGCAGTCCGATGGAATTCAGGCATTTTCTCCACAGTTCGTCGCGCAGGCGCCCGCCTACGGTCGCTTCGCTGTGCATGGTCAGCGTCAGCGGCTGCCCGTTCGGTGCGCGCCGAAAGCCCTCGGCGTCGCGCTTGCCATACCCGTGGCGGTCGAGCAGGGCGTTCGCCAGCGCCGGGTCGTAGGGGACGGGACTGCGGTAGTGCGGATCGTAGCCGAGCACATTCGGCGGCAGCGGCGACTCGGCCTTGATGGCAAAGCCCTTCTTCAATAGCGCGATGTCCTCGGCACTGTTGTAGGCCAGCGCGATCGCGCGGCGCAGGGCGATCCGGTCGCGACTGTAGCCGCCCAGCACCGGATCGTTCATGTTCATCCACATGTAATAGGTCTGTAGCACGGGGAAACGCGACAGCTGCATGCCGCGTGCGGCCAACTCGGGTTTGAGCTGGCCATTGCGAATGACCATGTCCGTCATCGATTCCGGCACCTGCTCCAGGTAATCGTATTCGCCGTTCAGGAAACCGAGCATGCGGCCCTGGAATTCCTCGGCGATCTTGACCTCTACCCGGTCGACCCGCGGCAGGCGCTTGCCCTCCAGGGCGGCCGCAATCGCGCGGTCTTCCGGATTCGTCCCCGGCTGCGCGTGGAACACGGCCGTCGAGGCGGGGTTGGCCAGCAGCACGATGCGGTCGCTGCGCTTCCAGTCGCCGACCATGAAGGGACCGGTGCCGACCGGATGGTTGCCGGCCTGGCCGGGATACGCTTCGATGACTTCGCGCGCGACCACGCCTGAGGCGGGCGTTGCCATATAAAACAGGAAATTGTTGTCGGGCGCCGCCAAGCGGATGCGCAGCGTGTAGCGGTCCGGCGCCTGCAGGCCGGGTACGTCGGCGTCGACATCGAAGCGGCGCTTCAATACCGCGTCGCCTTCGATCTTGCCGTCGAACATATACAACCAGGGCGATTTCAGCGCCGGGTCGTACAGGCGTTTCAGGCTATATACATAGTCTGCCGCCGTCATCTCGCGCTTGCTCGCTTTAAAAGCCGGGTCAGGTGTGAAATAGATACCGGGACGGATGCGAAAGGTGTAGGTGCGGCCGTCGGCGCTGACCTCGGGCAGGGCGGTCGCCGTATTGCCGCGCAGCCGAGCCGGGCGCGCCAGGTAGTCGTAGCGCAGCAGCGGGTCGAACAGGTTTTCCAGCAGCGACAGGGTGGCATTATCGGACGCCACCGCCGGATCGAGGCCGGTTTCGCTGGTGGACAGGAAGATGTGCAGCACTTTCGGCGTACCCGTGTCCGCGCCTGCTCCCCCAGCCGCCTGCGCGGTGCATGGCAAGGACGGCATCAGCGCGCCAAGTGCAAGCAACAAGGAAGAGCAGGCCGTGCAAAGTCTCATGTGTGGAGGTCGTGGTTGGGCCTTGCGTATCATATGCGCGACAAGGCACGACAGCAAACGCAACCCGGCACACATAACTTTTCCGCATGGCGCAACTGCATTCTTTCATCCTTGCAGCTTGCTCTGCGCCTATACTCTCCGCTGCACAATCGTGCGCAGGAAAGCTGCAATGATCGCGCGCTATCGGCGGATCAGGCGGCCATACAACGCGTGGCAAGCGCCCTGGCATCCCCCAGCGGCACTGCCCGGGGCAATGCGCCCGCATTTGGACTGACTCATGGCTCTCAATTACATCTGGACTGGTTTCTTCCTCGTCAGCTTCGTCGCCGCTCTCGGACAATGGCTGTTCCTCGGCGACACGGAAATCTTCAAGCGCATCGTCGACGGCACCTTCTCGTCGGCCAAGACGGCGGTGATGGACATCGCCCTGCCGCTGGCCGGCGTCATGACGCTCTGGCTTGGCATCATGAACATCGGCGAAAAGGCCGGCGCCATCAACGTGCTGGCACGCATCATCGCTCCCTTCTTCTCCCGCATTTTTCCGGAAGTGCCCAAGGACCACCCGGCCAACGGCCACATGGTGATGAACTTCTCGGCCAACCTGCTCGGCCTGGACAACGCCGCCACGCCCTTTGGCCTGAAGGCGATGGAAAGCCTGCAAACCCTGAACCAGAACAAGGACGAGGCAAGTAACGCCCAGATCATGTTCCTGGTGCTGCACACCTCGGGCCTGACCCTGATTCCGCTGGCGATCATGGCGCAACGGGCGATCCTGGGCGCGGCCAATCCCGCCGATATCTTCATCCCCTGCCTGATCGCGACCTATGTGGCCACCATGGCCGGCATCATGATCGTCGGCATCCGCCAGCGCATCAACCTGTTCGATCCGGTGCTGGGCGGCTGGATCGCGGCGATGACGGCAGCGATTGGGGGCCTGATCTATTACTTCAGCAACTATTTGACCAAGGACCAGATTCAGCTGGTATCGAATGTGACCGCCAACCTGGTCCTGTTCACCATCATCGTGACCTTCATGGTCGGCGCCCTGAAGAAGCGCGTCAACGTCTATGAAGCGTTCATCGAAGGCGCGAAGGGCGGCATCCAGACCTCGCTCACCATCATTCCCTACCTGGTCGGCATGCTGGTGGCGATCGGCGTGGTGCGCAACGCCGGCGTGCTCGACTTCGTCGTGCGCGGTTTCGAGTGGTTATTCGTCCAGCTGGGCATGAACACCGATTTCATCCCGGCGCTGCCGACCGCGCTGATGAAGCCGCTCTCGGGCAGCGGCTCGCGCGCGTTGATGATCGACACCATGACGACCTACGGCCCGGATTCGTTCGTCGGCCGTCTCGCCTGCATCTTCCAGGGCTCGGCCGACACCACCTTCTATATCGTCGCCCTGTACTTCGGCTCGGTAGGCATCCGCAAGACCCGCTACGCGATCTCCTGCGGCCTGTTTGCCGACTTCGCGGGCGTGGTCGCCGCCATCTTCGTTGCCTACCTCTTCTTCGGTTAAGGACCTGCATGCGCCGCCACTTCGTTCATGTTGCCGTCCTGCCGCCGCCCTCGCCGCCTGCCTGCCGGCTGCCGCCCAGTTGCCGGAACCGGTCGCGCGGGTGCTGGCGGAGCAGGGCCTGGCGTCCGACGCGGTGAGCCTGCTGGTGTTGCGCGGCGACCAGACCGTGCTCGCACACCTGGCCGAGCGCCCCATGCAGCCGGCCTCGACCATGAAACTGGTGACGACCCTGGTCGGCCTCGAGCACCTGGGCCCGGTCTTTCGCGGGCGTACCGAGCTGCTGACGAACGGCGACCTGAACAACGGGATATTAAAGGGCGACCTGGTGCTGCGCGGCGGCGCCGACGCCGACCTGTCCGGCGAGGTGCTGGAAGGCATGCTGCGCGCCCTGCACAATGCCGGTATCCGCCGCATCGAGGGCAACCTGGTGCTCGACCGCACGCTGTTCAATCCGGCGCGAGTTGATGTCGGCCTGCCGCCCTTCGACGAGTCACCCGAGGCGTATTACAACGTCATTCCCGATGCGCTCCTGATCAACAAGAACATGCTGCAGATCGACATGCGTTCGACCAGCACGCGCTTGCAGCTGGACATGCAGCCGGCGCTGGCGGGGGTGACGATCAGTTCGAACATGCGCCTGATCGACGCCGACTGCGCCCGCTGGGAAGAAGGCTGGAAGCTGCCCGAAGCCGTACCTGGCAGCGATGGCAAGATCAAGGTCGTGCTGAACGGCACCTATCCGAAGAACTGTGCGCGGACTAACAGCATCAACGTTCTCGACCGCGACGACTATATCGACGGCCTGTTCCGCCTGAAGTGGAAACAGCTTGGCGGCAAGCTGAGCGGCAGGACGCTCCCTGGCAGTACGCCGCAGGATGCGCGCCTGCTGGCCGAACACAGGGCGCGCGCGCTGCCGGAAGTCGTGCGCGACACGAACAAACCCTCGGACAACGCACTGGCGCGTACCCTCTTCCTCTCCATGGGGGCTTTGGCATCGGACCCGGTCCTGGGGAGCCGGCCGCTGCCGCCGCTGGCGGATCCACTGACGCAGGCGCCCCAGACTACCTATGCCCGCGCCGATATGGCCATCCGCAACTGGATGCGCGGACACGGCATCGACGACAGCGGCTTCGTGATCGAAAACGGCTCCGGCCTGTCGCGCATCGAGCGCATCAGCCCGCTACAAATGGGACAGTTGCTGCGCGCTGGCCTGCGCAGCAACTGGGCACCGGAATTCCTGGCCAGCATACCGATCGCAGCAACGGACGGCACCATGCGCCGGCGCCTGAACGGCAGCCCGGCCGCCGGTCGCGCCCGCCTGAAAACCGGTACGCTGCGCAACGTGGTGGCGCTGGCCGGGTATGTGCCGGACGCAACGGGCGTGCAGAACGTGGTGGTGGCCTTCGTGAACGACGAATTCGCCGGAGAAGGCCGCGGGCGCGCCGTGGTCGATGCGCTGGTCGACTGGGTAGCGCGCTCGGGCGGCCAGCCGCCATTGCCGGCGCCGGCGTCGGCGCAGCCTGGCATCGCCCCGGCCGCCATGCCGGTAGCCGCCAGCGCACGCTGAGCGCCGCAGGCCGGCCGTGCACTGGCGTCCCGCTGGTGCGTGACGGGGGAGCAACTCTTGTCGGATGAGGCCCTCCTGGTCAACGGGACCGGCCTGCAACCTGCCCGGCCGGGCCGTAACGACCGCTCAGGCCTGGCGGGAATACACTCAGGCCTGCTTGCGGCGGCGTGCCGCCAGGGCCAGCATGCCCATGCCCAGCAGGGCGACACTCGTCGGTTCCGGCACGTCCGTACTGCCGTCTTCGTTGAAGACGAGGTTATCGAAGCTGAAGTGGTTGTCGATGACGGATACGCGCAGCTCGTCGATGCCCTGGAACAGGTTGCCGAAGGCGTAGGTGCCGGCTGTCGCCACGTCGATCCAGCCCAGCAGTTCGCCGTCCAGGTAGGCCGAGAAGCGCGCCGTACCGCCACCGCCGTCGGCCAGCAGGTCGATGCTGTTCAGGTTGAACTGCGCGCCGCTGTTCAGGACGAAACCGGCCTCGCCGAAGTCGATGTGGGCCATCTGCGCTTCCGGCCAGTTCCAGACATCCGACGAGTACATGTCCATGCCCGCTTCCGAATAATTCTCGAAATCGACCAGGTCCGAAAAAGTCATCACGCCGGCTTGCGCCTGGCTGACGCCGGCGACCAGGGCGCCGGCAACGAACAATTGCTTCAGGATGCGTTGGATCTTCATGGTTTCCCCTAGTTTGCTGATGCGCGTTATGTGCATGTATGTGCAATGCATGTCCTGCTTATTTGCAAAGCATGTGCAGGTGCTGCGCAACCAGCTCAGCAATTGTCGTGCCAGCCGTGTAAGCTGTTGATCCTTCTCTAGTTATACATCTGGTTAATTTCGCGCTGTAAATTTTACCGACGCGGCACAGACCTGCCTGGTCGCCGCGGAAAACCCGGGGCGGGTAAGACGCGGCGCCGCGGTCCGCGCCCCGGGCACGGGCTGTGGACGGGAGCGGATCCGCGCACGCTAAGGCTTGGCAGCGTCGCTCGTCCGTGGCGCGCTGCCGATCGGTTCCAGCCAGGGCGCACCCGCGACCTCGGGCCGCGCTTCGACCAGTGCCACCTGTCCCCTGGTGGTTTCGCGGATGCTGCGTACGACGTCGAGCATGGTTTTCTCGACGTATTTCTCGGGCGTGCCCATGATCTTGCCGACGGCGCGACGGGGCCACGCAAGCCAGCCGCCTTCCTTCTTCACAAAAGCGGCGTACATGTCGAGCTGGTAGCCAAGCTTGTACGGGAACAGACAGGCGACGATCTGCACGTCTTGTCCGCCGCGCACTTCCGGCCGCGCTTTCGCCGTCCAGCTGGCGCCGTCGCAGCTCGGCCCGAGCGCCGTACCGGGTGTTTCGGCCAGCTTGAAGCGGTCCCGGCTGTTCCTGCAGCTCGGCCGTGTCGGGCAGGGGCGTGGCGAGGGCGGCGTTCCCGATGTTGCGGCTGATGCCTTCGCTGGCGGCGCGCACCACCGCCGGACCCGGCGCCCCGGTCTTGATGTCGAACACCCGTACGTATTCCACCGTCGTGTCGCGCGCGGCGAACAGCTCGCCGCCGCCCGTGGCACACCCTGCCAGGGCCGAGCCCACGACCGCGGCCATCATCAAACGTTTCATTGCGCACCTCTCCTGTCCGTTGGGGAATGGGAACGCCGGGCAAACCTATCGTCGCAAGAGATCACCGCGTCGTGGTCGCATGCGGACGTCGACGGGTTGCCTTGCCGAAGATGGTGCCTGGCGCTCCAAGCCATTGCGCGAGAGGAAACGGGGCTGCACGTCCAGCCTCACCATCAACCTCTCGTCGATAAGGAGATTGTCCCGGTGCGGGCCTGCCAAAGGCTGAGACAACTCAAGTGTGCGCGGGCACCCGATGGGAACCAAAACGGAGGACCGAATTGGCGCGCAAGGCGGCATCCGGACATCGGCCCAGCCCGCAGGCTGGAAGCAAGGAACCGCTACAGGACGCGGCGGAAGGTAGCGCGCACGCGTTCGCGGTCGCCGCAGTCGAAATGCCACCATTCGGTGGTGATGCCCGAAAAGCCGGCAGCGAGCATGGCGCCGCGCAGCAAGCGGCGGTTGGCCACGTGGGATGCATGAAGCTGGCCGCTGGCCAGGAATGCTTCTTCCCGCGCCGGATGCGACACATCCGTCATGTCGTCGAAGCCGGTGCCCATGTCGAGCTCGGCGCCGTGCGGATCGAGAATGGTGACGTCCAGCGCCATCCCGTAGGAGTGGATCGAGCCGCGCGCCGGATTGGCCAGGTACATCTGCAGGCCCGTCCCCTCCAGCGCATCCCACAATTGCTGCTGCACGCGCTGCGGGCGCAGGGCGTCAAGCACGAGCAGTGTATGGCCGGGCGCCTGGACGGTCAGCCAGGCCACCGCCGTTTCCAGCGCGGCGGCGGCGTCGCGGTGCAGCCAGGCGCAGTCGAAGGGGGAGTACAGGTCGCGTCCGACGAAGTTGTTGGGTCCGGCGTAACGCAGGTCGACCGCGATGCCCGCGATCGAAGACAGGTGGCGAAATTCCGGGCTGCCGGCGATGTCTTCGCTGGCAAGGCTCAGGCCGGGCAAGGACTGGCCCGGGCTCGACTGACTCATTGACATCCTCGTTCAAGACAGGCACGCGCGGTGGCGCCGATGCAGTTGGCCAGTTCGCGCGCGCCGTGCGAGAGCGGCGCGTGGCTGGCGGTCAGCAGGTAGAGCTGCACCGGCATGGCCGGCGCCCAGATCCGGCATTGCACCTTGGCGGCGTTTGCCGACGCCGCCGTGAACGGGTCGAGCACGGCCGTGCCGGCACCGGCCTCGACCAGCGAGCGGGCGATCTGGTAGGTCTGCACCACGGTGTGGAAGACGGGTGTGATGCCCTGCGCCTCGCAGGAAGCGAGCACCATTTCGCCGAGCGGATCGTTGTCGGCCAGGCCGATCAGTTCGCCCGTGAGGCCGGCGGCATCGAGCGGCTGCGCGCACTCGGCGTCGCTCCAGGTACCAACGGGCGCCATGACGGTCAATTGCCCTTGCGCGATCGGTTCGGCGACGATGCCGGGGTGGCGCGGGTCCTGCAACGACAGGGGCCAGGTCGGCTTCGCCCAGGCGCAAGGCGTTGACGATCTCGCTGGTGTGATACGTCGCCAGTTCGCAGCGGGTCTGGGCGAAACGGCGGCGCCAGGCCGTCATCGCCTGCGGCAGCACGCTGATCGCCAGTGTCGGCGTCGACACCAGGCGCACGGTCTCGACGGCGCGGCCCTTGAGGCTGGCGGCCAGGCGCTGGATGCCTTGCAGGTTGCGGTGCAATTTTTCGGCCTCGGCGAACAGCAGGTGCGCTTCCGGTTTCGGATACAGCTTGCCGCGTACACGCTCGAACAGCGGCATGCCCAGTTGCAGCTCGGCGTGCTGCAGCACTTTCGTGACGGCCGGCTGGGAGATGTGGAGAACCTGGGCGGCACCGCTGATGGTGCCGACCTGCATGATGGCGTGGAAAACTTCGATGTGGCGCAGGCGCATTGCTTCAATCCTTCGACAAGACCGCCCGCGCAAGGCGCGAACTGGCCGAAGGATACAGGGAAACAGGAAACGCAGCGATGGTCATCGTGCGCCCGCCGGGAGCGGCGCCGGCACCGGCGGCACCGGCACGGCGGGCGTGGCCGGGAGCGGCGACACGGGTGGCACGGCCGGCAAGCCAGGTACCTGGGGCAGCGGCGGCACGGCAGGCGTTGTCGGTACCGGCGGTACCGGCGGCACGCCCGGGTCCACGGGCAGGCTGCCCTCCGGCTGAGCCGGACGGAATACCGGCACCGGTGGCGGCGGCACCGGCGGCAGCGGCGCATTGGTCGGGGTCGTCAATACTTCCAGCATGGCGGCCGTTTCCGCATCCGGTTCGCCGGCAATATTGGCCGGGCGATACTTCATCTGGAAGGCGGCGATCACGGTGCGGGTCGGTTCGTCGAACACGCCGCTCTGGGTCAGCGAAAAGCCGTGGCTGGCCAGTTTTTTCTGGAACCAGGCCGCGTCCGGCGCCTGGATGTCGAACACCTGGCGCACGGCGGCGACGCGGTTGGCGTCCGGCCAGACCACCAGCCCGGCTTGCGCCAGCTGGTACCAGGGGAACATCGGTCCCGGATCCTGCTTGCGCAGCGGGGCGATGTCGCTGTGGCCGAGCACGTTTTCCGGGGCGATCTTGTGACGCGCGACGATGTCTTTCACCAGCGGGATCAGGGCGTCGATCTGCGACTGCGGGAAGGGTGCATACACGCGCCCGTTCGGGGTGTCCTGCCAGCCGGGATTGACGATTTCGATGCCGATCGAGCTGTTGTTGAGCTGTGTAAAGCCTTTCCAGCTCGAGTTGCCGGCGTGGTAGGCGGCGCGGCTCTCATCGACCAGGCCGAAGATCTTCGGCGTGGGGTCGTCGGTCAGCAGATAGTGAGCACTCACCTGCTGCTCGGTCAGGATCTTCAGCGAGGCCGGCTTGTCAGACACCGTGTAATGCAGCACCAGGAAGCGCACGCGGCTGGCCTGGCCCTTGGCGTTAAAGGTTTTGTCGACAACATTCGGTCCGGTAGTGGTACAACCGGCCAGCAAGGCGATCAGGAGGGTGGCTGCTAGGTTTTTCATCAGTTGTCCGTTGATTGATTGATCAGGTGGCGCCCGCTGCCGCAGCGGTAGCGCCCTGCGCGGCATCGGCCGCAGCCAGGCGCGCGGCGGCATGGTGGGCACGGGTGGCGCGCTGGGTGATGGTGGCGGCCGGCAGACTCGCGCGCATGCTGGCAGCGATGATCGGATGCAGCTCGGCGGCGCGTCCCGACAGGACCACCGGACGCGGCCCGAAGCGCGCAATCAGGGCTTGTGCCAGGCGTGCCAGTTCACGGCCGGCCTCCGTCAGGATGGCGTCGGCGACCGGGTCCTGCCCGGCGCTGGCGGCCACGACCACGGCCAGCTTGCCGATTTCTCCGCGTTCCTGGCCATAGATGAACTGGCGCGAATACGCCCAGTCGGCACCGCCGACGTAATCGAACACGGCACGTGCCATGGGCGACGTTTCCCAGCTGCCCGGGCACCCGTCTTCGCGGCGCCAGATGGCGCGCAGTGCTTCGCGGGCAATCCAGAAGCCGCCGCCGCCATCGTCGAGCACTACCCCGCGCCCGCCGGCGCGATGAAAAGCGCCGGCGGCATCGATAAAGGCGCCGATCGATCCGGTCCCGGCATAGACCGGGTAGCCTTTGCCGGGTTCGAAACTGGCGCGGTAGGCGATCTCGATGTCGTTGCACATCGCTACCGCCGCGGGGCTCGATGCCCAGCAACGCGGCCAGCCAGGCCTGCAATTGTTCGCCATCGCCGCCGAACCCGGTCAGGCCGGCACGCACGCGAAGCGGTTGCGCCACCGCCAGTACCGCCTGCGCCAGCCCGGTAAACGTGGCATGCACGCGCGCCCGGCCTTCATGCGTGGCCATCTGCAGGGCGGACAGGTCGGCAACGGTACCTTCGCCAAGGATGGCGCCACCGGCACCGGCGAGCGCCCAGCGGGTCTGGGTGCCGCCGGCATCGATGCCCAGGCCGATGCCGGAATCAGGAAAAGAAGTCATTTGGAACAAGTCTACGTCCTGTCGGCATGCATTGCGAATGAATGCTTGCCGTTATTGCATGAATGCAGGTTATGCGATGGCTGGACGCCCAAGGCCTTGGGAAGCACTGATTTATTCCGGCTGGACGGAATCGGTCACGAAAAATGTGCCGTGCAAGGCGCAAACCGCAGCGATACCGCGTGGTATCGCGAGGATTTGCAACGCCGCAGGGCGCATTTTGTCGTGGCCGAGACGCCGCCGTGAATAGATCAGCGCTTCCCTACGCCTTGCCCCACACCTGCACCCGGTCGCCTTCGATCCCGAGGCGGTCGACGGCGCCGACGAACACGGCGTCCGGCGCCCCCAGCCGGGCATCGTCGCGCAGGGTCCACTCGACCTTCGACGCCGGCACGACCTCGAAGGTCCACTCGCCGCCATGGCGCGCCCACACGGCATACAAGGCATTCGCCTTGCCGGCCGCAAACGTCAGCTCGATGCCCTTGGCCGCCCGCGTTGCCTTCACTTTGGGCAGGCCGGGCTTGGCGTTGCCCAGCCAGGGCGTGGCCGGCACCAGCGCCGGCGTCGCGTAGGACCCATTGCGCAGCTGGTCGGTGATGCCCTTGCGGTTCTGCATCAAGGCCACCATGCTGAAGTGTACGTGACCGCCTGCCTGGGGCCGTGCACGGGTTGCCCCGATCTGGTCGAGGATTTCCTGCGGTTGATATTCCTTGGTCGCGGCGCCAATGCGGCTGGTGAACAGGCCCGGCCAGATGTGACGGCCCTGCGGGTTCTGGCTGATCCAGTAGTCGAGCAGCACGTCATAGGCCTGCGCCGGCTGTGCACGCGGCCAGTAGAGCTGGGGCGACAGGTAGTCGAGCCAGCCCTTCTGCAGCCACAATTCGGCATCGGCATACAATTTATCGTACTGCGAGAAGCCATGGATGCCGGGCGGGCGCCGGTCCGGACGGCCCAGGCCGAAGGGGCTGATGCCGAAGCGCACCCAGCTCTTTTCGCGGTGGATGCCCTGGTACATGTCCTCGATGAGTGTATTGACGTTCTGGCGCCGCCAGGACGCGCGGTCGAGCTTGCCGCCTTTGGCGAGGTAGCGCTCCCAGGCCGGGGTGTCCGGGAAGTCGAGCTCCTTCGCGCCCGCCTTGCCCTCCAGCGCGGCCTCGTTGCCGGCGCCGTTCGGCGTCGCCTCGATCGGGTAAGGATAAAAATAATCGTCGATGTGGACGCCGTCGATGTCGTAGCGGCGCACCACGTCGAGGATGACGTCGAGCGTCTGCTTCGATGCCGCTTCTTCTCCCGGGTCCATCCACATGTACTTGCCGTAGCGTTTCACGGCGGCCGGATTCGAGCGGGTGATGTGGTTCGGCGCGGCCGGCGAGCGGGCGCCATCGTGGCGTGCGCGGTAGGGATTGAACCAGGCGTGCAGTTCCAGGCCGCGCGCATGCGCCTCGGTCACCCAGAATTTCAGCGGGTCGTACCAGGGCTGCGGCGCCTGGCCCTGGGCGCCAGTCAGGTATTCCGACCAGGGTTCGATCTTGGAGGCATAGATGGCGTCGGCCGAGGGGCGCACCTGCAGCACGATCGCGTTCAGGCGCATCGCCCTGGCGCGCTCGAGGATGGCGATCGCCTCGGCCTGCTGCTGGGCCGCATTCAGGTTCTGCCGGCTTGGCCAGTCGATGTTCGCCACCGTCGACACCCGTGCGGCGCGGAATTCGCGCGGCGCGGCCGGCGGCAGGGGGCCGCTGGCGACGATGGTACCGCTGGCCGTCGTTGCCCCTTTTTGCTGCGGCGTCGAGCAACTGGCCAGGAAGCCTCCCGCGCCCAACATCCCCGCCAGGGCCGCCAGCGTGAACGCCCGTTTCTTCAAATCTGCTCCCACTACCGCTCCTCGATTCCCTGATCTTTTATACGTTGACAAACTACTTCCGGCAGCACACGACCCGGGCCAGCACATCCATGCCATCGATCGTGAACGGGCGCTGCCGGCGTGCACAGGCGGACATGCGGTTCACGCCAGGCAGCCGGAAGAATGCGGAGAATACCAGCAATGCGCGGCGCTCATCCGCGCACAATACGAAGGCCCCCACGGGCTTGACCGGCAAGGGCGCCGCGGCCCGGGCCGGATGCTTACTTCTTGCCGAACTCCGGATCGATTTTCACCAACCCCGCCATGACGAAGGCGGGAATCGTCGCCAGGCAGGTCCAGATGAAGAAGTTTTTATAGCCGAGATATTCCTGCAAGGCACCGCTCCACATGCCCGGCACCATCATGCCCAGCGCCATCAGGCCGGTGCAGATCGCGTAGTGCGCCGTCTTGTGCTCGCCATCGGACACCATGATCATGTACAGCATCATGGCGGTGAAACCGAAGCCGTAGCCGAACTGCTCGACGGTGAGGAAGGCGCAGATGACGTAGAAATTCTGCGGCTGCGCCTGCGACAGGTAGACGAAGACCAGGTCCGGCAAGTGCACCGCCAGCACCATCAGCCAGAGTGCGCGCTTCAGGCCGATACGGGAGATCAAATAGCCGCCGGCCAGGCCGCCGATGGTCAGCGCAATGATGCCGACGGTGCCATATGCCAGGCCGTACTGGGTGGTGGAGAGCCCGAGGCCGCCCTTGGCGAGAGAGTCCTTCATGAACGGTGCCACGAGTTTCAGCAGTTGGGCTTCACCGAGGCGGAAAGTCAAAATGAAACCGACGATCAACCAGATGTCCCGCTTGCGGAAAAAGGCGACGAAGGTGCCGAAGAAATCGCCGAGCGGGTTGGCGCCACGCTTGATCGCGTGATCGCTGTCGGGGCGCGGCAGCACGAAGGCGTGCCAGATGCAGGCGGCGGTGAAGATGGCGGCAAGCACGAAGAAGGAAATCGACCAGGCCTGGTGCTTGCTGCCGAGATACCCCGTCAACAACCCCGCCAGGATCGGGATCTGGCCGCCGCCGACGATCGTTGCCAGTCGATAGAAAGTGCTGCGCACGCCGACGAAGGCCGCCTGGTCCTTCTGGCGCAAGCCGAGCATATAGAAGCCGTCGGCCGAGATGTCGTGCGTGGCCGAGCTGAAGGCCATCACCCACATCACCGCCAGGCTGATCATGAAGAAGGAGGGCAGGTTCAGCGCGAAACCGAGCCCCAGCAGGGAAGCGGCCACCACGGCCTGCAGCAGGATGGTCCAGCGGCGCTTGGTGCCGAGCATGTCGACGATCGGCGACCACAGCGGCTTGATGACCCAGGGCAGGTAGAGCAGGCTGGTATAGAAGGCCATCTCGGTATTCGAGACACCCAGGTCGTTGTACATGACCGTGGCCAGGCTCATCGCCACGACATAGGGAATGGCCTGGGCAAAATACAGCGAGGGCACCCACAGCCAGGGAGTTTTTGCTTGAGACGTTTGCATAAGGCTTTCGTGATCGGGCAAGCGCGGCGAATCAGGCCAACGGCAAACCGGCCATGGCCCGTTTTAACCGGCCAGGGCGAGGCGTACGCTGCCGTGCGTCGCTTCCAGCAAGGCTTTTGCCTGCTCGACACCTGTTTGTCTGGACAAGGCCACGATCGCGGTCTTGACGTGGAAATCGCATTCTTCCAGCACCGCGCGGGCAGCGGCCTCGTCGGCACCGGTAGCGAAGGCCGTGAGGCGGATCGCACGCTGCACCAGCTTGGCGTTGGTCGCCTTCAAGTCTACCATCAGGTTGCCATAAACCTTGTTCAAACGCACCATCAAGGCGCTCGAAAAAGTGTTCAAGGCAATTTTTTGCGCCGTGCCCGCTTTCAGGCGGGTACTGCCGGAAATGATTTCCGGGCCAGTGTCGAGCGTCACGCCGATCTCGGCCTCGTTCGCCACCGGGGCGTCGACATTGTTGGCAAAGCCGATCGTCAGGGCGCCGAGTTCACGCGCGGCGCGCAGGGCACCCAATACATAGGGCGTGGCGCCGGAAGCGGCGATCAGCAGCACCACGTCATCGGCATTCACGCCGGCCGCGCACAGGTCGGCCGCGCCCTGCTCCAGGTCGTCTTCCGCGCCCTCGACGGCAACGAACATCGCCTCGTTGCCGCCGGCCAGCAGGGCGACGGCTCGCTCGTGCGGCCAGGAAAAGGTCGGATACAGTTCCACGCTGTCGAGCAGGTCGAGGCGGCCAGAGGTGCCGGCACCGACATACACCAGGCGCCCGCCCGCCTCCATGCGCGGCAGCGCGGCCGTGACGGCGGCGGCCAGGCGGGGGCGGCGACGCGCACCGCATCGGCCGCAGTGCGCTGATCGTCCACCAGCGCATTGACCAGCTCCACGGTCGGGTACTGGTCGAGCAGGGCGTGGTCCTGGGCTGGGGTTTCGGTCTTCAGCATGGCGGAAATGGTTCTAACGGAATGATTGACAAAACCAGTGTAATACCAATTGACTAACATCTTCCATGAAAGGAAGGCCCGTCATTATTCCGAAAAGTTATGCGGCGCCTGCTCGTTGACTTCAGCCCGGAGCGCGGCGCAGCTCGGCCACGAAATCGTAGTAATCGCTGCGGCAATAAGAATGCGTCAGTTCGACGGCCACCCCCGATTCCAGATAGCCGACGCGGGTAATGAATAGTACTGCCTGCCCTTCCGGCACGCCCAGGCGCGCAGCGAGTTCTTTTGATGCATTCATGGCGCGGATGTGCTGCAGGGCGCGCACCGGCATCTGGCCGCTGCCGTCCAGGTAGGCATACAGCGAATGGGCCACTTCCTGCGGTCGCGGCAGCACGCTGGCGGGAATGACGCTCGTTTCATAGGCCATGACGACCTCGTCGGCCAGGCGCAGGCGGGCCAGACGCGCCACCCGCGCGCCCGGCGACAGGCCCAGCGCCAGCTGCTCGTCGGGGTCGGCCGCGGCGACCTCGCGTTTCAGCCAGTGCGAGTTCGGGGTATAGCCGCGCTGCTGCAACTGCTCGGAAAAAGCTCGACAGGTTCGACAACGGCTGCTCGATACGCGGTGCAATATAGTTGCCCGAACCGCGGCGGCGCACCACCAGGCCCTGCTCGACCAGCTGGTCGATGGCTTTTCGGGCGGTCACGCGCGAGACGCCCTGCTGCTCGGACAGGGTGCGCTCCGAAGGCAGCGCCTGGTCGGCCTGGTAGCGGCCCTCGCGCACGTCCTGGGTCAATTTGCGCGCCAGCTGCATGTACAGCGGCGAATTGTCGTTGGCATCGACCTTGAAGTCGGTCATTGGCTTACTCATGTTCTGGTGGCGGTGCTGTGCCCAAGTGTACGGCAGCCCGGCAGCTGCGACCGTAGAATGTTGCAGGCGCATCGTCCGGATGCGCCCGCCGCGGCAGCATAACAAAAGCTTATGCCGCGTTCACGCCATTTCATTGGGAGGCGCGGGCAACGCGTCGTATGCTCGACCGGCCCAGGCGGGCGCCAACTCGGGGGACAGATGAACGGAAGCAGGAGAGCACTGCTCGGACTTGCATTGCTGGGCGGAATGGGGCCGGTGCTGGCGGCTGCGCCGGCCTCCGGCAAGCGCAGCGGTTTCGCCCGGCTCGACGCGGAGCTGGCCGCCATCGCCGCCGACCCGGCATGCGAACTGGCCAGCCTGTCGGTGCTGGCCATCCGCGCCGGCAAACCGGTGTATGCGCGCGCCTTCGGCCGCCGTCGCATCGGCGGGCCTGGCGAAGCCGATGCCCCCGCCACGCCCGATACCCTGTACCGCATCGCCTCGGTTTCGAAAATGATGACGACGTTGGGCCTGATGCGCCTGGTCGAGGCGGGCAAGGTCAAGCTGGACGAGGACGTTTCCCAAGCGCTCGGTTTCAGCCTGCGCAACCCGCACTTCCCCGACCGCCCCATCACCCTGCGCCAGTTGCTGACCCACACGTCCTCGTTGCGCGACGACGCCGGCTATTCCTTCCCGGCCGGTACCCCGCTGCGCGATTTCCTGATGCCTGGCGGCCCGCTGCATGGGGAGGGCCGCATGTGGGCAACGCGGCCGCGCCCGGCGCTTATTTCACGTATTGCAATCTCGGCTGGGGCATCATCGGCACCCTGATGGAGCGCGTGGCCGGCGCGCGTTTCGACCGCCTGATGCGGCAGCTGCTGCTGGCGCCGCTCGGTCTGGAGGCCGGCTACAACCCGGCCGAACTGGCGCCGGCGGCACTCGGTAACCTTGCCACCCTGTATCGCAAGCGCACCGTCGACACCGAAGTGTGGGATGCGAATGGTCCCTGGATCGCCCAGGTCGACGCTGTTCGTCCCCCACCGCCCCCGCCTGGCCTCGAACGCTACGTCCTCGGCGAGAACGCGACCCCGTTCAGCCCGACCGGCGGCCTGCGCATCTCGGCGCGCGAGCTCGGCACCGTGATGCTGATGCTGATGAACGGCGGCCGCCATGGCAACCAGCGCATCCTGCAGGCGGCCACGCTCGAGCGCATGTTCACACCCGGGTGGCGCGCCGATGGGCAAAATGGCGACACCCTGCATGGCCTCTTCAAGGTCTGGGGCCTGGGCAATGCCCAGTTCCCGGACGAACCGGGGCGGCGCCTGGTGGAAGGTTTCGACGCCGTCGGCCACCTCGGCGACGCCTATGGCCTGCGCTCGGTGTTCGCGCTGGACCGGGAGCGCCGCAACGGCCTGATCGTGCTCGTCGGCGGCACCTCGGCCGATCCGGAAACGCAGCAAGGGCGCTATTCGGCACTGGCGCGCTTCGAGGAGCAGATCTTGAGCAGCATGTTTCGTCACGCCATTGCCGGCTGATGCAGGGGGATGGCCGGCAGAACGCACATGACTGCCGGTTATGAGGTGGGCTGCCACTTTCATTGGCGGGCGATACGGTCTTGCACCTAAGCTCTTCCCTGGTGCGGGTACCCACGTCGGTCAACAACAATAAAGTGTCGGGATGCAGCGAGGAATCCAGCAAAACATGTCGCAAGCAAGGGAACAGGTGGTCGTCATCGGCGGCGGCGTCGTCGGCCTGAGTTCGGCCTGGTGGCTGCTCGAAGCGGGCTTCGGCGTGACCGTGGTCGAGCGCGCAGCCCAGGTGGCCAGCGGCGCCAGCTATGGCAATGGCGGCCAGCTGAGCTACCGCTATGTGTCGCCGCTGGCCGATGCCGGCGTGCCGCTGAAGGCGGTCGCCTGGCTGTTCCAGAGCATGGCCCGCTGCGCTTCAGGCCCGAATTCGACCTGCGCCAGTGGACCTGGCTGGCACGCTTCCTCGGCCAGTGCACGGCCGCGGCCAACCGCCGCACCACGGCCAAGCTGCTGGAACTGGGAGAACTGTCGCGCACCGGCATGCAGCAGCTGGGATCGATCGTTTCCCCAAGCGACTTTGCCTGGCGCGACGCCGGCAAGCTGGTGGTGTACCGCTCGGCCAAGGTGTTCGACGCGGCGGCCCGTAAAGCCAATGGCGGCGCCATCTGGAGCGCGGCCGAATGCGCCGAACGCGAACCGGCCCCGGGCGCGGCGCGCCACCTGCTCGCGGGGGGCATCCATAACGCCGGCGAGGCGGTGGCCGACTGCCATGCCTTCTGCACCGCGCTGGCCGCGCGCATCGGGGCACATCCCCGTTTCAGGGGCTTCATCCAGGCCGAGGTAGTCAATATTGCCGCCACCGGTGGGCGCGTCGTCGGCCTCGATACGACGGCCGGCGCCATCGGCGGCGATGCCTTCGTGCTGGCGGCCGGCATCGAAAGCCGCCACCTGGCCGCGCACCTGGGTGTCAAGCTGCCCCTGTACCCGCTGAAAGGCTACAGCCTGACGGCGCCGATCCGCACCACCGACACCGCGCCGCAGATCAGCGTGACCGATTTCGAGCGCAAGGTGCTGTATGCGCGCATTGGCGACAAGTTGCGGGTGGCGGCGATGGTCGACATGGTGGGCGAAGACCTGCGATTGAATCCGAAGCGCATTGGCAGCCTGACCCGGCAGGTACAGGAAACGATGCCGCACGCGGCCGACTACAGCCAGGTATCCGCCTGGGCCGGCCTGCGCCCGGCAACCCCGAACAGCGCCCCGATCATCGGCGCTTCTCCCCTGTCGAACCTGTGGCTGAACGTCGGCCACGGCCCCCTCGGTTTTACCTTCGCCGCCGGCAGCGCGCGCATACTGACCGACCTGATGCTGGGAAAGGCGCCGCCCTTCGCGCTCGACATGCTGGCGCTGCAGCGCTGAAGCCGGCCGCGCGGCGCGGTACATGCCGCAATTGCGGCCACCGCTGGGCGGATCGACTATGATGGTGTCGAAATGACACAACGATCGCCGAGCCCATGAACCAGTTCACCCTGCAGCAAAAATTCTTCCTGTTACTGCTGACCCTCGTCACCCTCGCCTTCGGCTGGATCCTGCTGCCGTATTCCGGCGCCGTGTTCTGGGGCGTGGTGCTGGCGATCCTGTTCGCGCCGCTGTACCGCTGGCTGCTGCGCAAGACCGGGCACAAGCCGACGCTGGCGGCCCTGCTCACGCTGCTGTCGATCATCGTGATGGTGATCCTGCCGATGTCCCTGATCGGCGCCTCGCTCGTCAAGCAGGCGCTGGCGATCTACGCCCAGGTCGGTTCCGGCCACATCGATTTCGGTGCCTATTTCCAGCGCATCGTCAGCGCCCTGCCCGACTGGGTCATTGGCCTGCTGGAACGCTTCGAGGTCACCGACTTCGCTTCTCTCCAGCAAAAACTGTCCGAAGGCGCCACCCAGCTGAGCCAGACGGCGGCGCGCCAGGCCGTCAATATCGGCCGCAATACCTTCGACTTCCTGGTCGGCCTGACGGTGATGCTGTATTTGCTGTTCTTCCTGCTGCGCGATGGCCAGTCGATTGCCGGGCGCATCCGCCAGGCTTTTCCATTGACCCAGTTTTACAAGCAGCGCCTGTTCAATAACTTCACGACCGTCATCCGTGCCACCGTCAAGGGCAACGTGCTTGTCGCCGCGGCCCAGGGCGCGCTCGGTGGACTGATCTTCTGGTTCCTGGATGTGCAGGCGCCGCTCCTGTGGGCGGTGGTGATGGCCTTCCTGTCGCTGCTGCCGGCGGTCGGCGCGGCCATCGTCTGGGCGCCGGTGGCGGTGTATTTCCTCGTCACGGGCGCGGTCTGGCAGGGCGTGGTGCTGATTGCCTTCGGCGTGATCGTGATCGGCCTGGTCGACAACCTGCTGCGTCCGCTGCTGGTGGGCAAGGACACGAAGATGCCGGACTACCTGGTACTCCTGTCCACCATCGGCGGCATGGCCCTGTTCGGCCTGAACGGTTTCGTGATCGGCCCCCTGATTGCGGCACTGTTCATCGCCTCCTGGGACCTGTTCGCCTCGGCCGAGGAGTTTCACCAATGAGAGCGCCCAACAAAAACTCCATAGCTGCGTTGCAGCGTCTCGCCGTACAGGTGTACTGTCTTCGCCGCTGCGCCTTGCCATGAAGGTTTTGTCAGGCGCTCCAGGTCTTCCCTCCCGCTGCTGCCGGCGGGCAAGGATAAATCCTGCGGGGAACATCAAACTATGACATGATGCGGCTCGCGAGCAGCTCAGCCGCAGCAATCCTGTTCATCTACCCTATTGTTCCGTACGGTCCCGGCCCACACGATCCCGACATGTCGCTCGACCTTCCGCTGCCACCCTCCGGTCTCGACCAGCAACCCAGTTCCGACACCCGCTTCCGGGAATTGTTCGAGCAGGCGCCCACCAGCTTCCAGATCCTGGCACCCGATGGCCGTACCCTGCGTGTCAACCGCGCCTGGGAAGAGCTGTGGCAGATCCCCAGGGACTCGGCACTCTGGCACCTCGTCCACAGCGCCGACTACAACGTCCTGACCGATCCCCAGTTGCTGGACAACGGGGTCGCCGACTACCTGAAACGGGCAATGGCCGGGGAATCGGTCGTCATCCCGGCGAACCACTACGACGTCGTCGCCCTTGGCGGCAGCGGGCGGGCGCGCTGGGTGACGGCGCGTGCCCACCCGATCAAGGACAGCGCAGGGCGCATCCTCGAAGTCTTGCTGATGCATGAGGACATCACCGACCGCGTCAAGGCCGAGCAGGCGCTGCGCATCCGCGAAGAGCGTTTCCGCTCGCTCGTGATGGCCACTTCCCAGACCGTCTGGACCACTACCGCGGACGGCCGCGTGCTCGAGGATTCGCCCACGTGGCGGGCCCTTACCGGCCAGACCTACGACGAGTGGAAAGAGTACGGCTGGCTGGACGCGCTGCATCCGGACGACCGTGAACAGACCCGCCGCATCTGGCTCCACTGCGTCGCGCGGCGCGACGTCTTCGAGACCGAATACCGCCTGCGCCAGCCCGACGGCAGCTACCGCTGGACCGCCGTGAAGGGCATCCCGATCATCGACACCGACGGCAGCGTGCGCGAATGGATCGGTGCCAACAAGGACATCCACGAGATGGTCATGGCCCAGGCCGAGCTGGCCGAGCGGCTTGGCCGCGAGCAGCACCATTCGGCCCTGCTGGCCAAGGTGGCGCAAGCCTCGCGCACCCTGGGCAGCGCCCTGTCGAGCACGGAAATTGCCGACGGCCTCGTCGAGGAAGTGCGCGCCATCCTGCGCGTGCACCAGGCGGTGGTCTCGCTGACCGAGGGCGACAACCGGACGCAGGCAATCAACGCGGTCTCGCTGTCCGACAAGTATGCAAGTTACCGCGGCTATCGGGCGCCGACCGAGGGCACCGGCATCTATGCCGAGGTCTGCCGCACCAACCGCGCCATGCGCCTGACCCAGCAGGAACTGGAAGCCCATCCGGCCTGGCGCGGCTTCGGTGCCCATGCCGGCGAGCACCCCGCCATGCGCGGCTGGCTGGCCGTGCCGCTGATCGACCGCACGGGGAAAAATATCGGCCTGATCCAGGCATCGGACAAGATCGAGGGCGAGTTCACCGAACAGGACGAAGCGATCCTGGTGCAACTGGCCTCGATCGCCGCGAACGGTTTCGAAAACGCGCGCCTCTACAGTTCGTTGAAAGAACAGGACCTGCGCAAGGACGAATTCCTCGCCATGCTGGCCCACGAACTGCGCAACCCGCTGGCGCCGATCGCCTCGGCCGCCGAACTGCTGAAGATCGGCATCGCCAGCGAGGACCGGGTGCGCCGCTCCAGCGAAGTCATCAGCCGGCAGGTGAAACACATGACCTCGCTGGTCGACGACCTGCTCGACATTTCGCGCGTCACCCGTGGCCTGATCCAGCTGGAAAACGTTCCTGTCGACATCGCGGCCATCGTGCACAGCGCCGTCGAGCAGTCGCGCCCCCTGGTCGAGGCGCGCGAACACGCCCTCGTGATCGCGCCCGCCGATGCCGGCGTGGAGGTGATGGGCGACCCGAACCGCCTCGTGCAGGTAGTGGCCAACCTGCTCAACAATGCGGCCAAGTACACGCCGCGCGGCGGGCGCATCGTGCTGACGGTCGAACGCGACGACAAGTTCGTGCACATCCGCATCCAGGACAACGGCATCGGCATCGATGCCAGCCTGCTGCCCCATGTGTTCGACCTGTTCACCCAGGCCGAGCGCACCCCCGACCGCTCGCAGGGCGGACTGGGCCTGGGCCTGGCGCTGGCCAAGAGCCTGGTCGAACTGCACGGCGGTAAGGTAGAGGCGACCAGTCCGGGCCTGGGCAAGGGCAGCACCTTCACCGTGCGCCTGCCGCGCCACACCCAGGAACTGCCTTTGATCGTGGCGCAAACCTCGGGCCACGGCGCCGCCGTCAAACCGCTGAAGGTGCTGCTGGTGGACGACAACCTCGACGCCGCCCATACGCTGCAGCTGTTCCTGCGCGCGTCATGCCGACACCACAGACCTCCGGCGCCTGCCCTTGCGGCGGCGCCTCGCTTGCCGCCTGCTGCGGTCCCTATATCGCAGGCACGGCGCTGCCGCCCACGGCCGAAGCGCTGATGCGCTCGCGCTATACCGCCTATACCCAGCGCAACGAAGCCTACCTGCGCGCCACCTGGCACCCGAGCACCAGGCCGCAAGACGCGATCCTCGATCAGGACGAGAAGCTGCGCTGGCTCGGCCTTGAGATAAAATCTGCTTTACGTTTACGTCAACGTAAAGCAGAATTGCCGGATCATCCAGATAGCGATCGAGACAGCGATCGGGCTACGGTGGAATTTGTCGCCCGCTTCAAAGTGGGTGGTCGTGCCCACCGGCTGCACGAAGTAAGCCGCTTCCTGCGCGAAGCCGATCCGATTCTCGGCGGTACGCCGCGCTGGTTTTATCTGGACGGCACTTTCCCCGAATAAAAACCCGAGCAAGACCCGAGTACGCATACACAGAGGACGGCAATGCCCCACATCGAGAGCAAACTCAACCCGCGCAGTGAAGACTTCAAAGCGAACGCGACGGCCATGCAGGCCATCGTCGACGATCTACGTGCGAAAGTGGCGGCAATCGCCGAAGGCGGCGGCGAAGCGGCGCGCGCCAAGCACGTCGCCCGCGGCAAGCTGCTGCCGCGCGACCGCGTGCAGATGCTGCTCGATCCGGGTACGCCCTTCCTCGAGTTTTCGCAGCTGGCCGCCTACGACATGTACGACAATGCGGCGCCAGCGGCCGGCATCATCACCGGCATCGGCCGCGTCGCCGGCCAGGAATGCGTGATCGTCTGTAACGACGCCACCGTCAAGGGCGGCACCTATTACCCGATGACGGTCAAAAAACACCTGCGTGCCCAGGAAATCGCCGAGCAGAACAACCTGCCCTGCATTTATCTCGTCGACTCGGGCGGCGCCAACCTGCCGAACCAGGATGACGTCTTCCCGGACCGCGACCATTTCGGCCGCATTTTCTATAACCAGGCCAATCTCTCGGCAAAAGGCATCCCGCAGATCGCCGTCGTCATGGGTTCCTGCACGGCCGGCGGCGCCTATGTTCCCGCCATGAGCGACGAGTCGATCATCGTCAAGGAGCAAGGCACGATTTTCCTCGGCGGCCCTCCCTTGGTGAAAGCGGCGACCGGCGAAGTCGTCAGCGCCGAAGACCTGGGCGGCGGCGACGTCCACACCCGCCTGTCCGGCGTGGTCGACCACCTGGCCCAGAACGACCTGCACGCGCTGTCGCTGGCCCGTACCATCGTCTCGAACCTGAACCGCACCAAACTGGTGCAGGGCGCGACCCGCGAAAGCGTGGAGCCGGCATACCCGCCGCAAGAGCTGTATGGCGTCATTCCCGTCGATACCCGCAAACCCTTCGATGTGCGCGAAGTCATCGCGCGCGTGGTCGACGGCAGCGAATTCGACGAATTCAAGGCGAGATACGGCACCACCCTGGTATGCGGCTTCGCCCACATCTATGGCGTCAAGGTCGGCATCATCGCCAACAACGGCATCCTGTTCTCCGAATCGGCCTTGAAGGGCACCCACTTCATCGAGCTGTGCTGCCAGCGCAAGATTCCATTGGTCTTCCTGCAGAACATCACCGGTTTCATGGTCGGCCGCAAGTACGAAAACGAGGGCATCGCCCGCAACGGCGCCAAGATGGTGACCGCTGTCGCTACCGCCTCGGTGCCGAAGTTCACCGTCATCATCGGCGGCTCGTTTGGTGCCGGTAACTACGGCATGTGCGGCCGCGCCTTCTCGCCGCGCTTCCTGTGGATGTGGCCGAACGCGCGCATTTCCGTGATGGGCGGCGACCAGGCGGCATCGGTGCTGGCCACCGTGAAACGCGACGGCATCGAGGGCAAGGGCGGCCAATGGAGCGCTGAAGAAGAAGCCGCCTTCAAGCAGCCGATCAAGGAACAGTACGAGCACCAGGGCCACCCCTATTACGCCAGCGCGCGCCTGTGGGACGACGGCGTGATCGATCCGGCCGACACCCGCATGGTGCTGGGACTGGGTCTCTCGGCGGCGCTGAACGCGCCGATCGAAGAGACCAAGTTCGGCGTGTTCCGGATGTAAGGACGAGAGAACAATGAGCATGGATTACCAGACCCTCACCATCGCGATCACCGACAAGGTGGCGACTGTCACCCTGAACCGCCCGGAGCTGCGCAACGCCTTCAACGAGACCGCCATCGCCGAGCTGGCACTGGCCTTCGACGAACTCGGCAGGAATGAGTTGGTGCGCGCCATCGTCCTGGCCGCGAACGGCCCGGCCTTTTGCGCCGGCGCCGACCTGAACTGGATGAAGAAGATGGCCGGCTATTCGCACGAGGAAAACCTGGCCGACGCCGCGCGCCTGGCCGACATGCTGCGCACGATTTACCTGTGCCCCAAACCCACGGTGGCCAAGGTGCAGGGCGACTGCTACGCCGGCGGCATGGGCCTGGTGGCGGCCTGCGACATCGTGGTGGCCGCCGTTGGAGTAAACTTCTGCCTGTCCGAAGTCAAGCTGGGCCTGATCCCGGCGACGATTTCGCCGTACGTGATCAAGGCGATGGGCGAGCAGGCCGCGCGCCGCTACTTCCTGACGGCCGAGCGTTTCGACGCTGCAAGCGCTGCGCGCATGGGGTTCGCGCACGAGGTGGTGGAACCGGATGCGCTCGACACGACCGTCGCCGCCCTCGTGAAAGCGCTGGTGACGAACAGCCCGAACGCCGTGGTGGAAGCAAAAAAGCTGGTGCGCGAAGTGGTGAACCTGCCGGTCACCGATGCGCTGCTGCAGGACACGGCCGCGCGCATCGCGGCGATCCGCGCGTCGAGCGAAGGACGCGAGGGCGTGGCCTCCTTCCTGGACAAGCGCAAGCCGTCCTGGCTGAACTGACGAAGTATTGGATTCATTTTGAAGCAACAGACCTCCTCCGACTGGATTGCCCGCAGCCTGCGCAGCGTCTGGCACCCGTGCACGCAAATGCAGCACCACGAAGAGGTGCCGCTGATCGCGGTCAGCCATGCCAAGGGCGCGTGGCTATACGACCACGAGGGCGGGCGCTACCTCGACGGCATCAGCTCGTGGTGGGTGAATTTGTTCGGCCACGCCAACCCGCGCATCAACGCGGCCCTGAAAGACCAGCTCGATAAACTCGAGCACGCGATGCTGGCCGGCTTTACCCACGAGCCGGTGGTCGAGCTGTCGGAGCAGCTGGCCGCCCTCACCGGGCATGCGCTCGGCCATGCCTTCTACGCCTCCGACGGCGCCTCGGCGGTCGAGATCGCGATGAAGATGAGCTTTCATACCTGGCGCAACGCCGGCTACCCCGACAAGCAGGAATTCGTCTGCCTGCAGGGCAGCTACCACGGCGAGACCATCGGCGCCCTGTCCGTCACCGACGTCCCGCTGTTCAAGGACGCCTACGGCCCGCTGCTGCGCGCCTCGCACGTGGTGGCGTCCCCGGACGCGCGCAACGCCGTTGAAGGCGAATCGAGCCAGGACGTGGCACGCCGCGCACTGAAGGATGTCGAGCGCCTGTTCGAGGAGCGCGGCAGCAAGATCGCGGCAATGATCGTCGAGCCGCTGGTGCAGTGCGCGACCGGCATGGCGATGTACGACCCCTTGTACCTGGAACTGCTGCGCGAGCTGTGCGACAAGCACCACGTGCACCTGATCGCCGACGAAATCGCGGTGGGCTGCGGCCGTACCGGCACCTTCTTCGCCTGCGAGCAGGCGGCGATCTGGCCGGACTTCCTGTGCCTGTCGAAAGGCATCAGTGGCGGCTACCTGCCCTTGTCGCTGGTACTGACCACCGACGAGATCTACCAGGCCTTCTATAGCGAAGACATCACGCGCGGCTTCCTCCATTCGCACTCCTACACCGGCAACGCGCTGGCCTGCCGCGCCGCGCTGGCGACGCTGCAGATCTTCCGCGACGACGACGTCCTCACACGCAACCGCGAACTGGCGACCAAGCTCACCATCGCGCTTGCGCCCCTGGCCGAGCACGAGGCGGCGCACCACTTTCGCCAGCGCGGCATGATCTTCGCGTTCGACGCAATCGAGGCCGATAGCACGCGCGCGGCCACGTTTGCGCGCCGCTTCTTCACGGCGGCGCTGGACAACGAACTGCTGCTGCGCCCGATCGGACGCACCGTCTACCTGATGCCGCCCTATATCCTCGGCGAAGAGGAAATCGACCTGGTCGGCGTGCGCGTCAAGTCGGTGTTCGACGCGGTGATGGCAAAGTGAGCGCGGGCCCGGCCATGAACCTCATCGACAGCGTCCAGCGCAAGCTGGCGGACCTGGAAGCGCAGAGCCTGACGCGCAGGCGCCGGGTGGCCGACACCGCTGCGCGCCGCTGCAGGTGGTCGACGGGCGCGCCGTGCTGGCCTTCTGCAGCAACGACTACCGGGCCTGGCCGCGCATCCGCGCGTGACCGAAGCGCTGCGCGAAGGCGCCCAGCTGTATGGCGCCGGCAGCGGCGCCTCGCACCTCATCAGCGGCCATAGCCGCGCCCATGCCATCCTCGAGGAACGCCTGGCCGAACTGGCCAGCCCGCATATCGAGGACGCCCGCGCGCTCTATTTCAGCACCGGCTACATGGCGAACCTGGCGATGCTGACCGCGCTCGGTGCCGATGCCGATGCCACCATTTTTTCGGAGGCGCTGAATCACGCCTCGCTGATCGACGGTGCGCGCCTGGCACGTGCGCAAGTCTCGATCTATCCCCATGGCGACGTCGCGGCCCTGGCGGCGCAGCTGGCCGCCAGCAGCGCCACGACAAAAATCGTCGCCACCGATTCCGTCTTCAGCATGGACGGCAACCTGGCGCCCCTGCGCGAATTGCTGGCGCTGTGCGAACGTTACGGCGCCTGGCTGGTGGTGGACGATGCCCACGGCTTTGGCGTGCTCGGTGCCCGGGACGCGGCGCGCTGGAACACCTCGGCCTGCGCTCGCCGCAGCTGGTCTACATGGGCACCCTCGGCAAGGCCGCCGGCGTGTCCGGGGCCTTCGTGGCCGCGCATGCGAGCGTGATCGAACTGCTGGTGCAGCGCGCCCGCCCCTACATCTACACGACGGCCTCGCCGCCGGCGCTGGCGCACGCGCTGCTCACCAGCCTGGACATCATCACCAGCGACGAGGGTGCAGCATTGCGCGCGCACCTGGCTTCGCTGGTCGAGCAGCTCGGCAACGAACTGGCGCTGCGGCGCTGGCAGCGGCCGGCATCGAACACTGCGATCCAGCCGGTCATCATCGGCGCCAACGACGAGGCCCTGCGGGTGGCGGCCGCGCTGTACGGACGCGGCCTGTGGGTGCCGGCGATCCGGCCGCCGACGGTGCCTGCCAATACGGCACGCCTGCGCGTGACGCTGTCGGCCGTGCACACCCACGACGAGGTCGCGCGCCTGGCCGGCGCATTGAACGAACTGGAAGGAGCGTGATGAAGAATTTGAACGAACCCCAGGAACCGGTCGAGACGGCCGCGCTGCCGCTCGCGCAAACGAAACCGGCGGTGACGGCGGTCCCGTCCTGGTACCAGCGCTCGCCGCCGAAGGCCTGCCATCGCGCTTTTGCTGTTTCGTCACCGGCACCGATACCGAGATCGGCAAGACCCTGGTCTCGAGCGCGATCCTGCATAAACTGGTCGAGCGCGGCCGCCGTGCCTGCGGCATGAAGCCGGTTGCCGCCGGTGCCGAACTGCGCGACGGTGAACTCCACAACGAGGACGCCGACATGCTCGCGGCCGCCGGTAACGTGCACCTGCCGCCCAATATCACGACGCCCTTCATGCTGCGCGAGCCGGCCGCGCCCCATATCGCGGCCGCCCTCGAAGGCGTGACGATTACCGCCGTGCCGATCATCGCGGCCTATGCCGAGATCCTGGCCGCGTCCGACGCGGTCGTGGTCGAAGGCGTGGGCGGCTTCCGCGTGCCCTTCAACGACGATTTCGACAGCGCCGACCTGGCCGCGCAGCTGAATTTGCCGGTCATCCTGGTCGTCGGCATGCGCCTGGGTTGCATCAGCCATGCGCTGCTCACGGTCGAGGCGATCGTCGCGCGCGGCCTGGTGCTGGCCGGCTGGGTCGCCAATGCCGCCGACCCCGACATGCGCTTTTTCGACGAGAACATCGAGGCGCTGTCTGCCCGAATCCCGGCCCCGCTGCTGGGAGTCGTGCCGCGCCTCGAACAAGCTAGCGCCGCCAACGCGGCCCGATTCATCGATCTCGCGGGACTGCCGGGCTGGCCGTCGACGCGCGGTCCCGTTACCAAGGAATGACCTCATGAACGCACCCCAGACCATCGCCCTGCACCGCCCGACCGCGCCGATCACCGAGCGTCCGAACGCCACCTGGCCGCTGGCCGACGTGATGGCCCTGTTCGAACTGCCGTTCAACGAACTGATGTTCCGCGCCCAGCAGGCGCACCGCGCCCACTTCCCCGACGGCGACGTCGAACTGGCGACCCTGCTGTCGATTAAAACCGGCGGCTGCGAGGAAGACTGCAGCTACTGCCCGCAGGCAGCGCGCTACGACACCGGCGTCGAAGCCAAGAAAATCCTCGACATCGACACCGTGCTCGACGCCGCGCGCCAGGCGAAAGCCAGCGGCGCCACCCGCTTCTGCATGGGCGCCGCCTGGCGCAGCCCGAAGGAGCGCGACATGGCCAAGGTCGAGGAAATGGTGCGCGAAGTGAAAGCGCTCGGCATGGAAACCTGCGCCACCCTCGGCATGCTGGAAGAGGGACAAGCCGAACAGCTGAAAAACGCGGGCCTGGACTACTACAACCACAACATCGACACCGCGCCGGACTTCTACAACAACGTCATTTCGACGCGCGAATACCAGGACCGTCTCGATACCCTGGGCCGCGTGCGCCAGGCCGGCCTGAAGGTCTGCTGCGGCGGCATCGTCGGCATGGGAGAAACGCGCGAGCAGCGCGCCGGCCTCCCGGTCCAGCTGGCCAACCTGAACCCGTATCCGAGTCCGTCCCCGTGAACCACCTGGTGCAGGTCGAAGGCACGCCGCTGCACGGGCTCGACCCGCTCGATCCGCTCGAATTCGTGCGTACCATTGCCGTGGCGCGCATCACCATGCCGCAGGCGCGCGTACGCCTGTCGGCCGGCCGCCGCCAGCTGGGCGAAGCGGTGCAGGCGATGTGCTTCATGGCAGGCGCCAATTCCATCTTCTATGGCGACAAGCTGCTCACCACCGGCAACCCGGAAGCGGAAGACGACCGCGCGCTGCTGGCGAAACTGGGCCTGAAAACCCGCTCGGCCACGCTGGAGTCGGCGCCGAAGGAAGCCTGCGGCTGCTGAGCGACCAGCAAAAGCGGCTGCGGAGCCGCTTTGCAGCGCTTGAACCCCTCTTCACCAACACGAAAAACGATAAAGCGAGACCAACGCATGTTCAGCAAAATCCTGATCGCCAACCGTGGCGAAATCGCCTGCCGTGTCGCCGCCACCGCGCGCCGCATGGGCATCCGTACCGTCGCCGTGTATTCGGAAGCGGACGCCGGATCGAAGCACGTTGCGGTCTGCGATGAGGCCGTGCTGATCGGCCCCGCCGCCGCCAAGGAAAGCTACCTGCGCGGCGAGAAGATCATCGAAGTAGCGAAAGCCACCGGCGCCCAGGCGATCCACCCGGGCTACGGCTTCCTGTCCGAGAACGCCGAGTTCGCGGAAGCCGTTGCCGCCGCCGGTCTCGTCTTCATCGGCCCGCCGGGCTCCTCGATGCGCGCGATGGGTTCGAAGTCTGCGGCGAAGCAGCTGATGGAAGGCGCCAACGTGCCGCTGGTGCCGGGCTACCACGGGGACAACCAGGATCCGCTTTTTCTTAACGCCCAGGCCGACCGCATCGGCTATCCGGTGCTGCTCAAAGCCAGCGCCGGCGGTGGCGGCAAGGGCATGCGCGTGGTCGAGCGCAGCGAGGACTTCGTCGCCGCGCTGGCCTCCTGCAAGCGCGAAGCGATCAGCTCCTTCGGCGACGACAAGGTGCTGGTCGAAAAATACCTGATCCGCCCGCGCCACATCGAAATCCGGTGTTTGCCGACACCCGGGCAACTGCGTCTACCTGCACGAGCGCGACTGCTCGGTGCAGCGCCGTCACCAGAAGGTGCTGGAAGAAGCACCGGCCCCTAGCATGGCGCAGGACCGCCGCGCGGCGATGGGCGAAGCGGCCGTGGCCGCGGCGCGCGCCGTCGGCTATGTCGGCGCCGGCACGGTGGAGTTCATCGCCAACCAGGACGGTTCGTTCTACTTCATGGAGATGAACACGCGCCTGCAGGTCGAGCATCCGGTGACGGAAATGATCACGGGTACCGATCTGGTCGAATGGCAGCTGCGCGTGGCCGCGGGCCAGCCGCTGCCGAAAAAGCAGCATGAACTGGGCATCCACGGCCATGCGATCGAGGCGCGCATCTACGCCGAGAATCCGGAAAAAGGTTTTCTTCCATCGATCGGCACGCTGCGCCACATGGACACGCCGAACGCCGTGAGTTTCGAGCTGGGCGGCGTGGCGGGCGTGGCGCCGGCTGCCGTGCGCATCGATTCGGGCGTGCGCGAAGGCGATGCGATCTCTCCGTTCTACGACCCGATGATTGCGAAACTGATCGTCTGGGGCGCCGACCGCACGCAAGCGCTGGCGCGGCTGTCGCAGGCGCTCGCCGAATTCCAGATCGTGGGCCTGGCCACCAATATCGCCTTCCTGAAGCGCCTGGTCGAAGGCGAGGCCTTCTCGACGGCCGATCTGGACACCGGCCTGATCGAGCGTAATGGCGCCACCCTGTTCCCGCCATCGAAAGCGGCGCCACACGGCGCGCTGGCCCTGGCCGCCGTGGCGCTGATCGAGGCCGAAAAGGCGCGCTCGAGCCGCGCATCGAACCATGCCGCCGACCCGTGGGGCCAGGCGCAAGGCTGGCGCCTGAACGGCGACTACCGCCGCCAGTTGTCCTTCGCCGACGAGCATGCTGCCAGCCTCGAAGGCGGCGCCTACCAGGTCGGCGTGACCTATCATCCGCAGGGCTGGGAGCTCGACATCGACGGCAGAAAGCAGCCCTTGACGGTCAACGGCCGCGAGGGCAGCATGCTGTCGATCCGCCTGGGCGAGCAATCCATGCACGGCACCGTGCGCCGCGACGGCGATTTGTTCCATGTATTCACGGGGGGCGAGCATGTCGCGCTTGCCTATAACGACCCGATGGCCCATGCCGGCGAGGCAGAGGCCGCCGGCGGCCGCCTGACCGCGCCGATGCCGGGCAAGGTCGTCGCCGTGATGGTGGCGGCGGGCCAGGAAGTCAAGAAGGGTACGCCGCTGGTCATCATGGAAGCGATGAAGATGGAGCACACCATTGCCGCGCCTGGGGACGGCCTGGTGGAAGAGGTGCTGTACGCGGTGGGCGACCAGGTAGCCGACGGCGCGCCGCTGCTGGCCTTCAAGGCTGCCTGATGCGCGTCCTGCTGTACCGTGGTGATGGGCAGATCGGTCCCTGGGCCGAGGATTTCGCGCGCGCCCTGCCCGGCGCCGAGACCGTCGGCTGGCAGGAAGGCGATACGCTCGGCGCCTGCGATTACGCCGTGCTGTGGAGCCCCTCGCCCAACCTGCTGCCGCAGCTGGCAGGACTGAAGGCGATCTTCCTGATGGGCGCGGGAGCGGACGCGGTGCTGAAATTCGGCGACGCCCTGCCCGCCGTGCCGATCGTGCGCCTGGGCGACGCCGGCATGGCGATGCAGATGGCGGAATACGTCACCTGGGCACTGCTGCGCTACTTCCGCCGCTTCGACGAATACGAGGAGCAGCGCCGCCACGGCCTGTGGTCGCCGCTGCCGGTGTACCGCAAAGAAGATTTTACGGTGGGCGTCATGGGCATCGGCAAACTGGGCCTGCCGGTGGTGGAGGCGCTGCGCGCCTTTGGTTTTCCGGTGCGCGTCTGGAGCCGCACGCCCAAGGAAGTGACGGGAGTCGCCTGCTATGCCGGCCTGGATGCGCTCGACGACTTCCTGCGTGGCACCCGGGTGCTGGTGTCGCTGCTGCCCTTGACGAGCGAAACGAACAACCTGCTCGACCGCCGTCGCCTGGCAACGCTGCCGCAGGGGGCGTATCTGATCAACGTCGCGCGCGGCGCCCAGGTGGCCGAGCCGGACCTGCTGGCCCTGATCCGCGCGAAACACATCGCCGGCGCCACGCTGGACGTGTTCCGCAACGAGCCGCTGCCGGCCCAGCACCCGTTCTGGGACGAGCCGCGCATCACGATCACGCCGCACATCTCCGCCGTCACGCTGCGCGAGGAAGCGGTGCTGCAGATCGTGGATAAAATCGCCGCGTTCGAAGCGGGCCGGCCGGTCGCGGACATCGTCGACCGCGCACTGGGATATTAAGCAGATACTGAACGATACCGAGGAGTCGACATGAACAGCCAAGCCACCCTGCCGAAGAAGGTCAAGATCGTCGAAGTCGGTCCGCGCGACGGCCTGCAGAACGAGAAGGACACCATCAGCGCCCAGGTCAAGATCGAACTGGTCGACCGCCTCACGCGTGCCGGCTTCGTCAATATCGAGGCCGCCTCCTTCGTGTCGCCGAAATGGGTGCCGCAGATGGCAACGAGCACCGAGGTGATGGCCGGGATCGCCCGCAAGCCCGGCACGATCTATTCGGCGCTGACCCCAAACATGCAGGGTTTCGAGGCGGCGCTGGCAAGCCGGGCCGACGAAGTCGTGATCTTCGGCTCGGCCTCCGAAGCCTTCTCGCAAAAGAACATCAACTGCTCGATCGCCGAATCCATTGCCCGCTTCGAGCCGGTGGCAAAGGCGGCGAAAGCGAACGGCATGCGCCTGCGCGGCAGCATCAGCACGGCCTTCGGTTGCCCCTACCAGGGCGAGGTGCCCCTGGCATCCGTGGCGGACGTGGTGCGCCGCATGCGCGACCTCGGTTGCGACGAGATCGACATCGCCGACACCATCGGCGTGTCGACCGCGCGCAAGACGCAGGAAGTGATGCTGGCGGCAAGCCGTGAATTCCCGCTGCAGCAGTTGTCCGGCCACTTCCACGACACCTATGGCCAGGCGCTGGCGAACATCTACGCCAGCCTGGAAGTGGGCGTGCAGATCTTCCACTCGTCGGTGTCCGGCCTGGGCGGTTGCCCCTACGCGAAAGGCGCCACCGGCAACGTCGCCACCGAAGACGTGATCTACCTGTTGAATGGCCTCGGGATCGAGACGGGAATCGACCTCGACCAGGTGGTCGATGCCGGCCAGTTCATTTCAGGCGTATTGGGACGCAAGGGTTCCAGCCGCGCGGGGAATGCGCTGGCGGCGAAACGGGCGGGTTGAACCGGCATCGTAGGGCAGGCGGGTTCCCCGCCTACGCGGTGATCGCCAACGGTTCCAACGCGGCGATCGATGATCTTGACGATAACGATCACCGCGTGGGCGGAGCCCACCCTACGTACCGGCAATGTCCATGAAAAAAAAGGCGAAAACGAAAAAAGCCGACAACTTTCGCTGTCGGCTTTTCTCTTAATACTGGTCGGAGTACAAGGATTCGAACCTTGGACCCCCTGGTCCCAAACCAGGTGCGCTACCGGGCTGCGCTACACTCCGAAGACACGCATCATAGCGGCTGGGACTCATCCGGTCAAGGTCGGGTTTTCATTTTGTGGAATTTTCTTACGTCGGGGATGAAAGCATTGTGAAACTGGCAGCAGGGAGTGGCATCGCGCCCGAAGAACAAAGCAACTGGTCGAACCGACGCATCGCGGCCGGGATCGCGGTCTCGCTGGCGCTGCACCTGCTCGTGCTGAACCTGCAGCGCAGCGCGCCACCTGGCGAACCCGCGGCGCCGGCGCGTCCGCTCGCGGTGCGCCTGCGGCCGCCTCCCCAGCCGCTGCCTGCGCCACAGGTCGAGGCAGCGCCGCCCCGCGGCCGGCTCCGTCTTCAGCGCGGCGTACGCAGCCGCAACGGCCGCGTCCCGTGATCGCGGTCGATCCCGTACCTACGCCGGCGCAGCCCGATGCGTTCACGGTGCGGCAGGCTCCCGAATCGCCAACCGAGGCGCCAACCGATGTGCCGCGTTTCGACCCCGACGCGGCGCGCAAGATGGCACGCTCGCTGGCCAACATGAAAGATCCCGCCAAGGAAGGCACGGCCATCGGCCAGTTCCCGGAAAAAGCCGCTGGAGACGGAAAGCCGGGCAGCGCGCGCGATCGGCGCGGCCAAGCGCCCCCTGTGCAAGGATGGCCTGCCGGGCGGCTTGCTCGGCCCGCTCCTGATCCCGGCGGACAAGAAGGACAGCGGCTGCAAGTGGTAGGCGCCGCGCCAGCGCGTCAGAAGTAAAAAGGTCGACACCAGCTGCCAGCGGCGCCGATCCGGCAGCACGCCGTATTCGCTGCGCTCACGGCCGCCGTTGTACTGGAACTGCAGGGCCAGGTCGGCGTGCGTCCAGTGGTAGCGCCCTTCCAGCCAGGCCAGGCCGCTGCGGTCGTCGAGGTTATGGCGGCGCATCAGCGTCAGGTCGAGGTGCCTGAGCCCGGCGTCCTGCCAGCTACCGTAAAAGAACAGCGCACGCCGGGTAGGCAGGTCCAGCCGGTCGCGCATCAGGGTGCGGTAGCGGCTGTAGTCGACGAGGGACCCGGCGCGCAGCGCGTCCCAGCCCGCGCGGTCGGGCGCCCAGCCGTTGTATTCGGCTTCCAGCGTGAGCGAGAGCTTGCTGCGCGTCGTGTAGGTCACGCCGGCAGCGGCCTTGTTGGCGTAGCGGGCGGGTCCGGCCACGCCGAACAGCTCCGCTTCCCAGGTCGGCGCGCGCCCGCCCGACCATTCGAGATTGAGCACGGCCGCGTCGCTCAGCAGCGCACTGAGATTCATGCCCAGTTGCGGCGATCGTCCCTCTTCCTTGAACAGCAGCCATTGCGGCGTGATGCGCGCTCCGAACTTCTGGCTCGCGCTCACCAGCCAGCGTTCGCTGCCATTGGTGGCGCCGGCGTCGAAGGCGAATGGGGCGCCGCTGGGACGGTCGCCAAGCTTGGGCGAATACAGGGCCGACAGCGATCCGCTGTCCCACAATACCTGCCCGCGCAGCATCACCGTGCCAAGCCGGTTCTTGCGCACCGTGTCGGGATCGGCCGAGGTGATCGCGCGCACCGCGTTGCGCTTGAAATAATCGGTCGGGTTGTAGCCGGTGGCCACGCCCTGGCGCACGTTGATGCGGCCAAGGTCGACGATGGTGTTGGGTGTGTTCTGCCAGCTGATACTGGCTTCCTTGAGCGTATTGACCGCGTGGTGCCCGGCCTCGGTGCGGCGCCCGAAGACGTCGAGGCGGTTGGCAAGGACGACGCGCCAGCCCGGTGCCACCACCTTGTCGAAGCGCAGGTCGACGGTGGCGCGGCGGTCGCTGTAGCTGCCGCTGCCGTCGCGGGGTTCGGCAACTACCCCTGCAGCTTCCAGCGCGACCTGCCAGTCGCCGGCCTTGCCCTTTTTCATCGGGCGCGGCGTCGGCCAGCGCCAGCGCCGCCAGGTCGGTGTCATCGCGCGTGTCGGGCGGCGCACCGGCATGTGCCGGCCCGGCCAGCAGCGCGGCCGCCATCATGAAAACCAGTTTCATCGCGGCTTATGGCCGGAAGCGCGGCAGGTAATCGCGCTGCAGCCAGCTGTCGGGAATGTCGCGCCAGGCATAGTCGGCAAAGCGCATCACTGTCACCCAGCCCGGATCGAGGCCGTCGATGATGACGGTCTCGGTCGGGCGTTCCTGGCCCAGCTGGGCCTTGTAGTGGCGGTAATAGGCGGTTTTCAGCAGGCGTCCACTCGCCGTATAGAAGCGTGCCTTGATCGGCCGGCTGCTGGCCTTGTCGACCCACATCTCGATGCGTTCATAGGTGACGTCCGGGGCGGCGGCGCGCAAGTCCAGCTTGTAGCTGGCACGGGGCTTCTTTTCGCCGTCGGCCACTTCTTCTTCGCCGGCCAGCGTCGCCTGGTAATCCTTCGACAGGTTGACCGTGACGACGTCGCCGTTCGCCGCCTGGCCCAGCAGGCGCTGCTGCGGCGAGATGCGTACGCTGGCGCTGGTGGACGGGTCGAAGAACCACAGATCGTTGCCGTTCTTGAGCATCAGCTTGTTGGCATCGCGCGCCGGCGTGACGAAGCGGATCAGGTTATTGAACTGCCCGCTCGCCGGGTCAGCCTTCGAATACACCGCCAGCACATTGCTGTCGGTCTGCTTGCCGGCGCGGTATTCGATCAGCGTGGCGTTCATGCTGAACGATTTTTCCGGGTTGCGGATCTTGTCGCTGGCCGCCAGGATCGCCTGGGCAGACGGCGTTTCGGCGGCTGCGACGGTGAGGGCGGCGCCGCCCAGGAGGGCGGCCACCGTGAACAGAGTAGGCAAGTTCATGCGGGGACTTTCTCAAACATGACGCAGGGCGTCGACGATGTTCAGGCGCGAAGCGCGGTGCGCGGGCAGCCAGGCGGACAGGGTGGCCACCAGCATCAGGCCGATGCCGGTGCCGATGATCATCGGCGTTTCGCCCCAGACGCTCAGTTGCAGCGGCATCGGTTCGACCCGTCCCGGCGGCGTCCGGGTAAAGCCGCTGTGGTTGATCAGCCAGGCCGCGCCCAGGGGCCGCGACCACGCCGACCAGGGCGCCGATCGAGCCGAGCAGCACGCCTTCGCACACGAACAGGCGACGGATGCCGCTGTGGCGCAGGCCGATGGCGCGCAGGGTGCCGATTTCCACGGTCCGCTCGACCACCGCCATGCTCATCGTGTTGCCGACGGTGAACAGGACAATGGCGCCGATCAGCAGCGAGATGAAGCCGAAGATGGCGGCGAACATGTCGGTGGCCTGGCCATAGAAGGGGTTCAGGGTGGCAAATTCCAGGATGTCGAGATTGCGGCCCTTGAAGTGTGTCTCCAGCAGTTCGCGCAGGCGTGCCTGGGCCGCCGGCATCTGGCTGGTGTGCTTGAGCTGCACCATGACGGCGGTGGCACGCGGGGTCTCGTTGCCGTACACGAGGCGCTGGGCCTGCTCCAGGTGCAGCGCGACATGGACGTCGTCGAGTTCCTTGATGCCCTGGTCTTCGGCTTTGACCACCTGCAGCGCGGCGACGTTGGGCGCACCATGCGCGTTCGCCGCCAGCAGTTCGATGCGGGCCTGCCCCTCGGCCTTCGGCGCCGGCCCTTCCAGTGCCGCCAGCGATGCGATGTCGGACGGGGTGTCGGAAGGCGTCCCGGCCGCGGCGGCTGGACGAGTCTGGCCCGTCTGCTCGCAGCGGCCGACCTTCAGCGGCTCGCACAGCTGCAGTACCCGCGCCACGCCCGTGCCGATGACGGCCGCCTCAGGACTGGTACCGGTCAGGCCGAGCGGCTCGCGCCGGAAGTCGAGCGCATAGTCGTTCCACCCGCGCATGCGGTTCTGGTCGTCGACGACCACGCCGGCGCCCAGCACGGTGCGCGACACGCCCGCCGCGAAATTGCCTGCGATGCCGCCCAGCTGCAGGGTCGGCGTGACCACCTCGATCATGGGCGCGAGCACCGGGTCGCGCCGCACCACATCCATCACCTGCTGGTAGTTCTCGATGCCATAGGCGGCCGGGTTGCCGGTGCCGTACACAAAATAATCCTTGTGCTGGATCTGCAGGTGGCCGCTGCGCTGCACGTAATCCGTCTGCAGGCCGTAGTTGATGTTGGTGCTGTAGCCGCCGAACAGCAGCACGGCGCAGGCGCCGATGGTCATGGCCAGCAAGGTCGTGAGAGAACGGCGGCGGTTGCGCATCAGGTTGCGCAGGGCGAGGATCAGGGTCTTCATGCGACGCCTTTCAGGGCCAGCCGTTCGACCGCGGCGATGCGGCCGTCGCGGATGGTGACGACGTCGTCGGCTTCGGCCAGCACCTGCGGATCGTGGGAGGAAAAGACGAACGACACCGCGTGCTCGCGCTGCATGCTGCGCATCAGGGCGATGATGGCGGCGCCGGTGTTGCTGTCGAGGTTAGCGGTGGGCTCGTCGGCCAGCACCAGCTTGGGCGAGGCAGCCAGGGCCCGTGCGATGGCGACGCGCTGGCGCTGGCCGCCGGAGAGCTGGCCCGGCAGGTTGTTGCCGCGTTCGGACAGGCCGACCGCGTCGAGCAGGCTGCGCACGCGTTCGCGCCGGCGCGCTGCGGACATGCCCGTCAACAGCAGCGGATACTCGACGTTTTCATAGGCCGACAGCACCGGCAGCAGGTTGAAGTTCTGGAACACGAAGCCGATGTGGCGCGCACGGAAGTCGGACAGGGCGTTGTCGTCCATCGCAGCTACCCTCTCGCCGGCGACGACGATGTCGCCGCTGTCGGGACGGTCGATGCAGCCGATCAGGTTCAGCAAGGTGGTCTTGCCGCTGCCCGAGGCGCCCGACAGCACGGTAAACCGGTTGGGGCGGATCTCGAGGTGGATGTCCTGCAGCGCCGGCACGCCCACGGTATCGAGGTAATAGGTCTTGTTTACGCCGCTGAGGCTGACGCAATGGGCGGCGTGGCTCATGGATGCACCACCTTGGGCGCACCCAGGCCGAGCAGCCAGGCCAGCGCGTAGCAGGCGCAGGCCAGGCCGGTGAGCGCGACCGGCACCACGAAGAAGAACTGGATCGACAACAGCAGGGACACCAGCGCCACCAGGATGTTAAAGCCGAGCACCGGGGTGCGCAGCGCCGCCGCCATCGAGGCCGCCTTCACGAACAGCATCGTGACCGCGCCATAGCTCATCAGGAGCACGCCCATCATGATCGAAAAGCCCTGGTGGAACTGGTACAGGTTCGCCACCGTGCCCGGCATGGCGATGGCAAAACCCTTCATCGAATCGATCATGGCCTGCTGGGCCGGGGTGACCGGCGCCAGCAGCGCGGTGGCCAGATGGCCGGCGCCGACCAGCACCAGCGCCGCCGAGCCGCTCATGTACAGCAAATGTCGTAAACGCATCGTGTTCCTTGTCGTGCAATGGGGCTTATTTGAAGATGACGTCCATCTTGCTGGCCAGGTAGATACTGCCGCGCATGGTCAGCTTGCGGGTCAGGATCGCGGTCATGCCCTTGATGTCGCCATTCACCAGGCGCAGGTAGGTGACGTCGTCGGTCGAGAAGGTGACGCTCGGTTCGGGCACCAGGCCATCGACGACCTGCAGGCTGCCGTCGTTGACGCGCAGGCAGAAGTTGCGCCCGCCGGGGCCGCTGATCTGCCACTGGAAATCGGCTTGCAGCTTGCGGCTCGCTTCCGGCTGGAAGCGCTGGGGCATGGAGGCGATGACCTCGTCGATGGTGTTCAGGCGTGCGCTGTTCATGCTGCGAGGCTCCTTTTGTTGAGGACGATGTCGAGTTCCGTGCCGAAGCCCTGCTCCACCCACAGGTCGTGATAGGCCTCGTCGTAGATGCCGGCGGCGACGAAGTAGCGCACCATCGGCACGCACAGTTCGATGTTCAGGCGCTTGCGGTGTTCGCTGTAGAGCACCGCCTCGAGCAGCGCCTCGTGGTCCTGGAAGGCCGGATGGGCCATGCCGACGCGGTTGAAGCAGTCGACATTGGTGACGCCCTGGTCGACCAGCTGGCGCATGTAGATCGGCGTGAATTCGCGGATCGCGTGCTGGAACTCGGGGTCGGTATCGGCCAGGCCGATGATCATGTTCTGGCCCCACTTGATGTGGCGTACCTCTTCCTTCCAGTGCTCGCGCACGACCGCGCTGGCAAGCGGGTGGATGTAGTCGGCGTCGACGTCGAGCTGCTGGTAGAGGTCGGCCACCCATTCGATCAGCATCGTCATGTACACCGCCATCAGCGGGTATTCCCCGGTGCCGGCGTTGTCGTCGTAGAAGCTGCGCATGAACTCGGGCATCGGGAACACTTCGGAGCCGAAGTAGGCGATCGCCTTCTTGAACACCAGCGTGTGGATCAGCTCTTCCTTGATGAAGTGCTTCATGTACTCTTCGATGTGCGGCAGCTTCGCGAACGTCCCGCGGTTCACCACGCGCATGTAGTACTCGATGACGAGTCCTTCCAGGCCGATGAAGCCGGACCACCACGACACCGTTTCCTCCAGCGCCAGGCGGCGGATCTCGTCCTCGCTCGCCAGGTCCCAGTAGGGGGTGCCGTAGATGGAAACGCGTTCCTTCTTGCGGATCCAGGGCGTGCCGACTTCCATGTCCCAGGGGTGGTGCGCCAGCATGGTCATGCCGCCGCGCTCCGAGGTGTCGATCAGCTTCCTAGTCAGCGAGAACAGGCGCTGCTTCTTCGGTTCTGCGAATATCGCTTCCACTTGTGCTTCCATGTTCAGCATGTCCCCTTGGTTGGATCTGTTGGTTCTGTTCGTTCAGTTTGCGCAGCTTTTCGTGGCGTAGCGTCGCGGCGGTGAAGCCGAGGCACATGGCCGGCTCGTAGCCGGCGCCGTTGACCCAGGTGCCGACGAACTGGATGCCGTCGACCGGCGGGCTTTTCAGGAAGCTGACGTTGCGCTTCGGTACGGGCTTGTAGCCGAAGGACGAGCCCCCTCCGGAATTGGTGTACTTCTTGTTCGTGCGCGGGGTCGAGATGTCCATGTATTCGATGGCATCGCGCAGTTGCGGAAAATAGCGGCAGGCCCGGTTGATGACCTGCTCGGCGATCTCGCGCTTCTTTTCCTTGTAGGCCTCGCGCGGCAGGTCGAGCCAGTCGTCCTGCTGTTCGAGGATCTCGAGCTGCACCACGTAGCCGTAGGAAGCGTCGAGCGCGTGGTAGTTCGAGACCGACAGCGGCCGTCGCTGGTAGCGCAGCGGGCAGTCCGCCCCGGCCGCAGCGCCGTCGAGATAAGCTTCGTCGGCGATCAGGTAATCGGACTGCAGCATGCCGATCGCCGCCGGCGGCGCCGACAGGCCCAGGTAGACGATGAAGGCGCCCAGGCCGAATTCGAGCTTGTCGAGCTTTTTCTGGAAGTCGTCCACGGCCACGGCCGGCGGCAGCAGCTCGACGACGTGATGGGGGCAACCGGTAAACACGATGTGATCTGTCTCGAAGCGGCGCCGGCGCGTGTGCGCACCCGCCACCCGGCCGCTTGCCGTCTCGATGCCGAGCAGGCGTTCGCCCAGCAGCAGGGTGCCGCCGCGGCGTTCGAGCTCGCGCGCCAGGGTGTCGGACAGGTATTGCGAAGAACCCTTCACATAGGCTTTGCGGGTCAGCATGAAGGTGTAGGCGAAGTGCAGGAAGTACAGTGCATCGGCCTCCATCGCTTCCACGCCGAGGTTGATCGCCAGCGAACACAGCAGGGTGATCAGCTGGCGGTCGCTGAACACGGCCTTGAAGTAATCGAAAGCCGTCATGCGCGCCAGGCGGCGCGACTCGGCGAAGCTTTCCATGTCGAGCTGGTGCTCGCCCAGCGCCACCCGTGCCAGCATGTAGGTCTGGTAGCCGTAGCTGCCGACGTCGGCCATGAAGCGGGCCAGGGCCGCGCGTTCGTGCGGGAAGTGCTGGAGCAGTGCCGCGACCAGGCGTTCGCCGTCGCAGGGCAGCGCGATGCGGCGCTCGCCGATGATGAAGGTGGTCAGCTCGTCGTAGTAGTGAAAGTCGATGTGCTGCATCAGGCCCGCGCGCTCGAGCGCGTCCTGCAAATTCCCGCGCGGACCGAAGCCGGTGATCTTGTGCAGGCTGCAGTCGAAGACGAACTTGCGCTTGCGATCGAAATTGGTCGCGTAGCCGCCCGGCTTGGTGTGCTTTTCGACGACGGCGACGCGCCGCCCGTGGGCGGCGGCGACGTTGGCGTAGACCAGGCCGGTGAGGCCCGCGCCCACCACCAGCTCATCGACCTTGAGGCGTTCCTCGGACATGGACGCTGTCAGGCAGGCTGCGCCACTTGCGCCGCCGTTCCCGCTTTGGCGTCGATCAGTTCCTGCACGATCGCGGCGATGGCGCCGATGCTGACCAGTTCCTCATAGCGTGCCGGCGGAATCTTGATCTGGTATTTCTTCTCGAGGTTGACCGTCACTTCCAGGCCGGCGAGGGAATCGACGTCGTGGTCGTGCAGCGAGTCGGTCAGGCCGATCTCGGTGTCCTCATCGAGTTCGGCGGCTTCGATGATCAGGTTGCGGATGGTGGTGTGCAGGTCTAGCATGTGGCTTCTCTCAATGAAAGTGAATCAAGGTGAATTAACACGCGACGATGCCGTCGACGTTCCATACCTGGGCAAGGAAGCCCCAGCCGATCCCGGCGCCGGCCAGCACGATGGTGTCACCCGGCGCGATGCGTCCCTGCTCCAGCGCCATCCACAGGTTGTGCGGCACCGCCACCGACACCATCACGCCGGTGTCGCGGGTACTGATCAGGTATTTGTCCTCGCCGATGCCGATGCCGCTCGCCCAGCTGTAGACGAGGATCGGCGAAGGCTGGTGGAAGACGAAGAAATCGATGTCGGCCGGCGTCAGCGCCGTCCTGGCGAGCGCGCGTGCCACGGCTTTCGGTACGTTTTCGGGGACGAATTCCTGCAGCTCGGCCTGGCCGTTGTCCGACAGCGTGAAGTAGGGCTTGACCGGCCCCTCCTTGCGGGTATCGCCTTCCTCGTGGCGGAAGCGGCCAGTCGCAACCTCGTAGTGATCGGCGTTGGAGAACTGGTCGACGGCGATCAGGTCGGCCACGTCGCCTTCGCCCCCACGCGTGAGCAGGGCGGCGGCGCAGCCGTCGGCAAAGATCGTGCAGCTGTGCGAGGTGAAGTCGAGCATTTGCGACACGTATTCGCTGCACACCACCAGCACGCGCTCGGCCCGGCCGCTGCGGATGTAGCTGGCGCCGATGTTCATGTTCAGCATGAAGCTGGCGCATTCGACCTGGGTGTCGAAGGCCAGCGCGCGGGTGACGCCCAGGCGCTCGCGCAGCACGCGCGACAGGCGCGGATGCATGCGCACGCCCGCGTGCGGCAGCACCCCGGCGCTGTCGCTCAGGGTCGGCGCCGACGACGAGCAGATCAGCATGTCGATGTCGTCCGGGCGCAAGCCCATCGTGGCCAGGATGCGCTGGCAGGCGCGTTCGGCGGCCAGCAGCTCGCTCTCGTCGTTGGCGGCGCTGAAGTGGCCACGCTCCTCGATGCCCCAGAAGCGCCACCAGCGCGCCGGCGTTTCCGGCAGGCGTGCGAACACGGGGGAATCGTTGCGGATGCGCTCGCGCGGCATCTCGCAGGTAATGGCGGCAATCTTGACGCGGTGCTCCATCATGCGCTCCTCCCGTAACTCACGGTGACGGCATCGGCGGCGGGGCCGAAGGGGTCGAAACTGAGCAGGGTGAGTTCACCCGCGGCGCCCTCCGCCAGCAGCGGCGCCAGGCCGAGGGCGCTGTCGAAGGGGCCGCTACCGCTGCCGTCCATCTGCCAGTGCTCGACGAGATGGCGGGCGCCGTCCCACGCTTGCCCGTGGAGTTCGGCCACGCAGGCGCGCGCCGCCTCGGCGTAACGGGCGCCAATGTCGGGCGGCGGGGCGAAGCGCACCTGCGTGGTCTGGTCGCCGGCGTGGCGAATCGTCTCGTTGAGCATCAACATCAGCGGTTTGACCCCGTCGAGCGTGCGGCTGCACCAGCGGCTGGTGCCGGTGGGCTCGCACAGCAGCGCCATGGCACCATCGGGAACGGCAAAGCCGGACACGGGATCGGGCCGCACACCGTGGCCGCATTCGGCACGGGCGAACAGCACGCGCCGGTAGCCCTGCTGGAAGGCGAAGATGTCGGCCAGGTGCAGGGCCTTGGCCACGCTGGCGTCCATCAGGTCGAACACGTAGGCGTGCTCGGCACCCGGGGCCTTTTGCAGCGAGTGGCCGATGCGCGGGCCGATGATGCAGGGGTCGACCGCCGGTGGTCGGGCGAGACGGAGATGGTGACGATCATGTCGATGTCGGTAGCGGCCAGGCCGGCACCGGCCAGCGTCGCCTGGGCCGCAGGCAGCAGCGCGTCGATCGCCATGTCGATTTCGGCCGGCATCTGCACGGCGCAGTTCAGGATACGCATCAGGCGTGTGCCTCCTCGCCGAGCAGGGCCGCGGCCCGGGCGATCAATTCGTGTTTCACGAGCTTGCCGTTGTCGTTGCGCGGCATCGCGTCGAGGTGGACGATCCGGCGTGGCAGGTGGTGCGATTCGAAGCTGCCGCGCAGCCACAGGTCGATGCCGTCCTTGTCGAGCGCCTGGCCGCCCGGCTGCAGCGTGATGAACAGGGTCGGCTTGGCGCCATCGTGCTCGCGGGTGGAGGGAACGAGCACCGCTTCGGCCACGTCGGGGAAGCGGTCGCATAGCGCCCGTTCGACCGAAATCGGCACCACCCAGCGTCCGTTGACCTTGAACTTGTCGTCCTCGCGTCCCTGGTAGGTATAGCTGCCGTCTTCGTTGAGCAGGAACAGGTCGCCGGTGCGGTAGGTGCCGCCGGCAAAGGCCGCGTCGCCATGGCGCGGGCTGTTCCAGTAGCCGGGGCTCACGCCGGGGCCGCTCACCACGAGCACGCCGGATCCGCCGGCGTCGGTCACGGCTTGGCCCTCTTCGCCCAGCAGCGCGCAGCGATAGCCCGGCAGCGGCAGGCCGGTGACGCCGGGGCGGGCCCGGCCCGGCGCGTTGGCAAGGAATACATGGCCCACCTCGGTGGCGCCGATACCGTCGCAGATCTCCACGCCGCGCTCCTGCCAGGCCCGGAATTCGGCGGCGGGCAGCGAGGCGCCGGCCGAGAAGGCGATGCGCACGCAGGATGCCAGCACGGCGGCATCGGCGCGCAGGGCGCGGTACATCGCGGGCACGGCCATGAAGACGGTGGGACGGTAGCGCGCCAGGTTGGCGGCGACAGCGCGCGGGTCGGGCCAGCGCTCGTCGAGTACCGCGCTGGCGCCGCTGAACAGGGGGAAGAACAGGCTGTTGCCCATGCCGTAGCCGAAAAACATCTTGGGTACGGAGTACAGGCGGTCTTCGCTTCGCAGCTTTAAATGCGCGCCGGCGAAACTCTGGCAAAACCCGAGCGTCGTCGCCCGCGTGTGGATCACGCCCTTCGGCGTTCCGGTGGAGCCGGAGGTGTACTGCAGATAGCAGAGGCTATCCGCTGCGGATAAGTGGAAATCATTCCAGCGTTCGGACCCGCCCATCAGGAAAATGTCGAGATCCTGGTCCTGGTCGAGATAATTACTGGTACTGCGCATATATAAGACAGGCTGGGGAATCAATTCCCCAAGCATATTTTGGACGGTTTCATAACGCTCTTCATGCCCAATGAATATGCTGGCCTGGCAATCGACACATATCGCCCGTAATTGGCCGGCCGACAAACGTGGATTGACCATGACCGGGACGGCACCGAGCGCGATGCACGCCAGGAATAGCGCGGATAATACCGGCGAATCGTTCAATGCGATGACGACGAATTGACCGGCTTGTACGCGCTCCTCCAGCAAACTGGCATAACGCAGCACTTGTTTCTTGAAAGCACCATGCGTGACGATCTCGTTGCCGTAGTAATACAGCGGTGCGTCGGGCACGATATTTCGCTCAAGCAATTCACGTGCAAGATTATCTGGTGACATTTGCTTCCTAGGAATCAGGTAACAGCACAGGTAACAGCAGCGGAGACGGTCCGTTCGGCCGCGGCCTCAACCACTTGACGGCACCATTCCATGACGCGTGGCTCGGTCAGGTGCCCCTCCGATTCCACGTCGAGCGCCAGCCCGACGAAGCGTCCTTCCCTCTGGCAGAGCGCCTTGCTGCTCTCGAAGCTGTAGCCGGCGGCCGGCCAGCTGCCGACGATGCGCGCACCCAGTCCGCTCAAATGCGCATGCAGCATTCCCATGCCGTCGAGGTAAGTCTCGCTGTAGCCGTACTGGTCGCCCAGCCCGAACAGGGCCACCAGGCGATTCGAAAAATCAATCCGGGACAACTCCTGCCAGCGGTCCTCCCAGTCCCCCTGCAGGTTGCCGCCATCCCAGGTCGGGATGCCGAAGACCAGCAAGTCATAGGCATCGGCGCCGGCCAGGCCGGTACGGGCAAGGTCGTATTTGTCGACCTGATGCATGCCGAGATAGCGGGCAATCAAATCGGCTACCTCCTCCGTATTACCGGAGGTGGAACCGAAATAAATAGCGGTTTTCATTATCAGCGCCATCCCCCGTGCATATTCATGCGACCTGATTATTCTATCGGCATGGATTACCCGTTTTGATTATTCCGTACATTCCGAGCAATCCTAAAGGCCGCTCATTAAACCCAAGAAATACTGCAGAGTCAACGTTTACAAAAAATAAATTTATCGATTGACGAGGGATGGAATGCTGCGTATCTTTCTGCGGAATTTGCCTGGTCGAATGAATGCACAATAATAAGGATAATTACTTATGAGCAATTCGTTTATTAGCGGGATCGGATTATGTTTGCCGCATAATGTGATGAATAACGCTGCGATGGAGCAGCGCATGAATACGACCGAGGCATTCATTCTGGAACGAACCGGCGTGATCACGCGCAGGCATGTTTCTCCCGGTGAAACGACGCGCGATTTGATGGTGCCGGCTGTGCAGCGCGCGCTGGCGAGCGCCGGCATCGGGGCCGACGAGGTCGGCTTCTTGATCGTCAACACCCTCTCGCCCGACCACCACGATCCCTCGCAGGCTTGCCTGATCCAGGCGGAGCTCGGCCTCGGGCACACGCCGGCGGTCGACATCCGCGCCCAGTGCAGCGGTTTCCTGTACGGCCTGCGCCTGGCGCACGGCCTGCTCCAGGGCGGGCAATACCGCAACGTGGTGGTGGTCTGCGGCGAGGTGCTGTCCAAGCGCATGGACTGCTCCGATGCGGGGCGCAACCTCGCCATCCTGCTCGGCGACGGCGCCGCGGCGGCCGTGGTCCAGGGCGGTGCCGCGCTTGACCGCGGCATCATCGACCTCGAACTCGGCGCCGACGGCCATTACTTCGACCTCCTGATGACCGCCGCCCCCGGTACCGCCGGCGAACGTTTCCTGAGCCCGGCCGACATCGACGCCGGCCGCACCGAATTCGTCATGCGCGGACGGCCCATGTTCGAGCATGCGAGCGGCACCCTGGTACGCATCGCCCGCGCGATGCTGGCGCGCCATCGCCTGGGCATCCGCGACATCGACCACGTGATCTGCCACCAGCCCAACCTGCGCATCCTCGACGAAGTGCAGCTGCGCCTCGAAATCCCGGCCGAAAAGCTGCACCTGACGGTCGACCAGCTGGGCAACATGGCCTCGGCCTCGATGCCCGCGACGCTGGCCATGAACTGGGACCGCATCGCATCCGGCGAACTGGTGCTGATGCTCACCTATGGCTCCGGTGCGACCTGGGGCGCAGCCCTCTACCGCAAGCCATGAGCGCCACGCTGCTGCGTGGGCCCGGCCGCATCGACGACGACCTGTACCTGCTGGGCGACAGCGAAGTACCGGTGTTCCTGCTACGTACCGGCCCCGCCGCCTGGGCCCGGTGGAAGGCGGCGTCAGTGCCGCCGCCCCGATCGTGTGGGAGCAGCTGCTCGCCATCGTCGGCGACCCGGCGCACGTGCGCCACTGGCTCGTCACCCACATGCACTACGACCACTGCGCCCTGTTGCCCTGGCTGGTACCGCGCCTGCCGCGGGTACGCATCCTCGCGTCCAGCGCCAGCGCCGCCGGATGGGGCAGTCCGCGCGCGCAAGCTTTCATCGACAGCATGAATGCGCGCATCGGTCCGGCGCCGGCCGGCTGGACGCGCGCACCACGGGGAGACGCTGCCGGTGACGCCCGTGGCGGCCGGCGAGCTGCTGGTGCTGGGACCGGAACATGCGCTGCGCGCGATCGCCGCGCCTGGCCACGCCGACGATCAGATCGTGTTTCACGACAAACGCCGTGCGCGCCTGTTCGCCTCGGATGCGCTGGGCGAACGCAACGAGGCCAGCGGCGCATGGCACCCGCTCGTGTTCGATGATTATTCCCGCTACCGGGCACCCTGGCGACACTGGGCGCCCTGCCGCTGCGTCAGCTGATCCCCGGGCACGGCGGCATGCTCACCGGTGCCGCCGCCACGAACGGCGTCGCCGACGCGTTGCGAGCCTGCCGGCGCCTCGAAGAACGCATTCACGCGCACATCGGTCACCTCGAGCAAGCGCATCCCGAGCATCGCGCCCGGCTCGACCTGCTCGCCCGCGCCCTGCACCGCGAATGGGCGCCGCAATCGGAAGGTTTCGTTCCCGCCGACCTGCACCTGGCCAGCATGCGCCGGATGGCCGGCCTGATCGCGGCGGCCTCTTCTTCAACCTCCTGGAGTCAAGCATGTTCGTAGATTTGAGAAACAAACTGGTGCTGGTCACCGGCGGCACCCGCGGCATCGGCCATGGCGTGGTGCGCCGCCTGGCCGACTGCGGCGCGCGCGTGGCGTTTACTTACCAGAACGAAGCGGCTATCGCCGACGCCATGGTGGCCGAATTGCGCGGCGCCGACCGCCAGGTGAGCGCCTACCGCGCCGACATCAGCGACCCCGACGCCGCCAGTGCACTGGTCGAACAGATCGAATCCACGCAGGGACCGATTTTCGCCCTGGTCAACAACGCCGGCATCACCCGCGATAAAAGTTTTCTGACCATGCCGCTGGCCGACTGGGACCGTGTCATCGACGTCAACCTGAACGGCAGCGCCTACATGGCGCGCTTTGTTCTCGAGCGCATGATCCGCCGCAGCGAGGGCAAGCTGGTCAACATGTCCTCGGTCTCGGGCCTGCGCGCGTCTCCGGGCCAGGCCAACTACGCCGCCAGCAAGGCGGCCCTGCTGGCGCTGACGGCGACGCTGGCGGCCGAAGTGGCCCGCTTCGGCATCCAGGTCAATGCCGTCGCGCCCGGATTCATCGACACCGACATGGTCGGCGCGATGCCGGAAGCGGCGCGCGAGAAGCTGCACAAACGGATTCCGCTGCGGCGCATGGGCCGCGTCGACGAAGTCGCCGACGCCGTCTTGTACCTGCTGTCGCAGCACGCCGATTACATCACCGGCCAGACCCTCGTCATCGACGGCGGCATGAGCGCATAAGGAGACTTCCAATGGCAAATAAACGAGTCGTCATCACCGGCCTGGGCGTGGTTTCCCCGGTCGGATCGAGCACCGAGGCATTCTGGAACGCGCTGACCGGCAGTGTCAGCGGCGTGGACAGGCTGACCCGCCTGCCCAACGCCCTGTATCCGCGCGACCTGGCGGCGGAAATCAAGGACTGGGAAGACTTGCCGGAAGCGCAGGACGCGAGCCTGGGCGAGTATGGCCAGGCGGTCGGGTATGCGCTGGCGGCGGCGCGCATGGCGCTGGGCGACGCCGGCCTGGGTGCGGTGCTCGCCGACGGCAACGATTGCTCGGTCCTGATCGGTACCACGATGGGCAACCAGGATCTCGTGGAACAGGTCATCGACCGTCACGACCTGAACGAAGCATCCGTGCTGACGCCGGAAGAGGGCAAAGGACTGGCCAACTTCGGCGCTTCGCTCCTCTCCACCGTGGTGGCCCGGCGCTTCGGTTGCCAGGGCGGCGCGATGACCTTCGTGAACGCCTGCGCGGCCGGCAACTACGCCGTCGGCAGCGGCTTCGCACGCATCCGCAGCGGCCAGGAAAGCATGGCCCCGGGTGGGTGGCGCCGACCCGTTCAGCCGCGCCTGCTACACGATTTTCCACCGTTTGAGCGCCTCGGCCTCGACCGCCTGCCGTCCCTTCGACCAGCGGCGCGAAGGCATGGTGGTGGGCGAAGGCGCGGCCATGCTGGTGCTGGAAGAATACGAACACGCCCTCGCTAGAGGCGCCCACATCTACGCCGAAGTCACCGGCTATGCGCTGACCTGCGATGCCTACCATGCCACCGCACCGCATCCGGAAGGGCGCGGCGCGGTCGCCGCCATGGGCCGCGCGCTGCAGCTGGCCGGCTTGAGCCCGGACGACATCGACTATGTCAGCGCGCACGGTACCGGTACCGCCGCCAACGACCAGTCCGAAGCGGTCGCCATGCACCGCGTGTTCGGCGAGCGCCTCGCCAGCCTGCCGGTCAGTTCGATCAAGTCGAGCCTGGGCCATTGCATGGGCGCGGCCAGCGCCTTCGAAGCGGTGGCCTGCGCGCTGGCCCTGCACCACCGGGTGGCCCCGCCGACCATCAACACGACCGAGATCGACAGCGCCTTCCCCGTCAGGCTCGACGTCGTGCCCGGCCGCGCGCGCGCGCCGCCGATGCGCCATGTGATGAGCAACGCCTTCGCCTTCGGCGGCAATGTCGCCACCGTGCTGTTCAGCCGATTCGAACCCGCCCACCCATAACCACACAGAGCGAGACCACGATGGAATTTGCGATTGCAAACAGCCGCTACACGCTGGCGGCCGATACCAGCAGCCCGGCACTGCTGCCAGGCCTGGCGGAGCGCCACGCCGCGCTGCAGGCGCCGCTGGCGGACTACGACAGCGAACGCCGCCTCGGCCGCAAGATCCGTTACCTGAGCGACGCCACCCGCCTGTTCGGCGGCGCCGCGGTGGCCGTGCTCGACGAGGCGCGCCTGGCGCAGCTGCTCTCCTCGGCACCGGAGCGCATCGGCGTCTACACCTGCGAGGAAACCGTCAACCTGCGCGACGACTACCAGTTCGACCTGTGCATCAAGGTGCACGGTCCGGACGAGGCCAGCCCGCTGCTGGCGCCGAATACCCTGGCCAATGTGGTGGGCAGCCATTTCGCCAGCTATATCGGCATCACGGGGCCGAATTGCACCATCGCCGCCGGCCAGAGCGGCGGCATGCATGCGCTGCAAACAGCCCTGCACGGCCTGGTGGAAGGGGCGATCGACTGCGCGCTCGTCGGCGGGGTCGAGGTGGCGTCGGACTATCACCGGGCCGCGTTTGCCGTCCAGCGCGAGGTGGCGGTGGTGCACGCGCTGGTTCCCGCCCCGGTCGATGCGGGCCTTGTGTTCTACGCGCCGCGCATCCGCATGAAGGCCGCTGCCGGCGCGCTCGAGCTGGCGCAGGCGCTGAAGGCAGAGGCGCAGGCGCGCTTCGGCACGCCCGCGCTCGACGCGGTGATCCTCGCCTGCGGCAGCGCCCTGCTCGACATGGATGCCCTGTGCAGCGCCATCGGCGGGCTCGGTGTGAGCAACAGCCTGCTGCCGGGCGAGCGCCTGTACGGCTATGGCGAATCCTGCGGCACGCTGCTGGCCCCAGGACTGGCGCGCGAAGTGCTGTGGGGCGATGCCGACCTGGTGCGCACGCACATCCTCGGCAGCCAGCCGCCGGTCCTGCGCCGGCTCGGCATCGTTTCGCTCGACGAACAGGGGCAGTTCGGCGCGCTGGTGATGGAGCGCCGCGCATGAGCGCACACCTCGCCCTGCAATCGGGGAACGCCGACCCGGTCGACGTGCGCCGCATCGATGTGAAAAGCCTGATTCCGCACCGCGAGCCCTTCCTGCTGGTCGACGCCCTGGGTGCCTACCTGCCAGGCGAATCGCTCGACGCGGTGAAAGCCGTCTCGCGTGCCGAGCCCTGGTTCCAGGGGCACTTTCCGGATTTCCCGGTCATGCCCGGGGTGCTCGTAACGGAAGCGCTGGCGCAGACCTGCGCCATGTTCATGGCGCTGGAAGCGCGCCGGGCGGCTTCGCCACCCGACCCGGACGACATCTACATCCTGCTGCGCACGGAAGTGCGCAATACCCGCCCGGTGTTTCCCGGCACGCTGCTGCAACTGCGCGTGGACGTCGACGAGCGCCTGGGAGAATTCGTCCACTTCAAGGTCCTGGCCAGCCAGGGCGGCAAGAGCTGCGTACGCGGCAGGCTTACGGTAGGCAAGGCATCGAAGAGCAAGCTGGAACAGTAGCCCTGCCCGGCGCCTTCGGTGAGCGAACCCGATAACACCAACACACTTCATCCAAGCTTGGGACAGAAAAATGAACAAACCACTCGATTTTCCGTGCCGCGACACCCTGCTGGCCGCGCAACTGAACGCCTACCTGCACTCGCATGGCGCCGAGGCGCGCGCCCTCCTCGGCCTGCCGGCAACAAGCGGCCTGCGGGTCGAACTCGATGAGGGCGCCGGTCCGATCGCCTGCGTCCAGGCCGACGGCGACGCCAGCCTGCGCATGCAGAGCGCCGACGCTCTGAAAATCCTCGCCTACAGCCACAGCTTCCAGTGGGCGAACGGGATCGTCATCGTTCCCACGCTGACCAAGCTGGTGGAAAGCGGCGCCTTCCGCGACCTGGCACCGGGCGAAACCCGCTCCATGCTGGCCTTTGCCCGCAGCCAGAAGGCCGACCCGAGCGCAACCCGGGCACGCTGTGGGGCGCCTTCAACCTGCTGGCGCTGCAAGGCTGGCTGCGCTGCGAAGGCGGCGACCGGACCATGCGCTATTCGCTGACCCCGGCCGGCGCCTGCGCGGTCGGTATCGTCGAAGCCCACCTGGCCACCTTCAAGCGCCTGGCCGCGGCCACCGCCGTGCTGCAGCATTGCCACGCACTGTGCCACCGCCGCCTGATCGATCCGGAAGCGCTGGCCACCTATGTGGCGCTGGTCGACGAGAGCGCGCAGGGCTGGGGCCTGGGCGAGAACCAGGACGACACCGCCCTCGCCCGCCGCGTACGCACCCAGCTCGTCACGGCCATGGACGGCCTGCTGGCCGGACCGACCTGGATCGCGCTCGACATGCCCGTGTTCGAACAAAAGAACAACAAGCGCACGGCCGTGGCGCCGTCGATCTTCGGCGCCGTCGGCAACGAGCGCACCTGGATCGCCCTGGCCCCGGGCAGCGCCAACACCGATCCGGTCTTCCCGGCGGCAGCCTGGCGCCTGCTGGCGCGCCTCGGCCAGGTGGAATTCAACCCCGGCGCTACCTGCGTGCGCCTGACCGAGCGCGGCGACGTGTACCGCCCGATCGCGGCGCCCTTCGCCGCCCTGCCCGCCTCTTACCTGCGCTCGTACGCGCGCCTGCAGGACCTGCTGTTCGGCGACCCCGACCCGCTCGGCATCGACCAGGACACCCATATCGACCGGGTGATGAACATCTACGCCTCCAGCGGTGCCGGTTCGGGCCCGGCCTCGCGCGAGATTTCGCAGAAGATCATCCACCGCATCTTCGACGAGACGCCGCTCGACCAGCAGCCCGCCGGCCTTGCCGACATGGGCTGCGGCGACGGCACGGCACTCAAGCGCCTGGCCGACTACGTCATCGGGCACACGGCGCGCGGCCGCCATCTGGCTACCCACCCGCTGCTGGTGATCGGCGCCGACTACAACGAATCGGCGCGCAGCCGCGCGCGCGAAACCCCTGTCGGCCTTCGACGGGCACGAGGGCGTGCAGACGCGCGTGCTGCACGCCGACATCTCCGACCCGGCCAAATACGACGAGGCGGTGCGCGACAGCGGCCTGCGGATGCGCGGCGCCGACGGCAGCCTGCGCGCGCCCGGCCTGCGCGACTTCGTCCACACCTTCATGTTCCTGGTCCATAACCGGCGTTTGCAGATCCGCAGCGACGCCGATGCAGAGCGCGTGCTGCAGGCCCACCTGGACAGCGCCAACCGTGCCTTGCTGGCCGATGTCGCCGCCACCTTCTACGGCGCGGCGCTGCCGGCAGGCGAATGGACGCTCGCCACGCTCAAGAATGCCTTCCGCGTGGCCTATTCGGACGCGCAGGGACTGGTGCCCGGCTTCGTCGCCGCGGCCGACCTGGTCGACTTCATGGGACGCTGGAAGCCCTTCATCGAGCACGGCTTCCTGACGGTCGAGGCCCACAGCCCCTGGGCCGAAAACCTGATCGAGGAGACGCCGCAGGACGACGCGGCCTGGATGAAAGTGGAGAAGCTGCCGCATCCCTTCAACTGGGGCATGCACTTCCTGTCGCGCCAGTTCATGATGCCGTATAACGAGTTCCGCCTGGCGCTGGCACTGGCGGGCTTCACGCCGAGCGGCGCCGTGCACGGGCGCATCCATCCGGAAGGCTTCCCCGGGCTCGATACCCTGAACGCCTACCGCTTCTTCAATATCGCCAACTACGTTCCCGTCCAGGCATAGGGCCACAATGGCACACGAACAGGTCGATGTCCTCATCAACGGCGGCGGCATCGCCGGTGCCACCCTGGCTTACCTGCTGGGACGCCAGGGGCGGCGCGTGCTGCTGGTCGAGCATGCCGACCGCGGGCGCATGCTCAGCGGCGCCGACCTGCTCAAGCCGGCCGGCATCCGCGTCATCGAGAACATGGGTTTGCTGGACGAGGTGGCCGCCATCGGCGGACGCCGGCGCGAGCTGCTGCGCGTCTTCCACGACCGCGAACCCCTGTGCACGGTGGACTACCGCGCCAACGACGAACTGGGCTACTTCATCCTGATTCCCTGCGAGCGCCTGCGCAACCTGGTGCTGGAACAGATGACGCGTTTCGAAAGCATCGAATGCCTGTTCAATACCCGCATCGCCAGCGTGGCATCGCGTGCCGACGGCGGGGTCGCCACCGTCACGCTCGATAACGGGCACACGGTCGCCCCCACGGTGATGGTGGGCGCCGACGGTTTCGCGTCTTATACGAGGAGGCTGCTGGCGATCACCACCGAACGCACCGTCTACCCGGCGCCGATGTGCTTCGGGACGACGCGGCTGGTGCCCAGCGTGGAGGAGTGCAACCGGCTGTATGTCGACTCCCGCCACGGCCTGGCCTATTTTTATCCGGTCAGCGCCAGCGAGGGCCGGGTGGTGGTCAGTTTTCCGAAAGAAGAAATGCGCGAGCTGATGGCCGACCGCAGCGGCGCCCTGCTGCGCGCACGCCTGCGGCATTTCGTCGGCGAGGCCAGCGCCGACGCGGTGGACGAAGTGACGGACACCGGCATCTTCAAAGGGATTCCGATCGGGCGCATCAACCTCGACACCTACCATCGGCACAACGTGGCAATGCTGGGCGACGCGATCCACAACGTGCACCCGATCACCGGCCAGGGCATGAACCTGGCGATCGAAGACGCGGGGGAACTGGCGCAGCAGCTCGGGCTTGCGCTGTCGGGCATGCTGCCGCTGACCGAGGCGCTGGACGCCTACCAGCGCCGCCGCCATGGGGTCAACGAAGCGGTGGTGACCTATGGCCACTCGCTCGTGTCCAGCTTCGCCGACAAGGCCAGCTTCGCCGCCTGTTTCAATGGGGCCTTGCAGGGCAGCAGCCGACAGAGCGCGCATTTGCGGCCGGTGGCGGTGGCTTAGGCCGCCCTACGTCGTTCGATCATTCGCCCTTGATCTGCAAGGCACGCTCATATAAAGCGTTCTTCTTGCGCCCCGTGATCTGCGCCGCCAGGTTGGCCGCCTGCTTGACGCTGCATTCGGTCAGCAGGATCTGCAGGATCCGTTCGGCCTCGATATCCTGGGCGTCGGTCTCGAGCGTCGCGCCCTCGACCAGCACGACGAATTCACCGCGTTCGCGGTGCTGGTCGGACCTGACCCAGGCCAGCGCCTCCTGCAACTGGCAGCGATGCACTTCCTCGAACATCTTGGTCAGCTCGCGCGCAAAGACGACCTGGCGGGTCGGCTCGAACACGCTCGACAGCCCCTCGACGCAGTCGACGATGCGGTGCGGCGCTTCATAGATCACCAGGGTGGCGGGTTCCCGTACCAGTTCCAGCAGGGCCGCTTCGCGCTGCTTCGACTTCGCCGGCAGGAAGCCGACGAAGTTGAAACGGTCGTTGACCAGGCCGGACGCGGACAACGCCGCCACCGAGGCCGAGGCGCCCGGCAGCGGGATCACGCGCAGGCCGGCCGCGCGCACGGCGTCGACGATGCGCGCGCCCGGATCGGACACGGCCGGGGTGCCGGCATCGGACACCAGCGCCACCCGTTCGCCGGCGCGCAGGCGCGCGACCAGCTTGTCGGCCACCTCGCGCTCGTTGTGCTGGTGCGCCGCCACCATCTGCTTGTTCAAGCCGTAACGGGTGAGCAGGGCGCCGGTTTTACGCGTATCCTCGCAAGCAACCACGTCGGCCAGGGCCAGCAGGTGCAGCGCACGCAGCGTGATGTCGGTAGCATTGCCAATCGGCGTCGCCACGACGTACAGTGTTGCTGTAGGATAAGACTGCTGGGCTGCCTCGGCCATCACAGGGAGCTTGGCGATATCGATGGGCTGATGGGAAGACTGATTCTCGGTCATGTTGAGGATGCGATGCGTATAAAAATACTAAACGGCCTGTTGGCCACCGCCGTGTTCGGCCTGATTGCCGGCTGCGGCAATACACCTTTGCCCCCCGATCGGGGTTGCGGCGTACCGGGCGGATTGTGCGCGCCCGCTGTGCCAAACACAAGTGCGGTACGTCCACCGCCGCCCGCCGAGCCGGAGCGCTCGGAAACGGTGACGTCTCCCGTGGAACTCTACCCCGACGAAGGGAATGGTCCGCAGGCGAGCGCCCGCAGCGGCAACGGCGCGCGCGTTGCGCTGCTGTTGCCCTTGCAGTCTCCCGCGCTGGGCCGCGCCGCCGATGCGGTGCGCGCCGGTTTTTGCCGGCCATGAGCGCGACCGCGCCGGCATCGAAGTCAACATCGTCGCCAGCGGCGATTCGCCCGAGTCCACGCTGGCCGCCTATGCGCGCGCGGTGGCCGACAACGACATCGTCGTCGGCCCGCTGGCCCGCCCGAATGTCGCCGCGGTGGCCGGTAGCCAGTATGTGACCAAGCCGACGCTGGCGCTGACCCACCCCAGCTCGACCGGCCCTTGCCGGCGCAGATGCTGGTGGTCGGCCTGTCGCTGGAAGACGAAGCGCGCCAGGTGGCCGACTGGGCCGCGGCGGAACACCCCGGTGGCCGCGCCCCGGTGCTGGGCGGCAGCGCGGCGTGGCAGCAGCGCGTGGCCGGCGCCTTCGCGGCGCGCTGGAACCGGCTCGGCCGCACCAATCTGAGCGTGGAGTTGCCCGTGAACGAGGGCTATGTCGACGGCAATGCGCTGGCCGCGCTGCGTGCGCGCCTGGAAAGCGAGCGTCCCGAACTCGTGTTCGCCGCGCTCGATGCCGGCGGGCTGCGCCAGGTACGCAGCGCGCTGGGCACTTCCCTGCCGACCTATGGCGTCTCGGCCGCCAACCCGGGCCGCGAACCGGGGCTGGCGGTACCCGAACTGGACGGCGTGCGCCTGCTCGACCTGCCCTGGACCATCCAGCCGGACCACCCGAGCGTGATGGTGTATCCACGCCCGGTCGACCTCGAGTCGCTCGACATGCAGCGCCTGTACGCGCTCGGCATCGACGCTTTCCGGCTTGCGCGCGAACTGGTGCAGCGCCCCGGCAGCAATTTCGAGCTCGACGGCGTGACCGGGCGCCTGAGCGTGCGCATGAACAATGGCGCCTGGTCGCTGCGGCGCGACGAGGCCACGGCCGTGTACCGCGACGGTATCGGCTACGAGCCGGTGGCGGCCGGGAGATGACATGTGGCCGCCGCGCCTCTCGCCGAAGCAGGCCCAGGGCCGCGAGTGGGAACAGGCGGCGCTGCGCCACCTCGAGCGCGCCGGCCTGCGCCCGGTGGAAGTCAATTTCAGCTGCAAGGGCGGGGAAATCGACCTCGTCATGCGCGACGGCGCCACCCCGGTCTTTGTCGAGGTGCGCCAGCGCGCCGACCGCCGCCATGGTGGCGCGGCCGCCAGCATCACCCCGGCCAAGATCCGGCGCCTGGTGCGCGCCGCCCAGGTATATCTGCAACGCCTGCCTGTGACGCCGCCCTGCCGTTTCGACGTCGTTGCCATCGATGGCGACCAGCTGGAGTGGCTGCAGAACGTGATCGAAGCGTGAGCGCGACGAACCGTACGCGGCCCCGTACGAAACACCAGTACACCGTTGAAATGTAAGCAATTCTTAAAACGCTTTGCCGTCCCGGCTTGCCACTGCACTATAATCTTCGGCTATGAACACTCAACGCATCCTCGCTCACTTCCAGGAGAGCGCCGACCTCAAACTGAAGTCGGCAGCAAGCCTGACGCTCCCTATTTCGCAGGCGATCGAACTCATGTTCGGCGCCCTGTCCAACGGCAACAAGATCCTGGCATGCGGGAATGGCGGTTCCGCCGCCGACTGCCAGCACTTCGCGGCCGAATTGGTCGGCCGGTTCGAGCGCGAGCGCTTTCCGCTGCCCGCCATCGCCCTGACCACCGATACCTCGATCCTGACCGCGGTCGCCAACGACTACAGTTACAAGGAAATCTTCTCGAAGCAGGTGCAGGCCTTCGGCCAGGCCGGCGACATCCTGCTGGCGATCTCGACCTCGGGCAATTCGGGCAACGTGCTCGCCGCCGTCGAAGCCGCGCTCGAGCGCGAAATGCGCATCGTCGCCTTTACCGGCAAGGACGGGGGCGCGCTGGCGAAATTGCTGACCGACGCCGACGTGCACATCAACGTGGCGCATAGCCGTACCGCGCGCATCCAGGAAGTGCATCTGGTGGCAATTCACGCTATTTGCGACGGCATCGACGTCGCGCTATTCGGAGGAGACGAGAATGAATGAACGCGGCCTGAACAGCCCTTTGGCGAAAGCCGTCCTGTGCGCAGCCCTGCTGGGCTCGCTCCAGGGCTGCGTGCCGCTGGTCATCGGTGGCGCCGCCATGGGTGCGGCCGCCACCATGGACCGCCGCACGCTGGGCGCGCAGACCGAGGACAAGGCGATCACCGTCAAGGCCGAGATGCAGGTGCCGAAACTGGTCGGTTCGGCCGGCCACGTCAACATCGCCAGCTATAACCGCAAAGTCTTGCTCACCGGTGAAGTGCGCGACGAGGCGATGAAAGCCGCCGTCGAGCAGGAAGTGCGCAAGATCGAGAACGTGGTGAACGTCATCAACGAGCTGGCCATTTCCGGCCCGTCGAGCTATACCTCGCGCTCCTCGGACGCCATCATCACCGGCAACGTCAAGGCCAGCCTGGTCGAAATGAAGACCATCTCGGCCACCTCGTTCAAGGTCGTCACCGAGCGCGGCACCGTCTACCTGATGGGCCGCGTGACCCAGCGCGAAGGCGACCTCGGCGCGAACATCGCCAAGAGCGTCTCCGGCGTCCAGCGCGTGGTCAAGATCTTCGAGTACCTCACCGAAGAGGAACTGCGGGCCCAGTATCCGAAGACCTCCTCGGTCGCCCTGTAATCCTGCGCTGACCTCATGACCGCTCGCACCACCCGCTCATGGATCCGGCCCGCCGCCATCGGCGCGCTCGTGCTCGCGCTGGCGGGCGGCGGTTATGCCGCGTTCTTCTCCACACCCAAGGCGCCGGACGTCACCTTCATCTCGATTGCCGGCGACAAGATCAGCACGCCGGCCTTGCGCGGCAAGGTGGTGATGGTCAATTTCTGGGCAACCTCGTGCACGACCTGCGTGCGCGAGATGCCGGCGATGGTCGACACGTATAACAAGTTCAAGGGGCAGGGCCTGGAATTCGTCGCCGTGGCGATGCAGTACGATCCGCCCAACTACGTCCTCAATTTCACGGAAACGCGCAAGCTGCCCTTCATTGTCGCGTTGGACGCTGGCGGCGACCTGGCAAAAGCCTTCGGCGACGTCACCCTGACACCGACCACCTTCGTGATCGGCAAGGACGGTAGCATCCTCAAACGCTATGTCGGCGAACCGGATTTCGCCGAAGTCCATGCGCTGCTGCGCCAGGCGCTGGCTGCCGGCTGAAACAGCGTGCGGCTGCCCTCTACTGTCGTGTCCGCCTTGCCGTGATGCCGATCTGTCATTAAACTGGCTCGCAGGCCCGGCTGTATAGGCGCGAGCGCCACAGCACGCCTGACTTAACGCAAGCCTGCGGCGCCGGAATCGGCCAAGCTTGATGCGTTCGCTGAGCGCGAGCCTGCGTTCATGCTCGCCAAGGAGATAGGATGGGTCACTCAATTCGCAGGATAACCGTCGTTGCCGCGCTGCTCGGCCTGGCAGCGTGCGCCGGGCCGCGCCCGCAGCCGCTGGCTGTCCTGCAATACCAGCATGTGGCCAATGCACACGAGATCCGCTTTACCAATCCGATCCCGCTGTCGGCGGCCCTGTACCGTGTCGGCCACCTGTCGCCGGTGGATGCGCACGGCTTCTGGGCCATTTTCGTGCTGTGCAACGTCGACGTCACCGAGCACGCGCGGCGCGGCTTCCACTACAACGTCAACAATTTCCGCGTCAGCTATGAAGGCCGCGAATACGGCGGCCTGCCCCCGTACACACTGCGTTACCAGGGCCAGGCCGAGCTGAACACGCGCGGCGACGCCACGCCCCTCCTCGACGCGATTGCCGCCGAAATCCAGGAAGGCCCGCCCGAGCAGATTTTCCAGAGCGGTTTCTATCCCGACCTGAACTACCGTTTCGCCGTGTTCGTGCCGAAAACCCCGGCCAATTACGCGGGCGAGCAATTGACCCTGACTTACAAAGGCCAGCCGGCCATCCTCGTCGGCAACGGCAAGGCGCCATCCGATTTACCCGCCGTGGGCGGCACCGCCGCCGGCATGGCGGCGGCCTGCGTGCCGCCGCAACCTTAAGATCGCCCCGCCAGCACCGTTACGTCGAAACGCTTAAGCGGCGTTTTTCGGATACAGGATCATCTGGGTGCAGCGGAACAGGGCGATCGTCTTGCCATTCGTTTCGTCCGTGACCGTCACATCCCACACGTGGGTGGTGCGGCCCAGGTGGGCGGGCGTGGCCACGCAGGCGATCGCACCGGCGCGCGCAGTGCCCAGGTGGTTCGATTTCAGCTCGATCGTGGTAAAGCTGTGCGCCCCTTCCGGCAGGTGGGCGATGCAGGCATAGCCGGCGGCGGTGTCGGCCAGCGTCACCACGCTGCCGGCGTGCAGGTAGCCATTCGGCGCCAGCAGGTGCGGCTGGATCGGCAGGCGCGCACCGACACGGCCTTCGGCAACTTCCGTGATCTCGATGCCGAGGTGGGCAGGCAGCGTGCCCTGGCCGAAGCGGTTCAGGCTTTCGGGCGTATATTTATTGTCCATATGGTATTCCCAACTGTAGAATCAGGCATCCTACACCGGGCGCCGCCAGCGCGTGCAAGACGCCCCACGCCAGGGGCAACGCGGCGCAGCACACAGGGACACCATGGAACGAGACTTTCTGCAATTTCCCGACGACGAAAACGGCAACGTCCTGTGGAACATGCGACACGACGGCGACGACCTGGCAAAGGCGCGCGAGGTCGACTTTTCGGTCATCTTCCCGGAAGAGAAAGATGCGCTACGCTTTGCGAACTACCTGCTGCGCGAAGGCCAGAAGGTCTCGTTCTCGCGCTACGACAAGCCGGGCTTTCCCTGGCAGGTGCAGGCGCACCCGGTCATCGTTCCCACCCACGCCAACGTCACCGCTTACGAACGCCTGCTGGCGCGCGATGCTACCGAGCTCGGCGGGCAGAACGACGGCTGGGGTTGCTTCGCGCAATAGCCGCAGCCTGGTGTCCAGCCGCCCCGGTGCTTGCATGGTGTGAACGCGTGGGCGGCGCTGGAGCAGCGGGAATGCCTGGCGTCGGGTGGAGCCGGCCACCCTACGCGCGCCGCTTCGGCTTGCCCCCGCCACTGCCGGCATGACGCTTGCGCGTGGCCGCGTTTTGCTGCTGCAGCAGGGAATCGACGCGCTCGGCCGCCTCGCGCGCCAGTTTCTGCGCTTCTTCGATGCTCGGGAAAAAGTCGGGCTGGCGGTAGCCAAGCCAGGCGTAGGCCGAATACATGCGGCAGGTGTCTTCCACCTCCTGCAAATTCATCCAGAACAATTCCTGCGAATGGGGCGTCAGCTTGCAGACCTTTTTCTTCGCCAGCGACAGGGCCCAGTGCTCCCAGGCGCTTTGCAGCATCGGCACCCGGCTTGATATCGGTACCAGCGACAGCATGAATTTCTCGGCCACCGACAGGTCCAGGGTATCGAGCCATTCGGCGCGCTCGTTCTGGTCTTCCGTGATGCGCGGATAGAAGAAGCCGTCCGGCACGTCGATGTTGTGCACGAACCGTTTTAACAGTTTCACCAGCGAGGTTTCGTGGGTGACCGATGAAATCCGGTGCAACTGCTCGAGCGATGGCGCGACCGCGAAGCCGCTGGACGGCACCGGCGGGATCTTTTCCTTCATCAGGGCGCGCATCACTTCATGGGTGTCGTCGTCGTAACCGGCAACGAAACCTTCCTCGTGCACGCCGTAGCGGCCGGCGCGGCCGGCAATCTGCTTGGCCAGCGCCGCCGAAATCTCTTCTTCCTCGACACCGTTGTATTTCACGGCCGTCGTCATGACGATGCGCGCGATCGGCATGTTCAGGCCCATGGCCAGCGCGTCGGTGCCGACCACGATGTCGGCCTTTCCTTCCCGGAAGCGCTCGGCCTGGGCACGCCGCACTTCCGGCGACAGGTTGCCGTAGACGGTGGCGACCGATAGCCCCTTTTCCGTGATCATGTCGCGCCACATCAGGACGTCGCGCCGCGAAAAGGCGATGACGGCATCGCCACGGCGCAAATTGGTCAGTTTGCGTACGGGCGACGGTTCCATCGCCAGCGGTGCCATGCGTTTCAGCACATGCACCTCCAGCGGCACTTCCAGGCGCTCGGCCAGGGCCTCGATGGCACGCCGCGCTTCCGGTGCGCCAACGAGGTAGACGGTCGACGCCGGCGCGCCGCAGACGGCGGCGGTCCAGGCGGCGCCGCGGTCGCGGTCGGCCAGCATCTGGATTTCGTCGATGACGGCGACTTCGATCGGCGTTTTACTGTCGAGCATCTCGACGGTGCTGGCGACGTGGGTGCTGCCCTCGGCGATGCGGCGTTCTTCGCCGGTAATCAGGCTGACCTTGAGTTCCTCGCCATGCGGACGCGCCGCCAATAAACGTTCGTAGTTTTCCAGCGCCAGCAGGCGCAATGGCGCCAGGTAGGCGCCGCTCTGCGCTTTCGCCAGCGCTTCCATCGCGCGGTGGGTCTTGCCGGAATTGGTCGGGCCGAGCAGGGCGATGAACTTGCGCTGCATGCGGCTGGCGACTTCGAAGGATTGCGGGTACTCGGCCAGGTTGATGCTTTCCTTGGTGCGGGCGGCGTGGCGCTCTTCCTGCTCGCGCTCGATCGCGTGTTCGACGCGCTGGCGGATACGCTCGAACACGTAGTCGGCCGGCTCCGAGGTTTCCAGTTCGTCCAGCACACCCAGGAAGAGGCGCGGATCGAAGCCGGCATCGTCGGCCTGCTCGGCGATGTCGCGCACGAATTCCTCGGCGTCCATGTGCAGCTCGGCCAGCGCCTTGTCGCCGGTGCGTTCCTCGATCAATTCGCGCCGGGCAATCAAATCCATCTTGCGCCATTTACTTGGCTTGGCCAGCACGCCGCGCGCCGGTACCAGCGCATAAGGTACGCGCAAGCCTTCGTAGCGCACTTCTCCGGAAAAACGCAGGAACACGCGCCCTTCCATCTTGACCAGCTCGATGCCGCGCTCGGCCAGGCCGAGCTCGCGTCCGAGGAAGGCGTCGTCGTCGCCCGTGTCGTTCTCGTCAGTTTCGTAGCGGGAATTACTCATGTGTCATTGAAGGTGATGTCTGCTTGCTATCACTATAGCGCGGACGGGATATTGCTCTCGTTCCGCAAGGTGTGGATGGGGCGTCGCAATCAAAACGGCCTCCCTGTCGTGCCCGGGTTGGTCAGGTGTGCGTTTGACTCTGGCCCATTACTGCCTTGCTTGTCGCAACATGGAAGTGTGAACCCAAGCGACAAACGCGCTGGCAGCCATACAAGACGCGCGCGCCATGGTCACCGTGGGAATAGACGCTGCGGCAGCGCGTGTACGGCTCACGCTCCGCAAACACAGTCAAAGTGTTGTCCAGATGGTTTGGTAGTGAAAGGTTCGTCCCGCTTGACCATTCTTCCAAATTTTTCCTGCTTCAGGCAAGTAGCCCTGCATTCCTCTTGCAATGCATCGAATGTCGGCTCTTTAAAAATAAGTGATGAAAAAGCCAATAATATGACGATGGCCGCAAATAAGGTCAGCTCGATCGGTTTTCGTATACTGAACTTCACGTTCTCGTCCTTTCCGGAAACCACTCAACTTCTTCCCGCACGTGAGCGCGTCGTCGCCGCCACCAAATGAAACGGCCTTATCATCCATGCATGAATGATAAGGCCGTGTTCATCGGCTGAACAGCGTTCGGGAAGATAAAGAATAAATCCCGACAGCGCGTTGAAGATGCTGCAGACATCAATCCGACAAGCCTGACTGCCCACCAATGCAATGCGCCAGGCTGTCTTCTTGTTGTGGACGCTCAGGCGGCAGCCACGCCCGCGTTGTGCGCCTGCTGGTCCGCGTGGTACGAGGAGCGCACCATCGCACCGACGGCGGCGTGGACAAAACCCATCTCGTAGGCCGCTTCCTCGAACTTTTTAAATTGGTCCGGGTGCACGTAGCGGCGCACCGGCAGGTGCGAGTTCGACGGCGCCAGGTACTGGCCGATGGTCAGCATGTCGATGTCGTGCTCGCGCATGTCGCGCATGACTTGCAGGATTTCCTCGTCGGTTTCACCGAGTCCCACCATGATGCCGGACTTCGTGACCACGTTCGGGTACATCTTCTTGAAGTCGCGCAGCAGCACCAGGGAATGCTTGTAGTCGGCGCCCGGGCGCGCTTCCTTGTACAGGCGCGGCACGGTTTCCAGGTTGTGGTTCATCACGTCGGGCAAGCCATCGGCGAAGATGTTCAGTGCCTTCTCTAAACGGCCGCGGAAGTCCGGCACCAGTACTTCGATCTTGGTATTCGGCGACAGGGCGCGCGTTTTCGTGATGCACTCGACGAAGTGGCCGGCGCCGCCGTCGCGCAGGTCGTCGCGGTCGACCGAGGTGATCACGACATACGACAGGCGCAGGTCGGCGATCGTTTTCGCCAGGTTGCCCGGCTCGTTGACGTCGAGCGGGTCGGGGCGGCCGTGGCCGACGTCGCAGAACGGGCAGCGGCGCGTGCACTTGTCGCCCATGATCATGAAGGTGGCCGTGCCCTTGCCGAAGCATTCGCCGATGTTCGGGCAGCTTGCTTCCTCGCACACGGTGACGAGGTTGTTGGCGCGCAGGATGTCCTTGATCTCGTAGAAGCGCGACGAGGCGGTGGCCGCTTTTACTCGGATCCATTCGGGCTTCTTGAGGCGTTCGGCCTCGGCGATCGGCACGATCTTGATCGGGATGCGCGAAGTCTTGCTGGCACCTTTTTGCTTGTCGCTGGCGTTGTAGGCGGCGTTCGAGGCAGAATTCAGACCGGTTTCGGTTTCGGTAGTCATGTCGCTCAGGGCCCAGACGGGCTTCAGTTGGAGTTGTTCGGTTCGGCAGGCTTGAGGCCTTGCGCCAGGTGCAGCACCAGCGCCTGCGCCAGTGCAGCCTGCACATCGGCAAGTGGCGCCTCGATGCCCATCGTGCGCATGTCGACGGTGGAGAGGCCGGAATAACCGCAGGGGTTGATCCATGAAAACGGAGCCAAATCCATCGCCACGTTCAGCGAGACTCCGTGATAGGTGCAGCCATTGCCGCGCACTTTCAAGCCGAGCGCGGCGATCTTGGCACCGCGGCGCGGGCCCTCGGCGATATAGATGCCGGGCGCGCCGGCGATGCGCTCACCGGCGAGATTATACGCCGCCAGCACGTCGATGACCGCCTGTTCGATTTTTTCCACAAACTGTCGGGCATACAACTTGCCGCCCGGCTTGTTGCGGCGCAGGTCCATCAGCAGGTAGATCACCACTTGGCCGGGACCGTGGTAGGTCACTTCGCCGCCGCGATCGGTTTGCACCACGGGAATGTCATGCGCCGGTACGCCTTCCCCCTGCAACAGGTGGGCAGGGTCGGCGCCCAGGCCCAGCGTGAAGACCGGCGGATGCTCGACGATCCAGAGTTCGTCCGGCGTCTGCGGCGTGCGCGCGTCGGTAAAGGCGCGCATCGCGGCAAACGTGGGTTCGTAGTCGGCGCGGCCCAGCGCGCGAATGATCGGGCCGGCGGGACGGGTGGGTTGCATGGGAATCCGGTCGGAAATGGTTTCGAGCGCCTTGCACGCTCAGCTCCGTCATTATATGCCAGCGTACCCGGCCTTGCCCGGCGACGGGCAGGCGCCGCCGCCCTTGCTGCAGTGCTTACAGGACGATCTTGACCATCGGGTGCGCCGACAGCGTGCGGTAGATGTCGTCGAGCTGCTCGCGGCTGGTGGCACGCACGGTGCAGGTCAGGCCCGTGTAGTTGCCTTTGCCCGAAGGGCGCACTTCCATGCGGCCGTGGTGGAAGCTGGGGTCGAAGCCGGTCACCACCTCGGCGATCGTGGTGGCGAAGGCCTCGTGCGTCGGGCCCATCACCTTGATCGGGAAGTCGCTCGGGTATTCGATGAGGGATTCTTTCGGGTCCATGGCAATTCCAGTGCAAAAGGGTATTGTAGCCCGGTCCGCGCAGGCGTGTGCGGACCGGGCAGGGCGGCTGCCTTGCCGCCCGCCCGCGTCAACGCTCGCGCTGGTGGAAGCCGGCGCGCGGGCTCGGCCCGCTGTCGGAGCGGCGTCCGACCGCGGCCGATGCGGCCGACTGGGCCGCCGAGGACGCGGCGGACGGGGCCGGGGAGGGCGTCGGCGCCGACATGACCCGCTGCGGTGGTGCCACCTCGGTGGCCACCGGCCGCGCCATCTGGACCTGTGCTTGCGCCCGGGCTTGCGCTTGCGCTTGCGCTTGCGCTTGCGCTTGCGCTTGCGCCCGCGCATTGGCCGACACCGCTTCCAGAACCGCGGCTGCGCTGCTGCGCTGCGGCGCCGGGCTGGCGCTTGGTGCCGGACGCGGTATCCCGATGACGCCCGCGGCGCCCTCGTCGCGCGGCGCCGGCGCGAACCCGCGGCGCTGGCGGCCTTCGAAGCCATCGCGTTCTTCACGTGCTTCGCGCTGCGCTTCGCGTCCGGCAAACCCCGCCGGCGGTGCCGTCATGATGACGCCCGGCTGGCGCACGTAACCTGTTTGCGGGGATGTGGCCGCGGCTGCCGCAGCTGCCGCCTGGCCGGCCGCCTGCGCAGCCGCCGTCAGCGGCGCAGGCTGCGCCCTCGGTACCGGCGCGGGCATGGCGACCGGTGCGCGTGTGCGCTCGGCGTTGTCTTGGCGGCCATCGCGCCGGCCCTCCCAGCGGCCATCGCGCTCGCCGCCATGCCGCTCGTCGCGTCCGTCACGCCCGCGCCAGGCCTGCAGCGGAGCCGGCGGCAGGGCCGTTGGCGCGCCCTGCCAGGCCGCCGGCGGCGTGGTGCGCGGCTCGCGCCCGACCACGACTTCGCCACGCTGGGCGAAGCGGTCCTGCGGCACCACGGTCAGGCCCCGGCGGCGGTAGTCGTGCTTGCCGTCGTGCTTGCCATCACGGCGATCGTGCTTGCCATCGCCCCAGCCGTGCGCATTCAGGCGGCGCAGGCGTTCCTCCGACATGACGTAGGGCGGCACGTAGCGCTCGTGCGGGGCCAGCGGGTACCAGCCCTGTGCCAGCTGCGGACGCGCACTGAAGTTCAGGTTCCAGCCGCTGCCGCCCACCCAGCCGACCAGGGGCCGGCGCCCACACCGGATGGCGGTCGTGGCGGCCCGGCGCCCAGGCCCAGCGCCGGTTGACGTGCACCCAGCGGCCATAGTGGAAGGGCGCGTAGCCCCGTGGGAGCGTTGTCGACCCAGGTCCAGCCCCGGGGGGCGATCCAGGTCCAGCGGCCGTCGCGGTAGGGCACCCAGTCGCTGGCGACCGCCGGCAGCCACAGGCTGCCGTATTCGCTGCTGCTCTGCCAGCTGCCGTAGCGGTCGAGATCCTCGTAGCCGGTCATCTCGGCCGGCACGTAGCGGGTGGCGAGCACGGCGTCGCTGGCGCGGTCGCGCACGGCCACCCAGTCGTCGAACGCGTCCGGCACCGCCTGCGTGGTGCGCAGATCCTGCCCCTGCATCTCGGCACTGCGGCCGGCGCGCACGGTCAGGCGCTCGCCGCCGCCCTCGACCACGGCCACGCCGTCGAACACGTTGACGCTGCTGGTGTCGCGCACCCGTTCGGCATCGACGCGCACGCGCCCGGGCTGCTGCAGGATCACCCGTGCCTGCGGGGTGCTCAGTTCGAAAGCCGCGGCAACCTCGGGATTGACGACGCGGATGCTGGCACTGCCGTAATGCAGGCGCAGGCGCAAGCGGTCGTCGTCGAGTTCGACGACGTCGAGCGCGGAATCGCCGTCCAGGCGGATCGCGGTCGAGCCGATGCGCAGCTCGGTGCGCGCCCCGGCGCGGTGGAAATCGTGTGGTTCGAGGTGACGGGCCAGTTGACCAGCGCGGTGCTGGCGGCTTCGCCCGGCGTGCTGATGCTGACCTGGCCCTGGGTGAGAGAAACGCGGCCGACCCGGCCGGGGGCTTCGTCCGCCAGCACCAGGGTGGAAAAGGCCGCCAATGCCAGCAGCGTTGCGGTGGTCGATAAACGGCGTTTCATCATGGGCTCCAGGCGGGTGGGACGGAATGCGTCGACCTGATTACACCGCAACGGTGCCTGTCGCGGCAATCGGGCTTACAGAAGGTTGCAATTGGTGCGTGACTGAAACACGAGCACGCCTGCGCTTGCCGCAAAAAGGCAGTTTACGCGCCGCGCTCGACGAAGACCAGGGTCAGGCCAACAGCCACCAGCACGGTGCCGAATATGCGGTTCTGGATGCGCATCGCGCGCGGGTTGCGAAACAGCCCCTGCATCGAGGCGGCCAGCGTCGCATAGCCGTGCATCACCAGGCTGTCGATGGTCACCATCGTCACGCCCAGGATCAGCAGCTGCGGCAGCAGCGGGGCATCTTTCGAGATGAACTGGGGCAGCATCGCCACCATGAAGATGATGCCCTTCGGGTTGGTGGCATTCGTCAGGAAACCGGTCAGCACGCGCTTGCCGAAGGACGGATGCGCCGCCAGGCCGGCGCTGCTGGCCACCGGGCCAGTAGCGACTTTCGAAAACCATTGCGACACGCCGAGGTAGACCAGGTAGGCCGCGCCGGTCCACTTGACGACCCTGAACGCCCCTTCATGGGCCAGCACCAGCGAACCGACGCCGGCGCCGGCGATGATCAACACCAGGATCAGGCCCAGCTGCAGTCCCAGCACGGTGGCGCTGGCCTTGCGCACACCGTAAGCCAGGCCATGCGACATGGACAGGACGGCGCCCGAACCGGGAGAAATGGCAATGACGGTGCCGGCGATGACGAAGGCGATCCAGGTGGCGAAACTCATGGGAGCAACTCGGGAGTCGAAGAGAAGGAAAGGGTAAAGCAGAAACGGCATGCGCGCGGCCGGGGCCGCGGCTGCATGCCGACAATACGGTGTGACGGGATTACTTCTTGCGCGGATTGACGGCGGCCTTCAGGGTGGCGCCGGCAGCAAAACGCGGGGTCTTCGACGCGGCGATCTTGATGACTTCGCCGGTTGCCGGGTTGCGACCCTTGCGCGCTGCGCGCTTGGTCACCGAGAACGTGCCGAAGCCGGTGATGCCGACCGTGTCGCCTTTTTTCAGACGCTCGGTGATGATCTCGATGATCGTGTTGACCGCGCTGTTGGCAGCGGTACCGGACATCTCGGTACGCTTGGCAAATTCCGCGATCAGTTCGCCTTTTTTCATGGTGCCTCCGGGGTTGAAAGAGCAGAAAGAGTAGCACAAATAATTGCCACGTGTAATCTTTCACGCTCCCGCGCGCGCGGGGGCATTTTCAAGGCGCGCCCGTCACAGCAGGCTCGGTTCGGCGCCCCCGGTTGCCAGGCGGGTACGCAGGGCGGCGTTGATCAGGGTCTGGTAGCCGGTACCGCAGCGCTCGGACAAGTTGCGGAACTCGTTCAGCACCTCGTCGTCGAGATAGATCGTGATGCGGGTCTTGCGCTTCGGCGGACGCGTGCGGCGCACCGGCGCGGCGTGAACTGGGGCAAGCTGGCTGGCGGCGGCGTGGGTCTGGTTCATCCTGGTCTCCTTCGTCTGGGGGAGGCTGCCCTACCGCAGCCCTTGATACTGACTATACGTACGTCCCGCTATTGCCGCGCTGCGAAAGCGACGAGCTGCGTTTTTTCGGGACTGAAACGCAATTAACGAGGCTGAACTGTGTGCTGAATGACCCTGCCCTCGGTTAAGATGCTGCCATATTGATAATCACAGGAGCAGGACCCATGGCTGCAGGCAGTTTGCTGGCATTACTCGACGACATCGCAAGCGTCCTGGACGACGTCACCCTGATGAGCAAGGTGGCGGCGAAGAAGACCGCTGGCGTGCTCGGCGACGACCTGGCACTCAATGCCCAGCAGGTGACGGGCGTGCACGCCGAGCGCGAATTGCCCGTGGTGTGGGCCGTGGCCAAGGGTTCGCTGATGAACAAGGCGATCCTGGTGCCGGCCGCGCTCCTGATTTCCGCCTTCGTGCCGGCCCTGATCGTGCCCCTCCTGATGATCGGCGGCGCCTTCCTCTGCTTCGAGGGTTTTGAAAAGCTGGCCCATAAATTCCTGCACAGCCCGGAGGAAGACGCGGCCAACGAGGAACGCCTGGCGGCAGCCCTGGCCGACCAGAACGTCGACATGTGCGCGGTCGAGAAAGACAAGATCAAGGGCGCCATTCGCACCGACTTTATTTTGTCGGCGGAAATCATCGTCATTTCCCTCGGTACGGTCTCGAGCATGCCGTTCATGCAGCAGGTGGCGGTGCTGGTCATCATTGCGCTGGTCATGACGATCGGCGTGTACGGCCTCGTGGCCGGCATCGTCAAGCTCGACGATGCGGGGCTGTACCTGAGCCAGCGCAGCAGCGGCTTTGCGCGCGGCCTGGGACGCCTGCTGCTGGCGGCGGCGCCGCGCCTGATGAAATTCCTGTCCGTCGTCGGCACGGCCGCGATGTTCATGGTGGGTGGCGGCATCATCGGCCACAACTGGGAACCGCTGCACCACTTCGCCGAGAGCGCGGCCGAGCGCATGGGAGAAGTGCCCGTTCTCGGCGGCCTGCTGCATGCGATTACCCCGACCGTCATCGACGCGCTGGCCGGCGTCGTCGTCGGTGCCCTGGTGCTGCTGGTCGTCACGATCGTCAATAAACTGCGCGGCAAGAAAACACCTGCCGCCGCGCACTGAGCCGTAGGCCGATCCGCCTTACAGACACCTTACGTAAGTACAACTGTTGCATTTTTCACTAAGGATCGTGTTGCAGTTTGACACTTCCAAACGTGCCCTCCAGACTGGTTCCAGCACTTTCCGCTTGGCCAATCCACGTGAGGGAACAACATGCAAAGAAGAGTGACACAGAAGACGGTGCTGGCGTTTTCGATCGCCGCGATGTTCTCAAGCACCGCCTGGGCGCAGGACAGCACCGCCACCGAAGGCACTGCCGCCACCGTCGTCGTGACGGGCACGCGGGTAGCGAACCGCAGCGCCCTCGACACCGCGTCCGCGGTCGACATCATTTCCGCCGACACCCTGAAGAACACCGGCACCACCGAGATGAACCAGGCGCTGTCGGTCGCGCTGCCTTCGCTGAACTTCCCGCGTCCCTCGCTGACGGACGGCACCGACACCATCCGCCCGGCCACGCTGCGTGGCATGGCGCCCGACCAGACCCTGGTGCTGGTCAACTCCAAGCGCCGTCATTCTTCCGCCCTCGTCAACCTGAACGGCAGCGTCGGGCGCGGCTCGGCCGCCGTCGACATGAACACGATCCCGACCGCGATCGTCAAGAACATCGAGGTATTGCGCGATGGCGCCGCCGCCCAGTACGGGTCGGATGCGATCGCCGGCGTCGTCAACCTGCGCCTGCGTACCGACCGGGACGGCGGCGAAGCGGCCATTACCTATGGCGCGCGCATCACCGAATACGACCTCCGGAACGATGTGGCACCTGGCGGCGCTACCTGGAGCGGCCCGGCCTCGCGCGAACGCACCGACGGCCAGAGCACGACGGTCAGTGCCTGGAAGGGCCTGCCCTGGGGAGAGAGCGGCCACATCACGATCGCCGCCGAGTACAAGGACCAGAACCGCACCGAACGCAGCGGCTACGACATGCGCCAGCAATACGCGCGCCTGGCCAACGGCGCCTTCGATCCGCGCGAAAACACGATCAATCGCTTCAATGCCTGGTATGGCGACCCGGAAATGCAGCAGACCACGCTGTTCGCGAACGCCGGCAACAACCTCGGCAACGGCGTCAAGGTCTATGGCTGGGCCAGCTACCAGAACCGCGAAGCGCGTTCGGCCGGCTATTTCCGCATCCCGCAGGACGTGCGCAACCTGACCTCGATCTACCCGAACGGCTTCCTGCCCATCATCGCGCCCACCGTCGACGACTTTTCCGTCACCGGCGGCGTCACCTGGGCAATGGGCAGCTGGGACCTCGACGCCTCCCTCGGCTACGGCAAGAACCGGATGGAATTCGAAATCCAGAACACGCTGAACCGCTCGATCGGACCGACCAGCAAGACTGTCTTCGATGCCGGCGGCTTCTCGTACGACCAGCTGGTGTTCAACCTGACCGGCGTGCGTCCCTTCGATGTGCCCGGCCTGTCGTCGCCGCTGAACGTTGCCGTCGGCACCGAAGTGCGGCGCGAAGGCTATGAACTCTTCGCCGGCGAAGAACAATCGTGGAGCTATGGCGGCCAGAAGCTGGCCGATGGCAAGCCGGCGGCCCCCGGCGCCCAGGTGTTCCCCGGCTTTCGCCCGGCCAACGAGATCGATACCCACCGCAGCGCGGTCGGCGCCTTTGTCGACCTGGAAGCGAACCTGACGCCGCAGCTGCTGGCCTCGGTAGCCGTGCGTGCCGAACACTACTCGGACTTCGGCAACAGCCTGGCAGGAAAGCTCGCCGGCCGCTACGACTTCAGCAAGAGCTTCGCTCTGCGCGGCTCGGTGCAGAACGGCTTTCGCGCGCCGTCGCCGCAGCAGCAGAATTTCACCTCCACCTCGACCAACTTCGTCGACGGCATCCCCTACGAAATCGCGACCTTCCAGCCGACCAATCCGGTCGCGGCCGCCCTCGGCGCACAGCCGCTCGATGCCGAGAAGTCGCTCAACCTGTCGCTCGGCGCGGTGCTGCGCCTGGACCCGGTGAGCATCACGATCGACGCCTACCGCATCAAGATCCGCGACCGCATCGTCCTGTCCGAGAATCTGCTGCAGACCAATGTCGCCGCCTATATCGCCTCGCAGGGGTTTATCGGCGTCACCGGCGGGCGCTTCTTCATCAATGGCGTCGACACCACCACCGACGGGGTCGACATCGTGATGAACTGGCCCATCGCCGCCGGCACGGCAGGGCGCTTCGACGCCACGCTGGCGGCGAACTTCAATCGCACCGAGGTCACCAAAGTACCGGTCACGGCCCAGCTCGCGGCCTTGAATCCGGCACCGGTGCTGTTCGACCGCGCGAATGTCATCGCGATCGAGGAAGGCCAGCCGCGCAGCAAGCTCAGCGCCAACCTGAACTGGAAACTCGGTCCCCTGGGCGCCACCTTCCGCGCTACCCGCTACGGCAAGACGATGACGCCGGGTACCACGCCCGCGGCCGATTTCCCGCTGGCGGCTCGCACCGTGGTCGACCTGGAAGCGCGCTATGCGGTCACGCCCAAGCTGACGCTGGCGCTCGGTGCGGACAACCTGTTCGACCAGTATCCGGAAACCCTGCCGCCGGCGCTGAACCCGAGCGGCAACACGCCGTTCTCGAACTATTCGCCATTCGGCCGTTCGGGACGCTTCGTGTACGCGCGGGCCAACTACGGGTTCTAAGAGTCTATCCCGGTAGTCCGGGGAAAGCTGGTGGCGATGCATGGCAAGCGCGGGCAAGGCGCGAGGAGGCCGCATGGCTGGCCATGCAACGACGAGCAACGCAGCACGCGTTTGTCAGGCGCGCCAGCAGCGACTCCGGACTACCGGGATAGGCTCTAAGACCCGATGGTGGCTGGGCGGTGAAGCCGCCCAGCCTTATGCCATGCCGCGGGCCAGGCGCAGCGCCGAGCGGGCGTCGCGCAGGGCCCAGGCGGCGGCGCCCAGCGCCAGCGCCGACAAAATCCAGCTTGCCCAGCCGTAATCGACGCGCGCCAGTCCGGCCGGGGCGGCATGCCACCCGGTCGCGACATAGGCCGCGAGGGTGATCAGCACGCCCAGGTTGATGAACAGCAGCAGGTGCAGGACGCGCTCGGATACGGGCAGCACCCGTGTGTCGCCTTCGACGACGACGTCGCGCGCCGAGACGATCACCTCGGCCAGCAGCAGGATGCCAATCCACCACACCCAGTCCCCGTGCCACGCGTACCAGGCGAGCGAGGCGAACAGGCAGGCGAAAATCGCTTCGCGCGCCGCGTGCAGGCCTTCCTCTTCGGCGGCCCCGGGCCGGGCCGGCAATTTCGCCAGCAGCTCGTGGTTGACGACAATATCGGCCAGGCCAAGCAGGCCGTGCAGCAGCAGCGCACAAATAAAGGGCGGCGGCACGATTTTCCCGTCTGTTCTAGACTGGCCGAACGGTCAATTCCGGCGCAGGGCGATGGCGCCGATGGCCAGGCCGACTGCGAAGGCGGCATACACGCCGGCCAGCGACTTTTTCGACAGGCGCTTCTCGTAGCCGGGGTGCAGGCGCTTCGGCGTCAGTTTGTAGTCGGCAAAGCAGGCGATCGCCGAAGTAGCGGCGGACGCGGCGAGCGTTACGCGCAGGTCCTTGCGGTCGAGCTTTTCGCCGGCCAGCTTTTCGAACAGCACCGACCAGAAGGTGGCGCTGGCATGGTGGATCAGGTAGCCGGTGATGGTGTATTTCAGCGAAAAGCCGTCGTGTTCGGCCGCTTCGTCGCCCCAGATCCAGTGGCTGACGGCATTCGTCGGCGCGTAGGCGCTGCCGGCCTCGCCGCGGCCGAGCAGGGCCAGCGCGGCGGTGGAGACGATACTGGACGCGGCACCACCGACCAGGCCGCGTTGCATGGATGTTGACCAATCTGCCATATTGATAATCCTCTTCGACTCGGGTGAAAGGAAGTTGCATGCGGATCTTGCTGACCGGCGCCAGCGGTTTCATCGGGCAGCACCTGCTGAAGGCGCTGCTGGCCGACGGCCACCAGGTCGTGTGCGCGGTGCGCACACCGAAAACAAGCCATGATCCGCGCCTGAACTACGTGCAGGCTGACTTCGCAAACGATACCGGCAAATCGGTTTGGCTGGCGCGCCTGACTTCCGCGGAGGGAAGCATCGACGCCGTCATCAACACGGTCGGCATCTTCCGCGAGTCCGGCAGCCAGACCTTCGAACGCCTGCACCTGGAAACCCCGCGCGCCCTGTTCGCCGCCTGCGCCGACTCCCCGCAGGTGCAGACCATCATCCAGCTGTCGGCCCTGGGCGCGGACGATGAGGCCGAGACGCGCTACCACCTGAGCAAGAAAGCCGGCGACGACTTCCTGGCCAGCCTGCCGCTGCACGCGGGGCAACGCGCCTGGATCGTCCAGCCCTCGCTGGTGTACGGGAAGGAGGGCACCAGCGCGCGGGTGTTCAAGATGCTTGCCAGCCTGCCGTTCGCGGTGCGCTTCGGCAACGCGCCGCAGCTGGTGCAGCCGGTGCACATCGACGACGTGGTGGGCGCGATCCTGGCCCTGTTGCGGCAGCCGTCCGTGCCCGGTGGCAGGGCGCAGCGGGTGCCCCTGGTCGGTCCCCAGGCCTTGCCGTTCACCGATTACCTGGCGGCGCTGCGCAGCGCCATGGGCATGGGCCGCTGCGCGTGCTGCCCTTGCCCGGGGCGCTGGCGCGCCTGATGGCGAAAGGCGGGCGCTGGCTGCCCGGCGCTTTGCTGGACGAGGACGCCCTGCGCATGCTCGACCGCGGCAACGCCGGCGACCCTGCCGCCATCACCGCGCTGTTGGGCCGCCCGCCGAAAGGCATCGCTGAATTCATCGCCGAACCGCAGGCCGAGCGCACCCCGGCCAAGCTGGGCTGGCTGCTGCCGCTGCTACGCTGGAGCATCGTCGCCGTGTGGATCGCCACGGCCATCGTTTCCTTCGGCCTGTACCCGGTCGAGGCCAGCTACGATCTGCTGGCGCGCACCGGCATTCCCGCCAGCCTGCAGCCGCTGATGCTGTACGGCGCGGCCGGCTTCGACCTGCTGCTGGGGCTGGGCATCGCCTTCCTGCCGCGGCGCCGCCCGCTCTGGCTCGCACAATTGGTCCTGATCGGCTTTTATACGGTCGTGATAGCGTTCAAGCTGCCCGAATTCCTGCTGCACCCCTATGGTCCCCTGACCAAGAATTTACCCATGCTGGCCGCGATCTGGCTGTTGTACGAACTGGAGGAACAGTAAATTGGAATATGTTGTCGTGAAGTGGCTGCACATCCTGTCGTCGACCTTCCTGTTCGGCACCGGCATCGGTTCGGCCTGGTACATGCTGTTTGCCAATATCAGCCGCGACGTGCGCGCGATCGCCGTGGTCAGCCGCAATGTCGTGGTCGCCGACTGGCTGTTTACGGCCACCACCGCCGTGATCCAGCCGGCCACCGGCTTCTACATGATCCACCTGGCGGGCTACCCCTTCCACAGCACCTGGATCATGTGGTCGGTGGCACTGTACGTGCTGGCCGGCGCCTGCTGGCTGCCAGTGGTCTGGATCCAGATCCGCCTGCGCGACCTGGCCGCCGAAGCGGTGCGCACGAACACCGCCTTGCCGCCGCAGTACTGGCGCTATTTCAGGACCTGGGTTGCGCTCGGCATTCCCGCCTTTGCCGCCTTTGTCGCGATCTTCTGGCTGATGGTGGCGAAACCGATGTAAGTACATCAAGCGAACCAGGACAGGGCAGCGGCCGCCGTAGAATGGACCGCGACTTTTCTCACTTACCGCTCACTCACAGGAGGCAATGATGCGGGCTTACCAGATTCTCCCTGGCGACAACATCGACGGGTTGCAGTGCGTGGACTTTCCGCAGCGCGAACTGGCCCCGTTCGAGGTGCGCGTGCGCGTGCATGCGGTGTCGCTGAATTACCGCGACTTGATGGTGGCCAGCGGTAATTACCTGGTGAATGTGGATAACCCCATCATTCCGTGCTCGGACGGTGCCGGCGAAGTGCTGGCCACCGGCCACGGCGTGACGCGCCTGCAGGTGGGCGACCGCGTTGCCGGCTCCTTCTTTCCGCACTGGTTCGATGGCCGCAGCTCGGCGGCGAAGATCCGCCATGCTTTAGGCGGCGACATCGACGGCATGCTCGCCGAGGAAGTCGTGCTGCACGAAGAGGCACTCGTCAAGATTCCGCCGCAGCTGAACTATGTGGAAGCGGCCACCATGCCCTGCGCCGGCGTCACGGCCTGGAATGCGATTTTCGAATCGAGCAACGACATCAGGCCGGGCGACACCGTCCTGCTGCTCGGCACCGGCGGCGTCTCGGTGCTCGGCCTGCAGCTGGCGAAAGCGGCCGGCCTGCGCACCATCATTACCTCCTCGAGCGACGAGAAGCTGCAGCGCGCGCGCGAACTGGGCGCACACCACACGATCAACTACCGCATCACGCCCGAGTGGCAGGAAGAAGTGCTGCGCCTGACGCACGGCATCGGCGCGCACGTCGTGCTGGAAGTGGGCGGCCAGGGCACGGTGAACCGTTCGGTCGCCTCCTGCGCCATGGGCGGCAGCGTCGCCATCATCGGCGGCGTCAGCGGTTTCGGGGGAGAAGTCAATCCGGCCGCCCTGCTGGCCGGCGCCAAGCGCATGGTCGGCATTTTCGTCGGCAGCCGCGCCATGCTCGAGGAAGTCATGCGCTTCGCAGCGGTGGCCGACCTGAAGCCGGTGGTCGACCGCGTGTTCACCTTCGACCAGGCGAAAGAAGCCTACCGCTACATGGAATCGGGCTCGCACTTCGGCAAGGTGGTGATTGCCGTCACCGCCTGAGCGAACTCAGCGGCCTTCGAATTTGACCAGCTCAATTTCGAACAATTTCGGCCACAGCTTGCCGGTGACGTACAGGCGGCGGGTTTTCGCATCGTAGGCGATGCCGTTCAGGACGGCATCGACGGAACCCGTGCCGCGTTTTTCGCGCGGCAGCAGGCCGCTCAAGTCGATCCAGCCGACCACCTTGCCCGAGGCCGGGTCGATGCGGGCGATGACATCGGTCCCCCAGACGTTGGCATACAGTTCGCCGTCGACCATTTCCAGTTCGTTCAGCGAGTCGATCGGCTTGCCGTCGGCGCTGACCGGAACGCGGCGAACTTCCTTCAGCGTTTTCGGATCGAGCACGCGGATACTGGCGCTGCCGTCGCTCATGTAGACGTATTTCGCGTCGCTGGCCAGGCCCCAGCCCTCTCCCTCGTAGGGGAAGCGGCCCTTCATGGCGAGCGTCTTGGCATCGAAGATATAGCCCGTCTTCGCCTGCCAGGTCAGGCCGAGGATACTGTCGCCGATGGCCGTCGACCCTTCGCCGAACACGTCCTGCGGCAGCGCCGTCTTCTGCAGCACCTTGCCGGTTTTCAGTTCCACGCGGCGCAGCGTCGATTGGCCGGTCAGGCCGGTGCTTTCGTAGAGGTGACCGTCGCGGAAGAACAGGCCCTGGGTAAACGCTTTCGGATCGTGCGGATAGGTGTTCTTGACGATGAAACCGTAGACGGGAATCGCGGCCGAAGCAACGTGGCAGGCACAGGCCGAGAGGACAAACGCGACGAGGACGGAGGGTTTCAGCATGCTGGGCCGGAGGCGGTGAATGGGAGCGGTTACTGTAGCAGAAGGCGGGCGCGGGCGCTGTGGCGACAGGCAGGGCAGGGCGTGGCCACGGCGCGTCCGCAACACCGCGCCTGCTGCCGCACTCCGCGGCAAGCGTGCGCCCGCCCCGCTGCGCAGACCCGTGTTAGGCTTTAATCATTGCAATTTTGAGAACAGAACGATGGCACACCTCGGAAAGGCGGCAGTGTTCTGGCTGGCAGCCCTGATGGCGCCGGTGGCGGCGCAGGCGGCACCGGTCTGCGCGGGCTACGCGCAGGAACTGGCGGGGATGCGCGAGTCGGCCGAAGCCTTGCGGGTGGGCGTCGATTACCTGGCGCCGCCCGAGGATGCGCTGGCGGCGCGCCGCATCGAGCAGCTGGAATGGGTGGAACGCCAAAATGCGGCGCGCCTGGCGGAACTGCTCGACGCCTGCGGCTGGCCAGGCCCGGGCGTGGGTGCACGCGCAGCCGGCCTGGCCTGGGCACTGGCGCAGACGGCCAGCACCGACCTGCCCTTCCAGCGCCGCCTGCTGCGTCACCTCGAATCGGCCGTCGCGCACAGGCAAGCGCCGGTGCTCTACCTGGCCATCACGACCGACCGTGTCGCCCTGCTGGAAGAACGTCCCCAGCTCTTCGGCACCCAGCTGCGCCAGGTCGATGCCTGCAACTGGAACTATTATCCGCTCGACGACCGCAAGCAGGTGGAACTGCGGCGCAAGGAAGCCGGCCTGCCGCCGCTGGAGGACTACAAGCGCGGCATCAACGACATGATCGTCAAGGAAAACTGTCCGGTGCCGCTGCCGGAGGCTTCTTCGTCCCCGCAATGACCATATTGTTTATTCAATTTATTTCATATAAATGTTATAAACAGTAATATCGTTGACTGCGCTTGTTTTCGCACTCCCGGCGCAGCCTTCTAAAAATGCCGGGAGACAACCTTAAACGGGCCGCATTACCCTTCGAAACCCTCCAGCACCACCTTGCCGCTGGCCGCCCCGCTTTCGATAAAGGCATGGGCGCGGCGCAGGTTGGCGGCATTGATCGGGCCGAAGTGCTCGGCCAGCGTGGTACGGATGCGGCCATCTTCGACCAGTTGCGCCACTTCGTTGAGCAGGCGGTGCTGCTCCTGGATATCCGGCGTCGTGAACAGCGAACGGGTGAACATCAGTTCCCAGTGCAGCGACAGGCATTTGCGCTTCATGATGCGGATGTCGATCGGTTCCGGGTCGTCGATCAGCGCCAGTTTTCCCTGCGGTTTCAGGGCATTCACCAGGCTTTCGAAATGCTTGTGGGTGTGGGTCAGGCTGACCACGTAATCCACTTCGCCCAGGCCGGCTGCGTTCAGCGCCGCGTCGATCGGGCCGCTGTGGTCGACGACGTGCTGGGCACCGAGGATGCGCACCCATTCCTGGGTCTGCGGACGCGAAGCCGTGGCAATCACGGTGATGCCGGTCAGCTGGCGCGCCAGCTGGACCAGGATCGAGCCGACGCCGCCGGCCGCGCCCACCACCAGCAGTTTTTGTCCGGCGTGCGCGCCGAATTCCAGTCCCAGGCGGTCGAACAGCAGTTCCCAGGCGGTAATTGCCGTCAGCGGCAGCGCCGCTGCTTCGGCAAAGCCGAGGTTGATCGGCATGCGCCCGACGATGCGCTCGTCGACCAGGTGCAGTTCGCTGTTGCTGCCGGGGCGGTTGATCGCACCGGCGTACCAGACGCGGTCGCCCGGGCGGAACAGCGTGACTTCCGGACCGACGGCGCGCACGATGCCGCTGGCGTCATAGCCCATCACCTTCGCATCAAGCTGCCCCTCGGCCGGCAAGCCGCGGCGGATCTTGGTATCGACCGGATTGACCGAGACCGCATGCACTTCGACCAGCAAATCGTGGCCGGTGGCGACCGGGTCGGGCAGGGTGACGTCCTGCAGGGCGGCTTCGTTGTCGGCGGGCAGGGAGGCAAAGGCGGCAATGGCTTTCATGGTGTTTCCTTGTTATCGAATTGGATGGCAGCCAGTGTACCCACCCGAGATTGATCTGATTAGTCGCTATAATCCGAAAAGACTATCCAGGAAGCCGGACAATGAAACTCGATGCGATGGCGCTGTTTGCCCAGGTGGCTGCCAGCGGCAGCTTCACGGCGGCGGCCGCGGCGGTGGGCTTGCCGAAATCGACAGTCAGCGCCCGCGTGGCAGAACTCGAGGCCGCGCTCGGCATGCGCCTGCTGCACCGGACCACGCGCCGCCTGAGCCTGACGGCCGCCGGCCAGGTTTACCTCAGCCATTGCCGCGCCATGCTGGAGGCGGCGAACGCCGCCGACGCCGCCATTTCGCGCCTGCGCGACGAGCCCGGCGGCCACCTGCGCCTGACGGCGCCGGAAGCCTCGGGCATCCTGCTGCTGCCGCCCTTGCTGGCCGCCTTCCACGCGCGCCACCCGGTCGTCACCGTCGAATGCGTGATCACCGATTCCCACCTCGACCTGGTCGCCGAGCGCATCGACCTGGCGCTGCGCACCGGCCAGCTGGGCGACTCGAGCTTCGTGTCGCGCCGCGTCGGCACCATCCGCCGCGTGCTGGTGGCGGCGCCTGGCTACCTGAGCGCGCATGGGATGCCGGCCCATCCGCTCGAACTGGACCGCCACCGCCTGCTGCTGCACGGGGTGCTGCCGCAGTGGCCGCTGCACAGCGAAGGCAAGGTCATTACCGTCAACGCCGCCCACGCGCCGCTGCGTGCGAATAACCTGAACACGCTGCGCGGGCTGGCCCTCGCTGGCGCCGGCATCGCGCTGCTGCCCTGGTTCATGGTGCGCGAGGCGCTTGCCGACGGCAGCCTGGCGCTGGTGCTGCCGGAACACCGCCCGACCGACAACAGTTATTACGCCGTCTATCCTGGACGCAGCCACCGTCCGGCGGCGCTGAGTGCCCTGCTCGACTTCATCGACGTCTACGGCCTGGCGAACTACCTCTCGTGAACGCATCGCCACCGAACTGTGCGCCGGTGCCAGTGTGCTCCCCCTAAGATGGCCGTGACTGAACGACAATACAGGCCGTACACCGGCTTCCGCCACCACCCGCCACAGGAGCAGAGCGATGAACACCCAGACGATTGCGCCCGCCGCAGCCAAGCGCGAGGACCTCGGCAAGCTGCTGCTGCGCGTGGTCCTGGCGATATTGCTCCTGTTTCACGGCTTCTCCAAGCTCAGCAGCGGCATCGGTTTCGTGACCGGAGCACTGGCGCAGATGGGATTGCCGGCAGCGATCGGCTACCTCGTCTATGTGGGTGAAATCATCGCGCCCTTGCTGATCCTGTTCGGCATCTGGACCCGGCCCGCGGCCCTGATCGTGGCCGGCAACATGGTCGTCGCCGTGCTGCTGGTGCATACGTCCCAGTTCTTCACGATGTCGCCCACGGGTGGCTGGGCGCTCGAACTGCAGGGCATGTATTTCATCGCAGCCATCGCCGTCGCTCTGCTAGGAGCGGGGCGCTACAGCGTCGGCGGACGCGCCGGCAAGTGGAACTGAAGGGACGCCAGCACGCTCCTGGGCGAAGCTCTACACTGCGATCCTCATTCTGAATTGGAGAAGAGCATGTCCAACGGAAAAGCCGCCATCGTCACCGGCGCTTCACGCGGCATCGGCCGCGCCATCGCGCTGCGCCTTGCCCACGATGGTTTCGCAGTGGCCGTCAATTACGCCAGCCGGCGAGAAGATGCCGAGGAAGTGGTCGACATGATTGCCGCCCGGGGCGGACGCGCCGTCGCCATCCAGGCCGACGTCGCCAGCAGCGCGGACGCGGCGCGCCTGTTCGACGAAGCCCAGGCAGCGTTTGGCGAGATCGATGTCGTCATCAACAACGCCGGCGTCATCCAGCCCGGCACGACGCTGCTGGCCGATACCGACGACGCCCTGTACGAGCGCATTTTTTCGATCAACACGCGCGGCACCTTCCACATGCTGCGCCTGGCCGCCACCCGCCTGCGCCATGGCGGACGCATCGTCAACTTTTCCACCAGCGTCATCGGCCTGGCCATGCCGGGCTATGCCGTGTACGCGGGCGCCAAGGCGGCGGTGGAGACCTTTACGAACATCTTTGCCAAGGAAATGCGCGGCAAGGGTATTTCGGTGATGGCGGTGGCACCGGGGCCGACCGCGACCGAACTCTTCCTCGACGGTAAGCCGGCGGAACTGGTCGAACGCCTGGCCAAGGCGGCGCCGCTGGAGCGGCTCGGTACGCCCGAGGATATTGCGAACACCGTGTCCTTCCTGGTCGGACCGGAAGGGGAATGGGTGAATGGGCAGACGCTGCGGGTGAATGGCGGGATCGTGTAGGTTTAGAGCGCCTTCGTGCCAGACTGCTTGCCTTTGGCCGGCGGCGCGATATGCGCGGTCATGTCGACGAAAAAAAACCTGGCAGTTGTGGCCGGAAAGGGTTTGGCGGCCCAGATCGCGGCGGCAACCGCCTCGTCAAAGCCGGGCAGCGCCGTTTGCGTCAGCGTGGTCACGGTCTTGACCTTGCCGTCCTCGTCCAGGGAGACGCCGAGCTTGACCATATAGTTGCCGGGAGGCGCATTCCCCGGCAGCTGGTAAGCAAGGGGTGCCAGGTGCTCGAGCAGCTGGGCGTGCGTCGGCGGTTCGCCGCGCCCCGCTTCCTGATGCGCGGCATCTGCCGCAGGCTCGGCCGGCACCAGTGGCGAATCGAGTTCGTACATGAAGTGCAAAAACTTGAACGCGAAGGCCACCAGCACGATGCGCAGGAACCAGCGTGCCGCTTTCTCGCGTGGACTGAACACACGCGGCTGGTCGGGATCGTGCGCGGCCCAGGTGGCGTCCCAGTGCGCGACGTTGTCGGGATTCGTGACCAGGAACAGCAGCGCCGGAAAACGCGCCTGCATCGAGCGCAGCTCGCGCATGCTCTGCACGATCTCGAGCGTATCGGCCTGTTTTTCACGGCGCAGCAGCATGGTAATTCTCTGCTGCACCGAGCGCATCGTGATTTCCTGCGCGAAGAACACAGTGCGTTCGTCGATCGCCTGGTTCAGCAGATTGCCGTAGTAACCGAACTGCGCCAGCGCGCGGCGCTCGCGGTCCCAGCCGAAGACATTGATCGCCGCCGGGAACAGGGTTTCGTGGCCGGGACGCCAGCCGTTTCCCAGGATGCTGACGATGCGCCATTCGAACTGCAGGCGAGCATCGATGTTGATGAGTTCAGCGTCGGCCAGGCGCGTGCGCAATACCGCCTCCCAGGCGTCGACGTCGGCTAGTTGCTCCCGTGCGGCAAGCGCGTTGACGTCGGCCAGGTAACGCTCCCAGACGGCGTCCAGCGCCCGTTCGGCCTCGCTGAGGGCTTCGGCCGGCTCTTCGACAGGCGCGACCGGATCAGCTGCCGCTTCCTGGGCCACCGTTGCGGTGCCGGCGCTGTCGAGCGCGACGGTCCCGCTGTGTGCAGGAGGCAGCTCGGCATGGACGGCATGCGTCGGCTCGTGCTCGCCAGGCGCTGACTCTTCCTGCCCGCTGTGCTCGTATTGCCGGTACTGCGCCCAGTCCATCGCCGTCTCGTAGGCATCGCGCAGGGCCTGGAAGCCGGCTGCATCCTGCGCCTGGTCGATCCCCTTCAGCCTTTTCGCATAAGCGCGGCGGATGGCGCGTTCGTCGGCCTGTTCGTCCAGTCCGAGCGCAAGCAGGAAGTCGTGCGTCGCTTCCATCTCAATCGTCCGGGAGCAGGAAACTCTGGTGCTCGAAGTAGTCGAGCACCTTGCGGAATTCGACCAGGGCCGGAGCGATCACGTGGCGGTCCTGCGATTCCAGCGCCGTTTCGAAATGCGTGATCTGCTTGCCGAGCTGTTCCCGCGCCACGCCGCGCAGCTGCTGGTACAGGCGCTCGCCACGTGCCAGCAGGGTACGGTTTTCCATACGGTCGCGCGGGTGGATTTTCAGTTCCGACAGCGCCACCAGGCGCTGGGCGATCTCCGCCTCGGTCAACAGGCCGGGATTCCCTTCGATCACGAGCGTGTGCACTTCACCCGTGCGCACCAGCGTCGCCTCCACCTGCAGCAGGCCGTTCACGTCATAGGTCAGGCGCACATCGACGGCGTTCTGGTCGCGCGGGCCGGGCGGCAGCTTGATCTTCAGTTGACCGAGCTTGATGTTGTCGGCCGCCATGCGCGCTTCGCCCTGGTAGATGTTCAGGTCGACCTGGGCCTGGTTGTCCTGCACGGGGTAGTAACGCTTGACGCGGCTGACCGGGATCACGGTATTGCGTTCGATGATCGGGTCGAAATGGCCGTGCGACATGTTCCCGTTGTCGAGGCTGATCGACGTATCGGTGCCGAGCGAATACGGGGCGACATCGGTCATCACGACTTCGTCGAGGGCCGCATCGTTCATCTTCAGGCCGGCCTGCACCGCCGCCCCCAGGGCGACGACTTCGTCCGGATTGATGTCGCCCGACGGGAAGCGCCCGAACATGCGCGCGACCATCCGGCGCACGATCGGCATCCGCGTCGCGCCGCCGGCCAGCACGATGTTGTCGAGCTGGGCGATCGGCAGGCGGGCGTCGCGCAGGGCGCGCTCGACCGGGTGGCGCAGGCGTGCCAGCAAATCGGCGCAGGCTTTCTCGAAGCTTGCTTCGTCGAGCGTCATGCCGTAATCCGCCTTGCCGTCGCCGACGCGGATGGATGCCTGCGGCGCCTCGCTCAGCGCGCGCTTGGCCAGTTCCACCTGGGCGTGCAGGCGCTGCATGAACTGGGGGTCGCCACGCAGCGCTTGCGGCACTTTCGCTTCCTGGAAGAAGCGCTCGACCAGGACGCCGACGAAATCTTCGCCGCCCAGGTAATTGTCGCCGGCCGAGGCGCGCACTTCCATCACGTTTTCGAACAGGTCGAGCACGGACACGTCGAAGGTGCCGCCGCCCAGGTCGAAGACGAGGAATTTCGATTCGCTGTCGCGCAGGTGGATGCCGTAGGCCATTGCCGCCGCGGTGGGTTCGTTGAGCAGGCGTTCGACTTTCAGGCCGGCTAATTGACCGGCGGCGCGGGTCGCTTTTCGCTGCGCGTCGGAGAAGTACGCAGGGACGGTGATGATGGCTTCAAGCACCGGCTGGCCCAGCGCCGCCTCGACGTCTTCCTTCAGCGAGCGCAGGATCAGGGCGGAGAGTTCCTCAGGGCGAAAACTTTTTTTCCCCAGCTGGAGCGTCTTGTCGCTGCCCATCAAACGCTTGAAGTTGGCGGCACTCGCCTTCGGATGCGTCTGCAGGCGTTCGCGCGCGGCCCGTCCGACCAGAATCGAGCCGTCCTCGTCGACGCTGACGCAGGAAGGTGTCAGGAATTCGCCGACGCTGTTCGGAATCAGGCGCGCCGCGCCGTTTTCCCATACCGCGGCCAGGCTGTTGGTGGTGCCCAGGTCAATCCCGACGATCATGCTGCGCTCCGATGCATTCAAAATTGCAAAAAAGCATCATATCGCAGGCACAGACGGGCTTCCAGAAGAAAGTGCTTTTTTTGTAAGCATGCACGGCGGATGCACGCTGAGGGAGCCTCTAGCAGCCGCTGCGGTGCGGCGCTGCAACGCAGCCGGGGTGCTTGTGGCGCGCGCTTACTCCATGGCGATCGCGTAGCGCACATCCTGCCGGTCCTGGCTTTCCTGGCCGGCCACCAGATAGGTATCCCAGCCGAGCCGCCCCAGCGTGCTGCCTTCGCGCATGGTCACCGGGCGCACATCGGCCGCGCGCAGCACCAGTTCCACTTCGATTTCGAGCGTCACACCCACCAGTAGCACCAGCAGGCTGGCCAGGGCGCGCGCTGCCTGCCCGCCGGGCAGGAAGCCGATGAAACCGGCATAGTCGAGTGGCCCGACGACGAGGCGCAGCCGCAGGTCGCGCTGCCAGACGCGCTCGCCGGCAATCGCGCGGCTGCCGAGCACGGCGTTGTCGCTGCCGAGCAGGGTCTGCTGTTCCAGCGGCACCGTGTGTACCGTGCACCGACGAACTGCTCGACCCGGACAAGCTGGCCAAAATATGCCGACAGCACCCGCCCGACCTGCACCGCCGACACCGGCCGCTGGCGCAGCGAGGCGGCAAAGTAGCCGAGCGACTCGTCCAGTACGGCACCTCGTTCGGGCTGCGCCAGGCGCGCGCGCAGGGCGGTATTGCCCAAGCCTCCAAGCGACAGCAGCAGCGGCAGGAAGCGGTCCTGCCCGCCAAGTTCATATTTGAGGTGCAGGCGGTACTTGCGCCAGGCCGCATAAAACAGCGCCAGCGAGCGGTTCGAGAAGGTGTCGAGAAAGGCGCGCGCGCCCTCGTCCTTTTCGTTGAACAGGTGGTCGGCGATCCGTTCCGTATAGTGCGGCGGCAGCACCCCGTGTCCACCCAGCAGGCCCATGAAGGAAGGCGTGATGCGGATCCATTTCATTTCACTAGAGGCCAGCGCCGCGCCAAGCGTACTGGCCTTGAGATCGATGCCCCGTGGCTCGGTCTGGATGGCTTCCAACTGACTTGCCGGAAAGCGCAGCGAGGTCGAGTTCTGGAAGCGCAAAAAATTCGCCACCAGTCCCTGACCGGGCGCGCCATTGCGTTTCAACCAGAGTTCGAGCAGGCGCACCGCCTGGAAATACTCGAAGCGGTAGGGCTCGCGGAACAGGCGCTCGATTACAGCAGGCTCAAATCGCCGCTTTTGGGTGTGCATGTGAATAATTCTTCCCCGCTTTTCGCGGACACGATGACCAGTTGCGTGAAACTGTTGGCATGCACATACAGAGCAAGAAAACGCTCGACGATGTGGGCAAAGCCGTGGATGCCGCTGCCGATGAAGGCTTCCTCGTCGATGCTCAAGCGCACCTGCACGCCGCGCACCAGGCAGGTAAACGGATTGCCTGCCAGCCAGGCGCTGGTGGCTTTCTGTTCGATGGCGACAATGCCGCCGATCTGGCGCTGCGATGCGGGCGAGCGCGGCAGGTCGTACAGGGCCAGCATTTCGCGGAAGGCATCCACGCCGCCGGCGCTGAGCGACAGGTGGTTCAGCGACAGGTGCGAAATCAGCCGCCAGTGCGCGCCGCGGCCGCTGGGAAAGCGGCAGGAAGCCGTGGGTTTGCGCAGGAAGCTGATGCTGCGCACGCTCGATCCCCCTTCCAGGAACAGATCGCCGCCAGCCTGGCCGTAGCTGAGCAGGGCGGGCAGGTCGCGGTTCGAGCAGGTCAGTTCCAGGTTCAGGGTGTCGGTCTCGACGGCGGCGGGGTCGAAGTCGATGTCGACGATGGTGATGTGCGTCTCGAAACCGGGACTGCGCTCGAGCAGGGTCTCGTCGCGCCGCATCGCCCAGTAATGCCCGTGCTGCTCTGCCGTCTGGGCGTGCTGCAGCGAATAGAAGGGGCGGAATTCAACGATGGTTTCGCCTTGCGGCGTCTGCCGCACCAGGTTCACCGAATCGATCGCCTGCACCTCGTAGGCAAAGGCGCGGCGCGCATCGGCCAGCACCGGGTAACTCGCCGTGGCGTGGGTCAGGCGGATCGGCTCGCCGCGCTGGCGGAACAAATTCACCACCGGCGTGCAGCCGAGCAGCACGTTATGGGCCGACAGGGTGCCGAGCAGGCGGGCCGTGTTCGAGTCGCTGCGGATGCTGGACAAGGCCAGGTGCAGCGTGACCGACTTGGTGCTCGCGGGCAGGGCGGCGCAGACGGCGGCCAGGTCGATATCGAAGAAATTGAATTTTTCGGGAAAGCAGAAGTATTCCGTCAACAGGCGATAAGCCGCGTGCGAGCGCGCCGGGAAGTCGATCAGCGCCTCGTCTTCGTCGAAGCCGGCGGGGCACACGGGCACCGCCCCCAGTGGCAGCCAGCGGCCATTGCCGTCCGCTTCCACCCGAGCCGCGCAGGCGCGCATGAACAGGGCGTCGCGCAGCGCCGCGCAGAACGAGGGTTCGCCATCGATGAACAGCCGCAGCGTCGGCAGCGCCAGCTGCGCCAGCGTCTGCGCGCCGGTACAGGCCAGGCTCAGGCTGAGCGAGGCGCTGGCGTTGGCCGGCGCGCGCACCCCAATCGGTGCGCGCAGGATGTCGGCGAACGCGGCGGCGTTCAGCGCCAGCGGCGCCACCGTCACCTCATACACGGTGCGGAAAGTGCAGGCGGCGCCGCGCACCGGGCGGGTGGTGAGCTCGGTGCCGCGGGGGATGGTGCCGGCCGTGCTCTGCTGCCCGGCGCCGGCCGTGTCCATGCGTGCGATCGAGCAAGAGGGAAACGGGCGCAGGTAGTGCGGGTAGAGCACGTCGAACAGTGCTTCGGTGAATTCCGGGTAATCGTCGTCGAGGCGCTTCGCGATGCGCGCGTTGAGCAGGGCGAAGGACTCGATCATGCGCTCGGTATGCGGGTCTTCGCAGACCTCGCCGCCGATCAAGAGACGCCCGGCGATCTTCGGATAGCGCTCGGCGAATTCGCGCAGGGTGCGGCGCAGGTAGCCGAGCTCGCTTTCGTAATAGGGCAGCATCTGTTCCATTTACGCTCCCGCGGGCGCCGCGCGCCCTGCCTTGCTGATGCTGTAGCTGAGTGTGGAAGGCTGCAGCACGGCGTCGAAATTCACCGATTCCTGCGACGCACTGGCCACGAGCAGCGCCGTGATCGAAAAGTTCAGGCGGTTGACGGCCCCGTCGCGCAGTTCCAGGTGCGCCTTCACCTTGCGCAGGCGTGGCTCGTGACAGGCGATCGCCTTTTCGATGCACTGGCAGATCGCCGCGCGGTCCGACGGACTCGACAGCGACAAATCGGCGAAGTCACGCAAGCCGTAACCCACCACCGAACGCACGCATTCCGGAAAACCCTTCAACAGGTGTTCCGGTATCACCGAGCGGGTATTGAGCAGCGCCTCGAGGTCGCGCGCCACCGCATCCTTCATGTCTTCCAAGGCATTGCGCGACAGCGCGCCGCCGCCGCGCTGCGGCACCCCGAGCAGGCGGTCGAACAATCCTGGCGTGAAGCCTGTCATGGCACTCTCCTTCATCTCATTGGCACGGGCATCGGACTAGTGTGTCCGTGCAACGCGCCACCGGCCTTGAAGAAAAATAAGGAAGCGCAAACGCCCGTGATGGCGTTGTGCAATACCGACGTTTGAGCAAGCGCAAATCCTCACCGTTGGGGCGGGTGCTACTGTTTCCGTTGGCAAAGACGCGGCATCGCATGCGGATGCGCACACTATTCAAGGGGTGACGGGACATGACGAGCAAAGTACTCTGGGGCGAAGGCCTGCTGTTGCGGCCGCAGCACTTCCAGCGGCAAGACCAGTACCACGAACATTGCCTGCACAAGGGCATCAAGGCGGTGCACCCGTATGCCTGGGGGGTAGAGCGCCTGCAGGTCGACCGCGAAGCGCTGGCCAACAACGTGCTGGCCATCCACGACCTGGCGCTGCGCTTCCAGGATGGCGAACTCATTGACGCACCGCACGCGGACGCCCTGCCCGACAACGTCGACCTGAATGCCCTGCAGCAGTCGCAGCAAACCGTCACCTATTACGCCGCGCTGCCCGGCCTGAAACCGTTTACCGGCAACTTCGTTCCCAGCGGCCAGGCGGCGAACACCGCGCGCTTCGTCCAGGCCAACCAGGAGACGGCCGACCTGTACACCCAGGCGGCGCCGGTGCAGCTGGCCTACCTGAAAAAAGCGATGCGCCTGGTCTCGGAATACGAGCCGCGCGACGCCTTTGTCCACTTCCCGCTGCTGCGCCTGCGCCGCGCCGCCACCGGCGGCTTCGAGCTCGACCCGGGCTTCGTCGCGCCCAGCCTGTCGATCGGCGCCGCCCCGCCGCTGTTCCAGCAGCTGCGGCGCCTGCTCGACGCCCTGCAGGCGAAAGTGGCCGCGCTGTACGGCCACCACCGCGAGCCCAGCCGCAACGTGATCGAATTCCGCTCGGGCGACATGTCCTCGTTCTGGCTGCTGCACACCGCGAGCAGCGCCTATGCCACGCTGAGCCACCATTTCCACCATCCGAGCCTGCATCCGGAACGCCTCTACGAGCAGTTGCTGGACGTGGCCGGCGGCCTGATGACCTTCTCGAAAAGCTGGACCCTGGCCGACCTGCCGCCTTATCAACACAGCGATCCGGGCCCGGCCTTTGCCAAGCTGCACACGATCATCCGCGAGCTGCTCGACACCGTGATCTCGTCCAAGTACTTCGCCATCGCCCTCAGTGAGGTACGCCCCTCGTACCACATTGGCGCGCTCGACTCGGGCAAGATCGACGACAAGACCACCTTCTATATTGCCGTCGGCGCCGACCTGCCGGCGGTGCAGCTGGTCGACCTGGTGCCCCTGCGCTTCAAGGTCGGCGCGCCCGACGACGTCGAGAAATTCGTCCTCTCGGCGCTGCCCGGGGTGCGCCTGCAATACACCCCGCAGCCGCCCGCCGCCCTGGCCGTGCGCCCCGACACCTGCTACTTCATGCTCGAAGCAAAGGGGCAAATGTACGAGCGCATGCTCAAGGCGCAGTCGATCTCGATCTACGTGCCCGCAGGGCTCAAGGAACTGAAACTGGAACTGATGGCGGTGGCCGGCTGAAGCCACCGGCAGCGTACGTCCCGCAAGCCCGGGCGGTCATTCCCCCGTTTCGACTGGAGGCAGCATGGCAGGACCCTTGATCGTACTCGGCGACAAAACCTCGCACGGCGGCGCCGTCATCGAAGCGTCACCCCACAGCGACAGCGGCGGCAAGCCGATTGCGCGCATGGGCGACAAGACGGTCTGCCCGAAACACGGACCGAACCCGATCATCAGCGGCGACAGCACCCTGATCATCGACGGCAAACCGGCCGCCCGCCACGGCGACAAGACCGCCTGCGGCGCCTCCTGATCGCCGGCCAGCAGGCCACGATCGACAACCTTTAATCCACACCGATGACTTCAACTACCCTTTCGGCGGCGGGCTCGCCCCGCCTGGCTCAAGCGCGCCCTCGTCGGTACTTGCCTGTTCACCGCCTGCTGGGGCGGCGCCATCTGGTACTGGCGCGGCGCCGAGCACGCACCGACGGCGTCGACCTGGCGCTGATGCTGCTGGTCTTGCCACTGGGCCTGTGTTTCGGCGTCTGGACCGGCAGCCGCCTGCTGACCGCGCGCGCTCCCGCCAAGGGTGCCGCAACGCCGGCACCGGCCGCGCGCGCTGCCGCCGCGACGCCGGGCGGCGCTCCGCTGCGATCCGGGCACGGCACTGCGCAGTCCGCACGGTGCCTCGGCCGAGGAGCTCGCCGCCGCCATTGCCGACGGCAAGGCGCGGCCCGATCTCGATCCGGAACTGGTCGACGACGACGGTTTTCCCGTCATGAGCGCACGCAGCAATGACGCCGTCGACGAAGCGCTGCAGGAAGAAATCGGCGAATGGTTGACGGAGCAGGGCATGGCGCAGCTGCGCTGGAGCGAGGCGCAATGGCGCGCCCTGACCCGGGCACGGCCGTCACGCGCGACCTCGCAAGCCAGGCTGTAACGGACCTGATGCCACTTGAAGGCGATCCGCCAGCGCTGCGGTTGCTGCCGCTGCTGCCGTCGGGCTGGACCGTCGAGCAGCGCAGCGCGGCCAGTCTCTGGCTGAAACACGTGGTGGTGCAATTCGGCTGGCCGGCCAAGCGTGTCACCTGGATCGATGTCGACCCGACGCATGCGGCACCGGCGGCCGTGCTGGGGCAGCTGGCGCAGGATGCCGCGGCGCCGGATGTGAAACTGGCTGCGCTGGTCGTCGCTTTCGCCTCGCATATCGACCAGGACACGGTGGACGACTGGGCGGCGCGTGGCCTGCTGTTCGCCGCGGCGCGCCCGCAAGGCCTGGTGCCAGGCGAGGGCGCCGCCGGCTTGTTGCTGGCCGATGTTCGGCTGGCACACACGAGAGAGGGTACCGCTGGCGTAGTGCTGGAGCCAGGCGTCGATGCACGCCGTGACGCGTCGGCGGACCAGACCAAACGGATTGACAGCAAAGTTCTCGCGGACCTGGCAGAACGCGCGTGCAAGCAGGCGAATATCGAAGTAGGGCAATTGGCGATGGTCATCGCCGACACCGATGAACGCGCAAACCGCGTGCTCGAGCTGAAAGGGTTCGTTTCCGCCGCCATGTCCCAACTCGACGATGCGAGCGATGTCGCATGTATTGGTGCAGGCAGCGGCAGTTGCGGCGCTGTGCCCTATGTCGCTGCGCTGGCGCTGGCGCGGGAACAGGCAATCGTGCGGGGCGGGCCGGTGCTCTGCGTCAGCAACGATGATCCCTATGTTCGCTGCGTTGCGCTCGTCCGGCCGGCAGTGCTGGCTTCGTAAGACCTTATCCCTGCAGTGCACTTGCGCCCACGTTTCCCAATAATTTTCCGGTTCTCCAATCATGCATTCTTCCAGACTTAGCGCGCTCGTCGTTTTGGCCGGCCTGCACCTGTCGGCTTCGTGTTCCGACACCGCGTCTCTCGCCAGCACATCATCGTCGGATCCCAATGTCGAGGTCCGTGTCCAGGCCTTGCTCAAGAAAGTGAAGCAGTCGATGCGGCCGCTGAAAGGGGGCAGTTTCGAGATGGGGGACTGGGGCAATGAAGACGGCGTTCCTTACGATTTCGATGCCTATTCCCGGCCGCTCCACAAAGTGACACTGGATGGCTTTTCGATGATGGCTTATAAGGTCACGTTCGAGGACTTCGACGTGTTCACGGATGCAGTGGGCAAGGCGCGGATCGACATGCGTGAACGCGACCTCAAGGATCGCGCACCGAAGCGCCCGGCCGGCGTGAGCTGGTATGGGGCGAAGGCCTATTGTGCTTGGCTGGCAGAGCGATCCGGCCTTCCGTTCGATTTGCCAACGGAGGCGCAGTGGGAATATGCGGCGCGGTCAGGCGGGAGGAAGGTGTTGTTCGCTACCGATAGCGGCAAGATCGAGAGGGGAAAGAATTTTCCGAAAAAATGGATATACGGGGAAAAAAAGCCGCCAGTTTCTGATGTCGGTACGTATCCTCCGAACCCAGCTGGATTGTTTGGAATGTCTGAAGATACATCCGAGTGGGTAAACGATTGGTTCAGCGAGGATTACTATAAGACCTCGTCAGTAAAAAATCCAAGCGGCCCCATCACGGGAACCAAAAAAGTAATGCGTGGTAGCGTTGGCGGAACTGCAGAAATTGCCGCCATGGTTTTTATGCGAATAGGGAGCGATCCTCAGCCGATGATATCAACTTTTCCTAATGGGGTTACCTTTGAAGAAGTGATGATTCCTTTTCCAGAGTATTCTGGTTTCAATGTCGAGAATTTTCGGTGCGCACGCAATGAAACCACAATGAAGCGTTAAGTCACTCGATAACCCGGATGATGTAGCGGAAATTGCGCCAGCTGAAATTCAGGCTCATCATTGCGAAGAAATGCCCGTCCTACAAGCGGTGTAGAATGATCCAGTTGCGCGGTGCAGCGCTCGATACAATAGGCAAACTTCGTATCCTCAACAATAGATTTAATCAGATTAATTCCTTGACTGCGCTCGGACTTGTGCATTGCAACGTTGATACGTTCGAGCGTATTGTTTAAATGCCCTTTCGACTGTGTCGTCGAAAGTAATTCGTTTATTGAGAAAGCAGCCAGCTGTTTTAGATCGTGATTATTCCTAAATTGAGGTTGTTCTAAAGCCTCAGCAATACTGTTTATTACAGCACCTCGTGATTCAGGGGGCATGTAAGAGAACCAACCCCATCCCGATCTCAATTGCTCCTCAACTTTTCGCAAAAAAAGCTCTCCGTTTTGTTTTACATTTAAGATGACATCCTCATATTTTTCGTTAATTTTCGTTACACCCATACCAATGAAACTATCAATTTTCTTGTCAGCGACAACGTGCATATATAAAATTTGATTGAATGTACTGAATGCTACAGTCGTCATCAAATCTACCAATTTCCGATAATCCGCCTGTTTCAACTGATGTGCGATACACATAAAAAATTGTCCAATTTGCGCCGCGCCGACCTCACAGCCAACGCTCGCTGAGCCGCCCAAACCGAGACACGCTCCTGCCTTTGCCGCAATCACAAATCGCCCTCCCCGATAATCGCATTCGAAGCCGAGCGTTGCCGCCAGACCTTGAATAGCACTCACACTGGTGCTTACCTTGGCCACATCCGCGTACGCCGCGATCGCCTTGTTCGGGTCTGGCTTTTTAGGGCCGTTTGGACCGATCAAGCCTTCCGGATTGAGCCACTGCAGCGCCCCCGCTAAGTTGATCGATTCCTTAAGGCCAGCGAAAATATCCGCCTTGCCTTTGGCTCCAACGTTGGCGCTGGCGCGCATACGTTTGACGAAACCATTGCCACTGCCTTCACCGTTGCTGTTGCTGTTGCCGTTGCCGTTGCCGTTGCCGTTGCCGTTGCCGTTGCCGTTGCCGTTGCCGTTGCCGTTGCCGTTGCCGTTGCCGTTGCCGTTGCCGTTGCCGTTGCCGTTGCCGTTGCCGTTGCCGTTGCCGTTGCCGTTGCGGGGCGTACCGCGTATCCCTTGTAACTGTCCGGTGATCATCAATGCCGCGCCGGCTTCCAGGGCAATGCTGGCACCAGCGAGAGCAGACAGCGTCAGGTCGCCCCGCATCCGGAAGTAGCCGAAATCCAGTGCATGTCCAGTAAGCTCACCATCCAAATGCCACCCGGCCGCGTGAGGAAGATAAAGCGTCGCTTCGACTTTCGCTTCACCAACGGCAAAGGACGCCTCGGCATTGGCCTTGACGCTGAACTGGGCGGACCTGGCACCCCGAAGCAAACGTTTTTTCCAGTCCGTATCGCGTGCATCATTCAAGTTACCTTGGAACCCCATGAAGGTCGCCTCGGCACCCGCTCCCGCCGCCCAGCGCAGGAATTGCGCTTCCGCTTTGGTGTCGATCATTCGGTGGGGATCGTTCGGGTCGCTATCGGGTTTGCCGTGAAAAGGACGGAACATCCCCTCCAGGACTTCCTTCTGGCTTCGCTCGAGCCAGGCGGTAGCGTCCGCACCCATCACCTTCGCCCAATCGGTCAGGATCCCGCTGAATTGATCGGCATCCTTCGGCGCCAATTTCCACTTCTTGCTGTATTTCGCCTTGTCCTGCACCTGGTTCTGGATCCGGTTGCGGATTTCCGTTGTATTCAGCGTCGTGCCATTGAAAAGCTTTTGCTTTGGCGGCTTGGCTCGTTCCGCAGAGCCATCCACGACATACACGCGGCCGTCAGCCAGCGCTCCCCGCAATCTATTGACGTTGACATAAATCGGCGTATGCGTCCTTCCTTCCAGGCGTTTCATCGTCATGGGCACGAGCTCGACCAGTTTGCTCGGGTCGACTTTTTGACTGTCCAGGGCCTCCACGCGCTGCTTGGCTGCATCGCTCTTTTGCGACAGGGTGTTCAGTGCCGCATCGAGCTCTTTGCGCGCTCCCGCAATGTCGGCTCTGGCCGCATTCGGTTGTTCGAGTAATTCCCGCAACGCCAGCGATTTGGCCGTGACCTCGCGGTTGGCTTCCTGCAGCTCCTCGATGGCGGTCTTGTTCTGATGCCCATCGGCGCGGCATGCCAGCCACTCGTCCGGATACAGCGCAATAAACGAATTGTCGCCGGGGCGATAGACCAGGACGCCGTCTGTCAACGAATGCGCAACCTCGACATAAGTCTCTCTCGGCGTGGTCGTCGGTGCGGATTTAACGGCAGTGAATGCTTCGCTCATCTGGTTTTCTCCGGGGATATGATCGAAAATCGAAAACTAAGCGCTGGCCTTACTCATCCTTTGGCAGATGCAAGGTGAGTTCTTCACGTTTCGATGTAAATATGCGTTGTGTCCTGCCCTGCGCGTCAGTCACGCCTTCCACCATGACGCCGCTGGCCGACTCCAGCCGATGGCGCACGTGCGCCAGCGGCTGTTTCGTCTCCTCGTCCAGCACGACAAAGGCTTCGTTATAAATCTCCTTTGCCTTGGGCAAGCTGGGCTTGCTCACACTGCCATCGGCTGGGCCGGTCAATTCCTTCTTGCTTGCCTTGAACTCGACCTTGCCAGGCGCATGCAGCATGATGTTTCCTCCCTCGAGCTTCAGGCATGCCCCTTGTGCGGTCAGCAACAGGTGCTTGTTCGCTGCGACGGTGACATTCTTGTTGACACTGGCGACCGTGATCGTCTTGTCTGCAGTAAGACGGGTTTCGCCTGACTGGCTTTGACTGCTCAGCTTGCCGCTGGCAGCATGGAGCTTGATGCCGCGCTCCTGGTTGGGCTTCTCCTTGGCGCTTGCCTTGCCGTACGTGAAAAGACTGATGCCCGATTTGACCGCATGGCCACTGTTTGCCCCTGCTGCCAGGTTCAAGTCCTGGCCGGCGCTAAGGCTCGAGGTATGCGCGGCGGTAAAGATCGCATCGGCGGGCGTTGTCGCCACAATGCCTACTGGGCTCGACAGCTGAAGATGGGGCTCGCTGTAGGCCGCGACGCTGCCCTTTCCGCCAACTGAAGTCGCCCCAGTGTCGGCGCTTTTCAATACGTCGACGATGCCTTCCATCGCGCCCAAGGCAGGCAGTGGCGCCGATTTAGCCCCGGCGTCTCCTTTCTCGCCCGGCAGCACGGCATGATGTTGTTGAGCGGTGCGCGCCATTGCGGACTGCAGCGCCACGCTCTGTTCGACCTGGTCCAGAGCCTCGCGCGAGTCGAGTTGACTGCCACTGGCACCGGTGCGCTTATCTGTGGATAACAGCAAACCCCTGGCTGCGCGCAGTGCAGCGCTTCCGGTCGCATGCAGCTCGGCACCAAACCCGAGCGGATGCAGGCGCTGGTTGTCCACTTGGTGACGCAGGCTGCCTAAATTGAGTTCGGCAGTATCCGCTTGCGAAGCGGCCCGACTTTGCAGCGCAAGCCGCGACTGCGCGGCCGTGTCGTCGAATACCAATTGGTTATGGGCGCCGGTGCCGCTTTGGCTGGTGCTCATGCCTTGCGTCTTGATACCGGACAGCACCGCTGGATGCGCATGCGCACCGCTCTCGCCAGGAAACCAGGCTGGAGCGTTGCCGGTCGTGGATCCGGGGCCATGTGCGCTCCGGTTGTGCTGGGCATCAGTTTCCCCCGCGCCGTTGTAGAGACTACCGATGACGACGGGCCGATCAATATTCCCGTCCAGGAAATCAACCAGCACCTCGCTCCCCACCCGCGGTACAGCCACCGCACCCCAGTTCGCTCCCGCAATGGGTGCAAGTGGCATGGCCAGGCGCACCCAGGTACCGGAACGATCGTCGGCAGGGGCGCCGGTTTGTCCGACTGGAGCCGGGTGGTGTAGTCGGCTATGGCTTTGATCATCCCGGCCCGCGTTACGCTGCCAATGGAACTGCACCTTGATGCGGTTGTCGCGGTCGGTATGGACCGCGGCGCCTGCGGGACCGACGACGATCGCCGTCTGCTGGCCGGTGATCGTTGGCCGTGGGTGGAGCACCACCCCATGACCGTCATCGTTGCAGCTCCGGTATGGCACCTCGCTACGAATGGCATCGACGCGATTGCGATAAAGCGGGCGCTCGCTGATTGCGTTGGCAGGTGCGTGCAGGCTATCGCGTGGCTCCTCGCCGAAGGCCGGAGCGTGCTCGTGTCCCAATGCCTGCGTGACCGCACCCCGCAGCTCGGCACTCAGGTTGTTGTTCGCCAAGTGGAGTACGCGCACTGCCAGGAAGGTTCGCGCATCATCACTGTGTGCCTGATCCAGGTGCGCGTGTCCATGCAAGCTGAACGTCGTGCCGGGCGCAAGTGTGCGTACGGTGCCGGCACCTGTATGTGTCTCTTTTACCAGCTGTCGTGCCTGCAGCTGGTTGCTGACAATACGTTCCCCTTGCGCACGTGTCGGGTAGGCGTAGGCCCCGGGCGTGTCGCGATTGATCGGGCCTGACGTATGGGAACCGGCGCTCGCAGCCACCGGACGGTCGTTGACTGAGCGATAGTCCCAACTGCTCATGCTGGCGCTCTCCATGACCGAACGCGTTGCGATGCGCCAGCGGTCCATGCTGTCTTCCCGCATGACTGCGCCGGGTTGGGCAAAGCGAATGTCGGCTTGTGTATTCGGCTGGAAGGCCCCGTTGTGGTCTGCAATGACCAGCGTATGGCAGCCCGGATCCTCGTCATTGCCAGCAGGGCTGTGTTCCACATAGTAAAACAAGCCTTCCTCGTACATCAGCCGTTCGACGAAGGCGAAATCCGATTCCTGATATTGGCAGGTCAGGGACCGGACAGGGTAGACCTCCCGATTGGCAATGTCGTAACGCCACATGGGGACAAGCTTGCCCATGCCCTGCCACCTTCCGAAGACGGCGTCTAGGATGTCAAAAACCGTCTTGTCCTGAAACATCCTGCTGTCGCGCCCGAACTTGAGGAAAGCACACCAGGGCTCGATCCTTGCCGTATAGCGAGCAAAGCCACCATTGGCGCCGACACATTGGGCGGCGGTGATATAGCCGTGAAAAGGACGCCTGCCCATCCCTGGGCTTGCGGTTAAAAGTTCGAGCAGCGCCGGCTGGCCGATGAGCCACTTGAGCGGGATATCAGCGTCCGTGGAAAGAAGAGATACCTGAAACGTAAAACCGCTGCTCAGGCCTTCCTCACCGCGGAGGCACTCGACCAGCAATGTGTCCGGACCGAGAGGAGTACGAATACCCAGCAAACGGGTATCTTGCGTGAAGCGCGAAAATAGCTCGACCACTGATGCCTCCACTGAAGCGCGATGTGCCAGATCAAGAGAAGGAGACATCATGGTGTGCATCAACAACACCACATGATGAGTCCGGTCCTAAAGGCGCATTGTTACCTGTGGGTTGCAGGCAATCCTTGATCAACAGCAAGAGGGACACATCGTCCGACCTTTCCTACACGCGTTCAGCCACTGCGCCGATTGGAGCGCCCGCCGAAAGCGCTAGCATCAACCATCATGCATTCACGCTCAGGGAGAATCACGATGGCCGGGGATAAAACGCAAGATCAGGCAGGTGAACAAGGAAACAACGCGGGGTCGGCAAGCAACCCCGGGCGCAGTGCCGACAGCCTGTCCGGTACGCCTGAAACAGGCGCCGGGCAGAGCCAGCAAAGCGCCGCCGGCGGCAGCTCGGCCGGGCACTACACGGGCGGGACAGGCGCCGGTACAAGCCGTGAAAGCGGTTTCGTGCAGACTTCTGCCGAGAGCAATGTCGGGCCGGTTTGGTGCGCCGCAGAGCAGCCGCGGCAGCGCGGGTGGCGCCATTCCCGGCGGCACGCAAGGCGCCGCGGCGCCGGGCACGTCAAGCGAGAACGGCATGGGCGCGGCGGCCGGTGGCGGGCGTCCCGGCACTTCGGACGACATGCCGAATGGCCCGATCGAGGGCGCACAGGGCGGCGTTGCGGGTGACGACAGCCTGGTGAAAAAACTGGGCGATCCGGGCGCCGACATGCCCGACGGCAGCGACTCGCGCTGATCTCGACGGCTGCCCGGCTCCAGGCAGCCTGCAACCGCCGACGCGCCCGGCTACCTCGCTGCGCTCGCCGGCGGCATCTTGTCTCCAATAGCCCGATCGCGATCGTCACGCCGCCCAACCGAGCGGCCGCTATCCTCACGTTCTCCTCTGGCCAGCGCACGCTCGCGGCGACGCCGCATCCCGGCCGCTTTCGCACATGCGACGGAGCCCGTTGTCGACAAACGCCCCTCATCTCGTCAGTACAGACAAACAATGCTTGCATGTAACGTTTGTGTCATGCATTGTTGTAATAATTTGTACTTTATTTGATAACGAGAGAAAAAGGGGAGTCACATGCGTCGCGTTCGTTCATTGAAGTTGCTGCCACTAGTCCTGGCGCTTGGGTTGGCCATCACCGGCCATGCGTCGGAGGCCGATCACCGCGAGTTCGAAGCGACGCTGCATGCGCCCTACACGGCCCCCGCGGCCGCGCAGGAAGGCCGCACCTTCGCATTGAGCTTCAGCTACCCGTATGTCGAGCAGGCGCAGGACATCGTCTGGCGCCTCGAACTGATCGACCCGGCCGGGCGCGTGGTCGAGCGCTGGCAGGGTACGCAGCGCCTGAGCGGCAAGCCGGTCGAGGTCAAGGTGAACTGGGCCGGACGCGCGGCAAACCCGGCCCTGCGCGATGGCATCTACCAGTGTGCATGGTGGCGCTGGCACGCGCAGCCGATGGACGCCGCGTCCAGCCGGTCGCCGAGGAAGTCGATTCCCTGCTCGAGGCCGAAGGCGGACACAGTGTCGAGCAAAGCTGGGACATCGTCGTCGGTCCACCGGACACGGTGCCGATGCCCCCGTTCGCGCCACTGCCTACGCCCGAGAAGGCGAAACCGGCGCGTCCCCGTCCCACCTCGTCCCCGGCCACCAGCAGTACCGGCACGATCAGCAGCGCCAGCATCGCCGGCGGCTCGGCGGGTACCGTCTCCCCCGCCTCGGCCCCGGCCACCGGCTCGCTGCCCCACACGGTGTACTACGCCAACCTGCACAGCCAGACCAACCACAGCGATGGCGGCGGCGCCCTCGGCTCCTGCACCGGCGCGCAGGCGCCGCAATCGGCGGCCTACGGCCCGGCCGAGGCCTTTGCCTATGCGAAGAACAAGGGCCTGGACATCCTCATGACGTCCGAGCACAACCACATGTACGACGGCTCGGACGGCACCAACACGGCCGCCAGCCCGGCGACGGCCAAGGCCTTGTATCAGTCCGGCCTGAAAGCGGCCAGCGACTTCAACGCGGCGAACCCGGGTTTCCTGGGGGTCTATGGCCTCGAGTGGGGCGTGATCAACAATGGCGGCCACCTGAATATCCTCAACAGCACCGAATTGCTGGAATGGGAATACAACAGCAGCAACCAGCTGATCGGCGACACCTTCGTCGCCAAGAACGACTACGCCTCGCTCTACACGCTGATGAAGAACCGCGGCTACCTCGGCCAGTTCAACCACCCCGACACCAGCGGCCAGTTCCTCGTCAACGGCGTCCCGCTCGGCTATACGGCCGATGGCGACCAGGCGATGGTGCTGTGCGAAGTGCTCAACACGTCGGCGTTCTCCACCAATACCACCGAGACCGAAACCGGCCGCAGCAACTTCGAGGGCGCCTGCAAGAAGGCGCTCGAGGCGGGCTTCCACGTCGCCTTCTCGACCAACCAGGACAACCATTGCGCCAATTGGGGCGCGTCCTATACCAACCGCACGGGCGTTCTGATCCCGACCGGCACCGCCCTGAGTAGCGCCAGCTTCAACGACGCCCTGCGTGCACGCCGCGTGTTCGCCACCATGGACAAGACCTCGCAACTGATCCTGACCGCCAACGGCCACGTGATGGGCGAGCGCTTTACCAATAGCGGCCCATTGACCCTGAACGCCAACTTCGCCAGCACCTCCGGCAAGAGCGTGAGCTCGGTTGCCCTGTTCGAAGGCGTACCCGGCCGCAACGGCACCGTGACCCAGCTGTCCAGCAGCGCGAGCGCCACCATCACGCCAGGCGCGGGCGCGCATTTCTACTACGCGAAAGTCACGCAAAACGACGGCAACATCCTGTGGTCGGCGCCGATCTGGGTCACGCAGGGCACCTCCACCTCGGGCGATACCCTGGCGCCGACCGTCTCCGCCAGCGAAAGCGGCACGGGCGGGACGATTACCCTGTCGGCGAATGCCAGCGACAACGTCGGCGTCAGCAAGGTCGAGTTCCTGGTCGATAACGTCCTGAAAGGGAGCGACACCACGTCTCCATATTCGATGACCCTCAATTCGACCACGCTGAGTAATGGCAGCCACAGCCTGGTAGCGAAGGCCTATGACGCGGCCGGGAATATCGGCAGCTCCAGCGCGGTGGCCTTCAGCGTCAGCAACACGACGACCGGCACCCAGCTGCTGGCCAATCCGGGCTTCGAATCGGGTGCGGTATCGTGGAGCGGCGGCAGCGGCATCGTCAACAATTCCACCGCCACGCCGGCGCGCACCGGCAGCTGGAAAGCGAAGTTTGCTGGCACCGGTACCACCCGCACCGACAACCTGTACCAGCAGGTCGCGATTCCGTCGACGGCCACCAGTGCAACGCTGACCTTCTGGCTGCAGATCACCTCGGCGGAAACGACCACGACCACCGTCTACGACACGCTGAAACTGCAGGTGCGCAATAGCGGCGGCACCATCCTGGCGACGCCGGCCTCGTACTCGAACCTGAACAAGGGTACCGGCTATGTGCAGCGCAGCGTGAACCTGACGGCGTACAAGGGCCAGACGGTGCAGGTGTTCTTTGCCGGGGCGGAGGATTCGTCAGCGCAGACGACTTTCCTGGTCGATGATGTGGCCTTGACGGTGCAGTAAGCCGACTTCACCCACACCGCATGGAATACGGTCCGGACACCCCCTCCGGGCCGATTTGACTTGCCTCGTGCCCCGATTCAGGGGCACACTTGCGTCCGCAATCCGGGGCACACGCGTCGTCCCGCCCCCACCCATTTGCCGCAAGCCCTTGCCAGCGCGCGCCGTTTCCTGATCCTGTCGGAGAGCGCCCTGGCGTTCACCCGACAATAAAAGGCGCTCCATCCATGCACATCCTGTTTCTCTGCACCGGTAACTCCTGCCGTTCGATTCTCGCCGAAGCGACCTTCAATCACCTGGCACCGGCGCCATGGCGTGCGCTGAGCGCGGGCAGCAAACCGACCGGCCAGGTACACCCGCGGTCGCTGGCGCTGCTGCGGCGCGAGGGCATTTCCACGGAGGGCTACCACAGCAAATCCTCGGGAAGACTTGCCGGCGACGCCGGACATCGTCATCACCGTCTGCGCCAGCGCCGCCGGCGAAACCTGCCCGGTTCACCCGGGACCGGTCATGCGCGCGCACTGGGGCGTCGACGACCCGGCGCATGCGACCGGGACCGACGAGGAAATCGATGCCGCCTTCATGCAGGCCTACCGCATCCTGCGCCTGCGCATCGAGGCCTTCCTCGCGCTGCCGCTGGACGAATTGCGCCAGGACCGGGCGCACCTGGCGGCCGAACTGACCCGCATCGGGCAACTGGCCTGAGCCGTGCTGCATACCGTAGTTGAAAACCTATCACTACCCCATCTTCTTGCTAGTTGACCGGCCTGCAATTTAGCCGGAAGCTCGACGTGGTCGGCGGTAAGCAAAAGCCGCTCGACGGACGGGATTCTCTGGAAACCAATAAAAACAGGCTGGCCCCGATGCGGGCCCAAGCCCGGACTTCACGATACGACCACGGCCGCGTTGCCTGCAACGCGGTGGTGACAATCATAGAAAAAACGATCCGATAGCCAAGACTATTTGAAAAGTTTTCGTTTGAAGTTAGGGAGACGACATGCAGAACTTATCGAAACCGGAACTGATTTCCGTGCTCGATTTTATTTTTGATACGCAAAAAACCAGGGACTCGGCGGCGCTGTACGAAAGCCTGAAAAGGCTGGCCTACGAGACCTTGCGCTGCGAAGAGCTGGTGATCGGCACCTGCTCCGAATCGGCATTGCCCGGGAAATGCCATTTGCAGCCACCCGAGGATCCGGCGCTGGTGTCCGAGGAGCGCGATGGCGCCAGGGCCGATGCCGAACGCAAGCTCAGTTGTCGATCCTCCTGTACGGGCTCATCGAACACCAGCGACGCCAACGGAGCCACCCCCAGCGACATCACCAGGACCGACGACGGCATCATGGTCTGCAATTATTCCACCAAGAATTCCACCAGGACGCCCGCCCTGTGCGCCGCATTCGTGCGCAAGGACCAGTCGTCGGAAGACCAGGAATTGCTCGACGGGCTCACGCCCTACCTGTCCGCCGCCATCGGCCGCCTGTCCGCCAACGCCGTCGTGGCAAAAGCCCAGGGCAAGCAAAGCGAGCCCATCGTGCTGACCACGCGCGAAAAGGAAATCCTGCAATGGGTCGCGGTCGGCAAGAGCTGCGGCGAGACGGGCTCCATCCTCGGCGTCACCGAACGCACCGTCAAATTCCATCTGCAAAACGTGTACCGCAAACTGGCCGTGGTCAACCGCGCCCAGGCCGTCACGGTCGCGCACCAGTACGCCCTGCTGTAATTCCTCCGGGCCGCCGTCCGGCGGCCTGCGCTGTTTCCTCCCAGCTCGCCTGTTGCGCCTTCCGGCGCAGGCGCCGGCGCGCGCCCCCCATTGCACGCCTCCTGTCCTGTCCGCCGCCCCTGCCTGTACGCACGGTCAGCTAGTTTCGTGCTTTTCCGGATGGTCTAATGCCTGCTCAACGTAGGGCAGCCCGAGAACGGTCTGGCCCCGATTGAAGACCTCAACCATCTAGGAGAAACACCATGAATCTCAACAACAACGTTACCGGAATGACCCAGCTCGACAAAGGCGTCGACATCACTGTCGCAGGCGACGTGATCACGGTTGAGAAGATGCAGGCCATGGCGAATATGTGCGCGCCAGGCGGTAGCGGCTGCCCATCGGATTGCTGCAGCGACGACTTCAAGTCGCGCCTGGAAGCGGTTGTCGTCGACGGCGTCGACGGCAACGTCACCATGCACCTGCGCGGCGCCATCAACGCCTCCGAAGTGCAGGCGAGCCTGTCGAAATGCGACTGCTACGATCAGAAAGCCTGATCGCTGTCCGCAAAAAAAACGGTAAGAAAATCCATCCAGGGGTGATCGAATGAACGTAGAGACGCTAGATTCAAAAACCAAAACCGTGGGCGCCGTGTATGCAGATGCGGCGGCCCGCCCTGCCGGTCTGTGCTGCCCGCAATCCTATCAATCGGAGTTCACCAGGCACATTCCGAAGCAGGCGTTCGATCACAACTACGGCTGTGGCAGCCCCTTGCTCAAGGCTGGCGCGCAAGCCGGCGAGACGGTCGTCGACCTCGGCTCCGGCGTCGGTATCGACTGCTTCGTCGCCGCGCGCCTGGTCGGCCCGACCGGCAAAGTCATCGGTGTCGACATGACCGACGCCATGCTCGAGCGTGCACACGAATTCAACCAGGAAGTGGCAGCCGAACTCGGCTACAACGTCGTCGAATTCCGCAAGGGCGTCATCGAACAGCTCCCGGTCGAGGACAACAGTGTCGACCTGGTCATTTCGAACTGCGTGCTCAACCTGTCGCTGCACCAGGACGTCGTGATGAAGGAAATCCACCGCATCCTGCGCCCGGGCGGACGCCTCGTCATCTCCGACATCGTCGTCGACCGCGAAGTGGCCGAAGCCGACCGCGCCAACGAGCAGCTGTGGGCGGAGTGCTATACGGGCGCCATCCCCGTGAATAAACTCGTCAGCACCTACGAAAGCCTGGGCTTCCTCGGCCTGACGCAGCTCGACGAATCGACCTGGGAAAAGGTCGCCGGCTACCACTTCGGCTCGATCACGCTGCGCGCCTATAAACTGCCGAGCAGCAAGGTCTCCGGTTGCGTCTATGGCGGCCATGCCGCGATCTACCTCGGCCCCTACGCCAGCGTGAAGGACGAAGAGGACCACGACTTCGTGCGCTTCACCCCGACCGAGGTGTGCGATGCCACGGCCGCGCGCCTGCGCATGGCGCCGTACAGCGACAACTTCATGGTGCTCGACCTGCCGGCGCTGGCGAAAGCGGCTCCGCTGTCGGCCTGCGGCTGCGCACCGGGCGTCGTCTGCCCACCAGCGGCAACCACGGCCACGGCGGCACCGGCGGCGAGCACGGGCGGCTGCTGCGACAACCAGTCGTCCTGCTGCGCCTGAACAAAAAAAAGCACACCGTACGACCAGCACGTCACGCGCCTGCAGGGCAGGCGTGTGGGGCTGCACGCCCCTACCTATCAAACCTGGAGAGCAAACATGGCGGCAAACTTACTGCGGGACGTGAACGTCCAAGCCGATTTCTTCGATGTCGATGCCGTGCGCCTCGACTTTCCTGTCCTGCAGCGGCACATGGAGCCGAAAGGGACCTTCGCCTATCTCGACAACGCGGCCTCGGGACAGATGCCGCGCCAGGTGAGCGACCGCATCCACCGCTATCACACCAACGAACACGCCAACGTGCACCGCAGCGTGCACACGCTCGGCGCCGAGGCGACCGAAGCCTACGAAGGCGCGCGCAAGAAAGTCGCCGCCTTCGTCAATGCCGCCAGCCACACCGAAATCCTGTTCACGCGCGGCACCACCGATTCGATCAACCTGGCGATGCAAAGCTACGGCCGCCCGAACCTGCAGGAAGGCGACGAGATCATCGTCACCACGCTCGAGCACCACTCGAACATCGTGCCCTGGCAAATGCTGTGCAAGGAAAAGAAGTGCGTGCTGCGCGTCGTTCCCCTGAACGACGACGGCGAAGTGATGGTCGATGAATACATGAAGCTGCTCAACGCGCGCACCCGGCTGGTGGCGATGTCGCACGTGTCGAATGCACTCGGTTCGGTCAATCCGGTCAGGCTGATGGTGGCCGAAGCGAAGAAGCGCGGCATCGTCACCCTGGTCGACGGCGCCCAGGCCATCCCGCACATGGCGGTGGACGTGCGCGACCTCGATTGCGATTTCTACGCCTTCTCCGGCCACAAGCTGTTCGGCCCGACCGGCATCGGCATCCTGTATGCGCGCAGCGCCATCCAGGAACGCATGGGCCCCTACCTGGGCGGCGGCGACATGATCCTGCGCGTCACGTTCGAGGAGACCATCTATAACGTCGCACCGTACAAATTCGAAGCCGGCACGCCGCCCATCGTCGCGGCGATCGGCCTCGGCGCCGCGGTGGACTACCTGTCGGCCATCGGCATGGACCGGATCGCGGCCTACGAGTCGGCACTGCTGGCCTATGCCGACGAACGGATGCGCACCGTGCCGGGCGTGCGCATCATCGGCACCGCCGCACAGAAGGCGGGCGTGCTGTCGTTCATGCTCGACGACATCCATCCGCACGACGTCGGCAGCCTGCTCAATTCGTATGGGGTCGCGATCCGCGCCGGCCACCACTGCGCCCAGCCGGTAATGGAGCGTTTCGGCGTGCCCGCCACGGCACGCGCCTCGTTCGCGTTCTATAACACGCGCGACGAAATCGATGCCCTGGTCGACGGCGTGAAACACGTCAAGCGCATCTTCGCCGCACCCTGACCGACCCACGAAAGAGCGCGATGACGAATGCCCAAATCCTGTACCAGGACGAGATCCTCAAGTACGGCCGCCAGCCGAACAACCGGGGCGTGCTGGCCGACGCGAACCTGCAGCTGCAAGGCGACAGCCCGATCTGCGGCGACCATCTGCGGCTGTACCTGCGGGTCGACGCCGGGCGCGTCCAGGCCGTGTCGTTCTCGAGCTCGGCCTGCTGCGCGCTGTGCATGGCGTCGGCCTCGATGATGACGGACGCGATCAAGGGCCTGTCGATCGCCGGGGCGCGCGCCTTGCGCGAACAGTTCCCGGCGATGGTGGCCGGCGACGTGGACGCGGGCGAGCGCCTGCAGACGCCGCAGCTGGCGGGCTTGCGCGTCTTCGAACGGATACGCGATGTGCCTTCGCGCACCGAATGCGTCAGCCTTTCCTGGAACACGCTCGGCACGCTGCTGTCGACGGCGCACATCGCCAGGTCGAACATTGCGGAGCTTGCCGAATAGGCGGCCCGCTTCACACAAAAAAGACGGAGAAAACCAGATGCCTTCCCTCGTACACGCCATGGCGCAGCAGGCGCGCCGCCCGAACGGATTGTTCGGCCGGCTCTTCGGCCTCTCGATGAGCCGCATCAACCGCGAAGCGAACGCATGGACGCTGTCGCAGCTGGGGCTTGCACCCTATGACGACGTCCTCGAGATCGGCTACGGTCCCGGCCAGGCCATCGAATTGCTGACCGAGCAAATCACCTCCGGAAAAATCCGCGGCATCGATTTTTCCGACACCATGCTGGCGCAAGCCTCGTCGCGCAACCGCGAGGCCATCGCGCGCGGACAGGTCGAACTGAGCGTCGGCGACGCGGCCAGGCTGCCGTATCCGGACGCCAGCTTCAACAAGGTGTTCTGCGTGAACGTCATCTATTTCTGGCAGAACCCGCGCGAGCCCCTGCGCGAAATCCTGCGCGTGCTGCGTCCCGGCGGCCAGCTGGCCGTCTACATGGGCGATGCCGAGGAAATGGCCGGCGTCAGGATCACGCAGACGGGCGTGTTCCGGCTGTATCCGGCACGCGAACTGATGGCCATGCTCGACGAAGTCGGCTTCGCAAGCGCGACGCACGCCACCTCGCCGATCTCCCAGGGCCCGCTGTCGCGTGGCGTCTGCGTGCTGGCGACGAAATAAACCGCTCGCCCGCCGAACCGGCGCGGCCGCGAGGCCGCGCTAGAAGGAGTAACGCAGTTCGCTGAACACGCTCCTGTTTTTCTTCATGACGCCAAACAGGCTGCCCTCATTCCCCCCATACCAGACCGCACCGGCCGTGATCCGGGTGCGGTCGCTCAGCGCGTAGGTGGCCATCGGGTGCACATAGGTGCTGTTGTCGCCAAAATAATGCTGCACGAAGACTTCGGCGCTGAGGGTCTGGTTCATCCACTGGTTGGCAACGCGGAAGGTCATGCCCTGGGTGCGGCGGCGCGACTGGACGAAGATCAGGCCGTTCAGCCCCGTCAGTTCCGCCCCCATGGCGTCAACGCAGCCGCAGGCGCCGGCGCGCCCTGGTGCGGGATCGGTCCAGCGTCCGAAGAGCTGGACATTGACATTCAGGTCGCTGAAAAAGGTGCGGTCCATCCCGGCCACCAGGTAGCGGTAGGGCCGCAAGCCGGTCGCTGTCGCCTCCCCGCGCACGGGGCGGACGGCGGCCGCTTCGATGCGCATGCCGAATTTGCCGAAGTTGCGGGCCAGGTCGGCGCCGACCATGTCGATGGTGGGGTAGCGCAGGAACACCGTGTGCGTGCCGGCGCGCGTTTCGGCCCGTTCCGCCTGCGCCAGCAAACTGGCGCCGTGGTAGGCGCTGACGGAAAAATCGATGTCGTCGCGGGTGACGGCGACGCGCACGCCGACCTGGCGCTTCTTTGCACCGTCGGCATCGAAGCGGTACTGCTGCGCCCCGCGCGAGGCGAAAGGCAGCGTGGACGGCTTGAAGCGGGTGCCAAAAAACAGGGTGGCCGCGACCGTATCGGTGACGTAATAGGTGCCGCGCGCGCCCCACACGCCGCTGCGCTCGTCCTCGTCGAAGGGCAGCAGGGTCGTGTAGTTGCGCGGGGTGACGATATCGGTGGGATTCAAGGCATCGGTCTTGCCCCAGGCGAGGATCTGCTTGCCGATGCGGAAATCGGCGGCCGTGGTGCGCCAGTCGAGGTAAGCGTAGGGAAAGTCGACTTGGGAGCGGGTGCCGGGCGCGAGGATGGCGCTGGCGCGCAGCTGCAGCGCCGCGCGCAGGCTGGAGGACAGGTCGTAGGAAGCCTTGGTCTCGAAGGTCGACAGCACGAAGTGGCGTTCGTCGCTCAGGACCTTGTCTGAACGCGTGTAGTTCAGGCGGGCGGCGCTGGCGAACTTGATTGCCGCGGGTCCCGCCAGTTCGCCCTCGAGCGGCGCGGGTTCGGCCCCCGGCTCCGTGGCGCCGGCCGCCGCTGCGACCAGCGCCTGGGCCAGACAGCGGCCAGCCGCGCTCATTCGCGTTCAAGGTTCCTCAACGTAAACGTGCTTTCCGGGATAGCGATATCGGCCTTGGCGGCATTCGCAACGAAGGTCGACGTGTGTCTGGTCTGGTGGTTGACCATCTGGCGCATCGTCGCCGCCCAGCGCCCGCCATCCTTGCCCATCTGCGTGATGCCCTTGACGACCTGGGTTTTCAGCAGGGCGCCGGCGAGGTCGTAGTAGTCGATTTTGACCTCGTGGAAGTTCGACTTGGCGATCCATTGCACCTTCTTGCCGTAGTCGTAATCGCGCTTGACCTTGTCGTCCACCGGCACCGACTCGATGACATAGCAGTCGATGCCGTCGATGATCTCAGAGCCCACCAGCCGGTTCTGGTAGAGCGTGACTTTCGGCGTCAGGATGTCGCCGTAGGCAAAATCGCTGCCCAGAAAACTGTCCTTCTTGTTGTTCGCCACCAGGCGCCGGCTCTTATGCAGGGCTGGCAGGAAGATCCACTGCTCGTCCTCGCCGTCCATGTGCTCGTGCTTGAGGAAGCCCACGCCCTTGACGTCGGCCGGCGCGACGATGCGCACCATCAGGCGCGAATCGATGCCGTTCGGCTGCAGGGCGGAGATGGCATGCAGCTTGCGCTCGCGCTTGACGCCGCCCTCGTCCGTCAGCGTCAGGGTGACGTGCTTTTCCAGCGCCTTGACCTTGGAGGCATAAAAATTGTTCTGCATGATTTCGTCGACGCCAGGCGCCGCGCCCGCGTGGGCCGATTGCAGGGCCGTGGCCAGCACCAGGCCGCCGAGATGGGCCCAGCGGTGCGACCAGCTGAAATGGGTAGTCGTTTTCATGCACGTTCCTCCAGTCGGATCGCGGCGCCGGCGGCGGCGCGCGCATTGTGTTGGCCATAGATGAAACGCGGTTTGAAGACCATCGTCAGCGCGCGCAGGAAAATCACCGCCACGAAGCCGCTGACGATCATCGTCGCGATCACCATCACCGCCAGGCGGGTGTAGAAGGCGAAGCCCGAGGTCAGCAGGAAGGAGTAACCGGCAGCGATCGACAGGGCGACGTAGATCACCGCCTTGCCCGAGGTGACCAGGGAACGGTAGGTCGCCTGGTAACTGTCGTGGGTGCGGCCCAGTTCTTCCTTGAAGCGGAACAGCAGGTACAGCTCGTAGTCGGCGCCGATGCCGATCGCCATTGCCGCGGTGGTCATGGTGCCCATGTCGAGCGGGATGCCGAGCCAGCCCATGACGCCGAAGTTGGCGAACACGACGATGGTGAGGGGCAGGGTGACGAACAGGCCGCCGACCAGGGAGCGCAGCGCCAGCGAGGACAGGATGAAGACGACGGCCACCATCTGCCACACGCTGCGCCACTTGTCCTGGGTCAGCGCGTTGTTGCCGGCCACGGTCTGCGCCAGGCTGCCGCCCATGCGCACGGTCACCCCGGCGGGGAACTTGTCCTTGATGAGCGCCTGTGCGCGGTCGTGCAGCGCCGTGGCGTAGGAGGTGCTGTCGGTCTTGACGAAGACCCACATGGCGGCGCGCTTGTAGTCGCCGTCGATATAGCTGCTGAAATCCTTGGGGCCGCCCGAGAGCGAATACATGAACAGGTACTGGGCGACCAGCGCCTTGTCGTCGGGGATGCTGAAATAGGCCGGATCGTCGCCGTGCATCGCCTGGTTCAGGCGCTTGACGATGTCGACGATCGACATCGCCTTGCCGACATGCGGCTGGACCGTCACGAACTTCTGCAGCTCGTCCATGGCTTTTAAGACCTTCGGATCCTTGATGGCGTCGGGCTGCAGGCCTTCGACCAGGAAGAACACGGTATTGGTACCGCCGAACATGCCGTTCAGGGCAGCGTCGTCGGTGCGCACCAGGCTGTCCGGACGGCTGAAATTCTTCAGGCTGTTGTCGACATTGATGAAGGTGACACCTGCGCCCAGCAGGGCCACCACCGCCACGCCGGCGGCGAGGATCCAGCCGGCGCGGCCGCCCCCGCCAGGCCGTGGGACAGGGCGCCGAGCATGCGGTCGAGCAGGCCGGTTTTCTGTTCGGCGGCCGTTTCCTTGACCTTCGGCGCCGGCAGGCTGGCGCGCAGCGCCGGGATCAGGGTCATTTCGAGGATCAGGGTGGCCAGCACGCCGGAGCCGGCGAAGAAGCCGAAGTGTGCCGAGGACGACACTTCCGAGTGGGTCAGCGTGTAGAAGGTGATGATGGCGATGACGCTGGCGGTGCCGACGATCGGTCCGACGTGGCCCATGCAGTCGACCACGGCGCGCTGCGACAGCCATTTGCGGTCCGAGTGCGGCTCGAGGGTGCGCAGGCGCTGGAAATCCTCGTAGTAGCGTTTCAGGATCTGCACGGAGTGGCCGGCGGCCACCGCCATGATGAGGATCGGCGTGGTCGTGTTCAAGCCATCCATGTGCACGCCCATCAGGCCCATGAAGCCGAGCGCCCATATCACACTCAGCAAGGCCGTCACGATCGGCAGCAGCATGCCCTGGAAGCTGCGGAAGGAGTAGTACTGGATCAGCATGATGATCAACAGTGCCACGCCGAAGAACATCGGCATCTGCATCATGTTGTGCTCGAACGAGCCGAAGTCGACCGGCAGGCCGGCGGCGTAGACGGCGATGTCGGCGTTGCGTTCGCGGTCCATGATGGCGCGGATCTTGGCCATCAGGGGCTCGTAGCTGGGCTTCGAATAATCGAGCTTGAAGTCGGCGATGACGGCGGCGGCGCGGTGGTCGGGCGACACCAGCGAATTGGTGTAGATCGCGTTGCGCTCGACGCGTTCGCGCAGCGTGTTCATTTCTGCCTCGGTAGACGGCACCTGCGCCATCATCGGCTGCACTTCCAGGCCGTCGGCGCTGCCCTTGATGTCCTTGACCTTGTTGGCTGCCAGGCTGATGACGTTGTGGCGTATCGCTTCCGGCATGTTCTCGATCTCATGCTGGATGCGGGCGATGCGGGCCAGGACCTCGGGCTGGTAGATGTCGCCGTTTTTCGGGGCGATCCCGATCATGACGATTTCGCGGCCGCCGAACATCTTTTCCAGGGTCTTGGTGGTTTTCACGAACGGATGCGACTGCGGCACCCAGGTATCCTGGTCCATGTCGACCTGCAGGTTCATCAGGCGCGAGCCGAGAAAGCCCGTCACGAGGAGGATGGCGAAGATGACCCAGCGCCGTTTTTGCACGATGAAGCGCGCGTATTTTTCGAAGAATGTATTCATGGCTCGTGTTCCGGGTGGATGGTTCGGTAAGGCGGGTCAGGCGAAAGCGAGATAGGAGCGTGTCAGTTCGCTCTTGGGCGAATCGAACACTTCCCGCGCGGTGCCGTATTCGAGCAGGCGGCCGGAATTGCCCTCGCTCCAGAACAGGGCCACGTAGTCGGCCACGCGCCGCGCCTGCGCCATGTTGTGGGTCACCAGGATGATGGTGATGGTGGCCGAGAGGCTGCGGATGAGTTCCTCGATCTTCCTGGTCGAGAGCGGGTCGAGCGCGCTGCAGGGCTCGTCCATCAAGAGGACGCTGGGCTGCAGGATCAGCGCGCGCGCCAGGCACAGGCGCTGCTGCTGGCCGCCCGACAGCGTCAGGGCCGGCTTGTGCAGCTTGTCCTTGACTTCGTCCCACAGGCCGACGTCCATCAAGGCACGCTCGATCTTCGCCGCCAGCTCGGCCTTGTCCTTCACCCCGTGCTGCATCAGCGGGAACTCGAGGTTGCGCCAGATCGAAAACGGAAACGGGTTCGGCTTCTGGAACAGCATGCCGATCTGGCGCCGCAGCGCGTGGTCGGGCGCCGCGGCGCCCTGGAAGAAATCGAAGCTGATGCAGCCGGAGACTTCGCAGTTCGGCACCATGTCGTTCAGGCGGTTCAGGCAGTACAGGAAGCTGGACTTGCCGCAGCCCGAGGGCCCGACGATGGCCGTGACCTTGTTGGCGCGGATGCGCAGCGACACGTCCTTCATCGCCACGTGGGAGCCGTAGCGGATGCCGACCTTGTCGACCACGATGCAGCAGTCGTCGCCCTCGCACGCGCTCGGCACGTTCTCGGTGCAGCAGTCTTCGCCGCCCTCGCATGCCGTCTGCACGTTCTGGCAGGCGGCCAGGCAGGCGGCCGCCAATTCTTCGCTTTGCTCGATCTTGCTCATGGTTGCGCCCGTTTCAGGATGAGATGAATTTTTTCTGGATGCGGTTCGACAAGGCGTGCATGCACAGGCTGGCCACGCCCAGCAGCATGATCAGCACCAGCGCCGAGCCATAGGCGGCGCCGTCGCCGCCGGAGACGTTCGTCGCCAGCTCGTAGATGTGCAGGGAAATGCTGCGTCCGGAATTGAAGACCGAGGTCGGCATCCGGTCGGAGTAGCCGCTGGTGAAGAGCAGCACGGCCGTCTCCGCCAGCGCGCGCGTCAGGCCGAGCACGATGCCGGCGGTGACGGCGGGCAGCGCCAGCGGCAGGCTCACGTACAGCAGGATGGCCATGCGCGACACGCCCAGCGCCGAGCCGGCGAAACGGTACTGGGTGCCGAGCGCGTCGAAGGCGCTGTACATGGTGCGCGTCAGCGTCGGCAGGATCATGCAGGCGAGCGTCAGGCCGCCGGCCACGATGGAGTAGCCCAGCCCCAGCTGGCGGCACAGCAGCGTCAGGCCGAACAGGCCGAACACCACCGAGGGCACGCCGGCCAGCACGTCGAGGCTGCCGCGGATCAGGGAAGCGAGCAGCCCGTCGGCCGGCACGTATTCCGACAGCAGGACAGCGGTACCGAAAGCGACCGGCACCGCCGCCGCCAGGCTCACGCCCGTGATCAGCGCCGTCGACACCAGCACCGAGGCGATGCCGCCGCTGCGGTCGGCGTCGCGCGGGTTCTCGGTGATGAATTCCCAGCTCAGCACCGGCAGGCCGTGGATGACGATGTCGATGACGGGCATCAGCATGGCCGCCGCCACGGCCGCGACGACCAGCCAGAGGGCGGCGCGCGGCAGGATCTGCCAGGGGCGCATGTCAGCGGTGCTAGCGGTGCTTGCGGTGTGCATACAGTTCACTCATCAGGACGAGCGTGGTCACGACAAGGAGGACGATCAGGCCCGAGACGTAGAGCGCCGCGCGGTGGTCGTCCTGGGCATAGGGCATTTCCAGGGCAATGTTGGCCGTCAGCGTGCGCACCGGATCGAAGACGGACGAGGGCATCTGCACGATGTTCCCGCACAGGACCAGCACCACCATGGTTTCGCCGATGGCCCTGGCCGCGCCGAGAATGACGGCGGCGACGATGCCGCTGCGCGCATGCGGCAGCACCACGTGGCGGATCAAGGCCGAGCGGCGCACCCCGAGCGCGGCGCCGGCGACAAAATAATGGCTGGGCACGGCGGCGATCGCCGAATGGCAGAGGATGGCGATGGTCGGAAAAATCATCAGCGCCAGCACCAGGCTGCCGGCCAGCACGCTCGTGCCCGGGCCGTCGATGGCAGCCACCAGCGGCACGATTGTCACCAGTCCCCAGAACGCATAGATGATGGTGGGGACCGAGGCGCTGAGGTCGACCAGCAGGCGCAATGCCCGGCGCAGCCGCTCGCCGCAATAAAAGGCGAGGCAGACGGCAAAGACGATGGCCAGCGGCGCGGCGATCAGCGTGGCGCTGAGCGTCAGCAGCAGGCTGGCGCCGATCATCGGCACCAGGTTGTACTGCCCGCTGCCCGGCCACCAGCCTTCGTCGAACAGGAAACGCGCGAAGCCGATCTTCTGCACCAGCGGATAACTCTCCTTGACGAGGAACACGCCGATGAGGACGATCAGCAGCGAGGCGACCAGGGCGCAGCAGCACACCACGGCCAGGAGCACGCTGTCGACGCGGCGCCCGCTGCCCTCGGCAGGCTGGCTGGGGGCGCCGCGCAACAGCGCATGGCCCGGCACCAGGGCTTTCATCACTTGCTGTTCGCCACGACCGGTGCAGTGGCCACCGGGATGAAGAACTGCGCCAGGATTTCCTTCTTCGCCGCCGGCGTCGACATGTAGGCGAGCAGGGCGGATTCATCCTTGCTGAGCGGCTTGCGGTACACCAGGTTCAAATCGCGTGCGATCGGGTAGGCGCCCGACGCCACACTCTGCGTCGACGGCACCAGGTTGCCCAGCGCAAGCATCTTGATCGGCGTGCCGTGGCTGGCCTCGTACTCGGCCGAACCGATGGAGACATAGCCGATGGCGCCCTTGTTGGTCGACACGGTGCGGATCTCCTGCTGGTTGTCGCCGATGATGATCTGCGCCTTGATGTCGCGCGGCGTGACGCCGAAGTAGTGGGTGAACACTTCCAGCGTCGAGCGTCCTTCGGCCTTGCTGATGACAGTGATCGGCGCGTCGGCGCCGCCCACTTCCTTCCAGTTTTTCACCTTGCCGGTATAGATGGCAATGATCTGTTCGCGCGTCAGCGCTTTTACCGGATTGGACTTGTGCACGACCATGGCGACGCCGTCACGGGCAATCAACAGCGCTTCCAGGTCCTTCTTTTCGTCCTCGTGCAGCGCACGCGAGACCATGCCGATGCGCGCGCTACCCTGGCGCACGTCGGCAATCCCACGCGAGGTGCCGCCCGACTGCACCTCGACGCGCACCTGCGGGTTGGCTTTCTCGAAATGCTTGCCGACTTCGGACATCAGCGGCGCAATGGTCGACGCGCCGGTGGCCGTGATCACGGTTTGCGCCAGCGCCGGACCGGCAAGCGCCGCACCCGCCACCAGCAGCGCGGACAAGGTCAGATTCAGGAAGGGTTTCATATGGCCTCTTATTGGGTGACGACGCTGCGTTCGAATTCCTGGTGGCAGATGCAGTCTTCGCCACAACCCTGTTCGGCATCCGGCACCGTGGTGCAGAACACTTCCCAGCGGTTGCCGTCCGGGTCGGCCACCCACATCTTGGTCTGCACCGCGTAGCAGCACTCGGCACCGTCCTCGGTCAGGATCTTGAAGCCGGCTTTCAGCAGGCGTGCATAGGTGTCCTTCACCACGCGCGTGCTTTTCACCTGGATGCCCAGGTGGCCTTGCGTGCGGGTGTCGAGCGGGTTTTCGTTGACGGAGAAATTCAGCGGCGGATCCTGCACGTCGAACTTGGCATAGCCTTCGCGGATCTTGACTGGATCGATGCCGAAGAAATGGCGGTAGAAGTTGACGGAGTCGAACAGGTCGGCCACGTTGATGCTGATATGGATGCGCTCGTCGCCAGGGAAATTGGCGGGTTTCAGCTGGAAGGGCTCGGCTTCGGCCGGGGCTGCGGTGTTCGTGTTCTGGTCCATGGCGGCTCTCGTAATGGGTTGGGCGATGCGGGATCGGATGCGGCTGGAATGCGCGACGGGGGCGTTTTAATCGCGGTTCGATTTCCAGTTGCAGCCGCCGGTTTCCTTGTCGTAGCAGATGCAGGAAAGGCCGCAGCCTTCGACCGCTTCGCTGTTGGTGACGACAAAGACTTCCCAGTGGTTACCGTCGGGGTCGACCACCCAGACCTTGTCCTGCACCGAATAGCAGCACGACACCTGCGTCTCGCGGGTATTGACCGTCATGCCGGCGGCCGTCATGCGGTTGATCACGGCCTGCACGGCCTCGGTGCTCTTGACCTCGATACCGAAGTGGCCGTCGCGGTCGATGGCGTCGGCGTGCTCATTGAGGGTGAAGTTCACGGGCGGGACGGTCGGCTCGAACTTGGCGTAGTCCTCGCGCAGCTTGCTCGGGTTGCGGTTGAACAGGATGCGATAGAACCAGAGCGATTTCTTGAGGTTCCTGACGTTCAGGCTGATGTGGATGCGGCGCTCGTTCGGGAAGTCGACCGCGCTCACTTCGTCGGTACCGTCGTCAAGGATCACGGCGCCGCCGCAGCCGGCGGCCTGGCTTGGAGCCGGGGCGCAGCATGCCGCAGCGCTTGGGGCAGCCGCGCTCGGTGCGCAGCAGGATGCCGCGGCCGCCTGTCCCGGACGAGGCGGGCAGCAGGACGAACCGGTGTTTGCAATAGGGTCGACTTCAGACATGTTCACTCTCCGCGTTAGGTGAAATACCTTTTACTGTGTGCAAAAGCGTATTCGTGGCCGAGTATAGGGAGGGGCTATGCGGGCGCCTACTGTCCGATTGGTCAGTGCCTGTACGAAGGGGAAGGGAGGTGTTGCCGGGCTTAATGGGGTGTTGCTTTGGGGTAGTGGTACGCCGCTGCGCGAGCGCTGGCTGTGCCTGGGGCGAGGCGCTACGCAAGGGACTGATGGCAGGGATCGGCCTCGCAAAAATAAAAAGCCCGGACAGGCTGTCCGGGCTTTTTTTCGTTACGGCAGAATTGGCTGCCGCGACAACAAGGGGCTTATTCCACCGTCACCGACTTCGCCAGGTTACGCGGCTTGTCGACGTCCGTACCGCGTGCCAGCGCCGTGTGATAGGCCAGCAGCTGCAGCGCGCACACGTGCAGGATTGGGGAGAGTTCGCCATAGTGCTCCGGCAGGCGGATCACGTGCAGGCCGTCGCCGGAGACGATACGCGAATCGACGTCGGCAAACACGTACAGCTGGCCGCCGCGCGCGCGCACTTCCTGCATGTTCGATTTCAGCTTTTCCAGCAGCGCGTCGTTCGGGGCGATCGTCACCACCGGCATTTCTTCGGTCACCAGCGCCAGCGGGCCGTGTTTCAGTTCGCCGGCAGGATAGGCCTCGGCGTGGATGTACGAGATTTCCTTCAGTTTCAGCGCGCCTTCCAGGGCGATCGGGTAGTGCATGCCGCGGCCGAGGAAGAGGGCGTTTTCCTTGCGAGCGAACTCCTCGGCCCAGGCGATGATCTGGGGCTCCAGTGCCAGCACCGCCGAGATGGCGACCGGCAGGTGGCGCATCTGTTTCAGGTGTTCGGCTTCTTCCTCGTCCGTCAGGCGGCCGTTCACTTGCGCCAGCGTCAGGGTCAGCAGGAACAGGGCGGCCAGCTGGGTGGTGAACGCCTTGGTCGAGGCGACGCCGACTTCGACACCGGCGCGGGTGATGTAGGCCAGTTCGCATTCGCGCACCATGGCGCTGGTCGAGACGTTGCAGATCGTCAGCGTGTGCGGCATGCCGAGGCTGCGTGCGTGCTTCAGCGCAGCCAGGGTGTCGGCGGTTTCGCCCGATTGCGAAATGGTGACGACCAGGGTGTTCGGGTGCGGCACGCTGTCGCGATAACGGTATTCGCTGGCGATCTCGACATTGACCGGCACCTTGGCGATGCACTCGATCCAGTATTTCGCAGTCAGGCCGGCATAGTAGCTGGTGCCGCAGGCCAGGATCAGCACGCGGTCGATCTGCTTGAAGACCTTATAAGCGTTGTCGCCGAACAGTTCCGGCATGATGCCGGTGACACCTTCCAGCGTGTCGCCGATGACGCGTGGCTGTTCAAAAATTTCCTTCTGCATGTAGTGGCGGTACGGGCCAAGCTCGGCGGCGCCGGTGTGGGCGTGCACGGTTTTGACTTCGCGCTCGACCGGTTTGCCGTCGACGTCGACGATCCAGTAGCGCGACAGTTGCAGGTCGACGACGTCGCCTTCTTCCAGGTAGATGATCTGGTTGGTGGTGCCGGCCAGCGCCATCGCGTCCGACGCAACGAAATTCTCGCCTTCGCCGACGCCGACGATCAGCGGCGAGCCCTGGCGTGCGGCGACGACGCGGTGCGGTTCCTCGCGCGAGAACACGGCAATCGCGTAGGCGCCGTGCAGGCGCTTCACGGCTTGCTGGACGGTGTCGAACAGGTCGCCGTTGTACATGTGGTCGACCAGGTGGGCGATGACTTCGGTATCGGTCTGGCTCGTGAAGACATAGCCGAGTTCGGTCAATTCGCGGCGCAGCTCGTCGTGGTTTTCGATGATGCCGTTATGCACCAGCGCGATGCGCGCCGCTTCTTCGTTTGGCGAGAAGTGCGGGTGGGCATTGTGCGAAGCCGGGGCGCCGTGGGTGGCCCAGCGGGTATGGGCAATGCCCGTGAAACCTTGCAGGCCGGTACCGGCGATTTGCGTTTCGAGGTCGGCCACGCGCGAGGTGCTGCGCGAGCGGGCCAGGCGTCCTTCGACGTGCAGCGCCACGCCGCAGGAATCGTAACCGCGGTATTCGAGGCGTTTCAGGCCCTCGATCAGGATGGGGGTGATATTACGCTGCGCAACTGCTCCGACGATACCGCACATGGACGAACCTCATTTAAAAAATTAGCAACGGGGCATATCGTATGGCAACGGTGATGAAATATGCGTACAGAGTGTGGCCAATTTTGTTATAAAATTTCATCGGTGAATGGTGATGAAATGATATTTCATAGATAAGCGGATTTCTTTCTCAGGATTTCAATATGGCGCTACCCGAATTGGATGACCTCGATCGTCGCATCCTGAATACGCTGCAAGCTGATGCATCGCAGACGAATGCCGAGTTGGCGGAACTGGTACACGTGTCGCCGCCAACTTGCCTGCGTCGGGTCAAGAGCTTGACCGAACGCGGTGTTATCGAGCGGCAAGTTGTGATCGTCGCGCCGGAGAAGGTAGGGGCGCGCCTGACGGCCATCGTCGAGATCACGCTCGATGTGCAGGCGGCCGAGCGGATGGCGCAGTTCGAAGCGCTGGTGGCAAGTGAAGAAGCCGTGCTGCAGTGCTATCGGGTGGCGCCCGGGCCGGATTTCGTGCTTGTGGTACAGGTGGTCGATATGCCGGCTTATCACGCGCTGGCGCACCGGTTGTTTGCCACCCATGCGAATGTGCGCAATGTGAAGGCGTATTTTTCTACGTTCCGGAGCAAGTTCGAGACGCGGATTGCGGTTTGAACCGGACGTCATGGCTGATTTGACGCTGCACCGCGTGGACTCGGGAGTCCACCCTACGGTCTGAATCGGTGGGCACGGGGCGCCCACCCTACAGTACTGCTCGATGGATTTGCCTGTGGATAACTCAGTGGATGACTTGTGGAATCACAGCGGATATCCCCGGTAAAACCCTGCATAAGCCGGTGGATATCCCTGTGATTTGCCTGTGATTTCGCTGTCAATATCCAGTGTACAGGCGGTGGATTACTTGTTCGTTTTCACAGGACGGGTCCAGCCTTCGAGCGTCATCTGCTTCGGGCGCGAGATGGTCAGCTTGCCGGCCGGCGCGTCCTTCGTCAGCGTGGTGCCGGCGCCGAGCGTGGCACCTTTACCCACGGTGACGGGCGCCACCAGCTGGCTGTCGCTGCCGATGAAGGCGTCGTCTTCGATCACGGTGCGGAATTTGTTGGCGCCATCGTAGTTACAGGTGATGGTGCCGGCGCCGATGTTCACGCGCGAGCCCACCGTGGCATCGCCGACATAGGCCAGGTGGTTCGCCTTGCTGTGCGCGGCGATTTGGCTGTTTTTCACCTCGACGAAGTTGCCGATGTGGACATCTTCACCGAGTTCGGTGCCCGGACGCAGGCGCGCATACGGGCCGATCTGCGATGCCGGGCCAACAATCGCTTCTTCCAGGTGGCAGAACGGCTTGATGTTCGCACCGGCAGCGACCTTCACATCCACCAGGACGCAGTGCGCGCCGATGCGCACGCCGTCGGCCAGTTCCACGCGGCCCTCGAACACGCAGCCGACGTCGATCACGACATCGCGCCCGCAAATCAGTTCGCCGCGCACATCGATGCGCGCCGGGTCCATCAGGGTCACGCCTTTTTCCAGCAGGGCGTTCGCAATGTTCAGTTGGTGGCGGCGTTCCAGTTCCGCCAGCTGCACCTTGCTGTTCACGCCCGCCACTTCCCATTCGGCCGACGGCGAGGCCGAGGTCACCTCGACGCCGTCCGCCACGGCTTGGGCCACGATGTCGGTCAGGTAATACTCGCCCTGCGCATTGTTGTTCGACAGCGCCGCCAGCCAGCGTTTGAGGTGCGCGGTCGGGATGCACATGATGCCGCTGTTGATTTCGCGGATCGCGCGCTCGGCTTCGCTCGCATCCTTTTCCTCGACGATGCGCACGATGCGCCCGCCTTCGCGGATGATGCGGCCCAGGCCAAAGGGATTGGCCTGCTCGACCGTGAGAATGCCCAGCTTGTCGTTACCCGCAGCCTCGACCAGGCGGCGCAGCGAATCGACACTCGTGAGCGGGACGTCGCCATACAGCACCAGGGTCGGCACGCTCTCGTCCAGTTGCGGCACGGCCTGCATCACGGCGTGGCCGGTGCCCAGTTGCGGCTGCTGCAGCGCGGTGTCGATCGGCGCTTCGCCATCACGCGCCAGCGTGGCCACCATCTCAGGCACCGCTGCGCCCCCGTGTCCGTAAATCACGCATAATTTACTCGGCCGCAGCGCACGCGCGGTATCGATCACATGCTGCAGGAGCGGCTTCCCAGCCAGCGGATGCAACACTTTAGGCAGCGCGGACTGCATGCGCTTTCCCATGCCGGCGGCAAGGATGACTACGTTCATAGGCCGAATTCAAGAAGAGTTAATAAGATGAAAAAGTTTAGCATGCATGACCCCTTGTTCCAGCGCACGCGTGCGCTGTTCGTCGTCGCGCTATTGGCACTGTTGACCGCCTGCAGCACCATCCGTTTCAGCTACAACCATGGCGACACCCTACTGTACTGGTGGCTGGACGCCTATGTGGACTTCGAAGGCGACCAAGGCGATTGGGTCAAACGCGACATCGGCGAACTGTTCCAATGGCACCGCAAAACCCAGCTCGACGATTACGCTGCCCTGCTCGGCACTTTCCAGCGCCAGCTTGCCGGCCAGCCAACCCAGGCCGACCTGCTCGCCGATTACCGGGAGATCCGCCGCCATACCGAAACCCTGGCCTTTCGCGCCGTCCCCGACATGGTCGACCTGGCGCGCTCGCTCACGCCCGACCAGATCGACCAGATGGAAGAACGTTTCAACAAGAAGAACGAGGAATACCGCCGCAAGTTCGTCAGCGGCAGCAATGAAAAACGCAATGAGGCGCGCTTCGACAAGTCGATGGACCAGTTCAAGCTGTGGTTCGGCGGCTTTTCCAACGAACAGGAGAAAGCGCTGCGCCGCGCCTCCGATGCCCGTCCGCTCGACAGCCAGATCTGGCTGGAAGAACGCATCTACCGCCAGCGCCGCATCCTCACCCTGGCGCGCAAGATCGCCCGCGACAAGCCGAACAAGGAACAGACGACAGTGATGATCAACAGCCTGCTGCACGAGTTCCTCGCCCGCATGGAAGCGCCCGAGCGCAAGGCCTTCTATGACAGCTATATCAACGCCACCACCAATTTCATCCTGACGGCAATCCGCCTGGCAACCCCGGCGCAAAAGGCGCACGCCCAGCAGCGCATGCAGGGCTGGATCAACGATTTCAATGCGCTGGCCAAGGAAGCGAAATAAGGCAGCAGCGTGGCGGTGCTATAGTGCCGGCCATGCATAGAAAGCCAACCAAACCCCAGGGCCAGCACGGCCGTCCGCGGCTGGCGCCGCAGCAGGTACGCATCATCGGCGGACAATGGAAACGCCGCCTGCTGCCGGTGCTCGACGCCCTCGGCCTGCGCCCCACGCCCGACCGCGTACGCGAAACCGTCTTCAACTGGATCCACCACCAGGTCGGCGGCGACTGGGAAACGGTCGATTGCCTTGACCTGTTCGCCGGCAGCGGCGCCCTCGGCTTCGAGGCGGCCAGCCGCGGCGCCCGTTCCGTCACCATGCTCGACTTCCACGGCCCGGCCGTGCGCCAGCTCGAACTCAACAAGGAAACCCTGAAGGCGGACAATGTCCACCCGCTGCGCGGCGACGCCTTTGCCGTCGCGCGCGACCTGGCGCTGCGCGGGCAGCGTTTCGATGTCATCTTCCTCGATCCGCCCTATGGCCAGGATTTCGTCGCCAAGGCGCTGCCGCTGTGCGTTGACCTGTTGAAGACGGACGGCATGGTGTATGTCGAGGCCGAACATGCCCTGCCGACGGGCGAAGAAACGCCTGAGTGGCTCGCGCCCTGGGAACAGATCCGCGCCGACAAGGCAGGGATGGTCTACTACCATTTACTGAAATTGCACGAAAACACGAGCAGCTAACAAACCGCCCATGGCTGCGTTGCATCGTCTCGCCGTACAGTCGTACTGTCTTCGACGATGCGTCTTGCCCTGAACAGTTTGTTAGCTGCTCTAAGGCATAAACCCCGCATCCTTGCCCAATTCGCGGGCAAAACTGGTTCAATGCCGGGGCGACTGCCGGAATTTCAGGCATAATGCGCCTTTCAATATCGGTGTTTCTCCAGGGAGCCGCAATGGTTGTAGCCGTTTATCCAGGTACTTTTGACCCGCTCACCCGCGGCCACGAGGATTTGGTGCGCCGTGCATCGGGCCTGTTCGACACGCTCGTGGTCGGCGTTGCCGACAGCAAGAACAAGAAGCCGTTCTTTTCGCTCGAGGATCGCCTGGAAATCGCCAACGAAGTACTCGGCCATTATCCGAACGTGAAGGTGGAAAGCTTTTCCGGCCTGCTGAAGGATTTCGTGCGCCAGCACGACGCCCGCGTGATCGTACGCGGCCTGCGCGCCGTGTCCGACTTCGAATACGAGTTCCAGATGGCCGGCATGAACCGCTATCTGCTGCCCGACGTCGAAACGCTGTTCCTGACCCCGTCCGACCAGTACCAGTTCATCTCCGGCACCATCGTGCGCGAGATTGCCATGCTCGGCGGCGACGTGTCGAAATTCGTCTTCCCTTCGGTCGACCGTTGGCTGCAAAAGAAAATCGCCGCCATGGCGCCGCCGACAGCCTGATCCCGGGCATTCATTTACCGCACAAGCATCATGGCCTTACTCATTACCGACGAATGCATCAATTGCGACGTGTGCGAGCCCGAGTGCCCGAACGACGCCATTTCGATGGGTACGGAGATCTACGAGATCGATCCGCACAAATGCACCGAATGCGTCGGCCACTTCGATGAACCGCAGTGCGCCTCGCTGTGCCCGGTCGCCTGCATTCCCTTCAATCCAGCCTGGCGCGAAACGCGCGAAGAATTGCTGGCGAAATACGAACGCCTGACGGCCGCCAAGAACGCCGCCTGATTCTTCGCGGTGCCCCTCGCACTGCCCGGCAAGGCGTTTTTTCCGACCGTGCTATCCTGCGCCGATGGCCCAAAACGACGACGACGCGCGCTCGCGCCTGCCGCAATCGGTAACCCGGAACATTGGCACCATTGCCGACCATTACGCACGCCACGAAGAAGAGGTGCCGCGCGCCCAGGCCCTGATTGAAAAGATGAGCCAGGTGTTGGGAACGCCTGCGTATGTCGTGGCCAATCTGGTGTTTATCGTCGCCTGGATCGCCTGGAATCTGGTCGCGCCCGAGCTGGGCTTCGACCAGTTCGACGAACCGCCCTTTTTTTGGCTGCAGGGCATTATCGGCCTGAATGCCTTACTCATCTCCACCACCGTCCTGATTCGCCAGAACCGCATGTCGCTGCTGGCCCAGCACAATGCCCACCTCGATTTGCAGATCAGCCTGCTGGCCGAGGAAAAGACCAGCAAGATCATCGCCATGATCGAAGAGCTGCGCCACGATTCGCCCAACCTGCCCGACAAGCCCGATGCCGAGGCCGAGGAACTGAAGCAATCGGCCGACACTCACACCGTCCTCGAAGCGATCGAACGCGAAAACCACCCTGCACGTCATTGATCGTCCCCGTTGTATTGTGCTCTTGCAGCATTAAAATACCTGTTCAATATTGTTGTACGACAATATTTAGCTGCTATATTGCTACGGTCGCTTTTAGCACGACCATACTTTTTCGGGCGCCTGGCGCCACGGCAGCCCCGCATACCAAAACAGGACAGGAGACAATATGACCGCTTTCAAGCACCCGATCACCCTTGCCAGCGGCGCGGCGCTGGCGCTGACCCTGGCACTGCATGCCCAAGCCGCCGTCGACGTGAATGGCATCAAATTCGAGGACACGAACAAGGTTGCCGGCAAGGACTTGAAACTCAATGGCGCCGGTATGCGCACCAAGATCATCATCAAGGTCTACGCGGCCGGCCTCTATCTGCCCGAGAAAAAGACGGGCCTGGCCGACATCCTGAAAATGGAAGGTCCGCGCCGCGTGACTCTGGTGATGGCACGCGATGTTGGCGCCGACGACATGGGCAAGGCTTTCACGGAAGGGATCAACGCCAACCTGGACAAGGCTGAAAAGGCGAAGATCGTCAGCCAGATCGGCAAGCTCGGCGAAATCTTTGCCGCCGTCGACGAAATCAAGAAGGGCGACGTGCTCCACCTGGACTGGATCCCGGGCACCGGCACCGTCTGCGAGCTGAACGGCAAGCGGATCGGCGAACCGATTTCGGATGTGAATTTCTATAATGCCGTGCTGCGCATCTGGCTGGGCGAGAAGCCGGCCGACCGCTCGCTCAAGCCGGCCTTGCTGGGCGAAGCGCGCTAATCACGCAGCAGGAAAATGCGGGCATAAAAAAACGCGGCGCCGGGAAACCGGGGCCGCGTTTTTCATTCGTGTGCTGGCTTCAAGCGCCGAGCACGCCGTCAGCGGCGCCGCGCGTGCGCGCAGTACGGGGACGCAGCACCAGCAACGACGCGCGGACCAGTCCCGACAACAAGGGGCGGAAAAACAGCAGGAAAGCGGCCAGCAGCGCCAGCAGGCAGGCCAGGCGCAGCAGGTCGGCCAGGGGCAGCAGCGGGAAAGACAATTGGGTGACGGCAGAGACGAACGACATGATGTTTGATTACGGAACGTTGTTTCTAAGAACTATAGTGCAATGCAGCATATAAATCTAATTCCGTTTTCTAATGGCCCTTATATGGATCATGAATGAAATCGAGTACACTGAAACCAGACCGATAAACAGGCAGCGCGCTGCCACCGAGACGATTTTTCCATGAGCTTCCTGACACTGGACCTGAACCTGCTGCGCGTATTCGACGCAGTCATGACCGAACAAAACCTCACGCGCGCGGCCGGCCACCTGGCCATGACCCAGCCGGCGGTATCGAATGCCATCAAACGCCTGCGTGAAAGCCTGGGCGACGAATTGCTGATCCGCACGGCGTATGGCGTGAAGCCCACCCCGCGTGCCGAAGCCCTGTGGCCGGCCGTGCGCCAGGCGCTGGCCTCGCTGGAAGCGGCGGTCATGCCGGAAACCTTCGATGTCTCGAAAGCGCAGGCAACCTTCCGCATGGCCATGGCCGATGCCACCGCCGCCTACTGGCTACCCTCGCTGATGCGCTCGATCGAGAGCGAAGCGCCGGGCGTCAACATCCGCATGGTGCCGCTGACCACGCGCGAGCCGCGGCCGATGCTGTTGCGCGGCGACATTGATCTGGCGGTCGGCTTCTTTCCGGGCGTGGCTGCCCAGCTGTCGTATGAGACCGGTTCGCCGATCCGCCACGAGCGCCTGTACTCGGGCCAGTATGTGTGCGTGATGCGCAAGAACCATCCACTGGCCAACACCAAGCTCGACCTCGACACCTATTGCAAGGCGAACCATTTGTTGGTGAGTTTTTCGGGTCGGGCGCACGGCCTGGTCGACGAGGCGCTGGCGCAGATCGGCCGCGAGCGGCGCATCCTGTTGACCGTGAACCAGTTCTTCACAGCAGGGCGGGTGGTGGCGAACTCGGATTTGATCACGGTGCTGCCGAAGCACCTGATGGTGTCGACGGGCATGACGGAGTCGCTGATCTGGCGCGAACTGCCGTTCGCCTTGCCGGCCGTGCATCTGGACATGCTCTGGCACGAACGCGACGGCCGCAGCCCCGCCCACCGCTGGCTGCGCAACAACCTGGAAACCACCGCCGCCGTGGCGACGGCACCGAAGGCGGAGCGGCAAGCCGCGTAGGGTGGGCCGGTCTCACCGTATGCCATGTACGGCGTGGGCACGGGGCGCCCACCCTACAAGGTCGAGCGTTGGTTGAACGCGTTTACCTGATCGGCAACTTCGTCGTATTCTTGACCTCTTCCATCACCGCATAGGTATGCGTCTCGCGCACGCCTTTCTGTAGCAGCGTCTTGCCGAGGAATTCGCGGTAGGCCGCCATGTCCTTCACCCGCGCCTTGACCAGGTAATCGAAGCCGCCCGCCACCATGTGGCACTCGAGCACTTCCGGGATCAATTGCACGCTCTGCTTGAAGGCGTCGAACACTTCCGGCGTCGTGCGGTCCAGCACCACTTCGATGAAGACCAGCAGCGACACATCCAGCAACTGCGGATTCAACTGGGCCGTATAGCCCATGATGTAGCCGGATTCGTGCAGCTTGCGCACGCGCTCGAGGCAGGCCGCCGGCGACAGGTTGACCCGGGTCGCCAGCTCGACGTTGCTGATGCGTCCATCGTTCTGCAACTCGGCCAGGATCTTCTTCGAAATTTTGTCGAGCATGCCGTCTCTCTTAAGCGTAAATATTATTTGGTCGAATTCTCGCACCAAAAACTATCTATTGCTAGTGCCCGTTAAAAACAGAATTAATCCAGAAGATTTCCTTCTACAATCAAACGATTGAAGCGCCTGCCAAGATGCGCGCCGCCTGCCATGCAGTGCGGCGCGTTTTGCTGTGCACCCTGGACCTGTTTTAGTTTAATAAAAGACCACCATGCAGATCGCCGCCACTCCGGCCACCACCTTCGTTCCCTTCGACGCCTTCCAGGCTGAAACCCGGCAAGAGCAGACGCCCCTGCGCGCCGCCATCACCGCCGCCTACCGCCGCGACGAGCAGGAAGCCGTCCAGTGGCTGCTGGCACAAGGCGCCCGTCCGGGCGCGGAAGCGAAACCGCTGGCCCAGCGCCTGGTCACGAGCGTGCGCGCGAAACGCACCCGCGCTTCCGGCGTCGACGCCCTGATGCATGAATTCTCGCTGTCGTCGGAAGAAGGCGTCGCGCTGATGTGCCTGGCCGAAGCGCTGCTGCGCATTCCCGACAGCGCCACCGCCGACCGCCTGATCGCCGACAAGATCAGCAAGGGCGACTGGCGCAGCCACCTGGGTGAATCGCCTTCGCTGTTCGTGAATGCCGCCACCTGGGGTTTATTGGTCACCGGCAAACTCGTCTCGTCCAGCAGCGAGCGCGGCCTGGGCTCCGCCCTGACGCGCCTGATCGCCCGCGGCGGCGAACCGCTGATCCGCAAGGGCGTCGACCTGGCCATGCGCATGCTCGGCAACCAGTTCGTCACCGGCCAGACGATTCAGGAGGCCCTGAAAAACAGCCAGCCGAACGAGGCGCGCGGCTATCAATATTCCTACGACATGCTGGGCGAAGCGGCGCTGACTGAACTGGATGCCCAGAATTACTATGCTTCCTACGAGGCAGCCATCCACGCGATCGGCAAGGCCTCGAATGGGCGCGGCATCAAGGCCGGCCCCGGGATCTCGATCAAGCTGTCCGCCCTGCACCCGCGCTACAGCCGCGCCCAGTACGCCCGCGTGATGAACGAATTGCTGCCGCGTGTGCGCAACCTGGTCTTGCTGGCGAAAAGCTATAACATCGGCATCAACATCGATGCCGAGGAAGCGGACCGCCTGGAAATCTCGCTCGACATGCTCGAGGCACTGGCTTTTGATGCGGAACTGGCCGGTTTCGAGGGCATCGGCCTGGTGGTGCAGGCCTACCAGAAGCGCTGCCCGTTCGTGATCGACTACGTGATCGACCTCGCCAAGCGCAGCAACCGCAAGTTCATGGTGCGCCTGGTAAAAGGCGCCTATTGGGACGCCGAGATCAAGCGCGCGCAGGTGGACGGCATGCCGGGCTTCCCGGTCTATACGCGCAAGGTCTACACGGACGTGTCGTATCTGACCTGTGCGAAAAAACTGCTCGGTGCGCTCGATGTCATCTATGCCCAGTTCGCCACCCACAATGCGCACAGCCTGTCGGTGATCTACACCTGGGCGAAAGAGCAGGGTGTCGACAACTACGAATTCCAGTGCCTGCACGGCATGGGCGAGACGCTCTACGACCAGGTCGTGGGCAAGGACAATCTGGGTAAAACCTGCCGCATCTATGCCCCGGTCGGCTCGCACGAAACGCTGCTGGCTTACCTGGTGCGCCGCCTGCTGGAAAACGGCGCGAATTCCTCGTTCGTGAACCAGATCGTCGACGAAAAGATCCCCGTCGACAGCCTGCTGAACGACCCGTTCGAAGTCGCGCGCGCCGCCGATTGCCTGCCGCACCCGGCCATTGCCCAGCCGCGCGCCCTGTTTGGTGCCGAGCGCAGGAATTCCGCCGGCATCGACCTGACGAACGAAGATGCACTGCGCAGCCTTGGCCTGGAGCTGGCGCGCCAGCGCGACTACCGCGAAAACCGCTGATCGCCGGCCCGGTGCTCGGCGCCGATACGCTGCAAGTGCGCAACCCGGCCCAGCATGCCGATCGCGTCGGCCAGGTGCAGGAAGCGGCGCCGCAAGACGTCGAAACGGCCCTGAACGCAGCCACCGCTTTCGCCGCCCAGTGGCAAGCCGGCGCCAACGCTGACCGTGCCGCCATGCTCGACCGCGTTGCCGATCTGTTCGAAGAACACTGCGCCGAGCTGATGGCCCTGGCCGTGCGCGAAGCGGGCAAATCCTTGCCGAACGCGATCGCGGAAATCCGCGAAGCCGTCGACTTCCTGCGCTACTACGGCGCGCAAGTGAAAGACGCCGCGCCGGCGCAGGCTTTGGGACCGGTGACGTGTATCAGCCCCTGGAACTTCCCGCTGGCGATTTTCACCGGCCAGGTTGCTGCGGCCCTGGCCGCCGGCAATGTCGTGCTGGCCAAACCGGCGGAACAGACGCCGCTGATCGCCCATCGCGCCGTGCAACTGTTCCACGAAGCCGGCTTCCCGCTGGCCAGCCTGCAATTGCTGCCGGGCCGAGGCGAAGTCGTCGGTGCCGCCCTGACCGGCGACGCGCGCGTCAAAGGCGTGATCTTTACGGGCTCGACGGAAGTGGCGCAACTGATCAACCGCACGCTGGCAAAGCGGGCCGACAACGAGGGCATCGATATTCCGCTGGTGGCCGAAACCGGTGGCCAGAATGCGCTGATCGTCGATTCCTCCGCCTTGCCGGAACAGGTGGTGCAGGACGTATTGAGCTCGGCCTTCGACAGCGCCGGCCAGCGCTGCTCGGCCCTGCGCGTATTGTTCCTGCAGGAAGATATTGCCGACAAGACGATCCGCATGCTGAAGGGCGCGATGGGAGAACTGCGCGTCGGCAGCCCGGACCGCCTGGCGACTGACATCGGCCCGGTGATCGATGCCGAGGCCCAGCGCAATTTGTTGAATCACATCGAGCGTACCCGTGCCACCGCGAAAAACCATTTTGCGCTGGAACTGCCGAAAGCGCTCACGGAGGGGGGGACGTTCGTGCCGCCAACCGTGCTGGAAATTGCCTCGCTCGATGAACTCAAGCAGGAAGTGTTCGGGCCCGTGCTGCACATCGTGCGCTACCGCCGCGCCGACCTCGGCCGCGTGGTCGACACCATCAATGCCACCGGTTACGGCCTGACCCTGGGCGTGCATTCGCGCATCGACGAGACCATCGATTTCATCACCGCGCGCGCCCATGTCGGCAATATCTACGTGAACCGCAACATCGTTGGCGCTGTCGTTGGCGTGCAACCGTTCGGTGGCGAAGGCAAATCCGGTACCGGCCCGAAAGCTGGCGGCCCGCTCTACATCAAGCGCCTGCAGCGCCGTGCCGCGCCGCTGCTCGAGCATGCCCGCCGTCCGTATCCTGCGCTCGATGCGCTGATGGTCTGGGCCCACACCCACGGCCTGGAAGACCTGGTCGCCCTCGGCGAGCGCTATGCGCGCACGCAACTGAACGGCACGGCCATCGATTTACCCGGCCCGACCGGCGAACGCAACCGCCTGTCCTTTACCCCGCGCGGGGTGGTGCTGTGCGCGGCCGAATCGCAACGGGGCATGCTGAACCAGCTGGCCGCCGCCATGGCGACCGGTAACCGGGCGCTGGTGCTGGTCAGTCCCGGCCTGCACGTGCCGGACGATCTGCCGCCGGAACTGAAGGATCAGCTGCAATTCATCGGTGCCGCCGAAGTGGCGCAGTGCGACTTCCAGATGGCGATGCTGGAAACCGGTTTGCAGGGCAACCTGCGCACCGAACTGGCGGCGCGCCCGGGTGCCATCGTCGGCATCGTCGACACGGATATCGCAGCCCCGATCGCCCTGTGGCGCCTGGTGGCCGAGCGTGCCCTGTGCGTCAACACGACGGCCGCTGGGGGTAACGCAAGCCTGATGACGCTGGGGCTGTAATCATGTAAAGGTTTGTTGTTCATTGTGTAGCTCATTGGAGGAAGACATGTTAGTTGGCGTTCCAAAAGAGATAAAGAACCACGAGTACCGGGTCGGCCTGACCCCGCCGTCCGTGCGCGAGCTGGTCAACCGGGGCCACCAGGTCATGGTCCAGAAGAACGCCGGTGCCGAGATCGGCCTGTCCGACGAGCAGTACGTCGCGGCCGGGGCCAGGATTGTCGACCAGGCCGAGGAGCTCTTTGCCCGTGCCGAGATGATCGTCAAGGTCAAGGAGCCGCAGCCGGGCGAGTGCGCGATGCTACGCGAGGGACAAATCCTCTACACCTATCTGCACCTGGCGCCCGATCCGGAACAGACCGCGGCGCTGGTCAAATCGAAAGCGGTCTGCATTGCCTACGAAACCATCACCGGCGCGGGCGGCGGCTTGCCGCTGCTGGCACCGATGAGCGAAGTGGCGGGACGCATGGCCATCCAGGCCGGCGCTGCCCACCTGGAAAAATCGAAGGGCGGCATGGGCCTGCTGCTGGGCGGCGTGCCGGGCGTGGCGCCAGGCCACGTGGTCATCATCGGCGCCGGCGTGGTCGGGACCAATGCCCTGCAAATGGCGGTCGGGACCGGTGCCCGCGTTACCGTGTTAGACAAGAACATCGACCGCCTGCGCCAGCTCGACCTGGTCTATGGCAACCGCATCGCCACGGTCTATTCGAACGCGCATGCGCTGGAAGAAGCGGTACTGTCGGCCGACCTGGTCGTCGGCGGCGTGCTGGTACCGGGCGCGGCGGCGCCGAAACTGGTCACCCGCGACATGATCGCGCGCATGAAGAAGGGCGCGGTGGTCGTGGACGTCGCCATCGACCAGGGCGGCTGCTTCGAAACCTCGCACCCGACCACCCATGCCGACCCTACCTTCGTTGTCGATGGTGTCGTGCATTACTGCGTGGCGAACATGCCGGGCGCGGTGGCGCGTACGTCCACCTTTGCGCTGAACAACGCGACCATTGGCCACGCCCTGGCGCTGGCGAATAAAGGCTGGCAACGCGCCCTGCGTGAGGACGCGCACCTGCGCCATGGCCTGAATGTCTGCCAGGGCAAGGTCACCTATGAAGCCGTGGCCCAGGCCCTGGGTTACAACTACGTGCCGGCGGACTCGCTGCTGGCCTGAACGGAGACGCCCCCGATCTGCAGGCAGAACTGCCTGACGACATGAAAAGCATAGCGCGCGGCCACTGACTTCACGAAACGCATGAAGTCGGTGGCCGCGTTTTCATTGGCGTTGTCGGAAATCGTCCGCATCACGCAACAGGGCAGGTCCAGCTCATAGCACACCTGGGCCACCGCCGCCCCTTCCATTTCCACCGCCACCAGGCCCGGCAGGGCATCGTTGAGGGCATGGATATGCGCGCGCTCGTTGACGAACTGGTCGCCGCTGGCGATCAAGCCGCGGTGGACACGCGGTTGCGCCAGGGCGAATGCCGCTTGTTCGCGCGCATCGATCACGTCCAGGAATTCGGTCTCGAGGAACGCAGCGGCGGCGTCGGCCAGCTGCGTGCTGAGGCGATGGTCGGCCGGAAAATGGGTCAAGCCCGTCAGCGGCACCTCGAAACGGGGAAACAGCGGGCTGGCATCCATGTCGTGCTGGACCAGCGAATCGGCCACGACGATGTCGCCGACACGTACGCTGGGGTCGCCGCTACCGGCCACGCCGGTAAACAGGATGTGCGTAACTCCGAACTTTTCCACAAGCGTGGTGGCTGTCATGGCGGCAGCAACCTTGCCTATACGCGACAGAACGCACACAGCGTCGATTTCCCACAGTGTTCCAGCCCAGTACTCGCGTTGACCATGGATGAGCTTGTAGGGCCTCTCCATGGCCTCCACGAGCCCCTGCTGTTCTTCTTGTAGTGCACTGATGATCCCGAGACGCATGAATTTGATGTTGTTGATGGGTTGAAGAGTCTGAAAACGGTGTTTTCCAAGCGGTTTTGCTTGGCTGAAGACGGGTTGTCCCGTTTTTCCCTGCTTTCAGATGTTTACAGTAATAAATGTATATATAAAGCTGGTAGTGATAGTAAACGAAGCTCTTCTTGTGGATAAGATTGGTTTACTCCACAAGATCAGCGGCTTACGCTATCCGCGACTGGCTGGACAAGCGCTGTATCGCGCTTGCACCGATGTTGGAGAAAAAACAGCGGGCTTCCAGTAACAGCGTTTCTGCACATCGGATCCTGTAGATATGCAGCGGCTTGTCCACAGGCCGGTCTGCCAGATAGCGCTTATCGCTGGCAAAACGGCCGTGACCCGGTGCCGGCAGCGCGCTTTTGCGGGCATGTGCGCATTGCCACTGCCGACAGCGAGCGTCCGACAGGTCTGATCGCGCAGTGGAGCTTGCCTCATACGCTTACCGTTGTTCAGCTTGAAGCGTGTTGCTGATCGCTTACTGAACCGACGACGCCATCTTTTGCCGGAAGTGTGCTCTGCCGTGATCAGGGCCGTCAGTGTGCTCGTGCGATCCGAACTCCGTGCATCGACGGTGCGGCAGCCGTCCGGTTGGCCTTCCTCAAGCTCCTGGATGCAGGTTGCCGGCATGGGCAATGAGCGCCATCCCTTCTTTTCCTGCCAAACCATCGAATGGCTGCGTCGCGACAGCGCCAGCGCCAGCAGTAGCGCAAACCGGCGCGAGCGCTTCGGGGTTTTCCAGCGCCGCCGGCTTCTTCTGTTTAATAACAATAGATGTATACAAAATTGATAGTAGTAGTAAACGCCCTCCGAACTGTGGATAAGACCGATTTTCTCCACAGGCTCAAGGGTTTACGTCATTCCTGATGTGCTGAACAAACGGTGTATCGGGTTTGCACGGAATGCGGACAGATTTCGGCAGCTCGGCAATCGCGCGCGTTCTGCACATTCCTTCCTGTGGATATGCATGAGCTTGTCCACAGCCTGCTTCCCGCGGGCGCGGTTTTCGGGTTGCCGGCAGTGCTGTCGTGCGTCAGCTGGCAAGGCCGACAGGGAAGAGACGCCAGGCTGCCAGCGCTGCGTTGGCTTTTGCAGCATCAGCCCAACAGTTCGAGCGCGCAGCAAAAAATATTTTCCCAGGCAGGGCGCGCGAGGCCTCTCAGGTTTACAACCAATATCTGTATACAAGTTTAGTAGTAGTGTTAACAAGTGGCACTTTCTGTGGATAAGCCGGTTAACAGACAAGAAATCATGGGTTTACACGCGGTATAAGCGGGTGCGTTGCCGCTGTATCGCTCAGTTGATGAATCTGGACAATTTTTCGCGCCTCCCCAAACGCGCCATTTCTGCACAAACCGTTCCTGTGGATATCAAGAACCTTATCCACAGATGCCCCTCTGGCGTTCCGTTTACGATCTGGTAAGCTGCCTTCATCAACTGACGAGCGGAGGGGGCTGACATGGAATTCGATGCATTGTTCCCGGTACCGGTGATCCAGGGACCGATGGCCGGTGGCGCTTGCACGCCCGAGCTGGTCGCGGCCGTATCGAATGCCGGTGGTCTGGGTGCGCTGCCCGGCTCGCTGCTGGCGCCGCAGGTGATCGAGGAGCAGGTCGCCCGTATTCGCAGCCTCACCAGCCGGCCCTTCCTGCTGAACTTTTTTATCCAGGGTACGCCAGCCCCGAGCGAAGACCAGTTGGCACAGGCGGGCGAATTCTTGCGTCCCATCTGGGAAAGCCTGGGCTGGAGCGAGCTGCCGCGCCCCAAAAAATGGTGCGAGGATTTTGCCGCGCAGTTCGAGACCCTGCTGGCGCTGCGGCCAGCCGTGGCCAGCTTCACTTTCGGCATCCTCGGCAGCGAGCAGGTCGAGCGCCTGCATGCGGCCGATATCCTCGTCATCGGTACCGTTACCACCGTCGAGGAAGCGCTGGCCTGGCAGGCGATCGGCGCCGATGCGGTGGTCGCGTCCGGGGTCGAGGCGGGCGGCCACCGCGGCACCTTCATCGGCAGGCAGGAAGACGCGACGCTGACGGCAAGCGCCCTCTGGCCGCAGGTCGTGCAGGCGGTCCGCATCCCCGTGATTGCCGCCGGCGGCATCATGGACGGCGCCGATATCCGGCGCGCACTGGCGCTTGGGGCCCGTGCCGTGCAGATGGGCTCGGCTTTCCTGGTTACCGACGAGTCCGGCATCCATCCGGCCTACAAGGCGCGCCTGCTTGCCGGCGCCGACCAGACGCGGCTGACGCGCAGTTTTTCGGGGCGCTACGCACGCGGCATCGAGAACCGTTTCATGCGCCAGATGGCGCAAGTGGAGCGGCAGGTGCCGCCTTATCCGGTCCAGAACGCCTTGACCGGCAGTATCCGGGCAGCGGCCGCGGCCAGCGGCGATACCGAATTGATGTCGCTCTGGGCTGGTACCGGCTATGCGCGTGCACGGCCGATGCCGGCGGCGCGCCTGGTGGAATTACTGGCATTTGAATTGCAGTCCTGACGGGAGGGTGCGTGGAATCGGCCGGAGAATACGACTACATCATCGTTGGCGCCGGCACTGCCGGTTGCGTACTCGCCAACCGGCTCACGCGCGATCGCGACATCAACGTGCTCCTGATCGAAGCCGGTGCCCGCGACGATTACCTGTGGATCCACATCCCGGTCGGCTACCTGCACTGCATCGGTAATCCACGCACCGACTGGCTGTTCAATACCGAACCCGATCCCGGCCTGAACGGGCGCAGCCTGATCTACCCGCGCGGCAAAGTCCTGGGCGGCAGTTCCTCGATCAACGGCATGATCTACATGCGTGGCCAGGCCCAGGATTATGCGCGCTGGGCCGAGGCCTGCGGCGACGATTCCTGGCGCTGGGAGCAGGTGCTACCGCTGTTCAGGAAGAGCGAAGACCATTACCTTGGCGCCAGCGAATTGCATGGCGCCGGCGGCGAATGGCGCGTGGAAAAGCAGCGCCTGTCCTGGAAAATCCTCGATGCCTTCCGCGATGCGGCCGAAGAGGTGGGCATTGCCAAGGTCGACGATTTCAATACCGGGGACAACGCCGGCTCGTCCTATTTCGAGGTCAACCAGCGCCGCGGCATCCGCTTGAATACCGCGAAAGCCTTCCTGAAACCGGCGGCCCAGCGTCCGAATCTGACCATCATGACCGGCTGCCATGTCGAGCGCCTGGTGCTGGAAGAGGACAATGGCAGGACCGTCTGCCGCGGCGTCCAGTTTACCGGCGGCGGGCATGCCTACATGGCGCGCGCCGCACGTGAAACCCTGCTGGCCGCGGGCGCCATCGGATCGCCCCACATCCTGCAACTGTCCGGCATCGGGCCGTCCGCCCACCTGGCGCGCCACGGCATCACGCCGCGCGTGGAAGCGCCCGGCGTCGGCGAAAACCTGCAGGACCATCTGCAACTACGCATGGTCTACAAGGTGCAAGGCGTCAAAACCCTGAATACCAGCGCCAACAACTGGTTCGGCAAGTTCAGGATCGGCCTCGAGTACGCACTGTTCCAGAGCGGACCGATGTCGATGGCGCCGTCGCAGCTGGGTGCCTTTGCCCGTTCGCATCCCGGGCAGGCGACGCCGGATTTGCAGTACCACGTGCAGCCGCTGTCGCTGGAAAAGTTCGGCGACCCGCTGCACGGTTTTCCCGCATTTACGGCCAGCGTTTGCCACCTGCGGCCGACTTCGCGCGGACACGTGCGCCTGGCCGGGCAGGACAGTTATGCGGCGCCGAAGATCACGCCGAATTACCTCAGCACGCAGGAAGATCGGCAGACTGCGGCGGCGGCTTTGTCGCTGACGCGACGCATCGTGGCCGCGCCGGCGCTGGCGCGCTATGGGCCACAGGAGTTCAAGCCGGGGCCGCTCTACCGTACCGAGGAAGAACTGGCGCAGGCTGCCGGCCTGATCGGCACCACGATTTTCCACCCCGTCGGCACGTGCCGGATGGGACGGCGCGACGATCCGCTGGCCGTCGTCGACAGCGACTTGCGCGTGATCGGCGTGGACGGCCTGCGCGTGGTCGACGCCTCCATCATGCCTTTTATTACTTCCGGCAACACCAATTCGCCGACCCTGATGATCGCGGAAAAGGCGGCAGACGCGATCCGTGCCGCCCGAACCAAAAACTTGCCTGTGTAATTTTGCACAATTGGTGGGCGCGGGATTCCGGTGTGTGCGCGGGTGCACAAGGGCTGTGTTGTATTGTGGGCCATAACTGTTGTGTGTAATATTTGTTAAGGGATTTCGGCGCAGGGGTGATTCACGCACTGGAGAGACGATGGCGGACGTCATACTGGAAACAAAAGGCCTGACGAAGGAATTCAAGGGTTTTATTGCAGTTAACCACGTCGACTTGCAGGTGCAGCGCGGCCACATCCACGCACTGATCGGTCCCAACGGCGCCGGCAAGACCACCTGCTTCAACCTGCTCACCAAGTTCCTCGTGCCCAGCTCCGGGCAGATCCTGTTCAATGGCCGCGATATCACGGCCTCGAAACCGGCGCAGATCGCGCGCATGGGCATCATCCGCTCTTTCCAGATTTCCGCCGTCTTCCCCCATTTGACGGTACTTCAAAATGTGCGCATCGGCCTGCAGCGTCAGCTCGGCACGAGTTTCCACTTCTGGAAGAGCGAACGCTCGCTGTCCCGGCTCGACGAGCGCGCGCTGGCGCTGCTGGCCGAGGTCGACCTGGCCGGCTTTGCCGATACCGTCACCGCCGACCTCCCTTATGGGCGCAAGCGCGCGCTCGAGATTGCCACCACGCTGGCGATGGAGCCTGAACTGATGCTGCTCGACGAGCCAACACAGGGCATGGGCCATGAAGACGTGCACCGCGTCACCGAACTGATCAAAAAAGTGTCGGCCGGGCGCACCATCCTGATGGTGGAACACAACATGAACGTCGTCTCCGGCATCTGCGACCGCATCTCCGTCCTGCAGCGCGGCGCCACGCTGGCCGAAGGGACCTATGCGGAAGTCTCGCGCAACCCGCAAGTGATGCAGGCCTACATGGGCAGCGCCGATGGCGAACTCGAAGGAGCGCACGCATGAGCGCGGCACTCGAAATTTCCAATTTGCAGGCCTGGTACGGCGAATCGCACATCCTGCACGGCGTCGAGTTCTCGGTGGCCGAAGGGGAGGTCGTTACCCTGCTCGGAAGGAATGGCGCCGGGCGCACCACCACCCTGCGCGCCATCATGGGCCTGACCGGGCGCCGCAGCGGGTCGATCCGCATCAACGGTGTCGAAGCGATCAAACTGCCGACCCACCGCATCGCCCACCTCGGCGTCGGCTATTGCCCGGAAGAGCGCGGCATCTTCGCCTCGCTGTCGACCGAGGAAAACCTGCTGCTGCCGCCGGTGCTGCCTGGGACGGGCAATGGGGCGGGCACGGCGATGTCGCTCGACGAGATCTATGCCATGTTTCCGAACCTGTACGAGCGCCGCCACAGCCAGGGCACGCGCCTCTCCGGCGGCGAGCAGCAGATGCTGGCCGTGGCCCGCATCCTGCGTACCGGCGCGCGCCTGCTGCTGCTCGACGAGATCTCCGAAGGGCTGGCGCCGGTCATCGTGCAGACGCTGGCGCGCATGATCACGACCCTGAAGGGAAAGGGCTACACCATCGTGATGGTCGAGCAGAACTTCCGCTTTGCCGCGCCGTTGGCGGACCGCTTCCACGTCGTCGAACACGGCCAGATCGTCGAAACCATCGCCGCCCATGAGCTCGATACGCGCATGCCGGTGCTGACGGAACTGCTCGGCGTCTGATCCACGTTTTTACCCACAAGACCACAAGAACGGAGACCACATGAAACGCACAGCCCTCGCCCTCGCCACCGCCGCCGCCTTCGGCAGCCTGGCCGCTCCCGCACATGCCCAGATCAGCGGCGACACCATCAAGATCGGCATGATCACCGACCTGTCCGGCGTGTATTCCGACGTCGACGGCAACGGCGGCGCCGAAGCCGTGCGCATGGCGATCGCCGACATGGGCGGTGCCATCGCCGGCAAGAAGATCGAATTCGTCGTGGCCGACCACCAGAACAAGCCGGACATCGCCGCCTCGAAGGCGCGCGAATGGTTCGACCAGGGCGGCGTCGACATGCTGATCGGCGGCACCAATTCCGGCGCCAGCCTGGCCATGGCCAAGGTCGCGGCCGAGAAGAAAAAAGTGTTCATCGCCATCGGCGCCGGCACTGCGCAACTGACCAACGAACAGTGCTCCCCCTACACCGTGCACTACGCCTACGACACGGTGGCGCTGGCGCGCGGCACCGGTTCCGCCGTGATCAAGCAGGGCGGCAAGAGCTGGTATTTCCTGACCGCCGACTATGCCTTCGGCCAGTCGCTGGAAAAGGACACGACCGAGGTGCTCAAGAAAAATGGCGGCACCGTGCTCGGCAGCGTGAAGCACCCGCTGTCGGCCTCCGATTTTTCCTCTTTCCTGCTGCAGGCCCAGTCGTCCAAGGCGCAGGTGCTGGGCCTGGCGAACGCGGGTGGCGACACCATCAATTCGATCAAGGCGGCCAAGGAATTCGGCCTGACCAAGAACATGAAGATCGCCGGTTTGCTGGTGTTCATCAACGATATCCACACGCTCGGCCTGAACACGACGCAAGGCATGTACCTGACCGACGGCTGGTACTGGGACATGAATGCCGACACCCGCGCCTGGTCCAAGCGCTATTTCGGCAAGATGAAGAAGGAACCGTCGATGCTGCAGGCGGCCGACTACTCGGCGACGACGAACTACCTGAACGCGGTCAAGGCGCTTGGGTCGGATGACCCGACCAAGGTGATGGCCAGGCTGAAGGCGACGAAAGTCAACGACATGTTCGCCAGGAACGGCGAAATCCGCCCGGACGGGCGCATGGTGCACGACATGTACCTGATGCAAGTAAAAGCGCCGAGCGAGTCGAAGTATCCGTGGGATTACTACAAGCTGGTGGCAACGATTCCGGGGGCGCAGGCGTACACGACCAAGGCCGAGACGAAATGCGCGGCCTGGAAGTGAGGGTTTTTCGTCGCGTCCAAAACATGTGCGCGTCGATTCGGACGTGAATTGAACGCGTGGGCGGGGAACCCGCCCACCCTACGGTCCTTCGAATATTGCCATTGCTCGTAGGGTAGGCGGGTCTCCCGCCTACGCGTTCAACCCAGGCTGGCAAATCGAAAACGTGTTGCGCTGTGCATTGAATTCGACGCATACCGCTGACGCACAACCTTTTCGGCACCTATGGAACTATTCGGCATCCCCCTGCAAGCCCTGATGAGCCAGCTCCTGCTGGGCCTGGTGAACGGCTCCTTCTATGCGATGCTCTCGCTCGGCCTGGCCGTCATCTTCGGCCTGCTCAACGTCATCAATTTCTCGCACGGCGCGCTCTATATGATGGGCGCCTTCATCGCCTATATCGGCGTCACCTCGTATGGCCTGAACTACTGGATGATGCTGGTGCTCGCGCCGCTCCTGGTCGGCGCCTTCGGCATCGCGGTCGAAAAGACGATGCTGCGCTGGCTGTACAAACTCGACCATCTATACGGGCTGCTGCTGACCTTCGGCATCACGCTGCTGCTCGAAGGCCTGTTCCGCTCCTTCTTCGGGGTCTCCGGCCAGACCCTGGACGTGCCCGACGCGCTGACGGGGGCCACCGACCTCGGCTTCATGATCTTGCCGAACTACCGCGCCTGGGTGGTGGCCGCTTCGCTGGCGGTCTGCCTCGGTACCTGGTTCGTCATCGAAAAGACGCGCTTGGGCGCCTACCTGCGCGCCGGTACCGAGAACCCGAAACTGGTCGAAGCCTTCGGCATCAACGTGCCACGCATGGTGACATTGACCTATGGCTTCGGTGTCGCGCTGGCCGGCCTGGCGGGGGTGCTGGCGGCGCCCGTCATCAACGTCACCCCGCTGATGGGCTCAAACCTGATCATCGTCGTCTTCGCCGTCGTCGTGATCGGCGGCATGGGCTCGATCCTCGGTTCCATCGTCACCGGCCTGATGCTGGGCGTGATCGAGGGGCTGACCCGGGTGTTTTATCCGGAAGGGTCGGAAGTGGTCGTATTCGTCGTCATGGTCATCGTGCTGCTGCTGCGCCCGGCCGGCCTGTTCGGGAAGGAAAAGTGAGCATGAATAAACGTATCGGCTACGGCCTCGTCCTGGCGCTGGCGCTGGCCGCGCCCTTCTTCGGCTATCCCGTCTTCCTGATGAAGCTGTTGTGCTTCGCGCTGTTCGCCTGCGCCTTCAACCTCCTGATCGGCTTTACGGGCCTGCTCTCTTTCGGCCATGCCGCTTTTTTTGGCAGCGCCGGCTACGTCACCGGTCACCTGCTGGCCACGAGCGGCCTGCCATTCGAACTCGGCATCCTGGCCGGCGTCGCCGCCAGTTCGCTGCTGGGACTGGCGATCGGGGCGCTGGCGATCCGCCGCCAGGGCATCTATTTTTCGATGATCACCCTCGCGCTGGCGCAGATGGTGTATTTCGCGGCCTTGCGCAGTCCGTATACCCATGGCGAGGATGGCCTGCAGGGCGTGCCGCGCGGACGCCTGTTCGGCGCGATCGACCTGTCGAACGACCTGACCCTCTACTACGTCGTACTGGCCATCGTCGTGGCCGGGTTCGCGCTGATTGTGCGCGTGGTGCATTCGCCCTTCGGGCAGGTGCTCAAGGCCATCAAGGAGAACGAGCCACGGGCCATTTCTCTGGGCTACGACGCCGACCGCTACAAGCTGCTCGCCTTCGTGCTCTCCAGCGCCCTCACAGGCCTTGCAGGGGCCACCAAGACGGTCGTGCTGGGCTTCGAGACCCTGACCGATGTCCACTGGACCATGTCGGGCCTGGTCGTCCTGATGACCCTGGTAGGAGGCATGGGCACGATGGCCGGGCCGATCATCGGCGCCTTCCTCATTGTCGCGCTGGAAAACAAGCTGGGCGAGTTCGGGACCTGGCTCGCCGACAAGAGCGGCGTCGCCTGGTTCTCGACCCTGGGCGAATCGGTCGGCATGGTGACGGGCCTGATCTTCATCGTTTGCGTGCTGCTGTTCCGCCGCGGTATCGTCGGCGAACTCGGCGCCCTGTTCGCGCGTGGCGCGCGCAACAGGAAAGTGGCTGGCGCTAACATGGCCATCGATACGGAACGGGAGGCGGCATGAAAGAGCAATTCCTGCAGGTCAGCGTGAATGGCCTGCGCATGCAGGTGATGAGCGCGGGGCAGGGGCCAGCTGTGCTGCTGCTGCACGGTTTTCCCGATACCCATATCGTCTGGCGCAAGCAGATAGCGCCCCTGGTGAACGCCGGCTACCGCGTGCTGGCGCCCGACCTGCGCGGTTACGGCGGGACCGATGCGCCCGGTGCCGTCTCCGCCTACCGCGTCGACGTGCGCGACGACGTGCTCGGCCTGATGGACCTGCTGGGCATCGAGCGCGCCCGCGTGGTCGGGCACGACTGGGGCGCGCTGGTGGGCTGGCAGCTGTGCATGGATGCGCCAGGCCGCGTCGAACAGTACGTGGCCCTGTCGGTCGGTCACCCGGCGGCGTTTGCAGGGGCAGGCTTGATGCAGAAGCTACGTTCGAGCTACATGCTGTGGTTCATGCTGCCCGGCCTGGCCGAGGCATCGCTGCGTGCGGGAGATTTCTTTGCGCTACGCCGTTTTACGTCTGAACCAACGCAGGCCGGCTACTGGCGGCAAGGCTTGCGCGAGCCGGGCCGGCTGACGGCGGCACTGAACTATTATCGGGCGAACCTGCCGCGCGGCTTGACCCTCGGCAGCCGGCGCGAGCCGGTGCCGGTGCCGGTCATGGGCGTCTGGAGCAGTCTCGATCCCGCCCCGGGAGAAGAGCAGATGCTCGATTCGCGGGAATATGTGGCCGATGGCTTCCGCTACGAGCGTATCGATGGCGCCGACCACTGGCTGCAGTTGACGGCGCCCGACCAGGTCAACCGGCTGCTGCTCGACTTCTTCACGCCTGGCGCGGCGCAGCCCGTGCCGCCGCGCGCCGCCGAGGCGCTGTGAATGGGCGTTACAGGGCGGCGGCGTAGATTGACCGCGCGTCCTCGCGGGTGAGTTCGCGCGGGTTATTCCCCAGCAGGCGGGTCTGGAGCATGGCGTCATCCGCCAGCCGGTCAAGATCATCATTACCGATGCCGACCTCGCGCAGGGAGGTAGCGATGCCTGTTTTTTGTGCAAACTGCTGCATCGCAGCAATCAAGGCTTCCGTCCGTTCTTCCGCGCTTCCTCCTGTTCCCGGCACCACCACGTCGGCCAGCTCCGCATACAGCGGCGCCGCGGCCGGCGCATTGAAGCGCAATACATGGGGCAGCACGAGTGCATTCGACAGCCCGTGGGGGACGTGGAAGATGCCGCCGATCGGATAGGCCAGCGCATGCACGGCCGCTACCGGTGCGTTCGAAAACGCTTGCCCGGCCAGACAGGCGCCCAGCAGCATCGCCTGCCGTGCCTCCAGGTTGCTGCCGTTTTCGCAGGCAGCGAGCAGGTTGTCCGACAGGAGGCGCAGCGCTTCGCGCGCGAGCACATCGGACAGGGGATTTTTCTTGTGGCGGCTGGTGTAGGCCTCGATGGCGTGCACCATCGCATCGATGCCGGTCGCGGCCGTGACGAGTGGCGGCAAACCCAGTGTCAGGCTGGCGTCCAGCACGGCGAGGTCGGCATACAGTTGGGGCGCAACGACGCCCATCTTGGTGGTCTTGCCAGTGGTGACGATGGCGATATTGGTGACCTCCGAGCCTGTTCCGGCGGTCGTCGGTACCTGGACCAGCGGTAACCGCGTTCCCGCCACTTTGCCGATGCCGTAGATGGCCGGCAGTTCCTGCGCACTTGAGGCCAGGACCGCCACCAGCTTGGCCACATCCATCGAACTGCCGCCGCCGAAGCCGATGACAAGGTCGACGTCCTGCGCGCGGGCATAGGCCACCGCCTCGAGAACGGTCGCTTCGGGCGGGTCGGCGACAACGTCCGAATAGATGCTGACGTCGATGCCCTGGTGCGCGAGATCGTCGCACGCGGGCCGGAGTAGTCCTGTACGCAGGAAGCCGGCGTCGGTGACGAGGAGGGCGCGGCGGGCTTGGGGAAAACGTTCGGCGATCAGTTTGCCGAGTTCGGCAGCGGCGCTGGGTTGCGACACGATGTGGGCGACGGTGCTGAAGGCAAAGGCGGTCATGGTCGTTGGATGGGATGGCGGTCCGGTCAGCTTACACGAGAACGGGCAAAAGTTGCGCTGCCGTTCGGCGTAGGTGGAGCGGTTTCACGTACGCATCCACTGGCTCTTAGGGAGCACAGGTGGCGAGCGCCGGGCCGTTCCCCTTGCCGTACAATTTCACCTCTTCACTATGTCGGATGCATCGATGATCGATTTCGTATGGCTTGGCGGCGCCGCCTTCCTTGCCGGTTTGGTGGACGCCGTGGTCGGTGGAGGCGGGCTGATCCAGGTTCCCGCCATCTTTTCCTTCTTGCCCAGGGAGGTGCCGGCGACCCTGCTCGGCACGAATAAACTGGCCAGCATCTGCGGCACGAGCGCCGCGGCGGTGAACTACGCCCGGCGCGTGCACGTTGCGTGGAGCGCGGCCGCGCCGGCGGCAGTGGCAGCCTTTGCCTTGTCCTTCGTCGGTGCCTGGACTGTCACGCGGGTACCGGGCGACTTCGTGCGGGCCTTGTTGCCCTTCATTTTGCTGGCGGTGGCGCTCTACACCTTTCGCAAGAAGGACCTGGGCAGCGTGCATGCGCCGGTGCACAGCGGCAGTGCCGAGCGCTGGTGGGCGGTCGCCATCGGTGCCGCTATCGGATTTTATGACGGCTTCTTCGGTCCGGGTACCGGCAGCTTCCTGATCTTCTTATTCGTACGTTTCTTCGGCTTCGATTTCCTCAGCGCGTCGGCGGCGGCAAAGATCGTGAATGTGGCATGTAACCTGTCGGCACTGATGTGGTTTGGTTACAGCGGGCACTTGCTGTGGCAACTAGGCTTGCTGATGGCGGTGTGCCAGGTGGGTGGCTCGCTGGTGGGAACGAAGCTGGCGATCAAGCACGGTAGCGCATTCGTGCGTAAATTGTTCCTGGTGGTAGTCTCAACGCTGATCGTAAAGACAGCGTTCGATGCGGTGGTACGGCTTGCCAGTTGAGCTGTTTCACGTGAAACAAAAGCCGGGGAGACCCGGCTTTTTTTGTGCCTGAACAATCGCCGCCGCCATTGTTTCACGTGAAACAGCCTGCTGAGCTAACGCCACCTACGTCGCGGGTGTGTTCCACGTGAAACAAAAAACCTTCCGTTTTCGGTCGACGCCGAGTCCGACACCCCAAAAGATTCTATAATCGGGAATTAGCCCTCCTCGCTTTCCACTTCCATCATGCTATTTCCTACTGAATTCGACGTCATCGTCGTCGGTGGCGGCCATGCCGGCACCGAAGCCGCACTCGCGTCGGCACGCATGGGACAGAAGACCCTGCTCCTGACCCACAACATCGAAACGCTTGGCCAGATGTCCTGCAATCCGTCGATCGGCGGTATCGGCAAGGGCCACCTGGTCAAGGAAGTCGATGCCCTCGGCGGCGCGATGGCGATTGCCACCGACGAATCCGGCATCCAGTTCCGCATCCTGAACTCTTCCAAAGGCCCGGCGGTGCGCGCGACCCGTGCCCAGGCCGACCGCATCCTGTACAAGGCGGCGATCCGTTCGCGCCTGGAAAACCAGCCGAACCTGTGGCTGTTCCAGCAGGCTGTCGACGACCTCATGGTGGAGGGCGACCGCGTTGTCGGCGCCGTCACCCAGATCGGCCTGCAGTTCCGCGCCCGTGCCGTGGTGCTCACCGCCGGTACTTTCCTCGACGGTAAGATTCACGTCGGCCTGCAAAACCATACCGCCGGCCGTGCCGGCGACCCGGCGGCGGTGGCGCTGTCGAGCCGCCTGAAGGAACTCAAGCTGCCGCAAGGCCGCCTGAAAACCGGCACGCCGCCGCGGATCGACGGCCGCAGCATCGACTATTCCGTGCTGGGCGAACAGCCCGGCGACGTCGATCCGGTACCGGTGTTTTCCTACATGGGCAATGCCGCCATGCACCCGCGCCAGGTGCCGTGCTGGGTGACGCACACGAATGCGCAAACCCACGATATCATCCGCAACGGTCTCGACCGCAGCCCGATGTACACCGGCGTCATCGAGGGCGTCGGCCCGCGTTACTGCCCCTCGATCGAAGACAAGATCCACCGCTTCGCCTCGAAGGAATCGCACCAGATCTTCCTCGAGCCGGAGGGCCTGACTACCCACGAGATCTACCCGAACGGTATCTCGACCAGCCTGCCGTTCGACGTGCAGCTGGCGCTTGTACGCTCGATGAAGGGCATGGAAAACGCCTTCATCCTGCGACCGGGCTATGCCATCGAATACGATTATTTCGATCCGCGTGGCCTGAAAGCCTCGCTGGAAACGAAGGCGATTCGCGGCCTGTTCTTCGCCGGCCAGATCAATGGCACCACCGGCTACGAGGAAGCGGCCGCGCAAGGCCTGCTCGCCGGCATGAACGCGGCCCTGCAGACCAAGGGGCAGGAGGCCTGGACGCCGGGCCGCTCCGAAGCCTACCTCGGCGTGCTGGTCGACGACCTCACGACCCAGGGCGTGGCCGAACCTTACCGCATGTTCACCAGCCGCGCGGAGTACCGCCTGTCGCTGCGCGAAGACAATGCCGACATGCGCCTGACCGAAATCGGCCGCAAGCTCGGGGTCGTGGGTGACGCCCAGTGGGCGGCATTCGAGACCAAACGCGAGTCGGTCGCGCGCGAACTCGAGCGCCTGCGCTCGACCTGGGTCAACCCGCGCATCCTCGCAGCAGCCGAATCGGAGCGCGTCGTGGGACAGGCGCTCGAGCGCGAATACAACCTGGCCGATTTGCTGCGCCGTCCCGGCGTCGAGTACGACACCTTGATGACGATGACGGGCAGTGAAGGGCAGCCGCTCGCCGGCCCCGGCGTGGCAGATCCAGCGGTGAAGGAACAGGTTGAAATCCAGCTGAAATACGCCGGCTACATCGATCGGCAGGCGAAAGAGGTCGAACGCCACGACCACTACGAAAACCTGAAGCTGCCGGAAAACCTGAACTACCTCGACATTGTTGCACTGTCGATCGAGGTCCGCCAGAAGCTCGACAAGCAGCGTCCGGAAACCCTGGGCCAGGCTTCGCGCATTTCCGGCGTGACGCCGGCGGCCATCTCGTTGCTGCTGGTGCACCTGAAAAAGCGCGGTGCCAGGGGCTTCACCAATACCCCAACCGAGGAGGCAACGCAGTGAGGGGATTCGACCGCGGCACACTGATGGCCGTACTCAGCGACGGCATCGACGCCATGGACCTGCCGCTGTGGGCGGCCCAGCGCGAGCAATTGATGGATTACCTGGCCTTGATGGCGAAGTGGAACAGCGTCTACAACCTGACTTCCTTGCGTGACCCGATGCAGATGGTGACGCACCACCTGCTCGATTCCCTGGCCGCCGTGCCGGCCTTTGCCGGTGCGCAGAACGTACTCGACGTCGGGGCGGGCGGGGGCCTGCCCGGCATCGTGCTGGCAATTGCCCGGCCGGACATGAAGGTCTCCCTGATCGACACCGTGCACAAGAAAACCGCCTTTCTCACCCAGGTGAAGGCGGAACTGGGCCTGAGCAATGTCACGGTGTACACGATGAAGGTGCAGGACCTGAAAGCAGGGCCCTTCGATGTCATCACCTCGCGTGCCTTTGCCGACCTGTCGGATTTCGTCAACTGGTCCGGGCACCTGCTGGCCGAGAACGGACGCTTCATTGCCCTGAAAGGGGTAGCGCCAAGCGAGGAACAGGAAAGGCTGCCGAGCGAATGGAAAGTGCAGGAATTGCGGCCCTTGCGGGTGGCGAAACTGGAAGCGGAACGGCACCTGGTATTCATCGAGCGGGCGCCAGGATAAGCAGGCAGGACAAGCAGGCAATTCGAGCACCAATCACAATCAACCAACATAACAATATAAATCGTTTATATTGTTTATACCTTGTAAATCGTTAATACGGTCTAAAAGGTATGAACAATATTAAACAATGTTGTCGCGTCCGGATAAGAACAGATGGCAAAAATATTTTGCGTTGCAAACCAGAAGGGCGGCGTCGGCAAGACGACCACCAGCGTCAACCTGTCGGCCGGCCTTGCCAAGCTGGAGCAGCGCGTGCTGCTGGTCGACCTCGACCCGCAGGGCAATGCGACCATGGGTGCCGGCATCAACAAGGCCGAGCTGGAAGCGTCCACCTACCAGGTGCTGCTCGGTGAAGCCGAGATCGGCGAAGCACGCGTGCGCTCCGGTGCCGGCCGCTTCGACGTGCTGCCCGCCAACCGCGAACTGGCCGGTGCCGAAGTCGAGATGGTCGAACTGGAAAACCGCGAGCGCCGCCTCAAGAACGCGCTGGCCCAGGTCGACCAGGAATACGACTTCATCCTGATCGACTGCCCGCCCGCCCTGTCGATGCTGACCTTGAACGGCCTGTGCGCCGCGCATGGCGTGATCATCCCGATGCAGTGCGAGTACTACGCGCTCGAAGGCCTCTCGGACCTGGTCAACACGATCAAGAAGGTGCATGCGAACCTGAACACGGACCTGAAGATCATCGGCCTCTTGCGCGTCATGTTCGATCCGCGCATGACGCTGTCGCAGCAGGTCTCGAGCCAGCTCGAGCAGCACTTCGGCGACAAGGTGTTCAAGACGATCATCCCGCGCAACGTGCGCCTGGCCGAGGCGCCCTCGTATGGCGTACCCGGCGTCGTGTTCGACCCGAGCTCGAAAGGGGCGCAGGCGTACATCGCTTTCGGCGCCGAAATGGTCGAGCGCATCAAGACAATGTAATCACGGAGAGTTATCCACATGGCTACCAAAAAACTCAAGGGCCTCGGCCGCGGTCTCGATGCACTCCTCGGCGGCGACCTCGACGCTGCCCCGGCACCGGCCGGCCTGCCGACGGCCTTGCCCGTTGCCCAGTTGCAAGCTGGCAAATACCAGCCGCGTACCCGCATGGACGAGGGCGCACTGAACGAACTGGCGGCATCCATCAAAAGCCAGGGCGTGATGCAGCCGGTGCTGGTGCGGCCGGTCGAGGCGGGGCGCTACGAAATCATCGCTGGCGAACGGCGCTTCCGCGCGGCGCAGCTGGCCGGTCTGGAAAACATCCCCGTGCTGGTGCGTGAAGTCGACGACCAGGCTGCCGCGGCAATGGCCCTGATCGAAAACATCCAGCGCGAAGACCTCAATCCCCTGGAAGAGGCGCAGGGCATCGCCCGCCTGATCTCCGACTTCGACTTCACCCACGAGCAGGCGGCCAGCGCGGTCGGCCGCTCGCGCAGCGCGGTGTCGAACCTGCTGCGCCTGGTGAACCTGGCACAACCGGTGCAGACCATGCTGATGGCCGGCGACATCGACATGGGCCATGCCCGCGCGCTGCTGTCGGTCGACAACGCCAGCCAGATCGCCCTGGCGAACCAGGTCATCGCCAAGCGCCTGTCGGTGCGCGAGACGGAAAAGCTGGTGGCGCGCGCAATTGAAGAGCAGGCGAATCCGGCCCAGGCCAAAACCCAAAAAGAAAAGTCGGGCGACATCGTGCGCCTGGAGGAAGAGCTGTCGGACAAGCTGGCTACACCGGTCGTGTTCAAGATGGGACCGAAGGGCAGGGGCCAGATGATCATCGACTTTGCCGACCTCGATGTGCTCGACGGGGTGCTGGCCCGCTTGCGCGCGTAAGACCCCGAAGGAGGTCCAGCCGGCGCATCGGGCATGCGAACGCCGGCTGGACGCGTCGGCGGGGACCGCGGGGCCGCCGAGGCCAACCCTACGGCAGGGCGCGCTCCGTGCCGTGTCATCATGTCCACACTTTTCCTGCCGCGCCTGCCCATATTTCGGGCAGTTCGCGCCCGCCGACATCTGTATTTCGCGCATCCAACTGCGGCGAAAACCGAGCCTACTGCCCAGATTTATGTGACATTTGCGCCCCTACGTGCCCGATACCGCACAGCTGGAAACGTTTGACTCAAATGCACTATCGAACTTATAATCCCGCTGATTCATGTAATTACCACACCGTAACTCGGTTCCCACGGCCTAGGCGAAGAAGAAAAAATGTTGCGCCTGGTCTCCCTGCAATTGATCGCAACAGTCGTCGCTGGCGTCCTCGCCGCACTGCTGGGGGGATGGGCTGCGATGTTTTCGGCGGTACTCGGCGGGCTGTGCTGTGTTTTGCCCAACGCCGTCATGGCGTTTCGCCTGTTCGCATCAACGAAAGCGGGCAGTGCCAACCCGCTCACGTTTTTCATCTGGGAATTTATAAAGATTGGTTTCACGCTTGCCCTGCTGGGCGCAACCGTGTGGCTGTACCGTGACCTGAACCCGCTGGCGCTCATCGCCGGGTTCATCGTGGCGCTGAAAAGTTACATATTCTTATTATTTAGGCACTGATATGACGACAACCGTAGAAGGCGCAGCACAGCACGCGCCCACAGCAGGCGAGTACATCAAGCACCACCTGAGTCACTTGTCGAACCACCATCAACATGGCCCGGTCGACTTTTCCGTCTTCCACTACGACACCTTCTTCTGGTCCGTCCTGATGGGCGCGATCGGCTGCCTGCTGATGTGGATGGCCGCGCGCCGCGCCACCTCGGGCGTGCCGGGCCGCTTCCAGGCTGCCGTCGAGATCCTGGTCGAAATGGTCGATAACCAGGCCAAGACCATCATCCATGGCGACCGCAGCTTCATCGCTCCGCTGGCGCTGACCGTGTTCGTGTGGGTTGCCCTGATGAACTCGCTGGACTTCCTGCCGGTCGACCTGTTTTCCGAAGCCTTCAAATGGTTCGGCGTCGAGCACCTGTTCCCTTACCACCGCGTGGTCCCGACCGCCGACCTGAACGGCACCATCGGCATTTCGCTGGGCGTGCTGCTGCTGATGCTGTTCTACGGCATCAAGATCAAAGGCTTCGGCGGCTGGCTCCACGAATTGTTCGCAGCACCCTTCGGCATCTGGCTGGCGCCGTTCAACCTGCTGCTGAACATCATCGAATACGTAGCAAAAATGGTGTCGCTCGGTATGCGACTGTTCGGCAACATGTTTGCCGGTGAGCTGCTGTTCCTCTTGATCGCTTTGCTTGGCTCGACCGCTACCGTTTTCGGCTTTGTCGGCCATGTGATTGCCGGCTCGATCTGGGCGATCTTCCACATCCTGATCGTGTTCCTGCAGGCATTCATTTTCATGATGCTGACGCTGGTCTACCTCGGTCAGGCACACGAAGGCCACTGATCGGCGCCGCAAGCATCGAATAGATAGTGGTTGTAACGAAGTTGTAGTTTTTAATCTAGTTTTAATTTTAACTTTTTGGAGTAATCATGACTGACGCATCATTTGTTGCACTGGCTTGCGGTTTAATCATCGGCCTCGGCGCTATCGGCGCATGTATCGGTATCGCACTCATGGGCGGTAAATACCTGGAAGCCTCGGCACGTCAGCCAGAACTGATGAACACCCTGCAGACCAAGATGTTCCTGCTGGCCGGCCTGATCGACGCGGCATTCCTGATCGGTGTTGGTATCGCCATGCTGTTCGCATACACGAACCCGTTTGCCGGCTAAGCGACGCGCAGCTCAGGTTTTGAAGGGCCGAACCATCGCGGTTCGGCATCCGTTTTTGTGAGAAGGAAAATACCGTGAACCTTAACGCAACTCTGTTTGCACAGCTCGCCGTCTTCCTCGTCCTCGCGTTCTTCACGATGAAATTCGTGTGGCCGCCGCTGATGAAAGCGCTCGACGAGCGCGCCGACCGGATCGCCAACGGCCTGGCCGCTGCCGACCGCGGCAAGGCCGACCTGGCCGCCGCCGAAAAGCGCGTGCAAGCCGAACTGGCTAGCGCACGCGACCAAGGCCAGGCGCGCATCGCCGACGCCGAAAAGCGTGCCCAGCTGATCATCGATGAAGCCAAGAAGACCGCTAACGAAGAAGCCGCCCGTATCGTTGCCGCTGCCCGCGCCGACGCCGAGCAGCAAGTGACGCGCGTGCGCGAAGAACTGCGTGGCCAGGTGGCCGCACTGGCCGTGCAAGGCGCCGAGCAGATCCTCAAGCGCGAAGTGAACGCAGAAGCGCACGCCGCCCTGCTGGCACAACTGTCGACCGAGCTGTAATCATGGCAGAACTCGCAACCGTCGCCCGTCCCTACGCCGAAGCGCTGTTCCGTGTCGCCCAGGGCGGCGACATGGCAGCCTGGTCCGAACTGGTGTCCGAACTGGCCCAAATCGGCGCCCACCCTGATGTGCAGGCGTTTGCCGCCAACCCGAATGTCTCCGCCACCGATCTGGTCACGACCCTGCGTTCGCTGCTCAAGTCGCCGGTGACCCCGGAGGCCACGAACTTCCTGCAGATGCTGGCCGAAAATGGCCGCGTCGCGCTGCTGCCGGAAATCGGCGCGCAGTTCCAGGTCCTCAAGAACGCCCAGGCTGGCGCCGCCGATGCGGACATCGCCAGTGCGTTCGCGCTGACCGATGCCCAGGTGGCCCAGCTGGTGGCCGGCCTGGAAAAGAAATTCGGCCGCAAGCTCAACCCAACGGTCACGGTGGACCCGTCGCTGATCGGCGGCGTGCGCGTGCTGGTTGGCGATGAAGTGCTCGATACCTCGGTTCGCGCCAAGCTGCAGCAGATGCACGCTGCGCTGGTGGCCTGAAGCCGGCCTCAACAGCCCGCTTCGCAGCCGAACCTTGCACCGAACGTCGCACGTCTGGCCGGCATCCACTCTCCGCCTTACGCATCAAGAAACTATTAGGAGTTAGCACTCATGCAACTTAATTCATCTGAAATCAGCGAACTGATCAAGAGCCGGATCCAGGGCCTCGAAGCGTCCGCTGACGTTCGCAATCAAGGCACGGTGATCTCCGTCGCCGACGGTATCTGCCGCATCCATGGTCTGTCGGACGTGATGCAAGGCGAGATGCTGGAATTCCCGGGCAATACCTTCGGTCTGGCGATGAACCTCGAGCGTGACTCGGTCGGCTCGGTCATCCTGGGTTCGTACGAGCACATCTCCGAAGGCGACACCGTCAAGACCACCGGCCGCATCCTGGAAGTGCCGATCGGTCCTGAACTGCGCGGCCGCGTCGTCAACGCACTGGGCCAGCCGATCGACGGCAAGGGTCCGATCGCCACCACCCTGACCGCCCCGATCGAAAAGATCGCCCCGGGCGTCATCGCCCGTGAATCCGTGTCGCAGCCTATGCAGACCGGCATCAAGTCGATCGACGCGATGGTGCCGATCGGCCGTGGCCAGCGCGAGCTGATCATCGGCGACCGCCAGACCGGTAAATCGGCCGTGGCAGTCGATGCGATCATCAACCAGAAAGGCCAGAACGTCACCTGCGTGTACGTTGCAATCGGCCAGAAGGCATCGACCATCAAGAACATCGTGCGCTCGCTGGAAACGCACGGCGCGATGGAGTACACCATTGTCGTCGCCGCTTCCGCTTCGGAATCGGCAGCGATGCAATACATCTCGGCCTACTCGGGCTGCGCGATGGGCGAATACTTCCGCGACCGCGGCGAAGACGCGCTGATCGTGTACGACGACCTGTCGAAGCAGGCCGTTGCCTACCGCCAGATTTCCCTGCTGCTGCGCCGCCCACCAGGCCGCGAAGCCTACCCAGGCGACGTGTTCTACCTGCACAGCCGCCTGCTCGAGCGCGCAGCACGCGTGAACGCCGACTACGTCTCGGCCTTCACCAACGGCGCCGTCACCGGCAAGACCGGTTCGCTGACCGCACTGCCGATCATCGAAACGCAAGCGGGCGACGTCTCGGCCTTCGTGCCGACCAACGTGATTTCGATTACCGACGGCCAGATCTTCCTCGAGACCTCGCTGTTCAACGCCGGTATCCGTCCTGCGATCAACGCCGGTATCTCGGTGTCGCGCGTCGGTGGTGCGGCCCAGACGAAGGTCATCAAGGGCCTGTCCGGCGGTATCCGTACCGACCTGGCGCAGTACCGTGAACTGGCCGCGTTCGCGCAGTTCGCATCGGACCTGGACGAATCGACCCGCAAGCAGCTCGACCGCGGTGCACGCGTGACCGAACTGCTGAAGCAGCCACAGTACTCGCCGCTGCCGATCTCGCTGATGGCCGCATCGCTGTTCGCCGTCAACAAGGGCTATTTCGACGACATCGAAGTCAAGCAAGTGCTGGCTTTCGAGAACGGTCTGCATGGCTACCTGAAGACCAAGCAGGCTGCGCTCCTGTCGAAGATCGAAGAAACCAAGCAACTGGACAAGGACAGCGAAGCAGCACTCGCCGCCGCCATTGCTGATTTCAAAAAATCCGGCGCATTTTAATAGAAATGGATACCCCGGCGCCCTGTGTTGAACGCGGCGCCGGTGACCGGAAGGAGTAAGGACTCATGGCAGTAGGCAAAGAGATTCGTGGCAAGATCAAGAGCGTAGAGAATACGAAGAAGATCACCAAGGCGATGGAAATGGTCGCCGCATCCAAAATGCGCAAAGCGCAGGAGCGGATGCGCGCCGCCCGTCCCTACAGTGAAAAGGTTCGGAACATCACCGCCAACCTGGCGGGCGCCAATCCGGAGTACACGCACGTGTTCATGGCGCAAGCCAAGCACGTGCAGGCGAAGGCTGTCGGCTTCATCGTCGTCACGACCGATAAAGGTCTGTGCGGCGGCATGAACACCAACATCCTGCGTCAGGTAACGCAGAAATCGCGCGAGCTGGAAGCGGCGGGCAACCGCATCGAGGCTGTTGCCATCGGTAACAAGGGTCTCGGCTTCCTGAACCGTGTCGGCGTCAAGCTGGTGTCCTCGGCCACCCAGATCGGCGACACCCCGCACCTGGAAAAGCTGATCGGCCCGATCAAGGTCATGCTCGACGCATACCAGGATGGCCAACTGGACGCCGTCTACCTGTGCTACACCAAGTTCATCAACACGATGAAACAGGAACCGGTCGTCGAGCAGCTGCTGCCGCTGCCGGCCAAGCACCTGGAAGCGGAAAAAGGCGCGATCTCGTGGGATTACATCTACGAGCCGGAAGCGCAAGTCGTCATCGACGAGCTGCTGGTGCGTTATGTCGAGGCCCTGGTGTACCAGGCTGTCGCTGAAAACCTGGCGTCCGAGCAATCGGCACGCATGGTGGCGATGAAGGCGGCAAGCGACAACGCAGGCAGTGTCATCGGCGAACTGAAGCTGGTCTACAACAAGACCCGCCAGGCTGCGATTACCAAAGAACTCTCCGAGATCGTCGCCGGTGCGGCAGCGGTCTAAATAAAGAATTTAACTATATCTGAAGGAACGAACATGGCTGATGGCAAAATCGTTCAGTGTATCGGCGCAGTGGTTGACGTGGAATTCCCACGTAACGCCATGCCGAAAGTGTACGACGCACTGAAAATGGAAGGCTCCGCACTGACCCTGGAAGTGCAGCAACAGCTGGGTGACGGCATCGTCCGTACCATTGCGCTGGGCAGCTCGGAAGGCCTGCGTCGCGGCATGGTCATCCAGAACACCGGTGCACCGATCATGGTCCCGGTTGGCGTCGCCACCCTGGGCCGTATCATGGACGTGCTGGGCAACCCGATCGACGAATGCGGCCCGGTCAGCGCCGAGCGCACCGCTTCGATCCACCGCTCGGCACCTGTGTACGACGAACTGTCGCCATCGACCGACCTGCTGGAAACCGGCATCAAGGTCATCGACCTGGTCTGCCCGTTCGCCAAAGGCGGTAAAGTCGGCCTGTTCGGCGGCGCCGGCGTGGGTAAAACCGTCAACATGATGGAACTGATCAACAACATCGCCAAGGCACACTCGGGTCTGTCCGTGTTCGCCGGCGTGGGCGAGCGTACCCGTGAAGGTAACGACTTCTACCACGAGATGGCCGATGCAAAAGTCGTCGACCTGGAAAACCCGACCAACTCGAAGGTCGCGATGGTCTACGGCCAGATGAACGAACCACCAGGCAACCGTCTGCGCGTCGCGCTGACCGGCCTGACCATGGCCGAAGCCTTCCGCGATGAAGGCAAGGACGTTCTGTTCTTCGTCGACAACATCTACCGCTACACCCTGGCCGGTACCGAAGTCTCGGCACTGCTGGGCCGTATGCCGTCGGCGGTGGGTTATCAGCCTACCCTGGCCGAAGAGATGGGCCGCCTGCAAGAGCGCATCACCTCGACCAAGACCGGTTCGATCACCTCGATCCAGGCCGTCTACGTCCCTGCGGATGACCTGACCGACCCGTCGCCGGCCACCACCTTCGCCCACCTGGATTCGACCGTCGTTCTGTCGCGTGACATCGCTTCGCTGGGTATCTACCCTGCGGTCGACCCGCTCGACTCGACCTCGCGCCAGCTGGACCCGCTCGTCGTCGGCCAGGAACACTACGAGACGGCCCGCGCTGTCCAGGGTACCCTGCAGCGCTACAAGGAACTGCGCGACATCATCGCGATTCTGGGCATGGACGAACTGGCACCGGAAGACAAGCTGGTCGTGGCACGCGCTCGTAAAATGCAGCGTTTCCTGTCGCAGCCTTTCCACGTCGCTGAAGTGTTCACCGGTTCGCCAGGCAAGTACGTTTCGCTGAAAGACACGATCAAGGGCTTCAAGATGATCGCGTCGGGCGAACTGGACCACCTGCCGGAACAGGCGTTCTACATGGTCGGCACCATCGAAGAAGCGATCGAAAAAGCCAAGAAACTGGCTGCCTAAATCGGCTCTTCACCTGAAGGACACATATGGCAAACACAATTCACGTTGACGTGGTCTCGGCCGAGGAGCAGATCTTCTCCGGTGAGGCAACTTTCGTCGCGTTGCCGGGTGAAGCGGGCGAGCTGGGTATCTACCCGAAGCACACACCGCTTATCACGCGCATCCGCCCGGGTGCCGTGCGCATCGAGGTGGCCGGCGGTGGCGAGGAGTTCGTCTTCGTCGCCGGCGGTATCCTCGAGGTGCAGCCGAACGGCGTGACCGTCCTGGCCGACACCGCGATCCGCGGCGCCGACCTGGACGAAGCGAAAGCACAGGAAGCCAAGCGCCAGGCCGAAGAGCTGATGCAGAACCAGGATTCGACGATCGACTACGCGAAAGCGCAGTCGGAACTGGCCGCGGCAATTGCGCAGCTGGCAGCGATCCAGAGGCTGCGTTCGAAGGGCCGTTAAGCTTTTCGTTTGGTGGCAAAAAAAGGCAGAGCTGCGGCTCTGCCTTTTTTATTTGCCGAGAATGATTCGCAGCGGCGCTTCTTATTGCTCAGGGTTGTCTTTGCAGATGTGCGTGCAGATTTTGTCCATATAGTCTGCAAGCTTTTCGACTTCGTCCGCTTCTTCCCTGTCGATTCCTTTCCGTTTCTCTGGATCGGCCTCTGCCTTTTTCCTCGCCTGTATTTCCTTGATCTTTTCCTGATGGCGGACTGCCCTTGGATTGTCAGGAAAATCCGCGGTGACACAGCGCCTGGTGCATTCCTGCCGCGATGTCGGTACCATCTGCGCCATTGCGCTCATCGAGAACAGTCCCAGCAAAACACAAAAAGCCAACTTCTGTTTCATAAATCGCTCACCCTTCATCGGTTGTTCAAACAGCTCGCAAGGCAGGGGCCGAGCCGGAGACGCCCGATTCGCCAGCCAGTATTCCTGGCGCCATGCGCGTCATTCCACTGCCTTCATAATTTGGTTTCGAAGCGCAAGCTCAAGCGCGTGCGAGTCCTGTTGCTGGTGTGCTGCTGCAGCAGTTGATCCGATCCGATGTATTCATGAACGCCTTCGCTCGTATGGCTCACCAGGTCGTCGAGCGCCACCGACAGCCGCGCCTTCGAAGCGAAGGTCCAGTTGGCGTTCGCTCCCAAGGTGGTCTTGCGCGACTGATAGACACGCTCGCTCAGGTTGCTGCGCACCCAGTCGCCCGGCAGATAGCTGCCGTCCATGCCGAATTTGACTGGAAACGCTTGCATGGTGTAACTGGCGCCGAGCTTGGCGCGAAACGGGCTTTGGCCGTCAAGCCGGTTGTCCGGCCCCGGTACGTCGTCCAGCTTTGAGCGCGCCCACCCCAGGCTGCCGCGCATTTCCACCGCTGGCGCGTCCGTCCAGAGGTCCTTGCCGGCCACCCGGCCTTCGAGGTTAATACCGCGCACCGACGCCCCGCCCAGGTTCGCCGGGCGATAGACGTAACGCGGCGCGCTCGCCCAGGGCACGGTCTCGAGACCAATTTGCGAACCGATCTTGTTGCGCAGCTCACGTGAAAAGAACTCGAGTACCAGTTCGCTTCCCTTGCCCAGGCCATGGGTGTACGAGAGGTTCAGGCCGAGCGCGCGCTCTGGTCGCAGGTAGGGGTAGCCACTGCTGTCAGCGGTATCGATGCTATTCCCATCGCACACGGCACCGGTAGTGCATGGCGCAAACGAATTAAGCATGGGATGCAGTTGCATTTGAAGAATGCTGGGCGGCTGGAAGCTGCGCGCCACCGAGAATCGGACTTGCCGCTTGCTGTTGCCGCCGATTTTCTTCGACACGTGCGCCGACGGCGACCACATGGTAAAGCGCATCCGGCTGTGCGACGGGCCTTCGTCCAATGCATAACGGCGTTGCTCGGCAGAGATGCCGAGATTGACGGCAAGCGTACGGTCGATGCGCCACGCGTCCTGGACGAAGAGCTGGCCGCTGTCGATACGGCTCGCGCTACGGTTCCCGAACACCGCCAGGCTCGGGTCCGGCCGTCCGTCGAGCGTGTTGACGTACGCGATGTCCAGGTCGTTGCGGACGAGCTTGGCGCCGGCCGTGATTTCGTGGCCGCTGTCGAATTCCTTGATCAACTCCGCATGCAGCAAACTGTCCGCCTGCTCATGCCGCTGAGCGTCCCTGCGCTGGCGAACAAGCCCGTCGAGCCAGCTTTCGCTGGCCCGAGCATCGATATCCAGGCGCGAATGATTCCGGTTGAACTTGATGCTCAGACTGCTCACCGGATCGACCTGCCAACGCCAGGCCAGGGGCAGGGAATACCCGGTCATGGTCTCCTTGTTGCGCGACTCGCTTGACAACCCGCGTCCGTCCGTCCAGGCACGAAACGCCACACCCTCATTCGCAGTTTGAATGCGTGCCGCATCCGGGCTGAAGCTGAGCTTGTGATCGGGATTGACTGCCCACGACAATTCGGTCGCCGCTACCAGCGATTGCAATGCGCCGCGCGTCGAACGGCCGCCCTCGAAGACGGGCGCGGGCGCAGCGTCGCCCGCCAGCCGCGTCTCCACCTCCTGCGCATCGCTGCGGGTCGGCTTGCGCGTGGCCGACAAGCTCAGGTTATAGCTCAAGGGGCTGTCCGGCACGGCCTGGTTGCTTGACCACGCCATGTTCGCGCCCATGCGGCCCGCCATCGCGGAAGCGCCGGTACGCAGGTTCTGGGAAGCGCGGGGTTCCGTCTTTTTTCGAATGATGTTAATGGTACCGGCGATGCCGACCGGTCCCGACGTCGCCGTGCTCGTCTTGATGATCTCGATTTTTTCGATATGGACGAGGTCGAGTGAAAAAGGATCGCCGGAGTACGGCATGCCGTCCACCAGCACCTGGGTATAGCCGGGCATGCCGAGCAAACCCAGGCGGCCATCACGGCCCACACTGATCGCCGGCTCGCGCTTGAGCAGTTCGCCGACGTTTTGCACCCCGCTTTCAGCGATACGCTGCTTGCCGACGATAATTTTACCGGCAATGAAATCGCGGCTGGCATCGATGCCGGACTGGTCTGCGTTGACCAGGACCTGCTGCACCGGGGCGGGCTTTTCTGTTTGGGCTTGCACCTCGAGAGAGAAAAACACCGCTAACAAAAAGGCTTTTTTGCGCATCTTGTGCTGATAAACGAAAAGCCGTAAATCGTCGACTTACGGCTCTCAAAAACCTGTTTAGGTATCGGGGTATGGATCATCCTTGGCCACCGAATACGATCCCGACAGGCAGGAAGGACAACGAAGCACAAAGCGATACGACGAATAAGAGCCCCTGACAAAACCTCCAGTCCAGCGTTGCATCGTCTTGCCGTACGCTCGTACTGTCTTCGACGACGCGCCTTGTCCTGAAGGTTTTGTTAGGCGCTCTAAGAGACGGTTTGATAACTCCATGGTAACACGCGTCAGCGCAATTGCATGCTGGCGTGTCGAAGAAGCTGGAAGCAGATTGCGCACCTGCCTGAAAGCGCGCAAGAATATCTCGGCCGTATCGAGTTTTCAAACAGTCTCTAAGAGGGTGTGGACGAAATCAACTCTTATAAGTGAGCCTGTTGAGTAGCATTCTGGCCTCAGCCAGCCAGACACAGGCGGCTGAAATGGCCAGTTTTCGATCGTGATGCATTACCGTACGGCGCCAGCGTTCAGTCCACGCATGTGTTCGCTCAACGACCCAGCGCTTGGGCAAGGTTACAAAGCCTGGACTAATGCTGCGGCCGCTGCGATTGCCTGTTCAGCCTCGTGCAAGCTGCCTGTCGTGCCGTTTCCAGGACGCCGTACGACTTCAACACGAATGTGGTTTTGCTCCTCTTTTGTAGACAGCCTGCCAGGGCGGGAACGTGGTGGGCAATAGTCGCCAGGCGCAGCCTGTACACAAAACATAGGAGCAGGCGTTGACCAGCTCCCGCCGGCTGTAATGCGCCGGCGTACCTCGCTGGCCTGGCGCTCGTTCAAACAAGTCAGCTACCAAGTCCCATTCGGCGTCGGTCAGGTTGGTACTGTAAGAAGGAACGTCCTCGCGCCGATGCGCTGGCGTATAACCGTAGCGCTTTGGTCCCTTGTCGGCCGTCGGGTACACCTGTCGCTTCACCTTGAGCCGTACGATTCCTTCGGCACGCAATGTACGCCGGATCGTCGCTTCACATACGTGTACGCTGCAGCGGCGCTCCAGCTCGGTGGCAATTTCTGCCAAACTCGCCTGCGCATGCTCTGACACGATTTCGTGCAAAGCTGCGATATGCTCTGCGTTCAACGCTGACGGTCTACCGCCGCGATTCGCCGGCGGCTGAGAATCGGATCGCTCCTTCGTTGCCATGGCATGCCCCTCCCATATCAGGGCAGCATGCGATAGCTAGGTCTTCGATGTTGTCTACACCCTCTTAACAGTGCCAAAGCGCGCGCTCAGCGCGTTGCCGCCGCCGTCGCGCCGGCGTGCGCCTCGTGCACGAACATCAATGCTTTCGCCACATTCGAGGCGATGGCGTCGGCACCGGCTACCAGGCGCTGCTCCATCTCGGCGCAGGTCAATTCGCCCACCTCCAGCAGACCTTTCATGACCGGCGCATCGACATGCCCGAACATGTAGTAGTGCGCGGCATCGGCCGTGAAGCCATCCTTGCGGAACTGGTCGTACTGGTAGCCGAGTGCCTGGCTCAGGGCCCAGCCCACAGCGTGCATCGCCAGTGTCGAATTGTTCTTCTGGTAGGACAGACTGGGACCGGTCGAACAGGGTTTTTCGCTGCCGTCGGCGTGGATCGCCAGGAACAGTTTGCCTTTCAATTTCGGCGCATACTCGTCCGCCGACAGGGTCAGCACCTTCAGCTTGCCCTGTTGCGCCAGGGTTTCGGCAATGCGCCGCACCAGGTAGGCGGCCAATTGCTGTTCGCCCACCAGCTTCCCCGACGTGCCCACCTTGCCCTTGATGCGCTTGTAGTGGCCGGCCTGCAGGATGATGTCGTAGGTTTCGTCCTTCGTGCCGGGCGTGGTGGCCAGCGTGTTCCAGGTGCCGGTGATGGCCTTGATGGCGCGCTGGCAGGCATCGGACGAGGCCGAGCCGAGCGTCGGGCCGGACAGGTCGTCGCCGAAGTCGCGCTGCTGCAGCTGCTTGATGGCCGCCTCGAAACTCCCGTTGAATTCGGCCGAACTGCGAGCCGGATGGGATTCTTCCTGCGCATGGACGGTGGCGCAACAAACCGTCAGTCGGAACTGGCTCCCTCAGCAGTGCCGTTCAATCCATGATTTCGGCAGTTCATCCGTTGTGCGTTGATCGGTCCGGCAGGGACTCGTATAGTCGGGAAATACCAACCAACGAAGGGATATCCGACCATGCTGAAACTGTCCGCAGTCTGCCTCGCCGTCGCCGCCCTGGTCGGCGCACCCGCCAGCGCCGCACCAGGCACCCCGGCCGCGCAGTCGCAGGCGGCGCTCGCCGCCAGCATCGACGCCCCGGTGACGCCGTACTACAAGGCCGGCGAACCGGGTGCCACCGTCATCGTCGTCAAGGACGGCAAGACGATCCTGCGCAAGGCCTACGGCATGGCCGACGCCGCCGGCAAGAAGGCGCTGACGCCGGACACCGTCATGCGCCTGGGCTCGATCACCAAGCAGTTCACCGCGACGGCGATCCTGCTGCTGGCCGAGGAGGGCAAGCTCTCGCTCGAGGACGACATCACGCGCTTCTTCCCCGACTATCCGACCCACGGCAAGAAGATCACGGTCGAGCACCTGCTGACGCATACTTCCGGCATCCAGAGCTATACCGGTAAACCCGGCTATGTCGCCGGCATGACGCAGGACATGAGCGTCGCCGCCATGATCGACGGCTTCAAGAACGATCCGCTCAATTTCGAGCCGGGCGCCGACTACCGCTACAACAATTCCGGCTACTTCCTGCTGGGCGCCATCATCGAGAAAGTGTCCGGACAGCCCTACGCCACCTTCCTCGAGCAGCGCATTTTCACGCCCCTGGGGATGAAGGACACCGCCTATGAAGGCCACGAGCGCGGCAAGGCGGCGCGCGCCGTCGGCCACACGCCGGCCGACAAGGGCTTCGCACCGGCCGCGCCACTGAGCATGACGCAGCCCTACGCGGCCGGCGCGCTGGTGTCGACCGTCGATGACCTGGCGCGCTGGGACGCCGCGTCAGCGCCGGCAAGCTCTTGAAACCGGCCAGCTGGCAGCGCGCCTTTACGTCCTACCGGCTTGCCTCGGGCAAGTCCACCGGCTACGGCTATGGCTGGGAGATGGGCAAGCTGCAAGGCGTGCCGACGATCGCGCATGGCGGCGCCATCAACGGTTTTGCCACCTATGCGCTGCGCCTGCCCGAACAGAAGGTGTACGTGGCGGTGCTGAGCAATGCCGACGGCGGCGTGATCAGCCCGGCGCTGGTGGTCACGAAGGCGGCGGCAAGCGCCATCGGCAAGCCGCTGCGGGAATTCAAGGAGATCGCGCTCGCGCCCGCAGCACTCGACCGTTTCACCGGCGTCTACGAGGTCGAGCCGAAGGTCACGCGCAGCTTCCGCCGCGAAGGCAACACGCTCGTCATGCAGCGCAGCGGCCGTCCGCCGATGCCGCTCAAGGCGTATTCGCCGACCGGCTTCTTCCTGCCCGATTCGCTCGACTATTTCGAATTCGGCCTCGATGCCAAGGGCGCCGTGAGCCATGTGACGCAGTTCCACGATGGCGCCGAACTGCGCCAGGCGCGGATCGGCGACCTGCCTCCCGAGCGCCCGGCCGTGAAAATCGCCGGCACCGCCTTCGACAGTCGTGCCGGGCGCTACGAACTGGCCCCGGGCTTCGTGCTGACGCTGTCGCGCGAAGGCGAGCGCCTGTATGCCCAGGCCACCGGCCAGCCGAAACTGGAAATCTTCGCCCAGGACGAGAACGTGTTCTTCTCACGCGCCATCGAGGCCGAAGTGCGCTTCGACGGCGCCGATTCGAGCTACCTGGTACTGCACCAGAACGGCCAGCAGATCAAGGCGCGGCGGCTGTAGGAAAAACGTGGCGCCTGCGGACCGGCATTCCCGCAGGCGCTGCGAACGCGCACGCGTGCGACGCACGACACCATTTCATCCCGTAACGGCGCGATGCAAACCTGTTAAGCTTATGGCGACCCCTGAACCCATGAGCCGCCCATGAGAACCATTGCCCAAATCCTCCAGGACAGCAAGACCATTGCCATCGTCGGCCTGTCCAGCAAGCCTGAGCGCGCCAGCTACGGCGTGGCCGAATACCTGCAACAGCAAGGCTACCGCGTCCTGCCCGTGAATCCGGCCTACGCCGGCCAGGAAATCCTCGGCGAACCGGTCCACGCCAGCTTGCAGGAAGCGGCCGACGCACTCGCGCCGAGCGGCCAGCGCGTCGACATCGTCGACTGCTTCCGCAAGTCCGAGGACATCCCGCCGCTGGCGCGCGACGCCATCGCGATCCGCGCCGGCTGCCTGTGGATGCAGCTCGAGATCGAGAACCAGGCCGCCGCCGACCTGGCACGCGCCGCCGGCCTCGACGTGGTGATGAACCACTGCCTGAAAATCGAACACCGCAAGCTCAACGCCTGACCAGAAGGACCTTCCCATGCTGAAATACGCCACCCTTGCCACTGCCTTGCTGGCCGCTGCCAGCGCCGGTGCCCAGCCGACCGCCGTCGTCCCGCACCGGCCCGCCGTCGTGGCGGGCGCGCCGGCAGCCTGCCCGGCACTGCTGAACCAGCGCTTCGCGCGCCTGCAGGACGAGGCGCCGCAGGATCTGTGCCAGTACGCCGGCAAAGTCGTGCTGGTCGTGAACACGGCCAGCTACTGCGGCTACACCAGGCAGTACGAGGGGCTGGAAAGGCTGTATGCGAAATACGGTGCGCGCGGCCTGGTGGTGCTCGGCTTCCCGTCGAACGACTTCAAACAGGAAGCGGAAAGCGCCAAGGAAATCGCCGATCTCTGCTACAACACCTACGGCGTGAAATTCCCGATGTTCGCCAAGACCGCCGTCACCGGCGCGAACGCCAATCCGCTGCATGCGGCGCTGGCCAGGCAGACCGGCCAGGCGCCGAAGTGGAATTTCGGTAAATACCTGATCGGACGCGACGGCAAGGTGATCGAGTACTTCCCGAGCAAGGTAACGCCGGAAGATCCGCAGCTGGTCGGGAAGATCGAGGCGGCGCTGTAGGCGTTCCAGTCAGTCGAGGTAGGCGATCAGCGGGCCGCGCAGGGCATTGCAGACAACGATGCCCTCGGCCCTTTCCAGCATCGCACGCGTGATGACGCGCTCCTCCGCCTGCCAGGCGGGGGCATCGAGCATCACCCGGCGCATCACCCCCGGCAGCAGGCCGCAGGACAGCGGCGGCGTGGTCCATTTGCCGTCCAGGCGCACGAACACATTGCTGCGCCCCCCTTCCGTCAATTCCCCACGCTCGTTGAAGAACAGCGCATCGAAAGCCCCTGCGCCTCGGCGGCGCGCCAGGCGGCGTCGTAGCGGCTGCGCACCGAGGTCTTATGCTGCAGGAAGACGTCGCCGGAGCGGGTAGTCGTATCGGCCAGGATCACGCGCACCGGCTCGTGCAGCGGCACCAGCGGCGCGTTCGTCACCGTCAGGACGCCGTCGGCATCGACCGCCAGGCGCAGGCGGTGCAGGCTGGCGTCCTCGGGCAGGCCGAGGCAGGCATTCTGTACCAGCGTGCGCGCCGCGACAGTGTCGAAGGCGCGCACGAAGTAGGCGCAGGAAGCGGCCATGCGCGCCGGTGCTGCTCGAGATGGCGCGGGCCGTCCTGCCAGGACGCCTTGATCGTCTCGAAGATATCGAACGCGTTCGCCAGCCCGGTGAGAAAGCGCGCTTTCAGGCGGCACTCGGCGAATTCGTCCTGCGCGTCGCTGTCGTGGACGATGCCGGCACCGACACCCAGTTCACCGCGCCGCAGCCCGTCTCCGGGCCCGAGCGCCGGGGTACGGATCGGCACCGACAGGCAGAAGTCGCCATACGGGCGGCCGGCGGGCGGCGGGTCGAACCAGCCGATCGCGCCGGTATAGATGCCGCGCGGCGCCGGTTCCAGTTCGTCGATGATTTCCATCGTGCGCCGCTTGGGCGCGCCGGTGATCGAGCCGCAGGGATACAGCGCGGCGAACAGCTCGGCGAGGGTGGTATCAAGCCGCAAGCGCGCCTCAACCGTGGACGTCATCTGCAGCACGGCGCCGAAGCGGGTGACTTCGAACAGTTTGGGTACCGCCACGCTGCCGGTCTGCGCCACCCGTCCGAGGTCGTTGCGCAGCAGGTCGACGATCATCAGGTTTTCGGCGCGGTTCTTCGGGTCCGCCGCCAGCGCCGCGGCGCGTTCGGCGTTGACGGCTTCGTCATTGCTTGCCGGGGCCGTGCCCTTCATCGGGCGCGCCAGCAGCGTGCCGCCGCTGTGGCGCACGAACAGTTCAGGGGAAAACGACAGCAGGGCGCCGCCGTCGGGCAGGCCGACCAGGGGCGCCATACGGCACCGGCTGGCGCGCGCGCAGGCGCTGGTACAGTGCGAAGACCGAACCGAAGGCGTCGAAACGCAGGCGGTAGGTGTAGTTGACCTGGTAGGTGTCGCCGGCGGCGATGTAGTTGCGGATGCGGCCGATGGCGTCGACAAAGCGCGCCTCATTGACGTTCGCTTCGACGGCGGCGATGCCCGCCGGGACTGCGCCGGCATCGCCCTCGGGCGGCACGCGGGCCGCGATCCAGGCGCCGGCCTGCTCCGCCGTCAGGTGTTCGCAGCGCGCGAACAGCAGCACTTGCGCCAGCGGCGGGCCGCTGGGGACGCTGCGGATGCCGAGCAGGTGCGCGCCCAGTTCATAGGTGAGCAGAGGCACGGCGTACAGGCCGCGCGCCAGCGCCGCTTCCAGCTCGGCCAGCACGGTGCTCCAGCCTGAGGCGTCGCGGCAGCTCAAGGTGCCGGCGTGGCCCGTGTACAGGCGCGATGCGGCCCGAGCGTGACCTTCCGCGCTCGCATCGTCGAGCAATGCAAAAACCGTTTCCATGGAATTCAGGCCGCCAGCAGCAGGGATAATTGTACGCCCGTCGTATCCTGCGGGTTCTGGCGGAAGCCGCTCTTGGCATAGCGGTGCCAGCGGCCGGTGATATAGCTCACCAGCAGGCTGGCGCGCTCGGCCACGTCGTCCTCTTTTCCATGGCCCTGGCTCACGGCCAGGCGCAGCGCGCCCTTGCAGGCCAGTTCAACCCGGTCGTAAAAGGCGTTCATGCGCAGCTGCAGGCGCTCGTCCTCGCCGACCAGGGCGTCGCCGATCAGCACCCGCGTCATGCCCGGATTGTTGGCGGCAAAGCCGAGCAGCATGGTGAGGATGGCGTAGGCCTGGTCGATGCCGCGCTCTTCCTTCTCGGCGATCTGGTTGATCACGCCGAACACGCTGGCCTCGATGAAGTCGATCAGGCCTTCGTACATCTGCGCCTTGCTGGCGAAGTGGCGGTACAGCGCCGCCTCCGAGACCTCAAGGCGGGCCGCCAGCGCGGCGGTGGTGATCTTCTCGCCTTTGGGCTGCTCGAGCATTGCGGCCAGGGCCTGGAGGATTTGCAGCTTGCGCTGGCCTGGCTTGGTGCTTGCCATGGAGTGTCGAATGAGTGAGGAGTTAGCGGAGTCTGCTCAGCCGTTTCGGCAGCTGGCGCACGGATTTTACTTTGACATCGACATACTTTGGGGAAATAAGGCGCCGTGGGCGCGCCGCGGCCAGCGTGCTGCGTTCGCCATGGCGCAGGTACTGGGTCACCCACACGGTGCGCAGGCCGAGCTGCTTGGCGCTTTTCAGGTTGGCCAGCGTGTCTTCGACCAGCACGCAGTCGCGCGCGGCCACGCCATGGCGGCGCAGCAGGCGCGTGAGCATCAGCTTCGACGGCTTCGGACGCAGCTGGCGGTGGACGTGCATCTGCTCGATGGCGATATGGTGGGCGAAGTGGCGGCCCAGGTTCAGGTGGCGCATCACGCGCATCGAATAGGCGGTGGGCGCGTTGGTCAAGAGGATCTTCCGGCCCGGCAGGCGCAGCAGCAGGCGCCCGAGGCCTGTCTCCGAGCGCATCAGGCGGCGCAGGTCGCCCAGGTCGTGGGTCCGGTGCAGGAAGTCGCGCGCATCGACGCCGTGGTGGCGCATCAGGCCGAGCAGGGTGGCGCCATAGCGCTTCCAGTAGCCGAGGCGGGCGGCATCGATGCGGGCCTGCGTCACCTCGTTGACGCCGTCATGCAGCAGGCGCGCGATATAGGTGTTCATGTTGGCGCTGATCGCCGGAAAAATCGCGTGCGAGGCGTCGTGCAGGGTGTTGTCCAGATCGAATAGCCAGACGCGAGGGAGGAGTTTATGATTCGACACGGTTTCTGACACGGAGAATGAATGCGACGTCCGATTATAGTAGTGTTCCTGGGCCTGTTCCTGATGGCGCTCCAGGCGTTTGCCGGCGAGCGCGGCGCCCTGTTCAAGGTCACGCGGGGGGACCATGTGCTCTACCTGTACGGCACCATCCACGCCGGCAAGCCGGAGTATTATCCGCTCGAGCCGCGCATGCGCACTGCGGTGGAGCAGGCGCCGGTGCTGGCGCTGGAAATCGATGCCATGCGCGACCCCGCCGCGGCGGCGGCCGCCTTCCAGCAGCATGGTCTGTTCCCGGCCGACAGCCCGGGCTATGCCGGCCTGGCACCCGAGCGGCGCCAGCGCATCGACACCGCCCTGAAGCGGCAAGGTGTCGATCCGGCCGCCGTGGCACACGTGAAGCCCTGGATGCTGACGACGATGCTGGCGATGATGGACATGGCCAAGCTCGGCTACGACCCGGCCCTGGGTGTCGACCAGCACCTGGCGCAACTGGTGCGCGGCAAGCGCCCCATCGTCGAGCTGGAGACGGTAGGCTACCAGGCTTCCCTGCTCGACCGCCTCCCCCTGGAAATGCAGTGGCGGCTGCTGGAAGAAACGCTGGAGCACATGGCGTCCGGCCGCCAGCTGCGCGAGGCGCGCGAGATGTTCGCGGCCTACGAGCAGGCCGACCAGGGGGCGCAGGACGCATTACTGAATCGCATCGAAACGGACGACAGCCTGGAAGCCAAGCTCATGCGCGAGCTGCTGCTGGGCGAACGCAATGGTCCGATGGCCGACAAGCTTGCTGCGCTGCTGGCGCGCGAAAACAATGTGGTGGCGGCGGTGGGTTTATTGCACTTGCTGGGAAAAGGCGGCGTGCCGGAATTGCTGCGTCGGCGCGGCATGCGGGTCGAGCGCGTGTACTGAGCTGGTGCGGGGGAGGGTGGTGCGGAAGATGGTGCCCTTGACGTGGATTGAACACGTGGCCTCTCCCTTACCAAGGGAGTGCTCTACCACTGAGCTACAAGGGCGGGTAGACATGTCAATGGCGGCATGGACGCCGCCATTGCTTGCACAAATGTTTAGTGCGAGCGGATCATAGTGCCAAATGCCTGTTCGGTCAAGACTTCCAGCAATAAAGAGTGCTCGATGCGGCCGTCGATGATGTGCACCGTGTTCACGCCCGACTTGGCTGCGTCCAGTGCCGACGAGATCTTCGGCAGCATGCCGCCCGAGATCGTGCCGTCCGCGAACATCTCGTCGATCTCGCGGGCCGACAGGTCGGTCACCAGGTTGCCGGCCTTGTCCTGCACGCCGGCGATATTCGTCATCATGATCAGCTTTTCAGCCTTCAGGATTTCCGCGATCTTGCCGGCGACGACGTCGGCATTGATGTTGTAGGCCTGGCCGTCCTGGCCGAAACCGATCGGCGAGATGATCGGGATGAAGGCATCGTCCTGCAGCGCTTTCACGACCGCCGGATTGATGGCGTCGATTTCGCCCACAAAGCCGATGTCGAGGAACTCGCCAGGCTTGTCCTTGTCCGGCATGCTCATCTTGCGCGCACGGATCAGGCCGCCGTCCTTGCCGGTCAGGCCGACTGCCTGGCCGCCGTAATGGTTGATCAGCATGACGATGTCCTGCTGCACTTCGCCGCCCAGCACCCACTCGACCACTTCCATGGTTTCTTCATCGGTGATGCGCATGCCCTGGACGAAGGTGCCCTGCTTGCCGATTTTTTTCAGGGCGTTGTCGATCTGCGGACCGCCGCCGTGCACCACCACCGGATTCATGCCCACCAGTTTCAGGAGGATGACATCGCGCGCGAAGCCGTGCTTCAGGCGTTCGTCGGTCATGGCATTGCCGCCGTATTTGATGACGATGGTCTTGCCGTGGAAATTGCGGATGTAAGGAAGCGCCTCGGCCAGGATCTGCGCCTTGATCTGCGGCGAAACCGCAGTCAGGTCGCTTGGTTGATCCCCGGTGTTCAGGCTGGTCAGCTGAGCGTTCATGGTGAGTCCGAAATGAAGGTGGCGGAGATTTTACAGGCAACAAGGCCGCCGTTGTAGGCATTCTATGGCCGTCTTGTTGTATTTTATGGCCTGAACAGGTCAGATGGCCGATACCGGATGCCCTTGAAGACTGCTTTGACGATATTACACATGACAAACGAAACCTGTCGCGAGGGTGGTCCATGAGCACCTGCAGCCGTTGCGGCGCTGCTTTCGGCTGCGCGCCCGCCGATGGCGGCGAGGGGCCGTGCTGGTGCACCACCTTGCCCCCGGTCGTGCCGGTGCCGGGCGCGGGAGCCGGCTGCTGGTGCCCGGCTTGCCTGCGTGCGCACATTGCCGCCGCTGCCGATCCCGCTACCGAGATAAAGTTCCAGCGCGACGATTGAGCGGCAAGCGTGCCCGGCCTGCGCTACCGGCGCATCATGCACAGGTCGGAAACGGACGGGAGCTTGATCAGAACGGGCGCGGCGTGGGCGCCGGCGCCGGGCCGCAGGAAGCGGCCGGCACGCATCGGTTTCTGCATCTGCCGCGCTCGTTGCTGCCACGTACGCTCACTGCTGCGTGGCAAAGAAGCGCATCATCTCGCGGCTGGCATCCGGGCCCTTGCCATCCGTGTAGCTGCCGCGTGCGCTGCCGCCCGACCATGCATGGCCCGCGCCGTGGATGACCCAGTGCTCGCCCCGGGGCTTGCCGTCGGCGCGCTTGTGCACCGTACGCGTGAACGCATGGCCATTGGGCACGCGGCCCGGCTCGATGGCCATGGCGTCGGCGGCGTCGCGTGCCGGTACCATGATCGCGTCGCCATTGGTCGGGTGCACCGTTGTGTCCTGGTCGCCGTGGAAGACGATGATCGGAATCGCTTTGTTCGGCTGGTGTCCGCGCCGGAAGTCGCCCTTCATCGCCGCCAGCGCCGAGGGCAAATCGTGCGCCGCCGCGAACGGCAGGCCCGAGTGCACGCCGACGGCCGCGTACAGGTCCGGGTAGAGCGTGCCCATGATGGCGGCCATGGCGCCGCCAGCCGATAGTCCGGCCACGTACACCTTCGCCTTGTCGATCGTGTACCTGGCCATGATGTCGCGCGTGATGCCGGCAATGATCGACGGCTCCCCCTGGTCGCGGCGCTGGTCGACGTTGTTGAACCAGTTCCAGCAGCGCGAAGCATTTGCCTGGCGCGACTGGGCCGGGTACACGACCAGGCAATTCATTTCTTCCGCCAGTGCATTCATCTTGGTGCCGGTGGCGAAATCGTCGGGGTCCTGGGTGCAGCCGTGCAGCATCACCACCAGGGGAACCGGTTCGCCCCTGTAGCCGCTCGGGACATATAGTTTATAACTGCGGGTGCCGGCGGCATTGGTGTGGCTGCCTTCGCTGAAACTGCCGGGCAGGACCTCGGCCGGTTCGTTGGCCGCGCGGTAGCCGGTGCCCTGGCCAATGCCCTGGCTGAAATTGCGGCTCAGTTCAGCCAGCATGCCCTGTACGTCGACAGCGGGCGTTCCCTGCTGCGGGCTGGACCCCGTCGGCATCTGCCCCATGCCGCGCATGTGCTGCTGCGCCGCCTCGGTATAGACGGAGGCGTTTTTCAGGGCGTCCTGGATCACCTGGTTCGTGTCCACCGGGCTCTTGTGCATCAGGTTGCGGGTGGCGGCACGCATCTGCGCGAACAGCTTGTTATTCAGTTTCATTTGGCTTCTCTCTATGTACGAAGCGCGATAAACCTACTGCGCGTCGGATATTTGGTCTGCGATGCTCGCTGTACTCTTGTACAGCTGCGCTTCTCTACCAAATCTCCTTCCGCTCGCTACGGTTTCTCGCGCTTCTCTTAACGAATGCGCTCTGCCAAGGCGGCCTTCACGGCGTTGCTTGCATGCAGCGCCCCAAGTACCGAAATCGATTCAATGGTGGCCAGCGCCAGTTCGACCGTGACGTCGCTGGCAATGCTGGCCATGCCCAGCACCTGGATCTGCAGGCGGATGCCGGCCTGCTGCGCCGCTTCGAGGTCGGCGCGCGAATAATGGTGCATGCCAAGCACGAGGCTGCGGCGGGCGACGGTCTGGCGCACGACATCGGCGTGCGCGTTGAGCTGGTTGCGGATGGCCGTACGGATCAAGTCGGTGCGGTTGCTGTAAAACCCCTCGCTGACCAGCAAATCGATCTGCCCAAGGTCGATCATGCCCAGGTTGATCGTGATTTTTTCCGACTCCGCCAGCTTTTGCTTCGGCTCATTCAAGTGACTAATCTCGCTTCGCATACTTACGCCATCCTTTCAAACCATCTCCGTACCATCCATGGGGATGGTTTTCTTTGTAGGCCAGTCTACGCGTCTCATCCTGCCGGTCAAGCGACATTCGATTGAATCGGGTAATCTGTTGCGCCATGAACCCAGAACTGCAACCCGGCCTGCGCTTCGCATGGCACTACACCGTTCCGCCGCGCGCCACTGTGCCGCAGCTGTATCACGACACCCCGTTCTGCCGCGACATGCCCGAGGTGCTCGCCACCGGCTACATGGTCGGCATGATGGAGCTGGCTTGCCTGAACGGCATGCTGCCTTACCTCGACTGGCCGCGCGAACAAAGCCTGGGCACGATGGTCGAGTTCCGCCACCTGGCGCCGACGCCGCCGGGCATGACCCTGCGCATCGAGGGGGAAGTGCTGGAAGTGGAGGGCACGCGCGTGCGCTTCCGGGTCCAGGCCTGGGATGACGTCGAGCGCATCTGCGAAGGCACGCACGAGCGTGTCGTCATCGATACCGCCCGTTTCAATGGCCGCGTGGAACGCAAGGCCGCGGCGCATGCGGGAGGTGCCGCATGAGCATCCTGTCGCACCCCGAACTGCAAACGCCGGTGCCATCTCCTTGCATCAATGTCTGCGAGATGGACAAGGGGAGCGGCCTGTGCCGCGGCTGCCTGCGCACGATCGACGAGATCGTCGCCTGGGGGCGCGCGAGCGACGACGCCAAGCGCGCCATCTGGGCGGAAATTCGTCGGCGCGAGTCTGACATCGACTTCGGCTAGCATGCGCCTGCCGACCAGCATGCAGGTGTTCGAGCGCGGCTGGCTGTCTGCCAACAACATCTTGTTTACAGGTGCGACAACGGCGCTGGTCGACAGCGGCTATGTCACGCACGCGCCGCAAACGCTGGCGCTGGTGCGCCATGCGCTCGGCGAACGCCCGCTCGAGCGCTTGCTCAACACCCACCTGCACTCCGACCACTGCGGCGGCAACGCGGCGCTGCAGGCTGCCTACGGCTGCCACACTGCCATTCCCGCACTGGAAGCGGACAAGGTGGCGCGCTGGGACGAGGATGCCCTGAGCTACCGCGCAACCGGCCAGCAATGTCCGCGCTTCGGTTTCGATGCCGTGTTGAATCCGGGCGACGAACTCATCCTGGGCGACCTGCGCTGGCAGGTAGCGGCCGCGCCCGGGCACGATCCGCATGCGCTGCTGCTGTTCTGCCCGGACGAAGGGATCCTGGTTTCCGGCGACGCGCTGTGGGAAAACGGTTTCGGGGTCGTCTTTCCGGAACTGGCGGGCGAGCCCGGCTTCGAGGAAGTCGCGACCACGCTCGCGTTGATCGACAGCTTCGATGCACGGCTGGTGATTCCGGGGCATGGGGCGATGTTCGAGGACGTGGCCGGGGCACTGGCGCGGGCCCGTTCCCGGCTCGATTACCTGGCGGGCGACCCGAAGCGTAACGCGGAAAATGCGGTCAAGGTGCTGCTGAAGTTCCTGTTGCTCGAGCGGGGGCGGATTGCGCTGGATGCATTGCCGGGGCTGTTTGCGTCGATCCCGGTGCTCGGTAGCGCACTTCGCTTGATGGGTGAGGAATTTTTTGTGGACGATCGGCGGCTGCCTGAACGCGTGGACGGGCAACCCGTCCACCCTACGGACTCAGCACCTGCCGGTAGGGTGGACGGCTCCGCCTTCCACGCGCCCAACCCCAGTCCCCATCGCGCTACGCCACAACACACGGATACGGCCTCGATCGACATGCGCTATACAAAGCTCGCCGACTGGGCCGTCTCCTCACTGCTACGCGCCCGCGCCGCCCGCATCGATGGTTCTTTCCTGTTCGATGCCTGAGGCCAGAAGGCGGGCGCCGAGATTAGAGCCTCAACCCTAGCACGATCGTGCTTTTTTTAACGCTATAATCAAGTGCTCCGATCAACCCCGTTGAAAGCCGCTCCCATGACGCTGCCTCCAGTCCTGCAAGACCTGTCCTTACCCGTGATCGCTTCGCCGATGTTCATCGCCAGTGGTCCGGCACTCGTTGCGGCACAGTGCAAGGCCGGCATCGTCGGTTCCTTCCCGGCCCTGAACGCGCGTCCGGCCGAGCTGCTCGACACCTGGCTGACCGAGCTGCAAGCCGAACTGCGCGCCTACCAAGCCGCCAACCCCGGTGCCAAGGTGGGGCCGATCGCGGTGAACCAGATCGTGCACGCATCGAATACGCGCCTGGAACACGACGTCGAGGTTTGCGTCAAGCACCAGGTGCCGATCATCATCTCGTCGCTGCGCGCGCCGCCGAAGGAGATGCTCGACGCCGTGCACAGCTACGGTGGCATCGTGCTGCACGACGTGGTCTCGATCCGCCATGCCGAAAAGGCGCTGGAAGCGGGCGTCGATGGGCTGATCCTGGTGGCGGCCGGTGCCGGCGGCCATGCGGGCGCCCTGTCGCCGTTCGCGCTGGTGGGTGAAGTACGTAAATTCTTCAGTGGTCCGCTCGCGCTGTCCGGCTCGATCGCCACCGGCGACGCCATCCTCGCGGCGCAGGCGATGGGCGCCGATTTCGCCTATATCGGCTCGCGCTGGCTGGCAACAAAGGAATCGAACGTCAGCGAAGACTACCGCAAGGCGATCGTCGAATCGAGCGCGGCCGACATCGTCTACACGAACCTGTTTACTGGCGTGCACGGCAACTACCTGAAGAAGTCGATCGTCAACGCCGGCCTCGATCCGGACGCGCTGCCGGAATCGGACAAGAGCAAGATGAGCTTTGGCGACGGCACCGCCAAAGCCTGGCGCGATATCTGGGGCGCCGGCCAGGGCGTGGGCCTGATGGACGACGTGCCGACCGTGGCCGAGATGGTGGCGCGCCTGAAGGACGAATACGCCGCCGCGCGTGCGCGCCTGGCGCTGCGTTAATTCGTTGGGTGGACGTGGCTGACGAGATGGCTTTCCCGTCCACGCGTCAACATGTGTTCGATCGTTCGCGGATGACTGACGGCCGCTTGAACGCGTGGACGGCACAGCCGTCCACCCTGCGGAATGCGGTAGGGTAGGCGGCTACATCCCGTCCGATGCATCGACGCGGCCGTGGCGCCGCCTACGCGTTCAAACGGTGCACGCATGCACGACAGGCGCAAGGTTTCAGACGCTGGTTGAACTGCGTTAAATCGTAGGGTAGGCGGCTCGATCGAGTCCGGCGCATCGACGCGGCCCTGGTGCCGCCTACGCGTTCAACGGCGCATGCACCGACGTACAAAGGATGGGCGCGGGGTTTCGGCTGCTGGTTGAACGCGCAGGCGCGAGACCCGCCTACCCTGCGATGCGACCCGCCTCGCCGACTGCCCTACGATTCAGGAGGCTTTTGCATCCGGAATCGGATGATCCGGTTCCGGGTCGCTCGGCGTGAGGTCGGCTGGGTTGATCGACCAGAGCCCGGGTAAATTACGCCAGTAACCATACACATCCATGCCGAAGCCGACGACGAACTCGTTCGGCAGCGTCAGCCCCGTGATGTCGGCCTCGATCGGCTTGCTCCGCTTGAGATCCTTGTCCGCAAACACGGCGACGATCACCTCGGAGGCCCCCATGTCGAGCAGGCGCTGTTTCACGTGGGCCAGGGTTTCTCCCGCGTCGAGGATATCGTCGAGCACGACGATCGTGCGTCCGGCCACGTTCTGGCGCGGAATCACCTTCCACCCGACTTCGCCACCCCGGTCGTCGTCGCCATAGCGGCTGACGTGGATGTAGTCGAATTCGAGCGGGAAGTCCAGTTGCGGCAGCAGGGTGCCGGTGAACACGACGGCACCGCCCATCACCCCCAGCACCAGCGGGAAAGCAGTGCTTTGCTCGGCACCGAAGCGCGCATTGAGGACATCAGCGACATGCCGCACGGCGGCTTGTACCTCTTCGGGAGTAACGATCTGGCGCGCATTGGCCAGCAGCGCGCGAGCGCGGGCGTGGTGGAATTCTGGCATGGTCGTTTGTATTAAGAGTGTCTCCAGCGCGATTATGCGGCAACTTCACCACAAACACCTGTCCCGTTGCTTCACACCGGCACAATCCCTTTCCGGATCGGTCGATGTTCCAGCGCAAGATTCGCCTGCGCCATTGTCTTGGTTTGCGGCGTATCATACGTGACTTGAATAACATCGAAGCAGCAGCCATGCCCATCACCTCTTCGGTCCAGCGCGCCGCGCGCCTGGAACAGCTGCGCGCCGCCATGGCGCGTCACGGCGTCGACGCCTGCGTCATCCCCTCGAGCGATCCGCACCTGTCCGAATACCTGCCGCGCCGCTGGCAGGGGCGCGAGTGGATTTCCGGCTTTACCGGCTCGGTCGGTACCTTCATCGCGACGAAGGACTTCGCCGGGGTCTGGACCGACGGCCGCTACTGGACCCAGGCCGAGACCGAGCTGGCCGGATCGCACATCGCGCTGATGAAGATTCCGTCCGGCGCCAGCCTGCTGCACATCGACTGGCTGGCCGCCAACCTGCAGCCCGGCCAGACGGTGGCGGTGGACGCGCGCGTCCTCGGCCTGGCCGTCGCGCGCCTGCTGCAGGACGCGCTGTCGGCACGCGGTGTCACGCTGCGCACCGACCTCGATTTGTTGGATGAGATCTGGAGCGAGCGTCCCGGCCTGCCGCAAGACCCCTTGTTCCAGCACGAAGCGCCGCATGCGACGCTGGCACGCGCCGATAAACTCGCCGCCACCCGCGCCGCCATGGCGCAATTGAAAGCCGAACGCCATTTCATTTCCACGCTCGACGACATCGCCTATCTGTTCAACCTGCGCGGTTCCGACGTCAGTTTCAATCCCGTGTTTGTCGCCCACGCACTGCTCGAACCCGAGGGCGCGACCCTGTTCGTCGCCGAAGGCAAGGCATCCCCTGAACTGCGTGCGCAACTGTTGCAGGACGGCGTGCGCCTGGCGCCGTATGCCGCGGCCGCCGATGCGCTGGGCGCGCTGCCCGCCGGCAGCAGCCTGCTGGTCGACCCGCGCCGCATCACGGCCGGCATGCGCGCCGCCGTGCCGGAAGGCGTGCGCGTGATCGAGGCGATCAACCCGACCACCTTTGCCAAGTCGAAGAAGACGGAGCTTGAGGCGGCGCACGTGCGCGCCACCATGGAGCAGGACGGCGCCGCCCTGTGCGAATTCTTCGCCTGGCTGGAGGGCACGCTGGCCGACCCGCAGCGCGCCCCGCTCACCGAACTCACCATCGACGAGCAGATCACGGCCGCACGTGCGCGCCGTCCCGGTTTCGTCAGCCCGAGCTTCGGCACGATCGCCGGCTTCAATGCCAACGGCGCGATCATGCATTACCGCGCAAGCAAGGAAGCACACGCTGTCATCGAAGGCGACGGCTTGCTGCTGATCGATTCGGGCGGCCAGTACCTGGGCGGCACCACCGACATCACGCGCGTCGTCCCGGTGGGATCCATCACGCCCGCGCACCGGCGCGATTTCACGCTGGTGCTCAAAGGGATGATGGCCTTGTCCGGCACCACCTTCCCGCGTGGCACCCGTTCGCCGCTGCTCGACGCGATCGCGCGTGCGCCGATCTGGGCTGCCAATGTCGACTATGGCCACGGTACCGGCCACGGTGTCGGTTACTTCATGAACGTGCACGAAGGCCCGCAGGTGATTTCGCCGAGCGCGGCACCTGATCCGCACACGGCGATGGAGCCGGGCATGATCACCTCGATCGAGCCGGGCATCTACAAACCGGGGCGCTGGGGCATTCGCATCGAGAACCTGGTGCTGAACGTGCCCGCCACTTCGCCCGATGGCAATGGCGAGTTCGGCGAGTTCCTGCGCTTCGAGACACTGACCCTGTGCCCGATCGATACGCGCTGCCTCGACCTGGACCTGCTGCACCCGCATGAAGTGCGCTGGCTGAACGATTACCACGCGCAGGTGCGCGCGCGCCTGCTGCCGCACGTGAGCGGCGCTGCGCGCGACTGGCTGCTGCTGCGGACGGAGGCGATCTGATGGCAACCGGCCGCTCCCCCCGCTCCACCCGCGCCAGCTCCGCCGTCGATCGCCTGAAACGCCGCACCGGCCACACCGGCTATGCGATGGCACGCACCAGCGAAGGGCTGTTCTTCCTGTCCGAGACACCGGGCGCGCCGCCGCTGTGCGCACCGCTGGAACTGGACGAATTCGTCGCCTTCGTGAACGGTCTCGGGCCGCAGGAGGTCAAACGCGTCAGCAAGCATGATGTCGCGTTCGAAAAGCAGCTGGTGCGCAAGAAGCCCTGAGCGGCAGCGCCCAGCCAGTCCACGACCGACCATTAAAAACCGATCATGTCGAACGTCGATTTCCTGTCCCCGTACTGGTCGCCGACCGAGATCGCCACCAATGCGGTGATCCTGCTGCACCTGGCGGGCGCCCTGCTGCTCGGCCTGATGGTCGGCTACGAGCGCTCGTACCACGGCCGCGCGGCCGGCATGCGCACCTATGGCCTGGTGTGCATGGCCTCGTGCGCGCTGACCATCGTCAGCGGCTATCCGGAAGCCTGGTTCGGCGGCCAGATGGGTGCCATCGGCACGGTCGACCCGACCCGCGTGATGCAGGGCGTGGTGACCGGCATCGGCTTTCTCGGTGCCGGCGTCATCATGCGCGAAGGCTTCAATATCAGCGGCCTGACGACGGCCGCCTCGATCTGGAGTTCGTCGGTGATCGGCATCCTGGTCGGCGTCGGCTTTTATCTGGCCGCGATGGGCCTGGCCTTCTTCTCGGCCATGATCATGATTTACCTGAACAAGGTCGAGGCTTTCCTGCCCTCGCGCCGCGCGGTGGCCGTCACGCTGCGCTTTCGCGAAGCCTTCCTGCCGCGCGAGGATGCGCTGCGCGAGGCCGCGCTCGAGCGCGGCTACCAGATCGCCGGCAGCTCGCTGACGATTTCCAGCGCCAACGGACGCCGGGGAGTGGCGTTTCGTCGCCGTCGCCATGTCGCGCCACAACCGCGCCACGCTGACCGAACTGGCGGCCGAGCTGGCGGCCTCCGAAGGCGTCGAGGGCTTCCAGCTCTCGCATGCCCGTAACTGACCTACCGATCTCCATACAACAAGAGGAAAGACCACCATGCTGGCTCAGGACGTACTCGATTTCTGGTTCCTGCCGCGCTCCGATCCGGGCTACGGCAAGGCGCGCCCTGAATGGTTTCGCAAGGATCCCGCCTTCGACGCAGTTGTGGCCGGGCGTTTCGGCGCCCTGATCGCCCAGGCGGTCGCCGGCGGCCTGCGCGAATGGGACCTGGAAGGGCCGGAAGGCAGGCTGGCGCGCATCCCGGTGCTCGACCAGTTCACCCGCAACGCCCACCGCGACACGCCGCTGGCCTTTGCCGGCGACACGCTGGCGCTGGCGGCCGCGCGCCAGCTGGTCGACAGCGGCGCCGATCGCCAGCTCGAGCCACAGGCCCGCGCCTTTGCCTACATGCCTTTCGAGCACGCCGAAGACGCGCGCATGCAGGAGTGCGCGGTCGAGCTGTTCGGCCAGCTGGCGCGCGAGCACGAAGGGTTTGTCGAGATGCTCGACTACGCGCACCGCCACCGCGGCGTGATCGCCCGCTTCGGCCGCTTCCCGCACCGTAATCCCATCCTCGGCCGCGCCTCCACGCCGGACGAGCTGCAGTACCGGGCCAGCCCGGCGCCGGGTTCTGATGGCGGTAGCGCTCAATATCGTCGGCGCCGGTCACGTCGGCCGCGTGCTTGGCCGCCTGTTTGCCGATGCCGGCGTGTTCGCCGTCCAGGACGTGCTGACGCGCTCCCAGACCAGTGCCGAGGAGGCGGTGCGCTTCATCGGCGCCGGCCGCGTGCCGGCCCGAAGCGCTGAGCTGCGTCCGGCAGCGGTGTGGATGCTGGCAGTAAACGACGACGCCATCGCGCCGCTGTGCGCCGAACTGGCCGCGGCCGGATTGCTGCAAGGGGCCACGGTATTCCACTGCAGCGGCGCCAAGTCGTCCGCCGAGCTGGCCCCGGCCCGCGCAGCCGGTGCCGTCGTTGCCAGCGTGCATCCGATCCGCAGTTTCGCCGACCCCTTTGCGGTCGCCGCCGATTTTACCGGGACTGGTGCGGCATCGATCGGGGCGATGCCGCGGCATTGAACCTGCTGCGGCCGGCCTTCGAGGCGATCGGCGCGCGCCCCGTCGGCATCGATGCCGCTGCCAAGACCGTGTACCACGCGGCGTCGGTATTCGCGTCGAACTACCTGGTCACGGTGCTCGACGCGGCCCTGCGCGCCTATGCCGCAGCGGGTATTCCCGAGGAGGTGGCACGCGAACTGGCACGACCGCTGGCGAGCGAAACCCCGGCCAATGTACTGCGCACGGGGCCGGCCGCGGCGCTGAGCGGTCCGGTGGCGCGTGGCGACTTTGCCACCGTGGCGCGCCAGCACGAAGCGCTGGCCGCCTGGGATGCCCCAACCGCGCAGCTCTACGATGCCCTGGTTGACGCCACGACCCTGCTGGCCGCACGCAAGCGCCGTGGCGAGGCCTGAGGCGCGCCCACCGGCTTTATCCGTTTTCTTTTTTTCCTGGAGTTGAAATGGTTTGGACAGCGTGGGCCAGCCTGGCCGCCCTTGGCGTGTATTTCTGGACCGGCGTGATGGCCGGCCTGGCGCGCGTGCGCCACAAGGTATTGGCGCCATCGATGGACGGGCCGCTGCCTTTCCAGAGCGCGCAGCGGGTACAGGCAAATACCCTGGAGCAGTTGCCCCTGGTCTTAGTACCCCTGTGGCTGTGCGCCTGGTACCTGGGCGACCTGTGGGCAGCCGCCGGTGGACTGCTGTGGTGCCTCGGCCGCGTACTGTATGCGCTGGGCTATTACCGCGACCCGGCGCGCCGCGAAACCGGTTTTGTGCTTGGCATGGTGGCAAGTGCGTTGCTTATTTGCGGCACTGTCGTTGGTTTATTGATGCATTAGAGCTAGTTTACTGCATCCAGCAATCGACAAAGTTCCCGAAGGGAAATAAGCTTGCTTCTCGGATACATCACGCCGGTGACTGGTGCGCGTCGCGCCCGGCCGGTTTCGATGTGGGAGGCAGCATGCTGTTTTTGAAGAGCACCGCGGTGACCAAGGCCCCGGGCATTTATGAAGTCGATGTCGCGGCCAAGCCGCCCGGCAAAACCTTTGGCGTGTATCTCGCCACTGATCCGGACAATCCACCGCAGTCGGTGCTGGCCGCGCTGGCCGAGCTGGGTTTCAAGGGCACGTATCAGAAAAACTATACGCACAGCGACCGCGGCCGCGTGCTCGACCTGCATTTCGAAAAAGACGGCACCGACATCTTCAAGGGGTGGAAGGCCGAGGAATGCAGCGCCAACCTGGCCGCGATCGACGGCCTGTTCGGCAGCCTCGACATTGCCGTCACGCCACGCGTGATGAGCATGGCGGAAGCCTACGCCTGAATAAGCGAGCGCTGGCCTGCCGCAGGGCAGGCTGGCATCGGCCTGGCCAGGGTGTGTCCTGTGCCACGCACATGCGCGAAGACGCCGTTCAGTTCTGTACGTCGATGTGATACAGCGCCCAGGGACAGGAGCCGAATCGCTGTGCCAGCGGCAGTGACGCTGTTTCCGGCACGTGGCCGGCATCGAACACCGCCCATAGCGGCCCCAATCCTCCCAGCGCCATCGGCTGCCCATCGAGGTGGGTAGCAACGATGAAGCGCCACGCATGGGCTTCCTCGGCGCCAATAGCCGCCGCATAGCCATCCACCGCACGCAGGGTCAGACGCGTCGTGCTTTTCATTGTGGCACCGGCCAGTGCCAGCACGTCCAGCAGCAGCGGCCCGCGCAAAGCGTGCGCTTTGCCGTCGTATTCGAGGGTCGGATGGATGCTGTGCGCAGGCAGGCGCAGCAGGCTGGCAAAGTCGAGCGCATGGGCGCTGGTAAACGCCAGCTTGTGCTTGGCCATCATCTGGTCCAGCGCCGGATCGAGCGCGCCCCGGTTCGGCCGCGTGATGGCGCCGGTGATCGTCAACAGGGCGGGGCCGGCGCTGCGTGTCACGGCGGCAGCGGCGGGCAGGCCGACGGGCAGGGCGGAGGCGGCCAGTGCGGCGCCCGGAAGGCTCGTTTCTTCATGCGACAATTCCTCTTCGCGGATTGCCCCCATGATAAACCTTCTCTTCCTCCATGGACCTGTTTGCTTCTCCTGATAGCTTGACGCCGATTCCGATCGAAGACGGCGAACTGGCCTGGCTGGCGCAGCTGCCGCTGCCGTACACCAACGCCGAAGTGCTGGCGCGCCTGATCGCCGAGACGCCCTGGCGCGCCGAGTCGGTGTTCGTCTACGGCAAGCAGCACTTGCAGCCGCGCCTGGTGGCCTGGTATGGGGACGCCAGTTACACCTATTCCGGCCTGCGCCTGGAGCCCTTGCCATGGACGCCCTTGCTGGCGACGATCCGCGACGCGGTGCAGGACGTGTGCGGCCACCGCTTCAACAGCGTGCTGCTGAACCGCTATCGTAACGAGCGCGACAGCATGGGCATGCACAGCGACGACGAGCCGGAGCTGGGTCCGGACCCCATCATCGCTTCCCTGAGTTTCGGCGCTTCACGCCGCTTCATACTGCGGCATAAACGCAACAAACGCTCGCTTCCGCTCGATCTGCACGACGGCAGCCTCCTGCTCATGCGTGGCCAAACCCAGCAGCACTGGGTCCATGGCATCCACAAGTCGACTCGCCCCATGGGAGAGCGGGTCAATCTAACCTTTCGCTACATCGTGTAATTAGCCGGCTTCATGCATGCATATGTATGCAAAATAACTGAACCGTAAGTCATTTATGTTACATTTGCTTACGGTTCTTACGAAATCCGGACTGCCGTTGGCGTTTTGACAGTGCTATCGTGAACCCATCGCGATTCACAAGGAATGGCGAGCCAGTCAATAAACGTTGAAAAGGATTTCGCATGAAAAAGCTCATCTTTGCACTGATCGCAAGTACCGCCGTCATGACCGCCGCCCAGGCCCAGAGCACCACTTCCCCACGTGCTTACGTTGGTGTCGGCGTGGCCAGCGCTGACCACGACTACCGTATTTCCGGCGTCGATGTCGACAGCGATGGCTACAAGGCATCGGGAAAACTGTTCGGCGGCGTCGAGCTGAACCAGACCTTCGGCGTCGAAGCCGGCTACACCGACTTCCGCAAATCGCATGCCAACTACAGTGTGAACGGCGTGGGCGGCACCGTCGAGTCTGAAGGCTACGGCACCTACCTGGCCGGCAAGGCCACCATGCCGATCAACGAACAGGCTTCGGTCTATGGCAAGCTGGGCGTAACCCACACCAAGGCCAAGCTGCGCGAGAACAGCCTGGGCCTGTCGGGCAGCGAAAGCGATAACGGCGTGTATGCCGGCGTTGGCGTGCAGTACAACCTGAACCAGCAGGTGTCGCTCCTCGCCGAGTACGAGCGCTATGGCAAGAAGAAGGACTTCGGTGCCAAGCCTGACGTCCTGACCATCGGCGCGAAATACAGCTTCTGATCAATTCCTCGATCACGTAACGAAAAAGGGCCTGCGGGCCCTTTTTCTTTTGCAGCTTGGTGACCCAGGATCGGCAGCGTTATCGAGACGGCGCCTCTCAAGCCAGCCGCACGGAGAGGCAAGTTCGCGATAGTTGCGCTCAAAGCGCCGGCGCGGCACCCATTCCACCCGGCCGCACCCGCGCCCACGGCGGCAGCACCAGCGCGCTGTCTTCCCTCGCCACGCTCAATCCTGCCGAAATGAAGCGGTGCACCGACGACCACGGCCAGTCGCAGGCACGCGGGCACAGGCCGTGGCGCACGGGATTGCTGTGCATGTAGTCGATCAGTGCCGCATATTCGGCGTCGTCGCTGACCCGGAATTCCTGGTACTGGCGTGCCCAGATCGCGCCATCCGGCGTGGCCGCCACCAGCGATTTGCGCAGTGCCTTCGAGAACGCGATTTTCACGGCGCGCCAGCGGCTCGAGCAATCATGGTCGCCCGGGGGCAGTGTCCACATCGCATGGGCATGGTCGGGCAATACCACCCAGCCATCGACATGGAAAGGTTTGCGGACACGCGCCTGGCGGATCGCCTCGCCGAAGGCGGAGATATGGTCGGTCAACAGGGTGCTGCCACGGTCCAGCAGGCGAACCGTGAAGAAAAAGGTCCCGCCGGGGACCCGGTTGTCGCGGTAGTCTGTCATGGGTAAAGTGTGCCAATCGATGATGGTCGCCATGCCGATTGGCGCAAATGGGAGGCGGGAACTATTAGCCTCATCAGTGATCGATTTTACACACCACCTCGACAAGCCCGCGTTCCATTGCCGCCAGTAAAAAAGCGAAAAAGCCCGGCAATGCCGGGCTTTATGCAGGGATGATGCCGGTTTCCGGCAGCAAGACGATCAGGTCGTCAGTGGCTTGTAGCGAATCCGCTTCGGCTTGGCACCTTCTTCACCGAGGCGCTTCTTCTTGTCCGCTTCGTATTCCTGGTAATTACCATCGAAGAAGGTCACTTGCGAGTTGCCTTCGAAGGCCAGGATGTGGGTGGCGATACGGTCGAGGAACCAGCGATCGTGCGAGATCACCATCACGCTGCCGGCAAATTCCAGCAGGGCGTCTTCCAGCGCGCGCAGGGTTTCCACGTCGAGGTCGTTCGACGGTTCGTCCAGCAGCAGGACGTTGCCGCCTTGCAGCAGGGTCTTCGCGAGGTGCAGGCGGCCGCGTTCGCCACCGGACAGGTTGCCGACGACCTTTTGCTGGTCCGAACCCTTGAAGTTGAAGCGGCCGAGATAAGCGCGCGACGGCATTTCGAAACGGCCGACCGACAGCATGTCGGCACCGCCGGTGACGTCTTCGAACACGGTCTTGTTGTTGGCCAGTTCGTCGCGGTGCTGGTCGACCAGCGAGACCTTCGCAGTCTTGCCGATCACGACTTCGCCGCTGTCCGGCTGCTCTTTACCGGCAATCATCTTGAACAGGGTCGATTTACCGGCACCGTTCGGGCCGATGATGCCAACGATCGCGCCTGGCGGCACCGTGAACGACAGGTTGTCGATCAAGAGGCGGTCGCCGAAGGCTTTCGAGACGTTCTTGAACTCGATGACTTCGTTGCCCAGGCGCTCGGACACGGGAATGAAGATCTCTTGCGTCTCGTTGCGCTTCTGGTATTCGTATTCGGACAGTTCGTTGAAGCGCGCCAGGCGGGCCTTCGACTTGGCTTGCCGTGCCTTCGGATTCTGGCGTGACCATTCGAGTTCCTTCTGCAGCGCTTTCTGGCGTGCCGATTCGGTCGCTTCTTCCTGTTTTAAACGTGCCTGCTTCTGGTCCAGCCAGGAAGAGTAATTACCCTTCCATGGAATGCCTGAACCGCGGTCCAGTTCCAGGATCCACTCGGCGGCATTGTCGAGGAAGTAGCGGTCGTGGGTGATGCCGACCACGGTGCCCGGGAAGCGCAGCAGGAACTGCTCCAGCCACTCGACCGATTCGGCGTCCAGGTGGTTAGTGGGTTCGTCGAGCAGCAGCATGTCGGGTTTCGACAGCAGCAATTTGCACAGCGCCACACGGCGCTTTTCGCCACCGGACAGCACGGCGATCTTCGCGTCCCAGGGTGGCAGGCGCAGGGCGTCGGCGGCCATTTCCAGTTGCAGGTTCAGGTTGCCGCCGTCGGAGGACGAAATGATCGCTTCCAGGCGTTCCTGTTCCTTCGCCAGTGCATCGAAGTCGGCGTCTTCTTCCGCATACGCGGCGTAGACGGCTTCCAGCTTCGCCTGCGCCTCGAAGGCTTCGCCCAGGCCCGATTCGACTTCCTGGCGGACCGTCTTTTCCGGGTCGAGCTGCGGTTCCTGCGGCAGGTAGCCGATGTTCAGGCCCGGCATCGGGCGCGCTTCGCCCTGGATGTCGGTGTCGATGCCGGCCATGATTTTGAGCAGGGTCGACTTGCCGGAGCCGTTCAGGCCCAGCACGCCGATCTTCGCTCCCGGGAAGAACGACAGCGAAATATCCTTCAGGATCTGGCGTTTCGGCGGGACGATTTTGCCCACGCGATTCATGGTATAGACGTAATTGGCCATTATGGTGTCAGTAGAAAATCAAGGTGCACAGGATACGATAGAAGGGCGCCCGCGGGCACCCCTTTATTGACTATGAAATCATGAAACTTTCGGGGCAGGTGCGGAGGCCGGCGCTTGCCGGCTGCGCCACAAGCCCTCGCCAGCAAACAACAGCAGTGCCGCCCAGATCAGCACGAAACCCACCAGGCGGTCGGCCGTGAAGGCCTCCTTGAACAGCATCACGCCCAGCAGGAACTGGATGGTCGGCGACAGGTATTGCAGCAGGCCGAGGATCGACAGCGGAATCTGGCGCGCGCCGCTGGCGAACAGCAGCAGCGGGATCGCCGTGATCGGGCCGGCGGCGACCAGCAGCAGGCGGGTCGTGTCGGAAGGCGTATTCAGGAACGCGTTGTCGCCCTGGTAAGTCAGCCAGACGACATAGGCCGCGGCGATCGGGAACAGCACCATCGTCTCGAACGACAGGCCTTCCAGGGCGCCGAGCGCCGCCGTCTTGCGCAGCAAGCCATAGCCGCCGAAGGAAGCCGCCAGGAATAGCGCGATCCAGGGCACGCTGCCGGTTTGCCAGGTCAGCCAGGCAACGCCAAGCGCGGCGATGGTGATCGCCATCCACTGCACCGGGCGCAGGCGTTCCTTCAGGATCAGATAGCCCAGCATGATGTTGACCAGCGGATTGATGAAGTAGCCGAGGCTGGCTTCGATCACGTGGCCATTGTTGACCGCCCAGATATAGATCAGCCAGTTAATGCTGAGCAGCAAGGCGGACGCGACGAAACTCCAGAACACGCGCGGCTGGCGCACCTGCTCGAGCCAACGCCACTGGCGCCGCACGGCCAGTACGATCATCAGGAAGATCAGCGACCACAGCATGCGGTGCGCGAGGATCTGCAACGGCGGCACTTCGCCGATGGCGTGGAAATAAACGGGAAACAAACCCCAGCACAGGAAGGCCAGGGCGGCGGAAACGATGCCGGTACGCATGGAAGAGGAGAGGACGGGTTGCTAGCCGATCATTATCATCGAATTGGCCCTGCCTTGCCGGACACCCCCTGTTTTGGCCGCAGCGGGCGCTAACGCGCGACCGGCCGAGCCCTGTTCGGGCAAACTCGCAACATTCTCCCCCGCCCCCTTCCACACCTTAGAATACTGCTTGCAATTTTCTTGTCGTTATTTTATGGTGCGCCGCACCAGAACAACAATATGGTGCAATCTTGACGTCGCAAAATAACAAAAGCAGCCTGGCGGCATTGACGCTGGCTGCCGTTGGCATCGTCTACGGCGATATCGGTACCAGTCCGCTGTACACCCTCAAGACCATCTTCGACCCGACCCACGGCCTCGCGCTCACCACCTCCAACCTGCTCGGCATCATTTCCCTGATCTTCTGGGGACTGACCCTGATCGTTTCGCTGAAATACGTCACGCTGGTGCTGCGCGCCGATAACCGCGGCGAGGGCGGCATCATGGCGCTGATGGCGCTGGCCCTCAATTCCGTGACCCGCGCGTCGCGCTGGTACTATCCGCTGATGGTGGTCGGCGTGTTCGGCGCCACCATGTTCTATGGCGACAGCGTGATTACCCCGGCCATTTCGGTCCTGAGCGCGATCGAAGGCCTGGAGGTGGCGACCCCGGCGTTGTCGCACTATGTCGTGCCGCTGGCGGTGATCGTGCTGGTCGGCCTGTACAGCCTGCAGCGCCACGGCACGGCGGGTATTGGACGCTGGTTCGGTCCGGTCATGATCCTGTGGTTCGCGACGCTGGCGATCATGGGTGTGATCAATATTGCCAAGGCACCCGAGATCCTTGGCGCCCTCAATCCGCTGCACGCGGCGCGCTTCGTTGCGGAAAACCAGTTCATCGCCTTTGTCGCGCTGGGCGCCGTCGTGCTGGCCCTGACCGGGGCCGAAGCGCTGTATGCCGACATGGGCCACTTCGGCAAGAAACCGATCCGCTTCGCCTGGTTCCTGATCGTGTTTCCGGCCCTGGCGCTGAACTACCTGGGCCAGGGCAGTCTCCTGATCACCGACCCGAGCGCGATCGATAACCCCTTCTTCCACCAGCTGGGGACCTGGAGCGTGTATCCACTGGTCGTGCTGTCGACCATGGCGGCCGTGATCGCGTCGCAGGCGACGATTTCCGGCACCTATTCGATGACGAAACAGGCGATCATGCTTGGCCTGCTGCCGCGCATGCGCATCCTGCACACCTCGGAAAGCGAGATCGGCCAGATCTATATCCCGGCCGTGAACTGGCTGCAATTGATCGTGGTATTGATCGCCGTGATCGGCTTCGGCAATTCGGAAAGTCTGGCGGGCGCCTACGGTATCGCCGTCACCGCTACCATGTTCGCTACCACTTTGCTGACCTTCTTCGTCACGCGCTACCGCTGGAAGCTGCCGCTGGTCGTGTGCCTGGGCGCCACCGGCTTTTTCATGTTGATGGATATCGCCCTGTTCTCGGCCAGCACGCTGAAGCTGTTCCACGGCGGCTGGTTCCCTTTATTGCTCGGTGCAATCTTGCTGACTGGCATGCTGACCTGGAAGCGCGGCCGCGAACTCGTGTTCGAGAACCTGGAAAAGCATGCGATCCCGCTCGACGCCTTCCTGCAGTCGCTGTTCGTGGCACCGCCGACGCGGGTGCCGGGCACCGCCATTTTCCTGCGCGGTGAAAGCGATGGCGTGCCGCATGCACTGCTGCACAACCTGTCGCACAACAAGGTGCTGCACGAACGCGTCGTTTTTCTCACCGTGCACATCCGGGAAGAACCCTGGGTACTGCCGGCCGAGCAAGTGCAGGTCGTCGAGCTGGGCCATAACTGCTACCAGTTGAACGTGCACTATGGTTTCAAGGACGAGCCCCATATCCCGGGCATCATGGCGCAATGCGCAACCCTGGGCCTGCCCTTCGAGATGATGGAAACCTCGTTCTTCATCGCCCGCCAGACCGTGATCTCGACGCCGGGCCGGGGCATGGCACCCTGGCGCGAGCACCTGTTCGTGACCATGTCGCGCAACGCGCGCGGCGCGGCCGACTACTACCAGATCCCGACCAACCGCGTCATCGAACTCGGCACCCAAGTCGAAATCTGATACAAATCGGCTACAAAAAACGGACAGATGGCCAGCTGGGACTCCGCTAAGGTAAAGTGTTTCCTTTAGACACTCCACTTAGCCAGGAGCTTCGCAATGCGCTTTACCTCTTCCTTGACCGCGCTCGCCTGCGCCGCCGCACTGACCCTTACCGCCTGCGGCGGTGGCGGCGGTGACACCAGCGCGCCGCCCGTGGCGGTCAGCAGCCCGGCCGCGCTGAGCATGACCGATACCGTCACCGGCACCGGTGCCACTGCCGCCAGCGGCCGCAGGGTCACCGTCAACTACACCGGCTGGCTCTACAGCGCCACCGCGGCCGACCATAAGGGAACCCAGTTCGAGAGCAGCAGCTTTGCTTTCACGCTGGGCCAGGGGCAAGTCATCGCCGGTTGGGAGCAGGGTTTGCCAGGCATGCGCGTCGGCGGCAAGCGCACCCTGTTGATCCCGGCCAGCCTTGCCTACGGCAGCGGCGGCCGCGGCCCGATTCCACCAAATAGCGGCCTCGTGTTCGACGTCGAACTGACGAAGGTCGAGTAAGCAAGGTCGAGCAAGCGCAGCGGCGCCATCTGGCGCACGCCTGCGCTGGCGCAGAGGGAGGCCGTGGCGTTTCCGACATCCTTGGGATTCCGTCAACGCTCCCGGGGGCATCATGTCGCTGCGCAACCATTCACGCGTGCTGGCGCCGTTTACGACCTTTTCACACTCCGCGGCGCGCCGTGTATCGCAGTTGCTGAAGCAGTGTCTGTTCCTGCTGCTGGCCTGCATGCCCGCCGCCGTGTGCGCGCAGGGCTACACCATCGTGTTCGGTCCCGACAATTCGGCGCCCGCGGGCATCGATGCCGCCGGCCGCATTGCCGGCCAGTCAAATGGCCGTGCCATCGTCTGGGACGGCACCTCGGTGCTTGACCTCGGTACCCTGGGCGGTCCATCCAGCACGGCCCCGGGCATTGCCGTCAATGGGCTCGTCACCGGCGCCGCCGACCGCGCCGACGGCAGCAGCGCGGCTTTCCTGTACCGTGACGGTCTACTGAGCGACATCGGCCAGCTCGGCGTCGGCAGCTATGGCGCCGGCGTCAACGGGTCCGGACAGGTAGCCGGCACCGGGTCGATGCCGACGGCGAAAACCATGCTTTCCTCTACAGCGGGGGCGTCGCGCGCGATATCGGCAACCCGGGCGCGAATTCCGCGCGTGCCACCGGCATCAACAATGCCGGCGCCGTGGTCGGCTCGTCCTTCCTCGCCGGTTTCAGCGCCTACCGCGCTTTTTCTCTACGAAGGCGGCGCCATGCGCGACCTCGGCACGCTGGGCGGCCCTTCCAGCGCGGCGGCCGCCATCAACGACGTCGGCCACATCGCCGGCACCAGTTTCATCGACGACGACGTCCAGCATGCTTTTCTTTACCGCGACGGTTTCATGCGCGACATCGGTTCGCTCGGCGGCGAGCTCACCGAGGCGCGTGCCCTGAACGCGGCCGACATGGTGGTGGGCTACTCCACCTATGCGGGCGACATTCCCGGCCTCGATTTCTCCAGCGCCTTCCTCTACCGGGACGGCTTCATGATCGACCTGAACAGCATCGTCGAGCGCCCCGGCCTGTGGAGCGTGCTCGATGCCGTCGGCATCAACGACGCCGGCCAGATCGCCGCCTATGCCTGTACCGAAATGGGTGATTGCCGCGCGGTGCGCCTCGATCCGATCCCGGCGGTGCCGGAACCGGCTCCGGCCGCGCTCTGGCTGGCCGGCCTGGCGCCCTTGCTGCTGGCGCGGCACCGCTACCGGCAACGCGGCATTGTCGTTTGTCAAACCCTAGGGCGCGCGGCCCTGTACGTCCCTTGTGTAGGATGGCACAAGGGGCGACCGCCACGGGTTGCCCAATCGAGTAAGAATGGAGCACCAGCATGGCGGAACACCTTACCCCGAACGACATCCAGCAACTGACCCCGCGCCAGCGTATCTATGCGATCGTCGGCGCCTCCTCAGGCAACCTGGTCGAGTGGTTCGATTTTTATATCTATTCGTTTTGCGCCCTGTACTTTTCCTCGGCTTTCTTCCCATCCGGTAACCCGACGACCCAGTTGCTGAACACGGCCGGCATCTTCGCAGCCGGCTTCCTGATGCGGCCGGTCGGCGGCTGGCTGTTCGGGCGCGTCGCCGACCGTTATGGCCGCCGCAACGCGATGATGATCTCGGTGCTCATGATGTGCGGCGGCTCGTTGATGATCGCGGTGCTGCCGACCTATGCGCAGATCGGTACGGCGGCGCCGGCCCTGCTGCTGCTGGCGCGCCTGTTCCAGGGCCTGTCGGTGGGCGGAGAATATGGCACCAGCGCCACCTACATGAGCGAGGTGGCGGAACCCGGCCGGCGCGGCTTCTTCGCCTCGTTCCAGTACGTCACCCTGATCGGCGGCCAGCTGCTGGCCCTGCTGGTGCTGGTGATCCTGCAGCAGCTGTTCACGGAAGCGGAACTGAAGGCCTGGGGCTGGCGCATTCCCTTCGTGCTCGGCGCCTGCGCGGCGCTGGTCTCGCTCTACCTGCGCCGCTCGCTGGCCGAGACGACCAACGCGGCCGAGCGCCAGAGCAAGGAAGCGGGCAGCGTCGCGGCGCTGTTGAAGCACCATCGGCGCGCCTTCATCACCGTGCTCGGCTTTACTGCCGGCGGCTCATTGATCTTTTATACCTTCACCACCTACATGCAGAAATACCTGGTCAACACGGCCGGCATGAGCGCCAAGACGGCCAGCGCCGTGATGACGGGCGCGCTGCTCGTCTACATGGCGCTGCAGCCGGTGTTCGGCGCGCTGTCCGACCGCATCGGCCGCCGTACCTCGATGATGTGGTTCGGCGCGCTGGCCGCGATTTTCACGGTACCGATCATGAGCGCGCTGGCGCGCGTCGACAGCCCTTTCATGGCCGGGGTCATGATCGTGTGCGCGCTGACCATCGTCAGCCTGTACAGCTCGATCGGCGGCCTGATCAAGGCCGAGATGTTCCCGGTCGAAGTGCGCGCCCTCGGCGTCGGCCTGTCCTATGCGGTGGCCAACGCGGTGTTCGGCGGCTCGGCCGAATACGTGGCACTATGGTTCAAGCAGGGCGGCATGGAGACCGACTTTTACTGGTACGTGAGCATCATGTGCGCGCTCGCCTTCGTCGTCGCCTGGAAGATGCCGGACCCGACCAAGGCGGGGCTGCTGAAATAAGCGTCAACGCAGCATATCGATATGCATGATGCCGTCTTCGTCGTAGGGCGCAGAGACGGTCTCGAAGCCGAAGCTCTGGTAAAACGCTTCCAGGTACTGCTGGGCGCCGATGCGGATGCGGTGGCCCGGATGCAGCTGCTCGGCGTACTGGATGCCGTGCGCCAGCAGTTCGCGTCCGGCGCCGCTGCCGCGCGCGTCGTTCGTCGTCAGCACCCGTCCCAGCGACATTTCCGTGTATTTCGCGCCCGGCGCCAGGCAGCGCAGGTAGGCGACCAGCACGCGCCGTCCGCCGATGTCGCGCCAGCCCAGCAGGTGGTGCGCATCGAGGTCGTAGCCGTCGATGTCCGGGTACAGGCATTGCTGTTCGAGGATGAACACTTGCTGGCGCTGGGCCAGCACTTCATACAGCTGCGCGCCGGAGAGGTCGGCGAAGCTGCACCACTGCCATTCGATCGAAGGTGTTTTTTTCATGATGAGTAGAGTCAGGCCGCCGTCTCGAAACCTTCGAGCACGTTGACCGTGTTGATGCCCAGTTCAGCGTTGGCCGTGCCGCCTTCAAAGACGAAGACGGTCGGCAGGCCGAGCCAGGAGAGCCGTTCGCCGATGCGCAGATAGTCGCTGCCCTGCAGGGCGATGGCCGCGTTCGCGTTCGCGCCCGCGTTCGCGGTCACGGTCGCGTTCGCATTGTCACCCGACGGGGCCGACGGCAGGCCATGGGCCATCGTGCCGACGCCGAGCGAGACGACCAGCGCTTCCGGTGCGAACATGCCGAGCTTGATGCAGGCCGTTTCCAGCGCGGCGAACCACTGCGCGCTGGAAGCGCCGGGCGGCAAGGGCAGGTTCATGTTGTAGCCGCTGCCGTCGCCGCTGCCGGTTTCGTCGGCATGACCCAGGTAGAACGGGTAGGCATGGCCTGGGTCGGCGTGGAGCGAGACGAACAGCACGTCGTTGCGGCCATAGAAGATACTTTGCGTGCCACTGCCGTGGTGCTGGTCGAGGTCGAGGATGGCGACGCGTTTGAGGCCATCGTCGAGCAGGTGCTGGGCGGCCAGCGCCGCGTTGTTCAGGTAGCAGGCACCGCCGCAAAAGTCGGCGCCGGCGTGGTGGCCGGGCGGACGGGTCAGCGCGAAGCTGCCGCGCTCGCCCAGACGCAGCGCGTGCGCCGCATTGATGGCGCAGTCGGCGCCGGTCTTGGCGGCATTCCAGTGCCGGCGGTCAGCGGGCTCAAGGTATCGGTCGAATACAGGCCGAGGCGTGCGTTGAAGTCTTCCGGCTCGATGTCGGAGCGCATGCGCGCCGGCAGGCATGCGGCGAAGGCGGCGCGGCCCGCATGGCCAGCGCCGCGCGCGCACCATTCGTTCCGTGCGCTGCGCAGGAAATGCAGGTAGCGCGGCGTGTGGATGCGCTCGAGCGAGACCAGCGGCGCGCGATGCGGGGTAACGATGTCGCCCAGGCCGCGCCGCTGCAGTTCGCGCAGCACCAGCGCGACCCGCTCGGGCTGCTCGCCACCTGGCACCAGCTCGCCGCCGAGGAAGACCTGCCGCGCCCCGTGCTGGGCATGGTGTTCGTTATAAAAGGTGAGCAAGGCTTCCCCGCGGCGGGCGATGTCCTAAGAACCTATCCCAGTAGGGGATGAGTCGTTGCTGACGCGCCTGACAAGCAGATGCTGCGTTGCTCGTCGTTGCATGGCTCGCCATGCGGCCTTCTCGCGCCTTGCCTCTGCTTGCCATGCATCGTCATCAACTTCCCCCTCCCTACTGGGACAGGTTCTTAGTGGTCGCCGCACAAGGTACTGCTGTTGTACGCGGCGACGAAATCGTCGAAGCTGCCGGTATCCTGCTGCTCGACGATGGCCTGCTCGGCCAGCGAGGCTGCGGCCATCTCGGCGAACACCGCTTCCTCGGCCGGCATCAAGGGGCTTTCGCGGAAATAGGCCGCATGCAGCCGGCTCTGGCGCAGGCCGAAGGCGGCGGCCGAGCCGAGGGCGCGCACTTCGGCCAGCACACGGGCCGACGGCGTTTTATCGGGATCGGCGATCTTCGCCTTCTGCTGCGCCAGCGACGCCTCGTGCACGCCCGCTTCGTTGTGCTCCTCGTCGAGCAGGCGTGCGACCGGGCGGATGCGTTCGATCAGTTCATCCGCCCATTCGCGCAGCGGGACCTCGAGGCCGTCGCGCGTCAGGGTCAGGCCCGGCTTGCGGCCTTCCTTCACGGTGCGGGCGAAATTGCGCGCATGGATCTGGCCTTCGGCGGCGCTGAGCAGCGGGCTCTCTTCGAGCGCGCAGAACAGTAAAAAGGCGTCGAGGAAGCGGCCCGTCTCGATGCCGATGCCGATCGGCTCGAACGGGTCGACGTCGAGGCAGCGCACTTCGATGTACTGCACGCCGCGGTTGCACAGCGCCTGCACCGGGCGCTCGCCGGTGCGGATCACGCGCTTCGGGCGGATGGTCGAATAGTATTCGTTCTCGATCTGCAGCACGTTGGTCGACAGCTGGATCCACTCGCCATCGCGCTTGGTGCCGAGCGCCTGGTAGGGTTCGTAAGGACGGTTGACGGCATCCATCAGGCTCGTCACATAGCTTTCCAGGCTGTTCTCGTGCGGACGCAGGCCGGACTGGGCATCGTTCTGGTAACCCAGGTCGCTCATGCGCAGGCTGGTGGCATAGGGCAGGTACAGGGTGTCTTCCGACAGGGTCTCGAGCGTGTGCGGACGGCCGCGCAGGAAACTGGTCGTCAGCGCCGGCGAAGCGCCGAACAGGTACATCAGCAGCCAGGCATAGCGGCGGAAGTTACGGATCGTGGCGATGTAGCTCTCGGACTGGAAATCGCGCAGCGCATTGCGCCGCTCTTCGGTCACGCCGTCGTTGGCGCGGATGATTTCCCACAGCTTTTCCGGTAGCGAATAATTGTAGTGGATGCCGGCGATGCACTGCATTGCCTTGCCGTAGCGCAGCGCCAGGCCGCGGCGGTAGACGTGTTTCAGCATGCCGATGTTCGACTTGCCGTACCAGGCGATCTCGATCTCTTCGTCAAGCGGCAATTCGCCCGGCATCGACGAGCTCCACAGCATTTCGTCGCCCAGCTTGGCGTAGGCGAAACGGTGGACCGCATCGAGTCGGTGCAGGGCCAGGCCGATGTCGTGCTCGGCCGGGGTGATGAATTCGAGCAGCGCCTCGGCGTAGTCGGTGGTGATCTGCGGGTGGGTCAATGCCGCGCCGAGCTGGACCGGATGAGGCGTGCGCGCCAGTTGGCCTTGCGGGTCGATGCGCAGCGTCTCGCGTTCGATGCCGCGCAGACCCTGGCCGAGCAGGCCGCGGTGGGCATCGTCTTCCAGCAGGGCCAGGCGGCGGGTCAGTTGGTTCGACACGGGTGTTTCCTTTCTTTTCCTGCCAATAGCGTGGTGCAGAGATTAACCGAAATCCGACGTACGCGTCGGCGGCCGGTCGATTTCCGCCCGGCCTCATCCGGGCCGAACCTGGACGTTCCGAGGCGCCTCAATCGGGCTGCGGCGGGGCTGCTGGAGCGGGAAGGGGGAGTGACGGAGCGCGGCGCGGTGGCTGGCGCTTTCGCCGGTGCCGCGGCGGGCGCGGTAACCGGGGCGGTAGCCGACGCGGTAGCCGGTGCCGCGGCTGGCTTGTCCGTTTCGGCCGGCTGGGTGGCAGGCGCAGGCGCCAACTCCCCGGCCAGCCACGCATCCATCTCGCGTTCCAGCAGCGGCAGCGGTAACGCGCCCTTGTCCAGCAGCGCGTCGTGGAAACGGCGCAGGTCGAAACGCGGTCCCAGTGCCGCCGCAGCCTTTTCGCGCAGCGCGCGGATGCGCAGCTGGCCGCTCTTGTAGCTCAGCGCCTGGGCCGGCTGGGCGATGTAGCGGTCGACCTCGACCTCGTTGTCGAGGAGCGCATTGGCCGTGTTTCCGTTCAGGTAATCGATGGCCTGGCGGCGCGACCAGCCGAACGCGTGGATGCCGGTATCGATCACCAGCCGGGCGGCGCGCAGCATGTCGTCGTTCAGGTAGCCGAACCAGGAGAACGGATCGCGCAGCAGGCCCAGTTCCGGGCCCAGGCTCTCGGCATAGGTGGCCCAGCCTTCGCCGAAGGCGTCGTCCCGTGCATGGCGGCGGAAGGCCGGCAGCTCGCGCAGGGCGTGGGCGCGCGCCACCTGCAGGTGGTGGCCGGGCAGCGCTTCGTGCAGCGCCGGGGTCTCGACTTCCCACAGCGGATGACTGCCGGGACGCGCCGTGTTGACCACCAGCGCGGCGCTGCGGTCCAGCGTGCCGGCTTCGTAATAGGCGGCGACCTGGCCGGCGCCTTCCACGCCGAGCGGCTTGACGCCGATCTCCTCGCGCGGGAGGGTGCCGAACAGCTGCGGCAGGCGCTCGCGGCTGCGGTCGATGCTGCGGCGGTAGCGCGCCAGCAGGGCCTCGGCGTGGGGCGCGAACAGGCGCCGGTCGCCCCGCGCAAAGACCGAGAATTGCGCCAGCGTGCCGCGAAAGCCGGTGCGCCGCATGGCCTCCATCATCGCCGCACGGATGCGGGCTACTTCCTTCAGGCCCAGCGCATGCAGCTCGGACGGGGTGAGGTCGGTGCCGCCCGCCTGGCGCGCCAGCAAGGCGTAATAGCCGGCGCCGCCCGGCAGGCTCGATGCGCCCAGCGTGGTGCGCGCGGCCGGCACGTACTCGCGTCGAACAAAGTCTTCGAGTTTGCGCAGCGCCGGCGCGGCAGCGTCACGCAGGGCGGCGTTGCCGGCGGCGAGCAGTTCGGCGCGCACGCCGGCGTCGATCGCGGCCGGCATGCGCCGCAGCGGCGCGCCCACGGGACCCTCGGCCAGCTCCTCGCGCAGCGTGCGCAGCAGCTCGGGCAGGGCCTGCAGGCTCGCCTGCGGCGCGGTCCAGCCGCTACGCATCCCTTCGCGCAGCTGCTCGATCAGGCCATCGACGTGCGCCGGCAGCGCGTTCAGGCGCGCGATGTAGTTGCGGTAGTCCTCTTCGCTTGTGAACGGCATCTGCGCCACCAGCCGCGGCAGGCGCACGTGCAGGCCGTCCCAGGCGGTGATCGGCTGCGGGTCGTAGGGATAGAAGGCCAGGCGGCCCAGCTGGCGCTCCTTGTCGAACACGAACAGGTCGAGCGACAGCCGTTCCTGCGCCGACAGGCCGGTGCGCTCGATGGCACGCGCTTCGTCGAGCATCGCCTTGATGTGTTCGCGGCGGGCACGGGCCGCGGCGGGCGAGGTATCAAACAGGCGGTCGTTGTAGCGCCGCTCGCCGATGCTGGTGGCGTATTCAGGGAAGGTTTGCAGGCGCCATTCCCAGTCGCGCTCGAACAAGGCCGCCGCCTGTCCCGGCGCACCCTGGGCGAGGCCGTGGAACAGGGCGGTGAGCAGGACGAGGAGGGAGAATAAGCGGCGCATGGGCGAGAGGAGGTGGGGGAGGAAGCATTGTAGCAATGCGCTCCCGCGTACCGCGCACCGGGTTTTCTGTGCAGTTCGTAGGGTGGGCTCTTGAGCCCACGCGGTACGGCTATCCGACCAGGAGGCCTTGGGGATGTTACGGGATCAGGCGAGTTTCGGGCTGCGCCTATGCACAGGACTGTGATGTTCGACGGTCCTATACCGCGTGGGCTCGAGAGCCTCGCCGGCCGCGCCCACCCTACCAACCCCGGATCCTAGGCGCGCCGGCCACCACTCACGCGCTCGATGCCACCCAGGTCGCGCCAGCTCTGCACTTCGGCATAGCCTGCCGCGGCCAGCAGGGCGCGCACGGCCTCGGCCTGGTCGTAGCCATGCTCGAGCAGCAGCCAGCCGCCTGCCACCGGTGCGCGCCGGCGCCGGCGACGATGGTGCGCAGGTCGGACAGGCCATCGGCGTGGTCGGTCAGCGCATCGACCGGCTCGAAGCGCAGGTCGCCTTGTGCCGGTGGGCGTCGCCGGAGGCGATATAGGGCGGATTCGATGCCACGACATCGAACTGCTCCTCGCCGAGTGCTGTGAACCAGTCGCTGCGCAGGAAACGCACGGCGGCGCCATTCGCGGCGGCGTTCGCACGCGCTACCTCGAGAGCCCCGTCGCTGACGTCGAGCGCCGTCACCTGCACATCCGGCCGGGTATGGGCGACGGCCACCGCGATGGCGCCACTGCCGGTGCCCATGTCGAGCAGGCGCGCGCGCGGCGACAGGCGATCCAGTGCGAGTTCAACGATCAGTTCGGTGTCGGGACGGGGAATCAGTACCGCGGGCGTGACCTGGAAGGGCAGGCCGAAGAATTCGCGCTGGCCGACGATGTAGGCAATCGGCTCGCCGTCCAGGCGGCGCCGCACCAGCTCGGCCAGCCGAGCCGCCTCGAGCGCGTCGAGCTGGCGTTCGGACTGGGTGATCAGCCCGATGCGCGTCAGGTTCAACGCGTGGCACAGCAGGATGCGGTTTTCCAGCGGATCGAGCGGCAGGCCGGCCTGCAGCGCACCGACCGTGACGCCAGCACGGATGTTCATCGCGCGCGCCGCTGCTTCACCAGCACCCAGACCAGCGCCAGCGTCAGCAGTACGAACCAGAGGGCCGACCATTGCGGGATCGACAGGCCGAGCACGCCGTCGGTGGCGTTTTCGCACAGGCCGTCCGCCTGGAACAGCCAGGGCAGCAGGGTCGCCGTCGGAATCTTGTTCAGCATCGTTTCCATCGGATCGATGCCGCAGGAGAAGCCGGGATTGGCCAGCACGTACAGGTGCTTGCCGACTGCCCAGAACCCGCCGGCCGCCGCCAGCAGCGCCACCACGGCGCCCGCGCGGATTTTATTGCTCAGCGCGCCCACCAGGGCGGCGATGCCGATCCCGAGGAAGGCGTAGCGCTGGAGCACGCACAGCGGGCAGGGCAGCATGTCATGCGCATGCTGCAGGTACAGGGCGGCGCCGATCAGGGCGAAGCTGATCGCGGCAATGATCAGGAGGACGGTGCGGGAAGATGGCATGCGTGCGGCTCTCGTAGGGCAGACAAGAAAAAGGGACGGGCGATTCTCGCATGAAGCGCGAAGCGCCGGGTCCCATTTTCACATTGGCAACTTAGTATGTTCTTAATCGCCCAGTGCCGCCAGCAACTCCGCCTGGTGCTCTGCCGACAGGGCATTGGTCAGCTCCGCCAGGTCGCCATCCATGATGAAGTCGAGTTTATATAAGGTCAGGTTGATGCGGTGGTCCGTCAGGCGCCCCTGCGGGAAGTTATAAGTGCGGATGCGTTCGCTGCGGTCGCCCGAACCGATCAGGCTCTTGCGGGTGGCCGCCTCTTTCGATTGCTGTTCGCGCAGCTGCACGTCCTTGATGCGCGCGGCCAGCACTTTCATTGCCTGCGCCTTGTTCTTGTGCTGGCTGCGGTCGTCCTGGCATTCGACCACGATCCCGGTCGGCAAGTGGGTCAGGCGCACGGCCGAATCGGTTTTATTGATGTGCTGCCCGCCGGCGCCGGAAGCGCGGTAGGTGTCGATGCGCAGGTCGGCCGGGTTGATGTTGACGTCCTCGACCTCGTCCGCCTCCGGCATCACCGCCACCGTGCAGGCCGAGGTATGGATGCGGCCCTGGGTTTCGGTAGCCGGCACCCGCTGCACGCGGTGGCCGCCCGACTCGAATTTCAGTTTCGAATACACGCCATTGCCGATTACGCGCACGATGACTTCGCGGTAACCGCCCAGGTCCGAGGGCGACTCCGACACCATTTCCACCTGCCAGCGGTTGCGTTCGGCAAAGCGGGTGTACATGCGCAGCAGGTCGCCCGCGAACAGGGCCGATTCGTCGCCGCCGGTGCCGGCGCGGATCTCCAGGAAAATATTGCGCTCGTCGTTCGCATCCTTCGGCAGCAGCATTTTTTGAAGGTCAAGGTCGAGCGCGGCCAGGCGGGCCTTCGCCGCTTCGATTTCTTCCTGGGCGAATTCCTTCATCTCCGGGTCGGCCAGCATCTCCTGGGCGGCGGCGATGTCGCCGTTGGCTTCCTGGTATTGCCGGTAGAGGGCGACCAGCGGGCCGATCTCGGCATGCTCCTTCGTCATCTTCCGATAATTGTCCATGTTGGCGGTGGCGCCTTCATGGGTCAGCAATTCGTCGAGTTCGACCAGGCGGTTGGCAAGTTGGTCCAGCTTGGCCAGCATCGATGGTTTCATAGTTTTATTCTGGGCAGATTCGGTAACGGAGTGGTGAACGGATACCTGGACGCGCCCGGGTGGCGGCACCGCGGACGCAACGGGAAGAGAATAAAAGCGCTAACGGCGGCCGCGAAACAGCTGGGGCAGCAGGTTCGCCAGGCGTGCGCGTTCATCGCCCTGGGCGCGATGCAGCGCCTGCTGCGGGCCGTGCAGGAATTTCGCCGTCAGGCCCTTCGACAGGGCCTCGAGCACGGCATCGACGTCTTCTCCCCTGGCCAGCAGCCGGCGGGCGCGCTCGAGTTCGGCCAGGCGCAGCGCCTCGCTCGACTCGTGCAGTTCCTGGATGACGGGTACCACGGCGCGGTCGCCGATCCAGTGCATGAAGGATTCGACACGGGTTTCGATGATGGCTTCGGCCTGGGCCACGGCGGCTTGCCGGCTTTCCATGCCGGTTTGCACCACCTGCGCCAGGTCGTCGACGGTGTAGAGGAAGACGTCGTCGAGGCGCGCGACTTCCGCTTCGATATCGCGCGGCACGGCGAGATCGGCCATGAAGATCGGGCGGTGGCGGCGTGCCTTGATGGCGCGCTCGACCAGGCCGAGGCCGATCAGCGGCAGGGTCGAGGCGGTGCAGGAGACGACGATGTCGAACTGGTGCAACTGCTGCGGCAGGTCGGCCAGGCGGATCGCGCGGCCGTTCAGGCGCGTGGCGAGCGATTCGCCGCGCTCCATGCTGCGGTTCGCGATCGTGATCGATTTCGGGTTCTGCGCCGCGAAGTGGGCCGCGCACAGTTCGATCATTTCGCCGGCGCCGATGAAGAGCACGTGCTGGTCGGAGATACGGTCAAAAATGCGCTGCGACAGGCGCACGCAGGCCGCCGCCATCGACACGCTGTGCGCGCCGATTTCCGTGCTGGTGCGCACTTCCTTGGCGACCGCAAAACTGCGCTGGAACAGCTGGTGCAGGTAGGTGCCGAGGCCGCCCGCTTCTTCGGCGGTGCGCACCGCGTCCTTCATCTGGCCAAGGATCTGCGGCTCGCCCAGCACCATCGAATCGAGCCCGGAGGCGACGCGGAAGGCGTGGCGCACGGCGTCGTGCTGCGGCAGCATGTACAGGTGCGGGCGCAGTTCGGCGAAATTCAGGGCGTGGTAGTGGGCGAGGAACTGGGCCGAGGCGTCGAGCGGCTGCGGCACGCCGCTGGCGGCATACAGTTCGGTGCGGTTGCAGGTGGAGAGGATGGCCGCCTCGTCGCCCCCGCGCTGGTCGCCGGCGCCGCCGAAGCGGCCGAACCATTCGCGCGCCGACTGCACCGCGCGGCCGAGCTGCTCGGGGCCGAGCGCCAGCTGCTCGCGCAGCGCGAGCGGCGCGGTGTTGTGGTTCAGGCCGACGGCAAGCAGTTGCATTCTTGGGGCAAAAAGGAGGGGGACGGTAGCGGCCATTATACCCTCATGCGCGCAGGGTTTCATGGCGGCAGGGGCCACGCCCCGCGGCTGTTCACCCGGGCCAGATCGCCTGTGCATCCTGCAGCGGGCAACAATCGCCACCGAGCAGCGTAGCTGCCCGGCTTACGCCTGCGCGCCGAGCTTTTCCAGCCGATAACCGTAGCTGTACACCGGCACCAGGCGGAAACCGTTCTCCGGGCGCAGGCTGAGCTTGTTGCGCACGCGCGAGACGTGGGTGTCCATGGTGCGCGAAGGCACGGCCGTTTCGCGTACCCACACCGCTTCGTGGATATAGGCGCGCGACAGCGGGCGGCCGATATTGCGGAAGAACAGCAGGGCCAGATAAAACTCTTTCTGGGTGACGTCGATGACGCTGCCGTCCTTCAACAGGCGGCCCGGACGCGTCTCGAAGACATAGGGACCGAATTGCAGCTGCTCGGTGCCGGTCTGCGACGGGTAGGCACGGCGCAGCAGGGCCGACACGCGCGCCACCAGTTCGCCGCGGCGCAGCGGCTTGACGACGTAGTCGTCGGCACCGGCGGCCATGCCGGCCACGATGTCGTCCTCGGCACTGCTGCCGACCAGGAACAGCACCGGCGCATCCGGCGACATTTTTTCCTTGGCGCGGCGCACGATGTCGGCCGCTTCGGGGTCGCCGGCAGGCCAGTCCATCAGCAGCAAGTCGGTGTTGTCCTTGCGCAGTTGCGACAACAGCTCCTTGCCATTATCAAAGAATTGGCAAGTATGCCCAGCCGCACTGAGCACCTGGCAGACGAGTTCTGCCTGACTACGGTCGTTATCGAGGACGGCTATCTTCATGTTGGCACACTGTTGTCAAAATCAAACTGTAGGATCACTCCTACAACGTTAAACCGACTATAGCAGACTTTGACAAAATAATGCTACTTGTAAATATCCATTTTTGATCGACTGGCTGGATAAAAGCGCATGCCAGGCATGTACCCCCTGTTCCACCCTCTGGCAATGCTCAATTTCGATAGTTTACGAAGTAGGACATTGCCTCATGCGATTGCAGCGGAAACGCAACAGGAGCGGCAAATATACAACAGATTTTCACAAAGTTGCAGTTACCGTTCGGTTAAGTGTGAAATTTTGGTCGATTGGTGAACAGGCATGCGCCAAAGGTGATGCTGTGGCCCTCGGCATGCTTGCGCCAGGACAGCGCGGCGGGAGGAGGAGAAGGGCACAAAATAAAATGGCAGCGCATCAGCGCTGCCATTTGTCGCCATAGGGCGATGGGCGGGTGGCGATTGCCGGATCAGGCGTCCGGCAGCACCACGTTGACGTCGAGCACTTCCAGGTTGCCCTGGCGGTCGAGCGAGATCTTGATGTCGTCCGCGTTGACCTTGGTGTACTTCGAGATTACTTCGATCAGTTCGCGGTGCAGCGCCGGCAGGAAGTCCGGACCGGTGCGGTTGGTGCGCTCGCGCGCGATGATGATCTGCAGCCGTTCCTTGGCCGCGTTCGCGCTCTTCTTCTTTTCAGGGAACAGGAATGAGAGCAGTGCCATGTCACTTGGTCCCGAAGATGCGTTGCAGCAGGCCGGGCTTTTCGTAGGTCGTGAAACGCAGCGGGCGCTCTTCGCCGAGGAAGCGGGCGACCACGTCCTCATAGGCGTCGGCCACGTCGGTACCCTTGAAGTGAATCGCCGGATTGCCCTGGTTCGAGGCGTGCAGCACCGATTCCGATTCCGGAATGATGCCGATCAGCGGGATGCGCAGGATTTCCTGCACGTCCTGGTACGACAGCATTTCGTCGTTTTCGACGCGCTTCGGCGAGTAACGGGTGATGAGCAGGTGCTCCTTCACCGGTTCGCCGCCGGTCTGGGCGCGGCGCGACTTGGCCTGGATGATGCCGAGGATGCGGTCGGAATCGCGCACCGAGGATACTTCCGGGTTGGTGACGATCAGGGCCTCGTCGGCGAAGGTCAGCGCCATCAGGGCGCCGTGTTCGATGCCGGCCGGCGAATCGCAGATGATGAACTCGAAGCCCATCTGGATCAGCTCGTTGAGTACGCGCTCGATGCCGTCTTCGGTCAGCGCGTCCTTGTCGCGGGTCTGCGAGGCCGGCAGGATGAACAGGTTCTCGCAGTGCTTGTCCTTGATCAGGGCCTGGTTCAGCGTCGCTTCGCCATTGACCACGTTGACCAGGTCGTAGACCACGCGGCGTTCGCAGCCCATGATCAGGTCGAGGTTACGCAGGCCGACGTCGAAGTCGAGCACGGCGGTCTTGTGGCCGCGCAGGGCCAGGCCGGTCGAAAAACTCGCGCTGGAAGTGGTTTTGCCCACGCCGCCCTTGCCGGACGTCACAACAATAATTCGTGCCACAAAAATGTCCTTTACAGTATCTGGTCAGTATCTGATTACGCGCGGTTTGACACCGGAGTCAGCGATGCGAAGTCAGAGATGATATATCGATCCGGTCGCCCACCAGGCGAATTTGTGCCGGCTGGCGTGCCAGCTCGGCCGGGAATCCCTCGTCGAAAGTGCGGTACACGCCGGCGATCGACACCAGTTCCGGTTGCAGCGACAGCCCGAAGATGCGTGACTGGGCGTTACCGGAAGCGCCCGCCAGCGCGCGGCCGTGCATCGGCGCGTACACGTGGATGCTGCCGTCGGCAATGATCTCGGCGCCATTGTTCACGACCGCCGTGATGATCAGGTCGCAGCCGCGCGCATACACACGCTGGCCGGCGCGCACCGGGGTGTCGACGATCATGGCCGGCAGCGCGGTCGGTGCCGGTGCGGGGGCAGCCGGTGCCGGCGCAGGCGCGGGTGCCGGGGCTACCGGCGCGATCGTCACCGCGGCGGCCGCCGCCGCCACATCCTCGCGCGCCCGCTCTGCGCCCGCGCCGTCGTCCAGCGCCAGGCCGCGCGCGCGGATCGCGTCGGCCATCTCCGGCGTGGCGCCGCGCACGGCCACCGCGTTCAGGCGGTATTGCTTGAGCAGGTCGACCAGCGCGCGCCAGTCAATGTACGGGTTGCCGGCAGCGATGGCGCCGACGTCGATCACCGCGAACTCGTCCTCGAAAAAATCCGACACGCCGCCGGTCATCTGCTTCAGTGCCGCATCGATCGCAATCGGGTCGCTCGCGTGCAGGATCGCCGAGATGGCGACGACCGTGGAGATCTTGATTTCGATGGGAAGAGGGGACGGGCTTTTCGACATAAACGGTTCAGGTTGGATTAGCCCGTGCATTCTACTGTGAAATTTGCTGAAAAGGACAGCATTTCCCCATCATTCCCATAGGCAATTGGACGTACCGAAACGTTCCGTATTTTGGAGGATAGTCGGCCTCGACTACCGCCTGTCTCCCTAGTGGTTTTACTGGTTGTCTTCCGTGGATAAGCTGATAAGATTGACTTCGCTCAAACGCGAACGCGGGCCCGAATTTAACATCCGTGGTTTCTGCCGGGGTCCACGGCGGCTTTGTGCCCTCTTGTCCCGCCCCAGCCACATACCGGAGAGAACAATGGAAGACGTCGTCATCGTAGCCGCAGGCCGCACCGCGGTCGGCAAATTCGGCGGGTCGCTCGCCAAGATCCCCGCCGCCGAGCTGGGCGCGCAGGTGATCCGCCAGCTGCTGGCGCAGACCGGGATCGATCCGGCCACGGTCAGCGAAGTGATCATGGGCCAGGTGCTGACGGCCGGTGCCGGCCAGAATCCGGCACGCCAGGCGGCCATCAAGAGCGGCCTGCCCGACATGGTGCCCGCCTACACCATCAACAAGGTCTGCGGCAGCGGCCTGAAGGCCACCCACCTCGCCACCCAGGCAATCCGCTGCGGCGACGCGAACATCGTCATCGCCGGCGGCCAGGAAAACATGAGCGCCTCGCCGCACGTGCTGCCGAATTCGCGCGACGGCTTCCGCATGGGCGATACCAAACTGGTCGACACCATGATCGTCGACGGCCTGTGGGACGTCTACAACCAGTACCACATGGGCGTCACCGCCGAGAATGTCGCGCGCAAGTACGACATTTCGCGCGCCGAGCAGGACGAGTTCGCCCTGAACTCGCAATTGAAAGCCGAGGCGGCGCAAAAGGCCGGCAAATTCAAGGACGAAATCATCCCGATCGAGATTCCGTCGAAAAAGGGTGCGGTCGTCTTCGACAGCGACGAGTACCCGAAGCACGGCAGCACGATCGAGGCCCTGTCTAGCCTGCGCCCCGCATTCAACAAAGAAGGTAGTGTCACGGCCGGCAACGCGTCCGGCCTGAACGATGGCGCCGCCGCCGTCATCATGATGAGCGGTGCCAAGGCGCGCGAGCTGGGCCTGACCCCGCTGGCACGCATCAAGGCCTATTCGTCCTCGGGCCTGGACCCCACCATCATGGGCATGGGCCCGGTCTCGGCCTCGCGCCTGTGCCTGCAAAAGGCCGGCTGGACCCACGACCAGCTCGACCTGATGGAGATCAACGAAGCCTTCGCCGCCCAGGCCGTCGCCGTCAACAAGGAGATGGGCTGGGACACGTCGAAGATCAACGTCAACGGCGGCGCCATCGCGCTGGGTCACCCGATCGGCGCCTCCGGCGCCCGCGTGCTGGTGACCCTGCTGCACGAAATGGTCCGCCGCGACGCCAAGCGCGGCCTGGCAAGCCTGTGCATCGGCGGCGGCATGGGCGTGGCGCTGGCGGTCGAACGCGATTAAGCGCGACAAGATTTATTGTTAAACGTAGCGATCTCAAAAAAAGAGCACTGTTTAGTGCGTAAAGGGGGGCTTGAGAAACCGTAGCGAGCGGAAGGAATGTTGGCCGAGCCGCCAAGGCGATGATGCTCGCTGTACTCACGTATAGCGAGCTATCGCCTTGGCGGCGCAGGCCGACAGTCCGACGCGCAGTAGGTTTATCAAGCCCCCACCACAAGGAGAAGACAATGGCACGAGTAGCATTAGTAACGGGCGGCATGGGTGGTCTGGGCGAAGCAGTGTGCATCAAGCTGGCCGCGCTGGGCTATACCGTCGTCACCACCCACTCGCCGGGCAACAACAAGGCAGAAAGCTGGCTGGCATCGATGCGCGAACAAGGCTTCAATTTCAAGGCCTACCCTTGCGATGTCGCCGACTACGATTCGGCCCAGGCCTGCGTGGCCCGGGTGCAGAGCGAAGTCGGCCCGGTCGACGTGCTGGTGAATAACGCCGGTATCACGCGCGACATGACGTTCAAGAAAATGGACAAGGTGAACTGGGACGCGGTTATCAAGACCAACCTCGATTCCGTGTTCAACATGACGAAACCCGTCTGCGACGGCATGGTGGAACGCGGCTGGGGCCGCATCATCAACATCTCGTCGGTGAACGGCCAGAAGGGCGCCTTCGGCCAGACCAACTACTCGGCCGCGAAAGCCGGCATGCACGGTTTCACCAAGGCGCTGGCGCTGGAAGTGGCGCGCAAGGGCGTGACCGTCAACACCATTTCGCCAGGCTACATCGGCACCAAGATGGTGATGGACATCCCGAGCGAAGTCCTGGAAAGCAAGATCATTCCGCAAATTCCGATGGGCCGCCTGGGCAAACCGGAAGAAGTAGCCGGCTTGGTCGCTTACCTGTCGTCGGATGAAGCGGCATTCGTCACCGGCGCGAACATCGCCATCAACGGCGGCCAGCACATGTCCTGATCGCAGGGCTGCCGCACACCAGCACCGCTCCGGCAGCTTGCCTGGCGGTGCTTTTTTTTGCCCGCGGCGCCGGCCAGGGTCCAAGAGCGCGGCCACCCGGCCGCAATTTTTGTATCCTGAACGGGAACCCACTTCCCGCCGACGACCATGGATGCCAGCGACACCTCTTCCGTCATCACGCTTCCCAAGCAGCTGCGCTACGAGCATTTCGTGCGCCGGGTCGCCGCCACCGGCGAAGTCTGGGGCCTGTATCGCGACGGCTGGGCCATCGGCAAGACCGACGATGGCGCCCTCGTGTTCCCCCTGTGGCCCTCGAACGAGCTGGCCCAGCAGTGCGCCGTGCTCGAATGGACGGGGTATGTGCCGCAAGCCTTTGCCCTGAGCGAACTGCTCGATGAACTGCTGCCCCAGCTGGAAAGCGATGGCGTGCTGCCGGGCATTACCTATACGCCCGACGAATACGGCCTCACGCCCTCGCATGCGCAGCTGCGCGCCGAACTGCAGGCCCGCCTGGCCCACCGACCCGATCCTTTCACCTGACGCACACGCCATGCACACCCTCCCGCACGATGGCCTGGCCCTGGCCTCCCTCGAAGAACACTTGCTGCAGCCCGGCACCAAGGGCTTGCCGATCCTTGAACCGCTGCGCCAGGGCGCAATTGGCGTGCAGGGCTGGAATGTGCTGAACGCCGACACCAGCTTCCCGGTGGCGCTGCTGAAAATGTCGAGCCTGCGCCATAACCTCGACTGGATGCGGCGCTTCTGCGAGCGCCACGGCGTGACGCTCGCGCCGCACGGCAAGACCACCATGAGCCCGCAGCTGTTCGCCGCCCAGCTTGGCAACGGCGCCTGGGGCATCACCCTCGCGACCGTCCCGCAGGTGCAGGTCGCGCAGCGCGGCGTGCGCCGGGTGCTGCTGGCGAACCAGCTGGTCGCGCCCGCCGACATCAAGGCGGTACTCGCACTATTGAAGCGCGATCCGCACTTCGAATGCATCGTGCTGTCCGATTCGCTGGCGGGCGTGGTCCGCCTGGCCGAGGCGGTGGCCGCTGCCGGGCTGGCAAGTCCATTGCCGGTGCTGGTCGAACTCGGTTTATCAGGCAAGCGCGCCGGCTGCCGCACGCTTGACGCGGCGCTGACGGTGGCGCGCGCGATCGCCGGTGCGCCCGGCCTGCTGCTCGCCGGCTTCGAGGGCTACGAAGGTTTACTCGTCACCGACGACCGCACCGCCGACCTGCGCGCGGTGGACGCGTTCCCCGGCGCAGCTGGTGGCGCTGGTCGCCACTGCCGATGATGAGGGCCTGTTCATGGGCGGGGAAATCCTGCTGTCGGCCGGTGGTTCCGCGTATTTCGACCTGGTCGCGCGCGGCCTGGCCCGTGCCCCGGCCCTGTCGCGGCCGCTACGCATCGTGCTGCGCAGCGGCTGCTATCTGACCAGCGACCACGGCACCTATGAACACATGCTGGAGGAACTCAACGTGCGCGAAGAAGAGGGCGACGGCCTGCGTCCGGCCTTGGAAGTGTGGTCCATGGTGCAGTCGCGCCCCGAGCCCACGCTTGCGATTCTGACCATGGGCAAGCGCGACGCGTCCTACGACGCCGATCTGCCGCGCCCGCTGGTGCACCACCGCCCCGGTCCCGGCACGCCCCACGCGCTGCCGCCCGGCTGTGCCATCGTCAAGCTGAACGACCAGCACGCCTACCTGCGCCTGCCTGAGGGCCATCCGCTGTGCAGCGAACTGGCGGTCGGCGACCTGGTCGGTTGTGGCATCTCCCACCCCTGCACCACCTTCGACAAGTGGCCGCTGCTGCTGGGCGTGGACGACGATTACGGGGTGCGCGCGGCGTTCAATACCTTCTTCTGAAAGGGCGGGGCGGTAGGCTACAATCGTTGTTCGACCTTCAAGAGAGCCGCCATGCCCGCCACCCCGCCCTCGCTGTTCCCGCCGATCCAACCCCTGCGCCACGGCATGCTGGCCGTCGACGAACTGCATACGATCTACTGGGAAGAGGTGGGCAACCCGAACGGCATTCCGGTGGTGTTCCTGCACGGCGGCCCGGGCGCCGGGCTGTCGCCCCAGCATCGCCGCTTCTTCGATCCGCACGCTTACCGCATCATCCTGTTCGACCAGCGTGGCGCCGGCAAGTCGACGCCGCTGGGCGAGTGGCGCAACAACACGACCCAATTGCTGATCGAGGACATCGAACGCCTGCGCGTCATGTTCGGCATCGACCGCTGGCTGGTGTTCGGCGGCTCCTGGGGCTCGACGCTGGCGCTGGCGTATGGCCAGGCCCATCCCCAGCGCTGCCTTGGTTTCGTGCTGCGCGGGATTTTCCTGTGCACCCGCGCCGAGGTCGACTGGTTCCTGCATGGCATCGAGTGGTTCTATCCCGAGCTGTACGAGGATTTCATTGCGCCGATCCCACCCGCCGAGCGTGGCGACCTGCTGCAGGCCTATACGCGCCGCTTGCTGTCCGACGACCCGGCCGAGTACTGGCCGGCGGCGCGCGCCTGGAGCCGCTTCGAGGGGCGCCGCGTGTTCCTGCTGCCGCAAGAGGAAGAGCAGCCGTCCGACACGCTCGACCTTGGTGTCGGCCGGCTCGAGTCGCACTACATGGCGCATGGCGCCTTCCTCGAGGAAGACCAGCTGATTCGCGATATCGGCCGTATCGCCCACCTGCCGGCCGTGATCGTCCAGGGCCGCTACGACGTGATCTGCCCGCCGCTGTCGGCACACCGTTTGCACAAGGCCTGGGCGGGGGCGAAACTGCGCATGGTGCCGGACGCGGGCCATGGCGCGCTCGAGATGGGCATCGCGCGCGCCCTGGTGGCGGCGACCGAGCAGTTCAAGCGCCAGGGCCGCTTCGAATAATCCCGGGGTGCCTGTTCGCACCCACAGGCGGCTGTTACACTAGCCCTGACACATACACAACAACGCCACGTGTTCCCATGAATATCCAGATTAGCGACATCGGCCACATGATCCAGCTGGCGATCGCGCCCGTGTTCCTGCTGACCGGGGTGGCGACCAAGCTGACGGTGCTGACCAACCGCCTGGCGCGCATCATCGACCGCACCCGGGTGCTGGAAGACCGCCTGCGCATTGCCGCCAACGACGAGTACACCGACGAACTCGAAGTGCTGTACACCCGCTCGCACCTGATCAACTACGCGATCACCTCCAGCACCAGTTGCGGCTTCCTGGTCTGCGTCGTGATTGCGATGCTGTTCCTGGGCGACTCGACCAACATCAGTCTCGATAAATACATCGCGGCCTCGTTCGTGCTGGCGATGATCGCCCTGATCAGCAGCTTCATGTTCTTCCTGCGCGAGATTTTCATCGCCTCGCGCTTCATGCGCATCATGCACGACGCCAGCCTTGCGCCCGGCTCGCGCCGCACCTAACCACAGAATCGAGTACCACATGCACGACTACCAGCGCCCACCCACCCTGCACCGCTACGGCATGCGCGACGAACTGGAAGAAGCCCTCAAGGCCGGCCAGTTCCGCCTGGTGCCCGCCGGCGGTTTCCTGACCCTGTCGTTTTCGAGCGCCTGGAACAAGACCCTGTTCGACGTTCTGGCGCCGGCCGACTGCTGCCTGGTGATCCACAACACCGAGGAATTCGGCGAACGCCTGCACCGCGCGGTGCAGCGCACGCTGCCCAACTGGGCCGGCATCGACGGTGCCATCGAATACGGCAGGCGCTCGCCGCTGGGCGCGGCGTTCACCAAGAGCGCGGCGCAGGCGCGCGAGCAGGAATGGCAGTTCGCCTGGCGCTCGATGTCGCCGAACGCCAGCCTGAATCCGGTCACGGTACGGATCGGCAGCATCGAGCAGTATGCGGAACTGCGGGCGCCGGAGAGTCATCTCGTCTGACGCCTTTGTCGACCTGCTTCGCGGATCTGTAGAGGCACGACCGCGTGGGCTCAAGAGCCCACCCTACAACACCCATGCGATGCGCTTTTCGTAGGGTGGGCGCGGCCGGCGAGGCTCTCGAGCCCACGCGGTGATAGCGCATATTCACCCGCACATACCGTGGCCCCACTCTACGTTTAGAACCCCGACTCCACAGATTCACGGTTTAATGCCGTGATGAAAAACACTGCCTACCCCCACCTGCTCCAGCCCCTCGACCTCGGTTTCACGACGCTGAAGAACCGCGTCATCATGGGTTCGATGCACACCGGCCTCGAAGACCGGTTTTATAACTACGGCAAGCTGGCCGCCTTTTACCGCGAGCGCGCGGCCGGCGGCGTCGGCCTGATCGTCACCGGCGGCATTTCTCCGAACCGGCAAGGCTGGCTGTTGCCCTTCGGCGGCACCCTGAACATGCTGGGCGACGTGCCGAACCACCGCCGCGTCACCCGCGCCGTGCACGAAGAGGGCGGCAAGATCCTGATGCAGATCCTGCACGCCGGCCGTTATGGCTACCAGCCTTTCGTGGTCTCGGCCTCGCCGGTGAAGTCGCCGATCTCGAAATTCAAGCCGCGCGAACTCGACGAGCGCGGCATCGAGGCCACCATCCGTGCCTATGTGCGCTGCGCGAAACTGGCGAAAACGGCCGGCTACGACGGCATCGAGGTGATGGGCAGTGAAGGCTACCTGTTGAACCAGTTCCTGTGCGCGCGCGTCAATCAACGCCAGGACCGCTGGGGCGGGCCGATCGAGAACCGCATGCGCCTGGCCGTCGAGGTCGTGCGCCGCATCCGCGCCGCCGTCGGGCGCGACTTCATCATCATGTACCGCCACTCGGTGCTCGACTTGGTCGAAGGCGGCAATACCTGGGAAGAAGTAGCGACGGTGGCGCGGGCGCTGGAAGCGGCTGGCGTCACGATCCTGAACACGGGTTACGGCTGGCACGAAGCACGCGTGCCGACCATCGTCACCTCGGTGCCGCGCGCCGCCTTTGCCAGCGTGGCCGGGCGCCTGAAGCGCGAGGTCGGCATCCCGGTGGTGGCTTCGAACCGCATCAACATGCCGGGCGAGGCGGAAGACATCATCGCGCGCGGCGACGCCGACATGGTGTCGATGGCGCGTCCCTTCCTGGCCGATCCGGCCTTCGTCATCAAGGCCGCCAGCGGCCGTACCGACGAAATCAACACCTGCATCGGCTGCAACCAGGCCTGCCTGGACCACACCTTCTCGAACAAGCGCGCCAGCTGCCTGGTCAATCCGCGCGCCTGCCACGAAACGGAACTCGTGTACGCGAAAACGGGTAAGCCACGCAAGATCGCCGTGGTCGGCGCGGGACCGGCCGGCTTGTCGGCGGCGACGGTGGCGGCCGAGCGTGGCCACGCCGTGACCCTGTTCGACGCGTCGAACAGCATCGGCGGCCAGTTCAAGGTCGCCATGCAGATCCCCGGCAAGGAGGAATTTGCCGAAACCATCCGCTATTTCGGCCGTAAGCTGGAATTGACGGGCGTCGACGTCCAGTTGAACCGGCGCGTCACGCGCGAGGAGTTGCTGGCGGCCGGCTTCGACGACGTCATCGTCGCTACCGGCGTGCGCATGCGCATGCCCGCGATTCCCGGCATCGACCACCCGAAAGTGCTGTCCTACCTGGACGTCCTGCGCGATAAAAAACCGGTCGGCAAGCGGGTGGCGATCATCGGTGCCGGCGGCATCGGCTTCGATACCGGCGAATTCCTGCTGCACGACCCGGCGCACGCGCTGCCGTTGCCGGTGTCGACCTGGACGGCGGAGTGGGGCGTCGACCTGGACGCGACAGTCGAAGGCGGCCTGGTGAAGCCGGCGCCGGCCCAGCCCCTACCGCCAGATCCACCTGTTGCAGAGGAAGACCACGCGTCCGGGTGCCGGTCTCGGTAAAACCTCGGGCTGGGTGCACCGTGCCACGCTGGTACGCGGCGGCGTGCAGATGCTGGCGGGGGTGCAGTACGACCGCATCGACGACGCCGGCCTGCACATCACGGTGGGCGGCGAGCAGCGCCTGCTGGAAGTGGACAATGTCGTCATTTGCGCCGGCCAGGAAAGCCTGGACGAGCTGACGGCGGGCGAGGTCACGCCCGCCACGGCCTTCCACAAGATCGGCGGCGCCGTGCTGGCGGCCGAACTCGATGCCAAGCGCGCCATTCGCGAGGGGGCGGAGCTGGGAGCGCGCTTGTAGGCGATGCCGGCGGCAGGTATCGCGCATGCCGTGCGGCGAGGCGGACACCGTACCGCGTGGAGTCAGGAGCCTCGCCGGCCACCTCCACCCTACTTACCGTGGCGGTGGTCTCCTGCCGCCTCAATAATTCAGGCGCAGATAGACACTGCGGTGGTATTCGTTGATGTAGCGGAGCAGGAAGTACTGGAAGTAGAGGATCGAGAAGATTTCCATCGTCTCTTCTAACGTCACCATCAGCATGAAGGTCACGTCGCGCACGCCATGGGTCTGGGCGACGTGGTAGCCCTCGATGGTTTCGAAGCCGATCGCCGCGAACACGAAGGCGGCGCCGGCCAGGGCGAAATTGATCGTATAAACCTTCTTCAGGCGCAGCAGGAAGGGAATGAAATACACGGCCAGCAGCGCCACCACGGCCGCCACCGGCACCGTCCACGCCACCGACAGCAGCGGCACCGCCTCGACATTGATGCCTGCCACCGCCTTCGTCGCCTTCGACAGGATCATGCGCAGGTCGGCGAATTCGTCCACCGACATGAACAGGAAACCGGCCGCCAGAATGCGCCAGGCGTGTCCGTGCTTTTTGGCCTGCGCCGCGCCGCCGCCATCGGTCAGGCGCGAGATCGCGAACAGCAGGGCCGAGGTAATGAGCAGGTTCAGCGACGAGAAATAGGTGGGCGCGTTGTGCTCTTCGTAGAAGTCGAACAGCGGCACCAGGCCAAAGGCCATGTCATTGCCGCCGTAGTATTTCAGTGCCATGGCGCCGCAATGGGCCAATAACAGCAGCAGCGCCAGCCCGACCAGCTTGCGGTGGAGGCCGTGCAGGTCCGCCGTGCCGACGATGAGCTGACGCGACTCCGTTTGCAGTACCGGTGTTTCGATGATCTTGCCCATGACGACTTCTCCCAATGATTGTTGTTGGACTGCAGAAGGAAGTGCGGATCGGCAAATATTATCAGAAACTATTTATATTATTTTAATGTTCAGCTCAACCGTGCGCAGGTTTCGATGCTGCGCTGCAGCGCGAAAAGCGGGGGAAGAAAAAGGCGGGGAAGGAGGAGGAGCCGGGCACGCGGCTGGCGTGCCCGGAGACTGCGGGGATTACTTCTTGCGCACGACCACGCAGCCGATCGAGTAGCCGGCGCCGAACGAGCAGATCACGCCATGCGCGCCCTGTGGCAGGTCGTCCTGGTGCTTGTGGAAGGCGATGATCGAACCGGCCGACGAGGTGTTGGCGTAGGTGTCGAGGATGACCGGCGCCTCGCTCGGCTCGGCGTCGCGCCCTAACAGGGTGCGGGCGATCAGCAAATTCATGTTCAGGTTGGCCTGGTGCAGCCAGTAGCGCGACACCTGCGGGATCGAGAGGCCGGCCGCTTCCACGGTGTCCTTGATCATCTCGGCGGCCATCGGGCACACTTCCTTGAACACCTTGCGGCCCTGCTGGCGGAACAGCTTGTCTTCCTTGGCGACGGTCGACACGTCGAAACGGTTCATGAAGCCGAAGTTGTTGCGGATGTTGTTCGAGAATTTCGTCTTCAGTTTCGATTCGAGGATCTCGAACTGGTGTTCGCTCACGGCCGTGTCGGCGGCTTCGATGATCATGGCGGTGCAGGCATCACCGAAAATGAAGTGGCTGTCGCGGTCGCGGAAGTTCAGGTGGCCGCTGGTGATTTCCGGATTCAGCACGAGGACCGCGCGCGCCTGGCCGGTCTGGACCGCGCCCATCGCGGTCTGGATGCCGAAGGTGGCCGAGGAGCAGGCCACGTTCATGTCGAAACCGAAGCCCTCGATGCCCAGCGCGTCCTGCACCTCGACCGCCATCGCCGGGTAGGCGCGCTGCATGTTCGATGCGGCCACCAGCACCATGTCGATGTCGGCAGCGGTGCGGCCGGCACGTGCCAGCGCGTCCTTCGCCGCGGCGACGCACATCTCCGCCTGCAGCGACAGCTCCTCGTCGGCGCGCTCGGGAATGCGCGAGGTCATGTGCGCCGGGTCGAGGATGCCTTCCTTTTCCATCACGTAGCGCGACTTGATGCCGGAAGCTTTTTCGATGAAGCCGCTGGAGGAGGGCTCGAGGGCGGTCACAGTGCCTGCGGCGATGGCGTCGGCGTGTTCGGCGTTATGGAGCTCGACATAGGCATTGAAGGCCGTCACCAGCTCGTCGTTCGAGATGGAATACGGAGGCGTAAACAGGCCGGTGCCGCTGATGACGACAGATTTCATGATCGGGACTTTCAAAGGAGATATGCGGGATTCCGCAGGGAATGACGGCGATTCTACACAATCAGGGTAGCGCTGGGAATTGTCTGGGCGACCACGCGTCGGGATGGGCGGAGCCGGCGGGAGACGGTGTCTATGCCAACATTGGCACGGAGCAGGCTAACTTGACGCGTCTTTCGGCGTGGGCACAGGGTGCCCGCCCTAGGGCTTGTGCCCCGCCAGCTTGGTCTGCGCCTGCCGCTTCGACAACTGCATCGGCTGCCCCTTCAGGTGCTTCACCGCCTGCGCCAGCTGGAAATCGTCGCTGCCGCCATAAGCGAGCGGCTTGCGGTCGCGCGCCGCGTCGAGCAGCGCCATCTGCTCCTCGATGTCGTCGGGGCGGGTCTTTTGCTCGGCGCCGTCGCCCGACAGATGGTGCTGCAGGTCGGCTTCGCGCAGGCGCAGCGCATTCAGGCCGTCGTTGTCGGCGTTCTCGTCGACGGCAAGGTCGGGCACGATGCCGCGTGCCTGGATCGAGCGCCCGTTCGGCGTGAAATAGCGCGCCGTGGTCAGTTTGACGGCGGCCTCGCGCCCGACCGGACGAATGGTCTGCACCGAGCCCTTGCCGAAGGTCGGGGTGCCGACGATGGTGGCGCGCTTGTGGTCCTGCAGTGCGCCGGCGACGATTTCGGAGGCCGAGGCCGATCCGGTATTGACCAGCACCACCAGCGGCAGCGACTTGAAGCTGGCCGGCACCGCGGAGAGCGGATCGCGTCCGCTGCGCAGCATGTAGTCCTGCGGCCGGCCATAGTAACGCTGGCGCATTTCCACCAGCTGGCCATTCGTCGAGACGATCTCGGCGCCTTCGGGCAGGAAGGCGGCAGCCACGCCGATCGCACCCTGCAGCAGGCCGCCCGGATCGTTGCGCAGGTCGAGCACGAGGCCTTTCAGCTGCGGTTCCTTGCGCGCCAGCTCGGCCAGTTTGGCGGCCATGTCGTCGACCGTCGGTTCCTGGAACTGGGCGATGCGCAGCCAGCCGTAGCCGGGCTCGACGATTTTTGCCTTGACGCTTTTCTGGACGATTTCCTGGCGCTCGACGGTCAGCACCAGCGGCTGCGGGGCCGTGGCGCGCGCGATCGTGAGCCTGACGCGGGTGCCGGGCGTGCCGCGCATGCGCTTGACCGCCTCGTCCAGCGCCAGGCTACGTACGTCGACGCCTTCGATGCGGGTGATCAGGTCGCCGGCGCGGATGCCGGCACGCTCGGCGGGCGAATCCTCCATCGGCGTGACGATTTCGATATAGCCGCCGTCGCTCTGGCTGATCTCGATACCCAGGCCGACGAATTTACCTTCGGTGCCTTCGCGCAGTTCGCGGTAGGCCGAGGCGTCGAGGTAGGCCGAGTGCGGATCGAGCGAGTCGACCATGCCGCTGATGGCGTCGGTGAGCAGCTTGCCACTGTCGACCGGTTCGACATAGTCCGACCGGATGAGGTCGACCACGCGCGAGAGCTGCTGCAGCTGGTCGAGCGGCATGCTCGGCTCGACCGGTTTGTAGGCGAGCGCGGAAAACTGCATCGTGGCGGCGGCACCGGCAACGAGGCCGACGGCGAGCAGGCCGGTATTCTTGAGAGTGGAGCGCATAGGTCGTGGGCGGCGGATAAGGGCGATGGGCTTGCCCTGGCACGCATGAGGTAGCGTACGGCCAGTATAAACCTGAATGCGCTCATGCTGCCGGGGTGCTGGCGCAAACCTGTGGCCGATGCACGCGGGCGCCGCCAGGCTACAGCGAAATGTGTAAAGGCAATTGTGATTCCAGTAAATATTTGTAAGAGTCGGCGCAGGCCGAATCGACGCGCCCTATAGTCGATTCCAGGTTTTCTCTCTTTCCACTTCTCACACAGTGGATTTCGCCCACGGACCCCCCTCCCCGTGGGCATTTTTTTGTCCCGCCAGCAGCTTCGCCGGCACCCGTATGCCCTGTACTGACAGGACATATGCATACGTGCTTGCACGACAACTACCGATCAAAATATGCAACATCCCCTCTCGACGGATGGGTCTGGATCGGGCATTCTTGCAAGATGCCTGCTCGTCGGGGAAACACCTAAGTACTTGTAAAGACATGTGTTTACCTGCTTCCAGGGAGGCATGACAACCTGTTGGCGCATCCGGGCGGCCGCATCGCCCCCTGCGCGTTTTTTATCGGCAAAACGAGGACTTCCCTTGAAACGTACCCTTCTGAGCACCCTGACCCTGTCCGTGCTGGCGACCCTTGCCCATGCGGCCGACACCGCGCCTCATGCCGCCAAGCCGGCGGCCGCGGTGGCAGCCGCCCCCATTTCGGGGATCGACACCCAGTACATCGACACCTCGGTGCGCCCGCAGGATGACTTCTTCACCTACCTGAACGGCAAGTGGCTGAAAAACACCGAGATCCCGGCCGACAAGTCCAGCCTGGGTACCTTCATGCTGCTGCGCGACGACGCCCAGGCGCACCTGCGCGGCATCATCGAGGCCGCCCAGAAGGATCCGCACAAGAAAGCCGGTACCGACGTCCAGAAGATCGGCGACCTGTACGCCAGCTTCATGGACGAAGCGCGCCTCGAGACCCTGGGCGTCAAGCCCCTGGCCAGCGAACTGCAGCGCATCCGCACCCTGAAGGACAAGAAGGGCGTGCCCGACCTGGTAGCGCACCTGTCGAAGATCGGCGTGTCGGCGCCCTATGGCATCCGCGTCGGCCAGGATGCGCGCGCTTCCACCAAATACGCCACCTACATCGGCCAGGGCGGCCTGGGCATGCCCGACCGCGATTATTACCTGAAGCTCGACGACAAGCGCATGGCGGAGACCCGCGCCAAGTATGAGGCGCACGTGGCGCAGATCCTGGGCCTGGCTGGCGTGAAGGACGCCGGTGCCCAGGCGAAAGCCATCGTCGAGTTCGAGACCGAACTGGCCAAGGTACAGTGGACCAAGGTCGAGAACCGCGACCCGGTCAAGCGCTACAACAAGATGAGCGTGGCCGAGCTGGGCGCGCTGACCCCGGGCTACGACTGGAATGCGGCGCTCGCCGCAGCCGGCGTCGGCAACAAGCTGGAATACGTGATCGTCGCCCAGCCGAGCTACCTGACGGGCTTTAACCAGGTGCTGGAAAAGACCGACCTGGCCACGCTGAAGTCCTATTTCGAATGGCAGCTGCTGCGCGAATATTCGCCTTTCCTGTCGAAAGCTTTTGTTGACGCCAACTTCGCCTTCTACGGCACCACGCTGACCGGCGTGAGCGAAAACCGTCCGCGCTGGAAGATCGGCGTGTCGGTCGTCGAAGGCGCGCTGGGCGAAGCGGCCGGCCGCCAGTATGTGGCCAGGTACTTCCCGGCCGAGCGCAAGGCGCGCATGGAAGAGCTGGTGAAGAACCTGCTGGCCGCCTACAAGGACAGCATCGACGGCCTCGACTGGATGACCCCCGCCACCAAGGTCGAAGCGCAGGCGAAACTGGCCAAGTTCGTCCCGAAGATCGGCTACCCGAACAAGTGGCGCGACTACGCCAAGCTCAGCATCCGCAAGGATGACCTGGTGGGCAACGTCAAGCGCGCTTCCGAATTCGCCTATAACCGCAACATCAGTAAACTCGGCCAGCCGATCGACCGCGAAGAGTGGGGCATGACGCCGCAGACGGTGAACGCCTACTACAGCAGCTCGATGAACGAGATCGTGTTCCCGGCCGCGATCCTGCAGCCGCCGTTCTTCGACATGCGCGCCGACGACGCCGTCAACTACGGTGCCATCGGCGCCGTGATCGGCCACGAGATCGGCCACGGCTTCGACGACAAGGGCAGCCAGTCCGACGGCGACGGCAACCTGCGCGACTGGTGGACCAGGGAAGACCGCGCCGCCTTCCAGGCACGCGCCGACATGCTCGTGAAACAGTACAACGGCTACAGCCCGATCCCCGGCTACAACGTCAACGGCGAACTGACCCTGGGCGAAAACATCGGCGACAACTCCGGTCTCGCGATTGCCTATAAAGCCTACAAGATTTCGCTGGGCGGCAAACCGGCGCCGGTCATCGACGGCCTCACCGGCGACCAGCGCTTCTTCATGGGCTTCGGCCAGGTATGGCGCGCGAAGATGCGCGAAGCGCAGCAGATCGTGCAAGTGAAGACCGACCCGCACTCGCCCGGCCAGTTCCGCGCCAACGGCACCGTGATGAACCACCCCGCCTTCTATGAAGCTTTCGGTGTCAAGGAAGGCGACAAGATGTACCTGGCACCGAAGGATCGCGTGTCGATCTGGTAAAGTCACCTGTTGGCCGGGTTGTGCAGCGCATGCACTGGTATATATGCATGCCATGCATATGCCCGGCCAGTGCAGTACCGGGACCGCCGTCACGAGCGCCGGTTCACCTGATCTGGTATCCATCCATCACCGAGATAAAAAAGAGAGACACATGAAAAAACATCTTCTGAGCGCCTTGACCCTGGCGCTGGTCGCCAGCGTGGTCAACGCTGAAAACGCATCGGCACCGGCCGCCGCCGGCGCCGGCGCCACCGCCAAGAGCGCCAAGGCACCGGTCCTGTCGGCCGGCATCGCCACCGAATACATCGAAGAGAGCGTGCGCCCGCAGGACGACTTCTTCGAATACCTGAACGGCAAGTGGCTGAAGAACACCGAGATCCCGGCCGACAAATCGAGCTGGGGCTCGTTCGCCGTTGCGCGACGACACCCTGCCGCAGCTGCGCGGCATCATCGAGAAGGCTGCCGCGAGCAACCCGGCCGCCGGCACCGACGCCCAGCGCATCGGCGACTTCTACGCCAGCTTCATGGACGAAGCCCGCCTGGAAACCCTGGGCATCACGCCTCTGCAGGGCGAACTGGCGAAGATCGCCGCCCTGAAGGACAAGTCCGAGCTGCCGGCGCTGCTGGCGCGCCTGGGCAAGATCGGCGTCGGCGTGCCGTTCGACTTCGGCATCCACCAGGACAACAAGGATTCGACCAAGTACGTCGCCGACATCTACCAGGGTGGCCTGGGCATGCCTGACCGCGACTACTACCTGAAAATGGACGACGCCAAACTGGCGGAGACCCGCGCCAAGTACCAGCAGCACGTCGAGAAGATGCTGGCCATGGCGGGCGACAAGAACGCCGCCGCCAACGCGAAAGCCATCGTCGATTTCGAGACCGAGATCGCCAGGGTGCAGTGGACCAAGGTCGAACTGCGCGATCCGATCAAGGCCTACAACAAGGTCAACCTGGCCGACCTGGACAAGGTCGCACCGGGCTTCGACTGGAAAGCCTGGCTCGATGCCACCGGCCTGTCCGGCAAGGCCAGCTACGTCATCGTCAGCCAGCCGACTTACCTGAAGTCGTTCATGGACGTGTCGAACAAGACCTCGCTCGACACCTGGAAGGCCTACCTGTCGCTGCACCTGATCGAATCCTACGGCAGCATGCTGTCGAAGAATTTCGTCGACGAGCGTTTCGACTTCTACGGCAAGACCCTGTCGGGCGCCAAGGAAAACGAACCGCGCTGGAAGCGTGGCGTCGGCGCGGTCGAGCGTTCGCAGGGCGAAGCACTGGGCAAGCTGTATGTTGCCGAGTACTTCCCGGCCGAGCGCAAGGCGCGCATGGAAGCACTGGTGAAGAACCTGCTGGCCGCCTACAAGGAATCGATCAACACCCTCACGTGGATGAGCCCGGCAACCAAGAAGGAAGCGCAAGCCAAGCTGGCCAAGTTCACCCCGAAGATCGGCTACCCGAACAAGTGGAAGGATTACTCGGCGCTGGTCGTCAAGCGTGACGACCTGGTCGGCAACGTGATGCGTTCGCGCATCGTCGAAGCGGACCGCGAGATCAACAAGCTGGGCAAACCGATCGACCGCGAAGAGTGGGGCATGTCGCCGCAGACCGTGAACGCCTACTACAACCCGGAGCTGAACGAGATCGTGTTCCCGGCCTCGATCCTGCAGCCGCCGTTCTTCGACGCGAATGCGGACGATGCCGTGAACTACGGCGGCATCGGCGCCGTGATCGGCCACGAGATCAGCCACGGCTTCGACGACCAGGGCGCCCAGTACGACGGCGACGGCAACCTGCGCGACTGGTGGTCCCCGTCGGACCACAAGAACTTCAAGGCCAAGACCAAGATGCTGGTCGAGCAGTACAACGGCTACAGCCCGCTGCCTGGCTACAACGTCAACGGCGAACTGACCCTGGGCGAGAACATCGCCGACAACTCGGGCCTGGCGATCGCGGCGAAAGCCTACAAGATCTCGCTGAAAGGCAAGAAGGCACCGGTGATCAACGGCCTGACCGGCGAACAGCGCCTGTACATGGGCTGGGCGCAAGTCTGGCGCAGCAAGATGCGCGAGCCGGCGCAGATCGCCCAGGTGAAAACCGACCCGCACTCGCCGGGCCAGTTCCGCGCCAACGGCACCCTGAAGAACCAGCCAGGCTTCTATGAAGCCTTTAAGGTCAAGCAAGGCGACAAGATGTACCTGGCGCCGAAGGATCGCGTGATCATCTGGTAAGTACCCGCTGAAGTCCGCCCGGACTTCGCGAGAACACCGCCCGGCCCCGTGCCCGGCGGTGTTTTTTTATGCCAGCGATGGCTGCCTTGTGGTGGCGACAAGACAGCCCAGCATGCATGCAAGCGTCCGGCAGGCGTCGATGCGTTATCATTCTGGAAATACAGCCGTGCCCGCTGTGCATAATTTAAGGATGTTCATGAATGACGACGCTTCCGTAAGCCAGCGCATTGCCCTGCTGCGCTTCCTGATGATTTTCGGTATCGTGCTGCTGCACGCGCCGCCGTATGTGCCGATCGCGGAAGTGGCGAACAACCCGTTCGACCTGTTCAAGGCTTTCTTCCAGCACGCCGTGTTCCGCACGACGGTGCCGGTGCTGACCTGCATCTCCGGCTATTTGCTGTTCAAGTCAGGGCTCGACCAGACACCGGGCAAGCTGGCCAGCAAAAAATTCCGCACCATCGTCCTGCCTTTCCTCGTCTTCAACCTCGGCTTGCTGGCCGCGGCCCTCGGGCTCTACCATGGCCTGGGCATCACGCTGTCGAACGACATGATTCCAAAGGACGGGAAGGGCTGGCTGAACGCCGCCTTCGGCCTGACGGGCTCGCCCATCAATTACCCCTTGAACTTCCTGCGCGACCTGGTGGCGCTGATGATCGTGGCGCCGCTGCTGGGCTGGTTCCTGCGCAAGCTGCCCTGGGTCGGCCTGGCGATCGTCGCCCTGGTCTACCAGTTCAACCTGGACGGCCCGTTCGTGCTGCGCAACGTGATGTGGCCCGTGTTTTATGTCGGCGGCCTCGTGGCCGTGCGCGGCTGGAACCTGCGTGCGCTCGACCGCTACGCGCCCCTGTGCCTGGCCTTGTTCCTGGGGCTGTGCGCTTACGTGATCTGGTTCCGCGTCGCCAACACCAACAACCTGCGGCTGGTGGCGCCGCTCTTGATCTGGCCCGCCGCCGCGCTGCTGCAGCCGACCGCCTTCGGCCGCTGGCTGGGACGCATGAGCAAGTACAGCTTCTTCATTTTCGTCGCCCACGCCCCGGTGCTGCTGGCGACGACGATCGTCTATAAACCGTTCGCGGCCCACGTGCCGTATCCGGTCTACTGGGTGCTGGCGCCGGTGCTGACGACGGCATCGCTGGTGCTGGTGTACCTGCTGGCGATGCGATTGATGCCGCGTCTCTTCAGCTTCGTGATCGGTGCCAAGGCGCCGCCCACCGCGGCCCGCGTGCCGCCTGGCGCGGTGCTGGCCAAGGCCGAGTAAAGGGCTGGCAGCAAAGAAAAGCCCCGGCCACCTTGCGGCGGCCGGGGCTTTTTTACGTCGACGTCGACGGTTTAACGCGGCACGATCGCGAACTGCGGGCTGCTGCCGTAGTTCGGCTTGACGGGGCGGGCCGCAAAGGTGGTCCAGGCCTGGGCACTGTTCGGCAGGCGGGCATCGGTGGCATAAGCCAGGGCCGGCTGCATGTTGGCCGGGTAGCCCTGCACCGACGATGCATAGCCGGTCATCTCGCCGACCTTCAGCTTCAGGTAGGCCGCCATTGCCGGGCTGTTGCAGGCCAGTGCCAGGAACTCCGGCGTCTGCGTCGCCGCTGCCGCCTCGGCCACCGTCTTGTAGTACGGGCTGGTGGCCGTATCGCGGATGTTCATCGAATACAGCGAGGCGTCGATCCAGCACAGCTCGGTCATGCGCAGCACCGGTGCCTTGGCTTTCCAGCCCAGCAGGGTGCGGGCGCCGTCGAAGCCGAGTTCCGCCGCGTGGCCGACGGCCGAGGTAAAGAAGTCGTCCTGCCACGGCGCAATGCCACGCTTGCTCTCGTAGATCACGGCGCTGGCGGTATCGATGACACCGAAGATGTTGGCATACGCGTTGTTCGTGTACTGATTGTTATACCAGTCCAGGTTGCTCTGCAGGATGCGGGCGAAATGCGATTTCAGGCGGTCGTCGTCCGGCGTGATGTAGGCCGCTTCGGCCAGCGAACGCAGGCTCCATGCCTGTCCGCGCACCTGGTCGTTGAACAGCAGGCCCTGGATGTTCTTGCGGTAGCCCGGGTTCGACTGGAACACGTTGTACATCGTCCAGAACTGCAGCTCTTCCAGGTAATAGTAGTCGCCCGTCACCAGGTAAGGCAGGTAGGCAAACGCCGGCTGGTGCGAGGCGTCATGCTTGTTCGGCGTCTCGCAGGCCGCGCTGGTCACGCATTTCGGGAACGCTTCCTGCAGCTTGGTCGCCGGATTCTTGGTGTCGGTCGGGGTACCCAGGATCGTCATGTACGGATAATCCATCAGGCTGACCGGACGACCCGTGTTCTTGTCGCGGTAGTGCGCCGACCAGCTGCCGGCCAGGTCGGCGGTGCCGAGGGTGACCTGCTTGGCGCGTGCATCCATGCTCAGCAGGTAGGTCGCAGCCCAACCCGGCAGCAGGCCGATGTCGTTGCGTCCGCCGGTGCTCGGCATGTAGGGATTGGCCAGGCCCACGCCCATCGGTTCGATGGCGGTGCCGGTCCATTTCGCCATCAGGGCGGTATAGGTCGATTCCGGGGTGACGACGCTGCGGTCGAAGTTCGGCAGCGCGCGGCTGTCGATCAGGTAGGCCGTGTTGTGCTTGACATGCACCTGCGAAGCGTCGCCGCCCCACCAGAACACCTTGCGCCAGCGGCTGTGGTGCAGGTGGGTGAGCGCCGGCTTCGAATACACGACGGCGCCGCGCACCATGATCTCGGCATCATAGGTAAAATTCTGCGGGCTCGGCTCGTAGGCCCAGTCGTTCTCGATGGTGACGTCGACGCGCGCCTTCTTGATTGCGTCGTACCAGCGGATGGCGAAGCGTGCCGACAGGTGCGGATGCGCGACGCCGTCGGCGGTCTTCAAGGGCGCCGAGACTTGCCATTCGTTGGCGACGGTGCCGGACAGCCAGGTCTGGACAGCCGCGCCGCTCTTGATCAGGTCGTCGGCCGAGACGCTGTAGGCCGTACCGCCGATGCTGGCGTGCACGGAGGCGCTGAAGCCGTTCAGCAGGAGGGTCTTCGGGCCGAGGCCGGCCGCTTGCGGGGCGTTCGATCGCATCAGCGACATGGTGCGGGTTTCGCCGGTGGCCAGGCTCGGGACGATGCCCGAGACAACCGCGTGACGCACCGAACCATCCGGGTGCGTCGCCTTGACGTCGAGCTGCAACGCGACGCTCTGGCCGTTCTCGAACTGGCCGACGAGCGAGTCGGTCGGCTGCATATGGCCGACGGCAAACACCTGGCCGAAGGTCACCGGTACGTTTTCCTGGGCCACGCCAGCGGTATTCTGGAAGCGCACGTCGGTGACGGTGCCAAGGATGCTGTAGGTCGTCAGTGCCGCGGTCGTGTTTGAGGGCGCTACCACCGCCGTGGCGGCCGTACCGTTCGGTGCTCCGGCTGCGAGCGGGTCGCCGGCGGTTGCGCCAGGCGTACCGGAGGCGCCGGGTGCGATGATCGCGCCGGTCGGCAGGGTAACCGGGTTGGAGGTCGTCACGGTCGCTGGGACCGTAGGCGAGGAAGCCGTCGCCGCCGGGGTGGAAGTCGAACCGCCGCCGCCGCCGCCGCAGGCCACGAGCGTGGTTCCGAATACCGCGATTGCGGCAATTCGTATTGCAAAGTGTTGGAGTGGGAGTGTCATGACGTCATCGAGGAGTTACTGAGGAGCATAAATTATTGCTCCAAGGAATTTCCAAAGATTACGCCAAAGCAAAACTAAGGAACAGTAAAATCACTACCTCTGTTCCGTATTTCGCCCAAATACAACATAACGTTGTCGATTATTTTACGAATATTATTCGCTTTGAAAGCGAATTTTGCTGTATTTATCGTGTCTTTTTCGAAAGAGACGCAATAAAAAAAGACCGCCCTCAGGCGGTCTTTCAGCAACGATTGCCTTTATTCCTGATATCGCTCAACGCGAAGAAGCCACCATGAAGTCTACGGCAGCCTTGACATCGGCATCCGGCGCGCTCGAGCCGCCTTTTGCTGGCATCACGCCGGCCTTGCCCTGAAAACCTTTTAGTGCGTGTTCATACAGCACGGCAGTGCCTTGCTGGATACGCGGCGCCCAGGCGGCCTTGTCGGCAACCTTCGGTGCGCCGGCAATGCCGGCGCCATGGCAGGCGACGCAGGCGCTGTTATAAAGGGTTTTGCCGTTGGCGCTGGCGACGGCGGGTGCGGCGGCTGGTGCGGCCGCTGGTGCGGCAGCCGCGGCGGCGACCTGGGCCGTGGCCGGGGTACCGGCGATCGGCGAGGCGGTCGCTGCATTCTGCGCGGCTGGCGCGGCGGCCACTTCCGTCCCGGGTCGCAGCCGGTGCGGCAGCCTGGACGGCAGGAGCGGCCGGTTCCTTGAACTTGGCGCCGCTCTGGTTGGCCATGTAGACCACTGCGCGTTCTACTTCGACATTGTCCAGGTCCGGGTTACCGCCCTTGGCCGGCATCGTGCGGATGCCTTCGATGGCGTGCTTGATCAGCGTGTCGTAGCCCTGCGCCAGGCGCGGGCCCCAGTCGGCGGCCACGCCGATCTTCGGCGCGCCGGCGGCACCGGTGCCGTGGCAGGCCGCGCAGACGGCGGTGTACACGGCATTACCCGATTGCAGGACTTTCGGTGCATTGGCGTCGACCAGTGTGAAACCCTGTTCGGCCACCGGACGCAGGCGTGCAGCGACGGCTTCCGGGCCCAGGCTGTTCGTGCCTGCGCCTTCGAGCTTGTCGTTCGTGACGAACGCAACGAGCAGAATGATGCCGATGACGATTACCAGGAAAAATCCTGCGACGACGGCGATCAGCTGCTTTGGCGTCCGGATAAACGATTGTTCATTGTGTGCGTCGCTCATGATTTCCTTAATACGATTAAAAAAACCTGCTACCCGGCTTGTGCTTCCTGCATGACTTTTTGCAAAGGCCGCCAACAGGCGATTATAGTCTCAAAAGATTGCCTATGGCACATGCCGTGCGAGCGAACGTGGCGGTGCCGACAAAACTGTCGCGGCGGGGTGCGTCTTCGATGCGTGCGGCAGGGTGGGAGAGGGGACGGCCGCGGTGGCGTGCGGCGTTCCCGGAGACTTTCCATGGACGGCAGCCGTGAAAGACTGTATCCTTCGCATCGCTCAGGAGTTTCCCGTGCGGCTGTAGCTCAGTGGATAGAGTATTGGCCTCCGAAGCCAAGGGTCGCTGGTTCGATCCCAGCCAGCCGCACCACCTTCTTAGAGAAATCAATGAGTTACCGGGTCGTCGGTGGACGGCTTGCACCTTGACGACTTGTAATTATATCGGATCACTGCTCTCAAGCTGCTCTCGGGTCCGTATCTAAGCCTGAACTGTCTCAGCGAAGGGACACTTTCGTTTCTTCGTCGCTCCTGTCTTACTTGTGTTGCCTAGCACCTAGCTCAGGAACTACCCCAGATATAGGGTATAAGTCGCCCCCTCAGCAGTCAAAACATACCCCAAATCTAGGGTATGTCTCCCAGCAGCACATGCTAAATCTACCCTACCATAGGGTATATGTGCATTGTTGAAAGAAGAACGCACGCACCCGTTGAAAGTCTAGCAACACCATCAGGAATCGACTTTTGCCCCCCCCTGAATGCGCTGCTGGTATGTCCCTGACACTAAAAACGAGGGTATGCCGTTTCTTGCCGTTGTACCTATGCTTGGGGCAGCAAAAACAAAATTCAACGCGGCTTGTTCCAAGTGAATTTTTTGGACAGAACATTGTTCCCTAGTTCGTCTTGAATATTACATCTTATTGTTCGGTCACCGCTTTCAATGGCTATTTTTTCTAATGCTGACTCGGGAATGAAAATCCTATGCGCCTTTCGTGCCCCGAGGCTTAATGGAAATTCATCATCAACATCGTAGTATGAAAACCTAGACTGGACCCATCCGATGTTCCTAGGTATCTGCCGATACTTCAATATGTGCATTAGCTTTTCCTTAAGGCTTGGCTTCTTGTGCCTGTAAAGCAAGCGGGACGCCGAAAGATGGACCTCAAGGGGAGACATGTTTTTAACGATGATAAACGCGCCAAAGCGTGGCGTCTCCCCTTTGTCCGTTAGTCCGGGAAGAATAGTGACCTTGATTCGCGGTCGAGCTTGACGCAAATTCCAAAGAAAGACGAGTGTTGACAAAGCTGCTGCGTAGATTGCAAGATAGTCAGTGATCTTCAAGTCGATCCCTTGTAGTCGTTATGTGAACTCGTCGGCTCAAGTCTGTACCCTGTTGAAGTGTAGCGCAAAGGTCGAACAGTACCGAATGCACATGGATTCCTTGCCGTAAAAATTGTTGTAGCTGCTGTTCGACACCTTGGCCCGTACCGATATGGAAGTCTCTAAAGATCAACGCTGACCAATTTGTGTACGATACTTCCCACTTTGACGCTTCGTCCGCCTTGTTCATGTTCTTAAGGGTTCCATAGCAGAACATGGCAATGAATGCCCATATAGATGCGGACCCTACGTCATGGTTGAAGGCTTCTACTAGCCCATTGCCAATGGAAGCCGCGACCACAACACTTAGGGTTATACCTGCTATCGCTTTGCCTAGAACACTCTTCGTCTTCGTGCGATCACCGCCGTTGTAATAGAAGCTAACGACGGCACTACTAGCTTGTTGTTTCATGCATGCATGTAGTGCAACGCCGGTAAATTCTGGATCGCAGTATTGTCGATTCAAGACCAAGTTTGCAGCTTCATGGAGAAGTTCGTCCCCGTTGTAACATCCGGGGATGGGGTCGCCACTCTTCGCTGGTATGGTTGCCCTTGCAGCTTCCTCAAACAAACCGATTGCATAGACAAGATGGCCTGTCTCATCCCAGCTTTCCGGGGGGACTAGACGGCCCCCATGATCGTCAAAACCATCTTCAATGAAAAGCCTGCGGGTCTGCGGCTGTAGGCGCTTCCAAGCCTTTTTGATTCGCTTCATCCCGGCCTTCGTTCTGTTACCCCAAGCATCTTCGGATGAATCAGTCTCTACAGTTCGGTCATTCATGAGTTTCCTATTAATTTTAGCGCAGCAATCAGCATAGTATGTATCAACGGTAACCTGTTAGTAAACTATCAATTGAGGTTGTCGATTGCTCGCCGTCGCACGATGGACGAAGCAAGGCTAGGTATCTGTGACAGTCGTTATATCTTAGGTTCCGGCCAGTTATACGTGCCATAGAATGTTTCCTGAGGGTTCATAAGATATGTTTTAGCGCCAGCCCATACTAAGGGGCTTTCCTGGGACACAAGGCCGGGGCGGTCCTGTAGCTACCTAAGAGACATAGGGCCGGGGGGCCGTATTTGGGTATGGAAAAACCCCCTCACTCGTTGATTTCTCAACATCAACAACCAATGTTCGCCTAAACCCGACTTTTTGAAGTTGCCCGAAAAGGTGACCCTGGGGGGCGTTGTTCTGGCCTGATCTGTTTTTTCAAAGGGGCGACCAAGGGTCATCGTTGCTGATGCTGTTCTATTTGGTGGTGTTCCCTGCCCTATCCATCTACCCGCTTTCGCCATGGGAAATCCTGGGCATCCTTCAATGGCATTAGCCGTCATGTTGATCTACCAATGAACCCTGCCCTAGTGAGAGTCTGAGAACCTATCCCAAAAGTCTATCAATAGGATTGTGTTTTTGCTTTCGATAGGGTATTATCACTGCATCTAAGGGTTCATTGATAGGGAAACACCATGTTGATTGGCTATGCGCGTACTTCCACTGTGGAACAGGTAGCAGGGTTCGATGCTCAGTTGTCGGCGCTGAAAGCTGAGGGGTGTGAACGGGTCTTCCAGGAACAGGTTTCTTCGGTGGCCGAACGGAGGGAGCTTGAGGAAGCCATTGGCTTTGCTCGGTCAGGTGATGTGTTCGTTGTCACCAAGCTCGATCGCCTTGCTCGTAATACCCAGCACCTGTTGGAGATTGTTCAGCGTCTGGAAGCCAAGGGTGTCTCTCTCAAGGTCTTGAACCTCGGACTGGATACCTCTACGCCCACAGGGAAACTTATGCTCACCATGCTCGGTGCCGTTGGTCAGTTTGAACGGGAAATCATGCTGGAACGTCAAAAGGAAGGCGTAGCCAAAGCAAAGGCCGAGGGAAAGTACAAGGGTCGGAAACCTACTGCACAGGCTAAGAAGGCGGAGGTGTTGTCGCTGGTCGCTCAGGGGCTTACCAAGGATGCTGTAGCGGATAAGCTGGGTATCGGTGTAGCGAGTGTGTACCGGATGTTAAAGGCATGATTCAGGCGCTCCAGCGCACCTAGCCCTATGCCCCTACATTTCCCTGCTTAAAAAATATGCAAATATAGGGTGGACAAAAACGCTCTTTCTTTAAGAGAAGGGGAGCGCCCGAACACAACTGGAACTACGATCATTGACAGAATTACAATGCCCCTACGGCTGACGTATAGCCTCATAGGGGCCTTTTTTCGTCTTGTCTGACTCCCCATACAGGGTCTTGTTCGATTCGTTTTGAGAAGGGATTAGGGTGGCTCTGAGGGGAATTCCTAAAACCCACACCTAAGCTATACCAAGCCGTCCTGAGGGCGCTTGGCGAACTCGCTGTGAACCAACCCCACTTTCAAACGACAAGACCCACAAATGACCAAAGAAATTACACCAAAACTCGCACACTTTGCAGCGATGAACGCAATCAAGATCGCTAGGGCTGACAAGTTTGCGCTGTCCTTGCAAGCGCAGATCGAGGAACTTAAGGCTTCCGAACTCACGCCGCATCAAATGGCACACGAACTCAACGAGAGGGGCTATCGGACGCCGAGGAGGCACTACTGGACGTACAAGAGCGTGCAAGACGTCTGCGCCCGACTCGATGCGATCACGAAGACTGCTGTTGATACTGCCAATGCGGCTGACGCCACAACTTCTTTCTGAGCGGCTTGAGACCTGCCTGTTGCCACAGGTGGGTCGCGACGCTCCAATTCCGAATAAGCATTTCAAAATGAATGCCACACCTAACCTCGCATCCTCTTTCCTCGCAATACCCCTCTATGTAGAGCCGGTTGAGCCAATTGATCGTCCATTTAACGGGTTCAGAATCACAGCAACCGAAAAGGCTGCATTAGTTGTTTCCGAAGCGGCGCATCTGCTGCTTTCATACGAAGATTACCGTGCCCCACGCAAGCGTAAGCGCAAGGCGGATGATTCCGAGACCTTTACCAATCAAGTGCAAGCGTTAATCTGCGACTTGATCCACAGGGAATTAACGTGTCCTGGCGGCTGGCTTGCCATCTCGTTGGCGAACACCGCTTTAGGGTCACATGACCGATACAAATCAAAAGCAATCAGCAAGACTATCAAGAACGTGCTGGACTACATGACCGCTCCTGAAATGGGATACGCAGAACAACGCAAAGGGATATGGATGCCTTCTGACCGTAGCCATTGTATGTTATCGACGATCCGCGCAGGCGAACGGCTTAGGGATCGCATCATCGAGTACCGCCTGACTTGCGACGATTTCAAGTTAGACAAGATTCAGGAAACAATCATCCTTAAGGGTGCCAAGGAAGACCACAATGATTCCGGCGCATGGCTTCAATACACTGATACTGCCCAGACGAACACATATAGGGCTGATATGGGCTTCATCAATGAGTCTCTTGCAGATGCCGATATGAATTACATGCCGTGCGCCAAATACGAGCAGATGGTAGACGCGACTGATCGTCGCTTGCGTCGGTATTTCAATAACGGGTCGTTTGAACAGGGAGGACGTTTGTTCGGAGGGTTTTGGCAGAGCATGTCCAAGCGTGAGCGCCGAGGCATCGTTATCGAGGGCGACTCAACAGTAACATTAGACTTCGGACAAATGAACCCGCGGATACTTTATGGACTCGCTGGCAAAGACTACGATGGAGAAGACGCCTATACAATCCCTAGGCTTGAGCAATACCGTGATGGTGTAAAGGTCGTGTTCAATTCAATGCTGCACAGAACCAAACCGATGAAGAAAAAGCCGAGGGGAGCGGCAGAGTTGTTTCCTATGCACTTAAGTATCAGGGAAATTACCTCCAGTATTACAATCCGTCATATGCCGATTGCTGATCTTTTTTATCAGGGGATCGGTATGCGGTTGCTGTACGATGAAAGTAAGATTCTAGTGGAAGTGCTTACCCGCCTATTAAAGCAAGGCATCATTGCGCTGCCGGTTCATGACGCTGTTATCGTAGCTAGGGACCACCAAGAGCAAGCTACAGCGGTAATGCTTGAGGTCTTCAAGGAGAATACGGGGATCGACGGAGTTGTTAAGCTAGAGGAGGTCTCAGGTTGAGTATGAATCACATTACACAAAGCCAGCGGGACAGCCTTGCTCACATCGACCTAAGGAATGCTAGGTACCCTTATCTTTTCTGTTTAGTATGCGATACAGGTAAGCTAGTGAGCTAAGATATCTATGGGTATCCTTAGGGGGACTGATAAGCCATCCCCATTCACTGACCTTACTACGGCTGCGTATACGGTCTTGCTGATCGGTATGCCTTGAATCCTTTACAAGGTAACTCAAGGCTATTGAAGCGGATTTGTTGCGTCTAACTGAGCTTCTGTACCAATCCCTGCACATCAAGATGGGTGTAGCGATCCAGCATGGCCAAAGTTATATGGCCTGTTATCCGTGCAACCTCGATCACGTTCAGACCGCGTTCAAACAGTCTGGACGTAGCCTCATGTCTAAGATCATGGAAACGTACATGGTCCAATCCTGCGCGTTCTACGGCCCTCTGGAACGCTTGGCTGACAGATGAGGCGGCAAGCGTGAACACTGGCCCTGTTTTGCCCTGCTGCATGCACTGAAGCACCTGGAGGGCACGAGGGGACAGCGGCACAGTACGCGATAATCCGTTCTTGGTCTTCTCCAGATAGATCGAACAACGGTCAAAATCGATGTGTTCCCATTGGATGCTCAGTAGCTCGGATCGGCGCATTGCTGTCTCGACCGCCAACGGGACAATGTGTTTCAACTGTTCGGACTCCGTAGCTTGCACAATCAGATCAATCTGGTTAGGTCGAATGCGAGCGCCGCGACCACGGGGCAGTGTAGGCCGTGAGGTCTTCGGAACGCCATTGGGAAGAATGATTCCCCATTCGGTACTGGCGACCACGTAGGCGCGATGCAAGAGGTTTAACTCATGCGTTACTGTCTGTGGCGACCTCAGGGCAAGCCGTTCACGCTTGTACTTTGCGAGGTCCGTATGCGTGAGGTTGTGGACGTGATACGCCCCGAGTGCCGCAATCAACGGCTTCGACCGGGAAAGGTCCGCAGCTGAGTACGCCTTGTTTGGTGACTCTTCTGCAAGATACCGGGCAAGCATCTGACCGATGGATGTCGATTGCTTCGTGGTCTTCCCGACGAAAGTACCTCGGTTCATCTTGGACTCGACCTCGATACCCCATGCAACGGCTTCGGCCTTGGTCTCGAAGGTCTTGCTTTGCGAAGGAAAGCCTTCTTTGCGAACTTGGCACTTCCATTTGCCCCTGTACTGCCAGATACCAGCCATGCGACTTCTCCTAAGTCGCCGTCGTTAAACCGGGTGCTCTCACTGCTCTCACTGCTCTCAGACTGCTCTCGCGTATCCTTCGCATCGCTCAGGAGTTTCCCGTGCGGCTGTAGCTCAGTGGATAGAGTATTGGCCTCCGAAGCCAAGGGTCGCTGGTTCGATCCCAGCCAGCCGCACCACCTGACACCCCTCCTGCTTCACCTTCCCTTTGTAATGCAAGATGCTGCCGGCGTGCTACCCGGCCTGGCATTGCGTCACGCCGTTTGTCGCCATGACAAGCTGGCACGATAAAGTGCGCAGCACAGCGTGCGCACTACAGCGTTCGCATCACAGCGTGATATAGCGCCGCAACCTCGGCCCCAGGCTGTTCGTCACCGCCAGCGGCAACTTCTGCCAGGTACTTTCCACCAGCGGACGCAGGTTCGACACCGCGCCACCCTTGGCACCAGGCGCCGTAATCGGAGGCGCAGGGTGCGCCACGCCCTGTGCATCCCATTCGCGCCAGTCGAGCGCGGCCGGCACTGCACCCCATTGCTTCTTGAATTTATAGGTCCCCTCGCCGAAGGTCGAGCGGCCGAAGTCGAACTGGCGTACACCAATCTCGCACAGGCGCGATTGAATTGCCCAGTACAGCAGCATGTTCGGCGCCAGCGGGTTGTAGTCGGCCAGGGTCGAGGCCCAGGGGATGACGGCCTTGTCGCCGCAGGTCAATACCCAGCCGGCACCGACGGCCTTGCCTTCATGGCGCACGATCACGATGAACATGTCGCCGGCGGCGCTGTAGTGGCGGTAGATCGCGTCGAACCAGGCGCGGCTGTGCGGCGGGCTGCCAAGGCGCCGCATGTTGCGGCTATACACATCGTAAAAATCGGCGACCGCCGCCGCGCCGTCCGCCACTTCCGACGTCAGGCCATTCTTTTCCGCCTTGCGCACCTGGCTGCGCAGTTTCGGCGGATACGACTGCATCAGGGCCGCCGCGCTGTCGGGCAGGCCCAGCAGCATGCGCACCTTGCGGCCTTCCAGCCCGGCTTCGTCGCTCCCCGCCGGCAGCGAACAGCGCAGGGCAAGCCCGGCCGCACCGGCTTCCTTCAGGCCGAGCCGCGCGCGCGCCGCCAGGGCCTCGGCGACCTCGGCGTCGACTGCCAGCGGACCGCCGAGGTCGCAGAAGGGGAGCGACACCCAGCGCGCCTTGCCGAACGGCCGCGCTATCGAACACAGCGGCAGCATGCCGACGATCTCGCCGCCGCGCCGCGCCACCAGTACTTGCGAGGGATAACGATAGGCGCCGGTGACGGCGCGGCGCCATGCCGCCGGTGATAGGCGCTGCCGTCCGGCCGGGCGCGGACGAAGGCGTCCAGCGCCGTGTTGTCGGGGGCATCGTTACTCAGGTAAGCAAATTCGAGGTGGTTCACACGCGGCTCCAGCGGTCAACATCGGTGTTTTCACCAATGCAATAATATTTGCGCCGTATTGTAAATGATTGACAACACCGGTTCGCGCACCGGTTGGCAAATGTGTAGGCCGCGCACGATTCATTTTCTTGCGGAACTTGTCAGACAGAAAATGCTAATATTGCATGGTGCTACTGATGAGACACCGATATTTCTCGGCGGATCGCAGGAGATGGCACGTCAGACACGATGGTCGCCCTGGGCAACCTAGTTACCATGCATGAAACCGGACACAACGGAAGCAGAAGCTGTAAATACAACGCAGCAGATCGTAGGCTGTTGCGGGCGTTGTACAAAGCGGGTGACGAGGTTGAGGCGCGTCCTGTTCCCATGCTATATTAAATTAGCATAATAGCAAAACTTTATTCGATAACGGAAGCTGATAATGAAAGCAGATCAGGTCGTCGCGGTAGTAGGTCTCGGTTACGTCGGGCTGCCGCTGGCAGTGGAATTCGGCAAGAAAGTACGGACGATTGGTTTCGACCTGTCGACCGCAAAAATCGAGAACTACAAGAAGCACATTGACCCCACCGGCGAAGTCTCGACCGAACAACTGCAGGCTTCCCGCCTCCTGGAAGTGACGACCGACCCGGCCATGCTGGCCCAGGCCGATTACGTCATCGTGGCCGTGCCGACCCCGGTCGACATCGCCCACAACCCCGACTTCACGCCGCTGATCGGCGCCAGCACCACCGTCGGCAAGCACATGAAGAAGGACGCCATCGTCATCTTCGAGTCGACCGTCTACCCGGGTGCCACCGAGGAAGTCTGCATCCCGCTGCTGGAAAAGCATTCGGGCATGAAGTGGATGCAGGATTTCCACGTCGGCTTCTCGCCGGAGCGCATCAATCCGGGCGACAAGGAACACACGCTGACGACGATCCTGAAGGTCGTTTCCGGCGACGACGCCGAATCGCTGGAAAGCATCGCCCAGCTGTATGAATCGGTGATTACCGCCGGCGTGCACCGCGCTTCCAGCATCAAGGTGGCCGAAGCGGCGAAAGTCATCGAGAACACCCAGCGCGACCTGAACATCGCCCTGATGAACGAACTGGCGATCATTTTCGACAAGATCGGTATCGATACGCTGGAAGTGCTGAAGGCGGCCGGTACCAAGTGGAACTTCCTGCCGTTCCGCCCGGGCCTGGTCGGCGGCCACTGCATCGGCGTCGATCCCTACTACCTGACCCACAAGGCCGAGATGGTCGGCTACCACCCGCAGGTGATCCTGGCAGGCCGCCGCATCAACGACGGCATGGCCAAGTTCGTGGCCGAAAAGACCGTCAAATCGATGATCTCGTCGGGCTTCCAGGTCAAGGGTGCGAAAGTCAATGTCATGGGCCTGACTTTCAAGGAAAACTGCCCTGACCTGCGCAACTCGAAAGTGGCCGACATCGTCCACGAACTGGAAAGCTACGGCGTCGACGTCCACGTCTGGGATCCGCTGGCCGAAGCCGACGAAGCCCATCACGAGTATGGCATCACGCTCGAAAAGAGCTGGGACGCCCTGCCGAAGGCCGACGCCCTGATCGCCGCCGTGCCGCACAAGGAAGTGCTGGCCCTGTCGCTGACCGACTTCGAAGCCAAGCTCAATACCGGCGGCTGCTTCATCGACGTCAAGTCGCAATTCGACGAGCAAGCGCTGCGCGAAGCAGGTTTCTGCGTCTGGCGCCTGTAACAGGTAGTCCTCCGGGCGGCGGCGCATGTGCCTGCCGCCTGCCCCCGGCTTGTCCGGGCGCGAACGATTTACCCCGCGTTATCGAGAAAGTGTTCGGAATACTGTGAATAAGATTCAAGACGTTAGGCAGCAGCTGGGCCAGCAAAGCCACCGCTGGCTGGTGACCGGCGCCGCCGGCTTCATCGGCTCGAACCTGGTGGAAGCGCTGCTCAAGCTCGGCCAGCAAGTAGTCGGACTCGACAATTTCGCCACCGGGCACCGCCACAACCTGGAGCAGGTGAAAGAATCTGTCACAGAGGATGCGTGGAAGAAATTTAATTTCATCGAAGGCGATATCCGCGTACCGGCCGACTGTGCCCGTGCCTGTACCGGCGTCGACTTCGTGCTGCACCAGGCGGCGCTCGGCTCCGTATCGCGCTCGATCGACGATCCGGCGGCAACGAACGAGACGAATGTCACCGGTTTCCTGAACATGCTGATCGCCGCCCGCGATGCGAAAGTGCGCCGTTTCGTGTACGCCGCCTCGAGCTCGACCTATGGCGACCATCCGGGGCTGCCGAAAGTGGAAGACGTGATCGGAAATCCGCTCTCGCCTTACGCTGTGACAAAGTATGTGAACGAACTGTATGCGAACGTGTTCGGCCGAACTTACGGCATGGAAACGATTGGTTTGCGATATTTCAACGTTTTTGGCCCGCGCCAGGACCCACATGGCGCTTACGCCGCCGTGATTCCTCAATGGGTGGCCGCGCTGATCCGCAACACGCCGCTGCGCATCAACGGCGATGGCGAGACCAGTCGTGACTTTTGCTACATCGACAACGTCGTCCAGGCGAACCTGCTGGCGGCGACTGCCGGCACCGAGGCGGTCAACCAGGTCTACAACGTCGCGCTCAACGAGCGCACCAGCCTGAACCAGCTGTACGCGATGATGCGCGACCTGCTGCGCCCGCGCTTCCCGCACGTGGACGCGCACCAGCCGCAGTATGTCGATTTCCGCCGCGGCGACGTGCGTCATTCGCAGGCCGATATCGGCAAGGCCGCGACGCTGCTGGGCTATGCGCCCACGCACCGGATCGGCGAAGGCCTGCAACAGGCCATGGATTGGTACGTCCGCGACCTGCAGAAGCAGGATTCGCCCGCACTATCGAGTAAGTAAGAAGAAGTAAGAAAGAAGGAGGCTCACGTGTTCAGGATTTCAAACCACTACGTATCGAAGATCGTTTCGGTGCTGCTGGTCGTGGAAGTGATGGTGCTGCTTGGCGCCGCCTATGCGGGTGCCGCATTGCGCTACATGGACATTGGCGGCCCGATGAGCGTGCCCTCACTCGACCATTTCTTTACCTCCGCCGTCGCTTTCGCGCTGGCCGTCGTGTTCAGCATGAGCGCCATGGGCATGTACCAGCTCGATTTCGAGGAAGGCTTGCGCCACCCGTTCCTGATGAAGCTGATGCCCTCGTTCGCGATGGGTTTCCTGATCCTGACCCTGGTGTTTTACGTGGCGCCGGAGCTGTCGTTCGGCCGCAGCGTCATGCTGCTGGTATTCGCGCTCTCGGCCATCGGCATTTTCACCGCGCGCATGATCTTCCTCAAGACCTCGGAAGCACGCTTCCTGCAGTCGCGCATCATGTTCCTGGGTGGCGGTCCGCTGGCCAGGGAATGCAGCGACCTGGCCCAGCGCGCCAACCGCTACCACCGCTACGACATCGCCGGTTTCATCCCGGGCGCCGGGGAAGAACTGTGCGTGCCGCAAAATAACCTGCTGAAAGTGCGCGACGGCGATTCGCTGGTGAAGCTGGCGCGCCAATACAACGTGTCGGAAATCGTGGTGTCGGTGCAGAACCGCCGCGGCGGCTTCCCGATCAAGGAACTGCTCGACTGCAAACTGGCTGGCCTGAAAGTCACCGACGCCGCCACCTTTTTTGAGCGCGAAACCTGCCAGATCCGGGTCGATTCGATCCAGCCGAGCTGGCTCGTGTTCGGCGGCGGCTTCGACCAGAGCTTCGTACGCCTGTTCATGAAGCGCACCTTCGACCTGGTCTGCAGCACCCTGATCCTGGTCCTGACCTTCCCCTTGATGCTGGCGGCGGCGTTTGCCGTCTGGCTGGAAGACCGCGGTCCGGTGTTCTATTCGCAGGAGCGCGTCGGCCGCGACGGCAAGAGCTTCTTCGTCCATAAATTCCGCAGCATGCGCGCCGATGCCGAGCGCGGCGGCACGCCGCAGTGGGCGGCCAAGAACGATCCGCGCGTGACCCGCGTCGGCAACTTCATGCGCAAGACCCGCATCGACGAACTGCCGCAGATCTTGAACGTGTTCAAGGGCGAGATGTCCTTCGTCGGCCCGCGCCCGGAGCGTCCTTACTTCGTTGAACAGCTGATCGAAGTCGTGCCATACTACAACGTGCGTCACAGCATCAAGCCAGGCATCACCGGCTGGGCGCAGGTGCGTTACGGCTACGGTTCCTCGGCCGAGGACGCGCTGCAAAAGCTGCAGTACGACCTGTATTATGTGAAGAACAACAGCCTGTTCCTGGACTTCCTGGTCCTGATCAACACCCTGAAAGTAGTCCTCTTCCGCAGCGGCCGCTGAAGTAAGGCTTGATAAACCTACTGCGCGTCGCCGTGTCGGCCTGCGATGCTCGCTGTACGCTTGTACAGCTGCGCTTCTCGGCCAACACGGCTTCCGCTCGCTACGGTTTCTCAAGCCTTACGTGGCGTCGCAGGTCGCTCGGAAAACCGCTTTAAACCGAATCGCCTTCCGCCCGTACCATGGATAGTGTCTCCCTCACCAGTATCGCCGCCTACAGCTATGGCCTTGCCGCCATTGGCTTCGTTGGCCTGGGCGTGCCGCTCCTGACGGGGTGGCGCGGGCGGGCGTATGGGCCGGTGCTGGTGGCGGCGGTGCTGGCGTCGGCGTTCTGGGCGGGGTCGCTGGCCTGGGCGGCGACGGACCTCATGATGTGGACGGCCTTGTCCGATGGCTTCGAGGTGGCGAGGAATGCCGCCTGGTCGCTGTTCCTCGTGGTGCTGCTGGGAGACTGGCGCAAGCCGGGGAGCCGCTTGCCGCTGGGGATGCGGCCGACCCTGTTCGTGGCGGCGGTGTGCTACCTGCTGGCGCTGGTCGCGGCGGTGTTCGGCTACTGGAACCTGGCCCTGGTCAACAGCGTGCTGCCGGTGATGGCGCGCGTGATGGAGGCGGTCGGCGGCATGCTGCTGGTGGAGCAGACCTACCGCAACAAGAATGTCCAGGAACGCTGGGCCATCAAGTTCGCCTGTCTCGGCATCGGCGGCATGTTCGCCTACGATTTTTATTTGTACAGCCACGCGATGCTGTTCCGCGAGGTCGATCCCGATATCTGGGCCGCGCGTGGCGTCATCAACGCGCTCACCGTGCCGCTGCTGGCCATCTCGATGGGCCGTGCCAAATCCTGGCGCTCGCCGCTGGCGGTGTCGCGCCGCGTGATGTTCCACTCGGCGGCGCTGTTCGGCTCCGCGATCTATCTGCTGGCGATGGGTTCGGCCGGCTACTACCTGCGCTATTTCGGCGGCAGCTGGGGGACCGTCATGCAGGTGACTTTCCTGTTCGGCGCGCTGCTGCTGCTGGCGGGGATCCTGTTTTCGGGTACCTTCCGCGCCTGGCTGAAGGTCTTCATTTCCAAGCATTTCTACAGCTACGGCTACGACTACCGCGAAGAATGGATGCGTTTTACGCGCACCCTGTCGGAAGCGGGGCCGAACCTGGGCGAGCGCGCCGTGCAGGCCGTGGCGGCGCTCGTCGAAAGCCCGGGCGGCGGCCTGTGGCAGCGGCGCGAGTCGGGCGCCTGCGAGCCGCTGGCGCACTGGCAGGTGCCGGCCATCGACGCCATCGAACCTTTTGATTCCTCGCTGTGCCGCTTCCTCGAATCGACCCAGTGGGTGATCGACCTGAACGAGTATGCCGAGGAGCCGGAAAAATACGAGGGCCTGACCTTGCCCGACTGGCTGCGCAGCTATCCGCGCGGCTGGCTGGTGGTGCCGCTGATGCTGGGCACCCGGCTGTTCGGCTTTGTCGTGCTGCAGACCGCGCGCAGCCCCGTGAAACTGAACTGGGAAGTGATCGACCTGCTCGACATCGCCGGCAGCCAGGCGGCCAGCTACCTGGCGCAGCAGGATGCCGCCAACGAACTGATGGTGGCACGCCAGTTCGAGTCCTTCAACCGCATGTCGACCTTCGTCGTCCACGACCTGAAGAACCTGGTCTCGCAGCTGTCGCTGATGAACGCCAACGCCGAGAAGCACAAGCACAATCCCGAGTTCCAGGCCGACATGCTGGAAACGGTGTCGCTGTCGGTGCAGAAGATGCGGCTGATGCTGCAGAAACTCTCCCGCATCGATATCCAGGAAAAGCCCGTGCCGCTGAACGTCGACCAGGTGGTGCGCCAGGCGATGGCGCAAAAGGCGGCCTTCGAGCCGCGCCCGACGCTCGACGTCCTCGACACGGGCCTGCGCGTGCTGGCCGACCGCGAGCGTTTGGAGCGCGTCGTCGGCCACCTGATCCAGAACGCGATCGAGGCCACGCCGAAGGAAGGCAGCGTGCGCATTGCGCTCACGCGCGTGGGCGAAGCCGTGCAGATCGAGATCACCGACACCGGCGAAGGCATGAGCGAGGAATTCATCCGCGAGCGCCTCTTCAAGCCCTTCGAGTCGACCAAGTCGGCCGGCATGGGCATCGGCGTCTTCGAGAGCCGCGAATACATTCATGAGCTGGGCGGCCGCCTGGAAGTATCCAGCCAGCCGACGCTCGGCACCACTTTCAAAGTCATCCTGCCGCTGTACCAGCAGGATGCGCTGCTCGCCGAACGGGCAGCTTGACCCGAGGATTACCGTGACACAGAACAAGCAGAAACTCCTGATCATCGAAGACGACCCCGGCCTGCAAAAGCAGCTGAAGTGGAGCCTGGACGCCTATGAAGTCGTCGTCGCCGGCGATCGCGAAGCGGCGCTGGCGCAGATCCGCCGCCATGAGCCGGCGGTGGTGACGATGGACCTGGGCCTGCCGCCCGACCCGGACGGCTCGACCGAGGGCCTGGCGACCCTGCAGCAGATCCTGGCCCTGGCGCCGGACACGCGCGTGATCGTCCTGACCGGCAACCAGGACCATGCCAACGCCGTCAAGGCGATCGGCCTCGGTGCCTACGACTTCCACCAGAAGCCCTGCGACCCGGAAGTGCTGAACCTGGTGATCCAGCGCGCCTTCTTCCTGCACGAACTGCAGCAGGAAAACCGCCGCATGCAACAGCAGCAGGCCGACTCGCCGATGTCGGGCGTGATCTCGCGCGCGCCCTCGATGCTGAAGATCTGCCGCAACGTGGAAAAGGTCGCGCCGACCTCCGCTTCCGTCATGCTGCTGGGCGAATCGGGTACGGGTAAAGAAGTGCTGGCGCGCGCCGTCCACGCCCTCTCGCCGCGGGCGAAAGAGCGCTTCATGGCGATCAACTGCGCGGCCATTCCGGAAAACCTGCTCGAGAGCGAATTGTTCGGCTACGAGAAGGGCGCCTTTACCGGCGCGGCCAAGCAGACCAAGGGCAAGGTCGAACTGGCCCATGGCGGCACCTTCTTCCTCGACGAAGTAGGAGATTTGCCGATGCCGCTGCAAGCCAAGTTGCTGCGCTTCCTGCAGGAGCGCGTGATTGAGCGCATCGGCGGCCACGAAGAGATTCCGGTGGACGTGCGCATCGTCTGCGCGACCCACCAGAAACTCAAGGAGCTGTGCGCCCAAGGGCGCTTCCGCGAAGACTTGTATTACCGCCTGTCCGAAATCGTGGTGACCATTCCGCCGCTGCGCGAGCGCGAAGGCGACGCCGCCCTGCTGGCGCATCACTTCAAGAATAAATTCTGCGCCCAGGAGTCGCGCGGTTCGCTGCACTTCGCGCCGGACGCGATCGCCGCCATCGAAGCCTACAACTGGCCGGGCAATGTGCGCGAGATGGAAAACTACATCAAGCGCGCGGTGATCATGGCCGACGGGAACACCATCGTCGCCGACGACCTCGGCCTGCCGGGCGAGGGCCTGGAAGAAGAGCCGATCAACCTGCGGCAGGTGCGCGACGAGGCCGAGTACAAGGCCATCGTGAAAGCGCTGGCTCGCGTCGACGGCAACATCGTCAAGGCCTCCGAAATCCTCGGCATCAGCCGCCCGACCATGTACGACCTGATGAGCCGTCACAACATCAAGACCGCTGCATGAAGCTGGCGCGCCTGCTGGCCCTGCCGCTGCTGCTGGCGGCGGCTGGCGGTGGTGCCCTGGTCTACCTGCAGTCCGAAGGGGCCACGCCGCGCGCGCTGGCCCCTTATCTTCTCAAGCGCACTGGTGGCCACAACCCTTTCATCGAAGGCGCGGGCCGCGCCGCCGCCGCAACCCTGCTGCGGCTCGACCGCGGCAACATTGCGCCGTTCACGCCGCCGCCGCTGGTGCTGGGCGCGCAGCCGGCAAGCAGCCCCGCTCCCGCAGGTGCCATACGCGAGGTGGCTTCCAGCGAAGAAGCGCGGCGCGCTTTCGCCACAGCCGCACCGGGCGACGTCATCACCTTCCTGCCCGGCGACTATGCTGTGCGCGGCAACCTGTACGCCAGCCGTGCCGGCAGCGCTGCCGCTCCGATCGTGGTGCGCGCGGAGAGTCCGGGCACGGTACGCATCGCGTTCGATGCCGCCGAAGGGTTTGTCGTCACGGCACCGCACTGGCAATTCGAAAACCTGGACATCCGCGGCGCCTGCCGCCGCGACAGCTGCCAGCATGCCTTCCACGTGGTCGGCGCCGCCCAGCATTTTGTCGCCCGCAACAACACGCTGCGCGACTTCCACGCCCACATTAAAATCAACGGCCTGCGCGGCCAGTTCCCCGACTTCGGCCTGATCGAAGCGAACACGCTGACCAATGCGGCACCGCGGCGCACCGGTGGTCCCGTCACGCCGATCGACCTGGTCGCGGCCAGCGACTGGGTCATCCGCGCCAACCTGGTCCAGGGACTTTGTCAAGGCCGGCGGCGACCGCATCAGCTATGGCGTGTTCGCCAAGGGCGGCGCCGAACGCACCCTCATCGAGCGCAACGTGGTGCTGTGCGAAGCGCGCCTGGCCGGCCAGCCGGGGCAGCGGGTCGGCATCTCGTTTGGCGGCGGCGGCACCGGCAAGCGCTATTGCCGCGACGGGCGCTGCATCACCGAGCATGACGGCGGCACCCTGCGCGCCAACCTGGTGGCCGGCTGTTCCGATGTCGGCATCTACCTCAACAGCGCAGCGAACACGCGGATAGTGGACAACACCCTGCTCGACACGGCCGGGGTGCAGGTGCGCTTCCCGACCAGCAGCGCCACCGTCGATGGCAACCTGGTCGACGGTCCGATCCGCAGCGACGACGGCGGCAGCGTCCACCCTGGCGACAACCTCGCTAGCGCGATCGCCTGGCTGTACGTCGGGCGCCACCCGCAGCGCGATCTGTTCTTCGCGCCAGGCCGGCTCGACCTGCGCTGGCACGCCGGTGCGCCGCGCCGTGCGGCGGCGCCAGGCAGCACCGACCTGTGCGGCGGCCTGCGCGGCGCAGAGGCAAGCCATGGCGCCTTCGACGATTTCCGCGCCTGCCTGCGCGCCGAATAAGGCTCACCCCAAGGGGCGGATGTTCTGGTTGGCGTGGTCTGCGCCAGTTGGCGGCGTGCGGCCGCCAACTGGCAGGAACCGGGTTCATTCGAGCGCGGTGAAGGGGCCTTCGCTGCTTACTGCCCCGCCGGCGGCTCCCAGAGTTCGACCTTGTTGCCTTCGGGATCGATGACCCAGCCGAACTTGCCGTATTCCGAGTCGCTGGTCTCGTCGAGCACCTGGCAGCCTTCGCTGCGCAGCGCCGCCAGCAGCGCGTCGAGGTCGTCGACGCGGTAGTTGATCATGAAGGACGCGCGGCCTGGTGCGAAGCCGCCATCCTCGGCGGCATTGATCGACCAGATCGTATGGCCGGCGCTGGGTGGAAGGGCGGCGCCGCCCCAGGCCAGGACCTCGATGCCGAGGTGGCGCGCATACCCGGCGCGCAGGGCAGCCGGGTCTTGCGCGTGGAAGAAGATACCGCCGATGCCGGTGACGCGTTTCATGTGGTGCTCCAGTCCGTTGGTGTGCAGTGAATGGCGGCCCGCCAGCACGGGTAGAACGCATCGAGGCGGCGCGGCACGCCGGCCCGGCCGCAAGCCTGGGTGCAGACGTAGCCGAATTTGTCGTCCAGGTAGTCGCTCTCGTCTTCTTCGTGGCAGTCGGACATCATGTGGTGGCGTACGAAGCTGGCTTACCAGGAGCGCAGCCAGTCGCGCGTCCAGCCAGACACCTGGTCCTGCCAGGGCCGGCGCGAGAAGGTGTGGTCGGCCTTGTCGATCTTCTGGCGCGTGATGCGCGGCGCCGCCATCAGGCGCTGCCAGGACCCGAAACGGTTCGAGAGGTCGGCGAATTCCTGCGCTGTCAGGTCGGCGCCGCTCAGCACGACGAGTACCCGTCCGCCGAAGCGGGTCAGTGCCGCTTCCATGCGCGCCGGCAGCGGTGCGTCGGCCCCGGGGCCGCAGCATCGGTGGCAGGCTTTGCCGTCAAGGCCTTGCGCGCGTCCTGCCACAGCCCGCGCAGCGAGGCTTTCGCATCGAAGCCGCCGCTGGCGATCTTTTTCCACAGCCGCGCGTCGAACAGGCGCGCCCGGTAGTAATGCTTGATGGTGGCGCGCGCGGCGCCCGCCTCGGTGCGTACCCGGGGTTCAGCAGCACGAGGCCCGACACGCGCGCATCCTGTGGTGCGTACATGGCCGCCGCCGAGGCGCCATCGCACAGGCCCCACAGCACCACTTCGCGCATCCCGGGCACTTCGAGGAAGAAGCGGTCGATCGCCGCGCGCAGGTCGTCTTCGACGTGCTCGAAGGTTTGCAAGTCGCCCTCGCTGTCGCCCATGCCGCGGTAGTCGAAGCGCAGCGCCGGAATGCCGGCATCGGCCAGGTCGCGCGCGAGCAGGGTGAACTGGCGATGGCTGCCGGCGCGGTACTGCGGGCCGCCGACGACGACCAGCACGCCGCGCGCGCGGGCGCGGCCGCCGGCTGCGCGGGCAGGCTCAGGACGCCGTACAACCAGGCGCCGCGGCAGGGGAAAACGAGGGCACGTTCGTCAGGCATCGGCACGGCTTTCGAAACAGAGGCTGGTCGCTGCCAGCAGGGCGGGGCAGTCGACGGTTTCCGGCGCGGCCCAGAACTGCGGCCCCGCCACCTGGCCGACCTCGACCCGGCTGCCTTGCAGGCGCCGGTGTCGGCCACGCGCTGCACCGCCGGCGGCAGCGCACGGCCTTCGCTTGCCACGACTTCGAACCACTGGATGGGGCAGCGTGGGCCGAGCGCGCGCGCATCGGCCGCGTCGATGCCGCGTGCCAGGTCGGGATGGAGCAGGTAGCCGGCGATCTCGATCGACTCGCCGGCGGCCAGCGCTTCGCGCAGGGCTTCGGTGCCGCCGCTGTCGCTGCCGCCCTGCAGCAGTTCGCCCGCCAGGCGCAGGCGCAGGAACTGGTTCAGGTAGCCCGAGCCGTTCGTCACCGGTTGCCACAGCAGCAAACGTTCCGGCGGAACGGCCGCGCGCTGGGCGTGGCAAACCGCCAGCAGAGCGCCCAGGCGCAGTCCCCACAGGCCAGCCGTGCGGCCCAGCTTTTCTTCGATCCAGGCGCGCGCGAATGCGATGTCGCGCAGCCAGCCATCCCGGTGGCGTCGCCGAAGTCACCAACGCTGTCGCCGCAGCCGTGCAGGTCGAGCTGCAGGACGCCGATGCCGCGTGCGGCCAGGGCGCGCGCCTGCAATGCCGCCATGCGCCGCGACCGGTTCATCTCCTCGGCGAACGGATGCACGTACACCAGCGCGCCGCGGCATTCGCCGATGGGCGCGTGGTACAGGCAGAAGCGCCGGCCGCCCTGCGTGTCGAGGAAAAAAGCGTCGGCAGGCGCGCGGGCGGGCTCGTTCACGGGCTGGTTCACCTAGTCGGCGCGCTCGGCAACGAACGCGGCCAGGCTGCCGAGGGTGGCGAAGGTGCTGGCGCTGATGTCGTCGTCGTCGACGGCGATGCCGAAATGCTCTTCCAGTGCGCCGATCAGGGTGACCACGGCCATCGAATCGAGTTCGGGCAGGCTGCCCAGCAGCGGCGAATCGGCGTCGAGCGCCTGGCTTGATTCGCCCAGGTTCAGCACGTCGATCAGGATATTCTTGACTTCTTCAAGGTACTTCATAGGCTCGTCGTCGGTTGTTGGGCCGGGCGGTTGCGCGCATCGAGCAGGGTGTGCAGACGGCCCAGCCCCGGCCAGCGGTAATAATTGACATGGTACATAGTACGTACCTCCTCCGTCCAGCGCGTATGCCATTCCATCACGCGGCCGTAGAACTCGATGCGCTCGAGGCGCCCTTCGTTAAACAGGGCGCGCGTCGCTTCCTCGCGCATGAGCAGGGTCGGCGACAGGTTCGAGGGCACGCTCTCGTCGTAGGCCGTCTTGAGCACGACGATGCTTTCGCCATCCTCGACGCACAAATCCATGGCCACCAGCTGCTCGTCGAAATAATAGCGGTAGACGCCGGCCTTGCCCTGGGCGGCCAGGTTTTCCAGCATGGCGTGATAGTAGCGCCCCTGCGCATTGTCGGCCCGCACCGCCGTGCCTTCGGCGCCTTTCCAGCCGGCGCTTTCCAGGCGCGCGTAGTCCGCTACCATCTGCGCCATGGCGCCCGGCTGGCGCTCGACCTCCATGCGGGTGGCGACGCCTTCGCGTTCCAGCCGTGCGCGCTGCTTCTTCAGGTTGCCGCGCAGGTTCTTGCCACGCGCATTCCAGTAATCGTCGAAGCTGCCCCGTACAGTCACGCGCGCGGTGTCGATGTAGTCGAGCGTGCGGGTGCAGGGGCCATCGGCGGGCCGCGGCGCGAGATACGGGTCCATTTGCGTCAGCGCCGGGATCAGCGGAAAGCCGGGCAGGGCGCCAAGCAGGGCGCGCGCCAGCCGTTCGGTATCGAGCCCCTCCTGTTGCAGCCACAGGCCGATGGGCGCCTGCGCCGGCTGGAAGGTGGCCCAGGCGCCGCGCCGGCCAGGGCGCACGATCGCCATCGCCCGAACCGTGCCGCCCTGGCGCCAGCAGGCCAGCAGGTCGCCTTCGCGCCCGAACTGGGCGACCAAGGGCGCGACGAATGGCGCCGACAGCAGCACCGTCGCGTGGCGCGGGCCGAGGGTGGCGTGCAGACCCGTCCAGGTCTCGATATGGCGTGGGAAGTCGCGCGCCGGGTACAGGGTCCAGCTCATGCGAGGACCGCCTCGCGCAGGCGCGCCGCCAGCCAGTCGATTTCACCGGGGCGCAGCTCCCGGTGGCAGGGCAGCGCCAGCACCGGCGCGCCAGCATCGCGCTGTTGGCGCAGGTAGTGGCGTCCACGCCGGCCCACTGCGGCTGGCCAAAGCGGGTCAGCGGCACGCCCAGCGCCTTCAGGCGCGCGAACAGGGCTTCCGGGTCGTCAACCAGCAGCGGGAACACCCAAGGGCAGGCACCCTCGGGCAGGCGCGGGTGCAGGGGCCGCACGCCAGGCAGGCCGCGCACCGCGTCGTCGAGCTGTGCGTAATGGCGGCGGCGCAGTGCGCGGATGCGCGTGGGGGACGCCAGCCGCAGCATGGCGCGCGCAAACAGCGAGGAGCGCTTGTCGAGCCAGCGCGGGTCGAAATTGAAGCTGCTATCCGACGAGTCGGGCGCCAGCGCGGGCGCAGCTGCCGTCCCGCGGCGGCGTTTCACGAGGCTCCAGAGAGCGCCTTTGGCGCGCAGCGGCAGCCACAGGACCGCGCGCGCACGGCCGGCAGGCGGCCATACGCAAAACCCTTTTTCGAGCGAGGTGAGCGCGACTTTCGCTTCAAAGCCGGCACCGGCCGAGCGCAGCGCGACGCCGTCGAGGCGATGGTGCGCCGATACCGGGGCGCCGCCCTCATAGATCGGCAGGAATTTCATGCTGCTGGCAATCGCATAATCGCCCCAGGCGCCGACCGGACGGCCGCCCGCTTCGCCGATGAAGCAGTGGGCGCAGTCCTCGATCAGGGCGATGCCGCGCGCGTCGCAGAGCGCGCGGATCGGCGCCATCTCCGGGGGAACCCGAAGTAATGGGTGACCATCAGCGCGCGCGTATTCGCCGTGATCTTCGCCGCCAGGTCGGCCAGGTCGGCTGCGCCGTCCGCGCCCACCCGGTAGAACACGGGCTGGGCGCCGCGCCAGAGCACGGGCGGGATCATCGAGGGGCTGTGGTAGGCGGGCACCAGCACGGTCTCGCCTTCCTTGACGCCGATTTCGCGCAGGGCCAGGCCGATCGCCACCCGCCCGCTCGTCACCAGGCGGTATTCTCCCGCATCGAGCACGGTCGCTGCCCGCGCACCGCCAGCGCGCCGGAACGAGGACGCGGAGAGGATGGGTGCCAGGGGAATGACGGGCCGTACGGGAAGCGGATTCGCAAGCATGGAACCAGTATAAACCCGGCGTTGAATAATTTGCCACGAGACATGTCGAAAACCAAATGTTCGTGACCGTGCTGCAGCGCGCCAGGATGCTGCAAGCTGTTAAGATTGCGGGCTGCGTGGCGCCGATTCTGGCTACGCTCCGCCGCTACCGTGAACGACTTGACTATGGCTGACCTGATCCACGACTTCCTCTTCGATTCCGCACGCCGCACGCCAGCCGCCGAGGCGCTGGTGCATGGCGCCCAGCGCCTCGACTATGCGGCGCTCGCCGGCGCGGTGATGCAGGCCGCCGGGGCCCTGGTCGACGCCGGTGTGCAGCCGCGCGCGCGAGCGTTGCCGTGTTCCCCGAAAAAGCGCGTCGAGAATGTCGCCGCCATGTTCGGCGCGGCCGCCGCCGGCGCCGTGTTCGTGCCCGTCAATCCGCAGCTGAAACCCGAGCAGGTCGCCCATATCCTGGCCGACTGCAATGTGCGCGTGCTGCTCACTTCCCCGGAGCGCCTGGCGCAGCTGGGCGCCGCCCTGGACGCCTGCCCGGACCTGCGCAGCGTATTCGTCACCGGCGGCGCGGACATCAACGGGGCGCGCGCCGGGAAGCGGCCCAGCGCACGCTGATGGATGGCGAGCTGCGCGCGCGGCGCCCGATCGACGCCGACATGGCCGCGATCTTGTACACCTCGGGCAGCACCGGCAAGCCGAAAGGCGTGGTGCTGTCGCACCGGAACATGGTGGCGGGCGCGAACAGCGTGTCCAGTTACCTCGGCATCACGGCGCGGGAGCGCATCCTGGCGGTGCTGCCGCTCAGTTTCGATTACGGCCTGAGCCAGCTCACCTGCGCCTTCCTGGCGGGCGCCACCGCGGTGCTGATCAACCACCTGTTCGCGAAGGACATCGTCAAAGCGGTGGCCGACGAGCGCATCACCGGCCTGGCCGCGGTACCGCCCCTGTGGCTGCAGCTGGCAAGCCTGCCCTGGCCGGCCGACTGCTCGCTGCGCTATCTGACCAATTCCGGCGGTGCGATGCCCACCAGTACGGTAGCCGCCCTGCGCGCTGTGTTGCCGCGCGCCGAGCTGTTCCTGATGTATGGTTTAACGGAGGCCTTCCGCTCCACTTACCTGCCGCCGTCCGAACTGGACCGCCGTCCGGATTCGATGGGTCCGCGCCATCCCGAACGCGCAAGTGATGGTCGTGCGTCCCGACGGCACGCCCTGCGCGCCGAACGAACCGGGAGAACTCGTGCACCGCGGCGCGCTGGTCGCCCTCGGCTACTGGAACGACCCGGCCAAGACGGCCGAGCGCTTCAAGCCAGCCCCCGGCCAGGATCCGGCGCTGCCGCTGACCGAGATGGCCGTCTGGTCCGGCGACACGGTGCGCATGGACGAAGAGGGCTACCTGTATTTCATCGGCCGCAACGACGACATGATCAAGGTTTCCGGCTATCGCGTCAGCCCGCTCGAAGTCGAAGAGGTCGTGCATGCGACCGGGCTGGTGAGCGAAGCGGTGGCCTTTGGCGTGCCGCATCCGCAGCTGGGCCAGGCCATCGTGCTGCTGGCCGTGCCGAAGGAAGCGGGCCTGGGCACGCCGGCCCTGCTGAAGGAATGCCAGCGCCGCTTGCCGGCCTGGATGGTGCCGGCCCACATTGCCGTAGAGGATGGCGTCCTGCCGCGCAACCCGAACGGCAAGATCGACCGCAAGCTGCTGCGCCAGCCCTTTATCACCCTGTTCGAACAAGTTGGAAAGTAAGCCATGAACGCCAAACCGGTCCACGCCGCCCAGACCCTGTTCCCGGTCGTCGACGACTGCCTGCAGGTGGGCGGCATGCCCTTGACCCGGCTGGCGCAGCGCGTCGGCAGCACGCCCTTCTATGCCTATGATCGCCGCCTGCTGAGCGAGCGCGTGGCCCACGTGCGCGCGCACCTGCCGCCGGCCGTCGAACTGCATTTTTCGATGAAGGCCAATCCGATGCCGGCGCTGGTGCAGCACATGGCCGGCCTGGTCGACGGCATCGATGTCGCATCAAGCGGCGAACTGAAAGTGGCGCTCGACACCGGTATCGACCCCGTGCGCATCAGCTTTGCCGGCCCCGGCAAGTCGGATGCGGAGCTCACGCGCGCGGTCGCCGCCGGCGCCGTCGTGCACGCCGAATCGGAACGCGAGATCCGCGCGCTGGCCGCCATCGGCGAGCAACTGGGCATCGCGCCGCTGCTGGTCCTGCGCATCAATCCCGACTTTGAACTGAAGGGGTCGGGCATGCGCATGGGGGGCGGCGCCAAGCAGTTCGGCATCGATGCCGAAGAAGTCCCGCGCATGCTGGCGCTGGCCGCCAGCCCGGGACTGACCGTGCTGGGTTTCCACATCTTCAGCGGTTCGCAAAGTTTAAAGGCCGAAGCCATCGTCGAGGCGCAAGCCCAGACCTTCCTGCTGGCCGAACGCCTGGCGGGGGAGGCGCGCGATCCGGTGCGCATCCTGAACATCGGCGGCGGCTTCGGCATTCCCTATTTTCCGGGCGAGAGCGCGCTCGACCTGGCGCCGATCGGCGACGCGCTCGCGCAAGCGCTGCCGCGCGTGCATGCCGCGCTGCCGCAGGCGCAGGTGTCGATCGAACTCGGTCGCTACCTGGTCGGCGAAGCCGGCGTGTATGTCGCGCGCGTGGTCGACCGCAAGGTCTCGCGCGGCCAGGTCTTCCTCGTCACCGACGGCGGCCTGCACCACCACCTGGCCGCTTCCGGCAACTTCGGCCAGGTGATCCGCAAGAATTACCCGGTCGCGATCGGCAACCGCATGCGCGCGCCCGTCGACCGGGAAACGGTGTCGGTGGTGGGACCCCTGTGCACCCCGCTCGACCTGCTGGCCGAGCGCATGGACTTGCCGCCGGCGCAGGTGGGCGACCTGGTGGTCGTGTTCCAATCCGGTGCCTATGGCCGTTCGGCCAGCCCGCAGGGTTTTCTCAGTCACCCGGACGCGCCCGAAGTACTCGTCTGAGCAGGCGCGTGTGCGCATCCTCGCCAATCGTGCGAGGGAGCCGGCGAAATTTGCGTTAAATTAAATGTTGCAGGAAAATAAACAAAGGAACACACTGCACCCGTGGCGGTTGCCGGCGCGATGATGCATTTTGCGCCCCGCCTGCGCCCTCCGGAACGCAACCGGCTGCGGCCACCCAATGTAAACACCATGCTAGCGCAACAACATCCTTCTTTCGCCTCCCGCCTGTCGGACCAGCTGCAACGCGCGCTCGCGCTGTGCGCCGTGCACCTGCCTGACGCGCCTCAGCGCGTGCGTGCTTTTCTCACGCCCTTCGCCGACCCACCGGCCACGGGCGGCTTCAAGGCGATTCCGGCCGCGGCGCGCGCCCTGTACGGGGCGGTGCTGGCCGAGCATGGCGAGCAGGCCGCCGCGCGCCTGCTGCTGGCCGCCATGCTGCTGGCCGTACGCGACACCCTGGCCGGCCCGCGCTTGGCGCAGTTGCCGCCACGGGTACGCGCGCACCAGCTGCGCCAGCTGGGCCGCATCGCCAGCCATGACGAAGCTTTTCTCCCGTTCTGCCGGCTCGACGGCGACGTCTTTCTGAAGGAGTTCGGGCTGGCCACGCTGCGCCTGTATGCCGGCGCCTCGAGCGTGATCGACCCGCGCTCCGGCATGGGGCGCTCGATGCTGTGGAAGGGCGGCTGGCTGGGACTGCCCGGACGCGCCTTGCTGTTCGCCCGTGCCGGCGGCTTCAAGCCGTATTTCGAGATCCACGTGAACCGCCTGTATCAGGACGAATTCAACGAAGAGGGCCGCAACGAGTGCTACCGCTGCTGCGCCGACCTCTACGAACTGCACCCCGAAGCCCTGGGCATGATCGCCGGCAGCTGGTTCTACGATCCCGTGGTCGAGATCATCAGTCCGCACCTGGCCTACCTGCGCACCGTGCCCGAAGAGGGCGGGGCGCGCGCACTATTCGTCTCGCACGACGAGCAGGCGGCCAGGAATGCCACCGCCACCTCGGAAAAGCGGCGCGCGCTGCACGCAGCCGGCCAATACCGTCCAGCGTCCTGGGCGCTGGTCTGGCCGCGCGCCGCGCAGATCGCCCGGGCGCGCCGCCACGGCAAGGACCATCAAGACTGATATGACGATCAAACAAGCCGTACTGCGTGCCGCGAAATTCGCCGGCATCTTCGCCCGGTGCGCGCCGCCACCCGGAGGCAGCCGCGCATCCTGTGTTACCACGGGGGCAACCTGGGCGACGAGCGCCGCTACAACCCGAAGCTGTTCTGCACCCGCGAGCAGCTGACCGAACGCCTCGACTGGCTGCGCCGCACCGGTTTTGTCCCGGCCACGCTCGACGAAGTCGTCACGCCCGGTGCCGCGCCAAAGAACGGCATCCCGGTCGCGATCACGCTCGACGACGGCTGGTACTCGTCCTGGCACGACCTGCTGCCGGCGATGGCCGAATACGGCTACCGCCCGGTACTCTACCTGCATACGGAAGCGTATGAGGCGGGCGCGCCCATCATCCCGGTGAGCGTGCGCTACATCCTGTGGAAGGCCGGTCCGGTCGAGGCCACGCTGGCCGGCTTCGGCGCCGGCATGGATGGCCAGTGGCGCCTGGCCGAGCGCGAACAACAGCACCACCGCCTGTGCGCGCTGGCCGAAAGCTGGCTGCTGGCGCAGGCAGCGCAGGAGGTGGCACCGAGCCTGGAGCGCTTCGCCGCGGCGCTCGGCGTGCCGGCTTCCGCCCGGATCTGGCTTCGCGCCGCTTCAGCTATATGACGGCCGACGAATTGCGGGCCGCCGCCGCCGGCGGCTGCGCGATCGAACTGCACGGCCACCTGCACGAATACGTACCGGGAGAACCGGAACGCAACCGCGCCAACATCGAGAAGTGCCGCGAGAAGATCGAGGCCGCCGGCCTGCCGCGTCCCACCCATTACTGCTACCCCAGCGGCGCCTTCGACGCCCAGGCGCCGCAAGTGATGCGCGCGGCCGGCGTGGCCACCGCCACTACCTGCCTGCCTGGCCTGGTCCGCCTGGACAAGCCCGACACGCGCTACCTGCTGCCGCGCTTTCTCGACGGCGGCGACGTGTCGATGATCGAATTCGAGGCGGAGATGAGCGGGGTGCTGGAACTGCTGCGCAGGTTGACGGGCCGCGCGACGCATTGACGGCGCCCGACGACCGCGACCGAAAAAAACGCGCCGAGGCGCGTTTTTTTTATCAGGCGTGAACCGGAGACATGCTAACCAGCACACCTGGGGTCAGGTCTGACAAATGGACACGAACTGAGCCGTCAAGATGTTGGCGACAGTCGTATGGCCGAGGCCGTGTCCGAATGTCAGACCTGACCCCAGCTCAGGTAGTGGCGAAGGCCTTACCCCACCAGCTTGACCCGGATCCCCGCCTTGCCCAGCACCGTTTCGACGCGGCCGAAACCGTAGCGCTCCAGCCCGTGCGGCATCTTCGCCAGGCGCCACAGCAGGTACAGGGTGGCCGCGTAGGTCAGCGCGCCGATTGCACCGCACAGCAGCAGCGCCAGCACGTACTCGAAGGTGGCGCCGTGGTGCAGCACCAGCTGGCTCTTCACCAGCAGCACCACGGCCGCCATCACCAGCGAAGCGATGAACGGCCGCACCAGCTGCCGGCAGAAGGTGCTCCAGCCCAGGTTCAGGCAGCGCGCCACCATGCCCTGGTTCACCGGGATCATCACGATGCCAGTCGCCAGATAGGACCAGGAGGCGCCGATCACGCCATAATTCGCCACCGCCGGAATCAGCACCGCCACCATGAATACGGCCTGCACCGCCCACACGATGGTGATCAGGCGCGGACGGTTCAGGGCCAGGTAGACATAGGTGATGTTGGTCTGCACCGCCTTGATCACGCCGTGGATCGCCAGGATCTGGATCAGCGGGATCGCCGTCAGCCACTGCCAGCCCAGCGCCGCCGGCACCAGCAGATCGGCCACGGCGAAGATGCCGACCCCCGCGGGAATCGAGAACAGGGCGATCGACGAGATCACCTTCAGGAAGCTGTCGCGCAGCAGGTCGAGATCGTGCGCCGCCTTGGCGTAGCCGGGGAAGGCGGCGCGGTTGATCGGTGCCACCAGTTCGGTAGTCGGCAAGGTCGCGATCTCGGTCGCGATCGAGTGCGTGCCGAGTGCGGCCGGCGTGGTGTGGTGGGCGATGATGAACTGGGCCGCGCGGTTGTTGACGAACTGGATCACATTGTTCACCACCAGCCACTTCGACGCATGGAACATCTCGGCGCGCGCGGCGAACGACAGGCGCGGGCGGTAGGTCGACACCACATACGACTGGACCACCGACAGCACGGTGCCTGCCAGCTGGCCCAGCACCAGCGCCCAGTAATTGCGCATGATGAAGGCCAGCGGAATCGTCACCACCAGCGTCGCCAGGCGTTTGCTGAGCAGGAAGCGGAACTCCTTGTCGAAGCGCATCTCGCGCTGGAACTTGACGGTGCCGATGTTCGAAAAGCCCTGGATCGCAAAGCTCAGCGCCAGCACGTACAGGATGTTTTCCAGGCGTGCTTCGTTGTAGTACTGCGCCGCCGGGATGGCGAGCCCCGCCAGCGCGATGCCGCAGACGGTGGCGAAGATGACGTTGAAGGTCCAGGCCGTGTTGAAGTGCTCGGGGCCGGCCTTCGGGTTCTGCACCAGCTGCACATCGAAGCTGAACGACACCAGCAGCTGCATGGCCGCGATCAGGATCATCGACATCGCCACCAGGCCGAAGTCGGCCGGCACCAGCATGCGCGCCAGGATCAGGGTGCTGATCAGGCCAATGCCGCGGTCGAGGAATTTGAAGGCGACCATCCAGACCGCGCCCTTGGCGATCTTCGCGTCGATCTCGGAAACGGGTTTCAAGCTCATGACACGGCCTTGTCGAACAGTTGCGCCAGCTGCGCCGCCTTGTGGGTACGCGACGCCTGCGCGATCACGGTGTCGCTGGCGATGTAGGCGCTGCCGTCGCGCAGGCCAGGCAGGAAGCGCTCCAGCGCCGCAGCTATTTCAGCGGCGTCGGTCACCTGCGCGCTGAGGGTGAAGCCGGCATCGCGCAGCACCCCCGCGGTTTCGCCGGCCGGATCGACCAGGCCGAGGATCGGTTTGCGGGTGCGGAAGTATTCGTAGATCTTGGCCGGAATCTGGCTGTTGAAGGGCGTGCCCTGGAACAGCAGCAGGCCATCGGCCGCCAGCATTTCGTTGAGTGCGTCGCGGTAGGGCACCGGCGGCAGCACCTCGACGATGTCGCCGACGCCGTGGCGGTCGACCTTGGCCTGGGTTCCACCGACACTGCCCGGTGCGCGCAGTATCACCCGCAAGCCGGCGGCGTCGACCTTCCCCGCGCTCTTCAGTGCGGCCAGCGCCGCCGGGAAGGATTCCGGGTTGCGGCCGGCATCGTACAGGACGCCGCTGTGCAGCAGGGTGATGCGGCGCGGCGCGGCCGCGGGGCCACTGGCGGCCACCGCCGGAGTGGCCGCTGCCGCTTCCAGCAGCCGTCCGAACTCCTCCTCGTCATAGCCGTTCTCGATCACGAGGAATTTGCCCGGCTCGATGTCGGGAAAACGCTCGCGGTAGGAACGCAGGGCGCTTTGCGTGGTGAACACGGCGAAGCGGCAGCGCATGATGGTCTGGCGCTCGATCCAGCCATAGATGGCGCGCTGGTGCTTCGAGGTCGGGTGCGAGGGCTGCAGCATCGGGTCGCGGAAGTCGGCGATCCGGGCAGCCCGGTCAGGCGGTGCAGGCCGAGCGCGATCAGGTGCGCGGTGGCGACCGGGAAGGTCGACCAGATCACCTGCGGCTTGTAGCGGCGGATCATCGACAGCCCGGTCGGCATGGCGCCAAACCACCACGAGACGAAACGGTCGGGCATCGCCATCGCCTGCAGGTAGCGCCCCTTGAAGCCAAGGTGGCGTTTGGTATCGAGCGCGAACGGGCGGCGCACGACCAGGTCGGGCGAGATCGCGGCCAGCTGCGTGGGGTTCTGCACATCATAAGCGCGCGGGTGGGCCGACAGCACCATCGGTTCCCAGCCATGGCGGCCGAGGAGTTTCGAAAAGCTCAGCGTCCGCTGGATGCCGCTGCTGCCCGCCTGCGGCGGGAAATGGAAAGCAATGAGTAATGCGCGTTTGTTCATGGGTACGTGTTGTTTCATCGGCTAGCCGCGCGCCAGCCATTGCAGGAGGCGCAGTGCGAAGCGGAACGGGGTGTCGTCCCAAGGCCGGCTGCGCGGCAGCTGGTAGCGGTCGTGGCGGCGCGTGATGGCGCCGACTGCCGTGGTGAAAGCGGCCTGGAAACCGGCCGCGCGCACCATCGCCACATGGCGCGCGTCGAAGTCCTTGCCGACCTTGCCGTTCGGGTAGGCGAACAGCGCTACCTCCTTGCCGACGATCGCTTCGAGCTCGCGCTTGCTGTCGCTGATTTCCTGCTGCGCGGCCGCTTCGTCGAGGCTGGTCAGGATCGGATGGGTCACCGTGTGGGCGCCGATCTCGATGCCGTGGCGGTCGAGATTGACGACCATTTCCGGGGTCAGCATCAGTCCCTCGGCAGCGCGCTCGCCCACCGGGGTCTGCAAACGCCCGACGAGGCGGCTGCGTTCCTGCGGCGGCAGGTATTTCGAGGCCTCGGTCAGGCGGCCCAGCGTGGCCGCGCGCTCGGGCATGCTGCGCAGCGAGTACACGCCAAGGCCGAATTCGGCCAGGTCGAGCTCCTGCTCCGGCAGGGTCTCGACGGCTTCGACGATGCTGTCGTTCCACATCGTGTGGCCGTTGACGTAGCCGCTGCTGACGAACACCGTGGCCGGCAGCTTCAGGCGGCGCAGCACCGGCAGCGCCAGGTCGTGCACCGAACGGTAGCCGTCGTCGAAGGTGATGCAGACCGCGCGCGGCGGTACGGTGCCGGCGTCGATCGCCGCCAGCGCATCGCGCAGCGGCAGGACATTGAAGCAGCGCGCCAGCAATTCCATCTGCCGGTGAAGACGTCGATGCTGGGCTCGGACGCCAGGTAGGGGGCTGGGCGCGGCCAGCACCCGGTGGTAATTGACGATCGCGACGCGGCCATTGCCGCGCGTGAGGCGGGCGATGGCATTGCCGGTGGATCGGATCAGGTGGTCGTTCATCAAGGGTGAAGAATCCGCGTTTGTTATTCGTGTATCAGCCCCGGCGCGGCCGCTCGCCGGTGGCAAAAGGTGCGGAAAACGTGGTCTTCGCAAGCAGAGGCGCACCCGGCAGCGGCCGGGCGGGCAGGCTGGCGCCAGGTGCGGGCGGCATCGCCGGCGCGGCGGCGCCGGTCCGGCCGGCAGCCATCTCGCGCAGCGTCGCCGGCAACAGGCGCTTCTGCACCACCAGCACCAGCCCGAACATGCAGAAGATCAGGTCGACGTAGGCGAAGCTGAGCGCGGCGCCGCCGAGGGCAAAGGAGAAGACGCTCAATTGCAGCATGGTCGCCAGGGTACGCAGCCAGTGGGGCGCGCCGGCGCGCTTGGCCTGGCGCGCGACGTTGCCGGCCGTGAAGAAGGCGCTCGCCAGGCCGCCCAGATACAGGCCCAGGCCGACGAAGCCCTGTTCGCCCAGCACCTGGAAATACACACTGTGCGCGGCGCGGCCGACCGTGGTGTTGGGCAGCGCGCTGCCGGTATAGAACCAGGGGAAGGAGAAGAACTCGCGCGACAGGCTGCTCCAGACCGGGAAGTATTCCAGCGACTTGAAACCGCCGCCGAAGAACGGGTGCTTGGTCGCCATGATGAACGACAGCTTCCAGGCCACGACGCGGCCCATGAAGGAGGCATCCTCGTCGGCCGCTTGAATCGTGTCGATGCGGTTCGTGTAGTCGGCCGTGATGAAAGGCATGACGGCGATCACGAGGACGACGATCAGCACCGTGAGCAGCACCTTGCGGTCGCTCTTGATGTACATGTAGGCGCCCAGTGCGGCCATCGCCACGAAGCCGCCGCGCGACATGGTGCCGATCACGCCGATCACCAGCAAGGCCATCGTGCCGAGCAGGCCGAGGCGCAGCAGGCGGGACTGCTTGCCGTATTCGCCCAGCAGGTAGTAGCACACCGGCAGCGTCATCACGAAGGCCAGCGAGAGCTCGTTGCGGTCGCCCAGCACGTGGCCGGGCATGCCGGCGATGTTGTGGTGGCCGCCGCTGGCCAGGAATTTCAGGGCCTCGAGGTCGGCATAGAAGCCCACCGAGAGGACGATACACCACAGCACGAAGTCGACGTGCAGCTTGTCCTTGATGGTGAGCGCGACGAACACGAACAGCATCACCACCTTGAAGAAGCGGATCAGGTATTCGATGGAGACTTCCTGAGGCGACAGCGAGGTGAAGGTACTGCCCACCGTCCACAGGAAAAACAGCAGCACGAAGCTGCCGATCATGCCCAGCTGGACCCTCGGCTTGTGTTTCCAGGCGAGGTAGCCGAGGATCGCCACCGCGGTAAACAGCAGGTTGTAGCGGATGTGCGAGGCCATGCCGTAGACCCAGCCGTTGGGGAAGAACAGCGCGGTCCAGACCCACATGCCGACGGCGATGAAGGGGCGCTGCACCATCGCGTACAGCATGATCGGCAGGATCGCCAGCAGGAACAGGTCACGCATGCTTGCCCTCCTCCGGTGCCGCGGCCGCCGTCTGGGCAGCCTCTTTCTGCGCCTGCTCCGCCTCTTTTGTCAGGCGCTTGTCGGTCTTCAAAGCCCACAGGCAGAAATACACCACGACGCACAGGTCCAGCGCCCACAGAATAGATTCCATCGTTCAGTCCATCCAAGTCAGGTTTGCGCCAGCGCCAGCTCGCCGGCACGGCGCGCGAGGACTTCGTCGAACAGGCGCAGCTGGCCTTCGGTCGTGTCGTCCCAGCTGAATCGTTCGGCGTAGCGGCGCGTCGCGCCACGGTCGGGGTAGTTCGCGCGCAGGGCGTTGACCGCGTCGGCCACGCCCCGGTAGCTGCGTTCGCGCATCAGGACGCCCGCTTCCGGTGCCGCCACCACTTCCGGGGTGCCGTACACGCGACTGGCCACGACCGGGGTGCCACAGGCCATCGACTCGAGCAGGACATTCGCCCAGCCCTCGCGGCTCGAGGACAGCACCAGCGCGTCGGCGGCGCCATAATGGGCCGGCAGCTGCGCTTGCGGCACCGCGCCCGTGAAAGTCACCCGGTCCGTCACCTTCAGTTCGCGCGCGAGGTTTTCCAGCTTGGCGCGGTCGGGGCCGTCGCCCGCCAGCACCGTGGCGCACGCCCGGCAGCAATGGCAGCGCGCCGATGATCAGGTCCTGCGCCTTGACCGGCACCGGGTGGCCGACCGCCAGCAGCGTGAACATGGCATCCGGACGGCGTGCGGCCGGCTCGTGGAACAGCTGCAGGTCGACGCCGTTACGCAGCGACACCACGCGGTCGGCGTCGATGCCCATCGCGACGATCTCGTCGCGCAGCGCGTTACACACCGTGATGATGCCGTCGGCGCGCTGCGCGGCCCACAGGATCTGGCGGCGCGGCAGCGCGTACTGCGGGAACAGCGTGATGTCGGAGCCGCGCGCGGTGATCACCAGAGGCTTGTTGAAGGCACGCGCCAGCATGGCGGCGGCGACGCCGTCGGGATAAAAATAATGGGCGTCGATCAGGTCGAAGTCGTAGCCCTCGTCGATCATGCGCCCGATCGCCGGTTTCACGGCCTGCGCCAGCAGCAATGGCGAGATGCTCATGCCGACTTTCGGGATCACCGGAAAGCGCGGGTGCGCCACCGATATGCCGTGGCGGGTTTCGTGGCGCGGCGCCTTGGCGAAGCGCGCATAGTTGCCGAAGCGCGGATTGGTCGACGGGAACCACGGAATCGGCGCGACCACGCGCGCCTCGACCTGGCCGCTGGCGACCAGGTGGCGCAGCCGCGTTTCCACGAAAATGCCGTGTCCCGGTTTTTCGGCGTTCGGGAACAGGGTACTGAAAGTCAGGATCTTCATGCGGCCTGCAGTCCCGTCAAGCGGCCATAGATGTTCTTGTAGCGTGCCACGCTGACCGGCCAGTTGCGCTCGGTCTCGACGTATTCACGGCCCGCCACGCGCAGCGCCGGCCACTTGGCTTGTGCTTCCAGCAGGTCGCCGACCTTCTCAGCCAGCGCTGCCGGATCGTCCGGGGCGAACAGCACGCCGGTCTTGCCGTCGACGATCAGCTCGCGGTGCCCGCCCACGCTGGACGCGGCCAGGATGCGGCCCTGCGCCATCGCTTCCAGCGGTTTCAAGGGGGTGACCAGGTCGGTCAGGCGCATCGACAGGCGCGGGTACACCAGCACGTCGAGCAGGTCGTAGTATTTCTGCACCGGGTCGTGCGGCACGCGGCCGGTGAACACGACTTTGTCGGCGATGTTCAATTCCTGCGCCATCTGGCGCAGGCGGCCATCCTGCGGGCCGCCACCGACCAGCAGCACGCGCAGGTCCGGGTGGCGCGCGGCCAGCGCCGGCACCGCGCGCAGCAGGATGTCCAGGCCCTCGTAGGCGTAGAACGAGCCGATGAAGCCGATCAGGCGGTTGTGCTCGAAGCCGAGTTTACGTTTCAGGTCCATGTCGGCAACGCCGCCGACGGCGAACTTGTCGATGTCGACCGCGTTCGGGATCACCGTGACTTTCGAGGCCGGGATGCCGCGCGCAACGATGTCGCCGCGCAGGCCTTCGCAGATCGTGGTGACCGCGTCGGCGCGCCTCAAGGCATAGGTTTCCAGGCCGCGCGTGAGTTTGTAGCGCAGGCCGTTCTCGGTGCTGGTGCCATGGTCGACGGCGGCGTCTTCCCAGAAGGCGCGCACTTCATAGACCACGGGAATGCCGAACCTGCGGCCGGCGCGCAGGGCGGCGATCGCGTTCAGGCAGGGCGAGTGGGCGTGCAGCACGTCGGGTTTGATCGTCGGGATGATCTCAACAAGGCGCTTTTCCAGGCCCTGGATGACTTCCAGCTGGTTCAGGATCGGCAGCTTCGCCATTGCGCCCTGCGACTTCGGGGTGCGGTAGAAGTGCAGGCCGTCGGCGGTCTCCTCGAGCAGGTTGTTGCCGCCCTGGTGCTTGGACCCGGTGACGTGGAAGGTCTCCCAGCCGAGCGCGCGCTGTTCGCGCAGGATCGAAGCGGTGCGGAAGGTATAGCCGCTGTGCAGCGGGATCGAATGGTCGAGGACGTGAAGGACACGCATGGGTCTTGCTCCAAACTTCAGTATGTCGTTATGCGGCGGTGGCGATCAGCGGGCTGTCCATCTGGACGGCGGCGCCGGCGCTGTCGGCGCCGTTCTTGCGCAGGAAAGCTTCGAACATCAGCACGGCCCACAGCGCAGTGCTGTGGTCCTTGGTGCCGGCCAGGTGTTCGTCGACCATCCGCTGCAGGTAGTTGCGGTTGAAGATGCCGGTGTCCAGCAACATCGGGTTCAGCACCGCCGCCTTCATCGATTCGCGCAGCGGGCCGCGCAGCCAGGACGCCAGCGGAATCGAGAAGCCCATTTTTTTGCGGTACAGGATGTCGTCGGACAGGTAGGGCTGCAGCGCCTTCTTGAAGATGTGCTTGCCCTCGCCGTTGCGCAGTTTCGAATTCGACGGCAGGCCCGAGACCCACTCGACGAACTTGTGGTCCAGCAGCGGCACGCGCACTTCCAGCGCGTGCGCCATGCTGGCGCGGTCGACCTTGGTAAGAATGTCGCCCGGCAGGTAAGTCTTCATGTCGATGTACTGGATGATCGACAGCGGATCCTCGGTCGGCGCCTTGGCGGCGTGGCCGCGCATCACCTCGACCGCGCGGTAACCCTGCAGCTGGCTGCGGAAGCCATCCGAGAACAGCTGGTCGCGCACGCGGTCGACCAGGATCGACACGCCGTGGAAGTAACCCTCGGTCAGGTCGCGCGCCAGCGCCTCGAAAGTCGTCTTGGCGCGGAAGATGCGCGGCGCCCAGTCGGCCTTCGGATAGGCTTTACCCAGGAAGCCGAACACGGGCTTGCGCAGCGCCAGCGGCAGCATCGAACGCACCTGCTGCTCGCCCATCGCCATGCGGTGGCGGCGGTAGCCGGCAAAATTCTCGTCGCCGCCATCGCCGGACAGGGCAACGGTAACGCGTTTGCGAGCCAGCTCGCAGACGCGGTAGGTCGGGATGGCCGAGCTGTCGGCATAGGGCTCGTCGTACAGGCCGGCCAGCAGGTCGACCAGGCCGTAATCGTCCTTGTCGACGGTTTCGCACTGGTGATTCGTCTTGTACTGTTCGGCCACCTGGCGCGCCCACTGCGACTCGTCGAACGCGGCATCGTTGAAGGCGATCGAGCAGGTATTCACCGGCTCCTTCGACAGGCCGGCCATCATGGCGACGATGGCGCTGGAGTCAACGCCGCCCGAGAGGAAGGCGCCCAGCGGCACTTCGGCTTCCATCTGGCTCTCGACCGCTTCGCGCAGGCGCACCACCAGCTCTTCTTCCATCTGTTTTTCCGTCATCGCGCCATGCGGCTTGAACGGCACGTCCCACCAGCGGCGCGGTTTCGCATTGGCCGCGTTCGCACCCACTTTGAGCGTCAGCGAGTAGCCGGGCGCCAGCTTGAAGGCATCCTTGAAGATGGTACGCGGCTCGGGCACGTAGCCGTAGGCGAAGTATTCCTCGACGGCGCGCGGTTCGATCACGCGCGGCAGTTCGGGGAAGGACAGCAGGGATTTGAGTTCCGAGCCGAACACGAAGGTGCCGTCCGGCAGGAAGGCGTAGTGCAGCGGCTTGATGCCGATGTGGTCGCGCGCGACGAAGAAGATCTTCTGGTTGCGGTCCCAGATGGCGAAGGCGAACATGCCGCGCAGGTGCTGGACGCAGTCTTCTCCCCACTGTTCCCATGCGTGGACGATGGTCTCGGTGTCCGAATGGGTGCGGAAGGTGTGGCCGAGGCTTGTGAGTTCGGCGGTCAGTTCGCGGAAATTGTAGATCTCGCCGTTGAACACGGTGACGATCGTGTGGTCTTCGTTGAACAGCGGCTGCTGGCCGGCCGCGAGGTCGATGATCGACAGGCGGCGGTGGCCGAAGCCCACGCCCGGTTCCAGGTACACGTCGCCTTCGACAGGGCCGCGATGGAACTGGGTCTGGTTCATCCGTTCGAGTGCGCCGCGGTCGAATACACGCGTGCCCCGTGGGTCAAAAATGCCTACGATTCCGCACATGGTTGGGTCATCTCTTTGAGGGTTGTCTTGGTGTTGCACAGGCGGTCGTACAGCGCCGTGTAGGCGCCGACCATCGCGGCAACGCTGTAATGGCGTTCGATGTTCAGGCGGGCCGCGGCGCCGTGCGCGGCCACGAGTGCGCGCTCGTCGACATAGCGGCCCAGCGCGGCGGCCAGCGCCTGCGGGTTGCTGGCCGGGACCAGCGCACCGTTCACGCCCTCCTGCACTACTTCCGGGATGCCGCCGACGCTTGTGGCCACGACGGGCAGGCCGCAGGCCATCGCTTCGAGCAGCGTCACCGGCGTGCCCTCGGCGATCGAGGACAGGGCGAAGACATCGAAAGCGCGCATCAGTTCGGGAATGTCGTTGCGCGCGCCGGGGAACCAGACCAGGTCCGCCACGCCGGCGTCAGCCGCCTTCTGCGCGAGCTTCTCGCGCAGCGGGCCGTCGCCGACGACCGCCAGGCGCAGCCTGGAGCGCCCCTCCGGGCGTGCCGCGCACAGCAGGGCAAAGGCCTCGATCAGCGTGGCCTGGTCCTTCACGTCCTGCAGGCGGCCGACGGTGCCGATGACGAAAGTGTCTGCCGGCCACGGCGTGCCGGCCGCGGCCAGCTGCGGCGCGAAGCGCACCGTGTCGACGCCGTTCATGATCAGCTCGGACTTCGCGGCCGGAATACCGACGACGTTCGTCAGCCAGCGCGCCAGGTCGTGCGACACCGGCACGTAGCGGTCGATGAAGGGCACCGGGGCGCGGCGCAGGAAGTTGTGCTTGCGGTTCAGGCCCTGCGGATCGCTGGCGTCGCGGCCATGCTCGGCGTGAATGCGCACCGGCACGCCGGCAGCCAGGGCCGGCACCGCATACTCCGCGCAGGCGAAGTTATAGGTGTGCAGGACGGCCGGGCGCAGCTGGCGCAGCAGCTTGAACAGTTTGACGTGGATGCCGAGGCCCAGGCCCGGTTGCTTGTCGAGCGAATACAGTTCGACGCCGGGACGCGTGATCTTCTCGGCAAACGCCGTGTAGCCGGTCAGGCAGACGACGGCGTGCCGGTAGCGCTCGGGTGGCATGTGGTTGATGCAGTCGACCAGCAGGGTTTCCAGCCCGCCGAAGTCGAGCCGGTAGATCAGGTGCACGACCAGCGGCGTCTGCGCTGGCCGGTTCTTCGTTACAGCCATGATTACCGTTCCCGCGTTGCCTCGAGCGTCGACTGCAGCGGCGCCAGGTTCGATTGCAGGAAGGCGCGCAGGGCGGCACGTGCCGCTTCCGGCTGCTCGCCGACCGGGGTGGCGATCATGAGGAGGGCGCCATCGTCGCCATGCATCATGAGCTTGGCTTTCGCCTGCCACAGCTTGCCCAGGTAGTCGTTGGCGGTGAAGCGGCCATCGACCCAGTGCCAGTGCCAGACCAGGTAGTTACCCTGCGGGCCCTTGACGCGCGTTTCGCGCAGCGCCAGCTGCCGGCCGTTGAACTCCTCGACGCGGCCTTCGGAAGCCACGTGGCGGAAGCCCTGCTTGCGCAGGTCGACCCGGTTCACGGAGCTGATCAGGCGCTTCTCGGGACCCTGGTTGCGGTAGTACAGGACGTTCAGGTCCACAGGGGCGCCGGCCGCCGTGTAGGCGCCCTTCAGGGTCGCGTCGGCCGCCATGTATTCCGGGCTCCAGGTCGGCTCGCCGGCAGGGCGCGACGCCAGGTTCGATCCGTCCAGCACTACCGGCGCCGGGTTGTGGGCGGCCTTGTCGCTCAGCGCGGCCAGCAGCGGCCACACGGCGCACACCAGCACCGATGCAATCGCCGCGGTGGCCACCGTACGGGTCGGGGCAGGGCGCACGCTCGGCGCGCCGGCAGCGGCATCGGCGGCGGTCGGTGCCGTGTCGGCCTCGTCTTCGCGCCAGTAGCTGCCGATCCAGAACATGATGAACATGACCAGGCCGAAGAACAGCCAGCCGTAGATCAGGTGGTCGACACCGGTGGCCAGTTCCATGCCGCTCATGTGGCCGATCATGACGATCATGTAGGCGCGCAGGCCGTTGGCGACGATCGGCACGATCACCGACAGGCCGATGAACAGGGCGCGGCGCTTGGCCGAGCGGTAGCTCAGGTAGGCATACAGGCAGCCCAGCGTGATCGAGGAAATCAGGTAGCGCACGCCGCTGCAGGCTTCCACCACCGACCAGCTGCCGGTCGGCAGTTCGAACTGGGTGCCGTTGCGCAGCACCGGAATGCCGGTGGCGCGCACCATCGCCACCGTGAAGTCGGCGGTGAAGTTGATCAAAGGGTGGACGAAGACTTCGCCGAAGGGGACCGCGAACAGCAGGAACAGCAGCGGGAAGGTCAGCGAGCCGGCCAGGCGCCGGCCCATCAGCGCGAGCGCGACGACCGGGAGCATGGCGACGAAAGCGTACTGCATCACCACCTGCACTTCGCCGGCGCGCGCCACCAGCCAGCCGGCGCCGCACAGGGCGAGCAAACCCGGGGCCGGCCACCGGGCGCGGCTGGAATGCGCGCGAACACTTCGCGCCGGCGCCACACCAGCCACAGGCTGATCGGCAGGATGGCATAGCCGTGGGCGAAGGTCTCGGAGCTGTTCCAGACCGAGACGATCGAGGCGGCGGTGCTCCAGTACAGCAGGAAGGGCGCGAGCAGGGGCGGCGATGATGATGGCCGCGTTCGGGACCGACAGGCGTCCCGCGCCGGCACCGGCGATTGCCGGGTTGTCGTTCATCAGCATTCGAACCTCGTTTCGATCTGGGACAGGTGGGCCGGCCAGCTGTAACGGCGTTCGACGCTGGCGCGCGCGGCGCGGCCCATGGTGTCGTCCGGGGTACGCAGCAGCGCAATCACGGCGTCGGCGTAGGCTTCAGGGGCGTCGGCGACGAGCAGTTCGCGCCCGCTGGCGGCGTCGATGCCCTCGTGAGGCCTGGGGCGAGGCAACGACGGGACGGGCCATCGCCATCGCTTCGAGCACCTTGTTCTGGATGCCGCGCGCGATGCGCAGGGGTGCCACCGCCACGCTGCAGTGGGCCAGGTAGGGGCGCACGTCGGGCACGGTGCCGGTCACCGCGATGGCGTCGCCCGCCAGTGCCTGCACTTCCGGTGCCGGACGCGAGCCGACGATGTAGAAGCGCGCCTGCGGCACGGCGGCGCGCACGCGCGGCAGCACCTCGGCGGCAAACCATTTGACGGCATCGATGTTCGGCCAGTAGTCCATGGCGCCGGTGAAGACCATGGCCTGTTCTCCTGCCGCGAACGGATTGTCGTAGCTGCGCTCGGGGCTGAAGTACTCGGTGTCGACGCCGTTGTTGAAGAAGCCGATCTTGGCGCGGTTTTCCGGCGCCAGGCCGCGGAACAGTTCCGCTTCCGGCTCGGACACGAACAGGGAAGCGTCGCAGATCTCGGCGACGCGGCGCTCGTAGTCGAGCAGGCTCTTCGCCTCGTGGCGGTACACCCAGCTCATCGGCCACTTTTTCTTCTCGGCGTACTGGCGCCACTTGTCGGAATCGACGTCGCAGAAATCGATCACGCGGCGCGCGGCCGGGAATTGTTCGGCGTACTGCGCCATCACCGACGAGAACATCATCACGCGCGCGATGCCGTGTTCGCGCATGGTGTGCGTCACCCACTGCTGCATGCCGGCGTCGCGGTAGTAGGCCAGCGACAGCGATTTACCCGTGGCGAGCGCGCCGGCACTGCGCAGCTTGCCCTTTTTCGGGTCGAGCCGGGCGAAATGGCTGCTCGCGCACAGGGCCTCGACGTTGGGCACGTACTGCCAGTCGGCTTCGTCGTCGACAAAGGTCGCCAGATGCACGCGATACTTGCCCGCCAGGTGCTTCAGCAGGTGGTAGGAGCGGATCTTGTCGCCCTTGTTCGGCGGGTAGGGGATGCGGTGTACCAGCAGCAGCAGGTCGGGTTTGGCGGCTTCCGCGACCGCCGCCGCCTTCTTTTGCAGCACGCCCTCGATGATCGAATTCATGGCCGTTCCAGGAAAATGCGGTCCATCCGGTCCCACGCGAAATCCTGGGCGAGGGCGGCAATGCGCCCTTCCATGCGCTCGATGTTGATGTAGTGGCGGAAGCGCGCCTTGGCACCCAGGCCTTCGGGGCGCGGCTGGCCAGGATCGACTTCCCACGGGTGGAAGTAGAACAGCGCCGGCTCGTTGTCGATCTCGTTGACGCGCTTGACCATCCAGCGCGAGAGCGCGTAGGGCAGCAGGCGGAAATAGCCGCCGCCGCCGGCCGGCAGCTTGCGACCGCCCAGCATGGCCGTGGTGATCGGGATTTCCAGCAGCCCGTCCGGGCCGTTCGGATAGAAGGCGAAACGGGGCGCGTCCGGCATGCCGTAATGGTCGTGGGCGATCGGGTAGATGCTCGAGCTGTAGCGGTAGCCGGCTTGCGTCAGCGCTTCCAATGCCCACAGGTTGCCATGGCCGATGGAAAAACTCGGGGCGCGGTAGCCGATGATCTGCTGGCCGCCGATGTCTTCCAGCAGCGCCTTGCTCGACCGGATGTCGTTGTCGAACTCCGCGCGGCTCTGGTCGGACGCGCGCAGGTGGCCGTAGCCGTGGCTGGCCAGTTCATGGCCGGCCGCGACGATGCGGCGCACCATCTGCGGATAGCGCTCGGCGATCCAGCCCAGCGTGAAGAAGGTGCCTTTCACGTCGTGGCGCTCGAACAGCGCCAGGATGCGATCGACATTGGCTTCGACGCGGCATTCGCGCGCCGGCCAGCTGTCGCGGCTGATGTAGGGAGCGAAGGCCGAGACCTGGAAGTAGTCTTCGACGTCGCAGGTCATGGCGTTGCGGATACGCTCACCCGGCTGGCGCTGCGGCCGGGCTGCGGGAGCTTGCATTTTCATTCCTGGGTATCCACGTGGTGATGCGCCGGGTTCCCCTGCGGCGGGGTGGCGACGATTTTCTTCAGGATCGACAGCACCGACACGATCGATTTCTCGAGGCGCATCATACGCTCGTCGAGCACCTCGGCGCTGGCGCGGCGCTCGGGCAGGCCGAGGCCGTCCTCGATCGATTCGATGCGCAGCGTGTCGGCGGCCGGCGTGCCGACCGGGTTCGGTGCCTGGAATTCCTCGCTGATGTCGCTGATGACGGTCTGGATGTGCCCCTCGTTGAACTCGTGCAGTTCTTCCAGGTAGCCCATCAGGAGCACGCGGTCGAGCAGGGTGTTGGTCTTGCGCGGGATGCCGCCGGTGTAGCCGAAGATGGCGGCGTGGGCGCCGTCATCGAAAGCCGGGTCGCCCTGCCAGCCGACCGTGTGCAGGCGGTGCTCGATGTAGGCGCGGGTTTCCTGCGCGTCCATCGGGCCCAGGTGGTAGCTGGCGATCACGCGCTGGCGCAACTGCTGCATGCTGGGGCTGTGCAGGGTGGCGCGGAACTCCGGCTGGCCGAGCAGGAAGGTCTGCAGCAGCGACTTGTCGTCGGTCTGGAAGTTCGACAGCATGCGCAGTTCCTCGACCGTCTTCGGGCTCAGGTTCTGGGCTTCGTCGATGACGAGCAGGGCGCGCTGGCCCTGGCGGTCGACGCTGCGCAGGAAGTGCTCGAGGCGGGTCAGCATGTCGGTCTTGCTGGCGCCTTCATAGGGCAGGCCGAAGGCCGACACCACCATGCGCAGCGTGTCGTCCGGATCCAGGTGGGTATTGACGATGTGGGCGGCGACGATCTGGTCCGACGGCAGCTTGCTGAACAGGTTGCGCACCAGCGTGGTCTTGCCGGCGCCGATTTCGCCGGTGATGACGATGAAGCCCTCACCCTGCGACAGGCCATATTCCAGGTAGGCCATGGCACGCTTGTGGCCCTTGCTGCCGAAGAAGAAATGGGGATCGGGGCGCAGCTGGAAGGGCTTGGCCGAGAGTCCGTAATAGGTTTCGTACATCGTGTTACTCCGTTAGAGCTGGACCGTGAGGGTGGCGGAGACGGCGTTTTCGGTATAGTCGTGGCGGATTTCGCTCTCGCCGACGAGGCGGCGCACTTCCAGGCTGCCGCGCACCGAGCGGCCGAAGCGGTGGGTCAGGCCCAGGCGCAACGATTGCTGGTTGCCTTCGAGGTCGGTCGTGAGCGAGCGCGTATGCGATGCCGATGCCGAGGCCTGCGCGCTCGAACGCGCGCTCAGGCGGTAGTTGTAGGAGGCGTTCACGCCAACCTGGCGCACGCTGTCGTTCAGGCTGCGCAGCTGGCTGCCGAGCAGGCCGCTGTCGGCTTCCGACGAGGACAGGGCGACGCGCTCGCTGGCATAGGCCGACAGCACGGCGGTGCTGTGGCGCCAGTTGAACGCGCTCGATGCCTGCAGCAGCTTCTGGCGCATGTAGCGGTTGCTCAGGTAGTTGATGTTGTCGGCCAGCGTAGGCGGCAGGTTGGCGTAGCGCATGTAGTTTTCCACCGCCTGGCGCCGCACCACCGGATCGGGAATCGTGGCCTGGAACATCGCATCGAGCATGGACGCGGTGTCGATCGCCGACGGCAGCGTGAACTGCTGGCGGCTGGTGGTGACGGCGTCGGAATAGCTCAGCCTCCAGACGCTGTGGCGGCTGCGATGCGAGGCGGCCAGCATGCCGGTGTTGCCGAGGTAATGGCGGCCGATCGACATCTGCAGGTTGGTGCGCGCCGACGGTGCCCAGATGAAGCCGGTCGTCCAGCTGGCGCCGGCCGTGCGTCCGCCCAGGGCCTGGTAATCGAACTTGTCGTAGCCGGCCGACCCCGTCAGCGCGAACGTCGGGCCGAGGCGGTAGTTCGCATTGAGCAGGATGTTTTGCGACGAGGTGTCGCCGAAGTTCTCGTTGTCGACAGTCTGATGCGCCGCGTGCAGGCTCCAGCCGACGTTGCGAAAGCCCGGGCCGCCGACGAGGTCGATGGCCACGCCATCGGCCGAGCTGTCGCCGAACAGGCTGCGCGAATCGGATTTCACCACGTCGTGGGTATAGCGCGCGGTGCCGGTGACCAGGTTGCCGAAGCGGTGGGTCACGTAGGGGCTGATGCGCCAGGTGCTGACGTCGGTCTGGTTTTCGCGGCTGTAGCGGTTGCCGTTGGCATCTTCGGCCAGCGGGCCGAAGGCCGAGATGCTGCGCGCGCTGCTGCTGGCGCCTGCGTCGACATAGAACAGCTCATCGACCACCTTCACGCGGCCGTTGGCGTTGTACTCGTGCTGGCTGGTGCGCACGCCCGGAACGTCGTCTTCGCTGTAGGCGTAGTAGTAGAGGCGGGCGTTGGCGGCGAAGTCCACGCGCGAGCTCTTGCCCACCACGGAAACGCCCGGTATTGCTTCGGTCACCCAGGATGCGCGCTTGTCATTGTCGGCGCGCAGGTTGACGTTGTCGCTGTAGGTTTCGCTCAGGGTGAACGTCGGGGTGACGTCCCAGGTCCGCATGGGCCGGCAGCGCCACCAGCAGCGCCGCCGCCAGCGGCGCCAGGCGCAACGCGTACGGTGGCAAATGCGGCGACGGCAGCTGCGAACGCTTAGCCGTAGTGATAGTCATACGTCTCTTCGATGCCGGGGATGTCCCGGGCCTTGTTGTAGATGAGGTTCACGTTGCTGCAGCCTTCGAGTTGACGCAGCGATTCCTTGACGGCGTGCTGGGTCGTGCCCTGGGCTTCGACGACCATCACGATCTGGCCCATGTGGCTGGCCAGGACGCGCGATTCGCTCGTCAGCAGCAGCGGCGGCGAATCGAAAATGATGACGCGGTCAGGATAGCGGTGCGCGATCTCGGTGACCAGGCTCGTCATCGTCGAACTGGCCAGCAGTTCGGTCGCGCGCGGCGTGCTAGTGCCGGCCGGGAGGATGCTCAAGGTGTCGACGTTCGTGCGCAGCATCACGTCCGACAGGTCGAGCTTGTCGTCGAGCAGGATGTCCATCAGGCCGCGCTGGGCCGGCAGGCCGAGCGTGCGCAGCACCGAAGGACGGGCGACGTCGGCGTCGACCAGCAGCACGGTGTGGTCGAGTTCCATCGCAATGCTCATGGCCAGGTTGATGGCGCAATAGGTCTTGCCTTCGCCCGGCAGCGAGCTGGTAAGCATGATCAGGTTGTTCGGGCGGCCTGGGGCCGAGGCTTCGCTGAAGGCGCGCTTGAGCAGCGGGCGCTTGATCACGCGGAAGTCCTCGAGCAGGTTGGTGCGTCCGCCGGCGGCGGTCACCATGCCGGCGTCGCGCATGCGCGCCAGGTCGAGGTCGACCTTGCGGGCGCTCGTTTTTGCGCCAGGGCGATGGCCGCCGCTACGGGCCTGCACGGGTGGCACTGGCGCTGCTGCGGCCCGTGCAGGGGCTGGTGCGTGCGCCGGCGCTGCCGTGGCGGCAGCGGCGAGGGCGGCCGCTTCGGCCGGCGTCGGTTCGAAGGTTTCGATTGCCGGTGCAGCGTGTGCGGAGGCCGGGGCCGCGTGCGGTTCCAGGACGATGGCCTGGTCGTCGTGTTCGACGACCGGGGCTGGCGCTGGTGCGCGGGTGTGGTCAATGCGGCTGGCCGCTTTTTCGATAATGCTCACATTCGCTCCTAACGTTCTTCCTTACAGGCCCGGACGGGCCATCATGGTCGCCAAGCCGGCGCCGTACACGCCGAACAGCAGCAGCAGGGTGGCAGCCAGGCCGTACAGGCGCTTCTTGCGCTGCGCCTTCTGGCCATCGGTCCAGTGCATGTTGATGGTGCCCAGGATCGGCACGCCGGTCACTTCACGCAGCGCGGTCTGGCTGAGGAAGGTCGGGCGGAACTGGCTCATCAGGAATGCACCGGCCAGGCCGGCGATCAGCGCCACGATGAAGGCGGCGCTGAACAGCACCGGGCGGTTCGGACCGGTCGGCACCAGCGGTGCCATTGGCGGCTCGATCACACGGAAGGTCAGCATGTCGGTGGCCGACGAGAGGTCGCCCGACAGCTTGGCCTGTTCGCGGCGCTCGACCAGCTTCTGGTAGTTCTCGCGGTTGATCGCGTAATCGCGGTTCAGCTGGGCCAGCTGGGCTTCGACTTCCGGCGCGGTGGTGCTCTGGGTGCGCAGGGTGGCGACGCGCTGCTGGTACTCGGCCACGCGGGCACGCAGGCTGGCGACGCGCGATTCGGCGTCCGACAGCGATACGTTCAGCTGCTGCATCATCGGGCTGGCGGCGGCGCCCGGGTCGGGACGGCCCTTCTTCGCTTCTTCCCGCTTGCGCGCCTGCAGCTGGTCGAGCAGGCGGCGGGTGGCAATGATGTCCGGGTGCTGCTCGGTGTACTGCAGGCGCAGCGTGTCGAGGTTCTTCTGGGCGGTCGCGATGCGGCTTTCCAGTTCCGGATCGGCCATGACGGTGCCGCCGGCGGTGCTGCCGCCGGTCATGCGGCGGCGGATGGCGTTGCGCGACTGCTCGGCTTCGGCCAGTTCCAGCTTGGCCTGGCTGAGGGCGTCGTTGGCAGCGTTGACGCGGCTGCCGAAGTCGGCGCCTTCACGCGGCAGCAGGCCCATGTTCTTGATCTTGAATTCCTTCAGCTTGTCCTCGGCGGCGGCCAGCTTTTCCTCGTAGCTGCGGATCTGGTCGTCGATGAACTGGACAGCCTTGTCCGATTCCTGCTTCTTGCCGCCGAAGCTGCCCTCGACGAAGATCGTCAGCAGCGACTGCACCACGTCCTTGCCCAGCTTCGGGTCGGTGGCCTTGTAGCTGATCGTGTAGATGTCGTCGCGTTCGGTGCCGGCGATGGTGATCTTCGAGATCAGGTTGTCGATCATCTTTTCCTTCTCGTCGGCGTCCTTTGCCTTGACGTCGAGATCGGTCATGCGCATGACGCGCTCGACGTTCGGACGGCTGATCAGGGTCTGGCGCATGAACTGCACCTGCTGATCGAGGTTCGGCAACGAGGTCATCCCCGACAGCAGCGGTTTCAGGATGCTCTGGGTATCGACGTAGACCCGCGCGGTGGTCTCGTACTGGTTCGGCAGCTTGAGCACGATTGCCCAGCCAATCAGCGCCACCAGCCAGGTGATGGTCACTGCATGCCAACGGTATTTACCGATGGCCTTAAGGAAATTCAGGATAAGGGCTGTTATTTCTGCCATCTCGTCAGTCTCGCCATGAAGGCCCGGCCAGGAGCCGGACTGTAACAATCAACAAAGAACACGCATCATCGCTTGTTGTTTGTGCAATTGCAATTGCGTGCCAGAAAATTGAGCAAGTAAGGCGACAAAATGGCACCGCTTACAACACAAGTTCCTAGCTGCAATGCATAAAAATCCCCAAGGCATCTACTTGAAGCACTATTGTTATCAACAAGCAAACTACCGCAGAGCCTAAATGTTGCACTACGTCAAGGCAGATGCGCGGGCCAATCTTCCACTTCCAGACCCGGCCGCAGCCTTTGCTCAACATCAAACCCTTGTATTGTAATGTCTAAATTACAAAAGGGCTGCACGATTGATTCCTATCCGAAATAATGAATGCGCTCCGGACGCGCCCGTTAGCGCCTGTCTGCCGGAGCCCGCATGCCTGCTGGCGTTGCGCCTGTTGCAGTCTCCGGCGTCGGGGTGTTTCGTCCCCTCGCAGGCTTGCGGACTTGCGAAAGTGCCGAGGTCTTCTGAAGCAATGCGGTACAAGGAGGGCGATGCAGTCGAGCTTCTGATAGATAGGGTCTGCCAGCGCGTTGCCGCTTGCTGTTTACTGCGGCTTGGCTGATCGGGCACTGTCCACCAGGCAGGCCGACCGTGTTGTTCGCTCGCCGGTGCCCGTTGATGACAGGGAGGGGAACTGTTGCCAGCGGAGTAAAAAATAACAATATTTCAATCGTGCACGCCTTTTTGGCATGCATGATTAAGATACAATACGTCGGTTTGATGGCTAAAACACAATTTTACATTTGCAACAACAACAGTCTGGGCCGCGCGCTCGCTGCTTGTCTGAAGGGGAATGACGTGAGCAAGATCATGACGAATTTGACCAAACTGGCCCTGGCTACTGCCTGCGCCCTGACCCTGTCGGGCTGCGCGTGGTTCAACAAGCCGGCGGCGGCACCATCGGCCGCAGCCCTGGCGGGCGCCGCGCCTGCCGATTACCTGATCGGCCCGGGCGATGCCGTCAATATCATCGTCTGGCGCAATCCCGAGGTATCGATGTCGGTGCCGGTGCGTCCGGACGGCAAGATCACCACGCCGCTGGTCGAAGACCTGCCTGCCGCCGGCAAGACCTCGACCGAGCTGGCACGCGACATCGAGAAGGCGCTGGCCAAGTTCATCCAGCAACCGGTCGTCACCGTCGTCGTCACTGGTTTCGTCGGTAACTACGGCGAGCAGATCCGCGTGATCGGCCAGGCCGCCAAGCCGCAGGCGCTGGCCTACCGCCGCGACATGTCGCTGATGGATGTCCTGATCGCGGTCGGCGGCGTCACCGAATTCGCTTCCGGCAACAAGGCGAGCATCATCCGCAACGTCGGCGGCAAGCAGGAAAAACTCAACGTACGCCTTGACGACCTGATCAAGGAAGGCGATATTTCGGCGAACATGCCGATGCGCCCGGGTGATATTCTGGTGATTCCGGAAAGCTTCTTCTGATAGAACCCTGTCGGGTTTTCTTACAACGGCGCCGGGTGGCGCCGTCGTCGTTTGGGCGTACCAGACTGTCTACGGGGCTAAGTGATTGATTTTTTGTTGCAATTGATCAATTGATGAGTAATATAGGCTAACTGGTACGAGGTTTGCTTAAGCAGTGGAAAGACCTGTGCCCGCTTGGGTATGGCCTACTTTCGAGGACTCAGGAACGCATTATGGAAGATCAACATAAAACTGCAGAGATGTCGCCTGCTCCGCAGGCAGTTGGCGAACTGCCGGCCCTTGATCCAAAAGGGGCGGCGCGCCGTCGCTTTACCCGCGCTGGGCTCGGTGCAGGCGGCGTCATCCTGACACTGCACAGCCAGCCAGGCATGGCGGCCGGTAGCCTGGCCACCTGCGCTTCGCCGTCCGGCTTCATGTCGATCAAGACCGCCAGCCACAACCCGGCCAATTCCTGCAGCAATAATCGTTCGCACGGCTACTGGAAAACCCATTCCAGCGCGTGGAAATCGCGTACCGGCACCAGCCCGACCACGCGCTTCGCCGACGTGCTGGCTGCGCGCGGCAGCTATTCCGGCCTGAAGAACTTCACGCTGCTGGAAATCCTCGAGCAACCGAACCCGGTCAAGGCCATCGACCGCAACAACGTGGCCATGCAAATCGTCACGGCGCTGCTCAATGCCCGTTCCTCGGCCATGTCCGGGATCCCGAGCGTGCTGGCAGAAGACAAAGTGGTGGCGATCTGGGACGAATTCAGCCTGAAGGGCTCGTACCGTCCGACCGGCAGCGCCACCCCATGGACCGGCGCACAGCTGGCCGCTTACCTCGAAACCACCTTCCGCTAGGCCCTCGTGGCGCGTTGCTGGTACGCATGAGAAGTGATCCGACCTGGCGCCTGGCCCCCGGCCAGCGCCTGATGCACCGCTGCCACGACGGCGAATGCGTGCTCTTCAACGACCTTTCCGGCGACACCCACCTGCTGGCCGAACCGGCCCTCGCGCTGTTGCAGGCGCTGCGCGACGCGCCGCAGTCCGCCGCCGCGCTTGCCGCTGCCGATCCGGCATCCCTTCCGGAGCTGGAAGAGGTGCTGGCCGACCTGGCGGCGCTCTACCTGATCGACGCACTGCCTTGCTGAGCACCGGCCTGCCCACCGTCGCCACGCTCGGCCGCCGCGAACTGGCCGCGCGCCTGCGCGGCCCCGGCCTGCGGCTGCAGACCGGCCCCTTCGTCACCTGCGTGCGCAGTGCGCTTCCCTCCCTGGCCGATACCCTGGCCAGCATGTATGCCGACTACCCGGTGCGCGACGGCGACAGCTTTGCCGATTTCGACGTGCGCCTGTCCGGCTCGCAGGGCCTGCGGCGCCCGGTGCGGCCCCAGGTCCACTTCCATTACGAGGGCATGGCGCCCTTCCAGCCGCTGCCGCTGGCGCAGGCCTTCCCGATGTTCGAATGGGCAATGAACTGGTGCGTCTCGAGCCAGGCCCATTCCTGGCTCGTCATCCACGCCGCCGTCGTCGAAAAGGAGGGGGCGGCGGCGATCCTGCCGGCGCCGCCCGGTTCCGGCAAGAGCACGCTGTGTGCCGCCCCGGTCGCGCGCGGCTGGCGCCTGCTGTCGGACGAACTGACGCTCGTCCGCCTGGACGACGGCCGCATCGACCCCTTGCCGCGCCCGGTCAGCCTGAAGAACGGCTCGATCGACGTGATCCGTGCCCGGGCGCCGGCGGCCGAATTGACGGTGCCCGTGCGCGATACGGTGAAGGGTACGGTTGCGCACATGCGTGCGCCAGGCACGAGCGTCGCACGCGCGCTCGAGCCGGCGGCACCGGCCTGGATCGTGTTCCCGAAGTGGGAGCGCGATGCCCCGGCCGAACTGGTGCCGGTAGCGCAGGCACGCGCCCACCTGCGTCTGGCCGAGAACGCCTTCAACTACAGCCTGCTCGGCGGGGCCGGTTTCGAGACGGTGGCGCGCCTGATCGAGGCCACCCGCACTGTTGATTTCCGCTATGGCGCGCTCGACGACGCCATGGACGTGTTCGAACGCCTGCTGGCGCAGCGCCGATGAGGCCGCTCCCTTTGCTGGTCGAGGTGCTGCGCACCCCCGCGCGCATGGCTGCGCTGGACGGGCCGGGATGGGAGCTGCTGCTGCGCCAGGCGCGCGCCGCCGGCATGGGGCCACCTTGTGCCTGCTGGCCGAGGAACATGGCATGGCCGACGCGCTGCCGCCGCTGGCCTGGCGCCGCCTGTGCTGGGACCGCACTGCACGGGAACGCCATGCGCGCGCGGTGCGCTTCGAACTCGGCCAGGTGCGGCGAGCGCTGGCCGGTACCCGCTTGCCCCTGATCATCCTGAAGGGGAGCGCCTATGTCGCGGCCGGCCTGCCGGCGGCGGCGGGCCGGCTGTTTTCCGACATCGACATCCCGGTGCCGCGCGAGCGCCCGGACGAAGTCGAGAGTCTCCTGATGCTGCACGGCTGGGCCGGGACCCACCACGACGCCTACGACCAGCGCTACTACCGCGAATGGATGCACGAACTGCCGCCCTTGCAGCACATGCGCCGTGCCAGCGTGATCGACGTACATCATGCGATCCTGCCGCAGACGGCGGCGCAACGCCCCGATCCGGCGCGGCTGCGCGGCGGCGGCGCGGCCCATCGCCGGAAGTGACGGCCTGTATGTGCTGGCCCCCCCTGCGACATGGTGCTGCACAGCGCCACCCACCTGTTCTTCGAAGGCGAATACCACCATGGCCTGCGCGACCTGTTCGACCTGCACCGCCTGCTGTGCCACTTCGGTGCGCAGGAAGCGGGCTTCTGGGCGGCGCTACCGGCGCGTGCGCACGAACTCGAGCTGGCGCGGCCGCTGTTCTATGCGCTGCGCTACTGCGCGCGCCTGCTCGGCACCCCGGTGCCGGCGCAGGCCTTCGCGGCGCTGGCAGCGGCAGGTCCGGCCTGGCCCTTGCGCGCGCTAATGGATGCGCTGTTCGCGCGTGCGCTGCGTCCGTTTCATCCGAGCTGTGCCGGCGTGCTCGATCCGCTCGCCCATGGCCTGTTATATATACGCGGTAACTGGCTGCGCATGCCGCCATGGATGCTGTCGCGCCACCTGTTTCATAAAGCATTCCTGGCGCCGCGCGCCGAGCCGGTGCGCTAGCGCAAGCGGCTGCCTGTGTCCGCAATGCGGGCCTGCAAAGCGGCTCCGTGAAGCGGGCGCTGTCTATTCAGTAATGCACGGGCCAGGCCCGTGCCGAACCGACGAGGTGACGAATGGAAGCAGAACGGGAAGCAGAGCGGGAAGCACCAGCCAGGCCGCAGGACCAAACAGCGGCGGCACCGGCCGCAGTCCCGGCCGAAGCAGCAGCCGACCAGGGTTTGGTGCGCCTGCACGACCTGCAGCAGTTTCTTTCCAGCGGCAGCCTCGAAGACAATCTTGACGGCCAGGCGACCCAGACCGCCCGCATGCTCGGTGCCGACAGCTGCTCGATCATGCTGCTCAGTAGTGGCAGCGGCGAGGCACCGCGCCTGCGCGTCCATGCGCGTGCCAACCTCGCGCAGGGAAAGGATGCGCCGGAAGCGGTTCCGGATGCGGTGTTCGCATCGAGCATCGGCCGCGGCGAGGGCATTTGCGGCCAGGTGCTCGCCAGCGGGCGCGCGCTGCTGGTGGAAGACATCGGCAGTTCCCCCTACGCCCTGCTGGCGCGGCGGCCGCTGGCACCGGGGCGCAGCCTGATGTCGGGACCGATTCCGATCGATGGCCGTATCGTCGGCGTCGTGAATGTGTCCGGCATGTCCTTCCGCCAGGCCGACCTGCTGCTGCTGGAGGTGATCTGCCAGTTCATCGGCAAGACCATCCAGGTATCCCAGTTGCAGCGCCTGCTCGACTCGCGTTTCGCCCAGCTGGCCCTGGCGCGTGAAGCCGAGGCCGAGGGTGCGGCGCGCACCGTGTACCGGAATCCCGAAGAGGCGGCCCGGATCCTGGCGCGCTCGTTCTACCGCGAACTCACCCGTGCCGGCTTCGACGTGCCGCAAATCGTACGCGCAGCGAGCGAGTTAATCGGGCAATTGAATAACAAATTGCACCAAGAAAAGTAAATGGGCGTGCCACCCGGAAATAACTTGCATTAAGAAAATTTGAAATTCCAATTATCGTTTCAATTGAGAAATGTTATGTCGAAAGTTTTTACATTGTTGTTGATATTGCTCTAAATGCTTATGCTAAGTGGTTGATTTTAAAGAGTCCTGATGAGCTGGCACGGCGCTTGCTATATGTTGAGTGTGTTTGCCCAACCGATCAACTTAATCGAGGATTGAAAATTATGAAATTTCTGAAGAAAATGGCTTGCGCCGCTGCTGTTGCAATGTCTTTCGCTGGTGCCGCTAACGCAGAAGTCGTGCTGAACGATTGGGTCTTCAACCCGAACGGCGGCGGCTTCGAAAATGGCCAGGAAATCGGCGAATACCTGGACATCAACGGCCAGTCGTTCATTCAGCTGACCCCGACCGGCGGCAACAGCTTCTCGTTCGTCGAGCACGCTGTGTTCAACATCGTCCAGGCTGACAGCAACGGTAAACTGTTCCCAGTGAACTTCCCAGGCGGCAACATCACCGCAACCTTCGAAGGCTTCGGTACCGGCACCCTGGGCAGCGGCTCGACCAACGGTTCGTTCTCGTTCACCGGCGGCACCATCCGCATGTACCAGAACCCAACCAACAACCAGTACGGCGGCACCGAGGGCTTCTACGGCGCGAACCTGGGCAACCTGATCGCTTCGTTCGACGTGCTGGCTGGCGGCGGCGGCCAGGTCGATGCAAGCGGCAGCCCAATCGCCAACGGTCAAGTGAGCGTGTTCGCCAAGGCTGACGCCGGCGACCTGGCTCCAGGCTACTTCTTCCGCGGCAACGGCGACGACCTGTCGATGGAATCGATCATGTCGTTCGCGTTCACCAACGCTAACCCAGTGAACAACCCGAACAGCAGCGGCACCGAAAACCTGGTCGCTGAAGTTGCTTGCCAATACGCTGGCTTCACCGGCGCCGGCTGCAACGGCTCGGCTTACGCCAACGCTCCTGGCCAGTACTTCTTCGTCTCGAACAACGGTCAGTTCAAACTGGCTGAAGTTCCAGAACCAGGCTCGCTGGCCCTGTTCGGCATCGCCATGCTGGGCGCTGGCGTCGTCAGCCGCAAGCGCGCAAAGAAGGCCTAAGTCTTCTGACTGCATGACTGCATGAGAAAGAGCGGGCTTGCCCGCTCTTTTTCTTTTGTCCTTTCATTGTCGCAAGCGCCGATGGCGCCAGGCAGCGGGGACAATGAAAAGCGGCGGTGCCCATCGGGTCACCGCCGCTTTTTTGATGTGCGCGCCTGGTCGCCCGTGCTACCTGCTCAGCGTTTCATCAGCTCCGCCAGCGGGCGCCGTACCGAGCGCGCGTCGGGCGCGGGACCGTAGCCCAGGCGTCCCATGTACACCGGGTGCAGCGCGTCGTTGAAGATCAGCGCTTCGGTCTGTTTCTGCAAGGCTTTCGCCGCGCCCTCCAGCTTGGGGCGAGCCGTAAACCGGGTGCCTTCGCGCGCGTATTTCGAGAAAATCAGCGGCGTCATTTCCGGCTGCATGTAGAGGCCGAGGGTGGTCATGGTCAGCCAGAAGCGCTGCAGCGCGCGGCCGGCCGCGACGTAGTCGTCGATCGACTTCGGTGCCTGCTTTGCCTTGAGCACGAAGTGGGCGGCGCAGGCCATGCCGGGCGCCAGGTCCATCTGCAGGCGCGGCGCCCAGGTGCCCATCAGGGTGTTGACGGTATTCATGCGGCGCCAGCTGACCATCGCCCATTTCATCAGGTGCAGGGTCATGGCGTCGACCCCGAGCGCGCCGGCCGGTACCTTGTCCGGGCTGTGCTTGCGGTTTTCCCAGTCGATGATGCTGCGGTGGGTCTCGAAAGCCTCCGGCATCGTCAGGCGCAGCTTGGCGTTGTTGAACATCAGGCGCGCGGCTTGCCACTTCTGGTCGCGGCTTTCCAGCCAGGTGAGGGCGTAGCCGGGTGCGACGGTGGCTTCGAGCAGGCGCTTGTGTTCGGCCGTGAGCGGCGTGGTGCGCATCGGCCGGCGCTGCACGGTGCGCTGCGTGATCGCGTCGATCAGCGGGCTGCGCCCGACGGACGGGTCGGTCACCAGCCGCACGTCGAAGATCGGATGGGTGTCGCGTCCCTCCGGCCGGCGCGTGACATCGGCGCGCAGGCCGTGGCCGCTGGCGGCAACCGCGATCGTCTCGAGCAGGGTACCGAAGGCGATCTGGCTCGGATGGCCGTCGAGGTCGTAGACGCAATGGTCGCGCGTGTCATAGGCATGCACGACGATGTGCTCGGGCGCGGCGATTTCGAAGCGCCAGGTCTGCATGTTGTCGCCGCTGGGCGCCCAGCGCGCCAGCTCGAGGATCTGTTCGGCGATGTTCGGTCCGCTCATCATGCTGCTCCCGGTTGTGTGCCTGCCTGTGCCCGTGCCGCGGCCAGGTCCTTGGCCAGTTGCTTCTTGCCGATCCTGATCATCAGGCGGTGCAGGGGATTCCTGTTGCCGCCCGGCCGCCAGGTGCGTACCAGTTTGTTACGGTAGGCGTCGAACTGGATGCCCCAGGGCGCGGCCAGCACGCGGCCGCGGCCCAGCAGGATTTTCAGCGCTTCGGTGCCCATCACGCCGGCGCACAACTGGCAAGCCATGATGGTCGACGGGCCGCGCCGCTCGGCAAAATTGACCGCTTCCGGTACCACCAGATACGGGCGGTGCAGCCCGGCCGGCGCCAGGCCGACGACAAAATGCACGGCCTTGTCCGTTTCCGGCAGATCGCCCCACTGGAAATATTCCTCGAACGTCATCTGCCCTGGCAGGAAGTTGAGCAGGGCTGCGCCCATGCCCAGCGGCGCCACGGTGCTGGCCGGGATGCCGAGCCGCGCGCACAGGGCGAAGGTCTTCTGGCGGATGTCGAAGGCGAAGAAGTCGAGCGCGTCGACGTACATGTCGGCGCCCTTCAGGAAGCTTTCCAGGTTGCCGTCGTTGATGCCCTCGGCAAACACCTCGACCTCGCACTCGGGGTTGATGTCGAGCAGCATGCGGCGGATGACCTCGACCTTCGGCTGGTCCAGGGTCGACACCATGGCGCCGACCTGGCGGTTGAAGTTGGGAACGTCGAAGGTATCGAAGTCGGCGATCCGGAATTTCGTGATGCCCAGGCGTGCCAGCGTGAGCGCGTGCACGCCGCCGACACCGCCGCCGCCGGCAATGGCGACCCGCTTGTTTCGCAACAGCGCCTGCTCGTCTCGGGTTACCCAGCCAATATTGCGAGAAAAAGCCTGCTCGTAGCGAAAAGGAGTGGTCATTTGATCAAAAGCGGGGAAGCCGTGAAAAAGGAGGGCCGCCGGCACGCCAGGCGCCGGCGTCGGGCGGATTTATGCGACTTGCTGTTCGTCGATGCGGCGCAGGCGGTTGATGATACCTTGCTCTTCGCGCGGGGAGAAAAAATACGGATAAAACGAACGTTCGGCCATCCCTTCGCTGAAGGTGCCTCCGAGTTTTTGAATCTGCTCGGTGACATACGACAGCTCGATACGCAGCAGATAGGCCGGCGCATTCACGCGCGGATTGTCTTTCAAATCGCCTTCGCGCTTGAATCCGAGCATATGCTCGTAGAAGCGGCGATGGCGGGGATTGACTTCGATGACGATATCGGTGCAATCGTGGATATCGCGCGCGTAAATTACGGCCAGGTGAAACAGGTTGGCCAGCGAGGTTTTCGAGCGGACCGTGGGGTCGAACGCCAGCTTGGTGAATTCACACAGCTTGGCACCGCGCGCACGGTGCGCGTCGAGTTCTTCCTTGAAGATCTGGTCAGCCATCAGGCCGATGGGGGAATCGATACCGAGCGTCAGGGTGCCTACCACGTCGCCCTTGTCGGTGGCGGTCAGGGTAATGCGATTGGGATCGTCGCTGAACTGATGCGAGCCGGCATAGCCGCGCCAGGCATACATTTTATTGACCAGCATGCTGGCCGAATTACGTCCTTTCGCCGTATCGGTAAGCCGGATTCCATATGAATCTTGGTTCACGATAACATCCTCTAATTCTGAGCTCGCTATATTATCGCGATCTTCCGAAACATGAGCGTTCGATAGGAATTCGTCGGAACGGTCTTCACGTCCCTGCACGTCGTCGGGATTCGTCATCGCAGAACACCTCGGTTTAGCGGCACCGCCGCTGCACTGGTGGCACCTTGTGACGCTATGCCGCGCTTTTGCCCGGGACAGGAAAAGCGCGGTCCGGATTCATCCTAGTTTGTCAAATAGTAGACCGTTACAGGGTTTTTAGCAACGAACGGGCTTCCTCCAACTGGGGGAATGGACGGTTCTGGGCGAGCAGGGTTTCAAGCTCCTTGCGCGCCCCCTTCTTGTCGCCCGATTTATGCAAACCAAGCGCCACGTGATAGCGGATTTCCGGGGACGCCGATGCACCGGCCAATGCTTTTTGCAGCAGCGGCAAACCACGCTCCGTATTCCCCTGTTCGACCAGCATCCAGCCCAGTGTATCGAGGACGGCCGCATTCGTCGGCGCGACCTTGTAGGCCTGCTCGGCGGTGGCCAGCGCGCGTGGATCCTTCAACTGCTGGTAGGCCCAGGCCAGGTTGTTGAGCGCCGCACCATTGTTCGGGTTGCGCTTGACCATCTCCTCGAGCACGCTCGCGGCCGGCTTGTATTCCTTGGCCGCCAGGTAAGACTCGGCCAGGTACATATGGACCGGGACGTCGTCCGGATTGGCCTTGGCAAACTGCAGTACGCGCGCCTCCGCTTCCTTGTTCTTGCCCATCTGGCGCAGCAGTTCGGCGCTGCGGATCAGGATCGTGCCCGATTTGGTCACGCCCAGGGCCTTGTCGTAGGCGGCCAATGCCAGCTCGGGCTTCTTCTGTGCGCGATACAGGTCGGCCTCGAGCAGGAAGCCGATGGGCGACTTCGGATTCTGCTGCTGCACCTCGCGCGTCATTGCCAGCGCCTCGTCGGTGCGGCCGCGGCGCGTGGCCACGCCGATCTGGGCCACGCGTGCCTGCACCAGTCCGGCTGCAGTGCGACGGCGCGCTTGAGCGCTTCGGCGGCGGCGGCATCGTTCTTCAGCTTCTCATGGGCCTCGGCCAGGCGCATCTGCGCCAGTGCCGACTTCGGCACCACGTTGACCAGCTTGCTGTAGGTATCGAGGGCGCCCAGGCCGTCGTCGGTGGCCAGCTGGGCCTTGCCGAGCAGGTCGAGCAGTTCGGCATTGCCCGGGTTCGATGCCTGGAATTTGCGCGCCAGCGTCAGCGCCTTCTTTTCCTGCTTGGTGGCCAGGTAATGGCTACCGAGCTTCAGCACCGGCGGGATCGCGTCCGGGTTCTCGGCCTGGGCCTTCTCGAGCCAGGTCGTGGCGTCGTTGGGACGGTTGTCCAGCGCAGCCAGTTCGGCCAGCGCCGACATCGCGCCGAAGTTCTTCTTGTCCTTCTCGAGCAGGCTTTCGAAACGCTTGCGCGCCGCTTCCGGCTTCTTCTCCATCATGTCCAGCTTGGCCAGGTTGGCGGTCGCCGGGAAGAATATCGGTTTCACCTGCAGTGCCTTTTCGAATGCGGCACGCGCGGCCGGCACATCGCCCTTGCTCAGCAGGACGGTGGCCTTCAGGTTGTAGGTCTGCGGGTCTTCCGGCTTGATTTTTTCCAGCTTGCCGACCGCGGCCAGGGCCTTGTCGTAGTGCTTCAGGCCGAGTTCGGCCTGGACCAGCGCCGTGAGGGCGCGGTCCGATTTCGGATCGAGTTCGGTCGCGCGCTCGAGTTCGCCGATGGCCTTGGCGGTGTCGCCCTGGTTCAGGCGCGACAGGCCGAGCGAGGTGCGCACCACGGCCGCCTCCGGCGCCAGCTGGGCAGCCTTTTCGAAATAGGTGGTGGCCTTGTTGTAATCGTGCGCCTGCATGTAGGACTCGCCGGCCAGCGCCAGCAGCTGCGGATCCTTGCTGTCGTTCAGGGCCGGCGCCAGCGTGGCGACGGCGTCGTTCGGCTGCGAACCCTTGAGCAGCGCCTGGGCCAGCAGCTTGCGTGCGTGCAGGTTGCCCGGATCGGCTTCCAGGTATTTGCGCAGGTGCGACTGGGCCTGCTGGGCCGAGTCCAGGTTCAGCTCGATGGCACCGGCCAGCAGGATGCTCGGCAGGTGCTCCGGCGCGACCTTCAGGACTTTTTGCACGGATTCGCGCGCGGCCGCGTTCTTGCCCTGCGTGTAGTCGAGGAGGGCCTGGGCATAGGTCACGAGCAGGCCGTTCGGCGCGATCTTGCGCGCGGCCTCGATCTCGGTCGTGGCCAGGTCGTACTTGCCTTGGTTGATGCGGATATACGCCTTTTCCAGGTTGGCGTTCTGGTCATACGGACGCAGTGCCAGCGCCTTGTCGAACGAAGCCAGGGCCTCGTCCGGCTTGTTCATGCCGCGCAGCATGCCGCCACGGAACATCCAGGCGTCCGCATTCTTCGGGTCTTTTTCCACCGCCTCGGCGGTGTAGCGCTCGGCGGCGGTCACGTCGCGCTTGAGCAGCGCGTGGCGCGCCAGGCCGGTGAAGGCGGCGCCGCTGTTCGGCTGCAGCGCCAGCGCCGCCTCGTAGGCCGCCTTGGCGCCGTCGAGATCGTTGGTGGCGAGCATGGCATCGCCGCGCAGCGCCGTCAGGGGCGCCGATTTCGCCGCCATCTCTGGTTTGATTTCAGCAAGGATTTCCTTGAACTTGCCCTGTCCCTGCATGGCCTGCGCCAGCAGCGGCAGCGTGCGCTCGGCAGGAATGCCGAGGCTGGCCGCCTTGCGCAGCTCCTTGTCGGCCGAGACGCTGTCGCCGGTTTCCAGATACAGCGTGCCCAGCGCCATGCGCGCCTCGCCATCCTGCGGGCTCTTCGCCACGGCGTTCTTCAGCTGGATCAGTGCGGCCTTGCGGTCGCCCTTCTGTTGGTATTGCTTGGCCTCGGCCAGCAGGCTGGCGGTCGACTGGTCGCGGTTGCAGCCGGCCAAGCCGGACAGCAGCAGGGCGCCGGACACCACGGCGGTGGTGAGTTTCATCTTGGAGGTAATACGGGACATGGGTTCCTCAGGTTTTACGCAGTGCAGACGCCGTCCGGTAGCCGGTCGACGAGTTTCCTCACTAACAATAATACCTCATGGAATGGGTTGGTTCTCACACAATCGCGCACTGTTGCAGGCGTGCTATTTCTTTACGGAATGACAACGCTGGAGCAGGCCACGACGCCCCGTAGGGCCCGCCCGGCCAGGCCGCATGGGGATCCAGCGGCTGTTAAAGCGGCCTGAGCAAAAGAGCTGCGATGGAGGATAGACCCGTTTCGGCCAGCGGGCAAGCGATACGGCGCGCGCCCTCATACCGTGCGGCAACCTGCAGGTGCTCACCCGTGGAGCCTGCCTGGCGCCGCCCTGGCCAGGCGTGATGGTGAACGTTGAAACTACTCGTCCTTACCCTTGCGCAAGCGGCTCAGCAAGGCTTCGACGTTGTCGCCGACCGGCAAGCCGTGGCGGCGCAGCAGCTGCACGTGCAGCACCAGGTTTTCCAGCACCAGCTTGGCCGAGACGGCCAGCAGGGTCATCAAGCGGTCCTCGGTGCTGAAGTTTTCCATCGAAGCGGCCATCTCGCACAGGTGGCTGGCGACCAGCTGGCGCATATCCTCCTCGGCAAAGGGCAGGTCGGCGAAATCGATCGGGTCTTCCTGTTCGACTTCGTGCATCAGTGCGGCAAGGTGTTCCGGCTTGATCGGCATGCAGGGCTCCATGATGGGTCGGATCCATTGTAGGCCAGGCGCGGGAGAGGACGGCGCGCTGCCGTGCGGCGCGACGGAACAAAAAAAGGGAGCGGCAAGCCGCTCCCAAACGTACAGCTCTGCAGCTTACAAATCAAAAGCGGTACAACAGCGAGGCTTCCACTGCGCGGCCGAAGATCGGACGGGCGTTGATCGGGCCGCTGCTCTGGGCGCCGGTCAGGCGCGAATTGCCTTCGGTGAGGCCCAGTTCGTTGGTGAGGTTGGTGGCCGACAGGCGCAGTTCCCACTTGTCGCCGAACGTGGCCAGGGCGCCGATGTCGACGGTCTGGTAGGAGGGCAGGTAGGACAGGTTGGCCTGGTCGGCCCAGCGGTCGCCAACATGGGTGTAGGTGCCGTACAGCTTGACGGCGTTCTCGCCGAACGGAATGCGGTAGCTCGGCGTGAAGCGGAACTGCAGGTTCGGCTGGCGCTGGACTTCGTTGCCGCTGATGGCCGGATTGTCGCGGTACGTCGATTTCTGGTAGTCGCCGGTCAGGGTCAGCTGCAGGTTCTTGACCGGACGCAGCGCCAGTTCGAACTCGACACCGTGGCCGCGCGAGCCGCTCACCGAATTGAGCACGGCATCGGTCGTGATCTGCTGGAACGAGATGCCGGTAAAGTCGGTATAGAAGGCGTTGATGTAGGCGCTGTAGAGCGAATTGGCGGTCTTGAAGCCGACTTCGTATTGCGTGACCTTCGGATTCGGCACGCCGTTGCGGTCGTTCAGCGCGGCCTGGGTGCCGGCGTTGCGCATGTCGTCGAAGTAGATGAAAGTGTGGCCGGTATTGGCGCGCACGAACACACTGGCATCCTTGGTCAGCTTATACAGGCCGCCGACCGTGAAGGAATTGACGCTGTCGTCGCGCTCCAGCCGGGTGTAGTTGCCGGTCGCCATCGAGGTGCCGTTGTTGTAGACGGTCAGCGGATTGTTGTCGGTGTCGCCGGACGTCAGGTTCGAGACCGATCCTTCCAGGCTCTGGCGTTCGCGGCGCAGGCCGGCGTCCACGCGCAGGCGGTCGCTGATCTTCCACTCGTCGGCCAGGAACAGGGCCAGGTTGTTGCCTTTATAGTGAGCAACCGGCGCGTAGAACACATTGCCCTCCTTGCCGCCGCGCGACACGATCGTCCCGTTGCTCAGGCTGACGTCGATGAGGCGTGCGTTTGGTGTCGCCGTCATCAGGTGGCTATTGCCCAGGTACCACTCATCGTCCGACTTGTAGTTGGCGTAGTAGCCGCCGGCGGTGACGGTATGGCCCGGGAACAGTTCGCGGCTGACGCGCAGTTCGTTCGTGAACGAGCTCAGCTTCTTTTCCACCGACCACAGGCCGGCCTGCACGATTTGCTGGTTCGGATCGACCGCTGCGCCACCGTTGACATAGGTCATGCTGCCGGAAGTGGCAGGTGCGCCCGGGTTATGGGTGGCGTTGGCGGCAGCCAGGTAGGCGCCAGCGCTGAGCGGGTTGTTACCGGTGAACATCGAAATCGTGTTCAGGTCGCCGCTGAAATAATTTGCCTTGTTCGACACGTCCCAGCCGGCGATCCGCTGTTCGTAGTTGGCGCCCCAGACGGCCGCCTTCATGCCACGGCCCTCGGCCAGGTCGCGCTCGAGCGTCTTGCCCGGCGCGGCGTCGATCGTGAAGTGGCGCATTTCGTTGCTCATCAGGGTGCCGGTGAGCGGATCGAAGCCCGGGAAGGCGCTGATGGAACGGCCTTCGTTGCTGGAAATGAGCGGCACGCCGGTATAGAAGGCGTTCTTGTCGTCGGTGGCGCGCACGTAGAAGGTCAACTCTCCGCCCTCGAGCTTGCGGGTGAGGGTACCGGTCAGCTGGCCGCCGTCGTCGGCGGCAAACTGCGGATCACGCACACCCTGCGTCTTGCGATAAAAGCCGCCGAAGCTGCCGTACCAGCCGTCGGCGATCTTGCCGCCCACGAACAGGTCGCCGCGACGCAGCCGCCCGGTGCCGGTGGTCAGGCGAATGCTGCGCTCGGCAACGTCGTCGCCTTTTTTCAGGATGAAGTTCATCGTCGCGCCCGGCTGGCCGACGGAATAGATCGTGCTCGGGCCGCCGCGCAGCACTTCGACGCGCTCGATGGTGTCGTCCAGGCGGAAGGCCGAGGTGCCTTCGAAGAAGGACAGCACCGGCACCGGGTAAATCGGATTGCCGTTCAGCTGGACGGAGACGAAGGGCGAATCGCTGCCCGAAGGGAAGCCGCGCACCTCGACATTGGCACCCGACTGGCCGCCGGTCGCCTCGGCGTAGACGCCCGGCACCAGCTTGAGGACATCGGCGGTGCTGCTCGGCGAAGCCGATTTCAGCTGCTCTTCATTGGCGGTGGTGATCGAAAAGGCGGTGTCGATCTTGCGCGTGCCGCTGGCCGATGCCGTGCCGGTGACGACCACTTGCTGGATTTCCCTGGTCACGGCAGCGCTTGGCGCGTCCTGTGCGGCCGTTTGATCAGTGGTCTGGGCCCGGGCCTGGCCGACGAGGGCCAGCACGGCCAGGGCGGTGGCGGACAGCATGAACTGCTTGGATTGGGTCATGTGATTGCTCTCTTTTTTATGGTTCAAAATCCGTCTCCTGGACATCCGGGCCGAGCGATCGGCCGTTGAACGCGCTATTGTCACAGTGGTGTGGCGTGGCATTGGCGGGCCCCGTCGGCTGCAGGACTCCTGACAATATGTGTCATTGAATCAAGGAGTGACATCGATGTCAATAAAATTGTTATCGATGTCATTTAGGCTTCCATCACGGATTAAATCTGTCATAATTTGCCGCAGAGCTGTTTTTCTCACTGAGCACGCATGGCGACCAACAAGACAAGCGCGACGACCGCGGCACGCAAGAGCGAAGCCGGCACCACGATGGAAGACCTGGCCGCCCTGGCGGGCGTGTCCACGATCACGGTGTCGCGCGCGCTGCGCAACAGCCCGCTCGTCACCGACAAGACCCGTGAGAAGGTGCGCCGCATTGCCGAAGAGCAGGGCTACCGCCTGAATATCAGTGCGCGCAACCTGCGCATGGGCCGCAGCAATTCGGTAGCGGTGGTGGTGGAGATGACGCCCGTGAAGGGGCGGCCGATGTCGGATCCGTATCCGCTGGCGCTACTGGGCGGCATCACCGAGGAACTGACGACGGCCGGCTACACGGTCGTGCTGACCTCGCGCCAACTGCTCGACAGTGCACCCGTGCGCGGTGCCGACGGCATGATCCTGCTCGGCCAGGGTTCGCATGGCGAGGCCGTCAAAGTCCTGCAAAAGGCCGGCTTGCCGCTGGTGGTGTGGGGCGCGCCGGAGGCGAGCGACTCGTACGTGGTGGTCGGCAGCGACAACCACGCCGGTGGCGCCAGTGCCGCCGCGCGCTTTCGCGAGCAGCGCCGCCGCAAGCTGGTGTTCCTGGGCGACGTCGACCACGCCGAAGTGCAGGCGCGCTGCGCCGGCTTCATCGAGGCCATGCAGGGCCACGGCACCGTCCATATCATCCGTCCCAAGGCCTTCACGTTCGAAGCCGGATTCGACAGCATGGTGAGCCTGCTGAAGAAGAAGGGCAGCGGCGCCGTCGACGGCGTGTTCGCCGCCAGCGATTTGCTGGCCATGGGCGCAATCCGCGCCCTGGCCGAACACGGTTTGCGGGTTCCGGACGAAGTGTCGGTCATCGGCTACGACGATACCCCCGGCGCCGCCAGTTTCGTCCCGCCGCTTACCAGCGTGCACCAGGACCTGCGCGACGGCGGTGTGCTGTTGGGCCGCAAGATGCTGGCGCTGCTCAACGAGGAGCCGGTTGCCTCCGAAGTACTGCCGACGAGGCTGATCGTGCGCCAGACCTGATTTCACCCTGATTCAACCCGAGACAGCAACCGGCAGGCGTGCGCCGCCCGCCGCTGGCCTGGCTCGCCCAAAAATTCGACGACGACATCGCTTAAGGACACGCCGTGCAGACAGCAGACCGCCCGACCTCACCTCTTCCAACCGATCCCTGGTGCATCCGCGAGAGCGCGTTCGACACCGCTTCCCATTTCCTGCGCGAGACCCTGTTCGCGCTCGGGAACGGCTACATCGGGCTGCGCGGCACCGGCGAAGAAGGCTATACCGGCCCGGCCGGCACGTCGCTCGACGGCACCTACCTGAACGGTTTCTACGAGTCAGAGCCGATCGTCTATCCGGAGTCGGCCCATGCGCTGGCCAAGGTCAACCAGTTCATGCTCAACGTCCCGAATGCCAAGGGCGTCGAGATCACGATCGACGGCGAGCGTTTCGACCCGCTGGCCGGCACCCTCGGACGCTACGAACGCGTGCTGGACCTGCGCAGCGGCGTGCTGGTGCGCGCGCTCGAGTGGACGGCGCCCAACGGCAAGCGCATCGCGCTGCGCAGCCGCCGGGTGGTCTCGTTCGCCAATAAACACCTGTTCGCGATCGAGGTCGAGATCACGCCGCTGAATTTTTCGGGATCGATCGGCCTGAAGTCCTTCATCGACGGCGCGGTGAAGAACCAGGAAGCGGGCGACGATCCGCGCGTCGGCTCGGCGGTATCGGGACCGGCCCTGCGCACGCTGTCGGTCGAGCAGGATGGTTCCTTCTCGGCCCTGGTGCAGCGCACCCACAACAGCGGCTTCATGCTGGTGAGCGCGATTGCAACGCAGGTGGACGATGCGCCCGGCAGCGCCTGGCGCGACGGCGAGCGCGCCGGCCAGGTGTTCGCCCCCGCGGCCGCCGAAGGCCAGCCCCTGCGCCTGACCAAGTACGGCAGCTACCACTCGTCGCGCGATTATCCGGAAGGCGAACTGCTGGCGCGCGCGCGCCAGACCCTGGCCCAGGCCCAGGCCGCCGGTTTCGAGGCCTTGTGCGCCGCGCAGGCGGCCTATCTTGCCGACTTCTGGGCGGGCGCCGACGTCGAGATCGCGGGCGACGACGCCCTGCAGCAGGGCATCCGCTTCAACGAATACCACCTGCTCCAATCGGTGGGCCGCGACGGCCGTACCAACATCGCCGCGAAAGGCGTCACCGGAGAAGGCTACGAGGGCCACTATTTCTGGGACACCGAGATCTATATCTTCCCCTTCTTCCTGTACTCGAAGCCGGAGATCGCGCGCAAGCTGCTGGAATACCGCTACGCCGGGCTGGAACAGGCGCGCGAGCGGGCGCGCCAGATGTCGCACGCGCGCGGCGCGCTCTACCCGTGGCGCACGATCGCCGGGAGCGAATGCTCGGCCTATTTCCCGGCCGGGACCGCGCAATACCACATCAACGCCGACATCGCTTATTCCATCAAGTCCTATTTCGAGGCCACCGGCGACATCGACTACATGGCGCAGGCCGGCCTGGAAATCGTGCTGGAGACGGCGCGCATCTGGCTCGGCATCGGCGTCTACGACCGCGCCGGACGCTTCTGCATCAACGAGGTGACCGGGCCGGACGAATACACGGCGCTGGTCAACAACAACTACTACACCAATGCGATGGCGCGCATGCACCTGCGCTTTGCCGCCGACATGGCCGGCCAGCTCGCCGCGGCGCGCCCGGCCGACTTTGCGCGCATCGCCGCCGCCACGGGCGTGACGGACGAGGAAACCGCCGAATGGCGCCGCGCCGCCGACTGCATGCACCTGCCGTACGACGGCAAGCTGGGCATCCACGAGCAGGACGACAGCTTCCTGTCGAAAAAGCCCTGGGATTTCGCCAGCACCCCGCGCGAAAACTATCCGCTGCTGCTGAACTACCACCCGCTGGTGATCTACCGCCACCAGGTGTGCAAGCAGGCCGACGTGGTGCTGGCGCTGCTGCTGCTGTCGAACGAGTTCACGCTGGAGGACAAACGGCGCGACTTCGACTACTACGAGGCCGTCACCACCCACGACTCCTCGCTGTCGTCCTGCATTTTCAGCATCATTGCCTCGGAAGTCGGCTACCACGACAAGGCCTACGATTACTTCATGGAGACGGCGCGCCTGGACCTTGACGACACCCACGGCAATACCCATTACGGCGTCCACACGGCGGCGATGGCCGGCACCTGGATGGGCGTGGCCTACGGCTTTGCCGGCATGCGCGTGGCCGACGGCGCGCTGCGCTTCGCGCCGGCGCTTCCCCGCAAGTGGCAGCACTACCAGTTCAAGGTCCAGCTGCGCGGCGCCCAGCTGCAGGTGCGCGTGACCGGCGCGGCGGCGCAGTACACGCTGCTGGCCGGCGACGCGCTGGTCTTTACCCACCTCGGCCAGGAGGTGTCGCTTACCCGCGCGGCGCCGTCGGCCCGCATTTCGATGGAGGCACAGGCATGAGCCGATTCAAAGCGGTCATTTTCGATCTCGACGGCGTTATCACCGACACCGCCCATTACCACTACCTGGCCTGGAAGGCACTGGCCGAATCCGAAGGCGTGCATTTCGATCACGCGTTCAACGAAAATTTGAAAGGCGTGGACCGCATGGGGTCCCTGAACCTGATCCTGGCCGGTTCGCCAAAGACCTACTCCATGGAACAGAAGCTGGCGCTGGCCGAGCGCAAGAACCGCCAGTACGTGGACCTGATCGCGACCATGGGCCCGGCCGACCTGCTGCCGGGGGCCCCTCGATGCGCTGGCGGCGGTACGCGCGGCGGGCCTGAAAATCGGCCTCGCCTCGGTCAGCAAGAACGCCTTTACGGTACTTGACCGCCTCGGTATCCGCGACCGTTTCGATGTCGTGGTCGACGCGGCCCTGATCGCCAACAGCAAGCCGCATCCGGAGATCTTCCTGAATGCGGCGGCGGCGCTCGGCGTGGCGCCCGAAGACTGCCTCGGCGTGGAGGATGCGGTGGCGGGCGTGGCTTCGATCAAGTCGGCGGGTATGTTCGCCGTCGGCGTAGGCAGCCCGGACGTGCTGACCCAGGCCGACCGCGTGATCCCGAGCCTGACTGAATTCCGCCTCGCAGACTACTGACACGCCCACTATCATAAAAAACGGGAGACAGCGTGAAAAACCAGCGCATTCTATTGGCCTTGTTCCTGATCTACTTCGTCTTCGCCATCCTGCTCAACAGCGTAGGCACGGTGATCCTGCAGGTGATCAACAACTACGACGTCAGCAAATCCGGCGCCAGCATCCTGGAAGCTTTCAAGGACCTGCCGATCGCCGTGGTGTCCTTCCTGGTCGCGTCCTTCCTGCCGCGGCTGGGCTACAAGAACGCGATGCTGGTCGCGCTGGCGATCGTCAGCGCCGCCTGTGTTGCCATGCCGCTGCTGCCCAGCTTTGCGACGACCAAGCTGCTGTTCCTCTGCGTCGGCATCGCTTTCGCCCTGGTGAAGGTGTCGGTGTATTCGACCCTTGGCCTGATCGCGACCGACCGCCGCCACCATGCCAGCATCATGAATACGCTGGAAGGCGTGTTCATGGTGGGCGTGCTGAGCGCCTACTGGGTGTTCGCCTGGTTCATCGATTCCGCGAACCCGAAATCGCCCAGCTGGCTGGGGGTGTACTGGGTGCTGGGCGGGCTGTGCGCGCTCACCTTCGTGCTGCTGGCAAGTACGCCCTTCGACGAGCGCGACGCCCGGCTGCCGGCCGGGCGCAGCCGCTGGGAGGATTTCTGCGCCATGTTCAAGCTGTTCGCAAAGCCGCTGGTCTGCGTGTTCGTGCTGACCGCCTTCCTTTACGTGCTGATCGAGCAAAGCGTCGGCACCTGGCTGCCGACCTTCAACAACGAGATCCTGAAACTGCCGGCGGCGATGAGCGTGCAGGTGGCCAGCATCTTTGCCGCCTGCCTCGCGCTGGGGCGCCTGTCCGCGGGCGTGGTAATGCGCAAGGTGCACTGGTACACGGTCATGAACGGCTGCGTGATCGGCATGGCGGCCATGGTGCTGCTGGCGCTGCCGCTCACGCGCGACCTGGCCGTTGGCGCCGACGTGAGCTGGTCGACGGCACCGCTGGCGACCTTCCTGTTCCCGCTGATCGGCCTGTTCATGGCACCGATCTACCCGGGCATCAATTCGGTCATGCTCAGTTCCCTGCCAAAGAACCAGCATTCCTGCATGACGGGCCTGCTGGTGATCTTCTCGGCGCTGGGCGGCACCACCGGTTCCTTCATCACCGGCTATGTGTTCGGCAATTTCAGCGGGCACTTCGCCTTCTACCTGACGCTGGTGCCGATCTCGCTGGTGCTGGTGACGCTGTTCTTTTTCCGGCGCCAGGTGGAGCGGACGGGGGAGGCCGTAGGGCAGGTGGCGTGATGACCCGCGCGGCATAAAAAAACGGGCACCCAAGGGCGCCCGTCTTGCTGCGAAAGACTGCGTCGCTTACATGTTGCGGCGGTACTGCCCACCCACCTCGAACAGGGCCGTGGTGATCTGGCCCAGCGAGCAGACGCGCACGGCGTCCATCAGCTTCTCGAACACGTTCTGGTTGTCGATCGCCGCCTGCTGCAGTGCCGCCAGTGCTGCCGGCGCCGCGTCTGCGTTGCGGGCGTGGAAAGCTTCCAGGCGCGTCAATTGCGACTGCTTTTCGTCGTCGGTCGAACGCGCCAGTTCGATCGTGGCCGGGGCGCCCAGTCCCTTCGGATTGCGGAAGGTGTTGACGCCGATGATCGGCAGCGAGCCGTCGTGCTTCTTGTGCTCGTAGAGCATCGACTCTTCCTGGATCTTGCCGCGCTGGTAGCCGGTTTCCATGGCACCGAGCACGCCGCCGCGTTCGGCGATGCGCTCGAACTCCTGCAGCACCGCTTCTTCGACGAGGTCCGTCAGTTCGTCGATGATGAAGGCGCCCTGGTTCGGGTTCTCGTTCTTCGCCAGGCCCCACTCGCGGTTGATGATCAGCTGGATCGCCAGTGCGCGGCGGACGGATTCGTCGGTCGGCGTGGTGATGGCTTCGTCATACGCGTTGGTGTGCAGCGAATTGCAGTTGTCGTAGATCGCGATCAGCGCCTGCAGCGTGGTGCGGATGTCGTTGAAGTCGATTTCCTGGGCGTGCAGCGAGCGGCCCGAAGTCTGCACGTGGTATTTCAGCTTCTGCGAGCGGTCGTTGGCGCCGTACTTGTCGCGCATGGCGACAGCCCAGATGCGGCGCGCCACGCGGCCCAGCACCGTGTATTCCGGGTCCATGCCGTTCGAGAAGAAGAACGACAGGTTCGGTGCGAAGTCGTCGATGTGCATGCCGCGCGCGAGGTAGGCTTCGACAAAGGTAAAGCCGTTCGACAGCGTAAAGGCCAGCTGCGAGATCGGGTTCGCGCCCGCTTCGGCGATGTGGTAGCCCGAGATCGACACCGAGTAGAAATTGCGCACCTGGTGATGGACAAAGTATTCCTGGATGTCGCCCATGACCTTCAGCGAGAACTCGGTCGAGAAAATACAGGTGTTTTGCCCCTGGTCTTCCTTCAGGATGTCGGCCTGCACGGTGCCGCGGACGTTGGCCAGCACCCACTCGCGGATCTTCTGCGCTTCGTCGTCGGTCGGCTGGCGGCCGTTGTCGGCCACGAACTTGTCGATCTGCTGGTCGATGGCGGTGTTCATGAACATCGCCAGGATGGTCGGCGCCGGGCCGTTGATCGTCATCGAGACCGAAGTCGACGGACTGCACAGATCAAAACCGTCGTACAGCACCTTCATGTCGTCCAGGGTCGCGATCGATACGCCCGAGTTGCCCACTTTACCGTAGATGTCCGGGCGCAGTGCCGGATCGGCGCCGTACAGGGTCACGGAATCGAAGGCGGTGGACAGGCGTTTCGCGTCCATGCCGGTCGAGACCAGTTTGAAACGTTTATTCGTGCGGAAGGCATCGCCTTCGCCGGCGAACATGCGGGTCGGGTCTTCGCCTTCGCGTTTGAAAGCGAACACGCCGGCCGTGAACGGGAAGGAGCCCGGCACGTTTTCCAGCATCAGGAAGCGCAGGATTTCGCCGTGGTCTTCGTACTTCGGCAGCGCCACCTTGCGAATCGTGGTGCCGGACAGGGTTTTTTGCACCAGTTTGGTGCGGATTTCCTTGTCGCGGATTTTGACGACGTAATCGTCGCCGGCGTAGGCCGCCTGCATGTCGGGCCACATGGCCAGCAGTTTCTTGGCGCTGCCGTCCATCGCGTTTTCGCGTTCGGTGATCAGGTCGTCCAGGATCACTTCACGGTTGGCGGCGGCCAGCATGCGTTTCGTCTCGCTCAGTTGCTGACGCTCGCGTGCCAGTTTTACCTGTTTCGACGTGTTGCGGTGGTAGCCGCGCACGGTGTCGGCGATTTCGGCAAGGTAGCGCGCGCGGGCTGGCGGCACGATGACATTCTTGCCGCTCGAATGCTTCTGGCCAGGCGCTTCCAGGCGCGACGGCTCGACCCGCAGGCCGAGTTCGGCCAGCTTCGGCAGAAGGCCGTGGTAGAGGGCGGTGACGCCATCGTCGTTGAAGCGCGATGCCTGGGTGCCGAATACCGGCATCTGGTCCGGGCTCATGCTCCACAGTTCGCGGTTGCGCTGGTACTGCTTTGCCACGTCGCGCAGCGCGTCCTGGGCGCCCTTGCGGTCGAATTTGTTGATGGCGATGAAGTCGGCGAAATCGAGCATGTCGATTTTCTCAAGCTGCGAGGCGGCGCCGAATTCCGGCGTCATCACGTACATCGAGGCGTCGACGTGCGGCACGATGGCCGCGTCGCCCTGGCCGATGCCCGAGGTTTCCACGATCACCAGGTCGAAGCCAGCGACTTTACAAGCGGCGATCACGCTTGGCAGCGCGGCCGAGATTTCCGAGCCGGCTTCGCGGGTGGCGAGCGAGCGCATGAAGACGCGGTGCTGGCCGTTCCACGGATTGATCGCGTTCATGCGAATACGGTCGCCCAGCAGGGCGCCGCCGGATTTGCGGCGCGACGGGTCGATCGAGATCACGGCGATGTTCAGGCGGTCGCCCTGGTCGAGGCGGATGCGGCGAATGAGTTCATCTGTCAGCGAGGATTTACCGGCGCCGCCGGTGCCGGTGATGCCCAGCGTCGGCACCTTCAAGGTGTCGGCCGTTTCCAGCACCTGCGTGCGCAGGCTTTCTTCGACCTTGCCGTTTTCGAGTGCCGTGATCAGCTGGGCCAGCGGACGGTGGCGCGCGGCGATGTCGCCCGCGTTACCAAGCTGCAGGGCATCGATGCTGGTGGGAGCGTAGCCGGACAGGTCGATGTCGCAGGCTTCGATCATCGAGCGGATCATGCCGACGAGGCCCATGCGCTGGCCGTCTTCCGGGCTGAAGATGCGCGCGACACCGTAGGCATGCAGTTCCTCGATTTCGGACGGGACGATGACGCCGCCGCCGCCGCCGAAGACCTTGATGTGGGCACCGCCGCGCTGGCGCAGCAGGTCGATCATGTATTTGAAGTATTCGACGTGGCCGCCCTGGTAGCTGGAGATGGCGATGCCTTGCACGTCTTCGGCCAGCGCCGCGGTGACGACTTCGTCGACCGAGCGGTTGTGGCCGAGGTGGATGACCTCGACGCCGTTCGACTGCAGGATGCGGCGCATGATGTTGATCGAGGCGTCATGGCCGTCGAAGAGCGAAGCGGCGGTGACGAAGCGCACCTTGTTGGCCAGCTTTTGCTGCTCAGGCAGCTCGAGCTTGGCGGCGGGGGTGATGTCGTTCATGGGGTTCCTTCAGGAAGTCGGAAGCGGACAGGTTCGATTTGTACGGTATATGACGTTAACGTTAACGTCAAGTTGGGCGTAAGGTTCGTAGGGTAGGCGGCTCTGCCGCCTACGCGTTCAACAGATGTCAAAGCATTCGCGCAGTATCGAAAACCGGCTGAACGCGTAGGCGGGGAACCCGCCTACCCTACATTACGCGGCGCGTTTCTTGATGTTGCCGCTGAGCAGCTCAGCCTTGCGCAGGCGGAAGTTTTCAACCGCCTTTTCCTTCACATGGCCAAAGCCGCGGATCTGTTCCGGCAGGCTGGCCAGCTCGACGGCATCGGCATACGAGGCAGCGTTCAGCATCGGCAGCAAGCCTTCGATCATCTCACGGTATTCGACAATCAGGGCGCGCTCCATCTTGCGCTCGGCGGTGTGGCCGAACACGTCGAAGGCACCGCCGCGCAGGCCTTTCAGCTTCGCCAGCACCTTGAAGGCACCCAGCATCCAGCTGCCGAATTCCTTCTTCACCAGCTGACCCTTGGCATCCTTTTTCGCGAACAGCGGCGGCGCCAGGTTGAACTTGAATTTGACATCGCCTTCGAACTGCGATTTCACCTGATCGAGGAAGCGGCCGTCGGTGTACAGGCGTGCCACCTCGTACTCGTCCTTGTAGGCCATCAGCTTGAAGTAGTATTTGGCGACCGCCATCGACAGCTTGTTGCCCAGCCCCGCAGCGCTTTCGGCGGCGCGCACCTTCTCCACCAGCAGCGCGTACTTGCCGGCGTAGGCGAGATCCTGGTAGCTCGTGAGGAACTCGACGCGCTTCTTGATGACCGTGTCCAGGCTTTGCGGCATCTGCACCAGCACCGCCTGGGTCGGCGTCGCCGTCTTTTCGACGCGCTTGAAGTCGACTGCAGCGCGGCGGCCCCACAGGAAGCTCTTCTTGTTCGAGGCGACGGCAACGCCATTGAGTTCGATCGCGCGCATCAGCGATGCCTCGGTCAATGGAATGCGGCCCTTCTGCCAGGCGTAACCCATCAGGAAGAGGTTCGTCGCGATCGAGTCGCCCATCAGGGCGGTGGCTAATTTTGTGGCATCGACGAAATCGGCGCCACCTTCGCCACCGACCGCTTCCACGATCAGGCCGCGTACGTCCTCGGCCGGGAACTGCCAGTCGGCGTTCTGGGCAAAGGTACCGGTTGGCTGCTCGTGCAGGTTGACGATGGCCAGCGTGCGTCCCGGACGCATCTTCGAGATCGCGTCGGCCGCGCCCGTGGTCAGCATGTCGCAGCCGAGTACGAGGTCCGCTTCGCCGGTGGCGATGCGCTGGGCGCGCAGGCGCTCCGGCGTCGCCGCGATTTTCACGTGCGAGGTGACGGAACCATTCTTCTGGCTCATGCCCGTCATGTCCAGCACCGACGCGCCTTTCGCTTCCAGGTGCGCGGCCATGCCCATCAGGGCGCCGACGGTGATCACGCCGGTGCCGCCGATGCCGTTGATGAGGATGTTGTACGGATGCTCGACGCTTGGCAGCACGGGCTCCGGCAGCAGACCCCAGCCATCGTCGTCACCTTTGGAGACGCCGGTCGTGCTCTTCTTGAGGGTCCCGCCTTCGACGGTGACGAAACTCGGGCAGAAGCCCTTGGTGCAGGAATAGTCCTTGTTGCAGGACGACTGGTCGATGGTGCGCTTGCGGCCGAAGTCGGTCTCTTTCGGCAGGATCGAGACACAGTTCGACTGGATGCCGCAATCGCCGCAGCCTTCGCAGACGGCTTCATTGATGACCATGCGCTTGGGCAGGTCGGGGAATTCGCCTTTTTTCCTGCGGCGGCGCTTCTCGGCGGCGCAGGTCTGGTCATAGATGATGACGGACACGCCGGGCAGCTCGCGCAGTTCGCGCTGGATGTCGTCCATCTCCTTGCGGTCGTGCAGGGTGACGATGCCCGGCAGGGAGGAGCGGTCGGCATAGCGCGACAGGTCCTCGGTGACGAGCGCGATGCGTTTCACGCCTTCGGCCGCCATCTGCTGGGCGATCATCGGCACCGAGGTCTGGCCGTCGACCGGCTGGCCGCCCGTCATCGCGACCGCATCGTTGTAGAGAATCTTGTAGGTGATGTTCACCTTGGCCGAGACGGCGGCGCGCACGGCCAGGTAGCCCGAGTGGAAATAGGTGCCGTCGCCCAGGTTCTGGAACACGTGCGGTACTTTCGAGAACGCGGCCTGGCCGATCCATGGCGCGCCCTCTCCGCCCATGTGGGTGGTCAGCTTGTTCATCTCCGGGTAGATGGACGTTGCCATCACGTGGCAGCCGATGCCGGCCAGCGCGAAGGAGCCCTCCGGTACTTTGGTGGAGGTGTTGTGCGGGCAGCCGGAGCAGTAGAAGGCCGGGCGGAACGGGGTCGTGATCGCCTTTTGCAGCACGGCGTCTTTGGCATCGAGGAAGGCCAGGCGTGCCTTGATGAGGTCACGGGTGGTGTCGTCGGTGACCAGACGGGCGATGCGGCCGGCGATCACGCGCGCCACCTGCGCCACCGAGAAGTCGGCCTTGGGAGGCAGCAGCCAGTCGCCGCGCGGCGCGACCCATTCGCCCTTGTCGTCGAACTTGCCGATGATGTGCGGACGCACGTCGTCGCGCCAGTTGTAGAGCTGTTCTTTCAACTGGTATTCGACGACCTGCCGCTTTTCTTCGACGACCAGGATTTCTTCCAGCCCTTGCGCGAATTCGCGCACGCCTTCCGGTTCCAGCGGCCAGATCATCGCAACCTTGAACAGACGCAGGCCAACCTTGGCCGCCATGGCTTCGTCGATGCCCAGTTCTTCCAGCGCTTCCAGTACGTCCAGGTAGGATTTGCCGGAGGCGATGATGCCGAGCTTGGCGTTCGGGCTGTCGATCGTGGTGTGATTGAGCTTGTTTTCACGGGCATAGGCCAGCGCCGCGTAGATTTTATAGTCCTGCATCAGCGCTTCCTGCGTGCGCGCCTGCTGGCCCAGCGGCATCGACGACAGGCGCGTGTTCAGGCCGCCTTCGGGCATCGCGAAATCCTGGGGCAGTTTCACCTGCACGCGGTGCGGGTTGGCGTCGACCGAGGCGCTCGATTCGACCGTGTCGGCCAGCGCTTTAAAAGCGACGGCGCAGCCGGAGAAGCGCGACATCGCCCAGCCGTGTACGCCCAGGTCCAGGTATTCCTGCACGTTGCAGGGGTAGAGCACCGGGATCATGCAAGCCGAGAAGATGTGGTCCGACTGGTGCGGCAGGGTCGACGAGTAGGCGCCGTGGTCGTCGCCGGCCACCAGCAGCACGCCGCCGTTCTTGCTCGTCCCCGCGTGGTTCATGTGCTTAAAAACGTCGCCGCAGCGGTCCACGCCCGGGCCCTTGCCATACCACATGGCGAATACGCCGTCGTATTTGGTCGGGCCGATCAGGTCGACGGTTTGCGTGCCCCAGACGGCGGTGGCGGCCAGGTCTTCGTTCACGCCCGGCACGAACTGCACGTGGTTCGCTTCCAGGTGTTTTTTTGCCTTCCACAGGGTTTCGTCCAGGCCGCCCAGCGGCGAGCCGCGGTAACCGGAGACGAAGCCCGCCGTATCCAGGCCGGCGGCGGCGTCGCGCTCGCGCTGCATCATCGGCAGGCGCACGAGGGCCTGGATACCCGACAGGAAGATGTTGCCGGTCTTGGCAAGGTACTTGTCGTCGAGGGTGACGGTGGTGAGGCGGGAAGGCAGATCCTGCGCGGCGGATTGCGGCGCGACGGTATCGGGCATGAAAGTCTCCAGGCTGGTATTGGGTGGTTCCGGCCAGCCGAGCTGCCGGGTAGGCAGCTGTCGTGGTCGGGAGTGGCCGGCGGTGGCCGGCGCCTTGTTATGCGGATGAACCCTGCGGTTCATCGGTCCGCGTGGAGTGTAGGGGCTTCCCCGTCATAGGGGAAATAGGCTTTGCGGATGGGGGTATAAGAAAAACTGATAGCAGTTATTCAAGAAGCTGAGCACCTGGCCACTGCCCATTCGTGCACAGCATCTCGGTGACCTGGCGCACCAGGCGGCTGATAGCGGCGGCTGCATTCGTCAGTGGGATATTGCGCGAGGCGCAGAGGGTGACGGTGCGGCGGATCGCGGGGCTGTGCACTGGCGTGGCGATGAGTTCGCCGCTGTCGATCTCGGCGCGCAGCGGTGCCAGCGGCAGCAGGGTCGCGCCCATGTCGGCCAGCAGCGCCGACTTCAGGATGGCCAGCGAATTGATCTCGATCACGTTCGATAGCGCCAGAACCGGCGCCGCCCGCCACCTGTTCGATCAGCGGCCGCACGCCGTGCTGGCGCGCCGGCAGGATCAGGGTGGTGGCCAGCGCCGCAGCCGGGGGAATGGCGGGACCGGGCGGCACCGAGGCCGAGCCGGCGCGGCAGATGTACATCAAGTCTTCCTCGACCAGGGCGGAGGAGGCGAAACCGCCGAGCTGGCCGTCGTCGAACAGGACAGCCAGGTTCAGGCGGCCCGATTTCAGCTGCTCGACCAGGCTGCCGGAGATTTCCTCGGTCAATTGCAGCGTGATTTCCGGATAGGTGGCACGGGCGGCGGTCAGCAAGGGCAGCGCCAGCGCGCCGGAAATGCTGTGCGGTAGCCCGAGCGAGACGCTGCCCGAGGGACGCGTCGTCGATTGCGTCACGGCCGAGCGGGCATCGGCAACTTGTTTCAGGATCGCCTGGGCATGTTCATAAAAAATCTTGCCGGCGTCGGTGCTGAGCACGCCGTGGGCGGAGCGGTGCAGCAGCTGGGCGCCGAGCTCTTCCTCGAGCTGGCGCAGCTGCTGGGTCAGCGCCGGCTGCGCCACGTGCAGGACCAGGGCGGCGCGCGAGAGCGAGCCGTGGTCGACGATAGCGACGAAATAGCGCAGTTGACGTAATTCCATGTAGAACTATGTTGTGTCAAGGTGCAACAAATTAGGGGCAAAAAGTTTATGCTTGGAAATAGAGTTGATATACTGCATAACCGCCGTGGTGGCGGAGATTACCATATCGCCGGACCGGAACATGCTCAAGAAAATCGATTCCTCCCAGCTGCGCGTGGGCATGGCCATCCACGACCTCGATTGCGGCTGGATGGAGCATCCGTTTGTCCGTTCCCGCTTCGTTCTTGGCAGCGAAGACGAGATCCGCAAGATCATCCATGCCGGCATCCGTGTCGTCATCATCGACTGCGCCAAAGGGCTCGATGTGGCCGCACCCACGCTGGCCGAAGCGCAGGCGACAACCGAGGCGGAAGTCACGGCGATTGCCGCCAGGCCGGTCAAGCCGGTGCGCGCGGCGCTGGCCGACGAGATGCAGCGCGCAGTCGGCATCCGGCGCCAGGCCGTGAGCCTGGTACGCACGGTGATGCAGGACGCGCGCCTGGGCAAGGCGGTCGAGCTGAACAATGTGTCGCCGGTCGTACAAAACATCACCGAATCGGTCCTGCGCAATTCCGGCGCCCTGCTGGGCCTGTTGCGTATCAAGAACAAGGACGACTACACTTTCCTGCATTCTGTTTCGGTATGCACGCTGCTGGTGGCGTTCTGCCGTTCGCGCGGCATGGACGAGGAAACGACCTACCAAGCCGGCATCGGTGGCCTGCTGCACGATACCGGCAAGGCGCTGGTGCCGGACCATATCCTGAACAAGGCAGGGCGCCTGACCGACGAGGAATTCGCGATCATCAAGAAGCATCCGCGCGATGGTTACGACATCCTGCTCAAGTCGGCCGATATCGGCCAGATTCCGCTCGATATCACGCTGCACCACCACGAGCGGCGCGACGGCAGCGGTTATCCGGACCTGCAGAACGAAGGTCAAACCTCGGAGCTGGCGCAGATGGCGGCGATCGTCGACGTCTACGATGCCATCACCTCGGACCGTTGCTACCACAAGGGCATGTCGGCGGCCGATGCATTGCGCAAGATCTATGAGTGGAGCAAATTCCACTTCAGCCCCTCGCTGACCCAGGAATTCATGCGCTGCGTCGGCATTTATCCAGTTGGCACCATGGTAATGCTGGAATCGGGCCGCTTGGGCGTCGTCGTCGAGCCGCACGAGACGAATCTGCTCACGCCCAAGGTCAATGTGTTCTTCAACACCAAGAGCCAGACCTACATTCGTCCGGAGCTGCTGGACCTGTCGCGCCCGCTCGGTTTCGGTGGCGGCGACAAGATCGTGCGCCACGAGTCGCCGGAGAAATGGCGGGTGGATGCGGACAAGTTCATGCTGCTGCCCTGAGGGGTCTAGAAAAACTCGGCGGTATCGTTCGAGGTAACCGTGCGCAGCAGGCCGAGCTCGACCAGCTCGTTGTAGTGGCAAGCCTGGTTGCGCCCGTGGGTCTTGGCGTAATACAGCGCCTGGTCGGCGTGGCCGAGCGTGACGACGGGCGAATCGAAAGGGTTGATGCTGACGAAACCGACGCTGACGGTCACCCGGCCGACCTGCGGGAATTCATAGGCCTCGACATTGCTGCGGAAGCGGTCGATGATACGGCGCGCGTTGTCCAGCGTCGTCGAGCGCAGCAGCACCACGAATTCCTCGCCGCCGAAGCGAAATACCCGGTCCTGCGAGCGGAACGAACCTTGCAGCTGATTGGCAATGAGGATCAGCACTTCGTCGCCGTACAGGTGGCCGAAGGTATCGTTCACCATCTTGAAATGGTCGACGTCGATCACCGCCAGCCATTGCTGTTCATCGCCCCGGTTGCAGCGCCGCTCCGGCCGGCCGGCCTGCGGCGGTAGCTGCTCGTGTGCCGATTGCAGCATGCGCGTCAGCTGGTCCTCGAAGGTCTTGCGATTGAGCAGGCCCGTCAGCGAATCGCGTTCGCTGTAGTCGAGCAGGTTCTGGAAATTCCGATACACCCCGACGATGCCGGTAATCATGTGGATGGTGGCGGCGGGGAAGGGCGCGTCGCGCACGATCTCGAAGCAGGTATCGGCCTTGTCGCCGCACCAGATCGGCAGCCATAGCGTGCGTCCGCCATCCGGACCGCAGGCTTCGGCACTCGCCGCGCGGTTCTCCAGGCAGTTGACCAGTTCCGGATAGCCGGCGAGGGGCTCGCCCGGCGTGGCGCTGTCGTGGTTCTCGTCGATACGGGCACGGCCATCGGCGCCGACGCTGGCGCGTGAGCGCAGGTAGGCCTGGCCATTGAGGATGGAGATGGATAACACCCGCGTTTGGGCGGCAGTGGCCAGTTCCTGCACCGCCGCCACCACCGAGATGTCGAGCATCGCATGGTCGCGGTGGCCAGTCATGTCCACCATGTGTTTCAGAAGGGAATCCATGTCGTTCTGAGAAAGAGTATCAGCCAACTTGCTGCTCTACGGTGGCTTCGGTGTGCTTCGAATTTCTGAAGAGCAAGCGAAACAGGATAGTCGCTTTTCCGGACCCAAGCAATATTCACATAGCATTTTTTAATCGGCGCCCTCCGCTAGTCTGGTGCGGACCGATCTGGATCAAGCCCGGACGGTGCGAATTGATTCCACTAAGAAAGCTTGCTATCAATCAACTTGCTCTGAAGAATTATCTTTTATAGTGAACTCACTGAAACGGAAACGACAAAGCGCAGTTAGCGGAGTCAAGGGAAGTCTCCTGCCGCTTCAGGGTTGTTCTTATAAACCACCATATGGAGTTTGTCATGAAAACGATCTTTTCTGCTGTGCAAGCCTTCGCTGCTGACGAAGACGGTGTGACCGCCATCGAGTATGGCCTGATCGCCGCCCTGATCGGTGTCGCAATGGCGGGTGCGGCAACGCTCCTGGGCACTCAGATCGAGGCGACTTTCAATGCGGTGAAAGACAAGCTGGCTGCTGCGTTGAAGTAAGAGCGTAGGTTCGCCCTCCGGATTCTGGTCCGGAGGGCTTTTTTTTTGGAGCGGGCGAACATGACTCTTCAACTCCAGCTCGACCTGGTACTGCTGGCGGTGGTGGTGATTGCCGCCGTCACCGACCTTGCGGTGCGCAAGATTCCGAACAAATTACTGATGGCCGGATGGGCTGCGCTGCTTGGCCTGCACCTGACGAATACCGCGGCGGGTGGCTTGCCGAATGCCCTGCTCGGGGCACTCGTCGGCTTCGCCTTGTTCATGCCCTTGTACGCGGTACGCGGCATGGCTGCGGGCGACGTCAAGCTGATGGCCACCGTCGGCCTGTTTCTGGGACCGTCGGAAACCATCACGGCCTGCGTGCTGACCTGGTGCGTGGGCGGCGTGATGGCCTTGCTGATCATTGTATTTACGGGGCGCTGGGCGGCGGCTTACGCGAACCTGCGCGACATGCTGTTGCCGATCTTGCTACGCATGGGGCCGATGCCGGACAGCCCACAGTCGCGCCGCAGCGTCGGCTCGATGCCTTACGGGGTCGCAATCGCGTTGACCACGCTCTGGCTGCTGGCGCAGCGCAATCATGTCTACATGTAAACGCTTGCTGCGGCTCAATGGCCTGCAAGGACCGGTCGCTAGAATGAATTCAATATTCCTGGGGAATGCTCTCCAGTGGATACAAGGAGAAACGCCATGATCGACATGCTGTCGTCCCGTACCGCGCCAGGCGCCGCTTCCCCGGTGCCCGGTACGGCATCGGGCATGGCGTCGGCTGACCCGGAAGTGACGGCGATCCTGCCGCGCCAGCCAAAAACGGTCAGCGATACCGGGCTCGAACCGCGTCTGGTGTGCGCCCTGGTCCTGAAAACCCTGCACGCAACTGGCCGCGCGCCGCTGCCCCTCTTGGCCGGGAAGCTGCGGCTGTCGATCAGTGTCCTGCGCGAAGTCCTGAATGGACTAGGGAACGAACAGCAGGTCGAGGTGGCGTGGTCGGGCGACTCGGACATCGACGTCCAGTACCAGTTGACCGCGATTGGCCAGCGTGCCGCCCTTGCCAGTTTGGCCGAGTGCCGCTACATCGGTCCGACGCCGGTCACGCTGGGCGCCTATCGCACCATGGTCGAACGTCAGTCGCTGCGCCAGCCGCAGGCGCGCCGTGCGACGCCGGCCGAACTGGCCGCGGTGCTGGCCGACGACTGCCTCGACGCGGCGCAGCGCGAACTGCTGGGGGCCGCCCTCCATGCGCAGCGTCCCTTACTGCTGCATGGTCCTACCGGTTCGGGCAAGACCACACTTGCGCGCAAGCTCGGACGCCTGTTACCGGGCGCCGTTGCGCTGCCTTACGCCATCCTGGTCGAAGGCAAGATCGTACGGATGCACGACCCCCTGCTGCACCCGGCGCCGCTGCCGATCGGGCGCCAGCAGGAAGAACGGCGCAGCTGCGATGCGCGTTGGGCAATCTGCCAGCGTCCGCTGGTGCATGTCGGCGCCGAGCTCGATCCGGCATGCTGGCGCTGCGCCAGGATCCGGACAGCGGCACCTGCCATGCGCCGGCACAGCTGCAAGCCAACAACGGCATCTTCGTCATCGATGACCCGGGCCGCCAGCGCCGTCCCATGGCCGAGATGCTGGCCGGCTGGCTGAGCGCCCTCGACGGTGCGCCGATGCGTCTTGGCTTCGGTGGCAGCAGCGGCGACACGGTGCCGTTCGACGCCATGCTGGTCTTTGCCACCAACCTGGCGCCGGCCAGCGTGTTCGATCCCGCCTTCCTGCGCCGCATCGGCTACCGCATCGGCCTGGGCCCGCTGGCTGAACCGGCGTACCGCGCCGTGTTGCGGCGGGCTTGCCGGCTGCGCGGCATCGACTGCGACGAGGTCGTGCTCGACCACCGGTCATGCGTCTGCATCGCGCCAGCGGCACGCCGCTGCTGGCCTGCTATCCGCACGAGCTGCTTGGCCGTGTGCTCGATTTCGCCGGCTTCGCCGGAACCGAACCGCGCCTGACGATTGCTGCCCTGGAGCAGGCGTGGAACAGCATCTCCCCCAGCGGCAGCGCCCCGGCCTCGTGCCACGTCGCAGGAATCGAACCATGAAAAACAAGCGCGCCCTTGTCGTGATGGCAGTCGCCATCCTGTTCGGCCTGACGGCCGTGGTCCTTGCTTCGCGCTGGCTGCTGCTGCAGCCCACCGCCAGTGCCGGACATATCGTAGTGGCCGCCGCCGACACCAGCCTCGGCCAACGCCTCACGTCCGACATGCTGAAACTGGCCGAGTGGCCCGCCGACAGCATGCCGAAAGGCGCCTTCACCGACCCGCAGAAGCTGGTGGGCAGGGTGCTCAAGACCAGCCTGCTGGCTGGCGAGCCGCTGAGCGAGGCGAAGCTGGCGCCGGTTGGCACCTTGGGGGGGCTGTCTGCCCTGATCACCGAGGGCAAGCGTGCCATCACTGTGCGCGTCAACGACGTCATCGGCGTGGCCGGCTTCGCGCTGCCGGGTAACTACGTCGACATCATCGTCAGTACCGAGAAGGATCCCGGGCCGGAAGCGAATGCGCGTGAACAGAATATCTCGAAGATCGTGCTCGAGCGGATCCTGGTGCTGGCGGTGGCGCAGGAAGTCAATCGGGACGAGACCAAGCCGCGTGTGGTCAATGCCGTCACACTGGAAGTGACGCCGGAACAGGCCGAAGCGCTGGACCTGGCGCGCAGTGTCGGCACGCTGTCGCTGGCGCTGCGCAACCAGGTCGACCCGCAGTCGGCCCAGACCACCGGCGCCACCAAACTGACGCTGCTGCCGGGCGCCCCAGCGGTCGTCAAGCCGGCACCGGCGAAACCGGCCGCCGCACCGCGCCGTCCGGACAAGCCTGCCGTCTACCGCGTCGCCACGCCGCCCGTACGGCGCAATTGTGTCAACGTCATCAACGGCCTGCATTCCTCGCAAGAGTGCTTCTGATTCCCTTACCGTGCCAGGTGCAACCATGAATACACGCCCCACGAAATTGTCCGGCCTTCCCGTCGGCCCAGTCTGCCGCGCGCTGTCCGGCCCCACGGCGCTGTACGTCGCGCTCGGCGCCATGGCGCTGGCGCTGGCCGGCACTGCGAAAGCTGCGCGCCCGGGACCCCAGGCCGAGGCGGCGCCGCCAGCAGGTGCACGTGCCGAAGCGGGCCCGCGCTGCAGCGGCGAAGCGGCACGCCCGGCCCAGGTCGCGCTCCAGATGGGCAAGTCGACCCTGATGCGCATGCCCGAAGTGGTCCAGAACCGCAGTGTCGGCAACCCGGCTGTCGTCCAGGCGATGCTGGTTGCGCCAGACACGATGTATATCGCCGGGGTCGACGTCGGCACCACCAACATGATCGTGCAAGGCCGCAGCGGCCTGTGCAGCGTACTCGACATCACTGTGGCTATGGACCCGAGCGCGCTGCAGGCGACCCTGGCGACCGTCATGCCCGAGGAGAAGGATATCAAGGTGCTGGCCGCCGCCGACTCGCTGGTGCTGACCGGGACTGTCTCCGATGCCAGCGCGGTGGCGCGCGCGGCGGAACTGGCCGGTGCCTATTTGCGCCGGCCACTGAACGCGCTCGGCGCGGTGCCGAAGGAGCTGGCGCCAACCGGGGCCGCCGCGGGAGGCGTTCCCAGTAATCCGGCCGTGCGTCTGGTGAATCTGCTGAGCGTCGCTGCGCCCCAGCAGGTTCAGCTCGAGGTGAAAGTCGCCGAGGTGTCGAAGACGCTGCTGGAAAGACTGGAGGCGGGCGCCAGCTGGAGCTTTTCCCCGGGCAGCTGGGCCGCCACCCTGGCGTCGAACTTCCTGAGCGGTAGCGCCAAAGGCGGACTGAGAGCGGTACGTCCAAACGGCAACGGCTTTGGCGTCGACGCCCAGAAACAGGATGGATTGGTGCGCGTGCTGGCCGAGCCGAACGTGATGGCGATCAGCGGCCAGGAAGGCAGCTTCCTCGCTGGCGGCAAATTCTATATCCCGGTCGCGCAGGACAACAACAAGATCACGCTCGAGGAAAAGGAGTTCGGCGTCGGCCTGCGCTTTACCCCGACTGTGCTCAGTGGCGGGCGTATCAACCTGCGCGTCGCGCCCGAGGTGTCGGAGCTGTCGCGCGAGGGCATCGGCATCAACGCTCAAGGTTTTTCCGGCGCGTCGATTCTGCCCGTCGTCACCACACGCCGCGCCAGCACGACGGTCCAGCTGTATGACGGCCAGAGCTTCGCCATCGGTGGCCTGATCAAGAATAATCTGATCACCAACCTGAAAGGCTTGCCAGTCCTGGGCGAGGTGCCCGTACTCGGTGCGCTGTTTCGCAGTACCGACTTCCAGCAGGACCGCACCGAGCTGGTATTCGTGATCACGGCGCGCCTGGTCAAGCCCATGACCGCGACCGGTTTCGCGCTGCCGACCGACGGCGTCGATGCGCCTTCGCGTGCCGCCCTGATGCTGGGAGGACGGCTCGAGAGCGCGCCCAGGAACCCAGTGCCTGTCGCGCGCACGGCCCAGAGCGTCGACGGTTTCGAACTCAAATAGGAGACAGCAATGGCAACCAGGACTTGTGCATGGATCGCGGCGCTGCTGCTGTTGGCGGCCTGTTCGACTGCCCCGCGCTTCGAGAAAAGCTTCGGCACGGCGGTGCGCGCCAACCTGATGGCGCAGACCATCGACCCGCGTGGTGCGGCCAACGCCAACCCGACGACCGGCATCGACGGACCGGCCGCGCTGGCGGCGCAGGAACGCTACCAGCGTTCGTTCGTCCAACCCGAAAGCGCCGCCAGCGCCCCCATGCTCAACACGCTCGGCAGCGGACGCTAGGTCTCACCCGCCGGGCTCGCGGGTCGAGCCTGGCCGCAGCGTCGTTTCCCCATCAGTGCCTCAACGAGGATCGTCATGAAAGCCCTTTTGATCAGCCGCGACAGCCTGCTGTTTGCCGAGCTTGCGTCCCAAGGCGCGGCCCGGGTGCCGCCGCTGAACGTGGCCAACAGCCGTGTCTCGATGCGCGAGGCGCTCGACCGCCCCTTGGGTGAAGCGCCGGGCCTCGTGATCGTCGATGCGGGCGACGGTGCACCCGATGACGCCGATCTGCTCGAGCGCCTGGCACGCCAGTATCCAGAAGCCCAGTTCATGCTGCTGACCAGCCAGCACCAGCCCGAATTCCTGATTCGGGCAATGCGCGCCGGCGTGCGCGAGGTGCTGCAACTGCCGCTCGTGCACCGTGCCTTCCACGAGGCGATGGACCGCATCTCCACCGCCGCTGGCGTCGCCCAGCTACGCGACGGCAAGGTACTTGCCTTCATCGCCTGCAAGGGCGGCAGCGGCGCCACCTTCATCTCCACCAACTTCGGCTATGCGCTGGCGACCCTGGCCGAGAAGAAGGTGCTGCTGATCGACCTGCACGGACAGTTCGGCGACGCCGCACTCTACGTATCGGACCAGAAGCCGACCATGACGCTGTCTGACGTGTGCGAACAGATCGCACGCATCGACGGCCCCTTTCTCGATTCGTGCCTGGTGCACGTGACGCAGGGTTTCGGCGTGCTGGCCGCAGCCGACGATCCGGCCCATGCAAAGGAAGCCAAGCCGGAACACATCGACACCATCCTGCGCGTGGCGCGCCAGCATTATGACTACATCGTGCTCGACGTCGGACGCCAGATCGACGCCGTCTCGCTGCGCGCGCTCGACAGTACCGACATCATCTACCCGGTGCTGCAGCTGGCGCTGCCGGATATCCGCGATGCCCGCCGCCTGCTCGACATCTTCCGCTCGCTCGGCTACCCGATCGAGAGCATCCGCCTGATCGTCAATCGCTACGAAAAGGGCGGGCGCCTGCGCCTGCCGGACCTGCACGCGGCGCTCGGCTGCGAAGTCGTCCATACAGTGCCCAACGATTACGTGGCCGTCACCGACTCGGTCAACCAGGGTGTCCCGGTGCTCGAACTGTCGCGCTCGAGCGCGGCCGCGCGCAGCCTGGCCGACCTGGTCGAACTGGTGACGGCGCGGCGTCCGCCCGAGTCGCGTGGCTTGTTCGACCGCCTGTTCGGCCGCAGCGAAGCCGACTACTGAAAACGAAGGAGAGACCATGTCGCTGCGTGAACGCCTGTCCGTATCCGAAGACGACCGCAAGGCCGGCGTCCTGCCGGCCGAGGCCAATAACCAGGCCTACCAGGAACTGAAGAAGTCGATGCACCAGATGATCCTCGACCGGATCGACCTGGAGCGCCTCAAGCGCCTGACCGCCGAGCAGTTCAAGCACGAGCTGGCGCTGCTGATCCAGCGCATCATCGAGGAAGAGCGCATCGTCCTCAACCAGCACGAGCGCCACAACCTGGTGCTCGACATCCAGCACGAGATGCTCGGCTTCGGCCCGCTCGAGCCGCTCCTGAACGACCCGAGCGTGTCCGATATCCTGGTCAACACCGCGAACCGCGTCTATGTCGAGCGCCGCGGCAAGCTGGAACTGACCGACGTCGCCTTCCACGACAATGCGCACCTGATGAAGATCATCGAGAAGATCGTCTCGCGCGTCGGCCGCCGGGTCGACGAATCGAGCCCGATGGTCGACGCCCGCCTGCCCGATGGCTCACGCGTCAACGCCATCATTCCGCCGCTCGCGGTAGACGGTCCGATCCTGTCGATCCGGCGCTTCAGCGCCACCCCGCTGACGGTGCAGAACCTGCTCGACTACAAGAGCATGACGCCGCCGATGATCAAGGTGCTCGAGGGCCTCGGTATCGCCAAGATCAACATCCTGATCTCGGGCGGTACCGGCAGCGGCAAGACCACCTTGCTGAATCTGCTGTCGGGCTTCATTCCGGCCAACGAGCGCCTCGTCACCATCGAAGACGCGGCTGAATTGCAGCTGCGCCAGCCGCACGTGGTGCGTCTCGAGACCCGCCCGCCGAACATCGAGGGCAAGGGCGAAGTCACCCAGCGCGCGCTGGTCAAGAACGCCCTGCGCATGCGTCCGGACCGCATCATCCTCGGCGAAGTGCGCGGCGCCGAGGCGCTCGACATGCTGCAGGCGATGAACACCGGCCACGAAGGCTCGCTGGCGACGATCCACTCGAACACGCCGCGCGACGCCTTGGCACGTCTGGAAAACATGGTCGGCATGGCGGGCGCCAACCTGACCCCGCGCGCCATCCGCCAGCAGATCTGCTCGGCCGTGACGGTGGTGGTGCAGGCGTCGCGCCTGATCGACGGCTGCCGCAAGGTGGTGAGCATCCAGGAGATCACCGGCATGGAGGGCGACATCATCTCGATGCAGGAAATCTTCCGCTTCGAGCAGACGGGTGTCGACCGCGACGGCAAGGTACAGGGATGTTTCAGCGCCACCGGTGTGCGTCCGCGCTTTGCCGACCGCCTGAAAATGTACGGCGCCGAAATCCCGGACGACACCTTCGATCCCGACCGCATCTACCAATGAATCTGCGGGCCTTGCCTGCAGTGGAGCCGCTTCATGGACCTGCTTTTCTACAGCTTCACCGTCTTCCTGTTCGCCGCCGTGATCCTGCTGATCGAAGGCGTCTACCTGTGGTGGTCGAGCACCCACGGCAAGGCAGCGCAGCGGATCGCGCGCCGCTTGCAGGTCATGTCGGGCGGACCTGGACGTTCGGGCGAGCGCATCTCGATTCTCAAGCAGCGCAAATTCAGTGCCCATGAAGGCTTCGATCGTCTGCTGCACCGGGTCAGCTTGCTGAAGCGGCTCGATGCCTTGCTGGTGCAGGCCGGCAGCGGCTTGACGGTCGCGCGCTTCCTCGGCTGCTCGCTGGCTGCCTTCCTGCTCGTTGCACTGCTCAGCGCGCGCTGGCCGATGCCCTGGCCGGTACGGTTCGCGTTGATGCTGCTGGCGCTGAGCGTGCCGTATTGCCTGGTGCGGCGCGCGCGCACGCGCCGCCTGCGCCGCATCGAACACCAGTTACCCGACGCCGCCGATTTCATCGCCCGTGCGCTGCGCGCGGGCCATTCGTTCACCAACGTCCTGCAGATCGTCGGCAACGAGTTGCCCGAGCCGCTGAGCAGCGAATTCCGGATCGCGCGTGAGGAAATCAACTACGGCGTGCCGATGGGCGAGGCGCTGCACAACATGGCCGCGCGCATTCCGCTCACCGACCTGCGCTACCTGATCATCGCGGTGCTGATCCAGCGCGAGTCCGGTGGCAACCTGGCCGAAATCCTCGGCAATATCAGTACCATCATCCGCGGCCGCCTGAAGCTGGTGGCCCAGGTGCGCGTGCTCTCGGCGGAAGGGCGCATGTCGGCCTGGATCCTGGGCCTGCTGCCGTTTGGCGTGATGCTGATGCTGGTGCTGGTCAACCCGAAGTACGTGAGCATGCTGTGGACCGACCCCAGCGGGGTACGCCTGCTCTGGTACGCGGCCGGCATGATCCTGTTCGGCGTTGTCTGGCTGCGCAGGGTCATCCGGATCCGCATCTGAGGAGCTGCCATGAATGCCGCACAATTATCCTTTCTGTTGATCGTCTTCGGCATCGTTTGCGCGCTGGCCTGGCTGGCGATGATGCTGTTCGCGCCAGGGGCGCTGCGTACACGCCTGCGCCGTTTCATCGGCAAGTCCGACACCACCCAGCTCGAGTCCGACGGCTGGGTCGAGCGCGTGGCCAAGGTCTCGCAGCCGCTGACCAAGCTGTCGGTGCCGGACGAGGGCTGGGAAAAGTCGGCGCTGCGCACCCGCTTCATGAATGCGGGCTGGCGCAGTCCCGTGGCGCCGACCCTGTTCTTCGCATCGAAGACGCTGCTCGCCTTGATCGGTCCGGCCACGGTCGGCGTGCTGGTGGCGACATCGGTGATCCTGCTCTCGGGCGGCAAGCTGTTGTTCCTGCTGCTGCTGACAGCCACTGTCGGCTACTACCTGCCGAACATGACCTTGAATCGCATCGTGCGCCGGCGCAAACGCGAGATCTTCGAAACCCTGCCCGATGCGCTCGATTTGCTGACCGTGTGCGTCGAGGCCGGGCTGAGCCTGGAACGCGCCTTCGTCAAAGTGGCCGGCGAAATCCACATCAAAAGCGTGACGCTGGCGCAGGAACTGCAGCTGGTGCTGATGGAAATGCGCGCCGGCTTCAGCAAGGAAAAGGCGCTGCGCAACTTCGCCCTGCGCAGCGGTGTCGACGACATCGACACGCTGGTGGCAATGCTGATCCAGTCCGAACGCTTCGGTACCAGCGTGGGCGACTCGCTGCGCGTGTATGCCGACAACCTGCGCAACAAGCGCCGCCTGCTGGCCGAGGAGTGCGCCGCGAAGATCGGCCTGAAGCTGCTGTTCCCGCTCATCTTTTGTATCTTCCCGACGCTGCTGATGGTCCTGCTGGGACCAGCAATGATCCAGCTGAGCCGTACGCTGGCCAACGTCAGCGGTGTGCGTTGAACCGACCAGGAGCTCCATCATGTCCAGCTGCAAAATCCTCAAGAAAATGTCCGTATTGTGCGCCGGCGCCATGCTGCTTGCCTGTGCCGACATGTCGCACCAGGTCGAACAGCCCGTGGTCGGCGTCGATGCCAATCTGGCTTATGACCAGGGCCGCGCGCACCATGTCGCCGGCCGCTACGACGACGCCATCGCGTCCTACCGTGCAGCGCTGGTGACGGCTCCCCATCACGTGCAGGCCCGCAACGCACTGGCCGCCGCGTTTGCCCGCCAGGGCGAATTCGCCCGCGCCATCCCGATCTGGCAAGGCCTCACCGCCGAGTTAAAGCCTGACGGCGGCCCCGGCGGCGCCTACCTGTTTGCCAACCTCGGCTACGCCTACCTGCTCGGTGGCGACTACCAGAATGCCGTTGTCGCACTCGAAAAAGCCTGCGTGCTCGATCCGCTCGATCACCGCGCCTGGCACAACCTGGGCGAAACGCTGCGTCGCCTCGGGCAGGACGAGCGCGCCGAACGGATGTTCCGCCAGGCCAGTGCACTGCGCGACCACGATTTCCAACGCGACTACACGGTTGCCGGCGGTACGGCCGTGGCGGCGATCCAGGTCGCGGTGGCAGCACCCGTGCGTGCCGAGCGCGAGTGGGCCGCCACCGAGGTGCGCACGACGGCGGACGGCATGCTCGAGCTGGTAAGGCTGCCGTCGCAGCGCGCGATCGCGCAAGCGTTGCCAGCCCGTGAGCCCGATCCGCTGCCGGCGCCGCCACCGCGTACGCGGCCGGATGTCGTGCTGGTGGAAATCCGTAACGGCAACGGCGTGACCGGCATGGCACGTGCGCTGTCGCGCCAGGTCGACGGCGATGGGCTGCAGGTAACGCGGCTGAGCAATGAAAAAGGCTTCAAGGTACGCCGCACCCGCATCGAGCACGGCCCCGCCCATCGCGATGCCGCACAGCGCCTGGCTGAACGCTTCGACGATGTTCAGCTGGTCGAAGTGGTCACCTGTACGTCGACCGACCTGCGGCTGGTCCTCGGCCAGGACATGGCACGCGGCAAACTCGTCCTGCGCACGCCGTTGCGTGACAGCGACAGGTTCGCCGCCGCCGATGCGGTGCCCAAAGCGCCCTGACCCGCCATCCGGGCTGGTACCTCTGTTCAGTACCAAACGCGGTCGACGCGCCCTTCCGAAAATGGGACGATATCCATTCATCTCACGGGAGCGTTGCCATGAAAATTGCACAGCGTTTCACCACCATCCTGGCCGGCTGCCTGATGTGCCTGATGGCCGGCTGCGCGCCAACCGCGCACCGCGAGGGCACCGGCGAGTACATCGATGATGCCCTCATCACCAGCAAGGTCAAGGCCGCGTTCGCGGCCGATCCCACCGTCAAGGCCACCGAAGTGCAGGTCGAGACTTTTAAAGGAACGGTCCAGCTGAGCGGTTTCGTTTCCTCGCGCGAAAGCGCGCAGCGCGCTGTCCAGATCGCCCGTCAGGTCAAGGGCGTGAGCGAGGTGCGAAATAATACCGTGCTGAAATAGCCGTACCGCAGGATGGCGGCGAGCGCAGCGGCAGCCCGGCCTTGCGGGCTGCATTCACACTGCAGGAGCTGCCGCCACGCGGGCCTTTAGCGCCAGCTCACCTTGCCCATGCCATCGGTCGTGGCATTGCGCTGCGCCGGTTTGCCGTACACCGTGGCCGAACCCATGCCGCTCAGGTTCAGGTTCGCCGCCGTGCTGGCATACACGCTTGCGCCGCCGAGGCCGCTCAGGTCGAGGTTCACGGTATCGGCGCGCAGCTTTTCCGCATCGAGGTTCCCCTACGCCGGCGAGGGTGGCGTGCAAGGTGCGCGTCTGCCCGGTCACGGCCAGCTGCCCCGCGCCGCGCAGTGCCAGGTCCATACGCTCGGCCTTGGCCGCGTCGATCGTCATGCTGCCCACGCCACCCAGGCGGGCGTCGATATTCCGGTAGTTGCCATTGAGCGTGATAGCGCCGGCTCCGTCCAGGGAGACGACGATCTTGTCGCCGCCGAAACCGCTGACCGTGCTTGCACCCACGCCTTCCGAGACGAACTCGGCAAGGTTCGGCACTGTCAGTTCGGCACGCAGTTTTGGATTGCGGCCAAGGCTATAGTTGTTGCGTTTCTCGGTGCCGATTTCCAGCGTCTCTCCCCGCTGGCGGGTCGTCACGCGCGCCACATCGGCACGCTCGCCCGCCACCACGAGCGAGGCCTGCGCGCCTTGCCGCACAAGCAGGTCGACCACGCCGTCGAGCTTGACTCGCGTGACGCGGGTGTCGACGGCGCGTGTCTCGCGCACCAGGTCAGCCGCGCAGGCAGCGCCCGCACTCAGCGTGAAAAGCGATGCCATCAGGGTGGTGCCGAGCAGTTTGTTCATGGTGGTCTCCGTATGGGAATCGATGGAAACACTGTAAAGGGCTACCTTGCGCGCTGCGCGCGCCGTGCGACGGGCTGCACAATATGCGGCGTGAGCTGCGTAAACGATATACCCGGTATCGACGATCGAGCATCCGAATTTGCCCCACAGCCCGCACAGCCGCTGCCCTCGTACTGCCCAGCCACCTGTACCTGCCGCGCTAAGGAAAGCGCGCAGCCCTATAAGCAAAAAGCCCAGCCGGTAAGGGCTGGGCTTTTTGACTACGCTAGTGGTGCCGGCTGCCGGTTTCGAACTGGCCACCTGATGATTACAAATCAACTGCTCTACCAAATGAGCTAAGCCGGCGTAATCTGTACGGCAGGAATTATAACGCTATTTAATCCGAGTCAGCGTCGGGCGGCCGCCTTTTTTCGGCGGCTCGTCGTCGCCGTCGGGGGAATGCGACAGCGTCGTGGACGGCGTCTCGCTCGTCACACCAGGCACGGCCGACAGGCCAGGGGAGGCGGCAGCTTCCTCGGCGGGTGGCGGCATCTCGGCGGCGGTGGTGCTGACGTCGAAGGCCATGCCCTGGCCATTCTCGTTGGCGTAGATCGCCAGCACATTTTGTACCGGCACATAGATTTCGCGCGAGACACCGGCAAAGCGGGCACGGAACTGGATGGCGTCGTTGTCCATTTTCAGGCCCGAGGTCGCGCCATAACTGATGTTCAGGATGATCTCGCCTTTCCTGACGTATTCCATCGGAACCGTCGTGGCCGCGTCAACCTTCACTGCGAGATACGGCGTGAAACCACTGTCGGTGCACCATTCGTAAATGGCGCGCAGCAGGTAGGGTTTGGTGGAAATATCAGGCATGTGCAATCAGTAAACAAGGATCCGCGGATGAACCGGCAAACGGGTAAGGGCCGTGACTGTCGCCCTGAAGCCTGCCGTGCGCAGGCTGCTGCAAGATGCGCTATGCAAGATGCGTAGGGCCAGTCTACTGCGATTCACCGCAAGGCGTCGCCGCCTGCGGGTTGGGGTAACAATAACAGTGACGCGGGTAAAACGAAGTACGGATACGACAGGCGCGCGCCGCGGCATGCGGCACCACGCCTGACTGCCCTGGAATCAGCGGCGCATGACCTTTTCGGACGGGGTCAGCGCTTCGATATAGGCCGGACGCGAGAAGATGCGCTCGGCATACTTCATCAGCGGGGCTGCCGTTTTCGACAGTTCGATGCCGTAATGGTCCAGGCGCCACAGCAGCGGCGCGATCGCGACGTCGAGCATCGAGAACTCGTCGCCCAGCATGTACTTGTTCTTCAGGAACAGCGGGGCCAGCGTGGTCAGGCGGTCGCGGATTTCCGCGCGTGCCTTGTCGTGGGCCTTCTCGTTCGTCTTGTTGCGGTCGCCTTCGAGGACGTGCACGTGAACGAAGAGTTCTTTCTCGAAGTTGAACAGCATCAGGCGGGCACGGGCGCGCATCAGCGGGTCGGCCGGCATCAGCTGCGGGTGCGGGAAACGCTCGTCGATGTACTCGTTGATGATGTTCGATTCGTACAGGATCAGTTCGCGCTCGACCAGGATTGGTACCTGGCCATACGGGTTCATCGTGGAGATGTCTTCCGGCTTGTTGAACAGGTCGACGTCACGGACCTCGAAGTCCATGCCCTTTTCGAACAGGACCAGGCGGCAGCGTTGGGAGAACGGGCACGTGGTGCCGGAGTAGAGAACCATCATGGTTTATAGTTCCTTAAGAAACAAAGGGGTGAAGCGCCAAGCGACTCACCCCGAAAAATGATTGCCCGTATTATAGCCAAGCGGGCAATGAAAACGAATTACTTCACGTCTTTCCAGTACGACTCGTTCAAACGCCAGGCCAGGAAGGAGAAGATTGCCAGGAAAATCACGACGATCGCCCCCAGTTTTTTGCGCGTTCCTTGCGCTGGCTCAGCCATCCAGCTGAGGTAAGCAACCAGGTCAGCCGTTGCGGTGTCGAACTCCTGCGCATTCATCGCACCCGGTGCCACCTGTTCCCAGCCGGCGAACTTGTGGATGGTCTTGCCGTGCTCGTGCGGGTCCGGCATTTCCGTCATCTTTGGGGTACGCACGCCCTGCAGCTGCCACATCGCGTGCGGCATCGCCACGTTCGGCACGACCATATTGTTCCACCCGGTCGGACGCGTGTCGTCCTTGTAGAAGGTACGCAGGTAGGTGTACAGATAATCGGCACCGCTGCCTGCCGGCGACGATTTCGCACGGGCGATCACCGACAAGTCCGGTGGCACTGCGCCGAACCAGGCCTTCGCATCGGCCGGGCGCATTGCCGTGGTCATCATCTCGCCAACCTTGTCTGCTGAAAACAACAAGTTTGCCTTGATCTGGTCGTCGCTCAGGCCAAGATCGCGCAGGCGATTGTAGCGCATCGCTGATGCCGAGTGGCAATTGAGGCAATAGTTGACGAACAGCTTGGCGCCGTTTTGCAGCGACGCCATGTCGCTACGTTCAGGGGCGCGGTCGAGCGGGAAGCCGCCTTCGCTCGCGCAGGCCAGTCCCGGCACCAGCGCCAGGACTGCGATCAGTTTCTTCATGAAGTTCATGGTTGTCCTTGTGCTCGAGTCCTGGAATCAATGCGGCTGGAAAGTCACGCGCTTCGGAACCGGCTTGAATTGGCCGGCGGCGCTCCACCATGGCATCAGGAGGAAGAAGCTGAAGTACAACAGCGTGCACACCTGCGACACGACACCAGCGGCCGGGGTCGGCGCCTGGGTGCCGAGGTAGCCCAGCGTCACGAAAGCAGCGCCGAACACCAGGTACACCCACTTGTGCCAGCTCGGACGGTAGCGGATCGACTTCACCGGCGAATGATCCAGCCACGGCAGGAGGGCCAGGATCACGACCGAGGAGCCAAACAGGACCACACCCCAGAATTTCGCTTCCAGCGTCAGCATGCCGATGATCAGTACCAGGGCGATCGCGGCAACGAGCACCTTTTTCATGAAGGACAGACGCGATTTCATCCAGACGAAGGCGACGTACAGCACGATCGCGGCGATCAGGATCAGGATGAAATCCTCGGTCGTCGCGCGCAGCACCGAGTAGAACGGCGTGAAGTACCAGGTCGGCGCGATGTGCGGCGGCGTCTTCATCGAATCGGCCGGGATGAAGTTGTTGTACTCGAGGAAGTAGCCGCCCATCTCAGGCGCGAAGAACACGACCGCCGAGAAGATCAGCAGGAACATCGAGACGCCGAACAAGTCCTTCGTCGTGTAGTACGGATGCGACGGAATGGCGTCCAGCGGATGGCCGTCGGGGCCCAGGTTTTCTTTTACTTCGATGCCGTCCGGGTTCAGCGAGCCGACTTCGTGCAGGGCGATCAAGTGCGCTGCAACCAGGCCCAGCAGCACCAGCGGGAGGGCGATGACGTGGAAGGCGAAGAAGCGGTTCAGGGTCGCATCCGACACCACGTAATCGCCGCGGATCCACAGCGACAGGTCCGGGCCGATCACGGGGATGGCGCCGAACAGGTTGACGATCACCTGCGCACCCCAGTACGACATTTGGCCCCATGGCAGCAGGTAGCCGAAGAAGGCCTCGGCCATCAGGCACAGGAAGATTGCGAAACCGAAGAGCCAGATCAACTCGCGCGGCTTGCGGTAGGAACCGTAGAGCAGGCCACGGGTCATATGCAGGTAGACGACGATGAAGAACGCCGATGCGCCTGTCGAGTGCATGTAGCGCACCAGCCAGCCCGACGGTACTTCACGCATGATGTATTCGACCGAACCGAAGGCCAGGTTGGCGTCCGGCTTGTAATGCATCGTCAGGAAGATGCCGGTGACGATCTGCAGTACCAGGATCAGCATCGCCAGCGAGCCGAACAGGTACCAGATATTGAAATTCTTCGGGGCGTAGTACTTGCCCCACTGGTCATTCCAGAGCTTCGACAGCGGGAAGCGGTCGTCGATCCAGGCCAGCGCCTTGTGGCCGGCCGGCGCGGCGGCCGGCAGCTTGGTTTCCTTGAATGGGCCGCCCATGTTATGCCTCGCCTTTCTCGTCTTTGCCGATCACGATGCGGGTGTCGGTCATGTACATGTAAGGCGGGATGTCCAGGTTCGTCGGCGCCGGCTTGTTCTTGAACACGCGTGCCGACAGGTCGAAGGTCGAGCCATGGCAGGGGCACAGGAAGCCGCCGTGCCAGTTGTCCGGCAGGTTCGGCTGCGGGCCTTCGGCAAAACGGGAGGAGGGCGAGCAGCCCAGGTGCGAGCAGATGCCGACGGTGACCAGGACTTCCTGGTGCTCCTTGCGGGAACGGAATTCGTTTTTCGCGTATTCCGGCATATCGATCTGGTAGACCTTCTCGGAGTTCGGGTCGGCCACCAGGTCGTTGTTTTTCGGGATGCTGGCGAGCATTTCCGGCGTACGGCGCAAGATCCACACCGGCTTGCCGCGCCACTCGACGACCTTCATCTCTCCCGGCTTGACGTCGGAGATATCGACTTCGACCGGAGCGCCGGCGGCCTTGGCGCGCTCGGACGGTTGGAACGTACTGACCAGTGCACCTGCCGTGGCCACACCGACGACGCCACCCGCCGCACATGTGGCGACGAGCAGCCCACGCCGGCCTGAATCGACCTGCTTTTCATTACTCATACCAACCCCACTCCGTGAATTTACGAATCTTGAGAATCAATTAAGAGCTTGCAGCAACACAAAATTATATGTGAATGGCAATCTTTATTGGAGAAAAATATATGCAGTGTGCGCTTGGCGTGGCATGGGCCTGCTGTCGAGTGCCCAACCTGCATGAGCGCGGCCGTTTTCGCCCTGCGCCGGCAGGCCCGCGGCAGGCCCCAACAGGGCGTGCGAACGGTCGCGCAACCCTTGCGGTATCATCACACGAGCTAAATCGATCAATCGGGAGCCAGGATGGCGATGCTGGAGGAGTTCAAACGGTTTGCCATGCGTGGCAATGTGGTCGACCTGGCAGTCGGCGTCATCATCGGAGGGGCGTTCGGGCGCATCGTCGACTCGCTGGTGCAAGACGTCATCATGCCGCCAATCGGGAAACTGTTTGGCGGACTCGATTTCGCCAATTACTATATACCCTTGAATAACCAGGCTCCCGGCCTGGCGCTGGCCGAAGCAAAAAAAGCCGGTGCGGTCATTGCGTACGGCAATTTCCTGACGATTCTCCTGAATTTCGTCATTCTCGCCTTCATCATTTTCCAGATGGTGCGCCTGATGAACCGCATGCGCCAGCGTGTCATGCCCGAAGAGCAGGCGAAAGCCCCCGCCACGCCGGAAGACATCGTGCTGCTGCGCGAAATCCGCGACGCCCTGACAAAAAAACCCTGACGCGGACAAAGTGAAAGACGACGTCGTCATCTCCCGTCCAGGCGCCGCGCGCCGCCTCTGGCTGCTGTTCGCCCAGGTGGTGACGGTTGCGCTGGCCCTGTATTTTGTCGCCGCGACCCTGCGCCCCGACTGGTTCAAGCGCGCACCCGTGCAGGTGCCGGTCGGCCCCGGCGCGGGCGCGGTGCCGCTGCTGCAGGCGCAGTCGAGCCCCCCTGCGGGCAGCTACCGGGAAGCGGCCGGACGCGCCATGCCGGCAGTGGTGAACATCCTCACCAGCAAGACCTCGCGCGAAGCCCACCCGATCCTGAAGGATCCCTTCTTCCGCCGCTTCTTCGGCGACCGCATGCCGCCCGAGGAACAGATGTCGAGCCTCGGTTCGGGCGTGATCGTCAGCAGCGAAGGCTATATATTGACCAATTTCCACGTCGTCGAAGGTGCCGACCAGATCGAGGTCGGCCTGGCCGATGGACGCAAGGCCAGTGCGAAAATCGTCGGCACCGACCCCGAGACCGACCTGGCCGTGATCCGCATCGGCGCTCCGAACCTGCCGGTGATGGTGCTGGCCAAGCCGGACGAGGCGCGCGTCGGCGACGTCGTACTGGCCATCGGCAACCCCTTCGGTGTCGGCCAGACCGTTACCATGGGCATCATTTCGGCCGTGGGACGCAACAACCTGCACATCAACCACTTCGAGAATTTCATCCAGACCGATGCGGCGATTAACTTCGGTAACTCGGGCGGGGCACTGGTCGACATCCACGGTAACCTGCTCGGCATCAATTCGGCGATCTACTCGCAGACCGGCGGCTCGGTCGGGATCGGTTTTGCCATCCCCGTCTCCACCGCGCGCAACGTGCTCGAATCGATCATCAAGAGCGGCCAGGTCGTGCGCGGCTGGATCGGCATCGAGTCGCAGGACATCACCCCGGAACTTGCCGACAGTTTTGGTTTGGCCCGCAAGAGCGGCACCATCATCGCCGGCGTGGTGCGCAACGGCCCCGCCGACCGCGCCGGCGTACGTCCGGGCGACATCCTCCTTGCCGTAGAAGGCAAGAAGGTGGCCAATACCGGCGAGATGCTCAACCTCATTGCCGGGCTGGCACCCGGCGCCAAGGCGCGCCTGACGCTGATGCGCCAGAATCGCGAGTCCACGGTCGCCGTCACCGTCGGCAAGCGTCCACGCGCTCTCCAGTAACCTTGATCGACATCCCATGCACCTGCGCGACCTGACGCAATACCTTACCGAACTCAAGGAAAACAACACCCGTCCCTGGTTCATCATGAACAAGCCGCGCTACGACATCCTGCGCGAAGAATTCCAGGCCGTGGTGACCGAGCTGATCCGTGAATTGTCCCGTTTTGATCGCGACGTCGCTGCCGTCGATCCAAAGAAGGCGATGTTCCGCATTAATCGCGACATCCGCTTTTCGAACGACAAGACCCCCTATAAAACCCGCTTCTCGGCCGGCATCACGCCGAACAACCGGCGCCGTCCCAGCGAGGGCGGCGGCTCGACCTATTACTTCCAGATCGAGGGCGACGGCACCCTCGGTTTCGGCGCGGGGGAATACCTGCCGCCGGCCGCGCGCCTGAAGGCGATCCGCGAACACGTCGTCAACGATGCGACAGGTTTCGCAAAAATGTTAAAGAATAAACACCTGCGCGCGACCTATGGCGACCTGCTCGACGAAGACAAGCTGCAGCGTCCGCCAAAAGGTTTCGATCCGGCCCATCCGCATATCGAGCACATCAAGCTGAAAAGCTTTTTCGTGTGGACCGAAGTGCCCTTGACGCTGAATGCGCCCGACGAACTGGTGCCGCGCCTGGCGCGCGGATTCGAGGATGCCTTTGCGCTGGTGAAATGGCTGCGCGCGGTTCCGCATACAACCGAAGACGAGTAGAAAGGGGGCGACATGGCCTTGCAACATGCAGCATCGGGCGAACGGATCGCCTTGCAACGCGGCGAAGACGACATCGCGAACTTCACGTCGATTGCGCTGGCAAAGACCGAACACATGGAACTGATCCGGCTGGTCGTCACCAAGGACAAGCCGATGCCGGAACACCGGGTCGAGGGAGAAATCACGCTGCTGTGCCTGGAAGGCGAACTCGCCGTCGATGCGCATGGCCGCACCATCGTGCTGCGGCCGAATGAAATGGTGTACCTGGCCGGCGGCGAACCGCACGCGATCCGCGCCAACCAGGACGGCGTGGCCCTGATGACGATCCTGCTGGGGCAGGTGCGTACCGGCGGACCGACCAACGACCCGCGCGGACAGGCCGCTTGACCTGGCCTGGGGGGACGTGGCCGGCCACGTTCACCCTGGGGTTGGCACGCGTCGCGGGCCATTACGCGTACAAACTACGCCAGCTCATCGCGCGGATCGCGCGCCAATAGCTGCTTCGCCATTTCCGCCGCATCGTAGCCATCGAACAGCACGGCCGCCACCGCGTCGGTAATCGGCATTTCCACGCCCATCTTCGCCGCCAGTTCGCGCACCGCCTTCGAGCACGGCACCCCTTCGGCCACGTGGCCCAGTTCGGCAACGATCGTGTCCAGCGGCTTGCCCTGCGCCAGCGCCAGGCCGACGCGGCGATTGCGCGACAGGTCGCCGGTGCAGGTAAGGATCAGGTCGCCCATGCCGGTCAGGCCCATGAAAGTACTGGCGCGTCCTCCGAGCGCGGTGCCGAGACGGGTGATTTCGGCCAGGCCGCGCGTGATCAGGGCTGCGCGCGTTCAGGCCAAGGCCGAGGCCGTCAGCGGTGCCGGTGGCGATCGCCAGCACGTTCTTGACGGCGCCGCCCACTTCCACGCCCACTACGTCGTCGCAGGCGTACACGCGGACCTTGCCGCCGTGGACAGCGGCGACGACGCGCTCGCGCAGGGTGGGCGAGGTCGATGCCACCGTCAGCGCGCAGGGCAGGCCGCGCGCGACTTCCCCTGGCGAACGAGGGGCCCGACAGGGCCGCGCCCGGCACGGTGTCGCCCAGCACTTCACGCACCACCCGGTGCGGCAGCAGGCCGGTGCCGTATTCGAAGCCTTTGCAGAGCCAGACCACGTTCGGGATTGCCCGGCCTTTCAGGCTGGCCAGCAGCGGGCGCAGGCCGGCCACCGGGCAGGCCGCGATCAAGAGCGGCGCCTCGTCCTCGCTTGCCCCCCTCGACGTGGGCCAGCGCCTCCTCGAAGTCGCTGCTCACGCGCAGGGCGGCGGGCAGAGGCTGGCCCGGCAGGTAATGGGTGTTCTCGCGTGCCGCGGCAGTGGCCGCCATCTGCTCGGGATTGCGGCCCCACAGCAGCACGTCGTGGCGGGCCGCTACCGCGATGGCGACAGCGGTACCCCAGGCGCCGGCGCCGAGGACAGTGATCTTGTTCATTTTCTTCAATTCTTGCATGGTGTCGATTCAGATGCCCCAGACATCGGCGGCCCGTACATAGCCGCCAATGCCGTCCTGGTGGCGTACACGTACCCAGCCGGTCGCCTGCGGATCGACCAGTTCGAGCAGCACGCCCTTGTCGGCGTTCATCAGGATGGGGGCGTTGTCCTCGGGCGCCGCGCGCAGGCGTGCCAGCGGTACTTTCACGACCACATTGCGGCGCGCCGACAAGCCCTTCGCCTCGGTCCAGGTCAGGTCGCCATCGGCGTCGCGTACCTTGACCCAGTCGCCATAGCGCGCCAGGATTTCGACCGGCATGCCGCGCGGCGCCACGAAGCGCTTCCCGCCCTTGGCCGAGGGAGCGTCGTACAGCAGCACGGAGGGTGCGCCGACCGAACGGAAGTCGAAGGCGCTGGCGCTGGCGCATGCCAGTAGCAACAGGGCGGCGGCGAACGGGCGAGGAATGGTCATGGCAGGCCTTGGCGCGGTAAACCGATGCCTAGATGGCAGGAAGGGCATCCGCACCGCGCTTTAGCAGCGCAACACGAATGCCCGTCACGGAACTGCGGGGCACGTCGGGGCAGGATCCGATCGCATGGACCGGCTACTACCCGAGTGCCAACGTCAGTCTTGCTTAGTTCGCCGGTGCGCCGGCAGCGGCTTCGGCCATCGCCTGGCGACGCTGCTGGTAGAACACCTCGAAGTTGATCTCGGCCAGGTGCACAGGCGGGAAGCCGGCACGGGTGATCACGTCGGCGATGTTGCTGCGCAGGTAAGGATAAACGATGTTCGGGCAGCCGATGCCCAGCAGCGGATCCATCTGCTCGGCAGGGATGTTGCGTGCTTCGAAGATGCCGCCTTGCTTGCCTTCAACCAGGAAAGCGACCTTGTCCTTGACCTTGGCCGTCACGGTGATCGTCACGGTCGACTCGTAGATGCCGTCGGCGATGGCTTCGGCGCCGACGTCCAGCGACACCTCGATGGTCGGGGCTTCCTGCTCGAGGAAGATGGCCGGGGAATTCGGTTGTTCCAGCGACATGTCCTTCAGATAGACGCGTTGGATTTGGAAGACTGGTTGCAGATTTTCGTCAGACATGGAACGCTTTCGTTATGAAGTAGAAGGGACGGCCAGCGCCGTCCCTGATGGGCTGGCGTCAAACGCAGCGGCAATTGTATCAAAATCAATTTGGATGCAATAGCTCCGGCGAGAGAGGGGCGATATAACCGCTCTCCACCTTGCGCAGACGCTGTCTTGCCTTGATTTGCCTGAACTTTTCCTTACTCGCCCTTGAGCAGCGGGTCGAGGCGGCCAGCCTGGTCGAGCGCGTACAGGTCGTCGAAGCCGCCGACGTGGGTCTCGCCCACGTAGATCTGCGGCACCGTGCGCCGGCCCGTCTTCTGCATCATGATCTGGCGCTGTTCCGGGTCGAGGTCGACGCGGATGCGCTCGATGTCGGTCACGCCTTTCGCTTCGAGCAGGCGCTCGGCGCGCACGCAATAGGGGCAGCTGGCAGTGTGGTAGAGCACAACATGGGCAGTCATTTGAATTCCTTCCTGTCTTGATTTAGCGCACCTGACAAACCTGCATCGCCGCGCTGCAGCGCCTCCCCGGAAGGCGCACCTGCAACGCGTGGCGAACGACTTGATCAGGCACTTTTACTTGGTCACCGGCAAACCGGCTGCCGTCCAGGCCGTCATGCCGCCCTCCAGGCTCAGGGCATCGGCAAAGCCGGCGGCTTTCAGCAGGCGCACGGCCTTGTCCGAGCGCGCGCCGCTCTGGCAAATCACGACGACGGTACGGCTTTTCGCTTTTTCCAGTTCGCCGATGCGATTCCCGAAGTCTGCCAGCGGAATGTTTTTTGCGTCGCGCACGTGGCCAGCGGCAAATTCCTCGGCAGTACGGACGTCCACGACCGTGGTCTTGCCCCGGTTGATGAGCTGGGTAACCTGGACCGCGGTGGCGCGGCGGCCCTTCGGCAGCAGGGCGGGGAACAGCAGTGCGCCACCGGAAACGAGGGCGATTGCAACAATGAAGATATTATCGAGGATGAATTTCACAAGGTTTCCAATGGTTGAACGCAATCCGCGCATTATAAAATAGAAGGCGGACAGGAATCTTTTGGCACCTCGAGATCGACCCGGGGTCCCTTCGCAGACTTTTATATAGAGTAGAGAAGAGCTTATGTACAAAATCGTATTCATGCGCCACGGCGAATCGACCTGGAACCTGGAAAACCGCTTTACCGGCTGGACCGACGTCGACCTGACCGAGAAGGGTGTCAACGAGGCGCGCAGCGCCGGCCGCGTACTGCGCGAAGCCGGTTTCCATTTCGACCTGGCCTACACCTCGGTGTTGAAGCGCGCCATCCGCACCCTCTGGCTGGCGCTCGACGAGATGGACCAGATGTACCTGCCGATCAAGAACGACTGGCGCCTGAACGAACGCCACTATGGCGGCCTGCAAGGTTTGGACAAGGCCGAGACGGCCGCGAAGTATGGCGACGAGCAAGTGCTGGTCTGGCGCCGCAGCTACGACACGCCGCCGCCGGCGCTGGAAGAAGCCGACGAGCGCACCTCGTTCAAGGACCCGCGCTACGCCAGCCTGGACAAATCGCAGATCCCGCTTACCGAGTGCCTGAAGGATACGGTGGCGCGCGTGATGCCCGCCTGGAACGACGAAATCGCCCCGGCCATCCGCGCCGGCAAGCAGATCCTGATTTCGGCCCACGGCAACAGCCTGCGCGCCATCATCAAAATGCTCGACAACATCAGCGACAGCGACATCGTCAGCCTCAACATTCCAAACGGCCAGCCGCTGGTCTACGAACTCGATGCCGACCTGAAGCCGATCCGCCACTACTACCTGGGCGACCAGGAAGCGATCGCCGCCGCCATGGCAGCGGTTGCCAATCAAGGGAAGGCGAAGTAAGTCTTGCGTTTCCCAATCAAGAAGTCGGCCGGCAGCGCCCTGCTGTGCGGCCTGCTGGCGGTGTGCCTGTCAAGCGGCCTGGTAGCACCCGCCTGCGCGGCCGGTGCAGCCAAGCCGACCGAACGCAGCCGGCAAAAAGCGGCGGCCGAGGCCAAGCGCGCCGGCATCCAGCAAAAGCTGACCGCACTCAAGAAGGAAATCAGCCGCACCGAGAGCGAGAAGGAAGACGTGGCCGACAACCTGGCCGAGTCGGAAGAGGCGATCTCGAACGCCAACCGCGCGCTGCGCGACCTCGCCGACGAACAGCGCGAGACCAACCTGCGCCTGCAGGACCTGGGTACCGAACAGGAACGCCTCGCACAAACAATTGCGGCACAGAAGAAACAATTGTCGGCCCTGCTGCGCGAGCACTATGTCGCCGGCAACGAAGACCGCATCAAGCTGCTGCTCTCGGGAGATAACCCGAACCGGATCAACCGCGACCTGCAGATGATGGCCTATGTCTCGCAGGCGCAAGCGAAATTGCTGTCCGCCCTGAACGCCAACCTGGCGCAGGTCGAGCAGAATCGCGAGAAGGTCGAGAACGCCAAAACCGAACTCGAAGAAATCGCCCAGGAGCAGCGCGACCAGAAGGCCGTGCTGGAGAAGGAAAAGGCGAAACGTGCCGCCCTGCTGGGCGAGCTGTCGAGCCGCCTGGTCAGCCAGCGCAAGCAGGTCGACAGCCTGGAGCGCGACGAACAGCGCCTGAGCGGCCTGGTCGACAGCCTGACGCGCCTGATCCGCGAACAGGCCGAAGCCGAACGCAAGCGCCGGGAAGCGCTCGCCGCTGCCCGCGCCAAGGCCAAGGCCGAAGCGGAAGCGGCGGAAAAGGCGCGCGCTGGCGCGAGCCGAAGCCAAGGCCGAGCGCGAGCGCCTGGCGCGCGAAGCGGCGAAAGCCGGCAAGCCGGCACCGAAACCGCTGCCGCCGGAAGAACCGAAAGTGGTGCAGGCACCGAAGCCGGCCGAGCCGGAAGAACGCACGCCCGACATCTCGCTGGCGCCCGCTGCACCCGCCGGGGCCTTCGCCAGCATGCGCGGCAAGCTGACGGCGCCGGTGTCGGGCACGATCGCGGCGCGCTTCGGCGCCAAGCGCGGCGGCGACGGCCCAAGCTGGAAGGGCATGTTCATCAAGGCGCCGGAAGGCACCGAGGTGCGCGCCGTGGCGCTGGGGCGCGTGGTGCACTCGGGCTGGATGCGCGGCTTCGGCAACCTGATCATCATCGACCACGGCGGCGACTACCTGTCGATCTATGCCAACAACCAGACGCTGCTCAAGCGCCTGGGCGACGCGGTGCGCGCCGGCGAGCCGATCGCGAGCGCCGGCAACACCGGCGGTAACGAGGAATCGGGGCTATACTTCGAGCTCAGGCATCTGGGCAAGGCCTTCGATCCGGCAAGCTGGATCAAATTCTAGGATTCTAGGGGCAGCGATGGGCAACAAAGCGAAAAACATGGGGCTGGTCGGCCTGGGCCTGGTGGCCGGGGTGGCCTTGACGGCGCAGGTCTCGGCCTGGGCACAAAAGGGAGACGGCCCGTTGCCGCTGGACGAACTGCGCCAGCTGGCCGACGTCTATGGCCTGATCAAGAGCGACTACGTGGTGCCGGTCGAGGACAAGAAACTCCTGTCCGAAGCCATCGGCGGGATGGTCGCCTCGCTCGACCCGCACTCGGTCTACCTCGACCAGAAGGCCTACAAGGAAATGCGCGACAGCGTGCGCGGCAAGTTCGTCGGGGTCGGCATCGAGGTCGCTTCCGAGGACGGCTACGTGAAGATCGTCTCGCCCATCGAGGATTCGCCGGCCTACCGCGCCGGCATCAAGGCCGGCGACCTGATCACCCGCATCGACAACGTCCCGGTCAAGGGCCTGTCACTCGACGAAGCGATCAAGAAAATGCGCGGCAAGCCCGGCAGCAAGGTGACGCTGACGATTGCCCGCCGCGGCGACGACCGCCCCTGGGTGGTGCCGCTCGCGCGCGAGGAAATCCGGGTGCTGAGCGTCAAGGCCAAGATGGTCGAGCCTGGTTACGCCTGGGTGCGCATCAGCCAGTTCCAGGAAGCCACGCTTGAAGAGCTGGCCGGCAAAACGGCAGCGCTGTACGCGGACAACCCCGAGATCAAGGGGTTGGTGCTCGACCTGCGCAACGACCCGGGCGGCCTGCTGCCCGGCGCCATTGGCGTGTCGAGCGCCTTCCTGCCCAAGGAAGAGCTGATTGTTTCCACCAAGGGCCAGTTGCCCGACTCGAACAAGAGTTACTACGGCCGGCGCGAGTTCTACGCCGAGCGCGGCGGCGATCCGCTGGCCAAGGCGCCGGCCCAGCTGAAAACCGTGCCGATGGTGGTGCTGATCAATGGCGGCTCGGCATCGGCCTCGGAAATCGTCGCCGGCGCCCTGCAGGACTACAAGCGCGCCATCGTGATGGGCAGCCAGAGCTTCGGCAAGGGCTCGGTGCAGACGCTGCGCCAGTTGTCCCCCGACACCGCCATCAAGCTGACCACGGCGCGCTACTACACGCCGAAGGGCCGCGCGATCCAGGCCAACGGGATCAATCCGGACCTGGCCGTGGACGAAACGGCGGAAGGCGACGGCCTGAACGCGCTGCGCGTGCGCGAAGTCGATTTGCAGCGCCACCTGACGGGCGAGAACGAAAAGGCGGGCGCGGCCAAGGATGCACGCGACAGCGCCGAGCAGCAACAGCGCGCGCTGGCCCTGCTGAAGAACCGCAAGCCGCTGGAGTTGGGCGGCAAGGACGACTTCCAGTTGGCCCAGGCCCTGAACCATTTCAAGGGCTTGCCCGTCAAACTGGCGAAACCCGAGGCAGTCGAAGTGACCTCGCCGGAAGCGAAAGCGGTGCCGGGTTCCGAGACGAAACCGCCCGAGCTGAAGGGCGCGAAAAAGTAGGATGATCACGTAGGGTGGGCACCCCGTGCCCACGCGGATGGCGGCATTGTGGGGCGCCTGGCACCGGACCCGCAGGGCGCGTTCTTGCAGCGATACCGCGTCCTTGCAGCGATACCGCGTTCTTGCAGCGATACCGCGTCCTTGCAGCGATACCTTTACCTGCTCACGTTTCCGAGTAAAACCACGCCAACACCGAACGCGCTTACGCGTGGGCACGGAGTGCCCACCCTACGGCCACGGCACTGTTATCCACCCATGAACGACACCCAGCTCCTGCGCTACTCGCGCCACATCCTGCTCGACGACATCGGCATCGAGGGGCAGGCGCGCCTGCTGGCGGCCCACGCCCCGGTCATCGGTGCCGGCGGTTCCTCGGTTCGCCGGCCGCGCTGTACCTGGCGGCAAGCGGCGTCGGCCGCATCACCCTGGTCGACGACGACGCGGTCGACCTCACCAACCTGCAGCGCCAGATCATGCACACGGATGCGCGCATCGGCCAGCCCAAGGTCGAATCCGGCAAGGCGGCACTGCAGGCGCTCAATCCCGAGGTCGAAGTTATTGCACTGCGCGAACGGGCCGGCCCCGCGCGCCTGTTGGAACTGGCACGGGGCGCCTCGGTCGTGCTCGACTGCAGCGACAACTTCGCTACCCGTCACGCGTTGAACCGGGCCTGCGTCGAGGCTCGCGTGCCGCTGGTGGCGGGCGCCGCGATCCGCTTCGACGGGCAGTTATCCGTGTTCGACATGCGCACGGCCGACTGCCCCTGCTATGCCTGCCTGTTCCCCGAGGACAGCGGTTTCGAGGACGCCGCCTGCAGCACGATGGGGTGTTCGCGCCCCTGGTCGGCGTGGTCGGCGCGATGCAGGCGGCCGAGGCGCTGAAGCTGATCATGGGGGTAGGTACGCCGCTGCGCGGGCGCCTGCTGCTGCTCGACGGTCGGGCGATGGAGTGGACCGGGATTGCTGCAGCGCGCAATCCGGACTGCCCTGTCTGCTCGAATAGGGGTGCACACATTTGAGCTGCGATGTAGCGCTGCTCTGCCTTACAATGGCGCACCGCCGCCGGTGGCCGCTGCCGCCAAACGGCCTTATACTATGAGCGCTTAACACAAGCTTCAGAGCAAGGCGCATCGTCGAAGACAGTACACCTGTACGGCGAGACGATGTAACGCAGCTATGGAGGTTTTGTTAGGCGCTCCGCTTGTTCCGATCCACCTGATCCACCTACCCAAGATTGACTATGCACATCGTTTCGCAACGCGCACTTCGCCGCCGTTCCGCGCGCGGCTTCACCCTTGTTGAAATCATGGTTGTCGTGGTCATCATCGGCATCCTGGGCGCGCTGGTCGTACCCAAGCTGCTGGGCCGTGTCGGCGAGTCGCGCGGGGTCGCGGCCAAGACCGACATCGGCAACCTGATGTCGGCGCTCAAGATGTACAAACTGGACAACCAGCGCTATCCGACCACCGAGCAGGGCTTGCAGGCCCTGGTCGAGCGCCCGAGTTCGGGCCCGGCGGCCAACGGCTGGAAGGAAGGCGGCTATATCGACAAGCTGCCGAAGGACCCGTGGGGCCACCCCTACCAGTACCTGCAGCCCGGCATCCACGGCAAGGAGCTCGACATCTTCTCCTACGGTGCCGACGGCCAGGCCGGCGGCCAGGGCGAAGACGCCGACATCGGCTCCTGGCAGGATTAAGCCTCGACCATGACCGCCGTCGCGCCGCTGGCCGCACCTCGCCGCGCCGCCGGCTTCACCCTGGTCGAAATCATGGTGGTGATGGTCATCATCGGCATCACGCTCGGGCTCGTCTCTGTGAACGCGATCCCGAGCCCGCGCCAGGACCTCGTCGATGAAGCCAAGCGCCTGACCCTGCTGCTGCAGCTGGCGCGCGACGAAGCGATCGTGCGCAACCGGCAGGTCGCCTTCGAAGCCACTCCCGAACGCTACAGCTTCCTGGTGCGCGGCGAACAGGGCTGGGAGGCCGTCACCCAGGACGACCTGTTGCGCCAGCGCGCCTTCCGCCATGCACCGATCCGGCTGCTGCTCGATCCGCCCACGGCTGGTACCGGAACCGGTGACATCGTGCGCGTCACCTTCGGCCGCGAACCGGTCGACAAACCCTTCGTCCTGACCCTGGCCAGCGGCGACAACCGCGTGGCGATCCGCGCCGATGGCGTCGGCCATTTCACTGTGGAATAAAGATGCTGTCTCCCTGCCCACGCCTGGCGACAATCCAGGGCTTTACCCTGCTCGAGGTGCTGGTGGCGCTCGTTATCGTCGGCACCGCGCTCGGCGCCGGCCTGCGCGCGGTAGGTAGCCTGGCCTCGAACAGTGCCGGCCTGCGCGCCTCGATGATGGCCACCTGGTCGGCCGAGAACCGGCTCGTGCAAATTCGCCTCGGCAAGGAATTCCCCGAAATCGGCAAGCGCAGCTATGCCTGCCCCCAGGGCGACCTGAAACTGATGTGCCAGGAAGAAGTGCTGGCCAGCCCGAATCCGCAACTGCGCCGGGTCGAGGTATCCGTATTCGACCTCGACCGTCCCGACCGGCGCATTCTCAAGCTGGTCCAGCTGGTCCTGAGGCCGCGTCCATGAAACGGAATCGCGGTTTCACGCTGGTCGAGCTGCTGGTGGCGATCGGCATCCTGGCGATGGTGGCCGTGCTCGGCTGGCGCGGCCTGGACGGCATCGTGCGCGCCCGCGCCGCCCTGACCGATCAAATGGAAATGACGCGCGGCATGCAGCTGGCCTTTGCCCAGATGCAGAGCGACTGCGAACATGCGGCCAGCGCCAGCGTGCTCGGGCGCCGGCCCTTCCTGCTCGGCGAGGACAACCGCCTGACCCTGGTCCGCACCGTCTTCAACGAAAACGAACCGGCGCGGCTGCAGGTGATTGCCTACCGTTTGGTGAACGGCGCCCTGCTGCGGCGAGAATCGATCGCCACCCGCGACCTGCTCCAGCTCGATGCCTTGTGGCAGGCGTCCGTCAGCGACCTCGACACCACCGGTGCCGTCACGCTGCAGCGCAACGTCGAATCGATGGGGGTGCTGGTCTGGCAAAACAACGGCTGGCGCCGGCAAGCCGAGGCGGCGGCGCAGGGCGGCATCGCCCAGCCGATCGGCGGCTTGCAGGTGGTGCTGGCCACGCGCGGCTACCCGCAGCCGCTCACCAAATCCTTCCTGTTGGGGAGCATCTGATGCGACGTGCACCCACCCAGCGGCGCCAGCGCGGCGTCGCCGTCATCACCGCCTTGCTGCTGACCACGCTGGCGATCACGATCGTGGCCAGCCTGTTCTGGCAGCAGCAGGTCGAAGTACGCTCGATGGAAAACCAGCGCCTGAACCTGCAGACGCGCTGGATCCTGCGCGGGGCGCTCGACTGGGCCAGCCTGGTGCTGCGCCAGGATGCTTACGACAATCCACGCTACACCGCCTTGACCGCGGTCTGGGCCACGCCACTGGCTGAAACCCGGCTCGACCAGTACATTGAACGCGAACGGGTCGAAGGAGAAACCTTCGATGCTAGTCTTTCTGGCAACATCTCGGACGCCACCTCGCGTTACAATCTACGTAATTTGGCGCGCGGCACCCGCATTGATGTTGCTCAGTTGCAAATCTTCGAACGCCTGCTGCGCAACCTGCAAATCAATCCGGTGCTGGCTCGTACCACGGCCAACCTGATCGCGGGCAGCCAGCCGGTAGTGGTGCCAGTCGGCCAGGTCGACCCGATCACGGGCCAGGAAGTCGGCGGCCAGGAGCTCGACCCGGGCAGCGGCGGCAATGGCGAAGGCGGCGAGGGCGAAGCCGGTGGCGGCAATGGCGGTGGCAAGGGAGGGGCAGGTCGGCCAGGGCGGCGTGGGGGCGTCGATGGCGGCGGCGGCGCCGACGGCGGCGGCAGCGGCGTGAGCGGGCCCGAGACGCTGGCGGTCACGCGCGAGGGCTCGGTACGCCGATCAAGTTCCTCGAAGTCGAGGATTTGTTGGCAGTAAAAGGATTTACGCCGGACATGCTCGAGCGGTTGCGCCCCTACGTGGTGGTGCTGCCCGAGCGCACGCCGGTGAACGTGAATACGGCGTCGGCCGAGGTGCTGTCGGCGGTAATTCCGAATTATTCGCTGTCGGAAGCGAACGCGCTGCTGGCGCGGCGCCGCAACGTGCCCTGGGACGACATCGGCAAGTTTCAGCAGGAAGTCGGCAACCGCCCGCTGGTGGCCGATTCGGCGAGCGTGCACAGCGACTGGTTCCTGGTGAACAGCCGCATCCGCCTCGACCGCGCCGCCCTGAACGCGCTGTCGCTGATCAAGCGGCAGCCGGGCGTGATCGGCGGCGGCGTGTCGGTGGTCTGGGTTCGTCAAAATTAAAAGAAAGCGAGACGGTTTGACTACACTTTATATCCGGCATCCAGCGCGCGCCGAAGGCGAAGGCGCCCTGTGCCGTTTTGCCGTCGTCAATGACGGCGGCGGCATCGCCCAGCAGGGCGAAGGCCTGCTGCGCAATCTCACCGATGTCGTTGCCGCCAGCCGCCGCGTGGTGTTGCTGCTCGCCGGCGCCGACGTCAACCTGCTGTCGCTGTCGATGCCGCCGCTGGCCGGTGCGCGACTGCGCGCCGCCTTGCCTGGCCTGGTCGAAGAACATGTCCCGGGGCGACCCGGCCGACTGCGTGCTCGTCGCCGGTCCCGTCGCGGCGGACGGCACCCGCCCGGTCGCGGTGGTGCAGCGCGACTGGCTCGAGCCGCTGGTGCGTACGCTGCTGGCCCGGGCGCCCGCGCCGTGGCGGTCGTGCCGGCGCAACTGTGCCTGCCCCTGCAGCCGGGCGGCGTCAGCGCCACGATCGGCGCCGGCGAACTGCTGCTGCGCCAGGGTCCGTATTCCGGCTTCGGCCTGGCGCTCGACGCCAACCCGGCGGTGGCCCTGCAAACCGCCCGCGCGCTGGCCGGCGACGCGCCACTGACGCTGTATGTACCGCACGCGCAGCTCGGCGAATACGGCGTGCTGCTGGCCGAGGCCGGCCCCGGCACCGTGCTCGAAGCCGACGACTGGGCGCACTGGATCGCCGGCGCCAACAGCGCCGGCTTCGACCTGCTGCCGGGCCTGGGCGCGGCCGGCGCGCGCCAGCGCGACTGGCGCCGCTGGCGCGTGCCGATCGCGCTGGCGCTGCTGGGCGTGGTCGTCAACCTGGCCGGCATCAATATCGAATGGCTGCGCCTGCGCGGCGAAGCGAACGCCGTGCGCCAGCAGATGAACCAGACCTTCCAGTCGGTCTACCCGAACACGCCGATGGTCGATCCGGTAGCGCAAATGCGCCAGAACATTGCGCGCGCCCAGGCCGGCAGCGGCCAGATCGGCACCGACGAATTCATCTACCTGGCCGCGGCCCTGGGCGACGCCAGCCGTCAACTGGCGAGCCCGCCCGGCATTACATCAATCGAATACAAGGAACGCGCGCTTAACGTGCGCGTCAAACCAGAGACGGTCGATCCGACCGCGCTCCGGCAACTGCAGGCGGCCCTGTCGGCGCGCAGCCTCACCTTGGAAGCAATTGCGCCCGCCAACTGGCGGATCCGCAGCACGGGAGCTACGCAATGAACCTGGGTAACATTTTCGGCGGTACGCGCGAACGTGCCACGGCTTACTGGATCGCGCGCAGCGAGCAGGAGCGGCGTTATCTCGGCGTCGGTTTTGGCGTCGTCCTGCTGGCGCTGGTGTACATGGGGCTGATCGAGCCGGCGGTCGAGGGCCGTGCCCAGCTGCAGCGTTCGCTTCCCGAGCTGCGCCAGCAGGCCGCGCAGCTGGCGGGCATGGCGCAGGTCGCGCGCGGGCTCGCCGGCCAGCAGCCGGTGCCGGTGACGCCCATGACCGAGGCCAGCCTGAAGGCCAGCCTCGGTGCGCGCAGCATCACGCCGGCCTCGCTCACGCTGACCGGCGAATACGCACGGCTGCAGGTGAACGGCGTGTCGTTTGCGAACCTGGTGGCCTGGCTCGATGCCCAGCGCCGCGAGAACCGCATCGCCGTCCGGAAGGCACCTTCAGCGCCCAGGATCCGGTCGGCAATGTCGACGCCAACCTGACGCTGCGCCAGGGATACCGGGACCGGCGCCCGATGAGGCGCATGCTGGCCTGGCTGGTCCGCCGCCGCGCTGGTGGTGGCGCTGACGGTGCTCGTCTTCCTGCCGGCGACCTGGCTCGGCACGATGGTGGAGCGCCAGACCGGCGGCCGTTTGACTCTGGGGGATGCGCAAGGTACGCTCTGGAACGGCTCAGCCTTTGTGGGCGGCGCGCCGAACGCGGGCGGGGCGGTGACGCCGCTGCTGCCGGGCCGCTTCAGCTGGCGCCTGTCGCCGCTGGTGCTGTTCGGCCGCGTCGACATGAACCTGGAAAATCCGCTGGCGCTGGCACAGCCCGTCCACATCGAAGGCAGCTGGAGCGCGTGGCAGGTGAGCGAGGGCCAGCTGCTGCTGCCGGCCGAGGGGCTCGCCGGCCTGGGCGCGCCACTGAACACGCTGGCGCCTTCGGGCGTGATCCGGCTCTCCGGAACCGGCTCGACCTGGCGCGCGTGCCGAACAGCGTCGCGGTCAACGGGCGCACGGTCCTGTCGATGGCCGACATGGGTTCGCGCATGTCGCCGATCAAGCCGCTGGGCAGCTACGAGATGGCCATGGACTGGCGCGGCCAGCAGGCCGATCTGGTGCTGCGCACGGTGCGTGGCGCGTTGTTGTTGTCGGGAAATGGGACATTGCAGAACGGACGCCTGCGCTTTTCCGGGCAGGCGATGGCCGGCGAAGGATATGAAGAGACCCTGGGCAATTTGCTGAACCTGCTGGGGCAGCGCCGCATGGTGAACGGTAAAAACATAATCGCATTAGAGTTCAGATAATGAAAACAACTTTCCGTAGCACCTACGAATTCCCCACCCTGCGCCGTATTGCCGCCGGCGCCATGCTGTGCTGCGCCGTCGCCACGGCCCTGCCGCCGGCACCGGCATTGGCTCAAAGCCAGGGCGAGGAAAATGCGGCCGCGCTGAGCTTCGTGAATGCCGATATCGAGTCGGTGATCAAGGCCGTCGGCCACTACACGGGCATGACCTTCATCGTCGACCCGCGCGTAAAGGGAACCCTGACGCTCGTGTCGGAAAAATCGCTGACCAAGAGCCAGGCCTTTGGATTGCTGACCTCGGCACTGCGCCTGCAGGGCTTTGCCGTCGTCACCACCGGCGAGGGCTATGCCAAGGTGGTGCCGGAAGCGGAAGCGAAGCTGCAATCCTCGCCGACCCAGGTCGGCAAGCGCGGCACCCGCGTCCAGGGGGACCAGATCGCCACCCAGATCTTCCACCTTTCCTACGAGTCGGCCGCCAACCTGACGGCCGTGCTGCGCCCGCTGATCTCGCCGAACAATTCGATCATGGCCAATCCGGGCAACAACAGCCTGGTGATCACCGACTACGCCGATAACCTGCGCCGCCTGGCGCGCATCATCTCCGCACTCGACGCGCCGGTGGCATCCGACCTCGACGTCGTGCCAATCCGCAACGGCATCGCCAGCGACATCGCGACCCTGGTGTCGCGCATGATGGAACCGGCCGCCGGCGGCGACTCCGGCCGCGTCTCGGTGCTGGCCGATCCGCGTACCAATTCGGTGATCGTGCGCGCGCCGTCGCGGGCACGCGCCAACCTGGCCAAGTCCCTGATCGCCAAGCTCGACCAGGAGACCACCGAAAAGGCAATATCCACGTCGTCTACCTGAAGAACGCCGACGCCAGCCGCGTCGCACAAACCCTGCGCGCCGTCGTGTCGCAGGATGCCTCGGCGGTCCCAACCCAGCAGCAGGGCACCTCGGGCGGTTCGATCCAGGCCGGTGCCCGGGGTGGTGCCGGCGGCGGCAACCTCGGCGGCCAGCAGGGCCAGCAGAGCAGCATCGGCATGGGCGGCACCGGCAACACCTTCAGCCAGCAGAGCCAGGCAACGGCCGGTGGCGCCGGCGGCGGCCAGGGTTCCGGCTTCATCCAGGCCGACGCTTCCACCAATAGCCTGATCATCACGGCGCCGGACGCCATCTACCGTAACCTGCGCGGCGTCATCGACCAGCTCGACGTGCGCCGTGCCCAGGTCTATATCGAGGCGCTGGTGGTCGAGATGAATTCGCAGAAAGCCTCCGAATTCGGCGTCCAGTGGCTGGGCCTGTCGGGCGACGACACCAGCCGCTACCGCGTGGGTGGCTTGCAGTCCTTCAATTCGGGCAAGGCGAATAACCTGATCAACCTGGCGGCCGCCGCGCGCGCCGGGCTCGGCACCACCACCACGCCGCCTTCGTTGCCAGGCTTTACGCTCGGTATCTTCAAGCAGATCAATGGCCAGCTCGGCCTGGGCGCGGTTGCCAGTGCCCTTGAAAACGAGGGCGCCGCCAACATCTTGTCCACACCGAACATGATCACCCTCGATAACGAGTTGGCGACGATCAAGGTGGGCCAGAACATCCCGATCATCACCGGTTCCTTCACGACCGGCAGCAGCGGCGCAGGCAACCCGTTCCAGACCGTCGACCGCAAGGACATCGGCCTGCTGATGAAAGTGCGTCCGCAGATTTCCGAGGGTGGCGTGATCAAGCTGTCGATCTACCACGAGAATTCGGGTATCGACAATTCCGTTGTCCGTTCGGAAGGCATCGTGACCACCGTGCGCGCGATCGAAAGCAATGTCCTGGCAGACGATGGCCAGATCATTGTGCTGGGCGGCCTGATTTCCGATGACGAAAGCCACGACCAGGAAAAAGTGCGTGGCCTGGGCGATATCCCGGTGCTGGGTAACCTGTTCAAGTACCGCAGCCGTGCCCGCAACAAGACCAACCTGATGGTCTTCCTGCGTCCGGTCGTGGTGCGCAGCAAGGAGCAGAACAACAGCATCTCGCTCGACCGCTACGAATACATGCGTGCGCTCGGGACGACGACCCGTCCGCAAGACGACACTCTCCTGATGCGCAACCTGGGCGCGCCGGAGCTGCCGCCGCTGACGAACGGCCAGCCGCCTGCCGGCGGCACCCTGGCCACCATGCCGCCGCCGGCTCCGGTAGCGGCCCGTCCCGGCGCCGCTACCGGCCCCGGCACGAGCCAGCCGAACCGCGCTGGGCAACCTGTACAGCAAAACCAGGCGCCCGGGTCTCAGCCCAGCACTCAGACTACCCCTGAGTTCCGGCCCGCGACCCCGCCGAACCAGAAGTGACGACACCATGACGAACCTGTTGCCTTACGCTTTCGCCCGCGACCATGGGGTGCTGGCGCGCGCCGGCGACGACCCGGCGCAAAGCGTCGAAGTGCTGGTCTCCAGCGCAACGCCGCCGGCGGTCATCGCCGAGGTGTCGCGCCGCTTTGGGCGCATCCAGTTGCGCCGCCTCGACCGCGGCGAGCTCGACGATGCGATCGCCGCCGCCTACGCGTCGGCCGGCGGCGACGCCAACCAGGTCGCCGACGAATTCGATGCCGAGCTCGACCTGACGCGCCTGCTGCAGGACGTGCCGGCCATCGAAGACCTGCTCGAATCCTCCGACGATGCGCCGGTGATCCGCATGATCAACGCCCTGCTCACGCAGTCGCTGCGCGAAGGGGCCTCGGACATCCACATCGAACCGTTCGAGCAAACCTCGGTCGTGCGTTTCCGCATCGACGGCGCGCTGCGCGACATCGTGCGCCCGAGGAAGGGCATCCACGCCTCGCTCATTTCCCGTATCAAGATCATGTCGCAGCTCGACATCGCGGAAAAACGCCTGCCGCAGGATGGCCGCATCACCCTGCGCGTGGGCGGCAAACCGGTCGACGTGCGCGTCTCCACTTTGCCGACCGGCCACGGCGAACGCGCCGTGCTGCGTCTGCTCGACAAGGAAGCCGGGCGCCTCGACCTGTCGCACCTGGGCATGGCCCCGACGCTGCTGCCACAATTCGACAAATTGATCAACCAGCCGCACGGCATCGTGCTCGTCACCGGGCCGACCGGCTCCGGCAAGACGACGACCCTGTACGCCGCGCTGTCGCGCCTGAACGCCTCGACCACCAACATCATGACGGTGGAAGACCCGATCGAATACGACCTGAACGGCGTCGGCCAGACGCAGGTGAACGCGCGTATCGACATGACCTTCGCGAAAGCCCTGCGCGCCATCCTGCGCCAGGATCCGGACGTCATCATGATCGGCGAGATCCGCGACCTGGAAACGGCGCAGATCGCCGTACAGGCCTCGCTCACCGGCCACCTGGTGCTGGCGACCCTGCACACCAACGATGCCGCTGCCGCCGTTACCCGCCTGCTCGACATGGGGATCGAACCCTTCCTGCTGTCGTCCTCGCTGCTGGGTGTGATGGCGCAGCGCCTCGTGCGCAAACTCTGCTCGCAATGTAAAAAGAGCGACGGCAAGGAATGGCATGCGGTCGGCTGCGAGCGTTGCGGCCATACCGGCTACCACGGCCGCGTCGGTGTCTACGAGCTGCTCGAAACAAACGAACACATCCGCGCCCAGATCCACAACCAGGCATCCGAGGCGGAAATCCGCGAGGCGGCCCAGAAGAGCGGCATGAAGACCATGCGCGAGGATGGCGAACGCTGGCTGCTCGACGGCACCACCACGCGCGCGGAACTCTTGCGCGTGACCAAGGACTGAGCGATGGGAACCAATAAGTGAGGACTCACTAAGTGCCGGCATTTCGCTACGAAGCCGTCGATACGGGCGGCGCCACGCGCAAGGGCGTGGTCAACGCCGACAGCCCGCGCGCCGCGCGCGCCGACCTGCGCGTGCAGGGCCTCACGCCGCTCAATGTCGAGGCCATTGCCGCCCAGGTCGACGCCAGCGGCGCCACCCGCGCGCGCGGCTTCGGCGAGCGCCTCTCGACAGTCGAGCTGGCGCTGTTCACCCGCCAGCTGGCCAGCCTGCTGGAAGCGGGCCTGCCGCTCGAGCAGGCGTTCACGGCGCTGCTGGAACAGGCCGAGCGCCCCTATGTGCGCGACCTGATCGCCTCGATCCGCTCGGAAGTCATGGGCGGTATCTCGTTCTCCGACGCGCTCTCGCACCATCCGCGCGACTTCGACCAGATCTACCGCGGCCTGGTCTCGTCCGGCGAACAGATCGGCCAGCTGGCGCGCGTGCTGTCGCGCCTGGCGGACTATATCGAACGGCGCAACTCGCTGGTGCAGAAAGTGCGGCTGGCGTTTACCTATCCGGCGATCGTCACCGTGGTGGCTTTCGCGATCGTGATCTTCCTGCTCACCTACGTGGTGCCGCAAATCGTTTCGGTGTTCGCCAACACCAAGCAGAAGCTGCCGCTGCTGACCGTCATGATGCTGGCCATATCGGACTTCCTCAAGGACTGGGGCCTGCTGCTGGGCGCCATCCTGATTGCCGCCTGGTTTGCCTGGCGCCGGGCCCTGCAGAACCCGGTACTCAAGCGGCGCTGGCATACCTGGCTGCTGAACGCGCCCGTCTACGGCAAGTTCGAGCGCAGCCTGAACACGGCGCGTTTCGCCAGCACGCTGGCCATCACCACCGGCTCGGGCGTGCCGATCCTGCGCGCGCTCGACACCAGCCGCGATACCCTGTCGAACGTCGCCATGCGCGAACTGGTCGAACAGGCAACCGGCAGCGTGCGCGAAGGCGTCAGCCTGGCGCGTGCCCTGTCCGCGCAAAAACATTTCCCGCCGATGCTGGTCCACATGATCCGCGCCGGCGAAATCACCGGCGAACTGCCGGCCATGCTCGAGCGCGCGGCCAATTCCCAGCAGGCCGACCTCGAGCGGCGCACGCTGACCATTGCCGGCCTGCTCGAACCGGTCCTGATCCTGGCGATGGGCCTGGTCGTGCTGCTGATCGTGCTGGCGGTGCTGATGCCGATCATTGAAATCAACCAGCTGGTGCGCTAACAAGGAACACGATGAAGCGTTTGCCTCTCCTTTTGACCCTGCTTGCCATGATCTTCCTGGTGGTGTCGGCCACCTACTGGGTCATGCAGCTCTACACGCACCAGAAGCACGACATGGCGCCGGTGCCGATGGCCAGCCTGCCGGATCCTTCACCTGACGCGGCCGCTACCCTGTTCGGCGGCCAGGCGGTGACGGCGGTCGCCAGCAACTACCAGTTGACCGGCATTGTCGCCGCCGGACGCGACAGCGTCGCCATCCCGGTGGCCGAGGGCCAGCCGCCGAAAGCCCTGAAGGTCGGGCGCGAACTGGCGCCGGGCATCAGCGTCAGCGAAGTCCACCCGCGCTACGTGATGCTGTCCGAAGGCGGCGTGATGCGCCGCGTCGACCTGGTAGCCGATACCCGTCCCGCCATTGCGCTCTCGGGCGGCGCCGCGGCGATGCCGATGCAGGCCACGCCCGCCGCGCCGGCGCCGATGCCGCCACAGATGGGACGCCCGACCGTGGCGCCGGCCGGCGCGCTGCCGACCACCGAACCGCAAACGTCGCCCGGCGCCGTCCAGCCGGCCCCGCCGCCGGGTGAAGTCAATCCGGTGGTGCCGCAAGGCCGGGGAACCGCCGCCCGAAGGCCCGCCGTCGGACGTGCAGCCCCACCGCCACCGAACCAGCCGCAGATGCCGCCGCCGACCCGTTCGATCGGCAGCCCGGTGAGCGACCAGCCGGTGTCGCAGTAAGCCTTATCTTCTCGCCGCGGCCGGCGGCGTTCAGCGGCGCAAGGCCGTGAACGCCGCAAACTCCCGTGAACGGAATCCCACCAACAAGGTCATGCCCTCGCGCTCTTCGGGCGGCAAGCGCCGGTCATGGCGATGCAGGCGCGTCAGTTCGGCGGTGAGCTGGACGATCTTCTGCTGCAGCTCGGCCGCGCTGGCCGGCGACAGCCGCGCCGGCAAACACATCAAGGTCTCGCCGGGCCCGTCGAAGCGGCCGGTAAAATAATCGGGCACGATGTGCTCGCGAAAATAATGCTGCACCGGTCCGTCCGGCAGCCAGTGGAAGGCGTTCGACACGCGCAGCGTATAGCGGTTCAGCGGACGCAGTTCGATCACGCCGAGCCGGTCGAGCTCGGCCAGGCAGCCGATGCACTCGGCTTCGCTCAGGCGATAGGTCTCGACAATCTGTTCCAGGCTCCAGTAACCGAGGCAGCAGATCGCCACCAGCAACAGGCGGGGCTTGGCAACGAGCGATGTTTCCTGGGGCAGGGTCAACGCATCGGTCTGGGGCCGGACGTCAGCCGCGCGGCGCAACACGTCGTCAAAAGCGATTCCTGCCGCCTGGCAGATCTGTGCCAGGCGCGACAGCGGCATGTCCTTCTGGCCGAACAGGCGCTTGACGCTCGACTCGCTCATGTCGATGCGCTCGGCCAGGGTTTTATAGGTGAGATTGGCGGCGCGCAGTTCGGCGCGCAGCACGTCGATGATCTGCTCGGGCGAGCTCATGGGTTTCCTGTACTTGTGGCAACAATGCGCTGCCAATGTACAGGCGAATGGGGAGACGGGCAAGGTGCTGCTGCCCGGGTAGGGAAGGGCGGCCGGGGCCGCCCCGTGGGATCAGTCGTCTTCGGGCACCAGCGGCGCCTTCTTGAGCTGGCGCTTGGCAGCCTGCCGTTCGGTCGAAAGCGGCTTGGCGTGCGGACCGGCAGACCGGGCCTTGGCCAACGCCGCCAGCGGGTTGCGTGGTTTACTCAGCTGTTGAGGCGGTTGAACACGCAGCATCATCTTTTGCTGCCTGGCGAGTGCCTTGTTTGCCATACCTTTCTCCTTGGGATGCCGGGCCGCGCCTTACAACACGTAGCGCGACAGGTCCTCGTTCGCCGACAGCACGTCGAGTCGCTCATTGACATAGGCCCCGTCGATCGTGATCGCCTTGTCCTGAGTATCGCTTGCCGTGAACGAGATCTCTTCGAGCAGCTTTTCCATCACCGTGTAGAGGCGCCGTGCGCCGATATTCTCGGTGCGCTCGTTCACGGCAAAGGCGATCTCGGCCAGGCGGTGGATGCCGTCCTCGGAGAAGGTCAACTGCACGTCTTCGGTCGCCAGCAGGGCCTCGTACTGCGTCGTCAGGCAGGCATCGGTACTGGTCAGGATGCGTTTGAAATCGTCGATCGACAGCGACTCGAGCTCGACCCGGATCGGGAAGCGGCCCTGCAGTTCGGGAATCAGGTCCGACGGTTTAGCCAGGTGAAACGCGCCCGAGGCGATGAACAGGATGTGGTCGGTCTTGATCATGCCGTACTTCGTGTTTACGGTGGTGCCTTCGACCAGCGGCAGCAGGTCGCGCTGCACGCCCGCGCGCGAGACGTCGGCGCTGCCGTGCTCCGAGCGCGAGGCGATCTTGTCGATCTCGTCGAGGAACACGATGCCGTTGTTCTCGACGTTGTGGATCGCCTTCTGCTTCATCTCGTCTTCATTGATGAGGCGCGCCGCTTCTTCCTCGGCCAGCACCTTCATTGCATCCTTGATCTTCATCTTGCGCGCCTTCTTGCGCGCGCCGCCGACGCCGGCGAACATCGACTTGATCTGTTCCGTCATTTCTTCCATGCCGGGCGGGGCCATGATTTCCATCTGCGGCGGGGCGTCAAGCACTTCGATCTCGACCTCGCGGTCGTCGAGCGAACCTTCGCGCAGGCGCTTGCGGAAGGTCTGGCGCGTGCTGTCGCCTTCTTTCGCTTCCGCCGCGGCGCTGACATTGAAGCCGAAGTCGCGTGCCGGCGGCACCAGGATGTCGATGATGCGGTCTTCGGCCGCGTCCTCGGCATGCTGGCGCACCTTCTTCATTTCGCTCGCGCGCGTCTGCTTCACGCCGATGTCGATCAGGTCGCGGATGATGGTGTCGACATCGCGGCCGACATAGCCGACCTCGGTGAACTTGGTCGCCTCGATCTTGATGAAGGGAGCGTCGGCGAGTTTCGCCAGGCGCCGCGCGATTTCCGTCTTGCCGACACCGGTCGGGCCGATCATGAGGATGTTTTTCGGCGTGATCTCGTGGCGCAGCGGTTCGGCCACCTGCTGGCGGCGCCAGCGGTTGCGCAGGGCGATGGCGACGGCGCGCTTGGCCTTGCCCTGGCCAACGACGTGCTTGTCCAGTTCCGAGACAATTTCGAGGGGAGTCATGTTCATGGTGTGCGCGCCGGTCAGTCCAGCGTTTCGATGATGTGGGACAGGTTCGTGTAGATGCACAGCTCGCCTGCGATGGTGAGTGCCTTCTTGACGACCTCGGCAGGGGGCAGGTCCGTGTTTTCCTGCAAGGCCTTGGCGGCCGACTGGGCATAGATGCCGCCCGAGCCGATCGCGCCGATGCCGTCCTCGGGCTCGAGCACGTCGCCATTGCCGGTGATGATCAGGGTGCTTTCCTTGTCGGCCACCAGCAGCATGGCCTCGAGTTTGCGCAGCATGCGGTCGGTACGCCAGTCCTTGGCCAGCTCCACCGAGGAACGCAGCAGGTTGCCCTGGTGTTTTTCCAGTTTCGCCTCGAAGCGGTCGAGCAGGGTAAACGCGTCGGCGGTGGCGCCGGCGAAGCCGCACAGGACCTTGCCCTGGTAGAGCTTGCGCACCTTGCGCGCCGAGCCCTTCATGACGACGTTGCCCAGTGTGACCTGGCCGTCTCCGCCCAAGGCGACCTTCTCGCCGCGGCGTACGCTCACAATGGTGGTGCCGTGAAATTGTTCCATATCTGCCTCATGATTAACTAGCCCCCCGCAAGTGGGGGTGTTGTATGAAATTGCAAGACAGGATGAGTTACGGGCGCCGCCGCCAGGCGCGAGCCCGGCTGCCGGTGCCTTACCCGGCGGTATGCCAGGCGTTGCCGGGCGAGCGCGCCGGGACCGTGCAGTTTGGCTAGTACTTGTGCGCGTACAGGCGCGCGCAGTCGTTGTAGTTCAGCAGGCGCAGCAGCGCCGCGACCAGGTGGTTCAGTTCGCGCAGTTCGATGCGGCGATCGTCGACTGCCAGACGGCGCAGTCCGGCATGCAGGGAACCGGCGGCACCGAAGCCGATGCGTGCCACGCGCCCGCAGTCGAGAACCAGCGGCTGCGAAGGATCGGTCGCGGCATGGGCTTCCAGGGCGGCCAGCAGAGGGGCGATGTCGCCGTCGATGTCGACTGGCAGCACGAAACGCTGCTCGGCGGTGGGGGCGGCAAGGGTAGACGCTCCTGCTGGCGAACCTGCGGCCGCAGCCGCGGCACCATCGCCAGCGGCCGTCGGTACCACGCTGGTCGTGTGCGCCGCCGACGCTTCGAACGAGGGCGGCGAGACTTCGAAGGTGACGCAATAATCCATCGCCGTTTCCTCGAAATCCTTTTCGCGGCCAAGCAGCAGCAACAGTTCGAGCAGCAGCAGCCAGGGCGCTTCGCCAGTGCTGCGCTCGCCGATCGCCAGCATCGGGCGCAATACCGCGAGCAGGGTGTCGGCGCCGGCCAGCACGACTTCGCGCTTGGCTGCGCGCAGGCTTTGCAGGGTGGCCAGCAGCGCTGCGCAGCCGGCGGCATCGGCGCCGGTCACCGCGCCGAAGTCGAGGCGCACGGGCGCGCCGGCGGCCGCCGGCAGCGCCTGCAGGCGTACGCTGGCGCCGGCGTCGAGCAGGCCGCTGAAGCGTGCGACCTGCGACACGCCCGGCGCCGCCGCGGCGCCGCTCCGCTGTGCTGTTTTCGTGCCCGAGGCGGCGCGCGGCAGCCGCTCGGTGTAGGTCGGCGGCGAGGTTTCGAAATGGCTGGCGTAGTCGATGGCAATGCTCTCGAAGTCCGCCTCGCGGCCCTGCAGCTGGTACAGGTCGAACAGCATCCACCGGGGCAGCCGCTCGCTGCGGCCAAGGTCGCTCAAACTGTCGCGCAACATCTGTTCAGCAAGAACTGCCTGGCCGTTGGCATACAGGATGGCGCTCTCCTCGACCAGCGGCGTGCTGGCCGGCATGGCGGCGGCGTCGGGCTGGTCGTGCGGGCTGACCAGCAGGGTTTCGCCGCCTTCGTCGAGCGTGGTGGCGGCGGCTGCCGGCGCACGGCGGGTGTTGCCCCAGCCAGTGTCGTCGAGCAGGTCGGTGGTCATGGCCAGTTCGATCGCATCGATCTTGGCGGCGGTGACGCGCGCGATTTCGCGCTGGCGTTCGCGCTCGGCCTCGTTCGGCCGGCGCGACGATTTGCCCGAGCGTTCCGCTTCGTCAGGACGTGTCGACGCCTCCGGTGCATCCGGCTCGTCGGTTTTTTTCTTCAGGAAGGAAAATATGCCCACGTCGTTTCCGTCTTCTCAGGCGCAGTCGCTACGAGACGCTCATCCATGACGGTAGCACGGACGCGCCCGCGGCGTCCTGCGCACACGTGCGCCCGCGCAAAGCCTGTGCGGGCGGACGCCAGTGTATCCCATGGGAAAGTTTCTCGCCGAGCATATGCATAATCGAATGGCTGCCTCCAACAAAAAAGCATGCGTCACGCGCATGCTTTTCTGGTTTGCGGGATACCGCGGGGCATGTGCCGGTGCGGAATCAGTCGCCGTACAGCTTCTGCTTCAGCTCGCGGCGCTGCTGGGCTTCCAGCGACAGGGTAGCGGTCGGGCGGGCGATCAGGCGCGGAATGCCGATCGGTTCGCCGGTTTCCTCGCACCAGCCGTAGTCGCCCGCTTCGATGGCGGCCAGCGATTGCTGCACTTTTTTCAGCAGCTTGCGCTCGCGGTCGCGGGTGCGCAGCTCGAGGGCGTGTTCTTCCTCGATGGTGGCGCGGTCGGCCGGGTCGGGAACGAGCACGGTTTCGCGCAGGTGCTCGGTGGTCTCGCCGGCGTTCTTCAGCAGTTCCTTTTCGAGCTGCTGCAGGCGGTCCTTGAAGAACGCGAGCTGGGCCGGGTTCATGTAGTCGTCTTCGCCCATCGCCCGAATTTCGTCCTCCGTCAGGAGGCGTTCTTCGGCCTGCGCGGCGGTATTGGATTTCGTTGTTTTAGTCATGACTTCACTTACCTTCGATACGACAGAGGTTTTCATTTTATCAGCTAGCTCAGCCGCACCACCCAAATGCCAAGGGTGCGCCTCAGCTGCTGCCATGACGGTCCAGGCCTTCCTGCCGTCTCGCTGCCGGGCCGACAGCGGTCAATCGCCGGTACCTGTCGCGTCCCGTGGGGCGCGGTGGCTACCGTGAAACCGGGATAGTTTATACCAAACATTGTTCCAGTCCGCGGATAAATACGTCTTTTGGTAAATTTTTACCAATAAAGACCATTTTGCTGCCGCGGGCTTCGGCCGCGTCCCACTTTGCCCCCAGGTCGCTGCCCATGATTTGATGCACGCCCTGGAACACCACCTTGCGTTCCGCCCCGTCCATCCACAGCACGCCCTTGTAGCGCAGCATGCTGGGACCGAAGGCCTGCACCATGCTGCCCAGGAATTGATCGAGACGCTCGGGGTCGAACGGCCGCTGCGCTTTATAGACAAAGGCGGCGATGTCGTCGCTATGGTGGGCGCGATGGTGATCGTGAGCGTGGTCGTGAGCGTGGTCGTGGCCGCAGGCTTCGCCATGCGCGTGGTCGTGGCCGCAATGGTCATGCTCGCCGTGATCGTGATCGTGCTCGTCCGCGCGCAGGAAGTCGGGGTCGAGTTCGAGCTTGTCGTTCAGGTTGAAGCCACGCAGGTCGAGCACATCGGTCAGTGGCGCGCGGCCGAAGTCGGAAGTCGAGATCGGCGCACGCGGGTTGATGCGCACCAGCCGCTCCTTCAACGCGTCAATGGCGGCGGCATCGACCAGGTCCAGCTTCGACAGCAGGATCTTGTCGGCAAAGCCGACCTGCCGCTGGGCTTCCTCGTGGCGGTCGAGCTGGTCCATCGCGTGACGGGCGTCGACCACGGTGACCACCGCGTCGAGCATGTAGTGGGCGCCCACTTCCTCGTCGACGAAGAAGGTTTGCGCCACCGGCCCCGGATTGGCAAGACCCGTCGTTTCGATGACGACGCGGTCGAAAGCGATCTCGCCGGCTGCGCGCTTCTGCGCCAGGTGCGTCAGCGCCACGATCAGGTCGCCGCGCACGGTGCAGCAGATGCAGCCATTGTTCATTTCGACGATCTGCTCGCCGCTGTCCTGCACCAGGATTTCGTTGTCGATGTTTTCCTGGCCGAACTCGTTTTCGATGACGGCGATGCGCAGGCCGTGTTCCTCGCGCAGGATGCGGTTGAGGAGGGTGGTCTTGCCGGCGCCGAGAAAGCCCGTCAGGATGGTGGTAGGGATCGGTGACATGTGGTGTGCGATTCGGTTCCGCCCGGTGGGGCATGGAGAATCGGAGGATTATGCCGTAATTTGCAATCTGCCACCATCAACCGTACCGGCCTTTGCGCCAGCTCAGGCGAAGACTTGCTTACTTCGCTTTCGCTCGCGGATGAGCTCGGTCATATACGGCCGCCAGGTGCTGGAAGTCGAGCGCCGTATACACCTGGGTGGAGGTGATGCTGGCGTGGCCCAGCAGTTCCTGCACGGCGCGCAGGTCGCCCGAGGATTGCAGCAGGTGCGAAGCGAACGAGTGGCGCAGCACGTGCGGGTGCACGTGCACGGACGCGCCTGCCTTGATCGCATGCTGTTTCAGGCGCTGCTGCACCACGCGCGGCGTGATGCGGGTGCCGCGGTTCGACAGGAACAGGGCGGCACTGCCGTCTTTCGCTCCCGGCCGCACTGCCAGCCAGGCTACCAGCGCTTCCCGTGCCGGACCGCCGACAGGAACGCGGCGCATCTTGTTGCCCTTGCCGGTGACCACGACTTCACCTTGCTCCAGGTCGAGCCAGCCGAGCGAGACGGCGCCATCGGCATGCGTGTACACGAGATCGAGTCCCGCCAGTTCGGACACCCGCAAGCCGCTCGAATAGAGCAGCTCGAACATCGCGCGGTCGCACAGTTCGGCAGGTTCGGGGTGGCCATGGCGGTTCGCTTCCAGCAGCTGGACGGCGGCGTCGACCGCCAGCGCCTTGGGCAGGGTCCTGGCGCGGCGCGGAGCGCGCACGCCTTCGACCGGATTGGCTGCAAGGCTGACATGGCGCGACAGCCAGCCATAGAAGCCTCGCCAGCCGGACAGCTTGCGCGCGATCGAGCGTGGCTGGTGGCCCTCGGCGTGCAGGCGGGCGGCGAAGCGGCGCATGTCGGCATGGGTCAGCGTCGGCCAGTCTTCATGGCCGGCAAGACGCGCCAGTTCGGCCAGGTCGCGCCGGTAGGCGGCGATCGTGTGCGCGGACAGCTGGCGCTGGGTTGCCAGTTCGCTCAGGTAGCGTCCGGCCCAATCCGCGCGCGCCGTGTCCATGGCATCAGCCGCGCAGTGAAGCGAGCGCGGCGCTGGCACTCTGGCCGAGCTGGACCAGAAATCGGTGGCCATCGCCGGGCTGAAGCGCTCCGCATCGGGCGAGCCGAGCACCAGCAAGCCGAAGGTCTGGCCATCCCCGGCCACCAGCGGCAGCAGGACGGTCGAGCGCACGTTTTCCGCGTCATCGAGCCAGCGCACCGCCTCGAAATCCTTGTTTGGTCCGCAATATGGCGCGCGCAGCCCGGCGGCGAACAGGCGCGCATCCTCGCCGACGTCCGCGGCGAAGGGCTCGCCTGCGTAGTCGGGGGCGAGATGCCACAGGCGCAGCGTGGCCTGCGGCACGCCGAAGTGTTCGACCAGGCCATCGACCAGGTCGCGCGCAATGGCGGCACCGCCGCGCGACTTCAGCAGGGCCAGGTGCCAGGCGTGGAAACGGTCGAGGATGGCGTTGTTTTCGCTGGCGACCCGCATCAGTTCGGTCATGCGCAACTCGAGCGCATGGTACTTGGCGCGCATGACTTCCATTTGCCGTTCCTGCAGCGACACGGCCTTCCCGGTCAACGGGCTCGACAGCTTGACTTCGCCCAGCAGGCCGGCGTGTTCTTCGAAAAAGGACGGGTTGTCCGCCAGGAATTGGGCGACGGCGGCGGAGTCCAGGGAAACGGTCATGGGAGTGGCTTGCATAAATTTGGGTGAGCGCAATTTTACCCGAGCGGGGAGGCGGGCGGCGGATAGAAAAAGGGCGCCCGAGGGCGCCCTTGCATGCAACTCACGCGGCTACGACGGCGCTCGCGCCGTCCCATCGCTTAGAAGCGGTGACGAATGCCGACCAGCAGGGCGCGGCCGTCTTCACCCGCTGCACGGGTGAAACCACCTGGAGCGCCCGAGATGCCTGGCGAGTACTGGGCCAGGTTGTCGTTCTTGATGACCGATGCCGAGACGTACACGTCGGTGCGCTTCGACAGGAAGTGGTCGTAGCCCAGTGCGAACATGTCGGCGTCGCTGTTCGACGCGGTACGGTCGTTCTGGTGCGAGTACGAACCCATGATGCGGCCGCTGCCGATCTTGTAGTGCATGCCGAGCTGGTAGCTGTTCGCATCCTGGATCGTGTTGTTGCGCATGACGCCTTCGAAGGTGTTGCGCGCAAGGGTACGAACCGGTGCCGGTGCCGCGGCCAGCGCTGGCGCGATCGAGGTGTCCCAGGCAGCCAGGTAATCGGCGATCAGGACCGAGTTCGAGTTACGCTGGCTGTGGAAGCCGGCGAAGAACTTGAAGTCGTTCCAGGTGTACGAACCACCGACGGTGGTGGTGCGCAGGCTTGGACGGTTCTGCTGGTCGTAGCCGTGGTTATAGCCGATGCCGACATCGAAGCCGTTTGCCTTGTAGGTGACGGCGCCCGCGCGGAACTTGTTGTAACGGCCGAGGTAGCCCGAACCGCGTGCACCGTACATCAGCGAGCCGCCCAGGCCCGATGGCAGGGCGATGCGGTACTGGATTGCTTCCTGCGAGCGGATGTCCGCGCCCAGTGCGGTAAAGCCAGCGGTGCCGCCGGTGACGTGGCCCCAGGTGCCGGTCATGCCCGATTCGAAGGCATCGGCAGCGGCGAACACTTCGTAGCCAGGGGTGTACATGCGGCCCAGCAGCACTGCGCCGACCGGGGTCACCAGGCCGACCATCGCGGTACGGTCGAACAGCGCGCGTTCGCGGTTGACGGCGACCTGGCCCGGGGCATTCAGGTTGGCGCGCAGGGCTGGGGCGATAGCCGGGCTGAAGGCATTGAGCGCTTCCAGGCCGCGCACCAGGTACAGGCCTGGATTGTCGTTGACCAGGGTCGGTTGCTGGGTGCCGGTGTCGACTTCGACGCGTGCTTCCAGGTTGAAGATCGCCTTGTAGCCGTTGCCAATGTCTTCGCTACCCTTGAAGCCCAGACGCGAACCGTCGGCGCCGCCGCTGACGATCTTGGTCGGGCCACCCTTTTGCGCCAGCACGCCGGCATCGAGAATACCGTAGATCTGGACACTGGTTTCGGCCATGGCCGGGAGGGCGAAGCAGGTGCCGATCAGGCCGGCGAGCAAACATTTATTCATTACATCTCCACTATTGTTGATCTTCGGAAGCTAGGTAGATCCGTCTTGCCAATATGCCATTGACGCTGGGCACTGTATACATGGCAAGTGCTCTGACGGCATCGGAGTGGCACAAAAACAACATACGGACGAAAAAAGGGCGGATGCCCTTACCGGTATCCGCCCTTTTTTATCTATCGCCTGCGGTGCAGGCCAGGGCCCGCATCAGCTTAGAACGAGTGGTTCACGCCCAGGTCGTAGTAGTTGACGCTGGTTGCTGCTTTCTTGCGCGATGCATCGACGTACAGGTAGGTACGCTTCGACAGGCTGTATTCGTAGCCCAGCGACATCTGCTTGGTCTTGACCTGGCCGTCCGGATCTTTCTGGCCGTAACCGGCGAGCACCTTGCCTGGGCCCAGCGCGTAGTTGGCGCCCAGCACCCATGCCTTGGTCTTCGGGTTGGTCAGGACGATGTTTTCCTGGTCTTGACGCGAAGCCAGTGCGGTCAGCTTCAGTTCCGGAGTTGCCATGAACGAGGCACCGATCGACATGACCTTCGTTTCGACGGCGTTGCGCTCGTAGCCCAGCATGACGGCCGCAGGACCGTTGTTGTAGGTGGCCGAGACCGAGAACGGGTTGGCGGTTGCTTGCGCGCCGACCGGGTATTGCGCCGGCGTGCCAGTGGCGTTGCGGCCCTGGACCGAACCGCCGTTGGTTTCCTTGGTGGCGATGGCCGCGTTCAGCTGGAAGCCGCTGACGACCGGGGTGTTGTACCAGAAGGCGTTCGACCAGCGGTTGTTCGAGTAGCCCTGTGGATCCAGCGGAGCCGAGTTGTAGCCTGCGACAGCCAGGTCGGTGTAGAAACCGCCCTGGAACGGCAGCGAGTGGAACGGCTCGAAGGCGCCGATGGTTTCCTGGTACGGGGTCAGGCCGCGACCGATGCGGACCATACCGAAATCACCCTGCAGGCCGACGCGGCTCTGGCCCTGGAACAGCGGACGCTGGACGGCAACGCCGCCAGGGCCACGGCCGGTTTCGTTGGTGCCGGTGTCCGGCTCGTAACGGATTTCCAGTTGGAACAGCGCTTTCAGGCCGGTGCCCAGCTCTTCGGTACCTTTGAAGCCCAGGGTGTTCGAAGCGCGCTTGCCGATCGACAGCGTCTGGCCGCTTTGCTTGGTCACGCCTGCGTCGATATTGCCGTAGATCTGGACAGAGGTCTGAGCCTGGGCAACGCCGGCGAATGCGCCGATGAGAGCGACTGCCATCAAAGATTTTTTCATTTATTTGTATCCTTATGAGATGAATCGGAATCCAGGAGCATTGAGACTTTGTAGTTTGCTGAACACTCGGATGAGTGAACCTTAATTGCTTAATGCGTCAAGATTGCCGGATTGGTTAATTATGACTGCGTGAGTTGGTGGAAAGCCAATTTAACCAATCGTGCTGTTGTATTTTCGAAACGTCGAGACCGCCTGTCAGGCGGCTGTGCTTGTGCACTGCAGCGTGCACGAGTTCCGTTCCGTTTCAGAGCTCTTGTTCGATATCAATCATCGGGCTGTTCGGAAGCTAGGGCCCCTAGTGCTGGCTTAGACTTTCCTCGAACCCTGCGGTGCGGGCGCGATTTTTTGAGTTCTTGTATATTAGCAAGTTTGACTGCGACAGCCTGCCCGTCGCTGCCTGCCAAACTTGCCAACGAACTCGCCCATCGTCGCCCGCGCCACGTCCGCCCACCGACAGACAAGACCCAACAATGGCTAATCGTGAAGAACTGGCGATCATCCGTGGCGCCCGCAACGGCCGCGCCGACGCCCAACTCGAGCTTGGCAAGCGCTATCTGTTCGGCAGCGCCGGCCTGCCGCGCAGCCTGCCAACCGCGCTGCACTGGCTCGACCGCGCAGCGCGCCGGGGCTCCGCCGAGTCGTGCGAATTGATCGGCAGCCATATCCCGCTCGAACTGGCCCGAGCGCACGGCGCGCCCTTGTCGCCCCGGTACGAGCGTGCCTACGATACCGGCAACGTGCGCGCCGGCCTGGTGCTGGCCCAGCTGCTGCTGGAAGACGGCGCGGCCGTTTCCGAGACTGCGCGCGCGAAGGCCTTGCGCGCCCTCGAAGACGCGGCGCAAGCCGGTTTCGCCGAGGCCCAATGGCTACTTGCACGCCAGCCGGCAGCAGCCTCGTCCGGCTCGGGCGTGCTTCCAAATGCTGCGGGTGCGCATGGCCGTCCGGACCCGAATACTGGCCGAAACGGCCGCGCGGCCCCCGCCGCCACTGCAAGCGCCGGCAACCGCTGCGCCGATCGTCCCGGCTGCTGCGCCGGCACGCCCGGAAGCCCAGCCCCGGCTGCGCCGCGCCGCCGACAACGGCCTCGCCGAAGCCCAGTTCGCCATATTGGAACAAAGCTGGCAGGCCGGCGCCTGGGGCGATTACCTCGAGCGCGCCTTGCCGCTGGCACGCGGCCTGATCGGAGCGGCAACACGGCGTACGCAGCGTCTGGCACCGGCCGAGGTCCAGTTGCTGTCGCGTACGGCACGCCTGTTGAGCGATCCCGCCGTGGATGCGGGGCCTGCCGCGGCATCGGCACCAGTCGCGGCACCCGCCGACGCCGCCGAAGTATTTGCTTTCTGGGAACTCGCAGCGGCCGAGCACGACCGCCATGCACAGCTTGCCTTGGGGCTCTGGTACGCGCGCATGCAGGTCGACGGCACCCGGGTGCAGGGCAGCAGCGGGGCCGCCAATTTCAAGAAGGCGATTCGCTGGCTGCTGCTGGCGGGCGAACAAGGCCTGGCCGACGCCTGGTACGCCCTGTCGCGTATCTATCTGAAACCCGAGTTTTCGCAACGTAACGTGGCAGACGCCCAGCGTTACCTCGAGCGGGCTGCCGAAATGGGTTACCGGGTCGCGCAGCTCGAGTGCGGCAACAACGCCTGGCGTGCCCGCCGCGAGAACGAGAACAACGATGTACGCGCCGTATTCTGGCTGCAGCAAGCTGCCGCACAGGGCGATGCCGAGGCACAGTCGGCGCTGCGCAGGATTGCGCCACGTCCCGATGACGCCCTGCATACCGAAACCGGTGCCTTGCTCGCTTGCGGCGTCGACCTGTCGGCCCATCCGCTGCTGGCGGCTCGGCTCGAACTGGCCGCGCTGTTCGGGCTGACGCGTGCGGAAACCCTGCTGCTCGATGTCCCGGCCGCCGACCAGGGACATTGCCTTGTGATCGATATCCGCGCCAGTTATGGACGCAGCAAACGTCGGCTGGTCATGGTGGAAACGGCCCAGGAGCGCCAGGCACTCGACCGCATCGTGCGCCTGTTCGACGATGTCGATTGCGGGCCAGGCGGGCCGGAAGGAAATTACCGCCAGCGCTTGTATCGTTTGCGTACACTGGTCGCCGATGTTGCCGCGGGGACGAGGCGGCATCGGCCGGCGGCGGGGCGCCTGCCTGGTGCACCGGAGGGGGCGGCAGCGCGTACGGAATCGCTGCCTGAGGATAGCAGCGTCCCCTTACGCCTTTGGCCGGGTCGATCAGAGGCGGCTGCGCCTAGAGCTCGATCTCGCCTTCGAATACGGTGACTGCCGGACCGCTCAGGTACACCGACTCGCCTTCGCCCGCCCAGGCTATCGACAATTCGCCGCCACGCGCGGACACGCGCACCGGCGAATCGAGCAGGCCGCGCCGGATGCCGGCAACGACAGCGGCGCAGGCGCCCGTGCCGCAGGCCAGGGTTTCACCCGCCCCGCGTTCATACACGCGCAGCTTGACGTGGCTCCGATCAATCACCTGCATGAAGCCCGCATTCACGCGTTTCGGAAAACGTGGATGCCGCTCGATCAGCGGTCCGGTTGCGGCAACGGGGGCCGTCTCGACGTCATCGACTACCTGGACGGCGTGTGGGTTGCCCATCGATACGACCGATACCAGCACCGTCGCGCCGCCGCCTTCAAGAGGCAACTGCAGGGGCCACAGGGTCTCGCGGTTCTGGGATTGGCTGCTCAGTCCGGCGCTGTCGAAAGGCACGCGCTCTGGATCCAGTGTCGGCGCGCCCATGTCGACCGTGACGCTGCCGTCCTCTTCCAGGCGCGGTTCGATGATGCCGGCCATGGTCTGGACACGGATGCTGCGCTTGTCGGTCAAGCCTTTGTCGATAACGAAGCGAACGAATGCGCGCGAGCCATTGCCGCATTGCTCGACTTCACCGCCATCGCTATTGAAGATGCGGTAGCGGAAATCGCAACCCGTTTCGGTCGGGCGCTCGACGACCAGGATCTGGTCAGCGCCGATACCGAAGCGGCGGTCGCCCAGCCGGCGCCATTGTTCGGTACTGAAATCGATGGCCTGGTGGATGGCGTCAATGACGACGAAATCGTTGCCGGCGCCATGCATCTTGGTGAACTTGAGTTTCATAATTAAAAATCGTCAGTCGTACAGCGAAGGCTCGCCGGGCGGCCGGGTCTTGAAGCGTTTATGCGTCCAGAAGTATTCGGCGGGGGCTTCGCGCACGCGCTCTTCGATGAAGGCGTTCATGCGCCGCGTTGCCGCGATCATGTCGTCGCCTGGATAGTTGTCCCATGCAGGATAGAAGCGCACGCGCCAGCCCCCGTAGTTCGGCAGGAAGGTGGCGATCACCGGAATCACCTTGGCGCCAGTCGTGCCGGCGATGCGGCCGAGCGCCGTCAGGGTCGCGGCAGGCACGCCGAAGAAGGGCACGAACTCGGCATCCTTTTCGCCGAAATCCATGTCCGGCAGCATGAAGTAGGGCAGGCCGTCGCGCAGGGCACGCAGGATCGGCTTGATGCCTTCCTTGCGCGTCACCAGGCGTACCGGACCATAGCGCTCGCGCCCGTGGCGCAGCAATTTGTCGAAGGCGGCATTCTTTTGCGGCACGTACATGCTGCAGACAGGAATGACGCGCGCGGCAACACCGGCCACGTCCAGGCAGACGAAGTGCGGGCACAGCAGGATGGTCGGTCCCGCTTCCATCTCGGCTTGCGGCACGCTTCCCTCGACGTGGATCAGCTTGCGCACCCGCGCTTCCGGCGCCCACCACAGGATCGAACGCTCGAAAATACTGCGCGAGTAGCCGCGGAAATGGTCGCGCGCAATCCGGCGCCGTTCCTCTTTCCCCAGTTCCGGCATGCACAGGCGCAAATTGGTAAGGGCAATATGGCGGCGTTTACCCAGTACCAGGAACATCAGGCTGCCGACGGCTTCGCCAAAACGCCCGAGCACAGGTAATGGGAGCCAATGCAGCAGCCACAAGAAAGCGATCAGGACCCTCATGCGACGGCCTCGGCCTGGGGCGCGGCCACGCCGTCGGGTTGTTTATAGCGGTTATAGCTCCAGAAATACTGGGCAGGGCAACGTGCGATCAGTTGCTCCATGGCGCGGTTGATGCTGGCCGCCTGCTCGGCGGCATTCCCGCCCAGGTCGCCCTCGAACGGCACGAAGCGCACCGTGTAGCCGCGTCCGCGCGGCAGGCGTTCGGCATAGACCAGCAGGATGTCGGCGCGTCCCAGTTGTGCCAGCTTCGCAGGCAGTGTCATCGTGTAGGCGCTGCGGCCGAACCACGGCGCCCACACCCCTTCGCCTTCCTGCGGCACCTGGTCCGGCAGCAAGCCGATCGGCTGGCCGCCCTTCAGGGTCTTCGCCAGGATGCGCACGCCCGACAGGGTAGCCGGTGCCAGGTGCAGGTTATGGCGTGCACGGGCACCTTCGACCAGGGGTTTGAGCGCACTCTTGCGCGGCGGACGGTACATGACGGTCAGCGCGGTATGCAGCGCAATTTGCTGCGCCGTCATCTCGAAACAACCCAGGTGTGGCGTGAGGAAGACAATCCCGCGCCCGGCGTCGAGCACGCGCTGCACCATGTCCCAGTTTTCAACAGTGGCATGACGGGCAACCCGCTCCGGTTTGCCGCACCAGACGAAGGCGAGTTCGACGATGGCCTTGCCGGCCTCGGCAACGGCGGCGCGGCGGTAGGCGCTGAAGCCGGCCTGCGCCAGGTTGGCGTCGAGACGGCGGCGATACGAGGGCGACAACAGGTAGACCAGCCAGCCCAGCGCGGCGCCGAGGGCATGCAAACTATGTAATGGAAAGACTGACAGGACTCTGAATAGAATAACTAGCATGCGATTGATCGGGGTTCAGGTCGAGCCGGCCTGCGCCACCAAAAATTTCTCAAAGGAGCGTAAAATACCACTTTATGCAGGATCCGCCGAGTTAATAGACAACTTGCGAAGCGGAATATAAATGTCGCTAAAGCGTCGCAGGCAAGGTTGCTGCGGCTATTTTTGAACAGTAACTGGAGCCTTCATGTCCAACGATTACCTCTTTACTTCCGAATCCGTTTCGGAAGGCCATCCCGACAAGGTCGCCGACCAGATCTCGGACGCGATCCTCGACGCCATCCTCGAGCAAGACCCGCGTGCCCGTGTTGCCGCTGAAACGCTGTGCAACACCGGTCTGGTCGTCCTCGCCGGCGAGATCACGACCCACGCCAACGTCGATTATATCGGCGTCGCACGCAACACCATCAAGCGCATCGGCTACGACAACACCGATTTCGGCATCGACTACAAAGGTTGCGCCGTCATGGTCTGCTACGACAAGCAGTCGCCGGACATCGCGCAAGGCGTCGACGAAGGCGCCGGCCTCGACCTCGACCAGGGCGCGGGCGACCAGGGCCTGATGTTCGGCTATGCCTGCGACGAAACCGCCGAGCTGATGCCGGCCGCCATCCACTACGCGCACCGCCTCGTCGAGCGCCAGTCGCAACTGCGCAAGGATGGCCGCCTGGCGTGGCTGCGTCCGGACGCGAAGAGCCAGGTCACGCTGCGCTATGTCGACGGCCGCCCGGTCTCGGTCGATACCGTCGTGCTCTCGACCCAGCACCATCCGGACGTCTCGCACTCGCAGATCGAGGAAGCGGTGATCGAGGAAATCATCAAGCCGGTGCTGCCGCGCGAATGGCTGCAGAACACGAAATACCTGGTCAACCCGACCGGCCGCTTCGTCATCGGCGGCCCGCAGGGCGACTGCGGCCTGACCGGCCGCAAGATCATCGTCGATACCTACGGCGGCGCAGCCCCGCACGGCGGCGGCGCCTTCTCGGGCAAGGACCCTTCCAAGGTAGACCGTTCGGCCGCCTATGCCGCACGCTATGTCGCCAAGAACATCGTCGCTGCCGGCCTGGCGCGCCAGTGCCAGGTGCAGGTCAGCTATGCCATCGGCGTCGCGCGTCCGATCAACATCACGGTCTATACCGAAGGCACCGGCGTCATCTCCGACGAGAAAATCGCCCAGCTGGTGATGGAACATTTCGACCTGCGCCCGAAAGGCATCGTCCAGATGCTCGACCTGCTGCGGCCGATCTACGCCAAGTCGGCCGCCTACGGCCACTTCGGCCGCGAAGAGCCGGAGTTTACGTGGGAGCGCACCGACAAGGCCGCGCTGCTGCGCGCCGAAGCGGGCCTGTCGTAATGTAGTAAAAGTGGGCATTGGCCACGAGGGTCGATGCTCGCAGTTGTAGGGTGGGCTCCGCCCACGCGGGTATGCGGCCGATGACTATCGGGATAGTGATCGAAGCAGCGATCACGGCATTCCTGATGTCGAACTCAATGCTTGAGGTTTCTTGCGCTGCGACACTGGCGGTATGCATGCGTCCATACCGCGTGGGCGGAGCCCACCCTACGATGCGTGGCCGTTGAAGCTTTGTTGCAAGCGCACACACCACCGCATCGTGAAAAGACCCGGCGACCAACACCGCCGCGCAGACGTGCTAAACTACCCCGTTCCGAGGAGCGTTGCGACGAAAAGATTCCTTTTCGCCAGGCTCGGATATCCAGCAACCGCGCTCACGTTACTTTTTTCAATTGAAAGGAGGGCGTGATGAGCGCCGTACTGAAACAAACCCAAGACTTCCTCGTTGCCGACATCTCCCTGGCCTCCTGGGGCGAGAAGGAAATCCGCATCGCCGAAACCGAGATGCCGGGCCTGATGGCAATCCGCGAAGAATATGCCGCCACCCAGCCCCTGAAGGGCGCGCGCATTGCCGGTTCGCTGCACATGACCATCCAGACCGCCGTGCTGATCCGCACGCTGGAAGCCCTCGGCGCGCAAGTGCGCTGGGCCTCGTGCAACATCTATTCGACCCAGGACCACGCCGCCGCCGCCATCGCTTCGGTCGGTACGCCGGTGTTCGCCATCAAGGGCGAAACGCTGGACGAATACTGGGAATACACCCACCGCATCTTCGAATGGCCGGGCGACAAGCACGCCAACATGATCCTCGACGATGGCGGCGATGCCACGCTGCTGCTGCACCTGGGCACGCGCGCCGAGAAGGATATCTCCGTCCTGGCCAACCCGGGTTCGGAAGAAGAAATCTGCCTGTTCAATGCCATCAAGGGCCGCCTCGCGACCGACCCGCAGTGGTACTCGAAGCGCCTGCCATGTATCAAGGGCGTGACCGAGGAAACCACCACCGGCGTGCACCGCCTGTACCAGATGCACCAGGAAGGCAAACTCGCCTTCCCGGCAATCAACGTCAATGATTCCGTCACCAAGTCGAAGTTCGACAACCTGTACGGTTGCCGCGAGTCGCTGGTCGACGGCATCAAGCGCGCCACTGACGTCATGATCGCCGGCAAAGTCGCCGTCATCGCCGGTTACGGTGACGTCGGTAAAGGTTCGGCGCAAGCGATGCGCGCCCTGTCGGCGCAAGTCTGGGTCACCGAAATCGACCCGATCTGCGCGCTGCAGGCCGCGATGGAAGGCTACCGCGTCGTGACGATGGACTATGCTGCCGAACACGGCGACATTTTCGTCACCTGCACCGGCAACTACCATGTCATCACCGAAGAGCACATGCTCAAGATGAAGGACCAGGCGATTGTCTGCAACATCGGTCACTTCGACAACGAAATCGAAGTCGCGGCGCTCAAGAAGTACGAGTGGGAAAACATCAAGCCGCAAGTCGACCACGTGATCTTCCCGTCGGGCCGCCGCATCATCCTGCTGGCCGAAGGCCGCCTGGTGAACCTCGGCTGCGGTACCGGCCACCCGTCGTACGTGATGAGCTCGTCGTTCGCGAACCAGACCATCGCCCAGATCGAACTGTTCGCCAATACCGAGCAGTACCCGGTCGGCGTCTACACGCTGCCAAAGCACCTGGACGAAAAGGTTGCACGCCTGCAGCTGAAGAAGCTGAACGCGCAACTGACCACCCTGACCGAAGAACAGGCTGCCTACATCTCGGTGAAGCAGGAAGGTCCGTACAAGCCGGATCACTACCGTTATTGATCGGTAAGGTGTAAGTACTCGCCGAGAAATAAACGTGTTTTTGGCTGCCAGAACCGGCGCGTTGCTGCGTTGGCTCGCGTCCGCTTGCGGGGCAGTGCTCGCACTGCGGCGCGCCGCCTTGGCGCGCTCGCCGCCTTGCACCGCATCCGAACCGGCACGTCCGGTTCTGTTTGTCAAAATTCACGTTAATTTCCGGTCGAGTACTTAGCGCGTCCCCGGCCGGCTTCGCCGCTGCCGGGGACGCCTTCGGCAACTCATCGCCAGCACGGCAGGGCGCCGCGTGCGCCCTGACCGTACCCAACAACAAGAAAACGCACACGAAAGCTGCACATGCGCCTGCTCCTGACCTGGCTGATCAACGCCGCCGCGCTGATGGCCCTGCCTTACCTGATGCATTCCGTCGTCGTCGACAACCTCGTCACCGCCCTGGTCGCGGCACTCGTGCTGGGCCTGGTCAATACGCTGATCCGGCCCCTGCTGGTATTGTTGACCTTGCCTGTCACGCTGCTGTCGATGGGGCTGTTCATCCTGGTCATCAATGCCGTCCTGTTCTGGGTGGTGGCGAGCTGGATCGATGGCTTCCATGTCGATGGTTTCTGGTCAGCCTTCCTGGCGGCGATCCTGTACAGCGTGATTTCGTGGGCGCTTTCCACCTTGCTCCTCAAAGACGATGGACACGCATAATTTCAGCATCGAGTTTTTTCCGCCGAAAACGCCCGAGGGCGCGGACAAGCTGCGCGCCACCCGGCGCCAACTGGCGGAACTGAATCCGAAATATTTTTCGGTCACCTTCGGCGCCGGCGGCTCCACCCAGCAGGGCACGCTCGACACGGTGCTCGACATCATGGCCGACGGCCACCTGGCCGCTCCCCACCTGTCCTGCATCGGTGCCACGCGCGATTCCATCCGCACCATCCTGAAGCAGTTCCAGGACAAGGGCATCCGCCGCCTGGTGGCCCTGCGCGGCGATTTGCCAAGCGGCTATGGCGGGGCGGGCGAGCTGCGCTACGCGAATGAACTGGTCGAGTTCATCCGGGGTGAAACCGGCGACTGGTTCCATATCGAAGTGGCGGCGTATCCGGAAATGCACCCGCAAGCCCGGTCGCCCCAGGACGACTTGCAGAACTTCGCGCGCAAGATCGGGGCCGGCGCGAATGGCGCCATCACCCAGTATTTCTATAACGCCGACGCCTATTTCCAGTTCGTCGACAATGCGCGCAAGCTCGGCATCGACGTGCCTGTCGTCGCCGGCATCATGCCGATCACCAACTACATGCAGTTGTCGCGCTTTTCCGACATGTGCGGCGCCGAGATTCCGCGCTGGGTACGCCTGAAACTGGCCAGTTTCGGCGACGACAGCGCATCGATCAAGGCATTCGGTCTCGACGTGGTCACGAACCTGTGCGAGCGCCTGATGGCCGGCGGCGCGCCGGGCCTGCACTTCTACAGCATGAACCAGGCCGCCGCCACCACGGCGATCTGGCAGCGCCTCGCCAGCCGCTAAAGCAGGCGCGGGCATGGAAAAACCGGCAGCGCAAACGCGTTGCCGGTTTTTTTTACGCCTTCATCATCCTGTCATTCGAGCGCGCTATCCTCGGTGACGATCAGGTCGAGCGGCACATCGTGGACGTCGGCATCGAATGCCGCCAGCTGGCAAGCATAGGCCACGCCCAGCGTTGCCGGACGAACGCCGCCCGCCAGCGTGCGGTCATAGAAGCCGCCGCCATAGCCGAGCCGGTAGCCGTGTTCGTTGTAGCCGAGGCAGGGCACCAGCAGCGCCGGTGGACGCGCGACAAGGCGCAGCTGCGCCGGCACCGTCACCCCGAGCGGATCGAGCGCCATCGCTTCCCCGGGGAGCCATTCGGCAAACGCCAGCGGCGCATGGCGCTCCACCACCACCGGCAGCGCCAACGCGGCGCCCTCGGCTGCCAGCGCCCGGTAAGCTTCCATCAAGTCCGGCTCGCCGCTCAGGGGCCAGTAGACGGCCAATAGCGGCGGACGGGTGCGGCGCCACCAGGCCAGCACCTGCGCGCCGATGCGGGCATCGTGTGCGGCTTTATCCGCGTCGTCGAGCGCGGCGCGGCCTGCCTTGAGCGCTTTGCGCAGTGCCGCCTTGGCCGCTTTCGCGTCCTGTGCCGCTGCGCTGTCGTGAAGTTGTTGCGTTCCTGCACCATCGCCGCCTTTACCCTGCTGATCGCGCGATTGCGCGGGGCCTGCCTGTGCGACGCTATGGGTGGATGGCGCTTCCGGCGCGCCGTCCGGGAGCCCCGCTACGCCAGAGGCCTGCCACGGTTGCGCAACGGATGCGCATGGTATTCTTGATTCGCCGGTCATGATCCAATGAAGGGTGTAATTGCTGTGTTGAAGTTTCCGTGGAAATTATTCGCCGGCGCAGTCCTGGCTGCTTCCAACGCCGCTGTCCTGGCCGAGGCACCACCGCCGGCGCCTGTCTTCCGGCCTGCCGCGCCGGCCGCCACCGCTCCGTCGACCATTCCGCCCGTACCCGGTGCCGCCACGGTGCCTGCCGCGCCCGGCCTGCCGCCCGCGATGAATGCCTCCAGCGCCGACGACGACAACTTCCTGCTGTTGCGCGAAGCCGCGCGCCAGAACGACAGCGCCCGCGCCAACGCGCTGGCATCGCGCCTGCCGAATTACGTGCTGGCCGCGTATGTCGACTATTATCGTCTCAAACCGCGCCTGCGCGAGGCCGGCGCCGAGGAAATCCGCGCGCTGCTGCGCCGCCACGAGGGCAGCGCGGTGGCGGAACGCCTGCGCCTTGACTGGTTGCTCGAACTGGGCCGCCAGCGCGACTGGAGCAATTTCGAGCGCGAGCTGGCGCTCGTCAACCGCGGCGACGACCTGCAGGTACGCTGCTATGCCTTGCTGGCGCGTGCCATGCGCGGCGAGCGCGTCGCGCCTGAAGCGCGCGGCTTGCTGGTCAATCCACCGGCCTATGGTGAAGCCTGCGCCGCCCTGATGGCGCAGCTGGCGCAAACGGGCCAGCTCAGCCGGGAAGAATTACTGGCGCAACTGCGCCTGGCCGGCGAGATGGGCGCCACCGGGCCGTCGCGCCGCATTGCCCTGTTGCTGGGCGCCTCCGACACCCGCGCGGCCCAGGCCGTCGACGTGCCGGCGGTGGCGATGGCGCGCGGCATCGGCACCACGCGCGCCGAGCGCGAAATCTACCTGGTCGCGCTCGGCCGCATGGCCCGTACCAGCCTCAGGCTGGCCAGCGTCGCCCTCAACAAGAACAGCGACAAGCTCACGGCCGAGGAACGCGCGATCGGCTGGGCCAACGTGGCGCTGGCCGCCTCGATCACGCTTTCTCCCGAAGCCCACGATTACTGGCAGCGGGCCGAAGGCGCGCCGCTGACGAACTTCCAGCGCGAATGGAAAACCCGCATGGCGCTGCGCCGCGGCGACTGGCGTACCGTGGCGGCCACGATCGAATCGATGCCGACGCCATTGCGCGACGAGTCCGGCTGGGTCTACTGGCTCGGGCGCGCCCACGTGGCGCAAGGGCGGCGCGAGGGAGGGCGAGGCTTTGTTCCGTCGCGTCGCCACCCAGAACAATTTTTATGGCCAGCTGGCGATGGAAGAGCTGGGCGAGCTGGTGACGATTCCCCCGGCCGCCGCGCCGCCCACCCAGGCCGAAATCAATGCGGTCGCAGCGCTGCCGGCCATGCGCCAGGCCATGAAGTTCTACCAGCTGCGGCTGCGCCCCGAAGGCAACCGCGAGTGGAACTGGGCCCTGCGTTCGCTGTCCGAGCGCCAGCTGCTGGCCGCGGCCGAGTACGCGCGCCGCAACGAGCTGCTCGAGCGGATGGTCGAAACTTCGCTGCGCACGCGCACTGAATTCGACTACAGCCAGCGTTTCCCGGCGCCGCACAACGAGATCCTGCAGCCGACCGCGCGCAACCTGTCGCTCGATGCGGCCTGGGTCTACGGCCTGATCCGCCAGGAATCGCGCTTCATCAGCGAAGCCCGCTCGGGCGTCGGCGCGGCCGGCCTGATGCAGGTGATGCCGGCCACCGGCAAGTGGGTGGCAGCGAAAATCGGCCTGGGCGACTTCGTCCACAGCATGCTGCATGACGTGCGCACCAACATCACCCTCGGCACCAATTACATGAACATGGTGCTGGAAAACGCCGGCGGCTCGCAGGTGCTGGCCACCGCCGCCTACAACGCCGGCCCGGTCCCGCTCGCGCACCTGGCGCGGCCTGCTCGAAGCGCCGATGGAAGGGGCGGTGTTCGTCGAATCGATCCCGTATTCGGAAACCCGAACCTATGTACGCAATGTGATGTCGAACGCTACCAACTACGCTGCACTGTTCGAACGGCGGCCGCAATCGCTCAAGGCGCGCACGGGCACGATCGCGCCGCGCGGCGCCAGCAGCGGCCTGCCTTGATTTTCCATTGTCGACCCTGGCGAGGAACCCATGCGTGATCCGCAAGTGGTGGTATTCGGCGGTTCCGGTTTCATCGGCGGCCACCTGGTGGCGCTGCTGGCGCAGGAGGGTATTCCCACCCCCGGTGCCGACGCGCCACGAGGCGCGCGTGCGCCACCTCACGATGCTGCCAGGGGTCGACGTGGTCGAAGCCGACATTCACGACGGCGCCACGCTGCGCACCCTGCTGGCCGGGCGCACGGCCGCGATCAACCTGGTCGGCGTGCTGCACGGCGGCCGCGGCCAGCCCTATGGCGCCGAATTCCGGCGCGCCCACGTCGACCTGCCGCGGCGCATCGTCGATGCCTGCTTCGCGGCCGGCGTGCCGCGCTACCTGCACATGAGCGCGCTGGGGGCGAACGCGCAGGGGCCGTCGATGTACGCGCGCTCCAAGGCCGACGGCGAACTGGCCGCGCGCAGCCGCCCGGAGGTGGCCGCGACGATCTTCCGGCCCTCGGTCGTGTTCGGCCCGGGGACCATTTCCTGACGATGTTCGCCAAACTCCAGCGCCACCTGCCGGTCGTGCCGCTGGCGGGTGCCTCGGCGGTATTCCAGCCGGTGTACGTGGGGACGTCACCACGGCCTTCCTGCACGCCTTGCGCGACGACCACACGCGCCACCGGTCTACCAGCTGGGCGGGCCGAACATCTACACGCTGGCTGAACTCGTGCGCCTGGCCGGGCGCTATGCGGGCTGCGAACGCAAGGTCGTCGAGCTGCCGCCGCCGCTGGCGCGCCTGCAGGCGGCCCTCTTCGAGCTGCTGCCGGGAGAACCGCTGCTCACGCGCGACAACCTCGACTCGATGAAGGTCGACAACGTGCTCGACCCCGCCATCGGGGACTTGACAGCGGCCTCGCTGGGAATCAAGCTCACCCCGCTGGAAGCGGTGGCGCCGCATTACCTGGCGCAGGGCGAACCGCTCGATCGCCTGCGCACCCGCGCCGGGCGCTGAGCTTCTGCTCCCCATTTGCTGTTTTACCTTAACCGGCCGGCCCGCGCCCCCAGCGCGCGGGCGGCATCTCAACCAGGAAAGCCATGCAGACCACGGAACTCGACCCGACCCTCTCGAACACGCTGGAACAGGCGCGCAAGCCCGGCCTCACGCTCGTCATCGGCAACAAGAATGTCTCGTCGTGGTCGATGCGGCCCTGGGTGGCGGCCGTTGCCTTCAACATTCCGTTCACCGAAGTGCGCGTGCTGCTCGACCAGCCCGACACCGCCGCCAACATCGCGCGCTATTCGCACGCGGGCCGGGTGCCGGTGCTGCTGGCCGGCGAGATGACGGTCTGGGACAGTCTCGCCATCTGCGAATACCTGGCCGAACAGTTCCCGGATAAACACCTGTGGCCGCAGGACGTGGCCGCGCGCGCGCTGGCACGTTCCGTGGTCGCCGAGATGCACTCGGGCTTCGGGGCCCTGCGCAACGACATGTCGATGAACATCCAGGCACGCCTGCCGGGCCGCGGACGCACGCCCGGCGCCCAGGCCGACATCGGCCGCATCTGCGAGATCTGGGAAGAGTGCCTGGCGCGCTTCGGCCACCGCGGCTTCCTGTTCGGCGATTTTTCCATCGCCGACGCCTTTTATGCACCGGTCGTGATGCGCTTCAGGACCTACGGCGTGGCGCTGGCGCCGGCGCTGCAGGCCTATTGCGACCGCATGCTGGCCCATCCGGCGGTGGCGCGCTGGGTGGAAGAGGCGATGGCGGAGACCGACGCGACGCCGCTGCACGACAGCGAACTGCCGGGCTGATGGCGATGCGCAGTTACGTCGTCGGCGGCGCCGTGCGCGACGAGCTACTCGGGCTGCCGGTCCAGGACCGCGACCACGTCGTCGTCGGCGCCACGCCCGATCAGATGCTGTCCGCGGGCTTCCGCCCGGTCGGCAAGGATTTTCCCGTGTTTCTGCACCCGGACACGCAGGAGGAATACGCGCTCGCGCGCACCGAACGCAAGACCGCGGCGGGCTACCACGGCTTCGTCTTCCACACCGCGCCCGACGTCACGCTGGAACAGGACCTGATACGGCGCGACCTGACCATCAATGCGATGGCGCGCGGCGAGGACGGCACCATCGTCGACCCGTATGGCGGCCAGCGCGACCTCGCAGCGCGCGTGTTCCGCCATGTGTCGGACGCCTTCGCCGAAGACCCGGTGCGCATCCTGCGCCTGGCCCGTTTTGCCGCGCGTTTCCCCGACTTTCGCGTCGCCGATGACACCCTCGCCTTGATGCGGCAGATGGTCGAAGCGGGCGAAGTCGATGCCCTCGTGCCCGAGCGCGTCTGGCAGGAGCTTGCACGTGGCCTGATGGAAGGGCGTCCGTCGCGGATGCTGGCCGTGCTGCGCGACTGCGGCGCGCTGGCGCGCATCCTGCCCGAGCTCGACGCCTTATGGGGCGTGCCGCAGCCGCCGAAGCACCATCCGGAAGTGGACACGGGTGTCCACATGATGCTGGTGATCGATTACGCGGCCGAACAGGGCCACACGCTGGCGGTGCGCTTCGCCGCGCTCATGCACGACCTCGGCAAGGGCATCACACCGTCCGACAACTGGCCGGCTCACCATGGCCACGAGGGCATGGGCGCCAGACTCATCACTGCCGTCTGCCGGCGCCTGAAGGTGCCCAACGATTGCCGCGACCTGGCCTTGATCACCGCGCGCGAACACGGCAACGTCAGCCGCGCGCGCGAGCTGCGTCCAAACACCATCGTCACCCTGTTCGAGCGCTGCGACGCCTTCCGTAAACCCGAGCGCTTTGCCGACATGCTGCTGGCGGCCGAGTGCGATGCGCGCGGACGCGGCGATGAGACCCACGCCATGCGCAGCGCGCCGTATCCGCAGCGGCCCTACCTGCTCGGCGCGCTTGCTGCGGCGCGCGCCGTCAACGCCGGCGAAGTCGCGGCGCGCCATGCCGAGAACAGGGAGCGCATCCCGGAAGCGGTGCACCGCGAACGCGTGAACGCCGTCTCGCGCTGGGTCTACAGCACCACCGGCGCCGGCAGCATCGAATAGCAGCGGCGCCGCCCCCTTATGCGCCGTGGCTGGACGCCGTCTCCGGTCTTTCGTATAGTCAAGTTTTTAACGCATCAGGGCAGGAACATGCATCCGATCGAGGTCAAGCCCGGCTGGCGCAGCGTCCCCTTCGGCATCGTCGGGCTGACAACGGCGTTCGTACTCGCCTCCACCGCGGCCCGCGCTGCGGCGATGTTCGGCCCGGCCGCCTGGCGCGCCCTCTTCATGGTGATGTGCATCGCGATGGCGGCGCTGCCCGGATCGTCCTCGACCGCGCCAGCCGCCGCCAGATCGGCCTGTGCCGTCCCCGCCACCCGGGCTGGCTGCTGCCTGGATTGCTGCTGGGCGTCCTGGCCGCGAGCGCCTGCTTCTGGCTGGGGTCGATGCTCTACGGTGCCGGGCCCGGCCACCCCTTTGTCAGCATCGCGCACAATTACCAGCTGCAGCCGACAAGTGGCTGGAGCCCCCTGCGCCTGCACCTGACCTTCACCATCGCCGCCTGCCTGTTCAGCCCGATTGGCGAAGAGATCTTTTATCGCGGCTTCCTGCAGAAGGTGCTGGAAGACCGCCACGGCGCCAGGCGCGCCACCCTGCTCGAAGCTGCGCTCTTCGCCATCGTTCACCTGTGCCACCACGGCATCGTTCTGAGCGCGGCCGGCCCCGTGCTGCAGGGCGCCTCGGCCGCGCTCTGGGTTGGCCAGATGTTCCTGCTGGCGCTGGGTTTTGCGTGGCTGCGGCGCGCATCGGGCTCGCTGCTGCCGGCGATCGTCGCGCATGCCGCCTTCAATGCGGCGATGAACGCCTGGATCTTCGCGCGGCTCTGGCCGCAGGCTTGATCCTGACAAGACTGCGCGCCAAGGCCAGCCGCACTTGCACCAATGTAAATTAATTGTTACAAGAAGTACCGCGTGCGCGAAGCGCGCGGCGGTTTTGTTATGCTCATTGGACTATGAGCAGAATGTGGCAGCGGATGGACAGGTGGTTTGCGGTGGGGATACGCAGCCTCGAGCGAATGAACCCACGGCAACGCCTGCGCTGGGGCGTGGCGGCGGCGCTGGCCCTGGTGGGCCTGCTCGCCTTTCTCTACACCCGCACGACCGGCGTCGACGTCGACACCCAGAACCGTGTCATGTTCGACCTGCACGAACTGCAGCAGCTCGACGCCGAATGGGATGCCAATCTGCTGCGCGCCCACATCGGCAGCGGCATGGCCGATGCCCGCCTGGTCGCCCCGTCGCGCAAATGAACGAACTGAGCGCCCGCCTGGCCGAAGCCCTGCCCATGACCCGCGGGCGCGCCGCGCGCCATGCGCATGCGGCCTTGAGCGAATCGCTGCGCGCCAAGGCCGAACTGGCGGCGCGCTTTCGCGTGCTGAACCCGCCGCTGCGCGCGGCCTTTGCTGTCGTTGCCGCCGGCGCTGGTCGACCTCAAGACGGAACTCGGCGGCATCGAGGGCGCGCTGGCGCCGGGCCGCGTCGTCGTGCGCCTGGACGCGTTGCTGAACGACCTGCTGGCCGACACGCTGCGCTACAACCTGGCGCCGTCCCCCGCGCTGGCCCAGCGCATCGAAGGCAACCTGGCCCGGGTCGAAGCGCAAAAAGGACGCTTTTCGCTGGCGGTGGCGAACCAGATCGACGCCCCGGCGCGCGACACCCGCACCATCCTGGCCAACCGCCCGCGCGAGAACGAGGTCGAGGCGCAGATCGCCGCGCTCGGCACTGGCGAGGCGATGACCCGCCTCGGACGCGAACTGGACCGCTCGTTCCAGGTCGAGGTGCTCGAGCGCCAGCGCTACCGCGGCTTCCTGTTCGCCTATTCGATCCTGCTGCTGGGCCTGCTCGCCTGGGTCGGCTGGCGCCTGCGCCGCAGCTACCGCATCATCAACGACGTCAACCACCGCCTGCAGGCGGCCAACGACACCCTCGAACACCGCGTGGCCGAGCGTACCGCCGAGCTCGAGGAGCAAACGGCCAAGCTGGCGCGCCTGGCCCAGCACGACAGCCTGACCGGACTGGTGAATTATGGCCAGCTGACGCGCCTGCTGGAGCTGGCGCTGGTGCGCGCGGCGCGGCGCGACAGCGTGGTAGTGGCGATGTTCATCGACCTCGACGGTTTCAAAGGCGTCAACGACACCTGGGGCCATGCCACCGGCGACCTGGTGCTGCAACTGGTGGCGCGCCGGGTGCAGAAAGTGCTGCGCGCCGAGGACGTGCTGGCGAGACTCGGCGGCGACGAATTCGTCGTCATGCTCGAAGGCGTCGGTGCGCGCGAGGGCGCCCTGCGCATCGCGCGCCCGGTGCTCGAGCAGATCGAGGGCATCCCGGAAGCCGACGGCAACCCGGTATCGATTTCGGCCAGTATCGGCATCGCCGCGGCGCGCGGCCGCCGGGGGCTCGAGGCCGGTGCCGCCGCCTTGCTGGCCGATGCCGACAAGGCGATGTACGCGGCGAAGCAGGCGGGCAAGGGCACCTTCGTCATCAGCGAACATGCGCAATGGACGAGCCAGGCAGTGGCCGTGCCTGGTTGAGCACGGGAGGAATCGCCAGGCAAGGCAGGCGGCGAATCCGCTACAATGGACATATGTTGCACTGCACAATACGGAATCGGCGATGCCCGACAAACTCCCTGTCACACCCGCCACGCCCCCCGAGCCGCCACGCAAGAACGCGCTGATGCACTGGTTCGCCAGCCTGTTTGGTGCCACCGAGCGCCCGGCCGTACTGGTCAAGGCCCTGGGCCGGCGCGATCGCCGCCGCATGCTCAGGCACTTCCTTGCCCTCGACGCGGATGACCGCCTGCTGCGCTTCGGCACGGTGCTGCCGGACGCGCAGATCCACGCCTATGTCGACAGCATCGATTTTTCGCGCGACATCGTCTTTGGCGTGGTGAACCGTTTCTTCCAGCTGGTTGGCGTCGGCCATCTTGCCTTTGCCCCGGTCGCCCCGGGACGCGAGGCCAACACCAGCAAGGGCCGCGTGGCCGAGTTCGGCGTCTCGGTATCGAAGTCGGCGCGGGGGCAGGGCGTTGGAAGCAAGCTGTTCCAGCGCGCCGCCATCCACTGCCGCAATTCGGATGTCGACACCCTGTATATGCAATGCCTCACCAGCAACCGCACGATGATGCACATCGCCAAAAAGGCCGGCATGGAGATCAAGCGCGAATATGGCGAAGCCGACGCCTACCTGCACCTGCCGCCGCCCAGCCCCGGCAGCGTGATGCGCGAAGCGCTCGAGGAACAGTTCGCCGTGATCGATTACACGGTCAAGGCGAATGCGCGCGCAGCCGTGAAATGGTTCATGCCGCGCAAACGGTAGGGTAGGCGGCTCCACCCGTTCGTTCGCGCACGCGCGCACGCAATGCCGCCTGCGCGTTCACATCACGCCTGATCCTTCGCGAGGCGTAGGGTAGGCGGCTCCACCCGTTCGTTCGCGCATACGCGCACGTCATGCCGCCTGCGCGTTCACACCACGCTCGAAACGATGCGAGGTTTCCGGAGCCGGTTGAACGCGTAGGCGGCGCACACGCCTGCCATGCGCGGCGCTCTCGATAGAGCCGCCTACCCTACGCAAGGCACGGCAGGGCGCATCACCGTGCCGGCGTCTCCCCGATCGGCAGCGCCGTCGTCTCCTTGATCCGCTGCAGCGCAAAGCTCGACTTCACGTCCAGCACCGACGGGTGGCGCAGCAGGGTGGCCATCATGAAGCGCGAGAAATGGTCCATGTCCTCCACGTGCACGCGCAGCAGGAAATCCATCTCGCCCGTCATCGCATAGCAGGCCACCACTTCCGGCCAGGCCGCCACCGCCTGCGCGAATTCGAAACGCGGCGAGGTCGCCGGCACGCGCGAATTGGCTGGCCCTTCGCTGTGCTTTTCCAAGCGCACATTTACATAGGCCAGCAAGCCCAGGCCGATCTTGTCCGGGTCGACCAGCGCCACGTACTGGCGAATCACGCCGGCTTCCTCGAGGCGCTTGATGCGGCGCAGGCAGGGCGAGGGCGACAGGTTCACGCGCTCGGCCACATCCTGGTTCGACAGGCGGCCATCGGCCTGCAGAATCTCCAGGATTTTGCGGTCCGTTTTATCCAACTCGATCTTTGACATTTATTTCCCTTCGACTGACTAGAACCGCAATTTTATTGCGCAACTGGCGCGGCGGGGGGAATTGATTGATATTTAATGCCGGGGGCACAAGACTATACTGTCGCCACCCACGGAGGAGACATCTCCGTCGCGGCGCGACCAACAACAACAAGCGCGCCGCAACCCGAAGGACGCATCAGGAACGCTGCAGCGACATCCCGGCCAGCCCGGCCCGATCGCTGCCGCCTTGCGTCCGGCACAACACAACGGAGATTGACCAATGAACGCCCCCCTCGACCGCTCCCAGCTGCAGCCGTCACAGCCGAACCACGAAATCACGCTCGACGACAAGTGGACACTCGAGCGCGGCCGCGCCTTCATGACCGGCACGCAAGCCCTGATCCGCCTGCCGATGCTGCAGCGCGAGCGCGACCTGAAAGCCGGCCTGAATACCGCCGGCTACATCACCGGCTACCGCGGCTCGCCCGTCACCGCTGTCGACCAGACCGCGATGAAGGCGAAGAAGCACCTGGATGCCCACCATGTCAAATTCCACCCGGGCATGAACGAAGACCTGGCGGCGACCGCCGTCTGGGGCACCCAGCAAACGAATCTCTACAAGGACGCCAATTACGATGGCGTGTTTGCCATGTGGTATGGCAAGGGCCCGGGCGTGGACCGCTGCGGCGACGTGTTCAAACACGGTAACAACGCCGGCTCCGCCAGGCACGGCGGCGTGCTGCTGCTGGCCGGCGACGACCATGCGGCCAAATCCTCGTCCACCGCGCACCAGTCCGACCACATCCTGACCGCCTGCGGCATCCCGGTGCTGTACCCCTCCTCGGTGCAGGAGTACATCGACTACGGCCTGCACGCCTGGGCCATGAGCCGCTACACGGGCCTGTGGGTGTCGATGAAATGTGTCACCGACGTCATCGAATCGGGCGCCGTGGTCGACCTCGACCCGGACCGCGTCCAGATCGAGCTGCCGACCGACTTCGAACTGCCCGAGGGCGGCCTGAACATCCGCTGGCCGGACGCCGTGCTGGACCAGGAAGTGCGGATGAACAACCACAAGTGGTATGCGGCGCTGGCCTATGCGCGTGCGAATAAACTGAACCAGATTATCTGGGACAGCCCGGCACCAAAGATCGGCATCATCACCGCCGGTAAAAGCTATGTCGACACGCGCCAGGCGCTGGCCGACCTCGGCATCGACGAGCAGGCAGCGGCCGACATCGGCCTGCGCCTGTACAAGATCGGCATGACCTGGCCGCTCGAGTCCGAAGGCGTGCACGAATTCGCGCGCGGCCTGGACGAGATCCTGGTCATCGAAGAGAAGCGGCAAGTGCTGGAATACGCACTGAAGGAAGCGCTGTACAACCTGCCGGACAGCGAGCGTCCGCGCGTGGTGGGTAAATTCGACGACACCGGCGAGTGGAGCAACAAGGACCGCAAGGGCCATGGCGACTGGCTGCTGCCGGCGACGTATGAGCTGAGCCCGGCCCAGATCGCGCGGGCGATTGCTTCGCGCATCTCCCACTACTGCGCCGGCCACCCGGTCGAGCAACGCGTGAAAGAGCGCATCGCCTACCTGGAAGCGAAAGAGCTGGTACTGAAGAACATTCCAGCCAAGGCCAATCCGCAAACCGACCGCATTCCCTACTTCTGCTCGGGCTGCCCGCACAACTCGTCGACGAAAGTGCCGGAAGGCTCGCGTGCCATGGCCGGCATCGGCTGCCACTACATGGTGCTGTGGATGGACCGCGAGACCGACACTTTCACGCACATGGGCGCGGAAGGCGCGACCTGGATCGGCCAGGCGCCGTTCACCAAGGAGAATCACGTCTTCCAGAATCTGGGTGACGGAACCTACTTCCACTCGGGCATCCTGGCGATCCGCGCCGCCGTCGCGGCCAAGGTGAACATCACCTACAAGATTCTCTACAACGACGCGGTCGCGATGACCGGCGGCCAGAACGTCGACGGTCCGCTCGATCCGGGCATGATCACGCGCCAGATCGCCGCCGAAGGCGTGAAACCCATCATCGTCGTCACCGACGAGCCCGATAAATACCCGAGCGACTATGCCTGGGCCGAAGGCGTGACCGTGCGCCACCGTTCCGAACTGATGGACGTGCAAAAAGAGCTGCGCGAGATGCCAGGCGTGTCGGCCATGATCTACGACCAGACCTGCGCCTCCGAGAAGCGCCGCCGCCGCAAGAAAGGTGAATTCCCCGACCCTGCAAAACGCGCCGTGATCAACGAAGCCGTCTGCGAAGGCTGCGGCGATTGCTCGGTGCAGTCGAACTGCCTGTCGGTCGAGCCGCTGGAAACGGAACTGGGCCGCAAGCGCCAGATCAACCAGTCGTCCTGCAACAAGGATTTCAGTTGCGTCTCCGGCTTCTGCCCATCGTTCGTGACGGTCGAAGGCGGCGGCCTGAAAAAGCCAAAGAAAGCGGCTAGCGGTACGGATAGTGCACCGCCAGTCCTGCCCGCGCCCGCCGTCCCAGGCATCGATGCGCCCTTCGGCATCCTGGTCGCCGGCGTCGGCGGCACCGGTGTCGTGACCGTCGGCCAGATCCTCGCGATGGCGGCCCACGTCGAAGGCAAGGGCGCGATCGTGCTCGATCAATCCGGCCTGGCCCAGAAGGGCGGTCCGGTGATGTCGCACGTGCGCCTGGCGCAGAAGCAGACGGACCTGCACTCGACCCGCGTCGGCACCGGCAGCGCGGACCTCGTCATCGGTTGCGACCAGATCGTCACCGCCAGCCGCGATGCCTTGAGCCGCATGGGCGAAGGCCGTACCTGGGCCGCGGTGAACAACACCGGCTCGACTACCGCCGCCTTCGTCAAGAACCCCGACTGGCAATTCCCGGCCGAGGGCTCGAAGGGCGCCATCCAGCTGGCCTGCGGCGCGGACAATGTCGACTTCGTCGATGCCGGCCAGATGGCCACCGCCCTGATGGGCGACGCGATCGCCACCAACATGTTCATGCTCGGCTATGCCTTCCAGAAGGGCCGCGTGCCGCTGCTGGAAAGCTCGCTGATGCGCGCGATCGAACTCAACGGCGTATCGGTACCGTTCAACAAGGCCGCGTTTAACTGGGGCCGCACCGCGGCGCACGACCTGGCAGCGGTGAAGAAGGTGACGACCCCGGCCAAGGTAGTCGAGTTCAAGCGCACGCAGACGCTCGACGAGCTCATCAACCGCCGCGTCGAACTCTTGAGTGCATACCAGAACGCCGCCTACGCCGCGCAGTACAAGTCGTTCGTGGACCAGGTGCGCGCTGAGGAAGCCAAGCTGGGCAAGGGCACGCGCCTGACCGAAGCCGTCGCGCGCTACTTCCACAAGCTGATGGCCTACAAGGACGAGTACGAAGTCGCGCGCCTGCACACCGATCCGGCCTTCAAGGAAAAGATCGCGAACATGTTCGAAGGCGACATCAAGATCAAGTACCACCTCGCGCCGCCGCTGCTGGCCAAGCACGACAAGGAAGGCCGCGCGATCAAGCAGGAATACGGTTCGTGGATGACGGGTGCGTTTGGCCTGCTGGCCAAGCTGAAAGGCCTGCGCGGTACCCCCTTCGACATCTTCGGCTACAGCGAAGAGCGCAAGACCGAACGCGCGCTCATCAAGCAGTACCGCGACACCGTCGCCGGCCTGCTGCCGAAGCTGACGAGCGAGAACCTGGCGCAGGCGGTGGCGATTGCCAGCATTCCGGAAGACATCCGCGGCTACGGCCACGTGAAGGAACGCCACCTGAAGGCGGCCAAAGCCAAGGAAGCCCAATTGTTGTCGGCTTTCCACACTCCGCAGGGCTTGAACCGCGCCGCCTGAGCATTTTTTGGGCGATAAAGCACCACGCCAGGACCGGCCGTAAGCTGGTTCTGGCGTTTTTGCTTCAGAGCATGGATAATTTATGTTGAAAAAATTTTAAAACAAATAATAAACGCACCGTTTTGCAAAGCGGGCGGTCTGGCTTCTCCCTCCATCACGAACTTGTCCTAGATACATTGCTCATGAAATTGTCGATACCCCAACGCGGTCAACTGACCGCTTCGCTCCGCCTGATGTGCACTGGCCTCGCGGCCGCGTTGACGCTTGCCGCCTGTGGCGGTGGCGGCGGCGAACCCGGCAACGTCACCAATCCCCCGATTAACTCGAACGCAGGTCCCGATCCGGTCCTTTCCACCCTGGGCGATGCTTTCGACACCTACTGGAACCGCTGCGCCAAGCCGCGCACCGGCATCGATCCCTACACCGGCAAACCATATCCGGACCGCCAAGGCAGCCTGCGCGACGAGCTGACCTTCCTGCGCGCCTGGTCGAACCAGTACTACCTCTGGTACAACGAGATCCCGACCGACTTCCAGATGTCGCAATTCAGCAATCCGGTCGACTACTTCGACAAGCTGATGTCGCCGATCCACGACAAGGACATGTACCACTTCACCTATCCATCGGACGAGTGGGACAAGATGAGCAATTCCGGGATTGAACTCGGCTATGGCATCACCTGGAGCAGCGCCGGAGGGAGCGCACCGCGTACCTGGCGCGTGGCCATCGTCGAGCCGGGTTCGCCGGCCGCCGCCGCCGGCCTGCGCCGTGGCGACCAGCTGACCGTGGTCGACGGCGCCGACTTCGTCAACGGTTCCGACGGCGCGACGGTCGACAAGATCAATGCCGGCCTGTTCCCGAGCGCATCCGGCCTGCACAGCTTCACCCTGAAGCGCAACGGCGTCGACCTGAACGTGTCGATGCAAGCGGCCGACGTGACGGCGTCCTCGGTGAAGTACACCCGCGTCATCGACACCCCGACCGGCAAGGTGGGTTACCTGAGCTTCGAGAACCACAATGCGGTAGCCGAGCGCCAGCTGATCGAGTCGATCACGACCCTGCGCAACGCGGGCATCAACGACCTCGTCCTCGACCTGCGCTACAACGGCGGCGGCCTGCTGGGCGTTGCCGGCGAACTGTCGTACATGATTGCCGGCCCAACGACGGAGAACAAGGTGTTCTCGCGCCTGCAGTACAACAACAAGATCGAAGCCCGCCAGACGCCGGAAATCATCCGCTTCGTGTCGAAGCCCTACGGCTATGGCACCGGCGCGAATGCCGTCGACAAGAACGCCCCGCTGCCTTATCTGGGCCTGAGCAAGGTCACGGTGCTGACCACCTCGGGCACCTGCTCGGCCAGCGAATCGATCATCAACGGCCTGCGCGGCGTCGATGTCGAGGTCAATGTGATTGGCGCCACCACCTGCGGCAAGCCGTATGGCTTCACCCCGGTCCCGAACTGCGGCACGACCTATTTCTCGGTCGAGTTCCAGAGCGTGAACGCGAAGGGCTTCGGCGACTACGCCAACGGTATCGCCCCGAACTGCTCGGTGGCCGATGACCTGTCGCACGACCTGGGCGACACCAACGAGGCGATGTTGTCGGCCGCACTGAGCTACCGCGCCAACCGTGCCTGCCCGGCCCGTACCTCGGCACAGGCGATGGCCTTGGCAACGCCGCACCAGGTGCGCTCGGCGGTCTCCCAGATCGCGATCTACAACAAGCCACGCTAAGGACAGGCGCGGCCACGGCCGCGTCATGGTCTGGATGTCGGCAAGCGCCACCTTCGGGTGGCGCTTTTTCATGCGCGTTCCGTATTCCCACTTCACCGGGTGTCAATACGCCCGCAGGCGATAGCGCCGAAAGCGGGCAAGCTGCCGCCTGTGCAAGGGAAAACGCGACTATAATTTTCCGCTTTGCCCCTCTTCCTTTCGCCTTCACCATTTCTGCCGGAGTGACATCGATGATTCGTTCTGCGTTACTGCTTGCGCTGCTCGGCGCCATGCCGCTGTCCCACGCCGCGCCAGCCCACAGCGCCCCTGACCTGACCACCGTCTCGGAGCGTTCCGGCTTCCAGGCCACGGGCCGTTACGACGAAGTCGTCAAGCTGTGCGCGGCGTTTGCCAGGGCGTATCCGAAAGCGGTGAAATGCATCGAATTCGGCCGCACGCCGGAAGACCGCCCGATGCTGGCGCTGGTGGCCACCACCAGCGGCGCCTTCACCCCGCAGGCGGCAAGCAAGGCCGGCCTGCCGGTGACGCTGATCCAGGGCGGCATCCATGCCGGCGAGATCGACGGCAAGGATGCCGGCTTCCTGGCGCTGCGCGAAATCCTCGAGGGCCGCCTGGCCCGGGGCGCCCTCGACAAGCAGGTGCTGCTGTTCGTCCCCGTTTTCAATGTCGACGGCCACGAGCGCTTCCAGAAGTGGAACCGCCCGAACCAGCGCGGCCCGGTCGAGATGGGCTGGCGCACCACGGCGCAGAACTTCAACCTGAACCGCGACTACGTCAAGGCCGACTCGCCCGAGATGCAGGCGATGCTGGCACTGGTGAACAAGTGGGACCCGCTGACCTATGTCGACCTGCACGTCACCGACGGCGCCAAGTTCCAGCACGATGTCTCGATCCAGGTCGAACCCGTGTATTCCGCCGACCCCGAATTCCGCCAGGCCGGCCTGGCGCTGCGCGACAAGGTCATCGCCGACATCACCAGGCAGGGCTCGACCCCGCAGTCCTACTACATGTCGTTCGCCAAGACGGACGATCCGCAATCAGGTTTCGTCGATGGCGTGTCGGACCCGCGCTTCTCGACCGGCTACTTCCCGCTGCGTAACCGCATGGCCATGCTGGTCGAGACCCACTCGTGGAAGGATTATCCGACCCGCGTGCGCATCACCCACAATAGCGTGATCTCGGTACTGGAGCAGGTGGCGCAGAACGGCAAGGCCTGGCAGCAGGCGGCCGCCAGCGCCGACGCGCGCGCACGCCAGCTCGCGGGCACGCCGGTGGCCCTGAGCTACAAGACCACCGAGAAGACGAAGATGGTGGACTTCAACGGCTACGAGTACACGCGCACGCCGTCCGAAGTCTCCGGCATCCTGATGACGCGCTACGACGAAAGCAAACCGCAGGTGTGGCGCGTGCCGCTGCGCGACGAGGTGGTGGCCGACCTGGAAGTGACGGCGCCGCGTGCCGGCTACATCGTCCCGGCCGCGCATGCGGCGATGGTCGCGGCCAAGCTGACGCAGCATGGCATCGCCTTCCGCAAGCTCGACAAGGCACTCGAGGGTGTCGACACCGAGACCTTCCGCGCCGACAAGGCGACGTTTGGTGCCACCTCGTTCGAGTCGCACCAGCGCCTGACGGTGGAAGGCGGCTGGAAGCGCGAGCCGCGCAGCGTTGGCCGCGGCGCCCCTGTTCGTGCCGGTCGCCCAGCCCAAAGCGCGCCTGGTGATGGCGATGCTGGAACCGCAGGCACCGGACTCGCTGCTGGCCTGGGGCCTGTTCAACAATGCCTTCGAGCCGAAGGAGTACATGGAGGAATACGTGGCCGAGGACGTGGCACGCGAACAGATGGCCGCCGACCCGGCCCTCGCCGCCGAGTTCAAGCGCCGCGTCGAGAGCGACCCGGCGTTCGCGAAGAACGCCCATAAACGCCTCGAGTTCTTCGCCCGCCGCCACGCCTCCTGGGACGAGCGCCTGAACCTGTATCCGGTGCTGCGCACGGACGTCGCGCCGTAAAAAGCAGAGGCCGGGACATCCCGGCCTTTTTAATTGGTGGCGTTGGCCAGGCAGCTTGCGCCGTCTATCCGTAGGGTGGGCTCCGCCCACGCGGTATAGCACGGTCGAGCAATCGAAACGCCCATTCCTCAACGCTACCGCATCGGGCTACGAACTACGGTGTGACGATGCATCGGTCCTATACCGCGTGGGGCATTGAAGCCGAGGGCTTCAATGCAAAATCCACCCTACGAAACCCCCAGCAGCGCGCGCACCGCGCCCACATACCGCTCGCTGACCGCCACCTCGCTCCCATCGCGCAGGCGCAGCAAATAAGTTCCGTCCCCGACCACGGACAAGCCGATCGCTTCCCGCCGCCGCACGATGACACTGCGGTGCACACGTAAAAACTGCTGCGGATCCAGCAGCGCCTCCAGCCGGCTCAGCGCCACCCGATGCAGCAGCGTGCGCGCGCCCAGGTGCAGGGCCACGTAGTTCCCCTGGGCCTCGATCCAGGCGATATCGAGCACCGCCACCGTATCGATGCGCCCCACCGAGCGCACGCTGATCTGTTCGACCCAGGGCGGACTTTCCGTATAGCCGCGCATGGCCGCGCCGTAGGCAGCGCGCTGGCGGGCGGCCAGCATCGCCGCGGCGCGTTCGACGGCCTGCGCCAGGCGCGCGTCGTCGAGCGGCTTGAGCAGGTAGTCGAGCGCGTGCACCTCGAAGGCGGCGACCGCATGCTCGCTGTGGGCCGTCACGAACACCACCAGCGGCGGTTCAGCCATGCGCGCCAGCTCGCGCGCCAGCAGCAGGCCCGATTCGCGCGGCATCTGGATGTCGAGGAACAGCACCTCGATCCCGCCGGCGGCCAGCACGCCCCGTGCCTGCGCGGCGCTCTCGCACTCGGCTACCAGCTGCCAGTCGGGATGCGCCTCCATCGCCAGACGCAGGTTGGTGCGGCCAGGCGTTTCGTCGTCGACGATGGCGTAGCGGATCGGCATGCTTCAGTCCTGCGCCGCCAGCGGCAGGCTGATCTCGGCCAGGAAGTGCTCGCCGACGCGCTCGGTGCGCAGCGACGCGCCCGGGTCGGCCAGGGCCAGGCGCGCACGCGTGTTGCGCAGTCCCAGTCCCGTGCCGGGATTCGGCGACGCCGCCGGGCTGACCGGATTCATCACGCGGATCAGGAGCCGTTCGCTCGCGTACGAACGACAGGCGGATGTCGCCCGGGCCATCGTGGCAATCGAGGTCGTGGCGCAGGGCGTTCTCGATCAGTGGCTGCAGCAGCAGGGGCGGGCAGGGGCCGCGCCGCACGGTCTCGTCGTCGCCCTCGATGCGGATGCGCAGGCGCTCGCCGTAGCGCAGGCGCTGCAGAGCGAGGTAGTCGCGCACGAAGCCGAGTTCCTCGTCGATGGTCGCCTGCTCGCGCTGGGTGGCGGACAAGGCATAGCGCAGCAGGTCGGACAGGCGGCCGATGCCGGCCAGCGCATCGGGCCTGTCGCCGCCGCGCACCAGGGCGCTGATGGCGTTCAGGGCATTGAAGATGAAGTGAGGCTCGAGCTGGGCGCGCAGGGCCAGCATGCGCTGCTGTTCCAGTGCCAGGTGCAGGTTCAGGTTTTCCGCCTGGGCTTGGGCAAAGGCCTCGCTGCGGGCACGTGCTTCGCGCAGATTGCCGAGGGCGACCATGGCAATGAAGGTGCCACTGGTCCAGGCGGTTTCGCTGAACCAGGTCAGCTTGCGCATCTTGACGAATTCGGCCCAGGCACTGGCGAGGGTCAGCACCTCGCCGCGCAGCAGCACATCGACACTGCCGATATACAGCCACTCGAGCGGCAGGAACAGCGCCAGCGCCGCGTAGATGCCCAGCGTACGCAGGCGGTCGGTGAACAGCGCCGGGCGCCACGCCAGCGCCAGGCTCAGGCTACTGCTCAGGACCATCATCGGCACATGGCCGAGCCACCAGTCGAGCAGGAGGAATGCGTACGATTGCGGATGTCCGGTCGCGATCTTGTCGGTCCAGGAGCCGAGCGCCCCGGCGCCGGTGAGCATGCTCCAGAAGGCGATGTGGGTGAGGACGATGCGCGCCGCCTTGCGTTGTTGTTGTTTCATCTGGGTTCGAGTATAACAGCGCGCCTGGAGGCAAAAAACGCGCGGCACCCGGCTTCATCCCACGCTTGCCGGGTTTCGTCACAAGACTGTTTTCACCCTGCCGCCGCACCATCACATTGACAGCCTTGACGACCACCGATCCGATCCGATGCCCCGCTTCCTGACCCTGTCGCTGCTGTTCCCCTGTTCGCTTGCCCTTGCCCAGCAGGGCGCGGAGCCGCCACCCACTGCGCCTTACCGGGTGGAGGTCCAGGGCGCATCGACGCAGGATCAGCGACGCGAGGCGACAGTCGCCCGCCTGGTCGTCGGCCGCGCCGACATCGCCCGCTACGGCGACAACAGCCTGGCCCAAGTGCTCAAGCGCCAGCCGGGCATCGCGATCGTCGGCAGCGAGGTGCGCATGCGCGGCCTGGGCGCGGGCTATACGCAGATCCTGATCGACGGCCAGCCGGCGCCGCAGGGCTTCTCGATCGACAGCATCGCGCCCGAGCTGGTCGAGCGGATCGAGGTGTCGCGCAGCGCCAGCGCGGACCAGAGCACGCAGGCCGTGGCCGGCAGCATCAACATCGTGCTGCGCAAGCGCGCCGGCCCCGGGCGCGAAGACAAGGCGACGCTCGGCTACCGGAGAAGCGAATGGAATCCCGGCGTCTCGACCCGCTTCGGCGGACGCGATGGCAGCCTGTCGTGGTCGGTCGGAGCGACGCTGGAACAAAACACGGAGGTCGACCTGTATGCCACCGACGAGGCCATCGATGGACCCGACGGCAGGCCGCTGGTGCTGCGCCGGATCGACGAACGCGCGGCTGGCCGGATCCAGCGGCTCAATGTCGCGCCCACGCTGAACTGGGACCTGGCCGATGGCGACACCCTGGCCTGGCAAACGCTGCTGGAGGCGACCCGCATCCGCAGCGGCATGGCGAGCCGGGAAGCGGCCTTGCTGGGCGACCCCAGCGCCTACCCGGACAGCGTCGCCGCCATGTCGGCCCACACCGCCAGCCTGCGCAGCAACCTCGCCTGGGCACGCCGCGTCGGCGAGGCCGGCAAGCTCACCCTGAAGGGCAGCGTCGACGCCAGCCGGCGCCGCCCGGCTACCTGTTCGAAGGCGCGCGCCCGGACGGCAGCGCGGGCCTGGCGCGCTTCGTCGCGGCCGGCGCGGACGAGCGTACCGCTAACCTCAGCGGCAAATACCGGCGCCGCTCGGCAGCGCGCACAGCCTGGCGCTCGGCTGGGAGGCCGCCCATACGACGCGCGACGAGCAGCGCCACCAGCGCGATACCGTGAACGGCGCACCTGCCGCCCAGCGCCTGCAGGACTACACGGCGCAGGTCGAGCGCCTGGCGCTGTTCGCGCAGGACGAATGGGAGATCTCGCCCGCATTGCAGGCCTACCCGGGCATGCGCTGGGAGGGCGTGCGCACCGCCACCGAAGGACGCGACCTGGCACAGGTGAGCGGCTCGAGCGGCGCGGCCAGCCCGATCCTGCAACTGCTGTGGAAGCTGCCGGAAAAGCGCCAGCTGCGCCTGGCGCTGGCACGCACCTATAAAGCCCCGCTCACGCGCGACCTGGTGCCGCGCCGCTACACCATCAATAACAACAATAGCGCCGTCAATCCGGATGTCGAAGGCAACCCGGCCCTGCGCCCGGAAGTGAGCTGGGGCCTCGACCTGGCCTGGGAGCGCTATGTCGGCAAGGATGGCGTGGCCAGCGTCTCGGCCTATGCGCGCCGCGTCGAGGACGTGACCACGCAGCTGCTGTACCGCGACGGCGCCAGCTGGGTGTCGCGTCCGGTCAATGGCGGCCGCGCCCGGGTGGCGGGCATCGAGTTCGATATCAAGTCGCAGGCCGTGCTGGCCGGGGTGCCCTTGAATTGCGCCTGAACGCCGGCCGCAACTGGTCCTGGCTCGACAGCGTGCCCGGTCCCGACAACCGGCTGGGCGAACAGGTGGGCTTTACGGCCAACGCCGGCATCGACTACCGCGGCAAGCTGTGGAGTGCCGGGACCAGCCTGGCGTATCAGGGTAGCGACGCCAGCGTGTCGGCCGCGGGCGTACGGGGCGAGCGCGGCGCACGCGCGCTGCTCGATGCCTATTGGCTGAGCACTGTCGGCGCCGGCTGGCGCCTGCGGCTGAGCGTAGCCAATGCGCTGGGCCGCGACGGGCGCAGCGCGTCGCGCTACCGCGATGCCGATGGCGGCACGATCCGGCGCGCCGTCACTGCCGATGGCGTGGCGACGCTGCGCGCGGCGCTCGAGCGCAATTTGTAGCGCTTACGGGGCCGCGCCGGTGGCCGGCAGCGACGTGAACAGGACGGTGGTGATGGCACCGCCGGCGCCCGGTATCAGCTGGTAGAGGCGGTCGAATTCGTTGTCGGCAATGTCGCTTCCTGGCTGGCCGCCGAACAGGCGCACCAGTTCCGACAGCGTGTTCGAGTGGCCGACGACGAGCACCGCACCGTTCAGGGTTTTCACTTTCGCCACCAAGGCCTGCGGCGTCTTCGGATCGTACAGCTGCACCGGCAAACCGCTGTGCTGCGCCAGCGGCTGCGCGGTCTGCTGCGTGCGGTTGGTCGGCGTGCTGAATATGTGGGCGATGCCGGCCTTGCCCAGCATGGTGGCGATGTTCTGCGCGCGCTGCCGGCCCTGGGGCGTCAGCTCCGGATCCTTGCCCTCGAGCGCCTTTTCGCCGTGGCGCACGAGGTAGATCATCGATGGCTCGGCCAGTGCCGCGCCTGGCGCGAGCACGGCAAGGACGAGGGCGCAAGCGCCGGACAGGCGCGTCAGCAGTGACATGGTGTTCCTTTCATCGGTCGCGGTGGGTGCCAGTTCGTGGCCAGGTTGCTGTCATGTTGGCAGCGCATCGGGCGACAAGGTAGCACACCGGCAGACCTGTGCTACCTTTTACAGGGACGATCTCTGCAGGGGAATGATATGAACCGCAATCCGGACGGGCAAGAAGACACGATAGCAGTGGCGCCAGTGGTACCCGTGCTGTCGACCCCACGCCTGCGCCTGCGCCGCATGCGCGTCGACGACGCTCCCTTCATGCTGGCGCTGCTGAACGATCCGTCCTGGCACCGCTTCATCGGCGACCGCGGCATACGCACCCTGGAGGGCGCGGTCGATTACATCGTGAACGGGCCGCTGGCGATGGTGGCGCGCCTGGGTTTCGGTTTCGATGTGGTCGAGCTGGCAGGAGGTGGCTGCCCGATCGGCGTCTGCGGCCTGGCCAAGCGCGATTTCCTCGACGACGTCGATATCGGCTATGCCTTTTTGCCGCAGTATTGGGGAAGCGGATATGCCCACGAGGCGGCGCAGGCCGTGCTGGCGCATGCGCGCCAACTCGGCTTGCGGCGCGTGGTCGCCACGGTGCGCCCGGATAACGCTGCGTCGATCAGGCTGCTGGAAAAGCTGGGCCTGCGCTACGAACGCAGGCTCGAGCGCATGCCCGCTGCGCCCGACCTGTGCCTGTATGCCGTGGAATTCGCTTGACGGGGCGGACAGGGCGGATGGCTGCCTCCGCGAGATCGTGTTGCCTGCTCATCCAACTCTATTTTTCGCTACGTACGGTAAGCCACAGAGCGCAGGCGTCGAAAGGCGGATAACGGTGTTGACGGCACGAAACGTGTCGCAGAACAGCGGTCAAGAAAACAAGACCAGGCCGTATTCACCGCTGAACCATCCGATTCCATCACTGAAAGAACATCATGAACATGCCCCTCAATAACGATGCCAAGCGCCGCACCCACCCGGTCGTGCTCGCAGCGGGTTCCGCCGTCGTGCTCGTGTGCCTGGTCGGCACCGCCGCCATCATGGGATGGCTGCCGACCTCTGCCGGCGCGACTGCCGAACAGGCAGCGCTGGCGCTGGCACAACCTGCCGCCGTGTCGCCTGACAAGCCGGCCAGGCAAGCGGGCGATCATGCCGCACCCCGTCATCTCGCAGCGGCGCCGGTCGTGTACCGCCAGCCGCGTGCGGAGCCTGTACGCCGTACCGAAGCACCGGTATGCCAGAACTGCGGCACTGTCGCGTCGATCCGTGAAATCAACACCCGCGGCGATGGCAGCGGTCTTGGTGCGGCCGGCGGCGCCGTCGTTGGCGGCCTGTTGGGCAACCAGGTCGGCGGCGGCCACGGGAAAGAGGCGATGACCGTCGTCGGAGCGATCGGCGGCGCGTTTGCCGGGAACCAGATCGAAAAGCGGGCCCGTGCCACGCAAAGCTACGAAACCACGATCCACATGAACAATGGGTCGACGCGCACGGTTGCACAGACTGTGCGCCCTGAATGGCATGACGGCGACCAGGTAAAAATCGTGAACGGCATCGTGCAGATGCGGGGCTAACACCCCATGACAAGCCGCGGCGTGCCTGTGCAAAGCAGGGCGCCGCGGCTTGTAACGCACGGCCGCAGCGCACCTCGAGGTGTGCTGCGGCCGTGTCGTTTGCAGCCCGCGTCTCCCACCAACACAGATTACACCGCGCCATGTCGACCCAGAATACCTGTCACGCCCACGAACCACCTCCATTATCGCCCTGCCTTGAGCGAGCCGGCCGGGCACCCACCGAGGGGCCGACAGTCGCAAGGCTGGGTGACCATGCGGCCCTGCGGCCGCCGCAGGTGCGCAGACGCACTATCCGTATCGAGATCGCGCCGCGTACCATGTTTACCATCGTGGCGATTGCGCTCGGTATCGCCTTGCTGACCCATCTGATACCGGTGGTCCTGGTGTTGATCACTGGGTTGATGTTGGTCGGAACGCTCAGTCCCCCCGTCGCCTGGCTGGAGCGCCATCGGCTCGGCCGCCTGAGCGCCATCGCCCTCGTCTTTGCGACCCTGCTGCTGGTGGTCGGGGCGCTGGCGGTGTTTACCGTGCCCGCGTTTGTCGTCCAGGTCGGCAGCCTGGTCGAGCAGGAACCGGCATTACGCATAAAGCTCGTGAAGTTCCTCGCCTCCTATCCGCTCACCACCTCGCTGGCCGAGACCTTGCGCCACCTGCAGTACGGCCAGTTGTTCAAGTCCTACAGTACCGAAGCGATCGCGTTTTCGCGGGACGTGCTTGAAATCGTGGCCTATGGCGCCGGCTCGATTTTCCTCGCCCTGTACATCATGATCGACCGCGACCGGCTGCGCGGCGCCCTGTTTTCCGTGGTCCCGCGCGCGCACCATATGAAGCTCTCGCGCATCATGCTCAAGCTGGAAACGATCGTGGGCGGCTATGTCCGCGGCCAGATCGTTACCTGCGCCATGATGGCGACCCTGCTGTTCATCGTGCTCAGCGCATGCGGCGTGCCCAACGCCATCGCCATTGCCGCGTTCGGCGGCATTGCCGACGTGCTGCCCTTCGTGGGCATCTTCCTGACCATGATCCCGGCCGTGCTCGCGGCACTCGGCGTCAGCAGTGTCGCGGCCACCGTCGTGTTCGTCGTTCTGCTGTGCTACGAGCAGTTCGAAAGCCGGGTCCTGATACCGCTCATCTACGGCCGTGCGCTGCGTTTGCCCTCGTCGGTGGTGCTGTTCTCCCTGATTACCGGCGGCACCCTGTACGGCATTGCCGGCGCCCTGCTGGCGCTGCCGCTGGCGGCGACCCTGCTGATGCTGGCCGATGAGCTGAAGATGGGACTGCCTGGCGAAACACCGCAGCCCGACGACGTTACCGCCGACCGCAATGACATCGTCGGCGAGGCCGAATACATGCGCCGCACCGGCGGCATGAGCGCCGAAGCCTCGGCCGGCGTGGCGCTGGAAATCTCAGGAGAGCGCAACGTGAAGGAAGCCCAGTCGCCCGATCCTTCGCGTGCGCCTGAGTCGGGGTAATCCGCGTAGCGTCGGAACTCCAGAAAAGTCTCAAAGGAGACACCATCATGAAAACCGAACGGTCGACTACCTTTCGCGGTCTGCCGCTGACATCCGAACAGGACAGCGAGATCCGGCATTACATCCACGGCCGGCAACGTTGTGGGCTGCCATGGGAAACGTCGGAGCTGCAGGCCATGCTGGCCGACATGCTGGACCCGCCGGAAGTGGACGAAGAGGACGGGACCTCGCTCTCCGACAGCATGCGCGCCGAACGCGTGGCCGTGCAGGACAACGAGGTCGACCCCGACAAGCTCGACGTGCGCCACAGCCATTGATGGCTGGAGCAGCGCCGGCGAGGCCAGGCTTCCTGCCCCAATGCGCCGCCGGGCACACGCCCGCCTCTACAGGCATTGCATTCTTGACTACACCGATCGGGCGACGCGCAACAACATGCCAGATCGCAGGGCCTGGGTCCACGGCCCGCGTCTGACGAGGCGCGCGTCATCCGCCCAGGGCAGGCTGCGTACGCCAGCGGATTTACCCTGCTGCAGCTCATCGCCGAGTATCGCGCCCTGCGCACAAGCGTGCTCAAGCTGTGGGAGGCGCACTGTGTCGACCTGCCGGCCGACATCACACGCTTCAACGACGCGATCGACCAATCCCTCGCGCAAGCAGCGGTCGCCTATCCCGACAGGCTCAACGAGACCCGCGAGATGTTCCCGGCCATCCTGGGATCTGCGCGGTCCCCGGCTGCGACCATGGCGGCAGGGGCCTACCTCGGGCGCCCTGGCGCGTTCGAGCATCAGGTCGAGCAGATGGGGGCGCGGCTCGGATGAGTTGATGGGGTAATTCGACCAGCCCCGGCTCCAGCAGTTGCTCACGAATCTGGTCACCAATGCGGCGCAGTACGGCACGCGCGGAAAACCGATCCTGGTGGAGATTGCGGGCGAGCCGGAGCGCGTGCTGATCAGCGTGCGCAACGAAGGCCCGACCATTCCCGCAGACGCGCTACCCACCCTGTTTTCGTCGTTGGTGCAGCTGCCGAAGCACGATGGCGACGTGCGTCCACGCAGCAGTCCTGGTCTCGGCTTGTTCATTGCAAAGCCAATCGCCGTCGTCCATGGCGGCGACATCGAAGTCCGGTCGGATGATGCCACGGGCACCGTATTCACCGTGATCGTGCCGCGGGCTTGAACACAACGGTCCGTGACGGCCGGGTTGCTTCGTTCGGACGCAAAAAAACCGCCTGGGCTTGCGCCAGGCGGTTTGTCGATCGGCTTCCCGGATTAGCGGGGGACGCTGCGGGTGCCGACGACTTCGATGGTCACGCGGCGATTCCTGGCGCGGCCTTCGGCGGTCGCATTATCGGCAATGGCTTGGGTTTCGCCCTTGCCTTCGGTGTACAGCCGTGCCGGATCCAGCCCGCGCGATACCAGATACGCCTTGACGGCATCGGCACGGCGCAGCGACAGCTTGTCGTTATACGCGTTCGAGCCGACCGAGTCGGTATGGCCGACTGCGATCATGACTTCGGTATTCATGCCCTGCAGCTTCGCCATCAGGTCGTCGAGTGCGGCTTTGCCGTCCGCTTTCACCACCGATTTGTCGAAATCGAACAATGCCTCGGCGGCGAACGAGACCTTTTCCGACACGGGCGCGGGCGCCGGTGCCGGCGGGGCGGCGCGCATTTCTTCCTGCGGGGCGGCGACAGGCGCGGCGACGATGGCCTTTGCCGCCGGGCGGCCAAACTTGTAGACCAGGCCGACCGAAGCGAGGTCGACATCGCCGCGATTGCCGACCACGTTATTGACGCGGTAGCGTTCCACTTCCGCGCGCAGCGCCAGGGCTTCGCTCAGTTTGTATTCCAGCCCGAGTCCGAGCTTCGCGCCGCGGCGGCCTCCGCTTGGCGGGTTCGGGTTGCTCAGGGCATCGAGGCGGTTGCCGCTGTAGTGGGTGCTTGCACGTGCATATTGCACGCCCGCGCGGCCCAGCAGCGACAAGCGCTCCGTCAGCGGCAGTTGGCCCACCAGGTCGGCGTTCACGCCGCGCAAACTTGTCTCCCCGCGCAGTGCGCCATTGCCGGAAGTGGTGGCCGCGGCATCGAACTTGCCCAGGTCAAAATAACCGGCTTCGAGTGCGAGATACCGGTTCAGTTGCTTGCCGCCGAACAGCTTGAAACCAAGGTCGCGTTCGTCCTTGCTGAAGGAAGTGAGGCTGGAGCCATCGGCCGTCAGGTTGCGCGTCATGCGTGCCCCATCGATGTCGGCGCGCGCTTGTCCCACGCTTGCTCCCATGTACCAGGCGCTGTTGGCCCAATCCGGATTGACGAAGCCGGCTGCAGCCGCCTCGGCCGGCGCCGCATGCGCGCCGACCATGGTGGCGCAGGCCAGGGCGATCAGTGCGGCGAGGGTGCTTGAAGTTTTCATTGTTCTGTTTTTCTTTATGGTGGTGAGTTACGTGGTGATCAGGTTGTTGCCTGGCTGTCCCCTGGGTGGGGGCAGCGGCCGACAGTCATGCAGGCTTCGGAACGCACTATTACCTTTCGGAACCCTCCACTCCGTTCGGTACCGCGCACAGCGCCAGTTATTTGCTGAATTCCGAGATAAATGTTCTGAAATACCTGTCCAGCCCCGCCGACGCATGGAATGGGTGCTACAACAACCACTCGATCGGCAGCAGCGACATCAGCCACACGCCAGCACGCAGGCCCGGGCTGGTGCCGGGCTCGACGTCATGGCGCAACACCGCGGCGCCGCGGCGCTCCAGCCAGTACAAGCGTCCTGCCGGCGACAGGCGCACTTCGTAGGCTTCCAGCGGCATTCTTTGGGCAAACGCATCGAAGATCCGGCGCGCCAGCACCGGGCTGTCGATCACAAAGCCCATCTCGGTGTTCAGCCTGGCCGAGCGCGGGTCGACATTGAACGAACCGATGAAGACGCGGGCATCGTCGACAGAAAAGGTTTTGCTGTGCAGGCTGGAGGCTGAACTGCCGCGCAAGCCCAATATCCTTCTCCGCGCGGATGCCTGCGTCATGCGGCGCAGTTCATAGATCGTCACGCCGGCGGCAAGCAGGGCCTTGCGGTGTCTGGCGTAACCGGCGTGCACGGCGGCGACATCGGTGGTTTCCAGGGAATTGGTCAGCACCCTGACCTTGATCCCGCTGTTGGCCAGTTCGACAAAGGCGGCGGTCCCCTCGTCCGTGGGCACGAAATAGGGCGACACCATGTTCAGTTCGGACACCGGCTCGCCCATCGTCTTCTTGAGCTTGTGGACGACCAGGGTGCGTGGCTGCTCCAGTCCGAGTCCTTTGCCAGGGTCGTCGCTGACCATGCGCGTGACACTCCAGTCGAAGACCAGGCGGTTTTCCAGGAAGTCACCGGCAAACGTGGAGGCACGCAGAGCGCGCGTATAAGCGAGGGCGCGCGGACTGCGCTCGATCTCCAGCGCCGCCGCCGTCAGTGCGTCGAGCGCAATGGGAGTCACTTCATCCAGCAGGCCGGTGACCGGATAGGATGATCCGCTCCCCCAGTAACGATCGAAATCCTTCGACACATCGGCAACGACGGGCCCGATCGCCATCACGTCGAGGTCGGCGAACAGCAGGTCGTCGTCGGCGCCGAAGTATTCGTCGCCGACATTGCGGCCGCCGACAATCGTGATCTGGTTATCGGCGGTAAAGGACTTGTTGTGCATGCGCCGGTTCGCGCGGCTGAAGTCGCTCAGATAGCCGAGCACCCTAGCCCTGCGCATGACGAACGGGTTGAACAGGCGCACTTCGAGGTTCGGGTGTGCGTCGAGTGCCGCCAGCAAGGGATCGAGTCCGGCCGTGTTGTTATCGTCGAGCAGGAGCCTGACCCTGACCCCGCGCTCGGCAGCCTCGCGCAGGGCCGCGAACAACAGGGTGCCCGTCATGTCCTGGTGCCAGATGTAGTACTGAACGTCGAGCGTGCGCTCGGCGGCCTGCGCCAGCAGCACGCGCGCGGCGAAGGCATTGCGTCCATCGGCAAGCGGGTAAATGCCGGATTTTCCCGGATGCGCCGCTACCCCTGCGGAAACGGCGCGCCCCAGCCCGGTGCTACCCGTATGCGCATCCGCTGTCGAGGCAGGCCGGTTGTCGAGGGAGGGCAGGGTGGTGCAGCCGGCAAGCAAACCCAACAGCAGGCACAGGGCGAATGCACGCATTGCGCCGTAGGGGTGCCGGCCTGGTCCCGGGATCGGACGGAGGTACATCATCGGGGCGCCTGGGCGAGCACGCGGCGGCAGTCAACCATGGCTCAGCAAGGTCCACAACAGGGTGGCAAGCTTGGCCACGCTGAGCGCTGCGATGGGGGAGGTGAGGATGCCGATCCACCCCGTCGAGCTGGCCATCAGGCTCGCATAATCCTGTGCAACATTCATATTGTTACTTTCTGTGGGATGCATTCCTGCCGGCTGGGCGCACGGTGGAATCCGGGTGGCACGTTTGCCGCGCCACCATGCAGCACTGTTGCGCCGTCCGGGAGCCCGCTCCGTTCGGTGGCACGCACAGCAGTAACAAAAAATAAAAAATTGCAATATTTCTAGGCGTTATGAAGTCCCCATGTTAGGCTTGTTTGTCTTAGCTTTGACTTATCACGAAACAATTTACAGCGCACCTGTATGCAAGACCCGAACCAGAACTACCTGCTCGCTGCCATGCTGGACGCGGAATTCGACCGCTTGTCCCCCCATCTCGAATCGGTAGCGCTGCGCCTCGGCGACGTGTTGTGCGAGTCCGGTGACACGCTCGATTACGTCTACTTCCCGACAACCGCGATCATCTCGCTCCACTATTTGCTCGAAAACGGCGGCTCCTCCGAAATCGCCGGCGTCGGCAATGAAGGCATGCTCGGGGTATCGCTCTTCATGGGCGGCGGCAGTACGCCGAGCCGGGCCGTGATCCAGACGGGCGGCCATGGTTATCGCTTGCCCGTGCGGATCCTGATGGAAGAATTCAACCGGGCCGGCCCTGTCATGCGCCTGCTCTTGCGTTACACCCAGGCCCTGCTCACCCATATGTCGCAGACCTCGGTCTGCAACCGTCACCACAGCGTGGAGCAGCAACTGTGCCGCTGGCTGCTGCTGACGCTCGACCGCCTGGGCGAGGGCGAACTGACGATGACGCAGGAGCTCATTTCCAACATGCTCGGCGTGCGCCGCGAAGGGGTGACGGAAGCGGCTGGCCGGCTGCAGGGGCGCGGCCACATCAGTTACCGGCGCGGCCACATCACCGTGCTCGATCGCATCGGCCTCGAGCAGGACGTCTGCGAATGCTACGACGTCGTCAAAAAGGAATTCGCCCGGCTGTTGTCGGACGTACGCCAGCGCCAGCCTGCGGGCTTGTCGAAACGCGCTGCCTGACACGGCCTGCCGTCAACCCTCCATTACCGCCGGCCCTTGACCTGGGCTCAAGGGCCGGGCACCGCTCACTATGCAACACATCAAACATTCTTCTCTCGAGCGCCTGATGGCAATCGGCTTTGCCGCAACGCTCGCTGCCGTGCTGCTGACGACCGCCATCGCGCTCGAGCAGCTAGGCCGGGGCACGGCGGCGATGCATATCAAGCTGATCATTGCGCTGCTGCTCGCTTTCCTTGGCGGCCTGCTGTGGCTGGCACGGCGCCAGTCCCGCCTGCGCAAGGCCACGCAGGCGAAGCTGCGCTCGGCGCCCTTGCTGAAAGCGGGCGCGCTGCAGGATGCCATTTTCAACAGCGCCAATTTTTCCAGCATCGCCACCGATGCCGATGGCGTCATCCAGGTGTTCAACGTGGGCGCGCAACGCATGCTCGGCTATGGACCGGAAGACGTCGTCGACAAACTGACGCCGGCAAGCATTTCCGATGCGCAGGAGCTGATCGAACGTGCGGCCTCGCTCAGCAGCGAGTTCGACACGACGATCCAGCCTGGCTTCGATGCGCTCGTCTACAAGGCCTCGCGTGGCATCGAAGACATCTATGAACTGACCTATGTCCGTGCCGACGGCAGCTCGTTCCCGGCCCTCGTGTCGGTCACTGCCTTACGTGGCGCCGAGGACGAGGTGATCGGCTTCCTGCTGATCGGCACCGACAACACGGCGCGCAAGCGGGTCGAGGCCGAACAGGCCCTGCTCGACCAGCGCCTGCGCGACCAGCATTTTTATACGCGTTCGCTGATCGAATCGAACATCGACCCCCTGATCACCACCGACCCGGGCGGCATGATCAGCGACGTCAACCAGCAGATGGAACTGCTGACCGGCCGCACCCGCGATGAGCTGATCGGTGCGCCGTTCAAGAGCTGCTTCACCGAGCCGCAGCGCGCCGAGCAGGCGATCACGCGGGTGCTCCAGGAAGGCAAGGTCACCAATTATGAATTGACGGCGCTGGCCTGCGACGGCGCCAGGACAGTGGTCTCGTTCAACGCCACGACCTTCCATGACCGCGACCGCAACCTGCAGGGCGTGTTTGCCGCCGCGCGCGACATCACCGAGCGCAAGCACTTCGAGGACGCCCTGCAGGAGACCAACGTCGCGCTGCAGCTGGCCAGGGAAGCGGCCGAAAAGGCCAACCGCGCGAAATCCGAGTTCCTGTCGAGCATGAGCCACGAACTGCGTACTCCGCTCAATGCGGTGCTCGGCTTTGCCCAGCTGATGGCTTCGGAACTGCCGCCGCCGAGCCTGCGCCAGCAGCGTTCCATCGACCAGATCCTCAAGGGCGGCTGGTACCTGCTGCGCCTGATTAACGAGATCCTCGACCTGTCCATGATCGAGGCCGGCAAGGTGACGATGTCGCAGGAATCGATGTCGATCAACGACGTGCTGCAGGACTGCAAGGGCATGATCGAGCCGCAGGCCAGCAAGCGCGGCATCGCCATGACCTTCCCCGAGCTCGACAACGTCTACTATGTGCACGCCGATCGCACCCGCATCAAGCAGGTGATGATCAATCTGCTCTCGAACGCGATCAAGTACAACGGCGCGGCGGGCACGGTGACGGTCGCGTGCACCGAAAGCGGCAACGGCCGGGTACGCATCAGCATCAAGGACACCGGCGCCGGCTTGCCGGCCGACCAACTGGCGCAGTTGTTCCAGCCATTTAACCGCCTGGGCCAGCACGACAGTGTCGAAGAAGGCACCGGCATCGGTCTCGTGGTCACCAAGCAGCTCGTCGAGCTGATGGGCGGGCAGATCGGGGTCGAAAGCACGGTCGGCGTGGGGACGGTGTTCTGGGTCGAGTTCGCTGCATCGACTCCGCCAGTGCTGGCACTCGACAATATCGACGAAGTATCGCTCGTGCGCCGGCACGCAGCGGCGCCTGGGTCGGGCGACCAGCCGACACTCCTGTATGTCGAAGACAATCCCGCCAATCTCGCATTGGTCGAGCAGCTGATCGCGCGCCGCGGCGACTTGAAGCTGCTCACTGCAATCGACGGCCAACTCGGCATCGAACTGGCGCGCACTTACCTGCCGGACGTGATCCTGATGGACATCAACCTGCCCGGCATCAGCGGCTATGGTGCACTCAAATGCCTGCGCGACGATCCGGCCACCGCGCATATCCCGGTGCTGGCGCTGTCGGCGAATGCGGTCCCCCGCGACATCGAAAAGGGACTGGAAGCAGGGTTCTTCCGTTATCTAACAAAACCGATCCGCGTTCACGAATTCATGAATGCGCTCGACGTAGCCTTGCTGCATTCAGCCAGCCTGGTCCAGCCGGCCGAACACGGCCCATAACAAGATGTCGATGCATATTCCGAGGAAGTGCCATGCTTGAATCCAGTGAGATCCTGAACGCGACGATCCTGATCGTCGATGACCAGGAAGCGAACGTCATGCTGCTCGAGCAGATGTTGCTCAACGAGGGCTATACGAACATCACCACCACCCAGTCCCCACGCGCGGTGTACGACCTGCACAAGGAACACCGCTTCGACCTGATCCTGCTGGATTTGCAGATGCCGGAGATGGATGGATTCGAGGTGATCGAAGCGCTCAAGAAGATCGAGCACGGCAGCTATCTGCCCGTGCTGGTCATTACTGCGCAGCCGGCGCATAAACTGCGTGCCCTGAAGGCGGGGGCGAAGGATTTTGTCAGCAAGCCTTTCGATTTCATCGAGGTACAGACACGCATCCACAACATGCTGGAAGTACGCCTGCTGTATCGCAGGCTGAACGACCAGAACCGTTTGCTGGAGCAGGCCGTACTCGCGCGCACCGCCGAGTTGCGTCAGAGCGAGGCGCGTTTTCAGCGCTTCACCGAACTGTCGTCCGACTGGTACTGGGAGCAGGATGCGAATGGCAGCCTGACGCAGTTTTCCGGTCCGGTGGAAGAAATGCTGGGTCTCGGCGACAAGGCCAGCAACGACGAACTCGCCGCAGCCGGCTGGAACATGGAGGAGCGTGCAACGCTCCAGGCAAAAATCGCGAACCGGCAACCGTTTCTAGATTTTGTCTACAGCAGGACCCTGGCCGATACGCGCGTCCAGTATCTCCAGGTCAGCGGCGAGCCCATGTTCGACACCGCCAGCGCCTTTTCCGGCTATCGCGGCATCGGGCTGGATGTGAGCGAACGCATGCGGCGGGCCTGAGGCAATCACGCGTTCGTTGCCAGAAAATAAACGTTTGGTTCGGAACCGAACGGAAGTGACGTAGGGAAAGGAAGAAGATGGGTTATCGGGACAGCGCGGAATATCCTCCGCGTCCTCTGATTCACGCTTCAACCAACACCAGAAAGTCACTCATGCTATATACCATCGCTGTTGTCCTCATCATCTTATGGCTGCTCGGAATGGTCACCTCGGTGGCCGCCGGTGGACTGATCCACATTCTGCTGGTCATTGCGGTGATTGCCGTTCTGCTGCGCGTGATCGGCGGGCGCAAGATACTCTGATCCAGACAGGACAGACCAGGACGCGCAACTGTCTCGGCCCCGCTCCATTTCTTCATTATTCCCCGAAGTCTCTTCCATGAGGACGCTGCTCTGCGCCGTCATGGACGCCCGCGCCCGCGCCCGCGCCTGCACCGTGCGCGACAGCGCGGCATTGCGCATCCCGGGTGTTCCATCCCGGACCAGGGCCAGCGTCGGCGCAATGCCATAGCGGGGCTCGACGCGACACCCTGAAGAAACCATCGACGCGTAGTGCCGAGTGTTCGGTTCCGAACGGAACTGGGTCTAGCGGCAGACCATGATGGGATCACTCTTCGATTCTGCCCCCGCCCGCTCTTCTGAATTGGCGCCGGCGCCCACCGATTTCCCCGCTACGCAGGACGCGTGCCCGACGCCGTCGAGCTGTTCTGCGCCAGCGGCGTACGCCCAACACAAGGATTCCCCATGAAATATACCCTGATCTTGCTCGCCTTTGCCACCAGCGTCACCCTCGCGGCTTGCCAGCCGGAGTCCGCGCCACCGATGGTGCAGGTCGTCGCCGGTCCAGCCGGCGCGCCGGGCGCCACCGGTGCTACCGGTGCAGCAGGCGCCCAGGCGGCTGCCGGTGCTACCGGCGCCACCGGTGCGACAGGCCAGGCCGGCCGCAGCGGCGCTACGGGTGCCCCCTGGCTATGACGGTGCCAAAGGCGAAACCGGCGTCACCGGGGCGACCGGCTATGACGGTGCCACGGGCGACACCGGCGCAACGGGCGACACGGGTGCGACTGGTGCTACCGGCGACGATGGCGCACAAGGCGACAAAGGCCGCACGGGCGACACGATCGTTGTCCTGCCGCAGCGCTAACCCGGCAGCGTAGACCATGCCAGGCCCGGTGGCTCGAAACGCATGGATGGGATCGTACGGGATTTGCTCGATTTTTCGACCTCGCACCTGGGCGATGGCATACCGGTGGATCCTGACACGGTCGACCTCCTGGAAATATGCCAGGGCGTCGTCGAAGAAGCAAAAACCTTCCATCCCGACCGTAAAATCGAGCTGATCGCGGAAGGCAATTCGAGCGGGGCCTGGGCGCGAGGATGGCCCAGGTGTTTTCCAACCTGATTTCCAACGCGATCCAGCACGGCAAGCCGGAAAGCGTGATCAAGGTGTCGATGCGTGGTTTCCCGGCTGAGGTGATCCATGAAGTCCGAAACGACGCCGACGTCATCCCGTCGACCAAGCTTCGCACGCTGTTTGACCCTGTCAAACGTTTCGCAATACGTCCGCCAAGCGAACGTGTCGTGTCGAAGACGCCCGATCTGGGATTGGGACGGTATGTCGTCAAACAGATCGTCACCGCGCACGAGGGCGAGGTGTCGGTGACCTCGAGCAAGGACGACGGCGTGGTCTTTTCGGCACGCCTGCCCCGCCTGACGCCGCTGCGCCGGCATGGTGATTAAGGGCAGGGAAGCAGGCGCGTCCACCTGCGGGCGCCAGCTCGTCTGGCGGTGATGCGCCGGGCCGGTGTGTAGGGCTTATCCGCCTTGCAAGGCCCCGCAACCAGCCCGGTGGTGCTGACAGCTGCAGTTAAAGCTGGGTGAGCGAAATCGTGTTCGTCACCGGCGCCCCGCACGGCTCTTCGTCGAAGGCGATATCGCCATTCGGATTGGCCACGCCATCCGTTTTCAGGTCCATGAAGCCGAACAGGTTGCGGTCCTGCAGGTGCGAGGGCACGACCGTCGACAGCGACGAGAACACGTTTTCCACGCGTCCCGGATGCGTTTTCTCCCAGCCGCGCAGCATCGCCTTGATCTGCTTCCTCTGCAGGTTTTCCTGCGAGCCGCACAAATCGCACGGGATGATCGGGAAGCCTTTGACTTCCGCATAGCGCTCGGTATCGGCTTCCTTTACATAGGCCAGCGGGCGGATCACCATGTGCTTGCCATCATCCGACACCAGTTTCGCCGGCATGCCTTTCAGCTTCCCGCCGAAAAACATGTTGAGGAAGAAGGTCTCGAGGATGTCGTCGCGGTGGTGGCCGAGGGCGATCTTGTTGCAGCCGAGTTCGTCGGCGACGCGGTACAGGATGCCGCGGCGCAGGCGCGAGCACAGCGAGCAGGTGGTTTTCCCTTCCGGGACCAGGCGCTTGACGATCGAATACGTGTCCTGGTTTTCGATGTGGTACGGCACGCCGAGTTTATCCAGGTAGGCCGGCAGCACCTCGGCCGGGAAGTTCGGCTGCTTCTGGTCGAGATTGACCGCGACGATATCGAAGTGGATCGGCGCGCGCTCTCGCAGCGTCATCAGGATGTCGAGCAGGGCATAGCTGTCCTTGCCGCCGGACAGGCAGACCATTACCTTGTCGCCGTCTTCGATCATGTTGAAGTCGCCAATCGCCTGGCCGACCAGGCGGCACAGGCGTTTATGGAGCTTGTTGTTCTCGTGGGCGATCTTTTCCAGCTTCCTGGCGTCGACGTCCACAGTGTCGTTCAGTACAGCACTCATGCTTCTTCCTTAATTTGAAACACTTCCACACCGACGCCTTCGCAGTCGGGATACACGTCCGGCTTCATCGTCGACACGCGCGCCGCGCGCACCCGCGGGTGGGCCAGCATCGCACGCACGACGTCGTCGCACAGGGTTTCCTGCAGGTGCACGTGGCCTTGCGCCATGCGCTGGGCAATGGTCTCGCGCATGAAATCGTAGTCGACGACTTCATCGAGCTGGTCGGCCTTCGGGGTCGATGCGGCCAGTGGAATATATAAATCGACATTGATCAAGACGCGCTGCTCGCCCTTCTTCTCGAAATCGTGCACGCCGATGTTGATCATCACTTCGTAATTGCGCAGGAACAGCCGGCGGCAATCGCGCAAGCTCGGGTGGGACAGGGCGGACAGCATAACAAGCCTTGATAAGTGATTGGTTGAGGATAAATGGGGAAAATCAGGTCAGGAACATCACGTCGCGCGTCAAGGGCACCAGGTGCTGGCCGCCGTCGACCACCAGCGTGGTGCCGGTCAGGGCGCGCGCCGAGGCCGCATACACGACGGCGTCGGCGATGTCCTGCGGGGTCGACGAGCGCTGCAGGGGCGTGGCCGTGTGGGCTTTACTAAAACCTTCCTCGCTCTGGTCGCCCGACACCAGCGTGATGCCGGGCGCGACGCCGACGATGCGCAGCGTCGGCGCCAGCGCCCGGGCCAGCATTTTGGTGGCGGCGTCGAGTGCCGCTTTCGACAGCGTGTACGACAAAAAATCCGGGTTCAGATTGTACAGTTTCTGGTCCAGCAGGTTGATCACCACGGCCTGGCTGCCGGCCGGGGTAGCGGCATGCAGGGCCTGCGCCAGCAAGAGCGGCGCGGCGACGTTCGCGCTCATGTGCCGGGCCAGCAGGGCCGGCGAAAACGTGGTGGCGCTGTCGTATTCGAACAACGAAGCATTGTTGACAATGCAAGTGGCCCGGCCGAGGGCATCGGCCACGCGACCGGGGAGCAGGCGCACGGCCGCCTCGTCGGTCAGGTCGCAGGACAGCAGCGCGGCGCGCCGGCCCAGCTGCCGGATCGCCTCGGCGGTCTCTTGCGCCTCGCGTTCGGAATGGCGGTAGTGAACCGCGACATCCCAGCCGGCGGCAGCCAGGCCGAGCGCGATCGCACGGCCCAGGCGGCGCCCGGCACCGGTCACGAGCGCAACTGGAGCGAACTGCGGAGCGGATCGCGGGACGGACTGCGGCGTGCCTGCGTGCGGCGTGATGTGCGTCATGTTTAGACCGTTGGCTGAAATTGTTGATCCGTGCCGATCTGGCTACAATGCCGGGATGTCCTTGCCCCTTCCCGACAGCGACGCCCTGGCCGCGTCCCACGCCCTGCAACAGCAGATTGCCGCCGCCATCGAGGCGGCCGGCGGAGCGATTCCGTTTTCGCGTTTCATGGAGCTGGCGCTGTATGCGCCCCGGCTCGGCTACTACAGCGGCGGCGCGGCCAAGCTCGGCGCGCCCGGCGACTTCACCACCGCGCCCGAGATCACGCCGCTGTTCGGCGAGTCGGTGGCGCGCGCGGCAGCCGCTATTATCGCCCAAAGCGCGCCCAACATCATCGAATTCGGCGCCGGCACCGGCAAGCTGGCGCGCGACGTGCTGACCGCGCTGGCGGCTGATGGCGTGCAGGTGGCCAGCTACACCATCATCGAGCTGTCGGGAGAACTGCGCGTCCGCCAGCAGGAAGCGCTGCGGGATTTCCCGCAAGTGAACTGGCGCGACGGCTTCCCCGAGGGGTTCAGCGGCGTGGTGCTGGCCAACGAAGTGCTCGACGCCATGCCGATCGAGCTGGTCGTGAAAACCGAGGACGGCTGGCGCCGCCAGATGGTGACGATCGCCGAGGGCCGCTTTACCTATGAACAGGCCGAACTGGACGCGGACCTGGGGGCGCAGCTGCTGCGCCAGGTGCCCGACGCCGGCAGCCTGCCGGTCGGCTACCTGACCGAGATCCATCCGGTTGCCTGCGGCTTCATGGCCTCGCTCGCAGCGATGTTCAAGGGCGGGAAGGGCGCCGCTTTCCTGTTCGACTATGGCTTCCCGGCCCACGAATTCTATGTCGACCAGCGCAGCGGCGGCACCTTGATGTGCCATTACCGCCACCATTCCCATCCGGAACCCTTCTTCCTGCCGGGCCTGCAGGACATCACCGCCCACGTCGATTTCACGGCGATGGCGCTGGCGGCGCAGGATGCCGGCCTGGAGGTGCTGGCCTACATGAACCAGGCTTCCTTCCTGCTGGCCTGCGGCATCGGCGAGCTGCTGCTGCGCGTCGATCCGGAAGACGTTGTGCGTTATTTGCCACAATCGAAAGCCGTGCAAAAGCTGGTGTCTCCCAGCGAGATGGGAGAATTGTTCAAGGTGCTGGTGGTGGGCAATGGCGTTGACTTGCCGGATGAATTCGTGCGCGCCGATCGCAGCACGCGGCTATAGCTTTCCTGTCATCTTGCGCTGGGGATACAAACCCGGCTATGCTGTGCCGGTTGGCCCGTGCGCCAACCACCCAGGATCGGCTAACCTTTCCGAACAGACACCAGGCGCCGCCGAAACGAATCCATGGCCAAGATCCACACCCATTATGACAACCTGAAAGTGGCGCGCGGTGCGCCCCAGGAAGTCATCCGTGCGGCCTACAAGGCGCTGAGCCAGAAATACCATCCCGACAAGAACCAGGGCGACGAAAAGGCCGCCCGCATCATGGCGATCGTCAACACCGCCTACAACATCCTGTCCGATCCGGTCCGCCGCAAGGAGCATGACGAGTGGATCGCCGCCGAGGAATGGGAAGTCGAGTGGCTGGAGAGTTCGGGCGAAGAGGGTGCGCGCCCGCGCGGCGAAGGCTGGGAGGCGCCGCCTTCGCTGGCACGGCCGCGCCGCTCCGCCCTGCGCGATCCGAAATGGTGGTTCGGCATCGGTCTGGGTGCGATCGCCGGCGCGGGCGCCGTCCTGCTGCTGGTCCAGCCGCCGCGCCTCTTGCCGGCGGCGCGCTTGCCTTCAACCGGGCGGCGCCCGCCGAGGCCACGCTGTCCCTGCCGGCACCGGTGTCGGCGCCCGATCCCGACCCCTGGGCCGGTGCCGTCGGCCCGAAGCGCCCTCCGGCCCCGGTCAAGGCGCTGGCGGTGACGCAGCTGCAGGTGCCGGCACGCCAGCCCGACTGCGCCAGCGACCTGACGACCCTGGCCGCGCCGAACGGCGAACCCTGGCCGACCGAGTCCAGCTATATTTCCGGCTACCCGATGGGCAACCTCGGCAAGGAAATGACGGTCGTGGTCGACAACAGCGCCAATCCGTCTCCGGTGTTCGTCAAGATCCACGACCTCGACCGCCGCTCCAACGTGCGCCACGCCTATGTGCTGGCGAATGCCACCTTCACCATCGATGCGCTCGCGGCCGGCAAGTACGAGGTGCGTTACCAGAACGTCATCAGCGGCGCGGCGCGTGCCGATTGCACCCCGGGTGCACCCATGCGTTCCGCCGACGCTGGCTTCTGACGCCGACAGTAAGCTGTTGCTTTTTCCCATCGGCTCGCCGCTTTTGAGCGTCAAGCCCGTCGATTCAAGTAATTTGTTCCCCTGACGTAATATACTCGGACGGCAGCGGCCAGCGCAGCCGCGCCGGAAGCTTGCCGCGGGCCCGTACGGAACAACCACTCGCCATGAACGAACTAGAAGGCCTCAGTGCCCTGCTCATCGAGCCCCATGCGGGCATGCGGGCGAACATCCACGGCATGCTGACCATGTGCGGCCTGACCCGCATCGAGCATGCCAGCAGCGCCAACCAGGCCGTCAAGCAGCTGGGCGTGAAGAGCTTCGACCTGGTGCTGTGCGAATACGATCTCGAGGGCGGGCAGGATGGCCAGCAGCTGCTCGAGGACCTGCGCCACCACAAGCTGGTGTCGCTGTCGACCATGTTCTTCATGGTCACCGCCGAGGGCGACTACGGCAAGGTGGTCAGCGCCGCCGAGCTGGCGCCGACGGACTACATCCTGAAACCCTTTACCGCCGACCGCCTGCTCGAGCGCATCGCCCGTGCATTGGAAAAGCGCAACGTCTTCCTGCCCGTCTACAAGCTGATGGAAGCGGGTGCCCAGCACGAAGCGGTCAACCGCTGCATCGAGGGCGCAAGCGCGCATCCCCGCTACGCCATCGATTTCCTGCGCCTGCGCGCCGAGCTGCACCTGTTTCTTGGCGAAGCCGACCAGGCCGAGCCGATCTACCGCCAGCTGGCCGAGGCCAAGGCGGTGGCCTGGGCGCGCCTGGGCCTGGCGAAAACCCTGTACCTGCGCGAACAGTATGGCGAAGCCGAGGCCTTGCTGACCGACCTGGTCGAGACCAACACGAACTTCGTCGATGCCTACGACTGGCTGGCGCGCACCCATGGCGCCATGGGCGAGCTGCAGAAATCGCAGGACGTGCTGGCGCGCGCGGTGGCTGTCTCGCCCCACGCCGTGCGGCGCCTGCGCACGCTGGGCGAGGTCGCCTTCGAGGCGGGGCGACGACGCCACCGCCGAAAAGGTCATGAAGCAGGTGGTGGCGAAAGCGAAGTATTCGGAGTTCCGCGACCCCGAAGACCACGTCAAACTGGTGCGCACGCTGGTACGCAAGGGCGACCCGGTTGCCGCCGCCGCCGTCATCCGCGACCTCGACCGCTCGATGGGCGGGCGCAACCACGCCGATGCCTGCAGCGCCATCTCCTCGGCGCTGCTGCACGAATACACCGGCAACGAAGAGCGCCTGCTGCAGTCCTTGACCACGGCGCTGGAAGCGAGCCGCGACTTGCCTGCCATGTCGTCGGACCTGAAACTGGAACTGGCGCGCAGCTGTCTCGCGCACGACATGACCGAGGGCGCCGCCGAGGTGGTGCGCGACGTCATGCGCAATGCCGACGCCACCGCCATGGACCGGGCGATGAGCATGATGGCCCAGGCCGGCCACGCCGAACTGGGCACGGCCCTGGCCCGCGAAACGCACCAGCAGGTGGTCGACCTCGTGGCCGGCGGCGCCGAGCGCGCAAGAAGCGGCGACCACATTGGTGCGGCCACCCTGATGCAGGAAGCGGCGCAGCGCATGCCCGGCAACCCGCAGGTGGCCTTCAATGCGGCGCTGGCGCTGCTGCGCTGCCTCGAGCATGCCGGCTGGGACGACAAGCTCGGCCAGCAGGCCCTGGTCCAGCTGGGCGCCGTGCGCCGGCTCGACCCGCGCAACCCGAAACTGGCGGCCTTGAACGCCCTGCACCAGAGCGTGCTGAAGAAACATCGCAAGGATCACCCCCAGGGCGCGCGCGCCACGAAAGCATAAGCAAAGATGGCCGAAGCAAGTCCCCCGGTGCCCGACGAGGGTACCACCCGCCGCGTGCGCGCCGCCCTGATGCAGAAGGTGACGGGCGAGGCCGAGATGTTTGCCCTCGGCAGCGCGGTGGCGCGCGTGATCGAACTGGCTTCCTCGGATGAACCGGGCCCGCACGACCTGGCTTATTACGTGCTGTCGGACGTCGCACTGACCCAGCGCATCCTGCGCCTGTCGAACACGGTGCAGTACCGCACCGTCTCCGGCACCACGGTGACGACGGTGTCGCGCGCGATTGCGCTGCTGGGCTTCGACAACGTGAAAACCACGGCGCTGGCGATGCTGCTGGTCGATACGCTCGACAACGGCCAGCACGCCGGCAGCGTACGCGTCGAACTGGAAGCGGCCCTGTGCGCCAGCCTGGTCGGGCGCGAGATGGCGCGCCTGTCGTGCTACCGGGCGCGGAGGAAGCGGCGATCGGGGCGCTCTTCAAGAACCTGGGTGCGCTGCTGGTCGCCTCGCACGAGCACGCGCGCTACCGCGAGATCGGCCAGCTCGTCGCCACCGGCAAGCACACGCCCAGCCAGGCCTCGCAGCTCATCCTCGGCTGCAGCTACGACACCCCTGGCCGCCGCCGTGCTGGGAGAGTGGAAGATTCCCGACGTGATCGTGCGCGCCCAGGCGACGCTGCCGTCCGGTACGCTGAAGGTGGCCGCCAGCCGCGCCGAATGGATGCGCCAGGTCGCCTCGTTCAGCATCGAAGTGGCGCGCCTGCTGGGGCGTCCGCCCGCTGGGGTGGCGCCCAGTGCCACGCCCGAGGCGCGTGCGCTGCTGGCGCGCTACGGCGCCGCGTTCGAACTCGACCAGGCGGGCCTGGAACGCATTTTTCGACAACGTGGCCGCTGGCATGCAGGCGCTGATGGAGAGCATGAACCTGCGGCCCCTGCCTCCGCCCGCGGCCGAGGAGGGCACCGGCCTGCCGGACGTGCTGCTGCTGGCCGCGCTGGGCGGCGGGGACGAGGACGGCGTGCACCCTAGCGGCAAACCGAAGAACGCGCGCGAACTGCTGCTGGCCGGGGTGCAGGATGTCACCCAGCTGCGCGCCGGCGGCCGCGCGCGCGTCAACGAGGTGATCCCGGCGGTGCTCGAGACGCTGTACCAGGCGCTTGGCTTTCGCTTCGCCACCGTCTGCCTGAAAGATGCGCGCCTGGGCCAGTACCGCGCCCGCGTCTCGTTTGGTGCCGAGCAGGCGCGCCTGCAGGCCGGCTTTGCCTTCCCCGCCGCGACGCCGTCCGCGCGCGACCTGTTCCTGCTGGCGATGGAGAACGACGCCGACCTCATGATTGCCGACGCCGCCACCCCGAAGATCCGCGAGTTGTTACCAGGCTGGCACCGCAGCCTGCTGCCGGACGCGAAGAGTTTCATCGTGTTGCCGCTGACCGTCGGCCAGGCGCGGCTGGGCTTTTTCTATGCCGACCGCGCCCTGCCCGCGCCCGAAGGCGTGCCGCCGGATGAGACGGCCCTGATCCGCGCCCTCAAGCGCCAGGTACTGGCTGCTCTTGATGCCGGATGAATTCGCGGAAGTCGGCAACCGGCATCGGCCGCGCGAACAGGTAGCCCTGCGCCTCGTCGCCGTGCTTGTCGCGTAAGAAGCCCCATTGCGCGTGGGTTTCGACCCCTTCGGCCACCACCGCCAGGCCCAGCGAATGGGCGAGACCGATGGTGGCGGCGACGATCACCGCGTCGTTCGGATTGTGTTCGATGTCTTTCACGAAGCCGCGGTCGATCTTGATGCGGTCGATCGCGAACAATTTGAGGTAGGCGAGCGACGAGTAGCCGGTACCGAAATCGTCGATCGCCAGTTTGAAGCCACGTGCGCGCAGCTGGCGCAGCTGTTCGCGCGTGCTTTCCGGGTCGCGCATGGCGGCCGTTTCCGTGATTTCCAGTTCCATCATCGCCGGATCGATGCCGTGGTAGGCCACCAGTTCGTCGAGCCGGCTCAGCAGTGACGCGCCCGAAAACTGGCGCGCCGACAGGTTCACGGCCAGGCGGATGTCGTCCAGGCCTTCGCGCCGCCACTCGGCCAGCAGGGCCATTGCCTGTCCCAGCACCCAGTCGCCCAGCGGCACGATCATCCCGCTTTCCTCGGCCACGGGGATGAAGCGGCTCGGTTCGACCGTGCCCAGTTCCTGGTCGTGCCAGCGCAGCAGCACCTCGGCGCCGATCACGCGGCCGGTCTCGAGCGAGACCTGCGCCTGCAGGTGCAGCTTGAAGCCGTTCGTATTGAGGGCGCCCCACATGCGGTTTTCCAGCAGCAGGTGTTCGTGGGTGGCGGCGTTCATCGCCGGCGAGAAGAACTGGAAGTTGCCCCGTCCCTCGCGTTTGGCCGCGTACATCGCCATGTCGGCGTGGCGGATCAGGGTGGAGGCGTCTTCGCCGTCGTCGGGGAACAGCGCCACGCCCACGCTGCAGCCGCTGTGTGCGGTCGCGCCGCCCAGTTGATAAGGCTGCGACAGCGCTTCCACCACGCGCACCGCCACCCGGTCACGCTGTCGGGCGTCAGGGGGCCTGCCAGCACGATGATGAATTCGTCGCCGCCCAGGCGCGCCAGGGTGTCGACGTCGCGCAATAAATCTTTCATGCGCTCGGCCGCGCCCACCAGCAGGCGGTCGCCGGCGGCGTGGCCGAGCGAATCGTTGATCTTCTTGAAGTGGTCGAGGTCGATGAACAGCACTGCCGCCGGCTGGTTCTGGCGCCGTGCCATGGCCAGCTGCTGTTCCAGGCGCACGTTGAGCGCGAAGCGGTTTTCCAGGCCGGTCAGCACGTCGTGGTGGGCCAGGCGGTAGATGCGTTCCTGGGCCCGCTGCTGTTCCGTCAGGTCGCGCAGGATGCAGACGAAGATCTCCTCGCGTCCGAGCTGCACGGGCGCCACCGAAATCGACAGGGGAAACGGTTCGGCGCGCGCATTGCGACCCTCGAGCACGCATTCCTCGGGTGGCGCGGTCGACAGCCGCGCCAGCTGGGCCGCGGCATCGCTGTCGGCACCCGCCGGCACCCGGGTGGCGAAGGCCAGGCCGCTCAGGTGGGCGGGGGATAGCCGAACAGGCGCGCGGTGGCGGCATTGGCCGATACCACCACGCCGCTCGCGTCGACCGTGACGATGGCGTCGGCGGCGTTGTCGAGGATGGCCTCGAGGCGCGCTTCGCGGTCGCGCAGGCGCGCCGTGCGGTCGGCGACTTGCTCCTCGATCACGGCGCGTTCGCCGCTGATGAGCAGCATCAGCGCGCCGAGCAGGCCGGTCAGCAGCAGCCCGGCCGACAGCACGCTCCAGCTGGCCGCGCCCGTTTCCGTCTTCATGTAGGCCGGCGTCGGACGGAAGGTCAGCTGGTAGGCGCGCCCGGCAAACGCCAGGCCGATGCGGTAGTCGTCGCGCTCGGGCCTGCCGAGCGCACCGACCACGGGCAAGGCGCTGCCGTCGGTAACGTCGACCGGGGCGGCGGAAAAGCCGTCGAAGCCGGAGCGGGCGATCGCCCCTTCCACCAGGCGATCGGCGTTCAGGACGAAGCCGACCATGCCCACGGCGGCGGCGCCGTCGGGCCCGACGGCGCGGAACAGGCTGATGCCCGTGTCGTCGGTCATCATCAGCTGGAAGGGCTCGGTGGCGACGGGGCGTCGCGAGGCCAGCGCCTGCGCGGCGGCGGCGGCGCGTCCCGGGGCGGTCAGGAAATCGACTCCGCGCATGACCGAACTCGAGCGCGGCCAGGCGTAGACCATCGGCAGGTAGCGCTCGCGCTGGCCCGCCGGCGTCATGCGTCGGCTGCCGTCGACGTCGAGGATGCCGGGAAAGGCCGGGTCGAGCGTGCGCCGCACCCAGTCCTCGAAGCCGGCGCGCTCGCCATCGAACACTGGTACCGCCCAGTTCACCCCCTGGATCTCGACGCGGTGGTCGACGTAGCCGCCGGCGATGCGGATGAACTTGTCGCGGTCGAGGATGTGTTCGGTGTCGCCCAGCGTGCGCGCGAAGGTGCCGACAAAGCGCACGTGTTCGTTGAACTCGGCTTGCAGCATGTCGGCCGTCTGCTGGGCCTTCAGGCGGTAGGGCTGCAGGTGCTGCTGGTGCTCCCAGCCGAGCGCAAGCCGGTAGATGGCCACCACGGCGCCCGTGGTGATCAGGAGCGGCAGCGCGACCAGCGGCGCGCGCCGCCGCCACAGGCGCCGCGGCGAGCCGCTGATGATCCAGCACAGCGGCGCGAACAGCAGCACGCCGAGCGTATCGCCCGCCCACCAGGTAAAACCAGAAGCGCAGCGGCGTTACCTTGTCGAACGCGTCCAGCGCATACAGTGTCGGTATCGAGATCGACGCGCTGGTCAGGCAGACCAGCGGGGTAAGCACCGGGAAAGGCGACGACGTCGCGTCCCGTGTCGATCCCCGGGCGCATGTGGCGGCGGAACTGGTCCGCCCCCAGCCAGGCCTGCAGCGAAGCGCCCAGCATGCCCGTCAGCGTGGCAATGGTCACGCCCGCGGCGGAGAGGGCGGGATTGTTCAGGTGCAGGGGAAAGGCGGCCAGCGCCGCGCCGATGGCCACCGCTGGCAGCACGCGCATGCCCCCGGCGGCGGCCAGGGTCAGGCCGACGCCCGCGGGCGGGAACAAGGGCAGTGCATAGCCGGCGGGCAGGGCCAGCAGATTGTTGAGCAACCGCATGCCGAGATACACGGCAATAATCGACACGCTGGCCGCGAGCACGTGGGTGCGCGTCCAGTGAGGATAAAGCGGCGCCTTGTTATCCATGGGTGGAAGTATTTACATGGCCGAAACCGTACAGTACCGCAGGGCGCGCCAGCGCAGCGCACCGCTCGCAAAACAGCCCTTGCAGTTTTGTTCTCCCCCCGGTTACAATCACGCCCCGAAGCAACGCTGCTATTGAGCCAGGCCAGGAAGGTTGGCAAAAATAGTTGACAGCATGTTGAGCTTGCTTCATACTCTGCGGTTCTTCGCGGTGGGGTGGCCGAGTGGTTAAAGGCAGCAGACTGTAAATCTGCCCTCTCTGAGTACGCTGGTTCGAATCCAGCCCCCACCACCAAATGAAGAAGTCGTGAAGTCGAATTGAAGTTGTGCCTCGCGGGTGTAGCTCAATGGTAGAGCAGAAGCCTTCCAAGCTTACGACGAGGGTTCGATTCCCTTCACCCGCTCCAGTACTGTGTCCGCAATCTGTGCGGCGCAAACATCAGCCCTTGTAGCTCAGTGGTAGAGCACTCCCTTGGTAAGGGAGAGGCCACGTGTTCAATCCACGTCAAGGGCACCAGAATTTAAGCTAAGCGGCAGTCCGTAGTACTCGTCCGTCAGGTGTGCCTGTAATTCTCAAAAAATCGTTAGGAGTCTCAAATGGCAAAAGGTAAATTCGAACGGACCAAGCCGCACGTCAACGTCGGCACCATCGGTCACGTTGACCACGGCAAAACCACCCTGACGGCTGCAATCGCAACCGTTCTGTCGAAGAAGTTCGGCGGCGAAGCCAAGGCATACGACCAGATCGATGCGGCTCCGGAAGAGAAGGCACGTGGTATTACCATCAACACCGCGCACGTCGAATACGAAACCGCGAATCGTCACTACGCGCACGTCGACTGCCCAGGCCACGCCGACTACATCAAGAACATGATTACCGGTGCTGCCCAGATGGACGGCGCGATCCTGGTGTGCTCGGCCGCTGACGGCCCGATGCCACAGACCCGCGAGCACATCCTGCTGGCGCGTCAGGTTGGCGTTCCTTACATCATCGTGTTCCTGAACAAGTGCGACCTGGTCGACGACGCGGAACTGCTGGAACTGGTCGAAATGGAAGTGCGTGAGCTCCTCTCGAAGTACGAGTTCCCAGGCGACGACCTGCCAATCATCAAGGGTTCGGCACGTATGGCGCTGGAAGGCCAGCCAGGCGAACTGGGCGAAGATTGCATCGTCAAGCTCGCTGAAGCCCTGGACACCTACATCCCGACGCCAGAGCGCGCAGTCGACGGCGCCTTCCTGATGCCAGTCGAAGACGTGTTCTCGATCTCGGGTCGCGGTACTGTCGTCACCGGTCGTGTCGAGCGCGGCATCATCAAGGTCGGCGAAGAAATCGAAATCGTCGGCATCATCGATACCGTCAAGACCACCTGCACCGGCGTGGAAATGTTCCGCAAGCTGCTGGATCAAGGTCAAGCTGGCGACAACGTCGGCCTGCTGCTGCGCGGTACCAAGCGTGAAGACGTCCAGCGTGGTCAGGTTCTGGCAAAGCCAGGCTCGATCAAGCCGCACAACCACTTCACCGGCGAGATCTACGTTCTGTCGAAAGATGAAGGCGGCCGTCACACCCCGTTCTTCAACAACTACCGTCCGCAGTTCTACTTCCGTACCACCGACGTGACCGGCTCGATCGAGCTGCCAGCGGACAAGGAAATGGTCATGCCAGGCGACAACGTGTCGATCACCGTCAAGCTGATCAACCCGATCGCGATGGAAGAAGGCCTGCGCTTCGCAATCCGCGAAGGCGGCCGTACCGTCGGCGCCGGCGTCGTTGCCAAGATCATTGCCTAAGCAATAAGTAGTCTGTAGTAAGTAGTAAGCAAGACCTTCCGGGGAGGGAAATTGATTTCCTTCCCCAGAAAAAACATTCCCACCATGCGCGCGCATGGTGTAGAATGCGCGATTCAGCTGAAGTCTTCGTAGGGGTGTAGCTCAATTGGCAGAGCGTCGGTCTCCAAAACCGAAGGTCGCGGGTTCGATTCCCTCCGCCCCTGCCACCGAATTCTGGTGCGCAGCACCGAAAGTAAAGAAGAATGTCTAATCAATCCGTGCAAACCGTTAGCACCTCGAATGACAAGTTTAAGGTGATCCTGGCGGTGGTAGCCGCGATTGCAGGCGTCATCGGGTTCTTTTACCTGAAGGGCCAAAACAAACCAGCCTTGGTCGCCGCCGGCGCCCTCGTGGCTGGTTTAGTTTTTGCCGTCCTGCTTTTGTCGACCGCCGCCACCGGCCGCGATTTCCTGAATTTCGCCAAAGAGTCCGTTCGCGAAACCAAGAAAGTCGTCTGGCCAACCGGCAAGGAAGCACGCACGATCACCATGATCGTCTTCGCCTTTGTCGTCGTGATGGCGATTTTCCTGTGGGGCACGGATAAGCTGTTGGAATTCCTGTTGTACGACGTGATCCTGAAATGGAAGCAATGATGAACGATAACGTAGACAACGCGGCCGGCGAATCGGTGCCGGGCGACACCCCGGCGCAAGACGCTGGTGCCGCACCGGCGGCCGGCGCCCCGGTGAGTGTCCCGGTCAGCAACAAGCGCTGGTACGTCGTTCATGTCTACTCGGGCATGGAAAAGAGCGTCATGCGTGCGCTCACCGAGCGCATCGAGCGCGCCGGCATGCAAGAGCAGTTCGGCCAGATCCTGGTGCCGACCGAAGAAGTCGTGGAAGTCAAGAATGGCAGCAAATCGGTTACCGAGCGCCGCTTCTTCCCTGGCTACGTCCTGGTCGAGATGGAAATGACCGACGAGACCTGGCACCTGGTCAAGAACACGAGCAAGGTCACCGGCTTCATCGGCGGCAAATCGAACAAGCCAACCCCAATCCCCGCGCGCGAGATCGACAAGATCATGCAGCAGGTCCAGGAAGGCGTCGAGAAGCCACGGCCGAAAGTGCTGTACGAAGTGGGCGAGCAAGTCCGCATCAAGGAAGGCCCGTTCACCGACTTCAACGGCAATGTCGAGGAAGTCAACTACGAAAAATCGAAGGTGCGTGTCACTGTCACCATCTTCGGCCGCGCAACTCCGGTGGAACTGGAGTTCGGGCAGGTAGAGAAAGTCTAAACGCTGAAATCGGAGCGTCGCAGCAGCTAGGCGGAATCCGGTAAGAGGAGCCCCGCCGAGCGAGTAGTCGCGGTGGGGCGCTACTACTCAATGCCAATCTAGGAGCCATTCATGGCAAAGAAAATTATTGGCTTTATCAAGCTGCAAGTCCCAGCTGGTAAGGCAAACCCATCCCCACCGATCGGTCCTGCACTCGGTCAGCGCGGCCTGAACATCATGGAATTCTGCAAGGCGTTCAACGCCCAGACCCAGGGTGTCGAGCCAGGCATGCCGATCCCGGTCGTGATCACCGCGTTCGCCGACAAGTCCTTCACCTTCGTGATGAAGACCCCACCGGCAACCTACCTGATCAAGAAAGCCGCTGGCATCACCAAGGGTTCGCCGAAGCCACATACCGACAAGGTTGGCACGCTGACCCGTGCCCAGGCTGAAGAAATCGCAAAAACCAAGCAGCCGGACCTGACCGCCGCCGACATGGACGCCGCAGTGCGTATCATCGCCGGCTCGGCACGTTCGATGGGCATCACGGTAGAGGGTGTGTAATGGCTAAGATCTCCAAGCGCGTCAAAGAAATGAAAGCGAAAGTCGACCGTAACAAGGTCTACGCCTTCGACAACGCAGTGTCGATCGTCAAGGAATTCGCAACCGCCAAGTTCAACGAGTCGATCGATGTCGCCGTTCAGCTGGGCGTGGATCCGAAGAAATCGGACCAGGTCGTTCGTGGTTCGGTCGTCCTGCCAGCAGGCACCGGCAAGACCGTGCGCGTCGCCGTGTTCGCTTCGGGCGACAAGGCCGAGGCTGCTAAAGCCGCCGGCGCCGACATCGTCGGTATGGAAGACCTGGCAGAGATGGTCAAAGCGGGCAACATGCCGTTCGACGTCGTCATCGCCTCGCCTGACACCATGCGTATCGTCGGTACCCTGGGCCAGATCCTGGGCCCACGTGGCCTGATGCCTAACCCGAAAGTCGGCACCGTCACCCCTGACGTCGCTGGCGCGGTGAAGAACGCCAAAGCCGGTCAGGTCCAGTACCGTACCGACAAGGCAGGTATCGTCCACGCGACCATCGGCCGCAAGTCGTTCAGCGATGAGCAACTGAAGTCGAACCTGAGCGCCCTGATCGAAGCACTGAACAAGGCCAAGCCGGCCACCTCGAAGGGCGTGTACCTGCGCAAGGTCGCGATCTCGTCGACCATGGGCGCTGGCGTCCGTGTCGATCACGCTTCGATCGCCGCTGCTTAATTTAGTAGCTGAGCAATAACAGAATCAAGTCCCCGCAAAGCATCAGCGGGGCGCATCTTTGGGCTGTCGGAGCATGAACACCGCTCCGGCAGGCAATCAAAGACCGTTGGGCCGAATGCAGCAGGCAGGCAGGAGGTTAATAGGCCACCCAACGCAGATGGTGTACCCGAACAAGTTTTGTAGTCCATGCTGCGTGAATTCATCCGCGTTAGTTTGACTTCTTAACTTCGGACGCCGTGTTCGAACCGATGCAAACGCTTTTGTTTGCATTAATTAAGGAGATTGACCGTGGGTCTTAATCTGAATGACAAAAAGGCCGTCGTCGAAGAAGTGAGCGCGAAAGTAGCATCCGCGCAAACGATCGTCGTGGCCGAGTACCGTGGCATCCAGGTTAGTCACTTGACCAAGCTCCGTGCATCCGCACGTGCCCAGGGTGTGTACCTGCGTGTTCTGAAGAACACGCTGGCGCGCCGCTCTGTCGAAGGCACGCAGTTTGCCCCGCTGGCTGACGCCATGACCGGTCCGCTGATCTACTCGATCTCGGACGACGCCGTTGCAGCAGCGAAAGTCATCAATGACTTCGCCAAAACCAACGACAAGCTGGTCGTGAAAGCCGGTAACTACGCAGGTAAGCAGCTCGACGTAGCTGGCGTTACCGCGTTGGCAAGCATTCCGTCGCGTGAAGTCCTCATCTCGCAGCTGTTGGGCGTGATGCTGGCTCCTGTGTCGGGCTTTGCACGTGGCCTGGCTGCACTGGCAGCGAAAAAAGGCGAAGGTTCGGAAGCTGCTCCTGCAGCCGAAGAAACCGCTGCAGCGTAAGCGCAGCCTTTTTTCTCAAGTAACTAATCTGTACTACAAACACAAATACATCTGGAGTTTCAAATGGCAATTAGCAAAGACGATATCCTGAACGCAGTGAGCGAAATGTCCGTCATGGACCTGAACGACCTGGTCAAGGCATTCGAAGAGAAGTTCGGCGTGTCGGCAGCTGCAATGGCAGCACCGGCAGCTGGCGGCGGCGCTGCTGCAGCAGCTGTCGAAGAGCAGACCGAATTCAACGTCGTTCTGACCGAAGTCGGCGCAAACAAGGTCGGCGTCATCAAAGCCGTCCGCGAAATCACCGGCCTGGGCCTGAAGGAAGCCAAAGACGTCGTCGACGGCGCTCCGAAGACCGTGAAAGAAGCCATGCCGAAGGCCGACGCAGAAGCAGCCAAGAAAAAGCTGGAAGATGCTGGCGCGAAAGCAGATCTGAAGTAATCAAAAGCAAAGGGCGCCATCGCGGCGCCCTGAGCCGGAGTCAAAGCTTGCAAACCCCTGCCGGAAGGCGGGGGCTGCGGCTTTGGCTCTTTTGTCGTCCCTGCGACAAATATGCGCCGTCAATACGCGCAGTCGTTCGTCAGTTCGGCAGCATCGTAACACCGCAATAAATCGTAACACAGCAGTAGCTTGTCCTTTTCATCTGGCAGAACAGCAAGAGACTTGAGGCCTTGTATGTGGTCGTTCCACCACTGGCAATCCCTGAATTCTCATCCTTTCTGTCACTCACGGAGTGTCCATGCACTACTCATTTACTGAGAAGAAACGCATTCGCAAGTCGTTCGCGAAGCGCGCCAACGTTCACAACGTTCCATATCTTCTGGCTACCCAGCTTGAATCCTACGAGAATTTCCTGCAAGCGGACGGCGTGCCGTCGGCACGCAAGAACGAAGGCCTGCAATCGGCATTCACCTCGATTTTCCCGATCGTGTCGCACAACGGCTTCGCGCGTCTGGAATTCCTGTCCTACGTGCTGGGCGACCCCGCGTTTGACGTCAAGGAATGCCAGCAGCGCGGCCTGACCTTTGCCTCGCCACTGCGCGCCAAAGTGCGCCTGGTGATCCTGGACAAGGAATCGCCGACCAAGCCGGTCGTCAAGGAAATGAAGGAACAGGAAGTGTACATGGGCGAATTGCCGCTCATGACCGCCAACGGTTCGTTCGTCATCAACGGCACCGAGCGCGTGATCGTCTCGCAGCTGCACCGCTCGCCAGGCGTGTTCTTCGAGCACGACCGCGGCAAGACGCACTCGTCGGGCAAACTGCTGTTCTCGGCTCGCATCATCCCTTACCGTGGCTCGTGGCTGGACTTCGAGTTCGATCCGAAGGACATCCTGTTCTTCCGCGTCGACCGCCGCCGCAAGATGCCGGTGACGATCCTGCTGAAGGCCATCGGCATGACGCCGGAACAGATCCTGGCGAACTTCTTCGTGTTCGACAACTTCACCCTGCGCTCGGAAGGCGGGGAAATCGAATTCGTGTCCGAGCGACTGCGCGGCGAAGTCGCGCGCTTCGACATCGTCGATCCGAAGACCGGCAAGACCATCGTGACGAAGGACAAGCGCATCAATGCCAAGCATGTGCGCGACATCGAAGCGGCCGGCATCAAGTCGATCTCGGTGCCGGAAGACTACCTGATCGGCCGTATCCTGGCCCGCAACATCGTTGACGCGGACACCGGCGAAATCATCGCCAACGCCAACGACGAGCTGACCGACGAGCTGCTGGGCAAACTGCGCGACGCCAACGTCGACGCCATCCAGACCCTGTACACGAACGACCTGGACCAGGGCGGCTACATCTCGCAGACCCTGCGCACCGACGACACCGCCGACCAGATGGCCGCGCGCGTGGCGATCTACCGCATGATGCGTCCTGGCGAACCGCCAACCGAAGAGTCGGTCGAAGCCCTGTTCAACGGCCTGTTCTACAGCCCTGAGCGCTACGACCTGTCGGCTGTCGGCCGCATGAAGTTCAACCGCCGTATCGGCCGCGACGAACTCGTCGGCGCGATGACGCTGTCGAACGACGACATCCTGGCCGTGATCAAGATCCTGGTCGAGCTGCGCAATGGCCGCGGCGAAGTCGACGATATCGATCACCTGGGTAACCGCCGCGTGCGTTGCGTGGGCGAACTGGCCGAAAACCAGTTCCGCGCAGGCCTCGTCCGCGTCGAGCGCGCAGTGAAAGAGCGCCTCGGCCAGGCCGAAGCGGACAACCTGATGCCGCACGATTTGATCAATTCGAAGCCCATCTCTGCGGCTATCCGCGAATTCTTCGGTTCGTCGCAGCTGTCGCAGTTCATGGACCAAACTAACCCGCTGTCGGAAATCACGCACAAGCGTCGTGTTTCCGCACTGGGACCGGGCGGCCTGACCCGCGAACGCGCCGGCTTCGAGGTGCGCGACGTGCACCCGACCCACTACGGCCGCGTCTGCCCGATCGAAACGCCTGAAGGCCCGAACATCGGCCTGATCAACTCGCTGGCCCTGTACGCCCGCCTGAACGAATACGGCTTCCTGGAAACCCCGTACCGCAAGGTCGAAGGTTCGAAGGTCACCGACAAGATCGATTACCTGTCCGCCATCGAAGAAGGTCGCTACATCATCGCCCAGGCGAATGCGGCGATCAACGAAGAAGGCCAGCTGGTCGACGAACTGGTCTCGGCACGTGAAGCAGGCGAAACCATCCTGGTGTCGCCAGAGCGCATCCAGTACATGGACGTCGCTCCTGGCCAGATCGTTTCGGTCGCAGCTTCGCTGATTCCGTTCCTCGAGCACGATGACGCGAACCGTGCACTGATGGGCGCCAACATGCAGCGTCAGGCCGTTCCCTGCCTGCGTCCTGAAAAGGCGCTGGTCGGTACCGGTATCGAGCGCACTGTCGCCGTCGACTCGGGCACCACCGTGCAAGCGGTGCGTGGCGGCGTGGTCGACTACATCGATGCGGGCCGCGTGGTTATCCGCGTCAACGACGACGAGGCGCAAGCCGGCGAAGTCGGTGTGGATATCTACAACCTGATCAAGTACACCCGTTCGAACCAGAACACCAACATCAACCAGCGTCCGATCGTGCAGGTTGGCGACCGCGTTGCCCGTGGCGACGTGATTGCCGACGGCGCATCGACCGACCTGGGCGAGCTGGCCCTGGGCCAGAACATGCTGGTCGCGTTCATGCCGTGGAACGGCCTGAACTTCGAAGATTCGATCCTGATCTCGGAGAACGTCGTCAAGGACGACCGCTACACCTCGATCCACATCGAAGAGCTGTCGGTTGTCGCCCGCGACACCAAGCTCGGTGCGGAAGAGATCACGCGCGACATCTCGAACCTGGCCGAGAACCAGCTGGCCCGTCTGGATGAGTCCGGCATCGTCTACATCGGCGCGGAAGTGACCGCCGGCGACGTGCTGGTCGGTAAAGTCACGCCGAAGGGCGAGACGCAATTGACGCCGGAAGAAAAGCTGCTGCGCGCGATCTTCGGCGAAAAAGCATCCGACGTGAAAGACACCTCGCTGCGCGTGCCTTCGGGCATGGTCGGCACCGTCATCGACGTGCAAGTGTTCACCCGCGAAGGCATCCAGCGCGACAAGCGCGCCCAGCAGATCATCGACGATGAACTCAAGCGCTTCCGCCTCGACCTGAACGACCAGATGCGTATCGTGGAGGGCGATGCCTTCCAGCGTCTGGAGCGCATGCTGGTCGGTAAAGTGGTCAACGGTGGTCCGAAGAAGCTGGCGAAGGGCGCGGTCATCACGTCCGAATACCTGGCTGACCTGGACAAGTTCCACTGGTTCGACATCCGCCCGGCCGACGACGAGACCGCCAACGCACTGGAAGCGATCAAGGAGTCGATCAACGAGAAGCGCCACCAGTACGACCTGGCCTTCGAAGAGAAGCGCAAGAAGCTGACGCAAGGCGACGAGCTGCAGCCTGGCGTGCAGAAGATGGTCAAGGTCTACCTGGCCGTCAAGCGCCGCCTGCAGTCGGGCGACAAGATGGCAGGCCGCCACGGTAACAAGGGTGTGGTCTCGCGTATTGTGCCAGTGGAAGACATGCCGTTCATGGCGGACGGCACCCCAGCCGACGTCGTGCTGAACCCGCTGGGCGTTCCGTCGCGTATGAACGTCGGCCAGATCCTCGAAACCCACCTCGGTTGGGCGGCGAAGGGCCTGGGCCTGCGTATCGGCGAAATGCTGCAGCGTCAGTCGGCGGTCGAAGAAGTCCGTGGTTTCCTGGGCCAGATTTACAACGAAACTGGCAAGAAGGAAGACATCGACGCCTTCAGCGATGGCGAAATCATGGCCCTGGCGGGTAACCTCAAGAAGGGCGTGCCGTTCGCGACGCCGGTCTTCGATGGCGCCCACGAGTCGGAAATCCATCGCATGCTGGACCTGGCTTTCCCGGACGAGATCGCGGCCCACCTGGGCATGACCCCGTCGAAGAACCAGGTCACCATGTACGACGGCCGCACCGGCGAAGCTTTCGAGCGCAAGGTGACGGTTGGCTACATGCACATGCTCAAGCTGCACCACCTGGTCGACGACAAGATGCACGCGCGTTCGACCGGTCCTTACTCGCTGGTGACGCAGCAGCCGCTGGGCGGTAAAGCCCAGTTCGGTGGCCAGCGCTTCGGTGAGATGGAGGTGTGGGCACTGGAAGCGTACGGCGCATCGTACGTGCTGCAGGAAATGCTGACTGTGAAGTCGGATGACGTGAATGGCCGTACCAAAGTGTACGAAAACCTGGTCAAAGGCGACCATGTGATCGACGCTGGCATGCCTGAATCGTTCAACGTGCTGGTCAAGGAAATCCGCTCGCTGGGTATCGATATCGACCTCGAGCGTAACTAAGAAGCAGAAGGAAGGAGCAGGGCACACGAAAAATGTGCCTTGCTTTCCGGGTAGGAGTCCCAAAGTACTCCTATCCGCCTTTCGAAATGCCGCTTGGTTTGGGCTGCAATTTCGACAATTGCAACCCGAAATAGAAATTTAGTCACCTCTGGAGTGATACATGAAAGCACTGCTCGATCTATTCAAGCAAGTACAGCAAAATGAGAGTTTCGACGCCATCAAGATTGGCCTGGCGTCGCCCGAAAAAATTCGTTCGTGGTCGTTCGGTGAAGTCAAGAAGCCCGAGACCATCAACTACCGTACCTTCAAGCCGGAGCGTGACGGCCTGTTCTGCGCCAAGATCTTTGGCCCGATCAAGGATTACGAATGCCTGTGCGGTAAATACAAGCGCCTGAAGCACCGCGGCGTCATTTGCGAAAAGTGCGGCGTCGAAGTCACGCTGGCCAAGGTGCGCCGTGAGCGCATGGGCCACATCGAACTGGCTTCGCCAACCGCGCACATCTGGTTCCTGAAGTCGCTGCCGTCGCGCCTGGGCATGGTCCTGGACATGACGCTGCGCGATATCGAACGCGTGTTGTACTTCGAAGCATATGTGGTCACCGATCCTGGCATGACCCCGCTGAAGAAGTGCCAGATCATGTCGGAAGACGATTACGCCGCCAAGTACGAAGAGTACGGCGACGACTTCACCGCCTACATGGGCGCCGAAGGTATCCGTGAACTGCTGCGCTCGATCGACATCCACCGCGATGCCGAAGCCCTGCGCGTGGAACTGAAGGAATCGAAGTCCGAAGCGAAGATCAAGAAATACGCCAAGCGCCTGAAAGTGCTCGAGGCGTTCCAGCGTTCGGGCATCAAGCCCGAGTGGATGATCATGGAAGTGCTCCCGGTCCTGCCGCCGGAGCTGCGTCCGCTCGTCCCTCTGGATGGCGGCCGTTTCGCGACCTCCGACCTGAACGACCTGTATCGCCGCGTCATCAACCGTAATAACCGCCTGAAGCGCCTGATGGAACTGCGCGCTCCGGAAATCATTACGCGTAACGAAAAGCGCATGCTGCAGGAAGCAGTGGACTCGCTGCTGGACAACGGCCGTCGCGGCAAAGCGATGACCGGTGCCAACAAGCGTCCGCTGAAGTCGCTGGCTGAAATGATCAAGGGTAAGGGCGGCCGTTTCCGTCAGAACCTGCTGGGCAAGCGGGTCGACTACTCGGGCCGTTCGGTCATCGTGGTCGGTCCGCAGCTGAAACTGCACCAGTGCGGCCTGCCGAAGCTGATGGCCCTGGAACTGTTCAAGCCCTTCATCTTCAACAAGCTCGAACTGATGGGTCTGGCGACGACCATCAAGGCGGCGAAGAAGCTGGTCGAAATCCAGGAGCCGGTGGTCTGGGACATCCTCGAAGATGTCATCAAGGAACACCCGGTCATGCTGAACCGTGCACCAACCCTGCACCGTCTCGGTATCCAGGCGTTCGAGCCGGTCCTGATCGAAGGTAAAGCCATCCAGCTGCACCCGCTGGTCTGCGCGGCGTTCAACGCCGACTTCGACGGTGACCAGATGGCTGTCCACGTGCCGCTGTCGATCGAAGCGCAGATGGAAGCGCGTACCCTGATGCTGGCGTCGAACAACATCCTGTTCCCGTCGAACGGCGAGCCGTCGATCGTGCCGTCGCAGGATATCGTGCTGGGTCTGTACTACGCCACCCGCGAGGCGATCAACGCCAAGGGCGAGGGCATGCTGTTCCCTGACGTGTCGGAAGTCATCCGTGCCTACGACAACAAGGAAGTGGAACTGGCAACCCGCATCACCGTGCGTATCGTGGAATTCCCACGCGTAGCCGGCAGCGACGAGTTCGAGCGCACCGTCACCCGTTACGAGACCACCGTCGGCCGTGCGATCCTGTCGGAAATCCTGCCGAAGGGCCTGCCATTCAGCGTGCTGAACCGCGCCCTGAAGAAGAAGGAAATCTCGAAGCTGATCAACACGTCGTTCCGCAAGTGCGGCCTGCGCGCCACCGTCGTGTTCGCCGACAAGCTGATGCAGTCCGGCTTCCGCCTGGCAACGCGCGCCGGTATCTCGATCGCCGTCGACGACATGATGATCCCGGACGTCAAGAAGGGCATGATCGCGACCGCCGAAGCGGAAGTGAAGCAGATCGAGCAGCAGTACAGCTCGGGTCTGGTCACCGCCGGCGAGCGTTACAACAAGGTCGTCGACATCTGGGGCAAGACCTCCGATGAAGTCGGCAAGGCGATGATGGACCAGCTGAAAGTCGAGCCGGTCACCCGTCGTGACGGTACCCAGGGCACCCAGGAATCGTTCAACGCGATTTACATGATGGCCGACTCGGGCGCCCGTGGTTCGGCAGCCCAGATTCGCCAGCTGGCGGGTATGCGTGGCCTGATGGCGAAACCGGACGGTTCGATTATCGAAACGCCGATCACCGCGAACTTCCGCGAAGGCCTGAACGTGTTGCAGTACTTCATCTCGACGCACGGCGCCCGTAAGGGTCTGGCCGATACGGCGCTGAAGACCGCGAACTCGGGTTACCTGACCCGCCGCCTGGTCGACGTGACCCAGGATCTGGTCGTGATCGAGGACGATTGCGGCACGACCAACGGCACGCACATGAAGGCGATGGTCGAAGGTGGTGAAGTCATCGAAGCCCTGCGCGACCGTATCCTCGGCCGCGTGACCGGTACCGATGTCGTCAATCCTGAAACCCAGGAAACCGTGTACCCGGCCGGCACGCTGCTGGACGAAGACATGGTCGAAGACATCGAGCGCCTCGGCATCGACGAAGTCAAGGTCCGTACCCCGCTGAACTGCGACACGCGCTACGGCCTGTGCGCCATGTGCTACGGCCGTGACCTCGGCCGCGGCATGCTGGTCAACAGCGGCGAAGCAGTCGGTGTGGTTGCTGCACAGTCGATCGGTGAGCCGGGTACCCAGCTGACCATGCGTACCTTCCACATCGGTGGTGCGGCATCGCGTGCGGCAGTGGCCTCGTCGGTCGAAGCCAAGTCGAACGGCACGGTCCGCTTCACCGCGACCATGCGTTATGTCACCAACGGCAAGGGTTCGCAGATCGTCATCTCGCGTTCGGGCGAAGTCCTGATCACGGACGACCATGGCCGCGAGCGTGAGCGCCACAAGGTGCCGTACGGCGCGACCCTGATCGTCAAGGACGGCCAGGTCGTGAAAGCCGGTACCGCCTTGGCAACCTGGGATCCGCTGACCCGTCCGATCATTACCGAGTACGCCGGTACGATCCGCTTCGAGAACGTGGAAGAGGGCGTCACCGTCGCTCGCCAGGTCGACGAAGTGACCGGTCTGTCGACCCTGGTCGCGATCGATCCGAAGCGCCGTGGTTCCGCAGGCAAGGTGCTGCGTCCGCAGGTGAAACTGCTGAACGAGGAGAACCAGGAAGTCAAGATCGCCGGCACCGAACACGCCGTGACGATCGGTTTCCAGGTCGGCGCGCTGATCATGGTCAAGGATGGCCAGTCGGTGTCGGTGGGTGAAGTGCTGGCACGTATCCCGACCGAATCGCAGAAGACCCGTGACATTACCGGTGGTCTGCCGCGCGTTGCCGAACTGTTCGAAGCACGTTCGCCGAAAGACGCGGGCATGCTGGCGGAAGTCACCGGTACCGTCGCCTTCGGTAAGGAAACCAAGGGCAAGCAGCGTCTGGAAATCACGGACATGGACGGCAACAAGCACGAGTTCCTGATCACCAAGGACAAGCAAGTGCTGGTCCACGATGGTCAAGTCGTGAACAAGGGCGAGATGATCGTCGATGGTCCGGCCGACCCGCAGGACATCCTGCGCCTGCTGGGTATCGAAGCGCTGGCACGTTACATCGTCGACGAAGTGCAGGACGTCTACCGTCTGCAGGGCGTCAAGATCAACGACAAGCACATCGAAGTCATCGTGCGCCAGATGCTGCGCCGCGTGCAGATCGTGGAAGCTGGCGACACCGACTACATCGTCGGCGAGCAGGTCGAGCGTTCGGAGCTGCTGGAAGAGAACGACCGTATGGAAGCGGCAGGCAAACTGCCGGCAACCTACGAAAACGTGCTGCTGGGTATTACCAAGGCATCGCTGTCGACCGACTCCTTCATCTCGGCCGCATCGTTCCAGGAAACCACCCGCGTGCTGACCGAAGCGGCGATCATGGGCAAGCGCGACGGTCTGCGCGGCCTGAAGGAAAACGTCATCGTCGGCCGCCTGATTCCTGGCGGTACCGGTCTGGCATTCCACCGCGCCAAGAAAGAGAAGGAAGTGTGGGAGGCGGAAGAGCGCCAGGCACTGCTGCAGCAGGAAAAGGCCAACATGGCTGCCGAGCTGCAGGCGATGGAAGACCAGGCTCAGGCGCAGACCACTGAGCATCACGGCGACGGCGAGTAATTGCTGAAACCTTGGCCTTAATTGGCTGAGCAGGACGGCACCTTCGGGTGCCGTTTTTTTTCGTCCATTCGCTAGCGAAACGTAAAATACAAGCTAGCAAAAGGTTTGTTGACAATTAGGAAAGGAGTCAGTAAGCTCGGAAAAATTTCAAAATTACAGCAAGACCTATCTTAATAAGAAGGCACCCATGGTAACGATCCTACATATATCCGATTTACACCGTTCCAATAATGAACCTATCAACAACGATACGTTGTTATCTTCCTTACTTGCGGATCGAGATCGATATCTTATCGAGACCCCTAAAATCCCAACGCCGAGCTTTGCAGTTGTTAGTGGAGATATTATCCAAGGGGTGCGGCTAGGGCAGCAGAATTTTACTGAAGAGCTCGAGCGACAATACGAAGTGGCGACTGATTTTCTTATCAGGCTCGCTGATCTATTTTTCGACGGGGACCGTAGCCGTATCGCGATTGTTCCCGGAAACCACGACGTGTGCTGGAACACAGCAAGAGCGAGTATGACGGAATTGCCTCCCGATGATGAGCCGAAAAAAATCGGACCGCATCTGTTTAGCTCAAGTAGCCCATATCGGTGGAGTTGGAGCGAAAGGAAAATATATAAAATATCCGCTCCAGAAATCTACGAAAAGAGATTGGCGCCTTACTGTAAATTTATTGAAGCGTTCTACAGTGGCGTTGAAATGGCACACCCTATCGATCCCAAAAAACCCCTTAATTTCTATGAATTTGATGGGGGCCGGATACTTCTCACTGCGTTCAACTCAGTCCACGGAAATGATTGCTACTGCAACCATGGCGCCATTCAGGCTGGAGCGATTGGAAATTGTTCGCTGAAAATCAGGAATATGCCTCGGCAGCCAATCCTCAAAATTTCAACGTGGCATCATAGTCTTCAAGGCCCACCCCAACGCGACGACTATATGGACACGTCTACAGTGCACGAGATGATCGGTGCAGGATTTCAACTGGGATTGCACGGACATCAACACCAAGCAGATGCCTCTGCATACAACATCCACTTGCCGGAAGAGCAGTCCATGGCGATTATAAGTGCCGGTTCATTATGCGCCGGCGCAGCAGAGCTGCCCCGCGGAACCAATCGACAATATAACCTTATCACGATTTCAAGCGACTATAGTACCGCCCAGATACACGTCCGAGAGATGTCGCAAGGTAATCAGTTTGGACGTTGCCGGCAAGGATTGTTTGGGCCGGACGGATTTGTTGAGATGAAAATAGCAGACGAAAATCTTGACAGTGCAATTCACTCCGAAAAAATTGCGCGTTTCTCGCAACAAACCATTCTCTGCGCGGAAGATGCTCTGAAAAGCGGCCATCCTGAAATAGCTTTCTCGCTGCTGAGTGAGACGGAGCGAGAGAATGGAACCCACGCGAGACGGCTATATTTGGAAGCGGCTAAGGAGCTCGAAAAATGGAGTGAGATAATTTCCTTTCTTAGTCCGGCCACTACTATGGATGAGTTTTTGCTTACATTGCAGGCCCACGAACATTTAGGAAACCTTGGCGAAGCCGTTAGCCTACTTGCGTTAAGTGCAGCTAACTTTGGGATCGATAGCGCAACCATTGCGGAACTAGCAAGCCGTATTCAACTTCGTCAAGCATTGGGGAAATAATATGTCAACTCAACTGATTTCTTTTCACGTAGATACCAAACGGGTACTCGAAGTTCTGGCGAAACAAATTTATCAGTCTCCGTTAGCATTACTGCGTGAAAATACGCAGAACGCCTACGATGCGATTTTGCTAAGGCGCCAGCGCGACCCAAATTTCGAACCCAAGATTGAAATTACGGTTACTCCAGAATTTATTACCGTTAGTGATAACGGTATCGGGATGTCCTTTGACGAGATTCGGAAAAATTTCTGGCAGGCTGGCAGTAGTAGTAAGAACAATGAGGAAGCGCGACGTGCTGGTGTTGTTGGTACCTTTGGTATCGGTGCTATGGCGAATTTTGGCATAGCGGACGTTCTCGAAGTGGAGTCGGAAAGTGTAGTTACTGGCGAAAGAACGAAGTGTATAGCGCATCTGGAGAATTTGAAATTCAATCAGGATTGCATCGAGACGGAGCAGCTTTCACCTGTTGGGTTTCCAGGTACGAGAGTAAAGGCGCGAATAATATCGCAAAATCAGGTCTCAGAGGTCGAGGCAAAAAGGTATGTAGCTGAGTTTGTATCGTTACTGTCGATCGACGTCTTCCTTAACGGCGAGCTCTTAAGCCGTCAATCAACGGAGAGATTTCTCCCACGTTTCAGCGGTGTAGCACGCGAAGTGCTTCTTGCGGCAACGATCAGCTCAAGATTAGTAGCGGATGTTGTCTTCGAGATAACGCAAAATGCAGACATATCGATTGTTCTCACTGAGCTAATTTGGATGGGCATACCGCTGCAGGGGCAATTATCCCTACGAAGCGGTAATCCGGCACTTAGAACGTTTAGAAGCGGATTTGGTCTCGCTACGGTGTCCGTAGGATCCACATATCAGTTCGGTGGAATTGCTGACATGCTAAATTTCCAACCTACGGCAGGAAGGGAAGCGCTAACAACGGACAGTATGCAGTTGCTTCAAACGATAGTATCCGATGTTGATGTGTTCGCGTCCATAGCTCTTTCAAAGCGTCCCGAGGCTGACTCAAGCACTCCCTTCATGCAATGGGTTGCCTCCCATAGAAGGTTTGATTTGTGCGGCAACTTGAGAATTTTGCTTCAGCCTGGCGATAGAACTAATCTTAGCGAGATAATAAAGTTGACTGAAAAAGTTCCTCTTCCTGTGTATGGGGGGAGTGACCAATCAGTTATTACCAGCTATTCGAGCGAAGACCGCCCGCTTTTGCTCTTGGCTCGAAGTAATCCTCGCCGACAATGCGAGCAGGGTTTTCTCGCCGCCTATTGCAAGACATCAGACGTTTCAGATGCGCCACTTGTTGAGCGACTTTCCGCACGCAATCAATGGTCATCTGCACAGAGTGCCTTGGCGTTTCGAATTGAAAATGTGCTGGAAGCTGACTATTTCTTAAATGCGGAAGTGCGCTTCGGATTGATTTCGCACGGTCTAGCTCTATTGGTAGAGCGGTCGGGAGAAAATAAGACAACCATTACCTTGCATCAAGCTGGCCCAACGATATTAACAATTTTGGGCCTGTACGATCACCAGTATTCCGCCTTTGGAAGCATGGTTAAAGATTTTGTGCGGACCGCAATTTTCCCAAAGGTGGCAGAATACGTTCCAAGCAGTACCCGACAGGGGGCTGAGGCGTTCTTACGTGCTATCAAAAAGCCGCGAGATGTCTTTGAATACGAGGATACTGATACATCCAATTTATCAGCGATATGGCTTGATTATACGGAAGGGAAAATATCTTTAACGGAAGCAGTTACGATGTCCAAAGAGAATGTACGGAATTCTGTACAAATCGTGGAGTCGAGCAGTGCTGCTCAGGTACGTGACGTCGTCCCTGACTTAATCGCAAACGAAGAAACGTTCCGAAACGAAGGTGCGGAGCCAGAGCAGTATTCCTTCGATGCTGCCCCGGCTATAACGAGGACAGAGCAGAAGAGCAGTGCAAAACTGCTAGTCATCTCCGACGATATGCCAGCACTGCGCGGTTATCGGTGCTTTATTGCTCTTACCGAAAAAGCGCGTAATGACATGGGGGATTTTTTCTTGCAGCCTCATAAAACATCTGTTGTTTGGGGTGGTCAGAAGGCTTTATTTATTTTCCTGCACCATTCCGGGCAAGTCGGCTTATATTATGATCTTCAGACAAACGGAACGATCGCTTCAGATTCTGGTGGACGTGCATATCCAACTTGCACAATAGTTTTGAAGGACCGCATTTACATCCCGGTTCCAAATGAGATAATGACGAGTTTCGTGCCCGTAGCGGGTGAGCGGAAGCGCTTTGAGATACGATGTGATTTATTGCGGGTTGAGTCCGAGGAAGAGTAAGAGTTCCGGTTAGAGCAAAGTCATACGGCAAGTGGGTCGCACAGTTAGGATATTCGGTTCGCCGAAAGACGCGGGCATGCTGGCCGAAGTCACCGGTACGGTTGCCTTCGGTAAGGAACCGAAGGGCAAGCAGCGTCTGGAAATTGCGGACATGAACGGCAACAAGCACGAGTTCCGGATCACCAAGGACAAGCAAGTGCTGGTCCACGATGGTCACGTCGTGAATAACGGCGAGAGGATCGTCGATGGTCCGGGCTCGGCGCCCCGCCGATCGCAGGACATCCTGCGTCTGCTGGGTATCGAAGCGCTGGCCCGTTACATCGTCGACGAGGTGCAGGACGTCTACCGTCTGCAGGGCGTGAAGATCAACGACAAGCACATCGAAGTGATTGTTTGTCAGATGCTGCGCCTCGTGCAGATATTCACGGCGACGCGGAGTAATCTGCTCAGCTGCTAAGGTTTTGCTAACGAAAACGGCACCCCGAGGGGGGCCGTTTTTTTCGTCCGTCCTATGCAAGACCGCTGGCAGCGCTTGTAAATACAAATTCATCCTTCCCGTATAGAAACTCACAGACGTTCACGCTACTATGTACTCAGCAGTTGCCGAACAAGCACTCTTTCCACCGGATCGCACTACGATGACACCACAACGCATCATCCGCCCCGCTCGTGCTCTCGACGCCGCCGCGATCTGCGGCATCTATAACCACTACGTTGCGCACACGGCCATCAGTTTCGAAGAAGATCCCGTCTCCAGCGCCGACATGGCGCAGCGTATCCGTGACGTCGACGCCGCGGACCTTCCTTGGCTGGTACTGATCGAAAGCGACCACCTGATCGGCTATGCCTACGCCACCAAATGGCGCGCCCGCCCCGCTTACCGCTATTCGGTGGAAAGCTCGGTCTATCTGGACCCCGCACATCATGGCCAGGGGGCCGGCCGCATGTTGTACGAAGCGCTGCTGGAAGAATTGCGGGCACGCGACCTGCACCTGGTCATCGGCGGCATCGCCCAGCCGAACGAGGCCAGCGTCGCCCTGCACGAACGCCTCGGCTTTCGCAAGGTGGCGCACTTCAGCGAAGTGGGCATGAAGTTCGGCCAGTGGCGCGATGTCGGCTACTGGCAGCTGCAACTCGACTAATCCACCATCGGCCCCGACGACAAGCACATATGAACACACTTCCATGCCTCATCATCATCGACATGCAGAAGGGCATGGCCAGCGCCAAGGCCGGCGTGCGCAATAACCCGGCGGCGGAGCACAACATCGGCCAGCTGCTGCGGGCCTGGCGCGGCGCCGGCGGCTCAGTCGTGCATGTGCGCCATATCTCGCGCTCGCCCACGTCACCGTTTGCGCCCGGCCAGCCCGGCGTGGAGTTCCAGGATGCGCTGCTGCCGCTGGCGGACGAGCACGTGGTCGAAAAGAATGTGCCGGACGCCTTCATCAACACGGGGCTGGAGCGCTGGCTACGCGTGCGCGACCTGCGCGAGCTCGTCCTGGTCGGCGTCAGCACGAACAATTCGGTCGAATGCAGCGCGCGTACGGCCGGCAACCTCGGCTTCGATACCACGGTCGTGTCCGACGCCAGCTTTGCCTTTGCCCTGCGCGATTACGCTGGCGTGCAGCGCACGGCCGAGGAAGTGCACGCGATGGCGCTGGCCAACCTCGACGGCGAATACGCAACGATCAAGGACACGCGCACCCTGCTCGAGCAGGCCGCCGCGCTGCGCTACCGGGCAGGACCGTTCGGCCGCTAGGCTGCGATCATCGTAGGCGTATCTTGCGCCACCTGCCGCCGCCAGCTCCTAGACTAGTCCTCACGTCACGGAGGGCAGCATGAACGAACTGGGTCACTTGCAAGTCGGGCTACCCGACCCTGGCGCGCGCCTGCCTGCGGACGCGCCGACGGGCCTGCAGAAGCTCGACATCGGCAGCCGGCGCGACAGTTATCTCTATGTGCCCGGGGACTATACGGCGCAGCAGCCGCTGCCGCTCGTGCTGCTGCTGCACGGCGCAGGCGGCCACGCCCACGACGGCCTGCACATCCTGCTGCACCTGGCCGACCAGGTTTGCCTGATCCTGCTGGCGCCGGCCTCGCATGCCTCCACACGGGACATCATCGCGCGCCGCGGCTATGGCCAGGACCTGGCCCTGGTCGACCGCGCCCTCGCGTTTGCCTTTGCCCACTACGCGGTTGACTCGGAGCGGCTGGGCATCGGCGGCTTTTCAGATGGCGCCTCGTACGCGCTGACGCTGGGCCTGGCCAACGGCGAACTGTTCACCCACGTGCTGGCGTTTTCTCCCGGCTTTATCGGTCCGATGGCCCAGCGGGGCGCACCCGAGGTGTTCATTTCCCACGGCGACGCGGACCGGGTGCTGCCCATCGACCATTGCGGCCGCACGATTGCGCGCCGACTGGACGCGGCCGGATACGGTCTTGTGTACCAGGAGTTTCACGGCGGGCATTTCATTCCGTCCGATATCGCCAGCCAGTCGGTCGACTGGTTCCTTGGAACAAACCAGCCCTCAGGCGCACAACTCGGTTGATCGAGAAAAGCATCGCAAGATAAATTGTGCGACCATGCAAGCGCATGCATGCGCATTGCATACATTGCATACATCGCGTTCCAGCCCACGTCATGACCGATTCCGGCACCCATGCTGGTGTTCACAGGCGGCAGACCGCCAGTGCAGGCACGCCCATCGACGACGATGGCGTGTCCGTCGACTGGAAAGCGTTGGACAGTAGCCAGGAGCCGCTGCTCTATCGTCTGGCGGCCGAAAGCGCTGGCATCGGCACCTGGAACATGGATCTGGCCGTGCAAACAGTCGACCTGTGCCGGCTCATGGCCAGCATGCTCGGCTTCCCGCCAAAACGGCTCCGACAACAGCTTTCCGAGTGGGAAAGCCATATCCACCCGGACGACCTTCCCGCAGTCAGGGAAGCGCTCGGCGTATCCATCGCCACCAGAGAGCCATTCAGCCTGGAACATCGCATGCTCCGGCATGACGGGCGCGTTCTCTGGCTGCTGACGCGCGGCAGGTTTGTCGAAGCAGGGGACGGAACGCGAGGACGCCTGATCGGTGCCTGTCTGGACATCGGGGACAGGAAAATGGCCGAGGAAGCTGCCCGCGCCAGCGAACAACGCTATCACCTGCTCGCCGAGCACAGCCCGGATGGGATAGTGGTCGCGGAGGACTGGTGGGTCCTGTATGCGAATCCGGCGGCAGCGCGTCTTTTCGGCACGCTTCAGGCCAGCGATCTCATCGGCCGATCCTCAGCCGATTTCTTCGACGCCGCCACCGTCGACCTGTTCCGGTATACCGTTGCCTGCGCATTGGAGGGCGACGCCGCCGCTGCGCCCGCCACCCTGGGTGCGCGCCGCCTGGATGGATCGACGGTGTTCGTCGAACTCAGTGCCGGCAGAATCCACTGGGAGAGCAGGCCTGCCGTGCAGGTACTCATCCGGGACGTCACCGAGCGCAAGCATATTCAGGATCAAATGACCCTGATGCACGAGCGGCTGAAATTCGCCGTGGAAGGCACGGGCGACGGTATCTGGGACTGGGATATCGTCAACGACACCTTCACTTTTTCCGGCAAGCTCAAGCAGATCTTCGGCTGGGAGCCAAGCGACCCGATCGACGGCAAGGTTGACTGGAGCGTTTTCATCCATCCCGACGACCTGCCCCGTGCCACAGCAGCGCTGCACGCATGCGTCAAAGGCCAGACGCCGATCTACGAGTGCGAGTATCGGTTGGCCACCAAGCAGGGCGGGTGGAAATGGGTACTGTCGCGCGGCGTCATCGTTGCCCGAAACGCGCTCGGCAAGCCGGTCGCCATCGTCGGCACCACCTCGGATATTTCGGCGCGCAAGGAAGCGGAGGAGCAGGCCTGGCGCCACGCCCACATGGACACGCTGACGGGCCTGCCCAACCGCCGCCTGCTGCGCGACAGGCTGGACGGGGAAATCCGCAAGGCGCAGCGCTCGCACGAGACGCTGGCCCTGCTGTTCATCGATCTGGATGGCTTCAAACAGGTCAATGACCTGCTCGGGCACGATGCCGGCGACCTGTTGTTAAGAGAAGTTGCCCGCCGGCTGCAGGGCAGCGTGCGCGACTGCGACATCGTTGCACGCTTCGGCGGAGATGAATTCACCGTCGTGCTCACGGGCCTGCACGAGGCGGCTCACATCGAATTCGTGTGCGAGAAAATCCTGCTCGGCCTGGCCCGTCCTTTCACACTTGGAAATGAAAAAGCGTATGTGACCGCGAGTATCGGCATCGCCGTCAGCCCCTTCGATGCCGGCGCCGCCGACGAATTGATGCGCAAGGCCGACCAGGCGATGTACGCCGCCAAGCAGGGCGGCAAGAACCAGTTCAGCTATTTCACCCGGGAGATGGACGAGCGCGCCCATGCACGCCTGCACCTGTCGTACGAACTGCGGCATGCCATCGACAAGAACCAGCTGTCGCTGAGCTATCAGCCCGTCATCGACCTGCATTCCGGGATGATCGCCGAAGCGGAAGCCCTCGTGCGCTGGAAGCACCCGCTGCTGGGGGATGTCGCGCCGTCGCTGTTCGTGCCGATCGCCGAAGAATGTGGCTTGATCAATGCGATCGGCAACTGGGTCTTCCACCAGGCGGTAGCCTGCTCCAGGCGCAGCAGCGAGCAGGCAAATAAACTGATTCCGATCGGTATCAACAAATCGCCCTTGCAGTTCATCCGCCAGGACGAGGATTCCGACTGGCTGCACTACCTGGAGCGCATGGGCATGCCGGCCGGCAGCATTATTGTCGAGATCACCGAGGGCTTGCTGCTGCATCCCTCGTCGAATGTAAACAAGACCTTGATGCAGTATGCCGAATCGGGCATACGCCTGGCAATCGATGACTTCGGCACCGGGTACTCGTCCATGTCCTACCTGCATAAATTCCATATCGACTATTTAAAAATCGACCAGTCGTTCGTGCATGACATCGAATCCAATTCCAGCCACCGCACGATCGCGGAAACCATCATCCTCATGGCGCACCGCCTGGGGCTGCAGGTCATTGCCGAGGGCATCGAAACGCACGAGCAGCTCGACATCCTGGCGCAGGCGAGCTGCGATTACGGCCAGGGATACTATTTTTCGAAGCCGGTACCGGAAGCGCAATTGCTGGACATGTTGCCGCGACAGTTCATCCACTAGCTTCGAGGAATCCGGCGCGGCGCCCAAGCCATGCAGCGTACGGGTTAAGATGGATGGCATTGCCACTTTCCTTCGCCCATGCAAGCACACGCATTCGATACCGACGGCTTTGCCGTGTTTCCCCGCGTCCTGGCGCACGCCGACTGCGACCGGCTGCTGGCGCACGCCGTCGGCCTCGATCCGGCCTCGGTCGGATCGCGCTGCCTGTTGCAGCACGCCTGGTGCCGCGACCTGGTGGCCGGGCTCGGCACGCATCCCGCACTGGCGGACGTCCTGCCGCGTGAGCACCTCGCCGTGCAGTGCACCTATTTCGAGAAATCGCAGGCACGCAACTGGCTCGTTCCCATCCATCAGGACCTGAGCATTCCCGTTGCCGAGCGTGTCGATCATCCGGCGCTGCGCGGCTGGTCGGAAAAAGGAAGGCAGCCTGTTCGTGCAGCCGCCTGCCGGGCTGCTGGCAACCCTGGTCGCCGTGCGCCTGCACCTGGACCCGTGCGCGATCGCAGACGGACCGCTGCAGTTTATCGCCGGCAGTCATACCCGGGCAGGATCGCCCCTGCCGAGGCCGCGCAGCTGCGCAGGACCGGATCGGTCGTGACCTGCACCGGACAAGGGCGACGCGCTCGTCATGCGTCCGCTCGTGCTGCACGCGTCCTCGAAAGCATCGGGCACGAGCCTGCGGCGGGTGCTGCACATCGTCTTCGGCCCGCCGGCGCTGCCGTATGGCCTGCGCTGGCAGCAGCCTGTGGTGGGCGCCGCGCAGTCGGGACGGCCACACGCTGTCCATGCTGGACGCCGCCACTGCCGGGATTGATCTACACTCTTCCGCGCTGTCTGGTTCAAAACCTAGCCACTGAAAGGGAGCCCACATGAAAGCCCAATGGATCTGCGCAGCCCTGCTGTGCTCGACGTACGCGGCGGCGGCCGTGCACGCCGCCGAACTGCGCGCGACGATGAACACGGTGTCCGAAGCCGGCGTCGGCAAGGCGGCCGGCACCGTGACGATCAGCGAAACGAAATACGGCCTGGTGTTCACCCCAAGCCTCACCGGCCTGCCGGCGGGTGCGCACGGTTTCCACGTCCACGAAAACAACAGCTGCGCCACCAACCAGAAGGACGGCAAGCCCGTACCGGCCGGTGCCGCCGGCGGCCACCTCGACCCGGCAGGCAGCAAGAAGCACGGCCTGCCCCGGGGCGACGGCCATCTTGGCGACCTGCCGGCGCTGCACGTGGAGGGCTCGGGCGCGGCGAATAATCCCGTGCTGGCGCCGCGCCTGAAACTGGCCGACATCAAGGGCAAGGCCCTGATGGTGCATGCCGGTGGCGACAACCATGCGGACCACCCGGCGCCGCTCGGCGGTGGCGCGCGCGCGCATCGTGTGCGGGATCATCGAATAGGCTTGGCCTCGGCGGCCCCGCGCCAAACCGCCGACGCGGGGAGAGGGGGCGGCGCGATCGACCGATCACCGGCTTGCCTGATTCCCAGCATTGTCACAGTCACGTAGGGTGGGCGCCCTGTGCCCACGCGGAATGACGCATCGTATGCTTCGGGCTGCGCAAGACGGTGGGCTCGGGGCGCCCACCCTACGATCTGCCGGCAGACAGGCCGCTCCATGAAAAACGCCCGGTCATCGCTGACCGGGCGTTTGCGTTTAAGCTGAGCGCTTACTTCTTCTCGGCGCGCACCTTGCCGAAAGCGTCGCCCGCCTTCCAGGCCGGCATCTTCGGCGTGTCCGCCACCATCCGGCCGAGGTTCAGCGTGAACTGCGCCTGCTGCACCATGCCCGCCAAATCCCAGCTCGGATCGTATTCGTCGTTCACCTGGTGGTAGCGCGCGCGGTAGGCCTTGGCTTTCGCATTGTTCGCTTCCACATCCGTCACCCAGGCGCTGCCGCCGCCCACCGAGAAGGCGGGGATGCCCGCTTTCGCGAAGCTGAAGTGGTCGCTGCGGAAGTAGCCGCCGGCCAGGTCGGGTTTCGCCTGTGCGACGCTCAAACCCATGGCTTTCGCGGTGGCGGCCGCCATTGCGCCCAGGTCGGTGCGCTCGCTGCCCTGCACGCCGATGTCCTTGGCTGCGGCGACGAAGTTCAGGCTGTCCAGGTTCAGGTTGGCCGCCGTTTTATCGGCGGGCCACAGCGGTTTTGCCGCATAGGCCGCGCTGCCCAGCAGGCCTTGCTCTTCGGCCGCCACCCACAGGAACATCTGCGAACGCTTCGCGGGTGCGCGCGCCGCTTCCTGCGCCATCGCCAGGAGGCCGGCCGTGCCGGAGGCATTGTCGACTGCGCCGTTGAAGATGGTGTCACCTTCGGTTCCCTGCTTGCCCATGTGGTCCCAGTGGGCGCTGTAGATGACGACTTCGTCCTTCAGCTTCGGGTCGGTGCCGGGCACGATGCCGGCCACGTTGTATTCGTTGATGGAACGGACCGCGGCCCGCGCCTCGCCTTTTACGCGCGCGTTCAAGGTCACCGGCCTGAACGATTTGTCTTCCGCCGCGGCGCGCAGTTTATCGAGGTCCTGGCCGCTTGCTGCAAACAGCTTGCGCGCGGTAGCGTCGGTCATCCAGCCCTGCAGGCCCGTGCCGAGATCGGCGTCGGCCAGCTGGAAGCGCTCGGCCGCTGCCCAGCTGTTCTGCACGACGCTCCAGCCGTAGGAGGCCGAGGCGTCGGTATGGATCAGGAGGACGCCGGCCGCGCCCTGGCGCGCCGCTTCCTGCAATTTATAGGTCCAGCGGCCGTAGTAGGTGAGGCCGGCGCCATTGAAGCGGTTCGGCTCCGCGGCGGTTGGCGCCGGGTCGTTCACCAGCATCACCAGCACCTTGCCCCTGGCGTCCAGGCCCTTGAAATCGTCCCAGCCTTCTTCCGGCGCGCTGATGCCGTAGCCGACGAACACCAGTTCGTTGTCCATCACGTGGTCCGCCTTGGCGTCGCCCGGCCCCCATACCCAATCGGCACCAAAAGTCAGGGGCAGCGCCTGGCCGCCGGCGCTAATGCCGACATTGCTCTGCTGCGGCAGCGCGCGCACGCCGGCGATCTTGACCTCCTGGCGGAAGCTGCCGCCGTTGGCCGGCTTCAGGCCGGCGGCCAGTGCCTGCGTCTCCAGATAGGTGACGGTCAGTTCGCCGCCGCGCTGGCCGGTGCCGCGCCCTTCGAGGGCGTCCGACGCCGAGGAAGGCCAGGTGGGCGCGCAGCGGCGCTTCCTGACGATGGCTTGTGCCTTGCCGGCGGATCTGGCGGCGGCATGCGCGGGGTAGGCCAGCGCCAGGCTGCTGGCGAGGGCGGTAAGGACGACGGAGGAGACGATCTTGTGCATGGCAACCTGCGAATAGTGGATGGAGGCGCACTGTCGAGTGCGCGACACATTGTATTGCAAGCGCCCCTATATTCGTCCAGCGCCGGCGTGTAACAAAACGTCCATCGCGCCGGCCCATCCGCGTACTGTTCGCGCTAGTAAAACCACAGCGTGTCCGCCGCGATCGACTTGCCGCTGAAGGGCACCAGTGGCGTCGCTGCCGGCGGCCGTGGCGGCAGTAGATGATCCGGCAACCCGGGGAGGACTTCCTCGACGCGCACGGAAAAAATCGGGTCGCCCCCCACGTCGATGCGGAAGTGCAGCGGTTCGTCGTCCATCCCGTACAGGACCACCGTCAAGGTCTTGGCCTCGGTGTCGAGCAGGGTGCGCCCGTTCAGCCTCACGCGCGTGGGGCGCGCGCCGATCACGCGCAGGCGCACTTCCGGTGCCTTGTTTTCCGACACCAGCGTGAAGTCGGCATGGCGCTCCGGTGCGGGGCCGTTCCTGAGCACGCGGGTGAAGGGGAACTTCAGCCCGTCGCGCGGTGCCCAGGCATACCACTGGCGCGGACTCTCCCAGCCGAAGGCGTTCACGAAGATGTGCGGCTCCTTCAGGTTGGCGAACAGGCGCCGCTCCCACGGATCGAGCTCGCCTTCCGGATGCAGCCAGTAGGCGTCCCAGCTCGGCATGTCCTTGTAGTACACCAGGCCGTCCGCGCGCAGCGGCGGCGCTTCCACATGGTCGTCGGCGGCACCGGCCAGCGCCAGTCCGGTCAGTCCCGCCAGCAGCAGGGCGCGGGCGACGAAGCGGCGCGCGGGGCCAGCAACAGCATCGACACGCCAAGCAGCAGCACCAGCATTGCCACCGGCAGGTTCATGCGCAGCGGCGACAGCACCGGGTAGGCGTCGCGCAGCGCCGGCGGCACCAGCAGCGCGGCCGGTATCAAGCCCGCCACCAGCAGTGCCAGCCGCGCGGCCGCGGGCCAGGCGCGTACCCGGCGCGAATGCAGGGCGCAGAAGCTGCCGAGCGCCGCCAGCAGCGGCCAGGCAACCAGGTAGCTCGCTCCCGGCGCCAGCCAGCTGGCCAGCACCAGTACCAGCAGCAGCGCAAACAGGGCCGCCAGCATGGCCGCCGCCAGGCCGGTCAGGCGCATCACCGGCGCTGGGCGACGATGAAGAGGGCGCTGCACACCCCGCACAGCCCGGCCAGGTAAAGGAGGGCCTGGCGCGCATGCTGCGGCGCGTCCGGGTTCCAGGCGCGGTGCAGCGCCGGCACGTGCATCCACAGCTGCCAGGCCAGCATGCCCAGCGCCACGGCGACGCAGGGCATCAGGAATACGGCGCGCAGCAGCGCGGGATAGCGCACCTGCGAACGCTGCATCGCCACGCACACGGCGCCCACCAGCAGCAGGCCAGTCAGGCGCGTGAACGTCCAGACCAGGTCGCCGCTGTAGTGCACCGTGCCAAGCAGGGGCAAGGTGAAGTACACCTGCCCGCGCGCCGCTTGCGTTTGCGTCCCTGGCGGCGCCAGGCGCTGGCCGCCGAAATGGCGCGCCAGGCGCAGCATCGACTCGCCCGTGTGCTGCAGGGTGGCCGATTCAAGACGCCCCGGTGTGTCCGATACGCCGGCGTGATCGAAAGGACGGCCGCGGTTGGCGAACTGCAATACCGGCACCGCCAGCAGCGCCAGTGCACCAATGCGCGGCGCGCCCGGGGCCAGAGCATGGACTTCGCGCATCAGCGAAGAGCCGCGCACGTCGGGTGTGGCGTGCAGCCAGCCGTCAATCGTCGCCGTGTTCGCGCCCGCCGTGTTCACCAGTTCCAGTGCGCCGCTGCTCCCCATGCCGTCGAAACGCAGTGCCAGGCCGACTTCGCGCGCCCACGGATGCTGCTCGGCGAAGGCCTGCATGCCCAGGCTGCCGACACGCTCGCCATCGGCGAACAGCACCGGATGTCGTTCGCCGGCGGCGTGCCCGCACGCAGCGCGCGCACCGTCTCCAGCAGGGCCGCCATGGGCGCTGCGCTGCGCGCCGCGCCCAGGCTGGCCGTTTCGCTGTCGATCTGCGCCACCAGCAGCAGGGGCCGGGCGCCGCAGCCGGTCGGGCGCGCCCCCGGCAGGCGCACCAGCACGTTGTGCACCACGCCCATTGTCGCCTCGTAGTTGGCGTTGTAGTCGACGTAGTTCTTCTGCACCACGGCGCGCTGTACGTGCGGCGCCAGCCCCAGCGCCCGCAGTTGCGCCACCAGGTAGTCGCGCGCCGCGTGGTTCATCCTGCTCGCGATCGGGCGCGGCGCGCGTGCCAGCACTTCCGGTGGACGGCTGCGCGGCCAGCGGAGAATTGCGGCGCCGGCGCAGTGGCGGGCTTGGGCGCCGGCAGCGGCGGCTGCGTCGGCCGCAAGGCAGCCCAGCCGAGCAGGGCGATGAAGGCGAAGGCGCCGGCCAGGCCGGCCAGGCCGCCCGGGGCTGGGGTCGATGAATCCGGAAGCATGCGTACATCCTCGATGTCGTTACCGATCGTGCCGCGCGGCGGGGGAACCGCCTGGCGAGACGCGATGCGCAGGGAAGAAAAAAAACCCGCCAGGCTGAGGGATGGCGGGCAAAAGCACGGGAGAGGGGGCCCTATTCGTCCAGCTTCCAGTCGTAGGCAATCTGCGCCCAGCCGGCTTCCGGCACGCCGTTGTTCATGGCCGGCTTGAACTGGCACAGGCTCAAGGCATTCATCGCGGCGCGGTCGAGTTCACGGTGGCCGCTGGTTTTCTGCACCCGCGAACTGGTCACGCGGCCGTCGGTGCCGACCAGCAGGGCCAGGTAGACCGTGCCGGTGTCGCCATTGCGCGCCGCCTGGATCGGGTAGGACGGCTTGATGCAGCTGTTGGCATCGGCCAGCACGGCGCTGCGGATGGCGCCCGGCTTGGCGGCAGGGGTGTCGACCTGGGCCGGCGGATCGCTGCGCACTGGCGCGACAGGCGGCTGCACCGGTTCCACCTTCGTTGTCGCGATCACCGTCGGCTCGACGAGCGGCGGCGTCACGTCGATCTCGACCTTCGGCACGAAGAGCTCGGGCGGTGCGACCTCCGTGCGCGGCTTCGGCGGCTCGGGTGGCGGCTCGACCGGCTTCTGGACTTCGGGCGGGGCGATCGGGATGCTGTCGATGATCGTCGTCAGCGGGAAGGTCTTGTTGTTCATCATGTTGACGACGCCAACCGCGATCAAGGCGTGGAGTCCCGCGACGAGGGCGAACTTGCCTGCTTTGCTGCCACCATCAGGGTGCATGTGCGAGAAATGCATGGCGATCTCCTTGTTGTTGCGCCCCGTCCGGGAAGGTGAGGGGCTATTGCCGATTGGAAGAACAGCGTATGGCTAACATGTAGAAACAATATATGCTATGTCATAGCAATACGTAAAGCGTTTTCTTAGCAATCGTGCATGCGCCGGGTTTCACGGGACACGCTGCTGGGCGGACACATGGCAGGGCCACTCGCTCCGCGCCACGTTGTATGGAATAATCCATCTGCCAACAGATGATTTTTCCAGCGCATGGAAAAGGTCGTTACCAGGCACTGGTAGGTCGATATCGCGTAGTCCAAGGAGAATGAGTGTGCAAAGCAAAGAAGCAGCCATCCGTGTGATGCTGGCGGACGACCATCCGATCGTGATGACCGGGTTTGCCATGTCGTTGGCGGCCGAGGGGATGGATGTGGTGGGCCAGGCGCGCACGCCCAGCGAAGCGGTGGCGCTGTATGCCGAGTGCAAGCCCGACGTCGTCGTGCTCGATATCCGCTTCGGCACCGAGCTGACCGGCATGGACGCGGCCCAGAACATCCTGCGCGCCGACCCGCATGCGAAAGTCGTCTTCCTCAGCCAGTTCGACCAGGATAGCCTGATCAAGGAAACCTACCGCATCGGCGCGCATGCCTTCGTCACCAAGGATTGCGACCCGGCCGACCTGGCCACGGCCGTGCGCCAGGCCCATGGCGGCAAGCTGTATTTCCCTCCCCAGATTGCCGAGCGCCTGGCCAGCATCGCCGTGCGCGGCGACGTCTCGCCGCAGTCGCAGCTGGACGAGCGCGGCCTGGAAATCTTCAAGCTGATGGCCGAGGGGCTGACCAACGGCGAGATCGCCGAGCGCCTGAACCTGTCGACCAAGACCATCAGCAACACCAGCCAGTCGATCAAGGAAAAGCTGGGCGTCGAGCGCCAGGCCCACATCACCAAACTGGCCGTCAAATATGGCCTGATCCAGCCTTAAGCGCGATGGATCGCAGCTTGCAGGGCTTGCGCAGGCGGATCGGCGCGCTGGCGCTCGGGCTGGCGCTGGCGGCGCAGTGCGCGCTCGCCCTGGCCGGCACCCCGGTGCACCCGCCGCGCGCCCCAGGCCGAGGGTTACCGCTTCCAGATCGTCACCGGCAACGACGACAGCGCCGTCACCGCGCGCATCGCCGAGGATCTGTACAAGCGCCTGGTCCCTACTTTCGCTGCCTTCCGCACCGAACTGGCACAGCGCCGGCGCATGGTCTATGTGGCGATCGGCCCGGACGGCCTGCGCGAAGCGGCCGCGCGCCGCTGCGACTGCGTGGTGATTGCGGCGTACACGTCGAGCCAGGTCTGGCGCGCGCTGCATGCGCGCCTGCCCGCGAACCGCGCCCGCGCCATGACGGCCGTGTATGCCGAGCCGGCACCACGGGACCAGCTGCGCCTGGCGGCCCTGCTGTACCGGCGGCCGGTGCGGGTGGCGGCCATCCTCGGCCTGGACACCGCCTACCTGCTGCCGCTGCTGCAAGGCCAGGTCGACCTCGTGCAGGCCAGGGCGCCCCTGGGCCAGGAAACGAACGATGCCGTGGCCGACATCGGCGACCTGCTGGCACGTACCCGGCACAGCGAAGTGCTGCTGGCACTGCCCGACAGCGCCATCTACAACCCGGAAAACATCCGCAACATCCTGCTCTCGACCTATCGCCGCAAGCAGGGCGTGATCGGCTTTTCCAGCGACATGGTGAAAGTGGGCGCGCTGGCCACGACTTATTCCGAGATCGAGGACATCAACACGCAAGTGGCCGAGATGGCCGCCAGTTTTGTCGCCAGCGGCGAGCTGCCGGCGCCGCAGTTCCCCCATTACTTCCGCACCGCGATCAACGAGGGCGTGGCACGCTCGCTTGACCTGGTCGTGAGCGACGAGGCAAGGCGCTTTGCACGGGCGCGGCCATGACCGCGCGTTCCTGGACCTTCTGGCGCAGCTGGAGCATCGGCCTGCGCATGGCCTTCATTACCATGCTGCCGGTCGTGTTCCTGTTCACCGCCTTCGTCTGGTATTCCTGGTATGCGCACCGCGCGCAGGTGGCCGAGGAACTGGCCGAACGGGGCCGCATCCTCGCGCGGGCACTGGCTGAGACGAGCGAATACAACGTCATCTCCGGCAACCTGACGGACCTGCGCCTGACTATCAATGGCCTGGTGCAGTCCGATAAAAGCATCTTCCGCGTCGACGTGGTCGATGCCGCCGGCAAGCGCGCGGTGCGCGTGACTTCCGACTCCGCCCAGGACGCCGAGCCGCACTACTACGAGGCGCCGATCCGCAAGCAGGTCGTGTGGATCAACCTGTTTTCGGACAACGGCACGCCGCACGTCTCGGCCTCGAGCGACGCGCGCCCGCCCACGCTCACCACCGAGATCGTCGGTTCGGTGCGGGTGACGATGTCGCCGGCGAACATGCTGGCCAAGCAGACCCGCCGCTTCCAGGTCGAGGTGGCCATCGCGGCGCTGGCCCTGGTTGCCAGCGGCGTGCTGGCCTGGGTGCTGGCACGCTCGCTGACGCAGCCGCTGAAGGAAGCGATCGACGCCCTGCGTGCCATCCGCGGCGGCCAGTACCGCATCGAGCTGCCGGTGACGACGGGCGGCGAAGTGGGCGAACTGCAGGAGTCGATCGGCGAGATGTCGGTGGCGCTCGAGCGCTCGACCCAGGACCTCGAGAACAAGGTCGCCGCGCGCACGCGCGACCTGGTCGCCTCGCGCAACGAGGCGTTAAGGGCCGACGCCGACAAGCGAAAGCTGATCCAGAAAGTAAACAGCATCATCGAGGACGAACGCAAGAGCATCGCCATCGAGATCCACGACGAACTCAATGCCTCGCTGATCGCGGTGCGCCTGGAAGCGCAGAGCATCGGCATGCTGGCCTCGAAGGCACCGCCCGCGCCGGAAGTGGACGAGATCCGCGCCAAGGCCGGCGCGATCACGAAGCTCGCCCTCGACCTGTACGCCAACGGCCGCCGCCTGGTTCGGCGCCTGCGCCCGGAAGTGCTGGACATGCTCGGCCTGCACGGCGCCGTGGAAGAGATGCTGCGTCACTACGACAGCGGGTCAGGTTGCCGCTTCGCCTTCCACTCGGACGGGGACTTTTCCCGGCTCGGCAACGAGCTGGCGATTTCGGCCTATCGCATCGTGCAGGAAGCGCTGTCGAACGTGATGAAGCATGCCGGCGCGACGGCGGCCGAGGTGACGCTGGTGCTGGACGCACCCAGGGACACCCTGCGCATCGAGGTCGAGGACAATGGCCACGGCTTCGACCCGGCGCACAATTCCGAGGGCATCGGCATCATCGGCATGCGCGAGCGCGTGTATGCGCTGCACGGCACGATCGAGGTGCGTTCGGCACCCGAGCGCGGCACCACGGTGACGATCGCGCTGCCGCTGTCCCCGCCACCTCCGTTACCGGCCCCGTTGCCGCCCCCATTGCCACCGGCCGGTGCATCTGCGGTATCGTAGCGGCTTGGCCTTTAACCTCCTGCCGGATCCTTATGTCGAACCCACTGTCGAACGAATTGAAGACGCCCTATGAACTGGGCAACCAGAACCAGACCACCACCCTGGGCGAGTGCATCGCCTGGTATGAGGACCTGGCGCGGCGCTATCCAAACGTGCTGCGCTTTGGCGTCGTCGGCACCTCGGACGCCGGGCTGCCGATCCACGCCGGCGTGGTCAGCAGCGACGGCGTGTTCGAGCGTGATGCCATCAAGGCGGCCGGGCGGCCTGTCTTCTTCAACAACAACGGCATCCACCCGGGCGAACCGGAAGGCGTCGATGCCTGCATGGCCCTGGTGCGCGATTTCTGTATCCAGCCGGAGCGCCTGGCTGCGTTGGGCCAGACCGTGTTCCTGTTCGTCCCGCTGTATAACGTCGACGGCAGCATCAACCGCGCCAACACCTCGCGCGTGAACCAGGACGGCCCGGAGCAGTTCGGCTTTCGTGGCAACAGCCGCCACCTGGACCTGAACCGCGACTTCGTCAAGTGCGACACGCTCACCGCCCAGGTGTTCAACAGGCTGTTCACGTCCTGGGACCCGGACGTGATGGTGGACACCCATACGTCGAACGGCGCCGACTACAGCTATACGATGACGCTGATCCACACCCAGGCCGACAAGCTGGGCGGAGAACTCGGCACCTTCCTGACTGGCACCATGCTGCCGGCGCTGTATGCCGGGATGGAGGCGCGCGGCTGGCCGACCTGTCCCTACGTGAACCCGGTCAAGGACAGCCCGGACCATGGCATCGCCGAATTCCTGGAAACGGCGCGCTTCTCGACCGGTTACGCGGCCCTGCACCACACGATCGGTTTCATGCCCGAGACGCACATGCTCAAACCTTTCCGCGACCGCTACGAATCGATGCGCGCCCTGGTCGAGACGGCGCTCGAGTTCACGGTGCGAAACGCGGAGCAGATCCAGTCGTTGCGGCGCGCCGCCAGGCAGCTCGGACGCACGCGCGCCGAGTGGCCGATCCACTGGGTCATGGACGAAGAGAACACCGCCACCTTCCGCTTCAAGGGCTATGAAGCGAAATACAAGCCGAGCGTGCTGGGCGACTACACCCGCCTGTACTACGACCGTTCCAGCCCATGGGAGCGCGACATCACCTACTACAACCGTTTCAATGCCGATGTGACGGTGGCGGCGCCAAAAGCCTATATCGTGCCGCAAGCCTGGGTTGACGCCATCGAACGCCTGCAACTGAACGGCGTGGCGATGGAGCGCGTGAGCGAGGACCGCATGCAGGACGTGGCCTGGTACCACGTCGTGTCGGTGGCATCGCGTCCGAACGCCTACGAAGGCCACATGTTCCACGACGAGGTGCAGCTGGAAAAGCGCCGCGGCGCCGTGCTGGTACGCGCCGGCGACTATGTGATCTCGCTAGCCCAGGACCGCGCGCGCTACGTCGTCGAAACGCTGGAGCCCCTGGCCCACGACAGCTACTTCCGCTGGGGCTTCTTCAACAGCGTGCTGGAGAAGAAGGAAGCGTATTCGAATTATGTGTTCGAGGACGAGGCCGAGCGTTTGCTGAGCGAGGAGCCGGAACTGGCGGCGAAGTTCGCCGCATGGAAGGCGGCCAATCCTTCGTTGCTGGTGAACCAGGAAGCGGTGCTCGACTTCATCTTCGCCAACTGCGCGAAGTACCGCGAGCCGGAATGGCGCCGGTATCCGGTGTTCATGGTCGATTGAGACTACCCCCGCGTTCGCGATGATCGGACGCTTCAATCCGCGTGGGCACAAGTGCCCACCCTACGAAACTGTAGGGTGGGCGCCCCGAGCCCACGCGGATACGCGGCGTCTCTTGTAGGGTGGGCTCTTGAGCCCACGCGGATTCAACATATCAATAACAGAGCGGGCAACAGCCCCGATATCGGGTGCACGCCCCTGGCTCTGCGCGACCACGACGAACATGGAAGACTAACCGTGAAAACACAACTCACCGCGGTCATTGCCGCCAACTTGGCCCTGGCCGGCATCGCCCACGCCGCCCCCACCCTCGGCCAAACCTACTTCGAACAAAACTGCGCCAGCTGCCACACCGTCGACAATAAACTGTCCTCGCGCGCTGGCCCTGGCCTGTTCAACGTCCTCGAGCGCAAAGCCGCCGCCGTCCCGCATTTCAACTACACCGAGGCCCTGACGAAAGCCGGCGCGGCAGGTAAAACCTGGACCCGCGCAGAGCTCGACGTCTTCCTGCGCGACCCGAACAAGGACGTACCCGGCACCGCGATGCCGATCGGCGTCGCCGACGCGAAGCAGCGCGCCGCCGTGATCGATTTCCTGGCCGGGCAAAGCGGCCAGGCCGCTGTGGCTGCAGCGCCGGAAAGCGCGAAGGCAGGCGGTGCGGATGCCGCCGCCTGACTGTCGACAAGCCAGGCGACCTGCACCGCATCCGTGTCGCCGACCTGGTCCAGCCCTTCGCCAGCGAAAGCGCCGGCAACGGCCCGAAGCTGGCGCCGCGTCCGGACGGCGCGCTGCCGGCCGTCCCGAAAGGTTTTAAAGTTGGCATCTATGCCGAGAATCTCGGCAAATCGCGCCTGCCGCTGCGCGCGCCGAACGGCGACATCTTCCTGTCGGAAGCGGCCAAGGGCCAGATCACGATCCTGCGCTCGACAGACGGCATCAAGGCCGATGGCGTCAGCGTGTACGCCACCGGCCTGTCGCGTCCCTACGGCATGGCCCTGTGGCCGGCCGGACCGAACCCGACCTACCTGTACGTCGCCAACGTCAATTCGGTCGTGCGCTTTCCCTACAGCGTGGGCGACCTGAAGGCGCAGGGCGAGCCGGAAGTCGTCGTCGACAAGATCAGCGACACCAGCGGTGGCCACGTCACGCGCACGCTGGCCTTCTCGAAAGACGGCAAGACCATGTTCCTGTCGGTCGGCTCGGCGACCAACATCGCATCACGCATCGGCGCGCAGCCCTCGTTGCCGCTGGCGCAGTGGGAAGCGAAGTATGGCCTGGGCGCAGCCTGGGGCGAAGAAACCGAGCGCGCCGCGGTACTGGCCTTCGATGTCGACGGCCGCAACCGCCGCCCCTATGCCAATGGCCTGCGCAACTGCGTCGGCATGCTGGTGCATCCGCAAACGGGTGACCTGTTCTGCAGCGTCAACGAGCGCGACGAACTGGGCGACAACCTGCCGCCGGACTACGTCACCCGCGTGAAGCAGGGCGGCTTCTACGGCTGGCCGTGGTACTACATCGGCGCCCAAGAAGACCCGCGCTTGAAGGGCATCCGCCCCGACCTGAAGGATAAAGTAACGACACCGGACACCCTGATCCAGTCGCACTCGGCGCCGCTGGGGATGACGGTCTACCAGGCACCGAAGGGCGCGAAATATGCCTTTCCGAAGGAGTACGAGGGCGACATCTTCCTGGCGCTGCACGGTTCCTGGAACCGGGGTATTCGCACGGGCTACAAGGTGGTGCGCGTGATGATGAAGAAGGGCGTGCCGACTGGCCAGTACCAGGACTTCATGACCGGCATGGTGTTGAGCGACCGCGATGTCTGGGGACGCCCGGCGGCGGTGGAGGTGGCGCAGGACGGCGCGCTGCTGGTGGTGGACGACGGCGGCGGTGTCGTCTGGCGCATCGTGCCCGGGAAGTAAACGGCAACTGCATCAAGCCGGACCGCTGCAAGGGCGGCTCCGGCAATGATCCATCACGCTTCGCTTTTCTCGAAGTTGATTTTCGGTAATTCCTGATTCTCTTGATGACCAACGAACAATATACTTTGTTGGTCGTCATATTCATGGCGTCCTGCTAACGGCAAGAATCGTTCGGCAGAACTCGAGAAGGAGAATAAAAATGAGGGGATTTCCCGTAAAAATCGTCGGTGCCATCATTGTGCTGGTGCTGCTGGTCGCACTGGCACCGTTTGGCACCGTGCCGGCCGGTTACCGGGGCGTGAAGACGACGTTCGGCAGCCCGAGCAACGAGATCCTGAGCGAGGGCATCCACTTCCGCCTGCCGCTGGCGCAGAAGATCAACCTGGTCAACGTGTCGATCCAGAAGGGCGAAGGCGAGGGCGATGCCGCGTCGCGCGACCTGCAGATCGTGCACACCCGCGTGGCGCTGAACTACCACGTCAAGCCGGAAGGCGCGGTGACGGTGTTCCGCGACCTGGGCAACGAACCGGGCGAGCGCATGATCATCCCATCGGTGCAGGAAGCGGTGAAAGCCGTCACCGCGCGCTTCACGGCCGAGGAACTGATCGCCAGGCGCACCGACGTGCGCGACCAGATCGTCACGGCGCTGCGCGAACGTCTGGGCCGCCACGCCATCGTCGTCGACGAGTTCTCGATCGTGAACTTCAACTTCTCGCGCTCGTTCAACGAAGCGATCGAAGCCAAGACCACGGCCGAACAGCTGAAACTGAAGGCCGAACGCGACCTGCTGCGCATCGAAGTCGAAGCCCGCCAGCGCGTTGCGCAAGCCCGCGCCGAAGCCGAATCGTTGGCCATCCAGCGCCAGCAGGTCACGCCCGAACTGATCCGCCTGCGCGAAATGGAAAACCAGCGCCTGGCGATCGAGAAATGGGATGGCAAGCTGCCGAACGTGGCAGGTGGGGCGGTGCCGTTTATTAATGTGAAGTAAGCAAAGGCTGGGGTCATAAGCAAAGGCTGGGGTCAGGTCTGACATTCGGACACGACCTCGGCCTTAAGTGCGCAGGCTGAGCTTTCAAAAACAGCGATCGCTCGGCTGACCGTCTTGGTCGAGACACCGAAGGCAGCTGCTATCTGCGGCATCGTAAAAGCGGTCGACAGGTAGGCGCGGGCCATTGCTTCATTCCTGTCCGCATACCGCGTCCGATATTCGGCCAAGGGTAGTGCCACGGCTCGGCGCTCAGCCTTGACGGCTTCGACCAGTTCTTCAGATCGTTGCAGATCGTGGTGTCGGGACACGAAAGCGTCATCGCCTAGAAGAATCTGGTGGCGTGCTGCGGCAAGCGGGCTGGGCTGATCGATACCTGCCAGGACGAAGGCTCGATAGGCGGAACGCGCTTCGGCACGGATATCGCCGAATTGGCTGAGTAGCCAATCGCGCTCCAGCCAGCGAGGTGAGGCATCGTCGCCACCGACGATTAAATGATGACTGCTCCATTGCCAATCGTCCAGCGACGATACCGCTCGCGCACGCACAGGATTCAGGACAATGTATCGGGCCAATTCCAGTAGATAGCTTTCTTTTTGTACCAGGATGGCTTTATAGCGTCCTTGAAACAGATGCCCGACGAGGCTGTGTCGCCAGTTGAAATATTGGGTGTACAAACCATTGAGCTGACGCATGGCCTGCGAAAGATTCGCCCCCATCGTTTCGACGAGCAAATGGTAGTGATTGGTCATCTGGCAAAAGCTATGGATGACGCAATGGTGACGTTCACACACGAGCGTGAGCACATCAAGCCAGGCCCGGCGATCGGAATCGGTCAGATAGATGGGGTTGCGCCGGTTGCCGCGCGCTGTGACGTGGTAGAGGGCGCCGGGAAATTCGAGTCGGAGTGGTCGGGTCATGCCCGTAACGGTAGGGCATGCAAGCCAGTCGTCGCTGAGATTGCGCAGCCGTGCGGCATACGGCCTGATGCCAAGGCTGAGGTCGTGTCTGAATGTCAGACCTGACCCCAGCTTTTTGCATTAAGGCTGAGGCCGTGTCCAAATGTCAGACCTGACCCCAGCCTTGATTATTTGCTCGCCGCAATCCAGCGATCCACCTTCTTCTCCAGCAGCGCCAGCGGCAGCGTGCCTTCACCGAGCACGATGTCGTGGAACTTGCGGATGTCGAACTTCGGTCCGAGCGCGGCTTCGGCGCGGTGGCGCAGTTCGAGGATCTTCAGCGAACCGATCTTGTAGCCCAGCGCCTGGCCCGGCCACACCATGTAGCGTTCGATCTGGGCCCGCGATTCAAGCTCGCTGTAGCCCAGCGTATCGCTGAAATACTTGATCGCCTGTTCGCGCGACCAGCCCTTGGTGTGCAGGCCGGTGTCGACCACCAGGCGTGCGGCGCGCAGCATTTCGTCGTTCAGGTGGCCAAAGTAATCCTCTGGCTTGTCGAACAGCCCCATGTCCTTGCCCAGCGTTTCCGCATACAGCGCCCAGCCTTCAGTGAAGGCGTTGTTGCCGCCAAATTTGCGGAAGTTCGGCAGGCCGAGTTCCTGCACCAGGGCGATGTGGAAGTGGTGGCCTGGCTGGCCTTCGTGCAGGAACAGGGTGACCATGCCGGTGCTGCCGTACTGGGTCGGGTCGTTCACGACCGACCAGAACACGCCCGGACGGCTGCCGTCCACCGCCGGCGGCGTGTAGTGGTCCGAGGCCGTGGCGCGGCTCAGTTCAGGTTCCAGGCGCAGGTCCAGCGGCGACTTCGGCTTCAGGTTGAAGATGGCCGGCAGCTTGGTACGCAGCTGGGCGTCGAGCTTGCGGTAGACGTCGATGACTTCCTGCTCGGTTTTGAAAGGCTTGAATTTCGCCTGCTGCGACACCCAGGCCGGCAGGCCGGCGGCCGGGCCCGTATAGCCCATCTTCGGGCCGATGCGGCCGTATTCTCCCTGGATGCGCGCCACTTCCTTCAGGCCGATCTCGTGGATGGCTTCCGGCGTCAGGTCGGTCGTGGTCTGGCTCGCCACGCGCACCTTGTACCACTCGGCGCCGTCGGGCAACGCGTTCCAGCCGCTGGTAGTGCGCGCGGCCGGCAGGTATTCCTTCTCGAGGAAGCTCGCCAGGCGGCCGAGGGCTGGATTGAGCTTGCCGCCAATGGTGTCGCTATACAGCTTGGTCAGCGCGCGCTTGTCGGCGTCGGAAAAACCGGCCGGGAAGTTCTTCACCGGCGTGTAGTAGATGCTGGTGTCGGGCGAGGTCGCCGCCAGCTGCTTGAACTGGGGCAGGGCGGAGGCCATCACCGATTTCGGCTGCACGATGCCGCGCTTGATCCCCTCGCGCATGTTGGCGATGGCCTGGTCGACCCAGGGGGCCAGCTGTGCCAGGCGGTTGGCATAGGCGCGGTAGTCCTTCGGCGTGGAGAGTGGCTGCGCGCCCTGGCCGCTGGCGTAGTTCGCCAGCGTCACCGGCAGGCTGTCCATCTGGCTCACCGGCAGCAGGTGCTCCGGGAAGGGTTCGAAGCGCAGGGCGGTCGCCAGCTCGTAGTCGAGGATGTCGTAGCTGGTCTGGTCGCGCGGGGACAAGGCGTCGCGGTGGATAGCGTGCAGGCGCTTCTGGAACGCTTTATACCGTGCAAACTGTTTAGTCCGTTCCGCTGGCGCGATCGACAGGCCGACCTGGTCGATGAAGCGGTTGTCGCCGCTTTCGCTGGCCGATACCGGATCGAAGCGCGCCAGCGCGTCGTAGTACTCGTCGGCGAGTTTGTTCAGGGCCTTGCCGGCCTGCGGGTTGACGGTCATCGCCTTGGCAGGGGCGTGTGCATGCTTTGCGGCCTGCTGGGCCGCGCCAGCCGGTGCGCAGGCGATGAGTGCGGCGGCGGCCAGGACGCCGAGTTTGAAAGTCTGGTTCATGTCGTATTACCTCAGTAGCTTGCCAGTGGCGCCAGCGCGCCGTTTTTGAATGTGTAGACGGTGACGGCGGTCTTCTTCAGGTTGCCCTTGTCATCGTAGCCATAGGTGCCGACCACGCCCGGATAACTCTGCGTGCGCAGCTGCTGCGCCACCGCTGCCGCATCCAGGCTGTTGGCGCTCCTGATCGCCTGGCCGATGAACATCGTTTGATCGTAGAACGAGGGCGCGTAGACGTCCGGGTCGCGCTTGAAGCGTGCCTTGTACTTGTTGAGGAAAGCGGGGCCGTTCGGTTGCCTGGCGATGATCGCGCCGGCCTGGGCGCAGCGCACGTTTTCGCCGACGAAGGCGCCGCCCAGTTTCGCCATCTCGGGGCTGCACAGGGTGTCGCCACCCAGCAGCGGCACGTTCAGGCCGAGTGCCTTCATCTGGCGCACCATCGGTGCGGCCTGGGGCGCGTAGCCGCCGAAGAAAACGGCATCGACCTTTTTCGCGCGCAGCGCGGTGAGGATCGCTGCGAAGTCGCTTGCCTTGTCATTGGTGAACTCGTGGCCCGCGACCTTCATGCCGGCCGCCTGGGCCTGGCGCTTGAATTCGTTGGCGATGCCGGTGCCGAAGGCCGTGCGGTCGTCGATGATGCCGACATTCTTGAGTTTCAGTTCGCGCGCGGCGTAATTCGCCATGGCGCCACCCACCTGCGAATCGCTGGCGACGATGCGGAACACGCCCTTGTAGCCGCTTTGGGTGATCTTCGGATTGGTGCCGACGGTGGACATCAATGCGCCGGCATCGTTGTAGACGCGCGCAGCGGGAATCGCCACGCCCGAGTTGTACGGGCCCAGCACGAATTTCACGCCGCCGTCGACCAGTTTCTGCGCAACCGTCACGCCCTGCTTCGGGTCGCCCGCGTCATCTTCCGACTGCAGCTCGAAGCGGAGCAGCTTGCCGCCGGCCTTGATTTTCTGGGCGTTGAGTTCTTCGACGGCGAGACGCACGCCATTCTCGTTGTCCTTGCCGGCAAAGGCGTTGGCGCCCGAGAGGGGGCCGGTCACGCCGATCCTGACGACCTGCTCCTGTGCATACGCTGCGTGCGAGGCGCACAGCAACGCGGCCAGCGCCAGCGGCGCGATGTTCATTTTCGATGGCATCAGCCTGTCTCCGTTTGTAGTACGAACGGCCGCCATCATCGCACGAATCAGCTCAGCGGTGGAGCGGCACTCAGGCAGGCAAACCGTGCGCGATCAGCTCCAGCGGCAGCGCCGTGGTGCACTTGATCTGCTCCATCGAGAAGGCCGAGGACACGCCGCTCAGCTGCGCGGTCTTGATCAGCTTCTTGTAGAAGCGGTCGTAGCCGGCGATGTCGGTGGTGGCCACCTTCAGCAGGTAGTCGACGTCGCCGCTCATGCGGTGAAATTCCAGCACCTCGGGCAGGGCGATCACGGCGGCGGCGAAGCGTGCCAGCCATTTTTCGTCGTGTTCGGTGGTGCGCACGCTGACGAACACCGTCACCGGCAGGCCGACTTTTTCGCGGTTGACGATGGTGACGCGGCTTTCGATATAGCCCTCTTCCTCGAGGCGCTTGACCCGTTTCCAGCAGGGGGTGCTGGACAGGCCGACCTTTTCGCTCAGACCCGAGATCGACAGGGTGGCATCGGCCTGGAGCGCAGCCAGAATGGCGCAATCAAATTTGTCTAGTGAATTCATTTTAATTATAGGTCACTAACAGAATGTGCATGCTAAAAGTAGGCGAAATTTAGCGAATTTCAGAACGCGCCACCCGCCTCGTCTATGTAACATATTGCTTAACAATAACACGATCTTGACGCCTGTTTGTGCTTTTTACGAGAATTATGCATAGCGAAATCTACCTCGATGCGAACGCGACTTCGCCGATCCTGCCTGCCGCGCGCGAGGCTGCCCAGGCGGCCTTGTCCGACACTTTCGGCAACCCCAGCAGCAGCCATGGCGCCGGCCTGCGTGCCCGTGCCCTGCTCGACGATGCACGCGAGCGCGCGCGGCGCGTGATCCAGGCCGGCAACGGCCGCCTGCTGTTCACCAGCGGCGCCACCGAAGGCATCCAGACCGCCGTGCTGTCGGCCCTGTGCGCCGTTCGCGCACGCCGCGCCGCCGGCCTGCCTTGCGGCGATTTGCTGGTCTATGGCGCGACCGAGCACAAGGCCGTGCCGGAAAGCCTGGCGCACTGGAACGCGCTGTTAGGCACTGGCTTGACGCTGCAGGCCTTGCCGGTCGATGGCGACGGCCGCCACCGCCCGGATGTGCTGCGCGAACTGATGCCGCGCACCGCCCTGCTGTGCACGATGGCGGCGAACAACGAGACCGGGTGGTCTCCGATCTGGGCGGCATCGCTGACGTGCTCGAGGCATGTGGCAGCGGCGCCCTGTGGCTGGTCGACTGCGTGCAGGCGCTGGGCAAACTGCCGCTGGCGCTCGAACGCACACGCATCGACTACGCGCCCTTTTCGGGCCACAAGCTGTATGCGCCGAAGGGCGTCGGCATGCTCTACGTACGCGAGGGGGCGCCCCACACGCCCCTGATCTGCGGTGGCGGCCAGGAGGCGGGCCAGCGCTCCGGCACCGAAAACATGGCGGGCATTGCCGCGCTGGGCGCCGTGCTGCGCGCGCTGGAGGAGGGGGCGGCACGTTCAAGACGACGGCCCAGCTGGCGGCTGCGCGCGCGCGCCTGGCGATGGGGCTGCGCGCCGTCTTCCCTGACCTTGTCTTCAATGCGCCTTTCGAGCACGCCCTGCCGACCACGCTCAACTTCTCGGTGCCGGGCATGTCCGGCAAGGCGCTGCTCGACCTGTTCGACGCCGCCAACCTGCGGGTCAGTGCGGGATCTGCCTGCTCGGCGGGGGCAGGCGGCGCCCAGCCACGTACTCGTGGCGATGGGTTTGCCCGCCTGGCGCTGTGCCAACGCGGTGCGGCTGTCTTTCGGACCGCTGGCCGACGACGCTTTCATCGATGCGGCCTGCGCACGCATCGCGCATTGCGGCCGGGCGCTGGGCGCCGCGCCGCCGCCGGCGCAGTGCGCGACAGTGGATCCCGTCGTGCCGGAGACAGGGCAGGGCAGCGTGACGGCGCTCGATCGCGATGAGCTGGCGTGCTTCCTCGACCGGCATCCGGGCGCGCTCCTGCTCGACGTGCGCGAAGCCTGCGAGCACGCGGCCGGCGGCGCGCAGCTGGCCGGGCGCGCAACGCGCAACCTGCCGCTGTCGCGCCTGGCCGATGAGGGAGAGTGGCTGCGCGATGAAACGCGGCCGCTGGTGTTCTTCTGCCGCAGCGGCAAGCGCAGCGCCCAGGCGGCGCGGCTGGCGCTGGCGTTCGGGCAGCGCCGGGTCTGGCACCTGGCCGGTGGCCTGGCCTTGCTCGGGTAGGACCGCCGACGACACCTCTGTTCGTTATCGCACGGTCTCTCAGCCGCGGATCTTCTAGCATGAGAAGCGTCGTGCGATGGGCCCCCGCGGGGGCCATCGGGCCGCGCAAGGCATGGCCGTACCGGCCGCACGCGATCCCATCGGGCCGCATCGGTCGGCACGCACGCTCATCATCGAGGCCCCTGTTGAACGAAGATCCGCAACCCCATCCGAGGTGCCGCGCGCCCCACGCTCCCACGCGCATGCGGCGGGCGGCGCGGACACGGCGCCGCTGCGCGCCGAGCGTTTCGGCGCGGCCCGGATGGCGGTGCATGGCAGCAAGCTGGCAAGCCGCCACGCGGTGACGGCCGGAGGCGAGGCCGAGCCGCTGCTGGCGCGCCTGGTGGAGAATGCCGCCTTCCCGGAGGGGGACCAGTGCCACGCTGGCGCACGCCGCACGCATGGGCCAGGTCTTGCCACCCGCGGCCGAGGCGCTGCTCGACGCTTACCAGCTGATCGCCGAACAGATCCGCCTGGCGCGGCGCTACCTGCTCGCGCACGGCACAGGCGGCTGGCCCCTGCTGGCGCCGCCGTCCGCTTCAAGCTGTCCACGCGTCTACCAGCTGGCGCTGGAACTGGTGGCGCATGGCGACGGCTGCGTCGAGCACGAAAGCCTGGTGCGCTTCCCTTGCCGCCTACGCCGAAGGAGCGCCGCTGCAGCTGGCCGAACTGGACGCCATGCCGACGGTGTTGCGCCTGGCCCTGGTCGAGAACCTGCGCCGCCTGGCCGCGCGCCTTGATGCCAGGACCGGCGACGAGGCCGACGATACCTCCCTCGCCAACAGCATCGCCGGCCTCGGCGGGCTGGACCGCATCGACTGGGACGCCCTGGTCGAGAACATGAGCGCGCTCGAACGCACACTCTGCCGCGACCCGGCCGGCGTGTATGGCCGCATGGACCGCGGCACGCGCAGGCATTACCGGGCAACCGTGGCCGGCCTGGCGCGCCGCGCCGGGCGCGACGAACAACTGGTCGCCGTGACGGCGCTGGCCCTGGCCAGTGCCTCCCGGTTCGGGCAGGACGGCGACATGCGCACGCGCCACGTCGGGCATTACCTGGTCGGGGAGGGCTTGCCGGTCTTGCTGGCCAAGCTCGGATTGAACGATACCCGCCCGCGGCGCCGGCTCGCCTTGGGTGGAAGCATGCTGCCGGGCGCACTCGCCGCGCTCACGCTGCTGTTCACGGTGGCCGTGCTGGTACATGCCTACGGCGACGGTGCCGGCATTGCGACCCTGCTGGCGCTTGGCATGCTGGCGCCGCTGGGTCTGGGCGAACTGGCCCTTGGCCTGCTGGTGCTGATGCGTGCGCCGCCGCTGCCGGCGCCGCCCCTGCCGCGCATGGATTGCAGCGCCGGCATTCCGGCGGACGCCGCAGCCATCGTGGTGCTCTCCACTGCGCTCGACAGCGTCGACGACGTCCAGGCCGCGTGCCGTGCACTCGAAGCCCATTACCTGACCAACCGCGATCCGCAGCTGCGGTTTTGCCTGCTGAGCGACTTCACCGATGCGCCGCTGGAGACGATGTTCGGCGATGCCGAACTGCTGGAGGAGGCACGCACCGCGACCGCCATGCTCAACGGGCGCCACGGCGAAGGCTCCGCTCCCTTCCTGCTGCTGCACCGCCCGCGTACCTGGAGCGAAACGGAAGAGGCATGGATCGGCCGCGGGCGCGATCATGGCCGCCTGGCTGACTTGCACGCCTTCCTGCGTGGCGGTGCGCGCGAGCGCTTTGTCCTGGTCGAAGGCGGCAATGCCGGTCTGGCGGCGCTGCGCCACGTCGTCGTCCTCGCGCCCGGTGCGCAACTGGGCCACGACAGCGTACGCCAGATGGTGGCGGCACTGGCGCATCCGCTGAACCGTCCGCTGCTCGATGCTGCCGGCCGTCATGTCGTCGCCGGCCACGGCTTGCTGCGGCCGCGGGTGGTGCCGGCACTGCCGGGCGAGCCGGTCTCGCGCTACGAGCGCGTCGGCGGCGGCGCCGGCAGCGATCCACTTGCCGCCGCCTTGCCCGACAGCGCCGCCGACAACACGAGCGACGGCATCCTGGCATCTACGACGTCGACGCCGTCGAGCGCGTGCTGGGACAGGACCTGGCGCCGGAAGCCGTGCTGGCGCACGGGGTACTGGACAGCTGGCGCCTGCGCTGCGCGCAACTGGAGGACGTCCAGGTACACCTTCCCGCGCCGCGGCGCTACAGCGACGATGCCGGCCGCCGTCACCGCCACATCCGCGGCGCCTGGCAGCTGGCCGGCTGGTTGCGCAGGAACGGGGGCCGGGCTGCCGCCGGCGGCACGCTGGCAATTGTTCGACAGCCTGCGCCGCAGCCTGGTGGCGCCGGCCCTGCTCGCGCTGCTGGTCCTGTGCTGGGCGCTGCTCTCAAGCCCTGCGTTCTGGAGCGCGGCCGCGCTGGCGGTGTTCTTCCTGCCGGCGTTTGCCGCGCTGCTGCTGGCGGCGGCCGACAAGCCTGGCGACATGCTGTGGCGCCAGCACCTGGCCAACTGGAGCCGCAGGGCGCGCGCGGCGTTGCGGCAGGCGGCCATGCGCACGGCCTTCCTGCCGCACGAGGCCTGGTACAGCCTGGACGCCATCGTGCGCAGCAGCTGGCGCCTGCGGGTCTCGCGCCGCAAGCTGCTGGAGTGGCGCTCGCCCAGCTTCGTGCGGGGCAGCACCGACGTGGAAGCGAACTGGCGCAGCATGTGGTTCGCGCCCGTGCTGGCCGTCGGCAGCGCGGTGCTGCTCACCTTCCTGCACCCGTTCGCGCTGTTCGCAAGCGCGCCGCTGCTCCTGCTGTGGTTCCTGTCGCCGCTGCTGGCCTGGTGGCTCAGCCTGCCGCTGGGACGGCGCCAGCCCGGCCTGCGCGCCGGTCAAACCGAGTTCCTCGCGAAGCTGGCGCGGCGCACCTGGCATTTCTTCGACACCCAGGTTGGTCCGCAGACGAACTGGCTGGCACCAGGCAGGCTGCAGGAATATCCGCAGCCCACGCTCACCCACGCGACCACGCCGACCGACATCGGCCTGGGGCTGCTCTCTGGCCTGGCGGCCTGGGATTTCGGCTTCATCGCCACACGCGAACTACTGGAAAGGGTGGGCGGCGCCTTCGACAGCATGGCCCTGCTCGAACGCCATCGCGGCCACTTCCTGGCCGGCTACGACACGCGCACGCTGGCGCCGCTGCAGCCGCGCGAGGTGGTCACAACCGACAGCGGCAACCTGGCCGCCCACCTGCTGACGCTGGCGGGCGGACTGGAAGCGCTGGCCGACGCGCCGATCGCCGGCAGCCAGGGGCTCGACGGCATCCGTACCACGCTGGCCCCGGTCGAGGAGCACGCGACCGGTGCGGTGCGACCGGTGCAGGCCGCCATCGAGCGTTGCCGCGCCCAGCTGTCGCCCGAGCGCTGCCGCAACAGCGGCACCCTGCCCGGCCCTGGCCGACTGCCTGCAGGGGATGGCGCACGCCGCCGCGGCGCTGCTGCGTACCCTGCCGCCGGATGCGCCCTCCGTGCTGCGCACCTGGAGCGAGCGCCTCGATGCCCAGTGCGCCGCGCTGCACGCCGACCTGCTGGCGCAGGCGCCCTGGATGCGCGCGGTGCAGGAATATGTGCTCGGCGCCAGCCTGACGCGCATCCCGACGCTGCGTGAACTGGCGGCGTACCAGCAGGAACCCGGCGCGGACGATGCGCAGCGCCTGCTCGCGCGCATGGTGGAGGAGGGCGCCGCCACGGCGCGCGCGCGCCTGGAGGACATCGCTGAACTGGTGCGGCGCGCACGAGAGTTCGCGGAGATGGAGTTCGCTTTCCTGCAGCGTCCTGACAATGGCCTGCTGGCGCGCGGCTGGCAAGTCGACGAAGACCGCCTCATGGAGGCAGGCGACGGCCTGCTGGCTTCGCAGGCGAGATTGGCCAGCTTCGTCGGCATCGCCGCCGGCCAGCTGCCTGCACGGCACTGGGCTGCCTTGAAGCGGCCGCTATGCGTGGTCGATGGCGAGCAGCTGCTGCTCTCGCCCGCAGGCGCCCTGTCGGACTACCTGGCGCCTCTGCTGGTCATGCCGCGCTATCGCGGCTCGCTGTTCGATCAGGCTTGTCATGCGATCGTGCGTGTCCAGGTCGAGCATGCGCGCCGTCATAGCCTGCCCCGGGGCATGTCGGAATCGGCCTGCAACAGCGTCGACAGCGCGCTGCAGTATCAGACTGGAACCTTCGGTGTGCCGGGCACGGGCTGCGCGCGCGGCAGCGCCGACGCCAGCGTGATCGCCCCGTACGCTGGCATGCTGGCGCTGATGGTCGCACCGCAGTCGGCCTGCGCCAACCTGGAGCGGCTGGCGCAGCTGGGCTGCATGGGCGAATTCGGCTTCTATGAAGCGCTCGACTGCAGCGCGGCGCGCCTGCCGCGCGGCCAGCGCCATGCGGTCGTGCGCGCCTTCGTCGGCCAGCACCAGGCGATGGGTTTGCTGGCCTTGTCCTGGCTGCTGCGCGAGCGCCCGCTGCAGCGCCACTTCGAGGCCGACGCGCGCCTGCGCGCGAACCTGCTCCTGCTGCAGGAACCGGTGCCGGAGAACGGCGCCTTCGCCGCGCCGCGCTTCGAGCAGGAGGCGGCGCAGGCTGCGCCACGCCAGGCGCATGTGCCGGCGCAGCGCCTCGTGCACGGGCCAGGCGCGACCCCGGTGCAGCTGCAGCTGCTGTCGAACGGCCGCTATCACGTGATGGTGACGAGCGACGGGGGCGGCTACAGCGCCTGTGGCGATCTCGCCATCACGCGCTGGTGCGGCGACGGCAGCGGCGCCGACAGCGGCCTGTCCTGCTGCCTGCGCGATGTCGACAGCGGCGCCCTGTGGTCGGCCGGCTGGCGCCCGACCCTGGCCGTGCCGGATGGGTACGAAGCCTGCCTGTCGGAAGGACGGGTGGAACTGCGCCGGCGCGACCACGACATCCTGCTGGCCACCGAGATCGTGGTCTCGCCCGAGGACGATATCGAACTGCGGCGCATGCGCGTCACGAATGCCTCGAGCGCGGCCCGCACCCTCGAGCTGACCAGCCACGTGCCGCTGGCCTGGCGCAGCGCCGGCGCGGCCGATGCGCTCCCCTGGCCGGCACTTCCTGCAGACCGAAATCCTGGCCGAGCGCGGCGCCATCCTGGGTACACGCCGTCCGGCGCGGCTTGACGAAACCGCGCCCTGGCTGCTGAACCTGATGGCCATGCACGGCGCCGCGGCGGGCGACGCCTCGTACGAGACCGACGGCACCGCGCCGTCGGTGGCGACAGGCCCGCTCGGGGGCCATGCCGGTTTGGTCGCCGACCCGGTATGCGCGATCCGGCGCGTCCTCACGCTGGCCCCCGGCGAGGAAGCCGTGGTCGACCTGGTGCTGGGGGTGGCCGCCACGCGCGACGAGGCGGTGCGCCTGGCCGACAAGTACCGCGCGCGCGTCCAGGCCGAGCGTGCCTTCGACCTGGCCTGGACCCACAGCCAGGCCTTGCTGCGCCAACTGGGCGCGGCCGAGGCCGACACCCGGCTGTACGCGCGCCTGGCCGGCGCCGTGCTCTATCCCGAACGCGCGCTGCGCGCCGACCCGACATCATCGGGCGCAGCAGCGCGGGGCGCGACAGGCTGTGGCCATATGCGATCTCGGGCGAGCTGCCGCTGGTGCTGGCCCATGTGCGCGACGGCGCCGGGCTGGCACTGGCGCGCGAGCTGGTGAAGGCACATGCCTGGTGGCGCCTGCACGGCCTGGGGGCCGACCTGGTGCTCTGGTATGGCGACAGCGGCGGCTACCGCCACCAGCTGCACGAGGACCTGATGGGCATGATCGCCACCCACAGCGAGGCCCGGCTGCTCGACCGCACCGGCGGCGTCCACGTGCGCGCTTTCGGCACCATCCCGAACGAGGACCGGGTGCTGATGCAGGCGGTCGCACGCGTGGTCTTGTTCGACAAGCGCGGCGGCCTGGCCGAGCAGCTGCGGCGCGCCACGGCGCAGGCGCCGGCAGCGGCAGCGGCGCTGCCGGCGACACCGCTGGCGGCGAGCGCCACCGCATCCACCCGCGACCCGGCGCCGCCCGGTCTGCTGTTCGATAACGGCATCGGCGGCTTCAGTCTCGATGGCCGCGAATACCTGATCCGCACGGCGCCCGGCCTGCAGCCGCCGGCGCCCCGGTGCAACGTGCTCGCCAATCCCTCGTTCGCCAGCATCGTCGCGCACAGCGGCCAGGCCCATACCTGGAGCGGGGACGCATTGGCCGGCCGCCTGACGCCGCATCCTGACGATACGGTCAGCGGCAGCGGCGAAGCGTTTTATCTGCGTGACGAAGCCAGCGGCGCGGTCTGGTCGCCGAGCGCGCTGCCGGCACCCTCCGGCGCACCTTACTTGACGCGCCATGGCTTCGGCTACAGCATCTTCGAGCACGAAGCGCACGGAATTGCTTCGACGATGACGAGTTTCGTCGCGTTGGAAGCGCCGCTGAGATACACGGTGCTGCGGGTACGTAACGACAGCGACGCGCCGCGCCAGCTGTCCATCACCGGCTATGTCGAGTGGGTACTGGGCACAGGGCGCGCGCAGGCGGCACCGCACGTGCTCAGTGCGCGCGACGCGGCCAGCGGGGCGCTGGTGGCACGCAGCGCCTGGAGCGAGGAATTCGCAGGCCGCGCCGCCTTCTTCCACGTCGATGCGTCCCAGGCTGCGTTCACCTGCGACCGCCTGGGTTCCTCGGCCGCGCCGGCAACCTGGCGCAGCCCGCGGCCCCGGCACGCAGCGGGCTGGCAGGTGCGCTGGGCGCCGCCCTCGACCCCTGCGCGGTGCTACAGGTGGGCTTCACTCTGCAGCCGGGCGAGCAGCAGGAGTGGGTGTTCCTGCTCGGCGCCTGTGCCGAGGCTGAGCTCGCGGAGGTGGTGGCGCGCCACCGCGGCCTGGCCGCCGCCACCGCCGCACTGGAGGCGGTGCACGGCTACTGGCGCGGGACCCTGGACGGCTTGCAGGTGGAGACGCCCGACCCGGCGCTCGACCTGCTGGTGAACGGCTGGCTGCCCTACCAGGCGATCGCCTGCCGCCTGTGGGCACGTACGGACGGCCGCGCCGGCGACGGCAGCTGCCGCTTCGGCGACGTCCTGCAGGACGCGATGGCGCTGGTGCACATCCGTCCCGAGCTGCTGCGCGCGCAGCTCCTGGCCTCTGCCAGCCGCCAGTTCGTCGAGGGCGATGTGCAGGATTGGTGGCAGCCGTCCAGCGGCCGCGGCGGCCGCACGCGCTCCCGAGCGATGCCCTGTGGCTGCCGCTGGCGCTGTGCCGCTACCTGCGCGCCGGCGGCGACGCCGCCGTGCTGGACGAATCCGTGCCCTACCTGGAGGGGCGCCTGCTGGAGCCTGGCGAAGATGCCTGCGTCGACCTGCCCGGCCAGGCCGACGAAGCCGGCTCGCTGTATGAGCACTGCGTGCGCGCGATCCGGCGCAGCCTGCAGGTGGGCTCCCACGGCCTGCCGCTCATCGGCAGTGGCGACTGGGGCGGCCTGCTGGGCCGCGTCGGCAGCGGCGAGCGCGGAGAAAGCGTCTGGCTGGCCTTCTTCCTGGTCGAGGTGCTGGGGGGGCTTTGCCGGGCTGGCCGAGCGCCGCGGCGATTTCGGCTTCGCCATCACCTGCCGCGCCGCGGTCCCGGCGCTGCAGGCGCGGATCGAGGAATACGGCTGGGACGGCGCCTGGTACCGGCGCGCCTACTTCGCCGACGGCACGCCGCTCGGGTCCGCGGAAAGCGCGGCCTGGCGCATCGACGGGTTGACCCAGGCCTGGGCGACCCTGTCGGGCGCGGCCGAGCCGGAGCGCGCGGCGCAGGCGCTGGCGGCGCTCGATACCCAGCTGGTACGGCGCGACCAGGGGCTGGTGCGCGCTTTCGATCCGCCCTTCGATGCCGACGGCCGCGATCCGGGCCGCATCCTGGCTTTCCCGCCGGGCAGCAGCGAGAACGGCGGCGAGGATACCCAGGTCGCACTCTGGGCCGCGATGGCCTTTGCACGCGCCGGGCAGGGCGAGCGCGCACGGGAATTGCTGCACATGCTGAACCCGATCCGGCGCAGCGCCACGCGGGATGCCGTGGCGCGCTACGGAGCCGAACCGTATGTGAGCGCGGCCGGCATCGACAGCTGCACGCCGCGTATCGGACGCGCAGGCGGGAGCTGGTACACTGGCTCGGCCGCATGGATGGTCCGCCTGATCGTCGAGTCGCTCCTCGGATTGGCGCGCGTCGGCGAGCAGCTGGTGCTCGCGCCCGTGCTGCCGCCCGCCTGGCCGGGCTTCCGGGTACGCTACCGCTACGGCGGCACCACCGGGACATCGAGGTGCGTGGCGGGGAAGCCGACGCGCTGCTGGTCGATGGCCGCCAGGTCGAGGGCAGGTCCGTGCAGCTGCTGGACGACGGCGCGCCGCACCACGTCCAGTTGCAGGTCGCGCGCGGCCAGCATCACCCTGTTGGAGCAAATACCGAAGCAACCCAGTCAAAGGGCTCACCATGACCAAGACCATCCTGCTATCTGCTTGTGCCACTTTCCTGTTCACCTGCGCCGGCGCCCAGGCCGCCGACTGGAGCGACACCTCGATCAGCTGGCGCTACGGCACCCGTTTCGCCGAACCGTTCAACCCGACCGACATCAAGAAGCACATCTTCGCGCTGACCCACGCCAGCGGCTACAAATACGGCAGCAACTACTTCAATGTGGACCTGCTGCAGTCCGACGAAAACGATCCGGCCTCGCTGACCCAGTCCGAAGGCGCGCAGGAAGCCTATGTCGTCTACCGCCACACGCTCGACCTGGGCGCGCTGGCCGGGCGCGAACTGCGCTTCGGGCCGGTGAAGGGCGTCGGCCTGACGCTGGGCGTCGACTGGAACACGAAAAACGACGTCGGCTACAACTCGCGCAAACGCATGCTGGTGGCCGGGCCTACCCTGATGTGGGACGTGCCGAAGGGGTTTGTGAACACCAGCATCCTGCTGCTGCGCGAGAGTAATGCGCCCAGCGGCGCCTTCCCGCCCATCTCCCAGGTCAATGGCCGCTACACCTACGACACCCACGCCATGCTGTCGGTAAGCTGGGCGCTGCCGCTGGCCGAGCGCATCGCCTTCGAGGGCTACGGCAATTTCATCGGAGCCAAGGGACGCGACGAAACCGGCAACCCGACCGGCGCCGAAACCAATGTCGACATGGCGCTGATGTACGACGTCGGCAGCCACTTCGGCCAGCCGAAGAACCGCTTCCGCCTTGGCCTCGAATACCAGTTCTGGAACAACAAGTTCGGCAACACGGCCGCCACCCCGGGCGGCCGCGGCCAGCGCGCCAGTACCCCGATGGTGCGCGCCGAGTACCATTTTTAAGGGGGCTGCTGCACCCTGCCGCGGGCCACGGCCGCCAGCCACGGCATCGCCGCGGCCCCGCTCCTCTCTACCGTGCCGAGCTATTGCGTATAGGAATGGCATAATATTGCGACAATTTTTGGGGAATGCCAGTCGCAGCGGCCATTCGCAGCGTGGGGCCTGGTAGATAAGGATGTCGAATGCAAGTCGTGAAAGATATTAGACGTGCCTGGGCGCACCTGAGCTCGGGCAAGGGTGGGCACGCCTACCTGCCGTTCTGGCGCCAGTCGCTCGAAATGGGCGCGCTCTTCCTGTTGCGCGGCATCGGCCCCGGCTACTACCTGCAGGCGCGCTGGTGGCGTCCCTCGGTCCCCTTCGCCGACAAGTGGGCGCACGTCAACAAGAAGGAATACAACGCCTTCATCGACCGCTGGAACCGCCGTCCCTACCAGAAAAGCTCGCAGCACAAGGTCATCGAAAAGGCGATCCTGCAACTGGTGGGTGTGCCCACGCCCGAATTCATCGGCTATATGCACGCCGAGCGCGGCGCCCTCGCCGACGGCCGCCCGCTGCGCACCCAGGCCGACCTGGAAGCGCTGTGCCGTGGACTCGTCGGCAAGAAAATCTGTTTCAAACTGGTCGAAGGCTATGGCGGGGCCGGCTTTGCCGCCTTCGAAGTCGGCAGCGATGGCGGCACACCGACGCTGATTCATCCGACGACCAGCGCGGTGACGAGCGTGGCCGACTGGTGGTCCCAGGCCGGCGGCAGCCGCGACGGCTACATCGTCGAGCACTACCTGCCCCAGCATCCGGTGTTATCCAGCATCCACCCGAATTCGGTGAACACGCTGCGCATCTGGCTGTACCAGGCGCGCGGCGAGGCACGCATTGCCGGCGCTTTTCTTCGCGTGGGGCGCAAGGGCAGCCTGGTCGACAACACCAGCAGTGGCGGCGTGTTCTGCCCGGTCGAGCTGGAAACGGGCGTGCTCAGCTATGCGGCGAACGCCAGGAATCCGCTGGAAACCATGGATGTGCACCCGGATACGGGCGGGCAAATCAGCGGCGTGCAATTGCCTTACTGGCGAGAGTGCCAGGAAGTGGCGATCCGCGCATTGCAGGCTTTCCCGCACGTGAACGTGGCCGGCGTCGACGTCGCCATTGCCGTCGATGGCCCGCGCATGATCGAACTCAATGTCCGCCCGGACCAGATCGGCTGCGCACGGATCAACCTGCCTTTGAAGCAGGTCGACCGCTGGATGCGCGCCGCCTGAGATTGCCGGCCCGGTCGCCCCGGCTGTTATTTGTCAAAAAAGATATAAATAATGACAAGTTAGGGAGGGATTGGCGCAAGTCCCGGTAGTGATGCAATTGCAACAATTGCATCATGAAAACCCTATTCCTCACCTCATCCCTCCTGCTGTCCCTGCTGTGCGGCTGCGCTTCCCTGGCAGGGGCCACGCCGGACGAGCACAGCGAATTCGAAGCCACGCTGCATGCGCCGTTTCTCGGGGCCGACCCTGGACGCAGCGAGGCCCGCACCTTCACGCTGGCGTTTGATTATCCGAACGCGCGCGCGGCAGGTGGTCGACTGGCAGCTCGAACTGATCTCGCCCGCCGGCCGCGTGCTGCGCCGCTGGCAGGGCAGCACGCCGCTGGCGCGGGAGCCAGTGTCCGTTCCCGTGGCCTGGTCGGGGCGCGATGCCGGCCAGCTCGCCGCCGGCGTGTATTCGGTGCGCCTGCGCGCCGGCAGCCGCGGTGCCACGTCGAACGCGCCGGCCCAGGGACGTGCACGAACAGACCTGGCAGATCGACATCGGCAAGCTCGCGACGCCGCCGCTGCCGCGTTTCGCCCCGCTGCCGGGTAGCGGCCCGACGGTCGCTGCCACGCCGGCTGCGGGCGCGCTGCCGTACACGGTGTATCTCGGCAACCTGCACAGCCAGACCAACCACAGCGACGGCGGCGCCGAACTGTCCGACTGCAAGGGCGCCAAGGAACCCTTGAGCGCAAAATATGGGCCGGACGCCGCCTTTGCCTATGCGCGGGAGCACGGCCTGGACATCCTCGTCGCCTCGGAACACAACCACATGTACGACGGCTCGGACAGTACCCGGCCTGAAGCCGATGCCGGCGCCGCCAGGGCCCTGTATCGCAAGGGCCTCGACCTGGCCGCCGCGTCGAATGCGCAGCATCCGGAATTTCTCGCCGTGTACGGCATGGAATGGGGCGTCATCAATGGGGGCGGCCACCTGAACATTTTTAATAGCGAGCAGCTGCTGGGCTGGGAAAAGAATGCCAAGGGCGAGCTGCTGGCCGATGTGGCCACGCCGAAGGGCGACTACGCTGCGCTCTACACCCTGATGCGCGCACGCGGCTGGGTGGGGCAGTTCAACCATCCGGCGCTGAATGGCCAATTCAGCGCCGGCGGCCAGTCGCTCGGCTATACGCCGGACGGCGACGAAGCCATGGCCCTGTGCGAGGTCACCAACAGCACCGCGTTCTCGACCAACGACAGCGAAACCGAAACCCGCCGCAGTAATTTCGAGGCCGCCTGCAACAAGGTACTGGAAGCGGGCTACCACGTGGCCTTCAGCACCAACCAGGACAACCACTGTGCCAACTGGGGCAGCGCCTTTTCCAATCGCACCGCGGTGCTGATTCCGACCGGTACGCCCCTGAGCCAGGCCAGCTTCATCGAGGCGTTGAAGGCAAGGCGCGTGTTCGCCACCATGGACAAGGGCTCGCAGCTGGTGCTCACCGCGAACGGGCACCTGATGGGCGAACGATTCAACAACAGCGGGCCATTGACGCTGGTGGCGAATTTCGCCAGCTCGGCGGGCAAGCAGGCAGCGTCGGTCGCGATCATGGAAGGTGTACCGGGGAGGGGCGGGGTGGTGACGCAGATGTCGGGCGACGCGGTGACGACCTTCACACCGCCAGCCGGACCCCATTTCTATTATGCGAAGGTGACGCAGACGGACGGCAAGGTCCTGTGGTCGGCGCCGGTGTGGGTGATGCAGGAAGGTCCCTCACCGCGCCCGTCAGGGGCGTAGGGTAGGCAGGTTTCCTGCCTACGCGTTCAACCGGTACTTGATCGGGTACATGCGTTCGGGCTGATCGGTTGTGGTTGAACGCGTAGGCGGGAGACCCGCCTACCCTACTGTGGTCGGCGCCGGTGTGGGTGATGCAGGAAGGTCCCCCACCGCGTCCGTCAGGGGCGTAGGGTAGGCAGGTTTCCTGCCTACGCGTCCAACGCGCGTTCAATCGGATGCGAGCGTTCGGGCTGATCGGGTTGTGGTTGAACGCGTAGGCGGGAGACCCGCCTACCCTACGACATTACTCGACCATCTGGCTCTGCAGGTAATTCTGGATGCCGACCTTGACGATCAAGTCGAGCTGGGTCTCGAGCCACTCGATATGCTCTTCGGTGTCTTCGAGGATGACGAGCAGCAGGTCGCGCGAGACGTAATCGGCGGCCGCTTCGCAGGCGGCGATGCCTTCCTTGACGGTCAGCTGGGCGGCGCGCTCGAGCTTCAGGTCGGCGGCCAGCATTTCCTCGGTGTTTTCGCCAATCAGGAGTTTATGCAGCGCCTGCAGGTTGGGCAGGCCGTCGAGCATCAGGATGCGGTCGATCAACTTGTCGGCATGTTTCATTTCGCCGATCGATTCGTCGTATTCCTTCTTGCCGAGCTTGAAGAACCCCCAGTGGCGGTACATCCGCGCGTGCAGGAAGTACTGGTTGACGGCGGTGAGCTCGTTGGTCAGCTGCGCGTTGAGCAGCCGGATGACGTTGGGATCGCCCTTCATGATATGCCTTGTTGTTGTGGTATCGGTTACCACAATCATAGCAAAGCAGGGCAGGGCGCGCGGCAGAATCGCCGGCGCCGCGAGAGACGGCGGATCAGGCCGGTTGCGACGATTGGCGGCTCAGTTCGGTAACAGTCGTCTTGCTGTCGAGGGCTTCATGCAGGACTTCACGGGCATAGCTGATGCATTTGCCGCAGTCGGTGCCCAGGCCCAGTTCCGCGCGCAGGGCGGCAATCGAGGTGATGCCAAGGTCGACGGCCTGGCGGATTTCACGGTCGGAGATGTTGTTGCAGACACAGACGATCATCGAGATGGCTTCCTGGCATTGTCAACTGAATAATGAGAATCGTTCTCATTCGTGTTCTATTTTGCGGAAACTTTTGGACGAACGCAAGCGGTTTTGTCGTGTGATCGTTTCTGCAAATAGAAATAATTCGCATTTAGGTTTATGATGCTAGTATCTGTCTCATCAGCGCTACATATGCTGCGCTAACTCATCACCGTTCTCCTTACGGACCGCCGCCATGACTCTCGCTCCCACCTTGACTACACTCGATGCCCTGAAGGCCGGGCAGAGTGCGACCGTGATCCATATCGCCCCCAGTGCCCAGGGCATGGCGGACGTACCGCGCCGCCTGATGGAGCTCGGTTTCGTGCCGGGCGAACGCATCCGCATGCTCAAGCGCGGCCTGCCGGGCGGCCCGGTGGCGGTGAAGGTCGGCGAATCGACTTTTGCGCTGCGCAAGTTCGAGGCGGCGCTCGTTTCCATCCAGCCGGAATAATCGATGGGTGTCATGGAACAACAGGTGGCGACGGGTTCGCCCCTGATCGCATTGCTGGGTAATCCGAACTGCGGCAAGACCGCCCTGTTCAACCGCCTGACCGGCGCGCGCCAGAAAGTCGCCAACTACGCCGGCGTCACCATCGAACGCAAGGAAGGCAGTTTTACTTCTCCCGCCGGCCGCGCGCTGCGCGTGCTCGACCTGCCCGGTGCCTACAGCCTGTCGGCGCAAACGCCGGATGAAGCCATCACGCGCGATGTCGTCGCCGGCCTGCGCGCCGGCGAGCGCGCACCGGACGCCGTCGTCTGTGTCGTCAACGCCACCAATCTGCGCCTGAACCTGCGCCTGGTGCTGGAGATCCAGCGCCTCGGCCTGCCGATGCTGCTGGCCCTGAACATGGTCGATGTCGCGAAAAAGCGCGGCATCGAGATCGACACGGTAAAGCTGTCGCGCGAGCTGGGCATGCCCGTGGTCGAGACGGTGGCCATCCAGGCCGGCGGCGAAAGCGCATTGCTGGAAGCGCTGGACCGCATGCCGCTGGACGCATCGGTCCAGCCGAAAGCGCTGTCCGCCATCGATACCGTGCCGGTCGAACAGACCCAGCGCGAAGTGCGCCGCATCCTGGCCGCCTGCACCAGCCACGCCCACGACACCGGCAACCTGTCGGAGCAGATCGACCACGTGGTCCTGCATCCGGTGGCCGGTCCGCTCATCCTGGCCGTATTGATGTTCGTGATCTTCCAGGCCGTGTTCAGCTGGGCCGAAGCGCCGATGGACCTGATCACGAATACCGTCGACAGCATCGGACAATGGATTGGCGGAGCGATGAGCGAAGGCCCGCTGCGCAGCCTGATCGTCGACGGCCTCATCGCCGGCGTCGGCGGCGTGCTCGTGTTCCTGCCGCAGATCCTGATCCTGTTCTTCTTCATCCTGATCCTGGAAGACTGCGGCTACCTGCCGCGCGCCGCTTTCCTCCTCGACCGGATGATGGGCGGCGTGGGGCTGTCCGGCCGCGCCTTCATTCCGCTCTTGTCCTCGTTTGCCTGCGCGATTCCCGGCGTGATGGCCGCGCGCACCATCCAGAATCCGCGCGACCGCCTGGTAACGATCATGATCGCGCCGCTGATGACCTGCTCGGCGCGCCTGCCCGTGTACGCCCTGATCATTGCCGCCTTCATTCCCGACCGCCAGGTGGGCGGCTTCATGAATTTGCAGGGCCTGGTGCTGTTCGTCCTCTACGCACTCGGCATCGTCAGCGCGATGCTGGTTGCCTGGTACATGAAACGCCGCAGCGGCAGCGGCCAGCATCCGCTGATGCTGGAACTCCCGGCCTATCACTGGCCGCACCTGCCGACGCTGGCCCTGGGCCTGTGGGAACGCGCGAAGATCTTCCTGATGCGCGTCGGTACCATCATCCTGACGCTGATGGTGCTGGTCTGGTTCCTGTCGAGCTTCCCGGGCGCGCCCGAAGGCGCCACGCAGCCGCCGATCTACTACAGCGTGGCCGGCATGCTGGGCCGCGCGCTGGCGGTGATCTTCGAGCCGATCGGCTTTGGATGGCAGATCTGCATCGCCCTGGTGCCCGGGATGGCCGCGCGCGAAGTGGCGGTCGGCGCGCTCGGCACCGTGTACGCGCTGTCCGGTTCCGGCGACGACGTCGCCAACACGCTGGGGCCCCTGATCGCCGGCTCCTGGTCGATGGCGACTGCATTGTCGCTGCTGGCCTGGTACGTGTATGCGCCGCAGTGCCTGTCGACGCTGTCGGTGGTGCGCCGCGAAACCGGCAGCGCCAAATACGCCTGGATGATGGCCGGCTACATGTTCGCGCTGGCCTACGCCGCTTCCTTCATCACCTACCGCGTCGCGCTGGCACTCGGCGGAGGCTGACATGTGGCAGGAACTCGTCGTCGCTCTGGTCGTGGTGTGCGCCGCCGTCTACGTCGGCGCCAAATACCTGCCGGCCGCGTGGCGCGTGCGCATCGTCAACCGCCTGTCGACCGGCGGGGCGGAGTCGAAGCTGGTGCGCTGGCTCGATACGGCCGACAGCTGCGGGGGCGGGTGCAAGAGTTGTAATACCTGCGAGACGCCGGAGGAATTGACGCCGCCGCCAGGTAACAGCCATCGCGTTATTAAAATCCACGACAAGAGATAACCGTAGGGTGGAGTCCCGACTCCACGCGTTTCACCGCCGGCAAATGTTACCGGTTCCACTCGTCCGATTGACGTAAAACAGCGCGCCCGCGCTGCATCGCCCTACGATGCCGCACCATGCCCCGCTACCGCCGCCAATTCGCTGGCTCCACCTATTTCTTCACGGTCGTCGCCTACCGCCGCCGCACCATCCTCTGCGCGCCGATACTGCGCACCGCCTTGCATGACGCGATCCAGACCGTACGCCTGACTCGGCCTTTTGGGATCGACGCCTGGGTACTCATGCCTGACCACATGCACTGCATCTGGACCCTGCCGGAAGGGGATCCCGACTACGCGGCGCGTTGGGCGGAAATCAAACGTCATGTTGTCAACGCTTGCAGGGACCGGCTACATGATCCCAGCCTGCTGACGCGGGCAGCGAGGCAGCGCAATGAATCGACGATCTGGCAACGGCGGTTTTGGGAGCACCAGATTCGCGATGAGTTCGACATGGAGAAGCATGTGGATTACATCCATTTCAACCCGGTCAAGCATGGGCAGGCCAGGCGGGTTGGCGATTGGCCGTATTCGACCTTCCATCGTTATGTTCGGGATGGGATTTATTCGGCGGATTGGGCGGGGGCGCCGGACATTGCGGACGCGGATTTGGAGTAGGCGGTGGTGGTATGCAGGTGTAAAGCGTGGAGTCAGGACTCCACCCTACGTATTCGAAGAATCAAGCGGTGCGTCAGCCAGCCCGAGCGCCGCAATCAGCCGCTGCGCATCGTACGGCGCATGCACCTTGATATCGTTATCGAAATAGCAGTACACATCCCGGCTGGTGCGCTTCGGCGGCGCGTGCGCGGACACGCAGCGGTCTTCCTTTGGCTGCCCGCCCGTCCTCCATGCGCGGATGCGCGCGGCCCACTGCTCGATCGCCTCGTCGTCATAGCCACTGGCATACAGTTCCTTGTCGCCATGTAGCCGGATGTAGACGAAGTCGGCGGTCACGTCCTCGACATGCGGCCAGCGGCCGGCGGTGTCGGCGACCACCAGCGCCACCTTGTACTTGCGCAGCAGGGCGATGAAGCGGGCGTCCTCGAAACTCTCGTGGCGGATCTCGACGGCGTGGCGCATGGGGCGCTTCGCATCCATCACCAGCGACACTTTGCCCTCCATGCGCGGCTGGTATTGCAGTGCGCGTGCAAGGGCGGCCTCGGTATCCTGCGGCAGCAGGCTCAGGAAATGCTCGAAGCGCTCCGGATCGAATTTCACCATCTGCGGGAACTGCCACAGGAAAGGCCCGAGTTTTTCGCGCAGCTCGAACACGCCCGAGGCCAGCACATTGGCCAGCGGTCCCTCGATGTCGTTCAGCTTCAGCATGTGGGTGATGAAGCGGTTGCCCTTTACCGCGAACACGAAACCCGGCGGCGTGGCGCGGTACCAGGCCGCGTAGCTTTCGGGCCGCTGCAGGGAGTAGAAGGAGCCGTTGATCTCGATGGTCGGCAACTGGCGCGAGGCGTAGTCGAGCTCGCGCGTCTGCACCAGGCCGGGAGGATAGAACACGCCGCGCCAGGGCGTGTAGCGCCAGCCGGATATGCCAATGTAGATTGCACCCATGGGCCCATCATAGAGGGGGCGGCAGGGCGCCTCGGTGCGCTGACGAACGGTGCCGTGGCGCGGGCGCAAGGCAGGCGATTGGCTGCCCATCTTTTTGTAATCACGCAACAGTGCTAAGCTAAGGGTCCTTCCTTTTGCCGCCCTTGCGCCATGATCATCGTCCATCACCTGAACAATTCGCGCTCGCAGCGCATCCTGTGGCTGCTCGAGGAACTCGGCCTGGACTACGAGATCAAAAAGTACCAGCGCGACCCGAAGACGATGCTTGCGCCCGCCGAACTGCGCGCGGTGCACCCGCTCGGCAAGTCGCCCGTCATCACGGATGGCGACACCGTCGTGGCCGAATCCGGTGCGATCATCGAGTACCTGGTCGAACGCTACGGCAAGGGGCGTTTCGTGCCTGCGGCCGGCACGCCCGAAAAACTGAAGTACACCTATTTCCTGCACTTTGCGGAGGGCTCGGCGATGTCGCCGCTCCTGATGAAGCTCGTGTTCGACCGCATCGAGAATGGTCCGATGCCCTTCTTCGCCAAGCCGATCGCGCGCACCATCGCGCGCAAGGTCAAGGACACCCTGGTACACCCGAATATCCAGGCCCAGCTGGGCTACCTGGAATCCGAACTCGCCACGTGCGGCTGGTTCGCCGGGAACGAATTCTCCGCCGCCGACATCCAGATGAGTTTCCCGCTGGAGGCCGCAAGCGCGCGCGCCGGGCTGGGGGCGCAGTACCCGCGCCTGACGGCCTTCCTGGCACGCATCCACGCCCGCCCCGCCTACATCCGCGCCCTCGAGCGCGGCGGCAAGTACGACTACGCACGGTAAGCACGCATGGCGAAGCTGCTCGCGATCGACGGCCTGAACATCGTGCGCCGGGTCTACGAAGCCAGCCCGGAGCCCGACTCCGACCTGAAGGCCAGCATCGCCTTGCGCCATGCGTTCTCGTCCTTCCGCAATCTGCTCGACGCTCACGCGCCGACCCACGTGCTGGCCGCCTTCGACTACGGCGGCCCGACCTGGCGCCACGCCCTGTACCCGCGCTACCGGGAACACCGCGCGCCGATGCCCGCGTTCCTGCGCGACGCGCTGCCGGAATTCCACGCGCGCCTGCAGGGGCCGGCGTGCCGGTGGTGACCGTGCCCGAGGTCGAGGCCGACGACGTCGTCGCCACCTGCGTGATGCGCTGGCTGACCGAAAACCGCGGCGAGGCGATCGTCGCCACCACCGACAAGGACCTGCACGTGCTGATCGCGCACGGCGCACTGGTGTGGGATCATTTCAAGGGCGAGTGGCATGATGACGCCTGGGTGCGCGCGCGTTTCGGCGTGGCGCCCGAACTGCTGCACGACCTGCTGGCGCTGATGGGCGACGCCACCGACGGCGTGCCGGGCGTGTCGAAAATCGGCATGAAGACGGCGGCGCGCTTGCTCAATGCTTATGGCAGCCTGGATGCGGTGATGGCCGGCGCCGGCATCCTGAAAACGCCGCTGGGCGAGCGCCTGCGCGCCGAGCGCGACATCCTGCTGCTGTCGCGCCAGCTCGTGGAGCTGAAAACCGACGTGCGCCTGGGCGTCACGTGGAAGATGCTGGCTTACGATTCACACTGACATACGTAAGGACGGGGCAATGCTCAAGGCAGTGATAGTGGACGCGAATGCGATTTCGCGCGGACTGTTGAATACGGTGCTCACCGATGGCAGCTACGAGGTCGTCGGCCAGGGCCACACGAGCCAGGGCGCGCTGCAGCTGGCCACCAGATTCCGCCCCCAGCTGGTCTGCATCGCGCGCGAGCAGGTCGAGGACGGCAGCGACGTGGTCGAACAGCTGCGCGCCTTGCTGCCGAAATCCTTCATCTTCATGGTCTCCGGTACGCTCGACGCGCCGACCATCGAAGCCGCCCTCGCACGCGGCGTGCACGGCTTCATCGTCAAGCCCTTCAAGGCCGATGCGGTGCTGAAAACCATCCGCAACACCGTCATCGCCGCCGTGCGCAAGCAGCAGGCGAACGCCAGCTCCAACGCCAACCCTAGCGACGCCTGATCTCGTCCATCGCGATCGCGGCCAGTTCGCCCAGCGCGCGCATTTCGCGCTCGCGCAGACGGCGCGGCTCGTGGTCCATCACGCACAAGGCGCCCAGCCGGTAGCCGTGGGCGTCGCGCAGCGGCACCCCGGCATAGAAACGTACATACGGCGCGCCGGTGACGAGCGGACTGGCGGCAAAGCGCGCGTCCAGGCGCGCATCCGGCACCACCATCGGCTCGTCGCGCAGGATCGTCCCGTTGCAGAACGCGTCTTCACGCGCCGTCTCGAGCAGGGCGATGCCGACGCGCGACTTGAACAGCTGGCGCTGGGCCGTCACCAGCGTCAGCGCCGCCAACGGCAGGCCGTCACCTGCGCCGCCAGCCAGGTCAGGCGGTCGAACACCGCCTTTGGCGCAGCGTCGACCAGGCCGCTCGCACGCAGCGCCGCCAGGCGTGCCTGCTCCTGGTCGGCAGGACGGTCGTGGCGGCCGGCAGAAAGTCGCGGGCGTGCGCCGCCGGCTCGGCGTGCAGGCTGCCGCGCTCGCGCAGCAGGGCGCTGACGTCGCTCAGGCGGATGCGGCGGTGTCCGCCCGGCGTCTTCCAGGCCGGCAGGACGCCGTTTTCGATCCACAGCTGGGCGGTGCTGACGGCGATGCCGAGCAGCTGGGCCGCCTGGCGCGTGGTCAGGACCGGATCGCTGCCGGCGGCGTCGTCAAGAAGGGACGCGTGCATGTTGGTTTTTCCAGGATTGCGATAACTGTTCGCTATTTTACCGGCGGAAACAACAAAATTGCCGGAAATGATGATGCTCGCCACGGCATTATTGCTGAGCAGGGACAATTCTGTCGCAAATCTGCCAGAATGGCAAATAATTGTTGACGCAAGGCAATTTGACGATCAGAATGAATTCATCATTTTCATCATTTATAGATCGGCCCCGGCCGGCAGTGGACAAGGATCGCCATGAGTCATCAACACCTGCCGGCACCGGAAGCAGCCCGCCTCGACGCGCTGCACAAGCTCGACCTGCTCGATACGCCACCGAACGAAGCCTTCGACCGCATCACCCGCATGGCCGCCCAGCTGTTCCAGCTGCCGATCGCGGCGGTGTCGCTCACCGACGCCAACCGCCAGTGGTTCAAGTCGCGCGTCGGCGTGGACCATCGCGCAATCCCGCGCGAACGCGCGCCCTGCGCGCAGGTGGCCGACAGCGGCGCCCTGCTGGTGATTCCCGACCTGCGGGAAGATCCCTACTACCGCGACAGCAACCTGGCCGCCAGCGGCGTGCGTTTCTATGCCGGCGCGCCCCTGATGACGCGCGATGGCTACTGCCCGGGCGCGATGTGCGTGCTCGGCCTCCAGCCGCGCAGTATCGGCGACCGCGAGCGCGCCGGCCTGGCCGACCTGGCCGCGATGGTGATGGCGCAGATCGAGCTGCAGCATGCGATCGGCCGCATCGACCCGGTCAGCGGCGTCCCCAACCGCAACCAGTTCGCCGAGGACCTGGCCGACCTGGCGCTCGAGCGGCCGGCCGGCGAGCCGCGCTTCGCCGCGCTGGTGAGCCTGGCCACGCCCGAACAGCTCAGCAGCGCAGTGCGCGCGATGGGCACCTCGTATGTCGACGAGATCGTGCTGGAGACGGCGCGCATGCTGCGCGCGGCGCTCGGTCCGGCGCGCAAGCTGTACCACGTGGGGACGACCCAGTTCGCCTTCGTGGCCGAGCCGGATGTCGATCCCGCACGCTTTTGCGAGTGGCTGCATGCCTGGCTCGACCTGCGCGCCGGCACGACCATTGCCCGCTTCGTCACCACCACCACGATCGGCGTGGTGCCGTTCGCGGTCGGCCAGGCCGATCCGGTCGACCTGCTGCGCGACCTGTTCAGCGCCGCCCACGACGCCATCGAAGGCTCGGACCGGGTGCGCCTGTTCTCGGCCGAGCAGAACGCCGCCTTCATGCGCCACTTCCGCATCGTCAACGACTTCGGTGCGGCGCTCGCGGACGACAGCCAGCTGCGCCTGGTGTTCCAGCCGAAGGTCGAGCTGGCAACGGGCCGCTGCCATGGCGCCGAGGCCCTGCTGCGCTGGCGCCATCCGGTGCTGGGCGACATCTCGCCCGGCGAATTCTTCCCCGTGATCGAGCAGACTTTCCTGGCGCGCGCCACCACGCGCTGGGTGATCGAGCAGGCGCTGCGCCAGCTGGCGCAATGGCACGCCGCCGGCATGCACCTGCAGCTGGCGGTCAATGTCTCGGCTGTGAATTTGCTCGAGCCGGACTTTTGCGAACACGTCCTGGCGCGGCTGCGTGCGCACGGCCTGGAACCGGGCGCGCTGGCGCTCGAGATCACGGAAAGCGCGCTGATGACCAACCGCGCGCTGGCCGGCGCCACCCCGGAAGCGCTGGCTACGAGCGGCGTGCAGCTGGCGATCGACGATTTCGGCACCGGCTACAGCAGCCTGGCCTACCTGCAAAGCGTGCCGGCGAAGGTCGTCAAGATCGACCAGAGTTTCATCCGCGACGTCGACAGCGACGAGCGCAGGCGCGCGCTGGTCGGCACCATGATCACGCTGGCGCACGACCTGGGCCAGGTGGTGGTGGTCGAGGGCGTGGAGACGGCATCGGCGGCGCGCTTCCTTGCCGGCGCCGGCTGCGACCAGGTGCAGGGCTATCTGTATGCCAGGCCGCTGGCCCCGGAAGAATTCGCGCGCTGGATTCGCGCCGAAGCAGCACCGGCGCGTCCGCGTGCGAAGTGCAAGAGCGCGGCCCTGGCCTGCGCCTGAAGTCCGCCACAGTACCGTGCAAATGAAAACGGCGCAGCGACTATCGCTGCGCCGTCGTTAGCGCCTGCCGTCCGGACGGGCAGCCGGCACGCGTTCCGGAACGCTCGCTTAAAACTCTTCCCAGCCGTCGGCACCGGCGCTCGCCAATTGCGCCTTGCCTGCGCCCGCCTGCACGTTGGCGCTCGCCTGCGGCTTGGCGCTCGTGCGCGGTACCGCCGGCCTGGACAGGCGCGGGGCCTTGGCGGCGGCGGCCGCTGCCGCTGCCGCTGGCTGGACACGGCCGGCATCGCCGCCGGTACGGAACACCGCCACCGTGGTTGCCAGCGTCGCTGCCTGGCTGCGCATCGCGTCCGCGGCGGCCGAGGTTTCCCTCGACCAGCGCGGCGTTCTGCTGGGTCACCTGGTCCATCTGGTTGACGGCCTGGTTGATCTGCTCGATGCCGGCACTCTGCTCGCGGCTGGCGGCACTGATTTCGCCCATGATGTCGGTGACGCGGCGGATGCTGTCGACGATCTCCTGCATCGTGTCGCCGGCTTCGCCGACGAGGCGGCTGCCGTCGCCGACCTTGCTGCTGGAATCGGCGATCAGGCCCTTGATGTCTTTCGCCGCGGCAGCCGAACGCTGCGCCAGGTTGCGTACCTCGCTGGCGACGACCGCGAAGCCGCGGCCCTGCTCGCCGGCCCGGGCCGCTTCCACGGCGGCATTGAGCGCCGGGGATATTCGTCTGGAAGGCGATGCCGTCGATGACGCCGATGATGTCGGTGATGCGCGCCGACGAATCGTTGATCGCATCCATGGTGCCGACGACCTGGCTGATCACATGGCCGCCGCGTTCGGCGACCGTGGAGGCGGCGTCGGCGAGGGTGCTGGCCTGGCGCGCGTTCTCCGCGTTCTGCTTCACGGTCGAGGTCAGCTCTTCCATCGAGGACGCCGTTTCCTCGAGCGCGCTGGCCTGCTGCTCGGTGCGGCTTGACAGGTCGAGGCTGCCGGCGGCCACCTGCGACGAGGCCGATGCGATCAGGTCGGTACCGGTGCGCACCGTCGAGACGGTGGCGACCAGGCTTTCGTTCATCTTCTTCAGTGCTGACAACATCTGGCCGAGTTCATCCGTCGTGTTCACTTCGATCTGGCTGGTGAGATCGCCCGCGGCGACGGTTTCGGCAATCGCCAGCGCGCGCGCCACCGGACGGGTGATCGATATCGTGATGCGCCAGGCGATCAGGCCGGCCAGGACCAGGATCACCACGGCCAGGGCGACCATCGTGCGCACCGTATTGTCATAGGTACGCCCCGCTTCGGCGACGGCCTTGGTAGCCAGGCTGCTTTGCAGCGTGATCTGCGCGTTCAGGGCCTTGCGGTATTCGCCCAGCAGCGGGCGGTACTGATCCTTCAGGAAGGCGGCGGCCTGGTCGAGCTCGCCGGCGCTGATATGGCGCAGCAGGGCATCCTGCGCGGTGACCGCCTTCGCGTTGTAGTCGAGGCTGGTGCTCATCAGAGCCTTGCCTTCGACGCTGGCGATGGTCTGCTGCAGTTCGGCCAGGGTGGCATCGATCGCGGCGCGCGCTTTCTGGATGTCCGCGGTTTGTGCGGCACGGTCGGCCGGGTCGGCGTTGAGCATCATGTTGCGCAAGGCGATCGAAATCGTGTTCACCTCCGTCAGGACGGCATGCGAAGCCGCGATCTTCGGCATGCGGTCGTTGGCGATGTCGCTGGTGTCCTGGTTGATGCGGGCGAGCATGGCCGTGCTGAACAGGACGATGACGAGAAGGAAGGCGCAGAGGATGCCGAAGCCGGCGAAGAGGCGCGTGCGGACACGCAAGTTTGCAATGTTCATGTTATTGACGTTTTCTATGATTTTCTCAAAACCAGTAAAAACGTCCCGTCAGAGGGTGGCCGGTTTCGATTTTGCCGGATGGCAATGAAGAGTAACGGCTTGCCCAGTGGAAACTCAAGGCGAGACTGCGAAATATCCCTTGAATGTACAAAATGTGTTGCGTCGGCACCAAAACAGGGCGTGCAAGTTGCCAGACGTGCAAAAGCAGGCGCCTGCGGCAGCGCGGGCAGGGAACGGAGAGAGGAGAGAGGCGGGACCGGGCGGCCCCACCGGTGTTCAGGCGCCGAGGGCGCCGTCGATGATGCCGCCGCCGAGGCAGATGTCGCCGTCGTAGAGCACGGCGGACTGGCCCGGCGTGACCGCCCATTGCGGCTCAAGGAAATCGAGCGCGAAACGGTCCGGCCCATCGGCCAGCACTTCGCAGGGCACGTCGGCCTGGCGGTAGCGCGTCTTGGCCGACAGCATGCCGCGGGCCGGCGCTTCGCCTGCGACCCAGCTGGCCTGGCCGGCTTCCAGCCTGCTTGATAACAGCCACGGGTGGTCGTGACCCTGCACGATGTACAGCGTATTGGTCGCCACGTCCTTGCGCGCGACGAACCACGGCTCGCTGGTGCCATCCGCATTCTTGTGCGACTTCAGGCCGCCGATGCCAATGCCCTTGCGCTGGCCGAGCGTATAGAAGGACAGGCCGATATGTTCGCCGACGGTCTGCCCGTTATCGAGCTTCATCGGGCCCGGCTTGTGCTGCAGGTAGCGGTTCAGGAATTCGCGGAAAGGGCGCTCGCCGATAAAGCAGATGCCGGTCGAATCCTTTTTCGCCGCGTTCGGGAGTTTGAGCTTTTCGGCGATCTTGCGCACTTCCGTCTTCGGGATTTCGCCAAGCGGGAAGAGCGACTTCGACAACTGCGCCTGGTTCAGGCGGTGCAGGAAATAGCTCTGGTCCTTGGTGTGGTCGAAGGCTTTGAGCAGCTCGAATTGTCCAAGCGGGTTTTCGCGCACGCGTGCGTAGTGGCCGGTGGCGATCAAATCGGCACCGAGCTTCATCGCGTGGTCGAGAAAGGCCTTGAACTTGATTTCGGCGTTGCAGAGGACGTCCGGGTTCGGCGTGCGGCCGGCCTGGTATTCGCGCAGGAATTCGGCGAACACGCGGTCCTTGTATTCGGCGGCGAAATTGACCGCCTCGATGTCGACGCCGACCACGTCGGCCACGCTGGCCGCGTCGATCCAGTCCTGGCGCGTCGAGCAGTATTCGGAATCGTCGTCGTCTTCCCAGTTCTTCATGAACAGGCCGACGACATCGTAGCCCTGTTCCTTCAGCATCCAGGCCGCGACCGAGGAGTCGACGCCGCCCGACATCCCGATCACGACTTTTTTCTTGCTCATGTTACGTCCGGTCCGTTGTTAACTCTTCTGCAAATACCGAGGGATGGGTGTAGAGCAGGCCCAGGTCGGTGCGCTTGCCAGCCAGGTAATCGTCCACGCATTGCAGCACGATGGGGCTGCGGTGGCGATGGCTGGAGGCCGCGATTTCGTCGCGCGTCATCCACAGTGTACGCAGGATGCCTTCGTCGAGCGGCTGGTCGTACTGTTTGCCGGCGCTGCCGCAGAAGGTGAAGCGCAAATAGGTGACGTCGGCATTGCGCGATTTCGAGTAATAGCGCGACATGTACATGCCCACCAGCCCGTTCGGGATGAATTCGTGCGCTGTTTCTTCCAGCGCTTCGCGCACGACCGCCTGTTCGAGCGATTCATACGGATCGAGGTGGCCGGCCGGCTGGTTCAGCTTGATGCCTTCGCTCGTCTCTTCCTCGATCAGCAGGAAACGGCCATCGCGTTCGATGATGGCGGCAACGGTGACTGACGGTCTGAAGGTATGGGTCATGCGCGTCCTCGACAAATGAGCCGATATTCTACAGCGCGGCGCAAACCGTTGCTCGCCAGTACGTGTGCAGTGCAGCAAAAATACGCCAAAAGCCTTGATTTGATACAAAAAAACGCGACCTTGCCGCCAGGCTGTATCGCTTTCGGGCGCAAACTACCCGTCTTGCCCGGAACCTATCTCAGTAGAGAATGAGTCGTTGCTGACGCGCCTGACAAGCGGGTGCTGCGTTGCTCGTCGTTGCATGGCTCGCCATGCGGCCTCCTCGCGCCTTGCCCTCGCTCGCCATGCACTGTCATCAACTTCCTCCTCTCTACTGAAATAGGTTCCAGCCTGTCACTTCTGGTGGTGAGAATGGCTGTGTTTACGTGTTAGATTGTGAAGATAACATCAACAGCAAGGAGGAATGCATGAGAATCGGCATTCCGGCCGAAACACGGCCGGGCGAGACCCGCGTAGCGGCAACTCCGGAAACAGTCAAGAAACTGACGGGGAAACACCAGGTCGTCGTACAAAGCGGCGCCGGGCTGCATGCGGCGGTCACGGACGAGGCCTATGCCGCGGCCGGAACCAGCATCGGCGGCGCCGACGAGGCCTTCGCGGCCGACCTGGTCCTGAAAGTACGCGCCCCGAACGAGGCCGAACGCGCGCGCATGCGTCCCGGCACCGTGGTCGTCGGCATGCTCAATCCTTTCGACAGCGAGAACATCGCCGCCATGGCAGCGAGCCGCCTGACCGCGTTCGCGCTGGAAGCGGCGCCGCGCATCACCCGCGCGCAGTCGATGGACGTGCTGTCCTCCCAGGCAAACATCGCCGGCTACAAGGCCGTGATGCTGGCGGCGAACACCTATCAGCGCTTCATGCCGATGCTGATGACGGCCGCCGGCACCGTGAAAGCGGCGCGCGTGCTGATCATGGGCGTGGGTGTCGCCGGCCTGCAGGCGATCGCCACGGCGAAACGCCTGGGCGCCGTGATCGAAGCCTCGGACGTCCGTCCACCAGTCAAAGAGCAGGTCGAGTCGCTGGGCGCGAAATTCATCGACGTGCCTTTTCTGACCGACGAAGAGCGCGAGATCGCGCAAGGCGTGGGCGGCTATGCGCGCTCGATGCCGGCGGACTGGATGCGGCGCCAGGCGGAGCTGGTGCACGAGCGGGCGAAACTGGCCGATATCATCATCACCACCGCGCTGATCCCCGGCCGCGCCGCGCCGATCCTGATTCGCGAAGAAACGGTACAGGCGATGAAGCCGGGCTCCGTCATCGTCGACATGGCGATCGAGCAGGGCGGCAACTGCCCGCTGACGGAAGCGGGCAAGACGGTGGTAAAACATGGCGTGCACATCATCGGCGAGCCGAACCTGGCGGCGCTGGTGGCGGCCGACGCCTCGGCCCTGTACGCGCGCAACGTGCTCGACTTCCTGAAGCTCGTCATCGACAAGGAAGACAAGCTGGTGATCGACCGCGAGGACGAGATCGTTCGCGCCACGCTGCTCTGCCTCGACGGCGAAGTGTTGCGCAAATAAGGTATAGGAAAAGGAACCCCCATGGAAATCAGCCACACCATCATCAACCTGATCATCTTCGTGCTGGCCATCTACGTCGGCTACCACGTCGTCTGGACCGTCACGCCCGCGCTGCACACGCCGCTGATGGCCGTCACCAACGCCATCTCCGCCATCATCATCGTCGGCGCCATGCTGGCGGCAGGCCTGACCGAAGGCGCGCTGGGCCAGACCATGGGCACGATCGCCGTCGCGCTGGCGGCCGTCAACGTGTTCGGCGGCTTCCTCGTCACCCAGCGCATGCTGGAGATGTTCAAGAAGAAGGAACCGAAGCGCGCGCTTGACGCGGGCACGGCGCAGAAGATCCAGGCCGCGAAGGAGGGCGCATGAATCACATCAGCATGAACATGGTCACGCTGTTCTACCTGGTGGCCTCGGTATGTTTCATCCAGGCGCTCAAAGGCCTGTCCTCGCCTTCGTCCGCACGCCTCGGTAACACCTTCGGCATGGCCGGCATGGCCATCGCGGTGGCCACCACGGTCGCCCTGATCTTCAAGCTGCAGGCCGAATTCGCCTATGGCGCGGTGACCGGCGGACGCATGGGCTTCCCGCTGGTGCTCCTCGGCGTGGCCGGCGGCGGCGCGATCGGCGCGCTGGCTGCCAAGCGGGTCGAGATGACGAAGATGCCGGAACTGGTCGCGGCCATGCACTCCCTGATCGGTCTTGCGGCCGTCTGCATCGCGATTGCCGCCGTGTCCGAGCCCTGGGCCTTCAACATCGCCACCCGCGGCCAGGCGCTCCCCTTCGGCAACCGCCTGGAGCTCTTCATCGGCACCTTCGTCGGTGCCGTCACCTTCTCGGGTTCCGTGATCGCTTTCGGCAAGCTGTCGGGCAAATACAAGTTCCGCCTGTTCCAGGGCGCGCCGGTGCGCTTTGGCGGCCAGCACATCCTGAACCTCGTCATCGCGATTGCCATCGTCGCCCTCGGCCTCGTGTTCTGCTTCGACGAGGCGGTGGCGCCGGCCTGGACGCCGTTCGCCATCATGGCCGCGCTCTCGTTTTTGCTGGGCGTGTTGATCATCATCCCGATCGGCGGCGCCGACATGCCGGTGGTGGTGTCGATGCTGAACTCGTACTCGGGCTGGGCGGCGGCAGGCATCGGGTTTTCGCTGAATAATTCGATGCTGATCATCGCCGGCTCGCTGGTGGGCTCGAGCGGGGCCATCCTCTCGTACATCATGTGCAAGGCGATGAACCGCTCCTTCTTCAACGTCATCCTGGGCGGCTTCGGCGGCGAGGCGGCCGTCGATACCGGCGGCGCGAAAGAGCAGCGCCCGGTGAAGTCCGGCTCGGCCGAGGATGCCGCCTTCATCCTGCAGAACGCCGAATCCGTGATCATCGTGCCGGGCTACGGCCTGGCCGTGGCGCGCGCCCAGCACACGGTGAAGGAACTGGTGGATAAACTCACCGCCCACGGCGTGACGGTGCGCTACGCCATCCACCCGGTGGCCGGGCGCATGCCGGGCCACATGAACGTGCTGCTGGCCGAAGCCGAGGTGCCCTACGACCAGGTCGCCGAGATGGAAGACATCAACGGAGAATTCGGCCAGACCGACGTGGTGCTGGTGCTGGGCGCGAACGACGTCGTCAACCCGGCGGCAAAGGATCCGAAATCGCCGATCGCCGGCATGCCGATCCTCGAAGCCTATAAAGCGAAAAGCATTATCGTCAACAAGCGCTCGATGGCATCGGGTTACGCAGGCCTGGACAACGACCTGTTCTACCAGCCGAACACGATGATGGTGTTTGGCGACGCGAAGAAGGTGATCGAGTCGATGGTGAAGGCCGTGGAGTGAATGAGGCCGGGGGTCTCATTCACGCGCTGCGCGCTTATTCGACGGCGTAGGCCGTGCGGCTGTGCCGCCCGATGGTGATCGGCCACACCCGGTCACCCGCCCCTTAGAACACCTCTCCCCCGATCTGTTTCCCGTCCACGACAATCTTGACGCTGACGGTGAGCAGCGCATACGCATGGATCTCGACCAGGAAGGCCGAGCCGTCCTTGCGCGGGACCTGCGCCGACATCATCACGCGGCGCTTGTCGAGCGCGAGGAACTCGCGGTTTTCGGCGACCTGTACGCCGTCGACGAACAGCCTGGCGCCGCCCGTCCACGAATTGCGCACGATGATTTCGTGTCCTTCATGCACGGCCACCCACTCCTTGGTGAACCACTCTTTCGATGCCGACGGGGCGAAGCGCTGCTGCGCGGCCTGGCGCGTGATGCCCATCAGCGCCCCGAGTTCGGCCCACGAGCGCCCGGCGCCACGTGCACGCTGCACGGCTTCCTTCTGCAAGCCCTCGCAGATCTGCAAACCCGCGCTGCTGGCGGCAACCAGGCGCGAGGCATTGAGCGCCTCGTCACCTGGGTCCTTGCTGAGCGACGCATGGTCGATCACGGCCGATTCAATGGCGCGATGCAGGCTGGCGCGCTGGGTGGCAGACAGTTCGGTGGGTGTGGCGGTGGTGGTCATGGGTCTCCCTGGTCGAGCAGCTTGTCAAGACTTCTTGACGTGTCAAGATTAATTGACAGCGCAAACCGTGTCAAGAAAAATTGACGCAATCTTTGGTGACGGGAGGGTAGGCGTACTTGTCGTAGGGTGGGCTTGTCATTGAAGCCCCCGGCTTCAATGACCCCACGCTGTCTTACCAGTGAATGAGAGGCGCCGTGAACGACAGTGGAAATGCATTCATGTCGCGACCAGGCGAGACCAGGTTGGGTCTGCGATACCTTGTCCGCGACGCCGATGAACTGACGATGACACCGCGTGGGCTCAAGAGCCCACCCTACGGTGGCTTGGGCTGCTGCGGCGTAGGGTGGGCACTCCGTGCCCACGCGGTGCGGCGCATGCGGATCGAAACGGTATTTCGATGGACGGACCTCAAGTCGCAGGGTGGGCACGCTTTGCCGATCGAACCATCGTTTCGACGTTCACGCGCTGCAACGCGTGGACTCGGGAGTCCACCCTACGAACGATGGCTGCTGGCGTCCCCTTGCATACGCTGCCGCTGTACTGCGAACTACCCTTGCCGGTGCGGCATGAACGACGACCCGCCGCGCCGCCCGTACATCATGAGTTCGGCCAGCAGCGTGCGCGCCGGCTGCACGGCGTCGAGCGCCGCCAGGCCCAGGCCGAGCACCGATTGCAGCGGCCCGCTGCCGACAAAGGCGCGCGCCATCGTGTCGGTCAGGGCGATGGTGAGCTTGCGGTCTTGCGCGCGCTCGTCGAGGAAACGCTGCACGGCTTCCGGTCCGGGACAGCGTGCCAGCAGGCGTGCCAGCACGGCGGCGTCGCGCAGGCCGAGGTTCAGGCCTTGTCCGGCCACCGGGTGCAGGGTCTGCGCCGCGTTGCCAATGGCGACCGTGCGCGTGGTAGCGCGCGCTTCGGCGTTCAGGCCGAGCGGATAGGTGATCCGTGGCGATACCCGGGTAAAACGCCCAAGGCGGCCGCCAAAGGCCTCTTTCAATTCATCCGGGAAGCGCGCTTCCTCCATCGCCTGCAACTGCTCGGCGCGCGCCGGAGCGACGCACCAGACCAGCGCGTAGCCATGGCCGTCAGCGCCGTCCTGCGGCAGCAGCGCCAGCGGGCCTTCGTCGGTAAAACGCTCGAAGGCGCGATGCGGGATCGGGCTGGCGGCCGTGACGCGGGCGATGACGGCGCTCTGGCCATAATCGCGCGTCTGCGATTTGTCTTCCTGCTGGCCGAACACGCCGCCTTCGGCACCGACCGCCACCTGCGCAGTCACGGTACGGCCGTCGTCGAGCCTCAAGGTGACGTGTTCGCCGCCTTCGTCGAGCGCGGCAACGCGGGCCGGACGGATCACCTGCACGCCGGCGCGGTCGACCGCACGGGCCAGCGCATCGACGACCTCGCCGTAGCGGGTGACGTAGCCGAGCGCCTCCAGGTCGTGTTCGCTGCGGTCCATCAGGCTGCGCCCGAAGTGGCCGCGGCGCGAGACGTGGATGCTGTGGATGGGCGTGGATGCGTTTGTGGACGACAGCGGCCAGGCGCCGACTTCCTCGAGCAGCAGGCGGCTGCCCCAGGCCAGCGCGATCGAGCGCGGGTCGGAAATTGACTGGCCGAGCGCGCGCGCGCGCGCATCAATGAGGGCGATGCGCTTGCCCTCGATGCCGCGCCGCGCCAGCAGCGCCGCCGGGCCAGGCCGACCGGCCCGGCGCCGCAGATGGCGATATCGACATTGTCCTGGTGCTGCTCCATCTTCACGCTCCCTTCATTGCCGCTTCGATGTCAGGCACCGTTTTCGGTGCCGCGTCCGAGAGCACCCGCGCCCCCGCATCGCCGACGATCACATCGTCCTCGATGCGGATGCCGATGTGCCAGAACTGCTCGGGCACGTCCGGCCCAGGACGCACATAAATGCCCGGCTCCACTGTCAGCGCCATGCCCGGCACGAGAGGCCGCGAAGGCTTGCCTTCGCGCGCCAGGTCGCGGTAGCTGCCGGTGTCGTGCACGTCCAGTCCCAGCCAGTGGCCGGTGCCGTGCATGTAGAAGCGGGTATGGGCGCGCTCGGCCAGCACGTTGTCGACGCTGCCATATTTCGCGCGATCGAGCAGGCCGTGTTCGAGCATGCCCTCGACCAGCACATTCACCGCCGCGTCGTGCACGTCGCTGTAGGGCCGGCCGGGGACGATGGCGGCAAGTGCCGCTTCCTGGGCGCGCAGCACCAGTTCATACAAGCGCTTTTGTGGTTCGCTGAAACGCCCGTTCACCGGGAAGGTGCGCGTGATGTCGGCGGCATAGCTGTCGAATTCGCAGCCGGCGTCGATCAGCACCAGGTCGCCGTCCCGGGTCTGCGTGTTGTTGGCGCTGTAGTGCAGGATGCAGGCGTTGGCGCCGCTGGCGACGATCGGGGTATAGGCCGGGGCCTGGGCGCCATGGCGGCGGAATTCGTGGAGCAGCTCGGCCTCGAGTTCGTACTCGAACATGCCGGGACGGGCAGCACGCATGGCGCGCGCGTGGGCGCCGCCCGAGATGGCGGCCGCGCGCGCCATCAGCGCCTGCTCGCTCTCGTCTTTTACCAGGCGCATCTCGTCGAGCAGCGCCAACAGGTGGTGGCTGCGGCCTGGCGCCGTCACGCCGCTGCGCGACTGCGCGCGTACGGCTTTCAGCCAGCCAGCCACTTGCGCATCGAGCGCCGCATTCTGCGCGATCGCGTAGTACAGGGCAGGGGCGTTGGCCAGCAGGCAGGCCATCTGCGCATCGAGTTCCGACACAGGCCAGGCCTCGTCGAAGCCGAAGGCCGTGCGCGCGGCCTCGGGGCCGTGGCGGAAACCGTCCCAGATCTCGCGCTCGACATCCTTCGGACGGCAGAACAGGATCGAACGCGCGGGCGTACTTCCCTGCGCGGCCACCAGTACCAGCACGCTTTCCGGCTCGGTGAAACCGCTGAGGTAATAGAAATAGCTGTCGTGCCGGTACGGGTAGTCGGCGTCGCCGTTGCGCACGGTTCCCGGCGCAGTGGCCAGCACCGCCACGGCGCCTGGCTCCATGGCCTCGGCCGGGCGCGCGCGGCGGGCGGCAAACGGGGTCACTGGCCCGACCTCTTCGCCAGCGGCGCGTTGAGTTCCTCGAGCTGGCGCACGGTGCCGACGTTGACCCAGGGACCGTGGTAGATTTCGCCGCCGACGCGGCCTTGCGCGATGAACTTGCGCATCAGCGGGCCGAACTTGACGAATTCGCCCGGGGCGATGCCGTCGAACATTTCGCGGCGATACACGCCGATGTTCCCGAAATTCCACTTCGGATCGCCCTCGTTCGAGAGCGTATACATGTCGATGCCGAAGTCGCCTTCAGGGTTGTGCCACGGGTTCGGTGTCAGGTACAGCCAGGCGATGTCGCGTTTATCCGCGGGGATAGGCTGGCCGACCGCGTCCTTGTCCGGCAGCGCGTCGAACACCTGCGTGAAATCGAAATAGGGTGCGTAGATGTCGCCCGACAGCGCCACGAAAGGCTCGTCGCCAAGCAGGTGCAGGGCGTTGGCGATGCCACCCGCCGTTTCCAGCGGGGTCGGTTCGTGCGAATACTGGATGCGCGCGCCGTACTGGCTGCCGTCGCCCAGCGCCTCCTCGAGCATGTGGCCGAGGTAGGAGTGGTTGATGACGATGTCGTGGATACCTGCGCGCACCAGGTTCAGGATGTGCCAGACGATGAGCGGACGGCCGCGCACTTCCAGCAGGGGTTTCGGGCAGGCGTCCGTCAGCGGACGCATGCGTTCGCCGCGGCCGGCAGCGAGGATCATGGCTTTCATGGGGCTATCCGGAAAATCAGAAGGTGTAGCCGACCTGCGGTGCCTTGTCCTCGAACGCGTCGAGCAGGCGCAGCAGCGGCTTGAGTTCAGTGTAGCGGTTGGCGGTCTTGCGCACGTAGTCGAGCACGGTCGGCAAGTCGCCCATGTAGATCGCCTTGCCGTCGCGGTAGTTCAGGCGGCAGAAGATACCGAGGATCTTCAGGTGGCGCTGCAGGGCCATGAACTCGAAGTCGCGGTAGAAGGCGTCGATGTCCGGGTTCACCGGCAGGCCGACCTGCTTGGCGCTTTGCCAGTAACGGACGACCCAGTCGAGCACGATCTCTTCGTCCCACTGGATGTAGGCGTCGCGCAGCAGCGAGCCGAGGTCGTAGGTGACGGGGCCGTAGACGGCGTCCTGGAAGTCGAGCACGCCCGGGTTGCCACTGTCGAGGAACATCAGGTTGCGCGAGTGGAAATCGCGGTGCATGAACACCTGCTGCTGGGCCAGCACGTTCGACGTGATCGCCTCGAACACTTTATCGAGTTGCGCCTGCTGTTTCTCGTCCAGGGTCACGCCCAGGTGGCGCCCGATGTACCACTCGGGGAACAGGTTCATTTCGCGCAGCACGAAGGCACGGTCGAACTCGGGCAGCACGCCCGGGCGGCTGGCCATCTGGAACTTGATCAGGGCATCGACCGCATCCGAGTACATGAAGGCGGCATTGTCGGCATCGAGACGCTGCAGGTAAGTCGTGGTGCCGAGGTCCGACAGCAGCAGGAAACCGCGCTCGACGTCGCGTGCGACGATGGCCGGCACGGTGACGCCGGCGTCCTGCAGCAAGCCTTGCACGTGGATGAAGGCGGGCACGTTTTCGCGCTCCGGCGGGGCGTCCATGGCGATCAGCGTGTCGCCCAGTTTCGCGCGTAGCGCGGGCGCCACATCGAGGCGGAAGTAGCGGCGGAAACTCGCATCCGACGAGGCCGGCCGGCGCGAACCGGTGTCCACCAGGCCCGTCGTGCCCAGCCATTCGGTCAGCAGTGCCAGGCGCGCGTCCTGCTCGGCGGAATTGGGGGTGTTTTGATACAGAGAAGACATGAAACGTCCAGGTAAAACCGGTTGAGGGAGGCAATTCCCATATAATAAGGGATTCAATCCAAAAAATCGCCCTTTATGGTGCAGCCCAAGATTCCATGAGCTGGTTTACGGCCCTACCATTCCCGCAGCGGCGGGCATTTGCCTTGTCCGCTCTCGTCACCGTGGCCTCGGGGCCCTTGCATGCGCAGGTCGCTCCGGCCGCGTCCCATGCAGACGAACAAGACCTTCCCGTTACCGTGCGCGCCGAGGAGATCGGCGGCCGTCCTGACCGCGAGATCAACCTCAGCCGCGACGTCGAAATCACCCGCGGCCAGTCGAAACTGAAGGCCGATACGGCCTGCTATCGCCTGGTCGAGGACGAGGTCACGGCCAGCGGCAACGTCCAGATGTGGCGTTTCGGCGACCGCTACCAGGGCGATTCGCTGCAGATGAACATGTCCACGGGGCGGGGCTGGGTGCTCAACCCGAAATACCACCTGCAGATGAACAATGCGCAAGGGGGGGCGGACCGCATCGACTTCCTCAGCGAAGACCAGGCCCTGGTGGTCGACGGCACCTACAGCACCTGCGAAGGCCCGAATCCCGACTGGTACCTGAAGTCGAGCACGCTGCGCCTCGATTCCGGGCGCGACGTCGGCACCGCTGGCAAGACCGTCATCTATTTCAAGGACGTGCCGATCCTGGCGACGCCGGCGCTGTCGTTCTCGCTCTCGGGCGCGCGCCGTTCCGGCTGGCTGCCGCCGACGCTCGACTTCGGCGCCAAGGGCAAGTCCGAGATCATGGTGCCGTATTACTTCAACATCGCGCCGAACCGCGATTTGACGGTGTTCCCGCGCATGATGTTCGACCGCGGCCTGCAGCTCGGCGCCACGGCACGCTACATCGGCGAGACCAAGCGTGGCACGTATGGCGGCGAAACCCACATCGAAGTCCTGCCGAACGACCGCATCACCAAGACCGACCGCTGGCTGGTCAATTCGGTACATAACCAGACCCTGGCACCGGGCTGGGGCGCCGGCTGGAACCTGAACGCCGCCTCCGACGACGAATACCCGAGCGACTTTTCGCGCACGGTCTCGACCAGCGCCGAGCGCCAGTTGGTGCGCGAGCTCTATACCAGCTACGGCACCCAGTACTGGAGCCTCTCCGCGCGCGCCCAGAACTTCCAGATCCTGCAGGAGCCGGCGTCGAAAGCCGACCCGCGCCTGACGATTCCGCGTCCTTACGACCGCCTGCCGCAAATTAATTTCCACACCGGGCGCTACGACGTGAAAGGCTTCGACTGGGCCTTCGATGCCGAGGCGACGCGCTTCGCGCATCCGACCTTCGACACCGGCAACCGCCTGGTGGCCGTGTCGCAGGTCAGCTACCCCTGGATCCAGCCTGGCTACTTCATCACGCCGAAGCTGATGCTGCACGCGACCAAGTACGCGATGGACGAGAATTCGCGCAGCCCGACCAACCGCACCAGCCTGTCGCGCACGCTGCCGATGTTCTCGATCGACAGCGGCATGGTGTTCGAGCGCGACGCCAAGCTGTTCGGCACCGCCGTCACCCAGACCCTCGAGCCGCGCCTGTTCTACGTGCGCACGCCCTACAAGAACCAGGACGAATTCCCGAGCTTCGATACCGGCGAGGCCGGTTTCAGCTACGCCCAGCTGTTCAGCGAAAACCGCTTCGTCGGTGCCGACCGGGTGTCGGACGCCAACCAGCTGACCGCGGCCGTGGTGTCGCGCTTTATCGAGCCGGACGGCGCCGAGCGCCTGCGCATGGCCATCGGCCAGCGCTTCTATCTCACCGAGCCGCGCGTGGGCCGTTCGCCGAACGGCCAGGGCAAGTCCGACCTGCTGCTGGCGGCGTCGGGCCGCATCATCGATAACTGGAACTTCGACAGCAGCGTACAATACGATGCGACCGGCAAGAGCGTGTACAGCCAGAGCCATGGCGTACGCTTCACCCCGGGGCCGATGAAAGTGCTCAACGCCGAATACCGTTTCGTGCGCGACAGCTTCCGCAATGCCGACATCTCGGCGCAGTGGCCGCTGTCGATGCGCTGGTACGGCGTCGGGCGCGTCAGCTACTCGCTGCGCGACCACAAGGTGCTGGAAAGCCTGGGCGGCCTGGAATACAAGGCCGATTGCTGGGTCTTCCGGATGGGGGCGCAGCGCTTCGTGACGGCGGCGCAAGCCACCTCGACGCGCATGTTCTTCCAGCTCGAGCTGAACGGCCTGTCGCGCCTGGGGCTTGGCAATCCGCTCGATTCGTTTTATAAGTCTATTCCCGGCTATACCCGGCTGAACACCAACGTCGGCCGTCCTTGACCGGGCCCCGAGCTGGACCCTGGATGTTTTTTGACCTGAATGAGTGCTTCCCAGATTATGCGTACTATCCGTTTGCATCACCTTAAGCTCGCAGCGGCGCTGCTGTGCGCGCTCACGGCCAATGCGGCCCTGGCCCGGGGCCCCAGGCCCGCCGCCGCTCCTGCACAGGCCGCCGCCAAGGCGGAAGCCAAGGCGGAAGCCAAGCCCGGTAGCGGTTTCCTGCCGCCGGCCTCGAGCAACGCGAACGTCGTCGACGCCATCCGCGTCGTCGTCAACGACGAGGTCATCACCCGCAACGAGGTCGACAAGCGCGTGGCCCAGATCGCCGCGCGCCTGCGCGCGCAGAACGCGCAGCTGCCTTCCCAGGCCGACCTCGAACGCCAGGTGATCGAAGCCATGGTCGTCGAGCGCGCCCAGCTGCAGCTGGCCAAGGAAATGGGCGTGCGCGTCGACGACCGCATGCTCGACGCGGCGATCGGCCGCATTGCCGAGGGCCAGAAGATGTCGGTCCAGGAAATGCGCAACCAGATGGAAAAGGAAGGCATGACCTTCGTCCAGTTCCGCGAAGAGATCCGCAACGAGATCATGATGCAGCGCCTGCGCGAGCACGAGGTCGACGCCAAGATCCAGGTGTCCGACGCGGAAGTCGACACCTACCTGGCCGCTGTGAAGGCGGCCGCCGCCGAACGCGTCGAGATGGACATTGCGCAGATCCTGGTGGGCATTCCTGCGAATGCCACGCCCGAGCAGATCGCCGCGCGCCGTGCCCGTGCCGATGAAGTGGCGCGCCAGCTGCGCGCCGGCGCCGACTTCGCGAAAATGGCCGCCACCTATTCCGACGCGCCCGATGCCCTCAAGGGCGGCGCCATCGGCTGGCGCGACCCGGACCGCCTGCCGCCGGCGATCTCCAACGAACTGCGCAAACTCAGCCCCGGCCAGGTCACGCCCGTCCTCAAGGGCACTGCCGGCTTCCACATCATCAAGCTGGTCGACAAGCGCAACCTGGCCAAGGAGCCCGAGCAGGCGACGGCCCAGCAGGTCCACGCCCGCCACATCCTGATCAAGCCCTCGCCGACGCTGCCGGCGGCGGAAGCCCGCCGCAAGCTGGCCGAGATCAAGGCCAGGATCGAGAGCAAGGCCGCGAGCTTCGAGGACATGGCACGCCAGAACAGCCAGGACAGTACCGCGGTCAAGGGCGGTGAACTCGGCTGGCTGACCGAGGAAGACGTGATGCCGGAATTCGCCACCGCGATGAATGCCCTGCCGACGGGCAAGATCTCCGACGTGGTCGAAACCCCGATCGGCCTGCACCTGATCGAAGTGCTCGAGCGCAAGACCGAGGACGTGACGAAGGAGAAGGAGCGTCTGCAGGCACGCCAGGTGATCCGCGAACGCAAACTCGGCGAAGCCATGGAAAACTGGGCGCGCGAAGTGCGCGACCGCGCCTACGTCGAGTACCGCGAGGAGGGCTGATCCCATGGCCGCACCGCTGACCGTGCGCCCGACCCTGGCGCTCACCGTCGGCGAGCCGGCCGGGATCGGTCCCGAGATCGCCATCCGCGCAGCCTGGGCGCTGCGCGAAGAGGCCAATTGCGTGCTGGTGGGCGACGCCGCCTTCCTGTCGCTCACGGCCAGCCTGATCGACCCAGGCATCCGCCTGTCGGCCCTGTCGATCCGGGCGCTGCGCAATGGCGGCCTGCCGCACTTCGGCCGCGAGCGCGTGGCCGTCGTCGACGTGCCGCTCGCCGCCCACGTGGTGCCCGGCACCCTCGACGCCGGGAACGGCCGCGCCGTGCTGGCCACGCTCGACCTGGCCATCGAAGGCGTCAGGGCGGGCTGGTTCGAGGGCATGGTCACCGCGCCCCTGCAGAAAAGCACCATCAACGAGGCCGGCATCGCCTTTTCCGGCCACACCGAATACCTGGCCGAGCAGACCGGCACCCCTGGGGTGGTCATGATGCTGGCGGGGCAGCCGGCGAATGACCAAGCTTACCTGCGCGTCGCGCTGGCCACCACCCACCTGCCCTTGAAAGACGTGCCGGGCGCGATCACCGAGGAGGGCCTGGCCCGGGTGCTCGACATCCTGCACCGCGACCTGCGCGACAAATTCGGCATCGCCGCGCCGCGCATCCTGGTCACGGGCCTGAACCCGCACGCGGGCGAGAACGGCTACCTCGGGCGCGAGGAAATCGATGTCATCGCACCGGCCCCGGCGGCGGCGCGCGCCCGCGGCATCGACGCGCGCGGACCCTATCCGGCCGACACCCTGTTCCAGCCGAAATATCTGCAGGACGCCGACTGCGTGCTGGCGATGTACCACGACCGGGCCTGCCTGTGCTCAAGCACGCGACCTTCGGGCGCGGCATCAACGTCACGCTCGGCCTGCCGCTGATCCGCACCTCGGTCGACCACGGCACCGCGCTCGATTTGGCGGCGCAGGGACCCGGCCTGGCCGACTGCGGCAGCATGGTCGAGGCGATCCGCGCCGCCATGCACATGGTCGCGGCCAGCAAAGGCGTGGCGAGCAAGGGCGCTGGCCGCACCATCTGAAAAATCACGAAAGCACCAATGAAACACGTCGCACGCAAGCGCTTCGGCCAGAACTTCCTGACCGATAACCAGGTCCTCTCCGATATCATCGATGCCATCGGCCCGCGCCGCGGCGAGACGATGGTCGAGATCGGGCCGGGCCTGGCGGCAATGACGGCGCTGCTGCTCAAGCAGCTCGACCACATGCACGTGGTCGAACTCGACCGCGACCTGGTGGCACGCCTGGAAAAAGCCTATCCACGCGAAAAGCTGACCATCCACTCGGGCGACGCCCTGAAATTCGATTTCGCCTCGATTCCGGTACCGGAAGGGCAGAAGCTGCGCGTGGTCGGCAACCTGCCGTACAACATCTCGAGCCCGCTGCTGTTCCACCTGGCCGAGTTCGCCCACCTGATCGAGGACCAGCATTTCATGCTGCAAAAGGAAGTGGTCGAGCGCATGGTGGCCGAGCCCGGCACCAAGGCCTACGGCCGCCTGTCGGTGATGCTGCAATGGCGCTACGACATGGCCCTGATGTTCATCGTGCCCCCCACCGCTTTCGATCCGCCGCCCCAGGTGGACTCGGCCATCGTGCGCATGGTGCCGACCCGGCGCAAGCTGGCCGCCGATGGCCCCACCCTGGAAGCGGTGGTGCAGAAGGCGTTCTCCCAGCGCCGCAAGGTGATCCGCAACTGCGTGGCGGGCATGTTCACCGAACAGCAATTGACCGACGCCGGCATCGACCCGGGCACCCGTCCGGAAACGGTGAGCCTGGAGCAGTACGTGGCGCTGGCGAATATTCTCAAGCCGGCCTGACCCCTGCGTGGGTGGATGGCGCCACCTGGTGCCGTGCACCGGCGCGGCCAAGGTGCCGTCCACGTGTTCAAACCGGCTTCGCTCCCTCTCGCGGTACTTCACACGTGCGTTGAACGCGTGGGCGGCGCACACGCCGGCGGCAAGCCACCTTCCTGGTATAGCCGCCCACCCTACGAAACAAGCCGATTGGCTCATCCGTGGTGCGCCGCACAAGCGCCTGGAACACGGTATATCGCCCTTTTGCGCGCTTCATCGCGCCCTTTTCGCAGTTCGTCGCACGCCGATGGAAGCGGGGAGGGGCCATGGTTAAAGTACTCCCATCGACAGCCCGCTTGCATACGAAAGAGGGCAACCACCAACCGAAGGGAGTACTGAAATGAACGTCCTCAAACACATGGAAACGCTGTTCCTGGTCGCTGCCCTCGTCGCGGGCGTCGCCACCTACGCCAGTGCCGAGAGCTACAAGGCGCAGGTGCGCGCCGACGAGATGGTGTCGGTCGGCAACCAGCAGATGGCGGTGGTGAAGGTCAGCGGCAAGCGCCTCGTGGGCGAGACCAAGCTCGGCTAAGCAGGACTTGCCCGGGCTGCGGGCAAAAAAAAGCCCGCCGTTGCGGGCGGGCTGAATCCAATTCTTTTCTGAGGAGAGTTGGAGGAGACAGAAGCATTATGCTGCACTACAACATATACGTCTAATTTTCTTTCGAAATGATCGACATCGTTGTGGTGAATATCTGTTTCAGCTCCATTGTCTCAGGTAGGTTTGTTGACGCAGTTCACCGACACCGTGGTGACCGCGGCATCGCCCATGACGCCAGTGCCATTATCGACCGTGCAGATCTGGGTAGCAGGTTGTTTCACGACCGTAATGCCGTAGGTATAGCCGTAGGCCACCGTCGGGAAGGCAAAGTCGACCGCGCTGCCGTCCTCCTTCTTGGTGATCGCGATCGAGGCAACGGTACTGCCGTTGCCCAGTTCCAGGCCCGTGGACGTCAGGCCGTAGACCTTGCCGCTGACCGGGTAGGCGTTCAGCACGCAGGTGATGACGGCATTGATGGTCGTCAGGCGACCGGCGGTGTCCTTCGTGCCGCTGTACGCCGCGCAGGTCTGGTGGTCGGGCTGTTTGTAGATCGGCGTCTTTTCGGCGTTGTCTTGCGTGCCGATCTGCACCAGATTGACATCGTAGACTTCGCCATATTCGAGCTGGTCCTTGAACGAATACTTCACATCCTCGGAGACGCCCTGTTTGGTCGGATTGACCTCGATTGTCATGCCGTTGGTCACCAGAACGAGCGGACCATAGGTCAGGTTGAGGACGGTGCCGCCGACGGTATAGGTCGATTTGCCACCGCCGCAGGCGCTCAGGCCAACACCGAGCGCCAGGGTCAGCGCCGACAGCGCCAGGATCGATTTCTTCAAGTTAGTCTCCAGAATCAAGGGGTGCAACGCACGACGACGGTTGTGACGGGGGCGGCCGGCATGATGCCGCTGCCGTTCTCCACGGTGCACTGCGGGGCGCCTGCCTGAGGCAGCACGGTGATGCCATACGGCGCGTCCTGCGATACCGCCGCCATCTGGAATTCGGTGGCGTTGGCCGGGATGGCCACGCGGTCGGCGCCGTTCACCAGCACGAGGCCGCTGCGGTTACCCAGCCCCTCGATCTTGCCGCCGAGTGCGCGGCGCCAGATGGTGCAGGTGACGTCGATGTTGCTCATGTTGAATACCGCGCGGCCGATGCCATTGCTGACAACGCAGTCGGTCTTTTTCTCGACGTTTTCCGGCTGCGACTTGACTTCGATGTTGTAGTTGGAATCGGTTTCGACCGGCGGGAAACGGTAGGAAGCAGACCCCGCCGTGATCGGGAGGTCCGAGCCGCCATTGTTCGTCAGCACCAGGCCAGGCTTGGTTACGCCGCTCACTTTGCCGCTGAGATAAATTTCGCCGTCGCTGCCGCCGCAGGCGGACAGGCTGAGCGCGCATGCCAGCGCGAAGCCGGCACGCAGGTGGGAACGAATCATCATTTCTCCAATAAAATAGGGAAGAGCAGGGCGCGCAAAAGACTGCGCAGCGCCGCGAGGTGGAATTTTGCCCATCATTTTAGAGCATTTGGCAAGCACCGGGCTCATTGGCCATGCATGAGACTTTGTATCACCGTGTAACGGCGACGCCACCCGGCCTCTGCCGCCATGCATTTTTCGGGGCGCGCGCCCTTGCGCACAGCTGCGTTTGCAAATCACCGCTGGCCTCGCTATGCTCCGCTTGACCCTGCAGTGTTCCTCCGACGCGTCTTCGATGGCGCGCTTTCCATGACCGATTCGCACCGCCGCCGCTGGCCCAAGGCCGTCCTGTTCGACCTCGACGACACCCTGTGGCCGATCGCCCCCGTCATCGTGCAGGCCGAGCAGACCCTGTTTGCCTGGCTGGCCACGCACGCGCCGCGCGTGGCGCAACGCTTCTCCATCGATTCGCTGCGCCAGGCCAGGCTCGAGCTGCTGGCGCGCCGGCCCGAATTCCAGCTCGACCTGGGTGCGCTGCGCCGCGCCGGGCTGGTTGCCGCCTTTGAGCAGGCCGGCGAGGACGCCTCCAAGGTCGAATTGGCGATGGCGGTATTCTTCGCCGCCCGCAACGCCGTGATTCCCTACGACGACGTGCTGCCGGGCCTGTTGCGCCTGAAGGGCCGCGTGCTGCTGGGATCGATCACGAACGGCAATGCCGACCTGCAGACGATCGGGCTGGCCCACCATTTCCGGCCTCGGTCTCGGCGCCGCAGTTCGGCCGCGCGAAGCCGGATCCGGCCATTTTCCCGGAAGGCTGCGCGCGCCGGGCGTGGCACCTGGCGAAGCGGTGTATGTCGGCGACGACCTGCTGCTCGACGTCGAGGGCGCCGGGCGCGCCGGCATGCGCGCCGTGTGGATGAACCGGACCGCCAGCCGGCGCCACCGGAAGAGGGCGTGCAGCCGGACGCCATCGTCGGCGACTTCGACGAATTGCTCGACTGGCTGGAGCGCGAGCACGCTTGAGAGCGCCCAACAAGACGGCCAGGGCGAAGCGCGGCGGCGACGACAGTACGCCCGTACGGCAAGGAGCCGCTACGCGGCCATGGCCGTTTTGTTGAGTGCGCGGAGCCCACAGGGAGCGGACGAAGGTGCATAATATGTATGCAACCATTGCGCATATCGCATCTATCCTCTCGCCCCATGCAACTTGAACCCCGTGCCCAAACCCTGCTGAAAGCCCTGGTCGAGCGCTACATCGCCGACGGCCAACCGGTCGGGTCGCGTGCGCTCTCGAAAATCTCCGGCCTCGACCTGTCGCCGGCGACGATCCGCAACATCATGGCCGACCTCGAGGAAATGGGGTATGTCGCCAGCCCCCATACCTCGGCCGGCCGCGTGCCGACCCCGCGCGGCTACCGCCTCTTCGTCGACACCCTGCTCACGGTGCAGCAGCTCGACGAACACGGGGTCCATCAGCAGCAGATGCGGCTGCCCGCCCACCAGCCGCAGAAGGTGATCGCCAGTGCGGCGCAAATGCTGTCGTCGCTGACGCAATTTGCCGGCGTGGTACAGAGTCCGCGCCGCGAATCGGTATTTCAGCAGATCGAATTCTTGCGCCTGTCGGAAAAGCGCATCCTGCTCGTCATCGTCGACCCGCGCGGCGACGTCCAGAACCGCCTGCTGCTGACCGAGGTCGACTACACGCCGAGCCAGCTGATCCAGTCGGCCAATTACCTGAACCAGAACTTTGCCGGCCTCACCTTCGACGACGTCCGGCGCCGCCTCGCGGGCGAACTGAAGCAGCTGCGCGACGATATCGGCGGCCTGATGCAGACTGCGGTGGAAGCGGGCAGCGAAGCCATGGCCGACAACCACGACGACATGGTCATTTCAGGGGAGCGCAACCTGCTGTCGGTGTCCGACCTGTCGTCGAACATGAGTTCGCTGCGCCAGCTGTTCGAGATGTTCGAGCAAAAGACCGGCCTGATGCAGCTGCTCGATGTCTCGAGCAAGGCCGGCGGCGTGCAGATTTTTATTGGCGGCGAATCGAAGCTGGTGCCGATGGACGAGATGAGCGTGGTGACTGCGCCCTATGAGGTCAACGGCAAGATCGTCGGGACGCTCGGCGTGATCGGCCCGACGCGCATGGCCTACGAGCGGGTGATTCCAATTGTCGATATCACGGCCAAGCTGCTGTCGAATGCGTTGAGTCATCCGTAAGTGGGCACTCTGCGCCCACGCGGAACGGGAACATTGCGCAGTGCCAGCGTTCAGGTGGGTACGTCATTGAGGCCCCGCCTCAATGACCCCACCCTACGGTCAACAAAAAACGGCGCCCTCGGCGCCGTCCTTCATTGCACATCGAAACGCCTCAACCGCCGCTGCGATGCGGGCAAGCCGGCTTGATGCAATTGCCGTAGATCGCCAGCGCATGTTCGGCGATTTTAAAACCGCGCTCGCTCGCGACCCTGTTCTGGCGCGATTCGATTTCCTCGTCGAAGAATTCCTCGACATGTCCGCAGTCGAGGCAGACCAGGTGGTCGTGGTGCGAACCGGCGTTCAGTTCGTAGATGGCCTTGCCGGTCTCGAAGTGATTGCGGTTGAGCAGGCCGGCCTGTTCGAACTGGGTCAGCACCCGGTAAACCGTGGCCAGGCCGACGTCCATGTTCTCGGCCAGCAGGATCTTGTAGACGTCTTCCGCCGTCAGGTGCCGCACTTCGCTGTTCTGGAAAATTTCCAGGATTTTCAGGCGCGGCAAAGTGGCCTTCAGGCCGCTCGCCTTCAGGTCGGTGGGTTTGTTACTCATGTTTGTTACTCGTAGATGGGCGGAGTGCTTTATGATATAGCGTTTTGGAAGCTCCCGCTTAAACGTTTTGAGGTTACTTATGCGCGTCTTTGATGCCGTTGTTCATCGTTTCCATGCCCGCGCTGCGCTGGCCGCCGGCCTTGCATGCACGCTGCTGCTGTCGGGCTGTGCATCCTGGCGCAACCAGACCAAGCCGGCCGCGCCGGTGAGCACCGCCCCGGCCGCCGTGGAAGCCGATGCCAGCAAGTCGGCCGCGCTGGCCAATGCCGGTGCGCAGACGACCCAGGCCACCAAGCTGCAGAAATTCCTGTGGGTGTTCTCGCCGTATCGCCCGGACATCCAGCAAGGCAACTTCGTGTCGCAGGAAATGCTGGCGCAGCTGAAAGTCGGCCAGACCCGCGAGCAGGTACGCTTCCTGCTCGGCACGCCGCTGCTGATGGACATGTTCCACGCCGACCGCTGGGACTACCCGTTCTACCTGGCCCGCGGCAATGGCGAGCTGACCACCAGCCGCGTCACCGTCTATTTCAAGGGCGACGTGGTCGAACGCTTCGACGGCGCCAACCTGCCGACCGAACGCGAATACATCGAACGCATCGCCGGTCCGATCAAGTCGCTGAAAAAAGAAGACGCTGCCCAGCACACCAAGCCTGCCGCAGCCCCTTCGGTCGTCACCCCGGCGAACGGCCAACAAATCCAGTAAGCCAGTCATGAAGCAAATCAAAATCGCGGTTGCCGGCGCCAGCGGGCGCATGGGCCGCATGCTGGTCGAGGCGATCGCCGCCTCGCCCGACGTGCAACTGGCCGGCGCGCTCGACGTCGCGGGCTCCCCCTTCCTCGGCCAGGATGCCGGCGCGTTTGCCGGCCAGGTCAGCGGCGTGGCCATCGAAGCCGACCTGGCGCGTGCCCTGGCGGGCGCCGACTGCCTGATCGATTTCACGCGTCCGGAAGGCACGCTGGCGCACCTGGCGTATTGCGCGGCCCATGGCATCAAGATGGTCATCGGCACCACTGGTTTCGACGAGGCCGGCAAGGCCGCGATCGCCGCCGCTGCGGAAAAGGTGGCCGTCGTCTTCGCACCGAACATGAGCGTCGGCGTGAACGTCACGCTGAAATTGCTGGAAATGGCGGCAAAGAGTTTCGCCGAAGGCTACGACATCGAGATCGTCGAAGCCCACCACCGCCACAAGGTCGATGCGCCCTCCGGCACCGCCCTCAAGATGGGCGAGGTCATCGCCGACGCGCTGGGGCGCGATTTGAAAGACTGCGCCGTCTATGGCCGCGAAGGCGTGACCGGCGAGCGCGATCCGTCGACGATCGGCTTTGCCACCGTGCGCGGCGGCGACATTGTCGGCGACCACACGGTGCTCTTCGCCGGCACCGGCGAGCGCATCGAAATCAGCCACAAATCGAGCAGCCGCGTCACCTACGCCCACGGCGCCCTGCGCGGTGCGCGCTTCATTGCCGACAAGGCGACGGGCCTCTACGACATGCAGGACGTCTTGTCCCTGAAAGGCTGAACATGGCAGTAGCAGAACTGAATGGCGCCGCCATCGTCAACGAAGCGAGCTTCTTCGCCGAGAGCAGCCGCGCCTTCGGCTTCCACACGGCCAATGGCGACACCATCGATACCTGGGTCGATTGCCTGAGCTACCTGCGCGACGACGAGAACATGACCAAGTTCCGCCTTCAGCCTGAGGAAACCCTGGAAATCGTCATCACCGACAGCGCCGCCCTGCGCGCCCGCCTGCCCGACCTGCTCGACGAGATCGTCTTCTGCGTCGGCGGCATCAACGAGCGCTACGAGGACTACGGCGAGAAGCCGGCCCTGGAACTCGTGCTGCGTTAAGCCGTCGGTGGCCTTCTATTTGAAAACGGCCCGAGGCTGTACTCGTAGGGTGGGCACGCATTGAAGCCCCCCCAGCTTCAATGCCCCACGCAGACCAGGCGCACCCGCACCAGCACAGCAGCAGCTCCACGACGGATGCACGCTGTCCACCCATCGTATCCCGTCTTGAGCAGCGCACCGTGAAACGCCTCCTCAAGCCGCTGCTGGCGCTGGTTGCACTGTTGCTGGTCTACCTGGCCGTCGTCGCCTGGTGGGCGAGCGCCTCGGTCGACACACTGCTCGCGCAGTATCCCGCCAAGCCGTCGCTGCCGCACCTGTCGCACAGCCAGCGCGCCATCCTGCTGGCGATCGAAGACCCGACCTTCCTTTCCCACCATGGGTTGAGCCTGGCAAACGGCCAGGGCGTGGCCACGATTTCCTCCGCCGTCGCCCGCGAAACCTTCCTCGATGGCGCCACGCTCGACGGCGCCGCAGGACAGTTGCAAGGGCTGTACCGCGGCGTCTACGCCTGCTGCAAGCGGGTCGACTTCGGCCGCGACGTCATGGCGCTGGTGCTCGACGCGAAGGTGTCGAAGGAGCGCCAGCTGGCGATCTACGCCGCCACCGTCTACATGGGGCGCCAGGACGGGAAGCAGGTGCGCGGCCTGGAGGGAGCGGCGCAGGCTTATCTCGGCAAACCGCTGGCCGCGCTCGGCGACGACGAGATGGCCGCCCTGGTTGCCATGATCCGCGCCCCGAACGAGCTGCATCCGCTGCGCAACCATGAAGCCTACGAACTGCGCCTGCTGCGGGTACGGGCCGTGCTGTCGGGACGCTGCAAGCCGGCGGGCTGGTTCGACACCACCTACGCACACTGCGCCCCTTGAATACTACCCCTGGGGTCAGGTCTGACATTCGGACACGACCTCTGCCGTAGAATACTACCCCTGGGGTCAGGTCTGACATTCGGACACGACCTCTGCCGTAGGGTGAGCGGCTCTACCCTGGCGCCTGCAAGCAGTTGACGCCAGCGCCGCCCACGCGTTCAACAGGCTCGTAAAACGTCGCGACAGTTCAGCCGCCGGTTGAACTGTGCCTGAGCCCGTGTCCAAATGTCAGACCTGACCCCAGCCATTGGGGCGCGGCATTTCGCCCGTCGGTTGAACGCGTGGGCGGGGCTTGCACCGTCGACTCGCGGCCATCCCGGTATAGCCGCCCACCCTAGGTCTTTCCGCGTGGTTTGCTCCGGTCACGCTTCGCCGCAGTGCAAGATGAACCAGTATAATGTTTTGTTCCACCTCTAAAATTTCGTCCGCAGAACATCATGCAAGATAAATATAGTCCAGCCGAAGTTGAACAGGCCGCCCAGGCGTACTGGAAGTCGATCGACGCCTATAAGGCCGTCGAGAACGACCCGCGTTTCCCCAAGGGAAAATACTACGCCTGCTCGATGCTGCCTTACCCATCCGGCAAGCTGCACATGGGTCACGTGCGCAACTATACGATCAATGACGTGATGTACCGCTACCTGCGGATGAATGGCTACAACGTGCTGATGCCGATGGGCTGGGACGCCTTCGGCATGCCGGCGGAAAACGCGGCGATGGCGAACAACGTGCCGCCGGCGGAATGGACGTATTCGAACATCGCCCACATGCGCGGGCAGATGGAATCGATGGGTCTCGCCATCGACTGGTCGCGTGAGATGACCGCCTGCAAGCCCGAGTACTACAAGTGGAACCAGTGGATGTTCCTCAAAATGCTCGAGAAGGGCATCATTTACCAGAAGACCGGCACCGTGAACTGGGACCCGGTCGACCAGACCGTGCTCGCCAACGAGCAGGTCGTCGACGGTAAGGGCTGGCGTTCGGGCGCGCCGATCGAGAAGCGCGAAATCCCGATGTACTACGTGCGCATTACCGACTACGCCGACGAGCTGCTCGACCATGTCGACAACAAGCTGCCGGGCTGGCCGGAGCGCGTACGCACCATGCAGACCAACTGGATCGGCAAGTCGGTCGGCGTGCGCTTCGCCTTCCCGCACGTGATCATGGATGAAGCCGGTGAGCTGATCAACGACGGCAAGCTCTACGTCTTCACCACCCGCGCCGACACCATCATGGGCGTGACCTTCTGCGCCGTCGCCGCCGAGCATCCGCTGGCCCAGCACGCCGCGAAGAACAACCCGGAACTGCAGACCTTCATCGCCGAGTGCAAGAAGGGTTCCGTCATCGAAGCCGACATGGCGACGATGGAGAAGAAGGGCATGCCGACCGGCCTGTCCGTGACGCATCCGGTGACCGGCGAGCAGGTGCCGGTCTGGGTCGGCAACTACGTCCTGATCACCTACGGCGACGGCGCCGTGATGGGCGTGCCGGGCCACGACGAGCGCGATTTCGAGTTCGCCAAAAAATACGATTTACCCATCAAGCAGGTCGTCGCCGTCGAAGGCCAGGAGTATTCGCTGGACGGCTGGCAGGAGTGGTATGGCGATAAAGAAAACGGCCGCACCATCAACTCCGGCAAGTACGATGGCCTGGACTACACCGCCGCGGTGAACGCCGTCTCGGGCGACCTCGCCGCGCAAGGACTGGGCGACAAGAAGATTACCTTCCGCCTGCGCGACTGGGGCATCTCGCGCCAGCGCTACTGGGGCACCCCGATCCCGATGATCCACTGCGGCGACTGCGGCGCGGTGCCCGTGCCCGAGAAGGACCTGCCGGTCGTGCTGCCCGAGCACCTGGTCCCGGACGGCACCGGCAATCCGCTGAACAAGGACGAAGCCTTCCTCAAATGCGACTGCCCGAAGTGCGGTAAACCAGCGCGCCGCGAGACCGACACGATGGATACTTTCATCGATTCGTCCTGGTACTACATGCGCTATACCTCGCCGGGCTCGAACGAGGCCATGGTCGACGCGCGCAACGATTACTGGATGCCGATGGACCAGTACATCGGCGGCATCGAGCACGCGGTCATGCACCTGCTGTACGCGCGCTTCTGGACGAAAGTCATGCGCGACTTCGGCCTGGTGAAATTCGACGAGCCTTTCGTGAACCTGCTCACCCAGGGCATGGTGCTGAACGAAACCTATTATCGCGAAGACGCGGCTGGTAAAAAAACCTGGTACAACCCGGCCGATGTCGAACTCACTTTTGATGACAAGGGCCGTCCGCAGAACGCGGTGCTCAAGGCCGACGGACAGCCGGTCACGATCGGCGGCACCGAGAAGATGTCGAAGTCGAAGAACAACGGCATCGACCCGGCAGCGCAGATCGAGCAATACGGCGCCGACACCGCGCGCCTGTTCACGATGTTCGCCTCGCCGCCGGAGCAGACCCTGGAGTGGTCGAACAGCGGCGTCGAAGGCGCCAGCCGCTTCCTGCGCCGCGTCTGGGCCTATGGCTACGCCCAGCGCGAGCGCATTGCCGTGGCGCTGGCGGCAGGCGGATCGGCGGCGGCGACGGACGACGCCCAGAAGACCCTGCGCCGCGAAGTGCACAAGGTGCTGCAGCAGGCCGACTACGACCTGAAACGCATCCAGTACAACACGGTCGTCTCGGCCTGCATGAAGATGTTGAATACCCTGGAATCCGCCAAGCTGGCCGACGGCGCCGCATCAAGCGCGGTGATCGCCGAAGGCTTCTCGATCTTCCTGCGTTTGCTGAACCCGGTGGCGCCGCACATCACCCACGCGCTGTGGCAGGACCTGGGCTATGCCGCGGTCCACGGCGACATCCTGAACGTGCAGTGGCCGCAGGTCGACCCAGCCGCGCTGGAGCAATCCGAGATCGAGATGATGATCCAGGTGAACGGCAAGCTGCGCGGTTCCGTCAAAGTGGCCAAGGATGCCGACAAGGCGGCCATCGAAGCGGCGGCGCTGGCTTCCGAGGCGGTCCAGAAGTTCATCGAAGGCACGCCGAAGAAGGTCATCGTCGTGCCCGGCAAACTCGTCAACATCGTGGTGTAATTCATGCGCGCTTTCTCTTCCCTGATTTCGCGCGCGCTGGCGGCCCTGCTGCTGGCGACGATCGTTTCGGCCTGCGGCTTCCAGCTGCGCGGATCGAACGGTGCCTACAACATGCCGTTCTCGAGCATCTATCTCGCCTTTGCCGACACCTCCCCGCTCGGCAATGAGCTCAAGCGCAACCTGCGTGCGGGCGACCGTGTCGTCATCGCCGGCACGCCGAAGGAAGCCGAGGCGCAGTTCGAGGTGCTGACGGAAACCCGCAACAAGACCATCCTGTCGCTGAATAACCTCGGCCGCGTGCGCGAGTATTTGCTGGGCTACACGCTGGTGTTCCAGGTGCGCGACCGTGCCGGCAACCTGCTGCTCGGCCCGACCGAGATCACGCTGCGCCGCAATCTCGCCTTCAGCGAAGAGGCCGTGCTGGCGAAAGAGGGCGAGGAAGCGCTGCTGTACCGCGACATGCAGTCCGACCTGGTGCAGCAGATCATGCGCCGCCTGGCTGCCATCAAGCCGGCGCCGTGAGGGCCCGCTGAATCCATGAGCAAGACCGATGCAACTGCGCCCTGACGCGCTCGACGCCCACCTCGCCAAAGGCCTGGCGCCGCTGTACGTCATCACCAGCGACGAGCACCTGCTGGCGCTGGAGGCGGCCGACAAGATCCGCCGCGCCGCGCGCGCGGCCGGCCACACCGAACGCGACGTGCTCACCGTCGAGCGCAGCTTCAAGTGGGGCGAACTGCTGGCCGCGAACCAGGCCATGTCGCTGTTCGGCGACAAGAAGCTAATCGAACTGCGCATCCCCACGGGTAAACCCGGCAAGGACGGCAGTGCGGCGCTGCAGGCCTATGCGAAAGACCTCAGTCCGGACAACCTGACCCTGATCACGCTGCCGAAGCTCGACTGGCAGACGGCGAAGGCGTCCTGGGTGGCGAGCCTGCAGCAGGCCGCCATCTACATCGAGATCCCGAACGTGGAACGCGCCCAGCTGCCCGCCTGGATCGGCATGCGCCTGTCCAGCCAGGGCCAGAGCGCCGACCGCCAGAGCCTGGATTTCATCGCCGACCGCGTCGAGGGCAACCTGCTCGCGGCGCACCAGGAAATCCAGAAGCTGGGACTGCTGCACGAGCCGGGCAAGCTGACCTACGAGCAGGTGATGGACGCCGTCCTGAACGTGGCGCGCTACGACGTGTTCAAGTTGTCCGAGGCGATGCTGGCGGGCGACCCGGCACGCCTCGCCCGCATGCTCGAGGGCTTGAAGGGCGAGGGCGAGGCGCTGCCGCTGGTCTTGTGGGCCGTCTCCGAAGAAATCCGCACGCTGTTAAAATTGAAAGCCGGGATGGCGCAGGGGCGTCCGCTGGGCGCGCTGCTGAAGGAATACCGCATCTGGGGCCCGCGCGAACGCATGATGGAGCCGGCGCTGCGGCGCGTGTCGCTGCCCGTGCTGGAAGGCGCGCTGCAGGAGGCGGCGCAGGTCGACAGGATGGTCAAGGGTTTACGGGCCAAGGCGTTCGCGGGGGATGCGTGGGATGCGATGCTGCAGCTGGCGTTGAAGGTGGCCAGGTAGTTTCGATCGTTGGCCGTTTGTGGTGTGCGCCCTGCCATGGACCTGCAGGTGCGCCGTTATCGATGTTCACGATCCGCGTGGGCTCAAGAGCCCACCCTACGGGACGCGTCAACGATTCGCGTGCACCGGATGCTCTCCGCTTGGCCCGTGCACTGTATCGAATTTCGTAGGGTGGGCACTCCGTGCCTACGCGGTGCGACGCTGACCACATCACCTACGCCTCGTCACCCCGGCACTTCCATCAACATCGTTTTGGCCGCTCAACGCACACTGGAATCAACCATGGACATCACCGACTACATGCACACGCTGGGCCGCAATGCCCGCGCTGCGTCGCGCGCGATGGCGCGGGCCGATGGCGCTACCCGCAATCGCGCGCTGCTCCTGATCGCCGAGGCGATCGAACGCGAGGCGGCCGTGCTCACCGCCGCGAACGAACGCGACCTCGACGCGGCGCGTGCCGCGGGCCTGGCGCCGGCGCTGCTGGAGCGCCTGGTGCTGTCGCCGAACGCGATCGCTACCATGGTCGAAGGCCTGCGCCAGATCGCCGCGCTGCCCGACCCGATCGGCGAGATCTCGAACATGAAGTCGCGTCCGTCGGGCATCCAGGTCGGCCAGATGCGCGTGCCGCTGGGCGTGATCGGCATCATCTACGAAGCGCGCCCCAACGTGACGGTCGATGCGGCCGGCCTGTGCATCAAGAGCGGCAACGCGGCCATCCTGCGCGGCGGCTCGGAAGCGATCCACTGCAACCGCGCGCTGGCCAGGCTGGTCACGGAGGGCGTGCAGAAAGCCGGGCTGCCGCAGGACGCCGTGCAGGTGGTCGATACGGTCGACCGCGCCGCCGTCGGGACGCTCATCACCATGCCGCAATACGTCGACGTGATCGTCCCGCGCGGCGGCAAGGGCCTGATCGCGCGCCTGATCGAGGAAGCGACGGTCCCGATGATCAAGCACCTGGACGGCATCTGCCACGTCTACATCGACGACAAGGCCGACGTCGACAAAGCGCTCGCGATCGCCTTCAATGCGAAATGCCACCGCTACGGTACCTGCAACACCATGGAAACCCTGCTGGTGGCACGCGCGATCGCCCCAAGCGTGCTGCCGCAACTGGCCCAGCGCTACAAGGCGAAGGAAGTCGAGCTGCGCGCCGACCCTGAAGCGCTTGCGATCCTGGCCGGCTATCCGCACCTGGTCGAGGCGACCGAGGAAGACTGGAGTCTTGAATACCTGGCGCCTGTCCTGGCAGTGAAGATCGTCGCCGGCATCGAGGAAGCGATGGACCACATCGACCGCTACTCGTCCAAGCACACGGAAGCCATCGTCACCGAGGACTACAGCGCCGCGCTGCGCTTCTTGCGCGAAGTCGATTCGAGCTCGGTGATGGTCAACGCCTCGACGCGTTTTGCCGATGGTTTTGAATATGGCCTCGGCGCCGAGATCGGCATCTCGAACGACAAGCTGCATGCGCGCGGACCGGTCGGGCTGGAAGGGCTGACTTCCCTCAAATACGTGGTGTTCGGCCACGGCGAAGTACGCAGCTGACATACTAATAACAAGGACCCGCATGTACCTCTGGATCAAAGCCTTTCACATCGTCTTCATCGCCTCCTGGTTCGCCGGCCTGTTCTACCTGCCGCGCATCTTCGTGAACCTGGCACAGGAAACCGACCCGGCCGCCACCACCCGCCTGCTCGGCATGGCGCGCCGGCTCTACCGTTTCAGCCTGATCCTGTCGGTGCCGGCGGTGCTGCTGGGGCTGTGGCTGGGCTGGGAGTTCGGCTTCAAGCATGGCTGGCTGCACGCGAAACTGGCGCTGGTGGTGCTGACGATCGGCTACCATCATGCCTGTGGATCGATCCTGAAGAAATTCGAGGCCGGTACCAACAAGCGCAGCCATACCTGGTTCCGGTACTTCAATGAGGTGCCGGTGGTGTTGCTGGCGCTGATCGTGATTCTGGTGGTGGTCAAGCCGTTCTGACTTTTAGGCGAGCGCGGGCTTTGCGGTTTGCGTAAGCACGACCGCGTGGGGTCCTTGAAGTCGAGGACTTCAAGGACGTGCCCACCCTACGAACTGATTGTCGTGGTTTGAACCAGCTTTGCGGTATTCCGCGGTACGACCGCGTGGGCGGAGCCCACCCTACGATCTGCTGTGCACCGTAGGGTGGGCTCTGCCCACGCGGTCTCACCAGCTGATCATCGGCGGCTCGACCGAAGAATCGACAACATGAACAACCAGTAACGTAGGGTGGGCTCTGCCCACGCGGTATCATCGGCTGATCATCGGCGGCTCGACCGGAAGCCGCAAACACAGGCATTTTGGTGGCCGGCAGCGGCGGCGCTGCCACCACATCATTTTTCACTCAACGGACAAAGGGTACCCCCATGACCTCCTATTTTTGCCCCTGCCCCCGCGGCATGGAAGCGGCGCTGGCCGAAGAACTCCTCGAGATCGCCCAGGCCCACAGCCCGACGCTGAAAGTCCATAACCAGGTCCCCGGCGGCGTGCACTGCTCGGGTACGCTGGTCGACTCCTACCGCGTCAACCTGCATTCGCGCATCGCTTCGCGCGTCTTGATGCGCATGGGACAGCGCAGCTACAACAACGAAAACGACATCTACGACCTCGTGCTCGAGCAGCCCTGGGAAGACTGGTTCGGCGTCGACCACACGATCCGCGTCGACGTCACGGCCGTGAAGTCGCCCCTGAAAAGCCTGGAATTCACGACGCTGAAAATCAAGGACGCGATCTGCGACCGCTTCCGCGACATGTTCAACAAGCGTCCTTCGGTCGACACGCGCGAGCCGGACATGCGTATCGTCGGTTTCCTCGACCAGCGCAATTTCATCATCTACCTCGACACCTCGGGCGAGGCGCTGTTCAAGCGCGGCTGGCGCGAAGAAACGGGCGATGCGCCCCTGCGCGAGAACCTGGCCGCCGGCATGCTGCGCGTGTCGGGCTGGAAGCCGGGCGTGCCCCTGTTCGACCCGATGTGCGGCTCCGGCACCATCCTCATCGAAGCGGCGCAGATGGTGCAGGGCATCCCGGCCGGTGCGCGCCGCCGCTTCGCCTTCGAGAAATTCGCCGACTTCGACCGCGCGGCCTGGCAAGAGATGAAAGCGGCCATCAAGGCCAATCCACTGCCGACGGAACCCACCATCTTCGGCTCCGACATCTCGGGCGACATGGTGGAAATGACGCGCCATAACCTCAAGATTGCCGGCATCCTGTTCGACGTGCCACTGAAGCAGATCGAGGCCCAGCATGTCAGCCCGCCGGTCGATGGCCCCGGCATCCTGCTGACCAACCCGCCCTACGGCGAACGGATCGGCGTGCGCGGCGACTCCACCATGGCGCCGGACGAGATGGCGGTGAGTTTCTATTCCGCGCTCGGCACCACGCTCAAGCAGCGCTTCGCCGGCTGGACCGTGTTCCTGTTCACGGCCGACCTGTCGCTGCCCAAGCTGCTGCGCCTGAAGGAAGCGCGCAAGACCCCGTTCTTCAACGGCGCCCTCGAATGCCGCCTGTTCCGCTTCGACATGGTGGCCGGCTACAACCGCCGCGAAGAAGCCAAGCCGAAGCCGGACGCCAACGCGCAATAGACGAGTAACAAGCGACAAGACAAGCGAGAAGAAGCAATGCTGCCACCGACCGACCCCGACCAACTGCCCAAGGATCCGGTCATCCCGGTGCCATTGCCGACGCCGCACAAGATCGTCATGCTCTCGGCCGGCGGCCTGGCCACGCTGCTGGCCGCGTTGTCGATGCTGGGACCGTTCTCGATCGACGCCTATTTGCCGGCCTTTCCGCTGATCCGCGCCGACCTGCACGCATCCGCCATCGAGGTCCAGCAGACGCTGACGGCCTACATGCTGGCCTTTGCCGGCATGGTGCTCTGGCATGGCGCGCTGTCGGATGCCTTTGGCCGGCGCAACGTGATCCTGGTGGCGCTGGTCGTGTTCGCAATCGGCACCTTCGGCTGCGCGGCGGCGTCCACCGTGCACTACCTGTGGGTCTTCCGCATCCTGCAGGGGGTGTCGGCCGGGGCCGGCGTCGTGGTCGGGCGTGCCATCATCCGCGACCTGTATTCGGATGCGCCGGCCGCGCGCTTGCTGTCGATGGTGACGATGATCTTCTCGATCGCACCGGCCATGGCGCCCGTGATGGGCGGCTGGATCGTGACCTGGTTCGACTGGCGCGCGATCTTCCTCGCGCTGTGCGGCTATACCGTGATCCTGGGCTGGGTGTGCTGGCAGCACTTGCCGGAAACCGTGCCGCGCACGCAGCGCCAGCCCTTCAACCCGCGCTTCCTGGCACAAAGCTACGGCGCCATCTTCAGCTCCTTCCTGTTCCACATGAAGGCCGGTATCGCGGCCCTGAACTTCGCCGGGCTGTTCCTTTACATCTCGGCCGCGCCGGTGCTCATTCCCGTGCACCTGCACCTCGGGCCCTCGGAATTCGCCTGGCTGTTCGTGCCGACCGTGAGCGGCATTTTCCTGGGTTCGATGGCGGCCAACCGCATGGCCGGCAAGAGGAGTTTTTCGCGCCAGATCTGGATCGGCTTCGGCTTCATGCTCAGTGCGGTGGCGTTCAATGTCGGCTACCACCTGTTGCTGCCGCCGGCGCTGCCCTGGACCGTGCTGCCGATGTTCTTCTTCACCTTCGGCAGTTCCCTGATCGCCCCCGGCGCGACCCTGCTCGCGCTCGACCTGTTCCCGCACATCCGCGGCACCGTCGCGTCCTGCCAGTCGTTTATTTCGACCCTGCTCGGGGCCGTCGTGGCGGGCGTGATTTCGCCGATGCTGTCGCACTCGGTGCTGACGCTCGCACTCGGCCAGGCCGGCTTCGTCCTGCTCTCGCTGACTTGCTGGATGACGGCGCAGCGCTACCGCCGCCTGCGCGGACATAGCCCTGTCTGAGAACGTCCCGCCCGCGTAAAAGGCGGGATGCGTCTGTGCCTCCAGAGGCGAAACAGGCCGCTACCGCCCTGGCATGCATATCTCTTGTCAAGGCGAAAACAAAACGCCTTAAATTGCATCATTTGCCACGCAAAAAAAGACACTTTTCATGGAAAGTATTGTTCCCAAGCAGAAATGTATATATGCTAAGGACCCTTCAGCTCGGGAGTAGCTGCGCGCACAGCACACTGCTCCGAGGATGCACCCATGTCATGTCGTGGTCGCCCCGTCCGGGAGCGCCACCCCGAAACCCGTTCAGTGGCCTGCTCAGACAATGCACCAACCAGACCAGGATATCCGCAATCGCCTGCTGATTGCCCGGCTGCCGGCCATGCCGCAGATACTCATCAAGCTGATCGAGCATCTGCAGGCCGACGACCTGGGCATGCAGGAACTGGCGGCCCTGATCGCGAATGACGCCGGCATGACCGCCAAGCTGCTGGCCGTCGCCGGCAGCTCTGCCTATCAACGCAACGGGCGCGGGGCCAGCCTGGAGCAGGCGCTGGCCGCGCTCGGCACCGACATGATCAAGACGCTGGTGATCAGCGATTCCGTGTTCCAGACCTTCGGCAGTTTCCCGCATTCGGACAGCACCGACCTGCGCGCCTTCTGGAAGCGCTCGCTGGGCGCGGCGGTGATCGCGCGCGAGCTCGCGCGCCGCATCGGCTACCCCCACCTGGAAGAAGCCTATCTTGGCGGCCTGCTGCACAACGTCGGCCGCCTGGCCCTGCTGGCCACGGCGCCCAGGGAATACGCTTTCAACTTCACCGCGCTCGACGACGAAGACCTGTGCGCCGTCGAGCAGCGCACGCTGCAGATCACCCATGCCGAAGCCGGCGCCTGGCTGATCGAACGCTGGCAGCTCGATTCCTTCCTGGCCGACGCCGTGCTGTACCACCACGAGTCGAGCGAGCGCCTGGAAGCGGCCCATCCCCTGATCCGCATCGTGCGCCTGGCGCACCTGATGTCGAGCCATCCGGACGACCTCGAGGCGCTGCGCGATGGCGCGGCGCTGTGCGGCCTTCCTGCCGGCGAGATCGACGAGGTGCTGGCCACCGCCGCGCGCCAGGTCGACAAGGCGGCCGCCCACCGGGCATCGACCTGCTTGGCGCCGACGATATTCCCGCGCCGCAGGCGCTGGCGCCGGCGCCGGACCCGGTCCAGCAGCGCCTGCTTGACGAGATGCAGAGCATGATGCTGGTGTCGGAAGTGGGCCGGACCCTGGCGCGCCAGGAAAGCGAGGCGGGCCTGCTGGAGGCGATGGTGCGTTCGGCGCGCGTCCTGTTCGACTTCGACAATACCGTCGTCCTGCTGCAGGATCCGACCGGGCAGATGCTGGTCGGCGCGCCAGGCGGCCACAATGCGCGCATCGCCGAATTCGCCATTCCGCTGGCGCTGGCCAAGGGCGGCCAGATCGCCGCGGCGGCGCAGGCACGCCGCATCGCGTACATCGGACGCGAGGGCGCGCCGCTCGGCCTGGCCGAGGAACAGCTGCTGCGCATGCTCGGCACCGACAGCATGGTGTGCCTGCCGCTGGTGGCGGGAGGGCGCTGCCCGGGCGTGATGGTGGGCGGCGTGGCCGCCTGGCAGGTGCCGGTCTGCCAGAAGCGCGAACGCTTCCTGCAGTCCTTCGGCGTGCAGGCCGCCAGCGCGCTCGAGACGGCGCTGCTGGAACACGGCCAGGCGCGGCGCCAGCTGGCCAGCGTGGCCGAGGAATACCGCGAAGCCTCGCGCCGCCTGCTGCACGAGGTGAACAACCCGCTGGCGATCATCAAGAACTACCTCAGTGTCCTCGACAGCAAGCTGGAACGCCAGGAACCGGTAGCCACCGAGATGTCGGTGCTGAACGAGGAAATCGACCGCGTCGGCCAGCTGGTCCAGGGCCTGGCGGAACTGAAGCCGCAAGCGGCCAACGCGCGCGTCATCGACGTGGCGACCGTCGCCGGCGATGTCGTGCGCCTGTTCCGTGCCGGCCAGTTCGTGCCGGCCAATGTCGATATCGCCACCGAGTTGGATGAAGGCGCGCGCCTGGCCGAGGGCGATCCCGACCTGCTCAAGCAGATCCTGGTGAACCTGGTGAAGAACGCGGTCGAGGCGCTGGCGCCCGGCGGCGGACGCATCGCCATCGTCAACCGCGGCCAGGTGCACCGCGAGCGCAAGCTGTACGTGGAACTGGCCGTCACCGACACGGGGCCGGGCTTGCCGCCCGAGGTGATGGCCAAGCTGTTCTCGGCGGTGCAAAGCACCAAGGAGGGCGCGCACCGCGGCCGCGGCCTGGCGATCGTGCACGGCCTGGTCACGAAACTGAACGGCCATATTGCCTGCCGCAGCGGCAGGAACGGCACTGCATTTGACATTCTGCTGCCGGCACCGTCCGGCGCAAGCGGCGCGCCGGCCCTGTCCACGCGCGCGCTGGGTTCTGTATAAGGTCATGATGAACGTTTATTCCGCCAGCGGCGACCCGGGTAGCGCCAGCGGGCAGCTTGATTCCGGAAACGAAGCACGCCTGCTGCTGGTCGACGACGAGCCGCGCCTGCTCGCCTCGCTCCACGAACTGCTGAAGGGCCGCGGCTTCCACCTGACGACCGCCGGCTCCGGTACCGAGGCGATCGCCCACCTGTCGCGCAGCCGTTTCGACCTGGTCCTGCTCGACCTGCGCCTGCCCGACATCGGCGGCCACGAGATCATGGACTTCATGAACGAGCGCGGCGTCGGCGCCGACGTCATCGTCATGAGCGGCGAAGTCGGCATCGACGCTGCCATCGGCGCCCTGAAACGCGGTGCCTACGACTACCTGCGCAAGCCCTACAGCCGCGAGGAACTGCTCAAAACGGTCGGCAACGCGCTGCGGCAGCGCCGCCTGGCCCTTGACAACACCCGCATCGCGCAGCAGCTCGAGAACTCCGAAAAGATGTACCGCTACCTGGTGGACAGCTCGCCGGACATCATCTACACGCTGAACCACGAAGGCCGCTTCACCTTCGTGAACGACCGCGCCTACCAGCTGCTGGGCTTTACGCGCGATGAACTGATCGGCAAGCACTACTCGATCCTGGTGCACGAGGAAGACCTGGAGCGCGCGCGCTACGTGTTCAACGAGAGAAGGGTCGACGAACGCGCCTCGCGCAACGTCGAGCTGCGCCTGAAGTGCCGCGGTGCCCGCAGTAGCGGCGGTGACCGCACCTTCAACAACACGCTGATGACGATCTCGCTGAACTCGATCGGCATGCACGTGCCCGACAGCGAGGTGAAGAAGCTCGAGTTCTTCGGCACCTATGGCGTGGCGCGCGACATCACCGACAGGAAGCGCGCCGAGGAAGTCATCTCCTACCAGGCCTACCACGACATCCTGACCGACCTGCCGAACCGCATCCTGTTCAAGGACCGCCTGGGCCTGGCCGTAATCCAGGCCAAGCGCAAGCAGACCGAGCTCGCGGTCATGTTCATCGACCTCGACCGCTTCAAGCTGGTGAACGACACCCTCGGCCATGTCAAAGGCGACGAGCTGCTGCAGCAGGCCGCGCTGCGCCTGAAGGGATGCCTGCGCAAGGGCGATACCATCGCGCGCCAGGGCGGCGACGAATTCACCATCGTGCTGCCGGAACTGCGCGACCGCGACGACGCCCGCATCATCGCCGACAAATTCCTGGAAAGCCTGCAGCGTCCGTTCGATCTCGATGGCCACGAGGTGCACATCTCGGCCTCGATCGGCATCGCCATCTATCCCGGCGACGGCGAATCGATCGACGAGCTGCTGCGCCACGCCGACATCGCCATGTACCAGGTCAAGGCGCTGGGCAAGAACGGTCACAGCTTCTATCACGACTCGATGCTCGACGTGTCGCACCAGAAGATCGCGCTCGAGCAGTCGCTGCGCCGCGCGCTCGAGCATGGCGAACTGGAGATGTACTACCAGCCGCAGATCGACTCGGGCAGCGGCCGCATCATCGGCGCCGAGGCGCTGATGCGCTGGAACCACCCGACCCGCGGCCTGCTGTCGGCCGGCGAATTTTTACCCTTCGCCGAAGAGAACGGCCTGATGCTGCCGATCTCGGACTGGATGATCGTCGCCCTGTGCCGCGACATGCTGCAATGGAATCTGGTGAGTGGCCAGGCGGTGCGCCTGTCGCTGAACCTGTCGCCGCAATACCTCGATCGCGGCGACTTTTTCGAGAAGATGCGCGATGCGCTGGTGCGCTACGGGATTTCCCCTGGCCAGATCGAGGTCGAGATCACCGAGAACATCTGCATCCGCAACCCGCAGTACGCGATCGAGCAGCTGAACAAACTGTGCCAGCTGGGCGTGTCGGTGGCGATCGACGACTTCGGCACGGGATATTCCTCGCTGTCCTACCTGCACCGCTTCCCGATCCACACGATGAAGATCGACCAGTCCTTCGTCAAGGAGATCCATGACGCGGACGGCCACTATCCGGTGATCCTGGCGATCATCTCGATCGCGCGCGGGCTCGGCCTGCACCTGATCGCCGAGGGCGTCGAGACCGAAATCCAGGCCGACTACCTGCGCGCCAACGGCTGCGAGACCATGCAGGGCTACCTGTTCCACCGCCCGATCTCGCTGACCAGTTTCATCGGCGTGCTGCGCGCGCAGGGGCGAACGCCGGCGCCGCGGAAGTCCGCGCACTGAGCGCCTGAGCCGTCGATGGACGCCGCCACCGTGCCTGACACAGGCGCCGGGAACCGTGACAAGGCCGCCTTCCAGCGCGCCGAGTTCGCACGCCTGAAGGCCCTGGCCGAACGCGGCGTCGCCAGCGCCCAGCACAGCCCGGGCTTCATGTACGTGAATGGCCAGGGCGTCGAGCGGAGCGACGAACTGGCGGTCGCCTGGTACCGCATGGCGGCCAGCGCGGGCTTCGAGCAGGCCCAGTACAACCTCGGCCTCATGTACCAGAAGGGACAGGGCGTGCCGCAGGACCTGGAGCAGGCGCGCTACTGGTATGGCTGCGCGGCCGAGCAGGGCTATGTGCAGGCCCAGTACAACCTGGGCTGGATGCACGCCAAGGGCCAGGGCACCCGCGTCGACATCCAGCAGGCGCTGCACTGGTTCGGCCAGGCGGCCGCGCGCGGCGACGCCGGCGCCCAGCACAACCCGGGGCATGATGTACGAAGGCGGCAAGGGCGTGGCCCAGGACCTCGATGTGGCACTGGGCTGGTACCGGCGCGCCGCCGAGCAGGGTTATGCGCGTGCGCAGTTCGCGCTGGCGCTGCGCTACGACAGCGGCCGGGCATGGCCCGGGATCCCGCCCAGGCGATCGAATGGCTGCGCCGCGCCGCCGGCCAGGGCCATGCCCCGGCCCAGTTCAACCTCGCGCTGCGCTACGACAAGGGGGCAAGACCTGGCGCAGGACAGCCTGCAGGCGATTCATTGGTACGAACGCGCCGCCGAACAGGGACATGCCAGCTCGCAGTTCAACCTTGCGCTGATCCACGACAGCGGCAGCGGCGTGCCACGCGACGAGGCGGCGGCGCTGCGCTGGTACCGGCGCGCGGCCGAACAGGGGCCATGCGGCGGCCCAGGACAACCCGGGCCTGCGCTACGAGCACGGGCAGGGCGTCGAACGCGACGCGGCGCAGGCAGCGCACTGGTATCGCCGGGCCGCGGCCCGGGATTTGCCGGCCGCGCATTACCACCGGGCCAGCTCCACGATGCCGGCAAGGGCGTCGCGCACGATCCGGCCCAGGCGGCCGCCTGCTACCTGCGCGCGGCCGAACAGGGCCACCTGCGCGCCCAGTTCGACCTCGGCCTGCGTTTCGAATCCGGCAGCGGCGTGCCCGTGGACGCGGTGCAGGCCTTGCACTGGTACCGGCGCGCGGCCGAGCAGGACTACGCGCCGGCGCAGCACATGGTGGGCGTGCTGCTCGAACGCGACGGGACCGCCGATCCGTTCGAGGCGGTGCGCTGGTACCTGCGCGCGGCCGAGGGCGGCCATGCGCCGGCCCAGTTCGCGCTTGGCCTGCGTTACGACAGCGCCCATGGCGTGGCGCGCGATTACGTGGCCGCCTTTCACTGGTACGCATGCGCCGCGCGCCGGGGCCATGCGCGTGCCCGGTTCAATGTCGGGGTGATGTGTGCGACGGGGCAGGGCACGGCGCGCGACCCGGTCGAGGCTTACGGCTGGCTGGCAAGTGCGGCTGATGCAGGCGTGCCGGGGGCGGGAGCCTACCTGAAGCGGGTCGTGGCGCGGATGGCTGTGCAGGAGTGGGAGCGGGTACAGGAGCGCCTGGGGCAGGCCGGCTAGCCGGAACGATGCCGCGCCCGGTGGCGAACCTGTGGATGCGAAGAAGGGAAGCCGCATGCGGCACGGGGGCGGCAGAAGCGCCTGGGCGGCAGCGTCAGTCCGGCCGCCTCCGGCACCTGTTGCGCCAGCCGATGCAATAGCCCGGTTCAGGCAATGGGCAGCTTGGAACGGGCCTGGCACAGTTCATCGTGCAGCGCTTGCACCGCTTGCGCGGCAGGTAGGCTCACGCCCTTGCCGATCGACTCGATGAAGCGGCAGGCGGCAAAGCCCGCGGCGGCGCGGTCGTAGCGTTCCAGCCATTCGCGTCGCTGCGGCAGCCGCTCGGGCGCGACCGGCCAGGTGCCGGGCCGTGGCTTGAGATGGCCCCCGATGCCGATGCGCCATGGTTTGGCCGATACACGTGCCCGGAAGCAGTGCTGGTTCAGACACATGGACACGTACACCGGGTCGGTGCCCAATGCCCGAAAGCATTCGGCGACTTCGGCTTCCAGCGGATCGAACAGCCGGTGGGTGGCGAGCAGGCGCAAGCCGGCGGGCGTGCGGTAGAGATGCACCAGCCAGTCGGGACGCGTGCCCAGGAAGCGCACGACATTCGCGCGGGCGATTGCCTCCGGTCCCCCCTTGGCCCGAACCACTGTGCGGTGGATAAGCTGCGCAACCGGGTACGCAAGCAACAGGGCCAGCAGCGCACCGAGCACACCCGCTGCGCAGAGGGTGCCGAGGCTCTTGCCGGCCGCTGCCAGCAGTCCCACCCCGACGGCAATGGCTGCAAGCAGGAACAGCGCAGTGCCCTTGATCGTGCGCCCTCCGGGAGCGTCGGAGAAATCGATATCGGCAAACAGTACTCCGGGGGTATTGAGGCAGCGGGCGCCATACGAATTGCGGGTAATGACGGTCTCGCCGAAGCGCTCAACCACTTCCTCCCGGATCGGCAGCCCGTTGCCGCCGTTGTAAGGCACTTTGCGCTCGCGCCGCGGCAACGGTTCGCCGGAGACGGCGCGGGCAAGTGCTTCGGCTACGCGCGCCTGCGCGTTCCGTTGTGCGTCTGCCAAGCTGGCGTCGGACCAGCCGAAACGCCTGATCGTGACCTGCTTGCCTTTGCGGCGATAGTGGGCGCTTGCTTCGGCCCAGTAATCGGGGACGATCATCATGTGCTGGCCTGTCGAATTGCTGCCTGATTCGATGTCATGGTTGACGTCGATATAGGTTGGGGATCTGCCGCCGGCGAGGCGTGTGTGCGGCGTGCGTGCGGGAAGGCCGGGTGGCCGGCCTTCCCGGGTCTTTGGCTCAGCCCTGCGTGGCCGCAGCCAGCTTGCCCGATGCCTTCAGGTCGCGGATGAACTTGCCGATGATCTCGTCCGTCGCCAGCTTGGTCGACTGCTGGACGGCATTCTTCATGCCGAAGGCGCCGGCCAGGAACATTTTTCCACCCTGCGACTTGCCGTGGGCCGTATAGGTCTGCTTGAAGACTTCGCCTTGCGCGTTCTTTACGCTGATGGCCAGCGTGACGTGGGCGGCGAAGTCGTCGAAAGTGTAGTTCTGCAGCTCGAAAACGAGCGTGTTGCCGCTACCCTGGGTTTCCGTGCTGGCCTTGGCCAGGCTGCCGAAGGCGGCGGTGGCATCCTTCGATTGCATCGTTGCGTCGAGCACCTTGCCGAATTCCATCACCCAGACATTGGCATAACCGGTCGTCGCCGCGCGGAACTCGTAGTGGTGGTTCTGGGTGGCCGGCGGCAGGTAGTATTGATCGGCCGCCTTGACCGTCTGGAACTTGCTCTCGCCCGCGTTCTTGGCGAGGTATTGGCTGTAGTCGTCAGCCACCGGATGCATGACCGAGCAGCCCGTGGCCATCGTCAGCGCAGCAAGGAAGGCCAGGGTGCGTGGAATTGAAAACATGGAATCTCCGAAAATAATAGGTGAACTTGCCTAAGGTGCATGTGTGTCCTTGAACCGTGTTGCACTTCGTTATTGTTATTTTATTGCAAATTGGCAGCTTATTTTCTATAAATTTCATTTTTGCAACACGATCACCGGAAAAAGAGCGCGCTACCCTGTGCGAATAAAAGCTGGCGTCTGGAAATTCGATCGCGTACCTGCCCCGCAACACCTGCAAGCACCCGCGCGACGTCGGTACAGCGAGTGGTATATACTGTACGCCCATACAGTTTCTCCACTCCGATGAAACTTTCCGACAAGCTCGAAATCCTGGCGGACGCCGCCAAGTACGACGCCTCCTGCGCCAGCAGCGGTGCCCCGAAACGTGCATCCGACGGCAGCGACGGCGGTATCGGCGCCACCACCGGCATGGGCATCTGTCACAGCTACACGCCGGATGGCCGCTGCGTGTCGCTGCTGAAGATCCTGCTCACCAATTTCTGCATCTACGACTGCCAGTACTGCGTCAACCGCCGTACCTCGAACGTGCCGCGTGCGCGCTTTTCGGTCGAGGAAGTGGTGAAGCTCACCCACGACTTTTACCTGCGCAACTACATCGACGGCTTGTTCCTCAGTTCCGGCATCATCCAGTCGAGCGACTACACGATGGAGCAGCTCGTCGCCGTGGCGCGCCAGTTGCGCGAGGTGCACAATTTCAGGGGCTATATTCACCTGAAAACCATTCCAGATGCCGACCCGCTGCTCATCGCCGAGGCCGGCCGCTATGCCGACCGCCTGTCGGTGAACATCGAGCTGCCCACCCACGACAGCGTCACCCGCCTCGCGCCAGAAAAGAACGTGCATACCATCAAGCTGGCGATGGGTTCCATCCGCCGCAAGCTCGACGAAAAGGCCGAGGAGCCGAAAGCGCCATCGTTCGCGCCGGCCGGGCAGAGCACGCAGATGATCGTCGGCGCCGACGCCAGCGACGATCAAACCATCCTGAACACGGCCGAAACCCTGTACGGCAGTTATAAACTGAAACGCGTGTACTACTCGGCTTTCAGCCCGATCCCGCAGAGCCCGAAAAGCGTGCCGCTGGCGCCGCCGCCGCTCTTGCGCGAGCACCGCCTGTACCAGGCCGACTTCCTGCTGCGCAGCTATGGCTTTACCGCCGGCGAGTTGATGCCGCAGGCCGGCAACCTTGCGCTGGATGTTGATCCGAAACTGGCCTGGGCATTGTCGAACCGCGACCACTTTCCGATGGACCTGAACCGCGCCGAGGCCGAGATGATCGCGCGCGTGCCCGGCATCGGCCTGCGCAACGCCAAGCGCATCGTCGAACTGCGGCGCCTGCGCCGGGTGCGCTGGGAAGATCTGTCGCGCCTGCGTTGCAGCATGAAGAAGATCGCGCCCTTCGTCGTCACGGCCGACTACAAGCCGGCGCAGGGTCTCGCCAGTTCCGACCTGCTGCGGCGCCACCGGGCGCGCCGCAGGAGCAGATGAACCTGTGGCCGGAACTGCAGGCGGCATGAACCCGGCGGGCGCCGCCGCAGCTGCAAGGCTTGCCGCGGTGAGCGCCGGGCGGCCGCTGACCGTCGCTAATTTTGCCGAATGGCGCGCCGCCGCGCGCGACCTGTTGATGCACGGCGTGGCACCGGAACTGGTCACCTGGAGCGAACCCGGCGGCGCGGCCGCCGACCTCTTTGCCGACCTTCCTGGCGACGACGCCTCGGGTGCGCCGGACGCGGCCGCTTCTGCCGATAATGTTCCTGCCGGGGACAGTCCCCGAAACCGGCACCGCCCCATCAACCACGCATCCCGCGCGCCTTCATGGACATGCTGGAGTCGGCCGCCTGCTGCCGCGTGCCCGACCGCTGGGCCTTCCTGTACCGGGTCATCTGGCGCTGGACCCACGGCGAGCACGACGTGCAGTCGCCGGCCGATGCCGACGGCGCACGCCTGCATGGCATGGTAAAGGCGGTGCGCCGCGAGGAGCACGACATGCATGCTTACATCCGATTCCGCGAACGGCCCCTGGATGCGGGCCCGCCGCAATTTGCCGCCTGGTTCGAACCGCGCCACGACGTCCTGCCGCGGGTTGCCGAGCATTTCAAAAACCGCATGGGCGGCGTCACCTGGATGATCGGTACCCCCGACGCCAGCGTGATGTGGGATGGCGCCACGCTGCACCACACCGGTCCCTTGATGAGCAGCGCGGCCGACCTGATTGATACCGGCGAAGCGCTCTGGCTCACCTATTACCGCAGCATCTTCAATCCCGCGCGCGTGAATGCGCAGCTGCTGCAAAGCCATATCCCGTCGCGTTTCTGGAAGAACCTGCCGGAGGGCGCGATCGTGCCTGCCATGGTGAGTAATGCCGAACTGGGTGCGCGCAGCACGGGCCAGGCGCAGGCGGTGGGCCGCAAGAGCGGCGCCACCATCCCGATCGCGCCACTCGACGCGCAACCGGAGCGCCAGCAGCCATCGAAACTGGACGAATGCCGGCGCTGCGAGCTGTGGCAGTTCGCTACCCAGGCCGTGCCGGGAGCCGGGCCGAAGAAGGCGCCCATCATGCTGGTGGGCGAGCAGCCCGGCGACCAGGAAGACCTGGCCGGCGAAGCCTTTGTCGGCCCGGCCGGCAAGCTGCTCGACCGTGTGTTCGAGGCGGCGCAACTCGAGCGCCGCACGATTTATCTGACCAATGCGGTGAAACACTTCAAGTGGGAACCGCGCGGCAAGCGGCGCCTGCACAAGACGCCCGCCCAGCGCGAAGTCGAGGCCTGCCATTACTGGCTGGAGAAGGAACTGGCGGCCGTCAAGCCGAAGGTGATCGTGGCCCTGGGTGCCACGGCCCTGAAATCGGTCCTGCGCGATGGCAAGGCGAAGCTGGGAGACATGCTCGGCAAGGCAATCGAGCACGAGGGGCGCTGGGTCGTCACGGTCTACCACCCCTCGTACATCCTGCGCGTGCCGGACGAGGAAACCCGGCACCAGGCGTTCAACGTGATGGTCGAGGGCTTAAAACTGGCGCAGCAGTTGCTGGAGCGGCAGCCGGAAGAGCCGGCGGCCCAGGGTGGGTCTTGATTCCCCCGCTATGGCACGGTTGCATCCCAGGGCTTGCATCTCGATATGCGAAGGTGCCATTCCGCGCGGGCACAGGTGCCCACCCTACAGGGGGCGCCCGGCGAGGGTCCTGACCCCACGCGGTATGGCACTGGCGATCTTCGCAGGGTGGGCACTCTGTGCCCACGCGGTATAGCACGGTTGCGTCCACCTGAACGCATCGCGAGCCGCATAGATGTGATGTCGGTTCGATCGAATCAGTGTTACCGCCGTTTCGACGGGCAGGCGTGCTATACCGCGTGGGGTCAAGACCCCACCCTACGTCAAGCCGGCGTTGCGGTTTGGCAGACATCGCAACCGCTTACCGCCCCGGCATCACCGCCACATCGAAGCGCACCATATCCCCCGCGCTGACCTGCCTGGCTGCCGCCGGCGGCGTCACCGTCCCGATCGCAAACCCCGGCTGCACCTGCACGATCGTCACGGTGCCGACCGGCGTTTCCACGGTCCCGAGCGGCACCAGGGGATCGGCGCCGTACACCTGCTGGCGCGTGTCGGCACGATAGACGACCAACTGGTCGCCCGGCGCCACCGACGAGGTGCTGCCGGCGTCGATGAAGATGCGCTCGCCCTGCACCTGCACCACCTTGGCCATGAAGGGCAGGGGAGCGAGGTCGGCGGCGATGGCGGCGATGCCTTCGTCGAGCGCGCGCAGGATGGCGCCGCCAAACGGCGTGGCGGCGAAGCTGGCGCTGCCGAACGGCTTGTCGCGCCCGACCGTCCCTTCGCCGGGCTGCTCGGTCACCGCCGTATGGCGCGCCAGCAGGGTGCCGGTCAGGCCGTCGTGCACGAAGAAGGCGATCTCGATGCGGCGCGCGCGGCGCTTCCACAGGCCGTAATAGGCCGGCTGCTCGAAACGGCTGGCGTCGACGATCTCGCCCGAGATGACGAACTGGCTCTCGTGCATGGTCGCGATGCGGCGCACCGCCGCCGTGTCGGCAGCCGGGCCGCTGGCGCCGGGCGACACGACATAGGGACTGGCCTTGCCGAGGAACCTGCCCGATGCCGTCATGCGGCGCAGCAGCTCCTGGGGCAGGCGGGTGGCGATGCCGTCGATGTCGTCGAGCTGGGGTGAGCTGCGCAAGTGGAAGGGCGTGACGACGAGTTTCTTCCTGTAGGCGAGGTTGACGCTGCCGCGCGGGCGCGCGTCTTCTTCCTTCACCGCGATGCGCACGTGCAGCAGCTGGCCCGTCTGCCACTCGCGCAGGACGCTGTAGCGGTCGAATTCCGCGGCCGGCTGGACGCGGCTGCTGTCGAACGAGGTGCCGCGGCTGCTGGCGCCGGCGGCGACTTCCACGCGCGCGGCACTGCGCAGCCCGAGCTGCTCGAGGGCGTCGCGAATGGCATTCTGGCGAGCTTTCGCCACGCCGCCTTCGGCGATGGCGGCGACGCCTTCGGCTTCGATCGGGGCGGAGAAAGCGGGCAGTGCGCTCGCGGCCAGCAGCAGGGGCACGAGGATTGCCGCCAGCGCGGCGCGAAAGAAGGCGAAGGCCTTACTGGGCATGGTAGAACGACGCGCCATAGGCGGCGCCGGGGCCGGCGCCTCCCACCATGGTGCGGGCGGCCTTGGCCACCGCCGGAGCGGGGCTGGCAACCCGGGCTTGGGAGGGGGCCGCATTGGTGTCGAAATCCATCTCCACGCTCGTCTCGTAGCTGCCGTCTTCGCGCTGGGTAACCTTGGTCACGCGCGCGCCACGGATGAAGGCGTCAATATACACCTTGAAACTATCGTCCTTGAGCGCCATCGAGCCAACCGTGCTGCCGCCTTCGATGCGCAGGCCATAGACCTGTTCGGCCATGGCGCGGTAGGCGTCCAGGCGCGCGGCGCGCATGGCCAGCAGCTTGCGCTGGGTCGGCGACACACGGTCGCACTGGCCTTCGCAGGCGGCCGTGTTGACGGCGCCGTAGCCGGTTGCGTGCAGCGTGACGAGGACAGGTTGGTGAGCGGGCGCCTGGTGCGCCATGGAAGGCAGGGTGCCGCAGGCGGACAGCAGCGAAGCGCAGGCGAGGGCGAGGACAGCGACGATTTTCATGACGGATCCGGTGGGAAAATGCAGGCGCGATGAGCGCGGTATCAGTCTGAATAACGGTCGGCTGCGCCGGATCTTGATGGACGTACGGAAATATTTTGCCGCAAAGCAGTAAAATCGCAAGCTTCTTGCCGGCTCCATCACGCCGGCGATGCCTGTTCGATCACGCTGGTGGCCGTCCTGTCATCGCCTGCCGCGAATCAAGCTCAGCAAGTCAGGACGAGGACAGCACGAACTGATTGCCTCGGGGTCCTTCATGATCGCAAACCTGCCCCAGGGCTGCTTCTGCGGCGGCGACACGCTTGGGCGACACGCAACAGGCATCCCGCACGCCCGTGATCTCCGCAGATGCCCGGCATGCATATGGCTCTTGTAACATCTTGTTTCTTGCTTATCTTGCTTAATGCAAAGACAATCCCCCTAATAGCTTCAACAACGATTACCAGAAGGGATGTCACGATGTTGCAACGCGTTTTGCCCGCATTGATTCTCTGTTCCCTGAGCCTGCCGGCATGGTCGCAGGCCACGGCCGAGACTGCGCCCCAGACGGCAACGGCCGCGCCCGAGCCAGTAGGGGCCGCGCCGGCAGCGGTGACCGAGATTGTCGAGGAGGCGCCCCAGACCGTGCTCGTTTCCGGCGCGCGACCGGGTCCGGGCCTGTGGAAGGTGTCGAAGGGCGATCACATGATGTGGGTATTCGGCGTCTACACGCCCTTGCCCGAGAAAATGGAGTGGCGCTCGCGCAATGTCGAGAAAGCCATCGCCGGTTCCCAGGAATACCTGAAGCCGCCATTGGCGCAGATCGGTGTCGGCTGGGGCGCCATCACGGCCTTGCCCTTCCTGATCGGCGTCAAGAAAAATCCCGATGGCGCCGAGCTGAAGGATTTGCTGCCGCCCGACGTCTATGCCCGCTGGCAACCGCTGAAACAAAAGTATTTTGGCAACGACAGCGGCATCGAGCGTGAACGCCCTTCGTTCGTGGCCTTCGAGTTGTCGAACCGTGCGCTCAAGGAGGCGGGCCTGACCCGCGGCACCGAGGTGGAAAAGACCATCGAGGGGCTCGTCAAGAAGCACAAGCTGAAAGTGAGCGACCCGACGGTCGAAATCAAGATCAAGGATCCGGGCAAGGCCGTGCGCGACTTCAAGAAGTCGGCGATGGACGACGTGCCCTGCCTGGCCAAGACCATGGAGCGCCTTGAAAGCGAACTCGGCGCTACGCGCGAGCTGGCCAATGCCTGGGCGACGGGTGAGATCGAAAACATTCGCAAGCTGAACTATGGCGACCGGGCAGCCTGCAAGCAGGCCGTCCTCAGCAGTTCCCTGGCAAAGAATCAGCCCGAATTGCACACCCTGACGCAACAGGCATCGGACTCCTGGCTTGCCGCCGCCGAGAAAGCGCTGGCGGCCAATACCAGCACGTTCGCCATGGTGCACATCAAGGATATCCTCGATCCAAAGGGCATCATCGCGACACTCCAGGCGAAAGGCTATACGGTGGAGGCGCCGAAATGAGGCCCGCGATGGCGAAACGCACCTCGGCCGTACTGGTCCTGTGCTTGCTGGCCCTGCCGGCCCGGGCGCAGAGCGAGGCCGGCAGTACGCCGGCGGCGCTGGCACCTGCGGCAAACCAGGCAAGCCCGGCCGCCGCCCCGACCCTCGAGAAACGGCGAGGCCCTGCCCCAGACCGTGCTCGTCTCGGGCAGCCGCCCGGGTCCGGGCTTGTGGAAGGTGTCGAAGGGCGAGCATGTGCTATGGGTGTTCGGCACCTATTCGCCCTTGCCGGCCAAGATGGAATGGCAATCGCGCGCGGTCGAAAGGATCATCGCGCACTCCCAGGAATACCTGAAGCCGCCGGAGGTGAGCGTCGACGTCGGCTGGAGCGGGGTGGCGGCCTTGCCTTTCCTGATCGGCGCCAAGAAAAATCCCGATGGCCGCGAGCTCAGGGACATCCTGCCGCCCGAGTTGTATGCGCGCTGGCTGCCCCTGAAGGAAAAATATTTCGCGGGCGATCAGGGCGTCGAGCGTGAACGGCCTTCCTTTGTCGCCGACGAACTGTACAGCCGCGCATTGCGCCACGCCGGCCTGTCGCGCGGGGATGAAGTACGCAAACGAATCGGCGAGCTGGCCGAAAAACACCACCTGAAATTCACCGATGCCAGCTACCACGTGACGATCAAGCAGCCGGTCAAGGCGCTGCGCGAGTTCAAGAAGTCCAGCATGGACGACGTGCCTTGCCTGGCCAGGACCATCGACAGCCTGGACACGGACGTCGACGTGATGCGTACCCGTGCCAACGCCTGGGCGGTCGGCGACCTCGACGAGATCCGCAAGCTGAGCTTTGCCGACCGCACTGCGGCCTGCAGCAATGCCCTCGGAACCAGTTCGGTCGCGACCTTGCAACCCGAGCTGAAGGACATGCACGCGCGCGCCGCCGAGCAGTGGGTGGCGGCTGCGGAAAAGGCGCTCGCCACGAACGCCAGCACCTTCACGGTCGTACACATCAAGGAAATCCTGCACCCGCATGGCGTCATAGCAACACTGCAGGCGCGCGGCTATACGGTCGAGCCGCCGAAATAAGGCCGGGCAGCCATGCTGCCCGGGGCGGATTGTCACCGTTCGAACGACCGCGCATGCTGGCCCGCCCCGGCCAGCATGCCGCCTCACCACCGTCCACTAGCAATCCTTGCCAAAAAAACATTTCGCGCGACGTGAAAGCGGGTTGATGCGTTATCATCATCGTCGAATCTGCTGCGAAGTTCTCGCAAGCAATCATCAGGCGGAAAGCGCCGCATGCAAGGAAATGGAAGGATTACGATGAAGCTGTCACACGTGTTGGATGTCGCCTCGCAGTACATGCGCGCGGAGTTGTATGCCATTTCATCGATCCGGCGCCTGTCCGACGTGCACCTGCTGTGGGGCCCGATGTACGCGCGGCGCAACCTCGGCCTGGGCGCCAAGTTCTTTTCCCTCTACAGCCTGGCCGAGGTGCCGAAGCGCACCTGGTCCGACTATCTCGATAACGAGCCGCTCAAGAAACGCTATGCCGCCGTTACTTCGGTCGAAGCACGCCAGCTGGCCGACGACAAGATCAAGTTCTTCGAGCATTGCACCGGCCACGGCATCGCCACGGCGCACATCGTTGCCCTGATCACCAAGGCGGCGCCGGAAGGCAGCAGCATCCCCCACATCCTGGCACCAGGCGACCTGGCGCGCCTGCTCGTGCCCGGCGAATACTTCGTCAAGCCCAGCCACGGCTCGCACGGCAAGGGCACCTTTTCGCTGAGCGTCACCCCCTCGGGTGTGCGCTGGAGCGGCGGCAACAGCGGTTCCTTCGAGGACCTGGCGCGCTATTGCGAAGCGGCGCTGCAATTTACGCGCGCCCTGATCGTGCAGCCCAAGCTGGTGAACCACGGCATCATCAAGAACATCACCCAGTCGAAGGGGCTGTCGACCATCCGCGTCGTCACCATCCGCAAGGCCGAGCAAATCGAAGTCATTGCGGGCGCCGTGCGCATCGTCGTCGGCGAATCCGATGTCGACAATTTCTCGCATGGCGCCAGCGGCAACCTGGTGGCCGGCGTCGATGTCGAGACCGGCAAGATGATCACGGCGATCGGCTCCAGGTCGCGCACCTGGCCGGCGATGAAGGACGTGCCGATCCACCCGCAGTCGGGCGCCTCGATCGTCGGCGTGCAGGTGCCGCACTGGCCGCAGGTGCTCGAGCTGGTGAAGAAGGCGCACACCTCGATCGAGGGGCTGCATACGGTGGGCTGGGACGTGGCCGTGCTGGAGGACGGCCCGGTGATCGTGGAGGCCAACTGGCGCTACGACATCGACATCCTGCAAGTGGCCTACAAGAAGGGTTTCAAGCCGGTCATCGACGCGAAACTGGCCTGCTGAGGGCCTTCCCGGCGGGGCGGCCTGCACTCCCTCAAAGGCCGATGCAAGGTTGTCAATGCCGGGAAAACTCGCGTAGAATGCGACGAGTCGCGGGTGTAGCTCAATGGTAGAGCAGAAGCTTCCCAAGCTTACGACGAGGGTTCGATTCCCTTCACCCGCTCCACACCTTTGCCGCACACGGCAGCTATCTCTTCTTCCCCAGCTTACCCGCCATCAGGCTGCTTGCGGCGCTTGGCCAGGCATTCCTGCTGCATCTTCGGATCCGCACCCAGCTCCCCCAACAGGCGCATGATGTTTTCGCTGTTGCGAAAGCGCGCCTCCTCATAGGCGGTGCGGCAGGCGGGCCCCGTGTAATTGACATCGGCACCGGCAGCGACCAGTTTGCGCACGACGGGCGCCAGCTTGGCTTCCTTTTCCAGAATCTCTTGCCGTCGCTGCTCGTCGTCGGGCCAGCGGCCTAGCGCGCCGCTGTACCTCATCAACTGCATCAGGAGGCTGTCCCTCGGTACCAGCCCCGGCTGGACGGTGTCTACTTTCGCCCCTTTGGCGACCAACAGGTCCAGCATCGGCAGGTCGAACCCCAACGCGGCCTTGGCAAGCGGATTGCTGCCCTCGGGCGGATTCACGTTGGCGCCCCGGTCGATCAGCAATTGCGCCATGCGCGTGTCCCCAACACCCACCGCAACCGCGAGCGGCGTCTCGTACACGCTGCCGTAGCTGTTGAGCGAATCCCTGGGCGGCTCGAGTTTGGCACCCCTGGACAGCAGATACTCGACCATCTCGGCATTGCGCGCACGGATTGCCCCTTTCAGCGCGGCGCTTTCGCTGGCGTCGATCCGCGCTCCCCGCTGCAGGAACAGGTCGACCAGGGCCCTGTGTCCGCTCTCGGCCGCGATGGCGATCGATGGCGAATCGCTGTTCCCGCGGTCCTCGATTGGCTCGCCCTGGCTGAGGAAGCGGCGGACCTTGTCGATATCGCCCGCGCGGATTGCCGCGACATAGGCCATGCTGCGCAGATGCTGGTCGATCTCGGCCTGCCGTTTCCGGGACTCGGCCGGGGTCAGCAGCACTTCGGCCATGGCATGGGTGAGGCGTCCGATATCGGCCTGTCGCATGCCATCGGGCGCGAGCACGGTCTCGCTCATTTCCAGTGCGGCGAGTGGCCTTTGCAGTACTCGGCCGCGCAGGTAAATGCTGAGGAAGCCTGTGTAATTGAACGAGAGGAGTTCGCCGTTGTCGTACCTGGGCGCGCTGTCGATCGAGGCGGGCAAACGCAGCGGCGCGAAATCCATGACCTTGCGGATGAATGCTTCCGTGCGTGCCGGGTCGAGCGGCTCGCATGGCCAGTTGCGCTGCTTGTAGAGCCGGCAGCTTTGGGCAGTCGTTTTCGTCTTGACGAACCAGGTCGCCACGGCGTCGCCGGTATGGCTATCCGGACTCTCGATGAGCAGGGAGGCCTCGATCGCTTCGCCGCTGTAGTCGGCCAGCCGCTGGTGAATGGGGCGCTGCGGATGTTGCGCCGGCCAGTGATGCATGAACTCCTTCTCGGCAATCGGATGCGTACGCAGGGCCGACTGGTAAGACAGATCCCATTTCAGGTCAGCGGCGCCGCTGGCAAGGGGAATGAAGAATGCGTTGGCCAGGACGAGAACAGTCCATGGCCGGAATCGTGCCTTCGCGCTCGCTGTAAAGAGCGGAAGCGCGGGTACGAAGCGGACAAGTGTACGGGCGAAGGGCATGGTGTCTGAGGTGTTAAAAAAATGACAAGTCTAGCAGTTTCCTCACGTTAAACAATCGACCCTGGCATCCCGCTATCAGCAGAAACTTCAGAACGGCAGCGGCGTATCGTCTCCGGACGGCGGCTCGGCCAGGTCAATCTCGCGCAGCCTCAGCTCCTCCAGCTGCAGCAAGGCCAGCAGCTGCCCGGTCTGGAAGGGCGCATAGGCGCGAAAGCCGTTCGGCTCGACCGACACCAGCATCACGGGCCGCCCGGGGAAGTGCGCGGCGACTTGGCGCAATACCGGCTTGCCGTTCTCACCCAGGGTATAGCGCGATTCGACGATGGCAACGACAGCGGACGATCCATGGAAGGGGAATTCGGTAACCTGCACTTTCATCAGATACGGTCGCTTTCCTTGCGCACCACACGCCCGATGATGAGGCAGCTGTCGCCTTCGCAGGCGCGGCGGTAATAGGTGCGCTGGTCCGGGTTGTCCGAGGCCAGCCACCAGCGGCCGCCATCCTTCTGCATGCGCTTGACGACCGGTTCGCCGTTGAAATTCACGGCGAACACTTCGCCCTGCACCGGCTTGCGGTCGGCCGTATTGATGACGACGATATCGTCCTCGTACAGCGTCGGCTCCATGCTGGCGCCCTTGACGAGAATCGCGATCAGGTGCGTCGGGTTGAGGCGTTTACGCTCGATCCAGTCGCGGCGCATGCCGACGGTGCCGCCGTCGTGGTGCTCGGGCTCGGTCTGGAAGCCGGTGACGCCGGCGGACAGGCGCAATTTCACCATCGGCACCTGCACGAATGCCTCGTCGTTCGCATCGAGTACCACCACGCGCATCGCGCCAGGGGCGAGGGCGGCCGGGTCCGCGCCCTGCAGGCCGGCGATGATGGCGGGCGGCAGGCTTTTGCCGGTCACCCTGGCAATGGCCAGCAACTGCTGCAGGTTGGGGCTGTGCTTCTCCGTCTCCCAATGGGAAATATTCGCCTTGGTATGGCCGCGCGCCGTGCCGAGCTCGAAGGCCAGCTTCGAGCCCAACGCTTCCCCGGACAGGCCGGCCTCTTTCCTGGCCTCTTTCAGCCAGTTGGCAATCATCGTCTTAAGTTCCATGGCGCAAGCATACTTGGAGCTAGCGCAAAAGTATAGAAAAACTTGACCGCAATGTATAGAATAACTATACTAAGTTTAACTTATGTCAACACCCACAGGGGGTATTGACGGGCCAACGCGAGAGGAAACCATGAGCAAGCTGCCTGATATTGATATGACGCGCACCATCGACGCCCTCGGATCGCTCATGGCTTCCTTTACCCTGGCGGAGTGGAGTGTGCTGGCGGGCATCGTGACTGCGCTCGTCAGTTGTATAGCGAACGTGGCCTACATGCGCCGCAAGGATGCGCGCGAGCAGCGCCAGGCCGAGCTGGCCGAACGGGAAGCGCTGGCGCGCCTTCGCGCCGCCGAGATCGCACGGAACGTGGAATCGCAGCATGTCGGCTGAGCATTCCGCAAGCCAGCATCGCCGGCCTGCGGCACCGCGCTAACGGGCACTCAATAAACTGCCGGCCCGGAATGCCGTGTCGCCCGCAATCTTGCAGACGTGCATGCCGCGCAGCAGGTGGCGGTGGGCGGTGCTGGCGAAGAAGATGCCGGCGTGTTCCGGGCAGACCGGCGTCACCTGGCCCGACACCGGATTGACGATCTCGGCCACCGCTTCACCGGCCGCGACCCGGTCTCCCAGCCGCTTGAGGAAGACCAGCACGCCGGAGTGGGGCGCCGACAAGGGTTCCACCGCTTCCAGCGGCGTCGGCGCGCACAAGGGTGCCGGCAGGGGTTCCAGCGGCAGGTCGAGCACGCCTTCGCGCGCCAGGTATTGCAGCAGGGCGCCGGCATCCGGCCGCGCCAGGCCATAGTCGACATCGTTTTCGCCACGCAGTTCCACCGTCACCGCAACGCAGGCCGGAGGAATGGCCACGCCCTGTCCGAAGTGTTCGGCCAGGTCCCACCACAGACGGCTGCAGGCCTCGTCGAAGGGTTCGCCGCCCGACTCGCGCGCCAGCAGTACCACGTGCGATTGCAGCAGCGCCGCCAGCGGCCCGACCTGTTCGGCCAGCGGCTCGCCGGCGTACATGTGCAGCACCGCTTCGTTATCGCAATGCAGGTCGAGCATGATGTCGGCGTCGATCGCCATCGACAGCAGGGTTTTCTTCAGAATACCGCCACTCGTCTTCGGCTCCCAGGTTTCCAGCGAGCGGCGGGCGTGGGCGCGAATCAGGGCGACGTTCGCCGCGGCATCCTCCCCCAGCTTGCCTTCGAGCGATTGTTTGAGGTCTTCGGCCACGTGTTTATAGGCGCGGTTGAAGTTCACGCCGCTCGATAAATCGTAGCGGCCGAAGGGGGTACCGTGGATGGTTTGCGACAGGCCGATCGGGTTGGCCGCCGGCACCAGGATGATTTCTCCCTTGACGCGGCCTTCGGCGTCGAGCCGCTCGAGCTCCTGGCGCAGGAAGTGCGCGACCAGCATGGCCGGCACCTCGTCGGCGTGCAGGGAGGCCTGGATATACACTTTCTTGCCCCTGCCGGGCTGGCCGTAGTGGTAGGAAGTCAATTGAAAGGTCGCGACATTGTCTTCGATCGCGATCGGGTGTTTGGTTGCATGCATTCGAAGCGCCTCGGCAGGGTCAAGCTGGGATGGATCGATTATCGCGCAATTGCTTTTCTGATCACACACCGGTGCTTTCCTGCAACGGCGGCGCCCCTCCAACAGGCTCATGGGGGGAAGGGCTAGGCTATAATGGCCGCCGTTCTTTCCTCCACCCCGATTCCATGTCCGAAGAGAAGCCAACCAACGGCCCAGCCCGTACGATGCTGTACGACCCTACCGAACATCGCATCCGCAGTTTCGTCACGCGCGCAGGCCGGCTGTCGACCGGGCAGGCGCGCGCGCTCGAGGAATTCGGGCCGCAGTTCCTGGTCGAGTACAAGAAAGAGATGCTCGACTACCCGGCTGCCTTCGGCCGCACCGCGCCCGTCATCCTGGAAATCGGTTTCGGCATGGGCGACACCACCGCGCACATCGCGCGCCAGATGCCGGAGAAAGACTTTATCGGCGTCGAGGTGCACACGCCGGGCGTGGGCAGCCTGCTCAAGCAGATCGGCGAACAGGGCATCACGAATTTGCGCCTGATCCAGCACGATGCCTTCGAGGTGCTGAACCACATGATCGCCGACGGCTCGCTCGACGGCGTGCACATCTTCTTCCCCGACCCCTGGCACAAGGCGCGCCACAACAAGCGCCGCCTGATCCAGACGCCCTTCGTGCAGCTGCTGTGCCGGAAGCTGAAGGCGGGTGGCTATATCCACCTGGCGACCGACTGGGAAGATTACGCGGTGCAGATGCTGGAAGTGCTCGGTGCCGAGCCGATGCTGGTCAATACGGCCGAGGGCTATGCACCGCAGCCGGCCTACCGGCCGCTGACCAAGTTCGAGAACCGTGGCCTCAAATTGGGGCACGGGGTGTGGGATCTGGTGTTCCGTAGGGTGGGCGGCTAACACCGCGCGATTGGATGCACTGTGGTGCTGGCGCCGCCCACGCGTTCAACGAACGTTTGCAAATCGCGAAGGCGTGGTGCATGAACGAGCGTTTGCAAACCGCGACGGCGTGGTGCATGTACCGGTTGAACGCGTAGGCGGCGTTGGCGTTGCGTCGATGCCAATTGTCGGGTGGAGCCGCCTACCCTACGGACAACGCGGCCCTTACACCATCTCGTTGATGATGGCGACAATCTCGGCGCCATACGACACCAGCTTCTTCTCGCCGACACCCGACACGCCGCGCAGCTGCTCGAGCGAGGCCGGCTTGACCTTGGCGATCTCGCGCAGCGTCGCGTCCTGGAACACGACATAGGCCGGCACGCCGTGGGTGCGCGCGGCGCCCATGCGCCAGGAACGCAGGCGCTCGAACAGCGCCTGTTCCGATTTCGACAGCTCCAGCTCCTCGTAGCCCTTCGAGGACGAGAAGGCGCGCTTGGGCTTGACGGGCTTCTGGTACTGGCGCAGCTGCACTTTCTGGCCGCCCTTCAGGACCGGGCGCGCGGCGTCCGTCAGTTTCAGCGACTGGTAGGATTCGTGGTCGACCGTCACCAGGCCGAGGGCGATGGTCTGGCGCACGATGGCGCGCCACTCCTGCTCGCTGCGGTCGCTGCCGACACCGTACACCGACAGGCTGTCGTGGTGCCACTGGCTGATGCGGTCGGTCTGCACGCCGCGCAGCACATCGATCACGTGGCCGGCGGCAAAGCGCTGGTCGACCCGGTAGATGGCCGACAGCAGCTTTTGCACCGGCACGGTGGCATCGAAACTCACCGGCGGGATCAGGCAGGTATCGCAATTGCCGCAGGGGCCGGAACGCTCGCCGAAATAGTCGAGCAAGTGCATGCGCCGGCAACTGAGCGTTTCGCACAGGCTCAGCATGGCATCGAGCTTCACCGACAGCACGCGTTTGAACGTTTCGTCGGCTTCGGACTCGTCGATCATCCGGCGCTGCAGCACCACGTCCTGCAAGCCATAGGCCATCCAGGCCGAGGCCGGCATGCCGTCGCGGCCGGCGCGGCCCGTTTCCTGGTAATAGCCTTCGATACTTTTCGGCAGGTCCAGGTGGCACACAAAACGCACGTCCGGCTTGTCGATGCCCATGCCGAAGGCAATCGTCGCCACCATCACGATGTTTTCTTCGCGCAGGAAACGGGCCTGGTGGTCGGCGCGCTTGGCGTATTCCATGCCGGCGTGATAGGGCAGGGAGCGGATGCCGTTTTCGTTCAGGAAGTCGGCCGTTTCCTCGACTTTCTTGCGCGACAGGCAGTAGACGATGCCCGAGTCGCCCGGGTGTTCCGTAGTAATGAAGTCGAGCAGCTGCTTGCGGCCGGTGGTCTTTTCGACGATCGCATAGCGGATGTTCGGACGGTCGAAGGACGAGACGAACTTGCGCGCATCGTCGAGTTGCAGGCGGTGGGCGATTTCGTCGCGCGTCTGCTGGTCGGCCGTGGCCGTGAGCGCGATGCGCGGCACGTCGGGAAACTGCTCGTGCAGGATCGACAGGCGGATGTATTCCGGCCGGAAATCGTGTCCCCATTGCGAGACGCAGTGGGCCTCGTCGATGGCGAACAGCGAGATGCGCGAATCGAGGAACAGGTCCAGGCAGCGCTGCGTCATCAGGCGCTCGGGCGCCACGTACACCAGGTCGATCTCGCCCGTGCGCACCAGGCGCTCGATGCGCAGCGTTTCCTCGAAGGTCTGGGTCGAATTGAGGAAGGCGGCGCGCACGCCGACTTCTTCCAGCGCATCGACCTGGTCCTGCATCAGCGCGATCAGTGGCGAGACCACCACGCCGACGCCGTCGCGCAGCAGCGCCGGGATCTGGTAGCACAGCGACTTGCCGCCGCCGGTCGGCATCAGCACCAGGGCATCGCCACCGCTGGCAACGTGCTGGACGATGTCGGCCTGCTGCCCGCGGAAGGCGGGATAGCCGAAGACGGTCTGCAGCAGGTGCAGCGCGCGCGCCTCCAGGTCCTGGTCGAGTTGCTGGGTAGTCATGGATTCGCTTTCGGCTTCATTCCGCCCAGTTCACCAGCCCATAATGCGCGGTGACGAGGACGATCACGCCGAACACGATACGGTACCAGGCGAAGAGCGTGAAGTCGTGCGAGCTGATGTAGCGCAACAGCCAGCGCACGCACAGGAAAGCGGAGACGAAGGCGGCCAGGCCGCCGATGCCGAACATCGGCAGGTCGGCGCTTGATAACAGCGCCCGCTCCTTGTAGACCGAGTACACCGTCGCCGCCAGCAGCGTCGGGATGGCGAGGAAGAACGAGAATTCGGTGGCCGCCTTGCGCGACAGGCCGAACAGCATCCCGCCGATGATGGTCGCACCCGAGCGGCTGGTGCCGGGAATCAGGGCGAAGGCCTGGGCGCAGCCGACTTTCAGGGCGTCGACGATCGTCATGTCGTCCACCGTCTCGATGCGCGCGGCGGCGGGCGTGGCCTTGTGGCGGCGCTCGACCCACAGGATCACGAAGGCGCCGATGATGAAGGCCATGGCCACCGGCACCGGCTTGAACAGCTCCGCCTTGATCATCTTGCTGAACACCAGGCCGAGCAGCGCGGCCGGCAGGAAGGCGACGACCAGGTTGAGGACGAATTTCTGTTGCTTGCGCTCGGAGAACAGGCCCGTCAGCACGCTGGCGATGCGCGCACGGTATTCCCAGATCACGGCCAGCATGGCGCCGGCCTGGATCGCGATTTCGAAGACTTTTACTTTCTCGCCCGTGAAGTCGAGCAGGCTGCCCGCGAGGATCAGGTGACCGGTGGAAGAAATCGGCAGGAACTCGGTAAAGCCCTCGACCAGGCCCATGATGATTGCCTTGATGGCGAGAAGAATATCCATGTATTGCTTGTGTGTAAGTGGGGAGTGCGAGCAGGGATGGCGTATTGCGCGTAGCCGCGAAGCTTACCACGAGCCGGCCTCTTGCCGTTGAGCCGGCTATCGACGGCGCGGCTTTTTGGCGTCGGCAAGCGGCCTTTTTTCGGACAAGTGACTACCGATATAGTCGTGTTGGAAACGTCGTGTTGGAAACGGAAAAAGCGGCGCGCAAACGTGCGCCGGCCGCCGCGCGACGTGCTAGACTCGTCCGCATGAGTAACGCTGCCATACGACGATGAGTATTGTTGCAATCCTGCTCTTGCTGGCGGTCGCCTGGTCCGTCCTCTCGAAAGGAAGCATCCCCAACCCCTTCCGTGCCCGCACTTGCCAGGGCCGCCTCTGGCGCAGGGCTTTCCCTGCCGCTTCCAAGAAGCAAATCCGCGAATTCCTCTCCCTGTTCACCGATGCCTTCGCATTCCGCGACATCGACCAGCTGAAGTTCCGTCCCGACGACCAGTTGCTGGGCATTTATCGCGCCCTGCATCCGTCGAAGTGGATGGCCGATGCGCTGGAACTGGAAATTCTGTCCGCCGAGCTGCGCGCCCGCTATGGCGTGGCGCCGGACACCTGGGACGAGCGCATGACGCTGGGCGCCCTGTTCGCGTATATCCAGAGCCGCCCGCCCAGGGCCGCCAAGTAAGCCCTTGCGCTGCCGTTGCAAATAATTAATACAACCATCTTGTATTGACGGTGCCCGTGCTTATCTATCGGGCATGCTGAAAAACGAACTCAACTGGCGGCGGCCGCTTTTCTATCTGCTGCTGCCGATCCTCTTCGTCATGGCCTTCCTCGGCTTCCCCTTGCCCGTCGCGCCCCCGCCCGCGACCAAGCCGGCGCAGGAGATCTCGACCACGGTCAAGAAGAAGAAACGGCTGCGCCTGCCAAGCGAGTTGCCGCGGATCGGCGAGGGCCCTGCGGACAAGGACGAACGCAGCTGAAAACCGCCGGACGCTGGACCGCCGGACCGCCGGATCGCCGGACCGTTAGCTTCCCTGTGTCGGCGTTGCGGGGGTGATGTCGTCGCCCAGGTCCATGTTGCGCAGGGCGCCTTTCTGGCGCTGCTGGTAGATCAGGTCGTTGATTGTCTTTCCCAGTCCATTGACTTCGCCGAGATTGCGGTTGAACTCGGCCACGTCGGCTTCGGACTCGAACGCCAACTGGTCGCCGTCCAGCTGCACCGTGGCGTGCCTGCTTTCGACCAGACCGACCATGCGCCGGTGCGCCGTCAGCAGTTGGCGCGTCAATTCACCGTATTTGAGGCCGAAATCATAGAATTCGCGTCCCTGCTTGTCGAGCATGCCCGCCAGGGCATTCGGCGGGAGGTTCAGGGCCAGCAGGTCGGCGCGCATCCCGTTGAACGCGCGCTCGCTGCTCTTTTCCATCGTCTCCAGGGCACGTTCGCAGCCGTCGAGCGCCTGCCGCGCCGCGGCAATGCCGTCCTTGGCCAACAGGTTGGCGGCACGCAGCGCCGTTTCCATGCCCGCGTCCCTGCACCCATGGGACATCGTGTCGGAGGCGATCATTTGTTCCCTGACCTGGTGGACGGTCAGTCCCGTCAGGCGGTCCAGGTAGGGCAGGCCCACCTTGTTCAGCTTGGGCATGTACGGCGTACCGCGGTTTTCCGCCAGCTCGGCGACGGCGCGCCGGACCTCGGCGACGGCACGCGCTTCCATCCGCTGCGTGAAGGCGGTGCCCAGCTCGCGCCACACGGGTCCCAGCTCCGGCCCTATCTTCTTTTCCATGGTCCAGTAGGCTTGCATGGCGGCCTGTTGCTGGCCCAGCGGCACGGGACGCTTGCGTGCCATCGCACTCAGCGTCGCGGCCTGGGCAGGCGTGATGTAGCGTGCCATCGCCGGCGCCGCCTTCGCGTAGAACTGGGCCGGCGTCATTGACGCCAGCAAGGCCTGCAGGAACTCGCGCTGGTAGGTTTCGCTCGGGAGCGGGATCGACTTGACCCCACGCTCGTACCAGTGCACCGATTCGAGGAAGACGCCGATATCGGCCGCATAAGCGGAACCGGTACCTGGCGCCGCGCCCTCGGAACGCTGCGGTGCCGCGGGCGCGGCGCCAGCGGCCAGCGGCAGCGCGAGTGCGAGGACGATGTGTGCGAGACGGACCAACTTGGTCATGGTGAATCCTTACGGTTGCGGGCGGCCGAGCTCGATGCGTGCCGCGTGATAATAAAGGCTGGCCACTGCGCCCTTGTCGGCGGCGCGCTGGAAAAAGGCGCGCGCCTTGACCGGGTTTTTCATGCGCAGATAGCGTCCGGCAAAGTAATAGGCAGCGGTCAGGCGTGCATCGGCGCCGGCGCGCGGCCCCCGGGCCACGATGCTGAGCATGTGCTCGGGCGTAGCCCTGCCGGCGAACATGTCGAGGGCGACGGGCAGCCAGGCGTTCTCGCCATCCTCGACGGAGCCTGGCGCCGCCGGCGCCGTGCCGAGACTGGCCTGCATCACGGTGGCGCTCAGGCGTTCGCCTTCGTCGGTGGCGCGGCCGGCTTCGCGAAAGTCGGCCAGCGCCTGGGTCGGCTGGTTCAGGTACAGGTTGGCCAGGCCGCGCCCGGGAACCAGGTCGCGGGTTCGCCCTGGCCGCGCGCGATCACGCGGGTAAAATCGGCTTTCGCCTCGGCCACGCGCCCGGTCAGCAGATAGACTTCGGCGCGGCAGGCCAGCAGCCCATCGGCCTGGTCCTGCAATTTGACGGCCCTGGTCGCATCCTTGATGGCGTCTTGCGCCTGGCCCAGATGGGCGCGCACGCGGGCACGCTCGCACAGGGCGCGGCCCGGTTCGCGGCCGCTGCGCTCGGCGTCCTGCACCGCCTGGTCGAGCTTCACGAGCGCGGCACGCTGGCGCGCTTCCTCGTTCGGCGGCGCAACCGGCGTTCCCTGCATGTCGGCCTTGAACACCCGCAGCGTGCCGGCGCGCTGCATGTCCCAGGCCTGCAGCTTGCGGCTGAATTCGACGGTGCGCGCGGCCTCGATCCGATCGGCCAGCAGGTTCAGCTGCAGTTCCAGCTTCAGGCCGCGCTTGCCGAGCGTGATCTTGCGGGTACCGTTGAAGGCCGGGTCGGCGACCGTCCTGCTCTCGCTGTCCTCGCGCATGGCGAAGCTTTCCGGCAGGCGCAGCGTCATTTCGTAGTCGACGGCGTAGGGATAGCCCGGCACGGTCAGGGGCGCGCTGCGCTGCCCGGCGCCGGGCACCTGGAGGAGGTCGGCCATGTTGACGGCGTTGTAGTCCACGGTCCAGGCGGTGGCGCTTTCGCTGAACATGCGCGGCACCGTGAACTGCGACTCGAGCACCATCACGTTGCGTTCGCGGTCGTCGCGCAGCACCACGTCGCCCACCAGCTGCGCTTCCGGATAGCGCCGCGCCATCGCATCGCCCAGCGATTTCTTCATCTCCGCCTGGGTCGCCATCGCCGAGTTGGCACGCAGCGTTTCGGCGCCCGCGCCGCTGTACTCGCTGCGTACGAGCAGGCTGGCCGGCGCGTCCATCGCCGTCACCGTCACCTGTTCGCTACGGCGCTGGCGCTCCGGCGCCGGCGGGTAGGCGATGCCGTCGAGCCCGGCGCTGCCCGGGTGCACCACCAGCACCTCGGCACCCGCCAGCGGCTGGCCGAGCCGCGCCAGCTGCCCGTGCTGGCCCTGGCGCGTCGGGTCGAGGAAATAGGTGCGGCCGCCGATCGCCAGGCGCACGATGGCGTGGTCGAACAGCATCGGGCTGGGCAGGTACTGGCCCATGTTCTTGTGCAGCGCCACCGATACCAGCACCGGATCGGCTTCCAGGCCGAGCGCGCGCAGCATCGTCACCAGCAGCAGCGACTTGTCCTTGCAGTCGCCGTAGCGGCGTGCCAGCACCTCGGCGGGCGGGGCCGGGCGGTGCGAGTTCTCGCCCAGCGACAGCGACAGGTAGCGGATGTCGTTCTGCACGAACTCGAGCGCGCGCATGGCTGCGGCGTCAAGCGTGGGCGCGGCGCGGGCCGGCGCGAGCGCGGTGTCGAGGGCCTTGCCAGGTGCGCCGGCCTGGAACAGGCGCAGCGCCCGGCATTGACATCGCTCCAGCTGGCGTATTCGGAAAACTGCAGCCAGCGCGCTGCCTGGACATCGCGCGGCGCACCGGCGTCAAACAGCGTGGCAGGCAGCTTGCGGCCCTCGAACACGCGCAGCAGGCGGCCGTCGCGGCGCTGCTCGCTCACCACCGGCAGCGTGCCGCCGGCGGGGCCGATCAGGCGATGGCCGACAGGCCGGCCCTCAGGCGTGTCGAGCACGACGCGGCGGTACGCGACCGGAAACGGCGCATCCCACTGGGCGGCATCCATGTAGCGGTTTTCGAACACGGGATTGGCGCCGGTCGTCGTATAGGCGATTTCGAGCGTGTCGCCGACGCGCAGGTCGGGCATCACGATGGCGACCGTGACGCTGCCGGAGTACATGCCTTGCTCCAGGCCGCGCTCGCGCTGGAGGAAGCGGATGTCCGCGCTACCCAGCCGGTCCTCGGTACGGCCGTCGCGGTGCACCAGCAGCTGGTGCATCTGCAGCACTTCGTATTCGGGCTGGAAGCTCAGTTCGATGTTGGCCACCTGTTGCAGCGAGCCCATGTCGCGCGCGACCAGGGCGCGGTGCACGTAACTTGCCGGCTGCGCGTCGAGGCGCAGTTGCACGTCGTTCAGGCGCACGCTGAAGGGGGCGTCGATGGCCTCCGGCAGCGCCGGCGACGGCAGCACCCAGGCCGGTACGGGTGCATGGCGAACGAATGCCTGCTCGGCGCGGCGGCTGGCGGTATCGGCCTCCGCCCGCAAGGTGCACATCATCAGGAACAGCGCGAAAAGGGCCAGGCGCAGGAAGCGGGGGCGGAGCATGACGGGTTCGGAAAGGGCGGGAGGAACGAAGATATCACGGAGGCAAGATTTCTTACAAAGAATATTTTACGGGCAGCTGGGCCCCAGTTGTCATCGCCCCACCTGAGCACTCGGAACCCACCATCGCCGCCGCGATCTAAAAAGGTTCGTTCGACGAGTGCGGCCGGCCGAGACTCCACGAGGTGCGCCATGCACGGCTCCACTGCCCAAGCCGGTTTCTGGATCTGGAAGACCTGTTTTTCGCTGGCCTTGTATATCCTGCTGTGGCTGGTGTCGAGCTTCCTGGCGCTGAACTATTGCCAGGGCTACAACACCGAGCCGGCACATGCGGGTAACTGCGGCCATAACCTCCACTGCGCCGCCAAGGCGATGCTGGCGGACATCGACCTCGACAAGGCGGGGCAGGCATGGGACGCGATCCGCGAGCCCGACCCGGGGCAGCACGGCACGGAAAGCCATGCACAGGCCGCTCCAGGCGGCGAGGGCCCGGCTTCGCTCGACAGCCTGCAGGGATGGGTTCGCGTGCTGGACACCGACATCGCCCAATTGCGCAGCAGCGTCGAGCTGCGCATGCATCCCGCGCAGACGCTGGAAGATTCGCTGCTCAAGGTGCTGGTGGTCGTGGCCATTTCCTGGCTGTGGTTCCATACCTTCCTGCTGTCGAATGAATTGAAGCAGGCCTTCGCCAGGTGGCGCAGCTTCCGCCCGCCCTTCGATGCCACGCGCTACCGGCAGCAGTTGGACGAACTGCGGGACGAATTGCGGGACGAACTGCGCGCCGGGAGCCAGCCCGGCACGGCCAATGTCCATGTCCGCCAGCGCTGGCGCGAGCGTCCGGCCTTTCGCCCCGTGCCCTCCTTGATCAAGGCGCTGCTCGTCATCGTTTCCCTGTTGCCGGCCCTGTGCTTCGCCGTGGCCATGCATGCGGCCTACGAGCCCGCGGTCTTCGTCATGGCGCTGGCCGCCATTTTTGTCGCGGCCGAACACTATGGGGGCCTGACCGAAACCGAGCACGAGCTCAAGGCCCGGACCGACGACCTGAAGCAGACGATGGGCATCGTGCTCGATGCCGATGGCCTGAACGAATGGCGCAAGGAGGTCTATGACCTGTACGGCAAGGCGCGCAACCGGGTCGATGCCGTGATCCGCATCTTCGACATCGATGCCGAATGGTGGAAGTCCTGCCGCTGACGAACATCCTCGTCGAGCTCGGCATGCGCGATTACCTGAACGAACCGAAGCCGGATTTCCTGCTCGCCCCCGCCGACGATGTCGACCAGCGCATGAACCGCTCGGTGCTGCTCAGCGAAACGACCGCGGAGCGCCTGTGCACGGCCGTGTTCGAGGAATTGCTGACGCGCCGCCTGCGCAGGGACGCGGCTTTGTCGCCGCCTGGACCGATCCGAAATGCCTGAAGCTGAAATACCTGCTCGGCGAGGTGCTCTGATGGCGACCGTGGGCGAAGCGGCGCCGCTGGCGTCGCGCTTCTGGGCCGATATCCGCGACATCAACCGCGTCGTTTCCGCCGAACTCGTCAAGCCGGGGGCGAAGCTGTGGGAACTGCCGCTGGCGATAAGGGGCGCCATCGGTAGCGGCTACCCGGCCATGATCAAGCGTATCCTGGCCTATGCCGTCGAACTGCTGGACGTGCCGCGCATGGCCGACAGCGGGCGCCGCAGCGGCTCGGCCAACGCGCAGATGGAGCGTTTCCTGCAGGGTTGCGACCGCGTGCTGGGCGAGCACGAACAGCGGGCGCTGAGCCCCGTCGACCGGCGCACCCGGCGCGACGAGCTGCTGATGGAACACCTTACCGCCGCCTGGCTCGGCCTGTATTTCCTGGGCCTGCCCTTCATCCACCCCTGGGAAAAGGTGCGGCGCCTGGCCGACTACCGCGGCGGGTTTCCATCGGGCGGCTGCATTGCCAAATACATCGGCGACGTCTACCGGCTGGCGCGCCACTGGATGGCGCAGCAGGGTCCCGGGAGCGCCCAGGCTACGCTGTTCCCCGAGGAAGACGGCAAGTCGGCGGCCATCCTGGTGCTCAGCTATACGCCGCTGGTCCTGCTGAGGGAGGCCTTGACCTACCACGACAGCACCTATGTCACGCCCGGATCCGTGCACGAGCTGGGCCGGCATTACGCATTGCTGCAGATGCTGCTGTATCTGCGCTGCGGCTATCCGGTGCACTTCCTGGTGCCCGTGGCGGGCCTCGCGCAATCGCTGGACACGCTGTCCGGCATCCCCGACGATCCGGCGTCGCCGCCGACGCCGGAGATGCGCGCACGCCGCACGATCATCCGCGAGGGCATCCGCCCCTGGCTGTTCGACACGATGTTCGCCAGGCGCTTCCCCGAGCAATCGGTGCGCCTGCTGAAGTTCCCGCTCGACGCTTCGGGCATGCCAACCTGCATCCTGGGCACCAGGACCGGCATCTATACACTCGAAAGCGGCGAGAACGGGCTGCACTTCGCCGGCAACGAAATCCGCGAGGCCCTGCTCGTGTCCTACCGCGACAAGTTGGAAAGGCTGCTCGGCCTGACCGGGAGCGCGCGCGTCGTCAGCCTGCTCGATCTCGGTCCGGATTTCGACGACACCCTGGCCGCGCTGCTGCCCAATCCCTGAGCGTTTTTCTCTAAGGTGCGGTAGCGCGTTCCAGCGCATCGAGCCACTGCATCGCCTGCTCGCGACTGTCGCCGCACATCTCCAGCGAAGGCTGCAGGCCGCCGCACACGGCCGGCCGCTCGGGCTGGCCGAAGATGCGGCAGCGGTTGTCGTCGCCCAGCTGCACGCAGCGTATGCCGGCCGGCTTACCGTCCGGCATGCCGGGAATCGGGCTGGTGATGGAAGGCGCGGTGCAGCAGGCACCGCAATGGTCGCGGCAGTTCATGGATGGTTGCGGGCAGGAGACCGCGCGAAAGCGTGAGCCGTGCAGTATAGCGCCGTCCGGAGGCCGCGGTCCATGCAACGTGCCGGGCGCTCGGCCGTTGGCGATCCTGCTATCGTGAAGTCCACCCATATCGCATCAGGAGCCCGGCATGGCAAGTTCCCTCAAACCCCTCGACCAGCAAGTGATGGTGATCACCGGCGCCTCCAGCGGCATCGGCCTTGCCACCGCCCACGATGCCGCCCGGCGCGGCGCGAAGCTGGTGCTGGTGGCGCGCAGCGGCGACGTGCTGGCGGCGGTCGTGGAGAGCCTGGCAAGCAGTGGCGTCGAGGCGATCCACGTCGTGGCCGACGTGTCCGAACGCAGCCAGGTCGATCACGTGGCGCAGCAGGCGGTCGCCCGCTTCGGCCGCATCGATACCTGGGTCAACTGCGCCGGCTGCACGATCTATGGGCGACTGGACGAGGTGCTGGAAGCGGACAGCCGGCGCCTGTTCGACATCAATTTCTGGGGCATGGTCAATGGCTCGCTGGCGGCGCTGCCGCACCTGCGCATGACGGGCGGGGCCTTGATCAACGTCGGCAGCGAAGCGTCGGAACTGGCCATTCCGCTGCAGGGCATGTACTCGGCCAGCAAGCATGCCGTCAAAGGGTTCACCGACGCACTGCGCATCGAGATCGCGCACATGGACGGGGCGCCGGTATCGATCACCCTGATCGAGCCGACCGCGGTCGACACGCCGCTGCCCCAGCATGCGCGCAACTACCTGGCGCACGAGCCGAAGCTGCCGGCGCCGCAGATCGATCCGCACCAGGTCGCCGGCGCGATCCTGCAGGCGGCCACGACGCCGACCCGCAGCCTGAAAGTGGGTGTAATGGCCAGCCTGGACGTGGCGATGGAAAAGCTGATGCCGGGCGTGGTCGATGTGCTGTCGGTGCTGCAGGTGCCGCGCCAGCAGACCGACGCCCCCGCGCGCGACCGCGAAGGATCGCTCTACAAGCCGAAGGCGGAAGGGCGCATCTACGGTTGCGGCAACGGCAAGGGGCGGTAAAACATACCTATGCGCCGTGCTTGACTACCCCTGAGCCCGGGTCTATATTCGATGACTCATTGGTAAGTTGTCGGACAGAATCATGGAATGCCCACTTGACACCAAGCCGCGCTGGGAGCGCCGCAAGGATGCGCGTCCGCAAGAGCTGCTGGCGGCGGCCATCGACCTGTTCGTCGAACGGGGTTTTGCCTCGACCCGGCTGGAAGATGTGGCGCGCCGCGCCGGCGTCTCGAAAGGCACCCTCTACCTGTACTTCGAGAACAAGGAAGAATTGTTCAAGGCAGTGGTGCGCACCAGCATCGTGCCCGTGATCGGCGAAGCGGAATCCTCGGTGGCCGAATTCGACGGCCACAGTGCCGACCTGATGCGCAAGGTGATGATCGACTGGTGGAACCGCATCGGCGCCAATAAAGTCTCGGGCATCGTCAAGCTGGTCACGGCCGAGGCCGGAAATTTCCCCGAGCTGGCCCAGTTCTACCAGGATGAAGTCATCAACCGCGGCACCCGCATGATTTCCAGCATGCTCGAGCGCGGCATCGCCCGTGGCGAATTCCGGCCGATCAACGTCACGCAAATGACGCAGGTGCTGATCGCGCCCATGCTCATGCTCGTCACCTGGAAGCATTCGGTCGGTCCCTGCGAGCAGGGCGCCCTCGAACCGCTGGCCTTCCTCGACACCTTCTTCGACATGGCGCTGCACGGCCTGTTGCCGCCCCCGGTCCGCGCCGGCTGCGGCATGAGGCCGGCGCGCGCCCGCCACGCCGTCCTGCCGCCCTCCCGCCAACCCGCTTGCGCTGCACTCGCGCCGGAATCGAGGCGTTCACCCCCCTGAAACTGCAGACTGTCGCAATTTCGCGCGGCTGGGATGCCATCCCGATAAGATGTGCGTCCAGTAGCCGATCAACGATAAAATACGGGATTATTTCTTTTTCCACCGAGTATTAAGATGAATATCGAACAAGCCCGTTTCAACATGATCGAACAGCAGATCCGCCCGTGGAACGTGCTGGACCAGGACGTGCTCGACCTGCTGCACGTGGTCAAGCGCGAAGCCTTCGTGCCGCAGGCTTACCAGAACCTGGCCTTTGCCGACGTCGAGATTCCGCTGCCGGGCGGCGAAGCCATGTTCAACCCGAAGATCGAAGCGCGCCTGCTGCAGGAACTGCGCCTGCAAAAGAACGAGAAAGTGCTGGAAATCGGTGCCGGTTCCGGCTACATGGCCGCGCTGATGGCGCACAAGGCGCAGCACGTGACGACGGTGGAAATTTCGCCGGAAATCAGGAAGCTCGCCGAACAGAACATTGCCCGCGCCGGCATCGCGAACGTAACGGTCGCCGAAGGCAATGCGGCAACCGGCTGGCAGCAGGGCGGCCCGTTTGACGTGATCGTGCTCTCGGGCGGCGTCGAAAGCATCCCGCAAGCCTTGCTGCAGCAGGTCAAAGTGGGCGGCCGCATCGCCGCTTTCGTTGGCCAGGCGCCGGCGCTGAGCTGCGAAATCGTCACCCGCGTCTCCGACACCGGCTACGACACGGTCAAGCTGTTCGAGACCAACGTCAAGCCGCTGACGGGCGCTCCGGCGGTCTCGCGCTTCACCTTCTGAAGGACAAGGCCATGCAGCACATCACCGCGCCAGAGCTGGCCGCCCGCCTGGCCGATCCGGCGGGCGAGCGCCCGCTGCTGCTGGACGTGCGCGAGAACTGGGAATTCGAGACCTGCCACATCGAAGGCTCGACCCAGATCCCGATGCACCTGATTCCGATCCGTGCCGGCGAACTCGCGGACGACCGCGAGATCGTCTGCATCTGCCACCACGGTGCGCGCAGCATGCAGGTGGCCGCTTTCCTCGAGCGTAACGGATTCGAGAACGTAACGAATTTGACAGGCGGAATACACGCCTGGGCCATGCAGGTCGATCCGGCGATGCCGAAGTACTGACCTGCGTTTTTTCTCTCACTTAGAAGACTCCGACGGAGACCATAATGCAGAAACCCCTCATCGCCATGCTGCTGGCCAGCGCTTTCGTGTCGCTCGATGCGCACGCGATCGACCTGCTCCAGGTGTACCAGCAGGCCCTGGCCAACGACGCCACCTTTGCCAGCGCGCGCGCTTCGCTCGCAGCCGGGCGGGAACGCGTACCCCGGGGGCGGGCGGGGCTGCTGCCGATCGTGGGCCTGTCGGGTTCCTACACGCGCGCCGATGGCGAGGACGAGCCGGGCGTGCCGGGCGCCTCGGACGTGCGCATCAACAAGTATTCGCTGAGCCTCATCCAGCCGCTGTTCCGCTGGGACCGCTGGCAGAGCTACGAACAGAGCAAGCTGGCGCAGGCGATTGCCGAAGCCCAGTTCGCGCAGGCCCAGCAGGACCTGATCACGCGCGTGGCGCAAGCCTATTTCGACGTGCTGTCGGCCCAGGACACGCTGGAATCGACCCGCGCGCAAAAGAGCGCCGTGACCGAGCAGCTGGCCTCGGCCAAACGCAACTTCGAAGTCGGTACCCAGACCATCACCGATACCCACGAGGCGCAGGCCGCGTACGACCTGGTGGTGGCGCAGGAATTCGCCGCCGTGAACGACCTGGACAACAAGCGCAGCGCGCTGCAGGCGATCATCGGCGCCGAGCCGGGCGTGCTGGCACCGCTGCAGGCCGGTGTCACGCTGGCGCCGCCGCAACCGGCGACTGTTGACCAGTGGGTGTCGTCGGCGGAAACCCAGAACTACGGCGTCACGGCGCAGCAGTTTGCGCTGGAGTCGGCCAAGCGCGAGATTTCGCGCAACCGCGCCGCCCACCTGCCCACGCTCGACCTGGTCGCCGGCAGCTCGCGTGATAAAACGCGTACCAATGTCGGCGCGATCGAAAACCGCGGCAATTCGGTCGGCGTGAGCTGGTCCGTGCCGATCTTCAGCGGCTTTGCCGTCACCAGCCGCGTGCGTGAAGCGATCGCCCCGGAAGACCGCGCCCGCAACGACCTGGAAGCGACCAGGCGCAATGCCGCGCTACAGGCGCGCCAGGCCTTCCTCGGCGTGAACAGCGGCCTGGCCCAGGTCAAGGCGCTGCAGGCGGCGGAAGTGTCGAGCCAGTCGGCGCTGGAATCGAACAAGCTCGGCTACCAGGTCGGCGTGCGCATCAACATCGACGTCCTGAATGCCCAGCGCCAGCTGTACTCCACCCGCACCGACCTGGCGCGCGCACGCTACAACACCATCCTGAACGGCCTGCGCCTGAAGGCGGCCTCGGGCTCGCTGCGCGAAGCGGACCTGGTGCCGGTAAATAACCTGCTGCAGAAATGAGCATGCAAAGAATATTTGCATAAATTGCAATAAGTGCAAATAAATGACGGCGCCGCGGAGGAATCCAGCGGCGCCGTTTTTCATCGTCGATACGAGGATCTATTTGCGCGGCCGCAGCAGGCCGAGGCCGCCATTGGTGCGCACCACGATGGCACCATCGTCGGCCACCGCCAGCCCCGCCACCAGCACCACGTCCTTCGGCAAGTCTTTGACGCGCGCATTGAGGTCGACCATGCCGTAACTCGCCGTCCAGGCGAAGGCGTGCTCGACACCGGCTTTCTGCTGCACCGACGAGCCCACCACCAGTCCCGAAGCATTGATCGCCACCGCGTCCGAAAACCGGCTGCCGCCCAGCGTGCCGAGTTCGCGGATGCTGCTGCCGTCGTGGATGAAGGCGACGATGCGGTTGTCGGGGTAGTAGACGTAGCCCACCACATGGCCGGCGGCATTGAGCGCCCGTCCTTCCGAGCCTCGGGCGCCCGGCGGCAGGCCCAGGTCCTGCAGCATGCCGCCTGAATAACGGAAGGCGCGCAGCACGCCGTCGGCATCGCGCGAGTAGCCGGCGACCTGCCCGGCCTCGTTGATATCCTGCGCCAGCGAACTGACGCTGAGCGAACCGATGTCCTGGATCGGCGCGCCGCTGCGGGCATCGTAGAGGAAGGCGTGGTACCAGGCGTCGCCCGGTCCGTAGGCATAACCGGCCACCTGGCCCGAGGAATTGATCGCCAGCGCGAAGGAACTGCCGCCGCCGAAGGTGCCGAGGTCGCGCATGGCGCTGCCGTCGTGGTAGAAGGCATGCCACTGGCCGGCGCTTGTTGCGGCCCAGCCCGCCACCTTGCCGCAGGTGCTGATGACGTTGCCGTAGGAATCGGCGCCGCCCAGCGTGCCCAGGTCGTGCAAGCTGCCGTTGTAGAAGAAGGCGCGCGGCACCTCGCCCGCCGCCTGCGCCCAGCCGGCCACCTGGCCGCAACGGTTCACCGAGAACGCACGCGCGCCGCTGCCCCCGAAGGTGCCCAGGTCGATGTTTTTCTTGCCGTCGTAGAGGAAGGCGCGCGTGTTGCCGGCGGCATCCCACGACGTGCCGGCGACCCGGCCGCCGTTGGCGATGCCCCGGCGGCCGACGTCGCCATAGACGATGCCGGGCAGGCCGAGCGGCGTGAAATCATAGAGCGGTCCATGGCTGACGGGAGCAGGAGGCGGCGGTGCTGGATAGCCATCGCCGCCACCGCCACCGCCGCAGCCGCCCAGCAGGGTCAGCGCCGCCGCCGCCGTGCACAGGCCGCGCCGGGAAATCTTTACCGAATGAGATGTGAACATGCTTGCCTCCATTGACGGGTTCACGATCCAGTCTAGGACGCAGGCGCGGTCGGGTTCAGTCAAAGATGAGTTTGCTTAATCCCTGTCAAACGGATGAGTTGAGTGGTGGCAAGAACGCGGTTTACGTTCCTGGAAGAAAAATGCGGACGGGTAGGGAAGGGCGCCGATATCGCACCGGGTTTGCTGACCCTGCCTTGGAACGGGCAGGCGCGCGGGCTCGACGAACCTGCATTTTGTTGCCCGGAATGCAAGCGAGGAGGGGGCGCAGCCGGGGTTGCGGCTGCGGAGGGCATCAGTTTCCCGGCCTTAGTTGCTCAGGCCGGCACCGCCTTCGTGGTCCTTGCGCTGGATGAACTCGATCTTGTAGCCATCCGGATCGGTCACGAAAGCAATCACGGTGCTGCCGCCCTTGACCGGGCCCGGCTCGCGCGTGATGTTGCCGCCGGCGGCGCGCACGGCGTCGCAGGTGGCGTAGATGTCGTCGGCCGAGATGGCGATGTGGCCGTAGGCGGTGCCCATGTCGTAGCTGTCGGTACCGTAGTTGTAGGTCAGCTCGAGTTCGGCGTGGTCCGGATTGCTGCCGTAGCCGAGGAAGGCCAGCTTGTACTTGTACTCGGGATTGTCGCTGGTACGCAGCAGTTTCATGCCGAGCACCTTCGTGTAGAAATCGATCGAGCGCTGCAGGTCGCCGACGCGGAGCATGGTGTGAAGGATGCGCATGGGTATGTCTTTCTTGATGGGCGTGAAAGCCGGAATTTTATGCGCTTGCCGGGATTCCTGCCGGACGCACTGGTGGGGGAGTCTGTGTGCGTGGGGATGGGAGGGGCGTAGGGTGGGCGCCCCGTGCCCACGCGGAAGCGCGCATTTTGTTGGCAGGCGTCAGCGCACAGAGTTGGCGCTGCCACGGTTCCTCGTTCCGCGTGGGCACAGGGGCGCCCACCCTAGGCATGCCGAACGCGTCGGCCAGGCAGTGGCGATCGGAAACGGCCGATCAGCTCTCCAGCCGCGACGTCAAGCTGATCTCGGCATTGAGCAGCTTCGACACCGGGCAATTTTCCTTCGCCGTTTGCGCCGCCTTGTCGAAGGCTTCCTGGCTGGCGCCGGGAATCTTCGCCACCAGGTCGAGGTGCACGGCGGTGATCGAGAAGCCGCCCTCCACCTTCTCCATCGACACCGTCGCCGTGGTACGCAGTTCCTGCGCCGTCATGCCGGCCTGGCCCAGCTGGCCCGACAGCGCCATCGTGAAGCAGCCCGCATGGGCCGCGCCGATGAGTTCCTCGGGATTGGTGCCGGGGCCGTCCTCGAAGCGGGTATTGAAGCCGTATTGCGAATCCTTGAGTACGCCGCTGCCGGTGGAAACGGCGCCCTTGCCGTCCTTCAGGCCGCCGCTCCAGACGGCGCTGCCATTGCGTTTGATGGTCATGGCGTCTCCTCAGCGATTCTTGCCCGGCACGGGCTCGACGGAATCGTGGTCGCGCATCGAGCGGTGGCGGTCCGGTTGCGGGTTGGCCTGGCCGGTGGCGCCGGCCTGCGGTTCGACCGCTTCGCTGATGCCTGGGGTGTTGCGCAGGTCGGTGTCGACCAGGCCTTGCGCCAGGTCTTCCGCCGCCTGCTTGATGATGCCGCGCGGTTCGGTATCCTGGCCGTCGGGCGACTCGTCGCGCTCGTGCGGCTGGCGCTTGACGCCGTCGTTTTCGATTTTCGCCTTCGTGTTCACGAAGCGGTCTTTGGTTTCGGTAACCATTGCATTCTCCTTTTGCATACCTTGCATGAATCCTAACCCTCCCGTTCGCACCCGGTCGCGCAATTGGATGATGCTTTTTTGCAATTAACTGGCTAACATGTGGTTTCCCTTCCCTTTCTGATGCCACCGTGAACACCGACACCGACCCGCACCGCGCCCCCGGCTTTTGCCCGAATTGCGACAGCCCGCTGGGCGGCAACTTCTGCCAGACCTGCGGCCAGCCGGCACGCCTGCACGTGCCGAGCGCGCGCGAGTTCCTGCACGAATTCATCGCCCATTACGTGGCGCTCGAGGGCAAGCTGTGGAAGTCGCTCGGAATGCTGCTGTTCAAGCCGGGCCGGCTGACGCGCGAATACATCGAGGGACGCCGCGTGCCCTATGTCGAGCCGCTGCGCCTGTACCTGAGCTTCAGCATCATCTTCTTTGCGATCTACAAGTTCGGCGACTACCGGTGGCGCAGTTCGACAGCGCCACGCGCGCGCCGACGCAGGCGGGCGGAAGCGGCAGCGCAGGGCAAGCCGCCGGTGGAAGCGCCCAGGGCGGCGGCGGCCCCGGCCGATCCCGCGGTGACGACCGCCGACGGTCGCAATGAAGTCCTCGACGAAGTCGACAAGCTCAACCCCACTCTGGGCAGCAAGCTGCGCCAATTCATGGCATTGCCGCGCACGGACAAGGACGCGGCCGTCAGGAAAGCCTTCTTCAGCTACACACCGTATGCGATCTTTGCCCTGATGCCGCTGTTCGCGGCCTACCTGAAGCTGCTGTACCTGGGTTCGGGCAGGCGCTATGGCGAACACCTGTTGTTCGCGCTGCACACGAATGCGTTTGCCTTCCTGGCGCTGAGCCTGCTCCTGATCCTGCCGTCCGGCATTCCCCTCGTCGGCACCGCGCTCACCCTGTGGCTAATGTTCTATACGCCCACGGCCATGCGCCGCGTGTACGGAGGCGGGCGCCTGATGACGGGACTACGCTGGATTGCCCTGATGACCTTGCATTTCTTCAGCATGGTGCTCGCCGTCGTGGCCGTCACTGCCCTGGGCGCCCTCGCCTGATCTTGCAGGATGCGGACCAGGCCATCTATACTGTGATTTTGTACAGTATTTGTTGAGGCGCCGGGTGGCAGGCGGGGGGATTATCGGTTAATCTCCAGCGTGTTCGCCCATCCATCGCCGAGAGCCCTTATGCCCGCACTCCCCGTCGCTACGCCCGCACTGCAATCGATCATCGCGCTGGTGGTGCGGCAGAACACGGCCGGCATCGAAGAACCGGTGGCGCGCGTCGTCGGTTTCCTGCAGGGGGCCGGCTACCGCGTCGTGTTCGAATCCGACACCGCGGCCCACCTCGGCATGCCCGGCATCGAGGCGCTCAGCGTGGCCGAGATCGGCGAGCGCGCGGCGCTGGCCATCGTCATGGGCGGCGACGGCACCATGCTCGGCATCGCCCGCCAGCTGGCCAAGTACGACATTCCCCTTATCGGCATCAACCTCGGCCGGCTCGGATTCATTACCGACATCCCGGTCGACCGCATGCTGCCGGCGCTCGGCGAAATCCTGCAAGGCAAGGCCACCGCGGAAAAGCGCACACTGCTCGAAGGGCGTGTGATGCGCGCAAACGACATGATTTTCTGCGGCGTGGCCGTGAACGACGTGGTCGTGGCGCGCGGCAGCGGCGCCGGCATGGCGGAACTGCGCGTCACGGTCGATGGCCACTTCATGTACAACCAGCGCTCGGACGGCCTGATCGTCTCGACGCCGACCGGTTCCACGGCCTATGCCTTGTCGGCCGGCGGGCCGCTGCTGCATCCCAGTTTGCAGGGCATCGTGCTGGTGCCGATCGCGCCGCACGCGCTGTCGAACCGGCCGATCGCGGTGCCCGACACCAGCGAAATCGTGGTGGAAATCGTCAGCGGGCGCGACATTTCCGTGAACTTCGACATGCAGACTTTCGCCAGCCTGCAGCACGGCGACGAAATCGTCATCTCGCGTTCCCCGAACACGATTACCTTCCTGCATCCGGAAGGCTGGAGCTACTACCACACGCTGCGCGAGAAGCTGCATTGGCACGAGTATCCATCGAACGACGGCAAGCTGAAGTAGAGCGTCCGACAAAACATCCATGGCTGCGTTGCATCGTCTCGCCGTATTACCATACTGTCTTCGACGATGCGCCTTGTCATGAATGCTTTGTCGAACGCTCCAAAAAGCTCTAAAACATCCTGATCCCGGAGACCCCTTTCTACATGCTGCGCACACTGACCATCCGCGACTTCGTCATCGTCGACGCCATCGAACTCGAATTCGCCCGTGGCTTCTCGGTTTTCACCGGCGAGACGGGCGCAGGCAAATCGATCCTGATCGACGCGCTGCAACTGGCCCTGGGCGGCCGCGGCGAAGCGAGCATGGTGCGCGAAGGCGCGGCCAAGGCCGACATCACCGCCGATTTCGCCCTCACCGAGGCGGCGATAATCTGGCTGGAGCAAAACGAGCTGGCCAGCGAGGAGGGCGGGCGCTGCTGCGCCGCGTGATCGACAACGCCGGCCGCTCGAAGGCCTATATCAACGGCATCGCCGCCACCGCCGGCCAGCTGCGCGAGCTGGGCGAGCTGCTGGTCGACATCCACGGCCAGCATGCCCACCAGAGCCTGTTGAAGGCCGATGCCCAGCGCGCCCTGCTGGACAACCAGATCGCCGTGCGCGACCCGGCCGCCGCTGCCGAAGCGCAAGAGGTCGCCATCACCTTCCGCGCTTGGCGTGCGCTGTCGCGCCAGCGCGAGGAATACGAAACGAATGCCAAGAACGTGCTGATCGAGCGCGAACGGCTGGAATGGCAGGTGAGCGAACTCGACAAGCTCGCACCGAAACCGGGCGAGTGGACCGAGATCAGCAACGAGCACAGCCGCCTGTCGCATGCCGCCAGCCTGATCGAAGGCGCGCAGGAAGCGCTGGCCGCGATTTCCGAATCCGACCACCCGATCCTGTCGCAGCTGTCGTCGCTCAACACCAAGCTGGGCAAGCTGGTCGATGTCGACGCCGAACTCCAGACTGTGCTCGACTGCATGGAGCCGGCACGCATCCAGCTGCAGGAAGCGGTGTACGCGCTGAACAACTACATCGACAAGGTCGAGCTCGACCCGAGCCGCCTGCGCGAAGTCGACGCCCGCATGGACGCGCTGCACAGCGCCGCGCGCAAGTACCGCGTCACGCCCGAAGACCTGCCGGAAGAACACGCCGCGCTGGCCGAAAAACTGCGCCAGCTGGCCGACGCCACCGACATCGAAGGATTGAAACGCCGGGAAGCGAAGGCGGAAGCGGCCTACCGCAAGGTGGCCGAGCGCCTGTCCAGCCGGCGCGAGAAGGCGGCCAAAACGCTGGGCGAACAGGTCACCAGCGCCATGCAGGAACTGAGCATGAGCGGCGGCCGTTTCGCCATCGCCCTCAACCCGGCCGAGCCGAGCGCGCATGGCCTCGAGCAGGTCGAGTTCCTGGTGGCCGGCCACGCCGGCGTGGCACCACGGCCGCTGGCGAAGGTGGCTTCCGGCGGCGAACTGGCGCGTATCTCGCTGGCCATTTCCGTCATTACCTCGAACGCGACCACCACGCCGACGCTGATCTTCGACGAGGTCGACAGCGGCATCGGCGGCGGCGTCGCCGAAGTGGTTGGACGTCTCTTGAAACGCCTGGGCCAGGAACGGCAAGTGCTGTGCGTGACCCACCTGCCGCAGGTGGCCAGCCAGGCGAATCAACACTTCCAGGTGGCCAAGGGAACGACCGGCGAGGGCCGTACGGTCTCGCGCATCGATGTGCTCGACAACAAGTCGCGCGTGGAAGAAGTGGCGCGCATGCTGGGCGGGATCGAGATCACGGAAACGACGCGCAAGCACGCGCGCGAATTGCTGGCGTCCTGAGGTAGTTGGCGCTTACTGGGGCAAGGGAGAGACATGGGTTACCACCTGACGATACTGCGCTCCAGCCACGGCAAGCAACTGCCGATCTCGCTCGACGAGGCCCGTGCCGCCGCACTCGAGCTCGGCTGGGAATACACCGACACGCCGCCAACCTTCAGCCTGACTGTACCCGAGGGCACCGTGCAGCTCTGGCACGACGACCACGCGCTCTGGACGAAGAATCCGGAAGAGTGGGGGATGACACCTCTGGTCGAATTCGCCAACGCTTTGCAGGCCCGGGTGCGGGGCGAGGAATTCGAAAGCTATGGCGCCAATGGCGAAGTGTGCCAGCATCCCGACGACGTGCTGCTCAAGCAGGAAGCCGAGCAGGCATCCGGCGCGCTACTGGCGCAATCCCGGCGCGAACAGCAGCGCATCCGCAATGTGTTCGTCGGCTTCTTCATCGTGCTGGGCGTCCTTGGCTACGTCATCGGTAAATCGCTCGAAAATAGATAGCGTACACAAGTAGGGTGGGCACTCCGTGCCCACGCGGTTACGTGTGCTTCTCGTATTGTTAGCCGATACACGTCGCTTGCCAGCGGGGTAGCATCGTTAAGTTCCAGAACGAGTCCTCTGTAACGCAGGAACAAATTCGATGGTGCCGTGGCTAACCGCTGCCGCATACGGGTCTTGCGCGCAAGTGCCGATCCCATTACAGTAAGAATGCTCAGGACCAGCAACCCCTGACCGCTCTGGCGTTAGCCGAGCACCGCCGATCCGGTTACGGGCGGCGCCTGCGTGAAGCTTTAGGCTCAGCAGGGATGCACTTGCCAAAACAAGTCATCTCGATGAGATCAAAAGCATTACGCCGATTACGCACGCTGCGCCAACAGGCCTGCGAACAGCAGAACCATCTCTGCTACTACTGCCAATTTCCCATCTGGACCGCGAACCCTCAAGAGTTTTGTCGCGTCCACGAGATACCACCCCGACTCGCTCTGCAGTTGCAATGCACAGCAGAGCACCTTATTGCCCGACAGGATAACGGACGCGACACTGCCGATAACATCGTTGCCGCATGTTTATGGTGTAACCGAATGCGCCATGAAGGTCGGCAGGGCATAGCCCCTGACGCGGCAACGTACAAGCAGCAGGTTTCAACACTGGTGCAACAAGGACGTTGGCACCCCTGGCAATCTACGCAGCTGCCACCACAAGCGCCGCCCCCACCGGCTGCGCAGCGGTCGCGTCGGCCGGTGCGTCGGCCATCGCCCCATCGAACTGATACCCCTGTGCCTCATGCACCTCCCACGCCCCATCCCCCAGTAAATGCAGCACGTGAGTATGGTGGCGCAGCACCGCCGGCCGGTGCGCGATGCTGATCAGGGTCGTCCCGTTCTCGCGCAACCGTCCGTAGAGCGAGGCTTCGTTCTTGCTGTCGAGCGCACTGGTCGCTTCGTCGAGGATGACGATACCAGGCGTATGCACCAGAACGCGGCCAAAGGCCAGGCGCTGCTGCTCGCCGACCGAGAGCAGTTTTTCCCAGTCCTGCTCCGCGTCCAGTCCGCCCACCCGTTCGGCCAGCTGCGGCAGGTGCACCTGTTGCAGGATCTCCAGCAGCTCCTCGTCGCTCAGGGTCGTGCTGGCGCTCGGGTAGATCAGCTGGCTGCGCAGGGTGCCGTGCTGCAGGTAGGGTTGCTGCGGCAGGAAGAAGAATTGTTCCAGCGGCGGATGGTGGATGGTGCCGCTGCCGGTGTCCCACAGCCCCGCGATCGCGCGCAGCAGCGAGCTTTTGCCGCAGCCGCTGTCGCCGGTGATGAGCAGGGCATCTCCCGGTTTCAGCACCAGGCTCAGTCCCTTGATCAGCACCCGGGTGGACTGCGGCGGATGCAGGGTCAGCGCTTCCAGCGCCAGGTGCTCGGCCTCGCGCTTCTCGATGCGCGGCGGCGTGTCAAGCGCGGCGCTTTCGGGCGCGGTTTCCTGCAGCACCAGGCGCGACAGGGCCTGCAGGCGGTCGATACCGGCGACAAAACGGCTCAGGCTTTCGAAATTGTCGACGATCACGCCGACGGCGGTGAGCACGGCGGTGAAGGCGCCGGCCGCCTGGATCGCGCGGCCCACTTCCAGCTGGCCCGACAATACGCCGTCGGCCAGGATCACGCCCGGCAGCACCAGGGTCAATTGGCTGAAGGTACGCTGGAAAAAGTTGAGGTTGCGCTGCTTCTTGATCAGTTCGGCGAAATTCTTGAACACCTTGTCGAAGCGGCTATCGATATGGGCGCGCTCCTGCGCTTCGCCGCGGTAGAAGGCAATCGACTCGGCATTTTCACGCAGGCGCATCAGGCTGAAACGGAAATCGGCTTCGCGCCGCAGCTGCCAGAAATTCAGCCGGATCAGCGGGTTGCCGAAGACCCAGAGGGCAATCACCGTGCCGACCAGCGCATATACCGTCAGCACGCCCACCAGCAGGTGCGAGATCGACCACAGCACGGCACTGAAGGCCACCAGCTGCATGATCGACCCAAGGAAGATCAGGAGAAAATGGATCGACCTGCCAGTAAACGTATTGATGTCTTCGCTGATACGCTGGTCGGGGTTATCGAGCTCGCTGTCGGCGCCCAGCGCGTAGTATTTCCGGCCTTTCAGGTAGCCGTCGAGGAAGCGCCCCGTCAGCCAGCGCCGCCAGTGGTTGGCGAACAGGTCGCGCATGTAGTAATAGAAGGCGTAGACGGGTACGGCGAAGGCCAGCACGGCCAGGCAGGCGCGCACCGAAGTCCAGAAGCGGCCGCGCTCCTTGGCCGCCAGCGCCGAGGTCATCTCGCCGGCCTGGTCGTTGAGCATGACGGCGAGCTTGGTTTCGACCAGCATCAGCGCGATCAGGAGCATCAGCATCAGCCAGGCCCGCTTCTTTTCGTCGCCCAGCCAGTACGGTTTGGCGACATGCACGAATTGCTTCCAGGCTGCGAGGGACAAGCCGGGACGGCGCCGTTTCCTGGGCGCGGACGCCTCGTCAAACGCGGCGGGAGGGGCAGAGGCAGGCGTGGTCATGGTCGTATCGCTTCCAGGCTAGGACAAAGGGCTCGTCACACCTCCAGCATAGGACGGGGCAAAAAACCGTTCAGTGCGGAAACAGACATAACAGCCGACACCTCGCTGCACGGGGCCACTCTGGCGGGCGCTGAACAAGATACCCATCTGTCACAATTACTCTCCAACCAAAACAAAGGAGGTTCGCATGAGCATCGAAAAAGTCCTGTACCGCGCGAAAGCCACCTCGCAGGGCGGCCGTGAAGGCACGTCCCGCAGCGACAATGGCGTGCTCGACGTCAAATTGACGACGCCGAAGGAACTGGGCGGCAATGGCGCGACCGGCACCAATCCCGAGCAACTGTTCGCGGCCGGCTATTCGGCCTGCTTCCTGGGCGCGCTGAAATTCGTCGCCGGCCAGCAGAAGGTCCAGCTGCCGGAGGACCTGACCATCACCGGCGAAGTCGGCATCGGCCAGATCCCGACCGGTTTCGGCATCGAAGTCGACCTCACGGTCCACGGTCCGGGCATGGAGCAGCAGCAGCTGCAGACGCTGGTCGACAAGGCCCACATCGTCTGCCCCTACTCGAACGCAACCCGCAACAACATCGACGTGCGCCTGAAAGTCACGACCTGAGGCAGATCCGGGTGGCGGCAAGCTTGCCTGCCACCACACGCGCACGCGACTGGCCGTGGCGTGCGCGACACATCTGCGCGCGTGAACATTGCCGAACGGCCGCGCCAGCGCCTCGAAACGTCAATATTGAAGCGAAGGGGCTACGCGGCACACATATAATGGAGGCCCTCCGCCCCTATCGTTTGCCCATGCCCTTTCGCAAAGAACCACCCCATACCCACGGCAGCATTGCCGGGAGCGCCATTGTCCTCGTCAACCTCGGCACGCCGGATGCGCCCACGCGCAAGGCGGTCAAGCGCTACCTGAAGCAATTCCTCTCCGACCCGCGCGTGGTCGAGATTCCGCGCAAGGTGTGGTGGTTCATCCTGACCTTCATCATCCTGCCGTTCCGCTCGGGGGCCTCGGCCAAAAAGTACCAGACCATCTGGACGCGCGAGGGATCGCCCCTGAAGGTGCATACGCAGAAGCAGGCCAAGCTCCTCGGCGAGATGCTGGAAGAGCGCGGCCACGAGGGCGTGCAGGTGCGCATGGCGATGCGCTATGGCTCGCCTTCGCTGCCCGAAGTGCTGGATCAATTGAAGCAGGAAAATTGCGACCGTATCGCGATCCTGCCGGCGTATCCGCAGTATTCCGGTACCACGACGGCGTCGATCTGGGATGCCGTGTTTGAACACTACCGCCATGTGCGCAACGTGCCCGAACTGCGCCTGGTGAAGCACTACCACGACCACGACGGCTATATCGCCGCGCTGGCCGACAGCGTGGACAACTACTGGGAAGCCAACGGCCGTGGCCAGAAGCTGGTGATGAGTTTCCATGGCGTGCCCAAGCGCACCTTGCTGCGCGGCGACCCGTATTACTGCGAATGCCAGAAGACCGCGCGCCTGCTGGCCGAGCGCCTGCGCCTGAGTCCGGACGAGTACCTCGTCACCTTCCAGTCGCGCTTTGGCCGCGCCGAATGGCTGCAGCCCTATACCGCGCCGACCGTGCAGGCGCTGGCGCGCGAGGGCGTGGGTCGGGTCGACGTGATCTGCCCGGGCTTTACCAGCGATTGCCTGGAGACGCTGGAAGAAATCTCGATGGAAGTCAAACACGACTTCGAAGCGGCGGGCGGCAAGGAGTTTCACTACATCCCTTGCCTGAACACGTCGCCGAGCTGGATCGTCGGGATGGCCGAGATTGCCGAGGAACACCTGATCGGCTGGCCTACCATGATGAGTCCGTCGCAGCGGGAAGCGCAGCGGCGCGATGCCGAACTGGGGCGCGAGCACGCGGCGCGGCTGGGAGCCTGATGCAGACGGCCATGCTCCACGGCGAGCACATGGATCGCATTTGATCCAATACTACCTATCACCACCGGGCGGCGCAGCCGCCCGGCCTACGCCAGACGTGGCGAGCGCGTATCACCCAGCCCTAACCATCACCACCAGGCAGCGGTCGCTGCCCGGTCTGCCGGTCAGGGGTCGCGGAGCGGCACCGTGACCTGTTAAAATGCTACGTTTTCGCCGCTGTGTTCAAACACCGGCGTAGCAGATGCATGCCACTGCAAGCGCGGTGTAGACCACGACGGCGCTGCTGATCAACTGCAATTTCATGATGCTCTCCCTGGCCCTGGCTTTTCTTGTTCCGACGTCAACGTGCGTCTGGAACATATGGTAGGACTTCCGCCTCGGGAAAGAATCAGCTCATCGGTAACTGTTGTAACAAATGTTGTCAGTCTTTCTGCTAACAGATGCACAATTCCCCTTGAAAATGTAGGAGATCGCCCCATATGCGGCGCTGTACGACAAGCATCATTTGTCCAATTATTCAGCCAAGTCTTTGATTTCAGGAGTTTTTTCGATGCAAGACCAAGAAAATCCAGAGGTGATGAAGCAGCCGGAAGGCGACGCCGCACCCGCAGCCGAACAGGCCGCTCCAGCAAATGGCGAACCGAGCCTGGAAGAACAGCTGAGCGCGACCGAAGCGAAGCTGGCTGAGATGCACGACGCTTTCATGCGTGCCAAGGCCGAAGGCGAAAACATCCGCCGCCGCGCCCAGGACGACGTCAGCAAGGCCCATAAATTCGCCATCGAAAGCTTCGCCGAGGCCATGGTGCCGGTACGCGACAGCCTGGAAATGGCGCTGAAGGTCGAAGCGCCGACCGTCGAGTCGATCAAGGAAGGCGTCGAGATGACGCTCAAGCAGCTCACCACCGCGTTCGAGAAGAATCGCCTGGTCGAAGTGATGCCGCAGCCAGGCGACAAGCTCGATCCGATGAAGCACCAGGCCGTAGCGGTGGTCCCGGCCGACCAGGAAGCCAATACCGTGGTCACCGTGCTGCAGAAGGGCTACATGATCGCCGACCGCCTGCTGCGTCCGGCCATCGTGACGGCGGCACAGCCGAAATAAGAAAAATGAATGTGCTGCCCGGCAAAACTAGGATGGCCGGCCCCTTGAAAGCACGCATTTTTTCCCAATATCCGAATCATTCAAATATTTCAGTATTAAAAGGAAAATAAATCATGGGCAAAATTATCGGTATCGACCTGGGAACCACCAACTCCTGCGTCGCGATCATGGAAAACGGCCAGCCTAAGGTGATCGAGAACGCCGAAGGCGCGCGCACCACGCCGTCGATCATCGCGTACCAGGAAGATGGCGAGATCCTCGTTGGCGCGCCTGCCAAGCGCCAGGCCGTCACCAACCCGAAAAACACCCTGTTCGCCGTCAAGCGCCTGATCGGCCGCAAGTACGACGAAAAGGAAGTCCAGAAAGACATCTCCTTGATGCCGTACCAGATCGCCAAAGCCGACAACGGCGATGCGTGGGTCGGTGTGCGCGACAAGAAACTGGCTCCGCCGCAAATCTCGGCTGAAGTCCTGCGCAAGATGAAGAAGACCGCCGAAGACTACCTCGGCGAAGAAGTCACCGAAGCCGTCATCACCGTGCCGGCCTACTTCAACGACTCGCAGCGCCAGGCAACCAAGGACGCCGGCCGCATCGCGGGCCTGGACGTCAAGCGCATCATCAACGAACCGACCGCGGCCGCGCTGGCTTTCGGCCTGGACAAGACCGACAAGGGCGACCGCAAGATCGCCGTGTATGACCTCGGCGGCGGCACCTTCGACGTGTCCATCATCGAGATCGCGGATGTGGACGGCGAAAAGCAGTTCGAAGTGCTGTCGACCAACGGCGACACCTTCCTCGGCGGCGAAGACTTCGACCAGCGCATCATCGACTACATCATCGACGAGTTCCGCAAGATCAACGGCCTGGACCTGTCGAAGGACGCGATCGCCCTGCAGCGCATCAAGGCCTCGGCCGAGCGCGCGAAGATCGAACTGTCGTCGTCGCAGCAGACCGAAATCAACGAGCCGTACATCGCCATGGCGAACGGCGCGCCGGTCCACCTGAACCTCAAGATCACCCGCGCCAAGCTGGAGTCGCTGGTCGAGGAACTGATCAACAAGACGATCGAGCCATGCCGCACCGCCATCAAGGATGCCGGCGTGAAGGTCTCGGACATCGACGACATCATCCTGGTCGGCGGCATGACCCGCATGCCGAAGGTGCTGGAAAAGGTCAAGGAATTCTTCGGCAAGGAGCCACGCCGCGACGTGAACCCGGACGAAGCCGTGGCAGTGGGCGCGGCGATCCAGGGCTCGGTGCTGTCGGGCGACCGCAAGGACCTGCTGCTGCTGGACGTGACGCCGCTGTCGCTGGGTATCGAAACCCTGGGCGGCGTGATGACCAAGATGATCCACAAGAACACCACGATCCCGACCAAGTTCTCGCAGGTGTTCTCGACCGCCGACGACAACCAGCCGGCCGTCACCATCAAGGTCTACCAGGGCGAGCGTGAAATCGCGGCGGGTAACAAGGGCCTGGGCGAATTCAACCTCGAAGGCATCCCGCCGGCACCACGCGGCACCCCGCAGATCGAAGTGACCTTCGACATCGACGCCAACGGCATCCTGCACGTGGGCGCGAAAGACAAGGCCACCGGCAAGGAAAACAAGATCACCATCAAGGCCAATTCGGGTCTGACCGAAGAGGAAATCCAGAAGATGGTGAAGGACGCCGAGCTCAATGCCGAGGAAGACAAGAAGGTCAAGGAACTGGCCGAGTCGCGCAACCAGGCCGACGCGCTGGTGCACTCGACCCGCAAGTCGCTGACCGAATACGGCGACAAGCTCGACGCCGGCGAGAAGGAAAAGATCGAAGCGGCGATCACCGACCTGGAAGGCTCGATCAAGTCGGGCGACAAGGCCGACATCGACGCCAAGGTCGCGGCACTGTCGACCGCTGCGCAGAAGCTGGGCGAGAAGATGTACGCCGACATGCAGGCGCAGCAGGGGGGTGCTGATGCCGCCGCCGGCGCGGGCCAGCAGGCCGGTGGCGGCGACTCGGCGAAAGCCGACGATGTCGTCGACGCCGACTTCAAGGAAGTGAAAGACGCGAAGTAATTCGTAACGCGTAAAAATGGCCGAGCCGATGTGACCACCAGGGTTCGCGGCTCGGTTTTTTTGCTCAGACAGTACGTTCAGTAGATAACAGCAAGGTGCCAAATGGCAAAGCGTGATTTTTACGAGATCCTTGGGGTCGCAAAGGGTGCGTCGGAAGACGAGATCAAGAAGTCTTATCGCAAGCTGGCGATGAAGTACCACCCTGACCGCAACCCGGACAACAAGGAAGCGGAAGAGAAGTTCAAGGAGGTCAAGGAAGCCTACGAGATGCTGACCAATCCGGAAAAGCGCGAGGCCTATGACCGCTATGGTCACGCCGGCGTCGATCCGAACATGGGCGGCGGTGGCGGCGGTTTCGGCGCCGGTGGATTCGGCGACCCGGGCGACATCTTCGGCGACATCTTCGGCGGCGGCCGTGGCGGTCCGCGGCGGCGGCGGACCCCAGGTCTACCGCGGTGCCGACCTGCGCTACAACCTCGAGATCACGCTCGAACAGGCTGCCAACGGCTTCGATACCACCATCCGCGTGCCGAGCTGGGACAAGTGCGACACCTGCCACGGCAGCGGTGCCAAGCCGGGTACGCAACCCGTCACCTGCACCACCTGCCACGGTCACGGCCAGGTGCGCATGCAGCAGGGCTTCTTCAGCATCCAGCAGACCTGCCCGAAGTGCCACGGCAGCGGCAAGATGATCCCGGAACCGTGCCCATCGTGCAGCGGCGCCGGCCGCATCAAGCGCAACAAGACGCTGGAAGTGAAGATCCCGGCCGGTATCGACAACGGCATGCGCATCCGCTCGACCGGCAACGGCGAGCCGGGCACGAATGGCGGCCCGTCGGGCGACCTGTACGTGGAAATCCACATCAAGCCGCACGCCGTGTTCCAGCGCGAAGGCGACGACCTGCATTGCGAAATGCCGATCTCGTTCTCGAAGGCGGCCCTGGGTGGCGAAATCGAGGTGCCGACCCTGATCGGCAAGGTCTCGTTCACGGTGCCCGAAGGCACGCAGACCGGTAAAACCTTCCGCCTGAAGGGCAAGGGCATCAAGGGCGTGCGTTCGGGCTACTCGGGCGACCTGTTCTGCCACGTGATCGTCGAAACCCCGGTCAAGCTGACCGACAAGCAGAAAGACCTGCTGCGCGAATTCGACCGCCTGACGGTGGAAGGTGGCGCCAAGCACAGCCCGCAGAGCAAGGGCTGGATGGATAAAGTAAAAGACTTCTTCGAGTAAAGCTGACTACTCACCGCCGAGCGGCACGCGCCCTCGGCGGTTTTTTTTCGCCGTTAAATTGTTCGGTTTACAATGCCGGACACTCAAGAAAACCACGGACGATGCTGCGAGTGTCGTCCACAGCAGGGAGAACCAGATGGCAAAGACCCCGACCGGCCTGACCGCCGCCGACCTGTTCGAACGCAACCGCGCCTGGGCGGCGTCGATGGTCGAAGAGGATCCGAATTTCTTCAAAGACCTCGCTTCGCAGCAAGCCCCGGAATACCTGTGGATCGGTTGCTCGGACAGCCGCGTGCCGGCCAACGAACTGGTCGGCATGGCGCCGGGTGAGCTGTTCGTCCACCGGAATATCGCCAACGTGGTCGTGCATTCGGACCTGAACTGCCTGTCCGTGATGCAGTTCGCCGTCGACGTGCTGAAGGTCAAGCACATCATCATCTGCGGTCACTATGGCTGCGGCGGCGTGCATGCGGCGCTGACGGATACCCGCGTGGGACTGGCCGACAACTGGCTCGGTCACGTGCGCGACGTGCGCGACAAGCACGGCCGTTATCTCGGCAACGTGGCGGGCCAGGCCGCCACCAACCGCCTGGTGGAACTCAACGTAGCCGAGCAGGTCATCAATGTCGCCCACACGACCATCGTGCGCGACGCCTGGGAACGCGGCCAGCCGCTGACCATCCACAGCTGGGTCTACGGCGTGCACGACGGCCGCCTGCGCGACCTCGGCATCACGGTCAGCAGCTTCGAGGAAATCGCGCCGAAGCTCGAGGTGGTGTTGAGCGGCTACCGCGGCAACGGGGAAGCAGGGTGAACACTGACGCGGGGCAGGGCGAACTGGCCCGCCTGCGCGCGCTCGTGCGCGAGTTCGTCGACGAGCGCGACTGGGACCAGTTCCACACGCCGAAGAACCTGGCCTCGGCCCTGTCGGTGGAAGCGGCCGAGCTGCTGGAACACTTCCAGTGGCTGCAGAACGGCCGCGCCGAGGAGCTCGGTGCCAACAAATTGATCGAAGTACGGCACGAGATGGCCGACGTGCTGGTCTACCTGGTTCGCCTGGCCGATAAACTCGATGTCGACCTGATGGCGGCGGTCGAAGAGAAAATGGTCTTGAATCGCGCCAAATACCCGGCCGACAAGGTGCGCGGCGACGCGCGCAAGTACCACGAGTACAAGGACGCCTGAAGCGCGTCCTTGCGCAGCCACACCTTCCAGTCCCAGCCCCGCGGGGCGATCGAGGCTTCCGGCCTCGATCACCCGCGTGCTCCTGCCGTTAAAAAGCGACGATGCTGCCCCACGCCGCCGAACACTGGTGGGCCGCGTCGAAGTTGCTCACCTGCGCGATTCCCCCGCCTGAAGCCACGTCCAGCCCCAATACCTTGTCCGGTCCCGTAAATGCCGGCCAGGCCGCCGGTGCCTCGCCGCCGCTGTTCGGGTTGCCGGTCCTGGCGAAGTTGGTCCAGTAGCGCGTCATCGCTGTTTGCAGCTGGCGCCGTTCCTCGTTGCCCAGGTCGCCCATGTTGTACAGGTATTGCAGGTCGTAGGAGTGGGCGGCGCCCTGCGGGAAGCTGAGGTAATAGCTGCCGTTGGCCATGCCGACCGTGGGTAGCGCCGTCTGGTCGCGGAATTCGTACATCCAGACCGGACTCCCCTGGGCGGCGGCGCGCTGAGAGGTACGCAGGGCCGGGCAGGAGAAGCCCAGGTCCGTTGCCATGCTGGACGCCGCCAGGCTCGGCTGGATGGCCGGATTCGTGCCGAAGTTGGCCAACGGATAGAACTTCGTGACGATGTCGTTGACGTTGGCGCCGCTGCCCGCCGTCAGGGCCGCCACGGTCGGCGCATAGCCGGCGGCCGGGAGGGCGAAGCTGGTGTTGGCTGGATCGAAGTTGGGCGGCGTGGCGGCTGCCCGGCGGCCGGCCTCGTTGATGGCGATGTAGAGCGCGTATTCGTCCTGGTTGGTGCCGTTCACCAGCGGTACCTTGGTGTTTTCGCCGGCGAGGAAGGTCGCCTTGACCGATTTCGGCAAGACCTTGCCGTCCACCGAGGGCACCATGATCGGCAGGGCAGTGCTGATGGCATTGGCCAGGTAGATGCGGATGACCGGATCGGGCAGGCTGCGCAGGCAGGCCGCACTCACCGCGCCGGGATCGCAGCCGATGCCGGTGATGCCGGCCGTCCTTGCTGCATTGATCGCGCTGTCGACGATGGTGCTGCTGGTAGCGCCCATCTGCGCGGCGCTCAGCTGGCGGTCGTTGCCGTAGTTCCCGCTCTGCACCATCGCCTTGCTGAACAGGCCGCGCGAACCGGGCGAAGCGAGATGGGTCATCACGCTGAAACCGCCGGCCGACTCGCCGAAGATCGTCACGTTGTTCTTGTCGCCGGCAAAAGCCGTGATGTTCTCCTGCACCCACTTCAATGCCGCCTGCTGGTCCATGATGCCGTAATTGCCCGCGGCGCCCTCACTGGCCAGCGCCGGGTGCGCGAGAAAGCCCATCGCGCCGAGCCGGTAGGCCACATTGACCACGATCACGCCCTTGCTGACGAGCGGCGACGGGTCGGCATACACCATCGTGCCGCCCGTATTGAAGGCGCCGCCATGCAGGTTGACCATGACCGGGAAGGGGCCCGCTCCGGTCGGCGCGTGCACGTCGAGATACAGGCAATCCTCGCTGTCGCCGCCCAGGCGGAACGGGCTGGCACTGGTCTGCAGGCAGGGTGCCGCCGACCTGGTGTTCGCCAGCGCCGTGGTCCATTTCTGCGCCGGCGCCGGCGCTTTCCAGCGCAATTCGCCCACCGGTGGCGCGGCGAAGGGAATGGCAAAGTAGCTGCGCATGCCGAGGCGGTCGACGGCCTTGACCTCGCCGCCGGCAGTCTGGACGACGTCCAGGGCGCGCTGCGGCCCCGAGTCCGAACCGCCGCAACCGGCGAGCAGCAGCATGATGCCCGATGCCAGCGATAGCCTGATCCGCTGCGCGTGTGTTGACGCTTCCATTTTCACTGCGTGTCTCCTGGATTGTTCATGTGATGGTCGAGAACGGCGGCCGGGCCGTGCGTGCATGTGCGCCGGCTGCCGGAGGGAATTCCGGTCAGCGTGGTGCTGTCGCGGGCGAACGGCAGGCCGATCGATCTTGCCGGATCGATCATAGCGGGTAATTGAACGGCGAGGAACAGACACAAGTGCCAGGTCGGACTGGGTACTGCGCTGGCGTCGAGGCAGGAGATGGTTGGCGTACGGGCGGTCTTGACAACCCGGGCAATCCGCGCATGTTGGCGGGAGCGGGCATGGCGGCGCGTAGCGGCCGCCCGTGCGCAGGCCGAAAGGAAGCGTAGCGCGAGGGTGGGGAAGGGCGAAAGAGACTGTGCCGGGCGCACGAGGCGCCCGGTATGGCGACTGGAGTACCGAATCAGGTGCGACGGCGCACGGCGGCCAGGCCCAGCAGGCCGAGGCCCAGGCTCAGCAGGGTGCCTGGCTCCGGCACGTCGACCGGTGCGGCCGGGTTGCCGGCGTGCTCGGTCGGCAGGTCGGCCGGAATGCCTGGCTGGCTTGGCACGGCCGGCTGGTCAGGCATGGTCGGCACGTTCGGCAGGGACGGCTCGAACGGCGTGACCGGCAGCGGCAGGGTGACGAGCGGCGGGGTGGTGTCGGCAGGCGCCGGCTCGGTTGGCACCTTCGGTACGGCTGGATCGATCGCCGTCGGCGGCAGCGGCAGCGTCACGATCGGTGGCGTGGTCGGTGCAGGCGGCGTGACCGGCGTCGTGCTGCCAGGGTTTGCCGGGGTCGCCGGGGTCGCCGGAGTGACCGGCTTGACAGGCACGGTCGGTACCGTCGAGACCCGGCTGATTGCCAGCAGCACGTCGTTCAGCCAGACATCCTGGCCGATGCAGACGCAGGCGTAGTCGGTCGTGCAGCCCAGGCTCAGGGACACCTTCAGCTTGCCGTCGCTCAGCAGCGAAGGCAGGACGTTGAACACGTATTTGTCGCCGTCGGCGTCGACGTTGCGGATGATGCCGGCCACCGTGTTGTCGAGCTTGACCGTCAGCGTTTCGCTCGTCTTGAACCAGTAATCGATCGGATCGGAAAAATACAGGGACAGTTTGGCCGACTCGATCCGGGTATTGGCCTGTTGCGCAAATTGCAGCGTGAAGTTGTAGGGATCGCCGGTCGTGATGTAGGCGCCCGACAGGAAGGTTGCGTGGGCGGCGCCCGTGATGCCAAGGGTGAGGACTGCGGAAGTGATGATTTTTTTCAGGACGTTCATGGGCTTACATTGATTATTGTCGCGGACATACGCTCTGATTTAGTATAAGCAATTATCATGCCATAAAAGAAATAGTCATTTCCTTCAAGTACTTATAGTTTGTGCCGGATCAACAGCTACTGCACATGTAAAATTTTTCGACAGGAAGCCTCCAGCTTCAGCGGCAGGCGGCCACCCGCTGCGGCGATGCGCGGCAGCCGTATTGCCCAGCCTATTCGTGTTGGCATGGTCGGCGCGTTACCGATAAGCTTTTGCCATGAAACCGCGGATTGAGTAGCAGATCGGCGCCATGCGTGTGACATAAACGCTGAGTGTTTGATCTGGATTAATGGCCACTCGCGCTCGGACCAGATAGCTCGTATGATGGTCTCAGTGCGCCCACGACAAGGTAGAGTTTCCATGCGCCCCATCGTCATCGTTCCAGCCTGCACGCGTGATTTCGGCGAACATCCGTATCACGCTGCCCAGCACAAATATGTCGACGCCGTTGTCCTCGGCGCCGACTGCGCTCCCATGATCCTGCCCTCGCTCGGGCCGGCGCTCGACCTGGAGACGATGCTGCAGCTGTGCCATGGGATCATGCTGACCGGTTCGGCGTCGAATGTTCACCCCAGCTATTACTCCGAAGAAGTGCTCGACCCCTCGCTGCCCCAGGACCGGGCGCGCGACGAAACGACCCTGCCACTGATCCGGGCGGCGGTCGGGCGCGGCATTCCGATCATTGCGATCTGCCGCGGTTTCCAGGAGATGAACGTGGCCCTCGGTGGCACCCTGCACCAGGCGGTGCAACTGGTCGAAGGCAAGTTCGACCACCGCGAAAAACCCGAGCTTGGCATGGACGAGCAATACGGCGACGCCCACAAGGTGATGCTGACCCCGGGCGGCAAGCTGCGCGAGATCGTCGGCGCCGACGAAATTCCCGTCAATTCGCTGCACGGGCAGGGGGTTGCCGAACTGGCGCCCGGCCTGGTGGTCGAAGCCACCGCCGAGGATGGCCTGGTGGAAGCCTTTTCGGTCGCCGCCGCACCCGGCTTCACGCTGGCAGTGCAATGGCATCCCGAATGGCGCATCACGCACAATCCGTATTCCATGAAGATGTTCGGTGCCTTCGGCCAGGCTTGCCGCGATTACCGAGCCAAGAAATCGGGAAACACATGACTGCCCGGGACACATCCCGCATGTGGGCGGTTGGCGCCGTCCCCTAGCTGCCTCGTTCTCTCCGCACCCGTGCAGGGCGCATCAATGCGCGCCTGCGAAGACTGAACAGAACGAGAGGCAAACATGGCAATCCGCGAGAATTTTTCTTACAACGACATGGACGACTGGCTCAATGCCAAGCGCGTCACTGAAATCGAATGCCTGGTCCCCGACCTGACCGGCGTTGCCAGAGGCAAGATCCTGCCGCGCGTGAAATTCACCGAAGAGCGCGGCATGCGCCTGCCGGAAGCCGTGCTCGGCATGACCGTCACCGGCAACTCGCCCACCCGCGACGATGCCTACGACCGCGCCATTTCCAGCACCGACCGCGACATGATCCTGAAGGCCGACCCCACCACCATCACGATGGTGCCGTGGGCGGTCGATCCTACCGCGCAGGTGATTCACGACTGCTATTTCGCCAATGGCGAGCTGGTCGATTTCGCCCCGCGCACGGTGCTGCGCCGTGTGCTCAAGCTCTACCAGCAAAAGGGCTGGAAGCCGCTGGTGGCGCCGGAACTGGAGTTCTACCTGACGGCCAAGAACATCGACCCCGACTTGCCGCTGGCCTCGCCGATCGGCCGCAGCGGCCGCGCCGAAACCAGCCGCCAGGTCTACAGCATCGACGCGGTTAACGAGTTCGACCCGCTGTTCGAGGACATCTACGATTATTGCGACCTGATGAACCTCGACGTCGACACCCTGATCCACGAGATCGGCGCCGGCCAGATGGAAATCAATTTCCAGCACGGCGACCCGCTGGGCCTGGCCGATAAAGTCTTCTATTTCAAGCGCACGCTGCGCGAAGCGGCCCTGAAGCACGACATGTACGCCACCTTCATGGCCAAGCCGATGGCGGGCGAACCGGGCTCGGCCATGCACGTGCACCAGAGCGTGGTCGATGCCGAAACCGGCCAGAACATCTTCAGTAACGCCGACGGGACCGCGTCGGCGCTGTTCCACCATTACGTCGGCGGCCTGCAGCGCTACATGCCGTCGGCGATGGCGATCGTCGCCCCCTATGTGAATTCCTACCGCCGCATCGTGCGCCACACGGCCGCCCCGATCAACCTGCAGTGGGGAATCGACAACCGCACCGTGGGCTTCCGCGTCCCCGTCTCCGGCGCGCAAGACCGCCGCGTCGAGAACCGCATCATCGGCGCCGACGCCAATCCGTATCTGGCGCTGGCCGTCACGCTGGCCTGCGGCTACCTCGGCATGGTGCATGCGATCGAACCGTCGCCCATTGTCGAAGGCAGCGCCTACAACATGCCGGTCGAACTGCCCCAGGGCCTGCCCGAGGCATTGACCCTGCTGCGCGCCGAGGAACGCGTGCGCGAGGTGCTGGGCCAGCGCTTCATCGACGTGTATTCCGCGATCAAGGAGCTCGAACACCAGGAATTCATGACCGTCATCAGCCCGTGGGAACGCGAACACCTGCTGCTGCACGTCTGAACAGGTTTTTTACCGAAGCACGGAAGCACCGCAGCACCGCAGCACCGCAGCAGAACCAGGGATCTCCACACTAAAAACGAGGTGCCATCATGGCAACCGATGACACGGCGGTGATTGCCGCCAGCTTGGCCTCCTTGCGCGTGCCCGAAGCAGAAACCTTCGACACGCGTGCCCTTCAACAACTCGATGCGGCCCACTTCCTGCATCCCTTCACCGACCACGCGGCCTTGCGTGACAAGGGTGCGCGCGTGATCGTGCGCGGGCAAGGCGTGTATCTATGGGACTCCGACGGCCGCCAGATCATCGACGGCATGTCGGGCCTCTGGTGCGTGAACGCCGGCTACGGGCGCACGGCCATTTCCGAAGCCGTCTACCGGCAGATGGAAACCCTGCCTTTCTATAACAGCTTCTTCAACACGACCAATGTTCCGGCCGTGCAGCTGGCGGCCGAACTGGTGGCGCTCGCCCCGCCGCGGTTTTCCCACGTGTTCTTCACCGGCTCCGGCTCCGAGGCAAACGACACCGTCGTGCGCATGGTGCGGCGCTACTGGGACATCCTCGGCCAGCCGGATCGCCAGGTCATCATCAGTCGCCACAACGCCTACCACGGCAGCACGCTGGCCGGGGCCTCATTGGGCGGCATGGCTGGCATGCATGCCCAGGGCGGGTTGCCGGTCCCGGGCATCCGCCACATCGGCCAGCCCCATTACGGCGAACACGGCCAGGGCATGAGCGAGAACGCCTTCGGTTTGCTGGCGGCGGGCTGGCTGGAAGAAGAAATCCTCGCCGTCGGCCCGGAGAACGTCGCCGCCTTCATCGGCGAACCGGTGCAGGGCGCGGGCGGCGTCATCATTCCGCCCGCGACCTACTGGCCGGAAGTGCAGCGCATCTGCGACAAGTACGGCATCCTGCTCGTCGCCGACGAAGTGATCTGCGGCTTCGGGCGACTGGGAACCTGGTTCGGCTGCGAACTGATGGGTTTTCAACCCGACCTGATCAGCTTTGCCAAGGGCGTCACCTCCGGCTACGTGCCACTGGGCGGCGTGCTGGTCGGCGAGCGTGTGGCCCATGCGCTGATCGAAAAGGGCGGCGACTTCAATCACGGTTTTACGTATTCCGGCCATCCGGTGGCCTGCGCGGCGGCGCTGGCGAACCTGCGCATCCTGCGCGAGGAGCGGTTGATAGAAAAGGTGGCGCTGGAAACCGGGCCGCACCTGGCGGCGGCCTTCAGCAAGCTCGCGCAGCACCCGCTGGTGGGTTACGCCGACAGCTGCGGCATGGTGGCGGGCCTGAACCTGGTCAGGGAAAAGGGGCCGACGCTGCACGACTGCATGCCCTTCGAGCGCGCGCTGCATGTCGGCATGCTGTGCCGAGGTCACATGTTCGAGCAGGGGGTGATCATGCGCGCCGTGGGCGACAGGATGATCGTGGCGCCGCCGCTGGTGATGACGAAATCGGAGATCGATGCGATGGCGGCGCGGATTTGGGCGTGCCTGGATTTGACGCAGGCCGATGTGCGTGCACGAGGATGGATGTAGCGGATGTTTAGGCGAACGCGGTGAGGCTTCAGGCGTCGCCGCACGCCTTCAGCATACAGTCGTGGATAGCTTCGTCACTGAACAAGTACTGGCCAGGTGATTCTTGCAAGTCAGCACCCAAGAGAAACATGACGCCAGCCCATATCCGGTCCTGCTCACTGGGCGGTACATATTCCAGCGACTTTCCTTCTGACGCCTGCATGATCGAGTACGCCCAGCGGTCGGCGGCTTCCCTCGTCATGCGGTGATGCAGGACGTCCTGAAACACATTCCTTACGTCGTTCAGGCTAATCTGTATGACGCGGCTACCGAAAGAGTGTTGATCGCCCGGACCAGTCATCATGGCCGATCCTGCCGCTCACACATTCGCCGCGATATGTTTCGTCGGCTCGGTCCGGTTCTTGAACACCTGCGGTGCCAGCGAACCAATAAACATGCCGGCAAACGCCGCCAGCAAACCGGCCAGCTGGCCCGGGAAGTGTTCGCCCAGTGACGACAGCTGCGGGAAGAACAGGATCCAGACGACCATGCCGGCGGCGATCGAGACGATCGCACCCTGGGTGGTGGCGCGCTTCCAGTACAGGCCCATGACCAGCGGCACGAAGGCCGCAACCAGGGTCACCTGATAGGCCGAGGACACCAGCTCATAGATCGATGTGCCTTCCATCGCAATCGCGTAAATCAGCACCAGCGTGGCGAAGACGACGATGGTAATGCGCATCGCCAGCAGCTGCTGCTTGTCGCTCATGCCCGGACGGAGGTTTTTGAGGATGTTTTCGGTAAAACTGGTCGACGGCGCGAGCAGGGTGGCCGACGAAGTGCTCTTGATCGCCGACAGCAGGGCGCCGAAGAACAGGATCTGCATTACCAGCGGCATTTTCGTCATCACGAAGGTCGGCAGCAGGCGCTGGTAATCGTTCTTGGCGATGTCGAGGGCATGGTCGCCCATGACGACGACGGCCGCGGCGACGATGAACATCGGCACGAAGCCGAACAGGATGTAGCTGGCGCCGCCGATCACGGCACCGGTACGCGCCGTCGGTGCATCCTTGGCCGACATCACCCGCTGGAACACGTCCTGCTGCGGAATGCTGCCGAACATCATCGTGATGGCCGCGCCGATGAAGAAGATGATGCTGTTAAAACTTGGCTCCGGCAGCAGGCGCCACAAATTCGCCTGCTGGGCCATGCCGAGCACCTTGTCGGCGCCGCCGGCCAGGTCGGCAGCAAAAAAGGCGATGATCGACATGCCGATGACGAGCACGATCATCTGGATGAAGTCGGTCAGGGCGACGGCCAGGAAGCCGCCGACCACCACGTAGATCAGCACGGCAAGGGTGCCAATCACCATGCCCACCCAGGGCTCCATCGCACCATTCGTCAGCACCGAAAACACCAGGCCGAGCGCCGTGATCTGGGCCGCGACCCAGCCGAGGTAGCTGAGGATGATCGCCACCGAGCAGAAGATCTCGATGCCCTTGCCGTAGCGCTCGCGGTAATAGTCGCCGATCGTCAGCAGGTTGAGTTTATACAGTTTGGTGGCGAAGAACAGGCCGACCAGGATCAGGCAGGTGCCGGCGCCGAACGGATCCTCGATGACGGCGTTCAGGCCGCCCTGCACGAAGCGGGCGGGCACGCCCATCACGGTCTCCGCGCCGAACCAGGTGGCGAAAGTCGTGGTGATGACCATGACCAGGGGCAGGCTGCGTCCTGCGACGGCGAAGTCGCTGGTGTTCTTGATGCGCGAGCCCGCCCAAACGCCCAGCGCCAGCGTGCCCAGCAGGTAGAGCACGACGCAAGTGATCAAGGTGTAGTTCATGGTGTGGAAGGCTCCGGAAGGGGCAGATATTATCGGGCGGAAAATCGGCGATTATAGCGGCATAAGTTCGCTTCTGGATCGCATCGCTCCTGCTTTTTGTCGTGTTTTTTACTCAATATGGGAGGAACACTGGCATGCCAACAACACAATGGCACGACGCTGCCGCCACACTGTGCATCGACGGCCGCGCTTTCATCGACGGCCGCCGGGCTAACGGCTTGGCGGCAGGCATCCGGACGGCCAACCTGAGCCGCGCCATCCGCACGGCACGGGGTCTGCGTGCTGGCACAGTCCACGTCAACCAGTAGACAACGACGATCTCACCGTACCCTTCGACGGCTATGAACAGTCAGGCAACGGGCGCGACAAGCCGCTGCATGCCTTCGATAAATATACCGAGCTGAAGACGACCTGGATTCAGGGTGGCTGAGCCGCCCTGGCGCAAAACCGGCTCGGGCAGGCGTACTGCTGAGGCGTACTGCTGGGGTCAGGTCTGACATTCGGACACGGCCTCAGCAGTTATTCCACGCTACACCCTGCTGTGGGGGAAACGCATTATCCATGGCTCACTCTTGAACAAGGACTGCCACCGTTTTTAGCTGAGCTCGTGTCCAAATGTCAGACCTGACCCCAGTTTGCGAATGAACAAGGACTGCCACCGTTTTTAGCTGAGCTCGTGTCCAAATGTCAGACCTGACCCCAGCTTGCGTGACCCCAGCTTGCGAACACAGCCCATGGCGCCGGTGAGACCGGGGCATTTTTGAGAGCGAGGACTGTCATTGCCATGCAATCGCCGTCAGCATCAGCAATCGTTCCCTCTCGCCCGCGTCTGCATTGATGAAGCACAGGTCTTCGGTAAGCTTCTTCTGCCGGTCAGCCAATCCAAACACGAATTCATGGCCTGTTTGCGCTGCCAGATCTTTGGCAAAGTGGAACAGCAGGTCGATGTCGTCTTTGGACAAAGCATTGGCATCGACATGTAGTCCCAACGACCATTCGGACAAATCGTCAGGATGACCGGTGTCGTTGTCAGTTTTTCTATCGTTGACCAGCAATAGGGAAGGCTGAGCGCATTGGCTGGCCAGCTTAGCGAACGCAGCCGTCAGCGCCGCTTCCGAATCCTGAAGATCGCATCCGTCGGCGTACAGATAAACAGTGTCCTTGGTCATGGTCCTGGTCCGATCAACGAGCTTTTTTGGATGGTGTGTGCTTGGGGCGAACGGGAAAAGCCCAGTGTAAGAAGAGGTTGATATCGTGGCAAGTAGATCGATCGCCGTCGATACGCCTGCCCCTGCCCACGGCCGCCGGCGCGCGGCCCCTCCCTCAAGCCATGGTAGATTGACCATTCCGACCTGGCAGGAGAACGGCATGCACGAGGCAATGCGCGAATTCTTGCGTGAGCATCACATCCACGAAGTCGAGTGCGTGATCACCGACATGACCGGTATCGCCCGCGGCAAGATCCTGCCCAAGGATTTGTTCCTCGGCGGCGAGCACATGCGGCTGCCGAAAAGCGTGCTGCTCAACACCGTCAACGGCGAGCAGCCGAACAATTTACCGTATGTGGGCGCCACCGATCCCGACATGGTCTGCGTGCCGGACGCGGCCACGATGCGCGTCGTGCCCTGGGCCTCCGAGGCGGTGGCGCTGGTCATCCACGACTGCGAGAACTTCGACGGTAGCCCGGTCGAGCTCGCCCCACGCGCGGTGTTGCGCCGGGTGCTGCGCCTGTACGCCGAGCGCGGCTGGAGGCCGGTGGTGGCGCCCGAGATGGAGTTCTATCTGGTCGCCCGCAATACCGACCCGCACGTCCCCTTGACCCCACCGATGGGACGCACCGGCATGGCCGAACTGGGGCGCCAGTCGTACTCCATCGACGCCGTCAACGACTTCGACCCTTTCTTTCTCGAGCTGTCCAGCTTTTCCAAGCTGCACGAGCTGGGTGTCGAGACCCTGATCCACGAAGCGGGCGCCGGCCAGATGGAAATCAATTTCGCCCATGGCGATGCGCTCGAGCTGGCCGACCGCGTCTTCCTGTTCAAGCGCGCCGTGCGCGAGACGGCAATGCGCCATGGAATCTTCGCCACCTTCATGGCCAAGCCCATGGAAACCGAACCCGGCAGCGCCATGCACGTGCACCAGAGCGTGGTCGACCCCCGCAGCGGCCGCAACATTTTTACGAACGAGGATGGCGGGCCCAGTACCCTGTTCTTCCATTTCATTGGCGGCCTGGAAAAATACGTGCCCTCGGCCTTGCTGATGTTTGCTCCGCACGTGAATTCCTACCGGCGCCTGTCGCGCTTCCAGTCGGCACCGACGAATGTGCACTGGGGCTATGACAACCGTACCTGCGGCATCCGCGTGCCGAATTCGACGCCCGAGAACCGCCGCGTCGAGAACCGGGTGCCGGGCGTGGACGTGAACCCCTATCTCGCCATGGCCGCTACGCTCAGCTGCGGCTACCTGGGCATGGTCGAGGGCCTTGCGCCCGGCGAACCGACCCAGGACAGCGCCGAACACATCCACGACGACCTGCCGCGCAACCTGGAAGACGCGATCCTGCGCATGCGCGGCTGTCCGGCGCTGTCGAACTTGCTTGGCGAGCTGTTCGTGCAGGCCTTCTGCGAAGTGAAGGAACTGGAATTTGCCACCTTCAGCCGCGTGATCAGCTCGTGGGAGCGCGAGCATCTGATGCTGCTGGTGTGATGCCTGGCCGGAAATGAGTCGCCATACGTAGGGTGGGCTCTCGAGCCCACGCGGACGTACTGTCGCGTCTCGCAAGGCTGGAGAATATTGATCCACGCATGCAGGTGGAAGTTGTTTGCCATGTTTCGAGGTGCACGTGTTCGACCGCGTGGGCTCAGGAGCCCACGCTACGAAATGCAGCCATACTCCTGCAGCACCGTGTAGCCGCCACCATTGCCCGGCTTCGATTCGACCAGCGCATAGCGGTCGATCTGCCAGGTGAGCGGCTCGGATTCGGACGGCACGACAGCGCCATTCGCGCGACGGGCAAACGTGACGTGGGGGCGGAACTTGCGTGTCTCTGGCTGCAAGCCGAGTGCGACCAGGGCGAGCGACAGGTCGGCGTGCAGCCGCAGCAATTCGGGCGGTTCGCTGTGCGGTTCGAGCACGGCAATGCCGTGCGACCACAACTTCGGCACACCCAGGGACAGCGTGAACGGCGAAAACGGAACGGCGAGCCCGGCGCGCAGCTCCGGCACGCGTCCGGTTGGCACGCCGCCCAGGAAGTGCAGCGTTACGTGTAGTTTTTCCGGGTGGACGGGCGTAGCACCGCGTGGCCAGTCCCAGGCATCGCGGCGCTCGCGCAAGGCGTGGCGGATGCCGGGCTCGGGCCAGAGGGCGACGAACAGGCGCGTAGTGGGAACACTCGTGGGGGCGCTGTCCATCGCGGTCTCCTTCAGAAGCAGTGTTCGATGCCGGGGAAGCTGCCGTCCCTGACGGCGCCGACGTAGGCGCTGACGGCGCCCTCGATGCTGGTTTGCCCTTCCATGAAATTCTTCACGAACTTCGCCTTGTGGCCGGGGAAGACGCCCAGCATGTCGTGCATCACCAGCACCTGGCCCGAGCAGTCGGGACCTGCGCCGATGCCGATCGTCGGCACCTGCAACAGTTCCGTCGTTTCCTTGCCCAGCGCTGCCGGCACCGCTTCGAGCAGCACGACCGCCGCGCCCGCCGCTTGCAGGGCGAGCGCGTCGTTTTTCAGGCGCTCGGCGCCGGCATCGGTTTTACCTTGCACCTTGAAGCCACCCAGCTGGTGCACGAACTGCGGGGTCAGGCCGATGTGGGCGCACACCGGGATGCCGCGCTCGACCAGGAAGGCGACGATCTCGGCCAGCCAGGCGCCGCCCTCGATCTTGACCATGTGGGCACCGGCGCGCATCAGGGCCGCCGAGCTTGCGAACGCCGTTTCCCTGGTCGGGTAGCTGCCGAAGGGCAGGTCGGCCACCAGCACCGCGTTCTTGTTGCCGCGTGCCACCGAGGCCGTGTGGTAGACCATCTCGTCGAGCGTCACCGGCAGCGTCGACGAATGGCCGGCGCAGACCATGCCGAGCGAGTCGCCCACCAGCAGCATCTCGACGCCGCAGCGGTCCATCAGGGACGCGAAGCTGGCGTCGTAGCAGGTCAGCATGGAGATTTTCAGGCCGGCCGCGCGCATCGCCTGCAATGCGGGGATGGTGACGGCCTTGGCGACCGGCTTGGCAGGCACCGCCGGCGCGTTGGTGCCCGTCATGTCCTTGCCCTGCAAATAAGCGCTCATGGTGATCCTTTGAAATCAGAAAATGCGAGGGAATAGTGTAATGCGGCGCCGGAAATCCTGCCGGAACCGCCTTGTCAGCTGCGGAAGATGAAGTACACCGCGCCGACCAGGCACAGCGCCGCCCAGATGTAGTCGAGCTTGAACGGCTGGTTCATGTAGAACATAGCGAAAGGCACGAACACGGCCAGCGTGATTGCTTCCTGCATGATCTTCAGCTGGGCCAGGCTGTACTGGGTGGCGCCGATGCGGTTGGCCGGCACCTGCAGCAGGTATTCGAACAGGGCGATGCCCCAGCTCACCAGCGCCGCCACGTACCAGGCGCGCGTGTTCAGGCTTTTCAGGTGGCCATACCAGGCAAAGGTCATGAAGATGTTCGACAGGACCAGCAAACCGGCGGTCTGGAAGAAAACGGGAATCTGCATGTCAGTCGAGGCGAACGATGGCCTGGCCGGCGACGCGCGGCAGCAGGTTTGCCGCGGGGCCGTGGCCGGGGACAGTGATGCCGGGAGCGATTTCCAGCAGCGGCGCCAGCACGAAGGCGCGTTCATGCATGCGCGGGTGCGGTACCGTCAAGTCGGGCGTGGCGATGACTTCATCGCCGTAGAGCAGCAGGTCGAGGTCGAGCGTACGCGGGGCGTTGCGGTAAGGGCGCTCGCGGCCATGGGCCAGTTCGATCGCCTGCAGCGCCGCCAGGAGGGCATGGGCGTCGAGGTCCGTGTCGAGCAGGGCAGCGGCATTGATGTAGTCGTCGCCCGAGGAATCGATTGGCGCGGTGCGCCAGAGGCTGGACGCGGCCAGGAGCCGCGCACCAGGCAGGTCGGCCAGGCGCGCCAGGGCGTCGCGCACGTTCGCACGCGCATCGCCCAGGTTGGCGCCGATGCCGATCGCCGCGATCATTCGTCGTTGCCGCCCGCGCTTGCCTCGCCCGCGCTGGCGCTGCGTTCACCGGTTTCGGCACCGCCTTCGCCGTTGCGATGACGCGGGCCGCGGCGCGGCGCACGCTTGCGCTTCTCGCCGCTGGCCGGACGCGCGTTTGCCCGGGTCACGAGGCGCTCGCGCTCACCGGATTCGGCGTCGTAGAAGGCCGTCCACCATTCGCCGATCTCGCTCTCCAGTTCGCCCGAAGCGCAGCGCAGCAGCAGGAAGTCGTAGCCGGCGCGGAAGCGCGGGTTTTCCAGCAATTTATAAGGCGCGCGGCCGGTGCGGCGCTCGAAGCGCGGCTGCATCGCCCAGATGTCGCGCATGTCGGTGGCGATGCGGCGCTGCAGGGCCAGGTTCTCGGTTTGCGTGTCCAGCACGGCGTCGGCCGCCAGGTGCAGGGCTGGGATCGGCGCTTCGCCGGCGGCGCGGTAGGCCGTCCATTTTTCCAGCACCCGGTGCCACAGCAGCGAGGCGAACAGGAAGCCGGGCGAGACGCCCTTGCCGGCTTTCACGCGGCCGTCGGTCGATTCCAGCGCCAGCGTCACGAACTTCATGCCGATCGGCTGCTCCAGCACGACGTCGAGCAGCGGCAGCAAACCGTGGTGCAGGCCGGCCGAACGCAGTTCCTGCAGGCAGGCCAGCGCATGGCCCGACAGCAGCAGTTTGAGCATCTCGTCGAACACGCGCGCGGCAGGCACGTTGTCGATCAGGGGCGCCATCACGGGAATCGGCGCACGGGTAGCCGGCTCGATGGTGAAGCCGAGTTTTGCCGCGAAGCGCACCACGCGCAGCATGCGCACCGGGTCTTCGCGGTAGCGCGCTTCCGGCACGCCGATGATGCGCAGGGTCTTGGCGCGGATGTCCTCGATGCCGCCGTGGTAGTCCAGCACGGTTTGATTGGCCGGATCGTAGTACATCGCGTTGATGGTGAAGTCGCGGCGCTCGGCATCCTCGTGCTGGGGACCGAAGTTGTTGTCGCGCAGGACGCGGCCGTGTTCGTCCTTCGGCGCGTTGTTGCTGCCCTTGCCGCGGAAGGTCGTCACTTCCAGCAGCTCCTGGCCGAACATCACGTGCACGATCTGGAAGCGGCGGCCGATGATGAAGGCGCGGCGGAACAGTTTTTTCACCTGCTCGGGCGTGGCATCGGTGGCGATGTCGAAGTCCTTCGGTTTCACGCCCAGCAGCAGGTCGCGCACGGCGCCGCCGACAACGAAGGCCTTGAAGCCGGCTTCCTGCAGGGTTTGCGTCAGGCGGATCGCGTTGGGCGACACCAGTTTCAGGTCGATGCCATGTTCTTCCGGCCCGAGGATCCTTGGCTCGGTCGGGTCGCGCTCGTCTTTCACGCCAAGGATTTTACGAATGAATTTTTTGATCATTGAAGAGATGGAGTAAAGGCCAGCCTTGGGCGTGTGCAAAAGAGGCAAGGGTGCTGCTGGGATTGGTGGCAACCGGGTGCGACACGGTCGAGAGCAGCGGAATGTCGTTGTGCGAATCGCTGTAGAAATAGCTGCGCTCGAAGGACGCGAACGGCCGGCCGAGGCGCTCGAGCCAGGCGTGCATGTGCACCACCTTCCCGGGGCCCGAGGTCGGCGTCCCCGCCAGCCTGCCCGTCAGGCGGCCAGCGGCATCGGCTTCCGGCATGGCGGCGAGATGGTGCGCGACGCCGAACAGGCGCGCGATCGGCGCGGTCACGTAATCGTTGGTGGCGGTGATGATCGCCACCAGGTCGCCGGCGTCCAGGTGCCGCTGCACCAGCGCAAGCGCCTGCGGGCGGACGTTCGGTTCGATCACTTCGCGCATGTACTGCGCGTGCATGGCGTCGAGTTCGCCGCGCGGAAAGCGTGCCAGCGTGCCGAGCGCAAATTCCAGGTATTCGACCGGGTCGAGCGTGCCGGCCTGGTACTGGGCAAAGAATGCGTCGTTGCGGCGCGCGTAGGCGGCGGCGTCGACCGCGCCAATGCGCACCAGGAACTGGCCCCACTCGTAGTCCGAGTCGATCGGCAGCAGGGTATGGTCGAGGTCAAACAGGGCAAGCGTGGTCATTTTTTTTGTTCCGACAGCGTGGACTCCGACTGCGGGCTGGCCTGGAGCAGCAGGTCGCGCAGCAGGGGCAGCGTGACGGGGCGCTGGGTCTCCAGCGAATACTGGTCGAGGGCGTCGAGCATCGTGGCCAGCGAGCGCATGTCGCGCTTGAAGTGCGACAGCAGGTAGGGTAGCACGCTGGCCGACAGGGTCAGGCCGCGCGCTTCCGCCGCCTGGGTGAGCGCGGCAATCTTCTGGTCGTCCGACAGGCCATGGATCAGGTAGACCAGCCCCCAGCCCATGCGCGTACGCAGGTCTTCGCGCACCGGCAGCACGGCCGGCGGCACCGGGCCGGTCGAGACCATGTAGGCATCGTGCTCGCGCACCTGGTTGAACAGGGCGAAGGCGTCGATCTGGGCGTTCGGGCTCAGGCGGTCGCAGTCGTCCAGCAGGTAAAGGCTAATGCCTGGCGTAAAGACAAAATCGGCGGCGGGCGCATCGAACGCGATATAGCGCGAATTCGGCGTGGCTGCGAGGGCCTGCAGCAGGTGGGTCTTGCCGGCACCGGTGTCGCCCCACAGGTAGGCGAAATGCTCGCGCGATGCACGCTGCGCGAACTGGTGCATCAGGTGCGCCAGTTCGGCATTTTCCCCGACCTGGAAGGTATCGAGGCTGTGCGCCGGGTCGGCGCCGAGATCGAGCACCAGCTGTTTCATGGCGTTCGGTTCACTGTGGAAAATTCATACGCATACAGCATTATAAAAGCTGACGCGCCGGCAATGAAAACGGGAGACCTGGCCTTGCGGAGCGGGACGCGATGGATGCCGCCATGAGCCCCGGCGCGCGGGTCGCTGGTATGAGCTCTGGATGGCGGAAAAGAGGGCATGTTTTTATTGTTATCTCGATGTGGCAGCAGTTTGGCGGCGGTTTAGCGTTGAAGGCCGGGCCGTTTTGTTAGAATAGCGAATTGACCAGAAACAGGTCTACGCCTTCTATTTTACCGCCTCCGCTGCTAAATACCATGAGCCAACCATCTAATGTTTCTCTGTCCTACCGGGACGCAGGTGTCGACATCGACGCCGGCGATGCCCTGGTCGAAGCGATCAAACCCCTTGCCAAGCGCACCATGCGCGAAGGCGTGCTGGGGGGGATTGGCGGTTTCGGCGGGCTGTTCGAGATCAGCAAGAAGTTCAAGGAGCCGGTCCTGGTTTCCGGTACCGACGGCGTCGGTACCAAGCTGAAGCTGGCATTCGAGCTCAATCGCCATGACACGGTCGGCATCGACCTGGTCGCGATGAGCGTCAACGATATCCTGGTGCAGGGCGCGGAACCGCTGTTCTTCCTCGACTATTTCGCTTGCGGCAAGCTCGACGTGGCGACCGCGACCGCCGTGGTGAAGGGCATCGCCGAAGGCTGCGAACAGTCCGGCTGCGCACTGCTCGGCGGAGAAACGGCCGAAATGCCGGGCATGTACCCGGACGGCGAGTACGACCTGGCGGGCTTCGCGGTGGGCGCGGTCGAGAAATCGCAGATCATCGACGGCAGCAAGATCGTCCCTGGCGACGTCGTGCTGGGACTGGCCTCGTCGGGCATCCATTCGAACGGTTATTCGCTGGTGCGCAAGATCATCTCGGTGGCCAAGCCCGACCTGGAAGCGGATTTCCACGGCCGCAAGCTGGCGGACGTGCTGATGGCGCCAACCCGCCTCTACGTCAAGCCGCTGCTGGCGCTGATGGCGTCGATGGAAGTGAAGGGCCTGGTCCACATCACCGGCGGCGGCCTGGTCGAGAACATCCCGCGCGTGCTGCAGGAGAATCTGACGGCCGTGCTCGACAGCACATCGTGGACGATGCCGCCGCTGTTCGGGTGGCTGCAGCAGCATGGCGGCGTGGCGGACGCGGAAATGCACCGCGTGTTCAATTGCGGTATCGGCATGACGGTCATCGTCTCGCAAGAGAACGCCGACGCGGCCATGGCCCAGCTGCAGGCCGCCGGCGAAACCGTCTACCGCATCGGCGAGATCCGCGCCCGTGAAGAGGGCCAGGCGCAGACCGTGGTGCTGTAAGCAAAACCTTCCGCAGCAAGAACGAAGGCGCCCGCGGGCGCCTTTTTTACTACCTGTTTGCGCCTGTAGCCAAGTCAGGCAGGTACTGTTATTTCGACAGCTTGCGGGCGCGTTCAGTCTGTTCGACGGCGTACTTGAAGACCGGAACCAGCACTTTGCCGAGATCGACATCGGCGACCGGCGCATCCTCGTCCATGGCCTTGAGCTGTGCAATGTACGCGCGGTCGATGCTGTATTTCTCGAGCAGCGGGGTACGATAAACAAGGAAGGTCTTGACGCCGTAATCGGTCAGCGCGCCTTCCCACAGCGTGCTCAGGTCGAGAAAAGCCTGCTTCGCCTTGACGATGCTCCGCTTCTGTTCCCCTTCCGGAATCTTCGGCAGGAGGCGCTCGACGAGGCCGAGCTGCCGCAGCGCTGCGAACTCGTAGCGTTTGTAGTTGCCTTGCGCGTCGAACGCCGCGATCGTTTCCAGCGCTTCGAGCGCCTCCATGGCGGGCGAGGGCGCCAGTCCATCGACACAGCCGGACCTGGCCGTCTTGCCCTTGGCGTTGTCGCAGGCGGCCTTGCCCTGTTTTGCCAGCTTGATCCGGTAGACATCCGCCGGCAGCCGCTTGATGCTCTTGTCCGAACGGCTCCAGGCAAGGACGGCGTTGTCCCAGCTTCCCTTGTCCACCTGGGCTGCCGCATGTGCCAGGCGCGCGTGGGTGTAATCGTCGATGTCCTCCGATTTCGCCTTGGCCCGCGCCTCGTTGACGGTGCGCGCGATCGACTCGGCGGCGGCCGCCTTTTTCCCGGTGTGGAACTGCACCAGTGCCTTGCCTGCGCCAGCCTGGAACAGGTAGCCATAGGCATCTTCCTTCCAGCCGGAGCGCTCGCGTGGCGCCGTCTCGATCCAGCGCGCGGCGCCTTCGGCCACGGCGGCGTATTCCGCGTCTGCCTCGGCATACTTCTTCAATTCCAGCAGTTCGTCGCCGCGCAGCAGGCGGTAGTAGGCCAGGCGCAGTACCGGCTCGGCGCCGGCAAACGCGGTATAGCCTTCTTCCTCCGCCAGCCCCGCCCACTTCGCGGCATCGCCGAAGGCTTGCGCCGCCGCGGCGCCGAGCTTGCCGGCTTCATCGGCGCGGCCAGCGAACCGCGCCTCGGCTGCACGCGTCGACAGCGACTTGCCCCACTCGAGACCGGCACGCTCGCTTTCCATCACGAGAGTGCGGTAGAGCTTCGCATACGCCTCGTGCTCGCCTTTCTGCTGCTTCGTACGCTCGAGGCTCCGGTCGGACCAGGTGCGCATTTCCCCGAACAGGCCATCGCCCTTCGCGTATTCGCCGAAACGGTAATGGTCGAGGGCGCGCTCGACCAGCAGGTCGTAGCTGTCGAGCAGCGCGTGGGCGTGCTTGCCGTTTTCGAAGTGGGCCATCATCACCTCGAAAGCCTTGTTCAGCTTGACGCGTGCTTCTTCCTTCTTGCCCGCATTTAGCAGTTCGAGCCCGTACACCCGGTAGGCGTCGACCTCGTAGGGCACGAACTGGTGCGCCAGCGACGGGTTCATGTTCGCCGCGTTCTTCACTTTGGAGATGGCCTGTTCCATCTGTGCGCAGCCTTCCATCTGCGTCAGGGTGCAGCGCGTGCGGGCTTGCAGCAATTCCGTCATGGCGCGGCCGGCAGGCGTATCCTTGAACGCGGCTTCCTCGGCGGTGGCGAAGGTCGATAGCAGAAGGAGGGAAAGGAGGAGTGGACGCATGGAGTCAAGGGGAAAGAATTATTGCAAAGTGACATGTAATCACAGGAATCACATCACCGGTATATTTACCCAACACTGTTTGCTGAAATGCCACACTTTGAGCGCCGACACAGGTAGAGCCGCATGCGCGATGCGCCCGCCCTCCAGGACAGGGCGCGTCGTCAACGACAGGACAGGCGTAGGGCAAGACGATGCACGCAGGACTGGAAGGTGTGTTGGCCGCTTTTGTCCCCGGCGAGCGCTTGCTCCCCAGTCCGCCTCTCAGTTCGGCTTGGCGCCGCTGCCGATATGCTTGTCGAGGAATTTCTCGACGCGGCTCCAGTAATCGACGCGGTTCGCCGGCACCTGCCAGCCGTGGCCTTCCTCGTCATAGGAAATCCACTCGACCTGCTTGTTATGGGGCTTGACCGCTTCGAGGAATTTGCGGCCGTGGTACATCGGCACGCGCCGGTCGACGCCGCCGTAGGCCAGCAGCAGCGGTGCCTTGATGCGCGCCGCCTGCGTGATCGGCGAGGTCGCCTTCAGCTGGGCCGCGTCCTTGACCTGGTCGCCCACCAGCTCCGGCATGCCGTACTGTTTCCACTGCTCGGACAGGTCGGACGTGAAGCTCCAGTGGCCGTCGTACAGCAGGTTGATGTCGGTGACGCCCACCCAGTCGACGCCGCACTTGTACAGGTCCGGGTCCTTGACCAGGCCCATCAGGGTGGCATAGCCGCCGTAACTGGCACCGGCGATGCAGATGCGCTTCGGGTCGGCATGGCCCTGGGCGATGGCCCAGCGTGCGCCGTCGGCGATGTCGTCCTGCATGGCCAGGCCCCATTGCTTCCAGCCGGCGCGGAAATGGCGGTTACCGTAACCCATGCTGCCGCGGAACTCCGGTTCCAGCACGGCATAGCCGCGCGAGGCCAGGAACTGGGTTTCCGGGTGCCAGCCCCAGCTCGTTCCCCGAAGGTAGGGGCCGCCATGCACCAGCACCACCAGGGGCGCGTTCCTGGCGCCATTCGCGGGCAGGGTCAGGAGCGCAGGGATCTCCAGGCCATCGCGCGCCTTGTAGCGCACCGGTTCCTGGCGGCCCATGCGCTTCGGATCGATGCCGGGGTAGGATTCGCCAACCGGGTTCAAGGCGCCGGTTTTCAGGTTGAACAGGTTGTACTTCTCGGGCTGCCTGTCCGAATACGATTTCACCAGCGCCCAGTCCGACTGGCCTGCCGCGCCAAAGGACATCTGGTTGACGGTGCCTGGCAGGGCCGCATCGAGCTTTTTCTGTGTCTCCTGCATCGCCGTGTCGAACCAGACGATGGCCTCTGCATCGGTATGCAGTTTGATGCCCAGCAGGCGGCTGCCGCTCAGCACCAGTTCGCCATCGAAATCGTAGCCTGGCGTAACCACGACTGGTTCGGGATTGAGCTTGCCCGTTGCCAGGTTGACCGTGTACAGCGAGCGCGTGTCCTGGTCGCCATTGCTGACCGCATACAGGGTACCGTCGCCGCCGAAGCCCAGTGGCTCATAGCTGTCCTTGCTGGAGGCATAGGTCGGGTAAGTGGTCAGTACCCGCCATGCCCCCGTGGCGGGGTCGCGGTAGTGGAGGGTGGTGGTGTCTTTTTCGGTCGAGCGCACGAGGCGCGGCTCGCCTTTCGCGTCGAGCGTCCACTCCTTGGCGGCGGCAGGGCGTTGCACGACCTGGCTGGTACCCGTGACGGTATTGAGCTTGAGCAGGTTGATGTGGCGAACCTGGTAGCTCTGCTCTTCCCAGACATAGCTTTCGACGTAGATCGCGTCGGAATCCTGGGCGCCCCGCTGGTCCATCAGGAAGGTATGCCAGGGCAGGATCTTGCTCTTGAGGTGGCCTTCGGCTTCGGCCACGAACGCGGTGCCGCGTCGTTGCGCGAGCTGGCGCAGGTTGCTGCCGTCGCGGTCGACCGCGTACAGGCCGGCGGCGAGGAACTTGCCGCCCGGTCCGATTTCGTTCTCGTTCACGTTGAAGGCCAGGCGGTTGTCGTTGACCCAGCTGAACTGCCGGATATCGACATCCTTGTAGCCGGCCACCAGCTTGGCCGAGTTGGCCTGCAGGTCGATGACGGCCAGGTAATCGCGGCGCCCGGGCGCGCCGGAAATCGCCGCCAGGTAGCGTCCGCTCGGCGAAAGGCTGGCTTCACGCAGGGTCGGGTTGATGAAGAAGCGCTCGATGGGCGGCAGCGCAGCTTCGGTGGCGGCATATAGCGGGGCGGCAGCGCACAGGGCAAGCGCGAACAGGGCCGCCGCGTGACGCATCAGGCGGCGCGCGAAGGGATGTTTGGACATGAATTCCCGATCAGGTATTTTTATAATAGAAGCCGCAATTTTTCCCGCAGCCTGGGGAGGATAGCAGGCGTCAGCGGCGCCGAAGCTATCCAAATGTCACTGCCGGCCTTCAGCGCCCCGGATGCAGCACCTTTGGCACGCGTGCCCCGCGCAGGCGGAATGCATCCGGCATTTTCGAGCCCAGCAGCGGGCGCAGGTAGAGGCGGAAGGCATCGGTCACATCGGTGCCGCTTTCGCTGATGAATTCGTCTTCCATGGTGCGCGTCTTGCCGGCCACCTGGTCGAGAGGGAGCAGCTCGTAGTCGACCGAATAAAAGCCGGTGCGGCGGATCACGACCGAGCCGTCGCGATCGCCCCACATGGCGAACTGCACCGCCTTCTCGCCGACTTCGCGCGCCTCGCGCTGGTCGACGTCGGAGACGCAGCCGATGAAGGAGCGCTGCAGGTAGCCGAAGGTATCGCCGCGCACGCGCTTGATGCCGAGCCGGCCCTTGATTTCCTCGCACAGCAGGTCGGCCAGCGCGCCGGTGCCGGACAGCTGCACGTTGCCGTGCGCATCTTTCTCGATGTCCTTGGCGAGCATGGTGACGATGGGTTCGCCCGCTGCGTCGTGGATGCCTTCGGAGACCGCGATCACGCAGCGGCCGTGGCGCTCGACCATGGCCTTGACGTCGGCCAGGAAGCGCTCCAGCTCGAACACCCGTTCGGGCAGGTAGATCAGGTGCGGGCCGTCGTCCGGGAATTTCTTGCCGAGCGCGGACGCTGCGGTGAGAAAACCGGCATGGCGCCCCATCACCACGCCGACATACACACCGGGCAAGGCCGCATTGTCGAGATTAGCGCCGGCAAAGGCCTGGGCGACGAAGCGCGCTGCCGACGGAAAACCGGGCGTGTGGTCGTTGCCGACCAGGTCGTTGTCGATGGTTTTCGGAATGTGGATGCAGCGCAGCGGGTAGCCGGCCTTGCGCGCCTCCTCGCTGACAATGCGCACGGTATCGGCCGAGTCATTGCCGCCGATGTAGAAGAAGTGTTCGATCTCGTGTGCGCGCAACACGTCGAAAATGCGCCCGCAATAAGCCATGTCGGGCTTGTCGCGGGTGGATCCCAGCGCCGAGGAAGGCGTGGCGGCCACCAGTTCCAGGTTGTGGCTGGTTTCCTGGGTGAGGTCGAGGAAGCCCTCGTCGACGATGCCGCGCACGCCATGCAGCGCGCCGTAGATGCGGTTGACGTTGCGGAAACGCCGCGCCTCGAGCGTAACGCCGACCAGCGACTGGTTGATGACGGCGGTCGGACCGCCTCCTTGTGCAACGAGGATCTTGCCAGATGACATGTGATCTCCTTCGACAGGGCGACGGGTAACCCGACCGTCAGCTTACTACCGATTGTTTGCCCTGGCTTGTTTACTGCTGCTCACCGCTGCTTGCTGTTGCGTTACTCCCTCACCGCTACTCGGGGGCCCGGATATGGTCGACCAGTGCGTTGCTGGTACGCGCCGGCGCCGCGCTCAACAGGCTGAACACGACGATGGCCGCCATGCCGGCCGGCACACCGAATACGCCGGCCGACATCGGCGCGATGTCGAACCAGGCCGCCTCCAGGCGCCCGCCCAGGCTGGGGTTAACCCGGATCATGTAGTACAGGCAGGCAAGAAAACCCGCCACCATGCCGGCAATGGCGCCGACGTGGTTGGCGCGTTTCCAGAACACCCCCAGCACCAGGGCCGGGAACAGGGTCGAGGCCGCCAGCGAAAAGGCCGCGCCCACCAGCGACAGGATGTCCGCCGGCTTTTGCGAGGCGGCGTACGCTGCAATGAAGGCCACCGCCAGCAGCAGCAGCTTCGAAATCGTCACCCGCTTCTGGGTCGAGGCGCCCGGGTCGACGATCTTGTAATAGACGTCGTGCGAGAGCGCATTCGAGATGGCCAGCAGCAGGCCGTCGGCGGTGGACAGGGCCGCGGCCAGTCCGCCGGCCGCCACCAGGCCCGATATTACATAGGGCAAACCGCCGATTTCCGGCGTCGCCAGCACCAGCACATCGCCATCGATGGCGATTTCCGCCAGCTGCACCAGGCCATCGTGGTTGATGTCGGTCACGCGGATCAGGGGATTGACCTTGTCCACATTCGCCCAGTAGGAAATCCAGGTGGGGAGTGATGAAAAATCGCTGCCGACCAGGCTCGTGTAGATGTCGTACTTCGCCAGGACGGCCAGCGCCGGGATGCTGAGGTAGATCAGGAGGATGAAGAACAGGGTCCAGAACACCGACACGCGCGTTTCGTGCACCGAGGGCGTGGTGTAGGAGCGCATCAGGATGTGGGGCAGGGCGGCGGTGCCGAACATCAGGCAGAACACGAGGGCCAGGAAGTTATTGCGCCGGGCATTCGATTCGGCTTCAGTGGCGCCGGGAAAAGGCGCCGCGTGCGGCTGCGGCGGCTGGGCCCGTGCCAGCAGGCGTGCCTGCTGGGCGCGCCACAGGCGCTCGGCATCCTCGACCGTCTTGGGGTAGGCGGCCAGCGCCCGCTCGGCGCTGCGCACGTCGGCCAGCGAGGAGTTGCGCAGGCGCGCCGCGTCGAGCCGGCGCTGGGCGGCAAGGCGCCCGCTTTCCCGGAACCGGGTAGCGAGGCCAGGCGCGCGCCGTAGTCATCGGCCTCCTGGCGAAAGCGCGCGCGCACCTGCTGCTCGCGCGGGTCGCGCACCAGCTCGGCTTCGCGCGCGGCCAGTTTCGGCAGCACGGAACCGTAGGCCACCTGCGGCAAGGGATTGCCGGCATGCTTGGCCGACAGCCACATCGTCGGGATCAGGAAGGCGACCAGGATGATGATGTACTGCGCCACCTGCGTCCAGGTGATGCCGCGCATGCCGCCAAGGAAAGAACAGACCAGGATGCTGGCCAGTCCCAGGAAGATACCGACCGAAAAATCGACGCCGGTAAAGCGCGAGGCGATCAGCCCGACCGCGTAGATCTGCGCCACCACGTAGACGAAGGACACCCAGGATGGTGGCAGCGACCGCCAGCGCCCGCACCGGCCCGCCGCGCCCACCTGCGCCGCCGCCATAGCGCGTGGCCAGGTAGTCGGGAATCGTGTACTGGGCGAACTTGCGCAGGTAAGGAGCGATCAGCAAGGCTACCAGGCAATAGCCACCGGTCCAGCCCATGATGTAGGCGAGGGCGTCGAAGCCATACAGGTAGAGTCCGCCGGCCAGGCTGATGAAGCTGGCCGCCGAGATCCAGTCGGCGGCAGTGGCCATGCCGTTGAACAGGGCCGGTACGCGCCGCCCGGCCACATAATATTCGGTAACGTTCGAGGTGCGGCTGACCACGCCGATGGTGGCATACAGCACGATGGTGGCGAACATGAACAGGTGGCCGATCCACAGGCGCGGCATGCCCTCCTTTTCCAGCACCGTCAAGGCCAGCAGGAAACCGGCGAAGCAGATGCAGAACCAGGCGTAATAGCCGGACAGGCGGCGGAAATAGCTTTTCCGGGCGCTCACGCGTCCTCCGCCAGCGCGTGCGCATAGGCCCGGTCGAGCTGGCGCATGCGCCAGGCATAGGCGCCGATGATGGCCAGGCACACCAGGGCTGCTCCTTGCGCCGCCATATAGAACGACAGCGGCCAGCCGAACACGGTCACCCGGGCCAGTTCGCGGGCGTAGAACACGGTGCCGAAGCCGGTGGCCAGCCATAGCGCCAGCAGGGCGAACGTGAGGCGGCGCGTCTGGCGCCAGTGCGCGGCGCGCGCGGCCAGCAGGCGGCGCTGCTGGCGCAGTTCGGAGTCGGGAGGGGAAGACGGGACGGGAATGGCGTCAGTCGGCATCGTCGGGCTCGATCACGGGTGGCGGGAAGGTCAGGCGGAACAGGCTGCCGGGATACCTGGTCGAATGGCTGCGCGGGTTGTTGAAAATATCGACCTCGGCGCCGTGCTGCTGGGCGATCTCGCGCACGATGGCCAGGCCCAGGCCGCTGCCGGTCGCGCTCGAGCCGAGGATGCGGTAGAAGCGTTCGAACACGTGGGCCCGTTCGCTTGGGGCGATGCCGGGGCCGGTGTCCTCGACTTCGAGCAGCGCGTGGGGCCGTCGCGCCTTACCCGCACCGTGACGCTGCCGCCGTGTGGGGTGTAGCGCAGCGCATTGTCGATCAGGTTCGACAGCAGCTCGCGCAGCATCAGGGCGTGGCCGGCAATGCTGACTTTCTCGTCCTGCTCCTCGAAGCCGAGGTCGATGCCGTGCGTGAACGAGGCCTGCACCCAGTCCTGCACGGTCGCGCGCGCCAGCGGGCCCAGCTCGATTTCCTCGAAGGCCAGGCCCGCATGCGGCTGGTTTTCCGCGCGCGCCAGTGCCAGCAACTGGTTCACCAGGCGCGTGGCCGACTCGGAACTCTTGGCCAGCTGCTCCAGCGAGCGGTGGATCTCGTCCGGGTCGACCTGGCGCAGGGCCAGCTCGGACTGCATGCGCATGCCGGCCAGTGGCGTCTTCATCTGGTGCGCGGCGTCGGCAATGAAACGCTTTTGCATGTCGATGGTCTGGGCAAGCCGTCCCAGCATGTCGTTGAGCGAGCCGACAAGGGGAGAAATTTCCTCCGGTACCTGGCGCGAGTCGATGGGAGACAAATCGTCCGAGCTGCGCGCGCGGATGCGCTCCTGCAGCTCGGCCAGCGGCGACAGGCCACGCGACAGGGCAAACCAGACCAGGGCCAGGATGATCGGCAAGATGATGAACTGCGGCAAAATCACGCCCTTGATGATCTCGTTGGCCAGCAGGGCGCGCTTGTCGAGCGTTTCCGCCACCTGCACCAGCGCCTTGCGCGGGCTGGCCGCAGGCGGTAACAGGGGATCGAGATTGACGTACAGGTAGGCCACGCGCAGCGGATTGCCGTGCAGCGCCGCCTGGCGGAAGTGGACGGCGCCGTCCTTGTCGGCATCATCCTCGCGCGGACGGGGCAGTTCGCGGTCGCCATCGACAAATTGACCGTTCGCATCGGCGACCTGGTAATACACGCTGTCGACGTCGTCGGCGCGCAGGATGTCGCGCGCGCTGCCCGGCAACTGCGTAACGATGCGTCCGCTTTCCTCGCGGACCTGCTGGGCCAGCACCGTCACCCGGTCTTCCAGCGCGTGGTCGAAGGGGCCGTTGGCGATGGATTTTGCTACCAGGTAGGTAATCGCGATGCTCATCGGCCACAAGAGCAGCAGCGGCGCCAGCATCCAGTCGAGGATCTCGCCAAACAGCGAATGCTGGATGTTCTCTTCCGATTCGGGGCTCGGCGGGACGTAGAGCGGCTCGGGCGCCGCGCCGGGGGAGCGATCGGGATCGGGCGCGAGCAGGCCGGCGTCGCGGTCGTTCACTTGTGGTCGGCCACCTGCTCGGCGCGGACGGCGTCGGCGTATTTCTCGAGGCAATAGCCGAGTCCGCGCACGGTGGCGATGCGCACGCCGCCGACTTCGATCTTCTTGCGCAGCCGATGCACATATACCTCGATGGCATTGTTCGACACTTCCTCGCCCCATTCGCACAGGTGGTCGACCAGCTGCTCCTTCGACACCAGGCGCCCCGTGCGCGCCAGCAAAATTTCCAGCAGCCCCAGTTCGCGCGCCGACAGGTCGAGCATCTGGTCGTTGATGTAGGCGCTGCGGCCGACCTGGTCGTAGACGAGGGGGCCATGGCGGATCACGGTGGGGCCGCCGCCGGCGCCGCGGCGGGTGAGGGCACGCACCCGTGCTTCCAGTTCGGACAGGGCAAAGGGCTTGGCCATGTAGTCGTCGGCGCCGAGGTCGAGGCCCTCGACGCGCTGCTCGACCGAGTCGGCGGCGGTGAGGATCAGTACCGGCAGCAGGGAGGCGCGCGCACGCAGGCGCCGCAGTACTTCCAAGCCTGGCATTTTCGGCAAGCCCAGGTCGAGGATCAACAGGTCGAATTCCTGGGTCGACAGGGCGGTGTCGGCTTCGGCGCCGTTGCGCACGCAGTCGATCGCGTAGCCTGACTGGCGGAGCGACCGCGTCAGGCCATCCGCGAGTACACTGTCATCTTCCGCAAGTAGAATTCGCATAGCATTACCTTGTAAATCGATTAGACCTTCCGGCTGCCCTCATTGTGTTTGATTTAGCGCAACAATGCGAGCGTTCTCCAACAGTCGGGCAAATTCGCGCTTGCCAAAACCACTGGATTTTTATACAGTAGTGGCTATTGAAAAGCGTGCGGGTGCCCACACCTTGGTACCTCCAAGACTGAAAGAAAATTATGGACGACAAAAAAGTAGTACACAACGCCTCGGAAAAAGGCAAGGCACTGGCCGCCGCCCTCGCGCAAATCGAAAAGCAGTTCGGCAAGGGTTCGGTCATGCGCATGGATACCAACGCGCCTGTCGAGGAGGTGCAAACCGTCTCGACCGGTTCGCTGGGGCTGGACATCGCACTCGGCGTCGGCGGCTTGCCGCGCGGCCGTATCGTGGAAATCTACGGTCCGGAATCGTCGGGTAAAACCACGCTGACCCTGCAGACCATCGCGCAAATGCAAAAGCTGGGTGGCACCTGCGCGTTCATCGACGCCGAGCACGCGCTCGACGTGGGCTACGCACAGAAGCTGGGCATCAAGCTCGACGAGCTGCTGATCTCGCAGCCGGACACCGGCGAGCAGGCACTCGAGATCACCGACGCACTCGTGCGTTCGGGTTCGGTCGACCTCGTGGTCATCGACTCGGTGGCGGCACTGACCCCGCGCGCCGAAATCGAAGGCGACATGGGCGATTCGCTGCCTGGCCTGCAAGCCCGTCTGATGTCGCAGGCACTACGCAAGCTGACCGCCTCGATCAACCGTACGAACACCCTGGTGATCTTCATTAACCAGATCCGTATGAAAATCGGCGTGATGTTCGGCAGCCCGGAAACCACGACCGGCGGTAATGCGCTGAAGTTCTACGCCTCCGTGCGTCTGGACATCCGCCGTACCGGCTCGATCAAGTCTGGCGACGAGGTCATCGGTAACGAAACCAAGGTCAAGGTCGTCAAGAACAAGATCGCGCCACCGTTCAAGGAAGCCCACTTCGACATCCTGTACGGAGAAGGCACCTCGCGCGAAGGCGAAATCCTGGATCTGGGCGCCGATAACAAGGTCGTCGAGAAGTCGGGTTCCTGGTACAGCTACAACGGCGAGCGTATCGGTCAAGGCAAGGACAATGCCCGTCAGTTCCTGAAGGACCGTCCGGCACTGGCCCGCGAGATCGAGAACAAGGTTCGCAGCGCCCTGGGCGTGCGTGAACTGCCGCCGGTTGCTGCCGAAGCGGGTGCCCCTGCTGAAGAGAAGGCACCGAAGCTGAAGGCCGTGTCGGAGTAAATCGCTTGGAGCCTGTCATGGCTCCATCCGATCCGCTGTATCGCCATGCGCCAACCAGTATTGAGTCTTAAGGCCCGAGCCCTGCGCTTCCTCTCCATGCGGGAGCACAGCCGGCTCGAGCTCAAGCGCAAGCTGGCGCGCCATGCCGAGGAGGGCGACGATGTCGAAGCCCTCCTCGATTTCCTTGAAAAGAACAACTGGCTGTCGCAGGAGCGCTTTGCCGAATCGCTGATTCACCGCAAGGCCGCCCGCTTCGGCAACGCCCGGGTCGTGGCCGAATTGCAAAGCCATGGCGTCAACGGCGAGGCATTGGCCGAGCTCAAGTCCGGTCTGGCCGAGAGCGAAACCGCACGCGCGGTCGAGGTCTGGCGTCGCAAGTTCGGTACCGTCCCCAAGGACGCGGCCGAGCGTAGTAAACAAATGCGTTTCCTGATGGCGCGCGGTTTTTCCAGCAATGCCGTACGTGCGGCACTGAAGGGTGCGCCGGAAGAGGACGAGTTCTAGCGGCCGCCGCTTCCACGACGGCGGTTCCGCCACCGTGTCAACGCAGTACCCGCAGTTACCAATACCCATCTATGCCCAGGCGCCAGCGTGGAGCGCCATCCGGTGATATGCCCCCGCATATTCCTCAACCCGGATGACGCTGCACGCTGGCGCTTTTTGTGTTGAAATAATTGCCAATATGAAAACATTATTCGCGCTTGTTTTGATCCTGTCCTGTTCAGCCTGTACCGAGCAGCCCATCAATGCGCGAGGCGTCTACCGGTTCGACACGCCCGAAAGAACCATGATTCTCGACCTGCGCGCAAGTGGCGAGTACGTGCTCCAAATTGACGGTGTCGGTAGAAACACGGACGAGATTCGTGGCCGCTGGGACGCCGCCCGCGGCTCAGGCTCCCATATCGCTTTTTACGGGCTGGTTTGGCACGGCACGGAACCAGAGGCTGGACAGGGGATCTGGGCTGCGAGGGTGGCGCGCAATGCCGACATCTGCCTCGATGCCGAAGGCGTAAGCTGCTTTGCGAAAGACGATGGCGTCTGACGAACGTCGGGCTGATTACCACTGTCCCGACGCGCCGCCACCTCCCGACCTTCCGCCATTCCCGGGGCAGTCCGCCCCATCGGAGGACCTATCATCGCGCGCATCCGCGCTATCGAAGGTCACCGTGAACGTCATTGCGCTGTGCTGCCCGGTATCGGCTGGATCGCCCGATCCTCGCGTACAGAAATAGATCCAAAGCCAGGTCAGGAAAGGGTTTTTTGAGCTCGGCAAATGATACTTCCTGACGTTCTCCGCAATATGAAACCACCGTGCGCATAGCCAGGCGGCGATGGCAGCCGTGAAAACGAGTTTTCCATACACACCGAGCACAGGAGCCGCCGAGAACAGCAGGGCCACAACGGAAAAAAGACATAGCCCACCGATGCCCAGGCCCACGGTAAGCATGGCAAGGCCAGTCAACACGACGCCAGCGAACGCCAGCAAGGCTCTGGGCGAGGTCGCAGGGGATGGCCGGCTCGGCTCGGCGGGTAATTCCTGGACGACCGCAGTAGGGGGTGGCATCGGCGACAAGGTGCGCAGAATCGCCTCGACTCCAGATACGACACCCGTGTCGTATCTACCTTTTTCGAACGCTGGCGCGACAATGTCATGAATGATGCGCGAACATTGAGCATCAGTCAGTGTGCCCTCGAGACCGTACCCTACTTCGATACGCACCGCACGATCGGCCACGGCGACGACAAACAACACGCCGTCGTCCACGCCCGCCTGCCCAAGCTTCCATTTCTGGAACACCTCGACGGCATACTGGTCAATTGGCAGCGTCCCGCTTGTCTGCACCGTTAGTACGAACACCTGATGCCCCGTCGCGCGCTCGAACTCCCTCAGCGTGTGATCCAGGCTGGCTGCACTCGGCCCTAACACCTTTGCCGTATCTGTCACACGCGCTGGTGGAGCAGCGTATTGCTCGGATGCAGTGCAAAGGAGCGAGACGCCAGCAAGGAACGCGCCCAGCAGAAATCGTTTGGCTCCCATCCATATTGCAAACGTCAACAAACAAGAAATACCTGCGGCATACGCGCAGGCTGGTAGCAGCATCCCCATGACCGGGCTCCCGTCCATAGCCAGCGACCAGCATGCGTGGCGGAGAAAAGCCCACTGTTGACGAACGGCAAGTCAGAGCGATTGGTGCGAGATGTTCGGCATGCAGCCACGACATTTGTGGCGAAAAGACCAGCGAATAGATCGGCGCCATGATTCGGCCAGCCGCCATGTTGCGGTGCAACCTGCCCCCGCCTGTGCTAAACTTCCACGGTTCAAGCAGCGCCGCATGAGCGGTTGTTGCCGCAGAAGCTGCGGTAACGTGCTATCCAGGCACACCGGCTGCCCCACTGATTGCCGCTTCGTCGGCACGTTTTTATGCCTTTGTCTCCTCCCTCCCCGCGCTCGCTCCGGCACACGCGCGCCATTACCGTCGAAGCGTACGCGCGCGACGATGGCTTGTGGGATCTCGATGCGCGCATCCGCGACATCAAGGCACGCGACATCGAACTGGCCTCCGGCATGCGTCCGGCGGGCACGGCCGTGCACGACCTCAGCCTGCGCGTGACCATCAACCGCGATCTCGAGATCGTCGACGCCGAAGCCGCGTCCGACGCGGTACCGTATCCTGGTTACTGCAACGTGATCGGCCCTGCCTACAAGAAGCTGATCGGGCTGTCGCTGGTCAAGCACTTCCGGCTGCACCTGAAAGACCGCCTGTCGGGCGTGCTCGGCTGCACCCACCTCACCGAACTGGCGCAGGTTTTGCCCACCGCGGCAATCCAGGCCTTCGCCGATGACGAGTTCGAGACACGCAGCGCCGCCAACGAGAGCGAAGCTGCGCGTCCGTACGAGATCGACCGCTGCCACGCGCTGCGTGCCGACGGCCCCGCTGTGGCAAAGTATTATCCGCGCTGGGTAATCAAGGCCGTACAGGGTTAACATTAGATGTCGAAGTTGTTCAATTAACCTATCCAAATCAGTAACAGAAGAAGGGAAGCCAGCATGAAAATCCATGAGTATCAGGGCAAAGAAATCCTCCGAAAGTTCGGGGTGACGGTTCCGCGCGGCATTCCGTGCATGTCGGTCGACGAGGCCGTCAAGGCAGCCCAAGAGCTGGGCGGTCCGGTCTGGGTGGTCAAGGCCCAGATCCATGCTGGCGGCCGTGGTAAAGGCGGCGGCGTGAAAGTTGCCAAGTCGCTGGAGCAGGTCAAGGAATACGCGGAACAGATCATGGGCATGCAGCTCATTACGCACCAGACCGGTCCTGAAGGACAGAAGGTGCGCCGCCTGCTGATCGAAGAAGGCGCCGACATCAAGAAGGAACTGTACGTGTCGATGGTCACCGACCGCGTCACGCAGAAGGTCGTCCTGATGGCCTCGTCGGAAGGCGGCATGGACATCGAAGAAGTCGCGCACAGCAACCCGGAAAAAATCCACTCGATCGCGATCGATCCGGCCGTCGGCCTGACCGATGCCGAAGCGGACGACATCTCGACCAAGATCGGCATTCCTGCCGAATCGCTGGCCGAAGCACGCCAGAACCTGAAGGGCCTGTACCAGGCTTACTGGGAAACCGATTCGTCGCTGGCCGAAATCAACCCGCTGATCCTGACCGGCAACGGCAAGGTCATCGCCCTCGACGCGAAGTTCAACTTCGACGCCAACGCCCTGTTCCGCCAGCCGGACATCATGGCCTACCGCGACCTGGACGAAGAAGATCCAGCCGAAGTCGAAGCATCGAAATTCGACCTGGCCTACATCTCGCTCGACGGTAACATCGGCTGCCTGGTGAACGGCGCCGGCCTGGCGATGGCCACCATGGACACCATCAAGCTGTTCGGCGGCGAGCCGGCCAACTTCCTGGACGTGGGCGGCGGTGCGACGGCTGAGAAAGTCACCGAAGCATTCAAGATCATGCTGAAGAACCCTGGTCTGAAAGCCATCCTGGTCAACATTTTCGGCGGCATCATGCGTTGCGACGTCATCGCCGAAGGCGTGATTACCGCATCGAAGGCCGTGTCGCTGAAAGTGCCGCTGGTCGTGCGCATGAAGGGCACCAACGAAGACCTGGGCAAGAAGATGCTGGCCGACTCCGGTCTGCCGATCATCGCTGCCGATACGATGGAAGATGCAGCCAAGGCCGTGGTCGCCGCTGCAGCTGGTAACGCCTAATTCGAAGGAATAAAGAAATGTCGATCCTGATCAACAAAGACACAAAAGTCATCACCCAGGGTATCACCGGCAAGACCGGTCAGTTCCATACCCGTATGTGCCGCGACTACGCGAACGGCAAGGCCGCTTTCGTTGCTGGCGTGAACCCGAAGAAAGCCGGCGAAGACTTCGAAGGCATCCCGATCTACGCCAATGTGTCGGAAGCCAAAGCCGCCACCGGCGCGACCGTCTCGGTCATCTACGTGCCGCCGGCAGGTGCCGCCGCCGCCATCTGGGAAGCTGTCGAAGCCGACCTGGACCTGGCGATCTGCATCACCGAAGGCATCCCGGTCCGTGACATGATGGCCCTGAAGGACCGCATGGCCAAGGCCGGCTCGAAGACCCTGCTGCTGGGCCCGAACTGCCCAGGCCTGATCACCCCGGACGAAATCAAGATCGGCATCATGCCGGGTCACATCCACCGCAAGGGCCGTATCGGCGTCGTCTCGCGCTCGGGCACCCTGACCTATGAAGCAGTCGGCCAGCTGACCGCACTGGGCCTGGGCCAATCGTCGGCAGTCGGCATCGGCGGCGACCCGATCAACGGCCTGAAGCACATCGACATCATGAAGATGTTCAACGACGATCCTGATACCGACGCGGTCATCATGATCGGCGAAATCGGCGGTCCGGACGAAGCCAATGCCGCGCACTGGGTCAAGGACAACATGAAGAAGCCGGTCGTCGGCTTCATCGCCGGTGTCACCGCGCCTCCGGGCAAGCGCATGGGCCACGCCGGCGCGCTGATCTCGGGCGGTGCCGATACGGCGCAGGCCAAGCTGGACATCATGGAAGAGTGCGGCATCAAAGCCACCAAGAACCCGTCGGAAATGGCACGCCTGCTGAAGGCCATGCTGTAATACCGGACAGTTCTGTTCGTAGCGAAAAGGGAAGCCTGTGGGCTTCCCTTTTTATTTGCTGGCGCATTTTGTCACCTGAGGCGTTGATCAGCGTCAGACTTTTGGCAAAAACTGTTCATGTAACGACAAAAATTGTCAGCAGGACACAACGTATGGACAAGTTTTGTCAGCTTTATTGCCGAAAATATATTGAAAATGCGCAATAACGGGCTGGCACGGCGCTTGCAATAGATGAGTCGTGGCACCAAACAAACGCAGCACTACCCAACCTTACCAGGAGATGCACCATGAAACTCGTTAAGAAAGCCCAAGCCGGCTTCACCCTGATTGAATTGATGATCGTTGTCGCGATCATCGGTATCCTGGCCGCTGTCGCCATTCCGCAGTACTCGAACTACGTGTCGCGCAGCAAGGCTTCGGGCGCCGCCGCCGAACTCGACTCGCTGAAGACCGCGCTTGCTGAATGCTACCAGACGAGCGGTTCGTTCACTGGTTGCAACGAACCAGGCACGAACGGCATCCCACAAGTCAAGATTAGCAAGTTCATTACCAGTGTCCCAGCAATCGATGGCGGCGTGATCAGCAATGTCGAAACCGCTGCAACGACCAACGACGGCGATCCTCTGGTGTTCACCTCCATCCGCCCGTCGACCGCAGCTGGTCAAGCCAACATGATCTGGAGGGCAGAAGGCTCCATCTGCGACTCCGTGCGTGGCCTGAAGGACGGTCAAGGCGGCTGCGGTAACGTGCTGGAATAATCGCTGAGCCGGTCGCGATGTACATCGCGATTACCTGAACCATCATCATCCGGCGCAGCCCATGACAGGACTGCGCCGTTTTCTTTTATGAAGATCAACGCCCTCAAACCCATCTTGAAACTGCGCGCCTACGCTTGCGGTATCCATTTGGCGATCTCCCTGCTGATCGCAATCGCTCTGATTTTCTTCCTGAATACGATCTGGTATCCAGAAGGCCTGCTGGATGCCTTCGGCGGCCAGGAAATCTTCTTCCTGATGATAGGGATCGATGTGGTGCTGGGCCCCCTGTGCACCTTCATTGTCTTCAATCCCGCCAAAAAATCCCTGAAATTCGACCTGCTCGTCATTTCGCTGTGCCAGATTTCTGCCCTGGGCTACGGCGTGAGTACCTTGTACGAAGCCAGGCCTGCCTATATTGCAGCGCTCGGCAGCGAGTTCCAGGTAGTCCAGGCATCGGAAGTCACGGACGGTAACCTCGACAAGGCGCACGCCACGCTGCCGGTGTGGGGCCCTGAACTGGTTGGCGTGCGCGCCCCGCGCGACAAATACGAAATCAACCAGGCCAAAGCAATGGCCTCGTTCGGTGGCGGAGCCGGGCATTTGCCCCAGCTTCACATACCCTACCGTGACAGCGCTGCGCTCCTCCTGAAAAACGCCACGCCCGCCGTCGATCTCATCCGGAAAAATCCGGCGATCGCAAACGAACTGACAAGCTGGTTGGCCTCGCACGACTTACAGGCCGAGCACGCCAAATGCCAGCCGGTCAAGATCGGCTCCTTGAAGTACACGGCCGTGATCGATGCCCAGTCGGCGAAATTCATCGGCATCGCCCCGGTCGTGTTCTCGTAGTCCGGCAGCTCCCACGGCTGGGCGTCCAGTACGGATACCCAGCCGTCATTTACCGGATGCCGTTTCTACAAAGCGCCAATTGCTGGTGAATGGCAAGCGTATGACCAGCGTGCTGCGCCGGACAGGTCCAGAAAGCGCGCATGCGCTCATCCACAAACGTTTCATTTTTTAAGGTGCCGGCGATGAAGTCCAGGCTGAACCATGCAACAGGATTCACACTCATCGAACTCATGATCGTCGTCGCGATCATCGGTATTCTCTCCGCTGTCGCAATTCCGCAGTACTCGCACTATATTTCGCGCAGCAAAGCTGCCGGCGCAGCGGCCGAACTCGATTCCCTCAAGACGGCAATTGCCGAGTGCTATCAGGCGAGCGGTAGCTTCACCGACTGCAGGATCGGCGCCGCAGGCATTCCAGGCATCGCTGCAAGCAGTTTCATTACCGAAGTACCGACGGTCGTCAACGGCGTGATTACCGGCGCGACTACCTCTGCGACAACGGTCGAAGGCGTCAACCTGGTGTTCGCGACGATTTCCCCGGCCATCGGGGACGGCAGGGCCGACATGCGCTGGACGGCCGCAGGGACGATCTGCAACGCCATCCGCGGCCTGAAACCGGGCCAGGGCGGCTGCCCCTGATCGGCAGGCATCCACGGGCCGGCGAGCTATCCCGCCGGTTTTAAAAAAAAGCGCATTCCCGCCGATGCCGGTGGGCCCCTCCGCCCCAGGCGCGCGCAACGCGGCCGGCGACACTTCCTCCTCCTCTCCAACGATGCGCTAGCTCTTCCCCAGAGCCTCATGCGCAACCCCCGGTGCAGCTGCATCGCAGCCTGCGCCCGACAGCTTCCTTGCGCCCGGTTTCCACGGGCGTAGTACGGGGTTGCGTCCTCGTCAATGCCGCTCCTGCGCGCACGCTTCGACTAACGCAAAGTCTTCGCGGTACGCGCCTCCATACTCAGCGCGTGCACGCTTCTCGCCTGACGATCTGCGGCAATGACGATGTATCGGTCAATTTTCCCTATGCAACTTCGGCCTTGAGGCAGATTTTCCATGGCGGAGCCGTTCACGCAAGGCGCGGCCTGCTTCCGGTTCGCGACCATTCAACCTGATCTGGAGAATCCATGAAATCGATGAAGATTGGTAAACATGCAGAAGCCGGCTTCACCCTGCTCGAACTGATGATCGTTGTCGCGATCATCGGCATCCTGGCCACCATCGCCATGCCCGCCTACCAGGACTACATGGCACGCTCGAAGTTCGGTGCCGCCCTGGCCGAGCTCTCGGCTGGCAAGGTCGGGTTCAATACCCGCATCAACGATGGCGAAGAAGTGACCGGACCGCAGGATGCGGGTCTCCCGGCGCCCGATAAATCGACCGCGAACTGCACCTTCGGCGCCAGCGCCACCACGCTCACCTGCACCATTGTCGCCGGGCCCACCACCGTCAAGAACCAGGTCATTACCCTGACCCGTGACGCCGACACGGGCGCCTGGAGCTGCAAGGCCGATACCGTGCCGCAGAAGCTGATCGGCCCGAAAGGCATTTGCGAAGGCAGGGCCTGACCACCTTCGAGCGCGCCACCTGCGCCGGGAGGCAGCGCGCATGAAAAAAGCCCGCTGCAGGAGCGGGCTGTGCGATACAGGCAAGCGCCGGATCAGCGTTTCAGATAGCCGTCGAGCCAGTCGATCACGGTATGGTGCCACAGCACCGAATTCGCCGGCTTCAACACCCAGTGGTTCTCATCCGGGAACACCAGCAGCTTGCTGTCGATGCCACGCCGCTGCAGCGCGGTGAAGGTCGACAGGGCCTGCGCGGTCGGGATGCGGAAGTCGAGGTCGCCCTGGACGACGAGCATCGGCGTTTTCCACTTGTTCACGTGGTGGACCGGGTTGAAGCGTTCGTGCTGGTCCGGCACCGCGAAATACGGACCGCCGTTTTCCCAGTCGGTGAACCACTGCTCTTCGGTCGAATAGGCCATCCCGCGTGCGTCGAACACGCCATCGTGGTTGACGATGCACTTGAAGCCGTCCGGCCAGTTACCCTCGATCCAGTTCATCATGTAGCCGCCGTACGAGGCGCCCAGGGCGCAGCTGCGCTCGCGGTCCAGCCACGGGAACTTCTGCACCGCGGCGGCCAGGCCTTTTTGCAGGTCTTCGAGCGGCTTGCCGCCCCAATCGCCGCTGATCGCGTCCGTGAACTTCTGGCCGTAGCCCGTGGAACCGTGGAAGTCGATGAAGACGGTGGCATAGCCGGCGCCGGCGTACACCTGCGGGTTCCAGCGGTAGCTCCAGGCATTGCCAAAGCTGCCCTGCGGGCCGCCGTGCACCAGGAAGGCAATCGGGTACTTCGCGCCCGGCTGCGCATTCCAGGGTTTCATCACGTAGCCGTGGACCGTGTCGCCGTTGGCGCCGGCAAAGCTGAACTGCTCGAATTCGCCGAAGCGCACGTCCGCCAGCGCCTGCTGGTTGTTGCTGGTCAGGCGAGCAGGCTTGCCCCCCTTCAGGCGGGTGCTGTAGAGCTGGGCCGGGGAATCGAGCGTCGCGTGGGTGTAGGCGATCGTATCGCGGCGCATGTCGAAACCGCCGATCGAACCCTTGTCGGTCAGGGCACTGACCTTGCCGCTGGCAAGGTCGATCGCGAACAGGCGGTGCTGGCCGACGTCTTCGGCATCGACCACGACAGTCTTGCCGTCCGCGCTCCAGAGCAGGCTGCCGGCGGAGCGGTCCCAGTTTTCAGCCAGGTGGCGCTTCTTGCCAGTCGCGACATCCATCAGCACGATGTGGAAACGGTCGGCTTCGAAGCCGGGGCGCGACATCGCCAGGTAGGCGAGGGTGCGCCCATCCGGCGAAAACACGCCTTTGGTATCCCAGGCGTTATTGTCACTCGTTAAGTTGCGCGGCGCGCCACCGCCAGCGGCCGGCACGCTGAACAGGTCGAAGTTGGTCGACCAGGCCTCGGTCTTGCCGGCGATGCGCGCCGAGAACACCAGGGTCTTGCCGTCCGGGCTGAACCGGTATTCCTCGCGGTCGCCAAACGGTTTCGAAGGCACGTCGGCGTCGAGCGCGCCGGAGAGGCTGACCGGGGTGCCGCTCACGCGGCCATTCGCGTCCAGCGGCGCCGAGAACAGCACGGCATTGCGGCCATCGGCCCAGGTGTCCCAGTGACGCACGAACAGGCGGTCATAGACGCGGCCGCTCGCCTTGTTCTTCGCCTGCTCGTCGAGACGGTTCTTCGTGCAGGACAGGTCGGCGCAGTCGCGGAACACGGCCAGCGAGAAGGCGATCCGGTCGCCCTGCGGCGAGACGCGGAAGTTGTCGACGTCGAGCGGCAGATTCGTCACCTGGACCGGCTCGCCGCCAGCGACGCTCTGGCGCCACACCTGGGCGCTGCCCGAGCGGGTCGACAGGAAATACACGGCGTCACCCTTGGGCGACCATTCCGGATCCGTGCTGCTGCTGTCGTGATTGACGAGGGCGCCTGGCGCCGCCTTGCCGTCCAGGCCGGCAATCCACAGGCTGGTGTGGCCGCGGTTCTTGTCCATGTCGGTCCGGCGTACGGTATAGACGACGCGGCTGGCGTCGGGCGACACCGCCGGGCTGCCGACGCGTTCCAGCGTGACCAGATCTTCCACCGTCAAGCCGCGCGGCGGCCACGGCGCTGGACGCGGCCACGGCGGCACCCAGCATTAGCAAACGTAATTTCATTCCATCCTCTCGAAACGTGTCCGGTATTGGTCTCCCGCCGTACAGCCGGGCAGGGAAGCCAGCAATTTAACACGTGGCAAGACGCGGCAGGCATTGCCGGCGCTACCGCGGGGAGGCGCCTGGCCTGTCCCGGGTTAGCCCGCGTCCTTGCCGCCGAGGGCGCGCAGGTTGGTGACCAGCACGGCCAGCGCGAAGAGGATGAAGGCCACGCCGCCATAGGTGCCGAAATTCAGGGTATCGTCCCGGCCCATGCCGTCGAACAGCAACATGCCGCCCATGACGGCAAAGAACATGGGGCCGAGAAGCATCGCTTTGCGCGAGGTCTTCATGACTTTGCTGCCGCGCAGGCTCAGCGCATGCATGTCCGCTGCCAAAGCTTCATGTTCTCCTCGGCAGGTCAGGCTATGGCCGAGGTCAGCCGAGCAGTCGGGGCAGACGCCCCTGCAGCATACGCGGCAGATACCGTGCGCGCTGCTGTGTGGATGCTTGAAACAGTTCATTTAGTAGCGGATAAAAGTGGGAAAGCGGCGTGGCGCGGTATGCGCGCAGTTCAATCGCCGTCGAAGTCGAGGTCGCCGAGGTCGGAACCGATGTCGATCAGGTCCTCCATCAATTCGCCTGGTGAACCGGCATGGTTTCGCGTACGCCCTGCACGGATGAGGACATAGCCAGCAAGCCCCAGCAGCAGGCTGCCCCAATACCACGGCAGGCCGAACAGGCGATAGTCGAAGAGTGCGACGACAAGCGCAGCGCCGATGAACAGGCTGCCGACCAGCGTTCGGGCGTTCATGTGCCTTGCGCCGGCAGCGGCCGTGGAACCGGCGCCACCTCGTGATTCAGAAAACGCGTCCTGCTTGCGCTGCGCGCTGCTCCGCGAGCTCGACACTGATGCGGGCATTCTTGCGCACGCTGCTCGCCCAGCGCAGCAGGAACCAGGCGACTGCCAGGCTCAGCAACCCGGACATCAGGGCGCTCGCGCCCGCCCAGACAGTGGTACCGGCCTGCAGGCGTTCGAAGGCAAGCACCAGTGTATGGCAACCATCGATGCCGACCAGCAGCGTTAGCAGACAGGAAAAGACAACCGGGACGTAATGCAGCAGTTTCACCGCGACTCCTTCATCAACATGTATAGACTTGCAATTACTTGCAAAATAGCATGTTCATCGGGACGTCGTCGACAATTGATTGCTTGCCGGCGCAAGGCGAGGATCCGGGCGACCGGGCGCAAAAGCATCGTCACGCAGCCGTTCAGGTGCAGGGAATGACTTTCGCCGTCGGCACCGTACTCAAGGGCTTGAAGCCTGCGGCGGCGGCCGTCTTTTCCTCGTTTGCCTCGATCTCGAAAATGCCGATCTTGCCGTCAGGGCTGCCGCATACCGCCGAGGTGGCGACGCCATCCGTGCCACACGCGGCAGCGCGCGGCTGGACATTGGCCGACGTAAGCTGCGCCTGCAGTGCGGCCAGCGTCATGCCACCACCGCTGCATTGCAGCGAACCCATCGATTTAAACACCTGGATAGTGGAATCGTCGTCTCCGCCGCCGCAAGCGGTCAGCGATGCCAGCACAGCCAATGTCAGAACAAATCTACACATACGGGTCCCATGATGGATGCGACGGCGGTATTGACGTCGCGGCCAAAAGTATGGGTTAGAGGCAATTAATTATCAATTCGAAAATTGTCACCGTGTGTAGCGGTTTGTCGGCAAGCGTGGAAGGGGGGCTACACCACCGCCGTCCAGTCCCCGCTCTTGCCCCCGTGCTTTTCCAGCACCCGCACATTCGTCATCACCATCCCCCGGTCCGCCGCCTTGCACATGTCGTAAATCGTCAGCAGCCCCACCTGCACGGCGGTCAGGGCCTCCATCTCGACCCCGGTCTTGCCGACCGTCTCGACCTGGGCGCGGCAGTGCACGCTGCTGGCGCTTTCGTCGACTTCGAAATCGACGGCGACACGGGTGATTGCCAGCGGGTGGCACAGGGGCACCAGGTCGCTGGTGCGTTTCGCGCCCATGATGGCGGCGATGCGGGCGATGCCGAGCACGTCGCCCTTTTTGGCATTACCCGACTGGATCAACCCGAGCGTTTCCGGCTGCATGCGGATGGTGCCGGCGGCAACCGCGATGCGGTGGGTCTCGTTCTTGGCGCCGACGTCGACCATGTGGGCCTGGCCACTGGTGTCGAAGTGGGTCAGCGGGGAAGAGGGAGAGTCGCTCATGGTCTTGTCGGTATGCCTGGGTAAGAAAGTGTTTCGGGGCGCGTGAAGGCGCCGGCGGATGGGGTTATCATAGCATCGTGAAACCGATGACCTCCCCCGCATTGCCATCCGTATCGTCCCGTTGGCGCGTCCCGCTGGCCGTCCTGCTCGTGTCGGCCGCGGTCGGGCTCAATCCTGCGTCGGCACGTGCCCAGGCGCTGAATAACGTGCCGAATTCCGCCAGGCTGCCCACGCTGGGCGATACCGCGCGCGAAGACCTGTCCCCGATCGTCGAGCGTAAACTCGGCGAAGAGATCATGCGCGAGATCCGGCGCGACCGCGACTACCTCGACGACGACGGCATTGCCGAATACCTGAACAATTTCGGCGGCGCCCTGGTCGACGCGGTGCCCGGCACGCGCGGCGAGACCAACGCCGATTTCGAGTTCTTCACCGTGCGCGACGGCGCCATCAACGCGTTTGCGCTGCCCGGCGGTTTCATCGGCGTGCACTCCGGGCTGTTGCTGGCGGCGCAGAGCGAGTCGGAACTGGCCTCGGTGATCTCGCACGAGATCGGCCACGTCTCGCAGCGCCATATCGCACGGATGCTCGGCCAGCAGCGCCAGGACGTGCTGCTGCCGCTGGCCACGCTGATCCTGGCGGCGCTGGCCTCGAAGGCCAGTCCCGACGCGGCGATGGGCGTGCTGATGGGCGGGCAGGGCCTGGCCGTGCAGCGCCAGCTGAACTTCAGCCGGGATGCGGAGCGCGAGGCCGACCGGGTCGGCTTCCAGATCATGGGCGCCGGCGGCTACGACACCTCGGGCATGGTCGCCTTCTTCAAGCGCCTGCAAAGCGCGAATAAAGTGTATGGCGAAATCCCGGCTTTCCTGAGCAGCCACCCGCTGACGAGCGAGCGCATCGTCGACATCCAGTCGCGCATTCGCGAAACGCCGTATCGCCAGCGTATCGACACCATTGAATTCCACCTGGCCAAGGCACGTGCGCGCGTGCTGCAGGATCTCGGCACCGTCGCCCGCCGCGAAACGCGCGCCGCCTTCGAGGCGCAACTGGTGCAGCAGCATCGCCAGCAGCAGGTGGCGGCGCAGTACGGCCTGTCCTTCCTGGCGCTGAAGGAGGGCGACCTGGCCGGCGCCCGCAGCTGGTTTGACAAGGCACGTGCCGCCATGCAGCCCAAGCCGGGGGTGTTCTCGAATACGCCTGCGAGCAATGGCGGCGCCATGTTCGCCATGCTCGACCTCGACATCAAGCTGGCGCCGGGCCAGCCGAAGGAGGTCGCGCAGCAGGCCCTGAAGGATGCGGAAAACGCCACGCACGCCTACCCGCTGTCGCGCGCGCTGGCACGCCAGTATGCCGACGCGATGATCAATGCCGGCAAGCTCGACGAGGCCACGCGCTACCTGCGCGACCAGGTGCAGCTGTACCGCGAGGAGCCAAAGCTGTACGAGCTGCTGGCCAAGGCGTATTCGGGGCAGGGCAGGATCGCCCTGCAGCACATGGCGCTGGCAGAATCGTATGTGCTGGCCGGGGCTCTGCCGGCCGCCGTCGACCAGCTCAATTTCGCGCGCAAGGCGAAGGATGTGTCGTTCTACGACCAGTCCGTGATCGACGCGCGCGAGCGTGCCATCAAGGCGCGCCAGAAAGAGGAAAAGGAAGCCGACAAGGAGAAGTAAGCGCATGCGTCCCTTGATGGTGCCAGTGAAACAGCGGCTGCAGTTTGCCGGCGTGACGGTGGAATACATCGTGGCCGGCAAGGGTGCTCCTGGCATCGTGCTGGTGGCAGGAGCGGGCGGCCCGGTCGAAAGCTGGTACAAGGTGTTTGGAGAACTGGCGGAGGCGCATACCGTTTTCGCCTACAACCGCGCGGGCATCGGCGAGTCCAGTAAGCCGGACGCGCCGCAAACGGCCGCCGCCATGGTGCGCACCCTGCGCGCCTTTTTGCTGGCCGCCGGGGTGCCCCGACCCTGGGTGCTGGTCGGCCACTCGCTCGGTGGCCTGGTCGTCAACCTGTTCGCACGCTCCCATCCGGACGAGGTCGGCGCTGTCGTGCTGGTCGAGGCCACCGCGCCCGAGGACGTGCGCATTCTCCCCCGCCACGACCATGCATTGCAGCGCTGGCTGAAACGCCTGGTCACGCGCCTTTCGCCGCCTCATCCCCTCGGGCCGAGACCGAGCAGCTCGACGCCAGCCTGGCCGAGCTCGATGCCGCGCCGCCTTTTCCGCCGCTACCTTTGTATGTCATCAGCGGCGCGCGTCCCGCGCTGGCCTGGGCCACGCCGGGGGCGCAGCTGCGCGCACGGCAAGCCCATCAACGCGAACTGGTGAAGTTGTCGCCGCTGGGCAAACAGGTGGTGGCCGAGCGCAGCGGGCACTTCCCGCAATTTACCGAACCCGAGCTGGTGCGGCGCACGATCGAGGCGGCCGCCCGCGACGCGGCCAGCTTTGGCGCAGGCTGATCAGCCCGCAGGCGAGGCGGGCGGCCTTGGCAGCGGATCGAAGCCGAAATGCTGCGCCAGCGAGGCGCGGGCGATGCGTTCGACCGGCACCCGGGCACCACGCCAGCGCAGCACCAGCGTGCCTGCGCCGCCGCCCAGCCAGGCCAGCAAGGCCTCGTCGCCAGCCGGCTGGCCATCCAGTTCCAGGTCCTCGAACAATTGCGCCACGTCGCGGTCGTCGAGCTGGGCGACGATGTCTCCCGCCTGCACGATCGCTTCGCCGTTCTCCAGGAGATACAGGCGCTCGATGGTTTCCAGCGCGGCGCCGGTCTGCAGCACCAGACCCTGGGCCGGATCGGTGCGGGCGATATAGGGCGTGCTTTCCAGGTTGACGTAGACGCGTTGCGGGCCGTTCTGGAAATACCAGCGGCCGGCCTCGTCATGGCCGTAGTTGCGGTTGATGAAGCCGACCAGCGTGGGGTTGTTCAGCCGGTCGCCGGGCGCGTTCGCGGCTTGCGCCGCTTCGTCGCGCATGCGCCAGTTACCACGCGCATCGAGTGCCAGCCAACCATAACAGTTGGGCACGTTCGGCCACTTGGCCATTGCCTGTTTTACGATGTCATCCATGGGTGCCAGCTTCGCATAGTTCGGATGTCGTTGGCGCACCGGTTCGCGCGCCTGGAACGCCATCGAAGAAGGACAGGATGCGTGCCGGCAGCCAGGCATTGTTGCCCGGGAAGGCCCCGGCCGGGAAGCCGACGTGGCCGCCTTCTTCCGGGTACTCGAGCGTCACGGCCTTCGACGCGCTGGCGGGCAGGTGGGCGCCCGGCAGGAAGGGATCGTTGCGGGCATTCAGTACCGGGGTCGGCACGCGGATGTCGTGCAGCACGTGGCGGGCGCTGGCGCGGTGCCAGTAATCGTCGGTGTCGCGGTAGCCGTGCAGCGGGGCGGTGACGACATTATCGAACGCGTAGAGGTCGCGCGCGGCGAGCAGCGCCTGGCGGTCGAACAGGCCGGGAAACTGCTCCAGCTTGGCCAGGCATTTCGGCTTCAGCGTTTGCAGGAACATGCGGGTATAAAGCATGTTGAAGCCCGAGGACAGGGCTTCGCCGCCGCGCGTCAGGTCGAGCGGGGCGGAGATCGCGGCGGCGGCCGTCACGAAACCGGCGGCCGTGCCCGACTCGCCCAGCCAGCGCAGCAGCGCATTACCCCCGAGCGAGACGCCGGCCGCGTACAAGGGGCCGGGAGCGCGTGCGCGCAGGCGCGCCATGATCCAGTCGATTTCGAGCGCGTCGCCCGAATGGTAGAAGCGCGCCGTGCGGTTCGGTTCGCCCGAGCAGCCGCGGAAATGCGGCACGGCGCCCGACCAGCCGCGTGCCGCCAGCGCCGCCATCAGGCCACGGGCGTAATGGCTGTTCGACGAACCTTCCAGCCCGTGGAACAGGACCACCAGGGGTTTGCCGGGCTGGCCGTCGACGAAATCGACGTCGACGAAGTCCTCGCCCAGCACCGGATCGTGCACGCTCCAGCGCTCGCGCCGGTAGCTGACTGGCGGCTTGGCCAGCAGGGTGGCGGGAACGATGGTTTGCAGGTGGCCGCCGGGCAGCCACGCTGGCGCGCGGTAGGTCATGGTCTGGAGCGGCGTTGTCGCCGCGGTCAATGGGCGACGCTTAGTGGTGCTTGAACGCGACGCCAGGCGCCAGGCGGTAGTGGGTGCCGCAGTAGGGGCACTTGGCGGTGCCTTCATGGTCGAAATCCAGGAAGACGCGCGGGTGCGACGACCACAGTGGCATGGACGGGTTCGGGCAGTGCGCCGGCAAATCCTTGGCCTCGAGTTCCACCACAGGCATGGTCTTGTTGTTCATTGAAATTCTCCGTCGAGCGAAAGGTGGCAAAGACAGGATTTTAACGGATTCGCGCGGCGGTTCGGAATGATCGGTAGAATGGCGAGTTCACCGCCGTGTTGGCTTGCGGCAACGTAGGGAGGGCGCCCCGTGCCCACGCGGTGATGGTGATCGTCAACGATGGCATGCACGATGATCCGGCTGCGAACACCGCGTGGGCACAGGGCGCCCACCCTACATTTGCTACTCTTCTTCGCTACTTCTCCATGCTCTTCCGCTGTTCTTGCCCCGTCGTTTTTGTCGTTCCCGTCTGTTGCAGGAGCGCGACATGAACGCGCCGGACACTAAGCAAACCTCCACCGATATGACTGAACGCCATGACCCCGTGCTGTGGCGCGAAGGGCTGACAACCGGCTTGCCGACCCTGTTCGGCATCGGCGCCTGGGGCATGGTGGTCGGCATCGCCATGGTCAAAACCGGGCTGACCGCGCTGCAGGCCTGCGGCATGACCTTGCTGGTGTATGCAGGTTCGGCCCAGCTGGCAGCGCTGCCTTTGATCCTGGCGCATGCGCCGATCTGGGTCATCTTTGCCACCGGCCTGGTGGTGAACCTGCGCTTCGTGATCTTTTCCGCCCTGATGGGGCCGCACTTCGCGCACCTGAACTGGCGCCAGCGCCTGTTCTATGGCTATATCTCCGGCGACTTGACGGTGGCGCTGTTCCTGCAGCGTTTTCCGACTGCCGCGCGGCAGCCGGGCAAGCTGTCCTATCTGCAGGGCTTGATGTTCCCGAACTGGCTGGCCTGGCAGGGCGGCTCGATCATCGGCGTCTTTCTCGGCAGCGCGATTCCGACTTCCTGGGGCCTGGGTTTTGCCGGCACGCTGGCGATTCTCTGCATCACGGTGCCGCTGACGATCAACCGGGCGGCACTGTGTGGCGTGCTGGTGGCCGGCACGGTGGCGGTGGCCGCCTATGGCTTCCCTTATAAACTTGGCCTGCTGCTGGCTGTCGTGGTCGGCATGCTGGCCGCGATGGCAGCCGAGGCCCTCATCGAAAAACGAAAGGCGCGTCATGGCTGAATGGGAAATCTGGGCCGTCATCGTCGTGCTGGCGCTGTCGACCGTACTGACGCGCAGCAGTTTCTGGATGATCGGCCACCGCGTCACGATTCCGCCGCGCATCCAGGGCATGCTGCGCTACGCACCGGCCTGCGCACTCGCGGCGATCATCGGACCGGACCTGCTGCTGGACGCGGGCGGGAATGTGCACCTGGAGCTGGGGAACCCGAAGCTGCTGGCTGGCATCGCAGCGCTGGTGTTCTACTTGTGGCGACGGAACATGCTGCAAACCATCGTATTCGGGATGCTTGCCTTCACACTGTTGCGCATTTATCACGTTTTTGGCGCCGCTGCCTAAGGTAGAATAGCGTTTTTTCACTATTTCACTGTTGAGCCGACATGGACGCCGTTCTCAGTTTCACCCGCCTGCAGGACCTGATCGATCGTGATGCATTGAAAAACAAGCGCGTTTTCATTCGCGCCGACCTGAATGTGCCGCAGGATGATGCCGGCAACATTACCGAAGACACCCGTATCCGCGCCTCGGTTCCCGCGATCCAGGCTGCCCTCAAGGCCGGCGCCGCCGTGATGGTGACCTCGCACCTGGGACGTCCGACCGAAGGCGAGTTCAAGCCGGAAGACACGCTGGCGCCAGTCGCCGCGCGCCTGTCCGAGCTGCTCGGCCAACCGGTCGAACTGAAGCAGAACTGGATTGACGGCGTCGATGTGGCCCCAGGCCAGGTCGTGCTGCTGGAAAACTGCCGCGTCAACAAGGGCGAAAAGAAGAATGCCGACGAGCTGGCCCAGAAGATGGCCAAGCTCTGCGACGTCTATGTCAACGACGCCTTCGGCACCGCCCACCGCGCCGAAGCGACCACCCATGGCATCGCAAAATTTGCACCGGTCGTCGCGGCAGGTCCGCTGCTGGCTGCCGAACTCGACGCACTGGGCAAGGCCCTGGGCCAGCCGGCGCGTCCGCTGCTGGCGATTGTCGCCGGCTCGAAAGTCTCGAGCAAGCTGTCCATCCTGCAAAGCCTGGCCGGCAAGGTCGATAATTTGATCGTCGGCGGCGGCATTGCCAACACCTTCATGAAGGCCGTCGGCCTGAACATCGGCAAGTCGCTGGTCGAAAACGACCTGGTGAATGAGGCCAGGCAGATCATCGACATGATGAGCGCGCGCGGCGCCTCGGTGCCGATCCCCGTCGACGTCGTCTGCGCCAGGGAATTTTCGCCAACGGCCGCCGCCACCGTGAAGGATGTCGCCGATGTGGGCGACGACGACATGATCCTGGACATTGGTCCGAAGACGGCCGCCATGCTGGCCGAGCAGGTGAGTCAAGCCGGCACCATCGTCTGGAACGGCCCGGTCGGCGTGTTCGAATTCGACCAGTTCGCAGAAGGCACCAGGACCCTGGCCATGGCGATCGCCAAGTCGAACGGTTTCTCGATCGCCGGCGGCGGCGACACCCTGGCCGCGATTGCGAAATACAACATCGGCGACCAGATCGGCTATATCTCCACCGGCGGTGGCGCCTTCCTCGAGTTCCTCGAAGGAAAGACCCTGCCGGCAGTCGACATCCTGCTTCAGCGTAAGGCCCAGTAAGCAGTGCCAGCGCAGCCCCAAGGCTGCGCTTCTCATTTCAGAATCAAGGATTCCAACATGCGCCCTCTGTACAACGCCACCAAGATCGTTGCCACCATCGGCCCGGCATCGACCGATTTCGATATCCTCGTGCGGATGATCCGTGCCGGCGTCGACGTCGTGCGCCTGAATTTCTCGCACGGCCGGGCCCAGGACCACATCGACCGCGCCGCGCTGGTACGCCGCGCCGCCGCCGAATGCGGGACCGAGGTCGCGATCATGGCCGACATGCAGGGACCGAAGATCCGCGTTGGTAAATTCGAAGACGGCAAGATCTTCCTGAACAATGGCGACAAGTTCATCCTCGACGCCAAATGGGGCGAAAACGGCGAGCTGGGCAACCAGGAACGCGTCGGTCTCGACTATAAAGCCCTGCCGCGCGACGTGCGTCCCGGCGACCGGCTGCTGCTCAACGACGGCCTGATCGTGCTGGTCGTCGACAAGGTCGTCGGCCACGAGATCTGCACCACGGTGAAAGTGGGCGGCGAACTGTCGAACAACAAGGGCATCAACCGCCAAGGCGGGGGACTCACCGCGCCGGCGCTGACCGCCAAGGACATGGAAGACATCAAGACCGCGATGAGCTTCCAGGCCGACTATCTGGCGATCTCGTTCCCGAAAAGCGCGACCGACATGGAAATGGCGCGCCAGCTGGCGAACATCGCCGGCGAGCCCTACGGCCACAAGCCGATGATGATCGCCAAGATCGAGCGTGCCGAAGCCATCCCCGTGCTGCAGGAAATTCTCGATGCGTCCGACGGCATCATGGTCGCGCGTGGCGACCTGGCGGTGGAAGTGGGTAACGCCGCCGTGCCGGCCCTGCAAAAGCGCATGATCCGCATGGCACGCGCGTCGAACAAGCTGGCCATTACCGCGACGCAGATGATGGAGTCGATGATCGTCAACGCCGTCCCGACCCGCGCCGAAGTGTCGGACGTGGCCAATGCCGTGCTGGACGGCACCGACGCCGTCATGACCTCGGCCGAGACCGCATCGGGCAAGTATCCGATCGAGACCGTCGAAATGATGGCCGCGATCTGCCTGGAGGCGGAACAATCCGAATACAACAAGCTCGACGCGGACTTCCTGAACGTGGAATTCACCCGCATCGACCAGTCGATTGCCTACGGCACCCTGTTCACGGCGCACCACCTGGCCGTAAAAGCCATCGTCGCGCTGACCGAGTCGGGCTCGACGGCACTGTGGATGAGCCGACATAACATCGACACCCCGATTTTCGCCCTGACCCCGTCACAAACGACGCAGCGCAAGGCCTCCCTGTACCGCAACGTGCGAGCATTCCACCTGCTGCAGGAAGGCGGCAGCCACGCCGTGCTGCGCAAGGCGGAAGAACTATTGATCAAGGAAGGCATGGTCAGCCCGGGCGACACCATCGTCGTCACCTGGGGCTCGCCAATGGGCGAGGCCGGCGGCACCAATGCACTGAAAATCGTGCGCGTCGGCGAGACCTACAAGGATTAAAAGCGGCTTCGCGTTGTCGAAGTCCGGGCAGGAGAGACAGAAACCGTAGCGAGCGGCGGCAATTCGCGGTGAGAAGCACAGCTGTGCGCATGTACAGCGAGCATCGCAAACGCGAAGTGCAACGCGCAGTAGGTTTATGCTCTCCTGGAACAGTTTCTTAATTGTTTGGAGTACTACCATGGCACTCGTATCACTGCGTCAACTGCTGGACCACGCCGCCGAGAACGGCTACGGCCTGCCGGCGTTCAACGTCAACAACCTGGAACAGGTGCAGGCCATCATGGCCGCGGCCGACGCCACCAACAGCCCGGTGATCATGCAGGCCTCGGCTGGCGCGCGCAAGTACGCCGGCGAAGCCTTCCTGCGCCACCTGATCGACGCCGCCGTCGAAGCCTATCCGCATATCCCGGTCGTGATGCACCAGGACCACGGCCAGTCGCCGGCGGTCTGCATGGCCGCGATCCGTTCGGGCTTTTCCTCGGTGATGATGGACGGTTCGCTGGAAGCGGACGGCAAGTCGGTCGCCTCGTATGAATACAACGTCGAAGTGTCGAAAGAAGTCGTCAAGTTCGCGCACTCGATCGGCGTGACCGTCGAAGCGGAACTGGGCGTGCTCGGTTCGCTGGAAACGATGAAGGGCGACAAGGAAGACGGCCACGGCGCCGACGGCACCATGACCCGCGAACAGCTGCTGACCGACGTCGACCAGGCTGCCGACTTCGTCGCACGCACCCAGTGCGACGCGCTGGCAATCGCCATCGGCACCTCGCACGGCGCCTACAAGTTCACCCGCAAGCCGACCGGCGACATCCTGGCGATCGACCGCATCAAGGAAATCCACGCGCGCATCCCGAACACCCACCTGGTGATGCACGGCTCGTCGTCGGTGCCGCAGGAACTGCTGGCGATCATCCGCGAATTCGGCGGCGACATGAAGGAAACCTACGGTGTTCCGGTCGAAGAGATCCAGGAAGGCATCAAGCACGGCGTTCGCAAGATCAACATCGACACCGACATCCGCCTGGCCATGACCGCGGCGATCCGCAAGTTCATGTTCCAGAACCCGTCGAAGTTCGATCCGCGCGACTACAACAAGCCTGCGCGCGAAGCGGCAATGGAAGTCTGCAAGGCGCGTTACCTGTCCTTCGGCTGCGAAGGCCAGGCATCGAAGATCAAGCCGATTCCGCTGGAGAAAATGGCCGAGCGTTACAAGGCCGGCGAGCTGGCGCAAGTCGTCAAGTAAAATAGCGTTGTCGAACGGGCTGCCGCACGGTAGTCCGGCTTCTCGGACCGCGACAAACCTACTGCGCGTTGCACTGTCGGCCTGTGATGCTCGCTGTACTGTTCGTACAGCTGCGCTTCTCGACCAACATTGCCGCCGCTCGCTACGGTTTTTCGAGGTCCTTACTGGCGGACAGGGCAACCTGCTCCGCCGATTCCGCTTAGTTGGTTTCCCTGATCCTCATGTCTATGAACAGCCTCTACCAATCCTCGATCCAGTCCCTGCCACTGCTCGGCCGCGGCAAAGTGCGCGACAACTACGCTGTCGGCGACGACAAGATCCTGATCGTCACCACCGACCGCCTGTCGGCCTTCGACGTCGTCATGAACGAACCGATCCCGGGCAAGGGCATGGTACTGAACCAGATGAGCGACTTCTGGTTCGAGAAGCTCGGCCACATCGTGCCGAACCACCTGACCGGCGTGACACCCGACAGCGTCGTGGCACCAAGTGAGGTGGAGCAGGTGCGCGGCCGCGCCGTCGTGGCCAAGCGCCTGAAACCCATCATGGTGGAAGCGGTGGTGCGCGGTTACATCATCGGTTCCGGCTGGAAGGACTATCAGGCAAACGGCGCCATCTGCGGTATCGAACTGCCGCCGGGCCTGCGCCAGGCGGATAAACTGCCGCAGCCGATCTTCACGCCGGCCGCGAAAGCCGACATCGGCGAGCACGACGAGAACATCTCGTTCGCCGACATGGAAAGCCGCATCGGCCCGGAACTGGCCGCGAAGATGCGCGAGGTCTCGATCCAGCTCTACACCGCCGCTGCGGAATACGCGGCGACCCGCGGGATCATCATCGCCGACACCAAGTTCGAATTCGGCCTGGACGAGAACAATGTGCTGCACCTGATGGACGAAGTGCTGACCGCCGATTCCTCGCGCTTCTGGCCGGCCGACTCGTACGCGCCGGGCATGTCGCCGCCGTCTTTCGACAAGCAGTTCGTGCGCGACTACCTGGAGACCCTGTCCGACTGGAACAAGACCGCGCCGGCGCCGCACCTGCCGGAAGAGGTCATCAGTAAAACCCAGGCCAAGTACTTCGAAGCCATCGAACGCCTGACCGGCGAAAAGCTGAAGGCCTGACGATGAGCGATGGAGTGAAACCGCTGGTCGGCGTGGTGATGGGTTCCTCGTCGGACTGGGATGTGATGCAGCATGCTTGCGAGATGCTGAAACAGTTCGGCGTGGCCTTCGAGGCGCAGGTGATTTCGGCGCACCGCATGCCCGACGAGATGTTCGCCTATGCAGGCAGCGCGCGCGCGCGGGGCCTCCGCGCCATCATCGCCGGTGCCGGCGGCGCCGCTCACCTGCCGGGCATGATCGCCGCGAAAACCATCGTCCCGGTGCTGGGCGTGCCGGTGCCGTCGAAATACCTGCGCGGCGAGGATTCGCTGCTGTCGATCGTGCAGATGCCGAAAGGCGTGCCGGTATCCACCTTCGCCATCGGCGAAGCGGGCGCCGCGAATGCCGCGCTGACGGCGGTGGCCATGCTGGCCGCCACCGACGACGCGCTGGCCGCCCGCCCGGAACAATTCCGCATTGAGCAGACCGCCGCCGCCAAAGCGATGACCTTGCCTGTCTGAAGGTGTTATGAGCAACAAGAGTACTCCGCAGTCCGCCCCCATCCTCCCCAGCGCCCATCCGCCGACCTGGCTCGGCGTCATGGGAGGCGGCCAGCTCGGGCGCATGTTCGCCCACGCCGCCCAGGCGATGGGCTACAAGGTTGCCGTGCTGGAGCCGGCCGCCGACAGTCCGGCAGGGCAGGTCGCCGAGCGGCAGGTTCAGGCCGGCTACGACGACAGCATCGCGCTGGGCCAGCTGGCCGCGCTCTGCAGCGCCGTCACCACCGAGTTCGAGAACGTGCCGGCCGACAGCATGAAGCTGCTGGCGCAGGGCAGTTTCGTCGCACCCGCCGGCGCCTGCGTCGCCATCGCCCAGGACCGAATTGCCGAGAAACGCTTTTTCGTCGCGTGCGCGCCGCGGTCCGGCGTGATGCCGGCGCCGCACAAGGTGATCGCCACGCAAGCCGACATCGATGCCATCGATGACGATCTGCTGCCGGGTATCCTGAAAACCGTGCGCATGGGTTACGACGGCAAGGGCCAGGTCCGTGTCAAAACGCGCGACGAGGTGCGCGCCGCCTTCGAAGCGATGGACGGCGTGACCTGCCTGCTGGAAAAAATGCTGCCGCTGGCCTACGAGGTGTCGGTGCTCACTGCGCGCGGCCATGACGGCGCGTCGGTAGTCTATCCGATCGCCGAGAATGTGCACCGCGACGGCATCCTGTTCACGACCACCGTGCCGGGGCCGAACGTGTCGCCGGAGTGCGCGCAACGCGCCCAGGACGCCGCCCGCGCCATCGTGGCCCAGCTCGGCTACGTGGGCGTGCTCTGCATCGAGTTTTTCGTGCTGGAGGACGGTTCGCTGGTCGTCAACGAAATGGCGCCGCGCCCGCACAACAGCGGCCACTACACGATGGATGCCTGCGTCACCAGCCAGTTCGCCCAGCAGGTCCGGGCGATGGCGCGCTTGCCGCTGGGCGATTGCCGCCAGCACTCTCCGGCCGTCATGCTCAATATCCCGGGCGACGTCTGGTTCGAGGGCACGAGCGACACCGTGCGCGAACCGGCCTGGGAGCGCGTGCTGGCGCTGCCCGGCGCCTTCCTGCACCTGTACGGCAAGGACGATCCGCGCCGTGGACGCAAGATGGGCCACGTGACTTTCGTGGCGCCGACCCCGGCGGAGGCGCAAGAGCAAACGCGCGCCGCCTGCGCCATCCTCGGGATCGCGCCATGAGCAGCGAATCGTCCAACGGCGCCATCGACCAGGCAGCGGTAGAGGCCGCGGCGCGTGCGCTGGAAGCGGGCCACCTGGTCGCTTTCCCGACCGAGACCGTCTATGGCCTGGGCGCCGATGCCGAGAACCCGGCGGCGGTGGCCGCCATCTATGCCGCCAAGGGCCGGCCGCAGGATCACCCGGTGATCGTGCACCTGGCACCAGGGGCCGACATCGCCCACTGGGCCTGCGACATTCCGCCGCAGGCGCATGCGCTGGCCGAGGCTTTCTGGTCGGGGCCGCTGACGATGATCGTCAAGCGCGCGCCGAACATTCCGGATGCCGTCAGCGGCGGCCAGGACACGGTGGGATTGCGCTGCCCGTCTCACCCGGTGGCGATCGCGCTGCTGCGCGCCTTCAAGGGCGGGCAGGGCGGCATCGCCGCGCCGTCGGCGAATAAATTCGGCCACGTCAGCCCGACGACGGCCCAGCACGTGCGCGACGAATTCGGCAGCGACGGCAGCGTCGCGCTGGTGCTCGACGGCGGCGCGGCCGATGTCGGCATCGAATCGACCATCGTCGACCTGTCGCGCCTGGCCAGCCACGGCCCGGTACTGCTGCGTCCTGGCCACGTGAGCGCCGAGGCGATTGCCGCCGTCATCGATCAATTGCCGAGCGCACCAGATGCGGAGGCGCCGCGCGCTTCCGGCACGCTGGAATCGCATTACGCGCCGCATACGCCGGTGGCGATGCAGGACACGGCAACGCTGACGCAGACGCTGGCGCGCCTGATTGACGCGGGCCGCAAGGTCGCCCTCATCCATTATTCGGATTTGCCCGCGGCACATGCCAGCCTGCGCCTGCCGGCCACGCCGGAAGGCTTCGCCCACGCCCTGTACGCGGCCCTGCGCGCGATGGATGGCAAGGGAGCCGATGTGATCCTGGTCGAGGCGCCGCCGCAGGATGGTGCCTGGCTGGGCGTCAACGACCGCCTGCGCCGCGCCGCGCATGGATCGACCGGGATCGTGCACGGCTTGCTGAACCGCGACGCGGCGGTGTAGGGCGGGCGCACCACGCGGGGTGCGCCGGTCATCCGTTTCGATCACCACCGGGCGGGGAACCCGCCCGGCCTGCAGGGTGGTCGGCTCCAACCCTGGCGCGAGCGTCCACGGAACGTCTGCGCCGACCACGCGTTCAACTCCTCTCCGAATACCGTTACCACATGCACGAGCCACGCGAACGCGTGGACGGCATCCGGGCCGCGGCGATGCGAGCGTCATGGTGGAGCCGTTCACCCTGCGCCTCGTCTCCGCGTCCCCCGCCACGCTTCGAGATATTGCCCATAACAATGCTTGTTATAATCGGCAAGATTGTCGGCCTTGCTGCCTGGGTGTTGTCTTTGGTTGACACCATGACAATATAAATTTCTATACAAGCAGCAAGAACACTGGCATATTAGTTTGGGACACGAATAGCACGGGCGTTCGTTTCACAGAAAAATATCCAATCCCCTAGGAGACACAATGCGTCAAAAGAATTTTGCGCTCGCGCTGCTGACCGCAGCGGCGCTCGCCGCTTGCGGCGGTACCGGTAGCAGTGGTGGCGACCAAACGCACAAGGTTGCGTTCAGCCAGCAAGTCACGTTCGGCGACAGCCTGTCGGACGTCGGTACCTATAACGTCGGCGCGATCAAGGCCGCCGGCGGCGGTAAATTCACCATCAACGGCAACAGCACCGCGACGAATTCCGTGCTGACCGGCCTGAACTGGACCGAAGTGCTGGCGGCCGAATTGAAGCTGCCGGCGCCTTGCGCCGCCCAGACTGGCCTGCTGGGCAATACGGCCGGCACCAACGTCCCGGTGACCAACAACCCGAGCTGCTTCAACTATGCACAGGGCGGTGCCCGCGTCACCAATCCGATCGGTCCGGGCAACCCGGCCGTCAAGCCGGAACTGGGCGAAATGACCGTGCCGGTCGTGACCCAGGTCGCGAACCACCTGGCCAAGACCGGCGGCAAGTTCAGCGGCACCGAAATCGTCACCATCATGGCTGGCGGTAACGACGTGCTGATGCAACTGGGCGCCGTCAGCGCCGCCGGCAAGCGTGCAGGCGAGCAGGCCTTCCCTGGCCTGCTCATCAGCGGCCTGGCAGCAACCACCTTGAACCCGGCCACCGCCGCGCCGCTCATCCAGCAAGCGGTCGCCGCCAACGCCGCCAACGGCCAGAGCGCGATCGTCAACGCGGCCGTGGGTGTGGCGATGTCGCAAGGCGCGACCCAGGCTGCCGCCGTTGCCGCGGCCACCAAGGCCGGCACGGATGCAACCGCTGCCGGCACCAAGGCCGCGGGCGAATACGCCGCTGCCAACGCTGCGACCCTGGTGGGCGAACTGGGCAAGGCCGGCGCCGAACTGGCCGGCATCGTCAAGACCCAGCTGCTGGCCAAGGGTGCCAACTACGTCATCGTCAACAACCTGCCGGACGTCGCCAACACCCCGTCGGGACGCGCACAGCCGGCGCTGCAGCCGCTGATCGACACCATGGTCAACACCTTCAATGCCCAGCTGAAAGCCGGCCTGGGTACCGACGCGCGCGTGATGTATGTCGACCTGTACGCGGTGAGCAAGGACCAGGTGACCAACCCGGCCCCGTATGGCCTGACCAACACGACCACCAAGGCTTGCGCCACCGAGTCGTCGCTGACCTGCACCATCAAGGACGCAACCGGTCCTGACGTGAGCCACTACATGTTCGCCGACGACATCCACCCGACGCCATACGAGTACTGGCTGGTTGCCCGCTACGTGCTGGCCGACATGGCCAAGAAGGGCTGGCTGTAAAAACGATAAAGCTTGCCCGCGCGGGCCGATGACGCACTTGCCGTGCGCGCCCGCCGGGTCCTTGCGCCAATAAGAATCAGGAGAAATGATGAAAGTACGTTTCAATAGCGCCATGAAAGCGCTGGTGGTGGCTGCCGCGCTGGCATGCGCCTCGACCGCCTCGGCCCAGTCCGCCGGCCAGTGGACCGCCAAGTTCGGTTTCAACCAGCTGAGCCCGAAAGTCGACAGCGGCGACATCTCGGCACCGGCCCTGCCGGGTACCAAGGCCGACGTCGAGAGCGACATCCAGCCGGTGCTGATCATCGCCTACGGCCTGACCGACAATATCTCGCTCGAAGGCGCGCTGGGTACGCCGTACAAGCACAAGATCATGGGCGCAGGCGCGATCGCCGGCACCGGCGAACTGGGCACCGTCGAGGCGCTGCCGCCGACGCTGTTCGCGCAGTACCGCTTCTTCGCACCGAGCGCCACCTTCCGTCCCTATGTCGGCCTGGGCGCGACCTATGCCTACTTCATGAAGGAACGCGGTTCGGGCAAGCTGACTGCGCTCACCAACCCGGGCAGCAGCACGCCGACGACCTTCGAGATCGACAACAAGTTCACCTACACCGCGCAAGTGGGCGTGGCGATGAACCTGACCGATAAATGGTTCGCCGACGTGACGGTCAACAAGAGCCGCCTGCGCACCGACGTGCACTTCTCGACCGGCCAGAACCAGCACATGAAGCTCGATCCGGTGGCGGTCGTGCTGGCGGTGGGCTACAAGTTCTAAGACGACGTTCAGCGTCGATGGAGCCGGCACGGTGCAAGCCCTGCCGGCTTTTTTTCGTCCGCAGTCCGCGGCTTCTCCCGCAGGATGGGCTCCGCCCACGCGGACGCAAGATACCGCGAACGGTACAGGCAACAGCCCCACTACCGGCAAGCACGCGTGGGGAGCCCGCCCTGCGAGAGACACGACAGATTGCGGGTAATGAAGCTGTCTAATGCAGGCTCGCCGCGTACTCGGTAAAACGCTCGCCGCTCAGGGCCGGCTCGTACAGGTAGCCCTGGTAGACGAAGCAGCCCGCCTCGGACAGGAAGTCGCGCTGGCCCGCCGTCTCCACGCCCTCGGCGATGACCTGCAGGCCGAGGCTGTCCCCCAAGGCGATGATCGAGCGCACGATCGAGGCGTCGTTGCGGTCGGTGAGGACGTCGCGCATGAAGGAGTAATCGATTTTCAGCTGGTCCAGCGGCAGCTTGCGCAGGTAGGCCAGCGACGAATAGCCGGTGCCGAAGTCGTCGAGCGAGAAGGTGATGCCGAGGCGGCGCAGGGTTTCCATGGTTTCGACCGTATGGGCGAAATCGGTGACCACCAGCGTCTCGGTCAGCTCGAACTTCAGGTAATGCGGGTCGACCCCGGTGGCGGCCAGGATTTCCTGGGTCATGGGGACGAAATCGGGCTCGACGAACTGACGCGCGCTGACATTGACCGACAGCGACAGGTGGCGCGTGACCGGATTGCCCTGCCAGGAAGCCAGCTCGGCGCAGGCCGTGCCGAGCACCCAGCGCCCGATGTCGACGATCAGGCTGGTCTCTTCGGCCGCCTTGATGAAGTCGGTCGGATACAGGAGTTCGCCGTTCGGCTGGCGCCAGCGCAGCAGGGCCTCGGCGCCGATGACGCGGCTGTCGCCGTCGAGCTGGGGCTGGTAGTAGAGGATGAACTCGTGGTTGCGCAGTGCCCGACGCAGCCCCGTTTCGAGCTCGGAGCGGGCGGTCCACTTGGCCTGCATGTCCGGGTCGAAGAAGCGGAAGGTATTGCGCCCGGCCGCCTTGGCCTGGTACATCGCGGTATCGGCCTGTTTCAGGGCCGATTCGACCGTGTCGGTGGCGCCGCTGATCATCGTCACGCCGACGCTCGTCGAGACCGCATACATGAAGTCGGCCAGCTGGAAGGGCGCGTTCATGGCCGCCACCACTTTCGCCGCCACGGTCTCGGCCTGGTGCGCCGCCGCTTCGAGCATCTCTTCCTCGGGCTGGACCAGGATCACGAATTCGTCGCCGCCCAGGCGCGCCACCATGTCCGCTTCGCGCACGCTGTGCTCGAGCCGGCGCGCCACCGCCTGCAGCAGCATGTCGCCGGCAGCGTGGCCGTGGGTGTCGTTGAGGATCTTGAAGTTGTCGAGGTCGAGGAACATCAGCGCCCCGAACTTGCGCGAGCGCGCGCTGCCGAGCAGGGCGCGGCGCAGGTGATCGAGCAGGCTGGCGCGGTTCGGCAGTTCGGTCAGCGCGTCGAAGTAGGCCAGTTTATGGATGCGCTCCTCGTTGATCTTGCGCTCGCTGATGTCGGTGCTGATGACCAGGATCTTCTGCTGTACGCCGGTGTCCGGATCGCCCGCCACCACGGTCCAGCGCGAGTCGGCATGGATGGTCGTGCCGTCGCGCCGGTGCTGCTGCAGTTCGCCAGCCCACTCGCCTTCCTCGATGGCCGTGCGCAAGGCCTCGCTGAAGGCGGCATGGTTGTCGCACAGCAGGTCCGACATGCGCTGGCCCAGGACCTGCCGCTCTTCCCAGCCATAGAGGCGCTCGGCCCCCTTGTTCCAGTAGGTGATGCGCGCATGCATGTCCATCACGAAGATGGCATCGTGTGCCTTGTCCAGCAGCGAAGCCTGCTCCCTGGCCAGCAAGTCGGCGCGGCGCAGCGCGCTGATGTCGGCGATGAACCCCTCGAGCGAAACATTGCCATCCTGGTCGACCACGGCGGAACCCTGTTCCCAGGCCCAGCGCAGCTTGCCGGAAGCGGTGATGATGCGGTAGCTCAGCTGGAAGGGACGGCCTTCGCGGACCGCCTGGTTGGTGTCGGTGAGGACCTGGGCACGGTCGTCGGGATGGATCAGGCTGGCATACGCGATGGGATGCTCGCCGAAGAAGGCCGCGGCCGGATACCCGGTCAGCTTCTCGACCCCGGCACTGAGGAATTCCATGGTCCAGTGGCTGTCGTTCAGGCAGCGGTACACGGCCCCTGGCAGATTGCGCAACAATAGATCGAGCGACAACGCCGAGGCGTCATGGGAGCGCGAGTTTGTCGACACTGACTGTACCGAAGTTGGCATCTTCCGCACGCTTGACGTAGGTGGGACATCTGCAGCGAAACGATTGATCTCGCACACATGGTAACGCGAAAGTTACGACAGTTCGTTAACCGTGCGTCAATTTTTTACGTTGTTGGCGGAGTGGTACGGGACAGGCATGACGCCTGCCAGCTGGATGGGCTGGCAGGACGGGGAGTGTTGCAGACGGGCAGATTCAGCCTGGAGGCCAGGCTTGCCGTGGGGACTTGCCCTGGAAAATCAGAACGCGGCGATGCCGGTCTGGGCGCGGCCGAGGATCAGGGCGTGGATGTCGTGCGTGCCTTCGTAGGTGTTGACCACCTCGAGGTTGACCATGTGGCGGATGATGCCGAACTCGTCCGAAATACCATTACCGCCGAGCATGTCGCGCGCCGTGCGGGCGACGTCCAGCGCCTTGCCGCAGGAGTTACGCTTCATCATCGAGGTGATCTCGACGGCTGCGGTGCCTTCGTCCTTCATGCGGCCCAGGCGCAGGCAGCCCTGCAGGCCGAGCGTGATTTCGGTCTGCATGTCGGCCAGCTTCTTCTGCACCAGCTGGTTGGCGGCGAGCGGCTTGCCGAACTGCTTGCGGTCCATCGTGTACTGGCGAGCGGTCTGCCAGCAGGCTTCGGCCGCGCCCAGCGCACCCCAGGCGATGCCGTAGCGTGCCGAGTTCAGGCAGGTGAACGGACCCTTCAGGCCGCGCACGTCCGGGAAGGCGTTTTCTTCCGGGCAGAACACGTTGTCCATCACGATTTCGCCGGTGACGGAGGCGCGCAGGCCGAACTTGCCGTGGATCGCCGGTGCCGACAGGCCTTCCATCCCTTTGTCCAGCACGAAGCCGCGGATCGCGCCTTCGTCGTCCTTGGCCCAGACCACGAACACGTCGGCCACCGGCGAATTGGTGATCCACATCTTCGAACCGGTCAGCGCATAGCCGCCGTCGACCTTGCGTGCACGGGTGACCATCGAGCCCGGGTCGGAGCCGTGGTTCGGCTCGGTCAGGCCGAAGCAGCCGATCCATTCGCCGGTCGCCAGCTTCGGCAGGTATTTTTGCCTGGTTGCTTCGTTGCCGAACTCGTAAATCGGCACCATCACCAGCGAGGACTGCACGCTCATCATCGAGCGGTAGCCGGAGTCGACGCGTTCGACTTCGCGCGCGATCAGACCGTAGGCGACATAGTTCAGGCCAGGGCCGCCGTATTGCTCGGGAATGGTCGGGCCGAGCAGGCCCAGTTCGCCCATCTCGCGGAAGATCGAGGTGTCCATGCGCTCGTGGCGGAAGGCCTCGAGGATGCGCGGCTGCAGCTTGTCCTGGCAGTAGGCAGCGGCGGCATCGCGCACCATGCGCTCTTCGTCAGTCAGCTGGCTGTTGAGCAGCAACGGATCGTCCCAGTGGAAGGGCACGGCCGAGGTCTTGCGTGGCGAATCGGAAGCGTTCATGGAGCGGTCCTGTCTCTGTCGGTTGTTCTGTCGTCTGGAAAGCGCGCACCTTGCGGCCGCGCCGAGCCGGATCATTATAGGAAGGACATGCCGGCCCATCTTTTCAATCTGCGACAGCCATTTTCATTTTTGTCCGGGCGACGCGGAGGCCGGGCGACGCAGAGGCCGGGCGACGCGGAGGCCGGGTGACGCGGAGGCCCGGGTGACGCGGGAGGACGAGCCGGAGACGGGAACCGTGAAAGAAATCAGTCAGGCCGGGCCGGTGCTGCCGAAACGCCCGCCATGGAACAGCAGGCCAGGCTGGGGATGCACTTCGCATTCCTCGACTTCGCCGACGAAGATCACGTGGTCGCCTTCGGGGTAGCGGCTGCGGTTATGGCATTCGAACCAGGCGGCGGCGCCTTTCAGGATCGGCAGGCCAGTGCGCGAGAGCGCATACTCGACGCCGTCGAAGGGATTGTCGGTGCGGCGCGAAAAGCGCATGGCCAGGTCCTGCTGGCTTGCTGCGAGCACGTTGATGACGTAATGCGAATTGCCGCTGAAAATGGGCAGGCTGTTGGCGCCGGCGCCGAGGCTCCACAGCACCAGGGGTGGATCGAGCGAGACGGAATTGAAGGAACTGGCGGTCAGCCCGCGGAAGCTGCCGTCGGGTAGCCGCGTCGTGATGACGGTGACGCCGGTCGCGAACTGCGACAGCGCCTGGCGGAAATGCGCCGAATCGAAACCGCGCGCGGTGGCACGGGGAGAGCGTGTGTTCATCGAATCCTTCGGAAGTTGCGCGTCCATTATGCCACCGCAGGCGTTGAGAGCCTATCCCGGTAGTCCGGAGTCGCTGCTGGCGCGCCTGACAAACGCGTGCTGCGTTGCTCGTCGTTGCATGGCCAGCCATGCGGCCTCCTCGCGCCTTGCCCGCGCTTGCCATGCATCGCCACCAGCTTTCCCCGGACTACCGGGATAGGCTCTTGGCCGCGTTTGGGAGGCCGTGTTGCGTCTGCACAAAGGTGCGCTTTGCGTTAGCATAAGAGCGTCTAACAAAAGCTTCAGAGCAAGGGATGCGGCCGCCCGACGCGGCGACGAAGGCAGTACCTTTTGTACGACAAGGAGCTGCAACGCAGCTATGAAGGTTTTGTTAGGCGCTTTCATCCAATAAACAGTACCGGGGTAGGCAATGAACGAGCAAACGACCGAAGTAGCGATTCTCGGAGGCGGATGCTTCTGGTGCGTCGAAGCCGTGTACCTCGAAGTGCGCGGCGTCACGAAGGTCGAGTCGGGCTATATGGGCGGCCATGTCGTCAACCCGACCTACGAGCAGGTGTGCGGCGCGGCCACGGGCCACGCGGAAGTGGTGCGGCTGGAATTCGATCCCGCCGTCATCAGCTACCGCGACATCCTGCAGATCTTCTTCACGATCCACGACCCGACCACGCCCGACCGCCAGGGCAACGACGTCGGCCCGCAATACCGCTCGGTCATTTTCTTCGAGAACGCGGAGCAGGAAACGACCGCGCGCCAGGTGATGGCGGAGATGGCGGGCGTCTGGGACGCGCCGATCGTTACCCAATTGATGCCCAGTGAAACCTGGTACAAGGCCGAGGAATATCACCAGAACTACTATGCCCAGCATCCGATGCAGGGCTATTGCGCTTTCGTCGTTGCGCCGAAGGTGGCGAAGTTCAGGAAGACCTTCCAGCACTGGATGAAGCAGTAGGGTGGACGGCCAAGCCCGCGAAGCCAATGGGTCGTAGCGGTGCTGCCGTCCACGCGTTCAACGGTCGCTTGATACGTCGTGACCGTTCGGCGCGCGCTTGAACGCGTGGCGTGATGCGGGCCAAATGCCCGCATCACGCGCATCACGCGCAGCAGGCGCAATCGCCGCGTCGATTCCGGCTGCCGGGTGGAGCCGTCCACCCTACGGTGTGCCCACGGACGCACTTACAGCGAACGAGCATCCCCCATCACGGATACATATACCTGCGCGACCACGGCATCAGCCCCGGTTCCTGCCCCGCCTTGCCGCACACGATCTGGTACAGGCTGATCCAGTCGTGGCTGAAGGCGTGGGCGCAGCCGGCGAGGTAGACGTGCCAGATGCGAAAGCGTTTCGCGTCCGTCAGCCGCGCGATTTCGTCGGCGTGGCTCTCGAAGTTTTCGGTCCAGGCGGCGCAGGTACGCGCGTAATGGCGGCGCAGGTTTTCCACGTCGCGCACTTCCAGGCCGCCCTGCTGCATGGCCTCGACCACCGTCGACAGGTGCGCCAGCTCGCCGTGCGGGAACACGTACTGGCCGATGAAGTCGCCGCCGCCGTAGGGCGAGGCGCGGCCGGCCACGTCGGTCGAGGTGATCCCGTGGTTCATCGCCACGCCGTTCGGCGCCAGCAGCGCGCAGACCTTGCCGAAGTACGCCCCCAGGTGCTGCACGCCCACGTGCTCGAACATGCCGACGCTGGTGATGCGGTCGAACTGGCCGTCGATGTCGCGGTAGTCCTGCAGGCGGATCTCGACGCGTCCCTCCAGGCCGGCCCGGGCGACGCGCTCGCGCGCCAGCTGCGCCTGGTTTTCCGACAGGGTGATGCCGACGCAGCGTGCGCCGAAAGCCTGCGCCGCGCGGATCGCCAGCGCGCCCCAGCCGCAGCCGATGTCGAGCAGGGTCTGGCCGGGACGCAGGTCGATCTTGCGCAGGATGTGGTCGATCTTCCTGACCTGCGCCGTGGCCAGGTCTTCCTCGCCGGTCTCGAAATAGGCGCAGGAATACACCATGTTCGGGTCGAGCCAGGCGGCATAGAAGTCGTTCGAGACATCGTAGTGGTAGCGGATTGCCTCGGCATCCCTCTGGCGCGTGTGCGGCGACAGGCGCCAGAGCGGATTGGCGCGGCGCGCCGGCTTGCCGTTGTTGGCCGCCAGTTCGCTGCCGATGCGGATCATGTCGGCCGCGCGGCCGCGGATCTCGAGCGCGCCTTCGACATAGGCGCGTCCGAGGTTGTAGAGAGAGGGGGCGAGCAGGTAGCGCAGGCTTGCTGGCCCGGGCACGCGGATGGTGACGCGCGGCGGCTCGGCAGAGAAGTCGAAACGTTCTCCGTTCCATAGTTCCACGCGCAGGGGCAGGGACAGCTTGCTGCGCAGGTCGGTGCTCCAGGCACCGAGCTTCATTTCGGTGAACATGATGGCCTCCTCTGGCTGGGAGCGCTCGGCGCACCCTGCGGTGAACGCGTGGCGTAACCCGGGCTACATGCCCGGGCTACGCGAAGCAGGCGCTACCGTCGCGCCGGTTCGAACGACGCGGTGGAGCCGCCCACCCTGCGAGCGTGTGAAAAATGGTCATGGCTGCGTTGCATCGTCTCGCCGTACCGTCGTACCGTCGTACCGTCGTACCGTCGTACTGTCTTCGACGATGCGCCTTGCCCTAAGCATTTTTTCACACGCTCTACGGTTGCAAACGCTGCCGTGCCCAGCTGCCGTCTTCCTGCCGCAGATAGACGATGCGGTCGTGGAAACGCGAGCGCCGCCCCTGCCAGAATTCGATGCGCTCGGGCACCAGCCGGAAGCCGCCCCAGTTGGCCGGCCGCGGCGGTGCGTCGCCTGCCGTGGCGGCGACCGCTTCGTAGTTCTGCTCCAGGGCCGCGCGGTTCGCGATGGGCGCGCTCTGCTGGGAGGCGATCGCCGACAGGCGGCTCTTCAACGGCCTGCTGTGGAAATACTTGTCGCTTTCCTCGGCCGAGGTCGTTTCGACCCGGCCTTCGATGCGCACCTGGCGTTCAAGTTCGCTCCAAAAGAATAGCAGGGCTGCATACGGATTGGTGCGGAGTTCCTGCGCTTTGCGGCTGTCGTAGTTTGTGTACCACGTAAAGCCCCGTTCATCGAACTGTTTGACGAGTACGATGCGCGAACTCGGACGACCGTCGGCGTCGACCGTCGCCACGTTCATGGCGTTCGGCTCGTTCACCTGGGCACGCAAAGCCTGTTCGAACCAGCGCGTGAACTGCAGCATCGGGTCGTCCAGCACGTCCTCCTCGTTCAGGCTGGCCTGGCCGTAATCCTTGCGCAGGCCGGCCACCGCATCGCCAATTGCCGGGGCGGCGGCCGGCTCGCCCTTGCCGGCCTCGATGCCGCGGCGGCGCTGCATCGCGTCCCCAAGCTGGCGCATCTGCTCGCGCGAGAACAGGCGCATCGCCATGGGCGCCATCGTGCTTTCCTCGCGTTCCATGTGTGCCGTATAGCGTTGCGCGAAGCGCTGCACGCTCGAGGCCGACAAGGTGCTGGCGCTGCCGTCGGCCACGCCCGTCAATTGCTCGTGCAGGTCTTGCCACAAGGCGTCCATGTCCTTGTGGTCCTGCAGGATGACCGGCGCCAGCGCCTGCAGGGTGGCGGCGTCCTCGCCCTGGGCGACGGCGCGCAGCATCGGGATCAGGTCTTGCTCCTCGTCGTCGTGGTGCAGGTGCGCGGCCTTCTCGAAATACTTCAGCACGGCAGCTGCCGCCTGGCGTGCCTGTTCGTCGGCACCGTGCTCGGGCAGGTGCGACAGCAGGCGTTCGAGCGTCGTCAACTGCTTGCGGATGCGCCCGTGGCAATGCTTGAGCACGGCGATCGGCTGGTCGAAACCGGGAGCGCTGTCAGGAAGGAAATCGTTCATTGGCGTATTTTTGACAGAAGAAAGCTTTTTGACGGGTTTTTGATTGACTAAGCGCTATTTTAGTGCAGTTGCGAAAGAGCCCTCCGGTAAAATGGCGGCATGGACACGATCACTCCCGCACTCTTTTCAGCAGCAACCGACGACGCAGTCGACTTCGAACGCCGCTTCGGCGGCATCGCCCGCCTCTATGGCGAGCGTGCACTGGAACGCTTCCGTACGGCGCACGTTTGCGTCATCGGCGTGGGCGGCGTCGGCTCCTGGATCGTCGAGGCGCTCGCGCGCAGCGCGGTCGGCCGCCTGACCCTGATCGACCTCGACAACGTGGCCGAATCGAACATCAACCGCCAGATCCAGGCCCTGAGCTCCACCATCGGCATGCCGAAGATCGAGGCCCTGCGCGAACGCATCGCCCAGATCAACCCGTACTGTCAGGTCACCCTGGTCGAGGATTTCATCGAGCCGGACAATATCGAGAACATGATCGGCGGTAAAGGTTTCGACTACGTCGTCGACGCCATCGACAGCGTCAAGGCCAAGGCGGCCCTGATCGCCTGGTGCCGCGACCAGGCACTGCCGCTGGTGACCATCGGCGGCGCCGGCGGCCAGATCGATCCGACCAGGATCGAGGTGCGCGACCTGGCCCGCACCGAGCAGGAACCCCTGCTGAAAAAGGTGCGCAAGCTGCTGCGCGCCGAATACGGTTTTTCGCGCGGCGAAAAGCAGAAGTACCACATCGATGCCGTGTTCTCGATGGAGCCGCTGCGTTACCCCGAGGCCGAGGACGCCTGCGAGATTGGCACCTCCGTCACGGGCCTCAATTGCGCCGGTTTCGGTTCCAGCATGGTGGTAACGGCCAGCTTCGGCATGATCGCGGCCGGCCATATCCTGCGCAAGATGGCAGAGGCGACTGAAACCCGGGCTGAAACGCAGGCTGTCACCGAGACGGCAGCGGTTGCGGCGGAGAGCATGAGCGCCGCATAATCGGCGCTTGCCACCTGTGCATCTGGCGGAGGCCTTGCTATCATAGGATTCATTGAAATCCTGTCATCGAAAGAGTCTCCCATGATGCGTCGCACCACCTGCACTACTTTCGCGGCCCTGTTGCTCGCAACCGCCGCCCACGCCCAGCAACCTGCCTCCACGACCGTCACCCCGGCGAACGCGCCGCAAGCGGCAACGGGCGCCGGCCAGGCCGCCACCACCGTGCGCCAGCAGGGCGTGCAAAGCGCCGCCGACCAGGCCGCGGCGAGCTCGCAGCAGGCCGCCGGCCAGGCTGCGGCAGGCGGCACCGAGAATGCGGCCGCCGCCGCCCAGGCCGCCGCTACCGCCCAGGCCGCACAGCCGGTGCCACCGGTGGTCACCGGTCCGAAGATCGAGATCATCGACAGCGTCGTCGGCAAGGGCAAGGAAGCCGTCGTCGGCAACGAGGTGCGCGTGAATTACACCGGCTGGCTCCACAAGCCGGTCGCGCGCAATGGCCGCGGCCGCAAATTCGATTCCTCGCTCGAAGCCGGCCGCACGCCGCTCGAATTCCGTCTCGGCGCCGGCCAGGTCATCAAGGGCTGGGAGCAGGGCGTCGCCGGCATGAAGGTGGGCGGCAAGCGCACCCTGATCATTCCCAGCGAGCTCGCCTACGGCAAGCGCGGCGCCCCGGGCGGCATGATCCCGCCGGACGCCGATCTCATCTTCGACGTCGAACTGCTGGGCGTGAAATAAGTCTTTCCCATCAAGTTCACCATTGCCGACAGGCCGTACGCCCATGGATGAATTGCTCAGCAAGCAGGGTCATCTTGCTCGGCGAACTCGGCGAATCGAACCTGGGGCGCCATGTCAGGTCGATTGCGGTAGCGCATACGCAGCCGCCGTCGGCGGCAGGCTTGCCGATGGCCCGCCTGAGGAAGCGACTCGTCGACGCCTTTCCCGATTGTGTCTACGGCGGCGGGCTCGCCGCTGCGCGCTGAGCTGCCGCGTCCCCCTGAAATCATGGAACAGGTGAAAATCGTCTTCGAATCCGAGGAAGGGGTGGAAAACCTGTGGGCCACCCCGGTGGCGGACGGCTTTGTTCTCGACAACTATCCGTTCTATCTGAAAGGCGTCAACTTCGGCGACCTGGTCGCCGCCCGTTCGCTGGCGCCGGGGTGCTACGCGTACGAACGCACCTTGGCCAAGTCGCCGCACTCCTGCTACCGGGTGTTCTACGAGCGCATGCAGCTTGCCCGCGCCGAGGCGCTTCTCGCCAGCCTGCGTGCCATCGGTTGCGCGTTCGAGCGCAGTCCCATGGAGAAGCATGAGCTCGTTGCGCTTCATATTCCGGACACGGTCAGCGCCGATGCCGCCTGGGCCATCCTCGAGACAGGCCTGGACGAAGGGACGTGGCAGGTGCAGGAGGGGGAGGACCGGCATCCCTGCCTGCAGGAGGGGCAGGATTGATCGCGGAAGCGGCAATCGATTTTTTTCGCCATCGCCAGGCCAGCTGACAAGGGTCACGGGCTCCGGCGGCGGCACCACAGCAGGCTCACTACACAAACAAGGGGATGGGAATGCGTATCGCGAACGATGTCACTGAATTGATCGGCAATACTCCATTGGTCAGGATCCGCAAACTGGCGCAAGGCGGCGCGGAGATCCTCGCCAAGCTCGAGTTCCACAATCCCGCGCACAGCGTCAAGGACCGCATCGGCCTGGCGATGATCGAGGCGGCCGAGCAGGCCGGCAGGATCGGTCCCGACACCGTCATCGTCGAGCCGACCAGCGGCAATACCGGCATCGCGCTGGCGATGGTCTGCGCCGCGCGCGGCTACCGCTGCAAGCTCGTCATGCCGGAAACGATGAGCAACGAGCGGCGCATGCTGCTGCGCGCCTATGGCGCCGAACTGGTGCTCACGCCCGGGCCGGAAGGCATGCTGGGCGCCATCCGCCGCGCCGAGGAAATCGTCGCCAATACCCCGAACGCCTTCATGCCGCAGCAGTTCAACAACCCGGCCAACCCGGCGGTGCACCGCCGCACCACCGCCGAGGAAATCTGGCGCGACACCGATGGCAAGGTGGATATCCTGGTGGCCGGCATCGGCACCGGCGGCACCATCACCGGCGTCGGTGAAGTGATCAAGGAGCGCAAACCCGGCTTCCGGGTCATCGCGGTCGAGCCGGAAGCCTCGCCCATCCTCTCGAAGGGCACCAAGGGCCCGCACCCGATCCAGGGCATCGGCGCCGGCTTCGTGCCGCAGGTGCTCAATACCGGCATCTACGACGAGATCGTCACCGTCAGCAACGACAACGCCTTCGAGACCGCCCGCGCCGCCGCGCGCGAGGAGGGGCTCCTGGTCGGGATCTCGTCGGGCGCGGCGCTGTGGGCTGCGATGCAAGTGGCCCAGCGCCCCGAGAACGCGGGCAAAATGATCGTGACGATCATTCCGTCGTTCGGCGAGCGTTACCTGAGCACGGCGCTGTTCGCCAACCTGGCCGGCTGACGCGCTTCACGATGGCGACCGAACCTGTCACCCTGTTTGCCCAGGCTGGACATCCTGACGCGGTGATCGACGTGCTGCGGCAGATGGATGCCAGGTTCAAGGTCGCCGGCCCCGCCGAGGCATGGGCCGAACTCACCGTCACCACGAGCGGATGGCTCAGGAAAAAGCAGCTGCGCATCACGCACGACCCTGCCTACTACACGGGTGAAGGCTGGCAGGTACAACTGAACGGCATGCGCGGCTATTTTGCGCGCTTCCCGGCGGCCCCGGAACAGGCGAAAGCGCTTGGCTTGATCGGGCAATTCGGTTTCGTGCTCGGCACAATCTGCGACCCCGACATGGAGGCGGGCGACGAACGCCTTGCCATCCTGTCGGCCATCGCCGAAGCGCTCGATGCGGTCTGGTTCACGCCCTCGGCATTGCGCGACGCGCGCGGCAGGGTACTGTATGGCGCCAACGTGAACGAGTTCGATCCCGGTGCCAGGTGGCCGGCCTATACCCCCGGCACCCCGGTACCGGCGGCGGGCCCGGTCGACGAGCGGGCGCTGGCACTGAAACAGCGCGTGTTCGGTGAATTGGCGTCGCTCGGCTTCAAGCCGGCCAATGCCTTGCCCCTGCCGGACCTCGACCTGCGCGTGCGCGACGCACAGGCGATCGTCATGCGGCTGATGGCCTTGCAGGCCGTGTTTGCCTGGGCCGCGGCGCCGGAACATGCGGTCGGTTCGGAGGTTCTGCGCGGCTACATCGCGCGCAACGGTCTGCGCGCGGCGATGACGGAGAGCGAACTGGCGCTGATCGACCTGCCGCGCACCGAGGCGCAGTCCAGGCATGGCGCGACAGTCGGCTGGAAGCTGGAGAACCTGTGGGCGCTGGCATGGGTCGCCGGCTTCCCGCGGGTACCGACCCTGGACGCGGGCCAGGTCCCTGACGAGGTCATCAACGAATTACTGTTCGACTTCCTGCCGCCCTGGGAGGGCAGCGCCGCCGACTTCGCGGCAAACGCATCGATGCGCCCGGCGAGCGAGGTGATTCCCATGGAGTACAGGTTTTATTGTGCCCATAACGCCGTCAGGAGCGCGCAGATGGGTGGCGCGACCGTGCCTTCTGGATTCGATCCCATTGCTCATGGCGGCGCCGTTCACGAGCGCCGCCATGCCCTCACCTGGGCACTGGCCGGGGAAGACAGCTGGGACGAGACTGACCTGAGCACCTGAGCACCTGAGCACCTGAGCACCTGAGCACCTGAGCGGGCAAGCGCGCCTGGATCCTCCGCGCGCGGTCAATCGAAGCCGGGCAGCCGCGGCAAGCCGATTTCCCGGCGCCGTCTATTCAGGTTCTTGCTGTCTTCGACGGGTGAGATCTTGCCGCTGCCAAAGTCGGAGTCGGTACCGTATTTTTGTGGTTTACCCTGCCGCACCAGGATCCGGTCCACCATCCAGGCCATGTATTCGTTCGATATCTCGCCCCGGCGGTTGGCTGCCTTGATCACGGGAAGGTATCTCAGTTGATACGGCAGTTCGGCATGCTGGATGATGAAAAATGCCGAACGCGCCGCGCGTTTCTTGTCCAGTTTTCCAGGCCAGCCACAGCGTTCGATCAGCCGGTCCAGCTCGCGCTGGTTTTTCTCGTCGGTCGCAAGGATCGTGTTTTCAATGCGTTCTTTTTCGGCCGCGTCGACCGGACGTTTCTTGTGCTCGCGCTCCAGGATCTCGATATAACGGCCGCGCAATGCCTGGTCTTCCTCCAGCATGCCGGCATATTGTTTCGCAAGCCGCGTGTGATCGCATTCGCCTGAGTGAACACGGCCTGGGAGGAGGGCGGCGGATAGCGCGACCGCAGCGACGAGAAGGATGTGCATTGGGGTGCGGGGACGGTGGCGGATGAGCCGATTGTAGGGCGCATCTTGCATTGCTGGCAAGCCGATGTCTTCGCAGCGGCCAGGCGCCCCGGCCATCGCCTGCAATGCAGACAATGGCCGAGGCGCCTCTTCCTTTCAGCCCGTCCGCTCAGTCGGCATTGCCGCCGCCCGTTTCGACGAAGACCGCCGTCGTCCGCGCGGGAACCGTGAACCCGCCGCTGGCCGCGTCGAAGCGCGCCGTCTTCACGATCGCGTCATTCGAGGTGCGCTGGATCCTGTGCAGCGCCAGCTTTGCTCCCTTCAGTTCGGGAATCGCGATCGTCTTCGCTTCCTTGTCGACGTTGAACAGCACCACCACGCTCTTGTAGCGCGCGCCGGGATAGCGGGTCGGCTTGTCGCCATCGATGCGCATTACCACCAGGCCAGGCAACTGGTCCGGTCCCGTGTTGTGGAAGACCAGGCGCTCCTTGACGTCCTGGCCGCTGCGCAGGCGGAACAGGGTGGTGTCGTTGCGGATCGCCAGCAGGTCTTCGAAGGCGGATTTGGCCGACAGGATGGCCTTCGTGTCCGGCTTGATGAGGGCATTTTCCAGCACCGGCGCCATCAGGCTCCAGTTGTCGCGGTTAGGGCCGGCCAGCGGCAGGCCGACGCCGAAGTTGTTCGAGGCGTAGCTGTAGTCGAGGCGGTTGAACCAGTCGCCCGCGTTGTAGCTGTCGCGGTCGAGCGACTTCGAACGCAGCAACTCCTGGCCCGCGTGGATGAAGGGAATGCCCTGCGCCAGCAGCACGACGGCCGCGCCCAGGTTCTGCACACGCACACGGTCCGCCAGCGGTGTGTCTTGCGGCAGGCGGAAGGCGTTGATGTCGAACAGGGTTTGGTTGTCGTGCTTCTCGACGTAGTTGATGGTCTCAAGCGGGTTGGCGGTGTAGCCGGCCTGCTGGCCCGCGTAATCGATGTCGGCATTCGTGCGCAACGAGCCGAAACGGTCGACGAAACGGTAGTCGCGCAGGGTGCCGGACAGGCCGACACGCACCAGGTCGGCCAGGCGCAGTGCGTCGTCGCGCGATTGATTGGCAAGGTGATTCGGGTCATACCAGACGCCGTTGACGAAGCCCTGCTGGCGCACCAGGTTGTCGCCGCCGTCGCAGCAGCCACCTCCGCGCATCGCGTCGCGCAGGCGGTCGTTGAAGGAACCGATGCCGGAGCCGTACAGGTTCGACTGGCGTGCCTGCACGAAGCGGGCGTCGTTGCCGACCGTGCCGAAGTTCCAGCCTTCGCCGTACAGGTAGATCTCGCGGCCGGCGGCGCGGTTCACGCCTGCCTGAAGGCGGCGCATCAGGTCGAGCGGCGCAAAGGCCATCAGGTCGAAACGGAAGCTGTCGACCTTGTATGCGGAGGCCCACAGCGACACCGAATCGATCATCAGCTTGCCCATCATCGTGTGCTCGGCGGCCGTGTCGGCGCAGCAGCTGTCGTTGGTATTGGCGCCGGCGGCGTTCAGGCGGTAGTAATAGGTCGGCACGATCTTGTCGAGCACGGACAGGGGCCCCTGCTGCGACTGGCTGGTGTGGTTGAAGACGACGTCCATCGTCACCCGCAGGCCGGTCTCGTGCAGGCTTTGCACCATGGCGCGGAACTCGCGCACGCGCGTGAAGCCGTCGTCGGCGTTCGTCGCATAGCTGCCTTCCGGCGCGTTGTAGTGCACCGGATCGTAGCCCCAGTTAAAACAGTCGCTGTCGCGCGCCGCGTCCACCGCCGCCTGCTGCGCTTCCGAACTCGGGCCGGCATCCGGAATGACGGGCGTCGTGCATTTGGTTTCGTCGATGCTGGCGATGTCGAAAGCCGGCAGCAGGTGCACGTGCGACAGGCCCGCCTTCTGCAGCGATTTCAGGTGACGCATGCCGCGCGCATCGCGGTCGGTAAAGGCGAGGTATTTGCCGCGGTGATGGGCGGGTACCGAGTCGTCGCTCGCGCTGAAGTCGCGCACATGCAGTTCGTACAGCGAGATGTCGGCCGGATGCGCCAGTTTCGGCAACCGGTGCTCGTCCCAGCCGGCCGGCTTCAGGCGCGGGCTGTCGAGGTTGGCAACAAAAGAGCGGGCGCTGTTGGCGCTGAGACTCAGCGAATACGGATCGGTAACGGTATTCGTCACCACGGTGTTGTTCGCCCAGCGCGACAGCACCTTGACCGTGTAGGTGTAATAGGCGCGGTTGGTCCAGTCGGCATTGGCTGCCGTCAGGCTCCAGATGCCGGTGGCGGGATCGAGGCGCATTGGCAGCTGTGCTGCTTTCGGGCCGCCCGTGCCGTGCGGGTAGATGTCGAGTGCGACGGATTTGGCGGTCGGCGCCCACAGGCGGAAAGTCGGCACGCCGGCCGCGTTGAAGCTCAGGCCCAGTTTGCTATCGGCTGCGCGCACGGCAAAGGCGTCGTCGAGCATGCCCGCCGTTTGCAGCGAAGTCACTTGCACCAGCCGGCCCGCGCCATCGAACTGCGCGACGGCGAACTGGCCGCCAGCCAGCGCGGGGATTCTTGCGGCGTCCGCGGCGCCCAGCGCCAGGCCGGTTGCGTCGCGCAGGTGCGGGAATTTGTCGCGCAGCGCTTGCGGCAGCGGCTGCGGCGTCAGCGCCATGCTGCTGTCGGCACCCAGCACGCCTTCCGGGCCGGAACCGAGTCCACCATTGGCCGCGTAGACCAGCTTGTAGCTTGCGCCAGCCGGCACGCCCGGCCAGGCGATCGTGTTCGTCGACAGCCAGTGCGCGTTCGCATTGGCCAGGTTGCCGTAGCTGATCGAAGGAGGCGTCGTGTAGACGGTGCAGTCGCCTTCGAGCAGCCAGATCTCGTGGCCTTTCGTGGCGACATCGGCCGGCAGCGGTGCACCCTGGTCGGCGCCGCAGTTCTTGTTGCCGCTGCCGTCGGTAACCAGGAACCACATCGCAGTCTTGCCGCTGGCCAGTGCGATGTCGGCATAGCCGCCGAAGGCGTCGGTCTGGCTGAACATGAAGCGATCCAGGATCCAGGCCGAACTCGGCTTGGCCGGGCCTTCCCAGGAGTACACGCCCCACTGGTCGGTGTCGTTCTGGACGCGGCGGAAGTGGACGCGGATGGTATTGGCCGCGACGGGGACGGCGCTCGCGGCCATTGTCTGCTGGGCGTGGGCGCTCGCCACCGGCCAGCTCGTGAGCCAGGCCAGCAGCAGCCCGCCACACACGGCCAAGCCAAGCCACAGCCGTGAAGTTAAACTACGTCTGGTAAGCATACTGTCTCCTTCTTCGTTGTTTTATACCTGGTAGTTACCGAGGGCAGTCGCTTGCTCGGAAAAAGCATGGCAAACGCTGCGATGTAATATTACTACCATCGTTAACTAAAAAGTAAAGAACGCAAAAGAAACAGTATCGCTCTCGTCGGGGGGCCATCGAGGACATACCGCATGCGCGTCGTATGGCAATCCGGGGTCAGGCAACCTGGGGTCAGGTCTGACATTCGGACGCAAGCTCTGCCATAGCCGATATGGCGACCGCGACGGATGTCCTCGGCCCGCCGATCGAATTCTTCATCCGCGCAGGAAACCAGAAGATCCGCACGCAGCAGCTGTCATGACCGTGATAACAGCAGAGGCCGTGTCCGAATGTCAGACCTGACCCCAGCCGTGGCTGTTCATGCGTGCTGTTCCGCCAGCGCGCAGCCGTGGCGCGTCGTGCCTTCTTCCACCTGCAAGGTGCAGTGGTGGATGGCGAAATCCTCGCGCAGGTGGGCGACGATGTCGTCGAGCACGGCGTCGCCGGGATAGCCGCCTGGCATCACCAGGTGGGCCGTCAGCGCGGTCTCGGTCGTGCTCATCGCCCAGATGTGCACGTCGTGCACTTCCGCCACGCCCCGGCGCCCGGCCAGGAAACCGTGGACGGCGCCGGCGTCGACGCTGTCCGGCACCGCGGCCATGATCAGCCCGGTCGACTCGCGCAGCAGCGACCAGGTGCCGGCCACGATCACCAGCACGATGACGAGGCTGACCGCCGGGTCGAGCCAGGTCCAGCCGGTGCCCATGATCACCAGGCCCGAAACCACCACGCCCAGCGAAATGGCCGCATCGGCCGCCATGTGCAGGTAGGCGCCGCGCACGTTCAGGTCGCCCTTGCTGCCGGCCATGAACAGCCAGGCGGAGAAGCCATTGATGGCCACGCCGATCGCCGCCACCACCGACACCGTGATGCCTTCCACGGCCGGTGGTGCCGTGAAGCGGTGGATGGCTTCCCAGGCGATCGCACCGCAGGCGAGCAGCAGCAGGATCGCATTGGCCAGCGCCGCCAGGATCGACGAACTGCGCAGGCCATAGGTATAGCGCGCGCTCGGTGCGCGCTTGGCCAGTACCGCCGCACCCCAGGCCAGGATCAGGCCGAGTACGTCCGACAGGTTATGGCCGGCATCGGCCATCAGCGCCGTCGAGTTGGCGAGGAAGCCGTAGACGAATTCGATCGCGACAAAGGCCGAGTTGACGCCGATCGCCAGCGCAAAGGCGCGGCCGTGGCCCGGCACCGGGTGGTGGTGATGGTGATGACCGTGGCCATGGCCGTGATCGTGGTGGTGATGGTCGTGGCTCATGGGTCGGTTCCGTTGGCAGGTTCTGCGATGTGTTCGAACATGTTCGCAAGCAGGGTGCTGATGTGGGCGTCGGCAGCCGAATAAAATACCTGCTTGCCCTGGCGCTCGGCCTTGACGATACGCGCTGCCCGCAGCAGGCGCAGGTGGTGGCTGACCAGCGAACTGGAAAGCGACAGGGCCGCGGCGATGTCGCCTACCGCGGTCGGCTGGGCCAGGCAGGCCAGCACGATGCGCAGCCGGGTCGAGTCGCCGAGCAGGTGAAACAGGTCCGCCACCTGGGCGACGGCATGGTCGGGATTGTCGGGCAAGTTCATCATTAACATGTGAAGAGTTGTTCACATGTTAGACCAAAAGAAGGGGCTGAGCAAGCTGTTGCTTAAGGGGCATTTCCCGTGTCTATCGAACGGGGGCCAAATTGGAGAGCGCTTTATAATTGTCGGTGTATTAATTTTGTGAGCTAGCAAACATTTTAGTGCCCGCATGACGCATGAAAATATCAAAAACTTTCCCATGCTCAGCATTTGTTGCTCACAAAAAGTATTCCGTGGTTCGCGATTGTTACACGATAAAAAGAGCGAATACCGTTGAGGACTGGTCAACCGTTGGGCCGGTTACGCCCTGAGATAACTCATTCGTTAGGATAGATACATGACAAAGAATATCGCCATTGTTGGCGCGGGCTTTTCCGGAGCTGTGATCGCCAACCAGCTCGCCCATGCAGGCTACAAGGTCGAGGTGTTCGAATCCCGCCCTCACGTTGCCGGCAACTGCCACTCGGAACGCGACGCCGAAACCGGCGTCATGCTGCACGTGTACGGCCCCCACATCTTCCACACCGATAACGAGCGCGCCTGGGAGTTCGTGAACCGCTACAGCCGTTTCATGCCCTACGTGAACCGCGTCAAGGCGATCACCAACGGCAAGGTCTTCACCCTGCCGATCAACCTCTTGACCATCAACCAGTTCTTCAATAAGACCCTGCGTCCGGCCGAGGCGGAAGTCTTCCTGCAGTCGCTGGGCGACAAGTCGATCGAGAACCCGCAAACCTTCGAGGAGCAGGCGCTGCGCTTCGTCGGCCGCGAGCTCTACGAAGCCTTCTTCAAGACCTATACCGTCAAGCAGTGGGGCCTGCAGCCGAGCGAACTGCCGGCCAGCATCCTGAAGCGCCTGCCGGTGCGCTTCAATTACGACGACAATTATTTCAGCCACAAATACCAGGGCATGCCGGAAGAGGGCTACACCGCACTGGTGCAAAACATCCTCGACGTGCCGGGCATCACCGTGCACCTGAACACCCGTTTCGACCCGGACCTGAAAGCCGACTACGACCACGTCTTCTACAGCGGCCCGATCGACGCCTGGTTCAAGCATGCCGAAGGCCGCCTGCCTTACCGCACGCTCGACTTCGAAACCTTCCGCGACACCGGCGACTACCAGGGCAATGCGGTCATCAACTACTGCGACAACGAAAAGCCCTATACCCGCATCACCGAACACAAACACTTCTCGCCGTGGGAAAAGCACGAGAAGTCGATCATGTACGCGGAATACAGCCGCCAGTGCGAAGAGAAGGATATCCCTTACTATCCGATCCGCATGGCACGCGACAAGGAGCAGCTCGAGCGCTACATCAATCTCGCGCAGCAGGAAACCAACGTCACCTTCGTGGGCCGCCTGGGCACCTATCGTTACCTCGACATGGACGTGACGATCAATGAGGCGCTGATCACCTCGGACAAGTTCCTGGCCTGCGCCGGCGACAAGTCGGCCATGCCGGCGTTCACGATCAATCCGCTGGGCTGATTCCGGGACAACCGACAAGCCGCCGTCGCTGCCGGGACCCCCGACAGCCGCAATGCCCGCCGCACCACCCGTGCAGCGGGCATTGTCATTTCTGCGGTCGAGCGAAGCTTGATACCTTGACAAAGGCAGCATTCCTTCGTAAATTTCTGTATGAACAGAAATTAGCGAAGAAAGAGAAATCATGGCACTCAGCCCAACCGAACAGAAGTTTGTCCTGCACTGGGGCGAGATGGGCGCCCGCTGGGGCGTGAATCGCACCGTGGGGCAAATCCACGCCTTGCTATTCCTGGCCAACCGCCCCCTCTCGGCCGACGACATCGTCGACGCGCTGGGTGTGGCACGTTCCAACGTCAGCAACAGCATCCGCGAGCTGCAAAGCTGGAAACTGATCAGGGTGACCCACCTGATGGGCGACCGGCGCGACCATTTCGTCGCCCTGCAGGACGTATGGGAAATCTTCCGTGTCATCGTCGAGGAGCGCAAGCGTCGCGAAATCGATCCCACCCTGACGGTCTTGCGCGAGTGCGCCATCGAAGGCGAGGGCGATCCGGGCATGGAGGAGGGCTCACTCGCGCGCATTCACGAAGTGCTCGGCTTCCTCGACATGCTCACCACCACCTACGAGGACTACAAGCACCTGCCGCCGGCCACGCTGCAGCGCTTCCTGAAAATGGGCGGCAAGGTCGCGCGCTTTCTCGGCCCGGACGACAGGAGCGCCACATGATGCCCGCACCCTCCGCCATGCATGCCGCGCCTTTCCCTGCCGCGCGCACCCGATCCGGTGCCGGCTTGCGGACCTGGTCGATCCGCTGGCTATATGCGGCCGTCGCGCTGCACCTGCTCGTCGGCCTGCTGCTGCCCCGGGTTGCCGCCCACCCCCTGCTGGACGGCTATCACGCAGGAATCGAAGCCGCCTTCTACGGCCCCGCGGCGCCGCCAGCCGCACGTTCGCACCAGCTGTGGTGGATGGCCCTGTTCGGCGCCACCGTGCAGGCTGCAGCGGTCTGGATGGGCGCCCCGGTGTGGCTGGGTGCGCGCGGGCGCCTGCCGTTCGCCTGGGTCGCGCTGGGCGCTGGCCTCGTACTGTGGGCGCCGCAGGACATCGCGGTGTCGCTGCAGGCCGGCTGCTGGTCCCATGTATGGCTCGACACGCTGGCCCTCGTTGCCATGCTCCCGCCCCTGGTCTACCTGTTCGTGCATGACCGCCGCGACAACAAGCACGAGGTGACAGCATGAATACCCACACACTGGCGTTGGGGTTGCTGGCGGCCCAGGGCTGCCTCGGCGCCTTCGACACCCTGTTTCACCATGAACTCACCGAGGCGCTGCCCAAGCGGGCGAGCGCGCGCCTGGAGCTGGGCATCCACGCGGTGCGCGCACTCATCTACAGCGCCCTGTTCATCGGCCTGGCGGCCTGGGAGTTCCACGGCCTGTGGGCCCTCGTGCTGCTGGCCGTATTCGCGGTGGAGATCGCGCTGACGCTGTGGGACTTCGTGGTGGAAGACCGTACGCGCCTGCTCCCCGCGACGGAGCGCGTCACGCACACGGTGCTGGCCATGAATGGCGGCGCTTTCATCGCGCTGCTGGCCTTGAATGCGCCGGGCTGGCTGGCGCAACCCACGGCGCTGGCCTGGCACCCGCATGGCCTGCTCTCCGTGTTCCCCGGGACTGTGCGGCATCGGGGTGGGCGTGTCCGGTGTCCGCGATGGCCTGGCAGCGCGGGCGCTCGGCAAACAGGCGGAGCAGCCGGCCGAGCCTGTGCGCTTTGCCGATACGCCGCGGGAGGTACTCGTGACCGGCGCCACCGGCTTCATCGGCCAGAAACTGGTCGCCGCCCTGCTGGCCGATGGCCATCGCGTGACCGTGCTCACCCGTCAGGCCAGGGCGGCGGCATGGATGTTCAATGGCCGCATCGAATGCATAGCGTCGATGGATGCGCTGCCCCGCTCGCGCCGGTTCGACCTGGTCGTCAACCTGGCCGGGGCGCCTGTCCTCGGCTGGCGCTGGAGCGCCGGGCGGCGCGCAGTGCTGCGGCGCAGCCGGGTGAGCCTGACGCAAAAACTGGTCGACTGGATCGCCACGGCCGAGCACAAGCCGGCCTTGCTGCTGTCGGCATCGGCGATCGGCTACTACGGCGTGCAGGCGCGCGGCGACGACCGGGCGCTGACCGAGGACGCACCGCCGCAGCCGATCTTCATGTCGGACTTGTGCCGCGAATGGGAAGAGGCAGCCCGAGGGGCGCAGGCCTTCGGTGTCCAGGTCGCCCGTATGCGCATCGGCGTGGTGCTGGGCCGCAGCGGTGCGTTGCCGATGATGCTGTTGCCGGTAAAGCTGGGGATCGGTGGCCCGCTGGGCGATGGCCGCCAGTGGCTGTCATGGATTCATGTGAACGACGTGATTGCGGCCATGGGCCACCTGGCACGCAGGGGTGAAGGGGGTGCCTTCAACCTTGTCGCGCCCGAATCGGTATCCCAGGCGCAGTTCGGCCGCACGGCGGCCAGGGTGCATCGGCGTCCATTCGGCTTCCCGACGCCCGGCCTGCCGATGCGTGCGGTGCTTGGCGAGCAGGCGGACCTGCTGCTGGAAGGACAACGCGTGCTGCCCGAGCGCCTGCTGGCGGGCGGCTTTTCGTTCCGCTATCCGCATCTGGAAGGCGCCCTGCGCAGCCTGGCAGGCTGAAACTCCCATTCGGCTGAACGTTCGCCAAGCGCCCGCAGCCTTGACGCCGGTTTCAGGACGGGCTCGTTATTTGCGGTGCCACGCGCACGATGTAACACTTGGTTGTCGAGAATATTTACACCTGTTATTTAGAGGACAGCGCGGCGTTTTCTAGAGGATTGATTTTTATCAATATTTTTCCTTGGCACAATAATTGCTAAAAGGGAATCTCCAATCCTAATCGTGAAGTCCTGAACAATGAATAAATATATGACCGCCTTGCTGCTCGCAGCTGGCATGACCCTCTCGGCAGGCGCGAGCGCTGCCGTCATCAACGGCACCATCCGCACCATCGACGGCGACGCCGACGGTATCGTGGACGACCTGAAGGTGTCGCGCGTCGTGTTCGACGTGACGGCCGGTACCAACGTCTTTTTCGATTCGCTGGTGTGGGAAGCGACCGGCGTCGACCTCAACGGCGACGGCAAGATCACCGGTTTCGACAACTACATGGTCCTGTTTGACGGCACCACCCGTCTGGTCGAGAACGACGATTCGGGCGCAACCTTTGGCGACGGCTCCGTGCATCGCTACGACTCGACGATCCAGTACACGTTCGACCGTGCCGGTACCTACATGATCTCGATCGGCCAACTCCGTTACGACTTCGCTTCGGCTCTGCAGGGCTATTCGAAGAACACCATCTTCAGCCCATACTCCCCGAGCATCGAACAGTTCGGCGCCTGGCGCCTGACCATGACCGCGGCCAACGGCAAGCTGTCGAACGTGCGTGAAGTCGGCGTCAGCGAAGTGCCGGAGCCAGCCAGCCTCGCGCTGCTGGGCCTGGGCCTGGCCGGCATGGCCGTACGCCGCAAATCGAAAAAGGCAGCCCAGGCTTGATTGCCGAGGTGCCCCTGCGCCGGGCGCGCCATCCCGTCTGGTGACGGATTACTTGCCCTGCTCGCACTGAACGGCCCGGTCGCCACAAGGACCGGGCCGTTTTTCATGGAACCGGGCAAGCGTGAACCAGGCAGCGGCCGCGCGCCAGGCGAACGCCATGGCGGCAGCCAGCGTTCAGAGGGGCAGTTCGCCCACCAGCAGCAGCGAGACCGGCTTGCCGGTGTCCGGGTGCAGCGGCTCGTGCAGTTCGGTCAGGCGCAAGCCGCTCCCGGCGAACAGGGCGACCCAGCTGCCGAGCGTGCGGAAGTACCATGGCGGCGCATCGCGGAAGGCGTCGCTGAAACCGGCCCAGCTGCCAGGACGCCAGCCGTCGAGGTAGGGCGCGTCGCCGCATGCCATCAGCGGATGCACGGTCTGCACGATCAGGGTGCCGCCCGGGCGCAGGTAGCCCGGTGCCGCCCGCAACAGGCCCCTCGGTGGCTTCCTTGCCGATGAGCGAAAAATTACAGATGGCAACATCGGCCGCCAGTTGTAATGCACCCGCTGCGATGTCTTCGTAGGCAAGTTGGCGGAAGTCGCCGCCGCCCGCGGCCCGTGCCGACTCGACCGGGGCGGCAATCGCGTCGACCCCGACCATCTCCACCTCTGGCAGTGCCCTGACCAGCCAGCCTTCCCCACAGCCGAGATCGACGCCGGTGCGGGGTGAGCGTGCGCGCACGGCCGCGACGATGGCGGCGTCCGTCACCAGTGCACGCGAAGCGATTTCCTGCCTGCGCACGGCGTCCACCCGGGCGCCACGTTGTGCGACCACGACGCGAGGGCGCGCGCGTCGCTCAGTTCGCCGCCGGAATCGCCGCCTCCGCTGTCGCTGCCGCTGCCGCTGCGCTCGTGCATGCTAGTTCCGCCTGCGCGCGGCCGCCGGCGCCTTCACCACCGCACTGTCGGGCCGCAATTGCCCTTCGCTGTCGCGCACTTCGACCGGCCCGAGATCGAGCTTGCGCAATTGCGGCAGGATGCGCTTGCGGTCGCCCACCGCCACCACGACCAGGCGCTGCGGGTCGAGGTAGCGGCGCGCGGCGGCCTGGACGTCGGCCGCGGTGACGGCGGCCAGGCGCGCCGGCAGGGCATTGTAGTAGTCCAGCGGCAGGTCGAAGAGGAAGGTCTCGGCCAGGCTGGCGCCGATGTCGCTGTTGGTCTCGAAATGGTTGGGCAGCGACAGCAGCTGGGCGTTGCGCGCGCCCGCCAGTTCGGCCGCGCCGAGCGGCTTGTCGAACATGGCCCGGGCTTCGCGCAGCAGTTCCGAAATCGCGGCGCCGGTGGCGTTCGCGCGCACGCTGCCGGCCACGATGAAGGGCCCGGCGCTGCGGTCGTAGCGGAAGCCCGAGTAGACGCCATAGGTATAGCCCTTGTCCTCGCGCAGGTTCTGGTTGATGCGGCTGGTGAACAGGCCGCCGAAGGCCGCGTTCATGACTTCCAGCGCCGGAAAGTCGCGTGTCCTGCGTGCGGCGCCGATGCGGGTCAGGCGCAGCGCGGTCTGGCCGGCGCCGGGATGGTCCACCAGCACGACGCGCGCTCCTGTCGTTTCCGGCGTACCCGGCGCCGGCAACGGCGTTTCGGCGCTCTTCCAGCCGAGGAAGCGCGCCTCGGCCAGGGCTGTCAATTCCTTGCGCGAGATGTCGCCCGAGACCACCAGCGCGGCATTGCCGGGCACGTAGTGGCGGCGCCAGAACGACAATACATCGTTGCGCGTGACGGCGCGGATCGCCGGTTCGGTGCCGAGCTGGCCGTAGCCGTAGGGGTGGCGCGGACCGTACAGGGCGCCGGCCGCGGCGACCGCCGCCACCATTTCCGGCTCGTCGCGCTGCTGCATCAGGTCGCCCAGGCGGCTGGCGCGCTGGCGTTCCACTTCCGCGTTCGGAAAAGCGGGGTGCTGCACCACGTCGGCCAGCACGTCGAGCGCCGCGCCGAAGTTGGCGCGCAGCGCCAGCAGCGACACCGTCGAGGCACTGGTGCCGCTGTCGGTATCGAGGAAAGCGCCGAGCTGGGCGATTTCATCGGCGATGCCCGGGGCGCTGCGCGTGGCCGTCCCTTCCGTCAGCATCTGCGCCGTGAAGCCGGCCAGGCCGGGGAGGCCAATCGGATTGGCGTCCGAACCGCTTTTGATGACCAGTTCCGCCGCCACCAGCGGCAGCGCCGGGTTGTAGTGGTGGATCACGGTCAGGCCATTGGCCAGCTTGAACGACTCGCCGCGCGGCGGCTCCCATGCGCGGCGCCGGGCCCGCCTTCGGCATGCGCGCGCGCCAGGCCTCGGCTTCGTTGATGCCCGCGGCCCCGGCGCGAGGACGTGCCTTGCGGCGGCGGCGCCGGCGGATCGGGCGGCAGTTCCGGCGTGCCGGGCACGGCCGACACCAGCACGCGCGCATGCTGCTGCAGCCAGGTGTGGGCGGCACGCCGTACGTCGGCCGCCGTGATGCGGCGCAGGCGCGCCACGTCCTCGGTCAGGTAGCCGGGGTCGCCCGTGTACTGGTTGTAATGGTTCAGTTGATCGGCAAGACCGTCGCCGCCCAGCTTTTCCAGCGAGCTGATCATCGCTGTCTCGATCTGGTTGCGCGCGCGTTCGACTTCGCGCTCGGACGGGCCCTTGTCGCGCAGGGCTTTCAGCTCCTCGTCGATCGCTTCCTCCAGTTCGCGCGGCGTGTGGCCGGTGCGGGCGGTGACTTCGATCAGGAAGGTCGAGGTCAGCGCGCGCGAATCCTGGTTGGCGTCGACATCCTGGGCGATCTGGCGGTCGTACACCAGCGATTTATACAGGCGGCTGGACTTGCCGCCGGCCAGGATCTGCGCCAGCACGGCGAGTTCCGCATCGCCGGGCTTATAAGCGGGCGGCGTCAGCCAGCCCATGTAGAGGCGCGACAGTTCGACCCGGTCCGGCACCACCAGGCGTTTCTCGGCCGTGATCGGCGGCGTGGCAACCGTCGGGCGCACGACGGCCGGGCCGCGGCGCAGGCCGCCGAAATACTTCGCCACCAGGGCGCGCGTTTTCACCTTGTCGATGTCGCCGGCGATGACGATGCTGGCGTTGTTGGGGCCGTAGTAGCGCGTGAAGAAATCGCGCACGTCGGCCAGTTTCGCATTCTGGATGTCGGTGTGGGAACCGATCACCGAGGCGCGGTAGGGGTGGCCCTCGGGGAACAGCGCGTGGTTCAGCGCTTCTTCGACGATGCCGTAGGGTTCGTTCTCGACGGTTTCGCGCCGTTCGTTGCGCACCACGTCCTGCTGGTTGGTCAGCGACTTCTGGTCGAGCACGTCGAGCAGGTAGCCCATGCGGTCGGCGTGCACCCACAGCGCCAGTTCCAGCTGGTTCGAGGGCACCGTGTCGTAGTAATTGGTGCGGTCGTAGTCGGTGCTGCCGTTGCTGTCGCTGGCGCCGGCCCCTTCGAGCAGGCGGTCGGCCAGGCCGCGCGGCAGGTGCTTGCTGCCGGCGAACATCATGTGCTCGAACAGGTGGGCAAAGCCCGTCAGGCCGGGCACTTCGTTGGCCGGGCCGACGTGGTACCAGACGTTTACCGCCACCAGCGGCAGGCGCTTGTCTTCGACCAGGATCACCTGCAGGCCGTTGGGCAGGGTGTACTTGTCGAAGGCGATGGTCGGGATGCCGGGCAGGCTGGTGCCCGCAGGCGTGCTGGCAGCGCTGCCGGCGGCAACGCCAGACGCCCCGGCGCCGCCTGCCTGCGCGCCGGCACCGTTCAAGGCGGCCATCAGCAGCGATGCGGCGAACAGCGGACGGGTTTTCATGGATGCTCCCGGTGAAATCGGGTCAAGGTGATGAAGGTTCAATGGCAGCCGGTCGCGGCCTTAGTGGCAGCGACCGCTACCGTGGTCGGGCGGCGAGGGGTTCGGCAACTGGGGCGCGGTCGCTTCCGGGAACTCCCAGTCGTAGCCGCCCGGGTAGAGGCGCAGGCGCAGGACGCCGTTGCGGCTGGCGTCGCGCGTTTCGCTGTGCGCGGCCAGGCGCAGGAAGGGCGTCGGATAGGCGCCGCCGGTGCCGACCACGAACTGGCGGATACCGCCCGGGTCGCGCCGGCCGTCCGCATCCTGGGGCGCGAAGCGTTCGTAATCGTGGTCGTGGCCGGACAGCACCAGCTCGGCGCCGGCCGCGTGCAGCAGGGCCCAGGCCTCGCGCATCTTCGGCACGCTGCCGTGCCCGCCCGAACTGTACAGGGGATGGTGCCAGAATGCCAGCGTGCAGGGCGGTTCGGCGCCCGCGGCGGCGGGCGCGCCTGCCAGTTCTTCCTTCAGCCAGGCCAGCATGGCCGCATGCGCGCCGGGTGCCAGGTTGCTGTCGAGCGAGATCACGCGCCAGGCGCCCAACTGCAGGCTGTAGTAGCCGCGTCCGGCGCGCGCGCCGAAATAGGCGAAGTAGGGCGCTGCATCCTTCGTGTAGTACTCGTGGTTGCCCGGCGCCGGCCAGGTGCGGTCGCTGAAGCGGCCCCGGTGGGGCCATAGCACCGGTGAACTCGGCCGCGGTGCCGCGCGGGTAGGTATGGTCGCCCGGGGTCAGGACCACGGCCGCCGGGTCCGCGGCAAGCCCGGCCGCGACCACGGCGGCGGTGTCGGCCGCGCCCGACCAGCGCGGGTCTGGATGGCGGCAGCGGGCAATGTCCCCTACGGCGTAGACGGTTTGCATGGCCGCCTGGCCGGGGGCAGGCGCGGCCGTGGCGCCAGGGGCCACCAGCGGCGTGCCCGCAAGGAGCGCGCACGCGGCCAGCGCCCGGGCGGCGCGGCCGGGTGCCGGCGGCCGGCTGGCCACTATTCGATGAAGCGGAGCAGGCCGCGCAGCGCGTGCATCACGGTCTGTTCGCGCACGGACTGGCGGTCGCCCGCGAACACCGGGCGTTCCGTATAGACCGTCTCGCCGCGGGCCCAGCCGAAGCAGACCGTGCCGACCGGTTTGCCGGGCACGGCGCCGGTCGGTCCGGCGATGCCGGTGGTGGAGACGGCCACGTCGGCCACGCTGTTCGACAGCGCGCCGGCAGCCATCGCGCCGGCGACTTCCTCGCTGACCGAGCCGCATTGGGCAATCAGCGCGGCCGGCACGTCGAGCATCTCGGACTTCGAGGCATTCGAATAGGTGACGAAGCCGCATTCGAACCAGCCGGTCGAGCCGGGAATCTCGGTCACGGCCTGCGACACGCCGCCGCCGGTGCACGACTCGGCCGTGGCAAGGATCAGGCGCTTGGCCTGCAGCGCCGCACCCACTTTCGTAGCAAGTTCGATCAATTCGTTGGACACGGGAGCTCCTCCAGGTTGAGCGCACCGGTAGCGCCGGCGCTGGCGGCAGCGGGCGGCCGCCACGATTCATTCTAGCGCGACGAGGCCGCGACCGGTGTGGCAAACTTGCATGGATTGCCATCCTGCGCTATCCAAAGACCACGCGAGCGGGTAGAGTTGCAGGCGTTCCGGTTCATGAAATGTCTTGTATGCACTTTACGTGCGACATGGCCGCAAGCCGGACTGCTATCCTCACCGCGGCGGCTTCCGCCGCGTTTCTTTTTTTCAATTGAACTCATGCTGTCTGAACATTTCACGTGCTGCCGCGAAAGGCCGGCGCGGTCGTGATGGCGTTCGCCGTCCGTGCTGCGCATCCGGCGCGCTGGCTGCTGCTCGTCCTGTGGCTGCTCGCCGGGTGCGCCGCTGCCCAGCCGGCGCGCGTCGAGAGCGCGCTGAAGGCGGCCTACCTCGTCAAGTTCGCCGGCTTCGTCGACTGGCCGGGCACGGCATTCGCGCGTGCGGACAGCCCGCTTGTCATCGGCGTGGCCGGTAATGAGGAACTGGCGCAGCAACTGGAGCAGATGGTGGCGGGACGCAAGGTCGGCAGCCATCCGTTGACGGTGCGCCGCCTGCGCCGCGGCGACTCGCCTGCCGGCCTGCAGGTCCTGTACGTCGGCAACCTGGAACGCGCCGCCAGCGCCGAACTCCTCGATGCCGCGCGCGGCCTGCCGCTGCTGACCGTCAGCGACGCCCCCGAGGCGCCGGCCGGCATGATCCACTTCGTGTTGATGGGCGACCGGCTGCGCTTCGAGGTCGCGCTGCGCGAAGTCGCACCGAGCGGCCTGAAGATCAGCGCACGCATGCTGGCCGCCGCCTGGCGCATCACGGGGACCACATGAACGTCCCGCGCGAGGATAGCCACATGCGCGGCGCGACCTCGATCCGTCGCAAGCTGGTGCGGGTGGTGATGGCCACCACCCTGGCCGCGCTTGTCGTGTCGGTGGGCCTGGTGATCGGCTACGACCTGCGCAGCTACCACCGCGCGCTGGTGAACGACCTCTCGACCCAGGCCGAACTGGTCGGCCACATGAGTTCGGCCGCGCTGGCGTTCGACGACGCCCGCCTGGTTTGGCGAGAACCTGGCGCTGCTGCGCACCCGGCCGATGGTGGACACGGCCGCCATCTACGACGAACACGGACGCCTGTTCGCCTCGTATGCCGCGCGCGGCGCGGCCGCCAGCGTACCGGCGCGACCCGAGCCGGCCGCGGCCCGCATCGAGGGCGAGCACGTCGTGGTGTTCCGGCCCATCGTCGAGAACGGCGAGACCGTCGGCACCGTCTACCTGCGCGCGGAGAACCGGCTGCTGGCGCGCACGCTCGACTACCTCGGTATCGCGCTCGGCGTGATGCTGGTGGCGCTCCTGATCGCCTATCTGCTGATGCGGCGCATGGGCCGCGTCATCACCGCGCCCATCGTCGCCATCACCGAGATCGCGCGCGACGTCGTCGCCACCCGCGACTATTCGCGCCGCGCCCCGCGCATCAGCGACGACGAGGCGGCCGAGCTGGCCGATTCCTTCAATGCCATGCTGGGCGAAATCGAAGAACGCACGCGCGAGCTCGAGGACTCGAACCGCGAAATCGTGCGCGAGGCCAAGGAGCGTTCGCGCGCCCAGCAGGAAGTGATGCGCCTGAACGAACAGCTCGAGCACCGGGTCGACGAACGCACGATGCAGCTGGCGCTGGCCAATGCCGAACTGGCCAACGCGATCGACGAGGCGCGCCGCGCCAACCAGGCGAAATCGGCCTTCCTGTCCTCGATGAGCCACGAACTGCGCACGCCGCTCAACGCCATCCTCGGCTTCGCCCAGATCCTGACCTCGGAAGCGCTGCCGACCAGCGACGTGCAGAAGAAGGAGTTCGCCAACCACATCCTGAAGTCGGGCCGCCACCTGCTCACGCTGATCAACGAAATCCTCGACCTGGCCAAGGTGGAGTCGGGCACGATCTCGCTGTCGATGGAGCCGGTGGAACTGAAGGAAATCCTCGACGAATGCCGCTCCATGATCGAACCGCTGGCGGCGGCGCGCGGCATCCGCGTGCTCTTCCCAGAGCGCGTGGGCGCGGTGCTGCAGGCCGACCGCACGCGCCTGAAGCAGGTCTTGCTCAACCTGCTGTCGAACGCGATCAAAGTACAACCGCGACGCCGGCGCCGTGGTGCTCGACTGCGTGCAAGTCGCGCCCGACCGGCTGCGCATCGCGGTGCAGGATACCGGCATGGGCCTGCGTCCGGAGCAGCTGGCCAGCCTGTTCCAGCCCTTCAACCGGCTCGGCCAGGAAGCCGGCGCCCAGGAAGGCACCGGCATCGGCCTGGTGGTGACGCGCCGCCTGGTCGAACTGATGAAGGGCAGCATCGACGTCAGCAGCAGCCCGGGCGTGGGCAGCGTGTTCTCGATCGAGCTGGGCATCGCCGCGCCGCAGGGCAGCGCGGCCGGCCCGCACCTGCCGGCGCCGCCGGCCGCGCCGGCGCACGCGGACGCGGCGCCGCACCTGCTGCTGTATGTCGAGGACAATCCCGCCAACCTGCGGCTGGTCGAAGAGATTGTGCGCTTCCGCTCCGACCTGCGCCTGCTGGCCGCCGCTGATGGTCCGCGCGGCCTGGCGCTGGCGCGCACCCAGCACCCCGAGATCATCCTGATGGACCTGAATTTGCCGGGGATGAGCGGCGCCGAGGTGCTGGCCGAACTGCGTCGCGATCCCGCCACCCACGACATTCCGGTGATTGCCCTGACCGCCAGCGCGATGGCCAGCGATATCGAGCGCGGCCTGGCGGCGGGCTTCTTCCGCTACCTGACCAAGCCGATCGACATCGACAAGTTCAACGAGGCGATCGACGGCACGCTGGCGCACCTGCGCACGGCGAAAGGAGTCGCTACATGATCACGCCTGCCGACGTGCGGCGCGCACGGGTGCTGGTGGTCGACGACCAGCCGGTGAACGTGCAGCTGCTCGAATACCTGCTGAAAACCAGTGGCTACGAACACGTGCACAGCACCACCGACCCGCGCCAGGTGGTGTCGCTGCACCTGAAGTACCGCTTCGACCTGATCATCCTCGACCTGCACATGCCGGGCATGGATGGCTTCGAGGTAATGGAAGCGCTCAAACCCCTGGAAAGCGAATCCTGGCTGCCGGTGCTGGTGGTGACGGCCGAGCCGGACAAGAAGCTGGCCGCCCTGGAAGCGGGCGCGCGCGACTTCATCGGCAAACCCCTCGACACCGTCGAGGTGCTCACGCGTATCCGCAACCTGCTGGAAGTGCGCCTGATGCACCGCGAGTCGCGCGAGCACGGCGCGCGCCTGGAACGCACCGTGCGCGAGCGCACCGCGGCCCCGGAACGCTTCCGCACCGCGATGGATGCCACGCCCGACGGCATCTTCCTGATCGATGCCGCCAGCCTGACCCTGGTCGACGTCAGCGACGGCGCCTGCCGCATGCTGGGCTTTTTCGCGCGAGGCGCTCTTGCGCATCGACCCGGTGGCGCTGGGCCTGACCACGGCCGAGCAGCTGCAGCGCCACATGGCCACCAACGCCGCCGCCCACGAGACCGACATCGCCGAGACCGAGCTGCTGCGCGTGGGCGGAGAGGGCGCGGTGCCGGTCGAGATCAGCTGGCAGTGGCAGGAAGCCGGCTCCAGCAAATTGCTGATCGCGGTCGCACGCGACATCAGCGAGCGCCTGCAGGCGCAGCGCCGCCTGAAGCACCTGGCCAGTTTCGACGCGCTCACCGGCCTGCCGAACCGCACCCTGTTCTTCCAGAACCTGCGCGAGACGATCGAGCTGGCCCAGACAAAATCCTGGCGCGTGGCGGTGCTGTTCATCACGCTCGACCGCTTCAAGATCATCAACGATTCGCTGGGCCCCGCGCTGGGCGACGAGCTGCTGCGCGAATTTTCGAACCGGCTGGTGCGCGTGATGGACCTGCGCGACGCGGTCGGCCGCCTGGGCGGCGACGAGTTCGCGGTCATCCTCAACATGACGCGCGAGCGGCAGGACGAACCGGCGCATGTCGCCAACGAGATCCGCGAGGCGCTGCGCGCGCCCTTCGACCTGAACGGGCAGAAGGCGGTGCTCACCGCCAGCATCGGCATCGCCGTCTACCCCGACGACACGACCGACCCGGGCACCCCGGTGAAATACGCCGACACGGCCATGGTGCGCGCGAAGGGAAGCGGGACGCGACGGTTACCGCTTCTTTACCGCCGGCATGAACGTGCAGGTACTGGCGCGGCTCGACCTCGAGCTGGCACTGCGTGGCGCGCTCGAAGGCCGGCAGTTCGTGCTGCACTACCAGCCCAAGCTGGAGTTGTCCACGGGCCGCGTGTGCGGCGTCGAGGCGCTGCTGCGCTGGCACCGTCCGGGCCACGGCCTCGTCTATCCGGCCGAATTCGTGCCGGTGCTGGAAGAAACGGGCATGGTGGTGCGCATCGGCGACTGGATCATCGACGAGGCCTGCCGCCAGATCGCCGAGTGGAACGCCCGGGGCGTGCGCGAGGTGCGCGTGGCGGTGAACGTCTCGAGCCGCCAGTTCGTCGAGGGCGACCTCGAAGGCGTGGTGCGCGCGGCGATCGGCCGCCACGACATCGATCCCGGCATGCTGGAACTGGAACTGACCGAAAGCGCGCTGATGACGAGTGCCGAGCGCACCATCGAAGTGCTCGAGCGCTTGAAGGGCCTGGGCATCCGCATCGCGATCGACGACTTCGGGACCGGGTATTCGAGCCTGGCTTATTTGAAACGCTTCCCGATCGACAAACTGAAGATCGACATCGCCTTCGTGCGCGACATCGTCACCAACCCCGACGACGCCGCCATCGCGCTGGCGATCATCAGCATGGCGCACAGCCTGCACATGCAGGTGGTGGCCGAAGGGGTGGAGACGCGCGCGCAAATGGCCTACCTGCGCCGCCACCGCTGCGACGAGATCCAGGGCTTTCACTTTTCGCGCGCGCTGCCGGCCTCGCAGCTGGCCCAGCTGGTGGTGCCCACAACCGCGACACGCCGAGCAAACCCGCCGCCGACGACAGCAATGTCCAGACCCTGCTGGTGGTGGACGACGACCCCGATACGCTCAGCGCACTGCACCGCCTGTTCAGGCGCGACAACTACCGCGTGCTGACCGCGTCCACGCCGGCCGAAGCCTTCGAGCTGCTGGCGCTGTACCGGGTGCAGGTGGTGATGTGCGACCAGCGCATGCCGGTCATGAGCGGCACCGAATTCCTCAGCAAGGTCAAGGAGATGTACCCGGACACGATGCGCATCATCCTGTCGGGCTATACCGGCATCACGACCGTGCTCGACTCGATCAACCGCGGCTCGATCTACAAGTTTTATACGAAGCCCTGGGTCGACAGCGAGCTGCGCGACAACGTGCGGCTGGCGTTCCGCCATTACTGGATGGAGCATGGGCCGTATGACGACCGCAAGGTGCCGCGGGCGGGGTAGGGCTTGTCTGCGTCGTGCGGGCAATCGTGACCTTGTCCAACGGTGCGCCATGCCGGCGCTCGACCGCGTGGACTCGGGAGTCCACCCTACCTGACCGCTGGTTTGCGCGTGGGCACGGAGCGCCCACCCTACGAACAGCCGGGATCCGTAGGGTGGGCGCCCCGTGCCCACGCGGTACGACAAACGCTCACTCCCCGCCGAAGTGGTCCCACCCCTTCACGTCCATCTCCACCGGCTGGCCCGCCGCGTCCACCAGGCGCAATCCCGGCTCGGCGTCGATGGTGCCGACGCGCGTGACCGGCGTATTCGCCGACACCGCCGCGGCGATTACCGCGTCGCGCTGGGCCGGCGGCGCCGTGAAGCACAACTCGTAGTCGTCGCCGCCGGTCAGGGGTGAAACGGCGGCGCAGCGCCTGCGGCTGGCGCGCCAGCACGGGGCCGGCGGGCAGCAGGTCGAGTTCCGGGTGGCGCCCACGCGCGAGGCGTCGAGGATGTGCTGCAGGTCGCCGATCAAGCCGTCCGAGATGTCGAGTGCCGCGTGGGCCACCGGCAGCGCGGCCAGGGCCCGTCCGAGCGCGACGCGCGGCGTTGGCAGGTGCATGCGCGGCGCGGCTTCGAGCAACTGGTCCGGCGCCAGCGCCAGTTCCTTCCAGTAGCCGGCCAGCGCCAGCCGCGCGTCGCCCAGCGTGCCGGAGATCCAGATGTCGTGCCCGGCGCGGGCGGCGTCGCGCCGCAGCGCATGGCCGGGCGCGATCTCGCCGAACACGGTGATGCAGACGGCCAGCGGCCCGCGCGTCGTGTCGCCGCCGACCAGTTCGCAATCGTGCAGGTCGCTGAGTGCAAACAGGCCGTTCGAAAATTCTTCCAGCCAGTCCTGGTCGACACCCGGCAGGGACAGCGCGAGCGTGAAGCCGACCGGACGTGCACCCATCGCGGCCAGGTCCGACAGGTTCACGGCCAGGCACTTGTGGCCCAGCATGCGCGGATCGGCGCCGGCAAAGAAATGGCGGCCCTCGATCAGGAGGTCGGTCGAGATCGCCGTCTGCATGCCCGGCGTGGGCGCCAGCAGCGCGCAATCGTCGCCGATGCCGAGCACGGCGTTACCGGCACGCGCGCGTCGAAAATAGTGTTTGATGAGGTCGAATTCGGAAAGCATGGGTGCATTCTACCGTCCGCTCGTGGCCTGCGCTCATCTCCCATAGGCTTTGCTTATATGCGGGCAGCTCCCATCAGCTTTGCTTCTGGTCCAACCACCGTGGAAAATACGTAGCCGGTAGCAAGAGTGGGTCTGATAAAATTGGAGGCTCCCCTCTAAGTTTCAGGAAGGCTGCACTAGCATGGACTCGTCATCGGACAAAAAAGAAGAACTGCGCCAACAACTGCGTGCTGCAGCGCTCGAATACCACCAGTTTCCCCGTCCGGGCAAGATTGCCGTCACCCCGATCAAGGGCTTGCTGAACCAGCGCGACCTGGCCCTGGCCTATTCGCCGGGCGTGGCCGCGCCCTGCGAGGAAATCGTCAAGGACCCCGCGGCATCGTATAAATACACGTCGCGCGGCAACCTGGTGGCCGTCATTTCGAATGGCACCGCCGTGCTCGGCCTGGGCAATATCGGCCCACTTGCTTCAAAACCAGTTATGGAAGGCAAGGGCGTGCTGTTCAAGAAGTTCGCCGCGATCGACGTCTTCGACATCGAGATCGCCGAGAACGACCCCGATAAACTGGTCGACATCATCGCCTCGCTCGAGCCGACCTTTGGCGGCGTCAACCTGGAAGACATCAAGGCGCCCGAGTGCTTCTACATCGAGCGCAAACTGCGGGAGCGGATGAAGATCCCGGTCTTCCACGACGACCAGCACGGCACCGCGATCATCGTCGGCGCCGCCATCCTGAATGGCCTGAAAGTCGTCAACAAGGACATCAGGAGCTGCAAGCTGGTCGTGTCGGGCGCGGGCGCCGCGGCGCTGGCCTGCCTCGACCTGATCGTCGACCTCGGCTTCCCGATCGAGAACATCTATGTCACCGACCTGGCCGGCGTAGTCTACAAGGGCCGCCTTGAACTGATGGACCCGGACAAGGAGCGCTTCGCCCAGGATACGCCGCACCGCAGCCTCTCGGAAGTCATTCCCGACGCCGACATCTTCCTCGGCCTGTCCGCCGGCGGCGTCCTGAAACCGGAGATGGTCGTCAAGATGGCGCCGAATCCGCTGATCCTGGCGCTGGCCAACCCGAATCCGGAAATCCTGCCGGAAGACGCGAAGGCCGTGCGCAGCGACGCCATCATCGCCACCGGCCGTTCGGACTACCCGAACCAGGTCAATAACGTCCTGTGTTTCCCCTACATGTTCCGCGGCGCCCTCGATTGCGGCGCCACCACCATCACGCGCGAGATGGAAATCGCCGTGGTGCACGCCATTGCCGACCTGGCCCACGCCGAGCAGTCCGACATCGTGGCCTCGGCCTATGGCATCAATAACCTGTCCTTCGGCCCGGAATACCTGATCCCGATGCCCTTCGACCCGCGCCTGCTGACCCACATTGCGCCGGCGGTGGCCAAGGCCGCGCAGGCCGGCGGTGTCGCCACCCGGCCGATCGAGGACCTGGCCGCGTACGCCGAGAGCCTGCAGCAGTTCGTCTACCGCAGCGGCACCTTCATGAAACCGCTGTTCTCGGTGGCGAAAGCCGCCCAGGCCGAAGTCAAGCGCATCGTCTACGCCGAGGGCGAGGACGAGCGCGTGCTGCGCGCGGTGCAGGTCGTGGTCGACGAGGGCCTGGCGCGCCCGATCCTGGTCGGCCGTCCGGCGGTGCTGGAGCAGCGCATCGAGAAGTTCGGCCTGCGCCTGAAGCAGGGCGTGCATTTCGACGTCATCAACCCCGACTTCGACGAGCGCTACCGCGACTACTGGCAGACCTACCACCAGATGGTGATGCGCAAGGGCGTGACCGCCGACATGGCCAAGCTGGCGATGCGCCGCCGCCATACCCTGATCGGCGCCATGATGATCCACAAAGGCGACGCCGACGGCATGATCTGCGGTACCTACGGCACCACCTGGACCCACCTCGAGTTCATCGACAAGGTGCTGGGCAAGCGCGCGGGTACGAATGTGTACGCGGCGATGAACATCATCATCACGCCCGAGCGCCAGCTGGCGATGCTCGACACCCATGTGAACGAGAACCCGAACGCCGCCGAAGTGGCCGAGATGACGATCATGGCGGCCGAGGAACTCGAACGTTTCGGCATCACCCCGCGCGTGGCGCTGCTGTCGCATTCGAACTTCGGTACCTCCAACAGCGAATCGGCGCAGAAGATGCGCGACGCGCTGGCCATGGTGCAGCAGAAGGCGCCGCACCTGGAGATCGACGGCGAGATGCACGGCGACGCCGCGCTCGACGCCAAGCTGCGCGCCAAGATCATGCCGCACTCGACCCTGAAGGGCGACGCCAACATGGTCGTGATGCCGAATATCGAATCGGCCAACATCGCCTACAACCTGCTCAAGACGGCGGCCGGCAACGGCATCGCGGTCGGCCCGATCCTGCTCGGCTGCGCGCGTCCGGTGCACATCCTGACGCCGTCGGCCACGGTGCGCCGCATCGTCAACATGACGGCGCTGTGCGTGGTCGACGCCGTGTCGAACCGCTGACGCGATTGACAGGCTGAACTGCCGGAAGTTCAGCCGCATCGATGGACCCTTGGCGGTCCTCACAGGCGAGCGTGCTCGCCTGTTTTTTTTGGCCGGGACACGTAACAATCCGTAAGCGCCGTCCGGTCGACCTGGCATTTCGGTCAATAATGCCTGGCCTGTCGCGGCCGTTTTCGTGCCGTGCGCCAGCCGTGCGCGCAAAGCTCGTCTGTTACAATATGGGGTTGTCAGAAAAATATTTGTCGCGCACTGATACTCATCCGGAATTCCCACACCATGCAGAAAACAACAAAAAAAGCCGTCATCACTGGCATCACCGGTCAGGATGGCGCTTACCTGGCGCAACTGCTGCTCGAGAAGGGTTACCACGTCACCGGTACCTTCCGCCGCTCCAGCTCGACCAATTTCTGGCGCATCGACGAGCTCGGCATCAGCGGGCATCCGAACCTGTCGCTGGTGGAATACGATTTGACCGACCTGGCATCGAGCCTGCGCCTGATCCAGAGCGCCGAACCGGATGAAGTCTACAACCTGGCCGCGCAAAGCTTCGTGGGCGTATCCTTCGACCAGCCTTTGACGACCGCATCGATCACCGGCCTGGGCGCCGTCAACCTGCTCGAGGCGATTCGCCTGGTCAATCCGAAGGTGCGCTTCTACCAGGCCTCGACCTCGGAAATGTTCGGCAAGGTGCAGGCCATCCCGCAGGTCGAGGACACCCCGTTCTACCCGCGCAGCCCCTACGGCGTGGCCAAGCTGTACGCCCACTGGATGACGATCAACTACCGCGAGAGCTATGGCATCTTCGGTTCGTCCGGCATCCTGTTCAACCACGAGTCGCCGCTGCGCGGCCGTGAGTTCGTGACCCGCAAGATCACCGATTCGGTGGCCAAGATCGCCCTGAACAAGCTCGGCGTGCTGGAGCTGGGCAACCTCGACGCCAAGCGCGACTGGGGCTTTGCCAAGGAATACGTCGAAGGCATGTGGCGCATGCTGCAGGCCGACCAGCCCGATACCTTCGTGCTGGCCACCAACCGCACCGAAACCGTGCGCGACTTCGTCGACATGGCCTTCAAGGGCACCGGCGTCGCCCTCGAGTGGAGCGGCAGCGCCGACAACGAAACCGGCCGCTGCACGAAGAGCGGCAAGACCCTGGTGCGCGTCTCGCCGAAGTTCTACCGTCCGGCCGAGGTCGACCTCCTGATCGGCAACCCGGAAAAGGCGAAGCGCGAGCTCGGCTGGGAGCCGAAGACCACGCTGGAAGAGCTGTGCCAGATGATGGTCGAGGCCGACCTGCGCCGCAACGAGCAGGGCTTCTCGTTCTGACATGAGCACCGCCACGCCAGACCTCCAGCCCGATACCGCTTCGCGCGAAGGCGAGGGCAAGCGCGCCCTCGTCACCGGCCTGCGTGGCTTCACCGGCGTGTATGTCGAGCGCGAGCTGGCCGCGGCCGGGTACGAGGTATTCGGTACCGTCATGCCCGGCGAAGCGACCGGCACGCACGCGCTCGCGGTCGACCTGTGCGACCGCGCGGCGGTCGGCGCGATGGTCGAGCAGGTGCAGCCCGACGTCGTCGTGCACCTGGCCGGCATCGCCTTCGTCGCCCACGGCAATGCCGAACAGATCTACCAGGTCAACGTGGTCGGCACCCGCAACCTGCTCGAGGCGCTGGCGGGCGTCGCCCACCGCGCCTCGGCCGTCCTGCTGGCATCGTCGGCGAACATCTACGGCAATGCCAGCGTGCCCATCATCGACGAAAGCGTCGCTCCCGCGCCGGCCAACGATTACGCGGTGAGCAAGCTGGCCATGGAATACATGGCGCGCCTGTGGATGGACAAGCTGCCGATCGTCATCGCGCGTCCGTTCAACTACACGGGCGTCGGCCAAAGCGAGCAGTTCCTGCTGCCGAAGATCGTCTCCCACTTCCGCCGCCGCGAGCGCCGCATCGAGCTGGGCAACCTGGCCATCGCGCGCGACTTTTCCGACGTGCGCATGGTGGCGCGCAGCTATCGCCGCCTGCTGGCGGCCGCGCCGGCGGGAGAAGCCTTCAACGTCTGTTCCGGCCGCAGCCATTCGCTGGGCGAGGTGATCGACCTGGCCTCGGAAATCGCCGGCTACCGCATCGAGGTCGAGGTCAATCCGGCTTTCGTGCGCGCCAACGACGTGCTGACGCTGTCGGGCGACCATGGAAAACTCGCCGCCGCGATCGGGCCGCTCGATCCGCCGCCGCTGTTGACCACCTTGCGCTGGATGTACCGGGGGTGACCATGCATGGCCTGAACGTCGGCCTGGGCACGACCACGATCGAGCCGAGGCCGGCGGGCGGCCCTGTCGACGGCATCGGTGTCTACACCCGCGCGCTGCTGGCGCACCTGCCCGCCGCCGGCTGCGCGGTCCAGCCTTACCCTGGCCTGACGCCGGCACCGCCACCATCGGCCAGCCGCTGCCGCAGAGTTTTGCACGCGCCACGCTGGTCGACCTGGCGACGCCGCGCGCGCACCGCGTGCACATGCCGGCCGACCTGTTCCACGCCACCGACTACCGCATCGTGCGCATGGACTGCCCGGTCGTGGCCACGCTGCACGACGCCTTGCCGATCAAGTATCCCGAGTTGTGCAATCCGCGCATGCGCCGCCTGAAAAACTGGCTGCAGCGTAAAGCGGCGCGCAAGGCCGATCACGTCATCGCCGTGTCGCACTACGCCGTCGCCGAACTGGTCGAATGCTTCGGGGTCGATCCGGCGCGGATCTCGGTGGTCCACAACGGCGTCGACGACAGCTGGCTCGACACCCCGACCGGGCAGCCGTTGCCGCCACGCTGGCGCGCCACCGGCTGCAGCCCGGCTACTTCCTGTTCGTCGGCACCCTGCAGCCGCGCAAGAACGTCGAGCGCGTGCTGGGCGCCTACCTCGCCCTGCCGGCGGCGGTGCGTGCCGAGCGCGCCCTCGTCATCGTCGGCGCCGCCGGCTGGCGCTGCGAGACCCTGCTGCGGCGCATTGCCGCGGCCCAGGCCGACGGTGCCCGGGTCATCTGGCTCGACAAGCTGGGCGAGGCCGCCGCGCTGCGCCACGTGTACGCCGGCGCCGGCGTGTTCGTGTTCCCGTCGCTGTACGAGGGCTTCGGCATTCCCGTGCTCGAGGCCTTCGCCTCGAACGTGCCGGTGGTGACCTCGTCCACCACCTCGCTGCCCGAGGTCAGCGCCGGCGCCGCGCTCGAAGTCGACCCGCTCGACGAGGGCGCGATCGGCGCAGCCATGCTGGCCCCGGTGCGCGACGACGCCTTGCGCGAGCGCTGCATCCGTGCCGGTCCGCGCCCGCGCCAGCGCGCTGACCTGGCGCGCCACCGCCCATGCCACCGCCGCCGTGTACCGCAAGGTACTGGCGCGCTAGCCCCGTTTTCCCCAACATTGACATGCGCGTCCTTCACTTCTACAAGACCTATTACCCGGACACCGTGGGCGGCATCGAGCAGGTGATCCGCCAGATGTGCGTCGGCACCGGCCGCCTGGGCGTCACCAACACGGTCCTGTCGCTGTCGCGCGAAAAGAACCTGGTACCGATCGCCTTCGAGGGCCATACCGTGCACCGGGTGCCGCTCGACTTCGAGCTGGCCTCGAACGCCTGCTCGGTGGCCTCGCTCGGCGCGCTGGCACGGCTGGCGCGCGAGGCCGACGTCGTCCATTACCACTTCCCGTGGCCGTTCATGGACCTGGCGCATTTTGCCGCCCGCGTGCGCAAACCAAGCGTGGTGACCTACCACTCCGACATCGTGCGCCAGAAGCATTTGCTGCGCCTGTACCAGCCGCTGAAACACCGCTTCCTGCGCAGCGTCGACGCGATCGTCGCCACCTCGCCCAACTACCTCGAATCGTCCACCGTGCTGGAGCGCTATCGCGACAAGACCCGGGTGATTCCGTTCGGCCTGGACCGCGCCACCTATCCGCAACCGGAACCGGCGCGCCTGGCGTACTGGCGCGAGCGGGTCGGGCCGAAGTTCTTCCTGTTCGTGGGCGTGCTGCGCTACTACAAGGGCCTGCACGTGCTGTTGGACGCAGTGGCGGGGACGAACTATCCGGTGGTGATCGTCGGCGCCGGGCCGGAAGAGGCGGCATTGAAAGCCCAGGCGGCGCGCCTGGGCCTGGCCAACGTGCTGTTCGTGGGCGCCGTCGACGAGCCGGACAAGGTGGCGCTGCTAACGCTCTGCTACGCCCTGGCCTTCCCCTCGCACCTGCGCTCGGAGGCCTTCGGGATTTCGCTGCTGGAAGGGGCGATGTTCGGCAAGCCGATGATCTCGTGCGAGATCGGCAGCGGCACCACCTACATCAACATCGGCGGCGAGACCGGGCTGGTGGTGCCGCCGGCCGATGCGGCCGCGCTGCGCACTGCCATGCGCACGCTGTGGGAGAACCCGCAGCTGGCGCGCGACATGGGCCGCGGCGCCACCGCCCGCTTCGACGAGGTGTTCACGGCGCAGCAGATGGCGGCCAGCTACACGGCGCTGTATCGCGAGCTCGCCGCCAGCCGCGTCGCCGCGACCGATCCCGCCGCTGCGCCGCCGCTGGGCTCGCGCGCGCCGGACTAAGTACTCGACCGGAAATAAAAGTGAATTTTGGCAAACAGAACCGGACGTGCCGGTTCGGATGCGGTGCAAGGCGGCGAGTGCGCCGCAGTGCGAGCACTGCAAGTACGAGCCAACACAGCAACGCGCCGGGTCTGGCAGCCAAAAACACATTTATTTTTGGGTGAGTACTTAGCTATTCAGGCCTGCAGGACGCTACCAGGCTCCTCGGCCCAGCGCTGGCGCACCGTGCGGATCGCCGGCAGCTGGGCGATGAAGAGATCGACCAGCACCGGGTCGAAATGCTTGCCCTTCTGCGCGACCAGGTGCGCGAGCGCTTCTTCCTCGCTCCAGGCGCGTTTATACGGGCGGATCGAGGTCAGGGCGTCGAACACGTCGGCAATCGCGACGATGCGCCCGGTCAGCGGGATGGCGTCGCCGGCCAGGCCCTTCGGGTAGCCGCTGCCGTCGTACTTCTCGTGGTGGGTCATGGCGATGTCGTGGGCGAGCTTGAGCATGCCGCCCCCGTGCTGGCCGATGATCTCGGCACCGATCGCCGCGTGGCTCTGCATGATCTTCCACTCGTCGGCATCGAGCGGTCCGGCCTTTTGCAGGATGCGGTCGGGGATGCCGATCTTGCCGACATCGTGCATCGGCGCCGCGTGCAGCAGGTCTTCGGCTTCCTGTTCCGTCATGCCGGCGGCCAGGCCCAGGATGCGTGCGAAATGGCTCATGCGGATCACGTGCAGGCCGGTCTCGTTGTCCTTGTACTCGGCCGCCAGGCCCAGGCGCTGGACGATTGCCAGGCGCGTCGCCTTGAGTTCCTCGGTGCGCACCAGCGACAGGTGGGTGCGTACGCGCGCGCGCACCACCGGCGGGCTGACCGGTTTCGTGATGTAGTCGACGGCGCCGGCCTCGAAGCCTTCGATCTCGTCGGCGGTGTCGGTCAGGGCGGTGACGAAGATCACCGGGATCGGCGCCGTGGCGGGATGCGCCTTCAGCGCGGCGCACACTTCGTAGCCGCTCATCCCCGGCATCATCACGTCGAGCAGGATCAGGTCCGGGTTTTCCTTCTGCGCCAGCTCGAGCGCGCGGGCGCCGTCCTTGGCGAACAGCAGGCGGTAGTGGTCTTGCAGGATCTGGCGCAGCAGTTGCAGGTTGCTGGCTTCGTCGTCGACCGCCAGGATCAGCGGACGATTGCTTGCGTTACTCATTCATTGTTTCCTGTTGCGTTGGTTCGGTCGACGGCTCACCGGCCGCCTGCGGCATCGGGCAGACGTGGGCGAGCAGGGCGTCGAGATGGGCCTGGGCCTGGTCGAAATCGAAATCGGCAAGCGCGCTCTGCACCTGCGTGACGCGTATCGCCGCCGGATGACCGGCCAGCGCCGCCGCCAGCCCGGTCAGGGCGGCGTCGTCGAGCGCACCATGGCCGAGGGCTTCGCGCAGCACGCCAGCGGCGCGGCAGGCGCGCTGCAGGTCCGCTGCCGGGAGGGCATCGGCGGCAGGCTGCGGCGCCGCGGCCGGCTGCGCGGCGGCGATTGCCGCCATCGAGGCCAGGTGCACGGCCTCGACGCGCGCGAGCGCTTCCGGCAGCAGTGCCAGCGCCGCCAGCTGCTGGCCTTTCTCGCCCTCGGACAGGGCTTCCAGTTCGGCCAGCGCGTCGGCCAGCTGTTCCAGCGCCAGATTGCCGGCCACGCCGCGCGCCCGGTGCGCCAGCATGCGCAGGGACGGATAGTCGGCGGCATCGGCGTAGCCTTCCGTGCACTGCGGCAGCAGCGCATGCTGGCCGTGGAAATGCGCGAGCGCTTCCAGGTAGGCGTCCTGCTTTCCGCCCCAGCGGTGCAGGCCGCCGTGGCGGTTCCATACCTGGCGCTGCAGCGGCGGCGCGTCGTCTGCGGACGGGCTTGATGCCAGGCCGAGCACGCGCGCGATCTCGTGCGACAGGGCGAACCAGTCGACCGGCTTGGAGGCGAAGCCGTCCATGCCGGCCTCCACGCTGGCGCGGCGGTGTTCGGGCAGGACGCTGGCCGTCATCGCGATGACCGGCACACGCTTGCGGCCTGCGGCCTGCGCCTCTTCGCGGATCAAACGCGTGGCCCGCAGGCCGTCGAGCACCGGCATCTGGAAGTCCATCAGGATCAGGTCGAAGTCCTGGCGCGCGGCCATCTCGACCACGGCGCCGCCATCGGCCACGCCGGTCATGGTGTGGCCGCGGCGCGCCATCAGGAGTTGCAGCAGTTCCAGGTTCTGCGGTACGTCGTCGGCGACCAGCACGCGCAGCGGCGGCAGGGCGCAAGCGGTGCGCACCCGTGCCTGCTGCGGGGCGAAGCGCGCCAGCACCAGCGGCAGCAGCACGTGGAAGGTGGTGCCTTCGCCCAGCACGCTCTCGGCCCAGATCCTGCCTTTCATGAGCTCGACCAGCTGCTTGCTGATCGTGGTGCCCAGGCCCGTGCCGCCGAAGCGCCGCGTCATCGAGGCATCGGCCTGGGTGAAGGGATCGAAGATCGCGTGCAGGCGCTCGGGCGCGATGCCGATGCCGGTATCGGTCACCGTGAAGTGGAGCTGGTCGCCCTGCGGCTCGGCGCGCAGGGGTGACGCTGCCGGTCGCCGTGAACTTGATCGCGTTGTCGAGCAGGTTGGTCAGCACCTGGCGGATGCGCAGTTCGTCGCCGCGCAGGTTGGTCGGCAGCGCCGGGTCGTAGTGGATGTCCACGTGCAGGCCCTTGGCGCGGGCATTCGCCGCCAGCGTCGAGGACAGTTCGTCGATCAGCGAGAGCAGGTTGAAGTCGTTGATCTCGAGTTCGACCGCGCCCTTTTCCAGCTTGGCGGTATCGAGGATTTCGTTCAGGAGGCGCAGCAGCGAGCGGCCGGCGCTGCGCACGGTGTCGAGGTGGCGGCGCTGGTCCGGTGCCAGCTCGCCGTCGAGCAGCACGTCGGTGAAGCCGAGAATGGCGTTCATCGGCGTACGGATCTCATGGCTCATGTTGGCGACGAAGGTGGCACGCGCCGCCGCGGCCTGCTCGGCCGCGTCCTTCGCCTCGCGCAGCGCTTCCTCCATCGTGCGGCGCTCGCTGATGTCGAGGATCACGCCGTCGAGCCAGGCCACATTGCCGGCCTCGTCGCGCACGCCGGTGCCGTTTTCCCACAGCCAGCGGGTGCTGCCATCGGCATGCAGCAGGCGGTATTCGACCAGGTAGGGTCGATCCTCGCGCAGGGCGGTGTCGATGGCCGCGGCGACGCGCGCGCGGTCGGCGACATGGATCAGCGCGTCGAAGCTGCGCCGCGCCGGATTGCCGAGGAAGTCGCTTGCCGGGTAGCCGGCCACGCGCTCGACCGCGTCGCTGATGAACACCAGCGGGAAGCTGCCGTCGATGCGGCTGCGATAGGAAATGCCGGGAATGGTGCCGATCAGGGGAGCGGAACTGGCGCTCGCTGGCGCGCAGCGCGCCCTCCATTTCGCGCCGTTCGCTGATGTCGGTGACGAAGCAGACGAACAGCTCATGGGCGCCGAGGCGGGCATTGCCGACTGCGACCCGGATCGGCACGGGGCTGCCGTCGCGGCGCAGGGCCTCGACTTCGGCGTTCGGGGCTTCGCGCCCCTCGTCGCGCGCGTCGCTGCCCGGGTAGCCGAGCAGGCCGCTGCGGTCGTTGGCACGGTCGTCGTCCGTCATCAGGAGGCGCACGTTGCGCCCGACGATCTCGGCGCGCTTCCAGCCGAAGATGCGTTCGGCCGAGGCGTTGAATTCCTGGATGGTGCCGGTGCGGTCGATGGTGATGACGCCGTCGACGGTGGTGGTGAGCAGGGCGCGCATCCAGGCTTCGCTGCGCGACAGTTCGGTGTAGAGCTGGCGGTAGCGCAGCAGGCCGTTGGCGGCCAGCACCACCACGGTGAACAGCACGGTGATGAGGGAAATCGCCAGCGCCAGGGAGGCGCTGTCCGAGGCGGCTGGCACCGTCGAATTGACGACCCCGACGAAGCGGGCGGCGGCCATGCCGGTGTAGTGCATGCCGGCGATCGCGCAGCCCATGACGACGGCGGCCAGCAGCAGGCGCTGCGCTTCGCTCATGCTGCGCAGGCGGCTCAAGCCGAAGCGCACCCACAAGGCCAGCGTGGCCAGTACCACGGCCACCACGATCGACAGCGCGAAGGTGAACGGGTCGTAGCGCAGGTCCAGGCTCATGCGCATGCCGGTCATGCCGGCATAGTGCATGGCGCCGATGCCCGCGCCGACCAGCACGCCCCTGAGCAGCAGGCCGCCGCTGCCGATGCGCTCGCGCGCGATCAGGCTCAGGGCGACGAAGGAGGCGCCGATGCTGGGCAGGGACGAGGGATGGTGATCATCGGGTCGTAGTCGACCCTTGTACACAGGTTAAAGGCCAGCATGCCGATGAAGTGCATGGCCCAGACGCCGGCGCCGAGCGCCAGGCTGCCCGTGAACAGCAGGATCGCGCGCTGGCTGCCGCGCTTGCTGCTGCGCTGGCGCGCCTGTCCGGCGATCTGCAAGCCCATCCAGGAAGAGAAGATCGCCATGAGCAGCGACAGCAACACCAGTTTCGGCTCGTAAAAGCCGTAGCTGAGCAGCGAAGGATCGCCGGGCAACATGAAAAGCGACATGAATGGATTCCAGGAGGGGGCGTCCGCAGGCGCGGCGGGGTTCGCAAGTATGACATTTTCCGCCTGGAAAGTCTGCTGTCGATTTGCTGAAATTAACGAAATCGTAAGCAGACTGTCGCGTACTTGCCACCGCCGGGGTGCTCCCGGGACGATGGCGCAACGATACGAACGCGGCCGTTCCAACGCCGCGTCCGTTGGAGTATGCTGGTAGCATGAGGAGGACATCCATGCGCGGGACAGGTGGGCGATGCTGATGCGACGATTGCTGGTTGCGCTGCTGGCGGGAACGAGTGTCCTGGCCGCGGCTGCCGTTCGGGCGGGCATTCCGGCCCGCGCGGTCCAGGCCCCGAGCGCCCAGGCGGGCCCGGCGCAGGCGTCTCCCATCCATATCGCCACCGAGGCGGCGCCGCCGTCGAGCATGCTCGATGCCGGGGGCAGGGTCGTCGGCATCGCCACCGACAAGGTGCGCGCCGCGTTCGAGCGCGCCGGGATTGCCTACACGATCGACATGCTGCCCCGGAAACGCGCCTACGCGGCCGCCTACGCGCGTCCGGACGCCTGCGTCTATTCCACTACCCGCACGCCCGAGCGCGATCCCCTGTTCAAGTGGGTCGGGCCGACCGACAGCGCCGAATGGGTGCTCATGGCCCAGGCCGAACGCCGCATCGCCCTGCGCACGCTGGAAGATGCCCGGCCTTACCGCATCGGCACCTACCACGGCGACGCGCGCGACCACTACCTGCGCAGCCGCGGCTTCCGGGTCGACGCGGCCTCGAGCGACATGACCAATCCGCGCAAGCTGCTGATCGGGCGCATCGACCTGTGGGCCGCGGCGCTGCGGCGCGGCAGCCCGGTCCTCGAGCAGAATGGCTGGGCCGGACGGATCGTCCCGGTCCTCGTGTTCAACCGGATCGACGTCTTCCTCGCCTGTAACCGCGCCATGCCCGATGCCGTCATCGAGCGCCTGAATGGCGCGTTTGCCTCACTCGAGCGCGATGGCACGCTGCGCCGCATCGAGCGCTCCTACGACGGCTGGACGGCGCGGCCGGCACCGTAGGCCTGCACGCCAGGCGGGATGCGACCGGGAGTTGTTCCCTTAATTTGCCGAAAACTCGAAAAATCTGCGGAAATCGCAGAGCGGCGTAAGCGCATGCGGCCCAATTGTTACATGCGAAATCGCGATGAACGCCGGTTGCAGGCGAGCGCCGCGCGTACTCAGCCGTGGGGCAGGCCGAGGTTGCGGTTGGCCGGCACGGCGATGTCGATCAGCCTTGGCCGCGGCAGGTTCAGTTCGGCCATCAGGCGCACGAAATCTTCGCGGCTGCGCGAAGCCAGGCGCGCGTTGTGGCGCTTTTCCCATCCGATCGTCGACACCGCCTGGCCGTGGTAGTCATGTCCCGGCCAGATGCGGGTGTCGTCAGGCAGCGTGAACAGCTTGCCGGTCACGCTGTCGTACAGCGCATCGGCACTGCCGCTCTGGAAGTCCGTGCGCCCGCAGCCGCCGATCAGGAGCGTGTCTCCGGTAAAGACATTGCCGCGCCAGAGGTAGCTCATGCTGCCCGCCGTGTGCCCGGGCGTATGGAGCACGCGGATTTCCTCTTCCTGGCCGAAGCGCAGCACGTCGCCGTCCTGCAATTGCACCTCGGCCGCGGTGATGCCGCAGCCGGCAGGCGCGGCGGCGACAGCCCCGGTGAGGGCGCGCAGTTCTCCGGCCGAGGTCACGTGGTCGGCGTGCGCATGGGTTTCCAGCACGTAGACCAGCTGCAGCCCGAGCCGCGCGAGGTGGCCCAGGTCGCGTTCGCGGTGGCGGTCGACCGGGTCGACGATGACGGCCTGCTTTGAACCGGGCCCGGCCAGGATGTAGGTGAAGGTCGACGATTCGGGATCGAACAGCTGGATGGGGTTCAGGTGCATGGGGTCTCCGGTAAGGGATGCGGCATCAGGTACGGGCGCTGGTCGGGGGAGCGCCGCGCCTGGCCCGCTCGATCAGGTCGAAAAGGATCATGCCCGCCACCATCGCCAGCACGAAGAGCAGTGGTTTCATGCCGCCCGATGCAAGCGAGGCGAGCGCCGGGCCCGGGCAGAATCCGGAAAGTCCCCAGCCGACGCCAAAGGTGAGCGAGCCCAGCACCGGGCGGCGGTCGACGCGGCGTGCCGTCGGCACCTGCATGGCTGCACCCAGCAGGGATTGCGTGCGGGCTCGCGCGTAGCGGTAACCGAGGGCGGCAACCAGCACGGCGCCGCCCATCACGAAGGCGAGCGACGGGTCCCAGTTGCCGGCCAGGTCGAGAAAGCCCAGCACCTTGGCCGGGTCGGTCATGCCGGAGACGACCAGCCCGACGCCGAATACCAGGCCGGCAAGCAGGGCGACAAGCAGGTGCATGGCGGTCCTTTCAGCCCGGGACGTGACGCAGCAGGTAAACGGTAAGAAAACCCGCCAGCATGAAGGCCGCGGTGGCCACCAGCGAGCGCGGCGACAGGCGCGCGACGCCGCAGACGCCATGGCCGCTGGTGCAGCCGGCGCCATAGCGGGTGCCGATGCCGACCAATAAACCCGCTGCGACCAGGGTGGCGCCATCGGCGTCGATCGTCGCCTGCGGCAGCCTTGCCAGCAGGCCGTACAGGAGCGGTGCGCAGACGAGGTCCGCCCAGAAGGCGAGGCGCCAGGCAAGGTCGCCCTTTACCGGACGCAGCAGTCCGGCAAGGATGCCGCTGATGCCGGCGATGCGGCCGTTGAGCAGGACGAAGGCAGCGGCAGCCAGGCCGATCAGCAGGCCGCCGATCAGCGAGGTCCACGGCGTGAACTGGCTCCAGGCGATCGTCATTGTGCTGCTCCTTCCAGCGGGTGGCTGAGGCCGTCATGGCGCGGCTGTGCGTCCATCGCCGGGGTCTCGTTGCCTGTATTGTAATGTCAGGAGCGGCCAGGCGATAGCGCCGTGTGACCGGCAAGGGCAGGCCTGGCGCATAATCGAGGGGTGTCGATTCCTCGGGAGCGATGAAATGAAATGTCCATTCTGCGAGAGCACCGACCTGGTCCATGACCTGCGGGATCTGCCCTATGCCTACAAGGGAAGCGCGACGACCTTCGAAGGAATTGAAGGCCATTTCTGCCGTGGCTGCAGGGAAGGCATCCTCACGCCACGCGCGCTCGGGCAGTTCGGCCAGCTGGCGATGGAATTCCGGCGCAAGGTGGATGCCGGGGTGGGGTAGGAAGAGGCGTCCGGCTGCGCTGGTCAACAAAAAACCCGCGATGCCGGTGCGACATGCGGGTTTTTGATTTGTACGACTATGTGATGCAATCCTGTGGTGCCGGGAACCGGAATCGAACCGGTACGCCTCGCGGCGCGGGATTTTGAGTCCCGTGCGTCTACCTATTCCGCCATCCCGGCAACGCGCCCTGCATTATCGCTGATTTGCATTGCACCGGCAACAGTTTCGCGGCCCGGCAATGCCGGCGCGGTGGCGATTACCCGCTCCGGTTGCGCGGTTTCGCCGCCCGCCAGCGCCGCCTGCAGCGCGCGCAGGGGTCGGGATCGGGCCGACTACTTCCAGCGTATGGGGCTTGATGCGTACGTTCACGCTTTGGGCCCGGGCGCGCCAGCTCGCCGGGGCGATGCGCACGTAGCGCATCCGCTCGGCGCCGGCATCGGTGCGGACGTAGCCGAGCGCGACCAGCGCGGCGTCGAGCGTGTGGCGCATGTGGCAGGCGTCGAAGCGGGTGCTCACCTCGAGCCGTCCGGGCGAGCCGGCGCAGAGGGGCAGGGTCCAGTCCCGCCAGCAGCGGCAGGACGATCGCGGCCAGCGGTGCGTCCGGGTTGAAGCTGCGCAGCGCCAGGACCAGGAGCGGCATCCCGATCGCCACCGCCAGGCCGTATACCGTCAATGGCGACAGCGTGCCCAGCAGCTTGACGCGCCGCCGTGCGTGCACGATTTCCGAGAACATTACGCTTTTCATGTTGTCTCCTTCTTAGAGCGCCTAACAAAACCGCCATAGCCGCGTTGCGGCTCCTAGTCGTACAGGTGTACTGTCTTCGTCGCCACGCCTTGGCTCCGCCTTGCCCTGAAGGCCCCGCCTTCAAGGCCTCTGACGATTTTGTTAGGCGCTCTTGGGCGCTCTTCAGCGGCACCGACGATGCGCTATTGGTCATTGTCGATGCCGCTTGCGCCCTGGAGTTGACGTGACTCAAGGAACATGACCGGGGACATTTTCCTGCCCCAAGACGGGGCGCCGGTCGCCGTCACGCCGACATGTGCCGTCACTTCGTCCAATGGAGACACCATGAAACGATTCCAGTCCGCCCGTCTCGCCATGCGCACCAAGACGCTGATCGCCGCCCTGTCGACCGCGCTGTCCGCCGCCCTGGTCGGGCTGGCGCCCGCGCACGCCCAGACAATCGAACGCACCGAGGCGATCAGCCTCAGTCCCGATGGCGTCGGCGGCTTCACCGCCCATTTCGGCGACGGCTTCACGGCCGCGCAAAGCGGCAGCGCTTTCACCGACCTGTTCACCTTCGCCGTCGCCGGTACCCCGTTCGACGCGGCAGCCTCGGTCACGTCCTCGTTCCTGAATTCGCCGGGCACCAAGGACCTCCTGATCACCGGCCTGTCCCTGTACCGCTACGACCCCGCCACGCTGGCCGTGGTCGGCACGGCGATCGCCGGCATCGACCAGACCGGGTTCGAGGACAACGCGCCCGACTCCTGGGCGGTCTCGGCCTATAACCTGGTCAGCGGCGCCTATGCCGTGCGCGTCGACGGCCAGGTACTGGGGGCGGCAGGGGGGCAGCTTCGGGGCGGACCTGGCAGTCTCGCCGGTGCCGGAAGCGCCGATGGGGGCGATGCTGCTGGCGGGGATGGGCGCGGGCGCCCTGCTGTGGCGCCGCGCGCAGGTGGGGAGCCCGCCGCGGCGCGGCGCCGGGCGGCCTAGGGGCAGCGCTCAGCGCGCGCGGCGGTACAGGCGGAAGCGCTCGTCGCGGTCGGAGGCGCGCCGGCCTTCCCACAGCAGCGTGGCGCCACCCGTGCGCCAGACGCGCGACAGCTCGCGGTCGTCGCGCGTCCTGACGCTGTCGTGCAACAGCACGTAATCGCACTGGCCACCCTGTACGCCAGCGAAGGGCAGGCGGCCGTAGTAGGCGAACGAGGCGCGCTGCGGGGCGCCTACATTCGTGTCGATGCAGTTCGCGTTCGGCGGCAGCTTGGCGGCCAGTGCCTGGGCGACGCCGGCGTAGCTCTTGCTGTAGTTCAGGTCAGGCAGGAACAGCGTCATCAGGAGCACCCACACCAGGATCAGGCCGCTCGACGAGAGCACCACGGCGCGCCACAGCACCGAGGGCTTGCGCGAGACGCGCCAGCGCACCAGCCAGAACCAGCCGATCGAGACGGCGGCCGCGACCGTGAACGAGACGATGCCGAATTCGGGCGTGAACCCTGGCACCAGTTTCAGGGCGTTATGCGAGAGCTTGGCCGGCCAGCCGGTGAGCTTGGCGATCCAGAACAGCCAGACCAGGGCCGCCAGCGTCGTCAGGGCCATCACCGAGAACCAGTCGATGGCGTTGATGGCGCCCCGCTTCATGGTAGGCAGGCCGAAAGCGGCCATCAGCGCCAATAGCGGCAGCAGTTTCAGCAGGTCGCCGTTCCCCGGCGTCGGACCGCACAGGGTCAGCGCGGTCAGGGCACAGAAGAAAGTGAGCGGCAACACGATGTGCAGCATGTTCTGCTGGCGGCGCCAGGCCCAGATCGCCCAGCCGGCAAAAGGCCAGGCAGGCCAGGCGAACCAGACGCCGATGCGGAAGAAGGCCTTGATCGAGGCCCAGCTCGGCAGGGCGAGCTGGTCCAGGTTCCAGCCCAGCCAGGCCGACACGGGCGAGCCCCCATACGGCTGCACCAGCGTAGCCGGCAGGATCCAGATCAATGTCAACAGCACGGCGGCAAGGCCGGCCACCAGCATGTGGCGCAGGGCGGTCGCCACGGGAATGCGGAAGAATCGGGTGCACAGCAGCAGCGCCAGCAGCAGGGGCCGTTGGTGCCAGCGGTCCGCGCGTCAGCGTCAGGGCGCCGAGCGAGAGGCCGACCGGGGCGGCATTGCGCAGGCAGGCCGTTTCGATGTAGCGCACCGCGCGGTAGAGGAAGTAGGCGACCAGCGAGCCCTGCAGCGTGACGGCGAGAGTCTCGTGGCTGTACAGCAGCAGTCCGAGCGAGCCGAGGTAGACCAGCACGGTGGTGTCGGCCAGGGTGCGGCCGTAGTCGTCCGGCTCGGGCTGGCCGCCGAAAGCAAGGCGCAGCGGCTGCGCTTCGGGGCGCCGGCCGAGGTGGAAGGCGGTGTACCAGAGCGACATGCCGCCGACGACGAAGATGCCGATGTTCGACACGCGCGCGGCCAGTACGTCGCCCAGCAGCCAGCCGAACAGCTTGATGCAGAGGGCGCCCAGCCAGAAGGCCAGCGGGCCTTCGTCGAGTGCGGGCAGGCCGGCGATGTTCGGGTACAGCCAGTCGTGCAGGCCGCCGCGCGCCATCGTCCACATCAGGCCGAAGCTGCCGGCGTCGTCCTTCCACGGGTCGCGGCCGATCAGGCCCGGCAGGATATACAGCAGGCCGAGTGCGAACAGGGCCCAGCGCGGCAGGGCGAGCGTGGCGGCGGCGGGGAGACGGACTGGTTTCATCGATAAGTCTGATGCGTGGCAATAATGTCGCGCTAGTATAGCGGCGAATGGAAATCGCCCAATCAAGGCGAAAAAAAAGAAGCCGGGAATCCGGCTTCTTTCTTGGTGCTCCTGCGGGGATCGTATGAGGCCCGCGGAGGCTGTGTTGCAGTGTGGCTTAGCCGTTCGCGACCGAGGTCTTCGAACCGACGGCGCCGAACTTCTGGCGGAATTTCTCGACGCGGCCAGCCGTGTCGACGATCTTGTGCTTGCCGGTGTAGAACGGGTGCGATTCAGCCGAGACTTCGATCTTGATCAGCGGATACTCTTTACCCTCGTGGGTAGCGGTTTCGCGGGTCGAGATGGTCGAACGGGTGATGAATTTGAAATCGCACGACACGTCGTGGAACAGGACTTCGCGGTAATTCGGGTGGGTATCGGTCTTCATGATTCTACTTTCGATGAGTTTGGTAGCCAAACAGCACTTCGTCGGTCGGCTTGCTTCGTGACCCGATTGCCGCTCACTTGCCAGGTTGAGGTACTGAACCGGAGATTATAAGCGGCTTGCCAGGCCAAGGCAAGCCTGCCGGCCGGCCCGGGTGGCGGGGCGTCACGCGTGCAACAGGCGGCGCAGCCGTGCCGGCGCGCCGGCATCCATTGGCGCCGGGGAAACGAAGTAGGCCAATTGCCAGCCTTGCGCGCGGATCGCCGCCTTCGCCACCGGCAGACTCCAGGGTGGATAGACGCGGATCGCACGCTTGCCGCCGACGCCGTCCTGCGACATCACGCCATGGCGGATCAAGGCCTGCCGATCGAAGACGAAATGACCGTGCTGGCCGGCGCCGGCCACGCTGACAATCACCAGGTCGACCTCGTCAAGGCTGTCGAAAGGCGCGATGTCCGCGCCTGGCGCAGGGCGCTTCCAGACGGTCACGAACTGGCCGATCTTCGTGGGCGTGGTCTTGGCCACGCGAAAAGCGACAAGCCGTCCATCGAGGCCGAGGCGGCAGGCGCCATACTCGCCGCCTTCCGGCTCGCACCGAGGCGCTGCGGTGGTGCTCACGCCGGCTTCACGGTAAAGCCCGTCGAGGGCGAACGGCAGGTCGGGCGGCAGGTCGCCGGTTGCAGTCATGTTCGGTTTTCAATGAAAAATGCGGCGCGCATAAAAAAATGCCGCTCAGTACACTGAACGGCATTCGCGGCCTGGCTGCCTTTCATGAGACGCCCGGCAAGTGGCTAGTTAACCGCCGCGGCGCATCATGTCGAAGAACTCGATGTTGTTCTTCGTCGCCCGCATCTTGTCGAGGATGAACTCCATCGCCTCGATCTCGTCCATCGAGTACAGCAGTTTGCGCAGGATCCAGATCTTTTGCAGCTGGTCCGGCTTGATCAGCAGTTCCTCGCGGCGGGTACCCGACTTGTTCAGGTTGATCGCCGGGTAGACGCGCTTCTCGGCCAGGCGGCGCTCGAGGTGCACTTCCATGTTGCCGGTGCCCTTGAATTCTTCGTAGATCACGTCGTCCATGCGCGAGCCGGTTTCGATCAGCGCGGTGGCGATGATGGTCAGCGAGCCGCCTTCTTCGATGTTACGGGCGGCGCCGAAGAAGCGCTTCGGACGCTGCAGCGCGTTGGCGTCGACACCACCGGTCAGCACCTTGCCCGAGGCCGGGATCACGGTGTTGTAGGCGCGGGCGAGGCGGGTGATCGAGTCGAGCAGGATCACGACGTCCTTCTTCATTTCGACCAGGCGCTTGGCCTTTTCCAGCACCATCTCGGCAACCTGCACGTGGCGGGTGGCCGGTTCGTCGAAGGTCGAGGCGACGACTTCGCCGCGCACCGAACGCTGCATTTCCGTCACTTCTTCCGGACGCTCGTCGATCAGCAGGACGATCAGGGTGCAGTCCGGGTGGTTGGCGGTGATCGCGTGCGCGATGTGCTGCAGCATGACCGATTTGCCGGATTTAGGGGAGGCCACCAGCAGGCCGCGCTGGCCCTTGCCGATCGGCGAAATCAGGTCGACGATGCGGCCGGTGATGTTCTCGGCGCCGTTCATGTCGCGCTCGAGGCGCAGCGGCTCCTGCGGGTGCAGCGGCGTCAGGTTCTCGAACAGGATGCGGTGCTTCGAGGCTTCCGGCGATTCGCCGTTGACCTTGTCCACCTTTACCAGGGCGAAATAGCGCTCGCCGTCTTTCGGGGTGCGCACTTCGCCTTCGATCGAATCACCCGTATGCAGGTTGAAGCGGCGGATCTGCGACGGCGATATATAGATGTCGTCGGTCGAGGCCATGTAGCTGGCGTCGGGCGAGCGCAGGAAGCCGAAGCCGTCGGGCAGCACTTCGAGTGCGCCATCGCCGAAGATCTGTTCGCCTTGCTTGGCGCGTTTCTTCAGGATCGCGAACATCAGTTCCTGCTTGCGCAGGCGGGCTGCGTTGTCGATGTCGAGGCCGATGGCCATCTCCAGCAGCGCGGAGACGTGCATTGCCTTCAGTTCAGATAAGTGCATGTTGTGTGGGTGTCCCGTGACGGGAAGGTAAAGGTAGGGGAGGGAACGACGTGGATTAATTAAACTGCGTCAGTGGAAAACAACCGGAGCCGGTTTGCTTCCCGTCCGCAAAAATGGCGGCAGTGCGGGCGCACCGCCACCGCGTTCTCAGATATTGCTGTCGATGAACGAAGTCAGCTGACCCTTGGCCATGGCGCCGACTTTCTGCGCCGCTGGCTGGCCGTCCTTGAACAGGATCAGGGTCGGGATGCCACGGATGCCGAACTGGGCCGGTACGGCCTGGTTGGCGTCGACGTCCATCTTGGCGATCGTGATCTTGCCATCGTATTCCTTGGCCACTTCTTCGAGGATCGGAGCGATCATCTTGCACGGACCGCACCACTCGGCCCAGAAATCGACCAGGACCGGGCGCTCGGACTTGAGCACGTCGGTTTCGAAAGAAGCATCGCTGATGTGTTTAATGTTTTCGCTCATGTTTTCCTCAAAGAAGAGGTAAGGATCAATGTACGCCTGGAGACCATGCTTGTCCTGCTCAGCACATGTCCGGCTTCCGTTTGTCGGGACGATGTCCCTTTGGTAAAACTGGTTGCAACACAATGGTGGAGACAATGTGCGCAAACTCAATATTTGGAAGGGCGTCTGGAGGACGTCAGGCGGGGGATTTAGGCCGAATAATACCTTATTTTCCCGAAAAGTGTTCAGACGTTTGTAGAAAACTTAACATGTCACGGCCGTGCGCAATTGGTCCAGCGCGATCGGCTTGCGGAAGGTACCCGCCACGCGTAATCCGAGCACCCGCGCCAGTTCGCTGGCGGCGTCGCGCACCCCCGAATCCATGCCCGACAACAGGATGACGGCGCCTCCAAAACCGCGTGCCGCGGCCGCCTGCAGGAACTCGATGCCGTCCATGTCGGGCAGGGCGAGGTCGCAGATGAGCAGGTCGGGGTTTTGTTCGGCGAGGGTGGCGAGCGCATGACGGGTCGTCGCCTCCGTATAGACCTCGCGCACGCCGAGCTGTTCCAGCATGTCCTTGAGCATCTCCAACATGAAGCGGTCGTCGTCGAGCACCAGCACGCGCGGCGGCAGCGCCGCGTCCGCAACGGCGAGCTTGTTCATACACTTGGTTCCGGCTAATTGTTGACTGGAAGGGCATTATGGGCGAAACCGGGCATGCGTGGCGCACCGTGTTCAATATCGTCCGAAACTGTTGCCTCTCCTGGAAATCAACAACCCTTCAGCCGACGCTGCCGGTCAACTGAATCAAATGTCCCGGGTGCCACATCGTCACCACCGAGGCGACGCGGCCCTGCGAGGTGGTCTTGCGCTTGAGGACCAGGCAGGCGGCGCGGCCGTCGATGCCCAGCTGCTCGGCCACCTCGCGTGGGGCGCCCAGGGCCTCGATGCTGTAGGTGGCGCCCTGCAATGGCGCCACCGCCATCAGGTGTTCGTTGGGGGTGATGCTGGCGAAGTCCTGCTGCAGGTAATCGGGCGCGCAGGCCGGATTGACCCAGCGGTCTTCGAGCTGGATCGGTACCTCGTTCTCGAAGTGGACGATGGTCGAATGAAACAGCGGCGCGCCCGGCGCCAGTTCGAACTGCAGCGCCAGCGCCTCGGCGGCGGGTGCCTCCTCGAGCAGGCAGAGGCGGCTGCCGTGGCGGTGGCCGCGTGCGCGCACTTCGTCGGCGATGTTGCGGATTTCGACCAGCGTCGCCTGGTATTTGCGCGGCGCGACATAGGTGCCCGATCCCCGGCGCCGGGTCAGCACCTGCTCGGCCGTCAGTTCGCGTACGGCGCGGTTGACGGTCATGCGCGAGACGCCGAACTGGCGCACCAGGGCCTGCTCGGAGGGCACCAGGTCGCCTTCCTTCCAGCGCCCGGAGGCGATCTCGCCGACCAGGTAATCCTTGATGCGCTGAAAGATGGGGGTAGGCGTGGGGGTGCTCGCTTGCGCGCTGTGTTCGTCCAAACTGCTCTCCGTGGGGCGATAATGGTGCTGTTGACAGTGGGGATTCTAGCACCGCGAATTCGAAAGCAAGGAGCGGAGTGCGGTAACACCACGCCGCTGCGACGATACGGCCTGTCATCCCCGCGAGAACCGACGCCATGAACATCGACACCACCGCCGAACCCTATGCCAGCGACGAGGCGCGCTGGGCCGCCGTGCAGGGCCGCGACCGCGGCGCCGACGGCGTCTTCTATTACCCGTACGCAGCACCGGCGTGTATTGCCGGCCTTCGTGCGCCGCACGCCCGGCACTGCGCGCGAACGTCGCCTTCCACGCCAGCTGCGATGCCGCCGAGGCGGCGGGTTTTCGCGCCTGCCTGCGCTGCCGGCCCGGGCAGCCGGATGTCAGCGCGCGCCAGGCGGGCGCCGTCGCCGAGGCCTGCCGCCTGATCGAAGCGGCGGGCGAGACGCTCGACCTCGATGCCGTGGCGCGCACGGTCGGCATGAGCCGCTTCCACTTCCAGCGCGTATTCAAGCTGCATGCGGGCGTGACGCCGAAAGCCTATGCCGCCGCCTGCCGCGCGGCGCGCGTGCGCGAGGGGCCTGGCACGGGGCGCCAGCGTCACCGATGCACCGTATGCCGCCGGCTTCAATTCGAGTTCGCGTTTCTACGCCGGCGCCGAAGCAATGCTCGGCATGCGGCCGGGCAGCTTCAGGGCCGGCGGCGTGGGCGAGGCGATTCGTTTTGCTGTCGGCGCCTGCTCGCTGGGCGCGATCCTGGTGGCGGCGACCGAGCGTGGCATCTGCGCGATCCTGATCGGCGACGAGCCCGAACCACTGGTGCGCGACCTGCAGGACCGTTTTCCGAAAGCGCGCTTGATCGGCGCCGACAGCGACTTCGAACGCACTGTCGCCGTCGTGGTGGGATTGGTGGAGGCCCCGCGCATCGGCCTGGACCTGCCGCTGGATGTACGCGGCACCGCCTTCCAGCAGCGCGTGTGGGAAGCCTTGCGGGCGATCCCCGCAGGCGAAACGGTCAGCTACACGGAACTGGCGCAGCGTATCGGCGCGCCGAAGGCCGTGCGCGCGGTGGCCGGCGCCTGCGCGGCCAATCCGGCGGCGGTGGCGATTCCCCTGCCACCGGGTGGTGCGCAACGATGGCGGCTTATCCGGTTACCGCTGGGGCATCGAGCGCAAGGCCGCCCTGATCGAACGGGAAAAAATGTAGGGCAGGCGGGTTTCCCGCCTGCGCGTTCAAACGCAGCCTGCGAACGGCTTGAGCACCATGCACCCGTCGCTTGGACGCGTAGGCGGCGGTTCGGCTGGCGAAAATCACGTTTCCGGCCCTGGCCGTCTACCTTGCTCGCCGCGTTTCGCTTCGTCCGCCAGCGTCCGCGCCAGCCGCTGCCGTCCCGCCGCGGCATACGCGTGGCAGGCATCCGGACTGACGAAGGCCGCGTTACCCAGCTGCTTCTGTTTCGCCTGGCGCTCCAGCAAATCGCTGGCGTCGGGGTGCGCCGTCACCAGGATGTCGCAGGGCAGCGCCGCCACGCGCGCGATCGAGCGTTCCACATCGGCCTTCGCGTTCGGATACACCGTGTTGCCGCTGTAGCGGAAGGGCGGCGCGGCCATGGCGTTCAGGCTGTCGGCATACACCATGTTCATCGCGCGGCCCTTCTCAAAAGCGCTCCAGGTCCAGCTGATTCCACCCTGGGTGTGGCCCGGCGTGTAATTCGCCTTGACCGACAGCGGCCCCAGTTCGACGGTCTCGCCATCGCGCACCGTTTTCACGTTCGCCACCGGCGGCATGTCCATGTCGGCCAGGTCGCTGTGCTGCGGATCGCCCTTGTCGACCTTGCCCGATTCCAGCACGCTTTTCGCCGCCGGGCTGGTGAGCACGGTCGCGCCAGTCAATCGCTGCAGTTCGGCGACGCCGCCCACATGGTCGAAGTGTTCGTGCGAAGTCAGGATGTAGCGGATGTCTTCCAGCTTGAAGCCAAGTTCGCGGATGTGCGCGGCAATCTGCGGCGCGGCCTTGGGCGTGGCGCCGTCGATCAGGATATGCCCAGCGGGTGAGGTGATCAGCACCGAGCTCAGGCCCTGGGTGCCGACGTAATACGTGCTGCCGTAGAGAACGAAGGGCTTCTGCGCGCCTTCCCAGTTGGCCGGATAGGCGTGGGCCGGCAGGGACGACAAACCGGACAGGCAGACGAGCAGGGCGGCGATGCGTTTCACGGAGGAGTCCTTTATGAGGTGATTGCTTATTGCTGACCCGAAATGATAACGAAAAAAGCGGCCCGCGAGCCGGCGGCCGCTGCAAAATCGGCAAGGACTTCGCTACACTCATGTTTTGCATTTATTTAAGAAAATGGAGAGTCCATGCGCCCCACCCTGAAGCAGTGTTCGATGTTCGTCCTTGCCGCACTTGCCGCGTCCAGCAGCCACGCCGATACGGTAGTCGTCAACGCCAACGGATACACGCTCAATGCCAAGGGTGACCTGGTGCAGTTCGCGGCACTGGCCTTCGACGACCAGGGCAAGATCACGGCCGTCGGCAGTGCCGCCGAGGTGCGTGCCAGGGCGCCGAATGCACGCCAGGTGGACCTGCAGGGCAAGACGGTGCTGCCGGGCCTGATCGATGCCCACGGCCACGTGTTCGGCCTCGGTCAGATGCTGACCCAGCTCGACCTGTCGCAGACCACCTCGCTGCAAGCTGCCTTGACGTCGATCGGCGAATACGCCCGCGCCCATCCGAACCACGCCTGGCTGCGCGGACGCGGCTGGAACCAGGAAAACTGGAAGCTGGGCCGCTTCCCGACCGCCGCCGACCTCGACCCAGTCGTGGCCGACAAGCCGGTCTGGTTCGAACGCGTCGACGGCCATGCCGGATGGGCCAACAGCCGCGCACTGGCGGCGGCCGGCATCACCGACAAAACGCCCGACCCGGCCGGCGGCAAGATCATGCGCGATGCGAATGGCAAAGCCACCGGCGTGCTGGTCGACGCCGCGCAGGAACTGGTGACGAAAGTGCTGCCGCCCCAGACCGAGGAAGAGGGCCGCCTGGCGCTCGATACCGCGCTCGGCGCGCTGGCGAAAGTCGGCGTTACCAGCACCCACGATGCCGGCCTGGGCGTGTTCGAAGACCGCCTGTACCGGGCCTACGCCGACCAGGGCAAGCTGACCGCGCGCATCTACGGCATGATCGGTGGCACCCAGAAGGATTTCGATGAACTGGCGAAGAACGGCCCGCTCAAAACCTACGGCAAGGACATGTACGCGCTGCGCGCCGTCAAGCTGTACTCGGACGGTGCCCTGGGCAGCCGCGGTGCTGCCCTGATCAAGCCGTATTCCGACGAGCCGCATTCGCACGGCCTGCTGTTCTACAAGACGGCCGAGATGGACGCGATGATGAAGAAGGCGATGGCGCGCGGCTACCAGGTCAACGTGCACGCCATCGGCGACGCCGGCAACCACCAGATCCTCGACATCTACCAGAAGGAACTGGCCGCCACGAAAAGCGCGGCGCAGCGCCACCGCATCGAGCATGCCCAGGTGGTGACCCAGGACGACATCAAGCGCTTCAGGGCGCTTGGCATCATCCCGTCGATGCAGCCGACCCACGCGACGTCGGACAAAAACATGGCCGAAACCCGCGTCGGCCCCGAGCGCATCAAGGGCGCCTACGCCTGGCGCAGCTTCCTGCACCAGGGTTCGCGCATCGCCTGCGGATCGGACTTCCCGGTGGAGTCGCCGAACCCCTTCTTCGGCATCCACGCCGCGGTGACGCGCCAGGACGCCTCGGGCCAGCCGATTGCCGGCTGGTACCCGAACCAGGCGATGTCGCTGAAGGAAGCCTTCCGCTGCTTCACGCTTGACGCAGCCTATGCGGGACACGCCGAAGACAGCTTAGGCTCGCTCGAGGCGGGCAAGTGGGCCGACTTCATCGTCGTCGACCAGGACTTGTTCAAGGTGTCGACCTACGATATCTACAAGACGCAGGTGCTGCAGACCTGGGTGGGCGGCAAGGCGGTGTATCAGAAGTAAGAGCACGGAGAACGTAGGGTGGGCTCTTGAGCCCACGCGGTAGGGCATATGCCAGTCGAAATGCATGCAAAACCTGGTGCGCACGCCTATTTGTTATGCACCGCTTTATCGTCTCGCGACAGTACGACAGCGTGGGCTCGAGAGCCCACCCTACGAAAGCGTGGCGACAATATGGATTGACGCTGTTGTATAGACAACCTAGACTCTACGGAATCCCAAATCCAGGAGCTGCCATGACCCAAGAATCGCCCCGCGTCGACGTCGACCCGCGCTTCGACCCTTCGCGCACCATCCGTGCCCCGCGCGGCACCGAGTTGTCCTGCAAGAGCTGGCTGACCGAAGCCGCTTACCGCATGTTGCAGAACAACCTCGATGCCGAGGTGGCCGAGGATCCGCAGCGCCTGGTGGTCTATGGCGGCATCGGCCGCGCCGCGCGCAACTGGGAGTGCTATGACCAGATCCTCGCTTCGCTGCGCGAACTGGAAAACGACCAGACCCTCCTGATCCAGTCCGGCAAACCCGTCGGCGTGTTCCAGACCCACGAAGACGCCCCGCGCGTGCTGCTGGCGAACTCGAACCTGGTGCCGAAATGGGCGAACTGGGAGCATTTCAACGAGCTCGACCGCAAAGGCCTGTTCATGTACGGCCAGATGACGGCCGGCAGCTGGATCTATATCGGCACCCAGGGCATCGTGCAGGGCACCTACGAAACCTTTGCCGAAGCCGGTCGCCAGCATTTCGGCGGCGACATGGCCGGACGCTGGATCCTCACCGCCGGCCTGGGCGGCATGGGCGGCGCGCAGCCGCTGGCAGCCACCTTCGCCGGCGCCGTGTCGCTCAATATCGAGTGCCAGCAGAGCAGTATCGATTTCCGCCTGCGCACCCGCTATCTCGACAAGCAGGCGAAGGATATCGACGAGGCCCTGGCCCTCATCAAGGAACATACGGGCAAGCGCGAAGCCGTCTCCATCGGCCTGCTCGGCAATGCCGCCGACCTGCTGCCGGAACTGGTGCGCCGCGCCCGTGCCGGCGGCCTGGTGCCGGACCTCGTCACCGACCAGACCTCGGCGCACGACCTGATCCACGGCTACCTGCCGAGCGGCTGGAGCGTGCAGGAGTGGAAGGCCGCGCAAGCCGACCCGTCGCAGCACGCGCGCCTGAAAGCGGCGGCCGCCAAATCCTGCGCGGTCCACGTGCAGGCCATCCTCGACTTCAAGGCGCTGGGCAGCCACGCGGTCGACTACGGCAACAACATCCGCCAGGTCGCGTTCGACGAGGGCGTGCAGAACGCCTTCGACTTCCCCGGCTTCGTGCCAGCGTACATCCGCCCGCAGTTTTGCGAAGGGCGCGGGCCCTTCCGCTGGGTGGCGCTGTCGGGCGACCCGGAAGACATCTATAAAACCGATGCCAAGATCAAGGAGCTGTTCCCGCAGCACAAACAGGTGCACCGCTGGCTCGACATGGCGCGCGAGCGCATCGCCTTCCAGGGCCTGCCGGCACGCATCTGCTGGCTGGGGCTGGGCGAACGCCACCTGGCCGGCCTGGCCTTCAACGAGATGGTGCGCACGGGCGAACTGAAGGCGCCGGTCGTCATCGGGCGCGACCACCTCGATACCGGCTCGGTCGCCAGCCCGAACCGCGAAACCGAGAGCATGCGTGACGGTACCGACGCGGTGTCGGACTGGCCGCTGCTCAACGCACTGCTCAATACCGCCGGCGGCGCCACCTGGGTCTCGCTGCACCATGGCGGCGGCGTCGGCATGGGCTACTCGCAGCACTCCGGCGTCGTCATCGTTGCCGACGGCACGGAAGCGGCGGCGCAGCGCCTGGCGCGCGTGCTGGTGAACGACAGCGGCTCGGGTGTGATGCGCCATGCCGACGCCGGCTACGAATCCGCCATCGCCTGTGCCAAGCGCACCGGCCTGAATCTCCCGATGATCAAGTAATCGTATAAAAGTACACAGTACAAAGGCATTGCACCAATGAAGAACGCATCGCAGCACAGCTGGACCCTGCAACCCGGCGCCCTGACGCTGGCCGACCTGCGCGCGGCCTGGGCCGGCCACTTCCCGATCGCGCTGGCGCCGGAAGCCGCCGCCCCGATCGCGGCCTCGAACGAACTGGTGAAAACCATCGTCGCCAAGGGTGACCCGGCCTACGGTATCAACACCGGCTTCGGCATCCTGGCCAAGGCCCATATCCCGAACGATCAATTGGAGCAGCTGCAGCGCAACCTGATCCTGTCGCACGCGGTCGGCACCGGCGAGCTGATCGCCGACCCGGTGGTGCGCCTGATCCTGCTGACGAAAATCGGCAGCCTGGCGCGCGGCTACTCGGGCGTGCGTCCCTTGATCATCGATACCCTGATCGCGATGTACAACGCCGGCATCATGCCTGCCATTCCTTGCCAGGGATCGGTCGGCGCCTCGGGCGACCTGGCGCCGCTGGCGCACATGACGCTGGCCATGCTGGGCGTGGGCCCGGTCCGCGTCGACGGCCGTATCATGGATGCCGCCGCGGCGCTGGACGCCGCTGGCATCCAACCCGTGTCGCTGGCGGCGAAAGAGGGCCTGGCCCTGATCAACGGCACCCGGTATCGACCGCGCTGGCCCTGCACGGCCTGTTCATGGCCGAACGCCTGGTGGAAGCGGCAATGGTCACCGGCGCCTTGTCGGTCGACGCTGCACGCGGCAGCGATGCGCCCTTCGACGCGCGCATCCACGCCGTGCGCGGCCAGCCGGGCCAGATCGCCGCTGCCGCCATCTACCGCGAACTGGTGGCGGGCAGCGCGATCCGCGCTTCGCACCTGGTCGGCGACGAGCGCGTGCAGGACCCCTACAGCCTGCGCTGCCAGCCGCAGGTGATGGGCGCCGTGATGGACCTGGTGGCGAACGCCAGCCGCACCCTGCTGATCGAGGCGAATGCCGTCACCGACAATCCATTGCTCTTCCCCGACGATGGCGCGATCGTCTCGGGCGGTAACTTCCACGCCGAGCCGGTCGCCTTCGCCGCCGACACGCTGGCGCTGGCGATTGCCGAAATCGGCGCGCTGTCCGAACGCCGCATCGCTCTCTTGATCGATGCGAACCTGTCCGGCCTGCCGGCCTTCCTGGTGCGCGAACCGGGCCTGAACTCCGGCTTCATGATCGCCCACGTGACGGCGGCGGCGCTGGCATCGGAAAACAAGTCGCTGGCGCATCCGGCCAGCGTCGACAGCTTGCCGACCTCGGCCAACCAGGAAGACCACGTCAGCATGGCCACCTTCGCCGCGCGCCGGCTCGACCAGATGGCGCACAATACGGCCGTCATTGTCGGGATCGAACTGCTGGCGGCCGGCCAGGGCATCGAGTTCCACCGCCCCTTGCGCAGTTCCGGGCACCTCGAGCACGTGCACGCCCAGTTGCGTACGCGCGTGCCGCCGTTCGACGCCGACCGCTTCTTCGCTCCGGATATCGAAGCGGCACGCCAGATGGTGATCAAAGGCGAGTTGTCGGCCTCGTGCAAGGAACTGTTCACGGTTTTACACCCTTAATTCAACCCAGGCACAGGAGTCGCGATGGATTTCCGGTTCAAGGCGGGTAGCGCCCCGATGCTGTTGTCGATGCCCCATGTGGGCACCGATATTCCCGACGACATCGCCGCAACGATGGCGCCCTGCGCGCTGGCAAAGGCCGATACCGACTGGCACCTGGCCGAGCTCTACGAATCGGCCGAGCGCCTCGGCATCTCGACGCTGGCGGCGCGCTGGTCGCGCTATGTCATCGACCTGAACCGCCCGCCCGAGAATACGAACCTGTATCCGGGCATGGACACCACGGGCCTGTGTCCAGTGGACACCTTTGGGCGCGACAGCCTGTACCAGGAAGGGCGCCTGCCGGACGAGGCGGAAGTCAAACGCCGGCTCGAACGCTACTGGCGCCCGTATCACAATCAACTGCGCGCGGAACTGGCGCGCCTGCTGGCGCTGCATGGGCGCGTGGTGCTGTGGGACGCGCACTCCATCGCCTCCCAGGTACCGCGCTTCTTCGAAGGCCGCCTGCCCGACCTGAACTTCGGCACCGCCGAAGGCAAGTCCTGCGACCCTGGCCTGGAACGGGCGGTCGTTGGCGTGGCGCGCGCCCAGGACCGCTTCAGCATGGCGGTGAACGGCCGTTTCAAGGGCGGCCACATCACCCGTTTCTACGGCCAGCCGCAGGAAGGCGTGCATGCGATCCAGCTCGAGATGTGCCAGTGCCTGTACATGGACGAGGCGCCGCCGTTTGCCTACCGCCCCGAGATCGCCGCCGAGGTGCAGCCGCTGCTGGCCGACATGATGGGCGCCGCGCTGGCCTGGGTGCGCGCATGAACGCCCTGTTCGCGCGCCATGCGCTCCTGCCGGAAGGCTGGCACGGCGACGTGCTGATCGAATGGGACGGGCGCGGCAACCTCACCAAGGTCGAAGCCCATGCGCGTCCACCGATCGGCGTGGCGCGCGCCGACTACGTCGTGCCGGGCATGGTCAACCTGCATTCGCACGCTTTCCAGCGCGCCCTGGGCGGGCTGACCGAACAGGCGGGCGATGGCCCGGACAGTTTCTGGACCTGGCGCGATTTGATGTACCGCTTCGGCGCCAGCATCACGCCCGAGCAGCTGGAAGCGATCGCGACCCAGCTGTTCTCCGAATGCCTGCGCCATGGCTACACGGCGCTGTGCGAATTCCACTATATCCACCGCGACCCGGCGGGCAAGGCCTATGCCCGTCCCGCCGAAATGGCCGAACGCGTGGTGGCGGCCGGCCAGCAGTCCGGCATCGGGCTGACGATGTTGCCGGTGCTCTACAGTCACAGCGGCTTCGGCGCCCAGCCCCTGAAACCGGAGCAGGGGCGCTTCCGCAGCGATGTCGACTCCGTGCTCGGTATCGTCGAGGCGTTGGCGCCGCTGCGGGGCGGCCAGCTCGAAGTGGGCGCGGCGCCGCATTCCTTGCGCGCGGCCGGCATCGAGCAGATCCGCGAACTGGCCGCCAGCCTGCCCGCCGGACGCCCGCTGCACATCCATATCGCGGAACAGCAGGGCGAAGTGCGCCAGAGCCCGGAATTCTCAAGCCGGCGCCCGGTGGAATACCTGTTCGACGCGATCGCGGTCGATGCGCGCTGGTGCCTGGTGCATGCGACGCATTTGAACGAAGCGGAAGTGGCGCAGCTGGCCGCCAGCGGCGCCGTTGCCGGACTCTGTCCGACCACCGAGGCGAACCTGGGCGACGGCCTGTTCCCCCTGTCCGACTACCTGGCCGCCGGCGGGCGCTGGGGCATCGGCAGCGACAGCCACGTGTCGCAGAGCCCGGTCGAGGAATTGCGCTGGCTCGAATATGGCCAGCGCCTGGTGGGGCAGCGCCGGAATATCGTCGCCAGCCCGGCGCGGCGCCACGTGGGCGAAAACCTGTGGCAGGATGCGCTATCCGGCGGTGCCCAGGCATCCGGGCGGCCAGTGGGCGCCCTGGCGCCGGGCCGGCGTGCCGATCTGCTCGTGCTCGACAGCACGCATCCGAACCTGGAGGGTGCGCTCGAGACCGACGTGCTCGGCCGCCTGGTCTTCTGTGGCAACGACAACCCGGTGCGCGACGTGCTGGCCGGCGGGCGCTGGGTGGTGCAGGGCGGGCGCCACATGGCGCAGGAGGCCATTGCACGCCGCTACCGGGAAGCCATCAACCAGCTGCGCGAGGTGAGAGCATGAACATCCTGATTCCGTTTGCCGGGCTGTCGGCGGTGCCGTGGAAGAATGGCGGCGGCAGCACCACCACCATTGCCATCGGTCCGCCCGAGGCCGGCTTCGACGACTTCGACTGGCGCGTCAGCCTCGCCACCATCGCCGAGGATGGCCCGTTCTCGCGCTTTCCGGGCGTGGACCGCACGCTGGCGCTGGTGGACGGCAACGGCATGACGCTCGACATCGACGGCAGCGAGCGCGTCATCCTGTGCGAGAGCGGCCCGGTGCTGGCCTTCGATGGCGACTCCGATGTCGTGGCCAAGCTCAATCGCGGCCCCACCACCGACTTCAACGTCATGACGCGCAGCGACCGCTGCTACCATCAGTTCGGACGGCGCCGCCTGGCCGGCACATCGCGCTTCGTCGCGCGCGCCGACCTGACCGTCCTGTTCCTGGCCGAGGGCGAGACCCTGGAGATCGCCAGCGACACCGAACGCATCAACATGGTGCGCTACGACGCCGTGATGTTCGACCCGGGCACCGTCTGGTCGCTGGAAACGAGCCAGGCGACCATTTTCATTGTCGACATTTTCTACTACAACGAGGACGAGGAAGAAGACTATGAGTGAGCGCCATGGCCCGCGTTTCGACGCCCTGTTTGCGAACGTGAACCTGGCCACGATGGTCGAGGGCTACGGCGAGATCAAGGACGGCGCCATTGCCGTGCACCACGGGCGCATCGCCTGGCTGGGCGCACGCCGCGATGCCCCGCGCGCCGCCGTCATCCACGACTGCGACGGCGCCTGGCTGACACCCGGCCTGATCGACTGCCACACCCATATCGTCCACGCGGGCAACCGCAGCGAGGAGGGGAAGCGCGCCTCGAAGGCGCCAGCTACGAGGACATCGCCGCAAAGGGCGGCGGCATCATGTCGACCGTGCGTGCCACCCGTGCCGCCACCGTGGAAGACCTGCTGCGCCAGAGCGCGCCGCGTGTCTCGCAATTGCTGGCCGAGGGCGTCACCACGCTCGAAATCAAGTCCGGCTACGGCCTGAACATGCTGGGTGAAGCGAACATGCTGCGCGCCGCCCGCCGCATCGGCGAACTGCTGCCGGTGCGCGTGCGTACCACCTTCCTCGGCGCACACGCGTTGCCGCCGGAGTTTGCCGAGCGTGCCGATGACTACATCGCCGAGGTCGCCGAGCGCATGCTGCCGCTGCTGGTCAAGGAGGGCCTGGTCGACGCGGTCGACGCCTTCTGCGAGCGCATCGGCTTCAGTTATGACCAGACCGAGCGTGTGTTCGCCGCGGCGAAACGCCTCGGGCTGCCCGTGAAACTGCATGCCGAACAACTGTCAGAACAGCGCGGGGCCGAATTGGTGGCGCGCTACCGCGGGCTCTCGGCCGACCACCGGAACACCTGACGGCGGCCGGCGTCCAGGCCATGGCGGCCGCCGGCACGGTCGCCGTGCTGCTGCCCGGCGCCTATTATTTTCTCCGCGAGAGCAAAGTGCCGCCGATCGGCGCGCTGCGCGAGGCGGGCGTACCGCTGGCCGTGTCGACCGACTGCAACCCGGGTACCTCGCCGATGACTTCGCTCCTGCTGGCGATGAACCTGGCTTGTACCCTGTGGCGCCTGACGCCGCGCGAGGCGCTGCTTGGTACCACTGTGCACGCGGCGCGCGCGCTCGGGCTGCAGGCGGAGGTCGGCACCCTGGAAGTGGGCAAGCGCGCCGATTTCGCTTTATGGGACATTGCCCGTCCGGCCGAGCTGGCCTACGCGATCGGCTTCAATCCCTGCCAGGCGGTGGTGAATGGCGGCGTGATGCGCGAGCGGGATATCGGTTTGCCGGCGGGGTTTTGAAACAGGCCGGTGTGTTTGACAATATCTTGCCGACATAGAGCGCATCCGGGACGATGGTGGCGTACTGCTCATCAAATGGGACGGGGGACGTACGCAGCTGCGCCAGACGATCGTGATAACGCGCGTTGCTTCGCCTGATTACTTCTTTCGCAAGGATTGCGACGACATCGGTTCGGCCCTGCAAGAAGCGATTAGCGATTACTGGACCGCATTTCCGGAACGGCGCTGATGCATACAGAGGCGCCAGCCGGCTGAACTTTCACAACGACTGCAACTTCGACCGCGTATTCGACACTGCCCGGTGCAGCAGGCGCTCGGCCTGGAAATCGTTCTCGCGCTGGGCCGCGATGGCGTGCAGGCTGCGCGTGTAGTTATCCAAGCGCGAACGCAGCCATGCCTTGTAGATCCGCCTGGTAATCGGTTGCAGGATGAGTGCCATGGTGTCTCCCCTTGTGCGAAGAGCCTATTCTCGGCGCCACCCATTCCTTGCATTTGTGATCACTCAATCGTGCGACAGCCCTGGCGAAGCCTTGAGAAGCCTCAATTCGCCCGTCTCCAGCTCGGTAATTATAGGTATCAGAGAATCGGTAAGAGAGGTAAGCAATTGTAAGAGCAACCACTTTTCGCGATTTCACCGGGCTATAGTGAAGTCGTTGATTTCCAGTCTCCCCTCCCCATTCTAAACAATGGGTTCGCCCACGGCGCCTTACGGTCCCGTGGGTTTTTCTTTGTGAGAGCGCCGAACAAAAGCCTCATGGCTGCGTTGCCTCGTCTCGCCGTACTAGCGTACTGTCTTCGACGAGGCGCCTTGCCCTGAGCCTTTTGTTCGACGCTCTTAATACTGCATGTTCAGTCCGCGCGGCGCGCCAGCTGGTCGAGCGCTTCGCCCGTCACGCGGCAGATGCGCCATTCCGGCAAGATCTCGGCACCCATGTTGCGGTAGAAGCCGATGGCCGGCTCGTTCCAGTCCAGCACCGACCATTCGAAGCGGCCGCAGCCGCGCTCGACGGCCAACTGGGCCAGGCGCGACAGCAGTTCGGTGCCGTATCCCTTGCCGCGGTGCGATTGACGCACGTAAAGGTCTTCCAGGTACAGGCCCTTCTTGGTCAGGAAGGTCGAGAAATTATGGAAGAACAGGGCGAAGGCGACGACTTCGCCGTTCTCCTCGCCGACGATCGCTTCGCAGGCGGGACGGGTGCCGAACAGTCCCTCGTGCAGCAGCTCTTCGGTGGCAACGACCATGTGCTCGAGTTTTTCGAACACGGCCAGCTCGACGATCATCGAATGGATGTGGCTGACGTCGGCCGGTTCGGCAGGGCGGATGGAGAAATGGGTGACAGCGGTCATGGGGTTTCGCTTACGTTGGTCAAAAGGTCTTCTTGCACAGGTTTGGGTGCGGGTGCGCGCAGGGCCCAGGCCACGCTGGCCAGGCACAGGATCATGCCGAGGAATTCGACGGGGCCGGGACGGTAGCCTTCCAGTTTGATCGACAGCAGCACCGACAGGACCGGCGTGATGACGCCGATGTACACGGCCTTCTGTGGCCCGATGCGGTTGATCAGCGTGAAATAGGCCAGGAAGGCGATCACCGAACCGAAGATGGCCAGGTACAAAAGGCCGAGCGTATAGGTCAGCGTCGGCGGCGGCACGAAACGCTGGCCGGTCACGACGACATAGGCGGCCACCAGCAGCGTACCCCACAGCATCGACCAGGCCGTGGTCAGCATCACGTTGCTCGACTGGGCGCGCACCTTGCCGACGACAACGCTGCCGGCCGAACTGGCGATCGTCGCCACCAGCGCCAGTACCACGCCGAGCAGGAAGTGGCCGCTGCCACCGACCTGCAGGTCGTGCCAGGCGGTGGCGATGGAATGGTAGAACAGCAGGGCGACGCCACAAGTGGCGGCTGCGCCGGCGCTCCAGGTGCGCGCGGCCAGAGGGGTGCCATGGAACAGGCATCCAAGCAGGGGCGTCCAGAATACCATCAGCGCAAACAGCACCGCCACCAGGCCGGACACGACCACTTCCTCGGCCTGGTAGGTGCAGATATACGAGAGACCGAAGGTCGCCATGCCCTGCACCATCAGCCATTTCTGGGTGCGCCAGGGCAGCTGGATTTTATGGCCGCGGCCGATGCAGATGGCGAACAGCACGAAGGACGCCAGCGCGAAGCGATACACCACCGAGACGGCCGGCGGGACTTCGCCCAGCTGCAGGGTGATGGCAAAGAAAGTGGAGCCCCAGATCAGCGAGGCGATGACGAAGAGGACGGAAGAAGGCATCGCGGAAGTATACGTGCTTTCCGGATTGCCCGTTGTCCATAAATTGCGCGGTAATTCAGGAGGCAGGGCGCCAGAGGCGGCAAGAAGCGCGCCGACGCAGCGGCCGGGCATGGCAGGGGGCCAGCCGCCGCGTGTGGTTCTACGCCTTCAGTGCGTTACGCGCGTGTTGTAGCCGTTGCTCAGCAGCCGCACCCGCTAGCCCGGCCGGAACAGTTCGTCCGCCACCTGCGTGACGGCGCGCAGTTCGCCGCTGTCGAGCTTGACCGTGATCTCGAAGCCGGGGCGGTTGTTGGCGTTCGCTTCCACCCGGTTGCCGATCAGGCCGCCTGCGATGGCGCCAACGATGCCCATGGCCGCCGAACCGTCGCCATGGCCAATTTGGGAGCCGGCCAGGCCACCAAGCGCGGCGCCGCCCATGGTACCGACCCCGGATTCCGGATTGGCGATGGTAACGTTCCTGACCGATTCGACCGTGCCCATGCGCACGACCTGTTCGTTCTGGGTCTGGGAAGCGTGGTAGACGCTACCCGACTGTGGCGGCGTGGCGCAGCCGGCAAGCAGGGCAGCAAGGAAAAGCGGGGCAAAGGCGAAAGGAGCTTTCATGGCGATTCTCCGGCAGCATGCGTCCTTCCAGCTTACTCCCGCAAAACAGGCAGCGCAGCACGCGCGACGCGTGCGAGCAACAGGCGGCTTCAGTACGCCAGCTCAGTAGGCCCAATGCAGGCGCCGGTACAGGAAGCCCAGCACGAACAGCGGCCCGATCAGCAGGAAGCGCAGGTCGTCGAGGAAGGACGGCTTCTTGCCCTCGATCTTGTGGCCGATGAACTGGCCGATCCAGGCAACCACGAAGATGGCGATCGACAGCGGCAGCACCGTCATCGGCGGCATCAGCGCCAGCACCGCCAGCATCACGGCCGACATCGCGAGCATGCCCCAGGCGAAGGGCTTCGACAGCTGGAAGTAATACCACATCGCACCCAGCACGGCCGCCAGCGCCACCACCGGATGGATCGCCCACAGGATGCCGAGCAGCGAAAACACGATCAGCGGCACGCAGACCATGTGGAAGCGCTCGTTGGTCGGATTGCGGTGGCTGTCGCTGTATTGATCCAGCAGCATGTGGATGTTACGTGCTTGGGCAGTCTGGTCCATGGTGTCTCCGGCAAAAACAATTGGTCTTGTGCCGGGAATTCTACACCCGCGCCGCCGCGCTCAGGCATGCTCGGCCACCTGGGTCGCAAAGGCCGGACGCGGGCCCAGGCGCATATGCGGATGGTTCGCGAACAGCTCGGAAATCCATTCGACGAACACGCGCACCTTGGCCGACAGGTGTCGGTTCTGCGGGTAGACGATGTGCACCGGCAGCGGGTCGCTCGCCCAGTCCGGCAATACCTGCACCATCCGGCCTTCCTGTACGTGGCGCACCAGCAGGTAATCGGTCATCTGGATGATGCCCAGGCCGGCCAGTCCTGCCTGCACATAGGCGTTCGAGTCGTTCAGGGCGATCACGCCCGGCATCGGGATCTCGATACGTTCGCCGTCGCGGTTGAAATCCCAGTCGTAGACCTTGCCGGTCTTGGCGGAGAAATAATTGACGCAGCGGTGGCGCACCAGGTCACCGGGGTGCTGGGGCAGGCCATGGCGCGCCAGGTAGGAGGGCGATGCCGCCGTAACAAAATTGATGACGCCGACGCGGCGCGCGATCAGGCTGGTGTCGAACAGCGGTCCGCCGCGCACCGCGCAGTCGACGCCTTCCTCGATCAGGTCCACCGGACGGTCGGTACTGCCCAGTTCCAGCGTGATGTCGGGATAGCGCTCGAAGAAATCGGGCAGGGCCGGTACCAGGATCTCGCTCGACAGGCCGGTGGGCGTGTCCACGCGCAGCCGTCCGCTCGGGTTGACGCGCATGCGCGACAGCGATTCCTCGGCATCGCGCACGTCCGACAGGATGCGCACGCAGCGTTCATAGTAGGCGGCGCCGTCGGTCGTCACCGTCACCTGGCGGGTGGTGCGGTGCAGGAGCTTGGCCGAGAGCGAAGCTTCCAGGGCCTGCACCATGGTCGACACGCTCGCCTTCGGCAGGTTCAGCATCTCGGCCGTGCGCGTAAAACTGCCGGTATCGACCACCTGAACGAAGACTTCCATCGCCTGCAACTTGTTCATTTCTCTCCCCACTCGCGCAGAAAAGCCCTAACTTTATGCCTATTGTTCAGAATATCCGAACAATCAATTCGAAATTGGCATCTTTATCAGATTGTAGACCATGTCTATAGTGCTCGTACTGACACATGAAATTCCATCCATCCGTAGCAGGGGTAGCAACATGAACAACCGGGAAACCGTCGTGACAACGATCTCGCTGGCGCTGGGTACGCTGGCGATGGCCTTTGTGGTCGGCAGCAAGGCCTATGTCCAGGCAGCGGGTGCCGAGGCGCGTGGCGTGCATGCGCTGGCGGCGATCGTGGCGGGCACGGTGGCGCCGGCACCGGTGACGCTTAACCCCGGGCTGAACATGGCACTGAATCGCGAGGCCAACGGATGAACGCGCCACTCGACAGCCAGTCCCTGCAGCCCGACCCGGTGCGCGTGCGCGACCTCGAAGTGAGCGGCGAGCAAGGCGTCCTGCGCGCCCGCCTGTATGCCGCCGGCGCGCCTTCCAAGCGCGACACCCTGGTCGTGTTCTTCCCCGGCGGCGCTTTCGTCCGGGACGAGCTCGATGAATCCGACAGCTTCCTGCGCCGCATGGTCAGCGCCAGCACGGCGCAGCTGGTGCTGGCATCGAACTACACGCTGGCGACCGCGCGCCCTTTCCCGTCGGCGGTCGAAGATGCCCATGCGGTGCTGCTGTGGGCAAAGAAGAACAAGACAAAACTTGGCTGGAACGGCAAGCGCATGATCGTCGCCGGCATCGAGGCGGGCGCCAACCTGGCGGCCGTGTGCGCCCTGATGTCGCGCGACCGCGGCGCCCCGAAACTCGACGGCCAGATCCTGCTCATGCCGATGCTCGACCCCGGTCTGTCGAGCTGCTCGATGCGCGCCATGACGCAGTGCCCGGACAAGGAAAAGCTGGCCGACGGCTGCGCCGCCGCCTACCGCGACTACCTGCCCAACGCCGCCGACCGCACGCACCCGTATGCCTCGCCCCTGCAGTCGAGCCGCCTGAAAAACCTGCCGCCGGCCCTGATCCTGTCGGCCGAGGACGACCCCCTGCGCGACGAAGCCGAAGCCTACGGCGCCAAGCTGGCCAGCTTCGGCGTCGCGGCCACCGTGCTGCGCCTGCTGCCGGCACCCGTGCAGGCCGAAGACCGCAACGAATGCGCCTGCGAAGCCCATGCGCAGGTGGAAATCGCACGCTTCATCGCAAGCCTCGGCGGGCAGGAGGCCCCGCCCGGCTAAGTCAGCACCTTTCCGTTTTTCCCATCCCTGATTGACCGGACACGCGCCTGAGCAGGCGCGGCGAACCCCTGTTTTTCCGCGATTCGTCGTGGAAGGGACCGGTGTCGCCTACTGATTAACATTCTCGCAAGAAAAAGGAGTCAACATGAGAAATCATCCATCATTCGCCGCCGCCGTGCGGCCCCTGGCAGCGGCGTTATTGGCCGCCGGCCTGTTCGCCACCGCGCTGTCGGGCTGTGGCGACGCCAACAGCAAAGCCGCACCAACAGCACCCGCGGCACCTCCGGTATCGGCCGCGCTGGTGCTGGAAAAGCCGGTCGCTGAAACCCAGGAATTCTCGGGCCGGCTGGAAGCGGTGGAGCGCGTCGAGATCCGCTCGCGCGTGTCCGGCTTCATCACGACTGTCAACTTCAAGCCGGGCAGCGAAGTGAAAAAGGGCGACGTGTTGTTCGTGGTCGATCCGCGCCCCTACCAGGCCGAAGCCGCCCGCGCCACGGCAGCTGCCGCCTCGGCACGCGCCAAGCTGGAACTGGCGCGGCGCGAACTGGCGAGAGCCGAGAGCCTGCTCGCCGACAAGGCCATCGCCAGGCGCGAGTTCGATGAAGCCCAGGCGGCCGTTAACGAACTGGAAGCGAATGCGAACGCCGCCCAGGCCCAGGTCGAATCGGCGCGCCTGAACCTGGCCGACACCCGCGTCGTCTCGCCCATCGACGGCCGCGTCTCGAAAGCCGAGATCACCCTCGGCAACCTGGTCGACCCGACGGCCGTGCTGACCTCGGTCGTGTCCCTGAACCGCATCTATGCCAGCTTCGATGGCGACGAAGACACGTACTTGCGCGTCGGTGCCCGTGCCCAGCAGGGCGCGCCGGTGGCGGTGCGCGTGGGCCTGGCCAACGAAGAGGGCTTCCCGCACGAAGGAAAACTCGAATTCGTCGACAACCAGCTCGACGCCCGTTCCGGCAGCGTACGCATGCGCGCCGTGTTCGACAACGCCGAACGCACGCTCGCGCCGGGCCTGTTCGCGCGTATCCAGCTGGGCGCAGCCGATAGCCGCAAGGCGGTCCTGATCAGCGACCGCGCCGTCGGCACCGACCAGAGCCGCAAGTACGTGGTCGTCGTCGGCGCGGATAACAAGGCCGAGTACCGTCCCGTCACGCTGGGGCCGAACATCGACGGCCTGCGCGTGGTGCGTTCGGGTTTGAAGGCGGGCGAGAAGATCGTCGTCAACGGCCTGCAGCGCGTGCGTCCCGGTGCGCCGCTGGCACCGACCATGGTCGCGATGGATGGCGCGCCTGCCCAGTCGCTGGCCCTGGCCGCCACCAACGCCAAGGAGTAAGCCATGAACTTCTCCCGCTTCTTTGTCGATAAACCCATCTTCGCGGCTGTGCTGTCGGTGCTGATCTTCGTCGGCGGCCTGATCGCGATCTTCCAGCTGCCGGTGTCGGAATATCCGGACGTGGTGCCGCCTTCGGTGGTGGTGCGCGCCCAGTACCCGGGCGCCAATCCGAAGGTGATTGCCGAAACCGTGGCCGCGCCGTTGGAGGAACAGATCAACGGCGTCGAGAACATGCTCTACATGTCCTCGCAAAACACCTCCGACGGCGCCCTGATGCTGACGCTGACCTTCGCCATCGGCACCGATATCGAGCAGGCCGAGACGCAGGTGCAGAACCGCGTCCAGCGCGCGCTGCCGCGCCTGCCCGAGGAAGTGCGCCAGATCGGCGTCACCACCGTGAAAAGCTCGCCCAACCTGACGATGGTGGTGCACCTGAATTCCCCGGACGGCCGCTACGACGACCTCTACCTGCGCAACTACGCGACCCTGAACGTCAAGGACCGCCTGGCGCGCATCCACGGCATGGGCGAAGTGCAGCTGTTCGGCTCGGGCGACTATGCGATGCGCGTCTGGCTCGATCCGCAGAAGGTGGCGGCGCGCGGCCTGACGGCAGGCGACGTCGTCGATGCGATTCGCGAGCAGAACGTGCAGGTGGCGGCCGGCGTCGTCGGCCAGGGGCCGAGCAAGGGCGCCGAGTTCCAGCTGACCGTCAACACGCAAGGGCGATTATCCAGTGTCGAGGAGTTCGGCAACATCATCGTGAAAACGGGCGAGGATGGCGCCACTACTTTTCTCAAGGACGTAGCGCGCCTCGAGATGGGATCGAATTCCTATTCGCTGCGCTCGCTCCTGAACAACAAATCGGCCGTCGCCATTCCCATCTTCGAGGCGCCGAACGCGAACGCGCTGCAGCTCTCGACGGACGTGCGTGCCACCATGGAGGAATTGTCCAGGGAGTTTCCGGAAGGTGTCGAATACAGCATTGTGTACGACCCGACCCAATTCGTGCGCGAGTCGATCGACTCCGTCATCCACACCCTGTTCGAGGCCATCATCCTGGTCGCCCTCGTCGTGATCGTGTTCCTGCAAAGCTGGCGCGCCTCGCTCATTCCGCTGCTGGCCGTGCCGGTGTCGGTGGTGGGCACCTTCGCCGTGATGCTGATGTTCGGCTTCTCGATCAATACGCTGTCGCTGTTCGGGCTGGTGCTGGCGATCGGTATCGTGGTCGACGACGCCATCGTCGTGGTCGAGAACGTCGAGCGCAACATCACGAATGGCTTGACCCCGCACGACGCGACCATCCAGGCCATGAAGGAAGTCAGCGGTCCGATCATCGCGATTGCCCTGGTGCTGTGCGCCGTGTTCGTGCCGATCGCTTTCGTATCGGGCCTGACCGGCCAGTTCTACCGCCAGTTCGCGCTGACGATTGCGATCTCCACCGTGATCTCGGCCTTCGCTTCGCTCACGCTCGCCCCGGCCTTATCAAGCGCGCTGCTGCAGGCGCATGATGCACCGAAAGACCGGCTGACCCGTGTCATCGACCGCCTGTTCGGCCGCTTCTTCGCCGGTTTCAACCGCTTCTTCGGACGCGCCTCGCACCGCTACGAAGGCGGCGTCAAAACCGTCCTGCGCCGCAAGACCGTGGCCCTGGCCGTGTATGCGCTGCTGGGCGTGGGCGCCGCCTTCATGTTCAAGGTGGTGCCGCCTGGCTTCGTGCCGCAGCAAGATAAAGCCTATCTGATCGGCTTTGCCCAGCTGCCGGACGCCGCCTCGCTCGACCGCACCGATGCCGTGATCCGCAAGATGTCGGCGATTGCCGCCGAAATCCCGGGTGTGGAATCGTCGGTGGCTTTCCCTGGCCTGTCGATCAACGGTTTTACGAATGCGCCGAACGCCGGCATCGTGTTCACCACCCTGAAGCCCTTCCACGAACGCAAAGGCAAGGAGCACTCGGCCGAGGCCATCGCCGCGGAGATCAACAAGCGCATGGGCGCGGTCGAAGACGCCTTCGTCATGGTGCTGCCGCCACCGCCCGTGAATGGCCTGGGCACCACCGGCGGCTTCAAGATGATGCTGGAAGACCGGGGTAATCTCGGCTACGACGCGCTGTACAAGGCGGCGCAGGCGATGCAGATGAAAGCCTGGGCAGACCCGCGCCTGCAGGGCGTGTTCTCCAGCTACCAGATCAACGTGCCGCAGCTGTTCGCGGACGTCGACCGGGTCAAAGCCAAGCAGCTCGGCGTGCCGCTGCAGACCATCTACCAGACCTTGCAGGTGAACCTCGGTTCGCTGTACGTGAACGACTTCAATCAGTTCGGCAGGACTTACCAGGTGCGCGTGCAGGCGGACGCCCCCTTCCGCTCGCAGCCGGAGCAGATCGCCCAGCTGAAGGTGCGCAGCATCAAAGGCGAGATGATCCCGCTGTCGTCCCTGATGCAGGTGAAGGACAGCTATGGCCCGGACCGCGTGCAGCGCTATAACGCCTATGTGTCGGCCGACATGAACGGCGGCCCGGCAGCGGGCGTGTCGTCGGGCCAGGCGCAGGCCATCATGGAGCAGATCGCCAAGGAGACGCTGCCGAAAGGGATCACCCATGAATGGACCGACCTGACTTACCAGGACATCCTGTCGGGGAACACGATGGTCTATGTCTTCCCGCTGTGCGTGCTGCTGGTCTTCCTGGTGCTGGCCGCCCAGTACGAAAGCTGGACCCTGCCGCTGGCCGTGATCCTGATCGTGCCGATGTCGATCCTGTGCGCGCTTCTGGGTGTGAAACTCACCGGCGGCGACAACAACGTGTTCACCCAGATCGCGCTGTTCGTACTGGTGGGACTGGCCTCGAAGAACGCGATCCTGATCGTCGAATTTGCCCGCGAACTGGAGCACCATGGCCGCAGCGTCGTCGACGCGGCACTGGAAGCGGCCAGGTTGCGCCTGCGTCCGATCCTGATGACCTCGATCGCTTTCATCATGGGTGTGCTGCCGCTGGTGTTCTCCAGTGGCGCCGGTGCCGAGATGCGCCATGCGATGGGTGTCGCCGTGTTTGCCGGGATGCTGGGCGTGACCTTCTTTGGCCTCTTCCTGACGCCGCTGTTCTATGTCCTGCTGCGCACGTTCGCGAAGCGTTTCGAAAAACCGGTCGTACGCCATCCAATGGTCGTCGCACCTGAAGGAGTCGCACCATGAATAGATTGAGCTTACGCGGCATGGCGCCGTTCCTGCTGGCGCCGCTGGTCGCCGCCGTGCTGTCGGCCTGCGCGGCGCCTGATTTCAAGCAGCCACAGATGGACGTGCCGGTCGCGTTCAAGGAAGCGCCAGGCAGCGTGCAGACGCTGGCGGACGGCAGCCGCTGGAAGCTGGCGCAGCCAAGCGAAGCGCAAGCGCGCGGCGAATGGTGGCTCGCTTTCCAGGACCCGGCCTTGAACGAGTTGATGGGGGAAGCGACCCGCAACAACGCCAGCCTGGCGGTGGCGGCGGCGCGGGTGAAGCAGGCGAGGGCGATCGCCGGTATCGCCCAGGCCGACCGCATGCCGCAGGTGGGGCTCGGCGTCGCTGCCCAGCGCGGACGGCCGTCGCCGCTCGAGGCTGGCCTGGCGCAGGGCACGCCGGTGCCGCCGCAGAACACCTACACGGCCAGCCTGAGCGCCAGCTACGAGGTCGATTTGTTCGGCCGCGTGGCGGCGAATGTCGAGGCCGCGCGCCAGGATGCGGGCGCGGTCGAAGCCAGCTACCGTTCGGTGCTGCTGTCGCTGCAGGCGGACGTGGCGCAAACCTGGCTGCGGCTGCGGGCGCTGGACGCCGAACTCGAGACCGTGAACCGGGCGGTGCGCCTGCGCGCAGAAAGCGTGGGGTGAACCAGCGCCGCTTCGACCTCGGCGACATCGGCGAATTCGACCTGACGCGCGCCAGGACCGAACTGGCGACGACGCGCGCCGAAGCGATCGGTCTGCAGCGCCAGCGCAGCACGGCGGAACACGCGCTGGCAACGCTGCTGGGCCGCCCAGCGGCGCACTTCACGGCCGCGGCCAGCCCGCTGCCGGACGCCCTGCAGTTGCCCGTCGTTCCCGCGGGTCTGCCATCGACCCTGCTCGAACGCCGCCCCGACATCGCGGCTGCCCAGCGCGGCATGCAGGCGGCGAACGCCCGCGTCGGCGTCGCGCGCTCGGCCATGTTCCCGGCGCTGGACATCACTGCGTCCGGCGGCGGCGTGGGCGGCACGGTGGCCGAAGTATTCAAGTGGAGCAGCCGCTCTGGGGTACTGGGCGCGCTGCTGTCGCTGCCCGTGATTGACGGCGGACGCAATGCGGCGAACGTCGCGCGCAGCGAAGCGGGGCTGGAAGAAGCGGTGGGGTCGTATCGCGAACGCGTGCTCGGCGCCTTTGCCGAAGTCGAGGACAACCTGGCCGGCCTGCGCATCCTGGCCGAACAGGGCGCGCAGCTGGACGAGGCGGTGGCGTCGGCCCGCCGCTCGGCCGAGCTGGCGCGCAAGCTCTACGACGCCGGCCGTTCCAGCTACCTCGACCTGCTCGACGCCCAGCGCAACCTGGCGGCCGCCGAGCGCAGCGCAGTGCAGTTGCGCGGCAACCGCGCCGTGACTACGGTGGCGCTGATCCGCGCGCTGGGCGGCGGCTGGGATGCGCCGGCGCGGGAAGATGCGCAGGCACGCAGATAAGCTGGCGTTAAGAATCGACCTGTATTGTTCTCATCAATCTCCTTGCGCGGCCCGCTCGCCGGCGGACCGCGCTTTTTTCGTGCAGCCGCGCTTTCTCCGCGCCCGCTAGAATGGCCGCATGACGAACGACTCCACGCTGACTGGCCTGGCCCCGATCCTGGCGCCCGACACCCGCATCCTCATCCTCGGCAGCTTCCCCGGCGCCACCTCGCTGGCGCAAGCCCAGTATTACGCCCACCCGCGCAATCAGTTCTGGAAGCTGGTCGGCGCGCTCGTCGACGAAGACTTGTACGGCCTGCCGTATGCCGAGCGCCTGCCGCGCCTGCTGGCGCACCGCATCGGCCTGTGGGACGTGCTCGGCGCCTGCGAGCGCGAGGGCAGTCTCGATTCCGCCATCCGCAATCCCGCCGCCAACGATTTCGAGCGCCTGCGCCATCTGTGCCCGGCGCTGGAAACGGTTGGCTTTAACGGCCAGGCTTCGGGCAAGTTCGCGCCGCAGTTTGCCGCGCAGGGTTACAGGACCGTAGTGCTGCCATCCAGTTCTCCGGCGCACATGGCGATGAGCTTCGAGGAGAAACTCGGCATGTGGCGCCAACTGATGCCGCAGGAAGAGAGCAGCCCACCGCGCCAGCTCGGCTTCGACGACCTGTTCCGCCAGCGCGAGGATTGAACGTGCGCGATGCCGAGTGTTGTTGGTGACAGGCAAATCTGCGCTCGTCCGTACGCGCTTTCGCCAGCCGTGTTACACTGTGTTCAGTCGAAGAGGTCTTGAAGGCCTCGACGACATCCCGCAGGAGCCCGCAGCGCGACATGTGTAAGGTCGCAAGCGACCAGCCAGGCGGGATTGATTCAAGATACCTTGATCGACTTACACGATTGGCCGCACCACGCAGATAGCATGGGCATCCTGAGTTCCGCACCTTGCAGATAGCATCGGCTGGAACAGCGATACAAAGTATTGGCAACCATTGAAACGAAGCCCGCAGCAAGCGGGCTTTTTTTTCTCCCCGCGCAGGTCGGCGTCCGGCTGCAGTCCCGGATCGAAGCCGCCGCCGTCACTGTCCGCTTCCACAGCGGCCCATTCACTCTCACTCCGGTCCAGTCCCCGCGAACACTGGCTACCGACAGCATTCGTCATGGCGGCATTGCTATTTGCCGGCTCGCGGCATCACACCAAAGGAAGAAGAACATGGCAAAAGAAGAACTGATCGAAATGAATGGCCAAGTCACCGAAGTGCTGCCGGAACTGCGTTTCCGCGTCGACCTCGACAACGGCCACAAGCTGATCGCCTACACCTCGGGCCGGATGAAGAAGAACCATATTCGCATCCTGGCCGGCGACAAGGTCACGCTCGAACTGTCGCCGTATGACCTGAACAAGGGCCGTATCGTGTTCCGTCATATCGAGACGCGTGGCGCGCCACCGGCACGTACCGGCGGCTTCCAGCGTCGCCGTTAATACGGCGATGAGCGGACGCCCTTAAAGCGGCTCCGCGGCCCCGAGCGATGCGCGCAGGTTTTCCAGCGCGATCGCCGGCGCCAGCAACACCAGTGCAGCTGCCGACATCTAGCGGCCGCGCGCAGCAAGTCCCAACAAGAATGCCGGCAGGCCGCGTACGACGGTCGTGTCGACAAGCAGTTCCAGCCTGGCCGCAGCGCCAGGGCGGCACGCTACCCGCGGCCCGCACCAGCGTGCAAGACGCCCCGGTGCGATATGCGCCCCGGCGCCTGCAGGCGCAGCGCAGGCTGCGACGCAATGATCGCCCGGGCGGCGGACCAGGTCCCGGCCCAGCCCGTCGCCTGCCGCATCGATTCAACCCCCACATTCCCATCGAGCGCACGCAGCTCCGGCCGCGTTCCCAGGTCGTTCGGCAGCGTCAGCCGCGTCACGATGCCCGCCTTGCGCAGGCAGAGCAGCATCCACCAGCCCGGATCCCATTCGCCCGCAAACAGCCCCAGCTTCGCCGAACCGGGGAAAGCGTGGTGGTTGTTGTGCCAGGATTCTCCCATCGTCAACAGCGAAGTCCAGCCGATATTGCGGCCCTGGACCGCGGCGCCGTCGACCACGTGGTGCATGCCGCCGGCATTGTGCGCAAAGTAGCCGATCAGCCAATGCCCGGTGACGCCCGCCGTTATCCGCGCACAGACACCCCACACCACGAAGGCCCAGCCGCCCGCCAGATACAGCAGCAGGGCCGGCGGCAGCTGTTGCAGCATCCAGGTGCGCTCGAGGAAGCGGTAGAAGCGGTCTCCCGCAACCGCTCCCGGCACGGCGATCCGGGGCGGGCGTTCGAGCTGCAGCTCGCAGAACAGCTGCCACCAGCCGTCGGCCAGCAGGGATCGGCCGTGGCGCAGGTAGGGATGGCAGTCGGGTTGGCGCTGGGCGTAGTCGCGCAGGTCGTGCTGGCGCAGCAGCCCAAGTGGGCCGGACAGCCCGACCTGCACGCCGAGGTAGACCAGCAGGTATTCCAGCCACTTCGGACAATCGAAGCTGTCGTGGATCAGTTTGCGGTGGCTGCCGAGGGAATGGCCGAACAGCAGGACGGTCCCTGTAGCGAGGACGAACAGCAGCAGCGCGCTCCAGCTGAAGGTGAGGGTGCCGCCGACAAGCGCGACGGTCGCCATCGATCCCAGCCAGATCGATTTCAGGGGCGACCAGGTTACCCGGCCTGTCATGACGTCGCCCTGGTGAGCGTCGTGGGGTGCGATCGTGCGATGGCGGCTTCCTGGCTGCGGCATGCTGTGTCCTCTCAGTTGGATTGGCGTTTTTTTGCGAGGTCGGCCGACTTGCGCTTGAGCGGCGCGGCGGTCGGGCACAGGTTGAAGAGAAACCCGGACAGATGGTTGGCCAGGTGGTCGGCATTCAGGCGGTAATACACGTATTGCCCGCGCCGCTCGCTCGACACCAGTTCAGCGTTCTCCAGCACCGACAGATGGCGCGAGACCGCGGGCGTGCTGATGCCGAGCTGCTCGGCCAGTTCGCTGGTCGTCAGTTCGGTGCTGCCCAGCAGGGCGAGGATCTTGCGGCGCGGGGTCGAGGCCAGCGCATCGAAAACTTTATCTATGCTCATGATGGGTGTGAGTTGCGTAATTAACTAATTCGTTAATTTATTGTGCGCGCAACTGGCGATGCTGTCAACTTCCGGAATCAGTCTTGCCGCAGCATGGGCTCAGTGCACGCTTGGGCCGCTGGCGGCGCTGAGGCCGCGCAGTTTCTCGAGCTTGGCCGTGTAGCGGGTACGCGAGTCGGCACGCACGCTGGTATCGCGCGCCAGTGCCAGCTGCTTGCGCGCCGGCGCCATCTCGCCCAGCTGCATATGAGCCAGTCCGAGCCAGAAATGGAATTCGTCGTTGTAGGGCGCGCGTGCCACCTCGCGCGCAAACAGCGCACGGGCGCGGGCGAAGTCGCCGGCGCGGTAGGCGTCCATGCCCCGGTTGAAGTAGTGGAAGGGCGGCGCCGGATAAAGGCGCGCGATGCGTTCGTTCAGCTGCTGCGCTTCGGCCGGCTTGCCGTTCGCCGCGAGCAGCGGCGCCAGGTTCTGCATTACGACCAGGCTGTCGGGATCGCGTTCGAGGGCGGCGCGGTAGACGCGTTCGGCCTGCAGCGGGCGGCTGCTGCGCTGGTAGATCACGGCCAGGTGTTATACGCCGGCAGCAGCCCCGGCCGCGCCAGCAGCGCGGCTCTGGCCCACCAGTAGGCCTGGGCATGGCGGCCCTGCAGCATTTCCTCGGCGGCGCGGTTGTTCATGTACAGCGCGACGATGTCGGCTTCCTCGAGTTCGCGCGTGCGCAGGCGGGAAGCGTCGCGCGAGGCCAGGAAGTCGATCGTCAGTTCGCTGTCGGGCGCATAGGTGTTGAACAGCGGCTGCGCCGGCGCCAGGCTGATGTTCACGTGCTCGCTGACCAGATACAGGGAAGTCGTGCGGCTCCAGGTGTCCTCGGCCTCCACGCTCTGGAAGCGCACCTTCATGCCCAGTTCGCGTGCGAAGGCAGCCGTCATGATCACCAGCGACAGGCAGTTGCCCGAGCGCGCGGCATAGGTCTGGGCCGCGGTCTGGGTGACGGTTGCATCGTAGTCGAGCTGCAGGTCGCTTTTCGTGTAGAGGGCGTTGACCAGCCCGCGCGCCGCGCCTTTTTCGCGCAGTTTCGCCTGGAAGGCATGGCTGCGCAGGTGCGCTTTCATGGCCGGGCTCAGGGTGAACAGGTCGCTGGCATCGGCAGGACGGCCTGGTGCCGGGAAGGCGCTGTCGTCGAGCAGCGCGGCCAGGGCCGAGGGCTCGGCAGGGCGTGTCATCGTGCCGGCGCAGCCAGCCAGGCAGGCGCACAGGATCAGGGAAAGGATTCGCACCGGGGTTCGCATGGCGCCTCCGCGACTGTCAATACAGGCAGTATCGGCTGCGCGCGCGGCGCTGTCAAAAGCGGCGTGCTGCCGCAGTGCGCGAATTACTGGTCGTCGTGCAGGGCTTCTTCGAGTTCGTCGAGCAGCTCGGCCGTTTCGTCTTCGTCCAGCGAGAGGTAGGCGCGGGCGCGTTCGCCGCCCTTGTCCCACTCGGGCGAACCGGCATGGCCCCTCGGTAGCGGCGGATCGCCCGCTCGGCCAGCAGCGACAGCGCCACCAGCGAGCGCACCAGGTCGTCGGTGTGCTCGTCCTCGATCACGGCGTAGTCGTGGTGGTGCAGGATGGCCCAGGTCACCTCGCTCGACAGGCCCCAGTTGCGCGCCAGCAGGGCGCCGATGGCGGCGTGGCTGGTGCTGTGGCGTTCGTCCTCGATCGCCGTGAATGGGCGCAGGGTGTCGGCGCCGGCGTCCTGGAAGGTGGTGGCGTAATCCGGGAAACGTCCCATCAAGAGCGGCACGCCGGTGTCGCAGAACAGGCCGAAGGTGTGGGCGATGTCGGGCGCGCCGATGCGCAGGCGGCGCGACAGGAACACCATCGCATGCGAGCGCCGCGTCGACACGTCCCAGAAGCTGGCCAGGGCCGGGCTCTCGGCCGGAATCGCCTGGCGCGCCAGCAGGCCGGTCATCAGGGCCGCCACCTGGTTGATGCCGAGGAAGAGGATGGCCTGTTCGATCGACTTCGCGCGGCGGCCGCCGTACAGCGAGGAATTGGCCAGTTTCAGCAGCGCCCCGGACATGCCGACGTCGCGCGCGACGATGCGGCCGATGGTCTCGGGCGACGGATCGATTGATGCCAGCTCGGCCTGCAGGTCGGCCAGCAGGCTCGGACGCGGCGGAATGCGGATCGACTTGATCAGCTCGTCGACAGGATCGCTGGGCGCAAGTGCGGCTGCGGGAGATTTCGCGGCCGACACGCGAGCCATCGCGGCGCGAGCGGGTATTGCTTTCGCTGCAACTGTGCTCATGGAGGGGTGATGCTTTCAGGAAATAAAGCGGAGAGCATCACTATAAACCAAGTGCCGTTTCCATGCAGCAATAGCCCGAATTATGTGGCAAAACGGACAGAGCGCTGTTGCGGAGCTGTCTAGAATCGATGGCATGGATACCATGAATGCAGCCATGTCCCCGGCGGCCACCCTTGCCGGCATCGACTTTCTTGCGCCTGCCGAGGTCGTGGCGCGCCAGCTGATCGGGGTCGTCGTGCTGATCGATGGCGTCGGCGGACGCATCGTCGAGACCGAAGCCTATGACCGCGAAGATCCGGCTTCGCATGCCTATTCGGGACCGACCGAGCGCAACTTCGCCATGTTCGGCCCGCCCGCGCACGCCTATGTGTACCGCTCCTACGGCATCCACTGGTGCCTGAATTTCGTCTGCCGCGAGGAGGGGCATGGCGCCGGGGTGCTGATCCGGGCGATCGAGCCCCTGGCGGGACTGGACCAGATGCGCGTCCGGCGCGACGCGGAGGACCCGCGCCAGTTGTGCTCAGGGCCTGGCAAGTTGTGCCAGGCCCCTGAATGTGACGCGCGACTTCAACGGCAAGTCGCTGCGCGAGCCACCCTTCCTGCTGCAGCCGGCCGCGCCCGGCCTGGAGGTGGTGAGCGGGCCGCGCATCGGCATTTCGAAGGCGATGGACGTACCCCGGCGCTTCGGCCTGGCCGGCTCGCCTTTCGTCAGCCGCCCTTTCCGCTGACGCGGCTGCGTTGGCGCGGCGCAGGGTTTGCGGCGTGCGCCAGTGCACGGGGTGCCTGCGTGCGCATCGGGCTGCCCGGTGCGCGCCGTTCGCGCGGATCGTGAAAGTCGGCGGCGCCGTCGATCGCATCGGTGTCGGCCTCGGCTTGCGCCAGCGGTTCGATCCCGTCGACCTTGAAGACCGAGACGGCGCGCGCCAGGTTCACGGTCTGCTCGTGCAGGCTTTCGGCCGCCGCCGCCGCTTCTTCCACCAGCGCCGCATTCTGCTGGGTCATGTCGTCCATCTGGCCCACCGCGCGGTTGACTTCAGCGATGCCGTCGGCCTGCTCGGTGCTGGCCACGCTGATGCGTTCGATGATGTCGTTCACCTGCTGCACCGAGGCGACGATGTGGCCCATGCTGCTGCCCGCTTCGTTGACCGAGGCCGCGCCGCCGTCGATGATGGCCACCGAATCGGCGATCAGGGCCTTGATCTCCTTGGCCGCCGCCGCCGAGCGCTGTGCCAGCGTGCGTACCTCGGAAGCCACCACGGCAAAGCCCCGTCCCTGTTCGCCTGCGCGCGCCGCTTCCACCGCCGCGTTCAGGGCCGGATATTCGTCTGGAAGGAGATGCCGTCGATGACGCCGATGATCTCGACGATCTTGCGCGAACTGGACTTGATCGATTCCATCGTCGTCACTGCGCGGTCGACCGCCTGGCCGCCGTGGCTGGCCAGGCGCGCCGCTTCGGCCGCCAGGTCGGTGGCCAGGCGCGCGTTGTTCGCGTTGTCCTTCACCGCCACCGTCAGGGTTTCCATCGCGCTGGCGGTCTGCTCGAGCGAGCCGGCCTGCATTTCGGTACGGGTCGACAGGTCGAGGTTGCCGGTGGCGATTTCGCGCGAGGCCGTGTCGATCGATCGAACCGACGTCAGGATGGCGTGCAGGGTCGTGTTCAGGGTCGCGATCGTGTGGTCGAGGGCGCGCGAGGTGTCGGCGATCTCGTCGCCGCCCGTGCTGGCGGTGGCAGTGGCCAGGCGGCCTTCGGCCAGTTCGGCGACCACGTCGGAGATGGCGCGGATATCGCCCAGCATGGCACGCCGCACCAGCATCGTCACGGCCAGCGACAGCGTGATCGACAGCAGCACCAGTATCGCCATCGACACCCCGAAGGTGCGGAACTCGGCGCCGGCGGCGGCATAGGCTTCCTCGCTCAGGCGCGTTTCCAGCGCGGCCAGTTGCGCCAGCTGGGTGTTCAGTACGCCGAAGTCCTTCTCGGCCTTCTGCATCGAGTTGGTGGCAATCGACTGGTCGACCTGGGCCATCTCGATGGTTTCCAGTACCGCCTTGCGGTAGGCCGCCAGCGATGCGCTGGACGCATCGATCAGCTTGCGCTCGGCCGGGTCGGCCACCTTGGCCAGGTCTCCCAGCCGGGTGGCGATCGCGCCGTGCTTCTTGCCAATGTCGGCGATCAGGGCGTCGAGGCGGTTCTTGGCAAAGCTGCCGCTGATCCAGGCCAGCAGCTGATAGATGTTCGCGTGCGCATATTTCGCTTCGCCGGCGACGTCCGCGGTGTCCTGCAAGCGCGCCGCGCGCACCTGCACCATGTTCTCGAGCGAGGCATGCTGGCGCACCATGCCGTAGTAGGCAGCGCCGGAGAGCAGCGTCAGCAGCACCAGCACCAATCCCGGCGCCAGCAGCAGCTTCGGCCCGATCCGTAGTTTTTTCAGCATGCTCCACCTCCAGCTATACAAAAGAAAAGGGCGGCCGCAGCCGCCCGGTACCCGCGTCGATTACTTCTTGTAGATGCCCGCTTCCAGCACCACGCCATCGACCAGCAGGATGTAGGTGGTCTTCGGCTCGATCTTGCCGGTGGTGGGGTTCTTGTACTGGTAGTCGACCCAGCCCTTGCCCTTGGCGGCGGCCAGTTCGATGATCTCGCGGCGGTATTTCTTGCCGTTCGCATCGGGCACGTCGACCAGGTCCTTGCCGACGATCGACGGGTTGTAGGGATGCGCCAGCACGATGCCGGTCTTGACGTCGCGCAGGTCGACGTACAGTTCGCCCTGGACGAAGTCCGGGTCCTTGGCATTGATGCGCTTCATCATTTCATCCTTGCCCTTGGCCTTGACCAGGGCGGCGCCGCGTTCGGCCATGGCGATCGCGTCTTTTTCGGTCGGTTCATTAGCCAACGCACCGGAGCAAGCGAGTCCGAGGCACAGGGCGGTGGCAGTGGCGAGTAGCTTCATGGAAAATCCTTTCGGTAAGACCTGCATGGGGTAAAACTTGCTTAAGTGCATTAAGGAATGTACGCCCACTTCCAGCAGGCAATTTGATCGCGCGCAAGGCGCAGGGCAAGGTGGCGACAACATGCCACATGTCTTTCCACAAAGAATATGTTCCTTTGGGAAAGCTTTACTCCTTTTGTTGATTGCGTGCAACTCTTGCGGGATGGCTGCTTCCTAAGATGGATTCCCGCCCGCGAACTTCTTTTTCGAGAATTCGCTGGCCGTCCTCACCACACCATCTTTCCTTTCCAGGAGCATGCCGTGACCGCCATCGAATCGACACCCGCCAAGTTCAAGCCGTATACGCGCCAGACCATTGCCCTGGCACGCCAGTGGCAGTGGATGAGTCCCGAGTTGCAGGAAGCAACCCAGGTCGTCTCGCACGTACTGCCGTTTCGGGTCAATGAATATGTGCTCGACCAGCTGATCGACTGGGACAGGATTCCCGACGACCCGATCTTCCGCCTGACCTTCCCGCACCGCGACATGCTGCCCCCGCGCGAGTACGAGCAGCTGCGCGACCTGGTGCTGCACAAGAAGGACGATGCCGCCATTGCGAAACTGGTGCACCAGATCCGCATGCGCATGAATCCGCACCCGGCCGGCCAGATGACCCACAACGTGCCGCGCGTGAACGACGCGCCCCTGCGCGGCCTGCAGCACAAGTACAAGGAAACCGTGCTGTTCTTCCCCAGTTCGGGCCAGACCTGCCACGCCTATTGCACCTTCTGCTTCCGCTGGCCGCAGTTCGTCGGCATGGACGACATGAAGTTCGATGCGCGCGAAAGCGGCGAACTGGTGTCGTATCTCATCAGCCAGCCGGAGGTGACGGACGTGCTGATCACCGGCGGCGACCCGATGATCATGAATACGCGCTCGCTGACGGAATTCCTGGAACCCCTGCTGGCGCCCGAGCTGGCGCACATCCAGAACATCCGCATCGGCACCAAGTCGGTGGCCTACTGGCCGCAGCGCTTCGTCTCCGACAAGGATTCCGATGACCTGCTGCGCCTGTTCGAACGCGTCGTCAAGGCCGGCAAGAATCTCGCCATCATGGGCCACTACAACCACGCTGTGGAACTGCGCCACCCGATCGCCCAGCAGGCCGTGAAGCGCATCGTCGGTACCGGCGCCACGCTGCGCATGCAGGGCCCGCTGATCCGCCACATCAACGAAGACCCGAAAAGCTGGGCCGAACTGTGGACCACTGGCGTGCGCCTGGGCGCCATCCCGTACTACATGTTCGTCGAGCGCGACACCGGCCCGAGCGATTATTTCGCGCTGCCGCTGGCCCGCGCCCACGAGATCTTCCAGTCGGCCTATTCGATGGTGTCGGGCCTGTCGCGCACCGTGCGCGGGCCATCGATGAGTGCCTTCCCCGGCAAGGTCGTGATCGACGGCGTGGTGACGATCAACGGCGAAAAGCTGTTCGCGCTGCAGTTCCTGCAGGCCCGCAATCCGCAATGGGTGCGCAAACCCTTCTTCGCCAAATACGATCCCGACGCCACCTGGCTCGACCACCTGAAACCCGCGTTCGGCCGCAAGAAGTTCTTCTTCGAGGAAGAGGGCGGCGACGCCGGCCAGCATGCAGCGCACGGGCGGGTGATTCCGATCGCCTCCGCGCGCACGCACGACGGCCGCGCCAGCGACAGCCAGCCCAGCGCCGCCTGATAGCGCGTCATGGGCGACCACGACTCGCCACGCTTATCCGGCGTGGCGGTTTTCTCCTGCGTGTTCCTGCCGTTCGCGCTCGGACACTACCTGTCCTCGCTGCTGCGCAACGTGAACGCGGTGCTGGCGCCCGACCTGGTCGCTTCTCTCGCGCTCACGCCCGGGCAGCTGGGCCTGCTCACCAGCGCTTTCTTCTTTGCGTTTGCGCTGGTGCAGCTGCCGGTGGGGATCGCGCTCGACCGCTACGGGCCGCGCCGCGTGCAGCTGGTGCTGATGCTGCTGGCGGCGGCGGGCGCGCTGCTGTTCGCGCGCGGCGGCAGCTTCCTGCAGCTGGTGCTGGCGCGGGCCGTGCTTGGCTGCGGCCTGGGCGGCTGCTTCATGTCGGCGGTGAAGGCCATCTCGACCTGGATCGCGCCGCGCAAGCTGCCCTCGGTGCATGGCTACCTGATCGCCGTCGGCGGACTGGGCGCGGCCACCAGCACCATGCCGGTGCGCATGGCGCTGCAGCACACCGACTGGCGCGACCTGTTCGTGGCGCTGGCCCTGCTGATCGCGGCCAGCGGGGTGCTGATCTGGCTCATCACGCCGAAGACGCACCCGCCCGCAACCGCGCCGGCAAGCAGCAAGCAGCCCCTGGCCGCCTCGATCCTGAGCGTCTACCGGATGCCGGCTTTCCGCTCGACGATCTCGCTGGTGCTCCTTCCCCATGCCGTTTTCTTCGGCATCCAGGGCCTGTGGATCGGGCGCTGGCTGTCCGACGTGGCACGCTTTCCCAACGATGCGGTGGCCTACCTGCTGTATCTGGGCATGGCGGCCGTCATCTTCGGCGCGATTGCGGTCGGCATGATTACCGAGTGGGCAGGGCGGCGCGGCGTGCAGCCGGTCGACGTCGCCGGCATCGGTGTCGCCCTGTTCCTGCTGGTGCAGATTGCCTTCGTGGTCGGCTACAAGCCGAGCTTCCAGCTGCTCTCGGTGCTCTTCACGCTGGTGGGCACGATCACCGGCATCGAATACGCGATCGTCGCCCAGAGCATGCCGCGCGAACTGACCGGGCGCGCCGCTACCTGCCTGAACCTGCTGATTTTCGTCGGTGCCTTCCTGGTGCAGGCGGGTTTCGGGCTGGTGGTCGGCTGCTGGCAGCCGGACGGCGGCGGGCATTATCCCGCGCTGGCTTACCAGGTTGCGTTCGCGGCACTGGTGCTGCTGCAGTTGCCCGGCCTGCTGGCCTGGCTGCGGCGATGCCTGCTGGCGCGGCGCGGCGCAGGGGCTCCTGAAAGCGTGCGCGAAGAGCTGGGCGGGGAGGCGCATACGCCGGCCTAGGGCGCCAGCGTGCATGCACGGGAAGCGGCTTGTATCGGATGAGGCGGTATTGACTTTATTGCTACAATCGGTCGCATCGCCTCGTCCGATCCAGGAGACTCCCATGCGCCCTCATTCGTCGTCGATCCTCGCCGCCATGCTGTTCGTCCTTGCCGGCTGCGGCGACAAATCCACCCTGCCAGCCGGCGCCGGCATCGGTCCGAATCCCCAGCTGCCGCAACCCCATAAAACCCTGATCCCGACGGTGCACATCGCACCCGCCAAGGGCTGGCCGGCCGGCGCCAAGCCACAAGCCGCGGCCGGGCTGGCGGTGAACGCGCTGGCGACCGGGCTCGATCACCCGCGCTGGCTGTACGTGCTGCCCAACGGCGATGTGCTGGTGGCCGAATCGAACAAGCCGAAGCCGCCCGAGGAAGGAAAGCGCAACGAAGGCATCCGCGGCTGGATCATGGGGAAAGTCATGGCCAAGGCCGGGGCCGGCGTGCCCAGCGCCGACCGCATCACCCTGCTGCGCGACAGCGATGGCGACGGCGTGGCCGAAACCCGCGGCGTCTTCATGAAAGGCCTGCATTCGCCTTTCGGCATGGCCCTGGTCGGCGACACGCTGTACGTGGCGAACGCCGACGCCATCGTGCGCGTGCCCTACAAGGAAGGCGCCACCGAAATCACGGACACGCCGCAGCAGGTGGCGGCACTGCCGTCCGGGATCAACCACCACTGGACCAAGAACATCCTCGCCAGCCGCGATGGCAGCAAGCTGTATGCCACCGTCGGCTCGAACAGCAATGTCGGCGAAAACGGCATGGAGAACGAGGTCAATCGCGCCGCCATCCTCGAAGTGGATGTCAACAGCGGCGCGACGCGCCTGTTCGCGTCCGGCCTGCGCAACCCGAACGGCCTGGCTTGGGAACCGCAGACCGGCGTGCTGTGGACGGTGGCGAACGAGCGCGACGAGATCGGCAGCGACCTCGTACCCGACTACCTGAGCTCGGTGAAGGAGGGCGCCTTCTACGGCTGGCCCTACAGCTATTATGGCCAGCACGTCGACGAACGGGTGAAACCGCCGCGCCCGGACCTGGTGGCCAAAGCCACCGCACCGGATTATGCCCTCGGCGCCCACGTGGCTGCGCTCGGACTCTCGTTTGCCAGCGGCGCCCAGCTCGGGCCGCGATTCGCGAACGGCGCCTTCATCGGCCAGCACGGCTCCTGGAACCGCAAGCCGCTGTCGGGCTATAACGTCGTCTACGTGCCCTTCGCGAACGGTAATCCAAGCGACAAGCCGGTCGAGGTGCTGACCGGTTTCGTCGACGCCGGCGGCAACGCGCTCGGCCGCCCGGTCGGCGTGGCCATCGACAAGCGCGGCGCGCTGCTGGTGGCCGACGATGTCGGCAACGTGGTCTGGCGCGTGCGCGCCGCTGCGGCCCAATAAGGCGCAGCCTTGGTATCATGACGGCCTTTCACGATGACAGGAAAAACGCATGAGATTGGTACGCTATGGCCGCCCGGGCAAGGAAAAACCGGGCCTGTTCGATGAAGAAGGGCGCCTGCGCGACCTGTCCGGCGTCATCGACGATATCGATGCCGCGGCCCTGAATGAGCGCGCGCTGCGTAAACTCGCCAAGATCGACGCGAAGACGCTGCCGCTGGTGCGCGGTACGCCGCGCCTGGGCGTGCCGGTGGCGCGCGTCGGCAAGTTCATCGGCATCGGCATGAACTATGCCGACCACGCCGCCGAAACCGGCGCCGCCGTGCCGCCTGAACCGGTTTTCTTTACCAAGGCGACCAGCTGCCTGAACGGCCCGGACGATCCGATCCGCCTGCCGCAAGGCTCGAAAAAGACCGACTGGGAAGTCGAACTCGGGGTCGTGATCGGCACCCGCGCGCAATACGTCAGCGAAGAAGAGGCCCTGAAGTTCGTGGCGGGCTACTGCGTGGTGAACGACGTATCGGAACGCGCCTTCCAGTTCGAGATGGGTTCGCAGTGGGACAAGGGCAAAGGCTGCGACACCTTCGGTCCAGTCGGCCCCTTCCTCGTCACGCGCGACGAGATCTACGACGTGCAGGACCTCGACCTCTACCTGGAACTGAACGGCAAGCGCATGCAGACCGGGAACACGTCGAAGATGATCTTCACGGTGGCGCAGATCGTCAGCTACGTCTCGCGCTTCATGACCCTGGAGCCGGGCGACATCATCACCACCGGCACCCCGCCGGGCGTCGGCATGGGCCGCAGCCCGCAGCGTTTCCTGAAAAAGGGCGACAAGCTGCGGCTGGGGATTGCGGGGCTGGGCGAACAGCAGGCGGAAGTGGTGGCGTTTCCGAAATAGGCGCGATCAGGCGTAGGGTGGGCGCCCCGTGCCCACGCTGAAAGACCGCATCGTGCCTGCGTATGCCGTAGGGTGTGCGGCTCCACCTGTACCTGTTGAATTTACGCGACGCATGCGCCGCACACGCGTTCAACGAACGGATGAGTGCCGCAACTGTTCGCAGGACCGTTGAACGCGTGGGCGGCGCACACGCAGCGTGTGTTCAAATGTATGGGTCGAGCCGCACACCCTACGCCTTCACCGCCGCATCTACCGCCTCCGCCAGCCGCGCCACCATCTCCGACAACTCGCCCGCCGTCACGATGAACGGCGGCGCCAGCAGCACATGATCGCCGCGCTGGCCGTCGATCGTCCCGCCCATCGGATACACCATCAGCCCGCGCGCCATCGCTTCCGCCTTGATCGCCGCGTGCAGCTTGCGTGCCGGCGCGAACGGCTCCTTGCTGGCCCGGTCCTGCACCAGCTCGATCCCGACGAACAGCCCGCGTCCGCGGATGTCGCCCACGTGCGGATGCTTGCCGAAGACATCGCCCAGCATGCGCCGCAAGGTCGCGCCGCGCTGCCGCACCTGCGCGAGCAGGCCGTCGCGCGCGATCACCTGCTGCACCGCCAGCGCCGCCGCTGCCGCCACCGGGTGGCCGATATACGTGTGCCCGTGCAGGAAAGCGCCGCTGCCGTGGCGCAGGCGCTCGACGATCGCCCCTGCGCCAGCACCGCGCCCACCGGCTGGTAGCCCGCCCCCAGTCCCTTGGCAACTGTGATGATGTCGGGCGCCACGCCGTCCTGCTCGATCGCATACATGCTGCCGGTGCGGCCCATGCCGCACATGACTTCGTCGGCGATGAACAGGATGCCGTGGCGGTCGCAGATGGTGCGCACGCCCCGGAAGTAGCCCGGCGTGGGCGGGATGGCGCCGCCGGTCGCGCCCACCACCGGCTCGGCGACGAAGCCGATGACGTTCTCCGGCCCGGCGGCGATGATCGCCGTCTCGAGTTCGTCGAGCAGGGCCGCCGTGTAGGCATCCTGCGACTGGTGGGCGAGGCGGTCGCGGTACTCGTAGCAGGGGCGCCACCCGCGGCACGTCCATCAGCAGCGGGGCGAACGGCTTGCGGCGCCACTCGTTCCCACCGACGGCGAGGGCGCCGAGCGTGTTGCCGTGATAGCTCTGGCGGCGCGCGATGAAGACCGAGCGCCGGTGTTCTCCGCCCTCGACGAAGTACTGGCGCGCCAGCTTCAGCGCCGTCTCCATCGCCTCCGAACCGCCCGAGACCAGGTACACGGCCTCCATCCCGGCAGGGGCATTCGCCACCAGCCGTTCCGCCAGTTCTTCGGCCACTTCCGTGGTGAAGAAGGCCGTATGCGCATACGCGCAGCGGTCGATCTGGCGGTGCATGGCTGCGATGACGTCGGGATGCCCGTGCCCGAGCGAGGACACGGCCGCACCGCCGCTGGCGTCAAGATAGGCCTTGCCGGTGCTGTCGAAGACTGTCACGCCGCTGGCGCGCACGGCGACAGGCGGCGTCTGGCGCAGGCTGCGGTGGATGATGTAGCTCATGGCATGGGCCTCCGGTGGAAATAGGGGAGAGGAGTGATCGCGGAAGTTGACGTTCGACAATAATGGTGGGGGGACGGGATTCCTTTGATCTTTCACGGAAGCTGTGCGAATATTTTTCCGTCTCGACATTTCCGCGACGCTGACATGACCGATCGCCTCCGCCCGATTCCGCCGGACCAGTTGACCGAAGCCCAGCGCCGCGCCGCCCAGGCCGTGATCGAAGGGCCGCGGGGTGCCCTCTATGGCCCCTTCGTGCCCTTGCTGCGCAGTCCCGAACTGCTGGAAAATGCCCAGCGCATGGGCGAATACCTGCGCTACCGCAGCGCCATCGGGGTACGCCTGTCCGAGCTCGTGATCCTGATCACGGCACGCCAATGGAACCAGGGTGTCGAATGGGCGATCCACGCGCCGATCGCGGCCCAGGTCGGAATACCCCCGGACGTGATCAGTGCGATCGGGCAGCGCCAGCGCCCGGACGGCATGCTGGTCGACGAATCGGTCGTGCACGACTTCTGCATCGAACTGCACCAGAACAAGCAGGTCTCGGACCGCACCTACACGCAGGCGGTCGCCCTGTTCGGCGAGCAGGGCGTGGTCGACCTGATGGGCCTGAACGGCTACTACACCTTCCTGGCCATGGTCATGAACACGGCCCAGACCGAAATCCCGGTGTCGAGCGCGATGCCCTTGCCCGAGTAGGCCTCAGTTGCAGGAAGGCAAGGCGGCGTGTCGTTCCCTTGCCACACTCTCGTTCGCTTTTTCGCCAAAACTTGGAAACCTCCCACCTTGCATAGCACAAAGGCGAAATAGGTATTCTAATGAAACCATGAGTGTGCGGATGGTGGATACCAGAAGTTATCGGTCTTCCTGACACCGTTTGTCCTCGTCTCTCGTTGCGAAAACAAGTTCTTGACTGCAAAGCGAACATTTTGCCGCCACAGCACTTGCGTAAGTAGCAGGGCTGGCTGTCAGTCAGACCACGATCAACTTGCGAAAGATTAACGATGAAATTCATGAAGAAACTTATCTGTAGCGCGGTCCTTGCATGCTGTTCCACCACCGCGGCCATGGCCGCCCCGCTCCTGAACGGCTGGGTCTTCAATCCGTCCGGCACCGGTTTTACTGGCGGTCAAGCCATCAATGAATACCTGGATGTCAACGGCAACGCATTCATCGAGCTCAAAGCGACGGGCGGTACCTCCTTCTCGTTCAAGGAAACGGCCGTATTCAATATCACCCAGGCCGACAGCAATGGAAAACTGTTCCCGATTAACTACCTTGGAGGCAATATCACGGCCACCTTCGAGGCCGTCGGCAGCGGCGACTTCAACGGCGCCTTCAGCTTCACGGGCGGCACCATCCGCCTGTACCAGAACCCGACCGCTGGCCAGTACGGCAGTACCCAGGGTTACTTTGGTGCCAACCTCGGCAATGTGATCGCCGAGTTCACCGTCTTCGGCGGTGGCGGCCTGGTCGATGCCAGCGGCAGCCCGACCAACAATGGCCAGGTGAGTGTCTTCGCGCAGGCAGCGCCAGGCATGCTCGACAGCGGTTATTTCTTCGACCGCAACGGCCACGACCTGTCGGCCGATTCCATCCTGTCGTTCGCCTTTACCAATGCCAATACGGTCAGCAAGCCAGGCACGCGCCTGGTGAACGAAGTGGCTTGCCAGTTCGGCGGTTTCACGGGGCCGGGCTGCAAGGGCGGCACCTACCGCAACAAGCCGCAAGAGTATTTTTTCCTGGGTAGCAATGGCCAGCTGAAGCTGGGCCGCGAGGCCGAGGTGCCGGAACCGGCTTCGCTGGCGCTGTTCGGCGCAGCCCTGCTCGGTGCGGGGATGGCGTCGCGCAAGCGCCGCGAGAAGGCGTAAGGGGCAGCAGCAAAAAAGAGCGGCATTGCCGCTCTTTTTGATTGTCCAGGCAAATGCGGCCCTGCGTTCAGGTATGTGCGCCTTGGGTCCACACGGCCTGCATGCCCAGCAGATGCAGGACGATCCAGCTGGCGATGGCCACTGCCGCGACCAGGATAGCGGCCTGGCCCAGGATCTTGCCGCGAGGCCAGGTGTCGTCCACGCGCCGTGCGAACAGCCCGGCAAGCACCACCCACTGCACCAGGGTCAGCAGGTAGCCGATCGTATTGCCCAGGAAAAAACTGGCGCTGTTCGCGCTATGCATCTTCCCCGCGAAGATGAAGGGGTACAGGTTCAATACCCAGGGGCTGTCGTTGACCAGCATGATCACGCCCAGCCCGAGCGGTGCGGTCAGGAAGCCGACGAGCACGTACAGGGGCACCGCCAGCACGACCATGGCGCACAGCGCCACCACCGCGAAGCTTTGCCCGCGGCTCAGCGATCCCGAGTCCGCCGCCATCAGGCCAGCGCTTCCTTGGCAGCCTCTTCCGGCGTCAAGCCATCGTAGAACAGGTCGGTGAACCACTCGACCTGCTCCTCGATATGCTCCTGCGCCTGTTCCTGCGTCGCGCCGCCGGCGACCAGATGCTTTTCAACCTCGATGCACCAGTTGATCAGTGCCAGGGTTTCTTCGTCGAGTTCTTCTTTCTTGGCCATGTCGGACCTCCAAATGAAAACGGGAGCCGCGGCTCCCGGTGGTTGTAGCTCAGGCCAGTACTTTACGCAGCCAGGCTGAAATGTCCTGGACTTCCTCGAAACACAGCGAATGCTGCATCGCGTATTCGTGCCATTCGATATGGTAGCCGAGTCCCTTGAGCACGTCGCGCGACTGCTCGGCGCGCAGGAAAGGCACCACGTGGTCCTGGCGGCCGTGCGCCATGAAGATCGGGGTGTCGATGCTTTCTTCGGTGCGCTCGTGCGGCACGTGGGTGTGCAGCGGCAGGTAGCCCGACAGGCAGAGCATGCCGGCCAGCTTTTCCGGGTGGCGCAAGCCCGTCTGCAGCGTCATCGCGCAGCCTTGCGAAAAGCCCGCCAGGATGATCTTCGAGGCCGGGATGCCGCGCGCCTTTTCGCGTGCGATCAGCGCCTCGACGTCGCGCTGCGAATTGCGCAGGCCGGCTTCGTCTTCGCGGCGGGTCAGTTCGGCACCTGTGATGTCGTACCAGGCGCGCATGACGTAGCCGCCGTTGACGGTCACGGGAATCGTCTTCGCGTGCGGGAACACGAAACGGATGCCGGGCATGCCTTGCAAAGCGAGCTCGCGCACCAGCGGCACGAAGTCGTTGCCGTCGGCGCCCAGGCCGTGCAGCCAGATGATCGCGGCCGTTGGATTCGGCGCGGTGTCGATTTCGATGTTTTGCAGCAGTTCGCTCATGCGTTGTCCTGTGGTGTGGGCGTGGCCGGGCGCTGCGCGTTCTTCGGGCGCCAGGCCTGGCTCACGGCCGGATTGGTTTCCATGTACGGTCCGCCGATCAGGTCGATGCAGTAGGGGACGGCAGCGAAGATGCCGCCGGCGACCACCTTGCCATCGGCGTCTTTCAAGCCTTCCAGTGTTTCCTTGATCGCCTTTGGCTGGCCCGGCAGGTTCATGATCAGCGCCGCGTGCTGGGGCGTCTCGCGGATCACCGCGACCTGGCGCGACAGGATCGCCGTCGGCACGAATTTCAAGCTGATCTGGCGCATCTGCTCACCGAAGCCGGGCATCTCCTTGGTGCCGACAGCGAGCGTGGCCTCGGGCGTGACGTCGCGCCGCGCCGGGCCGGTGCCGCCGGTGGTGAGCACCAGGTGGCAGCCGGCCACGTCGACCAATTCGACCAGGGTCTGCTCGATCTGCGCGCGCTCGTCGGGAATCAGGCGCGCCTCGATGCGATACGGCGTGGTGATGGCCGAGGCCAGCCAGTCCTGCAGCGCAGGAATGCCCTTGTCCTCGTATACGCCGCCGCTGGCGCGGTCCGAGACCGAGACCAGGCCGATGACAAGGGGCACCTCCTTACTCGTCCGCAGGCTCATCGTCAACGGACTCGTCATCCGCGTCGTCTTCGCCAGCCGCCGGCTTGGCCTGCTTGCCCAGGTCCTTCAGGATCTGGAACAGTTCGCGATAGGCCTTCGGCGGCTTCGATTCGGCCTGTTCCTTGCGCGCATTGCGGATCAGCGTGCGCAGCTGCTGCACGTCCAGTTCCGGGTGCTCTTCCAGCAGCGCGGTCAGGGCCTTGTCGTCGGTGAGCAGCTTTTCGCGGCGGCGTTCCAGCGCGTGCAGCGCGGCCGTCTCGGCCTTCGAGGCGCCTTTCCAGCTGTCGATGGTGCGCTTGATGACGGCCACTTCCTCTTCCGAGAGGGTACGCATCATCTTGCCGACATACTGCAACTGGCGGCGCCGGCCCTCGTGGTTGGTGATGGTCTGGCACATCAGGATCGCGTCCTTGACCTCGTCGGGCATCGGCACGCGCTTGACGCGGTCGCGGGGCTCGGCGATGAGCTGGGCGCCGAGCTTTTGCAGCTCGTCCGACTGGCGCTTCAGCTCGGACTTGGAAGGACGCTCGTATTCTTGCTCGAATTCGCTGGACTGGAAGCCCACTGAGCCGCGGTTTGGATTAGGCATGGTATGGATGATCCGATTGGCACGGGGCCGATCAGTAAAAACAGTAAACGGCTGCTATGATAACTGTTTTAGGGCTCGCTACGAAAAACACACATGAACGACTCCGTTTTTACCCACACCCAGGACCAGCTGAAAGAGCTTGCGCGTAAGGTGCTGGCCTTTGCCCGCGAAGAGGGCGCCACCGATGCTTCGGTGGAAGTCAGCGAGGGCAGCGGGCTGTCGGTCGGAGTACGTCGTGGCAAGATCGAGACCATCGAACAGAACAAGGACAAGGGCATCGGCGTCACCGTCTATGCCGGCCAGCGCCGCGGCAACGCCAGCACCTCCGATTTTTCCGAAGCCTCGCTGCGCGCCACCGTCGAAGCGGCCTGGAACATCGCCCGCTTCACCGCCGAGGACGAAGCGGCGGGCCTGCCCGACGCCGACATGCTGGAGATGAACCCGCGCGACCTGCGCCTGTGCTACCCCTGGCAGATCACGACCGAGGAAGCGGTGGAGCTGGCGCAGCGCTGCGAGAACGCCGCTTTCGAAGTCGACCCGCGCATCACCAACAGCGAAGGCGCCAACGTCTACGTGCAGCAGTCGCATTTCGTCGCGGCCAATACGCGCGGCTTCATCGGCGGCTACCCGTTCTCGCGCCACACCTTGTCCGTGGCGCCGATCGCCGGCAAGGGCAACAAGATGCAGCGCGACGACTGGTACACCTCGGCGCGCGACCCGAAAAAGCTGGCCAAACCGGAAGCCGTGGGGCGCTATGCCGCCGAACGTGCCCTGGCACGCCTGAACGCGCGTAAACTCGATACCCGCACCTGCCCGGTGCTGTTCGAAGCGCCGCTGGCGGCCGGCCTGCTGGGCGCGTTTGTCCAGGCCACCTCGGGCGGCTCGCTCTACCGCAAGTCGAGCTTCCTGCTCGATACGCTCGGTAAACCAGTCTTCCCGAGCCATATCCAGATCCTCGAAGACCCGCACGTGATCGGCGAAGTCGGCTCCTCGCCCTTCGACGAGGAAGGCGTGCGCACGGTGCGGCGCAAGGTGGTAGCCGATGGCGTGCTGCAGGGTTATTTCCTGTCCTCGTATTCGGCGCGCAAGCTCGGCATGCAAACTACGGGCAATGCCGGCGGCTCGCATAATCTCACCATCACCTCCGATGAAACGAAGCTGGCCGACGACTTCGAGGGCATGCTGCGCAAGATGGGCACCGGCCTCCTGGTAACGGAGCTGATGGGGCAGGGCGTAAACTATGTCACGGGCGACTATTCGCGCGGCGCCTCGGGCTACTGGGTCGAGAATGGCGTCATCCAGTATCCGGTCGAGGAAGTCACGATCGCCGGCAACATGCGCGAGATGTTCCAGCAAATCGTTGCCGTCGGCAACGACGTGCTCAACCGTGGCAACAAGACGGTCGGATCGATCCTGATCGAGAAAATGGTCGTCGCAGGTAACTGAACTATCTACAGTGTTTCAGCCAAGGAAAGCATGAGCAAATTCGTTCGCATCGATAAGGAAAACAACCCGAAGAAGGCCCAGCTGCTGAACCTGGACCTGGTGGCCTCGGTCGAGCTGTCGCCGCAGTCCGACCTGCTCAGCTCGGCTGACGAGAAGCGCGTCTACGCCAGCTGCCTGGCGAGCGACAAGACGGTCATTGCCACCGTCCACTTCGATACCGTCGAGGATGCGCACGCCTGGGTCAAGCAACATTTGGGCGTGCAGCTGTAATTGTTCGCGGCCAACCTGACAGCGGTCCCTAGGGTGGGCGGGGCCGCCGAGGCACAGGGTGCCCACTCGGAATGATGCTAATTGTTAGCTGAAAGTTTGTGCGAAGATCGTCATGTCCGTTAAGCGCTCACCTTGATCATGGTTCCGCGCGGGGTAATTGAGGCCAATGGCCGCAATCACGGCTTCACCACGGCGCGCCTCGGCGGCCCCGCCCACCCTACGAGCGGCCTCCCGCTTTTCGAAAACCTCAGGCCGGCAGTTTCTGTAGCGCCCGCTCCACCGTCGTCGCCAGCTCCGCCAGCGCAAACGGTTTGCGCAGCAGCATGTCCTCGGTAATGACCTGTTCGATCGCCTTCATGTCGGCGTAGCCCGTGGCGATGATCATCGGCACGTCCGGCAAGTGCTCGCGTGCGCGCTTCACCAGTTCCGCCCCCGTCATGCCCGGCATCAGGTAATCCGTGATGATCAGGTCGGGCCGCAGCTGGGTCAGCATGCGCAGTCCGGCTTCGCCGTCCGGCGCCTGTGCCACCGTGTGGCCGAGTGCCTCGAGCGATTCCACCACCGACTGACGGACGGAATCGTCGTCCTCGACCACCAGGATGCGTACCTGCGGTGGCGGCGCCGCATCCACGGCCGGCACCGGCGCTAAAGCGGTTTCTTCCCTGCAGCCGGCGGCGGGCAGCCAGATTTCCACCGTGGTGCCGCGTCCCGGTTCGCTCAGGATGCGCGCGGCGCCGCCCGATTGCTGGGCCATGCCATACACCTGGGACAAGCCCAGGCCCGTTCCCTTGCCCACGCCCTTGGTCGTGAAGAAGGGCTCGAACACGCGTGCCACCAGTTCCGGCGGCATGCCTTCGCCGCTGTCGACCACGGCGATGCGCACGTAGTTGCCGTCGGGCAGCAGGCCGGCCGGCGCTTTCGCCGCTCCCGCGTGGAAGGCCAGGCTGCCGCCGCCGGGCATGGCATCGCGCGCGTTGATGGCCAGGTTCAGCAGGGCCATTTCCATCTGGTTCGCGTCGGCCATCACGCCGCAGTCGGTCTCGGCGTCGAAATGCAGGGCGATGCTCGAGCCCAGCGACGCCGTCACCAGCTCGCGCACGCCCTCGAACAGCGTGCCGACGTCGATCGGGCGCAGGTCCGGGTCTGGTTGCGCGAGAAGGCCAGCAGCTGGCTGGTGAGCTTGGCGCCGCGCTGGCAGGCACGGCGTGCCACCTCGGCGCGCTGCCTGGCGATCTCGTCCTTCGACATCATGAGGATCAGGTCCATGCTGCCTTGCACGACGTTGAGCAGGTTGTTGAAGTCGTGGGCGATGCCGCCGGTCAGGCGCCCGATCGCTTCCATCTTCTGCAGCTGCACCATCGCCTGCTGCACCCGCTCGCGTTCGATGACTTCGTTCATCAGGCGGTCGTTGGCGCCGGCCAGCGCGCGGGTGCGTTCCTCGATGCGCAGTTCCAGCGTTTCGTTCAGCTGCACCAGCGCTTCCTGGCTCTGGCGCAGGCTGGCGGCGGTGCGTTCGCGGTCGGCCAGCACGTCGCGCGCCCGGTACTGGCGGCGCCGTGCGCGCAGGGCCGAGGCTGCCGCGCTGCGCAGGGTCTGGGCGTTGAGCGGGCGTTCCAGCAGGATCACGTTGCCGAGCTCGCCGATGCGCTCGCGGGCGCCGTTCGCAGCCAGGCCGATCGCTTTGCCCAGCAGAACGATGAAGGGGAAATCGGACCAGGGCGGCTGGCCGTCGAGCCAGGCGCGCAGGCGTCCCAGGTCGGCGCCATCGAGCGCTTCCTCGGCCACGATGGCAGCGCCGGCGCCAGCTTCGATGTGGGCCACGAACGCGTCGAAGCCGCTTGCCGTTTCGCAGGCGAAACCGTCGGGCCCCAGGACCGAACATATGACCTCGGCGTCGCGCCCGCGCGGCGCAAATACCAGCACGCGTTCTTCCAAGGTATTACTGGAGGTCATCGGCAGCGGTGGACATCATCGGCGTCGCGCCGCGGTAGCTCGGCAGGCCGGTGAGCACGCCCTCGAAGCCCACCAGCGCTTCGCCGATGCGCACGCCGTCCTCGCCGAGCTGCAGTTCGTGGATGGTCAGCGCGTGCGTCGCGGTGCGGCTCTTGATGACGGTAATGGCGCGGCGCAGGCGGCCGTTCGATTCGAAAAAGCGCATCAGGACCGTGGTGTCGGACAGGTAGCTCAGGTCGACATCGGTACGCACCTCGCCGATCAGGCCATGCTGGCCCAGCACGAGCACCGTCGTCACGCCCTGCTGGTTCAGGTAGGACAGCAGTTCGTGCATCTGCAGCGTCAGGTACTGCTCGCCCGGCATCGCCTGCTGGTAGGCATTCAGGCTGTCGATGACGATGAAGCGCACCGCGCCCTGCTCGACGGCGTCGCGCAGCATCTGGGCGAACTCGCCCGGCGACAGCTCGGCCGGATCGATATGGTGGATGCGCAGCTGGCCGGACTCGGCGTAGGGACGCAAATCCATGCCGAGCGCGGCGCTGCGCGCGAACAGCGTGCCCAGTCCCTCGTCGAACAGGTAGAGCGAGGCCTTCTCGCCGCGTTCCAGCGCTGCCAGCAGGCAGCGCACCGACAAGGTGGTCTTGCCGATGCCGGACGGCCCGACCATCAGGGTATTCGTGCCGCGCACCAGGCCGCCGCCGAGCAGGGCGTCGAAACTGCGCGATCCGCTGGGGCTGACGAGCGGCGCGAAGTCGCCCATGTGCTCGGACGCCACCAGGCGCGGGAACATGGTGATGCCGCCGGTGTCGAGGCTGTAGTCGTGGTAGCCGCCGCGGAAGCGGATGCCGCGCATCTTGACGATGTTGACGCGGCGGCGCTCCTTGCCGAATTCCTTGGCGATCTGTTCGAGGCTGATGACGCCGTGGGCGATGCTGTGCAGGTGCTGGTCGTTCTGCGCGGTCTTGTCGTCGAGCAGCAGCACGGTGCAGGCGCGGGAAGCGAAAAACTGCTTCAGGGCCAGGATCTGGCGCCGGTAACGCAAGGCGTTTTGCGCGAGCAGGCGCATTTCCGACATGCTGTCGAACACCACGCGCGCCGGCTTGATGCGGTCGACCTGGTCCATCACGTTGCGCGTCGTTTCGCCGAGCTCGACTTCCGAGGGGTGGAATACCGACTGCTGGGAATCCATGTCGAGCATGTCGTCGCTGGCCAGTTCATAGATTTCAAGCGCATCGAGCGACCAGCCGTGGCTGGCCGCCACCGCCCGCAATTCGGCCGCGGTTTCCGACAAGGTGATGTACAGGCCGCTTTCGCCCCGGGCCGCGCCGTCGAGCAGGAATTGCAGCCCGAGTGTGGTCTTGCCGGTGCCCGGCGTGCCTTCGACCAGGTAGACGCGCTGCGGCGTCAGGCCACCGCCCAGGATATCGTCGAGGCCGGCAATGCCGCTGGATATGCGTGGGCCGGTCAGGGCGACGGGGCGGGTGGAGGAATCGGAAGTCATGAAGCGGCCTATCGGTATATGCGGGGCAGCCGCGACCACGCTCCTGATGCGGGCGCCGTCGAGCCGACCGGTTGTGTGGCGCCCTATGCAAGGCGCAATAAATACCGATTATAGTGCGGTTCGAACGGAGTAGGCGCGTGCCATTGTGCAAGATCGCGCTGCAGGAAAATGCTCAGGCCGCTTCGATCCGGCTCAGGCGCTGGCCGTAGATGCCCCAGGTGACGTCCTGGCCGTCGACCTGGCCGCGCAGGACCCAGCCGGTGCCGATCTTCTCGACCGTGATCTCGGTCTTGAGTTCCTTGGCGACTTTTTCCGCCCACATGCGGGCGGCGCCCTGGCCCTTGAACATTTCCTGGCCCTGGTAGACAACGGTGGCGTCGAAGACGGGTGCGGCGAAGATACTCATGTTGTGACTCCCTGAAAGAAAAAAGCCCCGCCGGAGCGGGGCAGGGACCTTATTGAAGGGCCCGGATCGACTGCAGCACCGGCTGCAGCACGGCGGCACCCAGGCGTGCGCTGCGGGCGCCATCCCAGCCCACCTGCGGGTCCGGGTCGTTGGCGTTGTCCTTGAACGGCAGCTCGAGGGTCAGCGACAGGCAGCCGAAGGCGTGGGTGATGTGGGGCGAACCCATGGTCAGCGTCTCTTCGGTGTAGGGCGATTCGCCGTAGCCGTGCACGTCCTGGAAGTCGGGGCTGGCGATCTTGAAGTCGTCACTGAAACGCTTCTGCGCGGCGGCCTGCTCGGGCGTGAAGTTCGGCAGGGATTCGCTGCCGGCCACGAACACATACGGCAGGCCTTCGTCGCCATGCACGTCCAGGCACAGGTCGACGCCGGTTTCATGCATCTTCTGCTTGACCAGGAAGACTTCCGGGCTGCGCTCCATGGTGGGGTTGAGCCACTCGCGGTTCAGGTTGGCGCCGGCCGCATTCGTGCGCAGGTTGCCGCGCACCGAGCCGTCCGGGTTCATGTTCGGGACCACGTAGAACACCGTTTCGTTCAGCAGCTGGCGGCCAAACGGGTGGGCCGGATCGAGCAGGGCGTCGAGCATCCCTTCGACGAACCATTCCGCCATCGTCTCGCCCGGGTGCTGGCGCGCGATGACCCAGACTTTTTTCTTGCCTGCGCCGGGTTCGCCGATCACCAGCATGTTCAGGTCGCGGCCGTCGACGGTGGAGCCGAGGTCGAGCATGCGCACGTGCTCGCTCATCTGCGCGCGGTCGAGCAGCTCGAGATGGCGCTCCCACGAGTAGGGCTCGAAGTAGGCGTAGTAGACGCTGTCCATGCCCGGGGTGTGCTCGATCGTCAAGACCTGGCCGTCGAACGAGGTCGGCACGCGAAACCAGTTGATGCGGTCGTAGCTGGCCATCGCGTTGTAGTCTTCCCAGCCTTTTGGGTACGCTGCCTGGCCGGCGTTGAGCAGGCGGATCGTGCAGGGCTCACCTGCGGCGCCCTGCAGGCGGAAGTAGAACCACTGGGTGATGTCGGCGTGCGAGTCGGAGCGGATGTTCAGGTCGATGGCGTTCGCGCTCGTGGCGTTCACGATCTCGATGGCGCCGGCGTCGAACTGGCTGCTGATCTTGATAGACATGGGGTGTCCTGTGGATGGCAAGAAGTAAAGAAGAGATGATAACCGGTTTCGAATGTTGGAAAAGGGGTATGCAGCCTGATCGTCGTCGTATTCGCGTTGCCGATGACCAGCCGATGATACCGCGTGGGGCATTGAAGCCGGGGGCTTCAATGCGACTCCACCCTACGAAACCAGCGATACGTAGGGTGGGCTCTTGAGCCCACGCCGTCTCACCCGCTGATCGTTGGCGCACTCACCGCAATCCCCCAAACCGCTGATAGAACGCATCGTCCGCCGCCGGTGCCGTCGCATCCTCGCGCCGCAGCACCGCATCGATATGCAGCTCCGCCTGCGCGTACACGAGCAGATAAATCGCCCGCGCCACCTCGTACGCATCGGACCCCGGCCACGGCTGGGGCAGCAACTCGATCGGCAGCAGCGGATCGTGCAGCTGCAGGCGCCGGTACGCGTGAATCAAGAGCGAACGAATCGCGAAGGCCGCCTCCGGTGCCACGGCCGGCTCCTCGGCCAGCTGGGCCAGGAGCGGCGTGAACCCGTCGACGAAATCGCGATAGCTCTGCGCCACCGCGGTCAGGTTCCAGCCTTCGCCGACAAGCTCGCCCAGCGGACGCGAGCCAGCCTTGGGGAGTTCGCCGGCGTCGAGCACGAACACCTTGCCCTGCGCCCCGGTGCGCTCCAGGGGCATCATGCAGCGCCTCGGGAGCGGCCGCCGGGTGGGCCAGCATGCCCGGCCCCAGCATCGCAAAGCCTTCCCACTCGAGTTCTTTCCTCACCGCCGTGCGCAGGTCGCCATCGATGCTGCCGTTGGGCGCCAATACCAGCGTCCAGCGTCCATTCCAGTGCAGGCCGGGCGGGGCGTAGATGCGGCGGTCGGCGCGCTGGAAGCGCGGCAGCGAGGCGGCGTCGAAGGCGTAGCGGCTGCGCCGGTCTCGCGGCTGGCCGTCAGCCAGCCTTCCTGCACCAGGCGAAACACGCTGGTGCGCACCAGCCGGTCGGTGACGCCGAGCGGGGCCAGCAATTCGATCAGGCTGCCCAGCCAGGCGGCACCGCCGTGCGGCGCGATCGCGTCGCCCATCACCGTCATCACGAGCGACTTCGAGCGTGGTGGCTCAAGCGAGAGGAAGTGGCCGATCCACTCATGGCTGGTCAGTTGTTTCATGCAGATCCCGTCACTCCGCCTTGCTCAATATGATTCAAAATTTCGGTGTACATCTCGAATTCTGTATCGTATTATCTCCGGGTGATGTTTGCAACGGGAGACTGATATGTACGCGCAGATGGTGGAAACCGGGCTGAAAAAGGTCCAGACGCAGGAAGACATGAGTGCCGAGGAACAGGCATTCCAGGCCCGTATCGACGCGGGCGTGAAGATCGAGCCGAAGGACTGGATGCCCGAGGCTTACCGCAAGACGCTGATCCGCCAGATCTCCCAGCACGCGCACTCCGAGATCGTCGGCCAGCTGCCGGAAGGTAACTGGGTGACGCGCGCGCCGACCCTGAAGCGCAAGTCGGTGCTGCTGGCGAAGATCCAGGACGAAGCCGGCCACGGCCTCTACCTGTACAGCGCCGCCGAAACCCTGGGCGTCTCGCGCGACGAGCTGCTCGCCGCCCTGCATTCGGGCAAAGCCAAGTACTCGAGCATCTTCAACTATCCCACCCTGAGCTGGGCCGACATGGGCGCGATCGGCTGGCTGGTCGACGGTTCGGCCATCATCAACCAGATCCCGCTCTGCCGCTGCTCCTATGGCCCGTACTCGCGTGCCATGATCCGCGTCTGCAAGGAAGAGTCCTTCCACGCGCGCCAGGGCTACGACATCATGATGAGCCTGGCCAAGGGCACGCCCGAGCAGAGGGCGATGGCGCAGGATGCGCTGAACCGCTGGTGGTGGCCATCGCTCATGATGTTCGGCCCGTCGGACGCCGAATCGGTCAACAGCGCGCAGTCGACCCAGTGGCGCATCAAGCTGTTCTCGAACGACGAGCTGCGCCAGCGCATGGTCGACCAGACCGTGCCGCAAGCCGAATACCTCGGCCTCACGATTCCGGACCCGGACCTCAAGTGGAACGCCGAAACCGGCCACTACGAATTCGGCGAGATCGACTGGAGCGAATTCCACAACGTCCTCAAGGGCAACGGCCCCTGCAACCGCGAGCGCCTGCGCACGCGCGTAAAAGCCTGGGACGACGGCGAATGGTTCCGCGACGCGCTGGTAGCCCACGCCGACAAGCAAGCCGCCAAAAAAGCCGCCGCGTAAGAATCAATCCGCGGCAGAGATGCATCGTAGGGTGGGCACTCCGTGCCCACGCGGTGCAGCGCCTGCTTCGTCGAGCACGAAGCAGCATCGCCCGCGAACGTCAACAAAGTAGAACACCGGAGACAAGCATGAGCAAAGAATGGCCCCTGTGGGAAGTATTCATCCGCAGCCAGCACGGCCTCGCCCACAAGCACGTCGGCAGCCTGCACGCCCCTGACGCCGAAATGGCGATCAACAACGCCCGCGACGTCTACACGCGCCGCAACGAAGGCGTCTCGATCTGGGTCGTGCGCGCGCAGGACATCGTCGCTTCCAGCCCCTCGGACAAGGAAGCCCTGTTCGAGCCGGCCAACAGCAAGGTCTACCGCCACCCGACCTTCTTCCCGATGCCGGAAGAAGTGAAAAACCTGTGAGTGCGCAGTTAAAGGTGAACCTTATGGATGCCAAGATCGACTACCTCCTGCGCCAGGGCGACAACGCCCTGATCCTCTCGCAGCAGCTCTCCCAGTTGTGCGGCAAGGGCCCGGCGCTGGAAGAAGACATGGCGCTGACCAATGTCGCGCTCGACCTGCTCGGCCAGACCCGCATGTGGCTGACCTATGCCGGCGAACTCGAAGGGCAGGGACGCGACGAGGACAAGCTTGCCTTCCACCGCGACGCGCATCAGTACCGCAACGTCCTGCTGGTCGAGCAGCCCAACGGCAGCTACGCCGAGACCTTGATGCGCCAGTTCTTCTTCGATACCTGGCACTACTTCCTGATGCAGGGCCTGACCAGGTCGACTGACCCACGCATCGCCGAGATCGCGGAAAAATCGATCAAGGAAATCACTTACCACCTGCGCCGCAGCGGCGACCTGGTCGTGCGCCTCGGCGACGGCACCGACCTCAGTCACGCGAAGATGCAAGCGGCCGCCGCCGAGTTGTGGATGTACACCGGCGAAGTGTTCATTTATGACGCCGTCGACAACGCGATGGTGGAGCAGGGAATCGCCCCGGCCGTGGAAGGCCTGCGCGCCGCCTTCTTCGAGCACGTGGGCGACATCTTCGCGGAAGCGACCCTCACGATGCCGTCGCTGGACGCGTACATGCAGCGCGGCGGCAAACAGGGCCGCCACAGCGAACGCCTCGGCTACATCCTGGCCGAGATGCAGTTCCTGCAGCGCGCCTATCCCGGAGCGGAGTGGTAAGAGATGACCATGAGCGCGCAGCCCGTCACGGTCGACCAGGTCTGGACCTGGTTAGGGGAGGTGCCCGACCCCGAGATCCCCGTGATCTCGGTGGTGGACCTCGGCATCGTGCGCGATGTCGCGTTCATCGATGACGCGTGCGTCGTCACGATCACGCCCACCTATTCGGGCTGTCCGGCGATGCAGGTCATCAGCGACGCGGTCGGCGAAGCCTTGCGCGCGCACGGCCTGGACAAGCTGCGCATCGTGACCCGGCTCTCTCCTGCCTGGACCACCGACTGGATGAGCGAGTCCGGCAAGGCTGCACTGAAAGGCTACGGCATCGCGCCACCCGTGCAGCAGGCGATCGACATCTCCGGCCTGCGCGGTGGAGTGAAACGTGCAGCCTTCAAGGAACCCGAAGTCGCCTGCCCGCACTGTGGTTCGCTCCACACCCAGCTCACCAGCCAGTTCGGCTCGACCCCGTGCAAGGCGCTCTATAAATGCCTGGACTGCCGCGAGCCTTTCGACTATTTCAAGTGCCACTAGTGCAAATGAGCCCAACAGTATGAGCAAATTCTATCCACTGACGGTCGCGAAAGTAAAACACGAGACGCGCGACGCCGTGTCCGTTACCTTCGCCGTCCCGCCCGAACTGAAACCCACCTTCGCCTACCAGCAGGGCCAGCACCTGACCCTGCGCGCGATGATCGACGGCGAAGACGTGCGCCGCTCCTACTCCATCTGCTCGGCCGTGCAGGACGAGCAGCTGCGCGTGGCGATCAAGAAGACGCCCGGCGGGCTGTTTTCGAACTGGGCCAACGAGCAGCTGGCACCCGGCACCACGCTGGAAGTCATGCCGCCAATGGGCCACTTCAACGTGCCGCTCGATGCGAACAGCGAGCGCCACTACCTCGCCTTTGCCGCCGGCAGCGGCATCACGCCCATCCTGTCGATCATCAAGACCACCCTGCTGGCCGAGCCGAAGAGCCGTTTTACCCTCGTCTACGGCAACCGTGCCTCATCAAGCGTCATCTTCCGCGATGAATTGACCGACCTGAAGGACCAGTACATGGGGCGCCTGAAGCTCGTGTACGTGATGAGCCGCGAGCAGCAGGACATCGAACTCTTCAACGGCCGCATCACCGGAGAGAAGTGCAGCGCCTTCCTGAAGCACTGGATTGCCGTCGAAGATATCGACATCGCCTTCATCTGCGGCCCGGAAGACATGATGCATGGCGTGTCCAAATCCTTGCAGGACGCCGGCATGGCCAAGGAAAAGATCCGCATCGAGCTGTTCGCCGCCAGCATCCCGAAGCACGAGCACAAGCCACGCAAGATCGAGGCCGGCGCCGCCCACCAGACCGAAGTCACCGTCATCATGGACGGCAGCGCCGCCAGCTTCACGATGGACAAGGACAAGGAATCGATCCTCGACGCCGGCCTGCGCGCCGGTATCGACATGCGCTACTCCTGCAAGGGCGGCGTCTGCTCCACCTGCCGCTGCAAGGTTGCCGAGGGCAAGGTCGAGATGGACGTGAACTACGCGCTGGAAGACTACGAGGTCGCGCGCGGTTTCGTGCTGTCCTGCCAGGCCTTCCCGATCACGGACAAGGTTGTGGTCGACTTCGACCAGCACGAATAAACAAGAACAAGGGAGACACGAATGAGCTACGAATCGATCCTCTTCAAGATCGAGAACGGCGTTGCCGTCCTCACCCTGAACCGCCCCGACCGCCTCAACAGCTTCACCCAGGCCATGCACCTGGAAGTGCGCGACGCCTTGAACACGCTGCAGGCCGATAAATCGGTGCGCGTGCTGGTACTGACCGGCGCCGGCCGCGGTTTCTGCGCCGGCCAGGACCTGGCCGACCGCGCCGTCGCACCGGGCGGCGCGGCCGTGGACCCGGGCGACTCGGTCGAAAAAATTCTATGCGCCGCTGGTGATGACGCTGCGTAGTCTGCCCATGCCGGTGATCTGCGCCGTGAACGGCGTGGCCGCCGGCGCCGGCGCCAACCTGGCGCTGGCCTGCGACATCGTGCTGGCCGCCAAATCGGCCAGTTTCATCGAAGCCTTCTGCAAGCTCGGTCTGATTCCCGACACGGGCGGTACCTGGCACCTGCCGCGCCTGATCGGCCACGCGCGCGCCACGGGCCTGGCCATGCTGGGCGAGAAACTCAGCGCCGAAAAGGCGGAAGAATGGGGCCTGATCTGGCGCTGCGTGCCGGACGAGGCGCTGATGGACGAAGCGCTGGCCATGGCCGAGCACTTCGCCAGCGCGCCGACGAAAGGCCTGGCCTTCACCAAGAAAGCGCTGCAAGCGAGCTACGCGAACACGCTGCCGGACCAGCTGAAGCTGGAAGGCGAGATGATGCGCGAACTGGGTTACAGTCACGACTACCGCGAGGGCGTCGCCGCTTTCATCGGCAAACGCCCGGCGCAGTTCAAGGGGGAATGATGACGGCACTCGAAAAAGACGCCATCGTCGCCGTGATCGGCAGCGGCGCCATGGGCTCCGGTATTGCCCAGATCGCGGCCGCAAGCGGCCATCCGGTGCGCCTGTTCGATACGCGCCCGGAGGCAGCGGCGAAGGCGATTCAGGAGATCGGCAAGGTCTACGCCAAGCTGGTCGACAAGGGCCGCATGGGCGCGCCTGAGGCCGACCTCGCGCGTGAACGCCTGCAGGCGGTCGATTCGCTGGACGGCGTGAAGGATGCCGCCCTCGTCGTGGAAGCCATCGTCGAAAACCTCGACGCCAAGCGCAAGCTGTTTACTGACCTGGAAGGCATCGTCGGCGACGACTGCATCCTGGCGACGAATACCTCCTCGATCTCGGTCACCGCCATTGCCGCGCCTTTGAGCAAGCCCGAGCGCCTGGTCGGCATGCACTTCTTTAACCCGGTGCCCTTGATGGCGCTGGTGGAAGTGGTCAGCGGTCTCGCGACCGGGAAACGCGTGGCCGATACGGTCTACGCCACGGCGCAAGCCTGGGGCAAGGAGCCGGTGCACGCCACCTCCACGCCCGGCTTCATCGTCAACCGCGTGGCCCGTCCGTATTACGCGGAAGCGCTGCGCCTGCTGCAGGAAGGGGCAGCCGATGCGCCCACGCTCGACGCCGTGATGCGCGACTGCGGCGGTTTCCGCATGGGGCCTTTCGAGTTGATGGACCTGATCGGCCACGACGTCAATTTCTCGGTGACGCAGTCGGTGCACGCCGCCTATTTCGGCGACCCGCGCTTCACGCCCTCGACGCTGCAGCAGGAACTGGTGAACGCCGGCTTCCTCGGCCGCAAGACGGGACGCGGTTTCTATCGCTACGGCGACGATGCCGCCAAGCCGGTGGCGCAGGTGGAAGCCGCACGTCCACGCCCGAACGCGGTCGGCATCAGCGTCGCGCGCGAAATCACGCAGAGCGTGCTCGCCGATGGAAGCGCGCCTGCTTGGTGCCGGCTTCACGGTCGCGCACCGCGAGCCGCTTGCCGGGGCCGAGAAGCACGAAGCCCCGGCCTTCCATTGCCACGGTGCCGCGATTTTCCTGACCGACGGTCGCAGCGCCACCGAGCGCGCCGCCGCCAACAGCCATCCGAACACGGTCGTCTACGACCTGCTGCTGGATCACGCCAGGGCCACGCGCATCGCGCTGGCACGCGCGGACCAGTGCAGTGACGAGGCCTACGATGCCGTCGTCGGCCTGTTCCGTGCGGCCGGCTTCGAGGTCGTGCGCCTGGACGACGTCCCCGGCATGGCCGTGATGCGTACCGTCGCCATGCTGGCCAACGAGGCGGCCGATGCCGTCAACCGGGGCGTGTGCAGCGCGCGCGCGGTCGACATCGCCATGCAGAAGGGCGTGAACTATCCGCGCGGCCCGCTGGCCTGGGCGGACAGCGTCGGCATCGATCACATCGTGTCGGTGCTGGGCAATCTTGCGGCCACCTACGGCGAAGACCGCTACCGCGTGTCGCCACTGCTGCGCCGCAAGCTGGCCGCTGGCGGGGCAGGAGCGCGCTTCCATGCCTGACGATATCCAGCACAACCCGCAGGCGCTGGCCGAACTGGCCGGCAAGACCATGTACGAGCGCGACCCCGCCAGCCAGGCGCTGGGCATGACGCTCGACGCCATCCGTCCGGGTTACGCGCGCATGCGCATGCGGGTGCGTGCCGACATGCTCAACGGGCATGCGACCTGCCACGGCGGCTTCATCTTCATGCTGGCCGATTCCGCCTTTGCCTTCGCCTGCAACTCGCACAATTTCAACACGGTCGGCGCCGGCTGCACGATCGACTACCTGGCCCCTGGACGCGAGGGCGACGTCCTGGTGGCCGAGGCGGTCGAGCAGGCGCTCTCCGGCAAGACCGGCGTCTACGACGTCACCGTGACGAACGGGGAAGGGCGCGTCCTCGCGCTTTTCCGCGGCAAGTCGCACCGCGTGAGCGGGATGGTGGCCGAAGTGACGACTTAGTCGCCGGCTGGCGACCCCACCCAACGCTGAGAAGGAGGTCCGGAATGGTCCAACGTCATCCATCGCCTGGCGACCTGGAGCCGATCGAGCGCGCCAGCCGCGACGAGCTGCAGGCGCTGCAGCTCGAACGCCTGCGCTGGTCGCTGCGCCACGCCTACGAGAACGTGCCGCACTACCGGCGCGCGTTCGACGGGGCCGGCGTGCATCCCGACGACCTGAAAACGCTGGCCGACCTGGCGAAATTCCCTTTCACCGAAAAGAAGACCCTGCGCGACAATTATCCGTTCGGTCTCTTTGCGGTACCGCGCGAGCAGGTCGTGCGGGTGCACGCCTCGTCCGGCACCACCGGGCGCCCGACCGTGGTCGGCTACACGAAGAAGGACATCGACACCTGGGCCGACGTGGTCGCGCGCTCGATCCGCGCCGCCGGCGGCCGCCCTGGCGACATGGTGCATGTGGCCTACGGCTATGGACTCTTCACCGGCGGCCTCGGTGCCCACTACGGCGCCGAGCGCCTGGGCTGCACCGTGGTGCCGATGTCGGGCGGGCAAACTGAAAAGCAGGTGCAGCTGATCACCGACTTCCAGCCGGCGATCATCATGGTCACGCCCTCGTACATGCTCAATATCGTCGAGGAGTTCAAGCGCCAGGGGATGGATCCGCGCGAGTCTTCGCTGAAGGTGGGCATCTTTGGCGCCGAACCCTGGACCGATGCCATGCGCGCCAATATCGAAGCGGCGGCCGGCATCGACGCCGTCGACATCTACGGCCTGTCCGAAGTGATGGGCCCGGGCGTGGCCAGCGAGTGCATCGAGAGCAAGGACGGCCCTGTCGTCTGGGAAGACCATTTCTACCCCGAGATCATCGACCCCGACACCGGCGAGGTGCTGCCCGACGGCGAAGAGGGGGAGCTGGTCTTCACCTCGCTGACGAAAGAAGCGCTGCCCATCATCCGCTACCGCACGCGTGACCTGACGCGCCTGCTGCCGCCGACCTCGCGTTCGATGCGGCGCATGGGCAGGATTACCGGCCGCTCGGACGACATGCTGATCATCCGCGGCGTGAACGTCTTCCCCAGCCAGATCGAGGAACTGATCCTGAAAATGCCGGCGCTGGCGCCGCAATACCAGCTGGTGGTGACGCGCGACGGCCACCTCGATTGTCTCGAGGTGCTGGGCGAACTGGTCGAAAGCGCGTCTGCCGATACCATCAATGCTTTGAGCGCCGAACTCCAGCATGCAATCAAGACCTATGTCGGCGTGAGCACCAAGGTGAAGCTGATGCCGCCGATGGGCATCGAGCGCACCCTGACCGGCAAGGCCCGGCGCGTGGTCGACAAGCGACCCAAGAATAACTAACGAGGAGATTCAACCATGATCGACGCATTCATCTGCGACGCCATCCGCACCCCCTTCGGCCGCTACGGCGGCGCACTCGCCAGCGTGCGTGCAGACGACCTGGCCGCGCTGCCGATTGCCGCCCTCATCGAACGCAACAAGGGCGTCGACTGGGCCATGGTCGACGATTTGTACTGGGGCTGCGCCAACCAGGCGGGCGAGGACAACCGCAACGTCGGCCACATGGCGGGCCTGCTGGCCGGCCTGCCGCCCGAGGTGCCGGGCAATACGATTAATCGCCTGTGCGGCTCCAGCCTGGACGCGGTCGGCCTGGCCGGCCGTGCGATCCGCTCGGGCGAAGCGAACCTGATCATCGCCGGCGGCTCCGAGAGCATGACGCGCGCGCCTTTCGTGATGGGCAAGGCCGATTCCGCTTTCTCGCGCGCGGCCAAGATCGAGGACACCACGATTGGCTGGCGTTTCGTCAACCCGCTGATGAAGGCGAAGTACGGCATCGACTCGATGCCGGAAACGGCGGAGAACGTGGCGCGTGACTTCAACGTCAACCGCGCCGACCAGGACGCCTTTGCCATCCGCAGCCAGCAGCGCTGGGCCCGCGCCAACGCTGCCGGCGTGTTCAAGGACGAGATCGTGCACGTGACGCTGCATTCGAAGAAGGGGGATTCGAAGGTGTTCGACACCGACGAGCATCCGCGTCCGGACACGACCATCGAAGCGCTGGCGAAACTGAAGGGCGTCGTCACGCCCGACGGCACCGTCACCGCCGGTAACGCCTCGGGCGTGAACGACGGTGCCTGCGCCTTGCTGATCGCCTCCGGCGCCGCTGCCGAACGTTTCGGCCTCACGCCGCGCGCGCGCATCGTCGGCATGGCCACCGCCGGCCTGGCGCCGCGCATTATGGGCTTCGGCCCCTCGCCGGCGACGAAAAAGGTGCTGGCGCAGACGGGTCTCACCATCGGCCAGATGGACGTGATCGAACTGAACGAAGCCTTTGCCGCGCAAGGCCTGGCCGTGATGCGCGACCTGGGCCTGGCCGACGACGCCGAGCACGTGAACACGAATGGCGGCGCGATCGCGCTGGGCCACCCGCTGGGTGCATCCGGTGCGCGCCTGGTCACGCACGCGGTCTACCAGCTGCAGCGCACCGGCGGACGCTACGCGCTGTGCACGATGTGCATCGGCGTCGGCCAGGGCATCGCCCTGATCATCGAGCGGGTCTAAGCGTGGCGGTAAAAGTCTATGAAATCGACGGCGTGCGCCCCGTGGTCCACCCGTCGAGCTATGTGCACCCGACGGCGGTGCTGATCGGCGACGTCATCGTCGGTCCGCGCTGCTACATCGGCCCGCTGGCGTCCCTGCGCGGCGACTTCGGCCGCCTCGTGCTGGAAGAGGGCGCCAACGTCCAGGACTGCTGCGTGATGCACGGCTTCGAGAATGGCGAAACCGTGATCGAGGTCGACGGCCACATCGGCCACGGCGCCGTGCTGCACGGCTGCCGCGTGGGCCGCAACGCCATGGTCGGCATGAACGCCGTCGTGATGGACGGCGCCGTCGTCGGCGAAGAATCGATCGTCGCCGCCATGAGCTTCGTGAAAGCCGGCATGGTGATCCCGCCGCGCAGCATGGTAATGGGCACCCCGGCCCGCGTGATGCGCGAACTGAAAGAGGACGAAATCAAGTGGAAGAGCTTCGGCACCTTTCAATACCACCAGCTGGCGGTGCGCTCGCTGAACACGATGCGCGAAGTCGAGGCGTTTACCGAGGTAGAACCGAACCGTCCACAGTTCGACTTCAGCAACCAAGGCGGCCACGCGCCCAAAAAATAGCCAACGGTCACGTACGCAAACATCAATCTATACGTAGGGTGGGCTCTTGAGCCCACGCGGTACAGCACTTGCACACCACCTGCCCCAACAAATCCCGAGGAGACAACAACATGCTACCCCCAAGCACCCTGCAAAGCTGGATCGGCGGCCGCTGGATCGGCCAGGAAGCCCACACCCCCCTGCACAGCGCGTTAGATGGCCAGCTGGTCTACCACACCCACGCTGAAAAACTCGACTTCGACGAAGCCGTCACCTACGCCCGCAAGCTAGGGGTCCCCGGCCTGATGAAGCTCGACTTCCAGACCCGCGCCCAGCGCCTGAAAGCCCTGGCCCTGTACCTGATGGAGCGCAAGGAAGAGCTGTACGAGATTTCGCACCTGACCGGCGCCACCCGCCAGGACAGCTGGGTCGACGTCGAAGGCGGCATCGGCACCCTGTTCGCCTACGCCAGCATGGGTTCGCGCGAGCTGCCCTCGTCGAACGTGCTGCACGAAGGCCCGGCACTCGCGCTGGGCAAGCGCGGCGGTTTCGCCGGCACCCACATCCTGGTGCCGAAAGGCGGCCTGGCCGTGCACATCAACGCCTTCAACTTCCCGATCTGGGGCCTGCTCGAGAAATTCGCGCCAAGCTTCCTGGCCGCCATGCCCTGCATCGGCAAACCGGCGACAGCCACCAGCTACCTGACCCATGCCGTCGTCAAGATGATGATCGAGTCCGGCCTGCTGCCCGAAGGCGCGCTGCAGCTCGTCATCGGCTCGACCGGCGACCTGCTCGACCGCCTGACCGGTTTCGATGCCGTCACCTTCACCGGCTCGGCCGACACCGCCGCCAAGCTGCGCGCCAACCCGAACCTGATCCGCGAATCCGTCCCCTTCACGGCCGAAGCCGACTCGCTCAACTGCGCGATCCTGGCGCCGGACGTAACCCCCGACGACGCCGAATTCGATCTGTTCGTCAAGGAAGTCGCGCGCGAGATGACCGGCAAAGCCGGCCAGAAGTGCACGGCGATCCGCCGCATCATCGTGCCCGAGCAGCACGTGGATGCGCTGGGCGAACGCCTGCGCGAGCGCCTGTCGAAGATCGTCGTCGGCAATCCGAAGATGGAAGGCGTGCGCATGGGCGCGCTGGCATCGATGGACCAGCACCGCGACGTGTCGGAACGCGTCGAAATGCTCGCCCGCGGCAACGAGGTACTGTTCGGCGCCCACGAAGGCTTCGCACCGGTGGGCGAAGGCTGCGCGAATGGCGCCTTCTTCTCGCCGACCCTGCTCCTGTGCCGCAACGCCGCCATCAACGCCGCCGTGCACGACATCGAAGCGTTTGGGCCGGTGAGCACGATGATGACCTACCGCGACATCGACGAGGCCCTGCACCTGGCCGCGCTGGGCCGCGGTTCGCTGGTGACGACGCTGGCGACGAAAGACCCGATGATTGCCGCGCATGCGGTGCCGATTGCCGCGGCCTCGCATGGCCGCGTGCTGATCCTGGACCGCGAAGCCTCGGTCGACAACACCGGCCACGGTTCGCCCCTGCCGCAGCTGAAGCACGGCGGTCCGGGCCGCGCCGGCGGCGGCGAGGAGCTGGGCGGCATCCGCGCCGTGAAGCACTTCCTGCAGCGCGCGGCGGTGCAGGGCTCGCCGACGATGCTGACCGCCGTCACGGGCGAATACGTGCGCGGCGGCGCCGTCAAGGAAAGCGAGATCCACCCATTCCGCCGCTGGTTCGAGGACCTGGAGATCGGCCATTCCCTGCTGACGCACCGCCGTACCGTGAGCGAGGCGGATATCGTGAATTTCGGCGGCGTCTCGGGCGACTATTTCTACATGCACTTCGACGAGATCGCCGCGAAAGACACCCAGTTCGGCAAGCGCATCGCCCACGGCTACTTCGTGCTGTCGGCGGCCGCCGGCCTGTTTGTCTCGCCGGCACCGGGCCCGGTGCTGGCCAACTATGGCCTCGACAACCTGCGTTTCGTCGCGCCGGTGGCGATTGGCGACACCATCCGCGCCCGGCTCACCTGCAAGCGCAAGGTCGACCGTAACCGCACGGACGAACAGGGGCGCGGCCAGGGCGTGGTCGCGTGGGACGTGCAAGTCACCAACCAGAACGACGAACTGGTGGCCAGCTACGACATCCTGACGCTGGTGCAAAAGCGCAGCTGAGCCTTCCATCGGCTCGTCCCCGGACCGCGGCGGTCCTGCGATTGGGCAGGCATCCCGCGGGCCACATGCGCGGTCGTCGATCGACGCTACCGCCGGGCCGCTTCGTGCGGCCCGCGCCTTTTTTCTCCACCACGGTAAGGCCCGGCCAACCCGGCATGGGTCGCCGCTTTTCAAATTTCCTGTCGGAAAATCTTACATTCGCTTCAAGCGCTGATCCCACTCAATAATTTTGTTATTCGGAAACAATGACTTAGTTTTCTGGCCCGAAATTTGCTAATAGGAAAATAAGCAACCACCCGGATTGCCAAAGAAAATGTAGAAAACATTCGTTCGATAACGAGCGAGAGCGGAGAAGAGATGAAAACGATCAAGAAAATTGCCAAGGTCCTGCCACTGCTGGTGTGCGCTTATGCAGGTTCGGCCCAGGCCCTGACGATCAAGTTCAACCACGCGGCCGACATGGACGCGCGTGCGCTGGCCGGCTTCCAGGCCGCCGCCGACAACTGGAGCCGCGTGCTGCACGACAACGTCACCGTCAACCTGAACATCGGTTTCTCGGCACTCGGCCCGGGCGTGCTCGGTTCGACCGGTTCGACGCGCGGCACCGTCAGCTACGACGCTTTCCGCGATGCCCCGGCAGCCGATGCCTGGGGCAAGACCGACCGGGCTGCGGTTGCCGGCCTGTCGGGCAGCAGCTGCCTGGGCGTCTACATGAACGGCACCGGCGTGAATCCGAACGGCGCCGGCAGCGGCACGCCCTTCCTGGACAACAACTGCAACGCCAACAACACCACCATCCGCCTGACGACGGCCAACGCGCGCGCAGCCGGCCTGCTCGACGCTAACAATCCGCTGGTCGACGGTTCGGTCTCGTTCAGCAACCTGTTCACCTGGGACTTCGATGCGGCCAATGGCGTCGATTCAAATGCCTTCGACTTCGTCGGCGTAGCCACCCACGAAATCGGCCACGCGCTCGGCTTCGTCAGCGGCGTCGACACCCTCGACCTGAACCGCAGCGGCAACTTCTCGGACGCGGCCTTCACCTATATCGCGCCTGCCGACCTGTTCCGCTGCTCGGACGAGAGCAAGTTCGCCGGTGCCGACCTCGACTTCGCCGCCGACAGCCGCGACAAGTTCTTCTCGCTGGATAACTGCGACAGCAAGCTGGCGCCGTTCTCGGAAGGTCGTACCTGGGGCGATGGCCAGCAGGCCAGCCACTGGAAGGACAACATGCACATCGGTATCCTCGACCCGACCGCGGGCCGTGGCGAAGTGCTGGCGATCTCGAAGCTCGACATCCAGCTGTACGACGCGATCGGCTGGAACGCCGTGCCGGAACCAGCCTCGATCGCCCTGTTCGGCCTGGGCCTGGCCGGTGTCGTCGGTCTGCGCCGCCGCCGCAAATAACACCGGCTCCGTCCGGCTGGAAGGAACGGCGCCTGCGGGCGCCGTTTTTCATGGGGCCGTCAGATACGGCCGGCGCGGCGCATGTCCTGGCGATCCTTTATCATGGGCTTTCATCAACCTGACGCGGAGCACCTATGCCTAGGCTGGACCTGAACAGTATTCCGGTAGTGAGCGGCACCGGCTATCCGCCGCCCTTCGACGATATCGTCAGCGGGCGCAGCCGCCAGGCGCTGGGCGCGGCCGGCGGACTGACCCAGTTCGGCGTCAACCTCGTCGAGCTCAAACCCGGCGCGGCATCGTCGCAACGCCACTGGCATTCCGATGTCGACGAGTTCGTGATGGTGGTCTCGGGCGAGCTGACGCTCGTCACCGACGAGGGAGAAACCCTGATGCGCGCGGGCGACTACGCGGCCTTCCCGGCCGGCCAGCCGAATGGCCACCACCGGTCAACCGCAGCTGGGGCAACGCGCTGCTGCTGGCGATCGGCCCCGAAAGCCCGCTTGACCGCGCCGTTTATCCCGACATCGACCTGCTCTACGACGGCAGCACCGACAGCTACACGCACCGGGACGGCACGCCGTATCCGAAGCGCGATACCGGCACGGCGGGGTGGCGCCAGCCGATTCGCCGGCGCTGGAAGAGCACGACCTGAAGCCGCGGGTGTACCGGCACGAGTAGTTCGCGGCCTAGCCAGCCCGGGTGACCCTCAGCCGTCCATCGGGCGTGAGGACGGCCCGCAGCTCGGCATAATCGCGCACGCCGAAGACGTCCGTCTCCATCGGGTGCGCATGCGTCAAGGTCACGACAATACTCTCCATCCCGGCCGCCGCCGCCGACCGCAGGCCCGTCTGGGTATCCTCGAATACCAGGCAATCGGCCGCATCCACCCCCAGCAGGCGCGCACCGAGCAGGAAGGGATCGGGCGCCGGCTTGCCGTGCTTTACGTCCTCGGCCGCCACCAGCAGGTTGGCCGCAGGCAAGCCCGCTGCCGCAAGACGCGCCTTTGCCAGCGCGCGCGGTGCCGAGGTCACGATGCCCCAGCGCGCGGGCGGCAGGCTGGCGAGGAAATCGGCTGCGCCACCGATGGCTTCGATGTCGGCGACGTCTTCGATCTCGGCCGCCGTGATCCAGGCCGCTTCCGCAATCGGATCGACACCAGGCAGGCCGAGTTGGCCGATGGTGTCATGGGTGCGCTTGCCGTGCAGGGTCGGCAGGAAGGTCTCGACGTCGAGGCCATGGCGTGATGCCCAGGCACTCCAGACCCGTTCGGCCGAGCGGATCGAGGTGAGAAGGGTGCCGTCCATATCGAACAGAAAGGCGGCGAAGCTGCGGTCGGGCAGGGAAGTGGCCATCGGGCGCATCAATCGAGCTTGCGCTCGTAACGGTCCTTGACTACCTGGCTGATGAAGGTCGACAGGCCGCTGCCGAGCGTTGCCAGGCGCTGCATTTCCGCGATGTTCTCGGCGCCGGCGCTCTGGTCGGTGTAGAGATAGCGGTCGCCGCCCGCGAAGCGCACCGTGATCGAGCGCGCGCCGATCTCATAGGCGAGCACGCCGGATTCGCCGCTCAGGTTTTTGTAGCGTTGCATCCTGTCCTCCACACTGGGGTAGTGCGGCAATTCTAGGCGGTGGCAGGCGGGCGCTCTGTGCTGCGTCGAACAGTGTGGGCTTCGAGAGGGCGCCAGAAAGGCGCCATCGGCAGGATGGCTGCGCCGGTCGCTGGCGCAGCCGGAAAACGCCTCAGCGGGCCGGCTTGCGGCGGCGCGCCGCGCCAGCCAGGCCTGCCGCGCCCAGTGCCAGCAGGGCAATGCTGGCCGGCTCGGGCACCTCGCCCGGGCCGACATAGACCGGCACGATCTTCGGTACGCCGTACTCGTAGCCGCCCATCGCGTCGAGATAGGCGACCAGTTCGGGATCGACGCTGCCGCGGGTGGCCGAACCCTTCAGCGTGTCGAAATACATCACCGGCGGCTCGTCCGTAAACAGGTTGGCGAAGTAGTTGACGGTGTAGGTGAAGCCGCCGCCCTTGGCGCGCTCGAACTCGACGTTCAGGTTCGTGACATGGTCGGCGCCGTAGGTGTCCAGGATCGAGAAATTGGTCGGGCCGTTCTTGCGGAAACGGGTGGACGCGCTGTCGAGGAGCACATCGCCTTCGCCCGTCATCGGATAGAAATACCAGCCGAAACGGCCGTTATCGAACACCGGGTCGGCCAGCTGGAACGAGAACAGCGCAATCGATCCATCGGTATCGTGCTGGACGATGAAGCCGTCCAGGCCGCGGCTCGGCTCACCGTAATGGAAGTCATACTGGACATAGCCGGCCGACGCGTTCAGCGAAAACAAGGCGGTGGCCGCGAGGGCGACGAGTTTTTTTATCATGAGGTTTCCCCTGGTTGTGGAATGCGTCTTACAGCAAGCTCCATGCCACGAAGGAATCATGCGCGGTATCAATGACTTGGGAACTAACAGTATTCGCTGGCGGCGCAATGTGTAAGGTCTGTCGACAAGAGGGGGCCTGTATGCAGGCGTCCGCGACCGGCTGCAGCGCTCGCGCGGGAAACCTACAGCACCTGCGCCACGAACACGATCAATGACGCCGACGGCACCAGCAGCACCTGCGCCAGCAAGGTCCCGGCCAGGCGGCTGCCCACCAGCCAGACGATGGCGTGGCGGAAATCCCCTTCGCTGACGCGCCCCTCCACCACATCGTCGGTCATGCCCGACATGTGCGGATCGATGAACACGGCCATCATGATGGTCGCGCCGCCATTGATGATCGAGGACAGCGTGCTCGAGGTCACCCGCACTTCCGGCGCCAGCGCCCCGGCATACAGGGCCGCGAACACGCCCACCGTCCACAGCGCGACGGCGCCGACGTTGAGCAGGGTGATCGACAGCGACACCGTGTTCCTGCCGCGCAGGCCGCTCACGTTGGACGCCGCCGGCAGGGTGGCCGCATCGCGCATGCGACAGGCCGCCCTTCAAGAAGCCGTGCAGGATCAGCTTGGGCACCGAACGGTGCACCTGGAAGTGGTCCACGGTGCGGCAGAAGACGCGCTGGAAGGTCGGGATGAGCAGGGCGCCGGCCAGCGTCGCCAGCGAGCTTGCCACCAGCAGCCAGCGGAAGTCCGCCAGCAGGTTCGTACTCACCGCGCCGGCCAGGTTCGATTCGACCCGCTTGGCGAGAAACGGACCGAGAAAGGAATTCGAGGTGCGCGAGACCAGCACCAGGATGGAAAACAGCGCAAACGACACCGCAATGCGGCGCGTGCGCACACCGGCGATACGCACGGAATACGCCAGGGTGCCGATCAGGTGGATGACGAAGGTGAGGAAGCAGATCAGCCAGAGCTGGGTATCCATGCGTCGGTGCCGGTGTTGTCAGACACGCATGCTGACATCGAACGGGTGGCGCGGCAAGAAGAAATGGTGCTAGCCCACTTCGTGTCGCCGGGACAGTGCTTGACTCAACGCGGTGAGGTCTGCTCGACAGAAATAAATTTCCTAAATGCTACACCGTTGTTTGTATGGAATGTACAATTTCATAACTGAACATACATCCAGGTCTTACTCATGAAGCGCATTTCAAAATTACTCATCCTCTGTCTCGTCCTTGCTGTAGCCGGCTGTGACAAAGGCATGCTCGACAACCCGATGCGCAAGGCCGTGCGCGAAAAACTCAAGGATCCGGACTCGGCGAAGTGGGGCGAGGTGTATGTCTACAAGAATCGCGCCTGTCTGGAAGTGAATTCGAAAAACTCCTACGGCGGATATACCGGTAAGCAGGCGGCATGGCTGCACAGCTTTGGCGGTGACAGCTGGTACCTCGACAAGATCAATGAGGACGTGTGCTACGAATCTCCTTTGAAAGAACTGGTGGCGATCGACGAAGCCGAAGAAGCGGCCGAAAAAGAGGTTATCGCCCTGCTCGCAAAGATCGGTCGCACGGTTACCCCGCATGAACTGACTATGGTCAACAAGGATGACCCCGCCTCCGACAAATGCGTTGTCCAGGCCAGTAAGGCGATGACGGCAAAACGCATCGCACTCGGCACCAAACCGGATAGCCGTGCCATGTGGGAGAAGGATTACGCTGAGCAGATCGCACCCGTGATCTCGGGTGCTTGCAAGGGCTGATTGCCTGAGCAAGCCATGACGGCGACTTTCGCGCCCGCGAAAAACGCCGGTGCACCGCGCACGCAGGCTGGCGGTTGACGCAGGTGCCGCACGATGCCAAAATTGAAACCCCATTCACCGACTCGAGGAGACACCCATGAACCAGCCTGATACCGTCTCCCGGTCGGCCGCCTGACGCTTCTGTCCATCACGACGATGTCCTGAGCGCGCAAGCGCCCGACCTTCCATTCTTCGATTCCGCCGCGCCCCTGCGGCGGCTTGCGCACGCCTGTGCGCCACTGAATTGGAAAACACATCGTCATGATCGACTTCGATTTCCCGGCCCTGCAAAGGATCGGTTTTCACCCGCAGTTCGTTTCACAACTCGCGGCAGTTTCGCCACCACAGCGCCTGGCCCGCGTCACCGCCGCCGCGCGCGATGCGTACACGCTCGACGACGGGCACGCCACCTTCCAGGGCCGTAGCGCCCGTTTCGACGCGTCGAATCAACCCGTGGTCGGCGACTGGGTGCTCGTCACGCCCAGCCTCGGCGACTGCTGGATCGAGCGCGTCCTGGAGCCGCTTACCCAGCTGACGCGGCGCACACCCTCGGGGCGGCAAGTCCTGGCGAGCAACGTCGATACGGCGCTGCTGCTGATGGGCCTGGACAAGGACTTTAATCCCCGCCGCATGGAGCGCTACATCGCGCTGGTGCGCGCCTGCGGCGTGGCGCCGGTGATGGTGCTGACGAAGCCGGATATCGGCAGCGATGCCGAGAGCAAGATTGCGCAGCTGCGTGGGCGCATTCCTGGCGACGTGCCGGCCGTGACCCTGGTGCCTGCCGAGCAGTCCGATAGCGGCCTGCTGGCGCCCTGGTTGGGAGCAGGGCAAACGCTGGTGCTGCTGGGTTCATCGGGCGTCGGCAAATCGACGCTGACCAATGCCCTCACCGGCAGTGCGCAGGTGACGGGCGGTACCCGCCAGGGCGACGACCACGGCCGCCACACCACCACCGGTCGCTCGCTGCACCGCTGTCCGGGCGGCGCCTGCATCATCGACACGCCGGGCTTGCGCGCCTGGCAGCCCGACGCCGACGAGGATGAGCTCGACGGTGCCTTCAACGATATCGCGGCACTGGCCGAGGCTTGCCAGTTCCGGGACTGCCGCCACGAGAGCGAGCCGGGCTGCGCGGTGCGGGGCAGCGTCGACGAGGACCGGCTGCGCAACTACCGTAAGCTGCTGCGCGAAGTGCAGCGGGCCGCGCAGACGCCGCTGGATAAAATCGCCGAACGCGGCAAGTGGAAGGTATTGGTGAGGGCGGCGCAGGAACGCGGCCGCAACAAGCGCGGCGGCTAGAAAAGAACAGCCCTGGCGCGGCGCGCGGCCGCCTGCCGGGCTGCTTGTCACTACTGGCGTCGCTTATTCGGTCCAGCTGCTTGCGCACGCGTGCGATGGCCAGTTTTACCTGGTTCGGTGCGGTGCCGCCGACGTGGTCGCGCGCGGCGACGGAGCCTTCCAGCGTCAGCACGGCAAACACGTCGTCCTCGATCAGCGGCGAGAAACCGCGCAGGGTCTCGAGCGACATCTCCGACAGGTCGACGCCGGCACCGTCGCAGGCGCGCACCGCATGGGCCACGGCTTCGTGCGCGTCGCGGAAGGGCAGGCCTTTTTTCACGAGGTAGTCGGCAAGGTCGGTGGCCGTCGCATAGCCCTGCAGGGCGGCGGCGCGCATGTTCCCGGCTTTCACGGTGATGCCGCCGGCCATGTCGGTGAAAATGCGCAGCGTGTCGAGCACGGTGTCGATCGTGTCGAACAGCGGTTCCTTGTCTTCCTGGTTGTCCTTGTTATAGGCCAGCGGCTGGCCTTTCATCAGGGTCAGCAGCGCCGTCAAATGTCCGTAGACGCGGCCGGTCTTGCCTCTGGCCAGCTCCGGCACGTCCGGGTTTTTCTTCTGCGGCATGATCGAGGAGCCCGTGCAGAAGCGGTCGGCGATGTCGATGAAGCCGATGCGCGGGCTCATCCACATGACCAGCTCTTCCGACATGCGCGAGACGTGCATCATGATGAGCGAGGCTGCGGCTGTGAATTCGATCGCGAAGTCGCGGTCGGAGACAGCGTCGAGCGAGTTGTGGCAGACGTCTTCGAAGCCGAGGGTCCTGGCCACGCGCAGGCGGTCGATCGGGAAGGTGGTGCCGGCCAGGGCAGCGGCGCCCAGCGGCAGGCGGTTCACGCGGCGGCGCGCATCGATCATGCGCTCGGCATCGCGCCCGAACATTTCCACATAGGCCAGCATGTGGTGTCCGAAGGTGATCGGCTGCGCCACCTGCAGGTGGGTAAAGCCCGGCATGATGGTGTCATGGTGGCGCTCGGCCAGGTCCGTAAGGGCCGCGCGCAGCTGCTGCAGCAGGGCCAGCACGTCGTCGATGGCGGCGCGCACGTACAGGCGGATGTCGGTCGCCACCTGGTCGTTGCGCGAGCGGCCCGTGTGCAGGCGTTTTCCCGCATCGCCCACCAGCTCGGTCAGGCGCTTCTCGATGTTCAGGTGCACGTCTTCCAGGTCGAGCAGCCACTCGAAGCTGCCCGCCTCGATCTCGCCGCGGATCTGCGCCATGCCGCGTTCGATGTCCAGCAGGTCCTCCTGCGAGATGATGCCCTGCGCGGCCAGCATCTCGGCATGGGCGAGCGAGCCTTCGATGTCGAAGGGCGCCAGGCGCTTGTCGAAGAACACCGAGGCCGTGTAGCGCTTGACGAGGTCCGAGACCGGTTCGGAGAAGCGTGCCGACCAGGCTTCGCCTTTTTTGGAGAATTGTGCAGTCATGGGGATGTCCGGTTGAAGTATCCGTTCGATTATAAACCGCCATCTCGCGGCCCCGCCCGCAGCGGGCCGGGATGACAAGGAGGCGGAAATCGCGGATTATTCGCCTGTCAACATATGCAGCGAAGGAGTACAAGATGGAGAAGATTCGTCAACGCAGCCTGGGCCTGGCGCTGGCTTGCGTCATCGCGGCCGGCCCCGGTGCCGCCGCTGCTGCCCAGCCGGCCCAGCCGGCGCAACTGGCGCCGGCCCAGCCGACGACCGTCAAGGAGGCTGACGGTGCCTCGGTCGACAGCGTCGTCGCCGCCCTCTACGATGTCATTTCCGGCCCCGCGGGAGCGCCGCGCAACTGGAACCGCATGCGCGCGCTGTTCGCGCCGGACGCGAAGCTGATGGTGATCCTGCCCAAGCCCGAGGGCGGCTTCGGCTTGCGCGCGCTGACGGTCGAGGACTACATCAGCCGCAACATGAGCACCTTCAATACCTCCGGGTTCCACGAGCGCGAGATCGCCCGCAGCACCGACAGCTTCGGCCAGCTGGTGCACGTGTTCAGCACCTATGAATTGCTGCGCTCGCCGCACGACCCGAAGCCCTTCATGCGCGGCATTAACAGCATCCAGCTGGCGCACGACGGCAAGCGCTGGTGGATCGCCAACCTGGTCTGGCGCGCCGAAGACGCAGGCCTGGCGCTGCCCGAGCGCTACCTGCCGGCCCGCCCGGAAGGCGCAACGCGGCCCTGATAGCAATTCGGCAATCGAATCTTGTCGATCCTGCAAATGGGGCTAAAATTGGTTTTTTCGCCAGATCGGCCAGGCAGATGACGACCAACGATTCCAGCTTCGAGGCCAGTACCGACCAGTCGCGGCTCGACATCCCGATGATCTACCGTTTCCTCAGCGAGCAGTCGAGCTGGGCGGTCGGGATCTCGCGTCCGCTTGTCGAGCGCGCCATCGAGAATTCGCTTTGCTTCGGCGGCTACCTCGACGGCCGCCAGATCGCCTTTGCCCGCGTGATCACCGACTTCGCCACCTTCGCCAACCTGGTCGACGTCTTTGTCCTGCCGGAATACCGTGGTCACGGCTACGGCAAGCAGCTGGTGGCAGCGGTGCTGCGCCATCCCAGCCTGCAGCGCCTGCGCCGTTTCACGCTGGCCACCAGCGATGCCCAGGGCCTGTACGAGCGTTTCGGCTTCACCGCGCCGCGCCAGCCTGAGACATTAATGGAACGTTACTTCCCGAACATTTATCTCTCCTGAGCGGTCTCAACACGGCGACATCTTTCCCGAATCAGGCTTAGGATTTCCCTGTTCGAGAAGGAGCGTCGTATGTGGCCAATTGCTGGTTCCGTTGCGCTTGCCGCATCCCTGCTGACCGCAATCCCGGCCGAGGCCGAGGTACCGGTCCGTCTCCCCGCCACCAAGGGCTCGCTCGTCATCATCGGCGGCGCGCTGCGCACCGACAACGCCGCCGTCTGGGAACGCGTGGTCGCGCTCGCCGGCGGCAGGGGCGCGCGTATCGCCGTGTTCGCCTCGGCTTCGGCCAACCCGGAAAAGTCCGGTGCCGCCCTCGTCGAACGCCTGAGCAAATATGGCGCCAAGGCCTTTTTCGTCCCCATCGCCGTGCGCCTGACCGGCACCGATTACCAGGCCGCGGCCGACAATCCCGAATTGGTGGAGGCGATACGATCCGCAGGCGGCGCGTACTTCGCCGGCGGCGACCAGTCCCGCATCACGCGCGCCCTGCGCCGCCCCGACGGCAGCAACACCCGCGTGCTCGATGCCCTGTGGGACATGTACCGCCGCGGCGGCGTGATCGCCGGCAGCAGCGCCGGCGCCGCCATCATGAGCAGCAGCATGTTCGGTAACCCGAAGCCCGTGCTCGCCACGCTGAAACTCGGCCTCGAGGACGGCCAGGAAATCACGCCCGGCCTGGGCTTCATCGGCGACGACGTGTTCGTCGACCAGCACCTGCTGGTGCGCGGCCGCTTCGCCCGGATGCTGCCGGCGATGCTGCAAAAGGGCTACAAGCTGGGGCTGGGCATCGACGAGAACACGGCGATGATCATCAAGCCCGACCGTGAGGTCGAGGTCGTGGGCTACAGGGGCGCGCTGGTGGTCGATTTATCCAGGGCCCATGCGCAGCAGGGCGCCTTCAACATCAGCAACGTGCGCCTGAGCTACCTCGACAACGGCGACCGCTTCAACATCGCCAGCCGCAGCTTCACGCCCGCGCCCGACAAGGCCGAAGGCCGCCTCGACCCGGCGCGTCCCTACTACCGCGAGCCGCTGTTCTCGGCCGATATCCTCGGCAACAGCACGGTGGTGGACCTGATGGGCAAACTCATCGACAGCGACCAGGTCGAAGCCATCGGCCTGACGCTCGACAGCCCGCACAACGTCCAGCCTGATCTCGGTTTCGAATTCAAATTCACCCGCACCGGGGAAAGCGTCGGCTACATGTCGGCCGCGACCGAGGCGTATTCGGTCTACAACGTGCGGCTCGATATCCGGCCGATCGTGGTGAAGATGCCGCTGTATCACTACAAGTAGCACCCGACGGACGGTTCCAGCGTAATCAACGCTTCACGTTCCTGTGCGCCTTGTAGTCGCCAAAATGGCTCGTCCGGGGCTCCAGCCCACGTTCCTCCATCTTGCGCCGCAGGAGCGCGAAGGCCGCGTCCCTGTCCTGCCCCGACCACGCCGACACCGGCGCCACGACGAAGCGCATGTCGTCGCCGTACAGGACCAGCGTGCCCTGGACGCCGATGTCGACGCGCTCGACGTCGCGCCAGAGCATGCGGTAGCGCCCCATCGTGTTGCGGTGGCCGATGCCATCTTCGTCCAGCTCGAAGCTGCCCGAGGACACGAGGATGTAGGCGCCCAGGGCGATGAAGACCCAGAAGAAGGCGGACGGGCCGTACTGGCCTGCGAGGAAGGCGGCGACACTGCAGCCCAGGAAGATGGCGATGCAGGCCCAGGCGGCAATCGTGTGGCTGCGTAGCCGGACGGTCAGGGGCCGGCCGGTGGAAAACGTCGTGGATGTCATGGAGCGGCTTTCGAAAGGTGCATCAAGAAAAAGGCTGCCGCGCGAGCGCAGCGCGGCAGCCCACCGTCATCCCACGACAGCGCTTAGTCGACCGTGACTTCCTTGCGGTTGTCGCGCGACACGCGGTCGATCATCTTGTTGTAGGGATCGACGCCGACATCGAAAGGCTGCTCCTTGACGGTGATGGTCACGACCGGGTTCTCGCCCGTGAGGACGCGTTTTTCCAGCAGCAGCGCGCGCTCGTCCTGTTCCTTGGCACCCTTGGCGCGCGCGAAGACACCGATCTCCACCGGCTCGTCGTAGGTGCGTGGCGTTTCCCTGCCCTTGCCGTCGGCTTCCATTTTCGCCAGGTGCAGCTTCATCGTCACGTCCCACTGGCCATCGGCGCGCTTCTTCGCCCTGGCCTCGAGGACGCGGTTATCGTAGAAGACGATCTTCTCGAACATGTCGGCGATCAGCGCATGCTTGGCAACCGGCGCCTCGGCGCGGATGTAGTCGAGCAGTTCGGTCGAGGTCGTGAACGGCGCCTCCTGGAAACCCTTGTCCTGCACGAAGCGCTTCAGTGCGCGGTTGAGTGCCTCTTCGCCGATCTCGTCACGCAGGCGATAGAAGATCAGGCTGCCCTTGCGGTAGTGGATGTAGTCCTGGTTTTCCACGCGGTACAGGGGCAGTTCCTCGATCTTTTCGCCGCCGCGCGAGCTCAGGTAGCGATCGAGCTCGTAGCGCAGGAAGCGGCGCATCTTGTCGCGGCCATATTCCTTCTCCATCACCATCAGCGCCGAGTACTGCGCCAGCGATTCGACCAGCATGGTTTCGCCCTGGACGTTCGCGGGAGCGATCTGGTGGCCCCACCACTGGTGCGCCATTTCGTGGGCCGTCACGTAGAACACGTAGTCGATGTCTTCCTTGTCGCGCAGGTCGGCGATGAAGCCGATCGACTCCGAGAACGGGATCGTGTTGGCGAACGACTGCGCGAAGCTGTTGTAGTTCGGGAACTCGAGGATGCGTACCTGCTTGTGCTGGTAGGGCGTGAACTGGGTCGTGAAATAGTCCAGCGACTTCTGCGTTCCCGTAATCATCCGGTCGACGTTGTAGGCGTGCTTGCGGTCGTGGTAGATCTCGATCGGGATGCCGTGCCAGTCGGCCTTCTTCACTTGCCAGTCGGCCGACAGGTAGGCGAAGAAGGGCAGCATCTTCTGGTCCATCTTGTAGTGGTAGTAGTTGCGGCCGTTTTCCTGCCACGACTTTTGCAGGTAGCCGGGCGCCAGCGCGATCTGCTTGCCGCTGGTGGAGACGACGGTGTCGAAACTGATCCAGTCGCCATCGGCACCGAAGGCCGTGTTGGCACGGGCGGCCTGGTCTTCCAGCTTGGCCATGCGTTCGGGTTCGCCCAGGCCGCGCTTGCGGCGCTCGTTGCGGTCGGTGAGCTCGAAGCCGTTCTGGTAGCCGATCGACGGGAAGAACTCGCGGTTGTTGAAGAAAGTACCGTTCAGGTTGACCGTGTCGGGCGTACCGCCGTTCGAGAAGCCCGGGTGGCGCACGTCGATGACGAAGTCCAGCGGCATGCGGGCGCCCGGCGCCAGGGCTTGCGCCAGCTTGATGATGCGGAAGCCGGATGTCTTGTCGTCCAGCTCGACCTTGTGCTCGGGCAGCCCCGACAGGGTGCTTTCGACATCGGGGTTGAACTGCAGGCGCAGCGTGTCGAGCGGCTGGTTCGTCTTGTTCTGCAGGACGTAGCTGCCCTTGATGCGTACGCGGCGCTCTTCCGGATAGATGTCGACCGCGGCGCGGATATCCGTGATCTTCGGATGCGGCAGGTCCTTGTACTTGCGATAGGTTTTTTCGTACAGGGCCTGCTTGTCCATCGTCACATCCTTGGCTTCGTAGCGTGCCAGGGTATTCGTGTTGTGGAAGATCCAGCCGCCGACGCCGCCGAAGGCAAGCAGGCAGGCGGCCAGCGCCACGCCCAGCGGTCCCGTCAGGTGGCGGCCGGCGGCGCGCACACGGGTGCGCCAGTCGGTCGACAGGCCGCGCACCCAGAAAGCCTGGGCCACGATCAGGGCCGCCACGGTGAACAGGGTCCAGTACAGCGCGAACCAGGCCCAGCCCGTGAGGAAGTGGCCATAGCCGTTCATGTCCGAGTAGGGGGCGCCCGGCAGGCCGGCGAAGCTGTACAGGTTGTGGTCGAAATGCAGGATGCCGGCGACGATCTGCCACACCATCAGCAGGATCATCAACAGGTAGCCGATGAACTTGTTGTTCGTGACGACCTGCGCGACCACGCCGATCAGGGCCATGAAAATGAACGGCAGGCCGGCGATCAGCGCGCCCTTCAGATACAGCTGCAGCTCGACCGGCGCACCGCCGCGCACCAGCTGGATCGCCATCGCGGCCAGCACGCCCGCCAGCATGAAGGCCAGCACCACGCCAACCAGCGCCAGGCTCTTGGCCAGCAGCGGTGCCCAGTTCGGCACTGGCATGGCATCGACGACGTCGGCGATCTTGACCTGGCGTTCCTTGAAGATCAGCTCGCCGGCATAGAAGGTCACGATGATAAGCAGCATGAAGGTGAAACTGGAGCTCAGCAGTTCCACCATCAGGTGGGTCATCGGATAGACGTCGGTGCCGAACATCTGCCCCATCTGGGTCGAGGCGCCGAACATGTTCAGCACGCCGATCAGCAGCATGACGAGGAAAGGCACGCTCTTGAACACGGCTGTGGCATCGAAAGCGAAGATGTGCCAGCACTGGCTCCAGCGCGTCGCACGCGTGAAACGGGGTTCGATGCGCGGCAGCGCGACGGGTTGCGTCACCGGCGCGGCGGCAGCGGCCAGCCTGGCCTTGCCGAACAGGCGCTTGCCGGTACCGGCGCGCTGCGGCTTGAACAGGACCAGGGGTCAGGCCGAACAAGCCCAGCGCGACGGCGGCCCACACCGCGCGATTGGCGAGGATATAGCCGCCAAAGGCGGGCAGGCCGGCGTTGGCCTCGGCGGTGGAATAGTAGCGCGTGGCGCGGCCCAGTGCGCGGATACCGAAGGGGTCGGTCAGGACGGCGATCCATTCGTTGTCGAGGTTCGAGGTGAACTTGCCGGCCACCACCCACAGCACGAACAGGGCCAGCACGCCGACGTACACCAGCATGATCGAACGCGTGGTCGAGGCCAGCAGCATCAGCAGGGCGCCGATGAAGAACAGGTTGGGCACGACGATCACGGCCAGGGACCACAGGTAGGCGCCGCCCGGGAAGGGCCCGACGCGCTGGGTGTCGACCCAGGGCATCTGCGGTCCCAGCATCATGCCCAGGACGATGACGGCGAAGATGACCAGGCAGGCGACCAGCCCGGCGGCGAAACGGCCGGCCAGGTAATCGTGCTTCTTCATCGGGGTGGCGAACAGCATGTCGGAAATGCCGACTTCGCTGTCGCGCAGCACGGTGCCGGCCATGAAGATGGTGACGACGAACATCGACATCAGGCTGAAGACGCCGAGCAGCTGGGCGACGACGAGCGGCGCGTTGCGGTTGACGTTGCCGATGGCGCCGCCAACGGTGACGGCATCGGTGGTCGTGGCGGCAAAGGCGAGCGCGCCGAAGATCAGCGCGCATACCCAGAGCAGGGGCTGGCGCAGCTGGGTGCCCAGTTCGAAGCTGAAGAATTCTTTCAACATGCCGGCTCCTTAGACGACGGCCGCTTGCGCATCGCTTGCCGCGGCGGCGACCTTCGCGCCCCCGCCGCTGGCATTGCGGATCTGCAGGAAGTAGACGTCTTCCAGGTCCGGCTCGACACTGGTGAAACCGTCGTCCGGCTGCGACTCGGCATACACGTTGATCTGCGGCCGCCCCGCCACCAGGCGGGTCGACAGCACGTTGAAGCGCTGCTGGTATTCGGCCAGGGCTTCCTGGCTGACGGTGCGGCGCCAGACGCGGTTCTTCAGCGTGTCGATGGCAGCCTGCGGTTCGCCCTGCAGCAGCACGGTGCCCTTGGCGATCATCGCCATGCGCGGGCACAGGTCGGTAACGTCCTCGACGATGTGGGTCGAGAGGATGACGACGACCTGCTCGCCGATCTTGGCCAGCAGGTTGAGGAAGCGGTTGCGCTCGTCCGGGTCGAGGCCGGCGGTCGGCTCGTCGACGATCACCAGGCGCGGCGCGCCCAGCAATGCCTGGGCGATGCCGAAGCGCTGGCGCATGCCGCCGGAATAGGTGCCGAGGGCGCGCTTGCGCGCATCCCACAGGTTGGTCTGGTGCAGCAGCGCTTCCACGGCTTCCTTGCGCTCGCCCTTGGCAGTCAAGCCCTTGAGGACGGCGAAGTGGTTCAGCAGCTTTTCGGCGCTGACCTTCGGGTAGACGCCGAAGTCCTGGGGCAGGTAGCCGAGCTGGCGCAGCAGCGCTTCCTTGTTCTGCAGGACGTCGAGCCCGTTGAAATGGATGCTGCCGCTGTCGGGTTCCTGCAGCGTCGCAATGGTGCGCATCAGCGAGGACTTGCCGGCGCCGTTGGGCCCGAGGAGACCGAACATCCCGTTCGGGATCTCCAGGCTGACATTGTTGATGGCCTTGACGCCATTGGCATAGGTCTTGTTGAGCTGCTTGATCGATAGCATCGGTGTTCTCCAGGAGTGTGGACGGCTTGCCCTTTTGTTTTATGGAAGCGGGCGGCGGGAATTATTTCCTCCCTGACAATCTACAGTTAATGAAAAGCAATGTCAGCATTTTGTGACAGACTGCGCGAAATCGGGAGTGGAAGGCGGATTCCCGGGAATATGCATGCGGCATCGCAGGAGGCGATGCCAATCGGTAGGGGCGGCCTGGCGCTGCCTGCGAGGCCACGCTCGGACGGCCTGGCCGAAGTGGGGTCCCGTGCCCGGGGCGGCAGGGCGTGCGGCGTTAGCGCCGGTAGGACTCGCAGCCGATTCCGTCGTGGTCGCGGTCCAGGTGGCGTGCGTACCCGGGCTCGCCAAACCGGACAGGGGCGGCGCCGGCCGCGCGCGCTTGCGCACAGTTCGCAAATGGGCGTCCTGCGCGCGGCTCGGCCGGTGGGGCGGGCGTTTGCGGCGCGGCCCGGGAAGCATCGGTGTATAAACGGGGGATGGGCGGCGGCCGGGAGGTGCCGCGGTGACAATGGTAGTCGCCGGTCTTGTGGTTGGTGTGGCAACCGTGGGCGTTCAGGCCCCCGCCATGCGCGAAAGCCGCGCCGGGCAGGCTCAAGCCCATGCATACAACAAGCAGGTGCAGGCGCGGTGTCGCAGCAGCCGGCGCTCCCGGCAAGCCGCCAGCATATCCGTGTTTGTCCGGCATTGAATCCCCATGAGCAGGCCTGACGATATGCAGGCATGCAGGGAGTATAACGCCTGTTGTGCAATAGTTATTTCTTTTGTGCATCAAAGAGCATGCAGCGTCGCTTGCGCGTGTCAGGCGCGCTGTGCCGGCTGGTCGCGCCTGCGCAGGCGTCCGGGCGGAGGCAGGCCATGGGTGCGGAAGTGGCGCCGCAGCGATTCCGCGGACCCCAGGCCGGCGAGGTCGGCCACCGCGTCGATGGCCAGTGCCGGCCGCGTCTCCAGCAGGCGCGCGGCCAGGCCGATGCGTTCCCGCACCAGCCAGGCCAGCGGCGCCAGGCCGGTCGACTCCTTGAAGCGGCGCTGGAAGGTGCGCGTTCCCATGCGTGCCTGCCCGGCCATCGAGGCCACCGTGTGGCCGGCGCGGATGTTTTCGCGTACCCAGTCCATCAGCGGTGCGATCGCGTTGGCGTCTTCGGCGGGCAGGGGGCGCTTTACCAGTTGCCGCTGGTCGCCGTCGCGGTGCGCCGGAATCACCAGCCGCTGCGCCACCCCGTTGGCGATGGCGGCGCCGAAGTCGCTGCGCACCACGTGTAGCAGCATGTCGAGGCCCGCCGCCGAGCCGGTCCGAGGTCACCACGCGGCCGTCCTCGACGTACAGGGCACCGGGATCGATGCGCACTTGCGGGAACTCCCTGCCGAGACGTTCCAGGTAGCGCCAGTGCGTGGTCGCCCTGCGCCCATCGAGCAGGCCGGCGTGGGCCAGGACGAAAGCGCCGGAGCAGATCGCGCAGATGCGCGCGCCGCGTGCGTGCGCCGCCTGCAGGGCCGCGACCAGCGGCGCCGGCGGCGCTTCGGCGGCATCGCGCCAGCCCGGCACGACGATCGTGTCGGCGTCGGCAAGCGCTTCCAGGCCATGCGGCGCCTGCACCGTCAGGCCGCCCATGGCGCGCAGCGGGCCCGCCTCGGCGGCGCAGACGGCGTGGCTGTACCAGGCGACGCCGAGCTCGGGGCGCGGCAGTGCGAACAGTTCGATGGCGCACCCGAATTCGAAGGTGCACAGGCCGTCGTAGGCCAGGATGGCGACGTGGTGGGGCATGGCGCAATGTTACCAATTTCTGTCATGGATCGATCTGCCGGCCTGGCCGCGGGCAGGGCACACTGGCTGCTCACTTCACAGGAGAAACCGATGAGCTCTTCCGTCAGCGCCGTTCCCGCCGCATCCGCCGACCGCGCCGCCTGCCACTTCGGCACGGCGCTCGAATTCGAGACCGATTGCGCCGACGTGTTCGGCGCGATGTCGAGCGCCCAGCAGGATTTCGTCCTGCTCGATGTCCGCAGCCCCGAACTGTTCGCGCAAGGTCACGTGCCCGGTGCGATCAACCTGCCGCAGCGAAAAATCGTCGACGTCAAACTGCGCGATTATCCGGACGCGACGCTGTTCGTCGTCTACTGCGCGGGACCGCACTGCAACGGCGCCCACCGCGGCGCCTACCGGCTGGCGAAGAAGCTGGGGCGGCCGGTCAAGCTGATGGTGGGCGGCGTCACCGGCTGGGTCGACGAGGGTTTCGCGCTTGCCCGCGCGGATACCGCGTGAGGCGCTGTCCCTACAGGCAACGCGGCCGGATCTCGTCGCGCAGCAGGCGTGCCTGCGCTTCGACCATCGGCAGGTTCGGGTCGTGGCCCGCGCGCGGCACCACCACCAGCTTTTTGACTGGCGCCTGGAGGGCATCGAAATAGCGCTGCGTGACGGCGGCCGTGGTCAACAGGTCCTCGCTGCCCTGCACCAGGTAGACCGGCAGGCTGAAGTCCGGGCCCAGGCGGTACAGGTCGATCGTTGCCGCCATGCCGTCATTGCGCATGCCGACGAACTGCAGGAAGGAGTAATCTTCGCCGGCTTCGTAGTCGGCCTGGGCCTGGGCTGTCGCATGGATCGCGCCCGGTTCGCTCCAGCTACGCGGCATCGGGTCGGTGCGCATCGCCTCGTACTTGCGCATGGCCTTGCGTTCGATGCCGAAGGAACGGGGATTGGTCCAGGGCGGCGGGCCCAGCGCTTCGATCCTGGCCGCCGTCTCGGTATCGCCGGCGGCGCGTGCCAGTGCGATCAGCCTGGCATGGCCATCGACGTTTTCGCGCTGCGCCACCACCTGCGCCGTGCCGAGGTAGGCGCAGAACTGCCCGGGGCTGGCCTTGGCCATGTGCACGGCCAGCACCGAGCCCCAGGAACTGCCCATCAGGATCAATTTGCGCTTGCCCAGGCGCGCAGCGACGTGGCGCGCCACCGCCAGCCCGTCGTCACGCAAGCCTTCCACGGTGAGTGTTTCGTCGTCGGCCGGCTTGTTGCGGCCATAGGTCATGCCGGCGCCGCGCTGGTCCCAGTGCACGACCGTGAAATCCTTTTCCCAGGCGCGGTAGGGCCCCTTGTCGTAGATGCTGAGCGGATTGCCGGGGCCGCCGTGCGCCACCAGGATGACCGGATTGGCACAGCTGTCGCCCTGCATCGTGATCCACTGCTCGATGCCGTTGATGCGGACGAAGCCCTGTTCATCCACGCGCTGTCGGGCGCTGGCGCAGGCCGGGGCGGTCTCGGCCGCGGCGCAGGCGAAGGGGAGCGCCAGCAGGGCGCCTGCAAACAAGCTCGACAGGGTTTTCATCGGTCTCCGGTCATTGTCGTTATTGTTGACTGACAATCATCTATCGGCTGCCATGGGCCGTCAACAAGGATCGGATATGCATCGGCAGGGCAGGCATTGCTGTTGTGCCAGGATTACAATGCCGGGATCGACTCCATCGAGGACTTGCCATGCCCCGCTTCTTTCCGCGCCTGCTTCTTGCTGTCTGCCTTTTCATGGGCGGCCTTGCCCACGCCGCGCAACCGGCCACCGTGCGCGTCGATTACGCCCACAGCGGCAATGCCCTCGGCGACAGCTATGCGCTGGAACAGGTCGCGATCGAGCCGCTGCCCTGGCCAGGCGACACCACGCGCAGCCTGGACAACACGAACCGCGGCCAGAACCGGGTCGAAGTGGCCGATGCGAAGACGGGCGACCTGCTCTATTCGCGCGATTTTTCCACCATCTTCGGCGAGTGGCGCACGACCGACGAGGCCAATAAAATCAGCCGCAGCTTCCAGGAATCGGTGCGCTTTCCCAAGCCCGACCGCCCGGTGCGCGTGCGCATTCTCAAGCGCGACGAGCGCAATGCGTTTTCGGTGGCCTGGAGTATCGAGATCGATACCGATGCGCCGGATGTGGTGAGGAAGCAGCCGGCGGTAGTGGCGAAGCCGATTCCCGTGCACGTCAGCGGACCGTCGCCGCAGAAAGTCGACCTGCTGATCCTCGGCGACGGCTACACCGCCAGGGAAATGGCGAAGTTCGAGGCGGATGCGCGCCGCCTGGCGAAGCACCTGTTCTCGGTCTCGCCCTTCAAGGAGCGCGCCAACGACTTCAACGTCTGGGCGCTGGCCGTGCCGACCGAAGCGTCGGGCGTGTCGCGCCCCTCGACGGGCGTGCACCATGCCTCAAACCTGGGCACCCGCTACGACATTTTTGGCAGCGAACGCTATGTGCTGGCGCTGGACAACCGGGCGCTACGCAACATCGCCCAGCACGCGCCCTACGAATTCATCGAAATCCTGGTCAACAACGAAACCTATGGCGGCGGCGGCATCTTCGGCCAGTTCAGCACGGCCGCCGCCGGCAATGCCTGGGCCAACTATTTGTTCGTGCACGAGTTCGGCCACCACTTTGCCGGCCTGGCCGACGAGTACTACACCTCGCCCGTGGCCTATGCCGCCAGCAGCACGCGCATGGAACCCTGGGAGCCGAACGTGACGGCGCTGCGCGACCCGGCCCAGCTGAAGTGGAAGCGCCACGTGCAGGCCGGGACGCCCCTGCCGACGCCGTGGCCGAAAGCCCAGTACGAGGAGCGCTCGCGGGCCTACCAGAAACGGCGCGCCGCGCTGCGCGAACAGAACCGGCCCGAAAGCGAGATGGATGCGCTGTTCCGCGAAGACCTGGCCGCCACCCGCGCCCTGTTCGACCGGCAGCCCCATCGCCATGCCATCGGCGCCTTCGAAGGCGCGAACTACGAAGCCAGCGGCTACTACCGCCCGGCGATGCAATGCATCATGTTCGATCGCAGCGAGGCATTCTGCCCGGTCTGCGCGGACGGGATCCTCGACATCATCGACCTGTACGCCGGTCCAGCCAAACGCTGACCGTAGGCAATTGATGCAATCTTTGTAACTTGATGTAACGCAACGAGTGTTTGTGTGGTGACGAACAGACCCACCTCACCCCGCGGCCTATTCTGGACCTGTACTTAACAAAAAGTTAAACACAGCATGCGGACACGGTTCCGCAGCCCACCATAGACCGAAAGGACAGACATCATGAACAAACTGCTCGCCACCCTGATCGCCGCCTTCCTCGCCACCGGCGCCTGCGCGCAAACCCAGACCACCGTCACCCAGGCCACCACCACCCCGGCCGCCAGCGAAGCCGTCGTGAAAGCCGAAGCCCGTGCGGAAAAGGATGTCGCCAAGGCCGAAGCGAAGGAAATGAAGACCGCCTCCAAGGCCGATGAGAAGGCCGCCAAGGCCGTCGCCGACGCCCAGGAAAAGAAAGCCAGGGCCCATGCGAAAGCCGTCAAGGCCCACGCCAACGCCGCCGAGAAGGTGACCAGGGCCGATCCGGAAGACCGCGCCAAGGCAATGGCCAAGGCCGAGGAAAAAGTGTCGGAAGCGAACCTGAAGGCCGAGAAGGAAATGATCAAGGCTGACGAGAAATCGCTGAAGACCCAGGTCGATGCCGCCGCCGACAAGGCGCAGGCCGCCGCCAGGACCGAGCAGGTCCGCGCCGAAGCCACCGCCGACGTGCACAAGGCTGCGGCCAGGAAGTAATCGGGTCCTGCCACAAAAATGTGCCGGCGCGAGCCGGCATTTTTTTGGGGAGGTGGATCGCTCAGGCGGCTGCGGCCCTGCGCTCCCAGGCCGCCCCGTCGACGCCCTTGAGCAGGAGCCACAGGCAGAACGCGCTCTCGCCGACGAGTGCGGGCAACAGGATGAAAGGGAACAGCAGCGCTTGCAGGGCTGGCGAGAGGATCATGCTGAAGCTGTTGATGAGATAGCCTGCCCCCGCGAGCTGCATCAGCACGCCGATCCACTTCGGAAAGAACCCTGACTTGCGGATCAGGTGCCCGGCGATCAGGCATTCGATGCCGAAGAAGATCAGGGCCAGGCCGAAGGCATGGGCGTGCGCGACGATGGACTGGTAGGCCGTCAGGTACAGCAGTTGCGGGTCGACGGCTTTCAGGTAAGCGGCATCGGACAGGGGCGTGAGCACCGCGTGCAGGTGCAGCGCGCTGATGCTCTCGACGGCGAGGGACACCAAGGCGAAGCAGACCAGCAGGCGCGCCAGGTTCCTGTCGACCGGGCGCAGCAGCAGGTAGCAGGTGAAAGTGAGCCCGACGGCGCAGATCAGCAGCAGATCCTGGGCCGCGATGCCCAGGCGCCAGAGCGACGGCGTCGCCAGGATATGCTGCGCCGTCGCGGCCGGATCGCCCGTCACGACAAGCGTCCCGCGGATCACTGTTTCACCGAACAGGCCGATGACGATGATGAGCAGGTACAAGATTCCGGCGAAGCGGGCCCAGGCCTGGATCGGCATCTGGTGCGGCAGGGGGCGGGAGTTCGGCATGGAGTGATCCGGTTCGGGATGCCGCGTCAATTGGGCGCAGCGCCAGCACGCAGGGACTGCTCGCCGGGGCCCCTGAAGTAGGTCGCGATCACGTAGCGCCACGGGAGGGCGAGCGGGATCAGGACAACCAGGCCGACAGCGAACAAATTTTCCGCCATCGCCGGCGACAGCGGTCCCGCGCGCAGTGCCGGCACCCCGACGACAAGCAGCCAGAGCGCTTTCCACAGCAGTTCCCACAACAGCACCGGCAGCATCCGCAGCGGATAACGCACGCCCAGCGCGCACAGCACGCCAAAGGCGGCCAGCATGCAGTTCACGAAGCCCTGCATCAGCTCCCAGGGTTGCTCGTGGCGGATGACGCCGGGCCAGACGACGATGCCGAGGCCGACGGCGATCAGGAGATACAGGGCGCGGAGCAGGTTCAGGCGCAAGGATGAAACGGCGGGCATGGCGGACTCCTTTGAAAGGACTTGCAGGGGGGCGTGCTCGAGGGGCTTATCCGACGTCTTTCAGCAGTTTTTCGACCGACGCCATGCGCGTCTGCATGTCCAGCAGCGATGCCTGGATGGCACCCAGCGCCGCGGCCGTTTCTGCCTGGGCGGCGGCCGCGCTTTCGGCGGCGAGGCGATAACTGTTTTCGCTGGCGATGCGGGCTTTGGCTTGCTGCACCGAAGCGTAGGCGCGCATGCCAAACACGAGGATGACGGTGCCGAAGGCGATGGCGAGCGTGAGCAGGTACACATGTTCTTTCATGGCGGTCTCTAGTCGTTGATGTTGTTGGTCAGGGATTGGGCAGCCGCGGCGATCCGGGCGGGCGTCAATGCGAGGTCGAAGGGATTTACTTCAAAAAAATTCAAGGCTTTGCCCTCGGGCGAGAGTTCCAGCTGGCTCACGACCAGGCCGGCCTCCTGCAGTTTTTGCAGGTGCAGGTGCAGGAGCGGGCGGCTCATGCCGAGTTCGCGCGCCAGCTGGCTCACGTAGTTGCGCCCGCCCGCCTGCAGCGCCGCGATGATGCGCAGCCGGTGCGGATTGGACAGGGCCGCCAGCACGGCCAGCAAGGCATCGCCATCCAGTTTGTCCAGTTGTTGTTTCATGTGTAAACAATATCTGACATGTGAAAGCGTGTCGAGTCTATTTTATGGATGAGTGCTTCGTGTCCGGCTGTGCGTAGGTACAACCGCGTGGAGTCCCGACTCCACGCGGAATGGAACCGGTGCGTGCCGCGCAGTTCGTAGGGTGGGCGCCCCGAGCCCACGCGGTATCGATCCGGTGCGTGCCGCGCAGTCGGCAATAACCATGGATTGGCAGTGCAAAAAAATGCCGGCACAAGGCCGGCATTCATTCACTGCGCGTTACGCCACCAATCACTCCCCCGTCGAGCGCATCGCCAGGTCGGTTGCCTTCAGCTTCTGCGACAGCGGCTTGCCCTTGCGCGCGCGCTTGCCGAAGTGCGGTTCCAGCCCGGATGCGTACAGCTCCACCGTGCGCGGCTTGGAGCCGGCCCAGGTGCCGATGACGTTCACGCCTTTCTGGCTGATCGGCTGGGCAGCAATCAGCTGCTCCTTCGGATCGAGTTCCATCAGCGTCACGCCGCGGCCGCCATTGGTCAGTACCTTCATCTCGTCGATGCCGAACACGAGCACGCGGCCATTGCCGGAGAGGCAGGCGATCGCGCCAGCACTGTCGAGCACCACGCGCGGCGGCAGCGGCAGGGCGCCGTCGTCGAGCGTGATGAAGGATTTACCGCCCTTCAGGCGGCTGGCCATGTCGCCCGCCTTCGAGATGAAACCGAAGCCATTGGACGTCGCCAGCAGCAGGCGCGTGTCGGCGGAACCGGCAAAATAATGCAGGATCCGGACGCCGCCCGACAAGTCGACCAGGGTCGTGATCGGCACGCCGTCGCCGCGCGCACCCGGCAGGGCGGCCACCGGCACCGAATAGGTCTTGCCGTTGTCGCCGATACCGACCAGCGAATCGACCGTGCGGCATTCGAAGGAAGAAAGCAGCGAGTCGCCGGCCTTGAAGGTGAACTGCGCCGGGTCGTGGCCAATGCCGGTACGGGCGCGTACCCAGCCTTTTTCCGACACGATGACCGTCACCGGTTCGTCGATGATCTTCTGCTCGGCCACGGCCTTTTGCGCTTCTTCGATCAGCGTGCGGCGGGCGTCGCCGAACTGTTTCGCGTCCGCCTCGATCTCGCGGATGATGGTGCGCTTCATGGTCGACGGATTGGCCAGGATGTCTTCCAGCTTTTCCTTCTCGCCGCGCAGCTGCGACAGCTCTTGCTCGATCTTGATCGCTTCCAGGCGTGCCAGCTGGCGCAGGCGGATTTCCAGGATGTCCTCGGCCTGGATCGCGGACAGGCGGAACTCCTCCATCAGCGCCGCCTTCGGCTCGTCCGCATTGCGGATGATGGCGATCACCTTGTCGATGTTCAGAAGGACGATCTCGCGGCCTTCCAGGATGTGGATGCGGTCGTTGACCTTGTCCAGCCTGAATTCGGTGCGGCGGCGGACGGTGGTGAAGCGGTAGTCGATCCATTCCTGGATGATCTCGGCCAGGCCCTTCTGGCGCGGACGACCGTCGCCGCCGATCATCACCAGGTTGATCGGCGTCGAGGTCTCGAGCGAGGTATGTGCCAATAGCAGCAGCATGAATTCGTTCTGGTCGAGGTTCTTCGACTTCGGCTCGAACACCAGGCGCACGGCGGCTTCGCGGCCGGACTCGTCGCGCATCGTGTCGAGCGCGTTCAGGATGGTCTGCTTGAGCGCGATCTGTTCCGGCGTGAGCGTCTTCTTGCCGAGCTTGACCTTCGGGTTCGTCAGCTCTTCGATTTCCTGCTGCACGCGCGCAGCCGAGGTGCCCGGCGGCAGTTCGGTGACGACCGCCTGCCATTGGCCACGTGCGAGCTCTTCGATCTTCCAGCGCGCGCGCACCTTCAGCGAACCGCGGCCGCTGGCGTACATGTCGGCGATCGTTGACGCCGGCGTGATGATCTGGCCGCCGCCGGGGAAGTCCGGGCCCGGCATCAGGGTGATCAGTTCGGCGTTCGCGATCTTCGGGTTGCGGATCATGGCGACGGCCGCCTCGGCCACTTCGCGCAGGTTGTGCGAAGGGATCTCGGTCGCCATGCCCACCGCGATACCGGAGGCGCCGTTGAGCAGCACCATCGGCAGGCGTGCCGGCAGCGTGCGCGGCTCGTTGGTGGAACCGTCGTAGTTGGGCTGGAAGTCGACCGTGCCCATGTCGATTTCATCGAGCAGCAGGCGCGAAATCGGCGTCAGGCGCGCTTCCGTGTAGCGCATTGCCGCAGCGCCGTCGCCGTCGCGCGAGCCGAAGTTGCCCTGGCCGTCGATCAGCGGGTAGCGCAGCGAAAAGTCTTGGGCCATGCGCACGAGGGCGTCATAGACCGACTGGTCGCCGTGCGGGTGCAGTTTGCCGAGCACATCGCCGACCACGGCCGCCGATTTGCGCGGTTTCGCAGTGGGCCCCAGGCCGAGTTCGTTCATCGCGTACAGGATGCGGCGCTGTACCGGCTTCTGGCCGTCGGCGACGTCCGGCAGGGCGCGTCCTTTCACCACCGAGACCGCGTAGTCGAGATAGGCGCGCTCGGCGAAGGTCGACAGGGTCAGCGTTTCGATGTCGTCGGCCGGCTCGGCGGCTTGTTCGAAGAGGTTTGCTTGGGTAGTCATAGTTCAGTTTGTTCGTTCGTTCGCGGCTCGCGGAGGCGTTTCGATTTTTTGATGTTGTACCGCGTGGGCATGAATGCCCACCCTACCAAACCGTAGGGTGGGCACCGTCATTGAAGCCCCCGGCTTCAATGACCCCACGCGGTTTTTTCGTACGGTGGAACCCGCACACCGCATCAAATATCCGCTTCCGTCTCGTTCCCGTGTTCCTCGATCCACGCGCGGCGGGCGGCGGCTTCGCCTTTGCCCATCAACATGTTGAAGCGCGCGCTCGATTCGCCGTGGTCGAAACCGTTCAGGGCCACCGGCAGCAGGCGGCGCGTGTCCGGGTTCATGGTCGTTTCCCAGAGCTGTTCGGCATTCATCTCGCCCAGGCCCTTGAAACGGGAAATGCTCCAGCTGCCTTCCTTCAGGCCATCCTTTTTGAGCTTGTCCTCGATCGCCAGCAATTCGCCGTCGTCCAGGGCATACAGCTTCTGCAGCGGCTTCTTGCCGCGTGCCGGCACGTCGACGCGGTACAGCGGCGGACGCGCCACGCAGATGTGGCCGTGGCGGAACAGGGCAGGGAAATGTTTAAAGAACAAAGTGAGCAGCAGCACCTGAATATGGGAGCCGTCGACGTCGGCGTCCGACAGGATGCAGATCTTGCCGTAGCGCAGACCGGACAAATCCGGCGAATCGCCGTGCGAGTGCGGGTCGACACCGATCGCCACCGAAATGTCGTGGATTTCGTTGTTGGCGAACAGGCGGTCGCGGTCGGTTTCCCAGGTGTTCAGGACCTTGCCGCGCAGCGGCAGGATCGCCTGGTATTCCTTGTCGCGGCCCATCTTTGCGGAACCGCCCGCCGAGTCGCCCTCGACCAGGAACAGTTCGTTGCGGGTGAGGTCGGTCGATTCGCAATCGGTGAGTTTACCCGGCAACACCGCCACGCCCGAGGACTTCTTCTTCTCGACCTTTTGCAGCGAACGCATGCGCGACTGCGCCTGCTTGATGACGAGGTCGGCCAGTTTCTTGCCGTATTCGACGTGCTGGTTCAGCCACAGTTCGAGCGGCGGTTTCGTGAACGTCGAGACCAGTTTCACGGCGTCGCGCGAATTCAGGCGTTCCTTGGTCTGGCCCTGGAACTGCGGATCCAGCACCTTCGCCGACAGCACGAAGGAGACGCGTGCGAACACGTCTTCCGGCAGCAGCTTGACGCCTTTCGGCAGCAGGCCATGCAGTTCGACAAAGCCCTTCACGGCGCCAAACAAGCCGTCGCGCAGGCCGGACTCGTGCGAGCCGCCGCTGGGCGTCGGGATCAGGTTGACGTAGGACTCGCGCACGACGCCGCCTTCCTCGTTCCAGGCCACGACCCAGGCCGCGCCTTCGCCTTCGGCAAAGCTTTCGTCGCCAGCCGCCGCATAACCTTCGCCCTCGAACAGCGGGATCACGGTCTGGCCGCTCGAGGATTGCGCCATCGCTTCGGTGAGGTAGCCGCGCAGGCCTTCGTCGTAGCGCCAGGTCTGGACGTCGCCGGTTTTCGCGTTCGTCAGCGTGACGGTGACGCCCGGCAGCAGCACGGCTTTCGAGCGCAGCAGGCGCTGCAGGTCGCCCATCGGGATGTTCGGCGAATCGAAATATTTGCCGTCGGGCCAGGCGGTGACGCGGGTGCCGTTCTTCTTGCCGCCGCGTTCGAACGGTGCGGAGGTCAATGGTTCGATCACGTCGCCATCGGCGAAGACCAGGCGGTGCACGCCGTTGTCTTCGTGCTTGCGCCAGACGGTGATTTCCAGGCGCTTCGACAGCGCATTGGTGACCGAGACGCCGACGCCGTGCAGGCCGCCCGAGAAGGCATAGGCGCCGCCCGAGCCCTTGTCGAACTTGCCGCCGGCGTGCAGGCGCGTGAAGACGATCTCGACCGTGGAGACGCCTTCTTCGGGGTGCAGGCCGACCGGAATGCCGCGGCCATCGTCCTCGACGGTGATGGAACCGTCGACATTGAGGGTCACGCCGATGTTCTTGCAGTAGCCGCCGAGCGCCTCGTCGGAGGCGTTGTCGATCACTTCCTGGATGATGTGCAGCGGGTTCTCGGTCCGGGTGTACATGCCCGGGCGCTGCTTCACGGGCTCGAGTCCCTTGAGGACGCGGATGGATGATTCGCTGTAGTCGGGTGCGGGTTTCTTGGTTGCCATGCTGGTCAGGTTTTGTTCGAAAGCCTGCGCATTCTATCTTGTCGGAAGGAAAAAGCAGGAGTGTTGCGGGCGATTGTCCTTGTCAGCGCATACAAACGTGCGTAGATTGATACGCAGCTTGCTAAGTCAAGGGACTCGGAAACCTTCGCGCGAGGGACCTTGGCCAAAACATATACTGTACATCCATACAGTAGATAAGGCAAGAATCGCCGGCCTTCGCAGACGGGAGTACAACAACTCCGGTCCTGGCTGCCGGCATTGGGTCGACATCATGCACGCACGGAAAATAGCGATCGCGATACGTCTGCTCGGACTTGGGGACTGCGACCGTGCGCGCATGCGCACGCTGCTGGCTGCGGCGCCCCACACCGGCCCCGTCTATTGTTGCCTGCATGAGGACAGCCTGCAAGAACCGGATCTCGTCATCGTCGACGGCGGCAACCCGGCTGCTCTCGCTTCCCTGGAAGCCATGCGTTGCGCGCCGACAGTGCTGGTGGTCGGCGGCAATCCCTGCCCCGGGTACGACCAGCTGGCGCTGCCGTGCGAACCGGCGGCCCTGTATGCTGTACTGGGCCGCCTGCAGGAAGAGCGGCGGCGCACACTGGCACTGCTGCGCGCGCGTGGCGAGCCCCTGCTGGCCGAACGCCGCCGCTGCCCGCGCATCGCCAGCAGCGGCCCCGACGCGGCCCGGCGCCAGCCGCCGCGTCCCGGCAAGCTGCTCGTCGTCGACAAGGGCGGCGCCTTCCGCGACCATCTTGCCCACCTGGTCGACCAGCGTGCGTTGCCGGTGGCCTGGACCGACAGTGCCGCCACCGCTGTGCGCCTGTGCGACGAAACGCCGGTGGTGCTGGCGCTGATCAATACCTCGGCCCGGGCATCGACCCCTATGCGCTGAGCCGTGCCATCAAGTCGCAGGCCGGGGCAGGGCGCACGGCCGTGGTGCTGCTGGTCGGCCATACCTTTTCCTACGACAGCGCGCTGGCCCGCGGCGCCGGGGTCCGCGGCCTGCTCGACAAGCCGGTGGCCGACCGCAACCTGGTGGCAGTGCTGCAGCGCCTGGCCGCCTTGCCGGCGCCCGGCGCCTGAAGCGTTTCAAGGCGGTCTTTCGCGGTGCCGCGGAGGGAGTGGCTACGCTCCAACCGATCAGTGTGATTTAGTTACAACTTCGAATCGTGCGCGACCGTGACGCCGCTATATTGAAGACATGGCAGACGATCACCAACAGCAACGTGGAGAATCCCCGGCCCGCCGCTGGAGACCCGTCCCGACGCACCGGAGCGGGTTCCCGACCGCCGCGGCCCGAACCGCATGCCGGACGGACCCTCCGGCTCGGCCGGCCACATCCTGTCTTCGCGCTGGCGCGCCCTGCGCGACCGCTTCAGCCGCGATTTCCTGCGCAGCACCTTGCGCATCGGCGTGTCGGCACGCATCTACCATCCCGAACCGGGCGCCACCGGGCTGCGCAGCAAGAACCTGCAGTATCTCGAAGAATCGATCGCCCAGTGGGTGATGTCGCGCGACGTGCTGGTGTTCATGATTCCGACGGTGAACGCCAATGGCCTGCTCCACCCCAGCAACATCACGCTGCGCCACTATGCGCGCCACCTGGACGGCCTGGTGCTGCAGGGCGGTGCCGACGTGTCGCCGCACACCTATTCCGAAACGCCCACGCGCCCCGAGTGGAATGGCGACCGCGCGCGCGACGTGTACGAACTCGAACTCCTGCACGAATTCGTCGAGGCCGGCAAACCCGTGCTGGGCGTCTGCCGCGGCTGCCAGCTGATCAATGTTGCCTTCGGCGGTTCGCTCTACCAGGATGTGGCGACCAATGTACCGGAAGCCATGGCCCACGTGCACACCGACTACGACGCCCACCGCCATGCCATCGAATTCCCGCCCGGCTCCTCGCTGGCGCGCATGTTCCCCCGCGCCGGGCGGCCGATCGTCAACTCGATCCACCACCAGGCCGTGAAAGAACTCGGGCGCGATATACGGGTCGAGGCGGTGTCGCATCCGGACGGCATCGTCGAGGCGATCCGCTACCAGCGGGCCAAGTTCGTGATGGGGCTGCAGTGGCACCCGGAATTCCACCGCGCCGGCGGCACCGACCTGCTCGACTGCACGCCCGTGCTCGACGAGTTCCTGCGCGCGGCGCGCGAGACGCGGCTCTAGAAAAGCCGCACGGGTGTAAAAGCGCTTGCATCCCATCCCTTCCTTCCTCATAATGAATGAGAATCATTCTCATTAACGAAATGAAGGGATCGCCATGAAGGAGCTGTTTGCAGACGCCCCCACGCCCGGAAAGGGCACGCGCCATCAGGACGCGGTCATGCTCGCTTCCGTGCTGCACCTGATGTCGCACTACACCGCGCGCGACGAGCGCGACCGTCCCTGCGTGCGGCTGGCATCGAGTATCGAACGTCACCTGTGCGCCCTGGCGCGCTTGCCCGAGCTCGACCCGGTGCTGCGTGCCACCTGCGAGCAGTTGTGCGAAAAGTGGGCAAGCCTGGTGGACGAAGGCATGCCGCGGCCGGCACCGAAGCGCAATTTTCTGGAACGGATCATGGGAAGCCGGGCCGGCACGGTGTGAACGAGGCGTTCAGGTGGCCCGGTTTCGTAGGGTGGACACTCGTGTCCACGCGGGAGCAATCGAAACAGAAGTCCTTATCCTCTACGTATCCGGTCTGTGAGAACGCCGCGAATGCGCATCGGTCCTATACCGCGTGGGGTCCTTGAGCCTGGTGGGCTCAAGGACGAGCCCACCCTACGCCCCTACGATTCCCTCGCGCAGCTGGCTACCGCCGCCTGAACCTCCGCTCCCCACGGAACCAGTTAATCGCCGCATGCACCATCCCCTCCACGCTCCCCTGCATTTTCGTAGGGTGGGCTCTTGAGCCCACGCGGTACAGCACGGATGAGCACTCGAAACAACCGCTCGTATACGCTAGGTATTTGGTCTGTAAAAACGCCGCGAATGCGCAACGGTCCTATACCGCGTGGGGTCCTGGAGCCTGGGGGGCTCAAGGACGAGCCCACCCTACGCCCCTACGATTCCCTCGCGCACGTGGCTACCGCCGCCTGAACCTCCGCTCCCCACGGAACCAGTTGATCGCCGCATGCACCATCCCCTCCACGCTCCCCTGCAGCTCGTACTGCCGGCGCAGCAGGGTGGCGTCGCTGCCGTCGCTCGCCGCCATGGCCAGGTGCCGCAGCGCGTCCAGGCTGCCGAGCGCTTCAGCGTGCGGCTCCATGCGCTCCAGCGTCGCCAGGATGTCTTCGCGGATCGAGACGTTCTCGTAGCTTTTCGGGTGCGTGATCAATCCGTCCAGCCCGAAACGGCAGGCCTGGAAGCGGTTGTAGTTGTAGACCAGGTAATCGTCTTCCACAGGCGCGTCCTCGCCGGGCGCTGCCTCGCGCCGCTCCAGCAAATCGCGGCACAGCGCCTGCAGGTAGGCCGCCAGCGCCGCGGCGCGCTCGACCGTCAGCGGCGTATCGCACACGCGCAGTTCGATCGTGCCGTATTCGGGCTTGGGCCGCAGATCCCAGTAAAAATCCTTCATGCTCTTGACGATGCCGGTGCGCTCCATCTTCGCGTAATACGCGCTCTCGAATTCGCTCCAGCTGAGCGTGAAGGGCGCGCGGCCGCTCATCGGGAAGGCGAACACGGAATTCAGGCGCGCCGAATCGAACAGGCTGTCGTGGCCCTGCACGAAGGGCGAGGAGCTCGACAGGGCGATGAAATGCGGAATGTAGCGGTTCAGCGCGTGCAGCAGGTACATGGCGTTGTCGCCATTGCCGCAGCCGATGTGTACGTGCTGGCCGAACACGGTGAACTGCTTGGCCAGGTAGCCGTAGAGCGAAGACAGGTGCTCGAAGCGCGGCTTGGCGAAGATCTTCTGTTCCGACCAGTGCTGGAAGGGGTGCGTCCCGCCGCCGGCGATGCCGATGTTCAGGGTGTCGCCCGCCGTCACCAGGGTGTCGCGGATCTGCTGCAGCTCGGCCAGGAGCGGCGCATAGCTTGAGTGCACGCTCGAATTAATCTCGATCATGCTCTCGGTGATCTCGGGCGTGACATTGCCAGGGAAGGGCTTGCGCGCCAGCAGGTGCAGCAGGTCCGGGCTGGCGGCCGTCAGGTTGAAGTCGGACAGGCTGACCAGCTGCAGCTCGAGCTCGACGCCGAAGGTCAGCGGGGTGGACGGGGCAAAGGCTTCAAGCGGCATGCTGGCCCTCCGGTGCTTCGTGCGCCCACACCAGGGCGCGCTGGATGATGATCGGACCGAACACCTCGAGCAGCATCGTCACCGCCGCGATCGAGCGCAATTCCTCGACCACGTGCACGCCGGCCTGGCGCGCGTGTTCCAGCAGCAGGATGACGAACACGGACAGGGGCGCCAGCGCGACCCCGGCCAGCGCTCCCTTGCGCCACGAGATACCTGACAGGTGGGCAAATGCGGTCACGCCCAGTGTCTTGGTGACCAGCCGCGCCAGCACCAGCACCAGCGCCAGCAGGCTGCCGGCCGCGACCTGGCGCCAGTCGAGGGTGGAGGCGGCAAACACGAACAGCAGCACCGTGAGCAGGTCGCCGAGTGCGCCGAAGCCCCGTTGGGCCTGGCTGAAGGCGACGCGCCGGTGCCGTGCCACCAGGCCGAAGGCAAGGGTGGCGACCACCGGCGACAGACCGGCCGCGTGGGTGATCGCCACCAGCAGGAACACGGCCAGGGCAAAGGCGACGGTGGCATCCTGGTTTGGATTCCTGAGCGCGCGCAGCAGCGCCGGTACGGTCAGGCCGAACACGGCGCCGGTCAGCAGCGACACCGCCAGCAGCACGAAGCTGTTCCAGATGGCGTCGCCCAGGTCTTCGTAGGTGCGGAAGATCCAGAAGGCGACCACGACGTTGAAGGCGAACACGGCCAGCACGCAGTTCTGCGCCGTCAGGTGCAGCACGCGCTCGGTCACCTGGCCCGAGCTGCGCCCCTCGTTGATCACGCGCACCACGGTGGCAGGCGAGGTGGCCATCGCCAGGGCCGCCAGCATCAGGCTGGTGAGCTGCGGCGTGCCGAAGGCAAGGGCCAGCAGGTAGACGACGATAAAGGTCAGCAGCGACTCGACCAGGCCGCTGATGCCGATCCAGGGATTGTTGCGCAGCCAGAGCAGGTTGATGCGGTAGCCGAGCTCGAACAGGATCAGGCCGAAGGCGACGTCGGCAAGGAAGGGCACGCTGCCGGCATCCGGTGGCGGCAGTATGCCCAGCTGGGGGCCGGCGAGCAGGAAGCCGACAAGGCCGTAGAAACTGATGCGCGGCAAGCCTGTGAAGCGCTGGCCGAATTCCCCGGCGATCCAGGCGATCGCAATGGCGAACGGCCATGCCAGGCTGGTCAGGATCGGCAGCAATTCAAGCATGGGTTCCTCGAAAAACAGTGGTCTGGTGCAGGCGGCGGCGGATGGAATGGCCCGGCCTGCGCTTGGCGCCAGTATCGCGCCGATCGGGGCGCGGGTCGGTGCCCGGCCTAACAGAGCCGACTGGCCTGGTGCGCGGCCATGGCGGTTGTCACCGCTGGCGCCGCTGGATAGAATGCGGGGCGCCGTTGCGAATCGACGGCACCTGCGGCCCGCCGCCCGATTTCCGTTTTGCCGGCGCACGCCCGGCCTTCTTCATGACCGAGCAATCCCCACTCCCAGTCCAGCCGCAAGCGCGCCCGCCGATCCGCTTGACCGCCCAGGTCCTGACCTGCGTCGCTTTTTCGCTGATCGCCCTCGCCATCATCTTCGTGGCCCAGGGACGATCGCGCGGCCGTGCTGCGCGGGCCGATGGCCTGGACCACGCAGCTGGTGTACGGCCTGGTCCTGTCGGCGCTGGCGGCGGCCGGGTCCTACATCAGCTTCCGCCTGACGACGCGTTCCGACGCCACGCAGGGCACGATCAATGCCTACAGCCGGCTCGACCTGTCGGGCCTGAATCCCTTGTGGATCAGCCTGGCGGCGGCGATCGGCGAAGAGCTGCTGTTCCGCGCGGCGCTGCAGCCGCTGCTGGGGGTATGGATCACCTCGATCGTTTTCCTGCTGACGCACACGCCGGTCTACCGGTTCCGCAAACTCAACCGGGCAACGCTGGTGCAGGCGCTGGGCGTGTTCGGCGCCAGCGTGGCCCTCGGCTTCCTCTACCAGTACGTCGGCCTGCTGGCGGCGATGATGGTGCACACGGCGCTCGACGTGGTCGGGCTGTACGTGGTGCGTACCGTCTTGTGGAGCAAGGCGGCCGCCCCGGCGGCGCAGCGCAAGTGATCCGGTGACGCGGTGGTGGCGGCGTTTCCGCTCCCTTGCCGATTGCCAGGCGCGCCACCTACGCTCGGCGCCTCGGCGATAGGATGCCCGCTATTCCGCTATGATGGGCCCGTCATTACGGACAACCAGGACCGCAGAACCCCTATGCCCCACCACCATCCTCATCCCGACGACAAGGGCAGGCCAGTCCTGCTGCAGCATCCCGATACCCCGACGCCGCTGGTCGCCTGGGCCGACCCCCGTCAGGCCGCGACCGTGATTCCCGGCGGCGCCATGCCGGACACGCTCAACGGCATTGCGTTCGCGCCGTGGCGCGACGTGCCCGCCAGCGAAGCGGGCTGGAACGAAGTTGCCGGCCAGTTCGCCCATGACGAGCCGCCGTTCCGGGTCCCGGAAGGCAAGCAGCCGGCGGCCGGCGTCGTCATCGAGGAGCCAGATGGCAGGATCTGGCTGGTGTCGCCTTCGAATGCCTTTGGCGGCTACCGGACGACCTTCCCGAAAGGGCGGATCGATGGCGGCGTCAACCTGCAGGCCTGCGCCATCCGCGAAGCCTTCGAGGAAGCGGGGCTGCAGGTGAGGATTACCGGCTGGCTGGCGGACTCGAACCGTTCACGCAGCTATACCCGCTACTACCGCGCCGAGCGGGTCGGCGGCAACCCGGCCGCCATGGGCTGGGAGTCGCAGGCAGTCCACCTGGTACCGCGCGCCGCCCTGGAGCGCTTCCTGACCCATCCCAATGACCTGCCACTGTTGCAGGCGATCCGCAGCTTGCCGTTAAGGTAGGCGCCGTTTGGGTGGCGGCTTGACCCATTTGGGGTTGCCTTCGCTCCAGACGCGCTTGCCTTCGCGGTCGACCATGAACCTGTCGAGTGGGTTCCATTCGCAATGCGGATCGTCCTCGCCGTCGGGCGGCAAGTTGCAATGTTGTGGGAACTGCGCAGAAAAATCCCTCACGAGCTCATTCATCCCCTCGATCTCGACGACGAGCTCGCCCCAGGCATGCGGCTCGACATGGTATTCCTGCATGTTTGCCATCGCAAACTCGATCAATTCGCGGGGATCGAGCCGATTGGCTTTGGCGACTTCATAGACAGAGAAGTACATGGCACGCTCCAGAGATGTGGCTGGGCATAAAGGTAGCAGGTCTGCCGCCGTGCGCCGCGCCCGGCAGGGAAATGGAACAGGTTCTGGTTGCGCTGATAGTGTACTTATGACAACATCAGTCGCCTGAATTTCCTTTCAACAATTCGTTTTGCTACTCGAGCACATCCATGATCACACGTCTTGCCGTCCTGTTGTTCCCGCTGCTGTTGCTGACCGGCTGCGTCAGCCTCACGCCCACGCTCGCGCCGACCGCCCAGCCAGAGGCGAATGCCGGTTATGTGGCTGGCCAGTTCAGCCGCAACAAGGGCATGAATTTCGCGCTGGTACTGCGCGCCGCAGATAGCCAGGAAGAATACGTGATGCCGATGGGCGCGGACAGCAGCCTGCCGACGGAAGTCGTCCGCAGCCCGATCGCGATCAAGGTCCGTCCCGGCACCTATACGATCACGCAATGGCTGACCTACGCCACCCTCACCAAGGAAGTGATATCGCGCCAGCCCATCCAGAGCTCGCCCCTGGCGAAACCGTTCACGGTGGCGGCCGGCGCGGTGACCCATCTCGGCAATTTCCGCGTCATCTCCAACAAGTCCGCGACGTTTGGGGGCGTGCAATTCGACATGCGCATCTTGCCAGACCTGCTGTCCGAGCCCGAGATGAAGGAAGACTTCGCCGCTGCCTACCCGAACCTGGCCTCGCAGCCGGTCAGGTGCGTGTATTGCACCGATACCTACCGCCCCTGAACCTTGCGCCGGCGGCGCTTGCTTGCTCGGCAGCCGCAGCGCCCGCTGCGTCCTGCATCGTCACCGCAAGCGTGCGCTGGCCTGGAGATGGCGGGGCAGCAGGCTGATGGCGGAGGCGCCATGGTGGAATTCCGAGAGATTTTCCAGTGGCAACATGTGTTAATGTGGTTCATTCGGCTACACCTTGTTGCCGCGCATGCCTTCCCGCAATCTCTTCCAAAGTTCAGCCATGTACAAGCGCTTCCATCGTTCTTCTTCGGCCTGTCTCGCCTGCGTTCTCGCCCTCGCCGTCCAGCTTACCGGATGCTCGGGAAGAGACGCGTCATCCAGTGCCGACAAGCAGCGTATTGCCGAGCTCGAGCTGGAACTGAGCCAGCTGAAGAAAGCCGCGGCCACTCCATCCACCGCGAACGCATCCGCGTCGCTGTCCAGCGCCAGCGCCAGCGCGGCGGCCGCCCCTGAACAGGAGGCGGTACCGGCCCCGGAGGTCGGCAAGCAATGGGATTACTCGGTGTCCGAAGACAAGATGACTGGCGGGATGACGAAGTTCGCATCGGTGAGCAGTTCGAATACCGTCAACTTCGGATTTCCCTATTCCGGCGCCCAGCACGGCAGCCTGACCCTGCGTACCGATCCGCGTCATGGCAAGGACGTCCTGTTCCAGATCAGCCGTGGCCAGATTCTCTGCCCTTCCTATGAGGGATGCTCGGTACAGGTTCGCTTCGATGACGAAAAACCGGTCACCTACCATGCCACGGGACCGGCGGATCATAGTTCGGAAACGGTATTCATCCAGAACTATGCGGGTTTCCTGAACAAGCTGAAGAAAGCGCAGCGCGTTCGCCTGTCGCTCAACATCTACCAGCAGGGCTCGCCTGTATTCGAGTTCGATGTCAGCGGTTTCAGCGTCGACCGCTACCAGAACAAATCTTGAGGGTAGGGGACACCGTCAGCGGCATGACGGCAGCCGATACTTGCTCAGCAGCAGCATCGCCCGCTGCAGCCCTCCATCGTCACCGGAAACAAAGTTGAGCGTTTCTAACTGGGAAGACCGTGATGCAGACAGAAAAAGAGCGTGTTGAAACCAGTGACGAACGATCGGCTAGAAAAGTCTAAGGGAAAGCGGTGACCAAAAATTCGAATCTTGCGGTTCTTATCGATGCAGACAACGCTCAAGCTTCTATTGTCAAAGAGCTGCTAGCAGAGGTTTCGACGTATGGGACAGCCACTGTCAAGCGCGCTTATGGCGACTGGACCACCACCAACCTAAAAGGCTGGAAAGAAACGCTACATATGATGGCCATTCAGCCTATCCAGCAGTTTGGATATACGGTTGGGAAAAATTCGACTGACTCGTCGCTCATCATTGATGCTATGGATCTGCTCCATGGCGGAAAACTGGATGGATTTTGCTTGGTCTCATCAGACAGTGACTTTACTCGCTTAGCGACGCGCATCAGGGAAAGTGGGCTGGCAGTCTATGGTTTTGGTGAGAGGAAGACGCCAGCAGCGTTCGTCGCGGCGTGCGACAAATTCATCTACACCGAAATCCTACGCCCCGCGACTGCCGAGCCGGGAGGCGCAGTAAGGCCACATGTGAATCAACAACGCCCGCCCATTTCAATGGGTGAAACTGAGGAAACGCTGCGTAAAGCCATTGTCGCGGCTACCCGTGATGACGGGTTTGCTCCGCTTGGCCAGGTAGGCAACCTTATTCTTAAGAACATGCCCGCGTTCGACTCTAGAAACTATGGATGCGACAAGCTCAGCGAACTGATCCGTCGGCTACCGTTCGTAGACGTCAAAGAGGTTTCAGCTGAGAACTCGCCCCACGTACACCTATACGTGCGCTTGAAATAGGCCGGAAAAGACAATGATCTGCTCGTGCGGCGGTGCAAATGCAAATTGTTTCAAATGCTCTGGCACTGGTAATGCGAAACGTAGAGGGTCGCCGGCTCTGATAGAGGTGCGATAAATGGTCCACCCGATATATGCAAAAGACAGGTTATGATGAGTGGTTTAAAGCTAGTTCAGAGACCAACTAACGACAGCCGGAAAACTACTAACAACGCGGCCCGAACGTTCGTCTCAAAAGACATGGTCATCAGCGAGCGACGCCTCGCGTAACAGGGGCTCCGAAAAGAAGATCTACGCGATGAAAAAATATGGCATTTCCATTTTGGCAGCCCTGGCTATTCTTTCCGGCTGCTCGACCATTGGCCCGACCGATTCTCCCGAGTTCGCGACGCTCGTCCAGGCCCCAGTTCCGAAGGGCGACGGAGCGGTCCGCTTCTTCGGCGCGGCCTTCTGGTATCCGAACCAGCGCGGCTTCACCGATGTGCGCAATGGAATGCTCAGCGGCACTCCCACGCAAATCGCAGGTGCGCTGGTGGTCGCGGACAAAGCGATATTGTTCGAACAGTGGGATGACAAGGCGAAGAGCTACGATATCGTCAAGCGTATTCCCGTGGACGATATCATGAGCGTAAACGTGGATTCCATGGGTTTAGGGCGGCGCGTTGTTGTTCGGCACAAGGATTTCTCGTTCGATTCGTTTGCATTTACACGTCCATCGGGACATTTCCAGGACGCGGATCAAACTGTGGCTGCGGCCGGCTACCTGCAGAAGTTCCTTAAGGAGCGTAATGGCTCTGACGCATCTAGTTCCGCTTTAGACTGAGCGCACCGCGGTCTGGAAAGCCCGGCAGTACCCCAAGCCCGCCTTGAGCCGGCAACGGCATTAAGAAGGTCGGCGCGGTTTCGGTCTAGCGAACGAAAGCGGATCGGGAAGGCGAGCGAGCTGCGCAAGCTGCTGAAAAGCATTCCGCCCGACATGCCGGTCGGCGTTGAATTCCCTGACGCTACACATCCCGACCAGTGCCACGGAACGGTCGACGTACGCGCCACCCGCGTTACCGATCCATTTCACAAGTTTGCCGGTGTGACGGAGGAAATCTTCGTCTTTCAAGTGTTCTAACCGGACCCATGCAAAATACACGCCGCGCTTCCTACTTGCTCAACAGCCGCATCGCCCGCTCCAGCCCTTCCATCGTCACCGGGAACATCCTGTTGTTCATGATCTGGCGGATGAGGGCGATCGACTGGCGGTATTGCCACAGGTGTTCCGGCTCCGGATTGAGCCAGGCGAATTTCGGGAAGGCGTTGCAGAAGCGTGCCAGCCATTCGGCGCCGGCTTCCTCGTTGTTGTATTCGACCGAGCCGCCGGGCGCGACGACCTCGTAGGGACTCATGGTGGCGTCGCCCACGAAAATGATGCGGGTGTCCGCCGGGTAGGTGCGCAGCACGTCCCAGGTCGGGAAGCGCTCCGCGTGGCGGCGCCGGTTGTTCTTCCACAGGTAGTCATAGACGCAGTTGTGGAAGTAGTAGAACTCCATGTTCTTGAATTCGCTCTTCGCGGCCGAGAACAGTTCCTCGACGCGCTCGATGTGGTCGTCCATGCTGCCGCCCACGTCGAGCAGCATCACCACCTTGATGCGGTTGCGGCGCTCGGGCTGCATGCGGATGTCGAGGTAGCCGGCATTGTTGGCCGTGGCGCGGATGGTGTCGTCCAGCGCCAGCTCGTCGGCCGCGCCGGTACGGGCAAAGCGGCGCAGGCGGCGCAGCGCCACCTTGATGTTGCGCGTGCCCAGTTCGCGCTCGTCGTCATAGTCCTTGTACGAGCGCTGGTCCCACACCTTCACCGCCGTGCGGTTGCGGCCCTGGCCGCCGATGCGGATGCCTTCCGGATTGGTGCCGCCGTGGCCGAAGGGCGAGGTACCGCCGGTGCCGATCCACTTGCTGCCGCCTTCGTGGCGTTCTTTCTGTTCCTTCAGCAGCTCGTTCAGGCGGTCCATCAGCTTGTCGTAGCCGAATTTTTCCAGTGCCGCCTTCTGTTCGGGCGTCAGTTCGCGCTCCATGCGCTTGATCAGCCAGTCGAGCGGGATCTCGCCCTTGGTCGTGTCGAACACGGCGTCGATGCCCTTGAAGTAGGCACCGAAAGCGCGGTCGAACTTGTCGAAGTGGGCCTCGTCCTTCACCATGGTCAGGCGCGCCAGGTAATAGAACTCGTCGAGCGAGGGGGCGATGACGCTCTTTTCCAGCGCTTCGAGCAGGGTCAACAGTTCCTTGATCGAGACCGGCACCTTGGCGGCCCGCAGGGCGAAGAAGAAATCGATCAGCATCTCAAACGGTTCCGGCGTGGCGGCCCAGCAGGTAGTGCAGGTGGCTCTTGATCTCATGCCACTCGCCACGGACGATGCTGTACATGACGGTATCGCGCACGGTGCCGTCGCGGCGCAGGCCGTGGTGGCGGATGACGCCGTCTTTTTTCGCGCCCAGCCGTTCGATGGCCTTTTGCGAGGCATGGTTGAAATTGTCGGTCCGAAAAGCCACCACGGCGCAGCCGAGCGTGTCGAAGGCATGCGACAGCAGCAGCAACTTGCAGCTGGTGTTCACAAGCGTCCGCTGCACGCTTTTCGCGTACCAGGTGTAGCCGATTTCGACGCGGCCGATCTCGGGGAGGATGTCGTGGTAGCTGGTGGTGCCGAGCACGGCGTTGGTGGAGGCGTCGACCACGGCGAAGGCGACGCGGTTCGGCGTTTCCAGGGCGGTGTGCACGTAGGCCTGGGTGCGGTGCGGTTCCGGCACCGAGGTCACGCGGATATTCCACAGCTCACCGTCGGCGGCGGCTTCGCGCAGGCCTTCGACGTGTTCCAGCGACAGCGGCTCCAGGCGCACGCCGTTGAATTCGAGCGTAACGGGCTCGACCCTGAGCGGCACCGCCTGGATCATCGGTTCGTCCTCGACATATAGACCAGGCGTTCGAACAGGTGCACGTCCTGCTCGTTTTTCAGCAGCGCGCCATGCAGCGGCGGCACCACGGCTTTCGTATCCTGGCTTTGCAGGGCTTCGAGCGGAATGTCCTCGGCCAGCAGGAGTTTGAGCCAGTCGATCAGTTCCGAGGTGGAGGGCTTCTTCTTGATGCCGGGGACGTCGCGCACCTGGTAGAAACTCTGCAGCGCGGCGGCCAGCAGGTCCTGCTTCAGGCGCGGGAAGTGGACCTTGACGATGTCGGCCATCGTCTCGCGGTCGGGGAATTTAATGTAGTGGAAGAAGCAGCGGCGCAGGAAAGCGTCCGGCAATTCCTTTTCGTTGTTGGAGGTGATGATCACCAGCGGGCGGTGCTTGGCCACCACCATCTCGCGCGTCTCGTAGACATAGAACTCCATGCGGTCGATTTCGCGCAGCAGGTCGTTCGGAAATTCGATATCGGCCTTGTCGATCTCGTCGATCAGCAGCACGACCGGTTCCGGCGCCGTGAAGGCTTGCCACAGCACGCCCTTGACGATGTAGTTGTGGATGTCGCGCACGCGCTCGTCGCCCAATTGAGAATCGCGCAGGCGCGAGACGGCGTCGTATTCGTACAGGCCCTGCTGGGCCTTGGTGGTCGACTTCACGTGCCACTGCAACAGCGGCATGCCCAGTGCGGCGGCCACTTCCTCGGCCAGCATGGTCTTGCCGGTACCGGGCTCGCCCTTGATCAGGAGCGGGCGTCCCAGGGTGAGGGCGGCGTTCACCGCCAGTTTCAGGTCGCTAGTGGCGACATAGCTCTCGGTGCCTTCGAAGCGGGGAGTGGCTTGCATACGAATAGGGTGTGTGTGAAAGAAATCCCGAGTATATGCCATAACACGGAGGTGCTTCGGTTGCGGGGATGGCGCCCGCACGACCTTGGTAGACTGCAATCTTTTGTTGGGCTAGAATCGGACGGTTAATAGATTGGCAGTATTTGGCTAAGTTTTTGTGCGGTAGCGGTATTCGATTAAAAATCTTGCGATTCCCACCATGAAAAAAATTCTGGCAGTACTCGTTCTGGCGGCCTGCGCCGGTGGCGCCTCGGCGGCGGACGTCGTCGGCAATCCGAAGGCGGCACCGAACAAGGTCGAAATGTGCATCGGTTGCCATGGCATTCCCGGCTATAAAACAGCCTTTCCCGAGGTCTATCAGGTGCCGATGATCGGTGGCCAGTCGGCCAAATATATCGAAGCCGCGCTGCACGCCTACAAGAAAGGCGACCGCAAGCATCCATCGATGCGCGGGATCGCCATCAGCCTGTCCGACCAGGACATCGCCGACGTCGCCGCCTATTATTCGCAGCAAAACGCCCAGACCCGCAAGTAAGCCAAGGACACGCCATGAAAAAACTGATCATCGCGCTGGCCCTCGGCGCCATTTCGTTCCAGGCCGCAGCCGCCGACGTCAAGCGCGGCGCCGAACTGGCGAAGAAATACAATTGCGCGTCCTGCCACGGCGCCGATTACAGCAAACCCATCGACCCGAGCTATCCGAAGCTGGCCGGCCAGCATGCCGACTACATCGCGCACGCGCTCACCGCCTATAAACGCGGCGGCGACAAGGCCAACGGGCGCAGCAACCCGATCATGGCCGGCATGGCCCAGCCTTTGTCGGACCAGGACATGATCGACATCGGCGCCTATCTGGCCAGCCTGCCGTCGCAGCTGGTGGTGCGCAAGTAGGGCAGTCCGCAGGCCCGATCGCTGTAGAATGTCGATCCCTCCGCTCCGGCATGGCCGGGCCGGAGGGATTTTTGCATTCATACGGAGTCCGTCTTGTCGCCAGTTTCGCCTGCTTACCTGAAAACCAATTTGCTGAGCGGCCTGACCGTCGCGCTGGCGCTGGTCCCTGAAGCGATCGCCTTTGCCCTGGTGGCCCATGTGTCGCCGCTGACCGGCCTGTACGCCGCCGTGCTGGTTTCCTTCATCACCTCGGCCTTTGGTGGCCGCCCCGGCATGATCTCGGGCGCGGCCGGCGCGCTGGCTGTCGTCATGGTGGCACTGGTCGTTGAACACGGCGTGCAATACCTGTTCGCGGCCATCGTGTTGATGGGACTGCTGCAGATGCTGTTCGCCGCCGCGCGCCTGGGTAAATTCATCCGCATGGTGCCGTATCCGGTGATGCTGGGTTTCGTGAACGGCCTGGCGCTGGTGATTTTCATCGCCCAGTTCGGGCATTTCAAGATTAACGGGCAGTGGATGAGCGGCACGGCCCTGTTCACGATGCTTGGCCTGGTCGCGGCGACCATGGCCGTCATCTACCTCACGCCGCGCATCACGAAAGCCGTGCCGGCGACCCTGGTCGGCATCCTGGTGGTGACGGCAGGCGCGGCGCTGCTGGGCATCGAATCGAAGACCGTCGGCGACCTGGGCTCCATCGGCGGCGGCTTGCCGGCCTTTGCCATTCCCGACGTGCCCTTCAATCTCGAGACCCTGCGCATCGTGTTCCCGTATTCGCTGGTGCTGGCCGGTGTCGGCCTGATCGAGTCGCTGCTGACGCTCACCCTGGTCGACGAGATCACCGGCACCCGTGGCCAGCCGAACCGCGAATGCATGGCGCAGGGCGCCGCCAACGTCGTCACGGCGCTCTTTGGCGGCATGGGCGGCTGCGCGATGATCGGCCAGTCGATGATCAACGTGAACAACGGCGCCTATGGCCGCCTGTCGGGCATTTCCGCCTCGCTGTTCCTGCTCTCGTTCATCCTGGTGGGGTCGTACTGGATCGAGCAGATTCCGCTGGCCGCGCTGATCGGCGTGATGTTCGTGGTCTGCGAAAAGACCTTCGAATGGGGCACCTTCCGCACGATCGGCAAGGTGCCGCGCGCCGACACCGTCGTCGTCGTGCTGGTGGCGGCGATCACCCTGGTGTTCGACCTTGCGGTGGCGGTGCTGGTCGGCGTGATCGTCTCGGCGCTGGTGTTCGCCTGGCAGCACGCGAAGCAGATACGCGTGACGACCAGCGTCGACGCCCAGGGCTGGAAGGTGTATGACCTCGAAGGCACACTGTTCTTCGCCTCGATCGCCAATTTCAACGAGCTGTTCGCGGTCAAGGACGATCCGCAGGACGTCGTGGTCGAGTTCCGCCGCGCGCGCGTGGTGGACCACTCGGCGATCCAGGCGATCGATGCCCTGGCCGAACGCTACCGCGCCGCGGGCAAGCGGCTGCACCTGCGCCACCTGAGTGCGGACTGCCGCGAACTGCTGGGCAAGGCGCAGGACATGATCGAGGTGAACCTGCTCGAAGACCCGACCTACCGGGTGGCGGACGATCAGCTGGGCTAAGCGGTCCTGATACAAAAAAAGCGGCCATGGCCGCTTTTTTGTATCGTTTTTCGAGCCCTAGCGCGTCGCCCGGCGCCGCACGCACTCGATGTAGGCATCCGTATCCGGCGGCAGGCCGGCGCGCTGCGACTTCCAGATCATCTCGCCCAGGCACTCCATGATCTCGTGGTGGGCATCGTGCTCGCCGATGCGGGAAACCAGCAGGTCGTGCGCGGCCTTGATGCCGCGCGGCTGGTCGATCGATACCTGCTCGGCGATCGACAGGTGCATCGACAGGTGCAGGAAGGGATTCGGCTTGCCGCCTTCGACCGAATAATCGCGTGCGACGGCTTCGTCGGCGTCCATCAATTCGTCGTGGTATTCGGGATGCTGGACGATCCAGTCGGCGGCGATGGCGTCCATCGGCGTGAGGACTTCACCGGCGCGCTGCTTGCGCAGGGCTTCGCAGAAAAAACGGCGCACGTCGTGCGAGGACGGGGTAAACATGGTCGGGGGAGGGAAAGCAGGAAGAGGGCGCCATTGTAGCGCGATGCCGCCCTCCCTGCTTTCCGGCTAGGGCGTCGCGCCCGACGGCTGCGGGGCCGCCGCTTCCCTGGCTGGCCCGCAACTGGCTCTGCCGGCCGCCGGCAGCGGGACGGCGCCCTTGCCGCCTGCCTTCTGCCACTCGTCGACTGCTTCGTAAGCGGCGCAGGTATTGGCCGCGGCATCGTCCTTGTCGCGCGCAGCCTGGCGCAGCAGGTCCTCGGCCGTGATCTTGCCGAGGTAGAACTGGGCAATCGGCGTCGGTCCAGTCCGCCGGCGCAGCGGCAACGGTCGCGGCCAGCTCGCTGCGCCCCAGCGCCTCCTGGCCGCCGTGCAGGCGGGCGAGATACAGCCAGAGGGCGGCGTAGCGGTGCGTCGGACGCTTGTCCAGGCCGGCCCGCAGGCGGGGCGCCGCCTCGCTCATCTGGCCACGCTCCATCATGGCGCGCCCGCTGTAGATATTCGCAAGGGCGTTGCCGCTCACGGCCGCGCGCTCGAGCCAGAGCTCGCCCTGCGTCTTGTTGCGCGGAACGCGATTGCCGGACAGGTAGGCCTTGGCCAGCGCATACTGGGCATCGCCGTTGCCGGCTTCCGCTTCGGCGAAGATCCAGGGTTCGAGCTTGCGGCGCTCGCCGAAAGGCGCGCCGCCGACATAGGACAGATAGATCCTGTTCTGGCTCATCGCAAACAGCACGCGGTGCGAACGCAGGAAGTCGGCGCCGAGGATGAGGTCGACGATGTCGTGGTCGACCACGTTGATCTCGGGATGTTCGATCGCCTCCGATCCGATCTCGATCTTGTCGAGGGTCGCGCTCCAGAGCGCGCGGTGCTGGCGGCCGATGCCGGCGACGACGCCCAGGCGCCGGGAATCGTCGACCTGCAGGCCCACGCGGCGCGCGGCGGGCAGGGAGAGCGTGGTGATGTCCGAGCCGCTGTCGATGATGGCATCGAGTTCGACGCCGTTGACGCGGACGCGGAAGCGCGGATTCTCGGTCTGCTGGCGGTTGGGGATGAAGGAAATGACGACGGCATCGGGATCCCAGTAGCCGAGGAATTTGTCGTCGCAACCCTGTGGGCGGAAGAAATTCGCTTCCTTGGCCGCGAGCGAGATTTCCAGGTCGGCCTGCAGCAGGAAGTCGGCACCGACGATGGCATCGACCGGGCCCGCGCTGTCGTCGCCGATGACGTCCATAGTGCGCTTGCCGCTTTTCAGCTGGCCAAGCGAGAACTGCTCGACCCTGGCCTGGTAGTCCCAGGAAGAGCCGCCGATGCCAACGCTTTCCGTACCCGTATGACGCAGCGTCAAACCGTGCCTGCGCGCGCCGGCATTGGTCAGCGAGGTGTTGTAGGCCCCCGTATCGAACAGCACGACGGCCGGCTTGCCGTTGATGCCTCCCGGCGTGGTGATCTGCAGGTTGCCGCCGGTATAGGACAGCGGCATCCTGGCGACGCGTTGGTAATTGCAGGCCGCTTTCTCGGGCGCGGCAAGCGCCGTGCCGACGGCGCCTGCCAGCAGCAGGCCAAGAAGGAAATGGAAGGGCGGTTGATGCATGTGACGCTTTCGTGTGAAATGGTGGTGATCCTGGCCGCACGGCAAGCCGGCGCGGGCAAGCCGGCGCGGGCAAGCCGGCGGGGGCAAGCCGGCGGGGGCAAGCCCGCGAAACGACGGTGGCGGGGCTCAGCCCCGTCTGCGGGGATGAACTGGCCGCTGCGCCAGATGCCCGCTGCGCTACCGGTGGCGCACAGGGCCGCGGCGCGCGTTGCCAGCGCTGCGCTTGCCTCCTGCTGGCCGTGCGCCAGCTGCCACTCGCGCATGGCTGCCAGCGCGTGGCAGCTGCGCAGCGTTCCTTGCGCGCGGTCGTCGGCCGCAGCGCGCAGCAGCTTGTCGGCCGTCAGTTTGCCGAGATAGAAGTCGGCAAGCGGCGTCGGCCATTCGTCGCGTGAGCCACGCGCAAAGGCTGCGTTCAACTCCGCTTTCGCCAGTTCGGGCTCGCCGCTGCGCACGCGCGCCGGTAGAGCCAGAGCGCGGCCTGGCGGTCCGATGGCAGCTTGTCGAGGCCGGCGCGCAGGCGCGGCGCGGCAGCGGCGAAGTCGCCGGCCAGCATCGTCTTGCGGGCGCTCAGCAGGATCGCCTGGGGACTGCCGCCCGCGGCCGCCTTGTCCAGCCAGCGGTCGGCCGCGGCTTCGTCGCGCGTCACGCCTTCGCCGTTCTGGTACGCGGCGGCAAGCGCCATCTGGGCATCGGCATTGCCGCCGTCGGCTTCCGCCTGGATCCAGGGCTCGAGCTTGCGGTGCTGGCCGAAAGGTTCGCCGCCGATGTAGGAAAAGTAGAGCTTGTCCTGGCTCATGGCGAACAGGACCCGGTGCGCGCGCAGGAAATCGGCACCAAGGATGACGTCGACGCTCATCCTGTCGTCCCCGGTCACGCTGAGGTCGGCGTTCCCGATCGATTCCTCGCCGATCTGGAAGTTCTTGAAGACCCATAGCCAGCGCCGCTGCTTGCGCTCGCCGACGCCGGTGAAGTTCCCGGCTGCCGTGACGCCGGGCGCGTCCGGCGTGAATCCGGCACGCCGGGCGGCCGCGAGCGACACCAGGCTTACCTGGGCACCGGTATCGATCATGGCCCGCATCTTCTGGCCGTTCACCTGCACCGTGAAATGCGGATTGAGGCCCTGGTCGGTGAACCCGCTGTTGGCAGGCCGCTCGAAGGGAATCGACAGGACATTCTCGTTCCAGTAGCCGAGGTAGCTGTCCTTGCAGTTTTTCGGGCGGAAGAAAGTGATTTCCTTGGTGGCCAGCGAAATCTCGAGGTCCGTCTGCAGCAGGAAGGGCGAGCCGAGCAGGGCGTCGAAGGAGGGCGTGAAGCCGAATTCGTTCAACACCTGCATGTAGCCCCTGCCGTGGGTGCGCGCGGGGCCGGCGCTGAACTCGGAGACACGGGTCTCGTAGATCCAGGTGCTGCCGCCGGCGCCATGGGCGACTTTTCCGGTGTTGTGCAGCGACATGCCGCGGCGCTCGGTGCCGGTGCGGGTGAGGAAGGTTTCATGGGCACCGGTATCGACCAGCATGCGCGCCGGTGTACCGTCGATGCTGCCCTCGGTCGTGATCTGCAGCGCGGGTCCGGTGTACTGCAGGGGCAGCCTGGCGACCCTGGTGTACTGGCAGCGGGCCGGTTCGGCATCGGCGGCGGCGACGGTGCTTGCGGAGAAGGCCAGCAGGAGAGCGAGGAGCGTGCGGGAGGAGATCGGCTTCATGCCGATGATTCTATGCGGAAAGTTTCAACAACTGCAATTAAGAAATTGATCACAACGGGAAGTGGACCCGGCACGCGTGATGAGCGTTGCGTCAAAGGCACAGGCGTAAAAAAGGCAAGCAACACCGCTTGCGCGGCGCGCTTGCCTCTCCTGGCGCCCGGCAGGGCGCTTATTTTCCCGGCGTGAGCAGCAACTGCGGTGCGAGTTGTGGTTCAGTCACGGTCTCGCGCGCCTTGGCGACGGCCTTGGCGGCCGCCGTCGACGCATTGCCCTGTCCGCGCGGCTGGCGCAGGTAGCGTGCGCTGTGGCGGCGCTCGCCCTGTCCGCCATTTGCCGGCCAGGTAATGAAGCGCGACAATTCCTGCAGGGCGCGCTGGTAGACATCGCGCTTGAACTCGATGACCACATCCAGCGGTACCCAGTAGTCGTGCCAGCGCCAGGCGTCGAATTCCGGATGGTCGGTCAGGCGCAGGTTGACGTCATTGTCGCGCGCTACCATGCGCAGCAGGAACCAGATCTGCTTCTGGCCACGGTAATGGCCGCGGATTTCGCGCTTGATGAAATGATCCGGCACCTCGTAGCGCAGCCAGTCGCGGGTGCGGCCCACGATCTTGACGTGCTCCTGGCGCAAACCGATTTCCTCTTCGAGCTCGCGGTACATCGCCTGTTCCGGCGTCTCGCCGTATTTGATACCCCCTTGCGGAAATTGCCATGAGTGCTCGCGCACCCGCTTGCCCCACCACACCTCGTTGTTGGCGTTAAGCAGGATGATGCCGACGTTGGGGCGAAACCCTTCCCGATCGAGCATAGTGCACCTCGAAACTTTCTGCCGGCTTCCGAGTCCCTTACATTTTTACCTACAAATCCAATGCATCAGCCATGCCCGTGCACGACGAAAACGGCGGACGCTGTGTGTTCCGGACCCATTTGTACAAAGTTGGACGCATCAGCCAGCTAATCCTTTAAAATTAGGTCGATTATAACTCTCTCTTTTTAAAAAGAATTCATCGATATGCGTGCCTCACGATTTTTTATTTCTACGCTTAAAGAAGCGCCGTCCGACGCCGAGATCGTCAGCCACAAGCTCATGATGCGCGCAGGGATGATCAAGCGCCTGGGCTCCGGTATCTATACGTACATGCCGACCGGCCTGCGCGTGATCCGCAAGGTCGAGGCCATCATCCGCGAAGAGATGAACAAGTCGGGCGCGCTCGAACTCTTGATGCCGGTCGTGCAGCCGGCCGAGCTGTGGCAGGAAACCGGCCGCTGGGACAAGATGGGTCCTGAACTCATGCGCGTCAAGGACCGCCACGGACGCGACTACGCCATCCAGCCGACCTCGGAAGAAGTGGTCACCGACGTCGTGCGCAGCGAGATCAAGTCCTACCGCCAGCTGCCGCTGAATTTTTATCATATCCAGACCAAGTTCCGCGACGAGCGCCGTCCGCGCTTCGGCCTGATGCGCGGCCGCGAGTTCACGATGAAGGATGCCTATTCCTTCGATCGCGACCTCGAGGGCATGCAGAAGTCCTACCAGATCATGTTCGATGCCTATGTGCGCATTTTCAACCGCTTCGGCCTGAAATTCCGCGCGGTGGCGGCTGACAATGGCGCCATCGGCGGCACCGGTTCGCACGAATTCCACGTCATCGCCTCCACCGGCGAAGACGCGCTGGTGTATTGCCCGACGTCGGATTTCGCGGCCAACATGGAAGCGGCCGAGGCGCTGGCCATCGGCGAGCGCGGCGCGGCGACGCAGCCAATGACGAAGGTGCCGACGCCAGGTAAAACCAAGTGCGAAAGCGTGGCTGAATTGCTGGGCCTGCAGCTGTCGAAGACGGTGAAAACCATCGCGCTGACGGTCGAGCAGGAAGAAGAGGGGAAGGTGGAAGGCAAGGTAACCAAGCAGTACTTCATGCTGCTGCTGCGCGGCGACCACGAGCTCAACGAAGTGAAAGTCGGCAAGGTTGCCGGCCTGGCGAACCACCGCTTTTCGACCGAAGCCGAAATCCAGGAAGTGTATGGCACTGTGCCGGGCTACCTCGGCCCTGTGGCACCGAAGCAAGCGGTCACTATCGTCGCCGACCGCACGGTTGCCAACATGAGCGACTTCGTTTGCGGCGCGAACGAAGTCGACGCCCACTTGACGGGCGTGAACTGGGGCCGCGACCTGCCGGAACCGATCGTCGCCGACCTGCGCAATGTGGTCGAAGGCGACGCCTCGCCCGACGGCAAGGGCGTGCTCGCCATCGAGCGCGGCATCGAAGTCGGCCACGTGTTCCAGCTCGGTACCGCCTACTCCGAAAAAATGGAAGCGACCTACCTGGACGAAGCCGGCAAGCCGGCACCGCTGCAGATGGGCTGCTACGGCATCGGCGTGACCCGCATCCTGGGTGCGGCCATCGAGCAGAATTTCGACGACAAGGGCATCATCTGGCCGGACGCGATCGCACCCTTCCAGCTGGTGCTGTGCCCGATGGGCATGGACCGCAGCGAGATGGTCAAGGAGCAGACCGAGTCGCTGTACGCCGAGCTGCTGGCGGCGGGCATCGACGTCATCGTCGACGACCGCGGCCTGCGCCCGGGCGCGATGTTCGCCGACTGGGAACTGATCGGTGTGCCGCACCGCGTCGTCATCGGCGAGCGCGGCCTGAAGGAAGGCAAGCTGGAATACCAGGGCCGCCGCGATGCTGAAGCCACCGCCGTCCCGGTTGCGGAGATGGTCGGCTTCATCAAGGGCAAGCTGGCCCAGTGAAGGCGATGGAAGGATACGGCCGGGTGCTCGCCTGGCTGAGGAAAGCCACGCTGGCCACGCTGTTCGTTGCGAGTGCGTCGGCGCAGGCCGGCAACCAGCAGGAAGAGGCGATGGCCGACTCCGTACGGCTGGCGCTGGCGGCGGCGATTGCCGACAGCCGCCCGCCGAAGCCGAGCTTTCGCGACGAGGCGGCGCGGGTGCGCTACCAGATGTGGTTTACCGAGATGTCGGGGCGCCTGAAACGGCGCCTGCCGGACGACCAGGTGCGCAACGAGTTCCTGGAAGCGGCCTGGTACGAATCCACCCGCGCCGGCCTCGACCCGGGCCTGGTGCTGGGTTTGATCCAGGTCGAGTCGGCCTATCGCAAGTACGCCGTCTCGATCGCCGGCGCGCGCGGCTACATGCAGGTGATGCCGTTCTGGACCAAGGTCATTGGCGACAACGACCGCCGCAAACTCTTCCACATGCAGACCAACCTGCGCTACGGCTGCTCCATCCTGCGCATGTACATCGACATGGAGCGCGGCAACCTCTACCTGGCGCTGGGCCGCTACAACGGCAGCCGCGGCAAGCCGCAGTATCCGAACGCGGTGCTGTCGGCGTGGAAGAAGTGGGAGTTCAATCCGGTGGCGGTGGCAGCCAGGTAGGGTAGGCGGCTACACCTGGGTACTCGTATTGACGGGGCAGGGCCGCCGCCTACGCGTTCAACCGGCGCTTGAGACTTCGCGACAAATCCAGAGCCTGTTGAACGCGTAGGTGGCGCAAACGCTGCGTCCATGCCTATCGCAAGGGTGGAGCCGCCTACCCTGTGATCGACACGTAGTGAACCGGTCACACCTTTCGTTTGCGGTGTAGACTCTCCGCTTTCCCCGCTACGAATGCCATCATGCGAATGACACTTCTCGCCGCCGCGTGCACGCTGGCGGCGCTGGCCGGCTGTGCGTCCAACGGGCCGGCCGCGACATCCACCGCCACTGCCGGCACACGCGTTGCCGTCGACGGCCAGGCCAAGAACATCCTCTTCTTCCTCGGCGACGGCATGGGCATCAACACGCTCACCGCCGCGCGCATCTACGCCGCCGGCGAAGACGGCGAACTGACCATCGACACGCTGCCCGAATCGGCTTTCGTGAAAACCTTCTCGAACGATGCCCAGGTCACGGACAGCGCCGCCTCGATGTCGGCCTACATGACGGGCGTGAAGCAGAACAACGGCGTGATCTCGATGTCGACCGACACGCGTTCGCTCTCGCCGACGACCGAGAACGGCCGCCTCGTGAACCGCTGCGACAACGGCCGTGCGGTGCCGACCCTGGCCGAACTGGCCAAGGCGCGGGGCATGGCGGCCGGCGTCGTTACCACCACCAGCGTGACCGACGCCACGCCGGCGGCCACTTATGCCCATGCCTGCCACCGCAAGCTGGAACAGGACATCGCCGCCGCGCTGGTGCCGGGCGGAGCGGGCTACAACGCGGCCCCGGGCGCGAATGGCCTCGATCTGGTCTTCGGCGGCGGCGCCCAGCAATTCCTGCCCACGGATGCCGGCGGCAAACGCGCCGATGGCCGCAACCTGCTGGCCGAACTGCAGGGCAAGGGCTGGCGCGTCGCGACAAGCAGCGCGCAATTGAACGCGCTGGCGCCCGCCGCCCAGCCAGCGATCGGCCTGTTCGCCCAGAACCACTTCGCCTACGAGGCCGCGCGCGACCCGGCCAGGCAGCCAGCCCTGGCCGAGATGACGTCCAAGGCGATCGACATTCTGTCGAAGAACCCGAACGGCTTCTTCCTGATGGTGGAGGGCGGCCTGATCGACCACGCGCTGCATGCCACGCTGGCCAAGCGCGCGCTGCAGGAAACGGCCAGCTACAACGCCGCGCTCAAAGTCGCCATCGACAGGATGCAGGCCATCGATCCGGGCCTGAAGAACACCCTGATCGTCGCCACCGCCGACCACGACCACACGCTGCTGATCAACGGCTACTCGCCGCGCACCGGCAAGACCACCCCAGGCAATCCGGGCGTGCTGGGCCTGGTGCGCAGCCTCCCGGACGGCAAGGTGCGGCTTGATAAAGATGGCGCGCCCTTCACGATCCTGGGCTTCGGCACGGGCGAACACCGTGTGGCGGGCAGCCGCAAGGACGTGAAACTGACCGACGAGATCGCGGCCGGCGACGACTACCACCAGGAAGCGGTGGTGCGCACGCGCGCGGGCAGCGAAACCCATGGCGGCGCCGACGTCTACCTGGGCGCCATCGGCGCGAATGCCGAGCTGTTTCGCGGGACCATCGACAATACCCGCGTATTCAGCCTGATCAAGACCGCGGCGGGCCTGTGAGCACCGTAGGAGACCATTCAATGACCACGATCCGACTCTCCCTGCTGCTGGCGGCAGCCTTCAGCCTTGGCGCGCAGGCCGCGCCGGCAGCCAGGCCCTCCGCAAAGAACATCATCTTCTTCCTCGGCGACGGCATGGGCCCGACCACGATCACCGCCGCGCGCATCTTCAAGGCGGGCGAAGACGGCCTGCTCGACTTCGAACGCTTCGAGCGCACCGCGCGCATCAAGACCTATTCGGCCGATGCCCAGGTGACCGACAGCGCCCCCTCGATGGGCGCCTACATGACCGGCGTGAAGATCAACAACGACGTGATCTCGATGCAGGACGCGACACCAAGGGATCCCGCCAAGGACGCCAACGGCAACGCCAGCGTGGACCGCTGCGGCGCCAATAACGGCAGCGCGCCGATGACGATCCTCGAACTGGCCAAGGCGCGCGGCAAGGCGGTCGGCGCCATCACCACCACCGAGCTGACCCACGCCACGCCGGCATCGACCTTCTCGCATGTCTGCAATCGCGACATGGGCTACCAGATCGCGCAGCAGATTGTCCCTGGTGGCGCGGGCTACAACACGCGCCTGGGCGACGGCGTCGACGTGCTGATGGGAGGAGGGCGCAACCACTTCACGCCTTTCGATGCGAAGACCAACCGCAAGGGCCGCGCCGACGGCCGCGACCTGATGGCCGAATTCGCGGCGCAGGGCTATTTCGTGGCCAGTACCCGTGCCGACATGGCATCGAGCCGGCCGGGCCGCAAGTTCGTCGGCGTCTACAGCGCCGAGAGCCATCTCGATTATGCGTCGAAGCGCCGTCCCGAGCAGCCGACGCTGGCCGAGATGACGGCGAAATCGATCGAGCTGCTGTCGCCCAATCCCAAGGGCTTCTTCCTGATGGTCGAAGGCGGCAAGATCGACCACGCGCTGCACGAGACCAATGCGCGCAACGCGCTGGTCGAGACGGTCGCCTTCGACGAGGCGATCAGGACGGCGGTGGAGCGCATGCGCGCGCTCGACCCGGGCCTGGAAAACACCCTGATCGTCGTCACCGCCGACCACGACCACACGATGGTGCTGAACGGCTATCCGAAGCGCGGCAATCCGGTGCTCGACATCGTGCGCGGTTATGCCAATGGCGAACCGACCCGCGACGCCGACGGCAAGACGTTTACCACGCTCGTCTTCGGTAACGGCCCGAACCGGCCGGAGACCCGTCTTGACGTCGACAGCGCCGCGGCACTGGCCGAGGGTTATCACCAGGAGGCGGGCGTGCGCTGGTCGAGCGAATCGCACGGCGGTGGCGATGTGAAGCTGTATGCGGAAGGGGCGGGATCGGCGCCGTTCAAGGGCACGATGGAAAACACCCGGGTGTTCGATTTGATGAAGGCGGCGTTCGGCTTGTAGATCGCGGCGTGACCACGGGGCGCCCACCCCACGGTTGAATGTGCGGCGACGCCAACGTAGGGTGGGCAGCTCCACCCGCAACAGGTGAGCACAGGTCGAATGCGCGCTGCCCACGCGGTGATCGTTGGCGGCGAGATCATCCGGCACGATCACGGAGCCGATAACGATCGACACGGTATGATCGACACCCAAATACAAAAAGCCCCGGTCTTGCAACCGGGGCTTTTCAACGTTCAGGCTAATGGACAGCCGGCGTTTTCTTATTTCAGGTGATTCGAAATCAGCTTGGTCATTTCGAACATCGAGACCTGTGCCTTGCCACCGAAGACGGCTTTCAGCTTGTCGTCGGCGTTGATCATCTGGCGGTTGTCCGCAGCTTGCAGGTCCGCTTTCTTGATGTATTCCCAGACTTTCTTCGTCACTTCGGTGCGTGGCAGCGGCTTGTTGCCGACCACTGCAGCCAGCTCGGCCGACGGCGTCAGTTCCTTCATGAACGCGGCGTTAGGCTTGCGCGCTGCTGCCGGTTTCTTCGCTGCTGCGGCTTTCGGCGCAGCTGCTTTTGCAGGAGCTGCTGCTTTCTTCGCTGCAGGCTTGGCCGCGGCGGCCGGCTTCGCGGCGGCTGCCTTCTTTGCAGGCGCTGCTGGGGATTTCTTGGCTGTTGCCATCTTCGAGCCTCCTAAACGAGCATAAGTAAAAGTTGCGCAATTTATCGCACGGCTTATATTGGTGGCGTTTTAGCGTTCCTGCAAGTCTTTTTCACCATTTTTTCACTCTGATAAGCCCAAAAATCCGGGTTTGCGTGCCAGTTGCGGCCATAGAGTGAAAAACCATGCAAAAACCGGCGTAAAAAAGCCGCACCGGGCATGAGCCGGGCGCGGCTTGCGAAGAGGGCAAAAACGTCCGGCGGGCATCAAGGCCTGCCGGAATGGGGTTTACCTCATCCCCGGCATCATGCCCTTCATACCGCGCATCATCTTCATCAGGCCACCGCCTTTGAGCTTCTTCATCATCGTCTGCATCTGGTCGTACTGGGTCAGCATGCGATTGACTTCCTGCACCTGCACGCCGGCACCGGCGGCGATGCGGCGCTTGCGGTTGGCCTTGATCAGCTCCGGTTTCGCGCGCTCAAGCGGCGTCATCGAGTCGATGATGCCGCACATGCGCCGCACCTGCTTCTCGGCCTGGTCCATATTGGCGCCGGCCGCGGCCTGCTGGAACTGCGCCGGCAGCTTGTCGAGGAGGCCGGACATGCCGCCCATCTTCTTCATCTGGGTCAGCTGCGCCTTGAAGTCGTTCATGTCGAAACGGCCGCCCGACTTGATCTTGTTGGCCATGTCCTGCGCGGCCTTTTCGTCGACGCCCTTGCGCGCTTCTTCCACCAGCGCCAGGATGTCGCCCATGCCCAGCACGCGGCTGGCCATGCGGGTCGGGTCGAAGGCTTCCAGGCCATCAAGCTTTTCCGACACGCCGGCGAACTTGATTGGTTTACCGGTGACGTGACGCACGGAGAGTGCCGCACCGCCGCGCGAATCGCCATCGAGCTTGGTCAGCACGATGCCGGTCAGGGGCAGGGCATCATTGAAAGCCTTGGCCGTGTTGATCGCATCCTGGCCGAGCATGGCATCGACCACGAACAGGGTTTCGATCGGCTTGACGGCGCCGTGCACCGCGGCGATTTCCTGCATCATCGCTTCGTCGATACCGAGGCGGCCGGCGGTGTCGATGATCAGGACGTCGTGGTAGTGCTTCTTCGCCCAGTCGAGGGCGTTGAGGGCGATGTCGACCGGCTTGTCGGTGGACGTGGAGGGGAAGAAGTCGGCGCCGACCTGTTTCGTCACCGATTCGAGCTGGGCGATCGCGGCCGGACGGTAGACGTCGGCCGATACCGTCAGCACCTTTTTCTTCTTCTGTTCTTTCAGGTACTTGGCGAGTTTGCCGACGGTGGTGGTCTTGCCCACACCCTGCAGGCCGGCCATCAGGATGATCGCGGGCGGCTGCTGGGCGAACGACAGCTGGGTGGCGTCCGGACCGAGGTCGGCGCCCATCAGGGCCGCCAGCTCGCGCTGCACCACGCCGACCAGGGCCTGGCCTGGGCTGAGCGAAGCGATGACTTCTTCGCCCAGCGCTTTTTCCTTCACTTTGGCGATGAATTCGCGCACCGCCGGCAGCGCCACGTCGGCCTCAAGCAGGGCCAGGCGCACCTCGCGCAGCATCTCGGCGGTGTTCGCTTCGGTCAGACGTGCCTCGCCGCGCATTGTCTTGACGACTTTGGCTAGGCGTTGGGTAAGGTTATCTAGCATGTTCTACCTGACTGTATATGAATAGGAGACGTGGGACGGTCTTCGATAATCTGCCATTTTACCCTGTGCAAGGGCTTGCCGCCCGCCGCGGCGGGGGCGACAAGGGGTTTTTTGCACGGCGCTCGGGTGATCTGTCGGATACGCGTCTTGTCGTGTTTGACACATCTTGCATTCCAATATAGCCTTTTCTCGGCGGAATCAATACAGATCCGGCAGCGCAGATCCGGCAGCACCACCAGCACGACAGCCCCTTTGAATGACGAGAGCATAACGGAGAGATGGCATGACTACAGTGTTCGGCAAGACCCTGATCGCAATGACCCTGCTGGCAGCTGCCGGCGCCCAGGCACAGGACGTGGTGCGGCTCGGGAACCTGAAGTTCGCGCACTATGGCGCCGTTTCGTATATCAAGGAAATCGCACCGAAGTGCGGCATCAAGGTCGAGGAAAAGATCTTCCCGAAAGGGCTGGACGTGATGCAGGCCATCATCGCCGGCGAGCTCGATGTCGGCACCACCGCCTCCGAAGCCGCCATTTCCGGCCGTGCCGGCGGCGCGCCCATCTATGTCGTGGCCGGTTTTGCCAAGGGCGGCGCGCGCCTGGTGGCGCGGCCCGAGCTGAAGATTACCAGCGCGGCCCAGCTCAAGGGCAAGCGCGTGGGCGTGACCCGCGGCGGCATCCAGGAAGTGCTCCTGATGGCGGAGCTGGCCAAGCACAATCTGAAAGCCGACGTCACCCCGGGCAAGGACGTGCAGCTGGTGTTCCTGCCCTATGCCGACCTGAACCAGGCGCTGCTGGGCAAGCAGATCGACGCCATGATGCAGTCGGAGCCGCAGTCTTCGCAGGCGATCAACAAGGGCTTCGGGGCCGAGGTGCTGAAACCCTATGACACCCCGATCGGCGAACCGATCCGCACCATGGTCATGACCGAGAAGTTCTATCGCGAACGCCGCCCCGTGGCCGAGAAATTCATGCGCTGCTTCGTGCAGGCCACCAAGACCTTCATCGACGACAAGGCGCTGGCAGAAAAATACGTGCGCGAGGTCGTGTTCAAGGGCCAGATCACCAGCGACGATTTCAACGACGCGATCAGCAATTCGCCGTATTCCTACGACATCACGCCCGAGCACATCCAGGTCACCACCGACACCATGGTCAAGACCGGGGTGGGGCGCATGGCCAAGCCGCCGGTGGCCAAGGAATGGGTCAAGACCGACCTGCTGGATGCGGCCAAGAAAAGCCTGAACATCAAGTAAGCACCCGGGCCCCGCATGAAAAAGCGTAACTGGCGTGACATCGCCGTCGGCATGGTGGTGCCGGTGCTGGCCATCGCCATCTGGCAGTGGGTGGCCAGCAATGGCTGGGTCAATCCGCAGATCCTGCCGTCGCCGCTCGCGGTCTGGGAGCGTTGGGTGGCCTACCTGCTGCCTTTGATGCCGTACGAAGCGTACACCGAGGGCGGCTGGTGGTCCTGGGCCTTCTCGGGCGAACTCATCGTCGATACCCTCACCAGCCTGTACCGGGTGGTGGTGGGTTTCGTCATCGGCGCCGGGCTGGCGCTGCCGCTCGGGCTGGCGATGGGAGCGAGCAATACGGTGTATGCCTGGATGAATCCGCTGGTGCAGATCCTGCGGCCGATTCCGCCGATCGCCTACATTCCGCTGGCCATCCTCTGGTTCGGGCTCGGCAATCCGCCGGCCGTGTTCCTGATCGCGCTGGGCGCCTTTTTCCCCGTCCTGATGAACACGATTGCCGGGGTGCGCCAGGTCGACGGCATCTATCTGCGTGCGGCGCGCAACCTGGGAGCGGGCGGCACGACGATGTTCCTGCGCGTGATCCTGCCGGCGGCCGTGCCCTATATCCTGTCGGGCGTGCGCATCGGCATCGGCACCGCCTTCATCGTCGTCATCGTCTCCGAGATGATCGCCGTGAACAATGGCCTGGGCTACCGCATCCTGGAAGCGCGCGAGTATTTCTGGTCTGACAAGATCATCGCCGGCATGATCACCATTGGCCTGCTCGGCCTGGCGATCGACATCGCCATGAACCGCCTCAACAATTACCTGCTGCGCTGGCACCGGGGACTGGAGCACTGAGATGGACGCATTGGACACCCATATCCGCATCCAGGGAGTCGGCAAGGTCTTCGCCAGCGACGAGCGCCAGGTGGTGGCGCTGCAGGACATCGACCTCGACATCCCGCGCGGGCAATTCACCTGCCTGCTCGGACCCTCGGGCTGCGGCAAGTCGACCCTGCTCAACGCGGTGGCCGGTTTTTCGCCGCCGAGTTCGGGCAGCATCCTCGTCGATGGGGCGCAAGTCGCGGGGCCCGGACCGGAACGCGGCATGGTGTTCCAGGAATACGCGCTGTTTCCCTGGATGACGGTCGAGCAGAACGTCGGCTTCGGCCTGGAAATCAAGGGCATGCCGAAGGCGCGGATCCGCGAGCGTGTCGGCGCGCTGCTGGGCATGCTGTCGCTGTCGGACTTCCGCGCCCGCTATCCGAAAGACCTGTCCGGCGGCATGCGCCAGCGCGTGGCGATCGCGCGCGTGCTGGCGCTCGATTCGCCCATCCTGCTGATGGACGAGCCTTTCGGCGCCCTCGACGCGCTGACCCGGCGCAACCTGCAGGACGAACTGCAGCGCATCTGGCTGGAGACGAAAAAGACCATCCTCTTCGTCACCCACAGCATCGAGGAAGCGATTTACCTGGCCGACCGCATCGTCGTGATGACCTACCGCCCCGGCACCGTCAAGCGCGACATCCTGGTCGAGCTGCCGCGCATGCGCGACCCGGCCGCGCCCGAATTCAACGCCCTCAAGCGCGAACTGGGCCACCTGGTGATGGAAGAGCAGCAGCGCCATCACCACGATGAGCTCAGGATGGCCGCAATCGACTGAGGCTGCGGCTTTGCCGGGGCGGCAGGGGCCGCCACGGCCGTTTCTCCTTGGTGTAGACTGCCGATTATGCACAACACCCTTTTCCTTGCCGCGGCGCTGCTCTACGCGGCCTGCGCCCTGCTGCCGTCGCGCCGGGGCGGCGTCATCTCCGGCGTCACCGCGCTGGCCTGGGCCCTGCACGGGGTGGCCTTGGGCGGCGACGCCTTTGCGCCGGGCAGCCTGCGCATCGGCTTTGCGATCATGCTCTCGGCCGCGCTGTGGGTGTCGGTTGCGGCCTACTGGTTCGAGAACCGCAACTTCGCCCTCGACGGCCTGCGCCGCTTGGTGATGCCCTGCGCCTGCGCCGCCGCGCTCTTGCCGATGCTGTTCCCGGGGTCCGTCATGCCGCTGTCGACCCAGTCGAGCGCTTTCGGCTGGCATGTCGCGGTCGCCGTGCTGGCCTACAGCACGCTGACGATCGCCGCTTTCCACGCGGTGCTGATGGCGCTGCAGGAAACGCGCCTGCATGCGCGCACCGTCACGGCCGGCCCGGGCTGGTTCGGCGGGGCGCTCGACCAGCTGCCCGCGCTGCTGACGATGGAAAAAACTGCTGTTCCGGCTGATCGGCATCGGTTTCGTGCTGCTCAGCCTGACGGTACTGTCGGGCGTGGTGTTCTCCGAGCAGCTGTTCGGACGCGCGCTGCGCTGGGACCACAAGAACATTTTCGCGCTCTTGTCCTGGATCCTGTTCGCGGCCTGCTGGCCGGACGGCGCTGGCGTGGCTGGCGCGGCAAGACGGCGCTGCGCTTCACCCCGGCCGGTTTCGCCACGCTGGCGCTGGCCTATGTCGGCAGCCGCTTCGTGCTGGAAGTCGTGCTGCACCGGAGCGTCGCATGAGCCGCCTCGTGTTCTGGATCGGCCTGGCCATCCTCATCGTGTTCGCGCTGCGCTCGAAACTGCGCGCCGCCGCCCGCCGCGCCGATGACGCGGCGCCGCGCCGTCCGCCTGCGCCCGCCCCAAGGGCGGCCATCGAGGACATGACCCGCTGCGCCCATTGCGGCCTGCATTTCCCGGCATCGGAAGCCGTGCGCGCCGACGGCCTCGATTATTGCAGTCCGTCGCACGTGCGCCTGCCGCCGCACTGAGCCTTGTTTACCCGAGCCTTGCGCGCCGCCGCGCTCACCACGCGCTGGCCCTCGCTGTCCACGCAGTCGCGCACCACCTTCTGGCGCTCGCTGCAGGCGTTCACCGTCACCCGTGTCGTCATTGCGCTGGTGCTGCTGCTCTACCTTGCCCCGGAGGTGCGTGGCGGCGGTGCGCGCGGGGCGTCGGCCTATGCCGGCACCTGCTTCTTCTACCTGGCCACGGCGCTCTGCTTCGGCGGCATCACCGCCTTGTGGAAGCGGCGCTTCCTGCTCCAGCTGAGCAGCCAGATCGCCGTCGACCTGGCGGTGATCTCGCTGCTCTACCTGGCCGCCGGCGGCGTGCGCAGCGGGCTGGGCATCCTCTACCTGTTCCCGCTGTCCGGCGTGGCGATCCTGGCGCCGCTGCTGCTGGCGCTGTTCACGGCGGCGCTGGCCACGATCTTCATCCTGCTCGAGGTGTTCTGGCAGCTGCTCACGGGTAACAGCGAGCCGCCGCTGATGCAGAGCGGGATGTATGGCATCGCCTTCTTTGCCGTGGTCTGGCTGCTCAACCGTCTGGCGGCGCGCCTGATCGGCCAGGAAGAGCTGGCCGCACAGCGCGGTGCCGACCTGCAGGTGCAGCAGTCGATCAACGAGATCGTCATCGCCGACGTCGGCGACGGCGTGCTCGTGGTCGACCCGGAAGGCTGCGTCCACACCGCCAACCCGGCCGCGCAGCGCATGCTCGGCATCGAAGCGGCGGCCGGCTACCGCCTCAACGACCTGGCGGCGCTGGAACCGGTCGCCAGCGCCTTCGCCACCGGCGCGGGGCGGATGGGCAACGTGCCGCGCCGCCTGCCGTGGCCGCGGTCGAACCGGTTACTGGCGCGACCGGCCCCGACGAGGCCTTCGTGATTCTCAAGCCCCATCAGGACAGCGTGGCGGGCGATACCGGCCTGCGCGTACGGCGCGACCATCCGGCCCACCTCAAGCTGCGCTTCGCCCAGGTCGTGTGCGCCGCCCGCGGGCCCGCGCGCAGCGTGATTTTCCCTGCAGGACGTGAGCGCCATCGAAAACCAGGCGCAGCAGCTGAAACTGGCGTCGATGGGCCGCCTGACGGCCAGCATCGCCCACGAGGTGCGCAACCCCCTGTCGGCGATCGGCCACGCCACGGCCTTGCTGGCCGAAGACCAGCATGGCAAGGCCGAGCTGCGCCTGTTGAAGATCATCGGCGACAACGTCGCCCGCGTGAACCGCATGGTCGAGGACATCCTGAAGCTCTCGCGCAAGGCGCAGCCGTATGCGGAACCGCTGCTGCTGGCCGCCTTCCTGGCCGAGCTGAAGGCCGAGTTCTGCGAAACCCAGGGCCTGGCCGGTGATATAGTGTGGCTCGGCGGCTTCGGTGCGATCGAAGTGCGTTTCGATGCGCTGCACCTGCGCGAAGTGCTGGTCAATTTGCTCGGCAATGCGATCCGCTACGCCAGCCGCGCGCCCGGCAGCATCCGCATCTGGCCCGAGCTCGATGCCTTCGGTACCCTCGAGCTGCACGTGCAGGACGACGGCCCCGGCATCACGTCCGAGGTGCGCGCCCACCTGTTCGAGCCGTTCTATACGACCTCGAGCAAGGGCACGGGCCTGGGACTGTACCTGGCGCGCGAGCTGTGCCTGAACAACGGCGCCAAGCTCGATTACGAATTTCGGCTCGATACGTGCCTCGACGCCACCGGCGCCGAGCCGCACCGCAGCAGCGGCCGTTTTGTCATCACCTTCGCCCAGCCGCTGGCGGCGCCGCGGCGGGCCAGCAACAGGAAAGGCCAGCATGAGTTCACCCCGCATCCTCGTCGTCGACGACGAAGCCGACCTGCGCGACCTGCTCGAGATCACCCTCGTGAAAATGGGCCTCGATGTCGATTGCGCGGCGACGCTGCGCGAAGCGCGCCGGCTGGTGGCCGACAATGCCTATGCGCTGGTGCTGACCGACATGCGCCTGCCCGATGGCCTGGGCCTGGAACTGGTGCGCGAGGTGTCAGGCAGCTCGAAGACGCCGATCGCCGTCATCACCGCCTTTGGCAGTGCCGACAACGCGGTGGTGGCGTTAAAAGCTGGCGCATTCGATTATGTCTCGAAACCGGTGGTGCTCGACGAGCTGCGCGTGATGGTGCGCTCGGCCCTGAAGCTGTCGGAAGCGCCGGCGGTGGCCCGGCCGGGGAGGGCGCCGCGCCCTCGCGCCTGATCGGCAACTCGGTGGCGATGCAGTCGCTGCGGGCCCAGATCGGCCGCCTGGCGCGGTCGATGGCACCGATCGCGATCACCGGCGAATCCGGCGCCGGCAAGGAACTGGCCGCGCGCGAAATCCATGCCCAGAGTTCGCGCGCCGCCAAGCCGTTTGTCGCGGTGAACTGCGGCGCGATTCCCGAAAACCTGATGGAGGCCGAGTTCTTCGGCCACCGCAAGGGCGCCTTCACCGGCGCCGGCGAAGAGCGCGAGGGCTTTTTCCGGGCGGCCGACGGCGGCACCCTGATGCTCGACGAGGTGGCCGACCTGCCGCTGGCGATGCAGGTCAAACTGCTGCGCGCGATCCAGAGCGGCGCGTGCGCAAGATCGGCGCCACCCCGGAAGAACCGGTGGACGTGCGCATCATCAGCGCCACCCACAAGGACCTGGCCAGGTGCGTCGAGAATGGCCTGTTCCGCCAGGGACTTGTTCTACCGCCTGAACGTGATCGAACTGGCGCTGCCGCCGCTGCGCGAGCGGCTCGACGACCTGCCGGTGCTGACCGAGGCCATCCTGGCGCGGCTGGCGGGCCCGGGCGGCGCCTCGCTCGGCCCGGGCGTGCTCGATGCCTTGCGCGCGTATTCCTTCCCGGGCAATGTGCGCGAACTGGAAAACGTGCTCGAGCGGGCGCTCGCCTTTGCCAACGACGGCGTGATCCGGTGGAAGACCTGTCCCTGAAGGCGCGTGCGGGCGAGGCGGGGCGCGAGAGCGCCGCCTTGGCGGAGGCGGCGGGCGTGACGGCGAGCGCAGTGGGGACGATGGCGCGGGCCGAGCCGGCGCCGGCTTCCGTGCCCGCCGTGGCATCCCCGGCACCGGCCGTGGGACCGGAGGTCTTGCCGTCCAACCTGCCGGCCTATCTCGAGCAGGTCGAACGCGACATCATCCAGCGCGCCCTGCAGCAGACCCAGTTCAACCGCACCAGGACCGCCAGCCTGCTCGGCATCAGCGTACGCCAGCTGCGCTACCAGATGCAGAAACTCGATATCCAAGCACCGGAGAATTGAATGCCCAAACTGCTACGTTATGCCGCCCTAGCCATTGCCCTGATCGCCGCGCTGATGTGGATGAAGCACGAGAACGATGCCAAGGCCTGCCGCGAGGCGGGCGGTAACTGGGACAGCGAAGCGAATACCTGCGTACGCCCGCCGGCGACGCCCGGACGCACACCCGTCTGATAAAAGGGCGCTCGCACACGAGGCGGGCAATATTTCCATGGCGACGACAGTGTTGCCACAGGATGCATATTGCATGAATTGTCACAGAGCGCCCCGTCCCTTCCTGTCACAAATCGTTGGCTTTTCGCCAGTGCAAAACGGTGCGGGACGCACCGCAATCGGGCAAGGTGTGCCCGAGCTGATCAAGACTTGAGCAGCATGTTAGTGCTCACTTACCGGCCACCGCGCATAATGATCCGCCGACTGAATTGTCAAGGCCAGCGCACACGAAAAACGCAAGAAATTGAGAATTTATTCACTTGCACGGCCGCGCGGCCAAGTACTACAATTAGTCCCATATCAAACCACCCCACTAGATATAGTGGTAGCGAGCCCAAGCGTAGGACCGAGAGTGTAGCTGCTAGGAAATAATGCAGCCTACGGCGGCCCTGGCTTGAGGCGCCTAACAAAACCGTCAGAGCAAGGCGCGGCGACGAAGACAGTATGCCTGTACGGCAAGGAGCCGCAACGCCGCTATGGGGGTTTTGTTAGGCGCCTTGGAAGCGTGGCAACATTCACCGGCAAGCACATCGTCCGGCTTGGCTCAGCCAGGCTGGCAGGGGTGGTTTTTGCTTTTTAAATCGTTCATTCGCCCACCCGCGCGCGCGGCAGGCGGTCTGACAAATCGGTGGCAGCACGACTGCCCTTCCTGGAGGCCCCATGCAGACATCCCAAGACATTTCAATCCACCCACAACCAGGAACGGCTGCCGGCCTCAGTGGCACCAATAGCGCCGCCGACATCGCCGCCCGCGCCGACTACCGCATCCTGCGCCGCAACGGCGCTGTCGTGCCTTTCGAGCCGAACAAGATCTCGGTCGCCATGACCAAGGCCTTCCTGGCCGTGGCCGGTGGCCAGGGCGCGGCGTCGGCCCGTATCCGCGAGCTGGTGGAGCAGCTGACCAACAATGTCGTCGCCGCCCTGATGCGCCGCCAGCCGAACGGCGGCACCTTCCACATCGAAGATGTGCAGGACCAGGTTGAACTGTCGCTGATGCGCTCGGGCGAGCATGACGTTGCGCGTGCCTACGTGCTGTACCGCGCCAAGCAGATGGAAGAGCGCCGCGCCGCCAAGGAAGCCGCCGGCGCCACGCAAGTGGCCGCGCCGCAGATCCACGTGGTCGACGGCGGCGAGCGCCGTCCGCTCGACGTGGGTGACGTCCACGCGCTGGTGAACGCCGCATGCGCCGGCCTGGAAAAGCATGTCGACGCCGACGCCATCGTCGCCGAGACCCTGCGCAACCTGTACGACGGCGTGCCGGTCGAAGAGCTGCACAAGTCCGCCATCCTGGCCGCACGCGCGCTGATGGAAACCGATCCGGCCTACAGCCAGGTCACGGCCCGCATCCTGCTGCACACGATCCGCAAGGAAGTCTTCGGCAAGGAAGTGCCGCAAGCCAGGGCAGCCGCCGAATACATCACCTATTTCCCGCAATACGTGGCAAAAGGCATCGAGAACGAACTGCTGGACGAGGAACTCGGCAAGTTCGACCTCGAGCGCCTGGCGAAAGCCATCGTCGCCGACCGCGACCTGCAATTCGGCTACATCGGCCTGCAGACCCTGTACGACCGCTACTTCCTGCACGTGCGCGAAACCCGCATCGAGATGCCGCAGGCCTTCTACATGCGCGTCGCCATGGGCCTGGCCCTGCGCGAAGCGGACCGCGAAGAGCGCGCCATCGAGTTCTACAACCTGCTGTCGTCCTTCGACTTCATGAGCTCGACCCCGACCCTGTTCAACTCGGGCACCCGCCGCTCGCAGCTGTCGTCGTGCTACCTGACCACCGTCGGCGACGACCTGGAAGGCATCTACGACGCGATCAAGGAAAACGCGCTGCTGTCGAAATTCGCCGGCGGCCTCGGTAACGACTGGACCCCGGTGCGCGCGCTCGGTTCGCGCATCAAGGGCACCAACGGCAAGTCGCAGGGCGTCGTGCCCTTCCTGAAAGTGGTCAACGACACGGCCGTGGCCGTGAACCAGGGCGGCAAGCGCAAGGGCGCGGTCTGCGCCTACCTGGAAACCTGGCACATGGACATCGAGGAATTCCTCGACCTGCGCAAGAACACCGGCGACGACCGCCGCCGTACCCACGACATGAACACGGCGAACTGGATTCCCGACCTGTTCATGAAGCGCGTGATGGAAAAGGGCCACTGGACCCTGTTTACCCCAAGTGAAACGCCTGACCTGCACGACCTGGTCGGCAAAGCCTTCGAGCAAGCCTACCTGGCGTACGAAGCCAAGGCCGAGCGCGGCGAAATGCGCGTGTTCAAGAAGATCGAAGCGCTCGACCTGTGGCGCAAGATGCTGTCGATGCTGTTCGAAACCGGCCACCCATGGATCACCTTCAAGGATCCGTGCAACATCCGTTCGCCGCAGCAGCACATCGGCGTCGTGCACTCGTCGAACCTGTGCACCGAGATCACCCTGAACACCAGCGCCGACGAAATCGCTGTCTGCAACCTGGGCTCGGTGAACCTGCCGCAGCACATGAAGGGCGATGGCCTGGACCACGTCAAGCTGCAAAAGACCATCCGCACCGCGATGCGCATGCTGGACAACGTCATCGACATCAACTACTACGCCGTGGAAAAGGCGCGCAACTCGAACCTGCGCCACCGTCCGGTCGGCATGGGCATCATGGGTCACCAGGATTGCCTGCACATGATGCGCGTGCCGTTCGCCTCCGATAAAGCGGTGGAATTTGCCGACAAGTCGATGGAAGCCGTCTGCTACTACGCCTACCTGGCGTCGACGGAACTGGCCGAAGAGCGCGGCCGCTACGAGTCGTATGCCGGTTCGCTGTGGGACCGCGGCATCCTGCCGCAGGACTCGATCAAGCTGCTGGCGGAAGAGCGCGGCGGCTACCTCGAGCAGGACACCAGCGAATCGATGGACTGGAGCCTGGTGCGCAACCGCATCAAGCAGTTCGGGATGCGTAACTCGAACTGCGTGGCGATCGCCCCGACCGCGACGATCTCGAACATCATCGGCGTGTCGGCCTGCATCGAACCGACCTTCCAGAACCTGTACGTGAAGTCGAACCTGTCGGGCGAATTTACCGAGATCAACGGCTACCTGGTGCGCGACCTGAAGGCACGCGACCTGTGGGACGAAGTCATGATCGCCGACCTGAAGTACTTCGACGGATCGCTGTCGAAAATCGACCGCGTGCCGCAAGACCTGCGCGAGATCTACGCGACGGCCTTCGAAGTCGAGCCGAAGTGGCTGGTCGAGCAGGCATCGCGCCGCCAGAAGTGGATCGACCAGGCCCAGTCGCTGAACATCTACATGGCCGGCGCCTCGGGCAAGAAGCTGGACGAAACGTATAAACTGGCCTGGCTGCGCGGCCTGAAGACGACCTATTACCTGCGCACCATTGCGGCGACGCACATGGAGAAGTCGACCACCCGTACCGGCGCCCTGAACGCGGTGCCGGTCTCGGGCGGCCTGGCTGCTGGCCATGCGGCGCCAAGCGCGGCTGCGCCAGTGGCGGCGGCTCCGGCTGCGGCTCCGGAAGTGGTGGACGGCGCGGCCTGCTACCTGCGTCCGGGCGACGCCGGTTTCGACGAATGCGAAGCCTGCCAGTAATCGTAGCGAACGCTTAACAATTGAAATGCACGCCCGGCCTTCGCGCCGGGCGTCGCTGTCACAGAACACGAAATAGAAGGAAACGATCATGCTGTCATGGGACGATGAACAAACGAGTGCGCCGGCCGCACCACAAGGGGCAATCCTGCCGGAAGGCGTGGACGCCACCCTGGTCGCCAAGCGCGTCAACGCGGACGACAAGCGCATCATCAACGGCCAGACCGACGTCAACCAGCTGGTGCCGTTCAAGTACAAGTGGGCCTGGGACAAGTACCTGGCCGGCTGCGCCAACCACTGGATGCCCCAGGAAGTGAACATGCAGCGCGACATCGAGCTGTGGAAGAGCCCAAACGGCCTGTCGGAAGACGAACGCCGCCTGGTCAAACGCAACCTGGGCTTTTTTGTCACGGCCGACTCGCTCGCCGCCAACAACATCGTGCTGGGCACCTACCGCCACATCACGGCGCCGGAATGCCGCCAGTACCTGCTGCGCCAGGCTTTTGAAGAAGCGATCCACACCCACGCCTACCAGTACATCGTCGAGTCGCTCGGCCTGGACGAGCGCGAGATTTTCAACGCCTATAACGAGATCGAGTCGATCCACGACAAGGACCAGTTCCTGATCCCGTTCATCAACGTCCTGACCGATCCGGAATTCAAGACCGGCACGCTGGAGAACGACCAGAAGCTGCTGAAGTCGATCATCGTCTTCGCCTGCCTGATGGAAGGCCTGTTCTTCTACGTCGGCTTCACCCAGATCCTGGCGCTGGGACGCCAGAACAAGATGACGGGCGCCGCCGAGCAGTACCAGTACATCCTGCGCGACGAGTCGATGCACGTGAACTTCGGCATCGACCTGATCAACACGATCAAGATGGAAAACCCGATGCTGTGGACCCCGGCCTTCCGCGAAGAGCTGAAAGTCCTGTTCCTGCAGGCCGTCGAACTCGAATACCGCTACGCCGAAGACACCATGCCACGCGGCGTGCTGGGCCTGAACGCCCCGATGTTCAAGGGCTACCTGCGCTTCATCGCCAACCGCCGCGCCGTGCAGATCGGTCTCGATCCGCTGTTCCCGAACGAAGAGAATCCGTTCCCGTGGATGAGCGAGATGATCGACCTCAAAAAGGAGCGTAACTTCTTCGAGACGCGCGTGACGGAATACCAGACCGGTGGCGCGCTGAACTGGGATTGATCCCGGTGGTGCACTGATTGGGAATGGCCCGCTTTCGAGCGGGCTTTTTTTTGCCCCCACTGTACCGACTTGCCGATTTGTCAGCGCAGGGACTGCAAGCGCGAGATAATTCCGCGAATCAAGTTCTGAGGAAGGCGCATGCCCAGGATGCCATCGGCTTCTCTATATAGTAGTGCGGCATTGGCCGTGCTGGGCGACCTCGGCTTGCGCGTCGCTTTCGGGCTCGAACCCGTCTGGTGGCTGGCTTGGGTGGCACCGCTCGCGCCGGCGGAGCGGGGATGGCGGTCGGCCTGGCCGCCATCGACGATTTTCTTGGCCCGTCGGTGCCGCAGGCGCAGGTCGAGCGGGTCTGGACCGGGTACGAGCACCATGTCGCGCAACTTGCCGGCCAGGGCGCGCAGCTGATCGTCCTGCCCGAGAAGATTGCCGTGCTCACGCCAGCCGCCGCGATGGCGGTGCAAGGCCGTTTCGCCGCAGCGGCTGCAAGCGCGCGCGTGTGGCTGGTGCTGGGCGTCGGCATCGACGAGGGCGCCCGCTCGCGCAACCTGGCCTGGTTGATCGGCCCCGATGGCACCCTGCGCGCGACTTACCAGAAGCAGCACCGGCGCCGGGCGAACGCGGTGTCGATGCCGGCACCCGTCTCGCGCTGGTCGACGTCAAGGGGCTACCAGGCGGGACTGGCCATCTGCAAGGACATGCACTTCGCCGAGCTGGGACTGCGCTATGCACACGCCGGCGCCGACCTCGTGCTGGTGCCGTCCCGGGACTTCGGCGCCGATGCGGTGTACGCCGCGCGCCTGTCGGCGCTGCGCGGGATCGAGTCGGGCTTCGGCATGGTGCGCGTCGCCCGCGAAGGTTTGCTGAGCGTGACCGATGCACACGGACGCGTGCTGGTCCGAGGCGCGCTCGAGCCCCTGCCGGGAACTGGTGTGCTCGCGTACCTGCCGCCGCCGGGCACCACCCGCACCACGTTCCAGACGATCGGCGAGGGGGGCGGCTGGCTCTGTGTCGCACTCGCCGCTGCAATGCTGTTGTTCGCGCGTGCCGACAAGCGCACGCAATTGAATGGTGCAGGTCTGCGCGCAAGGCGCACGCGGGAACCGCTTGTGTGAGACAAGTCGCGCGTTGCGTGGTCAAAGGGATAGCGAGCCGACGAAGGCGATGGGCGCATCGCGACATGGCGGGTGGCGCGCACGATTGACGCGGCGAGGTCCCATGCGCGCAAGGTTCATCGCACTTGAATGCACGTTTGGCGCATCAGGTATTTGTCGACGAAGCGAATATGGCGTAAAGCGAAGCAAGCCTGCTGCAGTCAGGTGCGCTTTGAAATGGACTGGCCCCCGGCGGCCTGCTGTCATGATGCGACATTTGACGCATCTTCGTCCGGTAGTGCGAATTATGTGTGTGCGGGTTGCGCACTGACAAGGTTTTCGTGTACTTTACGTGATTGAATTTGTCAAAACGTGAACATGGATTTTTTCGCATGCTCGCGGGCAAACAAAACCGATCGAATAATGGGACGCTGATTCAATCAGTATGCACTTAAGCGTAGCGAAAAGAACAAGCCGCACTGCCTGATCGTTATCAGGCAAGGCGGCTTTTTCTTTTCGCGCCCGCAAGGGCAGCGATGTGAAAGCGCAGCTGGAATGGTGGGTGGGTGTCCCGACGTCGTTGGCTGAAGCGCTGCAATGATGAGGAGTTGCAGCAGTTCAGCTGGTGCCGGATTCATTGGCAATAACCCCTGGTTTATGCCCATGAATAATTCGCCCGACTTCGTCGGCGGGTTTTTAACCTTGTAGCGTATTTTCTCATCGCAGAGAAGGAGAACGAAATGGCAACAGCCGCTAAGAAACCAGCAGCAAAACCCGCAGCCAAGGGCACGTCCGCAAAGACCGCCGCCAAACCAGCTGCCAAGACTGCCGCAGCAGAGAAACCAGCCGCCAAGAAGTCGGCCGCTGTAAAACAGGCCCCGGCCAAGGCAGCCACCAAGGCCGCCGCGAAGCCGGCAGCGAAAGCTGCGGCAAAACCGGCAGCGAAACCAGCTGCCAAACCAGCTGCCAAACCAGCTGCGAAAGCCGCGGCGAAACCGGCAGCAAAAGCCGCAGCCAAGCCGGCAGCAAAGCCAGCCGCGAAAGCCGCAGCCAAGCCGGCAGCGAAACCAGCCGCCAAAGCCGCAGCCAAACCTGCAGCCAAACCTGCAGCCAAGAGCGCCGCCAAACCGGCCGCCAAGAAAGCCGCAGCCAAGCCGGTAGCGAAGGCCGCCGCCACCAAGTCCGCAGCCAAGCCGGCCGCCAGGAAGGCCGCCGCACCGGCAGCGAAGAAAGCCGCCGCCAAGCCAGCTGCCAAAGAAGACCGCGGCTGCCAAGCCTGCCGCCAAGCCAGCCGCCAAGAAGACCGCGGACGCCAAGCCTGCAGCCAAGCCAGCCGCCGGGAAGACGGCCGCTGCCAAGCCTGCAGCCAAGCCCGCTGCGAAGAAGACGGCAGCCGCCAAGCCTGCAGCCAAGCCAGCGGCCAAGAAGACCGCAGCGGCCAAGCCTGCAGCCAAACCAGCGGCCAAGAAAACCGCCGTTGCCAAGCCTGCCGCAAAGAAGGCCGCGGCAGCCAAGCCGGTAGCGAAAGCCGCCGCCACCAAGGCGCCGGCCAAAGGCGCGGCGAGCAAGACCGCCGCCAAGGGCGCCGCCGCGAAAGCACCTGCCAAGACCGCCGCCAAGACCGCCACCAAGGGCGCGGCTGCGAAGTCGACCGCTACCAAGCCGGCAGCCAAAAGACCGCGGCCGCCAAGCCGGCCGCCAAGCCGGCTGCGAAAAAGGGCGCGGCAGCCAAGCCGGTCGCGAAAGCGGCTGCAAGCAAGGCACCAGCCAAGGGCCCGGCAAGCAAGACCGCCGCCAAGGCGCCGGCGAAGACTGCCACCAAGGCCACGGCCAGCAAGGCACCAGTCAAGGCCCCTGCCAAGAGTGCAGCCACCAAGCCGGCTGCCAAGCCAGCTGCCAAGGAGGCGGCTACAAAACCTTCCACTAGCACGCCTGCTGCCGCCGCCAAGCCTGCCGCAGCCGCCAAGCCAGCGGCAAAGCCAGCCGCCAAGAAGCCGGAAGCGATGAAGGCCGAAGCCAAACCGGAAGCCATGAAAGCCGAAGCCAAGCCTGAAGCGATGAAGGCGGAAGCGAAGCCCGAGGCGAAGGCCGACACCAAGGCCGACACCAAGGCCGACACCAAGGCCGACACCAGGGCCGACACCAGGGCCGACACCAAGGCCGACACGGCTGTCAAGGCCGAAGCCAAGCCGGAAGCCGCTGCCAAGCCGGCAGCGAAGAAGCCTGCGGCGAAGAAGCCAGCTGCGAAGGCCGCCGACACCAGGCCGGCCGCACAGCCAGCCGCGGCTGCCGACGCCAAGCCGGCCGCTCCTCCACCGGCCGCGAAAACCGCGCTGTCGCCTGCCGCCGCCTGGCCTTTCCCGACCAGCAGCCGTCCGTAAACGCGCTGCGTGCCCGCTTAGGGCAGAATACCGCTGTGTGATATTGTCACACAGCGGTTTTTTTTATCTCAAGGAGTTGTCGTGCTGCCGATTCTTCAGCTGATCGTCGATACCATTGCCAGTGTGCTGGGCGGGGTGCTGTTATTGCGTTTCTGGATGCAGGCCATCCGCGTGCGTCCGCCGGCCTCGGTGGCGCAATTCACCTTCACGCTGAGCGACTGGCTCGTCAAGCCCTTGCGCCGCATCATCCCCGGTGCCGGCGGCTACGACTGGGCCAGCCTGATCGGCGCCTTCCTGGTGGTGTTGCTGGCGACCTCGCTGCTGTTGATGGTCGGTGCCACCGGCGAGCAGGTATTCATCTTCGCGCTGGCGCGCTTCCTGAAGTGGATCATCTACGGCTTCATCGCCTTGCTCATCATCGAAGCGATTTTCAGCTGGGTCAACCCGCATGCGCCACTGGCGCCGTTCGTGCACGACCTCAACGATCCGCTGCTGCGGCCGATCCGGCGCGTCGTGCCGCCGATCGGCGGGCTGGATCTGTCGGTGCTGGTGGCCGTGCTGCTTCTGCAGATCGTGCTGTTCGTGTTGCGGAACTTCGTGCCGATTTAAGTTTGATCGGCGGCGGATGTAAAAATGGGCAGCCTGGGCTGCCCATTTTATTTTCCGATCCGTTTGCGGTCGTGGGTCGAATACCGATCGTGGCCACGCTGCGGACGTACCGCGTGGGGTCGGGACCCCACCCTACGAATAGAAGACGCTACCGTCCCCGATGTAAAGCTTACTTGAAGCGGTAGCCGAAGGCGGCTTCGAATTTTTCCGCGATCTCGCTTGGGGTGAACTTGTGGTTCTGGCCGCCCTGGTGGGCGATCTTGATCGAACCGAGCAGGCTGGCCAGGCGGCCCGTGGTCGGCCAGTCGTAGCCCTGGGCGATACCGTACAGGAGGCCGGCGCGGTAGGCGTCGCCGCAACCGGTCGGGTCGACGATGGCGGCTGCCGGCACCGCCGGGATATCGTGGCGCTGGCCGCCCGCGTAGATCTCGGAGCCCTTTTTCGCCGCGCGTGACGATCAGCGCTTCCGGGCGTGCCGCGATCTCGTCCAGCGACAGCCTGGTGCGGTCCATGACCATCTCGATCTCGTAGTCGTTGGCAGCCAGGTAGGTCGCCTGCTCGATGAAAGTCAGCAGTTCCTCGCCGCTGAACATCGGCAGCTGCTGGCCGGGGTCGAACATGAAGGGCACGCCTTGCGCGGCGCAGTCGCGCGCGTGCTTGAGCATGCCGTCGCGGCCGTCCGGGGCGATGATCGCCACGCGCAGCGGGCCGCAGTCGGCCACGTTGTTCTCGTGCGAGAACTGCATCGCGCCCGGGTGGAAGGCGTTGATCTGGTTGTTGTCCTGGTCGGCGGTGACGAAGCACTGCGCCGTGTAGGCGTCGCCGATGGTCTTGATGGCGCGCGTCTTGATGCCGAAGTTGCGCAGGCGCTCGAGGTAGTCGCCGCCGTCCTGGCCGATGGTCGCCATGATCAAAGGATCGCCGCCGAGCAGGTTCAGGTTGTAGGCGATGTTGGCCGAGCAGCCGCCGTATTCGGTGCGCAGCGTCGGCACCAGGAAGGACACGTTCACGCGGTGCAGCTGGTCCGCCAGCAGCGTCTCGGCGAAACGGCCGTGGTACTGCATGATCTTGTCGAATGCCAGCGATCCGCAGATCAGGGTAGTGTGGGTCATGGAGGTGTCAGGGATAGAAGACGGCGATGTGGTAGCCGGATGGTTTCAGGTTGTCCACGCGGAAGTGGAGCTTGATCGCTTGTTCGGTACGCGGCGCGATGCCGGCGGCCAGCGGCGTACCGGCGGCCAGGTAGTCCCCGGGCGCGAACACGCGGCGCAGCAGCGGCTTGTCGTTGGCGTCCGTCAGCGCCAGCTCCAGGCTCGGCCAGGCCTGGTTCGTGCTGCCGGTGTTGCGCAGCTCGGTCGTGAACGAATAGGCGCCTCCGCCGAGCGTGGTCAGTTCGCCGGTTTCGATGACGAGGTTCTCGACCGGGCTGGCAGCTCGACGCGGCAGCCCAGCAGCGCGCAGCCCGACACCAGCGCCGGCTTCAGGGCCGGGAAGCGTGCGGCGACCGCGTTGCGGAAGGTGAAGGCGCCTTGCGCGAGCAGCAGCAGCAGCAGGACGAGCGAGCCGGCCAGCATCGCGATCTTGCGCGTGCGTCCGCTTTGTTCCTGCTGGCGGCCGCGCTTGACGAACTCCGGCTCGTCGATCTCGGCGGCGCGCAGTTTCGGCTGCGCCTCGATTTTGGTCGGGGTGAGCTTGGAGCGCCGCGCCGCCGCGCGCTCGGCGCGGCGCGCGGCCGGGGTGCGCACACTGGCCTCGGCCGGCATGGCCGACGCGTCGTGCGCATGCGACGCGCCGCCCGCGCCATCGGCGGACTCGCGCAGCGGAAGCAAGGGGGCGCTTCGCTGGCCAGGCCGGGGCCCGCGGTACTGGCCGATGCGGTATCCGGCGCGGTATCCGACGCGGTATCCGAGTCGGCCGTCAGCGCGATTTCCGGGAAGGTGTTGTGCGTGACGCGGCGCAGGGTCAGCGGCTCGGCCGCGGGCGCGCTCAACGCCTCGATCGCGGCCACGTTGAAGGTCGTATCCGGCGTCAGGTCGACCACGATGGGGGATGCGTCATCCCGCGCGGGCAGGGCCGGGGTGGGCAGCGCAGCGTTTTCCGGCAGGCCGAAGGCGGGTTCGATGCGACCCTGGCTGTCGGTGGCGGGATGGTGCTGCGCCGGCACCGGGTGCGCTTCGATGGCGGGCGGGGCGTCCTGGACCGCGGCCGGTGCGGTAGCCGCTTCGGTGCTGTCCGTTTCGGCAGCCGCTGGCGCATGGGCAGATGCGGCCCCTACCGGCCCGGCGTTCTCCGCGGACGTTTCCAGCAGAGGCTCGGTGGTGGCCTCGAGCGCGGTGTCGGCTTGCGCTACCGTTTCCGGTTCTTCCTCCGCCTCCGCTACCGACGCTGCTGCCGCATCCGGTGCGGCCTCGGGCTGTGCTTCGGCCGCGGCATCGATTGCATCGTGCGTCACCGCATCCGTGCCGGCCTCGGGTTCGAGGTCGCTCCCTGCATCGTTCGCGCTGGTCGCTTGCGCCTCCACCGCCTCGGGAACCGGTTCCGCTACGGCGCTCGCATCGGATGCCTCGCCGTCCTGTGTGTCGTGTGGCGCCGATTCCGCCAGCGCGGCGACAGGATCAAGCCCGGCCGATTCCTCGTCCGCGACTGGCGCAACGAACTCCGGCGCATCCTGTCCCGCGACGTTCGGCAGGATGCCGAGCGGATCGAAGGTGTGATCGAAGTCGAGCGTGTAGACCGGCACGTCGTCGTCAAACGGCCTGGTCTCGGCCTCCGGTGCAGGCGTACTGTCAACCTCGTGTTCGACGACGGTGAAGGGCAGCGGGTCCGCTTCGGCAGGCGCCTGTGCGACAGGAGCGTGGGGAAGGGGGGCGGGAGCGGCAGCGGGAGCCGGCTCCGGCGCGGCTGGCGTCGGCGCTGCTGGCGTCGGCGCTGCCGGCGCGCGCGCGGCCAGCTTGTCGAGGTCGACCAGGCTGGCGCTGCCGTCGAAGATTTCCGGCAGGCGCCGCAGCGGACGATGCCCCCGCGCAGCTTGAGCTGGTCCGAGGCGACCCGGAACATCGTGCCGCAGTGGGGGGGGCATTGGGTGGCGAGCGCCATCCGCTTAGCCTTGCGGGGTGGAGCGCGCGGCCGGTACCGTGTCCTGGCCCAGCGTCCCGTGAAGGGCAACCCAGCCGTCCTGCTCGGCCCAGACGCCCAGCTTGATGAAGGGCGCGTAGGCGGCGGCCACTTCCTCGGCCTGGCGCGCCAGCACACCCGACAGCACCAGCGAACCGCCCGGCGCCACGCGGCCGGACAGCATCGGCGCCATCAGCTTCAAGGGGCTCGACAGGATGTTGGCCACCACGATGTCGAACTTGCCGCTTGCATGCAGCGCATTCGACGAGACAGCCAGTTCGTCCGGCACGTAGAAGGTGATCTCGCACCCATTGCGCTCGGCATTCAAACGCGCCGATTCGATGGCCTGCGGGTCGATGTCGACCCCGGCCACGTCGCCCGCGCCCATTTTCTTGGCGACCATCGCCAGGATGCCGGAACCGCAGCCGTAGTCGAGCACCGATTTGCCCGGCTTCGGATGGGCTTCCAGCCATTCCATGCACAGGCGCGTGGTCGGATGGCTGCCGGTGCCGAAAGCCAGGCCCGGATCGAGTTCGAGAATCAACCCGTCAGGATCAGGAGCCTCGTGCCAGCTCGGCACGACCCAGATGTTGGTGCCGATATGGATCGGCTCGAACTGCGACTGCGTCAGGCGCACCCAGTCGGCGTCCGCCACCGCGCGGGTGGAAAACGCCGGCACAGTGGCCAGCTTGATGGCGGCAGCGGCTTCGGCGACGATCGCCGCCTGGTCGGCATCGACATCGGTCAGCGCCACGACACGGCTGTGGTCCCAGGCCGCTTCCTTCGGCTCCATGCCGGGCTCGCCGAACAGCGGGCGTTCCTGCTCGGTGCCTTCGTCGGCGTCTTCCACCGACACCGACAGCGCGCCCGCTTCCATCAAGGCGTCGGAGAGTGCCTCGGCATGCTCGCGTGCGATTTCGATGACGACTTCAGTCCAGCTCATGCATCAGCCTTGTTGTCGAGGGCCAGGGCGACTTTCGTGTCCGGGCGGTTGGCCAGTTTCTGTTCCAGGTAATGGATGTTGGTGCCGCCTTCGATGAAGCGCGCATCGACCATCAGTTCCCGGTGCAGCTGGATGTTGGTGAGGATGCCTTCGACCACCATTTCCGAGAGTGCAATCTGCATGCGGCGAATGGCTTGCTCGCGCGTAGCACCGTAGGAAATTACCTTGCCGATCATCGAGTCGTAATGAGGTGGAACATAATATCCCGCATACGAGTGCGAATCGACACGGATGCCAGGACCGCCCGGCGGGTGCCAGCCAGTGATGCGGCCCGGCGACGGCGTGAATTTGAATGGATCCTCGGCATTGATGCGGCATTCGATCGCGTGGCCGGCCAGCATGATGTCGCGCTGCTTGAAGCGCAGCTTCTCGCCGCAGGCGATGCGGATCTGTTCCTGCACGATGTCGATGCCGGTGATCATTTCGGTGACCGGGTGTTCGACCTGCACGCGGGTGTTCATTTCGATGAAATAGAACTCGCCGTTTTCGTACAGGAATTCGAAGGTGCCGGCGCCACGGTAGCCGATCTTGCGGCAGGCTTCGGCGCAGCGGTCGCCGATCTTCTCGATCAGCTTGCGCGGGATGCCCGGCGCCGGTGCTTCCTCGATCACCTTCTGGTGGCGGCGCTGCATCGAGCAGTCGCGCTCGCCCAGCCAGACGGCATTTTTATGTTCGTCGGCGAGGATCTGGATTTCCACGTGGCGCGGATTTTCCAGGAACTTCTCCATATACACTTCCGGATTGCCAAACGCCGTACCGGCTTCCGTCTTGGTCATCTGCACGGCGTTGAGCAGGGCCGCTTCGGTATGCACGACGCGCATGCCGCGTCCGCCGCCGCCGCCGGCCGCCTTGATGATGACCGGATAGCCGACCTTGCGGGCGGTCTGGATGATTTCCTTCGGGTCGTCCGAGAGGGCGCCGTCCGAACCCGGCACGCAGGGCACGCCGGCGCGGATCATGGCCTGCTTGGCCGAGACCTTGTCGCCCATCAGGCGGATCGAATCGGAGCGCGGGCCGATGAAGACGAAGCCCGATTTTTCCACGCGTTCGGCGAAGTCGGCGTTTTCCGACAGGAAGCCGTAGCCGGGGTGGATCGCTTCGGCGTCCGTGACTTCCGCGGCGCTGATGATGGCCGGCATGTTCAGGTAGCTCAGCGCGGACTGGGCCGGGCCGATGCAGACGGACTCGTCGGCGAGCTTCACGTACTTGGCGTCCTTGTCCGCCTCCGAGTGAACGACCACCGTCTTGATGCCCATTTCGCGGCAGGCGCGCTGGATACGCAACGCGATTTCACCACGATTGGCGATGAGGATTTTTTCAAACATGGTTTAGGTTCGGTGTTTCGATGAGTGCCGGCGCGGTGCGCCGGACTGGTATTCGGAAATCACGGGCCGCGGAGAACAACACGGCCGCGGCAGGGCGGCAAAAGCCGAGGCTTAGCCGATCACGAACAGCGGCTGGCCGAATTCGACTGGCTGGCCATTTTCCACGAGGATCTTGGTCACGACGCCAGACACATCGGCATCGATTTCGTTTAGCAGCTTCATCGCTTCGATGATGCACAGGGTATCGCCTTCCTTGACGTTCGTCCCGACTTCGACGAAGGCGGCAGCGCCCGGAGCGGAGGAACGGTAGAAGGTGCCAACCATCGGCGACTTGACGACGTGGCCGGTTTCCACGGCAACAGCCGGGGCGGGCGCGGCGGCCGGCGCGGCCGATGCCGCTGGCGCCTGCGCGGGGGCCGAGAACTGCTGGACGCCGTTCGACGGCATCATGACCATCTGGCCTTGGGGCATTGCGGACGACTTGACGATGCGGACCTTGCTTTCGCCTTCGGTCACTTCGAGTTCAGCGATATCCGATTCGGCGACGAGGTCAATCAAAGTCTTGAGTTTACGTAGATCCATGTGAAACCCCTTGGAATTATTTTGGTATTAAGAGAGTAAAGCAGCGCGCAAAAAGACAGCGCAGCCGAGCATGATGCATGAAGTTGACGTAGATTAATGCTATTTAAGCGCGAAGTCGATGGCAAACCGATATCCGTCGATTCCCAGCCCGCAAATGGTGCCGCGGGCAAGTGCCGACAAATACGAGTGATGGCGGAATGCTTCACGCTGATAAATATTTGAGATATGGACCTCAATAAACGGAATCGCCACCGCTGCCAGCGCATCGCGCAGGGCCACGCTTGTGTGGGTCAGTCCGCCAGGATTGATGACGATCGCCTCGATGCCTTCCTCGCGGGCGGCATGGATGCGGTCGATCAGCGCACCTTCGTGGTTGCTCTGAAAGCAGGAAAGCGACCCGCCCGCTGCCACAGCCTGGGCCGTTGCAGCGCTTTCGATGTCGGCCAGCGTCGCCGCGCCGTACACCGCAGGCTCTCGGGTTCCCAGCAGATTCAGGTTGGGACCGTTAAGCAGCAGTAGCTTTTTCGCCATTTGTTGTAGAGTCTACGCTCGAAAGTCAGGCATTTTGCCGCCAACATCGGGTATTGGCAAGCGATAAAATTCTCCGTGGATAACAGTTACTTGCGCGATGATCGGAAAAGAACGACCGTTCGCGAGCGCTACAAGCCCGCCAGGTCGGCCCGCAGCGCATCGAACTCGAGCTTGCCGAGATAGGTCTTCCGAACTTGCCCGTCGGCACCAATGAGTACCGTGAAGGGCAGGCCGCCGTTCGTATTGCCGAAGGCGCGCGACAGCTCGGTACCGTCCATGCCGCCGACATACAGCGGGTATTTGATATTGTGCTTGGTGGCAAATTCACGCATGGTGTCCGGCGAATCGATGCCGATGCCGATCACGTTAAACCGCTTGCCGCCTTCCGCGTTTGCCAGGCTGGACAGTTCCGGCATTTCCTGTACGCAGGGTCCGCACCAGGTCGCCCAGAAGTTCACCAGCAGGGGTTTGCCTTTCCACTGAGACAGCGCTTGCGGCTTGCCCGATAAATCGTTCAGGGTCTGCGCATATAAGTGAGTAGATGCGGTGTGTGCCGGGCCGGAGCCAGCCGCCCCAGTTGGCGCGATGCTGGTCGTCACCGGCGTCGCTTCCTTCGTCCTGCTGCCAAACACGGCGCCCAGCGCGCCAAAGGCAATTGCCACAGCCACGAAAGCGGCCAGCTTCTTCTTGTTCATTCGTCCTGTTCCAGCGATACGTCGGTCGTCATCAGCGCGCGCAGGCCGGCAGCGTCGACGCGCTGCAGGCGGCCATCGCCGCGGGGCTTGAGTGCACCACGCAAGTCATGAAAATCATACAACTCGGCGTGCACGGCCTCGTTATGCCACAGGAAGCTCACCGTTTCAACGGGATCGTGGCGCGCGCCCTTGAAGTGGGGCGTTTCCGAGATATCTATAGTGACGTTGCGGTTCAGGAGAAACATCTCGACTTCCTTGGCACTGTCGGCGAATAGCTGCAGGTGGATGTCGTCGTGTTCGCCGGCGGTGCCGTTCAGGACGGCGCCCGTGACATAGGGCCGGAACTCGGCCAGCGCGTCCATGACTTCCAGGGCCACGGCGCGCATCGCGTGCACGCGCTCGGCGTGGGCGGCCCCGCCAAACAGTTCCTGGTAGCGCCGTACCTCGTCCTCGATCTGAGTATTGTCGGGCATCAGGTTCGGTGCCGGCTGGTCGACGCCGAGTACCTGGCGCGCCGCTTTCCTGCGCGCCGTGGCGTAGTCGGCGCCGTCTTGCGCGACCATGCGCGCGGCCGTTGCGGCGATCTGGGCGCGCAGCTGCTGAAGGTCATAATTCTGTGTTGGCATCATGAGCTTGATCATACTCTTGAACGAAAAATGGCATCGCGTCGGGTAGAATCGCGTATTCGCTTTACTCCACACGATCATGCACATCCATATCCTCGGCATTTGCGGCACCTTCATGGGCGGCCTGGCGGTTCTGGCGAAAGAGGCAGGACACCGCGTTACCGGTTGCGACGCCAACGTCTATCCTCCGATGAGCACCCAGCTCGAAGCCCAGGGCATCGAGTTAATCCAGGGCTATGGCCCGGAGCAGGTCTCCCTGAATCCCGATCTGTATGTCGTCGGTAATGTGATGACGCGCGGTAATCCGCTGATCGAGGAAATCCTGAACCGCGGCCTGCCTTATGTGTCCGGTCCGCAGTGGATTGGCGAACATATCCTGCGCGAGAAATGGGTGCTGGCAGTCGCCGGCACGCATGGCAAGACCACGACCTCCTCGATGCTGGCCTGGATCCTGGAAGACGCGGGTTATGCGCCCGGCTTCCTGATCGGCGGTGTGCCGATGAACTTCGGCATTTCGGCGCGCCTGCAAGGGGCAACCGACGCCAAGGCGAAGTCCGACTTCTTCGTCATCGAAGCCGACGAATACGACACCGCCTTTTTCGACAAGCGCAGCAAGTTCGTGCACTACCACGCGAAAACGGCCGTGCTGAACAACCTCGAATTCGACCATGCCGACATCTTCCCGGACATCGGCGCCATCGAGACCCAGTTCCACCACCTGGTACGCACCGTGCCGGGCATTGGCCGCCTGGTGGTCAACGGCGACGAAGCCTCGCTGGCGCGGGTGATCAAGCGCGGCTGCTGGAGCGAGAAGGAAACTTTTGGGCTGTCCGGCGGCGTCAACTGGACGCTGGTCGAGCATCCGGGCGGTTCCAGCTTCGACGTCGTCTTCAACAATGAAGTGCAGGGCACGGTCCACTGGGACCTGACCGGCAAGCACAATCGCTCGAACGCGCTGAGCGCGATCGCCGCCGCGCGCCACGTCGGCGTGCCGGTGGCGCAGGCGGTCGATTCGCTGTCGCGTTTCCAGAGCGTGAAACGGCGCATGGAAGTGCGCGGCGTGGTCAACAACGTTACCGTCTACGACGATTTCGCCCACCACCCGACGGCGATCGCCACCACCGTGGGCGGCTTGCGCCAGAAGCTGGGCAATGGCGGGGAAAAATCGGGACGCATCCTCGCCGTGCTCGAGCCGCGCTCGAACACGATGAAACTGGGTGCGATGAAGGACGCGCTGCCGGGCAGCCTGAAGGACGCCGACCTGGTGTTCGGCTTCGGCAGCCAGCAGGCGCTGGGCTGGTCGCTGGCCGATGCCCTGAAACCGCTGGGCGCCATTGCCCACAGCTTCGACCAGATCGATTACCTGGTGCAAGCCGTCGTGCAGGCGGCCCAGCCGGGCGACCACATCCTCGTGATGAGCAATGGCGGCTTCGGCGGCGTGCACCAGAAACTGCTCGAGGCGCTGGCCTGATGAATGCGCGCCCGCACGTCCTGTACCTCCACGGCTTTCGTTCCTCGCCGCGCTCGTTCAAGGCGCGCGTGTTGCAGGAACGGATGACAGCCGCGGGACGCGCGGGCGACCTGATCTGCCCGCAACTGCCAGCCTCGCCGAAAGCGGCGATGGAACTGGCCTTGCTGCTGGCCGAGCGCCATGCACCAGGCAATCTTGCCATCGTCGGTTCCTCGCTGGGCGGCTTCTACGCGACCTGGCTGGCCGAGCGCCTCGGCGTACGCGCCGTGCTGCTCAATCCGGCGGTCGATCCTTTGAATGACCTGGAAAAGCACGTCGGCGTGACCACCGCCTGGCATTCGGATGAACCGTTCGAGTTTCGCCGCGAATACATAGCCGAGCTGGCCGCACTGAAGGTGGAACGCATCACCCGTCCCGAGCGCTATTTCCTGATTGCCGCGACCGGAGACGAGGTATTGGATTACCGCGACATGCTCGCCCACTATGCCGGCGCGCGCCAGCATGTGATCGAAGGCAGCGACCACGCGATCCCGGAATTCCCGCAGTATGTTGACGAGGTGCTGGCGTTTTGCCAGCCGGCCGTGGCGCAGGCGGGCACGGCCTGGTGAGGGGCGCTTCGCTGCGGCTGGCGAAGTGGCATCGCCATGCCGATGCCGTCGGTGCCGCTATCGCCACGCGCGACTGGCTGACGACCAGGGGCTCGCTGACGGCGCGCCTGGTCGCCAGCAGCAAGGCTTTCCGCGTGCGGCGCCTGCACCAGAAAACGGTGCTGTGCTCGCTGGAAGAGGCGAGGGCGATCGGCCTGCCGCGGCGCGAACGGGTCTGGGAGCGCGAAGTCCTGCTGTGCTGCGACGGCCAGCCGGTGGTGTTCGGCCACACCGTGGTGCCGATGTCGGCGACCGCGAGCGACTGGCCGCTGTTTTCCGCGCTGGGCGAACGCTCGCTCGGCACGACCCTGTTTTACGACCCGCTGGTGACGCGCGGGCCGCTGGAGTATGCCCGGCTGCGGCCGGGCCACCCCCTGCTGGCGCGCCTGCGTGCGGCGCTGGGCGAGGCCGCCTATGCCGCGGCCGAGCGTGCACTGGACGGAGGGCTTTTCCACGCGCGGCGCTGTGTCTACCGCCGCCGTCAGGGCCTGCTGATGGTCACCGAGGTATTCTTGCCGGCCGTGCTCGATCTGGCTGGCGCAACAATAAAGAACGCGAAATAAGATGAATCTATTTTTTGAAGAATCGGGCGACTTCAAGGTCGGCTCGGTGCTGTCCACGGCCGGTGAAGCCCATCAGGTCGAACTGTCGAGCGGGAAGCGGACCAAGGTCAAAACGAAGGACGTACTCTTGCAATTCGAGAAACCGGCACCCGACGTGCTGCTCGAGGAAGCCAAGGGCATTGCCGCCGAAGTCGATCTCGATTTTCTTTGGGAAGTAGCCGGCCAGGAAGAATTCGGTTTCGCGGAACTCGGCGCCGAATACTTCGGCCACGCGCCGCTGCCTGCCGAGGCCGCCGGCCTGGTGCTGGCCCTGCACAATGCGCCCATCTATTTCTACAAGAAGGGCCGCGGCCGTTACAAGGCGGCGCCCGAGCAATCCCTGCGCGCGGCCCAGGCCGGTATCGAAAAGAAAAAGCAGCAAGCCCTGGTGCAGGCGGCCTATGTCGAAGAACTGAAGGCCGGAAAATTGCCGGAAGCGATGCAGCCGATCGTGGCGCAATTGCTGTTCAAGCCGGACAAGAACACCATCGAATACAAGGCGCTGGAAGCGGCGGCCAACGAACTGCAGACCACGGCGCCGCGCCTGATGCTGGCAACGAAGGGCATCGCTTCGCCCAAGGACCTGCACATGGGCCGTTTCCTGTTCGAGCAGTTTCCGCGCGGTGCCGGTTTCCCGGCGCTGCCGGTGCCGAGCGCTCCGACCTCGCTGCCAACGGCTAATGTTGCCGCCTTCTCGATCGACGACGTCACCACCACCGAGATCGACGACGCCTTCTCGGTCGAACACCTGCTTGACGGCACCGTGCGCGTGGGCATCCACATTGCCGCGCCGGGCCTGGCGATCAAGCCGGACGACGCCATCGACAAGATCGCGCGCAGCCGCATGTCCACCGTCTACATGCCGGGCGACAAGATCACGATGCTGCCGGACGAAGTCGTCAACGCCTTTACCCTGGCCGAAGGCACGACCTGTCCGGCACTGTCGCTGTACGCGACCCTGAACCCGCAGGACTGGTCCGTCATTTCGACCACGACCCGCGCCGAACTGGTGCCGATCGCGAACAACCTGCGCCATAACGACCTCGATGCGCTGGTCAACGAGGAAACGCTGGAAAGCGGCGCCGGTGAGTATCCGCACAAGGCGGAACTGTCGCTGCTGTGGAAATGGGCGCTGCAGCTGGAAGCGGGACGCATGAAAAAGCGCGAGGCGTTCGGCTTGAAACCCGAGCAGGCCAATCGCGTCGACTTCAATTTCTATGTCGAGGACGACGTCGTCTCGATCGTGCGCCGCAAGCGCGGCGCGCCGCTCGACAAGATCGTCGCTGAGCTGATGATTTTCGCCAACAGCACCTGGGGCAAGCTGCTGCACGACTCCGGCGTGCCGGGCATCTACCGTTCGCAGGGCGCTGGCAGCGGCGCCGGTTGGGCAGCAAAAATGCAGGTACGCATGGTCACGCACGCGGCGCCGCACCAGGGCCTCGGTGTCGATCAATATGCCTGGAGCACCTCGCCGCTGCGCCGCTACACCGACCTGGTCAACCAGTGGCAAATCCTCGCCTGCGCCGAGCACGGCGTGACCGCGCCCCTGGTCGCGCCATTCAAGCCGCGCGACGCGACCCTGTTTTCGATTGTCTCGGCCTTCGACGCTGCGTATTCGGCCTATAACGATTTCCAGCAGACCATGGAACGCTACTGGTGCCTGCGCTGGCTGGGCCAGGAGCAGGCCAAGCAGGTCGACGCCGTCGTGCTGAAGGAAGACGTGCTGCGCCTCGTCGACATCCCGCTGGTCATCCGCCTGGCCGGCATGCCGCCGGTGGCGCGCGGTGCGCAAGTGCGCCTGGACATCGTGCGCTGGGACGAAGTCGACCTGACGCTGGAAGCGCGCCTGCTGGAAGTGTGCGCGGCGCCGGTCGACGAGGCGCTGGCGGCCGAGGAGGAAGAGGGCGAGGCCGCCGCGGGCGACAGCGGCGAGGCGGCAGTCGAGGAAGTGGTCGAAGCCGAAGGTGCGGTCGCGGCGGTGAGCACGGACGACGCGGCGCCGGTAAACCCGTAGGGTGGGCAGTCCGTGCCCACGCGGTCTGGCGCTTGAAATAATGCGCCGCCGCTATATTTTGACGCGCTTGCATGCCAAAACGCTGCCAAATAGGTAGCTAGCGGCCGCTCCAGGTAATCTTCAAGCCGCGTGTTAGATGACGGCGCCGTTGCGGACCAGGGAGACGTCCGTTACAGCGTGGGCACGTCATTGAAGCCCCGGCTTCAATGACCCCACCCTACGGTCTTCCTCGTGATGCACTTGTTCAGCATTCGTTGCCTCACCACCACCAACTCCCCACACGGCCGTTTCCCACGGTAGAATGCTTGGATTCCCAGATTCAACTGCCGCCCGGCGCCTTCGCGTGAAGCTTTCCCGAGAAAACCGTCCCTTGATGATCGGCCTGGCCGCCTCCGTGGTGGCGCATGCGGTCCTGCTCGCCATCCGCTTCGCTGCGCCCGATGCCTTCCGCCTGGAGCCAGCCGACCCCGGCCTGGAAGTCATCCTGGTCAATGCCAAGCACGCCAACGCGCCAAGCAAGGCCGAGGCCCTGGCCCAGGCAAACCTGGAGGGCGGCGGCACGGCCGATGCGGGCCGCTCCAAGTCGCCACTGCCGGACCTGCGCAGGAACGAGAACGGCGACAGCATCAAGGCCTTGCAACAGCGGATTGCCGAGCTCGAGGAAGAGCAGCAGAACAAGCTGACCCAGGTGCGCAACACGGCCTTCAAGGCGGCGCCGGTCACCGACAAGGACAAGCCGGAGCCCACCCGTACCGGCCACGACGATCTGGAAACGATGAAACAAATCGCGCGCCAGACGGCCGAGATCACACAAACCATCGAAGACCAGAACAAGCGCCCGAAGCGTACTCACATCTCCCCGAGCACGCGCCAGGTCGGCTATGCGCTGTACTACAAGGCGATGCAAAAGCAGGTGGAAGAGGTCGGCACACTGAACTTCCCCCAGAAAAACGGCAAGAAGCTGTATGGCGAACTGGTGGTGTCGATTCCCGTCTTCCAGGATGGCACCATCTACCAGAAAGAGGGCGGACCCCGCATCGAGCGCAGTTCGGGCAATCCGGCGCTCGACCGCGCGGCGCTGGACATCGTACGCCGCGCCGCGCCCTTTGGCGCCTTCCCGCAAAACATGCGCACTTCCGGCAAGGATGACCTCTGGATCGTGATCACGCGCTTTACGTTTACCCGCGAGGAAAAGGTGAAGGCGCAATTGCAGGACAAGGCATGAGTGGCGCCGAGCTCGATCGCTATTGCGTGATCGGCAACCCGATCGCCCACAGCAAGTCGCCCGAGATCCACCCGGTGTTTGCCGCCCAGACCGGCCAGCGGCTCGTCTATGAACGCTGCCTGGCGCCGCTCGACGGCTTCGCCGCTACCGTGCGCGGACTCGTGGCGCAAGGCTACAAGGGCGCCAACGTCACCGTGCCGTTCAAGCTGGAAGCGGCCGCCCTGGCGACGCATTTGTCGGCGCGTGCACGTGCTGCCGGCGCCGTCAACACCCTCAGCTTCATCGATGGCGCCATCCATGGCGACAACACCGACGGCCCCGGGCTGGTGGCCGACATCGTGCGCAACGCCGGCGTGGCGCTGGCAGGCAAGCGCATCCTGCTGCTGGGCGCCGGCGGCGCCGCGCGCGGCATCCTGCTGCCTTTCCTCGAGCAGGGTCCGGAATCGATCCTGCTGGCCAACCGCACCGTCGCCACGGCCGAGGCGCTGGTGGCGAATTTTCCCGGCTTCGGCACGCAGCTGGCGGCCTGCGGCTTCGGGGACATCACGGGCTCTTTCGACATCGTCGTGAATGCGACGTCGGCCAGCCTGAACGCGGACCTGCCGCCCGTGCCAGGCACTGCCTTTACCGAAAAGACACTGGCGGTCGATATCATGTACGGCGACAAGCCGACGCCCTTCATGGCCTTCTCCGCGGCCCAGGGTGCGTGCACCCGTGACGGCCTGGGCATGCTGGTCGAGCAGGCCGCCGAGGCGTTCGCCATCTGGCGCGGCGTGCGGCCGGAGACGGGCGACGTCTTCAGGAAATTACGACACTAAGCAGGCAAACAGGATTCACCTGGCAACCACCATGGCAAAACAAGGCAACACCAAGAGCGGGTCAGGCAAGCGCCGCTGGATCAAATGGATCTTCCTGGGCCCGATACTCGCCTTCATCCTGATCCAGCTGTATTTCTTCGTGCAGGTATGCTGGTTCGTCCATTTCAATCCTGGGTCGACCAGTTTCATGCGCCAGCAGCTCTCCGAACTGCGCGAAAAGAATCCGAAGGCCGAACTGAAGCACCAATGGGTGCCCTACGAGCGCATCTCGACCAACCTGAAACGTGCGGTGGTGGCGTCCGAGGATGCGAATTTCGCCGACCATCCGGGTGTCGATTTCGACGCGCTCGAACGTGCCTACGAGCGCAACAACCGCAAGCACAAGGTGGTTGGCGGCGGCTCCACCATCACCCAGCAGCTGGCCAAGAACCTGTTCCTGTCCGGGAGCAAGAGCTACCTGCGCAAGGGGCAGGAAATGATCATCGCCTTCATGCTGGAGACGATGATGGACAAGCGGCGCATCCTCGAGGTCTATCTCAACGTGGTCGAATTCGGCCGCGGCGTGTTCGGCGCCGAAGCGGCCGCGCGCTATTACTTCCGCACCTCGGCTGCCAACCTGGCGCCGGCCCAGGCTGCGCGCCTGGCCGTGATGCTGCCCAACCCGCGCTACTACGATACCCACCGCAGCACGAATTACCTCGTCAAGCGCACGAACCTGATACAGCGCCGCATGCGCGCCGCCGAGTTGCCTTGAGAGCGAGCAGCCACTGCGCCGGTTGATTGTGTTTCGCTGAAAAACAGCTTAATGCCGGGCGAAACTGTTGTTTCGGGGTGGCCGGGCAGGGGGCTAAGCGGGTACACTTGCGTCAGTTTTGATTCCGGCCGAGAAAGCGCATGATCAACGTATTTGTCCTACAGAATGGCCGCCTGAACCAGGTCCCGATCGCGTCGCGCGCCGACCTGGAGAATGCCGCGCCTGTCTGGGTCGATCTGACCGATCCGGATGACGACGAACGCGCCTGGGTCAAGACAATCTACGGTGTCTCGCTGCCGGGCGAAGACGAGGTCTCGGACATCGAGGCCTCGGCCCGCTACTATGAAGCGGAAAACGGCGACCTGCACCTGCGTACCGATTTCCTGCTCGAAGAGGAAGCCGGCCCCTCGCGTGTCGTCACCGTCGCCTTCATTTTGTCGGGCAAGATGCTGTTCTCGGTGCACTCGGACGATTTACCGGTGTTTCGCCTGGTGCGCATGCGCGCGCGTTCGCGGCCCGGCTCGATTGCCGACTACATGGACGTGCTGCTCGACCTGTACGCCACCGACGCCGAGTACTCGGCCGACGCGCTCGAGGGCATCTACGAGAGCCTGGAGGAAGTCAGCCAGCGCGTGCTGCAAAAGGAATTTACCGACCAGGACGCTGCTGCCGCGCTGAACGCGATTGCCCACGAGGAAGACTTGAACGGCCGCATCCGCCGCAACATGATGGACACGCGCCGCGCCGTCAGCTTCCTGATGCGTGGCCGATTACTGAATTCGGAACAGTTCGACGAGGCGCGCCAGATCCTGCGCGACATCGAATCCCTCGACGGCCACACGTCCTTCCTGTTCGACAAGGTGAACTTCCTGATGGACGCCACCGTCGGCTTCATCAACATCAACCAGAACAAGATCATCAAGATCTTCTCGGTGGCCTCGGTTGCCTTCCTGCCGCCGACGATGATCGCCAGCGTGTACGGCATGAACTTCACCAAGTTTCCAGAGCTGAACTGGAGCTATGGCTATCCGTTCGCGTTGGCGCTGATGGCTGCCACCGCGATTGCCCCGCTGTGGTATTTCAAGAAGCGCGGCTGGCTGAACCTGAATTGAGGACGATGGGGCCGCCGTAGCAGCCCCTTTTTCGCATGGCGCGGGCAGGGCGCGATGAAATATCCTTTCACCTCGCAATGGAAGTGAAATTTTATTTCATTTTCCACTCCGCCACCGGTTCCCGGAATCCTTCGCCGCCATCTTCGCAGCGCAGTTTGCTGACCACCTTGCCGCGCCGCTTGACGAGCAAACCATCTTCGAACTCGGGCGTCGCCCCGTCGGCGCCGCGTGCCACCCGGCTGTAGACCGTATAGGTATAGCCGCCCCGTTCGAACGCGACCGTGGTTTCGCCGCCGCCGACGAGGGGCAGCGTGCTGACCGTAAAGGCCGAGCGCACGGGGCGGCCTGGCTCCGGATAGCGCATCTCGAGGGCGGCAGGGCGGCCGAAGCGGTAGCTGAGCACGCCTTCGCCTTCGGCCGGGCGGCACAGCGAGACGATCTTCGTGCCCACGTGGCAAGCAAACACGACCGGCTCGTGCGGCGCGCACAGCGATTCGGCGCCGGCCGGCAGCAGGCTGCAGGTGGCCGCAGCCACGATGAGCCTGAGGATGAGCCTAGATTCCCAATGCTTTCTTGATGCGTGCAAGGCGCGCTCCCCGATCGTCCAGTCCGTTCAGCCCGCCGTTGACGGCGCGGGTCACGCCCTCGAGATCGTCAAGATCGGCAAGCGCATTTACTTTACGCGTCTCCCAGTAATGGAAAGCCGATTCGATGGCGTATTTGAGCTCGCTCAGCAACAGGTCGGGATCGGCCACGAAATCGCGCGGATCCCCGCTGTCACGGGCGTTGTGCGCCTGCGTGAAGGCTTGGTAGTTCGCCTTGCCGGTCAGCTGGATCAGGCCGCGTCCGCGGTAGCGGTAGCCATCGCCGGATTCCTCGTCGCCATTGCCGAGCCGGTTGGCGTACACATAGGACAGCAGGCGCGCCGGATTGCCGGCATAGCTGTCCTGTTCCAGCCAGAGTTTCGGACGCAGCCGGGCCGGCTGGCCGTCGAGGCCCAGGCGGCAATCGTCGCGCGCACGGTCGTAGCCGGCGGCGCCCCCCGCGGCAGCCGAATACCTCGTGCATGCGCGCGGCCGAATAATGGCCATTTTCCTCGCTCGCGCGAAAGCTGCTTTCATGTCCGATCTGGGCGAGAAAATGCGCCAGGCGCAAGGGCGTGTCGACCCGTAGCGCCGCGCCGCGTCATTGAAGGCGTCGACGATGCCCGCGTAATAGCTGTCTGGATTGGCACCCTCGGCCGCGCGCAGCAGCGCGCTTGTCACCAACGCGCCGCCCGCATGGGGCAGCGGTTGTTGCGAGCGCGGCACCCGCGAACGGGGCGCGCCGGGAGGGGAACGTCGAAGTCGCGCCATGGTCAAACCCAGCCGGAGTTGGATCTATCATGGCACAGGCGGTGCTTGCCGCCGCGGCCGCGCGCGCGGGCCGTTTGTGCTCGCTTAAGCGATGCGGGCGAAGACTTTCCGGGCGGCTGCAATCGTCGCGTCGATGACGGCATCGTCGTGCGCAGCCGACACGAAACCGGCCTCGAACATGGCCGGCGCGAAATACACGCCTTCGTCCAGCATGCCGTGGAAGAAGGCGTTGAAGCGCGTCTTGTCGCCCGCCATCATCTGGCCATAGGTCGACGGTACCTTCTCGCTGAAATAGAAGCCGAACATGCCGCCGACGGCGTCGCCGCAGAAGACGATGCCTGCTTCCTTCGCCGCTGCCGTCAAGCCTTCCACCAGCCTGGCGCTGGCAGCGCCGAGGCGCTCGTAGAAGCCCGGCTGCTGCACCAGTTTCAGGGTAGTCATGCCGGCGGCGACCGCCACCGGATTGCCCGACAGGGTGCCGGCCTGGTAGACCGGCCCGATCGGCGCCATCTTCTGCATCAGTTCCGCCTTGCCGCCAAAGGCCGCCACCGGCAGCCCGCCGCCGATGACCTTGCCCAGGGCCGTCAGGTCGGGTGTGATGCCGTACATTTCCTGGGCGCCACCGAGGCCGACGCGGAAGCCACACATCACTTCATCGAAAATCAGCACGGCGCCGTGTTCCGTGCACAGCTCGCGCATGCGTTGCAAGAATTCCTGGGAGGCGCGGATCAGGTTCATGTTGCCGGCCACCGGCTCGACGATCACGCAGGCAATCGTGTCGCCCATCGATGCGAAAGCGTCTTCCAGCTGGGCGACGTTGTTGTAGTCGAGTACGAGCGTGTGCTTCACGAAGTCTTCCGGCACGCCGGCCGAGGTGGGGTTGCCGAAGGTCAGCAAGCCCGAGCCCGCCTTGACCAGCAGCGAATCGGCGTGGCCGTGGTAGCAGCCTTCGAATTTCACGATCTTGTCGCGTCCGGTCGCACCGCGCGCCAGGCGCAGCGCGCTCATCGTCGCTTCCGTGCCCGAGGACACCAGGCGCACCTGTTCGATGGAGGGTACCAGGCGGCAGATTTCCTCGGCGATCTCGATCTCGCCCTCGGTCGGCGCGCCGAAGGAAAGTCCGTTGGCGGCCGCATCCTGCACCGCCTTGATCACTTGCGGGTGGGCGTGGCCGACGATGGCAGGGCCCCAGGAACCGATGTAGTCGATGTAGCGCTTGCCGTCGGCGTCCCAGAAATACGGGCCTTCGGCGCGGGTGATGAAAGCGCGGCGTGCCGCCGACCGAACGGAAGGCGCGCACCGGCGAGTTGACGCCGCCGGGTGTGCTCTGCTGGGCGCGGGCGAACAGGATGTCGTTGCGCGATTCTGATGCTGGATTCGTCATGGCGATGCTTTCTTGTTATTGGCCGTGCGCCAGATGCGCGCGGAAAAAACGGTTGGGAACGAGCTTGCCCATGCCGAAGCGTTGGGCATGGCGCAGGGCGCCATAAGTGAATTCCCGGGCGGCGGCCAGCGCCTCGGCGGCATCGAGGCCGCGCGCCATCAGCGCCGCCAGCGCGCCGGACAGGGTGGTGCCGGCACCGACGAAGGGGCCGGGCAGGTGTTGCCAGTCGATGGTGGTGACGACGCCGTCGCGGTCGAACAGGGTATTGGCGCGGTTGTTGCCGCTACCGGAGGTGCAGGTGACGAGCACGTACTGGCAGCCGCGCGAGGTCAGTTCGGCGACGTCGATCTCGAGCCCGCCATCGGCCCCGGCTTCGCGCCAGAGTTCGGCCATGCGTCCGAGTTCGGATTGCGACAGCTGCAGGATGGTTGCCTGGGGCGCGAGGATCTGGCGGATCGAGGCGACGATGTCTTCGTCGGACATGCCGGAGTCGGGCAGGGCGGACAGGAAAGGGTCGACGATCAGGGGCACGTCGGCGTAGTCCGAGACGATCTCGGCAATCGCCGCGGCCTGCTCGATGCTGGCGATGGCGCCGATCTTGACGGCGGCGACCGGCATGTCCTCGAGCACCTGGCGCGCCTGGTCGGCCATGACGCCGGTGTCGACTTCATGCCATTCCTCCACGCGTGCGCTGTCGGCCACCAGCAGGGCGGTGGGGATCGAGAGCGCATGGCAGCCGTGGGCGGCGAAGGTGGCCAGGTCTGCCTGAACGCCAAGGGCGCCGACAGGGTCGGCCACGCCAAAAGTGAGAATCAGCGGAGACGGTTGGATTTGCACGACGGGTAGATTAAGATACCTGATTCCCCATTTTACTAGATCGAAGGAACGAAAACGTGAGTAACGAGATGACCGCGACCGCTTACCAGACCTGGATGTGCCTGATCTGCGGCTGGGTCTACGACGAAGAAGCGGGCGCGCCGGAAGACGGCATCGCGCCAGGCACGCGCTGGGCCGACGTGCCGATGAACTGGACCTGTCCCGAGTGCGGCGCGCGCAAGGACGATTTCGAGATGACCGCCATCTGATGGCCTGTCGCGGCGCCGCCTGCGCCGCGACTCCCGCAAGGCCTGCCTTTCAGGTACGCCTTGTACCCACCCTCCCGCCTCGCTGCACGCCGCAGCTAAACGCCTTTTCCCGCGCTCCGCCCGCAAAACGAGACGACATCCGTTTTCGCTCATTTCATTGTCTTTTAAATAATTTCGTTATCAAAACATTTATTAATGATATCGAAACTTCTAGCATTTCCGACAATAAACTCTTTCTTTCGTTTTCTTTGGGTTGATATTGCGCAACACCTTGCGCACAAGCCAAAATCCCTATGCTATCTTGACGGTTCATGCTGAATTGAAACTAAAATGACGACATCGCAGCAAGCAACCGGCCTGACCGTCATGGTGGTCGATGACAGCAACACGATCCGCCGCTCGGCCGAAATCTTCCTCACCCAGGCCGGTTACCACGTGGTACTGGCCGAGGATGGTTTCGACGCGCTGGCCAAGATCAACGACCATCATCCGGCATTGGTGTTTTGCGACATCCTGATGCCGCGACTCGATGGTTACCAGACCTGCGCCCTGATCAAGAAGAGCGCACGGTTCCATACCACGCCGGTGATCATGCTGTCCTCCAAGGATGGCCTGTTCGACCGCGCACGCGGTGCCATGGTCGGGTCGAGCGCGTACCTGACCAAGCCATTTTCCAAAGACACCCTGCTCGCGGCCGTCCGCGAGCATACGGCCCCCAAAGCCTGATTAACCGATTCCGGAACCTCCCGTGGCCATTACCAAAGTCCTCATCGTCGACGATTCGCCGACCGAACGCTATTACCTGACCGATATCCTGGTGAAGAACGGATTCTCCGTCTCCACCGCCGAAAGTGGCGAAGATGCCCTGTCGAAGATCCGCGCCGACCGCCCGCACCTGATCCTGATGGATGTGGTGATGCCCGGTTCGAACGGCTTCCAGGTCACCCGCTCGATCGTGAAGGATCCCGAGTTCGCCAATGTGCCCGTCATTATCTGCAGCAGCAAGAACCAGGAAACCGACCGTATCTGGGGCATCCGCCAGGGCGCCAAGGATTATTTCGTCAAGCCGGTCGATCCAGAGCAGCTGCTGGCTCGCATTGCAGAACTGGGTGCTTGAGTGAACGCCGCTGTCGGCAGCAGCACGCTCGCGCCGCAGGCGGCCCGCCGCTCGCGCCTGCGCGACTACCAGACGCAGCTGCTGGCACGCATGCAGGCGGCCCACGAAGGTACCGGCACCGCCCAGCACCACCGGCGTGGCCATTGGCAGCGAGCGTTTCCTCGTCGAGCTGGCCGAAGCGGGCGAGATCGTCTCGCCGCTGCCGCTGGCGCGCGTGCCGCTGACCGAGCCCCGGTACCGGGCCTGGCCAACGTGCGCGGCAGCCTGCTCGGCGTGATCGACATGGCACGCTACTTCGGCATGGACGCCGGCGCCGGTCCCGACGCGCGCCTGGTATCGCTGGCGCCGCGCCTGGGCTTCAACTGCGCGCTGCTGGTATCGCGTGTGTATGGCCTGCGCCGCGCCGCCGCCATGACCCGCGAAGGAACACCGGAAGCGCCGCGCTTGCGCGACGCCGATGACCAAGTATGGACGCCGCTGTCGCTGGCGTCGCTGGTGCAGGAAGAACGTTTCCTGCATGTCGCACTCAAGTCTCTCTAACTTCAATTACAAAAAGCCGTAGCACCAGGAGCCGCAATGGGAACCGCGTCAAAGACTATCGATATTCTTCCAAACGGGAACAGCGAGGACGACACCGTGTTGGCCTCGCCGGACACCCAGTTCGGCCTGCATGCTGCGGAGGAGGCTGACTCCGAACCCGCACCGGACGCCGTCAAAGGCGACGCCGAGGTGCTGCCTCCCGAGGAGCTTGCCGCCGTGGCAGCCGCCGGCACGGCCACCACGGTCCTGCAGCGCCTGACCGGCATGGTCCGCTCGGCGGGCGGCTTCAACGACGATGACGACGAAGGCAGCCAGTTCACGCTGCCCTTCATCGGCCACATGTCGCTGCCGCGCCAGCTGCGCCTGCTGATGGTGCTGTTCGCGCTCGGTATCTCGGTGATGGTGCTCGGTATGTGGCAGGGCGCCCGCGTCAATGCCAAGGTGGCGGCGCAGATCCGGTGGTCGGCGACATCATGATGCACAGCCAGCGCGTCGGCAAGGCAGCCCCGAACGCGCTGTCGGGCAGCCCGGATTCCTTCGACCAGCTCAACGAAAGCCACACCGAGGTCGAGCGCAAGCTGGGCCTCCTGACCCGCGGCGGCGACGTCGGCACCGTCAACGTGCCGGCCGCCAGCGGCCGCCAGGGTACCCAGCTGCAGCGCGTGCGCGCCACCTGGAAAGCGTCCGAGCAGGGCGCGGTCAATATCATCAAGATGAAGCCGGCACTGATCGCCTTCGACCGCAGCGTGCGCCAGCTCGACGGCATGGCGACCGAGATGCTCAAGCTGACCGAAGACCTGATGACCCAGAACGTGGAACGCGGCGCCAGCGCGAAAGAACTCGCCGCGATCGGCCGCATGATGATGCTGACGCAGCGCCTGGCGCGCGGCGCCAACCAGTTCTTCGCCATCGGCGCGCCGGGCGACGACGCCGCGGTGCGTATCGGCGCCGACGCCGCCGCTTTCGAATTCGCCCTCGGTACGGTGCTCAACGGCGCCGCCGCCCAGCGCAACCCCGACCTGCGCGAAAAGCTGATCCAGGTGCAGACCCGCTTCCAGTCCTTCCGCAAGGACTTCGCTCCCTTCCTCGACAACCCGGCCGCGTACTCGAAAGCCCGCGCCGCCGCCCGTACCATCCACCGCGACAACGAACTGGTGAAGAAGGAAGTGGCCGCCCTGCAGTCGGGTTACTTCGAACAGCAGGCTACCCAGAGCGGCTGGTTCTGGATGCGTATCGTGGCGACCGTGCTCGCCGTGATCTCCGCACTCTCGATCGCCAGCGTCATGGTGCAGGACTCGCGCATCCGTGCCCGCAGCGCCGACGTCCGTACCCGCGAAGCCGAGGTGCAGCGCCAGCTGGCACAGGCCCAGGAAGAACAAGCCAAGGCCACCAACGACCAGAACCAGGCCGCGATTCTGCGCCTGATGAACGAACTGCAGGAAGTGGCGGACGGTGACTTGACCGTGCACGCCACCGTGTCGGAAGACATCACCGGCGCGATCGCCGACTCGGTCAACTACACGGTCGAGGAACTGCGCGGCCTGGTGCAGCGCGTGACCACCACCGCCGAGAAGGTGACGCTGGCATCGAACGACGCGCAGCAGGTGTCGGCCGAACTGCTGGGTGCAACCGAAGAGCAGTCGCGCGAGATCGAGGACGCGTCTTCCACCGTCCTGCGCATGGCCGGGGAAATTACCGACGTGTCGAAATCGGCGAACGAATCGGCCGACGTGGCGCGCCAGTCGGTTGCCGCGGCGGAGCAGGGCGCCAACGCCGTGCAGGATGCCATCTCGGGCATGCACGAGATCCGCGAACAGATCCAGGAAACCTCGAAGCGCATCAAGCGCCTGGGCGAATCCTCGCAGGAGATCGGCGAGATCACCGAGCTGATTTCCGACATTACCGAACAGACCAACGTGCTGGCGCTGAACGCGGCGATCCAGGCGGCGTCCGCTGGCGAAGCCGGCCGCGGCTTCTCGGTCGTTGCGGAAGAGGTGCAGCGCCTGGCGGAACGCTCGGGCGAAGCGGCCAAGCAGATCGGCGCGCTGGTGCGTACCATTCAGACCGACACCCACGACGCCGTCGCGGCAATGGAAAAATCGACCCAGGGCGTGGTCGAGGGTGCCCGCCTGTCGGACGCCGCCGGCGCCGCACTGGCCGACATTTCGCGCGTGTCGAACCGCCTCGCCGAACTGATTCAGGGCATTTCGTTCGCTACCAGCCTGCAGGCCACCTCGGCCAACGGCGTTGCGCGTAACATGCAGCATATCCTGTCGGTCACGGAGCATACGCAGGCCGGTACCCGCCAGACGGCGCAGTCGATTCATCAGCTGGCTGCACTGGCACAGGAACTGAAAAACTCGGTATCGCGCTTCCGCGTCGCCCATTGATGTTGCTCCACGAACGATTCATCGCCATGACTTCACCTTTGCACATGGTCGCCTTCGATACCGGTCCCCTATCCTGGGTGATCGGCGAGATCCGCGACGCGCTCGAGCGTTCGGGCAGCGCCTTGCTGGACGCGGCCACGGGATCGAGCGACGCGCAGCCGACGCTGCTGCTGCACGCGAAGACGCACCTGCACCAGGCGCACGGTGCGCTGCAGATGGTGGACGTGGAAGGCGTAGGCCTGCTCACTGGCGCGGCCGAGCGTGCGCTCGACGCGTTCAAGGACGGCAAGCTGGCCTGTACGCCTGACACGGCACAGGCCGTGCGCGATGCCTACGGCGCGATCGGCGAATACCTCGAGGAGCTGGTGGCCGGCACCCAGCCGCAGCCGCTGCGCCTGTTCCCGTATTACCGCGCGCTGCAGGAATTGCTGCGCGTGGAGCGCATCCACCCGTCCGAGCTGCTGTCCGTCGACGGCCTGGTCACGCTCGATTTGCCGCCACCCTCGGGTGGCGCGCCCGATTACGCACGCTGCCGCGCAAGTTTCGAAAAAGCGCTGCTGCCTTACCTGAAGAGCAGCGACGACGCCGCGCGCGCCCGTCACGCCCAGGCGCTGAGCGAAGCGCTCGCGCCCCTGGCCGACGCCAGCATCGATGCGCGTGCACGCACCTTCTGGAGCGCGCTGCACAGCGTTGCCGCGCTGGTTGGATCGCAGCAGCTCGCGGGCGACCTGTACATCAAGCAGCTGTTCAGCCAGGTCAACTCGCAGCTGCGCCGCCTGAGCCAGGGGCAAATGCAGCTGGCCGACGCGCTGCTGCGCGACGCCCTGTTCTTCATCGCCGCCGCGCCTCAACTCGACGAGAACACCGACGCGGCCCAGCTGCGCCGCGCCTTCCGTCTCGATGGTGCCGTGCCGGCCGACTACAACGAGCGCCGCTACGGCAAGGTCGACCCGAACGCGCTGAAGGAAGCCAAGGAAGCGCTGGCCCGCTCGAAGTCCGACTGGGACCAGCTGGCCGTGCGTGCCGACGCCGGCTGCGAAGCCGATTTCAACGAAGCGCTGGCCACGCTCGCCGGCGCCAGCGACAAGCTGGGCGCGCCGGCCCCGGCGCAGCTGCTGCGCGAACTCGGCGAGGCGGCCAATGCATCGATCGCCTCCGGCCGCAGCGACCAGTTCGGCCTCGAGATGGCCACCGCCATGCTGTTCGTCGAGCAGGGCCTGGACCAGGTGCGCCAGCTGCCGGCCGATTTCGACCAGCACGCAGAAGTGGTGGGCCAGCGCTTGCTGGCCCTTGCCGCCGGCGACACGCTGCCGGCCGCACCGCAATGGCAGAACGAACTGACCCGCCAGACCCAGCAGGGCCAGACCGTGGCCGTGCTGGCGGGTGAAATCAAGAATGGCCTGCGCCAGGTCGAAAAGCTGCTCGACGAGTATTACGACGAGCCGCAAGGCAAGCGCGCCGCGCTGCACCATGCCGGCACCCAGCTGCACCAGGTCGAAGGCGCGCTCTCCATCCTCGACCAGGATGCCGCCGCCCGTACCGCGCAGCACGTGCGCGAAGCCGTGGCGCGGCTGGCCGAAGGGGACGGCGACGTCCAGGCCCAGTCCGGCGCACTGCACAACATCGCGCGCAACATCGGCGCGCTCGGCTTCTTCACCGACATGCTGGCGCAGAACGGCGACAGCGCCCGCAGCCGCTTCGTCTTCGACGCCGAAGCCGGGCTGCTGCTTGAACTGAGCTACGAACAGCTGGCAGCGAAGGATGCGCCGGCTGAAACGACCGACACCTTGTCGGTTGCTGAACTGGCAACCGCGCCGGATACCGCGCCGGATACCGCGTCGGATACCGCGCCGGATACCGCGTCGGATACCGCGCCGGAGGCCACACCGGTTGCCGAAGCGGACACGCCGGCGGTGCACGCCCCCGCGGAAGTGGGAGCGACCCAGCTTGCGCCGGCCGCGCCCGCGCCCGCGCTTGATGCCGACATGGCCGGCGTCGACGCCGAGCTGCTCGAGATCTTCATCGAAGAGGCCGACGAGGTGCTGGGCGTGGTGGCGGCGACGCTGCCTGTCCCGGGCGCGCGAGCCGAGCGCCCAGGACTCGATGACGATCGTGCGCCGCGCCTTCCACACGCTCAAGGGCAGCGCGCGGATGGTGAACCTCGATACCTTCGGTGGCGCCGCCGCCGCGATCGAACGTGTACTGAACGTCTGGCTGGCCGACAGCCGCAGCGCCACGCCCGACCTCTTGCTGCTGGTGGCCCATGCGCACGCGCAGCTGGCACCGTGGGTGGCGGAGCTGGCACAAGCCGGCTATTCGCGCCGCGACGGCCTCGCGCTGATCGCCTGCGCCGAACGCGTGCAGGCAGGCGAAGCTTTTGTCGCCGGCGAGGAGACAGCGGTCGAGGCGCCGGTGCTGGCCGAAGCGGAAGCGGAAGCGCCGGTTGTCGCGCAAGCCGACGAGGAAGGCGACGCGCAAGCCCCGTTGGCCATCGAGTCGGATGTGTCCACGGACGAAGCGGGCGAGCTTGCAGTACAGGCTGACGCGGAAGACATGACGGCAGCCGGCGAGCACCTTGCCGTCGAAGCCGAGGCGGATGCCGAGGCCGTAATCGAGGCCGACACCGAGGCCGACACCGACTTCACCGAGTCGGACCTTGCCGTTGTCGAAGCCGGCACTACCGGCGTCCAGTCCGAAGCCGAAGCCGGCGTCGACGCGGAAGCGGCTGTCGACGCGAGCGACGCCGTGGACGCTGCCGCTGCGCCGGAACACATTGCGCAGGACGCGGAACCGGTGGGCGAGCACGAGGCCAGCAATGTCATCGCACTGCCGACGGCCACCCGCCCGGTACCGGCGCCCGAGGACGGCATCCGCCGTGTCGGCACGCTCTCGGATTCCGCTGGGCCTGTACAACATCTATGTTGCCGAGACCGACGAGCTGCTGCGCGTGCTCGAGCGCGATTTCAGCGAATGGCGCCATGAGCCGGGCCGCGCCGTCACCGAAGACGCGCTGAAAGCCGCGCACACGCTGGCCGGTACATCCAGCACGGTCGGCTTCGTCGACCTGCGCGACCTGGCCGAGGCCATCGAAACGACGCTCGAACAGCTGGGCGCTCCTGCGCCAACGCTGAGCGCCACGCAGCACGACGTGCTCGAGGCCGCGCTGGAGAGCGTACGCGGCATGCTGCAGGCATTCTCGCGCGACGAACTGGTACCGGCCCAGGACGCGATGCTGGAGCAGCTCGCCGTCCTGCGCGACGAGCTGACCTCGTATCACGCCGCGGCCGCCTATGGCGAAGCCGAGCCGGAACTGGCCGGGCATCTCGATTCCCTGTTCGAGCAGACCTATGACAGCCTGCTGAGCGACCCGCCGGTGTTCGAAGAGGCGGCGCCGGCGGCGCAGCTGGACGCCGCGCCGGCCGACAGCCAGGTCGACGACCTGTTCGGCCTGGACTTCGACGACCTGTTCGATACGCCGGCGCCTGCGCAGGCCGAAGCCGAAGCGCAGGCAGCCGAAGAAGCCGACGTTGCACCGGAAGCGCTTGCTGCCGATGAAGCCATCGCGCCGGCGGCCGATCCGGAGCCCGAACTCGAGGCACAAGCCGCGCTGGAGCCGGAGCTGGAGACTGGCGTAGCAGCCGAAGTCGAAGCTGAGCCGGAGCTGGATACTGAAGTAGCAGCCGAAGCCGAAGCCGAAGCCGAAGCCGAAGCCGAGCCGGTGTTGGGGGCCGAAGCGCAATCCGACGCTGAATCAATCGTCGAAGCGCAGGCCGAGCCGGCGTTCGAAGAAGAAGCCGAGCCGGAATTGCAGCCGGAAGCGGAAGCGGAAGCGGAAGCGGAACGAGAGCAGGAAGCTGAGCTGGAGGCCGTCGGGCTGGAGGCCGCGGAGGAGCCTGCGCTCCAGGCTGAGCAGGAACCTGAGCTGGAAGCACAGGTCGCCGAGCCGGAAGCCGTAGAGGAACCCGAGCTCGCAGCCGAACAGGAACCTGAGCTGGTCATCGCACAGGAACCTGACGCGGAACGCGAGCAGGAAACCGCAGAGCAACCCCAGGCGGAGGAACCCGCAGCGCAGTCCGAGTCCGAACTCGACGCTGTCGCCGAGCCAGTGCTCGCAGCCGAAGAGGAAGCACAGCCGGAACCGGTGCCGGAAGCCGCAGCGCAGCCCGAGCAGGCGCCGCAGGGTGCGGAACCGGCTCCGCAAGCCCCGCTGTATGTGCAGCCGCTGGCCGAACCGGAAACGGTTGCCCGTCCGCTGGCACTCGACACGACGGCCGGCCTGCTGCCGGTCGAGCCGATGCTGCGCGACGACCTCGACGCGGACCTGCTGCCGATCTTCCGGAAGAAGCCGCCGACCTGCTGCCGCAGATCGGCAACGGCCTGCGCCAGTGGCAGCACAATCCGCAGGATCCGGCACCGGCGCAAGGCCTGCTGCGGACGCTGCACACGGTCAAGGGCAGCGCCCGCATGGCTGGTGCGATGCGCATCGGCCAGCACACCCACGAACTGGAAACCCAGGTCGAGAACATGGTCCACGCCGGCACCACGGCACCGGCCGCGTTCGACGAACTGATGGCCAACTACGACCAGGCCCCGGCGCTGTTCGAGCAGCTGGTGCAGCCAGCCCAGGTCGGCGAGGCTGAAGGCGCCGAGGCAGGGCAGGAAGGCACGCCGGCAACGGCGCTGCCGCTCATGCCGGCAAGCGTCGTCGAGACCCAGTCGCCGACGGAAGCCCGTACGCCGCTGGTGCGGGTGCGCGCCGACATCCTCGACCGCCTGGTGACCCAGGCCGGCGAAGTGTCGATCACCCGTTCGCGCCTGGAAAACCAGATGGAAGTGCTCAAGGGCGCGCTGGCCGACTTCTCGGACAACCTGGGTCGTCTGCGCCGCCAGCTGCGCGAAGTGGAGATGCAGGCCGAATCGCAGATCGCCTCGCGCATGTCGATCGCCGGCGAGCGCGAATTCGATCCGCTCGAGTTCGACCGCTTCACGCGCCTGCAGGAACTGACGCGCATGATGGCCGAGAGCGTGAACGACGTCGCGTCCTTCCACGAGTCGCTCTCGCGCAGCATCGACGGGGCAGGGGACGAACTGAATGCGCAATCGCGCATGACCCGCGACCTGCAGCGCGACCTGATGCGGGTGCGCATGGTGCCGTTTGCCAGCCTGTCCGAGCGCCTGTTCCGCGTGGCGCGCCAGACCGCCAAGGAGACCGACAAGCGCGTCAACCTCGACATCCGCGGTGGCGCGGTCGAGATCGACCGCAGCGTGCTGGAACAGATGGCCGCGCCGTTCGAGCACCTGCTGCGTAACGCCATCGTGCACGGCGTCGAGCCGCGTGCCGTGCGTGCGGCAGCAGGCAAGCAGGAAACCGGTGAACTGCTGGTGCAGGTCAGCCAGCAGGGCAACGAAGTCGTGCTGCAGTTCAGCGACGACGGCGCCGGTCTCGACCTCGATCGCATCCGTGCCAAGGCGGCGACGCTCGGCCTGGTCGCGCCTGGCGTGCAGCTGAGCGACGCCGAGGCGGCCGAACTGGTCTTCCAGCCGGGCTTCTCGACGGCCGACGTGCTGACCGAACTGGCCGGCCGCGGCGTTGGCATGGACGTTGTCCGTGCCGAGGCGCAGGCCCCGGCGGACGCGTCACCATCGTCACCGAGCGTGGCAAGGGTGCGCGCTTCACCATCCGCCTGCCGCTGACGCTGGCCGTCACCCAGGTCGTGCTGGTCTCCAGCGCCGGCAAGACCTACGCCTTGCCCTCGACCCTGGTCGAGCAGGTGATCCAGGTACGCGAGCGTGAGCTGATCAACGCCAACGCCGCCAACCTGATCGAAGTGGGGGACGACGTCGTGCCCTTCCACTACCTGCCTGCCCTGCTGGGAGAAGGCGAGACCTTCGAGCCCGGCCTGCGTTCGCGTCCGGTGCTGGTCATGGCCAGCGGCGGCGAACGCGGTGCGCTGCTGGTGGACGAGGTGCTGGGCAACCGCGAGGTCGTCATCAAGAACCTCGGTCCGCAACTGGCGCGCGTGCCCGGCATTGCCGGTGCCACGGTGCTCGGTTCGGGCGAGATCGTCCTGATCCTCAACCCGCTGGCGCTGAGCCGTCATGCCGGCAGCGTGGTGCAGGCGCTCGTACCGTCGGCACCGGTGGTGCAGCAAGTGCCGGTGCACCAGCCGACCGTCATGGTGGTGGACGATTCGCTGACCGTGCGCCGCGTGACCCAGCGCCTGCTCGAGCGCGAAGGTTACCGGGTCGTGCTGGCCAAGGACGGGCTCGACGCGCTCGAGCAGCTGCCCGAGGTGCGTCCCGACCTGATGCTGGTCGATATCGAGATGCCGCGCATGGACGGCTTCGACCTGGTACGCCATGTGCGCGACGACAAGGCCACCAGTGCGACGCCGATCATCATGATCACCTCGCGTACCGCCGACAAGCACCGCAACTATGCGCTGGGCCTGGGTGTGAATGCCTACTTCGGCAAACCATTCCAGGAACCGGTGCTGCTGGGGGCGATCGCGGGCCTGCTCGGCCGCGAGATGCCGGCAGCGTAATGTAGGGTGGACGGCCGAGCCGTCCACCCTACGCCGCCTTCACCACCGCAAAACGTTCAAGCGTGCGCTGGCGCGCCTGTCCATGGTCGACGACCGGCCGTGGATAATCCTCTCCCAGCACGATCCCGCATTCCTTCAATTCATCCGCCGGCACCAGCCAAGGCGCGTGGATATCGCGCGCGTCGAGCTTGCCCAGTTGCGGCAGCCAGGCGCGGATGAAGGCGCCCTCCTTGTCGAACTTCTGCGATTGCGTCACTGGATTGAAGATGCGGAACCAGGGCTGGGCGTCGCAGCCGGTGGAGGCGGCCCACTGCCAGCCGCCGACGTTCGAGGCCAGCTCGTAATCGTTGAGCTGGCGCGCGAAATAGCGTTCGCCCCAGCGCCAGTCGATGCCGAGGTCCTTCACCAGGAAGCTGGCCGTCACCATGCGCAGCCGGTTGTGCATGAAGCCGGTGCCGTTCAACTGCAGCATGGCCGCGTCGACCAGCGGGTAGCCGGTGCGGCCTTCGCACCAGGCCGCGAACAGGGCTTGCGCCTCTTCCCCGGATTCCCAGGCGACGGCGTCAAAAGCCGGTTTGAACGAACGCTCGGCCAGATGCGGGTGATGGAACAGGATCATCGCGTAGAAATCGCGCCAGACCAGTTCCGACAGCCAGACCGGCGCGCCCGCGCCACCGGCGCCGTTGGCCATCAACTGCTGCAGCGTGCGCACCGGGTGGCGCACCGAGGTGGTGCCGAAGCGCAGGTGGATCGACAGGCGCGAGGTGCCGGGCAGGGCGGGGAAGTCGCGTGCCGTGCCGTAGTCGGGCAGGCGCGCGACAAATGCTTCGAACAAGGCCGTCGCCCCGCTCATCCCCGGCGGCGCCGGCGGCAAGCCTTCCTCGAAACCGAGTTGCGCGAGACTCGGCAACGGATCCGCCGGGACGGGCGCCAGCGCGGCCGCATGGGGTTCGACCGGCCAGGGCGCCAGCACGTCCGGCGCCGCCGCCAGGCGCTTGAGCCAGGCGTTCTTGTAGGGCGTGAATACGCCATACGGCTGCCCGGCCAGCGTCAGCACTTCGCTTTTTTCAAAGATGACCTGATCCTTGTAGCTCAGCAATTGGCGACCGTCCGCCTCCGGGGCAAATGCGACCTGTGCGTCGCGTTCGATGGCAGCGGGCTCGTAGTCGCAGTTGACGTGGACAGTGCCCGCCTGCAGTTCAGCGGCCAGGCGCGCAATCTCGTCGCAGGCGCGGCCATGGCGCACCAGCAGGCCGCCGCCGAGACGGCGCAGCTCGGCGTCGAGCTCGAGCAGGCTGGCGTGGATGAAGCGCACGCGGCGGTCGCCTCGGGGCAGGCCGGCGAGGATGTCGGTATCGAACACGAAGGCGCAATACACCGAGCCTGCGGCATATGCAGCGTGTCGCAGCGCGTGGTGCAGGGCGGCATGGTCAAAAGCGCGCAGGTCACGCCGGAACCAGACCAGAGAATTTCTTGTAGGAATCATAAGTGTGTTCAGTCAACACGGCGGGCCATTTTAAGGGCCAGGATGGCCGCTTCGGGTGAATGCAAATCGCGCGCGCAACGGCAGTACCGGTGGCCAGGTGCGCGTTTCAGTGTAAACTAGCGAAAAGCCCAAAATGTTGTAGTCTGGATATTAGCGCTTCACGCGTGCCACAACAGCGGTCCCGCCTGCGGCGCAGCAGCCCGTCGGGAGTCCTGAAGAGCGAGCCAACAGAGAGTCAGCGTATGAAGAAGAGCAAAATCGGCAGCACCATGCCCATGGCCGGCCTGCCCCAGGGGAGCGAACTTCTGGGCAATATCGGTCCGGCTCCTTCTGGGTTGAATCTGGCCAATCATTTCCTTATAGCCATGCCCTCCATGGAAGATCCGATCTTCGGTGGCGCCGTGGTCTACATCTGCGAGCACAACGAAAAAGGTGTGCTTGGCGTGGTCATCAACAAGCCGACGGACATGACGATGGAAGTCCTGTTCGATCGCATCGACCTGAAAGTCGACGAAGGCCTGCGCTCGGTCGTCGAGGACGAGCCGATCATGTTCGGCGGCCCGGTGCAGGACGACCGCGGCTTCGTGCTGCACAGCCCTGGCGGGCGCTATTCGTCATCGCTGAACGTCACCGACGAAGTCGCCTTCACGACCTCGATCGACGTGCTCGAAGCCGTCGCCAGCGGCAGCGGACCGGCGCGCATGCTGGTGTCGATCGGCTACGCCGGCTGGAGCCCGGGCCAGCTGGAAGAAGAACTCTCCCGCAACGGCTGGCTCACCGTGGGGGCCGACGCGCACGTGCTGTTCGACCTGCCGATCGAGGAGCGCTACAACGCCGCCATCAAACTGCTGGGCATCGACCCGATGATGCTCGCCACCGAGGCCGGCCATGCGTGACAATGGTTGAGATCGTTTTTGGATTCGACTTCGGTATCAAGCGTATCGGCGTCGCGATGGGCAATACGCTCACCGGGCAGGCGCAGCCCCTCAGCGTTGTCGATGCGATCGACAACGCCACCCGCTTCAAGACCATCGGCGCGCTGATCGACCAATGGCGCCCCACGCGCCTGGTCGTCGGCGAACCGCTCCATCCCGACGGCGCCGAGCACGACATGACCCTGCGCGCGCGCCGCTTCGCCAACCAGCTGCACGGCCGCTTCAACCTGCCCGTCGAGCTGGTCGACGAACGCTATTCGTCCGCCGTGATTCCCGCCAGGCGCGGCGAACACATCGATGCCAAGGCGGCCGCCATCATTTTGCAACAGTACTTTGACGATCATGCCAACAACTAAACACGACTTCGATGCGGAAGCGCTGTACCGCGCCCTGCTCGAACAGGTGCGCGCAGGCCTTGCAGCCGTGCCCGATGCCGCCATCGTCGGTATCCATTCCGGCGGCGCCTGGCTGGCCGAGCGGCTGGCCCTCGACCTCGACCTGAAGGGCCGCCTCGGCTTCATCGATGTCTCGTTCTACCGTGACGACTATGCGAAGAAGGGCCTGCACCCGGACGTGAAGCCGACCCACATCGGCTTCAATGTCGATGGCGCGACCATCGTGCTGGTCGACGACGTACTTGCCACCGGACGCACGGTGCGCGCGGCGATCAACGTGCTGTTCGACTATGGCCGCCCGGCCTGCATCAAGCTGGCGGCGCTGGCCGACCGTGGCGGCCGTGAATTGCCGGTGGCACCGGATTTCGTCGGCGTGCGCACCACGCTCGAACGTCACCAGCTGCTGTCGCTGAGCCGCGACGGCGCTGGTCAACTCTCGCTCACCATCGAAGACGACAATGCCGATCCTGCACAATAATCCGCAACTGAACAAGAACGGCGAACTGCAGCACCTGTTGACGATCGAAGGCCTGCCGAAGGCGATCATCAACCACATCCTCGACACGGCGCAGAGTTTCGTGGGCATCTCCGACCGCGAAGTGAAGAAGGTGCCGCTGATGCGCGGTAAAAGCGTGTTCAACCTGTTTTTTGAAAACAGCACGCGTACCCGCACCACCTTCGAGATCGCCTCCAAGCGCCTGTCGGCCGACGTCATCAACCTGAACATCCAGGCCTCCTCGACCACCAAGGGCGAGTCGCTGCTCGATACCATCGACAACCTGGCGGCCATGCACGCCGACATGTTCGTGGTACGCCACGCGCAGTCGGGCGCCCCTTACCTGATCGCCCAGCACCTGGACCGCACCGGACAGAAGGATATCCACGTGGTCAATGCCGGCGACGGCCGCCACGCGCACCCGACCCAGGGCCTGCTCGACATGTACACGATCCGCCACTACAAGCAGGACTTCACCAAGCTGCGCGTGGCCATCGTCGGCGACATCCTGCACAGCCGCGTGGCGCGCTCGGATATCCATGCGTTGACCACCCTCGGCGTGCCGGAAGTGCGCGCCATCGGCCCGCAGACCCTGCTGCCGGGCGGCCTGGAACACATGGGCGTACGCGTCTTCAACAACATGGACGAAGGCCTGAAGGACGTCGACGTCATCATCATGCTGCGCCTGCAGAACGAACGCATGTCGGGCGCGCTGCTGCCGTCGGCGCAGGAGTACTTCAAGAGCTACGGCCTGACGCCAGAGCGCCTGGCGCTGGCCAAGCCGGACGCGATCGTCATGCACCCGGGACCGATGAACCGCGGCGTCGAGATCGACTCGGCCGTCGCCGACGGCAAGCAGGCGGTGATCCTGCCGCAGGTGACCTTCGGTATCGCGGTGCGCATGGCAGTGATGAGTATTTTGGCGGGAGGCAGGGTTTGAACTTCGCACGCATGAATCTACATATCAAGAACGGGCGACTGGTCGACCCGGCCAATAACGTCGACACGGTCACGGACCTGTTCATCGCGGACGGCAAGGTCGCGGGCGTCGGCAATGCGCCCGCCGGCTTCATGGCCGAACACATTCTCGATGCCACCGGCCTGGTGGTCGCACCGGGCCTGGTCGACCTGTCGGCCCGCCTGCGCGAGCCCGGCTACGAATACAAGGCCACGCTGGAGTCCGAAATGCAGGCGGCGATCCAGGGCGGCGTGACCACGCTGGTCTGCCCGCCCGACACCGACCCGGTGCTGGACGAACCCGGCCTGGTCGAGATGCTCAAGCACCGCGCGCGTACCCTGAACCTGGTCAACGTGCACCCGCTGGGCGCCCTGACGATGGGCCTGAAGGGCGAAGCGCTGACCGAGATGGCGGAACTGACGGAGGCCGGCTGCATCGGCTTTGCCCAGGCCGAAGTGCCGATTTTCGATACCAACGTGCTGCTGCGCGCGCTGCAGTATGCGAAGACCTTCGGCTACACCGTCTGGCTGCGCCCGCAGGACCCGCACATCGGCCGCGGCGGTGTGGCCCACAGTGGGCCGCTGGCCTCGCGCATGGGCCTGTCCGGCGTGCCGGTCATGGCCGAGACCATCGCCCTGCACACGATCTTCGAGCTGGTGCGTTCGACCGGCGCGCGCGTCCACCTGTGCCGCCTGTCGTCCGCCGCCGGGCTGGACCTGGTGCGCGCGGCCAAGAAGGAAGGCTTGCCCGTCACCTGCGACGTCGGCGTGCACCACCTGCACATGACCGACGCCGACATCGGCTTCTTCGACTCCAATGCGCGTTTGAGCCCGCCGCTGCGCGCCCAGCGCGACCGCGACGCCCTCCGCGCCGGCATCGCCGACGGCACCGTTGACGCGGTCTGCTCCGACCACACCCCGGTCGACGACGACGAGAAGCTGCTGCCCTTTGGCGAAGCCTCGCCCGGCGCCACTGGCCTCGAGCTGCTGCTGGCGCTGATGCTGAAGTGGGCCGACGAGTGGGGGCATGAACAGCGCGGTGCCGATGCGCTGCCGCGCGCGCTGGCGAAGGTGACGAGCGACGCCGCCCGCATCGCCGGCCTGGCCGCCGGCCAGCTGGCCGTGGGCGCGGCCGCCGACCTCGTGCTGTTCGACCCGGCCAGGCGCTGGGTCGTGAACGGCGCGGCGCTGGCCAGCCAGGGCAAACACACGCCTTTCCCCGGGTTACGAGCTCACCGGCCAGGTGATGGCCACCGTCGTCGGCGGGCGCCTCGCCTGGCAGCGCGCGGCCTAGCGTCCAACGAGCCTGGCTCACCCGGCTGCGCCGACGCGCGGCTGGGTGTGCCATGATTGTCTTCTTTATGATCCGTCTTCGTCTTGCCTGGCGCCTCGTGCGCGTGATCGTTCACCTGCTCGTGGGCCTGCTGACCTGCGCCCCGGTCTTTCCCCGGGCGCGGCGGCGCCTGCGCGAAGCGGCCACGCGGCGCTGGTCGCGCCGCCTGCTCGGCATCTGCGGCGTGCGCGTCGAGGCTTTCGGCGCGGCGGCGCTCGAGCACGCGCTGTTCGTCGCCAACCACATCTCCCGGCTCGACATCTTCGTCATCAATTCGGTCTATCCCTGCCGCTTCGTCGCCAAGGCCGAGATCCGTGCCTGGCCGGTGCTGGGCTGGCTAGCCGACGCCGCCGGCACGGTGTTCCTCGCGCGCGGCAACCGGCGCGAACTGCGCCACATCTTCAAGGGGCTGGTGGCGGTGCTGGAGCAGGGCGAGCGCGTGGCCTTCTTCCCGGAAGGGACGGTGGGCACCCGGGGCGAAGTGCTGCCTTTCCACGCCAACCTGTTCGAGGCGGCGGTCGACGCGCAAGTAGCGGTGCAGCCCTGCGCGCTGGCCTACCTCGACGCGCACGGCAGCTGGCATCGCGGCGTCGACTATGCCGGCGAGGTAACCTTCGTGCAGAGCATCATGTCCATCCTCGGCGGGCCGCCCGTGCACGCGCGCCTGTCCTGCCTGGTGCCAATCGCGGGTGCGGGGGCCCACCGGCGCGAACTGGCCCAGGCGGCCCATGAGGCGATTGCGCGGGCGCTGGTGGAGCCACCACGCCTCCTTCACGCCGCATCGCCCACAGCGCCGCTGTAACGGCCCCGGGGCGCCTGGTCAGGGAGCCTTGCCGGCATGAGGGCGATATTCCGGGCAGTCGACCTGGAGCAGCTTGCGGTCGTCCAGGCAGACCGCGGTCAGCTTGCCGCCCCAGACGCAACCACTGTCCAGGCCGACCAGGTTTGGGCGCAGGATCAGGCCCAGGGCCGACCAGTGGCCAAACACCACCGTGACGTCGGTCGTGCGCCGGCCCGGCAGGTCGAACCAGGGCAGCAGGCCTGATCCGATCGGGCCGCTCTCGCTTTCCTTGTGTGCAAAATCCATCGTACCGTCGGGCAGGCACAGGCGCATGCGCGTCAGGGCGTTGACGATACAGCGCAGGCGTTCGATGCCCTGCAGCGCGTCGTCCCAGCGGTCGGGCAGGTTGCCGTACATCTGCGCGAGGAAGTCGATCCAGTCCTCGCTCCTGAGCATGTCCTCGACCTCGCCGGCCAGTGCCATCGTCTGCGCCGCGTTCCACTGCGGCGGCACCCCGGCATGCACGCACAGGTGGGCATCGACGAACATCGCCAGCGGGCGCTGGCGCAGCCAGGCGATCAGTTCGTCGCGGTCAGGGGCGGCCAGGATCTCGTCGAGCGTATCGGACTTGCTGGCACGCTGGGCACCGACGGCCACCGCCAGCAGGTGCAGATCGTGATTGCCCAGCAGCGCCTCGACGCGCCCGCAGCTCGATTCCGACAGCGCCTTCATGCGGCGCAGCGCCATCAGCGATTCCGGACCGCGATTGATCAAATCGCCGACGAACAGGATGCGGGCGTCGCCGCCGGCGTCTTCGCCGATCTTGTCGAGCAGGGCCTGGGCCTCGTGGGCGCAACCCTGCAGGTCGCCTATGACATAGGTTTTCATGGTGAGTCCGTGATTCCAGAGTGCCGCGGTCGCGGGAGGCGCAGGCGCGGCTTTTACCTTTGGGGGCATACTAAATGATTTTCTCCCGGGGTGGTGACCCGGGGAGGGGGCCCCCAGCGCCGCTGCGCCACCACCGCGGCGGCAATCCATGGTCGCTCGATTATCCCGGCCGTAGCCGATTGCAGCGTATTGGCGTAATTGGCGACCACCGGCGGAGGCGCGCAATTGTCCGGTTATCCACTGGAGACATCGCGTCGGCGGCGGCCAGTCCTGCTCCTTCCTGTCCCGGGCGCTTATCCTGGCCTGATTCGGAACACCCGCCATTTAATCCTGCCGGTCCCGGACAAGCGCCGCGCGAATTCACCAGGCCTTGCCCACGCGCCGCCGACATAAACACCATGGACGCTGGCTAGCCCATAAGGCAATGCCGGGCGCGGCGTTCAATGCAATGCCCTCGCACGGCAAGAGGCGGTAACCCAGCCGTGGAGGTTTTCGCTTCGTGCTACCCCGGGTAATCGCAGCGGGCAGCACGATGCGAGCGATTCGGGGTGGGCTCGATGCCGGCTTGCGCAAACAACATCGGATTATGCGGTCCTCCTATTTTATTTCCTTGGCAACAGTGTTCTTTATATTGACCAGCACCGTTTCGAAGGGCGGCGCAAATCGCGCCATCAATTAACGCATGCCGGCACGAGAAAGTGAGCCCGCGCGCCATTGGTTGCATTGCCGGCGGTCGATTCGGCTTCTGCCGGGAGCGCTTCGCCCCGCCCGGGAAGTTTTTCGCAACCATTCCAGTCGCACGCGATCTTGCGCAACTGCCGCGACGGTACACACGATAAACTGGCGTGCCGGGCTGAGAACGCTTATCCGGTTAGAATGGATTATTCTTTTTGCAAGCGCGATGATCGCGATACGTTCGCCGGGCCGCACCTATGTCCGGCGTTCGCCTGTTGAGTCCCGAACCGCAGGGTTTGCATGTTCTCATTTCTCGTGAGTTTCATTTGTTCGGCCATGCTGACCCTGCTCGTCATCAAGCAGGCGAAACTGCATGGGCCTGCGCTCGACTCCGATTTCGACGCTGTGCAGCGCGCCCATTCGCACCTGGTAGCGCGTATCGGCGGCCTGCCGATCTACCTTGCGGTGGTGCTGACGGCGGCGATCTCGATCTGGCGCGAGCCCGCCCTGATGCAACTGCTGGCCGTGCTGCTGGTATGCGCCTTCGTCGCCTTCATTGGCGGCATCGCCGAAGACTATACGGGCACGGTCCGCCCTTCGCGGCGCCTGCTGCTGACCATGGCGGGAGCGCTGCTGGGATACCTGCTGCTCGACGCGAAGATCGCCCGTATCGACCTGCCGCTCGGGATTGCCGTGGTGGCGTCAAGCTGGATCGCCCTGCCGCTGACGGTATTGGCGGTGGCGGGCATTGCGAACGCCGTGAATATCATCGACGGCTTCAATGGACTGGCCAGCATGGTCACGATCTGCATGCTGCTGTCGCTGGCCTATGTGGCCTTGCAGGTCGATGACATGTTCGTCCTGATTACCGCCCTGATGGTGGCGGGCGCCACGGCCGGCTTCCTGATCTGGAATTACCCGGTGGGCCTGATATTCCTCGGCGACGGCGGTGCCTACTTTATCGGATTCATGCTGGGTGAGCTTGCCTTGCTGCTGGTAATGCGTAATCCGGAAGTCTCCACCTGGTATGCGCTACTGCTGCTGATTTATCCCGCCTTCGAGACGATCTTTTCCGCATATCGCCGTATGTTTGTACGCGGCAAATCCCCTGCGGTACCCGACGGCATTCACTTGCACAGCCTTATTTTTCGGCGTATCGTCCGATGGACTGTCGGTACAAAAGAAGCCCGTGCACTGCTGAAGCGAAATGCGCGTACCTCGCCGTATTTGTGGCTCTTTTCACTCATGGCAGTCGTGCCCGCTACAATGTTCTGGCAAAATACAGGCGTGTTGATGGTATTTTGTTTATTGTTCGTGATCAGCTATCTGTGGCTGTATGCACGCATCGTCCGATTCAAGTCGCCACGATGGCTGATTTGGCGCAAGAAAGACTGGCAATAAATTGTCAATGTAGTATATTGCGACATTTGGTGATAATCACTGATTTAATATGAGCGCCTAGCAAAATGTCATGGTGCTGCGGGGCGTCGCTCCCGCAGCAGGGCCGGGAAAAATGTCCCGTCAAGACAGGTTGGCCCAAGGCGAGACGATGCAATCAGCCATGGGATTTTGTTAGGCGCTCTAACCCAACATTCAAGGAACGATGATGGATCTGTCAAATATGTCGGTTGGCGATTTGCGCAACTTGCAAGAGCAAATCAAGCAGGAAATGAAAAATCGTGAGCAGCAGGAAGTGCAGCAGGCTCGCGAACAGATCCTGGCGATCGCCCAAAAAGTGGGTATGCCGCTGAAAGACCTGCTCAGCACGCCAGCGCGCGGTTCGAAGACCGGCACGGTGGCGGTGCGTTATCGTCATCCGGACAATTCGTCGCAGCAGTGGACTGGCCGTGGTCGTCAGCCGAAGTGGGTCAAGGAGTGGGTCGAGGGCGGCAAGTCCCTGGACAAGCTCCGCGTTTGATCGGATCTCGATAAACCGACTGCGCGTCGAATTTTCGGCCTGAGACGCTGTGGACCGGCTGTACAGCCGTACAGCTGCGCTTCTCGGCCGAAACTTCTTCCGCTCGCTACGGTTTCCCGAGATCCTTGCGCTGACGGCTTTCCGCTTCAGAACCCCTGAAAGCCCTGAAGCCAGGCGTAATAAAGTAATCGATCACCTCACCGGCGTTCGCCGGTGGCTCTGGCAGCTCAGCCGTTTCGCGCTTGGCGGCGCTTGCCGTTACAATATCCCCGTTTTGTCATTCTTCTCATATTGTGGTGCCTGCCACGCTCCTGTTTCGCAGGCGGCTGGGCATGGTGGTGTCCGACTCTTCAAGGTGGAACATGGTTGCTCTCTCCAAAACGATTTTCAAAGCTTATGACATTCGCGGTGTGATCGACAGCACGCTCGACGCGGGCGTGGCGCGCCAGATCGGCCAGGCCTTCGGCATGGCCGCGCTGGCCAAGGGAGAGCGCAAGGTCGTCATCGGCCGCGATGGCCGCTTGTCGGGGCCGGCGTTGAGCGCCGCCCTGGCCGAAGGCCTGCAGGCCGCCGGCGTCGACGTCGTCGACCTCGGCATGGTCGCCACCCCGATGGTCTACTTCGCCACCAACGTACTCGATGGCACGCGCTCGGGCATCATGGTCACCGGCAGCCACAATCCTCCCGACTACAACGGCTTCAAGATGGTACTGGCGGGCGAGGCGATCTACGGCGATGCCATCACCGGCCTGTACGACAGCATCGTGGCCCACGACGGCAGCAGCGCGGCCCAGCAGGGCGGCTACAGCACCCACGACATCCGCGCGGCCTACCTCGAACGCATCATCGGCGACGTCAAGGTGGCGCGTCCGATCAAGATCGCGGTCGATTGCGGCAACGGCGTAGCCGGTGCCTTCGCGGGCGACCTGTACCGCGGCATGGGTTGCGAAGTCGTCGAGCTGTTCTGTGAAGTCGACGGCCACTTCCCGAACCACCACCCGGACCCGGCCCACCCGGAAAACCTGCAGGACCTGATCCGCGCGCTGCAGAGCACCGATGCCGAGATCGGCCTGGCCTTCGATGGCGACGGCGACCGCCTCGGCATTGTCACCAAGGATGGCCACATTATCTATCCGGACCGCCAGATGATGTTGTTCGCGGCCGATGTCCTCGAGCGCAACCCGGGCGCCGAGATCCTCTACGACGTCAAGTGCACGCGCCACCTCGGCCCGTGGATCGAACAGCACGGGGGACGCGCCCTGATGTACAAGACCGGCCACTCGCTGGTGAAAGCCAAGCTGCGTGAAACCGGTGCCCCGCTGGGCGGCGAAATGAGCGGCCACATCTTCTTCAAGGACCGCTGGTACGGCTTCGACGACGGCCTGTACGCGGGCGCGCGCATGCTCGAGCTGCTGACCCGCCACGACGATCCATCCGCCGTGCTGAAGGCGCTGCCGATGGCGATCAGCACGCCGGAACTGCACCTGCACCTGAACGAGGGCGAGAACTTTGCCCTGATCGACAAGCTGCGCACCGACGCTACCTTCCCGAGCTCGGAAAAAATCAACGACATCGACGGCCTGCGCGTCGAGTACCCGGACGGCTTCGGCCTCGCGCGCTCGTCGAACACGACGCCGGTGGTGGTACTGCGTTTCGAAGGCGAGACGCCGGAAGCGCTGGCCCGCATCCAGGACGAATTCCGCAGCGTCATCCTGGCGGCAAAGGCGGATGCGAAACTGCCGTTTTGATGCAAGCCCGTGAAGCGAGCCTGATGTGAAAATCCTGCTGGTGCGGGTGTCGTCCCTGGGCGATGTCCTGCACAACCTGCCGATGGTGGCCGATCTCCTGCGCCACCATCCGAACGCCACCATCGACTGGGTGGTGGAAGAGGGCTACGTCAGCCTGGTGCGCCTGAACCCGCACGTCCGCAAGATCATTCCGTTCGCGCTTCGGCGCTGGCGCAAGGGCCTGGGCAAGCCGGTCAACCGCGCCGAGATCCGTGCCTTCTTCCGCACCCTGCGCGAAGAAGAATATGACGTCGTGTTCGACACCCAGGGCCTGCTCAAGACCGGCATCATCATGGGCGCCGCCCGCGTCAAGCGCGGCGGGCGCAAGGTGGGCCTGGCCAACGGCAGCGAAGGCTCGGGCTACGAAGGCGTCTCGCGCTTCTTCCATACACAGAGCATTCCGCTCGACCCGCGCACCCATGCGGTGGCGCGCGGGCGCCTGGTAGCGGGCGCCGCCCTCGGTTATGCGGTCGATACGCAGCCCGACTTCGGCCTGCCGCCGCCGAACGCAGCCGAGCGCCCCGACTGGCTGCCGGCTGCCGACTACGCCGTCTTCTTCCACGGTACCGCGCGCGACGCCAAGAAGTGGGCTGCGGCCAACTGGATCGCCCTCGGCCAGGCCCCGGCGCCGATGACGGTGCTGCTGCCCGGGGCTCGGAAGGCGAAAAGCGCGAGGCCGAGCTGCTGGCCGCTTCGCTGCCGAACGCGCGCGTGTTGCCGAAGCTGTCGATGATGGACGCGGTGCAGCTGGCGCGCTACGCCGGTCTCGCGGTCGGCGTCGACACGGGCCTGACCCATATCGCCGCGGCCTTCTATCGGCCGACGGTCGAGATCTATGCCGATTCGCCCAAGTGGAAGACCGAGGGCAACTGGTCACCGCGCATCGTCAACCTGGGCGACAAGGGCACGCCACCCGCCACGGGCGAGGTGATCGCCGCCGCGCATCGCCTGCTGGGCGCGCCATGAACCGCACGCTGTACTCCTTCCTGTGGTGGCTGGCGCTGCCACTGGTGCTGGGCCGCCTGTGGTGGCGCGGACGGGAGGAGCCGGGCTACCGCGCGCAGGTCGGCGAACGCCTCGGCTTCTACGGTGCGCGCCCGGCACCGCGCATGACCTTCATGGTGCATGCCGTCTCGGTGGGCGAGACCCGCGCCGCCGAACCGCTGGTCGAGGCGCTTCTGGCGCGCTGGCCGGACTGCCGCGTGCTGCTCACCCACATGACGCCGACCGGCCGCGCCACCGGCCGCGCGCTGTTCGCCCGCCACGGCGAGCGCGTGATCCAGTCCTACCTGCCCTACGACACCGGCTTCATGGTGCGCCGCTTCCTGCGCCATTTCGCGCCGCGCATCTGCATCCTGATGGAGACGGAAGTCTGGCCAAACCTGATCGACAGCTGCGCAAAGGCGCGCGTACCGGTAGCCCCGGTCAATGCACGCCTGTCGGAGCGTTCGCTGCGCCGCGGCCAGCGCTTCGGCACCCTCATGGGCGAAGCCGCGCGTGCGATCACGACGGTGGCCGCCCAGACCGGACAGGACGCCGCGCGCATCCGCTCACTGGGCGCGCCGCGCGTGGCGGTCACGGGCAGCATCAAGTTCGACGTGGTGCCGCCTGAGGCGGTTCCGGAGAAGGGCGCCTGGCTGCGCGCGCGCTTCCCGCAGCGCCCGGTCCTGCTGTGCGCCAGCACGCGCGATGGCGAGGAGGCGCTGATTCTCGACGCCTATGCGCGCATGCACGAGCGCCCGAAGGGCATGCTGCTGGTGCTGGTGCCGCGCCACCCGCAGCGTTTCGACGAAGTCGCGGAGCTGGTGCGTGCACGCGGCTTGCGCCTGCAGCGCCGTTCGCAGCTGAGCGAGGCGATGCCGGGTGTCCTTGTGGAGGCCGATGTCCTGCTGGGCGACTCGATGGGCGAGATGTTCGCCTATTACGCCGCTTGCGACTGCGCCTTCATCGGCGGCAGCCTGCTGCCCCTGGGTGGCCAGAACCTGATCGAGGCCTGCGCCCTCGGCAAGCCGGTGCTGGTGGGCGAACACACGTTCAACTTCCTCGACGCAACCGAGGAAGCGGTGGCATCCGGCGGCGCCGTGCGCGTGGCCGATGCCGGGGACTTGCTGGACCGGGCCGTCGCCCTGTTGGGCAATACCGACGAGCGCGCGGCGATGGGTGCCCAGGCGGCCGCGTTCGCTGCCCGCCATCGTGGTGCGACCCTGCGCACTGTTGAACTCTTGCAACAGGAAATCGTATAAGTTTTGTTACCATTGCTTTTTGAGCTCGGTACAAGAAGGGGATGAGCATGTCATCAAATCACCCAGGACCGGCCAACAGCACGCCCGTGATGCCAGTCACGATGCAGAAGTCCGCCGAGGGAGCGGACGAAGGTTTCTTCGGTGCTGTTGGAGAGACACCGGTATTGCCATCCAGCCTGGCCAGCGCCGGCCTTGGTGCACTACATTTTTTCGTTCGCTACTCGCTGCGCGAGTACATCGGTTTCATGTGGCAGCACGGCGGTTTCCTGATCCGCCGCCGCCGCATCCGCTGGCCCGCCAGCCTCTACCTGCGCATCAAGACCACGCTGAGCGCCGCCTTCCATTTCGTGATGCTCGGGCGCGGGCGCCGCACCTATGAATTCACGATCGACGAGCACGGCATCGTGCGCACCAGCGGCGGCGTCACCCTGATCAACTGGGAAGACGTGATGGCCGTGCGCACCTATTCGCGCGGCTTCATGATGGTGCTCAAACGCGGTACGCTGCCGATCCCGTTCCGCTGCCTCGACGACGCCCAGCGTGGCGTGATGCGCGTGCTGGCCGACGCCCGGCGCGATCACGCGCTGGGGTAAGTCAATCTCCGGTGGTACTGCGCGCTGACCGTCAGATCACGCGCCGTACCGCGTGGGCTCGAGAGCCCACCCTACGAGTCGCGATTGGGTAGGGTGGGCTCTTGAGCCCACGCGGTCGTACAGCGGCGTCATGCATCTTGTCCATGGACTGGCTGCCAAGGCACCAGTCACGCCGACACCTCCCTCAATCCCCAAACAGCACCGGCATCTCGTGCGAGCGCCTTCTCAGCTCCAGCCGCGCGCTGACCGTCAGATCACGCGCCGTACCGCGTGGGCTCGAGAGCCCACCCTACGAGTCGCGATTGGGTAGGGTGGGCTCTTGAGCCCACGCGGTCGTACAGCGGCGTCATGCATCTTGTCCATGGACTGGCTGCCAAGGCACCAGTCACGCCGACAACTCCCTCAATCCCCGAACAGCACCGGCATCTCGTGCGAGCGCCTTCTCAGCTCCAGTCGCGCGCTGACCGTCAGATCACGCGCCGTACCGCGTGGGCTCGAGAGCCCACCCTACGAGTCGCGATTGGGTAGGGTGGGCTCTTGAGCCCACGCGGTCGTACAGCGGCGTCATGCATCTTGTCCATGGACTGGCTGCCAAGGCACCAGTCGCGCCGACAACTCCCTCAATCCCCAAACAGCACCGGCATCTCGTGCGAGCGCCTTCTCAGCTCCAGCCGCGCGCCATCGTAGTCCGTGAACACCTCGCCCACCACCGCCCAGAAGGCCGGGCTGTGGTTCATCTCGCGCAGGTGCGCCAGTTCGTGCACCACGACGTAGTCGATCAGCGCCGGCGCGTAGTGGATCAGGCGCCAGTTCAGGCGGATGTTGCCCGCCACCGTGCAGGAACCCCAGCGCGTGCCGGCCGAGGACAGCGTCAGCGAGCGGTAATGCACGCCCAACTGCGGTGCGAACAGTGCCAGGCGCTCGGTGAACAGGCGCTTGGCCTCGGCCTGGAACCACAGCTTGACGCGTTCCTTCAGCTGCGCTTCCGACAGGTTTGCCGTCACGCCCACCCGCAGTTCGCGTGTCTCGGGATCGAATACGCAGTGGCTGCGCGCGGCCGGTTGCAGGCGCAGCACGATCTCGCCGCCCGGGTAGGGCAGGCGCGCGCCGTCTTCCCGTGTCACCGGTGCGCGCTCGTCGCGTTTCGCGCGGCGCTCGCCGCGTTCGTGCAGCTTGGTCAGGATCCAGCGCTGCTTGGCGCGGATCGCATTGTCGATGTCGGGCAGGGTGGCGCGGCGCGGCGCCGTCACGTGCAGGCCGTCGTCGTCGATCATGAAGCCGATCGAGCGGCGCGCCGAGCGTTTCAGTTCGTAGTCGACCGCGTAGTGGCCGAGCACGATGCGGCGCAGGGGCGGATCGTCGGGCGTGCGTGGCGGGGAGGGCAGGGTGATGCGGGGAGGCGCGGGCGGCGCCTTGAACAGGGGTTGCGGTGGCGGCGGAGCCGGTTTTGCGGCCGGCGCCCGCGGCGCCGAATCATCCTGCGAAAAGAAATCCAGCTGGGGCCCGTCGATCTTTGGGGAAGTCATGTCTTGCTGCGGTGGAGGTGCTTTGATCAGGGCGCCAACTTCGTTCAGCCACCGGTGTAGACGTGGGGCGAAATGACGCGCATTTCTGATTCTATCCAATTTTCGACCTCTTGCATCAGACTGTCGGGAGTGTGGTTGTGCGGCGATATCGGTTTGCCAATCGAAATCGTCACCAGGCCTGGCCGCTTGATGAAGGAATTCTTCGGCCAGCATTCACCTGAATTATGCGCGATCGGGACGACCACGGCTTGGGTTTCGACAGCCAGGCGTGCCCCACCACTCTTGTACTTTCCCTTTTTTCCAACAGGGATGCGCGTCCCCTCGGGGAACATGATGATCCACTGGCCATCGGCCAGGCGCCGCTTGCCGTGGCGGACCACGTGGCCGAACGCGTTCTTGCCTTCCTTGCGGTCGATCGGGATCATGCGCAGGAGCGCCATCGCCCAGCCGAAGAAGGGGATATACAGGATTTCCTTCTTGAATACGAAGACCAGGGGACGGGTCAGGTTCGGCAAGAGGAAGATCGTCTCGAAGGCCGACTGGTGTTTCGAGAGCACGATCGCCGGCGCGTCCGGCAGGTTCTCGTAGCCCTTGAACTGGTAGCGGATGCCGCAAATGACCCTGGCACACCAGATGATGAACACGTTCCAGCGCGAGGTCACCCAGAAACGCTTGTTGTAGGGCAGGGGCGCGACCAGGAAGCAGACGCAGGCCCACACCACGGTGGCGAGCACCATCACGATGGAAAACAGCAGGGAACGCAGGAAGGGGACGACGGTACGCAAGAACGATTCTCTCTTTCGACTTCAGTTGGACTGGGAACGGGGCGCTGCCTTGAGCAGCGCGGTGACCATGGCGGCCAGGTCGGGAAATACCTGGGTGCCGGGCGGCAGGCCGCCGGTCTGGTGGGTCTTTTCGCCCTTGCCGGTCAGGACCAGGTAGGGCAGGCAGCCTTTGACGAAGCCGGCCTGCAGGTCGCGCAGCGAGTCGCCCACGGTCGGCACGCCTTTCAGGCTGACCTTGAAGCGCTTGCTGATCTCCTCGAACATGCCGGGCTTGGGCTTCCTGCAGTCGCAGTTGTCGGCGGCCGCATGCGGGCAGAAGAACACCGCGTCGATGTCCGCGCCCACCTGCTGCGCCAGGTTGTGCATCTTCTGGTGGATCGCGTTCAGCGTCGTCATGTCGAACAGTTCGCGCGCGATGCCCGACTGGTTCGAGGCGATGATGACGCGGTAGCCGGCCTGGTTCAGGCGCGCGATCGCCTCCAGCGAGCCGGGGATCGGAATCCATTCGGCCGGACTCTTGATGAAGTCCGGCGAATCTTGGTTGATGACCCCGTCGCGGTCGAGGATGATCAGCTTCATTGACTGCCTTTACGCCGCCAGCTTCGAGATGTCGGCGACGCGGTTCATCATGCCGTGCAGCGAAGAGAGCAGGGCCAGGCGGTTGTTGCGCAGCGCCTCGTCCTCGGCCATCACCATCACGTCGTTGAAGAAGGCGTCGACGTCGTCGCGCAGCTGCGCCAGCGTTTTCAGGGTGCCGGCGAAATCGCCGCCGCCGAAGGCCGCATCGACTTCCGGACGCACGCGCTCGATGCTGGCGGCCAGCTTGCGCTCGGCTTCTTCCTGCAGCAGGGCGTTCGATACCTGGCCGATGGCCGCGTCGGTCTTCTTGAGAATGTTGGTGATGCGCTTGTTGGCCGCGGCCAGCGACACGCTTTCCGGCAGCGCGGCAAAGGCCTGCACGGCTTCCAGGCGGGCGACAACGTCGTCGACGCGGTCCGGGTTCTGGGCCAGCACCGCTTCCACTTCGTTCGGCGTGAAGCCGCGCTCGCGCAGCATGCCGCGCAAGCGATCGAGCATGAAGGCCTGCACTTCCTCGCGCGGATCCTTGAAGGCCGCCTGGCCGGCGAACACGCCCGCCGCATCGGCCAGCAGTTCGGAGATCGCCAGCGGCAGGCGCTTCTCGACCAGCATGCGCATCACGCCCAGGGCGTGGCGGCGCAGGGCGAACGGATCCTTCTCGCCGGTCGGCTGCAGGCCGATGGCCCAGATGCCGACCAGGGTTTCCAGCTTGTCGGCCAGCGCGACCACGAGGCCGGTATTCGTCGAGGGCAGCTTGTCGCCGGCAAAGCGCGGCTGGTAGTGCTCGGAGGCGGCCAGCGCCACTTCCTCGTTCTCGCCGTCGTTGCGGGCGTAATAGGTGCCCATGATGCCTTGCAGCTCGGGGAACTCCCCGACCATGTCGGTCAGCAGGTCGGCCTTGGCCAGGCGCGCGCCGCGTTCGGCCAGTTGCACGTCGTAGCCGAGGCGCCTGGCGATCGCGCCGCTGAGCGCCGTGACGCGTTCGGTGCGTTCGGCCTGGGTGCCCAGCTTGTTGTGGTAGACCACGTTGGCGAGCTGCGGCAGGCGCGACTCCAGCGTCTTCTTCTTGTCCTGCTCGAAGAAGAACTTTGCATCCGACAGGCGCGGGCGCACGACGCGCTCGTTGCCGCCGACGATATGCTGCGGGTCCTCGGTTGCGATGTTCGAGACGATCAGGAAGCGCGAGCGCAGGCGGCCATGCGCATCCGTCAGCGCGAAGTACTTCTGGTTCGTCTGCATGGTCAAAATCAGGCATTCCTGCGGCACATCGAGGAAAGTCTCCTCGAAACGGCATTCGTACACGACCGGCCACTCGACCAGCGCCGCCACTTCTTCCAGCAGCGATTCCGGCATCAGCACCTGGTCGCCGCCCGCCTTTTCCAGCAGCTGGCGGCGGATGCTTTCCTTGCGCGCCTCGGCACCGGCGAGGACCTTGCCTTCGTTCTCGAGGATCGCTGCGTAGTTGTCCGCATGGGTGATCGCCACCGGCTGGCCGTGCGACAGGAAACGGTGGCCCATCGTGTGGCGGCCGGCTTCCAGGCCGAGCAGCGACAGCGGCAGCACCTGTTCGCCGAACAGGGCGAGCAACAGGTGCACCGGGCGCACGAACTGCACGGTCGCGCCGCTTGGCCTCTGGTAGCTCATCACCTTCGGGATCGGCAGCTTGGCGACCGTATCAAGCAGGACTTCCTGCAGGCCGCCGGACAGGGCGCTGCCCGGCGCCGTGTGGCTGTAGAAGAAGCTCTCGGCCTTGCCGTCCTGGGCGCGCTCGAGATCGGAGATCTTCAGGTCGGGGAAGCCCAGTGCGGCCAGCTTCTTGGCCAGCGGCGCACTCGGGTTGCCGTCCTTGTCCAGGGCCACCGACACCGGCAGCACCTTTTCGCGGATACGTTTGTCGGGCGAAGTGGCGCGCACGCTGGTGATCGACACGGCCAGGCGGCGCGGGGTGGCATACGGGGTGACGACGCTGCCGTCGTCCAGGAAGCCGCGCGCTTTCAAGCCGTTGGCGATGCCGTTGGCGAAAGCCGCGCCCAGCTTGACGAGTGCTTTGGGCGGCAGTTCTTCGGTCTGCAGTTCGACGAGGAGTGTTTGATTCATGTGTGTTCTTGTCTGATCCGGAAAGGCGCTTAGGCGGCGGACAGGGCAACTTCGGCTGCCTGCGGAGCCATGGGGAAGCCGAGCTTCTCGCGCGAGTCGTAATAGGCCTGGGCCACCAGGCGCGACAGCGTGCGCACGCGGCCGATGTAGGCGGCGCGTTCGGTTACCGAGATGGCGCCACGCGCATCGAGCATGTTGAAGCTGTGCGAGGCCTTCATGATCTGCTCGTAGGCCGGCAGGGTCAGTTCCAGCTCGATCAGGCGTTTCGCTTCCGATTCGTGATTCGCAAAGGCCTGGAACAGCAGGTCGGTATTGGCGTGTTCGAAGTTGTAGGTCGACTGCTCGACTTCGTTCTGGTGGAAGACGTCTCCGTAGGACAGCTTCTTGGTGGTACCGTTTTCTTCCCACTCGGTCCAGACCAGGTCGTAGACGTTTTCCACGCCCTGCAGGTACATCGCCAGGCGCTCGATGCCGTAGGTGATCTCGCCCAGCACCGGCTTGCAGTCGAGGCCGCCGACTTGCTGGAAATAGGTGAACTGGGTCACTTCCATGCCGTTCAGCCAGACTTCCCAACCGAGGCCCCAGGCGCCCAGGGTCGGGCTTTCCCAGTCGTCCTCGACGAAGCGCACGTCGTTCTTTTTGAGGTCCAGGCCCAGCGCTTCGAGCGAACCGAGGTAGAGGTCGAGAATGTTTTCCGGCGCCGGCTTCAGCACGACCTGGTACTGGTAATAGTGCTGCAGGCGGTTCGGGTTTTCGCCGTAGCGGCCATCCTTCGGACGGCGCGAAGGCTGCACATAGGCGGCGCGCCAGGGTTCCGGTCCGATCGCGCGCAGGAAGGTGCCGGTGTGGAAAGTGCCGGCGCCAACTTCCATGTCATACGGCTGGAGCAGGGCGCAACCTTGTTTATCCCAATAGGACTGCAAGGTGAGAATGATTTGTTGGAATGTGAGCATCGGCTATGGGCGCACGCATGGCGGCGCGAACATTGTAGGTTTGCAGGTTTGTCAATAAGGACAATTCTAGCGGGTTTTACCCGGCATCTGGGACCGGATTCAACCCATCTTGCCGACATTGGCCTTTTTCAGGCGGTATTTGCGGCCCGAAAACCAGGCAGCCGCCAGCGCCAGCGCGCCCAGCAAAAGGAACAGGGCGTTGCCGAAGCGGATGTAGGGCGTCATGCCCGCGGTGCCGCGCACGGTCGCACTCAGCGTGCCTTTCGTGTAGAAGGGCAGCAGGTGGGTGACCTTGCCGCGATGGTCGATCACCGCGGTGGCGCCGTCGTTGGTCGCGCGCAGCATCGGCCGGCCCGTTTCCAGGGTGCGCATGCGCGAAATTTGCAGGTGCTGCGGTACCGCGCTCGACTGCCCGTACCAGGACAGGTTCGACACGTTCAGCAGCATCGTCGCCGGTTGCGGGGCGGTGCGCAGCTGGTAGGCGATCTCTTCGCCAAACACGTCTTCATAGCAAATGTTCGGCAACACCCACTGATCCTTCACCTTGAACGGCGCCTGCAGCGGCTTGCCGCGGGTGGCGTCGCTCAGCGGAATGTTCAGCATGTCGGTGAACCAGCGGAATCCCGGCGGAATGAATTCGCCGAAGGGCACCAGGTGCGCCTTGTCGTAACGGTAAGGCTGGGGCTGCGGCGACACCGCGACCACGCTGTTGGCGTACTGTGTGGGGCCGTCGAGCAAGGGCATGCCGAGTGCCAGCGTGCTGCCGTTTACACTGGCAAAGCGCTGCAGGCTCTCGAGATAACCCGGCGGCAGCATGTGGGCGAACACGGGAATGGCCGTTTCCGGCGTGGCGATCAGGTCGGCCGGGGCCGCCGTGATCATGCCGCGATACTGGTCCAGGATGCTCTCGAGGAAGGCGTAGTCGAATTTGCGGTCTTGCGGGATAGCGCCCTGCAACAGGCGTACCGTCAGCGGCGCACCCGTCACATGGGTCCACTCGACGCTACGCAGGCTCATGCCGACCAGCAGCAACACGGCGAACAGGTCGAGCGTCAGCAGGCGCTTGCGCTGGGTGAGCTTGACCAGGCAGCCTGCGCAAAGCGCGACAATGACACCGATGCCATAGACGCCGACGAGCGGCGCGTAGCCGGCCAGCGGAGAACGATCGTGCGCGTAGCCGGAAGCGGCCCAGGGGAAACCGGTAAACACCCAGCCGCGCATCCATTCGGAGACGCCCCAGGTGACGGGCAAGACCAGCAACACGAAAGCGCCGAGCGGCAGCGACCAGCGCCGCCGCAGCCAGCTCGCCACGCCGGTGGCAAAGGCGCCGAACAGGCCCATGTACAGGCCCAGGATGACGACCCCGATCACGCCAAGGATGGCCGGCAGGTGGGCGAAGCGGGTCATGAAGATGAACAGCCACCACATCGCGCCGACCGACCAGCCGAAGCCGAAGGCCCAGCCAAGCAGGGTGGCGCGCTTGACCGAGCTGCCAAGGCCGACCTGGTAGAACAGGTAAGCGAGCAGGAGGAACTGCAGCGGCCACCAGCCGAAAGGCTCGAAGGAAAACAGGGAGGCGCCGCCGGCGAGGGCGACAGTCACCAGCGCGGCGGCGGAAGGGGCGGGTGCCGCGCGCGGCCGCAGCCGCAGCCAGGTCAGCCGGCGCGGCGGGAGTCGAACGGCGACGCAACATCACTCGTCGTCGTCGCGATTGGTCGCGGAATGTGGCAGCTTTTCTACCAGCAGCACGTGGATCTGGCGCGCATCGGCGCGCAGCACCTCGAAGCGCAGATTGCCCAGCGTAAATTCCTCGCCCTTGTGGGGCATGCGGCCGAGGTGGCCGGCGACGAAGCCGCCGATGGTGTCGGCGTCGTCGGCCGGCAGGTCGACGCCGATTTCCTCGTTGAACTGGTCGATCTCGGTCAGGGCTTTCACGCGCCAGCGGGGCCCCAGCTGGCCTTCCTTGACCGACAACACGTTATCTTCTTCCTCGTCGAAGTCGTACTCGTCCTCGATGTCGCCGACGATCTGTTCCAGCACGTCTTCGATGGTGATCAGGCCGGCGACGCCGCTGTATTCGTCGACGACGATGGCCATGTGGTTGTGGTTGGCGCGGAAATCGCGCAGCAGTACGTTCAGGCGTTTCGATTCGGGAATGAAGATCGCCGGGCGCAGCATGGCGCGCACGTCGAAGGTTTTTTCCGTGTAATAGCGCAGCAAATCCTTGGCCAGCAGAATGCCGACGACCTTGTCGCGCTCGCCTTCGATGGCGGGGAAGCGCGAGTGCTGGGTTTGCAGCACGATCGGCAGCCATTCCTCGATCGGATCGGTAATGTCGACCACGTCCATCTGGGACCGGGGCACCATGATGTCGCGCGCGGACAGGTCGGAGACCTGGAACACACCTTCGATCATCGACAGGGCGTCGGCGTCGATCAGGTTGCGCTCGTGTGCTTCATGCAGCACTTCAAGCAACTCGGTGCGGTTTTCTGGCTCAGGGGAAATGAGTGCGGTCAGTCTTTCGAAAAGCGACCGGTGGGGTTTGGCGTCCGATCGGACGTCACTGGGATACTCGGGCATAGTTGGCGTGAAGCCGTTGTTGCGATTGGCATAGGATACACCAAAAGCGCCCCGGCCTGAGTGGCAGGCAGGCGTGCGCGCTCGGCCTCAGCGTGCCGCAGCGCCTTCGCATATGATATGACAATTGGTCAAATGCAAAGGAAACGCCCCATGCCCGCCCTTACCATTAACGGCACTGCCACCACCCTCGACGTGCCCGACGACATGCCCTTGTTGTGGGTGCTGCGTGACGTCGCGGGCTTGACCGGTACCAAGTTCGGCTGCGGCCAGGCCCTGTGCGGCGCCTGCACCGTGCACCTCGACGGCCAGGCTATCCGCTCCTGCGTCACCCCGGTGTCGGCGGCGGCGGGCAAGAAGATCGTGACGATCGAGGCGATCGGCAATGATCCTGTCGGTGCCAAGGTGCAAGATGCCTGGCGCCAGATCGACGTGGTGCAGTGCGGTTATTGCCAGTCGGGCCAGATCATGTCGGCCACGGCCCTGCTGCAGACGACGCCGAAGCCGAGCGACGCCGATATCGACAATGCCATGTCGGGCAACATCTGCCGCTGCGGTACCTATGGACGGATCCGCCAGGCGATCAAGATCGCCGCCGCCAAATAAGGAGCGCACATGAGCCAGGACAAAGACCTGCAGGTGTCGAACGCGCGCCGCCGTTTCATGCAGCTCGGCGCCACCGCCGGCGGGGGATTGCTGTTCGGTTTCTCGCTGTTCGGTTGCCAGAAGGAGAATGATCGGAAGGAGGCGCCGCCGGAGAAGGCGGTCGGCCAGGCTAGCACGGCCCATTCGGAAACGCAGCCCGGGCTGGCGCGCGACGCCTTCATCCGCATCGACCGCATGGGCATCGTCACCCTGATCGTCCACAAGGTCGAGATGGGGCAGGGCACCTTCACGGCGATGCCGATGCTGCTCGCGGAAGAGCTGGGTGCCGATCTGTCGAAGGTCAAACTCGAACAGGCACCGGCGAACAACGAGCTCTATGCCGATCCGCTGCTGGGCGGCCAGGTAACGGGCGGTTCGACCTCGGTGCGCGGTGCCTGGAAGCCGCTGCGCGAAGCAGGTGCCATGGTGCGCAGCGTGCTGATTGCCGCTGCCTCCAAGCAATGGAACGTCGGTACGGACGAGTTGCAGGTGGTGGCGGGAAATGTCAGGCACCAGGCGTCCGGCCGTTCGGCCCATTTCGGCGAGCTGGTCGATGCTGCCTCGAAAATGGACCTGCCGAAAAACGTCAAGTTGAAGGATCCCGAGCAGTTTGTGCTGATCGGCAAGAACATGCGCCGCCTTGATTCCCCGGCCAAGGTGAATGGCACGGCCCAGTTCGGTATCGATGCGCGCCTGCCCAATATGGGCATCGCCGCGGTGGCGGCCTCGCCCGTGATGGGTGGCAAGCTCGTCGGCGTGGACGAGCAGAAAGCCATGGCGGTGAAGGGCGTGCGCCAGGTGCTGCGCCTGGAGGGGGCGGTGGCCGTCGTCGCCGATCACTTCTGGGCCGCGAAGCAGGGCCTGCTTGCCGCCGCGCCGCGCTGGGACGATGGTGCCAACGGCAAGGTGAACCTGAAGGGCATCGTCGCCGACATGATGAAGGTGTCGCAGGGCGGCGGCGCCGTTGCCGCGGACAAGGGCAATGCCATCGACGCCCTGGCGCGCGACGGCGGCCGCAAGATCGAGGCCGTCTATGAGATGCCCTTCCTGGCCCACGCGACCATGGAACCGATGAATTGCACGGTGGACTTGCGCGCAGACGGTTGCGACCTGTGGGTCGGCACCCAGGTGCCGGCGCTGGCCCAGGGCGCCGCCGCCAAGGTGGCAGGGCTGCCTGTCGAGAAAGTGGCTGTACACAACCACTATATTGGTGGCGGCTTCGGCCGGCGCCTGGAAGTCGATTACGTCATCCAGGCCGTCGCCTTCGCCAAGCTGATGAAAGGGCCCGTGAAATTCATCTGGACCCGCGAAGAAGATATCCAGCACGACATGTTCCGCCCGTATTACGTGGACCGGCTGGCCGCGCGCCTGGACGACAAGGGTAAACCGGCCGCCTGGTTCCACCGTGTCACCGGTTCGTCGATCATGTCGCGCTTTGCGCCGCCGGCCATGAAGAACGGGGTCGATCCGGATGCGGTGGAGGGTGCTGCCGACCTGCAGTACACGATTCCCGACATGCGTGTGGAATACGTGCGTCACGAACCGCCGGGTGTGCCAACGGCGTTCTGGCGCGGCGTGGGCCCGACCCATAACGTGTTCGTGGTCGAGAGTTTCATCGACGAGCTGGCGCATGCGGCCAAGCAGGATCCGGTGGCGTTTCGCCGCGGACTACTCGATAAATCGCCGCGCACCCTGGCCGTGCTCAATTTGGCGGCGCAAAAGGCGGGCTGGGGCAAGCCGCTGGCGCCGATTGCCGGCCGCAAGGTCGGACGCGGCGTGTCGACCCAGTTTGCTTTCGGCAGCTATATGGCGCAGGTGGCCGAGGTGTCGGTGGGGCCGGATGGCGACGTACGCGTGCACCGTGTGGTCTGTGCGGTCGACTGCGGGCAGGCGGTCAATCCCGACACCATCGTCGCGCAGATGGAGGGCGGCATCGTGTTCGGGGCGACGGCAGCGCTGTGGAACGAGATCACGCTGGATCGTGGCCGCGTGCAGCAAACCAATTTCGGCGACTACCGCATGATGCGCATTAACGAGGCGCCGAAGGTGGAAGTCCACATCGTCAACAGCCGGGATGAACCGGGCGGTATCGGTGAGCCGGGCACGGCGGGAATTGCACCGGCGCTGACGAACGCCGTATTCGCGGCCACGGGCAAGCGGATTCGCAAGTTGCCGATCGGGGAGCAGTTGGGACGGGCGTGAAGGGAGAGCTCCGCCTTGGGCATTTGTGGCTCATCGCTTGATGGTGTCTGGTACCAAGCGATGAGACCGCGTGGGCACAAGTGCCCACCCTACAGGTTGCGGCTTTTCGTAGGGTGGGCACTCCGTGCCCATGCGGTCTCATAGCAAGCAGGTGGCAATGCACGCCGGTGCCGCGCCAGGCTATGGCTGGCTCGGCTTTGTCCCTGGCCCGCAAACAAGCTCCTGCAAGCTGCGGCACTGCCGTTCGCGGTTGGCCGGATGCTTGTCGAGGCTGCGTTGCCCCTGCTCGACGCTGGCGCTGTATTCGGCGCTGGCACGCAGCCGCGCCTGCCAGCTTTTAAATTGCTCATCGTTCAGGTGGCAAGCCACGAGGCGCCGCACCGCGTCCTGGTAGACACGGGCCTGGGCAGGATACGCCGCAGCGCAGGCTTGCGCCGCGCCTTCCATCGCACCGATATAGCGCGCCTCGGAGAGCTCCTGGGCTGATGCGCCGAGCGGCAGCAGCATCAGCAATGCCGCCGCCCCATGTCGCATTGGCTTCATCAACATGGCGCCAGCGCCCAAGGCCGGCACCTCAGGCGTTGTCGGCGTAGGGATCCGGATACCCGAGCACTTCCATGATGTCGCGCTCGAACTGTTCCATCTCCTCGGCTTCCTCGTCGACTTCGTGATCGTATCCCTGGGCATGCAGCACGCCGTGCACGACCAGGTGCGCCGCGTGCTCCTCGACCGTCTTCTTCTGTTCCTCGGCTTCGCGCTGCAGCACGTCCGTGCACAGGATGATGTCGGCCTGGGTCGGCTCGTCCTCGCCCAGCTCCTCGCCCTCGTTGTAGGCAAAGGTCAGGACGTTGGTGGCGTAGTCCTTGCCGCGATAGGTGCGGTTCAGCGTCTGCCCCTCCGCGCTGTCGACGAAGCGGATCGTCAGTTCGGCCGGGCCAAGCAGGGTAGCGCGCACCCAGCGCTCGACGAGCTCGGGCGTGATGGTCGATTCGAGGCGGGCGTCCGGGTACTGGACGTCCAGGTCAAGCTCATGGTTTTTTTCTTGCATTTCGGGCCGTGGCGGGTTTTGGCAGCGCGCCCATTTCCTGGACGGCGCTGGCCTTGTCATAAGCGTCGACGATGCGCGCCACCAGCGGATGGCGCACCACGTCGGCGCTCGAGAAGTGGGTAAAGGCGATGCCGCGCACATCCTTCAGCACGTGGATGGCATCGACCAGGCCGGAGCGCTGGGTCTTGTGCAGGTCGACCTGGGTGACGTCGCCGGTGATGACGGCCTTGCTGCCGAAACCGATACGCGTCAGGAACATCTTCATCTGCTCGACCGTCGTGTTCTGCGCCTCGTCGAGGATGACGAAGGCGTGGTTCAGCGTGCGGCCGCGCATGTAGGCCAGCGGGGCGATCTCGATGACCTGCTTTTCGAAGAGTTTTTGCGTGCGGTCAAAGCCGAGCAGATCGTAGAGCGCGTCGTACAGCGGGCGCAGGTAAGGATCGACCTTCTGGCTGAGGTCGCCAGGCAGGAAACCGAGGCGCTCGCCCGCCTCGACGGCCGGACGGGTCAGGATGATGCGCTTCACGGCGTCGCGCTCGAGGGCGTCGACGGCGCAGGCGACGGCAAGATAGGTCTTGCCGGTACCGGCCGGGCCGACGCCGAAGCTGATGTCGTGCTCGAGCACGGCTTTCAGGTACTGGATCTGGTGCGGGGTGCGGCCGCGCAGGTCGCTGCGGCGCGTCTTGAGCATCGGGCTGACGAGTTCCGGGTCGGCTTCGCTCCCTTCGGCGCCATCCTCATCGCCGCTGCCGGGGCGCTTGGCCTCGGGTTGCGCAGTGTCCTGGGCCGCGCCTTCGATGGTCGGGCGCAGGCCGGCGCGTTGCTCGACCAGGGCCAGCTGGACTTCCTCGATCGGCACGACCTTGTTCGCCACGGCATAGAAGCGCTCGAGCAGTTCGACCGCGCGCTCGGCGTTGGCGCCGTTGACGATGAACTTCTCGCCGCGGCGGAAGATGGTCACGTCGAGCGCCGCGGAAATCTGGCGCAGGTTTTCGTCGAGCGGACCGCACAGGTGGGCGAGCCGGGTGTTATCCATCGGCTCGGGAATGAAGTACGAAGGCTGGGTTGGGTTTTGTGTTTTCAACTGGCTTGGGCAATCGTATCTGAGTTGGCGACGAGTTCGCCGCGCAATGAGTAATCCAGGCTCTCGACCACGCGCACGTCGACCAGTTGGCCGATCAGCGTGGCGCCAAGTTCGCCCGGCGCGAAAATGACCACCCGGTTGTTCTCGGTGCGGCCTTGCAGTTCGTTCGGATCTTTCTTTGACGGTCCCTCGACCAGCACGCGCTGGACGGTGCCGACCATGGCCGCGCTGAACTTGCGCGTGTTGGCGTCGATGAGGGCTTGCAGGCGTTGCAGGCGCACGAGCTTGACCTCGTGCGGAGTGTCGTCTTCCAGGTTGGCGGCCGGGGTGCCCGGACGCTTGCTGAAGATAAAACTGAAACTGTTGTCGAAGCCCACATCGTCGACCAGTTTCATCATGGCCTCGAAGTCGGCATCGGACTCGCCGGGGAAGCCGACGATGAAGTCGGAGGAGATGGCGATATTCGGACGCACCGCGCGAATGCGGCGAATGATCGATTTATATTCCAGGCCGGTATAGCCGCGCTTCATGGCTTGCAGGATGCGGTCCGACCCGTGCTGCACGGGCAGGTAGAGGTGGTTCACCAGCTGCGGGATCTTCGCGTAGGCGTCGATCAGGCGCTGGGTGAATTCCTTCGGATGGCTGGTAACGAAGCGCAGGCGTTCGATGCCGGGAATGGCGGCAATGTATTCCAGCAGCAGGGCGAAGTCGGCGGTGTCCCCATTTTCCATGGCGCCGCGGAAGGCATTCACGTTCTGCCCCAGCAGCATGATTTCCTTGACGCCCTGGGCCGCCAGGCCGGCCACTTCGGTCAGCACGTCTTCGAAGCGGCGCGACACTTCCTCGCCGCGGGTATAAGGCACCACGCAGTAACTGCAATACTTGCTGCAGCCTTCCATGATCGACACGTAGGCCACCGGACCTTCGATTTTGGCCGGCGGCAGGTGATCGAACTTCTCGATTTCAGGAAAGCTGATGTCGACCTGGGCCGTGCCGCTGCTGCGCCGTTCGCGGATCATCTGGGGCAGGCGATGCAGGGTTTGTGGCCCGAACACCATATCCACATGCGGTGCGCGCTTGACGATGGCCTCGCCTTCCTGGGATGCAACGCAACCACCGACACCGATGATGAGGTCGGGGCGCGCGCGCTTGAGTTCTTTCAGGCGGCCCAAATCCGAAAACACTTTTTCCTGCGCTTTTTCGCGCACAGAACAAGTATTAAAGAGGATGACGTCGGCATCGTCGGGTTTATCGGTGCGCACGAGTCCGTCGGACGCGCCCAGCACGTCCGCCATCTTGTCCGAGTCGTACTCGTTCATTTGGCAGCCGAAGGTTTTGATGAATACTTTTTTCTGCATGAGGTGCTTCGTTGAAAGGTGTGCTGATGCTTTGACAAGGCGGCAGGCCAGTTTAACGTAAATCGCCTACCGCGACCAAAATTGGCGTGCGCGACCGGATGGTTGCATACCGAATGGAACTAATTGTTGCCTCGCCTGAAACGATTATCAACATGCTCAGATTGTTAAATTGCGCGAAGGAATCAAAACGCGGCAACCAAGGCTGAGTGCGCGTTTGCGCAAATTATTTCCTGATGTAAATCAACGGGTTCCTTCCAAATTCTTTTACACAAATTAGCGGAAGAAATCTCTTGCGTGCGCCACAAATTATCCCCATGTGTTGAAATGCCTATGTGACAAGCTTTCCACACGATAGCTTGATTTCCAACAATGAGTCATGTGCTCCGGACGTAGGTAAGGCAGGCGTAGGAGTCTGATAATTTGTTGGAAAGACAAGTGCGTTCGGGGGAGTGTTAAGCAGAGCGCATGCACGTCGGCATAGTTCTTAAGCAAAGATTCAGACTGGTTCTGTTTAATTGTTCAAGAGCGTGCCGGGAACTATGTTGATGAAAGTACAGTCTTTAACAAAGTTCGTAACGGAACTATTTTAAACCACACTCACGAGGTAAAAAATCATGGCACATCATGCTTTGTCTTCACAGGAAAGCTACAACCCGAACCATCTGCTCGACATTTTGCTGGGCAAGATGCAACTGAAAAATGACGCTGCGCTGTCGCGCATGCTCGAAGTGGCCCCGCCGGTCATCAGCAAGATCCGCCACCACCGCCTGCCGGTCGGCGCCTCGCTGCTGATCCGCATGCACGAAGTCACCGGCATGAGCATTCGCGACCTGCGCGACCTGATGGGCGACCGCCGCACGAAATATCGCCTGTCCGACGCGCAAGGCCGTCCGAAGCCAGAAGAGAAGGCAGCCGCAGCGGCAGCCGCCCAGCAACAGCAGCAACAGCAACAGTCGCAGACCAACGACGCAACGCCTTCGTCGTCCGGCAACTATGCGCACTAATACCGTGGGCGTGGCAGGATTGACTGCCATGCCTTCGGTTATGCCAGGCAGCGGCTTGGCGTCCTGAGGACGTCACGCACGCTGCCTTTTCTTTTTGCGCGTACCGTTGGCGAAGCGCAGATGCGTTGTCGCCTTTTTTTCCTCCGTTTTTCCTCCTGTTTCCTCTTTGCCGCGTCGGCTTCCCGGCCGTGGCGTCCCTGGCCATCTGAAGCTTCCCGTCCCGCGCAGTCACGGCAATGAAGGCACGATTGCTGTATTCTCGCCCTGCCGCGCCGGCCACGCCGCCTGGCGCAGGCTTGTCGATACCCATAAAGGACATCCATGAAACTGTATTTCAGCCCCGGCGCCTGCTCGCTCTCTCCGCACATCGTCTTGCTCGAAACCGGGCTGCCCTTCACGGCCGAGCGCGTCGACCTGCGTAACAAGCTGACGGCGAGCGGCGCGGATTTCCGTGCCGTCAATCCGAAAGGCTATGTGCCGGCGCTGGCGCTGGACGACGGTACCGTCCTGACCGAAGGGCCCGCCATTGTCCAGTACCTGGCCGACCTGGTGCCGGGCGCGGGCCTGCTGCCGCCAGTGGGCGAGGTCGCACGCTACCAGATCGTCGGCTGGCTGGGCTTCATTTCCAGCGAGCTGCACAAGAACTTCAGCCCGATGTTCAATCCGGCCGCGACCGACGACATGAAGGCGCATGCGCGCAGGATGCTCGGCCTGCGTCTCGAGTACGTGGCCGCGCAACTGGAAGACCGCGAGTACCTCGGTAAGGCCTTCAGCGTCGCCGATGCCTATCTGTTTACCGTACTAAGCTGGACCGACGTCATCAAGTTCGACCTGAGCGGCTTGCCGGCATTGGGAGCCTACCGTGCCCGTATCGGCGCGCGTCCGGCAGTGCAGCAGGCACTGCGCGCGGAAGGCCTGCTTCAATAATCGTACGTCGTCGTATGTGTATTGGCGGTAACATGGCGCCATGACCAGTGACCGCTATATCGCCCTGATACGAGGCATTAACGTCGGCCGCGCCAAACGCGTGGCGATGGCCGACCTGCGCAAGCTGGCCGAAGACCTCGGTTTTGACGATGTGCGCAGTGTTCTCAACAGCGGCAACATCGTGTTCAGCGCCGCTGCGGTCGAACCGGGCCTGGCCGCTGCGGCCATCGAGGAACAGCTGGTGCTCAAGCTCGGCGTCGCGGCACGTGTTCTGGTGCTGGGCCGCGAGGAACTGGCGGCGGTCCTTGCCGAAAACACGCTGCTGGAGCAAGCCTCGGACCATTCGCGCCTGCTGGTGTTCCTGCTGCCCGATGGGACGATGCGCGAAGTCATCCTGCCCTTGTGCGAGCGCGACTGGGGTCAAGAGGCGCTGGCGGTCGGACGGCGCGCGGCCTACGTCTGGTGTCCTACGGGCGTACTCGACAGTGCTGCCGCGGCCGCACTGGGCAAGCTATTGGGTGACAATACGACTTCGCGTAACTGGAACACGCTGTGCAAGCTGTACGCGCTGTGTACGGAGGCCGCGCCGGTGCCGCCGGGCGCCTGAACCTCATCCGCGGCCCGGCTTGCGACTCACTCGAATTTCTCGCTGCTTTCCCGCCGCGCCCGGTAACCGATCAGCACCAGGCCGACCAGCATCATGGCAAACACTTCCGGTTCGGGCAGTTCCGGCAAACGGCTGGGAAGCAGGGCAGCATACTGCAGGCCATGCTGCGCGCCATGCCGAGAAGGAACACTTCCCTGCAGGATGCGCGGCGGGGCGCTAGCTGCAGCAGGCTCGGGCGTCAGTTCGATGACCCTGGCCTGCGCGACGCCGCCGACGAGGAGGGCAAGTGCTGCTGCGAGGGCGATTCTGTTCACGGTCGTTCCTTCCTTGCAGGTGCTGATACAAGCACCCGATACACAAACAAACGGCACGGCGGAGCAACGGCGTTGACGACATGGGCATCGTCATGGACAGCATAGCAAAACAGCGTGTCGCGACCTTGTTCGATTCGTTCGGAAAACACAGGGGCAAGGCACGGCCGGAAGCTTGCCTGGCCATGTTAAAGAAATGCGACAAGCGTTCATGTCAGCGGTATCAAACGAACAAGCCATATCGACAAGTTCGTTAAAGAACGGGCAACGACTTTTCCTGCTGAGCAGGCGGAATGCTGCTTTCTTTGCCAAGTCGGCAATGAAAACCGTTGCCAGCTTTTCCAGCTATGAGATCGATCAAAAAATTTTAAGCTCCACGTATACATCCCCGGTTTTTTTACAGGTATAGTCTCCCTATCCCTGTTGCCTTAGGGCATCAAAACGATGTCGAACACACATGTTCGCATCCCCCACGGCCCCTGCGCCGCCGCTGCTCCGACAAGCGCCAATCGGAAAAGCCTTCGCTGTTTGCACTGTCGCATCACGCGCACCCATACATTTGTAGAGTACCGATATGCCCAACTTTGCTCGACTTCAGATTGCCTTCAAGAACGTCTACGTACGCATCGCCGCAGCCATGCTGCTGGGCATTGCCACCGGCGTGGCGATCTATTCGGCCAACGTGCCGCAGGATCCAAGCCCGGTCGTTCACTCCCAGGACATTTCTGAAATCACGCGCCTGGCAGCCCAGAAGGACAAGCTCGAGTACCTGATGGTGGCCAAGCCGCTGTCCGAGTCGCCGCGCTATGTCTACAAGTTCAAGGGTGCCCCGCAGCTGCACGTGGTCAAGGTGCCGAGCACCTCGCACCTGTCGCTCGAGCGCGAAGTGCTGCTGAAGAACGCGATTCCGTATTCGATCGCCAAGGAAGACTTCCTCGCGTCGCACGAAGCCGTGCTCGACGAGGGCACGGGCTTTGCCGCCGGCACCGGCGACTTCCTCAAGCGCCACGCTTTCGAGATCGTCCTGCTGCTGTTGATCGTCTACAGCCTGAAGTTCGGCATCCCGGGCATGGGTGCGAGCTCGACCATGATCACCCCTGACAAGCTCAAGGGCAGCATGGATGACCTGATCGGCATGGAAGACATCAAGCAGGAAGTGCTGCACCTGGAAGACATGATCCGTAACCGTGAGGAATACGCGTCGCACAACATCGACAAGCCCTTCAACGTGATGCTGACCGGGCCTGCCGGTACCGGTAAAACCAAGCTGGTCGGTTACCTGGCCAAGCGCCTGAACATGCCGCTGATTTCCGCTTCCGGTTCGGCGCTGGAATCGGGCTACGTCGGCGGCGGCTCGAAAGCGCTGAACGCCCTGTACCGCAAGGCCTGCGCCAAGGGCAAGTGCATCATCTTCCTCGACGAAGGCCAGAGCCTGTTCATGCCGCGCGGCCGCAGCGAAAAGAAATGGGAAGACGATACCGCCAACACCCTGCTGGGCCTGCTGGACGGCGTGAAGAGCGACAAGGGCCAGAACGTGATCTGGATCATCGCCTCGAACTTCGACGATGCCTCGACCGAGATGGACGAAGCGATGCTGCGCCGCTTCTCGGTGAAGATCAACTTCCGCCTGCCAAACAAGGGCGAGCGCCGCGAATTGCTGCGTAGCTTCCTGTCCCGTAAGAAGGAAGGGCTGGTCGACTATAACGACCTCGACCTGGACCAGGTGGCCGAAATTACCCAGAACCTGAGCCCGGCGCTGCTGGAAACCGTGGTCGAGCGCGCATCGATGCTGTCGATCCAGGAAAAGACGATCATCAATACCGATTTGCTGTTCCGTGCCTACGAGCGTGCCACCATCGGCCTGACCGACCGCGCCACGACGGCTGAAAAACACAAGCAGCGCGAGCGCATCGCCCTGCACGAACTGGGCCACTTCTTCATGCAGATCGACCCGCACCTGCGCGCCGGCCTCAGCCTGTCCGAAGTGAAGGAAAAGTCGCACTTGTTGAAGATTTCGACGGAAGCCGTCTCTAAAATCGGCGCCCTGGGTTATGTGCTGCAGTCCGGTGACGACATGTCGCTGCGCACGCTGGAAGAACTCGAGCGCGACGTGATCGGCCTGTACGGCGGCATGGCGGCCGAAGAGCTGTTCTACGGCGCCCGCGGCATCTCGGTCGGCGCCCAGAACGACATCGAGAAGGTCACCAAGATGCTCAACCTGATGGTGAACCGCCTGTCGATGTATTCGCGTTCGAAGATCGACTACAGCCAGTTGAAAAACGACGCCAGCGGCGAGCACACGCTGCGCCAGATGGAAGAGAAGGCCGACGAACTGTATAGCTACACCCTGGGCGCGATGCGCGACTACCGCGCGCTGATCGAATCGCTGAAGGACACGCTGCTCGACCAGTACGTGCTGTCGAAAGACGCCGTCTTCACGCTGCTGGAAGAGCGCAAGGACCTGCTGAACTTCGCGCCGAAACATGCGAACCTGAAGCTGTGCGCCGAGACCGGGGAGATGGTGGCGGCGTAAGCCAAAGCGTTACCGCTCAATAAAAAAGCCCGCTGTGCGTTGCCGCCAGCGGGCTTTTTTGCGGGCAAACGGGCTATGTATATGCCGGTAGGGTAGGCGGGTTCCCCGCCTGCGCGTTCAATGCACGGATGCGTCTGACCGCGCCCCTTTGCAAGGGATGATGGAACGCGTAGGCGGCGGAGCCGCCTACCCTACGTGTTTTCCCGGCGGGCGCCGTACGTGCCAGCTCAATGCCCGTGCTGCACATCCTTCAGCGAATCGATGACATAACGCGTCATGCTCCCCGCCAGCTCCTGTTCGCCCAGAAACACCTTGCCGCCCGTGTCGGTGCGCAGCAGCTTGGCTTCTTCCGCGTTATGGGTACGCACCACGCAGCGGATGCCCGGGTTGAGCATCTTCGCCGTTTCGATCATGGCGCGCACGTGGAAGGTGTCGGGCGTGGCGATCACCAGTACTGCCGCCTGCGCGATGTGCGCCTGGATCAGCACCGCCGGCTCGGCCGCGTTGCCGACCACGGCCGGCTGGTCCTGGCGGCGCAGCATCTCGACCAGCTCGCGGTTCTGCTCGGCGACGACGAAGTGGACGCCCCGGGCCGTCAGTTCTGCCGCGATCATCCGCCCCACGCGGCCGTAGCCGACCAGCACCACCTGGCCGGTGAGGCGCTCGTGGGGCACCGTCATCGGCAGTTCGGCCAGCGGATCGTTCGAGCGTTCCAGCTTGCCGGCGATGCCGGACTTGTCGCGCAGCCAGCGCTGCAGCGGCTCGATCGCCTTGAACAGCAGCGGGTTCACCGCGATCGAGATGATGGCGCCGGCCAGGATCAGGCTTTGCCCTTCCTGCGGCATCAGTTCCAGCGAAATGCCGAGCGCGGCCAGGATGAACGAGAACTCGCCGATCTGCGCCAGGCTGGCCGAGACCGTGATCGCGGTATTCAAGGGATAGCGCAGCGCCAGCACCAGCACCATCGCCGCGATCGACTTGCCAAAGATGATCACCGCGACCACCGCCAGCACCCGCAAGGGGCTCTCGACCAGCACCATCGGGTCGAACAGCATGCCGACCGAGACAAAGAACAGCACCGAGAACGCGTCGCGCAACGGCAAGGATTCTTCGGCCGCGCGGTGCGAGAGGTCCGATTCGCGCAGCACCATGCCGGCAAAGAAGGCGCCCAGCGCGAACGACACGCCGAACAATTCGGAGGAGCCGTAGGCGATGCCGACCGCGGCCGCGATCACGGCCAGCGTGAACAGCTCGCGCGACGCCGTCTTGGCGACCTTCCACAGGAACCAGGGAAAGAGCTTGCGGCCGACTACCAGCATGAAGGCAACAAAAGCCCCGACCTGCAGCAGCGTCTTGCCAAGCGCGAGCCAGAGCGAAGTATCGCCGCCGGCGCTCTTGCCGCCCAGCGGGCCGGCCAAGGCCGGCAGCAGCACCAGCACCAGCACCGTCACCGGGTCTTCCACCACCAGCCAGCCCACCGCGATGCGTCCGTTCATCGAGTCGAGGATACCGCGCGCTTCCAGCGCCCGCAGCAGCACCACGGTGCTCGCTACCGACAGCGCCAGGCCGAACACCAGGCCGGCTCCCAGCGACCAGCCCCACAGGTGCGCCATGCCGATGCCCATGGCGGTCGCCACCGCGATCTGCAGCACCGCGCCGGGCAGGGCGATTTTCCGTACATCGAGCAGGTCGCGCAGCGAGAAGTGCAGGCCCACCCCGAACATCAACAACATCACCCCGATCTCGGCCAATTGCGACGCCAGCGACACGTCGGCGACAAAACCCGGCGTGGCCGGTCCGATGACGATGCCGGCGGCCAGGTAGCCGACCAGCGCCGGCAGCTTCAGGCGCACGGCCAGCATGCCGAACAGGAGCCCGGCGCCCAGTGCGGCGGCGATGGTGGTGATCAGGCTGAGTTCATGATGCATGCAGGACGGCTCCTTATCAAGGTGGAATGCGGTCAGTATAAGCGAGTTAGCGACATGATCAGGAAAATAGAGGAAGGCTTCCAACGACTCGGCCGTTCGCCGCCGCGCCCTCTGGCTATAATCGATCGGATAAAGGCCGCCAAGCCAACCACCACAGGAGACAACATGAGCCGCAAGGTATTCGTGACCGGCGTCGGGATGATCCCCTTCGCCAAGCCCGGCGCGAGCGCGCCTTACCACCAGATGGGCGGCATTGCCGCCCGCGCCGCCCTGCAGGACGCCGGCGTCGACTACGCCGACATCGAGCAGGCCTATGCCGGCTACGTGTATGGCGACTCCACCTGCGGCCAGAAAGCCCTGTACGGCGTCGGCATGACCGGCATCCCCATCGTCAACGTCAACAACAACTGCTCGACCGGCTCCACGGCCCTGTTCCTGGCGCGCCAGGCAATCGCCAGCGGCGCCGCCGAATGCGTGCTGGTGCTCGGCTTCGAGCAGATGAGCCCAGGCGCGCTCGGCTCGGTGTTCACCGATCGCCCGGCGCCCTTCGACGATTTCGACGCCGTCACCGACCGCCTGGTCGGCAAACCGGAAATCCCCCTGGCGCTGCGCTACTTCGGCGGCGCGGGCCTGGCGCACATGCAGAAATACGGCACGCCCCGGAAGCGTTTGCGCGCATCCGCGCCAAGGCCAGCCGCCATGCCGTCAACAACCCGCTGGCGCTGTTCAAGAAGGAAGTCACCGCCCAGGACGTGCTCGACGCACCGATGATCTGGCCCGGCGTGATGACGCGCCTGATGGCCTGCCCGCCGACCTGCGGCGCCGCCGCTGCGGTGCTGGTGTCGGAAGAATTCGCGAAAAAGCGCGGCCTCAAGGCCGATGTGTTCATCGCCGCCCAGGCCATGACGACCGACCGCCCCAGCACGTTTGATGCCGACGACATGATGCGCCTGGTCGGCTACGAGATGAGCCGTGAAGCGGCCGATAAAGTCTACCGCCAGGCCGGCATCGGCCCGGAAGACCTCGACGTCGTCGAGCTGCACGACTGCTTCGCCCACAACGAGTTGATTACCTATGAAGCGCTCGGCCTGTGCCCGGAAGGCGGCGCCGACAAGTTCATCAATGATGGCGACAACACCTATGGCGGCAAGGTCGTCACCAACCCGTCCGGCGGGCTGCTCTCGAAAGGGCATCCGCTCGGCGCCACGGGTCTTGCCCAGTGCTTTGAATTGACTCACCAGCTGCGCGGCAGCGCCGGCGCTCGCCAAGTGGCGAATGCGCGCACGGCCCTGCAGCACAACCTGGGCCTGGGCGGTGCTTGCGTCGTCACCCTGTACCAGTCGGCATAAGGGACAGGCATGGAACTGATGACCCCATCCCGATGAACCCGGAACTCGAAGGCTTCCGCGACGCCGTGCGCCGCTTTGTCGCCAGCGAAGTCGCGCCGCACGGCGAGCGCTGGCGCGCGCAGCAGCACGTCGACCGCGAGCTCTGGCACAAGGCTGGCGAAATGGGCCTGCTTGCCGCCGACATCCCCGAGGAATACGGCGGCTCGGGCGGCAATTTCGCCCACATGGCCATCGTCTTCGAGGAACTCGGCTACGCCGGCGACATGGCGTTTGGCTTGCACGTGCATGCCATCGTCGCCCACTACCTGCTGAACCAGGGCACCGAGGAGCAGAAGCGGCGCTACCTGCCGAAACTGGCCAGCGGCGAGATGATCGCGGCCATCGCCATGTCGGAACCGGGCGCGGGCTCCGACCTGAAAGGCATCCGCACGGTCGCCGTGAAGAGCGGCGATGGCTACCGGATGAATGGTTCGAAGACCTTCATCTCGAACGGCTACCTGGCGGACCTGATCCTGGTGGTGGCCAAGACCGACCCGGCTGCCGGCGCCAGGGGCATCTCGCTGATGCTGCTCGAAACGCGCGACAACCCGGGGGAAAGCCGCCACAAAGCGGGTTTCCGGGTCGGCCGCATCCTGGAAAAGGTCGGGCAGAAGGGGCAGGACACCTGCGAGCTGTTCTTCGACGACGCCCATGTCGGCCTGGACGGCGTGCTCGGTGGTGAAGAGGGCAGGGGTTTTGCCCAGCTGATGACGGAGCTGCCGTATGAACGTACGATCATCGGCGTGGCCGGCGTGGCCGCGATCGAACGGGCATTGCACCTGACGGTCGAACATGCGAAGGAACGCAAGGCCTTCGGCCAGGCCCTGATCGAGATGCAGAACACGCGTTTCGTCCTCGCCGAGATCAAGACCGAAGCGACGGTCGCGCGCATCTTCATCGACCGCTGCGTGGAAGACATGCTGGCAGGCCGCATGGACACGGTGCGCGCCTCGATGGCCAAGTACTGGATCTCCGACTTGCAGTGCAAGGTCGTCGACCAGTGCGTGCAGCTTTTCGGGGGCTACGGCTACATGCTCGAATACCCGATCGCCCAGATGTACGTCGACGCACGCGTCCAGCGCATCTACGGCGGCGCCAACGAGATCATGAAAGAGATCATCGCCCGCTCGCTGTGAGCGCTGGGCTTACGGACCCAACGAAACCACATACGTGAACGATGGCAGAACCGTAGGGTGGGCACGTCATTGAAGCCCCCGGCTTCAATGACCCCACGCGGTTACAACGCTCGACCACCACGAAAGCGTCATCATGCCCGGACCCCTGGCAGGCATCAAAGTCATCGAAATGGTCGGCATCGGCCCCTGTCCCTTCGCCGCGATGATGTTATCGGACATGGGCGCCGAGGTCATCCGCATCGACCGCAAAGCGAAACCCGGCGCCGACAATCCCTTCCCCATGCTGGGCACGAAATTCGACGTCATGGCCCGCGGCCGCCGTTCGCTCGCCCTCGACCTGAAGCACCCCGAAGCACGCGAAACGGTCCTCAGACTGGTCGAACAGGCCGACATCCTGATCGAGGGCTTCCGCCCCGGCGTGATGGAGCGCCTCGGCCTCGGCCCCGACGCCTGCCAGGCACGCAACGCGCGACTCGTTTTCGGCCGCATCACCGGCTGGGGTCAGACCGGCCCGCTGGCCCAAAGCGCCGGCCATGACCTGAACTACATCGCCCTGTCCGGCATGCTGCACGCGATGGGCCGTGCCGATACACCGCCAGCGCCGCCCCTGAACCTGGTCGGCGACTTCGGCGGCGGCGCCATGATGCTCGCCTTCGGCGTCGTCTGCGCCGCACTCGAAGCGAAAACCTCCGGCAAGGGCCAGGTGGTCGACGCCGCCATGACCGACGGTTCAAGCCTGCTCGGCGCCATGATGTACGGCCTGCGCGCCTTCGGCTCCTGGAACGATCGGCGTGAAGCCAACATGCTCGATGGCGGCGCGCCCTTCTACGACACCTATGCCTGCCACGACGGCAAGTTCCTCTCGGTGGGCGCAATCGAACCGCAGTTCTACGCCCAGCTGCTGGAACTGACCGGTGCCAGCGACCCTGACTTCAGGAAGCAATGGAGCCAGAAGCGCTGGCCGGAACTGAAGGCCAAGTTCGCGGCTTTGTTCGCGACCCGCACGCGCGACGAATGGTGCGCCCTGCTGGAGGGAACGGACGCCTGCGTCGCTCCTGTGCTGGATATGCAGGAGGCGCCGCTGCACCCGCACAATGCCGCGCGCGCCAGTTTCATCGAGATCGACGGCGTGCCCCAGCCAGCACCCGCACCGCGGTTCAGCCACACCCCCCGAAGCAGGGCAGGCCGCGGCCGCGCCGGGCGAGCACAGCGCCGCCGTGCTCGCGGACTGGGGCTTCCCTGCCGACGCAATCGAAACGCTGAAAAACGCCGGGGTCATATAGGATTGCTACGGCAGAGATCAGCTACCGTAGGGACATGACCAAAGAACGCGAACTCGACCAATCGAAACGGCTGGCGCTGGGTTTTTTCATCGGCGCCGCGCTGCTGTTCGTCCTCAGCTTTTTCCTGCCGCAGAACTGGTGGACGGGACTGCTGAAGGCGTTTGCCGAAGCGGCGATGGTCGGCGCGCTGGCCGACTGGTTCGCCGTCGTCGCGCTGTTCCGGCGCGTGCCGATTCCCGTCGTGTCGCGGCACACGAACATCATCCCGAACAACAAGGCCAAGATCGCCGATAACCTGGCGCGCTTCGTGCACGAGAAATTCCTCGACACCGAATCGATCGTCAAGCTGATCCAGAAACACGACCCGGCACAGAAGGTGGCCGACTGGCTGGTAAAACCCGCGAACACCCGGCACATGGGCGGCTACCTGGTGAAAACCGCAGGCTGGGTGCTCGACTTTACCGAAGACGCGGCGATCCAGAATTTCATGAAAAAAGCCGTGCACACGATGGTCGGCAGCGTCGACCTGTCGAAATCGGCCGGTACTATCCTGGAAAGCCTGACCAGGGGCGGCCGCCACCAGGAATTGCTGAATGAAGGCATTTACCAGCTCGCCAAACTGCTCGACAACGAGGAAACGCAGGAGACGATTGCGCAGGGCATCGTCGACTGGCTGAAAGACGAATATGCCCTCGTCGAAAGAATGCTGCCGTCCGAACTCATCGGTCGCAAGGGTGCCGACATCGCGGTGAAACTCGCCTTCGGCATTCTTGACAAGGTAGCGCGCGACCCCGAGCATCCGCTGCGCCAGCGTTTCGATGCGTTCACGGCCGAATTCATCGAACGCCTGAAAGCCGACCCGCAATTCTCCAGCAAGAGCGAAGAAATCAAGCATTACCTGCTGAACGACGAGACCCTGAACAATTACCTGAAGTCGCTCTGGGGCGATTTGAAGGAATGGCTGAAAAGGGACCTGGCCAGCCCGGATTCAACCCTGCGCCTGCGCATGGAAGGGCTTGGCTCCTGGCTGGGCAAGACCCTGGCCGAGGATCCGCAACTGCGCCAGTCGCTCAACGACAACCTGGAACTGGCCGCCCGCGCGGTCGCGCCGGAATTTGCCGGCTTCCTCACGCGCCATATCGCCGACACCGTGAAAAACTGGGACAGCGGCGAGATGTCGGAGCAAATCGAACTCAATATTGGCAAAGATTTACAGTTCATCCGCATTAATGGTACCGTCGTGGGCGGCCTGATCGGGGTGATCCTGTATCTGCTGTCGACCCTGCCGTCGATGCTGTCCTGAGCGCTGGGCGGCGCCGTCGCGGGCGCAGGCGCGTAGAATTGGCTCATCCGTCCCCAAAAGGAGCAGACATGGAACAGGCATGGAATCCGCAACCCGCCGAATGGCTGGCGGCGCATCCCGAGATCGAAGCGCTGCCCGGGCGCGACCTGTTCATCGTCGCGCGCTACCTGATTCCGATGCAAGCCACGCTGGTGCAGGGCTGCCTGCAAGCAGCCGGCATTCCGGCGGTATTGGCCGACGCCCACCTGATGCAGACCGACCTGCTACTCGCGCCCGCGCTGGGCGGGGTGCGCATCCTGGTGCCCGCCATGTATGTGCAGCAGGCGCAGGCGACGATCGAAGCCTTCCGCCGCGGCGAATTCACTTTGGACGAGAATCAGGTCTACGAGTAGGGATGCTGGAAAAACAAAAAGCCGCCGGCTCTTGCGAGCGGGCGGCTGATCGCTACTGCGTCTGGTGGTGATAGGTGGACTTGAACCACCGACCCCAGCATTATGAGTGCTGTGCTCTAACCAACTGAGCTATATCACCGAAAACAGGTAAAACAAAATGGCTCGACTCGCAGGAGCCAAGCCATTCGTATGAAATTCTTGGTGGTGATAGGTGGACTTGAACCACCGACCCCAGCATTATGAGTGCTGTGCTCTAACCAACTGAGCTATATCACCAAAGCGAACGACATTATCGGAGGCGGGAAGCGCTCTGTCAAGGCTGTGAGCGCCGAACGCGGCGTGTTTTTCACAGCGCTGCTATTTCTGCAAGCCCTGCAACTGTGCCAGAATCTCGCCGCTCGGGTCGCGCCCCAGGCAGTCGACGACGATCCGCTCCGGCATCGCCCGCAGCCAGGTCAGCTGGCGCTTGGCCAGCTGGCGCGTGGCGATGATGCCGGTCTCTCGCAGGTCCGCGCGGTCGATCCTGCCATCGAGGTAGTCCCAGCTCTGGCGATAGCCGACGCAGCGCATCGAGGGCAGGTTCGGCGACAAGTCGCCACGCGCACGCAGGCGCGCCACTTCGGCCACGATGCCCTCGTCGTCGGAGTCGCCCAGCATCTGGTCGAACCGCAGCGCGATCCGCTCGTGCAGCACGGCGCGGTCTGAAGGCTCCAGTGCGAACGAGACCAGCTCGAAGGGAAGTTCGGGCTGTTCGCGCCGCGCCAGCAGCGCCGACATCGGCTGGCCGGAGAGTTCGATGATTTCCAGCGCGCGGTTGATGCGCTGGGCGTCGTTCGGGGCCAAGCGCGCCGCCGTGACCGGGTCGAGCGCGCGCAATTTGTCGTGCATGCCGGGCCAGCCGATGCGCGCCGCTTCCGCGTCAAGGCGCGCCCGCACGGCGGCGTCCGCGGTCGGCAGGTCGTCCAGGCCGGCCACCAGGCCCTTGAAATACATCATCGTGCCGCCGACCAGCAGCGGCAGCCTGCCGCGCGCGCTGATCTCGGCCACCAGGCGCAGTGTGTCGGTCCGGAACTGCATGACCGAATAGGCGTCAAGCGGGTCGATGATGTCGATCAGGTGGTGCGGCACCGCGGCCAGTTCATCCAGCGAGGGCTTGGCGGTACCGATGTCCATCTCGCGGTAGACCGGGGCCGAGTCCACCGAGATGATTTCGCAGGGGCGTTCGCGCGCGATGCGCAGGGCGGCCGCGGTCTTGCCTGACGCGGTCGGGCCCATGATCGCCACCGCCAGCGGCCTGACGTCGTTCAGGTGCTGCGCCATCCTATTGACCACGCAGGAACAGTTTGTCGAGCGCGGCGATCTCGAGCTGCACCCAGGTCGGGCGGCCGTGGTTGCACTGGTCGGCGCGTTCGGTGCTTTCCATCTGGCGCAGCAGTGCGTTCATTTCCGGGATGGTGAGGATGCGGTTGGCGCGCACGGTCGTGGGCAGGCGAGGGTGCCGAGCAGTTCGTTGCGCCGTTCGATCAGCACGCGCGAGCCGCCGAATTCGCGCACGTCGCGCAGCACGTCGCGCGCCAGGGTCTGGGCGTCGGCATTCCTCAGCAAGGTCGGCACCGCGCGCACCGCCAGCGTGGTCGGTGAAATCGCGGCGATGTCGAACCCGAGCGCCTTCAGGGTGTCCTGCTGGTCGTTGACGGTGGCCACCTCGACCGCATCGGCAAAGAAGGTCACCGGGATCAGCAGCGACTGCACCTGCAGGTCCTGGCCTTCGACCTGGGCGTCGAGCGCGTTCTTCAGCTGCTCATACAAGATGCGCTCGTGCGCCGCGTGCATGTCGACCAGCACCAGGCCCTTCGTGTTCTGTGCCAGGATGTAGATGCCGTGCAGCTGGGCCAGCGCGAAGCCGAGCGGGAAGTCGTCGTTCGAGGGGGCGTTCGAGGGCTGCGGCATGGAAGCCACCGTGCTGCCTGCAGCGGGTCGTTCGCCGGGAGAGAACAGGGCGCCGTAACTGGCCGTGCTCTGCGCCACGCCGGCCGCGGCCGGGGCATCCCAGCGGCTGCCGGGCGCGAAGGGAGAGGGGCGAAAAGGTCGAGGACAGCTGGCTGCCGAACGAGGCCTGCTCGTGCGGGCGGCGCCAGTCGGACCCACCGGGCGACATGCTGGACGGCGCAATCTCGGCCGCGCTGATCGGTGCCGGCACGCTGCCATGCGCGGTGGCCGAGGTCTGCGCCAGCGTGCGCTGCACCGCATGGAACACGAACTGGTGCACGGCGCGGCTGTCGCGGAAGCGCACTTCGATTTTCGACGGGTGCACGTTCACGTCCACCAGCGCCGGGTCGAGCTCGAGCGCCAGCACGTAGGACGGAAAACGGTCGCCGTGCAGTACGTCCTGGTAGGCGGCGCGCACCGCGTGCACCAAGAGCTTGTCGCGCACGAAACGCCCGTTCACGTAGAAGAACTGGCCATCGGCGCGCGCCTTCGAGGCCGTCGGCAGGCCGACATAGCCGTGCAGGCGCAGTGGCCCGGCGGCGTGGTCGAGCGGCAGGCGCGCCTCGGCGAAATCGCTGCCGAGGATCTGGGCGCTGCGCTTGGCCATCTCGCAGGTGTTCCAATGGTCGATGGTGCGGCCGTTGTGGGTCAGGCTGAAGGCCACGTCCGGCCGCGCCAGCGCGATGCGGCGCACGACTTCGGCGCAGTGGCCGTATTCGGTTTGCTCGCTTTTCAGGAACTTGCGCCGCGCCGGCGTATTGAAATACAGGTCCTGGACGTCGATCGTGGTACCGACCGGACCGGAAGAGGGCGCGACCGTGCCCAGGTGCGAGCCGACGATTTCCCAGGCATGCGGGGCATCCTTGGTACGCGAGGTGATCGACACCGCCGCCACCGAGGCGATCGAGGCCAGCGCTTCGCCGCGAAAACCCAGCGTGGCGACGTTCTCGAGGTCGGTGAGCGAGGCGATCTTCGAGGTGGCGTGGCGGGCCAGGGCGAGGGGCATCTGCTCGGGCTCGATGCCGCGGCCATTGTCGGTAATGGCGATCCGCTTGACGCCGCCTTCCTCGAGGCGGACCGTGATCTGGGTCGCGCCGGCATCGAGGGCGTTCTCGAGCAGCTCCTTGACGACGGCCGAGGGCCGCTCGACGACTTCGCCGGCGGCGATCTGCGAAATCAGCTGGTCGGGGAGTTGCTGGATGGGACGGTGGGTGGGGACGGGCGCGTTCATCCCACCGATTATAGCGCGCGGCGGAATGGAAGAAATTTAAGGTTTTGCTACCGTCAGTCCGCGGCCTAATCCGTAGGGTGGGCTCTTGAGCCCACGCGGATCGTGCGGACCATTAGCTGAACAGGCAGCAGCCCCACAAGCGTTTGCATGCGCTATTGAGGCTGTTGCCGTCGCGGCCATCGCTATGCATCATCCGCGTGGGCACAAGTGCCCGCCCTACGAGAAGCGCTACGGACTACGGCCCCAATACTTCGTTTTACTTCTGCTCGCGCACCGGAATCGGCGCATTGCACAGGTCCACATGGCCGGCCGCGACCTTGGTCCAGGGGCCGCCGCGGTTGCGCTGGGCTTCCACGACCTTCTGGTAAGTCGGGCTGTCGGTGCGCATCACCTCGAAGTTGCTGCGCTGCTCAGGCGGCAGGTCGGCGGCGACGCGGAAGGACTTGATCGGGATCTGCATCTCGGGCTTGTCGAAAAAGCCCATCGGCGCCGGTCCGCGCGGCACGGCCGAGAGCAGCGGCATGCCCGAGACCACGCGGCCGACCACGGTGATGTTGCGGTCGAGCTGGCGCGGCGCCTGGCCGATGACCACGTAGAGGGCGTTGCCGCTGCCGCTGTCGGCCTCGTTGTCGCGTCCCACGCCGACCATCGCGTAGCAGTGCGCCAGCCAGGTTTCCTTCTTCTTCGGGTCGCGCCCGACCGGGAAGCCGTTCGAGTGGCCGACCTGCGGCGCGTAGCCGTCGACGTCCTTCAGGCGCGTGAAACGGGTGTCGCTTTTCATCGGCGCGGTGAATTCGGCCTTCAGCTTGTCCCTGGCGTTCTTCATGGGACGCGGGTTCTTTTCGTCCGGGTCGCCCCACTGCACCACGAAATTGTCTTGCGAGCGCAGGATGACGAGGCCATCGAAATAGCCTTCGCGTGCCAGCGCCTTGATGTTGCGCGCGTGGCTGGGGGCGAAGGTGGGAGCGAGTTCGATCACGACACGTCCTGCAGGCAAGTCCATGTACAGCGTATTGTCCAGGTCGAGCGGACGCCAGTCGCCCGCTTTCGACTCCTTGACGATCTCGCCGACGCTCGGCTTGGGTGGCAATTCCTGCGCAGCCTGGGTATTGGCCATTGCCGCCAGTGCCAGCACCGCGCCCGCTGCGACTGCCTTGTCGATCCCCCTCATCTCCCGTCTCCCCTCGTCGTTTGTGTTGGATGATTGTAAACGCGAACTGTGAAAGTTTATGAAACTTAACGGTCACTTAACACGGCGCAGACCTCGCTCGGGAATGAGCGGAGCGCGAGCGGACTGATGGTATGATTCGGCGTTACCGTTTAGGAAAATTATGGATCTGATGCAATTTTTCGACATGATTCTCCATGTCGATAAGACCTTGGGCGAGTTGCTGCGTCAATACGGGGTTTATGTCTACATCGTCCTGTTCGCAATCGTGTTTTGCGAAACCGGTCTGGTGGTCCTGTTTTTCTTCCCGGGCGATACCTTGCTCTTCATTGCCGGCGCCTTCTGCGCCACCGGCCAGATGAGTTACCCGCTGCTGATGGCGCTGCTCATCATCGCCGCCGTGACAGGCAACACCCTGAACTATTACATCGGCGAGGCCATCGGCCAGCGCATGTTCACTCACAATTACCGGTGGATCAACAAGGACGCGCTGCGCCGCACCCACGACTTTTTCGAAAAGCATGGCGGCAAGACCATCATCCTGGCGCGTTTCGTGCCGGTGGTGCGTACTTTCGCCCCCTTTGTTGCCGGCGTGTCGGACATGACCCATTGGCGCTTCCAGCTGTATAACGTCACCGGCGCGGTGCTGTGGGTGGCCAGCCTGGTTACCGCCGGCTACTTCTTCGGCAACATTCCAGTCGTGCGCGACCACCTGACCGAGATCGTGCTGGTTGGCGTCAGTGCCGCCATCGTGCCGCTCGCCATCGGCGGCCTGTACAAGTTCGGGCGCCGCATGTGGAGCCGATAAGCTTCTTGCAAGTCCTCTTGCCCGCTTGACCAGACGCGCCGGATGATTCCGGCGCGTTTGCGTTGTACGGGCGATTTACGGCCGATTTACTGCCGATTTCTGCTCAAGTTTCCGTACGGCAGCGTCGTTAAGAGTGGGTGAATTCCATTTCCCCATTTCCATGCGCAACCTGATCGCCCTGTTCGCCAGCAGTTTCGTGATGCTTCATGCCAGCGCCAATGAAGCGCCTGCCCACGCCAAGCCGGCGCCTGAAACCGCCAGGAAAGAGGCTGCCAGGCCGGCCGGCGAGAAGGAGGGCGGCAAGCCCGCCGCCATCGCCCAGCCGTCGAAGACGCCCGAGAAGCCGGGCGAGAAGGCTGCGGACAAGCACGGCGCCAAGTCCCTCATCCAGAAGCCGCTCATTGACAAGAGCGCGCTGGAAAAGCCGGGTAAGGCGAGCGCCGCCTCGGCCGACGCGGTCGCCTCGACCGTGTCCGCCCAAAGCGAAGATGAAGCGCAAATCGACTTGTCGGTAAAAATCGCCGAGCGCCTGGCCGAGATGCGTGCCAGGCAGGCGGCACGCGCAGCCTCCGCGGCCAAGGCCAAGCGCGTGCGCGATGCCAAGCGCAAGCAGGAGACGGCCATCGCGGCCGCACCGAAGGTCAGCAACCACTGGGACTACGATGGCGAGTTCGGTCCCGAGAACTGGGGCAAGATCAACCCGGCCTGGGCCCAGTGCGGCAAGGGCAACCGCCAGTCGCCGATCGACATCCGCGACGGCATGAAGGTCGACCTCGAGGAGATCGATTTCGACTACCGCCCGTCGACCTTCAGCGAGATCGACAACGGACATACGGTGCAGGTGAACGTCGCTGGCGGCAATGCCATCCTCATCGGCAACGAGCGCTACGAGCTGGTGCAGTTCCACTTCCACCGTCCATCGGAAGAACGCATCAATGGCAAGGGCACCGAGATGGTGATCCACCTGGTGCACCGCGGGCTTGGGGGCAAGCTGGCGGTGGTAGCCGTGCTGCTCGAGCGCGGCAAGGGCAACGAAGTGATCCAGGCCGTCTGGAGCCACATCCCGCTGGAAAAAGGCCAGCTCGCCTCGCCGGGCGTCGAGATCGATCCGCTCGAGATGTTGCCCGAGCGCCGCGAATACTACACCTACATGGGATCGATGACGACGCCGCCCTGTACCGAGAACGTGCTGTGGCTGGTCATGAAGCAGCCGATGACGGCGTCGCCGGCGCAAATGGCCCTGTTCTCGCGCCTGTATCCGCTCAATGCGCGGCCCCTGCAGGGCAGCGAAGGGCGGATGGTCAAGGAATCGAACTGATCCTCATTGGGTCCAGGAAAGCCGGCATTGCCGGCTTTCTTTTTTTCGATCGTCGGTCAGGTCGGCCTGGCATGCTGCGGCAATAGGGCAGTGCAGGGCAAACGGTGTTACCCAGCGCGGGCTGTCGGGAATATTTACACCGATATCTTTCCGAACAAAAATATCCCAATGGAAACAACAAGGTGCCGTGACAGGCATGGTTATTGCTGAGCTAGCGATGCAGTCAATACAGCAACATGGCTGCTTTGCTTACACACAATAACTAGGGAAAATAACAATGTCTTTTACTAAACTTCTGGCAGCGATCGCCTTTGCCGGCCTCGCCGCCCAGCCAGCAGCGGCCGTGCAATTCACGGTCAACGACTACACCACCGATTCGATCACCTTTACCCTCGACGGCGAGATGCCGACCGACGCCAGCGCGTATCCGTCGCTGAACGAGCGACAGTTCAACATCCTGTACACCGGCACCCTCTTCAGCGGTGGCGTCAACAGCTTCGGTGGCAATGTCGTCAGCGCTAGCCCGTTCAGCGGCGCCTCCAACCCGGGTGGCAATACGGGCAACTTCGGCTCGTCGACGAGTTACACCTGGCTGCAATTCGACAACAACCTGAACGGCCTGCAGGGCAGCGGCAGCGCGGTCACCGTGCGCTGGGGCCGCGATCTCCTCAATACCCTCGGTACCGGCACCATCGCCCTGTACTGGGGCAATGTCTTCCCGGGCACGGATCCAGCACTCGGCGTGAACATGTTCCTCGACTCCGTGAACGTCGTGAATGGGCAGATCGACGGCGCTGTCGACGTACCCGAGCCAGCCTCGCTGGCGCTGTTCGGCGCCAGCATGGCCGCACTGGCCATCGCACGTCGCCGCAAGCAAACGCGCGTTTGAGTTCACCGTCCCCCGGGCACCTGCCCGGGATCGCCGACAGGCCGCACGATGGCCTGTCCAGTCACAGGCCGGTTCACGCACCGGCCCGCGGCTTCAGCTGACGTGGTATTCGCCCGTCCAGCACGCACCCGGTGCCAGCGTCGGTCCCGCCAGCAGCGCGGGCTCGACGCAGACGAAACGGCGGTATTCCTCGTCGGCCATGTCGGCCAGTGCCGCAGCATCCTCGGCACCCGGATTCCAGACCACCGCATCCGTGAAACCTTCCTGCCGCACCGTCAACACGACACCACCGTCGACCAGCGCCAGCGGCGGCTTGACGCCTTCATACACGCGATCGAACTTGCCGGTAATCGCCAGTTCTTCGGTTTCCACGCCGTTGATCCGCACCGTCGCGATGTCGTCGACCAGGTGGTAAGTGTGCAGGGCTGCGGCGAACGGGAAGGCGGTCGCGCCGCTGTTCCTCACCTCGAAGCGCATGCTCAATTCATTGGCACGTATCGCGATGCGCAGCGCCAGTTCGAAGCCGTGCGGCCAGGCCGCGCGTTGCGAGGCCGCCAGGTCGGCGGGCGCCAGCGCGAACACGGCAAAGGCGGCGCCGTCGTCGATACCGCTGTCCACCACGCGCCAGTTGTTCACGCGCGCAAAACCATGGCGCATGCCGCTGCCCCGTTCGGCGAACTGGGGAAGATCACCGGCACGCCGCCGCGGATCGCCTTCGCGCCGTCCTGGCTCGACCTGGCGCTGCAGAACAGGCGCTCGCGCCCGTCCGCGCCACGCCAGGAAACCAGGTGCGCGCCATACAGGGTGACGGTAGCCTGGGCGCCGTCGGGCGCGCTCAGTAACAGGGCCGGCAGCTGGCCCCAGGTGGTGGCGATGGTGGCGTCCATGTGGTTCATGTTGATTCTCTGGCATGAAGTCGGGGGCGTAGTATGCCATGCCCGCCTGCCGAGGGATGCCCGCCAGGCACGGGTGGCGCGTGCTGCAGAGGAAGGGCGCTTCTCGTACACTGCATGCCTTGACGCCGTCCGCCGCCCGGACAAACCGCGCTGCGGGAACCCCCAGCAGAACCAGAACAAGGAACCGCCCCGTGCCCTTCACCCTGTGCCATCCCGCCGTGATCCTGCCCCTGCATCGCTGCGCGCCGCGCAGTACCGTACTGGCGGCGCTCGTGATCGGCAGCATGATGCCGGACCTGCCCTATTTTTTCATCACGGGGGCCAGCGGGAACTTCAGCCACAGCCCCGCCGGCATCGTGCTGTACTGCGTGCCGGTCGGCGCGCTCGTCTACCTGCTGTATCACGCGCTGCTGCGCGATGCCCTGCTGGACTGGGCGCCGCCGGCACTGGCCGCGCGCATGCCTGTCGCGGTGCCCTGGCAGGTGCGCGATGCGCGTTCCATTGCGATCCTCTGCGCTTCGCTGGCCATCGGCGCGGGCAGCCACATCGCCTGGGATGCGTTCACGCACGCGCATACGGTCGTCGTCGACCATGTCGCCGTCCTGCGTACGCCGGTCGCGATCGGTGCCCACGTCCTGCCGCTGTATAACCTGCTGCAGCACCTGAGCAGCCTGGTGGGCTTCCTCGTCATCGCCGGCTTTGCGCGGTCCTGGTTTTCCTCGACCGCGCCAGTGCAGCTGCGGCCATACCAGGCGAGCAATGCCCGGCGCCTGGGTATCGCGCTGGTCATCGTCGCGGCCGCGGTCGTGGGAGGACTGGTGGGGCTGCTGTGGCGCGAAGCGAGGACGCCCGGGCATGTGCTGTTCAACGTCGTGGTGACCAGCATGGCGATGGCGGCGCTGATGCTCGTCGCCCTGTGCGCAGGGTGGAGAGTGGGCAAGCTGCGCGCGCGGCGCTGACAGAAGCATCGCATAGCGCGTCGCATGGCGCGCCGCGCGGCGGGAATCAGGTCGTGCGGCTCTTGGCCATTGGCGGATTGGCCGCGAAATACTGCTTGATGCCCTTGGTGATGGCGCTGGCCAGCTGGTCTTGGTAGCTGTCGTTCTTCAGCTTCGCTTCCTCTTCCGGATTCGAAATGAAGGCCGTCTCGACCAGGATCGAGGGGATGTCCGGCGCCTTCAGCACCGCGAAGCCGGCCTGTTCGACCGCCGCCTTGTGCAGGCGGTTGATGCCGCCGATTTCGCCCAGCACCGCCTTGCCCAATTTGAGGCTGTCGTTGATCTGGGCCGTGGTCGAGAGGTCGAACAGCACGCTTGCCAGCTGCTTGTCGTGCCGCGCGAGATTGACGCCGCCGATCATGTCGGCCTTGTTCTGGTCGTTCGCCAGCCAGCGCGCCGCGGTCGAGGTTGCGCCCCGTTCGGACAGCACGAATACCGAGGAGCCGCGCGCGCTGGGCGTCGTGAAGGCATCGGCGTGGATCGAGACGAACAGGTCGGCCTGTACCTTCCTCGCCTTTTCCACCCGGGTGCCGAGCGGGACGAAATAGTCGCCGTCGCGGGTGAGCATCACGCGGGTATTCGGCAGCGCTTCGAGCTTGGTCTTCAGGCGCTTGGCCACTTCCAGCACGATGTCCTTTTCGCGGGTGCCGGTGGCGCCGATCGCGCCCGGGTCTTCGCCGCCATGGCCGGGGTCGAGCGCAATGGTCACCATGCGCACCACGTTGTTGGCGGGTGCCGCCGCTTTCGGCTCCGGCTTGCCGGGCGTGGGCGTCGGCTGCACCGGGCGCGCCGGCGGGTTGCCGCTCATCGCGGCGATCTCCGCTTCCAGGCGCGCCACCGGATCGGGGGCAACGGGCTGGTTCGACGTCGCCGGCACGGCCGGCACCGCGGTCGGGGTGCCATCGCCGGGCGACCATTCGCCTTTTTCGATCAGCGAGGCGATCGGATCCGGCGCCTTGACCGGGTACAGGTCGAAAATCAGGCGGTGCTTGTATTCGGCGATGGGCGCGAGCGTGAACACCTGCGGCTTGATCTCTTCCTTCAGGTCGAACACCAGGCGCACCACGTTCGGGCGGTTCTGGCCCACGCGTACCTGCTTGATGTACGGGTCGTTCGACTCGATCTTGGCGACCAGGCTTTTCAGGGTGCTGTTCAGCTCCAGGCCGTCGATGTCGACCACCAGGCGCGGCGGATCGGGCACGAGGAAATGCTCGGTTTTCAGCTCGCTGTCGTTTTCCAGCGTGACGCGGGTGTAGTCGTCGGCCGGCCAGACGCGCACGGCCAGGATCTGCGCGGCGCGGGCCGGCAGCGGCGCGAGCACCGACAGCAGCAGCGTACCGCCGGCTTTGAGCAGGGTGCGGCGGCGGCGGGCAGTCGAATTCAGCGGGGCGGAGGGAAGGAGAGGCGGTCGAGGCATAGCAGACCCAGTTGGGACAACGCCTGCAATTCTACCTCACGGCCGTGGCCGCTGACTGTAAGCAATATTCGGACGTCGGGTGGCGGCAACACTGGATCGCCCTTTTCCGGCCATTCGACGATGCAAATGTTGTGACCATTGAAATCTTCCCGGAAGCCGGCGTCGAGGAATTCCTCGGGACTGGCCATCCGGTAGAGGTCGTAGTGGATGATGTTCACAGGCTCGCCGCCGACCTGCACCCGGTAGGGTTCCGACAGCGTGTAGGTCGGGCTTTTCACGGTCCCTTTGTGGCCGGCGGCCTGGATCAGGGCGCGCGTGAGCGCCGTCTTGCCGGCGCCGAGGTCGCCGTGCAGGTAGATGACGAGGCCAGGCACGATGGCATGCGCCAGGGCGGCGCCGAGGGCGATGGTCGCCGCTTCATCCGGCAGGTGGGCTGAGAAGTGCTGCATCAATTAGAATACCGTGTTTGACGTCAAGTTACGTGGCGCGCCCGCGCTGCGATTGTCCAGTTTGCCAGTATGTCCACACCCACTCCCGACCTGCACGAACTGACGCGCGCCATCAAGGCATGGGGCCGTGAACTCGGCTTTGCCGACCTGCGCATCGCCGATGTCGACCTGGCGCACGCGGAAGCGGGCCTGCAGGCCTGGCTGGCGGCGGGTCACCATGGCGAGATGGATTATATGGCAAGCCACGGGATGAAGCGTGCCCGCCCCGCCGAGCTGGTGCCCGGCACCGTGCGCGCGATCGTGGCGCGCATGGACTATTTGCCCCTGAAGGACGGCGACTGGCGCGCGCGGGAAAGCGCCCGCCAACTGGAGCCGGGCGCGGCGGTGGTGTCGATGTATGCGCGCGGCCGCGACTACCACAAGGTGTTACGCAATCGCCTGGCCCAGCTGGTCGAGCGCGTCAAAACGGAAATCGGCGAGTATGGCTACCGGGTGTTCACCGATTCGGCGCCGGTGATGGAATTGCCGCTCGCGGAAAAAAGCGGGCCTGGGCTGGCGCGGCAAGCACACGCTGCTGCTTTCGCGCGAAGCGGGCTCGACCTTCTTCATCGGCGAGATCCTGGTCGACCTGCCGCTGCCGGTCGACGCGCCGGCCAGCGGCCACTGCGGCCATTGCAGCAACTGCATCGACGCCTGCCCGACCGGCGCCATCCTCGGCCCCGGGCGGCTGGATGCGCGCCGTTGCATTTCCTACCTGACGATCGAACTCAAGGGGCCGATTCCATTGGCCTTGCGGCCGCTGATCGGCAACCGCATCTACGGCTGCGACGATTGCCAGCTGGTCTGCCCCCTCGAACAAGTTCGCTACCCGCGCCGTCGTGCCCGATTTCGACGAGCGCAACGGCCTGGGCGAAGCGAGCCTCGTGGAATTGTTCGGGTGGGAAGAGGAGGAATTCAATCGCCGGCTGGAGGGCAGCCCGATCCGGCGCATCGGTCACGAGCGCTGGCTACGCAACCTGGCCGTCGGCCTCGGCAATGCGGCAGGCGCGCGCCGCGGCGACCCGCTCATCGTGGCGGCACTGCATGCACGCGCGCAGCACCCGTCCGCGCTGGTGCGCGAACACGTGGCGTGGGCCTTGAGCTGCCATGCCGATTCATGACGCGCCTTGCATGATGCGCGGCGCAGGCGGCACAAGCCCGAGGCTCATACTTCGATGCGTTTCGCACGCAGGGCCGACCAGTCGCCATCGATCGAGATCATCGCCACGGCGGTGATACCGTTTTCCTTCAGATAGGCGTTGATCGAGTCGCGATTGATATCAGTGGCTTTCGAGGCCGTCTGCTTCAGGTAGGCGATCCACAGGGAGCCCTTGTCGCCCAGGCGCTCCTTCGCCTGCGGCAGGTATTGCTCGAGGTCCTTGCGGTTCAGGCACCACAGCATGATCACGTCGAAGGGGCCGTCGCCTTCCTGTATCAATTCCTGCGGAAGCTGCGATACGACGGTGGGGTGCACCCCGCCGTTGATGACCTGCATCGACTTCGCATTGCGCAAAAACATCCTGTCTGCAACTGTCTTTTCGTTCATCTGCTTTCCCTAAAGAAGTTGGCATCGCACGAGCGCAGGCGGCGACGCGTTCAAGTTGATTTTACAAGCGATCCTCCAAACAGGACGTCCTGGCACGTCCTGTGCGCACCGTGGACAAACCACGTGGCCAGGTTCGGTAGCGCGTCTTGCGCTGCCTAAAAGTGCGGGGAATGGGTGCGGGAGGGATGACAAACAGGTAGGGGCGGATTCGGGGATCGCAAGAGGCTGGTTGGAGCGGTTTGCTTGGGCTTGTGGGGCTGTTGCCTGTTCTGTTCGTGGGGCCTTCAATCCGCGTGGGCACAGGTGCCCACCCTACGGGAAATTGTAGTGGCGAGCTCATGCGAACCCCGAACCAGCTAACGTGTCCCGTAGGGTGGGCATTCATGCCCACGCGGATGGAATGCGCCACGAACAGCACAGGCAACAGCCCCACCAGCGCGGCACCAACAGGCGCTACTTCAACAAGCCCGCCAGCTCCACCGCCGTCTTCACCTGCATCTTGTCGAAGATATGCGCCCGGTGCACCTCGACGGTCCGCATGCTGATGCCCAGCTCGTCCGCCACCACCTTGTTCATCTTGCCCGCTAAAATCAGGTCGAGCACTTCGCGTTCGCGTGCCGACAAGGTTGCCAGCCGCGCCTGTACCTGGGCCGCGCTGGCAGCCGCGCGCGAGGCGGCCAGGGCCTGGTCGACGCGGTCCATCAGCTGGTTGTCGTTGAAGGGTTTTTCGAAGAAGTCGAAGGCGCCGCGCTTGAGCGAATCGACCGCCATCGGCACGTCGCCATGGCCGGTGAGGAAGATCACGGGCAGGCGCGGCAGCAGGCCGCGGCTGATGATCTGGTCGAACACGGCGACGCCATTCATGTCGGGCATGCGCACGTCCAGCAGCACGCAGTCGCCGCCGGTGTCGGGCTCGCCCAGGCTGTCGAGGAAGGCCTGGCCGCCCGCGTGTTCGCGCACCGCCAGCCCGCGCGATTGCGCCAGCCAGGCGAGGGCGTCGCGGATTACGTCTTCGTCGTCGACGATATGCAGCATGCGGGTCTCCTGTTGGATTTATTGTAGCTCGGCGGATGCGCCCTGGCGCGGCAGGCTGAATGTGAACACGGTGCCGCCGCCCGGGTTCGGCGCATGCGTCAGGGTACCGCCATGGAACTCGATTGCGGTGCGGCAGATCGACAGGCCCATGCCCATGCCTTCGGCCTTGGTCGAGAAGAAGGGGGAAAACAGGCGCTCGGCCACATCCGGTGCAATGCCATGGCCGTGGTCGATCACCGAGACCGACACCTGGCTCGGGTCGGCGGCAGCCGCGATGCGCAGGATGCGCCGCTCCGGCGCCACCTCGGCCATCGCCTCGATGCCGTTCCTCGTCAGGTTCAGCAGCACCTGTTCCAGCATCAGGCGGTCGGCCAGCACCGGCGGCAGCTGCGGCGGCAGGTGCACCTGCAGCGCCACGTAGGATTTGCGCGCCTGCAGCTCGACGAGGGCGCGTACGCCGTCGATCACGCTCTTGATTTCCACCTGTTCGCGCTGCGGTTCGCTCTTTTTCACGAACTCGTGCACGCTCTTGATGATCTGGCCGGCGCGCTGGGCCTGCTGGCGCGCCTGTTCCAGCGCGCGGCGCAGCAGGTTTGGTTCGACCGGCACGCCACTGTCGGCGCGTTCCAGCACGTTCAGGGCGCCTGCGGTATAGCTGGAAATCGCCGCCAGCGGCTGGTTCAATTCGTGCGCCAGCATCGACGAGATCTCGCCCATGGTGGCCAGGCGGGCGCTTGCTTCCAGTTTTTCCTGCTGCTGGCGATTGAGTTCCTCGGCCTTCTTGCGGTCGGTGATGTCGAGGATGGAACTCATCCACCCGGTCTGCTCGCCGCGGCTGTCGCGCAGGGGCGCCTCGAACACGAGCACCGGCACGCGCACGCCGTCCGAGCGCTGGAACACGGTCTCGAACTGGGGCGTGGCGGTACCGGCCAGCACGGCGGCGAAACGCTCCTCGTACTCGGCCATCGCTTCCGGCGCCCAGTAGGGCATCGGCGGCTTCTTGCCCAGCAGTTCTTCCGGCGGCAATCCGACCATCTGGCAAAAGGCTTTATTGACATAGGTGACGCGTCCTTCCAGGTCGCGTGCGCGCAAGCCCGTCATCAGGGAATTCTCCATCGCCGTGCGGAAGGCCATCTGCTGGCGCAGCGCGCCCTCGGCGGCGAGGCGACGCGAGATGTGGCGCCACAAGGTAAGCAGGCTCAGCAGCAGGCCGAGGGCGAGCACGATGACAGAGCCGACCAGCAGGTTCGGCAGCAGGCGCGGCGCGCCCTTGACGCTGTCGGTGGCCAGCACGATCGAGGCGCCCGGCAGGTCGAGGGCGCGCCGGTGCGTGTAGACGCCGCGCCCGGGGCCGCCGTCGGCCCGCGATGCCACGATCGCGTCGTTACGATCGAGCAGGGAGAGGGCGTTGTCCTGCGCGAACCACCGGGCACGGTCTCGTCCAGCAGGATCTTGAGGCTGTAGGTGGCGACGATGCTGCCTGCGTAGGTAGCTTCGCGATACAGGGGCAGGTAGTAGTCGACCAGGCCGGGCGCGTGGCTGCTTGCGCCATAGGGCTCGGTGTAGCGGCCGGTACGGGTCAGGCGCGCCATCTCGTCGGTCTCGCGGCCGATCGCGTCCAGGCTGCCCCCCCGCCGGCTCGGCGCCATGGTGCGCCAGCACGCGGCCGTTCGCGTCCAGCCACAGCACGCGGCGCAGCTCGTGGCCGTTCTTGAACATCTGCGCCAGGCGCGCGCGCAATACGTCGGGTGGGGGCGGGGTGCCCACCAGGTCGGCGCCGAGCGTGGCCAGTGCCTCTTCGCTGCGCGCGAGTTCGAAGCGCAGCGTCTGTTCGACCCACAGGGTGTCGGCGATCAGCTGCTCCTGGCGCTCGTTGCTCTCCATCTGGCGCGCCTGCCAGGGCAGCCAGAGCAGCACGGCCAGGAACAGCAGCACCAGCAGCACCGGCACCAGCCAGCGCCAGGGGCGCGACAGGTGGGCACGGCGCGGCAACTTGAACGGATTTTTCATGCGCTACCGTGGATGGTTTCTCAAGCTGATGCTATTGTGGAATTCCACAATTGCAACGCGAAATGCGGGCAAGCAGACTCGCCAGCGTTGGTAAATACATCACTGCCGAATACAATACGCGATTCAACGTGATCGATAACGTCAAGGAGACAAAACATGCAGATCAAAGCGCTCGTCGCGGCTTTCGCCGTGGCCATGTCGATGAACGCCGCCTGGGCCCAGGCACCCATCGTCATCAAGTTCAGCCACGTGGTGGCCACCGATACGCCGAAAGGCCAGGCCGCCGAGCGCTTCAAGGCGCAAGCCGAGAAGCTGACGAACGGCCGCGTCAAGGTCGAAGTGTATCCGAACAGCCAGCTCTACAAGGACAAGGAAGAACTCGAAGCGCTGCAGCTGGGCGCGGTGCAGATGCTGGCGCCGTCGCTGGCGAAATTCGGCCCGCTCGGCGTGAAGGAATTCGAAGCCTTCGACCTGCCGTACATCTTCCCGTCGAAGACGGCGCTGTACTCGGTTACCGAAGGCCCGATCGGCAAGGGCCTCTTGAAAAAGCTGGAGCCGAAGGGCATCACGGGGCTGGCTTACTGGGATAACGGCTTCAAGATCATGTCGGCCAACAAGCCGCTGCATACCCCGGCCGATTTCCGCGGCCTGAAAATGCGCATCCAGTCCTCGAAGGTGCTCGACGCCCAGATGCGTGCGCTCGGCGCCAACCCGCAGGTGCTGGCCTTCTCCGAGGTCTACCAGGCGCTGCAGACCGGCGTGGTGGACGGCACCGAGAACCCGCCGTCGAACATGTACACCCAGAAGATGCACGAGGTGCAGAAGCACCTGACGGTATCGAACCACGGTTACCTGGGCTACGCCGTCATCGTCAACAAGAAGTTCTGGGACGGCCTGCCGGCCGACATCCGCGGCCAGCTCGAGCAGGCCATGCGCGATGCCACCACCTTCGAGAAAGCGATCGCCCAGCGCGACAACGACCTGGCCATGGAAGCCATCCGCAAGGCCGGCAAGACCACGATCTACAACCCGACCCCGGCCGAACAGGCACAGTGGCGCAATGCCCTGCTGCCGGTGCACAAGCAGATGGAAAGCCGCATCGGCAAGGACCTGGTGCAGGCGATCAGCCGCGAGACGGCGAAGAAGTAAGCGGTACCATCAAGCAGGCAGGCGCCGCGGCTCCCGGCGGGATCGCGGCGCCGCCATGCTCGCAGCGCAGGCGGCCCGCGCCCGCGCGGCCTGCCCATCCCATCCGAAAGACACCATGAAATACCTCGATCGACTCGAAGAGTGGATCATCGCGACCCTGATGGCGGCGGCAACGATCGTCATCTTCATCGCGGTGGTGCACCGCTACCTGTCCGGCGTGCCGATCCCGGCGATGCAGGACTTTCTCATCCAGATCAATACCAGCTGGGCCCAGGAACTGTGCATCTACATGTTCGTGTGGATGGCGAAATTCGGCGCAGCCTATGGCGTGCGCACCGGCATCCACGTCGGCGTCGACGTGCTGGTCAACCGCCTGAACGAGCGCTGGCGCGCCAAGTTCATCGTGCTCGGCCTGCTCGCTGGCGCGCTGTTTACCGGCATCGTCGGCACCCTCGGCGCCAACTTCGTCTGGCACATGTCCGAGACCGACCAGACCTCGGCCGACCTCGAATGGCCGATGTGGATCATCTACCTGGCCGTCCCGCTCGGCTCCTACCTGATGTGCTTCCGCTTCCTGCAGGTAACGGTGGGCTTCCTGCGCACCGGCGAAGTGCCGCACCATGACCATGGTCACGTCGAAGGCCTGGGCGGCCTCGATGACGACGACCTGCCGATTTCGAAAGGTGTCGTATGAACGCGGCCATCATTTTCATCCTGCTGCTGCTGTTGATGCTGACCGGGATGCCGATCTCGATCTCGCTCGGCCTCACGGTGCTCGCCTTCCTGTTCACCATGACGACGGTGCCGATCGAATCGGTGGCCCTGAAGCTCTTCACCGGCATCGAGAAGTTCGAGATCATGGCGATCCCGTTCTTCATCCTGGCCGGTAACTTCCTGACCCACGGCGGGGTGGCGCGGCGCATGATCCGCTTCGCCACCTCGATGGTCGGCCACTGGCATGGCGGCCTGGCGCTGGCCGGCGTCGTCGCCTGCGCGCTGTTTGCGGCGGTGTCGGGTTCGAGCCCGGCCACGGTGGTCGCGATCGGTTCCATCATCCTGCCGGCGATGGTCAAGCAGGGCTACCCGAAACGCTTCGGCGCCGGGGTGATTACCACTTCGGGCGCGCTCGGCATCCTGATTCCGCCTTCGATCGTGATGGTGATGTATTCGGTGACGACCAACACCTCGGTCGGCCAGCTGTTCATGGCCGGCGTGGTGCCGGGCCTGATGCTGGCTTTCCTGCTGGGCCTGACGACCTGGGTCATCGCGAAAAAGCGCGGCTACCCGCGCATGAACCGCGCCACCTGGGGCGAGCGCTGGACCGCCTTTCGCCGCAGCGCCTGGGGCCTGTTCCTGATCGTGATCGTGATGGGCGGGATCTATTCCGGCATCTTCACGCCGACGGAAGCGGCAGCGATCGCCGCCGTGTACGCCTTCATCATCGCCGTCTTCGTCTACAAGGACTTGCGCCTGGCCCAGGTCGGCAAGGTGCTGCTGGACTCGGCCGCGCTGTCGGCCATGCTGCTGTACATCATCACGAACGCCGTGCTGTTCTCGTTCCTGATGACGAGCGAAAACATCCCGCAGCAGATGGCCGGCTGGCTGACCGACCAGGGCCTGGGCGTGATCGGCTTCCTGCTGGTGGTGAACATCTTGCTCTTGCTGGCGGGTAACGTGATGGAGCCTTCGTCGATCGTGCTGATCATGGCGCCGATCCTGTTCCCGGTGGCAATGAAGCTGGGGATCGACCCGATCCACTTCGGCATCCTGATCGTGGTGAACATGGAAGTGGGCATGTGCCATCCGCCGGTGGGACTGAACCTGTACGTGGCGTCCGGCATCACGAAGATGGGCATTTCCGAGCTGACGGTGGCGGTGATGCCGTGGCTGCTGACGATGCTCGGTTTCCTGCTGCTGGTGACCTATGTACCGGCGATTTCGCTGTGGCTGCCTAACCTCATCTACAATTGATTTTCGAAAAACGTATATAAAAATCTATTCTTTTGAAGTCACAGTTGCGTTATGATGGAGCGCTGTCGGCACCCATACGGTGCACGGCGCCCGGACATCGCGTCTTGGGGAGGGCAGAGAAAAAAACGGTAGTCCATACCGGAGATCATGTGAGGAGACACACGTTCGACAGAGCCTGCGGGTACGCCTAGCGGCCGGGACGTGACCATGATTCAAGAGCGCACTTACGGTGCGCTTTTTTTTGCGTGTGCGATTTGTATTGACGCTGGCTCAACGTAGGGTGGGCACTTGTGCCCACGCGGTCGTGCGGATGATTGCCGCACTCTCGCCCGCGGCGGTATATGTACCCATCGCTGGGTGTGATGCCGCGTCCGTGCATGCGGTGAGACCGCGTGGGCACGAGTGCCCACCCTACGAAATTCTCACGCCGCCAATTCCTCCAGCGTCCTGGCATCCACCGGCCGGCTGAACAGATACCCCTGCCAGTTGTCGCAGCCGATCCCTGCCAGGAAGGAGCGCTGGGCCTCGGTTTCCACCCCTTCCGCAATGATCCCCAACCCCAGCGATTTGCCCAGCGCCACCACGCTGCGCGCGATCGAGGCGTCGTTCGGGTCGTCCAGCACGTCGCGTACGAAGCTCTGGTCGATTTTCAGCTGGTCGAGCGGCAGGCGCTTGAGGTAGCTGAGCGAGGAGTAGCCGGTGCCGAAGTCGTCGAGCGAGAAGCGGATGCCGTGCTCGCGCAGGGCGCGCATTTTGCCGATGGTTTCCTCGACGCCTTCGATCATCAGGGTCTCCGTCAGCTCGAGCTTCAGGCGCGCCGGGTCGGCGCCGCTCTCGTGCAGGATGGCCAGGGTCTCGGCCACGAAATCGGGCTGCAGGAACTGGCGCACGCTGACGTTCACGGCCAGGGTGAGGTGGGCGGTGGCGGGCGCGGCGGCCCACAGCGCCAGTTGCTGGCAGGCGGTGCGCAGCACCCAGCGGCCCAGCGGCAGGATCAGGCCGGAAGTTTCGGCAATCGCAATGAAGCCGGCCGGGCCGACCAGCCCACGCTGCGGATGCTGCCAGCGCACCAGCGCCTCGGCCCCCGTGAGCGTGCCGCGGCCGTCGACCTGGCCCCGGTAGTGCAGCACGAACTGGGAACCGAGCAGGGCGGCACGCAGCTCGGATTCGACCACGGTGCGGTAGGTGACTTCCAGCTCCATCGACGGCTCGAACAGGCGCAGCGTATTGCGGCCATGGCGCTTGGCTTCGTACATCGCCAGGTCGCCGCGGCGCATCAGGTCGTCCAGCTGCTGCTCCTGGCCGCTGCACAGGGTGATGCCGATGCTGCAGGTGGCATGGTAGATGGCGCCGGCTACCTCGAAAGGCTCGCGCAGCGCGGCCAGGATTTTTTCGCCGACCGTTTCGGCGTGGCGCTGCGCTTCCGCGTCATCGGCGCCCACCGCTTCGAGCAGGATCACGAATTCGTCTCCGCCCAGGCGCGCCACGGTATCGCTCTCGCGCGCGCAGGTCTGCAGGCGCGCGGCCACCTGCTGCAGCAAATGGTCGCCAACGACATGGCCGCGGCTGTCGTTGAGGTCCTTGAAATTGTCCATGTCGAGGAAGAGCAGGGCGCCGACGCGCCCGTTGCGCCCGTGCTGGCGCAGGCAGTGGCCCAGGCGCTCGTAGAGCAGGCGCCGGTTCGGCAGGCTGGTGAGCGGATCGAAGTAGGCCAGCTGGACGATCTGCTCGTCGGCCTGCTTCTGCGCGCTGATGTCGGACTGGGTGCAGACGAAGTTGGTCAGCACCCCGGCGGCGTCGCGCACCGCACTCACCGTCAGCCAGGCCGGATAGGCCTCGCCGTTGCGGCGCCGCGTCCAGACCTCACCCTGCCAGCTGCGGTCGGCGCGCACGGCATCCCACATGCGTTCGCGGTAGTCCTCGCCCTCCTGGGCCAGCGAAAAGGCGGGGAGGGGCGTGCCGGCAAGCTCCTGCGGCGGGCAGCCGTGCAGGCGGCCAAAGGCCTCGTTGGCCTCGACGATCAGCGCGTCCGGCCCCAGCACGCACATGCCTTCGCCCGACTGGAACACGATGGCGGCGATGCGCAGCGATTCCTCGGCCTGCTTGCTGGGGGTGATGTTGGTGGTGATGCCGCACAGGCCATACACCTCTTCGCCGCGTACCAGCGGAAGCTTGGTGGTGTGGTAGATCCCGTCGCCGATGCGTTCTTCCGAGACGAAGCGCTGGTGCTCCTCGAACACGGCCAGGTCGCCGGCGCGCGTCATGCGTGCCATTTCCGGCCCGAACAGGGTGTCGTCACCCTGGCCGATGATGCAGCGCGCCGGGCGGTTCAGCAGGCGGCATACGGCGCCGTTCACGTACTGGTAACGCGAATCCCGGTCCTTGATGTAGATGAGGCTATCGACGCTGTCGAGGATGGTGGTGAGCTTCTGCTCGTTCTCGCGCAGTTCGCGCGTGCGCACGGCAACCTCGGTGCGCAGCCAGCTGGCCACGGCCAGGGCCGACAACAGCAGGCCCACCGTGGCCGCCAGCACCCACCACAAGAGCGGCGGCATGGCGCCCGGTTCGCCGGCGGCCTGCCAGCGCCGCAGGGTGGCGAAGTAGGCGGAATGCGGGTCCTGGGTCCAGGTCTCGAGGTGGCGGTCGATGGCCTCGAGTACGGCCGCATGGCGTCCCGGGGTAGCGGCATAGAACAGCCGCGCCGGCTGGAACACGACCGGCGTGGCCTCGAAGCGGTGCGCCTTGGCCTCGATCTCGCCGAAGAAGTGGTTGGCGGCGACCGCGTCGGCATCGCCCGCTTCGACCATGTCGAACGCGCCTTCCAGCGAGGCGGCGGGCAGCAGGACCGCGCCGGCGCCGTAGCTGGCCAGCAGCGCGGGCAGGTTGTGGGCCTGGACCGAGCCGGCCAGCACGGCGATGCGGCGCCCCTTCAGGTCGGGCAGGGAACGGATGCCGCTGCCCCGGCGCGCATACACCTGCGACCAGCTGTGCAGCGCCGGCACGCGGTGGAAGGCGAAGCGCTGCGCCCGCTCTTCGGACCAGGCGACGTCGGGCAACAGGTCGATGCGCCCCGCAGCGAGGGGCGTCGAGGCAGGCCGTCCATTCGCAGGGCACGAACTCGAGCGTCCAGTGTTCGGCGCTGGCGAGGTCGCGCAGCAGGTCGACCAGGATGCCGGAAGCCTGGCCATCTTCGCCCATGAATACCTTGGGGGGCGTTCGAATGGATGCCGACCCGCAGCGCCGTGCGCGGCTGCGCGCCGGCCTGGGCCAGGCAGCCCAGCAGGAACAGGAAAGCCAGAATGCGGGTGACACGCGGCATAGGGTCGGCTCCGGTATGGAGCGCCTGACCGATCGCGGCGGCGGCATGCGGCGCTGCGCTTGCAGACCCTGTGCAAGCGTGCGCACGCATGCGCCTTGTCCCGATACCGTTTTCAGGCGTACTCGCCCACAGCATAGACGTTTTTGCGCGACACAGCCGCCACGGAAGAGTAATTGCTCAGGCGAAAAAGTGGTGGTGGAGGCCGCGCGCGAGGAGTAAACTGCGGGGATGAGCACACAACAAGGCAGCGAGCTGTTTTCCGCCATCGTGGCGGCCCCGTTCGGCGCGATCGGCGTCCGCACCGAAGGCGAGCGGCTGCGCGAGCTGGTCTACCTGCAGCCGCGCTTCGAGGAAAAAGTCAGCCGAGAACGCGACGGCGGAAGCGGCCGCGCGCCAGGTCGAAGCCTACCTGCGCGACCCGGACTTCCGTTTCGAGCTGCCGCTGTTCGAGGCCGGCAGCGCCTTCCAGAAACGCGTGGGGACGCGATCAGCGCGATCCCGCGCGGTACCGTTCGCACCTACGGCAACATCGCCAAGGAAATTGGCTCGGCCCCACGCGCGGTCGGCCAGGCCTGCGGCGCCAACTGGTTCCCGCTCGTCATCCCCCTGCCACCGCGTGACGGCGGCCGCGGGACTGGGCGGCTTTGCCAGCAACGACGACGAGAACGGTTTTCACCTGTCGGTCAAGCGCTGGCTGCTGCGTCACGAAGGCGCCACCGCATCCCCATGGCAGCAGCAGTCGATCTGGGATTGATCGACGAGTTCTGCGACACGCTATGGCTCGAGCAGGGCCTGGCGAAGAACTCGCTCGACGCCTACCGCCGCGACCTGCGCCTGTTCGCCGGCTGGCTGGAAAGCAAGCGTCCCGGACGCGGCCTGCTGGCGGCCGCCGCACCGGACCTGGCCGCCTATTTCGCCGAACGCCACCCTGACACCAAGCCGAGCACGGCGAACCGGCGGCTGTCGGTGCTAAAGCGCTTCTACCAGCTGGCGCTGCGGCGCGGCCAGGTGGCCGAAGACCCCTGCCTGAACATGGCCAGCGCGCGCCAGCCAGACCCGCTTCGTGCACACGCTCAGCGAGTCCCAGGTCGAGGCGCTGCTGGCGGCGCCCGACGTGTCGACCCCGCTCGGCCTGCGCGAGCGCACCATGCTCGAACTGATGTACGCGAGCGGCTTGCGCGTATCGGAACTGGTGGCCTTGAAAGTGGTCGAACTCAGCCTGAACGATGGCGTGCTGCGCATTACCGGCAAGGGGGCGAAGACGCGCCTGGTACCCTTCGGCGAAGAGGCGCGCACCTGGATCGAGCGCTACCTGAAGGATGCGCGCGGCATCATCCTGAACGGCCAGGTCGACGACGCCCTGTTCGTGACCGGCAGGGGCGGGCCGATGACGCGCCAGATGTTCTGGATCCTGATCAAGAAGCATGCATTGAAGGCGGGCATCAAGGCGCCGCTGTCGCCGCACACGCTGCGCCATGCATTCGCCACCCACCTGCTGAACCATGGCGCCGACCTGCGCGTGGTGCAATTACTGCTGGGCCATTCGGACATTTCGACCACACAGATCTACACCCATGTTGCGCGCGAGCGCCTGAAGCACCTGCATGCGCGCCACCATCCACGGGGTTAATTCAAATGCCGCAAGCTTAACTGGCGCATAATAGTCGCGCACTACTCCTTTCAAGTCACAAGAGGTAATCATGGCCAAAACCAACTTTTCGTACGAGAAGCGGCAACGGGAACTGGAAAAGAAACGCAAGGCGGAAGAAAAAGCCAGGCGCAAGGCGGAAGCAAAAAACAATCCGCAGGGGGCTGGCGTAGAGCAGGGTGAAGAGGGAGGGGACGAGGACGAGGCCGAGGTGAGTGCGGATGCGCAGGAGACGCAAACGCCGTAGGGTAGGCGGCTACACCGGGCGCGGTGCGGTCCTGCGGCCTCCGCGCCGCCTACGCGTTCAGCTCAAGCATGCACTGCGGCGACAGTGCCCACCCTACGTTCTGAATGACGATAACGCGCCGCAGTGTTCGCTTCGAAGGAAGCCAACACTGCGGCGCGTTCGGCGTGGGCACGGGGCGCCCACCCTACGTCAAGCCGACTCTTTCGCCATGATCGGCGCGATGTCGCTTCCCACCTCCTCATGCCCCTTGGCAAACCAGCGCCGTGCGCGCTTGCCGAAGCTGTCGAGGTAGCTGTAGGCCACCGGCACCACTACCAGCGTCAAGAGGGTTGACGTGATCACGCCGCCGATCACCGCGCGGCCCATCGGTGCCTGGGTTTCGCCGCCGTCGCCGGCGCCGATCGCCATCGGCAGCATGCCGAAGATCATCGCCAGCGTCGTCATCAGGATCGGCCGCAGGCGTACTTGCCCCGCTTCCAGGATGGCCGCGAACTGGGCTTTGCCCTCGCGCTGGCCGTGGTTGGCGAAGTCCACCAGCAGGATCGCGTTCTTCGTCACCAGGCCCATCAGCATCACCACGCCGATCACCGAGAACACGTTCAGCGTGGTGCCCGTCGCCAGGAGCGCAATCAGCACGCCGATGAGCGACATCGGCAGCGACATCATGATGGCGATCGGCTGCAGGAAGGAGCCGAACTGGGAGGCCAGCACCAGGTAGATGAAGATGATGGCAATGACGATGGCCGAGCCGAAGTTGGCCATCGTTTCCGCCATCTGCTGGGCGTCGCCGCCGACGTCGAAGCGCACGCCTTCGGGCAGTTCGATCGATTTCATCGCCTTGTCGATGTCGCTGTTGACGTCGCCCGACGGGCGGCCTTCCACACCGGCGTAGATCGCCACGCGGCGCTCCAGGGCCTGGCGCTTGAGCACCTGCGGGCTGAACGAAGGCACGAACTCGACCACCTGGCGCAGCGGCACCATGATCGGGTTGCCGGCGGCGTCGACCTTGTTCGAGGCCAGCGACAGGTCGGCCAAATCCGCCACCTTCTGGCGGCCACTCCTCGGCAACTGCACGTTGACTTCATAGTTCTGGCCGTCCGGTGCCAGCCAGTGGCTGATCTGGTCGCCGCCGACGAAAGGACGCAGCGCCGCGCCGATCTGCTGCACCGACAAACCGAGATCGCTTGCCAGTTCATTGTTGATCTTGATGACGGTCGCCGGATTCGCGCCTTCCTGGCTGTATTCAAGGTCGGCCACGCCCTTGATCGCCCGCATCTTGTCCATCAGCTTGTGAGCGACCGCATCGAGCTTGGCCTCGTCGCGGCCGAGAATCGCGATGAAGATCGGCTTGTTACCGACCGACATCGTGATGCCCGCAATCGAGGACAAGCGTGCGCGAATCACCGATTCCATCTCTTCCTGCGAACGGCGGTGCGTCTTTTTCACATCGGTGAGTTTCAGGATGACATGGGCATTGTTGTGGCCTTCGTCCTGGCCGATGTTGCTGCTGATCGCCTCGATTTCCGGATAGCTGCGCAGCACGTCCTCCACCTGCTTCACCTTGCCGTCGGTGTAGGCCAGGCTCGATCCGACCGGGGTCTTGAACTGCATCTCGATGAAGCCGTTGTCGGTTTTCGGGGCGAACTCGCCGCCGATCATCGGCACCAGCATCAGGCTGCCGGCGAAGATGCCGAAGGCCAGCGCCAGGGTGGTCTTGCGCCAGCGCAGGGCCAGCGCCAGCACCTGGCCATACCAGCCGTGCACGTGCTCGATACCGACCTCGATCTTCGCCATGATGCGTCCCAGCCAGGGGGCGTACTTGAAGCGGTCCTTTACCGGATCCGGCCACACCGAGGACAGCATCGGGTCGAGCGTGAAGCTCACGAACAGCGACACCAGCACCGCCACGGCCACGGTCACGCCGAACTGCAGGAAGAAGCGGCCGATGAGGCCATCCATGAAGGCGATCGGCACGAACACGGCGACGATCGCGAAGGTCGTGGCCATCACGGCCAGGCCGATCTCGCTCGTGCCTTCCTCGGCGGCGCGCAGGTGGCTCTTGCCCATGCCCAGGTGGCGCACGATGTTCTCGCGCACGACGATGGCGTCATCGATCAGGAGGCCAATGCACAAGGAAAGGGCCATCAGGGTCAGGAAATTCAGCGTGAAGCCGAAGTAGCGCATCGCGATGAAGGAAGCGAGCACCGAGATCGGCAGCGTCAGGCCGGTAATCACCGTGCTGCGCCAGGAGTGCAGGAACAGGAAGACGATCACCATCGTTAGCAGTGCGCCTTCGATGATGGTGCGCTTGACGTTGTCGAGCTGCTGCTGGACCGTGGTCGACTGGTCGTCCATCACGCGGAATTTCACGTCGGCCGGCATGGTCTTGCGCAGCTCCTCGACCATCTTGATGATGCCGGTGCCGACCTGCACGGTATTGGCGTCCTGCACCTTGGTGATGTCGAGCGAGACGGCGCGCACGCCGTTCACGCGCGAGATCGAGGTCTCTTCGCGTTCGCCGTCGACCACGTCGGCCACCTGCGACAGGTAGACCGGGCCGCTGGCGCGGCGTGCCACGATGATGTTGTTGAATTCGCGCGCCTCGCGCATCATGCCTTCCACCCGCACGAGGCGCTCGGCGGCGCCGTACTGCAGGTTGCCGGCCGGCAGATTGGCATTCGTGGCCTGGATCGCGCGCAGTACCTCGTCGATGCCGATGTTCTGGCTGCGCAGCTGCTCCGGTTTGACGTTCACCAGCACCTGGCGCGTGGCCATGCCCCCGGTACGCACTTCGCCCACGCCGGCCACGCTCTGCAGGCGTTTCACGATCACCTGCTCGGCCAGCGTCGACAACGCGCGCAAATCACGCCCGTTCGAGGTGACCGACAGGCGCACCACCGGCTGCTGGTTCTCGCCGTCGGCGCGGATCAGGAAGGGTTCCTTGACCTCCTTCGGGAAGGTCGGACGCACGCGCGCCACCTTGTCGCGCAGGTCCTGCATCGCCTTGTCCATGTTGGTGGCGATGTGGAATTCGACCGACACGCCGCTGCGGCCTTCCCAGGAGTTGCTGCGGATGTTCTTGATGCCGCTGACCGTGTTGATGACTTCCTCGATCGGCCGGGTGACGTCGTTCTCGACCTGCTCGGGTGAGGCGCCGGGATAGCGGGTCTCGACCCAGGCATGGGGGATATCGACGTTCGGCATGCTCTCCACGCCCAGCGTGCGGTACGAGAACAGGCCGAGCACCATCAGGCCGACCATGACCATGGTGGCGAAGACGGGGTGGCGGATGCTGACTTTGGTGATCCACATGGCTCAGTCCTTCTTCGCAAGGGAAGAAGGGGCGCGATTCGCTTCCACCGGCGCCGGGGCACCGGTTGACGCTCCCGGCAGCTTCACGGCACTGCCCGGCTTGATGCCATCGAGCGGCACCGCCAGCAGCACGGCGCCTGCGTCCAGGCCGGCGGTCACCTCGGCCAGGCCATCGTCCTCGTTGCGCATGCCCAGCTGGACCGGTTGCACCGCCACCTTGCCGCCATCGACGCGGTAGACCACGTCACGCTCGCCATCCTTGCGCAGCGCGGCCAGCGGCACGATCGGCCGCGTGGCGGTTTTCTCGGTGGTGATCTCGCCCTTGGCGAACATGCCGGCGCGCAGCAGGTTGCCGGGATTGGCCACGCTGATATACACCAGCATCGAGCGCGAGCCGGCCTCGGTGGCAGGATTGATGCGCGCCACCTTGCCGGTGAAGTCGCGCTTGTCGAAGCCGTCGACGCGGAAGCGCACTTCCTGGCCGACCTGCACGCGCGGGATGTCGGAGGCCGGCACCGGGCGTCGAGCGTCAGGTGCTCGAGGTCGACGATGCTCATGACCGGGCTGTCCGGGGACAGTTTTTCGCCGGCTTGCACGAAACGCTTGCTGACCACGCCGGACAGCGGCGCGCGGATCGCGGTGTCGTTCAGCGCGATGCGTGCCAGGTCGAGCTGGGCACGCGCGGCGTCCACCGCGGCCTGGGCCAGCTCGACGCTGTTGCGGGTCGTGTCGAAGGAGTTTTGCGAAATGTATTTCTGGTCGAGCAGGGCGCGGCTGTTGGCTTCGTTCTTCGTTGCCAATGCCAGCCGCGCGTTCGCTTCCTTGAGCATGGCCTGCTGCTGGGCGACCCTGGCGCGCGCATCGGCATCAATCAGGCGCGCGATGACCTGGCCCGCCGTCACGCTCATGCCTTCGCGCACGCCTGTTTCCAGCACCACGCCCGACACCTTCGACTTGACGGTGGCCTGGGCCAGCGGTGCGAGCGAACCCGACAGTGGCAGGCGCTGCGCCAGTTCGCGCGCTTCCACCGTCACCACGTCGTTCTGCGCCAGTTCGAAAACGGTCGGCTTGTCGTCCTTCTTGACAGCAGCGGGCGCCGGCTTGCCGCCGGCAAACGCAAACCAGCCGCCGCCGGCAAGGGCCACCACGACCGGGGCAATGGCCGGCTTGCGCCAGCGGCGCCGTGTGGAAAGAGGGGTGCTTGCGGAGGAACCCGCAGCCAGCGGCAAGGTTTCGATTTTCATGGCAGCCCTTGTTCGTATTGTTTGAGCAGGATGGAAGAGAGGGCGCGCGTGCTCCACCTTGCCAGCAAGGCGGAGCCCGTGCGCATGGTGGGACTATATGAATTGACAAGGCTTGCCGCCATCGGAATGCGACAAAGAGTGGAATCGGGACGCTGAAGTGCAGAAAAGGCGGACGGAGCGCGGGCGCGCAGCCCGCCCGCGCCAGCTCATCAGGACGTGTGCGCGAGGGTGGCGGGCGCGCGAAGGCGCCGCGCCTCAGGGTTGAAGGCGCGCCGGCGCGGCGCCAAAAACGGGCTACAAGCCGGCGTCCATCTGGCCGCGTGCCTCGTCGAACAGGCGGATGCGCGCCAGCACCTGGCCGTGGTCGGAGGCTTCCGGCAAGGCCAGGTCGAGGTGGTCGTTCAGGTAGAGCACTTCCAGCACCTCGCCGATGGCGCTGGGCAGGGCGGCATTGAATTCCTCGGAAACGAGGATGTGGTCGATGGTCGAGTAATGGCCTTCGTGCACGCTGGAAAGCCCGGGTTGCGCGCATGGTCGAGCCGGCGCTGCACGCCGGTGGCGTCGTACAGGCGGTCGGCCAGCGGGGTACCGGCCCCCAGCACGATGCTGGTGGTGACGGAGTCGGCGACGTCGTTGAAGTCGCCCAGCACCACGCGCGGGCGGCGGTTGGCGCGGCCCATTTCGGTCAGCAGCACGCGCAGCGCGGCCGCCTCGGTGCCGCGCCGGATCAGCGAGCGCAGGCAGGCGAGCGCGTACAGGGTCCGGGTCTTCGCCGGTGTCGCCGGTGCGGTAGTCGGGGCGGCGCGACTTCAGGTGCACGACGACGACGTCGACGCGCACGTCGGGCGTGAGTTCGATCACGGCATGCAGCGGCGCGCGGGTGAAACGGGCGGCGTCGCGGCTGCCCACGGGAAGCTCGATGCCACGCGGGAATTCGAACATCTGCATCGCCGGGGCGGCCAGCGGCAGGCGCGACACCAGCGCCACGCTGGGCGTCAGGCGCATGGCCGCCGGATCGGGATCGAAGCCGATGTGGAATGCTTCGCGGTAACGCCTGGTGCGTGCCAGGACTTCCTTCAGGGTCGCTTGCGAAAAGATCTCCTGGAAGCCGATCACGTCGGCATCGAGCAGGTCGAGCTGGTGCGCCGTCCAGTTCAGCTTGGCCTCGTATTCGGCGGGCGTCGTCGGTAGCAGGTTGTCGTACAGCTTCACGCCCGGCGGCGCCAGGTTACACACGTTAAAGGTGGCAAAGCGTATTTCTTGCTGCATAATAGAAACCCTTTATTCCAGTGTTTAGCGTATCACGCATGGCCAAGAAAGAGCACGTGTCAGAGACACCCGCTACCGGGTTCCTGCGCAAGCATGGGGTGGGTTTCTCGGAGCACCCTTATGACTATGAAGAACATGGCGGCACGGCGGTGTCGTCGCGCGCGCTGGGCGTGGCCGAACACGACGTGGTCAAGACCCTGGTCATGCAGGACGAGGCGGCGCGGCCCCTGATCGTGCTGATGCACGGCGACTGCAAGGTGTCGACCAAGGAGCTGGCGCGCCAGATTCCCTGCAAGAAGGTAAAGCCCTGCAAGCCGGAGGTGGCGCAGCGCCATTCGGGCTACCTGGTCGGAGGTACCTCTCCTTTCGGCACGCGCAAGGCGATGCCGGTCTACGTCGAGGCGAGCATCCTCGCGCTCGAAAAAATCTATATCAATGGCGGCCGCCGCGGCTACCTGGTCGGCATCGCGCCCGCCGTGTTGACGGACGTTCTGGGTGCCAAAGCCGTGCAATGTGCGCTGGCTGACTGACTAGCCGTAGGGCAACAGGCTAGTGTATATTCACGAGCCCGCCAAACGGGACCCAGCTACACATAACGAGAGACACCATGAACACACTGATCGCCGTCGTTGCCGCCTACCTGATCGGCTCGATTTCCTTTGCCGTCGTGATGAGCCGCCTGTTCGGCCTGTCCGACCCGCGCACCTACGGCTCGAAAAACCCGGGCGCCACCAATGTGCTGCGCAGCGGCAGCAAGAAGGCGGCGATTGCCACCCTGATCGGCGACGGCGCCAAGGGCTGGCTGGCGGTCTGGCTGGCGGTGACATTCGGCCCCCGTTTCGGCCTTGACGACGGCGGTATTGCCCTGGTGTCGATCGCCGTCTTCCTCGGTCACCTGTGGCCCGTGTTCTTCCGCTTCGTCGGCGGCAAGGGCGTGGCGACGGCCCTCGGCGTGCTGCTCGGCCTGAACGTCTGGCTGGGCCTGGCGACCCTGGTGACCTGGCTGGTGGTCGCCTACGCCTTCCGCTATTCCTCGCTGGCCGCCCTGATCGCTGCCATCTTTGCGCCGTTCTACTACGGCCTGCTGTTCGGCGTGGACGAGATCCTGTTCGCCGTCGTCGCCATGAGCTCGCTGCTGCTGTATCGGCACAGCACGAATATCGGCAACCTGATCGCCGGCAAGGAGTCGCGGATCGGCAGCAAGGCGGGCGGGGCGAAGAAGAAATGACGTTGGCGTGAACGTAGGGTGGGCGGGTCCCCCGTCCACGCGTTCAGCCATCGGCTGATCTGTCGCGAGGTTTCATGGGACGGTTGAACGCGTGGACGGCGCACCAGTCGCCTCGACGCTTCGTAAGCAGTGCAGCCGTCCACCCTACGCCTCGCTGTTGATTCTTGCGCAAGCATCCCCATATCCCGTAAAACCAGCGCGCCGTGCGCCGGCATTGATGAGAGAAGGTGGTGCCCCCGTGAGCAAGCAACTGAGGATTGATTTCGTGTCGGACGTGTCGTGCCCATGGTGCGCGATCGGCCTCAAGTCGCTGGAGCAGGCGCTCGAGCGCGTGGCGCCCGAGGTCAGCGCCGAGCTGCATTTCCAGCCCTTCGAGCTGAACCCGGACATGGGCCCCGAAGGCCAGGACATCGTCGAACACATCGGCGAAAAATACGGTGCCACGCTCGAGCAGCAGATCGCCTCGCGCGAACAGATTCGCCAGCGCGGCGAAGCGGTTGGTTTTTCCTTCGACATGGCGCGCCGCGGCCGCATCTACAACACCTTCGACGCCCACCGCCTGCTGCATTGGGCCGAAGGGCAGGGCCGCCAGCATGCGCTGAAACTGGCCCTGTTCGAAGCCTATTTCACCCACTGCGAAGACCCGAGCTCGCGCGAGCTGCTGGTGCGCGTGGCCGGCCAGGTGGGCCTGGACACCACCGAAGCGCAACGCATCCTCGACAGCGGCGAATACGCCGACGAAGTGCGCGAGACGGAATTGTTCTTCCAGCGCGCCGGCATCCGCTCGGTCCCGGCGGTGATCATCAACCAGCGCCACCTGATTTCGGGCGGGCAGCCGCCGGAGGTGTTCGAACGTGCGCTGCGCGAGATTGCGGCGCAAGGCGAAACGCCGCTGGTGTGATTGGCGTAGGGTAGGCGGCTAGGCTAGGAACGCGTGATCGGTGAGGGCGGGGGCGCCGCCTACGCGTTCAAACATCGTGCGAAATACCGGGCGCCTGCCTGTGCCTCATCCATGTTGCGACTTTACGTCAGGCTTCTTGCAGGGCGGCGTGGTGGCGGACATGGGTTGAACGCGTAGGCGGCGCACAAGACGACGTGGCGCACCAGTCAGGGTCGAGCCGCCTACCCTACGCCGCGCTGCTTCCCGGAATGAGCTCCATGATGACCGGCTGGTGATCCGATGCCGCCGTCTCCAGCTGCACCTCGACCGAGGCCACGCGCCGTGCCAGGTCTTCCGTCACGAAAAAATAATCGTAGCAGTCAGGCTTTTCGGGCCACGGGTAGCCGTGCAGCCCGGCGGTTGGCGCGCGCGCGTGGTCGGGATGGCGGGCGGTCCAGGCATCCACCAGTGCCGGCGCGCCGTCCGGAAGTGGCGCCACCAGCGCCTGGTAATCGGCATCGCCCGGCGCCATGTTGAAGTCGCCGCAATAGATGGCCGCGGCAGGCCGTTCGCCGAGCTGGTAGGGGGCGTCCAACTCGGGATGGACGGTGAAGCTGCGTGCGCGTGCGCTCGCTTCGGCGTGCAATTCGCGCAGGCGCTGCACCTGCGCCATGCGCTGCAGCGGCGAGTAGTACTCCAGGTGGGTGGTGACCAGGCGCAGCTTGGCGCCCGGTGCGTCGAGCACGACGTCGAGGGCGCCGCGCGGCATGCCGGGTCGGCCCGGGTCGGCCGGCCAGGGCAGCATGTGGCGCTGGACTTGCGTGATGCGGTATTTCGAGAGGATCAGGTTGCCGAACAGGCGGGGAACATTGTTGCGGTAGATTTCGCTGGGGGCGTGCTCGATCGCGTGGAAGCCGCCAAAGGCGCCGGCCAGTTGCTTGAACTGGTTGGCGGTGGCACTGCCTTCGAGTTCCGGGTGATTCGCTGCCACTTCCTGCAGGCAGATGACGTCCGGATTGAGCTTGCGTAGGACATCGATGATTGCGTGGATGCGGATGCGCCCGTCCTTCCCACAGCCCCAATGAATGTTCCAGCTTACAACGCGCATGTAGGACCTCCGAAAACTGAACCGCCCGATATTGCCATCTTTGGCAGCCGGCGGTCACACGGTAGGATCGATGTCAGCGTTGCAAGTTCACAAAATCAGGAGCCTGTTCCGGCCGTGTTTCAGGCTGCTTCGAGCTCGTCCAGCGGCCAGCGCGGCCGCACATTGAAGGCATAATCGCGCGTTGCCAGGGCAGGATTTTTCTCCAGGCGCAGGGCGCCTGCGAAGGCGATCATGGCGCCGTTATCGGTGCAGAACTCGAGTTCCGGATAGAACACGCGGAACTTGCGCTTGGCCGCTGCCGCATTCAAGGAAGCGCGCAGCTGGGCGTTGGCGCCGACGCCGCCGGCGATCACCAGGCGCTTCAGGCCCGTGTGGCGCAGCGCGTTGACGCACTTGGCGGTCAAGACCTCGACGATGGCGTCGACGAAGCCGCGTGCGATGTTCGCCTTGTCCTGTTCGCAGATGTTCGCCACCACCTTTTCCTCATGGTTCTTCACCACGGTGAGCACGGCCGTTTTGAGGCCCGAGAAGCTGAAGTTGAAGTCCTTCGTGTGCAGCATCGGACGCGGCAGGGTGTAGGCGCTGGGGTCGCCGAATTCGGCCAGGCGCGAAATTGCCGGCCCGCCCGGATAGCCCAGGCCGAGCAGCTTGGCCGATTTGTCGAAGGCTTCGCCGGCGGCGTCGTCCAGTGTCTCGCCCAGCAGCGTGTAGCGGCCGACGCCATCGACGCGCATCAGCTGGGTGTGGCCGCCCGAGACCAGGAGGGCGATGAAGGGAAAGTCCGGACGTTCGGACGCCAGCAGCGGCGAGAGCAGGTGGCCTTCCAGGTGGTGCACGCCGAGCACGGGTTTATCCAGCGCCAGCGCCAGGCTGCAGGCGACCGAGGAGCCGACCAGCAGCGCACCGGCCAGGCCCGGACCCTGGGTATAGGCGACGGCGTCGATGTCGGCCTTGGCGATGCCGGCCTTGTCGAGGGTCTGCTGGAGCAGGGGCAGGGCGCGCCGGATATGGTCGCGCGAAGCCAGTTCCGGCACCACGCCGCCATACTCCTCGTGCATGGCGACCTGCGAATGCAGGGCATGGGACAGCAGCCCGCGCTCGGTATCGTACAGAGCCAGGCCGGTTTCATCGCAGGAGGATTCGACGCCGAGAACAATCATGGGGAAAGCCGGAAGGGGGAAGCGGAATACAGCATTGTAAAGCAGGTGGACGGGTGGCGCCGGAGCGCGAGGCCGAGACCGTGGTTCGACCGGAACCGTAGGGTGGGCTCCGCCCACGCGGGATCATCGCCTAATCCGTGTCGACATGGCCGTCAAGACCGATCCCTCCGCATACCGCGGCCAGGCGTCATCGTGGTGGAGCGCGACCGTACAACCGCGTGGAGTCAGGACTCCACCCTACGTTCGCCTGGTCATCAGGGCAGAAGACACATCGGTGGAACGCAACGGTACAACCGCGTGGGCTCGAGAGCCCACCCTACGGCTACAACACCTTATGGACGCTGCAGCAGCTCCTTGTGTGCGCCGCGCAGCATCGCCACCGTATCGTCCCAGCCGATGCAGCCGTCCGTCACCGAGCAGCCGTACTTCAGCTGCGTCAGGTCGCTCGGAATCGGCTGGTTGCCGGCCACGATGTTCGATTCGATCATCACGCCCACCAGCGACTTGTTGCCATGCCTGATCTGCTGGATCACATCCGACATGACCAGAGGCTGCAGCTCCGGCTTCTTGTAGCTGTTCGCATGCGAGCAGTCCACCACCAGGTTGGCCGGCAGTTTCGCCTTGACCAGGGCCTGCTCGGCGATCGTCACCGAGACCGAGTCGTAGTTCGGGCGGTCGCCGCCGCCGCGCAGCACCACGTGGCCATAGGCGTTGCCGCGCGTGCGCACGATCGACACCGTGCCCTTGTCGTTAATACCCAAAAACGCGTGCGGATTGGCCGAAGACAGGACCGCGTTGATGGCGATGCTGACGTCGCCGTCGGTGCCGTTCTTGAAGCCGACGGGCGTCGACAGGCCCGAGGACATCTCGCGGTGGGTCTGCGATTCGGTCGTACGCGCGCCAATCGCGGTCCAGGCGATCAGGTCGCCCAGGTATTGCGGCGAGATCGGGTCGAGCGCTTCGGTGGCGGTCGGCAGGCCGAGTTCGCAGACATCGATCAGGAACTGGCGTGCGCGCTCCATGCCGACGTCGACCTGGAACGAGTCGTCCATGAACGGGTCGTTGATGTAGCCCTTCCAGCCGGTGGTCGTGCGCGGCTTCTCGAAATACACGCGCATCACCAGCAGCATCGTCTCGGACACTTCTTCCTGCAGTGCCTTGAGGCGGCGCGCGTAGTCCAGGCCCGCTTCCGGATCGTGGATCGAGCAGGGACCGACGACGACGAACAGGCGCTTGTCCTTGCGGTCGAGGATATCGCGCAGCGCGTCGCGGCCCTCCATGACGGTGGTGAAGGCGCGCTCGGAGAGGGGCAGGCGCGCGTGCAGCTCGCTCGGCGTCGGCATGCGGCCGAAGGAGGTGACGTTGGTATTTTCGATATCTGGGGTGATCAGCATGGTGCGGTGCGGTAGGCGGCTCGGATCGACGAGTGTAGCGCCAAAAATGCATCCATGCAGCCCCCTGTGCAAAAACACCGCATCCCGCCCGAGGGTGTAAGCTGGCGCCCATGCATACCGACCACACCGATACCGACCACTTCCCGGCCGCCCGTTTCATCAAGGAGATCGGCCGCGGCCAGAAGGGCGCGCGCAGCATGTCGCGCGAGGACGCGGCCAGCCTGTACGGCGCCATGCTCGAGGGCCGCGTGTCCGACCTCGAACTCGGCGCCATCCTGCTCGCCATGCGCATCAAGGGCGAGTCCGTGGAGGAACTGGCCGGCTTCATGGACGCCGCCGAGCGCTCGTTCGCGCCGCTCCCCAGTCCGCCCGGCGCCTTCGCACCGGTCCTTATCCCCAGCTACAACGGCGCGCGCAAGCTCGCCAACCTGACGCCGCTGCTGGCGCTGCTGCTGGCGCGCGAAGGCGTCCCGGTCCTGGTGCATGGCGTGCGCAATGACCCTGGTCCGCGTCACCACCGCGGAAATCCTGGCCGAGATGGGCCTGGCCGAAGCGCGCACCAGTGCCGACCTCCGGGACGCGTTCGCGCGCGCACGGCCGGCCTTCATGGCCATCGAAACGCTGGCGCCGCTGCTGGCGCACATGCTGTCGCTGCGCCGCATCCTCGGCGTGCGCAATTCCACGCACACCCCGGTGAAGATCCTGCAGCCCTTCGAGGGGCCGGCGCTACGACTGGTGTCCCACACCCATCCGGAATACCTGCAGACCCCGGGCGAATACTTCACCAGCAGCGCCCCGGCGGCGCGCGGCGAGGCCTTCCTGATGCGCGGCACCGAAGGCGAAACCGTCGCCCACCCGCACCGCGCCCAGCAGATCGACTGGTTCCACGGCGGCACCCGTACCCTGCTCGTCGAGCGCGACGCGCCGGTCGACAACCTGGCCGAGGTGCCGGACGGGCGCGACGCCGCCACCACCGCGGCCTGGATCGCGCAGGCCCTGCGTGGAGACGTGCCGGTGCCGCCATCGATCACGGCCCGGTAGCGGCCTGCGCCCAGGCTGCTCGCGCGCTGCGCACCTCGACTGCCTGAAAAAGCGGCGCCGCCGCGCGCCCGCCGCTTCCTCCACGCTCCTTCACTGCTGCTTTTCTACAACGAACTGTCCCCGCCACGCGCGGCGCGACAGCGATTCTTTCCGTTCGGACTTCATCCACTTGCGATTTCTCAAGAGTGGAGGTGCGTTCCCGCGGTCAACTTCCCTCACTGTCTCGTTTTCGCATCGAAGCAGCTTGACTGTGCAGATGATGATCTGTGGCAAGAAAGAGGCGAGGGGCTTCTTGCAAAATGGCAAAACGATACCGTAAGGCAATTCGGTGAGGCTGCAAATCCACATCATCGCGTTCGGTCTCGTTATGCCAAGTCCGGCCCGCCACGAGCCGGTCCCCCCAAAATGTGAAGGATGACTAGAATGACCAAGCACTCACGCATTACCTCCCACGGTATCCGCCTCGCCGTCCTGGCGCTGGCTGTCGCCGCCACCGGCAGCGCCATCGCGGCCAGCGCCGTTGCCACCTCGACCGGCGTCGTCGTCGCCCCCATCGCCATTGCCAAGACTGCCGAGATGTCCTTCGGCAGCTTCGCTGTCGGCACCACCGCCGGTTCGGTCACGCTCAGCCCGAACGGCACCCGTGGCGTTTCGGGCGGCGTGACCGGCATGACCGGCGCCACCACCGCTGCCCAGTTCAACGTGACCGGCCAGTCCGGCAATACCTATTCGATCTCGGTCAGCGGCACCCAGCTGAGTTCGGGTACGGACACGATGGCGTATGCCCCGGTGAGCGACCTCACCGCCAGCGCCATCACTTCCGGCACGGTGTCGTCCGGCACGTTGGCCGGTGGCGCCCAGTCGATCTTCGTGGGCGGCGTGCTGACCGTTGCCGCCAACCAGCCGGCCGGCACCTATACCGGCAGCGTCACGGCAACCGTCGAGTACAACTGACGGCCAGGGCCCGGGTTCTCATCGATGACCATGCCCCGCGCCCGCATCATTGCCTCCACCTGCCTCGCCCCCGTGCTGCTGGTCGCAGCCGGCGGCGGGGCGTTCGCCCAGCAGGTCAACCTCTCGAATACCCGCGGCCTGGACTTTGGCCGCTTCGCCGCCAGCAGCGGCGGCAGCGTGACACTTGGCCCAGGCGGCCTGCGCTCGCGCACCGGTGGCGTCGTTCTGCTGAACTCCCCGAGCGCCGGCCAGGCGTCGTTTGCCGTAAGTAAGTTCAGCAATGGCAGCGGCAACAAATCCGTCGTCATTACCCTGCCGGCGAACGGCAGCACCCGCCTTGCCAGCGGCGCCAACAGCATGGCGGTGGGCAGCTTCGTCAGTTCGCCGGCGTCGATCCAGACCATCCCCAGCAGCGGCCTCACGATGGGCGTCGGTGCTACCCTGACCGTGGCGCCGAACCAGGCGCCCGGCAATTATTCCGGCAGTTTTTCGCTGATCGTCAATTACCAGTAATCCTGTGCCATCGCCATGCGGCGCAGTGAAAGGACCCCATGATGTTTTCGCTTTCGTTCGCTCCCGCCGCACCGCTGCGCGCCTTGCTGGGCTGCCTGCTGCTGGCGGTCCTGCTGCCGGTCCGCGCCGAACTGATGCTGCATCCGACCCGCATCGTGTTCGACAAGAATGCACGCGCAGCCCAGATCGAACTGATCAACAACGGCAGCAAGGCGGCCAGCTACCGCATCTCGCTCGTGAACCGGCGCATGACCGAAGCGGGCCAGTTCGAGGCGGCCGACGCGCCCATCGAGGGCGAGCGCTTCGCTGACCCGATGCTGCGCTATTCGCCGCGCCAGGTCACCCTGCAGCCGGGTACCGCCCAGACCGTGCGCGTGATGCTGCGCAAACCCGCGGACCTGGCCGAAGGCGAATACCGCTCGCACCTGCAATTCGACAAGCTGCCCGAGGCCGAGGGCAATACCAGTATCGAGAACCAGGCTGCCGGCGGCACCCAGATCGGCGTCGTGATGAACGCGCTGGTGGGCGCCTCGGTCCCCGTGATCGTTCGTCACGGCAACACCGGCGTCGACGTCAAGCTGACCGGCCTGGCCCTGCGCAAGGAAGACGCGCGCCAATTCGTACTCGCGCTGCAGTTCGAGCGCGAGGGCAACAGCTCGGTGTACGGCGACATCCACGTCAGCTTCATGCCGAAGAACGGTACACCGGTGAACCTGGCCCAGGTCGGCGGCATCGCCGTCTACACGCCGAACCGGGTGCGCAAGGCCAGCCTGCCGCTGCAGGTGCCGGCCGGCCTGGCGCTGGCCGGTGGCACCCTGCAGGTGAGTTACCGCGACCGGCCCGAGGCCGGCGGCAAGCTGCTGGCCGAGGCCAGCCTGAACCTGCCTTGACGCGGCTCCAAGGCACGCCTGAAGCTTGGCCGGCGTGCCTGACAAATCCACCAGCTATCCGGCACCTGTTTCTTCCGGCAATATTTTGGCAAGTCAACTGTATTCGCGTTCCATGGGGACATGCCGAACAGGTGTGATGCGTGCGGTGCTGGTGCTGCTGCCGGTGGCGCCGGCGTTCGTCCAGCTGGCCGCGGCCGCGCCGGCCCAGCAAAGCGAAGCCAATCTGGTCCTGCTCGAAGTACGTCTCGGCAACCAGGTGCTGTCCGATGCCGTCACCGCTTACGAGCTCGGCCGCAACATCTACCTGCCGCTGGGCGAAATGGCGCGCCTGTTGACCCTGGCCATCCGCGTCACGCCCGGGGAAGGACGTGCCAGCGGTTATATCCTTACTGAAGAGCGCAATTTCAGCCTCGACGTGCCGAATGGCGCGCTCAACATTGCCGGCCGCCACGAAACCCTCGACCGCGCCCACATCAAGCTCCAGCCCGACGAGATCTACGTGGCCAGCCAGTTGCTGGCGCGCTGGCTGCCGGTCGACTTCGATCTCGACATGTCGAACCTGGCCTTGAAGGTACGCCCGCGCGAACAGCTGCCCTTGCAGGCGCGCCTGGCCCGGCGCGAGCGCGGCAGCCTGCCGGGCACTCCCGGCGGCTATATCGACCCCGGCTACCCGCGCCTGGCCACGCCCCACCGCCTGGCCGATATGCCTTTCGTGGACCAGACGTTCGGCGTGGCAACCGACAGGCGGGATGGCCGGCGCCAGAACGAGGCAAGCTATACCGCTTATCTCACCACTGACCTGCTCGGGATGGAGGCGGCGCTGTACGCCAGCCACAACCGCCACGATCCCTCGTCCGGGCTGCGCCTGACGCTGGGGCGCAACGACCCCGACGGCGGCCTGCTGGGGCCCCCGGGGCGCGCAGCGTGCTGTTCGGCAGCGTGCCCCTGCCCAGCGTGGCGAACATTTCGATCAGCAGCCCGACCGGCAACGGTGCCATGCTCAGCAACCGCCCGCTCGACCAGCCGACCAGTTTCGACCGCCACACCCTGCAGGGCGCATTGCCGCCCGGCTGGGACGTCGAGCTCTATTACAACGAAGCGCTGGTCGGTTTCCAGCAATCCGGGCCGACCGGCAAGTACAGCTTCGAGGACCAGCCGCTGGCCTATGGGCCGAATGAATTCCGGCTGGTGTTCCATGGGCCGCTGGGCCAGACCCGGGTCGAGCGCCAATCCTTCCTGCTGGAGCAGTCGGCGCTGCCGCGCGGCGCACTCTATTACGACGTCGGTGCCCACCGTGACCTGCAGGGACGCGAGCGCGCGCTGGCCCAGTTCGAGTGGGGCGTGAACGCGCACCTGAACGCGGTCGGCGGCTGGCAGCGCCTGCCGCTGTCCGGTACTACGCGCAGCTATGCCAACGCCGGCTTGCGCGGCTACTACAAAAAGCATCATCGCGACCGCCGACGCGGTAAAGGCCAAGGACGGCGGCAAGCTGGCCCAGCTGGGGCTGAAGACACGGGTCGGCAACGTCGCGCTCTCAGCCAGCCGCGCCCGGCTGGATGATTTCACTAGCGAATTCTTCCTGCCGAGCAGCGACCCGGTCCGCACCCGCGACGAGCTGCGCGCCGAAGGCGTGCTGACGGTGGGCGCGGCCAATTTCTTTCCGCTGTCGCTGCAACTGCGGCGCGACGTGCTCGCCTCCGGCGTCGAGAACCGCGAAGTGCAGGGGCGGCTGTCGGCCTTCCGCGAGGGCACCGCGCTCACCAACGCGCTGCGCTGGCAATCGCTCGCCGGTACCCGCCGCGCCGACGGCCTGTTGCAGCTCAGCCGCAGGGTGGCCGGCATCGGCCTGGCCGGCCAGCTGCAGTACACGCTGGCGCCGGAGGCCCGCCTCGGCAGCGCCGCCGTGTCGGCCGATTACTATATGGCAGACGGCTACCTGCTGAACCTGGGCCTGGCGCGCATGTTCCAGGAGCGCGAAGTGCGCGTGAACGCTGCACTGAATAAAAGCCTGGGCAGCTATGGCCTCGGGGTGAACGGTTTTGTGACCAATCGCCACGACTATGGCCTGGGACTGCAGTTCTTCATGGCGATGGGGCTGGAGCCACGCGCGGGGCGCCTGATGACCGAGGCCCAGCCGATGGCGAACACGGGCGCCGCCTCGGTCCGCGTCTTCCTCGACAAGAACTTGAACGGCACGATGGACGGAACGGACGAAGCCATCAAGGGCGCCGGCTTTACCGTCAACGGCGCCAACTATGGCGTGCGCACCGACGCCGCCGGCCTGGCCTACCTGGGGCGGCTGCCGGCCAACCAGCACACCGATATCGGCATCGACCCGGATACCCTGGAAGACCCGCAGTGGCAATCGCAAATCAAAGGCGTGCGCATCGTGCCGCGGCCGGGCAAGGTCAGCCAGGTGGAATTCGCCGTGGCCGTGACGGGCGAGGTCGACGGTACCACCTATTTGTTCGCGAACGGCGCGCGCCGTCCGATCGGCGACCTGAAGCTGGAACTGGTGGACGGGTCGCGCAAGGTGGTGGCCAGCATGACCAGCGCCGCCGATGGCTATTACGTCATGACCGGCATCCTGCCCGGCGAGTATTTCCTGCGCATCGACCCGGCCCAGCTCAAGCGCCTGAACATGGTCGATACCGGCATGCATGTCATCAAGATCGAACGCGATGGCACCGTGTTGAATGGACGCGATCTCGACGTGCGCCGCGCCGACGACAGCTAGCGCCCGCCCGTTCGTGTACCTGACGCCGTTGTGCTGCGCCCCTCAATTTCCAACCCGCTAGCCCAGCCGCACCCCCAGCGTTTACAATGGCAGGTTTGGCGCAACGCAGGGCGGGATGAGCATGGCAAAGCAATACGATGTAGCGGTAATCGGCGCAGGTGCCGCCGGGATGATGTGCGCGGCGGTGGCAGCCCAGCGCGGCAAACGCGTGATGCTGATCGACCACGCCGAAAAACTGGCCGAGAAGATCCGTATTTCCGGCGGCGGCCGCTGCAATTTCACAAACATCAATGCAGCGCCGCAGCACTTCCTGTCCGAGAATCCGCACTTCTGCAAGAGCGCGCTGTCGCGCTATACGGCCCAGGACTTTCTCGCGCTGGTGAAAAAATACCGTATCGCCCATCATGAGAAGCACCGCGGACAACTCTTCTGCGACGAGTCGAGCGAGCAGATCATCGCCATGCTGAAAAGCGAATGCGAGAAGGGCGGCGTCAACTGGCGCATGCCTTGCAAGGTCGAGTCGGTATCAAAAGTGGAGGAAGGCTTCGTTGTCGCCACCGACCACGGCGAGATCGAGGCGAGCAGTGTCGTCATCGCCACCGGCGGCCTGTCGATCCCGAAGATTGGCGCTACCGACCTCGGCTATCGCATCGCAACCCAGTTCGGCCTGCCACTGGTCGAGCCGCGTCCGGGCCTGGTGCCGCTCACCTTCGACGGCCCCAGCTGGGCGCCCTTCGTGCCGCTGGCCGGCATCGCGCTCGAAGTGGAAGTGAGCACGGGTTCCGGCAAGGGCAAGAACGCGAAGAAAGGTCATTTCCGCGAAGACCTGCTGTTCACCCACCGCGGCCTGTCGGGCCCGGCCATCCTGCAGATTTCCAGCTACTGGCAGCCGGGCACGCCGATCGTGCTGAATTTGCTGCCGGAAATGGATGTCGCAGAAGAACTCATCGCCGGCAAGACGACGATCAAGAAGCAGCTCGGCAACGTGCTGG